>NZ_CP099464.1:5085000-5833376 GCF_024584745.1 Dolichospermum heterosporum TAC447 | reverse complement strand
TTAAAACAATTCCCCAAGTTGTAGAACATATTAAATTGGCTTTAGTTGCAGATGCAATGAAACCAATTACATATAGTGTCAAAATTGGCGACAAAGTTTATGATCTTATTCCCAAATCAGTTGGGTTAACCTTCCTTGCAGATACCGCAATTCCCTATGTAGAAGCGGTATTTTTTAGAGGCACACCATTTTTAGGAACAGTTTCTTTAAACGCGCAAGCATATCAAGTTCCTCCAGATCAATCTCGATTTCAATATGGTGCATTATACGCAGATCCTTTACCTATTGGTGGTGCAGGTATTCCTCCCACATTGTTAATGCAGGATATGCGCCATTATCTTCCAGAATATTTACATAATATTTATCGTCGCAGTCTTCGGGGTGAAGATGATTTGCGAGTGCAAATTTGTATGAGTTTCCAAAAGTCTATGTTTTGTGTAACTAGCGCCGCAATTTTAGGACTTTTACCTTATCCTCTAGATAGTCAAGATCCATCTGAACAAAAACATAATCAAGTTTATTTAGAAAAGTGGATGTCAAGATTAGAGACTTCTCAGTTATTGGAAGTGAATAAATAGGTAAAGCTATTTTTTGTCTGAATCAGGATTTTCAGGATAAGAACGCAGATGAACGCAGATGAACGCAGATTGTCTGAATCAGGATGTCCAGGATTTGAGGATTTTCAGGATGTGATTTAATGATGGTTGGTTACGCACAAGTCATGGAAGAATAAACCACGAAGAACGCAAAGGAAACGAAGGAAAGAGGTTTTAGAGAGATTTTCCTAATTCTCGCCATCTGCGTCTATCTGCGTTCATCTGCGTTCTTATCCTGTACATCCTTAAATCCTGGTTATCCTGACCCAGACTATTCTAACCGCCAAATTTTGATTTTTTTGAGCCAAAGGTAATTTTTTACTCCTTTTTTATGAAGTAAATTCCGTAATAACCGCTTGTGACAGTTAAGGGTGCGGAATGTGGGTTTTATAGCAAAAGTCAGGATGTAGGGGCGCAGGTCCTGCGCCCAGTCAGGAGTTCAGGAGTATGGTGAACGCTATCAGGAGTCCAGGAGTCAAGAAGAAGAAGAAGAAGAAGAAAGAAATTTCTCCCCCACCTCCCCCACCTCCCCTACCTCCCCACCCCCCCTACCTCCCCACACCCACATACTGAAATCCAGCCCTAACCATTGCTTGACGGTCAAGAAAATTACGACCATCAATCATGACCGCGTGGTTCATTAATTTTGCCATTTTCCCATAGTCCAAAGTGCTGAACTGTTGCCATTCGGTGACAAGTACCAAAGCATCACAGCCATCGGCTAGTCTTTCCGCGTCGGTTTCTACTAACACACCAGAAAGACCATGACGCATTCCTGTTTGAGAAAAACTTCATTAATAAAACTAATCTTGGTGGCTAAAAAGGCATTAGCTGCATATTTAATCATTTCTGCGGAACTGAGGTCTGTTACTAACACTGGAACGGAAGGTAAAGACTGATTAGCCGCAAATTTGCGTTCTATGATTGGTGTATATAATTCTTTCATCATGCCTGTGGCTTGTTGACTATTACCACCTAAGACAATCCGGTCAGGATTAAGGTATCATAAACTGCTGAACCTTCCCGCAGAAACTCTGGATTACTGACTACATCAAACTGGTGAGCAATCTCCGATAATTTCTCCTCACTGCTTGTATCACCAGATGCAGCTAATGTTTTTTGACGCTCTGCAATCCCATCCACAACAATCATTCTTACCCAGTCGCCAGAACCAATAGGAACAGTAGATTTGTTCACAATGACCTTTATAACCACCATTGAGATTTTCACCAATACCACGAGCTACCGCTTCTACGTAGCGAGTATCACTTTCACCATTGGGCAAAGGAGGAGTTCCCACAGCAATAAACAGGATTTCTCCATGATGAACACCAGCAGCGAGATCACTAGAAAATTCAATATTGCCACTATTAATAGCAGATTGCATAATTTCCGAAAGTCCTGGCTCAAAAATCGGTGACTGCCAGACTTCATTAATTTTACTTTTTCTTCGTTATTATCTATGCAAATTACATTATGGCCAATATAAGCCAAACAAGCACCTGTTACTAAACCAACATAGCCAGTACCAATTACGCAAACACGCATTTTTAAAACCCCTGTTTTTTATAGTTGTCAGTTGTGAATCAATGATTGGTGATCCTTTAGTAAGGCGTAATGCTAAACCTGTTGGAAACGTTGACGGAAATCTTCATCATCAGTTTTAAACCATCTTGCAGAGGAATAGTGGGTTCCCAATCTAACAAAGTCTGTGCCTTGGTGATATCGGGACGACGACGACGGGGATCATCAGCAGGTAGGGGTTCAAATTTAATTTCTGCATCTGGGTTAATCAGGTTTTGTACAGCCTGAGCTAGTTCTAAATCGTATATTCATCAGGATTCCCCAGATTTATAGGTCCTGTATGTTCACCATTCATTAATCGCATTAGCCCATTTACTAGGTCGGAAACATAACAAAAGCTCCGGGTTTGTTGACCTTCACCATAACAGTTAAAGGCATACCTCGTAATGCTTGCGCCACGAAATTGCTGACTACGCGCCCATCATTTTCCAACATTCTCGGTCCATAAGTGTTGAATATCCTGGCGACGCGAATCTCGACTTTATTCTCTCTGTAGTAGTCAAATGCCAGGGTTTCAGCCATTCTTTTGCCTTCGTCATAACATGAACGAATGCCAATGGGATTGACGCTGCCTCGATAATCTTCAGTCTGGGGATGAATTTCTGGATCTCCGTAAACTTCGCTTGTAGAAGCTAATAAAAATCTGGCTTTAACCCGTTTGGCTAAACCTAACATATTGAGTGTACCAATGACATTAGTTTTAACAGTTTTAATGGGGTTATACTGGTAATGCACAGGAGACGCTGGACAAGCCAGATGATAAACCTGATCCACTTCTAAGCGAATTGGTTCAGTAATGTCGTGACGAATCACTTCAAAATTAGGATTGTCTAACCAATGGAGGATATTATGTTTCTTTCCTGTGTAGAAATTGTCCAAACAAATGACTTCATGACCATCATTCATTAATCGGTCAATCAGATGAGAGCCAATAAAAACCAGCACCGCCTGTCACTAAAATTCTCATATTTTTCCCTTCTACTAACATCTACTTTCAGTATCCATATCATGCTGTTTTATATTACCCATATTGGCAACAAAAAAGCAGAGTTAATATAAATTTGTGGATGGCTTTTAAGTTAGATGTTAATTGCCTGCCAGATATTCTCTAATGAATAGGTTTATTTTGCAATACCTTGTCCAACTTGGAAAAAGCCTTGATTTGTATGTTGGGTTGTTCGCGTGAGCGTTGCGGAGCAATAGCATGAAAACCCAAAAATTACCTTGGTTTTTTGCGCGATCGATTAACCCAACAAAGCAGAAAATGGACAAGGTATTTTTTGGGGAATTTTTATAAAATCTTCAAGAAAAGAATACAATTTTTTAATTGAAATTTCTCAATATTTCAGTGGTCATCAAAAAACTAGATAATTTACTGCATTCCATTGGTGTCAACTTAAGCTCAAATCCTACCACATCTCGTTCCTAGTCTCTGACTAGGAATGCAGTTAATGAGGCTCTGCCTCTAATATTATGGAAGGCAGAGCCTTCTAGAATTTATTCCCAGTCAGAGCAGGGGAATGAGATGATTGAGTTCTTTGCGGGATAGAGGTTTTTACGTTAAGTTGACACCAATGACTGCATTCCAACCCTGTGGCAAAAATTTGCTTAACCGACAGAAGCCCCAAGACTGACCCAAGGGCAGCGTAGGATGAATGGCGCGTGAATTAACGACAGTTTTTCGACCAAAGCGACAGCAAGGGAGAAAAACATGGAAGCAATTCACAAATCTTGTGTTATGGTGTTTTATAGTAAATTTCTTTCGCTCTAATATGTTAAAAGTTGTCAAAATCAGATTATATCCAGATGCCCAGCAGCAGCAGTCATTAGCACAAGCTTTTGGCAGTTGTCGTTGGTTATGGAACTATTTTTTGAATTTGATGAATGAAACATATAAAGAAACGGGTAAAGGACTGTCTGGATACGAAGTCAAAAGATAATTCCTCAGCTAAAGAAAGAACATGAGTGGTTATCATCAACTTATTCTCAATGCTTGCAAAAAGTCTGCTTAAATTTGGGAGTTGCATTTAACGATTTTTTTGAAAAAAAGAGCTAAATATCCTAAGTTTAAATCAAAACATGGCAAACAATCTATTCAGTATCCTCAAAATGTTAAGATTACCGATAATCAATTAATCCTACCAAAAATAGGAAAAGTATCAGCAATTATTCATCGAGAGATTGAAGGGAAAATTAAAACTGTAACTATCACCAAAAATTGCAGTGAACAATATTTCGCTGCTATTTTATTTGAAGATGGCAAGGAGAAACCAGAGTTAGTCACCGCAGGTAAAGCAATAGGTATTGACTTGGGATTAACTCATTTTGCAATTACCAGTGATGGTTCTAAATTTGATAACCCTCGGATACTGAATAAACATGAGTTGAACTTAAAAATAAAACAACAGCAATTATCCAGAAAACAAAAAAGGCTCTAATAACCGCAATAAAACTAGAAAGAAAGTTGCTAGAGTCCATAGAAAGATAACTAATTGTAGAGAAGATTTTCTCCATAAACTATCTCGTAGGATAGTTAACGAAAACCAAGTTATTGTGGTGGAAAATCTTAATGTTAAAGGCATGATGCAAAATCACTGCCTAGCCAAATCTATTCAACAAGTTGGCTGGGGGATGTTTTGCACCATGCTTAAATACAAAGCAGAAAACGAAGGGAAGATTTATCAAGAAGTTGATAGATTCTTTCCTTCGTCGAAAACTTGTCATGTATGCCTTAATCAAGTGGGTAGTTTGCCACTTGATATAAGATTCTGGACTTGTAAAAAGTGCCAGACTAGACATGATAGAGATATTAATGCAGCAATAAACCTCAGAGATGAGGGACTACGAATTTGACCTCTGGAACGGGGGATAAAACGATGAAGTGTGGTCTTGGGGGTTTCCCCCATGAACAACTTGATCAAGAAGCCTGTCGCCCAGAAATAAGTCGCAGTAATAGAGGACGCAAAGAAGTCTACTACTGTGCTTTCTGTTGGACAGGAAGCCGACACTGTACCGTCAGGTCAGTGTGGGTAGTTCACTAGAATCCTTACAAACCTAGTATTCCCAGCATGACCGTAACTATTCCTAATCTCCCCAGTCTTTACGAAGCCTTTTCCACAGAAGCCAAATGGCAAAAATTCTGGGAAGACAACCAAGTTTACAAAGCTGACCCCAACCACAAAGGCGAACCCTACTGCATCGTTATCCCTCCACCTAACGTGACTGGCAGTTTGCACATGGGTCACGCCTTTGAAGGGGCTATCATTGGACACCCTGGTACGTTACCACCGCATGAAGGGACGGAATACCCTATGGCTACCGGGAACTGACCACGCCAGCATTGCTGTACAAACGATTTTAGAAAAGCAACTCAAAGCCGAGGGCAAAACTCGCCATGATTTAGGGCGAGAAAAGTTCCTAGAACGGGCTTGGCAATGGAAGGCGGAATCTGGTGGGACAATTATTAATCAGTTAAAACGGTTAGGGGTGTCCGTAGACTGGACGAGGGAACGCTTTACTTTAGATGAAGGTTTATCAAAAGCTGTTTTAGAAGCATTTATTCGCCTTCATGAAGAGGGATTAATTCATCGTAGTAACTATTTAGTCAATTGGTGTCCCGCTTCTGGTTCAGCGGTGTCTGATTTGGAAGTAGAACCCAAGGAGGTAAATGGGAATCTGTGGTATTTCCGTTATCCTCTCAGCGACGGTTCTGGCTTTCTGGAAGTGGCGACAACTCGCCCCGAAACTATGTTAGGTGATACAGGTGTGGCGGTTAATCCCCATGACGACAGATATAAACACCTGATTGGGAAAACCGTAACTTTACCAATTATGAACCGGGAAATCCCGATTATTGGTGATGAATTGGTGGGACGCGACCTTTGGAACAGGTTGCGTGAAGGTGACTCCAGCCCATGACCCCAATGATTTGAAATGGGTAAACGCCATGATTTGCCCTTCATTAATATTATGAATAAGGACGGCACACTCAATGAAAATGCCGGTGATTTTCAAGGTCAAGACCGCTTTGTGGCGCGGAAAAATTTGGTAGCCCGTTTAGATGCTGAAGGTGTTTTAGTCAAAGTTGAGGAATATAAACATACAGTACCCTATAGCGATCGCGGCAAAGTCCCTGTTGAACCTCTGCTTCTACCCAATGGTTTGTCAAAATCCGCCCCCTGGCTGATAAAACTTTAGATTTCCTTGATACCCAAGATTCCCCCGAAATTGTCCCCCAACGCTGGTCTAAAGTTTATCGTGATTGGTTAGTAAATCTGCGTGATTGGTGTATTTCTCGCCAATTGTGGGTGGGGTCATCAAATCCCCGCCTGGTATGCTGTCAGCGAAACTGAAGGAGAAATTACCGACTCCACCCCTTATTTTGTCGCCCGCAATGAAGCAGAAGCGCTACAAAAAGCCAAAGTCCAATTTGGGGAAGATGTGAAATTAGTTCAAGACCCCCGATGTTTTAGACACTTGGTTTTCTTCAGGACTGTGGCCATTTTCTACTTTAGGTTGGCCAGAAGAAACAGCAGATTTAGCGGCATATTACCCCACAGCAACCCTAGTTACTGGTTTTGATATTATCTTTTTCTGGGTAGCTAGAATGACGATGATGGGAACACATTTTACCGGAAAAATGCCGTTTTAAACTGTGTACATTCATGGTTTGGTCAGGGATGAAAATAATAAGAAAATGTCCAAATCAGCAAATAATGGTATTGATCCTTTATTGTTGATTGCCAAATATGGAACTGATGCTTTACGCTATACCTTTAATTAAGGAAGTTGCGGGCGCAGGTCAAGATATTCGTTTAGAATATGACCGCAAAAAAGATGAATCTATCTCTGTCGAAGCTTCTCGCAATTTTGCCAATAAGTTGTGGAATGCTGCCCGATTTGTCATGATGAATTTGGATGGACAAACCCCAGCCCAATTAGGTCAACCAATTCCCACAGAATTAGTGATAAGTGGATTGTTTCCCGGTTCAACCAAGTTGTTAAACAAACTAACCATGACATTGATAATTATGGCTTAGGTGAAGCAGCAAAGGGACTTTATGAATTTATTTGGGGTGATTTCTGTGATTGGTATATTGAATTAGTTAAATCTAGATTACAGAAAGATGCAGAACCCGCATCTCGCAAAGTAGCCCAACAAATCATTGCTTACATTCTCGAAGGGATTTTAAAATTACTCCATCCCTTTATGCCTCATATTACTGAAGAAATTTGGCAAACTCTCACCCAACAACCTGCCGAAAATCCCCAACTTTTACCTTTACAAGCATATCCTGAAGCCGATGAAAATTTCATTGATTCAGCTTTAGAGACACAGTTTGATTTATTAATTGGCACAATTCGCACAATTCGTAATTTACGGGCAGAAGCAGATATTAAACCAGGGGTAAAAATTACCGCCAATTTACAAACTGAAAGCGCAAGTGAAAGATTTATTCTCACTGCTGGACAGGCTTATATTCAAGATTTAGCCAAAGTAGAAATTTAACAATTGTTGATACTAATCCTGTTGTTGTTCCCCAAGAGATTGTCGCAGTCGAAAATAATAAATATTGGGGTGGAATCAATATCATCGGTTTAACAATTGTCGCCATTATCAGCTTAAAAGTAGCTATATTTGTGGGAAATACTGCCTTAGATATTCCCATATTTGGAACTGGCTTTGAAATAGTTGGTTTGGGTTATGTAGTTTGGTTTGCTTTCCGCTATTTACTCAATGCCCAAGCAAGAGAAGAGTTATTTGCAAAATACTTTCCACCCAGTGAAACACCAACTGCACCAGAATTACCACCAACTGCACCCCCGGAAAAAGAAAATTCCATTGCTGGTGTTGTCGGGACTGTACAGGTAGTTATCCCCTTAAAAGGAGTTGTAGATATTGAAGTTGTGCGTGCAAAACTGGAGAAAAGCTTACAAAAAGCCGAAGCAGAATCCCAATCTTTAAGTGCAAGATTAAGCAATTCTAAGTTTGTGGATAAAGCCCCCGCAGATGTAGTAAAGACTGCAAGAGAGACTTTAGCCGAAGCACAAAAACAAGCAGAAATTTTACGTATACGGCTGGAAACATTATCCTAGATATCGCTTCCTGAGTTTAGTATAAGTATAATGGGTAATTGGTGATTGGAAAAATTCGCTATTACCCATTACCCATTACCTATTCCTTAGCAATTATGTTATATCTTGCCCAAATACATAAAAATGATTTTTTAGATCAGTATCAATTACGTTTATTAGCACGTCAAGAATCAAAAAACTTTTGGCTGACAATTTCCGAAGAAATGTTAATTCTCTTAGGAAAGGGAAACACTAAAATTAATAAATTATTAGTATTAGTTGAACTATCTCCTCAAGGTGAAATTGAAACAATTAAAGATGCCACAGACTGGGTAATTAATCTAGTGGAAACCTATCTTTCTACAGGAGTTACTCCTGAATTTCTCAAACAAGAAGCGGTAAAAATGGAGAATTGGCAACAAAGTTTAACTTTACAAAATCAAGATTTAGCCCGTCGTAGTTTAGAATTAGAAGCCCGTCGTGAACAAATTGAAGCTTTAAAAGAAAGTCTCAACCGTTAAGGAAATAATCGTAAACAAACTGAAGCATAAATAGGGCTTGCTGACAGCGTGGCGTTAGCCATATCTTCTCGTTTCTCTTCTCGTTCCCAGTCTCCGACTTCTCGTTCCCAGTCTCCGACTTCTCGTTCCCAGTCTCCGACTGCTCGTTCCCAGTCTCCGACTTCTCGTTCCCAGTCTCCGACTGGGAATGCCATCATAGAGGCTCTGCCTCAACCTCCATACCAATATCAATCAAAGAAATACAATGGGACGCAGTCGCTATCATGTATTAGGAACTCAACCGCACTTCCTCACCTGCACATTAATCAATTGGATGCCATTATTTGGCAATATTGAACTTGTCCAAATTATCATAGATTCCCTTAACTTTCTCCAACGTCAGCAGCGGTTGACATTGTATGGTTACGTCATCATGGAAAATCATCTGCATCTTATCGCTGCTGCTGCTAACTTATCTAAAGAAATAGGCAATTTTAAATCATTCACTGCTCGTTCTATTATTGATTTACTTGAGAAAAATAATGCTGAATATACACTGAAGCAACTAGAAATTTATAAATTAAAACATAAAACCAAACAAGAATATCAACTTTGGCAAGAAGGTTTTCATCCCCAAGCAATTGCTAATGAAGAAATGTTTATCCAAAAATTAGAATATATTCATAATAATCCGGTGCGTCGTGGTTATGTTGATGAACCATCTCATTGGCGTTATTCTAGTTATCACAATTATATGGAATTGCCGAGTTTATTAGAGGTGGAATTGATTGATTTGTGAGGGGTGAGGCAGAGCCTCTTGATAGCATTCCTAGTCGGAGACTAGGAACGAGGAAACTGAATAGTTATCTACCGTGATTCATTTATGAGAGAAGCTTTCCACTTTACAGATGAATGACATTTTGGTACTCTGAATGAACAATTGCTACTAAAGGATTTGAAAATGAATTTTATTTTCGCAGTTATTTTGTTGCTTCTGGGCGCCTCCTGTTTGATTGCGGGTATTTCAAAATCTGACACGAGTCTTGATACACTAGGTCGTATTATGTCATTTATTGTTGGTATTTTTTGTTACTCTTCGCACTAAGTATATATTATCCCTCAGTTAATTAATAGATTTGCTGTTTGTATTGGTTTTGTGAAGCTTGATCATCTGTATAACTCGTTCCCAGTCTCCAGACTGGGAATGCTATTTTAGAGGCTCTGCCTCAAGTGTCTTAATGTAATGCTAAAATAAAACTGTAACTTCTGAATTATTGCTACATTTTAGAAATATAAATTTTATATATAAGATTATCAATAGTGTATCAAACAGATCCACCTATTTATCCTAAATTAACATTATTAAAGTAAGTAGCTTAACGATTAAAATAAAAATATAGAGTTAGGAGATTTTGGTAATGGCTTTAACAATTTTAGATGAGCAGTTAGAAAGTATTCAGCTTTCGGCTGAGGTTAGAGAAAAAGCTTTACAAAAAGCTAAAGAAGGTTATGTAATGACATTATTAGAGGTAGGAGAAATTAGCAGTGGTAGGGCGGGTAAAATTCTTGGTGTTTCTCGTTTAGAGGTAATAGAAATGATGAAAAAATGGGGTATTTCTCTTTTTGATGATTCTCAGAATTTGGAGGAATTACGTCAAGAAGTGGAACAGGCAGAGTTAATTTTAAATCAGCAGATTTCTTAAATGATTATTGTTTCTGATACTACGCCAATTAGCGAGTTGGCAAAAGTGGATCATCTTGATTTGTTGCCAAAACTTTTTGGTAAAGTTGTGATTCCCCAAGGTGTATTTGATGAATTGCAAGTAGGTGAGCATCCAGCAGCAAAACTTGTTCAGAATTTGTCTTGATTGGAGGTTGTAACGGTAGATAATCAGCAGGTGGTTAGGGAGTTACAACAATCGTTTAAGTTAGATTTAGGAGAGTCAGAAGCTATTGCTTTAGCAGAAGAAATTAGGGCTTCTCAGTTATTAATTGATGAAAGGGCTGCCAGGAAGGTGGCTATGGCTCGAAAATTACCTTTAATTGGGACTGTGGGGATTTTGCTGTTAGCGAAGCGTCGAGGGTTGTTGGATATTGTTAAGGATGTTTTAGATGAAATGCAAGCACAGGGAATGAGAATTTCAGATCGGCTTTATGTGCAGGTTTTGACTTTAGCACAGGAAAAGGACGGGGAATAATAGGTAAGTATGAAACCCATATTCTGCACTTTATTTATAATATGCAAATATTGCGTTTCTAAACCGAATCATATTGCGACATAATAGAAATAGAAATTCTATCTTTAGGATTGTTAAGAATGTATCAAACAGATCCGCCACTTTCCCCTAAAGAAACATTACCGACAATGTATGATCTTCCTAGCGAAGACCCGGAGGAACCTGGTTTGCCAGATCAATTTCATTTATTCCAACCACAATTATTAGCCGAAACATTCCGTCCCCCTGACTATCCTAGCGACCAAATATTTACAGGAAGTGATCTGAATCTTTACTATGATTTGCGTCATCCTTCATGGTATAAACGCCCTGATTGGTTTGCAGTGTTAGGTGTTCCCTCTCTTTATGACAAAAGAGATTTGCGGTTAAGTTATGTGGTTTGGCAAGAAGCGGTTAATCCTCATATTATTGTTGAATTACTCTCACCAGGAACAGAGAAAGAAGACTTAGGGACAATATTAAGAGATGTAGAAAAACCTCCTGGTAAATGGGAAGTTTACGAACAAATTTTAAGAGTACCCTATTACGCCATCTTTGATCGTTATAAATCTGAATTTAGAATGTTTCAGTTAACAGGCGCTCGTTATGCTGAAGTAAAATTATCAGATTTTCGGTTTTGGATTCCCGAAATAGAATTAGGTTTAGGAGTGTGGCAAGGAAGTTATAAAAATGTAGAAATGCCTTGGTTACGTTGGTATGACAAAGACGGTAATTGGATGTTAACCAGCACAGAGGAGGAAAGACAGAAAGCTGAACAAGAAAGGCAAAAGTTAGAACAAGAAAGGCAAAAAACCGAAAGATTAATTGCCCAACTTCGTGCGCTTGGTGTTGAACCAGACTTAGAATAAACAAAATCTCTCGTTCCCAGTCTCCGACTGGGAATGCCATATAGAGGCTCTGCCTCAAAGCAGTTAATTATTTTGATTTTGCTTAGATAAATCCGTCGGTGGTCTATCATTACTCCAAGCCCACCAGACATGACTGCAATGACAATGATAGAATTCTTGCCACTTACGACGACGTTCTGGCGTGCTGACAGGCGATCGCCTATTTAACCACACATTAACAGCATCTCGACTACCAGCATGGCATTTGGGACAATGAAACTGATAGGCGTGTACAGCTTGATTAGTCCATTCTGGCGGATTGGGATCAAAAGCGTCCATATAAATATAAAGTGGAATAAAGTGTAATCTTAGTAGTCATTGAATATACATAATTATGACTAATAATGGGTGTTATGGAACCAAATATTGAAATTCGTCGGTTGTTGGATGTAATGCCTGCTTCTGGGCGAATGATGACCAAAATCGTCAGTAAACCAGAACAAAAGCAGGTAATAGATGCGGCTTTTCCTTTGCCTTTAAGTCAAGCAAGACCAATATATATTAATTTCGACTTATGGAGACGGTTGACAAAACCCCAACGGGATTTACTCCTATTGCAAAAAGTATCCTGGTTAATAGGGGTGAAATGGCTGCAACCTAATGTTTATCAAGGTGTCGTGTTAGCAGGGCTTGTAGGGGGAATACTCGAAGCAGTCCAGGCGGATGTGGTAGGTGTGGTAATAGCTGGGGGATTAAGTGCTGTAGCGGCTATACGGATTTGGCGCACGAATAAATCTCAGGAGTCAGAATTAACTGCTGATACAGTCGCTATCAGAATCGCCCAAAGACGGGGTTATTCAGAAACTGAAGCCGCCCAACATTTGTTAACAGCTATTGAAGCAGCAGGAACAATAGAAGGGCGTTCTGGTTTAAATTTTAGTGAATTAATTCGTTGTCAAAACTTGAAAGTAATTGCTGGTTTATCACAAGTTGGTATCCCTAAAAACTATCAATAGATTTATAGCGAAGTGGCGTTAGCCATACTCCTAGTAGTTCGTCAAATTTATTTTGACGGGTAATGATCGGAAAAAACTTCTGTTCTTCCCTCCCCTCCCCCCCTACCTCTCTTCTCCCCCTACTTGCCTTCACCCGTCATTTTCGGGTTGACAGACTACTAGCCCTCACAGATAACTTTTTCAGCAAAGCCTAAGGGAACACCAAAAAATAAATTACCCAATTTTGTGGGATGGGCATCCTGCCTGTCCTTGATGATTAGCAGGCAAGATGCCCGCACCACAAGAAACTTTTGGGGATTTTTTTAATTGGAAGTCCCTAAGTAGGTGAACACAATAAAACCAAACTGTGTAAAGAAACGTAAAATCGCCCAAACCCTCTTCACTCTTGCCTCTTGCCTCTTGCCTTGCCATAACGACAATTTTCAACGCCAACCTACTTACATATACATTTTCAAGAGTTATGAATTATAAATTATCACGAATGGAAGCGATTCAATCGCCCATTATTCCGGTGGTGGGAGAATTAATTAAAAACTCTCCTGGGACAATTTCTTTAGGACAAGGTGTGGTTCACTATCAACCACCAAATACCGCAATGGAATTATTACCAAAGTTCCTGGCTGAACCTAAAAATCATCTTTATCAACCCGTTATCGGGATTCCTGAATTATTAACAGTATTAGCAGCAAAGTTATCAATATTTAATGGTCTTGATATCAATGAAGAAAATGCTATTGTGGTGACAGCAGGTAGCAATATGGGGTTTATAAATTCTATTTTAGCAATTACTTCTCCTGGTGATGAGATTATTTTGAATACTCCTTACTATTTTAATCATGAAATGGCGATTAAAATGGCAGGTTGTCATCCGGTATTAGTTGCCACAGATACAAATTATCAATTAATTCCTGAAGCCATAGCCGCCGCAATTACAGATAAAACCCGTGCGGTAGTGACAATTTCTCCGAATAATCCTACAGGTGTTGTTTATTCAGAAACAGCATTAAAACAAGTTAATGAAATTTGTCGAGAAAGGCGAATTTATCATATTAGTGATGAGGCTTATGAATATTTTACTTATGACAGTGTAAAACATATTTCTCCGGGGGCATTTGCGGGCAGTCATCAATATACAATTTCTCTGTTTAGTTTGTCGAAAGCTTATGGTTTTGCTAGTTGGCGAATTGGTTATATGGTAATTCCTCAACATCTATTAATTGCTGTGAAAAAAGTCCAAGATACCATTTTAATTTGTCCACCTGTGGTTTCTCAATATGCAGCTTTGGGGGCTTTACAAGTAAAAGATGATTATTTAAAAGATAATATTGGGACTATTGCTAAAGTTCGAGAAATAGTAATTAATTCATTGCGATCGCTTCAGGATTTATGTACAATTACACCAGCTAATGGTGCATTTTACTTTTTCTTGAAAGTGCAGACAAAAATGAATGATTTGGAATTAGTGACAAAACTGATTCAAGAACACAAAATAGCAGTGATTCCGGGAACAACCTTTGGGATGGAAGATGGTTGTTATTTGCGGGTTGCTTATGGGGCATTACCAGCAGATACAGCTAAAGCAGGTATAGAAAGATTAGTCAAAGGTTTGCAAAGTATCGTATTATAGCCACATAACAAAAATTAACATTCGGATTTTCCCATGAGTCAAATAGTTTGGATAGCAAGACACGCTAACCGCCTTGATTTCGTATATCCAGATTGGTTTCTAACCGCCGAAAGACGGTATGATCCACCCTTGTCAGATGATGGTATGATTCAGGCGCAGCAGTTAGCAAAGCGACTTAAAGGGGAAAAAATCGCCCATATTTTTGCTTCTCCATTTTTGCGAACTATCCAAACGGCAAATGCGATCGCTGAAGTTTTGGATTTATCTATTAAACTGGAAGTAGGTTTGAGTGAATGGCTTAATCCCGAATGGATGACTGAAGAACCGGAAAAACTCTCGACTTCAGCTTTAGTCAAATTATTTCCCAGAATTGATACCAGTTACACATCACGCATAGCCGCAAAATACCCGGAAACTCATCAACAGGTGCGGGAACGTTCAGCGCAAACTGCCAGGTGTTTATCTACTGAATTTTCCCCCCATGATATCCTATTGGTGGCACATGGCGCGTCTGTCTTGGGTGCAGCAATGGGATTTGTAGGGGACATAGCCAAAACTGAAGTCAAAGCTTCTCTATGTTCTTTAGTAAAAGTTGTCCGCCAAGATTCAGAATGGTTGTTAGCACTAAAGGGTGATACGTCCCATTTGACGAAAGTTGAAGAATTGGTGAGATTTGTGTAAATATTCAATGGGGTTCTTTTTAGGAACTACGGTCAGAAACGGTAAGTTCTACCGAGATTGCCTGTGGAGTGGGCAAACAAGACTGGAAGTCATTCTAAGACCGCGATGAAGCAGGAAATAAACACTAAGATTATCGCTGTCCAGATATGTCTAGACCTTGGTAATTTTGGGTAAGTTTTATAGAACGGATTTTCTCTAAATCACAACTGACGCGGACTCAGCAAAAGTAACTTACTAACTGATAAATTTTATGACATTGCTACTGGCCGGAGATATAGGCGGAACAAAAACTATTTTGCGTTTGGTGGAATTTTCGGAAACACTGGGATTAAAAACTCTGCACGAAGAGAGTTTTCGCAGTGGGGATTTTCCTGATTTAGTCCCCATCGTCCAAAGGTTTTTGACTACAGCTAACTCTAGCACACCAGAAAAGGCTTGTTTTGCGATCGCAGGACCAGTAGTGGAAAACACCGCCAAGTTGACCAATTTAGCCTGGTTTCTCGATACAAATCGTTTAACTCAAGAATTGGGTATTTTGTCAATTTCCCTGATTAATGACTTTGCGGCTGTTGGTTACGGCATTTTTGGATTAACAAAACAGGATTTACTAACTTTACAAGTTGGTAAATACCAACCAGCAGCACCAATGGCTGTAATCGGTGCAGGAACCGGGTTAGGACAAGGATTTTTGATTAAACAAGACCATCAATATCAAGTCTTTCCTTCCGAGGGTGGACACGCAGATTTTGCACCACGCAATGAACTAGAGTTTCAACTATTGAAATATCTAGTAGATAAACATGATATTCCACGAGTCTCCGTAGAAAGAGTAGTTTCCGGGTTAGGAATTACCTCCATTTACCAATTTTTACGAGATAGAAAAATAGCCACCGAATCACCAGAAATTGCCCAAGCAGTCAGAACATGGGAACAAGAAGCACAGACAACCGAAAAAACCGTTGATCCAGGGGCCCTTATTGGCACTGCTGCACTACAAAAAAGCGATCGCCTTTCCGAACAAACCATGCAATTATTTATAAAAGCCTACGGTGCAGAAGCCGGCAATCTAGCCTTAAAACTCCTCCCCTATGGCGGATTATACATTGCCGGTGGTATCGCCCCCAAAATCCTCCCCTTAATGGAAAATGGTAGTTTCCTCTTGAATTTTATCCAAAAAGGCAGAATGCGTTCTCTTCTCGAAGAAATCCCCGTGCATATAATTCTTAATCAACAAGTGGGATTAATTGGTGCAGCTTTGTCTGCCTATAGGTTATAACTAGTAGTCTGTCAACCCAAAAATGACGGGTAAAGGCAAGCAGGGGGAGAAGAGAGGCACCAGGGGAGAAGTTTTTTCCGATCATTACCCGTCAAAATAAATTTGACGAACTACTAGCAACGTCAGGAGTCAGAAAGTTTGATAAATCGGTAAATTATTAATTAAATAGTAATTGCTGAACAGTGATGGCTGAATGCTTATTTCGGCGTTGCTGAATTGAGGTATGAAATTCCCAAATTGAACCTTTAAAACTCAAACCTCAGTGCGTCTACTCTTCGAGATCACGAAGCGTGATTGCGCCTTTGCGTGAGACTAAAATTCATACCCTTAATCAGCAACGCCCTTATTTCTTAATAACAGTGAAATCTGCATCTACAAATTTTATAAATTATGAATAGCAAAATTTTACTATCTTTGATTGCTGCCACCTTTTTATCTAGCAATTACGCCGTCGCCGAAGTCCATTTATCCAAACCCAAAGTTGCCGAAAAAAAACCTATTGTTCCCGCAGTCATACAGCCCAAATGGCGAACATTTACATCCCCTGATGGATATTTCACCGTATTAATGCCAGGAATGCCCAAGCGAAAAACCCAAATCCAAAAAACCTACATGGGAAAAATAAAATTAGAAATATTTTTAATCCAACCACCCCAACAAGAAGCTGCATATATAGTCACATACAATGAATTTCCTGATAGCTATGTCCAGATGACTAACCCCCAAACAATCATGGATCAAGCCCAATATGTAGAACTAACAACCACCAAAAGTAGATTACTAAATCAGCGCAATATTCGCAGTTCTAACTTTCATCCCGGCAAAGAAATTGAATATGTTAATGCCATCGGTAAAATTACTAAAACCAGAATGTTTGTTGCTCATGGTAGATTATATAAAGTTATGGCTATCGTCTCCAAAAAACAACATGAAACTTTAAATAAAACTATTACAGGCTATTTAAATTCCTTCAGCTTAGTTGTCAAACCTTAATTGAGAATGAGTAATATCGGTGAAATATTCAGGAGTCCGAAAAAATGATCATCACTGAAATGCCAACGCAATTACTAACTAACACTTGGATAACAGCAACTTGGGATGAATATATTCAGGTTATTGAAAATTATCCTGATCAAAAAGCCAAAGGCTATTATCACAATGGAAAAATGAGGATAGAAATGCCACCAATCGGAAATGATCATGCCAGTGACCATAGTATGATTATTTTTGCTGTTAACCTATTTGCGACTATTAAGGAAATTAAATTTAATAGCAAAGATAATTGTACATACAGAAAAATAGGATTTCAAGAAGTCCAACCCGATGTTTCTTATTACATTGCTGAAAAAGCAAATGCTATTCCCTATGGAACTTCCATTATCAATTTAGATATTAATCCCACACCAGATTTAGTAATTGAAGTTGCGAGTAGTTCCCTAGCTGATGATAAAGGGGAAAAACGCCTGATGTATGAAGATTTAGGTGTAGCCGAATACTGGGTACTTGATGTGCAGAATGTCCAGGTTATCCCTTTTATGATTGAAAATGGTGGCAGTAAAAGAATTAGTGAATCTCAAGTATTACCAGGGTTACAAATTTCTTTACTAAACGAAGCATTAAGAAAAACTCGACAAATGGATCATAGTCAAGTTTGTGCTTGGTTGTTAAGCCAATTTCACCAATAATTTTGGTAGCAACTATTATAATTCCGATCTATGTTTGAATAGAGAATAAGTATTTTTTCATCTCATTCCCAGTCTCTGACTGGGAATGAATTCTAGAAGGCTCTGCCTTCAATAATATTAGAGGCAGAGCCTCATCAACTGCATTCCTAGTCAGAGACTAGGAACGAGATAAAATATTTACAGTCATTGCGAGCGAAGGGAAGCAATCACAACCCTGGCGATTGCTTCATTTCACTTCGTTCCATATGGCTAACGCCACCTGAGATATAAGCGACACGAGCAGTTCGACAAGCTCACTGACCACGGTTTTAACCGCAGTGGTATTTCATGGTGACGTACTCCACACACTTCCTTTCAGGTGAGTGTGGGCTTCTCAGTGACTCCTCTATGAGGACATTAACTGAGCTTTAAGACCGTGCGCCCCACGGTTCTTTGGTTTTGAGATTTGTTTTTTGTTTTGTAGGCTGCATTTGGAGCATTTAATTGGACTACACCTACTTTTTTATAATAACATAAAATCAATATTTTGTTCGTTTCCCCTGGCTGTAGCCTTCTTTGTTTTCGCTACGCTCAAATACAATTTGGGCTACGCAACTCAACTCACGCGCATTCATCCCACGCTCCTAAGAGTGAGACGTGGGGCTTCTGCTGATTAAGCTAAACACGGGTGAGATTTAAACTTTTGCCAAGTGACAAAGAACCCAGATGTGTAGGGGTAAAGCAAAAGCTTAATGGTGTCAACTTAACGCAAAATCTTCATCCCGCGAGGAACTCAAGTTCCTTGCTAATAGCGAAAGTCATCTAAAAGATGACTAAATACTAGGAAAATTCATTAGTCCGTTTTAACGGACTTGAGCTATGAGACAGGGAATTTATTCCCTGGCGGGTGTGGAAGCCAAACAAATAAGCCATCTGTAACCTAAGTTGACACCAATGAAGCTCTTGTTTTACCCCTACGTTTAGAATCAAACAATCAAGCCGTTTTGAGTATATATAATATTTATAGTCAGTAGGACGGACAGAAATAACAATGTCAGAAAAAACTTTCGATATTGCTTACTTATCAGATAATTTACTTGATTTATTATCAGATATCCAAAATCATTTGGTGTGACAAGCAGTTTTGCTTTTTATGTATTTTTGTTGTTAATCGGCTGGATTATTATACAATCACATCCCCACCCTGCTGACGCTGAGGATGGGGAATTACGCAAAACTGTTAAAGAAGCGACCATTCCCAGTCTATCAAACTTGTCCTTGCATCTAGGCAAAAACTAGATATATTCTACTTGTGAGCAGAGTATTAATAATTTTGGTAATTATGGCAGGACATAGTAAATGGGCAAATATTAAACGTCAAAAAGCCGTAGTAGATGCCAGAAAGGGAAGTATATTCACCCAGCTATCACGGGCAATAATTGTAGCTGCAAGAAACGGTATACCAGATCCAGCAGGTAATTTTCAACTCAGGACAGCCATTGATAAAGCCAAAGCAGCAGGCATTCCCAATGATAATATTGATAGAGCGGTTGCTAAAGGTGCAGGTACTTTCAGTGATCACAGCATCCTTGAAGAAATTCGCTACGAAGGTTACGGTCCCGGTGGTGTCGCCATTTTAATTGAAGCCCTCACAGATAACCGAAATCGAACTGCGGCAGATTTGCGCGTCTCTTTTAGCAAAAATGGCGGAAACTTGGGAGAAACAGGTTGTGTAAGTTGGATGTTTTCCCAAAAAGGAGTTTGTGTCGTCGAAGGTGTAATTGATGAAGACAAGCTTTTAGAAGCTTCCTTAGAAGGAAATGCCGAATCTTATGAAATCATTGCAGAGGAAACAGTTGAGGTATTTACAGAAATAGCAAATTTGGAGAAACTCAGCCAAACCTTAAAAGCAAAAGGTTTTAAAGTCACAGATATAGAATTGCGTTGGCTTCCTGGTAATCAAGTAGAAGTTACAGATGCAGATCAAGCTAAATCTCTCCTCAAATTAATTGATACTCTAGAAGGGTTAGATGATGTCCAAAGTGTGACAGCTAATTTTGAAATGGCAGATGGTTTAATGGAACTTAGTATCATGTAGCACTAAACCAATAAAAAGGCTTGGTAAATTGCCAAGCCCATATATACCAAGTGTTTACTATAGTCGCTTAATGTACCTGAATTAATGCTGAAATTCATCTATCTATGGTATGTGTATTAATAACCCCCTGTGGTTGCCCTAAATACCGGGGTAGGCACAGGTCCATAGGTGTCAACTTAAGCTCAAATCCCTACCACATCTCGTTCCTAGTCTCTGACTAGGAATGCAGTTGATGAGGCTCTGCCTCTAATATCATTGAAGGCAGAGCCTTCTAGAATTCATTCCCAGTCAGAGACTGGGAATGAGGTAAGTTGAGTTCTTTGCGGGATAGATGTTTTACGTTAAGTTGACACCAATGGCACAGGTCCTACCCCTACATTAAATCTAAACTCAAGTTGACACTCTCAGCGGTTTTAGTCATCTTCAGATGACTTTTGCTATTAGACTGGGAATTCATTCCCAGGCGGGATAGATGTTTTACGTTAAGTTGACACCAATGGCACAGGGCCTACCCCTACATTAAATCTAAACTCAAGTTGACACTCTCAGCGGTTTTAGTCATCTTCAGATGACTTTTGCTATTAGACTGGGAATTCATTCCCAGGCGGGGTATGGGTTTTACGTTAAGTTGACACCAATGGCACAGGGCCTACCCCTACATTAAATCTAAACTCAAGTTGACACTCTCAGCGGTTTTAGTCATCTTCAGATGACTTTTGCTATTAGACTGGGAATTCATTCCCAGGCGGGATAGATGTTTTACGTTAAGTTGACACCAATGGCACAGGGCCTACCCCTACATTAAATCTAAACTCAAGTTGACACTCTCAGCGGTTTTAGTCATCTTCAGATGACTTTTGCTATTAGACTGGGAATTCATTCCCAGGCGGGATAGATGTTTTACGTTAAGTTGACACCAATGGCACAGGGCCTACCCCTACATTAAATCTAAACTCAAGTTGACACTCTCAGCGGTTTTAGTCATCTTCAGATGACTTTTGCTATTAGACTGGGAATTCATTCCCAGGCGGGGTATGGGTTTTACGTTAAGTTGACACCAATGGCACAGGGCCTACCCCTACATTAAATCTAAACTCAAGTTGACACTCTCAGCGGCTTTAGTCATCTTCAGATGACTTTTGCTATTAGACTGGGAATTCATTCCCAGGCGGGGTATGGGTTTTACGTTAAGTTGACACCAATGGCACAGGTCCTACCCCTACATTAAATCTAAACTCAAGTTGACACTCTCAGCGGCTTTAGTCATCTTCAGATGACTTTTGCTATTAGACTGGGAATTCATTCCCAGGCGGGGTATGGGTTTTACGTTAAGTTGACACCAATGGCACAGGGCCTACCCCTACATTAAATTTAAACTCAAGTTGACACTCTCAGCGGCTTTAGCCACTGAGCTTTACCCTTACCGGATATTCCTGTAAAATATATTTGTGACTATATCTGAGCAAATCTTACCACTGTATAAAAACCCAGAACGGTTAGAAAATCGGCTGGGAGAAATTCCCCCAGAACCGGGGGTTTATTTGTTGCGGGATGGCAGCGATCGCCTAATATATATAGGTAAATCTCGTAAATTGCGTTCTCGTGTCCGTTCCTATTTCCGCGACTCCACCAACAAGACGGAACGGATTAACACAATGGTTAAATTAGTGACAGAAATTGAATTCATTGTCACTGATACCGAAGCCGAAGCATTAGCCCTAGAAGCCAATTTAATTAAACAGCATCAGCCATATTTTAACGTCTTACTCAAAGACGATAAAAAATATCCCTATCTGTGCATTACTTGGTCAGATGAATATCCGCGCATTTTCATTACCCGCAAACGTCAATTAGGAAAAGCCAAAGATAAATATTACGGTCCTTATACAGATTCCGGTTTATTACGAGAAATTGTCCATTTGTGTAAAAAGATTTTTCCTTTACGACAAAGACCACAACCTTTATTTAAAGATCGTCCCTGTTTAAATTATGATATTGGTCGTTGTCCTGGTGTTTGTCAAAAATTAGTTTCCCCGGTTGAATATGCAAAAATTGTCCAAAAAGTAGCGATGGTTTTTCAAGGTAGAACTCAGGAACTAATTGATATTTTAACAGCACAAATGGAAACAGCCGCAGCAGAATTGAATTTTGAAACTGCGGCAAAAATTCGTGATCAAATTGGAGCATTAAAATCCCTTCATGCGGCTCAAAAAGTATCCTTACCTGATGATACAGTATCACGAGATGCGATCGCTTTAGCCGCCGATGATCAACACGCCTACATTCAATTATTCCAAATTCGCGCCGGTCAATTAGTGGGACGCTTGGCTTTTGTTGCTGACTCCCACCCTGAACCGGGAGCAATTTTACAACGAGTTTTAGAGGAACATTATCAAACAGCAGAAAGTGTAGAAATTCCCAGCGAAGTCTTAGTACAGCATGATTTACCAGATAGTGAAATTTTGTCCGCTATTCTAACAGAACGCAAAGGCAGAAAAGTGACAATTTTCAATCCTTTGCGACAAAGTAAGGCAGAATTAATAGAAATGGTCGAAAAAAATGCCCAATATGAATTACAAAGAATGCAAAAATTGGGTGATAGTAATTTACAAGCAACCCAAGATCTAGCCGCTATTCTCGACTTACCAGATTTACCCAAACGCATTGAAGGATATGATATTTCTCATATTCAAGGAACTAATGCAGTAGGTTCTCAAGTCGTATTTATTGATGGTTTACCAGCCAAACAATATTACCGACATTATAAAATTAAAAATCCTGATATCACAATTGGTCATTCCGATGATTTTGCCAGTTTAGCAGAAGTTATTAAGAGAAGATTTCGTAAATATATTGAAGATCCAAAATTAGCAAGATTAGGTAATACTGACTGGCCTGATTTAATTATGATTGATGGTGGTAAAGGTCAACTATCTGCCGTTGTGGGGATTTTAACGGAAATGAATCTATTCGCAGATTTGCGGGTTGTCAGTTTAGCCAAAAAACGAGAAGAAATCTTTTTACCCCACTCATCAAAACCTTTAGAAACAGACTCAGAACAACCAGGAGTCCAGTTATTACGAAGATTGCGAGATGAAGCTCATAGATTTGCTGTCAGTTTTCATCGTCAACAAAGAAGTGATAAACTAAAGCGATCGCATCTAGATGAAATTCCCGGTTTAGGACAAAATCGGCAAAAGTTGTTATTAGCGCATTTTCGCTCTCTTGATTATATTCGTCAAGCCACACCTACACAATTAACAGAAGTTCCCGGAATTGGTTCACGATTAGCGCAAGAGATTTATGATTATTTCCATCCTGTTTAAATATATTTTTTCAGAGATACGAACCACAGAGGACACAGAGGACACGGAGGTAAAACAATTTATTAATCAATTTTGTAGGTCGGGTTAAGCGACAGCGCAACCCGACGCATTTGTTGGGTTATGGCTATGGCTCCTACGTCGCCACGCAAGCTATCGCCACACTTCGTGAACGTACCTCAACCTAGAGGTATTGTTAATTGAATTGTATTGGTTCTTGACTTCTGCTGTATTATTAACCAAATTTGTAAATACCATAGTGTTACCAGATGAAAATCAGTCTCTGTATGATTGTAAAAAATGAAGAAACTAGCTTACCAAAATGTCTAGGAAGTGTTAATAATTTTGTTGATGAAATTATAGTTATTGATACGGGTTCAACTGACAAAACCCCACAAATTGCTCAACAATTTGGAGCTAAAGTGTATTATTTCCCCTGGAATAATAACTTTAGTTCGGCTCGAAATGAAGCTTTAAAATATGTGACAGGTGATTGGATTTTAGTTTTAGATGCTGATGAAACTTTGACAGATGAAATTATCCCCTTACTTAAAACAGTTATTAGCAAAGAAGAATATTTGGTAATTAATTTAGTACGTCAAGAAGTCGGTTCAACACAATCACCTTATTCTCTGGTTTCTCGACTATTTCGTCATCATCCTAATATATCTTTTGATCGCCCTTATCATGCTTTAATTGATGATAGTGTCACCGCAATTCTCACTCAAGAACCACATTGGCAAATTGGTTATTTACCAGGAGTAGCAATTCTCCATACAGGTTATCAAAAAGCTGTAATTAATGAACAGAATAAATATGCTAAAGCCGCAGCCGCAATGGAAGAGTTTTTTGCCAGTCACCCCAATGATGCTTATGTATGCAGTAAATTGGGAGCTTTGTATATGCAAATGGGGAAAATTGATGCGGGTATGGAGTTATTAAATCGAGGATTAAATCAATTAATTGGTAATCAGGTTAATGAAGAAAAAAAAACATTAAATAAATTTAAACATTCGCAGTCACAAAAAGTTGAAGTTGCTTTCAATGAAGATATAAATTATGATATTTTGTATGAATTGCATTACCATTTAGGAATTGCTTATACAAATTTAAAAAATTTGCCCCCAGCTATTTCTCATTATCAAGCTGCGGTAAAATTGCCTATCTATCCCCTTTTGAAATTAGGAGGATATAATAATTTAGGAAATTTACTCAAAAATGTAGGAGATTTACCAGAAGCAAAAATTGCTTATGAAACAGCCATAAAAATTGATCCTAATTTTGTAATTGGTTATTATAATTTAGGCATGGTATGTAAAGCAATGGGGTTATTTAGTGAAGCTATTGATGCCTATAATAATGCCATTAATTTGAATCCTGACTATGCAGAAGCTTATCAAAATTTAGGGGTTGTACTCTTGAAAATTGGCGATGTTCCCGGTAGTTTAGAAGCTTTTGAATATGCCATTTCTCTCCATGAATTAAACAACCCTGAAGAAGCAAAACGACTTTATCAAGGTTTAAAGGAAATGGGTTTGATTTGATTTTAGGTTACTTTTTTAACAAATAGAACCCGATCATTTCTTTCATAGATTTTATACCAAATTCTATCTTTATCATTAACTTGATATATTTCTTGGGTATTGATAATCTCTTGATTATCAATGTTTCTAAATTCATATTTACCAACTTTTTTAATTTCTTTATCTGGCTGAATTTCCAGATAATTAATTAACTTTGGATCATATTTTGCATAAAATAGATAATAGATATATGGCTGATTTATTTGATTATCAATGACTATTTTATTAAATCTATCCTGATTAATAATTACATAATTCATGAAATCCTTAATTCCATATTGGAACATTTCTCTAGTCAGGGTTTGTTGAGGATATCTATGAAAATAAACATAACTAAAACTAGGAATATTCATTATTCCTAGAAAGATCACAATCACAATCAACTTCTTTTTTAGTTGGATATCTTTTATGGAATCAACTATTATTTTTAACCCAAAAATCACAAATATAATAGTTAAAGGTAATCCATGAATCATTCTTAATGTATGGTAATATGTTTCTGTTAAACTGGCAGGAATTGGGGCAATAAAAAGCCATGCAAGTAATAATAAGATGATCTGACGATGTGGATAAGTTAAACTATCTTTCTTAAAAGCTAGAGTAAAACATCCCAGAATTCCTATATAAAAAAATACTGATAGGAAATCATAATTAGCACCAAAGCCGGGAACTCTCTGCATAACATTAGAATCACTAATACCAAAGTTAAACTCTGGTGAAAAATAGCTCAAATATCTTAATAAAAATTTCCCAAAAATAATAAATATATTTTCTTCTTGACCAAAAATTGAAACAATCTTAAACCTACCGTTGTATCTATCAGGATCAGCAAAAGTTAATAAATATATTGGCGATACAAAAATAATATAACTTAATAAAAATATGGTTATTTTAGTGATATTCTTACGCAAGAAAATTATCATTAATGCTATTAATAGAAGTGGCACAAATAATTTTTGACTTGGGTAAGAATAGGTTAGTATTCCTGCACAAATAGATGCTATAATTAACCTATAAGATTGTTTTGGATTGTTTTTAACAGCCCATAAAAATACTGTCATAAATAACAGCATAAAAAATGGCACAATGCTGGGAGGAATAGCCCATCTGGAAAGGGTGATATGCCAGGGTATAATTGCCAGAAGAAAAGCAGCTATTAAGGCTAATTTTTTATCATTAAGAACTTGTAGACTAAATAAGTATATGAGAACGACCGTACCCACTCCTAATAAGGCAACAGGTAAGCGGATCGAAAATTCTGATAATCCGAATAATTGTACAAAAGGAATTGTGATATAAGTGATAACAGGTGATACCCAATCACCAAAAGATTCCAACATAATTGGCAGAAAATTCCCATGATGATCCCGCATGGTAGCAATTAGGGAGTATGCGTCATAACCATTTATGGCTTCATCTTGATTTAAGGCAATAGGATTATTAGCAAGATTATATATTCTCAGTAATAGAGAAATCGCAATTATTAACACCAAATAGACATTATTCATATTGAGAATGCACCCTAAAAAAAGTCACTGATACCGAAAACTCAAAACTTTTAAGTCTTGAGTTTCGGTAATTAGAAATTATGCTAAATCCGAGAACGGACAAATTTCTCTAACCTATCCATTCCCTTTTCAATCGTTTCCATATCCGTAGCATAGGAAAGACGAATATTTTTATCAGCACCAAAAGCGACACCGGGAATCAGTGCAACTTGATGAGATTCCAGGATAGCGTTGCAAAATTCCAGAGATTTCAAACCAGTTTTGCTGATATCAGGGAAGAGATAAAAAGCACCGTCTGGTTTAGCTGTACTCAAACCCGGAATGGCGTTGAGTCTTTCAAACATCACCTGACGACGTTTAGCAAAAGCTTGACGCATTTCCTCTACACAGTCTTGGGAACTTTCCAAAGCAGCGATCGCTCCATATTGAGCAAAAGTACACACATTTGATGTACTATGTCCTTGGATATTGCTGGCGGCTTTGATAATTTCCACAGGTCCGGCTAAATAACCCAAACGCCAACCAGTCATAGAATAACCCTTAGCGAAACCGCTACTGATTAAGGTGCGAGAAAAGATTTCCTCACCTAAAGAACCTATGCTGATATGTTCAGCACCATCATAGAGAATCTTTTCATAAATCTCGTCAGAGACAACATAGATATCTGCATCAACTATTACCTTAGCCAAAGCCTTAATTTCCCCCGGCGTGTAGACCATTCCCGTGGGGTTAGAAGGGGAATTAAGGACAAACAACTTTGTTTTTGGGGTAATAGCTTTTTTTAGCTGTTCTGGAGTGATTTTGTAGCCAGTGGAAGCATCTGTTTCCACAATCACAGACTTGCCACCAACTAATGTCACCATTTCGGGATAACTTAACCAGTAGGGTGAAGGAATAATCACCTCATCACCTGGGTCAATCAGTGCCACAATCAAATTATACAGAGAATGCTTACCGCCATTAGTGACAAGAACATTCTCTGACTTATAATTAAGACCATTATCATTTTTTAGCTTGTGTGCGATCGCTTCCCGTAATTTTGGTTCACCAGCGGCTGGACCATACTTGGTTTTACCTTCATCCAAAGCCTTTGCGGCTGCGGCTTTGATATGCGCTGGGGTGTCAAAATCCGGTTCACCAGCGCTAAAACTACAAACATCTATCCCCTCGGCCTTCATAGCCTTAGCTTTAGCTGCGATGGCTAAAGTGATGGAAGGTGTTACCTGACTTACTCTTGCTGCCAGCTTCATAAGAATATAAGAATACCCGGTAAGTGGGAAACTCAGCGTCTTTAGACCTGAGAGGGAAACGACACGAGCGGTTTTAACCGCCGTGGATATTAAAATTAAAACCAGATTTTTGATTGGAACCTGGAAACCAACTCCCATTTCTGGGGTAATGTTAGCTAGATGCCTCCGGCACGCTGCGCGAACGACCTGTTATGAGAGCTTTTTAGACTTGCAACACTGTTTCAGTGACCTTAAAACTGTTTAATTGCAAATGACAGAGCAGGGAACTAGCTATGCCTGACGGCACGCTGGCGCGAACGCATTCCGGGGTGTCGTGACTCAAATAACGGCTACCATGAGAGTAAACTCAGGGTGGTCTGGTCAGTACGGCTTGCTTGATTACTCTTGCAAGCCCAGTCCCTTTAGGGCTGGGTTACTGACTCTACTTTAATTTCGCCAATATCCTTTCTATCTAAGGATATCCCAGAATCATATCCGAGATTTGCCCTTTCTAAATTCTTTTCTCTCCCAGATGGGGACAATTTAATTTACTTCAAGACTTGACAAGACGAAAATTTTTGTTTACACTTATGTTATTAGTAGAAATCTGTTCGCGCATATATATACTAAACACGGGTGAGATTTAAACTTTTGCCAAATGACAAAGAACCCAGATGTGTATTAGGGGTAAAGCAAAAGCTGATATGTGTCAACTTAAGCTCAAATCCCTACCACATCTCGTTCCTAGTCTCTGACTAGGAATGCAGTTGATGAGGCTCTGCCTCTAATAAGCTGTTACGCAGCTAAATGTCAACTTAAGCTCAAATCCCTACCATATCTCGTTCCTAGTCTCTGACTAGGAATGCAGTTGATGAGGCTCTGCCTCTAATAAGCTGTTACGCAGCTAAATGTCAACCTAAGCTCAAATCCCTACCATATCTCGTTCCTAGTCTCTGACTAGGAATGCAGTTGATGAGGCTCTGCCTCTAATAAGCTGTTACGCAGCTAAATTTGATAACCATAATTTACTTGAACTTTGTAGTGCCGGCATCTTGCCCGCTAGAATTATACAAACTAAATGCACAACAGCTTACTTATAGTAAATTTTTGGGGCGTTGCTGAACTGAAGTATGAAATTGAAAAATCAATGAATTCAAACTCTTACTCTCTGCGACTGGAGCGCCTCTGCGTGAGGTAAAATCAATCATATTCTGAATCAGCAACGCCATTTTTGGATTGTCAGAATCAGGATATCTGGTTACTGAGCGAAGTCGAAGTACAGGATTAAAGGATGTACAGGATTTTGACACTCCCTCGGTAGCTTTTTATGTCTTTAGTGACAATATAGTTGTATCACGAATATGGATTAAAAATCACCAACCCCCACCAAAAATCATCCAAAAACATCCTGAATATCCCGATTCAAACAAATAAAAATCACCAACCCCCACCAAAAATCATCCAAAAACATCCTGAATATCCCGATTCAAACAAATAAAAATCACCACCCCCCACCAAAAATCATCCAAAAACATCCTGAATATCCCGATTCAAACAAATAAAAATCACCACCCCCCACCAAAAATCATCCAAAAACATCCTGTAAATCCTCAAATCCTGAATATCCTGATTCAGACAAATAAAAATCACCAACCCCCACCAAAAATCATCCAAAAACATCCTGTAAATCCTCAAATCCTGAATATCCTGATTCAGACAAATAAAAATCACCAACCCCCACCAAAAATCATCCAAAAACATCCTGTAAATCCTCAAATCCTGGAAATCCTGATTCTGACAAATAAAAATCACCAACCCCCACCAAAAATCATCCAAAAACATCCTATAAATCCTCAAATCCTGGAAATCCTGATTCTGACAAATAAAAATCACCAACCCCCACCAAAAATCATCCAAAAACATCCTATAAATCCTGAATATCCTGGAAATCCTGATTCAGACAAATAAAAATCACCAACCCCCACCAAAAATCATCCAAAAACATCCTATAAATCCTGAATATCCTGAATATCCTGATTCAGACAAATAAAAATCACCAACCCCCACCAAAAATCATCCAAAAACATCCTGTAAATCCTCAAATCCTGGAAATCCTGATTCTGACAAATAAAAATCACCAACCCCCACCAAAAATCATCCAAAAACATCCTGTAAATCCTCAAATCCTGGAAATCCTGATTCTGACAAATAAAAATCACCAACCCCCACCAAAAATCATCCAAAAACATCCTGTAAATCCTCAAATCCTGGAAATCCTGATTCAGACAAATAAAAATCACCACCCCCCCACCAAAAATCATCCAAAAACATCCTGTAAATCTTCAAATCCTGGAAATCCTGATTCAGACAAATAAAAATCACCAACCCCCACCAAAAATCATCCAAAAACATCCTGTAAATCCTGAATATCCTGGAAATCCTGATTCAGACAAATAAAAATCACCACCCCCCCACCAAAAATCATCCAAAAACATCCTGTAAATCTTCAAATCCTGGAAATCCTGATTCAGACAAATAAAAATCACCACCCCCCACCAAAAATCATCCAAAAACATCCTGTAAATCCTGAATATCCTGAATATCCTGATTCAGACAAATAAAAATCACCAACCCCCACCAAAAATCATCCAAAAACATCCTGTAAATCCTGAATATCCTGGAAATCCTGATTCAGACAAATAAAAATCACCAACTCCCACCAAAAATCATCCAAAAACATCCTGTAAATCCTGAATATCCTGGAAATCCTGATTCAGACAAATAAAAATCACCAACCCCCCACCAAAAATCATCCAAAAACATCCTGAATATCCCGATTCAAACAAATAAAAATCACCAACTCTTAGAGGTTGTTTGAAAACTTTTTCGTGTGGGATCTGACACCCGCAGATCCCCCTAAATCCCCCTTAAAAAGGGGGACTTTGAGGAATTTAGCCCCCCTTTGTAAGGGGGGTTGGGGGGATCTCGATTAATTCTGATACTTTTCAAACATCCTCTTAAAGTAATTTCTCTCCCCGGCGGTAAATTTCCTGGGCGTAGTCCGTCCAAGTACCTTGCCCCCAATAACGAAAACAGCTAGTTTGTAATAAGAGATTATGCAATAGCAGTTGGCGGTAGTGACTGTCTTGAGTCAAATTTACACTGGATTGATCTGATAATAAATCGTCGAATTTCTCATGAAATAAATTGCTCAATTTGTACATGGGAGATAAAACATTTTCGTATCCTTGCACCCAACTAATATGATTAGTCCATGATGCCCCATCAATATGAAAATTGGGGTGTTTTTTTTTCAGTTCTTGAATCGCATTTTCTACAACATCTGGTTGATAATTATCTTCGGCAATTTGCGCCCAGATTTGATGTTGCCCACTTGCTTGACAAATAGGAAAGTCTTCGGGTTGACAACCTGCTGCTGCTAATAATTCTAAATATTCTGTACCACAAACACCAACAACACCAGTTTTACCTCCCCCATTTTGCACCATATCCCCCCAAGCTCGTTGAAAACCGCCGGGAAATTCATTCATCATTACACCACCATTTTCACCATCACCTATTTGACTAACTATGGGGGGTACAACAACATCACCTAATTTTTGTTTAGATAAAGTTTTGGCTTCATAATATGGCTGCATTTGGGCAACTAATTTAGTATCTGAACCTTGGGTTTTAATCAATGCAGTAATACTAATTTCTTCTCCGTAGGAATTGCGAGCTATTAACCGATGGGGTAAATGTTTAGAATTTAAAGGCTGACCATTAATTGTTTCTACAGTATGTTCTTGCACTAATAACCAACGATAACCACATTCTTTCAATGCTTTAATAAATGCAAATAAGGTATCTGGATGGTTTGGTAAGTGCATTTCTGGAGGGGAAAATCCTTTGACTCTTGCTAATGCTTCCCAGCCGAAAATTGCCGCAAAATAATGTTGCCAAGCGATAATGTGTAGTTTAATATCTGCTATAGGTGTGGAAGGGATGACGGCATGACTCCACATAGTCCCCAACCATTCCACATAGGGTTGGTAGGTAGGATTGCAAGTGATGTGTTTGAGATTATCTAGAATATCACTTCTGCCCATTTGTACCAATCCCCATAAAAGATTACCCGAATAATCCAACATCACACGAGGATTACAACCTTGTGCAACTAATTCAGGAATAAAATCTCCCATGCGACTATAACAACTAGCAAAAGGGGCAGCATTGTGGTTATCTCCCTCTTGCTGATGTGTAAACATATATTGCAAATTGCTGATTAATGCACCATTATTTCCCGCTGGAATCGTGGGTTGGTGCATATGTAGAGCGATCGCAAATACTGCATTAATATCTGCTAATTTCAGATTAGTAATCGGTAAAAAAATAGGTTCATTGTGGTTAACTACAGTCAACACTTCCTTTTCCCAACCGCAGATATTTGGCAGATCATCAATAATTTCGGGTAATGTAGGTATATTTGGTAATTTAAACATTCATCTAAACCTCCAGGAGACCCCCACCAAAACTGTACTCAGTTTGGTGATGGGAGCAATGGAGGGTTAACTGTGAAACATCCCTTGAGCAATTAACAAATCTTTGATTTTCCATATTCGTAACTGTCTTTGTGAATTGATTTACTGGATTAATTAGGTCTTTAACTCTTACCTCTAACGTAGTTCAGTTAAGAACTGAGTCCAACTAGGCTTTTACAAGCCCTCACTTACCCGAAGGGAAGTGATGGGTGGTTGACACTCTGTGATTCCGCCGCCGGACGACCGGACAATCCCCAAATGGTTGTACCTTGTCCAAAGGTATCGGCTATTGCTTGTTTTTGGTGAATCACCGTTTTTAATACCGACACTTCTTGGATTTTTGATAGCAGGGCGATCGCCTCATCTTTTAACTTAGTACCCTTAATAGCAAGACTAATAAATACTCCCTCAGTGGACAACTTCAAAGCTTTCCGTAAGAAAGTAAAAGTCATCGTCAACAACTCGAATTATGATGGTACTACAAAAGCTGAGAAATTAGCCCCTGTAGTCAGAGGTTGGAGATACCGCCTACTAGAGCGAACGTAACAGCAATCTCTACGACGGCGAAACCTCTAAGATACAAGGTTGGATTGTTCGCGTTAGCGTTGCGGAGCAATTAGCATGAAGCCCAACAAATGCGTTGGGTTGCGCTGTCGCTTAACCCAATCTACAGAAAATGGACAAGGTATTGACTACATAACTCAATTTTAATTTAGTTGCCTTGAGATTGGCGATATTCGATGACTACAGCAGACGAAGCCATTATCAAGCTGTCGGGGTTGTCGTGATTATTGTGAGAGAATCAATAAATTAAGTAGGTTAGCGCTGAAAATTGTCGTTATAGCAAGGTAAGAGGCAAGAGTAAAGAAGTTTTCAGCGATTTTACGTTTGTTTACACAGTTTGGTTTTATTGTGTTCACCTACTTATTTGGAAAATCCTGCAACCTCCAAAATAGTACACTAATTATAATTTTCATTGATTCTAATGGATGTATAAAAATTCCCCGTACAATTAATAGCCGCGCTGTACAAAGTCGCTTTTTTATCAAGTATTCTTGTACAAATACTGATACATAAATTAATACATTGTTGTACAATGGTACAAACTTTTTTTGAAAAATTTATGACTGTACCCCAAGAACATGAAGATTTGAAAATAAGAGTTTTTGAAATTTGCGAAAACTTATATATAAAAAATGAAAAAATAAATAGAAATATTGTACGAGAACGGCTAGGTGGTGGTAGTTTTAGTACAATTGGTCCTTTGATACGTGAATGGAAAGAACTCAAATCTGTACAGTTTAATAGCCTAAATGGTACAGAAATAGAGGATGAAAGTACAGAATCAGGTACAGAATCTCATCTTGTGTTGAGTCAAAAATCCGTAATTACCGCTACACAAGAAGAATTAACCGCCACATCAGTAAATCCTGCTTTTATTCCTGATAGTGATATCAATAGTATGGTTCGGGCTGGAGCAGAAAAAGCCGCAGGAACGTTAATTGCCCAAGAGGCGATCGCCACTCATTTTTACCAAAACCCTGATGAATTACCGGCTGATTTAAGAGCGCAATTGGAGGGTGCGAGGGGAAATTTTACGCAATCGCACAGCAACACGAGCAAAGCTGCGTACAATCCTCAGAACCTGATCAATTTAGCGATGGAGAAAATCAAAAAAACCCAAAGAAAAGACGGACTAGAACTAATTGGTTGAAATTAGCTTTGAGTGGTTTCTTGCTGTCCGTCAGTTCTGTGTTTCCTAAGTCATCCCCTGATGAGGGAGTTGGGGGAGTTGGGGAAGTAGGGGGAGTGGGGGGAGTGGAGGGAGTTGGGGAGGAATGTTTTGAGGTTGAGGAATTTCAAATTTATAGACAAGCGGAACTAAACCGCACTACAGCGTCATTACTCGCTAATGGGGCAATTTTGATTGTCGGGGAAGAGGGGAGTGGTAAGTCTGTACTGGGTAATGCCGTTGTTGAAAGATTAACTGACGATGGGTTTTTACTGGAGTTTAGACTAAGGCATGACAAAATGACCCAGAAGGACTGAGGTTACAAATTACATAGCTCAAACTAGAAAAACTAAGAAGTTAAGCTGATTTAGGTTGTTCCTTCTTGGGTCTAGGAGTAGTCTTTTTGACTGTATGGTAGCGAATTCTGCGTAAGCGGATTCTCCCAGTAGGCCAGCCAGGAGACTTTCCACGGGGTTTGGGGGTTTCAGCCGGTGTACCAATCGCGGCGAAAACTCCTCCCATAGACTGAGCGACCCTTCCAGGAGATAAATTGGTCTGTTTTTTCTGCCAAGGTAATGGATTATCAGCCGCAACATCACGGGCTAACCAAAGTTGCCAAGTCATCAGTGGTAATAGGTCGCTCCACTTTTGGCATTGTTCTGGGGTACTAAGTTGTGGTAGAGTCCAATGCAAGCGTTGTTTAGCAAACCGATACCAGTGGTAAGACAGCAAATCGGCGACCGTACAATTGCCAAAATGAAGATAAAGCAGGCATCTCCAAACCTACCCACCCTAACCAGAACGGTTTATGTTTGGGATTCCCAGATTCATCTAACCGTTGAACTTGAATTAAATTCATGCCATGAGTTTTAGATTGCTGGAAATGAAGATTGCACCACAAACGGATAGACAATCGTTCTATTTCTGGGTCGTCAACGTCGATAGTTTCATCTGGTGTCCACCATGTACTTGAGTCATTCAGCGTAACCGTTCACGGGGGGTACAAAAAACGCTCTATATGAGATTCCACGAAAACAGCATGAAAAACGTTATAGATTTGATTTTTTTAGGTCATTTGAAATTCGCAAAATCTCTATATCGGTTTGCAAATCGTTTTCCAGCCAATTTAAGAACCATTCGTTAATATGTCAAGTTGCCTGAAAAACCCAACAGACAAAGCTTTCAAGTTTTTTAATAAATTCTCACCCCCTGTGAACGGTTACTACAGACCCACCCCGTTCTGATATTTTCATTAATATTCCGAGAATCGAACTGAAGGCAATCAGACAAATCATGAAAAGCGCAGCGCAAGAAAGAGCGATCGCCCTAACATCTGCCGATTTATCTAAACTTCAGGAACGCGCCGGGGGGAATCCGATGTTAGCAATCAGGGCAATTGAAGAGGAATATCTAGGTTTAGATATTGAAGGTGCAGACCATCGGCGTTACTTCGATATCACCCCATTAATTTTAGTAGTGGGGGTAATCTTCGTGATTATGCGCTTTATTGGACTTGGTACAAATGACCAAGCACTATATATATTTGGTAGTATTGCTGCGGCTATATTCTTGGGACTCTCCCGACTGCTTTACAGTTTGCCTCAAGAGGAAAGGAGAATCAGGTAATGTTGGGAATATCTCATTTACTAATTAGTGGGACTGCATCCAGTTTATTACTCCAAACTGCTGACCCGGTTTTGATTGCTGTTGGTGCAATTGGTGGTCTACTCCCAGATGTTGATGTTTCTACTTCTCCAGCAGGTAAGGTTTTTCCTTGGATTTCTGGCTATTTTCAAGAGACAATGCCCCATAGAAGCATGACTCATTCTATAGTTGCCAGTGCAGTGGTGGCGATCGCCTCCTACGGAACAGCAATATTTATTCCTAAATTAGTACCAATCGCATCAGCTTTAACTATTGGGTACACATTCGGATGGTTTGCAGATTGTTTTACTCGTGGTGGTGTGGAGATGTTCTGGCCTTCTCCTGTTCGGTGTGTTTGTCCTGGTAATCGGAATCTCAGGTTAAAGACTGGGAGTAATGCTGAGTATTTTGTACTTTGTATATTGGTGGCGATTCCTACGGAGCGCTTCGCTATCGCTCTATCAGCATTTAGCATCAATAGTAAGGGGGGAATTTTAACCCAGTTTAATCGTCTAATTGCCTCTACATCAGGGGTACAGGGTGTGTACAATAGTTCTGGAAGCACTCATAAAATTGTTGCCAATATTAAGGGAGTCAGGGCGGGCGATCGGTCAAAGGTTGATGGACAATTTCAGATTATTCAACCTAACGGAACTGGATTTATAGTTCTTGAACCTAAGACAAATAAACTATATAAAGCCGCAACTGACCCTGATAGTCAGATTGTGATTGAACAAATTACAGCAGATGTTGGTAAAGCTGCTATTACTACTATTGAATCCGTATTTGTGGAAGATCAGGTAATTGGGGAGGCGATAAGTAAATTTAACCGTACCAATACAAATGTATTCATTAGCGGTGATTTATCGGTGGAGGATTTTGACACCTCAATTTTGCCCCGTGACCCTTATCAATTTAAGTTTATAGACGCATCACCTAGTAATATTAAGTTAGAGGCTGCACCACTAAAGGTTGTGATGAAATTCTTGGGGGATGAATTCGCCAGTGGTAGTTTGCAAATTCGGTCAATTGTTAGTAGTCAATAATTTTGGGGCTATTTGAGGGACTTCCAAGAACCCCGGAGGCAGCCGGAATTTTTGTTGCGATCGCATATTTACCTCTTGTCTTATTTGATGAGGGGGTCAAGCCGAGATAAGGGTAGTGTGTTAATTCTGTGTATTTTTGGAGGGATTGTCCAGAAAATTATTGGTGTTACCGTAGTTTACACCGAAAGCATCTGTTCCAGGCCCGTTCTCATAAAAATATGACGACATATTTTGTGCATGAAGTCTTATAGGATAAGGGATTCAGAATTAACACACTAGTTTTAGCGTCCCTGAATCCGCTTTATATTTTCTAAAACTTCTAGATAATTTTTCATATCCCCTTGTTGTAAAAGAAAGTTTGCAGCTTGGTTGTAATCATCTATTGCTCCTTGCTTATCTCCTAAGTGAGAACGGGATGTTCCCCTCCAATTGTATGCAAATGAATCATTAGGATTAATTTTGATAGCTTGGTTAAAATCAAGTATTGCTCCCTGTTCGTCTCCTAAGTTAGAACGGGATATTCCCCTCTGCTTGTATGCAAATGAATCATTAGGATTAATTTTGATAGCTTGGTTATAGATATTTATTCAGGTAGATACAAGGGTAATACCAGCGCATACTACAAAAATTTCATGTAGTATTGCCACCGATCTGCCCTGGTTTTGTCTTACTGCGATCGCCCGAAACAAACTCCTGTAATGGCTTCCACGTTTCAATCCCCCTTGTTGGGGGACGGAATACTGTCTTAAGGCGCGATCGCTATCTAAAGACGGGTTACTTCAGCCAACGGGAATTGTTGAAGGAAGTAATCAACCATTACCTAGCCGTCCCCTATTTCCCTCACCCTGTCGCCCTGGTCGCTTGCTTGTAAATGCGGAAAGTACCTGCACTAGAAAAACTGGACAATCAAATAGACATACTGGACAACGAACTAGACAACAGCGAAAACCTTACCGCTATTACCGTTATGGCTGGTTTGGTTGAGAAAATGATGGGATATATCGGTGACAAGCGAACTGCTTGCAGCAGCGCTTCGCTATCGCCCTTAGCAGAATATGAAGAACTAGAAAAAGCTGTTACTCATCAGTGGATACTGAGTACAAGCAAGGTAAAAGAATTGATTGGTGTTGCTCCAAGGGTAGGTAAGGATGAAATGACCTTTGTATGGGGTAGCTTCACCTTCACCAAAGCGGGTAAGCTGGGTAATCAGATGGGGTGGGTGGTTACTAAAACTTTGGGTTGAATTACCGATGTGCATCCTAAACCTACTCACTTTTGGAAATATAGAAATTGACAGAATAACAAAGTAAATAAAAATATATGGTACTTAGAATAAAAGTTACGCAAGAAGATTTTAGCCACCAGGGGATCGCGGGAAGGCTGGGAGCCGCGTCTCTTTAGAGCGCGGGGGAAAGCCTACCCGTGCGGTTTTAACCGCTGCCAATATTCTCGATCATGATGCGGGTCATTAAATCTTTTCAACATTTTATTTCTCTCTAACTAATCTTTTTAAGGCTGACGAAAGACTCATTCCCCAACCTTGGGCGATATCCTCAAGTTTCTTTCTTTCAGTTTCATCTAGGTACACCGCTAGAGGTTTTTTCTTCATATACAATATTGGGTTGACATTACTGTAATACTGCCATATAATAGTTATATCGTCAATCACATCAACAAAATAAACCTGTGCAAATACGCTGGAGATTCAAGCTACAACCATCTATTGGGCAACAAGCCTTAATGTCTGAGTGGCTTGTTACTTTACGGAAACACAGAAATTATTGTTTGGCAGAACGTCAGCGCGGATTTGAAACTAATAACCAGAAATCAGACGAGTCAGTAATTTACCAATATGGTGCATTTTCAGACTTAGATACTCGTATTGAATATGGCTCTTATTGCCCTTTGACCTGCCCCGTCGTTAAGCATGGTGTAATGTCCTCTGGGTTAACAAAAAATAGTAAGAAGCATGGTTTAACCTGGGGTAGTGCGACTGATATTCAAGGCAAGAGAACAACTGAACTACGTTCTGAGTCTGAATGGTATAGCCGAATTAATTCAGATGTTTTACAAGGCAATTTAGCTAAATTAGATATTGCTTATAACGGATTTTTTCAACACAAAAGGGGTTTCCCTGCGTTTCGTAAAGCAGCCAACTTTAAAACATTTCAATTCAAGCCAGGACAAGTAAAATTAACTGTTAATCGTGAATCTAATCAGCCCCGATGCTATTCCCATGCCTACTTTCCTGGACTGGGGACTATGCGCTATTTTGATAGTCGTACTATTCCAATAGATGCTGATATTAGAACGGTGACAGTGATTAAAGAAGCTGACGGCTGGTACATGAGTGTATTACTCGAGTTACCTGAATCCCTACCTGAAGTTACAGAAATTGAAACCGTCAAATCAGCAGTAGGTATTGATGTAGGAATTAATAAATTAATTTCTTTGTCGGATGGTTCGTTTATTGAAAATCCTCAATTTGCAACTAATAAAAAAGTCCGCCGTCAATTAAGAATCAGACAGCGCCGAGTTAACCGCAAAATCAAGGGTTCTAATAATCGCAAAAAAGCCGGGAAAATAGTTGCCAAGCTACATAAAAAGATTGCAGATAAGCGAAATGATCATCAATGGAAAGCAGCCAATAAAGTTGTTAACACCGCTGAGGCAATTGTCCAAGAGGATCTAAATGTTAAGGCTATGAAGTCCCGCTGCCAACCCAAAAGGCAGCAAGGACGATTTATGGCTAATGGTCAATCTGCAAAACGTGGATTAAATCGCTCTATTTCTGATGCCAGTTGGGGCGAATTATTTTCTAAGATTGCTTGGCTGGCATTGAAGTCTGGTAAGCCAGTATTATCCGTTAATTCTAAATTTACTTCTCAAGAATGTTCGGCTTGTCATCATATTAGTAAAGCTAATAGAGATGGCGAAAAGTTCATTTGTGAACATTGTGGTCATATTGACCATGCTGATACTCAGGCTTCTCGGACAATTTTACGAAGAGCTAATTTGAAATTCGTCAGCAACAGACGTAAAAAGCCGACGCACCAATCGTTAGTGCCTACTCCTGGACTGGGAGAAAGTAACGCCCTTTTATGCAACGATGCCGCCAGAAATGGCAAACGGCATCAGGCGGGGAACCGTACATCTAAGGTAATACCTGAAAAGCGGATATTATTCGAGCAGTTGTGTTTGCAATTATTCGATTAAGAATCCCCGTGTCTTTAGACCGGGGAGTGTCAAAAAAGCTATTTTAGAACCTGCTCAAAAAAAAGATATGCCTATCCAACACCTCACAAGATTGGATCTAGGACTTACGCACGCTCACTAACTTACCATCATATAAATGAACGAAATTGCGTCGTTTTCGGCTTTGGGAATAACTTATTGAGTAGGGTGCGTCAGATAGAGGAAATCTGTTTTTTACCAAATTATTGGGTCTGACGCACCCTACAAGAGATAAAATCCACATTACATATTTAGAAAACTTTGTCAATGCGTAAGCACTAGGATCATCTTTTTTGTGGATTTCTCTTTGTCAGATTTGGAAAATTGAGGATATCCAGATAGTTGAAACTATTCCCTGTTCCCTGTTCCCTGCCCTCACAGACCACTTTTTCAGCAAACCCTAGTTAGAAGTATGAACTACGAAATAGCACGGAAACTACTCATAGACCAAACCAGCAGCCTAGATAATCCAGATACTCTGTTAAGTCGTTTACAACAAGGTAAACCTCCTGTTCCTGGTCAGGTTACTTCTACCCTGTTAGCTTTAAAGGTGGTATTTGAAGCTTTAAAAACAGCACCCAACTTAGACAGAGAATTGGCTTTTGCTTTATATCAGTTGGCTGTAAAGGCGCAAAGATTCTTTGCTGCGGGACGAAAGGCAGGTGTGGACTGGCCTCCCCTGCTTAATGAGGATTTAGTCCGTATTTCTTTGGGGGCTGAAAGTATTTTTTCTGGTACATGGCAAACTTTATAAAACTCCTTCTTTCTCCTTTTTTCTCCTTCTTTCTCCTTCTTTCTCCTTCTTCTTCCCGACTCCTGACTCGGTGACTCCTGACTCCTTCTAAATTAGCGGGTTCTTAATTCTGTTTCTAATTTATCTAAATCGGCTTTGAGTAACACTGTGATTTTACCGATGATGGCTTTACCTTCCTTGGGTTGGGCAATTTCTACCCAATACCCATAGCGATCGCCTATCCGTAATTCTCCCTGTAAAGCTTCCCGCGTTGGTGTTTTTGCTAGTCTAGATGTATTAATAGTAGTCTGATTAGGATATTGATAGACAATTTGAGCCTCATTGTAATCTTGATACACATCTAAACTATAAATTACTCGTAAAGACTCTTCTAAACGTTGTAATGTAATGCCATTAACAGCATCGAACATAGTCATCCGTTCAGTGCGAATTGTGATGTGGTCTTTAGTAAATGTTACTCTACCAGGAGGTAATACGGAGGCTTGGAAGGTAAATCTTTGAGCCGCTGTATCACTTTTACTAATAAATAATCGTTCTCCCGGTTTTGGCTGTAGTGTGGGATGGGCTTTAATCCATGAGAGTACATCTCCTGTACTGTCTCCAGGTAGGGCTTGTCCGGGAGAATTTAGCAGCATTTCCACTGATAACCAAGGTATCAGTGAGCAAGGTAAAATCAATAATTTCAGTAAGGATTGTTTGAGCATTTTTTAGATAAATTAGGGTGCGTCGGAATTTTCACTGTCAACCCATTGCTACTTTAATGACTTTCCGCGCCTTCATATCTATAAATACCTGTTCTAGATCCTGTAAAGGTCGGTGTTCACTAATAAGCAAGTCAAAAGGAATTGTACCACTGGCGATGAGTAATAAGGCAGCCTTTACATATTCTGGTGTATTGTGAAATACGCCTTTGAGAGTAAGTTCACTATAGTGCAATTGTTCAGTATTCACAGTAATTGTGGTATCTCTTGGACAACCACCAAATAAATTGATAGTTGCACCAGGACGACCGCAAGCGATCGCAGTTTCCCAGACACTCGGTACACCAGTAGCCTCTATCACGACATCTGCACCCCAACCAGCGGTTAATTCCTTAACTGTATTGGCAATATCCGTAACTTGATGATAATTAAAAGTCTTGGCTGCACCCAGCTTTTCACCAATTTCTAACCGTTGATTATTCCCACCCCACAATATCACCTCAGTATATTCCGCTAATACTGCCACAAACATCAAGCCAATCGCCCCATCTCCCAAAACTACTACTTTGTCATCGGGTTTGGCTTCACAACGGCTGATACCATGCAATACACAGGCTAAAGGTTCAGTCATCGCCGCTAATACTAGGGGCAAATGATCAGGAACTTGTAATAAATTATGCCTAACTATGGGAGCAGGAATTTTCAGATATTCTGCAAATGTCCCATTATTCCAAGTTAAATGGGGACATAAAGAATATTCTTGGCGTTGACAAAAGAAACATTTCATGCAGGGTGCAGAATTATTTGCCACCACGCGATCGCCTACCCGCCAATTCCTCACCCCAGCACCGACAGCCACAATCCGTCCTGCACCTTCATGACCAAACAGTGTTGGTAGTGTCAGCATTTTAGCATGACCACCCCGTCGCCACACCTTCAAATCTGTACCACAAGTAGTAGCTGCTTCCACCTGAATCACCACCTCGCCGGCTGCGGGAGTCGGGTCAGGAACTTGTTCTAGGCGTAAATCCTCTTGTCCGTAGAGTAGTGCTGCTAACAAAACTTTTCACCCATAAAAAAGAAGTATGACTTTAACCACCTATGAAAATCACTTAAATACGGTTTTATAAGTAATTGGACAAAAATATTTACAGTCATTGCGAGGGAAGGGAAGCAATCACAACCCTGGCGATTGCTTCATTTCACTTCGTTCCATATGGCTAACGCCACGCTACGCTAACGCAATGATATTGTGTAATTAATTCTATCTCACTACTTACCATACTTAATGATATCGGCATATATTTTGTATTTAAAATTAGCAATTTCTGATTTTACCCAAATTTATGCTAATTAGCGATCTTTCCCGGACAAATTCAAGAACTCAACGCCGTTTGCGGTAAAACTTCTTGATTACGAGTTTCTCGCTTAGATAGGGGATTAGATCCATCATTGATGCTTAAAACTGGTACTTCTTGTCTACAGGACAGACAAAACCAATAAACCTCATGATGGCGAACATGACGCAGAACCGAACCGCCGCAGCAAGGGCAGGTGTTAACTATGATACTCATAAGATGTCCCCCTTTCAAAAAATTCAACCCTGGCAATGTTATGATTGATCTCGACATCACCATTAAAAACAATTCCAACTTCTACTTTTATGCTTGATTTAATGACGTTCATTTTTGCAGCCCTTTATTTCCCCATTCGGAATCCTCCAATTTGGAGAAAATGGGGGTAAAAAACTATCAATAAATGCTAAATTAACAGATTGTTAAAAGATTTTCACAAACTCATTTTTTGATCGAAACATGAAAAATTCAGAGAACATTATTAAACTATAAACTAGTATAGACCTTGTTCATCTATCTGAGGGATCATAAATATCTAATTTTTACCGAATAAATGCTTCACCATTATTTTGCGATCATTTTAATCAATAACTCATGAAAATTGCTACTTGGAATGTGAATTCTGTGCGGACACGTTTAGAACAGGTTATCAATTGGTTAACAGAAAATCCGGTTGATGTTTTGTGTTTACAAGAAACCAAAGTCATAGACCAGGACTTTCCTAGTCTCGCATTTACAAATTTAGGCTATTATCCGTATATTTCTGGGCAAAAATCTTATAATGGTGTGGCTTTAATTAGTCGTCAACCGTTGATAGATGTAAGTGCAGGGTTTAGTCCTATTTTACCAGGACTAGAATCAGTATGGGATGAACAAAAACGGGTGATTACGGGTGTAATTGAGGGCGTAAGAATTGTTAATCTTTACGTTCCCAATGGTTCATCTATTGGTAGCGAAAAGTATGAATATAAGTTAGGCTGGTTAAAAATACTGAAAGAATATTTACAGACGTTAATATTATCAAATCCAGCTATTTCTCTGTGTGGTGATTTTAATATTGCCCTAGAAGATATAGATATTAATGATAAAGTAAAAATAGATAATCACATCATGGCATCGGAATTAGAACGTCAAGCTTTACGAGATGTTCTGAATGTAGGTTTTGCAGATGCTTTTCGTAAATTCAACAGCGAAGGGGAAAATTATAGTTGGTGGGATTATCGCACGGCTGCTTTTAAGCGTAATTTAGGTTGGCGAATAGATCACCATTATCTGACACCAATGTTGTATGAACGCGCTCAAAGTTGTATTATTGATATTGAACCGCGAAAGTTAGTTCAACCCAGTGACCATACACCAGTAATTGTAGAATTATAGCGGATTTTAGATCCCCCACTTCTTTGAGAAGTGGGGGATATGATTTTTCATTTATCTTCCTAACAATAAACCTCTGAAAAAATAAATCATGTTTGTTAATATTTGTTCTATCCATAATATAGAATAATCTAACCATTCCAGAATTTGTTCTAATGGGTGTTTTTCATAGCCTAATGAGGTGGCGGAAATATCAATCCAGTCTGGCTTAAAATTAAATTCTTGGCTGGTTTGACTGCCTGTTTGGGTAAATTCGTCGTTTTTCGGTTGAGGTGGTTGTTGACCCATTGTAGTCCGAATTCTCGGTAATCCCCATCTTATTTGAGATTGCGGTAGTTTATTGACATCATTATTATCAGATAATTCTTCAATATTGGTGGGGGTATTACCAAATAAATCATTCCATGTTAACCAGGTATCTTCTGAAGTATCCCCAATATTTAACTGATTGTTTGCTGATACTATCTTTTCAAAATCAGGTTTACTTTGTGGGGTTTCTCCAGAAGAATTTGAGTCAAGTTGATAAGTATTTCTGACAACAAAAAAGTAGTTTATCGCGGCTAAAATTAAATTAGAAATACTTTGTTGCGGAGGTTTTAAGTGATCATGATTAATAGTTAAATCATTAACTTGACTTTGGAAATTTTTGACGATTTCCTGACTATGTTTTTGGACGGGGACTAAAGCCGTAGTTTCTAAATTAGCAATTAATTGATCGAGAAATCCAAAAAGTTTCAGGGGATTGAGGAGAGGTTGTTGTACTATGATAGGATCATCATCAGTTAACTTATTCAAAAGATCATCAATTTTGGGTAATAATTCTTGTTGTTGGTGAGTAATTAGTTGTAAAGAATACCGATATTCACTAATTTCGCTATTAATTCTATCTGCTAATTTGACGTTTTGCTGCGGTGTGAAAACATCGAAAATACGATTATCTGCGCTTACTAATACTAAATTACGAGTTTGCAATTCTATGGCAATTCCCTGTACTGTTGGTATATGCTGTTGCAGGGTATTTTCTGGAGTTGGAGAATTCGGCTGAGGAAAAATTTTCTTCCACAAAGATCCTAAAAATGTGAGAGGATTTGTTTGTGAGGAAGTTGGTATATCAGTCTCTCCGGGAGGAAGATTTTTGATAACATCTAATATAATTTGAATTGGCGCATCACTGGTAGGAGGAGTTGCTGATTGTAATTTTTTGACTGTGCCATCTTGTTGCCATAATTGGTACAGTGGATAAAGTAGAGAACCTATACCCGAACCAGTAGCAAGTTGCAAATTCTTGAAGGTGTTTTCCAGTGTTTGTGTCAACCGTCGAGAATGCTGGTAGACAAAGTTGAAGAGTTTGCTTTGATAGCGATTGGAGAAATCAGAAGACATGGTAATTATGTATAATTTGTAGGGTGGAGGTTATCGTCAATTAAAGGCTTTAGGTGTTGCTGATTAAGGGGATGAATTTTAGTCTCACGCAAAGGCGCAAAGACGCAAAGGTCAGAGTTTTAAAGGTTTAATTTGGGAATTTCATACCTTAGTTCAGCAACGCCTAATTTTGAATTGTTAAGAGATTCCCACAGACATATGAATTTTCAGCAATATCAATTATTGACATTTATAGTAATTGGGAATTGCATGAGAGACAAACTAAAAATCAAAGCAGCTTCATTTCTGATTTCTGACTCCTGCTGTATATTATTTTATTAGAAATATGACTCTTCCTGTATCCTCATTAAATACTAAATCTATATCAACAGCAATTGAAATTTTGCGTTCTTGTTGTCAGGTTGATATCCAGTCAAGCTGGCAATATCAGGAAACTGACGGGGTAGTTACTGATTTTATCCCATTTAGTTTAACTGATTGGCAACCTGTTGAGCTAAATGAAAAAGCTCATGTTTCCTGGACAGGGGGAAACCGGGTATTATGGTTAGGACAAAAATTTTCTGTTCCTGAACATTTACACAATTTTCCGTTAACAAGTTTGTCTTTGCGCGTGGCTTTGGTATGGTGGGCAGATTTAGCAGAAGTGTATGTTAATGGTAAGTTAGTATTGACGGGGGATTTGTTTGATTCTTCCCCGCGAGTGTTGCTGAGTCCAAGTGTCAGTCCTGGAGAAGAGTTTACCATAGCTTTGCGGTTGGTGAGTCCGGGACATTGTGATGGGGCGTTGATGCGATCGCTTGCAATTTTTGAGTCCACAGATTATGATAATCCTGATGCTGGTTTTATTGCTGATGAATTAGCAGTTACGGAAATTCTTTTACAAAACTTCGCACCAGAAAAGTTACTAAGTTTAGCTGGGGAAGTTGAGAAAGTTACAAATCGCCAAGACGCAGAAAATCAAGATTGGAAAACATATCTGCTGAATTTGCGACAAACCTATTTGAGTTTAGCTGAATTTATCAACGCCCAAAAATATAAAATTAATTTATTAGGTCATGCACATTTAGATTTAGCATGGTTATGGCCTGTGGAGGAAACTTGGAAAGCAGCACAAAATACTTTTGAGTCAGCTTTAAAACTCCAACAGGATTTTCCCGAATTGATTTTCTGTCATACCACACCGGCGTTGTATGCTTGGGTAGAGGAAAATCGTCCCGACTTGTTTCGAGAAATTCAAAATCAAGTTAAAGTGGGAAAATGGGAAGTTTTAGGTGGTTTTTGGGTAGAACCGGATTTAAATTTAATTGCTGGTGAGTCTATAGCCCGTCAGTTATTATATGGACAAAGGTATTTTCTCCAGAAGTTCGGAAAAATATCTTCTGTAGTTTGGGTTCCCGACACCTTTGGTTTTTGTGCGACGTTACCCCAATTTTTTGCAAATGCGGGAATTGAGTGTTTTGTAACTCAGAAACTCCGCTGGAATGATACAACTAAATTTGATTATGACTTATTTTGGTGGCGATCGCCTGATGGCAGTCAAACATTAAGTTTCATGTCCGCACCTATCGGCGAAACCATCGAACCTGTAAAAATGACCAAGTCCGCTTGTGACTGGAAAACTCAAACAGGTTTACACGATTCGCTTTGGCTTCCCGGAGTCGGTGATCATGGTGGTGGTCCAACCCGTGATATGCTAGAAACCGCGCGACGGTGGGAACATTCCCCAATTTTCCCCAAGTTAGAATTTACAACTTCCGAAAAATACCTCAACGACATAAAATCATCAACTCAAAACTTACCAGTTTGGGAAGACGAACTTTATTTAGAATTCCACCGAGGATGTTATACTACCCACGCAGACCAAAAACGCTGGAATCGCAAATCTGAACATTTATTATATAGTGCTGAATTATTCGCAACTTTAGCAAATATCCTTTGTGGTGCAGAATTTCCACAAACAGAAATAGAAACCGCATGGAAAAAAGTTTTATTTAACCAGTTTCACGACATTCTCCCCGGTTCTTCCATTACCCAAGTTTACGCAGACGCTTTATGGGAATGGGAAGCAGTAGAACAATCAGGAACGAAAATACTAGAAGACTCATTAAAAGCGATCGCTTCCACAATCAACATACCACAACCTCCCAACCCTGAGAGCATCCCCGTCATAATTTTTAACCCTCTCAACTGGGAACGTTCCCAAGTTGTCACCATTGACTTATCAAAAATCATCACCACAGATTACCCAACCTGGAAAGTTGCTGATATTCAAGGAAAAGAAATCCTCTCCCAAAACAGCGAAAACTCAACCTTATTATTTTTCGCAACCATACCATCTATAGGTTACAGCATTTTCTGGCTTTCTCCATCTTCCCCCCAACCCAAAACATTCCCCGAAAACTGGATATTAGAAACCGAATATTTGCAAATTCAAATCAACTCCGAAACCGGAGATATAGCCAACATCTTCGACAAAACCCAACAACGAGAAATTTTAACTGGTGCAGGAAATCAACTTCAAGCCTTTAGGGACAGTGGACAATATTGGGATGCTTGGAACATAGACCCAGATTATAACACAAAACCTCTACCGCCAACTCAATTAAAATTAATTCAATGGCAAGAATATGGAGAAATTCAACAACGATTGCGAGTAGTCCGTCAACTCGGAAAATCAGAATTTTGTCAAGATTACATCTTGGAAATCGGTTCACCAATTTTGAAAATAACTAATACTGTAAATTGGCAAGAAAATCACGTATTAGTTAAAACAGCCTTTCCTCTCAACCTCCAAGCCGAATTTGCCACTTATGAAATTCCCTGCGGCGCTATTCATCGTCCCACAAATCCCCAAACCCCCGCAGAAAAGGCAAAATGGGAAGTCCCCGCATTACATTGGGCAGATTTAACCACAGATACAAAGATCGGAAAATACGGAGTTAGTCTTCTCAATGATTGTAAATATGGTTACGATGCCAAACCTAACCAACTACGCCTCACCTTGCTAAGAAGTTCCCATTGGCCAGACTCCCAAGCAGATAGAGGGATACAAGAATTTACCTACAGTTTATATCCTCATTTAGACAGTTGGGAAGAAGCAGAAACCGTTAAACGTGGTTATGAGTTGAATGTTCCTTTGCAAGTATTAGTAAACCCAATCAAATATCAACCTGGATTAAACCCTTGTCAAAGCCAAAGTTTTCTCACCTTATCAGCAGATAACTTGATTTTAATGGCACTCAAACCCAGTGAAAACGATCCAAAAAAGTTTATTCTTCGCTTTTATGAATGTCACGGAAAAACAGCAGAATTATCTTTGCAAAGCGAGATTCTAAATCTAGAAAACCCAACCGACTTATTAGAAGATAATATCAAACTTTCCGCAATAAATCAAGTAAATAAAAATATTCAACCTTGGAAAATTGTGACATTTCAAGCCACATCCAGCAAAATTCAGGAGTAGGGACGGGGTCTCCCCGCCCAAAATAATCAAATCTGCGTTTATCTGCGTTTATCTGCGTTTAATTATCATTAAAAACTAAACTTCGTGAAAAAGCAGTCAAAATGCTATTCAAAAAGCCTTCTATCCTGGAAACATAAAATTTTATAGACAGAGAAAAATATTTTTTTAGAGAAAATAAATTCAGTAACCCTGATTTTTAGAGGCTTTTTCAAAATCATAGCTTCTATCGTAGGGTCTAAATTTGATTAAAAGAGGCAGTTTTTATTTCTTGTAACATGGGGTTACAAGCAATGCTTCATTTACTATAAGTCTTATGAATGATTTTTGTTAACTCTAGATAATTGTGATTAAAAACCATGTCTCGTTCCATAGTCCCGGCCGTTCTCTTAGTAGACGGTTACAATATTATAGGCACTTGGCCTTGCTTGATAAAAACCCGTGATCATGCCGGACTTGAGGCTGCACGGGGTGAATTAGTGGAAGTAATGACTAATTATAGTGCTTTCCAAGGTTATGAAACTCAGGTAGTGTTTGATGCTCAATATCAAAACACTCCTAGTAACAGAGAAACTATTACAAATTTTCTAACAGTACATTATACGGATTTTGGTCAGACCGCAGACACATATATAGAAAAAACCTGTGCGTCTCTCCGTCACCAAATATCCCAATGTTTAATTTCCCGCATGATTGTCGCTACATCAGATCGAGCGCAGCAGTTAACAGTCCAGGGATATGGTGCTGAATGGTTATCAGCGCATCAACTATGTGGCGAAGTAGAAACTACTGTCTGTCGAATGCGCCATAGGTATCAGTCGCAAAAACAACCGAAAAGTAGATTCTTGGTGAATGGAATTGATCCTAAAGCCAGACAACGGCTGACGGAATTGCGAATGGGATTATAATTTCAGCATTCGTAAATCTCCGAATGTAGCTGCTGGAAAGGTTTTGGGGCATTAAAAGTGAGAAATTTCAGCAGCCATAAAAAAAGTTGGGAAATTTTTCCAAAACCCCTTGCATTAATTTGGATTTAGGTTTATTATAGCTAAAGTTAAGAGCAAAGAGCATTCCTCAGTAGCTCAGTGGTAGAGCGATCGACTGTTAATCGATTGGTCGCTGGTTCGAATCCGGCCTGGGGAGTTTAAATAAAAGATAAGGCGTGAAACAAAAGTTAATGAGTTTTACGTCTTGTTTTTTGTATACTCAAAACGGCTTAATTGTTTGATTCTAAAGGTAGTAGTAGTAGGGGTAAAGCAAGAGCTTCATTGGTGTCAACTTAAGTTAAAAATGGCTTATCTGTTTGCTTCCACACCGCCCGGAAATGAATTTCCGGGCTAATAGCGAAAGTAAACTAAAGTTTACTCAAAAATTTCCGGGTTATTTAGTCATCAAAAGACAACTTCTGCTATTAGACTGGGAATATGGCTAACGCCACGCTACGCTATCATTCCCAGGCGGGCTACAGGTTTCACGTTAAGTTGACACCATTAAGCACTGCTCATTGGTGTCAAATTAACGTAAAACATCTATCCCGCAAAGAACTCAACTTACCTCATTCCCAGTCTCTGACTGGGAATGAATTCTAGAAGGCTCTGCCTTCAATGATATTAGAGGCAGAGCCTCATCAACTGCATTCCTAGTCAGAGACTAGGAACGAGATGTGGTAGGGATTTGAGCTTAAGTTGACACCAATGAAGCTCTTGCTTTACCCCTACACATCTAGGTTCTTTGTCATTTCACAAAAGTTTATATCCTACTTGTGTTTAGTAAGTAATTGAACAAAAATATTTACAGTCATTGCGAGGGAAGAGAAGCAATCACAACCCTGGCGATTGCTTCATTTCACTTCGTTCCATATGGCTAACGCCACGCTGCGCTAATGCAATGACATTATGTAATTAATTCTGTCTCACTACTGATTATGCTTTAATTGGATAGTTGCTAATTACGTCTTGTTCTCTGTTTACTTTATTAAAATCTGTTTAATGGTTAATTATTAAAATAGATGTATTGATCTTTTTTAGGAAATACCATGCCACAGCGGATAATTATAGAAGTCAATAATTGGTTTAAACGAGATAGAATTGTTCGTAACTTAGAGCTTTTTCAGGATATTATTGTCATCTCCCTTTGTGTGAGTTTATTTTGTGTTATGCTCATTCGATTAGGAGATATGTTTTTATCGTTTTTACGTCCATTAGATTTACGGCAAGTCACATCTGATATTCTGTTTATTTTGATATTAGTAGAACTGTTTCGGTTATTAGTTGATTACCTCCAAGAACGCAGTATATCCGTAGGTGCAGCCGTAGAAATTACGATTGTTTCGGCTTTGCGAGAGGTAATTTTACGTGGTGTATTAGAAATTTCCCGCGACCAACTTTTTGGACTTTCTGTATTTCTATTAGTTTTATCAGGAATTTTCCTAGCTTTACCTTGGATGCCTAGCTTATTAAAACAGGTGAAAATTAATAACCATGAGACAGTAGAACCAGAATCATACAGCAGAATTCAAGAGTCAGGAGTCAGCAGTAAAACGTAATTTTGCCAAAAAATAGGGAAGAGGATTATTTAACCAATTCCCCAATTAAATAAGTAGGTTGGCGTTGAAAATTGTCGTTATGGCAAGGCAAAAGGCAAGAGGTAAGAGTGAAGAGGGTTTAGGCGATTTTACATTTCTTTACACAGTTTGGTTTTATTGTGTTCACCTACTTATTAGTTTTATGGGAGTCCGATAATATGTCTCAATTAACATCAAAACAATGGATTTTAATCAAACACAAAATTACACCATATTTGTTCTTATTACCTGCCTTGATTATCTTAATATTAACTGTTTTTTGGCCAGCAGTTCAAGCCTTTTATCTGAGTTTTACCAACTATGAAAATATAGGAGATCCTCCTCAATGGATTGGCTGGAAAAATTTCCTGCGTTTATCGAAAGATCCAGTTTTTTGGCAAACATTACAAAATACATTTATTTATCTGATTGGTGTTGTTCCTATTTTAGTATTTTTACCCTTAGCTTTAGCAATTTTAGTGAATCAAAAACTGCGGGGAATGAATTGGTTTAGGACAGCATATTATACTCCAGTTGTAATTTCTATGGTAGTAGCTGGGATAGCTTGGAAATGGTTATATGCAGAGAACGGATTGCTGAATCAAATTCTCAAAACTTTAGGGATTTTTCCCGACGGAATTCCCTGGTTAACAAGTCCTGATAAGATATTGGGAATTGTTCCCATTTCCTTAGCTAGTATTATGGCTGTAACGATTTGGAAGGGCTTAGGCTATTATATGGTAATTTATTTAGCTGGATTACAAGCCATTCCCGCTGATATTTATGAAGCTGCGGCTATTGATGGTTCAGATAGTGTTCGTAAACATTGGGATATTACCTTACCATTGATGCAACCCTATTTAGCTTTAGTGGCTGTAATTTCGGCAATTTCCGCAACTAAAGTTTTTGAAGAAGTTTATATTATGACTCAAGGCGGACCACTCAATAGTTCTAAGACAATAGTTTATTATTTGTATGAGCAAGCATTTGGTAATTTAGAGATTAGCTATGCTTGTACTATTGGTTTGGTGCTATTTTTAATTATTTTAGGTTTATCAATTTTAAGATTAGTTATCAATCAAGATGGGAATGATTTTAGTGTTTAATATTTAAAGATGAATTTTGCATCAATATCTATTACGAGTCATGTAAGAAGAGAATAGTTAGTTAAACTGCAAAAGGCTAGAACATCTGTTTTTACATGATAGTTTTTCTTTAACTGAAAAATAGTTAACTAAACTGGAATCTACTATGCCCCAGACTAAGAGAGTAACCGTTCACGGGGGGTACAAAAAACACTCTATATGAGATTCCACGAAAACAGCATGAAAAACGTTATAGATTTGATTTTTTTAGGTCATTTGAAATTCGCAAAATCTCTATATCGGTTTGCAAATCGTTTTCTAGCCAATTTAAGAACCATTCGTTAATATGTCAAATTGCCTGAAAAACCCAACAGACAAAGCTTTCAGGTTTTTTAATAAATTCTCACCCCCTGTGAACGGTTACCAAGCAAGGCGCGTTTACGGCGGGTATCCTGTGCTAATACCTGGCCATAATTAAGGGAAGCTTGATGAATGGCAAATTGATTTACACCCAGAATGGTGAGGGATGCACCGATAGATTGGAGAAAATGACGACGCTTTATGATAGGCATAGTTTCGATACTGTGCAGTTAAGAAAAGTAGAATCTTTATGGTAAATCTTTAGTTTTTTAAGTGACTGGACGTACCACACGAATTAGTTTTTTTCGCAATGATGTTTCTGCTGTTACAGCGTCATTGATTCTTGCTGCAAATTGTTCCCAGTTACGATTATTGCTACAAACAACAATTCCAAAGTGGTCATCATCACGACGATGTAAACGGATAAAATCATATTTATTAATAGTTAATATTGCCCGTTCTTGACTGATGGCAAATGCTAATACTTCATCGTCAGGTATGCGTTGATCTGCATTTCCTGCTTCTTGAACTGTCAAAACATCATGCCCCAAACTGCGTAATAATTCCACAACTGGAAAAGGAAACTGCTCATCTGCATAAAAACGTGCCATTGACTATGCTGCCTCATTACGCTCAATTACCAATGCGATTTCATCAGCATGAGCTTCTGCATATACCCAAGCATGAGCTAAATCCGTAGCTGAAATGGTGGGATAGCTGGTTAAAAGGTCAACATCACTATATCCAAGTTGTCGAGCTTCAACTAGTACCCAGACAGGAATACGAGTATTAGCAATGCAAGCTTCTCCACCACAGACTCTAGGGGTTTTCTCAATTCCTTGCCAATTGCTACCAAGACTTTGAGCAAGTAACTGTATAATCTGGACTTTTTCATTAGGTTTAAGGGCAAGAAGTTGTTGTTCTAACTCTTTGAGTGTCATGGATATCAATCCTCTAATGCCTTGTCAAGCTACATTTACAATTTTAATCCGCCACAGTGCTTCAACTCAAGCTACTTAATATTTACGATATACTGAAAGCAAAATTTCAAGTAATTACCTCAATATTAAATATAATATAATGTCCTTGCGACTTAGACTAATTAGCTGGATCACGTCGCCTCTGCTACTGACGCTGATTCCCTCCTTGTTACCCATTCCCAGTTATCTCCTCTCTACCACCGCCCAAGCACAGACGAGTCAAGACCAGAAAACAGAAGCAGACAAGCTATTAGAGCAAGGAAATCAGCAATTTCAACGTAGCCAATATAAAGATGCAATTCAGTCTTGGCAACAGGCATTAGTGATTTATCAACAACTTAAAGACCGCAAAGGGTTGTAGATTTACCTAAGCTTAAATCGTGCTTCTAAAGCAGTAGCGATCACTTCACTTCCTTGACTACAGGTAACTGTCGTATCTCTGGACGTAAACCAGCCCGACGTACTCATGCAATGTAAGCATTAAGTCGGTTAAGATGGTCTACCCAACCTTCTGCTTCAGTTCCACCTTGATGAGTTCCCTCGGCAAAATCCGCATTTAGTTCTAAGGAACTTCCAATTAAAAAAATACCCAAAAATTTCTTGTGGTGCGGGACGAATTGCCCGCTAATCATCAAGGACAGGCAGGATGCCCATCCCACAAAATTGGGTAATTTATTTTTTGGTGTTCCCTAATGCCATTGCCGCTAGTGGAACACCGTACTCTTCCACTAAAATCTGAATTGCCCACATCGTCACAGGGTCTTCTGCTGGACGCACATAAGAACCATCAGCTTTAAATAATTTCTTTAAATTTATATGCTGGCGATACTTTTCTGGTAATGATAAGTAATTGGACAAAAATATTTACAGTCATTGTGAGCGAAGGGAAGCAATCACAACTCTTAGAATTGCTTCATTTCACCTCGTTTTATATGGCTAACGCCACGCAACGCTTACGCAATGACATTGTGTAATTAATTCTGTCTCACTACTTGTATCTATGGAAAATAGGTTACATAGTAGCTAAATAATATAGCGGTATGCACTTGAATGAGATACAGTGATTAAATTGCAAAACCTGTAGGGCGGGGAAACCTCGCCTTAAATTGTATTGCATCTGACCGATAACCGCTATATGCTATTTCAAAACACTGGTATTTTGAGAGCGCAATTACTTGCTTCTTACATTACCAGTTGTCCGGTAACAATAATATTATGTTGATATATTTTGAACTGACTTGAATACAAGCTGCGATTTCATCAACCCGTGTCTAGGGGCAGAGTATCATGTTTCCGGTGGTAGCGATCGCTCAACCTTTTGAAATTTCAGTGGAGGCCATGGGCGACAGACTCAGTTTAATTAATTATTATTCAGTTTCCAACTTTATTCTATTTTTACACGAATCACAACTGAAACGAAGCCGTTAGTGCTACCGCTAAAGCATCTGCCGCATCATCAGGTCGAGGAATTTCATCTAAATCCAATTCCCGCATCACAGCCTCTTGCACTTCTGTCTTATCTGCTTTACCATAATTCGTTAAAGCTTGCTTAATTTGGGGAGGTGCAAATTCCACATAAGGGAGTTTACGCTGTCCTAAAACTAACATCAATACACCCCTGGCTTGTGCTACAACAATGGTATTTGCCATCCGATAAAAGAATAATTTTTCAATGGCTACTAAATCCGGCTGTAAATCCTCAATAACGGTGTGTAAATCGTCAAATAATGTGCATAGTCGTTGACTCATTTCCATATCGGCACTGGTGCGAATTACGCCAAAATCAACCATCTGTACCGTTGTCTGTTGTTCTTTTGTTTGACTTTGCTGCCAATCAATTGCCCCAAATCCCACAGTTGCTAGTCCTGGATCTATTCCTAAAATTCGCTTTTTCATAAAATTCTTGATAACTGGGGTGATTGGTGATTGGTATTTCCTTCTTCTGACTCCTAACTGGGCGCAGGCCCTGCGCCCCTACTCGGTGATGATGAAGGATTGAATAAATGTGATGGTTTTCCCTTAGTCTGGAAACCAGGTGATGTAAATTTTTTGTTAAATATTGTTTGTACCAACTTTCCCTATTAGGTATGTTTATCGGTTTTCTGAAACAAGCCATTAATTCGCTACAGCTACAGTCCCAAGGTCGCACTTCCTATCGGTTTAACCAATGGTGCAAATGGTTGTCTCCTGGATTAGCTGTGAAACGCTGGTTACTTATCAGTATTGGGGGTGTTTTCTTAGCCAGTTTGGGGTTGGCTATTTGGGTAAAATTAACCCCGATTTTTTGGATACTGGAATTGCTGAAAGGTCTTTTGGGTTTCCTGGCTGACATTTTACCCAACTATATCAGTGGTCCGGTACTCCTGGTATCTGGTGTGCTGTTGGTGCTGTGGGGACAATCTCGCACTGTTGGTTCAATTACGGAAGTTCTCAGACCTATTGGTGATGAAGAGGAGTTGATAGATGTCCTTTTGGCACATCGTCGCCTATACCGAGGTCCGAAAATTGTGGTTATTGGTGGTGGAACTGGACTTTCAACTTTACTCAGAGGCTTAAAAACTTATAGTGCTAATATTACTGCTATTGTCACCGTAGCAGATGATGGCGGTTCTTCTGGGAGACTGCGCGAAGAATTTGGCGTTTTACCACCGGGTGATATCCGCAATTGTTTGGCGGCGTTAGCAGATGAAGAAAAATTACTGACGGAATTATTTCAATATCGCTTTCGGGCGGGAGATGGTTTAACAGGTCACAGTTTTGGTAATTTGTTTTTAACTGCCATGACTGATATTACTGGAGATTTGGTGCAAGCGATCGCTGCCAGTTCTAAGGTATTGGCGGTGAGAGGACAAGTTTTACCTGCTACCCTTAGCGATGTCCGTCTCTGGGCAGAATTGACAGATGGTCGCCGCATTGAGGGTGAGTCGAATATTCCGAAAGCTGCGGGGAAAATTGTCAAAATTGGTTGTATTCCTGAAAATCCACCGGCAGTTCCCGCCGCAATTAAAGCCATTAAAGAAGCTGATTACATTATTATTGGTCCGGGTAGTCTTTACACTAGCTTAATTCCTAATTTGTTAGTTCAAGAAATTGCTGATGCGATCGCCGCTACCAGCGTACCTCGTATCTATATCTGCAACATTATGACTCAGCCAGGAGAAACTGATGGATATAGTGTTGCTGAACATATTCAAGCCATAGATGACGCTTGTGGCAACAGAAGGTTATTCGATGCCGTATTAGTTCATAAAAAAACACCCTCAGCCCAAGCACTGATCCGTTATGCCCAACAAAACGCCCATCCAGTTTTTTTAGACCGAGAATCTGTCACCCAATTAGGACGGCGAATAGTTCCTGCTAATATTCTCTTTGAAGATGAAAATGGTGCTGTTCGCCATGACCCGCAGAGATTAGCCAAAGTTTTATTAAAATGGTACAGTGGCGCACATCACGGGAAGTAAAAACTGGGGACGGGGGTAGAAGCAGCTTGATAATTTCTACCCATAACTATCCATATATTACTGTTTGTCCAAGTCTTCAAGAAGTTGATCAACAAAATCCCTCAACCGTTGCTGCCAATCAGGGACGGTTTTAATTTTTTCCCTGACTCCAGGTAAAACCTTAAATTGCAAGGGTGATTTATCGGAGGCTACTTGATTTTGTGGCTTAAATTTAATCCGAGGCATTGCCAAATCTTAATATATCTGATATACTAGATATCATAACACAACATTGAAGGTCGAATCAATGCTTTTATCATTCAAAACCGCATTAATTCCAAATAACGGACAGGTTACAGCTTTTCGTAAAGCATCTGGAGTAGCTAGACACGCCTATAACTGGGCAAATGCTCAAATCAAGGATATTTTAGCTGCTCAAAAAGAAGGCGAAAAACTTAAATTACCCTCAGCGATTGACTTGCATAAAAAGTTAGTCGCCGAGGTTAAATCTGAACACGCTTGGTATTACGAAGTTAACAAAAATGTCCCACAAAAGGCGTTAACTGACTTACGCCAAGCATGGGATAGGTGTTTTTCCAAAACATCGAAACAACCCCGATTCAAGAAAAAAGGACAGCACGATTCTTTTTATTTAGAGTCAGGGACTAAGGCGAAACCGTTAATTAAAAACGATGGTAAAAGAATTAAATTACCGTCAATCGGCTGGGTAGGTTTAGCAGAACCTTTACCGATTACAGTAACTCATAATTGCGTGATTTCTAGACAGGCTGATAAATGGTTTATTTCTGTTAAATACGAAGTTGAAAAACCTCCTATACTTGCAGACAGACCGACCATTGGCGTTGACATTGGTATCAAAGAATTAGCAGTTTGCAGTAATGGTGAAGTATTCAAAAACCCCAAAGCCTACCGCCGGATGAGTAAACGCATGAAACGTTTACAGCGTAGTGTGAGCAGGAAAATTAAAGGCTCTAATAACCGTAAAAAAGCTGTGAGAAAATTAGCTAAATTACACGCCAAAGTTTCTAATATTCGCAAGGATTCTATTCACAAATTAACCTACTATCTAGCTAAAAACCACAGCATAATTAAGATAGAAGATTTGCACGTTAAGGCATTTTTGAAGAACCACAAATTAGCAGGTGCAATTGCAGATTGTGGGATGTATGAATTTCAAAGGCAATTAGAGTACAAAACTGAGAAGTTTGGCAGTGAATTAATCCTTGTAGATAGATTCTTTCCTAGTTCGCAAATATGCTCTAACTGCGGTAATCATCGTCATAAAATGCCATTAAAAAGCCGCGTTTATGTTTGTCCTGATTGTGGACATAGAGAGGATCGTGACCTCAACGCAGCTAAGAATATTGACCGATGGTTTGTGGATATTTTTATCCCTGTAGCGTAGCGGTTCTTTTTAGGAACTACGGTCAGAAACGGTAAGTTCTACCGAGATTGTCTGTCGAGTGGAAAAACCTCTTAGAAGTCATTCTAAGACCACGATGAAGCAGGAAATAAACACTAAGATTATCGCTGTCCAGATGTGTCTAGACTTTGGTAATTTTGGGTAAGTTTTATAGAACGGAAATATATTTCCCCATTACCAGTTACCAAACTAAAATATTTATGACTTCTTCCATCATTTCTCAAACTGAACCACCCCTTCCCCCTTGGGAAACTTTACCGACAATGTATGATTTACCTAGCGAAAACCCAGAGGAAAAAGGCTGGCGAGACGACTTTCATTTTTTACAACCTTTACTTTTATATTTAACATTTCAACCCATAAACTGGAATCCAGAAATTGTTTATAGTGCGGCTGATCTGAATCTTTATTATGATCTGCAAAATCCTTTATGGTATAAACGCCCAGATTGGTTTGGTGTAGTAGGAGTCCCAAAATTATATAATGGCCAAGATTTGCGTTTAAGTTATGTCAGTTGGCAAGAACCAGCAAACCCTTTTGTAGTTGTAGAATTATTATCTCCTGGTACAGAAGATGAAGATTTAGGTAATAGAAAAAGTCAAATAGGTAAACCTCCCACAAAATGGGAAGTTTATGAACGTATTTTAAGAATTCCTTACTATATTGTTTTTAGCCGCTACACCAATGAAGTCCGCGCATTTCAGTTAGTAGGTGGTCATTATGAACCTATGAATATGATTGAAGGACGCTTACTAATGCCAGAATTAGGTTTAAGTTTAGGATTATGGCAAGGGACATTTCGAGATATTCCCAAGTTATGGTTAAGGTGGTTCACACTAACAGGAGAATTAATTCCTGAACCAACAGAAGAAGCGGCTGCGGCTAATGAAAGAGTTATTCTTGCTGAACAAGAAACAATAGAAGCAAAAAGAAAAGTTGAACAACTAGGACAACTGTTGCGTGATTTAGGCGTTAATCCCGATACACTGGATAATGCTTAGAGGTTGTTTAAAAAGTATTATATCAAACCAGTAATCTCCAAAAACCTAACCCCCCTACCCCCCTTCCCTGCAAGGGAATGGGGGTTTTAAAGCCTCTCCCCTTGCAGGGGAGAGGTTTGGAGAGGGGTCAGTCTATACATTCAAAACTTTTCAAACACCCTCTTAGACATTACCAATTACCAATTACCAATTACCAATTATCAATGACTAAAATCTTCCTTCCTGACATAGAAGCGACACAGCAATTAGGTATTACCCTTGGTGAGACTTTAAATGCTGGTAGTGTGATTTTACTAGAAGGTGATTTAGGTGCTGGTAAAACTACCTTAGTCCAAGGGATTGGTAAAGGTTTGGGGATAATTGACTCTATTGTTAGTCCTACCTTTACTCTCATTAATGAGTACACAGAAGGACGCATCCCCCTTTATCACTTGGATTTATACCGTCTAGAACCTCAAGAAGTTACAGGCTTGAACCTGGAAAGTTACTGGGAAGGCATAGAAGTAACACCGGGAATTGTCGCTATTGAATGGGCTGAAAGAATGCCATATCTACCAGATAGTTATTTAAAAGTATGTTTAAAATATGGTGAAAATGGCGATCGTCAAGCCGAAATTATTACTGTAAATTGTGAACTATACTGAAAACGGTTAATAGTTTAACCAAATATGAAACCCCTCTCCAAACCTCTCCCCGCAACGGGGAGAGGCTTTGAACTTGTTCTTTGTATGATAAAAAAGTCCAGCTTCCAGCCGTTTTGAGTATATCAACAACTAACAACTGACAACTAACAACTAACAACTGACAACTGACAACTGACAACTGACAACTGACAACTGACAACTGACAACTGACAACTAACAACTAACAACTGACAACTAACTACGAAAAAGTTAAAGCTTGTCCACGAACTTGTGTATTTAGCTGACCATGATCATAAACAATTTCACCGCCGACAATTGTTGTTACAGGCCAACCTGTTAAATTCCAACCTTCAAAAGAATTCCAACCACACTTGCTGACAACTTCTTCCCGTTTAACTTCATGGTAATTTTTTAAATCTACCAAAACTAAATCCGCATCATAACCAGGGGTAATTTCACCTTTATTGGCAATACCATAAGCTACAGCAACCGCTTTAGACATCCATTGCACAACTTGGGCAACAGTACATTTTCCATCCATAGCAGCGGTTAACATTAAAGGTAAAGAAGTTTCTACACCGGGCATTCCTGAAGGGGTGTTCGGGTAGGTTTGGGCTTTTTCCTCTAGAGTGTGGGGGGCGTGGTCAGTGGCAATGAAATCAATAATACCATCACGTAAAGCTTGCCAGAGAACTTCATTATCATGGGGCGATCGCAAAGGTGGATTCATTTGTGCTAAAGTACCAATAGTTGCATAAGCACTAGTATTCAACAGTAAATGTTGGGGTGTTACCTCTGCCGTCACCCAACTAGGTTTATCCTCACGCAGCAACTCCGCTTCCTCTGCTGTTGACATATGCAGAATATGTAAACGGCGTTGATATTTTTTAGAAAGCTTTAACGCCAATTGCGTAGCCAACAAAGCAGCTTGATTATCTTGAATTTGGGAATGAATCGCCGGGTCTGTAATCCCAGCAAACTCCTGTTTGCGTTGATTAATTCTCCCTTGGTCTTCCGCATGAACAGCAATTAAACGAGTTCCCCGCGCAAAAATCGCCTCTAGTGCCTCTTCCTGGTTTACCAACAACTGTCCGTGCATTGACCCCATAAACACCTTAATTCCCGGTGTTGGCTGGGCAGAAAGTAAATCTGGTAAATTATCCGCCGTAGCCCCAATAAAAAAGCCATAATTAACTAAGCACTTCTGGGCTGCCCGTTGTAACTTATCATCTAAAGCTGATTGAGTAATGGTTAAAGGTCTTGTATTCGGCATTTCTAGAAAGGAAGTAACTCCCCCCTTCGCGCAAGCACAACTGGCAGTAAATAAGTCTTCCTTATATTCTAGACCCGGTTCACGGAAATGCACCTGGGGGTCAATCACACCAGGCAACAAAGTTAATCCTTGTGCGTCAATCTCACAAGTGGGTGTGGCATTAGTAATTTCTTGTCCTACTTGGGTTATGTGCCTTCCTTCTATCAACACATCGCCAATCATTGACTCACCATTGGGTAAAATAATTTCAGCGTGGCGAATCAGTAAACTTTGTTTTGACATGGATTTAAGATTTTTCAGGATAAAGGAACTATTTATGGATGATAGATAACTTTTTCTTTAAGATAAACTTAATTGGCACGAAGAATCAGCGATTTTGGTTTTGTGTTAAAAAATGTTTATAGTTAAGAAAGCTAAAAACCTGAATGTTTGCAGCTGATAAAAGGAAAACACTAGATTTTTTACTTTATTTACCTACCCTCTGCTCCATCTCGTTAAGATTAATAATATCAAGTCTCTCCCTCTGAGTTCAATACTAGTCTCATAACATACTTCAACAATTTCATGCAAAATCAAGCATCTGATAAAAACTCTAGCCAAGAACCCGATAACTCCTGGATAGTAGAGCTAGGTAAAACGATGATATTGAGTATCTTTCTGGCTCTAGGAATTCGTACCTTTGTCGCCGAAGCTCGTTGGATTCCCACTGGTTCAATGGAACCAACCCTGCATGGTGTAAAGGACCAATGGCAGGCAGACAAAATTATTGTTGATAAAGTAAAGTATAGATTTGCTAAACCGGAACGGGGAGATATAGTAGTATTTTTACCGCCCCAAGAAATACAGAATAATCCTGAACGGGAAGCATTTATTAAAAGAGTAATTGGTTTACCTGGTGAAAAAGTAGAACTGAGAGCAGGCAAAGTATATATCAACAGCAAGCCTTTACGGGAAGATGTTTATCTATCTTCTACTGCACAAACGTTCGTTGAAGCTTGTAACAGCAGTGGACTTAAGCCTCCTTTCTTGGCTCAACCGGAAATTATCCCACAAAATTACTACCTCATGCTCGGTGATAATCGTCCTAACAGTTATGATGGTCGTTGTTGGGGTGTTGTTCCCCGTAGTAATATTATTGGTCGGGCTGTAGTTCGTTTTTGGCCTCTCGATAGAATGGGTACAATTGATAAATCTCCTGCCTATTCATCTCAACAACCGTCAACCACCCATCACTTCCCTTCGGGTAAGTGAGGGCTTGTAAAAGCCTAGTTGACCAGACTCAGTTCTTAACCGAACTACGTTAGAGGTAAGAGTTAAAGACCTACCAGAGGATGCGTAGCTAGTTCCCTGCTCTAGAACTTCAAAGTTAAACAGGCTTAAGGGTTAAACCAGTGCTTTTAAGATAGTTACCGACCTCTAACATTGTCGTTCGCGCCAGCGTGCCGGAGGCATCTAGCTAACATTACCCGCAAGGAGGCTCTTTGGAGCAAAATATTATGTCCAAAGTATTTGTTTTAGACACTGAAAAAAGACCACTAGTGTGGTCTTGGGGGTTTCCCCCATGAACAACTTCATCAAGAAGCCTGTCGCCCAGAAATAAGTCGCAGTAATAGAGGACGCAAGAAGTCTACTACTGTGCTTTCTGTTGGACAGGAAGCCGACACTGTACCGTCAGGTCAGTGTGGGTAGTTCACTACAGCTACCTTAACAGAGGTTGCATCCTGGTTTTCTGGTATCAGCGTTGGTGAAATGCGGCGGCGAATGCGTGCCAATATTGAAATTGATGGTGTCCCAGGATTTTGGGAAGATGGCTTATTTGCTGCTAGTGGTGAAACAGTAGCTTTTCAATTGACACTCCCCGGTCTAAAGACACGGGGATTCTTAATCGAATAATTGCAAACACAACTGCTCGAATAATATCCGCTTTTCAGGTATTACCTTAGATGTACGGTTCCCCGCCTGATGCCGTTTGCCATTTCTGGCGGCATCGTTGCATAAAAGGGCGTTACTTTCTCCCAGTCCAGGAGTAGGCACTAACGATTGGTGCGTCGGCTTTTTACGTCTGTTGCTGACGAATTTCAAATTAGCTCTTCGTAAAATTGTCCGAGAAGCCTGAGTATCAGCATGGTCAATATGACCACAGTTTTCACAAATGAACTTTTCGCCATCTCTATTAGCTTTACTAATATGATGACAAGCCGAACATTCTTGAGAAGTAAATTTAGAATTAACGGATAATACTGGCTTACCAGACTTCAATGCCAGCCAAGCAATCTTAGAAAATAATTCGCCCCAACTGGCATCAGAAATAGAGCGATTTAATCCACGTTTTGCAGCCTGACCATTAGCCATAAATCGTCCTTGCTGCTTTTTGGGTTTGCAGCGGGACTTCATTGCTATTTTTTGTTAACTCAGCATACATGATGCCATGTTTAACAATAGGGCAGGTCAAAGGGCAATAAGAACCATATTCAATTCGACTATCTAAGTCTGAGAATGCACCATAATAGTACATCACGGACTCATCTGATTTCTGGTTATTAGTCTCAAAACCGCGCTGACGTTCTGCCAAACAATAATTTCTGTGTTTCCGTAAAGTAACAAGCCACTCAGACATTAAGGCTTGTTGCCCAATATTCGGTTGTAGCTTGAATCTCCAGCGTATTTGCACAGGTTTATTTTGTTGATGTGATTGACGATATAACTATTATATGGCAGTATTACAGTAATTTCAACCCAATATTGTATATGAAGAAAAAACCTCTAGCGGTGTACCTAGATGAAACTGAAAGAAAGAAACTTGAGGATATCGCCCAAGGTTGGGGAATGAGTCTTTCGTCAGCCTTAAAAAGATTAGTTAGAGAGAAATAAAATGTTGAAAAGATTTAATGACCCGCATCATGATCGAGAATATTGGCAGCGGTTAAAACCGCACGGGTAGGCTTTCCCCCGCGCTCTAAAGAGACGCGGCTCCCAGCCTTCCCGCGATCCCCTGGTGGGAGATGTCCGCTTTTTAGGAATTAACCCTTGTCAACGTTGTGTAGTCCCCATGCGGGATTCTTATACAGGGGAAGCTTATCCAAACTTTCAAAAAATCTTTGGGCAAAAACGCCAAGCAACTATGCCTACTTGTGTAAATACAGCGCAATTTAATCATTTTTATAGATTAAGTGTAAATACCAGAGTTCCCGTTACGGAAGCGGGGAAAATGATCACTCTGGGCAGTAGTATCGAAATATGCCAATAAAAAATTAGTAACAAAAAAATCTAAATTTTCCTAATGACAGTCTGCAATTTCCAGTGAAATAAACGCATAATGGAAATGTGACTGATTTATTAGCCCCTTTACAATCCCTAAAACAAGGTAATTGGTTCAAATTAATTTGCGGAGCCAGTTATCAACATCTTCCTGCGGTCAGAAATCTCACGTTAGCCTACACTTTGGCAGGTGCTGACTGTGTAGATGTGGCTGCCGACCCGGCAGTTATTGCCGCTACCCAGGAAGCTTTACTAGTAGCCCAAGGCTTGGTAAATGATGCCCAGAAGCGAGGCTTTGCTTTTACAGGTAATTTACCTTTGTTAATGGTTAGTCTCAATGATGGTGAAGATCCCCATTTTCGGAAAGCTGAGTTTAATGCTCAGGACTGTCCTAGTGATTGTTCCAGACCATGTGAAAAAATTTGTCCAGCCCAAGCAATTTTATTTAACAATACCAAAGATGATTTTTCTGGAGTAATTTCTGAAAAATGTTATGGCTGTGGCCGTTGCCTTCCTATCTGTCCTTATGGGATAATTTATACAAAATCTTATGTGTCAACGCCAGGAGCAATAGCTTCGCTCGCCAGGGGCAACGCACCATTGATTATGTCAACGGGAATAGATGCTGTAGAAATTCATACTCAAGTGGGGCGGTTGGCAGAATTCCAACGGTTATGGGATGCAATGACACCTTGGGCAGATAAATTAAAATTGGTAGCCATCAGTTGTAACGATGGAGAAGGGTTAATTGATTACCTAAAAGCTATTTACAATTTGATTGTCCCCCGTCCCCAGTTTCTGATTTGGCAGACTGATGGACGTTCTATGAGTGGTGATATTGGTGATGGTACTACCATAGCCACAATAAAATTAGGACAAAAAGTTTTGACAGCAAACCTACCGGGATATGTGCAGTTAGCAGGCGGCACTAATAGCTACACCGTCCCTAAATTGCGGGGAATGGGACTGTTGAATGATTTTGGATTGCCGATTTTAGATTTTGGATTAGAAGAACACAATCTAAAATCCAAAATCCAAAATCCAAAATCCAAAATAGCCGGGGTTGCCTATGGTAGTTACGCCCGTGTATTGCTGTCACCCATTCTTGACCAGTTGCAACAAAAGGAGGTGATTAACACTGATAATCAAGGCAATATGCGCCTAGAGGAAGAACCGGAATTACTGTGGGAGGCTGTAAGGCTTGCCCATACTCTCGTTTCCCAGATTAAGTCTGGGCAGTAACGCTCCAACCATGTCTCTAAAAACGTCAAGTCACCAATAGAAAGCATGACGATTACAGAAGATCTCCAAAAGTTGTTAGATATTTTGCCTCAAGACCTCCAAGAAAAATTAGAGAATCATCCGAAAGGGGATATTTTAGTTGAGGTAGTCTTGGATTTAGGCCGTCGCCCTGAAGCTCGGTTTCCCCATGCAGCGGAGTATCTGAGCGAAACACCGGTCACTCAAGCACAGATAGATGATTGCATTCAACGAGTTGGAAATTTTGGGGGGGATAATCGGGCTGGAATTGAGAAAACTTTGCATCGGATCAGTGCTATCCGCAACCGTAGTGGTAAGATTATTGGCTTAACTTGTCGTGTCGGCAGGGCAGTATTCGGAACAATTGCCATGATCCGCGATTTGGTGGAAACTGGTCAATCAATTCTCATGCTGGGTCGTCCTGGTGTTGGTAAAACTACAGCTTTAAGAGAAATCGCCCGTGTGTTGGCGGATGATTTGCATAAGCGAGTGGTGATTATTGACACATCTAACGAAATTGCTGGGGATGGTGATGTTGCTCACCCAGCTATTGGTCGTGCAAGACGGATGCAAGTTTCTAAGCCAGAGTTACAACATCAAGTCATGATTGAGGCTGTGGAAAACCATATGCCAGAAGTCATTGTCATTGATGAAATTGGTACAGAACTGGAAGCTTTAGCAGCCCGGACAATTGCCGAACGCGGGGTGCAATTGGTGGGAACTGCCCACGGTAATCAGATTGAAAACCTGATTAAAAATCCTACTCTGTCGGACTTGGTTGGGGGAATTCAGGCTGTGACGCTGGGAGATGATGAGGCGAGACGGCGTGGTTCGCAAAAGACGGTTTTGGAACGCAAAGCTCCGCCTACTTTTGAGATTGCTGTGGAAATGTTGGAACGGCAACGCTGGGTAGTTCATGAGTCTGTGGCTGATACGGTTGATACGTTGTTACGTGGTCGTCAACCTACTCCACAAACTAGAACTGTTGATGATCATGGCAAGGTTGGTATTGTTAGACAGTTGGCTGTAGTCAATGGTGGCAATGGTAATGGTCACGTTACTAATGTGGAAGAATCTTTCCTCTCTGCTAAACCTAATGGTTGGCGTTCTTCTGGACAAATGGTGGCTTTACCACCTTTATCTCTGGATAGAGAAAGACCAACGGGACGCAGTGAATTTGACCGGTTGTTGGATGAATCTTTCAATTACTCGGAAAGTTTTGATTTTGCCAGCCGTAAACAAGCAGGTCCCAATGGGGAAGATTTACCATTGCATATTTACCCCTATGGGGTGAGTCGTCACCAATTGGAACAGGTGATTAATGTGCTAACTTTGCCAGTGATATTGACCAAAGACTTAGATAGTGCAGATGCTATTTTGGCATTGCGATCGCACGTCAAAAATCACGCTAAGTTAAGACAAATGGCTAAGGCTCGTCATGTACCCATTCATGTGATCAAGTCCAGTACAATTCCCCAAATTACTCGCAGTCTCCGCCGCTTACTGAATATTGATGATCCGGATATTGGCGATGACCGAGAATTACAACTGTTATTACACAACGGTAGTGATGATGAAATGGACGCTTTGGAGGAAGCTAGACTTGCTGTAGAGCAGATTGTCATCCCTAAAGGTCAGCCTGTGGAGTTACTACCCCGTTCTTCCCAAGTGCGAAAAATGCAGCATGAGTTGGTAGAACATTATCGCCTCAAATCCGATAGTTTTGGCGACGAACCTAATCGGCGGTTAAGAATTTACCCGGCGTAGGTTGTTGATAAATTTCCCCTGAAAGGATTGTTTTTACATCTTTTCAGGGGATTTTTTTAGGGATAGCCTGCGTGGCGTTAGCCATACTTCTAGTAGTTCGTCAAATTTATTTTGACGGGTAATGAGCGGAAAAAACTTCTGTTCTCCCCTACCTCCCCTACCTCCCCTACCCCCCCTACCTCCCCTACCCCCCCTACCCCCCCTACCCCCCTACCTCCCCTACCTCCCCTACCCCCCTACCTCCCTACCCCCCCTACCTCCCCTACCTCCCCTACCCCCCCTACCTCCCCTACCCCCCTACCTCCCCTACCCCCCTACCTCTCTTCTCCCCCTACTTGCCTCCACCCGTCATTTTCGGGTTGACAGACTACCAGCCCTCACAGATAACTTTTTCAGCAAACCCTAATTATTACCACCTAAAAGAAACAAACTAATTAACGTGCCACTATTCCAAAGACTGTGGAGAAGCATAGAAGAAAGTAGATTGCGCGATCGCGTGTAAACTATTCCTAAGACTATTCCTAATGCTGTCAGCGGGAGTATTTCTGATAAACTGAGGTGAGCAGCGGCAAATAACAAACTACTGATCAAAATTGCCCCCCAAACCGAAGTATAACGAGTCAGAGATGGTAATAAAAAACCTCGAAATAGAAACTCCTCAAAAAATGGTGCAGCTATAGCTGCGGTAAAGAAAAATATGCCTAATGCAGTATTATCCCGGCTTTCTAGTGCCATTTGCAAAAGTGGATTACTGCCACCTTGTCCTTGCCACAATTTTTGATTAATCAGTGATACTACTACCACAATCGGTAAAGCCGTGCAATAGCCACCGAATCCCCACAAAACCCAATTACCAAAGAAATTGAAGCGAAACCAGTTGTTAGGAAGAGGGAAAAAACGCCTAATGGAAAAATATAGAACTGACAAAGAACCAAAAGCCACTAACATATAACTAACTAAAACTACAGAAGCTTCAATTCTGGCATTTCCTGTACCACGAGGAATAGGTAAAATAGATAATAATTCGGGGATAAATAATTGTCCCATTAAGAAAAATCCGAGGACAAAAACCTGAATAATTATTTCCCAATTCCAAGGAGTTGACCAAACTAAATCACTATTTGTAGCTAGTATGGATTCTCGACCTTTAAGCAATCGTTGAACCAATAAGAAAAGCAGCAGAATTAGCCCTAGAAAAGCTGTCAAGGTGGGGATAGTCGCAATTACCGCTAATTTTAACAATGCTTGGGCTGCCGCTGCTTGTTGGGCAATTTTCAGAGAGGATAAAGCTTCCTGACGTTGTTGAAGTTGATATAATTTTTCTAACGCCGTAGAACGAAACCAACTATCTAAATTTTGTTGAATTAGCTGTTCAGCTTTAGGAAATAACTGGGGAGGTTGACTCCACATTCCGCTTAATACTTGGGCAGTTTCTTGATATTTAGAATTGATATTTGATGATTGCTGTAATTGATTCCAAGTTTTAATAGCATTGTCTGTTTGCTGTTGCTGTGCTTGTAAAATTCCCAGCCGCAAATCTACTTCTGCTAATAATTTTTCTTGTTGTTGGATAGATTTTTGTAAACTTTTTTCTTCTGCGGAAACTGGAGTTGCTGGCGAAGATTGCAGTTTTACTAATTTTTTATTAGTTGCCTCTAAACTAGTTTTGACAGATTCACTCGCTTCTTGATATTGCTTTGTTGCGCTCATCTTAGGATTAGCACCGAGAATAGATTCTTGAAATGTTTGAATACTTTCGTCGCTACTGTCTTCTGGTTGCCATGCCTGAGCTTGTAAGACAATATTCGTCTGGTACAATTCTAGACGACTCTGGAACTGAGGTTTTTGCCAGCTACTTAATAAAGATAACCCTGACAACATTATCGCTAACAAAGTTAGCCCAATTAACAGCAACCGTTTAATTGTCATCTATCCCCCTTGGACTTACAAGTACAGGAGCATTAGCCCCTTGGCAATTATAAGCCAGTACCGCAGGGTAGAATTAAAATTTAAAAAAAGTAGCTTAGATCAAGTTTATATGAGCTTTGAGCCATTGTTCTAGGTCGGTAAGTAATTGGACAAAAATATTTACAGTCATTGCGAGGGAAGGGAAGCAATCACAACCCTTGGAATTGCTTCATTTCACTTCGTTCCATATGGCTAACGCAATGACATTGTGTAATTAATTCTGTCTCACTACTTAACGTGAGGGTAATTTCATCAAGCTGGAGTTCCCCTTGGGTTTCGACTTGCTTCTGAACATTACTAAACCCCTACAAATCTAGGTTTTTCGTGATTTTATAAAAGTCCAGATTCCAACCGTTTTGAGTATAGCTGCAATTTTACTGGTTTATCCTGTTCATAAATAAACTGTTCTTTCATTAACAAAGCCATTTCCGCTTTTTGCAATTCCACACCTAAATACATGGCATGGGAAACTTGTAAACCCGGACAATCTGTGAATATTTGCTGGGAAAGTTTATGTGCAGATTTACCAGAATAACAATTAACTACTTCTCCAGAACCAGGAGTTGTATGTTCGACAATAATTTGATGATTCTGAATAGTAATAATAAAACTACCAGCAGGATCAAAATAGTCTTTTTGTTGAGATATTTTAAGATATTGAGATGAAATGACATTGGCGACATTTTCAAAACAGTCATCATAAATATGGGCGCTTTGACTAATAGTAATTAATGCCCCCATTTTTAATGTATGAGCAGTTCTTTTAACCAAAGAATTATAAATATACATTTGTAAAGCCCTTAATCCCATAGCATTTGCTGGCCAAGCTGAGAACATATCATTACTACGAAAAGTTGCAGTTAAAGATAGTTCATTATCAACTATTCTCACCCAAACATGATTTAGACAAGGGGGATTGTCATTATCATCTTGACTAGCATCCCATAAGGACATTACAGCCCTCGCAGAATCAATATCATTGGCTAATTTTTCAATGACTTGTTCAATTTGATCACGTCCAAACCAAGAACGTAAACGTTGCCCATAAGTATATTTTACTCCTTCTCGATTGGGTGCATCATCTAAAATTTGCGAAATATATTCTTCTAGAAAACTTCTATCTATGGGTAAATAATTGGGTTCGGGAAAATAGAAATCCTCCGGTTCTTCGGTGACAACTGCCATTAAATCTATCAATTCTTGCCATTTACCATCATAGCCAGTGGGTCTAATTGTACCAGTGGTTTTAATTCTATGAATGATTTTTACCCAAGTTTCAGCAATTGTTTTACCTTCAATTCTGTGTCCATAGCGTGTTCCTGGTAAAACAGTTGGTTCAACTGTAGTCATAGGAAATTCTACAGGTATTCCCCAAGGTGCAACGGTTTCTTTTTGGGCGTAATATTGAATTTTTTCGACAGCATCAGCAATTGATGTAGCGTCTTGAATTTCTACGGAATGGCGTAATTTTTCCAAGGCATTGATATCAATATCAATATCAATATAACCAGGAATAGGAGAACAAATTACCCAAGATTTTCGCCCAGCGTCGCTAATACTTTCTGCCACACCATGACGGAAGAAATCACTTAAACATTGACAAGCACCAGCATTTTTATCTTCTTTGGTAGCGTTGAGAATAACTAAATACCGCACATGAGGATTTAGCAATAAGTTGCGAATTAGTAAGTTGATACCTCTAGTAGGTGAGTATAACTGTCCGATTACAGCATATTCATTTGATTGTAGATGTTTAGCGATCGCTTGTTTCACCATCCATCCTGTAATCACTGCGGTTTGACCACTACCATAAATCAATTGGTTTGGTTTGTGTTGTGCTGTGTAATAGAATTGGGTGATTTGACCCATATTAAGATAACCACTCACTGAGTTTTTATTCAGGATACAATAATTAGTCTAGATTAATCACACATTGTCAAAAAAGGTAGCTAAAACCGGGCATAACTTTACGGGTTTTCGACATTTTCTTGATAAGATACTTGATATTCTTGATCTTCCAAAGTTATCGGCGTTTGTTTTACAAAAGGTAAGTCTGCACCTACTAAACCTCTTTGAATCCGTTCTGATGTTTGATTAAAAATTACAAACAGAGGATAAATGGTATTAGTACCTTCACTCAAAATATGACTGTGACGAGGGTGCATAATCCATTCATATTCTTTATCTAAGTAAACTTGGCTTTGTCTCCATCTTCCCAATAAATCAGAAAAGTCTTCATGGGGACGATGAATAAAAACCAAAATCTCCACACCGGTTTTAATTTTCCATTCCGGGTCACACATGATTATAGCGATATCACAGGGTAAACTGGTGGTTTGTGAGGTTTTAGTTTCTAGATCACGGATACGGACAATAGGTAAAGTGATAGTAATGACACTTTCGGCAGGACGACGGAGACTAGGAATCATCTCCAAATAGGGACGATGTTCTTTAAGGAGAGCGATCGCCGATAAATGATTGCTGTACTCAGCTAAACTGGTTTCATAAACAGATTTTTGTAAAGTCATATCTTTCTCAAATATAAAAATATAAAGTATGAAGAATAAAAGATTAAACTTGTTTATTTACTCTTTATTCTTCATCTTTCAATCCTTCCTTAACCCATCTTTTCAAATACTTTGAACATCGGCAGGTACATAGCCAACAAAATTGTCCCTACCATTCCCCCCAATACCACAATCATCACGGGTTCTAAAACGCTAGTAAGCGATTTAACTGCCTGTTCTACTTCGTCTTCATAGAAATCAGCAACTTTCATCAACATTCCATCTAATTGACCGGTTTCTTCACCAATACTCATCATCTGAATTGCCATACCAGGAAAAACCGATTCTTTGAGCAAAGCCACACTAATCATCCCCCCCTGTTGAACTTCTTCACGAGCAGCGTCAATAGCATTAGCAATAACTTGGTTTCCAGATGTATCTCGCACAATTTCTAAACAAGTTAAAATTGGTACTCCAGAACGAGTTAATGAACCAAAAGTCCGACTAAAACGGGCAATGGAAGATTTTTGAATTAAATCACCAAACAAAGGTAATTTCAGAGCAATACCATCAATATTTAACCTACCAAAAGGGGTTTTGTAATACTGCTTATAGGCAAACGATAATGCAAATAAAATCCCAATAATCAATAAAGACCAGTAACTTCGCAATATTGAACTACAGTCCATCAAAAATTGCGTAAGCGGTGGTAATTCTATACCTATATCTTTAAAAATGGCGGCAAAAATGGGAATTAGAAAGACTGTCATCCCTACAAAGATAGCAGTTGCCAAAAACCCTACTACCACTGGATAAGACATAGCCGATTTAATTTGGTTCTGTAACCGTGCCATATCTTCTAATAGTTTAGCTAAACGATTTAAAACCTCATCTAGCACACCCCCAATTTCTCCAGCTTGTACCATACTCACATACAAACCATCAAAACAATCAGGATGTTTACGCATGGAATCGGAGAGGTTAACTCCAGTTTGAACATCAGCACTAATTTCAATTAAAGCCGCTTTAAGCTTAGGGTTACCACACTGTTCAGAGAGTACACCCAAGCCTCTAACTATGGCTACACCTGCATTTACCAAAGCAGCAAATTGACGAGAAAAAACCGCTTTATCTTTTACAGAAACCTTAACAAAGGAATTCTGAATTTTCTGGATATCAAACCGAGAAGCCAAGCTTTGAGATTCCTTTAACTCTTGAACAACAAAACCTTGGTCTCTAAGATTAGTCCGAGCATCAGTCAAGGAATCAGCGGTAAATTTTTCAGTTCTGGATTTTCCTTGAGAATCACGAATACGAGCAACGTAGGTAGGCATAATATTAATTTAAAATTTTAGAATTGGTAATTGGTAATTGGTAAACATTTCCCCCTGTTCCCCTGCCTATTACCTGTTAACGCAATTTAGCTCCTGCTGGGGCTGTCGCACCAATTAGACGCTGGACTTCATCTGGTTTAGAGGTTTTAGAGATTGCCGCTTCAAAAGAAATAGTTCCAGCTTTGTATAAATCAGCCAAAACCTTTTCTAGAGTTTGCATTCCCAATTTACCACCAGTCTGAATAGCTGAATAAATCTGTGCTGTTTTTCCTTCCCGAATCAAGTTAGAAATAGCGGGAGTAATCACCATGATTTCTTGAGCCATAACTCGACCATATTCATTAGCTTTGGGATTTTTCTTAGGTACTAAAGTTTGACTAAAAACTGCAACTAAGGAGTTAGATAACTGCACCCGCACCTGAGTTTGTCTTTCTGAGGGGAAAACGTCAATAATCCGGTCAACGGTTTGTGCAGCAGAGCTTGTATGTAATGTACCAAATACCAAGTGACCTGTTTCTGCGGCGGAAATTGCCAAAGCAATTGTTTCTAAATCCCGCATTTCTCCCACGAGAATAATATCTGGATCTTCCCGTAAAGCTGCTTTCAAAGCATTAGCAAAACTCTTCGTATCTTCCCCTAATTGGCGTTGGTGAACTAGACTTTTGATAGGTTCATAAACAAATTCTACAGGATCTTCAACTGTTAAAATGTGTTCTGCCCTAGTCCGATTAATTAGGTCAATCATTGCCGCTAGGGTAGTAGTTTTACCAGAACCAGTTGGACCTGTAACGAGAATTAATCCTCTAGGTTTTTCCGTCATTTCCCGAACTATATCGGGCAAACCTAATTTTTCAAAGTTAGGAATTTTAGAACTTAATGCTCGTAAACAAGCAGCAAAAGCGCCCCGCTCTTTGTAGACATTCACCCGAAACCGAGCTAGTCCTTTTACACCATAAGAACAATCTAATTCCCAGGTTTGCTCTAAGGTTTTGCGCTGAGTGTTATTGAGCATACTAAAAATTAACCTTTGGCACTCATCAGCAGTTAAGGTATGTTCACCAATAGGTGTTAAATGTCCACTAATCCGAAAATAGGGAGGCAAACCAGCAGATAGGTGTAAGTCTGAGCCACCCATATTAATTAGTTGCTCCATTAAGTCTTCAATCATCATTTCCATAGTCTTGTTCCACTCCCATTAATTAACAATAAAAAACTGCAAACTCTCAATTCAAAATATGTGGTTAATCTGTAAATCGAGGTGTCATACAGTAAGGACAATCTAACCATTCTGGTTGTAATTCCCCTGTACAAGTCCGACAAGTCAGACCACTTTTGCGTTTAGCCTTTAATTCAGCTTCTAAACCTGTGTCTGTAAATGTTACCCGTTCTACCTCTTCTAGGGTAGTTGCACCTTGGCGAACTAGGTCTAAACTGTATGCCAGTAAGGTTTTCATACCCTCTTCAACAGCCACTTCTTTGATCCTTTCTGTAGGTGCTTCCTTGTTAATAAGGGTTTGTAATTCTTCAGTAATCCGCATCACTTCATAAACACCACAACGCCCCTTGTAGCCAATGCCATTACATCTTGAACAAAGATTTTTACGGCTGACTATTTCTTCTGGTGGGATAATATTGGCTTTATAGAAAGTCACCTGAGCCTCTTGGGAAGCTGATAAACCATAGCGAGCGAGTTCTTCAATGGTGGGACTATAGGCAATCCGACATTCAGAACAGACACGACGAACTAGACGTTGTGCTAAAACACCAATGAGAGAACTGGAAACCATGAACGGTTCAATACCCATTTCTCCTAAGCGAGCGATCGCTCCCGGCGCATCATTAGTGTGTAAAGTAGTTAATACCAAGTGACCGGTTAATGCCGCCTCAATCGCCGTTTTTGCAGTTTCCTTATCTCGTGTTTCCCCCACCAGCAACACATCTGGATCTTGACGCAAGAAAGCCCGCAAAGCCGTCGAGAAATCCAACCCCTTTTCCCGAATTACCTGTACTTGAGTAATCCCCGGTAAACTGTACTCAATCGGATCTTCTACCGTACTAATATTAATCCCCGGATCATTCTTTTCTGACAGTGCCGAATACAACGAAGTCGTTTTACCCGAACCAGTTGGTCCTGTCACCAAAATCAACCCAAAGGGCTTACTAACCATATCCTGAACAATTTTTAAGGTTTCTGGGTCAGTAATTAACTTATCTAAACCCAATTGGGTAGAGGAGTTATCTAAAATCCGGAGAACAACCTTTTCTCCATAACGACTAGGTAGAGTATTTACCCGAAAATCCACCTTTCTCCCCGCAAATATCCGGCGGATACGTCCATCTTGAGGTAAACGTCTCTCGGCAATGTCCAAATTGGAAATAATTTTAAATCTGGCTGTTACTGCCGGGATAATTTTTTTCGGCATATTTTCAAATGCCTCACGTAATACCCCATCCTTACGGAAACGAATCCGTAAATATTCTTCCTGGGGTTCAATGTGAATATCCGAAACACCCTCACTTAAAGCCTTCAACAAAATCCGATTCACAAGTTTAATAATAGGTGCATCATCAGCACCCTTCATCGCCTTATCTAAATCAACATCATCATCACTACTTTCCTCTATTTCCAGATTCTCTAAATTGTCTAAATCCCCCTTAACATCATAATTTTTTTGTTGATCTAAGGTCTTTTGGCGGGCAGCTTGCTCATTTAAGTATTGATTAATGATGCCCAAGTAATCTTTCTGCGTAATTACCCGCCGCTGAAAAGACAAACCTTTAGGACGCAAAATTCGGTTAAGATCATCAGAAGCCTCTAAATTATCTGGGTCAACCATCGCCATTAAAATATAAGGTGACGGTTGGTCATCATGTCTTGACAATGGCACTAGATAATGGCGACGACATAGCTCCACAGGAATGAGTTCTTGAATCAGCATCCCCACATTTGTTGTATCAATTTCGTTGATTTCAGTATCAAGCGACTCAATACCGTATAAAATTTTAAGTTCAAATAAGTGTTGTTTTTTGTATGCTGTTACCTGTTCAGGAGCTAATTTTCGGTCAGTAATTGACTCTAATACTTCTGTCAGTAGCTTGCCAGTCTTGCGGCTCGTAGCTACAGCCTGTCTCATTTGTTCATTATTGATATAGCCAGATGCTACTAGTTTATTAGCAAAGGGCGAAAACTCAGTTCTGATAGTTATCGCCGTACTGCGCCCTTGTGGTGATGAGTAAGTCATAAGCAAGTGGGTTAGGGTAGGGGAATCTCTTCTTTAAGTATTCCCTCACGGTGGTATATACTTCTCATTGATACTGTATTAAATTCTAGCCAACAACCTTTTGATGTAAAAATTTTTATATTGACAATTTATCACCATAGAATAACAGGAAGATCACATCCTACTGAAACATAGGTAACGAAGACAACCTCCATCGTGTTGCTAAACACGGAATTAAACCCATAATTACCTTACTCGCTGAAGGCTGAAGGCCGAATGCTGATAGCCTGTTAAATTTCTGCTGTTAAAAGCATCTAGGATGGGTAGATAATAGTAAACGAAAATAAACAGGTAAACTATTTAAAGAAGAATTCAGGAGTCAGAATCAATCAGTCGGGGATTCAGACCCACAAACGATTGAAGACCACCAAATCTAGGATTTGGTGGGGATCTTAAACCCGGTTATTCATCCGCCACTCGCACAGAATTCAGAATGGATTCTGACTCGGTGACTCCTGAATTCTGTTGGATAAACCAGGAATTGGGCGAATCAACTAAAGATGTAGCAAGTAGTTGCTAAAGTTACCAAAAACGCCTAAGTCTACCGCAAACCATTCTTCTCAGCACTTCAGTGACTGAGTTTTCCACTTACCACATATTCTTATGAAAAGTGACTCCCCGTCCGAAATTAACCCCCAAGACTCTAGCAGCGAAGCTAATGAGCAAGTAGCAAACCAAATAAATGAACAGGGAGATAATATACTCACTGAAGAAAATGGTAATGCTACAGCCAATCACATCGAAGTAGATATCTCTGTCTTAGCAGATTTATCTCAGCAAATTGAAACCCTTAAAGCTCAATTGGAAGACCGTAGCACTCAATATATGCGAATTGCCGCAGATTTTGAGAATTACCGCAAACGAACTGCCAAAGAAAAAGAAGAAATTGACCTACAGGTAAAGCGCAACACAATTACAGAATTGCTACCTGTCGTTGATAATTTTGAACGAGCGCGAGCGCACCTCAAACCCCAAGGCGATGGTGAAATGACAATTCATAAGAGTTATCAAGGGGTTTATAAACAATTGGTGGATTGTCTCAAACGTTTAGGTGTAGCACCCATGCGCCCTGAAGGTCAAGAATTTGACCCGAATTTGCATGAAGCTGTGATGCGAGAACCAACCGACGAACATCCAGAAGGAACTATTTTAGAAGAGTTAGTTCGGGGCTATTATTTTGGCGATCGTGTACTCCGCCATGCAATGGTAAAAGTAGCTGCACCGAGAGAAGATATATCTGTGGACTCAGAAGATTTGTCCAATCAAGATAACGGTTAGCCTAAACAGTATAAGGCTGTGGATACTTACTTAAAGTTCCACCGCCTTACGCTTATAGCATCGGGGTCAAATGAGCAATCGTACAGAAAGTTACGCTAAGGCTGTAACCTTTACTGGATAAGTATTTTGTCAATCAATATTTTTGGTAATTCTCAACGTACCAATTTACCCAAACTCTATTTGGTACAACAATTTCATACGACACAGCACTGGGTTGAGGCTCCTAAATTTCAGAGACTTCAATTGGTACAGGTATCTCGTAGGTAAAGAGAATGTTAAAAACAGGTCATCAAGTCCTTAGCGTAAGTTTCGGAATGGATGCTCATTTCACCCCTATTTCCTTAACTTTTCACGATAACCCCGACAGCTTGATAATGGCTTCGTCTGCTGTACCCCAACCCAACCTACAAGATCGGCGATCGCACTAATGTTGACACTTGTAAACATTAGTGTCACAATTATACTCGTGTGAATTAATGATGTTGTTACAGATATGACATACATCACTTTAACACTAATAATTAATCAAAACCATGAATACCACAATAGGAGAGAAAACATGACTTTGAAAATGAGGACTACATTTTTTGCAACTTTAACTGCTGTGGCTTTGACCTCAAATATTATCACTCCATATCAACCTTGGGTGCAAGCTCAGACTGTGAAACCTGTGCCTAGTCCAGTACCAACGTACAATCCTTCCCCATCAGTAACACCAAATCCCGTTGAAGTTACTATTCCTGACGGAACCGAGATTATCCTTTCCACACTTGATGAGCTTTCTAGCAAAACAGCAAGAACAGGAGATTTAGTTAACTTGCGGGTTGATGAAGATGTAATTGTAGAAGGTAAAGCAGTAATAACAGCAGGAACGCGAGCTCGTGCTGAAATTGCTGAAGCACAAAAATCAGGATTATTTGGTCGAAAAGGAAAACTTTCTCTCAAAATTTTGTCAACCTCAGCAGTAGACGGCACGAAGATATCATTGCTGGCAGGGCGAAATAGCGAAGGTGGTGGAAACGTAGGAGTCAGTATCGCTGTATTCGCCCTTGTCAGTCCACTTGGTTTTTTTATTAAAGGTCAGAATGCAGTCATTCCTGTTGGTACAAAGATCCGAGCAATTATAGATGGCAAAACAAAAATTTCGATATCTCAATGATACTCCCAGCCAACAGATACTTCGACAAGCTCAGTACAAGTGGCTTATTTGTTTGGGGTACAGCCGGGATACCAGCAAGTGCGATTCGTTCTGGAGAAACCCCAGTTGTACAGTGACTAATTATCTGTCATTGTGACAAATTAATGTCATTTTATAAATCCTTGCTTTACAAGGATTTTAGCGTCTTAACGATATTATACTTCAATCCAGTTAGTGACAAAATAAATGTCGTTTCCCATGAACATGACAAATTAACTGTCGCGTTACTGATTAAAAAAAGTTTTTGTATATTTTCATAATGACAAATTGACTGTCGCTTTCCGGTAGGCTGTTTTACAGGAAGTGGCGCAGGAGTACAAGTGATGACTGCACCAGATGTTAAGCCTTGGCTTTTTATCATCCAACCTTATGAAGGGGAAAGCCTGAGCCATTTTCTAGGTCGTTTTAGACGGGCTAATCATTTATCTGCTGCTGGGTTGGGTAATTTGGCTGGGATTGGTGCAGTAATAGCACGGTGGGAAAGGTTTCATTTTAATCCTCGTCCTAGTCAAAAAGAGTTGGAGGCTGTCGCATCTGTGGTGGAAGTGGATGCCCAAAGGTTAGTCCAAATGCTGCCACCTGTTGGGGTGGGTATGCAGCATGAACCCATTCGTTTATGTGGTGCTTGTTATGCGGAAACACCTTGTCACCAGATTAAGTGGCAGTTTAAGGAAACTGGGGGATGCGATCGCCATAATTTGCGTTTACTATCCAAGTGTCCTAAATGTGGTGCGCGGTTTAAGATTCCGGCATTATGGGAAAATGGAACGTGCGATCGCTGTAGGTTGCCGTTTGGGGAGATGGTATTTTATCAAAAGCCAGTCATATCATCTAATTGAAGACAGGTAACTCAGCTTTCATTTACAGAAAATGCGTAGTTACCATCTGGAAATCGGATAACTGGAATCCAGAAAGGTACTCCATCCCAACCCTTATTAAGACTACCAATATTTCGAGTCATTAGTAATGCTGGATACTGAGGGTTAATACCGTATGGAGCATTCCTATTATGAGGGGGTAACACAGCACCCACTTGACCATTTCTATCTATATTTTGGCTTCTTCCAATATCTGCTTTCCGATTAACAATAACTAATGAACCCGTGTTTTGGTAGCTAGATCGATATTGTAGAGCAGAAACAGCTTGTCTAATCAAATCATCATTCCAAGTACGACTTAATCCAGGTGTTTGATACTGAAAATACAGAATCTCTAAAATATCATCAATTGTTACTGTATATGATTGTTGCAGATTAGAATATTTAGCGGTAGACAGCAAATCATCAAGGTTTTGGGTTTGATTACCCAAAATATTAGGATTAGATATTGGTAATGATGGAAAATACTGACTTCCTCCTTGATAACTTACTAAAGTAACTGTATTTTCATTTAAAACATTACGGCGTGTTGGTTTAATTCCTCTTGACATTAAAGGAATGACTTGAATAGGTAAATGTGTCGATTGACATTGTTTTCTAACTAAATTATCACTCTCATGAATGTCAACAAATCTTTGAGCTAAACGAATTGGTAAGTAAATACGAATAGCTGGTAATTCATTACTACGATATCCATACATTCTAGCGTGTTGTAAAACTGTATCCATCTGCGGTTGTTGAGCATCTCGACCATAGTAAGTAACAAGCAGATTTTTGACAGTGACACCGCGACCTAGTTTTGTACCACCTATATAAAGGGTATGTCTTCGTGTTAGAGGTCCAATTCCGTTGCCACTGTCAGAGTTAATTTCTATAACTTCTGTAGATGTAATTAGTCTTGCAGTTTCTACCAAAACATCATCAAATGGTCTAACATTTACAAAAGTTTGTTGTAAATCATCGTAAGCAGTTTGTAATTCTACTCTAAGATCATTAGACAAACCCATAATTGGGTTATTAGGATTTTGCCTAAGCTGATTCGTTAATTCATTTTTAAATTTACCCACTAATTGTGCTGCTAAATGATGATCGTCCTGTCTAAAGCTAGTATGGAGAAGATATGTATATTTTTTATTTTTGGAACTTCCTTGTAGTCTCAATATTGCTGCTCCTAAAAAAAATAGCAACATTGACTGTATAACAGTATCAGGAATACGGTTACTCGTTCTCAAGCTATTAAGATCAATATCAGGCACTTCACGAATATGATCAGAACTACCAAAGTCATTGTTATCAAAAAAAGTGTTTCCACCAGCGTAACCTGTACCTGGTTTGGTAACAACAACAAAATCTGGTCTGAACGCACTTTGACTATCTTGTAATAGTAGAGATTGAGGAGTAGCGGTGGTTTGCAGATAAGTATGAGAATTAAGATAATTTCTTAAATCAACAATTGCTCGATTTACTGCACTTGTAGGTTTATTTTGATTATTAATATTAGTGTCTAAACTAGCTTGATCTGCCTCATCATCAATAATAATAACTGGTTCATTTTGCCAATTAGATACCTGAACGATATTTAAAACATCTCGTAACTTACGCGGATTTTTAGAAATAACCAAAGCTAGTGGTAAACTGGGAGTAGCTATTGAATTTTGTTTGATTTCTGTCTTACCAAAAACTATAAAACTATCTAACGCTCCCTTGATTCTTTTAAGCGTTTGTTCATAGATATCATTTAAATCAGATGTCATCACCACAAAATTCTTGAACCCATTATCTGCGGCTAAAGCCATAGTTGTCAGAATAACGGAAGTTTTTCCACTTTGTACGTGACCATAAATTAATCCCTTCACAGATCCATGTTCTGTAGGCTCTTGACACCGTTCTATTACCTCAGTTGCAGTTTCGAGAATTGTATCAAAATCAGCATAAGAAATATTTTCTTCATCATATAAATATTCTCTGAGATTAGTAATATTATCTCCTTGCAGGTTGTTTATCTGTGCCATAGTTTATTACCTCATCAATTTATTAGAGTTAGAATTTTAAGAAATGAAAGCTAAAGTTTAAGTATGTGTTTAGCTATTGCTAGTGTTAAAAGAAAGCTCACGGTATTAGCTAATTGCTGTTGTTTGTGCATTAAGCCTGTATTTTTAGAATTATCTGTAGAGCCACAGAACGTAAACCAGTCAGGAAGAGACTGTAGACGAGTAGCTTCTCGCAGAGATAATCCTCTATTTTGGTCTGGATGAATAATCATGCTTTTACGGTAATTACCAATTGTGATTGAAGGTTCATCCCACCTTAAACGTCTGTAGATATTACTGTGGGTATTCTCTATATCAGAATAGTTAGTCATCAGATGTCGAATATTCTGCCAGTTTCCACCAGCCGGAATATGTCCATATCTATCAATTACATAATCTTTTTGTCTTGAAACAATGTGACCTTCAATAATATCTGGAGTTGCCATTTGGCGCATTTGTTGTAAAAACGGATTTGTTGTTAATTCTTCATAAATCGGTTCATTATATTCTTGAATAACTCGGCTTTCACCATTATCAACCATAGGTAGATCAGCAATCGCCTCTTGGAGTGTTACATAGTTATTTCCCCCTTTTGCTCCATGTGTAGGTAACGGAAATGCGCCCCATTCGCCAAAATGATCAACTGTATAACCTAAATCTTTATGCAATGCTAATAAAAAAAATCTATTACGGTGTTGTGGAACTCCATACCAAGCTGCATCTAAAATTGCTGGAAAGAGGACATAACCAGCATCTGTAAACTTCTTTTCAATATAGTCAATTACCGTTAAATTACGTGGATTTTTGCTTTTATTAGAACGAGGTGTCCATAGAATACCTTGCACATTTTCCAAAAGAATTGCTTTCGGTGCTAGTTCCAAAGAACATTGAATAAAGTATTCAACCAGTTGATTATAAGTGTTCTTGGCATTCCAATTACTTCTATTTGATTGTGAAAACCCTTGACATGGCGTTCCACCAATTACAATATCTACACCATCTGCTTTTTTGACAGCTTCATGTACAAGCTGGCAATCCTGTTTTTTAGTTAAATCTATAGGAGTAAAATCAGAAGGAATAGAGTCTTCAATGCAATTATTTGAGTTATTAGAAAAGTATTTATAATTAGTTTCAAGGCTTTTTAAATATGTTGGGTTAATTTCAGCAGAATTAATAATTCTAAATCCTTTTTTTTGCTCACCAGCCATCAGAAATCCAACACCCATTCCCCCTGCTCCAGCAAAAAGCTCCACGACACGCAGATCATTTCTTGATGCTGTAAGCGCACCATGTAAAGAAGTAGTGTCAGACACGACAGATGAAGAACTATTAAGCTCTTCATCTTGTTCTTTAGACAATTTGATATTTGCTCTGTAACGAACCCTTGAACCCGGATTACAAGCTGTCTTTATCATAGAATGTGTTCTGTTAAAAAATTCAATTAGTAAGATGCTTGCTACCTGGGGTAAATATCTATGTAAAAATTGAAATTAATGTCAGGATTATAGCATCAATACTTATTTAGCACAATTTTTCACTTATTTAGCATTATTTTTCAGATTATCCCTCAATTGTTGATGCACGCGATCGCCCAAAAAAGGAATCACAGTTTGTCCCTCACAAAGTGCCTCTAATGCCGCTTGCTGGTCAAACTCCGCCAGTTGCAAAGGTTGTTCAGGCGATTTTGAAGGTAAAAACATCAACCGCTTCATCTTATCTTCAGTAACAGACTCCTCAAATAGCCAAGGCTCTCTTTTACGCAAAGTTTCCAAAGCTACATGACACATCTCAAAATTTAAACCAATTGACAGCAAATGCTCCATTACTGACAGTGCCAACAAGTCAGCCTTAGAATAATAAACATTTCTTCCCTTACCACTGGCATTAACCGTAGGTACTATAACCCCCTTCTCCCGCCAATACTGTAACTGTCGGCGAGAGCAATGAGTAATTTCTGCTGCTTCGGTGCTTGTGTAGAATTTTCCTTCCATAAGAATCATCCTATAGAAGCTTTTTCTAAAACACATAATTTTTTAGAATAACATTATGTGTTTTTGTGATAATGTATTTTCATGAGTCAAATTACTGTTCAATGTCGCCTAATTGCCAGTGAATCTACCCGCCAACAACTCTGGACGTTGATGGCAGAATTAAACACGCCGCTAATTAACGAACTACTACAACAGCTTAGTAAACACCCAGACTTCGAGAAATGGCGACAAAATGGCAAATTTCCATCTACCGTTGTTAGTCAACTTTGCCAACCTCTAAAAACCGATCCTCAGTTTGCCGGACAGCCAAGCCGTTGTTATTTATCCGCAATTCACGTTGTGGATTACATCTACAAATCGTGGTTGACAATCCAGAAACGGCTACAGCAGCAGCTAGATGGTAAGATTCGCTGGCTAGAAATGCTCAACAGCGATGCTGAATTAGTAGAAACCAGTGGTTACAGCTTGGAAGTAATTCGTACCAAAGCTGCTGAAATTTTAGCAATGACAACGCCAGAATCTGACACTAATCTTCCTTTAACTAAAAAAAGAAATATCAAAAAATCGAGAAAATTATCCGCTTCTAACCCAGAGCGTAGTTTATCTCATAAATTATTTGATGCTTACCAAGAAACCGACGACATACTCGGCCGTAGTGCCATCAGCTATCTACTAAAAAATGGCTGCAAACTCAATGACAAAGAAGAAGACACCGAAAAATTTGCTAAACGCCGCCGTAAAGTTGAAATCCAGATTCAAAGGCTGACAGACAAGCTAACAAGTCGAATACCCAAAGGTCGAGATTTAACCAATAGTAAATGGTTGGAAACACTCTTCACCGCTACAACCACAGTTCCAGAAGACAATACTGAAGCCAACCGCTGGCAGGATATTCTGTCAACCAGATCAAGTTCTCTCCCTTTTCCCCTAGTTTTTGAAACCAATGAAGACCTTAAATGGTCAACAAACGAAAAAGGTAGGCTGTGTGTTCACTTTAATGGCTTAACCGATTTAACTTTTGAAGTGTATTGTGATAGTCGTCAACTGCACTGGTTTAAACGCTTTCTAGAAGATCAACAAACTAAACGCAAAAGCAAAAATCAGCATTCCAGTGGCTTATTCACCCTCAGAAATGGTCGTTTAGCGTGGCAAGAAGGTGAAGGTAAAGGCGAAACTTGGCAAATTCACCGATTGACCCTTTCTTGCTGTGTTGACAATCGCTTATGGACTGCTGAAGGCACAGAACAGGTTCGCCAAGAGAAAGCAGAAGACATTACCAAATTCATCACCAAGATGAAAGAAAAGAGTGATTTAAGCGATACCCAGCAAGCCTTTATTCAGCGTAAGCAATCAACACTGACTCGCATAAACAATTCCTTTGATCGTCCCAGTAAACCCCTGTACCAAGGACAATCCCACATTTTAGTTGGAGTCAGCATGGGGTTAGAAAAACCTGCCACAGTAGCTGTAGTGGATGCCAGTGCAAACAAAGTCTTGGCTTACCGCAGTATTAAACAGCTACTTGGTGAGAATTACGAACTATTGAATCGCCAAAGACGACAACAGCGATCTTCATCCCACGAACGCCACAAAGCACAGAAAAGTTTTTCTCCCAATCAGTTTGGTACATCTGAGTTAGGACAGCATATAGACAGATTATTAGCAAAAGAAATAGTTGCGATTCCTGCGGAGCGCTTCGCTATCGCCCAAACCTACAAAGCTGGCAGCATTGTCTTACCCAAGTTAGGGGATATGCGGGAGAATATTCAGAGCGAAATTCAAGCCATAGCCGAAGCAAAATGTCCAGGTTCAGTTGAAATCCAGCAAAAATATGCCAAACAGTATCGAATAAACGTCCACCAATGGAGTTATGGCAGATTAATTCAAAGCATTCAAAGTAAAGCTGCTCAGGTAGAAATTGTCATCGAAGAGGGTACACAACCTGTTCGTGGCAGTCCCCAGGACAAAGCCAAAGAATTAGCTCTCTCTACTTATCATCTCCGCCTAGTCAAACAAAGTTGACAAATATCCGAACCTTGATAATAAAATAGATTTAATAGCGCCGCCGTTCATGCTGCTTGCAGCCTCTGAACAGTGTTAAATGGGGGTTAGTTTGACTGTAGCAATACAGTCTTGCTTTCTGACCCTGGTAGCTGCTCACCCTGATGCTGCTGTCTTAGGACAGGATAGGTGCGCTCCCAGCAATAAGGGCGCGGATGTACCGCTGTAGTGGCTACCGAATCACCTCCGATCAAGGGGGAACCCTCCTCAATTCTTCATTTGAAGAACTAAAATCAAGGCAAAATTTCTCAGAGATCCGCGCAAGTCCCAAAATGCTTGTTCTGTCGAAATCTCATCGTTTTTTCATCCTGATATGATTTTTGTAAATGAGGCTCAAACAGCAAATTGGGAGACATCCGCGCTAACGACACCTGGAAACCTTGCCCTACAATACTTTGAAACTTGGTGGGTAACAACAACCCTCCTAGTACAGGGTGGGTTGAAAGTTGTCCTGCCCATGCCCCAGTCGCAGAGGCGGGAACTGTAACAACAACCCTCCTAGTACAGGGTGGGTTGAAAGTGCATGGCGATCGCATTAATCAATACCCAAATTACTGTAACAACAACCCTCCTAGTACAGGGTGGGTTGAAAGATTGCTAATTATGGATTTTCAGATGTAGCTGAAATGTAACAACAACCCTCCTAGTACAGAGTGGGTTGAAAGTAGCGAAAGCACATTCAACAATGGTTATATTGAAAAAGCTTGAAATTGAGATTATTTTTGGGTTTAGTAACTATTAAAAAATTTAGGGGGGTTGAAAGCAAGTCCTTTTATCCGCTTGTTCTATAATGATGACAAGGATAATTGTTTTTATGACATTAATTTGTCACTACCATCAAAACGACAACAAATAGTCACAGCGACACTAATTTGTCACCGATGACATATAATTAGTCACTGTACATGACAGCACAACATCACTATTAACTCAACTATCTGTTTAAAAGTGCGGATAAAAGGACTTGAACCTTCACTCCTTTCGGAACTAGAACCTAAATCTAGCGCGTCTGCCAATTTCGCCATATCCGCATTAATACCTTATGTTAGCACAACAAATTATTTATGGCAATAGGCAAAAGAGTCAAAATTTCAGTCCCAATTTTAAATTAGGGTATGGGATATTGGTGATATTTTCCCATGTCCCTAATAATCTACATCACAGCTACACGAGGTAGACGATGTTTGAAACCACAGAGAATTTCCCAAGAAATGGTATTGAGGCAGTTTGCCCAATCATTAGCGGATATTTGCTCTTTTCCCTGTTCTCCTAGCAAAGTGACTATTTCCCCCTCTTGCAAATCGGGAATGGAACTCACATCTAACATGATTTGGTCCATTGTAATTGCGCCAATTTGCGGTATGCGCTGCCCACGAATTAACACCTGCATTTGGTTAGAAAGACTACGGGGAACTCCGTCGGCATAACCAATACCAACTACAGCCAGACGCATTTCTTTAGAAGCAATAAAATGATGTCCATAACTAACTCCAGTTCCTGCGGCTATGGTTTTAACTTGGGTAACTCTGGCTTTGAGTTGTAAAACCGGTTGCAGTTTGATTTGATTTTGTAAATGAGTGGCAGGATAAAGACCATAAATAGCTAAACCCACCCGCACCATGTCATAGTGCAGTTCTGGATTTGTCAAGGTAGCGGCGGAATTTGCTAAATGCAAACTGGGAATTTTTATCCCTTTAGCTTTAATGTGTGCAGTTGCTTCTGCAAATCTTCTATGCTGTTCTGTCATCACTGTGGTATCAAGACTATCGGCAGTTGCTAGATGAGAATAGATACTGGTAATATTTAAATGGGGTAATCCTTGTACTAACTGGACAAAATCTGCGGCTTGTTGCCAACTAGTGCCTAATCTAGACATTCCTGTATCTAATTTAATATGTACGGGTAAAGAGGAATTATGGTTAATAGTTTCTAAGGTGTTAGAAAATTCTAAAGCTTGTTTAGGGCTACATAGTGTGGGCTGAAGTTGCCAATGGGCGATCGCCTGAATTTGTTCTGGTGTGTTGGTTGCCCCTAAAATCAGAATTGGGGCTTGAATACCATCTTCTCGTAATTGAATACCTTCGGGAACTGTTGCCACACCTAACCAACTAGCACCCGCCTCCAAAGCAGTCCTCGCAACTGTCACCGCCCCATGTCCATAGGCATCAGCTTTGACAACGGCCATTAATTGGGTACATGGTGATAAAAACTTGACCAACTGCTTGACGTTATGAGACAAAGCCCCTAAATCAATTTCTACCCAAGCCCGCTGAGAAAACCAAGCATAAGCATCACATTCCTGATTGTCGGCAAAAATCGGGGTTTGCTTGCGACTTAACATTACACTTTACTCCTATCACACCACCGAAAAGCTGCTCACATCCGTTCTATAAAACTTACCCAAAATCACCAAAGTCTAGACACATCTGGACAGCGATAATCTTAGTGTTTATTTCCTGCTTCATCGCGGTCTTAGAATGACTTCCAATCTTGTTTGCCCGCTCCACAAGCAATCTCGGTAGAACTTACCGTTTCTGACCGTAGTTCCTAAAAAGAACCCCTAGTACCGTAGGGCGTTCGTCAAGAGCCAAAAGTTAAAAGTCAAAACGAAGACAGTATAGGCTTTTGGACGATTTAGAATGGTTGGGTTATTTACGCCGCAGTGTACTAGAAGCCGTATCACCTTAATCAGGAAGTTTAACTTTGATCCGGCGATTTATACAAGATAGTAGTATGAGCAATATTAGTGTATCCGCACACTCGAAAATCTTTTAATTATTAGAAAATAGTTCTTCCTTATCAAATTCATGATAACAGATATAAAATCAAATGTCAACCCCTAAACACTCCTTTATGGCGATTTTTTTGGCAAATTCATGAAAATGTTAACAAATAATAAATTCAGATGTATTTGAATCAAGAACAAAAGTATAAATTATTCTCATATCCCCAGCGGGGTGTATTTGTGTTAATATATGTAAAACTAATACCTTGAGCGCAGATTCATGAGGAAGGTTTTAGTCCTGAACGCCTCTTACGAACCGCTCAACATCACTAGTTGGCGACGTGCCACCGTGTTGTTGATTAAAGGCAAGGCTGAACGCTTAGAATACAACGGTAAATTCCTTTACTCGGATTTTCCGATGCCAACCGTAATTCGGTTGCGTCATTATGTCCGCGTTCCTTATATGGAAATTCCGCTGACTCGGAGGAATATCTTGCATCGTGATAGCCATACTTGTCAATACTGTGGTAACACAGGAGACGGGTTAACTCTCGATCATGTTATGCCAAGATCACGAGGGGGCGAAGATACTTGGGAAAATATTGTTACGGCTTGTGTCCGCTGCAATATCAAGAAAGGCTGTCGTACACCGCAAGAAGCGCGAATGCCCTTGCGTCATTTACCCCGTCAACCTTACAGTAGTCTCTACTTTGAGGTGACAAAGCATCTTAAAAGTGGAATGCACCAGGAGTGGCAAAAGTATGTCATAGGTCTTTGACATCCTACATAATTAACTACAAAAACTCAGGACAAAATTCACCTGTAGATATATCTGATTGACCAAATTGGGTCAATGATGTGACTACAATCAGGTGTTTCACTTGGTTTTGTCCAGTGTTTACTACAGCTTGTGGCAAGTTTCCACCAAGCTGATATTTTCATCTTAATTTTCAGGGGTGGCACTTTATCTGCTAAAAAAACGATATATAGATAGATTTTGTTCTTAACTGATAATTTGTTACAATTATGAGTAGATGATTTGCCACCAAGAAATTGAGAGATCAATTTGGACACAGAATGCCAACAGTAGCACAAGTCAAATAAATATTCAAGATAATTATCAAATTTTTTCATAAAAATCTGCATATTTGTTTAGACAAAGTCACAAATTATGAGGTTGTATATAACTCAAGAGGTACAGCATACTTGAATTTCAGCATTTTTGTAGCACTTTAGTTGGATGCAATAGATCCTTTGCTCGTGCTATTGACAAAAATAAACCGCTTTACACAGTGCCAAAAGAATTAATTTTAGATTTTGCCAAGTTTCATGTAGCTTTATCAGCGCACTACTGCTTGGATTGTATCTGAATGGATAACCCTATTTTCCCCGCTTAGAAATACAGTTAGTTACTTATGTACGTGAATTATCCACCTTCTCAATTTGAAAGTTTATCATTGACCACAGATCCCCATCCAGAGGAATTAGAAATAGAGAAAGAGGTAATTGAACTTCCACCGTTAAACCGGACTTCCTTACCATCCTCTAATGGTGATGGAGGTATCTATTTAGTCCAGCGTGGCAATTCTCTAGCATCTCAAAAATCAGAGGAGTTACAGAAGACGCTGCTTGCACATCGTCATGAACGTCAGTTGGTGATTTTACAGGATTTTCCTGATCCTGATGCTCTTTCTTGTGCTTGGTCTTACCAATTAATTGCCCAACAGTATGATATCAAGTGTGATATTGTTTACGCGGGAACTTTAAGTCATCAGGAAAATATTGCTTTAGTTAAGCTCACTAATTTACCTGCTCAACGTTGGACAATACAAGCTTTAAAAAATAAAAATTTGTCATGCTATCAAGGGTTTGTGTTAATTGACAACCAGGGAACTACGTCTCAATTATTACCAGCCATCCAACAAGCTGGAATTCCCCTGATAGTGCTGGTGGATCATCATAGTTTACAAGGAGAACTCAAATCAGAATTTGTTGATGTTCGTCCTTATGTGCGGGCTACCGCGACAATTTTTACTCAATACTTACAAGCAGGATTATTAACTTTAGATAATAGCATTAGCCAGCACGTTAAATGTGCTACAGCTTTAATGCACGGGTTACGCTCAGATACAAATCGGTTGATGCAGGCACAGGAAGAAGATTTTATGGCTGCTGGGTATTTGAGCAGGTTTTATGATGCTCAGTTACTAAATGCTATTTTGCAAGCAAATCGTTCTAAGCGGGTAATGGATGTGATCGAGCGATCGCTTAAAAACCGCATCGTTCAAAATAACTTTTCTATAGCTGGTGTTGGTTATTTGCGCTATGATGACCGGGATGCAATTCCCCAAGCGGCTGATTTTCTCGTTACTGAGGAAAATGTGCATACAGCAGTAGTTTATGGAATTGTTCATGATGAAGATGACGAATTAGAAGTAGTGATAGGATCTCTGAGAACCACCAAACTGACGTTAGATCCTGATGAATTTATTAAAGAAGCCTTTGGACAAGATAGTGCTGGGCGATTTTTTGGTGGTGGGAGGACGGGTGCTGGAGGCTTTGAAATTCCGATGGGTTTCTTATCTGGTGGTAATGAAAATTCAGCTTATGCCAAAATCAAATGGGAAGTTTTCGACGCACAAATTAAACAGAAACTATTGAAATTGGTAAATCCTAGAGATAATCCAATTCAGTCTTAAGTAGGTGAACACAATAAAACCAAACTGTGTAAAGAAACGTAAAATCGCCCAAACCCTCTTGCCTTTTGCCTTGCCATAACGACAATTTTCAACGCCAACCTACTTAAAACAAATTCAAAGACTTGATTAATTTAGGATTTAGCAATGCTGATTGGTGTGAACTTAAGCTACAGATAGCTTATTTATTTGGCTGACAGACCCGCCTGGAAATTCAGTTCCAGGCTAATATCAAAGAACAGTTGAAACAAGGAGCTATTAAAAGAGCAGAACGTGATTTAGGATTAGTTAAAGAGTGGTTTAATTTGGAAGAAGAAGCGTGTTAAGTAAGGGAAAAATTATCTATCCCCAGCGTGGTGAAATCTACTTGGTTAATTTTGATCCAACTATAGGTTCCCCAAATCAAAAAAAACACGACCAGCTTTAATTTCCTGAGTTTAATCCTTCTAAAAGCATGGTTTGTAATCGTTCGCTTGCTCTCTGTTTAAACTCAGATACCGATGCAAAATATTTTGAGCTTGTTCTAATAATTCTGCTTCTAATTCTCCTAGTTGTTGAGTTAAACGAATTTTGTCAAATGTCATTGGTTCAACGCATATCAAAAGACTATCTACAGAAAGTCCGTTTCGCGCTGATGTAGGTACTTCAACTACCGCAGGTGAAATACGGGGGTTATTAGGTTTTGCGGAAGTAAAAGGTAAAACTGTGACTTTGCTGCGTTGGTTATTAAACAAAGTCCCAGAAATTATTAGTGCTGGACGAGTTTTTTGAATTTCTGTACCTACGGATGGGTCAAATGTTACTATCCAGATGCTTCCCATTCGGTAATCGCTATGTTTTGCCATTCACTTTCCCAACCTAATTCTAATTCATCAACCAAAGCGCAAGCTGCCGCTAGTGCTTCATCTCGTTGTTTTTCTTGCCATTGTTTCAAGAGATTTTCAATCAACGCACTACGGTTTTCAACTTTTTGGTCAATATAATTTAGTAGTTCATCTGGCAATGAAATTGAGATTTTAGCCATATCCTACCCACAGTCATACTATAAGTAGTATAGCCTAATTTGATATTTTTAGTCTAGTAGTTTGTGAATCTAGGATTTGATTTAGTTCGGGTGATAATTCTCAGGTGAGGTGAATGTTTCTGTGGTGTATCTGTGATGGTTCTATTGTCTTCTCTTATTTACACGAATTATATGGCATATTGTTTCTCCTCGTTATATTCATGGAGTTTTTCCAAATGCTCCTGAAAAACATAATCTTATGCGCGATATTAAAAGAATAAGAAGAATTTTAAACGAAATAAGGGTTATACGTAACCGTGTATTTCATCATGAACCTGTTTTCAATACTAGAAACTTATCATTTGATGAATTACTGACGACCTACGAAAATGCTAAGAAATTAGGCATTGCTGATTAAGGGTATGAATTTTAGTCTCACGCAAAGGCGCAATCACGCAAAGGTAAGATTTTTAAAGGTTCGATTTGGAAATTTCATACCTCGATTCAGCAACGCCAGAAATTACTAGGTTGGTTAAGTGAAGACGCTTTATGTTTTTTTGAAGAAAATAATCAATTTGAAAAATTGGTAAATTCAATACCATCTAGTATGAGATCACTATCATAATATAATACCCCCATCCAATTAAACATTCAAATGGGGGTAATATCTCTTAATGCACCAACACGATCACAGCGAACTGCTTGCAGCAGTGCTAGTTCCCTCCGGGACGCTCCGCGAACGCGAATCGCTCTATTAATTGCTAGTAATGGTTGAGTGAGATGATGTGAACAGATACAGGGTTTTTAATGGTGGCTTATATTGTTGATAACCCACCCTACAGTAATTAAAAAGATATGAAATCAAACAAATGGATTGATAATTCTTACTTTATTCTCTATTAATTGATTATGTTGCATATCTTCTGAGTAAATCATGGAACATTCACTTAATAAAGCTGTAGCTATAATCAAACTATCCCAATAAGAGTAGTTATATTTTGCATTGATTTCTAATGCTTGTATAACTTCTGTTGTGTTAATTGCTTGAACAGGAAAAGTATTCACTATATCTGATATGATTGTAATTGCATCTGTTTTTGATGTGAATTTTTTTCTAGTTAAAACATGAAATAATTCTCCTAAAACCTGAGTGCTAACTAACAGCAATGAAGAATAATTTTTGATGATTTCTGCAACTTTCTGGGATTTTTCTGGCGGATTTTTAGCATAGAGATAAATCCAGAGATTACTATCGAGAAAAATTTTATCTATCATAAATTTCTTCTCGATTAAATTTGTAGTCTGGGGGAAGTGGGAAGGAGTAGTTATTAACTCGCGCTAAGAATTGCTGTATTTTCGATTCTTGATAATCTATTGGTTGTGTAGATTCGCTGGGTTCGAGAATCATAATTTGTATGGTTTTACCTTCTAATTCGGAACTTAGTTTTTCATTCAAAATAAGTTCACCGTTGGTACAGGTTGCTTGGATAATTTGCAGCATTATGAATAACCTTAAATCCTATATAAAATTTTTCGGTATGATCCTATTATAAACTACGCACCGATAATTCTCAGGTGAGGTGAATATTTACATGATCTGCTTGCAGCAGCGCTAGGTTCCCTCCGGGACGCTCCGCGAACGCGATCGCTCTACTAATCCCTAGTAATGGTTGAGTGAGATAATGTAAACAGATACAGGGTTTTTAGAGAGTTACTAAAATGGGCGTAGATTGTGGATATATTGAGGAATATAACCCACAGAGGGGTTTTGGATTTGTTGGTAGTACATTCCAAAATAAGGAAATATTTGAAAAAGGAACTTTCTTTCATATTACAAAAATCAAAAGGAAGTATCCAGACTTAGCACAAAATTTAGATAATGGTATTTGTGAAAATATCTGTTTTTGGTATGAAACAGATAAAAAAGATAATAAAGATCAGCTATGTAATATTTGGTTAAATACAAATGATGTTCCTACAGAATACAAAGAAAATATAACTACTAAAATTGAGGAATTATGGCTAAAAATTAACAAAAATAGTCCCCACTGGTTAGAAAAAATAACAATTGATTTGCTGGGGTTAGATAGAACAGAAGAACTAAAACAAACGCGAGAAAATCTTAAATTACAGAAAGAAGAAGCTGAACAAAAAAATAACCTAAGTCCTAGAGAATTACGAGCAGAATTTATAAGAAAGATAAACCAAAGAAGTCTAAAAGATATTTATTTAGGTCTTCCTATACACCTTGTTGATAAAGTTTTATGGGTTAGTCTTGAGAAAAGAAAAAATCCTCTTTCACATATACCAGGTGGTAGTGATGTAGTTGTTGAATATCACAATGGCTGCGCTTTTGGATATAATCGAATTAAGTTACCTTCCAGCTATATTTACACTATACTTTATAATCAAATGGAAGATGACTTTGATTATTTAGCTGAACAATCTCAAATTGCAATTGTCAAAGATAGAGTTTCAAAAATATTTGCTAGGGAATATGATAATCAAGATGAACGTTATCATATTCCTTTTGAAGAGGTATGGAACTCAGAAACTTCTAATAATCTACCTTGGCAATGTTTTAAACATTAACATAAATAGATATGAAATCTAAAATCTAAAATTATTAGTTTTCTACTTGCTCATTTATTCATAATCCAAAATTATTTTAATTATAATATTTTCAAATTCCTTATTAATTTCTCGAAGTTTTTCTTCTAAAATCTTATCAGGTAGCTTTCTAAAATGATGAACAATCAGACATCTAACTTTATATAAAGCACCACCCAAGTCCTGTTTTTTGCTAATATCATCTTTTTCATTGCTATCATCATCATTAAATAATTTAATTAATTCATTACAGGATATAAGTAAGTTTGGATTATTAATTTTTACATAATCATTGATTAATATGGATACTCTTGTCTTTTCTGTAGAAATATTGTCTATTTTCTCCTTGAATTTACGTATATTTTTATCTGCATTATTATTGAATTTATTGATTTCATCTAATATTTTTCTTTCAAAGACTATCTGTATCATGAGTTCAATGACTTGGTAAAGAAGATAAAATCTAACTAAATGATGTTCTTCTGTTTTCAATAAACTTTTAAAAAGTCTATCAATATACGACTCTCCTTGTAAATACTTTGAACTTCTCTGAAGTATCAGTTTAGTGTTACCAGAAGATTTTAAATTAGCTCTATTTTTAATTTCGTTTAAATCTTCCGTTGGTTGACAGGTATTAATTTTTTTTATATTTTCAGTTGGTTCACAATAATAATAACTGTGCGAATATAAAGAAGCAAGGTAATTATCTATATTAAAATTAGCTATTTTCTGAATATTAGTTTTAAATAAAATTAATATGATAATATTATCTCCATAAAAATCTGTTAATTTATAATCTTCTATTTGTTCAATAGAGGGAGTAAAATGACTATAATCTTCTTGATTAAGTAATAGTTTGTAAAACGCAACATAGGCATATTTTAAAAAATGCTCATTCTCTGCACATCCATGTTTATTAGATACAAGTGCTTGAATAGGAAATATCCAACCAATTCTCAAATCAGCTACTTTTTCATAGACTTGAAAAATATCATTTTCTTTATTTAATTCAAATGATTTCAATATAAATAATGAATAATCTTCATGTTTATGATCTGTATTATTATTATTATCTCTATAGATAGTTAGAACATAATCAATATATATTTTAATACTATTTTGTACATCTGAAAGTTCAAAGTAAGTTTGCTCATCATTTATATTTGGTACAACTTCTGTCAAAGAATATTCAATTTCGGAAAGTTCATTTTTTATTTTAAGTGGCATATACAAAAATTACTCATTTAATTTATAGTTCATTTAATCTATATTTTTTAAAACTAGATTCTATTGATTTATCTATTGATAAACATGAATCACTTTCACTGTTAAATAGTTCTCTAAAGAAGTAGTAAAAATACATTCTTTGAGAAGTACCAATTTTTCTAGCAGTTTTACTGATATCGTCTAATGTTAGAATTAACTCGTCAAGAAAACTTTGATCATTATTGCTAAGATGAATCTGGGTAATCTTCTGATTTATATCATCAAATGAATTAATCAGATGTTTATCTTTTAAAAATCCTACAGCAGCACCAAAACCCGTCATTAGTGGTGATTTAGTAAATATCTTATCTACGCTATCACCAAAAGGTTTACTTGATAATCGGATTTGCTCATCATTAAACTTCCAATCACCTGACAATTCGCGTATTTTTTTAACAAATTCATTATATGTTACTAGATAACTTTTAAATAGATCCTTATTCTGATTTTCCTGCGCGAGATTTTCTAAACTTTTAATGATTTCAAGTAAGTCTCTTCTATCTAAACTAGCCTCATCTCTAAGAAGATAGGAAGTAAAGCCATCTATTACATCATTAAATCTATATTCAAATCTATATTCCCCAATTTCATGAGGACTTGGTTCATCAACTTCTTTAAGTAACTTGATTTCTGAAGAAATACTTTCATCAAGATAATCAGAATAAAGTATTTCTATTTGATGTCTAACAGACATAGGGGATTGACCAGTATTAAGTGTTAGCATTCTGTAAAGAATACCTATTTTTTTAATGCCTAAATAAATTTCAAATCTTAATTTATGATTATGAAATTTATTTAGTACATCTATATTATTTTCAGAATGTAAATCTTGATCTACATCTATTAATAAGTGTGTTCTTTGTAGTCCATCAAGAATTATTAATTTATCTTTATGGTGATTTATATAATTTTTAATTATATCCTCATCAGCATTATTAATATCTATATTTTCCTGGATGTCATTACTAAGAGCTAAAACTATAGGTGGTATAGTACACCCTATTTTTATATCTTCTTTTAGTAGGTTATATATTGATGAATATGATTTTAATCTTTTCCTTTGCAAAGGATTATTTTTACTAATAAAATTAGCTATTTCTAAATATTCACCAATAGAAAGTTCCGTCAAAATATTGTGCGCGTTTATTCTGTTATCAAAGATTCGAGAAAGTATTTTCATAACAGTCAGATTCTATAGTAATCAATTCCGTAGTTTTATCATAGTCTTAAATAATAACTCAAAGCAACACGATATGTAAAGAAAAATTAAGTAAGATTTTTTACGAGATATCCAACCGTGCGATCGCTCTACTAATCCCTAGTAATGGTTGAGTGAGATAATGTGAACAGATACAGGGTTTTTGGGTTGTAATTTAGTGTTATTAATATTGTTGGGTTTCCTTGTGTCAACCTAACCTACTTGCTAAGTGAAATTATAGAAAATGCACAAACAAAAAAGCCAACTATAGATACAAAACCTTGTGTAAGGCAAGAATTACCAAAACTTAAACAAAATATGCCTTATTCAAAAGCTAGGGAGATGTTATTAGAAGCAGGTTGGCAAGCAGTATTTAATAGAGAAATCTTAAACTCTGAAAGAAGCGCACCAGTAGATTATTTTTTTACTAAAAAAGAGTATACAGAAATTCAAGATTGTGCTGGCTCAGGTTTAGGTCTTTGCTATTTTCGGTTTGAAAGTGCTTATGGAGAAATTTTGTATGTGTTAAAGTTCTTTAGATTTCACTATTTTCAACAATTATTTTGCAGAACGCAGATAAACGCAGATAAACGCGGATAAATGCAGATAAATGCAGATAGATTTAGAAATTACGGACAACACGCCTTATTTCTACTTTGGGATTACCAAAATTAATTAATAGACATAGAGTAAGTCCAGTTGTTTTAAGATAATTCATACATTGGGCAAAATGCTTACTATCCAGTGCTGTTACTGCCTTTAACTCCACAATAATAGCGTTTTCCACCAACAAATCAGCCCTATAATTACCCACAATTATACCGTCATACCAAACTTCCAGCATTTTTTGCTGCTCAACCAACAAACCAGTTTTCCGTAACTCATACACTAACGCATTTTCATAAACCGCCTCCAAAAAACCAACCCCCAAAGTATTACCCACCTTAAAAGCACATCCAATAATCTTTTCCGTAACCCCATTCAAATCCAATCTGCGTTCATCTGCGTTCATCTGCGTTCTAATTAATGCACCAACTCAATAGCCCGCTTAGTCAACGCTTCCGCAGTCAAGCCATTAAAAGCCATCAACTCACCCGCACTGGCCGTAGTTTCCCCACGCTTCCAGGCAAAAGAATCACGCTGAGAATTACTGCGTAACATGATCGGTTCTAACATCGCCGCAGCACGACCTACAATTATCCTGTAATTTCAAAAGCGGTTATTTAGTTTAATAAAATTCTTACCCTGGGGTCGGGAACTCTAAATTGTGATCAAGCCTAATTCTCGCTCATTCACGTTTTAAAGGCCGTATCCAAACTTTGGTTTTTGGACAGAAATTATGGGATCTGACTATGACAGAATTATAGCACTAATTCCCGAAAATATTCACTAACGCTGCTGTAACCACCTTGCGCTACCTGTTCTTCTATATAATCGCGCATGGTGTCAGGTAAGGAAATATTCATACTTTTCATAATGTGATTTCGCTGAATCTTCTTTTCTATATTATGGCAGTTTTTGTCATTTTCTGCCATGATAACGGTGATGATTATTTGTAAAGTATTGTAAATACTAATCAATGAGTTTTCAAAATTAATAGTTCGGGTGATATTTGCTTATGTATCTGTGATGGTTCTATTGTCTTCTCTTATTTACATGATAGCTTGTGATGCTTGGGTGAGATAATGTAAACAGATACAGGGTAAGGTTTTCAGGTGCGAACTGCTTGCAGCAGCGCTAGTTCCCTCCGGGACGCTCCGCGATCGCTATCGCCCCAGTAATCCCTCATGATGGTTGGATGAGATAATGTGAACAGATACAGGGTTTTTCAATTACGGATCGCCCTAAACATCCCTAGTAATGGTTGAGTGAAATAATGTGAACAGATACAGAGTTTTTGGGTTCTAATTTAGTATTATTAATGGTGGGTTATGTTGTATGCTGAGTATCATTAAATTTTGCGTTTCCCCTGCCTAGTTGCTAATGATGAGTTAAAATAAAAATATTGTCTACTCAAATAGGAAGATTTATGGAGAACTTACTACCTCAAAACATTTTACAATTAACTATTGCGGAAAGAATCCAATTAGTCCAAGATATTTGGGATAGTATCACTGTAGATGCTGATAATGTAACTATTAGTGATGCTCAAAAAAAGGAATTGGAGAGACGGTTAGAACTTTATTATCAAAATCCTCATCAAGTTTCTAGCTGGGAGGAAGTGAAACAAAAATTTAATCGTTAGTTAATATATGACTTACAAAATTTTCATTACACCAGAAGCAGAACTTGATTTAGAGGATGCTTATAATTGGTATGAACAGCATACTGTTGGATTAGGTTCTGAATTTATTTTTTTTACATTTTAAACTAGAAGAAGCACAAAATAGGATTTGAGTAAGGATTCAGGTGGTGAGGTGAATATTTACACGATCACAGCGAACTGCTTGCAGCAGTGCTAGTTCCCTCCGGGACGCTCCGCGATCGCTCTAGTAATCCCTAGTCATAGTTGAGTGAGATAATGTGAACAGATACAGGGTTTTTATAGACTAATTCGCCATCATTTGATATAATGTAGAACGACAATCACATTATGATAAGAACCATGTCACAAACTGGATTAAATCTATTCATTCCGATGGAGTTATTGATTAACTCTTTAAATGCGCTAAGTTTATCAGAAAAACGAAAGATTTCACAACTTCTTAATGAAGCGATCGCTGATGCTGAAGAGGAAAATTGGCAAGAAGATGAAGAAACTAAAAAAGAAATTCAATTAGTCCGTGATGAATATGCGAATGGTAGTTATAGTAAATTTAGTAATATCAAAGAACAGTTAAAACAAGGAGCTATTAAAAGAGCAGAACGTGATTTAGGATTAGTTGAAGAGTGGTTTAATTTGGAAGAGGAAGCGTGTTAAGTAAGGGAAAAATAATCTATCCCCAACGTGGTGAAATCTACTTGGTTAATTTTGATCCAACTATCGGTTCAGAAATCAGAAAAACACGACCAGCTTTAATTTTACAAAATGACGTTTCTAATCAATATAGTCCTGTAACTATTGTAGCTGCTCTTACTTCTCAGTTTACAGAACCTTTGTATCCTACTGAAGTGCTAATTAAAGTACCAGAAGGAGGTTTACAGGTTGATTCTGTTGCACTTCTTAATCAAATTCGTTCTATTGATAAACAACGATTAATTAAACGTTTGGGCGTTCTGGAATCAGTCACAATGGAACAGGTAGATAGAGCAATTCAGATTAGTCTAGGTTTAGTGAATTTAACATAAATGAATATTTCCAGGTGTATCTGTGATGGTTCTATTGTCTTCTCTTATTTACATGATCGCCCTAAATATCCCTAGTAATACTTGAGTGAGATAACGTAAACAGATACAGGGTTTTTGAGTTTTAATAAGTGCGTTATTAATAGTGGGTTATTTTGTTATTAACCCACTGAAAATATTACTTATTTTCTAAAAATTCATCTACGGTAATTCATGCTTGTCTAATTAAACTTCTGAGTAATCCTGGTGCTAGTTCTTTATGATTTGGAACTGATAAAATGGGTTTTGATTCGTGCCAAAGTATGATATGACTTCCGGTTTGATGATCTACAGCATAGCCAAATTTTTCAAAGATTTTGACTGTTTGTTTACCGGAAATATTTGATAAACGTCCCATTTATACTACTACTTCCCCTACAAAAGATTGAGATTCTTTGGTTACATAGGGTTTACCATGTTTTTCTAATACGTGAAGATAGCCTTTGATAGCATCTTTGATATTTTCAATTGCTTCATCTAAGTTTGTACCTTGACTGACACAACCAGGAAGTTCTGGTACTTCAGCAACGTAACCTAGATATTCTGAATCATAGGTGAATATTACTTGAAATTTCATACAGGAGGGGTTTGTATATTTGTGTGCTGATTATTAATATATCTAATTTTCTTGGCCAGTTGTTTGAGGATTTGATTTAGTTCTGGTAGTGAGGTGAATATTTACACGATCGCAGCGAACTGCTTGCAGCAGCGCTAGTTCCCTCCGGGACGCTCCGCGAACGCTATCGCCCTAAACATCCCTACATCCCTAGTAATAGTTGAGTGAGATAATGTGAACAGATACAGGGTAAGGTTTTTGGACTGCGAATCGCCCCACTAATTCCCAGTAATAGTTGAGTAAAATAATGTAAACGCCATCAACTCACCCGCACTAGCCGTAGTTTCCCCACGCTTCCAGGCGAAAGAATCACGCTGAGAATTACTGCGTAACATGATTGGTTCTAACATCGCCGCAGCACGACCTACAATTATCCTATAACTTTAAAAGCGGTTATTTAGTTTAATAAAATTCTTACCTTGGGGTCGGGAACTCTAAATTGTGATCAAGCCTAATTCTCGCTCGTTCACGTTTTGAAGGCCGTACCTAACTCTTTGTTCCAAGGAGTACCCAAGGTTTACATATTCATAGTATCTAAGATTTACAGGTTTGTCAAGTCTTTAAAATAAATATTTCAAATTTCCGTAACTCTAAGTTATATACTCATCTTTAACGCATCTGTCTTATGACATAATTAATACTGAAATTTTTAACATGATTAACCCTACTACTTATGATAATCTTTGTATTATTTTTTCTGAATCACGCCTTTCAACGTATTTGAGTGCGACCAATGAAGATAAGATAGAAGCCTTGAAACTATATACACTGAATATGAGTTTATCAGAATCTCTATATTCATTCCTATGTGTATTTGAAATAGCTTTACGAAATCGTATTAGTAATGTAGTTGTTAAAGAATTTGGGGATAATTGGTTTGAGGAAAAAGCAGGTAAGTGGTTAAATGGAAAAGCTGCAACGGAATGGCACGACAAAAATGCTAATACTCAAAGAGCAAGATTATTAAAACAGATAGACAAAGCAAAAGAAGAAATTAACAAGCAGAATAAAAAAATTAATAACCCAATGTACCATAAAATAGTTACATCAGATACTTTAACTCCAGAGCTAAACTTCGGTTTTTGGACAGAAATTATGGGATCTGACTATGACAGAATTATATGGCATATTGGTTCTCCTCGTTATATTCATGAAGTTTTTCCAAATGCTCCTGAAAAATACAATCTTATGCGCGATATTAAAAGAATAAGAAGAATTTTAAACGAAATAAGGGTTATACGTAACCGTGTATTTCATCATGAACCTGTTTTCAATACTAGAAACTTATCATTTGATGAATTACTGACAACCTACGAAAATGCTAAGGAATTACTAGGTTGGTTAAGTAAAGACGCTTTATGTTTTTTTGAAGAAAATAATCAATTTGAAAAATTGGTAAATTCAATACCATCTAGTATGAGATCACTATCATAATATAATACCCCCATCCAATCAAACATTTAAATGGGGGTAATATCTCTTAATGCACCAACACGATCACAGCGAACTGCTTGCAGCAGTGCTAGTTCCCTCCGGGACGCTCCGCGAACGCTATCGCCCCATTAATCCCTAGTAATAGTTGAGTGAGATAATGTAAACATATACAGGGTAGGGTTTTCAGGTGCGAACTGCTTGCAGCAGCGCTAGTTCCCTCCGGGACGCTCCGCGAACGCTATCGCTCTATTAATCCCTAGTAATGGTTGAGTGAGATAATGTAAACAGATACAGGGTAAGCTTTTCAGGTGCGAACTGCTTGCAGCAGCGCTAGTTCCCTCCGGGACGCTCCGCGAACGCTATCGCCCCAGTAATCCCTAGTAATAGTTGAGTGAGATAATGTAAACAGATACAGGGTAAGCTTTTCAGGTGCGAACTGCTTGCAGCAGTGCTAGTTCCCTCCGGGACGCTCCGCGAACGCTATCGCCCCAGTAATCCCTAGTAATGGTTGAGTGAGATAATGCGAACAGATACAGGGTTTTCGGGTTGTAATAAGTGCGTTATTAGATGAATAGAAATTCTATATCCAGTTAGATTAATTAATAGCAACAGAAGACTCAATAACTGATGACAAGAAACCCTTGATTTCTTGTATTAATGGATGTTGTTGCAATATCTTAATTTCATCATCATTTAGATTTTTAAGTATTTTGTCATTGAGTGACTGTTTTTTACCTAAGATTGCCTCTAAAAATTCTTTAGGTTTACTTTGAGCAAATTGCCATTCTAAATCATTAAATGGATCTTTTGTTTTTGCTATTTTTTCAATTAATGATTTATCCTGTAAAAATATGGATTCTATTTCTGGAACTGCCAGAGAAACTTGAAAAGGAATACCAGATGATGCTTGATTTAATACATAATTAATTAAATCTTGCTTTTCAAATACTTGAGATTCGTTATTTGTCTCTGCATCTATGACAAGAGCAACTGGTGTTTTTCGAGTAGCAAGCAGTGAACTAGCTAAAGAACGCGCTCTATAAGAACTTGCACCAGCTATAAATTTGATGTCCTTAATCAAATTTTTTGGTAGTAATTTCTGTAAAATTTCTATATCTCTATCTCTTTCTGTAAGAATGTATGCTAGTGTCATGAGAAACTCTCCGTTGTAACGTCGTAATTGGGGATACATTTTTGAACACAAACACGATATTTTTTGACTAGAAATTCACATATACATTTCTTTTCTAGTGAATATTCAATTTCTTCTCCTCCCCATAATAGAATAGTTTGATGAGCGACAAACCCAGTTAAAGTTACTGTGGCTTCTGTAAATCCAGTTCGACTAAATACGCTACCAATTGCTGTTGCAGGTCTTCGTAGTAATTGATTTCGTAATTTAGCTATGGGTTCAATATTAACCTCTTCAGTTGTATCTTTACATTCTATCAGGCAGGCTAGGCTGTTTGTATATACTACTCCATCAATTTGTTCTACTATTTTACCTTGAATTGTCACACTATAAGGCCAAGCTATATCAGCACCATCAAGTTCAAATGCACGTAAAACCAAATATTCTAATGCTTTACCTGCATCCCAAAACTTTGAAGTCTTTTTTGTTTTAATTTCTGACCATAATTTTATTAAATCATCCCAGTTATAAGTGGTAATTCTTGCTTGATATTCTGCATCTGTGGTCATTATTCTATTTCAAGTATATTAATTTGTTAACGATTTAATATTATACTACTAGCACGTAAGCTATTTATTTTAGGATTTGATTTAGTTCGGATGATAATTCTCAGGTGAGGTGAATGTTTCTGTGGTGTATCTGTAATGGTTCTGTTGTCTTCTTTTATTTACATGATAGTTGGTGATGGTGAGATGATGTGAACAGATACAGGGTTTTTGGGTTGTAATTTAGTGTTATTAATGGTGGGTATTGTTGAGTTTCCTTATGTCAAACCAACCTACAAACTACTACTTTTTAATTTCTTTAATGAATGCTGTTCTTGCATCAATAATGTAAGGCATTAAAATACAACTTGCCAATAAATCTATATCTAAATCTGGCAATAATTCACTTTGGTTAATTTGCTCATAGTTATCATTTTTGAGATGATATAGAGACAATTGATTATTTTCCCAAAACCAAACTTCGGTAATATTAAATCTTTTATATTTTTCTAGTTTATCAATACTGCCACTGGTAATATTAATTTCAATTGCTAAATCTGGATTTGCTTTTTTCTCTCCGATGTAATAAGATTCATCAGGTTCAAAGGAAGCACTTTTTTCTTTTGCGCGACGAGTAGCACTACCTACTGGAATAAAGTTTATCCCTTTTTCAAAAAGATATGCTTCTATCAAAATAGCGATAATTTTTTTGATATTTTCGTGTTCTTCACCAAGTGTCATAAATTCGATGTACCCATCAAGATAAGTTATCCGCAAATTTCCTGCATCTGCGGTTAAGGTTTCTATTATTTCAAATTCCTTCCAGGTGTAATAACCAGGTAGAAGAAATCGCTGTTCTGAAATTGTGGTAGTTTTGTCTAAGATTTGGATAGTCATAGTAATTTTATGGTTATGACTTTAATCTCGATTATAACTCATAGTCGGGTGATAATTCTCAGGTGAGGTGTATCTGTGATGGTTCTATTGTCTTCTCTTATTCACATGATAGCAGCGATCGCCCCGTTAATCCCTAGTAATGGTTGAGTGAGATAACGTAAACAGATACAGGGTAAGGTTTTCAGGCGCGAACTGCTTGCAGCAGCGCTTCGCTATCGCCCTACTAATCCCTAGTAATGCTTGAGTGAGATAACGTAAACAGATACAGGGTAGGCTTTTCTGGTGCGAACTGCTTGCAGCAGCGCTTCGCTATCGCCCTAAACATCCCTAGTAATGGTTGAGTGAGATAATGTAAACAGATACAGGGTAGGCTTTTCACGTGCGATCGCTCTATTAATCCCTAGTAATGATTGAGTGAGATAACGTAAACAGATACAGGGTAAGGTTTTCAGGCGCGATCGCTCTATTAATCCCCAGTAATGCTTGAGTGAGATAATGTAAACAGATACAGGGTAGGCTTTTCACGTGCGATCGCTCCATTAATCCCTAGTAATGCTTGAGTGAGATAACGTAAACAGATACAGGGTATGGTTTTCAGGTGCGATCGCTCTACTAATCCCTAGTAATGCTTAAGTGAGATAGCGTAAACAGATACAGGGTATGGTTTTCAGGTGCGAACTGCTTGCAGCAGCGCTTCGCTATCGCTCTATTAATCCCTAGTAATAGTTGAGTGAGATAATGTAAACAGATACAGGGTTTTTGGAATGAGATCGCTCCATTAATCCCTAGTAATGCTTGAGTGAGATAACGTAAACAGATACAGGGTATGGTTTTCAGGTGCGATCGCCCCATTAATCCCTTGTAATGCTTGAGTGAGATAACGTAAACAGATACAGGGTAAGGTTTTCAGGTGCGAACTGCTTGCAGCAGCGCTTCGCTATCGCTCTACTAATCCCTAGTAATGGTTGTGTGAAACAATGTAAACAGATACAGGGTAAGGTTTTCAGGTGCGATCGCTCTATTAATCCCTAGTAATGGTTGAGTGAGATAATGTGAACAGATACAGGGTTTTTGGACTGTAATTTAGGGTTATTAATGGTGGGTATTGTTGGGTTTCCTTGTTTCAACCTAACCTACTTACTTGTGCTAATTTTATATATAAGCTCGCATGGTGTCAGGTAAGGGAATATTGATACTTCTCATGCGGGTTATTTTCTGAATGTTATTTTCTAGAATATCAATAGGAGGATTGAATTTTGAAAAATGTGATACCCGGTACTACAAGCAGATTGACTATTGTTGACCATAGTGAAACCTATGGAAGGCATATTTTACAAGAAGGTCTTAAAAATATAGATATCTCAAGATGTGTAGATTTAGGATGTGGTAGTGGAGAAGATTTGTTAATAGTCAAACACCATTATCCGAAAGCAAAATGTATAGGTATAGATTATGGTAGTTGGAATTTGGAAAAATTAATACAAATGGGTATTGAGCCTATTTCACTTAATATAGAGAATCAGCAGTTTCCTTTTGAAAATGAATCTATTGATTTTATTATAGCTAACCAGATTTTAGAACACACCAAGGAAATATTTTGGATTAATCACGAAATTTTTAGAAGCCTAAGAATTGGTGGTTATTTATATTTGGGTGTGCCAAATGTACTTTCTTTGCATAATCGTATTCTAGGAATTTTTGGAGTTCATCCGACTTCTACAAAATTGATTTCTGCTCATGTAAGAGTCTTTTCTAAAAATGATACAATCAATTTTTACAGTAATATTGCTGGAAGATTTACATCTATTGAGAAATTCTCTGGCTCTCAATTCTATCCTTTTCCTAAAATCATGGCTAGACCCTTGTCTACTATATTACCTTCTCTCGCATTTTCAATTTTCTTTATGATTAAAAAAACTGAAGAATACAAAGGAGAGTTTATTGAGTGGTTAATAAAAACACCTCTTGAGACTAACTTTTTTAGAGGACAAAACGAACATAAATCTCTTTAGAAATATCAAAAAACTGTAGTATTGTAGGGTGCGTTAGCAACAGTGTAACGCACCCTAAATGAAATAAGTAATGAGACAAAATTAATTACACAAACATCTGGACTGAAATCCTTGACTGACAAAGAATTGATAAATAACTAATATGTAATTAATTCTGTCCAGGTACTTATGATATTAATGCACCAACTCAATAGCCCGCTTAGTCAACGCTTCCGCAGTCAAACCATTAAAAGCCATCAACTCACCCGCACTTGCCGTAGTTTCCCCACGCTTCCAGGCGAAAGAATCACGCTTAGAATTACTGCGTAACATGATTGGTTCTAACATCGCCGCAGCGCCACCTGTCACACCAATTAAGGCATCTCCACCAAACAATTGCTCAAAATCGGCATCACTTAAAAAACCGTTATCTGGTTCAGAACAAGTATCCCAAGCTGTATCATGAGGACGATATAAACGACGAGGATTGATAATAGAAACAATCTTCACACCAATACCTTCAGTTTCTAAAAAAGCCGCCGCTTCAAACACAGGAATTAAAGTCAAATCGCCAATGACAGCAAATACAACTGTCTTCCCACCAGCCACTTCATGTAATAACACCGCACCATCAATTAAGCCTTTTTCAGTTTGGGCAAAGGTGCTACGAATTGGCAAAGGAGACTTACTAGCAGTAATGACAATGCCCTTATTTTTTGTTTGCAAAGCCCAGTTATAACAGACTTGAATACTATTAGCATCTGGGGGAAATAATGGGAAGACATTTCCAGTTCTCATCAAAGAAGCAAAATAAGCTTCAATTTCTGGTCTTTGGTGAGTCCAACCGTTGCGTCCTTGTTCTAATGCCCCGGCTGTAAATAATGTAATTGTCGAGGGAGTTTGACGGCGTAATTCTGCCATTGCTTGGGTGACTGTTTGCCAAATTGGTAAACCATTGATGGCAAAAGATTCGTAAGAACACCACAAAGTTCTCGCCCCCATTAAGGATAAACCAGCGGCTAATCCGGCACAAGCATCTTCGCTCAAAGGTTCGTAAACTTGACCACCTGGGGCTTGATTATATAAATCATCGGTGGTGGGGTGATTGATTTTTAAAGCTTGGTTAATGTTAGCAATTCCTGATGCTTCGTTACCGTCAGCATTAGTTACGAGGAAATTTTTATCTTTATTTCCGACTATGCCCACTAACCTTCCCATTGCGGTTGTCGCCACTTGGGGAACTGCCCCAACCTTATATTCTTCTAATGGTAATTCCCCTAAATCTGCTAAGGGTAATTCAAATTCTGTCACCACAGTTTTCGCCGCCGGACCACCTCCCGCCCGTTCGGCATTTGTCCGCACAATTTGCCATGCTGCGGCTGATAATGCCCGTTTTTGTAAGGCGGTGACAATATGGGGCGCGGATAATGTATCTTTAGGATAGAGGTTGTGTGATTTTGCCCCCAAGGCGTGAACCCCTGCCCCTTTGAGTTGTTTGATAATAAATACCGTCAATTTACCGCTAAGTGCTGAACGGGCAGCTTTATCCATACCTACTAATACGGCTTTGGTAAATTCTAGGCGTTTTTCAAAAGAAAATGCGGTACTATCAACGTATTCACCGGCTTGATTTTGGTCGTCAAAATCTTTGGCATTGACTAATACGACTTCGGCAAAACCGTTACCTTGCCAATAGGCGATCATCTCTGCGTTGGTTTTCAAAGATACCATGCTGTGGTGTTCTTGGCTGTAACCGTTCCACACCAACACGGGTAAAAAGTTGGTGACGGTGGGGTAAGCGGTGTTGAAATGTGCCATTGAACTCATGATATAGGGTTCACCCAGTCCCCCGTCTCCCACAGTGAAGGGGAAGAGTTTATCACGGTGCAAGAGGGCAGCAGACATGGCAAAATGTTGTCCTTGTCCCAGGGGTCCAGCCGGTGCGAGAATACCGGGAATGTAGCCGGATAGGTGTCCTAATAATCCATGCTTTTCTCGAAAGCGATCGCGCAATTGTTGTACTGTAGAAATGCCCATGTCTTCCAAAGACCGGTCTAGGAACATGGCACTATAGAAACCGGGGGCGTGATGTCCCACTTCCGTGATAATGTTTTTATGTCCCAGCATCACCAAAGCTGCATAAGCTTCCGCTTGGCTGGCAAAACCGCCGGGATGTCCAGAAGCCTTACTACCAGTGACTTGTAGGGTTAGGTAGCGCAGGGCATCAGCGGCGAGTAGGGTTTGATATACTGCATTTGCATCTGTGGGGGAGGCGATCGCATTCCTGCCCGATTCTATCACGGGAGTTGCCCCATAAGTTTCAAAATCTGGCAATGCTTCCCCAAAATATTGTATCCCTTCACAAAAATTTGGAACTGCGGAAGCTGCCTTTGTCGTAATTACTGTCATGCTAATAAGTACCTTAATAAAATCGGAAAAAACTTGAGTTTCTGGTTTAATGTAACCAAAATCTTACATCTTTGAGGATCTAATAGTTAATTGTATTTTTGCAACATCACCATAAGTAGCCATCATGAACTGCGTACAGCAGGACACATAAAAAAACCTCTTATTCCCTTCTCGAAGAGCGGGGAGGGGTCTTATTTTTAAGTTAGGTTAAATGAACCACGAAGGGAAGAAGATAGTTATCGTCAGTAATTTCGACGGATTCTGAAGAATTATCACTTATGATACCGAAGAATTAACCGCCTATTAAAATGGTACTTAAAGGTCGTCATCACCCAGTTTTGATCAACTGGAAGTTGAAAATAAGTTGATGATTTTTTATGTTTTTGCCTCTTGCCAAGTTCCCCTGACCCCAAAAGGGTTTATAGTTGAAGTTAAGTTATTCTATAATTAATTGTGTGATCAAAACGGGAGAAAATTATGCAAATAATACCAAGACCCAAAGCATCATCTACTATTCAAGTTTTAAACTGGATATTCAGACCTATGCCTTATATGGTGGAATGTGCTAAAAAATATGGTGATTTGTTTACTCTAAAATTGCAAAGTAATTTACCACCAATTCTATTTGTTCATTCTCCTGAAGCTATTCAGCAAATACTCAGTAATGATCAAAAAGAATTGGAAGCACCAGGAGAATTGAATAGTATTTTTGAATATTTACTGGGCAAAAATTCTGTCATTAGTCTTAGTGGTAAAGAGCATCAACGTCAACGTCAATTAATTATGCCACCTTTTCATGGGGAAAGAATGCGAAATTATGCCGAATTAATTGAAAATATTACCACAAAAACTATCAATAAACAACCAAAAAATCAACCTTTTAATATCAGGAATATTTCTCAAGAGATTACTCTTCAGGTGATGATGGAAGCTGTTTTTGGCATTTATGAAGGAGAACGTCCTCAAAAACTTAAACAGTTACTTTGTGAAATTGTTGAACAAACTAGTAGTCCTTGGAGAGTGGCTTTTCTCTACTTTCCCAACTTGAAAAATATGATTGGTATTTCGGAAATTTGGAAACAACAAATGAAGAAACAGGAACAAGCTGACCAACTCATTTATCAGGAAATTCGAGAAAGAAGAGAAAATTTTGATCCTCACCGCACAGATATTCTTACTTTACTGATGATCGCCAGAGATGAACAGGGTGAAGCCATGACTGATGAAGAATTACGAGATGAATTAATAACTTTACTATTCGCAGGTCATGAAACTACAGCTACAGCTGTTTCTTGGGCTTTTTACTGGATTCATAAACTCCCAGAAGTACGAGAAAAACTATTAGCAGAATTGGATAGTTTAGGAGAAAATCTCGATTCTAACACCATCTTTAAATTGCCATATTTAACTGCTGTTTGTAATGAAACACTAAGAATATACCCTGTAGGAATGCTAACTTTTCCCAGAAAAGTAAAAACCCCTATTTCTCTCTGTGGTTATCAACTTGAACCAGGTACAGTTGTCATAGGTTCAATTTATTTAACTCATCACCGCGAAGATATTTATCCTGAACATGAGAAATTTCACCCAGAACGCTTTTTAGAAAAACAATTTTCTCCTTATGAATTTCTACCTTTTGGTGGTGGTGCAAGACGTTGTATAGGTTTAGCGTTTGCCCAAATGGAAATGAAATTAATATTAGCTAAAGTCATGAAAACATGGTCAATGAAATTAATTGATACTCACGAAATCAAACCACAAAGACGCGGTTTAGTCACAGGTCCAAATCGTCCAATAAATTTAGAAATTCAGAATATTCGTCAACCAAAATCTGCAAACTTAGAACCAGTGAAAGTTTAATTTAGTCAATTAAGATCCCCGACTTCTTTTTTATCTTGTAAATAAATTCTGATTATATATAAAAAGTCGGGGTTCTGGGTTTATCATCTATTTTTTTAATACTTGCGGTTCTACTACTACCCTTATGGAAAAGAATATTAATTTAATTTTTGTAGGTTGGGTTGAACGAAGTGTATCCCTTACGGGAGCCGAAGGCATAACCCAACATTAGAAGAAAGATGGTCAGGGGTGTTGGGTTATGGCTTCGCCAGACTATAGCTAACGCCACGCTCCGCGGACGTGAACGTTCCTTAACCCAACCAATAAATGTTGTTTTACATAAAGGAAACGGTAGAGCCATACTTGCTTGCATTCTCTAAATATAATAATATAAAAAAGCCAGGTTTTTATATCATAAGAGATATGCAAGAATACGACGTTATCATCATCGGCGCTGGACACAACGGTTTAGTTTGTGCAGCTTATTTACTCAAAGCAGGTTATAGCGTCCTTCTACTAGAAAAACGTCCTGTTCCCGGTGGTGCAGCCACAACAGAAGAATGTATTCCAGACAAAGCACCGGGTTTTAAATTTAACTTGTGTGCCATTGACCATGAATTTATTCATTTAGGTCCAGTTGTCGAAGAATTAGAACTAACAAAATATGGCTTAGAATATCTAGATTGTGACCCAGTTGTATTTTGCCCTCACCCCGACGGTAAATATTTCTTAGCCCATAAATCATTAGAAAAAACCTGTGCGGAAATAGCTCGTTACAATGAAAGAGATGCTAAAAAATATGCCGAATTTACAGATTATTGGCAACGGGCAATTAACGCCATGACACCCATGTTTAATGCTCCACCCAAATCAATTATAGATATTTTTGGTAACTACAATTTTCAACAGGTTAAAGATTTATTTTCTGTAGTGGGTTCTCCCGCCAAAAGCTTTGATTTTGTGCGAACAATGCTTAATAGTGCCGAGGATATTCTCAATGAATGGTTTGATGAAGAATTTCTCAAAGCACCCCTAGCTAGACTCTCTTCTGAATTAGGTGCGCCACCTTCTCAAAAAAATCTCGCAATTGGGGTGATGATGATGGCAATGCGTCATAATCCTGGTATGGCTAGACCTCGCGGTGGTACAGGTGCATTGGTGCAAGCATTGGTGAAATTAGTTAATAGCAAAGGTGGGGTAATTCTCACAGACCAGCACGTAGAAAAGATTTTAATTAATGATGCTAAAGCCGAGGGTGTGCGGGTGGCAGGTGGTAAAGAATATCGAGCAAAACATGGCGTAATTTCTAACATTGATGCCCAAAGATTATTCTTACAAATGACAGAAAAAAATGATATTGATGCCGTTGATCCTGATTTATGGGAAAGATTAGAACGCCGCATTATCAACAACAATGAAACTATCCTCAAAATAGATTTAGCATTAGATGAACCCTTGCATTTTTCTCATCATGATCATAAAGATGAATATCTCATTGGTTCAATTCTCATTGCTGATTCTATGAATCATGTAGAACAGGCTCATAGTAAATGTACATTAGGCGAAATTCCCGATTCTGACCCCTCCATGTATCTCGTCATGCCTAGCGCCCTTGACCCCAGTTTAGCGCCACCTGGAAAACATACTTTATGGATTGAATTTTTTGCACCCTATCAAATTGCTAATGCAAACGGTACAGGTTTAAAAGGAACAGGTTGGACTGATGAATTGAAAAATCAAGTTGCAGATAGAGTAATTGACAAATTAGCAACTTATGCCCCCAATGTGAAAAAAGCAACTATCGCTAGAAGAGTTGAAAGTCCAGCGGAATTAGGAGAAAGATTAGGAGCATATAAAGGAAATTATTATCATATTGATATGACAATGGATCAAATGATCTTTTTCCGACCTTTACCCGAATTAGCTAATTATAAAACTCCCATTGATAATCTCTTTTTAACAGGCGCAGGAACACATCCCGGCGGTTCAATTTCCGGGATGCCAGGACGTAATTGTGCGAGGGTCTTTTTACAAAACAAGCAACCCTTTACTCAAGCTTTAAAGGATGCCGGAAACTCGATTAAGTCTACAGTTGGTTCTGTATTTGGGATGAATTAGATAATACAGATGTAGGGTGCGTTAGTGCAGCGTAGCGCACCAACTTTTATACATCAAAAAGTTGTAATTTTTAAAATACATTAAAAACTCCTATTTATTCTGATTTTAAATTTCTAAAATATCGTGTACAATGTATTAATGACTTATTTTTCTAGCAATACATTTGTATTGCTGATAAGCTGTTGTGCATTTAGTTTGTATAATTCTAGCGGGCAAGATGCCCGCACTACAAAGTTCAAGTAAATTATGGTTATCAAATTTAGCTGCGTAACAGCTTATTATATTGCACTTATGGAAAAACTGACAGTAAAAAACTTTTTAAATATCAAAGATATTGAATTTAATTTATCCAAGATAAATATTATTATTGGACAGCAAGCTAGTGGTAAAAGCATACTTGCTAAATTAGTTTATTTCTTTAAAGATTTTTTCATTAAATATCGTTCTTCCATCCAGAATAAGCAGAAAAAAGCAGAATTTGATAAAAGTATAATTACAACGTTTAAAATTATATTCCCTGAATATTCTTGGAAAAATCAGGAGTTTCAAATTTTATATGAGTTTGATAGTTATTCCGTAGCTTTAAATAACCAAAAATCAGATGACAATAAGTCTAAATTATCTTTGATATATTCTGAATATTTAGTTAAAGTTCGCAGAAAAATCTTAAGCGAATACAACAAAAAAACTCTTGAATATGCAGAAAATAATCCTGAAAAAATAGAAGAATATTACAATACAATTTTCACTGAACATATTCTGAAAGATAATCACTTTAATAGTCTTGAATTGATAACTTTTATTCCTGCTGGGAGGTCGTTTTTTGCTAACTTACAAAATAATATTTTTTCTTTTTTATCAGGAAATATAGTTATAGATTATTTTCTACAGGAATTTGGTTCAGCTTATGAAAGAGTAAAAAATATTTATCAACTTAGAAAATTGATTCATGCGTTAAATCTAAATGATTCAATTGATGAATTAATTAATCAGATAATAGTTGGTAATTATTCCTATGAAAAAGATCAGGACTGGATATTATACACTAATGAAACAAACAAAAATAGAAGGACTAATTTATCACATTCATCCTCTGGACAGCAGGAGGCTCTACCTATGACACTTATATTAGCTATTTTGCCTTTTATTAGCTCAACAACACGCCTTTTTATTATAGAAGAACCAGAAGCACATTTATTTCCTACATCACAAAAACATATTGTAAGTTTAATCAGCCAGGTTTTTAATACAACTGAAAAAAAGCATAAATTTTTTATTACGACTCATAGTCCTTACATACTAACAGCTTTTAATAACCTAATTCAAGCAGGTAACACTCTGAAAGCATTAAGAGAGAAACCTGAACAAAATGATTTACTAGAAGCTTTATTCAAAATAGTTCCAGAAAATCAAACATTAGATATTAATGATGTTGCTGCTTACACCATCAAAAATGGTATGATTGAGAGTTTGATCAATGAAGATAATAACTTGATTGATACAAATATCATTGATGAAGTATCCAACGAATTTAGTCAAGTGTTTGAAAAATTAATAGAACTTGAATTTGGAGAATAACATCTGTGGATTTAGATAAATGTTCCGAAAAAATAAGCCATAAAAATATATTAATAGAAGAAAAGAAAAGTAGTATAATAGTCTTTATAAATGAAAATTCAATAGAACTGACTAAAGTTCAAGTAGATGGCTGTTTAGATATTCAAGGAGTTAAATGTGATTGGTTACTAATTATCAATGAACCTTATATTGAAATTTATATAGAATTAAAAGGTTCTGATGTAGAACACGCTTTTGATCAAATTGAAAATACTATTAAAATTGTCTCCAAAAATTATAAAACAGTCCTCAAGTATTGCTATATAATCACAACTAGATGCCCTATAACATCAACACAAATCCAAGTTAGAGCAAAATCATTCAAAAAGAATTATAATGCAGTGCTAAAGGTTAAAAAAACAGGATCTAATGAAAGTTTTAATACGTTCATTGTAGATAAATAAATGTATTATTTATGATATTGTATACTATCACATGGAAATCTAGGATTTAGATTTCAAGAGATTAATAATTGAAACGAAGTAAAATAATCAATATAAAATAAACCCTAACCTTCACCCTATGCCCACTGAAACAGTAACTCTCCAAATTCCAGAAATTATCTATCAGCGATTAGTTAATACTGCTAATGCTACTCAACGTCCCTTAGAAGAAGTAATGCTTCATGCTTTGCAAGTTGGTAGTCCACCCGCTTGGGATGATGTCCCAGAGGAATTTCAAGCTGGAATTGCCGCATTAGATAAGCTAGATGACAATACTCTCTGGCAAATTGCCAATAGTCGAAAAACAGCAGATGATATGGACAGATATAACATCCTGCTTGATCATAACTCTAGGGGTATACTTACAGAAGTAGAACAATTAGAGTTGATGTCACTTCGACATGAGGCTGATTTATTTATGTTATGTAAAGCCCAAGCAGCAGTATTACTCAGTTGGCGAGGGTATAGTTTATCAAATTCTTAAATTGTTGTGTCTACATATATTTCTGAAAGTTTAAGACAAAAAATCATAGAGAGGGATAAATCACGCTGCTGTTATTGCTTGACATCTGAAGCAAATAGCGGTATTCCTATGACTTATGATCATATTCACCCAGTTTCTAAGGGTGGAGAAACAACTTTTGAAAATCTTTGTTTAGCTTGTCGTTCATGCAACGAATTCAAAAGTGATGCAGTTGAATCTATAGATCCTTTGAGTGGTGAAACTATACAACTTTTTAACCCTCGCCAACAGAAATGGACTGACCATTTTGGATGGAGTGCTGATGGTAGAAGATTAGAAGGTATAAATGCTATTGGTCGGACTACAATAGTTAAGCTACGAATCAATAATCCAGTAATTCTGATTGCTCGAAAGCGTTGGGTAATTAGTGGTTGGCATCCTCCTCTTGATTGATAGCATATAAACAAATAACTTATAAAGCATCTCATTTATTATAAAGACCAACACTTTTGCCTATATTCCTACTGACTACCGTTTCTGTAACCCGATAAATTCTGCTTCATAAATAGTCCTAAAAAAGTAGTACATTAAAAAGTGCATCTAGTAACATTAAAATTTTGATTAAATCACCTGTGCGGAAAATCGTTATTGCTGGTAACTGGAAAATGTTCAAAACCCAGGCAGAATCCGCAGAATTTTTAAGCGGATTTTTGCCTCACCTGGAGGAAACCCCCTCAGAACGAGAAGTGGTATTATTTCCCCCCTTCACCGACCTAAGCCTGGTGTCTAAATCTTTGCATGGTAGCCGTGTAAATTTGGGCGCACAAAACGTCCATTGGGAAGAAAGTGGAGCATATACAGGCGAAATCGCCGCCTCTATGCTAACAGAAATCGGTGTACGTTTTGTCATTGTGGGACATAGTGAAAGACGGCAATTCTTCGGAGAAACAGATGTAACTGTCAATCTCCGTCTTAAAGCTGCTCAAAAGCATGGACTCACACCCATTCTCTGTGTTGGGGAAACTAAACAACAGCGAGATACGGGGGAAACAGAATCAATAATTAGCGCCCAGTTAAAAAAAGACTTGGTAGATATTGATCAAACTAACTTGATCATTGCCTATGAGCCAATCTGGGCTATTGGTACCGGTGATACCTGTGAATCGAAGGAAGCAAATCGGGTAATTGGCTTGATTCGTAATGAATTGACTAATCCCCTCGTTCCTATCCAATATGGCGGTTCAGTCAACCCGAATAATATTGATGAAATTATGGCACAACCAGAAATTGATGGCGCTCTCGTTGGTGGCGCTAGTCTAAAAGCTGATAGTTTTGCCAGAATTGTCAATTATCAATAATGGGGATTGGGGATTGGGGATTGGGGAATAAATCAATTAGAAATTAAAAGTTCAAAAATTTCATGTCTAACAACTTAACTATCCGAAGTCATTGTTTTGATTGGGGAAAGCGGACTTATCTCATGGGAATTTTGAATGTCACCCCGGATAGCTTTAGTGATGGTGGTAAATTTAACACCACCTCAGCCGCTTTAACCCAGGCACAAGCAATGGTGGCGGCTGGTGCTGATATTATTGATATTGGTGGACAATCAACTCGTCCAGGGGCGGAGCAAATATCCCTAGAAGCAGAACTGGAGAGGGTGCTGTCTGTTTTGGAATTGCTACGTCCAGTCGTTGATGTCCCTATTTCTGTAGATACAACTAGAGCAGAGGTAGCCAAAGCAGCAATTATTGCTGGAGCAGATATAGTTAATGATATTTCAGCGGGGACATTTGACCCCCAAATGTTGCCAACTGTTGCTAGTTTAAATGTGCCGATTGTGTTAATGCACATCAAGGGAACTCCCCAAACTATGCAAAAATGTACTGATTATGAGGATTTAATTGCTGATATTTATAAATTTTTATTTGAGCAAATTACAAATGCTAGGCTTTTAGGAATTGATCAAAATAAAATAATTATTGATCCTGGTATTGGTTTTGCTAAAAACCATCAACAGAATTTAGAAATTTTTCGCTGTTTAGAATCACTAAAAACTCTTAATTCTCCCATTTTAGTGGGAGCATCTCGTAAAAGTTTTATCGGTAATATTCTTAATCAACCAGATCCAACATTACGGGTTTGGGGAACAGCCGCAGCTTGTTGTGCGGCTATTTTTAATGGTGCGGATATTCTCCGAGTCCACGATGTTCGAGAAATGCAAGAAGTTACTCTAGTCGCAGATGCTATTTTTCGTGATAGCGCAGCGTGGCGTTAGCCATAGGTTAGGAGGTAGGGGCCCGCGCCCAGTTAATGGTAAGTAGTGAGACAGAATTAATTACACAATGTCATTGCGTTAGCGCAGCGTGGCGTAGCCATATGGAACAAAGTGAAATCAAGCAATCGCCAGGGTTGTGATTGCTTCCCTTCGCTCGCAATGACTGTAAATATTTTTGTCCAATTACTTATCAAGCTCTAATTAGATCCATTCCCATTACCTTTACCATTACCCTTTCCATTAGTGGGATTTTTACCATGATTTTCTTGTACTGAATCAGAAATCAATTCCTGAAACATTTCTGTTGAGTTAGCAGGATCTACAAATACAATTTTGGCATTATTGCTTTCACCAAGTTTCTGACTAGCATCTACGTAATCCTGGGCAACAAGATACCTTAAGATATCCTTACTTTCAGGGTGAGAACGCAAGGCTTCAGAAATTATTTCTATTGATGTTTTAGTTCCTTCAGCCCGTTTAACTGCTGCTTGTCGCTCTCCTTCTGCTGCTTCTATTGCTGCCTTTTTTTTAATTTGTGCTGTTTGTTGTTCTTGCATTGACTTGCGTACAGCTTCTGGTGGGGTGATACTTTGAATATCTAAACGGATAATTTCAATTCCCCATGCGGATGTAATTGGATTTAATACACCTAATATGCTTCCGTCCATCTCGTCTCTGGACATATTAGTATCCTCTAAGGAATTTTGAGCAATATTTTCCCGAAGGGTGGTTGTGGCTAAGTTAGCTAAAGCTGTTTCTAAGTCATCAATAGCATAAAAGCTTTTTTCAATGTCTTTGATCCGCCAGTAAAGAATTGCATCAACTTCTAAGTAAACTCCGTCTTTAGTAATTACATTTTGCGGTTTTATATCTAATAACTGCTCTCTGGTTGTATCCTCCATCACAATTTGATCAAGAATGGGAACTATGAAACTTAGTCCAGGATTTAGTTTGCGATGATACCGCCCCAAGCGTTCAACTAAGGCGACATTTCCTTGATTTACCATCTTTGCAGATGCGAAGGCATAACCTACTAGAGCTAAAAATATGATAAAAATTATTGGGTCCATTCAGTTATTCTCCTCTTTCGGCTTTGGGCAGAATTGATTGTTAGGGTTATGGCTGGCATTAACTGTAAATTAAAATGGGTTAATTGCGTAATTTCCCGATTGTTAACTATAAAAATGATAAACCTGCGATCGCATTATAGGCGATCGCTACACCTCTAATCATGAGTTGCCGAAAAAAATAACCTAAGATGTATAATAATTATGTTTTGGGTCTAGATTTTTTGAGTGGAAACCTAGAAAACCAACCTTTCAACTTAAACTAAAATCCAGTAGTAAATAGTCTGATAATCCCCAAGATAGTACCTAAAGGACCGGCTACAGTATTAACTCTATCACCAGTTTTAGCTAACCCATTGCGATCAACTACGACAACATCATTGTTACGAAGGATCGGATTGGTTTCCTCATTAATTCCCTTAGATAAATCCACTTTAATTGGACGTTTAGTAACTGTACCATTGGTATTGAGGCGAATTAATTCTACAGTTCCTTTACTGGCTCTACTATCATTAAAACCACCAGCGGCTAATAATGCCTGATTTAAAGAGCTATTTGGTTGTAATCTTACCGCCCCTGCTCTTTTGACTTCACCCACTACACCCACTTCAATAGTATTTGGGGACAAAGTTGTTGTTGCTAATTGGGTAGATTCGGCGGCACTAATATCCGTAGCTGTAGGAATGATGATAGTATCGCCATCTTGCACCACTATGTCTTGATTGATATCACCGCTTTGTAGTAATTCCCATAGGTTAATATCTATAGTTTGTTCCGTACCAGTTCGGGTAGGACGGCGTAATTTAATCTTCCGAACATCCGCAATGGACGTAATTCCCCCTGCTAGTTGTAAACTCCGCATGACAGTGGGTAAACCACCACCAGCACCACCACCCTCTGCCCCACCGGCATTTCCAGCAGTAACAAGATAAGAACCAGGACGGTAAACTTGACCAATTACCACCACTGTGCGGGGTGAACTTTGACTAGCGGCAAAGTTAGCTGCAAATAAATTCCGGGCTTCAGCCACATTCAAACTGGCAGCAGTGGGGACAATTATGGTGTCTCCATCTCGTAAGGTAATCTCCTGAGATATTCTACCTGTTTGCGTCAATTCCTTTAAATTTAGGGAAACTGTCTGCTCTCCAGAACGTCCTACCTTGCGGCGTAATTGTACTTGAGTTACATCTGCTGCCAGTGTCACACCCTGGGCTATGGTTAGGGCGGCTAATACCGTTGGGTATTGGACACCAGGGTTATTTCCTGCTCCCCCTTCTAAGCTGAGGGTGTAAGCACCTGGTCTTGTTACTTCCCCAGCAACAAACACATTAATGGGACGGGGTGATAATAAGTTGACGGAAATGAGCGGACGTTTGAGAAAGCGAGCATATCTTCTGGCGATTGTATCAGCAGCTTGTTCTGTGGTTAAGCCCGAAACGGGGATACTGCCAATTAAAGGCATATTAATTGAACCACCAGGAGGAACTTGATATTCACCCGTATATTCTGGTACTTCAAATACATTGACACGGATGCGATCGCCGCCGCCTAATAAATAATCTGTAGCGATACTGGGTGTTGATTTTACTGGCTGTTTTTGCGCTAAACTCACCGATGGCAAAGCGATATTCACTGTTGTTAACAATGCTAAACCCATAGTTGAGTGGGTGAGAAATTTACACAAATCTTTATTAAGCATATTTACCTGAGAATTGAAAATGACGATATTTAGAGTTATTCCGAAACATTTTAACATCGAGTATACTGAAGAATCCTAGTGACTCAACAATTTTATTTTCTAATAAATCTTTAGTTTTCCGGACATAAATAATTTGTTGCGTAAGGAATTTGATTTTAAATCTTCTCTGATGTTAGGAAAAATTTTCAGTGCTTTTTGCGAGTTATTGTTTCTCGCTGATAACAATTTTCAATCCTATGTCAACAACTAATTCATCCGCTGATGGTACAGTCATAACACTAAATTGATCAGGAATTATTAACACATAAGTAACTGACTTTTAGAATCATCAAATAATTCGCAAAAATTACTACTTATGGGTGATTTATCTCTCTTATTCTCCACCTGTTTGTACTAATTAAGCGGATGATTTCGGATTTGAATTTGATGGATGAAAAACTCTTCTAGAGACTGACGTGACAGATTCATAGTGATAACTTTCCCCCCCATTAACCTTAAACTAGACAGAAAATCATAATAATCTTCTTGGAGTATACCCTGCCAAGAACCATCAGACCTAAATTCTAAATTACCTATCCATTTTCTCAAGATTTCCCCGTCTCCGCCTTGACCTTTAACATGATAGGTGTTTTGATTACCCAAAAGTTCATTGAGAGAACCGCAACAGATTAATTCTCCTTGATCAAGAATAGCCACGCGATCGCAAATTTGTTCCACTTCACTCAATACATGACTATTAAAAAATATGGTTTTACCAGATGCTTTCAAAGCAAGAATAATTTCTCGCATTTGGTAACGTCCCAGAGGATCAAGTCCAGACATAGGTTCATCCAAAAAAACTAAATCTGGATCATTGATTAATGCCTGAGCCATACCCACGCGCTGAAGCATTCCCTTAGAATAGCGCCGCATTTGCTTTTTGCGAGCATCGGCTTGGGATAACCCCACTAATTCCAACAATTGGGGAATGCGTTGACGTTGTAACCTTTGGGGAATTTGAAATAAACCCGCTGTTAACTGCAAAAATTCCCAACCACTCAGATATTCGTATAAATAGGAATTTTCTGGGAGGTAGCCAATATGCTGCTTGACTTTAGCGTTGCCTATAGGTTTACCTAACAATAATCCCCTTCCAGACGTAGGGCGGATAATTCCCAACAATAATTTTAACAACGTGGTTTTACCCGCACCATTAGGACCCAACAGACCAAAGGTTTCTCCTGGGTACACTTGTAAAGAACAGTTTTTGAGCGATACAACCTTTTGATTGAGCCAAAACCCCGTGCGATAGACCTTTCGCAATTCAGAAGTCAGGACTACGGGTTGTTTATCTAAGGGATTTTGCTGAGAATCGGGGTTGTCTACAACAGAATTCATGGCGATGAAACTACCAACTACTGACTATTTAGAGATAACTACAGATTAACCGATGCTGAGGATTTTTATAACACACCTTTAGAACTAGGAATTGTTTCTGCCCGCCGGGGATCAATTTCCACCGCTATTCGCATGGCTCTAGCAAAGGCTTTGAATGTAGCTTCAATAATATGATGGGAATTAATTCCATCCAATTGGCGAATATGTAAAGTCATTTGACTATGATTCACCAAAGCTACGAAAAACTCCCGCACTAACTGAGTATCATAAGTCCCCACCCGTTGAGTAGGAATTTCTAAACCATAACTGAGATGAGGTCTACCAGAAAAGTCTAAAGCAACTTGTACCAAAGCTTCATCTAGAGGTGCAAGAAAATTCCCAAACCGGACAATTCCCTTTTTATTACCCAAAGCTTGGAATAAAGCTTGTCCCAAGGTAATCCCCACATCTTCGTTAGTGTGGTGATCATCAATTTCCAAATCACCTTTAGCTTGAATGTCCAAATCAAAAAGCCCATGAGAAGCGATTTGATGGAGCATATGATCTAAAAAAGGAATACCTGTAGAAACTTTACATATCCCTGTACCATCCAGATTGATAGTAACGTGAACATCTGTTTCACCAGTAGTGCGGTGAACTGAAGCTATCCGATGAGTTTGTTTATTAGTCATTTGTCAGTTGTCAGTTGTCAGTTGTCAGTTGTCAGTTGTCAGTTGTCAGTTGTCAGTTGTCAGTTGTCAGTTGTCAGTTGTCAGTTGTCAGTTGTCAGTTGTCATTGGAAAAATTCTTTCTCCCCACCTCCCCCACCTCCCCCACCTCCCCCACCTCCCCCACCTCCCCCACCTCCCCCACCTCCCCCACATCCCCCACCTCCCTACATCCCCATAATTTCATATCCCCCATCTACATACAGGATTTGTCCAGTAATACCGCTTGCTAAATCACTGCATAAGAAAGCTGCTGTATTACCTACCTCTAATTGAGTGACGGTGCGACGGAGTGGTGCTACTTTTTCAACGTGATGAATCATATCCAAAATTCCACCAACTGCTGAAGATGCTAAGGTGCGAATCGGACCAGCAGAAATACCATTGACGCGAATATTATCGGGTCCGAGTTCCGCTGCCAAGTAGCGGACACTGGCTTCTAAACCAGCTTTAGCCACACCCATGACATTATAGTTAGGAATTGCTCGAACTGCTCCCAAATATGTAAGAGTAATAATACTTCCGCCTTCAGTCATTAAAGGTTTAGCTGCACCGCTTAACTGTACCAGTGAATAGGTGCTAACTTCCAGAGCCGTATTGAAACCAGAACGAGAAGTTTGACTAAAACCTCCGGTCAAATCTTCTTTTTTTGCAAAGGCTAAACAATGCACTAGAATATCTATTTTCCCCCATTCTTGCCGGATGGTTTCAAAAGTAGATTGAATTTGCTCGTCATTTTCAACATTGCAGGGCAGAAATAGGCTAGGACTGAGCGTTTCTACCAATTCAGAAACTTTTTTTTCCATTTTACCCTTGTCATCTGGCAAGTAGGTAATGCCCAAATTAGCCCCGGCTTTGTGTAGTTGTTGGGCAATTCCCCAAGCGATAGAACGGTTATTGGCAATACCTGTAACTAGGGCATTTTTTCCAGATAGATTGAGCATAGAAATTGCTAATTTAATTCATCATTAGGAGCATACTAGAATCTGAGCCTAGTTTGACTGCATCGGGCTAGGGATTTTCCAAAATGCTCCATAAGCAGGCGGTAAGCCCCAAAAAACCATGCCCATGTTTACAAAAATTCTCAAGAAATTGACAATTTTTAGAGGCAAAACTTTTAGAGTATAATTGGTGAAACTACTTATCAATAATTACTAGCTAAACGGAACAACAATTATGTATCATTATAAACGGAAGTCCAGGAATTCCGCGTTTGGGTATAGGAAAAAACAGCAAGGTTAATGGTGATTTATTGATTTTTCGGGTGTATTCTTAGGTAATTAGTTTTTGTTTTTCTGGCATTGGGTAGGGGAAGGGAGAAATGATAGTGACACAAGATAAAGCCCTAGCAAATGTTTTTCGTCAAATGGCGACCGGGGCTTTTCCTCCGGTGGTGGAAACATTTGAACGGAACAAGACGATCTTTTTTCCGGGAGATCCTGCTGAACGAGTTTATTTTCTTCTCAAGGGTGCTGTGAAACTCTCAAGGGTGTACGAGGCAGGAGAAGAGATAACGGTGGCTCTGCTGCGAGAAAATAGCGTCTTTGGTGTGCTGTCGTTGCTGACAGGCAATAAGTCTGATCGATTTTATCATGCAGTGGCATTTACTACTGTAGAATTACTTTCAGCCCCAATTGAACAAGTTGAACAGGCACTGAAGGAAAACCCAGAGTTATCAATGTTAATGCTGCGAGGTCTTTCTTCGCGGATTTTGCAGACGGAGATGATGATTGAAACTCTTGCTCACCGCGATATGGGTTCAAGGTTAATTAGTTTCTTGTTGATTCTTTGTCGAGATTTCGGCGTTCCTTGCGCTGATGGTATTACCATTGATCTGAAGTTATCCCATCAGGCGATCGCTGAGGCAATTGGCTCTACTCGCGTTACAGTCACTAGACTGCTGGGAGATCTACGCGAGAAGAAAATGATTTCCATTCATAAAAAGAAGATTACTGTGCATAAACCTGTTGCTTTAAGTAAGCAATTTACTTAAAAGTTATGGGTAAATGGAGTTGGCACGGCTTCTATTTTTGAGGTAATGCGGTCTTAGGGTCTCCCTAAGTAGCGTCACTACCATAGAGATTAAACCGTTAATTTGGAGGAAAGTCTTAAAATTGTATAATTCCTACTTTTGCCTAACTCCATTTACTCACAGACAATGGTTAAACGTAGTAGGCTGTATCGGTCAGCATTGCGGTAGTTAAAAATGGCCACCGGGTACATCCTTATTGCAGCAATTCTTATTTTGGGAGGCGTAATTGCTACCGTTGGCGATCGCATCGGCACACGAGTTGGCAAAGCTCGTCTCTCACTTTTCAATTTACGTCCGAAAAAAACTGCTGTAATTGTGACTATTTTTACAGGCGGTCTAATTTCTGCATCAACTTTAGCAATTCTCTTTGCGGCTGATGGCGGATTGCGAAAGGGCGTATTTGAATTAGAGGATATTCAAAGAGATTTAGGGAACAAGCGGGAACAACTAAAAATCGCAGAAGCGCAAAAAAGTCAGGTTGAGAGTGAGTTAAATAAAGCAAAACAAGAACAAAGTCAAGCACAGGAAGAATTACAGAAAATTAATAAGTCATTACAGGCAGCAAATACTAAACAAAAGACCACACAAGCTCAACTCAATCGCACTCTTAATCAGCAAGCTAAGACCCAAGCCCGACTGAATGCAACTCAAAGCCGTCTGGGTGGAATTGTGATTCAGTATCAACAGGCAAGAAGTGAATTACAAACTCTTTATAATCAGCGAAAAACATTACAAACGGCAGTAGAAGAGTTAAAGGCGGAACGAAAAAGATTATACGCTGAAGCCAAACAGGCAATTGATGAAGCGAAGACGGTAATTGAAAAACGCGATCGCAAAATTGTTAAATTAGATAAACTTATTCAAAATCGTAACCTCGAAATTAAACAGCGGGAAGAAGTTATTATGACTAGAGAATCTCGCTTAAAAGAATTAGAGAAACAACAACAATTTTTAGAGCAGGAAGTAGCCAGACTAGAAAAATATTATCAGTCCTATCGTGACCTCCGCTTGGGTAAACTAGCCTTAGTAAAGGGTCAAGTAATAGCGGCAGGATTAATTACTGTAGACAAGCCTGATGCAGCACAGCAGGCAATTATCCAAATTCTTCAGGAAGCTAACCGCAATGCCAATATTCAATTAACTGAACCTGGTGCTATTCCGGCTAACAAAGAAATACTCCGTGTCACTAAAGATCAGGTTAAAGCCCTAATTGCACAAATTAAAGATGGTCGAGAATATGTAGTCCGAATTTTCTCCGCAGGTAACTATGTCAGAGGTGAAAAACAAATAGAATTTTTTGCAGATGCCGCGAGAAATCAACTCGTATTTTCATCAGGGGAAGTGCTGGCTACTACTACAGCGGATTTACAAAATATGACATCTGAACAAATGCGTCAACGCTTAGACTTACTAATTTCCGCTTCCCAGTTTCGCGCCCGCAATGCGGGAATTGTCGAAAGTGTCCAAATAGAAGGAACTTTTCTGCGCTTTGTTACCCAATTACAGCAAGCGGAACAGGAAGTAGAAATCAAAGCTGTAGCCGCAGAAAATACTTATACTGTAGGTCCACTAAGAGTCAAGTTAGTAGCCCTCTTGAATGGACAAATTCTTTTTAGTACCTAACAACTGACCAATGACCAATGACTAATGACCAATGACTAATGACTAATACACAACCTGTAATTTTAGGATTTGATCCCGGTCGTGATAAATGCGGGATTGCGGTGATGGGATTGGATAGACAACTATTTTATCATCAAGTTGTTTTGGCAAATGAGGCGATCGCTAATATTGAAACACAACTGCAAAAATTCCCTGTATCCTTAATGGTGATGGGAGATCAAACAACGGCTAAAAAGTGGAAACAGCAACTTAATCAAGAATTAAGCAAACCCACCAATATCATTTTGGTTGATGAACGTTATTCCACTTTACAAGCACGCGATCGCTATTGGCAGATGTATCCACCCCAAGGCATCACTAAACTATTACCCAAGGGTTTGCGTCAACCCCCCCGGCCAATAGATGACATTGTGGCCATTCTCCTGATTGAACGATATCTTAACCGACTAACTGACAACTAATTTACAATTCAGCCCGAATTGTAAAAGCATAATCCCCTCCAGGTTCTAATTGATAGTCCTGTTGTTCCAAAAAACGTCCTAGAGGTTCTTTGATTAAAGCACGACCTTGGGAAGGCTTCACAGAAAGTTCTCCCCGGCGGAAATGCCACTGGAAATGCCACTGAAAATTACCGGCGCTAACTTCACCTTCAAGAAAGCCTTGTTGCCAAGATTGGCGGGTAACTCTCACATGAGCAGTAGTTTCTGGCAGACGTTTAGCACTCACGCTTATTTGATGTCAAGTATGGGATAAAAGCCAATTATTTATGTAGGCTACTTATTCTATGTACCAAAAATAGCTTAATTCTACAAACTAATAAAAACAAGATAAGTTAGTAAAGTCCAGTTTCGTAACTGCTCTTTTGTTGTCAATTTACGATAAATGCAAAATAAAAATGCAATTATTACATAAAACTATTTGTGAAGAGTGTGCTTTTTATATCAAATTAGAATGCACTCACCCCGATGAGTTGGGAGTTAATTGTGCTACTGTCACTTTCTGTAATTCATTCACTCCAGCAGTAGAAATTGATAGTCCTTGTGTGTCTTTTGGTAATGATGATGAATATTAATTTATACAGTGCGTAAGTCCTATAAACTTACGAATCTCTAAGGGACTTCCAATTAAAAAAATACCCAAAAATGTCTTGTGGTGCAGGCCGAAAAGCCTGCTAATCATCAAGGACGGGCAGGATGCCCATCCCACAAAATTGGGTAATTTATTTTTTGGTGTTCCCTAAGTCCAAATCAATAAACTCGCAATTTTCTAATAAATAATGTACAATATAATGTATGCACTAAGTATACTTCTAAATTGTGTCAACTAAAATTCGCAAACAGATTTATATCCAACCACGTCAAGAACATCTACTCAAAGAGATTGCACAACAAACAGGTATAAGTGAAGCCGAGATTATTCGTCAAGCCATTGACCTTCATCTTAGTGAAATCACTGTCCCCCAAACCGATATCTCATTGTGGGAAGCCGAAAGAGAATTTATTGCACAAATCAAAACTCGACCTGTTCAAGCTGGAGGTAGGGACTGGAAGCGGGAAGATCTTTATGAACGGTAGAGTCTTTATTGATACGAATATTCTAGTGTACATCTACGATTCATTAGACACGATAAAACAGGAAAAAGCGATCGCAGTTGTTGATAGGTTAATTCGTTCGGGGAAAGCAGTAATTAGTCCCCAGGTGATAGGGGAGTTTTTTATGGCTACAACCCGCACTAGGCGATCGCTTTTAACTCCTGCTGAGGCATTGGTGCGAATGCGTAACTACTTAGCTATTTGCCATATTGTTGATATGACAAAATTAATCTCCCTAGAAGCGATTCGTGGACTAGAAACCCATAACTTTAGTTTTTGGGACGCGCAAATTTGGGCAACAGCAAGACTCAATCAAATTGAAGAAATTTACAGTGAAGATTTTCCATCAGGTGCAACTGTTGAGGGTGTAAAGTTTACAAATCCTTTTAAACTGAATGATTAATTATCGAAAGTCCAAGTTTACCAGAACAACATTGATTTTTCCTGATCTTCCTTTGCGTCTTTGCTCCTTTGTGCCTACCCTGCGGGATCTCTAAGAGAGATTGCGCGAAACAAAACTAAACTTATGCAACTACCATTAATTAAATATCCCATCTTGGGGATAATCAATTTTTTATTATTAAGTATTAATATTCAACCCGTATTTTCCAGTTATTACCCTACTCTAATACTGGCACAAAACTCAAATAGCAAAGCAGCTACAGAATCTTTAAATCAAGGACTACAAGCAATTCAACTAGGACAATTAGAAGCAGCAATTACCGCTTTTCGTCAAGCTATTAAACTAGAGCCTAAATTAGCAGCAGCGCACTATAATTTGGGTTTAGCACTACGACAATCGGGACAGTTACAACCTGCGGCAGATGCTTTTTATCAAGCTACCCAAGCTGACCCTCAATTTGCTTTAGCTTTTGCGAATTTAGGTGGGGCGCTATTGGAAGGAAATAATTTAAAATTGGCGCAAGATTATTTAAATCAGGCTTTGAAGTTAAATCCAAATCTGGGTTTTGCCCATTATAACATGGGGTTAGTTAAGAAACAGGAGAAAAATTGGTCAAGTGCGATCGCTTCTTTTGAAAAAGCCAGAACAATGAGTCAAAATGCGCCCGAACCTGCCTATTATTTAGGTGTATGTTATTTACAACAAGGAAAATTTGAACAAGCCAAGGCAGCTTTTAAACAAGCAATTATAATCAATCCTAAATATGCAGAAGCACACTATGATCTGGGTTCAATTTTGTTTAATCAAGGAAAATTAAATGAAGGTTTAGCAGCTTTCAGAAAATCGGCCGCAGCTAATCCTAATTACGCTAATGCCTATTATGGTGCAGGATTAGTTTTCATGCAGTTAAAACAGTACAAGGAAGCTGTGCAAGTCTTCCAATATGCTAAAGATTTATATAATATTCAAGGTAATTTACAGTGGGTGAAAAATTCCCAGCAGTTATTACAACAAGCACAAAAATCCAAAAATTAGAGACGTTTCAGCGAAGCGTCTCTACTCAGAACATGGTATTTTCTCAGCTTTTGGACAGATGAATAAATCTAGAGAAATAAGTAGAAGTTAATTAAATAAGTAACGGAGTAGAGACATGACTAAAACTAAAACTCAAGAACCTATTAGCAATTTAGAGTATGATTTTATCAGCGTCCTGCATACTAAAGCCGTAGCAGTTCAAGCTTATGAAAATTATATCAAAGATGCCAAAGAAGCTAATTCTCAACCCTGTGTAGAACTTTTTCAAAAATTACGGCAATCGGAAATTGAACAGGCGCACGAAATTCGTCATCATCTCCAAGAAGTGATGCAGAAAGGCAAGATGTAATTAATGATAGGGGCAGGTTTAAGAGATTAATGACTTAAACCCACCCCTAACAATTAACGAATATACTCTTTCAATACACTATTCCGATTGGGATGGCGTAATTTACGGAGTGCTTTAGCTTCGATTTGGCGAATGCGTTCGCGGGTAACGTTGAAAATCTGACCGATTTCTTCCAGAGTTTTCATGCGCCCATCATCTAAACCATAGCGAAGTCGGAGAACGTCCCTTTCCCGAGGACTGAGACTATCAAGGACTTTTTCTAGGTCTTCCCGCAGCAAGTTCTTAGAAACTTGATCTTCTGGAGTTTCACCATCAGATTCAATGAAATCACCTAAACGAGAATCTTCTTCTTTACCGATAGGTGTTTCTAAAGAAATTGGTAACTGGGCAGATTTGGCAATAAACCGCAGTTTCTCGATGGTCATTTCCATACGAGTTGCAATTTCTTCTTCTGTGGGTTTGCGCCCCATTTCTTGAGATAGGAGTTTGGTAGTTTTCTTAATCCGAGAAATGGTTTCGTATAGATGAACCGGTAAACGGATAGTGCGGGACTGATCAGCGATCGCTCTTGTAATTGCTTGACGTATCCACCATGTAGCGTAGGTAGAAAACTTATAGCCTTTTTCGTGATCAAACTTTTCAGCCGCACGAATCAAACCCAAACTACCCTCTTGAATCAAGTCTTGGAAGGACAAGCCCCGATTCATGTATTTTTTGGCAATGGAAACTACAAGTCTCAAGTTCGACTGTACCATCTTGTCTTTCGCTCTACGTCCCACGTGCAGACGGTAACGAAAGGTTGGTAATGGTAATGATACTTCTGCCGCCCATTCGCTGTCTCTAGGATCGCGTTCTAGGCGTTCACAAAGCCTTTCCCGCGCCCGTTCTAATTCCAGTAACTCAGCGATTTTCCGCGCTAGTTCAATTTCTTCGTCTGCGCGTAACAAACGAATCCGTCCAATTTCTTGCAGGTACAGACGAATTGAATCTTCTGTATAGTGCTTTTTCTTGGCGATTGGTGTCCGACGACGCGATTTAGCGGCTTTTCCAGACTTTGCGTCGTCCTCATCAGACTGAGGCTCTAAAAAATCATCAATTTCGCCGTCATCAGTCAGCAATAAGTCCTCTTCTTCTATTAAGAGTGCTTGTAATTCGATCTCAGGCGGATTTATCATTTCTAGGTCAGGCTGATAAATATTATCGAGTACGTTGTTAGCCTGGTTCATGCCGCGTTCCTCATGCTCCTTGCAGAATCAGTTACTGAAGACATTGCGATTACTTTTAGTGTGGAGTAATCTGTGAACCGAAAATCGAGTTTTGGCTGGTTAACCTCAGATATTTTCGGTGATTTTTTTCCTGTTTGATGCAGGATTGTTGAGTAAAAGTGGCAAATATCACTTTGAAAGCGAATTGGCCGCTTTTTTTAATTGCCATACCCGATCATCCTACATATCACTTTTGATTAACCGAATCTATAAACCTAGATCCATCTTTTTCAAAAAGTTTCCCGGTGCGGATACAGTGTATGACATTTAACTGTAAATACTGTTCCAATTGTAGCCTATTTCACAAAAATTACACTCTTTTCGTGCATTATTTATGAACTTATTTACTAAGATTAAGCCACCTTTATCAAAAAGACATTAAAAATGGTGGTAATACCATTAAATCTTGTCGAAAACTTTTGGTTTGGTCAGTGGCATTCTTATTAAATTAAAAGGTAGGCACACTTGCTGCTTTATAAAACTTATACAAATTGTTCCTAACTGAACAAATAGTATTTATGTTCTGCTTGAACTTAGTCCGAAGGCGGATATTTGTTTACAGATATTAGTTCTGGTTGAACTAATTGTACATATTCACTATTAGCTAGTGATTGGTGTTTGTTTCCAGGCACTAACTCTTGTATATGCTATACCAAGAACTTGAACTAAGGAGTTAAAGTTATGGCATATTTTTAGCGAGGTAAGAGATGAATTAAGATTTCTCTCGATTTAGCCTTATTCACACATTAGCGCAGAGTTGAGATTTCTACCCTGTGCAACTTGACAAACTGTTCTTATGGTATACAACGATATTTTAATCAGGTGATAAATAATATTGCTGCTAAAGTTGCCCAAAGGTATATTTGGGTAAATTAACGTATGTCAATTGTAATTATGAATACTTCGGATTTCAAGAAGGTGGCTGTCATCTGGTTATGAAAAGTTTTGTGTATACTTACTAAGCTTTGCTTTGTAGATAATATCTAGTTGAGCTTTATAAGCATAGCAAATGCTTTCCCCCTTTGTGGAGAAAATTTATGATTTTTAGGGAAAAATTGATCGAGAAAGGGAACGGGGAGGTAAATCCGTAATTACCAATCACCCATTACCCATTACTCATTACCTTAGATATCTAAATCTGTCATATTCAGTTTAGAACCATAGGTTTCAATGAATTCCCGGCGGGGTGCAACGCGATCGCCCATAAGAATGGTAAAAATCCGATCAGCTTCGGCTGCGTCTTCAATTTCCACTCGTTTGAGGGTACGGGTTTCTGGATTCATGGTGGTTGTCCAGAGTTGTTCTGGCATCATTTCTCCCAAACCTTTAAAACGTTGAATGGTATAGTTAGCATTACTAGGAAGAGTACCTAAATGCTGTTGCAATTCCCGTTCACTATAACAATACTGGTAATTTTTACCCCGTTCTACTTTGTACAAGGGAGGACAAGCGATATAGATGAAACCTTGTTCAATCAATGCTCGTTGATAGCGATAGAAGAAAGTTAACAACAGCGTGCGAATGTGCGCTCCATCTACGTCAGCATCAGTCATTAATACTATATGATGATATCGTAACTGCGAGGCGTTGAATTCTTCACCTTTGACACCTAAACCCAGTGCCGTAATTAACGATTGAATTTCGTTATTTTTATAGATTTTGGCATCGTCGGTTTTTTCAATGTTGAGGATTTTACCACGCAGAGGCAGAATTGCTTGGGTTCGGCGATCGCGTCCCTGCTTTGCACTATTGTGAACAAATACACCACTGGCTAAAGCGAAGTTATGTGTTTGCGGAACTTCGATATCGTAAACGTCTACCTGTTCTGCTAAACGTTCAATACTGACAATGCGGTGATTGTAATTAGCAACAGCTTCATAGGCTAACGCTGGATTACCATCAAAGTAGCGTTGACAAAAATTATCAAACCGTAATAAAGACTTGTCTTTTGTTTGTTGACGGTACGTATTATAAGCTTCTAAATCAAGCTTACCTTGCTCAACTTCAATCTGCTTGAGGACAGTAATAGTTTTGCGATAGTAGGTTTGCTGCAAAGTAGCATGACGTTGGGCGCGAAATTCAGGTGTCCATTGCTGCTGTGTTTTTTCTCGCCGCCATGCCAATAAAGCTTCATGGCTCTTGTCAATTACATCTTGACGATGTAATGTTTTTTCAATATGAGCGCGATGCAAAGCTAAGTGTGACTCAACGGATAACCGCTGTAAATTCGTAGGGTTATTGTTACGCTTGTTGAAATCAAGATGATGGCAGTGTTCTCCATCTGTTAGCTGATAAACACCTAAATAACGGTTATACCAATCCGCTAAGGTATGGGTAAACAACCAAGAATCAGAACGGGGATTCCAAGCCATTTCATAACCATCAATGGTAATCCCTGGATTGCTGATATCAGATATTTGCCGATATAGAGGCATGAGGGAATCATCAGGGGTTAATAATGCGGCTTGCTTGTAACTGCCATCGCGTAACATGAAGCGATGATCTGGTGTGCAAACAATTGTTTCGCCATTATCCAATGTCACCTTAATGACTTCAGCATTGGCTTTAGTCATGCGGGGGTTAATAATCCGTTCTACCCCAATAGTGCCATCATTACGAATGGTGTAGCAAAAATGCTCTTTGCCGATTGCTTGTTCGGCGACGATTTCTTTGAAACTGAGCGATCGCCCATCAACTAATGCTACTAATGTATCACCATGAAAACAGCCTCCCGCTGAATCGCCTTCCACGATGTATATTTCAGACTCAGCAGGATCACGAGAACTACAATCTGCTAACTTACCAGGTAGAGGAGAGGATTCTAATACTGATTTCCGACGGACTAATTCCCGCGCATGACGGGCAGCTTCAGCAGCTTTAAACGCTTGGATAGCTTTATCTAAAATAGCATCAGCGATCGCCGGATGAAAGTCTAGATATTCAGTGAGAACTTCCCCCACAAAAGAATCAACGATACCGCGAACTTCTGTATTTCCCAATTTAGTTTTAGTTTGTCCCTCAAATTCAGGATCAGGGACTTTAACAGAAATTACAGCAGTTAGACCTTCACGGACGTGTTCACCACTGAGGTTAGATTCATTCTCTTTAATTTTATTCCGTTTGCGAGCGGTTGCATTTAATGTCCGAGTTAAAACGGCTTTTAAACCTTCTAGGTGTGTACCACCATCAATAGTCCGAATATTATTAGCAAAGCCGAGGACATTATCTGTATAAGCATCAGTACACCACTGTAAAGAAACTTCTACCTGGACGTTATTACGTTCCCCTTGGACATAGATAATTTCTTCATGAAGAGGTTGCTTCTCACGATTCATGTAGGCGATATACTCTTTAATACCACCCTTGTATTCGTAGGTTTCTATTCTTGGTGTATCGCTTTTTAAGATATCTAAACGATGATCCGTAAAAATAATTCTTACGCCTGCATTTAAGTACGCTAACTCGCGCAATCTTCCTGATAAAGTAATGTAATCAAATTCTATGCTGGTGGTAAAAATTTGTGTATCTGGCTTAAAAGTAATAGAAGTACCAGTTCTATCTTCTTTGTAAGGCGTTGCTACCAATTCCGTAACTGGAAAACTCCGTTCATATCGCTGCTTATGTACCTTATGATCTCGCCAAACCGTAACTTCTACAAACTCAGAGAGGGCGTTAACAACAGAAATTCCCACTCCGTGTAAACCACCAGAAACTTTATAGCCACCACCACCAAACTTACCACCAGCATGGAGAACAGTTAACACAGTTTCTAAAGCTGATTTTCCGGTTTTTGGGTGAATATCTACGGGAATACCCCGACCATCATCTGTTACTGTAACAGAACCATCAGCATTAATATCCACTTCAACATGGGTACAGTGACCCGCCAAAGCTTCATCAACAGAGTTGTCCACTACCTCGTAAACTAAATGGTGGAGTCCTCGCGGACCTGTAGTACCAATGTACATCCCTGGTCGTTTGCGGACGGCTTCCAGACCTTCCAGAACTTGAATCTGATCGGCGCTGTAACTGCTCGTCATGAAAATTCTCCTGATGCTTGGGGTTAATATCGCCAAAAGGCTAAAAAAGTCAAATCACCCCGCTATTATAACACAAAAGCCTTCCTGCCGTCTGTAGGGCAATTTTGTGAGAAGTTTATATAGGGGTTGTAACCCTAATGGGAATTCAAGAGACAATTAGTCTGTTCCCAGTTCTGCTTCCCAATGACTAAGTAGGTTGGCGTTGAAAATTGTCGTTATGGCAAGGCAAGAGGCAAGAGGCAAGAGGGAAGAGGGTTTGGGCGATTTTACGTTTCTTTACACAGTTTGGTTTTATTGTGTTCACCTACTTAATGACTAATAACTAATAACCAATGACTAAATTAATTGTAATTTGTGGAGCGACAGCAACGGGGAAATCTGGTTTGGCTTTGAGTTTAGCACAAAGGTTAAATTCTGTAATTCTTAGTGCTGATTCTCGTCAAGTATATCGTGAGTTTGATATTGGTACGGCTAAACCAAATGTGGTTGAACAAAAATCAGTTCCCCATTATTTAATAGATATCTGTGAACCAACTGAAATAATGACATTAGCAAATTATCAGGAACAAGCACAAGCTTTAATTGCTAGATTGGGGGGTGAAACACTGTTGTTAGTGGGTGGAACTGGTTTATATATTCGTGCCATTGTGCAAGGAATGAAGATTCCCAGAGTTTCACCACAACCAGAATTGCGATCGCAATTAGAATCTTTAGGACAAGTTCAACTTTACCAGATATTACAACAAGTTGATGCGATCGCTGCCCAAAAAATTCATGCTCACGATTTGGTGCGAACTTTAAGAGCTTTGGAAGTTTATTATACAACTGGTATACCTATTTCTGAACAGCAAGGAGAAAACCCACCGGATTATCCAATTTTGCAAATTTGTTTAGATTCTGATGCAGAACATTTAGACGTGAGAATTCGCAAGCGAACTGAGCAAATGATAGCAGATGGTTTAGTTGGTGAAGTTGAATATCTTTGTCAAAAATATGGTACTGATTTATCTTTATTAAATACTTTGGGATATCAAGAAATCAAGCAATATTTAGCTGGTGAACTTTCTTTAGAAGAAGCAAAAGAATTAATTGTTTTACATACCAGACAATTCGCTAAACGTCAACGGACTTGGTTTAGACAATCTCCTAATCTTGAATATGTTAATATGGATAATTCTGATTTATTAAAAAGTGTTTGGCAACGAATTAATCAATTGTTATAATTAATTCTCAATTACCGTTGAACGCTTTGCAACTCTATGTCCCAGGTATTGCTCCCCCAATCGCTTCAGCAAGACTTACCACTTACTGCGCTTGCACCTATGCAGGATGTAACCAATCTCTGGTTTATGAAAGTCATTGCCCACTACGGTAGCCCTGACTACTTCTTTACTGAGTATTTTCGTGTCAATGATACCTCACGACTCAATCGGAAAATCCTGGCAGCAATTACCGAAAACGATACAGGTCGCCCGGTTTTTGCCCAAATGATTGGCGAAAGTATCCCCGATTTAGCCAGAACCGCAAAGGAACTCTGCGGCTATAATATCGCTGGAGTAGACTTAAATATGGGCTGTCCTGCGCCAAGAATCTATCGCAAAAATGTTGGAGGTGGATTACTCCGAGAACCGGAAAAAGTCGAGCGGATTTTGGGAGAACTGCGTTCTGTGGTTAATGATAGACCCTTAACGGTGAAAATGCGCGTAGGTTTTGAAAATACAGATAACTTTTATAAAATCCTAGATATAATTGCTGATAACAATATTGATTTATTGAGTTTGCATGGTCGCACGGTGAAAGATATGTATCACGGGGAAGTTAAGTATGATTTGATTGCGGAAGCGGTGAGACGGCTTAACTGTCCAGTGTTGGCTAATGGCAATATCAAATCGGCGACAACTGCCTTAGAAGTGCTTTCGCAAACAGGTGCAGCGGGGGTGATGGTGGGACGTTGGGCGATTGGAAATCCTTGGCTGTTTAATCAAATTCGTCAGGCTTTACGGGGAGAACAGATCACACCAGTGCCGTTAGCAGAGGTACGCAATTACATCGATCGCTTATGGCAAACCCCTACAGCTTCCACTATGCCAGAACGAGCGCGGATAGGCTACCTGAAAATGTTTCTAAACTACATTGCTTTAAATGTTGATACTGACGGTCATTTTCTGCGGCTGATGCGACACACCTCTACAGAGATAGAATTATTTAAACTCTGCGATCGCTTTCTCCTGACAGATTTAACGAAAACTTTAGCCCTAACACCCTCAACTTTACGGGATTTGAGTCACCAAGTACGCCCGTGAACGATTACCCTTCGCAGAGTTATTTTTTGGTATTTTCCAAATTAAATTTCATAATACCAAATATCCTCTTGTCGGACAATAATTCGATGTAGAGGAAGTCTATCAATCAATCCATCCTGTTCCAATTGTCCCAGCAGACGAGTGATAGTTACACGAGTAGAACTGATCAGCGCTGCTAAATCTTCATGAGTTAGACGCATATCAATTAAACGTCCTTGTTCTACTTCTGAGCCAAATTTTTTTGATAACCATCCTAATAGTTGAATCAGCATAGTCTCTACTTTTTTATGACTGCGAATTACCATTAATTCTTCCGCTTGTTGAATGTGATAAAGCAAAGTTTCTGTGAACTGATGCAAATCATCCACAGGTAAAACAGTTGCTTTGACTGTGGTTAAACATTCCATCCGATAGGGCTTCATTTTCGAGAGAACTTCACCAACCACATCTCCCGGACCCCATAATCCCAAAGCTACTATCGTACCGTCTTCTAGATAAGTGTATGTCATCACAAAACCGCTTTCTATTCGCCATACAGCATTTTTTTTAACGGGTAATAGCGATCTTCTGGTGAAATGCTTGTGAGTATTGTCAGTAAATGATTGAGTTAGACCTGTGTATAATGACATTAGTGTGTATATTACTAATTTCCGATGTAGTAACCGTAGTATAGATTATTCTTGATCTAAAAAGTATTGTGTTCGGATAGTTTATGGAAAATATTCAGCAAATTTGACAATCTTGCACATAATCACCTTAAATCCGATAGAGTTATGGTATTTTACTTATTATAGGTGTTACTATATCACATCTAACACCCAAAAGTAAAATCATTGCGGTTAAAAACCGATAAATCTATCAATGTACAGTAGTATTCTGAATACAGATTTGAATAGTCAAAACTACGCTCTTCTGGATCTTTCGGCAAAAGTGGAATACGCACTCTTAGCACTGTTAGAACTCGCCAGCCATCACGATAAAAAAGTTCCTTTGACCATGAACGAGATTGCGGCCAAGCAACCCATACCGGAACGCTATCTCGAGCAGATTCTCACTCAAGTGCGGCGTGCGGGTTTGGTCCAGAGTCAACGTGGCTCAAAAGGCGGTTTCCTGTTAATGCGTGAGCCTTGGCAAATTACTTTGCTAGAAATTGTCACCTTGGTGGAAGGTGAACGGAAAGAGAAAGAAAGCTCTGAGACTCCGACGATAGAAAAAACTTTAGTTGTAGAAATCTGGGAACAAGCTAACGCGGCTGCAATTGAGGTTTTGCGTAGCTATACACTCCAAGATTTGTGTCAGGAAAGAGAGACTCGCGCTCAAAATAATCCCATGTATTACATTTAGTTACTAGGAGGTCTAGCAATGCGAATAGCGAAAAATATCACTGAATTAGTGGGTAAAACGCCCTTAGTGCAGTTAAACAAAATTCCTCAAGATTCAGGAGCATTGGCGCAAATTGTTGTCAAACTAGAAAGTATGAATCCGGCAGCTTCTGTAAAAGATAGAATTGGCGTGAGCATGATTCAAACGGCAGAGGAACAAGGCTTAATTATTCCCGGTCAAACTACTTTAGTTGAGGCAACTTCTGGAAATACAGGCATTGCTTTAGCAATGGTTGCAGCCGCTAAAGGCTATAGGCTGATTTTGACGATGCCGGATACGATGAGCCAGGAAAGAAGACTTATGCTAAGAGCCTATGGGGCGCAATTAGAGTTAACACCAGGGGTAGAGGGAATGCGGGGAGCGATCGCTAAAGCCACAGAAATCGTCGCCATCACCCCCAATGCTTATATGTTGCAACAATTCAGCAATCCTGCTAATCCCCAAATTCACGCTCGCACCACCGCTGAAGAAATTTGGCATGATACGGATGGGGAAGTTGACATCCTTGTCTCAGGAGTAGGAACTGGAGGAACAATTACGGGCGTATCTGAAGTAATCAAACAACGCAAACCCAGCTTTCAAGCAGTAGCAGTTGAACCAGTTAACAGCCCAGTGTTAGCAGGAGGAAAAGCCGGACCACACAAAATTCAAGGTATCGGACCCGGATTTATTCCCGCCATTTACCGTTCTGAATTGATAGATGAAGTCATTCAAGTCTCAGATGATCAAGCCATTATCTACAGTCGGCGGTTAGCAAAAGAAGAAGGACTGCTATCAGGAATTTCTGCTGGTGCGGCTTTATATGCAGCGTTGCAACTAGCTAAACGTCCAGAGAATGCCAATAAATTGATAGTTATGGTCCAGCCTAGCTTTGGTGAACGCTACCTCAGTACCTCGTTGTTTAAAGATGCGGATGAGAATGAATGGTTAACTAAACTTTGAAAATTTAATCATTGGTGATAGAAATAATTATTTTTTTATCTCCTGTCTTTCCTGTTAATTAACCCTCTTCTGTCATTCTCGCCAGATCAAAATCTGAAACCCTTATTTATCAAGGCTTTTGGTGATTTATTAATCTTTCAAAATACTCGCCATATTTTGTTAGTAATAAACGGTTCAAACCTTGAAGATATATGGATTTGAAAATTAGGAAATTATTTTTTGATTCCCAGTTTGACAGAAGAGAGTTAAGTAGGCTAGTGTTGAGAATCGTCGTTATAGCAAGGCAAGAGAAAAGAGTAAAGAATTTTTCAGCGATTTTACGTTTCTTTACACAGTTTGGTTTTATTTTGTTCATCTACTTACTATCATTTTTTTCACCAAAAAAAATAAACAAATACAACTACCAAAAAGTTTTAGCGGACTTAAAGCTTGACTTTTACAGACAATTACAACCCCTAAACCTATCAGTACAAATGGCACAAGATAATTACCATATTTGGTAAAAAAATTAGCTATTTTTTGTTGATGGGTTAACTGATATGCTGCATAACACCAAATGGCTAACAGGAGAAAAAATAACCCGATAATTATGAAAAAACTCTCTAATCTAACACTAGAAAATAACGGTATATAAATGCTAATATTATCACTACCATTAGCCACCGTTATCGCTGCCACAGTGTAAATTTTTGGTGTTAAAAAAGATGGTGTTATCTCCTGGATTCCATCAGCTAATTGTTCTGTTTCCTTATTCACCAAACTACTAATACCAATAGCAATAGGAATTAAGCCTAGTAAACCAATCCATGATTGAGGCAGAATCAATCCACCAAATAATCCAGGTAAACTGAAGATGACGAGAATAGTAAAACCTAAATATTGACCAACAACAATTTGCCAAGGGCGAAAATTATCATTTACTTGAGCAAAAAACACTAACAAAATTAAAATATCATCAATATTAGTGGCTATGAAAGCAACTAACCCGGTAATAATTGCTGTCAATAAATTATTCATTTTGGATGATTTCAACATTTCTGACTTAAATCATGTAGGTTGGGTTGACGTAAGGAAACCCAACATTTTCAATATTTCCCATATTTTCGGTATTTTGTTGGGTTGCGCTGTCGCTTAACCCAACCTACATTTTTTTGCTTTATTTCTGACATTTTCAGTATTTCCCACATTTTCGGTATTTTGTTGGGTTGCGCTGTCGCTTAACCCAACCTACATTTTTTTACTTTATTTCTGACATTTTCAATATTTCCCACATTTTCGGTATTTTGTTGGGTTGCGCTGTCGCTTAACCCAACCTACATTTTTTTGCTTTATTTCTGACATTTTCAATATTTCCCATATTTTCGGTATTTTGTTGGGTTGCGCTGTCGCTTAACCCAACCTACATTTTTTTGCTTTATTTCTGACATTTTCAATATTTCCCATATTTTCGGTATTTTGTTGGGTTGCGCTGTCGCTTAACCCAACCTACATTTTTTTGCTTTATTTCTGACATTTTCAGTATTTCCCACATTTTCGGTATTTTGTTGGGTTGCGCTGTCGCTTAACCCAACCTACATTTTTTTACTTTATTTCTGACATTTTCAATATTTCCCACATTTTCGGTATTTTGTTGGGTTGCGCTGTCGCTTAACCCAACCTACATTTTTTTACTTTATTTCTGACATTTTCAGTATTTCCCACATTTTCGGTATTTTGTTGGGTTGCGCTGTCGCTTAACCCAACCTACATTTTTTTGCTTTATTTCTGACATTTTCAGTATTTCCCACATTTTCGGTATTTTGTTGGGTTGCGCTGTCGCTTAACCCAACCTACATTTTTTTGCTTTATTTCTGACATTTTCAATATTTCCCATATTTTCGGTATTTTGTTGGGTTGCGCTGTCGCTTAACCCAACCTTGTATCTTAGAGGTATGTTAGAAGAAGTGGTAGACCGTCCCAACCTGGGTCAGAAAAGACCGCTTTGTAGCAAGGATCACCACAACAATCTCCATGACAGAACTCGAACAGTCGCCTGGGGTAAAAACTATGAACAAAGACATAGATAATATAGCCCGTATCGTGCAAGGATGAGTGAAATCAAGGGGATGAATAAAAACAAAACAAATTAAAAAGAAGTAATTGAAATTGGAGAGTTAAAAATGGATTATATCTCCCAATGGGTAGGCATTGACGTAAGTAAAGCAACACTTGATGTTTATATCCGTCCAATGGGTAAAGCATTTCAATTTGCTAATACTGAAACAGAAATAGCTAATCTAGTTAAGCAACTTCAATCTAACGATTTAAACCTAATCGTACTGGAAGCAACAGGAGGACTAGAAACAGAATTAATCATTCAATTGCAAGCGGCTCTTTTACCAGTAGCATTAATCAATCCTCGTCAGGGAAGAGACTTTGCTAAAGCTACAGGTAAGTTAGCCAAAACCGATGCCATTGATGCACAGATTTTGGCGCATTTCGGTGAAGCAATGAAACCGGAGGTGTTAGCAATCGAAAGTGAAATGTCACGTCAATTAGGCGAATTAATTAGTCGCCGAAGACAATTAGTAGAAATGTCTACAGCGGAAAAGAATCGCCGTGACCGCGCTCGTGGTAAAGCTTTGACAGATATTGAATCCCATATTGATTATCTTGAGCAACATCTTCAACAACTCAATCAAGAAATTGAGACGTTGACCCAAAATAATCAACAATGGATTGATAAAGTCAATCTACTCAAAACTACTCCTGGCGTTGGTCAAGTAATTTCTACCACTTTAGTTTCTGACTTACCAGAATTAGGTCAATTAACTGCCAAACAAATCTCTCGCTTAGTTGGTGTTGCACCAATTAATCATGATAGTGGTCAGCACAAAGGTAAGCGCATGATTAATGGTGGTCGCGCCCATGTTCGTGCCATTCTTTATATGGGTGCTGTTGTTGCCATGCGTCATAATCCTGTTATCAAAACTTTTTATGAGCGCTTGGTTGAACGTGGTAAACCCAAAAAATTGGCCATTACTGCTTGCGTTCATAAAATGTTAGTTATTTTAAATGCGATGATTCGAGATCATCTTCCTTGGTCTATTTCTCAAGACTCACAACCAATTTCTGCATAAAGTTCTACTGTCGTTTTTATACCTCCAATCTAGTTTGGTAATTTATGGCAATCTATAATTTACCTGTTTTGTTCTGTTCTGTTTTTCTCCTCTATTTTCTGACTTTTTTCCTAGACTTTAAATTTTTCCTTAACGATCGCTTGACAATCAAGACAGTCGCTACATTTTTTTGCTTTATTTCTGACATTTTCAATATTTCCCACATTTTCGGTATTTTGTTGGGTTGCGCTGTCGCTTAACCCAACCTACATTTTTTTAATTGAACCTGAAAGATATTAGATTGAATTTAGTGTTCCAAATATTGCTATCTTGATAAATAGTGTTATATTATGAAATTTTACCATGAATCAGGTTGCTACTGCTTTTACAGAAAGCATAATTGCCTTTGCTGCCACTAATATTGATGACATTATTATTCTATTGCTATTTTTTTCGCAAATAGATAGCAATTTTCGGCGTAGACATATTTTTATCGGTCAATATCTTGGCTTTACAGCTATTATTATCCTCAGCTTACCAGGTTTTTTCGGTGGCTTAGTTATCCAGCGAGAATGGATTGGATTACTAGGAATATTACCAATTGCTATTGGGATTAAACAATTAGTAAATCGGGAAGAAGAAGGGACAGAAGTTCAGACAGTAAATACTGAATATAATAGCCCTCCATTTTCTTTTTTATTAAGCATTTTACATCCCAACACTTATAAAGTTGCGGCTGTGACAGTTGCTAATGGCGGTGATAATATTAGTATTTATATACCCCTATTTGCAGGTCAAAGTATTGTGGGTTTAGGAATAATTTTGGCGGTATTTTTTGTCATGGTAGGGGTTTGGTGCGGTATCGCTTATTTATTAACTCTTCAACCTAACATTAGTTATATTTTAAGTCGTTATGGTCAGGCTATTGTTCCTTTTGTATTAATTGGTTTGGGGTTATTTATTATGTATGAAAGAGGAACATTTAATTTATTATTTGGATAAGTAAATTAAAACCCAGAGAGATATAGAGTTAATTATGCTTGTCCGACTAATTTCCAACTTACCATCATTAAGATGCTGTAGATAATAAATCTGAGTGGACGTTGAGGGGTAATTTCGCAAAGTTTCGCACCAATGAGAACTCCGGGAACAGAACCTATCCAAATAGGTATGACTAAACTCCAATCAACAGTTCCTAAAGTCAGATGTCCCAGGGATGTAAATATTAGTAAAATGGCGGCTTGTGTAATATCTGTACCTACTAATTTTCGGGCATCTAACCGAAAAAAAGCGATTAATGCTAGGGCGAACATAGAACCTGATGAAACACTTGTCATTCCCACACAAAAGCCTAAAATTGCGCCAATAAGTAAGGATAAAAAACGTCCTTCATTCGTTTTTAAATTTAATTTTGGCAATTCGGGTAAATTAATTTTGGGGAAAAATGTCATCAACAACATTTGGATTAATGCTGCTAATGTAACTATCAAAATCATTATTCCTAGTAACCGCAGTAAAAGGTTATCTAGGTTATGTTCTCCACTTTGTCTGAGTTGGTGTAAAACCCCTACTCCCAATAGCGAACCAGAAACACTACCCATTGACAACCATTTAACTACTTCTAAATCAAGGGTTTTCTGTTGCCAGTGTTTTACTCCCCCTACTACTTTCATTAATGTAGCTGCAACCACATCAGAACTAATAGCAATAGAAGGTGGTACTTGAAAAACAAAAATCAACATAGGAGTGATCAAAGATGCACCACCTATACCTGTTAAACCCACAATGATGCCAATGAAAAAGCTGAAAGCTGGTAGTAATAAGTAGTCCATACTGGTGTTAGTGTAAGTTAATTGAGAATTGAGAAAGATAAGCTCGAGTAGACTCAATTTTATGAATACAAAAAATCGCTGTCTAAGTTTGTTCAGGATGACTTTTTATAAATCTGGTAAGTAGACTTTTATTACTCCTGAAGGGTAATTTTTTAGCTTAAGTGTTGAAAGATACCCTAGTTTTGGCAATTTTTCATAAAACTACAGCATCTCTATCAATTTACTGTATTATAAACTTATAAATAATAAAATGTCTAGTAAGTAGTGAGACAGAATTAATTACACAATGTCATTGCGTTAGCCATATGGAACGAAGTGAAATGAAGCAATCGCAAGGGTTGTGATTGCTTCCCTTCCCTCGCAATGACTGTAAATATTTTTGTCCAATTACTTACCAGTATCTATATGTCTTAGTGAGAATTTCCTGATTTTCAGGACTCCGCAGACAATTATTTCTCTTGTCTGGACTACGATAGTTGATTTATTCTCAGTATTTTGATAGAAAATGATACTTGTATACTGGATGGAATTATGAAAAAACTAAAAAAAAGTCGGGGTGAAAGCAAGTCACCGCTTAATTTTCTGAAAAACCTGTTACTTTCCCATTGGCGTTCTTTGTTGCTGATATTTATGGGTGTGTATTTGCCTTTGCAGGTTGTGGAAATCCTGGCGGTGAGGATTTGGCAAAATGACGGTGGTTTTCTCTGGGATATGCCAATTTTGTTGGCAATTCACTCTACAGCTAATCCACAACTGGATATTTTTGCCGTATTGCTGACTAAATGGGGATCATTCTGGACTGTATTACCTGTATTAAGTGCTATCGCTCTAATATTATGGAAGCAAAGAAAATGGAGAACTCTTGCTTACTTACTGACTACAGCTTGCGGGAATCTGCTTATTAACCGCACAGCCAAAGAATTTATGCACCGAATACGTCCCCATTTATGGATATCAAAAGCACCTGAATTTGATTATGCTTTTCCTAGTGGTCACGCCATGACAAGCATGACACTAGTAGCAATTGTAGTAATTTTAACTTGGCATCGTCCTTGGCGTTGGTTAGTTCTAACTATTGGTAGTTTGTACCTGTTAACTATTGCTTGGACACGCCTTTATCTTGGGGTTCACTTTCCTAGCGATATTCTCGCCGGTTGGATGGTTGCACTAGCTTGGGCTATTGGTGTCAGTCTAATTATTCAGCCTAATTTGCATAGAGTTACCGCTATTAATAGCAGTATAGAGACTGAAACTACTCTGCTGTCTGAAGAAACCCGGTTAATTAAAAATGAGTTGAGTCGGTTGGGTTAAATAGATATCTCCAAAAATTAAAGATACTTGACCTGAAAACCCTGTAGAGACGTTCCATGGAACGTCTCTACAATCTTTTTTGGAGATGTCTAATGACAAGCGCAACCTAACCAAGTCTTGATGATGTTGGGTTTCCTTGCGTCAACCCAACCTACTCAACTAATGACTATTAAGCTTTTTTAGTAGGTGCGTTAGTAATTTTGGCATCTATAACTGCTTGGGTAACATTAGGAACAAACCAGTTAATCTCACCAGCTTTAGGAATTTGTGTTCCCACTTGGTTAAATTCAATTGCACTTGTATCTGGGTTGGTTTTCAATACCACTTTAGTGCCATTAAAAACTTTAATGACAACACCATCAGTTAATTCTTCCTTCTCCCCATTCAACCCTAAAGCTACAGCTTTAACATCTGTGGGTAGATAGATTCCTTTGCAATTCCATTTATCTTTTGTCGTTTGACCATCAGCTAAAAAATATAATGCTGCACCATTGGAATAATCATCATCTTCCAAATTTGGTTCTGTGCCATATATAGCTAGAGTTTTTCCTGTTTGATTACTACATTGTCCCCAGTCAATTCCTGACTCAAAAGCAGATTTTTGAAATTCTAAATCATGGATTTTTTGGTCAATTTCCTCTGGTGTATAACCAGTTAACGGGGTTTGTGTAGCTTTCGCCGTTTGTAATTGTTGTAGTTTTTGATTCAGTGTGATGTAATCAGGATTTTTCTTGTATTTTGGCGGATCAGCTAATGCAGAGTCAGCAAATACTAAACTCAGACATAACAATGCAAGAACTAATATGGACTTCCAGCTTTTCATGGTAGTAGTTTCCGGTTTGAGAATATTTAGCTGATAACTATGAGAAAAAGTAGTCAAGATGATAATCAGATGTAAAGATTGATGTTCTTTAAAAAAATCTGTGAAATTTGAGTTTTTTTTCTGATCATAAATTAATTTCGTATTCCAAGTTACCATTATTAGATTACGTTGGCAACAATATCATACTATTTATTTTTATACTCGTATTTTTAGAGGTGAATAAATACATAGGCTATGAAAACTTTGTAAAGCAAGGCTTAATGGTAATCTTCCCCTAAATCACCTTTAAAGTCTGTGCAATTAGGGAGTATTATATACAACTTAAAGTTTAAAATATAAAAAAGTAATTTATCAAAATCAAATGGCACTAACTCCGATGTACTTTTCGGAATTTGTCAATGATGTATAAAATCTTAAAAAATATTTTTTATCTAACACTTGCTTACTAGGAACACATAAGGTAGTATTTAATTTGTCAAGATAAATACAGTTCGTGACCTCAAATGTATTCATAGATGCAAAAATTATTGAACCTCGGCATTTAAAGGATACAGGTTACAGAATAGTGATCATTATGACTTTCCTGAAATTGGCATTGATAGTCTCAAATATTTAACTAAAAATAGCCAGATTGTCATAGATATGCGAAGTTAATTACTGTACAATCTGATTTTAAATGACCACATAAAAGGAAAAAATTTAGATGGGGTTTGTCCACAATCAACATAAACAAATGTGCCTTATATATTCATCACATAAACATGAATAATTCCCCATAGTCTATCGAGTTATGTGTCATTTACCACTATAAAAATATAAAAATGAGTAAAGAAATATCTTCTTGTCAAAGTATTCATGGATTACGGGCAAATTGCCTGTCTTTTTCGGAAGTATTAGCGCAATCATTTGCTGTAATTGCACCCACAACTGTACCAGCATCTAATATTGGTTTAATTATGGCACTTTCAGGAAATGGTACTTGGCTAAGTTTTGTGATTGGGTTGATTGGACTAATGTTAGTCAGCATTAACATTAACCAATTTGCTAGTCGTTCCGCATCTCCTGGTTCTCTCTATTCCTACATCACCCAAGGCTTAGGACCAACAGCAGGAGTAATTTGTGGTTGGAGTTTAGTGCTGGCTTATTTATTTACAGGAATGTCCGTTTTGTGCGGATTCGCTAATTTTAGTGGAATGCTAATTGGTCATTTGGGTATTCATCCTTCTAGCATCACACTGTTAGCTATTGGTGCAGGAATTTCCTGGTATGCAGCTTACAAAGATATCCAACTTTCGGCTGTAGCCATGCTTTGGTTAGAAGGTGCTTCCCTTGTTTTGATAAGTATCTTATGTATAATTATTTGGGCGCATAAAGGTTTTGCTGTGGATATGTCCCAAATCACCCTTTCTGGAGTTACTCCCGGTAGTGTAGCTACGGGACTTGTATTGGTGATGTTTGGTTTTTCCGGCTTTGAAAGTGCCACTAGCTTAGGTGATGAAGCCAAAAAGCCATTACGGACAATACCTAGAGCCGTTATGGGTAGTGTTATTCTTGCCGGGCTATTTTTTATTTCCACCACCTACATAGAAATTCTGGGTTTTCAAGGTACAGGCATCTCGATTAAAGACACCGAAGAACCTTTGGGTTTTCTGTCTCGACAAGCAGGAGTGGGTTTTTTGGGAGAATTGGTAGCGTTAGGCGCGTTGTTTAGTTTCTTTGCTTGCATTCTTGGCAGTATTAATCCTGCGGCTAGAGTGGCTTTTTTAATGGCTCGTCATGGTTTGTTTCATGCCTCTTTAGGTAACGCTCACGCAGCTAATAGAACTCCTCATGTTGCCGTCACGATATGTTCACTATTGACATTTTTGATCCCGGCAATAATGTCCTTCTTTCATATCAAACTATTCGATTGTATGGGCTATTTAGGGGCTATTTGTAGTTATGGATTTTTAACTGTTTATATTCTGATTTCTGTTGCTGCTCCAGTCTATCTATACAAAATCAGAAAACTTCGTTCGATAGATGTGGTGTTTGCGGTTTTAGCTGTGGCGTTCATGATGATCCCAGTTGTCGGTAGTGTGGGGATTCCTGGTAGTAGCCTGTTTCCCATGCCGGAAGCTCCTTATAATACCTTTCCTTACTTGTTCTTGTTGTATCTTTCTGTTACTTGTGGCTGGTTTTTTATTAAAAAACAACGTTCTCCTCACTTAGCAACAGGAATTATTCAAAGAGTTGATGATATTCATGCTCGATTCGCAGAAAGAAATAACTATTAAGGGGTGGTAATGGGTAATGGGTGATTGGTAATTGGTGATGGAGAAGAATCAACGTCAATTGTTACTTAATAATCCTCAATCAATATCTCTTGATAGTCAAAAATTCAAAATCTAAAATCTAAAATCTAACAACATTATGAGTATAGTAACTGCAATTAGTACCGGAGCAATGGCTTTTAGTGCCACGAACATTGATGATTTAGTCATTTTGACCTTGTTTTTTTCTCAGGTAAATGCTAAGTTTCGCCGTTGGCATATTATTATCGGTCAGTATCTAGGTTTCACCGCTTTAATTTTGGCTAGTTTGCCAGGTTTTTTTGGCGGTTTAATCTTACCCCGTCCTTGGATTGGGTTATTCGGTTTAGTCCCAATCATCATGGGGATCAGAAGTTTAATGAATCAAGAAGAGGATGAATCAGAGGGTGTGGAGACAGATACAGAAGTTTCAAAGCGATCGCTATGGGCGAAGTTTTTCAATTTGCAAACTTATAGTGTGGCGGCTGTGACATTTGCCAATGGAACAGATAACATTAGTATTTATGTGCCGATATTTGCCAGTAGTAATTGGCAAAGTCTATTAGTAATTTTGGGTGTTTTCTTTTCATTAGTGGGGGTGTTGTGTTACATAGCACATAAGTTAACTTATAATCAAGCCTTGGCTAACATTTTTACCAAATATGGTAATCGTTTCATGCCCTTTGTCTTAATCGGATTAGGTACTTTTATCTTCCTGGATAGTCGTAGTTTTAGTCTTCTCAATCTTATCCATAGATAAATTTCGGTTTCTGTTTACGTCCTGCTGACAAAAATTATCAAGGTTCATAAATATAGATTAAACAAAAGGGGGAATTTAAATTGAGCATATTAGCATTTTCTTTACTGGTTTGGTTGGGATCATTTAGTGCCGGCTTAGTCGGAGCATTAACTGGTTTAGGTGGTGGAATCGTCATAGTTCCATTATTAACTTCCGTCTTTGGTGTTGATATTCGCTATGCCGTTGGGGCATCATTAGTATCAGTTATTGCGACATCATTAGGTTCAGCATCTACATATATTAAAAAAGGCTACGCTAATCTGCGCTTGGGAATGTTTCTGGAAGTAGCCACCACCATTGGCGCTCTTATTGGGGCTTTAATAGCCACTCATGTAACCGTAAAAATACTTTCCTTGATTTTGGCAATTGTGCTAATTTATTCAGCATACTTGTCTCAACGCCCCAGACCAGAACAAACAGAAATTTCTCCACCAGACCCCTTAGCAGAATATCTCCAACTTAATGGGACTTACCCCACTCCTGATGGTGTAATCCCTTACCAAGTTCATGCTTTACCTGCTGGGTTCAGTATTATGTTAGTAGCAGGAGTGCTTTCTGGTTTATTGGGAATTGGTTCGGGAGCATTCAAGGTATTGGCTATGGATCAAGCCATGCGTCTCCCTTTTAAAGTTTCCACTACTACCAGTAATTTTATGATTGGTGTCACAGCCGCAGCCTCAGCAGGTGTTTATTTAACACAGGGATATATAGATCCAGGTTTATCTATGCCAGTAATGTTGGGAGTGTTACCAGGTGCTTTTTTGGGGGCCAGAATTTTAATCGGTGCTAAAACTCAAATTCTCAGAATTATCTTCAGTTTTGTATTGGTAGTAATGGCATTAAAAATGGTCTATAACAGTCTAATAGGAGGGCTGTAATTATGTATAAATTAAATTCTGGTTTTCGGTGGACTTGCACAACAGAGATAGAAAGAAAAGTTGGAAATTTCACTTTTCAATTAGAAGAGCGAGATTGTGATATTCAACAACTAGAAGAACAGCGTCTCAGTCATCATGATGAAAATCTTAATCATCAAAAATTCACAAAATCAGCCAATGAAAAACAATTAGAATATCTACTCAGTAACCTCCTTAAATATGGAGTTTTAATCGCTAGTTCTATAGTATTATTCGGAGGTATTTTGTACTTGATTAATCATGGTTCTGAGCCTGCTGAATATCAAATATTTCGAGGTACACCATCTGAGTTTCATTCCCCAACAGGTGTAGTAAATGCTGTTTTGGCAGGTAGCCGCCGGGGAATTATTCAATTAGGATTGTTGATACTCATTGCTATTCCTATTTTGCGCGTGATCATTTCTTTCTGCACTTTTCTTTTACAGCGAAATTTTGTCTATGTAATTATTACGTCATTAGTGCTTGCTAGTTTAACTTATAGCCTACTTGGGGCATATTACTAATATTTTTCACCAAAAATCAAAATATTTTTGAACTAAATAGTTAGTTTAAAAACTGGACATTTTCTCGCTTTCTAGGTTAAACTACACTAAGAGGATGTTTTAAAAGTATTAGATGAAACCGATAATCTCCAAAAACCTAACCCCCCTGCCCCCTTCCCTACGAGGGAAGGGGGTTTTCAAAGCCTCTCCCCGCTTCGGGGAGAGGTTTGGAGAGGGGTTTGTTTATACATTAAAAACTTCTCAAACACCCTCTAAGACTATAAAAATAGTGTAGTTTTATGACTAATCTCCAAACAGAAAGCTCGACAGTCAGCATGAATAGCGAAAATACACAACTCTACTTAGCGCAGCCAAACGTGAATATTTGGAAGAAACTCAGGGGTGGATTTTTGTTAGTGTTGGGATACTTGCTTTCTCCTTTATGTTGGTGGAATGATTTATTATTTAATCTACCCATTGCTTACTTTTTTGGGTATTTATGTAGTTTATTATCGCCAAAATTACTGTTTCCTTGTACTATTCTTGGCTACTGGCTATCAAATATTATAGGCATCCTGTTGATGCAATATGGCTCAGTAGATATGTTTCAACAAGAAAACAAGGAACGTAATCTCAAAAAAGAATTATTTAACAGTCTCGTTTCTTCAACTGCATACACATTAGTGATTGTACTTCTAATTCAATTGAAGATTATTGATACTCCCATTTTCTTTACTAATGGGTGATTACTAGAATTATTTACCATATTCTACAGAAGTTAATTTTCACTAGCTGTAATTAACTTCTGAATATCCCAGATATTTAAACTATCTTTACCCATAATTAGCGGTAGTTTTCCATTCCATTTTTCTATCGCTTGCCTTTGCAGTAATTCCGGTGTCAAACTCTCTCTGAGTAAGTTTTGAGCTTCTGCTTCCCCTTTGGCTAAATTGACTTTTACTTCTGCTTCTTTCACTGCTTTTAAGGCAATAAATTCAGCCCGTTTTGCTTCCTGTGCGGCAATTTGTTTGGATTCTACTGCTGCTCTGAATTGGTCAGAAAAGCGAATATGAACTAAGGAAATATCATCAACTGCTATATTATAATTTCCCAATCTTGCCGTTAGGGCTTGATCTAACTCTCTCTTAACATCCCCGCGTTTTGTAATTACTTCTTCAGCAGTATATTGGGCTACGACTGCTTTTAATACTTCTTCAATTGCTGGATTTATAATAGATTCAATAACCTGATCTTCATCACCAATTTGTTGAAATATTTTATTAACTTTATCTGGTAAAAAATGCCAATTAAGAGTTAAATCTGTAAAAACATTCTGTAAATCTTTAGAAGCTGCTTCAGTTGATATTTCCTGCTTATGAATTCTGATACTTAATTTTTTAACTGTATTAACTACAGGGATAATTAAGTGAATACCTTCTCCTAATATCTGTGTTTGGACTTGACCAAATTTCATTAATACACCACGTTCACCAGCATTAACTATCACACAAGGTGTGAGCAAAATGGTAAGCAAACATAGGAAAGCAGTCAGTTTACCAGCATTATTTAGCGGATTATATTTTTTCATCCCTAATTTCCATAACTAAGAGAATTTTGATTCGTGAGCTAGAATTTTATGCAGTTAGATAGAACTTACCAGAATTTCTGGCTAATTAGCAATTACAATAGGTTGTTTTCACACAAATAGACGGTCTAGAAAATATTGAATTTGATCAAAAAAAACAGTAAGTAGGTGAACAGAAAAATTTAAAGGTATGTGAAGAAAAGTAAAATCACTCAAAACTCTCTTCCTGTTCCCTTACCCCAACGACAATTTTCAACGCCAACCTACTTATTGCTTTTGCAGAAACAAATGGACAAAAAAAAGGCTAGGTATTACCCTAGCCAAAAATCCATATCAACCGCAAACTGTTATTGCTAATTTTAACCAACCAGTTACCGCTAATTAAACAATTACCATCGGTTTAAAACCATTTTATAATCCCACCAACAAAGGTATTTATCCATTTTGAGTCCAGGTTATTTCCCCTGGAGAAAATGTAAATAATTTAGTTGTGGGAACTGCTCGCTTGCAATTCTACGACAATTTTGATGATGAAATATACAAACGATAGTAATTTTTTTGGGTTTATTAGTTGGGGTAAGATCCCCGACTTCTTATTTGATGATGTCAATTAAATTATTAACCAATGATAGAAGTCGGGGATCTACTTTTTTTTAGCAAATTAATATTTTTTTCTTGGTCATTTTTAAATTTTTCCAGAGAATATGTATTTGTTTATAAGCCTCTTCTGAGGAAAGTTTACCACCAGTTTGTAGACCAGAAATATAGCTCACTCGTTGCGAAAAATCTTGAAGTTGAGCATTAAATTCTAAATGTTCTGACTTCAAATCTCCATAATAAGGACTACGAGGATAAAGAAAATCAGAGAGTTCCGATAGTAAATCAGAGTATTGATTCATAGATACCTTTAGTTACTATATGCTAATTCTTTGACATCAGGTTGAGACTTATTAACAGCTTGGATAAATTCTGTTAAAACTTCTTTGAGGCGTTGATCAATTTCTTCATCCAATTGCAAACTACCATCAGCTTGAATTTGAATTTGCTTATCTACTGCGTAAACTGTACTTAAAATATGTCTTGCACCTAATTCACCTAAAACTGGTTTTAAGGCATATTCTATTGATAATAAATGAGCGATTGTACCACCAGTAGCTAATGGTAATAGAACCTTACCATTTAAAGCTTTTTGTGGTAATAAATCTAAAAAAGATTTGAGTAACCCAGTATATGCAGCCTTATAAATTGGCGTAGCAATAATTACCCCACTAGCTCGTTCTAGTAGTGCTTTTGGTTTTTCTAAAGCTGGACTATTGTAACGTCCATAAACTAAATCTTCCGCAGGTAAATCCCGTACAGAAATAATATCTGTTTCTAAACCTTGTTGGGAAAGAATTTGAGTTGCATATTCTAAAATTCCATAGGTTCTAGAAGGATGAGAAGGACTACCAGCGATCGCTAAAATATAAGTCATCTGACAAAAACCTCTTGATTGAATTAATTTTCAACTAATCTACGGTGGCTACTGTTGTTTCTCTAAGTTGTTCTTGAAGCTGTTGAGGAAATTCCCGGTTAGCAACAATTTCACCAAAAGGACTTAATAGTTGTGGTTCTATTGTTGGTAAATTATCCAAAGGTAAACGAGGAAAAAGCAATTCTGCTACCCGATAAGCTTCCTCTAAATGGGGATAACCAGAGAAGATAAAAGTATCAATTCCTATGTCCGCATATTCCTGCATTCTTTTAGCAACAGTATCGGGATCACCTACTAATGCAGTTCCCGCACCACCTCTAACTAAACCAATTCCTGCCCATAAATTAGGGCTAATTTCTAATGCTTCCCGACTGCCATTATGTAATTCCTTCATGCGGTTTTGTCCAACTGAATCCATTCTGGCATAAGCTTGTTGGGATTTTTTAATAGCTGCATCATCTACATAACGAATCAAATCATTAGCAGCATCCCAAGCTTGACTTTCAGTTTCTCTGACAATGACATGAAGACGAATACCAAAGCTTAATGTTCGGCCTTGTGCTTGTGCCAAACGTCTCACAGCAGCAATTTTTTCTGCTACTTGTTGAGGTGGTTCACCCCAAGTTAAATAAACATCAACGTGCTTGGCAGCAATTACTTGAGCAATGGGAGAAGAACCACCAAACCACAAAGGTGGGTGAGGTTTTTGGATATTAGGGAATAGGATTTTCCCCTCTTTAATATTGAGATAATCACCTTCAAAATTAGAAATTTCACCTCCAGCAATTTCTCGCCAAACTGTTAAAAATTCATCAGTTAGTTGATAGCGATCATCATGACCAAGATGCAAACCATCACCAGCTAATTCAACAGGATCACCACCAGTCACGACATTAATTAATAATCTTCCGCCAGAAATTCTATCAAAAGTTGCTGCCATTCTTGCTGCTACTCCTGGCGACATTAACCCCGGACGGATTGCTACTAAAAACCGCATTTTTTTAGTGTGCGTTACCAAAGTTGAAGCTAAAATCCAGGCATCTTCACAAGAACGACCTGTGGGTAATAAAGCCCCTGTAAACCCTAATTGATCAACCGCTTGGGCAATTTGTCGCCAATAATCAAAGTTAACTGAACGACCACCTGTAGCAGTTCCTAAATAACGTCCATCGCCATGTGTGGGAATAAACCAAAGAACTTGCATGATACTTAAGTGTAAAATTTTTCAATCAAAAACTACGTTAACTCTATCGGTAAACCGTACTATTTGGGTAATACTCAAGAGTATTACACAAAAGAATCAAGAAAAGCAATACTTTTACAAAAAATACTGTAACTCTATCGAGTATGAGTAGATTAACCCTTCAAATAACTGGGATTCCATTGCAACCAATAGTTTTCTAAAGTTTTAGCAACTATATCAGCCAGCTTGCCGAACAAGGCATATATTAAAATACTTAAAACTACAACGTCAGTTTGCATAAATTCTCTAGCATTTGTTGCCATATAACCAATCCCAGAATCCGCAGCAATTGTTTCTGCGACAATCAGTGTTAACCACATAATCCCTAAAGAGAACCGCACACCAACTAAAATTGAAGACATTGCCCCTGGGAGAATAATTCGCCAAAATAAACCCCAAGTATTTAAACCGTAAATTTTACCCATTTCAATCAATCCGTGATCAACACTGCGAATCCCATGAAAAGTGTTTAAATAAATAGGAAACATTACACCTAAAGATACCAGGAATAATCTCGCCTCATCACCAATGCCAAACCATAAAATTACCAATGGAATTAATGCTAAGTTAGGAATATTCCGCAGCATTTGCAGTGATGTATCTAGTAACTTTTCCGCAATCGGAGAAACACCATTAAGTAAACCTAAGCTAAAACCAATACTTCCTCCCACTAAAAACCCAGATATTGCTCTTATGGCACTAATACCAATATTTCTGAAAAGTTCACCTGTCTGAGTTAATTTAATAGCAGCACTAACAACTGCTAAAGGTGCTGGTAATATTCTAATGGGAATAACCCCAACAGAAGACAAGAATTGCCAGAATATAATTATTGTTATGGGTACAACCCAAGGTATGAATGATTGAAAATAGGGATTTTTGATAAACTTCAAATGGAACTTATTTTTTCTCATTGTATACTTTGATGAAAAACCAGGAGAAGAAAGTTTCATAATTATTAACCGGTGATCAGGATGATTAAGAGGTTGTTTGAAAACTTTTTCGTGTGGGATCTGACACCCGCAGATCCCCCTAAATCCCCCTTGAAAAGGGGAACTTTGAGGAATTTAGCCCCCCTTTGTAAGCTTTGTAAGGGGGGTTGGGGGGATCTCGATTAATTCTGATACTTTTCAAACATCCTCTAAGAGGGTGTTTGAAAAGTTATGGTTGATGTATCAAATATTTTTTACCCCTCCCTAACCCTCCCCTTGTAAAGGGGAAAGAAGTGGATTTTTATTGTTACCCCCCTTTACAAGGGGAAAGGGGGGTAACAATGTGATGAAAATTACGGGATACGACTTTTCAAACATCCTCTAAGGGCGGGGTTTAGCCGCCAAAGTAAAAATCAGAATAACTACAGGTTATTTCTTACTAATTCTTTGGGGTGTAATAGCTGCATACTGTTGAGAACTTAAAACCGACTCTTTAATGGCAACTTGTTTAGGAATAACCCCTTCCTTATAAAACAAATCTGCAATGCGTTGTTGTTCAGCAACAAGAGATGAGTTAATTGGGCGTATACGGAATGTCCGTCTCCGAACTACCACAGCTAAAAGTGCAGGATCAAGTTTTAGTTCAGGTGCAAGAATTTTCACAACTTCGTCAGGATTAGATTCTGCCCATTCTCCTAATTTATCTACCTCTTCTAAAACTATCCGCACAACTTCTGGATTTTCCACAGCAAAACTCCGTCTAGCCATATAAAATCCACCTTGAGTAGCAATTCTGGAAGCATTTCTCAAAATACGAGCATTAGCAGTTTTTTGGACAACCGCAATAAAGGGGTCCCAGGCTACCCAAGCATCAATTTTCTTTTGAATAAAAGCATCACGAGCTTCTGCTGGAGTTAAACTAACTGCTTGAATATCGCTATATTTTAAACCTGCTTCAGCCAAGGCTCTTAGTAGTAAATAATGTGATGCTGATCCTTTTTGAAAAACAACTTTTTTCCCTTTAAGATCCTTAACTGTCTTAATAGGAGAATCTGGCTGGACAACAATAGCACTACCTTCACCTTTACTAGGTTTACGTCCAGCAATATAAGCTAATTGAGCGCCAGCAGCTTGAGCAAAAATTGGTGGTGTTTCTCCTACAGAACCAATATCAACCCTATTTGCATTCATCGCTTCCATTAGTTGTGGACCAGCAGGAAATGGAGACCATTCTACCTTGATACCTAAAGGCTCAAGACGCTTATCTACCACTCCTTTAATTTTCACAATATCTCCAGAAGTTTGATAAGCAAGTCGGACTACTTTTGTTTTAATTCCTGCTTTATTAGTTGTATTTTGGGCTTCGACTATATTACTAGCAATGGGAGTAGAAAGAAAAACCAAAGCTAATGCTGAATATTGAATAAATTTCTGTAAAACTCTGCGGCGTTGTAGATTAAAGTTCATAATTATGTCTCCTCACTTAATTTCAATTCAAATCGGTTTATTCCAGAACCTAAAATGGGCGACTACCCGCTAAACTAATGCGTTTCATGACCCGACGTTGATGAGGATCAAAAGCTTGACGATAATGTAATGTAGATTGATTATCCCAGTAGACAATATCGCCTACAGACCATTTATGTTGATAATAAAATTGAGGTTGATGCAGATGATTTCTCAACTGTTCAATTAATTCCTTACCCTCTTGGGGTTCTAAACCAACAACTTCAACTTCTGTGGTGTAATCTAAATACAAAATCTTTTTACCACTCTCTGGATGAGTTCTCACCAATGGGTGGGGAAAGACAGGACTAATGAGAGTAATATTCTTATCCTCACGATACTTTCGGCGAGGTTCTCCTGGCTTATTTAAAAATGGATTATAAGTAATCAACTGCAAATCTGCAATTTGTTGTTTGGTTGATTCATCCAAAGTTTCATAAGCTAAATTGAGATTTAACCAAGAAGTATCTCCACCTTCAGATGGTACTTCTAAAGCATAAAGTAGAGAACCACTAGAAGGATAGGGTGTCCATTTATGATCAGAATGAAAAGCTAATTCACCTGTACCTGTGTAGCCACCATCAACATTAGAAACAGGGATTATAACTGGTGTTACTCCTGGTTGAGAAGCAAGAACTGGAATATTATCTGGTGGGACAAATAATGAACCAAAATTAAAACTAAAGTTCAAAAATTGCTCATCATTAAGATGTTGATTTTTGAAGATGAGAATATGATAATCTCTAAGTGCTTGTTTTAATTGTAAAATAACTTCAGGAGCGAGAGATTTTGTACCATCTAATCCAGTTACAACTGCTCCTAGTGGAGCATCAAGAGAAGTGATTTGCAAATTAGTTAAAGTCAGTGTCGGCATGGTTGAAAATCAGATTCATTCAAGTTATATAATGTCAAAGATCAATTTAAGTTTTATTCTTTTTCATTTTTTTTAATATAAAGAGAATAAAACCATTACAAAATGCTACTTTTTAGCAAGAACTTCTTTAGGAGTAAATGCAGCATATTGTTGGGGTGTTAAAAACCCATCTCTAACATTTACTTTTTTAGGTATAAGCCCCAGACTATACCATTTATCTGCAACTTCTTGTTGTTTTTTGATCACTTTTGCATTAATTGGTACTAATGCAAAATCATATTTGTCGTGCATTTTCTCTAAAGTTGGGGCATCAAGCTGAGTTGTAGCAGCTAGTAACTGAGCAATTTCTTTACGGTTATTTTTAGACCAATTTTGTGCTTTTTGTAATTCTTCAAAAAAGATTTTAATTACTTGAGGATTTTCTTGGTAGTATTTACGAGTGGTGGTATAAAAGTTATTAGTATCTCTTAAACCTTTACCACCATCTAATAAGACCCGACCCACTTTGTTTTGGACATTTCTGGTGACAAATGGCTCCCAAATAAACCAGGCATCTACTTTACCTTGGCTAAAGGCGGCATTAGCATCTGGAGGTGCTAAAAAAACTGAAGTTACGTCAGTGAGTTTTAAACCTTCTTTTTCCGCTGCTCTAACTGTGAGGTAATGTCCAATAGATGCTTTTTGGAAAGCAACTTTTTTGCCTTTCAAATCCTTAAACCTTTTAACAGGTGAATTGGGGGGAACTAGAAGTGAAATTGCTCTACCATCAGAGGAGTTAGCTGCTAAATATACGAGAGGAACTCCGGCTGCTTGAGAAAAAACTGGAGGTGATTCGGCTGTAGACGCAATATCAAGTCCATTTGCATTTAAAGCTTCTAACTGTTGTGGTCCAGCAGCAAATTCAGGCCATTCAACTTTATAACCTAAAGCTCCTAATCGTTTTTCTAAAGTGCCTTTTTTTTCTAAAACTGCTAAGGCTGTAAGCTGTTTAGAACGAACTATTCGGACTACTTTTTTGTCATTACTGGCAATTAGTTTACTATTTGTGTTAGTTGTACTGCCAGTAGATGAAATTGCTTGCTGTTGAGCGCTATTTTGGGGTGTATTCCAAGTGAATAACGCAGCAGATAGGACTAAACTAGAGCTAAAAGCAGATAAAGCAGAACGACGAGTAATCCGTTTGTTTTTCCAGGATTGAAATTTATTTTCCCAATTCAGCATGGTTGAATACCCCTTTTTTATGAAAATTTTTTATTTTTGTTAAATATTTAAGAAAGTGAGGTAGAAAAAATAATCTACCTCAACAAGGCATGAGGAAACCTAAAAATAACTGACAGTAATGCTTGGTAAGCTATGTAGAGAATATCAGTTATAAGTCAAATACCAAGATTGTTTAAACCCTAAGATTAGAAAAGAGAAGTTGAGAAAAATTGGCTTTCTCTATTTTCACCAATATCACCTACTAACTCTAAATAACCTCAGAAGCATCTGGAAAATTTCTGGGTATGAACTGCGGTGTTTATCTAAATCTAAGGATAGCCTAGACAACACCACAGGTTGACTAATTGAACGCCTATCTGTGCGAATTTGACTTTTTGTAGACTTTCTATGGCGATAGTCATAATTTTTGCTCCAAACAGTTTCTAGTAATGACATTTAGGCAGACACAGAACTCAATAAATAAGAAGATGAAAATCCAGTTTGTAGTGATTCTTGTTTACCCATAACTCTGTCTAAAATTATCTCTACAGTCTTGGCAAACTTTGCGTCTCCTCTAGCGCGTGGACGGGGAAGATCAATTTTTACATTCATACTAATTTGACCATTTTCAATCAAAATTACTCTGTCTGCTAATACCACTGCTTCTTCTACATCATGGGTAATTAACAGTGAGGTAAATCCTTGTTCTTGCCACAAACGTTCTAATAATTGTTGCATTTCAATTCTAGTTAGGGCATCCAACGCCCCCAAAGGTTCATCTAGTAGTAATAGAGAGGGTTTACTGGCTAAGGCTCTTGCTAAAGCTACCCGTTGTCGTTGTCCACCAGAAAGCACAGAAGGCCATTCTTGAGCGCGGTCTTCTAATCCTACTTCACGCAGCACTTGTAAAGCCGTTTGCTTGGCATAAGCTTTGGAATTAGCACCTATTAAACCTAACTCTACATTTGCCAATACTCGCTGCCAAGGTAACAAACGAGCATCTTGAAACATCATGCGGATAGCGGGATTAATGGGTTTATCAGAATATTTGCCATTTAACAAAACATCGCCGCCACTGGGAGCATCTAACCCCGCAACTAGACGCAACATTGTACTTTTACCACAGCCACTGCGACCAACAATAGCTACGAATTCTCCTGGCTGAATTTCTAAATCAATTCCTTGTAAAACAGTTTTATTTCCAAAAGACTTTTGCAGTCCTTCAAGGTTTAATTGCATTCCTTTTACTTGATTAGTCATGATCAAAACCTCTTAATTGTGGATGTTTGATTGGTTATTTAGAGTAAATCTGTCAAATAAAAATAGACAATGCTTGTGGATAATTTTTCTAAGCCGAAATCATGAGTAAATTAATATATTTATTTTCCGGCTTGAGGAAATTTTAAGATTGACAGAAATTACTCGTTTTTATTTACTTGAATCTCTCTGGACAGAAAGCTTTAGTAAACAAGCATCTGGCATTACTACCAGTCTGCTTGTTGTGCCAATCTGTGTTTCCCAGTTATAATCCACTATAAATCGGTAGGAATACCGTAGCTTTAATTTAGTGTGGCATAACTAGATAAAAATTGCAAGTCTATTTGAGAAGAAATTTATGAAAAATACCCATAAAAAAATCCCCACTTGTTTACGAGGATTTATTTCATAAAAAATTTGGCAATTAATATATTAATTGCTGACATCAAACAATAGGAAAAATTTATTTTTGACTATTTGTTAACAAATTCTTGTGATTTATATTCTTGTTACAAAAGTTAATTATTGTAATTTAAACCCCAAATTATTCAGAATTTCTTTTAATCTATGCCGACCAGATAATGATTCAGCCGATGCTACTCTTTTACTAGAATGTTCCGACCAATCACCAGGAATATTCATGTGTTGTGAATTGTAAAAATTTGCCATGATTTGGTTATATTCTGATATGCCTTGCTCTTGTTCTGCAAGTTGATATGTTTCTCGATGTACTACCACTGATTGTGGTAAACGTGGTTTAATTGCCACCTTGACAACAGGATCAGCATAGCCCACACATAAACCAAAAACAGCAACTACATGAGGTGGTAAATTCAAAATTTTGGCTACATCTTCTGGTTTATTTCGTAATGCACCGATATACACAGTTCCCAATCCAATAGATTCTGCTGCGACTACCGCATTTTGTGCTGCTAATGCAGCATCTATAGCCGCCATTAAAAACATTTCCAAATAATCTAAACCTTCATGAGGTAGTCCACGATTTTCGGCAATGTTTGTGAGTCTAGCTAAATCTCCTAACCATACTAAAAAGAGAGGACATTGGCGAATATGTGCTTGATTATTAGTTAGTTTTGATAATTCTTCTTTGCGATTTGCATCTTCAACTGCTACTACACTCCAAGTCTGGAGGTTGGAAGAAGTAGAAGCAGATTGAGCAGCAGCAATTAAAACTTCTAATGTTCCTGGTGGTAAAGCATCAGGTAAATAAGCACGAATTGAACGATGGGATAACAGAGTTTCTAAGGTGTCACTCCAGGGAATATCTGGATTGAAGTTACTATTACCATAACGATGATTAAATAATTCAGTTGGGTTAGTCATAACTTGCAGAAAAATGATTATGAAAATGTCAGAATCAGGATGTCCAGGATTAAAGGATTAACAGGATGAAAATGTCTGAATCAGGATGTCCAAGATTTAAGGATTAACAGGATGAAAATGTCAGAATCAGGATGTCCAGGATTAAAGGATTAACAGGATGAAAATGTCAGAATCAGGATGTCCAATATTAAAGGATTGACAGGATGAAAATGTCAGAATCAGGATGTCCAGGATTAAAGGATTAACAGGATGAAAATGTCAGAATCAGGATGTCCAGGATTGAAGGATTAACAGGATGAAAATGTCAGAATCAGGATGTCCAATATTAAAGGATTAACAGGATGAAAATGTCAGAATCAGGATGTCCAGGATTAAAGGATTAACAGGATGAAAATGTCAGAATCAGGATGTCCAGGATTGAAGGATTAACAGGATGAAAATGTCAGAATCAGGATGTCCAGGATTGAAGGATTAACAGGATGAAAATGTCAGAATCAGGATGTCCAGGATTGAAGGATTAACAGGATGAAAGATTTTTGATCAATACGAAATCCTGCAAATCCTCAAATCCTGATTTATGGGTTAAAATCTGAAGGTGGTACGCAGCCAACCCACCACACTACCAGGATTGGTAGTATCGGAATTTGGTGCTGTCACCCAAATGAATCCAGGTGTAACTTCAATATTGTCAGTAAGTTTATATTGATACCATCCCTCAACGTGCAGAGAGGTATCTTTGTCGGCTTGACCTTTACCCACTCCCAAATCTACATTTTTACTGAGTGCAGTTAGTGTTGGTGCTACACCCACAAAAATAGCTCCTATGCTACCTTTTTTCCCTAAATCGGGAGATGTTAGTCCTACTCCCCAGTTCCAGACTTGACCATCTCCTTGTCCCAAATAACGATGGGCTGAATAACCTACAAAACTATTGATTGCTAGTCGGGGATTAAGTTTATATAATGCCCCAAGTCCATAAAGATTTCCTACTGTGCCTTTATCAACAATGCCCCTAGCTGCGTTGGCTGGGTTAGTTGAAATAGTGCTGTTTGCTAGGTTACTCCCCGCAGCCGGACCAAAGTTTGTTCCCCCTTGACCTAAAGTACCCGCTGGACTATAGGTGTTAGCGTAACTTAAACCTAGCCGGAAATTCTTTTTGGGGCTAAAGTATGTTACCTGTCCAAATGCTACATATCTACCTGTAAATAAGCCATTATTAGGCGCAGGATTATCACCATTAGGCGCACTATATGATAATCCTAATTGAAACTGTTTATTTAGGTCGTGGAGTATGGCAACTCCTGGACCTGTATCTCCATAGTTATAGACCATATTCCGCCGGGAAAACCGAGAAATCCCGTTAGAAGCTGACCCTTCAAATGGGTTTGTTGGACCACTTAAACCAATCTCGTTTGCTCCGTCAGATTGGGCAAAAATGTTGAATTGGGTCTTTTTACCAACTGGAAAACGATAACGAATACCGCCAAGAACAATCTGATTAGCTCCAAAACTAGGACTGGCATTATCGGCAGTTCTACTGTCAAATGTACCAAAAATTCCCCCAGTGGGATTATTTGTGCTAAGTCCTGTTCCAGTTCCTCTAGGATTAGGTACTCCACCTAATGAGTTAATGTTTCCACCTGATAATGTTAACCGTAGTTGATCCTTCCCAGTAAAACTGGTATTCAATATTAAACGAACTCGCTCTGAAAATGTAATGGTGCGGGGTGCGGGTTGTTTGGTGACGACGTTATTACCTGCTAAAACTCCGCCAACTACAAACTGAGCTTCACCTTGTAGCTTAGTTGTTGTTGAAAATCGATTAGCTTCTAATTCTGTGGTTCGTGCTTCTATTGTGTCTAATCTTCCGCGTAATACAGTAAGTTCGGCATTAAATTCTTCATTTAGTCGCTGTATGGTTTCCAAATCTGTTTTTAGAGCCAAATCAGATGTAGATAAGGCAATAAGTTTATTGATTTGATCTAAACAAGCGTTTAATCCTGCGGCAAATTCATAGCGAGTCAAAGCCCGATTACCACGATATTTGGTATCAGAACCCACCAAACAATCATAACGTTCTATGAGGGATTTTAATGCCTCATACGCCCAGTCACTTGGTTGGACATCTGAAAGCTGGGATACAGATGTAAGTTGTGACTCCTCAGATGAAGAAGAAGGTTCTTTTTGGGCAATTATTTGAGCAACTTTGTCAGATTCAGGAATTATGCTGACGGGTGATAAGGTCTCTTTACCTATTGTCTCATTTTCTCCTCCTATTTCATTAGCAAGAGTTTTTGTACTAGCTGCTAAGACTAACAAAAATACAGACATTGGCAAAGTAAGCAATAAATTCCCAGTATTTTTTTTCATTTTGATTGATAACCCCACACACACAAAGAATTTGATTCAGTACGAAATCCGGGCTAGGAGTTCGCAGCACAAGGAAAAGAAGGGAAATTCTCAGAGAGAATTTTCCTGTCACAGGTCTATTTAGACTAGTTTTTTATTCGTAATGAGATTAAAGACTATAGTAATGACTAAATTACCTGATTTAGTAAAATACGGTATATCGGTCAGCTTACTGTAGTTAATCTTTGATGAATAGCAGCATCTCACAAAAAATCTAGAATTTGAGTATTGGTGGATACATTTTTTATAATTTTAAATTAATTGCTACAAAAGGTTGTATATTTCAATTGTGTATGATAGTATACGTTTTCACCCATTAACTCCGCTAAATCAATAGATTTAGTGTAGTTTAAGGCAATAGTCATATTTTTAGTTTTTGTAGCAAAATGAAATGAGGAGAATCATTTAAACATTATGGAATACAACCAACTTGGTGCAAGCGACCTCAAAGTTTCCGAGATTTGCTTGGGAACTATGACCTATGGACATCAAAATAGTATTGAAGAAGCGCATGAGCAACTTGACTATGCTGTAGCTCAAGGGATAAATTTCCTGGATGCGGCGGAAATGTATCCCGTCCCTCCTCGTGGTGAAACCCAAGGAAAAACTGAGGCTTATATTGGTGAATGGTTGAAGAGACAGCAACGAGATCAACTGATAGTTGCTACTAAAATTGCCGGTCCTGGTCGTCCTTTTTCCTGGTTGAGAGGTGGAAATAATAAAGTTGACCGTGAGAATATTACACAAGCGGTAAATGATAGTTTGCAGAGATTACAAACTGATTATATAGATTTGTATCAAATTCATTGGCCTGATCGTTATGTTCCTACATTTGGACAGACAAGTTATAATCCAGAATTAGAAAGGGAAACTGTGGCTATTGCGGAACAGTTACAGGCGTTTGCTGATGTAATTAAAGCGGGGAAGATTCGCTATTTGGGTTTGAGTAATGAAACGCCTTGGGGGGTGAGCGAGTTTGTTCGCATTGCTAATGATTTGGGATTACCTAAAGTTGTCACTACTCAAAATGCTTACAATTTATTAAATCGTAATTTTGAATCAGGTTTAGCTGAAGTTTATCGTTATACAGATGTGGGTTTATTGGCTTACAGTCCCCTGGGTTTTGGGTTTTTGACTGGTAAGTATATCGAAAACCAACAATTAGAAAATACGAGAATAACTCTATTTCCAGGTTTTGGACAACGGTATTTAAAACCCAATGTCCAAGAAGCGGTTAAGGCTTATGTGGAGATTGCTAAAAAGTATAATCTCTCACCTGCTCAATTAGCGATCGCATTTGTTAAAAGTCGCTGGTTTGTGAAAAGTACAATTATTGGCGCCACAACTTTGGCACAATTGCAGGAAAATATAGATAGTATCAATGTGGTTTTAGATAAAGAGATTTTTGCAGAAATAGATGCAATTCACACTCGTTATCCTAATCCAGCCCCTTAGAGGATGTTTTAAAAGTTTCCGGCGAATAGAAGTCGCAACTACACAAACAAAGTCCACCTGCGTGGACTAATGAAAAATTAAGGCTTTTGAACCCACGAAGGTGGGTTTTGTCTGTGTAGCTGCGAATTCTATTCGCCTGGTATTTATTTAATATTAATGATAGTGAGAGTTACTTTATGAAAAACAATGTTATTATCTGATTCTGTTACTATTACTGATGTAGAAGCAGCACAAAAAAGGCTTTTAGGTATTGCTCATCAAACACCAGTAATTACCTCTGATACCGTCAATCAACTGACTCAAAGCCAAGTATTTTTTAAATGTGAAAACTTTCAACGGACAGGAGCATTTAAGTTTCGTGGTGCTTATAATGCCTTAGTCCAATTATCAGCCAAGCAAAAAATCAAAGGGGTAATTACCTATTCTTCGGGAAATCATGGACAAGCGATCGCTCTTGCTGGCAAATTACTCAATATTCCCACAATTGTAGTTATGCCTGATGATGCACCGATAGTCAAACAAACTGCAACTCGCGGTTATGGTGCTGAAGTCATTTTGTACAACCGTGACACAACTAACCGGGAAGAATTAACCAAAAATCTCGCAGCAGAACGCCAATTAACTTTAATTCCCCCCTATGATCATCGTCATATAATTGCTGGACAAGGTACAACTGCATTAGAACTAATTCAAGAAGTAGGACAACTAGACTACTTATTAGTATGTTGCGGTGGTGGTGGGTTAATTTCTGGTTGTGCAGTTGCGACAAAAGCGGTTTTACCTAATTGTAAAATAATCGGTGTAGAACCGGAATTAGCCGATGATGCTACTCGTTCCTTTTATACCAAAACCCTGCAAATTGTCCATAATCCCCATACCATTGCTGATGGTGTACGAACTCCCAGTTTGGGTAGAATCACCTTTCCCCTAGTCCTGCGATACGTAGATGATATGGTGACAGTATCTGATGCAGGCATAATTCGCACCATGTTCTTGATTTGGGAACGCTTAAAAATCGTTGTTGAACCTACCGGAGTTGTAGCCGCAACAGCATTATTAGAAGGTGTATTTAAAGCACCGGGTGCGAGAATTGGCGTAATTATCAGTGGTGGAAATGTAGATTTATTGCAAGTTAGTCAATTGAAGCAACTTAATCATCTTTTGCATTACTAGATAAATAATTATCGGCTCTTGCGTCTCTTTTATGGTGATTGAGGATTGGGCGTTGCTGAATTGAGGTATGAAATTCCCAAATTGAACCTTTAAAAATCTTACCTTTGCGTCTTTGCGCCTTTGCGTGAGACTAAAATTCATACCCTTAATCAGCAACGCCGTGATTGAGGATTGATGATAACAAAACCCTTACGGGACAAGGGTTATAAACAATTATTTCCATATTTTCAATGAAATGCCTACACAATAGGGCTTTCAATGATTTTGAACCAGGGTTTCCATAAAAATAACCGAAGAACCTAATTATCTAACTACTTGATTTTTTCCAAATTGATATGGTAGTCTGTGTTTATATTTAATCTACGGTTTTTTGATAGACTTACCGTATTTTTATGTTATAGTGATGAAAGACACTGTTGAGAATCTGAATTTTTAGCAATCGGGAATCTTCTTTTATGCCAAAAGATTGGTTAGAATGGCACGATCTTTACAATAGCGAAGCAAAATTGCAGCAACGGCTAGAAATCGTGCGGGAATATATTTCCTACAGTTTGGATAACTCCCCAACTGGTACTATTCGAGTGGTTAGTGCTTGCGCTGGTGATGGGCGAGATTTATTAGGAACTTTAGGGATTCATCGTTATTTAGGTGAAAATCTACCTACACCCAAAGAAGAAAAATTATTTGTATTTTCTGGCGTTCCAAATAAGGCAAGGTAAGAAATGGCTATTGCAAGCACTACCATATTCACTTGGGATCAATTATTAGAAAAAGCTCGACAAAATACCTCCGCCCGTCGAGTCAAAAGACCAGGACAAGCACCTTCTACTGCTCCTATTCCTAGTGGTTTACATAAACTTCCCCCGGAGAAAAACCCATCGGTATTGTTATATAGAGATAGTAACTCTTGGTGTCCTTTTTGTGAAAGAGTTTGGTTTGCCTTAGAAGAAAAACAAATTCCCTTTGAAACAGAATTTATTGATCTGAGTAATAAACCGAAATGGTACACAGATTTAGTACCAACAACCCTTGTACCTGCTGCTAAAATTGAGGGCAAGTTAGTTTATGAATCTAAAGACATTCTTTTAGAATTGGAAGAACACTTTGGCGAAACGTTGTTACCTGAAAATTCAGAAGAAAATGCTCTAGCCAGACAATGGGTTGAAGATGCAGAAACTAATGGTTTTCGGGATATTGCCTACAAATTTTTGAGACAACCTCCAGAAGATGCCAAAGAATTAGCAAATTTACAGGCAGAATTTGAAGCTAAATTAGATGAAATAGAAAAAACTTTGGGTAGATATTCAAAACCCTATTTTTTATCAACATTTAGCCTGGTAGATATTATGTATAGTCCCCATTTAGATAGATTGGCGGCTAATTTACCAGTATATAGAGGATATCACATCAAAGAAAATCCTCGCTTTCCTCTCATTAATATTTGGTTTGCAGCACTTAAAAAACGTCCTGCTTACAACCGAGTTAAATCAGACAATATTACTAATAATTTACTTTTACGGCGTAGATTTGGCGTAGAACCTATTGGTAATCCCTTACCTTTAGATTTATTTGATGCTGAATTTATTGAATATCGGGCTGAAGCAGCAGAAAGATTAAGTGATAATCGAGAAGTTGCTATTGGCGATATTCTCAAAAATTCTGGAGTTCAATCTTTAGGTGATATCTCGATAATTAAAGAAGTTGTTGATTTTCACCTCAGACTATTAGCTGATTATCTCCTTAATGGTAATAACGAACTATTACTAGGAGGAAGAACTGGTGGAAAAGAAAGTATAGATCCCATTATCGCGGCTACAGGGGCTATTACACTGGCTTATGTGAGAAATAGAATTTGTGCGCCACGAGATATGAGTGCTGGTGCTGCAACTGCATTACGAGCCGCCGCAGATAAGGTTTTAGCATCTATTTATTAATTTTATTTCATTCAAAGAGGAATCGAAATGACTGATTTAAAAAAGGTTAATGATGATTTGAGTATCGCTGGACAAATTTCATCCAAGGAATTAAAACAATTGGCAATAGGAGGTTTTAAATCAGTTTTAAATTTACGTTCTTCTGATGAAAATGGTTTTTTCCATGATGAAAAGCAAGAAGCACAAATTGTAGGATTAGAATATGCAAATATTCCCTTAAATTCTCAAGCACCAAATCAAGAATTAACAGCAGAAGCAATTAAAGCTGTTGAGAATTTGTCTAAACCAATTTTAATTCACTGTGCTGGTGGTGCAAGAGCGGGAGGAATAGCCTTAATTGCAGAAGCAATTCAAGCAGGTTTAACTTATGAACAAATTGCTCAAAAAGCTAATGAATTGGGCATTAATTTAGAACAGCCACATCTCAAGCAATTTCTATTAGAAAAATTTGCAGCTAGACAAAATTAAGTTGTAGGCTTTGGCGCATATAGCAATTCCCATTCAAGTCAGGTACAAGCGTTAATAATCAAACGCAGATGGACGCAGATAAACGCAGATAATTTTGTACTTCATTAGACTAGGAAATGCTATTAATAAAAATTAAAAATCTACAACTTTGCTTCTTTCTTCGAAGTTTCTGATTTAGCTGCTTCTATCACTGGTGCAGAAATTCAAGTTGATGGTGGAACTACACCAGGAGTTTAAGCTACTGCGTAGGTTGGGTTAAGCGACAGCGCAACCCAACATTTTCAGAATTTTGTTGGGTTTCCTTCCGTCAATTAATGTTACAAAAAAGAGGAATTTCCATGACTCAAAAACAATTATTTTCCCAAGATAGCGATGTTGATCAAACCTTATTAGCTGATGTATTAGTAATTGGGGGCGGACCGGCTGGAACTTGGTCAGCGTGGAGTGCGGCTAATGCTGGTGCAAAAGTGGTTTTAGTAGATAAAGGCTATTGTGGTACAAGTGGCTGTGCTGCCGCATCAGGTAACGGTGTATGGTATGTTGCACCCGAACCCGACGGTCGAGAAGCTGCAATGGCTTCTAGAGAAGCTTTAGGAGGATTTTTATCTAGCCGTGATTGGATGCAGCGGGTACTAGATCAAACTTATGCGAATGTCAACCAACTAGCTGACTGGGGTTATCCTTTCCCTACAGATGAAGATGGTAAACCCTATCGGCGCAGTCTCCAGGGTCCAGAATATATGCGTTTGATGCGACAACAAGTAAAACGGGCAGGGGTGAAAATTTTAGATCACAGTCCGGCTTTACAGTTGTTAGTAGATGCAGAAGGGGCTGTAGCTGGGGCGACAGGAGTTAACCGTCAGACTGGTGAAAAGTGGGTTGTGCGATCGCATTCAGTGATCATTGCCACCGGAGGCTGTGCTTTCTTGAGTAAGGCCTTGGGTTGCAATGTGCTAACAGGGGATGGATACCTGATGGCAGCCGAAGCCGGTGCAGATATGTCAGGAATGGAATTTTCCAACGCCTATGGCATCGCACCTGCTTTTTCTTCTGTCACCAAAACCTTATTCTATAATTGGGCAACTTTCACCTACGAAGATGGGACACCTATCCCCGGCGCTGGTTCGCAAAAAGGGCGTTCTGTCATTGCCGAAACTTTGCTAACTCAGCCTGTTTACGCCATTATAGACAAAGCATCAGCAGAAATGCGGGTGACAATGCGTTTATCTCAACCCAATTTCTTTCTACCTTTTGATCGTGCAGGTATTGATCCCTTTACTCAACGTTTCCCTGTGACTCTGCGTTTAGAGGGAACTGTTCGGGGTACAGGTGGGATTAGAATTACCGATTATACTTGTGCTACTTCTGTGCGTGGACTCTATGCTGCTGGTGACGCAGCCACAAGGGAATTAATTTGTGGTGGTTTTACTGGTGGTGGTAGTCATAATGCCGCTTGGGCGTTATCTTCAGGGTATTGGGCAGGACAGTCTGCGGCTACATACTCCCACAATTTAGGTGTGCAAGCAAACCAAAGACCAGTTCAAGCTGTAGGTGGTGTAGGATTTATCTCTGGTAGTGAAAAACAAATTCACAGTGAAGACATCATCAAAGCTACTCAGGCGGAAGTTTTCCCATATAACCGCAATTATTTCCGCAATGAACAAACTTTAACGGAATCATTGCAAAGATTACATTCTCTCTGGGATGAAATTCGCAATAGTCAAGTTGCAGATAATAGCAATATTCTCCGCACGAGGGAAGCTGCGGGAATGGTAGCCACAGCCAGATGGATGTATAGCAGTGCCTTGGAACGCAAAGAAACACGCGGAATGCACAAACATTTAGATTATCCACAACAGGATACTAACCAACAACATCATTTAATTAGTGGTGGTTTGGATCAAGTTTGGGTAAAAGCTGCACCTATCCAGGATACAAAAGCAAAAGAACTTGTAACTGTTTAATTGTAGCGACTGTCTTGATTGTCAAGCGATCGTTAAGGAAAAATTTAAAGTCTAGGAAAAAAGTCAGAAAATAGAGGAGAAAAACAGAACAGAACAAAACAGGTAAATTATAGGTTGCCATAAATTACCAAACTAGATTGGAGGTATAAAAACGACAGTAGAACTTTATGCAGAAATTGGTTGTGAGTCTTGAGAAATAGACCAAGGAAGATGATCTCGAATCATCGCATTTAAAATAACTAACATTTTATGAACGCAAGCAGTAATGGCCAATTTTTTGGGTTTACCACGTTCAACCAAGCGCTCATAAAAAGTTTTGATAACAGGATTATGACGCATGGCAACAACAGCACCCATATAAAGAATGGCACGAACATGGGCGCGACCACCATTAATCATGCGCTTACCTTTGTGCTGACCACTATCATGATTAATTGGTGCAACACCAACTAAGCGAGAGATTTGTTTGGCAGTTAATTGACCTAATTCTGGTAAGTCAGAAACTAAAGTGGTAGAAATTACTTGACCAATGCCAGGAGTAGTTTTGAGTAGATTGACTTTATCAATCCATTGTTGATTATTTTGGGTCAACGTCTCAATTTCTTGATTGAGTTGTTGAAGATGTTGCTCAAGATAATCAATATGGGATTCAATATCTGTCAAAGCTTTACCACGAGCGCGGTCACGGCGATTCTTTTCCGCTGTAGACATTTCTACTAATTGTCTTCGGCGACTAATTAATTCGCCTAATTGACGTGACATTTCACTTTCGATTGCTAACACCTCCGGTTTCATTGCTTCACCGAAATGCGCCAAAATCTGTGCATCAATGGCATCGGTTTTGGCTAACTTACCTGTAGCTTTAGCAAAGTCTCTTCCCTGACGAGGATTGATTAATGCTACTGGTAAAAGAGCCGCTTGCAATTGAATGATTAATTCTGTTTCTAGTCCTCCTGTTGCTTCCAGTACGATTAGGTTTAAATCGTTAGATTGAAGTTGCTTAACTAGATTAGCTATTTCTGTTTCAGTATTAGCAAATTGAAATGCTTTACCCATTGGACGGATATAAACATCAAGTGTTGCTTTACTTACGTCAATGCCTACCCATTGGGAGATATAATCCATTTTTAACTCTCCAATTTCAATTACTTCTTTTTAATTTGTTTTGTTTTTATTCATCCCCTTGATTTCACTCATCCTTGCACGATACGGGCTATATTATCTATGTCTTTGTTCATAGTTTTTACCCCAGGCGACTGTTCGAGTTCTGTCATGGAGATTGTTGTGGTGATCCTTGCTACAAAGCGGTCTTTTCTGACCCAGGTTGGGACGGTCTACCACTTCTTCTAACATACCTCTAAGATACAAGGTTGGGTTGACGCAAGGAAACCCAACATGATTACAACTTGAATTGAACGCAGATGGACGCAGATGAACACAGATAAAGATGGATTAATCAAGGGATTTCAGGATTATGTGCAGCCTCACATAAAATTGGTATAACCCAACCTACATCAATATTAATTTTGGTTTTTTATTATGATTGAATTAGTTAGTGAATCCCGGTGCATTCAATGTAATCTCTGTGTTAAAGTTTGCCCAACAAATGTATTTGACAAAGTACCAAATGCACCTCCAAGAATTGCGAGACAAAGCGATTGTCAAACCTGTTTTATGTGTGAATTGTATTGTCCAGTGGATGCGCTATATGTTTCACCGGATGTAGAACCATTAACGGGAATTAACGAACAATCATTAGCAGAAGCTCAACTTTTAGGCAGTTATCGTAAAAATATCGGTTGGGGAAAATCTCTCACAACTACAGCTAAACAAGATTCAACATATCAATTATTGCAGAAGATGAAATAAGTAATTGGACAAAAATATTTACAGTCATTGCGAGCGAAGGGAAGCAATCACAACCCTTGCGATTGCTTCCCTTCACTTCGTTCCATATGGCTAACGCCACGCAACGCTTACGCAATGATATTGTGTAATTAATTCTGTCTCACTACTTAGAGTATCAAAAATAATCGGAGTTATTATGAAACTCATTTTACCTGTAGAAATTGCCCATAAAATTGAGCCTCATTTACCTAAAAATACTATTGTATTGCGTGTAGATAGTGAGGGTAATATAGATGGTGATGCCACAGATGCAGAAGTTTATTTTAGTTGGTTTTATCTCAAACCTACTACTTTACATCGAGTATTAGATGCTGCGCCTTTACTGCGTTGGCACCATGCCCCAAATGCCGGTGTAAATCATATTTTGACACCCAAATATTTAGAACGGGATTTGATTCTAACTAACGGTGCGGGTGTCCATGCTATTCCTATTTCCGAATTTGTGATTACTTATTTACTTGCTTATAGTAAGCAATTACCAAGTCTGTATAAGCAACACTCTGAACGTAATTGGCAAAGGGGTTTACCAATTCAAGAATTAACAGATAAAACTTTATTAATTATTGGTGCGGGTGGTATTGGTCAAGAAATTGCGGTTCGTGCTAAAGCATTTGGAATGCGGATTTTTGGCAGTTCTCGTAATGCAAGACCATTACCAAACTTTGATAAAGTAGTCGGTGCAAATGAATGGAAACAACTACTGCCAGAATCAGAATTTGTGGTAATTGCTACTCCTTTAACGCCGGAAACAAAGGGCTTAATTGATTTGGAAACTCTGCGTTTATTCCGTCCAGATTCCTATTTAATTAATATTGCACGAGGGGCAATTGTTGATGAATCAGCACTGACTACAGCTTTACAGGAAGGCTGGATTGCTGGTGCGGCTTTAGATACAGTATTTACTGAACCATTACCAGCAGAAAGTCCCTTGTGGACATTGCTAAATGTGTTTATTACACCCCATTGTTCTGGAAATACTCCTAGAGTTAAAGAGAGAACACTTGCCCTATTTCTGGATAATTTAACCCGTTATCGTCAAGGAAAACCTTTGCGAAATGTGGTAGATAAAACCGCTGGTTATTAGGAATTTTTATTCGTCAAAATAGGAAAACCAGATTTTTTTGCTATAATCTACAGTAAGCCTATCGAGTTGCTGTACTTTAGTTTTTTATTGACAAGAGAATTTATCATGACATTAGCCCAAGACATTAATATTCAGATCCATCAAAAAGCATATCCTCATTTTTCAGGGAAGGTATCAGAACTAGGAGTATCCTTATTTAAGTGGACATGGTGGTATATTCATCCTTATATAATAGTTTTCAAAATCATGCTGCTTGCTTTTGCTAGTCTCAGTTTTTTATATATTCATTACTCTAGGCAAAAGCTAATTAAAATTTTCCAAAATAGCAGTGTTTAAAAAAAAGAATGACTAAGATTACAAAATTACAGGCTGTATCTTATTTAGCTCCTAATTATTTTGGACTATATCAGGAGATTACAGCTTATTTAGGTCGTGTTTTACAAGTAGAAATTGCACTACATCAAAGTAAATACGACCCCTTAAAAGACACTCTATTATTTAAAGACCAAATAGACTTGGCTTTTATTTGTGGATTACCACTAATTCGTTATAGTCAAATAGCACCAAATCAATTACAGACATTAGTTGCGCCTGTGATGCAATCATCTCGATATGGTGATTGTCCTGTATACTATGCAGATGTGATTGTTAAGACTGATAGCAATATTCAGAAGTTTGCTGATTTATCAGGGAAAACTTTTTGCTATAACGACTCTGGTTCTAATAGTGGTTATCATTTACTTTGGCGGTGGTTGAGTCAAGAAAAATATTCACCCAATTTCTGGGGAAAATCTTTAGAATCAGGTTCTCATCAACGTTCTATTCGTTGGGTAGTTGAAGGACTGGCTGATTGTGCAGCCATTGATAGTGTTGTATTAGAACAAGAATTACGGGATTTTCCTGAATTATCACACCATTTACGTGTGGTGCAAATAATTGGACCTTCTCCGATGCCACCATTGGTAACAGCGCGGCATTTAGGTATCTCTTTGATTCAGCAAATGCAATTGGCTCTACTCCAACCAGATGCTCAGTTGCAAGAAATTATGAAACAATTTAGTGTTAAGCGTTTTGATGCAGTGAAGTTAGAGGATTATCGGGTACTTAATCAGTGCCAATAATATAGGGACGGGCAAGACTTGTACTGAGCTTGCCGTAGTATGCCCATCCCATAAGATTCTAAGCACTAATAAGATAAATTTGATGCTGCCTTTGTTCGTACAAGAGAGCATCTTGATAAATTTCTGCAAATAATACTCGCTGTGCATGACTTCCCCCAATCTCATGCAACCGCGATAATACAAATTTGAGTTCGTTAACAGTTGTCTGGAAATCACCTTGAGCATGAGCTACCATGCCCTTAGCTGCGGGAATTGCTATCTTTACCCAACTCCTGCCAAGAAAGGGATTAATACTCAAGGCGTGATGTTCCATACTTTGAAGCATTTCTTTTACCCAGTTATTGTGTCCAGCTTTGGCAAGGGCATAGACATAATGCAAATCCTGGAATGGTAATGCGTGTTCATCAATGCGACTGTAAAGATAAGGACTGATATCTTGCCAACGGTTGCCTACATCTACCCCACGTAATTCTAGCCGTAATAACATGGAAATTGCCCCTACTTGGTCTTTGGGAGATTGTTTGTTAGCACGTTGCCAAATATGCTCATCGTAGATTTTCAGAACCTTTTCGTAGTTTTCTAATTGCCAATAATACAGTGCTATATGCCACCAGTTGTGGGTATAAAGCATAGAGTTACAGTTGTCCCAGGTATATGCAAAATTCTCCATCCAAATTATTCCCTCCTGGGTTCTTCCTTGGGTTTCCATTACATGACCAATAGCATGATGCGCCCAAGGATCATATCTATTTAACGCTATTGCCTCAAGTGCCATTTTTTCTGCTGCTGGTAATTGGTGACATTGTTCTAAGCCAAAGGCCACCATCCCATATAGATAATGTTGTTGGGGATTGTTAGTTGACACTCCCCGCCATAAATGGACGGGGATTCTTAAGACCAAATAAATAATCTTAACGGCGATATCAATGCGCCTCTACTGATTCCACTAGAATTTAATCCTAGCTTTACCGCTACTTTTCTGAAAATATTAGCTGCACCGTTGCAATCTGCATTGATTTTTGTACCATCTTGAGAATGGTACAAACCCCGGCTAACTCTTCTTCCTGACTCTTTCCACCCTTCAGGTTTTGCACCGAATGTAGGTAGAAAATCATTGTCTAGGAACGATGTTTTTGAGGTATAAGATTCTTCAGTTTCAACGAACTTAATGCCGTATTGTTCACACAGTTGAGCAATGCGGTTTTTTAATCTTGCGGTAGGAACTTGGACAAATTTTTGATTAGTTTTAGAACCTAAATTTATAGAATCTTTTTGTCCGACGTTCCAGCCAAAAACGACAGTCCCAATTTTATGATCAATGCAATGGTTGATTACGATTCTAGCTGCTTTATTAGTAGCGTCCCTCATCCGGCGATTCCGCTTTTCAGCTATTGACGCTAATTGCTTAGACCAAAAACCTTGAGGTTGATTTTCTTTGAGAACCGAAACTCGTTTGTTGTACCATTGATTCACTGATTTTAACTTGCGTCCGTCAATCAGAAATGACGTACCAACGTTACTGATACAGGTTAGCCAGTTGTTCAACCCGTGATCAATTGATAAAACATTCTCAATATTTACGTCGGGCTTGTGAGAAGTTATTTTATAAATTAACTCCAAATAAAATTCATTATTCCTTGGCAGTATGCGGTATTCTTTGATGTCCTTATGCTCTAAATTAGAAGGCATGGGAACATAAAAAGCGTCAAGCCCAAACCAAACTTTCACCTTACTACCCATCGGAAATCTTAGCTTACCGCCCTTTAGTTTAATAGCTTGTCCAGGAAAAGTTACGAGATTTAATCCAGGTTTTCGGTATCCAGGTAGCTTAGGTTTTTGAGTGACTGTACCATTTTTAATCCCTTTCAAAAGTCCAATATAAGACTTGAACGATTCCGCCACAGTTGTTAAACATTGCTGTGCAGCTTGAGAATACATTGCCCCAAAATGTGAATTACTTGCTAACTCACGATGCAAGTCAAACTTACCAGGAATTTTACCCGTCTTAAAAAACAATTGTCTGGCATAATAAGTCCCACAATTAGCAAGTTTATTTGACTCCCCACATAAGAACTCAAGAACCGCTCCTAATTCCTTGTTGGGACTGATTAGTATTTGCTGGCATCCATACATTGCGTTTTTCTCCCTTTGTCTTATAATAACACAATGTACTAACAACCGCAAGACATGATGAAAGATAAAACAGTATCAGTCCGACTCTCAGAACGCAGAAAACATAAGCTGTTTTTATATGCAGCGCAAAGAGAGAAAACAGTTACCGCATTGATAGAAGATTGGGTAGATAGCTTGAAACTCAAGGATAATAAGGATAATATTGAAATAGGTTAAAACCTATCGTGTCGTTTTTCATCCCCTGTCTGAAGCACGAAAGACGGAACTAGCGTTCCTGTTTCTCAGGGGCTTTCAAACTTCCCGGTTTCCCTTGTAAAACTTTTTGGGCAATTTCTAGTAATTTTTCTTTATTACCTGTATAAAAATAGTGATATTGCCCCTGCTGCACGGAAATTAAATCAGTGGGAAATTGATTGGTAATCTCTTCATGAAGGGCTATTCCTACATCAATCTCTTGATTTGCCCAAGCTAAAATTGCTTCTACGTATAACTGTTCTCTGGCAGTAATTTTGCCTAAATTTCTTTGTGCGACTTGCAAATATGGTTGTGCCTGTTGCCAATCTTTTGTACTTTCTTGACTCAGATGATAAGCGGCTGCATAAGCATTAGCTAAAGCACAATTTGGATCAGCCTCAACTGCTTCTAAAATCGCTGTTTTTGCATCTTTACCATAAGCAAGGGATTGATCAATAAAACGGTTAATAGCAGCGATCGCTTCGGCTGAACCTGTTGTCACTAACAGCCCTTGTCCATCTTTAAGCATGATGAATTCCTTACAGCAAAATTTAAATTCTTAAACTACGGTAACTTGGTCGGAATACCGGGGTTATTGACTAGATTATGCCACAGCCTCTCCCAATCCGCAAGTAAAAACTACGGTAAGTTGATAGAGTTACTGGATAAATATACATTTTTGCAAGGCTTTATTTCCGAGAACTACCTCGATGAATGAATGCTGTCGATTGGGTTTAATCTAAATAAATACAAAATTACGGTATAATAGTTAAGTCACTTACTCGTAGTGTGTTAATTTTGACAGACAAACCAGAAATTTCCTTCATGCAGAAAGTGTGATAGAAAAAAGAATCCCTGAAAGCCTGAAACCTTAAATCCGCAAATATTTCTGACACGGAACTTGCATGAAGTCTTACGGGTAAAGGATTCACAGAATTAACACACTACACTCTGTGTACCTCGTTGCACTTATTTTCCTCTGTTACCCCTATTTATTGAGCCGATACGTTAATTCTTTCTTCTTGTACCTCACTTGAATGGTAATTGCTATAAAACAAGTAGAGGTCAACGTAAGTTGACCTTTACATTTTCAATGTAGATTACGCAAATTATGCAGTACAACTTATTATTTAGTCGGTTGTGTGAAATAGCTATACTCTTTTTTAAACTAGGTGTTATTGGCTTTGGTGGACCAGTTGCCCATATTGCCATGATTGAAGATGAAGTAGTGAAGCGTCGTCGGTGGTTGACACAAGACCATTTTCTCGATTTATTAGGTGCAACCAATTTGATTCCTGGTCCCAATTCCACTGAAATGGCAATTCATGTGGGATATATTTATGCAGGATGGGCAGGATTGATTGTCTCAGGTGTTTGTTTTATATTACCTGCGGTTTTAATAACAGGTATATTTGCTTGGATTTATGTTAATTATGGTAGTCTACCTCAAATTGCACCTTTACTTTATGGTATCAAACCTGCTGTTTTAGCGGTTATTGTCAATGCCCTTTGGGGGTTAGCAAAAAAAGCGGTTAAAAACCGTCAATTACTGATTATTGCTATAATTGTGGGACTACTGATATTAATTCGGCAAGTGAATGAAGTAATTGCCTTATTGTTTGGGGGATTACTAGGTATGATTTGGTTACATCCTCGAAATCAAGACAAACCACCAGGAAATAAACCTAACTTATTGATTGCTGTCTTAACTACAGGCGCAACTTTACAGACAACATCTACAATCAGTGCTATGGCAGGTACATCTATTCCTTTATGGCAATTAGGTTGGTTTTTTCTGAAAGTTGGTAGTGTTTTGTTTGGTGGTGGCTATGTGCTAATTGCATTTTTGCAAGGGGGATTAGTTCAAGAATATGGCTGGTTAACACAACAGCAGTTACTAGATGCGATCGCTATTGGTCAATTTACCCCTGGTCCGGTGCTGTCTACTGCCACTTTTATCGGCTATGTCTTAGCTGGTGTACCTGGTGCGATAGTAGCTACCATTGGTATTTTCCTACCATCTTTTCTCTTCGTTGCTGCCTTAAATCCGATTATTCCCCGTTTACGCAGTTCTGCTTGGACAAGATCATTTTTAGATGCTGTGAATGCCAGCGCTGTAGCACTGATGGTAGTAGCTGCCTTGCAACTGGGAATAGCTACTTTAAAAATAGCAAAACCACCCTATGTAGATATTCTGGGGATAGCGATCGCACTCATCTCCACAGTTTTGATTACTCGCTACCGCATCAATGCTGCTTGGCTAGTTTTAGGTAGTAGTTTAATTGGTTATGGTGCTATGGCTTTAGGTTATATCAAATAAAATACCTGTTATGGCAAGGCAAAAGGCAAGAGGAAAGAGTGAAGAGGGTTTGGGCGATTTTACGTTTCTTTACACAGTTTGGTTTTATTGTGTTCACCTACTTAATGGCTGAATACTCACTAAGAAAGGTAAAAATTTAGGTGAAGTGATAAAATACCCAAATTCTTTTGTTTAGTCAGAAGTCGGAAATCTGCTTATAAACAAGTGCTAAAGCCTCATTAAGAAAGTAATCCCATTTTTTGATATATTGGGTTTATCACTTTTCTAATATTTGATATTTGTCTAGCAAAAAAATACGTTCCCAAAATACAACAAACACCACCAAATGATAAGGAATTAGCAACGCCAATATAATTTGCTAATCCTCCGAAAAATAAATTACCAAAAGGCAATATTCCCAAAAAAGTAGTCATAAATATACTGGTTACTCGTCCTCTTTTATCTTCTTCCACTAAAATTACTTGCAGAAAATTACTAATTGAAGCTAGAGTTAAGGTGTTAGTTAATCCCACAATAAAGATTAATGCTAAACAAATTTCTAGCTGTGTTGAACGAGAAAATAATATTAAAGATACTCCCAAGATTAAAGTAGAGATTGCCATAACATTTTCTAATCCTATTACTTTCTTGCGCTGCATTAGATAAATACCAGAAAAGATAGAACCAAAAGCTGTAGAAGTCATCAAAAAACCCATCGTTTCTGCATTGCCTTTTAAGACTTCTTTGGCAAATATTGGCATGAGATTTACATAAGTCATTGCCATAAAGCAAACTATAATTTGCAATATTAAAATAGATTTAATAGGCACGAAATTATAGACAAAAATAAATCCTTCTTTTAAATTATGCCAAATTTTTGGAGATTTTGATGTAGATAAATTATTGATATTTGGTTTTATCCGCATGATGAAGATAGCTAATATAAAAGGCAAATAGCTAATAGCATCTACTAAAAAACATAAACCTGCTCCATTTCTAGCAATTATCAAACCCCCAATCATAGGACTAACAAATTTAGCTGTATTAATTAAAAATGAATGCACAGCCATTGCACTATAAGTATCACTTCTGTTTTCTAGCAATCTGGGGATAGTTACTTGACGTGCTGGTAAATCAAAAGCTTTGACTATGCCCTGAAGAATACCAATGATTATAATATCTGTAAAATTTATCTGATTACTAACAGTTAAAAAAGTTAGTAATGAAGATAGAAAAACAGATACTATCTGAGTAGTTAATAAAACATACTTTAAATTCCATCTATCTAGTAATACTCCTACCAATGGTGTAATAACTAAACCCATAGCTTGATTGCTAAAGCCAGCTATACCAACTAACATGGCTGAATTTGTCAATTGATAAACCAGCCATACTAAGGCAATTTGTGTCATCCAAGAGCCGAAAAAAGACACGCTTTCCCCAATGAGAAAACCAGATAAATTGGGTGATCTAATTGCAGGTGAAATTCTCAAAAAAGCAAATATCTTGTTGCTTTTCTTTAATGATGTTCTATTTTCTTCTAACATTAATATTACCTATTTTCAGGTATAGTCATTACCGTTCTTGTTGAGTTGGACGAATCAAGATTTCATTCACATTAACGTGCTGTGGTTGGGTAACAGCATAAATTATTGCTGCTGCTATATCTTCACTTTGTAATGGTGTAATTGCTTTCCGCCTGGCTGCAATTTCCTGCTTTGCTACTACATCGGTAATATGCTGATCAATTTCTGTTTCTACTAAACCAGGCTCGATGATAGTAACGCGGATATTATCTTGATATACTTCCTGTCTTAATGCTTCCGAAAAGGCATTTACACCCCATTTAGTTACATTGTAAGCCGCCATTCCTGCACGGGCAATGCGGCCTGCTACAGAAGAAATATTCACAATATGTCCTGATTTTTGCGCTTTGAAAATAGGTAATATAGTGTGAGTTGTGTACATTAACGCTAAAACATTAATATCAATCATTTTTCGCCAGTTTGACGGATCTGCATTTTCAATCCTGCCAGGAAATGATATACCTGCATTGTTTACTAAAATATCTACACGCCCAAATTCTGCATTAGCTTTTTGGATTAGGTTTCTAGTTTGAGCTTCATCGGTAATATCTGTAATAACGGATAATGCTTGTCCACCATTGTCAGTAATATGTTTTGCTACAGCCTGCAACCTATCTCCCCTTCTGGCTGCAATTACTACTTTTGCCCCTGCTGCTGCGAGTAAAATAGCCGTAGCTTCCCCAATTCCCGAAGAAGCCCCGGTAATAATAGCAACTTTTCCTTCTAATTTATCTGCCATAGTGAACACCCATTGATTAACTTAAAATACGGTATCTACATCAAGATACTGTGGATTAAAACTAAGCATCTCATAAATAACTAGAAAAAGCAAGAAAAGTAGCCTCTAATGCCGTAGCAATGTGTATAAATACTTGACTTGTAATTGTGCTAGAGTCAACAAGGGTAAGAGGTTGCCCAGTATCACCGCCATTACAGATACGAGGATCAAGGGGAATTTTGCCTAAAAGTGGTGCTTGGAGTTCATTTGACAATTTTTCACCGCCACCACTCCCAAAAATCGCAGTTTCTTCCCCATTTACGCCGATAAAATAGCTCATATTCTCGATAATACCGAGAACAGGAACACCCACTTGGCGAAACATATAGATACTGCGACGCACATCAGCAACAGCGACCTGTTGAGGTGTTGTTACCAATATCACCCCACAAATCGGGCTTTCTTGCACAATCGTAATTTGAGCATCACCAGTACCGGGAGGCAAATCTATTAACAGATAGTCCAATTCTCCCCATTCAACATCATGTATAAATTGAGTAATGATTTTATGTAATACAGGTCCACGCCAGGCTAAAGGATGATCCGGTTCTGCTAACAATCCTACAGACATGACTTTGATACCATGAGCTTCTAATGGTAAAAATTTCTGCCCATTAGCAGTATCAATAACCGTAACTTCAGATTGTCCTAATCCAAGCATCTGAGGAACGTTGGGACCATAAACATCAGCATCTAATAAACCCACTTTTGCTCCCGTTAATTTCAACGCTGCGGCTAAATTAACTGCGGTTGTGGATTTACCTACACCCCCTTTACCGCTAGATATGGCTAATGTCGTTTTTACCCCTGGAATTGTACAAACTTGAATGTAGGTTTTTTTACACCAACCTAATGATGATAATACCGCTTTAATCTCTGCTTCTAAGTGCTGCTGACGAGAACCTATATACAAGCGCAAATAAATATATTGATCAACTATCCGCAGATTTCGCACCATTCCCAAACTAATGATGTCGTTTTTTAGAGTGGGTTCAATTACTTGTTTCAGGAGTTGGATAACTTCTTCTTGTTGAAGATTGGCAGGATCTATTTGTACTTCCTCGCCCACAACACTTTTGTTCAAATCTAATTTTTCTGGCATTTTACGGCAAATAAGGGTATACGACTACACGCACGGTTAATATTTTTCCATAGACCTCTTGCATTCAAATCACTTTTATGTGATTATTTAAGAATAAAATACGGTAACTTGATTGATATACTGTAGTTTTATCATAAATTCACCTAAAGATAGCCCTCAAAGCAAAAGTCTGAGGCTATACGAAGTCCACCTATGCGGCTCTTTGAACCGACTCAGGCGGTCACTGAGCCTGCCGATAGCGTAGCGTGGCCTTAGCCATAGTGTAAGTTTTGTCTGTGTAGCCGTGATTTCCAATCGCCATCTGTTTTTAGATTCTCTTTACTCCGATTAGTTGAAGTTGGGATTATGTTTCTTAAAAAATCGAACATTCGCACTTTTTCTTTACTATTTACAGTTGGATTAGGTTCAACATTAGCTATTTCTGTTTTTTCTCCCAACGTTAGCAATAATGGCGGGACAATTCAGAAAGCTAATGCAAATACAATCGCTCAAAATAATAATAGCAAGACAGTAATTCGTATTGGTTATCAAAAAGCAGCAACTATCCTCTATGCACTCAAAGCAAAAGGCGAATTAGAAACAGCTTTAAAAGCCTCTGGCACTTCTGTTACTTGGACTGAATTTCCTGCTGGACCACCAATGCTAGAAGCTTTAAACGTTGGTAGTATTGATTTTGGCTACACAGGAGAAGCACCTCCTGTATTTGCTCAAGCGGCTGGAGTTCCTCTAGTTTATGTTGCCTATGATCCTTATGGTACTAAATCGGAAGCAATTCTTGTTCATAAGGACTCACCAATTAAAAGTGTAGCTGACCTCAAAGGCAAAAAAGTGGCTTTTGCGAAAGGATCAAATACTAACTATTTGATAGTCAAAGCACTGCAAAAAGCCGGATTAAAATACACTGATATTAAGCCAACTTTCCTCGCACCTGCTGATGGCCGTGCTGCTTTTGAAGGGAAAAATGTTGATGCTTGGGCAGTTTGGGACCCTTATTTAGCTGCTGCTCAAAAAGCCACAGGCGCACGTATTCTTACCGATGCCACTGGACTAGCTCCCAATCGAGGTTATTATTTGGCTGCTAAATCCTTTGCCCAGAAAAATCCAGCAGGTTTAAAAACAGTTTTGGCTGGGGTAAGTAAAGTCAGTGATTGGGCAAAGGGTAATCCTAAAGATGTGGCAAAGTTACTTTCTCCTGTATTGGGTATAGATGCGGCTGTGTTAGAGGTAGCAGAAAAAAGACGCAAGTATGGCGTTCTGCCATTAACCAATGATGTAATTGCCAAACAACAAGAAATTGCTGATACTTTCTATAAAATTAACTTGATTCCTAAAGAAATCAAGGTCAAAGAAATAGTTTGGCAAGGTAAGAAATAATTTAGTAATTGGTAATTGGCAATAAGAAAATTGCTAATTATCAATTATTTCTAGAAATCTTCGTTGACTTTCTCTGCGTGAGAAAAAATTTAAATTCTTGAAAGAGTTTTATATGGTAACAAACATCAATACACAGTGGCTAAAAACCGATGTTTTAGTAATTGGGGGTGGTACAGCAGGGACAATGGCAGGAATTAAAGCCAAACAGGCAAATCCTGATGCTGAGGTGTTAATTTTAGAGAAAGCAAATATACGCCGGAGTGGGGCGATCGCTATGGGAATGGATGGAGTTAATACAGCCGTCATTCCTGGCAATTCTACTCCAGAACAATACGTCCGCGAAATCACAATTTCTAATGATGGTATTCTGCACCAAAAAGCCGTTTATCAAACAGGTAAATTAGGTTTTGAAACCATTCAAGAATTAGAAAGTTGGGGCGTTAAATTCCAAAAAGATCCTCAAGGAAATTATGACGTTAAACAAGTGCATCGGGTAGGTAAATATGTCTTACCCATGCCAGAAGGTAAAGATTTAAAAACCATTCTTACCCGTCAAGTTAAACGCCATAAAGTGAAAGTTACAAATCGCGTTATGGCAACTAGAATACTAGTAAAAGATAGTAGAGCCATTGGCGCAGTTGGATTTGATGTGCGCGGTGGTGATTTTGTAGTTATTCAAGCCAAAGCAGTTATTCTTTCTACAGGTGCTTGTGGACGTTTGGGTTTACCTGCATCTGGCTATCTTTATGGAACTTATGAAAATCCCACAAATGCCGGAGATGGTTATTCAATGGCTTATCATGCAGGAGCAGAATTAAGCAACATTGAATGCTTCCAAATCAACCCGTTAATTAAAGATTATAATGGTCCAGCCTGTGCCTATGTTGCAGGACCCTATGGAGCATATACCGCCAATGCTGAAGGAAACCGCTTCATTAATTGTGATTATTGGAGTGGTCAAATGATGTTAGAGATTTGGAAAGAATTAAACTCTGGTAAAGGACCCATTCAAATGAAAATGACTCATTTGGATGAAGATACAATTTCTGAAATTGAGTCCGTTTTATGGGCAAATGAAAGACCGAGTAGAGAACGTTTTCATGAGGGTAGAGGGGAAGATTACCGGACTCATGGCGTAGAAATGAACATCTCAGAAATAGGATTATGTAGTGGACATAGTGCGTCTGGTGTATGGGTAAATGAAAAAGCAGAAACTACAGTAACCGGACTTTATGCAGCCGGAGATATGGCCAGTGTTCCTCATAATTATATGATTGGTGCATTTGTCTTTGGTCGGTTAGCAGGAGAAAATGCCATTGATTATATTGAAAATTTGGAACACATAGAACCTGATACTGATTTTCTGGAAATAGAAAAAGCCAGAATTTATGCGCCATTAAATCAACCAAATGGTATTCCTCATACCCAAGTAGAATATAAATTACGCCGACTGGTGAATGATTATTTACAACCACCAAAATCCGGTAATAAAATGGAAATTGGGTTAAATAATTTTGTGCGTTATCACGAAATATTAGCCCAAATGGGAGCGCGTGATCCTCATGAATTGATGCGATGTATGGAAGTACATTTTATTCGTGATTGTGCAGAAATGGCAGCACGAGCATCTTTATATCGTCGGGAAAGTCGTTGGGGTTTATATCATTATCGGTTGGATTATCCAAATAAGAATAATGAAGAGTGGTTTTGTCATGTGAATTTGAAAAAAGATGAAGCAGAAGAAATGATCTTATTTAAGCGTCCAGTTGAGCCTTATGTTGTGGAGGTTGATTTACAGCAAGAAGTTTATAACGTTGCTGTTAGATAAATGGAATGATTAAGTTAAGTAATTGGACAAAAATATTTACAGTCATTGCGAGGGAAGGGAAGCAATCACAACCCTGGCGATTGCTTCATTTCACTTCGTTCCATATGGCTAACGCCAACGCCCCCGAACTATTTATCCGTCAAGGTGATGTCTCAAAATTAAGCAATATTGACGAAATTCGCGCCATTGTTGCCAAAGTTCCCGACTCTCAAGTTTTATCAGATTTAGATGCTACCGTTGATTGGGCAGTAAAATCAGCAAAAGGTAACGCTGATAAATTAGCAATTACGGGTTTTTGCTGGGGTGGTCGAATTACCTGGCTATATGCAGCACATAATCCCAATGTAAAAGCAGGTGTAGCTTGGTACGGGAGATTGGTAGGCAATGCTACCGAGCTACAACCCAAACATCCCATTGATATTGCTTTTGAGTTAAAAGTCCCCATGCTGGGACTCTATGGAGGTCAAGATACAGGTATTCCTGTGGAAACAGTAGAACAAATACGAGAAAAACTCAAATCTAGCAGCAGTAAATCGGAGATAATTGTTTATCCTGATGCACCTCACGCCTTTTTTGCCGATTATCGCCCTTCCTACCGCGAAAAAGAAGCCCAGGATGGTTGGCAGCGTCTCCAGAAATGGTTTAAACAATATGGAGTCTGAGTTTCAAGATTTCTAGAACTTACGCACAAATTACGGATAAACGAACCGCAGAGGCGCAGAGGACACAGAGAAATAAGAGTTTGAAAGGTTTTGCGTAAGTTCGAATTTCATGTTTTGATAGTCAACCTATTTAAATACTAACTATGTCAGAAAATTATCGTTTTGAAACCCTACAAGTCCATGCTGGACAAGAACCTGCACCTGGTACTAATGCCCGTGCTGTACCAATTTATCAAACTACTTCCTACGTTTTTGATGATGCTGAACATGGAGCGCGGTTATTTGCTCTCCAGGAGTTTGGTAACATTTATACCCGGATTATGAATCCGACAACGGATGTATTTGAAAAACGGATTGCGGCTTTAGAAGGGGGCGTAGCAGCTTTAGCTACTGCAAGCGGTCAAGCAGCACAATTTTTGGCAATAAGTACGATCGCTCAAGCAGGAGATAATATTGTTGCTACCAGTTTCCTCTATGGGGGAACTTATAACCAGTTCAAAGTTACTCTTCCACGATTGGGAATTAATGTCAAATTTGTTGAAGGAGATGATCCAGAAAATTTCCGTCAGGCAATTGATGAAAACACCAAAGCCCTGTACGTTGAAACCATTGGTAATCCCCAATTTAACATCCCCGATTTTGCTGCTTTAGCCCACATTGCCCACGAAAATGGCATTCCTTTAATTGTAGATAATACCTTCGGTGCAGGTGGATATCTAGCACGACCCATTGAACATGGTGCAGATATTGTTGTAGAATCTGCTACTAAATGGATAGGTGGTCATGGTACATCTATTGGCGGCGTAATAGTAGATTCTGGTAAATTTGATTGGGGTAACGGCAAATTTCCCCTCTTTACCGAACCTTCCCCCGGTTATCATGGATTGAATTTTCAAGAAGTATTTGGGAAAGGGAGTCAATTTGGTAATATTGCCTTTATTATTCGTGCCAGAGTGGAAGGATTACGAGATTTAGGAGCAGCATTAAGTCCATTTAACGCTTTTCTATTACTGCAAGGATTAGAAACCCTTTCCCTGCGTGTAGAACGTCATGTCAATAATGCTTTAGAATTAGCTAAATGGTTAGAACAACAAGAGCAGGTAGCATGGGTTAATTATCCCGGACTTCCCAATCATCCCTATCATGAACGCGCTAAAAAATATCTTCGACATGGCTTTGGTGGCGTTCTTAATTTTGGTATTAAGGGGGGATTAGAAGCAGGTAAAGCCTTTATTAGTAATGTGAAATTAGCCAGTCATTTAGCAAATGTTGGTGATGCAAAAACCCTTGTCATTCATCCTGCTTCCACAACTCATCAACAGCTAAGTGATAGTGAACAAATTTCGGCTGGTGTCACATCAGATTTGGTGCGGGTATCTGTGGGAATTGAACATATTGATGATATTAAGGAGGATTTTGAGCAAGCATTTAAGAAGGTGACAGGTGACAGGTGACAGTAAAAGAAAGTATGAGTGCAGAGGGAAAATTGCCTGTTCCCTGTTCCAGATTCCCTATTCCCTACTCTATGAAATATTTAGACTTCATTTCATCAAAAACCCAGTTGTATCAATTGTCAGTACCATTTCAATTAGAATCTGGTGAACTATTAGTTGGTGTTCAGGTTGCTTATCGTATCTGGGGAAAATTAAACGCAAACCGCGATAATGGGGTCTTAATTTGTCATGCTTTAACTGGTTCTGCTGATGCTGATGATTGGTGGGGAGATTTGTTTGGTTCAGGAAAAGTCTTTGATCCTAATCAGGATTTTATCGTGTGCAGCAACATTTTAGGAAGTTGTTACGGTACAACTGGAGCAACTTCTATTAACCCAAATACAGGAAAGGTTTATGGTGGATCTTTTCCGAGAATTACAATTAGGGATATGGTTCACCTCCAAGCTGCACTATTAGAATATTTAGATATTCAATCTCTACAGTTAGTAATTGGCGGTTCATTGGGTGGAATGCAAGTTTTAGAATGGGCTTTATTATATCCAGAAAAGGTGAGAGCGATCGCACCAATGGCTGCACCTGGAAGACATTCAGCATGGTCTATTGGCTTGAGTGAAGCCCAAAGACAGGCAATTTATATAGATCCAAATTGGCAAGGGGGAAACTATACAATTGATGCACCACCAGTCCAAGGATTAGCAGTAGCGCGGATGATGGCAATGATTACTTATCGTTATTGGGAGAGTTTTACAAATCGTTTTGGAAGACAGCAGGATGAATCTAATCAGTTTGCGATCGCCAGTTATTTACAATATCAAGGTCAAAAACTAATAGAACGTTTTGATGCTAATACTTATATTACATTAACTCAGGCAATGGATAGTCATGATGTTAGTTGGAACAGAAAAGATTATCAATCAGTTTTGCAAAGTATCAAACAACCAACTTTAGTTGTGTCTATTGATTCTGATGTTCTTTATCCTCCAGGAGAACAACAAGAATTAGTAGATTTAATCCCTCATGCTCAATTGGGGTTGCTCAAATCAACTCACGGACATGATGCGTTTTTAATTGATATGGGAGCATTGAATAAAATGGTAGTTTCTTTTAGGGAAGAATGGGAATTTTTTGGTTAATTTTTAATGAAATTAGGGAGTTACGAAATTATGGCTTTAATTAATCAAAGAGTAGATGTTCCTGTAATTGTGGATGAATCTAAATGTTTAGAAAAATGTGTTGCTTGTATTGAAGTTTGTCCTCTGGATGTATTAGCAAAAAATCCAGAGACGGGAAAAGCCTATATGAAATATGATGAATGTTGGTTCTGTCTACCCTGTGAGAAGGAATGTCCAACAAACGCCATTACAGTACAAATTCCTTTCTTATTGCGGTAGAGGTACAGAAATGTTTATAGATACTGATTCAGCGTTAAATCAATGGTTGGAAATGTTGCGTTCAGTTAACGAAGGCGATCGCCTAGTTGCGGTAAAATCTCTACAGCACCTTGGAGAAGACGCAGCAGTTGACGCTTTAATTATCGCACTGGAAGACGAAAGCACCGCAGTCCAAAAAATTGCCGTATCTGCACTTTGGGAACTTGCTAATCCTGTTGCTGTACCTGCTTTATTAAAAACTCTTGCTTCCCCAGATGAAGACGTTCGCACCGAAGGATTATCAGCATTAGGTGAATTAGTCACCACAGATCATTTATTGCTTTTATTGGATGCACTACATCAAGAAAATATCAATCTTCAAGTTAACATCTTAATCTTATTGCGGAAGATACATGATGTTCAATCTCTACCTGCGGTGTTATCTTTCTTTGATTCCAAATATCCACAACTACGAGAAACTGCTATTACAACTCTACGCTATTTAAACCAGGTGCAAATATGTCCACCAGCTTTATCTTTGATGAATGATCCTGATGATAATGTCCGTCGTGCAGTAGCATTAACTTTAGGACATTTAGCAGATAAAGAAGTTGTAGAATTATTAAGTCAATTACTCACTTCCGATCCTGATTGGCAAGTACGACGCAATGCAGCTAAATCTTTAGCAATTCACGCTAATTCAGCAGCAGTTCCCGCTTTAAAAATTGCGCTAAAAGATGAACATTGGCAAGTGCGAAAATTCACGCTTCAAGTATTACAAAAAATGCCAGATCAAAATTTATTACCTGATTTAATTAAAGGATTAACAGACGAATATTCGGATGTCAGAAAAGAGGCAGCTATAGCACTTGGTAATTTAGATAATACTCAGGCTTTAAATGCTCTCCAACAAGCACTAGATGATCCTGATCGAGATGTTTCTATTTACGCAGAAAAAGCAATTAAAAAGATAAGGAGATAGATCCCCGACTTCTCAAAGAAGTCGGGGATCTGGATAAGTTGAATATGTACAAATTTGCCCCTGCTTGGGAACAAGAAACAATAGTTTTTGGTGCTTCTCAACCTGGATATACTGATAATCAGGTATATGATTGGATTGAGTTTATGAAATCCCAAAACATTCAGCGAATTTGCTGTTTACTTAGTGAAAAACAACTAGCTAATTATGCCCATCTTTTAGATACATATCGGCAAGAATTTGGTAATCAACAAGTTTGTTGGACACCAATTGAAGATTTTCATTTATCTGATTTAGAAACACTCACACAAACAATACTGCCTTTTTTAATCACAGCAAATCAACAAAATGAAAAAGTAGTTGTGCATTGTGCTGGTGGAATTGGCCGGACTGGACATATATTAGCAGCGTGGTTAGTTACTGTGCGGGGATTTTCTCATCAAGATGCAATTTCTGCTGTTATAAAAACAGGGAGAAATCCTTATGAAGCTGTAATTTTAAGTAAAAATCCGTTACAAGTTGCAGAAGAATTAAATGTGCTGCTGAATAATTGTCGTCTAGCGTTCTTAACTAATTGATGGATATTGCTGAATTTGTCTGAAAAATCAGCAATTTATAAACACTTTACCTGTAATAAAATAGATGATTATCAAAATCATTGTAAAATTGTAAACGAGCGGTTCCCACAACTAAATTATTTGTCTTTTCACCAGAGGAAATAACATGAACTCGAAATAGATAAATACCTTCGCTGGTGGGATTATAAAAAGGTTTGAAAACGATAGTAATTGTTTGATTTGCAGAAACTGGTTTATCAAAAGTAGCAATGATAGTTTGTGGTTGACTTGAACTCTTGGTTAGGGTAATACCTAGCGTTTCTTTTTGTCCACTTGCTTCTACAAAAGCAAAACTGTTTTTCTGATTGAATTCAATATTTTCTACACCTTCTATTTGTGTTAAAACAACCTGTTGCAGTTGCCAATTAGCCAGAGATTCTGGTAATTTGATTGTAAAATAATAAGTTGCGTCCCAAGAACCTGTTTGATTGTAAGTTGTTTTGGCAGTTAACAACGGTTTTGGTGGTATCCCGTAGGTAGTAGGCACAGATAATAAAAATATTCCTGTACTAATAGCTAGGGTTTTACAAAGAGTTTTGAATCTGTTCATGTTTTTAGGATTTGATATTTTAAATAGGTTTTTCTATTGCATTACACCCTTTCAATTTAGCAAGTGGAACTTATTAATGATTACAATACTGTTTGGTTAAGAGTTTTTGTAGGTTGGGTTAAGCGACAGCGCAACCCAACAAAAGTCTGTAAATGTTGGGTAACAAGAACGTCAAACGCCATTCGCCACAAGCCGGGAAACCCGTCCAGATGGCTCCCCAACCTACCTGATTTAATGTTTTTAGATTATGACAAGTATAGGTTGTTTGAAAAATGGTTCTAATTGCATGATTAACTCCCTAATAATCAAAATGAATTAAATTGAGTGTTGGGTTAACCAAGCTTCTAAATCAGCAACACTAGAAAAGTCTAATAATGCCTCTCCTAAATTTTCTAACTGTTCAATTGATAATCCTGTAATTCGCTCGATTAATAACGCATCAATTTCCCCAATCCGACGATGTAGTAGACGCAGTATTAAGTTTTTTTCTCCTTCTTGCTTCCCTTCTTGCTTTCCTTCTTGTCTTCCTTCTTGTCTTCCTTCTTGTCTTCCTTCTTCTTTAGCTTGTTCTCTATTTCTTTGATAAAGTGGTTCTAGTCGCATAATTAACTCCCTATCATCTGTTTCTAGTTTTTGATTTACTCTCAAATTTTCGCGCAAGTTGTAAACTAATTCCAGGGTGGTTTTTTGGTAAGGGTGATCTAATGGTAACGCCTGCAACTCGATAATTGCTTGTGATTGTACGCTTCCCCTACCCAAAAGCCTCAACCATAAAGTCTCCGGTGTTTGTGGTAGTTGGTGTATTGCCACAATTGCTGTTCGCAAGGGATCTGCTAAAAAGTGTACTCCCGATAACCAACCTTCTTGTTGGATAGTTCTAAAGCTAGATAAACGAGTTTCAGAAATAGTGGGGGTTAAAATCCACAATTTAGGAATTTCTGACTCCTGAAGTTTGATTTTATTGGCTTTGGCTTCTCGTCGCAATGAAGCCTTGACTTCTAATAACTTGAGAATACAGTCGCAGATTTCATCGGTAGAAGCTGGATTGCGGTATGGTTCTATTATTGCAGGATTTTCGGCAAGTCTTCCTAGTAAGCCCAGTATTTGTAATTTAGAACTTTGTTGTTTAGCAGGTGTGAATAAAACATCTATTTCTTTAATTTCTCCTGAGACTTTTTCTGATGCTTTGACTTCTCCGTAATCTTTTAATAATTCTTCTAGATAGTCTTTGGCGAATTTATCATGTATAAACCTAGTCATTAAATTTTAATTTTGAGTAAAATCTGGGAAATAATTTGGATTTCTATTATATAGCAGTTATGAATTTTCTGTAAGAGGATGTTGGAAAATTTTTGGTGTTGTATTCAATACTTTGAGATCCCCGACTTCTTTAAATGATCCTCATTATTTACAAAAAATTTAATTAAGAAGTCGGGGATCTTTCTTACCTGGCTTAACTTATATTTATTATTTGTTAATTTCTTTGATTATCTCTATAGCCTTTTGATAGTCTGTTTCCCCCGCATTTCTCGCAAACAATGCGATTCCTAGGTCGCGCTATCTCTATTCCTTCGGAACGCTATGCGAACGAGACGCTACCGCGAACGCTATCGCAATCTATCTAATCCTTATAGAGAAACGGTTTTGGGCATTTTTCACGGAGTTGATTTTTGATGCAGTGTGAAAACCCAGAATCGAGATTTTATAAGGGTTTGAGGATTTTGGTGAGAAATCCGGGTTAGCCCCCTCATCGCTTGCGGGGAGGGGGTTGGGGTTCTTGTTCATTTACTTCATATGATGTGTATTTAAATGCTAAATTACCAACAGGCTAAACACCAGACTCATTTTATCTTAAATTACTTATGACCGTAGTTAGAGCTATTCCCGAACAGGGTCAACTGGTGAATGTGCGTTCCCGTCAATATGTTGTCAGTGATGTTCATCATACCAGCTTACCCACTAACCCCGTGTTGGGTGGAGTGACAAAAACCCAGCATTTGGTCAAACTCTCTTCTGTAGAAGATGATGGTTTGGGAGAAGAACTACAGGTTATATGGGAATTGGAAGTGGGGGCGCATATTTATGAAAAAATGGAGTTACCCCAACCTAAAGGTTTTGACTCACCAGAACGGTTAGATGCTTTTCTCGATGCAGTAAGATGGGGTGCAGCTTCCACGGCTGATATTCGCACTGTACAATCACCTTTTCGCAGTGGTATAGATATTGAAGATTATCAATTAGATCCGGTAGTACGGGCAATTCAAATGCCCCGTGTTAACTTATTAATTGCTGATGATGTGGGTTTAGGTAAAACCATAGAAGCTGGTTTAGTAGCCCAAGAATTAATTATCCGTCATCGTTGCCATCGGATTGTCATAGTTTGTCCATCTTCGCTACAAGTGCAATGGCAAGAACAGATGCGGGATAAATTTGGTTTGGATTTTCGGATTGTTGACAGTGCATTAATGAAAGAACTGCGAAGGAAACGGGGTATTCATGTGAACCCTTGGCAACATTTTCCCCGGTTGATTACTTCCATAGATTTTTTGAAACGCGATCGCCCTTTACGTCTCCTCAAAGAAATATTACCAGGTGAAGGGGAATCTCTCTACCCCCGCAGGTTTGATTTATTAATCGTTGATGAAGCCCATAACGTTGCCCCCTCTGGTGGGGGCAAATATGCCGTAGATTCCATGAGAACGGCTGCTATTCGGCTATTAGTCCCCCACTTTGAACATAAGTTATTTTTGACTGCCACACCCCATAACGGCTACCCCGAAAGTTTCACCGCTTTGTTAGAATTACTCGATTCTCAACGGTTTGCACGGGGGGTAACACCAGACAGGAAACAATTACAGGTGGTGATGGTACGCAGGTTAAAACAGGAAATGCAAAATTGGGATGGTTCACCACTATTTCCTAAACGCCAATTAGCAGCCATTTCTGTAGATTATCCAGCCGCAGAACGTCAAGCCCACGCTGCCTTAAAAAGATATACAGAATTACGTTGCAAGGGCGTGGCAGATAATACAGAAAAATATGCCACTGAATTTGTGTTAAAACTCTTAAAAAAACGCCTATTTTCTTCACCAGCAGCTTTTGCTAGTACCTTAGAACAACACCAACAATCATTAACTACTGCCCGTCGTCGCACAGCATCTAGTTTATCTCGACCCAGTGAAGGAATTTTGCGGCGACAGTTACAAGAAATTGAAGAAGATTTTGCTGATGATGATGTTTATGAAGAATCTACAGATGACGCAATTACTCATACAACTCGGTTATTTAGAGAATTAAATCCTGAAGAACAAAGTTTATTAACCCAAATGTTGCAATGGGCAGAAACAGCAGCGAGATTAGCTGATGCTAAAGCCAAAGAACTCCTCAACTGGATTCATACTTATATTAAACCAGATGGAAAATGGTCTAATGAAAGAGTAATTATTTTCACAGAATATCGAGCCACACAAAAATGGTTATATAACCTCTTAGCGGCACAAGGGTTAGTCCAGGAAGAACGGTTAATGACTTTATATGGGGGGATGAAATCAGACGACAGAGAACAGGTAAAAGCGGCATTTCAAGCTCATCCTGATATTTCCCCAGTGCGAATTTTATTAGCTACGGATGCAGCCAGTGAAGGTTTAGATCTACAAAACTTTTGTTCGCGGTTAATTCATTATGAAATACCTTGGAATCCTAACCGCATGGAACAAAGAAATGGGCGGATAGATAGACATGGACAAAAGGCTTCAGAAGTATTAATTTATCACTTTGTCGGTAAAGATTATCAGCAAAATAGCACCCAAGGAATTAAACCGGGAGAACTAGAAGGGGATTTAGAATTTCTCATGCGGGCAGCTTTAAAGGTTAATAATATTCGGGAAGATTTGGGAAAAGTTGGCCCAGTTATTGCTGCCCAAGTAGAAGAAGCAATGATGGGAAAACGGACTATTTTAGATACAACAGTAGCAGAAAAGGAATCAGAACCTGTCCGCCGGATGTTAAAATTTGAGCGTCAAGTCCGGGAACAAATTGAAAAATTACGAGAACAATTAAATGAAACTCGTCAACATTTACGACTGACACCAAATAATATTGAAGCAGTGGTAAAGATTGGGTTGGAATTAGCAGAACAACCAGGGTTAATTGAGGCTAATTTAGCAGAAGTAACCGGGAAAGCTTTTTATTTACCACCTTTGAAAAGTAGTTGGGCTGCTTGTAGTGAAGGGTTAGCACATCCCCATACAAAAGTAATTCGTCCTATTGTTTTTGACCCTGAATTATCCCACGGTCGAGATGATGTAGTATTGGCGCATTTGAATCATCGGTTGGTGCAAATGTGTTTACGTTTGTTAAGGGCGGAAGTGTGGTCAAAAGAGGGGAAAAAATCATTAAATCGCGTGACGGCGCGATTAGTTCCTAATTCAGTTTTAGAGACACCGGCAGTAATTGCTTATGGAAGATTGGTAATATTAGGAAGTGACCAACAGCGATTACATGAAGAGGTAATTACAGCAGGAGGTTTATTAAAGGAAGGTAAGTTTAACCGTATGGGTGTAATGCAAATTCAAGCAGCTTTATCGGCAGTTTTACCAGATTTAGCACCGGAAAAGATCAGAAAGACTTTAGAGAGTTTATGGAATAGTCATGCAGATTTATTAATGCAATCTTTGCAAGTGCGAATGCAAGATAGGGCTAAGAGTTTGCAGCGCGATTTAAGCAATCGGGCGGAAAAAGAAGCGGCGGATATTACTGCTATTTTAACAGAATTACAAAGGAGTATTGAACAGGAATTAAATGAACCGGAGATTAAGCAATTGGAATTGTTTAATACGGCAGAAAAAGAACAGTTTGAGCGTAATGTTAATAGTTTAAAGGTGAGATTGGCACAAATTCCCGCAGAAGTTGAAAGGGAGGTTGCAGCAGTGAAAGCGCGGTTTACAAATCCGACACCTAGACTATTTCCGTTAGCGGTTATTTATTTAGTTCCGCAGAAATTGGCGAAATAGGGAATTGGGATTAATTTTGTCAGAATCAGGATGTCCAGGATTTGAGGATTTACAGGATGTAATTTTAGGTTTTTTCATGGGGTGTTTTTGATTTTTTTATCTGAAATGGCTAACGCCACGCTGCGCGAACAGGATGTCCAGGATTTAAGGATTTACAGGATGTTATTTGGATATTTTCTGGGTGGTGTTTGATATTTGTTATTTGTCTGATAGCGTGGCGTTAGCCATGTTTAGACAATAAATAAGAAAATTTCTCATAAAAATAGTCGGTTTTAACCGACTTTAGCTTTTAGACAGGGAATTTATTCCCTGGCTATTATAATGAGTTGACTATTAAGATGAAAGTATTTTATAATGTCAACTATTCACAGACAATTTATCAAAAACATCCTGAAAATCCTTAAATCCTGGATATCCTGATTCTGACAAAATACTATCTACAAATAATAGATGATTGAACGCGGATAAACGCCGATAAACGCGGATTTTTAACAGATAATTAATTTTCAATTGTTATCCCATCCTATACATCCTTAAATCCTGGATATCCTGATTCTGACAAATTATTACCCAATTCCCCATTTCCCAATTATGTCTACCGCACGTCATCACGCTGAATGGTTATCTTTAGTTGAAGCTTCTGGTCCGTTTCTGAGTTTACCTGTACTTTTAAAGGCTTTTCCCACTGGTTTGGATGCCCATGATCCAGAACATTTAAAAATGTTACGGTTAGCTTATCAAGAATGGCAAGATAATCAAAATGGTGTAAAACCAGAGGTGGCGATTCATCGCGCTTGGGTGAATTTTGTTTTACAACAGACTTTAGAATTACCTGATGAAGTGCTATTAAAAGGGCAAAGTATCCCCACAGGTCTTTATGCTAATATTGCCCAACATGGTGAAACTTTACGTCCTGACTGGGTGGTAGTTGAACCTGCACCTCTGGGGGGAAAAGGAGGTGAGGGGAAAGTCCGGTTATTGGTGCAGATAGTCCCCGCTAACCAAAGTCTAGAAAAATCTTTAATTGATAAGCGTTGGAAAGCTAGTCCGGCTACAAGAATGATGGAGTTACTGCACGCTTGTAATGTGCGGTTGGGGTTGGTGACAAATGGCGAACATTGGATGTTAGTTAATGCACCCAGGGGAGAAACTGCTGGTTATATTTCTTGGTATGGTAGTCTGTGGTTAGAAGAACATATCACTTTGCGGGCTTTTAAAAGTTTGTTGAGTGTTTACCGCTTTTTTAGTGTTGATAATTCGCAAATTTTAGAACAACTTTTAGCTGATAGTCTCACAGACCAACAGGAAGTTACAGACCAACTGGGGTATCAAGTCCGTAAGGCTGTGGAGGTGTTGGTACAGGCTTTAGACCGCATAGACCAAGATAGAAACCGGACTTTATTAACAGGAATTTCCGAAACTCAACTTTATCAAGCGGCGTTAACTATAATGATGCGGTTGGTATTCCTGTTTTCCGCTGAAGAACGGGGTTTGCTATTGTTGGGCGACCCGATTTATGATCTGTATTATGCGGTTTCGACGATTCGGGAACAGTTACAGCAAAAAGCAGATAAGGAAGGGGAGGAAATTTTAGAACGCCGTTATGATGCTTGGTGTCGGTTGTTGGCAACTTTTCGGGCGGTTTATGCTGGTGTAGATCATGATAGTTTAAAGTTACCGGCTTATGGTGGGAGTTTATTTGACCCCGATAGGTTTCCGTTTTTGGAAGGAAGGACGGAGGGGACAACCTGGGAAACAAGTTCAGCCGCACCTATTCCCGTAAATAACCGGATTGTGTTGCATTTGTTGGAAGCGTTGCAGATATTACAAATTAAAGTCGCGGGAACTGTAGAACCACGCAGGTTATCTTTCCGGGCTTTGGATATTGAACAAATTGGTCATGTGTATGAAGGGTTACTTGACCATACGGCAGTTAGGGCAACTTCCCCGGTGTTGGGACTGGTGGGGACTAAGTATCAAGAACCGGAAATTGAGTTAGGGGAATTGGGAATAAAGAATGAAGAATTTAGAATGAAGAATTTAGAAATGGGAGTGGGAAATAAAAAGCCTAAGCTGGAAGATAATCAGGATTTGATTAAATTTCTCAAAAAAGCTACTGGCAGGTCAGAGACGGCTTTAAAAAAGGCTTTGCAGGTGGAATTAACAAGCTATGAGGAACAACGTTTATTAACTGCTTGTAATAATGATCTGGATTTGTTTAACCAGGTGCGTCCCTTGGCGGGGTTGGTGCGCTTGGATACCTTGGGATATCCGGTGGTGATTCCTGCTGGTAGTGTGTATGTGACTCAGGGGACTGATAGAAGGGAAACGGGAACTCACTACACACCCCGGAATTTAACTGAGGAAATTGTCAAGTACACTTTAGAACCTTTGGTATATGAGGGTGTAGCGGAGGGGAAACCGCAGCAGGAATGGCGACTTAAATCTGCGGCTGAGTTATTACAGTTGAAAATATGCGATATGGCTATGGGTTCGGGGGCGTTTTTGGTGCAGACTTGTCGCTATTTGGCGGAAAGGTTGGTGGAAGCCTGGGAAAATGCGGAAAAGGCTAATCCTGGTAAGGTGGTGGTAGCGCCGGAGGGTACGTTGTCAAAATCTGTACCGCAGGAGTGCGTAATTCCCAAGGAAGCTGATGAACGCTTGACGGTGGCGCGGCGGATTATTGCGGATAGGTGTTTGTATGGGGTGGATAAAAATCCGTTGGCGGTGGAAATGGCGAAGTTATCTTTATGGTTGATAACGTTGCAAAAAAACCGTCCGTTTACGTTTTTAGATCATGCTTTTAAATGTGGTGATTCGTTAATTGGTGTGAGTTTGGAACAGTTGCGTTATTGGAATTTAGATATTACTGGAACACCGGAATTATTTGCAGAGGAAATACGCCGAGAAATTGATAAGGTGGTGGAGTTACGGCGAGAAATTGCGGCTTTACCTGTGTTGACTCCAGAAGACCAAAATCGCAAGGGGTATTTGTTGACAAAGGCTGAAGCTATTAGTTTTGATTTACGTCAAGGGTGTAATTTATTGGTGGGGAGTTATTTGAATAATTGGAATGAGAAGGAAAGGGAAGGTTTAAGAAAAACTTTATTAAATTCGTTTCGGGAAGGTGCGGATATTCCTGATGGTATGGGTAAGGCTTTACCCGATTTTGATAAGTTGTGTCCGTTTCATTGGGAGTTAGAATTTCCTGAAGTTTTTATTGATAGTTCTTTATCGTTGGTTGCTAATTCTGCGAGTTCTCAAAAATCAAAGTCGTCAAAATCAAAATCTACCAATTCTTCATCCCCAACTCGTACTGAACAACGTGTACTGAGCGAAGTCGAAGTAAGTCGAAGTATTCCCCATTCCCAAAAAGGTTTTGATGCAATTGGGGGAAATCCGCCGTTTATGGGTGGATTAAAACTATTTACTCAATTTGGTTTAAGTTATCGTGATTATTTAGTAAATCAGTTAGCTAATGGAGTTAGAGGAAAAAGAGGAACGGCAGATTTTTGCGCTTACTTTTTCTTACGCGCTAAAGATTTGTTAAATGAAAATGGTGGATTTGGGTTAATTGCTACTAATACTATAGCCCAGGGTGATACAAGAGAAGTCGGTTTAGACCAATTAGCTGAAAGTTGTGTAATTTATCGGGCTGTACCAAGTAGAACTTGGCCGGGTAGTGCGAGTTTAGAAGTTGCTTATGTTTGGTTAAGAAAAGGTAGCTGGAAGGGTGATTTTATTTTAGATGAAAAGCCTGTTAATGGAATTACGGCATTTTTAACAAATCCTGGTAAAGCATCTGGTAATCCTTATCAGTTAGCAACTAATAAAAGTAAATCCTTTCAAGGTTCAATTGTGTTGGGAATGGGTTTTACTATGTCTCCAGAAGAGGCACAAGCATTAATTGAAAAAGATCCAAAAAATCAAGATGTTTTATTTCCTTATTTGAATGGGCAAGATTTGAATACAAATCCTGATCAGTCTCCTAGTCGTTGGGTGATTAATTTTAAAGATTGGCCTTTAGATGCTGAATATGATGATCCCAAAAAGCCTAAAGGTAAACCCTATGTAAGTGATTATCCTGATTGTTTAGCAATTTTAGAAGAAAAAGTAAAACCTGATAGAGAAGCACTAAAACCTATTAACCACTTTAACAAATTTGCTTCCAAATATTGGTGGAAATATGGTGGTCCTAGAGTAGAACTTTATAATGAGATAGCAAGAATGGAAAGAGTCATTAGTGTTGCAGCTACAAGTAGAACTTTAGCCTTTACTATCGCACCATCAAACATAGTTTTTTCCAATACTATTTATATTTTTACTTTAGATAGTTTAGATTATTTTACAATTCTTCAAAGTATGATTAATGAATCATGGACTAGAGAATATGCTTCATCTATGAAAGGAGATTTACGATATAATGCAACAGACTGTTTTGAAACATTCCCCTTCCCCACGTCAACCGCAAACCTAGAACAAATAGGCGAAAAATATTACACTCACCGCCAAAATATCATGTTAACCCGTCAAGAGGGATTAACCAAAACCTATAACCGTTTTCACAACCCCGACGAAAGCAACCCCGACATTGAACAATTACGCACATTACACATAGAAATGGATAAGGCGGTAGCTGCTGCTTATGGTTGGGAAGATATAGATTTAGATCATGATTTTCATGAGACAAAACAAGGTATCCGTTTCACCATTTGCGAAAATGCACGCAGGGAAATATTAGATAGATTATTGCAATTAAATCATCAAAGATACGCGGAGGAAGTCGCCGAAGGTTTGCATGATAAAGGGAAGAAAAAAGCGAAAGGTGGGGGGAAGAAGAAGGTACAGGAGGAAGTGAATAATGATGTGAAACAGATAGAGATGTTTTAGGGAATGGGGAAATTGTCAGAATCAGGATTTCCAGGATTTAAGGATTTACAGGATGTGGTTTTGATATTTTTTGTGTGGTGTTTGGGAGTTGTTATTTGTCTGAATCAGGATGTCCAGGATTATAGGATTTTCAGGATGTTGTTGATAAATTTTCTGTTTGGTGTTTGGTAATTGGTAATTGTCTGAATCAGGATTTCCAGGATTATAGGATTTACAGGATGTTGTTGATAAATTTTCTGTTTGGTGTTTGGTAATTGGTAATTGTCTGAATCAGGATGTCCAGGATTATAGGATTTACAGGATGTTGTTGATAAATTTTCTGTTTGGTGTTTGGTAATTTTAATTGTCTGAATCAGGATTTCCAGGATTATAGGATTTACAGGATGTTGTTTTGATATTTTCTGTTTGGTGTTTGGTAATTTTAATTGTCTGAATCAGGATTTCCAGGATTATAGGATTTACAGGATGTTGTTGATAAATTTTCTGTTTGGTGTTTGGTAATTGGTAATTGTCTGAATCAGGATTTCCAGGATTATAGGATTTACAGGATGTTGTTTTGATATTTTCTGTTTGGTGTTTGGTAATTTTAATTGTCTGAATCAGGATTTCCAGGATTATAGGATTTACAGGATGTTGTTGATAAATTTTCTGTTTGGTGTTTGGTAATTTTAATTGTCTGAATCAGGATGTCCAGGATTATAGGATTTACAGGATGTTGTTTTGATATTTTTTGTTTGGTGTTTGGTAATTTTAATTGTCTGAATCAGGATGTCCAGGATTATAGGATTTACAGGATGTTGTTGATAAATTTTCTGTTTGGTGTTTGGTAATTTTAATTGTCTGAATCAGGATGTCCAGGATTATAGGATTTTCAGGATGTTGTTTTGATATTTTTTGTTTGGTGTTTGGTAATTTTAATTGTCTGAATCAGGATGTCCAGGATTATAGGATTTTCAGGATGTTGTTTTGATATTTTTTGTTTGGTGTTTGGTAATTGGTAATTGTCTGAATCAGGATTATAGGATTTACAGGATGTTGTAAAAAAAAATAGTCGGTTTCAACCGACTTTAGCTTTTAGACAGGGAATTTATTCCCTGTCTATAATGATGATAAAATGACCAATGTTGGGGATGATTAATCTTGATTTGAATTTAACCAAGTTCCCAAATCATTGATATTAGAAAAGTCTAATAAAGCATCTGCTAAATTATCCAACTTTTCAATATTCAAAGTTTTGATTCTATCAACCAATGATGAATCTAATTCTCCAAACCGACGATTAAGTAAACGGATAATTGTCCTTTGTTCACCTAATTCTCTACCTAGTTTTTCACCTTCCTTCCTACCCTTTTCTTCGCCTTTTTGCAAAATATCTTGATAAATTACTGATTCTCGCATAATGTCCTCCCTAAGTAATTGACTAATCAGCTTTTTCTCAAACCGTAAACCTGCTAAAATCTCAGTACAAGCTACAATGTCCCGCTTGATTTCTATTTCCTCAATTTTAGCAACACTTTCAGCAACCTGCGATAATAAACTTTGAGGTGAATTAGTGCGGGTTAATGGTGCTAATGGTAAGAGTGCGGGATTATTAAGAAATAAAACAGGGTCTTGTTCCCACATTCTAATTACTTGATAATAGTGAGTAGTATTTACATCTTGGTAAACATTGATAAAAGCGTTTTCATCTTTTGTTTCCTGGAGAAAAATCACGACTTGGATAATGGTACATTCGGGATATAGTCTTTTTAACCGAATATAATAATCTAGGACGCGGAAAGGAATGGGTTTTCGAGAAGTTGATAGTGTCTGAAATTCGATGTGTAAAATTTGGTTTTCACTTTTCAGAAACGTGACAAAATCAGCACGAATTGGTTCAATACTCAATTCAGTTTTTAAAACTTTGACGCTTTGTGGTTCTTCTGGTAGTAACCACCGGGCAAAATCAAGAGGATATTTTTCAGCTAATAGCTTACAAACGTTGTCAAAACTCACAGCTTGAACAGAATTTATATAGTATTTTCAATTATAACTTAAATTGGTAATTGTCTGATAGCGAAGCGTGGCGTTAGCCATTTCTGACAAAAAAATCAAAACCACTACACAACCAAACTAAAAACCACATCCTGCATATCCTTAAATCCTGGAAATCCTGATTCTGACATTTTTTAAATAAACTTTAATAATTGTAATCTAGCTTAAATTTTTGTTATAAGTTATACTATTACTAATACTTCACCAATATGATGTATAATTTGATTATGTTAAAAAATATGCTAACTCCCTAATTTTAACATCTTAATAAATACCCAATTCCCCAATATATGATTATCCAACTTCCTGCAATTCTCCCCGGTGAACTTAATTTAGTAGAGATAAATCAAAAACTCCATCAACATCAAATTACCTTAGATTGGAGTAGTGTAATTTCTGCACCAGAATCACAATTAGCAATACTTTTAGAAGGAATTGATTCAGTAGAAGATGCTGATTGGTTAGGAATAGATGGAGAAATTAGTGATCATATTGCTGCGAATATTAATAATTATATCAAAACCCATACCAAAACCGAAAAACAACAACCTATTTTATCATCAAATATACCTTCAGCTTATAAAATTCGAGAAGAATTAGAAATAGCAATTATTAACGATTTACTCGGTCCTGCTGGTGGTGAAGATGAAGAATTAGATGAAAAGAGTGTAAGCGATCGCTATTTAGTAGGACTACTTGCACCCCAACACCGTCGCATCACTGAAGAAACAATAGAAAAATCCAGTGTTGTTAATCAAATATCCAAAGATGATAATTTAGATAATTCGGATAATTTAGATGATAATTTACGGGAAGTAGATTGTTATTTACCCGGAAATAATGATGAATTAGCTATTAGTGGTAAAGGTACTGTGGAAGATGGTAGTACAGAAGTTAATGTCCCTCCATTAGAAACTATGTTTCCATCCTCTCTAGGAATGACATTTTGTGTTAATGATACAGCTAAAGCATTACAAATTACCGGAGGATGGGGACAGTATCACCGCACTGATAGCGAAATATTAACTAAAGCAGATGGTAAACCTAAAAAGGTTTGGAAACGGGAACAAATTCGCTCTAATTCCCCTACTATTCCTTTAATTGAGGGAGTAATTAATAATTGGATAGTTGATCCACAATATCCTGAAGTTCATGTTAAAGGACAAATTAGAAAACAAAATAACGGTGATTTTATTGTCAGTTTATTTTTAATCAATGGACAAAGAGAAACTAAAGAAAAACGAGATGAAACTTGGTTATTTCAACCAGAACTAAGGGTTAAATCCGCCGATTTTCAACATCATGATATTTTCTTAAAACGACATCAACCCCGATCATTAGGAAAATTAGATCCTGTAATTTATACTGAAGAAAAAACTATGGCCATGCTTTACCGTAAACAGGTAGAATTTGCCATTGGTCATGGTGTCAGTGTCCATGCAAAAACAGCATCAGGAACTAAAGAACGTGCTGTTGAATTATCAATTTCAGTAATTCCAGCTTATGAAGTTCCTAAAACCTCTCCTCCACAAGTAGACGAAATTCCCGAATTAGCAGGATTGGTTTTAGATATGCAAGAATTATCTACAACTGCAACTGGTGATCTTGCTAATAAAATTAGTCCTTTAATTACAGCTTATCAGAGTTGGATTAATACCCAAAAACAACGGATATCTGACCCCGCAACCGGATTAACCGACTATGAAAATGAAGCGAAAACTGCTATTCAAAAATGTGAACAGACTTTAAATAGAATTAGGGAAGGACTGACATTGTTACAAACTGATGAAAAAGCAGCAGACGCTTTTCGGTTTATGAATCAAGCAATGTATTTACAGAGAGTTCATTCTATTTATTCAGAACAAATCCGTCAAAATAAAACCGCAGATTTACAGCAAATTTCCCTTTCTCAACCTCGCTGGTTTCCCTTTCAGTTAGCATTTATTTTACTCAATTTACCTAGTATTACCAATTTACATCACCCTGATAGAAGTCATCCCCAGGATGCAGTTGCAGATTTACTTTGGTTTCCTACTGGTGGGGGTAAAACTGAAGCATATTTAGGTTTAACAGCTTATACTCTGGGTTTACGAAGATTACAAGGTAATATTGCGGGACGTTCTGGAGAGTATGGGGTTGCTGTTCTCATGCGCTACACGCTACGATTGTTGACTTTACAGCAATTTCAACGCGCTACGACTTTAATTTGTGCTTGTGAATCTATCCGTAAAACAAATGAAAGTAGATGGGGTAAAGAACCTTTTAGAATTGGTTTATGGGTAGGTCAGCGCACAACCCCTAATCATACTAATCAAAGCGAGGAATTTTGTAAACAAGAACGGGGACAGTATCAGCAAAGCGGTAGCGGTTCACCCCATCAATTAAATAATTGTCCTTGGTGTGGTACTAAAATTAACCCCGGTAAACATATAAAAGTTGAATCTGTTGCTAAAGGAAGGGGACGGACATTAATATACTGTGGTGATGATTTAGGACGGTGTTTATTTACTGAAAAACAATCTCCGGGTGAGGGTTTACCCATTCTGGTGGTTGATGAAGAAATATATCGCCGTTTACCAAGTTTACTAATTGCTACAGTGGATAAATTTGCCCAAATGCCCTGGAAAGGTGAAGTACAAATGTTATTTGGTCAAGTGGATGGCTATTGTCAGCGTCATGGTTTTCGTTCTTCTAATATAGAAGATACAGATTCACACCGTAAAACTACTAATTTAGCTGCTGCTAAAACTATCCCCTTTAACAAGCTGCGACCACCAGATTTAATTATTCAAGACGAGTTACACCTAATTAGTGGACCTTTGGGGACTTTAGTGGGACTCTATGAAACAGCCGTAGATGAGTTAGCATCCTGGGAAGTTGATGGTAAAAAAGTACGCCCTAAAGTTGTGGCTTCTACGGCTACGATTCGCCAAGCACAAAGTCAAATATATAACTTATTTTTGCGAGATTTACAGGTTTTTCCTCCCCAATGTTTGGATGTGGAAGATAACTTTTTTTCCCGTCAACGTCAACCTAGTGAAATTAATCCCGGTAGGCGTTATTTGGGAATTTGTGCCACAGGACGCAGGTTAAAAGCGGTATCAATTCGCGTATATATAGCGATTTTATCAGCTTCCCAATTTCTGTATGAAAAATATGGCGATCGCGCTGATCCTTGGATGACCCTAGTAGGTTATTTTAATTCCATGCGAGAATTAGGGGGAATGAGAAGGTTAGTAGATGATGATGTGCGTATTCGTCTAGGAAAAATGGATCGTCGGGGACTAGCAAAAAGACTGAGAATAAATTTAGAAGAACTGACATCACGCAGAGACTCTACAGAAATTCCAGAAATTTTAGACAGACTCGAAACCACCTTTGATCCGCAAAAAGATGCCGAAATTAAAGCCAAGCGGAAAGCAAAACAAACAGTTAATCAATTAGAACCATTAGATGTTCTCCTAGCTACTAACATGATTTCCGTAGGTGTGGACGTAAAACGGTTAGGTATTATGGCAGTAACAGGACAGCCAAAAAACACAGCCGAGTATATTCAAGCTACCAGCCGTGTAGGGCGGACATATCCAGGTTTAGTATTAACAGTGTATAACTGGGCGCGTCCTAGAGACTTATCCCATTATGAAAGATTTGAACATTACCACGCCACCTTTTACCAGCACGTAGAAGCCTTATCATTAACACCTTTCGCGCCTCGTGCCATTGATAAAGGTTTAGCAGCATTATTTGTTACATTAGTGAGGTTAGCAGGTAAGGAATTTAATGGTAATGACCAAGCAGGAAGAATTGAACGCCACCATCCTTATATTCAAGCTGCAATAGAGACAATTTGCGATCGCGCCGGATTAGTAGGGGATGCTGAAACCCAGAAAATGGTAAAACAAGCACTAGAAGCCAAACTAGATATTTGGTTAAGCAAAGCCCAAAACATACAAGGTGGGGGCATTCTTAAATACCAAATAGAAAAGCGGGACGGTTTAACCATAGAACTATTAAAATCAGCAGGTCGAGAAACCTGGCAAGATTTTACTTGTTTAAATTCCCTACGCAATGTAGAACCAACCGTAGGATTAATTTTACAAGACCAAGTACCTGACGACGACATTAACCGCCTTCCAGAAAAAATGACCAAACAGAAACAGAATTAGTAAACATATTCCCAATCCCCAATCCCCAAAATGTATAAATACAAAGTTGGCGAATTACGCCCCAGTCAAATATTATTTTCCTTCGGTGTCGGTGCTGTACTTGACCTACCCAACCTCTCAGTTATGGTCATGGGTTTAGAAGACTGGAACACTCAAAATGCACTCGAATTAAATGAACCAAGACTTTTAGCTGCTGTTCGTAAAGAATTAGGTTCACAAGTAAAACGACTGCTTTCACCTCCCACGCCTCCAGAAAATGTCACATCATCTGGTCCCTTTGATGAAGTCAACAGAATAGGAATCCCAGTCGCACCTTTTCCTAGTTGGATGGTTTGCCCTAAATGTCATTTACTTGCTTCCCTAAAATCAGAACTTTTTCAATTCAAAGACAATCCTTACCGACCAGATCAAACTAAATATGTTCATAAAAATTGTCCTAAAAGCAAAAAAGAACCAACAGCCATACCCTCACGGTTTCTTGTTTCTTGTGAAAGAGGACATTTAGATGATTTTCCCTGGAGTTACTTTGTCCATCGAGGAGAAAATATTAACTGTAATGGCGCTTTGAGATTTGAAGAATATGGTGTATCTGGTTCTCCCAGCGATATTTTTGTAATATGCAGTTGTGGTCAACAACGCCCTTTATCAGATGCTTTTGGTGAAAGCGGAAAAGAAAATATGCCTCGTTGTCGCGCCCGTCATCCCCATTTACGTGACTTTGATGATACCTGCGACAAACAAATGAAAACCATTTTATTAGGTGCATCTAATAGTTGGTTTCCCATTACCCTTTCCGCTTTGTCAATTCCTGAAAGTTCCCATCAATTATTCCAAATAATCGAGCAATATTGGCACGTTTTAAATAAAGCTACCAGCCAAGATATTTTAAAAAGTAATCTAGATTTATTACAAGCGATCGGTCAATTTCCTGACTTATTAACCGAATTATCAAAACATCCCCTAGAAGAAATCTGGACAATAATTGAAGAAAAACAAAATCAACAAGAAAGTAATTCAGATGATAAAAATGCCAGGGACTTAAAAACTCCAGAATGGGAAATTTTTTCCCAAGCAGACCCCAATTTTAATACACCAGATTTTCAGTTAAAACCAGTCAAACCTCCTGCTGGCTATGAAGATTATTTTTCCCAAGTTGTATTAGCAGAAAGATTGCGGGAAGTTCGCGCCCTAATTAGTTTTACACGGATTCAATCACCGGGTGACTTTATAGATGAAGGGGAAATACTCACGGAACATTTAGTAGACTTGAGCCGTAAAAATCCTCAATGGGTTCCCGCAAGTGAGGTAAAAGGGGAAGGTATTTTTATTCAGTTTAACGAACAAAAATTGAGTCAATGGGAACAAAGTCAACTATTACAAGATTATCAAAATCGAGCTTTTGAAGCTCATAAACAGTGGTGTAAAATTCGTTCTCTCGACCCAGTGAAAATAACATTCCCTGGAGTTCGCTATATTTTACTACACTCTTTCGCCCATGCCCTCATGCGACAAATGGCAATAGAGTGTGGTTATAATGCTGCCAGTTTAAAAGAACGAATTTACTCCAAACGTCCTCAAGAAGAAGGTAGTCCAATGGCAGGTGTACTGATTTACACCGCAGCACCTGACAGCGAGGGAACTTTGGGAGGCTTAGTAAGTTTGGGAGAACCAAAAAAGCTGGGTTATCATATTGACCAAGCTTTAGAACAGATGCAGTTGTGTACTTCTGACCCCTTGTGTGCAGAACATACCCCTTTGAAGGGAACAACTTCTCTACATTGGGCAGCTTGTCATGGGTGTTTATTCAGTCCAGAAACCTCCTGTGAACGGGGAAATAAATATCTAGACCGTGCAGTTTTAGTTCCCACTGTACTAAGTGCGGATTTGGCTTTTTTTCCAGAGGTAAAAGTGTGAGTTCCTTGCCGTCATTGCTTTTAGCTCAGATTTACGCTTGTGCCAAGCAACTTCCACCTGCAACATTAGTGCTTTTATTCCTTCCTTTATTAAATGTTCTATGGGTTTATCTTGAAAAAAATCAGGGAATAAATATAGTGGTCTTGATACAAAACCCAGTCCATTGAGAATGATTGCTTTGACTACTTCGCCTGTATTTACTTTCTCTCTACTATCTACTAAGAATATTTCATTAATTTTTTATACTATTCCTATCTCATCTATTATTCCTGCTATTATTCCTAAGTGATCTAAGTTTTTACTTTCCAACTCTTCTTTTTGGTATACTAAACACGGTTGAGACATGGACTTTTACAAAATCACGAAAAACCTAGATTTGTAGGGGTAAAGCAAGAGCTTCATTGGTGTCAACTTAGGTTACAGATGGCTTATTTGTTTGGCTTCCACACCCGCCAGGGAATAAATTCCCTGTCTCATAGCTCAAGTCCGTTAAAACGGACTAATGAATTTTCCTAGTATTTAGTCATCTTTTAGATGACTTTCGCTATTAGCAAGGAACTTGAGTTCCTTGCGGGATGAAGATTTTGCGTTAAGTTGACACCATTAAGCTTTTGCTTTACCCCTACCCACAGAATCAAATTATTAAGCCGTGTTGAGTATAATTCATATTTTTGGATATTTTTAGTTAATTCAGACTTATTCTCTCATTTTTGCTTCTGAATTTATTGTCCATACCTTATTCATTTCAATTTGTTGGCAATCTTTATATTACTGTCTATATTTATGACTTAATAACCTATGTATTTATATTTAGCTTATCTCTGCTACTTATTACACTCGTACTTATACTACACAATGAAGTGCGGAATGTGGGGTCTAACCTTTTGCCAGAAGTGACAGTTAATTCACTATGCTGGTCTTTTTCGTCACAATGGAGTAATTTAGCAGATTTAAGTCTTGGAATAAAATCAGTCTGTTGTGCCTTGAGTGGTGTTGTCCAGTCCATATTGGTTTAAATTTACTCTAGCGATATTTTTAGATAGAATGTGAATAGGAAAATTTAAGCCTACAGGTGCAACACCTCAAGAGATTGGATAGGTAATTGCTCAAGTAGGGTAAATTTGTCAGGGCTAAAATCTATCCACAACAGTTGTTTGAACAGTGGTTCTAGTCGCATAATTAACTCCCTATCATCTGTTTCTAGTTCTTGATTTACTCTCAAATTTTCGCGCAAGTTGTAAACTAATTCCAGGGTGGCTTTTTGGTATGGATGATCTAATGGTAACGCTTGCAATTCGATAATTGCTTGTGATTGTACGCTTCCCCTACCCAAAAGCCTCAACCATAAAGTCTCCGGTGTTTGTGGTAGTTGGTGTATTGCCACAATTGCTGAACGCATGGCATCTGCTAAAAAATGTACTCCCGATAACCAATCTTCTTTTTGGATAGTTCCAAAGCTAGATAAACGAGTTTCAGATATAGTGGGGGTTAAAATCCACAATTTAGGAATTTCTGACTCCTGAAGTTTGATTTTATTGGCTTTGGCTTCTCGTCGCAATGAAGCCTTGACTTCTAATAACTTGAGAATACAGTCGCAGATTTCATCGCTAGAAGCTGGATTGCGGTATGGTTCTATTATTGCAGGATTTTCGGCAAGTCTTCCTAGTAACCCCAGTATTTGTAATTTAGAACTTTGTTGTTTAGCAGGTGTGAATAAAACATCAATTTCTTTAATTTCTCCTGAGACTTTTTCTGATGCTTTGACTTCTCCGTAATCTTTTAATAATTCTTCTAGATAGTCTTTGGCGAATTTATCATGTATAAAGCGCGTCATTCAATTTTAATTTTGAGTAAAATCTGGGAAATAATTTAGACTTCTATTATATAGCAGTTATGAATTTTCTGTAAGAGGATGTTTGAATTTTTGGGTAAGAGGACTTTTAGAAGAGAAATAAACGCAATGTGTACAAAACTTAGTTTGTCTGATGTAGTATTTAATACTATTAAACTGTTTTTTGAGAAGAATCAATTATTTGTTTTAGTCTATTAATATCCTTATTATTATTATTGAATCCATCAAGCTTTTCTCGGAAAGATAACCAATAAGGCTCTACAGATCCAGTGATTTCGACAGATTTCTTAAAAAGTGATATAAAAATATCTGGACAATTAAATGAGCAATATATTTGGTCATTGCTACAAAAAGCTTCTAGGATGTATTCCCACTGTTTAGGATTGAAATATTCAACTATTTCAATTAATAGAGAAGCATTTTGTGTGGCACTTACAAAACTGCTAGATTTTATAAATCTATCTACTACACTAGGAACATTATTTTTAAGTAAATTCTTAAAATGTTCGTCAATTATTGGATGTTGATAATTAGATTTTATTTCTATTAACTGATTCAGATTATCGAAAGAAATTTGTTGAATTTTTTCTATTATACAAGTATTAGTTAAATCAATTAATTGTTCATCCAGTTTCATTAATTCAGATTTACACCTGAATCTAGCTAATAGTAAATCATCCAATGAAGCTTTATTGATTTTATCCTGCATACACGGTTTAATAAGTTTGTGTAGATATTCATTATTGTATTCCAAAATTAGTAGAACTAATTCTTCTAAAGATGCTTTTTTTATTTCATTTTTTATACAAGGCTCAACTATATCATGTAGAGTTGTATCTGCATCACAAATCATGGCAGTTAAATTATCCAATGTAGCTTCATGAATAGCATTTCTTAAAAGAGGATTAATGACTTTTTCATTCAATAGTGTATCCTTGTAATGCTTTTTAATCTCTATCAAGTTATTAAAAGGTATTTGTAGTTTACTAATTACTGAATTTCTTAAAAAATCCACATAAGCTGCTTTTACTAATATATTGATATTATCAAAAAACAAAGGATGTTCAAATGCAAAATATTTTGCTGTTTCATATATATCTAATTTATCAATAAAAACTTTTGCTTTATTCTGACATGGTTCGCTAATCCTTTCCCATGCTGTAATACTCCCAAGATAAATAATTACTTTGTCCCAATTTGCATCAACAATTTTATTCAGAATAATATCAGATAATTTATTATTTAATATTTCTCCAGTTTCCTGGGGATACATTTTTGAAACAGCATTAAGTGCTGAAAATTGGCGTTGTCTTTCATCTTCTGAAAGTGATTCTATTAAAAGACTTTTAGTTAATCCAATAACAATATCTTTTATTAAGCTTTCACGCGCACGCGCTAGAGGACTTTTCTCAAAATATTTTACTGCAAGTTCTGGTTCTACTGGAAAATAATCAGATTTTATAGACTCCCAAATGAGATTAAGAGCAGAACGACCTTGAACAGGTGGACGCTGTAAAAAGTGCATTACGGCACTTCTTAAGTGATAGCGTGCTAGTTCGGCTGTAGCTTCAAATGGTTCTTCTAAAGATGCCATAGAAGGATGAGCGCATCGACTTCTATCTTCAAACAGCCTAATAATATCTTTTTGTTCGACGGGTGATATTAATTCAAAATCTTCAAGAGCTTTTTTTGAAATATCTGATTCAAAGCCCCAAAGTCCTTTAAAATCTGAATTTAAATTTAGATTTTCAAAACCTTTTAACATCTGAGTTGCTTTACCGTCTCCGAGTAGTTCTAGTTCTCTCAGTTTGTGAAGAAAATCAAATACTACTGCATTCCATGTTGCAACTATGCACGAGCGAAATGCTCCGGCTCGATAACAAGCAACAGCCTCTTGGATCAATTTCTTCGCTTGCTTATCTCTACAACGCCCTATCAATTCATCTAGATCAATAAAAGTTTCATACATAGAATTACGTATCTAATTATAACTTGTGCTTGGTTAATAAACACATAATAGAAATTATTACACATACAGTAGTAAAATAGGTACGAGATTTGACAGGAATATTTATTGTTATTTATCACAGTTGCCTGTTGTCAGTCTAAACTCCAGCTACAATAGCCAATCAAAAATATATCAGATATGATATAAATCATAGCATGGACGAAAATGATAAACCTTTAATTTGGTTGCATGGTGAAATTAAAACTCCACCCTTCAGTCAAGAAGCACGGATAGAAACAGGTATACTACTCAGACGATTACAGCAGGGTGAAAGATTAGGAATGCCGCATTCAAAACCAATGTCTAGTATCGAAAAACACTGTTATGAACTACGGATTCGGGATGCGGACAAAAACTGGCGAATTATTTACCGAATTGATGATGATGCAATTTTGATTCTGGAAGTTTTCAACAAAACAACGAGAACAACACCAAGCACCGTTATTGACATCTGTAAAAAACGACTAAGCAAGTACGATCAAGATATACAAGATTAGTATTATGGATGAAGCTAAAAGAAAACGTCTAGAACAAAAGGGCTGGAAAGTTGGAAATGTTTCCGAGTTTTTAGAACTCACAAAAGAGGAAACCGCTCTGATTGAGATTAAATTAGTTCTTAGTCATAATCTGAAAGAACGACGACAGAAATTAATGACACAAACAGAATTAGCAGAAAAAATTCAATCCAGTCAACCTCGAATTGCTAAAGCTGAAAATGGTGATACTTCCGTTTCTATTGAACTCTTAATCCGGGCAATGCTGGCCACCGGTGCAACACCTCAAGAGATTGGACAGGTAATTGCTCAAGTAGGGTAAATTTGTAAAGGCTAAAATCTATCCACAATAATAGTATAGCGATCGCTCTGCTTTAGTCTAAACTCCAGGCTGAAAGTACAATAAAATTATCCTTCATTTAAACCCCATCATGGTTATCCCAGAACTCGAACAACAACTCCTTCAGCTTTCCCATAACGATAAACTGCATATTATTCAAATCCTTGCCCAAAGCCTAACTACGGGCAATACTAACTCAGAAAAACCTACTAAAATCTCAGAATTTTTCCGTCAATCCCCCTTGGCTGAACTCACTGAAGAACTTGACTTGAACCGAGATCCCAGCCTACCCCGCGATACCTTCAACCCATGACCTACCTTCTTGATACTTGTCTAATTTCTGAACTTGTTGCCAAACAACCAAATCAAAAAGTTTTAGATTGGGTAGATGCCCAAATTCCAGAAACACTTTACCTCAGTGTAATTACTATTGGCGAAATCGCTAGAGGCATCTGCAAACTTACTCCATCTAAGAGAAAAGAATCTCTCACAACTTGGCTAAATGAAACTCTACCCAATCGCTTTGAACACAGAATCTTAACTATAGATGTCTCCACAATGGTGTTATGGGGAAATTTAATCGGGCAACTAGAACAGAATGGCCGACCTCTACCCGCTATGGATTCTTTAATTGCTGCTATCGCACTTCAACACGCTCTATCACTTGTTACTCGTAACGAAAAAGATTTTGCTGGTACTGGGGTTGTCATCGTTAATCCTTGGTCTTGACTTTTAGCAGAAATATGTCAAACTAATATTTAGATACTCTAATTATTTGAATAAGGAAGTAAATCCGACTCGTGACGAAACTTACGGGAAGAATAGAATCTGCGGAAATACCTGCACAAGTTCCAAAATCGGTAATATTGCAAACCTTGGAACTGACGCGCCGCTTTGAAAAATCAACAGCCGTTGATGCTTTAAATATCTCCGTTGCATCGGGAGAAGTTTTTGGTTTACTTGGCCCCAATGGTGCGGGAAAAAGTACAGTAATTAAGATGTTAACTACCTTGCTACCAGTCAGTAGCGGGAAAGCATACTTAGCCGGTTATGATGTGACTCGTCAACCTGATGCAGTTAGAAGAGTAATAGGTTATGTACCCCAGGCTTTATCAGCAGATGGTAGTTTGACGGGTTACGAAAATCTGTTAATATTCTCTAAATTGTATGATATTCCCCCTCGACGCAGAAAACAGCAAATCTCTGAAGTGCTGGAATTCATGGGTTTGGAAGATGTAGCACATCAATTAGTGAGAACTTTTTCTGGGGGAATGATTCGGAAACTGGAAATTGCTCAAGCTATCTTACATCAACCCCAAATCTTATTTCTAGATGAGCCAACAGTCGGATTAGATCCAGTTGCAAGAACACAAGTATGGCAACTTGTACAACAACTTCGTGTTGATTACGGTACAACTATCTTTTTAACTACCCACTTTTTAGAAGAAGCGGATCATCTTTGTAATCGAGTCGTGATTATGAACCAGGGTAAAGAAATTATCACCGGTTCACCCGCAGATTTAAAAGCAGCTATTGGGAAACCAGACGCAACTTTAGATGATGTCTTCATCCACTACGCAGGAAATCAATTAGTATCAGGAGTGAGTTATCGTGAGACTGCAAGAACCAGACGTACCACTCAACGGTTGGGCTGAACCCAGATATAATCGCCCCAACGGGATTTTTGCTAATATCAAAGAACTATTTACCAAAACCCTGGTAATTACTGAATTGGAAGTGCGGAAACTCCGCCATGATCCTAGTGATTTAATTATCAGGGCTGTACAACCGGCTTTATGGCTGCTGATCTTTGGGCAAGTATTTACTCGGACTCGTGCTATCCCTACAGGTAATTTACCTTACTTAGATTTTATGACTCCCGGTATTTTGGCTCAGAGTGCGCTGTTTGTTGCTATTTTTGCTGGGGGAATGACATTAATTTGGGAACGGGATTTAGGGATTTTGCAGAAATTCTTAGTTGCACCCATACCCCGTGCAGCGATTGTCTTGGGTAAAGCTTTTGCGGCTGGGATTCGTTGTTTTTCCCAAGTGGTGTTTATTTACCTTTTAGCATTTTTGTTGGGTGTACACCTCAATCTCAATCCTTTGGCTTTCCTACAAGTTGTCCTAGTCATATTTTTGGGAGCAGCTTGTTTTTGCACTTTTTCCTTAATCATCGGCTGTTTGGTGAAATCGCGGGAAAGGTTTACGGGAATTGGGCAATTAATCACCATGCCATTGTTTTTTGCCAGTAATGCCATATATCCTATTTCATTGATGCCAAGTTGGTTAAAGGTCATTTCTCACTTGAATCCTTTGACATATCAAGTGGATGCTTTACGGGGTGCAATGCTGGCGAATGGCTCAAGTATTTATGGGTTTGGGTTAGATTGTACAATTCTCTTGCTAACATTAATAGGTTTAACCTACATCTGTGGACGACTTTATCCACGGGTGGCAATGTAATCTGGAGAAAAACGGTCTTATGAGTTTGGATAAACCCTCTGAAGAATGTGCCGCTAGGGTGATGGAAACTGTCCCCTTATTGATGCGGTTTATCCGAGCCGAAATGCGATCGCACAGTTCTGACTCTTTATCTATACCACAATTGCGATCGCTCGCTTTTCTGAATCGCAATCCCGGCGCTTCTTTATCTGAGGTAGCAGATCATTTAGGTGTCACCTGTGCTACAGCATCCACAACTATAGAAAAATTAGTCCAACGAAATCTGGTGCAACGGACAGATAATCCTCAAGAACGACGACGAGTAGTCCTGAATTTGACGAGAGAGGGAAAACTGCTTTTAGAGCAATCTCAGGAAAAAACTCGCGGGGAAATTGCGGAGATTCTGGAGGGTTTGACACCAGAGCAAGTATCACATATTGAATCAGGCTTGACTCTACTAAAAAATGTCTTCGAGCAAACAGAAACCAACTCACCATAACAGCAAGGCTGCACAACACGATCCTTTGGCAGCCATGAGATTTCGAGATTATCGGCTCTTTACCATTGGGCGTGTACTCCTCTTCACGGGTGGACAAATGCAGACGGTAGCGCTGGGCTGGGAGCTATATGAGCGGACAAATTCAGCGATGGCCTTAGGGGGAATCGGGTTGGCGCAGGTTTTACCAATGATTGCCCTAACTTTGATTACAGGACACGTTGCTGATAAAAATGACCGGAAAAAGATTACTTTATTGGCAATGCTGCTATTAATGTTTTGTTCTCTAACTTTAGCGGCTATTTCCTATTATCAAGGTGCAGTTTTTCTAATTTATGCTTGCTTATTATTAACAGGTGTAGCTAGGGCATTTCTCAAACCAGCCGGTGATGCGCTGATGTGGCAGTTAATACCGATGAGTGCTTTTACCAATGCAGCAACTTGGAATAGTAGTAGTTTTCAATTAGCGTCGGTAATTGGTCCAGCTTTGGGAGGATTGAGTATTGCTGTTTTTAAGAGTGCGACGGGAGTATATATATTATCTGCGATCGCTGCACTATCATGTTTTTTCCTCACCGCAGCCATCAAACCCCAAAAAACCAACTTTAAGAAAGAACCAATATCCCTGAAAACCCTAGCTGCTGGTGCTGAATTTGTTTGGAATAATCAACTAATTCTCGCAGCTATCACTCTAGATTTATTTGCAGTTTTACTGGGTGGCGCAGTGGCATTATTACCCGTTTTTGCTAAGGATATTCTGCACGTTGGTCCTGTGGAATTAGGCTATTTACAAGCCGCCCCATCTATAGGTGCATTGATTATGGCAGCATTGTTGGTATATTTGCCACCTATTCGTAAAGCCGGTCCAGCATTACTTTGGTCGGTTGTCGGGTTTGGGATTGTGACAATTATTTTTGGGTTATCTCGTTGGGTGTGGCTGTCGTTGTTGATGTTGGCATTAAGTGGGGCGTTGGATAGCATTAGCGTGGTAATTCGTCATACTTTGGTGCAAATTCGCACTCCTGACCATTTACGGGGTCGAGTGGCGGCTATCAATAGTGTGTTTATCAGTGCTTCTAACGAGTTGGGGGGTTTTGAGTCTGGGTTGACTGCGGCTTTATTTGGTCCGGTGTTTTCTGTGGTTGGTGGGGGTATTGGGACGATTTTGGTGGTGGTGGCAACAGCCGCAATTTGGCCGGAGATTAGGAAGTTGGGGGCTTTGCATGAGGATTTATAGGGGAAATAGTCTCACGCAAAGGCGCAAAGGCGCAAAGGAAGAAATGCGTTAATATTGTAAGATATATGTAGGAAATATAATTAGGGATCAGTATGTCGGCTAAAGATGTCTTTCATGAAGTTGTCAAAAAAGCTCTACAGAAGGACGGTTGGCAGATTACTCACGATCCCCTATCAATTAGTGTAGGCGGGGTAAATCTGTCTATTGATTTAGCCGCAGAAAAATTGATTGCGGCAGAAAGAGAAGGAGAAAAAATTGCTCTTGAAATCAAAAGTTTTTTGGAGAGGTCGTCTGCAATTTCGGAATTTCATACAGCGTTAGGACAGTTTATTAATTATCGAGGTGCATTAAGAAGACGACAGCCAGATCGTGTTTTGTATTTAGCAGTACCTTTAACAACCTATAAGACATTTTTTAATCTTGATTTTCCCAGAGATATGATTGAAGAGAATCAAGTCAAAATGATTATTTATGATGTAGAGCATGAGGTAATTGCAGAATGGATAAACTAACTAGATATCGCCAGCTTGTACAGCAGATTTTACAAGAATATAGCGAACAAAAACCTGCTAATGGAGATATAGAAGTTGAGACAATTTTTGATACACAACGTGACCATTATCAAATAGTTCATGTAGGTTGGGAAGGTCAAGAATGGATACATAGTTGTATTATTCATATTGATATTAAATGTGAAAAAATTTGGCTGCAATGGAATGGTACAGAAGATGATATTGCGGAGAATTTAGTTGCGGTGGGAGTTCCAAAGGAGGATATTGTATTGGGGTTTCAGTCTCCTTTTATGAGGAAGTTTACAGAATATGCTGTGGGTTAGGTCAGAATCAGGATTTATAGGATTTGAGGATTTACAGGATTTAATTATCTTAGGTCTTACGGACAAGTCACGGAATAATGAACCACGAAGAAGCGAAGGACGCGAAGATAAGAGGGTTTGAGAGATATTTTGAGTAAGTCCTGTATCTAGTATTTTTTTCATCCTGTTAATCCTTTAATCCTGGACATCCTGATAGCGCAGCGTGGCGTTAGCCATTTCTGACAAGGGATAGATTATCTAGGAAATCTTACAGAAATAATTATTCCTGGAAATCGAATTAATCAGACTGTACAGAAGTTAACTATTTCACCGCTATTAGATGTTAAAAATAACCCCTGTCAATAGGTGGTTCATGTCGAGAATGATTTCAGGATGATAAGTTATCCAAATCTAGCGGATCACTCTCAACATATTCCTTTGCTGTCATGTCTTCCAAAGATACTACCAAGCCATCTACTGATTGAAAACGACCGGATGGTGGAATTAATTTCAACCAATTTTCACAAAGTTGATCCCACCTTATATCTTGAAACTGAACTTGTTCTTCATCACGGATAAACAAAAAAGTCAGGTTGATTGTAGCGTCATTCCAAGAAGGTTCTGCATATACTCTAATTTCACGCAAAGCACGAAGAGCTTCACCTTCAGGGCTAGATTTATCATGCTTATCTTGCATTCGTGTTTGCAACTTTTTAGCAACTTGATTGAATTCATCAGGAAAAGCAAATCTAGCTCGTTTCCGCGCTAATGCTTGGCCTAATACCCTAATCTCTTGATCATTTTGGCATCCAGACTTGCGCTCCCATTCTGCAATAACAGCCTTCTCTACTGTCATCACACGATCAAGATCAGCCACTAGATTCAGTTCTGCTACTCCTGGAATATAAGCATATTGAGGTTGTCTACTTCGTTGAATTTGATATAACTGCTTCTCATCAACCTCCACCAGAGGAACTATTTCGACAAATGGACGAGTGCGACAAGTACGCACAATATCGCAAGTTTGCGTAACCACTACAAAACCCCTGACTTCTGACTCAGCAAGATCAGTCTCCTCTTGTGCAACACCTGTAGATTCTTGTGTTAGAGGACGCTGAGGGTGAAAACGCTGTACAAACCAATGTTCGCCAAGCACATAATCACCTTGCTGCCATTCTTGAAGAGCAGCATCCACTTCCTTAATCCAAACATCAAGCTCATTGTCCACTACCGTTTTTGCGGCTCCTTACCGCTCTAGCAGGTTTGGATCGTCCAACTTCACGATGGATAGGCTCTTGTAGAGCATCAACTAGATCAGCCGGATTGGGTGGTCTACGTGACGCACGTGCATCCTCAGATAAGGGAGCTAACTGTGGTCTTTCAGGAGCATTACCATAACCAATAATTCGTTTTACCTCTTCATATTCATTAGCTACCAGGAGATCGAAAGGAAGTTGACTATCACTACCAGGAGTTAATAAAAGACTACGATTAAGACTGGCACTTCCCCGATTAATATACTGAACAGTAGCCAAAAGGCGATTAAGCTTCTCCTCATTAAAACGAGATAATGGCTGGCCACTTGCCCAAAAGTGAATACTTCTACGTGAAACATGAAAAAGCCTAGCAAGTTGATCCCAGGTGAATCCACTTAACTTTCTCAGTTGGTTAATAGCAGTCCGTGTTATTTCCGCAGAATTAGTTGATGGAAAAGTCAACCCACTCGTTGTCATCTCCAAAGTAGGTAATAAATTTCGATCAAATGTTGCTGTCGTACTTGCTGTAATAGGAATAGTTGAAAAAATTTTATATATAATAGTGGGGCGGTAATTATGCTGAGGACGCATTGAGCCACGGGCAGAAGTACCCGATAACTGCTCAGGTTTTCTATCTAAAAGAGAAGTCATGGTTCACCTCCAAAATGCTGCAAAAATTCATCAGTTACTGCCCATCTGAAAAAAGTATAAATTCTTTCAGCAAAACGCTGTGCTTCATTCAGAAGTTCTTCAACATCAAAATCTCGTTGTTTTGAAAGAGACATATCTAAATCAAGTATCCAGCTAGGTTCATCAACTGGTTCAATTGCATCTGGATCAAAAGTTCCATTAGGAGGAATTAACCCCCAACGCGCAATTATCTGGTCTTCCCCCCCAGGTAAACTAAACAAAGATTCATTGATACTCTGATGAATATATTCTCCAAAGTCTAATGCTACGATACCCGTAATTTCCGAGCGTACAAGCTTAGATATATCATTTACTGCCTGTCCAACGAGCCGATCAATATATCTCACACCGAATCGTTGAACAATTTTAGGTTTAATGTGTTCATTAAGTGCTGTTAGCAAGGTTTCTAACCGTGCTATAAAATCACTACGACTTGTATAAGCAGTTGTCTCAAGTGCTACGAAGTCAGGTGATAGTGATAATCGCCAATTACCTTGAGCATCTACAAATCTCCAAGTTACTTGCTCAGACTGGGTAACGCCTTGAGAACCAAAAACTAAACTTCGGGTCTGCTCTTGTTGTAATATTGGATACTTATCTCTAATAGCTTCTTGAAATCCTCCTATAAAGCTTTTGTTTTCAATTGACGTAATCAGCGGAAAGCGTATTTGTGCAATAACACGAACTAGAGGTGCTTTTTTAAAAGACACCTCTTTCGGCGGTTGTGCAATAAGTGGATTGATTATGGCCACTGCTCTCCATCCTTTGTTCGTTGGTTTTCAGGAAACTGTGTATGTTCTGAAAGCAGGAAATACTGCCTTTAGTCTCGTGAATCTATAATAGAACAAATGTGTGAATTATAGTGTGAAGTTTAAGCAATATTTATCAGAAAAATAGTATCCACTCAATTAGCGTGCATATACAGGTCTAAAAGTTTATTTATTAAGCGATCACACCGTATAAATAAATTTTCCCAAATTTTACAGCAGTAAAAGCCAGTAAGTTATCCTCACTCTTGCTTGTACTGCTGAAAATCCCTAACTACCCAACCGCTACCGGAACTTTATAATAAACTGGCTCATTCCCTGCTTTCCATTTAATATTACAACCAATACTCGGCTTTTGCTGCCAAATAATTTCCTCATCTGCTAAAACATAATTAATCGCTTTTCGCAAATCTTGTCCAGTCACAGGTAAATCATTTTTCGGACGACTATCATCTAATTGTCCCCGATAAGCCAGCTTTCTATGAGCATTAAATATAAAAAAGTCAGGAGTACAAGCTGCAAAAAAATCTTTAGCCGCTTTTTGACTTTCATCATAAAGTAAAGAATAAGATAAATCTATTTCTTGGGCAAAATCTTTAAGTAGTTCTGGTGCATCATCAGGATGAGTATTAATATCATTAGAACTAATTGCTAAAATACCTACATTTCTATTTTTGTAATCTTGTCCTAATTTTGCTAATTCAAATTTGATATGTTGCACAAAAGGACAATGACGACTAACAAATATAACTACTAATACTTTTTTATCAGCAAAGTTTGCCAATGAAATCGTTTTACCTGAAACCACATCTGGGAGATTAAATTTAGGTGCTAAAGTTCCCAAAGGTAACATTGTCGAAGGTGTTAAAGCCATAAAATCCAATTCCTTAAATTATCAAATTACAATTATTTAATGCTTGTAAATCTAAAACCTCTCTCCTTGTAGGAGAGAGGTTTTGATTTCCCCCCTTCCCTTAAAGGGAAGGGGGTTAGGGGGTTAGGTTAAGCTGCTACAAGATTGGGAATATATGCCGCAGAATCTCCTTTAATGGCTTGACTATACTTACCGTCAATACCTAAAGGAAGATCACCAGCAATGGTTACACGCTGCACACGACGGGGTTGATCTCCATAGTCGGCGATCGCATAATGTTGAGTAGCGCGGTTATCCCAAAATGCCACATCACCAACTTTCCACCGCCAACGTACTGTATTCTCAGGTCGTGTAATATAAGATTGCAACAAGCGAATAATATCGGCTGATTCAGTGGGAGATAAACCGCGAATTTGCCGCACAAAACCACCAATAAACAAACCCTTTTCCCCAGATTCAGGGTGAATTCTCACCACTGGATGTAAGGTTTCATACACCGTTGAAGTAAACACATCCCGGTAAGATTTGACTTCTTCCGGTATATCAAAGGCTGTGGCATAATCATAAGCATTGCTATGTACAGCCCAAAGTTTATCCGCTAAATTACGCAAATGCTCCGGTAAATCTTGGTACGCAGTCACCGAATTTGCCCAAATAGTATCCCCTCCCGCCGGCGGAATTACCAATGCCCGCAAGACCGAGCCAAGGGGCGGACGATCTACAAATGTGACATCGGTGTGCCAGTTATTCGCACGGGCAACAGTGCGGCTATAATCTAAATCCAATACTTCTGGATGTCCAGGAAGTGATGGAACTGTGGGATGTGCAGTAGTGATTTCACCAAACCGACGGGCAAAATCTACTTGTCCATTAGCATCAAGTTCCTGTCCACGAAAGAAGATGACTTTATATTCAACTAAGGCTTTTCTGATTTCGCTGATGATTTCATCACTGAGGTGATCAGCCAAATTAACACCTTTAATTTTTGCACCGATGCGTCCAGCAATTGATTTAACTTCTATGTTTTGATAACTCATAAATCTGTGTTCTCAATTTAGGAATATTTCAATGCAGCGTTTGACTAAGCAGCGACAGGCACAGGAGCGGCAAATTTAGCATATCGCTCAATATAAAACTCTTTAGAATGAGCGATCGCTTTCACTAATTCACGTTCTTTGAGCGCGTGTTTCCACTGTTTTAAACGAGTAAATTCAGCAGGGATACCAAAGCCACGATAATGTTTAAGAGCAGCCCATCTTTCAAACCAGGGAAAAAAGGTAAAATCAACCAAACTGACAGATTCACCAAACCAGTAAGGACCATCTTCAGAAAGTTTCCCTAAACCTTCATTTTCAATAAATTCTAGATGTTTATAGAGTTTTTGTTTGGCTTCCTCTTGTTTTTGGAAATCTGAACTGCGTAACAGAGTAGAAAAAGCGGGAACTAATCTAGTATTAGCAAAATCTATCCAAATCCGAGCTTGAGCTTTAGCAATGGGTTTATTAGGTAAAAGCGGGGGGTTGGGAAATACTTCATCCAGATATTCATTAATAACTGCTGATTCCCAAATCCGATTTTCTCCATGAGTAATTGCAGGTACTTTTCCATAAGGAGAAACTTTTGTAAAACCTTCTGGTTTATTCTGCAAATCAATTTCAATCAAATCAAAATCAATACCCTTTTCTTGAAGTACCAAGCGGGTACGGTGAGCATAAGGACAAACAACCGCACTATAAATCTTAATGTCAGCCATGTTTAAATTCCTTAGTAAATTAGGATTTGTGTTTGGGAAATTTGTTGACATCAAAATCCCAAATCTTAAATAATTTAGGTGTAAAGAAGTTCCATGGAACGTCTCTACATTCTTTTCCAGCAGATGTCTAATAGCAAAACTAGCGCAGACATAACTATTGCCAGTTATCTGTGCATCACCCTTATTGAGATAATACTTGGGGTAAAATATAAACTACAGTTTGTTGACCGAGTTACAGGTGATTGTTCTAGTAGTATTGCATGACCCCAGGAAAAATTCAAGTGGTTTGACAAGAAAATAGATGTTTGACTAAATTTATGGCTGACTAATGATTAGTATATCTAAATAATTATTGAGTTATACTTGGCTAAACTGTGCCAAAACGGGATACTTGAGAACAAAAGGTGAAATCAAGAACTATGAATACAAATACTGATATTACTGGTTTTCATGCACATATTTATTTTGATACCGTCAGTCGTGAATCGGCTGCTCGTGTAAGAGAAGGTTTAGGTGCTAAATTTGATGTAAGATTAGGACGTTGGCATGAACAGCCTATAGGACCACACCCCAAATCCATGTATCAAGTAGCTTTTTTACCACATCAATTTGGTGAAGTTGTGCCTTGGTTAATGGTTAATAGGGAAGGTTTAGATATTTTGGTTCACCCAGAAACGGGAGATGATGTCAAAGATCATACTGATCATTCTCTGTGGTTAGGAGAAAAACTACCGTTAAATATTGAGTTTCTGCAAAGGTTATAGCAGGTGACAGGGAACAGGTGACAGGTGACAGTGTTAAAAGTTTCTTGGAGTCTAAGTTTTATCAATGACCTTACGTCAACGTGCGCTATCATTTGATATTTTAACCCCCTTAGTGGTTGCTATAAAAACTATCTAATTTCACCAAAATGCTTTCTCACACAGTCCTTTTTGACCTAGATGGAACTCTAACTGATCCTAAACTGGGGATTACTCGCTGTATTCAATATGCGTTATCGGAACTTGGTTATAAACCACCAGATGCTAATGAATTGCTTTGGTGTATTGGACCACCACTGAAAAGCAGTTTTTCCCAGTTATTGCAAACCTCTGATGACACATTACTGGAGGAGGCAATTTTACTATATCGTAGTCGCTTTTCTACAATTGGGTTATTTGAAAACTCCCTTTATCCGCAAATTCCCGAAACTCTAAAAATTATTCGTGCTGCTGGTTATCAAACTTTTGTAGCTACTTCCAAACCTCAAATTTATGCTACACGCATTATTGAATATTTTGATTTAGCACCTTTGTTTGATGGTGTTTATGGTAGTGAATTAGATGGTAATAGAAGTGTGAAAGGTGATTTAATTTCCTACATTATAGAGAGGGAAAGTCTTTTAGATTCTACTGTCGTTATGATAGGCGATAGGCTACATGATATTATTGGAGCTAAGAAAAATAATATTGCTTCAATTGGTGTGACTTATGGTTATGGAAGTAGGGAAGAATTGGAAACTCACAAAGCTGATTTAATTGCTGATTTTCCAGATGAGATTGCTACATTGCTACCTTTGATTTGATCGCTCAACTCTGATCTCCATCAAAAGCGATACTTACAGAAAATTATGCTATAGCTAATAAACATCATTATGACTCTTCACTTAAATAAGATTGGCGACTATGACGAACATGAAGAATGGCGATAACATCTTCTTCGACTACAAACAAAACTCGATATTTTCTTTGTTTTCCAATCCAGAGTTGACGAACTTCACCACCAATTACTTTTGCTTCTGATGCTATCATACAGCGATTAGGAAATTTTTGTAATGATGCTATAGCATCTTCAAGTTCGTAGTACCAATTGTTTGCTACTTCAGGACTCAGATTATCGCACATCCAACGATAAGCAGTTTCGATTTCTTGAAAAGCTGTAGGTTGAATAATAACTTGGTAATTCATGAGCGAGGAGGAATATTAAATTTGTGTTTTAGGGTTGCTAATGCTTGATCGGCTGGTATTCCTTCACCTTGCTTAAATTCATCTAGTCCTTTACGAATACCTACTATTGTTTCTAAGTAATCAATTCGTTCTAAGAGTTCTTGATATGTACTTAGAGGCTGTTTTGGAGTTGTTTTCAGTGATTGTAAAAAACTCAGCAGATCCTCTAGGAGTTCGTTGGGGGTGTTGTCAATTTCTTGTAAGAGTAATTCTTTGATAGTCATTACAGTTAACCGTGAAGATTGATATTTCTATTATAGTGATATCTTTGCTCTGACTGTGTAAGGAATATGGTAAGCGTTCGATAACTGTATAAAAAGTGTGATAGCGTTCGCGGTAGCGTCTCGTTCGCGTAGCGTTCCGAAGGAATAGAGATAGCGCTCCGTAGGAATCTTGAAACGCTGCTGTAAGCAGATCGCCTTCATGATATCATTGGAGCTAAGAAAAATAATATTGCTTCAATTGGTGTGACTTATGGTTATGGAAGCTAGGGAGGAATTGGAAACTCATAAAGCTGATTTAATTGCTGATTGTCCAGATGAGATTCCTACATTATTGCCTTTTATATAAACAATAAAGTAGGAGGCTTTTCGCGTTGCAATAAAATATCCTACTACTATAAAAACTCTTCCAAATCTTTCTCTATTTTGCTCATACAAATACGAAAGTAGGCAAATTCTTCATCTGTAATGTCTTTTGCGTGTGCATCTACTCTGGATTGATTTATAAAATCTAATCCTTTAAATGTTTCTCGCTTTGAATTAGAAAAAATATTTTTGAAGACATCCCATTCTTTGCTAATAATTTTAGCTAAATCCAGGAAATATATTTCACTGTGATTAGGGTTGAATAAGTCATTATAATCTGACCCCGCAAGTTCAGACTTTCTCTTACCCCCGAAGATATCTAGAATAATTTGCTTGGCATCATCTGAACCTTTCACTGCTTTCAGTTGCATTCTGACAATTTTTCTTAGTTTTATTTCTACTAAATTCCTTCTTTCCGATATCTCTTGCCACTTCTCGGAAAGCGTTTTAGTAAGTTTTTTATATTTACTTTTTTGAAGGAGATATTCTTGGATAGAATCTATTTTGAAGTCATATCCAGAGGTACTTTTCTGAATTAAACCATAGCCTAGAAGATGTTCTGTAAAAGAATGATTGTGTTCTGCGAATTCGTTAAAGGTTGTATTATCACCATTGGCAAGAAAAGTTAGCATTTCAAATTCGTCTGGATAAAATTCTGTAAGAACAACCAGAATCATATCAAGATAGTTACTATTATTACGAATAAACTTATTTTTTGCATTCTGGTATAATAGCCTATCAACTCTAACTGGTCTATCTAAACTAGCTAATTCTTTACTTAAAAGACTACAAACGTGACGAATGAGAAATGGATGGCCACCAAAGTCTTCAGTTAATTTTGCATAGACTGTTTCATCAAAGTTGAGTCCCATTCCACTACCCAACCTGTTAACCATTTCCTTAGTGTCTTTGAAATCAAAACCAGGTATATACAAAGGAGTAAAATGATTAAAGATAGGATTATCTATTTTTTCTATTTTAGGTCTTTCAATACAGGATGGATTTGTACCAACAATTAAATATGAGATCAAATTCTCTCCTTTCTGGAAAATAGACCTCAATGTCTGCCAAAAAAGAACAAAATCAATTCCTTGACTCCAGTGTAAAGCAGGAGATGTTACCAGAGAAATATTTTCGATTTCATCAAAAATGAGGAATAGTGGCCAATTTACTTGTTTTCTACATCTTTTAAAAAAAGTTTCAGCATGAATTGATGCGTTTTTTTCAGTGAAGTCACTTTCTTGTGGAAGCTTAACATTTAAACCGAGTTTATCTTTAGTTGCTTTGCAAACATAATATAAAGATTCAAACCATCTTCTTTGATTGAAAGCAGTGTTCTGACAGTCTATAAATATTGAAGTAATATCTTCTCTACCCAAAGATCGTTCAATACCATAGATTACAGACGTTTTTCCGGTTTTTCTTAAACCAAATAAACCCGAATTTTCCCCACTTTTGTATCTATTAATTATTGTTTGAATTAAATCATTTCTTCCAAAAAAATATATGTCTTTTCTTAGTGGTGATTGAAACGCAAAAAGGTCTCTACTGTAGAAATATTTACGAAATCTGTTTCTAATGAAGAATGTGTCTAAATTGCCTTGTAATTCATTGTAATTGAAAGGAATAATAATTTGCGATTCTGGTTCATTTTTAGTTAGATTTGGTAAAGAGGTTTCAATATCAGGATCTTTGCTCACTAAAATTCCACAAATCTTTTCTAATCTTAATGCTGAAAACCTCTCACTTATCTTATCAAATACATCTAAAGTTCTAGCTTGTAAGGTTGTATAAGGACTGAAAACAACAACAATCTCTTTATTAAGGTTAAATAAATCTGTGTAAATAGATGTTGGTTCTACCACAATAAATTCATATTCGCTACTATAACCTAGAAACAGCCTATCACCATTATTAGTTAGAAAAAATTCATTACTTAGAACTTTCAAGATTCCTTGAATTTCTTGAGAAAATCTTGATGAGGAAAACATTGGGTGAATTCCTGGGGATGTTTTTATACTCATAAATTTCTGATCCCAAAACTTTATTTTTGCTATTTACAAAACAGGGATCTACCACTTCCTTTATAGAATCGAATAACAACCTGAGTTCGATGTAAGAAAACCAGCTAAAAATGAGTATTCAAAAGGGTTAGAGGCTTTTCTGGAAAGAGCCTATGTTCTCAATAAGCCTTAATTATTGAGAATTAATAGGAACCAGCTTAGATTTAAGTAAATTCTCATAACAAAATCTAAATTTATATTACGAATACTATTTGAATACAAACTCAAAGTACCTCAGATTAGGGACAATAGAAGAGGTTTAATTAAAGAAAATTAGTGATTATAACTCATGGAATTAGAAACTATTTTCTGTGAAATTGATGATTTTTGTACCTATTTTGAGCCAATATTTCAAGCTCAACTTATCCCATCCCAAATAAAAAAAAGAATTAGACCCAGCCGATTATGTCTAAGTGAAATTATGACAATAATTGTGTATTTTCATCGCTCTAGTTACCGCAATTTTAAAGATTATTACCTGAAACATATCTTCAAATATTGCCAAGGTGAATTTCCCAATTTAGTGAGTTATCAAAGATTTGTTGAATTAATGCCAAATGCTTTAATTCCCTTAATGTATTATCTGAATACACGAAAAGGACTCAATACAGGTATAAGTTTTATTGATAGTACCTCTATTCCCATTTGTCATTCTAAAAGAGCCAAGACAAATAAGGTCTTTAAAGATTTAGCTGGCTGGGGGAAAAGTTCTATTTGTTGGTATTTTGGGTTTAAACTTCATTTGATTATTAATGATCAAGGAGAGTTACTTGCGTTTCAAATTACTCCTGGAAATACAGATGACCGAAAACCTGTTCCCACTTTGACTAAGAACTTATTTGGGAAAATATTTGGAGACAAAGGATATATTTCTCAAAAACTCTGGCTTGAACTTTGGTCTAATGGACTCAAATTAATCACTCCTTTCAAGAAAAATATGCGGAATAAGCTCTTGTCCCTGGAGGAGAAATTAATGCTCCGAAAACGCTCTTTAATTGAAACTGTTAATGACCAACTCAAAAATATTTCACAACTTGCTCATTCTCGACATCGAAGTGTTACTAATTTCATGGTTAATGTTGTTGCTGCAATAATAGCTTATACTTGGCAACCTAAAAAACCTTCTTTAAGATTTGATGAAAATGAAATTGAAACCTTACCAGTTTTATTAGCTTAATTACCAATTAAATATCAATATTACCTAATAGTAAATACATTTCAAAAAATTAATTTTTTGAGAACTTTTTGGCGTGGGCTTTAATTCTCAATAACCAATACTTATTGACAGAACTATTGCTGTTACGTACTTTTAGACTTTTTATTTACATCGAACTCAGGTAATAACAAGTATACCGATTTATAGCCTTTATTGCTTACGGAGAATGATTAATAAGGTTTTAATATTCCCTACAAACCTTTAATACTCCCACAGCATAATGGGAGAGGTAGAAGCCAGAATAGTTACTTTAATAACATAACATAAACTTTTGCTAAGAGTCATATGTAATACATAAAGAATTAATCAGTAACTAATTTACCAGTATAAAATATTAAGTAATGTATATTTTTTGACTTAATTTTATTTGATATATTTTGCAGAAGGCTTTTAAATATAGCTTATTCTACAACATTTTAGCCAATTTACCAGGGTGAGATAGTAAATTTGTTCATCGCCCACCCTAGAGTCATCAAATACTTAGAATATCTAACAATTAGCTGGCAATAAATTTAGTTCACCATATTTTTTCTAAAAAGGTACTTGCTTTTTCATGAGAGTTATGAGATTCTACTATTAATCTACGATAAATCAGTCGAGATACAGTAGTTTTATCGGCAACCCACCACTAACGCTAATGCCTACAACTATGGCTAAGGAGTTGAAAAAGCTTTCCAAATCAATAAATATGCGGTAGTCACATTGATATATATGACAACTGCCAGACCAGAAAATTTTTATCATCCTATATTCATTTAGTAAAAAATATTACTTTGAGTCTAATATGAGCAAACAACAAAAACAACTAAGACTAGGTGCATTTTTACCCGGAGCAGGTCAGCACGTAGCAGCTTGGCGACATCCTCAAGCACAGAGTAATGGCGCTCTTAACCTTGAGCATTATAAACAGATAGCCCAGACAGCCGAGCGCGGTAAATTTGACGCATTTTTTCTCGCTGACGGTTTAGCCTTACAACAACGCCGTGGTGCGGAAGGACGCACAGCCTTCGGTGGAGACTTTGAACCTGTCACCCTCTTCTCAGCCTTGTCTGCGGTGACAGAACGCATTGGTTTTATCGCCACAGCCTCTACCACCTATGAAGATCCGTATATTCTCGCACGCAAATTTGCTTCCTTAGATCATATTTCTGGAGGGCGAGCGGGCTGGAATGTAGTCACAACTGGTAGTAGTGAAACAGCCGGTAATTTCGGTTTAGAAAACCATCCTATTCACGCAGATCGTTATATTCGCGCCCACGAATTTATTGATGTAGTCAAAGGTTTGTGGGATAGCTGGGAAGACGACGCTTTTGTCCGTGATAAGGAAACAGCTTTTTATTACGACCCCAATAAAATACATGAACTTAACCATAAAGGCAGATTTTTTTCCGTGCGTGGACCATTGAACATCGCCCGTCCGCCCCAAGGATATCCTGTAATTGTGCAAGCAGGTTCTTCTGAAGATGGTAAAGAATTGGCGGGTAGGACTGCGGAAGTTATATTTACTGCTCAACAAACTCTAGAAGATGCTCAAGCCTTCTATGCAGATGTTAAAGGTAGATTAGCAAAATATGGACGCACACCAGACCAACTCAAGGTTATGCCCGGAGTCTTTCCCGTAGTTGGTATCACAGAGGCAGAGGCAAAAGCCAAGTATCAGGAACTACAGGATTTAATTCATCCTCAAGTTGGTTTGGCTCTATTACAGGGACTTATAGGCACGGATCTTTCCTCTTATCCCCTTGATGAACCACTGCCAGATTTACCAGAAACCAATGATAACAAAAGCCGCCAAGCATTATTAATTGATATTGCTCGCAAACACAATTTTACCATTCGGGAACTTTATCAATGGATTGCGGGAGCGCGTGGTCATTGGACAATTATCGGTACACCAGTACAAATTGCAGATCAACTAGAAAGCTGGTTTCTCAATGATGCTGCTGATGGCTTCAATATTATGCCACCTTATCTTCCTGGTGGACTCGATGACTTTGTTGACTTAGTAATTCCTGAGTTACAACGGCGGGGATTATTTCGCAATGAGTATGAAGGAACAACTCTGCGGGAAAATCTGGGTTTATCTCGTCCGGTTAATCAATATCAAAAGGTATTAGCAGCAGTCTAAGTAATTGCCATTACACAAAAATTTCAGGACTTACGCAAAATATCTCTCAAAACCTCATTTCTCTGTGAACTCTGTGCCTCTGTGGTATGGCTAACGCCACGCTCCGCGAACGTTTTTCAGTGACTTGTGCGTAAGTCCTAAATTTATTACTTTCGGTTCTTCAGAAGAAAACTGAATTGATTGAACCACGAAGGAACGTTCGCGTAGCGTTCCGAAGGAATAGGACACGAAGGAAGAAAAAATATATGAGCGCAAAACGTAAGTTTCGGTTAGGTGCATTTATTCAAGCTACTGGACATCATATTTCTGCATGGCGACATCCCAATACACAAATAGATGCAGGTCTGAATTTTGAGCATTATAAAGAAATTACTCAAACTGCGGAACGTGGATTATTTGATGCAGTATTTCTAGCAGATAGTCCAGGAATTTGGGGTGGTTCTCCTGAAACTCAGATTCGTAACGGTAAAATTGCTCATTTTGAACCTGTGACGCTTTTTTCGGCTTTATCCTCCGTCACCAAAAACATCGGTTTTATTTCCACTGCTTCCACTACCTACGAAGATCCTTACACATTGGCACGGAAGTTTGCTTCCTTGGATCACTTGAGTAATGGCCGTGCAGGGTGGAATGTAGTCACCACAGGGAATGAAAATGCGGCGGCTAATTTCGGACTGGAACATCATCCAGAACACAGCCAACGCTATGAACGGGCTGAAGAGTTTGTGGAAGTGGTGCAAGGATTGTGGGATAGTTGGGAAGATGATGCCTTCATTCGTGATCGAGAATCTGGTGTTTATTTCGATGCCGACAAACTGCACACATTGAATCATAAGGGCAAACATTTTTCTGTTAGGGGTCCTTTAAATGTTAGCCGTCCACCCCAAGGTTATCCAGTCATTGTTCAAGCTGGTGCTTCTGAACCAGGGAGAGATTTAGCTGCTCGTACTGCTGAGGTAATTTTTACAGCTAATCAAACTTTAGCTGATGCTCAAGCATTCTATACAGATGTCAAAGGAAGGTTAGCAAAATATGGACGTTCCCCAGATGATCTTAAAATCATGCCTGGTGCTTTCCCCATCATTGGACGAACTGAAGAAGAAGCTCAAGAGAAATACGAGTTTTTGCAATCTTTAATTCATCCCGATGTAGCTTGGGGAATCCTCAAAAATTATTACAAAGGTGTGGATTTATCACAATACTCTTTTGATGATTTAGCACCGGAATTACCCAGCGATACTAACAATAATAAGAGTCGCTTGAAACTGGTGACAGACTTAGCTAATCGCGGTGGTTTTACCCTACGTCAGTTGTATCTATCTTTGGCGACTGCACGGGGTCATCGGACTATTTTGGGTACTCCTGAAACCATTGCTGACCAATTAGAAGAATGGTTTATCAATGGTGCTGCTGATGGTTTCAATATTATGCCTCCTATTCTGCCTACAGGGTTGGATGAGTTTGTAAATTTAGTTGTTCCTGTTCTGCAAAAACGTGGACTATTCCGTACTAAATACGAGGGTAGCACGTTGCGTGAAAATCTTGGTTTACGTCGTCCAGTTAATCGTTTTGCTATTAAACAGGAAAACAAAACATTGGTGCTGGCGTAAATAAAAAAGTATGGTGTGTCAGCACAGACGTTAAAAGCCTACCGGGCTTTTTCGGGAAGTTATGCTTGTCAAAAATGATTCAGCCAGCAATGGTATAGGTCATCTGAACAAGAATCTTACAGCAGTTTTCAAGAATTTAGACCACCAGGGGATCGCGGGAAGGCTGGGAGCCGCGTCTCTTTAGAGCGCGGGGGAAAGCCTACCCGTGCGGTTTTAACCGCTGCCAATATTCTCGATCATGATGCGGGTCATTAAATCTTTTCAACATTTTATTTCTCTCTAACTAATCTTTTTAAGGCTGACGAAAGACTCATTCCCCAACCTTGGGCGATATCCTCAAGTTTCTTTCTTTCAGTTTCATCTAGGTACACCGCTAGAGGTTTTTTCTTCATATACAATATTGGGTTGACATTACTGTAATACTGCCATATAATAGTTATATCGTCAATCACATCAACAAAATAAACCTGTGCAAATACGCTGGAGATTCAAGCTACAACCATCTATTGGGCAACAAGCCTTAATGTCTGAGTGGCTTGTTACTTTACGGAAACACAGAAATTATTGTTTGGCAGAACGTCAGCGCGGATTTGAAACTAATAACCAGAAATCAGACGAGTCAGTAATTTACCAATATGGTGCATTTTCAGACTTAGATACTCGTATTGAATATGGCTCTTATTGCCCTTTGACCTGCCCCGTCGTTAAGCATGGTGTAATGTCCTCTGGGTTAACAAAAAATAGTAAGAAGCATGGTTTAACCTGGGGTAGTGCGACTGATATTCAAGGCAAGAGAACAACTGAACTACGTTCTGAGTCTGAATGGTATAGCCGAATTAATTCAGATGTTTTACAAGGCAATTTAGCTAAATTAGATATTGCTTATAACGGATTTTTTCAACACAAAAGGGGTTTCCCTGCGTTTCGTAAAGCAGCCAACTTTAAAACATTTCAATTCAAGCCAGGACAAGTAAAATTAACTGTTAATCGTGAATCTAATCAGCCCCGATGCTATTCCCATGCCTACTTTCCTGGACTGGGGACTATGCGCTATTTTGATAGTCGGACTATTCCAATAGATGCTGATATTAGAACGGTGACAGTGATTAAAGAAGCTGACGGCTGGTACATGAGTGTATTACTCGAGTTACCTGAATCCCTACCTGAAGTTACAGAAATTGAAACCGTCAAATCAGCAGTAGGTATTGATGTAGGAATTAATAAATTAATTTCTTTGTCGGATGGTTCGTTTATTGAAAATCCTCAATTTGCAACTAATAAAAAAGTCCGCCGTCAATTAAGAATCAGACAGCGCCGAGTTAACCGCAAAATCAAGGGTTCTAATAATCGCAAAAAAGCAGGGAAAATAGTTGCCAAGCTACATAAAAAGATTGCAGATAAGCGAAATGATCATCAATGGAAAGCAGCCAATAAAGTTGTTAACACCGCTGAGGCAATTGTCCAAGAGGATCTAAATGTTAAGGCTATGAAGTCCCGTTGCCAACCCAAAAAGCAGCAAGGACGATTTATGGCTAATGGTCAGGCTGCAAAACGTGGATTAAATCGCTCTATTTCTGATGCCAGTTGGGGCGAATTATTTTCTAAGATTGCTTGGCTGGCATTGAAGTCTGGTAAGCCAGTATTATCCGTTAATTCTAAATTTACTTCTCAAGAATGTTCGGCTTGTCATCATATTAGTAAAGCTAATAGAGATGGCGAAAAGTTCATTTGTGAAAACTGTGGTCATATTGACCATGCTGATACTCAGGCTTCTCGGACAATTTTACGAAGAGCTAATTTGAAATTCGTCAGCAACAGACGTAAAAAGCCGACGCACCAATCGTTAGTGCCTACTCCTGGACTGGGAGAAAGTAACGCCCTTTTATGCAACGATGCCGCCAGAAATGGCAAACGGCATCAGGCGGGGAACCGTACATCTAAGGTAATACCTGAAAAGCGGATATTATTCGAGCAGTTGTGTTTGCAATTATTCGATTAAGAATCCCCGTGTCTTTAGACCGGGGAGTGTCAAACTCTTAAATCTCTCCGCGCCTTGAGCGTCTCTGCGTGAAACAAAATCTTGTAACCTTTTTAAGGAAAATATGACTAAATATAGCAAATTGAAAAGCTCCCCATCCGCCGCAGTCAGAGCCAATCTGGATTATCCTGTCATTGATACTGATGTTCACACTAATGACTTTACTCCTGCCCTTGAGGATTATATTGCTCACTACGGCGGTGTGAAACTGGTAGATGAATTACGCAAGGCTGAATCCTCCCGTCTCAATCCCAAGAGTGAAGGTAAGGACTGGTATCAACAAACTCCAGAAGAACGCCAATATAATCGGACATTGCGATCGCCTTGGTGGGCTAGAGTAACTCGTAATACCTTAGATTTGGCTACCTATACCCTCCCTGCACTCCTCTATGAACGTCAAGCAGAGCAAGGATCAGATTATTCGGTGTTATTTCCCAATAATGCCTTAGCTGCGGCTGGTGCAAGTAAAGAGAATCGGCAATTATTGCAACGGGCGATTAATCACTATCATGCTGATATTTACCGCCCATATAGCGATCGCTTAACTGTGGTAGCTGGTATCCCCATGACTACTCCTCAAGAAGCAATTGAGGAGTTAGAATTTGCAGTAAAAACACTGGGACTAAAAGTTGCAAATATTCCTGGTGGTGTAAAAAGACCAATTAAAGCGATCGCAGATAAATACCCAGCCGATCAATTCCCAGAAATTGGCAAATATGCCTCTTACATTGACTTTTTCGGTCTAGATAGTGAATACGACTATGATCCCTTCTGGGCTAAAGCCGTCGAATTAGGCGTACCTCTCACCACTCATTACGGTAGCCAAGGATGGACTGGACGCTCCTCCATTAGTAACTACATGAACAACCACATCGGTCACTTTGCCGATGGTTCACAAGCGTTTGCCAAAGCCTTGTTTTTTGGTGGTGTAACTAGACGCTTCCCACAATTGCGTGTTGGGATGCTAGAAGGTGGTGCAGATTGGGGCGCTCACGTCTACATTCATTTAGTGGATCGTTTCTCCAAACGGAGTTTAGAAGGACTGCAAAACTACAACCCAGATTTAGCTAATGCTGATGAGTTGTTTGAGTTGTTTGCACAGTATGGTGGGGAAATTACTCAAGGACATTCCCTCAGCAAAGAAGAGTTAACTAAGAGTGTATTGGGAGCTTCCTTCAACCGTCACAGTCGTTCACCTGTGGGTAGTGAATTGGAAGATTTTGGTGCAGCAGGTATTCAGTCAATTGAAGATATCCGCGATCTTTGGGTGAACAGTTTCTTCTTTGGTTCTGAATCTGATGATCGTACCATTGCAGCCGCATTCAACGACAAAGCCAACCCCTTGGGAGTCAAGCTTAACGCCATTTACTCCTCCGATGTTGGTCACTGGGATGTACCCGATCTCACCGCACCTTTAGCTGAAAGCTGGGATTTGGTCAGAGAAGGGGTGATTTCTGAAGCTGACTTCAAAGCTTATGTATTCGGCAATCCTCATAAATTCTACACCCAAGCTAACCCCGATTTCTTCAAAGATACAGCAGTAGAATCCAAACTACCTAAGACCGAATCTCAAACTGAGAACAAAACGTTGGTAGGTGTGTAAATGACTTTGTGAGTAGCTATAGAGACGTTATATATAACGTCTCTACATCAAATAAATGAAGAAAACGAACCACAGAGGCGCAGAGGACGCGGAGAAATTAAGAAGAGAGAAGATTAGTTGTTGTCAAATATTTGTAAACGCACATTTGAGGATTTAAAACTATGCCAGTTGAACAAAGATCCCACGATACCAGCAATGGTTCATTACCTTATATTTTTTCCCCAGCTAATACCAACAAACCCGCTCCTCTCGTATTATTTCTACATGGTGCAAAGGACAGAGGAACAGATATTAATGTTTTACTAAAATGGGGTTTCCCTCTTTTTGTAGATTCATCAGCATCCTTACCTTACTTCTTTGTTGCACCTCAACTTCCTGAAGGACAGACTTGGGTAGATAGAGTAGATGATGTAATTACTTTACTTGATCATATCATTGCCACCCAACCTATAGATCCATCCAGTGTGATCATATCTGGATTCAGCTTGGGAACTGCTGGAGCTTGGCATATCGCCGCTTCCTATCCTGGACGCTTTGCTGGTTTGGTAGCTACATCAGGTCGTGTACCCCAAATATTAGAAGCAACCCAATTAGCTGCACTCAAAGAAATTTCTATCCAAATATTCCAAGGTGCAAAAGACGAAAAACTTTCAATTGAGAGTACACAAAATGTTGTTAATACCCTCCGTGAAGCAGGAGCAAAAGTAGATTTTACCATATTCCCTGAAGGCGATCATTTCATTGCTGATGAAGTTTACAGTAACCCGACATTGCAACAATGGTTGGTTTCACAAAGCCTTCGTCAAGCTGCTGTAGTAAGTTGAATCAGAGAATAATAAGCCAATTTTATGTGAGGCTGCACAGAATTATAAAATCAATAAATTTATCCCTCTTTATCCGCGTTAATTTGCGTTTATCTGCGGTCAATTATTATTGATATCTTATTTTATGCAGTTTCAGATTAATTTGGTACATATATTTTAGACCATACTCTTGCATCTCTATTCCTTTGCGCCTCTGCGCCTGGAGCGTGAGATAAAAATTCTACAACTAATATTTTCATGACATTACCAACAACTAAACTTGGTCAAACCGGACTCACTGTTTCCCGGCTCGTTCTCGGGACAATGACCTTCGGACTACAAACCGACGAAGAAACGTCTATAAAAATCCTCGATACCGCAGCCGAAGCAGGAATCAACTTTCTCGATACAGCCGATGTTTATCCTCTTGTTGACACTCCCCGGTCTAAAGACACGGGGATTCTTAATCGAATAATTGCAAACACAACTGCTCGAATAATATCCGCTTTTCAGGTATTACCTTAGATGTACGGTTCCCCGCCTGATGCCGTTTGCCATTTCTGGCGGCATCGTTGCATAAAAGGGCGTTACTTTCTCCCAGTCCAGGAGTAGGCACTAACGATTGGTGCGTCGGCTTTTTACGTCTGTTGCTGACGAATTTCAAATTAGCTCTTCGTAAAATTGTCCGAGAAGCCTGAGTATCAGCATGGTCAATATGACCACAGTTTTCACAAATGAACTTTTCGCCATCTCTATTAGCTTTACTAATATGATGACAAGCCGAACATTCTTGAGAAGTAAATTTAGAATTAACGGATAATACTGGCTTACCAGACTTCAATGCCAGCCAAGCAATCTTAGAAAATAATTCGCCCCAACTGGCATCAGAAATAGAGCGATTTAATCCACGTTTTGCAGCCTGACCATTAGCCATAAATCGTCCTTGCTGCTTTTTGGGTTGGCAACGGGACTTCATAGCCTTAACATTTAGATCCTCTTGGACAATTGCCTCAGCGGTGTTAACAACTTTATTGGCTGCTTTCCATTGATGATCATTTCGCTTATCTGCAATCTTTTTATGTAGCTTGGCAACTATTTTCCCTGCTTTTTTGCGATTATTAGAACCCTTGATTTTGCGGTTAACTCGGCGCTGTCTGATTCTTAATTGACGGCGGACTTTTTTATTAGTTGCAAATTGAGGATTTTCAATAAACGAACCATCCGACAAAGAAATTAATTTATTAATTCCTACATCAATACCTACTGCTGATTTGACGGTTTCAATTTCTGTAACTTCAGGTAGGGATTCAGGTAACTCGAGTAATACACTCATGTACCAGCCGTCAGCTTCTTTAATCACTGTCACCGTTCTAATATCAGCATCTATTGGAATAGTCCGACTATCAAAATAGCGCATAGTCCCCAGTCCAGGAAAGTAGGCATGGGAATAGCATCGGGGCTGATTAGATTCACGATTAACAGTTAATTTTACTTGTCCTGGCTTGAATTGAAATGTTTTAAAGTTGGCTGCTTTACGAAACGCAGGGAAACCCCTTTTGTGTTGAAAAAATCCGTTATAAGCAATATCTAATTTAGCTAAATTGCCTTGTAAAACATCTGAATTAATTCGGCTATACCATTCAGACTCAGAACGTAGTTCAGTTGTTCTCTTGCCTTGAATATCAGTCGCACTACCCCAGGTTAAACCATGCTTCTTACTATTTTTTGTTAACCCAGAGGACATTACACCATGCTTAACGACGGGGCAGGTCAAAGGGCAATAAGAGCCATATTCAATACGAGTATCTAAGTCTGAAAATGCACCATATTGGTAAATTACTGACTCGTCTGATTTCTGGTTATTAGTTTCAAATCCGCGCTGACGTTCTGCCAAACAATAATTTCTGTGTTTCCGTAAAGTAACAAGCCACTCAGACATTAAGGCTTGTTGCCCAATAGATGGTTGTAGCTTGAATCTCCAGCGTATTTGCACAGGTTTATTTTGTTGATGTGATTGACGATATAACTATTATATGGCAGTATTACAGTAATGTCAACCCAATATTGTATATGAAGAAAAAACCTCTAGCGGTGTACCTAGATGAAACTGAAAGAAAGAAACTTGAGGATATCGCCCAAGGTTGGGGAATGAGTCTTTCGTCAGCCTTAAAAAGATTAGTTAGAGAGAAATAAAATGTTGAAAAGATTTAATGACCCGCATCATGATCGAGAATATTGGAAGCGGTTAAAACCGCACGGGTAGGCTTTCCCCCGCGCTCTAAAGAGACGCGGCTCCCAGCCTTCCCGCGATCCCCTGGTGGATTTTTACCAGTATCAGCTATAGCAGGTGACAGTTGACAGAGTTAAAGAGATTTTAGTGTAAGACTTTTTAGAATACAAAAATATGGATTCCGCAATTGTTTGACATACGGCATATTGCCGTATATAATTATAGTTTAAAAGTCCATCTAACACTATATTGATATGGATGTTGCACCTATTCCAAAACAGATAGCGAGACTTGAAGCTCGTATGACTCCAGAAACTAAAGCTTTGTTGCAGAAAGCAGCGGATCTGGAAGGACGCACTTTAACTGATTTTGTGATTGCGAGTGTTCAGGCAGAGGCTTTGCGAGTCATTGAACGACACCAAACCCTCAAGCTGAGTATGGGCGATGCTGAAGCTTTTGTGGATGCTTTACTCAATCCTCCCCAGCCGAATGATGCTCTGAAAGCAGCGGCATTAAGATATAAACAAGTAATTACAGTGTAATGGTTCTCAAGATCGAGCTTCTAGATAGTAGTAGGCATATCCGCACTGAATTTTGCTGTGGGAAAGATAGTTTAGATAATTATCTATATAAACAAGCATCTCAGGATCTCAAAAAAAGAGTTGCAACTGTATTTGTTTTGATTGATGAGCCTGATTCCCATGTTTTAGCTTACTACACGCTCTCTGCATATACTGTTGATATTACAGTTCTGGATGAGGCTTTTGCGAAACGATTACCTCGTTATCCATATCTACCAGCTACGCTGTTAGGTCGTCTTGCTGTTGATAATAGACAAAAAGGGCAAGGATTTGGTGAGCTAATGTTGGTGGATGCTCTGAAAAGGGCGTTTAATGCCTCTAGACAGGTTGGTTCTCTAGCTGTGATAGCTGAAGCCTTAGATGAGGAGGTTGTAAATTTTTATATCAAGTATGGATTTAAGGAATTTAAGCAAAATTCGATGAAACTTTATATTCCCATGCAATCAGTTGAAGAGCTTGTTCAGGATTAGAACTTAAATACAAGTTGTCAACCACCCATCACTTCCCTTCGGGTAAGTGAGGGCTTGTAAAAGCCTAGTTGACCAGACTCAGTTCTTAACCGAACTACGTTAGAGGTAAGAGTTAAAGACCTACCAGAGGATGCGTAGCTAGTTCCCTGCTCTAGAACTTAAAAGTTAAACAGGCTTAAGGGTTAAACCAGTGCTTTTAAGATAGTTACCGACCTCTAACATTGTCGAAGCTAACATTACCCGCAAGGAGGCTCTTTGGAGCAAAATATTATGTCCAAAGTATTTGTTTTAGACACTGAAAAAAGACCACTAGACCCAATTAATCCAGCACAGGCTAGACAACTATTAAGAAACAAAAAAGCAGCAATATTTAGACAGTTTCCGTTCACAATTATTCTCAAAAAATCCTGTCCTGACTCCCCAGTATCGTCCCTAAGACTAAAGATTGATCCTGGTGCAAAATTCACGGGAATGGCATTAATTAATGATGCAACTGGCGAAGTAGTATTTGCTGCTGAATTAAAACATAGAGGCTTTGCAATTAGAGATGCTTTAACTTCTAGAAGTCAATTAAGACGTTCTAGACGTGCCAGAAAAACTCGTTACAGACAACCAAGATTCTTAAACAGAAACTTCCCAGAAGGATGGTTAGCACCGAGCTTACAAAGTCGGGTTGAGAATATTAAAACTTGGGTTGAAAGATTGCGTAAACTCGCACCAATTAGGGCAATTAGTCAAGAATTAGTCAGGTTTGATATGCAGTTAATGGCTAATCCTGATATTCAAGGTAAGGAATATCAACAGGGAACTTTAGCTGGTTACGAAAGCAGAGAATACTTACTAGAAAAGTGGGGTAGACAATGTGCCTACTGTGGAGTGAAAGACGTTCCTTTTCAAGTAGAGCATATTCATCCACGAGCCAAGGGTGGTAGTAATTCAATTACAAATCTCACTTTAAGTTGTGAAAAATGTAACACTAAAAAAGGCACGAAAGACATCAAAGATTTTCTCAAAAAAGACCCTTCAAAGTTAGAAAAAATCTTGAAGCAAGCTAAAAGACCACTGGCTGATGCAGCAGCAGTAAACACAACTCGCTTGGCATTACTATTCGTTGTCAAAGCGACTGGATTACCTGTAGAAACAGGTTCAGGAGGGTTAACAAAGTTCAATAGAAGTCAGCAAAATCTGGAGAAAACGCACTGGATTGATGCAGCTTGTGTTGGTCAGTCAACTCCAATTCTCAATATCAAAGGCGTTAAGCCATTGCTAATTACAGCTAATGGTCACGGCACTAGACAATCTTGCCGAACTGACAAGTACGGTTTTCCTTCTAGATATGTCCCCAGGTTCAAATTTGTTAATGGTTTTCAAACCGGAGACATTGTGAAAGCTGTTGTCACAAAAGGTAAAAAGATTGGGGCATATATCGGACGAGTAGCGGTGAGGACTAGCGGTAGTTTCAATATCTCAACAATATCTGGACTGATTCAAGGTATCTCTTACAAATACTGTAAATCAATTCACAAAAAGGACGGTTACGAATATGGAAAATCAAAGATTTGTTAATTGCTCAACTGTCCCTTTCATTGTTTGTGCTGGCGCACAAAATTACTCAAGGGACGTTTCACAATTAACCCTCCATTCCTCCCATCACCAAACTGAGTACAGTTTTGGTGGGGGTCTCCTGGAGGTTTAGATGAAATAATGAACTACGGAGAGATAAAGGACACCTTATTTATCCAGAGAGAAGCTAATAGCGAGTTTTACTATTAAATAAACAATGCTGGAGAAACATTAAAAAATTCTCCTAAAGCTTTTGCTTGAGCTTTACTAATTGCTCTTTTCCTATTCACTACCTCAAAAACCACACCTTTAGAACCAATAATTCCTACTAAATCAGATTGTTTAATTCCCCTAGCATCCATTAAATGTTCTAATATTGCATGGGGTGATGATGGTTCAATAGGGTAGTGTTTAGTTTCAAATTCTTCAATGAGAGTGACTAATAATTGTAAGATGGCAGTTTGTTCTGGTGTACGTTGTTGTTCAGCCATTAATTTTTCCACAGTTTCTAATGCTTGATCATATTCTGCTTCGGTTGTGATAACTTTGGGTTGATATTCTACTAATAATTGACTGTAGGTGGTTTTATCTAAGGAAATGGTCATGGTTAACTCCTGTTAAAAGAAAGGGTCATTTTTCCATTTTTCTTTATCATACTCAGCATGGGTTAAAAAATATTTGTAGTAGACTGTTTGGATTGCATAATCAATACTAACAATTAAACGATAAGAATTACCTTTGATGTTGAATACAATAAAATTGCCTACTGCATTTGCTGTGGGATAAAATTGTCTAAGTTCATTAAAATTTTGCCATGATGCAGATTTTATCATTCGATACCAGGAGTTAACCGATTCTACTGCATCTGGGTATTTATCAGCATCAGCACGTAAATTACGAATGCTGATTAGGTGCATATTTTGTTTTTTATCTGGAAATACAAATGTTGATTTTATATATGTTCTCATTTAGAAAACGATTTGTCAATATTATCCAAATCCCCAACTTCTGAGTATTAATTCATAGTTTATTGATCTCATCAAATAAAATGATGAAAAAGGTGCAACTCACAGACTAGCAAGATGTGGGTTGTTTTCACGAAGGTTTTGTAGTTGGACTCCATTCAGTTTAACTGCTGCATACTTAAAAAGCCAATCATAAAGATTGAGTACACGAGAATCTAAAAGTAACGGTTTAGAGCTAAAACCTGAACGCAGACCTTGACGCACTTCATTAATAGTTAGTCCCTCATTAATCAAAAATGGCAGAATATCAATCAAATTTTGCTCACTATCTTGCGGTTGGAAACTCTGTTTTGGATCTGCTTTACGCAGTGAACATGAAACACAAGCAAGAGCTAAATTATCAGATGTTGTTGCACCACCAGCCACAACCGGAATAATATGATCTATATGAAATGTTGCAGCTTGTCCTGCTTGAGACAAACAACAATATTCACACCTATCTTTTGCACACTGGATAACTAATTGACGTAGCGAATTTGGAATTTTCCCCATTTATCCTGCCCGCATGATACGCTGAGAACGCAAAGAAAGCAAAGATAAAAATTCCGCCAAATCAACTAAACCTCCTGCTTCATTTCTTTCTGCTACACTCAATTCTTCCCCAGCATCTTGACGATCTAATAAACATTGTAACCGCGCTTGCACAGCTTCAGGAAGTTGGAAATAAGTTAAATTAACGGGTATCTCAATTACATCAGTCATATAATATTTCCCTACAGTTTAGAAAAATCTTCTACAATGTTATTCAGTTTATGTGAATATTTTGCCATAAATCAGCAGTAACAAACCTTGATAAATGACCAACATTAGTTGTGGCAATCAGAAAATCTGCAACATTTAAAGTTACAGCTTGAGCTACTAAAATTATATCTCCATCAATGGTTTTATCTCCTGCTGTTGGTTGTCCTTGTTGTCGAGCTTGCGCCCAAAAAAAAGCAGCTTGACGCATTACAGTTGTTGTAATTGGTAGATATTCTACCAGTTGAGTTAATTCATCTAAACGAGCAATACCTTTAAATTTATTGGCTCTTAATAATTCTCGTCGCACTTCATAATCAGCAATTTCAGGAATGATAACTCTACTACCTGAAAAAATTAGCATTTGTAGCCATTTAGCGCAAGCAAGGCTTTCATCTGACAATTTTGGATTTGTGATTAAACCTATAGGTCCAGCATCTAATAAAATAACTCGATTCACCAACTGACACCTTTTAATTCTTGCGGAAATAATTGACGATTAGATAACCGGTTTTCATCTAAAGCATTAATTAAATATTCTCCTGTTTCTTGCTGTTCTTGTTCATCACTTTCATCTATCCAAGACTGAAGCACATTAACTATTTTCAATTGTTTTTCTTTTTGCAGAATAGATTTTTGGATAAGTTCCAATGTATAAGTTTCCACAGAAAGTCCTTGCTGTTGTGATTCCTGTATTAAATACTGTTCTAATTCTGGTGGTAAACTGAGGGTTAGTGTCATAAATCTATTGTGAGTCACTTTATATATATATTATAAACCTGGAAAAACAAAAAATTAACTCCAATTTTAATTTTACATGATTTGTTATCATCCTCAAAGCCGATATGAAAAGCCAGAATGCTTATCAGGACGATAACTCCAATCATAGCTGACGATAGTTATCAATTTTATCCCCGAATAAAAAAGTAAGTAGTCATACTAAAACCAACAACAATCACAAATATCCGCACAAAGCGAGGGTCTAATCTCCGCGCATAATGAGCGCACAAATAACCACCAAGAGAACCACCCACAGCCATTAAAATAGCTTGATACCAAGCAATTAAACCAGCGAACATAAAAGGAAAAATAGCGATACCGTTAATACAACTACCAAGAAAAGATTTAAAAGCATTCATAGTGTGAATATTTTTAATACCTAAAAAACTTAAAGTTGCTAACATTAAAATTCCTAAACCTGCACCAAAGAAACCACCATAGATAGATATTGCTAATTGTGCAATCACGAGAATTAATAAAGGTGGAGATTGAGATTCTGATGATTTCTTGCTTTGAAATTGTAACCACATTTTCAAGGGTTCGCTAAATGTAAATATCAGCGTTGCTGAAAGTAACAGATAAGGAAGTAGCTGTTTAAACATATCCGCTGATGTATATAGCAAAATAACAGAGCCAATTCCCCCACCAATTAAACTGGTAATACATAGTATCAAAAGCTGTCGTCGCGGGATGTGCAAATTGTGACGATATGCTCCTGCACTGGCCATAGCTGCAATCCATAAAGCAGTATTATTTGTGGCATTAGCTGTAATTGGCGATATACCAGTAAATATCAAGGTGGGAAATGTAATAAAACTACCACCACCCGCTACAGCATTAAGCGATCCGGCAATGAACGCGGTACTGAAGAGAAGCAAGCTATGGACAAGTGTTAAATTGTTGGGCATTTTGGCTCTGCATTTTGAGAAGAATGTTTGCTAAAAGACTTGTTTTTTAGTAAAAACTATGGAATACTTCTAAATATAATACGCTAATTCGACCAATAAACCGTAGTTAATTAAAAACCCTGGTAGTTTGCCAGTTAAAAAATGTAAGTTGTAGGAGTGAAATTGCTTCACTTCTATCTTTGGCTGTCATTCAACTTGTAATTTTTGCAATTAACCAAAAATTCAAACAAATCTCAATCAAGGAAGGAACTAAATGAGTAACATTCAACTTTATTACACTAAAGGTTCTACTTTCTCCCAAAGAACCCGTGTAGTGTTGCTAGAAAAGGGAATTGATTTTACACCCATTGAAATTGATTTACAGAATAAACCAGAAGCTTTTACCCAAGTTTCTCGCTATGGTAAAGTTCCAGCCATCAAACATGGAGATGTGGAAATATATGAATCTACAATTATCAATGAATATTTAGAGGAAGTATTTTCCAAACCAGCTTTGTTACCTCATGATCCTGCTAAAAAAGCAGTTGCCAGAATTTGGATTGACTATGCTAATACTCGTTTAGTCCCAGCCTTTAATAAATTGCTGCGTGGTAAAGATACACAGGAACAAGAACTGGGACGGAGAGAGTTTTTAGAGTCTCTTTTGTATATTGAGGAAGAAGGATTAGGTAAGCTATCTGGCAATGGTCCTTACTGGTTAGGAGAAAATCTGAGTTTAGTTGATATTAGCTTCTATCCTTGGTTTGAAAGATTACCAGTTTTAGAAAAATTCCGTAATTTTACATTGCCATCAGAAACACCCCATTTGCATCAATGGTGGGAGAATTTACGACAACGGGAATCCATTCAACAAGTTGCTAATCCTACAGAATTTTATGCAGAAAGATTTGCTAAAATTCTTGGTTTAACAGTCATAACGGCGTAAAATGCAGTTTTTGAAATTACTTTAATATTACTGTTAATTAAAGTAAGTTCACTAATAATGAATAGTTTGATTAAATACAAAGAAGGGTAAAAATGACGTTTAAAAGTTTCTCTTTCAAAAGTTTAAAAAAACCTAAGTTATTTGCTTTGGTGACAGTATTTTTTGCCTTTGTAGTAAGTATTCCCTTATTACCTTTGCCAGTATTATCAGCTAATTCTGGTGCTAACATTCAGTTTGTTTCGCCAAATTGGGTAGCTGAAAACGCCAAAGATCCCAACCTCAGAATTTTAGATGTGCGTAATTTTCCTCTCGACTATATAGAAGGACATCTTCCCAATGCTGTAAACATTGCTGATATGGCTTTTAGAGGTCCAAAAGAAGGATTACCAGTACAATATTGGGACAATCAAAAACTAGGCGAAATATTTGCCAATTCAGGAGTAACAAATAATAGTCGTGTACTCGTATATTCAGATGGTAGAGATGTTTTAGGTGCGACAATGGTTGCTTATTTACTAGAACGTTCTGGATTGAAAGATATTGCCGTATTAGATGGTGGTTATACTGGTTATAAAACTGATCAAGTTGTCACAAAAGAATTTCCTAAATACTCAGTCAGTAAATTCACAGTTCGGGATAACCCTTCAGTGCGTGTGAGTTTAAATGATGTGAGAAAATTTATTGGTAAGCCAGGAGTTACCTTTATTGATCCTAGACCAGAAAAATTGTTCCGGGGTGAAGAAAATATTTGGATACGCAATGGACATATTCCTGGTGCGCGGAATATTCCTTGGGTAACATTTACAGATGCTAAAAATCCTCACAAATTAAAGTCATTAGATGAGATTAAGAAAATTCTGGCAGATAAAAAGATTACTCCTGGAAACGACATTATTGTTTCTTGTAGTACAGGACGGGAAGCTACATTACAATATGTGGTTTTAAAGCATCTGCTTAATTATCCCAAAGTCAGAATCTATGAAGGTTCTTGGACAGAATATAGCACTCATAAAGATTTACCAGTGGCTACAGGAGAAGAGAAAATAAGTTAGAAGAAGACAAGTTAAAAGTCTTTTAACATGAACTCATAATCAATGTTAATTTCTGCCTCTTTTCCACAAAATTTTGAAAAATAAATCCATGAGCTATGCAAGTAATTTTGCTAATCACTGCTGCAATTTTCATCTTTAGTCCAGTATATGTATTTGCTGCTAATAATCTTGATCAAGATAACTTGGTCAGTTGTAGAAGTAGTAAAGACGAACCTCCCAGTGATTCTAAAAGCGATAGCTCAGGAGCTTAATACGGTGTAAAATGCGGTTTTTAATATTGCTACTAATTCAAGTAGTTACACTCATATCGCTATTCACCAATTCACCAGCATTTGCCGTTAATACTTGCCCTCCAGGAATGGTAATGATTTCTGGAGGGGTAGAGTCGAGGGGAATGTTGCCACTCCACCCCTCTCTTCCGAAACCGTGCTTGCGATTATTCACCGCACACGGCTACTCAATGTGCAATCCTATTGTCATTAACAGACTTCTGACTACCATCAAGGGCAGTTTTTTCATCATGGCAATGTCGATGTAATAGTTGAAGATTAACCCACTCGTCTTTTCCTCCAATGGATTGTGGGATTTTATGGTCAACTTCCATTACATCTTGTTCGCGAAAGTATAATCCGCACGCCCGACATTTACCCTGTTGTTGTTTTAACAATATTGCCTTTCTATTTGGCAATTCAGGATGTCTGCCTAGTCTTGTACTCCAATAAACCAAATCGCCATCATAGGGACTTTTACCACTTTTAACTAGCACATATCTATTGCTACTACTAGCAAATTCTGTGTGCGAGATTAATCGTATAAGGTTATCTCCATTTTTTGTAACAAAGACCAATTTTCTGTTACCAATGGGTCGCCAGTATATGCGATGGGCTTTCTTGGCGTTTCCAGTCCGGCGTTTTCCCCATCTCCGAAGTTTTAGATATACCAAATTATCTTGTTTGGAGAAGTCTCCCGATGTTCCACTATCTGAGGCTTTATAATAAGCACTCCATCCCCTAATTACGGGATTGAGGTCTTTAATAAGTGCCGATTGTGGCGATAATCTGTGCAATTTAATGATGTCAGCAATTTCTCGCTGATGTGTCTTAATTGCTTTCTTTGATGGGGTAATGAGTGTGTCAAAACCCAATTTTCTACCGTGGTTATCTTCATCACTTCGATATTTACCCCTTGGGAATTGCTGAATATGATGACCGAGAAAGTCAAATCCAGCAATACCATCTTCACTCTTATTGGGTTCGAGTGTGTGAGCAACACGGGTTTTGGAGGGCTTTAACTGTAAGCCAATACCAGCTAACCATTCAGAAATTACAGCCATACACCCGGAAATTACGGACTTGTTTTCGTGCAAAAGTACGAAATCATCGGCGTATCGGATGACACCAATAGAACGGCGTTTCTCCATTCTACTTAGCTTTTTGAAGGTTAAGTTTTCAACGTAATCCTTAACAACCGTTTCTAATCCGTGCAAGGCGATATTCGCTAAAAGTGGTGATAAAATTCCGCCTTGTGGCGTACCACTTGATGTAGCTGTAAATACTCCCTTGTCTATCACCCCAGATTTCAACCAGGCTTTTATTTGTCGCCTGAGTGATGGAAAGGTGTTCACTTTTCGGAGTAATTCGTGATGATTAATACAATCAAAGCACTTGGCTACGTCCGCATCTAATACGTATTTAGCCTTTGTTTGTATACAATTTTTAATGTGCTTGATTGCGTCTTGGCACGACCTGCCAGGTCTAAAGCCGTAGCTTCCCGGCTCGAAGAGGGCTTCCCACTCTGGTTCGAGTACCGCTTTGACTACAGCTTGGAGGGCGCGGCTTTCAATTGTGGGTATTGATAAGGGGCGTTTTTCGTTGCTCCCAGGCTTAGGTATCCATATCCTACGTGTAGGTTTGGATTTTCCTGTAAGCTTTAATTGCCCTGCTAGTTTAAGACGCGCTGCTGGGGATAATGATTTTATACCATCCACTCCTGCGGTCTTTTTTCCTTGGTTTTCAACTGTTACCCGTCGAACCGCTAGTATCCTATTAGACCAAGATCTCATTAACGTTTTCTGGAGTTTGCGGAGTCGTTTGACATCACCACAGCGTGAAGCAGCATAGATGCGTTTTTGCAACTTGAAAATGTATTTCTCAGCTTTTCGCCAATTAATCGTCTTCCATCCCTCTGTATTCGATATCGAATCAGATTTAGGCTTATTCATTGCTACTTGTACCTCTAGCTTTTTGGCACATTGCGGTTCACGTCAGCATATCCCGGACATTACTCCATCCGTTTTCAGGCTTTGACCGTTAATTCGGTCTGGGCATTAGCTTCTTAAACCATCCTTTCCTCAGTAAAATTTGTAGCCTGACCGCTTACCTGTTAATCGACCGTAACGGGAATTTACATGAGGGTTACTTCGTTCCTGATATCCATTGGTTAGAGACTTTAGGGTATGCCTTTCCACCGGGGGTCTAGGTAGTGCGCTAACTCGGTACGTAGATACTGTTAGACCTTACCCAAGCCGGATATTCCCAACCCAGGGTGTGACCGAATCACAAGCTTATATCCCCTGGCTATTTTTAACGGTGGCTCAACGACATTTAGCCTGCTCTACCCCACGATTCTCCAGCACAATTGTGTTGGCTCGCTTATAGACCTCTTGCTTGCGGAGGATGTTTTCAGCAATTGCCATCTTTATCCGCTTTCGTCCCCGCTTTACGGATTTGATAGTCAGTCTCTTCCGTAGGGGCTACCAGTTTTCTGGTAATTTACGTGCTTTCAGCCCCGCACCAGGGCGGTAAGATTTGGTTTTCTAGGTTACTCACCTCACTTACATGGATATCAAGTTATCATCGGTGGAGGATAAAAGTGCGAACTCAACCCAATAAGAGTTACTCTACCGAAGCCTGGAATCCCCCCAACATCTGGGTTTCTCCAGAACGAATCGCACTACATTCAAAATGGGAGCGGATGATTCTGGTTTTGTAGAAGAGCGAGGGGCTGAGAATGTAACAGTTAGTTCCTTCTGCATTGATAAATATGAGGTGACAAACGCCCAATTTGCTGAGTTTGTCAAAGCCACAAAGTATGTAACAGTTGCAGAACGTCCGTTATCAAAAGAACAGTTTCCCGACTTACCAGAGGAGCAGAGATTACCAGGTTCACTGGTATTTCAAATGCCAAAACAAGGCGTTAAGCAAGTTCAGCTTCTCAGTTGGTGGCATTGGACACCCGGTGCTAATTGGCAGCATCCTTTTGGGACTGATAGCAGCATTACGGAGAAAGAAAACTATCCAGTGGTGCATATTGCTTACGAAGATGCTCTAGCCTACGCAAAATGGGCAGGAAAATCATTACCAACAGAAGCACAGTGGGAATATGCCGCTCGTGGTGGGTTGGATGGAGCAGTTTATACCTGGGGTAATGAATATTCTGCCAAAAAAGCCAATACTTGGCAGGGAATCTTTCCCTTTTTTAATACCAAAACTGATGGTTATGTAGGAACGGCAAAAGTAGGCTCTTTTCCAGCCAATGGTTATGGACTTTACGACATGACCGGCAACGTTTGGGAATGGACTTCCGACTGGTTCAGCATAGGACAGGATAACAAAGCCCACAATGTCAACCCCACTGGACCAAATAAAAGTTTTGACCCCAAAAAACCCACAGAAACTGCTCTCCATGTCATCAAAGGCGGCTCTTACCTATGTGCGCCAAACTATTGTAGCCGCTACCGTCCAGCAGCACGAGAATCAGAATCTCCCGATACCGGAACAACCCATATCGGCTTTCGATTAGTGAAGAACTTACAAGACTAACGCAAAATATCTCTCTAACCCTCTTTCCTCCGTGTCCTCTGTGCCTCTGTGGTTCGTTAAAAGTTAAAAGATTAAGCCTCACGCAAAGACGCAAAGGCGCAAAGTTGCAGATTTTTTATACAAGGTTATTGTATGTCACATTCAATTATACAGGTGCTGTCTCTATCTTTCCTCATCACATGGTTGATGGTAACAAGCCCCGCCCTAGCAGATACAGGAAAAGTATTACCGATTAATCCACCGTCTTTTAAAGGTAAAATCGGTATAACTTACAAAGAGTCAACACCGGATTTTCCCGCACCAATTAAAGCCCCGGAAAAAGCCCCCAATGTACTATTAGTATTATTGGATGATGTAGGTTTTGGGCAAGCGAGTACATTTGGTGGTGCTATAGAAACTCCGAATTTGACTCATTTGGCTGAAAAAGGATTACGTTACAACCAATTCCACACTACAGCCCTTTGTTCACCTACCAGAGCAGCTTTATTAACTGGACGCAATCATCATTCAGTGGGTACAGGTGTAGTTGCAGAGTTAGCATCAGGCTTTCCCGGTTACACAACTATTTTACCCAAGAGCGCTGCTACTGTAGCGGAAGTATTACGGCAGAATGGTTATAACACAGCAGCTTTCGGTAAATGGCACAATACACCAGATTATGAAACCAGTGCGGCTGGTCCATTTGACCGCTGGCCGACAGGGTTGGGATTTGAGTATTTTTACGGTTTCTTAGGTGGTGATACTAACCAATGGAGTCCGGCTTTGGTAGAAAATACCCAGCGGATTGCACCACCAACCAATAATCCTGATTACCATTTGACTCCAGATTTAGTAGATCATGCGATCGCCTGGATTCATTCTCAACAGTCTATAGCCCCCGATAAGCCTTTCTTTACCTATTTGGCTACCGGTGCTACCCATGCACCTCATCACGCCCCCAAAGTCTGGATAGACAAGTATCAAGGCAAATTTGATCAAGGCTGGGATAAATTACGAGCAGAAACCTTTGCGCGTCAGAAACAACTGGGTGTAATTCCTGCTAATGCCCAACTTACTCCCCGTCCCAAAGAATTACCAGCGTGGGATTCCTTATCTCCAGATGATCAAAAAATCTATGCCCATGAAATGGAAGTATTTGCGGGATTTTTAGCATATACAGACCATGAAGTAGGAAGATTAATTAATGCCATTGACCAAATCGGGGAATTAGACAATACCTTAGTTTTCTACATTGTTGGTGATAACGGTGCTAGTGCAGAAGGTGGTTTAGCAGGTAGCGTCAATGAATTAAAAGTTTTTAATAAAGTACCCGAAAGTCGAGAACAACTATTAGCTTCTTTAAATGACTTAGGTAGTCCCAAAACCTTTAATCATTATCATGCAGCTTGGGCATGGGCAGGTACAACACCCTTTCAATGGACAAAACAAATAGCCTCTCACTTTGGTGGCACTCGTAACCCCTTAATTATTGCATGGGGCGATCGCATTAAAGATCAAGGCGGACTTCGTAGCCAATTCCATCATGTTATTGATATTACGCCAACTATTTTTGAAGCTGTGGGAATTACTGCACCTACTAAAGTTAACGGGGTAAAACAACAGAAACTAGAAGGTACTAGCCTAGTTTACACATTTGATAGTTCTGATGCTCCTTCTGAGCGTAAAACCCAGTATTTCGAGATGTTCGGAAACCGCGCTATTTATGATGAGGGATGGGTAGCTGCGGCTCGTCATCCTCGATTACCTTGGCAAGGTACAATTAATGCTGACTTCGAGAAAGATCCTTGGGAACTATACAACATTGAGGAAGATTTCAGCGAAGCGAATAATCTAGCAACTGAAAATCCAGAAAAACTGCAAAAACTGCAAAAACTGTTTTTATCAGAAGCCCGTAAACACAAAGTTCTACCATTAGATGATCGCCTTTCTGAACGTTTTGATGTTCAAAGTCGTCCTTCCCCGGCCGCAGGACGCACAACTTTTACTTACTATTCTAGTGGAGTCAGTATTCCCGAAGGTAGCGCCCCAAGTTTAAAAAATAGATCATTTAGTATTACCGCTGATGTGGAAATTCCCGAAAGTGGTGCAGAAGGTGTTCTCTTAACTCAAGGTGGACGTTTTGCTGGTTGGGGATTTTTCCTCGAAGATAGTAAACCAACTTACGTTTACAACTTTGTAAATTCGGAACGCTACATTATTCAATCTCCTGAAAAATTACCCCCAGGTAAATCAACAATCAGATTTAATTTTGATTATGACGGTGGTGAAGTTGGTGCTGGTGGAAATGGGAAGTTATTTATTAATGATCAACAGGTAGCTGAGGGTCGGATTGAAAAAACTTTACCCTACCGTTTGGCTTTAAATGAAACTTTTGATGTTGGTAGAGATACAGGTACTCCGATTGTGGAAACTTATCAAGTACCGTTTGCATTCACAGGTAATTTACAGAAAGTTACTTTGAATTTGAAGTAATTTTTGTCTCACGCAAATGTAGGTTGGGTTGTTCGCGTCAGCGTTGCGGAGCAATGGAACGAAACCCAACGTTTACCGACGTTTGTTGGGTTGCGCTATCGCTTAACCCAACCTACAGATTTATTGAAAGTGAAATAAAAAATTATGAACGAAATTATCCCTATCCTTGACAAAATTGCATTTTTGGCTTTTGTTGTTGCTACTATGTTTGGTACAGGTTTAAAGTTAACTTTACAGCAGATTTGGCAACCTCTTCGTAATATCCGTTTGGTTTTTTTATCGCTATTAACAAATTTTGTTCTAGTGCCACTTTTTGTATATTTGTTGCTGCAAGTAATACCTGTTAATGAACCTGTGAAAGATGGTTTTATTATCATGGCATTAGCATCAGGTCCTCCAGCATTACCTAAACTTGCCCAAATAGTGAAGGGGAATTTAGCTTTTTCTACAGGGTTGATGATGATGTTAATGTTCGGCACTATTTTTTATATGCCGATTGTATTACCATTAGTTTTGCAAGGTGTAGAAGTCAATTCTTGGGATATTGCTAAACCTTTAATATTAATGATGCTAACACCATTGGGAATTGGATTATTAATTAAGGCAAAATATCAAGATATCGCTTTAAATCTCCAAACAATTACTTTCAAAATATCTAATTTTGGATTGCTTTTAGGTTTAGGAGTGAGGTTGATAGTACACTTCAATGAAATTCTTGTTTTATTGAAAACTGGAGTGATCTTTATTTGTGCTATTTTTATTATCTTCTCTTTTACTGTGGGTTATTTGTTGGGTGGTCCTGGTATTGATACTCAAAGAGTTTTAGGAGTAGGAACTGCACAACGTAATTTTGCCGCAGCATTGTTAATAGGTACGAGCAATTTTGATAATCCGAATGTGATCAGTGTGATTATGGTGACGAGTTTATTAATGATGGTTTCAGTTCTAATTTTGGGTAAAAATCTAACAGAATTAGATCAAGAAGAAGGTATGGGTGCGGAAATAAAGCAGCTTGAAGTTTAGTAATGACATTAAAATGATTGTATCCCTCGCAGTTGCAAGGGTTTTAAGTTAATGGGTACGACAGGACTCGAACCTGTGACCGTCCGCTTAGAAGGCGGATGCTCTATCCAACTGAGCTACGTACCCATGAAACCTTTACCATTATATCTAAAATTGTCTAAATAGGCAAGAGGAAATTAAAAGTTTCCTAGTTTCGTAATAAACTGCAAGTGATATTGATCTGCCATCTGCTATATTTTATTCAATGTGCAAAAAATATTACATTCAGAGCATTTACTTAGTTAGTCTCTATGAGTAGATATTACGATAATTCATCTGCCGTTAAGTCCCTATCAACTACTCAAAATCTTGTTTTAGCTGGTGTTAGCTGGGCTTTCTTAGCATTGTTATACTTTTTGTTGTTTAGTACCAAAATCCCCGACCCAGTGCAAAGAGGAATAGAAGTCCACGCTCAGTGGTATGTAATTGGCACAAATATTTTTAAAGCTGTGGCTTATTTGGTCGCAAGTCTCTTATGCTGGAGGAACTAGCGGAGTACCCAAATGGTTAGTAGTGGAAAAGTCTGGCTGTCAATCGGGTTAGGAATGTTTGCCTATTTTATAGGTGGACTCGTTTTCGGCTATACAGAAATCGTCCTAAAACAAGATCCAGATGTATCTATTGCTGATATATTTTTTGTCCTCACATATTTATGTTTAGGGAATGGTATGGCTTTAGCCTTGGTTTCTCGCCGAATTAACCTGGAAGCACGGCAGTGGCTAATTGTGGCGGCAGTTGGAGCATTAGGCAGTTTTCTAGCTTGGTTGATTTCTCAAAAGGAAAAAGCATCAACTGAACAAATTGCCTTTTTGCTGAATTTGTTTTACATAGTTAGCGATGTGGCGTTACTAATGATTGCCACAACTATGCTACTGGCTTTTTGGGTAGGTACAGTCTCCTTGTCTTGGCGAATGACTGCCGCAGCCGCATTTTCGCTCTACATTGCAGATATGTGGTTTAAATTCGCTCAAAGACCGGATTATCAAAGTGGAGACATACTAGAAGTATTCTGGGTGTTTAGTGGAGTGTTATTCGGTCTGGGTGCTGTCCTAGAATATGACGCATCATTGAGTCTTAAACGCCGAGACCGTGGACGCAAACGAACTTAACAAATTTTGGTGTCTACCGTGAGAAAATTAACAGATTCTGACAAACAAGAAATTCTCAAGCTATATCGAGAAACTGCCGAAACAACCTCGACTTTGGCAGAACGCTATGGTGTGAGTAATTCCACAATTAGCCGACTGCTCAAAAGTACCTTACCAGAAGAAGAGTATGAATTTCTCGTTTCTTTAAAACGTGCTGCTAGAACCCCTGAAGGCAGAGCGCAGGTAAGTTATGAGCAGTTACCGCTGTTGAATCAACCACCATTGACAGTGGAAATTTCTAGCACTGCTGATACGGTGGAGAGGTTATCTGATCTAGAACTAGAACAGCCGACAATAGCAGCAGAACCAGAACCAGAACTAAAACCAGAACCAGAACCAGAACCAGAACCAGAACCAGAAGGTGATTCTGATTTTACTCACCCTATTCCAGTTATTAGACGGGTAAAAACACGCTCCTCAGCCGTGGAAAAACCCAAACTTCCCGTTATTAAGGAAACTCCTGTTGTCAAAGAATTAGAAATTGTCAGACACAAGCCGACAGAAACACCAATTGTCCCCAAATCTAAGATAGATGTAGAATCTCCATATTCACAGCCCAATTTGTTTGCGGAAATCTTGGATGAGGATTTGCTGGATGAACCTGATGATTTGGATGACGATTTAGATGATGATTTGTATGAGGATGAGGAGGATTTTGAGGACGAAGACTATGAAGCCCCAAAACCCCTAGTTACCAGACGCGGAAATGGGGAAGTATCTGTTCAGGTTTTACCATTGTCGGTTGCCCATTTACCAAAAACTTGCTATTTGGTAATTGATCGCTCTGCGGAGTTAATTACCCGTCCACTCAAGGACTTTGGTGATTTGGGTCTGATTCCGAGTCTGGAAAATCAACAGAAAACACTGCCGATTTTTGATAATCATCGTGTGGCTAAACGCTTTTCTACTAAGCGCGATCGCGTGATTAAAGTCCCCGATAGTCAAATGCTCCATAAGGCTAGTAGCCATTTACAAGCTAAGGGGATTACCAGACTGTTAATTGATGGTCAAGTCTACTCTTTGTCTCTAGTCTAAAGGTCATGCAGGTACTTGCTGGTTAGAGTAGTTCACTACTCTAACCACTAGCTCATAAAAATAATGCAAAACGACTAGTACCGCAAGGCGGAAGTCAAAAGTCAAAAGTCAAAAGTCAAAATGAAGACAGTATAGGCTTTTGGAGGATTTAGAATTCCTTGAGGGGGAGATAATGAGTAGTCGAAAATCGTCCCTTTTTATTCTCAATCAGGGTGAGTGGTTATTATTTTTGGCTCTTGCAGATTGGTTATAACCCGCTTCTATTAAATGGGGAATCACAAAAATAATTTCTAATTTTGAAATATAGATGTGATAAAGGTTTGAACTTTTTATTAATAACAAAATATGGCGAACATTTTAAAACATTAATAAATCGGGTTCTACTGTTCCTTTGTATCTTTGGAATCTAGAACAAATTGACGCACCCAAGCAAATCGAACGAGTATTAAAAGCAATGAATTATGAATCTTGAAATAAATTTCAGGCTCAAAGCGAAAACCTGTTTTAACAGGTTATAATTTAATAGATGTTATAGAGGTTATTATGTCTAACTTATCCTTAGAACACAATCAACTTAAACAAACCCTTAAAGAAGCAATAATAGAGATTTTTTCTGAAAATAAAGAGGAATTTTCAGCTATACTTACAGAAATAATTAAAGATATTGCCTTATCAAAATCTTTTGAACCAAGAGAATTAACAGATAGAGAAAAAATAGAAGATCCATTATTAAGTGTTATTGGTATTCTTTCAGGAGAACCAATATCAACAGATAATATTGATGAAGAACTATATGGTTTGGGTGATCATAATGAAATATAAGTCTATTTTTATTGATACTTGGGGATGGTTAGCTTTAGGACATCGTAGAGATAATTATCATCAATCCGTCAAAGAACTCTATTGTCAATTAAAACAACAAAAAACTTTGATATATACCAGTGATTATGTTTTAGATGAATTAATTTCTTTATTATTTAAAAGAGAAAACTTTCAGGAGGCTACAACTTTTATTGAAGGTATCATGCAATCCGCCGAATTAGGTAATTTGCAAATTGAACAGGTGACAACTGATAAATTTCAACTAGCTTATGAATTAAGAAAAAAATTAAACGATAAACCTTATATATCATTTACAGATTTAACTTCTATGATAATTATGGAACAATTAAAAATTCAATATATTCTGACTCAAGATGATCATTTTCTACAATGTGGTATGGGATTTATTAAAATTTTGTAATAAGCGCAAGTAAGTCAATGAATTCATCCCCAAGACCAAAGACATCTTTCAGGTATTATGGGATTACCAAAAAATAAATTACCCAATTTTGTGGGATGGGCATCCTGCCTGTCCTTGGTAATTAGCGGGCAAGACTTGTGCTGAGCTTGTCGTTCGCGTAGCGTGGCGTTAGCCATAGTATGCCCGCACCACAAGAAACTTTTGGGGATTTTTTTAATTGGAAGTCCCTATGTGAAAATGTAGCGGCAGTTTTACAAGCTCAGAGTGCCTGTCTAAGTCATTGGTTGCCCTATTTGAGTCATTGATACTGCAAAGCCCGCAGCCACGTGGAGCGCTTAAACCACTTCATCCACAATCCCAAAATCAACGCCGAAACCTTCTATTTCCCATTGTTAGAGCAGTTTCTGACAGCATAGGAGGGAATATCAAGGACGTTGACACTCGATACCAGCGTGTTATGGTATGAGTATATTAAATATTAATCTCAGTGTCAACTAAAATGATAAGCTACATCATGAATCAAGCTGGCCTCTCACCATGTTAAAATTAAAATATTATTCATAATTCCGACCGATTTTTCGGGGTTTGCATCCGTCTCTTACCCCTTTTACCTGCTTCAACTTACGCCTTATTTTTTGACACAAGTATCTACTGTAATGGTTAACTCTGCTGCTTCTCCTGTAACTAATCGTAAGCCTTCTAAAGTTGAAGGTATCAAAGAAAATAGTAATTTTTTGCGTGAACCTGTGGCGACGGAAATCCTCCAAGACACCACCCACTTTACTGAAGACGCAATTCAGATTCTCAAGTTTCACGGTTCTTATCAACAGGATAACCGTGATAACCGCGTCAAGGGTCAGGAAAAAGATTACCAAATGATGCTGCGGACAAAAAATCCCGGCGGGTTAGTACCCCCAGAGCTATATTTGGCTTTGGATAAATTGGCTGATGAATATGGTAATCATACCCTCAGAGCTACTACTCGCCAAGGCTTTCAACTACATGGTATCCTGAAAAAGAACCTGAAAGCGGCGATCGCTACAATTGTCGAAAATCTCGGTTCAACTTTGGGCGCTTGTGGTGACATTAACCGCAACGTCATGGCTCCGCCAGCCCCCTTTAAAAATCGCTCAGAATATCAGTATGCTTGGGAATATGCCCAAAATATCGCTGATTTACTTTCTCCCCAAACCGGTGCTTATTACGAAATTTGGTTAGACGGGGAAAAAGCCGTTAGCGCCGAAGAACATCCAGATGTTAAAGCAGCCCGACACAGCAACGGTAATGGTACTATTGTTCATGATTCCGTAGAACCTATCTATGGAACTCACTATATGCCTCGCAAATTTAAAATTTGCGTCACAGTTCCGGGAGATAATTCTGTTGATTTATATTCCCAAGATTTGACTTTGGTAGTGATTACCAATAAAAAAGGCACATTAGCAGGATTTAATATTTTTGCTGGTGGTGGTTTGGGGAGAACTCATAATAAGGAAGAAACCTTTGCTAGAGCGGCTGATCCTATCGGTTATGTAGCCAAAGCTGATGTATATAATCTTGTAAAAGCTATAGTTGCGACACAACGAGATTATGGCGATCGCACCGACAGACGACACGCGAGATTAAAATACTTAATTAATGATTGGGGTGTAGATAAATTCCGCACTCAAGTAGAAGAATACCTTGGCAAAAAACTCGAACCATTTAAACCCCTAATCCAGTTTAAATATAAGGACTTTTTGGGCTGGAATGAACAGGGAGACGGTAAACTCTTCTTAGGTATTTCTATTGATAACGGGCGTGTCAAAGATGATGGCACATTTCAACTCAAAACCGCCCTGCGGACAATTGTTGAACAATTTAACCTGCCAATTCGCCTCACAGGTAATCAAAACCTGCTGTTTTACGACATCGCACCAGAAGACAAAGCAGCCATTCAAGAGATTTTGGATAACTGCGGCGTTGTTGCTGACCCTGATCAAATAGCACCATTAACCCGCTATGCTATGGCTTGTCCGGCTTTACCTACCTGTGGTTTAGCAATCACGGAATCAGAACGAGCAATACCGGGTATTTTAGAGAGAATTAGGGCTTTATTAGATAAACTGGGGTTACAAAATCAACATTTTGTGGTCAGAATGACTGGTTGCCCTAACGGTTGCGCTCGTCCTTATATGGCAGAATTGGGTTTAGTGGGTAGTGCGCCAGAATCCTATCAAGTTTGGTTGGGTGGTTCACCACATCAAACCCGGTTAGCACAACCTTTTACAGAAAAATTGCACCATGATGATATTGAAAGTTTCCTAGAACCGATTTTTGTCTTCTTTAAAAAGTTCCGCACACCAAAAGAAAGTTTTGGGGATTTTTGCGACAGATTGGGTTTTGATGCGATTCGGGAATTTGTGGCTGAATACACCCCAGGAGACTCTACCAGCAGTGGTAAATCCCGTCACCGTGTCAGTCTGCGGGATGATTTTTACGCTCAACTCAAGGAAACGGCGGAAAAACAAGAACGACCGATGACTGATTTGGTACATGAGGCTTTGGAGAAGTATTTCCAAACTCTTTAACAATCTCAGCGGCTAAAGCCGCTGAGATTCTTTATCCTATCGGTAGGGATTTAGCTTAAGTTGACACCAATAAGCACTGCTAAATCCCTACACATCAAACGCCTGAATCCTGATTGGGCGCAAGCCCTGCGCCCCTACTCCTGAATTTTCCTGTGTCAATTGTTTGACAATCTCGTAACCACAGTTTAACACTTTGAGCGATCGCACTATTACTACTATCCCTGGGTGGTGCAATAGGTGGTTTGACTGGATAACTACTAGTTTGGGAAAACATCATTACCACAGTCCAGCCAATATTAGTTTTTGTTAAAAATAGCCGATGGAATTCTTGTAATTCTACAGCTTTTTTATGAATATATTTCCGTTCTAATGTAGTAAAAAAAACCTGTCTTACACCCTCCATATTATACTTGTCTCCATTATCAATACCTGGATTTAATGGTAAAGATTTAAACTCTGGTTTACCCGCAGCCAATATATAGGAAAAAGTATCAACACTCCGTTTAAGACGACGAGAACGTTGAATCACCCGGTTAGTATAGCTAGGTAAATCCAGCATCATCTGCGTTGTTAAAGTTTCCAACCTTTGCTCAGAACAGGAATTACTAATTTCGGGATTTATAGGTTGAGAAGGAATATTTTTAGCAATTACTGGGGAGTGAAAATAACTACAGATTATCAACCACGAAAACCACAAAGCAGTGGAGAAATATACCTTTTTTTGAGGGTCTAGCATTGCTCATTAGTGTCAACTGAAAGTAAAACCTATATCCCGCAAGGAACTCAAGTTCCTTGCTAATAGCGAAAGTTGTCTTTTGATGACTAAATATTTGGAAAATTTATTAGTCCGTTTTAACGGACTTGAGCTATGAGACAGGGAATTTATTCCCTGGCGTGTCTATTGAGCATTACTAAACCGTTTCTACCCCCTACAGACTCCTTTGTTCATCACACTGTTTTTAACTCCTCAACAATCTGATTCCAGGCTAACTCAGGTTCAGCCGCCGCTGTAATGGGACGACCGATAACTAGATAATCTGCACCGGCTGTGATAGCTTGGGAGGGAGTGAGCGATCGCTTTTGATCTCCTTTCTCAGCCCAAATTGGTCGTATTCCTGGACAAACCAGTAAAAAATCCTTTTCACAACTTGTTCTTAATTGTTGGACCTCTTGGGGAGAACAAACGACCCCATTTAAACCAGAATTTTGAGCCAATAGTGCCATTTCTAAAGCAAATTCTGGCAATTCGAGGGGAATTTTTAAATCAAACGCCAATTGTCGCGCCGAAATACTGGTTAACAACGTAATAGCGATTAATTTCGGTGGTTTTGTTCCCGCTTTTTCCGCCCCAATTTGCACAGCTTCCGCCGCCGCTTTTAAAGCATCTTTACCACAAGTTGCGTGAATTGTCAATAAATCCACCCCATAACTAGCCGCAGCCCGACAAGCACCAGCAACAGTATTGGGGATATCGTGAAATTTCAAATCGAGGAAAATCCGCTTTTCTTGAGATTTGAGGATATCCAGAATCTTGGGACCTGTGCTAGTAAACAACTCCAAACCAACTTTCCAGAAAGTGACTTGAGGAAGTTTATCAACAAGAGCGATCGCACTATCTAAATCTGGTACATCTAAAGGAACAATAATTTTGTCAGTTGTCATTGGTCATTGGTCATTGGTCATTGGGAAGCATCTTCTTTCTGTCACCTGTCACCTGTCACCTGTCACCTGTCACCTGTCACCTGTCACCTGTCACCTGTCACCTGTCACCTGTCACCTGTCACCTGTCACCTGTCACCTGTCACCTGTCACCTGTCACCTGTCACCTGTCACCTGTCACCTGTCACCTGTCACCTGTCACCTGTCACCTGTCACCTGTCACCTGTCACCTGTCACCTGTTCTCTGTTCCCTATCCTGCCACTAAACGCACAAACTTATTTTTACCAACTTGTAAAACTTTACCGTTTAATTCGCTAGGTTGTGAAAAAGAGGTATCAATATCAGTAATTTTATTTCCATCTAGGCGCACACCACCTTCTTGGATTTTGCGTTTTCCTTCGCCACCGCTTTTACATAAACCGGTAGCACCAAGAATAAAAGCTAATTTAGCAGGAAATTGAGGAATAGCAGCCAGAGAAAATTCCGGTAACGTTCCCTCCTTACCACCACTTTTCGCAGCTTCCTTCGCCTCATTAGCCACCTGTTCACCATGATACTGACAGACAATTTCCCAAGCTAAAAATTCTTGGGCGTGGCGCGGGTTTTCTGGCAAACTATCCAAAGGTAAATCCGTCAGCAATTCAAAATACTGTGACAGTAAATTATCCGGTACACCTTGAAATTTTTGATACTTTTGGGAAGGATGTTCCCCCAACCCCACATAATTACCTAAAGACTTAGACATCTTTTGGACACCATCAGTACCAATAAGAATTGGCAATAACAATCCAAACTGAGGCTTCAGACCAAAATGGCGTTGTAAATCTCGTCCCACAGCAATGTTAAATTTTTGATCAGTCCCTCCCAGTTCTACATCAGCCTCCACAGCCACAGAATCATAACCTTGCATCAGTGGATACAGGAACTCATGAAGAAAAATCGGACTCTCTTGTTTATAACGTTCCGCAAAACCTTCCTTGGCTAACATCTGTCCTACGGTCATCGTTGAAAGTAACTCCAAAGTTTTCCCCAAATCTAGACGAGAAAGCCATTCTGAGTTATAACGTACCTCAAGTCTACCAGGTGTATCAAAATCTAAAATAGGACGGACTTGGTCAAGATAAGTTTGGGCATTTTGTGCTACATCAGCTTCTGTCAACTGACGACGCACCTCAGATTTACCAGTAGGATCACCAATGCGGGCTGTAAAATCACCAATAATGAGAACTGCTGTGTGACCAGCATCTTGAAACGCCCGTAACTTTCGTACAGGTATGCTGTGACCAAAATGAATATCTGCTCCCGTAGGGTCAATACCCAGTTTAATTCTTAAAGGGCGGTCAGAATTGAGTAATCGCTTTTCCAAACTTTCCGTATCATTATCACCAACATGGGGTTGCGGAAAAATTTCTGCCACACCACGATGCAACCAAGAGAAATTTTGCGTCATACTAAGAAATTCACTATTAACTATACTTTCCACACTAAAAGTTAAGTTTATTATGTTCACAAACCAATTATTTGTCCTTTCTTCTGCCAGATTACTATAATTGCAAAAAATTAACTGCCTTTTTCCATTTAATGAATTACATTTAAATTTACAAGTGAGGAAGTGAGATCGCCGTGTCGTCTAGGACTTTTGCAAACAAACAACCACAAGAGCAGGCTTCATCTGGATTTGAGTTCTTTAAGGGAGTAGGTCAGATAACTGGCGGTACTTTGCTATCTATAACACTCCTAACAAGCTCTATTGTTGCGGGAACACTAGTAGGTTTAGCCATTAGTTTCCGTAATTTACCAGATGTTAGACAAATAAAAAACTTTTTCCCCTCGGAAACAACTTACATATACGATATAAAAGGCAAACTTTTAACTGGTATCCACGGGGAAGCTAACCGAGAAGTAGTACCCCTCAATAAAGTTTCCCCCAACCTCAAACGCGCCGTCTTAGCCAGTGAAGATGGTCACTTTTACGATCATCATGGGATTAACCCCACTGGTGTTGGTCGTGCCATAGTAGTTAATATGGTAGCGGGAGGTGTGAAAGAAGGTGGTTCTACCATCACCATGCAATTAGTTAAAAACCTATTTTTATCTCAAAAACGGGCTTTTACGCGGAAATTGGCAGAAGCTGTCCTAGCAATTCGTTTAGAGCAAATCCTCAGTAAAGACGAAATTCTAGAAATGTACCTCAATCAAGTTTATTGGGGTCATAACAATTACGGTGTGCAAACAGCAGCCCGCAGTTATTTTAATAAATCAGCAGAATATTTAACTTTGGGTGAATCAGCTATGATGGCAGGTTTAATCCAAGCTCCAGAAGAGTTTAGCCCTTTTGCGAGTATGAAACTTGCCAAACAGAAACAAAAAGAAGTTCTGGGGCGGATGGTAGAGTTAAATTGGATCACCAAAAAAGAATATGATGATGCCCTGAAACAACCAATTAAACTGGGTAAGATCAGGTCTTTTCAGGGTAGTGCCTCACCTTACATCACCAATACTGTAGCTCAAGAGCTGGCGAAGAAATTTGGTCGTGATTCCTTGCTTAAAGGCGGAATGCGCGTCCAAACCACTGTTGATGCTAAATTCCAAACAATGGCTGAAGAAACCGTCAAAGAATGGCACGAAAAGCTTCAGTCCCAAGGGTTATCTAAGAATCAAATGGCGCTAGTGTCAATTGACCCTCGCACTCACTTCGTGAAAGCCCTTGTCGGTGGTGTAGATTATAAACTCAGTGAATTTAACCGAGCCACCCAAGCCCAACGCCAACCAGGTTCGGCTTTTAAACCTTTTGTTTATTATGCCGCCTTTGCTACTGGTAAATATACACCTGATACCACAGTCATAGATGCTCCAGTTAGTTATCAAGATGGTAATGGTTGGTACTATCCAAAAAACTACGATGGTAGTTTCGCTGGAGCAATGTCAATTCGCACAGCCCTTGCCCAGTCTCGCAACATTCCGGTGATTAAACTTGGTAAAACGGTGGGGATGAATAAAGTCATTGAAACCTGCCGGAATTTGGGCATTATGAGTCCAATGGAACCAGTTACTTCTCTACCTTTGGGAGCTATTGGTGTTACTCCCTTAGAAATGACTAGTGCTTATGCTACATTGGCTAATTATGGTTGGCAGTCACCACCCACAGTAATTGTTCGTATTACCGATAGTGCTGGTAATGTGATTCTCGATAATACACCCAAACCAAAACAAGTTTTAGATCCTTGGGCTTCAGCAGCTACTATTGATATTATGACTTCAGTAATGACTGAAGGTACAGGTAAAAATGCTGCAATAGGTCGCCCTGCTGCTGGTAAGACAGGAACTACATCCTCAGAAAAGGATATTTGGTTTATCGGTACTGTACCGCAGTTAACTACTGCTGTGTGGGTAGGGAGAGACGATAGCAAACAACTGGCACGTGGAGCAACTGGTGGGGTCATGGTAGCCCCTATATGGCGGGACTTTATGACAAAGGCGCTCAAGGGTGTACCTGTAGAAAAGTTTAAGTCTACTTCTCAGTTTCCACGTCCTAAATCAAATTAAGAGGGAACAGGGAACAGGGAACAGGGAACAGGGAACAGGGAACAGGGAACAGGGAACAGGGAACAGGGAACAGTCAAAAGTTCTCTATCCTCCCCTACTGTCACTGCTTCCAGTTCTCAGTCATTTTGTTTTTTCCAATTCCGCTTTCATCCTTTCTAAGGTCACGTTCATTTGCTCAAACATTTGTTGTGGAGTTACGCCAAACTGACCTAGTTGAGTTTTTAGTTGCTGCATGGTCATTTGTGCCATGAAATCCTCTGATAGCTCGAAACGCTTCATGAAGACGCGGTATCTATCCATCATGGATTCCATTTGCTCAATAAACAGCTTCTTGCCCTCGCGGTCAAATTTGCCGTAGTTGTTGCCAAGTTGAACCAGTGCTTGATAGTCTTCAAACAATTGCTTGGCTTCTTGCTGCACTATTTCAGAGTCGAAGAATCCCATTTTGCTTTTCTTTAACTTAATGCTATTAGTTGAGTAGCTCCGAATTTTGCCTCTATGTCTTATTTTATTGTAGAAGATTCATCTGGGGAAACTACTTCGGTTAAAGTAGGGGTTTTTACCCGAATTTCACTACTTGACTTCAAGTATAGAGTTCGTTGACACTCTCCGGTCTAAAGACGCGGAGATTATTTTTTGTAGGTTGGATGAAGCAACAGCGCAACCCGACGTATTTGTTGGGTCATGGCTAACGCTTCCCGTCAGGGATACGTACCTCAACCCAACCTACTACTAATCTATGTAACTTGACCCATTAGTTGACGAATTGAGTAGAACGGTTATAGATAAAATGATATTCACTAAACGAAAAAGCCGTACTATTGCTGCTATTCTAGCATTTTCCGGCACATTAACGATTTCGGGTTTACATAAATTTTACTTGGGACAGCCACTTTGGGGAATTCTATATGTTTTGTTGTCTTGGACACCTATTCCCAAGGTGGCTTGTGCTATTGAAGGGGTTTGGTATTTAACTCAAGAGGAAGAAACTTTTGATCGATATTTTAATTTGGGTGAGTCGGTAACGAGAGTACCACCACCAGTTGGTAATCAAGTGGAATCGGTTGCTAATGCTTTGCGTGAGTTAGAAGCACTCCGTCAAGATGGATTAATTTCTGAGTATGAGTTTGAGCAAAAACGTCGTCAGATGTTGGATCAGATTTAGCTATCCCGACAGAAGCCCCACGTCTCACTCTTAGGAGCGTGGGATGAATGGCGCGTGAGTCGACGACAGTTCCCTGACTAATGTGCGTAGCACGAAGGAAGGGAACAGGTCGGAAATGAACACTTTCTTATTCTTCCGGTGAATTTTGGTTTTCAATATATTTTCGTAATGTTGAGATAGTTACCCCGCCACAACTAGCAACAAAATAAGACCCGTTCCAAAAAACATCTTTCCAGTAAATTTTTGCTAAATGTTCTGAGAACTCTTGGCGTAATTTCCTGGAAGAAACTGATTTAAGATTATTTATGGTTCTTCAGTACTTGTTATGCTAAAGTGAGAAGTTGAGAGAAGGGAACAGGGAACTCTTAACTCTTAACAGGGAACTCTTAACTGGGAACAGGAAGAGAGTTTTGAGTGATTTTACTTTTCTTCACATACCTTTAAATTTTTCTGTTCACCTACTTAATTGGTGTATACTGAAATAGTAACACCAACATCAGGAAAAGGCAATAAGCAGGTGCGGATATCATACCAATACCGAATGAAACCGACAAAAGAGCAAGCAAAAAAGATTGATGAAACGCTAGAAAAATTGCGTTATCAATACAATTATTTGCTGGCTCAACGGTTTAATTGGTATGAACAAAACCGTTCTCCTATTAATAGATGTTCTCTTGTTGTTTGTCATTTACCAGAATTAAAAGAACAACCTAATTATTACAGTCAAAAAGCATCATTGACTCAACTTAAAAAAGACCGTCCTTGGTACAAAGAAATCCATTCTCAAGTGCTACAGGAAGTTTCTAAAAAAGTTGAATTAGCTTTTGATAGATGGTTGAAAGGTGATAGTAACGGCAAAAAATCTGGCAGACCTAGATTTAAAGGTGCGGGGCAATACAAAACATTTACGTTTCCTCAATTCAAGCAACATCACTTTGTTAACAATAAGATTACACTGTCAAAAATAGGAGATATAAAGGTAATTGTTCATCGTCAAATACCCGATGGATTTGATATTAAAACTGTGTCTGTCACTAAAAAAGCGGACGGGTATTATGTCACTCTAAGCCTTGATGATAAAACAGTTCCAGTGGTGAAACCCGATTTTAATGCTAATAATATTGTTGGTATTGATGTCGGACTAATTGATTTTATTGTCACCTCAGACGACGAAAGAATTGCATCTCCTAAGTTTTTACGTAAAGCTGAACGCAAATTAAAATCTGCACAGCGTCGCGTCTCTCGTAGGAAAAAAGGATCTAATCGTCGTAAAAAAGCTATTAAAAAACTGGGTATTCAACACAAGAAAGTATCAGATACCCGCAAAGATTTTCACTTTAAAACAGCAAATAATCTCCTCAAAAAGTCCGATGTTATTGCTGTGGAAAAGTTGAACATAAAAGGACTTACTAGAACAAGATTGGCTAAAAGTGTTAATGATGCTGGTTGGGGACAGTTCATCACCATACTTTCAAACAAAGCCGAAAATGCTGGTTTGAAAGTGATAGCTGTAAATCCCAACGGCACGAGCCAAGAATGTTCTATCTGTGGTAACAAAGTTAAAAAGCCGCTATCCCAAAGAATGCACAATTGTCTTGTATGTCATACGAGTTTGTGCAGGGATATAAATGCGGCTATAAACATCAAGAACCGTGGGACACACGGTCTTAAAGCTCAATCAATGTCCGGATTAGGAGTCGTTGAGAAGCCCACACTCACCTGAAAGGGAGTGTGTGGAGTATGTCACGTGATTGGTAAAAGGATCAGGTTAAGAATGAGTAAGTGGTTACCTTTAAATCTGAAATTGCAAAGGCTTCGCGCTAAGTTGATGAATGATCCCTATTATCGTTTGCAGTCCTGGGAAGAGGTGCAAATGGCGGCTGAGTTGGGTTTGGGTGTTGATGCTAATCAGGCGACTGTGGATGATTGGCTGCGTTTACCTGGGTTGTCAATTCACCAAGGGCGATCGCTTGTGGAACTTTCTCGCGCTGGTGTGGTATTCTACTGTATTGAAGATGTGGCGGCGGCTTTGGGTTTGCCAGTACAACGGTTAGAACCATTAAAACCTTTGCTGAATTTTAATTATTATGATCAGAATTCCCTGGATAAACCTCAGCCGATTAATCCTAATACTGCTTCGGTAGAAAGTCTTGCCAAAATCCCTTTTATAGATTTATCTTTAGCACAGATAGTTGTGGAAAACCGTACGGCTGCTGGTTCTTACCGGAGTTTAGCAGATTTTCAACAACGTTTAGAATTATCTGGGGATGCGATCGCTCAATTGATGTATTATTTACGCTTTTCGTAGGGGCGCAGGGCCTGCGCCCTTTGTCAGTGGTCAGTGGTCAGTGGACTAAATTAAGCCGATGCGGTCCAGAGGCCAAAAGCGGAACGTGGCGCGACCGATGACGTTTTGACTGGGGACAAAACCCCAATAGCGAGAATCATTACTATCATTCCGATTGTCTCCCATGACGAAAAATGCGCCTTCTGGGACTTTGATTTCTGGAAATGGGCTGTTTGGTGGTTCGGCAATGTAGTCTTCTGTTAAGGCTGTACCGTTGAGGTAAACTTTGCCTTGGGCGATACTAATTATTGCGCCTGGTTCACCAATTACTCGTTTGATAAAGGCTTGGTTTTGAGAATATCCACGTCTTTGTAGTTCTGGTGGTGAGTTAAAAACGATGATATCGCCGATTTTGGGAGGATGAAGGCGGTATGATACTTTTTCTACAACTAAGCGATCGCCTGTGTGCAAGGTAGGATACATTGATTCTGAGGGAATCAGGCGTGGTTCAGCAATAAATGTCCGAATTAGAAGTGCTAAACACAGGGCAATAGTTATTAAAACTAAATTTTCCTGCCAACTACTCCAGATTTTTGTTTGTGAAGAAGTATCTTTAATATCACTTTTGTGAGGAGTCATAGTTAACAGTGTAAGTAGGAGTTAAAAGAGGCAGGGGGAGTGGGGGAGTGGGGGGAGTGGGGGAAGTGGGGGGAGTGGGGGAAGTGGGGGGAGTGGGGGAAGTGGGGGGAGTGGGGGAAGTGGGGGGAGTGGGGGGAGTGGGGGAGAAAGAATTTTCCCAATTACTAATTACCAATTACCCATTACCAATTACCAATTACTAATTACCAATTACCCATTACCAATTACCAATTACCAATTACCCATTACCCATTACCCATTCCATTACCATTATCTGATTTAGCAGTAATGACTTCTGTGGGACGGAGAACTTTTTCACCTAAATGAAATCCGCGACGGACAATTTTAGTAATTGTTTGGTCTGGGATATCTGTTCTTTCTTCCCGGTCAATGACGCGACATAAGTTAAAATCTGGTTCTGTTCCTTTTTGTAATTCTATAGGTAAAAGTTGGTGCTTTCCTAAAACACCGAGAAACTTGCGATTAACTGCACCTATGGATCTGGGTAGACGTTCTATAAATTCTGGACTAGGACTAGGATTGTTTTCTAGATAGTCTAATAAAGCTTCTAAGGCATCAGCAACTTCTAAAAGTTCCAAGAATAAATCTTCTGTTTGGGCTGTAGTTTTAATTTGCTGTTCTCTCAAAGACTGCTGTAATAACACATTGTCTTTTTGCAGAACGCCGAGTTTTTGTACGAGTAATTCTCGTAATTCTACGCTAATCAGATAGTTGGGGGATAGATCAGGCACGGGAAATCTCTTTAGATAGCACAGCTAGAATTTTGTTAGCCTAAGTGTTGATTTGGGAATGAGGATGATTACGCAAAATTTGACTCAGAGCGATCGCTCTTTGTAATTGTCCACCCATTTGATAAGCTTTAATTAACCACATTTGGGCTTGAATATAATTTTGGCTATTACGCTCTTGACAACCTTGACAGTAATCTTCTAAATATTTTATAAGAAGATAGGCTAAAAACCCCGGAATTGATCCCTAAAAATCCCCAAAATTTTTAGGGATCAATGTCTTGTCAGCCGGGGATGAAAGCTGTAAGAGGGGATTTATCACTGGGGGATAAATTGATCATATTTGATGTTATCATCGCAGATGACAGGAAAGGTAATCAACCTGTATAAAAACCTAACTGGGGGACAACGTACCTTGAAACCAAAACTCTGTAACCATTTCAATCCTGTTAAGTAGGTTGGCGTTGAAAATTGTCGTTATGGCAAGGCAAAAGGCAAGAGGCAAGAGTGAAGAGGGTTTGGGCGATTTTACGTTTCTTTACACAGTTTGGTTTTATTGTGTTCACCTACTTAGACATAAAAAGATACATATCAATTTCCACCCTTATTGATTCTATTGTCAATAATCTCGGTCGAAAAATCCTATTTTACAAGAAAGACTGGGAAGTTTGAAAGCCCCTGAGAAACAGAAACTCCAGTTCCGTCTTTCGTGCTACAGACAGGGGATGAAAAACGACTCGTGCGTGCAAAACCCGAAGGGTGGAAAAGTAGTGACCTCAACTATCTTCATGGGCTTTTCCTTTGACAGCTACTAGGAATTTTCAACACCTGATCTATATCTAACTGATTTTCCCGTTTTTGTAATTCAGGATTAGCGGCAACGATTAATTGCCAATCAGTAGATTTACTACAAAATTTTCCTGCAATACTACTAAGGGTATCTCCTGATTTTACGGTATAAGTGGCTAGTGGTGGGGCTGGTTTAGGAATTACAGGAGTAATTACAGGAGGAGTGAGATTAGTAGTAACTGTAGGTTTAGGAACTGTTGCAGTATATATAGCCGTTTGCAGGGCAAAAAAACTACCTGCTGCACCAATAGTAATGCCTATTATCAGCATGAAAATGGCAATACTTGTTGTCCAAGATTTCGGACGCTGGGGTAATTCTGCCAAGGAACGGATTAGAGAAACATCAGTGTCACAATGAGGACAACTGTTGCTCTCAATTCCTTTATACCCACAAACCGGACAGTCAATTTTAGTTTTGGTGTTCATCGTGTAAGTCCCGTGATAATGTTATTACTGGGTAATTCTTGATTTAACCAATGTTATACATCTGGTTGTAATTCCCGCCATAAACGATCTGCTTCATTACTATCATCACCTGTAGCTGCATTCAACATCCGAGAGATTTTGTCAAACATGGCATTAGTTTGGCTTGGTGCAACGGCTTTGGCTTGTTGGATGGCGAGAATACAACCTTGTACTATAGCTGTACCTCATCAGTCTTTTCTAGTTTCCTGACTGTGATACTCCATTGACGAGAGATTATTAGTATTAATAGCAAATTGTAATTCTTGACTCAAGTTTCGCAATCTTTCTTGCTGAAGTTGGGGAATCATAAAACCGCAGAAGTTAATCATGCGATCGCACTCATTCACCGCCAAAATCATACACATGAAAATAATTTGTAATTAAGTTTTAGATTTATGTTGACGAATAGCTTTATTCATGGAAATAATTTGTCCTACATGAAAAGAAGGAGGCATTAAACTATGAATCCGATGATCAAGTCCATCGTGCATGACATCCTGTCATGCCGCTATACTCTTTCCCAGAGAGGTTATATCTAGCTAATTCTTTATTATTAGCTGCATTCACCAATCTAACAAAAGCATTGTCAACTTGAGTAAAATCTTGTTTACGAGCAATACAATCGTAAATATTGATGACGAAGACTAATTTAGCTTAATCAGCAGGAATGGGAGGTAAATCAATAATGATTACTTCGTCATCACCAGTGCCAGTTAAATTGTCTCCTGTATGGACGATTGATCCTGATAAATGTTGAAGATTACCAAAGTAGATGATGTTTTCTTTGTCTGTTAATTTACCATTAGCATCCAAGCAAACTACAGAGGCATCTAGATCATGGTCATGACCACCACCAAAACTTCTAAAAAACGTCACAGCCCAGTTAAATTTTGTATGCTGCCATGAAAGACATCATAATTAATACTTATTTCAGCATATAGATATTAAAAAGGCAAGTCACATTTTGGAAATATCCGCAAACACTTAAGAATAGCAAGTCCAAAATAAAATCTGTAGTTTCTCGATGAGCGATAGCGAAGAGCTGCTGCAAGCAGTTCGCCGGATAAAACCCCAATTTAGTTTTATGCTGGAATATTGACACTCCCCGGTCTAAAGACACGGGGATTCTTAATCGAATAATTGCAAACACAACTGCTCGAATAATATCCGCTTTTCAGGTATTACCTTAGATGTACGGTTCCCCGCCTGATGCCGTTTGCCATTTCTGGCGGCATCGTTGCATAAAAGGGCGTTACTTTCTCCCAGTCCAGGAGTAGGCACTAACGATTGGTGCGTCGGCTTTTTACGTCTGTTGCTGACGAATTTCAAATTAGCTCTTCGTAAAATTGTCCGAGAAGCCTGAGTATCAGCATGGTCAATATGACCACAGTTTTCACAAATGAACTTTTCGCCATCTCTATTAGCTTTACTAATATGATGACAAGCCGAACATTCTTGAGAAGTAAATTTAGAATTAACGGATAATACTGGCTTACCAGACTTCAATGCCAGCCAAGCAATCTTAGAAAATAATTCGCCCCAACTTGCATCAGAAATAGAGCGATTTAATCCACGTTTTGCAGATTGACCATTAGCCATAAATCATCCTTGCTGCCTTTTGGGTTGGCAGCGGGACTTCATAGCCTTAACATTTAGATCCTCTTGGACAATTGCCTCAGCGGTGTTAACAACTTTATTGGCTGCTTTCCATTGATGATCATTTCGCTTATCTGCAATCTTTTTATGTAGCTTGGCAACTATTTTCCCGGCTTTTTTGCGATTATTAGAACCCTTGATTTTGCGGTTAACTCGGCGCTGTCTGATTCTTAATTGACGGCGGACTTTTTTATTAGTTGCAAATTGAGGATTTTCAATAAACGAACCATCCGACAAAGAAATTAATTTATTAATTCCTACATCAATACCTACTGCTGATTTGACGGTTTCAATTTCTGTAACTTCAGGTAGGGATTCAGGTAACTCGAGTAATACACTCATGTACCAGCCGTCAGCTTCTTTAATCACTGTCACCGTTCTAATATCAGCATCTATTGGAATAGTACGACTATCAAAATAGCGCATAGTCCCCAGTCCAGGAAAGTAGGCATGGGAATAGCATCGGGGCTGATTAGATTCACGATTAACAGTTAATTTTACTTGTCCTGGCTTGAATTGAAATGTTTTAAAGTTGGCTGCTTTACGAAACGCAGGGAAACCCCTTTTGTGTTGAAAAAATCCGTTATAAGCAATATCTAATTTAGCTAAATTGCCTTGTAAAACATCTGAATTAATTCGGCTATACCATTCAGACTCAGAACGTAGTTCAGTTGTTCTCTTGCCTTGAATATCAGTCGCACTACCCCAGGTTAAACCATGCTTCTTACTATTTTTTGTTAACCCAGAGGACATTACACCATGCTTAACGACGGGGCAGGTCAAAGGGCAATAAGAGCCATATTCAATACGAGTATCTAAGTCTGAAAATGCACCATATTGGTAAATTACTGACTCGTCTGATTTCTGGTTATTAGTTTCAAATCCGCGCTGACGTTCTGCCAAACAATAATTTCTGTGTTTCCGTAAAGTAACAAGCCACTCAGACATTAAGGCTTGTTGCCCAATAGATGGTTGTAGCTTGAATCTCCAGCGTATTTGCACAGGTTTATTTTGTTGATGTGATTGACGATATAACTATTATATGGCAGTATTACAGTAATGTCAACCCAATATTGTATATGAAGAAAAAACCTCTAGCGGTGTACCTAGATGAAACTGAAAGAAAGAAACTTGAGGATATCGCCCAAGGTTGGGGAATGAGTCTTTCGTCAGCCTTAAAAAGATTAGTTAGAGAGAAATAAAATGTTGAAAAGATTTAATGACCCGCATCATGATCGAGAATATTGGAAGCGGTTAAAACCGCACGGGTAGGCTTTCCCCCGCGCTCTAAAGAGACGCGGCTCCCAGCCTTCCCGCGATCCCCTGGTGGATTAAAAAAAACTTCAGTTTTCCAGATAGATCCGGTTATAACCAACATTTCTGGTGACTGGTAGCCATATTTAAACCACAACTTACGTAACTCCAGCGATGGAAACGCTTGCAAAGCGTTCCATCAATAGTTACACTTTTAAAAATATCCTCGTTTTTGTTTAGCAATTACCTAAACACTCAAACAGTCAGTTCTTGACAAAAGAACTCAAACTATGGTAGTGCGTCAGTATTGCCAAACTCAAAATCAGCAATAAAAAAACTCAGAGATTTCTCGGCTTGACGGTTTCCGTCATTTGTGAACCTCCGTAAGAAAATTGCTTTGTAAACATAACTATCCAGGAGGCTTGTAGTCAATGGGACTACCTTGGTATCGAGTACATACAGTCGTTCTCAACGATCCAGGTCGGCTGATTTCTGTACACTTAATGCACACAGCTTTAGTAGCTGGCTGGGCAGGTTCAATGGCACTGTACGAACTAGCCGTTTATAACCCTAGTGATCCAGTTCTCAACCCCATGTGGCGACAAGGGATGTTCGTACTTCCCTTCATGGCACGTTTAGGCGTAACCGAATCTTGGGGCGGTTGGAGTGTAACTGGTGGCACAGCAGTAGACCCCGGTTTCTGGTCATTTGAAGGCGTTGCTGCTGCTCACATCGTTCTTTCTGGTTTATTATTCTTGGCTGCTGTTTGGCACTGGGTTTTCTGGGATTTGGAACTTTTTAGAGATCCTCGCACCGGTGAACCTGCACTAGACTTGCCAAAAATGTTTGGTATTCACCTGTTCTTATCCGGTTTACTTTGTTTTGGTTTTGGTGCGTTCCACCAGACTGGACTATTTGGTCCAGGAATGTGGGTATCTGATGCCTATGGACTGACGGGCAGTATTCAGCCAGTAGCTCCTGAATGGGGTCCGGCTGGATTTAACCCCTATAATCCAGGTGGTATAGTCGCTCACCACATTGCGGCTGGTATTGTCGGTATTGTTGCAGGTTTATTCCACCTCACAGTTAGACCTCCTGAAAGGCTCTACAAAGCCCTACGGATGGGTAATATTGAAACCGTACTTTCCAGTAGTATCGCTGCTGTATTCTTCGCTGCTTTCGTAGTAGCTGGAACTATGTGGTATGGTAACGCTGCTACCCCAATCGAACTGTTTGGTCCTACCCGTTACCAGTGGGATCAAGACTACTTCCGTCAAGAAATTCAGCGTCGTGTGCAAACAAGCGTTGCTGAAGGTACTTCTTTGAAAGAAGCTTGGTCGCAGATTCCTGAAAAACTGGCTTTCTACGATTATGTTGGTAATAGCCCCGCTAAAGGTGGTCTATTCCGTACAGGGGCAATGGTGAAAGGTGATGGTATTGCTGAATCTTGGCAAGGTCACGCTGTGTTCACGGATGCCGAAGGACGAGAATTAACAGTTCGTCGTCTACCTAACTTCTTTGAAACCTTCCCAGTCATTTTGACTGATAAAGATGGGGTTGTCCGTGCTGACATCCCCTTCCGTCGGGCAGAGTCTAGATACAGCTTTGAACAAACTGGCGTAAAAGTCAGCTTCTACGGTGGGAACCTGAATGGTCAAACCTTTACAGATCCCGCTGATGTGAAGAAGTACGCCCGCAAAGCTCAAGGTGGAGAAATATTTGAATTTGACAAAGAAACCTTGAACTCTGACGGTGTATTCCGAACATCTCCCAGAGGTTGGTTTACCTTTGGTCATGCTGTATTTGCTCTACTATTCTTCTTTGGTCACCTGTGGCACGGTTCACGGACAATCTACCGTGATGTATTTGCTGGTGTGGAAATTGAAGAAGAACAGGTTGAGTGGGGTCTGTTCCAGAAGCTGGGTGACAAAACAACTCGCCGGAGAAAGGAAGCTTAAAACTTGGATGAGGTGTGAAGTAGATTTTTCTACTTCATGCTTTTTCTGTGGTTTGTTAAACTAAAATTACTGGCTCAACAGACAGGATCTGAAAAATATGGAAAGTGTTGCTTACATCTTGATTTTAACCCTAGCAATAGGTGTACTCTTTTTTGCGATCGCCTTCCGCGAACCCCCCCGGTTTGAGAAAAAAGAGAAATAGGTTATATATTCCCAATTCACTAGGGAATATATGCTAACAATATCCGTTGTTACTATCATTAGTAACAACGGATATTTTAGTTTCGGTATTAAAAATCAGATATCCCCCATTCCCTATTCCCCATTCCCTATTCCCCATTCCCCATTCCCCATTCCCTATTCCCCATTCCCTATTCACCGCCATATATGATATAATTTTATGTCTGGAAGTTGATATGTGTTAAGACTAGCTATTCTAAGCTAGGATAAGACAGCAATGTAAGTGGAAATTGTCCTCCCACTACTTACATATAAACTGAATTTATGACAAAACCTTTACGGAGACTAGACCCAGGAACACATTAGCATGGTCAATCAGAACTTAACCGCTACAGAAATTGGATTTACCCACGAAGATTTCGCTGCTCTACTTGATAAATACGACTATCACTTCAGCCCTGGTGATGTCGTACCGGGTACAGTTTTCAGTATAGAGCCGCGCGGCGCTCTGATTGACATAGGTGCGAAAACCGCAGCATATATACCCATACAAGAAATGTCTATTAACCGGGTCGATGCCCCGGAAGAAGTCTTACAATCAAACGAAACACGGGAATTTTTCATCCTTACAGATGAAAATGAAGATGGTCAGCTCACCCTTTCAATTCGTCGGATTGAGTATATGCGGGCTTGGGAGCGGGTTCGGCAGTTGCAAGCAGAAGATGCTACTGTCCGTTCTGGCGTTTTCGCAACCAACCGTGGTGGTGCATTAGTGCGAATTGAAGGACTGCGTGGCTTTATCCCCGGTTCTCATATTAGCACTCGCAAACCCAAGGAAGATTTGGTAGGCGAAGAACTGCCCTTGAAATTCTTAGAAGTAGATGAAGAGCGTAACCGCCTAGTTCTCTCCCATCGTCGAGCGCTGGTTGAGCGGAAGATGAACCGTTTGGAAGTGGGCGAAGTAGTTATTGGTACTGTTCGCGGTATCAAACCTTACGGTGCTTTCATTGACATTGGTGGCGTGAGTGGACTACTACATATTTCTGAGATTTCCCACGAGCATATTGATACTCCTCATAGTGTATTCAATGTTAATGATGAAGTGAAAGTAATGATCATTGACTTGGATGCAGAAAGGGGACGGATTTCACTGTCTACTAAACAGTTAGAACCCGAACCTGGTGACATGATCAAGAACCGTGATTTGGTTTATGATAAGGCCGAAGAAATGGCAGCTAAGTATCGGGAACAATTGCTTGCCAAACAGCAAGGCATTACTACACCTGTGGAAGCTACAGATGTGGAAGCTACAGATGTGGAAGCCGTAGCTGAAGAAGTTGCACCTATGGAAGCTGTGATTGAGGAAGAAATTCCCCCAGCCACAGAGATTGAAGAAGAGATCCCCGCAGCTATTGAATCATAGATTGATAATTGTCAGCAATTCTCACTTTGAAACGATTTTGCGCCATTTCAGCGATACACGGATTCGCTAAAAATTGTAAACCCCTGTTACCACAAGGGTTACAATGTCATCAAACCTTAAAATGAGAATTGCTGGATAATTGTCAGTGATGACAACTCAAATTGTTAAAGTGTATTATAAGGAGGGAAACCCCTCTTTTTTTTACTTACCATCTAAAATGAATGGGGTGAGCTATTTTGGCAACTATTAAATGTAAAAACATTGCGTTTTCTAATATTGAAGCAATTTTATTTGATAAAAACGGTACTTTAGAAGATTCTGAGTCACATTTAAGAACATTGGGACAAAAAGCGGCACGGATGATAGACGCACAAATTCCTGGAATTGGCGAACCTTTATTAATGGCTTTTGGTATTAATGGCAATTTCTTAGATCTAGCAGGTTTAATATCAGTAGCGAGTCGTAGAGAAACAGAAGTTGCAGCAGCCGCTTACATTGCAGAAACTGGTAGGGGATGGTTTGAATCTTTAAAAATCGCTCGTCAAGCTTTAGAAGAAGCTGAACAATATGTTGGTAAAACTCCTTCACCTTTATTTGTGGGTAGTTTGGAGATATTAAAGTCCTTGTCAGTAGCGGGCTTAAAATTGGGAATCCTGTCAGCAGCAACGACTCAAGAGGTCAAAAAATTTGTCACTACTCACCAATTAAGCGATTATTTGCAACTGGAAAAGGGAGTTGATGATGGTCCGAGTAAACCAGATCCGACGCTGTTTTTAGAAGCTTGCCAAGCCTTGGGAGTATCACCAGCGGCGACTTTAATGGTAGGTGATTCTATAGGTGATATGCAAATGGCGCGTCATGCTAAGGCTGCCGGCTGTATTGGGATTACTTGGATTGCTAGGGCAGATAATGTTCAAGGTGCAGACGTGGTGATTAATCAACTTGATGAAATTCAGGTGATTGCTTGACAGTCCATCAATTGAACTGCGTGCAAAAAAGCGTTACCCTAAGCGCATAGGATAAAACAGAGGAAAATACCGTGACTTCAAATACCCAAATCAAAGCATTAGACGTACCTACTGCCATAGGACAACGTCGTTCCATCAAAACCTTTAAACAAGATCCCATCTCCCCAGAACTACTTAAGCAACTGGTAGAATTAACCGTAGCTGCACCCAGTAGTTTTAACGTCCAATCGTGGAGAATAGTTTTAGTGCAGGACAAAGCCCAAAAAGAAGCATTATGTGCAGCTTCTTGGAAGCAACAACAAATTATTCAAGCACCTGTTACCTTTGTTTTCGCGGCTGACGCTGCTGCGGGAGGAAAAGATTTAACACCCATTTTAGAGCAAGGTGCAGCCACTGGGGCTTGGAATGAGGGAACAGTTAATTATTTTAGAGGTGCGATTCCCCAATTTCAAGCTAGTTTAGGAGACAAGCGCCGGGAATACGCCATTAAAGATGCCATGATAGCTGCTACGAATTTAGTGTTAGCAGCGGAAAGTTTGGGTTTATCCACCTGCTTTATGAATGGTTGGATTGAGGAACAGGTCAAAGCTATAATTGGTGCAGAAAATGACCCAGATATAGGTATTGCTGTTTTAGTACCTGTAGGTTATGCGGCTGAACCCCGCTTAAATCCCGGTCGGCTACCATTATCTGTGAATGTTTCTGTAGATAGACTGGATAATCCCTATCAAGGCTAATTAGGGATTTGGGGGTAGAAACAGCTTGATAATTTCTACCCATAACTATCCATATATTACTGTTTATCCGAGTCTTCAATAAGTTGATCAACAAAATCCCTCAACCGTTGCTGCTGTGTCAGGGACGGTTTTAATTTTTTCCCTGACTCCAGGTAAAACCTTAAATTGCAAGGGTGATTTATCGGAGGCTACTTGATTTTGTGGTTTAAATTTAATCCGAGGCATTGCCAAATCTTAATATGTCTGATATACTAGATATCATAGCACAACATTGAAGGTCGAATCAATGCTTTTATCATTCAAAACTGCGCTAATTCCAAATAACGGACAGATTACAGCTTTTCGCAAGGATTCTATTCACAAATTAACCTACTATCTAGCTAAAAACCACAGCATAATTAAGATAGAAGATTTGCACGTTAAGGCATTTTTGAAGAACCACAAATTAGCAGGTGCAATTGCAGATTGTGGGATGTATGAATTTCAAAGGCAATTAGAGTACAAAACTGAGAAGTTTGGCAGTGAATTAATCCTTGTAGATAGATTCTTTCCTAGTTCGCAAATATGCTCTAACTGCGGTAATCATCGTCATAAAATGCCATTAAAAAGCCGCGTTTATGTTTGTCCTGATTGTGGACATACAGAGGATCGTGACCTCAACGCAGCTAAGAATATTGACCGATGGTTTGTGGATATTTTTATCCCTGTAGCGTAGCGGTTCTTTTTAGGAACTACGGTCAGAAACGGTAAGTTCTACCGAGATTGCCTGTGGAGTGGAAAAACCTCTTAGAAGTCATTCTAAGACCACGATGAAGCAGGAAATAAACACTAAGATTATCGCTGTCCAGATGTGTCTAGACTTTGGTAATTTTGGGTAAGTTTTATAGAACGGATTTAGGTTAGATAAATACAAATATCAGTTGACGGCGATTTTTGGATCAGTGAATTGCATTTTGTCTCACGCAGAGGCGCAGAGGCACAGAGAGAGAATATTGCACAGAATCATCTTTCTTTGTCTGTGTTAATCTGCGTTTAATTATTCTTGAAATCTTATTCAACCCAGATCATACCTACTGTAAAAACTATATATTTCGGTCTTTTAAATTACAAAGTGATAATTTGTAATTGTACATCAATAAACATAAAAATATTTGGTTTTGATTTAAAAATATTGTAATAGAGCCAAGATCAAAATCTGTTGTTGTCTCTCTCATTAATTCTAGAAGTTCTGCTTTTAGTTTTTTGGACAATTCATAAAAATTTACATCTAGTAAATTCAACCTCTAACAGTGATTTAGTTTAGCTACATCCATAATTGCTGTTGTCACGATGAGGAAATAACTTGACCAAAAGTAATTGGCTATTTGGTTATACATTGCAGCGAACTCACAGCAGATTTATCAAATAATTTATTGATGTTAGTGAGTATCTAGCAATTATTCAAGTTTGGCTAAGGAGTAGTAAGTCTAGGAGAATTTAATGCTGGATTTTTTCACTTCATTGAATGAGCATAATTTACCATATCCAGATCCTTTACATCCTATCGTGGTTCACTTTGTAATTGCGATGGTTCTATTTTCTGTTTTTTGTGATGTCGCTGGGTATTTAACTGGGAAAACTACCTTATTTGAGGTGAGTTGGTGGAATATGTGTATTGCCACAGTAGCTATTTTTGTGGCGATTATTTTTGGCCAATTTGAAGCTGGTTTAGCGAAACCCTACGAACTGGCTAAATCAGTATTAAATGTTCATACTCTTATCGGTTGGTCACTTTCAGGTATTATTGCTGCAATTACAGCTTGGCGTTATGTGTTGCGAAGTCGTAACTCAAAAAAACTCCCATTTCATTACATAGCTGTGGCAGTTTTATTAACAGTGCTGGTTGGGTTTCAAGTATATCTTGGTGATGAACTTGTATGGGTGTATGGCTTACATACTGTACCTGTTGTGGAAGCGGTAAAGGATGGAATCTTGCCATGAATTCAGAATTATTAGACCAAATTAGTCACCAAATGGGTGCAAATGGTTTACCTTATGCCATTCCGATTCATCCTAATTTGGTACATCTTACATTAGGTTTATTCATCATTGCCATTATCTTTGATCTTTTAGGTGTATTTTTTCCTGTGGAAAAATGGTTGTTCAAGTTTTTGGGAATTAAGGTTGAACGTTCTCAATTATTTGATGTGGGTTGGTACAACATTTTTGCTGCGGCTGTGATTACATTTTTTACGGTTGGTGCAGGTTTTTATGAAATGTTGTTGGCAGCCCCACCAACAGATATCAAAAGTCCTTGGGGAATGCTGGCAATGCCGACAATGATGTGGCATGGTGTGGGCGGTGTATTGCTATTAGCGATGATTGTCGGTATGACCTTTTGGAGAGGTTGGCAACGTTACGTTATTGGCAAATACGAAGAGAGAGAAGTTCAAATTTCTTACTTGGTTGTCGGTGTAATTATTATGTTGCTAATGTATTTTCACGGCACATTAGGAGCGCACTTGGCAGCAGATTTTGGTGTTCACAATACAGCCGATAAATTACTAAGAGCCGGAAAAGACATCAATCAAATATTTGGTAATCGGTAATGGGTGATTAGTAATTGGTAATCGGTAAAAATTCTTAGCTAACGACCGACCACTGACAACTAACAACTGACCATTATGAAAATTCGGCAATTTCTCAACTTTTTGACCATAGTTACTGGGGCAGTTGCGGTAACTCTTTCTAGTCTATGGATTGGTAAACAGGCTTATTCTTGGCTTCCTCCCCAAGGGGCTGCTGAATCTCATCTAATTGATGATTTATTTAGCTTTTTGGTAACATTAGGATCTTTGATTTTCCTGGGAGTAACTGCTACTCTTTTCTATTCTATTTGTTTCCACCGGGCGAAAGCCAATGATTTAGGCGATGGTCCGCATATTGAAGGTAACGTTACTTTAGAAGTGGTTTGGACGGCAATCCCAATTATGTTGGTGTTATGGATTGCGGGTTATAGTTACCAAGTTTACGAAGAAATGGGCATCCAGGGACCTTCTCATCAGATCCATTTACATAATCCGATGAAGACAGAAACCGCTGATGCTGCACTGGGTGAAGCTTCAGCAGTCTCAGCAGGTGAGAATTTAGAACACATTGATGTATTAGCTAAACAGTGGGCTTGGGTGTTTCATTATCCCCAAAGCAATGTTACCAGTACAGAATTGCATTTACCGCAGGGTAGCCGTATCCGTCTCAATCTCCATTCGGAAGATGTACTTCACGGCTTTTATATCCCCGCTTTCCGCCTCAAACAAGACATTATTCCTGGTAACGACCTCGACTTTGAATTTACCCCCATTCGCCCCGGTGCCTATGATTTGACTGACTCTCAGTATAGCGGTACATACTTTGCCACTATGCGAGCCAAGGTCGTTGTGGAATCACCTAGCAACTATCAGCAGTGGTTAAGCAAAGCTGCGAGTCAAACACCCAGCCCAGCCCCTAACCAAGCAGCTTCCGAATATGCCCTAAAAATAGAAAACGGCATTGACAGCGGTTGGAAAACTGTTGAACCGGCAGCACCTCCATTAGTCAATTTCCCAGGTTAACTTTGTAATTTTTCTTTGCTACTGACAACTAACCACTAAGTAGGTTGGCGTTGAAAATTGTCGTTATAGCAAGGCAAAAGGCAAGAGTAAAGAAGTTTTCAGCGATTTTAAATTTCTTTACACAGTTTGGTTTTATTGTGTTCACCTACTTAATAACTGACAAATGGCTAACATCCCCATTCATATCACTGGTGAATCACATCACCACGAACCGCCCCAAACCTGGAGAACCTACTTCAGTTTTAGTACAGATCATAAGGTTATCGGTATTCAATACCTCGTTACCTCTTTTATTTTCTTCCTAGTTGGCGGTATCTTCGCTATGATTTTGCGCGGGGAACTCATCACCCCCGAAGCTGATTTAATAGACCGCACAGTCTACAACGGAATGTTCACCATGCACGGAACAGTGATGCTGTTTCTGTGGACGTTTCCCTCTCTTGTTGGTATGGCTAACTACCTCGTTCCCTTGATGATTGGGGCGCGAGATATGGCATTTCCCCGCCTCAACGCCGTCGCCTTTTGGATGGTTCCTGTGGTGGGTATTCTCCTCATGTCCAGCTTCTTTGTCCCCGGTGGACCTGCTCAATCTGGTTGGTGGGCATATCCCCCCGTCAGTACGCAAAACCCCACGGGAAACTTGATTAATGGTCAAGTTCTTTGGTTATTAGCGGTGGCTATTTCCGGTGTCTCCTCGATTATGGGTGCGGTGAATTTTGTCACTACTATTGTGAAAATGCGATCGCCGGGCATGGGTTTCTTTAGAATGCCTCTCTTTGTTTGGGCAGTATTTAGCGCCCAAATTATCCAATTATTTGGACTGCCAGCTTTAACAGCCGGGGCGGTCATGCTACTTCTTGATATTACAGTGGGAACTGCCTTTTTTGATCCTACTAAAGGCGGAAACCCGGTGATGTTCCAGCATTATTTCTGGTTCTATTCTCACCCCGCAGTTTATGTGATCATTTTGCCTATTTTCGGGATTTTCTCAGAAATCTTCCCGGTTTATTCTCGCAAACCTTTATTTGGTTATAAAGTCGTTGCCATTTCTTCCATGTTAATCGCTGTAGTTAGCGGCATTGTTTGGGTACACCATATGTATGTCAGTGGTACTCCCGGTTGGCTACGGTTGTTTTTCATGGTGACAACCATGTTTGTTTCTATTCCCACAGGGATTAAGGTATTTGCTTGGGTGGCAACTATTTGGGGCGGTAAAATTCGCCTCACTACACCCATGTTATTTGCTTTGGGTGGTTTGGTAATGTTTGTTTTTGCTGGCATTACAGGAATTATGCTTTCTTCTGTTCCTGTAGATGTTCATGTTAATAATACCTATTTTGTTGTCGGGCATTTCCATTATGTTCTCTATGGAACTGTAACTATGGGAATGTATGCCGCTATCTATCATTGGTTTCCTAAAATGACGGGCAGAATGTTCCACGAAGGTTGGGGCAAAATCCATTTTTGGTTAGCATTTATCGGCACAAATTTGAATTTCTTACCCATGCACCCTTTAGGTTTGCAAGGAATGTTACGCCGGGCGGCTTCCTATGCACCTGAGTTAATTGGTTGGAATATTGTTGCTAGTTTGGGTTCTTTTCTGTTAGGAATGTCTACTCTTCCTTTCATCTTCAATATGTTAATTTCTTGGATGGATGGAGAAAAAGCTCCTGCTAATCCTTGGCGGGCAATTGGTTTGGAATGGACTGTTTCTTCTCCTCCTCCTGTTGAGAATTTTGAGGAAATTCCAATTGTTACTTGTGAGCCTTATGGTTATGGTAAGTCTGAATTAATGGCATCTTCTGAACATGAGTAATGGGTAATATAGCGATTCTATTTGATGTGTAAATTTGATTTTTTTTTATAACGAACCGCAGAGACGCAGAGGGCGCAGAGGAAGAGAAGGAAGAGAATTTTTTACGTCTTATTTAGAATCGCTATAGTTTTTCTCGTTACTTTTTTCTTAATTACTAGTTTCCTGGTTTTGGAGTTTTTTAACAATGGATAGTTCTGTTTCTCCTGATGATTTGGATCATGTTAGTCATGAGCATGATGAAGAAGGCAATAAAATGTTTGGTTTTATTGTGTTTCTGTTATCTGAAAGTGTCATTTTCTTGAGTTTCTTTGCTGGCTATATTATCTACAAAACTTCTACTGTTAATTGGTTACCAACTGGTGTTTCTGGTTTGGAAATAAAAGAACCTAGCATTAATACTGTTGTTTTGGTTGCTAGTAGTTTTGTGATTTATTTCGCCGAAAAAGCCCTGGAAAGACATGACTTAAAAACCTATCGTCTATTGTTGTTTTTAACAATGGCTATGGGTGGTTATTTCCTTTTTGGCCAAGCTGTGGAATGGAGTCAACTGGAATTTGGCTTTACTTCTGGTACTTTTGGCGGAATGTTTTATCTCTTAACTGGTTTTCACGGTTTGCACGTTTTTACGGGTATTCTATTACAGTTAATTGTCTTGTTGCGTTCTTTCGTTCCTGGTAATTTTGATAATGGTCATTTTGGCATAAATGCCACTTCTTTGTTTTGGCACTTTGTTGATGTTATCTGGATTGTTTTGTTTCTACTTATCTACGTTTGGCAGTAGATATTTTATTAGCAAAAAATCAATAAATCATGTAGGGGTTTAGCATTGCTAAACCCTTATTCATGTATTTGTATCATTATTGCAAAATTATCTATTTAGGAAAGTAGCGATAAATTTCTTTTCGGTGTAAAACTCTTTCAAAAATTAATGTTTCACCATCAAAAATAATACCAAGACGATAATCACCTATACGAATCCGATAAGCATTATCATATCCCTGAAGCTTTTTGATATTTGTGATTTCTGCAAAACTTGATATTTCAATTATTTCTGCAAAAGCAAATTTCTTAATAGACTCATAATAGGGTGTACTTTTGAGTGCTTTCAAATCTTTAATAAAACTGGGTAGATACTGGATATTCACTCTTTTTCTAATTCCGCTAAAGCTTCATCAATATTTAATGGTTTCTCATTTTCTACTTCTTTCATAGCTAGAATAAGTCCTTCATCTTCTATCGCTTCTAGCAACCGTAAATAGTCTTGAAAATCCACGACCACTTTTTTGATATTACCTTCAATATCAGTAATCAATTCTTGAGCGAAGGGATATTGATTAGCTTGCATTTTGTTTATATAGGATTAGTATTTTACTATTTACATTTAATGTAACATATTTTTATCAGGCTGAATTTGAGTCGTTCTTTCATTCCTGGTAATTACGATAATGGTTACTTTGGTGTTAATTCAACTTTGTTATTGAATACTTACTACGAGCTTATTTTTTTGTGTCTATTGGCAGCAATAACAGTCAGAAGGCGATATATAGTAAATTTACGAACATAGCTACAACTTATACTCAGTATTTTTTTGTAAAAATAAGTAAATTTACTTTTGTTAATTACTTATAAGTATGTATTTTATATAAAAGGTTTTTAGCATTCACTAAACTAATTACTTTATCTTCACTACTCTTTTATGCCAGTGATTCTTCCTTTTATACTTCAGACAGTCCTACCTGTCCTCAGTACCATTTTTGCCCTTTTAGTTCCTGTACTGTCTGCTGTTCTAAATTTTACCATCACTCGTATCCCCAAAATTCCTTCCTATATTCGACTCATTCTCATTTTATATTCAGATATTGATTCATCTGCTAAAGAACGCAAAATATTAATGGGTGGACTACTGGTAATCAGCAGTATTTTGACTTTCATGGCTTATTCTCTTATACCTTTTACGGGTATACCTTTAATCGGTGCTATTACTACCCCTATTGCTGCCTCTTTGTCTATTGTAGTAGCTTTGTCACTTTTAGATATAATTTTTAGCCTTAACAAAGGCTATTACATAAACAAGCTGCAAGAGAGAAATTTTGCAGGAATTAGCGACATAGAAACTGATATTAAAGACTTGAAAGCTGTTTTCGGAAAGTCTTGGCAAAAACTTACAGATACTATTAATAATGCCAGTCAGAAAATCTATGAAGAAGGAAATAAACAGGGAATAAACTTTAATGACAAATCTTTTCAAGGCTATGTTAATCATGAATTAGAAGGCTTGAAATTGTACTTCAATAATAAGTCCGTTACTTACTCTCTAGATACTACTGCTGATTTATTAAAGGACAATAATAGTGATGATTGGACAAAAGAGGCACTTTCTTTTAGTACAGGTGCAGCTATAGGAACTGTGGCAGGTGTGGGAGCTTCAACTGCTGCTTCATCAGTATTTGTCCATGCTAGTTTATTGACAACAATACAAGGCATTTTTGGAATGTCCACAGGTGGTATTGTTGTCGGCGCATCCCAATACGCATTACTTACGGTTGCTGGTCCTGTTGGTTTGGGAGTATTAGCAACTGTAGGGATTTATAGCAATTTGATGAATTGGAAAAATAAGGATGAAGCTGCCAAAATGAGTAAATTTGTATCAGAAGTTATCATAGCGGCTTTGCCAATGGCTTGGGTTGATGGTCACTTAGCACCAGAAGAAGAAGATACTATAGATAGATTAATGAGTACCTCTGGTATTAGAAAACAAGAGCGAGATTTAATTAGAAAAGTTATACATCAACGTCAGAGTTTTGAAGACATTATCCGAAGCAGTATACTTTTTGATGAAGAACATCGAGATAAAACTTGCCGTCAAAGTGATAATGAGCGAGTAAAACATCGTCTTATGTTATGTGTAGCTTGGCAAATTGCTATTGCTGATGGGAAAGCTGAGTTTTCAGAATTGGAACTTCATAACCGTATGGCATATAAGTTAGGTGTTTCATGGGATGAAGTTCAAGAAATTCGTAGGGTAATTAACCCTTTTTTAGCACTACCTGAAAGCCATAATTGAGCAAGCGATCACTATTGTCTATGATGGTTAAATTCATGAAAGTCTTAAACAAGAAAACAAGACTACACTGAGTGCGATAATTTCAAATATAACAACTAAGGAAATGGTTATGAAATTTTACAAATTTGCATCAAATTTTAGTGTGATCCTAGCACTAATAATCGTTATGTTTGGCGGGATAGAATTGAGTTTTATAACACCTGTTTCTGCCCAAAAACTTATTAATCCTGGTACTGCTGATGATGAATATAGACCAATCAAAAGAATGGTCTTTAATTACCTAATTCAAGATTTTAAAAAGGATCGTATTTATTTAGGAAAAAGTGCCAAGGTTAAAGTTTCACCATTAATAATGAGTGGTGATTGGTTACTAGCTAGTTATTTGATTGTTAGTCGAGAAAATCCAAATGGTTGGGCAGGGCAATTACTATTTCAAAAAACAAAAAAAGGTTGGTTTCATAAAGGTGAAGGTAACTATATTCAAGATGTTCAGACCCTTATAGATTTTGGTGTTCCTCGTGAAAATGCAGAAGGTTTAGCAGAAGGAGCAGATATCTAAATTATCAGAAAAAGTTGGATGGAGTTTTAGGATGGAGTTTTAGAATGATGTTTCTTTGAATAAACCTATTATGTTACTCTGTGAAAAAACTTTCCTGTTCTCAATATCTATAACTTTTTTCCAACTTTTTAGGTTTTAAAATTAATTAGGAAAATTAATGTTAACATTGCGAGGTGGTATTTCATCTGCTGTCAAAGTCACAACTTTACCATCTCGCAAAATACTAATTGATTCTCCTAACCTACGATGTCTTTCTATTGCATTCGCAATAGCAAATTTCACACCAGCATCTATTTTCCTGCTATATCCCCAGGTGATTTTGCAATGCTTGACGCATTTCGTTGACGGGAACAGTATCTTGTTGTAACCAGATTTTTAAGGCTGCTGCACCCTGTTGGACTAGCATTTCTAAACCATCAATAATAATTGCTCCTTGTTTTTCGGCTAGATGCAAAAATTTTGTGGGTTTAGGGGTGTAAATTAAATCATAGACAATGGCATCACCAGGCAAATAACTAATTTCTTGGCTACTCAATGGCGATTCTTCAATATGGGGATACATTCCCATAGGGGTCGTATTTACTAATAAGTTAGCTTGATGAAGTAGGTTTGGTAATTCTGTCCATTCATGCACCTGAAATTTATCTGCAAAGGGTGAATTTTGCCAACTTTGATGAAATGCCTGTAATTTCTGTAAATTCCGCCCGACAACATGAATTTCTGCCAAACCGAGTTGAATACAACCAGCAACAACAGCCCTCGCTGCACCACCATTTCCTAAAATTACCGCTCTTTTCTGACTCCAATCTTGATGATATGTTGTTTGTAATGGGGCAATAAATCCTTCCACGTCTGTATTTGTCCCCACCCATTTATCACCTCGACGAGTGACAGTGTTCACTGCACCGATAGCTTGGGCGATAGGGGAAATTTCGGATAATAACGGTAATATTGCTTGTTTATGGGGAATTGTAATGCTAAACCCTACCATACCAATACTAGCAAAACCTGCGATCGCTCTCTCCAAATTCTCCGGTGCAATGGGAAAAGGCAAATACACATAATCTAATCCCAGTTTAGTTAAAGCCGCATTGTGCATCAATGGTGACAGAGAATGTGACACAGGATGTCCAATGACTCCCAAAAGTTGTGTTTTTCCAGTAATCATTTTTATTTTTATTAGTTGTCAGTTGTTAGTGGTCAGTTGTCCGTTGTTAAATAATTTAATTTACAATTATTCACAGTAACTTAATATTTCTTGGCAATATGCAAACAAGTATCACTCCTTCTACAAATCCGATTCCTGGTCAATATTGGCAATGGCGCGGACACAACGTATACTATGTCCAAGTAGGTGCAGTACAATCCCAACGTCCACCCTTGCTATTGGTACATGGTTTTGGTGCTTCCACAGACCATTGGCGCAAGAATATCACAGAATTGAGTGCAGATTTCCAAGTATTTGCCATTGACCTCTTAGGATTTGGGCGTTCCGCAAAACCTAATTTACAGTATAGCGGTGACTTGTGGTGCGACCAACTCCATGATTTTATTAGTGAAATCATTGGTCAGAAGACCATTTTAGCAGGTAATTCTTTAGGTGGTTACGCTTGTTTATGCGTTGCTTCCCAACGTCCTGACAGTGCGGCAGGTGTAGTATTACTGAATAGTGCAGGTCCATTTTCCCAACCAGAAAATCAAATTCAACCTTCTATAAATCCTCTGCAAAAACTTCTAGGAAAAACTGTTACATGGTTTTTTAAACAACGTTTAGCGCAATCTTTGTTATTTCAATATACCCGCCAAAAGTGGGTAATTCGCCGCACATTAGAAAAAGTTTATCTTGATAAAACGGCAATTACAGATCAATTAGTAGCAGAAATTCAGCGTCCGGCTTTTGATAAAGGGGCATTAGATGTATTTGTTTCTGTTTTTAGCAGTCCTCAAGGTCCGAAAGTTGACATCTTACTCAAACAATTAACTTCTCCTTTATTGTTATTATGGGGAGAAGCAGATCCTTGGATGAAAGCGCGAGAACGGTCACAAAAGTTTCATGAATATTATCCCCAATTAACAGAATATTTTCTCACAGCCGGTCATTGTCCCCATGACGAAATTCCTGAACAAGTAAATTCACATTTACGTGATTGGGTAATTAGTTTAAGCTAATCAGATCCCTGACTTCTTAGAGAAGTCGGGGATTTGACTCTTGCAATGTTCATAAATTAAATAGGATTGCTAGATAAAATTGGTATTACACTAAAGAGACATTAGCCATAACTAAACTGTATTGGCTTAAAACTGAGAATCTAAGCGATTTGCAAAGATTGCTACTAAAATCATAGGTAAGCCAACAACCAGACAAATTAACCATTGATTCCATGCCAATGGGGCTGTATAAAATAATTTATTCATTAAACCCCATTGGCTAAAAATTATCTGCAAAATAATAGTGCTGGCAATTCCCACATATATTGCCTTTTGATCGCCAATTTCTCGATTAATTCCGCGAATTTTATCAACAATAGCAATACCTAATTGGGTAATACTTAACAGGTAAAAAATTCTGCCTACTACTAAAGCTTGAATCGCCATTGTCCTGGCAACAGCAACATCTCCAGTTGTTTGTTTTATCCATTCAAATACGCCAAAAATTAAAATCCAGTTAAAGATAGAAATGAGGACAATACGTTTAACTAAATTAGGAGAAAGTAATTTTTCATTGGGGTTACGTGGGGGTTGTTGCATTACTTGATCAGACTTGGGTTCAAAAGCTAAAGGAACTGTCATAGCAATGGAATTCACCATATTTAACCACAGAACTTGTAAAGAGAGAATTGGTAAATCTCTGGCTAACAAAACGCTAATTAAAATCGTCATAGATTCACCTCCATTCACAGGGAGAATAAAGGCGATCGCTTTCAACAAATTACTGTAAACTGTTCTTCCTTCCTCAACCGCAGCTTCTATAGAGGCAAAGTTATCGTCTGTCAAAATCATATCAGCGGCTTCTTTGGCTACTTCCGTACCCGCCCCACCCATTGCAATACCAATATCCGCTTTTCTTAACGCTGGTGCATCATTGACACCATCCCCCGTCATGGCGACTATTTCACCTTTAGATTGCAGTGCTTCCACAATTCGCAATTTCTGTTCTGGTGCTACACGGGCAAATACTACCCCATCTTCGATCGCTGTAGCCAGTTCTGGTTTGTCCATTTTCGCCAGTTCTGCACCTGTAAAAGCCCTCACTTCCCGATGATGATTAAAACCCATGCGAGAGGCGATCGCTGCCGCCGTCACAGCATGATCACCTGTAATCATTTTCACCCGAATACCAGCTTGTTGACAGGCTTGCACCGCCTTGATAGCCTCAGCACGGGGTGGATCTATCATCCCCTGTAAACCTAAGAAAATCAAATCATTCTCGATATCTGGATGATCCAATGAATCTTGATTCTCAGAAACTGGTTTTTTCGCAAAAGCTAACACCCGTAAACCTTGATGCGCCATTGTATCAACTTGCTGATTTACAGTTTCTGCATTCACAGGAGAAAGTTTCCCAGAGGAATTTAACATCTGTTGACAACGCTTGAGAATCGCCTCTACTGAACCCTTAACGTAAATAATTCGTTCTTGTTGTTCAATTTCATGGAGAGTTGTCATGTACTGATACTCTGATTCAAAGGGGATGACATCAAGCCTAGATATAGTTGCTTGTAAATTATTATGGGTTAACCCGACTTTATTCGCAGCAGTTATTAATGCGCCCTCGGTAGGATCACCAACTACTATCCATTGTCCATTTTTATCTTCTAAGTGGGAATCATTGCACAACAAACCAGCTTGTAAACATTCTGCTAGAGGAGGAATATCATGAATATCTACAGGATTTTCGTCTAGCAAAATTTCCCCGCTTGGTGCATAGCCTGTACCCGTGACTGTATAATGTTGATTACCTGCATAGATGCCTTGTACTGTCATCTGGTTTTCAGTCAAAGTCCCAGTTTTATCAGAACAAATCACTGTAGCACCTCCCAGGGTTTCCACTGCGGGTAACTTGCGAACAATGGCGTGACGGCTGGCCATGCGGTAAACACCAATGGCTAAGGTGACAGTAACTACAGCAGGTAATCCTTCAGGAATGGCACTCACAGCAAAAGCTACCGCAGGTTCAAACATTTCTACCCAGGTGTTACCGTATCCCAAGCCGACGGCAAATGTTAAAGATGCAATTCCTAAAATAATATAAAGTAGGGTGCGACTAAATTTGTCAAACTTCCGGGTTAAAGGGGTTTTGAGGATGTTTCCCTGTTCCATTAATTGAGAAATACGCCCGGTTTCTGTGGCTGTACCAATAGCAACGACAATACCTTTACCAGTGCCAAAAGTGACAAAACTGCCAGCATAAGCCATATTAGTGCGTTCTGCTAGAACTGCATCTGCTTGTACTGGTTGGGTATTTTTTTCTACAGCGACCGATTCTCCTGTTAATCCTGATTCGTTGATTTGTAAATTCCGTGTTTGTACAAGTCGTAAATCGGCTGGTACTTTATCACCTGATGTTAATAGTACGATATCACCGGGGATTAATTCAGTAGAAGGAACTTGGAGTTTATTTCTGTTACGGATAATAGTGGTGTTAGTTTTAACTGAAGATGCTAAGGCAGCGATCGCACTTTCTGCTTTTGATTCTTGCACAAAACCAATAATAGCATTAATTAAAGTTACACCCCAAATTACTCCGGTATTTACCCATTGTCCCAAAAATGCTTTAACCGCACCAGCAATTAATAAAATATAAAGTAGCGGTTGATGAAATTGCAATAAAAACCTTAGTAAAGCACTCTTTCCGCGTTTTGCTTTCAGTTCATTAGTTCCAAAACTTTCTTTGCGTTTTGCTACTTCAGTAGTAGTTAAACCTGTTTCGATATTACTGTTTAAATATTGACTTACTTCCTGTACAGGTAAGTTATGCCATTTATATTCTGTTAATTGATTTGTAGATGATGCCGTCATAATTTTTTGCTCCAAAATCTTAAGTAGGTGAACTGAAAAATTTAAAGTTATGTGAAGAAAAGTAAAATCGCCCAAAACTCTCTTCCTGTTCCCTTGCCCCAACGACAATTTTAACGCCAACCTACTTACCCTGATAGGATAATTTTATAGTTCAGTTAGTTTACAATACTGTTCGGTTAAGGTTAAAAAATGAAAATATGTAGCGACTGTCTTGATTGTCAAGCGATCGTTAAGGAAAAATTTAAAGTCTAGGAAAAAAGTCAGAAAATAGAGGAGAAAAACAGAACAGAACAAAACAGGTAAATTATAGATTGCCATAAATTACCAAACTAGATTGGAGGTATAAAAACGACAGTAGAACTTTATGCAGAAATTGGTTGTGAGTCTTGAGAAATAGACCAAGGAAGATGATCTCGAATCATCGCATTTAAAATAACTAACATTTTATGAACGCAAGCAGTAATGGCCAATTTTTTGGGTTTACCACGTTCAACCAAGCGCTCATAAAAAGTTTTGATAACAGGATTATGACGCATGGCAACAACAGCACCCATATAAAGAATGGCACGAACATGGGCGCGACCACCATTAATCATGCGCTTACCTTTGTGCTGACCACTATCATGATTAATTGGTGCAACACCAACTAAGCGAGAGATTTGTTTGGCAGTTAATTGACCTAATTCTGGTAAGTCAGAAACTAAAGTGGTAGAAATTACTTGACCAACGCCAGGAGTAGTTTTGAGTAGATTGACTTTATCAATCCATTGTTGATTATTTTGGGTCAACGTCTCAATTTCTTGATTGAGTTGTTGAAGATGTTGCTCAAGATAATCAATATGGGATTCAATATCTGTCAAAGCTTTACCACGAGCGCGGTCACGGCGATTCTTTTCCGCTGTAGACATTTCTACTAATTGTCTTCGGCGACTAATTAATTCGCCTAATTGACGTGACATTTCACTTTCGATTGCTAACACCTCCGGTTTCATTGCTTCACCGAAATGCGCCAAAATCTGTGCATCAATGGCATCGGTTTTGGCTAACTTACCTGTAGCTTTAGCAAAGTCTCTTCCCTGACGAGGATTGATTAATGCTACTGGTAAAAGAGCCGCTTGCAATTGAATGATTAATTCTGTTTCTAGTCCTCCTGTTGCTTCCAGTACGATTAGGTTTAAATCGTTAGATTGAAGTTGCTTAACTAGATTAGCTATTTCTGTTTCAGTATTAGCAAATTGAAATGCTTTACCCATTGGACGGATATAAACATCAAGTGTTGCTTTACTTACGTCAATGCCTACCCATTGGGAGATATAATCCATTTTTAACTCTCCAATTTCAATTACTTCTTTTTAATTTGTTTTGTTTTTATTCATCCCCTTGATTTCACTCATCCTTGCACGATACGGGCTATATTATCTATGTCTTTGTTCATAGTTTTTACCCCAGGCGACTGTTCGAGTTCTGTCATGGAGATTGTTGTGGTGATCCTTGCTACAAAGCGGTCTTTTCTGACCCAGGTTGGGACGGTCTACCACTTCTTCTAACATACCTCTAAGATACAAGGTTGGGTTGAGAAAACCCAACATCTTCAAGGATTTTTTGTTTTTATACAATAGGTTATTTAAGTAGAAAATTTCGTTAACCGAACAGTATTGAGTTAGTTTATTATTGTTTCAGATGTCTTCATCTATTAAAAATCTTACTTGCATCTTCTTTAAAATTAAACTCTTTTAGAGTGGTTATCCTATCTGCATTAATTATAAAAATTAACCTCCATTTACTTATTGAATATTCAAAATATATCCCTTTTGCATGAGACATATAGGACTCCGGTTTGATTCTGTGAATTTTCCTGCGTAGGAAGGCAAGAGGCAATCATGCAAGAGGCAAGAGGATTTCAGAATATGAAGGTGTACCGAGTTTTGTATGGCTACGCCACGCAAGCTATCAAAAATCAAATAGGAGTCCTATACTATATAAGATACATTATTTATATTTGACATGAATTTTTATTCCCCTATTTTTGATATAGCATCTATATTTTATTAACATCTTCTTGAAGATATATTTATTTAGTTATAAATTTGTCATAGCAGATTCTAATAATTCCCCCTTTAGACTCACGTATATAAATCGAAAAACCTTAACACTAAAAATATCACTAATGTTTATAAAACTAGAATTCTAGAAATAATGACACAATCTTTAGACACAAAACCACAAGTGCAGGAATTGCGTAAATTGCTTGAAGGTCTTGAATGTGGGATGTTAACCACAATTGATGATGATGGCAGTTTACATAGTCGTCCCATGTCAATGTGGAATGAAATTGATAATGATGCCACACTCTGGTTTTTTACCCCAGCTAATTCTCATAAAGTCGTAGAAATTCAACATCATCAACAGGTGAATGTGAGTTTTTCCGCACCTAATCAAGAACGATTTGTTTCCATATTAGGAACAGCCCAGTTAACAAGAGAACGTCAGGAAATTCAATCAAAATGGCAGCCAGGATTAGAAATTTGGTTTCCTAAAGGCATAGATGAACCCAATATTGCTTTATTAAAAATAAAAGTTAATAAAGTAGATTATTGGGAAAGTTCATCTAGCTTTATGCCGCAAACTATTAGTTTTTTGGAACTCTCACATCGTTAAATATCCCCGACTTCTTGAAGAAGTCGGGAATATATCAAAATCATCCTAAAAATAACTTATATGCCGGATTATCACTTTCATTCCAATAGTGATAACCAAGATTATCTAAAAATGATTGCCATTCTGCTGTTTCATGGGGAGGAACTTGCATCCCTACCACAATCCGCCCATAGTCTGCACCATTATTGCGATAATGAAATAAACTAATGTTCCAATCAGGAGACATAGAAGTTACAAACTGCATTAATGCCCCTGGACGTTCGGAAAATTCAAAACGATAAAGGAGTTCATTTTCTGCTAAAGGAGAATGTCCCCCTACCATGTGACGTAAATGCAGTTTGGTTAATTCATCATCTGTTAAATCTATGGTTTTTAAACCGTGAGATTCAAAATTTTCGACCATTTTCGCAGCGTCAGCACGATTTTCTATTTGCACACCTACGAAAATATGCGCTTCTTTTGCGTTAGCAATGCGATAGTTAAATTCTGTCAGGTTGCGTTTACCAATACAGTCACAAAACTTTCTTAAACTACCCCTTTCTTCGGGAATTCTAACTGCAAAAATAGCTTCTCGACGTTCGCCAAATTCTGCCCGTTCTGCCACAAAACGTAACCGGTCAAAATTCATGTTAGCACCACAAGCAACGGCGATGAGGGTTTGATTTTCAATTTGTTCTCGTTCTGCATAGAGTTTTGCACCAGCGATCGCTAATGCCCCCGCAGGTTCTAAAATAGAGCGAGTATCCTCAAACACATCTTTAATTGCCGCACAGGTAGCATCTGTATCCACTAAAATAATTTCATCCACATATTGTTGACATAGGCGAAAGGTTTCTTCTCCCACTTCCCGTACCGCTACACCGTCCGCAAATAAACCCACCTGAGACAATCGTACCCGTTCGCCAGCTTGCAATGATTGATACATAGCGTTAGCATCTACAGGTTCAACACCAATAATTTTAATATCGGGACGTAACCGTTTAACATAAGCTGCAATCCCGGAAATTAAGCCACCACCACCAATAGCCACAAAAATAGCGTGAATAGGTTGCTGATATTGGCGGAGGATTTCCATACCAATTGTTCCCTGACCTGCGATAACATCAGGATCATCAAATGGATGTATAAAAGTCAACCCCTTTTCTGCTTCTAATTGTCGGGCGTGGGCGTAAGCATCATCATAATTATTGCCATGTAATACAACTTCTCCTCCCCGGGCTTTGACTGCATTGATTTTCACCTGGGGCGTAATTACGGGCATAACAATGATGGCTTTTGTTCCTAAACGACTGGCAGCTAAAGCCACACCTTGGGCATGATTCCCCGCAGAAGCCGCAATGACACCCTGTTTAAGTAGGTCTGGTGTGAGATTGACCATTTTGTTATATGCACCCCGCAGTTTGAAGGAGAAAACCGATTGCATATCTTCCCGTTTGAGGAGGAGTTTGTTATGAATGCGGTTGGAAAGATTTGGGGCATATTCCAATGGTGTTTCTTGGGCTACATCATAGACGCGGGCGGTGAGGATTTGTACCAGGTAGTCGCAATACATATCAAGGGGGGGATTGGGGTTGGTTGTTAATTCTACCGCTTGTTGGGTCTTTGGGGTAATGGTTTTGGGTATGAAATACTGTTTGGTTAAATGTGAACTTAATTCATGAATTTTAATGATACAACTGCCAATATTTATGATATAAATATAAAGTACGGTATTCCTACTTAAAAACCGTAGATTATTTGCAGAGGTGTAGCACCAGTGGGCATAGTAGTTGAAAACGTCTCTAAACAATTTGGTAGTTTCCAAGCGGTTGAACAGGTAAACTTGGAAATTCAGAGTGGTTCGCTGGTGGCTTTACTAGGTCCATCGGGATCTGGTAAGTCTACCTTGTTACGGTTAATCGCTGGTTTAGAAATACCAGATACAGGTAAAATCATTTTAACGGGCAAAGATGCCACTTTTCAAAGTGTCCAAGAAAGAAATATTGGGTTTGTGTTTCAGCACTATGCCCTATTTAAACATTTAACTGTCCGTAAAAATATCGCCTTTGGCTTAGAAATTCGTAAAGCCCCCAAAAAGAAAATTGAGGGAAAAGTAGAACAGTTACTAGAACTGGTACAATTAGGTGGATTAGGCGATCGCTATCCTTCCCAACTTTCCGGCGGACAAAGACAACGGGTAGCCCTAGCTAGAGCATTGGCTGTAGAACCCAACGTCCTCTTATTAGATGAACCATTTGGAGCGCTTGATGCCAAAGTTCGTAAAGACTTACGAGCTTGGTTACGTCGTCTCCATGACGAAGTTCATGTCACCACAGTTTTCGTCACCCATGACCAAGAAGAAGCAATGGAAGTTTCTGATGAAATTGTCGTCATGAATAAAGGCAAAGTAGAACAGGTAGGAACACCCGCACAAATTTATGATCATCCCGCATCTGCATTTGTGATGAGTTTTATCGGTCCGGTGAACGTATTACCCAGTTCTGCAAAAATCTTCCAAAGTAGTGGTTTTGAATCAACAAACCCAGAAACATTTTTGCGTCCCCAAGATATCATCATTGAAACAGTTGGTAATGGCACAACAGCACAAGCTATTGTCAGCAGAATCATTCATTTAGGCTGGGAAATTCAAGTTGAATTAACCTTAGATGATGGACAAATGATGACAGCCCACTTAACACGGGAACGGTTCGATGAATTAAAATTAGAACCACAAAAAAAGGTTTATGTTAAACCGAAAGATGCGAAATCTTTTCCACTTTATTATTCAATTTAGGCAAGAGGCAAGAGGGAACAGGGGAAAAATTTCCCCCTTACCAATGACAACTGACTAAATTAGAGATTTTGCTTTTTCAGATTCTTTTCCTAATCCTACCAAGTCATAGCTAAGATTCCACATCCGCCTACCTTTTTCGTCATCTCTTGCTTGGGGGGAAACTTTTTGCACAAAAGATGTTCTACCTTCTTTTTGACGATTTCCCCAACTCCAATAAATACCAGATTGTTTGTATTCAGAATCAGCAACTACCATTGCCACCCGCTCTCCTGATAATTCCTCAGTCACAAATCCCCCAGTGATATACTTTTGGAAAAGGGGGAAAATTTTCTGGAATAGAGGATAGTGATTGCGGAATAAAGCCGTAGTTGCCACACAACCAGGATAGAGAGAACTAAAAGTAATTCCAGTGGATTCATGAAACCGGTTATGTAGTTCGCGCATCGTCAGAACATTACATACCTTACTATCTTTGTAGGCTTTGACTGGTTCAAATTCCTTACCGTTAATCATGCAAATGGGATTTTGGAAACCTGCGGCAAAACCTTCAAAATTACCCAAATCTGGACGAGGAGGAATTTTTCCACCTAATTCATCTGGGTTGTGGGTAACAGTACCCAAAATTACCAATCGTTTATCAGTTGCAGGTGATTTTTGCAAATCTGCCAACATCAAATTACAGAGGAGAAAATGTCCTAAGTGATTTGTGGTAACGGTTAATTCATATCCTTCAGGAGAAAATAAAGGTTCTTTAATTAAAGGCATATAAATGGCAGCGTTGCAAACCAAAGCTTCTACGGTTCTGCCACTGGCTCGGAAATTATTTACAAATTGTCGAACACTTTCTAAAGAGCCTAAATCAATTTGCATAAGTGTGTAGCTATTTGTGGGGATTCCCACACTTTGAGCAGCTTTTTCAGCTTTAATTAAATCACGACAAGCCATAATAACGTGCCAGTTTCCTTTATCTACGAGAGCTTTTGCTGCTTGCAAACCAACTCCCGAAGAAGCACCTGTAATGATTGCCGTTGACTTACGATTTTGTTCCATTTGTTCAGACTCCTTTGATGATAGTTTAATTACAAAACAGTCTACATGATCTCATGATCTCATGGTTTTAAAGGTTCTTGAGATTGAAATTATTAACCCCCACTAAATCCTTGATAAAAGTTTCAGTCCCCTTGCGGGGATTAAATATACTAAACACAGCTAAAAATAGACCTTGACAAGACGAGAAGAACCATATATATGTAATAGTTTAGCTTTCGCTTTACCCATACCTATAGAATCAAATGATTAAGTCATTTTGAGCATATCCCAATCTGACAGAACAGGGATATCCTCTTTTTCTTAGGTTTTAGGTAGGTCAATAAATATGAATATGCGATCGCCTGCTTTTAAGCCTTCTAAAACCTCAGTTTCGTTATCAATATTCGCGCCAATTGTGATAAAACTCACGAAGAATTGTTAGAGACGGGGGGATGTTATGCTAATGGCTTTAGGATGTCCAAAACAAGAGTTATGGATGAACCAACACAAAGACAAAATTCAGGCTGTGATGATTGGTTTGGGGGGGCGTTTTCTGTCTTTGCAGAAAGTCATAAAAGAGCGCCTTATTGGATACGTCATTTAGGATGTGAGTGGTTATATCGTTTGATTCAAGAACCATTGAGACTATTTAATCGCTACAGTACAACTATCCCAACCTTTATGTGGTTAGCTTTAAAGCAAATCTCAAATAAATTTGCATCTAAGTAGGTTTTTGACTTTTTGACTTTTTTATAATTATACTATAGCGATCGCACCTCTTCAACTTCCCAAACAGCGATACCTTTGGTAAACTTTGCTAACAGGTAACTAAACGAAGTTACAAATTTTTATAAACTTCATCATCATTGCGTTTACCAACCCGAAAAACATCAACTAATTTATTATCATCATTAATGGTGTACAAAATTCTATATTCACCCTGATCAATACGATAACCTCCTTGATAACCTTTTAAAGCTGCATAGTCTTGAGGACGAGGATTACCCTGAAGTGATAGTATTTTAGAAACAACTTGTTTATATTGTTTTGGTTGTAAGTCTAATAAGTCTTTTTCCGCAGTTTTCGCAATCCTCAATGTATATCTTTCACTCATTGGGGCGTTTTGCTATTATTTCTTCTATGGTGGTAAATCCTTCATTTTCTTCAATTGCACGTCTCAATTTAGCAGAATCTATAGCATCTTCTATAGCCTCTAATAGTTTTAAATCTTCAATACTAATTATCGCTACCGCAGCTTTACCATGACGCTGAATTAAAATTCTTTCTCCACGATATTCTGCACGGTTCATAATATCGGGAAAGTTAGCACGCGCTTCACTTGCACTGATGACAGACATAGCACCTCATAAAATTTATAGGGTTACATAAGATTATAGATTATTTGTTTGTTTTTGGCAAATTGTACAAAATTTAAGTTTGTGCGCGATTCCTAGGTCGCGCTTCGCTATCGCACTCCTCCAACTTCCCCAAACAGCGAATTGACAAGTCAGCGCTTGCGCTATCGCATCCTTCAACTCCCCAACATACCTTTTTTAACGAACCACAGAGACACAGAGGACACAGAGAAAGAGCGATCGCACCTCCTCAACTTCCCCAAACAGCGATTCCTAGGTCGCGCTTCGCTATCGCACCCCCTCAACTCCCCAACATCGTTTTTTAACGAACCACAGAGACACAGAGGACACAGAGAAAGAGCGATCGCACCTCCTCAACTTCCCCAAACAGCGATTCCTAGGTCGCGCTTCGCTATCGCACCCCCTCAACTCCCAAACATACCTTTTTTAACGAACCACAGAGACACAGAGGACACAGAGAAAGAGCGATCGCACCTCCTCAACTTCCCCAAACAGCGATTCCTAGGTCGCGCTTCGCTATCGCACCCCCTCAACTCCCAAACATACCTTTTTTAACGAACCACAGAGACACAGAGGACACAGAGAAAGAGCGATCGCACCTCCTCAACTTCCCCAAACAGCGATTCCTAGGTCGCGCTTCGCTATCGCACCCCCTCAACTCCCCAACATACCTTTTTTAACGAACCACAGAGACACAGAGGACACAGAGAAAGAGCGATCGCACCTCCTCAACTTCCCCAAACAGCGATTCCTAGGTCGCGCTTCGCTATCGCACCCCCTCAACTCCCCAACATACCTTTTTTAACGAACCACAGAGACACAGAGGACACAGAGAAAGAGCGATCGCACCTCCTCAACTTCCCCAAACAGCGATTCCTAGGTCGCGCTTCGCTATCGCACCCCCTCAACTCCCCAACATACCTTTTTTAACGAACCACAGAGACACAGAGGACACAGAGAAAGAGCGATCGCACCTCCTCAACTTCCCCAAACAGCGATTCCTAGGTCGCGCTTCGCTATCGCACCCCCTCAACTCCCAAACAGTGATCGCATCCCCTCAACTTCTCTTTTTAACGAACCAAAGAGACACAGTGTATTGCACTCATCACTAAAATCATTACGTTTCAGCAAAGACTGCTCACATCTAATTACGTTTTTACTGTACTTCTTCACAGAGTAAATTACAGTATGCTATCGGTGAAGTTTGTTAGCTATAAAGCCAAACTCATTCAGAAAATTAGTGTTATCACTTGCTGTTATTAATTATACTGGTTAATTTAGTAATCTTGATAGTCAAAGGTCTTGTTATTTTTCGTCAGAGAAGCTAAGGTAGAGTTAAAATATAATGCGCTTTATAAGCTTAGGTGTTGCAAATGGGTATCCTAGAGGCTATCAAACCTGGTTATTTTGAAGAATTTCGGCTTGAAGAAGCTCAATTATTCTTAGAGCAGTGTTTAGCCTGTGATTCTTCCAATGCTGAATTTTATGAATTTCTTGGAAATATTGCACAACGTCAAGGCATAAACATAGATCAGGTAAAATATAAGCTCTCTGAGGCTCTTCAAGAATTTATAATTTTGTTTGAGCTTCAAGAACAGCTTGTTATTACAGGTTCACAAATCAAGGAGCTTACTAAACGTATTCCTGCTCCTGATTCTGAAAATAAATCAAAGCGTAGTTACGCACTTGAAGAAAAATTCTTGGACATGGCTTTTCAGAAGTTTGTCGAAAGAGTTTCTGAAATTAATTATGTTCACTCCAGAATCGTAGAGAATTACTGGAACTATCTTCCTGAGAAGCTTCAGGATTTGATTTTGTTTGGTTATATCCAAGAATTATTGGCTCAAGGAAAATATTCTTTATCTGAACTTGGCATTTCTCAAGCTGTTTGCAAAAAACACGAAGATTCGTTTTTGCAATTCAAGAGTTATCTTCTTAATGTATTGAGTGATTCTGATGTTGGTGTACGGTTACCTCGGTTAATAGATAAATATGAGCAAATAGTTTCTAATACCTCTGAAAATAATCCTACCCAGCAGAAAAAAACACCATGTAAGAGGTATAATTTGGAAGAGTTCTTAGTAAAAATAACTCCTCTAAATTCTCATGGTGAAAGTGACTGGGGTGAAGCAATTGGTAACGAAGTTTGGTAGTAAGGTATATGTGCCGGAGCGCGGCGACATTGTATGGCTAAATTTCAGCCCTCAAGTAGGACATGAACAAGCTGGTCATCGCCGTGCTTTAATTATTTCTCCTATGGTATATAATGATTTTGGTCTTGCCTTAGTCTGCCCAATAACTCGCGCTATAAAAAATTATCCTTTTGAATTTCCTGTACCTGACGGTATAAATACTACTGGCGTTGTTTTAGCAGATCATCTTAAAAGCGTTGATTGGAAAGCAAGAAAAGCTGAATTTATTGAAAAAGTTTCAGTTGAATTTGTTACTGAAGTCATTAGTATATTATCTATGATAATTCCCTATCCTCAGCAAGATTAAAAGTGTTGTAATGACTGAGGATAAAAGCAATTAGTAAAATACTAATATCGCATCCCTCCAACTTCCCCAAACAGCGATTCCTAGGTCGCGCTTCGCTATCGCACCCCTCCAACATCCCAAACAGCGATACCTTCGGTGTTTAAATCGGTTTTTAAATCTGATATACTTTTAATAGATCAAGTTAATCATAAGTTTTACTTGATATTAATTAACTAGAATCTAAGAATATGAAACAATATAAAACTATACAGCTACAATTGAAACCAGAAATAGAAGATCGTCTGATTACCCAAGCTAATAAACAAGGTTTATCAATTGAATCTTATCTTGAATCTTTAATTGAAGATAGTTTGAAAAATCAAGATGAAAAATCTTTTTCTCAAGTAACGGATGATGAAGATTGGGAAACAGCACTAATGAATTTAATCAATAGTCCTGCTTTTGCTGTAGCACCACCACTTTCAGATGCAGCTATTAGTAGAGATAGTATTTATACCAGAGAAGATGAAATGTTATGAAATATCTGGTAGATACTAATATTTTACTGCGTTTGGTACAAAAAAATAGTCCGATGCACCTTGATACTCAAAGGGCAATTTTAACGCTCAAAAAGCAAGGTAATTTTTTATGTATTATTCCACAAAATATAATTGAATTTTGGGCTGTTGCTACAAGACCACTTGATAAAAATGGCTTAGGTTTATCTATCACTCAAGCTGAAGAAGAAAGCGAAAAACTTAAAAAGATATTTATATTGGAATTGGATACACCACAAATTTTTACTAAGTGGGAATCTCTGGTTATTAAACATCAAGTGATGGGAAAACAGGTGCATGATGCACGTTTAGCTGCGGCTATGGTAGTTCATAATATTACACATTTATTGACATTTAATGTTGATGATTTTAAACGGTTTTCGGATATTGTAGTTGTTGATCCACGTAGTATTGTTTAATCATGGCGATCGCATCCCCTCAAACTTCCCAAATGGCGATTCCTGCGGAGCGCTTCGCTATCGCACCCTCTCCAACTTCCCAAACAGCGATACTTTGGGTAAGTTACACTTGCTAATTCTGATCTGATATACTGATAATATGTAAAAATCATCAAATGTAGTATTTTATGATTAATAATCACCAACTCATCACAGAAACATCCTCAACGACACCCTGGAACGATTTATTATTAGAAATTGCCCAAACTCCAGAAGAATACATACCAGAAATATTAGAAATTATCCGTTTATTTCGTCAAAATTTGATCAATAAACCAACAACTTCGATAAACACAGAAAAACACAAATTAAACTGGCAAGAATTTATTAATCAAACAGCAGGAAGTTGTGCTGATGATCCAATTATTCTGGATGATTTAGGAATTGATGATAGCTTAGATAACAGTTTAGAAGAAATGATTAATTCTTAGGAATACAAACTGATGAAATATTTATTAGATAGTAATGTTTGTATTCAATATCTTAATCAAAGATCAGAAAAGATTATTCAGCGTCTTCAAGATTTATCCGATATAGATATAGTCGTTTGTTCTATTGTCAAAGCTGAGTTATTTTATGGTGCAATGAGAACTCATAATCCTGCAAAAACTCTGCAAAAGCAGCAGGAATTTTTAGGGAGGTTTGTTTCTTTGTATTTTGATGATCAATGTGCTTTAATTTATGGCGAAATTCGTAGTAAATTGGCTGCTAAAGGTACTCCTATCGGTAATAATGATTTACATATTGCTGCTATTGCAATGGCTAATAATTTAACTTTAATTACTCACAATACTAGAGAATTTAGTAGAATTGATAATTTAAAATTAGAAGATTGGGAGATTTAGTAAATAGCAATAACTTCGGTAAGCTACGCTATCGCATCCCCTCAACTTCCCAAACATTCTTTTTTTAACGAACCACAGAGACACAGAGAAAGAGCGATCGCACCCCCTCCAACTTCCCAAACATCCTTTTTTAACGAACCACAGAGACACAGAGGACACAGAGAAAGAGAGATCGCACTCCCTCAACTTCCCAAAAGCGATTCCTGCGGAGCGCTTCGCTATCGCACCCCTTCAACTTCCCCAAACAGCGAACTGACAAGTCAGTGCTTGCGCTATCGCACCCTTCAACTTCCCAAACAGCAGTTATCACATTTTATAAATTTCAAACATTGCTTATTCTGATCCGATATACTGGTAATATGTAAAAATAATCAAATCTAGAATTTTATGATTAACAATCACCAATCCATTACAGCTAAATCATCAGCAAAACCCCGCAATGATTTATTAGTAGAAATTGAACATACTCCAGAAGAATATATACCAGAATTACTACAAATTGTCCGGTTATTTCGTCAAAGTGTGACGATGAAACAGACATCTTTAAAGAACTGGGAAAATTCTATTAAGGAAATTGATGAAAGTGATGCAATTAAAAAAGAACATAGAAAAACCAATATTAAAAGATTATTCGAGTCATGGAATGAATCAGATGATCAACAAGAACAACAAGAAACTTTAGAAATTATTGAATCAATGAATGGTATTTCAATTTAAAATACAATGAGTAAGGTTATTATTTTAGATTCTGCACCTGTGGGATTAATTACTAATCCTAAAGGAAATCCTCTATCTGTGCAATGTCAAGAATGGTTTTATAGTCTTTTTGAAAGAGGTTATGAAGTCATTTTACCAGAAATTATAGATTATGAAATTAGACGGGAATTATTAAGAGCAAATAAGTTATCAGGAATTAGAAAACTGAATCAACTTAAATCAGAAATTATTTATCTTCCTATTACCACAGAAGTAATGTTAAAAGCAGCAGAATTATGGGCTGAGGTGAGAAATAAAGGTAAATCTACAGCAGATAATAAGGCTTTAGATGGTGATGTTATTTTAGCTGCTCAATCTATTTTAGTTGCTAATTATGGAAATGAGGTAATTATTGCCACAAGTAATAAAAAGCATCTTTCTCTTTTTATTGATGCTAGAGAATGGCAAGAAATTTAAACGGTGAGAGCGATCGCATCCCCTCAAACTTCCCAAACAGCGATCGCACCCCCTCAACCTCCCAACATCCTTTTTTAACGAACCACAGAGACACAGAGGACACAGAGAAAGAGAGATCGCACCCCCTCAACTCCCAAACAGCGATCGCACCCCTCAACTCCCAAACAGCGATCGCACTCTTCAACCTCCCCAATAGCGATCGCACTCCCTCAACCTCCCCAAACAGCGATCGCACCCCTCCAACTTCCCAAACAGCGATCGCACCCCCTCAACTCCAAACAGCAATCGCACCCCTCCAACTTCCCAAACAGCGATCGCACCCCCTCAACTCCCCAAACAGCGATCGCACTCCCTCAACTCTCCAAACAGCGCACCCCTCCAACTTCCCAAAAGCGATCACACTCCCTCACTCCCCAAACAGCGATCGCACCCCTTAACCTTCCAAACAGCGATCGCACCCCCTCAACTCCAAACAGCAATCGCACCCCCTCAATCTCCCAAACAGTGATCGCACCCCCTCAACCTCCCAAACAGTGATCGCACCCCCTCAACTTCCCAATATCCTTTTTTAACGAACCACAGAGACACAGAGAACACAGAGAAAGAGCGATCGCACCCCTCCAACTTCCCAACATCCTTTTTTAACGAACCACGAAGAAGCGAAGAACACGAAGGAATAGAAGAAGAGAAAGCGAATTTTATATTTTCTAGTCAAGTATCCCTTTTTGCCGTTAAATTATGTAATACTATTAGGAAATTTATTAAATTTAACAAAATTAGAAAATGAATCAACAAGATAATATTGAATTTGCTATATATATTGATGAATCTGGTAGTGCAAAACCAAATCCTAAAGATGAATGTCCTGTTTTTGCTATGGGTGGAGTTTTAATTAAAAGAAGTGATGAACAAATTATTAATCAATTGGTACTAGATTTTAAAAATCGTTGGAATATTAGTCAAGAACAACCTTTACATGGTAACGAAATACGCTCTAAGAAAAAAGGATTTGCTTGGTTAGGTAAATTATCTAAGGTTGAACAGCAGCAATTTTTGGAAGATTTGACACAAACTATAATTAGTTGTCCTATACTTGTTCATGCTTGTGTTATCTCTCGTCAAGGATATCTCAATCGTTACTTAGAAAAGTATGGTGAAAATACTTGGGAAATGATGAAAAGTGCGTTTTCTATTTTAATAGAACGTAGTGCTAAATATGCAGCTATTAATAATGGTAGTTTAATGGTTTATTTTGAAGCAGCAGGTAAAAATGAAGATAATCTGCTAAAACAATATTTTTACGATTTAAGAGCTAAAGGTCAACCTTTTAATATTACGACATCTGATAAATATTCACCTTTATCTGCTGATGATTTATCAAAATTATTAAGAGGAATAGACAGCAAAACAAAAGCTAGTTGTGTTATGCAAATTGCTGATTTATGTTTGTATCCAGTTGTGCGTAGTAAAGATAGTCCTGATAATCAAGCATTTCTAGCCCTTAAAAATGCTAATTTACTTGTGGATTGTAGGTTACAACAGGATCAAGTTACTACTTTAGGAATTAAGTATTATTGCTTTGATAGCCCATAAAAACAACAAAACCGCTACGTAAGCGGTTTATGATGCGGCAGTCATACGACTACCCCCAGGCTATGCCTACCTTTATATTATCTTCTGATTTGTTAATTGTCAATATCTGATTGAGGTTTTTATGGTTTTGGTAGAGCGATCGCACCCCTTCAACTCCCCAAACAGCGATACCTTCGGTAAGCTACGCTATCGCACTCCATCAACGTGCCAAAGAGCGATCGCACTCCCTCAACTCCCCAAACAGCGATCGCACCCCTCCAAACTTCCCAAACAGCGATCGCATCCCTTCAACTCCCCAAAAGCGATCGCACTCCCTCAACTCCCCAAATAGCGATCGCATCCCCTCAACTCCCAAACAGCGATCGCACCCCTCCAACTTCCCAAAAGCGATCGCACCCCTCCAACTTCCCAAACAGCGATCGCATCCCTTCAAATCCCCAAACAGCGATCGCACCCCCTCAACTCCCCAAATAGCGATCGCACTCTCTCAACTTCCCAATATCCTTTTTTAACAAACCACGAAGAAGCGAAGAGCGCGAAGTTAAGAAAGAAGAGAAGAGAGATAAAAACATTATTCTACCAGTTTAGCAGCTATTGATTTACCAATATTATGGTAGTATTCATTACGTATAGCTCTAGGAAATTTAGCCATTACAAACACAGTTTGACTATTGCTACCAATAAAGAAATCTTCTAGAGAATCTTCTGAAGGTTTTATAAATTCAACATCTGTTATTTGTCTCCAATAATATTCATATCCCATACCGTAGAACACAACGGCTTTAGGTTGATGTTCTGTGATTCTTTGACTAATATGATTCATTCGTTTTTCAAGACAATACTTTGTATAAGTATCTCTATCTGATAAAAAAGGAAGTTTAGAATGTTTAGCATATATCCAATTATTAATAGATGGTGAAGGTAAAGGCAATAATTCTAATAAACAAGTTTCTTTATTTTTCCTACCTAATTCCTTTATTTGATAGTCACGAATATCCTCTTTATTAATATTCTCTTTTCCTTTAGCAGTTAATACCATACGCATTATTGCCCTCCATACTGGTACATCCAATTTTGCACCTGTTTGAAAACCTTGCGGCCATCCCATCTCTATATGATATTCAGCAATATCGTCTATTTCTCTCTGCTCCCTTTTTCCCCATAAATTGATTCTTTGATCAGTATCTTTAAAGCTTCCATCTCCTGCTTCTTCCATACCAATAAACCAATATTTTCCTTCATAATTACCATATCCATAAAATTTCTCAATTCTTTTTTCTAAAAGTTCATCATTTAATAATTGTTGACTGTCCATAATTATGTAATACTCCTGAGATAAAGATATTTGACAAGTAAAATATATTGTAGTACAAGTAAACTATAGTGTCAAGCAAAAAAACTTATTATAACCATTTGATATTACCTAGATCATGACACTTGACAAGTAAAAACGACTATAGTATAAATGTTCTAGTATTTCCAATTAAAGAAAAATAATCAGGAGTTAATATGGGTGTAGGTTGGTGGTCTAAAGCGGAAGTTGTCACAACTGAACCGGAAAAAGTCAAAGAGTTAATTTTGCAAATTACAAATGAGGGGGAAACTACAGGGGTTTATAACATAGAAATAAAAGGCAATTCTATTTTTTTCGATTCAGATGCTTATGGGCGTTATGGTATAGAGTGGGAAGAGGGTTTTTTTGATACTTATGACTCACTTTTATTTGCAAGATTATGTGAGGAATATACAGGAGCATTAATTTGTTTTGAGGCTGTCAACCCAGGTGAGATGTGTAACTATTATTGTTCATCAATTTGGATGAAACCTGAAGGGGTAGTTAAACCGAAAACGGAGGATGAGGATGATGATGATCAATATGAAAGTGAGGAAAATGAAACTTTTTATATAATAAGTCATGTACTCTGGTGGGAAGATTTGGATTGTTCAAAATCCTATGATGATTATGAACCTGCATTTCAGAGATATTTTAATACTGAACTTATTACTTTATGGTCTCCTACATTTGACTACATAGAAAAACATAGAGAGGAAATGCCAAATCTCTATGCGGCTTATATAAAAGCTAAAGAAGATGGATTTGATGATTGGGTAATACCCTCGTGGATTAAAGAAAAAGCAATTACTTATGAAGTTGCTCAACAAATAGGAGAATTATATAGTGATGATCAAGATGCTGTAATTCAAGATTGTTTTAATAATATGGAGAAGCAAATTTCTGATCAATCGTATTTTTACGATGGAATCAACAGTTGCATTAATGAAGTAACGTTCTTTGCATACAGTTGGCTGGCGTGTACTGGCATGGATGAGGGTAAATTAATTGGTCCGATAATTGTTACCCCGTTCCAAATAATATCTTTACCTGCTTCTGTACAAGCGCAGTTTCCACCTTGTTCTGCGGCTAAGTCTACTATTACTGAACCGGGTTTCATTTGCGCTACCATTTCTTCTGTCACCAGTCTGGGGGCTTGTCTTCCTGGTACTTGGGCGGTGGTAATGACGATATCGGAGTTTTTGACGTGGCTGGCTACTAGTTCTTGGGTACGCTTTTTACTGTCTTCTGAAATTTCTTTGGCGTAACCACCGGCTGCGACGGTTTCTTCTTCGAGTTTGACTTCGACGAATTTCGCCCCTAAGCTTTGCACTTCTTCTTTGACGGCTGGGCGGATGTCAAAGGCTTCTACTACTGCTCCTAGCCTTCTTGCGGTGGCGATCGCTTGCAATCCTGCCACACCTGCCCCCATAATAAATACTTTGGCGGGAGCAATTGTCCCTGCCGCAGTCGTCAACATGGGAAAATATTTCGGTAATGCCGCCGCCGCAATCAATACGGCTTTATAGCCCGCCAGAGAAGCCTGGGAAGACAAGGCATCCATGCTTTGCGCTCTGGTGGTACGGGGGATTAATTCCATACTCAAAGCTGTAATTTGCCGATTTGCTAATTGTTGGGCAATTACGGGATTTCCCAGAGGATTGAGGAAGCTAATTAATACAGAACCGGATTTAAGTAACTCAATTTCTGTCCGGCCATCTTCTCTGGTTTGGGGTGGGCTAACTTTGAGTAAAATATCTGCTTCACTCCATAATTGAGCAGAATTGCCGATAATTTTAGCACCTGCTGCTTCATAGTCAGCATCGCTGAAAAATGCTTTTTCTCCCGCCCCTGCTTCTACAAAAACTTCTAAACCTTGTTTGACTAATTTGGCTACGGTGTCGGGAATTAAAGCTACACGCCGTTCACAAACTTCTATTTCTTTCGCAACTGCTATTTTCATGCCATCTCCTAGAAATAAATCCTTAACATCACCCCTTGACTATTAATTAAGCTGTCGGGATGATTAACCATGAATTACCTTTGTAGATAGAACTTTCAACCTTTTTGTTTTTCCTATCCTTGGGCTTTATTCACAATCTCAACTTGACAATATGCAAATATCATCCTTGCAAAATAGCTATAAGTAGAATTAGTTATCGCACATCCTATGCCGATATCTACATTTTGTATATTGTTCTTCAGATTATTTTATATTTGGGAAAAATCTCACCCTGAAAGTTTTATGTATTTAAAATATACTTGTGTACTAAAATATTTATAATTAGCAATAAAAATTATTCTTTAGCAATACAAAACTATATAATCTGGATTTTATCTCTTGTCGGGCGCGTCAGCCCCGGTAAACACCTACTCGATAATTTATTCCCAAAGCCAAAAACAACACAATTTCCCTTATTCATCTTATCGCAGGTTGGTACGGCGCGTAAGTCCTATAATCTTAGTTTCAGGAATGGAAATTTTCACTGACTGAAAAGGCACTTTTATCTTTCACCAACGTCAATTGTCAAGCATATAGTAGTAAAGTTTAGTTACAAATACTGATACTTCGTGACAAACTACCAACTAGAGGAAACCTAATTTATGAAACGCCTACTTTCTGCCTTAGCCGTGACTAGCTGCTTATTAGCGGGTTTACCAGCGATAACTTTAGCCCAGAATGGTTTAACACTTTTTAGTGGGGTCAAAAGTGAAAATCAGTTACCCTTTCGGTTAGATTTTGGCGGACAAACCAGCAACACAGATCGTTATATACTCAGGGTTCCTGCCAAACAAATGAAACTAGCAGTAGCTCAATTTACCATTACTTATCCTGATTATTACAAGGGAACTTTCGATCCCAAAAGTGTTGAAGTCATAGTTAAAGGTAAAAAAGTCCCCCTATCTGAGGTCAAATGGGATAAAGAAGGTGGTGTGATTCAAATATTTCCTGAAGAACCAGTTCCCGCCGGTCGCAAAGTCGAGTTAGTCTTATCCAATGTACAGAATCCAGCTTTTGGGGGAGTTTACTATTTCAAATGTCAAGTTCTTTCCCCCGGTGATGTCCCATTACTGCGCTATCTTGGTACGTGGATTATCAGTATTAACTAAAAAGGCAAGAGGCAAGAGGCAAGGGGCAAGAGGCAACGGACAACGGACAACGGACAACGGACAACGGACAACGGACAACGGACAACGGACAACGGACAACGGACAACGGACAACGGACAACGGACAACTGACAACTGACAACTGACAACTCCATCCAGAAATATGTTTTTATTGCCTGTAAAGTGGTAAAATATCAGATTGTGACTTTTTATGAAAATCGCCTAAGAGGAGAACCGTATGCAAAGAACACTGGGCGGCACTTGCCGTAAGAGAAAAAGAACATCTGGATTCCGTGCCAGAATGCGAACACCAGACGGTAGAAACGTGATTAGTGCCAGAAGAAGAAAAGGGCGGCATCGTCTGAGCGTTTAGGGTAACAAAATTCAGCAATTAAGAACTGTTGTGGCTTTGCCCAAAGCATATCGGCTCAAATCCCGTCAGGATTTTCAGGCAGTTTTCCGAGAAGGAATTCGGCGACATAGTTCTCATTTCACACTGAGAGCTTTAAAACCTACTCTTGCGACAGAACCTTCTTTGGATGCTGCCCCCCCTAGCACAAAAATTGGTATTGCCATTAGTACAAAAGTCAGTAAACGCGCCGTTGTTCGCAACAAAATCAAAAGGCAAATAACAGCAGCATTACATCAACTATTGCCTAAATTACTCCCAGGATGGCGGCTAGTATTAATTGTGAAACCAACAACAACAGAATCTGAGTGCGAAACCCAGAAATTTCTGCAAGAATTAGAGCAGTTGTTGGCACAAACTGAGGTATTAAATGGGTATTCGTGAAGAAGTTTATTATGAGGGTGGTCCCCACATTGGGGATTTGATTTTTAACCTGCTAATTGGGCTAACAGTAGTGGGTATACCCTTAGCTGTGGGAGCAATAGTCAGAGCAGTGTGGCTACGCTTCCGCATCACAGATCGAAGGATATGTGTAACTGGTGGTTGGATGGGACGCGATCGCTATGATGTAATTTATTCAGAAGTAGTGAAAGTTGTCAAAGTTCCCCGTGCCATCGGTCTATGGGGAGATATGGCAGTTACCCTCAAAAATGGTACTCTCATCGAAATGCGGGCTGTTCCCAATTTTCGGGAAGTCTATGACTACATTAATGAAAAAATTGCTGCTAAAAATCCCCAATATAGCAATCCTAAATGAGTCACTTGATTTTGGATTTACGTTAGCGAAGCGTACGCAGCGCAGCGAGTATTTTAGATTTTGGATTGAGTTTACCCTAAAGTGTATAGCTGGAAAATTTTGGATTTGGGATTTACGTGAGCGAAGCGTACGCAGCGCAGCGAGTATTTTTCCATCCTTCAGGACGGGGCTTGTACCAAATTTTTTGCATCTAAAATCTAAAATCTAAAATTCCCGGTCATTTTTCCAGAGCGTTAACATTCACATTTTTAGATCATGTGCGGCTATCCTTAACTTCCATAGCTTGTGGATAGTCGCAGCAATGCTTAACAAAAACCTCTACAATATAGAGCAAAAGCTTGGAAGAGAACCGCCTCTAGTCAGAGGATAGGATCAACTGAGTATCCCACTCCCAACCGGGGTGGGAGTGTCAAAGTACCGCAGGTTGAATTCAGAATAATGGATTTTGGTATCGGGTTTCTCTCGAACAACGTGATGTTGCCAATCATAGACCTTTTCTATGGTTTTGTCCCTAGCTATGGGTTGGCGATAGTAGCCTTAACATTGATTATCCGCTTTGCACTCTACCCCCTGAGTGCTGGCTCTATCCGCAGTATGCGGCGGATGCGAGTTGTGCAGCCTGTGATGCAAAAGCGTATGGCAGAAATTAAAGAACGCTATAAAGATGATCAGCAAAAGCAACAAGAGGAAATGCTCAAGGTCCAAAGTGAATTTGGTAATCCCTTAGCAGGATGTCTACCTTTACTGTTGCAAATGCCAGTATTACTAGCACTGTTTGCAACTTTGCGGGGTTCGCCTTTTTCTGGTGTTAACTATTCCGTTAACCTGCAAATCTTCCCTCAAGAAGAGATTGAGCGCATTCAACCCCAAGCATTTGCCACTCCTCCACAAAATATCTACATTGCTGACGGTGATCACACTCCCATTTCTGCGATCTTACCAGGAGGCGATAAGTTAACAGTGGGAGAAAAAACTAAGATTCAATATCAAACCGTAGAAGGCAAACCATTTGATTTGCTTCTCAAGGAACACCCAGAAGCTCAGTTAACACCCACCTGGAAAGTCACCAAAGGCGCAGAGAGGGTGAAAATTGATGCCGAAGGCAATGTAGAGGCTCTAGAACCCGGAGACGTGACCATTCAAGGCACAATTCCCGGACTAGCAGCAGAAAAAGGATTTCTCTTTATTGATGCTTTAGGTCGAGTAGGTGCTATTGATCCCGATAACACAGTCCATTGGGATATTGTGGCGATGATTGTCTTCTTTGGTATCAGCCTTTATGTCAGCCAAATGCTGTCTGGGCAAAATTCCAGCGGTGGCAACCCTCAGCAAGATACAGTCAATAAAATTACCCCTGTCATCTTTTCTGGGATGTTCCTATTCTTTCCTCTGCCGGCTGGGGTACTTATGTATATGGTAATTGGTAACGTTTTCCAAACTATCCAAACATATATCCTCTCCCGTGAACCTCTACCAGAAGAAATTCAGAAAATCGTAGATTCACAAGAAAAAGAAGCCCAAACCATCGAAGTAAAAGCGTTGCCATTTGAACCCAAAAGTTCTAAGAAAAAGGCTACCGGTTGATTATGAGCGACATTTCTATGCAGAGTAGTGAACAATGGCTACAAAATTTGCTACTTTTAACTGGTGTATCTACTCAAGTACGGGCTAATTTAGAACCTAAGCCATCTTCAGGACAAGATACACCAACAGGAGAAAGCTACTGGTTAACAATAGATCAAACCAACTTAACATCAGAACAAATTAGGATTTTAATTGGTGCTGGTGGTTCGGTGCTAGATAGTATTCAGTATCTAGCAAATTCCGTTCTCAACTTAAATCAACCAGAAGAAAATCAGACAGCTTACACAATTGAATTGAATGGTTATCGGGTGAGGCGAGAAGCCGAAATCCGCACTTTAGCTGAAACTGCTGCCGCAGAAGTCCGTTTTTCTGGAAGAGAGGTAGAACTTCAATCTCTCAGTTCCTCAGAACGCCGACAAATCCACACTTTATTGCAGGAATTTTCGGATTTAGAAACCTTCAGTCGCGGCAAAGAACCTCATCGTCATTTAGTTGTTCGTCAAGCAGTCACACCATAATTAGGTAATAGGGAACGGGGAACAGGGAACAGGAAACAGGGAACAGACAAAAATATTACCAATTACCAGTTACCAATTACCCATTACCCATTACCAATGATCAATTTTGATGGTATTTCACAAATCCTATGGACGCTATTTTTATTCCGCAGCTATCTAAAGCCCCGGAGCGGACAGAGGAAATTCAAGTTCAAGAGTTTCTGCCTGGACTAGAAACATTGACACCCGTTCGCGGAGTTATCCAGGTTAAACATCAGGGTAACTATTTAGAAGTTTCATCTCAGGCAGAAACAATTGTTACCTGTACTTGCAACCGCTGTTTGCAGCAGTATAACCATCGTTTGGTTCTTGATACTCAGGAAGTCATTTGGTTAGATGAAACTGCTAATCAAACGGAAGATTTGCCTTTAGAAATGGAAGTTGCTGTCGAAGATTTACTGGAAACTTTAGCACCTGATGGTCATTTTGATCCCAGTGAATGGCTTTATCAGCAAATGTGTTTAGCGTTACCTCAGCGTCAATTATGTAACCTTAATTGTCCAGGTATTCTAAATACTGCTGTTTCTGAACCACCTATTGATAGCCGTTGGGCTTTATTAGATGCTTTGAAAAAACAACTTCCAGATAATTAGTAAATTTACTATTTGGTGCGTTATGGCTTAATTCTTTATGGCTGGGTAAAAGCTGTTAATACTCTCTCAAGCTCCTCAAGGATTTTTTATCTTTGTGGAGTTTTTAATTACAGAAAAATGAACCACGAAGACACGAAGAACACTAAGGGAAGAGGGTTTTAGAGGTATTTTACGTAATTCCTAATTAGGGCTTGACAACTTACTCTCTTTTTGAAAGAATTAGATAAAAGAAGTGAGAGTCGAAACCAATGATTTACATAAATCAGAAAAAGTTAAAAGCAAAACCCAAAATATATGCACTTAATTTCAATTCGCAACCTCCGCGAAGAAGCAGCTAAGTATCCCAATATCAAAAAACAAATTGAAAGTTGGTATACAACTGTTAAAAAATCCGAATGGCAAAGTTTGGATGATGTTCAAAAAACTTACCGAGATGCTGAAGCTGTTGGTAATTTTACTGTTTTTAATATTAAAGGTAATGATTATCGTTTAATTGTCGGGATTAATTATGAAACAAAAAAGGTTCACTACAAATATTTGCTAACTCACGCAGAATATAATAAAAATAAATGGAAAAATGACCCTTACTTTTGACCGAAATACTTATAGTCAATTACTAGCAGAAATCGCTCCTCAAGTAATTGAAACTGAAGCGGAGTATGAACGACTTTTAAAAGTTGCAGAATTTCTAACTTTTAAAAAAAATCTTACTCCAGAGGAGCGAATTCTAGACAAATTGATTGTCAAACTCATTGAAGATTATGAAGAAGAAAATTATCCAATGGATGAATCTACACCTCATGAAATATTGCTACATCTTATGGAATCTAGTGGAATTCGTCAAGCTGACTTAGTACGTATTCTTGGTTCTAGCAGTGGTGTGGTTTCAGAGGTTGTCAACGGTAAACGTTCAATTAGTAAAGCACAAGCAAAAGCCTTGGGAGAATATTTTAAAGTGTCTCCTAGTTTATTTATTTAGAGGTTGTTTGAAAAGTCTAAATTCATACATAGGGTTTGCTGAATAAGTAACCAAAGCAAACCTAGATGCCACACAGTTTGAAAAATGGTGGTTTGGGAGATTGGTTTCCAAATTCACCCCCTGATTTTTCATGGAAATGCAAGGATTTTGAGGCTCTAAATGCCATAGCCTTGCACTTTTTTGTTTTCAAAATCCGCGAACCCCTTATTGAGAAGCGGTTATAGCTATCAATTCGCCCGTGTGCGTTTCCCCCTTCGGTCTGAAGACGCGAAGCTCCCAACGCTACCGCGTTCCTCTTGTGGAATTTATACGGATTGCTTTGCGTTTTTGCACCTATGCTTTTTAATGACAAGGTAAATATCATACTGTTATTTGCGGTTTAATTGAATGATGAACCATTATTAAATCGTTCTCAAAAATAGAACTGAGATCACAAACCCAGATATGAAGCCTGTTGTACGGCTAAATGAGAAAATTTTGTTTTATGTTTGTTCATTACAGAAGCCGTCTAGACTGCATAAATGTTAGGATTGCCACAGAGTGAGAATCGCGTAAGAGAAGGAAAAAAAACTGAATGGCAGAATTTGAAAAGTCAATATCCTTTGATGGACGGGATATTCGACTGACGGTTGGCCTACTAGCCCCCCAAGCAGGTGGGTCGGTTTTGATACAATCAGGAGATACAACTGTTTTAGTAACGGCTACAAGGTCAGCAGCGCGGGAAGGCATTGATTTTTTGCCACTGACCGTAGATTACGAAGAAAGATTGTATGCAGCAGGAAGAATTCCAGGGGGGATTATGCGCCGGGAAGGTCGTCCACCGGAAAAGGCAATTCTTGCCAGTCGTCTGATTGACCGCCCACTCCGTCCTTTATTCCCTTCATGGTTGCGGGATGATTTGCAAGTTGTGGCAATAACTATGTCAATGGATGAGCAAGTCCCCCCTGATGTGTTAGCAGTCACAGGTGCTTCAATTGCTACTCTCATTGCCCAAATTCCTTTTAATGGACCAATGGCCGCAGTGCGAGTAGGCTTGGTTGGTGATGATTTTATTATTAACCCTACCTATGCGGAAATTGAAGCGGGAGATTTGGATTTAATCGTTGCCGGTTCCCCAGATGGGGTAATTATGGTGGAAGCGGGTGCAAATCAATTGCCAGAGCAAGATATTATTGAAGCGATTGATTTTGGCTACGAAGCGGTTCGGGATTTAATTCAAGCTCAGTTAGATTTGCTGGATGAACTAGGTCTAAAACTTGTGCAAGAAACGCCACCAGAAGTAGATAAGACATTAGAAAACTATATCCGCGATCGCGCTAGTGATGAGATCAAAAAAATCTTGGCGCAATTTGAGTTAACTAAAACTGATCGTGATATTGCTTTAGATGCAGTAAAAGATAATATCTCTGCTGAAATCAAAGCCTTACCAGAAGAAGACCCCATTCGCATCGCTGCCACAGCCGACTCCAAAGCCCTTGGTAATACCTTCAAGAGCATTACCAAATACTTCATGCGTCGTCAAATTGTCGAAGATAACGTGCGCGTTGATGGTCGTAAGCTTGATGAAGTTCGTCCTATCTCTTGTCGAGTTGGGATTATACCCAAAAGAGTACATGGTAGCGGTTTATTTAACCGGGGACTGACTCAGGTGCTATCAATGTGTACCCTTGGTACTCCTGGAGATGCCCAAAATCTGAACGACGACTTGCAACTAGAACAAACTAAACGTTACCTGCATCACTATAACTTCCCTCCCTTCTCCGTCGGCGAAACCAAACCATTACGCGCCCCTGGTAGACGGGAAATCGGACATGGTGCATTAGCAGAACGGGCATTATTACCTGTATTACCGCCAAAAGACAAGTTCCCCTACGTAATTCGCGTAGTTTCGGAAGTGCTTTCTTCCAACGGTTCAACTTCAATGGGTTCAGTTTGTGGTTCTAGTTTATCCCTCATGGATGCAGGTGTACCCATTACCAAACCTGTGAGCGGTGCGGCAATGGGCTTGATTAAGGAAGGGGACGAAGTACGAATCCTCACCGATATCCAGGGCATTGAAGACTTTTTGGGTGACATGGACTTCAAAGTTGCTGGTACAGATACTGGAATTACAGCTTTGCAAATGGATATGAAAATATCTGGTTTGTCTTTAGAAGTAATTGCCCAAGCTGTCAACCAAGCCAAACCTGCCCGGTTACACATTCTGGAAAAAATGCTCCAGACTATTGACACCCCCAGGGAAGAAACTTCACCCTTTGCCCCACGTCTGTTAACAATTAAGATTGATCCTGACATGATTGGTCTGGTGATTGGACCTGGTGGTAAAACCATTAAGGGTATCACTGAAGAAACAGGTGCAAAGATTGACATCCAAGATGATGGTACTGTCACCATTTCCGCAGTTGATGAAAACCGAGCTAAGAGAGCGCGGAATATCGTTCAGGGCATGACTCGTAAACTCCATGAAGGGGATGTTTACATCGGTCGTGTGACACGGGTTATACCCATTGGCGCTTTTGTGGAGTTCTTGCCCGGTAAAGAAGGCATGATTCACATTTCTCAACTCGCTGACTATCGCGTTGGTAAGGTTGAAGATGAGGTAGCTGTTGGTGATGAGGTGATTGTCAAAGTGCGAGAAATTGACAATAAGGGTCGAATTAACCTAACACGCTTGGGTATTCATCCAGATCAAGCCGCAGCAGCACGAGAAGCAGCAGCGGTAAACCATTAAATCGCTGGTTGGATTTTAGATTTTAGATTACAGATCAATCGCAAATCTAAAATCCGCGATGCCTTGCTAGTAGGCATCGTTACGGTGATTTTGGTAGTAAGTTAGTTATATAAAACCAATACAAAAAAAGCTAACAAATGCTAACAACTTATTTGGCAACGGGTAAGTTTATGTCGTAATTATCAAGAGGTAAAAATCATGGTGACAGTATCAATTAAAGATGAATACATTGAAGTTTTATCTGCACTAGGAGATTTACAAGAATCAATGGATTTGGCTCTTAAACAATATACTCTTGATAAGATAGCCTTAAAAATTGCTGAACTTCGTCAACGAGATATTAAGTATCAAGAAAAATATCAGCTAGATTATTCTACTTTTTGTCAGCAAATATATGAAGATGAAGACTTTATCAAACAAGTAGAAAATTTAGTCAGTAAAACATGGGAAATTGATTTAGCTGATTGGGAATTTTGTCATCAAGGAGTTGAAGATTGGATACAAAAATTACAGACTATTTTACTGACATAGTAAAAATCGCTAAAGTTAATTTTCAGCAGGTTAATTATATAATAGACACAACTCCAAAACGCGCCATCCTGCGTTTAGAAGGACAGTATGGAGAATATCGGATTTTGATTACAGAATTGTTCAGTGATGAACTGAGAAAATATAGATATTATGTTTTGCGAGGTGATTGGGTTGAAGCAGGTTTTGATAATAGCCCAGATCCTCGAGCCATTCGCCTAAAATATGGTCGTATTGGTAAAGAATACGCGAATGAATATATTCCTCACTTACATCGAGATGATAAAAATCAGCTATTTTTAACTGAAGAAATGACAGTTGTAGATTTTGCTGATTGGGTAAAAACTAATATTGATATTTCTCTCTGATTTAATCTGAATATTTAGTAAATTGCTGAAAAGTCTCAAGTCCAAGGATAGAAACGGCGATTCTTAACGCTTTCCGCCGTAAAATGCCCGCAGAATGGAATTGTGTGTCTATATAGGGCTTGCTGAAAAAGTTGTCTGTGATAGCGCAGCGTGACGTAAGTCATGGGCTAGGAGTCAGGAGTCAGGAGGAAGAATTAGAAGAAGAGAAGAATAGTATTAAATCTGGTAAAGTGATAGGCTTTTGCTAATTTCAACCCTTATTCCTTGCACTTCTTTCACCTTTTTTACCTTCAAACTCTTGATATATCTCAGTTCTAGGTTTATTCACCCCTGTATAAATATAGATTGTGCTTACTAATTTTCGCTTATACAAGCCTCGTTTGTGTATAATTAAATCGAGCTACCTATTGTAAATTGAATTGAATTCAGAAAATCACAGAAGTTCATGACCAATACCAATTACCAACCTAAATTCTGGTTGACATTAGACTTTTTAGTGCGATATAATGGTATGCTATTTAAAGTGTATTGATTGCTGCACTAGGCTAAAAAAGTATATCAATAATATCGGTAGCTAATATGGCCTAAGTAATGCCTAGATGCCAATTTTTTGTTGTTTATTAATGAGGTGAATATGGCAAAGCGCCGTAACCCGAAAAAAGAAAAGGCGCTACGAAACCAGGCCTACGCCAGAAAGTTTCGTAAACGGACCACCACAGGTAGAATGGGCAGAAGATTCCAACAAAGACCGCCCAAGAGTGAAGAGGAAGAAGGAACAGGAGCAGCAGCAATGGATGCTGCTGATTAATGTAGCTGGTTAAATTTGACTCTTTCATATTTTGAATTTTTAGGGTGTACACCAGTACACCCTTACTTGTGTTAGTGGTCAGTTGTCAGTTGTCAGTTGGAAGAAAGAATGGAATTTCTCCCCTGTTCCCTGTTCCCTGTTCCCTGTTCCCTGTTCCCTGTTCCCTGTTCCCTGTTCCCTGTTCCCTGTTCCCTGTTCCCTGTTCCCTGTTCCCTGTTCCCTGTTCCCTGTTCCCTTTATTTCACACTGATTTGAGTCCGGGCGTTGATAAGGGCTTGTCTAACTTGGAGAAAGCCTGTACCTCCATAGCTGTTGCGGGCTGCAACCACTTGACGTGGGGTTATGGCTTCATAAATGTCGGCGGCAAATGCGGGATGGATTTGTTGCCATTCTTCTAGATGCAAATCTTTGAGCAGTTTACCAGCGGCAATACTGGTTTTGACGACTTTGCCGACAATGTTATAAGCTTCGCGGAAGGGTACACCCCTGGCGGCGAGATAATCTGCAACATCGGTAGCGTTAGCAAAGTCTTCTGTAACTGCTGTTGCTAATCGTTGGTGACGAAATTCTAAACCTTCTTGCAGTAAAATTGTCATTGCTTCTAAACAGGCTTTGACTGTGTTTACACTGTCAAATATGCCTTCTTTGTCTTCCTGGAGATCTTTGTTATAAGCCAGGGGTAAACCTTTCATAATTACTAACATGGCTTGCAGATGACCAAATACTCGCCCGGTTTTGCCGCGCACTAATTCAGGTACGTCGGGGTTTTTCTTTTGGGGCATAATGCTAGAACCTGTGGCACAGCTATCTTTGAGGGTGATGAAGCGAAATTCTTCTGATGCCCACAGGATTATTTCTTCGGAAAGACGGCTGAGGTGAACCATAATAATACTAGCAGCACAGAGAAATTCTATGGCGAAGTCCCGATCGCTCACTCCGTCCAAGCTGTTAGCATAAACATTGTCAAAATGTAATAAATTGGCTGTATAGTGGCGGTCAATGGGGAAAGTTGTTCCCGCTAAAGCACCACAACCCAAGGGGGAGATATTCACTCGGCTGTAAACGTCTTCTAAGCGTTCCCAGTCCCGTTGTGCCATTTGAAAGTATGCCAGTAAATGGTGCGCTAAACTCACTGGTTGGGCGCGTTGCAGGTGAGTATAACCAGGAATCAAGGTTTCAACATTTTTTTCGGCTATATCAACTAATACTGTTTGCCAGTTCCGTAATTGTTGGCGAATTTGTTGAATTTGATCACGTAGGTATAATCTAGTGTCTGTACCTACTTGGTCATTGCGAGAACGGGCTGTGTGGAGTTTTTTACCTACATCTCCGACAATTTCCGTGAGGCGCTTTTCTACGGCAAAATGCACATCTTCGGCATCAACACCGGGTTGAAATTGCCCTTGACGATATTCTTGACGAACTTGTTCTAAACCGTTAAACAGTGCTTCCCCTTCTTCGTGGGAAATTATACCTGTATGTGCCAACATTTTGGCATGAGCTTGAGAACCAGTAATGTCATATTCGATAAGTTCAATGTCAAAACTGATACTAGCATTGAAACGAGCGATCGCTGGATGTAGCGCGGACTCAAACCGCTGACTCCAAGTTTGTTTTTCGGTCATAAATCTGAAGGGAAAGGAAGAAATTTGTAGATATTAGATTTTGAATCATACGCCTTATGTGAGTTAAAAATTTTGTTGTTTCATAAGCGAAATTACAAGGTTTTCAGTATCTAACTCAAGTTGCTAGTTATCTCGTTGAGGCTGGTAATGGGTAATTGGTAATAGGTAATTGCTAGTAAAAGCTCTGGTTTCATCCTGTTCATCCTTTAATCCTGGATATTACCTCGACTTCGCTCGATAACCACCTAATTCTGACAATTTACCTAACTGGCAACTTATATTATCTAAATAACTAATCCAAAATCTAAAATCTAAAATCTAAAATCACTTTAACCGTAACTAGTAAAACCTTTGAACAGATAACCAACAATTATACCAATCAACAATGCCCAAATTTGCCCAGTTTTGACAAAGTGATTCCAAGAGGCTTGTACTTGACCTAAAAGGTCTGGGTCTCTAACATTACCAAGATCAGCCAGAAGAGTAATATGTTCCTGTAAATTTCCTAGCAGTGGCAATAGTGAATCATTCAAGTGTTCCATAATTCTTTCACCAAAAGGTTTATCACCTGTTATCAAGATTTGAAGTAACTAATCAAATAAAAAGCTACCGCAATTATAAGAATACCCAGTAAGTGGGAAACTCAGTGGCTTTAGCCCTGAGAGGGAAACGGCACGAGCGGTTTTAACCGCCTTGAATATTTTTTCATTACCGCCTTGGAGTTAAGAAATTCGGGGTACCTTTGTGATGTACTTTCAACGGGACAATTACCGATTCAAAATTCCCAACTCTGTACGCATAATGTTTTGCACGCGATGTGCCTCCCATTTCTGGGGTAATGTTAGCTTCGACCAGTTATAAGAGCTTTTTAGACTTGCAACACTGTTTCAGTGACCTTAAAACTGTTTAATTGCAAATGACAGAGCGGGGAACTAGCTTCGCATTCCAGGGTGTCGTGACTCAAATAACGGCTACGATGAGAGTAAACTCAGGGTGGTCTGGTCAGCACGGCTTGCTTAATTACTCTTGCAAGCCCAGTCCCTTTAGGGCTGGGTTACTGACACTTTACTACGTTCTGCCGCTAAACGTAATTTTTCTGAAGTTCGTAAAATTTGCCCAGCTAAAACCGCTGCACCAAAGCCATTATCTATATTAACTACACCTATACCAGCAGCACAAGAGTTAAGCATTGTTAATAGAGGTGCCAAACCAGAAAAGCTTGCACCATAGCCAATACTGGTAGGAACAGCGATTACGGGACAATCTGCCAAACCCGCTACAACACTGGGCAAAGCCCCTTCCATGCCCGCGACAACGATTAATACCGATGCTGATTCTAATACATGACGGTTGCTTAATAACCGATGAATTCCCGCCACACCTACATCCCAGAGGCGCTGTACATAAAAACCCGAAAGTTCCGCAGTGACAGCGGCTTCTTCAGCAACGGCTAAATCGGCAGTACCAGCGGAAAGAATGCCAATTTTACCGGGAAATCTGACTTCAATCACAGGGGGAACAATGGCACAAATTCGGGCTTGTTCGTAGTATTGGATACCTCTAACTTTTGGTTGTAATGCGGAATATACTTTTGGCTCAATGCGGGTAGCCATAACTACGGAAGTCCGGTGGCGCATGACTTCCATAATTTGAGCAATTTGTTCAGGTGTTTTACCTGGTCCCCAAATTACCTCCGGGAACCCGGTTCTTAATTGACGATGATGATCTATTTTAGCAAATTCACCTACGGATTGATAGGCTAAGTCTTTGAGGGAGTCGAAGGCTATATCTGGGGTTATTTTACCATTGGCGACGGCTTCTAAGAGCGATCGCAAATTTTCTGGTTGTGTCATGCAATTTTGGATTTTGGATTTTAGATTTTGGATTTCCCTTATTCAGTCAACAGTCAACTATTTCGTAACTTTAATTTCATGAATATTCCAAAAAGCACCACCAAGAGCAGAATATTGGATACCTTGAAACCGATTTCTGATTGCTGATAGAGAATAGGAATTAACCAAGTAAATGAAAGGTAAATACTCCTGTGTTAATTGTTGACTTTCGCCATAAATTTCCTTCAATTTAGCCTCATCAAACTCCTGTGCGCCTTGAATATAAAGTTCATTAATTTTCTTTTCCCAGTCAGCAACTTCCCAACCTTCAATCGGTTTTTGTCCAGCTTGTGGTTTTTGATTAAACATATGTAGTCCCCCTTCAGGAGACCACACATTAGCACCATCATTTGGTTCTAAACCCCCTGTCAAACCTATTAAACAAGCATCCCAATCTAAAGTGTTAGAAAGTTTATCTATAAAAGTATTCCAAGCCAATGGTGTAAAATCTACTTGAATACCAATTTTACTTAAATCCTGTTTAATTTGCGAACCCATTGATTCCCGAATTTTATTCCCCGCATTAGTTAATAATGCAAATCTCACCTCATTACCTTGATTATCTACTAAGAGATTTTTTTCATTATATTGAAATCCAGCTTTTAGTAGTAATTCTTTGGCTTTTTCAGGATTATAGTTATAAACCTTCAAGCCTTTTTCCGGTGATAAGAAATAAGGACTTTGAACAGAAATAGGAGAATTTTGGGGTGTACCTAAACCACGAAAAGTATTATTTAACATGGTTTGTCTATCAATAGCATAGGCTAATGCTTGCCGAAATTGCACATTATTAAACCATTTAGATTTAATTGGATCAACTAATGGTTGATTTTGTCTTTTTCCCTTATTTAAGTTAAAGGAAATAAAGGAAGTGCTAGAACTAGGACCCCCATTATATATTTTAAAATTCCCTTGTTTTTCCTGAACTTTTAATAAAGAAAAATAATCAGGGGAAACACCAATAGAATCTAAATCACCGGAACGAAATTGGAGTAAGGAAGTATCTGTTGACTCCACAATTTGCCAAATTATTCGTTCAATATAAGGTTGGGGTTTACCTTGAGCATCTTTACGCCAATAATAGGGGTTACGGCGAAAAATTATCCGTTGACTCGTATCATATCTTTCCAGTTTATAAGGACCATTAACAATAATTTCTTCAGGAGGAGTATCCACACCCCATTTATTCAGAAATTCCACTTTACCATCTTTATTTTTTGTTTTGACTGATTTCTCTAAAATATGAGCAGGTAAAATAGATGCTCCTGTATTCAGTAAAAAAGGTCTAAATGGTTCAGGGACACTAAATTCCACTCTTCTATTATCTATTTTTCTGACAGTTGGTAATTTGCGATCTTTCCCGACTCTTAAAACATCTCTAGTATCTGTAGGGATGTTTTCATTTAAATAAATATCATTATAGGTAAATACGACATCATCAACTGTTAATGGTTGTCCATCTGACCATTTTAAACCTTCACGCATGGTAAAGGTAATTTTGGTTTTATCTGGTGATATTTCCCATGATTGAGCTAATGCTCCTTCTATTTTACCGTTAATGGGATTTTGAGTTAATAATCCTTCATAGGTGTAACCAAAAATATTTGGTGATTCGGAACTCAGCGCAGCATTAAATGTTTTTGGATCACTCAAAATGCTTGTTACTAATTGGGGTACTTGAGCCGCATTTGTTTTTAATTTGGTTGGGTTACAAGCGGTAAGTCCTATTGCTGTAAAAGCAATAATAGTTATTAATAAAAAAAGGCGTTTTGTGGAATTGAGTATCTTTTTAGTTAATGTCATAGTTTTAATAATTAAACAGTTATCTAAGTTGATGAACGAGAATTAAACCAATTGAGAAAATCCTGCGTGATTGCAAAGTATTTAATTCCAGTATTGCGTAAAGCATTATTGGTAATGATAGTTTCTTGTAATTGTTGACTTAATAAGGGAGCATAATTAGAAGTTTTATCACGGTCAATTTCTGTGATTTTTAGTTCTAGTTCTCGTTTAAATTTCAATTTTTCTTGTTTTTCTAACTTGTAAACAGACACAGCTTCAATATAACAAATATTTGGTATAAATATCTTAACTGAATTAGGCGGATTATACAGCAAATCTTCTGCTTGCGAATCCTGTCCTTTCGCAATAGACATAAAAAAGTTAGTTTCTATATAAAGTATGGTCACTCTAATCTTCCTGATAATTAACTATAAATTTTCACAAAATAATGTATTTCTATTCATCATTTTGTGAATAGGTCTCTCCATGTTTTAAATTTGTTAGGATACCTATTTTTTCTAATTCTTGATATCCAGGTGGTATTTTTGATTTCCACTGATAAGCTAAGTCTCTCAGCCAAGATTCTATTAGGGTTTTTAGATAGAACTTAAATATTCTTTTTTCGCTGAATCTTGAGTCATAATGGCTGAGAATATCTCCTGCATTTAATGATATCAATGGCTCAGAGAATACGCCATTAATAGACTTGAAAACATTAATTTTTGTTAAATTTGCTAAAATAACAAATCGCGGGTTTTCTTGAGAGTTTCGTAAATATAGGTTGCTAACTTTTGATAAATTATTTTCATAATTTTCCAGAATTTCTTGCGTTGTGATATCTACTAATAATGCAATTTGCTGATTTTGATCTAAGACAATAATATCTGGAGAAGATAGTTGAAATAAACTTTCTATTTTCTCTGGTGAATCAAATTGATTATTCCAAATACTAGAAATAAGTCTGATTTTAATTAGTTCTTCTGGTTTGTCTAAACTAAACATTCTCTTATTCTCCTATTAGTTATCAATCATCTGCCACTAACAAAACTACAGCATAAGCACAAATCCCTTCTTCTCTCCCCGTTGGTCCGAGTTTTTCATTGGTTGTAGCTTTGATACCAATTTGATTTGGTTCTACTTCTAAAACTGCTGCTAATTTATCTCGCATTTTAGAAATATGCGGTTTTAATTTGGGACGTTCAGCGACAACAACAGAATCAATATTGCCAATTTTCCAACCTTGATCACGAATTAGTTGATGGACTTGATGTAATAATACTAAACTATCAGCCCCAGCCCATTGGGGATCTGTCGGGGGAAAATAATGACCAATATCTCCCAAAGATAAGGCTCCCAGCATCGCATCCATAATAGCATGAGTAAGCACATCAGCGTCACTATGTCCTAACAAGCCGAGTTCGTAGGGAATGTGAATACCGCCTAAAATCAAATTGCGATCGCCCACCAATCTGTGTATATCGTAGCCATTACCGATTCTGATATTCATAGTTAGTTGTCCTTTGTCAGTTGCACAAGAATATTTCTCCCCTTTTACTCCCCCCACTCCCCCAACTCCCCCCACTTCCCCAACTCCCCCCACTCCCCCCACTCCCCCAACTCCCCCCACTCCCCCCACTCCCTACTCCCCTCCTCCCTGTTCCCTCTCTTTTTCCCAAAGTTTCAGCAAATCGGGACGACGGGAAGCTGTGCGCTGAATTTGTTGTTGAAAACGCCAACGAGCGATCGCTGCATGATTACCACTTAGTAGCACATCTGGGACTTGCCAACCACGAAAATTTGCCGGACGAGTGTACTGGGGAAAATCCAACAAATATTCCTCAAAACTTTCCGTCTTCAGCGATTCCTCCTTACCCACAGTTCCCGGAAGCAGACGCACCACACCATTGATCAAAACCATCGAAGGAATTTCTCCCCCTGTCAGGATAAAATCCCCCAAAGAAATCTCCCGATTCACCAAATTTAGCACCCTGTCATCTACCCCTTCATAATGACCACAGATCACAACCAACTGGTCGTAATTCGTGGCTAATTCGCGCAGCAAGGGCTGGTTCATTGGTTGTCCCTGGGGACTCATCAAAATCACATCTCGACGGGGTAAAATCGGCAAAGACTCCACAGCCGCAAAAATCGGTTCTGGCTTCATCAACATTCCCACACCACCACCATAGGGTTGATCATCCACCTTATGGTGCTTATCCGTAGTGAAATCTCTAGGATTAACTAAATGCACTTGAGCAATCTGTTTAGCTAAAGCCTTAGCCAACAAACCAGAATTGAGGATTGATGTAAAACAGTCAGGAAAAAGTGTAACTATATCAAAACGCACAGTAATTCGGATTCGATAGAACTAATTTTAAGGGTAGATACTTAGCCAATACCATAACTGATAACCTAGCATGGATTCAGGACTCAGAAGTCAGGAGTCAGGAGTATGGCTAACGCCACGCTGCGCTATCAGGAGGTAGGGGCGCAGGGACTGCGCCCATTCAGGAGTTCAGGAGTCAGGAGAAGAAATAATAAAGAAGGAAGTTTCTCTCTTCTTACCTCTTGCCTTTTTTGTCAGTCATAGAAAAACTAAAAATCTACCAACAGTGCCTAAAAATACCAAGATTCTTAATTTCTTAGTGAGATCAAAAGTTTTTCTAATTACTTAATTTATGTTTAAATATTGTCACTACTAAATTTAAATTAATAATCCCACCAAAGTTAACAACTTCCGGGATACATCCAACCAGCCTCAGAAGTAAGAGTGTCAAGACCGACTAAATCCTAAGTCCAGAAGGGAATTATAGTTAATTTAGCACTATGAAAGCCATCTGGAAAAAGTAGATAGGTAAAAAACAAGATGTTGGCCATGAGAACGACGGACATGAGAAAATTGAGGCATCGTGTGCGTCAAGCAGTGTCCTCTCATCAAACCTGAAGTTGTTGACTCCCTCAAGCAGAAACACAATGCCGCAGTTAGAAGTTAAATCGCTGGAAATGAGGACACCCCAAGCTACTAAAACCGCCGTACTAGTTATCGGAGGCGCAGAAGATAAAGTTCATGGACGTGAAATTCTAAGAACTTTTTTTGTTCGTGCTGGTGGTAACAAGGCGTATATTACAATAATTCCATCAGCCTCCCGTGAGCCTGCCATTATCGCTGGTAGGTACGTTCGCATTTTTGAAGAAATGGGTGCGGAAAAGGTTGAGATATTAGACATTCGGGAACGGGAACAATGCGAAAATCCTGAGATTAAAGCATCCCTCGAAGCCTGTAGTGGTGTCTTCTTAACCGGAGGAGACCAACTGCGCCTTTGTGGAGTCCTGTCCGACACACCAGCAATGGAAATTATCCGCCAGCGGGTGAGAGCCGGACAACTGACTTTGGCAGGAACAAGTGCTGGAGCAGCCGTGATGGGACATCACATGATCGCAGGTGGTGGTAGTGGTGAAACACCCAATCGTTCCCTAGTGGACATGGCAACAGGCTTAGGATTCATTCCTGAAGTTGTCGTTGACCAACATTTCCATAACCGGAATCGGATGGGACGACTTGTTAGTGCGATCGCCGCTCACCCAGATAGATTAGGCATTGGGATAGATGAAGATACCTGTGCCGTATTTGAACGCGATGGTTGGCTACAAGTTATGGGCAAAGGCAGTGTCACTATTGTTGATCCTACCGAACTTACCCACACTAATGAACCCAATGTTAGTGCTAACCAACCCCTGACAGTACATAATTTAAGACTACATATCCTTAGTTACGGAGATCGCTTCCATCTTTACCAACGTACTGTTTTACCTGCTGTGCATCGCATCTCTAGCTGACGATGTAGAAGATATAGAGCATATCAGGTAACACTGATTTGACCGCATCTTGATTTCTTCTTCTAGAGTTTAGATCAATTCCATCTAAGAAGGAAAAACTGCTTCAAATGCCAAATTTAGCGGTCAATTCCAGCAAAAAACTAGAATTTTGGTTACGAATCTCCATCTACCTATTCCCATGAGAATCCTCAAGATCCAGACCTTACGCGGCCCAAATTACTGGAGCATTCGACGGCATAAACTGATCGTTATGCGCCTAGACTTAGACAAACTTGCCGAAACCCCCTCAAATGAAATACCTGGCTTTTATGAAGGACTAGTAGAGGCACTGCCAAGTCTAGAGGGTCACTACTGCTCCCCAGGCTGTCGTGGTGGTTTTCTAATGCGGGTGCGAGAAGGCACCATGATGGGTCATATAGTGGAACACGTAGCCTTAGAACTCCAGGAATTAGCGGGAATGCACGTAGGTTTCGGTCGCACCCGTGAAACCGTCACACCTGGTATTTACCAAGTAGTGATTGAGTACCTAAACGAAGAGGCGGGTCGCTATGCAGCCCGGTCAGCAGTCAGGCTATGTCAAAGTATTATTGACCGGGGACGTTATCCCAAAGCCGAACTAGAGCAAGACGTTCAAGACCTCAAAGACTTTTGGCGTGATGCTTCACTAGGACCTTCCACAGAAGCCATTATCAAAGAAGCGGAGAAAAAAGGTATTCCTTGGATGCCTTTACCAGCTAGATTCTTAATCCAATTGGGCTATGGTATCCACCAAAAACGGATTCAAGCCACAATGACCAATAACACAGGCATTCTTGGTGTAGAACTAGCCGGTGATAAAGAAGCTACTAAACGAATTCTCGATGCCAACGGCGTACCAGTCCCCAGAGGTACAGTCATCAATTTCTTTGATGATTTAGAAGAAGCCATTGAATATGTTGGTGGTTATCCCATCGTGATTAAGCCTTTAGACGGTAATCATGGACGAGGAATCACCATTGATATCCGCAACTGGGAAGACGCAGAAGCAGCTTATGAAATGGCTCGACAAGTCTCTCGCTCAATCATTGTTGAGCGATACTATGTGGGAAGAGATCATCGAGTATTAGTAGTTAATGGCAAAGTAGTTGCTGTAGCAGAGAGAATTCCTGCTCATGTCGTGGGTAATGGCAAATCTACAATTACAGAACTAATTGAAGAAACAAACCTTGACCCTAAACGTGGTGACGGACATGATAACGTCTTGACTAAAATCGAACTAGACCGTACCAGCTATCAACTTCTAGATAGACAAGGGTACACCATCAACAGTGTGCCACCCCAGGGAGCAATTTGTTACTTAAGAGCTACAGCTAACTTAAGTACAGGTGGTAGTGCTGTAGATCGCACAGACGAAATTCACCCAGAAAATCGCTGGTTAGCACAACGGATAGTCAGAATTATCGGCTTAGATGTAGCTGGTATAGATATCGTGACTTCAGATATTAGCCGTCCCTTAAGAGAATTAGACGGTGTAATTGTTGAAGTCAATGCTGCCCCTGGTTTCCGAATGCACGTTGCCCCCAGCATTGGCATCCCCCGCAATGTCGCCGGCGCAGTCATGGATATGCTGTTCCCCAACGAACAATCTAGCCGCATTCCTATACTTTCAGTTACAGGTACGAATGGTAAAACCACCACAACTCGCCTGTTAGCTCATATTTATAAGCAAACTGGTAAGGTTGTCGGCTACACAACTACAGATGGTACTTATATCGGTGATTTCTTAGTAGAATCGGGAGATAATACAGGTCCTCAAAGCGCCCATGTTATCCTTCAAGATCCGACCGTAGAAGTAGCCGTATTGGAATCGGCTCGCGGTGGCATTCTCCGCTCTGGGTTGGGTTTTGAAAATGCTAATGTAGGTGTAGTATTAAATGTGTCCGCTGACCATTTAGGCATCGGTGATATAGATACTATTGAGCAATTAGCCCATCTCAAAAGCGTAGTTGCTGAAGCTGTTTTCCCTGATGGTTATACGGTACTCAATGCCGATGATCACCGGGTTGCTGCTATGGCAGAAAAAACTAAGGCGAACATTGCCTACTTTACCATGAATCCAGACTCAGATCTGGTACGGAAACATATCCAACAAGGTGGAGTAGCCGCAGTCTATGAACATGGTTATCTGTCCATTGTCAAAGGTGATTGGACGCACCGCATCGAAAGGGCAGAAAATATCCCCTTGACAATGGGTGCAAGAGCGCCATTTATGATTGCTAATGCTTTAGCCGCTAGTTTGGCAGCTTTTGTTCAGGATGTCACCATTGAGCAAATTCGCGCTGGTTTAAGAGGCTTTCGTGCTTCCGTAAGTCAGACCCCAGGACGGATGAATTTGTTTAATTTGGGTAAATACCATGCTTTGGTAGATTATGCCCACAATGCTGCTAGTTACGAGGCTTTGGGGTCATTTGTCCGTAATTGGACAACGGGACAGCGCATTGGTGTAATTGGTGGTCCGGGCGATCGCCGTGACGAAGACTTTGTTACTCTAGGTAGATTATCAGCAAATATCTTTGACTACATCATTGTTAAAGAAGATGATGATACTAGGGGTAGACCTCGTGGTTCAGCTTCAGATTTGATTGTCGAAGGCATTACCCAAGTGAAGCCTAATTACCGCTTTGAATCAATTTTGGATGAAACCACAGCTATTAACAAAGCCTTAGATATGGCTACTGATGGTAGTTTGGTAGTAGTTTTGCCAGAAAGCGTCAACCGGGCGATTAAGTTAATTAAGATGCGGGGAGTACAGGAAGAAATTCAGCCTCAGCAATCAGTTAACAATGATTCCCAAAATGGGATAGCACCTTCTTCTGTTGTTAATACACTGATTTAGGAGCATCTCTTGTTTGTAAATTGCCCTCAGACTAATTCATAATTTAAGCCTGGGGGTTAATTAATATTAGTTAAGACTTAGCAGACATCTTTAAGAATAAAATGGGTGCGGCTCTTTTAGGAAGACGAAATACTACATTCGTATTACACGGCTCTAACCTAACTATATCTACATTTTTCTTTTCTAACCTAAAAACTGGAATTAAGCTCGCAGAAAAATTAAACAAAAATCCCTTTTTCAGAATGTAACACGATACTACAAAAAAGATATGATCTCGATTTTGAAATTTGAGCGAACCCCTTTTCAGAATGTTTAAAAATTACAATCCTTACCCTGTATGAACTCTAGGCTTTATGCCAGAATTGAAATTGTCTTCTCAAAAGAGCCGCACCCGAATAAAATAGCAGGAGTCAGGAGTTAAGCGACTTATCAAGCCCACCTTCCGCACCCTCTGGTGTCACAATCGGTAATTTCGGATCTTTGAATACCTTAAAGGATAATTTTTATACAAAAATTGGGAAATTTCAGATAGCGATAGCGAAGCGCTGCTGCAAGCAGTTCGCCAGTCCCAAATCTCCAAACGACCAATTGTCGTTGTGTGACAGTTTAGGGTGCGGAAGGTGGGATCAAGGTAGTTATCTATACTGATTCATATTTCCAAGGATTAATAATAGAAATACCACATCCTTCAAAATCAGAAACATTGCGTGTTGCTATGGTTGCTTTATGAGTGTAACAAATAGCAGCAATTTGAGCATCAGCTTGAGAAATAGGAGTCCCATTTTGTCGTCGTTGGGATGCAATATGGGCAAATGCTACAGCAGCATTTTGATCAAAAGCAAGAACGCGTCCAGCGAAATCTTCAGAAAACATCAGTTGTGCTGCTTGACTAAGTTCTTTTCGTCGTTTTCCTTCAGGGAGTAAAGCAATACCATAGAGAATTTCCGCTTGAGTAATTGTTGTAGTAAACATACTCATCAAAGGTTTTTCAGCTACCCATTCACGAACTATTTCCGACTTTTGAGTCTTCATTAATTCTGAGATGACATTTGTATCCAAAATAATCATTCTTCAAATATTGATACGTTGCGGATAGGTTCTCTAGCTATTTCTGGTAATTCAAAATCGCCCAAATTTGTAAACCGTTGTTCAATCAAAGTTGCTAGATTTAAGGGATGTTTAGTATTTTCGATGAGAACAAGACGGAGAATTTCTCTCACTTCTTCTTCTAGGGAACGTCCATGTTTTTCGGCTCGTTTTTGCAACTGATATTTGATGTCATCATCAATGTTAGAGATGGTGATATTAGTCATAAATAATGGAGATAATTTTGATTATACCTATTATAGTCAATAATCCCGAAAATTTTTGATTTTTACCTTTAAAGATGCACACAGTTACATATAGTACGCATTTAATAGTAGTTAACAGCCTCGATATTCTCTACTTTGTGAGTTAAAATCTTCTCAAGAAGAATCCAGATTAAATGAACAACAAAAAGAAAGATTAGATAATGTTCAAGAAGTTTCCCCTATTCTGGCAAAAATGCACGCCCTCAAAGAAGAGTTTCGAGACATATTTGAATCTACTAAGCCTTGGGGTGAAAACATAATAAATTTATTAGATTGGATGCATGATGGAATGAAGTATTTTCCCAAAAGTATAGGAACAATAATTAGATGGTTTGGTGAAGTCGTAGGTTATTTTGACGATAGAACTACCAGTGGTACTGTAGAAGGAATTAATAATAAACTCAAATTAATCAAAAGACTTGGATATGGATTTCGTAACTTTAGTAATTTTAGATTACGTAGTTTATTAAACTGGCACTTTAGTATTAATTCTCCATAAAAGTGACGCAAGAGCCATAATATAGATATTGGTTATTTTATGACAGAGAAATTATTCAATGGAGAGGGGGAGATTCGAACTCCCGGAAGCTTTCACCTCATCCGATTTCAAGTCGGACGCATTCGACCACTCTGCCACCTCTCCAGATTATTTGCCAGAATTGTGGAATACAAAAACTGACAAATAAAATCATAACACATAATTACAGAATTGGCACTACTGAAACTGAAGAATTATAAAAAACTTCCTCAGTAGCGATGTGGTAGTCCTGATCCACCCAAACTAGAGAAGCTTTTGTTACCAAACCATCCTGCAAAGAAACCAGAGAAAAATTCCGTAACTTCATCCCGTCTTGTTGAATAATCCGGGGGACGGTGGCAGCGTTTAGGTAAATAGTTCCTTCTGGACTTCTAAACACAGCCTTGCGTTGCAACTTTTTAGTATGGCGCAGTGTGCGGTGCATATGACCAAAAGCGACAAGGGAAACAGTTTTCTTGAGGTTGAGACTTTGAGAAATTGCTTCCGCTAAATCAGGATCACCAAAATCACCACCGATAGGATGCCAATCTTTGCCACAAGGGTCCTCAGCGCGATCGCCTAAACCGCTTGGTCCATTGTGTCCGAGAAAAATAATATGATCACAAGTAACACTTTTTACTACCTTAACAATTTTATCTGCGGACTCCTCCAAACTAGAGACACCATAGCGTTCTTGACACATTTGGGCAAATCGCCATTCGGGTCCTCCCCAGGTAAAAGGACGACCACCCACCACAGTTAAGTTCCACTGAGGAAAATCTAACTTACCATAACCGACTTGGGCAGAACCTAATAAATCTAGCTGTTCCTGTACCCAGTCTTCCTTGGTGCGGTCATAAGGACATTTTTTGCGTCCCCATTCAGTCGCCGAGTACCAGGCATCGTGATTGCCCATTACGGCTGCTTTGGGAAGGTCTAGGGAGGCGATCGCTTTTACCACCTCCACCGACTCATTCCCGAAATCACCGACAAATAGCGCCAAGTCAACACCGAGATGCTGGAGTGCTATGCCGTCCTCTACTTCCCATTGGTCGTGAACATCGCCAATTACAGCAATTTTGATAGGTTTTGATTGATTTTTCTGACTGGTCATGCCACTTTAAAAAGCCGTATATCTCCAGGATATGAAACTCCACCGGATTTGGACATAAATTGCTAGAATCAATCCCTCACTCTTTTTGGTAAAAACTACTATAATTGAATTTACAAGTTCAGAGGAAACAGGGAAAACTCATGTTTAGAAACATGAGATTAAAATAAGGATACCGTTTTTTCGGGCTACCCATCTTGTAAAAACATCTTTATTCTTGACTAAGCTTTAAACTGGTGCAAATGAGCATTTCTTATCTGTTCCCTGTTCCCTATTCCCTGTTCCCTTGCTTTGTAATCTTAATTGTACAAAAAAGCAGTTTTTAATTGTGTTTACAACTACACTTACTCAACCAAAATCAGGTATTTTACCCTTAGATCTATTTGCCGCCATTGCGGATCTCAAAACAGAACTGAATGCAGTGATATTAGCCCACTACTATCAAGATCCTGATATTCAAGATATTGCCGATTTCATTGGCGATTCCTTGCAATTAGCCAAAGCCGCAGCCAATACCAAAGCCGATGTCATTGTCTTTGCTGGTGTTCACTTCATGGCGGAAACAGCCAAAATCCTCAACCCTGATAAATTGGTGTTATTACCAGATATTAATGCAGGATGTTCTTTAGCAGATAGTTGTCCTCCCCAGGAATTTGCAGCTTTTAAAGCCGCACACCCAGACCATTTGATAATTTCTTATATTAACTGCTCGGCGGAAATTAAAGCCATGAGCGATATCATCTGTACCAGTTCCAACGCTGTGAAAATTGTCCAGCAAATACCCCAGGAACAGCCAATTATTTTTGCTCCAGATCGCAACTTGGGACGGTATGTAAGGTCACAAACAGGACGGGAGATGCTGTTATGGCAAGGTAGCTGTATTGTTCATGAAACCTTTTCCGAAAAGAAAATAGTCCAGTTAAAAATTACACATCCTCATGCAGAAGCGATCGCTCACCCCGAATGTGAAACCAGCGTCCTCCGCCATGCCAGTTATATTGGCTCTACAGCCGCCTTACTCAATTATTGTCAAACCAGCCCTAGTCAAGAATTCATCGTGGCTACAGAGCCAGGAATCATTCACCAGATGCAAAAACTAGCGCCTGACAAACATTTTATTCCCGCACCCCCCCAAAGTGATTGTAACTGTAACGAATGTCCATTTATGCGGCTAAACACCCTAGAAAAACTGTATCTAGCCATGAAAAACCGCACCCCAGAAATTACCCTACCAGAAGAAGTCCGCATAGCCGCACTCCGACCCATGCAAAGAATGTTAGAAATGAGCTAATTAGGGTTTGCTGAAAAAGTTGTCTGTGAGGGCTAGGAGTCACCGAGTCAGGAAGAAGAATTAGAAGAAGAGAAGAATAATCTTGAATTTGGTCAAGTGATAGGGTTTTGGTAGTTTCAACGCTTATTCCTTGCACTTGTTTCACCTTTTTTACCTTCAAACTCTTGATATATCTCAGTTCTAGGTTTATTCAGCAGACCCTAATTAGGAGTCAGGAGTCAGGAGGAGGAAGGAAGAAGAAGGAGGAATAGAAAAAATACATCCTGTTCATCCTTAAATCCTGGACATCCTGATTCTGACATTGTTAAGATTTACTCTTCTGAGCTTCTTTCTGGGCAGCCTCACTAAACTTTTTATACAACTTAGTTCTAATTTGTGCTTCCTGATAACGGCTGTGGCTAGGTGTAACCTGACCCATTAAATCAGAAGCCCGTTGCCAAGTAGCAGCTAATTCCAACCACTGAGTTGAAGTTGTAGCCGTTGTACCAGTCACAGTCGCCTGGTTAGCCAGTCTCACAGATGCGGCAAACGGATCATCCAATGGGATAGAAAGACTTTGGCTAACAGGACGATTCGATGATTCTGGCGGTCTTTGGTTGACTGTTTGAGAAGATTGAGAACCCACTAATGGCAACAGCTTCTTTAATGGATTACTTAACCGAAAATCTAGCAACCAAGCCAGTAAAATTACTGAAGATAAACCAGCAACCCATATAAATAGAGTTTTGACAGAAATTTTGCCCTGATTTCGATTCTTCAGCAAAGATTGGGGTTTTGCTAAAATAGGTTTTCTTGATTTGGTATAAACTTCAGTTAACTCTGGAATTAACCGCTTTAACAAATTTGGTTGGTGTACAGTAATTTCCCGTGACCACAGTAACTGACCATCAGTATCGCGGTTAATTTCCTCCAACCATAGTAATTGCTCTTCTCGAACAATTCGACTATTAATATTAACTCGGCGAATATGATGTGGTGCAAGTGAGTCCAAAATTTCTTGAATTTTTGGTACTAGGACAGATTGCTCCAGTTGCTCTACTGTAGCTGCTTCACACAAGATTTGTAATATGCCAGTCACAAAAACTGCTCTAGTTCTGACACCAGACACAACTAGCCTTTCATTTAAAACTTGAATAATTGCCGCCACGCTCCCCTGGTGAGCTTGCCAAGCGATATCATTTATCCGATCTGCCATTTGATATTTAGTGATAGCTATCACACCCTGATCTGTAAAATAATATAACTTAAGTTACTAATTATCTAAATTTAGGCAGGGAAAAAGGTCATTGGTCACTGGTCAACTACTCCTGCCTCTTGCCCCTTGCCTCTTGCCCCTTGCCCCTTGCCCCTTGCCTGTTCCCTCTTGCCTCTTACCCATTTTCAACTAGCAACTTACGTTAATATACATTCAATTTGCATATATCAATTGTAAATTTGAGCAACTCTATATTCTATTTGCTCAAGTGCAAATTGCCACACTTGATATCCTGCTAAAGATAAATGTAATCCATCTGTAGTTAATTCGGGACGCAAATTGCCATCAATATCCGTAAACCAATTGTGAATGTTGAGGTAATTAGCCCCTTGCTTTTGGGCAATTATAGCCAGTTGGGCGTTAATATTACGAATTCGACTATTGGGGATTTTCTGCGATCGCACAGGTAAAATAGATTGGACAATAATCTGACTACTGGGATGACTCTGACGTAAGCTATGAATAATCCGCGAGGAATTGACCAAAATTGACTTGTCAGTAGCGCCCTTACGTAAATCGTTAATCCCAGTCATCACATAAATTACATCGGGTCTGGTGGCAGAAAATGCCGACAATCTTTTAGAAACGCCCTCAGAAGTGTCTCCAGATATACCTTGATTTAGCCATAATTTACCCGTAGGTAGTTTGTCCTTGGGAAACCACAAACTTAAAGAATCACCTACTAAAATACTCAACCGATTCGCACCTTGACCTTTAGCCATAGCTTTAGCTTCCATAGCTAATAAGCTTTTCCAGTCTTGATAAGTCAGTTTATCTGCCTTATTTGATTCCCCAGACAATGCTAAATTTTCATCATTATCAGTGCGCGTATAAATCTGACCAGATATAAGTGATGCTAATCTTTGCTGGTAGAGTTGACTACCAGAAATAGGTGATTTAGTTGGTGTCGTTGGGGAATTTAAGTTAAAGGATGATTTAACAGGTATTGATAACCCATGCTGTCTAAATTCTGATAAGAGAATCTCTAAGGTGGGGAGGTTTTTCCTGATTACTGATGATTGTTCAACGGTTGTCGGCGCTTGTCTACTAAATTCTGGTAATAATTTATCAGTCTTGACAAGACTCTTATTTGCTGATGAGGAGTTTTCAATTTGATTACTAAATTCAGGTACAGCAATTTGACGTGGAGAATTTCTTTTGCCCTTGTAAACCTGGAAACCCTCGGCTAAATCCAATAGAGATAGAGAATCTTTGGGAAGATTGGTTATTTGTGGGGGCATTGATATTGGTATGACCAATCCTGTTAATAAACTTGCAGCCAACAGATAAGGTTCACTCATCGTTGTTTTGTTCCTTGTGCGTATTCACTACTTTTTCTTATGACAGCGTTAACTAAGTGAATTCAGGAAGATTTCGATTTCTGTCTATACCCCACATTGAAAAAAGCCTTGATTCGTAGCGACTGTCTTGATTGTCAATCGATCATTAAGTGAGACGGGGCTTATTTTGCTAGTTTACAATATTTAATAATATTAAGTTATTCAACGCTTTTCAATCCGTTGAACCACAATAAATATCCTCCCGTCAGGATTAATCAACACTAAATTTTGGGATTTTCTATTTTAGAAGATTTACTGTATAAGCTTTCCGGCTTTTTGAGTATCTCTCTGTTACCATCGGGTTTCACAATCTTATCCCTTGATGATCTACTAAATTTTAGGTTTAATACTTTTGATAGATGACAATAATTAATTGTTTGTGTTGTGAGTTGTAAGAAAAATTAATAAATAATTATATAGGTATCAATTTTTGTTGCTAAAAAAACAGCAATAAAACGCCAGAAAGTCCAATTGATAAGCTTTAAATAGTATTTATTTTTTTAAGATAGCTACGTTTATTTACACCTATCTCTATAAGCAATGTTATTATTGATACTTAAATAAGTTGCGTTATTTTATTGTGTGATTTCAGTAACACGGCTGTTTGTAGCAGAGTAAGTAAATCGTTAAAATGCTTGCTACAGAAGAGTTATGTCCGTAGTCAAAAAGTTAGATTTGCAGAATTATTGAGTCTGTTTGCTATTTATAGTTTGGATTAGACATACAAAGATTTATCGAAACTAAAGTAGATCAGTTCCGGGGATGTAGAATAACTTAGCGAAAAGTGCTAAGATTTATCGGATGTCATTAATGTTTCTTTTTATAACGTGGCTAGAGCTAGTACAGCAATCGGTGTATCTCCCATCATTAAGGAGATTGTGCAAAAACAGGCACATTCAACTCGCTTAACTTTGAAAGAAGTTATTCTCATGGGAATGTTGGCAATTGATAAGTTAGATGATCAAAATTGTCAAGAATTGGCAGATCAAGTTCATCAAATGCAGGTTAATGGTGAAATCTAAAGCTGCTGGCAGGAGTCTAAAATTTAAAGTCTCAAGCCTTCAGTTCACAAGCTAAAAAATAGCAAAAGTGGTAGTGTGATTTATCAAGTCTCTACTTTTGACTAAAACCTTAGCTAGTTGCCATTAAATAGTTTTCGTTTAAGTTCAAACTTAACTAACGGTATTGCTAATTTACAGTAGTAAAGTCCGTTGTGTTAAAGGCAAAAAAGGGATCTGAAACTAGATCCTTTTTGTCTGTAAAAAATTTAATAAAAAACTCAGCGAAAGTTTCATGAACTTTGCTAAATGAGGTTTAATTTCTGCTTGTTTACAGCGGTGCAAATAGGCAATATTAGACTTGATAGCGACGATTTCCAGTAAATTGGCAAGATTGCCTCCATGATTGGGAAACTGATTAAAAATATCATTTCCAATTCGTAAAATATTTTAGCCTCATAGCCATTTTTGAGTATTTTTGCATACTCTGGCTATGGGGCTTTAATATTTTTTAATTATTTGTTGGAATTCTGATTTTACAAGTTTTCTGAATTGGTTATAGCGGTTATTGGTTGAGTGAAATACAAGAACCCCACCCCCAACCCCCTCCCCGCAAGCGAGGAGGGGGCTTATGACTGTATCTCATTCAAGTGCATACCGCTATAATGCTTTTATTGAGTATTATTGATTGTGAATTAAAGAGTTTGGGGTAAATGGTTGGAAAAGGAAAAATTTAAAATAATGCCATGATTGCAGCGGGAGAACCAGAACCTCCTCTTAATCTGAGAATTCCAATAATTAAGGTGATACCATGTGGTGGTAACTGATCTAAATTGGTGAGGTTTTCGAGAACAATTAGCGATAGCTCTAAAAGCAACCGATTAATAGTAAAATTGGTATCTTGCCCAGAATCTACACCATGAGTATCAATACCCACACCAGTAATTTGCCTGTGTGTAATTAAAAACTCAGTCGCATCATAGCTAAAACCAGGAAAGTGCATTTTTCCGTCTTTATCTTGGTTAAAAAATGCCTGGTGATTTAACCATTTTTCTTGCCAGCCAGTATATAATATCACTAAGCTACCTGTGGGAATTTCTCCAAATTCAGTTTCCCAAGTCTGGATATCACTAACAGTCAAGGCATAATCAGGATTTACTGCTGCTTGGTCACAAATATTGATAACTATAGCTGGTAATATTAAAGATGATGCTGGATACTGGTCAATACTTGCGCCGTTTGCATAAAAACTATTAGGGGCATTGATATGAGTCCCGCTATGTTCTCCCAAGGAAAAGCCTCGTAAGTAATAACCATCCTCTGGAATTTCTGCAACACTGGTAAATTCTACGGGAGGATCACCTGTCCATTTTGGTATATCTTGATTAATGAGATGACTAAGATGGATGACACGAGAGTAACTAATATTACTTAATGGTTGGGAATTTTTGCTGATCAAAAGGGTTTTTTTGTAAGTTGAGGATATTTTAACAAATATAGGTGTTATGCACGCTCACTAACTTACCATGATATTAATAAACGAAATTGCGTCGTTTTCAGCTTTGGGAATAACTTACAAAAGTAGGGTGTGTCAGATAAAGGAAATCTGTTCTCTAGTGACATACTCCACTTTAATATTTAGGAAACTTTGTCAATGCCTAAGCCCTAAAATAATCCCCCAAACCTTTTCACTTGAAGGTAATGGGGGGAAATTTTAATGTTGCAGCAAATAGTGAACTTAACCCTACTGAACATTAGAAAAGTTAAGCTTTAAATAAGGAAGAGTTAATTTTACATGAATTTTCTCCAAACGAGATTTCTGTAACGCTTCTTTCTCCTGACTGGGCGCAGGCCCTGCGCCCCTACCTCCTGACTTCAATTAGCCATGACCTTGGGTACTACTAGGACTTTATCAACCCGATTTCCGTCCATATCCATAACTTCAAACCGCATACCATCCCATTCAAAATGATCTGCGGCTGCGGGAATCCGTCCTAAATGGGTGATGACAAAACCGCCTAATGTTTGATAATTTCCTCTTTCTTCATGTTCTAATTCTTCAAGATCAAATAGTTCTAAAAATTCTTCTATGCCTAACATTCCATCTACTAACCAAGAACCATCTTCCCGTTGTACAGCTTCAGGTTCTTCTTGTCCTGGTTCTGTGGGAACATCACCGACGATTTCACTCATGATGTCATTGAGGGTGACTAAGCCTTGAATTACGCCATATTCATCTACGACTAAAGCCATGTGTGTGACGGTTTGTTTGAATAATTCTAAAACTTTTAAACCGCGTGTGCTTTCGGGGACAAATACGGGTTGACGTAATCCTAGAGTTAAGTCTAAGGGTTCGTTGCGTAAACTTCTGGCTAATAGGTCGGTGACGGGAATAATCCCCAGAACGTTATCTAGTCCTTCTTGACAAATGGGATAGCGAGAATAGCCGCTTTCTGCCATTTTTTGGCGATTTTCTTCGGGGGGATTTTCCAAGTCTAACCAAACTATATCAGGTCGGGGTGTCATAAAGGAGGTGACGGGGCGATCGCCTAACCGGAAAACTCTCTCTACCATGTCCTGTTCTGCTTCTTCAAATGTTCCCGCTTCTGTCCCTTGTTCGATGAGAATTTTGATTTCTTCTTCTGTGACTTGTGGTTCAGCAGAGGGTGTGATTCCTAATATTCGCAAGACTAAATCTGTAGATGCACTCAAAAGATAAACTATGGGTGAGGCTATTTTTGCTAAAGCCCGCATTGGTATGGCTACTGAAGCAGCGATTTTTTCGGGGTTATTTAAAGCCAGACGTTTGGGGACGAGTTCACCAACAATTAAGGAAAAATAGGTGATCAGTAAGACTACAATGCCAAAGGCGATCGCATTACTATAATTAGCTAAAATTGGAATTAGCTTGATATAATCTTCTAATCTTTTGGCAATGGTCGCACCACCAAAGACACCATTCAGAATATTGATGAGTGTAATCCCCACCTGGACGATAGAGAGAAAATGATTGGGAGATTCTGCGAGTTTTAATGCAGCCTTGGCGTTAATATCCCCTTGATTGGCTAACTGCTGTAGTCTGACTTTCCGGGCTGAAACTACAGCCATTTCCGACATGGAAAATACACCGTTGGCGAAAATTAGCACCAAAATCGTTAAAATTTCAAACGTGAAGGAAGACATTTTTAAAATTGCTGGTATAAAGAATAGAAGTATACGGTGATCAGAAGTTGCCCAGTGTTCATTCAATCAAACTGATCTTAGTATCCAGTATTTTAGGTAATTCTCTAAATACTTTGACTATACACAAAGTAATAGCTATATTGCTTCTGTCTATGAGTAGTTCGGTTTGATTCTTTCCTATTTATCCTCAAGACAGGGGTTAACACTTTTAAAATGGTTAACAGGAAATAATTCGAGATTTTCACGTCAGCAGCGACTTCCTTTTTTAGCGTAAAACTTATGTCCTTCTCTTCTATTGTGCGTGCTTTGGCGCGATCGCCTCTTACCGCAGAACTAATTACTAAACTCAATAAGCAACAGGAATTGCGGTTAAATGGGATTTCTCGGCTACCCAAAGGACTGGTAGCTTCAGCATTAGCAAATTATGAAGATCAGGATTTATGTGTGGTCTGTGCCACTCTAGAGGAAGCTGGGCGGGTTTTTGCCCAAATGGAAGCAATGGGATGGAAAACTGTCCACTTTTATCCCACGTCCGAAGCTTCCCCTTATGAACCCTTTGACCCTGAAAATGAGTTGAGTTGGGGTCAAATGCAGGTGTTAGCTGATTTGGTCAATGGTCAGTCGTCAGTGGTCAGTGGTCAGTTGCCAAAACAAAGAACTGCCATAATTGTGACAGTGGGGGCGTTGCAGCCGCATTTGCCACCACCGGATGCGTTTAAATCATTTTGTGTCACCTTAGAAAAAGGGATGGAATTTGATTTAGATGGGTTTGGGGAAAAAATCACGATTTTGGGATATGAACGAGTTCCCTTAGTGGAAACTGAAGGACAATGGAGTAGACGGGGAGATATTGTGGATGTGTTTCCCGTGTCCTCCGAGTTGCCTGTGCGCTTGGAATGGTTTGGCGACGAAATTGAACAAATTCGGGAATTTGACCCGGCTACCCAGCGTTCTGCCTTGGATAAGGTGGAAAAAGTTACCCTTACCCCTACAAGTTTTGCACCGATTATCAACACAGCACTTACAGAAAATGTAGAGACGTTTCATGAACCGTCTCTACAAGAGTTAGGAACATTAGAAGGAAGTCGGCGGTTTTTGGGGTTGGCTTTTGCAAAACCGGCTTCATTGCTGGATTATTTAGCAGCAAATACCCTTGTTGCCATTGATGAACCAGAACAATGTTATGCTCATAGCGATCGCTGGGTGGAAAATGCTAATAGTCAGTGGTCAGTGGTGAGTGGTCAGTTGTCGGTTGGATTACCTAAGATTCATCGAAACTTTGATGAGTGTATAGGGGAAATTAGTAATTTTAGAAAGTTATATTTATCAGAATTGTCGGAAGAAAATCATGGTTTAAATTTAGCAAGTAGACCTTTACCTGTTACACCTCACCAATTTGCCAAGTTAGGGGAAACTATTAGAAACGAGAGAGAACGCAATTTTGCAGTTTGGATAATTTCGGCTCAACCTTCCCGTTCGGTTTCTCTGCTACAAGAACATGATTGTCCTGCCCAGTTTATCCCCAATCCCCGTGATTATCAAGCTATTGATAAACTGCAAATTAATCATATCCCGATTGCTCTTAAATATTCCGGTTTAGCAGAATTAGAAGGGTTTATTTTACCTTCTTTTCGATTAGTTATTGTCACCGATAGAGAATTTTATGGACAACATTCTTTAGCTAATTTTGGTTATGTCCGCAAACGTCGTCAAGCCACATCTAAACAAGTTGATCCTAATAAATTACGTCAGGGAGATTATGTTGTTCATCGTAGTCATGGTATTGGTAAATTTGTTAAATTAGAAAGTCTAACAATTAATGATGAAACCCGTGATTATTTAGTTGTGCAATATGCAGATGGTTTATTAAGAGTTGCGGCTGACCAAGTTAGTTCTTTATCTCGTTTTCGCACCAGTGGAGATAAAGCCCCAGAATTACACAAAATGACCGGAAAAGCCTGGGAAAATACTAAGAATAAAGTCCGTAAAGCCATTAAGAAACTAGCAGTAGATTTGTTAAAATTGTATGCTGCCCGTTCTCAACAACAAGGTTTTTCCTATCCCGCAGATATGCCTTGGCAAGAAGAAATGGAAGATTCTTTTCCTTACCAACCTACCACAGATCAGCTAAAAGCTGTACAAGATGTGAAACGGGATATGGAAAGTGAAAGACCGATGGATAGGTTAGTATGTGGAGATGTGGGTTTTGGCAAAACTGAAGTGGCAATTCGGGCAATTTTTAAAGCTGTCACCGCAGGAAAGCAAGTAGCACTTTTAGCCCCAACCACAATTCTCACTCAACAACATTATCATACAATTAAAGAACGTTTTGCCCCCTATCCTGTGAACGTGGGGTTACTAAATCGGTTTCGCAGCGCAGAAGAAAAACGCAATATTCAAAAACGTCTAGCGACTGGAGAATTAGATATAGTTGTCGGGACACATCAATTATTGGGAAAAGGTGTGCAATTTAAAGATTTAGGACTTTTAGTAATTGACGAAGAACAAAGATTTGGAGTTAATCAGAAGGAAAAAATAAAAAGCCTCAAAACGCAAGTTGATGTTCTCACTCTTTCCGCAACTCCTATTCCCAGAACCTTATATATGTCATTATCAGGAATTCGGGAAATGAGTTTAATTACCACTCCACCTCCCACCAGAAGACCAATTCAAACCCATCTCGCACCTTTAAATTCTGATATTATCAGAAGTGCAATTCGTCAAGAATTAGATCGAGGTGGACAGGTATTTTATGTAGTTCCGCGAGTCGAAGGGATTGAAGAAACTACTACAAAATTGCGAGAAATGGTACCAGGAGGAAGATTTGCGATCGCTCATGGTCAAATGGACGAAAGCGAGTTAGAATCAACTATGCTGACTTTCGGTAATAATGATGCCGATATTCTTGTTTGTACGACAATTATTGAATCTGGTTTAGATATTCCGCGAGTCAACACAATATTAATTGAAGACGCGCACCGTTTTGGTCTATCTCAATTATATCAATTACGGGGTCGGGTAGGACGTGCCGGCATTCAAGCCCACGCATGGTTATTTTACCCCAAACAAAGAGAATTATCCGATGCAGCTAGACAAAGATTAAGAGCAATTCAAGAATTTACTCAACTCGGTTCTGGATATCAATTAGCAATGCGAGATATGGAAATTCGCGGAGTGGGAAACTTGCTAGGTGCAGAACAATCTGGACAAATGGATGTAATTGGCTTTGATTTGTACATGGAAATGTTAGAAGAAGCAATTCGAGAAATTAGAGGTCAAGAAATACCCAAAGTTGAAGATACCCAAATTGACCTCAATCTCACTGCATTTATCCCTGCTACCTACATTCCTGATCTTGATCAAAAAATGAGTGCTTATCGCGCTGTAGCCACAGTAAAATCAAAATATGAACTCAAACAAATTGCCGCTGAATGGACTGATAGATATGGGACTATACCAGTTCCAGCAAATCAATTATTGCGAGTTATGGAATTAAAACAATTAGCTAAAAATCTGGGATTTAGTCGCATTAAACCAGAGAATAAACAGCATATTGTTTTAGAAACCCCAATGGAAGAACCAGCTTGGAATCTCTTAGCAGAAAACCTCACTCCCACAATGAAAGCAAGGTTTGTTTATTCTCCTGGGAAGGTAACAGCAAGAGGTTTAGGAGTATTTAAAGCAGATCAACAATTGCAGACTTTAATTGATACTTTTGTAAAAATACAAGGGGCAATTTCAGAAACTGCTGGAGTTTAATTTTATTGGGTAATAGTCACCTAACAAAAAAGGTTCTTCGGTTTTTTTTATGGAAATCCTGGTTCAAAATCATTGGCAGTCTTATTGTGTGGGCATTTCATTGAAAATATGGGGAATCTTACAAAAAAGAATGTAGAGACTTTCCATAAAACATCTCTACAACAATTTTGGAAACCGCACATTTAATCAATTGGATCAATACCCAGTGCGCGTAATTGTTCTGTCAATCTTCTAGCCCGTTGGCTTTCTTGTTCAGCCCGTTGATGTTCTTGTTCAGCCCGTTGATGTTCTTGTTCTACCTTTTCGACTGCCCAGGGTAATAGATTACCTGCTTGATCCCACCATCTTAGCCAGTAACCTATGCGCCCCTCTTTTTCTCCTTCCCACAATCCCAAAAATAATCCCATGTCTGTAATCCAGTAGCGATTATTCTCGTCTATTGGCTGTAATTTATACTGTCCCGACTCAATTTGATGAACTTCTAATTCAGCCGTCAGGGGGTCAAAAATTACATAGGTAGGGACTTGGAGAATTTGTTCATAAAAAAACCATTTTCCGGGGGGGAAGGCGCGTCTAGCTGAGTATTCTTTCCCGTCTGTATCTGAGCAAAATTCCATGACAACGCGGGGAATTTCTCCTTCCAGATTAGGTGTATAACTGCGTCTATCTGTTGTCCCAGACAAGGGTAAAACTGTCTGCACGAAAAACCAATCTGGGGCTTTAACAACTAGTTTGCCATCCATTGTGGCACAAATACCCAAATTAGCAGCTATCAGCATGGTGGGTTGAATGTATCCACTCAGTTCTAGACTTTCTCGTAATGCCCCTGCAATTAATGGTTGTGCAGTGTTTTCCACAGGTTCTTCTTCTAGGATAAAATCTTCGGGTAATCCTTCCCAAGAAATTGCTATTGTTGATAGTTGTGGAGCAGTCGAGATTGGAGTAGCCACCATAACTCTAACTCCCTGTTGTGAGGATTTTTTGTAATTTATTATCGTCCTATTGTAGCTGAATATTTCGATTCTTAATTTAACTGTTGGCGGAGTTGCTGAAATAAACTTGAAGAGTCAACAATTTCCAACTTTGTATTTTGGAGCGAAACATAATTCATCTCGCTATTATAGCGGTTATTGGTTGAGTGAAATACAAGAACCCCACCCCCAACCCCCTCCCCGCAAGCGAGGAGGGGGCTTATAACTATATCTCATTCAAGTGTATAGTGCTATATACAATGGTGACGTACTCCACACACTCCTTTTCAGGTGAGTGTGGGCTTCTCAGTGACTCCTCTATGAGGACATTAACTGAGCTTTAAGACCGTGCGCCCCACGGTTCTTTGGTTTTGAGATTTGTTTTTTGTTTTGTAGGCTGCATTTGGAGCATTTAATTGGACTACACCTACTTTTTTATAATAACATAAAATCAATATTTTGTTCGTTTCGTCGCTGTAGCCTTCTTTGTTTTCGCTACGCTCAAATACAATTTGGGCTACGCAACTCAACTCACGCGCATTCATCCCACGCTTCTAAGAGTGAGACGTGGGGCTTCTGCTGATTAAGCTAAAAATCAGTATTAGTCAGGTTGAGTAGATGGAGAAAAACTTTCCTGAAAATTTAACTCCTCATATACAGCCAATGTTTCTTGGTGTACACGGGCAACATTTAACCATTCTAGATTGTCCTGCGATCGCTGTTTCCATTCCTGAAGTATATTCGCATCACTCAATAATTTCACTAATGCCTGAGCCAATTGATGACTATCCTGCACCGGCACTAAGATCCCCGCTTTGCCATTATCTAACGCCTCTGGAATCCCGTCCACCTTCGTAGCCACAATTGCCAGCCCTGCTTCCCTCGCTTCCGAAAGCACCAAGGGACAAGGATCACGGTGGGAAGCCAAGACAAAAATATCACAGGCTAGTAAATAACGTTGGGGTTCAGGCTGAAACCCTTCAAAGTGAATCCGATGACTCACAGCCGTTGCTTGGGCTTGAGACTCAAATATTTGTTTATCTGGACCATTTCCCACCAAATATAAATGTACTTCGGGAAAATCCTGAGCAATTTCTTCAAAAGCCGCAATTAATTCAGTGATGCCCTTTCTTTTATACATTCCTGCTACGGTGGCTATCGCTGGACTTTGTAAACTTAAAGGTTGATAATCGGATATTTTCCTAGTCCGAGGACTGCCCAATGTCCCATTACAAATTACCCGTAATTTTTGTTTGGGGATTCCCCGTTGTACCATCGAATTTTTGACAGCCTTACTAACAGCAATTACTCGGTCTGCTAAACCCATTAATAGGCTACTAGGTTGAAATTCATTATGGACAGTAGCCACTAAAATATATCTATTTTCCCATCTCAAAGCCCGCGCTAACACCACACCAGTCATCATGTGAGCATGAACTATATCTGGTTGAAATTCTTGCACAATTTTCCGATAAGCGATCGCCGCCTTCATCATTGTTATTGGCTGACGACTTTGGTTAATTTCGTAATGTTTAACACCAAATTGATTTAATAATTTTTCGTACCCCCCTCCCGCTGAAATTACCGCCACATCATCGCCAGATTGGGATTGTAAACAAGCTAAATCCACAGCTACATTGACAATACCATTACCGATTTCCTGGACATGATTTAATATATGTATGATTCGCATAAAGTTAAAAATGTGTATCAAAACTTAAATACATTTCAGCAAAGAAAGATTAATCATCTAATTCAAAGGGAACAGGGAACGGGCAACAGGGAACAGGAAAAACTCATGTTTAAAAACATGAGATTGAAATAATGACACTGTTTTTTTCGTGCTACGCATCTGGTAAAAACATCCTTTTTTTGACTGAAGCTCTAAACTGGTGCAAATGAGTGTTTCTTATTTGCTCCCTGTTCCCTTCTTTTGTAAGTGAATGGAAAAAAGACTAAATATGTAAGGAAAAGTCAAGTTGCCCAAAACCTCTTTTCTGTTCCCTTGCCATAACAACAATTTTTAACGCCAACCTACTTAATTACCTGATAACTGCTATATCTATGTCGGTCTTTCTGATAAGTCATGCTTACTATATACAGATCCAGTATAATCTAACTGTACATTAAGAAACATATATCAAAGATAATTTGGGGTAGTTAACTTATACTGAATTATTAATTAATAATCACCGTTTTTTACTCTGATCAGGATCTTCCTATTAATTATCATTTAAGCATTCAGTATTCAGCTATCAGTTTTCAATACGGAAATACAGAATGTTAAATGTGTATAACTTTCAGGAAATAACTACTTCCTCATCTCCACTATTACTGCTGATAGCTGAATGCTGACATCAAATATTAAATCAAGGTGATAAACGCTCGATTTCCCATCCGTCATTATCTACACGAGTATATAACAGGCGGTCATGTAAACGACTCGATCTTCCCTGCCAAAACTCAATTTTTTGGGGAATCACGCGAAAACCACCCCAATGGGGAGGACGAGGAACTTCCTGAGTTTCGTATTTGCGCTGAAATTCTTGTAATTGTAATTCTAAAAATTCCCTACTCGCAATTACTTCGCTTTGATTAGAAGCCCAAGCACCTAAACGACTATATGTAGGGCGGATTTCAAAATAGCTATCAGATTCTGCTGCGGAAATTTTTTCCACAGTTCCCACAATTCTGACCTGGCGTTCTAATTCCGCCCACCAAAAAACCAAAGCAGCATGGGGGTTTACTGTCAATTCCTGTCCTTTTTGGCTATTGTAATTAGTAAATAAGACAAACCCCCGTTCATCAAAATCTTTGAGTAATACCATTCTCGCCGAAGGCTGACCATCGGACGTACAGGTAGCCAAAGTCATAGCATTAGGTTCAGGTAGCTGGGCTGATAGGGACTGACTGAACCAAATTTTGAATTGTATAAATGGATTTGGATCAATTTGTTTCTCATTCAAATCTTGTAATGTGTAGTCTTTGCGAAGATCGGCTATGTTAGTATCCATTTTTGTTATTTCCTCAAATTTAGATCAGCTAAAATTTATGATCAAAATCAGTAAATAGTTTAGACAATAGTAATACCTTGTCCATTTTCCGTAGGTTGGGTTAAGCGACAGCGCAACCCAACAAATGCGTTAGGTTTCATGCTGATTGCTTGGCGTTCACGCAGTATCCCGCAGGGATACGTTTACGTTCCACGGCTTTTTCCAATTTGGACAAGGTATTGACAATAGGAAATGGAAATTACCAAAGTATGGCTTCCGCCACACTAGGTCTCCTACACCTGAAGTCCTTGCTTATACATTAAATCAGATGCGCCGTCTTGCTTCTCTGCAAACTCTGTTAACTTATGGACTCAGTGGGCCAATTATCGCCCTCAATATCTGGCTACTGTCTGTATTATTCCATTTTTTCCAGAATCCAATTACTATTCTCAGTATTGCTGCAATTCTAGCTTTTCTATTGAATTACCCGGTTAAGTTACTGGAGAAAGTCAGAGTTACCCGTACTCAAGCAGTAATTATTGTTTTACTGCTGACTTTAACTTTGTTTATTGTTTTGGGTGTTACCCTTGTACCAATGGTCATTGACCAAACCATTCAATTGTTAAATAAGATTCCTGATTGGTTAGCGACTAGTCAAGCTAATTTAGATCACCTAGAAAGTTTAGCAAAGCAGCGGCGGTTATCTATAGATTTAAAGCTGGTAACAAACCAAATAAATGCTAATATTCAGAATTTAGTACAGCAAATAGCTTCAGGGGCGGTAGGATTTGCAGGAACATTGTTATCAGGAATACTCAACGTAGTATTGGTCATTGTTCTAGCTTTTTATATGCTCATATATGGCGATCGCGTTTGGTCTGGTTTAGTTAACATTCTCCCGTCTAATATTGGTATTCCTTTTAGCCGCTCATTACAGTTAAATTTTCAAAACTTTTTTTTGAGCCAATTATTGCTAGGACTATTTATGGTCATAGCCCTTACACCCATTTTCTTATTTCTGAAAATTCCATTTGCCCTGTTATTTGCTATTATTATCGGTATTTCTGGGCTTATTCCCGTTGTTGGTGCAACTTTAGGCATTGGTTTAGTCACATTGTTGGTATTAATCCAAAATTGGTGGTTAGCCTTTCCAGTCGCTACAATGGCAGTTATCATGCAACAAATCAAAGACAATTTGTTAGCACCAAAATTAATGGGCAATTTTATTGGACTTAACCCTTTATGGATTTTTATTGCCATTTTAATGGGATTTGAAATTGCTGGACTATTAGGAACACTCGTTGCTGTGCCAATTGCGGGAACTATCAAAGGCACTTTTGATGCCATTAAAGGCAGTGATCACAGCGATTTTGTCTCTACTTTTCGAGCTAATTACGGCTCGGAATTTGAACAAGATGAATAAATTGGTCATTGGTCATTGGTCATTGGTGAAAACCATTCTTCTTCCTCCCCCTACTCCCCCTACTCCCCCTACTCCCCCTACTCCCCCTACTCCCCTACTCCCCCTACTCCCCCTACTCCCCCTACTCCCCTACTCCCCCTACTCCCCCTACTCCCCCTACTCCCCCTACTCCCCCTACTCCCCCTACTCCTGAACTCCTGACTTCTGGTATATGAAATTTTGAATTAAATGGATGCAGTCGAACTATTAGAAACAATTACACACCTCATTGAGCAAGCTGAAAAAGGGGAAATTGACCCTTGGGACGTGCGAGTTATTGAGGTGATTGACCATTACTTAGAATTGATGGCTCCAGAAGCAAGAACTATCAGAGGCTATGAAAGTGACTTGTCTCAATCTGGACAGGCTTTTTTATCAGCATCAATGCTTGTATTATTTAAAGCTAATACATTAATGCAGTTGTCGACAGTATATAATAGCTCAGAAGAAGTTGTAGATGATACACTATTAGAAATTGAGGATGGATTGTTATATCCAGCCCATCGTTTGCAACTGGAGCAACACTTACGCCGTCGTCCAGCAGCTATGCCACCCCCAAAACGGCGGGTAACTTTACAAGAGTTAATAGACCAGTTACAAATTATGGCCAGCCAACTAAAGCTGGTAGAAACAGTAGATAAACCTAAGCGACTGAAACGTCAACCTAGTGTGCAAACTATGAGGGAAGCCCTAGAGTTAGCACACCAGGAAAATTTAACGGAAGTCGCGCTAGAACTAGAGCAGCTATTAAACTCTGCTGCTAAAGGGCAAAATTTAGAGGAACAATGCTGGAATTTAGAACAACTGATAGATTTGTGGATAAAGACAAAACAACCAGAGAAAAAAGCTTCTCATCATGAATCAGAACACGGTGACTTAGTTAGCGTTTTTTGGGCGTTATTACTGCTATCGGCTCAATCTAAGGTAGAACTATTTCAACAAGAATTTTACCAGGAAATTCAAATCCGCTTACTTACTTAAAGGCAGGGAGCAGGGAGTAGAGAGTAAGGGGAGTTGGGGAAGTGGGGGAGGTGGGGGAAGTGGGGGAAGTGGGGGAGGTGGGGGAAGTAAAAGGGGAGAAATATTCTTGTGCAACTGACAACTGACAACTGACAAAGGAAATAAAATTTTATGAAAGCGATGATTCTTGCTGCGGGAAAGGGTACTCGTATCCGTCCCATTACGTATACAATTCCCAAACCGATGATTCCTATACTGCAAAAGCCGGTTATGGAATTTTTGCTGGAGTTATTACGTCAACATGGCTTTGACGAAATTATGGTCAATGTCAGCCATTTGGCGGAGGAAATAGAAAGTTATTTCCGAGATGGTCAGCGGTTTGGAGTGCAGATTGCCTATTCTTTTGAAGGTAAAATTGATGATGACGGTAAACTCGTCGGTGAGGCTATTGGTTCGGCTGGGGGTATGCGTCGGATTCAAGATTTTTCCCCATTTTTTGACGACACATTTGTAGTGTTGTGTGGTGATGCTTTAATTGATTTAGATTTAACTGCGGCGGTAAAGTGGCATAAATCCAAAGGGGCGATCGCTACTATTATTACCAAATCAGTTCCCAAGGAAGAAGTTTCTAGTTATGGTGTGGTAGTTACGGACGACGATAATCGCATTCAAGCTTTCCAAGAAAAACCAACTGTTGAAGAAGCTCTTAGCACTAATATCAATACAGGTATTTATATTTTTGAGCCAGAGGTGTTTAGGTATATACCCTCTGGGATGGAGTATGACATTGGTGGCCAATTATTTCCCCAACTTGTGGCAGATAATGCCCCTTTTTACGCCATTCCTATGGATTTTGAATGGGTAGATATTGGTAAAGTTCCTGATTATTGGCGAGCAATTCGTGGTGTTTTATCAGGGGAAATTAAGAATGTACAAATCCCTGGACATGAAGTTTTTCCAGGTATTTTTACTGGATTAAATGTATCTGTAAATTGGGATAAAGTAGATATTACTGGACCTGTTTATATTGGGGGAATGACTAAAATTGAGGATGGCGCAAAAATCATTGGTCCGGCGATGATTGGTCCAAATTGTTGGATTTGCAGTGGTGCGACTGTAGATAACAGTGTGATTTTTGAATGGTCGCGTTTAGCTCCAGGTGTGCGTTTGGTAGATAAGCTGGTGTTTGGACGTTATTGTGTGGATAAGACGGGGGCATCAATTGATGTCCAAGCTGCGGCTTTAGATTGGTTAATTACTGATGCTCGTCAAACTCCACCTTCTCAAAAGCCTTTAGAACACCAAGCGATCGCCGAATTATTGGGAACAAACTCAATTTAGTCAGTGGTCATTTGTCAGTTGTCAGTTGTCAGCTATCGGCTGTAATTTACTACTAACTAATGACCAATAACTAATGACTAATGACCAATAACTAATGACTATTCAAGTAAGTATACCGTTGTAAACTTTGCTCGTAAGTTTGTAGTAGTCGCTGGGACTCTGTTATGGTGATATGCTGCTCTTCTAAAGCTCGCTCACAACGTTGGCGAATATTTTCTATCATGTCTTCAGAATCATACTGGACATAGCTTAAAACTTCACTCATGGTATCGCCCTTGACAACGTGTTCAATTTGATAACCCTTGGGGGTTAAATTAATGTGAACAGCGTTAGTATCACCGAAGAGGTTATGTAAATTTCCCATAATTTCCTGGTACGCTCCATTCAGGAACATTCCTAGATAATAGGGTTTCCCCGGCTCAAATTTGTGCAGTTCTAAAACTGATTTGACATCCCGTAAATCTATAAAGCGGTCTATTTTTCCATCACTATCACAGGTTAAGTCCGCTAAAATTCCTCTGCGAGTTGGTTCTTCATCAAGGCGATGTATGGGCATAATGGGAAATAGTTGATCTATCGCCCAACAATCTGGTGCTGATTGAAACACTGAAAGATTGATGTAGTAAATGGAAGCCATAATTTTTTCCAGGTCTTCCAACTCATCAGGTACGTATTCTTCCTGACGGATAAGAGTTAAAACTTTTTGACAACAAGCCCAGTAAAGACGCTCGGCTTTAGCGCGTTCGTTGAGGCGCAAAATTCCTAAGTTGAAACGACTGATGGCTTCTTCTTTAAATTGAGCAGCATCGTGATAGAACTCTTGGTAATTTTCCTTATTAATGGATTGGTAGGTTTCCCAGAGATATTTAATGATTGGGGATTCTCCCTCTTGGTGAGGAGAAGGGGGATCAAGAGGCACATCACTGGTGCTGAGAACATCAAAGATTAAAACCGATTGGTGGGAAGAAATCGCCCGACCACTTTCACTAACTAGCGTTGGTACGGGAATATGCTTTTCATCACAGGTGTCTTTTAACTCTGCTACGATATCGTTAGCATAGTTTTGCATATTGTAGTTTTTCGAGGTGTAGAAATTGGTTTGAGAGCCATCGTAATCTACACCTAAGCCGCCACCAACGTCTAAATACTTCATATCTGCCCCTAACATTGCCAATTCTACATAAATGCGGCTGGCTTCTTGGATGGCATCTTTAATGACATTGATCGCGGAGATTTGAGAACCAATGTGGAAGTGTAATAATTGCAAAGAACCGAGTAAGTCGGCTGCACCTAATTTTTCCACAGCTTCCATAATTTCAGGAATTGTTAACCCAAATTTAGCGCGATCGCCTGTGGAAGTTCCCCAACGTCCCATTCCTTGGGTACTTAATTTCGCTCTTACTCCTAAGATGGGCTTAATGCCTAATTGACGACTAGCCGTAATAGCTAAATCTACCTCTTCAATTTGCTCTAGGACGATAACTGGTGTTTGTCCTAGTTTTTGGGCTAACATCGCTGTTTCGATGTATTCCTGGTCTTTGTAGCCGTTGCAAATTAACAATGCTCCTGGTGTATCCAACAAAGCCAGAGCAATCATTAATTCTGGCTTAGAACCTGCTTCTAAACCAAATTGATGAGGTTTACCAAACCGAACTAAATCTTCGATCAGGTGGCGTTGTTGATTACACTTAACTGGAAATACTCCCCGATATACACCAGGATAGTTATAGCGAGCGATCGCCTTAGCAAAACAAGCGTTTAACCGCTCAATTCGGTCTTCCAAAATATCAGAAAACCGGATTAACATGGGCAGACCCAAATTACGCTGCTTTAAAGCATTTACCAACTCAAACAAGTCTAATGACCCACCGCGTTCACCCTTGGGAGAAACAGTAACATGACCAGCCGCATTAATCGAAAAATAAGGCTGTCCCCAACCTTCAATGCGGTAAAGGTCTTCACTGTTCTCAATTTTCCAAGGCGCAGGTAAATCTCCTGTACTTGTACTAGGTACTAACAGTTGTTTCTTTTTTTGGCGTTTTAGTTCGGATTTATGCCCATTAGATGGCATTTTCACAATCTCATCAGCGGTTGACTCGACACCCATTTTTTCCTGACCTCTGTATTGCGCCCACGAAATAACAATTTAACAAAATAGTCTGGTAACGGATATACAACTAGAAATAATTTCTGATTAAGAATTAGTAATTAGAAGTATGGTTAATACCATGTTGCGCTACCCATAGAGGGGTAAGTAAGCCTTGCTAGTAGTTCGTCAAATTTATTTTGACGGGTAATGATCGGAAAAAACTTCTGTTCTTCCCTCCCCTGTCACCGGTGCCTCTCTTCTCCCCCTGCTTGCCTTCACCCGTCATTTTCGGGTTGACAGACTACTAGGTTTTGACCAGAAAGAAAAGAAAACTATCTTTGCTTAATTCCCTGATCTCTGCAAATTTTTCGGGAAAATTCGCAAAACTACTAGACAAGAGACATCAATACAACTGACAATTAACCCATCAAAATTAGATTATGTTTTTGGAGACAGATTTGGAACGCACATTTTTAGCAATTAAGCCTGACGGTGTCCAGCGCGGACTAGTGGGTGAAATTATCCGCCGATTTGAAACCAAAGGCTTTACCCTGGTGGGTTTAAAGTTTATGAAAGTCAGTAAGGAATTAGCGGAAAAACATTATGATGTTCACCGTGAAAGACCTTTTTTCCCTGGTTTAGTGGAATTTATCATTTCTAGTCCTGTGGTAGCAATGGTTTGGCAAGGTGAGGGCGTTGTGGCAGCAGCCAGAAAAATTATTGGCGCAACCAACCCTTTAACAGCAGAACCAGGCACAATTCGCGGCGATTTTGGTGTTAATGTCGGTCGTAACCTCATTCATGGTTCTGATGCTCAAGAAACCGCTCAAACAGAAATTGCGCTGTGGTTTAAGGAAGAGGAGTTAGTCGCTTGGCAACCTCATTCTACACCTTGGTTAAGTGAGTAGTTAGGGATTGGTAATGGGTAATGGGTAATGGGTAGTAAAACTGTTCCCTGTTCCCTGTTACCTGTTCCCTGTTCCCTAATCACTTCGATACTTCAGCTTTTTCCTTTTCTTCTGGGGCTAATTCTACAACGTTGCGTTTAGAGAAGCCCCAGGCTAAGATGATCCCAATGGCAGTCACTACGAGCCATTCTGGTGGGACTAAATCGTCGTTGATGACTTTTAATAAGAGACGTAAACCCACAAATGCTACAGTGATATAGCCTGCGTCTTCTAAGTTTGTATATTCATCTAACCAGCGGATAAATAATCCAGCCATAAATCGGAGGGTGACAATCCCAATGGTTGTACCTGTGATTACTAACCATATTTCTTGAGAAACGGCGATCGCTGTGGTGACACTATCCAAGGAAAAGGCTAAATCTGTAAAGGCAATTACGGGGATAGCTTGCCATAAAGATTTAAAACGTGGTCCATGATGGTGATTGTTTTCATCTTCTTGGGAACTGAAGTGTTGAAATACTAGCCATAATAGATAAACAGCACCCAATAGTTCAAATTGCCAAAATTTCTGTACCCAGGTAGCTGTTAACAGTAGGGTAATGCGGAGAACATAAGCGAAGACTAACCCAATATTTAGGGCTTGACGTTCTAGTTTCTTGTCTTCTAGTCCTTGGGCGATCGCAGCGAGAGCGATCGCATTATCAGCCGACAGTACTGCTTCTAAAATCACTAATATTAAGAGGACTATAGAAGCTTCAACACTGAAATGAAAATTTAAGTAATCAAATATTTGGTCTAACATTCCAATTTCTCAGGCAAAAATTTAAGAATCTACAGGATACGGGATTAGAGATTTTTATTGTCGAAACTACAATAAGTTACAAAAAAGGGAACAGGGAACAGGGAACAGAGAAGAAACTAAAGTTTCAGAGTTTAGAGTTTCAGTCAAAAAAAACAGTTGTCACTAACTGCTCCTTACTCCCACCTTGCCCCCTGCTTCCTGTTCCCTTTGAGTACTTCCATCTATCTTAACGTGCATTTAGCCCACTTTTAACGAGTAACTCTTGTTACCAATTGCTCCCTGCCCCCTGTTCCCTCTTAATTGCTTGATATGTCATATTTTCCTGACATTATGGTAATTCTTATTATTAACAACCTTTTTCCTCATTGATTCCACAGGATTTCCACAGGTGATTTTGGACTTTTCCACAGACGTTCTACGATTTAATCAGTCATTGCTGACTTATTGGGGATTGTTAATTGTTCGCTACTAACAGGGTGGATAACCGAGTTTTTATAAAGTTATATAACAAAAATATAGTTGTAAGCCTGATTATTTCGTCAATATTTATTTTTGACTGCTAATTGTTAACATTTCGCAGCATTGACAAATCCACCCCTGGTGAGCGCAGAATAATGAGTCTTAGTTTGATTTCATTCAGCATCTGAATTTTGTGTTCTGGTTTATTTTAATTTCTCCCTACGTCCCTCACAGGGCATGAATCAGCCCTCAGTAAAACTGAACACCAATAACTTCTCTTGATTGATCTACAGGAAAATTTTATGAACACCACAGTCCCTATCTTTACGGAAATTCCCGAAACATTACAGGAATCCATGAACAACTACTTAGAAACCCATCCTGATTGGGATCAAACCCGTGTCTTAACAGCGGCTTTATCATTATTTTTGCTGCAAAATGGTGAGAGCGATCGCCGAGCGGCGCGTGTTTACTTAGAAACTTTATTTCATCAATAATCCATAAAAATACTGGATTAAATTCGTAAATCAAGTTTATTTATTTGATCCCACCAGGGGATTGGCGGGGGTTTACAGGTGGTAGTCAAATTTTAGGCAGAAGTAGCGCATTCAAATTTGTACCCTACACCACGAATAGTATGAATTAATGTTGATTGAGTAGGATCTATTTCAATTTTCTTACGAATTTGACCGATATGAACATCCACAACCCGCTGATCCCCAACATATTCATAGTCCCAAACTTCTTGAATGAGTTCGGATCGTCGCCAAACTCTAGCTGGATGACTAGCAAGAAAATATAATAAGTCAAATTCCAGCGCAGTTAGGGGAATGGGTTCGCTATTAATCATTACTTCCCGCCGCATAGAATCAATTGTTAATTTGTCAAAAATTAAGCGTTGCTGTTCGGCATTAGTCACAACTCGCTGCCGCCTTAAAATAGCCGCTACTCTTACCTCCAACTCTCCCAAGCCAAATGGCTTAGTGAGATAGTCATCAGCACCTTTAGCAAAACCGCGAATTTTATCACCTTCGTCGGTTCTACTGGTCAGGAGTAGTACAAATACGCCACTACGACTCTGCATTTCTTGACAAAGGTTAAAACCAATTACATCCGGCAGATTAACATCTAAAATTACTAAATCGGGATTAAATTGTTCAAACATACTCATACCAGTCTTCCCATCTTCGGCAGATTCAACTTGATAATTTTGTTTGAGCAAAAAGCGTTGGATTAAATTCCGAACCGCAGGATCGTCGTCAACGACAAGAATCTTAGCAAGAGCCATAGGGATTACTTTTTATAAAAGCGCATAGGATTAACAAACATGATTGCGTAGGGACGCAGGTTCTACTTTGGTACTAATTCAAAATTTACAGGGGAGAGCAATGATTATCCTGATTATTTCCATAAAATGTGATTTTTATTATGGATAGGCAAGAGGTAAATATGCTGGTATAGCAAAAGTTATGAGTAATTCAGTCTTTTTGAATTTGTGTGCGGTTGACCCGACTCGTGCTATGATTCTAGTAGATGTATAAAATTGCCTAAGACATATAATTTAGCTTAGACAGTAGAAGTCTCTCACCTACCCTATCGGGTAGGTGATGAGATGAATACAATACGCGCGAGTGAGGAATTACCCAACGAACAAAATTAAGCGCAGCTTAATCAGTGTTGTTGGGCGATGGGGAATGAACACTTTCTTGATTTTTTTTCAAATATTTGATATAATTTTCAACAGTAGGTGTAACTCAATTAAATAAATGCACCAAAAGCAGCCTATCAAAATAAAAGCTAATTGTTCGGCTTAACCAAAGAACCGTGGGACACACGGTCCTAAAGCTCAGTTAATGTCTTCATAGAAGAGTCGCTGAGAACCCCACGCTCGCCTGTTCGCGCAAGCGTGCCGCAAGGCATAAGGGAGTGTGTGGGGTGTGTCACATAGTTACTGATCTAGTTGTTGTCTTTATTTCTATAAAATCTAAAGTTGTTTTTTTGTAAAATAAAAAGTGCCGCTGATTAAGGCTAAAGTAATAACCTCCCATGAGTGATCAAAGTCCCTACGAAAAACTTGGGGTATCGGAAGACGCAAGCTTCGATGAAATCCAGGATGTTCGGAATCGCCTGTTGGAAAAACATGGTGGTGATGGCAGTGTCCGAGAAGTTATTGAAGCCGCTTATGATGCGATTTTAATGGAACGCCTGCGGATGCGCCAAGAAGGTAAGATTAAAGTGCCTGAGCGCATCCGATTTCCAGAAATGCGAGTTCCATCTTCTCCTCAAACAAGTCAGTCTCTTAGTCAGCAGTCTCCTGCATGGCTACAGCGAAGTTTAGATCAGCCCACGTTAACTGATGTCCTGCTACCAGGTGCCTGGTATCTAGGTTTGGGTGCAACGAGTTTGTTGTATCCCGGTAGTGGTGGACAGGTTTTACAACTGTCCTTGGTAGTTGGGGTCGGTATTGGTATTTACTTTCTCAATCGCAAGGAAGGAAAGTTTGGTAGAGCAGTTCTATTGACGCTGGTGAGTTTAATTGCTGGTTTAATTGCTGGTGGTCTGATTGCTGGCTTGATATTACCACTGCCATTGATAAATATGACGGCGAATCAGTTTTCTACGTTGTTGACTTTTATCTTGCTGTGGTTAGTAAGTAGTTTTTTACGTTAGGTAATGGGTAATTGGTTAACGTGAATTCGATGAACCTCACCCCAACACCTCTCCGTGTTGGAGCTATCGTGTACACACAAGTTAGATTACCCCCCTTAATCCCCCCGATGCTTTGGGGGGAAACCGGAAAAATTAGTTCCCTCCCCTTTGCAAGGGGAGGGTTAGGGAGGGGTCAAAATATTTGATACATGAATCATGACTTTTTAAACACCCTCTTAGGAGAGGTTTACCAGGGGGGTTAAAAATTATTGGTCGAACTCACGTTTGGTTCATTAGACTTCTCCAGATTGTAGAGACGTTCCATGGAACGTCTCTACAAGGGTTTCAAACGACGCACATTTAATTTTCGGAGATGTCTATTGCCGATTCCCATTATTTTTGTTTTTACTCGTTGAGGATGAAATTTACAGCGGTTTTTAAGTCTGGCATAATCAGATCAGGTTGATAAGATTCTAGTTGGGTGCGATCGCGGATACCAGATTCAACAGCGATAATTTTAATATTATGTTTTTTGGCGGCGGTAATGTCGGCCTCTGTGTCTCCCACCATCCAACTATCAGCAGCGGGGGGGAGTTCGGCTAAGGCTTTAGCCATTAACAATGGTTTATCTTCGACATCACGGGTTTTTACATAGTCGTTGCTTAGGCAATAACGGCGATTTTCTGGGAAAAATTGGCTTAAATTATGTTGATTAAAGGCATAGTCCAGTTCTCGTACCCTTCGCATTGTCATTACGGCTAAATCAACACCGGCGGCTTGAACTTGACTGAGTGCGGCTAATGCTGTGGGGACAAGAACATCATGCTGGAAATAAGGGAGGGTGTGGACTGTTTGTTTACGGATTTGGGAAAATTTTTGCCCTTGTTGGGCATCTAAACCTGATTTTAGGGCAATTTGGAGTTCGGGAGTGTGCGATCGCTTGAGTTGCCAAAATTCGGCTTTAGACAGTTCTGTAATTGTTTGTTGAGGATATCGAGTTTTCTCTAGACACAATTGATAAACACGGTAATAGCGTTCCGAAACATCCATGATTGGACCGTCAAAGTCAGTAATTAATCTCAGCATGAGTAGATAATTGGATATAGATCCCCGACTTCTCCAAGAAGTCGGGGATATGGGTATTACATCAATAATTGTAACTGTGAACCTTGCTGATTTTTACTCACTTCGATTCTGGCTTGGAAGGCTTCTTTGAGGTGGGGCATATGGGTAACAGTAAGTATACAGGCAAAATCAGCGGATATGGCGTTAATGGCGGCAATTAGGCGATCGCATCCTTCCCCATCTTGAGTCCCAAAACCTTCATCTACTACTAATAATTGTAATGATGCTCCTGCTCTTTGTGCCAATAATTTTGCCAGTGCTAAACGAATGGCAAAGTTAATTCTAAAAGCTTCCCCTCCTGAATAAGTTTCATAGGATCTCGTTCCCCTGGCATCAGCAATTAAAATATCTAAAGTATCTATTAATTTGGCATTTTTCTTACTGGATTTGCCACTGCGTCCGGCTTTTTGGGTAATAAATTGGACGTGAAATTGATTCGCACTCAATCGAGAAAGTAGTTGATTGGCTTCTGCTTCTAGTTGAGGTAAAATATTTTCAATCATTAAAGCTTGAATCCCATTTTTGCCGAAAGCTTGGGATAATTCCTGATACACACGCTGTTGTTGTTTACAATTTTGTAATTGTTGTATTCCTTGTTCATACTGATTTTGTAAAGTTTCCAATTGCAGGGACATTTGTTTTAATTGTCCTAACTGAGATATTTTATTATCTAGTTCCTGTCTGCGGTTTGCTAATTGTTGTTCTAAATTATTAATTTGGGCTGTGGGGTTGGCACTATTAGATAATTGTTTAACAATATGATCAACTTCTTGAGTTGATATTTCTCTTTCTTTCAGGATTCTTTGCCATGAATCTTCTAAATCTTGGCTTTTATTAAGTAATTGCGGATATTGTGCTTGTGCTGATAATAATTGTTGATGACGTAATTGCCAAACTTGCCCTTGTCGCACACCTTGACGCAAATAATTATGCTGTTCAGAACTATAGGCAATTTCCACAATTTGCTGTTCTAAATTAGCAATTTCTTTGGCACAATCAGAATCAGTTTGTCCCTGTTGCAGTTGCCATTGTAATTGAGTAATATTCCCTGTTAATTCTGGCTTTTTAGCTGTTAGTTGTGCTTGGCGTTTTAAGGCATCTTTAATTTGTCCTTGTTTAATTTCTGCCCACCGTAATTTATCCACCTCACTGCGGGCAAGGGCGTGGTCTTGTTCACTATAATTAAGTTGTTGAAGAGATTGATCTAATTGCTGAATTTCTGTCTGTTTTTCAGGGGCATAATCACCACTTTCTAAAGAACGTTCTAAATGTTCTTTTTGGGCAATAATTTGTAATAACTGTTGTTGGACATCACTTGTAGCTTCTAACTGTGCGGCTAATTGTCCCCGTTGTTCTCGCAATGAATCATAACCTGATAATTTTTGGGATATTTCTCGATATTCTTGTCGGAGTACCTGAATTTCTCGATCTGAAACTGCGAGTTGTTCCCGCACTACCCAAAATTGTCCTTGAGTATCCTCATATTCTAATTGGGTTTTTTCGATAACTTTACTCCAATGATGTTCATCTAAAGGACGTTCACACAAAGGACAACTAGCATCGGGATTTTGTAACATTTGCAATTTTTGTTCTAGTTCTGCCAACAACCTTTCATAATCTCGTTGGTGGGCTTGCAAACGTTCAATAAAATGTCGTCTTTCCTGTCCTTTTTCCTGGACTCTTTGGAGATAAACGCGCTTTTTGTCTAATTCTTCAATTTGCGTGCCTATTTCTATGACTGCTTGTTGTAATTGGGGTTGCCGGTGATGTTGATTTTGCAGTTGTTTTTCTGTGGCTTGCATTTGCTCTAATCGCGCGACTAAACTAGCATGAGTGCGATCTAACTGAGTTTGCAAACTGGCTCTTTGTTGTAATAATGGTGTTACCTGCATTTGCAATTGATCTAAGTTAGTCAAATGCTGACGGGCGGTATTTAATTGTAATATAGCTGTTTCGATATCCCCAGCTTTACTCAGGGTTTGATTAATTTCTTGTTCTTGCTGTTCTAAAGCTGCTAATTGAGCTTGGGCTTGTTGTAATTGACGTTCTAAATCTTGAGTTTGTTTATATAGCTGTTGTTGTTTTTGTTGTTTTAAATTGGTAGCGCGGGTATGTTGTTCAAATTTAGTGGCAAAGATTTCTTCTTGAGATTGCAGATTTTGATATTGAGTATAACCAGCTTGAATATCAGTTTGTTGATTGATAATCTTTTCTAAATCTGCTAGTTGGGACTTTACGGCTATTTGTTCTTGTTGTAAGCGATCGCTATCTTGACTGAGATTATCATATCGTTGCCGCAGAAAATTTAATTGCTGTTCCCAACTTTGTCTTTGATGTTGGATAACCTGTAAACTTTGTAACTGAATATTTTCAAAAGCCTGCACCTCTTGTAGATTATTTAGTTGCGCTTCTAACTCAGTGCGTTGAGTTTCCGTTATTTCCCGTTGTTGGAGTTGAATTTTGATATTTGCTAAAGAATTTTCTAACTCTTCTCCTTGGATTCTATAAAGTTTAGCTTTATCCTTGGCTCGTTCTTCCAACTCATCATACTGATTTAGTTTCAATAACTCTGCTAAAATTTCCTTGCGTTCAGCAGGACGTTTGAGCATAAATTCATCGGCTTTTCCTTGACGCAAATAAGCCGAATTAATAAAAGTCTCATAATCTAGCTTAATATGTTCGAGAATGACATCCTGAGTAGCTTTTAATCCCTTACCCGTCAAAGGACGAAACCCAGTAGGAGTTTCAATTTGAAATTCTAAAATACTAGTTCCACCCCTAACCCGGTTGCGAATTACCCGATAAGTTTGCTGACCACTTTGGAAAGTGAAATCAATTCGGACTTCTTTCGCACCAGCATGAATCACATCATCCTCAACAGTAGCACGGCTTTCACCCCAAGTTGCCCAAGTGATAGCTTCTAAAAGGGAAGATTTTCCCGCACCATTAGAACCACAAATGCACGCCGTATGCAAGCCGCTAAAATCTAAACTTGCATCACGGTAACTGAGAAAGTTTTTAATGATAAGTTGGACTGGGATCATTCAGGCTATAGTGCCACATTTAGAATTTTGATTGTTAACAGTACAGATGCACTTAGTTTTTAGTTTAGTCATGTAATTAGCAGGTTTCTAGTCTTGAAGACATCAATTTTACAAAAATTTACAATATCAAGACAACTTTTTTCAAATGCCATCTGATGCCATCGTCAGATATTCTGTTTTTGTTGATACAATAGGCAATAAGTGTGCTGAAGCTATAATTAGACTTAATTCTATGGACTTTGACAAAAAAGCCTTCAGCGAACGTGACATCTGTACTAAATATATTACTCCTGCCATAGTGCAAACAGCAGTTAATAGCCATTACGGGTTGGGGTAAATAAATTTCATGCTGTCATTGATGAATCGTTTCTGGGCGCAGACCCTGCGCCCCTACTTTCTGAATTTTTCATGGTCAGAATCTACTAAGTAATTGGACAAAAATATTTACAGTCATTGCGAGGGAAGGGAAGCAATCGCCAGGGTTGTGATTGCTTCATTTCACTTCGTTCCATATGGCTAACGCCACGCTGCGCTAACGCAATGACATTGTGTAATGAATTCTGTCTTACTACTTATAGGCTTTTGGAGGATTTAGAATGGTTGGTTTATTTACGCCTTTTGTACTAGTGAAGAAACTCATCATATTTCAAGCTTAAATTAGTCTTGGATTGAATATTCTCTCTTGAGAAGGATTCTGAAAATATAAAGAATCTATAGGATGGATTATATATTTTACCCTGAGTGAAGTTGGGCTTGGTTTACCCTCCAAGCCTTTTTATTTATTTGCTCGTCCTTCAACCTAATAAGTAATTGGACAAAAATATTTACAGTCATTGCGAGGGAAGGGAAGCAATCACAACCCTGGCGATTGCTTCATTTCACTTCGCTCCATATGGCTAACGCCACGCAACGCTTACGCAATGACATTGTGTAATTAATTCTGTCTCACTAAGTAGGTGAACACAATAAAACCAAACTGTATAAAGAAACGTAAAATCGCTGAAAACTTCTTTACTCTTGCCTCTTCCCTTTCTATAACGACAATTTTCAACGCCAACCTACTTACTTATTTATTTATTGGCTGTCATACCTGGACTTTGTGCTTCTTGTATCATCTCAGGAGAAAGTTCTCGCACTGTGCGAAAGGGAAATAGACGAGTTGAGGAAATTTGAGCGTAGTCGGCGGTCAGAAAAGGAGCATATTGACTAGCTTCAGGAGTTAACTGTGCTGCCATTGCTAGGGTAATACCTTTGAGAAACTTCCGCACATCTTTAGATTGTTCTCCAACTACTTCTTTGTTCAAGATAGGTGTATTTGATTTCCCCATTTGATATGGGGTCAGACTAGGATCTATGATGCTCAAATGAGAAGCACCAACCACACCCACCAACCACTTTGGGGCAGGAATTTTCGCAAAACCCATAACTTGTTCAGTTAACGGAGGGGTAATTTTATCTGCGGAACTAGAGAGGATTAATGTGGGAATTTGTACTTTTGTTAACCCAGTTTCCCCAAACATTAAAGAGGTGGTAGGATTAAGAGCGATCGCCTGTTTAATTCTCGCATCTCGCAATTGATAGGTTTTTTCTGGTAATGCTTGAGCCACACATTGAAGAGTTTCACCCAAGTTAGCATTAGCTAAGTTTTGCTGACAGCGTTGTTTGAGGGTTTCGATTTGTAATTCGCCCCCAGCTAATGCTAAAGCCGTTCCCCCACCAAAGGAATAACCTACAACCATCACATTGTTAGTTGCTAATTTTCCCCGTAAAGGACTATTAGCAGTTTGGTTAACTTTTTCCAATTCATCAACAATAAAACTAACATCTTTGGGACGGTCTAAAAATTCTTGGGGTTCAACAAGTTGTTTTCTACCTTTACTGACTGCCTTAAAAGTAGTTTCATTACTACCAGGATGTTCCAAAGCACCAACAACATAACCATGAGAAGCCAAATGTTCGGCTAAATAACGCAAGTCAGTCCGCACCGAACCCCAACCATGAGACAAGACAATTACAGGTTTATTTACACTAGCAGCAGTAGAGAAATAAACATCCAGGGGAATTTGTCGTTGACGCTTTTGGTCATTGAAACTTAACTTGAGTGTCTGTACCTGTGCGCTTCCTGCTTGAGTAGGATCTAGAGAAGAGGCAACTTTGATATCTTTGGGGTTAACTTGGGGAGAAAGACCAAACATAAACCGCTGAGTGCGGACAAATGCACCATTTAAACTCCCCGCCACAGTTAAAGCCTGGGGTAAATTAATTTCTAGGCGTTTACTGGGATAGGCAGCAATAAAACTTAGTATAGATAAACCCTGTGGAGAATTAGCAGCTAAAACCAATCCCCCTTTCATAGCTTGTAATCCCGATTGATCTCGACGGGTAATAGCTGTAGAGACATCGCTGAGGATTGTAGTCCCAATTTGGGTATTGATTAATCTACCTAAAGTAGCAACATTTATGGGAATTCGGATTTTTAGTCCCTCTACCAAAAAACGACGTTGTTCTTCAGTCATTCTTTTGGTATAAGTTCCCAAACTATCTGGTAATTTGCCAGTTTCCGTAGATTTTTTTAACTCCTCCAAGGATACAGATTCCTCTATGGGTCCATAACGAATCACAACCGTATCTGCTGCGTGGACAGAAGAATTAATTCCAAAAAACGGTGTCAGCGCGACAACACAAAATGCCCCTGCAAATACCTTAAAATTCTTCCAGCTTTTCTCTGTGAACATCTTTATATTGCCCTATTATCAAATAACTATCTGGCGTTGCTGATTAAATGCCAACTATCTTAATATCAGTAAGCTTCTCAAACGGAAGTATAAAAAATAAGCGTGAAAGTTAGTGCCGTACTACGGTACTAAAAACTAAAGAAGCTAATTACACAGGCTTTTCAGAAGATATTGAATTTTTGTTTGACTCATGCAGTTGTATTAAAGTTTCTGTCCTGTGTAGATAGAGCGAACTTCACCGTTACGGCGAACAATAGCTTCTCCGTTACTGACTTCTACTAGTGTCCAACCTGTAGTACCAATATTTTCACCTATATTAATTCGGCGACTAATACCATCTACCTTAAACAAAGCCACAGATTTATTACCCAACTCCAATAGTCCCTCTAATTGGGCAATATAGCTAGGTGCTACAACCTGTTGTGGTATATCCTTGGTTTCTTTGATAGGTGCAGGGGGAACAACTGTTGGTAATTGCGGTGGTGCGACTTTTAGTGATTGAGGATTAACGGCTGCTGGTTTGAGATTAACCTGTGTTGTTTTGGATATCGGCTTAATTGCTGGTTGTATAGTATTAATATTGGGAGAATTCTTAACTGTTAAAGATGAAGGTAAGGTAGGTGGTGCTGGGACTGCGGGAACAGTTGGTATTTGATATTTGGGTGCGGGAGACTGATAAACTGGAATATATATGCGCTCAACCACATTAGGAGTAGTTAAGCGATTATTAGCAAGTGGCATATTGCTCGCTGCTATAGGTAGTGGTGGCGTTTCTGTTGGTTGGGTATTTGGTAAAGCTAAGGCAGTGGTTTGATTCAGATTAACAGTGGGAAATCCTGGTTTAGCAATTGTTTTACCATTGGTTGTCCCTTGCTGTTCTATCACAGTTAAGGCTTCCAACATATAATCTACTAAGTCTAACTGAGGATCTGTGGTTACAGATGCAGGTAATGGTGTCTGATGATTTGGTAAATTTTGGGAAGTTAATTGGGCATTTATTGTATTTAATAAACCAGACTCGGTTAAGTAGACCATTCCCAAAGTCCCCACAGTTAGGCTTAATCCCATAAATATCAGTTTACCTAAACCATTGGGTTGTTGTTCAGTAGTTGCGATTGCTCTGATAGATGGATGATTAACTACTAGGGTAGTGGTTTGGACGTTTTTAATCGGTGCAGTAGATTGTAATGGACGATTAAGTTTTGATGGCAAAACCACATCTGGCATTTGAAATGTCATGGTTTGTACGGGAACAGATTCGTTTCTGCCTCTATGATGATTTCGCTTGCTTCGACCATCAAGAATGTTGTCAATATCATGAAAAAGTTCGTCCATTAAGCTTTCAGCATAGGTTTCTATTGTCCAAGGCTCGTTATTGACGAAATCTATGGCTAAAGACATACTGGTGCTATCGGACGCTTCTGAAACAAATAAATCAGTGCTGGATTTGGGTAACATAAGCTTTTTCGGTTGTCATGTGTTAATTGTCAGTTGTCAGTTTTCAGTTGTCTAAGAGGCAATACTGCTCGATTAAGCCTGAGAAGTAAACGTTCACGGATCACCTTTACAAGGGGGGAAACAATAAAAATCCAGTTCCCTCCCCTTCACAAGGGGAGGGTTAGGGAGGGGTAAAACATTTGATACAGCAATCATGACTTTTCAAACACCCTCTCAGAGAAGGAATAAGGAAGAAGAAAATTTTCCATACTAGAATAGTTCTCCTCCCTATTACCCATTATCCATTACCTATTACCTATTACCGTCTTGTTTTTAGCTAGTTCTAAATATATCAAAAGAGCGTTGATATCGGCTGGGTTAACTCCGCCAATTCTTGCTGCTTGTCCAATGGTGAGGGGTTTAACTTTGTTGAGTTTTTCTCTGGATTCTTTAGATAAAGTCTCAATGGTTGAGTAGTCCAAATCACTAGATAGTTGGCGATTTGCTTGACGGGCAACTTGGTCAATTTGGTTTTGCTGTCTGGCTAAATAACCAGCGTATTTGATGTCAATTTCTGCTCCTTCTTTTTCGGCTTGTTTGAGGGCGGGGTTATGCAGTCCGTGGCGTTCTAAATCAAGATAATGAATACCTGAACGACGCAGTAAATCCGCCAGGGTAATAGAACCTCTAATTGCTTCTTGGGTATCGTGAGCGATCGCCTGTCCCACTGCCTCATTCTCTTTTATTCTAGTAACATGAAGGCGTTTTTTCTCCCCTGTAATTTGTTCTTGTTTTTGACTATACAAATCCCAGCGCCGGTCATCAATTAAACCTATTTCCCGTCCCAAAGGTGTCATGCGGATATCAGCATTGTCAGAACGCAGTAATAACCGATACTCTGACCGACTGGTAAGCATCCGATAAGGTTCGCGTAAATCCTTCGTACACAGGTCATCAATTAACGTGCCAATATAACTTTGTTCACGGGGGAAAATAATCATTTCCTCACCTTTAACAAACCGCGCTGCATTGATTCCCGCCACTATTCCTTGGGCAGCAGCTTCTTCATAACCAGTCGTCCCATTTACCTGTCCGGCACAAAATAACCCTGGGATTTTCTTGGTCATCAAGGTGGGAAAACACTGAGTTGCGGGCAAATAATCATACTCTACAGCATAAGCCGGACGCAACATCACACAATTTTCCAAACCAGTCAAACTCCGCAACATCAAAATTTGCAAAGTTTCGGGTAAACCAGTGGAAAAACCTTGAATATACAATTCAGGAATATCTCTTCCTTCCGGTTCAATAAAGATTTGGTGACTTTCCTTATCGGCAAAGCGGACAATCTTGTCTTCAATACTCGGACAATAGCGGGGTCCTTTTGCTTCCACCCAACCACCATACACCGGCGACAAGTGCAAATTTTCCCGAATTAAACGATGAGTTTCTTTGGTTGTCCGGGTCATGTGACAAGGCATTTGTTCCCGTTCTACCCACAATTGGGGGTCAAAACTGAACCACCGCACAGCTTCGTCTCCCGGTTGAATTTCCATTTGACTGTAATCAACGGAACGCTTATCAACCCGTGCTGGTGTCCCGGTTTTGAGTCTGCCGGTTTCAAATCCCAAACGATTGAGAGTTTGTGTTAACCCTTCTGCTGCAAACTCTCCCGCGCGTCCTGCGGCCATGGATTTATTCCCCACCCAAATTTTACCGCCCAAAAATGTCCCAGTGGTGAGAATGACGGCTTTGCAGTGAAAAGATACGCCAAAATAGGTTTCTAAACCAATAACTTCATTACTATCATTTAAGATTAAATCCGTTACCATGCCTTCCCGAATTGTCAAATTTTCCTGATTTTCGACAATTCCCTTCATTATCGCTGCATATTCCCGCTTATCAGTTTGCGCCCGTAATGCCCACACTGCTGGACCCCGTGAAGAGTTGAGGATGCGTTTTTGTAGGTATGTCCGGTCTGCCATTTTGCCGATTTCCCCACCCAAAGCATCTATTTCATGGGTTAATTGGGACTTAGCAGGACCACCCACTGCGGGGTTACAGGGTTGCCAAGCGATTTTATCTAAATTTAGGGTCAATAGCAGTGTTCGACAACCGAGGCGGGCAGTAGCAAGTGCTGCTTCGCAACCGGCGTGACCTGCACCGACGACAATCACATCATAAGCGTCTCGGAATTCAGCAGAATTGTGCATGGTCTTAGTTACAGAATAAGTCAGTTATGAATTATAGTCTGATTTTAGCGGATACAGGGGTTTATTGGAGTTTAATTGGTAGTAAAGAAGTAAGAAAAGGTACTAAAGATTTCAAGTAACAAAAGCTATTTATACTCAACACGGCTTAATTATTTGATTCTATAGGTAGGGGTTTAGCAGTGCTAAACCCCTACAAATCCAGGTTTTTCGTAATTTGCCAAAAGTCCATATTTCAACCATGTTGAGTATAATTAATTTTACTGAGTTTATTGACAACATGACAAAATACTGTAGAATATTTTGATTAACTTCCTAGAATCTTCTACTGTCATCAAGTTGAGATAGTAGATATTTTGGTATTTTCTCAACAGTAATATGTTTCTATTTTATATTGATGAAAGTGGCACTAACGCAAAAGATAGTGGAACAAATTATTTTGTTCTAGCTAGTATTGCTATCTATGAAAAAAATTACTCAAAAAATTATGAAGAAATTTCCGCTCCCAAAAGAAGTATCTTTAAAACAAAAGAACCTGAAGATTGGGAGTTAAAAAGTAACGAACTTTGTAAAGGGAAGGAAATCTTTAAAGGATGGAACTTTGAAGCTCGTGTTCGTACATTTTTAACTGTATCAGAAACTTTGAATAAAATCCCATGCCATATATCTTCTATTATAGTCAATAAAAAATTACTATATGAAAATAGAGAATTGCTGAAAGATGATATTATACTTTACCGTTTTACCTTCCACCGTTTATTAGAAGAATTAGATAGTTTTCTGAAATCCTCCAATGAAAGTGGAATTTTATTTTTGGACTCACGTTCAACACACAGTACAAGTAAACAAGATGATCGTTTGGTCAGGGCTTAGAGGGTGTTTGAAAAGTTTTTAATGTATAAACAGACCCCTCTCCAAACCTCTCCCCGAAGCGGGGAGAGGCTTTGAAAACCCCCTTCCCTCGTAGGGAAGGGGGCAGGGGGGTTAGGTTTTTGGAGATTATCGGTTTCATCTAATACTTTTAAAACATCCTCTTACAGAGAGTGGGTAAAATCACGAAAACATGATTGCAATTTTGTAGAACAGCCTTGGTTAGGTGCTTCACAATTCTATGTGGGTCTACAATTAGCAGATTACGTTGCTTACTTAATTAGTTTGAAGACACAAGATATACAAAAAGATGATCGTAATTTTGAATTTTTAAAAGCTTTCGATATTTTAAAGGATAAAATTCATTTAGTTGAAATTCCTGAAAACTAGAACATTTAATGGCGAACCCACGGCTATTGCAGCCGTGGGTTCATCCCTTGATAGACGATTATAAGACCGCCTCGACCCAATTAGGGGCGTTAGTTAATTTATAACCGAAAGTAATTCAAGGAAAGTTACAATTTCATCATGTCCTTCTCCTGATTACATAACTAGTTTGACAGGCGCACGGCGTTTCAACCGCACCATACCTTCCCGTGCAGTTCGGGATACCTTGTCTTCTAACAGGCGCACGGTGTTCCAACCGCACCATACCTTCCCGTGCAGTTCGGGATACCTTGTTGGACTATATATTTACAATAGCATAATTTTTTATTTGTGTATCTATAATAAGTTGTATCCTAAACTCTAGATTTTATGACTAGCAGCACAGTTTGATGTATCCCCGTCAACCACCCATCACTTCCCTTCGGGTAAGTGAGGGCTTGTAAAAGCCTAGTTGGACTCAGTTCTTAACCGAACTACGTTAGAGGTAAGAGTTAAAGACCTACCAGGGGATGCGTAGCTAGTTCCCTGCTCTAGAACTTCAAAGTTAAACAGGCTTAAGGGTTAAACCAGTGCTTTTAAGATAGTTACAGACCTCTAACATTGTCAAAGCTAACATGACCCCAGAAATGGGAGGCTCTTCGGAGCAAAATATTATGTCCAAAGTATTTGTTTTAGACACTGAAAAAAGACCACTAGTACCGCAAGGCGGAAGTCAAAAGTCAAAAGTCAAAATGAAGACAGTATAGGCTCTTGGAGGATTTAGAATGGTTGGTTTATTTACGCCGTTTTGTACTAGACCTAATTAATCCAGTAAATCAATTCACAAAAAGGACGGTTACGAATATGGAAAATCAAAGATTTGTTAATTGCTCAACTGTCCCTCTCATTGTTTGTGCTGGCGCACAAAATTACTCAAGGGACGTTTCACAATTAACCCTCCATTCCTCCCATCACCAAAACTGTACTCAGTTTGGTGATGGGAGGAATGGAGGTTTAGATGAATATGAACAAGCTAACCAAATTTAGCAACAGCCAAAAGCCTGGAAAATTAAGTCAAATTTAACAATAAATAAATATGGTATAATGCCTTAATAATGTTAACAAGTAGAATAGAATATTTGTCTGTTGTCAAACACTGCTGCTATATATGTCCAAAATTTACACCGTAGAAATTAACCACCAAGGTACAAAATATACCCTGCAAGTTTCTGAAGATGAAAATATTCTCAACGCCGCCTCAGCTAATGGTTTAGACTTACCGACTTCTTGCGGTGCTGGTGTTTGTACAACTTGTGCGGCTTTGATTACAGAAGGAACTGTAAATCAAGAAGATGGTATGGGTGTAAGTCTAGATTTGCAAAAACAAGGCTACGCGCTGCTTTGTGTTGCTAAACCTCTTTCTGATTTAAAAATCGAAACAGAAAAAGAAGAGATTGTTTATAAAGCGCAATTTGGGAAAGGTTGATAATAATAATTAATAATTACCAATCACCAAAAAGTTTCTGTATTCTCAAAATCATCAAGGCAAAGGATTTAGGATTATGACAACTCACTTTATTTCCGCTGAAATCGAATTGCAAGAAACTCCCACAGAATTAGAAGAAGCGATTACAGCAGAATTGGAGAAACAAGGTGAACCCCTGCGTTGGGCTATTACCGCTGTTAATGAAGAAGCACAAACCGTAACAGTAGAAGCCGTAGTTACCGCTTAAACTTTTTCTTTGTGTCTTTGCGCGAAAAAAACCTGTGATACCCATCCAAAAACCATACACCGTAATTTTAATTATACCTACCGGCATTGGGGCAGCGATTGGCGGTTATGCTGGTGATGCGTTACCAGTAGCTAGAGTTATATCACAGGTATGCGATCGCTTGATTACTCACCCCAATGTTATGAACGGCGCAAGTCTATACTGGAATATCCCCAATGGCTTCTACGTTGAAGGATATGGTTTAGATAAATTTGCGGCTGGAGAATGGGGTTTACGTCCGGTTCGCAGTAATAGAGTCGGTTTGCTTTTAGACCAGGGTATCGAACCGGAATTAATGCTGCGACACTTGCAGGTAGCCGATGCAGCTAGAGCCACTCTAGGATTAAATATTACAAATCATGTTATTACTGATGCACCGCTAAACGTAGAATTACGAACTTCTCCATCAGGTGCTAGTTGGGGAACAATCGGCAATCCTGATAGTTTATTACGGGCTGCTGAAAAATTAATTATAGAAGAAAAAGCCGAAGCGATCGCTGTTGTTGCCCGTTTCCCCGACAATATGGACGAAACCGCAGTTAAAAACTATCATCAAGGTCAAGGAGTAGACCCTATAGCCGGTGTAGAAGCCGTCATTAGCCATTTATTAGTTCGTACCTTTAAAATTCCCTGCGCCCATGCTCCTGCCCTTGCCAGCACCCCACCAGAAGCAAATTTATCCCCCCGTGCAGCAGCGGAAGAATTGGGCTACACATTCTTACCTTGCGTTTTAGTTGGGTTGAGTAACGCCCCGCAATTTATTATTAATACAGAAAATCACAATTTTTTATCCACTGATATCTGGGCAGATCAAGTTGATGCTTTAATCATTCCTGCTACAGCTTGTGGAAGTAGTGCTTCATTGAGTTTAAGCCAGAAACAATGTCAAATAATTACAGTTGCAGAAAATAAAACTTTGATGCAAGTTCCTGCATCCATGTTAAGAATTCCCACCTTGCAGGTAAACTCATATTTAGAAGCAGTAGGTGTATTAGTCGCTCATAAAGCAGGTATCAATCCCTCCTCATTAACAATTAACAATCACCAATTACCAATTATTTTTTAAAATCCTGTGATTGAACAACAAAACCAAGAACCAGAAATACCCTATTTAACACGCACCCAAGTCTTAGTAGCAATGGGTGTAACCGCAATTATTCTCTGGACAGTTGCTAAATTATGGTTGCGCTGGGGTAATATCGCGCTTTTTAAGTGGCACTGGCAAGAACAAGATTTATTATTAGGAATTAGTTTAGGTGTAATTATTACCATATTAAGTGGTTTAGCTTATCGTCTTTCTCCTCCCTACCGCAAAAGTGCCGATTATTATCTAGAAATGGTTCTTAAACCGTTAGCTTTACCGGACTTAATTTGGTTAGGACTACTTCCTGGTTTAAGTGAAGAATTATTATTTCGAGGTGTAATGCTACCCGCTTTAGGCGCAGATTATACCGCTGTGATCGTATCCAGTCTTTGTTTTGGAGTCCTACACCTTAGCGGTCCCGAACAATGGCCTTATGTAATTTGGGCAACCATTGTTGGTATTATTTTAGGTTGTAGCACCCTATTAAGTGGCAACTTGTTATTACCAATAGTTGCCCATATCGTCACAAATTGGCTATCTAGCTACTTATGGAAAATTCAAAAACTTTAGATAAGTAATTGGACAAAAATATTTACAGTCATTGCGAGGGAAGGGAAGCAATCACAACCCTTGCGCTTGCTTCATTTCACTTCGTTCCATATGGCTAACGCCAGGCAACGCTTACGCAATGACATTGTGTAATTAATTCTGTCTCACTACTTAGCAGAGTAGGGATTTTTTTAATTTTTAATTTTTGGTGTTGCTGATAGCCTGCGTGGCGTAGCCATATTGAGGTATGAAATTCCCAAATTGAACCTTTAAAACTCTTACCTCTGCGCCTTTGTATGAGACTAGTAGTTCGTCAAATTTATTTTGACGGGTAATGATCGGAAAAAACTTCTGTTCTTCCCTCCCCTACCCCCCACATCCCCTACCCCCCCACATCCCCTACCCCCCCACATCCCCTACCCCCCACATCCCCTACCCCCCACATCCCCTACCCCCCCACATCCCCTACCCCCCCACATCCCCTACCCCCCACATCCCCTACCCCCCACATCCCCTACCCCCCCACATCCCCTACATCCGTCATTTTCGGGTTGACAGACTACTAGAATTCATACCCTTAATCAGCAATGCCTAATTTTTCTATAGGATTTCACTTCTTCTTTCTGAATCCTGACTCCTGAAACAAAATATCCCACCAATAACACCGCAATGGCTTATTGGTAGGACTTGGGGTAGTTTGATTAAGAGTTTTTTTCAAAGTCAAAACCAGGAAAAACCCAGTTATTGCTTAGAAATCATCAAGGAACTGACCAATCCGATTAATTACGGGGTCTACTTCTTGAGGTTCATATTCAGGTATGGCTTGCGCCACGCTAACGCTATCAGGAGGAATATAAGTAAGTGGTTGTTGATTCAGGATAATTGCCAAATTTGCCACTTGTTGAGTAAGTTGCAACATTTGACTTTCTATCGCCTCCAAACGATGAGACTCCCTCGCCAAAAAACGTTCCTCAAAACCAGCTATTTGATTTTGCATCTCACCGATTTTTTGTTCAACCGTAGTTATATTTGCTGTCTTAGCAACTGGTTGTACAGTTTCTGGGACACACAAAAATTTCCAGAGAGCCTCCTTACACAGATCACTGAAAGTTTTATCTGGCTGTGTCTCTAAGGAGTTTTCCACCTGCGCTAACAAACTCTCATCAGCAATTTCTGGATTGAACGTAACGGATTTAACTACCTTTTTTGACCATTGGAACATCAGTTTTATGACCTAGCGCGAACAGCAGCAGATAATTGCGCTTCTCCATAAATATACTGCCCCAAAGCATTAGCTTGCCGAGAAGGTGCAGCTAAGTAAGCGTTGATTTTAGCTTCCTTGAGTAGACGTTGGACATCTTCCCAGAAAAACTCTCCACCACCACCTGTAATAATCACATCAGTTACTCGCTCTGGCAACCAAGCTAACACACGAGAGCAAATTTCCCGTGAAAACTGCTCTGTTAAGTTAGGCAGAAAATCATCTAAATTAGTAGGCTTACTAGCACCTTTGGGACGGTAAAAGCGATCGCCTTTAGGCTTATTAACCGCAGAAATCAGTGCCAATGATTGACTATCAACAGCACCATCTATTTCCTTAGCTACCAGTTCATAAAACTTACTCATCCCAAAGTCTTCACTCTTAGAAGCAGCCCTAGCAAAGCGGAAATTATCCACCATGATCATATCAATGGTTTGATGACCAATATCCACAATCCCCACAGATATTTTTGTAAAATCGGGAACTGCTGTTGCTTTATTCGGTTGAGTTTCTGACCACAGCAAACTACCATATCCTTCTGGCATTACCCAGACTTTGGCAATATGCAAAGTTATGGATTCACCTCGGAAATTTACTACATGAGGTCCAGTTACCAAGCTAGTTAACTGTGCCTTTTCTCTTTCAAATTGTTCCAAAGATAAAAAAGGCAGTCCCAGGACAACATAAATTTCATCTCTGAGCTTAAAGTAACCAGCAGATGATAAAACTTTGACCAGAGCATCTTCTACCTTAGATTGGCCAACGCCAAGATTAGCCCCAAAATCGGCTGCTAATTGCCCTACAGCATAGCCACTACCTTGATACTCCAACCACAAATCCATTAGTGGGTCAGTAGCCTTAGCTTCAAACACACCACCACGGATCTGCTCAATTGATGTTTGCTTCACATTAGCAGGAATGAAAGCCACATTAGCGGGTTCACGGCTCACACAAGTCTTTGTGGAGGTTCTACCTAAATCCACACTCAGAATAGTTTTACCCGTAATATTGGTTGGCTTGACGGAATTTCCAGAATTTATGGGTGTGGCTGCTGATGGTGCTGCTGGATTCCGGTTCATAGGAATAGCAGCAGCGTTCATGGGATTAGCTACGGGCGGTTGGTCTGTCATGAAATCTCCTCTGTAAAAAGTTATCATGCTCATCTTACAAAAAGGTGAGCTACAAAAAATTTTAGGTTGGGTTAAGTGTAACTAGAAATACGTCAAAATTCATAACAGGCGATCGTCAATTTTTTATGATTTAGTATTTCTGATGTCAGTCTTGGGAAATGTCAAGTCAAGCTTTGCTTTTTTCTTCCCCCTCTTGACATCCAAGCACAGAATAACTACAGGGCAGCCACAGGGGGTTGCCCCTACTCCTAACCCGTCATATTGGCGGGAGAAAAATCATTAAATTTCTCCCATTACCAGTTTTAGCTAAATTTTGCTAAATGGTTGATGTCAAAGATTGGACTCTGGATTCCGAAGACCACTCTAATGGGTTCCAAACTCTCTCTTCTAAAGCCATTTGCTCAATTAGACTAGCCAAGCGTAAAGCTTTGAGAGCTTGTTCACCACCGACAGAAGGCTGATTGCCACCGCGAACACAGTTGACAAAATGCTCTAACTCTGCACTAAGAGGCTGAACATTGGTGGTATAAACCTTTTCAATTAAACCATCTTGTCTATATAAGACTTTTTGATGGTCAATCAGCGGATTAACAGGGGTTTGCCGATGTACCAAAATCTCATTATTGAGAAAATCTGCTTCTGTAAATGAATTTTTACAATGGGCAACTAAACGGCGAATTTTCCGGTGGGTAACTTTGCTGGCTGTGAGAGTGGCAACAATCCCATTAGCAAAACCCAAGGTAGCCGTTACATAATCTAAATAACCTGAGTCTAAAGAACGAGTCCCACTAGCAGTCAGTTTCACCACTGGTGAGGCGGCTAATTCTAGCAGTAAATCAATGTCATGGATCATTAAATCCAGCACTACGGAAACATCATTCGCCCGCGCCGAATAAGGACTCATACGGTGAGATTCCAAAGCCAAAACTTCCTCGGTTTTGAGGACTTGACTAAGTTCCCTAAAGGCGGGATTGAATCGTTCTATGTGACCAACTTGCAAAATACACTGGGATTCAGCAGCAGCATTAACTAGGGATTCTGCCTCGGAAATACTGGCTGCTATCGGTTTTTCAATTAAAACATGGATTCCTGCTAACAAACAGTTTATACCCACTGCATAGTGTAACCTTGTAGGCACAGCAACACAGATGGCATCTACATGGGGTAGTAAGTCGCAGTAATCTTCAAAAAACCGGACTTTGTGTTTGCTGGCAGTTTCTAGACCACGTTCGACATTAATATCGGAAACGCCGACTAATTCCACGTCTTTCATGGAACTCAGTACGCGGGTATGATGTTGTCCCATGTTACCAACCCCAATCACGCCTATGCGAATAGGGTGCGGCTGGCTGCGCTGTGAATAAAGATTTGGCTCTGACACTGATATGCTATCTTGCACTATTGTTCTCTCCTCAACCACCAAATTTAGAGACGCTACGGTCGTTGGCTTTTATACTTAAACGCCAGGTCTGATTTGTCTTGGTAGAGTCGAGGGCGGGTATTATCCCGCACCCCTCTCTGTTAAATCTGGACGTGCCATTTTCACGGCATCCAGCTTCCGATATTCTTAGCTTTCGCTTTTGCTCATGTGTATATAGTCGTGGCAGCTTTCGTGAATAGCTAGAAGGTTTTTAGGCTTCCAATTGCTATGATTGGCATCAACATGATGTAAATGCACCTTCTCATCACTGAGCATTTTTAATCCACAATGTCCACATTTATGGTTTTGCCTTTTGATAGCTTTAGAGGTATGGTTGTCATAGAGTTTGCTGTTACGCTCGCTCCAATAACTTAAATCTCCGTCGTAGGGTGATTTCTCACCTTTGACATTGATGTGTTTATTTTCGGAGCAGGGAACTGTTGGGAATGCCTTATCTAGTAATTTCTTACTGGTGTAGCGGTCCTGTTTCGGTTCCCTGTTGAATACCCTAAATGCTCTTGTTTTGATGTGGAATAACGAGTTACGTGACCCGTCCATCTTGCAGAAGCGGTGGTAATTCCTCCAACCTCTAACTACTGGGGCTAATTTCTCAGCCTTTGTGGTAGCACCATAATTCGAGTTGTTGACGATGTGTTTTACTTTCTTGCGAAAAGTTTTATAATTGTCCACTGATGGGACGCATCTGAACTTTTCGTTTTTCTGGACTTTAAAGTGCCAGCCGAGGAAATCAAACCCATCTGTCGAGGCGGTTAGCTTCGTCTTTTTCTCACTGACTTTCATTCCCCGCTCTGCTAGGAACTGACTGATTTTGTCAAGTATAATGGTAGCATCGTCTTGGGGTCTGAGTATTATTACCATGTCATCCGCATAACGGATTGTTGGCTCAATAATGTCTTCCCTTGAGGTTTTGTCTGTAATTCTATAATTAGATATCCTATGATATCTGTGAATACTTTCAATTCCGTTTAAGGCGATGTTAGCTAAAAGTGGACTTACCACACCGCCTTGAGGTGTTCCTTGTTCGGGAAACTCTGGGTTAACTCCGGCTTTGAGACATCGGAATATTCCTTGTCTAATGCTATAAGGAGCGATGAGTCTGTCCATAATGGCGGTGTGGTTTATCCTGTCAAAGCATTTTTCAATATCGAGTTCTATAACTCGCTTATCTATTCCATTGGCTTTGGAACTGAGATTGGTAAACAGGATTTTCTGAGCATCGTGAGCCGAGCGTCCAGTCCTAAACCCGTAGCTCCTGGCATGGAAAGTTGCCTCGTGTGCTGGTTCTAATGCGTATTTGATGAGGCATTGATAAGCCCTGTCTGCAATAGTGGGGACTTTGAGAATCCGGGTTTTACCGTCCTTCTTAGGGATGGGTATTTCACGTAATCCCTGGTGTTTCCATTCGTTACATTCGGTTCTAAGTTTTTCACTTAGTTCAAACCTTTGCTCGAATGAGAGCGCGGTCTTCCCGTCAATTCCCGCTGTCTTTTTCCCAGTGTTTAGCTGTGTTACTTGACGGATAGCCATTAATCTTGCTGCGGTTGATTTCAGAATCAGCTTTTGTAAGGACTTCGCTTTGCGCTTGTCTCCAACTTGAACCGCTTTATACACTCGTTTTTGTAGGCGGAATAAGTTACGGCGGAGTTTCTTCCAGGGTAACGTCTTCCAGGATTCACTAGAGTTGTCTCTGTGTCTAATCATGCTCTGCTCCAATTTGTGTATTCTGAACACCTCAGACCAATTACGGTCTGTCCTACCCGAATTGAGGGGATTCCGCTGCTCGTCCAGCCTACTCAGGGTTCGACCGCCCTTAGACCTTTAATCCGTTTTTATTCGTTCCCTCGGTTGATTGTTCGTTCCGTTAGGTGTAGCCATTTCAACCGCTGGATTCCCTAGACTCTTGCCGCTATTTGGCTTAGATGCGGCGGGAATTGTCTCCAACGTAGTCAGGTTTTTGGGTTGTGTCCTGCTTTCTGGTAGGTTGCTTTTCTAGGCTCTGTTTCACCGTGGGAACCCCCCATTAGCACCAGTGTCACCCCACAACGGATGTCTGATTGCGCCCTGTTCCCAGCTTTGACCTCCCGAAACCGAGTCGGGTTATCATGGGCAGGTAGGGAGTCATACCTGAGTCTGGTAGATGGGACTTTCACCCATATCAGACCGAGAGTTCAACCTTTTCCCATGATTGGATTGGGTTGGTTAGCTTATGTACGGACTGATTACCGTGATTCAACTAACAACGAATCGCACAAACCATCCAGATGGTAACATAGTGATTATCTTTATGAAGAATTTCAAAGTTTGGGTTCAGTTCCCGCCATCTGGTGATCTTTTCCGTTAACAGTTGTCAATCATCCTGTTTTTATTCATCTATTAGAAAAATTATGTGTTTTTTCTTTAACTCTGTAATTTTTGTAACTTTTGACAGAAGTTATCAGGTATGTATTTAGGAAATTAACTAAATTCAATACATACTTTGTTTTGATAGCGGTAAATTAATCACCCTCTCTATAAGTAAAATTACAAGCCATTACATAGTTAATACTCAGAGTATAATGTTTTAGGCGATTTATACAATTAATGTTTTGATTCCTGAGAGTCTTTTTGTCCATATTTAATTTTTGTTGGTTGTATTTTGTTAATTTTCCCATCTTTTGGATGCAATTTATGAAGGAATTGGTAATTGTGAAAATTTCCCTCTCCTCTTGCTATTTCTTGATCTCCCATTTCCTCTTCTGAATATGAAAGCTGTAATTTTGTTATCTGGTGGTTTAGATTCTTCTACTGTTCTTTACCAAGCAAAGGCTGATGGCTGTGAATGTTACGCTATTTCTTTTAATTATCAACAGCGTCATAGGGAAGAGTTACATTCTGCTTTTATGGTTGCTAATGCGGCTGGAGTAGTTCAACATCAGGTGGTAAATTTTGATTTACGACAATGGGGTGGTTCAGCACTAACAGACAACAAGATTGATTTACCTGAAGGGCGATCGCTCGACGAAATGGCAGATAATATTCCTGTTACCTATGTTCCTGCCCGTAATACCATCTTTTTAAGTTTTGCTTTGGGCTATGCCGAAGCGATCGCCGCCCAAAGAGTATATATTGGCGTTAATGCCCTAGATTATTCCGGCTACCCAGATTGTCGTCCTGACTATATCGAAGCTATGCAGCAAGTTTTCCAGTTGGGGACAAAACAAGGACGCGAGGGAGAAGCTATTAAAATTATCGCCCCATTAATTGATTTGAAAAAGACAGAAATCATCCAACTAGGCAATCAATTAGGAGTACCTTGGCATCTCACATGGTCCTGCTATGCCGGTGGTGATTCAGCCTGCGGTGTCTGTGATTCCTGTCAATTGCGGTTAGCAGCCTTTGCCGAATTAGGTTTAGAAGATCCCATTGATTATGTCACTTATACTGAAAACGGTTCATAGTTTAACCAAATATGAAACCCCTCTAGTAACCCTCTCCTAAGAGGAGAGGGAAAAGGAATAATATTTAATACTGGAGAGGCTTTCAACTTGTTCTTTGTATGATAAAAAAGTCCAGCTTCTAGCCGTTTTGAGTATAATCAGGTAGCGATCGCCCTTTAATAAACTATAAAACCATACTTAATCCTATAAAATACGATGAATCAAATCTATACAACCGATGTCCTAGTTGTTGGCGGAGGCACCGGCGGAACTGCTGCGGCTATCCAAGCAGCGCGACGAGGTGTAAACACAATCCTCGTGAGTGAGTTTCCCTGGTTAGGAGGAATGCTGACCTCAGCCGGTGTATCTGCACCAGACGGCAACGAATTGCAAGCCTGGCAAACAGGTTTATGGGGGGCTTTCCTCCAAGAATTACAACGCAGACAACCAGGCGGATTAGATAATAGTTGGGTCAGTTTTTTTACTTATGACCCGCGAATAGGTGCAGAAATATTTGCCGACTGGGTACGAGAATTACCTAACCTGCAATGGATTTCTGGACAAGTTCCCTTAGAAGTATTGCGAACCCAAGAGAGGATCACAGGTATACGCTTTGCAAACTTTACCATCAACGCCAAAATCATTCTTGACGGCACAGAATTAGGAGACCTATTAGCTTTAGGAGAAATCCCCCATCGTTGGGGTTGGGAATTACAATCAGAATGGCAAGAACCCAGCGCACCAACAAATTTTAACTCCCTGACCCAAACCTATCCAGTCCAAGCACCAACCTGGGTAGTAGTCATGCAAGACTTTGGAGAAAATACCGCCCCAGAAATTCTCCCCGCCCCCAACTATAATCCATCCCAGTTTACAGGAGCTTGGGATAACTATGGCTCAGAAAAATTTTTGAACTATGGACGCTTACCGGCGAATCAATTTATGATTAACTGGCCTATTGCGGGCAACGATTACTGCGAAAATGCCAATCGGTTGCTAGATGTAGGGGAGAAAAAGCGCGAATTTATGCAAGAATCTTATTGGCATAGTCAGAATTTCGCCCATCACATTCAAAGTCAGTTTGGTAGGCGTTACGGATTAGCAGAAAACCTGTTTCCCCATCCTAACTCCGCCTTTGCCCTCCATCCCTATTATCGGGAAAGTCGCCGTCTAGTAGGCTTGACAACTGTTTGTGAACGGGATATCCTGCCTTTAGCCAACGGTAAAACCGCATTACCATTTCATGATGCCATTGCCGTCGGTAACTATGCCAACGATCACCATTATCCCGGCGTAGAGTTCTCACTGCAACCTAAATCCATCCGTTGGGGTGGAAGATGGACAGGAACACCCTTCACTATCCCCTATCGCGCTCTTGTTCCTGCCACCACAGATGGTTTGCTAGTTTGTGAAAAAAACATTTCCGTTTCTCACATCGCTAACGGCGCTACTAGACTTCAACCAGTAGTCATGGGAATTGGACAAGCGGCAGGTATGGCAGCTTCTCTTTGTATTGTGCTAGAATGTCAGCCCAGGGATTTACCAGTGAAGAGTTTGCAGGCTGCATTATTGACAGACGACCATGCACCTAGCGTAATTGTTCCCTTGTTTAACTTATTAACTAATCATCCCGATTGGTTGTACTGGCAAACTTATTATTTAGACCATCCAGAAGCTTATCCTGCTGATGGTAACTGCCCTTGTATTGTGGTGAGACCAGACAATAAATTAAACCTCAACTGCTTTACAGGCAAATTCCAACGACTAGGTGAGCAAAATTACCAATTTAATATTACAAATGAAACCAATTTTACTACAACAAATTGGCAGCTTGTTGCGTTGATACCTGATATAGATCAGCAACTACAAGCTTTACCCCCAGAAAAAATACTCAAGATTTGGGGGCGGCCAAATTTATCTGGGAATTGGTTACTTGTTGAATATATTGAAGAAGTATAAAATGAACATTTATTCAGTAAAATACAATACTTTTTTGCAAATTTTCCGGATAGACATATAATAGTTAAGTATTAGTGAAGTAGAGAGTTCTAAAATAGACATCTACTATGCGTGCTGCCATTTCACTTTTAGTATCGAGTCTGGTATTTGGCTCCTTAGCTTTTAACTGCGAAGCAGTACAGACTCGTTTTTCCGCTCTGTCAATGGCTAAGTCCGATTACCAGCTTTCACCTTTGGTGTTAAACCAGAGTTTCAACCTGGCTGATAACTCCAAACCTAGCCCCAATCAACCCGAAAAGCCCAATCCTCATCGAGGTAGTGGTCGTAGAGGATTAGATGGATAAGTTGACAATTTCAGTTCTGTTATTTAATCCTTGGAGCGCAATACCTGCCAATCCAGAAATGATGTTACCGGATTATTGGATCTTTTAAATCCTACATACGACTTCTTGAATTGAAACGATATAGACAGTTACAGCACTACACTTGTTTGATTTTATCGTTTGTAAATTTCTCTTTGACTGACACCAGATATAGATAGTTACAAGCACTATATCTTTAATCAGTTGCATGGCTCTCGCGTCATCACGCCAGCTATCAATATTGCCATTTCTCTGCTAAAAACATAGACAGTTACAGCACTTCATCTCTCGAAAATTGTTCAATATTTCATCAAAACATCCGGTAATTGCTCAACCCTTGGCGTGTATTGGTGACCAAGTCACTAATACACGCACCAATCTCACCTATGGTAATCGCGTTCAGTACACATTGGGCGTTAGTAGGTGGGAATAATTACCGGAAGTGAGGGAACAGAAAACTTTTCTTAGTTATCAACCCTCATTGTGAATGCTAAATTTCTAGTAACTTGGCTTGTGAGCAATCCAATATTTACTTACGAAGTGAACTTGGGTTTCTATTTGCTCAAATCCCGCCTTTTCTAAACGCTCTACCAGGTTATCTGTAATGTAATGCTTGTAATAAGGTTCATGAAAAGTCTCTGAGAAGTTCTTGACAACTACTTCCATCTCCGGTACATCATTTACCTGAATAGAATCACAGATAATAAAAATGCCTCCTGGTTTTGTGACCCGAAAACATTCTTCAATTACAGTTTGACGAACTGCCGCTGGTAACTCATGAAACAGAAAAATACAAGTTGTACCATGAAAGTAATTATCTCGATAGGGCAACTCTTCGACATTCCCTTGTACGAGTTGCGGTAATTCTCCAGGAATTTGGGATAATAGTTCGTTGGCTTTCCGCAAATAGGCTGGGGATAAATCTATACCAAATAAAGATATGTTGGCTAAAGCTGCTCTGATTAACTTCAGTGTTCGTCCAGTACCACAAGCAATATCTATGACTCGGAGTTGTTCTTGGGGAATATGGTCAAATGCTGTTAGTTGGGATTTGAGAGGACAGAGGATGCGTCTTCTCATAGCATCAGTTGAGCCACCAAACAGAATTTCCACCTGTAAGTCATATAAATTGGCGGACAGTTCACTCAAATAGCCATCTGTTTGGTAATGGAAGTTCTGTACATAGTAGCTGGGATAGTTATCTGTGGATATTTCCTGGGAAAATTCTTGATATCTCCGATTTTTAATTCGTTCCCAGATATTTGGTAAATCTAAGCATATTAATGGATAGTAACGGAAGAAATCTTCCCAAGAATTATCAAATAATAAATTTTGTGGATACACACCGGCTTGACTATCTTCCCAGTCTGTTGCCAATAACTGGTTCATATTGTCTTGGAGTTGTGTGAGCAATTTCCGGGATAAAGGACTGATATTTGGCTGAAGTGATGGATAAATTAGGTTTTTGATCTGTGAAATTACGATTTTGTGAGCAAAAGCAAAGTAATTCTTCCCTGATTGCAGGGCTTGGTAGCTTGATTTTGTGAAAATATCAAACATAGATAAAAGATAAAATTAGGTTTTGTTGATTGTGTCGAGTTTCATGGCTCGTCCAGATTTTTATAGCCAAAAAAATGGAAAATGTAAATCATTCATAACAATTTTTACCTGTTAACAGGTGTGAATGGTTTATTTTATGGAACTGCAAACTGCGATAGTCGCTCTTTTAGTCTTCTATGTCGCCTGGAATTTGGGTGCAAATGATGTTGCTAATGCGATGGGAACTTCTGTGGGTTCTGGGGCTATTACTCTCAAACAGGCGATCATGATTGCTGGCGTGTTAGAGTTTCTTGGTGCTGTCTTGTTTGGACAAGAGGTAACGTCTACCCTCGGCACGAAAATTGCGAATCCGGTTTTATTTGCGACGATACCACAAACTTTAGTGATGGGGATGATTTCGGTACTGCTCACGGCTGGGATCTGGCTACAAATTGCCACAGCTAGGGGTTTACCGGTGTCTTCGTCTCATGCCATTGTGGGAGCGATCGCTGGCTTTAGTTGGGTAGCATTGGGAGTAGAAGCAATGGATTGGTCATCCATTGGTTTAATTACCATAGGCTGGATTTTAACACCAATAATTAGTGGAGCGATCGCCGCTAGTTTGTATAGTTTGATTCAACAATGGATTTTTAATCAACCCCAACCTCTCTCCCAGCTACAAGAATGGATTCCCTGGTTAAGTGCATTGCTATTGAGTGTATTTGGTATTATCGTTCTCCCGACAATCACTCAACCCTTGAGCCAGTTCTTACTCACAGAGGGAAAATTTAATGTTCCCGCTCACGACATTACCCTATTCATTGGTGGAATCGCCGTAATTAGCTTGACCTTGATCAGTTGGCGACAATTGGTAAATAGTCAAATTGAAAACAAAATTCAAGGTTTATTTGCCAGATTTCAAGTTTTGAGCGCTTGCTTTGTGGCTTTTGCTCACGGTTCTAATGATGTTGGTAATGCGATCGCTCCTCTAGCAGTAATTGCCTACATCAACCAACAAGGTAAAGTTCCCAGTGATGAACTCACCATCCCCTTGTGGATTCTGGTTCTCGGTGCGATCGGCATTGTGGCAGGATTAGCAGTTTGGGGTAAAAAAGTTATTGCCACCATTGGCGAAAATATTATTTCCTTAGAACCTAGTAGCGGATTTTGCGCCGAACTAGCCACAGCCATCACTATCTTATTAGCCTCCCGCTTAGGTTTACCCGTTTCCACCTCCCATGCCCTTGTCGGTGGAGTTGTGGGGATTGGACTGGTACAAAATATTAAATCAATAAAATTTGCCACTATCCAGAATATCGCCGCCGCTTGGTTAATTACCATTCCCATCAGCGTCGCCCTGAGTGCCACTATTTTTACCATTATGGCACTAAACTGGCACTAAACTGGCACTAAACTGGCACTAGTAGTTCGTCAAATTTATTTTGACGGGTAATGATCGGAAAAAACTTCTGTTCTTCCCTCCCGCACCCCCACCTCCCCCACCTCCCCCACCTCCCCTACCTCCCCTACCTCCCCCACCTCCCCCACCTCCCCCACCTCCCCCACCCCCCACCTCTCTTCTCCCCCTACTTGCCTTCACCCGTCATTTTCGGGTTGACAGACTACTAGATAGGTGGACATGAAAAAACAAAATATGTTATGTAACAAACAGTAGAATCTCCCAAAACCTATTCCCTGTCGCCTTCTATAAATTACAGCAGTTTGCGATCATGATGGCAACTATCAAGCAATAGGTATTCCGCACGGATTTGGTGCTTGTAGTTAGGTATTCATTTGTAAGGCTTTCATAAGTTAATTAAATTGATAAGTTCGGTGAAATTGTTCAGTTTCCTGCCTTTTCTCCAGGAAACTTAATACAGGTGTTGTTCGCGCAGAGTGCCGAGTAACTTAATCATCAAGGTGTTAGAGGCTAGAAACCGATGGGGCGATTTGAGAAGCGACCAGAAAACCCACGCATTAGAGGTGAGCTATCCAGAGCCGCAGAAAATGCTCTATGGGATGTAGTTGAAGATTTAGAAAATCTTCAACAAAATCTGCTGAGGTCGTTGCAGGAAGACGTAAAACGGCTAGAAACCGAAAAAAATCGCTTATCTGGCGATATTCAAAGGTTAATTGAGGAAAAAGAAAATCTACAACAATCGCGGCAAATCACTGAACAGCAAGTGTTAATCCGTCAATTAGCAGAAGTTCTAGCCAAACATATATCTTCCCAATTACAATCGTCACTGAAAACTTTAGCTACTCAATCCGTAGAGCATAACTCCTCTGATTCATCTGCGCTGCAAAATACTCAATTAAACAATAATGCTATTCATGAAATCGGACAGAATGTCACTAATATGCTAGACAGTCTGGATGGAACGGTAACTATTGCCTTTAATTCACTATTACAAGAACTCAAAAACTATCAAGGTGATCTTTCCCAGCAGTTGTCACGGATGTATAGCCAACAACAGCAAGGGGAAGCCATACTAGCAGAATTTGTCAATCGTCTGCGAAGTGAAGTAGAAAAAAATCGAGATGCTAACTCCGTCAAAACAACAACAGGAGGCGCACCTACAGTTTTACAACTAGCTGATAATCTGCGTGGTGAAGCCATAACTCATCAAAATGGTTCTTCGGAAAAATCCCCACAAAGAATCATGGTTGAACCAGTTGCTTTGATTCCTCATGAATCAGCACACAGTGATTCTACATCAGCAGCCAATGCGGTTATATTATCTTCACCAATAGATAACACTTCCAAACCCAGTTCTTTTGTAAATCCAGATTTACCAACAGTAATACCGGACAATAAAACCCCTGAACCCAGTTCTTTCGTAAATCCAGATTTACCAACAGTAATACCGGACAATAAAACCCCTGAACCCAGTTCTTTCGTAAATCCAGATACATCAGCAGCAGATAAAGCATCTGTACCTAGTTCTTTTGTAAGTCTAGATACACCATCGGAAGATCCAAATTCTGAACTTGGTGCTATTTTGACTTCTAAGGTATTAACAGCACCATCCCTGGGAGATACAAAACCTGAACCACTTTCTGTTTTAACTCCTAATTTACCCACAGGACGACCGCCAACACCAAAATTAAGACGGGAAACAACTCCTAAACAACCAACAACACCTGAACAACCAATTACACCTCAACAACAAATAACTCCCAGACAACAAAGATCCCGGACATCTCCTAATTGGTCACAGTTGCAGATAGGCTTCCTTTTTATTGCTTTGTCTACAGTGGTTTCGTCTCTTTACAACGTAGCAATTAAAGCGATTTTCTTTACAGCTTCTAACCCCTTGGGGGGATTGCCAACACAGCAGTTAATCTTTCCGACATTGGGGAATATTTTCTTGATTTTGATGCTGCGCTTATTAGTGGTTGTGCCATTAATGTTACTTTTATCACCTATATTACATCCTCCTATTTGGCAAGAATTAGAAAATTTATTTGCTTCATTGGGAGCAAATGCAACGCCTACTCAGAATAAAACTAAACAGGCTCTATTTTTGTCAGTAATTAGCGGTTGTTTATTATTTGTATCACAGGTATTTATTTACATTGCTATTGGTGAAGTAACAACAGGAATGGCGATCGCTCTCTTCTTTGTCTATCCAGTTATGAGCGTGTTTCTGTGCTGGTTTCTATTTCAGGAACGTCCTAATTCACTAGTTACTGGAGCAATGGCGGCAATTTTTTGCGGTGAATTATTAGTTTTAGGTAGTCAGTCTACAGGGGTGAATAACACCGCATTGGGAAGCACCACAGCCATTCTATCTGGAATCGCATTTGCAATTTACGTTATTCTCACCAGGATATGTGCTACTAAACTCAAGTTACATCCTGTATCTTTGACTTTAATTAACTTCACCACCATGTTGTTATTAAGTCTTATCTGCTTAATAATTCCATTACCCGGTAATTTAAGTGTAGCAATTAGTTCATCTAACATCCTTGAACTGGTATTAAGTGCATTTATATTAGGTGTTTTAACTTTGTGCGGTTACTTATTCAATAATTTTGGCATTCGTAAACTAGGCTCTCCGTTCTCCTCTTTAATTGGAGCTACAGTCCCGATTTTAACCGTAATTTTCGCCGGGATTATGCTGCAAGAATCCCTAAATATTGTCCAAGTTATAGGAGTTATCTTAGTGACCCTGGGTGCAGCAAGTATTAGCTGGAAAAAACCACCTAATCAGTTACAACCTACTAAATGAGTTGGGGGAGTTGGGGGGGTTGGGGGAGTTGGGGGGTTGGGGGAGTTGGGGGGGTTGGGGGAGTGGGGGAGGTTGGGGGAGTTGGGGGAGTGGAGGAGGTTGGGGGAGTGGAGGAGGTTGGGGGAGTTGGGGGAGTGGGGGAGGTTGGGGGAGTTGGGGGAGTTGGGAGGGGGGGTGGAGAATTTTCTTTTTTCTCTGACTCCTGACTCCTGACTCCTGACTCCTGTTAAAAAAATTCTTGTAAAAATATATGGATATTTCAGAAATAGGCAGTTATGATAAGTTGTTAGATACAAAATGTAAATCAATCTAACGTTCCTCCGTCTTACCCTATACCCCTGCATCCCAACACCCTGAGTATCTAAAGTCTTTGAGTTTACCAGGGGAAGGGGCTAGTTAGTCCGATGTGAGAAACTATCAATTTACACCCTCAGTATTTACCGCCTAAAAATTCCCGAGTCAAACAGTAATTTTTAGGTTTAGATTTAAAATATTTGTGTCCAACTGGGTGTATAATTCTTAGTCTGATTTCAATATCACACTTGTAAACAAGCCATTTATCCGTCTGTAGAATATGACCAACGACATCGATCTGATCAAGCGTCTTGGACCTAGTGCGATGGATCAGATCATGCTTTATCTGGCATTTAGTGCCATGCGTACAAGTGGCCATAGGCATGGAGCATTTTTAGATGCAGCCGCAACAGCAGCCAAGTGTGCAATTTACATGACTTATCTAGAGCAAGGTCAAAATCTGCGAATGACTGGTCATTTGCACCACCTTGAGCCGAAACGAGTAAAAATCATTGTTGAAGAAGTAAGACTTGCTTTAACCGAGGGCAAACTGCTAAAAATGCTGGGTTCTCAAGAACCGCGCTATCTGATCCAACTTCCCTATGTTTGGATGGAAAAGTATCCTTGGATACCAGGAAGATCCCGCGTCCCCGGTACGAGTTTGACTAGTGAAGAAAAAAAACAAATTGAGCAAAAGCTCCCAGACAATCTTCCTGATGCGAAGTTAGTCTCCTCTTTTGAATTTATGGAGTTAATTGACTTTCTTCATAAGCGATCGCAGGAAGACCTACCCCCTAGCCATCAGATGCCCTTGAGTGAAGCATTAGCCGAACATATTAAGCGTCGTTTACTGTATTCAGGAACGGTAACACGCATTGATTGTCCCTGGGGAATGCCCTTTTATGCTCTCACCCGTCCGTTCTATGCTCCAGCCGATGACCAAGAACGTACATATACAATGGTCGAGGACACGGCTCGGTATTTCCGCATGATGAAATATTGGGCAGAGCGCAAACCAAACACAATGCGGGCTGTGGAAGAATTGGATATTCCACCTGATTGGATTGAGCCAGCAATGGAGGAACTAGATGAAATTATTCGGTCTTGGGGTGATAAATATCACAAAGAAGGCGGAGTTCCGATGATCTTACAGATGGTTGTTGGTAATAAAGATGAATAGAAAACAAAATTTTTATGTTGCGTAGGGTGGCATATTTACCAGCCCTACGTTGTAAATCTATTTACTCATGGGAGTTGAGGGTCAAGGCGAAAGTCTCCGGCTTGGGGTTAAAACCCAATGGCTTTGTAGACACGGCACCAAAACCACTAGATCCTTCACTGGCACTAATACAAGTATTTAATGCTTGAACAGGACTCAAATCAATTTCCCGACGTAAACCAACTACACACTCAGCAAAGGTTACTGGTAACAAACTGCGACCACAGGATGTTAAGGTAGCTAGATTTTCTGAACCCTGATAACTTTTACTAATGCTAACTACACAGGTTGCTAAATCCTGTGGACTGCGACTCTGACGACAGGAAGAAAGGGCATCCACAGGTGTGATTTGTGTAAGCTTATGAATTTTTGCTACACATGAGGATAACTCTCGTGGGCGAATTGCCGAAGCACAACTTTGAGATGCTGATGTAGCTGTAACTCCCACACTCAAAAGTTGGGCAGCACAAACTCGATAGTCATTCTCGTAGGAATCGGTGACAGCCAGAGTAGGTAAACTACCGATTAGTAATCCACCTATAGTTATAAATGATGCTGTAAATCCTCTGAAGGAATAATTGTTTTTTTTGTTCCCAAAGTTACTCATTTTTTTCGCTTGTTAACATAACCGGTTTCGATTCCACCAAGGTTATGCTACCGTAGAATCTAGTCCCAATTTTCTACCATCAAGGAATGTCGGTGCTTTTCCCCAAAAATCCACCGAAAAGTGGTGAATTCAAGGGATTGATTTCTTGTGAATATTAGCGGTAAATAAAAGACAATTTAGCTATAAAATGTCTATGCTTTTGGGAACTATGCCATAATGGTAGGTCTGAATAAAATTTTAGAAGGATTAAATTAAGGAAACTCATGTCCCGATATAGAGGACCCCGCCTCAGAATTGTCCGTCGTTTAGGCGAATTACCAGGCTTAACTCGCAAGAGTGCTAGACGTGCTTATCCCCCTGGACAACATGGTCAAAACCGTAAAAAGCGCTCTGAGTATGCTATCCGTTTAGAGGAAAAGCAAAAACTCCGCATGAACTACGGTTTAACTGAAAAACAAATGCTGCGTTATGTCCGTAAAGCTAGACGAGTAGCTGGTTCTACAGGACAGGTGTTGCTGCAATTGTTAGAAATGCGCCTGGACAATACGGTTTTCCGCATGGGTATGGCTCCGACAATCCCCGCCGCCCGTCAATTGGTAAATCACGGTCATGTAACTGTTAATGGCAAACCAGTAAATATTGCCAGCTATCAATGCCGTCCTGGTGAAGAAGTCGCTGTGAGAAACAGAGAAGCTTCTAAGAAGTTGGTGGAAGCTAACTTGCAATATCCCGGTTTAGCTAACTTGCCTAGTCATCTAGAGTTTGATAAAACCAAGTTATCTGGTAAGGTCAATAGTGTAATTGAACGGGAATGGGTAGCACTACAAGTTAATGAACTACTCGTGGTGGAATACTACTCACGTCAAGCGTAAGACAATTTTGGATTTTGGATTTATGATTTTGGATTGGAATTGTTTTTCCTTGAATCTACAATCCAAAATCTAAAATCTAAAATTTGCTTAATTGACTAGCCGCCAATTTGCGACATGGTACGGGTGTACGTGCCGACAGTACCAGAGTCGCGTTGCTTAAAGTTGATTTCTGATTTGATATTTAAAATTTGTCTGACTTGTGATTGTAAGTCGGTGGTGCTAATGCCAGCACGTAAAGCAGTTTTTAAGTCGATTTGACCTGTTTCGTTTAATAAGCAGGGACGTAGCCAACCATCGGCACTTAAACGCATCCGATTACAGCGATCGCAAAAACATTCTGACATTTGGCTAATAAATCCTATTGTACCTTTAGCTCCAGGAATCTGAAATACATCAGCCGGTCCGTTACCACGAATTTGGGATTCTGTCAAGCCCCAACGCTCACGGATTGATTGACGCAAATCGGCTGAAGATACCCAACCGCGATCGCCAAACAAGTCTTCATTCCCAATAGGCATAAACTCAATAAATCGGACGTGCCATTGTTTATCAATAGTTAAAGCAGCTAAATCTAAAATTTCATGGTCATTAACACCAGGAATTACTACCACATTTAGTTTTAATGGGTCAAATCCTACATTATACGCAGTTTGGATACCTTGCCATACTTGTTGCCAACGTCCACGCCCATGATTACCGCTAATTTCTTCAAATATATGTGGATCTAAAGAGTCTAAACTAATATTAATTCTTGTTAAACCTGCATCATAGAGGCTTTGAGCAATAGGAGCGAGTAAAAACCCATTTGTAGTCATTGCTAAATCTTGAGTTTGGGGAAGATGAGCAATTTTTTCAATTAAATCAACTAAGTGGGGACGGAGTAAAGGTTCACCACCAGTTAAGCGAAAGCGGGTAAAACCGACAGGGATAAATACTTCTTGAATGAGGGTAAGCAGTTCTTCATCAGTTAACAATTGTTCCTTGACAATATAATCAAGTTCTGCACCTGATGGCATACAGTATTGACAACGAAAATTGCAGCGATCAATTAAACTGATGCGGAGATAGTCCACCTTGGTTATAATATCGCTAGTTGTCATAAGAACACCCGGTAAGTGGGAAACTCAGCGTCTTTAGACCTGAGAGGGAAACGACACGAGCGGTTTTAACCGCTGTGGATATTAAAATTGAAACCAGATTTTTGATTGGAATCTGGAAACCAACTCCCATTTCTGGGGTAATGTTAGCTAGATGCCTCCGGCACGCTGGCGCGAACGACCTGTTATAAGAGCTTGTTAGGCTTGCAACACTGTTCCAGTGACCTTAGAACTGTTTAATCACAAGCGACAGAGCAGGGAACTAGCTATGCCTGACGGCACGCTGGCGCGAACGCATTCCGGGGTGTCGTGACTCAAATAACGGCTACCATGAGAGTAAACTCAGGGTGGTCTGGTCAGTACGGCTTGCTTGATTACTCTTGCAAGCCAAGTCCCTTTAGGGCTGGGTTACTGACATTGATAAAAGGGGTTATAATTCAAACTATTTTATTATAGAGCCTTAATCATAAAATGAACCATTTATGATCAAATATAGAAATGTTGAATATGAAGAATAAAAGAGAAGTTATCTAAACCTAATCCAATTTAAATATATAATTATTTTGGGTAATTTATAGTTTTTTAGTGGGCATTGTTCACCCTACAAAGATGGAAAATAATAATTTGCAAATTCAAGAATATGTTCATCAAATGTCGTTATTATTGGATTTACCAATAAATGATGAATACAAAAATAGTGTAATTGCCAATTTTGAGAAAATCAAAGACATAGCTGAAATCGTCAATAACTTCCCTTTGCCAGAATCAATGGAAATTGCACCTATTTTTGAACCATAAATGAACCATGAAAGATGCTGTATCTATCGCCGAAAATGTGTTATCAGGTAAAATTAGCGCAGTGGATATTACCCAAGCTGCATTAACTAGAATTGCTGATAGAAATGATGAATTAAATTGCTTTACAACTATTACCACAGAAACAGCTTTACAAGATGCAGCAAATATTGATCAAGAAATTGCAGGAGGGAAAAATCCCGGTGTTTTAGCTGGTGTACCTTTTGCAGTGAAAAACCTATTTGATATTGCAGGTTTGACAACATTAGCAGGGGCAAAAATCAATGCTGAAAATCCCCCCTCTACCCAAGACGCAACCGCAATTAAGAGATTAAAAAAAGCCGGTGCGGTGTTAGTTGGGGCGTTAAATATGGATGAATATGCTTATGGATTTGTCACAGAAAATGCCCATTATGGCACAACTCATAACCCCCATGATTTAAACCGTGTTGCGGGAGGTTCTTCTGGTGGTTCTGCTGCTGCGGTTGCTGGGGGTTTAGTTCCTTTTACTTTGGGTTCAGATACTAACGGTTCTATTCGTGTTCCTGCGGCTTTATGTGGTGTTTTTGGGTTTAAACCTACTTATGGCAGGTTATCCCGTGCAGGTGTAAAATTATTTTCTAGTAGTTTAGATCATATCGGTCATTTTGCTAATTCAGTCCGAGATATTGCCACAATTTTTGATGTTTTGCAGGGTGAAGATGAAAAAGATCCAGTTTGTACAAAACGTCCGATTTCTAAATGTTTACCACAAATAAATCATGATATCTCTAATTTGAGAATTGCGATCGCCGATGATTATTTTACCCAAAATGCAGATATAGAGGCTTTGGAAGCCGTTCTCAAGGTGGCTAATGCTTTAAATGTAAGTGAACATATAACTATTCCCGAAACAAAAATTGCCCGTGCTGCGGCTTTTATCATTACCGCTTGTGAAGGAGCGAATTTACATTTAGATAAATTAAAAAGCCGTCCCCAAGACTTTGATTTTGCGACGCGAGATCGTTTTTTAGCAGGTGCATTAATTCCTAGTAGTTGGTATTTGCAAGCGCAGCGGTTTAGAAAATGGTATCGAAATCAAGTTAGAGAAATATTTGCAAATGTAGATATAATTATTGCCCCGACAACACCCATTACTGCGCCCTTAATTGGTCAACAAACTATGATATTAAATGGTGAGGAAATTCTGATTCGTCCTCATTTGGGTTTATTCACTCAACCATTATCTTTTATTGGTTTACCTGTTTTATCTGTTCCTATTCATCAAGAAAATTATTTACCTTTAGGAGTACAATTAATAGCAGCACCCTATAATGAAGCTTTAATTTTACGGGTTGCAGCAATTTTAGAAAAATATGGTATAGTTCAATAGGTTTCTGTTAGGAATAAAACTCTTTTTTAAAACAAACCGCAGAGGCACAGAGGACACAGAGAAAAAGCATTTTTAACTTAACTGTATTGTGGTGTAATTTATTTTAAATCTTAAATATCGAAATTATGAAAATTTACGACTGGATTGTTATTGGTGCGGGAATTACTGGTGCTGCACTTGCTTATGAACTAACAAAAGTCGGATTTTCTGTCCTTTTGTTAGAACAATATGAAATATCTCAAAATGCTACTCGTTATAGTTATGGTGGAATTAGTTTTTGGTCAGGAAAAACACCAATTACACAACAATTATGTGAGGAAGGTATTACCCGTTACCGTATCTTATCACAGGAATTAAATGCAGATACTCAATTTCGGGAATTAGATTTATTAATGACTATTCCTGTGGATATGAATCCTGAAATTATGCTTCAATCTTATCAAGAAGTTTTGACTCCTCCGCGGTTAATTACTATTCAAGAAGCTTGTGAATTAGAACCTTTATTAAATCCTCAAGTCATATCTGGTGCATTAACTGTTAAACATGGTCATGTTCACCCAGAAAAAATTACTCAAGCTTACATTCAAGCTATGGTAAATTTAGGAGGAGAAATTGAATTTGGGAATTTTTTAGAATTGATCACGACACCTTCCAAAAAATGTACAGGTGTGAAAACAAATACCACTACTTTTTATGGTGATAATGTTGTTATTTGTGCTGGAGGAATTAGTCGAAAATTACTAAAATCAATGGGTATTACTGCGAAAATATATTTTTCTCATGCAGAAATTATTGAAACACCACCTTTGGATATTAAATTACATACCTTAGTATCACCAGCAAATTTGCAAAGATTTCAATTAGAAGCAGAATCTACTCAAATTGATGAATTATGGGATAACCCAGATACTGAAATACTACCACCAATTTTAGATGTTGGTGTGGTGCAATTGTTGGACGGTAGTTTGCGCTTAGGTCAAGTTAGCCGATTTTTAGTAAATCCGCAAGCAGAAATTAACTCAGCAGCAAGTGAACAATGGTTACGAGAAAGCATCACGAAAATATTACCAAGTTTAGGAAATGTACTAGGAATATGGCATCATTGTTTAGTCGCATTTACTCAGGATAAATTACCTTTAATTGGTGCTATTTCTGAATTTTCAGGACTGCATATATTTTCAGGTTTTACTAGTCCTTTTATTTTTGTTCCTCCTTTAGCTGTCCGGTTTGCTAAGTTTGTATCTGGTTATGAAGATGAGATAATTAAACAGATGTCTCCTCACCGTTGGCATGATTAATAGTATTTTGTGAATCTGATTTTATGAGTTTAGCAGCTTCTTGTAATAAGTAATTGGACAAAAATATTTACAGTCATTGCGAGCGAAGGGAAGCAATCACAACCCTTGGAATTGCTTCATTTCACTTCGTTCCATATGGCTAACGCCACGCAACGTTTACGCAATGACATTGTGTAATTAATTTTGTCTCACTACTTAGTGATTGTTCTTGTTGATGAATAACTTCTAAACGAGGGGAAATTTCCGCTAAACGTTGCTATTTCCTGTTCTTGCACTTTTAGATCCCACAAGGGGATTGCGGGAAGGCTGGGAGCCGCGTCTCTTTAGAGCGCGGGGGAAAGCCTACCCGTGCGGTTTTAACCGCTGCCAATATTCTCAACTATGATGCGGGTCATTAATATATCTTTCTATTGTGTCGGCGGCAACACTCCCCGCAGTTGAAAAGAAATAGCTACTAGTCCAAAGTGACGGTAGCTTTTTTAATTCTGGAAACTCTTTTCTTAGATAATTAGATGAGCGTCCTTTAAATGCTTTAACTACCTGAAATATTGCATCGGTTGGATGAATCTCTACAAATAAATGAATATGACCTGGCGCAACTTCTAACGCACGAATATTCCAGTCTTTTTCAATAGCTAATGCCGAAAATATCTCAAAAATCCTATCTCTGATTTTCCCAACAAGTACCTTCTTTCGGCGTTTAGGTATCCAGACTAGATGAATCACGCTCAACCCGACAGCGTGATTATAATGCCGATATTCATAAGAACTTTTTTTCATAGATTTTAGCTATTGACTTCCTTTTAATTGGAGATTAACATAGTTATATCATCAATTACATCAACAAAATAAACCTGTGCAAATACGCTGGAGATTCAAGCTACAACCGAATATTGGGCAACAAGCCTTAATGTCTGAGTGGCTTGTTACTTTGCGGAAACACAGAAATTATTGTTTGGCAGAACGTCAGCGCGGTTTTGAGACTAATAACCAGAAATCAGATGAGTCCGTGATGTACTATTATGGTGCATTCTCAGACTTAGATAGTCGAATTGAATATGGTTCTTATTGCCCTTTGACCTGCCCTATTGTTAAACATGGCATCATGTATGCTGAGTTAACAAAAAATAGCAATGAAGTCCCGCTGCAAACCCAAAAGGCAGCAAGGACGATTTATGGCTAATGGTCAATCTGCAAAACGTGGATTAAATCGCTCTATTTCTGATGCCAGTTGGGGCGAATTATTTTCTAAGATTGCTTGGCTGGCATTGAAGTCTGGTAAACCAGTATTATCCGTTAATCCTCAATTTACTTCTCAAGAATGTTCGGCTTGTCATCATATTAGTAAAGCTAATAGAGATGGCGAAAAGTTCATTTGTGAACATTGTGGTCATATTGACCATGCTGATACTCAGGCTTCTCGGACAATTTTACGAAGAGCTAATTTAAAATTTGTCAGCAAAGACATTAAAAACCTACCGGGGGACTCTTTTGAAAGTTACGCTTGTCAGAGATGATTCTGCCAGTAATGGCAAACAGGATCAGGGCAAGAACCGTACATCTAAGGTAATACCTGAAAAGCGGATATTATTCGAGCAGTTGTCTTGACAATTATTCGATTAAGAATCCCCGCGTCTTTAGACCGGGGAGGGTCAAATTCAGCAGGTAAAACCAGAAAAAAGGTATTTTAATCTAAGTGGACTAAGGGACTTCCAATTAAAAAAATACCCGAAAATTTCTCGTGGTGCGGGCATACTATGGCTAACGCCACGCTATCGACAAGCTCAGTACAAGTCTTGCCTGCTAATCATCAAGGACGGGCAGGATGCCCATCCCACAAAATTGGGTAATTTATTTTTTGGTGTTCCCTTATGACTTCGACTTTTTGATAACATTAGTACCAAGACCAGCAGTAATCACATCAATACCGTCGCCATAGTAAATCGTATCATTACCAGAACCAGTAGTAATTCTGTCATTACCAGAGCCAGTAGTGACAGTATTATTGCCATGACCAGCATTAACAGTATTATTACCATCACCAGCATTAATTATATCATTACCACTTCCAGCAGTGATACTGTCAATACCAGAACCAGTCGTGACAGTATTATTGCCATTGCCGACATTAATATTATTGTCACCATTGCCAGCACTAATAACATCATCACCGCTACCAGTAAAGATATCATCACGTCCATCACCACCAGTAATATTTTTATTACCATCCCCAGTCGTGATGTAGTTGTAACCATTACCAGCGACGATTATATCCTTACCAATACCAGTGGTAATTCTATCATTACCAGCCCCAGTAGTAATCTCATTATCACCATTGCCAGCATTAATCGTATTATTGCCATCACCTGCCTGAATGATGTCCTTGTCACTGCCAGATGTGATGGTATCACTACCAGAACCAGTAGTAATTGTGTTTAGTCCATTACCAGCACTAATAATATTGTTACCTTCTCCAGCATTGATATTATCGTTACCAGACCCTGTAGTAATGTTATCATTGCCGCTACCAGCAGTAATAACATTACTACCATGCCCAGCATTGATAGTATTAGTACCTTCACCAGCCAGAATCATATCATTGCCACTACCACTGGTGATAATATCACTACCAGCACCACTATCTATGTAGTTATCACCGTCACCAGCATTAATTTGGTCAATTCCAGAGCCAGAAGAAATTGTGTCATTACCAGCACCAGTGAAGATGTTGTTATCGCCGTCACCTGCTTTGATATCATCGTCTCCAGAGCCGGTAAAGACATCATCTCGTCCTGTACCGCCAGTAATCTTATTTAGCCCATCCCCGGCAGTAATGTAGTTGTAACCATCCCCAGCAATGATCACATCATTGCCTGTTGTGGTAGTAATTGTGTCATTGCCAATGCCAGTAGTAATGTCATTTGCACCTGAACCAGCATTAATCGTATTGTTACCATCACCAGCCTTAATGATGTCATCGCCTGTGGTAGTGGTAATGCTGTCACTACCAGAACCAGTATAAATTTTATTATTACCAGCGCCAGCATTGATGATGTTGTCACCTCCGTAGGCGTAGATTACATCATTTCCTGAGCCTGTGGTGATTGTATCTTTACTACTACCACCGTAAATGGTGTTATTACCTTCCCCGGCATTAATGACGTTAATCCCTTCCCCAGCGTAGATAATGTCATCACCTGCTCCTGTAGTAATATTATCGTTACCATCACCGCAGTAAATCGTATTGTCACCAATACCAGCGGTGATAAAGGTGTTGATACCGCTACCTCCTTCCATGCTACTGCTACCCGTAGAACTGAGGAAATCAGCCCCATCACCACCATAGATTTTGTTGTTACCATCGAGTCCGTATAATTTATCATCTCCTCCTAGTCCAGATAAGAGGTTATCTCCTGCATCTCCTGTGGGAATTTCATTGTACTGTGATCCCAGCTTTGCGGAAGAGGAGGGGGAATCTCCTGTGAGAATGTCATTGTACTGTGAGCCTTCTAAGTTTTCTACCCCTGTATAGCGATCTCCATTAGCATCTCCTAACAAGCCGATACCAGTACTCAAATCAGCAATTACTCCCATGGTTGAGGTGTAGTAAGAGGCGGTATCAATGCCTGCTCCTCCATCTATTTGGTCAGTAGGTGAGTAAGATAGAAAATTATCGCCTATACCAGTACCACTGACAAGGAAGTCATCACCAGCTTCACCTTTGAGGATGTCGTTGCCATCTTCACCATAGAGTTCATCGTTACCATCACCACCGGAGATGATGTCGTTGCCGGCACCGCCGTAAATCCGGTTCTTGACTGTATTACCTGTCAATTGGTCGTTATAGGCACTACCAATTAAGTTTTCAATGTTGGTGAGGCTGTCGGTATTGGCAAAGCCATCAGTAGCAATGCCAGTGGTGAGGTTAGCAATTACTGCTAGTGGGTCGCGGCGGTAGCTGACGGTATCAGTCCCTTCGTTGCCTTCTAAGCTGTCATTGCCGGCGTTACCGATGAGGATGTCGTCTCCTGCTAAACCTTCTATTTTGTTATTAAGGGCATTACCAATGAGGATATCGTTATAGTTTGAACCGGTGATGTTTTCAAAGTTGGCTAGTTGGTCAAGGTTGCCAAAGCTGTCTTGGGCTGTGTTAGCGGCTATGTTAAAGACTGGTTCTAGGTTGGTAACCAGTGATGTGGACTGGGTGAGTGAGGTAAAGGTTATACCACCTGTGCCTTGATAGCCTTTGGTGCTGTCGATGTTGACGATTACGCCACTGGCAGAGCTTTGGTAACTCATGCGGTCTGTTCCTGCACCACCATCAATAAAGTCAGATCCTTCATCACCGCTCAATACATCGTCTCCGGCTTCTCCGTAGAGGCTGTCATCTCCTGCTTGACCATAAATGATGTCGTTACCATCCCCTCCTCTGAGAATATCGTTGTCTGTTCCTGTACCAGAGATGAAGGTGATTAAGGAGTTCCAAACACCGTTGAAGATGCGACGGATGCGGGCGTTACCTCCTGTGATTAGGTCGTTGCCTTTACCTGTGGTGATGTTGTCATTACCTATGCCACCTACTACTACTTTTTGGGCATTGTCTGGGGCTTGTACTGTGTCGTTACCACCGTTGTTGGGGTTAATGGAGGTGATATCGTAGCCGTCGTTGGTGACGATGAGGTCGGCTTCGTCTGTAAAGATGACATCGCTGTCATTGTTGCCTCTGTTACCTGGTGTAGCGTTTGTAATTGTGTCGCTGCCAGCCCCACCGATGACTAGGTTTTCTGTTCCTCCGTTCAACTGGATGATATCTTGACCACCAATGCTGTTATCTGTGCTGGTAATTTGGGTGAGGTTGCCGGTGCTGAATTTAGCTGTACCGTTGTCTCCTAGAAGAATGTTGCGGTTTGTGCCGTTGTTGGTCGTAATGGTGTCGGTTCCTGCACCTGCGAGGACTGTATTTTTGCCACTGTTTAGTGTAATGGTGTCGTTACCATTACCACTGTTACTGGTAATTTGACTCAGCCAACTATCTGTGTGTTGGATGCTGGCTTCATCTCCTACTAGGATTGTGTGGGTGTTGGTGGATTGCTGAACTGTGAGGCTGTCATTTCCGATTCCCCCGACTACGACTAGCTGATTCAAGCCGTTGATGTTTGTTACTTGCAGGTTATCGTTACCAGCACCAGCGTTAATTATGACTAAGTTACTGACGTTGGCAGTGGTGCTGTTAATGGTGAAGTTGTCTGCACCTGAACCTAAGTTAATATTCAGAGTTTCCGCATTGCTGTAGGTAATACTTCCAGCCATATCTAAACCAGTTACATTGGTGCTGGTTAATATGCCTGTATTATCGTTGGTATCACTAGAATCATTAACAGTGATGGTATCAGTTCCCGCATCCCCACTAATTGTTAATGAAGCAGCAATATTATCTACTGTGTTGCTGTCGTTGCCAACTGTGATGGTATCGTCTTCTGTACCTGAATTCACTGTTGTCGCGGCATTAATAGACTTGATGCGAATACTATCTTGTCCAGCAACAGTATCAATGTTAGTCGTAGCGCGAGTTGCATTGACTATTAGGTTATCATTACCATCGCCACTGTTAACTGATAATATACCACTCGCGTCATTAATCGTTACCGTATCTGCACCTGCGTTGGTATTTAGATTGGTTTGTCCAGTGTGGGTACTGTTAATGGTGAAGTTGTCTGCACCTGAACCTAAGTTGATATTCAGAATTTCCCCATTGCTGTAGGTAATACTTCCAGCCATATCTAAACCAGTTACACTGGTGCTGGTTAATATGCCTGTATTATCGTTGGTATCACTAGCATCATTAACAGTGATGGTATCAGTTCCCGCATCTCCACTAACTGTTAATGAAGCAGCAATATTATCTACTGTGTTGCTGTCGTTATAAATCTGGATATTATCGTCTTCTGTACCTGTGGAAACGTTGGTTGCACCACTGATGGTCTTAATGCGGACTGTATCAGCACCTGCATTAGTATTCAAGTTGGTTTGATTTGTGTGGGTACTGTTAATGGTGAAGTTGTCTGCACCTGAACCTAAGTTAATATTCAGAATTTCCCCATTGCTGTAGGTAATACTTCCAGCCATATCTAAACCAGTCACATTGGTGTTACCTGAGTTCGACGGAAGAGAATAACTTACAAGTGTTGACTGGAAAGAGTTTCAGGATTAAATGAATTTTTAGCGGTTATCAATAATTTCCGGTTATTGACAATTTCTTGGGAATAAATAATATAAATTGTAAATTTTTCTTAAAAACCATTAAATAACATTACTAATCATACTCAAGATTGCACCAAAGATTTAAGAATAAAGTAGTTGTTTGAGCAAGGAAAAATGGACAATGGAATTAGAACAATTATTTTGTGCAATAGATGATTTCTGTTTGGATTTTGAAGCAAAATTGAACTCAGAACTAATTTCGAGCCAGTCACAAAAAAGAAAAAGAAAAAGTCGCTTATGTTTAAGTGAAGTCATGACTATTATTGTTCATTTTCACCAATCAAGTTATCGTAATTTTCAGGACTATTATCAAAAAAGCATTTTAACAATCTACCACAGATATTTTCCATCTTTAGTGAGTTATAATCGCTTTGTTGAATTAATGCCTGATGCTTTACTGCCTTTAATTTGTTATCTTAATAGTCGAAAAGGTCAATGTAGTGGCATCTCTTTTATTGACAGCATGGGTATTCCTATTTGTCATAATAAAAGAGCAAAAAGAAATAAAGTTTTCCGTGGCTTATCGGGCTGGGGCAAGAGTTCTGTGGATTGGTACTTTGGATTTAAACTTCATTTAATTATTAATGAACAAGGCGAATTATTAGCTTTTCAAGTTACTCCCGGAAATGTTGATGACCGGAAACCAGTTCCTACTTTGGCACAAAATTTATGGGGAAGACTTTTTGGAGATAAAGGATATATTTCTAAAAGTTTATTTCAGGAACTATTGGAAAATGATGTGAAATTAATTACTCCTTTTAAGAAGAATATGAAGAATAAATTAGTTGAATTGTGGGAAAAACTTATGTTAAGAAAAAGAGCTTTAATTGAAACTGTCAATGACCAACTTCAAAATATTTCCCAAGTTGTTCATTCTCGTCATCGCAGTATTTCTAATTTTATGGTTAATATTATTGCTGGTTTAATTGCTTATACTTGGCAAGATAAAAAACCTTCTTTAAAATTAGATAAACATGAAGTAACTTCTCTACCAGCTTTATTAATTTAATTATTTTCATGCAATTAAATTGTGAGTCCAAAATATTCAATTTTGGATTGTTTTCTCTTGTTTATTTATTGTCAATAATCATTGCTAATTGAGAAAAGCCCGATATAATTAGTTTTCAGGATGATTATTTATATCGAACTCAGGTGGTGTTAGTTAATATGCCTGTATTATCGTTGGTATCACTAGCATCATTAACAGTGATGGTATCAGTCCCCGCATCTCCACTAATTGTTAATGAAGCAGCAATATTATCTACTGTGTTGCTGTCGTTATAAATCTGGATATTATCGTCTTCTGTCCCCGAATTTACTGTTGTTGCACCACTGATGGTCTTAATGCGGACTGTATCAGCACCTGCATTAGTATTCAGATTGGTTTGATTTGTGTGGGTGCTGTTAATGGTGAAGTTGTCTGCACCTGAACCTAAGTTAATATTCAGAGTTTCCGCATTGCTGTAGGTAATACTTCCAGCCATATCTAAACCAGTTACACTGGTGCTGGTTAATATGCCTGTATTATCGTTGGTATCACTAGAATCATTAACAGTGATGGTATCAGTTCCCGCATCTCCACTAATTGTTAATGAAGCAGCAATATTATCTACTGTGTTGCTGTCGTTGCCAACTGTGATGGTATCGTCTTCTGTACCTGAATTCACTGTTGTCGCGGCATTAATAGACTTGATGCGAATACTATCTTGTCCAGCAACAGTATCAATGTTAGTCGTAGCGCGAGTTGCATTGACTATTAGGTTATCATTACCATCGCCACTGTTAACTGATAATATACCACTCGCGTCATTAATCGTTACCGTATCTGCACCTGCGTTGGTATTTAGATTGGTTTGTCCAGTGTGGGTACTGTTAATGGTGAAGTTGTCTGCACCTGAACCTAAGTTGATATTCAGAATTTCCCCATTGCTGTAGGTAATACTTCCAGCCATATCTAAACCAGTTACACTGGTGCTGGTTAATATGCCTGTATTATCGTTGGTATCACTAGCATCATTAACAGTGATGGTATCAGTTCCCGCATCTCCACTAACTGTTAATGAAGCAGCAATATTATCTACTGTGTTGCTGTCGTTATAAATCTGGATATTATCGTCTTCTGTACCTGTGGAAACGTTGGTTGCACCACTGATGGTCTTAATGCGGACTGTATCAGCACCTGCATTAGTATTCAAGTTGGTTTGATTTGTGTGGGTGCTGTTAATGGTGAAGTTGTCTGCACCTGAACCTAAGTTAATATTCAGAATTTCCCCATTGCTGTAGGTAATACTTCCAGCCATATCTAAACCAGTCACATTGGTGTTAGTTAATATGCCTGTATTATCGTTGGTATCACTAGCATCATTAACAGTGATGGTATCAGTCCCCGCATCTCCACTAATTGTTAATGAAGCAGCAATATCATCTACCGTGTTGCTGTCGTTATAAATCTGGATATTATCGTCTTCTGTCCCCGAATTTACTGTTGTTGCACCAATGATGGTCTTAATGCGGACTGTATCAGCACCTGCATTAGTATTCAAGTTGGTTTGATTTGCGTGGGTGCTGTTAATGGTGAAGTTGTCTGCACCTGAACCTAAGTTGATATTCAGAGTTTCCCCATTGCTGTAGGTAATGCCACCATTGGTCATTCCCAGTCCTATTAATGTGGTGCTGGTGAGGATTCCGGTGTTAGCTGTGGTGTCTCCTGAATCTGTAATGGTAATCGTATCTGTATCATTTCCACCGATGAGAGTCAGGGCAGCCGCGATATTGTTGACAGTATTACTATCATTGTAAATCTGGATTGTATCATTTCCAGAACCAGCATCTACTGTTGTATCCGCATTAATGGCTTTCACCTGAATGATATCACTTCCTGCTTCTGTATTAATGAGGGTTTTACCTTGGCTACTGTTGAGGGTAACGGTATCGTTACCACTGCTGGTGTTTAATTCCAAATTGTTCGTGAAGTTGTTGGTGAGATTAATCATATCTGCACCGGCACCCAATTGTATTTTGAGAGTTTCAATTGTGGTGTATTGTAGACGGGTATCTAGTCCCAACCCACTGACGTAGCTGCCATTAACTGTGATTGCTTCATTAAAGCCTGATGTATTGGCAGAGAAGTCTAGGTTGAGGCGATCGCTACCTGCATTCCCTACAATAGAGAACATGGAATTAGATTTGAGGATAGGATTAACCAGCGTCACAGTATCATTACCAGAACCCAAAATCAGCCCAATTTGCTCAACATCGGCGTAATCAATGGTACTAGGGATAAAGTTTTGCAAATCAACAGTCAGGTTTAAATCATCAGTGCGGAGGGAGAAATCCTGTCCAAATGTATCTGTACCACCATTACCATCTACAAAGATAGCCGCTGTAACTGTGTTATTTGCTGTGATGGCATCATTGCCAGAGCCTAAGTACAGGTTGACTTTTTGCACGCTGTTGTAGTTGACTCCAGCCCCCACACCATTAATTGTTGTGGCGGTAAGACTGATATTCCGCCCAATGGTGTCCCCTTGATTAAGGATATTTAAGGTATTTACACCTATGCCACCATTAACAGTGACAGCGACAGTAAAGTCGTTGAGAGTATTACTAAAGTTACTCAAAGTGATGATGTCGTGACTCGCACCTGCATTAATAGTGGTAGCAGCTTTATTACTGTAGAGAGTAATCCTATCACCATCATCTCCTGTAGTAATGTTCACTGTTGCAGCATTAACAGTTCCATTTCCATAAAGATTGACATTGCTACCAACACCTACATCTGTAACACCCTGATCCGTGATGATATTTACTGCACCTGGCGTAGTCAATCTTGCAGTGCTAGTGAGGGTCAAATCATCTCCAGCTTTTAAGGTGATTGTGCCACCAGCACTAATACTTACGTTGGTATAAATGGTAAGGTTATCTCCAGCAGCAGCCGAGTCTCCAGCTTCCAGATTGATAGTGCCACTAGCGGACATATTGCCATTCTGCGCTAGCGCTAATAGACCCTGAGTAAATATTGCCAGATTACCACTATTAACTGTGACAGCACCCACCGTCAAAGCTCCCCAGTTTTCCAAATCTAGAGAACCAGTAGTGAGACTAGCATTATTAACCGTCAGTACGCCGACGTTATCAAGATAGATATCACCACTGCTAGGTGCAATTGTCAGAGTATTAACAGATGTTTGTAGAGCATTATTAGTTGTAGCAATACCAGCACTAGTCTTAAGGGTTAGTGCATTGGCGCGAATATCCGTAACCTCAGTACCGCCGAGAATACTGTTAGCAGTCAAAGTCACTGCGCCAGTATCAGTAGTGACATTTCTTATGGTTAAACCACCTCCTGCTGTGATAGTGACAGCACCATCATTAGCGATGACATTATTCAGGGTCAGGTCATTAGTCTCATTTACCGTAATTGTGCCACTGCCCATTACTGAAGCGTTTAAAGTATTGGCATTGGTAGCAATACTAATATTCTTAAGAGCCGAAACGTTGATATTGTTAGAATTTAACACTGTGCCACTGGAAGTGCTGATGCTACCACCCATTAAATTAGCACCATCATAATAACCCAGGGAACTAAGTACCAAGTTATTAGACACAGGAGAACCAGTTAAGACCATGTTATCCCCAGTGGTGATCTCTACATAACTAGCAGTAGTGATCATTTGCTGGAAGTTTAAACTACCTAAGTCTTTTTGAGCATTCAGAATTAAGTTATCAGCAGATAAGCCGAAACTCGTTTGTGCTGTTGCTAATTGCCCCGCAGATTGAGATAGTTTAATAGCACCTGCTAACTCAGACTGTAATTTTGCTTGCAGATTCAAACTACTAGCATTAGTTATCTTAGTAAAGTAAATCTGGACATCACTATAGGTTGGGTTTTGTTGTTTCAACAACTTATAGTCAGACTGGGTGGAGTAAATAATCTTATTAACAGGCACTTGTCCAGTAATATTTTCCGTGACAGCGTAAGCATAATAACCAGCAGCTAAATAAGCCCCAGATTGATTAATTTGACGACTGTAGATATTACCACTGAGGTTTGTATCTGCATAATATTCTCGTCCATCATTGCCAGTATAGATAAACTTACCGCTTTGAGGTTCACGCAGTTGATATTGCACGGTATTCAAGACAGGTGCGAGGGCAACATTTGCTTGTTCAGCAGGTGTTAGTGCCACCAAGGCAGAATTGTAAACCGTAGACTGAGAAATATCACCTTTATCGAGGTAATAATCAACTTGGGTAGCAGTATCACGGTATTTGTAATAACCAGCATAAGTACCCGTAATTTGTAAATTACCTCTAGCCTTCAGACTAACTGTGGTGGTACTTCCTGATGTTTTCTCCGTAAATTTGGCAAAGGATTCCGGGGAAATAATGATGTTATCAGAACCCACCTCAAAGGTGAGGTTATCTGTCTTAACAATCGGCAGTTTCACCCCACCTTGAACAACTCCAGAATCGCCAGCACTGAGGTTAACGTTAATAGCATCAAGGGTAATACTTGAATCAATTGTTAAGGCTTGAGTAGCACGAAGACTGATGCTTTGAGCATTTAAAAGTACATCCCCATTAATGACAGTAATTACTAAATCACCTTGCTTACTATTTAAGTCAATAATGCCTGTACCAGGGGCAACACTTAATTGAGCCGATGAAGTTAGAGAACCCAAGTTGGAAACCAGAATATTCCCTGTATTAGAAGTCATCTGAGGCATATTTAATGCCCGATTAGCAGTGCCGATTTTACCGATACCTTCAATTTGGATATTGCCATCAGCAAAGGCGGTAATTTCGGCTAAATCCACTTCTAATAAGCCAATTTCCCCACCTGTACCCGTAGCAGACAGGTTCGCTTTTACTGCAATTAAGTCAGCAATATCATCATTGGAATTGAGGGCGAGAATGTCACCTCCACCGTTAGCCGTGAGGTTAATTTGACTGTAGCTGACCAAATTACCGTTAGCATCATAGTCAGCGTAATTTCCAGCATCAATTTGACCAATGGTCAGATTACCAACGGAAGTTAAAGTAACATTCCGTCCCTGACTATTGTTAATTACTTTGACGAGATTAGCAGTGAGGATACCTGATGTGTTTAGGGTAAAGTTACCATCACCAATCAGCGCCGAAGTCAAGCTGAGATTGGCGGCTTTATTGTCAATGCTGACATCACCCGCAGCACCTGTTGTTAAGCTGAGGGTACTGACTTGAGTATATAGATTGAGACTACCACCAGATTTGATATCTAAAGTGGGGACATTAATCCGATTTGTGTTATTGCGGCTAATACTTGCAGCCGAGAGATTCATAGTTGTGCCGGCTGACAGGTAAGCATCATTATCTAAATCGAGAATCAATGCACCAGCAGCCTTTAAGCTGAGGTTATTGTAAGCTTGTAATCTATCAACGGTGACTGCACCACCGGAAATAATATTGATATCATTTCCACTCGCTAAGGCTGTGGCGTTGCGTAAACGAATACCACTAACTGATTTAATGTCAATATCACCATCGTTAGTATTAATAGCTGTAGCGTTGATGGTGCTGGTACTATCAAGAGTTAGGTTAATATCACCTGTACTGCTATTGGTAACACTCAAATTGGTGACTTTGAGATTAGCATTAATACCTGACTTACCAACTAGATTAATATTGTTAGCCGTAATTAAACCATTGGCAAAGACACTATTATTAACCTTGTAGTTGTTAATGCTTCCTTGTAATGCGGTTAAATTTGCTGTACCAGTGATTAACCAACCAGAAGGTAAATCAATATTACCTGTGGTTGCACCCGCCGTCAGGTTAATATTACCGTTGCTACCAGTTTGGATAAAGGTATAGTTATTACCTGTAATGTTACCAATACCACCGACTTGACCAGCATTAGCAATCACTCCATTACCGACATTCAGTAAACCGACCAGATTTAAGTCATTACCCGCATTTAATTGAACTTGAGTACCGGAAGTAGCGGTTGTACCTGCATTAATTGCACCTGCAAAGTTGATGTCACCTGTAGATGAGGTGCTGGTAATGTTAACTTGTCCGGTGCTGTTATTGGCGAATAATTCGCTAAAGTCGAGGACACTAACACTACTACCCGTGATATTGATCAGATTTTGGGCAGAAATATAGGATGGTGCGGCTAAGGTATCACTAGCACTGCTTCCTACGGGTAGTTTACCTTGAATCGTAATATCACCCAAGCTGTTGATATTGATATTACTGCTGGCACTGTTAGCGACTAATTTGCCAGCAATACTAATGTTACCAGTGGCATCAATGGTAATGCCATTAGCAGCACGAATGGTATCATTATTAAATGCACCAAACGGTAGTTTTTGATTGGAATTTTGACGTTCTGTTACCCAAATAGTTTGATCTTCGGTGATGTTTTCGGTGCGGAATTTATTATTAGTTTGGACGGAGACATTCTTGAGTTGAATATCACGGGTTTCGTAACGCGCCCGATTATCGTAAATATCTTCCTGATTACTTACCCATTGATATTGGAGGGTGAGGCGTTTGTCGTAGATTGTGGTGTTGGTTGATGTCCAATTATACCAGTAGTCATTATAATTTTCATAAAGCTGTGAACCAGCCCAAGTCTTTACCTTACGTTCAACCAGAATTGATGAAATATTATCATTCATACCTATAGAATCTAGGTGGTTGATGTCTATATCTTGTCCAGTAAATGTATATGACTTACCAGTCATATTAGGACCGTCATAAACCGTAGCTCTGTATTCATTAGGAGAAGATTCAGTCGGAGAGGTGACATTTCTTCCCCTATACCAGAATGCAGCAGAACTGTAAAAATTGTCCCAAGGTGCTCCACTAGTCCCTGTGCTAAACCACGAGGTCTCCCCGGCTCGGTTTGGATGTATAGCCAGAACAAGTACATATGCAGGTATGATCCCGATAATAGTATTAAAAGAATCATAGTTTGGGTCATAAGTTGAAGTCCAGCTATCGGCCAGATAATTATTAGGATCGTAACCAACATTTATGTTATTACGAGAACTGGAATAATATGCACCTGATGCCCGACTTGCGGTAGTGCTGAAGTATTGAGTTGGAGCGTAGCCGTAGGTTGATTTATTGTCGTTTTGAGCTACGAAATTGAGATCGGCATTCCAATCCGGTGTTTGACCGTGATTGATGCCACTAATCGGACTGCTAAGGGGATTAATGCCTTGATTACGTTCATTAATTGAATAGTTGCGTGTGCCACTATCATAATAACTCACAGCCCAACGGGTGGGACTATTATCATAATCTTGAACCCAAGCACCATTGTGATAGTAGGTTGTTAAAGTTGATTTATCTTGGGTATATTTAACATTGGCATTATCCCAATAGTAACCAACATTTTCATTCCAGGCTGTGGGCGAACCTTGGGAAACTACGCGCAGGACATTTTTCACATCCGTTTCTGAACCAGAAATAACACGAATATATTTATTTTGTCGGGAATCTGTAGAATTATTCCAACCATCAACCGGCACATTGATAATGGTTTTGGCTGTATTATTTGCCCAAGTAGGATTCCAAGTTTGTACAGTCGGATTACCATTGATAGTTTGGTTAATCTTGGCGTTAGTGTAACTGAAATCGTAGAGTTGATAATAACCCAGTTTATCTAAGACCACTAACCGTTGTTCATCACTCAATCCACCAAACACATGATCAACAGAGGGTTTACCAGAACTACCCCAGTTAACATTATAAGTTGACCCACCAATGATTAACTGACCACTGGCATTAACAGAATAGTCAACTTTATTGACAAAATATTCTCGTTCTGTTTGGGTAGTGGGATTCCAGAAACTATCTTGAGTTAATGTGACATCCATTGTGTAGAACTTACTACCAACTCTGACATTATCAACACCAACTTGTTCAGTTACTGTAGTAGGAATCCAATTTACCGATTCTACCAAAACCGTACCATCAGAAATTTGCTTCGTACCCGTCACCACAGGTACAGTAATGCCTTTTTGGGTAATAAATGGTAAAGGTACAGGTTTAGTACCATCACCCAAAATCACGTCCGCATCAACTGTCACTGTTCCACCCGCGACAACGGAAACACTACCTAAAGTAGCCGTTAACGTGCCTTTACCGTTGAGTAGTACATTACCACCATTAAGTTGAGAACGGGTAATTGTACCGCGCAGAGTATTAATGGACCAATTCGGATTAATTCCCGTGCGTAGGTTCAAATTACGATCTGCTGTCACTAAACCATTAATCGTGGCATCACCAACAACATTTAAGGTAATGTCACTATTACCACGACTTGCTAAATAGCCTTGAATCCAGAGTTTATTGGCAATAACCTCAATATCTTTGTGAGCATCAACCAAAGCACGGGTTAAAGGTGCTTGGCTCTTAGCAATAATCACCTCACCTGTACCTTGAATTTGAATCGCTGGGTCAGTTAGGGTGAGATTACCAGAGCCATAGGTTTGAATTAGGGCATTATTCGGCAGAATTGAAGCTTGTGGGTTAGTTTCTCGGTAGTCAACGAGATAGAGATTACGACCTTTAATAATGATTTGACTCTTAGCACCGACAGCATTATCAATAAACACATCTCCGGCGTTATTTTCGCTGATAATCGTCACTTTTTCGGGGTTAACGGTTGTACCGTTAAATGGTGCAACTTGACCACTAAGAACAATACCCGACTCAGCCGAAATATTAATGAAACCATTAGCAGCAGTGTCTAAAGTACCGCCACTCACACGGGTTAGATTAGCGGCTGCTTCGGAACTCGCTACAGGTGCAGCATTTAAAGCCAGTTTCACACCATTAGCATTAACATACTCACCGTCAGCATTAATATAGAAGCCTGCACTATTCACAAACCGCCCTTGAGGATCTTGATAGATTAATGGTGTCAACATTAAGCCATAACCTTGGCTACTGGTACCACCATCAACTGTCAATGTATCTTCGGCTTTGAGATAACCATTAATTAACAATAATCCGGCACTATCAATAGTAATGTCTGAATTATTGTCATAAGTCTGCATTAAACCATCAATTTCGACTTGACCCTGAGCGGTGAGATTAATGCTGCTATCGGTTATATCACTAAAGAGTGGCGTTCCTGTTTCGCTAAAGGCAGCCCTAGCATCACTCTTAATGGAACTTAGGCTATTTATCGAGAAATCGAGCAGATTTGCCCCACCATTGACCGTAATATTCACATTTCCGGTAGCTTGGGCTGAACCTCCACGAGTTACCATTGCACCTGTAACATTATCTGCACCTGCACCTCCAAAGGTGACAACATCGGCAGCGGTGAGGTTAACATTAGCAGTTTTACCTGTCCAGGTGACATTATTGTTATTGAGTGTTGCACCTGCTAGTAATGAACCAATCACATTGATGACATTAGCAGTAATGTCAATGTTACTGTTGTCAGCACTGCTCAAAAGACGAACACCAGAGCCAATATTGACTGTTCCCGCACTATTAACGGTAAGATTCGCAATACCCTGTAAATCAAAACCTTGTTGTTGATATTTACCATTAACTAAGATAGTGCGACCGAAGCTAATATTACCGTTAGCATTAGTTTGGTTAAGATTGAGAACTTCCCCTGTACCTTGGACTAAAACTTGACCGTTATAACCCTGAATTTGATTAACAGCGTTAATTTTTACTGTTCCTTGACTGATGATGTCTGTGTTCAAGGTGACATTATTCGTGGCATCAATTAAGACTTCTGTAGTATTGGCATTTGCATCACCTTGAGTATGACGTAAGACACCTTCAACGCTAATATTCTTACCTGTCAGGGTCAAATCAGCATCGGTGATAATCCGTCCAGAAGTCCTTGCTAGGGTTAGATCTCCATAGGTTGCTGCAATGTCAATGTTAGTCATGCCCACACTACCTTCACCGATAGTGCTGTCAATAATGACATCATTCAGACCAGTAATATTTACTAACCGTCCCTCAATTTTACTAGTACCAAAGGTGTGAACGGTGGTTTGTCCCGCAGCTATTGTGGTGCCGGCACTTAAACGGACTTGGTCTTCGGCGGTGAGACTGCCATATAGTTCGATGGTGTTGTCGGCAGTAATCACTACGTCTGAGCCTGTACCAGCAGCAATTACGTCGCCTTTGACGATGCCATAAGCACCAATATCCAAGATGATAGAACCATCACGGGTTTCTAGTAAACCTGTGTAGTCTAGGTCAATATCAATACCATCGGGGGATGTGCCACTGTTGAGGTTAATAGCTTCATAACCCAGGACTTTACCTGCAATATATAGTTTACCGTTTGGTCTGGTGGGTGAACCAATGGTAACTTGTGAACCAATTTCACCTGCTTTAATGGCGTAGGGAAGATTTGAGGTTAAATTTGTAGTTAGATTGGTAAAACCTAAGAGATTAGCATTGATAGAGCCGTTTTTCAGTAGTGTTGTTGCGTAGGAACTGGTCAGCATTAAGCGACCATCTCGCAATTTAACGGTCATGTCATATTGATCAAATCCTGTGTAGGTGCTACCAATAGGATTAACCGTACTGTCTTGGGTGTTAACCACTGTCCAAGTTGCAGCTTTAATGGTGTTATTTAAGTCATTAATGAGGTCAACAATATTGGTGTTATTGGTTGTCACCGATTTTGGTAAGGTGACGGTGGCTTCCATGACAAAATTCACCTTATCAATGCGGAGTTTAAGGGTGATATCTTGACTGACTACACCTGTAGCTAATTCGTAAAAACCAGCCGCTTCAATTTCGTTGGTATGTGCCGGGGCGAGGATGTCAATGCGTCCGGGGGCATCAAGGTTGATTTGGCTATTTTCGCGCCAGGTTTCCAACTGAGTTGAGCCATACACCACCATGCCTTTACCAGAATTTGCTACCCCTGGTTCTACGGGGTCTATACCGCCAATTAGGTCAATTTGTTTACCTGCTCGGAGAATTTGACCAATTCTGACTTGATTTTGCGCCGTGACTTTGATAGTGGAATTACCACCATAATTAGTGACATAGCGACCTAAATATTTACCATTAGCATCACGAACAGCTTGGATTTGACCACCAGGTAGTAGTAAACCTTGAATATCAACATCTTGAGCCGCATTAATTTCGATGGAACTGTCGGCGGTATGGGTGACTAATTCGCTGGCTGCTTGAATATACGCACCTGTGCCAGAACTATTGCTACCGCCATTGATTTCAATGCGATCGCCGGCATACAAATACCCACCAGTTTGGATCGCGTTACCTTGTTGATCAACGGTATTACCACCAATGAATGCCTGACCTACGGAATTAATGAGAATTTTGCCATACTCACCTGACCAGTCAATGGTCTGAGATAACATATTTCCGTTAGCATCAAAGGTTTGGTTTAATTTACCACCTGATACCAAAGTTCCCATCATCTCCATGTTACCTTGGTTGTTCATGGAAATTAATGCCCCGGAATTATCGGAGGTTAAGCCCAAGGCGGTTGCGCCACCTGCGGCAGTGACAATTAAACCTAGTCCATTGTCGTCTGCGCCCGCTGCACCACCATTAATTACTACTGATTTAGAAGCCAGTAACCCTGTATCTAAGTAGATTTGTTGTCCGGCGTTGACTGTTACCGTAGAATCCTGGGCGAAGGTGACACCATTTTCACCAATCACACCACCTGCAACTACTGCACCAAAGATGTCTACGTCTTGAGCGCCTTTAATATTGATTTTGCTGCCCGCTTGCTTGCTATTGATGCGTGATGTGCCGTGAACATAGACGCTAGAACCATCAGTATTTGCCCCATTGGTACTCGTACCCAATGAATTAAAGCCACCTAAGATATCAATGTTATTTTTAACGTCTAGGATGCTTTCGATATAAGCCCAGGTGGGGGTGCTAATTTTCAGGTGGGAATTTTGACCAAAAACATTAATGTTGCCCCGGATAATAATGTCATCTTGGGTGGCTAAGGTTAAGGTGGTATTATCCGCCAAGCTGGTTAATGTTCCCGTAATTAACATTCCAAATTGATCTTCATCAATGGCTGTTAAATAGTGGTCATTGCCGTGTTGATCTTTTGGTAACAGGCTAAAGTAACTGTCATTGTAGTGATTTAGTGGTGAACCTGCTGTTAGGTTCATTTGATCGGCAGTGGTGACTGTGCCTTTGATCACTAATTCATGGGGGGAAATCATGGTTACGTCTGCCCCATCACCAGTTTTAATGGCTGTGGGTTTACCGTCAATATTTTCAAACCGCGCCCCTGCAATTACGGCACTACCTGGGTCCATTAATATGACTTGTCCGGCTTCGATGCGAATTTGTCCGTCCCTGTCTTTGGCCTGGACAATTGAACCTTCTAAGTGTTGAATAACTGTGTCACTGTATATCTTGGCTGTGGAATTAGCACCTTTGGCATCCACTAAACCAGCCATTTTGATTGAGCCAACGGTGTCAATATCTACTAATCCATCGGCTAATAAAACTGCGATTTCGCTACCGATGTTAGTGCGGAGGCTATTGGGTCCTTCGCCTTCATAAGTACCCATTGCCCCAATGCCTGTAGAGCCATAAACATTGATTTTCAGATTTTCGGTAGCTCTTAACCAGCCGCTGACAGCCATTTGTTCCTTAACGTTGAAGGTTAAGTTGGCTGCTGTGACACCAGAATCGGTCGAACCAAAAGTATTGTGGATATTTTGGGAATCAATGAGGGCGTTACGGGTTTCTATATTCAGGATTTCACCTGTGGCGTGGACATCGCCTCGAATATGCAGATAATCGGTCTTGAGGGTGGTGGTGTTGCGGAATTCTGGCTGCTGGGCTTGGAGAGGACGAGCTACGTCTGGTACAAATTTGCCCCTAGTGCCATAGAATAAATCCCCGATTTCCATAACGTTACCAACATTGGTACGCCCAATGGTAACAGTATCGAAGTCGCCAGCGATCGCACCTAAGTCGAGATTCGACAATTCAAAGACATTGGCATTATCTACGCCGATAGCATTCAAATCTTGTCCAGAGCGATTTTCGGCAGCACCACCTAACATATAGTTCCAAGCTAGTTGGTTAGCTTGCAAGGTGAGATCACCAACCCCGTTGACTTGATTTGCGCCGGTGCGGAAGTTCATATCATCGGCAGTCAGAACGATGTTCGCGCCCGCGGTGCGTCCGGTAATCTCACCACTGAGTAAACTCAGGCGAGAATCCTGTGCTAACAAAGTAATTGCAATATTGCCGTTACCATTAGCTACTGCATATTGATTTGCACCATCAAGAATTTGATTACGCCAATCTGAAGTGAGGTTAGTAATCCAATTACTGTTAGTAACCCAAATTGGGTTCTTAGGGAGATTAGGCAGGATCAAGCCAGGATTCTCTTGTACAGGAGTCTCATCTCCATTGCTTAACAGATTGAGACTGTCTTTTTCTTGGATAACAATGTCACCCTGTCCATGGAGAGCGGTAGCTGCGGTTAATGCGCCAATATCCGTAAGAATTGGGGCGGCAACTGTCCCAATTTGATTTTTAACCTTAACAATCAGATGGCTATTACTCCCTAAAATCTCGGAAGCATTGGTATTGATTAGTGAACCATCGGCGGCTGTGAGGCGAATCCAACCACCACCTTGGGCATCTTCATTATTAGCACTGGATACCTTGAGATCGGCGGATAATTTAATATCTGTGAGATCGCGGTAGGTACGCAGATCAATATAACCATTATTAACAGCATTGAGGATCTTAGGTACTATAACGGTCTGGAAAGAATCAACAATGATAGCATCAGAATTAATCTGACTTTGGAAGTTTACGTTGTTAGCAATCACGCGCAGATCAGTTCTGCCTAAACGGGAAATCAGGTTGTTATCGGTATTGTTGAAACTGACATTGCCACCAAAGTCCAGGACAGTACCACGATTAAACTGAGCAGCTTTACCCAGGAAGGTGAGACGATCAACATCGCTGTTGTAATTCAAGATTTCCCGCCCATTCTTGACCTGATTTTGATTCAAAGCAATGGAGGTATTCATTGTTTGTTCAAGAATTACCTCATCAAAAGCACCGCTGCTATCGTTGAGGTTAATTACCCCATCAGCGAGTGTTGCCTGGGACCGTCCCATCCGTACCCTGTAGGTATCATCTCCGCCAATATCTTCAATATCAATGGTGCGATCGGCAAAGTCGCTAATATTAACTAGGTCATTACCACGACCTAATCTCAGCTTCACAACTGTTGCGCCATTGGCTTTAACGGCATTTGCGCCACCACCCTGTTCAGCACTGATACCGCGACGACCGACAGTAAAGTTAATACTCTGAGCGGCTTTGGTGAAGTCAAAAATGTTTGCACCCAAACTATCACTGAAGCGATCTAAACCAAACACATCGGCAAACATATAAGTATCATTGCCTTCACCACCGGAGAGGTTATCAGTACCTTCTCCGCCTTCTAGGGTGTCATTACCCGTACCACTAGAGAGGCGATCGTCCCCTGCACCACCGATGAGAATATCGTTACCAGCACCACCAGTCAACCTATCCTTACCATCGCCGCCGATGAGGGTAACAATATCAATAGCGAGAGAGGCATCTAAAACATCATCACCTTCACCACCATCGAGGGTACCACCCTTCCAGCCGGCAATCAGTTTATCTTTACCCTTACCACCCTTCAAATTAACAGTGGCATATTTCAAGCGAGAGGCATCAATGGTATCATCACCTTCACCGCCATCAGCGACAACACTGGTGACACCTGAATAGCTTTGGTAATAGCCTTCATACTCAACATTGACTGTACCTGCACCGTACTGATCATCCAGGGTAAATATTTCGCCGCCATCTTGGTTTTTATAAACCCGTTGACTAGCACTACTACCCATATTCAGATAGAGGACACCATTTCGCACCTCTCCCAGCACTGGCTGTACATTAGGAGCATTGTAGGTTAAATTGATTAGTTCAATATCAAATATCTGTAGATCCAAAACCCGGATGGTACCTATACCCAAATCTAGCTCTACAAAGGCAGAGGCACTTAAATTAATCGCTCCAGTTAAGTTAACTAGATTCTTCGGACCGCCTCCTTGGTAATTCCACATTGTTATCATTTCAGAAATGCGAATCTTACCATCACCTTCCCAGGTTTGGTTAGTTACATATCCTTCATTATTTTTATAAAGCGTCGGTTTCTTAATATCTTGCAGATCCACGCCCATAGTCATAGTAATGTTGCCTTGTAAGCCAACACTAAAAATGCCAAGGGATAGAGCTGCTGATATTCCTAAACTAGCCTTCAAAGTCAATTCATCTTTCTCTTGACCAAGTTTGAGTTTGCCCTTGTCATCTTTTTCCAGGGCATAGTCCATGATGAAGAAACCATCAAAGGCATCTAAAGGATTACCCGAATTAATTGCTTGTCTAATGCCGTAGGTGTCGTAACCAAAACCCAAATCCACACTGGCTCCAAAGGTACCAAATGCCCTGATTTTAATATCAAGCGGTGTAGGTGGCAAAGGAATGGTAGCCAGCAATATACTGAAGTCTGCTTCAAACTTCAAAATCGGCATTTCATAAGTAAATAACGTTGCATCACCACCTGTCAGAATCTTTGTCCAGTTGCCAATATCCTTAATGTAGGGGAGAACTTGGAAACCAGAGCGGGGAACCTTACTGAATTTTTGATTAGCTGTGGAAGGCTTTGTGCGCGTATTTTGATTGAGAAAGTTATCTATATCTGCGGGGATATTTTGGTTACTGGCGGCGATACCCTGAACATTCTTAGTGCCAAGTCCGACAATATCCCCCAAGGGGAGCCAACCTGTGGACTGAAGATTCGCTAACTTATCTACGAAATTTAGCATTTGTTGAGCTTCATCAAGAAATGCCCAATCAATAGGTTTGCGCCCTTTTAACTGGAGAACTATGTTAATTAACCCTTTAACTGTGTTATCTGGTATCAACATATCTAAGCCAGGAATCTTCGTTTGCAAAATCTCAATTAGAGGTCTAACTGGTTCTAGGGCGCTCTTAATATTGCTGGCAATGGGCGTGAGGAAATCGGTGACGAAACTACCGACATCAATACGTAAATTCTTGATTCCTACGGTGGGTGCAAGGACTTTTTTGCCTAGTTCCCAATTCCAACTAGCTTGGAAATCACCGCCCAAACGTGGTAATCCCTTAGCTCCATCTAGTTCCAAGGTCATGCCTAAATCTAAATTGGCATCGACACCAAATTTAAGATTAATTGTTTTACTCAGGCTACCAGAGAAAATCCGATCTAGGGTTAACCGACCACGGGCATCTCCTAGTAAATCTAACCCTAATTGACCATAGACACCACTGGCTTTGTCATTGGGATTGTTATCTACAAGAGTGGCTTTAAAGAATAATAATTTGCCCTGGGCGGAGAAAGGTGTGGTGACATTAGGATCTGTGGGTGTACCATCTAAGAAAGCACTTACATCTAAGTGCAATTCTGGTTTAGTGGTATCATCGCTGGCTGCTAGATAGAATGAATCCTGGAGACTCAGACCAAAACCAAAGTCAAAACCCCAACCAATATCTAAGCCAAAACCACCATTTACATCCAAACTGAAGCCGGGAAGTTTAAAATCTAAGGGTAAATCAATACCTGTTCCATAAATGCGTCCACCCATTTTCAGATCAAATTGGATGGAGTCTACCCCTGTGGGTAAAATATCTCCCTGATGCCAAGTTTGTAATTTTTGACCACTGGCATCAAACCAGTTAATCTGAACATCATTAATATCAAGTTGTCCATCATTATTAGCATCTAACAACAAGTTCAACTTGCTCGGTCCCAAAATATTCCACAGAGTTTCGCGGATATATGCTATGGCTTTACCGTTGCCACTGAGTTTGGCGCGGAGGTCTGCTAATACTCCTGTCCGCATATTTCGGAGGAATGAGGCGGCGGTGGCTAATTTTTCGCCTATTAGGGGTATATTCTGTGCCAAACCGGAATTCAGGACATCTTCTAGAGTCCCCACCGCACTATCCACGCCATTGAGAATGAAGGAAGGATCGTTAATTAGAGCTAGGAGGGAGAAGTTGCCACCAATTGATGCAAACTGACCGCGAATATCGGGGAATGACATTTGCAGCGGTTTTTCGATCCCTGCATCCGCTGATTTTGCTAAATGCTTAAATAGTTGGACTAACCCTTGATCTCCATAGGCAGGATTAGTTTGAATATGAATTGGATCAAGGTTGAAATCTGCTCCTAAAATGCTCAAGCTAATGGGCAGATTAATATCAAAACCGCCCAGGAGTTTCACGGAAAGGTTGTCTGTTAAGGATTCTGAGAGGATGTGATATAAACCGTCATCAGGCTGGGTAGAAGTGGCTTTTTGGTCAATTGCTATCAGTAATCCAGCATAATCCTTGGTGTTAATATTGCCATCGGCATCCAATACTAAACTTGCTTGATCTACAGCAATCTCCAAGGGACCTACTTGAAAGCCTAAGTTCAGGTTTTTACCTTCCAGACGCGCCCCTATTTGAGCGTGAGTTCCTTTACCGGTCATGGGATCATAATCCCGGAGGAAAATGTCGGGGTTCGATGTAGTCAGAGTGTTAATATCGATCCCCACATCAAAGCTAAGTCTGGCTAGGGCTTCAAAGAGAACATTACCACCACCATTGATATCAACTAGGGCATCAATGGCATCTAGAGCGGGAGCGAGGGCATTTCCAGACAAGTCCTTCAGGGTCTTGAGATCGAGATTGAAGTCAAACTGTTGGGAGAAAAGTGCCTGCCAGCCTAAATGGATATTGAGATAATGATCGCTCAAGGATAGGGAGAATATTTGTTCGTCAGCAGCCAAACTATTGTTATCTACCAGTCCTAAGGCATTCTCGATGGTCAGTTCTACTTCTTGTAGGACTCCAGCAGGATTTGCGGCGGCTAGTTCTAATTTGCTAGTGAGATCATCCAGGAACTTGAATGACTCTTGTAAGGATGTATTAATGACTGGGATGGGAGTGGTATAGAAGGGCTGGTCTGCCAGTGATTCCTGGATGAAGTCAATCCCCATCTGTACTCCTTGAATCACCTGTTCAAAGCTCAAATTCTTGAGGTCGAAGATGCTAGACAGATTGGGGATGACGACGACGATGCCTTTGTCCTGAATTGCCCCACTAGCTATTTGCGCCTGAAGATCGAAGGATTCAGTAACGGGTTGTTTAACTGTCTGGAATCCAGAGAGATTGAGGAGGTTGGGGGCATAAACTCCTAGTTCCAGATTAGGTGCTATGGAAATATTCCCGAAACCACCATTTACCTTCAATCCTTTTAATTTAGCGGAGCCTTCACCATCAATATCCAGGTAGAAGGAATCCATCAAATCGCCATTGATTAAATCATTAAAGCCAAAACGTCTGTCTCCGGGTGTATTGTTCTGGCGATCGCGGTCTAATCCTGTGGAAATACTAGCAGCCAGGTGAACGCCTGATCCTGTTCCTGCTCCCCCAGCGGTTAATCCCAAGAACCCTAGTTTGGCGGCTACTTCCAAATCACTCACATCAAAACTAGCATTTCCGTTGAGTTCGACGTTATCAACGTACAGATTTATGGGTTCTGCACCTGTGGGACCGTCAAAGTCAATAACTAAATCCATCCGTCCATCTACTGATGCCCTTAGTGATGTTTTCGCATTAGTAGAGAGGGATAATTCACCTAAATCTAAGCCCAAATCCAACGCCACATTATTCAGAACAGGTAAATCCTGTCTGAAACTGAAGGGCATAATAATGGCATTTTGGATTGGGTCATAACTCATCGGCACATTAACAGGGAGAATGCCGGAATTATTGACGGCAACGATCAATTCTTGATAGGTGCGAATCTGCTCTTTTTTATTATGAACAGAAAAGTTGAACCCTGTTTGTGAGATATTAGTGGCATTTTCTAGGGTTAAGGTATTGTTCTCGACTTTTAAAATATTGAAGTCCCCTAAACCTTGAATCGTGACTACTTTGCCTTTCCAGGTACTATCAAATGTTTGTCCTGTTTGTGTGAGTTGCCCAGCACTGAGAACTCCATTACTGCCTGTGAAAATATTAACGACAGGACGATATAAGTCAATTTTTGACAGAACATTATCGTTAATTGTGGTGGCAAAGTCTAAGGCACTTCCTACTGATAGTTCCGTAAAGGGTATCCCTATATTCATGAAATCGGACTGGCGATAGTCCTTAGCCCAGGAGATGATATCCTTGACCATCCCTATGGCATCAGCTACGCCAAAATTACGGAAATTCAGGAGTTTGTCGAAGTTTTCAGTACGGAAGGTCAGCCCAGATCCATTAAATATTTGCCCTTCTAAATATACTTTGGGTGTGACTCCATTACCAAACTCATATCCACCTAAAGAACCATAGAAAGGCAACATCACATCTATGCGATTGTTGTTGGTTGTGACGTTTAATTGGTTATTGACATAAGACAGTGAACCACCCACTGTAATGGCTGCTGTTCCTTTCTGTTTACCGATTTCGTCCGAACCAATACTCATGGATAATGGTCCGAAATATGCCCCTAATTGGATATCTGTGGCTGCGGCTGTGGCTTGGAATGCCAGTTTATTCAGATCAAATTTGGTGCTAAAGTTTTGCCAGTCAAAGCTGAGATCAAAGTCAATTCCTAAATCCACCCCTACATTGATTTGAGCTTTACCATCTAGTTCTATACCAAAGTCTGCGGCATTGGCATCAACGGCTAGATTTATGGCTTTTTGATAATGATTTTCTGAGGCGTAAGATATAGAAAAACCTGTTTTCCCAATCACAAAATCCAATCCATTGGCGATCGGTAATGTTGGTAGCCAATTGCTTCTGAGACTGGTTATTAATCCTTTTAGGGTTTGCGGTGTGGCACTGGGCTGAACAGGTTCTATGTATGCTTTGACAGAATCCCCTAGTGATAAATAACTACTGATCCCCAATATGCTGTCTAGGGTAGTATCAGTGCCAGGTAAGGACATTGTTAAGGGACTTTCCGATGTGGGTTGTCCTGCACTGTCATAGGTAGGAACTAGAGTCTGTTTCAAATCGATTAGTTGCTCTGCCCCATTTATGAGCGCGTCCTTAACAGCGTCCGTCAATACCATATCTAGGTTAGAGGCATTGAATCGGCTGACATCGGTAGGATTGATAAATTTAACGGCAACTGTCTGATTACCTATGGCAATGGTTTCATCAATAATTTTTCCGGTGCGATTAATCTCGACTCCTAAATCGCCTGTAAACGTGAGACCTGCCACACTTAAGTTAGCTGTACCGCTTCCTTGGAGGGCGTAAGTGCCGTCTTTGAGTAACACTAACCCAAGCGTGCCATCTTCTAAACTGCCTGTCATCCCATCAATGAGACTGACGGAGGCTAAGATATTTTTACCTGCGGCTAAAATTGCACCATCGGATTCGCGGATATTAAAAACCAAATCAGCACTCAGTTCAGTCAGACCAGCGATATTGAGAGTTAAGTCTGTGCCACTGACTTGATTAACTCCAGATGCGATCAATGTATTTCCTAAAGTGATGCTTGAGCCAGTCTTATTCGCAACAGCTTGTACATGACCACCAAGGGTCAGCCCGTTAATACCTACCAGACCAACATCTCCTGCGAAGGCATAAGCATAGGTCTTATCTGCATTGAGTATCAATGAAAAATCGGTATTGGCAATCTGTAACCCAACATCGTCGCTGGTGTTTGTAGTATTAGCACCATAACCAGCAAAGGCACTAATATTACTACCATTGAGGGTGACAGTCGTAGCAGTATTATCTTTGGCAATCTTTAAGCCTAAGTTGCCACTGAGTTTGGCATAGTTACCCAGGGTGATATCGGCATTATTAACTGTGAAGTTGAGTTCTCCGTCTGTGCCTGTGGCTGCAATTGTTAATGCTTGTCCGGCTTGGGCAGCAATGCTAAGAACGTCTGTGGGAATGCCTCTAAATTCTAGGGCAGTATTTGCTGTGTCGAGGCTATAGCTGTATTGTTTGTTGGAGTTGAGGCTGAGGCTAAATCCGACATTGGATACTGCTACCCCTATGTCATCTGTGGTGTCACTGGTTGCTGCACCATAACCAGCAAAGGCACTAATATTACTACCATTGAGGGTGACAGTTGTAGCAGTATTATCTTTGGCAATCTTTAAGCCTAAGTTGCCACTGAGTTTGGCATAGTTACCCAGGGTGATATCGGCATTATTAACTGTGAAGTTGAGTTCTCCGTCTGTGCCTGTGGCTGCAATTGTTAATGCTTGTCCGGCTTGGGCAGCAATGGTGAGAACGTCTGTGGGAATGCCTCTAAATTCTAGGGCAGTATTTGCTGTGTCGAGGCTATAGCTGTATTGTTTGTTGGAGTTGAGGCTGAGGCTAAATCCGACATTGGATACTGCTACCCCTATGTCATCTGTGGTGTCTGGTGTGGAGAGTCCATAGCCGGCAAATACTTCTACATCTGTGCCAGTAATATTGACTGATGTATTATCAACTTTAAAGTCAATATCTCCATTAATGGAGGCAACATTATTAAGATTTACTTTTGTACTGTTTAAAGAAATATTAGCCCCATTTTGATCACCTGTGGCGTTGATGGTGGTGCTAACGGTTAAGAAATCAATTCCTCGGCTTTCTACTGAGGCATTATTAATACTGTAGCTATAACTATGATCACTATTTAAGGTAAAGATCAAACTACCATTACTTAAAGCCAGACCCTGATCATCAGTTGTATCTCCGGTTGTTGCTGCACCATAGCCAACAAAGCCATTTAACTGTGTGGCGCTAAGTTTTATTTGATTGCTATCACTAGAGGTGACGTTAAACGTACCACTAAGGAAAACATTATTATTGATTGTTAGTTCTGCGTCGGCAATGGTAAAGTTCTCAGGAGTGCTATCTTGCCATGCAGCATATAACCCTTGCAATGTCAAGGAAGTGGGAGTAGCATCTAAAACATAGTTATAAGTATTATCCTGTATGGTTGTGGCTTCAATTGCCCCTGTTTGAAATTCTAACTTCCAATCACCACCCAAGGGGGATGCACCTGTTCTATCTGTAGACGCTGCTATGTCAGCCCCGCTAATTTGACTCAGGTGAGTGACAAATGCTTGTCCGTCTTCACCTTGAGCGATATTACAACCATAAAATAAGATATCTGCTGTACCTGTGAGTCCTGTACCCCATTCTTTTATCTGCTCTTCGTACAGACTTAAATTACTATCAGATAGGGTTGTTGTTCCTAGTTTTACTGTTCCCTCGCTACCGTGGGAAATAATATGGACTGCACTGATATCATGATAATTTTTTAATACTTCTCCAATTTGCCCAATTCCATCAAAATGGCTATCGAGTACAACTACCCCAGATGAGCTGAGGTTTGATAAAATTTGCCCGTAGTCTTGTACCAATGAATCAACAAAAACCAATGTGTCTAACCCGTAATTCGGTAAATTACTGGATTTATATGGTTTTTGATACAAGGGATCTTCTAATTCTGAATTTAGTGGCTGTAGTAGGTCAGAATTATAGGAATTTAGGTTTGTGATATCGTTTATGCTCATTTTAATTTAGTCCTTGTGAATTATATATATACTCAACACAGCTTATTCATTTGATTCTGTGGGTGGGGGTAAAGCAAAAGCTTAATGGTGTCAACTTAAGCTCAAATCCCTACCACATCTCGTTCCTAGTCTCTGACTAGGAATGCAGTTGATAAGGCTCTGTCTCTAATATCATTGAAGGCAGAGCGTTCTAGTAGTCCAGCTTCTAGCCGTTTTGAGTATACACAGACAAAACCCACCTATTCCTTCGGTCCCGTCAGGGATACGTGGGTTAAGAACCTTAATTTTGTGTTAGGGATCACCAAAAAATAAATTACCCAATTTTGTGGGATGGGCATCCTGCCTGTCCTTGGTAATTAGCGGGCAATTCGTCCCGCACTACAAGAAACTTTTGGGGATTTTTTTAATTGGAAGTCCCTAACTCCACGTATCCCTGACGGGAGCCGGAGGCATCTTTATAATGGCCGGAAACTTTTCAAACATCCTCTAAGTAGGTGAACAGAAAAATTTAAAGGTATATAACCCTATGTAAAGTTGTCTCAATGCGAGATTCTGATTGAGTTTTAGCCATTTTACAAAACGCAATACCCCTCATTTTTATTTTGTTTACCTACTTAATACGAGAGCAGAAATCGAAGAAATACGTTTCATTTTTTAATACCTAAAGTGGTGGAAGTAATACTTTGTTCAGATCAACTGGAGTTGAAAAGGTTATTGAGAAATTGAAACAAATAACTTAAGTAACACCACTCTATAATTTTTTCTATATGCTGTGGGCCTATTTAAGAAAGTTAAGTTAAGTTTATTAATTATGATTCTGGAAATCTCTTGATAATTCGGTTGTAGCTATTTATGAAGAAACAGAAGAAACAATAAACTTAGTGTAGTTCTCATCAACTTCCTTAAATTGATTATTTTCACGTTAATTCATGAAAATTCCAAGAAATCGCCATAATTAGATTGGCGTTGAAAAGGTTATTGAAACCTATAATTTTTCTATATGCTGTGGGCCTATTTAAGAAAGTTAAGTTAAGTTTATTAATTATGATTCTGGAAATCTCTTGATAATTCGGTTGTAGCTATTTATGAAGAAACAGAAGAAACAATAAACTTAGTGTAGTTCTCATCAACTTCCTTAAATTGATTATTTTCACGTTAATTCATGAAAATTCCAAGAAATCGCCATAATTAGATTGGCGTTGAAGATTGTCGTTATAGTCAGGACAAAGGCAAGAGTAAATAAGTTTTCAGCGATTTTACGTTTCTTTACAGAGTTTGGTTTTATTGTGTTCACCTACTTACATACTTATTAACCGAGTTGGGTGAGGAAAACCACGTGAACCCTAGTAATAGAATTACGTGGATACATAAACAGATGGAAAACAATGGTGAAAGTATAAGTAGCAATACGATTCCTAGAATTTTAACAAAACAGAATGTTGAATAGTATGCAATTAAATTACTAACGGTATTGGCACATTTAAGAAAGTCAAGTTAAGTTTATTAATTAAAATTCTGGGAGTCGCTTCATAATTTGGTTGTATACTGGAACTGGTTAAAAATTGGACTTTTATTTGGCGGCAAAAACAAGTACCGAAGAGCCATAATCAATAGAGTGCTATTAAAGGGTAAAGTCTGATGTTGAGAATAGATTTTATGGAATAAGATATGATACGCTGCATTGTTAAAGGTATCATCATCCTCATTCATTAGTACGGAAAAAGATGGAAGTTCTGTATTTAAAAAGTCAGGGTATAAAGAAATTTATAGTTTGTGCTAAATATCGAAAACAACATCAATTAGGAGAGTCCTATATTTTGAAAGAGTATTTTGAAAAATCCCCGCATTCAAGTATTGCAGACGCAATACCAAAAGTGTAACCGGGTACAAGATCATGCCAAAGGATTGGGCATACAGTTATTTTGTTTACCTTCTTCTTCACCACAGCTAAATTTAATTGAGCGATTTTGGAAGTTTATTAGAAATGAATGTTTGTACTCTAAATACTATATAGCGGTATGCACTTGCATGAGATACATCATAGCCCCCTCATCGCTTGCGGGGAGGGGGTTGGGGGTGGGGTTCTTGTATCTCACTCAATCGAGAACCGCTATAGTAACTTTACTGAGTTTAATGGAGCAATATCTAACCGTATTAACACCGCTAATACTGACAAACAAGAAAAGCTAGATAGCTTGCTGTCTCTGAATTTTGAGACCTTTCAAAAAGTCCAAGTTTTAATTGTTTAGAGTATAGCTATTTATGAAGAAAAATAAACCTAGTGTAGTTACAGTTAACTTCCTTAAATTGATTATTTTTACGTTGAGTTATGAAAATCCCAAGAAATCGCCATACATACTTATTAACCGAGTTGGGCGAGAAAAAAATAATTAATACCCTTACTGAAAACAATGTGAACCCTCGTAATAGAATTACGTGGATACATAAACAGATGGAAAATACTGGTGAAAGTATAAGTAGCAATACGATTCGTAAAATTTTAACAAAGCAGAATGTTGAAGAGTATGCAATTAAATTAGTGTTTAAGACATTAAACATATCATACGACCATAACGTAGATGCTATTCTAGTTTTAAAAGATACAAATAGTCCGAAGAGTTGCCATCAATACTTCTTTCCTGTTAACAACAAACATTCTAATTTTTTCGGTAGAGAAGATGACTTAGCAAGGCTTAATACTCTAATCAATCAACATCAAAAAATGATTGTTATTCAGGCACCAGGAGGACTAGGTAAAACAACTTTAGCCAGGCAATATTTAAATAGTCAAGGGTTTGATTTAGTTTTATCCCTAGAAATGGGTAGAGAGGCAGAGAACATCACTAATGTGGAAAGCGTAGTTGAAGAATGGCTGCAACAATACTTTGAACAAGAACCAGGAAGGGAATTTGGTATTACATTCGCAAGATTAAAAAAACACTTGCAAAATCGCCAAGTCGGGATATTAATTGATAACTTAGAAACCGCACTAGATAAAGATGGTAGGTTCATTCAAAATCATAGTCTTTATCTAGAATTATTCAGGGTTTTAGCTGATGCAACTGTCCAGTCATTTACGATAATTACTAGTAGAGAACATTTATTTGATGACCGTGTTGATATAATTTATCATTATTATTTAAGTGAATTAAGTGTATCAGCGTGGCAAGAATTTTTTGCATTTCACGAAGTTGAGATTAATATTTCTTTACTAAAAGAAATGTACATAAAATATGGGGGTAATGCAAAAGCTATGCACGTCCTAGTTACCTCAATAAAAACAGATTATAAAGGAGATGCAACTGCTTATTGGCAAGAAAATTGTGCTTTGGTGGAAAAAGGATTAAAAAATTTAGTTGTCAATCAATTTAACCGATTGCAAAGTTTAAATCCAAATGCCTATAAGTTACTGTGTCGCTTAGGGTGTTATCGCTATCAAGATATACCGAAAGTTACCGAAGATGCCTTACTGGCTTTGTTGTGGGATATTCCTGACCAGCAACAGCGTATGTATATAATTAGAAGTTTAAAAAATTTGCGTTTGTTTGAATTTGCCAAGGGCAAGTATTGGCTGCATACACTGATTAAGGAAGAGAGCGTAAAAAGGTTAAAATTAAGTCAAGAATGGGAAGAAGTTAACCAAAAAGCAGCCGAATTTTGGAGAGGTAGTGTGAAAGATATTCGCATAATGGAAGATGCTAAGAAAGCTTTTGAAGCCTATTATCATTATAAATCTATTTATGACTACAATAGTCAGATAAATTTTGATGAAGCCATAATATTATTTACAGCAGCGAAAGCTCCCCGGCAAGTTGAGAAAGTTGAAAAAGAGAAACTCAAAACCCCCAAGGAACCCGTAGAAACGTTCTATGAAACACCTCTACAAGGCTTCTCCGAGGATGTTTGAAAAGGTTTTAATGAAACAAACCCATAACCCAACTGGGAATGATAGCGTAGGGTGGCGTTAGCCATATTTCCAGGATTATTTACTAAGTAGACATCTCCGAAAATTAAATGTGCGTCGTTTGAAACCCTTGTAGAGACGTTCCATGGAACGTCTCTACAATCTTTACCGGAGAAGTCTAGTAGGTGAACACAATAAAACCAATCTGTGTAAAGAAAAGTAAAATCGCCCAAACCCTATTCACTCTTGCCTCTTGCCTCTTGCCTTGCTATAACGACGATTTTCAATGCTAACCTACTTAGTAATAATGATCGGAAAAAACTTCTGTTCTTCTCCCTCTGCTTGCCTTCACCCGTCATTTTTGGGTTGACAGACTACTAGGTATAGTGAGGGGAAAATTAAAAGGGAGAACATTTTGGTCAGTCTTAGAATTTAATGCCCAACCTTTATTAACCCAAACAAGTTTTCCAGAAAAATTATAAGTCCCAGCGGGAAGAGGCTTTTCATCCTTTGCCGGATAACTAATCGGGAATTTACGGCTACTTTCAGGTACTATTGATGTAGGTTCACTTACCTGACTGACAATTTCCTTATCCCCTTGTTTAAGTGTCCATTCAATATAGGGACGGGTTGAACCATTACCAGTATTTTGGACACCAAGTAATATTTGTCGTTCTTTAGGATTATATTCAACGCCTGTAATGTTGAAATTAGGGGCAATCTTACCTTGACGAGCATAAACGGTTGCCCCAATTCTCGTGGCCAGACCCATTGTTACAGTGACTACATCCTTAGGTGCATTGGGGTTATCAGGAGATTCAGTTAATGATTGAACATACACTACTGCCCGATACTCTTTATTAGTGATATCTTTGGGAATACGAGTCACGAGTCGCACCTGTCGAGATTGTCCTAGTCCGAGTGTTAGCTCACGGGGAGAAAATACAAGATAGGGAGTAAGGTCGGCTTTACTATTAGGTTCTGGACGGAATCCTCGATCCGTATAGGAAAAAGGTTCGGCATAGAGTCGAGCGCGAATAGGGGCAGTGGTGCTGGCATTCACGATGTTAAATACCCCTTCGGACTGGCCACCTTCGCTATTTAACTCGACAATGCTTGGAATCAAATTTAAGGATTGTGCTTGAGCCATTTGGTTAGATAGCACCAGAGGGAATCCAATAAAACTTCCCCAAGTAAGGGCGCGGATACCAAAATTAAGGATATTTTGCAGAGGAGAAGGGTAAATAGTAAACATAGGTATACTCAAAATAGCTCTACTGAGTTTGTCGGCTGTATTGCTTGTTATTAAGGTTAAATTAATCCAGCCATGCAGATAACTTTCATGGCAGGTATCTACATGGCTATGGGAACGCAGATTCAATTTTTACTAATCTCCAGAAATTAAATATGGGTATTCTAGTAGTCTGTCAACCCGAAAATGACGGGTGAAGGCAAGCAGGGGGGGGTAGGGGAGGTAGGGGAGGTAGGGGAGGTAGGGGAGGTAGGGGGGTAGGGGAGGTAGGGGGGTAGAGGGGGAGGGAAGAACAGAAGTTTTTTCCGATCATTACCCGTCAAAATAAATTTGACGAACTACTAGAACCCTTGTAGAGACGTTTCATGGAACCTCTCTACACTCTTTTCTGGAGATGTTTATTGAGGAACTGCGGTTATTAAAACTGTATATTTGTAGATACCTACGGGAATATTAGACGTAGCTTGAACGTTCATATCAACTGTCAGAGGCGTAGGCTCAGAAACAGGTACCTGCACGAAACCATCGCTTCTGACAGAGGTACCAGGAAGTCCTGTACCAGGGGATGCGGTATAAGCTTCTACAGAAGCTTCACCTGCTTTTAAAACTGACTTGGTACTAGCTAGAGTAATAGGACTATTGGCTGGATCAGCAACAGGAGTGTCTACAAAAAATGCTGTGCCTGAGTTGCATGAAACTGTAGCACCTGCTGCTTTTGGAGTTACACCAGCAGTTGCTCCTATTGAGGTGCCAGAGCTAGAAGAAATAGTTCCCAGGTCACGACCTCTTGCCACAATTGCACCGGATGTGAGGTTGGTGAACGAACAGTTAGCCTGAGCAATACCTGTAAAGTCCATATTCAAGGTTTGGTCAGCCTTGGCTACTGGTGCTAATAAAAAAGAACCGCCTAATACAAGAGCAGAAATCAAAGAGATACGTTTCATTTTTTTAATACTTAAAGTGGTAGAAGTAAGACCTTGTTCAAATGAACCGATGCTGGGAGTCGGTTATTGAGGAATTGAAACAAGTAACTTAAGTAGGTTTACTATATAATTTTTTCTATATGCTGTGGGCATATTTAAGAAAGTTAAGTAAAGTTCCTTAATTATAATTGTCGAAATCTCTTTATAATTTAGTTTTAGCTATTCATGAAGAAAAAATAAACTTAGTATAGTTATCTTAAAATTGATTATTTTTATGTTGAGTCATGAAAATCCCAAGAAGTCGCCATACATACTTATTAATCGACTTGGGCGAGGAAAAAATAATTAATACCCTTACTGAAAACCAAGTGAACTCTCGTAATAGAATTAAGTAGGTGAACACAATAAAACCAAACTGTGTAAAGAAACGTAAAATCGCTGAAAACTTCTTTACTCTTGCCTCTTGCCTTGCTATAACGACAATTTTCAACGCTAACCTACTTAGGTGGATATATGAACAGTTGGAGAACAATGCTGAAAGATATCCGCTCAATAAATGGGGGCAGACCACCTATTCGGGAACGATTTTACGCCATTTGAGGCTTGTCATTGAACGATTTACCCCGGATTATTGAGCGGATACCTAATTTTTTCGGTAGAGGAGCGGAAACTCCCCGGCAAGTTGAGAAAGTTGAAAAAGAGAAATTTAAAACACCCCAAGTAAGCCTTGTAGAAACGTTCCATGAAACATCTCTACAACGCTTCTCAGAGGATATTTGAACAGGTTTTAGGGAACACCAATAAATAAATTACCCAATTTTGTGGGTAAGTAATTGGACAAAAATATTTACAGTCATTGCCAGCCAAGGGAAGCAATCACAACCATTGGAATTGCTTCATTTCACTTCGTTATATATGGCTAACGCCACGCTGCGCTAACGCAATGACATTGTGTAATTAATTTTGTCTCACTACTTAACAGTCCAACTGTTTTGAGTATATTAGTAGGGTTTCAGAGTTTTGGCGAAGGTATTGTTTAAGCGACAGATGTTAACTCAAGACTTGCAGCAGGAGTCGCTGATTCTCCGTTATTGGTTGCAGACTGGTCTTCTGGAACATCTACATTTAAAACAGCACTAGGGGCGCTAGTTAGAAATTGAATTGCTCCTGCAACTTCTTTGTAAGGACAATTTTGCAGATAGCCAATCAATCCGTCCCGTTGACGATCTGTAATCAGATAAACGGTCTGTTTAACGTTACTCATAAAACCTCACGCTGTGTGGAAAACTTTTTGGGATTTTAGACATTCTGGCGTTTGTCCACCCTGTACGGGCAGAGTTGCTTGAAACACGGTAAGAGTACATTAGTTGTCTCTAAACATACCATTAACAAGCAAATAGATTTAACTGTTCAATAGACATCTCCAGAGATTAAAGATTCTTGACCTTGACCCCCTGTAGTAGAGACGTTCCATGTAACGTCTCTACCATCTTTTTTGGAGATGTCTAATACCTTCGCCAAGTTAAAAAAGCTTTGATTTGTAGCTTGGGTTAAGCGACAGCACGATTTAAAGCTTATGTTGAATTGTACATTTGGTACACCACGTAAACTTACCATTGCTTCGCAACGCTAACAACCCAAGATACAAAAAATTGCGATTGTTAATAACATACACCATAATTTATTTTATATCAATACTTTTTTTTGTATGTCTAACTCAGTTATATTACGGTTTAAGTCTCAAATTTAGCTGTTGATACGGTTCAGAGGATTGGCTTAGATCTATGGTTTTCGGTGCTGCGGGGATATTATTAATGAAAAGATTATAATTAGGGTCTATTAATCCTTCTAGATAATAGATACCGTCCGCACTAGTAATAGAAAAGACTCTGTGACTAGAGGTAGAAGACACAGCTTCAACTCTAGCACCAAAGATAACTTTTCCTTGAGAATCAGTTGCAGTTCCTGATATCGCATAGGATCTAGCAAAGGGAATCAAGACTTCTGTAAAACCTCCTCCGGTAACTTCAAGTGCTACAGCAGTATTTTTAGTAGGATACCAATCTAGAGGATAGCTAGAAGGATCTAAGTCAAGGCGATAAAGTCCTGGGTCAAGGGGTGTAACAATCCCATTATCAGTGAATTCTGGTAGATATTCGGAAATAGGCTTGTTATTAATAATCAAGAGTGAGTCGAATTTTTTGACAATTAAAGGCTCTGTCGGCTCTCTAATACCGTTATTATTTTTATCTAAAAATGGTTTAAGTAGAATACCACTAGAAATTTCGCCCATAGCTGAAGAAGAATCTTTTAGGTAAGCACCACGTTTGAAGTCAAAATTAGTTGATAGTAAAAGTTGAAATCTACCACTATTAGACCCCAAACCAACATTACTATAATTAGCTTGCAAAGATAAACCGGAAAAGATTTCGTGGGAGAAATTAGTCATAAATCCCGACCCATTTGAGCCAATAACATAACCTAATTCTACCCGCAATTTAGATTTATCTGGCTGAAAACGCCAATTGAGAGTTAGTAAAGAGTCTCCTTTAGAGTTGCTAGAACCAGGTGATACAAGAGTTTGATAACTCAAACCCAGAGAATTATAGGAACTGCCTGTTTTTGAACTAGAGTTACCTAAGAGATTGTAAGTGAGGTTAGTTTGGGTAAGAAAATTATTATGAGAATGTTGGAGTTGAAACTTACCTATTTTGCCATTTAAATCCCATTTTATTTTACTTACACTATTCCATTGCAGAGTTAGGGAAGCAGAAATTTTCCGTATTAATATATTAACTCGTGTGCCAATGTTGTACCTAAATGGCAAACTAGCAGTGTAGTCATAGTTAAAATCACTAAATAGCACTAGATAGGGTAAAACAGTTCCACGAATATTCAAACTACTGCGTTGTAAATCTGTAGCTAAATTGGTTTTGATTTTAGGAGTGGGATTATACTGAATATTAGCGTTAACGTCCCAATCTGTGTTCAGAGTTGGAGTTAAAGCCGAAGCTGTAATTTGTAGGGGAGTATTTTCGGGTTGAAACAATAACTCTGTTGAGGCGGAAAAACCATTGTCATAACTAGCGATCGCTCCCAATGTCAGTTGTTGGGATACCCCATAACGATAGCTTGCAGCTAAAGACAAATCGCTGAAAGTTCCTAAAAACTGTTTATTATTAGTAAAATTATTGCGTCGTGTCCCGGCTGATACCATTAGAGAAGAAGTGCGGGCAGGTGACTGTCCAGGGATAATTGAGAGCTTGACAATCCTTTCTTCGGGTTTAGATGTCAGTTTTCCTTGGGGATATAACAGTAATTGCACTTCAGAAAGGGTGACATCGTTAAAACTGTATTTTCCTGATTCATCCACTAAAACCTCGGCAACAAGCTGCTGATTAGACATAGAAAGTAATTGTACTAAAGTTCCTGGAGCGGCTTGACCCCTCACCGTTTGACCGAAACCTGTTGGTCGGACACGAGTAATTACGTCTCCACCGTTCCCCAGGCGCATGGTAAATCCCCAGCGTTTGACGGCGGTTACACCCCAAAAAGGTTTGGAGCTAGTGCTACGCCAAAAGGGCTGTTGTGAGCCTATAAATAAATCGCTGGAGTCTTTGTGGAGAGTATAGCTGGCTGAACCTAATCTCAAAATGGTTTCATTTTTATTTTTGGTTTGGGTTCGTGTTTGATTAAGAGTGAGAAGCCATGATCCGCCTAGCAAGCTACCACTACTGGTAAATATTCGGTTCTGACTACCACGAGAAGGGGAATTTTCGGTTGTTTCCTGTTTATTTATGGTAGTGACAGTGAATCGAGGCGCAGAAATATGGGGGATGCTCGTGAAGTCAATGGGCGGCTCAACGGGGACTTTGGTGGGGTCAGATTGGTTTGTAGCAGGATATTTGATTCGGATGGCATAATTATTAATGTCAAATTCTGGAGTAATACCAAACCAATCTTTAACATCCCGCATAGACAACACAGCACCAATTTCGGGGTCGAGTCTGAGGCGGCTAAGATCAAGATTGAAGATAACTGTGCGTGATCGTAATTGTACCTGACCATTAGGCAAATTAGTCACCTGAATATTTAACGCCTTGATCATGGCATCATAGGGAACAAGCCAATCATCAAATTGAATTGCCTGAGAACCATCCTCAGTTCCCCTTACCAATGTACTTTTAACAACCACACGTCCATCTACTTCAATTCCAACAGGCAAAACGCCCCATTGAGCAGCAATATTTTTAGGATCAATGGGGGGGATTAATGGGGGGATTGGTTGGGAGGAGAAGGGGCAGACTCATTAACTGGCGGGACTGCTGGAGTTTTAGGAACTTCTTGAGTAACTTCCTGATTTTTACTATTTGTTTCTTCTCTATTGAGTGGTTTGTTAGAGATTTTATCCGAGTATAGCTTATTTGAATCTATCACTCGCGGAATCTCTACTATATCTGTAAACTCTTTAACTCCAGGCGTTATAGCAGGCTTAATTTGAGTTTGTGCAACTACAGCGGCAGGGTTTATATGCTTACAGTAGTGGTTATAATTAGGATGGTAGTTTAAAAATTGGACAGATGGTAAAAAATAAAAAGCCATCTTTATATATTTAGGTAGATATAAGCTAAGAGGCTGTTTAAAAAGTTTTTAATGTATAAATAAATAGGGCTTGCTGAAAAAGTTGTCTGTGAGGGACTTACAATTAAAAAAATACTCAAAAATTTCTTGTGGTTCGGTCCGAAAAGCCCGCTAACCATCAAGGACGGGCAGGATGCCCATCCCACAAAATTGGGTAATTTATTTTTTGGTGTTCCCTTAACCCAACTACAGAAAGTGTACAAGGTATTGCTGCTAGTTAGCAAATAAGTCTAAATCTGTGACTGCACCTACACTGCTGGAATATACCAGTTTGGCGTATTTGGCAAGTACGCCTTTGGTATATCTGGGTGGTAGTGGTTGCCAATTGGGTAATTGGACAAAAATATTTATATATATAGGAATCCGGTTTGATTCCTCGTGACGTTTGTCCTATTACTTACAGCAAGGGGTTGAGCCTACAAAAAAAGATCTAGTCTAAACTCCAATTTATACAAGGGTTAAAGAATTGAACGCAGATAAACGCAGATAAACGCAGATAAAGATTGAATATTAACTCTGTTCTTCTTTTCTTTCTTCGTGTTCTTCGTGTCTTTGTGGTTCATTTAATTCGTACTTTTCTGACGCAAAGGGAATTTTCATGAGTTTTGCAGCTTCTTGTAATAGTGCTTGTTGTTCATTGTGAATAACTTCTAAACGCTGGGAAATTTCGGCTAACCTTTGTTGTTTACTGTGAGGTTTTCTAATTGGGAAAATTCCGAATCTAGCAAATTTTATCCAAAGAGATTTTAATATTTTTTGGAATAATATAAAAGGAATTTTAAAAATTGACCAACTAGCTGTTTCTATAATTTTAACAATTGCTTTGATAATACTCCAAAGTACAGCAATTGTAAATAATGAAATTACTACGCCTCTGACTGGGTGATTTATTCCCCATGTGAATATTTCTAATATTTGGAAAAACCAGGGATATTGTGATAAGAAATCATGAATAGTAGTATTAATATTTTTTTGGATTACTTCTGATGTATTGTCAGTAATTTTCTCGACATTTTGCCAATGATTTTCTAAATAAGCTTTAGTGTTATCTGTTGTTTGTGTGGCTTTTTGTTGTACAGATTGGGTGAAATTATTAACACCATTTTTTACTATTTGCCAATGTTGGGTAACTTTGTCTGGTAAGGTTGGATTTAGCTGCATAGGCTTGAAAATATTCAAGATAACGAACCACAGAGGCGCAGAGGACACGGAGGGTAAGAAGGAAGAGATGCTATTTTTAAAATTAATTTTATTCAATTACCCAACTTCTTTAAGAAGTCGGGTATCTGGTATAATTCTAATTAGCAAACAGGTCTAAATCTGTGACTGCACCTACACTGCTGGAGGATACCAGTTTGGCATATTTGGCCAGTACGCCTTTGGTATATCTGGGTGGTAGTGGTTGCCAATTGGCGCGACGGGTGGCTAATTCTGCATCTGATATATTCAGTTGCAACAGACGATTATGGGCATCTATGGTAATGCTATCACCTTCTTCTACTAGGGCGATCGCACCACCTACAGCCGCTTCTGGGGCAACGTGGCCGACTACCATGCCGTAAGTACCACCGGAGAAACGTCCGTCGGTAATTAAGCCTACGGAGTCTCCTAAACCAGCACCAATAATGGCGGAGGTGGGGGCTAACATTTCTCTCATGCCGGGTCCACCTTTTGGTCCTTCGTAACGGATCACAATGACATCACCGGCTTTGATTTTTCCGGCTAGGATGGCATCTAAACAGGATTCTTCTGATTCAAATACTCTGGCGGGTCCTGTAATAACTGGCTTTTTGACTCCGGTAATTTTGGCTACTGCCCCTTCTGTGGCGAGGTTGCCTTTGAGAATGGCTAGGTGTCCCTGGGCGTACATGGGGTTATGCCACGGACGAATTACGTCTTGGTCTGGACGTGGTTCGGCGGGGATGTCTGCTAATACTTCGGCGACGGTTTGCCCGGAAATGGTGATACAGTCTCCATGGAGTAAGTCATGGACTAACAGCATTTTCATGACTTGGGGAATGCCGCCGGCTTTGTGTAAGTCTGTGGCGACATATTTACCACTGGGTTTTAAATCACAAATGACGGGAACTCTACCGCGAATGGTTTCAAAGTCGTCTATGGTTAATTCTACTCCAGCAGCGCGGGCGATCGCTAGAAAATGCAATACGGCATTGGTTGAACCACCCACAGCCATAATTACAGATATGGCGTTTTCTATAGATTTCCGGGTGATGATTGTCCGGGGTAATATCTGCTTGCGAACGGCTTCGACGAGGACAACGGCTGATTGTTCCGTACTGTCGGCTTTTTCTGGGTCTTCGGCAGCCATTGTCGAGGAATAGGGTAAACTCATGCCCATTGCTTCAAATGCTGAAGACATGGTATTGGCTGTAAACATCCCACCACATGACCCTGCACCGGGACAAGCACCGCGTTCAACAGCTAACAGTTCATTTTCGTCAATTTTGCCAGCGCTGTATTGACCAACGGCTTCAAAGGAACTGACAACGGTTAAGTCTTTACCCTCATAATGTCCGGGTTTGATTGTTCCACCATACACAAAGATAGCAGGGATATTCATCCGCGCCATTGCTAACATTGCCCCAGGCATATTTTTATCACAACCACCAATTGCTAATACACCGTCCATACTTTGGGCGCTACAGGCTGTTTCAATGGAATCAGCGATGACTTCCCGTGATACTAGGGAGTATTTCATCCCTTCTGTTCCCATGGAAATCCCGTCACTGACAGTAATTGTTCCGAAAATTTGGGGCATGGCACCGGCGGTTTTAACTGCGGCTTCTGCCCTTTGTGCCAGTTTATTAATCCCCATGTTACAAGGGGTGATGGTGCTGTAACCGTTGGCTATACCGACTATGGCTTTGTTAAAGTCTTCATCTTGGAAACCTACAGCCCGCAGCATGGCACGATTAGGCGATCGCTGTACCCCTTGTGTGATAGTTTTACTTTTAAGATTTTCTGACATCTTTTTTCCTTGTTTACTATCTATTGTCGCTTAGTCTTCAGTCTTCCTTATACCAAATTAAGATGTAGCTGCATAGAATCAGATTTTTGGATTTATTAAACGCTGATAAACGCAGATTAACGCTGATAAAGACGGATAAAATGGTCAAATTATTTTTGTCGAACTTGCGTTAATTTTAAACCCATGAAGATGGGTTTTGTCTGTGTAGCTGTGGTTTCTAACCGCTCAACTTCTTCAACACCGCATCCGTAAAGGGATTTTTCCCCGCCTTCAAATTCTTCACCCAGCCTTATAGTTGCGCTTTTGACTCTTTATCATCAGTCCATTTAATATATGCCTCAAAATCCTCAATAGCGCCTGAATAGTTACCCGTTCACAGGGGGTGAGAATTTATTAAAAAACCTGAAAGCTTTGTCTGTTGGGTTTTTCAGGCAACTTGACATATTAACGAATGGTTCTTAAATTGGCTGGAAAACGATTTGCAAACCGATATAGAGATTTTGCGAATTTCAAATGACCTAAAAAAATCAAATCTATAACGTTTTTCATGCTGTTTTCGTGGAATCTCATATAGAGTGTTTTTTGTACCCCCCGTGAACGGTTACGTGAACGGTTACGTTAATTTGTGATAAACAATATCCCCGACTTATAAATTTTGTACTTGGTTGAGTGAGTAAGAACCCCACCCCCAACCCCCTCCCCGCAAGCGAGGAGGGGGCTATGATATATATACCTTAATCCTGTTAATCCTTAAATCCTGGATATCCTGATATGGCTAACGCCACGCTACGCTATCAGACGAAATATAAATCCTGTTAATTCTTAAATCCTGAATATCCTGATATGGCTAACGCCACGCTACGCTATCAGACAAAATATTAATCCTGCAAATCCTTTAATCCTGGAAATCCTGATTCAGACAATTTTTCCGATTCTGCTAAAATCGGATTTACGTCAAACCATAATTCACCTTGATCTCGATATTCAAAGACAAATCTACTGCGGATTAATTTCTGATATCCTTGATCATCACTAACTTCTTTAGTTTCTTTGACACGGCGTAATAATTCCCATTCTTCAGCAGAAATAGGTAAAGACATTTCATTACGTCGTTCACGAATAATCTGCTCTAAAGTATTACCCTGGAGAGGAAATTTTTTATCTTTCATAATCCAGGGATTTAATAACTTTAAAATATCGCGCACATGACCACCGCTAACCTGACACAAACGGTCTAAAGTTGCTGGAGTATCAAAAATGTCGGTAATTTTATTTAAGCGGTCTTCTGGGGCTAAATTAGGAAATGCTCTAGTATCCATCTTGTCAGTAGTATGATTGTCTTGGTAGTGATTAAGTATCCTTACTAGCAATAATACTTGTTTTTAAGTAATTAGAAAAGGCTTTTAAACCTAATTTTCTGGATAAAATGGGGACTAGAAGGGGAAAAACTGTAATAAGACTGAACCTAAACTCCCTACAAAGTCCATAAAGCTGGGTTTACCCGCACTCACTGTTTCTGAGTAAGGCGTTTTTAATTCTGTAATAAAAGCTTGCGTTGTTTTCAATCCTTCGGTATTTTTGTCTTTTTCAAATAATTCTGCTGCTATTTGGGCATCTTGTAAGGCCTTTTGTCTGTCTAAACTTTGATAACTAGCAATACCACGGGCTAAATATGCGCCGGCATAGTCTGGTTTAAGAGCGATCGCTTGGCTAAAATAATCAATAGCTGGTTTAAGATTTCCCTTTTCTGCCGCTGCTACACCCCAAGCATAAAAATCCTCTGATTTAGCAATTTGCGAAGGTATTCCTACCGCACCTTGAAAATTTGCACCTGTAATATTCGCACCTTTCAATTCAGCATTCATTAAATAGGTATCTCTTAAATCAGCACCAGTTAAATTTGCACCACTGAGTTTAGCCTCACTTAAATTCACACCAAATAAACTTGCACCGCTTAAATTTGCACCCCGCAAATCCGCACCGGCTAAATTTGCCCGACTTAAATTAGCACCCACAAGATTAGCACCGTTTAAATTTGCCCCAGCTAAATCAGCCATGACTAATCCAGCGTTACCAAGAAAGCATTTTGGACACTTTTTATTTGCCAATAACTGCCTAATATCCTCATAACTTGCAGCTTGAACTGCACCTGATAAGCTCACACTGAGTAAAAATACAGATGTTGCCAAAATTTTACTGTTCATAATTTATTTTTGTATTAATCCAAGTTTTTGGTTTAGGTGGTCAGTTGTCAGTTGGTAATTATTTCCCCCTGCTCCCTACCCCTCTATCTCTTCCCTATTCAGCCAAGTTTAAACCAATAATACTGATAATGATAAAAGACATAGAGATAATTTTTACAACTGCTGTTTTCTCCGCTACTTGATAAAATTACATTGCTAGTTATCTATCTTTGACAAATGTTCAAAATTTTTACTCATTTTCGCAATTTAGCAATTGTTAGCTTGATCTGTCTGATATTAAGCTGGTCACTTCCCGTCCAAGCTGAGACTAAAATAGACCCCCAACTAGAAAAACAAGTTCTAGAAATTATCCGCAAACACCCAGAAATAATTATTGAATCTGTGGGAGCATATCAGCAGCAACAGCAACAGAATATCCAAAAATCACGGCAAGAATTTATCAATAATTTTCAAGCAAATCCTCAATCCGTAATTGGTGATTCTCCCACAATTGGTGCAACCAAATCAAAAACGGTATTAATAGAATTTTCAGATTTTGAATGTCCTTATTGTGCCGAAGCACATCAAACACTCAAAGATTTATTGGCAAAATATCCGAATAAATTCACCTTAGTTTATAAACATTTTCCCCTTTATCAAATTCATGATCAAGCATTACCCGCAGCTACAGCAGCTACAGCAGCATATAAACAAGGTAAGTTTTGGGAATATCATGATGCCCTGTTTACCAATCAGAAACAATTGGGTGAGACTTTATATTTAGATATTGCCAAAAAGCTCAATTTAAACCTCACAAAATTTGACAATGATCGCAAATTAGCTAATAAATCCATCGAAAAAGACCTATTATTAGCCCAACAATTAGGATTAGGTGGTACACCATCTTTTATTATCACCAGTCCAAATTTTGCTGGACCTGTAAAACTCACAGAAGTAGAAGAAATATTGCAAGGTAAACAATAAAGTCTGATGGTTTGGCAATATTTTATACCAGTTTCATGGTTATTGCCAATAAATCTGCACCTTTAGCTAGAGGTGGCACTTATTAATTAAGTGTTCTAATTACAGTAAGTGTAAGGAGTAGTCTTATGAGAAGTGATGAGGATAACTTTTCGCTTCTCAATTCCTATTTTATTGAAGCAGGAGTCAGTAGTCAGAATAAATTAATGGGGGATTCCCACAAATCAAATATTAGCCCGATCATACTTTACATTTAATAGCAAACAAGATTACAACAGATCAGTAATTCTCATTTTGAAAAAAATAAGATAAGTAGGTGAACACAATAAAACCAAACTGTGTAAAGAAACGTAAACTCGCCCAAACCCTCTTGCCTCTTGCCTCTTGCCTCTTGCCTTTTGCCTTGCCATAACGACAATTTTCAACGCCAACCTACTTAAAATTCTCTTAATTTAAGTGTAAACCCTGGATTAAATTATTGAGAAATGGAGAGCGATTCCTACGGAATGCTACGCAAACGCACTTTTTGCTTTTTGCTCTTGAATAGCAGTTAAATTACCACAACGGCGTTTTAGTAAACGAATAGTGAAATTTGCTTCTCTTTGTTGCACGCCTTGTTGTAAACCTTTTTTCTCACCAATTTCTAACACCTCTTGATAAAACCGGGTTTGAGTAATATCAGGTCTGGGATAAACAAAGCGAACTGCTTGCAGCAGCGCGATCGCTATCGCAGTATGAAATTTTTAAGCGGGTTAATTGTTTTTACAACTACCATCAACACAATAAACAGATTCATAAGTATCACGTTTTCCAAATAGGGTATAACGATGATCACGGATTTGTTCATAGAATTTATCGCCTAACCATTTCATGCCAGGTAAGCCCCGATAAATATCAACAAAGCCCGCTGTAGGTAACAACCGTCCAATTTCTTCAATGGCATCGCTACCCTGCCAACGTTGTGAAAGTTGTTCAGCATTGATTAAAATCATGCCCTGCTCACAATCTTGGGGCGTAATCCCCCATCCTGATAATGTTTCTTTATCTTGCATGGGAACATAGTTAAACAGTTTTCCTTGATCTAAACTTTCTAATATACGTACTCCATTTACACAGAGGTTACACTGTCCATCATAAATTACGTAGTATTTCATTTCTCTGTAAGAATTTGTTGAATTGTTAATATAAGCAAACTATAACCTTTTCCTCTAAGAATTACAGCGTCAAGGTGTAAAGGTTTCTTTGTCAGAAATAACAGTGCGAATCGCTTGAGTAGTGAGACAGAATTAATTACACAATGTCATTGCGTTAGCCATATGGAACGAAGTGAAATGAAGCAATCACAACCCTGGCGATTGCTTCCCTTCCCTCGCAATGACTGTAACTATTTTTGTCCAATTACTTACAGCAAATTGTCATCAAACCCGGAACAAGAACCCCACCCCCAACCCCCTCCCCGCAAGCGATGAGGGGGCTAAGATGTACCTTATATGATTGGAAATTGCTGTAATTCCTGATATTGGCTATACAATAGGTATTTATGGGAAATAGCACATCTGGAACTGTACCACTTAACTTCTACACCCAAGGTCAAGGATTTCCCATCCTGGGCTTACATGGTCATCCTGGTTCGGGACCTAGCCTTGCCATCTTCACCAATCATTTATCACAACGCTACCAAACTATTGCCCCAGATTTACGCGGATACGGCAAAAGTCGGTTTCAGGGTAAATTTGAAATGCAAGACCATTTAGACGATATAGAAGCCTTATTAGATCGGTTGAAAATAGAAAAATGCTTAGTATTGGGATGGTCGCTAGGAGGCATTTTAGCGATGGAACTAGCCATGCGTCTACCCCAACGCATCACAGGCTTAATTTTAGTAGCCACAGCCGCTAGACCTTGGGGCAATCATCCCCGAATTTCTTGGCAAGACAATATTTATACAGGAATTGCTGGTATATTAAACTATATAAAACCCAGTTGGGAATGGAATATTAATACTTTTGGCAAGCGATCGCTCTTTCGCTACTTGATTCAACAACACACATCCACAGCTTACAATTACATAGCTAGGGATGCCCTACCAGCCTACTTACAAACCTCATCAGCCGCCACAAATGCCCTCTACAGTGCCATTAGAGCAGGTTATAATCGCACCCCAGACCTTTGGCAAATCCAATGTCCCAGCCTAGTGCTTGCTGGTGAACAAGATCGCCACATTACCGCTGATGCCAGTTTAGAAACAGCCCGACACATTCACAACTCCCAATGGCAATGTTACCCCAACACAGCCCATCTTTTCCCTTGGGAAATACCCCAACAGTTATTAGGAGACATTGACAATTGGTTAGCCATTAACCCCCAAATCATGAAAGTTTAAATTAGGCATAACTCGTTCCCAGGATTAGCCTGGGAACGATAACAGCCTCTGGAATTGGTAATTAGACTAATTTTGACCGCTAAAGACAGGCTTTACTTTACGGTCAATCCATTCCCCCAAATCTTCAGCAATTGTTAAAACAGTAGGCTTACAGCGTTTGATATTCACTATAATTCCCTGCGCCCCTTCAATTTCCAAATCTTCTACATAGCCATTACTGGCTTTAGTAGCTGCCGCAGAACTGAAAAATGGACCGAAGTAGTATGTACAACTGGGATTTTGTGTAACAACTTCTACCCACCAAGCAAGACCGAGTCCATTGAATGTACTAATTAACCTCTCTTGGAAGTTATGCCAAATCGTTGTCATAGTTTTCGCCGATTTATAAACGTGATAACTGGGCGTGTGCAAATAGATTAAATTTATTGTCTTTTACAGTTGCTGATTTCGTAGACAAATATCCACGAGATCAGCTTTTGTACTATTGTTTTTTCAAAGCAATTGTCTGTAGTTTATCAAGATACAGTGTATTCTGCGATTTTTGACGATAAATTTCGTAAAGTGCCATACCAGTTGCTACTGAAGCATTGAGGCTAGGAGTCTTACCTTGTAAGGGAATGGACACCAAAACATCACAAGAACGTTGTGTTAACATCCCCAGACCTTCGCCTTCACCACCCACAACTAAAACCACCGGTCCGCTAAACTTAACACTTTGTAATGGTTCGCTACCTGTAACCGCAGTTCCATAAATCCAAAAGCCTTGTTCTTTTAACTGTTCTAAAGCGCGACCCAGGTTGACAACTCTAGATACAGGAAAGGTTTCTAATGCACCTGCTGCCACTTTTACAACAGTAGAAGTAATTCCCGCTGCTCTTCTTTGGGGTATCACCAAACCATGAGCGCCAATAGCTTCCGCCGTGCGAATAATCGCCCCTAAATTATGGGGATCAGTAATACCATCAGCAACTACAATGACAGGATCAGTAATAGATTTAGACTTAGCAATGAGGTCTTCTAATTCAATATAGGTATAAGGGGCAATTTGAGCCGCTATGCCTTGGTGGTTAGCGCGACCAGTAATTTGGTCTAACCGTATTGGTTCAACTTCATCAATAACTGCGCCATTATCCTTGGCTTGTAAAATCAAATGATGGAATCTGGGATCATAACGAAGACGAGTAGTAATCCAGAGACGGTTAATACTGCGTTCATTTTCCAACGCCGTCAAAACTGGATGACGACCATAGATTAAATCAGTCTCTTCTGTGGATGTAATTTCTGGAAGTTGCTGGGAAGACTGATAAGAAGGACGATATCTACTGGTGAAGGATTTACCTTCATTTGCTAAGGTGATTTCTGAGGATGGTTCAGAACCATAGCGAGATGTCCGAGGTTTAACTGAGAATGATTTACCTTCTCTGTCTCCTCTACCTTCTGAGGATGGTTCAGAACCATAGCGAGATGTCCGAGGTTTAACTGAGAATGATTTACCTTCTCTGTCTCCTCTACCTTCTGAGGATGGTTCAGAACCATAGCGAGATGTCCGAGGTTTAACTGAGAATGATTTAGCTTCTCTGTCTCCTCTACCTTCTGAGGATGGTTCAGAACCATAGCGAGAGCGGGGTTTTGCAGAATAGGATTTACCTTCTCTGTCTACCCTAACCTCTGGGGATGGTTCTGAACCGTAGCGAGAGCGGGGTTTTGCAGAATAGGATTTACCTTCTCTGTCTCCTCTAACCTCTGGGGATGGTTCAGAACCATAGCGAGATGTCCGAGGTTTTGCAGAATAGGAGTTACCTTCTCTGTCTCCTCTAACCTCTGGGGATGGTTCAGAAGCATAGCGAGATGTCCGGGGTTTAACGGAAAGGGGTTTACCATCACTTTTGCCTTGATTACGGCTAGGTTGAGGCACAACGCGCTTACCCTTAATTTTTACTGGCTGACCACGTTTTGGTTGTCCGCCGGAATGATTTTTCTTTGGTTGACTTGTCATAACAGTATTGAGATTTGATTTAAATGAGTGAACAGCCCGATGACATTAATTTAATGAACAATTACAAATCAGTAACAATCGCCAGATGTAGCTTCTCACTATTTCTCTAGGGGAAGTTTTTGTAATAGCTCGGTTAAACGGGGGTAATCAGTAAGATATAGGTAGCCAACTAAGGTTTCTAAACTAGTTGCCTGTTGATAAATTTCGGGATTTAGTCGTTTATGACGACTCGTAGCAGAGTTACGACCTCTGCGAACAATTTCTAATTCGTTACTCCTCAAGTAAGGAGTTAACATTCGCAAATGTAGCGCTTGTGTTTCTGCTCTTACCTGATCCACTACGGAACGATGGTAATTTTCCAATCGTTGTTGTGGCCACAGATAAACCATTCTAACATATAATTCGTAAATTGCGTCCCCCAAGTAGGCTAATGCTGAAGGAGATATCTGTTTTATTTGGGCTGGGGATATTTGCTGGGGTAGTTGCGTCGCATTTACCAACCACGGGTAAATATCTGATGAATGCTGTGTAGCGGTTTCATCTTCTTCGTGTTCGCCTGTTTCCTCCTTGGACTTCACAGATTAATCATTCCTTAAAAAAGCACTACATCGGGAGACAATTTTTGCCGTCATTATCTAAAACAACTTAAATTATATTTAACTCTCAACATAATACATTAAATGGGGGTTCTTCTTTGAGATGGCGGTGTGTAGTTGAATGAGATCCAGAACCTGAGGTAAAAGCCATACGGAAAGAGACTCTTAACTTCTACTGTAATCCAAAAATTAAGCTATCCAGATTTGACATCGGATAGCTTAATTTAGATTTTCCATTCAAGCAATCAATCTGCTGGGATGTTTTCTAGGGCTGCCTCAACTGAAACTTGTAGGGAGAGAAACTTTTCTAAACGAACAAGCTTAACCGTTTGGGTGACACGAGCATTAGTGACAATTTGGAAACTGCCTTCACTTTTAGATTCAGGTTTAGCCAGTTTGGCTAGTCTTACAAGCGCACCTAAGCCAGAGCTATCCACAAAGTCAATGCGTGAGAGATCCAAAATAATGTTTTTTGGGCCTTCTTCAATTTTACTGCCAATTACTTTAGTGAATGTCGGCTCAGAGAAAGCGTCTAATAAACCTGTGAGGCGTAATAGCTGACAGCTATCGCGGACTTCGCGTGTACCTCTCAGGCTCACGGTTAGATTTAGTGGTTCAGCTATGATTTTCTCCTCGTTCTTTTTACTAAAAGTAAACGTTCTAGTGTAGATGGTTTTTGAGCAATTTGTCTATGTTGGAAACTGGCAAAATTTTTTACTAATTACCAATGTCCATCATCACCTGGGAATTTTAGATTTTAGATTTTAGATTTTAGATTTTTTGGGGTTTATGCTTTACCCCTGCTGGCATGAATCCAAGTTTGTGAATGTAAAATGCGAGTTCAATCTAAAATCGGCAATCCCAAATCTAAAATTTATTGCCGTGCTGCTTGCATTTTTAGTACAAACTGCTCAAATAAGTAATCGGCATCATGGGGTCCAGGACTGGCTTCTGGGTGGTACTGGACAGAAAACACAGGTAGGGTCTTGTGACGGACTCCAGCTATGGTCAGATCATTGAGGTTCAAATGGCTGATTTCAACTGTGGCTGTGGGTAAGGAGTCTGGGTTCAGAGCAAAACTGTGGTTTTGGCTGGTAATTTCCACTCTTTCTTGTAAGCCAGCAGGTTGATTTAAACCGCGATGTCCAAATTTTAGTTTAAAGGTTTCTGCTCCCAGGGCATGACCTAAAATTTGGTGTCCCATACAAATGCCAAATATGGGCTTTTGGCTCTCTAGTAAGGCTTTGGTGGTGTTGATACCTTCTGTGACGGCGGCGGGGTCTCCTGGTCCGTTAGAGAGGAAAATACCATCTGGATTGTATTTGAGAATTTCTTCTGGTTGTGTATCGGCAGGAACAACTATGACGCGACATCCATAACTGGCGAGACGGCGTAAGATATTCCGCTTGACTCCAAAGTCTAGGGCGACGACGGTGAAGGTTTCGCTAATTTTAGCTATGGCTTCGGGGTTGAATTCCCAAGGGGTGGCTGTGGCTTCCATCCATTCGTAAACGGTTGGTGTGGTGACTTCTTTGACTAGGTTTAAGCCTGTCATGTTGGGTGCTGCTTGTACCATTTCTAACAATTCTGTTTCGTCGAGAATTGCGGTGGAAATGCCGCCATTCATTGCCCCAAACATCCGAATTTTCCGGGTGAGGGCGCGGGTATCTATGCCGTAAATACCGGGAATGTGATGCTGTTGCAGGTAGTTGGGTAGGGATTGGGTGGAACGCCAGTTACTAGGTTTATGACATATATTGCGAGCGATCGCTCCCTTAACATGGGGTTGATTTGATTCTTCGTCTTCGGAATTAATACCAGTGTTTCCTAGCTCGGGATAAGTAAAAATGACGATTTGACCACAGTAACTGGGATCGGTTAACACTTCTTGATATCCGGTCATACCAGTGTTGAACACGATTTCGCCAATGGCGGTTCCTGTAGCACCGCAAGACCAACCACGATAAGTAGAGCCATCTGCTAGGACAAGTAGAGCAGGTACTGCGTCAGATAAGGACATAGGTTAGAGGGGCAGGGGGTAGGGGAGGTGGGGGAGGTGGGGGAGGTGGGGGCAGGAATTTTTACCAATTACCAATTACCCGTTCCCAATTTTGAATTAATTTTTTCCCAGTCTCGGACTGCGACTGTTTATTATCCCATGAGTTGAGGTTTTTAGATTTCTGACGGGAATTAATAAAAAATTAAATGATTCAATAGTCAAGCATTTTTAATTGGGTGGGAGGAGTACACTTGGGAAGAGCAGCCAGGGCGGTTAAAACATTCACTATGCTTCAGTATTTTTTATCCCGGACAGCCCTCATTTTTTGTTCCGTTAGTTTAGCGGTTTTGACTGTTGCCTGTGATCAAGATCAGCAGACAACGATAACTGGTGAGTCTAAACAATCTTTATCAACTGGGAGTTTGGCGGCTATCCGTTCTTCCAGTCAACGTAAACAACTGTTAGCTAGTCCAAATTCAACGCCACGAGCATCTGCTTCCACCCAATTAAGTTCTTTGGAAATGGCTCTAGATAAAGCTGCTGGTGCTAAGAGTATCAGCCAATCTGCTGTATCTGTGGATGATTGGAAGTTGGTGGTGAGTCAGTTCCAAGATGCGATCGCTCTGATGAAGCAAGTCAGGCGCAATAGTGGCAATTTTGCGTTTGCTCAACGTCAAATCGTTGAATACCGCCGTCAAGTTGCCTTAGCTCGCCGGAAGGCTTACCCCAAAAATTTAGCATCTTCTGTAACTCAGCCGCAATCAGTGGTCATTGAGGTTCCTCAACTACCGGGTAATGGGATAATTTCTGCCCGTCCCTCTGATAGTAAAGCTCTAAAACCATCCTTATCTAAGCCTAGTTTCTCACCATTAACCACCCTCCCTCGCAACCATGAGGTATTTATTGCCCCAATTAAACGGCGAGTTGGTGGTACACCAATTATTGAAGTTACTTTCAATGGGACACAGCAGTTTGAGATGATTGTGGATACGGGGGCGAGTGGAACTGTGATTACCCAGAAGATAGCAGCAGCTTTGGGTGTAGTCACTGTCGGTAAAACTAAAGCGAATACTGCCAGTGCTAAAGCTGTGGAATTTCCCATTGGCTATCTTGATTCTATGGAAGTCGGGGGCATGACAGTAAATAAGGTCCCAGTAGCGATCGCTGGTACAGAATTAGAAACAGGACTTTTAGGACATGACTTTTTCGGTAATTACGATGTAACTATCAAACGTAACGTCGTAGAATTTCGTCCCCAAGGCCACTCAGAAGCTAATCCTTCAGAAAATCCACTAAATGTTCCAGCTTTGTCCAAGGGCTACCGCTTTGTAAAATTTCTTTAGCTAGAGTCACCCCTTGGGCATGATTTAGCCAGGGAACAGCACCTGCTACTTGCAATGCCAGGGAAGCATTTAACGCCACTATATCCTGTTGCGCTTGTGTGCCTTTCCCTTGCAAAACTTTTTTAAGAATCACCCCATTTTCTTGTGCGTTACCACCCTTAACAGCGTTAATAGGAGCAGGGATCACACCAACTTCCTGGGGATCAACAGCAGTTAGGAATACTTTACCATCTTTTAAAATTGCCAAATCGGTAATATCGCCCAAACCAGCTTCATCTAATTTTTCTCGTCCATGGAGAACCACCGCTGTTTGTGTTCCCAGGAGATTTAAGGCCTCAGCAACGGTTTCTATCAGTTGAGGATCAAAAACACCAATTACCTGACCAGTAGGATTCAGGGGATTTACTAAAGGTCCTAGTAAATTAAACACAGTCCGCACTTTGAGATTTCGCCGTAATGGGGCAACGGCTTTCAGGGCTGGATGCCACCCAGGGGCGAATAAAAATGTAATTCCTACCTCTTGTACTGCTGCTTGTACCTTATCACTGGCAGCAGTCAAATTTACTCCCAAGGCTTCTAAAACATCCGCGCTTCCTGTGAGACTGGAAGCAGAACGACTACCATGTTTAGCCACGGGTACACCAGCAGCAGCCACTACAAAGGCTACAGCGGTGGAAATATTAAAGGTTGATGCCCCATCACCACCTGTACCACAAGTATCAATTAACCGTTGGGACGGTGTTTCCCCGCCTTTGTTCATGGATATAGAAGACAGGGATTTTAATACTTCTGCCATTCCTGTTAATTCTTCAGCACAAATTCCTTTAAAGTTCAAGGCCATTAAAATTGCCCCTGACAGTTCTGGGGGAATCGTTTCATTTATCCATCCTTGCATCAATTCTGCGGCTTGCGTCCGGGATAATGATTGCCGTTCTAATAATTGTTTGAGTAAGTTAGACCAAATAGTAAAATCCATTGTTCTGCTTTTTTATGATGTTGGATGTAATTTTACCGAAAAATGGCTTTCTGTTGCACGCAGAGGCGCTCCAGACGCAGAGAAAGAGCGCAAAGATGAGTTTTAAGCAATCAGTTGAGATTTTTTTAAGTTTTGGTTAATTTCATAGTTACTAATAAATAGTTCTTTGCCTTTTTCGGCTTTTTTTTGTTTATAGTTATTCATGCCATATTGTAATTCCCATGCGATGATATTTGCCCATTTAAAGTTTTCTCTGATTTCTGGGCAATCGTCGTATGTAATTAACCAGTTGTGGGGACATTGTTTTAATATCTCTGCAAATTTTTGATGATCAAATCCTGTATGTAAATCTCCTTTTTTTCCATATAATTTAGATTTTTCGGCTTTGACATAAGGAGGATCTAAAAATATGAATACTTCTTTCCCTGGTTCATTAATCAGATGGCTATAATCTAAGTTGGTAACTTGGATATCTTGTGTTAGGATGTTTTCTAATTTTTCTAGTCTATCTATTGATGAATTGGTAAATCTTTTATGAAAAGATTCTAAAGAAAATCCACCGGATTCTATAGTTCCAGAAAATGTAATTCTATTCAGAACAAAAAACCGGACTGCTCTTTCTAAGTCTGATAATGTGTTAACATTTACATGAGCTAATTTGGCAAAAAGTAATTTTCCATCTTGAGAATTTTCTTTAACTTGACGAACTGCGGAAACTAGTTTTGGTAAATCAGATTTTGCCAAATGCCAAAATAAAAATAATTCTGGGTTTAAATCGTTAATAGAAATCTTTAAATTGGGAAATCGTTGTTTGAGATAAATGAAAACTGAACCACCACCAACAAAAGGTTCTCTGAATTCAGAAAACTTTTCTGGAAGACATTCAGCGATACTTTTAATTGCTCTTGATTTTCCACCAGGATAACGGAGAGGACTTTTGATATTCATGTTATTTGAATTTCGAGAAGTGATACAGAAAGATTCAGAAGTAAAACTGGCTTGCTGTCAGGTTTTAAATTTAGATCCTCTACCTAATTAATCTGCAATCTGCTGTAATATAAATCCCATGTTTTAATATACTAGGACTTACGCATTAACCAAGTTTACCAAATATGTAATGTGGATTTTATCTCTTGTAGGGTGCGTCGGACCCGATAATTTGATAAGAAACAAATTTCCTCTATCTGACGCACCCTACTTTTATAAGTTATTCCCAAAGCTGAAAACGACGTAATTTCATTCATATTATGGTAAGTTAGTGAGTGTACGTAAGTCATATGTACTAAGCTAAAATTAGCCTTTTGGAAACCTTAATATATCAACTTATGAATCGTTCAGCCCCCTATCAACCATTAATATTCCGAATCCTGCATGGTATGAGCGGGATTTTAGGAATTGGTGCAATTATTAGCGGCTTCTTAGTTTACAACACTTTTGATAAAAGATTTGGATATATCCCAATTCCCAAAATCAATCCTATACAGGATATTCATGGGACATTGGCAGTATTTTTCTTGATTTTACTACCATTTTTTGCTGTTTATAGTTTTCATGCTGGAAAAAGACGACTATTACAACCAGACTCTATCCCAAACCTAACTCAATTTGGTAAACCAATTTGGTGGATAAGCCTACAACGTTTAGTAAATACTAAAATGTTGCTTGCTGCTGTTTTGGCGGTGGTATCTGGGAGAATGATGAAGGAAGAATGGCTACCTACAGGAGAACTTGATCATGTTTGGTATTATGCTCATCTCATGGCTTGGGTAATCATAATTTTTTGTTTAGCAATTCATGTTTTGATGTCGGCTAAAGTTGGTGGTGCGCCATTATTATTATCAATATTATCCTGGAAATTCCGCCCAGAAGATAGTCCTGCTAACTGGTATAGTCGTCTCTGTGTTTGGTTGGGTAATTTTTCCCATTATATTCAGGAAGAAATTAATCAGTTTATGAGGGGTGGTTTATTATTGCAAATAATTGAGGTAATTGTCTTAGGGGGAATTATCTCAGGGTTTATTTTACCTTTGTTTTTTTCTGGTGGTCAATAATTGACAAATTGAACAAAATTAAGAGGTTGTTTAAAAAGTGGTATCCCGTAATTTTCATCACATTGTTACCCCCCTTAATCCCCCGATGCTTTGGGGGGAAACCGGAAAAATTAGTTCCCTCCCCAAAGCATCGGGGAGGGTTAGGATGGGGTAATTTGAGGAATAATGGTGATTCGATAACTTGTGTGTACACCGTGGCCTTATAAAGGGGAGGGTTGGGGTAAAATATTTGATACAGCAATCATGACTTTTCAAACACCCTCTAAGAGTTATCCAATTAAAAAAATCCCCAAAAGTTTCTTGTGGTGCGGGCATCTTGCCTGCTAATAATACAAGGACGGGCAAGATGCCCATCCCACAACATTGGATTATCTTTTTTGGTAATCCCTAAGAGTCATCCAATTAAAAAAATATCCCAAAAGTTTCTTGTGGTGCGGGCATCTTGCCTGCTAATAATACAAGGACGGGCAAGATGCCCATCCCACAACATTGGATTATCTTTTTTGGTAATCCCTAAGAGTTATCCAATTAAAAAAATCCCCAAAAGTTTCTTGTGGTGCGGGCATCTTGCCTGCTAATAATACAAGGACGGGCAAGATGCCCATCCCACAACATTGGGTAATTTATTTTTTGGTAATCCCTAAGAGTTATCCAATTAAAAAAATATCCCAAAAGTTTCTTGTGGTGCGGGCATCTTGCCTGCTAATAATACAAGGACGGGCAAGATGCCCATCCCACAACATTGGATTATCTTTTTTGGTAATCCCTAAGAGTTATCCAATTAAAAAAATATCCCAAAAGTTTCTTGTGGTGCGGGCATCTTGCCTGCTAATAATACAAGGACGGGCAAGATGCCCATCCCACAACATTGGGTAATTTATTTTTTGGTAATCCCTAAGAGTCATCCAATTAAAAAAATATCCCAAAAGTTTCTTGTGGTGCGGGCATCTTGCCTGCTAATAATACAAGGACGGGCAAGATGCCCATCCCACAACATTGGGTAATTTATTTTTTGGTAATCCCTAAGAGTCATCCAATTAAAAAAATCCCCAAAAATTTCTTGTGGTGCGGGCATCTTGCCTGCTAATAATACAAGGACGGGCAAGATGCCCATCCCACAACATTGGGTAATTTATTTTTTGGTAATCCCTAAGAGTCATCCAATTAAAAAAATATCCCAAAAGTTTCTTGTGGTGCGGGCATCTTGCCTGCTAATAATACAAGGACGGGCAAGATGCCCATCCCACAACATTGGGTAATTTATTTTTTGGTAATCCCTAAGAGTCATCCAATTAAAAAAATCCCCAAAAATTTCTTGTGGTGCGGGCATCTTGCCTGCTAATAATACAAGGACGGGCAAGATGCCCATCCCACAACATTGGGTAATTTATTTTGGTAATCCCTAAGAGTCATCCAATTAAAAAAATCCCCAAAAATTTCTTGTGGTGCGGGCATCTTGCCTGCTAATAATACAAGGACGGGCAAGATGCCCATCCCACAACATTGGGTAATTTATTTTTTGGTAATCCCTAAGAGTCATCCAATTAAAAAAATATCCCAAAAGTTTCTTGTGGTGCGGGCATCTTGCCTGCTAATAATACAAGGACGGGCAAGATGCCCATCCCACAACATTGGATTATCTTTTTTGGTAATCCCTAAGAGTTATCCAATTAAAAAAATATCCCAAAATTTCTTGTGGTGCGGGCATCTTGCCTGCTAATAATACAAGGACAGGCAAGATGCCCATCCCACAACATTGGGTAATTTATTTTTTGTGGAGTTCTCTAAATAACATTATCTTCTGCTTTAACAAGTCATGTATTTTTTTTGTTAAAGATTATTTGTAAACCATTGCCTTAACCGAACAGTCTTGTCTGTTTTCGTTGTATCAGTGGTGGTGGTTTCTGGGTTTTGTGTTATAACCCAGTTGTGAAAATGAACTCAAACGAAAGACTACTCTATGGAACCAGACAAGCTGGCGCGATTGAAAGAGTACGGTGAATTTATCCTCCGCAAAATTGACTCAGTTCCCCAACGCCCTTCCCAAGAGGAAGATTGGGTTCCCACTAGCCTTGATGATTGTCTGTTGCGGCTGCGAGAGGCGGCACAGAAAACTGTTGAACTAGCCAACTCACCGGTGAAAATTGGTGTAATGGGGGAGTTTAGCAGCGGAAAAAGTTTGCTACTAGGCAGTCTGATTGGTTATGCAGATGCTTTACCTGTAAGTGAAAATCCGACAACAGGTAATGTCACAGCTATTCATATTAAACCCCAGGATGATTTTGCAACTACTCAAGTAAATAATTATACGGTGGAATATTTATCCCATGAAGGGGTAAATGAGTGCTTACACTTCATTCTCAAAGAAGCAAACCGTCGCGCTACGTCCGCTGGGGTGACACCTTTACAGGTAGCTAAAATTAAAACTGGTAAGGATATCAGTATTTGGTGTGAGGAAGTTTGGAAAAGCTCAAATAATTTAGAGTTGCGTTATTTGGTGCGGGAGTTAGTGCTATTTTTGCGGGCTTATCAGGCTTATGGTGAGGCTTTATGCGGTCGCTTTTACCAAATTGATGGTATTACTGCCCGTGAGGGTTTACAACTGGCAGAAATGCCAATGGCGATTCAATCTCTCAAGTTTGAGGATTTACCAGCGGCGAATGTTCGCTTACCAAATGCGCCACAACGATTAGGAACGCAATTATTACAAACCAGCTTTTTCTTAATTCGTCGCGTTGATATTGAAGTGAAAATATCACGGGAAATTTGGGATGTTACGGGTGCAGAAGAATTTGTGTTGTTAGATTTTCCGGGGTTGGGTGCTGCTAATTCAGGCGCTAGGGATACATTTTTATCGTTGCGAGAATTGGCACAGGTACAGACAATTTTAGTCTTACTGAATGGTAAATCGCCGGGGAGCGATCGCGCCCATAAAATCTTCACAATGATGCAACAACAACGCCCAGGACAAGACCTCAAGGATTTAATTCTCGTCGGTGTGGGACGTTTTGATCAACTGCCTTTAGAAAGTGAAGGTGGAGAAAGAGAACTAGATTTATTAATTAATAATCAATCTGATTCTCAACCGTTACAAACAAATACAGTTTTCCAAAAATTAAAAGTTCTCAAAACCATTATTGATGGAGCGGAAGCATTTACCAGTCAAAAAGACAGAATTGTTTTATTATCACCCCTGTTAGGATTAGCTGAATTAGCCAAACGTTCTGGTCAAGTGAAAGCAGGTTCTGAGGAATTTCTTGCTAATTTAGATTATCCAGAATATCTGGAAAGACCGAAAAAATTACAACAGAAATGGGGTGATTTAAGTGAATCTTTATTAGCAGCAGATGGGAGAAATCAATTAGGGAAACAATTGGGTTATTTTGCTCAAGATGGTGGTATTAGTAAATTAAGAGAACTAATTCAAACTCATGTTGCTAATCACGGACTAAAGCAATTATATGAAGATACCCGTCGGGCGGCTGATGGTATTCGTCAACAACAAGAATATCTCAAAGAAATTATTGCCGAAATTCACGAACAAGGCATACCCACACTTGATACTCCGGCTTTACTAGAATTGAGATTAGCTATAGAAAGTTTAGATAGAACCTACAGAAACTTTCAAAAAGATTTAGGTAAAGAACAGTTGAAAGACCGCCGAGGTATTGTAGTTAGTGATGTCATTAAAGATGAACTAACTTTAAAAGTTTTGAACTGGAGTCAGTGGACATTACTATTTAATAAAATCCAAAATGGCACAATTACCTTAGCAGAATTTAAAGGTGCAGCGGGGAAATTATTTGATAGAGGAAATCGGGTTAATACCTCCATACCGACTAAGAGTGATGACTTTTATCCAGCCTTTGAGAAAACAGTTAGAGAATTGGAAAACTTTGCGAGCGATCGCATTCGTCAAGCCGTGATAGACTTATTAAGCTCATTGGCACATCAAATCACCTTAGAACGGGAAAAACTACAAGCCATTCTTCAGCCAGAAATGGAACAAGAAATTGAATCAAAATTTGGACTTGAAGAAGCAGATTTATTTTATAAACTGTTACTAGGATCTGATCCTCGTCAATGGAAAGAAGCAATTATTGCCGAAATCAATAACCATAATCAAACCATCAAACCAGAAAGTATTTTTCCCCTAGCTAGACAAGACGAAAAACACAGTGTCGGGCAAATTTTTGATTGGTCACCAGAAAGAAATCAAAACCCATCAAGAAGTGTCAATCATCAACTTTTTGTATTACGACTGCGAGATGAAATTACCGCTAGTGCTAGTCTTCACCTTGTGCAATATGTCAGTGAAAGCAATCAGCAAGTAAATATAGAAATCAATGGAATTTTAGATCAAATTATTCCCAGCTTGCAAAACCTTTCCAAAAAAGAAGCACTACTAAGATATATTGCTGCAAGAGATTTACAAACCGAATTAGCCATTCCCGCTTGGCTAGAAATCTTAACCGATATTGCCACAATTAATGAAGAAGAATTATTTACCTGCATTTAATTGGTAATACCATTTCTTTATGAGACTGCGCTGAATTTTGTAACCTTGTCTTTTCCTCCTCTGTGTTCTCTGTGCCTCTGTGGTATGGCTAACGCCACGCTTCGCTAACGTTACTTTCTAAATTTGGCGCATCTTTATACAAAATTGGTATAACATCTAATAAAGTACAAATTCATCTGCGTTCATCTGCGTTTATCCTCCTCCATCTGCGGTTAGAATCTTCCTTATCTACCTCAATGAAATAGGAATTGATATAATCCGTACTCTTCTATTAGTTATCAAATAAATTTAGGGAAATGCACTATCAATGAAATATTAACAAACAAAAAAAGGAACACCAAAAATGCCTGTGGAAATTCAGCTTCTACCTAGCTTTAAATTAGGTATGAAAGAAAACGCACAGTTGCATCTACCCACCATCCAAATTGTCCCTATTAAAAGCAACATTCCCCACATTTCTCGAATTACCTGCATAGTCAGAGGTATACCAAATGAATTAGCAGCAAAAATTCAAAGCAGCTATAGACAATTTCACTCAGATACACCCAAACAAATTTATAATATTTCTCAACTAGGACAAAACTCCTGTCAGTTAGATGCACCTTTAATCACAATAGTTGATTGTACCTTAAAGGTAATTGTCGAATATTTTGATTCTGACGCTGCGGGAAAAGCAAATTTGTCCATATCTAATCATGTATGTGCTGAATGTGATCTTTGGTTTATACCCAATTTACAAACATCATCAAGTTCATCTACAAAAAATCATCCCCCCATGAATACTTCACAATTTGATCACTATTTGCATAATTTAAGTCAACAACTCAGTGAAAAACTCAACGAAAAACAAAGAAAAAGATTTCCTGGTTGGTTAGCTTTAGATTTTGGTACTTCCAATTCTACAGTGACACTTTTTGACCCCATAGAAGTTCCCATTGCCGAAGTTTTACCCAGAGAACAAGAACTGAGATTGAGAGAACGTATGGCGGAATGGTTTAATTCCTCCCCAGATTTAGCCTTACCAGATGTTAGTAGTGGTGAGTGGGAAAAATTCCTGGTTGATATTAGCAAAAACTTAGAAATAGAATCAGATCAATTAAGTGAAATTTTTGAAAGTGATAACAAAGAATTATTTTTAGAAGCAATTCGCCAAATTGAATTATGTCTAGGAACAAGTGATAGATTTCGGCGGGCTGTTAGCAAAAAGCTTTATGCTATATATCATGAAGTTTTTCGTGTTCCCACATTAGAATCACAAAATTTAATGCCTGTAGTTTTAGATATTGACCGACGCAGCACAGAAATTCCCAGTGAAATGGAAGTATCGCAATTAATCCCCTTAAAACTACGCATGGGTAGAGACGCAAGAGATAATAGAAGAAAAGCCATAGCCCAAGGCACAACTGTTTCAGTCAAAGAAATTATTAGCAGATTTCATCATTCACCCAAACGCTATTTTGGACAAGATCGATCTTTCCCAATTATCTTAGAAGACGACGAAGAAAATATTCAAGTTAATCGCCTCATTCAAGCAGCTTGGGCGCAATTAATTGAATTAACAGAAGATTATCGGCAAAGGGCTAGACGCAGATTTTCAGAAGGCGATTTTTTAACAGCAGTTGTTACCTATCCCACTGTTGCCCCTCCCATAGTTCGCAAAGAAATTAAGCAATTAGTCCAGGAATTAGGCATTGATGATGTACAAACTGCCTATGATGAAGCAGTTTCTGTGGCTATCTTTTTCCTGTGGCGAGAATTTGGCGGAAATCTGAATATTGGCATTGAATCTTTTAAAACTCGTTGTCGTCAAAATGGGAATAAATGGTCACAAAATGTCCTAGTTTTAGATATTGGTGGCGGCACAACTGACTTAGCTTTAATTGAACTAACTTTAGAAGATAAAACCCCTTTCTTTGCAGATCATGAAGATCGAGGTTTAGGCGGACGTTACTATAAACTGACTCCTAAATTATTAGGTTCTTCAGGACATTTACAATTAGGTGGTGAATTAATTACTTTACGAATTTTCCGCTTGTTAAAAGTAGCAATTTCTGATTTTCTCCTTACCGCAGTTACTACAGGTGACATCGAAAGCGATAAATTAGAAGACTTAATTAACTCCGAATTAAACGACCGTTTTTTAGAAGATGGGAAATTTAAAACTGGTAGTTTATTAAAATGTATAGATAAGGAAAATCCTGAAGGTGATGTTGCCTTTAAAGATGCCCTGGATACTGCGGAAAAAGTCTTACCAACTCGTTGGCAACAAGCAACCCAACGCCTACAAACCTTTTATACATTGTGGGATCATGCGGAAGCCGCCAAACTCAAATTAGGACAAAAAACAACCACAGATGGTTCTTTATTAACCTTCACTTTAAATGAACAACAAATTGGCGAACTGCTTGCCCAAAGTGCTGTTAAATTTCAAGTTAGAAGTTCTGAATCTATTTATTTAACTTTAGATCATCAGCAATTTGAACGGGCAGCAACTTCGTCAATTAAAGAAGCAATTGGCATTGCTAAAGGTTTAATAGAAAGCCGTCTCAGTTCAGAACCTAATCAAAAAGTAGATTGGTTAATTCTTTCTGGGAAAACCTGTAGTCTTGATCTTGTGCAACAACAAATTTACGAGGAATTTAGTCAATCACCATATTTTGTTTGGAATCCCGAACGAATTACTTTTGTTTTAGAATTTACTAAGCTTGCCACTTCCGCAGGTGCTTGTTATGCCGAAAAACTGCGCCGCTTTCGATTTGATCCTGAAGAATCTAAAAGTCTATTACGCAAAGGTGCAAATCAATTAGAAATTGATGTCAAAAACCTGTTTTATTATCTTCCTTGCAACTTTAAACGCAAAACCCAAAGTAACGATCCATTAGCCATTTTTAGTGCTGGACAAGAACTATATCAGCTTGCACCTTGGGATACGGTTGCTAAAGTGCGGACACCTTGGCAGGGCATTCAATTAACTAATATTATCCATCGTCAAGATTATGAAAATGGAACTTTTCGTCTGTGGGGGAGTTTCGACGGTAAAATATTGATGGATAAGTTGGGCATGGAAGAACAGGAATTTCTCAAAAAAATCAAAGTCCAATTTGAGATTGACCAAGCTTTACAATTTAGTATTTTACTATGTCGAGGTAATCCCCATTATTTAATAGACGTAGTTGGTATTGATATTAATTCAGTCATATCTAAATCTACTGAAAATGCCTTGTTTACTGATGGTAATTTAAAATGGAATATTGCCGTTGAAAATCATCAACACAACTTAAATGATGGTGATATTGCTATTAATGTTTTAGAATCTGCCACAGTTGATCAACCTCATGCTTATCATTTAGTATTTGCCGTTGATAATAATGAAGGTAAATCAATGGAAACATTTCATTATTTACAAGATGGGGTGAAGCAACCAGGAACAGGATTAATTAGTAAACCTTTGCCACCATTTCCTCAAAGTGGTCAACATACTTTCTACATTTATCAAACTGATAGTGAGACAAATACCAAAAAATGGTTACGGATTGGTACACTCAGTAAACCGGATATTGTCACAGATTATCCCTGTCAATATCATGTCACTCTTGATAATACAGGCATATTAAGAATGCACGCGGGGGCAGTTCCTTATTGGACATCTAATAATCAAGAATGTCTCGAACAAGAAGGATGTATTTATCGGGCAGAATTGGAACTACAACCCAATGAAGTTGATAAAGAACGTGATCCTTTTTGCGGTATTCATTAAGTTCAAGATCCCCGACTTCTTGAAGAAGTCGGGGATCTAAAATCTTTTATTTTCATCCTGATAAAATTATGCAGAATCTACATAAACTATTAACTATAGAAAACTCAGAATTAGCCAAAATATTGCGGTTTAATTTATATGGATTAGCTGCAACTTTAACAAAAGCAAATCAAGAATATCCATTTGATGCCGGATGTCAGGTATGCGAAGAACTTCTACAAGAACTTCATCAATTATTAGAACCATCATCCTCAGATCCCCGACTTCTTAAAGAAGTCGGGGATCTAAAACAACCTGAATTAACAAATGAATTAAAATTATTAAAATTAAAAGAAATTTTCAATAACAATTCAGAATTAAATTCTTATTTAGGTAATTCTCATATTCAAGGTCAAACTGATGCGGAAATATGGAACGAAATTCATAGAAAACTATTGCGAGTTCCTGAAGATGTAGCGACATCTTGGCGACATAAGGCTTTAGAATTAGCACAGGAAGTAGGGGCAGTTGTAGATAATAGAAATCTGGATGAATTGCCATTTGTGCGTGATGAAATTATTTATCCGGGGTTGAGTGGTACAGTTCAAGCCAAAGGACTATGTTTATCTCAAACAGCTTTGATAAATTCGGAAATTTCCCAAACGCATCTTGCCGATAATTTATATTTAATCGCCGGATTTTTACTTTTATATATTAAGTTTATAGAAATAGATGCAGATTTACATCATGCTTTAAAAAGTGTTTTTAGCTTTGATGTAGTTTCTTTATCTGCCAAATTGGAACAACGTCATCAATATATTGATGCTTTAAGCGATCGCTTGCACCGCATCCAAAAAATAGATGAAAATACTGATGTAGTTCTTAATTTATGTGCTTGGATTGACATAGATGAAGCCATTCATTCCTTAGTATTTATCCCTCCTGCTGAACGTTATTCTTGGTGGGGAAAATTACAAAAAGAATCCCGGCATCTGTTAAAAAAAGCCGCTGATAAAGCAGTTAAAGCAGGTAATGAAGTCCGACTCAAACAATTATCAGGGCTGTATGCTGATGTTTGTGAATTTTCTAAAGATGACCTACAATTAGACTGTGGTGGCAATCCTGGCGAGGTATTAACCTGTTTACGAGTCTATGCCAAAATTAATCAGCAACAGTATCCAGGAAGGGTAATATTTCGGACTTTACGCTAAAAAAAAGAACTTTGTCCGTAATACTGGAATAGCTGAGTAATCAAAATTCTCCTCCTAGTGAATCAAGTTCAGATATTGTACTAGTTTTGATATGTATAATTAGTCCCTTGATGGGAGCGATCGCCATCTATCTAACTGCTTTGTACCTATAGATTTAAAGTAATGGTCAAGTTATCTATGACTTAACGCAGTTAATAGAACCACCTGTACAAACATTAGAATGTTCTGAATTTGCAGACGCAATCATCAAACATTGGGGTTAATTTCTATTAACCGTGCCTTTGATACTATAATATATTTATCACCATCACTAACCAGGTTATTTGTATGGTTATCACTCCTTTGAAACTAAACTTCAACACAGTTAATTTTACCGATGAACAGTTTTATCAACTATGTCAAAAAAACAGCGATTTAAAATTTGAACGCACATCTACCGGAGAATTAATTATTATGCCACCAATGGGAGGAGAAAGCGGCAATCGAGAAGCAGAATTCATTATAGATTTAGGTATTTGGAATCGTCAAACAGGACTCGGTTACACCTTTAGTTCTTCCACTATATTTAAATTACCCAATGGTAGCGATCGTTCCCCTGATGCAGCTTGGATTAAAAAAGAACGTTGGGAAGCACTCACCCCCGAACAAAAATGCAAATTTCCCCCCATTGCACCGGATTTTGTCATTGAATTAAGGTCAGCAACAGATGATTTAAAAACTCTGCGTCAGAAAATGCAAGAATATATAGATGCAGGAGTGAAACTGGGATGGTTAATAAATCCTCAACAGCAACAAATAGAAATTTATCGTTTAGGAAAAGATGCGGAATTGCGAGATTTGCCTACAGAATTATTAGGAGAAGAGATATTACCAGGATTTAGTTTGAGTTTAGATTGTTATTAAAATCTCAAGTAAAGTGTTATAATTTCCATACCTCAACTAGTGGATACAATCATGATTGACCAACTTCTCATCAAAACTGAAATTGATAATTGTGATGTACCAGATGCCAATCTCCTAGTCACTGAAGATGATACACCTGTGGATAATCTTGCATCTGCCAAACAACAACGTCTTTTAGTCGGTTCTCTTTACAGTTCTTTACAAAATCAGGTTTTTTTAGCGGAAGCCAATGTTGGTGTTTACCATACTTTCGGCGAACCTGCCATAGTTCCTGATGTGTTTATTAGTTTTGATGTACAAATTCCTGAAAACTGGTGGGAAAAACAAAATCGTTCTTACCTAGTTTGGAATTTTGGTAAATTCCCGGAACTCGTACTGGAAATTGTTTCTAACAAAGATGGGAATGAATTAGCTAAAAAGCTGCAAATTTATGAGCAAATGCGAGTTTCTTACTATATTGTCTATGACCCAAATAAAAATTTAGGAGAAGAAATTCTCAGAATTTATACTCTCCAAGGTAGACGTTATATAGAAACTACAAATAACTGGTTAGAAGATATTGGTTTAGGAATAACTTTATGGACTGGAGAATTTGAAGGTAGAAATGATTCTTGGTTACGTTGGTGTGATCAAAATGGTAATATTTTACTAACCGGTGATGAACGGGCTAAAAATGCCGAAGCACGCGCTCAATTATTAGCAGAAAAGTTAAAGGCTTTGGGTGTAGATCCTGATAGTATTTAAATCTGATTTAATGATTTTTAGCAAAAGTAGCAAAAGTAGGGTGTGTTAGCGACAGCGTAACGCACCATTCCAGCTTAAATAAGAATTGCAGGTTATTAAATTTGCATTCATAAATACTAATTACAAAAAGTACAGGATTAAAGGATGAACAGGATTGGATTGAGAAAATGTATAAAAATTCTATTTGAGTCATAATATTAATAATATATGTATTGAAAAGGAGAATAGATGATTATGGTAATGACACCAATTAAAGAAGATGTATTAAAAAATTATTCCCTAGAAGATTGGATGCAAAGTTCCCCAGAGGGCACAGAATGGGTAAATGGGGAATTATTGAAGAAAGAAGAAGTGACACTGAAACATAGCCGCATACAGGGTAATTTATACTTTTACTGGAGAAGTTACAAAGATTCTAGTGGTCAAGGTGGAGAAGTGTATACAGAAGCACCCTGTCGCACAAATCAACAAGGCCGTCGTCCTGATGTTGCTTATATTACGCCAGAATTGATACAGCAGTTTGGTGAACCTGCTGTTTTACCCCAAAGTTTTCCCCTCGTAGCAGAAATTATTTCTCCCACAGATTTAGCAGAGGATATGATTGCTAAATCTCAAGAATATTTGCAATCAGGAAGTGAGGAAATTTGGTTAGTTTTTCCTGAAAATCGGTGGATTATTGTAATTACTAAAAATCAACGTCTTGTGTTTATTGCTGGTGAAATAGTGAGGACTCAAACTGTACTAACAGGTTTTAATATTGCAGTAGATGAATTATTGGGTTAAGACAACAGAATTGCATTTAGTTTGAGTTTCACGTCGGAGAGGGGTTGGGGAAAGCTTTATCGAACTCACTCACGTTGAGTTTAGATTGTTATTGAAATACTCAATTTAAGGATGTGATTTTTCAACCCAACGCTGAAATAGTTCTACTATTATTCTCCAGCGTCCCTGATTTTCTACAACGACATCATGACGTTTCAAAACTTCTAAAGCATTCTGTAAATCAGTTTCATCTATTCCCGTCAACGTAAACGTTCACGGGGGGTACAAAAAACACTCTATATGAGATTCCACGAAAACAGCATGAAAAACGTTATAGATTTGATTTTTTTGGGTCATTTGAAATTCGCAAAATCTCTATATCGGTTTGCTAATCGTTTTCTAGCCAATTTAAGAACCATTCGTTAATATGTCAAGTTGCCTGAAAAACCCAACAGACAAAGCTTTCAGGTTTTTTAATAAATTCTCACCCCCTGTGAACGGTTACTAATAAAGATGATTTACCAATTGCTTGTTCACCAATAAGCACAACACTACTAGCATTATTGAGAAGTTCAAATATCTGCTTTATTTCTGGTTCTCTACCAAAAAACTTTTCTAGGTTCTCTATTCTTCCCGTTGTGGGAACAAAGGGATTTTGATTATCTGAATAACTGATAGGATTGTGGTTTAGTTTTTCTTTATTGTCTATTGTCGAAGATAATATAATACTTGTAGAATTAGTATGACAATAATCTTCTATTTGTTTTCTAAAGTTATTTTTATTAAAATTTGTGTTTATACTTAATGCTGTTTTGATTTTTTTCCATAAATTAGAACCTACTTCTCTCAAAGTAGTTTCTGCATAACCTGTTTTCGCCGCAATATATCCATATTCTTGTTTTTCCCAACTACCCAAGAAAATATTTTCTTCTAATTCAGTTAAAGGTTCTTGTTTATTTCTGGAAAATATATCTTTGATAAAATTTAAGGCTTCTTGAGAGTCCATGAAACATACTTGAGTAGGTAAATTATATTTAACACTTGGCTATCAGTGTTACATTCTACCCTACAAACCTACATCAGCCTACATTTCCCTACGTAAACTTTTGTGCATAATTACCTACAATACCCAACCTATTCAGCATAGACAACAAGCAATGATAGAGACATGAAAAAAAGACACATATCCCAGGAGTGTAAACCCATGTCTCAACAACCAACAGAAGAAAATCTTGCTACCCAGTCCAACAACACAACCAAAATTTTAGACACTGCGGAGAAGATAGTTGATAAATTCACTAAATCGGAAACCGTAGAATTAACAGAAGTTGCAGCCAAAACAACAGAGAACATTTTTACAGTGTTAGTCACATCTGGAGGTAAACCGGTTGCTGTGATTTTAGCGATCGCCATTTTGATTGTAGCAACTGCAATACCTATTGTGGCTATGAAACTATCCCCAAGTCAAATCAATCCACCTACAAATAATTCCCATTTGATTCGGTGACTCCTAACTCCTACCATCATAAAAAACCTTGGCAAGACCTCGAAAAATATCAAGTCCTGCCAAGGTATTTAGTTATCAGTAATTACTATGAAATCCCAGCTTGAATTAAACTAGGACAAACTGATTAGAATTAGCCACACTCAAAGCGCTGGCTTGAATACCAGTTAAAGTAGCTAAAGTTTGACCACCAAAAATAACCGCAGTATCAGCACCAACTTGAGTCAAAGTTAGATTGGCGGTAGTGATGCCTAAGCTCTTAGCGCCAGAAATACCAATTACATCAGTACCAATTTGGAAATCTAGAATGGTGTTAGTAGCTTTGGTTAATTCACCAAAAACAATCCAGAATTGGTCAGCGCCAGCACCACCAGATAGGGTGTGACCACCACCAAGACCAATTTCAAAGGTATCATTACCATCACCACCCAAGGCACGACCATTAGAACCATTACCCAGGAAGAAGATATCATTACCAGCGCCACCGGAGGCACGGAAATTACTGGCTTCATCTCCAAAGAATGTGTCGTTATCAGCACTACCAAAAGCGCGATCGCCATTGGCTAAAAACACGGTATCATTGCCGCTACCAGCATCAATAGTGTTATTGCTGGCAAGAGCGCCCGCAGCCGCACTATCAATCTCGTCATTACCAGCACCACTAAACACGACATCATTAATACCACCAAAGCCAGGAGTTTGTTTGGCTACAATTGTATCGGCATTAGGTGTAGCAGCAAAGAATTGTGTGTCCTGAATCAAACTGGCATTAGGCGCGATCAAGAAAGATAACTGACCACCTTCAACCAGGTTTTCTTGTCTAGTTTTTGTGCCATCACCATTACCATCAATATTTGTGGCGGTAATAATTGTTCCAGAACGAATACTATGCGCCTGGACATCAAACACAAACTGTGTACCAGGAGCGTTACCAAACAGAGTAGAAACATCAAGGATACCGGAAGTTTCCCAGTTACCGATATCAGTGGGGCTAGAGTCAGTTTGACCAGAAGGAACAGCCGAGCGATCAACTTGTGCAATTTTAGTTAAGCTATCCGCTGGATTGGCAGCAGCAGGATCAAGAACGTAAACAGAGGCTTCTTGCTTAGAAGTTGCACCCCAGATATCTGCTCCTAGTGCGCGGTCTTCTTGTAAGTAAATTTTGCCATTATCAGCCCAGTCGAGGTTATCAGGACTACGCATACCGAAATCTTGTTTACCAGCGTCGTTGCCATCGTAAAGGATGTCAATTTTTGCGGTGATTTGAGGCGCTGCTGTGATCTTCCACAGAGCATCATTTCCAGAGGTGGGGTGTTGAATGGCAACGATAAATTCATTGGGATTGTTTGTAGAAATCAACCCAGTAGGTTCAGATCCTGCAACTCCCAAACTAGCCCAACGAGTGATGGATTCAGCTACACCATCCTTATTGCTATCAGATGCTTTCCAGATATCGCCAGGACCGTTGTCTTCGATAATGTAAAGATTACCAGCAGCATCACTAGCCAAGTTGTCAGGGTTATTGAGGTTGGTACCCGCAGCTAAAGCAGTACCACCATCAATTGTGCTACGACTAGCAAAAAGCTTAACTTCATTGGTTTTGAGGTTAATGCCATAAACTGCGTTTTCGCTAGTTGTAGCTACATAAAGAGTGTCACCAATAATTTCTAAGTCTTCTGGACGACCGTAGGGTGTACCACCAACTTCATCTGCTGCCGCACGTCCACCTGTAGTAGCACTGCTAAAGTCAAAGGGATCGGCGGTGGTGGTTTTCACGCCATTAGCATCAGTAATAGCGACCCAAGTAGCTGCACCAGTCCGAGTTTTACCTGTATTTGTAGCAGAGTCCCAGTTTTCCGAAGCAATACCTGTAAAGGCAGTTACCTTCAAGACAAAACTTTGTCCAACACTCAAATCACCAACAGTCTTAGGTACAAACTTGTAGATAGAACCAGTGTTACTCTCATCAATAAAGTACAAAGTACCAGAGGTATCAAACTTCAAGCCTTCATGGGAAACCGCAGGAATATTGCTGCGCCAAACCACATTGGCTGGATCACCAGCAGCCATCAAGGGGTTAAGCCACTCAAATAGACGACCATTGGTTCTTTCTTCGGCGGTAAGAACTGTTCCGTGAGGAGTATATTCCGCAGGGTCAAAGGGTCCAAAATCATCGGCATTCTTATCCCAAACCGCAGGATTGGTGGTGTAGGGTAAGGCCGCTTGACCAGTCAGGGCTGAAACAAAGTCACCAGTTTGGGTGTCGTAGCGAGCTAAACCAGCGCCTTGACCTACTTCCATCGGAATGTAGATGTAGCGGTTGGTGGGATCGAGTGCCACCATGTCCCAGTTACCAAAGGTGGCAGCAAATTGAGGATCTAGATTAGCTTTGTTGCGGTCAACAATTTCTGTCTGAGTGAATCCTGTTGGTAGTAAAAAGGGTGCAGTGTCTTCTGCTGTAGGAACAGTAGCAGTAGTAGAAAGAAGTTGGCTAAAGTCAACATCAATTTTGTAGGTTGTACCCCAAACATCAGGACCTGCAGTAATACCAGTGGAGGCTAAAACAGCTTGAGTACCATCGAAAGGATTGGTGGCAACGTCTTCAGGACGAGAGAATCTGAAGGCATTAACGGCGGTTGCTAACTCGTTTTGTTTTGTTTGTGTAGCAAAACCTTGAGCGTCATAACCTGTAGTACTTGCTTTTGTTGGATTATAGTAAGAAATTTCTACAAATTGACCGTTTGTGCTGTTACCACTGCCTTTGAACTGGCTAGGATTAGCTTCAATCGCATCAGTAGCACTGCTAGGATCATCTGCTACCCAAACAAACAATTTACCCTGTGCTAAACCATTGCGTTCCAGGAAACCACCAGCTTTTTTATCGCCAACATAGAGATATAAAGGCGCGTTATTGCTATCATCACCAATTAAGAACGCAACTTTATCAGTGCGGCTTGTATTTAGTTCTGTGACGTTTTCCCACGAAGCGCGACCAAATGCGGGTACTGCATATAAAGTATTTGTTTGTGTATCCAAGGCGAATTGTGTACCATTACTGGTTTCTTCACCAGAGAAGAAAATACGATCAGCTAAACCAATACCTGCACCAAACTGGTTGGCTTCAAATAAAGCAGCAGAACAAAAACGTTGAATACCACCAAATTCTAAATCAGCAGCAGCATCAACAACTTCACCTTTGCGGTTGATAATGGTGTCATGGGCTAATCCAGCATCAACGATTTGCAATGTGCGCTTGTCAACATCAAAATAGTTAACTCTTGCACCGGGGAGTTGAGTACCGTTTTTCAGGGTGTACTTATAACCATCAGCAGCCCCTACCTCATTAACAACTAATACACGAACAGTTGTATCGTTGAGTGAGTAAGCGCCAATACCGTCAAGAATCCCAGGAGCAACATAGTTGCCAATTTTGTCGCCAACTGTAAAAATTGGGTCAACTGTGTAACCGTTTAATCCTTTGACTTGAGACGGTTCGGTTGTATCGAATGATATAGCCATAAAATCCTTCAATTCTCTGTGTAGTGCTTACTGAATGCTTGGCAAATTTAGGAAACCCTATATTTACCGGATATGAATATTACTTCTTATTAAGTTCTCACACAGAGGTTAAGAAGGTACTATGATTTAGCTATTTCTTGATTAAAAATCCTTCTGAAAAGTTATTTTTTGGTTATGGAAAGATTATCTATTTATAGGTACTATGCCAATATTAAAACTAATACATACCCGATCTTCATCACTCATATTCATTTCCACACCATGTAACAGCCAACTGGGAAATATTAACATCGTCCCTTCACGAGCTTTGTAAGTTATTCTGGGGAAAGTCCAGAGATTAAACTCTATGGAAGGTGGTACGATCATTTGTGAAGCTGGTCGAGGATCGGAGAAAAATATGCCACCACAATTTTCAGGAGTTTTCAGATAATAAACTCCACTTAAAATTGAGTTGGGATGATTATGTACAGAGTTGGAGGCAAGTTTACGATTAATAATTCCCCAACAAGTTGTAATTTTGAGACTAAACTTTTGTAAGTCCCATTGTAAAAATGTGGCAACTTCTAAGACATTTTGATTAATGATTTGTATCAGGTTGTCAAAACTATCCATTTCATGCAATTTATCCCCACTATGCCATCCTAATATATTTGACCATTTCTCACCCTGACTATCCCGACGTTCTTCCCCATAGATAGTTTCTAAGAGTGGAGGATTTAATTGCTGATAATTTTCTAGGGAAAAATGCCAAACAGACGTGGGAAACCAATCATTTCTAGAACCAGCCATAATTTTGATTTACGTTTATATTGACTTGTAATCTCTGTAGTGGGGCAAAAACATGGACGGCTAAAAACAAAAAAAGCCGAAGTCCTGTTAAGCTCAATAAGTAACTTTCTGGAACTGAACTGTTTTATGCACCTACCTTCCTTTCTATGGTTATGGAAAATAGCCGCTTGGTCAATGGGATTATCTTTACTAGCCTATTTATTTTTAGCCATAACTGGTATTTGGATGTTACGGGTCAGAACAAACCCAGAATCTTTCGGTATTCTCTTACCTTGGTATCGTCAGCAAGTGCGATCGCTCCATTATATAATTGGCATAACTATGGTTAGCCTAGTATTACTACTCCTAGCCGTTGGCATTGTTGGTACATTAGGACACTTCGGTTCACTAGGACATTCACCACATTTACTCGCTGGTTTAATAGTCGTCATCTTAGTTTTAGTATCCGCCTTTAGTGCCACTCAAATTAGTACCATCAAGCCTTGGGCTAGACCACTACATCTTGGTTGTAATCTCTGCTTATTACTAGGATTTGCCTGGGTATCTCTCAGTGGTTGGACTGTGGTGCAAAAGTATTTACCTTAATTCTCAGTTTCCACCATGCTTCTGTTATGGCTAGGAAATTCTGCAAATAATACACAAATAATTTATCCTGAAAATCCTGATTCAGCCCTTGACAAAATTCTCAGTTTCGATTACACTTATGTTATGAGTGGAAAAGTGTGCGCTCATATATATAAGGTTTTTATTTATCAAATTATTCAAAGCAGTAAAACAGGTAAATGTCTGAATCAGGATATCCAGGATTTGAGGATTTACAGGATGTGATGGCAAGATTGTTTTTGAGGAAGTGGTGATGATTTTGTCTGAATCAGGATGTCCAGGATTTGAGGATTTACAGGATGTGATGGCAAGATTGTTTTTGAGGAAGTGGTGATGATTTTGTCTGAATCAGGATATCCAGGATTTGAGGATTTACAGGATGTGATGGCAAGATTGTTTTTGAGGAAGTTGAGATGATTTTGTCTGAATCAGGATGTCCAGGATTTGAGGATTTACAGAATGTGATGGCAAGATTGTTTTTGAGGAAGTGATGATGATTTTGTCTGAATCAGGATGTCCAGGATTTGAGGATTTACAGAATGTGATGGCAAGATTGTTTTTGAGGAAGTGATGATGATTTTGTCTGAATCAGGATGTCCAGGATTTGAGGATTTACAGAATGTGATGGCAAGATTGTTTTTGAGGAAGTTGAGATGATTTTGTCTGAATCAGGATATCCAGGATTTGAGGATTTACAGGATGTGATGGCAAGATTGTTTTTGAGGAAGTGATGATGATTTTGTCTGAATCAGGATGTCCAGGATTTGAGGATTTACAGGATGTGATGGCAAGATTGTTTTTGAGGAAGTGGTGATGATTTTGTCTGAATCAGGATGTCCAGGATTTGAGGATTTACAGGATGTGATGGCAAGATTGTTTTTGAGGAAGTGGTGATGATTTTGTCTGAATCAGGATGTCCAGGATTTGAGGATTTACAGGATGTGATGGCAAGATTGTTTTTGAGGAAGTTGAGATGATTTTGTCTTAATCAGGATATCCAGGATTTTCAGGATTTACAGAATGTGATGGCAAGATTGTTTTTGAGGAAGTTGAGATGATTTTGTCTGAATCAGGATATCCAGGATTTTCAGGATTTTCAGGATGTTGTTGGATGATTGTTTGTGGGAAGTTGAGGATGATTTTGTCTGAATCAGGATATCCAGGATTTGAGGATTTACAGGATGTGATGGCAAGATTGTTTTTGAGGAAGTGATGATTTTTGGAAGTTGGGATATTTTAAAGATGTTGTTTTATGCTCTTCTTTAGATAGTTAGTTTACAGCATTTTCGCAATTACCAATTACCCATCCTGAAAATCCTTAAATCCTGATTCAGACGAAATCATCACCACTTCCTCAAAAACAATCATTAAACAACATCCTGAAAAATCCCAACTTCCCACAAACAATCATCCAACAACATCCTGAAAATCCTGAAAATCCTGGATATCCTGATTCAGACGAAATCATCTCCAAAATCCCAACAAACAATCATTAAACAACATCCTGAAAAATCCCAACTTCCCACAAACAATCATCCAACAACATCCTGAAAATCCTGAAAATCCTTAAATCCTGATTCAGACAAAATCATCTCCAAAATCCCAACAAACAATCATTAAACAACATCCTGAAAAATCCCAACTTCCCACAAACAATCATCCAACAACATCCTGAAAATCCTGAAAATCCTTAAATCCTGATTCAGACAAAATCATCTCCAAAATCCCAACAAACAATCATTAAACAACATCCTGAAAAATCCCAACTTCCCACAAACAATCATCCAACAACATCCTGAAAATCCTGAAAATCCTGGATATCCTGATTCAGACGAAATCATCTCCAAAATCCCAACAAACAATCATTAAACAACATCCTGAAAAATCCCAACTTCCCACAAACAATCATCCAACAACATCCTGAAAATCCTGAAAATCCTGGATATCCTGATTCAGACAAAATCATCTCCAAAATCCCAACAAACAATCATTAAACAACATCCTGAAAAATCCCAACTTCCCACAAACAATCATCCAACAACATCCTGAAAATCCTGAAAATCCTGGATATCCTGATTCAGACAAAATCATCTCCAAAATCCCAACAAACAATCATTAAACAACATCCTGAAAAATCCCAACTTCCCACAAACAATCATCCAACAACATCCTGAAAATCCTGAAAATCCTGGATATCCTGATTCAGACAAAATCATCTCCAAAATCCCAACAAACAATCATTAAACAACATCCTGAAAATCCTGAAAATCCTGGATATCCTGATTCAGACAAAATCATCTCCAAAATCCCAACAAACAATCATTAAACAACATCCTGAAAAATCCCAACTTCCCACAAACAATCATCCAACAACATCCTGAAAATCCTGAAAATCCTGGATATCCTGATTCAGACAAAATCATCTCCAAAATCCCAACAAACAATCATTAAACAACATCCTGGAAAATCCCAACTTCCCACAAACAATCATCATAATTATGTTGGTGGTTGAAAAGCCTATATATATGGGCGCACACTTTCCCACCTATGACATAATCATAATACAAGCTTTGCGTTTTGTCAAGTCTTGATTGTCTGAATCAGGATGTCCAGGATTTGAGGATTAACAGGATAAATTTTAACCTCTTACCTTTGCGTCTTTGCGCCTTTGCGTGAGACTAAAATTCCTACCCTTAATCAGCAACGCTTTTTTATTAATCAGGTTTTATTTTCAAAATCTAAGTAGTGAGACAGAATTAATTACACAATGTCATTGCGTAAGCGTAGCGTTAGCCATATGGAACGAAGTGAAATCAAGCAATTCCAAGGGTTGTGATTGCTTCCCTTCGCTCGCAATGACTGTAAATATTTTTGTTCAATTACTTATACTGTTCCCTGTCACCTGCTGTTTACTACCTATCCACCAAGCTAGTCCACCCATAAACAGCACTCCCATAACTCCCTGCAAAGGATTATTATTTACACCAGTCACCCAATCAGGAACTTGACCCGAATATTTGGTTAATTGCCCTACATTAATAATGTAATAACCCCAAACTAACCCGCCATGTAAACCAATTGGTAAGCCTAAACGTCCCCGTCGCCAACGTTTTCCCCATACTTGCGTGAAACCCAACAACACCAAAGCCGGAAACTGGGGTAAAGTATGAATAATTGCCTCCAAAGGTTTAATAAAATGAGATACAGCAAATAAAATTGCATCTATCCTCATAGCGATATTTAATTTATAATCTCGTTGTAACTCATCCAACAACCAACCCCGAAATAATAATTCTTCTGCAAAACCCACACCCAAACTAACTAACAAACCTTCTAAAATTATTTTGACTAGAAATACTTGAGGTTGTTGCCATATTAACCAACCTAGTACACCTTCTAAACCAAATAAAACTAAAACACTAGTTAGTCCAATAGCTAACCCCTGCAACACATTCACCCCATTAAGACGCGTAAATTCTAACCCATAATGGCTGAATATTTTTGGTTGCTGATAAACTTGTGTACCCCAAATATTCAGCAGGAAAATAAACTCTACATATAATATAACCAGAGTTAAAATACTTTCTAAATTAGTATCTTCAACTAGTAAATAAATTGGTACAGCTAAGGGTAGCCATAAGAATAGTAAGGCCAGTATAAAACAAACTAGCCTCACAGGAAAGGGGTATTGGGTAAGTTGAGTAAGATTAATTTTCATAAAGTTAGTCAATTATCATCAGTCAACAATATACTGCTAATGACCAATGACTAATGACCAAAAACTATTCTTCTGGTTCAATTGTACTACTTAAACCATGATTGTTGAGGGTTTCAGAATAGAACTCCGCGTGTTCTTGAGCGCAAGTAATAACCAAAGCTAACCCGTTATGGTGAGCTTCCATCATGATACTAACAGCTTGCGGTTGGGTGATGCTATTAACAGTAGTCATTAGCACTTGTACAACGTACTCCATCGGATTATAATCATCATTATGGAGCAAGACGCGATACTGAGGCGCAAGCTTGCGGGATGTAGAACGCTTCTCAATGGTTTCGACTGACACGGTTCTTTGCTCTTTTATCGTTGATTTACTAGAATATGTTCCTGTTCAGCATTTGCTTAACAGTTATTTACTTCTGCATTGCCGTATTCCCATCTTAAAATACCTTTGGCACTGCTTAGAAGCTTTTCCTATGACATCATAGCACAAACACAAGAAATTTACATTAATAATTGGGACAGAAAAATTTTCCCTTATTTTCTATCTCATCACTGACAACGGGAATTATTAAAATTAAGGAAACTGCCACACAGAAGTCAATACTCTAGATAGTTATGGATATCAGCCCAAAATTTCAACCAGGACAAATTGTATCTTTGGATTATAGCCATCAGCATCTTTATGCAGAAGTTATTGAAATCGTCGTTTCCCGACAATTGTGCTGGGTGCGCCCTTTACTGCTTGTGAACTCTACCTCAGAATTACCACTCATAATTGATTTACAAGGTGTATCAGATTTGTTCTGGCCACTAGATTTGTTTAGACCGGCTTTAGATACAGAAGTTATTACTTTTTTAGGGCAACTTTTTCCTAAAGAACTAAAATTTGAGCCTGATTTAGTAGCTAAACAACAATTTAATTTATTTATTCATCAACTGTGGCAAGCATATCAACAAGGACAAGAAACATAAAGAGACTTAATTGCATAGGCAATACTAGCAACAATAGGATGTTAGTACGCAGCGTCAATACCTTCCATTACGAGTATTATCCCCAGGTAGGAACTAACTGTACCCGACCAGCATCCATCTCTGCCATTAGTAATTCTAAAGCTTCATAGTCAACATCAGAGATATGACCTAGCTTTGTTAATTCCGAGTTAATCTCATTTTCGATTTCTGGCGTTAGCTTGCGGATATGCAGGGCTTTTTCTACCAACTGACGAATCACGTATCGAGTTTTCATAACAAATAAACCAAATTGCAGTTACTAGTCATTATCTAAGACAATGCTCGGTATAAAAGGTGATTTATACCTCTCGACCCTGTGATTTAGATCACTACTAAATAATCAAGACCAGTTATTCGGTAACTCTGTTTTTATCAATGATAAGGGTAAAAGTCAAGGTGGACAATTACAGAGAAATTTTCCTGGAACTACCTCCATTCACAGTTTCAGCAAGAGTAACTGCTATAGGGACAGATGATGAATCTGCATTCAGAAGGCATAAGTAGATTGTTTTTTAACTTGCTAAAAAAAAATGTATATATAATTACACTTTACCATTGACTTATGACAATCTTTAAATAAACCCAGTCAAGCTATAAAGATTGAGTAAAGAGACTTCCAACTTGTAGCCAAGTCAGAAAAAAAGTTGATCTGCAAACAAGATGCAAATCTACACTTATAAAAGCTTAGAGGATAATGTCAATATAATTCCTAAAACTTTGCGCCTTTGCTTCTGGAAGCCTCTGCACGTGCCTCTTTCAGAGGAACTTCGTTAACGCGCAGCGTGCCGTAGGCATAACCTAATTCAGGCAGCACCAAATTTGCAAGATAAAATTATTGAACTTCAGTCAAAATCTCTAATTAATGCTAGTCTTGGGGTGGTTAGCTGTAATTTATGGTAGCTAGAAGATAGCAAAGTGGCTGTTTTAGTTGAACAATTAATAACATCGGATATTTTAAAACCTGCCCGTTACCTGGGTAATGAGCGTTTAGCAGTCCATAAACCTTGGGATACGGCAAAAATCCGTTGGGTTTTGACCTATCCAGAAGTGTATGAGGTAGGGGCATCAAATTTAGGGCATATCATCTTATACAATATTTTGAATGTCCAGCCTCGCCAGTTGTGCGATCGCGCTTATCTACCAGGAGCGGATTTAGCCGCCAAACTTCGCACCACGCAGACACCCCTGTTTGCAGTGGAATCTAAACGGTGGTTGACGGACTTCGATATTTTAGGCTTTAGTCTCAGTTACGAATTAGGATGCACCAATATTTTAGAAATGTTGGACTTAGCCGGAATCCCCGTGACTAGAGAAGAACGGTTACAGGGAAATTACCCGCTAATTTTTGCTGGTGGACAAACAGCAACCTCTAACCCCGAACCCTATACAGATTTCTTCGATTTCATGGTTTTGGGAGATGGTGAAGAACTACTTCCCGAAATTGGCTTGGTTTTAGAAGAAGGGAAAGAATCAGGCTTGAGTCGTCAAGAACTATTATTAGACCTGGCGCAAATTCCTGGTGTCTATGTGCCGCAGTTCTATGAGATGGGTGTAGGTGGGGCTGTATATCCCCTGCGTCCAGATGTACCCAAAAGAGTCCTCAGAAGAGTCGCCACACCCATTCCTGCCTATTCTATCGGCTTAGTTCCCTATGTAGAAACAGTCCATGATCGCCTCACCATTGAAATTCGTCGCGGTTGTACTCGCGGTTGTCGCTTCTGTCAACCAGGAATGCTAACTAGACCAGCGAGGGATGTCGAACCGGAAAAAGTGGTAGAAGCTATAGAAAAGGGAATGCGGGAAACTGGTTACAATGAGTTTTCCCTTTTGTCTTTAAGTTGTTCAGATTATTTAGCCCTACCAGCGGTGGGGATGGAAATAAAAAATCGCTTAAAAAATGACAACATTTCCCTCACCTTACCTAGTCAAAGAGTAGATAGGTTTGATGAAAATATTGCCAATATCCTGGGAGGTACGCGCCAAGGTGGGTTAACCTTTGCTCCAGAAGCGGGTACACAAAGAATGCGGGATATTGTCAATAAGGGGTTGACAAATGAAGAGTTACTGCGGGGTGTAAAAACAGCGTGGTCACAAGGTTGGGATAAAATCAAGCTGTATTTTATGATTGGTTTACCCGGTGAAACCGATGCCGATGTGGTTGGCATTGTGGAAACGGTAAGATGGTTAAAGCAAGAATGTTGGGAAAAGGGCAGAAGATCCTTAAACTTCACTTTGACCATTTCTAACTTTACCCCCAAACCCCATACTCCCTTTCAATGGCATTCAGTTTCCACAACGGAGTTTGCGAGAAAGCAAAACCTCCTGCGGGAAGAATTTCGGGGAATGCGGAATGTGAAAGTAAATTTCACGGATTTTCGGATCTCGGCGATGGAAGACTTTATTGGTAGAGGCGATCGCACTCTGGGGAAAGTGTTACATCGGGCTTGGAAATTGGGTGCAGGCATGGATGCTTGGTTTGATAATGTAGATAAAGCCTTTACAGCTTGGGGAACAGCCATTACCGAAGCCGGTCTAGACTGGAAATACCGTCAAGTGGAAAATGGCGAATGGAATCTGTTTGCTGTCAGCAACAACGAACAAGAAACTCTATCACCTCTGGATACTCCCTTACCTTGGGATCATATTGATACTGGCATTGATAAAAAGTGGCTGCAACAAGACCTACAACGCGCTCTAGAAGCTGCAATTGTCCCTGACTGCTCTTTTGAAGGTTGTTCTCATTGTGGAGTCTGTGGCACTGATTTCGGTCATAATGTGGTTATGGCTGCACCACCCATTCCCAGCTTTGCCGGCGATTTTGTTCCCAACACCACCAAAGCCCAACGATTGCGAGTATGCTTTGGTAAACAAGGAAATATGGCTTTAGTCAGTCACTTAGATTTGATGCGTCTATTTGATCGAGTTATGCGCCGTGCCGGTTTACCCATCACCTTCACAGGTGGTTTTCATCCTGGACCGAGGATTGCTTTAGCCAGTGCTTTAAGTTTAGGTGCTACCAGTAGTGGAGAAATAGTTGATTTTGAGTTGACTGAACCAATTGATGTGGCAACTTTTCATACCCAATTGGTTAAACAACTACCTGCTGACATTCCTGTGTATAATGTGGTAGAAATAGACATCAAGTCTCCCTCCGCTACCCAAAAGCTAGAAGCAGCCGAGTATTTACTCACATTGTCTACAGCCCAAAGCGAGGGACAATCGGCACAATGGCAAAACTGGATTGAGACTATTAAACATCAAGAGGAGATTTTATCGGCACATACAACCAAATCCGGTAAACAGCAATTAATAAATCTGCGCGATCGCCTGTGGGAGATAGAATTAATTTCAGTCTCTCATCAAGAATTGGACTCAATAGCCGTTGTGCGTTACTTGGGTAGCTGTCGTCCTGATGGAGTAATCTTGCGTCCTGAGCAAATCTTGTCTATGCTAGAAACAGTAGCAAATGTAGAATTTCACATCTTGCATATCCACCGCCAGCGTCTAGTAGTCTGTCAACCCGAAAATGACGGGTGAAGGCAAGCAGGGGGAGAAGAGAAGCAAGGGGGGCAGGGGAGGGAAGAACAGAAGTTTTTTCCGCTCATTACCCGTCAAAATAAATTTGACGAACTTCTAGTTATTGGCTAAGTTGCTAGTAGTTGTCAAAAATTAGCACATTGTAGGAATTGATTTTTGGCAAGGTTGCGTTAGAATAATGATCAAGAGAAATTTTCTGGCACTGCATTGAATGACTTGATTCACTCCCTGCGATCATCACAGGAACGAAGGCAAAGATATACAGTAGATTGCAAATTAATGAGGTACAGGATCTAAATTCAAAGCCGGACAGCAAGCCAGTTTTACTCCTGACTCGGTGAATTCTGCTGTAAGAATGTCACTTCTAAGATTGTATCCCAGAGAAACTCTACTGCTGATTACAAATCACAAGAAATAACGAATGGCACGGAAGCCATTTGGCTTTAGATAATGGAGGAAGTGCCAACGGCGAATTTATTCGCAGTGACATGATATAATTAATGAGCTAGTAGGAGTAACTATCAACGCAAAGAAGTGTTTTATTAAGGAGAAACCCCTGATTTATCTCGTCTCGGCATAGCCGTAGCCTGGGTAAACAAGCAATGGTGAAGCATGGAGCGTTTAACACTAAAAACTGATGGCATCGGAAAGCACTAAATCAATCTAAAAGTAAGCACAATTGCAATACCTGTCGTACTAGTAATTGTTTTGAGTGTCTAAGGGGTACTTGACTGTCCCTTTTAAGCAAGTCTTAAAGAATCCGCGTGTCTTCAGACCGCAGAGTGTCAATAACAATAGCTTTCCTTAACTTCTCCATTGACCGATCCAAGTCCATCTCTTAAATAAGACTTGCTTTTATTGCGGGCTTTTAAGCAATTGCTATGAATGCAAGTGTGTTCAATTGTAAAAATACAACATAAATATTGACAGGGATTACAACCCTGCCATAATTCTTACAATGATGACCACATGAGTTATCTGCACCTAGCTAGACTTTCTAGTAAAAACACGGATAGTGAATCCAGTGATTAAGGCAGATTTCCCTACATCGGCAGATGGTAAACCCAAAGAGATACCGTGTCTAGACGCAGAGGTTTTTTACCACGCGTGTGTTATTTCAGAAGTCAGGAGTCAGCGAGTCAGGAGTAAAAACCTGGTTGGGGATGAGTTTCATGATTAATTGATGTCCTAACTACCTTGTGTGTTGCTATATTTAGATATGGTCAGCTTTACTTAATGAATCTTAACTTTGAAACCGATATCTACGGATATCCAAAGTTTAAATAGCAGCGTATAGTAGGGGAAATCAGCCAAGGGCGGTTGATGAAAGTTCTTAGACTATATACAGCTATTCAGGAATAATCCGGCGTGTAAACGCAATCACAGTATCATTAGCTCTTCACAACTTTGCAGAGCTACTCAAATTGAAATTTTTTATTACTAGTAGCGTCTTGTAGCAGCGACCGTTAGGACAAGCGGGATAACAAAGAAATTCCTGGTAATTCCCGGCGGTGCTGCCAATTTTTGAGGAAATTGAATGCCAAAACAAATTATCATCGCGGAGCAGCATCAAATTGCTGCTGTATTTTCAGAAGATCAAATACAAGAACTCGTTGTAGCTACGGGTCATCACCAAATTGGTGATATCTATCTGGGTGTAGTAGAAAATGTATTACCTGGGATAGATGCGGCTTTTGTCAATATCGGCGATCCAGAACGCAACGGATTTATTCACGTCACTGATTTAGGTCCATTAAGGCTGAAACGTAGTGCAGCAGCAATCACAGAACTGTTGACACCACAACAAAAAACCTTAGTGCAGGTGATGAAAGAGCCAACCGGATCAAAAGGTCCCAGGCTCACAGGTAACATCACATTACCTGGACGTTATGTAGTGTTAATGCCCTATGGACGAGGGGTAAATTTATCGAGACGGATTAAAAGCGAAAGTGAACGTAACCGGCTGAGAGCTTTGGCTATTTTAGTGAAACCAGCAGGGATGGGGTTACTTGTACGCACAGAAGCAGAAGGAAAGCCAGAAGAAGCCATTATTGAAGATTTGGAAGTGCTGCAAAAGCAGTGGGAAATTGTCCAGCAAGAAGCAGTGACTTCCCGTGCGCCGGCTCTACTGAATCGTGATGATGACTTTATTCAGCGCGTTCTTAGAGATATGTATGGTAGTGATGTGAATCGCATAGTTGTTGATTCCAGCACTGGTTTAAAACGAGTGAAGCAGTATTTACAAAACTGGAGTGGTGGACAAACACCCCAAGGATTGTTAATTGATCATCACCGCGATCGCTCACCCATCTTAGAATATTTCCGCATCAATGCCGCCGTCCGTGAAGCCCTCAGACCCAGGGTAGATTTACCATCAGGCGGTTATGTGATCATCCAACCAACGGAAGCTTTAACCGTCATAGATGTGAACTCCGGTTCATTCACCCGTTCGGCAACTGCCAGAGAAACAGTGCTGTGGACAAACTGCGAAGCAGCAGCGGAAATTGCTCGTCAGTTACGGTTGCGGAACATTGCAGGTGTGATTGTGGTTGATTTCATTGATATGGAATCCCGACGTGATCAAATGCAAGTTTTAGAACACTTTAACAAAGCTCTTAAAGCTGATAAAGCCCGTCCCCAAATTGCCCAACTGACTGAACTAGGTTTGGTGGAACTTACTCGTAAGCGTCAAGGTCAAAACATTTATGAATTGTTTGGCGAAACTTGTCCTACTTGTGGCGGCTTAGGACATACCGTCAGATTACCTGGAGAACTAGAAAACCGTCTGCCTATACCGGCTGCGGACATCCCAGAGCGATTTGTACCCATACCGCAAAGAGAATCTCGTCCACCTGCACCCACTACTCGCATACCAGATATCGGTAGTGTGCCACAAGGGACACCAAAAGATGTCTATGATGGCTTTGGTGATGGATTTGAAACTGAACCGGAATTTAGTTCTCTGCATCTGATCAATCATCCTAGTTACCAAGAATTAAATGATAAGCGTCGTACCCGGACCCGCCGTAGCCGCATTAGTGTGAATGGTGGTAACGGTAAGGATGAATCCCGCTTACCTAGTAATCCTCTAGCTTTTGTTAATGATTCAGATTTAGACTTAGAAGAACCTGAATTACCAATACCAGAAATCTCTCCCCCAACTATTAATAAATCAGGTTGGACGGAAAGACCAGAACGGACAAAGGTAAAATTAGACCCGATTAAGGTAGAACCACCAGAGGTGATTACGGTGGAAATGTCAGCAAAGGAACAGGATACTTATGCTGAAATGGGAATTTCTCCTTTACTCAAGTTAGATCGGGAAGGAAAAAATCCTAGATCGGTGATTATCAATGTTGTGCAACCAGGACAATCACCTATTGAAGAATCTGAAGTTGTCCCTGAACCAATTGTTACTGAAAAAACACTTCCTGAAGTTGTCGCTATTAAACTACCGACATCGAAATTTGAGATAGAAGAAGATTCATCCTTTCCACCATTAGCAATATTTCCAGAATTGACAGAAATTCTTGGAGAAAAAGCAACTAAATCTGAAGGAAAAATAGAACCTGAGAAAGAAACTAAAGTTGAAGAAAAAACGGAAATTGAAAAAGAAATAGAATCTGATAGTAATAGTAGTTCTATTCCTAATCGTCGTCGTCGTCGTCGTTCATCAGCCCTAGATACAGATGGTTTCGGACTGTGATTTTCATGATTTGTGTGATTTTTGTGATTGATTAATTAATTAATTGATTAATTGATTGATTGATTAATGAATTAATCAGGTAAATCAAATCAATGAGATAAATCATAGTTCCGATTAATCATCTACATCAAATAAATCAAACAAATCATAGTTTAGACAATGGCAGACATTAAACCTGCATCCTGGGATAATTCGAGTTGGTTAGAGTTTTCTACTTACTCAAATATGCAGGGTGCAGTTGGGGGTGTAGATGAGGTAGGTAGGGGTGCTTTATTTGGGCCTGTGGTAGCAGCGGCAGTTATATTACCAGTAGACGCTTTATCAATACTGATGTTAGATAACATTAAGGATAGTAAAAAGTTGTCTAGTTCTCGGAGAACTAAACTGGCTCAAAAAATTGCCACGTTGGCTGTAGATTGGAGAATTGGTTATGCTACAACGAAGGAAATAGATGAGTTGAATATTTTACAGGCGACTCTTTTGGCAATGAAGCGGGCTGTTTTGAAGTTGCGGGTAAAGCCGGAACTGTTTTTGATTGATGGTAATCAGTTGGTGAAGAATTTGCCAATACCTCAAGAAACAGTTGTCAAAGGTGATGAGCGATCGCTTAATATTGCCGCAGCTAGTATCATGGCAAAGGTTTGGCGTGATGATTTGCTGCAACGGTTAGCGTTAAAATATTCCCTGTATGATCTAGAAAAAAATAAAGGTTATGGAAGTCCGCGTCATTTACTGGCGCTTCAAAAATACGGACCTTCATCTTTACATCGTCGCTCTTTTCGTCCCTGCCAAACAATTTTAGATTTTAGATTTTAGATTTTGGATTCCCAGTTTTTGAGGACAATTGCCAAATTTGCCTTATTTTCCCATAAACTACTCAAAATTTAAACTTGGTAATATGGCTTGCACCACGCTACCGCTATCAGGGATGTTGTGATCAGTTTCGTTATTTTGATTTTGCGAGATTACCCAATGACGATAATCTGCTAAGAGGTGATGTAACAATCTTTGCTTAATTGTTAGTAGTACACTTTTGAGCAATCCATTCCCTGTAGTTTCTAAAATTGATTTGGGTGTAAAGGAAAATGGTTGCGGTATGTCTACTAAAACTTCCAAATCAGCTTTTCCTTGCAAGTAAGTTTCACCATTGAGTTGAACTGGTGACAAATAGCCTTTTAAATTCAGTGCAAACCTTTCGTTAATATACTCAAAACCCAGTATCTCACAACCGAGCGATCGCAAATAAATTGTTCCGGTTGCATCCGCCCAGACCCTCATGTCTACAGTTGGCTGAATACTCAGTGACATAAAAGACAGAGGACGCATTTTTAATCGAAAACCTTCTTCAGAAAGTTGTTGAATTCTTGTATTATCAGCTAAGGCATTGACTAAACGTTGAGGCTGCCGCAGGTAGTGTTGAATAGGAATAGATTGCTTAGGAAGGGAAATTTCCACCGATTGAGAGGCAATAAACTTAGTAACCATGAGCAAATTAAACCATTTGTTTTTAATTGTAATATTTTTTAACAATTTGAATTGCCAAAAATCTAACTATTAATTCATTATTCATCAAATTCGCCAAATTTAACAGCATGAACCAGAAAATCGCTCATTTGGGTCCGCCAGGAACTTATGCCGAACAAGCGGCTTTTTTTTATCTCAACTGGTTAAAAACCCATTCGGACATTAATTCTCAAAGAAGCTTTGAATTATGTCCATATTCTACCATTGCTCAATCCCTGCAAGCGATCGCCGATAAACGGGCAGAAATAGCTGTTGTCCCGGTAGAAAATTCTATTGAAGGTAGTGTCAATATGACAATGGATAGCTTATGGCAATTGGGGAATTTAAAAATTCAGTTAGCTTTAGTTTTACCAATTCAACATACATTAATTTCCTATGCTACAAATTTAGATAATATTAAAACTGTCTATTCTCATCCTCAAGCGTTAGCGCAATGTCAAAAATGGATATCACAGTTCTTGCCAAATGTCAATTTAATTCCCCGAAATTCAACCACTGAAGCACTACAGGGATTAGAAACGGAAGTCACTACAGCAGCTATATCTTCTAGTCGGGCGGCACAATTGTATAATTTACCTATTCTTGCCAGAGGGATTAATGATTATCCAGAAAACTGTACTCGGTTTTGGGTAGTAAGCAGGGAAGAAAATCATCCCGTTGATTGTACTCATACATCTTTAGCCTTTAGCGTGCCAGCCAATATACCAGGTGCATTAATGAAAGTATTGTCAGTATTTGCTCATTTGGGTATTAATCTGAGTCGGATTGAATCGCGTCCGACAAAACGTTCTTTAGGGGAATATTTATTCTATTTAGATATTGAAGCAGATGTAAATGCACAAATCATGAAATCTGCTTTGGAAGAGTTGCGAAATTATACGGAAATTTTGAAAATTTTTGGTAGTTATAGTGTGTTACCAATTAGTTTATAATTGGGGAAATGCAAAAAATCAATGATTGGGCGCAAGTCCTGCGCCCCTACTTTGTGGTAATAGTGTAAAAATATATAGAATATTCTAGAAATATCCATTACATTACTTTTTGAAATGCCAAGTTTTCCGACTTCTACCTTAATGCAAATATCTGTAGCGCCAAAACTTTGTCAACCTTTAAAGATTGTCGCCTTGGGGGATAGCTTAGTATATGGATACGGTGATCCAGAGAAAGGCGGTTGGGTGGAACAATTGCGACGGTGGTGGATGTTACCGGACAGTGTGGGTCATGTGCTTTATAATTTGGGGGTAAGGGGCGATCGCACACAGCAAATATGCCAACGTTTAGAAGCAGAATTTCGTCACCGGGGAGAAATCCGCAATCGTGTTCCTGACTTGATTATTTTGTCTGTCGGTGTTAACGACACACCTCGGTTAAGAAGTCCTAACGGCAGAAATTACACAGATTTTAGTCAGTTTGAATCAGAAATCGCCACATTGCTGGATCAAGCTCAAAAACTCTGTCCTGTGCTGTTTGTGGGGATGGTTCCCGTAGACGAAAGCAAAATGCCCTTCCTTGATTGTTTATTCTATAATCATGCCGACCAATACCGCTACAAAGAAGCAGCACGACAAGCTTGTGAACAAAGACAGATTCCCTATTTAGATATTTTTGATCAATGGATGCAGCGGAGTCAAGGATGGAGAAGCGATCGCCTCACCAGTGACGGACTCCACCCCAACACCCTGGGTTATCAAGACTTATTAGAAGCCGTACTCAACTGGAAAGAATTATCCCAATATCATTGTCAAGCTGATTATCAGGCAGAATTACAGCAGGAATTTAGATAAATTGGCTGTCAGAATCAGGTGGTTATCGAGCGATAGCCTGCGTGGCGTAGCCATAGTCGAGATAATGTCCAGGATTAAAGGATGAACAGGATTAAAACAGGGATTTTACAGCACTTCCCGATGTTATGCAGAGTTTGGGTTTATGGTCATTGTCATTGGTGTCAACTTAACGTAAAACCTGTAGCCCGCCTGGGAATGATAACGTAGCGTGGCGTAAGCCATATTTCCAGTCTAATAGCAAAAGTTGTCTTTTGATGACTAAAAATCCCCAGTTTACTTTAGTAAACTTTACTTAAGTAATTGGACAAAAATATTTACAGTCATTGCGAGCGAAGGGAAGCAATCACAACCCTTGGAATTGCTTCATTTCACTTCGTTCCATATGGCTAACGTCACGTTGCGCTAACACAATAACATTGTGTAATTAATTCTGTCTCACTACTTATTAGCCCGGAAATATGGCTTACGCTTGTAAACCCCTACCCCCCAAGATTCCACCCGATTAACCCTCCCGTACCGCTACCGTAAAAAGATATTTTGATAGTAGAAAAATATTTCTTAACGACGCTATAATAAAAAAATCTATACTTCAATGAATAACTAATTGTCAGTAACCCAGCCCTAAAGGGACTGGGCTTGCAAGAATAATCAAGCAAGCCGTACTGACCAGACCACCCTGAGTCTACTCTCATGGTAGCCGTTATTTGAGTCACGACACCCACCGAATGCGTTGCCAGTTCCCTGCTCTGTCGCTTGTGATTAAACAGTTCTAAGGTCACTGGAACAGTGTTGCAAGCTCAAGCAAGCTCTTATAACAGGTCGTTCGCGCAGCGTGCCGTAGGCATCGGCTAACATTACCCCAGAAATGGGAGTTGGTTTCCAGATTCCAATCAAAAATCTGGTTTCAATTTTAATATCTACAGCGGTTAAAACCGCTCGTGTCGTTTCCCTCTCAGGTCTAAAGACTCTGAGTTTCCCACTTACCGGGTATTCTTATGAAAAAAATAGAAATAGAACTAGATCAAGAAACCTATGACAAAATACAGCAACTAACCCAGACTAATCATTGTCAAATCTCAGATTTAATTAAAGCAATGATTGAGCAATTGACTCAACCAGAAATTCTCAACGATTCATTTATTGGCAAATGGTCAGATGATGCAGAATTAGTTGATCAAATGATTGAAGATATGTTAAAACATAGAACCTAAAAAATGCCTTGACAGTGAAAAATTAAACTTTAATTGATACAGATATTTTGTCAGAAATTCGCAAAGGTAAAAATCCCCAAGTTATAGCTAAAGCGATTGCTTATAAAACTATTTTTAAACATTATACGATATCTGTAATTACAGTTTCAGAAGTTATCAAAGGATGGAGAAAATTAAACCGCAATGATCGGATTCAGGAATTTTTAATAGATTTACCACAAATGGAGATCTTATCTTTAGAACAAAAAAGTGCTGAATTATCTGGATTAATTTACGCTGATTTAGAAAAAACTGGACAAACCATAGGATTAGCAGATGTATTAATTGCTGCAATTGCCATAGAAAATAATTTAATTCTAGTAACAGGAAATACTAAACACTATCAAAAAATTCAATCATTAGGCTATCCTTTGCAATTAGATAATTGGAGAGATTGATTTAGAATCAGCCACTTCTGAGAGCGACAATGGGGTCTAACATAGCAGCTTGTCGGGCGGGAAAGACACCGAAAACTAAGCCTATACTACCAGATATTGTCACAGCCACAGCGATCGCATATAGGGGAAATTGAGGAGTTAAAGGCGTGAAAAATGCCAAGGGGATAGTTCCCCCAACTCCTAAAATTATCCCCAGCAAACAGCCAGAAAGAGAGAGAATAATTGCCTCAATTAAAAACTGCGCTAAAATATCATTCTGAGTTGCCCCAACTGCCTTGCGTAAACCAATTTCTTGAGTGCGTTCAGTCACAGAAACTAACATAATATTCATAATGCCAATTCCACCTACTAACAGAGAAATGGCAGCAATTAAAGCTAATAATAAAGATAAAATACTAGTCACCTGAACTACCAATTCTTGAAACTTTTTATTAGCGAAAACAGCCACATCTTTCTTACCATGTAGTCGAGCCAGAATATTAGTAATTTGAAAACCTGCCGCGCGAACACTATCTCTATTTTTGGCAGTCACTAAAATATAACTGAGAGGAATATCAGATATTGATCTACGTCCAACTAATCTATTAGCAAATGTTGTCAGTGGGACAATTGCAGTTTGATCCAAATTCTCCCCAGCAAATGCACCCTTTGATTGCAATAAACCAATAACTTGAAACGAGATATTATTAATCATCACTTCTTGTCCCACAGGATTTTCATCACCGAACAACTTGCGGCTAGTTTCTGCACCCAAAACAGTGACTTGAGCCTGTTGTTGCTGTTGTTTTTGATTAAACATTCTACCAGTGGCAAGCACAAGATTTTGCACAGCGAGCAAATCAGACGTAGTTCCTTTAACAGTTGTGGATGTTAATTTATTATTAAAGCTAATTGGCATTTTCTGCTCATCTATAGGAGCAACTTTGCTAACACTAGGAACTTGAGCTTTAATTGCTTCTGCGTCTGATAACACCAATTGGGCATCAGGAAATTTCATGCCTTCATCATCTTCAAAATTACTATATACCGTGAGTTGATTTGCGCCAAACGCCTCAAGTTTTCCCAACACAAGATTCTGTGCGCCCTGTCCAATCCCAATCATACTAATAACAGAAGCATTGCCAATAATTATTCCCAGCATAGTTAGTCCGCTACGGAGTTTATTAGCAGCGAGAGTTGCAAAAGCCATGTTCACACTTTCTAGCAAATTCATAATTTAAAACGATAAAAAGATAAATTTCTTCTGCTGACTCCTTACACCAAGAAACCTGCAAATAAAAAACACCCAACCACCTAAAGCAAAAAATTTCTTAAACTCTCATTCCTCCGCGTTCTCTGTGTCTCTGTGGTTCGTTTATTTAAGTATTTTTTTAATTAGAAATCCCTAAGATCCCATAGGACGATCAACACCATCAATTAATTGATTAGCTGGTGGTTGGATAAAAACCCGTTCACCCTCAGAAAGTCCGCCCAAAATTTGCGTTTTATCACCAGAAGTAATTCCTACCTGTATGGGATGAAATTTGGCTTGATTATCCTTATCTGGTAACAATACACCCACTTGCCCCTCTTTACCAGAAACCACAGCAGCCGAAGGAATTACCAAAGCATTGCGAATGTCATTTACTAGAAAAGTTAACTTCACATTTAGCCCTACCTTGAGTTTATCTTGACCCGTTGCCAAAGCAATCTTGACTCGCATAAATGTGACATTTTCTTCCTTAACTCCTCTGGGGGCAATCAAACGGACTTTCCCTTGAAAAACTTGATCAGGAAAAGCATCAAGGCGAATTTCTACAGGCTGATTTTTCTGAATCTGCGCCATATTTACTTCGGGAACTTTAGCTTCTATTTCCAAACCACTGGATAATTCAGCAATGGAGGCGCTAGTTCCCCCTTCATTAGTGGAAACAGAAGTATTTGGAGTTACAAAGTCCCCCGCTTGGGCAAAACGTCGGGTAATTAAGCCAGAGAAGGGAGCGCGAATGAAAGTATTTTCTAACTGATTTTCGTAAAATTGTAATTGGGCAGTTGCTTGAGCTACTTCAGCACCGGCTTTGGTAATTTCCTCAGTTTGATAACCGGAAAGTAGTTTTTTCAGTTGTTGTTGGGCAGATATCAGACTAAATTTAGCTTGTTCTAAGTTATCTTTAGCACTTTTTTCTTCATTTAAAGCCGCATCTAGTTCATCACGGGAGATTGCTCCTTGAGATACAGGATATTGCCTACGCTTAACTCGTTGAGAGGCTAATACTAAGCGAGATTCAGCTTCCCGGACTTGGGCTGTATACTTACGTACATCAGCTTGAGCGATCGCAATTTCTTCTGGTCTATAACCCTTACGCTTTTCTTGTAATTCGGCTTTTGCCTTCCATAACAGCGCTCGATACTGATTCACCTGGGCTTGAAAGGCTTGACGCTCCATTTCTGCAACTAATTGTCCTTTTTGGACAAAACTACCTTCATCTACATAGAGTTTGGCAATTCGACCGGCTTCTCTTGGGCTAATGTTAATTTTGCGAACTGGTTGCACGACTCCATTGGTTTTGATTTTAATTTTTAAGTCGCTGGTAGTGACAGGAACTGTTAAATCTGTAATATCTTTTTTGCTGGGTTGATACCAATGGCTGAAATAAGCAATACCCATTCCAGATAAACTCAGTGCGGTCAGCCCAATGAGCCAAGGAATCGGATTTTTGATGTTCATGACTGATGGAATAACGAACCACAGAGGCGCAGAGGACACAGAGAAATGAGATTGGAAGATGATTTCTGCGTAAGTCCTAGAATTAAGTTTTTTTGTATTACACTCCGTACTGTTCTACTTGCATATTCCAGAGGGCGGTATATTCGCCTCCTAGTTGTAACAGTTCTTGGTGAGTGCCATCTTCAATTAAATGACCATCTTTAAGAACTAAGATGCGGTCAGCCCAATGAGCCAAGGAATCGGATTTTTGATGTTCATGACTGATGGAATAACGAACCACAGAGGCGCAGAGGACACAGAGAAATGAGATTGGAAGATGATTTCTGCGTAAGTCCTAGAATTAAGTTTTTTTGTATTACACTCCGTACTGTTCTACTTGCATATTCCAGAGGGCGGTATATTCGCCTCCTAGTTGTAACAGTTCTTGGTGAGTGCCATCTTCAATTAAATGACCATCTTTAAGAACTAAGATGCGGTCAGCCCAATGAGCCAAGGAATCGGATTTTTGATGTTCATGACTGATGGAATAACGAACCACAGAGGCGCAGAGGACACAGAGAAATGAGATTGGAAGATGATTTCTGCGTAAGTCCTAGAATTAAGTTTTTTTGTATTACACTCCGTACTGTTCTACTTGCATATTCCAGAGGGCGGTATATTCGCCTCCTAGTTGTAACAGTTCTTGGTGAGTGCCATCTTCAATTAAATGACCATCTTTAAGAACTAAGATGCGGTCAGCCCAATGAGCCAAGGAATCGGATTTTTGATGTTCATGACTGATGGAATAACGAACCACAGAGGCGCAGAGGACACAGAGAAATGAGATTGGAAGATGATTTCTGCGTAAGTCCTAGAATTAAGTTTTTTTGTATTACACTCCGTACTGTTCTACTTGCATATTCCAGAGGGCGGTATATTCGCCTCCCAGTTGTAACAGTTCTTGGTGAGTGCCATCTTCAATTAAATGACCATCTTTAAGAACTAAGATGCGGTCAGCCATTCGCACTGAGGCTAATCTGTGGGTAATGAGGATGGTAGTTTTCCCTTCCGCTAGTTCCACAAAGCGTAGGTAAAAATCACACTCGCTGCGGGGGTCTAGTGCTGCGGTAGGCTCATCTAGAAGGAGTAGTTGGGCTTCTTGACGGACAAAGGCACGAGCTAGAGCTAATTTTTGCCACTGTCCTCCAGAAAGTTCTGTACCACCAAACTGCTTACCCAATTGTGTATCTTCTCCGCTGGGAAAATCATCCACTAGTTTGACGATATCGGCTTTTTCTACCGCATATCTGAGAATTTCTCGATCTTCTAGGGCGGCTAGGTTTCCTAAGGCGATATTTTCTCCCAGGGTGAGCGAGTAATGTCCAAAGTCTTGGAAAACCCCCGCAATTTGCTGTCGCCACTGCTCTAAGTTCAAATCTCTCATATCTATACCATCAACGATAATCCGTCCTGTGGTGGGGTCGTAGAGCCTGGTTAATAGCTTAACTAGAGTGGTTTTACCTGCGCCATTTTCTCCAACTATGGCTACTGTTTTTCCTGGGTAAAGGGTAAAGGAAATATCCTTGAGCGCTAATCTACCATCTGGGTAGTGAAAATCAACTTTCTCAAAGGTAATACCTGCACGAATCGGAGTGGGGATTTTTTCTCCAGGTATGTTCAATACCATTGGGGTGGGACTGTCGAGAAAGTTGAAAAACTGCTGCATATAGATAATATTCTCGAACAAATCCAACCAATGACTGACAAATCTTTCTAAATTATTCTGGAAGTAAGTTAGTGATTGTACGAATAAAAGCACACTTCCTGGGCTTAACTGTCCTCTGAAAGCTTGCTTGACTACCCAATAGAAAGAAAATCCATTTCCTAATGTACTCAAAATAGCTAAACTAGATGACCAAAATGCTTGTTTACCTCGCAAATGCCGCATAGATTGATGTAAAGATTGAAATGCTTGTCCGTAAAGCTGCATAAAAAATGCACCTAGCTGAAACAACCTAATTTCTTTGGCATAGGTATCAGTGAGCATTACAGAGGTGTAATACTGCATTTTTCGAGCTTGGGGACTGTTTTCAAATAAAGTGATCCAAATCTCTCTACCATATTGGGAAGAAACTACGATCTGGGGTATAGTGGCGATCGCAATTACCAATGGTATCCAAACAGCCAGGGGAATTAATAGCCCAATTACCACAATTAAAGTAATCAATGAGCGGCTTAATTCTACCAAATTCTCGACTAAGTTTAAGGGTTTATAGCTAACCTGTTGTTGGAGAAGTTGCAACTCATCATAAAATTCAGCATCTTCAAATCGGCTCAAGTCGGAAAAACTATCAGCTTTTCGCATTAATAATAAACTAATATGAGCGGCTAATTTATCATTGAGATTTCCTTGAAGTGCCAATATCCAAGGATAGAGAAGGTTTTCTAATAGCAAAGCTCCCACCCATGCTGCTACTAAAAGCCACAAAATTGAATCATCTAATGCTTTACCAGTTGTTAAGGCTGTAGCAACAGTATCTACCACTAGTTTGGTAATCCAAACACTCACTCCAGGAAGAAACCCCTGTAATAAGGTTACAGCAATTAAAAACACCATTTCTTGAGGTGCTGCTGTCCATAACAAGGGTAAGGAACGCCATAAAACTCTACTATAATCTTCCACCCAAATTCTTAAATCACTCATTAATTAACCCTGATTTTTTTATAAGCTGTTAGATAATTCCCTGATTTTCAAAAGTTTGATATTTTCTAAGTAATAACTAGATTTATTACTTGGGAGAGATTCTTCAAAAATAAAATATGCAGTGATCAAATTTCATCCCTTTTAGTGCGTAGTTTGAAACCCTTGTAGAGACGTTCCATGGAACGTCTCTACAATCTTTACCGAAGAAGTTTAATCATTTACTAGCAAATTTATCAGAGATTTTTCGGATTCTGCTGTCTATTAATTTAAGATCTTACTTTTGAAAATTTTTGTTCTCCACTTCTTAAGGATGAATATTTTAAAATTTTTCAACTGTATGCTGTCTGACAATCTTACTAAAGGAGTAACTATAAAGAAATAGAACTACTCTTTTAAATCAGCTAAGTAGGTTATACTGAAAACGGTTCATAGTTTAACCAAATATGAAACCCCTCTGGTAAACCTCTCCTTTGCACCCCTCCCTGACCCTCCCCTACAAGAAAGGGAAAAGGAGCAGCTTTTATAATTGGAGAGGCTTTGAACTTGTTCTTTGTAAGCTGTTACGCAGCTAAATTTGATAACCATAATTTACTTGAACTTTGTAGTGCGGGCATCTTGCCCGCTAGAATTATACAAACTAAATGCACAACAGCTTATGATAAAAAAGTCCAGCTTCTAGCCGTTTTGATTATGGCATTGAAAATTGTCGTTATGGGAAGGCAAGAGGCAATCATGCAAGAGTGAAGAAGCTTTAGGAAATTTTACTTTTCTTTACACACTTTGATTTTATTGTGTTCACCTACCTATAAGTATTATTTTAAATTCGCTTTAACTATAAAATTACTTTAAATTCTCAGAATTTGATTCATCATTAGCACAATTTTACAAATTGAGCCTGAATCTATTAAGAGATAAAATAATACTACTCAAGAAAGAAGAAAATTGTCTAGAAAAAGATATTCTTGTAGAAGTTGGATAAGCGAATGAAGACATAATTGGCAATTCTGACAAGAGCAATTTTCCTAACAGATAAGGTTTTACGAAATATAAATCTCATCTGATACTTCCCCGCATTGATTATAAATTGGTTCTGCTCTTTTGTGGACTAGTGAAATCTTAAGAATGAGTCTTCATGCTTTTTAACTATATCTGTATCGGGATAATAGTTAGGCATTAGTGATTGCTTGATTTTTTGATTGTTCTTCAAACTTGTGAATACTGAATGACTCAAAAAATCATCACAGCTTTTCATAAACTCAAATACAGATGTGTACACAGGTTATTGAATTCAATTTAAAAGGAGTAGGTGACAATGCTGGCAGAAAAAACACTGAGTCAACCAACAATAGAAATGCGTTTGGTAGATCAAGCCGACAAATTAGAACGACTTCTGTTGTCTGAGGAGGAAATAGCAACTTTAGAAAAATTAGCAATGTCAGGAGTATTTGACTCTGAAACCACCCAAAGATGGTTTGCTAATTGCGGTGGATGCGTTGGCTGCGGTGGATGTCGTGGATGTCGTGGCTGTGGATGTCGTGGCTGCGGGTGTCGTGGCTGTGGTGGCTGTGGTGGCTGTGGTGGCTGTAGACCTTGCGGCGGCTGTGGTGGCTGTGGTCATACAACAGTATCAGGTGTGTTGGAAGACACTGATGAGGTCGGATTTGGATACTAACTAAACTCAGCGATATAACGATAGTTTAGTAATTCTAGAAACCGAGTTTCTTGAGTTGAAAATCATTGAACTTGGCTAGAAAAGTCAACGAAAACCCTGCTTTTATCCAATATTTTTTGAGTAGAAAAACAGGGTTTTTCATGTTTCTGATTGCCATTGATAGCAAGATTCAATTTTTGCAATAAAGTCTATGAAATTAAATGATAGTCAGCGGCTCCGGCTACTAGAACACGTTGTTATCAACGTGATGCCGGCAGATTGCAGTGGCGAAGAAAGTATGATATTTAATACAACACGGCGAACCCTGAGAGTACAGGGTCAATCTCTGCATAACGTAGAAAAAATTGTTTTACCTTTACTAGACGGCTCTCGCACAATAGGAGAAATCCGCGATGCTATTGGCGAACAATTGACCGATTCTTCTCTAAATCAATGTTTAGAGTTTTTGATGGACAATCGCCTAGTGGAAGAGTCTTTGGAAAATCCAGATGATTTAGATAGTCGTGCTTATTTACTGCCTCAAATTAGTCTTTATCATGAATTAGGCTTTAACCAAAAAGATGCTCGGAAACACTTAGCCAATGCTAGGATTGCTGTTTTTGGACTGGGAGGTTCGGGACTGATAGCAGCAATTAATCTGGCTACTGCTGGTATTGGTTTTGTCCGTTTGTGCGATGATGCCTCTATCCTGCCGTCGGATTCCTTGATGATGTCAGGCTCAGTATTGAATAAAATTGGTGCTTTTCGGGGTGTGGAAGCGGCTCGACAAATTGAAGCCATTGGTGGAGTTACTCAAACTGAGATTGTTACAGATAATTTAAATGACGATGCAACCATCAATCCTTTGTTGGCGGATGTTGATCTAGTGATTGTTGCTACTGATGCCGTATCTGTAAATCTAGCCTATCGTCTAAATAGACTATGCCTGAAGATGCAGCGCCCATTGCTACCGGGTGGGGCGGCTGGGATTGAGGGAAATGTCGGTCCACTGATTTTTGCCAAGGATGGACCCTGTTATCTATGCTATCGAATGCGGTCTATGGCTTGTGCTAAGTTTCCAGAGGTGGAATTGGCGGTTGAACAGTTGCTCAACCGGGAACGGCGTTCTCAACCACGACTACGGGAAAATTTACCGATAGGTCAGATGTTGGTGGGAAGTTATATGGCTCTTGATGCGGTGAAGATGATGCTCGGTCTACCTATGGCTACTGACGGAAAATTACTACATATAGACTTACTTGGTACAAAGCTGACTCACAATGTTGTTCTCAAGAAACCAGGTTGTCCCCATTGTTCAGTAAAACAGGTGACAGGTTACAGGTGACAGGTTACAGGTGACAGGTTACAGGTGACAGGTTACAGGTGACAGGTGACAGGTGACAGGTTACAGGTTACAGGTGACAGGTGACAGGTTACAGGTTACAGGTTACAGGTGACAGGTGACAGGTTACAGGTTACAGGTTACAGGTGACAGGTGACAGGTGACAGGTTACAGGTGACAGGTGACAGGTGACAGGTGACAGGTTACAGGTGCTACGCCACGGGGACAGTGTAAAAAGTCAAAACTCAGCACTGTTTATGATTAGGAGAAAACACAGTGAATACAGCGATTTCGCAGAGCGCAGTACCAGGGGCGATCGCCAGTCCCCGCTGGCAAGATTTAGTCAGCCCCCATACTGGCATTATTCGATCCTTAGATAGATTCACCAAGCCTTATACAGAGTTCGATTTTCCCGTTTTGTGGCAAGCCGAATTAGCCAATTTCCAGCTTCGTAAACAGCAGGATGATTTACGCTACGGTGTCGGCAGAGGCATGACAGATGAACAAGCCATTTTTGGGGCTGTAGGCGAAGCTATAGAAAGATACTGCGGCGGTATTGTTGATTATCGGCAACTAATTGTTAGTAACTATGAAGAATTAGGTAATCGTGCGGTTTCTCCTGCGGTTTTTTCCCCCTTTTCCGACCAACAATACTCTGACCCAAACTTCCCTTTTCCAGCTTTCAATCCGACAATGCAGACTTCGTGGATAAATGCCCTTTCTTTATCCAGTAACCAAGAGGTTTTAGTTCCAGCCTTCTTGGTTTATTTGGACTGGGACGGCAACCAACCAGGAGATCATATTTTACCTGTTAGTTCTAACGGTATGGCTAGTGGACCGACTTGGGAGTTTGCAGCCTACAGGGGTTTGTGCGAATTAATTGAACGTGATGCTTTCATCATTACTTGGTTAAATCGTCTCCCCGCTCCGCGCATCTATTTTGACCACTTGCCAGGAATTGAGACGGAAATTGCCCGCCACTATGCCAGATTTGGCATTGAGTTAGTTGTCTTCCAGTTGATTACTGATATTCAAGTCCCAGTTTTCATGGCCATGTTAATTGACCGTTCGGGCAAAGGTCCCGCTGTTTCCACTGGTATGGGATGTCATCTTGATGGAGCAACGGCTTTTCACAAGGCAGTTTTTGAGGTTTGCCAGGCTCGCTTTGGCGACATAGAACGGATGAAAACTGGGGCTGGGTCTAATCTCCATCAATATAGTGATGTTCAGAATTTGGATGATCACAACGCTTTTTTCTATACAACCTCTCGGTTGAGTGAGTTGGATTTCTTATTTCATCATCATCAATCTTGCCAAGTTGAAGATTTACCAATTTATGAACCTAAATCAGAAGCGGAGAATTTGCAATCAGTAGTTGCCAAGTTGAATTCAGTGGGTGTTGAACCTTATGTAGTGGAAATTACCGCCCCTGATATCGCCTCTCTTGGTTTCCGAGTCGTGCGGACTTTAGCCAGTGAATTAGTTCCTATCTATTTTGGTTATGGACAAGAGCCACTGGGAACTCGACGGTTGTTTGCAGTCCCAGAAAGGTTAGGTTATGGTGGCCGACGTACCAAAAATGACTTGAATCCCTGCCCACATCCCATGGCTTAAAACGAGGAAATTAGAACAATGCACACAGCCAATGAACCTCTGGAGTTAGCTCTTCTCTATCATTTGAACTCTCCAGTCCCGAAAAGTTATGTCAAGCGTGTTCCGGCTACTGAACTGCGATATCTGCCAGAAGCTCCTTTTCTGGAATTGCCACCAGCACCACGGGATAACCCGCTGTCTGAGCTTTTAGCACGGCGTACTTCTGTGCGATCATTTGATAATCAGGTGATGCCACTCGTCTCTTTGGCTCAACTGCTTGATGCAGGGTGTGGACTCAATGGACTGCGTGAAGTGGATGGTCAATGCTATGAGGCTCGCAACTCTCCTTCTGCGGGCGGATTGTATCCCCTGGAGGTGTTCGTATCTACACAAGCAGTGGAGGGTTTGGTTGCCGGACTTTATCACTATGAACCTCGCGGACACGGTTTACATTGGGTGAATGATGCTGTACCAACAGATTTTGTAGAAGCATTTTTGCAGCAGGATTATATTGTCAATGCCAATGCTCTGTTTGTGTTCACGTCGGTTTTTATGCGCTCAATGGGCAAATATGGAGCGCGAGGCTATCGTTTTGCGCTTTTGGAAGCTGGTCATCAAGCTGAAAATATAAGTTTAATGGCTGTGCAATTGGGGCTGGACAGTCTTTGTCTCGGTGGATTTCATGATATGAGTTTGAACGCTATGTTGGGGATTGATGGGCAACGTCATGCGGCTATTTATTCTGTTGCTGTGGGTAGGAAAGGTTGAATTTTTGCACGCAGAGGCGCAGAGAGGAAGAGTTTGAGGAATTATTCTTTACTGCCTGTAAAGGTAATACCTTGAATTAAGTAGCGGTTAAAGAAGGCATAAATGGCTAAACCGGGCAGGGTGAATATCATTGAGGCTGCCATAATGTAGTTCCAATAGCTGATATATTGACCTTTAAAGGTGTTTAGTCCTAAGGGTAAGGTGAACATTTCTGGGTCGAAAAGAATGACTACGGGCAGTAAAAAATTATTCCAACTGCCCATAAATACAAAAATCGCTTGTGCTGCTAATGCTGGTCTGGCTAGAGGTAAAACTATGTGCCAAAAAATTCCCCAGGCATTTAAACTATCTAGTTGACCGGCTTCTTCTAATTCTCTAGGGAAATTAACAAAGAATTGCCGCATCATGAAAATAAAAGTAGCATTAACCATACTCGGAACTATCATCCCTGGGTATGAATTTAACCAGCCGATGGTTTTGAGAATTAAAAATGTGGGAATTAGGGTAATTTGCGCTGGAACTACTAAGACTGTCAAAATTAGGAAGAACCAGAAACTTTTACCATGAAAATGCAATCTGGCTAGGGCATAACCTGCCATTGAGTTAAATAGTAAGTTTAAAATTGTGACGGTAACGCCAATAATTACACTATTAAATAGCCATCGCCAAAATAAGGGTTCTTGCAGAAATATCTGTTTGTAATTATCAAGAGTAAAATGTTTGGGGATGAAATTAAACTCACCACTAATGATTTCAGGAAGGGGCTTAAATGATGCGGAAAATGCCCAAAGAAAGGGAATTATGGTGATAATTCCGTAAGCTGTAAGGAAGATATATAATAGAACTTTAAGCCAGAAATTATTAAGGATTTTATTCAAATTTTATAACCTCCGAAGAATTGTCTCTGAATTAATGTGAGGATAATAATTACAGATGCTAGTAAAAAGGCGATCGCTGCACTATATCCCATCTGTAAATTCCGAAATACGGTTTGATAAATTAGCAAAACTAAGGTGAGAGTGGCGTTATTTGGTCCGCCAGTTCCTCCAGAAAATATATAAGATTGATCAAATAATTGAAAAGTCCCAATTATCCCCATCGCTATAACGAAGAAAGTCACAGGTTGCAATAAAGGTAAGGTAATATAAAGAAACTGTTCCCAACTATTAGCACCATCAAGTTCTGCTGCTTCGTAAAGGGTTTGGGGGATGTCCTGTAAAGCTGCTAAATAAATCACCATAAAAAACGGTGCTGTTGACCAAATATTCATGATCATAATTCCTTTAAGAGCAACAGATGGATCTCCTAACCAATTATAAATAGGTAATTTTAGGAAAGCTAAAAAGTTGTTTAGGAGTCCATTTGTGTTATAAATCCACATAAAAATTAGTGTCAATACGGCGGAAGATGTGACTGTTGGTAAAAAGTAAAGAATTCGCCACCAATTTTTCCCGCGAATGCCAGAATTAAGTGTTACTGCTAAACCTAAAGCTAAAATAGTTTGTGTGGGAACAACAACGGCTACATATTCGGCGGTATTTTTTAAAGCAATTCCTATTCTTTCATCTGTTAGTAATCTTTGGAAATTACCTAATCCGAAAAACTGGTAATGAATCCCTCCCAACATTTGCACTTTGTGTAAGGAAAGAAATACGGCATAGAGAATAGGTGAAATTACAAATGTGCCTAAAACTAAAATACTGGGAGTTATGAATAAATAAGCTGTTAAATTTTCTTTGATTTGTCTATTACAGTGATTTTCTAGTAAATGAAACACATTTTTATATCTCACGCAAAGGCGCAAAGGAAGAAAGGAATAGAAAAATTGGAGTCGGGTACAAGTTTTAATTACAAACTCTACATATCTGCCTGAATTTGTTGATTGGCTGCATTTTGCGCTTTTAACATTGCTTGTTTTAATGGTTGTTGTCCTAGCAAAACACTAATAAATTGATTATCAAAGTTGTTGATAATTGCGGCGGGATACTTGCCTAATTGCCAGGGTGTGGCATAATTAACTCCTGCTACTAATGATGCTCTAAGAGGGTCTTGATCATAGCCTAATTGTTGTGCTACTGATTTACGGGCTGGTAATGCAAATCCTTTCCTTGTCCATTTTTTCATGCCTTCTTTACCTGTTAAGTAGGAAATGAGTTTCCAGGCTGCAAGTTTATGGGGCGCTTGTTTATTCATGACATAAGCAACGGTAAAAACCATTGTTGCTTGCTGATGATTAATTTTAGGGATCTCTGCTGTCGCAAATTCTAGTTTGGGAAAGGTTTCTTGCAAATAGGGAATTGCCCAATTCCCCTCAATTACCATTGCTACCTTATTTTGTCCAAACATTTCACTCCCTGAATTTGTACCGACATCAGATTTTTGAGCGGAAGAACGGTCTTTTTGATATTGATTAATGACTAATTCTAAACCTTGCAAACCTGGATCATTGGCAAAGGTAGCATAACCATTTTTATCAATAATTTCTCCGCCAAAAGCTGTAATTTTATATGCCTGACGGGCTAATTCGGGAATTTCACCAAAGCCATATTTATTTAGTTTGCCTGTTAGTTGTTTGGCATAGGTACGGAGTTGTTCCCATGTGGTTGGTGGATTGGTTAAACCAATTTGAGTAAATGCTTGTTTGTTATAAAATAGGGCTAGGGTGGAATAGTCTTTAGGTAAACCATAAATATGATTTTGGTAGGTAAAATTGTTGAGGAGGTTGGGTTCTATGTCTGTGATGTCAAATTTGGGGTTAATGTATTTATCAAGGGGTTCTAGGACATTCTGACCCATTAAAAAAGGGGCTTCTAAAGCGTCAAGATAAAATACATCTGGTGCGGCTTCTCCTACTAGGCGGGTTTTAATCACATCCATATATTGATCGGCGATCGCTTCATATTTAACTTTGATCTGGGACTCCTGCCTTTCAAAGTCTTGGATTACCTGTTTTAACAGTGTTTGTTCTAGAGGATTACCTGTCCAACCACTGAGTTTGACGGTAATGGGTGGGGGTAATTTTGGTAATAGCAAATTATGACAACTAATCAGAGCGATCGCTATTGTTATTACCAATCCTAAAAATTTAAATAATCTCTTTTTTCTCACAATTTAATTGAGATTAATTCTGAGTTGATATGGTTACTAATTTATTTCCCCTGCTGATATAGATCATCTTTCTAGAGGATGGTTTTATAGCAATAAGATACCCGACTTCTTAGAGGGTGTTTGAAAAGTTATGGTTGATGCAATACTTGTCGGTTAAGGAAATGTAGGTTGGGTTGAGCGATAGCGAAACCCAACATTATCAAGGATTTTGTGGGGTTTTGAGGCTTAACCGAGCAGTATTGATGGTTGATGTATCAAATATTTTTTACCCCTCCCTAACCCTCCCCTTGTAAGTAATTGGACAAAAATATTTACAGTCATTGCGAGCGAAGGGAAGCAATCACAACCCTGGGAATTGCTTCATTTCACTTCGTTCCATATGGCTAACGCCACGCTGCGCTAACGCAATGACATTGTGTAATTAATTCTGTCTCACTACTTAAAGGGGAGGGAACTGGATTTTTATTGTTTCCCCCCTTTATAAGGGGAAAGGGGGGTAGCAATGTGATGAAAATTACGGAATACCACTTTTAAAACATCCTCTTTAAGAAGTCGGGGATCTCACTCTGGCAATCAAATAAGATTACTATACTCAAAACGGCTAGAAGCTGGACTTTTTTATCATACAAAGAACAAGGTTCAAAGCCTCTCACCGCACCTCTCTAGGAGAGGGAAAAGGAATAACATTTAATACTGGAGAGGTTTACCAGAGGGGTTTCATATTTGATTAAACTATGAACCGGTTGCAGTATATATTTCCTTTGAGATTTAAGTCAAACTTAAACAGGCTTGATGACAACGACACCATAGGCATCTGGAGACAGATAATCTTTTGTAGCTTGGATTAAATCAGTGGCTGCTTGTGCTTGAATATATTGGGGATAATTAAAGGCTGGTTCTAAGTCACCAATCAATGACTGATAATAACCATACAACCCAGCGCGATCGCTTGGTGTTTCATTTCCAAATATAAACCGATTAGCTACCCGTTGTTGAACACGAGCAATTTCTGATTCTTTGACAAATTCTGTTTGTAATTTGCGAAGATGTTGAATAATTCCTGCTTCCACAGCCGCTAAATTTTCTACATCACATTTAGCAGAAATCGAAAACACACCTTGCAATAGATTATTCATATTACTCACAGAAATTGAAGATACCAGTCCCTGTTCTTCCCGTAGATCTTGCACTAATCTAGATGTTCTCCCATGTCCTAAAATACCCGCTACAACATCAAGCGCATAAGTTTCATCTAACTCCATCAATCCAGGAACTCGCCACATCATCACTAATCTTGCTTGTTGGAGAGTTTCATCAACAACTTCCCGACGGACTATTTGTGTAAATGCAGGTTCAGGAATTGCTGCTGTTTGTGTTAGTTTATTGGTAGTTTGTTGATAATTTTTATTAAATTCTGCCGCAATAATTTCTACTAATTCTTCTACTGGTAAATTACCCACAGCAACTGCTGTAATTGACTGAGGTTGATACCAATGAGCATGAAAATCTCGCATCTGTTGCGGTTTAACTTGAGAAATAACAGATTCAGGTCCCAGTACAGGACGACGATAGGGTAAGGAATCAAAAGCAGTTTCCATGACATGACGATAAATTCGTCGTCTAGGATTATCTTCAGAACGTCTAATTTCTTCTAAAACTACTAATCGTTCCCGTTCAAAAGCATCATCAGGAATACTCGGATTACAAACAACATCTATTTGCAAAGGAGCTAATTCGGCAAAATCTTTAGGCGCAGTTGTGGTGTAATAGTGGGTGTAATCTTGGCTAGTAGCAGCATTAGTCACCGCACCACGTTCTTCAATCCGGCGTTCAAATTCACCACTAATGAGTTTCTGCGTACCCTTAAAAATCATGTGTTCTAAAAAGTGAGCCATACCATTAATAGCATCTGACTCCATTGCAGAACCGGTTTTTACCCAGAGGTTAAGATTAACCGCGTCTATCGGCATTTGTTCGGCGATAATCGTCAAACCGTTGGGTAGAGAGTGCAGCGTAGGTGCATTAAGGCGTGGAAATTTCAGCAGAGTTGATGTCATTGGTTGTGGTGAGTGAAGAGCTATTTCTATATTACAACTTTCTTGATGGTGTAAACCTTTCGCGTACAAGAAGTCAGAATTAAACGCAGATAAACGCAGATGAACACAGATAATTTTAGTCCTTTAGATTTCTAATTTTCCAGTTTTGTTGTATTTTTGCAAAATCCCTATCACAACTGCTGGTATTTCTAAATGGGGCAGAATTCCCGTATCGGGTATTTCATGAAAACCCTGAATTGCTTCAGTATTTAAATTTGCTAACCGTCGTCCTAATTGCATATTTGTAAATTGGGCATTTTCACCCCACAACATCACAGTGGGAACTTGAAGTTGTTGAATATATAAACTCAAATCAAAATACAAATTTCCTCGTAAAAAAGACAAAGCTGCAAATTTAGCTTGATATTTTTGTGCAGAACTTAAATAAGCTGACACCATTTCCTGTGTAACTCTTTCCGGTTTAGCAAATAGAAAACTCTGCAAAAAGTTTCTCACTGCAATTTCATTTTCTGCACCTAAAGCATAAATTAAATTATCTACTAACGGTGTATTAATTAAAGAAAGCGGTAATCTTCTCCCTGCACCTTCTCCAAAATCATTAAAACCCGCAGGACAAACTAAAAATAAAGCGTTGAATAAATCGGGATAAGTAACAGCCAGACGAATAGTAAAAGCCGCAGTTAAAGAAGATGCTATGACAGTTACAGGTTGATCACAAGTTTGCGAAATAAACTCAAGAATCGTCGTTAAATAATCTTCAATTTGATAATCTCTCACAGGGTGAGCAGATTTTCCCCAGCCAATTAAATCCGGGGCTAAAATTCGATATGTTGACGCATAAGCTGGGTAAATTTTTGACCATTCATAAGCAGACGCACCACCACCAAAGTTATGTAGAAACAATAATGGTGGTAAATCTTGATTTTTGGTATTTTCCCAAGGATTGCTAATTTGGGTATAATAAACCATTGCCCCCAAAGATGTATGAATGAATTTACTACCAAAACCCGGAGGTTGAAATTTCAGCATAATTATGAAAGTGAATCCTTGGTAATTTGTACAAGTTGATTTATATTGTCGTTACTAATATTATACGCAGCCCCAAAGCCAATTACAAAACGTCCAGTCTTCGGTGTCAGTTGCAAAATCCGAAAATCTGGTAAACTGCGTAATGTAGAAATCAGTTCCCCAAAACGAAGCTGAAATTTATCAACAATTTGCTGCCATTTTTCAGTTTCCCTTTCTATCAAATTTGCGGTACAATCAAAGCTTAACCGCCGACGAGCAAAAATCTGGTTAGTTTTAACTTCGTCATCAATAAATAGAACACTCACAAAAGGATGATTTTGAACATTTTGCGTATGAGTAGCTAGTCCACTCACATAAATATAGATGTTCTTATCATCGTCCATCACAAAAGGAGCATAACTAGCATTAGGGATGCCTTGTTTATTTACCGTACTAATAATAATGCTGGTAAATTCTTCAGGAAATTTCTCATATTCAGCTTGGGCGTTAGCAAATTGACTCATCACGGCAATTATCATATTGTATGAGCATTATACCAAAAAATAGTAATCTGGCTATCCAGATTCCCGATTTCTTTGAGAAGTCGGGGATCTAAATCTACAAAAAATTGATACAATAACACTAAAATACCATGTTTAAATCGTAACTATGAATAATAACAACCGCTCTCAATGGGATTTATGCAGGTTTATTAAAACCCTAACTTACTTTGAAGTATTTCCGATTCTTAATTGGATTCAAAAATTATTTCCAGGTAGTTCCACAGATTATCAAGATAGACCAAAACAAGGAGAAAATATGGCTGTAATTTTGGTAGCTGGTGCAACGGGTGGTGTGGGTAAACGAGTTGTTAAGAAATTAATAACACAGGGTTATAATGTGCGCTGTTTAGTTCGAGATATTGAAAAAGCGCGGCAAGTTCTGGGTGATGATATTAATTTGGTAGTTGGAGATATTACCAAACCAGAGACTTTGACAAATTTAGTTATGGCTAATATTCAAGCTGTAATTTGTTGTACGTCAGTGCGTGTTCAACCTGTGGAGGGAGATACACCCGATAGAGCAAAATATAATCAAGGTGTGAAATTTTATCTGCCGGAAATTGTCGGGGATACACCAGAAAATGTTGAATATCAAGGTGTGAAAAATTTAGTAACAGCAGCCGCAAAATATCTGGTTGCTGCGGGTGAAAAACCGATATTTGATTTCACGAAACCATCAGATGAAATCAAAAATATCTGGGGTGCTTTAGATGATGTGGTTATGGGGGGTATTAGTGCTAGTAGTTTCCAAATTAGGGAAAATACAGCAGTATTTACAGGTAATGTTTCTACTGCTAATTCTGGGGGGTTTGCTTCGGTGAGAACTAAGAATTTCTCACCTTTGCTGGATTTATCTGGTTATCAAGGTGTGAAATTGCGGGTTAAAGGTGATGGACAACGTTATAAAATATTTATCCGCACAGAATCAACTTGGGATGGTGTTGGTTATAGCTATTCTTTTGATACTGTTGCTAATAATTGGCTAGATATTCAGATTCCTTTTACAGATTTAGTTCCCGTATTTCGTGCCAAAATTGTTAAGGACTGTCCACCAATGGACATTAGCAAAGTTTGTTCTATGCAATTAATGTTGAGTAAGTTTGAATATGATGGTGCTTTAAATCCTGCTTTTAATCCGGGGTTTTTCGCACTGGAAGTTGCTTCAATTCAAGCTTATGGTGGGGAAACTTTACCTCAATTTGTATTAATCAGTTCCGCTGGGGTAACTCGTCCCGGAAGACCAGGAATTAATTTAGATGAAGAACCACCAGCAGTGAGATTAAATGACCAATTGGGAGGGATTTTAACCTGGAAGTTGCGAGGAGAAGAAAGCCTGAAAGCTAGTGGAATTCCCTATACAATTATTAGACCTTGTGCTTTGACAGAATCAGCAGGAGGGCAGGAGTTAATTTTTGAGCAAGGTGATAATATTAGAGGAAAAGTTAGCCGTGATGATGTGGCAGAAATTTGTGTTCAAGCAATTAAAGAACCACAAGCTATTAATCGCACTTTTGAGGTGAAAGAAGGTGAAGTAATTGCTAATAATTTAAATTGGACAAGGCTATTTTCTGGATTACAGGCTGATAAATAAAACGGTTCTAAGGTAGGTTGAGTGGAACGAAGTGAAACCCAATATTGACGGTAAGATGGTAAAATTTGTTGGGTTTCCTTGCGTCAACCCAACCTTGTATCTTAGAGGTATGTTAGAAGAAGTGGTAGACCGTCCCAACCTGGGTCAGAAAAGACCGCTTTGTAGCAAGGATCACCACAACAATCTCCATGACAGAACTCGAACAGTCGCCTGGGGTAAAAACTATGAACAAAGACATAGATAATATAGCCCGTATCGTGCAAGGATGAGTGAAATCAAGGGGATGAATAAAAACAAAACAAATTAAAAAGAAGTAATTGAAATTGGAGAGTTAAAAATGGATTATATCTCCCAATGGGTAGGCATTGACGTAAGTAAAGCAACACTTGATGTTTATATCCGTCCAATGGGTAAAGCATTTCAATTTGCTAATACTGAAACAGAAATAGCTAATCTAGTTAAGCAACTTCAATCTAACGATTTAAACCTAATCGTACTGGAAGCAACAGGAGGACTAGAAACAGAATTAATCATTCAATTGCAAGCGGCTCTTTTACCAGTAGCATTAATCAATCCTCGTCAGGGAAGAGACTTTGCTAAAGCTACAGGTAAGTTAGCCAAAACCGATGCCATTGATGCACAGATTTTGGCGCATTTCGGTGAAGCAATGAAACCGGAGGTGTTAGCAATCGAAAGTGAAATGTCACGTCAATTAGGCGAATTAATTAGTCGCCGAAGACAATTAGTAGAAATGTCTACAGCGGAAAAGAATCGCCGTGACCGCGCTCGTGGTAAAGCTTTGACAGATATTGAATCCCATATTGATTATCTTGAGCAACATCTTCAACAACTCAATCAAGAAATTGAGACGTTGACCCAAAATAATCAACAATGGATTGATAAAGTCAATCTACTCAAAACTACTCCTGGCATTGGTCAAGTAATTTCTACCACTTTAGTTTCTGACTTACCAGAATTAGGTCAATTAACTGCCAAACAAATCTCTCGCTTAGTTGGTGTTGCACCAATTAATCATGATAGTGGTCAGCACAAAGGTAAGCGCATGATTAATGGTGGTCGCGCCCATGTTCGTGCCATTCTTTATATGGGTGCTGTTGTTGCCATGCGTCATAATCCTGTTATCAAAACTTTTTATGAGCGCTTGGTTGAACGTGGTAAACCCAAAAAATTGGCCATTACTGCTTGCGTTCATAAAATGTTAGTTATTTTAAATGCGATGATTCGAGATCATCTTCCTTGGTCTATTTCTCAAGACTCACAACCAATTTCTGCATAAAGTTCTACTGTCGTTTTTATACCTCCAATCTAGTTTGGTAATTTATGGCAACCTATAATTTACCTGTTTTGTTCTGTTCTGTTTTTCTCCTCTATTTTCTGACTTTTTTCCTAGACTTTAAATTTTTCCTTAACGATCGCTTGACAATCAAGACAGTCGCTACAATAAATGTTGTTTTACAGAAAGGGAACGGTAGAGCCATTTTCATTTAATAATCTTTAATAAGCATGATATTGAAAAGATTGTTGGTAACTGGGCTGTGTGTGTTTGTTGTTTGGAGTGGTGTTTTATTAAATTCTGCTTTACCGCAACAAGTTGATTTCCGCGTTAATAATTTAGAGTCTGATGTTAGGAGTTTACAATTACGCTTACAACAACTTGAGTTAATGGTTGGGAAAAATAATCAATTACCTGTTGCTGATAGTCCTCAATCTTCTCCTAATGCAAGACAGAATTTATCACAATTGCAACAGGAAAAGATGTTTAAGAATTTAGCTAATTTGGTGGTTGAATTAAATCAGAAAATTAATAAATTGACAATTCGAGTGAATCAACTGGAGAAACTAAATATCAAGTAGAAGTTCTCTGTTTGAAAATAATAGCCAGATAATGTTGAGTTTTTTATTTTTCGTATTATACTGCAAACGGTTCATAGTTTAACCAAATATGAAACCCCTCTGGTAAACCTCTCCAGTATTAAATGTTATTCCTTTTCCCTCTCCTCTTAGGAGAGGGTTAGGGAAAGGTGCAAAGGAAAGGCTTTGAACTTGTTATTTGTATGATAAAAAAGTCCAGCTTCTAGTCGTTTTGAGTATAATTAGTGTGTTAGGATATCTGGGGCAGTTTTTTATAGGAATGTATGTCCTTCAGCATTCAATAATGTTCGGTAAGAGTTTTTGTAGCGACTGTCTTGATTGTCAAGCGACAGCGCAACCCAACAAATGCTTATAAGTCTTGGGTTTTGCTTTTGTGCGAAGAATTCAAGTGAACTAACCTAATTTTTTTTAGATATGCTGATGAAGAAACAATAAACGTTAATATTTCTCACTCTAGTGAACCGCTTTACGGTTAACTAACGGAATATAGTTAAATTGATAAGAGGCTATGCTGCTTAATGACCATAGAATTAAATAACTACTCTCAAAAATCACCAAACACTCTCTATTATTCGGGTATAGCAGTGTTGCTTCTCGTCACTCTCATCTGGGGTACGAGCTACCCAGTTCTTAAAGCAGCCCTTGGTAGCCTTTCTCCTTCAGTAATATTTGCAACCCGCTTCGCAGTAGCCGCATTACCTTTCACCCCCTATTTGCGTTTTGTGAATCTTCCCCTGCTACGGGATGGAATTTTATTAGGACTGATAATCTTTAGTACCTTAACTCTCCAAACAGTTGCCCTGGAAACTACCTCTGCCAATCATGCTGCATTTATTGCGAGTTTTAACGTTATTCTAGTTCCTCTATTGGGACAATTACTAGGTCGGCAAGTATTGCTGAAAACTTTCCTCGCCGCAGCAATGGCTATCTTTGGGGTGGGAGTGATGTGTTGGGAAAGTGAGCAGATAGTGGTCGGCGATTTCTTGATGTTGGGTAACGCCTTTCTTTACTCTATCTACATTCTTAAGCTTGAGTCCATCACTTTACGCCACCCTATTTTACCACTGACAGCAATCCAGCTTTGGGTAATAGCAATAGTGTCTTTAATTTGGGGAGCGCCAGATTTAGTTAGACAGTATGAGTCCATAGGTGCTAACTGGGCTGTAATTTTGTATTTAGGTTTATTTGATACTGCTGCTACCATTCTTCTCCAAGTATTGGCTCAAAAATGGGTTAACGCTTACGAAACGGCCTTAATGTATACCCTTGAGCCGATTTTTGCAGCAGTTTTTTCGTTTTTATTGCTGGGAGAGAAACTGGGGGTACGTGGTATTATTGGTGCTACTTTTGTCTTGATGGCAATGATTTTTGGTCAAACTAAATCTCAGGATACTGAGCAGGATCATGAAGTACAAGTCAACGAGCCGATTGTTGCCGCACTTTCATCTGTGGATAGTGAGCCAATTAATATTCCAGTGTCGCTTCTTAATAGCAATCTCATGGAATCGGAATAAGATTCGTAATCTCTACTAAAAAATAGGATGATGGAATTAGATACCTTAGTAAAAGTAACAAGTAAAGGCAGAAGCGTTTTTGCCAACCGATGGTTTCATAAGGATGAGACTGTGGTAGTTGGAAACCAAGTTGAAATCCTTTCAGAAAGAACTATGCACTCTTTCCAAATGGATTTTGACCGGCATATTCAATTGGATGAACCGGCGCGATTAATCAATCATTCTTGTAGCCCAAATACAGGAGTTCGGAATAATAAATTTGGCGGCTACGATTTCGTCGCATTGGTTGATATTCCTGCTGGAACTGAGATTACCTGGGATTATGAGACGACGGAGTATATTAGTATTGCCGTTCCCGAATGTTGTTGTGGCTCTCCTGAATGTAGATTAAATATTAGAGGATTCGAGTTTCTCCCTATGGAAATTAAGAAAAAGTATGGTGAGTTTATTGCTGATTATTTGAAAATAAACATACCTGAAAGTGTCACCAAAATGACGATTAAATAAAAGGATTTTATGTTGGGTTTCTTATGTCAACCCAACATACAGCACTCTCCGGTGTTATGAGGTACAAGAACCCCACCCCCAACCCCCTCCCCGCAAGCGATGAGTGGGCTAAGATGTAACTCATATAGTTGGAAACCGCTGTAAATATTATGGTTCTACCGCTCCCTTTATGATATTTTCGGTAAAATATCCCTCAAACTCTTACCCTGATTTGATTTGAGGTTTTAATGTTTTCAAAAATAGGCGATCGCTCTTAATTGAGATAGAACCCATGTACAGCAATGGTTTTGGGCATCGAAAGGGGATATTTAATCACAAGGGGAGCGGTAGAACCAATATTATTAATAAATTTAGTCCAATTTGAGACCACCTATTTAGGGTTTGCTGAATAAGTCTTCTAGTGAAGGGAGGTGACAGGTGACTGTTTCAGCTATCTGTCATCCCCAAACTTTTAAGTTTATTGGAGGTAAAATACTCCGTTTTGGTACTACCCCCTCAAAAACCTTGCACCTATTTTCCTTTTTATCAACCTCAAACCTTTGATTCTTTTACGTTTTTTCAGCAAGACCTATTTAGACTCCAATTATGACAATAAACAAAACTTTCGTGCCTGTTGCTTTAACTATTGCTGGTTCTGATAGTGGTGGGGGTGCAGGAATTCAAACTGATTTACGAACTTTTGCTTTTCACTGTGTTCACGGAACAACTGCTATTACCTGTATTACAGCCCAAAATACTGTGGGAGTTAATAGAGTTGATGCGATCGCTCCCCGGTCTATTGTTGCTCAAATTCAGGCGGTTGTAGAGGACATTGGCGTACAGGCTGCAAAGACGGGAATGTTGCTCAATCAAGAAATTATTTTGGCTGTAGCCCAGCAAATAACAGCTTATAAAATTGAGAATCTAGTGGTTGATCCTGTGATGGTATCACGCACAAGAGCGCAACTAATTGATGATGATGCCATACAAACCCTGCGGAATACTCTAATTCCCTTAGCAGCTATTATTACCCCAAATCGTTATGAAGCGCAGATTTTAAGCGGGTTAGAAATTACTTCTTTAGCAGATATGCAAGCAGCAGCGGAAATTATCCACAGGGAGTTAGGAGTCAAGGCTGTTTTAGTCAAGGGTGGGGGAATGTATGGGAATTTGCGGGGTGTTGATGTTTGGTTTGATGGGGAACAATTGGAGATTTTGACAACGAAACAGGTAGAGACAAAAAATACTCATGGTACAGGTTGTACTCTATCAGCGGCGATCGCTGCTAACCTAGCTTTAGGTAAAGACCTATGGACATCAGTGCAAATAGCTAAGGAATATGTGACAAATGCTCTTACCTATTCCTTGGATATTGGCAAAGGACAAGGACCAGTGGGACACTTTTTCCCATTATTGATCAAATAAATTTATTTATTAAGCGTTGTATTAATCACATGAAATCAGTTAATATACTGGTAGTTTTCATTCTCGACTCCTGATATTTTTCCCCATCTTTGCATTTTGTGCATTTTTCTATTATTTTTGGGCATAATATCATAAATAATCATATTCTGGTTTTGCGTACCCTTACTCTAACTACCGTATTTTGATACTAAAATCTCCATGAAAACAACTACAGGATCTCACTATAGCCAACCACCTAATAACTACCCCCCTTCTGTTCCCCTCTGCGTTTATCGAGAGTTGACAGCGGAGTTACAAGCGGTTCAATCTAAATTGGATGTGATTACCAGTCATAATCAGAAATTAGTCCAAGAAAATCAACAACTGCGGCTAGAAATTACTAAAGTGATTCAGTCTTGCTTAGAACTGCAAAAGCTAGTTAGTACACCATCACCCAGTTCTCCTGCACCATCTCTATCTGATCATGAAGTTAATTATCCACCTCAGCCTCAGCCGACACCTCATGATCATCACGAGGTAAAACACAAACCTAAACCAATTATTACCGCAGAATCTCCGCGTCAGCCAACAAATCGTCCCCGACCAAAAACATCAACAAAACCTACCCCTTCTGAAAACCGTCATCAGGAGTCTACTGCGACACGGATGAGTATAAACTTACCAGTATCAAAAACAGTATTTATAGAAGAACAGGAAGTTAGCTACTATCCCCAATCTCAGTCTGAGGTTAAAGGCTTAAATGGTTGGTGGCTGGCAATAACTATTATATTCATTATGATAACTGGTTTTGCCGCTGGGTATTTAATCGTGCGCCCTTTATTCCAAAATCACAGCCAACCTTCAACAATTAAAAATTGAAAATTCATAGATAATTAGACATTAAGTAATTGGACAAAAATATTTACAGTCATTGCGAGGGAAGGGAAGCAATCATAACCCTGACGATTGCTTCATTTCCTATGGCTAACGCCACGCTTACGCAATAACATTGTGTAATTAATTTTGTCTCACTACTTAGGTGGCAGGTAATGTAGAGACGTTCCATGGAACGTCTCTACAAGAATTCCAGAAGATACACATTGAAGTCCTTGTCCTGGAGTATCAAGATTGATTATCTATCAACAGAACCCATAATTACGTCAATACTACCGAGAATAACAACAATATCTGCTACCTTCATTCCTCGGAGTAAATGAGGGAGAATTTGTAGGTTGTTGAAATCTGCGGCACGGATTTTCCAGCGCCAGGGGAAAACATTATTATCACCAACTAAATAAATTCCTAATTCTCCCTTACCACTTTCGACACGGGAGTAGATTTCACCATTGGGGACTTTGAAAGTAGGAGAAACTTTCTTAGCAACGAATTGGTAATCAAAAGCATCCCACTCGGATTTTTTCCCAGCCATTAACCGCTTGGCTTCTAGGTTTTCGTAGGGTCCACCGGGTAATCCAGCGATCGCTTGCCGGACTATTTTCACAGACTCGCGCATTTCTCGCATCCGTACCATGTAACGTGCAAGACAATCACCAACAGTTTCCCACTGAACATCCCAATCGAAATCATCGTAACATTCGTAGTGGTCAACTTTTCGTAAATCCCATTTTACCCCAGAAGCCCGTAACATTGGTCCAGAAAGTCCCCAGTTAATCGCTTCTTCACGGCTAATAGTTCCCAAACCCTCAATCCGGCGGCGAAAAATCGGGTTATTAGTAACTAAGCGTTCATATTCATCCACTTTGGGAATAAAGTAGTCACAGAAATCTAAACACTTATCTACCCAACCATAAGGTAAATCCGCAGCTACACCACCAACTCGGAAATAATTATGATTAACCATGCGGTAGCCAGTTGCAGCTTCCCACAGATCATAAATCATTTCCCGTTCCCGGAATTGGTAGAAAAAGGGTGTTTGTGCGCCTACGTCAGCCAAGAATGGACCAAACCATAATAGGTGGTTCGCAATGCGGTTTAATTCCAGCATAATCACGCGAATATAGCTGGCACGTTTAGGAACGGTGATACCCGCTAATTTTTCCGGTGCATTAACTGTCACCGCTTCATTAAACATCCCCGCAGCGTAGTCCCAACGGCTGACATAGGGGACATACATGATTGTAGAACGGTTTTCGGCAATTTTCTCCATTCCCCTGTGTAGATAGCCAATAACTGGTTCGCAGTCAACGACATCTTCACCATCTAGGGTCATGATTAAACGTAGGACTCCGTGCATTGATGGGTGGTGAGGTCCCATGTTTAGCACCATCGGTTCAGTGCGGGTTTCGATTCTACTCATAGATTTTGCTGTTCTCCCGTTGTGGATGTTGTCAATTGATCCGTTTAGATTAACTTGCGGCGATAGCGAAGCACTGCTGCAAGCAGATCGCTCTTTTCTGCCAAAATTTAGCTGATAGGGATAATTTCTAGGTTATCTCTACAGGTGACGTTGGAGAGAGAATAGCAGAGTCGGTTTTGTACTTGATGTTTTATTTTGTGCAGCTTCTTCAATTATTATAGGTAAGCCTGATATATAAGGGATTGAGAATCTGGATTTTTTTCATGTACCTGGGGTTTTGACACTCCCCGGTCTAAGAGGTTGTTTGAAAAGTATTAGATGAAACCGATAATCTCCAGAAACCTAACCCCCCTTCTCTAGGGGACTTCCAAGAAATAAATTATCCTGATTAACGAACCACAGAGGCGCAGAGGACACAGAGGAATAAGGGTTTGAGAGATTTTTGCGTTAGGTGGTTGAGTATTTTTTTATTTGGAAGTCCCTAGGAGGGAATGGGGGTTTCAAAGCCTCTACCCGCATCGGGGAGAGGTTTACCAGAGGGGTTTATTTATACATTAAAGGCTTTTCAAACATCCTCTAAAGACGCGGGGATTCTTAATCGAATAATTGTCAAGACAACTGCTCGAATAATATCCGCTTTTCAGGTATTACCTTAGATGTACGGTTCTTGCCCTGATCCTGTTTGCCATTACTGGCAGAATCATCTCTGACAAGCGTAACTTTCAAAAGAGTCCCCCGGTAGGTTTTTAGTGTCTTTGCTGACATCAGCTTCTTGAATTACTGTTACCGTTCTAATGTTAGCATCTACTGGAATAGTACGACTATCAAAATAGCGCATAGTCCCCAGTCCAGGAAAGTAGGCATGGGAATAGCATCTTGGCTGATTAGATTCACGATTAACAGTTAATTTTACTTGTCCTGGCTTGAATTGAAAAGTTTTAAAGTTAGCTGCTTTACGAAACGCAGGGAAACCCCTTTTGTGTTGAAAAAATCCGTTATAAGCAATATCTAATTTAGCTAAATTGCCTTGTAAAACATCTGAATTAATTCGGCTATACCATTCAGACTCAGAACGTAATTCAGTTGTTCTTTTACTTTGAATATCAGTCGCGTTACCCCAGATTAAACCATGCTTTTTGCTATTTTTTGTTAACTCAGCATACATGATGCCATGTTTAACAATAGGGCAGGTCAAAGGGCAATAAGAACCATATTCAATTCGACTATCTAAGTCTGAGAATGCACCATAATAGTACATCACGGACTCATCTGATTTCTGGTTATTAGTCTCAAAACCGCGCTGACGTTCTGCCAAACAATAATTTCTGTGTTTCCGCAAAGTAACAAGCCACTCAGACATTAAGGCTTGTTGCCCAATATTCGGTTTTAGCTTGAATCTCCAGCGTATTTGCACAGGCTTATTTTGTTGATGTAATTGATGATATAACTATGTTAATCTCCAATTAAAAGGAAGTCAATAGCTAAAATCTATGAAAAAAAGCTATTTCTTTTCAACTGCGGGGAATGTTGCCGCCGACACAATAGAAAGATATATTAATGACCCGCATCATGGTTGAGAATATTGGCAGCGGTTAAAACCGCACGGGTAGGCTTTCCCCCGCGCTCTAAAGAGACGCGGCTCCCAGCCTTCCCGCAATCCCCTGGTGGCAAGATAGATTTAATTTATAATTACTCTAATTAATATCTATAGTTAAATTTTAGCTCGCGCAGAGGCGCTCCAGTCGCAGAGAAGGAGAAGCAGAGTTTTTTCAGGGGTATGATTTAGTTATGAATTAGTTGATGGAAAAGGAGATAAAAATAAGACTTTTAGACCAGAGGATATTTTTAATTACATTTATGCCATCTTTCATTCTCCTATTTACCGTCAACGTTACGCCGAATTTTTAAAGATTGATTTTCCTCGTGTTCCTTTAACTTCTAATTCTCCGCTTTTTTGGGAGTTAGTTATCAAAGGTGATAAACTAGTTAGATACCATTTAATGAAAGCAAGGGGTTATCAAGTTTGTCAAAAATGGCTGAAAGACAGAAAAGGGAGACAATTGAATTTTGATGAAATTAGTCATTATCAAAATATTATTTCTATAATATCGGAGACTATTAAGATTATGGAAGATATTGATAAAATAATTGAAAAATATGGCGGTTTTCCGTTAGAATTTAAACCCTTACATTCTTATGGTTTGACAATTCTTAAGGAATCCGGGGATCACTCAAAAGTGAGAATCGCGGATTATACGGATTAAAAAATGGCGCGGATTAGGCTGTTTGCTATGATAAAAGTTACTAAAATCCGTGAAATCAGCGCAATCCGTCTCATCCGTGATTCTGACCATTTTATCAACGCCAAACTTGCTTCTTAATTTTTAGTATCAATAAATTAATGATCAAATCAGATTTACAAACACCGATAGATTTAGAAGAAATCGCTTTTTCCCATATTCCCGTTCTCAGTCAAGAAGTGATTACAGGTTTAAATATCCAACCTGGTGGACATTATTTAGATTTAACCGTTGGTGGTGGTGGTCACAGTCGGTTAATATTAGAGACTGCTGAAGATGTGAAAATTACCGCACTTGACCAAGATGAAGATGCTTTAAATGCAGCAAAAGAGAATCTAGCAGAATTTGGAAATAGAGTCAAATTTATTCATAGCAACTTTGCTAATTACCAATTTCCAGAAAATACCTATCATGGAATTTTAGCCGATTTGGGAGTAAGTTCCTATCATTTAGATAACCCAGAACGGGGTTTTAGTTTTAGAAATACCGCAAATTTAGATATGCGAATGAACCAGCAACAATCCCTCACCGCTGGAGATATTATTAATGAATGGGGTGAAAAAGAATTGGCGGATATTTTCTTTAAATACGGTGAAGAGAGACTTTCTCGCAGAATAGCCAGAAGAATTGTTGAAAAACGCCCATTCAATACTACTACAGAACTGGCAAATGCGATCGCCTACTCCGTCCCTCCTAAATATCGTCATGGGAGAATTCACCCCGCAACCCGTGTTTTTCAAGCTTTGCGAATTGCTGTCAATGACGAATTAAAAGTCCTGGAAACCTTAATAGAAAAAGCACCTCACGCGCTTATTCCTGAAGGAAGAATAGCTATTATCAGCTTTCACAGTTTAGAAGACAGACCAGTTAAACATGGTTTGAGAAATTCCCCTTCCTTGCGAATATTGACAAAAAAACCCATAATTGCCACAGAAGAAGAAATTAAAGAAAACCCCCGTTCCCGTTCTGCTAAATTGAGAATAGCAGAAAAGAAAAATACAGACGATTAAGACTGGAAGTTGAGTAACGTCATCATACCATTTACCATTTCTTTATCAGGCTGCACTTTAGCTGAGAGTCATAAGCCTGTTAATTGATGAGGTTCAGCAGCGTTAAACCTCTACCCACATTATGGTTCTTCCGTACCTGTTATGCCAAATATGAGTTTATTTACCCCATAACCCTTATAAATAAAGGGTTTCATTGTTTTTGATGCCAAATTTATGTCAAATTCACCGATGAATTAACATAAAATCCTTATATGGTAAGGATTTTATGGTTTGACAAAATGATTTAGCATAGTAAGTACCGAAGAGCAAAAAAATACTAAACACAAGGTAATCACTCAAAGATTTTGTCGTTCTTGCATTGTTGGGGGATCATCAGGACGAAAATATTTCATGGAAAATTTAGTAATAAAAAGATACCAGCCGACTTGTGTAAGAGAATGTAGGCGAATAATATTTCCTTCCTGTATTCGCTTGGAGACTCTCTCCCTCAACAACGTCATAGGATGACTTAAATCCACAACCCATTCTCCGCCTGTTAAACCACTTCCAATGAAGAAAAATTCAAAAACATTGTTTTTAGGAATTTCTGAATAAGAATTTAATGGTTTAAAATTTTCCAGAGGGAAACAAGGGCATACAACTATCTTTTCTTTCCTATCTAAATCACAGGTGCTAGTTATTATCATTGCCGGTGCTTGAAAATTAGACACCTTTCCATCTTTAGTGAAATTTAAGAATGGAATTATATTAAGTATGTCTCCCTGTGACCATTGTTTAACTGGATCGCATAAAACCTGAATACTGCTATTTTGAGTACCAAATTGTTCTAGAGCGAGCCTGGCATCGGCAGTATTTCCATCTGGATAGACAGGGAAAGCTTTTTGTAAATATTGGATTAAACCATCTAGTTGAATTCCACCCATTACTTAAAAATCCGGAAATCCTTGCTCTGATTGTGATGCAAGTATCTCTTTCCATAATTTGGAGTCTTCATAGCTAAGAGACATACTCCTTTCTTGCCATTTTGTAGTAAACATGACAATAGCTTCCTGCTTGGTTATCGTTTTTTGATAAATTTGCGGAATTTGAATATTGTCTTCAACTGAAACAGCCGAATCAAATATTAGACTACGGATAGGCATTGTTGTTGATGAATTTGCCACTGTCGCAGCGAGAAATAATGGAGTCAAACACTGCTCCAAAATTTTAAAATTATGGCTGCTACCTGTTTTATATACAGAATAATCTTCCACAGGATAAGTTGACGAATTCATAGTTAAAGAAACGTTCATGGTTTTACCCCTTCTTCTAACTGAGGAACTAAAGTTTTAAAGTTCTCTTTAATAAGCTCATGTGCTTTTGATATCCAATCAATTAATTTTTCTATACTCCATTGCTCCTCTGGTTGTTCAATATTTTTGTCATTCTGATAAAAAGAGTTTAAATCTAGGATTAAGCCATGATCATTGGAATTAAATTGTACATTTATATCTAGAAATAATCCGGTTTCAACTTTATCTACTTTCCTTACTTGTATAAATTCTGTAATATCAAAACTTTTGTTAGTAAAGGGAGAGGAAAGATTCAAAAACTCAAAAGGATCGGCTATTTTATTAAAACTATTAATATAACGAAGCCCTATTCTGTAAGCATAGCTGATTTTAGCTCCGTGCGTTTGTGCAGAAGACAAAATTTCTTTTATATCGTCTATAAAATCACTAAAATTTGTATATTGTAGATAATTGACACTAATAACATCAGATCCTATTTGAAATAATTTGGACTGATCTTGACCAGAAAAGCGATGACGAACAATACCTGATATTGGTACAAACTCAGGCAATCCAGGAGGCTCTAATTTTTGCGTGAGTGGAAAGTTTACTTTGTGAGACACTGACATTGCGCCAGCAAAAATAGCGTAATCCTCTATAGGGGGAAAACGTATTTCTAATACTACTTCTTGTAATGCCACAGGTTTAGAGACAAATTGAAAATTGTTAACTTAATAGAATTCTACATTTAAACAGCGAACTTTACTATAATTCTTTATTATATTTTATTATATATACCCCACATTCCGCACCCCCCAGTGTCACAATCGGTAATTTCGGATTTTTGAATACCTTTGATGATAATTTTGATACAAAATCGTCGAAATCTTAGGTGGCGATAGCGAAGCGCTGCTGCAAGCAGTTCGCCAATCTCAAATCCCCAAACGACCATTTTTCGTTGTGTGACAGTTTAGGGTGCGGAAGGTCGGATATACAATTGTACTAGTTTACTAACCTGCCACCAACGACAAAGAATTAGTCACTTTACAAAAAATATGGACGGTATTGGACTCGAACCAACGACCCCATCGATGTCAACGATGTACTCTAACCACCTGAGCTAACCGTCCGTAATCAACACAGATTAATAATCTATCATATAAAATATAATCTGTCAACCCCTAAAACCAAAATTCTATCCTACATATATCTAGTCAACTGCACCCGATAGCGATCCTTTTTCGTCACCGCAATTTCCCCAACTTCCAACCGCCCTTTTCCCCGAATAGCGATTAAATCCCCTGTTTTAACGTGGGAACTGGCTTGGGTGACTTCCTTCCAATTGACACGCACATCATTAGAGTCAATCAAATCCACCATCTTACTCCGGGACATCCCAAACCCAGCCGAAGCCACCGCATCTAACCGCAAAGAAGCTTCCACCGTCGTCATTTCCTTCTTCTTCGGTTCGCGGATTTTTAACTCATTAATTTCAATGCGTCGAGTTTTTACTGGCACAGAACGCACCTGTTGTAAACTCATCTCTAAAAATTCTACCAATTCAGGGACAACAATCACCTGCGCCCCTCTTTCCCCTAAGACAATCACATCTCCGGTTTTTTCTCGCACAATTCCCGTTCCCAGCATTGCGCCTAAAAAATCCCGGTGATTTGCTGTATCAAACAAGAAATTACCAGCGATTTCTAAAGCCACAATCGCCACTTCGGACTGATCTAATGGTAAATCAGCACGAGCGATCGCTAACCTTTGTCTTTCCGCCTGTGGATATCCACCCCAAGCTACCGAATGCACCTCCGTTAAGCGGCTAAATACCCTTTGAATTTCCGCCAACTCCGGCGGAGACAAAAAATCTGTAAATACCACTTCCCAGGTCTTTATAGCTTGATCTGCTTGATCAATTACACGGGCAACAGTATCGCGGTTTTCAACACCTTTTAAAAGTTCTTCTCTAGGTAGCATGGAATTATAGGAGTTACAGGGAGCAGGAGGAAATAGATCCCCGACTTCTCAAAGAAGTCGGGGATCTGGTATATACTAATTATTTTCCGCATAACCTTGAATATTTTCTGGTTCAAACTGGCGGAGAATGCGAGTAGCTTGACGAGTCAGAGTTTCCGAACCCTGTACCACAATTAAATACTTACCTGCATCTAAACGATTGCGATAGGGTAAAGCATCACCACCACCCTCTAATAAACCTACGCCACCACCTACAAATACACTACCCATTGCACCACTACCAGCGCCCAGAATGCCGCCAATCACATGATTCCCGATTTCTCCAGCCCAAGCAAAGGTATCCAAACCGGTAATCAAACTGAAGGTAAAACCGGAAAAAAAGCCAAATGGTACTAACCAAATCGCCATTAGCTTGACTTGTTTTTTTGCCTGTTCTTTGGGATCAATTAAACCAAATTCATCAGCACTTTTATATCCTCTACCAAGAATAGTGCCATTTATGCCTTCTCTTTCTAAAGCTAAATCAGCGGCTTCAGCCTGGATGCGATCTGATAATACAGCAACAAGATAATTCATCAATTTTAAAACTCAGGATTAATGTGACTTTAGCAAATCCAAAGGCTCACAAAAATTATTCACACCTTGTTTAAGAATATAAATTAAAACGGGTGTAGCCAGACTTTTGGGAAAACTCGGTATTGTCCTCAGATGTCTAATCATCTCTTGAATTGACCCATTTAACAAGTTTTCTCGATATTCTTGTTCACAAATTACCGCCCGCCACTTTTTGGCTAAAGCATCCAACCAGTCGGAATTGGTTTGTTCTGGTTCTTGTCCAGCCCGAATAGCCAGAGTCATTACCGCATCTTCTAAATCTCCATCGCAATCCTCTATCAAGTCTAATGCTTCCATTGCTTGAGGATCATCTACCAAATGAGAACGAAATTTTGCAATCTCTTGTGATGTAACTTTAGTCATGAGTTTTTGACTAGACCAGGATTTGAAAACTATTTTACAGCATTGGGGACTGGGGATTGGGGATTGGTGAAGAATTTCCTCCCCTACCTCCCCTACCCCCCCTACCTCCCCTACCTCCCCTACCTCCCCCACCTCCCCTACCTCCCCTACCTCCCCTACCTCTTACTTGACCCCTGATTCCTGTAACTGATTCAAACCCCTAGTGGTAACGTATCTTTGCAATTCTGTTAAAGCACGGTTGTAATCCAATATTGCTTTGACGCGATTACCCTCTGAACGGGTGAGATCATTTAATGCGTTAATTACATCAGTTTGAGTCCCGACACCTGCTTGGAATCTTAACCGCGCTAACCGCAAAGACTCTTTAGCTTGTTCTAAAGCCACATTAGAAGTTTGCACATTTTCTAAGTTTGAAGCCTGGGTAGAGTATGCTTGTTCTACTTGAAAGCGGATTTGGTTGCGCTGTTCAGAAAATTGAGTTTCAGCGATCGCAATATTGGTCTTAGATTGGGCTGCTCTGGCTTTTGCTGCCCCGCCATCATATAAACTGAGGGTGGCTTGCACTCCCACGGAATAACCATCGCTGACGCTTGTGCCATCATCAAACTGATCTAACAAGTTATATCTACCCACCAAGCTCACCTGGGGTCCCAAAGTTGCTAATGCTTGTTTTCTTTGAGCCTCGCTGATATTACGCTGTGCTAAGTTCTGTTGTAGTTCAGGACGATTTTGATAAGCTAAAACAATGCTTTGTTCTAGTGGATGTTGCCATAAACCTGCCAATTTCACAGGATCACCCGCACTAATACTCGCTGATTGGGATAAATTCAACAGTGGTGCTAACTTACGGCGGGCAATTTGTTGTTGAGAAAAGGCACTAGTTAAGTCCTGTTGGGAGTTAGCTAAATTTACCTGCGATCGCAACACATCGAACCGAGTCCCTACACCTGCCCGTTCTAAAGCCACTGCATCCTTCAAACTCGCCTGAGCATTTGTAACCGCTGACTGAGAAATTCTCACATTTTCATCAGCTTGTTGCAAATCATAATATGCCCTAGCCACATTCAGGCGAATTTCCTCAGATTGCCTTTCTACATCTAACTCTTGCACTCGTATCCTTTCTTGCGCCTCTTTAATCGCTGCATTACGTCTACCAGAGGTGTAAAGGTCATATCTTATCTGTGCAGTACCGCTAAATGTGGTATTGGCAGGAGGATCACCCACTAAAGGATTAGTTTTTCTAGCTTGGTCGAAGGATAATGTACTACTAGCACTGCGACTATTTGTCACATCACCACTCAAATCCACACTAGGCATTAAAGCTGCTTGAGCTTCACGCAAAACCGACTTACTCCGTTCCAGTTGCAGTACAGACACCTGTAAATCATTATTATTCCGTTTAGCCAGTTCCAGAGCCTGTGACAAACTAATTGGCTGATTTCCTTGAACCTTCACTTCCTCTGCTTGCGTTGGATATAACAGGGGATTAGGACTGGGATTCAACTCGTTAGGAACATTAGGAAAATCTACAGGTTGACTAGGTGCAGAATTGACATTTTCTGCGGTCGGAGGTGTACTGGTTTCTGTCGTATTAGGAACAGTTGTTTGTGCTATCAAACTATTATTTTGAGGTAAGCAGGTGTTAGCAGTAAGTAGCAAAGCTGATTGACTCTTAGGCTGTGACTGTGGGCAATTACTAGACTCTAGTAACTTTGATATCTCAACATCACCATTGATCACTTGCTGATCAGAGTTACTTAAACTACCTAACTGAGAATTACTCGCAAACAGTAAATTATTATTTGAATTTGATAAATCAGAAAAACTTACAAATCTACTGTCATAGTTTGGAGAACTTTTTTCTCCCTCAGTGCTGAGATAATTGTCAGCCATGATTATAGGTAGACTGGAGTTACCAACAGGCTTGATACTGCCTTGACTAAAATAACTAACAGGTAATAATCCTGGGTTACTATTAACTTTACTTTTAGGCAGTAGGCTATTGTCTGGGAATAAATTTCTACTATCAGTAGAAACCAACACACTAGAAGTAGACTTTAGCTGTAACTCATTCACTTTCATAACAGTAGCCCAAGCGGGCTGAGTTGTTAATACTGCTACTGTTACACCAGGTAAGAAACAATGGAATAATTGCTGTCCTTTCACCGCATCCCCTCACACAAAAAATATTAATTTAGCGGCAGAATACTTGTCTTCAACACAAAATATAGCACGATCTGGAGATTTGGGCAGGAATATCGCACGATAACTCATGTTAGACATCAGAACTTGGTTTGTCTTCAAAACGTTTGACAATCCGAGAAAGTTCTGCCTTTTCGTCTATACTAACGCGCGTAGGCGCACCACTGATAATCCGCTCATAATTACGGAATGAATCTTTAATGTCAGGACCATCTGCCGTAATATTATATTCACGAATGCCCTTATCGTGCCATGAGCCGCGCATTTTAAATACGTTAATTGCCCGCGACATTTCTCCCCGAATTTCTACATATTGTAACATCAAAATTGTATCTGTAATCGTGGAAATATGGGAGTCAGTAATGGAATTAGAACCCAGGAATTGGTCTGTAGTATTGGTAAAAAAACCAGTAATTTCTTCTTGTTTAGCATAACCTGTGACACCAATTACAAACTGACGAAAAGCATTATTACTAACACCTCTAGCCATTGCAGAAAGTGAATCAATGGCAATACGAGCAGGTTTAAAATGGGAGATTTCTGATTTAATAATTTGTAAATGATCTTCTAAACCAGTTGATTCAGGATAGGTACAAATAATTTTCAGTAATCCTTGATGTTCTAATTCTTCAAAATCTATACCCCAAGAATGGGCATTTCGGGAAAGTTGGGCGCGAGATTCTTCATAGGCAAATAATATTGCTCGCTCACCACTAATGCAGCCATCTTGAATAAACTTACTAACTAATAAGGTTTTACCAGTACCTGTAGCTCCTGTGGCTAAAATAATCGAATCTTTAAAGAAACCACCACCACACATTTGATCAAGAACTTTCACTCCAGAAGATACCCGCACATTAGAAGATCGTTGTGTTAAACGCATTGCTCCCAGGGGGAATATATTAACTCCTTCATTGGTAATTGTGAAGGGATATTCACCTTTCATGTGGGTTGTCCCCCGTAACTTGAGAATTTCAATGGTTCGCCGCCGACGTTCTCCTTCTAAAACATTGCGAGAAATTACTACATTATCGGAAACAAATTCTTCGACTCCAAAGGATGCTACTGGTCCATATTCTTCACCCCGTTCAGTGGTAATGATGGTGGTGACATTCAATAGTTTTAGCCGTGCTACTAACCGAAAAATTTCTCGTCGCACTACTCCGACAGCTTCATATTGTTGAAATATGGCTGTCATGGAATCAATGGAAACCCGTTTAGCTTTATATTTACGAATGGCATATTGTAAACGTTCAATCAGGGCAGATAAATCAAAATTACCAACTATATCTTGACCTTCAGGGTCAGGAGATGCATCGAGAATAAATAATTTACCTTCATCAATCAACCGTTGTAAATTCCAATCAAAAATATGGGCATTTTTAATAATGTCACTGGGTGATTCTTCAAAGGTAACAAATACTCCGGGTTCATCGAAGTAAGTGATGCCATTATAAAGGAATTGCAGTGATAATAGAGTCTTGCCGGTTCCTGAAGTTCCACTAACTAAAGTAGTTCGACCCACAGGTAAACCGCCATGACTGATATCGTCAAAGCCTTCGATCATCGTGCGAATTTTTTCGACACCGATAGGTATTTTTTTTTGTTCAGGTTGCTCTTTTTTATTCATGGTTCATCTAATATGGATATTCAACCCAGGTTTTTAAAATCAAGAAAGTTTTTAATTATTTTTAATAACTAAATAAATATACCAAATTGTAGGTAAATAAATTCCCAAATTTCCATCAAAAAGTGGCTAACGCCACAGCTTTACTCGGAATTATTACTTATTGGCTTCTAAATCCTACATTTTGTCTGATTCTTTCCCATATTCTTCATTTAATTCTTCGTAAAGCAGATCCAACCCAATTAATACTCTTTCCCTGTCTGTTAAATCACCAATAATTTTCCGCACAGGAGGCGGCAAAATTTTTGATAGTGTTGGTGTGGCGAGTATTTTATCTTCTTCGGCTAATTGGGGGTTTTTCAGGACATCAATTACTTTTAAAGCATAAACTCCTTGAAATTCTTCATCTAAAATATTTTTGAGTGTTTTCAAAGCCCTCATTGAATTAGGGGTATTTCCTGCTACATATAGCTTGAGAACATAGGTCTTTTTAGCTTCATTCATACAATATCAACTCCTAAAAATATTGAGGTAAAAGATCAAAATTTATGATACTACATATACACTTAGGTATTAATTTCCCATGAATATAAGTACAACTTCTACTTTGTGGCATTTAAATGATTTTAGCAATAGAACAGCGATAAACTTCGCAAAGATGTGCCAAAATATCTATTAAGGTTAAACGGTAATCCAGTAGGGTTTCATCACTCCTACCTTCTATTCTTAATTGCTTGGCAAATTCGTCAATAATTTCCATGTGCATTTCTATAATTTGTGGTATGGGAACACTAGTATAAAATAAGTTATTAATAAACTTATCAAGTTTTTCTTGTAATGTTTTGTCACTGATAAAATAATTTATAATAATCTGACGATAATCTGCTTTCATTGCTGCTAAAAGTTCCTGTTTTTCAGCAGCGGTCATATCCTGAAAAGTTTGGGTCTTTTTTTGTTTACCAAAAGCCAAGAAATTATTATCTTTATTATCTAATTTTCGATAAGGGTTTTGTGACTGAAAATGGGGCAAATAGTATATCTGAGTAGGTATAGGCTGCCAGTAGCATTGAGTTATTATCCCCTCAATGAAATTCCAGATTTGCAAAAATAAACCTTTGTCATTGTTTTTTGCACATGGTTTATCGAGAATTTGGTTTATATTTGTTTGTAAAAGCAATATAGGTAATAACATCTACTGTTTATAGATCAGGAATTTTTGAGCGGGAGATATATCGGTCTATAATTAATGATACTTGTCTACTCTAAGTAGTATGACGCATTAAACTCAGGGAGAGTCATGACTGATGGATAGTGTGTATTAGCATATCTAGGGGCAGATAGATTACATTATTTCACTTATTGATAAGATACTTAAACGAACTTAAAGAATTGTCGCATTTTAAATCATTATAATTCCTCAAGGTTCTAAAGCGAATCTTTAGAGCCATAATTATTGTTGTAGTTGTCACTATAAAAAATGATGACTTTCAATACCAGTAGCAAGTTGCTGAAGATAGTTGCTTGCTGAGGATGGAAACTCACACCTTGCACCCGTTAAGAAAAATTAGGCGTTGCTGAACTGAAGTATGAAATTGAAAAATCAATGATTTCAAACTCTTACTCTCTGCGACTGGAGCGCCTCTGCGTGAGGTAAAATCATATTCTGAATCAGCAACGCCAAAAATTATTGGTAATTGGCTGCGAGACAATGGATGTCTATGGCGGAGTGTTACCGAAAGCCATAGCCAAATGGCTAGTTTGAAGAGGTCTGTCAATTGTAACCAGAATCGCGGATAGCGTGGCGTAGCCATTCTAAATATTCTTGGAGGATATTGCTTCAGGCTTGAAGACCATCTAAACCAAGTGCTGATGGTGATGCCGGAGTTGATCACAAGAAGAAGGACCACCGAGGACTTATTTTAATGCTACAGTACCCACTTTATGAATTTATAGCACCTGTACCAATGTGCTGGGAAACAAATACTCTGGCAGCAGCGTTGGATATTTTTGTTAAAGAACAGAGCGATCGCTTGGTAATAGTCAATTCCCAACAACGTCCAATTGGTGTATTGTATTCTGCTCAATTACTGCCACAATTCTTAGCAGCGGATGCTAATAATAACCTCTTAAATTTGCAACAACCACTCTCACAGGTGGATAAATCCCTCATAGAAGCAATACAGACCATACCAGCAGCAGCAAATCTGGAAAAATTCAGTTTGGTTCTCAAGCATCAAGAAACCCAACAACAAAGTAACTTAGATTGGGCGCTAGTTGATTCAGATGGTAAATATTTGGGAATCCTAAATACTTTACACCTATTAACATTGTTAGCTCAGAAGAAAATTCCCCTTAACTCAACCAAAAAAGAAGAAAGTCATGAGTATGCGACAAATACTAAAACTTCTCAACACCAAAAAAACATCGAGCATACAGCTAATAAACACCAGCCAAACATACACAAATCCATAGTCCACTTATTGGCTAAATTACCCTGGCCAATGATGTTACAGACTAGTCAAGGCGAAGTAGTTACGCAAAATATCGCTTGGCGGCAACAACTAGGAGCATTAAAAGACCCTGAAGGCATTAGAAAACAGGTAGAGACTATACTTACTCCCAAATATATTTATGCCAATCCTCAAGAAAATCAGAAAACCGATCCTTTCACGACCCACAGACAAAGACAAAGAACCTCACCATCAACTTTCACTTTTGTACAAGAATCACCTCTATCCGTAAATGAGGCTGCCAACCACTGCGTTTTAGATACGCAATTGGGTATTTGTACTTGTGTGGTTGAAATTAAAACTGGTCAGGAACGAGTGTGGCAGTTTGCTAAAATTCCTTTAGACAGTAACGAGTTAAAAATTTGGGTTTCTGAGTCAGAAGTACCAGAAATTACGGAAGAACTATGGTTAATATTAGCCACCGACGTAACAGAACAACAACAACTGTGTAAGGAATTAGCAGCAAAAAATGCTGATTTAATTCAACTTAATCGCTTAAAAGATGAATTTTTAGCTTGCATTAGTCATGAACTAAAAACACCACTAACGGCAGTTTTGGGACTATCTCGCCTGTTGGCAGATCAACAGTTGGGACAATTGAATGAGCGTCAAGCCCGTTATGCTGGACTAATTCATCAAAGTGGCAGACATTTGATGAGTGTGGTGAATGATATTTTAGATTTAACGCGAATGGAAACGGGACAGATGGAACTCACCCTCAATCCAGTCCAAATTCAAGTAGTATGTGAAAGGGCTTTTTCAGACGTTAAAAACATTCATCATCAAACTAACAAAGCTAAACCAGTATCCCCACCAGACAATCAAACTTTATCTAATCACCAATTTAGCCTAGCCATTGAACCAGGTTTAGAAGAAATGGTGGCAGATGAATTACGCTTGCGACAGATGTTAGTACATTTACTTTCCAATGCCTTTAAATTCACAGAAATATCTGGGGAAATTGGCTTACGGGTAAGCCGTTGGGAAGGCTGGATTGCTTTTACTGTTTGGGATACAGGGATTGGTATTCCTGAACAACAACAACATTTAATCTTTCAAAAATTCCAGCAATTAGAAAATCCTCTCACTCGTCAGTTTGAAGGAACGGGTTTAGGATTAGTATTAACTAGAGCTTTAGCTCGTTTGCATGGTGGAGATGTCAGTTTCTTATCTCGTGAGGGTAAAGGCAGTCAGTTTACGCTGCTTTTACCTCCCAATCCACCAAAGGCTAGTTTTAATGAGTCCGAAGATATAGTTCCTAAGATAGAAGTAGGCAATGACATTAATTCTTCCCCTCAAAATATCAATAGTTCTTCCCAAAGACTGATTTTAGTAGTGGAAGCAGTAGCTCAATATATTGAGGAATTAACTGAACAACTCAAAGGTTTAGGGTATCGTGTTGTTATTGCTAGATCGGGAACAGAGGCGATAGAAAAAGCTCGTCGCTTACAACCAAAGGCAATATTTTTAAATCCTTTACTGCCTTTACTTTCTGGTTGGGATGTGATGACTTTACTGAAATCTGATGTTTTAACTCGTCATATTCATGTTATTGTCACAGCCACAGCGGCAGAAAAAGAGCAAGCATTTACTAAACAAGCCGATGGTTTTTTAAGTTTACCAATTAAGCATCAAGCGTTGGCATCATTATTAGAAAAAATATCAATAACGAGCGAATTTCAGCATTCAGAACTGGAAAATAATAATATCAATTCTCAAAATATTCCTTTGCGAATTCTTAGGTTAGTACATCCAGAATTGGAGGTAATTAATCTCTATCCTTCTCTGCGAGAACATCGGGTGATTGAAGTAGATGATCTAGATCAAGCAGATTTGTTAGCGCGAGTTTGGCAGTTTGATGTAATTTTGCTAGATATGGGAATTTCTACTGCTCACACTTATCTACAACAATTAAATAAACACCAAAGGTTGGCGACATTACCATTGGTAACTTGTGATGTTGCGACTACTTTAGCTGCTTCTCAAATACCAGGATTGTCTGTATTTCCTTGTTTAAGTCCTTTGACTCAGGAAGATAATAATCAAAATTATCAACAAGGTGCTTTGTCATCTGTATTACAAATTGCTGCCGGTATTTGTTGCCCAATAAATATTTTAGTGGTAGATATAAATATGTTGAGTGATTTACCCAAATCAAAACGCAAACCAATTAAGGATGATCAGTCAGTCACAAATTATTTTCTCAATTTTGAAGATGAGCAAATTAATCGGGGATATGAGTGGTTTCAAGCTTTAATTCAATACTTACAAACTGCTGGTTTTAGAGCTTCTATTGCCAGTTGTTGGTCGGAAGTTGTCCAACAAGTTAGCCATAAAAGTGTTGATTTACTGTTAATTTGCTTGCATGAAACGGCAATTAATAAGGAAGTACAAAAAGCTATTGAATCATTGGGGAATTCACAGTTGAATTTACCACCAATTTTGGTACTTGACCAAAAATTAAATGAACCTAATTATGGAAATGTGCCAAAATCTCGGAAACAAAGATATACATCTTCTGTGGAAACTGCGGTTCGAGGAATTGCTACCCAAATACTACCTCGTTCTATTTCAATGGAAGAGTTATTAATTCAGATCAATCAATCTTTGACAAATTAGACTATGATTTATTTGATTCATTTGATTTAGAGGGTGTTTGAGAAGTTTTTAATGTATAAACAAACCCCTCTCCAAACCTCTCCCCGAAGCGGGGAGAGGCTTTGAAAACCCCCTTCCCTCGTAGGGAAGGGGGCAGGGGGGTTAGGTTTTTGGAGATTATCGGTTTCATCTAATACTTTTAAAACATCCTCTTATTTAATTGTGACGATGACAATAATCAATCATCACATAAATCACGTCAATCAAAAAAATCATAGTTTAAGACAGGTTGATATTTTCTGGTTTCCAAATACTACCTCGTTCTATCTCAATGGAAGAGTTATTAATTCAGATCAATCAATCTTTGACAAATTAGACTATGATTTATTTGATTCATTTGATTTATTTAATTGTGACGATGACAATAATCAATCATCACATAAATCACGTCAATCAAAAAAATCATAGTTTAAGACAGGTTGATATTTTCTGGTTTCCAAATACTACCTCGTTCTATCTCAATGGAAGAGTTATTAATTCAGATCAATCAATCTTTGACAAATTAGACTATGATTTATTTGATTCATTTGATTTATTTGATTGTGACGATGACAATAATCAATCATCACATAAATCACGTCAATCAAAAAAATCATAGTTTAAGACAGGTTGATATTTTCTGGTTTCCAAATACTACCTCGTTCTATCTCAATGGAAGAGTTATTAATTCAGATCAATCAATCTTTGACAAATTAGACTATGATTTATTTGATTCATTTGATTGTGACGATGACAATAATCAATCATCACATAAATCACGTCAATCAGAAAAATCATAGTTTAAGACAGGTTGATATTTTCTGGTTTCCAAATACTACCTCGTTCTATTTCAATGGAAGAATTATTAATTCAGATCAATCAATCTTTGACAAATTAGACTATGATTTATTTGATTCATTTGATTTATTTGATTGTGACGATGACAATAATCAATCATCACATAAATCACGTCAATCAGAAAAATCATAGTTTAAGACAGGTTGATATTTTCTGGTTTGGCTGTTTTCAAGGGAATGCGAATAAGATGATAAGCACCTTTGGTGGCTAGACTTTTATAGTTATCCGGTGGTAAGTCCATTTCGTGAAATTTTCCCTGTTCAACTAAGAGTAATAATGATGGTGGTTTAGTTGGTTGGGATGCTTGCTTTTGAATATATTCAAGAGCCTGTTGAGCAAATTTGATGTAATTAACATTTTTGTGCGTGTAGAAAGTCACGGTAGGTTTTTTGAATCCAACCATAATTAATTCTTCATTGGGTTGTTTTGATTCAACAATGAGGGCGGATAATTCTCTGAGAGGAAGTTGACGCTGTTGATCCATGATGGAAACAGCAGGTATTAAAACGATGGCAATAAAAGCGATAAATCCTAATAAGTTAATCGTAATGATCTGCTGGTAACGGTGAGTTAAGATGAGGATGGCGGTAGTGATTGTGGATAATAACCAAATTATGCCTCCAAATTTGAGAATTCCTGATCTTTCCATTTGTACATATAATTCAGGAGCAGCGGGATCAGGTCCAGCGATTTGGGTAAGATTGAAAAGTGCGATCGCCAGAATAGTTAAAAATCCTACGTTTATCCAAGCACTGATGCGTAAAAATTTGGGAGGCGTTGGTGTAATAGTAGGTGAACTGGGGAAAAGATCACTCCAAAATAATGCCACAAGAATCGCCGCTGCTGGCATTAAGGGTAATACATAGCTGGGCAGTTTGGTTACGGAAATGGTGAAAAATCCAAACACACCCAGAAACCATATACAGGTAAATAAACCTAGTTGTTGGGAGCGTTCTTGGTTTAACCAATGCGATCGCTGCAAAAGATTGAATCTAACTAGAGCCGCAGGAATGTACACTGAATAAGGTGCAAACCCCAATAAAACGACTAAAAAGTAAAAATACCAAGGGGCTGAATGACCATTAACGACTTCGGTGAAACGGTCTATATTGTGATAGATAAAAAAGGCATTAATAAAATTCCAGCCGTTGCGCCAAGTTACTAAAACATACCAAGGAAGTGATAGCAATAAAACGATCCCCATGCCCAAAAACGGCTGCATTTCCCGCCACAGTTCCCGAAATTTCCCGACATATACGGCAAAAGCAATCATAATCAGTCCTGGTAAAACAATACCTACCGGACCCTTAGTTAATATTGCCCCAGCAATTAACACATAACAAGCTAAATACCATTTATTCGGAAGTCGCCAATTAGCAATGACTATTGAGGAATGATTTTGAGCATATCCCAAATAGAAGCATAATAATGTTGAACCGATACAGCCGTTGAGTAACATATCGGAAACGCCGGTTCTCCCCCAAACAATCATTTCTGCGTTGAGTGCCATTAAAGCTGCGGCAATGGCGGCAGTAAAGTAACGTCTGGGTAAGTTGGTAACTTGTGCCAATTCGTCTTTTTTGGCAAAATACCATTGCACAGTATAAAATGCCAAAGCAATTACACCCATTGCTGCCAATGCTGAAGGGATACGAGCAGCCCACTCGTTTACTCCCATAATAGAGTAGGCGATCGCCTGACACCAATAAATCAAAGCAGGTTTATCAAAGCGAGTTTCACCATTAAAAAACGGCGTAATCCAATCACCAGTTAGCAGCATTTGCCGGGAAGCTTCAGCAAACAGCGGCTCAGTTTCATCAATCAAGCCCACATTCCCCAAATTCCAGCCAAAAGCTATCCAACCAATCACCAACAACCACAGGGACGAAACAGCTACAAGCAGGACTGGACGCTGTTGTAAATTATTCAACCACTTATCAACCACTTTATCGGTGACACTCAATTTTATACTCATGAATTCATACTTAGAGACACGGTAATCATGTCCTTACCAATACACAACAGTTTACAATTCAAAATACCTTTTTCGAGAAGCTTTACTATCAAAATTCCAACAACTCCTTCTTCCTTCTGACAGCGCAGCGTTAGCCATACTGCTGAATGGGCGCAGGACCTGCGCCCCTACCTCCTGATAGCGTGGCGTTAGCCATACTCCTGACTCCTCCCATATCACCTATTTTCTAACACCAATTGCCATTCTTGAGTTTGCGAATTCCATTGTGGAGAAGAAGTTTCTCCCACAACATAGGGACCCCAATAGCGTCGAGAACCATCTTGGGCAAAAGCCACCAAAATATCACCTTTCTCTAGCTTTAAATTACCTTGAGGTAAAGATAAAATTAACCCGTTCTCATTTCCTTCTTGGGGAGCAAAATCCCAATGAGCCGGAATACCAGATTTAGATTTATTCGCAGTGGCACTTTTTCGAGATGATTGTCTGGCTAATAATGCTAGACGTACAGGTTGAGTAGTTTTGTTGCTCATGCGAAGTGATCCAGCAGTCTTGGTTTTACTATCCGAATCAAACCGATAGGCTACAACTGTAGAGTGATTTTTCTGTGAACTTGATTCTACTGATTCACTTGGTGTATTATCTAAATTGATTGCATCAGCACTATTGACCGTGTTTGTAACTATAGGTGAATTTTTTTCTGGATTTGTAGACTCCAAGGATATCCTCATATCTAAGCATCCAGTTACGATCCCCATAAATCCTAATACAGAAAAACCGATAATGAAGTTACGATACCGATAGAGGAAGTTTTTCATAATGATATAGATTTAGAAATAAGATTTTTTGTCAGCTAAACCCAAATGATTGGTGATTGGTTAATTAGGTGGACGTGAGATAACCAAAATGTGTGAATAAAAGTCTATAGGACTTAAATCCTTTTCCCTCTGCTCCCCGCCCCCTGCCTTGCCATAACGACAATTTTTAACGCCTATTTCTATTCCCTTCTTCATGCAAAATACTCGTCTAAACAACCTATTAGAAACAATTTATAGAAGCTTGAGTGAATGGTTTCTCAATCCTTGGCGACGGTTATCATTACTACTAATTAGTTTTTTGTTTGGTTTTTTTCTGGGATCGGCAGTATCAACAACCGCTGGACAGAAGGCAGAATTAGACATCGTAGTAGCTGGATTTTTAGTGCTATTAACTGAAATTACCAGTAGGATATTTTACAGTCGCAGTTTTTTTTCTCGCCAAGCATTTTGGGTAGAAACACTCAACTATCTCAAGGTTGGTTTCATCTACAGTCTATTTCTAGAAGCCTTGAAACTGGGTTCGTAATTTTATGAATAGCGAATGGTTGAGTAAGATTTTGACAACGGACACATCTTGGCAAGTATTAGCACAAGCCGCAGCATTGGCAGATCCTTTGCGAGCTAAGGTGTTTAATGTTACTTCTGATCATGTGGCTGAAATTATGGAAAACAGAGGGGATTTACTGAAGTTAGTTTTCCCTGATTTTAGTCAATTTTGTCAAACTAGCCTAAAAACTGATCCTCAAGGAATGTTGCAGGTATTGTGGGATGTGTGGCTACCTTTGGGAATGAAAATTGCAGCACAGCATCAAGAGTCGGGGAAACCTTTTATCCAGGGAATTTTAGGCGCACAAGGCACAGGTAAAACCACAATGTCCCACATACTGGGTTTGATTCTCCAGCAGTTGGGATACAGGACGTTAAGTTTTTCTTTGGACGACTTATACAAAACTTATAGCGATCGCTTGGCTTTAATGCAGCAAGATTCCCGGTTAGTTTGGCGTGGTCCGCCCGGAACCCACGATATTCATCTAGGTTTAAGTCTACTCGATCAGATTCACCAAAGCAAGAGTCCTGTGATAGTTCCTAGATTTGATAAATCCGCTCATGAGGGTGCAGGCGATCGCACTACTTCTGAGATTATCACAAATCCCATAGATATTGTTCTGTTTGAAGGTTGGTTTGTGGGTGTAAAACCAATTCCTCCTCAAGCATTATTGACTCCACCACCACCTATTCTTACAGACGCAGATAGGCAATTTGCTTCCGATATGAATCATCAACTGAAAAGTTATTTACCACTATGGGAAAAATTAGATAGTTTAATAGTTCTTTATCCCACAGACTACCGTTATTCTTTAGCATGGCGCAAGCAAGCCGAAAGACAAATGATTGATGCTGGTAAATCAGGGATGAGTGACGCAGAAATAGAAGAATTTGTGAATTATTTTTGGCGTTCTTTACATCCAGAATTATTCATTAATCCTTTAGTCAAATCATCAGCAGTTAACTTAGTAATTGAAATTAATGCTGATCATAGTTTTGGGAAATTTAGATCCCCGACTTCTTAAAGAAGTCGGGGATCTGATTGATTGCAATTATTTTCCTGTTTGTAGTATTTCTACTAAATCATAGAAAGGTTGCCAATTATCATTTTCAGATATTGATTCCCAAATTGACTCAATTACAGGTCTTAATAAAGCTGTTTTTGGATTAGATTCAATCAAAGTTTTGTGAATTTTATCCATTTGATCAAGATCAAAATGATTGAGAATTTTATGATAAAGAAAACACCAATTATCAAAAGTCGCTGATGTTCCTAATGTGGGAATAATTTCTGAACCATCCATCACCAAAGCGGGATCATCTCGCCATTTACTAGAAAAGGTAGCCGCTATATCAGCAAAGAATTGATGATAACCGACTTGACTATCATGTAAAAAGGTAATAGTTAACCGCAGAAATTCATCAGCTTCCTCTAATTGTAAATTTTCAAAACCCAATTTTCTCAACATCAAAGCTCGATATTCAGCCTGGTAATATTCAGCAAACTTAGATAAAGCAATATCCAAATCACCTTGATGAATTATCGCCTTCAATGGTTCTTGCAAAAGTTCTAAATTCAACTTGCAAATCCCTGGTTGTTGGCTATAACAATAACGTTTATAATAATCAAAATATGCAGCAGTAAATTGGAGATCGTAAGTAGGAATAAAGGCATAGGGTCCATAATCAAAACTTTCCCCAGTAATTGACATATTATCAGTATTTAGAACTGCATGACAAAAACCCGCTGCCATCCATTGAGCTACTAATTCAGCGACGCGCTGCACTAATTCAGCATAAAATAAAGCATATTTATCATTTTCAGTCTGTAAATAGGGATAATACTGTTCAATGACATGATCTAACAATTTTTGAGTTAAATCAGGTCTTTTAAAAAAGTTTAATCGTTCAAAAGTACCAAAACGAATATGGGATTTACTCATGCGAATCATGACAGAAGAACGAGTTGGCGAAGGTTCATCACCGCGCCACAGTCCTAAGCCCGTCTCAATCATACTCAGACAGCGAGAAGTGCGAACACCTAAACGATGAAGTGCTTCAGCGGCAAGAACTTCCCGCACCCCTCCTTTAAGTGTTAACATTCCGTCACCACCGCGCGAGTAGGGGGTTCTTCCCGACCCTTTTGTCCCAAAATCGTATAATTCCCCATCAATACCCCGCACTTGCCCATAGAGAAAGCCTCTACCGTCACCTAATTGGGAGTTATATTGTCCAAATTGATAGCCGTGGTAACGTAGTGCTAATAGGGGTTCTCGTCCCTCAAATTTACCAAAAGCGTTAATAAAATCTTCGTCTTTAACTACTTGGGGATCAACTCCTAAGCGTGGTAGTAGTACGTCATTGCGCCAACGTAAAATATGTTGGGGAAATTCTTCCGCAACAACTTGATCATAGTAATCATCACCTAGAGATTCTAAGGCTGATTCATAGTTGAGGGTAAGTAAAGGATTACTAGAATGGGTGTGATTGGGAGTTTCATCCAGAGTCATTATAATTAGGCTTAATGTGATATTTCTTTAATAATAGACAAAAAAGCTTACGATCTTTTTATTTAGGGTTTGCTGATAGCGTAGCGTGGCGTAAGCCATAAAATTTGTCTATGAGGGCAGGGAACAGGGAATCTGACTTTTCCTGTTACAGCACTTCCTGATGTTATGAGGTCTAGTTTTTTATAAGGAAGAACGCCGAAAACCCTTGAAAATGTGGGTGACTCAGGAAGCCACATTTGGGCTTTAGACAAGGGATGAAGGCTAGAGGCAGGATAAATCCTGCATTGATTTTAATCCATATTCGTGATACAACTATATTGTCACTAAAGACATAAAAAGCTACCGAGGGACTCTCGGAAAGTTACGCTTGTCAGATATGATTTCGCCCGCCAGGGCCAACGAAATCAGGGCAAGAACCCAAATATTTAAGGCAGTGCCTGAAACTGGGATAACTGAGGGATATAGACTGAAACTCTCTATAGAATCTCCGCGTCTTTAGACCGGAGAGTGTCAACGCCAAACAAGCCAAACAAGTAGGGGCGCAGGGTCTGCGCCCTCTATTGTATTTCATTAGATCGGGAATTGTTGTAAGTCTCGAAACATCCAAATAATCAGGGTTTTGGAATAAAGCCCTATTCTCAATAAATGATCTTTAATGAGAATAATCAGCGAAAAAATAGGACTTTGGGACATGGGTTATAATGAGCGAATCGCTCAACTGGAAAGATAGAGGGAAAAGTCAGAAGCATATCAACGCTACCTACAATCTATGGGCGTTAAGATTAAAATTACAAGATGATTAAGTTAATCAAATTAAACAGATAAATGAATGCGTAAACAAGTTATCGAATATACATCTCCACTAGATGCGTTGATTGCCCTTACCAAACAGTTAAATGTTTATGAAATCAAGTACCAAATGAGTTCAGAAGATTTTTTTGCCAAATATAGCCAAGGAGAAACTTCTGATGATGAAGTGTTTGTCGAATGGGCAGGAAATTATCAGCATTATCTAGCTTTACACCAAGAAATAACCAGCAAACTCCAAGATGTCGCGTAAACTTATCCAAGCGTATTTAGATGAAACTGAGGAACTTTTACTCAATTGCTCTAATGCATACATTGAGGAATATAGTGCAGTCATTTTAACGACAGAGCGGGCTAATCTCCGCATTAGGATACGTTTTGCAATTAGATATTTACTAGCAGTCAGTGAAGCCTTTGTTGTTGTAGATAATCAGATTAAATATATTGATTACCGCTATCACTTTCAAGATGAGCAAAATAGTCTGATTTTTCGTTATGACAGTACACCACACTTTCCCAACTTGCCTAGTTTCCCCCACCATAAACATTTTTTTGACAATGTAATTGCTTGCGAAAAACCACATATAGCTGATATTCTACAAGAAGTGATGGATTTTTTAAAGTAGCTTATAAAAATTATTTATCTTCTTGAGAATGATAAATAAAAAATTAGATCCCCGACTTCTTCAAGAAGTCGGGGATCTAAGGATTACAATATTCACATAAACTAGGATCAGCAAATTCTTGATTGTTAGGAAATAATTGTTGTTGGCTAAAATTGCATTTTTGACATTGAAAAATCACTGCTTTAATTAATGAAGTTGGCTGATGACAAAGTTCACAGGGTAGTCCAGGTATTTTTTGATTAATCATAAAACCAGGAGTATTGCATTGGGGACATAAACTATTAATTTTATTAATTAAGTCTTGAGTAGCGAGAGCAATATTTTTCATTCTGGTAGGATTATACATTGCTCTCATGTCTGTTTCTATATTAAATTTATTATCAGATGTGTTTTTTATGGCAGTTTCTACGGAATTGATTAGGTTTTCTTTGCTGGTGATACCTTTAATAAATTCTATTTTTCCTGTGGATATATTATCAAATGAAATTACTAGCCCATGTTCAGGAAAACCTACTTTCTTTCCAAATCCTTCAGCTTCTTCTAAACTAGATATAATCTGATGATTAAAATTATTTTCCATGGAAAATACTTCACCAATAATTTCTAAATCATTTTCTTGATCCAGAAAAATAATGATTTCTCGGTTAGCATAAATATAGGGAATGAGGGGATGAGGTGCAAAACTTCCTTCACTGGCGATGCCTATAATGGGCGTATCTATTGCTATTTTTTCATCATACATTTCTAAGGCTTGTTTAGCCTTTAACCTAGCAGTGATAACTTGCGTATCTGGACGTTTAATTTCTCTAGTAAAAGTCCCAAAAATATCAGTATTTAAGCCTTGAGGAACTATCAAATTAATTCCTAAATGTTCTTTTAATAAAGGAGAAATTACTTTTTCTTTATTGTGCATTGTCGCCAAAATAGCCACACGATTATTATATATTGACATAATTTATTTCTCCATAATTATCTTCAGATCCCCGACTTCTCCAAGAAGTCGGGGATCTGGTGTATTATAAATGCGATCGCCAATGGGGATTTGTTAAACTGGTGAAAATATGATCTTCCCATTTACCATTAATCATTAAATAATCCCTAGCATATCCTTCAACTACAAAACCGACCCTTTTAAGAACATTCCCACTCCGGCGATTATGTGGCATATAATTAGCCATAATTCGGTGAAAATTTAATTCTTGAAAAATATACCCTATGGAAACAGAGAGGGCTTCTGTCATGTAACCATAACCTTGGGCTGATTCCGCTAAACTATATCCTAATTGACAAAATTGAGCAGCACTATAGATAAAGTTGCTAAAATTAGCAGTCCCCACAATTTGTCTAGGCTGATGTTTCCGATAAATAAATAGTTTTAATGAATAGTTGTTCACAAATTCCCAAAAACTGGTTTCTACTTGATACTCCCAATAATCGTCAGTGAAAAAGTTTTCATCCCATTCAGGATAAAATGGCGTAAGATATTCTTTATTTTCCGTAAAATATTTGAGTATGTAAGGAATATCCTCCATCACTGCCATTCTTAATATTAGGCGATCGCTTGTCAGAATTGGTGGCTCTGATGTCATATACTCAAATTTCAATATTTTAGTAAGATGATATTTTAAAAGTTTTGGGCGAATGTAATTCGCTGCTACACAATCAAAGTCCGCCTACGCGGACTAAGAAAATTCGGGTTTTGTCTGTGTGGTTCCGCGATTTCTAATCGCCGGGGCTAGTTAATTTGAACTACAAAAAGGATCATAACAGTGGGAATACGCTACGATTGGCAACCAACAGAAATATTGACAATATATAATACACCATTTCTAGAGCTAATTTATCAAGCTGCTACTGTGCATCGTCAATATCACAAACCTGAACAAATACAAGTTTGTAAACTTATCTCCATTAAAACTGGTGCGTGTCCCGAAGATTGCGGTTACTGCGCCCAATCTTCCCGCTATAAAACTGAGGTAAAACCCGAAGCACTGTTAGAAAAAGAAACAGTCATAAATATTGCCAAAACAGCTAAAGAAAGCGGTGTGAGTCGGGTTTGTATGGGTGCTGCTTGGCGAGAAGTTCGGGATAATTCCCAATTTGAGGAAGTTCTGGATATGGTCAAGGATGTAACTGGGATGGGTTTAGAGGTATGCTGTACCTTGGGAATGTTGACAGAAAACCAAGCCAAGCGTCTAGAGGATGCGGGATTATATGCTTATAACCATAATCTTGATACCTCAGAGGAATATTACAGCACTGTGATTACTACTCGAACTTATGGCGATCGCCTCAATACAATTGCCAATGTTCGCCAAACTAATGTTACCGTATGTTCGGGCGGTATTCTCGGTTTAGGAGAAAATGTTAGCGATCGAGTCGGAATGTTACATACTCTCTCAAATTTACAGCCTCACCCCGAATCTGTACCCATCAATATTCTTTCCCAAGTTCCCGGTACACCTTTAGAAAATCAACCCGATGTGCCTATTTGGGATGTAGTGCGGATGATTGCGACTGCTAGAATTATTATGCCTAAATCTGACGTGCGGTTAAGTGCAGGTAGGGCGAGACTTTCCCAAGTAGAACAAGCTTTATGCTTCATGGCTGGTGCAAATTCCATCTTCTCCAGCGATGATAACAAAATGTTAACGGTGACTACTCCCTGTCCTGATTATGACGCAGATAAAGAAATGTTGAATTTGCTTGGTTTAGAAATGCGTCCCCCATTTCAAAAGCAGGAAAAAACACCAATTCCAGCGATGATATAACAATTGAAAATTACCTCTCCCTGACTGGGAGAGGACTCGAATATGCTAGAATTTAGGATGAACTTTAAGCAGGTGATCAAGATGACACAATCCACACCCCAAAGAGTTGTCCGTCGTGGTCGAGTATTTCCCGAAATTCAGTGGACTGATGAACAAAAAGCTGAAGATAGAGCTAGAAGACAGGCATTTTCTGAGCGTTGTTGGGTAATTTTTGAGCGTTTAAAACCAGAAATATTAGATAAATATTATGGTTGGTATATTGCTATTGAACCTGATAGCGGTGATTATTTTATTGATCAAGATAAGGAAGTAGCCAGTAAAATGGCCAGAGAAAAGTATCCTCATGTTATTCATCATATTTATGGCATTAATGAAACGGGAGTTAGTGGCAGAATATGATTGAGGGCAGATTTGGAGAAAATGGACAAGTTTATTTTGAAATTGATTTAATTGGTGGGGATAATTTCAGTTTTCCTGTAGAAACAATGTTAGATACAGGATTTACTGAATTTTTAGCTATGAATAAACAAGATGTACAAAGTCTTGATTGGAATTTTTTAGGTCAAGATAAATTAAGAACTGCTCAAGGAGAAACTGATTTTGATGTTTATCATGGTAGGGTAATTATAGATGGTCAAGAGTGGGAAATCCCTGTATTTGCTAGAGATGAAATACAGGAAATTTTACTGGGTTCTCGATGGTTGAATTTGTTTGTTTTAGTCGCTAATTATGGTGAAGATAGGGTAAGTTTAGATTTGATTTAATTAAGATTTTTTATTAATAAAAAGGTGGATTACGGGTTGTATCTAGAACGAAATAGCCCTGGGTGGTAATTGCCAGAATATTTGGTCTTTATTCCAAATTTTAGGGCTAGGATGCCTAAAAAGACAATATAATTAGATTTAGGGACTTCCAAGAAATAAATTATCCTGATTAACGAACCACAGAGGCGCAGAGGACACAGAGGAATAAGGGTTTGAGAGATTTTTGTGTTAGGTGGTTGAGTATTTTTTTATTTGGAAGTCCCTTAACTATAATAACTCAGCCTAAATCACTCACAAAAACTCCTCAACAACCACCTCATACAGATAGTATTAGCTCAAAAGGCATAGACTATACAAAGCTTTAGGGGCTGCTGAATAAACCTAGAACTGAGATATATCAAGAGTTTAAAGGTAAAAAAGGTGAATCAGGTGCAAGAAATAAGGGTTGAAATCAGCAAAAACCTATCACTTGACCAGATTCAATACTATTCTTCTCTTCTTCTAATTCTTCCTCCTGACTCCTGACTCCTAGCCCTCACAGACAACTTTTTCAGCACCCCCTAATTACGCTTTATCAACATTATGAGGAATAAATAATTATGTCTCAATCCGATTTAATCAATAAACCAGAATTAAGTAACACTACCGAAGAAAATCATCTCATAGAAATTTTACGAGAAATTCAAGCAACACCTAAGGAATACTGGCCGAATTTACTACAAATGATGCGAGTATTTCGAGAAAGTGTTACTTTTAAACCTGAGATTTTTAACCATTCTCACCTAGAAATAGACGCACAACAACAAATTTTAAATCAACAACATCAAGCACTCAAAGAATTAACCGAAGAGTGGTTAGAAGAAGGAGAACAAGAAGAACAAACGGAAACTTGGGAATATTTGCGGCAAAAACAAGAAATTGATGATAATCCTTTTTAAGATTAAGCTGAATTTATATGAATAAATTGATTTTCCTCGATACAAATATTTTAGGAATGGTAACAAATCCTAAAAGTTCTAATTCTAATTGTCAGGAGTGTAAAGAATGGTTAGATGAATTACCCTTAAAAAGTTATCAAGTAATTTTACCAGAAATTGCTGATTATGAAGTAAGACGAGAACTGTTAAGAGCGGGAAAAACAAAAGGAATTAAACGTTTAGATCAATTCAAACAAGCGATTACTTACTTGCCTATTACTACTGCTACCATGCTTTTAGCAGCACAATTTTGGGCAGAAATTAGAAACACGGGAAAACCAACTGCTGATCCTAAATCTCTTGATGGTGATGTTATTTTAGCAGCACAAGCAAAAATAGAAGAATTAAATGGAAATCAAGTAATTGTTGCTACTACCAATGTTGAACATTTATCCTTATTTGTAGATGCTCGTGAATGGCAAATGATTAATTAAAAAGATTTCTCTCATTGCTGGAAAGTTTTGATTTAAAACTAAAATCCAAACAACTCCTAGAAATTGCTAAAATAGGAGTAGAAAAAGCGATAGAAACCGATGAAGCAACAGCTACAGATTGGATAAATCAACAATTGGAAAATTTAGGAATTGATCTCAAAAATGGAGGAGAAATTAAAAATTAATGCTGATGTCATTTATAATAGAATTATAGCCTAGTAGTAGAGGTGAAACAATGACCATTGAACAAGCTGTTTTAGAGAACTTGCGAGAGTTACCAACCGATAAACAACAAGAAGTTTTAGATTTTATTCAATTTCTCAAACATAAATTACTACCAAATAAACCAACTTTTAATTCTGACGGTGAAAATTTCTGGGAAATGACCTTACGATTTCGGGAACGGATGGAAAGAGAAGGTATAGAATTTACAGATGATGATTTTGCCAATCTTAGAGATCGTAGTCCAGGACGAGAGGTGGAACTGTGACTTTTCGTTTTCTTTTAGACACTAATATTATTTCGGAAATTAATAAAAAAATCCCAAATAAATTAGTTGTTGATAAAATGAATCAGTACCAAGGTGAAGTAGTTACAGCTTCGGTAGTTATTCATGAATTATTATTTGGCTGTTTACGTTTACCTCCTGAATCTGGAAGAAGACGTTTTTTAGAAGATTATATTGAAGAAATACCTGTTAAAATGCCAGTTCTTGATTATGATATCAATTCTGCAAAATGGCACGCACAGGAACGGGCTAGATTATCAAAAATTGGTAAAACACCTGCTTTTATTGATGGACAAATTGCCAGTATTGCGTTCTGCAATGACTTGATTTTAGTAACAAATAATGTGGCAGATTTTCAGGATTTTGAGGATCTGATAATTGAGAATTGGTTTATTAAATGAGGGACTAACTGTAGAACAAATTGCTCGGATATTTGAGTTAGAGATTGAAGTGGTGAAAACTTGCAATCAAACAGCAAAGTAGTAAATAGACATTTGATAATCTGATTGAAACCAATACCTAAACCCACATAAAGTGGGTTTAATTAGCGTCTAATTGTAGGATTAGAGGATCTTAGCTCCGCGTAGACCAAATAACAAGCCTACAGCTACACCCATAAACACGCCTAGAAAGACAATATATTCAACTACAGCCATTTGTTTTGCTCCAGATTAGTTACTTATTTCTATTCAATCATCAATAATTCTGAAAAGGAACAGGGAATGGAAAAGAGGTTGTCAACTTGGGGTAAAATACCCAGACGAGTGATTATATTAGGGTTAGGGAGTCAGTAACTCAGCCCTAAAGGGACTGAGCTTGTAAGAAATTGCAAGCTGTACTGACCAGTCTAAGTCTTAACTGACTACGTTTTTTGAGTCACGACACCCTGGAATGCGTAGCTAGTTCCCTGCTCTGTCATTTGCAATTAAACAGTTTTAAAGTCACTGAAACAGTGTTGCAAGTCTAAAAAGCTCTTAAAACATTGACGTTCGCGCAGCGTGCCGTAGGCATCAGCTAACATTACCCCAGAAATGGGAGGCTCTTCGGAGCAACACATTATGCGTACAGAGTTGGGAAATTTGAATCGGTAATTGTCCCGTTGAAAGTACATTACAAAAGTACACCGAATTTACCAACTCCAAGGCGGTAATGAAAAAATATTCAAGGCGGTTAAAACCGCACGAGTCGTTTCCCTCTCAGCACTGAAGTGTCTGAGTTTCCCACTTACCGGGTATTTTTATGAGTTCTGTAATTAAAGTAGATATACCAGAAAAATCTTATGATATTACCATTGCACCTGGGAGTTTAGATCAACTAGGTGAACAAATGGCGACTTTGAAACTAGGTAAGAAAGTATTGCTAGTTTCCAACCCGATGATATTTAAATATTATGGCGAAAGAGCGATCGCCTCTTTAGAAAATGCCGGTTTTCAAGTCGTCAGTTACAACCTACCCCCAGGTGAACGCTACAAAACCCTCAACTCCATTCAAAAACTCTACGACATCGCCCTTGAGAATCGCCTAGAACGCTCCTCAACAATGGTGGCATTAGGAGGAGGTGTTATTGGTGATATGACAGGCTTTGCCGCCGCCACATGGCTCAGAGGCATCAACGTTGTGCAAGTTCCTACCAGTCTCCTCGCAATGGTAGACTCAGCCATTGGTGGCAAAACCGGCGTAAATCATCCCCACGGTAAAAACTTGATTGGTGCATTTCATCAACCCAGTTTAGTTTTAATTGACCCAGAAGTCTTAAAAACCCTGCCTGCTAGGGAATTTCGGGCAGGAATGGCAGAGGTGATCAAATACGGGATCATTTGGGACACCGAACTGTTTACTCAACTAACAGCAAGCAAACACCTTGACCAACTCCGCTATGTGAAATCCGACCTGATAAACAGCATATTAACTCATTCCTGTCAAGCAAAGGCAGATGTTGTCAGCAAAGATGAAAAAGAATCTGGAATCAGAGCAATTTTAAATTATGGTCATACCATCGGTCATGCAGTAGAAAGCCTCACAGAGTATCGTCTGTTTAAACATGGTGAAGCTGTAGGCATTGGTATGGTAGCAGCGGGAGACATTGCTGTAAAATTGGGACTTTGGCAACAAGCAGACACAGAACGTCAAAACGCCTTAATTAAAAAAGCAGGTTTACCCACCCAAATACCCGCAGATTTAGATATTGAAGCTCTTATTGATGCTTTGCAATTGGACAAAAAAGTTAAATCTGGTAAAGTCCGCTTTGTATTACCAACCCAAATTGGCGCAGTTAAAATTACCGACGAAGTACCAACAGACATAATTAGAGAAGTATTGTTAGGGAAGTAGGGGCAGGGAGACCCTGCCCTTTTCAGCTTTTTAAGACCATATCTTGCTAAACTGGTAAAGGCGCTGAACCATTCAATTGCCGAGCAGCATTGATACAAACAGGGCAATCACAGCCAAATAGCTTGATAGCTAGATCACTTTCAGCATCAGAAAATTCTAGTTCTTTAGGATTATTTGTGTCCGCTTGTGCCAATTTCATGGGTTCTTTAGCAACGCTCAAAGGAGTATTACTCACCTGTATACATACCTTGTTCGGAGTTGCTGAATGGGGAGACATGACACAAGATTCATGAGTACCAGCAGTGTCAACTGTTTGACTAGCATGAGCAGGTCTACCCATCATCACCATAGATAACATGGATGTAAACAACACGGGGCTAGAAATCAAAGTTAAAATAAATCTTTTGTTCATGTACTGTTAAAAACCTTGTTATTAGGGAAATAAACCAATTTATCTTTTCCGATAACTTGGTTGTTAATCAGTCTATCTTATCTAAGAAGAGGGAACAGGGAACAGGGAACAGGGAACACAAGAAAGGGAATATTTATCTTTTTATTGCTTTTTACCAATTACCCGTAATTACTAATATTGCGTAAATTTTCGATTTTGTATTTAAAATTAGTTACATAAAAAGTTAGAGTAATTACTCATTAAGATATAATCCAGATTATCTTCATGATTTGAGGTTTAGGCTTGTGCTAGGAATAAAAAGCATTAATATACATAATTTATCTATCTGGGTAGAACAAGCTAAAACCCAAGCAGCACAAGGAAAAGTTATTGAACGCATTCCTAAATTAGCTACGGCTAATCCTAACTCATTTGCTGTTTATATAAGTTGTGAATCAGGAGAAAATTATAGTTTAGGAGATACCGATTGTGTATTTCCATTCATGAGTGTCATTAAACCATTTTCTCTACTATACCTGCTGGAATATTACGGAGAAAAACAGGTTTTACAATGGGTTGGGGTTAAACCCTCGGATGCACCCTTTAATTCTTTATTGCAATTAAAAGAAGATCATGGATATCCTCGCAACCCTATGATTAATAGTGGTGCTATTACTCTTGCTGATAAGCTACCAGGAAAAAATGGACATGAATGTACACAATTGTTTTGTAATTGGTTAAATAAATTAGCAGGTACTCAAATATATATAGACACAGATATTCTAGCTTCAGTTCGTGCTAGTCACTCTCAAATAAATATAGATATTGCCAACTATCTCTACGAATCTGGAAATTTAAATAATATTGAATTATCTCTAGACGTTTATGAACAAATATGCTGTATATCTGGACGGGTAGAGGATTTAGCTAAACTGGGAAGAATATTAGCCTATAAAAGCGAATTTATAAATGACAAACACCGTCAAACCGTAAATACAGTGATGTTAACTTGTGGTTTATATGAAGCTTCCGCAGAATATGCTGTGAAAATTGGCTTACCGATAAAATCGGGTATTGGTGGTGGACTTGTCGCCATCATACCAAATCAGGGAGCAATGCCTTCGGCGAGCGCTGCTATTGCCAGCTACAGTCCTGCTTTAGATATTGTAGGTAATCCTGTAGCTGGTTTAGCACTCATGGAAACTTTATCTCAAAATTTGCAACTGAGTATTTTTTGTTAGGGACTTCCAAATAAAAAAATACTCAACCACCTAACGCAAAAATCTCTCAAACCCTTATTCCTCTGTGTCCTCTGCGCCTCTGTGGTTCGTTAATCAGGATAATTTATTTCTTGGAAGTCCCTTAAGAGAACTCCACAAAAAGAAATGCCCAATGTCATTATGAACGAAACGAAGTGTAGTGAAGAATCTCTTGAGATGCTTCGTTTCGCTATGGCTAACGCCACGCTCCGCGAACGCTACACTCAGCATGACAAAACAGGATCATTTATTTTGTGGCTTACTCCAATACCTTGTCCATTTTTTGTAGGTCGGGTTAAGCGACAGCGCAACCCGACGCATTTGTTGGGTTTCGTGCCTCAACCCAACCTTGTATCTTAGAGGTATGTTAGAAGAAGTGGTAGACCGTCCCAACCTGGGTCAGAAAAGACCGCTTTGTAGCAAGGATCACCACAACAATCTCCATGACAGAACTCGAACAGTCGCCTGGGGTAAAAACTATGAACAAAGACATAGATAATATAGCCCGTATCGTGCAAGGATGAGTGAAATCAAGGGGATGAATAAAAACAAAACAAATTAAAAAGAAGTAATTGAAATTGGAGAGTTAAAAATGGATTATATCTCCCAATGGGTAGGCATTGACGTAAGTAAAGCAACACTTGATGTTTATATCCGTCCAATGGGTAAAGCATTTCAATTTGCTAATACTGAAACAGAAATAGCTAATCTAGTTAAGCAACTTCAATCTAACGATTTAAACCTAATCGTACTGGAAGCAACAGGAGGACTAGAAACAGAATTAATCATTCAATTGCAAGCGGCTCTTTTACCAGTAGCATTAATCAATCCTCGTCAGGGAAGAGACTTTGCTAAAGCTACAGGTAAGTTAGCCAAAACCGATGCCATTGATGCACAGATTTTGGCGCATTTCGGTGAAGCAATGAAACCGGAGGTGTTAGCAATCGAAAGTGAAATGTCACGTCAATTAGGCGAATTAATTAGTCGCCGAAGACAATTAGTAGAAATGTCTACAGCGGAAAAGAATCGCCGTGACCGCGCTCGTGGTAAAGCTTTGACAGATATTGAATCCCATATTGATTATCTTGAGCAACATCTTCAACAACTCAATCAAGAAATTGAGACGTTGACCCAAAATAATCAACAATGGATTGATAAAGTCAATCTACTCAAAACTACTCCTGGCATTGGTCAAGTAATTTCTACCACTTTAGTTTCTGACTTACCAGAATTAGGTCAATTAACTGCCAAACAAATCTCTCGCTTAGTTGGTGTTGCACCAATTAATCATGATAGTGGTCAGCACAAAGGTAAGCGCATGATTAATGGTGGTCGCGCCCATGTTCGTGCCATTCTTTATATGGGTGCTGTTGTTGCCATGCGTCATAATCCTGTTATCAAAACTTTTTATGAGCGCTTGGTTGAACGTGGTAAACCCAAAAAATTGGCCATTACTGCTTGCGTTCATAAAATGTTAGTTATTTTAAATGCGATGATTCGAGATCATCTTCCTTGGTCTATTTCTCAAGACTCACAACCAATTTCTGCATAAAGTTCTACTGTCGTTTTTATACCTCCAATCTAGTTTGGTAATTTATGGCAACCTATAATTTACCTGTTTTGTTCTGTTCTGTTTTTCTCCTCTATTTTCTGACTTTTTTCCTAGACTTTAAATTTTTCCTTAACGATCGCTTGACAATCAAGACAGTCGCTACAAATCAAGACTTTTTTCAATTTCGACAAGGTATTGTTACTCTAATTACTCTTGAATTTGAGATTGCTTAGATGAACCTGTATCTGGTTTATCCAGATTCAATTCTTTTGTTTCTGTGACTTTGGTTTCTGGAGTTGGTGTAACTTCAGGAAGTTTAACTTCAGGAATTGGTTGTTTTTCGACTTTAGTTTCTGGAGTTGGTGTAACTTCAGGAAGTTTAACTTCAGGAATTAGTTGTTTTTCGACTTTGGTTTCTGAAGTTGGTGTAACTTCAGGAAGTTTAACTTCAGAAATTGGTTGTTTTTCGACTTTAGTTTCTGGAGTTGGTGTAGCGGTAGATTCAGTACCTGGAATCTTAGCTGTATAAGTTGGGTCTACAATACCCCGAACTTCATCTGCTGTCAATTCCCCTCTGACAATTTTAGAAAGAGTATCTTGACCATTGGGTTGGTAGTTAATTAGTCTAATAGTGGTATTAAAGGCATTTTTCACAGGTTGTCCTTCATTGTCAAGGAATTCTAGTTTTACCCAGGTTTTACCAGGTTTAAAGCCTTTAAGATAAATAGGTTGCCAACGATCGAGAATAAAGCTTTCACCATTAACTGTACTACGAATACGCCAATTGCTCATTGTATCGTCAGGATTAGTTTCAGCTATACTATGCAACGGTGCATTAGTTAGGTAGAAGTCCAGCATAATTGGTTCTGCCCCATAACCACCATTGGGACGACTGTAAGTAAGTAGGGGTAATTTAGAATCTGGGTTGTTTTCCTCAGTTTTCGTCAAAACGTGAAATGTAGTTTGAGCATAAGCACCTTCATTTTTAAAACTTTCATGCCACGGACGAGAAGCAAAAACACGAAGAGTATGCGTACCGGGGGATAAGTCTGACAATACCACCGACTGATTTAAATCGTAAACAGCTATATAAGGTTGATTGTCTAAAATTAGGTGCAAATGGGGTCCAAGTTGCCATTGAGGGTCTTTAAATATCGGTAAGTCCTTAACCCGCAACTGGACTTTAACTATATTGTCTGGAAGAATTTCATTTACTAGGGGACTAATGATGCTGACTTGAGGTTGATAACCTTCTAGACTGGGACGCAATGCTTGAATAACATCAGGTGGTGCAGTTTCTGAAAAAGTCCCAGAAATTTCTGAGGCTGGGAGCGTTTTCATGAAAGGATTCGTAGATACTTCCTGGCTGTTTGCTGCTTCAGCGCAACTACTTAAGTTTAAAACTAGCACTAATGTAGCAAGCCACTTAATAATTGGGAATCTCTTGGAAAAAAGTTGGTCAAAAAATTTTCTGCACCCAGTGTTCATGTTTTTATTCCGTAATATTTTTTAACAATTAACGCCATTATTGTGACGCAAATTATGACTCATTCACTATGAATAAGAGCATAAATCTACTACCAAAGTTATAAATTTACCTACTTTCATCTGATTAGAATGGCGAATAAGTGATTTTTTTGACTTGTCCTCAGAAAATAAATTTGGTTTCAGACCGCTAATTTTAGATAAAAGTAGCCAAATGGCACGAGTTTGAGCGGCTCTGCGTATGAATCATAAGTTTTCCAAATTGTTGTTCTTTGTAAATTAAATGAAGAGTCTATTGACTTTTGGACAATGTATAGGAACTTATAAAGCCGATTGGACAATAAATTTGGCTATTTTTAATTATTGTTAACAGGTCTATAACAATGTGCAAGTTCAGACTCTATAATTCAACAGAAACAACTTTTCTTTTCCACACGGCAACCGCATCGCTAGTCCAGAGCAATCTGAAAACGGCGACTGTGTTATTCTAGGTGGTATTCATGATTCCCCATTCCTTATAGAGAGGAGGTCGAATGACGATTAGTCCTCCGGAGCGAGAGGAAAAAAAAGCAAGAGTGATCGTTGACAATGACCCGGTTCCTACCTCATTTGAAAAATGGGCAAAGCCAGGACATTTCGACAGATCCTTAACCAGAGGCCCAAAAACCACAACCTGGATTTGGAACCTCCATGCCCTCGCCCATGATTTTGATACACATACAAGCGATTTAGAAGACATTTCCCGCAAGATATTCGCCGCTCACTTCGGCCATTTGGCTGTAGTAGCAATCTGGTTGAGCGGAATGTTGTTCCACGGCGCTAAGTTCTCTAACTACGAAGCTTGGCTTGCTGACCCATTAGGCATTAAGCCCAGCGCCCAAACAGTTTGGTCTATTGTTGGTCAAGACATTTTAAACGGTGATATGGGCGGCGGTTTCCGCGGCATTCAAATCACCTCTGGCTTGTTCCAAGTATGGCGTGGCTGGGGTATCACTAGCTCCTTCCAGCTATATGTAACTGCAATTGGCGGCTTGGTATTAGCAGGCTTGTTCTTATTTGCTGGCTGGTTCCACTACCACAAACGCGCTCCTAAACTGGAATGGTTCCAGAATGTGGAGTCAATGCTGAATCATCACTTATCGGTGTTGCTAGGCTGTGGTTCTTTGGGATGGGCTGGTCACTTAATCCATGTGTCTGCACCAATCAACAAACTGTTAGATGCAGGTGTGGCAGCTAAGGACATCCCTCTGCCTCATGAGTTGCTGTTTGATACAGCAAAAATGGCAGCACTTTACCCTGGTTTCGCCAGTGGTTTAACACCTTTCTTCACCTTAAATTGGGGAGCTTACGCTGATATCCTCACATTTAAGGGTGGTTTAAACCCAGTTACAGGCGGCTTGTGGATGACTGATATTTCTCATCACCACCTAGCGATCGCTGTACTGTTCATCATTGCTGGTCATATGTACCGTACCAACTGGGGTATCGGTCATAGTATTAAAGATATTCTAGAAGCTCATAAAGGTCCTTTCACTGGCGAAGGTCACAAAGGTCTTTACGAAAACCTCACCACTTCTTGGCACGCTCAATTAGCTACTAACCTAGCTTTCTTGGGTTCCTTGACAATCATCATCGCTCACCATATGTACGCGATGCCTCCCTATCCTTACTTGGCAACTGATTACGCAACACAATTGTGTATCTTCACTCACCATATTTGGATAGGTGGTTTCTTGATTGTTGGTGGTGCTGCTCACGCAGCCATCTTCATGGTGCGGGATTACGATCCTGTTGTTAACCAAAACAACGTTTTAGATCGCGTGATTCGTCACCGTGACGCTATCATTTCTCACCTCAACTGGGTTTGTATTTTCTTAGGCTTCCACAGCTTTGGTTTGTACATCCACAATGACACCATGCGTGCCTTGGGTCGTCCCCAAGATATGTTCTCCGACAGTGCAATTCAATTGCAACCAGTATTTGCTCAATGGGTGCAAAACCTGCACACATTAGCTCCTGGTAATACAGCACCTAACGCTCTTCAAGTAGTTAGTCATGCTTTTGGTGGTGGAATCGTCGCTATCGGCGACAAGATCGCTATGATGCCCATTGCATTGGGTACAGCGGACTTTATGGTTCACCACATTCACGCATTCACCATTCACGTTACTGTTCTCATCTTGCTCAAAGGTGTATTGTACGCCCGTAGTTCTCGTCTGATTCCAGACAAGGCTAACTTAGGCTTCCGATTCCCTTGCGATGGTCCAGGTCGTGGCGGTACTTGCCAAGTGTCCGGTTGGGATCATATCTTCCTTGGACTCTTCTGGATGTATAACTCCTTATCAATTGTAATTTTCCACTTCAGTTGGAAGATGCAGTCTGATGTCTGGGGAACAGTAGATGCAGATGGCACAGTAAATCACATTACTGGCGGTAACTTTGCTGAAAGTGCTATCACCATCAACGGTTGGTTACGTGACTTCTTGTGGGCGCAAGCTACACAAGTAATCAACTCCTACGGAACTGAATTGTCCGCTTATGGACTCATGTTCTTAGGCGCTCACTTTATTTGGGCGTTCAGCTTAATGTTCCTATTCAGTGGTCGTGGCTACTGGCAAGAACTCATTGAGTCCATTGTTTGGGCGCACAATAAACTGAAAGTAGCCCCAACAATTCAGCCTCGCGCACTGAGCATCACTCAAGGTCGGGCTGTAGGTGTGGCTCACTACCTATTAGGAGGAATTGCTACTACTTGGGCATTCTTCCACGCACACATCCTATCAGTAGGATAAAAATCAGTAGAATTTTGGTGAGGCAACGCGGTGAGTCCAGTCCTGAAAGCGGGTTTCCCGCCTGAGGGAACTGGCAAACCCGTAAGGGGCTTGGGGGTTTCCCCCATGAGCGACTGCCGAATCTGAAAGGATTTTGGATTTTAGATTTAATCCAAAATCCAGAATCTAAAATCTAAAATTTTGCTGACAAATAATGGCTAAAGGTCAGAGGACAGATCACACCTATGGCAACAAAATTTCCAAAATTTAGCCAGGATCTCGCACAGGACCCGACTACTCGTCGGATTTGGTATGCGATCGCTACAGGCAACGACTTTGAAAGCCACGATGGCATGACGGAAGAGAATCTTTACCAAAAGATTTTCGCTACGCACTTCGGTCACTTGGCAATCATCTTCCTGTGGGCATCCAGCCTCCTGTTCCACGTAGCCTGGCAAGGTAACTTTGAACAGTGGATTAAAGATCCCCTGCACGTCCGTCCAATTGCCCATGCAATTTGGGACCCTCACTTCGGTGAAGCAGCAATTGAAGCTTTCACCCAAGCTGGTGCAAGCAACCCTGTAAACATTGCTTACTCTGGTGTTTATCACTGGTGGTACACCATCGGGATGCGGACAAACAGCGAACTATATACTGGTTCCGTTGGTTTGCTCTTGTTGTCCGCATTGTTCCTATTTGCTGGTTGGTTACATTTACAACCCAAGTTCCGTCCTAGCCTTTCTTGGTTTAAGAGTGCTGAACCCCGCCTAAACCACCACTTAGCTGGTTTGTTTGGTGTTAGTTCTCTGGCTTGGGCTGGTCACTTGGTTCACGTTGCTATTCCTGAATCCCGTGGTATTCACGTGGGTTGGGATAACTTCCTGACTGTAGCTCCCCATCCAGAAGGTTTAACTCCTTTCTTTACAGGTAACTGGGGCGTTTACGCTCAAAACCCTGACACCGCTGGCCAGTTATTTGGTACTTCCACAGGTGCAGGGACTGCGATTCTTACCTTCTTGGGCGGTTTCCACCCCCAAACAGAATCCTTGTGGTTGACTGACATGGCTCACCACCACTTGGCGATCGCAGTTTTGTTCATCATCGCTGGTCATATGTACCGGACTAACTTCGGAATTGGTCACAGCATTAAAGAAATGCTGAACTCCAAATCCGGTTTAGTACCTGGTAGCAAGAGCGAAGGTCAGTTCAACCTGCCCCACCAAGGTCTTTACGACACCATCAACAACTCCCTGCACTTCCAGTTGTCATTAGCTTTGGCATCTTTGGGAACTATCTGTTCCTTGGTAGCGCAGCATATGTACGCTCTGCCTCCTTATGCTTTCATCGCTAAGGATTACACCACACAGGCAGCACTGTACACCCACCACCAGTACATCGCTGGTTTCTTGATGGTTGGTGCTTTTGCTCACGCAGCAATTTTCTGGGTACGTGATTACGACCCTGAACAAAACAAAGGTAACGTCCTTGACCGGATGTTACAACACAAAGAAGCGATCATCTCCCACCTTAGCTGGGTATCTCTCTTCTTGGGTTTCCACACCCTGGGTTTATATGTTCACAACGATGTAGTTGTTGCGTTCGGTACTCCTGAAAAACAAATCTTGATTGAGCCAGTATTTGCTCAATTCATCCAAGCTGCTCAAGGTAAAGCTTTGTATGGCTTGAATGTACTGTTGTCTAACCCCGACAGTATTGCTTACACCGCTTACCCCAATGCTGGTAACGTTTGGTTGTCCGGCTGGTTAGATGCCATCAACTCTGGAACAAATTCCTTGTTCTTGACCATTGGACCTGGCGATTTCTTGGTTCACCACGCTTTCGCTTTGGCTATCCACACCACCACCTTGGTACTCGTTAAGGGTGCTTTGGATGCTCGTGGTTCTAAACTGATGCCCGATAAAAAGGACTTCGGTTATGCGTTCCCCTGCGACGGTCCAGGCCGTGGCGGTACTTGCGATATCTCCGCATGGGACTCTTTCTACCTGTCTATGTTCTGGATGTTAAACACCATCGGTTGGGTAACATTCTACTGGCACTGGAAACACCTCGGTATTTGGCAAGGTAACGTTGCTCAGTTCAATGAAAACTCTACCTACCTCATGGGCTGGTTCCGTGACTACCTCTGGGCTAACTCTGCTCAGTTGATTAACGGTTACAACCCCTACGGTATGAATAACTTGTCTGTTTGGGCTTGGATGTTCCTCTTCGGACACCTCGTCTGGGCTACTGGTTTCATGTTCCTCATCTCTTGGAGAGGTTACTGGCAAGAGTTAATTGAAACCTTGGTTTGGGCCCACGAACGTACTCCTTTAGCTAACTTAGTTCGCTGGAAGGACAAGCCCGTTGCTCTCTCCATTGTTCAAGCTCGTGTGGTTGGTTTAGCTCACTTCACTGTTGGCTACATCGTCACCTATGCAGCGTTCCTCATTGCCTCTACGGCTGGTAAGTTTGGTTGATCCTGACTACTGCTTTTAGGTAATTAAAAATCCCCTGCCGTGAGGTGGGGGATTTTTTAATGGGCAGGATGCCCACCCCACAAGAGATGTAACCTACTAGTCTGTCAACCCGAAAATGATGGGTGAAGGCAAGCAGGGGTAGGGGAGGGAGGGGGGGTAGGGGAGGTAGGGGGGGTAGGGGAGGTGGGGGAGGTGGGGGAGGGAAGAACAGAATTTTTTTCCGATCATTACCCGTCAAAATTTATTTGACAGACTACTAGTTTAGGGGGTTGAAAACTTCAGACACGCCGAATTTTTCTAAGGGAACACCAAAAAATAAATTACCCAATTTTGTGGGATGGGCATCCTGCCCGTCCTTGATGATTAGCGGGCTTTTCGTCCCGCACCACAAGAAATTTTTGGGTATTTTTTTAATTGATGGGTAAACAATTATGAGTGTGCAACTGTCTATTCCCGATTCTGTAATTGCAGCAATCCGACTACCGGAAAAACGTATAGAACAGGAATTATTGGTTGAATTAGCATTGGCTCTCTATAGTCAAGAACTATTATCTTTTGGTAAGGCTAGAGAGTTAGCTTCTATGGGAAAATATGAATTTGGGAAATTATTAGGAGAACGAGGGATTAATCGCCATTATGAATTGGCAGTGATCAGTAATACTTCGCCACTGCGAGAAGCTCTAGTTGCAGGATGGCTTCAAGTGCGGGAGGTTAATAATCCATCTTTGGTACAGCTATTACAGCGAGATTTAGATAGAGGTGAAGCAGAAGCAATTGCACTTGCATTGTTGCTAGATGCAGTTGTCAGTTATGATTTAGGAGATAAACAAGCTGCGATCGCCGATTACAACCAAGCTATCAAAATTAATCCTAACTATGCCCATGCCTACTACAACCGGGGAAATGCTCATTATCTTTTAGAAAATAATCAAGCAGCAATATCTGACTATCAGCAAGCTGTGAAATTATATCAACAACAGGGGGGTAATGAGGACTTGTTGAGAAAAGCCCAAGATAGAATTAGGGAATTACAACGATAGTATTTTTGTCTGAATCAGGATATCCAGGATTAAAGGATGTACAGGATGTTATTTTTTTATTATCCATGAAAAATAGAGATTTTAGCATAAGAACCAATCTGTTGTTCTTAATAGACTATTGGTGTAGCTGTAATTTACAGTATTAAAATATTCACAAATAACATCCAAATTACCATCCTGAAAATCCTCAAATCCTGGACATCCTGATTCAGACAATCCTCACCAACAACATCCAAAATTACTATCCTGAAAATCCTTAAATCCTGGACATCCTGATTCTGACAAAAAATATCATGTATAATTAAATAAATCCTGATTTTGGAAAAAAGACGAAAATATGCAAATTACTATCGAAATTCCTGAAGATATTGGCAACCAACTACAACAAAACTGGCAAGATTTACCACAAAAACTCTTGGAAGCTTTAGCAGTAGAAGCTTATAGAAATAAAATCATGACTTCTGTACAAATTCAACAATTACTAAAATTTTCCTCACTTCAAGAAACTGAACATTTTTTAAACCAATCTCAAATTTCTTTAGATTATCCTCAAGAAATTTTAGTACAAGATAAACAAATAAAAACTTTAGCTGATGCTTTTAAAGAACTTCAGCAAATCTGTATTGAAGAAGATTATTCTTTAGAAATTCCCTCTCGTCAAGACCGTCCTAATTTCTTTTTTTAATATCCGCAATGATTTTTTTATGTGATACGAACATTATTAGCGAATTAGTGCGACCTCAGCCTAATCCTGGTGTTTTAATATGGGTAAAAAATTTATCTTCCATAAATATTAGTGTAATTACTCTGGAAGAAATACATTATGGATTAACATCAAAACCTAACCTAAAAATTCAAAATTGGTTTGATAATTTTATTAAAAATGATTGCCAAATTTTACCTATCACGGCTGAAATCGCTCAACTTTGCGGTAAAATAAGAGGACAACAAAGATTAAGCGGTAAAACAGTTACCCAAGCAGATATGATGATTGCTGCTACAGCCCAGATACATCAATTAACTTTAGTTACGCGCAATATTCGTGATTTTGATAGTTGTGGTATCCCTCTTTTTAACCCTTTCAGTTAATCTTCAGGATATTTATAATAATAAATCCTGTTCGCGTAGCGTGGCGTTAGCCATAAATCCTCAAATCCTGATTCAGACAATTAATTAATTTCCAATGAATTCATTATCTTGTCTGCTGTTTCTACAAACTGATCATAATCATCTACTTTCGCAGTATAAGTAATCGTATAAGCCTGATCACCTTTTAAAGTCACAACCTGCATATTTTTTAAAATATCTTGACCATTTTTACCCGTAAACACCAATTTACTAGCTTCTTTATTTGCCAAATTCGTTACACTTTTATCAACAATCTTTGCACCTGATACAGTATTATTAATTTCCTGAATACTGGATTTTTGCCAATCATCTAATCTGCCAGAAAACTTATCAACGCTAATTGTTACTTTTTCTTGAAAATTATCTGTATCACTTTGTTGAGGAGAGATAAAAGTCACAACTTCGGCTGTAATTGGGTTTTCTAAATCTTGTCTTTCCCAGGTTTTTAGATATTTTACCTTTATCCCATATTGAGAATTTTCATATATATTGAAATCATCTTTTTTGGTAATAAAGAAAATAGTTAAGCTGATAAATATTGTCATTCCTAATGTTCCCTAATATCATTGAAGGCAGAGCCTTCTAGAATTCATTCCCAGTCAGAGACTGGGAATGAGACGACTTGATGTTTTTTGTAATTTTGTAAAAGTCCATGTCTTAACCATGTTTAGTATAGTCATGGAGAAAATTAACTTTCAAAATTCATAGCGCCCAAATATTTAGTTAAAAACGGCGAAAAAACTTCATAAATCAAAGTCAGCGGTTGTCCATGATGCCAAAATAAATAATGGCGACCCCAAAACGGACCTTTTTCATTAAAACCCGACTCTAACGCCTCTGAGTTACCATAATAAATACCTTGCACATCTCTATATAACTCAGTTCGTAACCGCGCTAAACTTGCCCAAATTGGTAAAGACTTGTTTTGTAAATACTCATCTACATGACTTGCTTCCCACCAAGAAGCAGCATAATATAACCTCTGACCAGAAGCAGTTCGCACCCATACCTGTCTTCTAATTCTTGGACCTGGTAGCATCTGCATTATAGTCGGTGCATTATCGGAACTCATGCCAATTGCTGACATATCAATCACATCTACCTCCGTTGGTTCACCCGTAAGTAGTTGGACGTGCCGAGTCGGAGAACCATCACCCAAAAGCAGTAATTGCCAAGTTGGTGCTAACTGAGTGTGCGGTAAACCGTATTTAATCGCTTCCTCCCCGCCTTGCCAAATAGGAGTCAGGCAATGCCAAGCGCTTGGTAGGATTAGATCATTCGTGGGATTAAAAGTAGTAGTCAATGTTCTTTACAAAAGTTTATATATACTCCTATCAATAGCACGAAAATCAGCATCACTAGAGACGCTGGCAAAGAATCAAACATAAGGACTTTGATCAAAAAATGTAAACCCGCTGGTATAGTCATTTTCCTGACCTAACAGCGGGTTATTTACATTCAAAAATGCGGATGGCGAGACTCGAACTCGCAAGGGCTATGCCCACACGCACCTCAAGCGTGCGCGTATACCAATTCCGCCACATCCGCGCGGTTTGAACACAGATTACAGCATAACATAAAAAAATCTCTTAAACACAAGTTTTTGCAAATATTTCCCAGATATTTTTTGAATGGGTATGAGACTAACAGAAATATAGTTGCAGCACAAGTCATATTAAAAGGTCTAGGAAAGATGCCACATAATCTAATAGTCTGTTAAAAATTATGTTTGGGGATCTCCTGTCACGATTTACAGTAATGCAACAGCTTTATGTCAACAGGATGGGAGAAAATGTGAATCTACTGGTACTGATATCGTAACTAGAAAATGAAATTTGACAAAATATTAATTGCCAATCGAGGAGAAATAGCCCTTCGCATTCTCCGAGCCTGTGAAGAAATGGGAATTGCCACAGTAGCTGTTCACTCGACTGTTGACAGAAATGCTCTCCACGTCCAACTTGCAGATGAAGCGGTTTGCATTGGTGAACCTGCCAGCAGTAAGAGTTATTTGAATATTCCCAATATTATTGCTGCTGCACTAACGCGCAATACTAGTGCCATTCATCCTGGTTATGGTTTTTTATCAGAGAATGCCAGATTTGCCGAAATTTGTGCCGACCACCACATTGCTTTTATTGGTCCTAGTCCTGAATCTATCAGGCTCATGGGGGATAAGTCCACAGCCAAAGAAACAATGCAAAAGGCTGGTGTACCTACAGTTCCCGGTAGTGAAGGGTTAGTAGAATCAGAAGAACAAGGATTAGCGATCGCCAAAAAAATTGGTTATCCTGTGATGATTAAAGCTACCGCAGGCGGAGGCGGTCGAGGAATGCGGCTAGTCCGTTACGAAGAGGAATTTGTCAAACTTTTCTTCGCGGCGCGGGGGGAAGCAGGAGCAGCCTTTGGCAACGCAGGCGTTTATATAGAAAAATTTATTGAACGTCCCCGCCACATTGAATTTCAGATCCTAGCGGATAACTATGGTAATGTTATCCATCTGGGTGAAAGAGACTGTTCAATTCAGCGTCGTAACCAAAAACTCCTAGAAGAAGCCCCTAGTCCTGCTCTCGACCCTGACTTACGGCAAAAAATGGGAAAAGCTGCCGTTAAAGCCGCCCAATTTATTAACTACACCGGAGCAGGAACTATCGAGTTTCTTCTAGATAAATTCGGTAAGTTCTATTTCATGGAAATGAACACCCGGATACAAGTGGAGCATCCAGTAACAGAAATGATTACTGGTATAGACCTAGTAGTTGAACAAATTCGCATTGCCCAAGGTGAAAGACTAAAGCTCACGCAAAAAGAAGTGGTTCTGAGAGGACATTCCATTGAATGCCGGATTAATGCTGAAGACCCAGATCATGATTTTCGTCCAGCCCCCGGCAGAATTAGTGGTTATCTTCCCCCCGGAGGACCAGGGGTGCGGATTGATTCCCACGTATACACGGACTACCATATCCCCCTTACTACGACTCTCTCATAGGTAAATTAATTGTGTGGGGACCAGACCGAGCCACCGCTATTACCCGCATGAAACGCGCATTGAGAGAATGTGCAATTACAGGAGTCCCTACAACCATTCCCTTTCATCAAAAAATTATGGAAAACCCACAATTTTTAGAAGGTAACATTTACACCAGCTTTGTCCAGGACATGAAAATGCAGTAATTAGTCATTGGTCATTCATTGGTCGTTTTCTTCCTCCTGACTCCTGACTGGGCGCGGGCCCCGCGCCCCTACCTTCTGGCTCCTACTACTTGTCTAACATGGTCAGTAACCCTTGCTGACCTAGCAAAATTTCCCGGATAAAGCTAAAAATCGCCACTAAAATAATCGGGGTAATATCTACACCACCAATAGGTTGTACAAACTTCCGCAGTGGGATTAAAAATGGTTCAGTCGGCCAGGCGATTAGACTAAAAGGCAAACTATTGAGATTGATTTGGGGATACCACGTTAGAATAATGCGGAAAATAAATAAAAACGTCATCACTCCCAAAACCGGACCAAGAATCCAAGCAGTCAAGTTAACACCAGTCATTTTGTTTAGCTACCATCTGTGAGAGAATCCAAAACTTGGGCGCAAGTTGATAAACTTTAAGTTTTGTAACGTATTCTTCCCTCAATTTTAACTAAATAGTGCCATTTTATTGTGAGAATAGAAAAACAAAGTTATTGACTTGGGATCATCAATCAAGTAAATACCAGGTTAGACGTGCGGTATGTACTTGATTGAGATACATTCAGGAAATCGTCAACCCTTTATGAGTGGGGTTTCCCAGCACTCGATTGTATTACATCCGACCAATAACCCTGATAATCTTGGATTACTTTTCAAGAAAGTAATCCAAGATTAAAATGAAAATAAACTGTGTAAAAAAAGGTTGAGAACTATGACACCCTCTTTAGCAAATTTTCTTTGGAGTCTCCTTTTGGGTACTGCGATCGTCGTTATCCCTGCTACCATTGGTCTAATTTTCATTAGCCAAAAAGATAAAATCCAACGTTTTTAATTTTTGGGGACTGGGGACTGGGGACTGGAGAAGCATCTTCTTCTTTCTTCTGGACTCCAGTATTCCTCTTCCACAATATTATGACTGGTTAAAATAGTGATAGTAAGTGTAACTCGTTAATATAGATTTGATATTAGGAAAACACCAATGGTTAATTTGGGGCTGAACTCAGCCAGTGTTTTGGCTCAGGTAAATTTTGGAGCAAACTCAGCCAGTATTCTAGGAATTTTCCTAGCTGTAGCTGGAGCAGCATTGTACTTTCTTCGTTCTGTCCGCCCAGAACTGTCAAGAGATCAGGACATCTTTTTTGCCGCAGTTGGCTTGTTATGCGGCTTTATTCTCGTATTTCAAGGATGGCGACTTGATCCAATTTTGCAATTTGGTCAATTGCTTTTGGTAGGTTCTACAGTATTTTTTGCCGTCGAAAGTATTCGTCTGCGAAGTATCGCTACTCAGCAAGCAAAACGAAACACTCCCATTGTGGACGATGAACGCGAGGTTAGCAGAAAATATTCTTATTCTGAGCGGCGCAACTATCAAGCTGAGATGGATGCGGATTTAGAACCGCTACCCTATGAAGAAGACGAAGAAGCCCCTCAGCGTCCGAGAATTCGCGGTAGTCGAGACGAACGTTCTACCCGTGATGACTATTACGAAGATCAGCCACCACGCAGTTCACCAAACTCACGTACCAGGGAAAAACCAGAATCACCAGAAAGAAAGCGTCGTAACAATTCTGGGCGTTCAGTCAGTCGTCCCAGTGAGGGTTATGAAGATGAAAATTGGGGTTCTACTCCCAAACCAGTTGACGATTGGGAAACTTCAAATTCCCAAGATGCAGTGAGAAAACCAGCACGTCGCAATACTGGCAATAATCGCCCTCAACGCCAAGAAAATCGTGAGGATGATATTACACCTACTGCTAGACCAAGAAAACGTCGTCCACCTAGAGATTCAGTTTCTCCCAGAAGACAGGATGATGATGAAGCTATCCCAACGGAATATGTTCCTTATAATCCCATTAACAAGCCAAATAACGAGCCAGATAATTCCGATTTTGATGATGACATTTAACACGTTTGGGGTTGACGACGGAAAACAGTAATGTGAAAACATTTACACCTAGCTTCTGGCTCCAAAAGTCAATTTATTGGAGCCTAATTTTTGGTTTGACAAGCTTGCTGATATCTTGTAGTGCTGATAATATCCCCCTGGGAGTTACTTCTCTGAATAGCCGATATACTGAAGAACAACCTGCTATCAGTGGTAATGGGCGTTTTTTGGCTTTTGTCTCCAATCGTTCTCGTTATCAGCAGTTGTTATTATACGATTTAGAAAATCAAAGTTTTATTCCTACACCAAGATTAAACAGACAGTCAGTAATTATAGAAAGTCCTAGTTTGAGTTATACAGGCCGTTATATTTGTTATATTACCAGTGATCAAGGTAGACCTGTTGTTGCACTTTACGATCGCGCTTCCCAACAATCACAAGTTCTGACCCCTACTTATCGTGGTTGGGTGAGAAATCCTAGTATTAGTCCTGATGGGCGTTATATTGCGTTTGAATCCTCCAGTCGTGGACAATGGGATATTGAAGTTCTTGATAGAGGTCCAACTATTGAATTAGATATTCCTAATGGTGCAAGGGTGTCAACTAAAAATTGACCGAAAAAGTTTAGATTTTAGATTTTGGATTTTAGCTTAAATATGTCACATTTGGAGTTTTCGGTACAGATTCCCCGCCTCTTCAGGGCGGAATTAATCAAAAATACTCGCTGCGCTGCGTACGCTTCGCTAACGCCAATCTAAAGTCCTCAAGCTGCACACTTTAGCGTTGGAAAATTTCTACACTTACCTGAATATTTCAATTGTATATCGTCACTAATATCTAGTATCAATAAAAGCTAATTTTATGTTCCCTAATCTAAGACAATTTGGTATTTTAACCGTGTTTATGTTTTTTGTTCTTTCGACAAGATACCTAACTGTATCTTCGGTTCTCTATTGGTTACTTTGGGTTCGTCGTCCCCCGTCTTGGGAGGTTCGTCGTCTCCATGATATGAACAAACGCAAAAGTAAAATGAAGAGTGAAATCAAATGGTCTCTTTTTTCCTGTTTTATTTTTGCATTACCAAGTGCTTTTATGATCGAAATGATCAACTTGGGATATACCAAGGTTTACTTAAATTTTATGGATTATGGTTGGGTTTATTTACCTTTGAGCCTATTTATATACTTGATTCTCCACGACACTTATTTTTATTGGACTCATCGCTGGTTGCATATTCCTAGTATATATCGCCGCTTTCATCAAGTCCATCACGAATCTATCAACCCTACACCTTGGACTTCTTTTTCTTTTGATCCTGTTGAGAGTATTATTCAGGCAATTATCATTCCTCTGATGGTTTTTATTATTCCCGTTCACATTAGTATAGTGGGATTATTACTAGCCTTAATGACGATATTTGGTGTTGTCAATCATACGGGTTATGAAGTTTATCCATATTCATGGATACGTGGTTTTTGGGGTAAACATTGGATTACACCAACGCACCATACTATTCATCATCACAAGTTTAATTGTAACTATGGTCTTTATTTTCGGTTTTGGGATAAATTAATGAACACCGATATAATGGTCAAAACGCAGATAAACGCAGATAAACGCAGATAAATTTGTACTTCGTTAGACTAGGAAATACTATAAAAGATGATGGTTTTTGAGGATAAATAGAGCTTTGCCCATGTGACAATTGCAGACTTGGGTATAAAATAATGTTTTTTAATAATAGTAATAGAAAAATAATTCTCAACTACTTGGCAAATAAAAAATCATCTGCTATATTTAGAGCATACCCAAAAACCTAATCCCCTAATCCCCTGTCCCTACGGGGATGTAGAGACGTTCCTCGGAGCGTCTCTACTCTTTTGTATTCACCTAATCAGCATTAAGAATTTTGGGAACTCGGAAAAAATCTCCTTCCTGTTGAGGCGCACTGTTGAGGATTGCTTCTCGTTCGGGATAGGGTTGGAGAATATCTTCTCTGGTGACGTTGCTAACATCAATAGCTCTGGTTGTCGGGGCTACATTAGTGACATCCAGTTGATTTAGTTGTTCTATATAGTCTAGAATACCACCCAGTTGAGTGGTAAATTGTGCCTCTTCGTCTGCTGTTAATTCTAAACGAGCGAGATTAGCGACTTTACGAACTTGTTCACTATCAATCATAATTTGTTAATTGTCAGTTGTTAGTTGTCAGTTGTCAGTTGTCAGTTGTTCTTTGTCAGTTGTTAGGCAAACTTTTACAACCGACTAATGACTAATGACTAAGTTAAAAGAATATGTCAATTTGCGATCGCCCGGTGGTTTTTATCCAGTTCTGAGCTTCAATATAGTTATTGGGAGCCATACGAATCGCTCTAATCCAATAATCCGCTGCTTGATCAAGTAATGCTTCACCACCGTCATTATCCCCTGCTTCCTTAGCTCTCTCACCTTGAAAATGATAAATCACGGCAATATTATTCAAGGCTTGGGGTAATTGTGGATTTAATTCAATGGCCTGATGATAATACTCTAAAGCCTTATTATGATCGCCGTTACTGGCATAAATTAAACCCATGTTATAAAGGATATAACTCCGATCATTAGAGTCTTCCTCCATTTCTAAGGCTTCTGTATAGTAGTCTAGTGCTTCGGCATATTCGCCTTCTGCCTGTGCGGACATTCCATCTCGATAATAAACAAAGGCTTCTTTCGCCTTTTTGTTGGTTGGCAATATCTTGAGAATGATATCTGCCATTACTGTAAAGGATTTGTCAACAAAGTTATCGTTTTTCTGTGTTCTTGGCATATTTGTCTCTATGGTTGCTTAATTGCAGCATACCGCTAATTTAACTAATTTTTGGAGGTTTGAGTTATCCCCAGAAATATGAAGTAAGATTTTCAGAATTATTGACCGCAGATAAACGCAGATAAACGCAGATAAATTAATAGTTTTATTTAAATTTTAAATTATTTCGTTTCCATTTCCGAAACGGAAGTAAATACTATTGTATAACCGAGTTAAGTTAACTATTGCACACAAGCCACACCCAGCCGCGATGGTAAGAGAAATAGCAATTCGCACCACTGGACTCACTAAGCAATTTGAAAGACATATTGCTGTAAATGATGTTGACTTAGAAATCCATACGGGTGAAGTTTACGGATTAATTGGTCCTAATGGTGCAGGTAAAACCACCCTAATTCGGATGTTAGCCACTGCTGAAGAACCAACTACGGGTGAGATTTATATTAATGGCGATCGCGTAGCGGGTCCTTCGGACTATCGCCTCCTGCAAGATCAAAACAACTTAAAACTTAAACGTCGTCTTGGTTATTTACCCGATGACTATCCACTGTATGAAGATTTGACAGTTTGGGACTATTTAGATTATTTTGCCCGATTGTATCACTTACAAGGAAAGCGCCGTACCCAACGTCTCCACGAAGTTTTAGAACTGATTCAACTGGGTAATAAACGACATAGTATGATTTCTACCCTCTCACGGGGGATGAAACAGCGTTTAAGTTTAGCCCGCACCATTATTCATGAACCAATTTTACTACTTTTAGATGAACCTGTTTCGGGACTTGATCCTATTGCGCGGATGCAGTTCCGGGAAATTATTAAGGCTTTGCAAGAAGCCGGCATGACAATTTTAATTTCTTCTCATGTACTTAGCGACTTAGCAGAGTTATGTACATCCGTAGGAATTATGGAATTAGGTTTTTTAGTGGAAAGTTCTTCACTCAAACATCTCTATCAACGTCTTTCCCAACAGCAGATTTTTATCACCACTTTGGGCAATATAGATATATTAGTGAGTGAATTAAAAAATCATCCCTTAGTGGAAGAATGGGAATTAATACTTAGTCAAAATAGTGTGCGAGTAAATTTTTCCGGTAAACCAGAAGATTCCGCTGATTTATTGCGATCGCTTATCAGTGCAGGAATTCCTTTAACAGAGTTTCATTGTACACAAGAAGACCTAGAAACTATTTTCCTCAAATTAGGTCATAAACAAGCATCATAGATAATTTTAGATTTTAGATTTTGGATTTATTTTCTGCACAAACTTAAAAATTATTCCCAAATAAAACTTCTCAACTTTTAGAGGTATTGACAATGTTACTAAATTTCATAGACAGAGTTGGAGAATTAAATCCCCAGTTATTTCGAGAACTAAAAGGCAGATTCAAACCTTTTAATCTGATCATATCTATGGGTTCTTCCTTACTACTACAACTCATAGTTTTCATATTTCAATTCCGAGAATTTCCTGACGAAAACTACTATCTCCGAGCAACCTACTGCACTTTGCGAGAAGTATACCAAAATCAGGAACAAGAACTTTATAGACAACAAAACTTACTCAACCAAAAAATAACTAATTATCAGCAAATTCGACTATCAGATAATACCATAATTCCCAATTTAGAAGCCCAACTTCAGCAAGTTAAAACCGAATTAGCTGATCTTCAGAACTATTTATCGAAAAATATTTGTCCTTTAGATAAAATAGACTGGCAATTATGGTGGCGAGATCATTGGGAATACACATTTTTAACATTTAGTGTAATTTTCATTTTTACCCTCTTAGTTGGCGGAACTTATTTATTAATTAGTGATTTAGCCAAAGAAGAACAACGAGGAACATTAAACTTTATTCGTCTAAGTCCTCAATCAGAAACCAGCATTTTAACTGGAAAAATTCTCGGAGTCCCCAGTTTAATTTATCTTTTTGTCTTCACAGCCGTTCCTTTGCATTTGTGGGCTGGACATTCTGCTAAAATCGCCTTGAGTTACATTTTCAGTTATTATGCTGTGATTGCCGCAAGTTGTCTTTTCTTCTACAGTACAGCCCTAATTTTTGGTTTAGTGAGTCGTTGGTTTGGTAACTTTCAACCTTGGTTGGGTAGCGGTGCTGTACTTGTATTTTTGTTTATGACAATGACAATGGTATCTTCTTATGGAGGCTTTAATAATCCCCTAACTTGGATGAGATTTTTAAGTCCCTGGGATATCACCAATTATCTATTTCCTAATCTGTTTCGTTCCTATAAAGATTCATCAATCAGCCAACTACAATTTTTCTACTTACCAATAGGAAAAAATTTCCTTACCTTAGTCAGCTTTCATTTAGTTAATTACGGAATTTGTTCCTACGGTATTTGGCAAGCAATGAAACGCTGCTTTCGGAATACAGATAGCACAATATTGAGTAAAAAACAAAGTTATTTATTTATAGCCTTTACTCAGGTAATGTTTTTGGGATTGACTATAGGTGCAGTTGAGAACAAATCAGATATGGGCATCATCGTCCTCATGGCTTTACTCAATTTTGCCTTAGTTCTAATTTTAACTATTGTGCTTTCACCGCAGCGGCAAACTATCCAAGATTGGGCAAGATATAGACACCAAAATCATCGAGATAAATCTATATTAAAAGATTTAGTATTTGGTGAAAAAAGCCCAGCAATTGTTGCCATAGTCATTAATCTATTAATTGCTACCACACCCATAATAATCTGGATTCTGTTCTCACCTCCTAATTTTCATAATGGTAGTGTTGATAAGAACAAAGTCATATTAGCTATGGTTTTAGCTTTCACATTGATGTTGATGTATGCCACAATTGCTCAATTGATGCTACTCATGAAAAATCCCAAGCGTTATGTATGGACAGTGCTAACTATTGGTGTAGCGATGTTTTTACCGCCAATTGTTCTTGCCATTTTGGGTGTTAGTCCTTCAAAACATCCTATTTTGTGGTTATTTTCTACCTGTCCTTGGGCAGCTATAGAATATACTCGGACGACAACAATTTTTCTGGCACTTTTAGCGGAGTTAACAGTGGTAGCTTTGTTAAATTTCCAATTAAATCGCCAAGTCAAAGTTTTAGGAGAATCCGCAACCAAAGCACTATTGACCGCCCGATAATAGTTAGTGACTCGTAAAGTTTTACCGATAGGAATGATATTTAATTTTTGTATTCCTATCGGTGGACATCAGCCTTAAAGAAATGTACAATAATTAAAACAATTACCCAATTCCAATTTTAATCTCATCCAACGAAATTATTTTTAATTTATTTGATCAAATAGAATCGGCTTGCGAGTATAGATAGCCTTTTCGACAATATCAGCAGCATAATTCACTCCTCCAGCCCTAACAATTGCCTCTTTTAGCCTCAGTGCATTTTGTTTGTAAGAATATTCTGTTAAGACCCGCTTAATTATTTCCTGCAAACTCGTAACATTTAAACGAGACAAGGGTAAAAATTCTCCAGCACCTGTATAAGCTATCCGAGAAGCAATTCCTGGCTGTTCATTAGTAATCGGAATTGCTACCAGTGGAACTCCACTACTTAAAGCCCCTAAAACTGCATTCATACCACCAGGGGATCGCGGGAAGGCTGGGAGCCGCGTCTCTTTAGAGCGCGGGGGAAAGCCTACCCGTGCGGTTTTAACCGCTTCCAATATTCTCGATCATGATGCGGGTCATTAAATCTTTTCAACATTTTATTTCTCTCTAACTAATCTTTTTAAGGCTGACGAAAGACTCATTCCCCAACCTTGGGCGATATCCTCAAGTTTCTTTCTTTCAGTTTCATCTAGGTACACCGCTAGAGGTTTTTTCTTCATATACAATATTGGGTTGACATTACTGTAATACTGCCATATAATAGTTATATCGTCAATCACATCAACAAAATAAACCTGTGCAAATACGCTGGAGATTCAAGCTACAACCATCTATTGGGCAACAAGCCTTAATGTCTGAGTGGCTTGTTACTTTACGGAAACACAGAAATTATTGTTTGGCAGAACGTCAGCGCGGATTTGAAACTAATAACCAGAAATCAGACGAGTCAGTAATTTACCAATATGGTGCATTTTCAGACTTAGATACTCGTATTGAATATGGCTCTTATTGCCCTTTGACCTGCCCCGTCGTTAAGCATGGTGTAATGTCCTCTGGGTTAACAAAAAATAGTAAGAAGCATGGTTTAACCTGGGGTAGTGCGACTGATATTCAAGGCAAGAGAACAACTGAACTACGTTCTGAGTCTGAATGGTATAGCCGAATTAATTCAGATGTTTTACAAGGCAATTTAGCTAAATTAGATATTGCTTATAACGGATTTTTTCAACACAAAAGGGGTTTCCCTGCGTTTCGTAAAGCAGCCAACTTTAAAACATTTCAATTCAAGCCAGGACAAGTAAAATTAACTGTTAATCGTGAATCTAATCAGCCCCGATGCTATTCCCATGCCTACTTTCCTGGACTGGGGACTATGCGCTATTTTGATAGTCGTACTATTCCAATAGATGCTGATATTAGAACGGTGACAGTGATTAAAGAAGCTGACGGCTGGTACATGAGTGTATTACTCGAGTTACCTGAATCCCTACCTGAAGTTACAGAAATTGAAACCGTCAAATCAGCAGTAGGTATTGATGTAGGAATTAATAAATTAATTTCTTTGTCTGATGGTTCGTTTATTGAAAATCCTCATCTGGCAACTAATAAGAAAATTCGCCGTCAATTAAGAATTAGACAGCGCCGAGTTAATCGTAAAGTCAAGGGTTCTAACAATCGCAAAAAAGCTGGGAAAATAGTTGCCAAGCTACATAAAAAGATTGCAGATAAGCGAAATGATCATCAATGGAAAGCAGCCAATAAAGTTGTTAACACCGCTGAGGCAATTGTCCAAGAGCATCTAAATGTTAAGGCTATGAAGTCCCGCTGCAAACCCAAAAGGCAGCAAGGACGATTTATGGCTAATGGTCAATCTGCAAAACGTGGATTAAATCGCTCTATTTCTGATGCCAGTTGGGGCGAATTATTTTCTAAGATTGCTTGGCTGGCATTGAAGTCTGGTAAGCCAGTATTATCCGTTAATTCTAAATTTACTTCTCAAGAATGTTCGGCTTGTCATCATATTAGTAAAGCTAATAGAGATGGCGAAAAGTTCATTTGTGAAAACTGTGGTCATATTGACCATGCTGATACTCAGGCTTCTCGGACAATTTTACGAAGAGCTAATTTGAAATTCGTCAGCAACAGACGTAAAAAGCCGACGCACCAATCGTTAGTGCCTACTCCTGGACTGGGAGAAAGTAACGCCCTTTTATGCAACGATGCCGCCAGAAATGGCAAACGGCATCAGGCGGGGAACCGTACATCTAAGGTAATACCTGAAAAGCGGATATTATTCGAGCAGTTGTGTTTGCAATTATTCGATTAAGAATCCCCGTGTCTTTAGACCGGGGAGTGTCAACATGAGTAATAGTGAGAACAGATTGCGAAATCAATTGCTGTTGGGGCGCATAAGGTACGACTACAGGTGAATCTGCGAGGTTAAAATCTAATTCTTTTATTTGTGGCTGACCCAAAGAAATCACAAGTTGTACATCCAATTCCATAGATGCTTCTGCAATCATTTGAAAAATTTCCTGTTTGCGATTTTGTAAAGTACCTAATGCAGCGTAAATTAATGGTTTACCATTCAATTTCTCAAAAGGAAAAGGCATTGGTGATAATGAAAGAGGCTCTAATCCTGATGGATCTTGCAAGGGACCAGTATAATGAAATGTTTTAGGTAAACGCACTCGCGGAAAGTCAAATTCAGCAGGTAGCTGACATATCTGAGCGAGTTTTCCACCAGCATCATCACGACAAGTGTAATTTGCTAAATTCCATTGACGACGTTGATCTGCTACTAATTTCCAGATTTTTTGTGATAACTGATTAAGTAAAAAGTTACCTGCACGGTTTCGCAAAGTAGACAACCAGGCTGTATTATATTCCCAATTGGTAAAATAAGGTGGAACTCCTGGTTCCCTATTAATAAGAAGAGCATTGCATACAGTGATAAAAGGTATTTTTAGAAAATCGGCAATAGTTCCGCCTCCAATTGTTACTTGATCTACTAATAAAGCCTCTATTCCTGCTTTCGAGATTGCTGTAGGTGCTTCACCAAATAGCATCTTCGTTTCCTTTTCTAGCCAATCTATTGTAAAATTTAATGCTGCCATTCCACTCAATTCTCCTAACTGTTTGTACATTACTTCTAATGTTCCAGGGGAAAATTCAGCTTCTCCTATTTTCCAAAATTCTAATCCAGCCTTATCAACCTTAGATTGAACATCGGGGATGTGGAATAATGTAACACGATGACCACGCCGTTTTAATTCTCTTCCTAAAACAAACATTGGGTTGAGATGGCCTATTGCTGCTGGACAAAGAATACCAAAATGAGTCATAAGTTATATTTTTTGGTTAATTACAATGATTTATACCAGAAAACCGCTTTATAAATTCAAATTACATCATTTTTACTTCACTGCTTTGGTCAAGTATATAAACATACTCTCAATAAAATGATTAACACAGATCATAATGGCTAATATATGAGTTAATACTGTTTTGTCAAGAACATGAAGATCCTAATATTTTCACGTCTTCAAATTTTTCAATATAAAAGAGCTTCATTAACACCTATTTAATACAGCACCTGCAAATTAGAAGTTAAAATATTTATCTACACTCTTAGGGAACTATTTTGTTGTAATATCATTGCGTCAGACTTTCACCAAAGTCAGTACCAAGGGAGTTATGATTAAATCTTGGATGATAATTGGCACTATAGCATTCTTCGTCGGCTTCGCTGGTAACTGGATTACACCCAACCAGAGTCAATGGTTTCGGCATTTACAAAGACCTAAATGGTTAACCTTTGAATCAGCAATTCCCCTGATTTGGACTATAATTTTTATCTGTGGTGCTTGGTCAGCTTATATTATTTGGGAACACAGTCCAAATACCGATATAACTCGCCTAATGATGGGTTTGTACCTACTTCTAGAGATATTTACCATAGCCTATAGCCCCATAATGATCCGTCTTCGCAGTCTCATTGCTGGTACAATCATTGGTGGCACTGGACTACTAATTTGTATATTAATCACCCTTGCAGTCTTATCTGTATCGCTGTGGGCAGCATTACTATTATTACCTTATTTAATTTGGAGTCCCATAGGTACATACACCACATGGCAAATGAGTCGTCTTAATCCGCAAGATGCTTAAAGCAGGAAAGTTGAAAGTCTTAATGATGTTTGACCTTCAACTATTTACATTCTGCCTTTGCGTCTTTGCTCCTTTGTATCTTGGCGCGAAAAAATACTCTTTTACAAAACAGAAGATTTATTTTCTGTTGTCTGAATGAAAGTTTGAAAATCCCCATTAGGTGTCCATTGAATCGCACCATCTTTACCAGTAAAGAAAAGTTTTGTTTGTCCTTTACTTAATAAAGATAATGTTTTCTTATCTAGATTATTAGCAGGAGAAATTGCTATTTGTGGTTTGAGTGCTAAAACTAAATCTTGCAAAGATTCTGATGGACTCCACAACACCTGGGGAGAAGACAAATCACCACTTTTAATTAATTCTTTAATTTGTTGAGATTTAATATTCCCTACTAATAACCAACTTTGACCAAAAATTTGTAACTTTAAAATCGGTACTTGGTCATTAATTAATTGTGCTGTGATTGTGGGAGTATTTATAGGTTGTCCAACTCCTAAACTTTGATAAATTCCTTGCTGTTTTTGGAGTTCCTGTTGTAGTAATTGAGTTGCAATATTGTCCTCTAACTTAGGAGCATATTCATACAAATTTTTAATTGGTAGACTTTGCATAATTTCCAACCAAGCATCATTAGTATAACCTGTAAACTTACTAGCGATCGCCCAATTAATCTGATTTACCCCTTGCTGTCTCAAAAATGGCAAAATCGTAAATCTACCCGTGCCTTCATTTCCACTATTAATTACGGCAATATTTCCCCGATCTTGAATTACTAAAACAGGTTCAGTTCTAGTATCTAACAAAGTAATTCTCACCAAATTATTAGCAGAATGCCAAATGGGAACAAGTACCAAACCAATTGCTATGAAACCTGCAAACCACCAACGTTTTTGCCACCACCCGACTAACCAAACTAAAATAATTAAGATATAAATAGTGAGCATTTGCAAAATTGATATACTCCCAACTGCTACCAAACTACCTGGCAACTTAACAAAAAATTCCACCATTTGAATTAATAAATGGGTTGGATAATATAAAAAACTGGCTAAAGTGCCACCTAAATCTGGGGAAATCAAACTCACCAAACCGCTAATCATGCCCCCAATACTAATGATAGAAATAAATGGTGTCGTCAAAATATTTAGAGGCACACTATAAACGGGAATGACACTAGAAAACTCTAGCAGTCGGGGTAAAGTCCAAATTGTGGCTGCTAAGGGTACAGAAATTAAAGAAGCGATCGCAGGTGGTAGCCAATCTAAACGTTGAGTGATTGCAGATGCACTGACAATTAATCCCAAAGTCGCTAAAAAACTCAGTTGAAAACCTAAATCCCAAATCCATAGAGGATTAAATAACAATAATAATGTTGCGGCTATTAATAAAGATCCCAATTGCTTCACATTTCTTTCTAAAGCCAAACCCAACAAAGCGGCAAAACCCATAATTACGGCTCTTAATACTGCGGGTTGAAAACCTGATAAAAACAGAAAAGTAATTAATCCCAAGCTACCAAGAGTAATTTGTGTGGCTTTATTTGTACGTCTTGTTAGCTGTAAAACTACACCCAAAATTAGAGAAGTTTGAAACCCAGATGCGGCTAAAGCATGGGCTAAACCTGCTTTTACGAATAAATCCCGGATATCATAGGGTAAATCAACGGCTTTACTACCTAAGACCATTGCACTAACAAGGGGACCTTCAGGAACACCTAATAAACGAGATTGCGATCGCCCAATTTTCTCACGAACCTGCCACCATCCCCAAGGATGTTCATCATCCAAAATATTAATCTGCCTACCAATTAAACCCGCAAAAGTCCCCTCCTGCCGCAGATATTTCTGAAAATCAAAACCACCAGGATTAGAAGCCGCAGTTGGTTTATACAAAAATCCAGTCACCGCAATTTGTTGTCCAGGATATAACCCCGTAGATTGCAATATCGGCACAGTCACATATAGCCTACCCGTCACACCCTTGGGAATCCCCCCTCCCTCCTGACCCTCTTGCAGCGGCACTAGTTCCCTCCGGGACGCTCCGCGAACGCTATCATTTTTCACCTCATCTAACTGAGTCGCTGCTAACCAAAATTGTCCCCGTTGATTACGAGTTACGCGGGGATTACTATCCACCAACCCCCGTACAATCACTAATTGTTCAAGATTACTATTATCCCCAGCCGCAAACTGACTAATATCCTTAATTCCCGGTTGAGGAACACGCAATTGCCAATAAACAGTAGCCAACAAACCCACCACACCAGCAATTAACCATATTCTCGGATGAGGAGTAGCCGTCCAGTTATTAGCGATCGCCTTATCTTTGCCAACAGCACCTTCTCTTTTCAGAGCAAACTTCCGCAGATTAGCATATATGCGGCGAAAGAAAACCGCCCCAACCACACCCAATAATAAAATCCACACACCACCCCAAGGAATAGCCGTAAACAGCAAACCCAAAATATAACTAAGACAGATAATTATTCCACTCGTCTGCATCATAAGAATTTAATTGCCAAAGCACCCAGTTCAGAGAATACCGCATAAATATTTAATCTGCTTGGGAAAGATATAATTCATCTGTCAAATTTATTTTGACGGGAATGATCGGAAAAAACCTCTGTTCTTCCCTCCCCTACCCCCCTACCTCCCCTACCCCCTACCTCCCCTACCCCCTACCCCCCGCCTCTCTTCTCCCCCTGCTTGCCTTCACCCGTCATTTTCGGCTTCACAGACTACTAGGACTTACAGCAGAATTCAGGAGGTAGGGGCGCAGGTCCTGCGCCCAATCAGGAATTAAGAGTAAAACCCGCTTGCTGTCCGGGGTAGAATTTAGATTCTGTACCTCATTAATTTGCAATTTGCTGTAAGTAATTGGACAAAAATATTTGGTGTTGCTGATTAAGGGTATGAATTTTAGTCTCACGCAAAGGCGCAATCACGCTTCGTGATCTCGAAGAGTAGACGCACTGAGGTTTGAGTTTTAAAGGTTTAATTTGGGAATTTCATACCTTAGTTCAGCAACGCCAAATATTTACAGTCATTGCGAGCGAAGGGAAGCAATCACAACCCTTGGAATTGCTTCATTTCACTGCGTTCCATATGGCTAACGCCACGCTGCGCTAACGCAATGACATTGTGTAATTAATTCTGTCTCACTACTTATTTAAAATAATTTGAATTTAGCCAATTGGTTTTCAATCATTCCTGTCAGCATTTGCTTGAGTTCCGTACCATTTTGAAATTGTAAAACCTGCTGGGTAGGTAAATCAAAAGGAAACTGTCCTACCAAGTCTGGACGTTGCATTTGCACCAGCAAAATTTGTTCAGTCCGTTTACTGTGGATAGCATAACCCATTTCGACACAGACATGAGGACTGGGAATTAGTTGATTTGTTTCCTGACTGTCAATGCTAGTTATGGCAGTGGTATCAGCAATAAATAATAAACTCTTACGGATTTTTCTCATGCTGGCGCGATTTAAACGCAAACAAGCATTTTTTGGACGAGGTGATTCTACTAAAGTTAGGGGAAAATGCGATTTTTCATTTATACTTTTCAAAGTGGTAAGCAATTCTTCTCTAAGGAGATCATTAGCTGTCCCATATTCGGTTTGATAACAGAAATATATTGTCGGATCTAATTGGGCTAATACAGCCTGTTTAGTAAAATAAATCTCATGACTAATCAAGTCAATGTTAGCTACAGAATATCCACCGCTGCCTTCAATATAAAACTCAATATTTTCTCCTTCTAAATATCGCCCAAACCAAGTTGATGTTTTTACTGCGTCGCTATCCTCTAAAAAGTCTGCTCGCAATCCTGATTTTAATAAGCTTTTTTTACTCAGCCGAATATCTGGAGGACGTTTTTCCAGTTCTGTAATCGGTTCATAATCGGGTAGATACCACGCTTTGAGCGCAATAATTGACATAAGGCGCTATTTTCAATGTCTCTTTCTATTTAATTCTAGTCCAAAATTACAAACAACAACACCCAAACATCTACTCGCCTGTTGATTTCCTCTTCTTGTTGATCCTAGCCAGGGATGTACTACCTTTCACCAACTTGACAAACAAGTGATGGAAATCAGTCACAGCGCCCTCTGATCTTCAGTCATGTGAGGAAATATCAGCTTTCGCGTCGGGTGTCGTTGTTCGTTGACGAGACAGATGTAAATTAAACAGCGCTTTTACCTCTTATTTAACTTGTGGTTTCTCTCTTCTTTCTCTCTAGCTGTCGTATCTGCCAGGGAAGCTATACCTGCTTCAATTATTAGGATAACAGCTTTAAATTCGATGGGACATTTTTGCAATTAAACTTTACTAAATAAAAAACATAAGTTTGATGAAAACCTATATTTTTGGGAATTACACACTACTTTTAGCAGTAATTTTATTTTGATGCAATTGAGTAATTACTCAGGATTTTTTAAGTTTTGAAACAAAACAGATTTCACCCTCATCCACCCTAAAATAAGTAGGTAAAGAGAAAAATTTAAAGGTATGTGACGAAATGTAAATTCAATGAATGCCTTGCAAATAGGTTATTTCACGGTTTTTACAAAACTAAACATATATCGTTTTTATTATGTTTACCTACTTACCTTAAAACCCTCCTAATGCACGAATATTATCAAGAATGGTAACTTCTCCATAGGGATCGCCCACAGCCCGCATTAAAGGTAAAGCTTGGTTGTAAAAGTCCAGTGCCTTTTGCTTTTCTCGTGACATACTCCACACACTCCCTTATGCCTTGCGGCACGCTTGCGCGAACAGGTGAGTGTGGGCTTCTCGGCGACTCCTCTATGAAGACATTAACCGAGCTTTAAAGCCCTATGCCCTAGGGACTTTTTGAGATAATTTTTAACTTTTTTGATAGGCTGCTTTTCAGCATTTAATTGAGTTACACCTACCCTTGAAAATTATATCAAATATTTGAAAAAAAATCAAGAAAGTGTTCATTCCTCATCGCCTTCCTATCGGGTAGGTGAGAGGCTTCTACTGTTTAAGCTAAACAGTATTTTAATAGGCAAGCAGTATAAAATTTTTCATATTTCCAATAACTGTAACCGTATTTCTGCACGTACACTCATGAGGATTTTACCGAGGTGATTTTCTCCTGTATGATTTGCACCACATCCCCAGAAATAGTCTGTAGGCGAATTTTCTATGAGCATTTCATCACCTGTGATTAATAATATTTCCCTAATATCAGGATGAGTGATAAATTTCTTGAATACTGCCCTTCGCATCACCTGAGTTTTCACTAATTCCCAATCTGGACGGAGACGACGAGAGGGACAACGTCCTAAAGCAGCAGCTTCTTCAGGGGTAGGAGCAGCGAAGATTAAAGGTATAATCGGGGCATCTGGACTACCAACAAACTTTTGTCCTTGATAATAATGCTCAACAGTTGGCCAATAAGTACCTTCGACATCAATCCCGTGAGGAGAAAAATTAGAAAAACACCCGTATGGCTGGGAAACCTTATAAAAGTAAATAGTCATGCTATTGGAGGAGGTAGGGGTGCAGGGACTGCGCCCAGTCAGGAGGAGTGCTGTAAGGCTTTTGACTTAATTTTTGGACTTCATTCAAGTACATACCGCTATAACATTAGCAAAATCAGTAATGATGTAAATAAATAATAGGTTGAGCCATTCTGTTTTATGACTACAGATGCTTTTGAACAAACAAATTGGGTGTGGCAGTTTTCCTTATTCCAACAGCAGGTAGGAGAATGGGTAGAATACCAATTTTCCAGATTTGAAACCACCAGGGGATTGCGGGAAGGCTGGGAGCCGCGTCTCTTTAGAGCGCGGGGGAAAGCCTACCCGTGCGGTTTTAACCGCTGCCAATATTCTCAACCATGATGCGGGTCATTAATATATCTTTCTATTGTGTCGGCGGCAACATTCCCCGCAGTTGAAAAGAAATAGCTTTTTTTCATAGATTTTAGCTATTGACTTCCTTTTAATTGGAGATTAACATAGTTATATCATCAATTACATCAACAAAATAAGCCTGTGCAAATACGCTGGAGATTCAAGCTAAAACCGAATATTGGGCAACAAGCCTTAATGTCTGAGTGGCTTGTTACTTTGCGGAAACACAGAAATTATTGCTTGGCAGAACGTCAGCGCGGTTTTGAGACTAATAACCAGAAATCAGATTTGTCAGCAAAGACACTAAAAACCTACCGGGGGACTCTCGGAAAGTTACGCTTGTCAGAGATGATTCTGCCAGTAATGGCAAACAGGATCAGGGCAAGAACCGTACATCTAAGGTAATACCTGAAAAGCGGATATTATTCGAGCAGTTGTCTTGACAATTATTCGATTAAGAATCCCCGCGTCTTTAGACCGGGGAGTGTCAACTTACCAGAGTTGCCTCCTGGCTGGTCAATCAGTCCTTGGTTAAATGAATTACTAACAATCCTATTTTGGTCAGGATTGGGTTTGTTCTTGGTATGGGTAGGTTGGCACTTATGGCAAGAATTTAATCCTTATATCTATACCTGGCTGAAGGCGGTGAGTAATGCTAGGGGTTCTAGAACCAAAGCTAATTCCAGAGAAACATCCATTACCCTGTTATTAAGCCAAGCTCAGGAATTTCAACGGCAGTATAATTATAGAGAAGCCTGTCGTTGTGTTTATTTAGCAATGTTACAACAATTACATGAACAAGCGATCGCTCGCCAACAACCCAGCCGCACAGACGGAGAATATTTGCAATTACTCAAATCCTCCGTCACCCTCCTCCAACCATATCAAACATTAATCACCACCCATGAACAACTGTGCTTTAGTGAGCATGACATTTTAGCAGAAAATTATCAACAGTGTTGGCAAGCTTATAGAAAAATCCAGGAATCATTAGTCAGGAGTCAGGAGTAAAAGTTTCTTTTAAGGGACTTCCAAATAAAAATATGTCCCAAAACTAAGGCAAAAACTCTCTCTATTTCTTCTCTCTCTGTGTTCTCTGTGCCTCTGTGGTTCTTTTGTTCATTTATTGGGATAATTTTTTTTTGGAAGTTCCTAATTCAGATAAATCATGAAACGCAATCAGCGCGTTGCTTGGTTAGGTGCGATAGTCTTAGCCGTGATTATTTTACTTACCACTATAGCAGCCCCCAACACCCAAATAACTAGTGGTTCTACTTATAATCGCGGCCCTGATGGCTATGGTGCATGGTATGCCTTTATGCAAGACCAAGATATCAGTATTCAACGTTGGCAAAAACCATTTAGTGATTTACCAACCACAAAAAGCCCTATTACCTTATTACAAATTAATAGCACTCTTCAAGAAATAGAAATATATTCAGAACCAGAAGAATGGGTAAAAAAAGGGAATAACCTCGTAATTTTAGGAATTAAACAACCAGTAACAGCAGCAGTATTTGGTACACAGCAGCAATCACCCTTTGGAAACATCAAGATTGATACCCGTCGCCGATATCATACTTCAAAAGCAGAACAAGTCATATTAGGAGACGAATTTGGAGCAATAATTTGGCAGAAAAAATCCGGTAAAGGCACAGTAATTTTAGTAACAACACCATATTTAGCTGCTAATGCCTATCAAGACAATGACAGTAATTTTAAATTATTAGCAGATTTAGTCACTAAAAATAGTCAAAAAGTATTTGTAGACGAATATATACATGGCTATAAAGACAAAGATATTCAGAAAAAAGTAGGAGAAGATAGTATATTCAATTACTTCGCCAAAACTCCCCTATTACCAGCCTTTATCCAGCTAATTGTCCTATTATTGGCATTAATTTGGGCAGAAAATCGCCGCTTTGGTAAACCAGTAAACTTAGAAACACCCGTTATAAATAATAGTCAGGCTTATATTCAAGCTTTAGCGGGAGTTCTCCACAAAGCAGAATCTACCGATTTTGTCGTGGAAATGTTGGGGAAAGAAGAACAAATACAACTGCAAAAAGCTTTGGGTTTGAGTCAAATTCCTGTAGACAATCAGGTTTTACTAAAAATCTGGGAAGAACAAACAGGGAATAATACAGAAAAACTTAATGCAGTATTACAACTACAATCACAAAAACGCCGAATAAGTGAACGAGAACTGATAAGCTGGTTAGAGAAATGGCGTAATTTGTGAAAATAATTAAACGCAGATGAACGCAAATAAACGCAGATAAATACGGATGATTATGATTCTGTGCAGCTTTAGATAAATTTGGTATAGGTCTTTTGATGAATATGATATTTCTCGAAATCTTTTTTTATTCCTTTTTTTTGTGAGTGATTGATAAATATGAGTGAAACTAATAATTCGGTTTTAATTAACCTGGGAAAAGCAATTAATCAAATAGTTGTTGGACAACCTACTTTGATTAAACAGACATTAATTGCTTTATTAGCAGGTGGACATATTATTTTAGAGGGAGTTCCCGGCACAGGAAAAACATTATTAGTCAAAGTATTGGCACAATTAATAAAATCTGATTTCCGTCGTATTCAACTAACCCCAGATGTTCTCCCGTCAGATATTACAGGGACAAATATTTTTGACTTAAATACCCGCGATTTTACTTTGAAAAAAGGTCCCGTTTTTACAGAAATACTTTTAGCCGATGAAATTAACCGCACTCCTCCAAAAACCCAAGCTGCACTTTTGGAAGCAATGGAAGAAATGCAAGTTACCCTCGACGGTGAAAGTTTACCATTACCTGATTTATTTTGGGTAATTGCTACCCAAAACCCTTTAGAATTTGAAGGAACTTATCCTTTACCAGAAGCACAATTAGATCGGTTTTTGTTTAAATTAGTTGTAGATTATCCAGAACAAGCAGCCGAAAAACAAATGTTATTAAATCGTCAGTCTGGGTTTACTGCAAAACGTACAGATATTGCTAACTTAAAACCTGTCACTACAGTAATTGATATTTTGCAAGCTAGACAAGCTGTAAAACAAGTTCAGGTATCAGAAACAATAGTTGATTATTTATTAGAAATTGTCAGAAAATCCCGTCAATATCCTGATTTAGCTTTAGGTGCATCTCCTCGCGCAGCGGGTGCTTGGTTACAAACTTCTCAAGCCGCAGCTTGGTTATCAGGAAGGAATTTTGTCACTCCAGATGATGTAAAATCAGTGGCTTCACCCTTATTGCGTCATCGGTTATTATTGAAACCGGAAGCAATGCTAGATGGTTTACAAATTGATGCAGTGGTTGCAGCAGTAATTAATCAAGTTCCAGTTCCTAGATAATTCATTGATAATCTCATGTTGAACACGACTCTTATCACAAGAATTACATTCCCTAAAGAGACAAGGATAGTTAATAAAAACCATGAATGATTCAGCATTTATTATCTTTATTATTTTTGCAATAATTTGGCTTTCAATGGCAACTGCATCTGTAATTATCTTCTTAAAGTCAGATGGGCAAAAAATTCATTTTGGCAAAACCGGACTGATTATTTCTATCTCTATTATTCTCCCAATTATTATGGCTCTGAGTTATGCAGCATTTAAGGGAACATTTTGAAATTTCCCTAATAGTCTAGTTGCAATTCGTCACAAAATTGACCGCATAAGTCAGTATTCATAAATTCATCCTTGATAATATGATTCCATCCAAAAAAGTTTATTTTTTATTAATTGTGGGAATATTTATCTCCCCAATTTTATCTATGATTCTGGGAATTTATCAAACTGGAAGCATCAGCCATAACCCAATATTATCATGGATTTTGTTGGGTTTCGCTATCGCTCAACCCAACCTACATTTCCTTGGGACTTCCAATTAAAAAAATACCCAAAAATTTCTTGTGGTGCAGGACGAAAAGCCTGCTAATCATCAAGGACAGGCAGGATGCCCATCCCACAAAATTGTGATTGCTTCCCTTCGCTCGCAATGACTGTAAATATTTTTGTCCAATTACTTACCCAAAAATTTCTTGTGGTGCGGGACGAAAAGCCCGCTAATGATCAAGGACAGGCAGGATGCCCATCCCACAAAATTGGGTAATTTATTTTTTGGTGTTCCCTTAACCGACAAGTATTGCTACTTAATGGTGATTTTACCTTCAGCAAATTGGATTAAAGCTGTTAATTCTTCTGCTGATCCTACCACTAATAGGCGATCGCCTAAAAGGAGTGTAGTTTGACTATTGGGATAATCAATTTCTTCTCCATCAACCCGACAAATAGCCATTAAACTCACCCCAGTTAAATAACGCATATTCACTTCTTCTAAAGTCATGCCAATTAAAGGTGAATCTGCTGGTAAGTCATACCAACGACGATTTAGATCACGGGTGACTTTTTGTAAATATTGAGAAACTTCAGCAGCAGAACTTTCAGGGCGTAAATCCAAATAATGATCTTGGCGAATTTGTTGCATTTTCTCTTGTACCACTTCTGGTAACAAACCCACAGTAATTAAGAGATGATTTACCATTTCCAAACTAGCTTCAAATTCTGGTTGGACAACTTCCTTTGCCCCCAATTGATAAAGAAGCTCAATATTTTTATCTTGGGTAGCACGGACAACTGTATCTAATTCTGGACATACTTCCAAAGATCGTTTTAAGCATAGTCGAATACTAGCAGGATCTGGGAGTGCGATCGCCATTCCTTGAGCATGACTGACACCAGCGGTTTCTAAGACATGAAGACTCACCGCATTACCATAAACATAGGCAATTCCTGCATCCCTTAACTGTTGAATCCGACTTTCTGATTGGTCAATTACCACCACAGATAATTGATATTGCTGTAACAACTTCACCAGATTTTTACCCAGTCGTCCATAACCACAAACTACGATATGATTTTTCTGTGGCAAATCTTCCGAAAAATCACGAGCTTGGTCATCCACCAAATATGGTTTTAACCAAGGCATAGATTCAGCAAAATCGAATAAAAATGGCACTAATCGCAAGACAAAAGGAGTCAACATTAAAGTGACAGCGGTAGTTCCTAAAATTAGTAAATATACCCGCCGAGACACCAAACCCAAAGCTTGCCCTTCACTAGCCAGAACGAACGAAAATTCCCCAATTTGTGCTAATCCCAGCCCCACAATTAAAGATGTTTTTAAAGGATAGCGAAACAGACTTACTAAAGGAGTAATAATTAAAAACTTACCCACAAAAACCAAAGCCACCAATCCGAGAATCAATTCTAGATTTTGCCACAAAAATACCGGATCAATCAACATCCCAATGGCAGCAAAAAATAAACTAGCAAATATATCCCGCAATGGTTCAACAATAGTCAAAGTTTCATCAGCATATTCCACCTCAGAAATCATCAATCCAGCGACAAATGCCCCCATTTCAATAGATAACCCCAAGTATTCTGTGAATATGGCAATTCCTAAACAGATGGTGACAATACCTAATAAAAATAACTCCTTACTTTCCGTTCTGGCTAATAATCTGAGTAAGGGGGGAATTAACCAAATCCCCGCTACAACCGCACCAGCGGCAAATAAACCAATCTTTAGCAATGCCATCAACACAGCAATGCCAATCACCTCTCCTGGTTCATGGAGGGCTGGTAAGACAGCTAACATTAGTCCCAGGGCTAAATCCTGGACAACCAACATCCCCAGCATCACCTGACCGTGAGGTGTTTCCGTTTCATTGCGTTCCATTAAGCACTTGAGAACCACCGCAGTGGAAGACAGAGACAAAATCGAACCCAAAAATACACCCTTAGCGGGTAAAGTTCCCCAAGCGCCAGTGACACCGCAGACCAAAACAGTGATGAGAATAGTGAGGATAATTTGTAAAGTACCACCTCCGAGAGCGATCGCCTTAACTTTCCTAAGTTCCGTTAAGGAAAACTCCACACCCAAAGCAAACAACAAAAACGCCACCCCAAACTGAGCCAAGGTTTCCACTTGGATAAGTTCCTTAATCAGTCGCAGTCCAGAAGGACCAACAACCATCCCACCAATCAGATATCCCAGCAAAACAGGTTGTTTTAACAGCGCAGCTAATAGTCCACCGCAAGCTGCAACAGCAAACACCAAAACTAAATCAATAATTAAACGAAAATCTTCTTGCACCAGTTTTAATTAAGAACTATAAACAACCATATAGATTCAGCATACAAACTTTTAGCAATTTGCGGGGAGGGCTGGGATAGAAGAAAATATAGCAGGGGGGCAGGGGGCAGGGGGCAGGGGGCAGGGGGCAGGGGGCAGGGGGCAGGGAGCAAGGGGGCAGGGGGCAGGGGGCAGGGGGCAGGGAGCAAGGGGGCAGGGAGCAAGGGGGCAGGGGGCAGGGAGCAAGGGGGCAGGGGGCAGGGTTTATTGAAGATTCCTCTGCGCCTCTGCGAGAGCAAAAAATCTAATTCAAGTACCCAAAAATCAGCCTAAAACCCGATAACCAATATCTCGGCGATAATACATTTCATCAAATTGAATGCTCCTTATACCTGCATAGGCTTGAGCTAAAGCTGCTTGAAAATCCTCACCCAAGCCAGTGACATTTAACACCCTACCGCCATCTGTCACAACTTCCTGGACGGCATTTAACCTTGTCCCCGCGTGAAAAACCGTCGCCCCGGCGGTTTGGGCTGCGGCAAAACCAGTAATTACCTTACCCTTAATATACTCTCCCGGATAACCACCAGAAGCAGCCACCACTGTCGCCGCAGCCCCTTGTTTCCAAGCAATCGGCGGCATATCTCCTAACCGCTGTTCTATACAAGCCAAGATTAAGTCTTCCAAAGGTGTTTCTAGCATTGGTAAAATCACTTGGGTTTCTGGATCACCAAAGCGACAGTTAAATTCTAAAACCCGAAAATCCCCATCTGGTGAAATCATTAACCCCGCATACAAAATGCCTCGGTAGTCAATGCCCCTACTTTGTAAGGCGTGAATAGTTCTTTCTAATACTTCTGTTTGTACCCGTGCCATTAACTCCGGTGTCGCAATTGGCGCAGGAGCATAAGCACCCATGCCTCCAGTATTGTCTCCTGTATCACCTTCACCAACACGCTTATGATCTTGAGCAGGTAATAATGGACGAATGGTTAAACCATCGGTGAAAGCTAAAATAGATACTTCTTGCCCGACTAAACATTCTTCAATGACGACGGAACTACCAGCAGATCCAAATTGTCCTTGAAAAATTGCCTCAATTGCTGCTTCAGCTTGGGCAATGGTTTCAGCAACTGTGACACCTTTACCAGCCGCTAAACCATCGGCTTTAATCACAATGGGCGCACCTGCGGATTGAATGTAAGCTTTTGCTGGGGCTGCTTCTGTAAATACCGCAGATTTAGCTGTGGGAACTCCGGCTTCTGTCATTAATGCTTTAGCCCAGGCTTTACTTGCTTCTATTTGCGCCCCTTCCTTATTTGGACCAAATACCATTAAGCCTTGATTTTGCAAATAATCAGTAATTCCCTGAGCTAAAGGTACTTCTGGTCCAATAATTACTAGAGGAATATCATTATTTACCGCATATTGGCTAATACCTGCAAAATCATCCACTGCTAAGGGCAAGTTTTTACAACCGGGCATAGTTGCAGTACCACCATTACCTGGTACACAGACAACTTGCTCGATTTGATCAGATTGCAGCAGTTTCCACGCTAGAGCGTGTTCCCGTCCCCCATTCCCGATAACTAAAACTTTCACTTATTTCCTCGCGCGTAATCCAGCAAAACGAGAATATATGATACCATCTTCAATTGTCCAAGCTGGTAATCTGGCTAGATTTAGGGTTTGTGTGCCAAAAGAGCGAACTGCTTGCAGCAGCACTTTGCGATCGCACAATCATAATCTAATAATATGCTATTAGTTTTATCCTAGATGCTATTTATCAGCTATATTATTCATAATGGCTGTATGATAAGCTTAAATTATAGAAAATCAATAATACTTTTGATATTTATAACTTTTAGCAATTTGCCTTTAGATTTTCTTAATAATTAATTGAGAATCTTTTCTATTTATCAACGAGGTTGCTATACTTTCAGCGATTTGCTATAATTTCAGAGAATTTCATAATTAGCTTACTATTGTCAATTTTGGATTTTTCAGAAGATGTTAGTCTTAAACCCTTTATTGACAGTAGTTTCAGAAGTTAATTTCCCAGGCTAATACAAAACTTTACAAAAATTTTAGCCATAAATTTGCTCAGAAATGATCTAATTTGAGCGACAGTAAAAATTTACTATTGACAAATTGACAAATAAGTGATTGGTAACCTTTCAACGTTATTAATTTTAGTGATATGAAGTCAATATGAATCACTTTAACTTCGATATATGGTAGGGGTTTAGCACTACTCATTGGTGTCAACTTAGGTTACAGATGGCTTATTTGTTTGGCTTCTACACCCGCCAGGGAATAAATTCCCTGTCTCATAGCTCAAGTCCGTTAAAACGGACTAATGAATTTTCCTAGTATTTAGTCATCTTTTAGATGACTTTCGCTATTAGCAAGGAACTTGAGTTCCTTGCGGGATGAAGATTTTGCGTTAAGTTGACACCATTAAGCTTTTGCTTTACCCCTACCCACAGAATCAAATTATTAAGGCGTGTTGAGTATAGCATATTGCAATGACAATGACATTACGGTATTTGGTGAAAAAATCGCTATTTCTGGTAATAATTATAGCTAAACCCCGTCTAAGATGAAAACCATAGTTATTGAAAGTAGTGGGAGCATCTTGCTCCCTGCTGTTAAGTAGCAAGCAAGATGCCCGCATTACTTCAGGTTTCAAAATGGATGAGGTTTATAGCCATTAAGTAGAGATATTCCGCCGGAACGTCCTAACTACCCTGTCTGGTGCTATACAGCACTTCCTGATGTTATGAGGTACGGTTTTTTATCGCCAAACCCGTAGGGGCGCAGGGTCTGCGCCCTCCATTGCATTTCATTAGAGCGAGAATTGGGGGTTTTTGGCAAGGAAAGGTTAATATTTTTGATGATTTTGATCCGATTAGTAGGTCGCGGTTCAATACTGTTCGGTTAAGACTAAAAAACAAAAATACGTAGGTTGGGTTGAGGAACGAAACCCAACATTTTCAATGATTTTTTGGTTTTATACAATAGGTTGTTTACGTGGAAATTTTCGTTAACCGAACAGTATTGGGTCGCGGTTCGCTATCGCACTAACTTAATTGAGATTTGATATGTTCAGAAATTTGTCTTAAAATTTCTTCAATATCAACAGGTAAATATGGAAAAACGGAATCTTCAAAACCATCATGTAAATAATGGGGATAGGTTGAAATTTCAGGATGATGGGGTGCGTTATCCCAACGTTTTATTAGTTTTCTATTTTCAGTTTGTCAATGGAAACTATATTTAATTATTTCTACTTTGATGCTATTTGCAAGAATTCAAACATTTCTAAAAAGCTACCATCTTTTAATGTCAGACGATAACGTCATAGTCCTTTATCAGTTTGTGATTCTTCTCGAATAATCGTTACATTTACGACTTCTGGACAAAGTGCAATTACAGATTTTATCCATGCCAAATAGTCATTGGCATTTCTAACATTTTTCATAAAGCTTGTTCTAATTTATGGATTTTTTGTAAGATATCTTTGCGTAGTTCGCGTAAGCCGAACCATTCAAAAAAATCCATTTCATCTCCCAAATTTCCTGAGTTAAATTGTTCTAAAAATTGTTCAGAAGCGAGTTGATATTTTTTCTCAAATTTATCTATATCTAAGTTATAGATAGCGAGTTTTTGACGATAACGAGTTAAAATTACATTTAAAAGTTGTCCAATAATTCTATCTAATTCTGTGTTGTCGCTACGGGTTTCACTCAACAATTCTAATTTTTCTAATGTATTCATAATTATATATATGTTTTTAGTGAATTTTTTCTTGATCATACACTATTCGAGGCAATAAATACCATATATGGGTGCGGCTCTTTTAGGAAGACAAAATACTACATCCGCGTCTGGGGATTGTACAATTTGCCCAAACCCGCTATACTTGTACAACAAACAGTACAGGTTCTCCGCCAATGAAAATTATCTCTTTTAGCGAGGCCAGAAATAGTCTGAAAACGGTTTTAGACCAGGTGACGGAAGATGCCGACTATACAATTATCACTAGACGGGATGCTGATGATACGGTGGTGATGTCCCTGGAGTTTTTTAATAGTCTCATGGAGACTGTGCATTTATTGAAGTCTCCGGCAAATGCAGCCCATTTAGAACGTTCCATTGCTCAATTTAAGCAGGGGAAAGTGGTGCAGCGAGATTTGTTAAATGAGTAGAATGTTGGCTTGGACTGATGAGGCTTGGGGTAATTATCTTTACTGGCAAGGGCAAGACAAAAAGACTCTCAAAAGAATCAATAAGTTGATTGAGGAGACGATGCGGATGCCTTTTGAGGGTATTGGTAAACCAGAGCCTCTCAAGGAAAATTTAGCCGGATTTTGGTCACGGCGAATTGATGATACAAATCGTTTGGTTTATGCTGTTGATGATGTCTATGTAACTATTATTTCTTGCCGATATCATTATTAATTTTGCACTAAGTAGGTTGGCGTTAAAAATTGTCGTTATGACAAGGGAACAGGGGACAGGTTTTGGGAGATTTTACTTTTCTTTACACAGTTTGGTTTTATAATGTTGACCTATTTATATTATTCATAATGGCTGTATGATAAGCTTGAATTATAGAAAATCAATAATACTTTTGATATTTATAACTTTTAGCAATTTGCCTTTAGATTTTCTTAATAATTAATTGAGAATCTTTTCTATTTATCAACGAGGTTGCTATACTTTCAGCGATTTGCTATAATTTCAGAGAATTTCATAATTGACTTATTATTGTCAATTTTGGATTTTTCAGAAGATGTTAGTCTCAAACCCTTTATTAACAGTAGTTTCAGAAATTAATTTCCCAGGCTGATACAAAACTTTACAAAAATTTTAGCCATAAATTTGCTTAAAAATGATCTAATTTTAGCGATCGCAAAAATTCCTTATTGACAAATTGACAAAAAAGTGATATGTAAATTGTCAATATTATTAGTTTTAGTGATATTAAATCAACATGAATTACCTTAACTATGAAGCAATCACAACCCTTGCGATTGCGTCCCTTCGCTCGCAATGACTGTAAATATTTTTGTCCAATTACTTACCCCACCCTAACCCTCCCCGATGCTTTGGGGAGGGAACTAATTTTCCGGTTTCCCCCCAAAGCATCGGGGGGATTAAGGGGGGTAATTTAACTTGTGTGTACACGATAGCCTCTTGTAAGGGGGGTAACAATAAAATAAAAATCTGCTTCCCTCCCCTTGACAAGGGGAGGGTTAGGGAGGGGTAAAACATTTGATACAACAATCTTCAATGTTGTTAAACTTAACTAATTCATAATTATTTAATTTCCTTTTTTTCCTTACCAGATAATATATCGTGCATCTTAACGACTGCACCAATTACAGCTATTGCTGGGGCAAGAAATCCTTTTGTTTCCACTTGTTGGACAATTGTTCCTAACTCACCAATTAATTCTTCCTGTTCTAGCCGAGTTCCCCAGCGAATTAAGGCAATGGGTGTATCTAAACTCAATCCAGCTAGGGTAAATTGTTCAATAATGTAGGGTAAATTATGAATACCCATATAAATTACTATAGTTTCCGAACCGTGAGCGATCGCTTGCCAATTTACCTGGGGTTTATACTTACCAGCGGATTCATGTCCAGTTACAAAGGTGACAGAAGAACTATAAAGACGATGGGTTAAAGGAATACCTGCATAGGCGGCAGCGGCGATTCCTGATGTAATTCCGGGGACAACTTCTACCTGGATACCTGCGGCTATTAATTCCGCCATTTCTTCCCCACCACGACCAAAGATAAAAGGATCACCACCTTTGAGGCGGACAACTATGGCATGATTTTCTGCTTTTTCAATGAGTAATTGGGTGGTGACTTCCTGTAACAGTGAATGTCTACCCATACGTTTACCCGCGTTGATTTGTTCGGCTTGGGGATTGATCATTTCCAGCACTTCTGGACTCACCAAAGCATCATAAATAACCACATCTGCACAAGCTAATAAACCTTTTCCTTTGAGAGTCATGAGTCCAGGATCTCCAGGACCTGCACCGACTAAATAAACTTTACCCAACAACTTTTTCCTCTTCTGTGATGAAATTCTCAATTAAATCAGCAAATTCTCGACTTGTTCCTAATGGTTGTGCGAGTTGAAAACTGACTGATGGAAATTGTAATTTTAGCGTTTCTACTGCCAGGGCGATCGCATCAGTTATCCCACCTGTAAATAAAAAATAGGGGAAAATCGCAATTCGTCCATAACCAGCAGCGATTAATTCTTGTACTCTGACTTCTAAACTGGGAGGGACAGACCAATAGGCTGTAACTGCGCCGACGGTAGCTGCTATACTTTCGACAGAGGTATGAGAACCAGCCCGTCGGCTACCATGAGCTAAAATAATGGATACATCTGCTTTAATCGTAGTCATTATCCCCGCAAAAAACTTTTCTAAACCAGGATAACTACCAATATAAGGACGCAATTCTATTATCATTCCTTCACTGATAGCCTGTTCTGCTAGGGCGATTTCTGCGGGAATATCAGTCATCACATGAAATCCCGGTAACAAAAATAGGGGAATAATTTGCAGCTTTTTACAGCCAAAAGCCTGAACAAGATGAGCAAAATCTTGAATTTGCAGATGTAAAGGTTGGATATTTGCCTCTAGGGTAGCAACTTCTACGAAATTTTCCCCTGGGGGTAATATCTCTCTTAACAGCCTAGCTAATTGCTGCATAGCCATATCTGGACGAAGATCACGACTCCCATGAGACACTAAAAGATAAGCGGTAATGTTGTTAAGTTGCATATTAGGTAAATCAAACAAAAGCCGCAGCGGGGACTGTAAAGATTAAATCACAATTCGCCCTATACTCTGACTTTGTTCAAAATTCATTCTTGTTATAGGAAGGATAAAAATCATGAATAAACTTCTTTTATATTTTGCATTAACAACAGGTACAGCGTTAACCCTCGGACTCACAGGAATCATTCCCTCTCAGGTGGCAAATTTAATGCCAATTGGTAGCAATCCTGCTTTAGCGCAAACAAATATTGATTTGAATGTTCTTAGAAGCAATGCTTTGTCTAAACATAACGTTTATCGAGCTATCCATCGTAGTCCCAATATGACAATTAGTAATTCTGCTAATAACACTGCTCAAACCTGGGCGCAATACTTAGCAACCAATGGATTGCTTCAACACAGTGCAGCTAATCAGCGCAATAATGCTGGAGAAAACTTATATGTTTACTACACTACAGCCCCTTCGATAAGTTCAGACAGCCTGGCTAACACAGCAGTTCAGTCATGGTACGATGAAGTCAAAGCTTATAACTATAATAGTCCAGGTTTCTCTTCTGCTACCGGGCATTTTACCCAGGTTGTGTGGAAAAGTAGCACCCAGTTAGGTTGTGGTGCGGCAAGAGGCACTAAAACTATGAATGGGACTAAATTCAACGCTTTCTATGTGGTCTGTCATTATATACCCGCTGGTAACGTGCAAGGTCAGTTTCCCGCCAACGTTCTAAAACCGTAGAGAAAAAGTCATTTTTCTGTTTTCCATACTCAAAACGGCTGGGACATAAGTAGGTGAACACAATAAAACCAATCTATGTAAAGAAAAGTAAAATAGCCCAAACCCTCTTCACTCTTGCCTTTTGCATGAGTGCCTCTTGCCTTGCCATAACGACGATTTTCAATGCTAACCTACTTAGACTTTTGCAAAATTATGAAAAACTTAGTAGTTCGTCAAATTTATTTTGACGGGTAATGATCAGAAAAAACTTCTGTTCTTCCCTTCCCCCTGCCTCTCTTCTCCCCCTGCTTGTCTTCTATTGGCTTCCACACCCGCCAGGGAATGAATTCCCTGTCTGATAGCTCAAGTCCGTTTTAACGGACTACTAAAGCAGTGCGAAAGTCAAAACTAAACACGGGTGAGATTTAAATTGCCAAATGACAAAGAACCCAGATGTGTAGGGGTAAAGCAAGAGCTTCATTGGTGTCAACTTAAGCTCAAATCCCTACCACATCTCGTTCCTAGTCTCTGACTAGGAATGCAGTTGATGAGGCTCTGCCTCTAATATTATTGAAGGCAGAGCCTTTTAGAATTCATTCCCAGTCAGAGACTGGGAATGAGGTGAAAAATTTCCGGGTTATTTAGTCATCTTCAGATGACTTCTGCTATTAGACTGGGAATTCATTCCCAGGCGGGCTACAGGTTTTACGTTAAGTTGACACCTATGAAGCTCTTGCTTTACCCCTACGTTTAGAATCAAACAATCAAGCCGTTTTGAGTATAAATCTCTACTAATTCTTGATTCCTAACTTTTGATTATTTGCAATTTACCATTTTTAACTAGTTTAAATTTTGTCCCTCGCCATTCAATAGTATTACCAAAAAATCCACAACACCAAATTATAAATCTCACTATATCCGCAACAGGAATCAGCCAAAAGAATTTTTTAGTAACTGCGTCATTGAGAAGTTTTACTCCTATTACCCAAGCCATAATCAAGCGCATTAGCAAAGTGATGGAGAAAACTAAGCAAGAAAAAATAGAACCACTGCTAGTTATTAATAATAGTAAACTAGAAACTGTGCCAAAAGTAAATATTAAGCCGATATAACCCCAAGGACGAGAAACACGAATACAACGCGCCCAACGAATTTGGCGATTGATAGAATCTAATAAACTACTATGTCCTAATCCGTGTTCGACGATATAGTTAGATAATACTACTTTGTCACCTGCTTGGGTTGGTAAATAGCCGAGTTGATAATCATCTGCTAAATAATCAGCTAGAGCGGCAAAACCGCCAATTTTTGCTAATGTGGTTTTACGCATGACAATAGTTGAACCCAAAGCGAACTTTATTCCCTCTAATTGTTTACTAACTAAAATACCCGGTTGAAAGTCTGTGGCTGTACAAATAGCTTCTAAAATCGTGGCTATTCCTTCGGCTGTAGAACGATATAAACAGGTGACAACACCGACTTTTTGATCTTGTAATGGTTGAATAACTGTTTGCAAATATTCTGAACTGACACGAATATCACTGTCAGAAATGAGGAAAATATCATGTTTGGCGGTGGTAACAGCATTAGCTAAGTTACTAATTTTCAAATTAGCACCGATAATATGATCTTTCACCACTAAACTAATATCTATTTCTGGAAATTGTTGAATTAGTTTCTCAACTACTTCTATACTAGGGTCTGTGGAACTGCGGACACTAAAAATAATTTGATATTGGGGATAATCTTGTTGACAAAATGAAGCTAGGTTGGCGTAAGTCCCCTTATCAACACCACATAGGGGTTTCAGGATAGTGACAGGGGGATGGAAATCGGGGTTTATGGGAGGAGAGTCCCGCAAAAAAGCTATCGCTGTATAAACCCCATAGGTGTAAAATAAAACGGCTGATAAACAGAATATCAACATAAGCAGGGGAAATAGTTTTCCTAATGACTAATAACTAATGACTAATAACCAATGAATCTAATTTACTTTCTTTTGCGTTCTTCTTGGACAATGGTAGCGATCGCTATTATCACAGGTTTTTTGAGTGGTGGTAGTAGTGCGGGATTAATCGCCTTAATTAGTAGTGCAGCGAGTAAAAGCAATGCCGCACCTCTGACAACTATAGCTTGGGGTTTCGTCGGTTTAGTCACCGTAGCCTTAATTACTGGCGTAATGTCCCAAATCATGTTAATTCGCTTATCTCAAAATGCCGTTTTGCAATTACGAATGCAGTTAAGTCGGCAAATATTAGCATCGGAATTAAGTCATTTAGAACAATTAGGAAACCCCCGCCTATTAGCAACTTTAACAGAAGATGTCCAAGCCGTAGCAAATGCTGTCTATGTCATTCCATTTTTATGTATTGATATATCAATGGCTTTAGGCTGTTTATTATATATAACTTGGCTATCTTGGTTAGTATTTATTATGGTTGTGGTTTTAATGATTGCGGCTATTGCTAGTTGTAAATTGTTATTAGATAAGGGAGAAAAATTATTAGCTTTAGCCCGTGAAGATCAAGATAGTTTATTTAATAATTTTAGCACGATTACAGCCGGCATTAAAGAACTCAAACTTCACTATCAACGCCGTCAATTTTTCCTGAGTAATCGTTTAGAATCCACAGCCAGTAGATTTAGAAATCACAATGTTCAAGGTTTAACCTTGTTTGCGACAACTGCCAGTTGGGGTAAACTCATATTTTTCTTTGCCATTGGTTTTGTTCTCTTTATTTTACCCCATTTATTCGCCATTGATGCCGAAACTTTATCCGGTTATATTCTCACATTTACTTATTTAATGTTGCCTATGGATAATATTTCCAATAACTTACCATTAATTAGTAAAGCCAGCGTTGCCTTACAAAAAATCGAATCTTTAGATTTATCTTTAGCCAGTCGGGCGGAAATTGCCACAGCACCACCTCATGCTCTCACAAATTGGCACAGTTTACAAATGATAAATGTTACTCACACTTATTATACAGATAAAGAAGATAAAAGCTTTATTCTCGGTCCAATTAATCTTACCCTTTACCCCCAAGAATTAGTTTTTATTGTGGGAGGTAATGGTAGCGGTAAATCGTCTTTAGCGAAATTAATCACTGGGTTATATATTCCCGAACAGGGCGAAATTATTTTAGATGAAACTTTGATTACAGAAAATAACCGCGAATGGTATCGGCAACATTTTTCTGTAGTATTTTCTGATTTTTATTTATTTGAAGAATTGTTAGGATTAGAAAATAATCATAACTTAGATATTCAAGCCCAAAAATATTTAGAGAAATTACAACTTGATCATAAAGTTAAAATCGAAAATGGGCAACTTTCCACCACTTCCCTTTCCCAAGGACAAAGAAAACGCCTCGCATTACTCACAGCATATTTAGAAAATCGGTCAATTTATCTATTTGATGAATGGGCGGCTGATCAAGATCCATTATTCAAAGATATATTCTATACTCAATTACTGCCAGAATTAAAAGCACAGGGAAAAACAATTTTAGTAATTAGTCATGATGATCATTATTTTCATTTAGCCGATAGAATTATTAAATTAAACTATGGTAAAATTGAATTTGATAAACTCCCACAAACTTAAAAAATCAAGACCTACGCAAAATATCTCTCAAACCCTCTTTCTCTGCGTCCTCTGCGCCTCTGCGGTTCGTTTTCCCTAATAAATTAAAATTGTGAGGAATTAATCATGACAGAAGCTAAAAACGTACTGGGAACAAAATTAGAAATTTGCTGCACTTCTCCCATGACTGGATTTTACCGTGACGGGTTTTGTACCACAGGTGGACAAGATATGGGAATGCACGTCGTTTGCGCTCAAGTCACAGAGGAATTTTTGCAATATACCAAATCCCAGGGTAATGATTTGAGTACACCTGCACCTTATTTTGGTTTTCCCGGCTTAAAACCCGGTGATTGTTGGTGTTTATGCGCTGCAAGATGGCAAGAAGCTTTAGAAGATGGTGTTGCACCGACCGTAGTTTTAGAAGCTACCCATGCTAGGGCTTTAGAAGTTTGTAATTTAGCAGATTTGCAAAAACATCGGGTAATTCGTAATGAGGAAAATGGTTAATAATTATTAATAAATATAGCATTTGTAGGGTGTGTTAGGCAAAGCCGTAAGGCACACTAAACCTTCAAAATCAGCGAACGGACAGATTTCATTCTAGATTTAAGCAACGAATTTAGGTATTTCCAGCCATCGTGAGATAGAATTCCATCAAGCCCAAAATGGCGCATTCTCGTAAATACACAAAATGTCAGATTTTAGAATGAAATAATCCTACTAATCACGCAAAACTAATTCGGAAAGTAGTTGATAAGTGTATTCGTTTAGAGGAAAAACAACCGACTACTTCTAATGAAGGATAATGCAAAATGCAAGAATATGAATTCACTCTAAAATTCAAACTTCCCAACCCTGTTACTGATCCTGAGATGTACATTGAAGTCCTTTATGAATCAGGCTGTGATGATGCAATTATTGGTATTGGTATGAAAGGTTTTATTGGACTTGATTTTATTCGTGAGGCATCATCTGCGTGTGAGGCGATTTCCAGTGCAATAAAAGATGTAAGAAAAGCCATTCCACAAGCAGAACTTATAGAAGCTTCACCTGATTTTGTTGGTATAACAGATGTTGCAAAACTTCTAGGATGTTCGAGACAAAATATCCAAAAATTACTATCAAAAAGTAATTCAAACCTTCCTTTAACTGTTTACGAAGGATCGCAATTGGTCTGGCATCTTTTTGAAATTCTTACTTGGTTGATTGAGTCTAAGGATTATAATATTGATCAATCTCTGTTAGAAATTGCTAAAACCACGAGGAATTTAAATTTTATCAAAGAGTCCCAAAAGTTAGATCATGAGATGCAAAAACAATTCCAAGAACTCGTTTTTTCTAACAATATGTAATATCTATGAAAATACTGACACCCGATGGAAAAACCGTGATTTCTGGTTCACTTGACAAAACTATCAAAATCTGGGATTTAGCAATGGGAAGAAAAAGATCAAATTTATTTTATTTTCGCTCGTCTCCCCTATCAAAAATCCCATAGTGGCTTGTTAATTGAAGCACCTTCACAGATTTTAGATTTAGCAGATTATCCAGTGGAAAATCGGGAGGATATTCAAGCATATATTCGGAAGAAACGAACCGCAGAGACGCAGAGTTCGCAGAGAAATATAGTTGAATTAATTAATGAAAATGAAGATAATTTTATGTATGTGCAGCAGGTTTTAAAAGCTATGGCTGATGGTTTTTATTCTGTCAATAATTTTGACCAAATTCCCCTAGATTTAGAAACCTATTATCAACAACATTGGCAAAAGATGCAAGGTGATGGTTTATCTGATGTTGCGATGGATATTTTGCGGGTTTTAACTGCTGAAGAAACTCAACCAATGTCAACGGTAGCTATTAGTCAAATTATCAAAGCTGATGTTTTTGATGTGGCGGAAATTATGGAAACTTGGTTAGAATTTTTGCAAGAAACACGGGAGGGTAAGGAAACTAGATATCAATTATATCATCACAGTTTCCGGTTATATCTTCATGATTACAGCACTTTGCCTAACGGTTAAATACAAGAATTAAAGGAATAATTTTAAAAATTAAGATGAAACCTGTCCCAGTCGCGCAAAGTGTTGTAATCATGAGAATAATTCACCGCAGATAAACGCAGATAACCGCGGATGAATTAATGGATTTTATAATTCTGTGTAGGATCATATCAAGTTGGGATATAGCGGTATGCACTTGAATAAGATACAGTAATAAGCCCCCTCATCGCTTGCGGGGAGGGGGTTGGGGGTGGGGTGGATATTGTTAATTAAAATCCATCATATCTCCAAAGTCTTCCATCATCTTATCCATTAATTCTTCCATCATATCCTGCTGCATAGAACGGAGACTTTCTGGTCCTGCGAGAAATTCTTTAATAGTTATTTTTTTATCTTTAAAATCTTTAACAAAATCACGAATCTCCGCAACTATTTTAGTTTGATTTTGCATGGTTTCCACCATCATCCCGATACAATCAACACCTTGTTTAGCTGCTTTTTTGTAATCAGCAACCATTGTTCCTTCTGGCGTGTTTTTTGCTAATCGAAGTTCTTGCTTCAATTTCTCATATTGATTTTTGAGAATTTGATTGTGTTGTTCCATATTTTTACATTTGCGACTTAAATCATCTTCACTATTATTATCAATTGTTTCTCCAACTTCATATTTACGTTCAATTTCCAAAAGTCGCGCTAAATCTCCATCTTGATAAGCTTTATTAATTTCCTTCATGATTTCCGTGTGAGTCATTTGGGTTTCATTGTCTTTAACCTTATCCGGATGAAAGATTTCCGCTAACCGCAAAAATGTCTGTCGAATTTTCCTAGATTCATCTGTTCTCGCTACCGTTGGAGATTCGGAATCTTGTTCTGCTTCCCAAAATTGACGACGACGTTGATGGTTTTCTTCAGAATCATCATCTTCAAATAATTCATCTAATTCTTCATCATCATCAATAGGTTTATAACTAATAATTCCTCCCATTTGTAAACTTCTGTACAGTGATTCTATATTTTTTTGGGTTTGTTTTCCCATTTTTCTCGTAGTTAAAATTTCTGCAAACAAAGCATGAATTTCTGCATCTAATTCCGCCATTGTTTTCATGTTCGGACTAACTTTATGAAATACCTCTGTCGCCAAAGAACGCATTTTTTCGACAAAATTATTTAATTCTGTCCGCTTTCTCTTAATTTGTTTCAATAAAGATTCATGTTCCTTCTCTAAACCCTGTAACTGGAGATGTAAGTCAGAAAGCGCGAGAGGAGTGACTGTAGTTGAGGATACTGTTTTTGTTTTGCGTGCCATAATAGTAGATGCAAGTAAAATCAGGGTATTTATCTGTGTTTATCCGCGTTTATCTGCGTTTAATTATTCTCGAAGATTCTACACAAATTCAATAAAAGTTAGAATGGACAACAACAGACGCTACTAAACAACATTATATTTTATATATTAATATTTATACAAAATTGTTAATTAAATTAACTGATTATAATTACTTAATTTAAAATCTTTCACAGTCAATAATTGACGCACTTCCTGACTCAATAAAGCCGCTAATTCTACTTCACCACCGTTATTTGTCTCAGTATTTACTAAAGCCGGATGAGAATAAATTTCTACCAATTCCGCTTCTATTTGTGGTATTAAATCTAGTAAATATTTTTCACTCATGTCACCAGTTTGTAACAATCCATAAACCCTGTCAGCAAATTTAATATTATTAGCTTTTAATAAACCTTCTCCATAACGGCGTAATTGTCCAAAAACAATAGACCAAACTATTTTAGTGAGTAAATTGCGTTGATCAATTTTGAGATTTTTTGTCAATTCTTCCGATGGTAAACGGATAAATTTAATCTGAAATTCCGCTGCAAATTCTGTTAAAATATTCAAAATTACAGGATGTACATGAAGGTGTAAATGTCCATCAACATGACTGAGATTTAAACCAGAAGCGCGGAATTTTGCTAATTGGGCATATATTTCTAAGCGCAATTCGGCACGGGTAGCCTGATTAAATTGATAGTTTAATCCTGCTTGGGTGGGATTACTGGAAAAGTTACCCTGAGAGTCTACTAAATGTGGAATTTGCGAAGGTGGTAAAACTGATTTACCACAAACTAAAACTAGGTGTAAACCTACTGCTAAATGAGGATGATCTTTTGCCAGAGCGATCGCCTCTTGTGCAGCATCACCACTTACCATTAAACTAGTGCTAGTTAAAACGCCTTCCTCATGGGCTTGAATAATCGCCGCATTCACACCCTGGGAAAACCCGAAATCATCAGCATTAATAATTAAATAAGACATTGGTATATAGATAATTAGGATTAAAAATGTCAGAATCAGGATTGACAAGATTTAATTTAATTAATCCTGTTAATCCTTTAATCCTGGGTATCCTGATTCTGACGATTTACCTAGCTAAAGCTTGAGTCCGACGGTCTTTCAAATAACCAAAGAATTCCTTACCTTCCCGCAAGCGACGAACTAACATTTGTCTATCAGCCAGCATTTCCCGCACAATCGGAATAATCGCTTTTGGACGGAAGTAAAACTTGCGATACATTTTTTCAACCGAATCTTCAATTTCCGCACTCGAAAGACTGGGATATTGCAAAGTTGAAGTTTGAATACCGGAAGTTGAAACTAAAGACTCATTCGCAAACCAACCTTTTTCTCTGGCTTGTTCATACAACTCTGTACCAGGATAAGGTGCAGCAATAGAAACTTGAATTGTATGGGGACTCAACTCACAAGCGAAGCGAATTGTTTCCTCTACAGTTTCTGGAGTTTCTATTGGCAATCCGATAATAAAAGTACCATGTACAGTAATACCAAGTTTGTGGCAATTCTTCATGAATTCTCGTGCCACTTCTAGCTTAATACCTTTTTTGATATTATTGAGAACTTCTTGATTGCCAGATTCAAAACCTACTAATAACAATCTTAAACCGTTATCTCGTAAAGTTTTGAGAGTATCATAATCTAAGTTTGCACGGGCATTGCAACTCCAAGTTAAATTGAGTCGCTTCATGTGTTTGCTAATTGCGATCGCTCGATGTTTATCAATGGTAAAAGTATCATCATCAAACATATACTCCCGCACCTTATCCCCAAAGAGAACCTTCGCCTCTTCCATTTCTCTGCCTACAGCATCAGGGCTTTTATGACGGTATAAATGTCCACCAATAGTTTGTGGCCACAAACAAAAAGTGCATTTGGCTGGACAACCCCGCCCAGTATAAAAAGAAATGTAAGGATGTTGCAAATAGCCAATAAAATACTTGCTAATATCCAAATCACGAGCGTAAACTGGCAACACACTGGGCATAGCATCCCAATCATGAATCAAAGGACGTTCCTCAGTTTGGTGGATATTCCCCAATTTATCCCGGTAACTCAAACCCTTGATTTCATCCCAAGGTTTTCCTTCTGCTAATTCCTTACAGGTATAATCAAACTCATTGCGACAAACAAAATCAATTACTGGATTTTCTCGCAAAGTTGCCTCTGGTAAAACCGCAACGTGCGCCCCCACAAAGCCAATTTGTACATTGGGGTTTTGAGCTTTGATTGTTTCTGCACACTTAACATCATTAGCCAACGATGGTGTACTGGTGTGCATAATTACCAATTCATAATCCTTGGCAATTTTCAACACATCATCCACAGTTTGCCCATGAGGAGGTGCATCAACTAACCTACTGCCAGGAACTAAAGCCGCTGGTTGTGCTAACCAAGTGGGATACCAAAAAGAAGTAATTTCTCGTTTTGCTTGGTATCGCGCCCCCGCACCACCATCAAAACCATCAAAAGAAGGTGGACTCAGAAATAAAGTAGTTTTCATGAATATCTCACACACACAAATTTTTTATTTTGGTAATGGGTAATGGGAATTTACTTCAACTCGCCTGTTCCCCGTTCCCTATTTCCTAACTAGCCTTAGCGTTCACACCCATGAGGTTTTCAATCAGGGAAACAACATCACTGCGACTGAGTTTTTCCTTACCACTAGCCAAAGCATCTAAAGTACCATGAGCCAAAGCCAAAGGAATTTGGCAAAATTGCAAAGCCGGTCCATTGGGCAGAGAGTTCGTATAGGCATCTGCTAAGATAAGATTGCGACGGGCATATTCTTGGAGATTGTCATTATCCCAACCTGCTGGGTAAAAGTTGACCCCACGATTGAGGTCTTCACCATTGTTACGCAGAATATTGACCGCTTGCAAACCCCTACCAAATCCTATGGCTTGAGTGCGGTTGCTTTGAGTTCCATCATACCAGTTCCATAAATCTGAGAGTAACAAGCCCACAGCACCAGCCACCCCAAAGGTATAACAGTCTAGATCCGCTTCTGTTTCTATTTTCCAATTTTTATCTGCCCAATAAGCCATTCTATCAGCCATTGCCGCTGTTGCATCCCAAATTCGCGGAGCAATACTTTCAGGTGCTAATATTGACCATTCTCTAATCCGTAAACTAACTTCTTGTAAAGAATTTTCGTAACCTTTAAACCCTACAGAGAAAGCATCCAGCGAAAAACCATCTACTCCAGCTTGCAATGTGAGGCTAATATTCTGCAACAGGCGTTTTTTAGTCTCGTTATCCAAGTTTGGATCATCTTCAATTTGGTCAATGGCACGCATACACAAGTATGCTGATGCCACTGCTTCTTGTAATCCTGATGGTAAAATACTAATTGGGATATAAAAAGTTCTACTAGTGTCTTTAAGGATTTGCAACGCATCTCCACGTAAATCCATTTTGTTCACTCCTGTCTTGATTTTCACACCACACCTAATTTCCGACTTTTCGATAATACTAGATTTAGTCTTTATTAAACCTTAAAAAGCATAAACACTCTAGTATTCAATCTAGAAATACATAGTTAATAGTGTCATATTTAACACAATTTTCGAGCTTATCAGAAAAATGCCCAAAATCCTTAAAGGTGCGCCCCACTCAAGAGGACACACCTGTGATACTTCTACGCCGTGCAGGCTATCAAATAAGGTATGCAGGCTAAAGCCAGGATTTATTCTGCACTGAGATTCTGTGTATATTGTATAATGAATAGTTATCGAAAACAAACAAAGTTTAGTAACAAGATTAAATCAGTGCTAGTTCTAGAATACAAGGTTGGGCGATGCGTTGATTCATACATCACGGTATAAATTCCGTACAAGAAACCAGAATTAATCCATCCTGTTAAAGCACGGTTGGAATGAATGCTTATCAGTTCAGGGGACAAGAAAAAACCTTTAACTTTTTTCCTTTAATCCTTGTTCTTGATCATTATCAAATAATTCTAATAAACCAAATATCCCCACAAAAAATGTATAAGCTGCATATTTGATTGATGCTTGATTGCGAGCAGGTGCATAATAAGCAGCAATTAAGGCTTCGAGAAAATGAGCCAACAGCACAATATGAGTGATAATTAAAGCTGGAGTTAAGATACTCGGTAGTTGACTGTTAGTGATTGATGTTTGAATATTCCATAATTCTAAGCCTACTGCACTGGTTGTGAGTGTGATGGATATAATTTTGAAGATGGGGAATAATCCTTGTTTGATATCTTTGAAGTTCATTGATTTTGGGAAATATTTTATAAATTATTTCTTTGTTTTCTAGGAAAAAAGTAACACAATTATTTCATTTTTGTCAAAATTATGGTGAGATGCAATATCTCTAATTATTGCATTCACAGTTCCTATTTTCATAGGATCATGGGCAGGAACTGTAACATGATGCTCACCATTCAATTGGGTAGTTAATCTAATGTGACTACCTGTTTGATAACTAACTTTTTACTCTAAACGGGCAAGAGCTTTTACTAATTCTGCACCTGATAAATCTTCTGGAAGTTTCAAGAAGCTATTACCTCATCTCGAACTATATGTAACCGAATAATTTTAGGACGTTTTTCTTCATCAGGAAAATGACAATGAACAGCGTCACGAATCATTACTCTCAGTGTTTCTATATCATCAGCTTGAGTAAAAATTGATTGACCTAATGCTGTGGCTGTATAACCACTATCTATATCATCTTCAACGAGAAATACAATTTCCATCATGAGGATATTTTCTCAGACATATTTTGAAGTTCAAATTATTGTATAGAAATAATCGTATTTTACAGTTTATTCTATCAAATTATTGATTAATTCATCTATTCTTAAAAGTTCATAAGTAATTTGGGTTACAGTATCTAATTCATTTGCAGGATCTGGAGTTTGAATAGTCATATATGATGTAGCTGAAGTATGGGCGACAAGACCTCGTTTTTCTCCAAATGTATTCATGATAGCAAGCCAAGCAGGATCTAGGTCATCACTATCTATTCCTATGGGTAAAAGTAAGGACAAAATATGATCTTCTTTGACTCCATGATTTTGACTAATAACTCTTTTAAAACTTTCCAAAGCTAAATTTATTTTTTTTGATATTTTGATTTTTTCCTCTTTAACGGTTTTACTGCCCTTTTTTGGTGTAAGTGTATCTGGTGGTTCATCCATAGTTAAACCAGAAAACCCAAGTAGACATATTAAAGTACGAGTTGTTTTACCGCTTTTATCCCAAAGAGTTTTGGCATTTTGAACAACTTCCCACGCTCTTTCTTCAAGATAAGATTCAATTTCAGCATGAGCTAAAACTCTATATGCAGCAGTTTTAGATAACTGACTTTCAGAATATAAACCCGTTGGGTTAATCTTAGGAATAAATTGTTTTTTTAACCTATTTAACTCTTTAGTTAAAGTACGAAATCTAGCTGATTTTGACATATTATAGATAATAACCTATCTCAAACTATTGAAAATAATACGATTATCAACGAATTCAGGTAGGTTAAATTCTACATCTAAAACTTCTAGTAGACTTTCGCCCCAAAATCTAAAACGATTGTAAGTTTGAATAATGTTTTTGGTTGTTCCTTCAACACCTTCCTTAAAGTCGTTGTTTGATGAACATAATTTCTTTAAAGCTTCTTGAACTTTGTCTTGATTTTTTTCAGCAGATTGTCTAATAATTTCATCTGAAAAATAAAATACCATCACATCTAAAATTGCTCTATTAAAGCGTCTTCTATATTTTTTATCATTTCTTAACCACATACGAAAAAAGTTTTTTTCTCCAAATATATTAATAGTTGTTTGTACTGCTTCCTCAAATTGGTTAACTACATTTTCAATATCATTATGTTTGTTATTCCAATCTTTATTAAGTTCTGTGCAGGTCATGTCAAGAAATGATTTAAGGTTTCCACTATATTTAGATAGAAAATAATGAAATCCTACATAACGTAACAATAATTCGACATCTCTCATCCGAAAATCAGGATGTGGTGATTTGAATATTTTTTTAAGAGCTTGACTTTTAATTGATTGATCATCTAGAAAATTGATAAATGAACCATGATGTAATGCTTGTCGAAGTTCTTGAGCTGATAAAGGTGTACTTTGTACATTCAAACGTAGAAAAATTTTATACAGGAAATTTTCATCTTTTATATTCCGCAGAAGCATAGTGCGAATAGTTTGATTATCAAGATTATCAGTATCTCTACTCAAAAATAAATCACTTCTTATGTCTTCGTATGTTTTGCCAATTAAATCACGTCTAAATTCTAGATTTCTTAAAGCAAAGGCATTATTTGGTATTTTTTCATCACTCCTGCCATAAAATTGCAGAATTGTTAACAAGCGTTGCTTACCATCAAGAACAATAAATTTACCTTGTTCTTGACTAGCTGCTAATACTATTTGTGGTACTGGAAATCCCAGTATAAGTGATTCGATAAATCTACTTTTGAGTGTTATATCCCAAGCATCTCGTCTTTGAAATCTTGGAGTTAATTGGATATTATTGCGAAGAAGCTGATCAAGTATTGTTGCTGTTGTCCAGTCACTACCAGAAACAACAATTTCTTGAATTTTCTTTAATTCAGGAATTAACTCAATCAGCGGTTGAGACTCAATTTCTTGATCTTCCTCTTCCTCAAAAAATATTTCTTCTTCGTTAGTCATAGTTTCAGTCTGCATAAGGATTTGAATTTAAATACAATATATCATATTATTTCTTTAGATTCTAGATGTTATCAATTTTTACTTTAAGCTTTCAACGCTTCTTTTCCCTTAAAATGCCAAATCAAAACCAAACCCCCCTCATAGATGCCTTGAAAGCCTGTATAAACCGTCCTCACGCACCTTTTTACACCCCAGGACATAAACGCGGTGCGGGAATTTCGCCAATTTTAACAGATTTAATTGGTAAAGATGTCTTTCGGGCTGACTTAACGGAATTAGCAGAGTTAGATAATTTATTCAAACCAGAAAGCGTAATTCTCGCAGCCCAAGAACTCGCAGCAGAGGCTTTTGGGGCAGAGAAAACATGGTTTTTAGTTAATGGTTCTACCTGCGGAATTGAAGCCGCAATTCTCGCTACTTGTAGAATGAGAGATAAAATTATTCTGCCTAGAAATATCCATTCTTCTGTTATTTCTGGATTGATTCTTTCGGGGGCAATTCCTATTTTTATAAATCCTGAATATGATGAAGATTTAGATATTGCATACAGCATTACACCAGAATCATTAAAAGCAGCATTAATACAACATCCAGATACCAAAGCAGTGCTGATAGTTTATCCTACTTATCATGGTGTTTGTGGAGATTTGCCAGCATTTGTACACCTTACTCATCAATATAATATTCCCTTGATTGTGGACGAAGCACACGGCGCACATTTTCATTTTCACCCAGAATTACCCACATCAGCTTTAAGTGCAGGTGCAGATTTAACTGTCCAATCAATTCATAAAACATTGGGGGCAATGACACAGGCATCAATGTTACATATTCAAGGTAAAAGAATTGATATTGATAGAGTTAATAAAGCCTTACAATTAGTTCAATCTACAAGTCCTAGTTTTATTCTTTTAGCTTCTCTCGATGCTGCACGTCAGCAAATGGCAATACATGGAAAAAAGCTCATGTCTCAAACTTTGGAATTAGGGAAAGCAGCCAGAACTCAAATTAATCAAATTCCTGGGTTATCTACTCCTCTTTCTCAAAAAGAAAAATCACCGGGATTTATAGATTTAGATAAAACTAGATTAACAGTTAATATTAGTAAATTAGGATTTACTGGCTTTGCAGCCGAAGAAATTTTAGATGAGAAATTTAATGTAACTCCAGAATTTTCATCTTGGCAAAATCTCACATTTATTATTAGCTTAGGAAATACAGAAACAGATATTCAAAATTTAATTAATTCTCTAAATAATCTTACTCATGTTAATCCATTAAAAACTCAAAATTTATTGTGTAAATCCAAAAAAGATAACACAAGTAATATTATAGCTATTTCTCCCCGTGAGGCTTTTTTTGCTAATAGTGAAATCTTGCCTTTCGAGAAAGCTCAAAATCGGATTTGCGCGGAAATTATTTGCCCTTATCCTCCAGGAATTCCTGTATTAATGCCTGGAGAACTCATTACAAAATCGGCTTTAGAATATTTGCAAGAAATTCAAAAAATGGGTGGTTTTATCACTGGTTGTGCAGATGAAAGTTTGCAAACTTTAAAAGTTGTGAAAACATAAATCATTGAGTATAACTATCATAATCATAAGAATATTCTAGTGTTGAAATTATTCTAGCACTAAGATTTCGTGCTTATATAAAGTTAGCACTTTATCATAAAATTAAATAATTCCCGTGTTAGAAGCGTGCGTACTGATAACAATACTGTGTGGTTTTTTTGGCATCATCCTCAAAAAAAACTTAGTGATGAAAATTGTCTCAATGGATGTGATGAGTACGGGTGTGATTGCTTTTTATGTACTAATTGCATCACAACAAGGCTTATTTACTCCCATTATTTCCGAGGTAAAAAATATTGCTTATGCTGATCCTGTTCCCCAAGCAGTCATATTAACAGCGATAGTCATCGGTTTCTCGATACAGGCTTTGATGCTAGTTGGTGTGATGAAATTAGCACGGGATAATCCCACATTGGAAAGTAACGAGATTGAGAAAAATAACACACCATGAATACTATTACACTGACTTGGATTGCTACCCCATTTTTTCTAGGGTTCATCATTTTTCTAGTCCCCAAACTTAACCGACATTTGACATTGTGGGGGACTATTGCTTCTGCTGCTTATGGGTTACAGCTATTTATCGAACCATCACCCATCACCCTGAATTTACTGGATAGTTTCGGTATCACTTTAGTGGCTGACGAGTTAAGCGGTTACTTTATTTTCACAAATGCCCTGGTAACGGCTGCTGTTGCCCTCTACTGCTGGCGCAGTGATAAAACGGCTTTTTTCTATGCCCAGATGATTATTGTGCATGGTAGCCTGAATGCTGCCTTTGTCTGTGCAGATTTCATTAGTTTATATGTGGCTTTAGAAGTAAGCGGTATTGCGGCTTTTCTATTAATTGCTTATCCTCGTAGCGATCGCTCAATTTGGGTAGGTTTACGGTATCTCTTTGTTAGTAATACTGCCATGTTGTTTTATCTGGTTGGTGCAGTGCTGGTTTATCAGACACATCATTCCTTTAGTTTTACCAGTTTAAAGGGATCACCACCAGAAGCACTAGCATTAATTTTCCTGGGCTTATTAATCAAAGCGGGGATTTTTATATCCGGTTTATGGCTACCTTTAACTCATTCTGAATCAGAAACACCAGTTTCGGCATTGATGTCAGGAATTGTCGTTAAAGCCAGTGTTTTGCCTTTATTGCGTTGTGCATTTGTTTCCGAAGAAATTGATATTATAGTCAGAATTTTTGGTGTGGGAACAGCTTTAATGGGTGTATCCTATGCTGTCTTTGAAAAGGATACCAAGCGCCTGTTAGCATTTAGCACTATTTCCCAGTTAGGCTGGATTCTCGCTGCACCGGCTGTAGGTGGATTTTATGCCCTCACCCATGGATTAGTCAAATCATCTTTATTTTTGATTGCGGGTTCTTTACCCAGTCGCAATTTTAAAGAACTGCAAAATAAACCCATTCATACTAATATTTGGATAGCCTTAGTTATTGCTAGTTTATCAATTTCTGGTTTACCTTTGTTGTCAGGTTTTGAGGCAAAAGTATTAACGACAAAAAATTTAGAATCTTGGCAATTTATAGTTATGAATATTGCCGCAGTTGGTACAGCCATATCTTTTGCTAAATTTATTTTTCTCCCCCATACAAAAGCAGAAGAACAGAAAATAAAACCAGGTTTTTGGATATCAGTAATATTTTTGATTACTGGATTATTTGTGGCAAATATTGTCTATCTTCCAGCTTATGAAATCACCAATATTACAAAAGCACTTTTAACTATTGCTGCGGGGTGGTTAGGATATCATTTCATTTTCAAGAAATTATCCATATCTCTACCTCGTGTATTTGAAGAATTTGAGCATTTAGTTGGTGTCATGAGTTTAACTTTAATCCTATTATTTTGGATGGCTTTCCCATGATTGGACATCTCATATTAAGACTAACAATTTGGTTATTACTCACTGCTAATGTGAGTTTAACAAATATTATCATCGGTGTAATTATTGCCTTACTTTTACCACGTGGTAAGTCATCACCAGAAAAATTAAAATCTTGGGTAAAGGTAATAATTAAGATATTCGTTGCGATTCCGGTAGCTTTTATGGAGGCATTTGAAATTATCTTCCGTCCCCATAACCAAGAAGAAATTATCATGGAGAAAGTCAAACTCAACAGATCACCTTTATTGATTTTCCTCGATATATTTCTGATTACCTTTACCCCCAAAACCATAGTTTTGAAGTACCACGAAGAAGGATGGTATGAAGTTCACCAAATTAAACCCAGGAAAAAACAAGCATGAACCTAGAAATAGTCTTAATAGCAATGATTTTGGCTTTACTTATTCCCATTTATGAAGCTTGGAAAAGTGATGATACATGGCAGAAAATGTTAGCTTTTGGCAGCATTTCCAGTAAAGTAGCCATCATGATTCTCGTAATTTCCGTTTGGCGCGATGATTGGATGATTGGTGTAGTCGCAGCGATTATTTTGACAGTAGGAAATGCCGGCTTAATGTTATTAGCACATATCCTCAGAAGATTAGGTGAAGTATGATCAACTTTCTTAGTTATACCTGTATAGGGATAGGCATATTTTTCTGGTTTTGGGGAACTTCTCATTTAGTCAGCAACAGATCAGTATTATTCAAATTACATGGACTTTCTGTTGCTGATACTTTAGGTTCAATGATGATTATTGTCGGACTACTACTGAAAATACCCAGTGAATGGCCATTACTTATTCTTGGCATTATTTCCTTAGCAATTTGGAATACTATGCTGGGTTATGTATTAGCATACTGTTCAACAGAAGAGGAAAAACATGAATCATAGTTATCTCTATTTAATCATTGCTTTATTACCCTTAACTGCGGGGATGTTAGTAACTCAAACTAACCCCTATCATGCCTTAGTAATTCGTGGGGTACTCGGTGCAGTTGCAGCAATGGTAGATGCAGTTTTAGGTGCAGCAGATGTGGCTTTAACAGAAGCATTAATGGGAACAATGCTATCAATTACTCTCTATGCGATCGCAGTTCGTTCATCCTTAGTATTACGTCTTGGTGTCATGGAAAATCAGTCAATAGAAAAAAATCAAGATGGCAATTTTCAACAACTTATGAGCGACTTTCGCCGCATTTCCAAGAAACATTATCTGCGTCTAGAACTCGTACCTTACACTACTAAAGAAAATTTACAACAGGCGTTAATAGAAAAAGAAATTCATGCTACCTGTGCGCCATTAGAAAAGTTTGTGGAAGCAGAAGAAACATACCAAACCGTGATTAGAGTGCAACGCATTTATAACATCATAGAAAGCGAACTTTCATCACCAAAAACAGATTTAAAATATTTCAATGTTTTAGATTCAGGGGAGCAAAATTTATGAAATTAGTTTACATTTTAGCCGGAATAGCGTTATTTGTAAAAATGCTGATCATGCCTAATTCCGAACTAAATTTACCAGATATTTCTATTGTGGAAACAGTGGTAAAAGAAAGTGGTGTTCCCAATGCAGTATCAGGAATTATTTTCAGAAATCGGCTATATGATACAATTTTTGAAGTTATTGTTTTTACTATTGCCATTCTCGGAGCTAATTTTTTATTAGCTAATGAAAAACCATCTTGTAGCATCTATCAATTTAAAGACCAACCATCCATCATTTTAGCTCGTCTAGGGGCGACAATTGCGGCATTAGTGGGCATTGAATTAGCAATTAGGGGGCATTTGAGTCCGGGGGGTGGTTTTGCGGCTGGAGTCGCTGGGGGAACAGCAATCGGACTCATAGCAATTACCTCATCATACCAATGGATGCAGGATATTTACCAACGTTGGCACGCGGCTATTTGGGAGAAGGTTTCGGTATTAGTTTTCATTGTTTTAGCAGTGATCACTTTGTCGGGAATAGAATTACCACATGGAGAGTTAGGAACATTATTTAGTGGTGGAATTCTCCCGATATTAAATATCCTAGTTGCTGTTAAAGTGGCATTAGGTTCTTGGGCTGTGATTTTGATTTTTATTCGTTATCGAGGTTTATTATGAAAAATGGGAGTTTGAGGAATTAGCGATCGCACTTAAGTAGGTGAACACAATAAAACCAAACTGTGTAAAAAAATGTAAAATCGCCTAAACCCTCTTCACTCTTGCCTTTTGCCTTGCCATAATGACAATTTTCAACGCCAACCTACTTAGGGACTTCCAAGAAATAAATTATCCTGATTAACGAACCACAGAGGCGCAGAGGACACAGAGGAATAAGGGTTTGAGAGATTTTTGCGTTAGGTGGTTGAGTATTTTTTTATTTGGAAGTCCCTTAGCTTGTGTTAACCTATCGCTTAACCTCACCTAGAAATCAATGCTAAAGTGCAATAATAGCTGGTACTTCTTCTTCAATTTCATAACCATTTGCTAATCTTTCTATCGCACCATCAATCAAATCTAAACCTTGTTGGACAGTTTCCATTAAACTTAATTTACCCCGTAAATCAGCCGCACCCATAAAGCCTTTAGCATACCAAGTCATGTGTTTACGAGCTTGACGTACCCCCCTATCTCCTTTGTATTCCCATAAAGCAAAAAGATGTTCTCTGGCACATTCTAAGCGTTGAATTGGGTTAGGTGGTGGTAATAATTCTCCAGTTTTTAAGAAATGATCAACCTCACCAACTAAAAAGGGATAACCTAAAGTTCCACGAGAACACATTACTCCATCTGCACCAGTTTGTTCTAAACATTTTACCGCAGCTTCTACAGAAAAAATATCCCCATTCCCAATCACAGGAATTGACAAAATTTCCTTGACTTTAGCTATCCATTCCCACCGCGCATTACCATTATAACCTTGAGCGCGAGTGCGTCCATGCACGGTAATCATTTTCGCTCCCGCGTCTTCCATTCTTTTCGCAAAATCAAGAATAGTAATTTCCTGATCATTCCAACCAATGCGGGTTTTTACGGTTACAGGAACATCTACCGCTTTGACAACTTCCCGCACAATTGCTTCCGCAATTTCTGGTTGACGTAATAAAGACGAACCACCACCATTTTTAGTAATTTTATTCACAGGACATCCCATATTAATATCAACAGTATCTGCACCTTCAGCAACTGCTTTTATGGCTGCTTCTGCTAAAAAATCGGGACGACAATCAAATAATTGAATACTAATAGGTCTTTCTTGAGGATCTACTTCCATGATTTTTGGTAATTGGTTAACATAGTGTAAACCCGTTGCATTTACCATTTCCGTATACATCATGGAGTCTGGTGCATAACGACGCACCAAACGCCGAAACACCAAATCAGTTACCCCTGATAAGGGAGACTGTAAAACACGGCTTTTAACCTCAAATGAGCCGATTTTTAGAGGTGTGGAAAGTCTAGCTTGCAGTTCAGGAGAAAGGGAAATCATGGTGATAAATAAATATAATGGTTAATTGGGGAATCGAAGACTAACCAAGGGTAGTTAATTGCAGTGTGGGTTTTTAAACCAGTAAATCCTAATGGACATAAATAAGATGACTATAAAAAATACTGAACATAAAGACCGTCTTCTTGTCTCTTACCTCTTGTGTGGGGCTGGTTTTTTGGGAATAGGTGGTTTACATCGCTTATATAATGGTAAAACGGCTACTGGTTTATTATGGTTCTTTACCTGTGGGTTCTTTTACTTGGGACAAATCTATGATTTATTAATCATACCTAACATGGTGGACGAATATGAGCATAAATTGCTACTAAAAGCAGGTTTATCACCTTTAGGCGTATCCATGAATGAACGGATATTTATTTCCCAAGTTCACAAACCGACGGAGAAACCAATGATTGTTAAACTAATAGAAGCCGCAGAAGCTAAGGGTGGTAGTTTAACTGTAACTCAAGGTGTTAAGGCTACAGGAATGAGTTTTGCAGAAGTCGAAGCTACACTCCAAGAAATGCTGAAATCAAATCATATCAGAATTGGTAATGACCCCATTTCTGGAGTCGTAACTTATTATTTTGATGAATTGTAATAATCAAAAATAGCATCTTTAAGTAGTCGGACAAAATTAAATTCACTCTTGAGAGAGGGAACTCTTAACTGGGAACAGGGAACAGGGAACAGGGAACAGGGAACTCTTAACTGGGAACAGGGAACTCTTAACTGGGAACAGGGAACAGGGAACAGGGAACAGGGAATAGGGAACTCCCTCGGTTTTTTCAAGCCAACTCATTTAGATTATGAATGAGTTACTTTGTTTTTTGTGACTTTGCGGCAGATAAATTCATATCACACAAGTCAACCAACTTACAAATATCACAACTAGGAGAACGGGCTTTACAGACAGCCCGACCATGATAAATCAATCTAATTGACCAATTTTCCCAATCTGGTTGGGGTAATAACTTCATTAAATCCTTTTCAATCCCCACAGGTTCAGTATTTTTTGTCAATCCCAAACGCTGACTTAAGCGCTTGACGTGAGTATCTACAGTTACTCCAGCATTAATACCATAAGCATGGGCTAAAACCACATTTGCAGTTTTCCGGGCTACTCCTGGAAGCTTTAATAAATCTTCCATTTTGTTGGGAACAACAGAGTTAAAATCCTGAACAATCATTCGACAAGCGCCTTGAATATTCTTGGCTTTATTACGATAAAAACCTGTCGAACGTACCAATTCTTCTAACTCTGTTAAATCTGCATTTGCTAGACTTTCCGCGTCAGGAAATTTGCCAAATAATCCTGGCGTTACTTTGTTTACCCTTTCATCTGTACATTGAGCGGAAAGAATAGTTGCTACTAATAATTGTACAGGGGTGGCATAATCTAGGGAGCAAGTTGCGTCTGGATAAAGATGCTGGATACGGGAAAGAATTTCTAAAGCCCGTTGTTTTTTGGTTAGTGATTTGCGACTCAATCAATTCTCTCTTGTTAGTGGTCAGTTGTTAGTGGTCAGTTGTCAATAGTTTTTTGAATTTACTCATCTATTATTGCCTAATGGGAGCATCCCAAATGTGCAAATTTCCCAAAATAAAATATAGAATCCAGCCGACTGGAAGTCACGGCTACACAGGCAAAACCCACCTGCGTGGGTTTTAAATTTCCCTAGTCCGCGTAGGCGGACTTTGTTTGTATAGCCGTGTATCCCTGACGGGAGCGCATCTTTCTAATCGCCAGCTTATTTCTGCAAAATTGGGATGATCCCTTGCCTAATTGGCAATTGACGTTAATCAGCAAATGTATTTACTGAAGTAATTTTTGTACCCATTCTAGCTGGGATGTTAATTGGGTTGTTTCTTTGACAATTAGGAAAATACCTAATCCTAAAAGTAACACTAATCCAGTTTGCATCACACCTTCTTGAATTTTGTTAGGTAAAGGCTTACCAAATAATCCTTCAATGAGTAAAAAGGCTAATTGTCCACCATCTAAAGCAGGAAGAGGCAAAATATTAATAATTGCCAGGTTAATACTAATAATTGCCGCAAAAGAAAATAAATTTGTGCTATCACTAGCTGCTAATTGTGCGCCAATTTGGACGATTTTCACAGGACCGGAAACTTGTCCCACCGTTTGCCCAAAATTAGTAACTAATTGCCCAAAACCTTGAAATGTTCCTACAACTAACTGTTGGAAGCGATTAGCAGCAACTTTGATAATCTCGACAATATCTTGAGGACGACGATAAATTGCTTTACCATTTGGACCCAATTCAATTCCTACCACACCTTTACCATCAGCACCTTGTTTGGGTGTTAGTTTCAGGTTGGTTTGTTGGGTTTCGTGTTGAATTTTCAGGTCAATTTCTTGATTAGGGTGGGTTTGGATTTCCTTGGTTAATAATGTGGTTGCATCTTTACCTAGTGGAATTTCTTGACCATTCACAGCTATAATAATGTCTCCTTCCCGAATCCCTGCTTGATAAGCGACGGATTGTTCGTTTACAGGTTTGACAAGTACACCTGGTTGATACTGAAATTCTTGGGGTATACCAACGATTCCCAGTTGTAAAGCCAACATTAAATACGCAAAGATTAAATTGGCGATTACACCGGCACTAATGACTATGGCACGGTCTAAAACTGGGCGGTTACGCAGTAAGTTTGGGTCATTGGGGGGAATTTCGCTATCTGAATCATCATCGGGAAAGCCGACAAAACCACCCAAGGGGAAGGCACGGATAGTGTATTCTGTTTCTGATCCTTGGTACTTTAAAAGAATCGGACCAAAACCCAAGGAGAAGCGGTTAGCATAAATGCCTTGAGAACGGGCGGCTATGAAGTGTCCCAACTCATGTACTAAGATCAAAATAGCCAAAACTGCGATCGCTGCTAAAACTGACATAGAGCAAATTAATCAAAATATTCGGATATATATTCTTATTGTAGTTTGGGAATGGGCAGACAGAACCCATTTCCTGTATTAGTTTTGTCTCGGTTGGGCTATCCTTGCCCAGATAATGCAGTTGCATTACTTTTTTGATATAATCATTGGCTGCAAATTTGATACAGTGTTATTAAGAAATTGGGTAACGGATAATGCCTTAATTCTCAGCAGAAATTTCTATGGATGGGGGTAGAAGCAGCTTGATAATTTCTACCCATAACTATCCATATATTACTGTTTGTCCAAGTCTTCAAGAAGTTGATCAACAAAATCCCTCAACCGTTGCTGCCAATCAGGGACGGTTTTAATTTTTTCCCTGACTCCAGGTAAAACCTTAAATTGCAAGGGTGATTTATCGGAGGCTACTTGATTTTGTGGCTTAAATTTAATCCGAGGCATTGCCAAATCTTAATATATCTGATATACTAGATGTCATAACACAACATTGAAGGTCGAATCAATGCTTTTATCATTCAAAACCGCATTAATTCCAAATAACGGACAGGTTACAGCTTTTCGTAAAGCATCTGGAGTAGCTAGACACGCCTATAACTGGGCAAATGCTCAAATCAAGGATATTTTAGCTGCTCAAAAAGAAGGCGAAAAACTTAAATTACCCTCAGCGATTGACTTGCATAAAAAGTTAGTCGCCGAGGTTAAATCTGAACACGCTTGGTATTACGAAGTTAACAAAAATGTCCCACAAAAGGCGTTAACTGACTTACGCCAAGCATGGGATAGGTGTTTTTCCAAAACATCGAAACAACCCCGATTCAAGAAAAAAGGACAGCACGATTCTTTTTATTTAGAGTCAGGGACTAAGGCGAAACCGTTAATTAAAAACGATGGTAAAAGAATTAAATTACCGTCAATCGGCTGGGTAGGTTTAGCAGAACCTTTACCGATTACAGTAACTCATAATTGCGTGATTTCTAGACAGGCTGATAAATGGTTTATTTCTGTTAAATACGAAGTTGAAAAACCTCCTATACTTGCAGACAGACCGACCATTGGCGTTGACATTGGTATCAAAGAATTAGCAGTTTGCAGTAATGGTGAAGTATTCAAAAACCCCAAAGCCTACCGCCGGATGAGTAAACGCATGAAACGTTTACAGCGTAGTGTGAGCAGGAAAATTAAAGGCTCTAATAACCGTAAAAAAGCTGTGAGAAAATTAGCTAAATTACACGCCAAAGTTTCTAATATTCGCAAGGATTCTATTCACAAATTAACCTACTATCTAGCTAAAAACCACAGCATAATTAAGATAGAAGATTTGCACGTTAAGGCATTTTTGAAGAACCACAAATTAGCAGGTGCAATTGCAGATTGTGGGATGTATGAATTTCAAAGGCAATTAGAGTACAAAACTGAGAAGTTCGGGAGTGAATTAATCCTTGTAGATAGATTCTTTCCTAGTTCGCAAATATGCTCTAACTGCGGTAATCATCGTCATAAAATGCCATTAAAAAGCCGCGTTTATGTTTGTCCTGATTGTGGACATAGAGAGGATCGTGACCTCAACGCAGCTAAGAATATTGACCGATGGTTTGTGGATATTTTTATCCCTGTAGCGTAGCGGTTCTTTTTAGGAACTACGGTCAGAAACGGTAAGTTCTACCGAGATTGTCTGTCGAGTGGAAAAACCTCTTAGAAGTCATTCTAAGACCACGATGAAGCAGAAAATAAACACTAAGATTATCGCTGTCCAGATGTGTCTAGACTTTGGTAATTTTGGGTAAGTTTTATAGAACGGAGGTTACACTATAGCTAACTCACTCTACAATTTTATAGGCGGGTAAATTATGATTCAAGCTTTACCTCAAACTAAATTAGTCAGCTTTGAAGAGTTTACAGAGTGGTATCCAAATACAGGAGTCCGCTATGAATTACATGATGGAGTAATTGTAGAAATGACACCACCCGTAGGAGATCATGAAGAAATTGTTGGATTTTTAGCTACACAAATTACATTAGAGTTTAGTCGGCTAAAACTTCCTTACTTCATCCCCAAATCAGCAAACAGCAAATCAGCAAACAGCAAATCAGCAAATCAGCATACTTACCAGACATAATACTGTTAAATCGGCCTAATCTCGTCAATGAACCTTTGTGGAAAAAACAGTCTACTATTAGTGAATCTGCGTCTGTTCCTCTTGTGGTGGAAATTGTCAGTACAAATTGGCGTGATGATTACCACAAAAAATTGGCTGATTGTCAGTAACCCAGCCCTAAAGGGACTGGGCTTGCAAGAGTAATCAAGCAAGCCGTACTGACCAGACCACCCTGAGTTTACTCTCATGGTAGCCGTTATTTGAGTCACGACACCCCGGAATGCGTTGCTAGTTCCCTGCTCTGTCATTTGCAATTAAACAGTTTTAAGGTCACTGAAACAGTGTTGCAAGTCTAAAAAGCTCTTATAACAGGTCGTTCGCGCAGCGTGCCGGAGGCATCTAGCTAACATTACCCCAGAAATGGGAGTTGGTTTCCAGGTTCCAATCAAAAATCTGGTTTTAATTTTAATTTAATATCCACAGCGGTTAAAACCGCTCGTGTCGTTTCCCTCTCAGGTCTAAAGACGCGCTCGTTTCCCACTTACCGGGTATTCTTATGAACAAATGGGGATTGTTGAATATTGGATTGTTGATTATGCTGCTTTAGGTGGTAGAGCATTTATTGGCAATCTCAAACAACCAACTATTTCTATTTATCACCTAATAGATGAAGAATATCAAGTTAGTCAGTTTAGAGATAATGACCTGATCATATCACCAAGTTGGCCAGAGTTAAATTTAACTGCTAATCAAATTTTTACAGCCGGTGTTTAGATGACCATCACAAAAAAGCAATTACCGAATTTCTGGAAATTTCCGAAAAATCCTAGCCTCTCCCAGCGATTAATGCAGATTGGGTTAGGTATGACTCTATTTTTCATCTTTTTAGCCTTTTTTGCTCCTGTTTTCCAAAGTTGGGGGTGGTTGCAAAACCCGAAGGAATTTCTTGCTAATCCTATTCATGAAGCACCTTCGGTTAAACATTGGTTTGGCACAAGTCGTTTAGGCTATGATGTCTTTTCTCGCAGTGTGTTTGGTGTGCAAGCGGCGTTGCAAGTTGTGACTTTAGCAACATCTTTGAGTATGATTATTGGTGTGCCATTAGGAATGGTTAGCGGTTATTTGGGAGGAAAATTAGATAAAGCTCTACTGTTTCTAATGGATAGTATTTATACACTGCCAGGATTGCTACTGTCAGTAACATTGGCTTTTGTCGTGGGGAGAGGTATCTTAAATGCAGCGATCGCCATTAGTATAGCCTACATTCCCCAATATTATCGCGTCGTTCGTAACCACACCGTTAGCGTCAAAACTGAAGTGTACATTGAAGCTGCACAAGCAATGGGGGCTTCTACCTGGGTTGTCTTATCTCGGTATCTATTTTTCAATGTTATTCAAAGCGTCCCCGTCCTCTTTACCCTCAACGCCGCAGATGCCATATTAGTCTTAGGCGGTTTAGGATTTTTAGGTTTAGGATTACCCGAAGAAGTACCGGAATGGGGATATGATTTAAAACAAGCTCTAGAAGCACTACCTACAGGCATTTGGTGGACTACCTTATTTCCTGGTTTGGCAATGACAACTTTAGTTGTAGGGTTATCACTACTTGGTGAGGGGTTAAATGAATTTGTCAATCCTCGTCTGAGAAGAGAAAATAGGCAATAGTTATTGGTCATTGGTCATTGGTTATTGGTCAATTAACAAAAATGTAATTATTACTGAGAGAGTTTTGTGAACGATAATATGACTTTAATTGCGGCTGCTACAGGTGGATTAATGCTTTCTGTAGCCTTATCTGGTATTTTAAAAGGCGCACCAATCACAGATTGGCAACAGGTACACAAAACTTCATACCCAATTGCAAATGTACAAGTTATTAAAAAGGGTAATGGGTAATTGGTAATTTGGAAAAATAACAACTGACTAATGACTAATGACAAAACAAGTAATTGGAATTGACTTAGGGGGGACTGCGATTAAGTTGGGACGATTTACAGCAGATGGTAATTGTTTACAATCTTTATCTGTGGATACTCCCCAACCTGCAACACCAGAGGCTGTATTATCTACAATAGTAGATGCGATCGCCCAAATTGACCCCAATAATGAAAGTATCGCCATTGGTTTGGGTACTCCGGGTCCTGCTGATGCTACGGGACGAATTGCCAAAGTTGCCATTAATCTCATAGGATGGCATGATGTCCCCTTAGCAGACTGGTTAGAAGCCAAAACGGGTAAACCGACAATTTTGGCAAATGACGCTAACTGTGCCGGTTTAGGAGAAGCTTGGTTAGGTGCAGGTCGAAATTTCCCCAATTTGATTTTACTAACTTTAGGAACTGGGGTTGGTGGCGCAATTATTCTTGATGGTAAATTGTTTGTCGGACATCAAGGTGCAGCAGCAGAATTAGGTTTAATTACCTTAAATCCCGATGGGCCGATGTGCAATAGTGGCAATCAAGGTTCATTAGAACAGCATACTTCCATATCTGCCATCCGTCGCCGCACAGGCAAAGAACCATCAGAATTGGGCGCACTTGCCCAAACCGGAAATCCAGAAGCCTTGACTTTTTGGCAAGAATATGGTAAAGACTTAGGAATTGGATTAACGAGTTTATTATATGTGCTAACACCCCAAGCCATTATTATTGGTGGTGGTGTAAGTGCAAGTTTTGAGTTTTTCTTACCGTCATTAACAGCAGAAATCGAAAAACGAGTTTTACCAACATCTCGCGCAGGTTTGCAAATTCTCCCAGCAGAATTAGGAAATGCAGCAGGAATGGTAGGCGCTGCTAAATTAGCATTAACAATTAGACAAATATGCGTATCCTAAAACCTTTGTAGAGACGTTCCATGGAACGTCTCTACATTATTTCTCGGAGATGTCTATTAAATAATGGGACAGAGTTAATTATACAACTGAATTTTTCTGTTCCCTGTTCCCTGTTCCCTGTTCCCTGTTCCCTGTTCCCTGTTCCCTGTCCCCTGTTCCCTGTTCCCTGTTCCCTGTTCCCTGTCACCTGTTCCCTGTTCCCTGTTCCCTGTTCCCTGTTCCCTGTTCCCTGTTCCCTGTTCCCTGTTCCCTGTTCCCTGTTCCCTGTTCCCTGTTCCCTGTCCCTGTTCCCTGTTCCCTGTTCCCTGTTCCCTGTTCCTGTTCCTGTCCCTGTTCCCTGTTCCCTGTTCCCTGTTCCTGTTCCCTGTCACCTGTCACACTTGTACAGGCTTAGGTGTAGCAGTTGCAGAATGGGATTGAGAAATGGCAGCGATCATCAATCCTTTGAATAAAGGATGAGGTGCATTAGGGCGAGATTGAAATTCAGGGTGAAATTGACAAGCGATAAAGAAGGGATGTTTGGGATATTCGACAATTTCCACTAATCTACCATCTGGAGATGTGCCACTCACTAAATAACCAGAATCTAATAACTGACTACGGTAAACATTGTTGAACTCGTAACGGTGACGGTGGCGTTCGTAAATGACCTCTTCTTGATAAAGTTGGAAAGCTAGAGTGTTGGGAAGTACCCGACAAGGATATAACCCTAAGCGCATTGTTCCGCCTAAATCTACTACATCTTGTTGTTCTGGTAACAGGTTAATAACTGGATTATCCGTATATTGGTCAAATTCGGCACTATTGGCATTAGATAAGCCTTCGACATTTCTCGCCCATTCAATGACAGAACACTGCATTCCTAAGCATAAACCTAAAAAGGGAATTTGGCGATCGCGTGCGTATTTAATCGCGGCAATTTTCCCGTCTATCCCCCGACTACCAAAGCCGCCAGGAACGATGATAGCATCAACACCTGATAGATAGTTTTCCGGTGGTTCATTTTCCAAAACTTCCGAGTTTACCCACCGCAGACGCAAATCACCATGAGTTGCAATAGCCGCATGACGTAAAGACTCAACCACAGAAAGGTAGGCATCACCCAACCGCACATATTTACCAACAATGGCGATTTCGACGGTGTGTTGAGGATTATACATCCGGTCTACCATCGTTTCCCATTGTGTCATATTGGGTTGACGTTGTTCCATTTGCAGTAAGTTGAGAACTTGTTCGGCTAATCCTTCCCGTTCTAAAATTACTGGAACTTCATAAATACTACGGGCATCTGGACTGGTAATAACACATTCTACAGGGACATCACAAAACTCTGATAACTTTTGTTTCAAGCCCACAGGAATGGGGCGATCGCTCCGACATACTAAAATATCTGGTTGAATGCCAATGGATCTCAATTCCTTCACAGAATGTTGAGTAGGCTTGGTTTTCATCTCTCCCGCTGCCGCAATCCAAGGCAACAAAGTAACGTGCATATATAACACATTACGCTTTCCTACTTCCTTTCGCAATTGGCGAATTGCTTCTAAAAATGGTAGTGATTCAATATCACCTACAGTCCCACCAATTTCCGTAATCACGGCGGAGGGATTAGTTTCTTTAGCAACTCTGAGAATTCTGTCTTTGATTTCATTGGTAATGTGGGGAATTACCTGAACAGTGCCGCCATTGTAGTCGCCTCGGCGTTCCTTGTTAATAACTGACTGATAAATTAAGCCAGTAGTAACACTGTTTAATCGAGACATATAAGTATCAGTAAAGCGCTCGTAATGTCCCAAATCCAAATCTGTTTCTGCACCGTCTTGGGTGACAAAAACTTCCCCATGTTGAAAAGGACTCATCGTGCCTGGATCAACGTTAATATAGGGATCGAGTTTAAGAATCGAAACCGAATAATCCCGCGATTTAAGCAAACGTCCCAGACTTGCTGCTACAATGCCCTTACCAATACTGGAAACAACGCCCCCAGTTACAAAGATAAACTTAGTCATAGTATTTTCAATTTCTAGCAACTCTTAATAGATTTTGTTCCCGAAGGAGAATTTGTGTAGACAATGTTGGAGGCTTGTATGCAGGATGAATTTTACCCGATTGAATTCTCTTGTTTGAGACCAATGTATTGCCACTTTTGCATTCATATTTGATTCCATCTTGGCTATTGTGCCACAGTCTCTATCCTCAAATCTTCTGTGTTTGTCCATGAAAAAACTCTTAGGGTTAGTATTATTTAATTTCTTAGTCACCTCCTCAGTTGCATTAGCACAAGAACCACTTTTAGTAGTTTTTCCCCCTACAAACTACCAAACCAGCACAGAAAAAATATTTTTTATCGGTACAGCACCCTCCCAGGGTCAGGTTTTAATTAATGGTAAGCTAATTAACCGTAGCAAGGCTGGGCATTTTTCCCCTAGTTTTCCCTTGCAGTTAGGGGAAAATATATTTAAAGTCCGTTACCAAAATCAAGAACGAGAGATTAAGATCATCAGGGTGTCCACTCAACCTGAGTTACCCCAAGGTTTAGGCTTTGCTAGGGATTCCTTGACTCCTGCTGCTGATATTGCCAGATTACCAGGAGAATTAATTTGTTTTAGTGCAGTTGCACCACCTCAAGCTACTGTTTGGGTGAATCTGGTAAATCAAAATATTGCCCTTTTACCCCAACCTTCCCAGGCACAATTACCTCCAAATTCAAGTGTCTTGACGGGGTTAAATCAGCCTAATCTTTCTAGTCTTACCAAATACCAAGGTTGTACAACAGTCGCAAATGCTGCTGATTTAGGAAAACCTCAATTTAATTTACAAATTAATGATCAAAGAATAACTCAAACTGGTTTAGGCAAAATCGAAATTCTGTCCCCGACACAGTTACCAGTTGCAGAAATTGCATCAGAATCAGGCGTTACTCGCACGGGATCTAGTACAGATTATTCACGACTTACACCATTGCCAAAGGGAACTATGGCGAGTGTTACGGCTAAGGACGGTGAATGGTTGCGCTTAGACTATGGTGCTTGGATTAATAACAAGGAGACTAAAATTATACCAGGTGCGGTTGCACCACAGACGGTGATTCGGAGTGTGGGCTATCGGCAATTAGCTGAAGCGACAGAGATTCGTTTTCCCTTAGAAACTGCTGTGCCGGTGAGTGTGGAACAGGGAAACAACTCCTTCACTCTTACCCTTTACAATACCATTGCCCAAACAGACACAATTCGCCTAGATGATAATCGCCTGATTTCTCGCCTAGATTGGCAACAGGTAAGTCCCACACAGATCAAATATACTTTTAACCTCAAAAACATCCAACAGTGGGGCTATAAGCTGAGATATGACAATACAACCTTGGTTTTAACTTTACGTCATCCACCTGATCTGAAAAATAGCAACCGTTTACCTTTATCTGGTATCAAAATTGTACTTGATCCAGGACATGGTGGTAAAGAATCTGGCGCTAGTAGTCCAACTGGGTATTTAGAAAAAGATGTGAATTTGATCATTTCTCAATTGCTGCGAGATGAGTTGGTGAAGCGCGGCGCTAAGGTGGTGATGACGAGGGAGGATGATCGTGATGTGTCTTTGGGGGAACGTCAGGTAATTATTAATACAGAAGAACCTGCGATCGCTGTTTCCATTCATCATAACTCTTTACCGGATAATGGTGATGCGGAAAAAACCAAAGGCTTTGGTACTTTTTGGTATCATCCTCAATCACACAGCCTTGCAATATTTTTACAAAATTATGTAGTTAAAAAACTTGGTAAACCTGCCTATGGTGTGTTTTGGAATAATTTAGCCCTGACTCGTCCCCATACTGCACCGGCGGTATTATTAGAGTTGGGTTTTATGAGTAATCCTTATGAGTTTGAGGAAATAGTTAATCCCCAAGCACAGAAGAAAATGGCTAATACTTTGGCTGACGGGATAACTGAATGGTTTAAAACGGTGAAAGAATAAGACCCCACCCCTAACCCCTCCCCGCAAGCGAGGAGGGGGACTGGATTAAAAGCTTTTTTTACTAAGTATCAAAATGTCGGCGAAAACGATTGTCAATGTTATTAGTTTTTTGCTGATTACAAGTTAAGCAGAGAGTTTGTAAATTACTAATATCGTTTTTTCCGCCACGAGATAAGGGGATAATATGATCAATGCTGAGTTGAGTTTCTTGGGAGATTTTACCGCAGCTTTGACATTGATATTTGTCCCTTTGGAAAACGTAGGTTCTGACTTCTAGGGGTATGGGAATGCGTGGGGTTTTGTTCATAGATTGATATTTTGTCAGAATCAGGATGTCCAGGATTTGAGGATTTACAGGATGTGATTTGGTGTTTATATTTTGGGATTTCTTGATTTGATATTTTTAAAATAAAATTCTTATTTTTCACTATCTTCGCTAATCATAGTAATAAGTATATAGCACTTTGCGTAACCATTAGGTACAAGAGGGAACTAGCACTGCTGCAAGCAGTTCATTTTTTTTGTGGAGTTCTCTAAGGGACTTCCAAGAAATAAATTATCCTGATTAACGAACCACAGAGGCGCAGAGGACACAGAGGAATAAGGGTTTGAGAGATTTTTGCGTTAGGTGGTTGAGTATTTTTTTATTTGGAAGTCCCTAATCAAGATTTATTACGGTGGACAGCTACACGCTGAGTGCGAAGCAGTATTATTGAAAGATGGTAGCAAGCAAAAAGACATTTGGGGTGCAGATTGGATACCATTTACACAAAAAATGGCTTACGAATCAATTATTAATATTCGCCCAAGTCAAAATAATCGTTCGATGATAATTCAAGACCCAGCCATACGAGAACGTGTTACACAAATTACTAAGAGTTTAATAGGTGGTTATGAACCAGAATTTAGATGAAAAAATCTGTACTGAAGTTGCTGAACAATCTGGTTTTTGGTCTGAACAAGTATTAGATATGTCAGGCTTGCTATCTGAATCTATTGCATAGTTGTAGAGACTTGCTTACAGCAGTGCTGGTTTTCTGTGTAGAATACCAATAAGGTAACATTATTAATGATGGTAACTGAATCAATTTTATTCAGAGGAAACAGGGAACGGGCAACAGGGAACAGGAAAAACTCATGTTTAAAAACATGAGATTGAAATAATGACACTGTTTTTTTCGTGCTACGCATCTTTTAAAAACATTCTTTTTTTGACTGAAGCTCTAAACTGGTGCAAATGAGTGTTTCTTATTTGCTCCCAGTTAAGATTTCCCTTCTTTTGTAACTATTTTAGGCTAGAATATTAGATAGATATCAACAAATCAAAGTAGAGGGATTAGTCGCTAAAATTAAACATTTAGAGGAGGAAAATCAAATGCCTTTCATTAGTCCAACAGAAGAATTAGCAATGGAACGGGGGGTAGAAAGGGGAATAGAGCAGGGAGAACAACAACTGATTTTCCGACAACTAAATCGGCGATTTGGTGAAATTGAATCATCATTCATTGAGACAATTTGGACATTATCAATTGAGCAATTAGAATTACTCGGTGAAGCACTCTTGGATTTCTCCTCTATCATTGATTTAGAACAATGGTTAAAAAATAAACCAGAGTCCTAGAAATAACAACCCCACTTTTCATTAATTGTGGGGAACACTAAAAACTGAGAAACTGGAATTAGAGAAAATTAAATTATTAGGGATAGTTACACTACACTTCTTGAACGCTAAAATGACCAACATCACAAACATATTAAAACAAGCCACCGACGGGTTACTGATGACCAGTGAATCAGAGTACCCATTTGAGGTTTTCGCATGGGAATCCGCAGTATTGAATGAAGCTACAGTATTAAAAAGAACGGGTCATTCTCAGGAGACACCCGTTAAACTTGTGGAAATTGATGATTTCTTTAGAAACTCTGTGAGTGAGGAAAATTGGTACGAAGACGAGGAAAAAGCCACTGTGAAAAAGTTTCAGAATCTTGTGAATCTCTTAAAAACTAATTTAATAGATTTACAAGTTTACAAAATAGGTAATAGAGAAATTGATGTTTACATTACCGGTAATACCCCTGATGGTATAGCAGGGGTTTCCACAAAAGTTATCGAAACCTAAAGATCATCAACTTTGCTTTCAATCACCCGTTGAATATTGGGAGAAACATTAGAGAGAAAATCATACCCTGTTAGTTTTTCTAGGGTATCCACACTGGTTCTAAAGACCTTCCAATTATTATCAAGTTGTTCATCATTGGGGATATTGACAGCAATAACACGGGTATTACTGCTAATACCCTTGAGTCCAGCATCAGGATCTAGGACTACAACAATTTTCCAAGTGGATTGGGGAATTGTGACTAGGTTTTTCAATTTACCTTTACTGCCAACCGGACCAGCAATAATATAAAGTTCCTTACCTTGTGATACTAATTCCCTAGAATAATCCTCCAGATTCCCCCAAGTATTCCTATTATTATCGGGTGTTTGGGGCATCATATTTGTCATTAAGAAGGTTGCTGTATTATCTTCAATGCTACGGGTTCTGTCAGCCGATGGGGTAACGTGACCTCTATCATACCCTGAACCATTATAAGCAGTGGGTTTGATGTGTTCCCAATCTTCAGGTAATGTGTTATCTGGTCTAAAGTTATCTTGACGTGGGGTATCCCCAAACCATGATTTATTTAACTGCCAACTTACCCAATTAGGAGTACCATTACTGCGATTGTAAGACAGTACATACTGGGGTTTTATCATCAAGTCATTATCAGGGTTATTGATGTTGGTTGTGGCTTGACTGGGATTACCCAACAGTAAATGAACCGATGGTATATTTCTAGCAAATAATTCTGGTTCTAGTTCTAAAGTTTGTGCTTGTGCCGGTGAACAAATCAGTAGCCCAATTGCAAAACTAATTAAAAATCGGACTTTTAGGACTTTTATAAACTTGATCATAAATTACTCGGTTATTATTGAAACACTTAAACAAACTTTCAGAGGGAACAGGGAACGGGCAACAGGGAACAGGAAAAACTCATGTTTAAAAACATGAGATTGAAATAATGACACTGTTTTTTGAGATGCGTAGCACGAAAAAAACATCCTTTTTTTGACTGAGCTTTAAACTGGTGCAAATGAGTGTTTCTTATTTGCTCCCAGTTAAGAGTTCCCTGTTCCCTTCTTTTGTAAAGCAATTAGGTCAACAATGGCAATCTACTCATACAATCTTTTGCTATCTGCCAGGGAGTCAGAAATTCTTAGAGGAAACTTGGATTTGGGTTTACAATATTCGATATCAACTACAGATATCATGACTACTAACAAGACCCCGCCCAGCGAGATGATTCGCGTGCCAACTCCACTAATTCCTGTAGTCCGCCATCTAGCCAAAATCCACCGCGATGGTCATACAACGGCGTTATTGCAAGGATTACAGGAATTGATAGCCCAGTTCGATAGCAGTGTAAAATTAGAAGCAACCAGCGAATTACAGCAGGTGGAGGAGAAGCTGGGGGAACTGGAAACGCACCTTTGCCAGCAAGATCAACAGGTAGACTCTAAAATAGAAGCGCTTAGTAAACAGTTGGAAAAAATTGAGAAAGCAATAGTTTCTGGTAAATACGGTGGTGGTAATTCTAGACCCCGGCGCTCAGGATATCCCTACCAGTATCAACAACAAGCAGTAGAAATAACTTCTTTCGCTCCTGAGAACTTAGCGCAACGGTTGGGGGTAACACAGCAGAGTTTAATTACGGAACGGGAAAGCAAGAGTGAGCAGGAATTTATCAGTTGGTCCAGAAATCGTGACCCGATGAGTTTGGGGTGGAAATTTCAGGTTAGTGATGGGTTGTATTATCCAGTCAAACAGTAAGGGATAATATTAATTTTTCTCTGGTAGAAATAATAATGACTCAACTAATTCATCAGTGAGTTTACCGTCACTGGAACGTTTAAGTTGTTTAATATCTACGCGCACCTGTGAACCAGCTTCTACCTTTTCCAGTAGAAAGTCAGAATATTTTTCAATTGACTGTTTAGCTTGCTCCTTTTTCTTCCAGACTTGAGCCTCATGAAGCATACTTGTTACGCCAATAAATTCCTCTCCAGTTTTTTCATGAAAGTCATTATAATTGAATCTCACAGCATAAGCTTTGACTTCTGGTATTAACTGTAAGATGTATCCTAATTGTTTTTCTGGCTTTACACCAAACCCTTTAGCCATTTTTTTTACTTCTAAAAACTAACTACTAATAAAATATTATCACTTCCGTTTGGGAACAGTAATTGCTTGTACAGCCCGTTGTTGAACTTCCTCACCCCGACGGTCATATCTAGAAGTGAGTTCAGGTGAAGCATGACCGGCTAATTTTTGGACAGTAACAATATCAGTGGAATCTAACAACTCAGAAATAAAAGTCCTGCGAAAATCATGAGCAGAAAAGTTTGTTACCCCAGCTTCTACACCCCGTTTTTCCAGAATAAACAGCACTGCTTGAGGTGTCAGTTGTCGTAAAGTTACCGCCCCAGATTTATTAATGTGACAGATTAAAGCCCCCGCTTCTCTTCCTCTAATTTCTAACCAGTCTTCGATAATTGGCAACACCCCATCTGGTAAATAAACAGTGCGGTCTTTACCACCCTTACCACTGCGAACTTTCACACTGCCAGAATGGAAGTCACTCAACATTAATTTTACTGATTCCCCCCGGCGTAACCCCGCACCTCGCAAAATTGCTATCAAGGCCGCATCTCTATAACCAATGGGAGTAGGGTCATCAAAACAAGTTTGCATCAGGGCATTAATTTCAGCTTCAGATAAAAAACGCCCCTTGAGTTCCTTAGACAGCTTGATATTAGCGATATCTACCGCCCTAGCAAAATCTCTAGCATCCATTAATTCAAGTCGTAATGCTTCTTTCAAGACTCTCCTTAATGCACTCAGCATTTTATTAGCTGTGGCTGGTGCATATCTTTCCATCAGTATACACCGTAATAAAGCTGTATGTTTATAACGCAGTTCAGCCCAATTTAATGTCAGCGCATCACATTCATTGCTGGTAAGGATACGAGCGATAGCGAAGCGCTCCGTAGGAATCGCATTGAGAGATTGCCCCATCGCCGCACGAGAACCAGCGGACAGATTGGAGAGATAGACAGCGGCGGGGTGTTCAGTTAGGGGTGTGGGTGCAGTCAAAGCTAGGGAATTGACAACAGTTATTTCACCAATTTCCGGGGATTCATTCATTTACTTATCCGAATAAAGATTCTAGTTAGTTATATTCTGATAAGTAATATTGTACTTTTACCTTTTCCCCTCTCTAAAATTTATTTGGTCTTGATTGGGTAATTTCTGTGGGGCGATTGGGCGAATCGCTGTGGAGGGCTTTGCGATTCCTGCTTCGCTATCGCCCTCTAACTCTATAAAAATTCCCCCTCTCTAGAATCTATATTTTTCTGCTTGACAAAATATTCACACATTGGTTAATCTAAAAAGTAACTAAGAATTGTAAGTTATTTAATCCACATTCCTAAGAAATATGCGATCACTTAACCATATTCAAAAAACACCCATTGTCCCTGTTCGTTTGGCGATTTTATCTCCCGATATGGTGACAGTAACCGCTAGGAATTGATTGACGGAAAGGTGTTTGGGACGGGATGTGAGAATGCGATCTTTGGCAACCCACTTTGGGGCTGGAGGATGGCAGCGACTATCTCTGCAAAGCATTGGAGATGCCGCTTTTCAGGCGGGTTAACTCATTGACTTAATTGCTCAAATAGTTTAAATTAGACGTAAGATACCGACATAGGGATAACGGCTCTATCGTCTGAACGATGCTAATGTTCATTTTGAACATTTTTAAGCGATTTAGGTATCTGCAAACGCCGAAAATCGTTGAAACCTATTTTGGACAGCATAGTAAAGTCGATAGAGTCGGGATAATTTACAAAAATCAATAAGAACTTTTAAGAAAAGAACATGGCGAACACAATCAAAGATTTCAAATTAACAGCCATCACTAGAGGCAATATAATTTGCCCGAAATGTGCAGCCTGTATGGGAATACACGATCCTAACTCTTTCCAGTTAATCTTAACTGATCGTGCTAGAGATCACATGGAAGACAGATTACTTGAATTGCGTAGTTTTACTAAAGGATTAGAAGCTTATCTCACGAGTAAAATATACAGCATTTCCATTTCTGCTGATTTTGGCACACCTTATGAAGACGAGAAAAATTCATATTTTCAAGACCTTGCTGAAAAGCTTGAATTGCAAAAGAATGAATTTAAAGTGAATAGTTATGGCATATTTGAAGGACACGATGGCATCAAAAAACACGCTGAAGCTTTCAAGAAACAAATAGATCCTTATAGATTTGTTGATAATTTTAACACAGAAATTCCCGATTTAAGTTTAAGTGAAATTAAAATCAATAGCTCCGAGGATGAAAAGAAACAGGCTTGCGAGAGCTATCTTAAATATTTAACTGGAGAAGGGATAGAAAGAACCAGTAATGGGTTAATCTATAATCTCATTGCTGAACAGACAAAAATTGAAAATAAATTGGATGATGAAAAACTATACGGAGTTGTCAAAGAGATTGTTAAAGAAATTTTTCCCACTTTAAGTAAATACTATGATTTTATAGATGTTAATATTAATTCATTAGGGGATAAAACTAAAGGGGCGAAGGATAATGTGAAGCGGGCAAGATTGCTGTTGGTTATGCTCCATGCCAATGATTTCTATAAAAACCCTCAACGTAGCATTACACCAGAGCATACGGAAATACTTAGCGAATTTTTAAAACAACAATACAAATTACCAGAAAAAACAACTGTAAGTATTGAATTGTTAAGTCAACTGGTTGCCTCAAGAGTTCTTATAGACAATAAATCTAATCTGCTAAATTTTTGGAATTCTCCTGATTCACAAACATTTAGCATTATTCCCTATACTGATTTTCTCAAAAATTTGTTTGATTGGAATACATGGAATGCTGCTGTTGCTAAACTCACGGGAGTTGAAAAGAAATATACAAATTGGTTAAAACATCTGGATCGACTTATTAATGTTGCTTGTACCAATGAAGTAGAAAAAGATAAGGAAGAATTTAATGTTAACTTGGAAGGTGAAGATATTAAGGTTGAAACCGTAGCTTATGCAGATCAAATGCCATCAAAAGATTTGCCAGAAAATAATGAAGAAAGTAAAAAAGAAGTGCCACAACCTGAATCAGTGCTACAACCTGAACCAGTATATGGAAAACCTAAAGATACCACCGTCAGAAAATATCAACCCTGTGGTTGGTCTCCCAGTAAGCGAAAAAGTCATTCCATTGTAATTTTAGGCTCTCCAGGAACGGGGAAAACCTGTCTTTTACAGTCTGGTCTAGCTAAATTGAGACTGCACGCAGCTACGGCTGGGATCACAATAACCCCTGAAGATAACGCATCTCGAAAAGATTTATTTGAGTTAGAGGAAAATTATCGAAAAGGCGATGTTAAAAATTCTACGGCTGTCAACCTAGCTTTGAATTTACAGGTTAGCCAATTGGAAAATACGCAGTATATAAACCGTTTTACATTTATTGACATACCTGGACATAAAGTATCATCTTTAGTGAGTCAAAAAGAGAAAGAGAGGGTAGATTCAGACTTAAGAAGACTTTTGTTTAATGCTGACACAATTATATTTCAATTTGATTTTTGGTCAGATGATACATTTTTGAATCATCTTCGTGAAAATAACCCAGAGGCATTTCAACAACAATTTGTTCTATCTGATCAAGTAAAAGAATCTCATGAGACTCGAAGAGATAGAATTCCACAATTTGATTTACAGTGGGAGTTACTAAAATTGCTCGCAGAAGAAGGTCAAAAAGACATTGATAAAAAATTCATCTTTGTCTTCCCCAAAATTGATACATTGGCTTTTTCGAGTAACCAAGATAATGATAAAAAATATAAACAACATTACTTTTTCAGGGATTTTTACAAACAGTTAAAAGATATGCGGTTAATTGTCCCATCTGGCTCTAATAATGTTAATCCTGATGAAGAAAATTTTAACAATATGTACTCGGTAGCTGGTGCGGGTATTAAAGGCAAAACACAATTTCAAATTTGTCAAGACATTTCTCGGCTCGGCAAAGAAAGCATTAAAAAAGTGGCAGATGTTTTTCAATCTGATACGCCAGTGGAACGTAAACAAACTTTAACAGATCATATTGAAAAACATCTTATTCAATTTATAGAAGATCGATTTCATGGACAAGATAAATATGGAATAGACAAGACTTGGTATTTGCCTGTATCTGCTCTGGGTAAAACGCCTAATCTCAAAAATGGTAGGTTTTCTTTAGAGGGAAAATCACCTAACCCAATCATAGCCGAGTATGTTTTTCTACTTCCTATCTTATTAGCTTTTGAAGAACAGAAAAAAGAAACTGACGCTCTAAAACAAAAAGCGGAACAAGAGGACAAAGGGGTAGCCAATATGTAACTTTTTTCCATTTCAATTGCCATTATTATGACTATAAGTGAGTTACGTTGGTTGTTGTTAATTATTACAGGTTTAGCTTCTGGACTTTTGGCTAAACTAATAGATGTAGGCGGTGGAATTATTTTAGTACCTGTTTTACTCACATTAGGTCATAGTTATAGCCAATCTGTTGCTACAAGTATCTTTGCAATTTCCCTTGTTTGCCTTTATCGTAGTTTTCAGAATTGGCGAACCAGTAATCTACAATTTCAGAGGATGAGTGTACTAGAATTTTCAGCCATAGTTACAGTTCTAGTAAGCACATCTTTCGTGAATATTGTTCCTCAATCTATTTTAGAGATTGGATTTAGTTTGTTTTTACTACTCAATATTTATTTAGCTCACTTACGCCGCCAATTATCTCTTAATGCTGACAATACAAAATCTAGCAACATAAACCCTCTGATTGCTAAGATGAGTATAGGAGTCAGTGCTGGCTTATGTGCTGGTTTATTTGGAGTTGGAGGCGGGACAGCGATTGTTCCTCTGCGAATGTTGTACTTTGAAGAAAATGTTAAAATAGCTATCAAAAAAAGCATGGGACTCATACTACTAATGTCAATAACAGCTTTGTTAGGGCATATTAGACAAGGTAATGTACTATTTTTAAGTGGGCTAGTTCTAGGAATAGGCGGGACAATCGGCAATCGGATCAATAGTCTGTATTTGCCTAAATTATCTCAAAAAAAAGAGGAAATTATTTCTAACTCGCTCTTGATTATTTTGTCAATTTATTTGCTAGTGAGAGCTTTTGAAATATTTTAATATTTATAATGAAAAAAACTTAAATTTAACCAGATATCTTATTTGACCAGTCGAAAAATCATGGAATTAACACAAGAAGAACGTAAGGCTATTGAAGAAGTTTTCTCTAAACTCGTAGAAGAAGCAGTTAAAAGACCTCTTATCTTCTTAGAAGTCGGTCGTACAGGCGTAGGAAAGTCTAGCACGATAAACACACTTATCGGGAGGAATGTTGCCGAAGTAGGTCATTTAACTGCTACAACGATGGAAGTTAAGACTTATAATTTAGCGATCAATGATATTAAAATACAGTTAATTGATACCCCAGGGTTGTGTGATGATTTAGAAGAAAAAGGAAACGACGATGTTTACATTGATAGAATTAAGAAAGGAGTTCCAAATCAAGAAATTGACTTAGTATTATTTTTTAGTAGTTTGATAGCTGATGAAAGATCTGTATTAAAAGATGAAAGCCGCGCTATTAGAATAATTTCTAAAGCCTTTGGGGAAAAAATTTGGAAACAAAGTGTCATTGTTTTTACTTGTGCTTGTAGTAAAAATATTGTACCGTACCAATATCAAGATGATTTAAAAGAATGGACAAAAATTCTCAAAAAAGAAATTGAAATCTATGCGGGGAAAGATATAGCTGAACAGATTCCATCCGTTGCTGTTGATAATAATTCAGAAACTACACCTGACGGTCAAAGATGGTTGGGTAATTTATATACAACCTCAATTCAAAGAATCTCTGATTTAGGCTTTTTACAATGGGTGATTGCAACAGAAGAAAGATTAGTCTATTCGAGCAATTGTTCAAGAACCAGTTCTTCAAGCAGCAGTTCTACTTATTATAGTTCAGGTTATTCAGATTATTCTTATTATGATTCGGATTATTCTAGTCATTCTAATTCAAGAGCCGAAAAAAATAAGATTGTTTTATCTGAAGACAACCTACCTGAATTAGTAGGTAAAAGCGAAAATTTTTTGGGAAAAGTAGTAAAGACTGTCAAAAGAGCTTGGGAAGTAGCTGAACCAATTATTGTTCCAATATTCACATCTTATATTGAAGAGAAAGCAATAGAGAAAGCAAGAGAGTGTAGAGACTATGTTGTAGAGAAAACATTAGAGAAAACAGTAGAGTGGGGTTCAGCAGCAATATCTTCTGTGGGAAGATTTTTCGGAAACCTATTTAGATAACGCCTTTAAATTATCAAATTTTCTCATCTAAACATTCGCTTATCTCACGAGCATTTTCATGCCAATTAAAGTTAACATTGTCAGCTAATATAACTCTCTTGAAAAAGCCAAAATTCTTATTTTCTTTCTTCAAATAGTCGGTGATTTCTTGGAGTCGAGCTTGAAAACCACTTTCAAATTTATCTGATCCTAAAGTATCTAAACGCCCTGCACAACGAGTAAAAACTATCATACTATTTTCCCAATAGTGATTAGGGAGTTCCTTGGCAATTAATCTTAATGTTTCAATTTCTGCTGAAGATAATCTAGGATGAAAAGCGGTGACATAAATGATTCCATGAATTGTAAATTGGTTCGTTACTTCTATTAACTTTCTTAGATAAGCTATATTTCGCTGTTCAGCCTCTGATGATGTTTGTGAATCTTGCTGAAAATTTAGTCCTGGCAAGTCAATCAAAGAAATATTTTTACTTTTCTTTGTATAACGTTTTATATCTTTAGTAATTTCTTCATATTTACCAGTTTTGGCAACTTGTTTGTCCATATAGCTATTAATAAAACTAGATTTCCCTACGCCACTATTGCCAATTAAAATATAGTTAATCATCACTTTTTGCTCCAATTGCTAATTAGTGGTTATGAAGTAAAATAATCATCACTTATGAATCAACGAAAGAATCAGGGTTGTAGTCATCGAAAAAGATAAGGTTTGCTTAACCGTACTGTGCCTTTGCTGCTTGGAAGGATGAATTTCTTCCTAGAGTTTAATATCTGTTTCTACCGCTCACAGCTTTTTTTGATGTCAGACCTAAATCATACACAATTATACAACCTCATCAAGTCTCTGAACAGACGATCGCTGTAATCTGATTATTTACTACTCCCAAGAGGATAGAAACTTTGTCATAAGCGATCGCCTTCTGCAATCTAATTATTTATTACCCACAAGAGGATAGAAACTTTGTCATAAGCGATCGCTGTAATCTAATTATTTATTACCCACAAGAGGATAGAAACTTTGTCATAAGCGATCACTGTAATCTAATTATTTATTACCCACAAGAGGATAGAAACTTTGTCATAAGCGATCGCTCTAAAGTTCCTACTAGCTAATCAAAATTCCCCCCAATAAAACTTAACGATTCTCAAACCCCGACAAATCAAACAGCGACAATTGCCCCAGGGAAACATTACCCTTACCACCGCGATGATAACTAAGATGACATCCACTACAGAGGCAAATTAGGTTCTCAACCCTATTATCAGCAGGATTCATATTGTGGTGGTGAACTTGTAGATTATAGGCACGGGCTTTAATATTGTCAGCAGGTTTTTCACCAGGACGCAAGCAAACACGCCCACATTTTTGGCAACACCAATTAGCTTTTTCCTTGATGGCTTTGGCTAGTTCTTTCCAATGTTTGGGGTATCTCATAATAAATGAAATGCACACGCTACATATTAATATTTTACTTTCCTAGTAGTGAAAATCGTGTGACGTGAGTGCTACAGTCATAATTCATTGAGGATTTGCCAACAAAGTTGAAGCCACAGAGATATCATATCTTTGTCCTGTTTCTGTAATTTGGAAGTCCAGAATAAAATACTTATTATCAGAGAAATGCTGATGTTTCCTAGCAATTAGTTCATCAATTATTTGTGTAATCGCCTGTTGAGTTTCTGCATCCTGATTTGATAACTGTTGTTCCAAGAAAGTATCAAGTGTTGTTTTTTGTTGAGATTCAGGCATCACCGCCGCATTCCAGGCTATCACAGCCAAACTAAATAATGATTTACGTCTTCTCAATGTGCTGACATTATCTAAATACGGAGCAACGAACTGTTGAAGAATTTCTGACATTTTTGGAGCGCCCTTGGGTTCTATGGGTATATTTGCAGCCAATTCCCCAAATCCCCCCTCTTTCATCTTCTTTCTCAGTGCTTCCAGACTTTTCTGCTTATCTTGGGAACTCTGCCCTTGTTTCATCAAATCTTTAAAATCCTTAGACTTTCTCGCCATAGTGCCTCTCCTGTTTTAAATTGTTTTAAATTGGTACTAACTCAATCTTAATTACTGCATTAATTACTGCATTATTTACTTACTGCATTACTGCATTACTTACTGCATTACGTAAGTTTCCGAAACTGTACCTGAACCGATATGTCCATTAACGGAATTGCCAACAAAGTCAAACCAATATATTTTTGCATTATTTACTTACTGCTATACTGCATTCATTACTGAATTACTGCATTACTCTTCTACTTCCTGAAGTGCTTCATCAAGTAAGAGGCGAACAATTTCAGCCTTTTTACGCCCCGTTCTAGCAGCCATCATAGATAATTTGCGGTGCATTGATTCAGTTAGATCAACGGTTAAACGCACTGTTGCTTCTTTGGGGGGAACTTGTTGGAGTTGAGACATAATTGATGATTTAGGTTGTGGGGATGGGGTTATAGTTGGGATTATGGCTGATGCTTCCGGCAGGGATAAGCCACTCAAGCTATCGGTTGTCGGTGCTGATATGGTTTCTGCCACGTCATCAACATGGGGCTGTTCTGTTTCCGATGGTGTACCGCCAAAGACAAACTCATTTGCCAGGGCATCATCGAGGGATTTCCGAGGTTTCTTGGTACTCACTTCAGCATCCCTACAATTTCTTTAAACTCAACCATACGGAACTACTGCGTTGTGCATCGGCATCTAACAATCTGACCTTATGACCCTTGAGTGATAACCAATAGGCTAGATGCACGGCTGAGGTGGACTTTGAGCAGCCCCCTTTCTGATTGATAAATGCAATTACTGACTTACTTACTGCCATACTGCCATACTGCCATACTGCATTACTGCATTAATTACTGCATTAAGTATATACTATAAAGGAAATTTTAATTTAGTTAGCTTGAGATTGATGATATTCGATGACTACAGCAGACGAAGCCATTAAGTAATTGGACAAAAATATTTACAGTCATTGCAAGCGAAGGGAAGCAATCACAACCCTTAGAATTGCTTCGTTCTATATGACTAACGCCACTCTTCGCTTACACAACAACATTGTGTAATTAATTCTGTCTCACTAATTAGTACACCAATTATAATTTGCATTGATTCTAATTGATGTATAAAAATTTCCGGTACAATTAATAGCCGCGCTGTACAAAGTCGCTTTTTTTATCAAGTATTCTTGTACAAATACTGATACATAAATTAATACATTGTTGTACAATGGTACAAACTTTTTTTGAAAAATTTATGACTGTACCTCAAGAACATGAAGATTTGAAAATAAGAGTTTTTGAAATTTGCGAAAACTTATATATAAAAAATGAAAAAATAAATAGAAATATTGTACGAGAACAGCTAGGCGGTGGTAGTTTTAGTACAATCTGTCCTTTGATACGTGAATGGAAAGAACTCAAATCTGTACAGTTTAATAGTCTAAATGGTACAGAAATAGAGGATGAAGGTACAGAATCAGGTACAGAATTAGGTACAGAATCTCATCTTGTGTTGAGTCAAGAATCCGTAATTACCGCTACACAAGAAGAATTAACCGCCACATCAGTAAATCCTGCTTTTATTCCTGATAGTGATATCAATAGTATGGTTCGGGCTGGAGCAGAAAAAGCCGCAGGAACGTTAATTGCCCAAGAGGCGATCGCCAGTCATTTTTACCAAAACCCTAATGAATTACCGGCTGATTTAAGAGCGCAGTTGGAGGGTGCGAGGGGAAATTTTACGCAATCGCGCAGCAGCACGAGCAAAGCTGCGTACAATCCTCAGAACCTGATCAATTTAGCAATGCAGAAAATCAAACAATCCCAAAGAGAAGACGGACTAGAACTAATTGGTTAACGTTAGCTCTGAGTGGTTTCTTGCTGGCCGTCAGTTCATTCAATCCCCTGTCAATTATCTTGGCTGTAACTTCTGTGTTTCCTAAGTCATTCTCTAAGAATGAGGGAGTTGAGGGAGTTGGGGGAGTTGGGGGAGTTGGGGAGGAATGTTTTGAGGTTGAAGAATTTCAAATTTACAGACAAGCGGAACTAAACCGCACTACAGCGTCATTACTCGCTAATGGGGCAATTTTGATTGTCGGGGAAGAGGGGAGTGGTAAGTCTGTACTGGGTAATGCTGTTGTAGAAAGATTAACCGATGACGGTTTTTTAGTGGCTTTTGTTGAACCGACAACACCTAAGCAAATGCTGTTAGAAATTGCCCAACAGTTTGAACTTCCCACAGAAGACATCGAGGGGAAAAATCTGACTATGGATAAATTGAAGAAAGCGATCGCCCAATTCCTCTCAGAGAACACAGCATTTATTGTCCTTGATGATGCTCAAAACTGCGATATGAAATTCAGAATATGGTTAAAGCAATTACGCCGTAAAGGTGTACCAATGTTAGTGTTGGCAACTGACCCGCCCCGTTCTGATATCTTTATTAATATTCCGAGAATTGAACTGAAACCCTTACCAGAGAAGGCAATCAGACAAATCATGAAAGCAGCAGCGCAAGAAAGAGCGATCGCCTTAACATCTGCCGATTTATCTAAACTTCAGGAACGCGCTGGGGGAAATCCGATGTTAGCAATCAGGGCAATTGAAGAAGAATATTTAGGTTTAGATATTGAAGGGGCTGATCACAGAAGGTACTTTGACATCACACCATTAATTTTGGTAGTGGGGGTAATCTTTGTAATTATGCGCTTTATTGGACTTGGTACTAATGACCAAGCACTATATATATTTGGTGGCATTGCAGCAGCGATATTCTTAGGACTCTCCCGACTGCTTTACAGTTTGCCTCAAGAAGAAAGGAGAATTAGGTAATGTTGGGAATTTCACATTTACTAATTAGTGGCACTGCATCCAGTTTATTACTGCAAACCGCTGACCCGGTTTTGATTGCTGTTGGTGCAATTGGTGGTTTACTCCCTGATGTTGATGTTTCTACTTCTCCAGCAGGTAAGGTTTTTCCTTGGATTTCTGGGTATTTTCAAGAGACAATGCCCCATAGAAGCATGACTCATTCTATAGTTGCCAGTGCAGTGGTGGCGATCGCCTCCTATGGAACAGCAGTATTTATTCCCCAATTTATTCCTATAGCCTCAGCGTTAACTATCGGGTACACATTCGGATGGTTTGCAGACTGCTTTACTCGCGGTGGTGTGGAGATGTTTTGGCCTTCATCTGTACGCTGTGTTTGTCCTGGTAATCGGAATTTACGTTTGAAAACAGGGAGTAATGCTGAATATTTTGTACTTTGTATATTGATTGCGATCGCATTATCAGCATTTAGCATCAATAGTAAGGGGGGAATTTTAACCCAGTTTAATCGTCTAATTGCCTCTACATCAGGGGTACAGGGTGTGTACAATAGTTCGGGAAGTACCCATAAAATTGTTGCCAATATTAAGGGAGTCAGGGCGGGCGATCGGTCAAAGGTTGATGGCCAATTTCAGATTATTCAACCTAATGGGACTGGTTTTATAGTCCTTGAACCTAATACAAATAAACTATATAAAGCCGCAACTGACCCTGATAGTCAGATTGTTATTGAACAAATTACCGCAGATGTTTCTACACCTGCTATTACTACTATTGAATCGGTATTTGTGGAAGATCAGGTTATTGGAGAGGCTGTGGCTAAATTCAACCGCACTAATACAAATGTATTTATTAGTGGTGATTTGTCGGTGGAAGATTTTGACACCTCAGTTTTACCCCGTGACCCTTATCAATTTAAGTTTATTGACGCATCACCTAGTAATATTAAATTGGAAGCTGCGCCATTAAAAGTTGTGATGAAATTCTTAGGGGATGAATTCGCCAGTGGTAGTTTACAAATCCGGTCAATTGTTAGTAGTCAATGATTAGAGAACTCCACAAAAAAGATGAACTGCTTGCAGCAGCGCTAGTGGTCTGTCAATATTAATTTTGTGTGTTAATGAAGTTTGAAAGTATTGCTAACAAACGGTTATAAAATTTAATAACTCACAATTTCAAGCTTGACAGACTACTAGTTCCCTCCGGGACGCTCCGCGAACGCTATCCAATCTTGTGGGATGTGGGATGGGCATCTTGCCTGTCCTTGTATTATTAGCGGGCAAGACTTGTACTGAGCTTGTCGATAGCGTAGCGTGGCGTTAGCCATAGTATGCCCGCACCACAAGAAATTTTGGGATGTTTTTTTAATTGGAAGTCTCTTATGAATCATTACGGCATTGCACCGAGATAGCCGTAAAAATCCCGTGCATATAATTTACAGGTTCAGAGAATTTAATTTGTCTTAATATTTTGTTCTTTGATTGCCTCCATTAAAGATTTCTCTTGCTCCTTGTTGCTATGCTTTAATGCTAGTGAATAGATTTTATTGCAAAATGACGCATAGCTATCTCTTTTTATTAAAGGTATCACTATTTTCGTATATTCTTCTGGTATTTTAACTTCAGCTAATGACGAAATATAAGCATCCAGAAATTCCTGCTCATTACCAGGAATCATCCAACTCCCATATTCATCAGCAAAGATAATTTCTTCACCATCTTCCATTTTCTCAATCAGTTCGTAGAGAATCTTAAAAGATTCCACAGCAGATGTATGTTCTTTCTGTTTTGTTAACTGGGTGCTAGATTGCAAAAATTCGCCTAGCTTCTCAAACCATTCTTCTGTTTTTTCAGGAATATGGGAAAAGTTCTTAGAATTAATATCAAAAGGCGCATAGTATACCCCAGCTAATGAGTCTTTATAGAAGTTTTCTAATTCCCTTATAATGTCTTGCTCTGAGTTTTTTGATGGCTTAGACTCCTTCATCAGTCCGCCAAAAATATGCCTTCTTTGTTGAGTATTTATTTCGTAATATGCTGAGTGCAACAACTCAAGCAAAGTCGCTTTAGTCTGTCGTTTTAGTGCTTTAAACAGTGCATCTTCATCCATATCAATATTATTGGTTATTCAACTCTGCCTAACTATTTATTATACGAAAAGTTTTTAGTTATCATGCCAAACTATTTAGTCAAATAAAGCATTATAGGTAATATTGTGTGTATCTAATTATTGGAATCTTTTGCTGTCAGGAGATTTGAGAACCGATTACGCATAAAATGTCGCAAGCTGACAATATAAAATCCCTGGTTTCATCCTGTTCATCCTTTAATCGGCGGATATCCTGATTCTGACAAAAAAATTTTTCTCGCTATGCGAGAGGGATAAGACAAGAAAAGAGCAAGAGGGCAAAAGCGCATAGTGCTACTAAGTCCTCGCCGCACTAAAACAGACAACACGAAAACCGATATTGTTGAACCTGTAATCGCGGTTGAAGTTGTAGCGGCTGGCAGAACGGCAGCCCCCAGGAATGAAGTTCCACGAACCACCGCGCAGCAGCTTTCCATTACTACTCTCTTCATTATCTAGCCATACGCTACCATCTGTTGGCGCACCTTCATAGTTATTATGCCAATCATCTTGACACCACTCCCATACATTACCGTGCATATCGTATAATCCAAAGTTATTAGCTACTCCAAAACTCCCTACTTCTGTTGTTTCTTCTCTATAAACTCCTTTGGGTCCTTGACCATAAGTATAGTTACCATTATAGTTAGCCAAATCTGCTGTAATTGTTTCTCCAAAGTGAAATGGCCTGGTAGTTCCCGCTCGACAGGCATATTCCCATTCTGCTTCACTGGGGAGACGGTAGGTTCTACCTGTATATTGTGAAAGGCGATCGCAAAATTCCACCGCATCATACCAAGAAACTCGTTCAACGGGATGGTTATCACCTGTAAAATCAGATGGATTTGGTTTTAGTTCACGGTTTACTTGTGGAAATGCAGATACAGCCTTCCATTGTGCTTGTGTAACTGGATATTTACCCAGACAAAAGGATTCAACAATTACTTCATGTTGAGGTTTTTCTGAATTATATCCTTCCCCTTCTAATGATCCCATCATAAATGTACCACCGGGAATAACGACCATTTCTAAAGTGATATCTTCACCGAAGTTTTCATTAAAATATTGCGTTTGTTTGGTTTCTCGTTCAATGATTTCACCGCGATGGTTAACAGTGACAGTTTCAAAATCAAAAGATTTTAGCTGATCACTTTCTTGTCCCAAAGATTGAATATCTTTAAATTCTCCTTGAGCAGACAAAGCAGCTATAGTATTTTTAACTAAATCTTCTCCCTCTATATCCTGATTTCTTTGGGCTGTGACCAAAGCCAAATCTAATCTTATCAAAGGGTCTTTATTCGGTTCAATCCAACGCCAATAATCGCTTAATAAAGCTGTAATTCTCGCACTGCGACAGACTTCTAAACTTATTTCATGCTCATAACCCCATTCCAGAAATAAGATTAAATTCGAGTTTTCTTGCAAGAGCAAGTTTTGTCCTTTCTTATCATCTCTATTTCTAAAAATCTTAATAACTTCAGTACAAAAATTGCCATGATAGAAATCCAGAACTTTAGGAGCAAGATAGTTAAGTTCTCTCCCGTTTTGCAATCTACTTTCTGCATAAGTACGAGCAGGTTCGGGTAAATTTACTCTCCAATCAGATGCAGTAGGAGACTTTTCTGCCATAGAAAACTTGAATAATTCTAACAAAGCTCTATTCCCACTTCTTCCCCAAATAGCCCTAGCTAAATCTCGACTCAACCCACTAGGAAAGAAAGCCAATAAGGGAAATATATCTTGCCCTTCTACCGATAACATTTTAAAGGAACGATCTAAAGTTATCCGCAGACTTCTTTCTTTTCTTTCTTGATGAGAAAAAGCAGCAAGAACTTCCAGTGGTTCATCTATCAAGCCTTCATGCAACATCTTGAGAGTACATTTAGTTTCTTGCATATAAGATGCGGCTAATTGAATCGCTAAGGGATAGCCATCTAGAAATTCAACTAAAAGATTAAAATCCTCCGCTAAATTATCATTATTACCCCATTCCGCTTGCTGTGGAGCAAACTTTTTAAATATCTCTTTTGTTTCTGATGCTCCCATGCTGTAAACTTCTTCTTGATGACAATAAAGAATACCCCCTGCTAGAGAATCACGGGAAGTTAATAACATTTTTAATTTAGGACATTGTTCTAAAAGCAAGTTCAAAAATTTAATTAGTTCATTAGATTCTTTCTCAATTAATCTATCTAAATCATCGAGAATTAAAAACACTCGACTATTCTTTAATTCTTTTTCTAAGGCAAAACTATTCAATTCAAGACTTTGTTTGATTCTTGTAATTAGCGTCCCTACAGAGTCAGTATCGCGTAAACTAATAAACCGAACTCCATCCTCGTAGCGATTTCGTTCATGTAACCACCGACCAATGGCATGAGCTAAGGACGTTTTACCGATTCCTCCCATACCATGTAGGGCTATACAACGTTTATTATCCGACTCTACCAGGACTTTAATTACTTGATGTATTTCTTGTCTACGTCCTACAAAGTTGGGATTATCAAAAGGAATATCAAGATTTGACCACTGGGGATAGATAACACTGTGAGAATCGGCTGGTTCTATATCCAGTGATTGATTGTGGGGAATTTGGGGTAATAATCGAAATTTGAAAGCTTCATCAAAATTAACCCCCTGCTGAAAAGTTTTAGAGTTAAAGATTGTTCTTAGTTTATCATCAGTTAAAACTGCATCACGACTCGCTGAAAAAGCATCAGCAATGTTATCTTGATTAAATAATGCCTGATAAAGTCGTTTAGAAAAACATTGGGCTGCAACATCTAAAATCTTATCTTCAGCACCTACTCCAATTACATGAGATACTCCTGCTGTAACAAAAGCCTGAGCTAATTTTTCTGAATGACAGGCATTTAATAATGCTAATTGACAGGGTGCTTGTTTCTGATTTGATAGGGCAATTTTTAACTCTTCTTCACTAAAAGAACGAGTCATTCCTACCTCATTTTCTAACACTAGGGCTGTACTATCGCCCTCTTTCATTCCATGACCAATAAAATGAATAATCAGAGGTTTGACCCGACTAGAAAATACATCTTGTAATGTTTGCGAAGTAGCTACTTTCACTACTATTTCCACTGCTAAAGGATGAGATATATTCTTTAATACTAAAGCTATAGCCTCAATTTCTTGCTGAATTGATAAATTTTCTACTGGTAATAAGTCTTCGTCCAGTAGAGGGGCTGAAAACAGAATCAGAATTTGATTACTAAAAGAATTATCTTGTTCCAGGGGGTTTTCTGTCCGAGGATTAGGGGGAATTTTTTCAGCTACTTGTGAGACAACCATGCTTCTATTTCTTCATCAGTAGGGGTTTTTACAGCTACTTGTGAGACAACCATGCTTCTAATCTTTTAAACCATGCTTCTATTTCTGCTTCTGTAGCGGTGCTTAAGTCAATATCAGGAAGTTGTGGGTGTTTTAACTTGCCTTTTGCTTCTATCCCTTTTTCTCGCAATTTTTGCCGCCAATTAGCGATCGCTTTAGCCGCTTTGATAGTGTAATCTATCAACTGTGCTGTCGCTGCTACGCCTGAAACTAAGCCTGAAACTACAAGAACAATGTCATCTACAACTAACGCGCGGTTTGATGACTTCTGTAACTTGATTGAACTGAGAGATAGTGATGTTTCTAAAAATTCTATTTCATCTGGGGGTAGTTGGGATGAAATTGATATGCTACAGAGAGGAATTTCACGCATTTACAACTCCAAAAGTTTTGTTTTTTTGATTAATACTTCAACTTTAGTTTCTAATTCAGCCATCCTCTGATTCAACGGCATATTGTCAGCACAGCCAATATACTGACTAATTGCACTCACAACCACATCAGTTTTCGACGTGCCAGTTAGCTCAACATAGTTATTGAGTTCTTGCAGTAGAGATGGAGATAATCTGATAGCAATTTGCGGTTTACCCATAGCTTAGACCGGATAATTCTAGAATATGCTATCAAACAGTATGACTAAGTGTTGTTATTTATGAACAATTCCTTACTCAAGTAGTGTCTTTCTTGTGAATGATACATATCTCGTCCTAGTAGTCTGTCAACCAGGGAACTCTTAACTGGGAATAGGGAACAGAGTTGAAAGTCTTTTGGTGTATGATTTCTTAGGTAAATTCTGTATCTCATTCAGGTGCATACCGCTATATAATTATAATTATTTAACTTTAACTTTTAAATCTATTCACAAGCTTTAAAACCAATTAATTATGAAGCCATTACCACAAGCTACACTTAAACCACAAGGTAAAATAATCGAAAAAGAGCGATCGCACTCTGGCATTTTATTAGGGGATAAATGCTATTGGAATCCTGCACTACTTCCCAATGGTCACGTTGCCATTATTGGAACGTCGGGAAGCGGTAAAACTCAGACATTAAAAGCGATCGCCTATGAATTACCTAAATTATTTCCCAGTATAAAGAATATTATTATTGATTATCACGGAGATCAGCAACTACCGGGTGAAGTTTGTTATCCCTTGGATATGGAGTCACCCTATGGGATTAATCCATTAACAATTGATTTAGATACTAAAGGTGGTGGACCAGCACTGCAAGGAATAGCAGTAGCAGCAATATTGCGTAAAGCCTTGACAATGGGAGCAAATCAAGAGGGATTAATTATAGAAATATTAAGTCAGTGCTATAAACAAAAAGGAATTACTCAGGAAAGCGTAAGCACCTGGACTAATAAACCACCAACTTTTCAAGACTTACAAAATGAGATTACAGCAAGAATAGAGAATGGATGTAGAGAATCCTCTAAATTAGCCTTAAAATTAGCTGCAATGTTTGAGTATGGAATCTTCAATAAACCACAGCCTAACTTAAAATTACCCCTAATTAGATTTGATTTATCAGCACTTGGTAAAGTTCCTGGGTTGAGTGCGATCGCAACTGAGGCAATTATCAAACAATTAATGGACTCTCATCGAATTATGGGAGAAATTGATGGTAAAATCCCTAGAACGTTTATTATAATTGATGAAGCTAAAGAAGTTAAAAATAGTAAAACTTTAAATATTATATTAGCAGATGGGAGAAAGTATGGTTTATGCTGTATCTTGGCTTCTCAACGCGACTCTGAACTTAGCAAAGAAGTTATCGCCAATACTTCTACAAAAATCGTTTTGATGGTGGATCAGACAGAAGTTAAAGCCGTTTCTAATCGGTTTAGATTTTCTCCTAATATAGTGGGACAATTGCAGCCATTGGAGGCATTGGTTAGAATGGGGACAGAAGGCATTAAAACTAACATAAAACCATTTTATGAAAGGTATCAAGAATAATCAATTAAACATCGGTCAGGTCTGATGTTGGGATATACAGAGCGATCGCAAAGCACTTCGTAGGAATCAAACCAGGGTTAGAGAAGTAAATCTGAAAGCCTTATCCATTAATCGTCTTAGCCTTATCGTAACTTTCTGTACCGTTGCTCAGTTCACCACATTATGATGAACTAGAAAAAGCTGTTACTCACAAGTTGATACTGAGTACAGCTAAGGTAAAAGAACTGATTGGGGTAACTCTAAGAGTAAACAAAGATGAAATGACTTTTGTATGGAGTAGCTTTACCTTCACAAAAGCGGGTAAGCTGGATAATCAGATGGAGTGGTTAGTTAGTAAAAATTAGTGAATAAAACAAGGATTAAATATGACTTTATCTGATGATGAAGAGTTCTACTTGCGTAGAGTTATGCATGAAAATGATTTGATGAATCATCGCATGACATGGTTCACAAGCTTACAAGGACTACTTTTTGCAGCACTTGGTTTTTCATGGGGCAAGACAGAAAACAATAATCTGATTTTTATATTAGGCTTCCTTGGAATACTCACGTCTGCTTCTTCTGCATTTGTATTGTGGGGAGGTGCAAATGCAATAGAAGAGTTATTAAACAATTCAACTACAACAAAAACTTTTGGTCGTAAGGCTAAGTGGAACGAAAAATATTTTTACCCTTGGTACTCATTTCCAGTGCTATTTGCAATTACATGGGCAATAATATTATTTACAGGATAAGAAAACTCTGTTTAATCACCTTTAATTTGTACCCGTGCTAATTTCGGGCTAGGAAGGTCGGTAAATCGGGATTTGACAACTTCTACTCTACCACAGTTTAGCCATTAATTCCTCTGTTTTGATAACTGGGGATTTTTTGTATAAAATATATGAATAATCAATGGTTTTTAAGCTTTTGAAAAATGAATTAAACATCGGTCATTGCGCTCTTTTATTCTAGTGGGAAATAAAATGTTATATTATTAATGGTTCACTGTGTTTTAGTTTTGGTGAATTTTATGAAAAGTAATAATTTGGCAATAAATATCTTTTTTGCAATTGCGATCGCTTTATCAATAATTCTAGTGGGAAAACTCAAACCACAGGATAAACCGGGGTACAGCCGGGAGGTAGAGTCGAGGGGAATGTTGCCACTCCACCCCTCTCTTCCGAAACCGTGCTTGCGATTATTCACCGCACACGGCTACTCAATGTGCAATCCTATTGTCATTAACAGACTTCTGACTACCATCAAGGGCAGTTTTTTCATCATGGCAATGTCGATGTAATAGTTGAAGATTAACCCACTCGTCTTTTCCTCCAATGGATTGTGGGATTTTATGGTCAACTTCCATTACATCTTGTTCGCGAAAGTATAATCCGCACGCCCGACATTTACCCTGTTGTTGTTTTAACAATATTGCCTTTCTATTTGGCAATTCAGGATGTCTGCCTAGTCTTGTACTCCAATAAACCAAATCGCCATCATAGGGACTTTTACCACTTTTAACTAGCACATATCTATTGCTACTACTAGCAAATTCTGTGTGCGAGATTAATCGTATAAGGTTATCTCCATTTTTTGTAACAAAGACCAATTTTCTGTTACCAATGGGTCGCCAGTATATGCGATGGGCTTTCTTGGCGTTTCCAGTCCGGCGTTTTCCCCATCTCCGAAGTTTTAGATATACCAAATTATCTTGTTTGGAGAAGTCTCCCGATGTTCCACTATCTGAGGCTTTATAATAAGCACTCCATCCCCTAATTACGGGATTGAGGTCTTTAATAAGTGCCGATTGTGGCGATAATCTGTGCAATTTAATGATGTCAGCAATTTCTCGCTGATGTGTCTTAATTGCTTTCTTTGATGGGGTAATGAGTGTGTCAAAACCCAATTTTCTACCGTGGTTATCTTCATCACTTCGATATTTACCCCTTGGGAATTGCTGAATATGATGACCGAGAAAGTCAAATCCAGCAATACCATCTTCACTCTTATTGGGTTCGAGTGTGTGAGCAACACGGGTTTTGGAGGGCTTTAACTGTAAGCCAATACCAGCTAACCATTCAGAAATTACAGCCATACACCCGGAAATTACGGACTTGTTTTCGTGCAAAAGTACGAAATCATCGGCGTATCGGATGACACCAATAGAACGGCGTTTCTCCATTCTACTTAGCTTTTTGAAGGTTAAGTTTTCAACGTAATCCTTAACAACCGTTTCTAATCCGTGCAAGGCGATATTCGCTAAAAGTGGTGATAAAATTCCGCCTTGTGGCGTACCACTTGATGTAGCTGTAAATACTCCCTTGTCTATCACCCCAGATTTCAACCAGGCTTTTATTTGTCGCCTGAGTGATGGAAAGGTGTTCACTTTTCGGAGTAATTCGTGATGATTAATACAATCAAAGCACTTGGCTACGTCCGCATCTAATACGTATTTAGCCTTTGTTTGTATACAATTTTTAATGTGCTTGATTGCGTCTTGGCACGACCTGCCAGGTCTAAAGCCGTAGCTTCCCGGCTCGAAGAGGGCTTCCCACTCTGGTTCGAGTACCGCTTTGACTACAGCTTGGAGGGCGCGGCTTTCAATTGTGGGTATTGATAAGGGGCGTTTTTCGTTGCTCCCAGGCTTAGGTATCCATATCCTACGTGTAGGTTTGGATTTTCCTGTAAGCTTTAATTGCCCTGCTAGTTTAAGACGCGCTGCTGGGGATAATGATTTTATACCATCCACTCCTGCGGTCTTTTTTCCTTGGTTTTCAACTGTTACCCGTCGAACCGCTAGTATCCTATTAGACCAAGATCTCATTAACGTTTTCTGGAGTTTGCGGAGTCGTTTGACATCACCACAGCGTGAAGCAGCATAGATGCGTTTTTGCAACTTGAAAATGTATTTCTCAGCTTTTCGCCAATTAATCGTCTTCCATCCCTCTGTATTCGATATCGAATCAGATTTAGGCTTATTCATTGCTACTTGTACCTCTAGCTTTTTGGCACATTGCGGTTCACGTCAGCATATCCCGGACATTACTCCATCCGTTTTCAGGCTTTGACCGTTAATTCGGTCTGGGCATTAGCTTCTTAAACCATCCTTTCCTCAGTAAAATTTGTAGCCTGACCGCTTACCTGTTAATCGACCGTAACGGGAATTTACATGAGGGTTACTTCGTTCCTGATATCCATTGGTTAGAGACTTTAGGGTATGCCTTTCCACCGGGGGTCTAGGTAGTGCGCTAACTCGGTACGTAGATACTGTTAGACCTTACCCAAGCCGGATATTCCCAACCCAGGGTGTGACCGAATCACAAGCTTATATCCCCTGGCTATTTTTAACGGTGGCTCAACGACATTTAGCCTGCTCTACCCCACGATTCTCCAGCACAATTGTGTTGGCTCGCTTATAGACCTCTTGCTTGCGGAGGATGTTTTCAGCAATTGCCATCTTTATCCGCTTTCGTCCCCGCTTTACGGATTTGATAGTCAGTCTCTTCCGTAGGGGCTACCAGTTTTCTGGTAATTTACGTGCTTTCAGCCCCGCACCAGGGCGGTAAGATTTGGTTTTCTAGGTTACTCACCTCACTTACATGGATATCAAGTTATCATCGGTGGAGGATAAAAGTGCGAACTCAACCCAATAAGAGTTACTCTACCGAAGCCTGGAATCCCCCCAACATCTGGGTTTCTCCAGAACGAATCGCACTACCTTCAAAATGGGACATGATGTAAAGAAATGTTGCAAAAACTGATTTAGTGATTTACTAACTTACCCAAAAATGGTGAAAGGATATTCCTTTTTTGGACACTAAAATAAACTTTTCAGGCTATTTAGTCTCCTAAACTTGCCCATAAATGACCCTTTTAGGGAATGTTTTTATTTGAAGTGTCAAGTTCAGATGGAGGCTGAAACAACGGTAAATCAAGAGTTTTGAAAATTAAATTTACAAAACTTTACATCATGTCCCAAATTGCAGGTATCCCGGCTGTACCCCTTTATTGAACGCATGGACGGGAATGAAAAAATATTTATGGAGGTGATGAATAACGAAGAATTTAGAGCAGTTGTGTTGGAGAAATTACTATCTAGTATTTTTGAGACTATTAAAGGTGAGCATTTATGATAGGTTGAGGCGAGATAGGGTGTTTTGGTGGCTACCCAACTAGAAGCAGGGAAAACCATATTGATAAACCGTGCAGAATTTTATTAACGGAAATTTTAACGAGGAGGAATTTTAGAGCGCTCTCCAGGTGAATCTTCAAAAACTGCCCCACGTTGCTTTAATTCACGCTTTGCATCTTCAGTTATTCCTGGGTTATTTCCGAATCGAGCATTTTCAAACTTGACATCGCTTAAATCAGCACTGCTTAAATCAGCACCGCTTAAATCAGCACCGCTTAAATCAGCATCTCTTAAATCAGCATCGCTTAAATCAGCATCGCTTAAATCAGCACCTCTTAAATTAGCACCGATTAAATTAGCACCGATTAAATCAGCATTTCTTAAATTAGCACCTCTTAAATTAGCACTGCTTAAATTAGCACCTCTTAAATTAGCACTGTTTAAATCAGCATTTCTTAAATTAGCACCTCTTAAATTAGCACTGCTTAAATTAGCACTGCTTAAATTAGCACTGCTTAAATTAGCACTGCTTAAATTAGCACCGATTAAATTAGCATCACTTAAATCAGCATCACTTAAATTAGCACCGATTAAATCAGCATCACTTAAATTAGCACCGATTAAATTAGCATCACTTAAATTAGCAAGGAATAAATCAGCACCGATTAAATTAGCAAGGAATAAATCAGCACCGATTAAATTAGCACGGCTTAAATCAGCACGGCTTAAATCAGCACCGCTTAAATTAGCAAGGATTAAATTTCGCTCTACAGAAAACTGATTGACAATCTTACAAACTATAAGCCATTTGTCGTCAATTCTAGCATCATTTAGAGATGTACCTCTTAAATTAGCATTACCCAAATTTGCACCACTCAGGTCTGCACAATCTAAGTCAGCATTTTCCAAATTGGCATTTCCTAAATTTGCATTCCTCAAGTCAGCACAACTGAAGTTAATACCACTTAAATCAACGCCGCTTAAATCAACGCCACTTAAATCTGTATCACTTAGGTCTAATTCTTCACCTTTAGCTCTGCTAATAATTCTTGCCACTAAAAGAATTTTATTCGGTTCTGCCTCTAGCTTTTTAAAGCCATCTGGAGAAACATTGAAAGTAATTTTTATACTGCCTTTTTCTATTTTAGCTATCGTTGCATTTTTATCACCTGAAATCATTATCAGGGATTTTAACAAATCATTTCGTTTTTTAGAATCATTTAAAAAACTATTTATATCGCCTGGGAAGGTAATACTAAATTGCCCATTAACAGTATCAAATGTAATAGAAGTGTGAACTGTATTTGCTTCTGCTACTTTTGTTACTGCTCCAGTTCCTTCAGTTCTAGAAATAGAAATAACACTTGCTGTATTCATACTAGGAACAGTCCAGGAAGTTTCATCTAGATCGGACTCTAGTTCAGCAATATCTTGCCACTTCAATTTTAACTTATTACACAGAGAAGTAAACAGTTCCTTACTAATACGTTTTCCTTTCAAAAATTTGTTTACAGTCTGTCGAGTACACCCCTCTTCCCCAGCTAGGTAATCCTGATTTTTACCGTATTTCTTAAACGCTAGGCTCAGTTTTTCAACTCCTGCTGCTGATGCCCGAAAAGAACGCTCCCCCATGACTCACCCACAATAACTTTTACATAAGTTTGACAGTATATAAACCAGACATAAGTTTTACATACAAGTTGTACATAACATTAACCACAGCAAGGAAAATCCAGGGGTTAATGGATTTATCAAAGCAAATTTACCAAAAACACTGGATTATGACTAACAAGCATAACATTAAACCTGCTCCTGATTCTAACCCTTACTTAGCACTGATTGTTAAAGAGAGATTACGTCAAGCCCGCTATAGCTTTAATTTTGCCTTAACTGCCACTGCTTTATCTTTTGGTATCAGTCTTGTAGGTGCTGGGTGCTTGCTCACCAATAAAGTATCAGAAGGTGCTGTGACTACGGCTGTGGGACTTATGGCTAGTGTGCGCTATATGCAGATAGCCAAAGACGCAAACAACCGCTTAGATAAAATTGTAGATGATTTGGATACAGAGTAGGCTTTGATAGAGGACAGCCGGGATATCAGTAATTATTCCGGCTATACCCCATAAGCATTTTTAACCCAATGTCATCAAACATTTTTTACCGTACACAAAAAATATACTAAAACACAGAATTATAATTAAACATATCTAATCATGTTTAGTTTCCACCTGTGTAGCAACAGGAGTAGAGAGGTCGTAAAATGGGGGTTTCACGTCAAAAAAGCTATAGGATAGATGTAATATAAAGTTTCTATACCACTAAAACTTTTAAATCTAAACACACAAGCTTTAAAACCAATTAATTATGAAACCATTGCCACAGGCTACACTTAAACCACAAGGTAAAGTATTTGAGAAAGAGCGATCGCACTCTGGAATATTATTAGGGGATAAATGCTACTGGAATCCTGCTACTTTGCCAAATGGTCATGTCGCCATTATTGGAACGTCTGGAAGTGGTAAAACTCAAACATTAAAAGCGATCGCCTATGAATTACCTAAATTATTTCCCACTATAAAGAATATTATAATTGATTATCACGGAGATCAACAGTTACCTAATGAAGTTTGTTATCCCTTAGATATGGAATCACCCTATGGGATTAATCCATTAACAATTGATTTAGATACTAAAGGTGGTGGACCAGCACTGCAAGGAATAGCAGTAGCGGCAATATTGCGTAAAGCCTTGACAATGGGAGCAAATCAAGAGGGATTAATTATAGAAATATTAAGTCATTGCTATAAACAAAAGGGTATTACTCAAGAAAATGTAAGCACCTGGACTAATAAACCACCAACTTTTCAAGACTTACAAAATGAGATTACAGCAAGAATAGAGAATGGATGTAGAGAATCCTCTAAATTAGCCTTAAAATTAGCAGCAATGTTTGAATATGGAATATTTAATAAACCACAACCTAATTTAAAATTACCATTAATTAGATTTGATTTGTCAGCACTTGGTAAAGTTCCTGGTTTAAGTGCGATCGCAACTGAGGCAATTATCAAACAATTAATGGACTCTCATCGAATTATGGGAGAAATTGATGGTAAAATCCCTAGAACGTTTATTATAATTGATGAAGCTAAAGAAGTTAAAAATAGTAAAACTTTAAATATTATATTAGCACAAAATGATGGAACAAGAGGCGCAAGAAGCATATGAGAATAAACGAATGAGAATCATAGTTCAAGATAATAGACCAATACATCGTTGTCGAGAAGTTCAGGCATTATGGACAAAGTGGGAAAACATGGGTTTATATATGTTTTTTCTTCCTAAATATTGCTCGGAAATGAATCCAATTGAATTAGAATGGCAACATCTTAAACGAGATGAAATTGCCGGAAAAATGTTTGAGGATGAATTAGAACTAGCGTATGCAGTTATGGATGGTGTTGAAACCAGAGGTAAAAAAGGAAAACACCGGACAGAACGTACTAAATTTAACAAAGCTAATTAGGTTAACTTTTCTTTACATACCTTTAAATTTTTCTGTTCACCTACTTACATCTAATTGACTAGCTTTTAAAATATAACCATCAAAATCAATAATAACATCACCTTGTTCAGAATCTAAAATTTGAAACTTATCTTCCATCTCTCCTCCTCTCTGCGCCTCTGCGTCTCTGCGTGAAAAAAATCTTAATTAGGTGAACACAGAAAAACCCTGCATTCACCCAACACATTATACCTCTTCCTCCCCAATTATCGGCAACAAATGTTCATACAACTGCATCGCTTGTAAACAGCCATTAATTCCCGCAACTGCTGTATTATACTCCTCGATTTTCCCCGCAACCTGACTCAACAAACGTTGATTATTAGCAATCTTTTCCTCAGCTTCTTGTTGCAATGTTTTCTCTAAATAAGCCCGCGCATAAGTATATTGTTGTAATATCTCATCTGCTTGTTTTTCCACCATTGGTAACAACTGAATTTTAATACTTTGGTTGATGGTTTGACGGAAAGATTGACGAATACTGTAAGAAACTTTCGGTTCAAAATCTAACTTTAATAATTGTCTAATTGCAGGTTCAGCGTCAACAATACTTTCTGCGTCGTAACCTTGCGAAGTTTGTTCTAATACTTGTCGAAATTGATAGATAGAAAAAGTTCCTTCATTATAAAATCTGGGGCTTTCTCTGACAAAGCGATCGCATTCAACACTAGCAGCAGTTACCAAAGATTGAGTAATCAGTTTTTCTATCTCTTTTACCTGTAATTCAATTCCCCCATCATTACCCAACAAACGATATAATTGACGGTAATATTCTGCTTTTCTAATCTTGGCCATTAATTGTTGGAATAGATTACTAATTACCTGTTGACAAGATTCTATTAAAATATCTTCCAACTGATTTGATAGGTAATAAAAAGCCTCTACTAAAATAGCTAATAAGGGTGCGGTTGCGTTTCTAGGATGACTCAAAGTTGCGCGACGATAAGCTTCTGCAACGGAAAATGTATCTAATAATTCATCAAGACGACGAATCATCCGTGATTGTAATTGTCGAAAATCTGTTTCAAATTCTTCGCAATTATTATTAATTAATCTGTTAACTTCATCATGAATGTGCTGATTAAAATCTCTCCCAACTTGCTGGAGTTGCTGATTTAATTTTTGCAACTCATATTCTTTCATACTTTCGATTTCTCGCGGTTGACTATCTAAATCAATTTGCACACTTTGATAGTGTTTTTTGAGTTTGATACAAATATCTTCTAAATCATCTGCGAGGTTTTTGAATAATTGGGGACGTTTTTCTTCTGTCAGATAGCGAGTAATTGATGTCCGAAATTCTTCAACACCACTATCTTGAATGAGTTGGTTAATTAATGGTGTTCCCTGTTCGCTTAAAATTCTCACATAGTTATCATTAGACGTTTCATAACCATGAAGAGAAATTCTAAATTGACTGGGAGAAAGTTTACCTGAAGCAACGCAGTAATTATTAAAAGCAAAAACAAATTGTGGTGTTTCTTCTTTACTATCTAAACCTTTAACACTTTCTGCAAAAATCGAATCTAAACCAAATCTATCTAATCGCGTTGTTTGTTTAATTTGACTTCCGTAAAATCCTAACAAACCACTAGTTTTATAAACTCTAGTAGTATCTCGAAATTGACTGTTAATTAAATCTTCTAACCGTTGTCTGAGTTGGTTATTGTACCAAGTTTCATCAATGCGGTTAAAGATATAAAAAACCCTGTCTCTTATCCCCGCATTTTCCCGCATTGTTTCTAACAGTTGGGTTTCTTCCTTTGTCATATCTCCTGCTGACGCAGGTTTGAGAACACAAACTACTGCTGATGTATCTGAATGTTGAATTTTTTGATATGTTAATTGTGCATCTTTTTCGACTGGTGCATCAATTCCTGGGGTGTCTATAATCACGTTACCATCTTCTAAAAGAGGATGATAACAATAATATTCAATTCGTTTCAAAACCGCGCTATTACTACCTCTGCGTGCATATCCTGCGGCTTCTTTGAGGTTGGTAAAATTAAACTGTTCCATTGAGTATGTAGCATTATTAAAGCTGTTAATTCTTTCTTTGTTTGCAACATATCCTTCTAATAGCAAAATTAATGCTTTTGCTTGTTTTGCACGTTCTGATTTACTCTCTCCTCCTTCTTGTTGAATAATTGCTGTACAACCTTGATGCAATAAATCAACTACATCTTGTTTATTGATATTCTCTACGGTATTAAATCCCAATTGTTGACACAAAAACACCGCTTGTTCTTGAATTTCTTTTTCACTCAAAAAGGTTAAAACAACTCTTTCTGAATCTACAGGTGCATATTCAATTTTACATTCTGTACCAGTCGCGTGTCCTTCTGCACTATATAATAATTCCCTCTCTAATAGGGCATTAATCAACATGGATTTACCCGCACTAAAAGCACCAGCAAATACAATTTCAAACTTAGGAGAAACTGCTTTATCCAAAGAAATTTGCACAGATGTAATATCTTGAGAACGCAAAGCTGCTTCTTGCTGTAGAAGTTGGAGAATAGATTCAACTTGTGCTTGCAATTGCTGACACTGAGGCATTAAACTGGACATAAAAAGTAGTAATCAAGGTGCATAAGTATTGTAATACTACTTATTGCCATTTAGCTACATTATCCCCAATGCACCACGAGTCACACCTAATTGGTTTTGTAGCTTCAATTCTCTCCACAGTTGCGAACCGATGATTTCTCCTTGGAGTAATTTCTGATAGCTATGTATTGTTTTTTGTACTTGTTCTGGTGTTTCGCTGACAAATTCAATCCGTAAGTGCTGTAAACCCAATGAAATCAGCCGTTGCACATATTCTGCTCCGGTTTGTGCTGTGGCGTTATATACTGTATTTCTACATCCTGCGTCTGCTTTGAGAATATGTTCACTACCTACCCTATCTCTGATTGTAACCGCTTGTGTATCGCAAGGTCTACCACAATTGGTGTAATCTGTTCCTTCAGACAGAAAAGCGCAAAATACACAATGTTCCATGTGAAACATTGGGATATGTTGATGAATTGTGACTTCAAAATTTTGTGCTGGGTAATTGGTAATTAGATCTTCCAGTTGATTAATATTTAAGTCGTAAGATGCTGTTAATCGTTCTAAATTAAAGCGGTTTTTAAAGTAATCTGCGGTTAAAGGGTTAGCAATATTTAAGGAAAAGTCACCAACACATCTTTCATTCGCAAAATATTCTAATTGGTCATAATTTCTAATTAAATAACCATCAGCTTGGGAAGCAAGAACTTGTTTTAAAATCCAGGTTTCTCCAGGTTTGGTTATCCGGGGTGGTGCGACAAAAATACTAATTTCTTCCTGTTTTGATTCTCGCACTATTTTTACTGCTTCTTTATAATTGCGAGGATCTTCAAATTCACAATATATAGTTTTGATATCTGTTGTTAATACTGCTTTTAATTGTTCGATGTTTCTCACCAAAACAATCAGGGAAGGGGAAGCGGAAATTGGTGTAGATTTAGAACTAATTAAATCTTGCCATTTTCCGTGATGATTTAATTCCCAAAGTTTGGGTCTACTTCTTAATTCCTCTAATTTGCTAACTATCTCCCGACGCATTCGATTTAACTCACTCACAGGTAACATAATATTCCCGTTGAGACTATTTATAAAATTGTCTAAATGGAAAGGTGTATTTCCTAACCTGCCAAATTGTTCTTTTAATCTTTCTGTTGAGAGGGGTTTTGTATGTGCCTCAGCTATCAATATTTCTGATTCTACTTGCACTATATTCCAAGATTGATCACGGGATATAGCTATTAATTTTTCGCCAATCTCTCCATGTACTTCGATATTAATCGGTCTGGTAAATTGGGGATGTTCTCCAGTATAACTTTGACGGATTTGTTTATCTAATTCGGGATCATTTGTCTTCCAAACTCTATCACCTATATGGATATTATGGAAATTTAAATCATTTCTGCCAAAAGTTAAAATGACATCCTGACCATTAGGAATAACTGCATATATTCGTCCCCCTTCTTCCTTCCTTTCTGGGTGTCCGCAATCAAAAACAATCCCATCTCCCGGTTTGACAGGTGCTTCTAACTTTATTGTTATTTCGGCATTTCTAATTCGGGTAACTTCTCCCAAATAAACACCGCGTTTTTTACCAAATCTCCCATGCACTAACTCTTGATTATTAATTCCCTCAAACCAACCTGTATATAGTCCGCGAGAAAATGCCATTTCTAACTTATATTGGTCTTTCTTTCGACTAGAAAACGTCTCTACATTTGTTTCTAATAGTTGATTTAAAGCTTGACGATAAACGCGAGTTACATTAGCAACATATTCCGGTGCTTTCAACCGTCCTTCAATTTTCAAAGAAGTCACTCCAGATTTTACTAACTCTGGTAAAACGTCTAAACCTGCTAAATCTTGAGGACTTAATAAATATTTGCGATCGCCTAAATTCACAACTTCTCCATCTGCAATTAAATCATAAGGCATTCTACAAGCTTGAGCGCATTCTCCCCGATTTGCAGAACGTCCTCCTAGTGATTCACTGGTTAAACATTGTCCAGAATATGCGACGCACAAAGCACCGTGAACAAAAACTTCTAAAGGTAGGGAAGTATTTTTTTGAGATATTTGTTGTTGAATTTTGTTAATTTCCGAAATCGAACATTCTCGCGCCAAAACTACCAATTGACAACCCAAAGATTTAGCAAATTCTACCCCCGCAGCACTGGTAATAGTCATTTGGGTAGAAGCATGAATTGGAAAGTCAGGGGAAAGATGACGAATCAGCCGACAAATACCCACGTCTTGCACAATGACGGCATCAACACCGGCAGAAATGATAGTTTTGAGGTATTGTTGTGCTTCCGTTAGTTCCTGGGGGAAAATCAAGGTATTCAGAGTGATATAACCTTTGACTCCCCGCAGGTGCAAAAATTCCATTAATTCGGGTAAATCTGCTTCTGTGAAATTCTCAGCCCTCATTCTCGCGTTAAACTTTTCTAAACCAAAGTAAATCGCATCCGCACCATTTTCTACTGCGGCTTGAGCGCATTCCCAGTTACCCGCAGGTGCTAGGAGTTCGGGGATTTTCAGGGTAGGGGTGGAGATGCTTGTCATTTTGGTTAAGTCAAGGTTATGTCAGCTTATAGATTGTACCTAAATTGAGGGAAAGTTGCCTACAAACTAGAAGTTAGACCCACACGGAAAGTAAAACCAGGACTATATATCCGATTCACTCGTTCATATTGTTCACCGAGAAGATTTTCTAAGTAAAAAGTTAATCCCAAGTTTTTATTTACAGGAATCCGTCCACTCAAATCTAAATTAAAGAAAGACGGGGCAAAATCTGTACTTTTTTCTCCTGCTCCAGCATTATTAAAAACAGAACGACGAGTACCGCTATTATAAGTAGCATATAAATTACCTTGCCATCCATCCTTTTGATAACCAATTCCAGCTTGTAGTGAAGAATAGGGAATTAAGCCTAATTGTAATCCCTTTTCTGTGCCTGTTTTGATTTGAGCATCTGTGTAAGTATAGTTAATAAAAGTTGACCATGCACTGGCAATTTTTAATTGCAATGCTGCTTCTAAACCATTGGTATCTACTAAACCAATATTTTCCCATCTGCCATTAATTACTCCCAACCGATTATCTAAACTATTGCCAAAATAAGTAAATTGTCCTAACAAATTTGCAGACAATCTCACATCTATTCCCGCCGTCCAAGTAGAACCTGTTTCTGGTTTTAAATCTGGGTTAGAATTCCAATTATGAACTGTATCAAAAACATATAATTGATCTAACCCTGGATTGCGCTGCGCCCCTGCCCAACTTCCCCGCACTGCAATAGCTGGATTGACTGCATAACGTAACCCAACACTAGGATTAAAATAACTCCCAAATTGACTATCAAAGTTTTGTCTTACCCCTAAATCTGCTTGCAAAGCATCGCTAAGTTGCCAAATATTGACAGCAAATAAAGCCGTATTAAATGTACTTCTATCTTCTCTTTCGTTTTTAGCAATTAGGGCAGGATTCGTACTCAAAACATCGCCAATTAAATCAGTATTTTTTAAATCTAAACCCCAGCGCAATTGATTATTAGGGGTAATTTTCCATTCATGATCTATCCTAGCTTTTAATTGTTGTGTATCTAAAATTCCGGTTCGGTAAAATGTCGCTCCCGTTGGTCCGTATGTGCTAAAATAATCTCGGTTGTAACCCAATGTAGTTGTTAAATGAGAATTTTCTCCCTTACCCAGTCGAGTCTTCCAAGATAATCCAATATTCAAACCATCATGATCTAATCGGTCTTTTTGTAAGGGAAACCCAAAATAAATTAACCCCCGACGACTACTCAGGGTAGTTACATCTAAATTCAAAGAGTTTTTAGGATCTAAATCTACACCTATGCTACCAAAATAAGTGCTGGTAGCTGTATCTGCATTAAATAAATATCCTTGAGAATCACGATTTGCCGCACCAATAGGAACGCGGTAACGATTATCTATAAAGAACCTTTCAAAGCTAAAATTGTATTTTACTTTATTCGTTGCCCCACTATAAGTTACCTGTTGATTATTTAAGTTCAATGAGCCAAATTCTGCACTAGCATTTAATTTTGGCTTGCCATAACCTTCTTTGGTAATGATATTGACAACTCCGCCAAAGGCTGAAGAACCATATAGAGAAGAAGCTGTACCGCTATATAATTCGACTCTTTCAATAGCCTCTATCGGAATACTATTTAAATCAGTTGCACCATGATATGTACTGATATTACTATTAATTGGTCTACCATTAATCAGGAATATGGATTGATTAATTGAAGCTCCTCGATAGTATGTACCTGTGTGAATATCTGCACCATGTCCAACATCATTGATAGCAAAACCGGGCATTCTTTTTAAAACATCAGCAACACTCGTTGCCCCCTGTTTTTGAATTTCTTCTTGTTCAATTACATAAGTGGGAGTAGATTCAGGGAGAACATCTTTTTCCCCAATGGTGTCTATGGAAATATCTGCATCGTCTGTAGGAGTTAAATCTGGTTCTGGGGCGGGTTCTGACTTAACTTCTACTGTTGGTTGTTGGGTTAATAATTGAGCATTTGTGGCGGTTAATTCAATTTCACTTAAACTAGGAATATCTAAATTGACTGCATTTTGATTATTTTCATTATCAGCCCCTACAGCAGGAAATGATACCAGTAAACTTAGTAAATAAACTGGTAGGAAAAAATTCTTATTCATATTTTTGGACTCACACCCGGTAATAACAATCACTAATTTCCATTTTCCCTATAAATAGAAATTGTGTCAAAAGACAAGCTGTCATACTTATACTCATAAAGACTCAGATTTAAAAGGATGAAGTCCAAATTTATCTGCGTTTATCTGCGTCCATCTTCTTCCATCTGCGGTTAATTATTTCTTCTTGTACTTCAAAATATAGTGGTTATCGCTAGAATTCAATAAAATAGAGGGCGCAGACCCTGCGCCCCTACAGACTAAATTTCAGCTACGGCTCGTTCAATTAAACGTCGGGCTAAAGTCTGAGTTCCTGTGTGTTCATAGTAATTCGTAGACACATCTATAAATGCTGCTAGATAGTCTAGCTTGTCATCAGCAATTTGCGTGAAAGATTGCAAATTACCAATTACTTTTTGTGGGGTTAGATCATGACCGCTAACCAGCCCACTCATCCAACCTTTAACTGAATCAAAACTTTCCCCAATAAAGTTGAGTTTACCAGCATCGCTATTACCGGGAATAGTATTTTTGATGCTTTGGAAAGTCGGGCTTTGGTTTAAATCTTGGGGACTTGTTTGACTAATCAAAGAGAGGGCTTTGTTAATAAAATCAGGACCAAGGGGTATTAAACCATCAACACAAACTAATGCCACCATGCGGATAAGTGACTCACCACCATATTCACCTAAAGCACCGACAAAATCGCCGATACTATCTCCAGGAATGCCATTAATTTGACAAAAAGCGACGACTTCAGCGACTAATTTTAGAGTTAAGTCAATGGTTTGAGCTTTATCTGGTTTGGGAGTCAGAGAGTTTAAAAAACCGAGCAGGGGAATTGATTCCCCAATTTTGTTAGCCAAAGCTGCTGCACCCAAAGCCTTATCTGCACCATCAACAGTTTGATACAGCCAGAGGGCGGTTTGATATCCTTGGGATTTGTCGTTAAATAAATAAATTGCTCTTTCGCCAATTTGTTGAATTAAGTCTTCGTCAGTTTCCCCGGTAACAGTTTTAATGGTATTCACAAAACCAACTGTATTTTGCCATTCACCAGGAGCAACAAAATCTAAAGCGTTCAACATGGAAACAGTCAAGTTACTGGTTGGTAGTTCGTCAACTAGCTGCTGAATTGGTTTACTCACAAGATTCTCCTTATGTATGTTTTGTATTAACGTCGGTTGTTAGTTAGGGAAGCGATTAAACTATTTCAACTTTGCTAAACCATCAAGATTAAATTTTTCTATCCAGGCTGCGCGAATCGCTCGCAGTAAATGATGGACTTTTAGAAATCACCTTCACTTGGTACTTATTCACTAGCACAGAAGTTTGAGTATTACCGACTTTTACTGCGGGATAACCACCTATTTTTTCGGTGCTATTAGCAAATTTAGTCGCTGCCCCAGGTATGCTACTAGTATCAGAAATAGCGAGTTGGGCAACTACTTTGCCATCCTTTTTCAAGTTTGCCTCAGAAAAGCCCTTTTTCTCTTGGGTGTAGACTCGATCATAACCATCTCCGCCACTGGGGAAGAATTTATTTAATTGACTACCCTGAGTTGCACTTTTAACTACTGCCTGTCCACTTCTTTGCTTTGTACTTTCCTGTTGTACTTGATCAAAACGACTGGGTGCTTTTGTCGCGCAAGCTGTAGTCAGTAGTACAACTGATAGCAGTACAGCAGCTAAAACTCTCCGTCCACGATTTATAACCATTTTTGGATTCTCCTTGATACTTGAGCTTGTGAGGCAATTATCAGCTATTTTGTCACCTACAAACTAGAAAATTTACTTGTGAACTACCCAAAACTACGCGAGACGTTGAGCTATCACTGCATAAAAAGGATCTCCACCTGCTACTCCCAACCACTGCAAGAAAATTGGTGCTGTTGAGGTCGAACAAATCACTTCCGGGGTCGTGAATCCAGGAACTGAGGTAAAATAGCCCTTGACCAATTCTACTCTAAAAGCTTCCGAACCATCTCGCCAGGCTTGAATTGCCTTTTGAAAAAACATCCGGTTAGAAAAACTAATAATTGCTATCCCACCAGGTTTAAGAATGCGATGTATTTCCGAAAATATAGCCTCTGGGTATTGGATATATTGCACAGAAACACAGTTAATAACAGCATCAAAGTCTTGATCTGGAAAAGGTAACTGGAGATTTGTATTGATATTTTGGACAAAGTAATGATTTAATCGAGTATTTCGGGCTAGTTCTTCAGCATTTAGTCCATGTCCTTGTACATGAGCAAAATTTATCTCTGTAGGTAGATGCGATACCCAGCTACTCATTAGATCAAGAACACGCATATTTTCTTGAAGTCGCTGACGATATAAATCAGTCAGTTGTCGAATAAAACCATCATCTACATGAGTGACAAAGCGAGGGTAATCATAGAATAACAGATCATCCGATTCATCTAACTTAATCCGTTGATTTGGTTGCAGTAGCATAAATGTCTTTTTTACCTGATCTAGAAATTTTGGCTAGTATTTTAATTGGTAAGTTATTTTTGATAACTTCACTTATTTTACATGAAAAATACTATATTTTACAATTCATAAATGTTTTTTAAATCACCACGAATCATCAATATTATCCAATTAATTCGGCTATTTTGGCAATTACCATATTGCAAATTATTAATTTGGCTACTCCCTTTATTGTTATTTACTTCTGGGGAAACCAGTCTCATGGCTCATGATGAAACACTTTATGCTTTGAGAGCTAGACAAATGTTGGAAACAGGTGATTGGGTATCACCTTGGGGTCATCCTCATCATAAGACCCCTGGTTTTTATTGGTTAATTGCTGTTTTTTATCAAATATTTGGCGTTAGTGATACAACCGCGAGAATACCGACAATGATTGCGGGAATTTTGAGCATATTTGTTATTTATAAAGTGGGAGAAATTCTTTTATCTCAAAAATTAGCATTTTGGGGAATTATTATTCTCAGCGTAGAATTTTTGTGGATACAATATTGTCGGTTATCAACACCAGATTTACCAACTATATTATTAGTATTTATAGGAATTTTCTTTTTATTAAAATCTGATATAAATCCTCAAGAACGATATTTATATGGTTTTATCACTGGGGTGAGTTTTGGCTTAGGTTTTTTGATGAGAAGTTTAATGATTTTTCTGCCGATGATGGCATTATTACCTTATTTAATCATAGATCATCGTCGTCATCGTCACTTAACTAACCCTATGTTGTATTTAGGGTTTTTAGTCGGTTTAATTCCTACCTTAATTTGGCTTTATTTTAGCTGGTTACGTTATGGTAGCGATAGTATTGGAGCTTTATTGGGATTTGTTATAGAACTAGGTAGTCATGAACAACATAGAAATGGCATTTTATTTTATGTATGGAATCTAGCTTTAAAATCTTTTCCTTGGTTCTTTTTCAGTTTATTAGGAATAATATTAGTAATTCGGCATTCAATTTCTAAATATCCGTTAATATTAATCGGGTTTCCCGTTATCTTATTTACTGAATTGAGTATATTTTCCACTCGTTTATCTCATTATAGTCTTTGCCTTTATCCATTTATTGCTTTTTTATCTGCGGTGGCTTTAGATTGGTTAGGAAAAATTTACCAAAAAGGATTTGATGATCAATATTCATCTCATCAGATGATTTATTTACCAAGAAATATCAGTTATGCTTGGGGAATATTAGGCATAATTTTAGTTTTAGCCGGAATAAGTATTTTAGTTTGGGGTGAGGTAAATATTCACAAATATGCAATTCTGATGATATCTTCTGGTTTTGGTAGCTTAATTGTGCCGTTAATCTGGATAGGTAAGTTTTATTATCACCGTAAGTTTCTAACTTCTCATTATTGGCTAGGTAGCTTATTAATTAGCTGTTGGTTATCTGTAGCTACAGCAGGTAATTTAGGTTTGTTAGGTGATTTCAACCCAGATTTTAGAGTATTTTACAAACAAGAAACAATTAATAAAGTTTTGCATAATCATCCGATTAACTTTGTTAAAGGTAAAGGATTTAATGATAAAGAATCTCTGCTAATTTACTTCTATACACCCCAATATGGTAAAAATGTAGATTCAGTTTCTCAGTTATCTATTTTGAGTTATGCTTGGATTTATCAACCAAGTTTTGTTAAGTTACCAATACATTATCGGGTTATTGGTAGTTTTAAAGATTATCAATTAATTCAGGTCGTATCTAAGAAAAATTCTGATATAGGAGTAATATTTGATTTTTGATAACTAGGGTATGTTAGCTACAGCGTAACTCACCATGATCTTAAAATTTCTCAAGTATCATTCATGATTTATATATGTGAAAATTCTCGATAAATATTAAAAGTATAATTTAGGTTTATGTTAAAATACGGGAATATTCTCCACTATTGTAACTTCACCATGAAAAAATTAATTCCCGTAATTGCTGTCATTCTTAGCTATGTATCTTTGATAGGTTGTGGTAACACACCCAAGGTTGCAGTTCAAGAAAATTCGAGTAATAGTGTTACTGAAAGTCCAACGGAAACTTCTCCAGTAGCAGTCAGTGAAAAAGAAGATAAACAAGCATCAGAAACACAAAGAAATAAAGATAATAAAGAACATAAGAGAAAATTTTTTCGTAATAATCTAGATAAAAATACTAAAACGGGTATAAGTATAAAACCCAAGGAGGGAACGGTTACAAAATTAGTCAATGGTGATTTAATGTGTTACGTCACTTTAGTAGATAAAAAAGGAATTGAACACAATGTTGGAGCGACTTTTGAAATGTGTGCTGATGAAAAAAAGGTGTTAAATAAAAAAGTTAATGCCGTTTATGAAATCCAATCAGTGAGTGATTGTCAAAGTGCAGAACCTTGTGGTAAAACTCGCAAAGAATCCATTATTACAAAAATGGAAGTTGTAAATGCAGGTGTAGAGGAAAAATCACCAAGCAGTAATTCCCAAAGTGGTAAATCACAAACTTTAAGTAATGATAAATGGACAATTACTTTGAGTAATACTGATTCTTGGAATGGAGTTAATGGTACGGGGGATGTCAGTTATCAAGGATGTGATACTAATGGTAAATGTCTCCAGTTAACAGGTGGTAAAGTCTCCTGTCGAGATGGTAAGTGTATTACAGGTTGGAAAAATGGGGATTATGTCTACATTTTAGAACAACCTATAACTGAAGATGGAAATTCTACCTCCACTTTAATAGTGAGAAAAGATAATACTGAAATTTTAAACTCTCCGGGCTTAAAAGTTGTCTCTGGTAATTAGGGAACAAAAATTTGGCGTTGCTGATTAAGGGTATGAATTTTAGTCTCACGCCAAGGCGCAATCACGCACTGAGGTTTGAGTTTTAAAGGTTCAATTTGGGAATTTCATACCTCGATAAGTAGTGAGACAGAATTAATTACACAATTTTATTGGGAATGGAACGAATCGAAATGAAGCAATCGCAGGGGTTGTGATTGCTTCCCTTCGCTCGCAATGACTGTAAATATTTTTGTCCAATTACTTATGGCTACGCCACGCAGGCTATCAGCAACGCCAAAAATTTAAGCAAATCTGGGCAACAACCGGGGGGTTTGTCCCTACTCTGGTGTAAAATTTTGATCAAGAAAATTCAGAGCATGATTGCGAAGTTCAAAATATTCTGTGGAGTTACGCATGGCTATTCTATCTCTGGGATGTTCAAAAGGAACTTTTAAAATTTCTCCTATTGTTGCCGATGGTCCATTCGTCATCAAAATAATTCGGTCTGACATATAGATTGCTTCGTCAACATCATGGGTAATCATCATGACTGCTTGACGATGATGTTCCCAAATATCTAATACTTGACGTTGTAATTTACCACGAGTTAAGGCATCCAAAGCCCCAAAAGGTTCATCCATTAATAACATTTTAGGACGAATTGCTAAAGCCCTAGCAATACCAACCCTTTGTTTCATTCCTCCAGAAATTTCATCAGGGTATTTATCTGCGGCTGGGGTTAAGTTTACCATTGCTAAATGTTCATTGACAATGCTAATTTTTTCGGCACGATTGGCATTTTTCAAAACTTCATCTACTGCTAAACGGATATTTTCGCGGACAGTTAACCAAGGTAATAATGAATAATTTTGAAATACCATCATTCTATCGGCTCCTGGTTTACGAATCTCTTTTCCATCTAAGCGAACTGAACCAGATGTAGCTTTTTCAAAACCACCAATTATTTTTAATAATGTGGATTTACCACAACCAGAATGACCAATTACAGAAATATATTCATCTTCATTAATGGTCAAATTAACATGATCTAAAACTGTGAATTTTCCTTTGTCCTGGGTTGGATAGGATTTAACTAAATTTTCGATTTCTAAAAATCCATTACGGGGCAAAGTTTCTGTAGTAGTATTATGTGGTAAAGTTGTATATTCCATGATTAATTACCTATTTTTTAAGAGAGAAAAAACTGAGAGGGAGAATTAGCACGAATATCAAAACTATGAAGATATCCTACAGGATCACTAGGATCAAATCCTTTTTTATCTATAAATGCTTCAGGAGGTTCAACTTTATAATCATCCTTGGGACATTCAATTCCCATTTCTGTGGCTATCTCTCGATATAAATCGGTTCTCCAACCTTTTGCGGCTACTTCTTCAGCATTTTTAGGAATTTCTTTGATTTGTCCCCACCGTGCTGCTTGAGTCATTAACCAAAGACTTCGAGAACGCCATAAAAATGTAGAATGTTCCCCTTTTTCGAGGGGAATACTGTTAGGAAGATCATAAAAAATTGTGGTATCATCTGCTTTAATAGTGCGGTCTTTGCCATCAAAACCACCATAATTATAATTGCCAATAATTCCCGGTCCAGTAAACTTAGTAATAGGCACACCTGGCGTTTTAGGTTTTGCCCCAGTGAAAGAACGTTCTGTCAGTAATTCGGCTATTTCTTGACGATTTTCGGGTTTACTACAATATTGACAAGCTTCAATCATTGCCTTTACCAAAGAACGGTAGGTTTTAGGATAATTAACAATAAAAGATTCCATTACACCCAGGAGTCTATCTGGATGTCCGTGCCAAATTTCCTTACCTTGAGCAAAGGTAAAACCGATACCTTCATTACCTGTAATTGCTCTAGTATTCCAAGGTTCGGCGACCATGTAAGCTTGCATTGCCCCAATTCTCATGTTTGTTACCATTTGCGGTGGTGGAACAATTATGACCCGAAATTCTTTAAGAGGATCAACACCCGCAGCAGCAGAAAGATAGCGAGCAAAGTATTCATAAATGGCAGAACTGAGGACTACAGCCCAGATTTTCTTTTCTGGGGGTTGTTTGTCAAAATAGCCGCGAAAGTCCTTCCCAAAGGCTTCTAAAGCCCCATCACCGTATTTTTGTTGATATTCATACCAGGGACGAATGCCATAGTCCCACATATCCCTATTCATGGTCATGGCGTTACCATGTCGGTGGATGGTCATTGCTGCACACAAGGGGGCATGACGCGCCCCTTCTGCACCTATTCTAGCGTTGGTAACAGCACCGGAGACGACGGGGGAAGCGTCGAGACGACCGAAAATTAAGCCGTCGCGGGAGGTAGCCCAACTGGCTTCGCGGTTGAGTGTAACATTTAAGCCATATTTGCGGAAAAATCCTTTTTTCCAAGCGATCGCAAATGGCGCACAATCATTAACAGGAACATAACCCACAGTAATGTCCGGTTTTTCTAAATCTTGGGATTTGACTACTGGTATCACCGCTAAAGCTTCTTCTGTTAGTCCCTTCGCAGATTTATCTCCCGAAACAGCGCAGGATGATAATATTATTCCCGCAGTTGTCGCCCCTATTCCTGCAATAAAATCTCTGCGAGTTAAATGATTTTCAGTCATAATTTATCATTTGGGATTTTATGAAAGTACAAATTCATCTGCGTTTATCCGCGTTCATCATCTTCTATCAGCGTTTAAATCATTAATTTCCTGGACGGTGAGTAACTAACTCTTGAAGTTTGCCCACACCGTAATCTAAAACCAACCCAGTTAAGCCAATTATAAACACTGCTAAAAATACAGAACTCAGATTTAAACGACTCCATTCATCCCAAACAAAAAAGCCAATTCCTATGCCACCTGTCAACATTTCTACAGCCACAATTACCAACCAAGCAATACCTAAACTAATTCGCAAACCTGTAAAAATATAAGGCAAACTAGCAGGTAGAATAATTTTAGTAATCTGTCGCCAACGGGGCATTTCTAAAACTTGTGCTACATCTAAATAGTCTTTTGGTACACTAGAAACTCCTAATGCTGTATTAATAATAGTTGGCCAGAGGGAAGTAATGAAAATCACAAAAATAGCGGAAGGATCTGCTAAATTAAACAGAGATAAAGAAATTGGCAACCAGGCTAAGGGTGATACAGGTTTGAAAATCTGAATAATGGGATTAAAAGCCAGCATTGCGGGTCTCGAAATTCCAATCAAAAAACCCAAGGGAATTGCTACTAATGCCCCTAAACCAAATCCTAATATTACCCGCCGTAAACTGGCTAATAATAACCAACCAATTCCTAAATCACCTGGACCTCTCTCATAGAATGGATGTAAGATATAGTCCCAATTAGCAATTAAAGCTTCCGGTGGTGTGGGCATTAATTCATGGTTAGCTAGTGCTACTACCCACCACAATAAAATAATTCCTAAACAGCCCAGTGCGGGAAATATGAAAGTATCTTGAAAAATTACTGGTTTGGTTTTTCTCCAAATAGCTTTTCCAGCAACTGCAACAATGGCAGCTAAATTTAGTTGCAATATCATTTATTTCACCTCAGCAGAGTTAAGCTTGGTTATGGAAACATTAACTAGTACCAACCTTGGACACTGATAAGATCAGAAATAATTAAAATTCTGTCTTTTCAGTCTCCTCTCAATGCCTACGAAGTTAGCTGACGGGCTAAGGTTGAGAGATACCTTTTTTTGCTTGATTTTAGATTTGATTTGAGTTTTAAATCTTAAATTCCTGAATTAGTCAAGACAAAAATACGCCCCACAATTTGGTTCCTCCGTTCCAGCACTATTACATTAAATGTACTGGATTAAGCTGACTTACTCAATTCTGAATCATGATAGAACATTAACATTTATATTCAGTAATAACATCAGTATTCGTCATGAATAATAGTTTCCGGCGATTATAAATCGCTACTACACAGGCTAAGTCTACCTGCGTGAACTAGTGAAAAATCAAGGGTTTGAAATCCATGTATCCCTTAGAGGATGTTTTAAAAGTGGTATCCCGTAATTTTCATCATATTGTTACCCCCCTTAAGTAGGTTAGCGTTGAAAATTGTCGTCATAGCAAGGCAAGAGGCAAGAGTAAAGAAGTTTTCAGGGATTTTACGTTTCTTCACACAGTTTGGTTTTATTGAAACAAGAAAATTCAGTTCCCTCCCCTTTATAAGGGGAGGGCTAGGGAGGGGTAAAATATTTGATACAGCAATCATAACTTTTCAAACACCCCCTTACGGGACAGCAGGAATAGATGGTTTCTGTCTGTGTAGCTGCGAATTATATTCGCCAATACAAGTAGAAAATCAACAATTATCAATTTAATAACCATTTTCTACAAGTTATCTAACGCATTTTCAGCAGCAGCTTTTTCTGCATCTTTTTTATTGCGCCCTTGTCCTTTTCCCCGCCATATTTCTTTCCCATTCACTACTTCAAAGATATCACACTCAAATATTGGTGTATGAGATTGTCCACCTATTTGTCTTGTAACATATTTGGGTGGAGTTGTGTTACCACTACTTTGTACCCACTCCTGAAAGCGGTTTTTTGAGTCTACATTAGAGCGAGATACAACAATATTCTCAGGTACAGAGGCAAAAAGTTTTTCTACAATAGGGCGAAGTAATGCAATATTGCAATTTTTATCTAGATAATAAGCACCAATAACTGCTTCAAAGGTACTACTTAATAAGTTAGGATTATTATATCCTCCATCAAGAATTGCACCTTGTCCTAAACGGATTCTCAAGTCTAGACCTACTTCAATCGCAAATTTTGCTAATTGTTTTTCATCTACTAATGCAGAACGACGACGAGTTAATTCATCTTCTCCTTTTTCTGGATGAAGTTGATAGAGATATTCACCGCTTAAGAAATTGAGAATAGCATCACCAAGAAATTCTAAACGCTCGTTGTGTTCACCTTCTCCTGGGTGTTCGTTGACATAAGAACGGTGAGTTAGTGCTTGATTCAGTAATGTTTTATCTTGGAAAATTAAAATATCGTGCATTTTATGTTCCTCTTATTAAGTTTCTCTAAATTGCAGTTGATTAATTTCAGATTCCAGATTTCTCAACCAAGTTGGGGATCTAACAAACTCGTATATATTGCGATTAGAGACTTCCAAATAAAAGAATATCCTCAAATTTCTTGTGGTGCAATCCGAAAATAATAATAAGTAGTGAGACAGAATTAATTACACAATGTCATTGCGTAAGCGTGGCGTTAGCCATATGGAACGAAGTGAAATGAAGCAATTCCAAGGGTTGTGATTGCTTCCCTTCCCTCGCAAACCCACAAGAGGAACGCGGTAGCGTTGGAGGCTTCGCGTCTTCAGACCGAAGGGGAAAACGCACACAGGCGAATTAATTGCCTTCAATATTCGTGATACAATTAGATTGTCACTAAAGACGTAAAAAGCTACCGGGGGACTCTCGGAAAGTTACGCTTGTCAGATATGATTTCGCCCGTCAGGGCAAACGAAATCAGGGCAAGAACCCAAATATTTAAGGAGATATGCCTGAAACTGGGATAACTGAGGGATATAGACTGAAACTCTCTATAGAGTCTCCGCGTCTTTAGACCGGAGAGTGTCAAAGTAAAAGGTCTACTTAATCCAAGCTGGATGGGATAATAGAGAAGACATGGCTCGTACCCCGCGCAGTTGGTTAGAGAGCGGTAGATGACCTCTAGGAGCGCTTAAATCCCAGGTGAACCCGTTGGGATATCTTGTCCAGTTGTTACCATTCTTCCAGTTAATTTTTGGCCATAAGTTGACCCAATTTTTACTTAAACCTAACCAAATTTCGCGCTGGACAGAGAAGCCAAATTTACCTTCTGAGTGAACTACCCAGAGTTGATTGATAGTGCGTAAGTCTTGAATTGGTAAACCTTCTACCTCGGTAAAGTATAGCCATTTTCTTTGTACTGCTTGGGGACTTGCCGCTTCACACATTTTTTGAATTGTCAAGAGATCAGCCGCTTGAAAATCCTGATTGGCAAGTAACTTTTGCAAAGAATTGTAACTGATCCCACAGTCCGATTTTAGAGGTACAATTCCTTCAGGAAAGTTAGTTTGTAGAAATTCTTGATCTGTCGGTGCATTAGTATTATAGATGACTTGGTAGACTTTACCATCAATCCAAGTTGCTGGGGTATCACGACGTTTCAGCAAAAATTCCTTCAACACATCTAACCCATCATTACCCAAGTCAGCTAACTGCGGGATGATTTGTTGTTGGACTTTTTCGGACCCAGCGATTAACTTTTGGCGGAGGGAGTCGAGATCATTTGTAGTGCCTGATACAATCATTGGGTCTGTCATGCCGTTACTCGTGTTAGCGTGAGCGTGAATAAACTATCTATTGCTATCGGTTATTCTACAAAATGAAGGACGAATAGCGAAGTGAATTTGCAAAGTCTTTGAGTGTGTGTCTGAAAAAATTACTCCCAGTGGACTGTGCAAATCCTAACTAACAATACTTTATCAGGTAAGGGGTCATAGAATCCAGGGGTTACTGTAATGATCTTAGGGCGCAAGACCTGGATCTTAGGGCGCAGGCACTGCGCCCCTACGAACTTGTGAATTTCTTCTATTTGGAATGTGTGAATTATGTACGAAAAGATTACTCCTCCCACTATCGGCGCGAAAATTACGTTCAAAAATGGTGAACCGGTTGTTCCTGAAAATCCAATTATTCCTTTTATTCGCGGTGATGGTACGGGTATAGATATTTGGCCGGCGACGGAAAAGGTGCTTGATGCGGCGATCGCTAAGGCATACAAGGGCAAAAGAAAAATTAGCTGGTTTAGGGTTTATGCTGGTGATGAAGCCTGTGATCTCTATGGTACATACCAGTATTTGCCCCAGGATACATTGACGGCGATTAAAGAATATGGCATAGCTATTAAGGGTCCTTTGACTACTCCTGTCGGTGGGGGGATTCGGTCTTTAAATGTGGCATTACGCCAAATCTTTGATCTTTATACTTGCGTGCGTCCTTGTCGTTATTACGCTGGGACACCTTCTCCCCACAAAACTCCTGAAAAACTGGATGTGATTGTTTATCGGGAAAATACGGAAGATATTTATTTGGGGATTGAGTGGAAGCAAGGTAGTGAAATCGGCGATCGCCTGATAAAATTCTTGAATGAGGAATTAATACCTGCTACCCCAGAACATGGTAAAAAGCAAATTCCCCTCGACGCTGGTATCGGTATCAAACCCATCAGCAAAACTGGTTCTCAGCGTTTAGTGAGACGTGCTATTAAACACGCTTTGTTATTGCCCAAAAATAAGCAACAAGTCACCTTGGTGCATAAAGGCAATATCATGAAATACACAGAAGGCGCTTTCCGGGATTGGGGTTATGAATTAGCAACCAGCGAATTCCGTCAAGAGTGCGTGACAGAACGGGAATCTTGGATTTTGGGTAATAAGGAGAAAAACCCCAATATTTCCTTAGAAGAAAATGCCCATGAAATTGATCCTGGTTTTGATTCTCTGACTCCAGAGAAAAAAGCCCAAATTGTCAAGGAAGTTGAAACCGTTCTGAATACAATTTGGGACAGTCACGGAAACGGCAAATGGAAAGAGAAAATCATGGTCAATGATCGCATTGCTGATAGTATCTTTCAACAAATCCAAACTCGACCAGATGAGTATTCTATTCTGGCGACAATGAACCTCAACGGTGATTATTTATCCGATGCTGCTGCTGCTATTGTTGGCGGTTTAGGCATGGGTCCAGGGGCAAATATTGGCGACTCCTGCGCGATTTTTGAAGCTACTCATGGGACAGCACCAAAGCACGCTGGGTTAGACAGAATTAACCCCGGTTCGGTGATTCTTTCCGGTGTGATGATGCTGGAATATATGGGTTGGCAAGAAGCCGCAGATTTAATTAAAAAAGGATTAGGTGATGCGATCGTCAATGGTCAAGTTACTTATGACTTAGCGCGGTTAATGGAACCACCTGTACAACCATTAAAGTGTTCTGAATTTGCAGACGCAATCATCAAACATTTCGGTTAATTTCTACTATTCTCAAATTAAGACAAATTAAGATCCCCGACTTCTTAAAGAAGTCGGGGATCTAAGCATGACATAATTGAAATGATTGCTGTATCAAATGTTTTACCCCTCCCTAACCCTCCCCTCATAAAGGGGAGGGTTAGGGAGTGTCAATCACCTCCTGTATTTTTGCTGCCCGCTCTTAAACGGGCTAAACTATCAATAGCATCACCTAAAGCTGTAGTAAGACTTTTTCGAGTTTGAGCGTGATTTTCTTGCTCAAGTTTCAAAGCTTGTAATAGACAATCACGTTCCTGTATGACTTCTAACAATTTAGTTTGTAACTCTTCTATAGAATTAAACTGGGAAATTTCTTGCTGAATAGCTGTAGTCATATCAGTTCCGGTTTCCCCATTAACACCCGAAAATTTTTGGACTTCAGCCTTTATAGACACTATAGCTTCTTGGTGCATTTTTGCATCTACGCGCCGTTGTTCTGCTTCGGTATTATAAAGTTGTCGCCATTTTTGCGAACTTTCCCAAGCTTCATCTCGTTCCCGCTGAAATTTCGTCATCTGTTGTGTGAGAGACTGAATTTCGGTTAACCATTTTTGTGTGAGATCTTGAGTCATAGAAGTTTTTTGTAGTAGAGATAGGTTTAACCTTCTTGATAGAACCAATAGAGTAGTAGACTAGAAAAAAATTATCAATGTTGATTGTCACCGAATAACTCAATCTAGTCAGAGCTTAAATATGTTGAGAGATAAATTTGCAAACAACTTGGGAATTAGTCAAGCTCGTAAAAAACAAGTATACCTGGATATATGTAGGGTTTGCTGATAGCGTAGCGCGGCGTAAGCCATAAAAGTTATCTGTGAGGGTAGGGAACTCTTAACTGGGTACAGGGAACAGTTTCAGCCTGGATAGCCTCAATTTCCCATAAGTAGGTTAGCGTTGAAAATTGTCGTTATGGCAAGGCAAAAGGCAAGAGTGAAGAAGTTTTCAGCGATTTTGCGTTTCTTTACACAGTTTGGTTTTATTGTGTCCACCTACATATCCGATCAGGAAAAATGCAACTGTTTTGAGACACCATTAGCTAAAAACTTGCACTTTTTTGTGATAAAAATATGCAAAATCCTTATTGGTAAACGGTTCTAGCTTTATTCAGGCAGCCCTAAATATGAAAAAATTTGAGTTAAGAAAATGAGATAATAAGAAAGTTGATTACTCAGTCAGTGGAAATAATTAATAATGCCTAATTCTTCTGAACCATTTGTAATTACACCTGATGGTTATGCACCTCGATTAAAGCGTCTACGTCAATTTAGTGGACTATTAGATAATATAATTACTATTCCCGGAACACAAATAGGAGTTGGGTTAGATCCAATTATTGGATTACTACCCATAGGTGGTGATGCTTTAGGGTTAATATTTTCATTTTATATTATCATGGAAGCCGCACAATTAGGCGTACCCGTAGCCACATTAGGACGGATGGTAATGAATGTGATTGTAGATTCCTTGGTTGGGGCTATTCCCATGTTAGGAGATTTGTTTGATTTTGCTTGGAGAGCGAATAATTACAATATCATTTTATTGGAAGCAGCTTTAAAATCTCCGCATCAAAATCAAAAAGCAGATAATTCATTTATCCTCATTTTTAGTATTGGCTTATTTCTACTGGCTATTGTTTTAATATCCATACCCGTGATATTAATAAGAATATTATGGCAAGTTTTTACTGGTAGTTAAATGACTTATCTATAAAATTATGAAAGATTGGTGGCAAGATAATTTTCCCCAAGGGCGGCAAAATCTGATTATTAATGATTCTCAAGGTTATCCAATTCAAATAGCCTATGGTGAAAAAGGTAACGGGAGACCGCTGATTTTATTACATGGTTTAGGCAGTTGGAGTTATAATTGGCGGCATAGTATTGAACCATTATCTCGACATTTTCGAGTAATTTGTTGTGATTTTAAATGTTTTGGTTTTTCAGAAAAGCCCGTATCTCGTCGAGAAGAAACAGGACATCAAATTATTGAATTAAAACGTATTATTCAAGCTTTATGTGATGAATCACCGATAATTGTCGCCGAATCTATAGGGGCATTAATTTCTCTGGGATTAGCTGGTAAAAGTCCTGATTTAATCGGACGGTTAGTAGTAATTAACGCTCCTATTTTTACAGAAACTTTACCTCATTGGTCTATGGGTTTACTGGCACAAACACCAATAGAAATTATTCATGCAATTGATGATTTACGTCTTGCATATTGGTTTGCACCTTTAGTCAGAGAAGTAATGGGAGCAGAAAGACGCAAGGTATTATATAATCCTTCATTATTAACAGAAGAAGATATTTATTGGATTACTTACCCATTCATTGAAATTCCGGGGACTTTGGTAAAAGTGGCTGAAGAGTTACAAATTGCTGCTCAAGAAATTGAGAATTTGCGAAAAAATCAGCCAAGTATGCTGAAGAATATTCAAAATAATCTCAAAAATATTGAATGTCCAACTTTGGTTTTATGGGGTGATCAAGATAGTTGGTTTCCTGTTAGTCATGGAGAAAAATTACATCAACATTTGCCTAATTCTCGCTTACAAATTTTGCAAAACTGTTATCATGATGCGTCAACTGGTTCTGCTGATGTGGTGAATGCAGCAATTTTGGAGTTTTTAAAAGAAACCGATTTCTGTTGAATTTTGAAAATTGACTAATGATAGAAATTCAGGCAATTTTCCGTACCTGCCTCGTACCTGCGCTAAAACCCTCTAAGAGGATGTTTTAAAAGTATTAGATGAAACCGATAATCTCCAGAAACCTAACCCCCCTTCTCTAGGGGACTTCCAAGAAATAAATTATCCTGATTAACGAACCACAGAGGCGCAGAGGACACAGAGGAATAAGGGTTTGAGAGATTTTTGCGTTAGGTGGTTGAGTATTTTTTTATTTGGAAGTCCCTAGGAGGGAATGAGGGTTTCAAAGCCTCTACCCGCATCGGGGAGAGGTTTACCAGAGGGGTTTATTTATACATTAAAGGCTTTTCAAACATCCTCTAAGAGGATGTTTTAAAAGTATTAGATGAAACCGATAATCTCCAAAAACCTAACCCCCCTGCCCCCTTCCCTACGAGGGAAGGGGGTTTTCAAAGCCTCTCCCCGAAGCGGGGAGAGGTTTGGAGAGGGGTCTGTTTATACATTAAAAACTTTTCAAACACCCTCTAAGATACAAGGTTGTTATAAATAAAAAGAGAGTGGGAGAAGGCATACCAAAAGCCTAAAATCTCCCACTCTACATTTACTGCTGTAGCGGTTGGGAACATATATAAATACTGCCAGTTATTTAGGGGGGTTGATTTAACAACGACAGTATTGATATGCGGTTAATATTCCCTTTGCAGCAAATGTCAAATCTGATTATTGTGATTATTTTTGATTCAATTAATGGTCAGATGGTGTTTATAAATCATTGTTATTTATGCTAAAAAACATGAGCATAAATTAAGGGATTGTCTGAAATAATCAATATTTAGTAAACGTTAATAACCACAGAATTGAGGTTGTTTATCTTGCATCAATGTAACTTAGGTAATTAAAACTTGGTTGCCAAGTTGGCATTTTCTTAAAAGTCTTGTATTGCCAGGTTTTTAGAGAAATCGTGAATCTTGTCTGTCTTTGACAAGTTCTGTATTGGCATGAAGGGGATAGATTTTTTCTGGAGGCGAAATTATGAGCAAATTTTTACTATTAGTGGGTTTATAACGCTTTCGGGAGGGCCTTTTTTGACTATTGCGATGGCGTTGACTAGTTCTTGTGCTTTCTTTGGAATTTTGTAATAGGTAGAAAATTACAAATGAACCGCTAGAACAGCAGAAGATGACGGCAATGATCAACCATAGAGGTAGGGGATTACTAGTATCGGAAAATGTAGAAATGGTTGATTGTACGGGGATGTATGGAGTTTCTGCCTGTTTTATCTGTGGCACATAGCCAATATAAATTAGTTGATTATAGGCAATAATTACAACTCCTATCGGAATTATTAACAAACTCAAGAACCAGATTCCAGGGTATTTTTTCAGTAGATTTACTAGAATTCTTCCAGTGTTTCGCTTTTCTTTTAACTCTTGTTCATTATCCATCACATTAATCACATAAATCATATTTATGACAATAGGAAAAAGAAATATTTTCCCCTTTCAACTAATCCGCTATCTCCTATCCCTAATCCCCTTAATTAATGGGAGAATGCCTGGCGATCGCTAGTTGAATTAACTGATGTACTAATTGGGCAAAGGGTATACCAGTATTAGCCCATAGTTGGGGATACATACTTGTGGAGGTAAATCCTGGGAAAGTGTTAATTTCGTTAATAAAAAGTTCTCCGGTAGCTTCTACATAGAAAAAGTCTACTCTGGATAAACCAGCGGCATCAACAGCCGCAAAGGCTTGTAAAGCCATGTCTTGAATTTGCTGTGCCACTGTATCTGGTAAATTTGCGGGAATGAATAAATCGGCTTTCCCAGGGGTATATTTGGTTTCGTAATCGTAAAAATCACTATCAAAGGTAATTTCACCAACAACGGAGGCTTTGGGGTTTTCGTTACCTAAAACGGCACATTCGACTTCTCTGGCTACAACTCCAGCTTCGACAATAATTCGCCTATCATGGGTGGCGGCATTATCTAAAGCTGTTTCTAATTCTTGACGCGATCGCACTTTGGCAATTCCCACTGACGAACCTAGATTAGCAGGTTTGACAAAGCAGGGATAGCCCAATGTGGCTTCAATTTCATCACACAGCTTGGGAAATACACAAGCATTTGACCAAACTTGCTCTCTGCTGACAGCAATATATTTTACTTGAGGTAATCCCGCTTGGGCAAAAGCCATTTTCATGGCAATTTTATCCATTCCTATGGCTGAACCCAAGACTCCAGAACCCACAAAGGGAACTTGCATCAAAGTTAGTAAACCTTGAATTGTACCATCTTCGCCATTAGGACCATGAAGCACGGGAAACCAAAGATCAACTTCTTGAGTTTCTGGGGGAAATTGCCATAAATTAGGGGTTATGGAGGGGATTTCATGGGGAACACCAGATGCTAAAACCTGTTGTGCAGTAACTCCTGCTTGCCAACTGCCATTCTTTTGAATGTAGAAAGGTAAAACTTCGTATTCTTTAGCATTTTCTTCTAAAGTGAGGGCATGAGTGATCGCCCCGGCTGAAATTATTGAAACCTCATGTTCTCCAGAACGTCCACCAAACAGTAAACCCACCCGTAACTTAGTCATTTTCTTCTATATCTCCACAGATTCGCAATTTCTATTATCACCAAAAAAAAGGAACAGGTCATATCAAATCCGGTTAAATTCACATAGTAAGTAACTGAACAAAAATATTGACAGTCATTGCGAGGGAAGGGAAGCAATCACAACCCTTGGAATTGCTTCATTTCACTTCGTTCCATACGGCTAACGCCACGCTGCGCTAACGCAATGACATTGTGTAATTAATTCTGTCTCACTACTTAAAGCTGTGGTTAGTTTGCGTGGACATATTTTCTATTTTCATCCTTCAATTTACCAATATCGGGGTTTCTGGTTTTTTGGCGATCGCTCTCAGCAAGTATAATAAAGTAGATGAGGTCATCTCAAAATATTTTGATGTTCCTTTACCTGAAGATATTTTGAATAGTTTCGCCGATAGATGAAACTATTACAAAACCTCTTCGCGCCTCTGCGTCTGGAGTGTGAACTTAGTCCTGAATTAACCCTTCCAACATCACTTGTAAATCCTGCGTCAACTCACTTACACCCTTTCGCAAAGCTTGTTTATTCCCTTGACAATTTTCCCATCTTGTATTCACATTAATCGGTTCACCAACAAAAATCATAGCTTGTTTCCAACCTAAACGCGGTCTTCCTGGTAAAGTAGAATTCTGAATGCGAGACAACATATCAAACATTAATAAAAGCGTTTCTGCAAATCTTTCTGGTGTGGGTTTTTGGAGAATATAATCAGCAGTAACCGCCACAAAACTTTCAGCAATTCTCATGTGCTGCATTTTCAAATCGGCTTCTTCAGCTACCCAATCAGCTAGACCCCGTTTAAAAGGTGGTAAACTTGGAATATCGGCAATATCATCTCGATAAATATAATTCCAACCAGCATCCTCTAAACGGCGACATCTATCAATAAAATTACCTTGAGGCTGGATATTAAAATACTTTTCCGTAATTTTCAAAGCAGTGTCCATCAAACGGTTTAATCTAGTAGTTAACAATTCATTTATAGGAACTTCTGAACTGATAATTTCTGGAAAATCCTGATGATAGAAACGGCGATAAAATTCCTCCATTTCCGAAATTAGATATTCAGCTAAACGTAAAACCCGCTGATATAAAATTCCTTCCCGTTCCTTTCCATTTGTACTAAGTTCCGTCCCAGGTAAACCGCTATCAGCTTCCAATTTAGATAAAAGCCAATCTATTTTTTGCCAAGGGGGATTAACATAACTATATTTAATGCCAATAGGAATAATAAAAACCTGTTCTTCGCGGTTAGCCTTTTTTAAATCTTCCACACACCAAAAACCTAACTGTGCCACACCCGGTTCTAAAGGACTGACTATACTACTATGTCCATTTGTACCACCTTCAGGAGCGATCGCAATCGGCATTTCGGCATTGGCAAATAATTCCCTGGCCATTTGGATAGCGTTTCTGTCTACGCGTTTTCCCCGACGAATTGGTACACCACCAAGTCTAGAAAATAACCATCCTAACCACTTTCCTGCCCATAAAGTCATTCCTCGTTCATACATAAAATGACTGTGAACAGGGTATTTGAGACTAATACCTTTTTCCCTGGCTGCCTGGGGGACAATCCGTGATAGTAGGTATAACATAGATAGAGGATCTTCCACCTCTGGGTGACGGAAAGCAATTAAAAATCGGACTTTACCTGCTTGAAATTCGTGGTATAATTTAGCTAAAACTTCGGCGTTTTTAGCTTCAATATTGACAATACCCGCAGGTAGCCAAGGTCTAGTTCTTACCCGCAAAATCAAAGGCAAAAACCAAGACACGACTTTAACAACGAAGGGATTATGACGTTGAGGAATAAATTTTAGGGGAGGTTGGGTAGAATGAATAGACTTAGGCAAATTGTTCTCCTAGTGTGGCAAAAAAAAGCTAAAATTGAGCGATCGCTGCTAATTTCATTATGATAGTGAATGCTCACCCAATATGAACACACCCGCAGACCAGCGAAGATTTGCCCCCGCAACCCAGCGCAACCGCGAACCCATTCTAGAATTGCTTTTACAAATATTGCCTCAACATGGGACTATTTTAGAAATAGCCAGTGGCACAGGTGAACACGCTACATTTTTCTCCTATCACCTCGCACCTCGGCAATGGCTACCTTCAGATCCTAACCCAGAACTGCGTGCTAGTATTAGAGCCTGGGCTGAATTTTTTCCTTGTAAAGCCCTGCAACCACCCCTAGATTTAGATGCCAGTTCACCAATATGGCCAGTAGAAACAAAACCATTACCAGAGCCTCCTATTTCTGCTATTGTCAATATTAACATGATTCATATTTCCCCTTGGTCAGCCTGTTTAGGACTAATGGCAGGGGCTGGACGGATTCTGCCATCAGGTGGTATTCTCTACTTATATGGTCCCTATAAACAAAATGGTGAACATACCGCACCCAGTAACGCTGCGTTTGATGAGTCTTTGCAAGCGCAAAATCCAGACTGGGGAGTGCGTAACCTAGAAGATGTAGTTAAAGCTGCTGAAGCCCAAAATCTGATATTGCACCAAACTTACCCCATGCCAGCAAATAACCTTTCCTTAGTATTTAAACATAATTAGGGTTTGCTGAATTTAAATGCGGCTTTTATTCTTTGCGCCTTTGCGTGAGACGTATTTCGTAAATTAATGGAGGTTAGCGGACTCGAACCGCTGACATCCTGCTTGCAAAGCAGGCGCTCTACCAACTGAGCTAAACCCCCAAGCGTGTTTTTTATGTAAAAAGGGCTGATCTTACATAACTAAGTCATCATAAACTATTATTATTAATTTGCCAAGACCATGAACCAAGAAAATCAGACAGTTGTTGCTGCACTATATAAATTCGTGAATCTCCCTGATTGTAGAGAACTACAAGCAGCCTTATTATCCCTTTGTCAGTCACAAGGAATCAAAGGAACTATCTTACTAGCACAGGAAGGAATTAACGGCACAATTGCCGGTTCTCGTCAGCAAATTGACACAGTTCTAGCCTTTCTTCGCAATGATTCACGGTTTGCAGATTTAGAACATAAAGAATCCTACACAGAAATTCCCCCATTTGAGCGGTTAAAAATCCGCTTAAAGCCAGAAATTGTCACTTTAGGCTTACCAGAAGTAAACCCGGCGGAAAAAGTAGGAACTTATGTCAAACCCGAAGACTGGAATGATTTAATTTCTAACCCAGAAGTCACAGTCATTGATACCCGCAATGATTATGAAGTCACCATTGGGACTTTCAAAGGAGCAGAAAATCCGCAAACTCAGATATTTCGAGATTTTCCCGAATATGTACAAAAACATCTTGACCCCAAAAAGCATAAAAAAGTAGCAATGTTTTGTACTGGAGGAATTCGTTGCGAAAAAGCCTCATCTTATCTACTTTCTCAAGGTTTTGAAGAAATTTATCACCTCAAAGGAGGCATTCTCAAATATCTAGAAGAAGTTCCCCAAACAGAAAGTTTATGGGAAGGAGAATGTTTTATTTTTGATGAAAGAATCACAGTTAGTCATAACTTAGAAACAGGAAATCAAGAATTATGCTTTGCTTGTGGATATCCCATTTCCGAAAAAGATAAAACTTCCCCAGAATATGAAAAAAGTATTTCCTGTCCTCACTGTTTCCACACCTTAACACCCGAAAAAAGAAAGCGACTACAGCAAAAATGGAAACATTACCAAACTAAATAAAACGTAAACCCACAAACTTGCCATAGGCATAAATCTCTTCATTCTCCACCTCTGTGACCTCTGTGCCTCTGTGGTTAGTTAAAAAACCCTATTTACAACTCACATAGAATTGCTATAGAAAAAACCCTAATATCCAAAAGTGATCATTACAATATATTAATACAGAAACCTTTGGAGAACAACTTGTGGTAGCTAATCCCCCGCGCACTCAACCTCACACTAGTCAAAAATTAGGCAACTTTGCACAAAGACACATTGCACCAAAACCCGATGATGTTCAGCAAATGCTAGATTTATTAGGTCTTTCCAGCCTTGATGATCTAATTGATAAAACAGTACCACAGGCAATCCGGTTTCATCAAACCCTAAACCTACCAGCAGCACAAAGCGAATTTGCAGCACTGGCAAAATTAAAGCAAATAGCTGATAAAAATCAGGTTTATCGCTCATTTATCGGCATGGGATATTATGACTGTATTACCCCTACCGTCATTCAACGCAACATCTTAGAAAATCCCGGTTGGTATACAGCTTACACCCCTTATCAGCCAGAAATTGCCCAAGGACGTTTGGAAGCGTTATTAAATTTCCAAACCATGATTATTGACTTAACGGGTTTAGAAATTGCTAACGCCTCTTTGCTTGACGAAGGGACAGCAGCCGCAGAAGCGATGACCATGAGTTATGGTGTGTGCAAAAATACATCCCATAGCTATTTTGTTTCTAGTGAATGTCATCCTCAAACCATTGATGTTTTGCAAACACGCGCCAAACCTTTAGGCATAAACATCATTATCGGTGATCATCAAACCTTTGATTTTACCGAAACTATCTTTGGTGCAGTTCTGCAATATCCCGCAACTGACGGGACAATTTACGACTATCGCCATTTTATCACACAGTCCCATGCTCAGGGTGCATTGGTGACAATAGCCGCAGATCCTTTAAGTTTAACATTACTCACACCCCCCGGTGAATTAGGGGCTGATATTGCTGTAGGCAGCACCCAACGCTTCGGTATTCCCTTGGGATTTGGGGGACCACACGCTGCTTATTTTGCCACGAAGGAAGAGTATAAACGGCTCGTTCCAGGGCGTATTGTAGGGGTATCAAAAGATATTTATGGTAAACCTGCATACCGTTTAGCTTTGCAAACCCGTGAACAACACATCCGCAGAGATAAGGCCACCAGTAATATTTGCACGGCACAGGTTTTATTGGCAGTGATGGCGAGTATGTATGCAGTTTATCATGGACCCGATGGACTCAGAGCGATCGCCCAAAATATCCATGAACTTACCGCAACTTTAGCCGCAGGATTGCAAAAGTTAGGTTATAAAATCAGTTCGGAAAACTTCTTTGATACCTTGCGGGTAGAATTAGGAAATACCAAATTAGAAGCAATTCTCGACGCTGCACATGAGAGAAATATCAACTTGAGAATTTTTGATAATTCCACAGTTGGTATTTCCTTAGATGAAACTACAACAGAAACAGATTTAATTGATATTTGGCAAATTTTCGCACTCAAAGATCAACTACCTTTTACTGTGGAAGAATTACCAATTACCAATTCTCAATTATCACGTCAAAGTAAATATCTTACCCATCCAGTTTTTAACCGTTACCATTCTGAAACTGAGTTATTACGTTATTTACATCAACTAGAAAGCAAGGATTTATCATTAACCACCTCAATGATTCCCTTGGGTTCTTGTACCATGAAGTTAAACGCAACTTCGGAAATGATTCCCGTCACTTGGGCAGAATTTGGTAAAATCCATCCTTTTGCGCCAATTTCCCAAACTAGAGGTTATCAAATCCTCTTCCAACAACTAGAAGCATGGTTATCAGAAATTACAGGTTTTGCGGGAATTTCCTTACAACCAAATGCAGGTTCTCAAGGTGAATATGCGGGACTTTTGGTAATTCATGAATATCATCAAAGTCGGGGAGAAGGACACAGAAACGTTTGTTTAATTCCCCAATCTGCACATGGTACAAATCCCGCGAGTGCGGTAATGTGTGGAATGAAAGTAGTGGGAGTTGCTTGTGATGATCACGGTAATATTGATGTTGAAGATCTAAAAGCCAAAGCTGAAAAACATAGTCATGAATTATCAGCTTTAATGGTGACATATCCATCAACTCATGGAGTATTTGAAGAAGCAATTCAAGAAATTTGTGGTGTAATTCATTCTCACGGTGGACAAGTTTACATGGACGGAGCTAATATGAATGCCCAAGTAGGTATTTGTCGTCCTGGTGATATTGGTGCAGATGTCTGTCATTTGAACTTACACAAAACTTTCTGTATTCCTCATGGTGGTGGTGGTCCCGGTATGGGTCCCATTGGTGTCGCTTCCCACCTTGTCCCGTTTTTACCAGGACATTTTGTGACGACAATACAGGAAAATAATCCAAAATCCAAAATCCAAAATCCAAAATCAAGTGGTGCTGTTTCTGCTGCACCTTGGGGTAGTGCAAGTATCCTAGTGATTTCTTGGATGTATATTATCATGATGGGTGCAGATGGGTTGACGGAAGCAACCAAAATTGCGATTTTGAATGCTAATTACATGGCTAAGAAATTGGAATCATATTATCCGGTTTTGTATCAGGGAAAAAATGGTTTGGTGGCACATGAATGTATTTTAGATTTGCGAAGTTTGAAGAAATCCGCGCAGATTGAAATTGATGATGTTGCGAAGCGGTTAATGGATTATGGTTTTCATGCACCTACTGTTTCTTGGCCTGTTGCTGGGACAATTATGGTTGAACCAACGGAAAGTGAATCTAAACAGGAATTAGATAGATTTTGTGATGCTTTGATTGCCATTCGTGAGGAAGTTGCGGCAATTGAATCTGGTAAAATGGATATTCACGATAATCTTTTGAAAAATGCCCCTCACACTGCGGAAAGTTTGATTGTTGGTGAGTGGAATCATCCCTATTCCCGTGAACAAGCTGCTTATCCTGCACCTTGGAATAAGGAATATAAGTTCTGGCCAAGTGTGGGGAGAATAGATGCTGCTTTTGGGGATAGGAATTTTGTTTGTTCTTGTTTACCGATGGAGGCTTATAGTTAATTAATTGTAGGGTGCGTTACATTTCATTAACGCACCCTACGGGCTGATATTTTTAATCACTTTTGCCATTGTTGAGAAAATATGCGATCGCTGTATCTCCTAAACCTTGTGTGGCGATCACTCCAGCACTCGCAGCCAACACACTACCATAACCAGGTAGAAATTTTAAAGCAATATCAGCCATACTCACAAATCCAGCATTTGCACCTACAGTTACTCCTCCTGTTACAAAAAGGTCTTTGCGCGTTTGTAGCGTTTGTAGCGTTTGTACGGAAAATTCTCTGCCACTAAGCCAGCCAATATACATCACCATAAAAGCTTGAATACCGAAGACTATTGGTATTGCTGCACCTGGAATTGGGTTAGCAGAAACAAAACCAGATAAAACAGTACAGGCTGTAACAACTGTTCTAGCGACACTCAATTGAAACTCTGTAATATGAGCCATTCGGGACAAAGATCCGCGTGTCTCCCTTGGCGTATACTTAATCATTGTTTCCACTAATTCTGTAATATTCCACCGATAATCTTGATCAGATAGAATCAAACCATTTTTACCATCTTCATATTCAGCATACGCAACAGTCGGAACAACATTTTTTACATGATCTCGTAATTCGGATCTTTCTTTTAAAAAAGCGAAAAAACTTTTAACTTGTTCCTCAACATTACGGTTTTTTCTTTCATTTTCAGTTGGCAAAGGCACTCTCGGAGGAGATAATTCATCGCACTTCGTAAGAACTCCAATAATAGGCAATTTACGCTGATACTGCTTGTTAATTTCTTTAACCACTAATTCACACTCATCAAGGTCTTTTCCACTAGCACTATGAACCTCTGTAGCCTTACACAAAAAGAGAATAACATCTGGACATTTTTTTTTAACAGCTTGCATTATACTGTCATAAGGTGTTTCTGCTGAATCATATTGCCTTGGTTCTTGAGCCTCTTGTAATCCTCTTGTGTCCAGGATGTGAAGCAAATCACTACCTTCATGGTAGTAATTTTTCCATTCAGCCTTGCCTGTTTCTGGTTCTGTATCGCTGACTTCTGCAACTTTTAAACCACAAATGGCATTAATTAGGGATGATTTACCACTTCTAGCACGACCAATTACCATAACTCGTGGTGGACGTATTCCTTGCATTACAGAACGTAAATTTTCTAATTTTTCGTGAATATCGCTTTTCATTCCCAAAATGTTTGGTAGTTTGTCTATATATTTCAAGAGTTCTGTTACTAGAAATTCGTTACGATCCAATGCTTCGCTTACTTCCTGAGAATCAGTCATATTTCTAACTCCAAATTTGAATATCATTAAAAGGTCATGATTTATAAACATGATGATTATACACTTGTATGGGCAAAGTGCGATCGCTCATCTTCTAGCTTAGATTAAGTTAGTTAATTGTAGGGTGCATTATTGAAATGTAACGCACTATTTTGATTGTGAATAAGGTGCGTTACGCTGACGCTAACGCACCCTACGGACTACAGACTATTCTTTACCGCCGCCAAAAAGTTTGTAGATTCCGTATCCAATAGCACCAGCAGCAACTACAGGCGCAGCAGCAACTATAGCAGTACCAGCAATCGCACCTCCACCTACAACACCACCAATACCTGCAAGGGTACTCATAATTGCAGCACCAGAAGCACCAGCCACTACCGTTACAGCACCAGCACCAGCTACACCAGCCGCAGCCCCAATATTTGTAGCGGTTCTTGCTGCTGAACGAGCATTACATTCTTTATCAGACAAACCAGGTTCTTCTTTAAACAAAGTTTCGTTAAGTATTTTTGCTCCAGCATAAGCCGGACCTCCAGCGAACACAGCAGGTCCGGCGGCCATCCCACCACCTACTATACCACCAGCAGCAGCTAGACCTGAAGCGATTCCTGCTCCCGAAGTTGCAGCAACAGTTAACCCTGTAGCTGTACCGATAGCAGCACCAACAGCGATACCAGTCTCTCCAACAGATTGTATTACCTTTGTGTTGCTTAGTTCAATGCCTGGATCACAATTAGCAAAAGCTGGACTAACAAAACTGTTTAAAATTATCACACAGGTAAGAATCACTGTCAAAAAAGAACGAACGATTTTGATATGTAGCATAGTCCTCAATCTATTGCAACAGAGTAATTATTCTAATATATTAATATTCAACTGTATATTTTAAAAGCAATATATTTACTGATTTTAACAAGAAGTTATATGCTATTTGTTAAGTAATAACACTGTAAAAGCATAAACAAGGTACACAAAAACTCAGTTTTAGTGCGATACTGCTTAGGAATCGCTCATCTTCTAGCTTAGATTAAGGAACGCAACCCAACATAATGAAAATATCTGATTCATATTTTTTGTCAGAATCAGGATATCCAGGATTAACGGATTTTCAGGATTGTTATTTGTAAGCTATTAGTGGGATGATGAAATTGTAATTGTCTGAATCAGGATGTCCAGGATTTTAGGATTTACAGGATTGTTATTGAGGAATTGTCTGTGAATATTGAAAAATGATAATTACAATTACAGGATATTATCTATCATCCAAAAATTGCCATTTTTCCTAAACAATAAAAAAATTACATCCTGTACATCCTCCAATCCTGGTTATCCTGATTCAGACAGATTGTGATTGATGAATTGTCTGTGAATATTGAAAAATGATAATTACAATCACAGGATATTATCTATCATCCAAAAATCGCCATTTTTCCTAAACAATAAAAAAATTACATCCTGTACATCCTCCAATCCTGGTTATCCTGATTCAGACAGATTGTGATTGATGAATTGTCTGTGAATATTGAAAAATGATAATTACAATCACAGGATATTATCTATCATCCAAAAATTGCCATTTTTCCTAAACAATAAAAAAATTACATCCTGTACATCCTCCAATCCTGGTTATCCTGATTCAGACGGATTGTTATTGATGAATTGTCTGTGAATATTGAAAAATGATAATTACAATCACAGGATATTATCTATCATCCAAAAATTGCCATTTTTCTAAACAATAAAAAAATTATATCCTGTACATCCTCTAATCCTGGTTATCCTGATTCAGATAGAGACAGTTAATTGTAGGGTGCGTTAATGAAATGTAACGCGCGATTTTGATTTTGTTATTGAAATAGTGCGTTATGCTACTTCTAAAAAATCTCTTTCTGATGGATTTTTTGGAAAGAATACAGCGGCTGAAACATTAAAAAACTTTGCCAGCTTTTCAATATGTTCAACTGTTAATTTACGCTTCTTTTTAAGTACATCGGAAACAATTGACTCGGTTTTAAAAATAGGAACTAAATCTTTTTGTTTCAGATTTAATTCCGCGATTAAAACTTTTAAAAGTTCTACTCCATAGATATCTGGAATCAGATTTTGTTTTTCCTCATATTCATAAATTAAAATTCCCAGTAAATCCAAATAGTCTTCTTCTTCCTCTGTTAGTTCCCCCTTGTCAAGTAGATTATCAACAACTGCTTGAATTTTTTCTAAATCTTCTTCATTCTTTATAGAACGTGGGGGGAAAGATACAAGTAATTGTGTATAGCTGCTGTGATGATTCAACATTTGTTCATTATGGTATTATTTGCTTAAATATTAGGACTAAAAATATTAGGACTAAGATTGAATAATACCAATCTTAGTTTTACCTAATTTATCAATCCTAATTAGTATTAGCTATTAAACCATTCATCATCTTTCCATTTATCTCTATCATATTCTGCATGAGTAAGAAATTCACGGATATATATGACTTTGGTTTTATAGTTAATACAAGTTATTAACCGATACTTATTTCCTCCAATGTCAAAAATAACAAAGTTTTTAACTAAGTCAGGTGCAAAAACGGAACTAGCTTTTATTTCACTAAAACTCTTCCAGTCTTGCTCCTTTACAAGCTTCTTCCAGGCTTGTATGCTAGATTCGGCATCAGAGTGTTTTTCACAAGCTTTTTTAAGTTTGGTTTCTGAAATAATCCGCATATATGTATGGTTTTCCTCTACATTTTATAATCAAAATCATACTTACCTCTTACATTAGTTCTAAGTGAATTAATTAAAAGGCCTTAAAAAGGCTGTAAAATAATCTTAGCAAAATGCGAATTTAAAAGCAAGTATTTAATTTATAATTATTTTACTTGAATCTTTTTACTCTTAGTCCTTACGTACAAGTCACGGAAAGTATTGGTGGGATGCTGAAATTGTAATTGTCAGAATCAGGATGTCCAGGATTTTAGGATTTACAGGATTGTTATTGAGGAATTGTCTGTGAATATTGAAAAATGATAATTACAATTACAGGATATTATCTATCATCCAAAAATTGCCATTTTTCCTAAACAATAAAAAAATTACATCCTGTACATCCTCTAATCCTGGTTATCCTGATTCTGACAGATTGTTATTGATGAATTGTCTGTGAATATTGAAAAATGATAATTACAATCACAGGATATTATCTATCATCCAAAAATCGCCATTTTTCCTAAACAATAAAAAAATTACATCCTGTACATCCTCCAATCCTGGTTATCCTGATTCTGACAGATTGTTATTGAGGAATTGTCTGTGAATATTGAAAAATGATAATTACAATTACAGGATATTATCTATCATCCAAAAATTGCCATTTTTCCTAAACAATAAAAAAATTACATCCTGTACATCCTCCAATCCTGGTTATCCTGATTCAGACAAATTGTTATTGATGAATTGTCTGTGAATATTGAAAAATGATAATTACAATCACAGGATATTATCTATTATCCAAAAATTGCCATTTTTCCTAAACAATAAAAAAATTACATCCTGTACATCCTCCAATCCTGGTTATCCTGATTCAGACAAATTGTTATTGATGAATTGTCTGTGAATATTGAAAAATGATAATTACAATCACAGGATATTATCTATTATCCAAAAATTGCCATTTTTCCTAAACAATAAAAAAATTACATCCTGTACATCCTCCAATCCTGGTTATCCTGATTCAGACAAATTGTTATTGATGAATTGTCTGTGAATATTGAAAAATGATAATTACAATCACAGGATATTATCTATTATCCAAAAATTGCCATTTTTCCTAAACAATAAAAAAATTACATCCTGTACATCCTCCAATCCTGGTTATCCTGATTCAGACAAATTGTTATTGAGGAATTGTCTGTGAATATTGAAAAATGATAATTACAATTACAGGATATTATCTATCATCCAAAAATCGCCATTTTTCCTAAACAATAAAAAAATTACATCCTGTACATCCTCCAATCCTGGTTATCCTGATTCTGACAGATTGTTATTGATGAATTGTCTGTGAATATTGAAAAATGATAATTACAATCACAGGATATTATCTATCATCCAAAAATTGCCATTTTTCCTAAACAATAAAAAAATTACATCCTGTACATCCTCTAATCCTGGTTATCCTGATTCTGACAGATTGTTATTGATGAATTGTCTGTGAATATTGAAAAATGATAATTACAATCACAGGATATTATCTATCATCCAAAAATCGCCATTTTTCCTAAACAATAAAAAAATTACATCCTGTACATCCTCCAATCCTGGTTATCCTGATTCAGACGGATTGTTATTGATGAATTGTCTGTGAATATTGAAAAATGATAATTACAATCACAGGATATTATCTATCATCCAAAAATTGCCATTTTTCCTAAACAATAAAAAAATTACATCCTGTACATTCTCCAATCCTGGTTATCCTGATTCAGACGGATTGTTATTGATGAATTGTCTGTGAATATTGAAAAATGATAATTACAATCACAGGATATTATCTATCATCCAAAAATTGCCATTTTTCCTAAACAATAAAAAAATTACATCCTGTACATTCTCCAATCCTGGTTATCCTGATTCAGACGGATTGTTATTGATGAATTGTCTGTGAATATTGAAAAATGATAATTACAATCACAGGATATTATCTATCATCCAAAAATTGCCATTTTTCCTAAACAATAAAAAAATTACATCCTGTACATCCTCCAATCCTGGTTATCCTGATTCAGACGGATTGTTATTGATGAATTGTCTGTGAATATTGAAAAATGATAATTACAATCACAGGATATTATCTATCATCCAAAAATTGCCATTTTTCCTAAACAATAAAAAAATTACATCCTGTACATCCTCCAATCCTGGTTATCCTGATTCAGACAAATTGTGATTGATGAATTGTCTGTGAATATTGAAAAATGATAATTACAATCACAGGATATTATCTATCATCCAAAAACCGCCATTTTTCCTAAACAATAAAAAAATTACATCCTGTACATCCTCCAATCCTGGTTATCCTGATTCAGACAAATTGTGATTGATGAATTGTCTGTGAATATTGAAAAATGATAATTACAATCACAGGATATTATCTATCATCCAAAAATTGCCATTTTTCCTAAACAATAAAAAAATTACATCCTGTACATCCTCCAATCCTGGTTATCCTGATTCAGACGGATTGTTATTGATGAATTGTCTGTGAATATTGAAAAATGATAATTACAATCACAGGATATTATCTATCATCCAAAAATTGCCATTTTTCCTAAACAATAAAAAAATTACATCCTGTACATCCTCCAATCCTGGTTATCCTGATTCAGACGGATTGTTATTGATGAATTGTCTGTGAATATTGAAAAATGATAATTACAATCACAGGATATTATCTATCATCCAAAAATTGCCATTTTTCCTAAACAATAAAAAAATTACATCCTGTACATCCTCCAATCCTGGTTATCCTGATTCTGACAGATTGTTATTGATGAATTGTCTGTGAATATTGAAAAATGATAATTACAATCACAGGATATTATCTATCATCCAAAAATCGCCATTTTTCCTAAACAATAAAAAAATTACATCCTGTACATCCTCCAATCCTGGTTATCCTGATTCTGACAGATTGTTATTGAGGAATTGTCTGTGAATATTGAAAAATGATAATTACAATTACAGGATATTATCTATCATCCAAAAATTGCCATTTTTCCTAAACAATAAAAAAATTACATCCTGTACATCCTCCAATCCTGGTTATCCTGATTCAGACAGATTGTTATTTATGAATTGTCTGTGAATATTGAAAAATGATAATTACAATCACAGGATATTATCTATCATCCAAAAATTGCCATTTTTCCTAAACAATAAAAAAATTACATCCTGTACATCCTCCAATCCTGGTTATCCTGATTCAGACAAAAAAAGCTCAAAATCCCCACTTCAAATAAACAACAACATCCTGAATATCCTCTAATCCTGGAAATCCTGATTCTGACAAATTAACCCTGATATCTAGAATTAAAAACCTTCTTATATTCCAACTTTAACGCACCAAAATTAATCAATAAACCCACAGGAAAATTATAAGCTACCAAATAATTTTTCGCTTGCGCTAAATGAACATCTTCTAAATTAATTATCGCTTTCAACTCCACCACAACCTGATTTTCAACTATAAAATCCGCCCTTCTTGTTCCTACTTCAATTCCTCATAATAAATTACTTGTTCTACCTCTCTTCCAAAACCTAAACCTGATTTTTTGAGTTCAATTTCCATACATCTTTGATAAATAACTTCCTGAAAACCATTTCCCAAAGTTCGGTGTATTTTCATTGCACAGCCATTTATTATGTATGTGATTTCGTCTAATTTTTTATTTGGGGTATTAGGTGTGTTCATGGATTTACATGATTGTTATTTGTAGGTTATTGGTGGGATGCTGAAATTGTAATTGTCTGAATCAGGATGTCCAGGATTTTAGGATGTACAGGATTGTTATTGATGAATTGTCTGTGAATATTGAGATATTATAAAATATAGTTACACCAACAGTCAACAAATAACAACAAATAATTTAACGGATAATTTATTATCTAACATCCTAAAATCTGTACTTCTCATAGACAATCAAACAACAACATCCTGAAAATCCTCAAATCCTGGTTATCCTGATTCTGACAAATTGTGATTGATGAATTGTCTGTGAATATTGAAAAATGATAATTACAATCACAGGATATTATCTATCATCCAAAAATTGCCATTTTTCCTAAACAATAAAAAAATTACATCCTGTACATCCTCTAATCCTGGTTATCCTGATTCTGACAAAATAATGTATAATACACATATTCATACACATAATTTACTTAAAGATCATGCGAACCAATATTGAACTTGACGACGGATTAGTAGAAGAAGCATTTCGTTTAACTAACGTGCGAACCAAAAAAGAATTAATTCATCTAGCATTACAAGAACTAATTCGCGTTCGTAAAAAACGGAATTTACTTGATTTAAGTGGACAAATTCAATTTACTCCTGACTACGATTACAAAGCACGATAACCACCTGATTCTGACAGAAAAGATATTATGACAGGGATACCTGTTAATTTTATTGAGAATCATCAAACATAGATGAAAGATCACGACGACCACTTACCACTCGTAAAATTTCAACTCCATCATCCAATACTCGATAAAAAATTATATATCCTTCAAGGGATAATCCGCGTAAATCAGGGTTGATTTCTGAGTAGCTTTTACCACTATTAGGAAAGGAAACTAATTGTGTACATTTGCGGTTAAACTCCTGAAAAAATTTTTCACCTGCTTCTAAGTTTTTTTGTGAGAAGTATTCAGCAATTTCATTCAGGTCATAACTAGCGAGAATATTAATAACATAACGATTCATTTTTGCACCTGTCTTTGTTGCTGAAAACGATCTAAAATTTGATTAACAAATGTTTCTCCATCAATAGGTGGTGTGTGTTCAGAAATTGAAATTGCTGCATCAATTTTTTCTCGCACTTTCTTAACCCATTCTGTCTCATTCCGATCATACTCATCTAGTAAATGGAAAGCAATTTCCATCAGTTGTTCTACCGATTGGTATTTTCCTGTTTGCAGTTTTGTTTGAATAAAGTCTTCTTGTTTTGGTGTTAGATTGATAGTCATAGTGAGTTATAGTCAATTTTTGCTAGGTATATACAAACTATTGTAATCTAATTTTAGACTCTAGGAAATAGCGATCGCCATAACTGTATATTTTGGTGAAAGTTTATAAATATTATAACATCCTGTAAATCCTTAAATCCTAGACATCCTGATTCAGACAATAAAAAACCCGCTACAGGCATCCTATAACGGGTGAATTTATTAATTGCAGTTATGGTTAATCTTCAAATACAGAACTTATACCATCCATTCCAAAACAGCTTCATCTTTGGTATTAGTATTACGAGAAGGTGTTTCGCGCTCAAACTTCATGTGAATAGAACGGGTTTGTTCACCATCAGCCGCAACAGCTAAAATTGGGTAGTCAATTAAACCATCTTGGAAAGACATTTGGAAGCGGAATGTACCATCGGAATTAAGTTTAATGGGACGACCACCAATGGTTACAGTTGCATCAGGTTCGGTTGCACCGTAGACAATCAATTCAGCATCAGCAACTAACCAGAATTTGCGAGGACGCGCAGGAACAGCAGAAGCGGAGAAACCGGACATTCCCACACCGGACATAGTTAAACCAGATACGGTAGGAATAGCCCACATACCTACACCAGATGGGAAAACGTAGGAACTGAGAGCTTGTTCGGGAGCAGCAGAACCGGGGACGTGCTGCATAGAACCGAATATAGAACCTGCAACCCGTTGAGCTTCAGCGGATTCTGCTAGACCAAAGATTTGTTCGTAAATGGGATTTCCACCACCCGCAGCAGCAGTAGCAGTAGCAGTTGGTAATTTCTTGGATGGGGGAACTAGTTCGTAGAAGGTCTTACCACGTAGGTCTTCTTCAAAGTCTACGGTGATGAAGACATCTTCAATCCAGTCAGCAGGATAGACGGGGGGAATATGCACTCTCGCGGAACGCGCTAATACCAACCAACCACCATCAGCGGTGCGATAACCAACATCTATCACATAATCGCGATCGCTCACGGGAATTGGCAAATACCATTCTCTTGCTAGTTCATCAGCAGGGTATTCTTGAATACTGTGGGGACTTTGATAATCTAGATCAACATCAGTGACATCATAAATCCGCAAAGCTAGGGTTTGTCCACCTTGACGACGCAGTGCTTCTTTATGGTCGTTAGGAATATCCCAGTAAGTGTAAGCCCATTGAGGATCACGAGGTAACAGAACAATCCGACTGTCACCATAACCAGCTGGTAAATCTGCTAGTGCTTCATCAACATCAGCGAGAGAACCACCAGTCCGATCTTCTTGACCTAACTCAAATTTTGCTGCTTCCACGGTTTCTTGTGCCTCCAGATTAGGGGATGAACTGAGCGAGAATTTACTATTTTGAACGTCTTCAATTGATGCTAATAACTGCGATTTACGCATTCTGCTATAACGAGATATACAGTATTCACTGGCAACTTTGCGTAATTGCCGTAAGGTCATCTCTTCTAGCGGTGGGCGTTCTTTTGCCATTGATTTGGACTCCAGTAGTTTGAAAGGTAAAGTATTGTTTCCGGGTTAAAAAGTTTGATTAAATATCGTCTACCCAGATTTTTTTATTCCTGACTCCCGGTTTTGCCCCAGTTTTAAATTTGTTTACTGTTTGTTTTTTATTAAGATACTAACTCATCAAAATTCCTGGTTATGCCGTTGTTTTGCATTTATTGAGGATTGCAAAGAGTTGTTAGGTAAATATTAACCAGTAAAACTATCTAGGGATCAAGGGGTCTAAAGATAGGTTTTACTATATTTCACGTAGTTATCAGCCATGCGGGGATCAATATGTCATGAAATCTTAACATAGCGATCTCAGTCAGGGCATAAGTGTCAAAGTTTCATGACATTAAGGGAAGAGTCAGGAGGTAGGGGCGCGGGACCCACGCCCAGTCAGGAGTCAGGATGAAGAAAGAAATTTTTCCCCTCTTGCCTCTTGCCTCTTGCCTCTTGTCTCCAACTTACAAAAAATTCTGAATCACTGACATTTTCTGAATCAGCCATTTGCCTTCTTTGCGAACCAAATCATAACGAACCCGCAAGTTTTCACTAGAAGACTTTTGCTGCTGACTATTTCGATAGAACTTAGTAACTTCTTGTACCTGAGCGTCTACAGATACATAATCTTTGTCCGTTCCCTTGTTAGAGACAGTGACTATTTCCACATTATGCTTGTACTGGCGATGGCGTTGATCTTCTTGTTCTTGCTGGGCTACTGACTGCCATTGGGATAAAACTGCACCTGTTAAAATTTCCTTTAAACCATCAATGTCATGATTTTGCCCCAAAGCTGAGGTTTTGGCAGATAACCAAGTTTCAATTACTTCCTTTGCTGTCTCCTTGGTCAGTTCTTCATTATTGGTGGCTTCAGGTTCGCTGTTGGGGTCAGGAATGTTGATGGGTGGTTGATTTAGTTGTATTGCTAACTGTTCTCCCTTTAATGATGGACTGGGAAAGAAGATGTTTTTGACTAAGCCAAAAGTTGTTGATACTAATAACGAAAGAATTAATACTCCTCCCAATGAGAAAAAAACTAACCAAACTAAGCGTGTTTTTGGATCTAGACTACTGAGAAAATTAGCTTGAGACTGGATGAATCGCTGGGGAAGTGTATTAGCAGTCGGTTTGCGTCTTCTGCGTTTGGGAGACTGCTGGTTTGTTACTGTCGTCGGATGATCATTAACTGGATGTGTTCTTCTGTTTGGGTTTGCTGCTGTTAAGGGTATTTGTGATATTTGATTTCCCTCATTTCCATCTGTTGATGGATGATTCCACCTCGGTATAGAACCCTGGGAAGATTCAGGTTGAGGTCGAGGATGGGTTTCTGGTAACTCAGGATTGACTGGTTGATGATGTTGTGGTGCTTGTGTGGTGTTATTATTATGGTGACGGTAATGATGAATATCTGGCTGGGGAAAGGATTGATGGTTAATTACTGCCCATTCATTGGTAATTTGGGCATCGTTGGGTAAAGATTCTAGATAAGCTTGAACTTGTCTATCAGCAAAGTATTCTTTTAACGAGGCTTGCTGTTTTGCTAAATCTCGAAAGTGGGGAAATACTTCTTGCTGTAACCATTGTTCACTGTATAAGCATAGTCCGGGTAATAGGTCTGGTGAGTCTTGCGATTTTTCCCGAATAAAAGCTAAGGCTTCATATTCTTGACTTAGTTCTAAGACACGGGTGGCTTCTTCCGTTTGTCCCATGAGTAAAGCACAAAGGGATTGTTCTAAATGCACGTCTTGGCGTTTGCCTAATTGCATTAATAGTTGCTTGGCTTGACGAATTAATGCTGGTTGGCGTTGGGCAAAACCTCTGGCGATTAAGGAATATACTGCTAAATATGTAGCCACGGCTGAGGGGCGTTTACTTTCTAATTCAAAGAGTTTATGCTGTTCTGAGACTGTTAAATAATGGCGAATTTGTTGGATAAATCGTAAAAAGTCATCTATGTTAAGTCCTGATTGATCGTTGCCTGTGCCATCAATGCCGCCACGATCTTCTAGGATACTTTGTAATAATTCTAATCCTTGCCGACGTTTGGGAATCTGTGTTTGTGGTAGTGCTAATAGTTCCAAGATGCGATAGGGACGCAGTTTGTAAAGATCAGCGGTCATTTCGGCGCGGACGCTGGGAAATAAGCCTTCCCGTGCTAATAATTCCTCACCAGTTTCTAAAGATATGGCGGCATTTTCATAGTGACCTTGCTGCCATTCTTCCCGTCCTAGTTCTAGGCAAGCTAGGGAGACGGTGAGGATAATGTCTGGTAGGTCTGGGTTTTCAGGAGTTTCTGCTTGGGTAGTACGATGACCTGTTTTGAGACTAATTGGACTAGGTTTATTAACTAGGTACGGGCGACCGAGTTTTAATACTAATTCATATTCTCCTAGTTCTTGGAGTATTAACAAAGAACCAATAAATCGCTCTGGGGTGATTTCGATGCTGAGACTTTGAGCATCTTGGTCTTTGGGGTTGGTATCTACTAGATTTTCCTGTAAACCTGTATCAGCAGTTTTGCTAGGAGTATAAACGTGAGCCAGATAAAGCTGATCGTAGGCTTTGCGCTCATCGGTATTTAATAAAACCATATAAGCTTCTTCAATCAGCTTCTTGCGAGAAGATATAGATGTAGTCGAATATTCCCGTCGGGGCAATTGGACAATGCGATCGCTGTATGCCTGTCGCAATTGTTCCTCATTTGCCACCAACGGTAATCCTAGAATTCGGTAATAATCGAGCGGAATTCGCACAGCTTACGTCCCCTGCACTGTGTTCTCGTAGCATCTCGTAAAAATTAACATAATTTACCTGGAGCGTTCCAGGCTTCTAAAACCGTCCCATAATCATAGCCTGATTAATACCGTGTTGACCTAGTACAATAAGTGTAGATAGTAACAGATATCTAATTCTTTGCCGTTAATTTTTTTATATCTTCAGTTTAATGTCACTGAATCAGGAGTTAGGAGTCAGGAGCAAACCCTTATTACCTATTACCTGATTTTTAAACAATCCATTCTGAAGCGCGTTCACCCAAATCAAGAGGTATGCTAACCGCTTTCCCAAGACGAGGACGCTCTTTGGTTTCTAGAATAAAAGTTTGTACTTGTTGTATTCCGCCTAAAGCATTAAGATAATTGACAATGCTGTCCAGATGATCTTGATAATCTATTTCGCTCATGGGGAAAGAAACTTGTCCAAAGTATTTCCACATGATTTGCAGAAATATTTTCCCTTGGGTGCGGCGAAACTGGACATCATAAGGTTGTCCCCATTTATCAATCAACAGTTGGCGTAATTCCTTTCCAGTCATAGTAATTTTAGATTTTAGATTTTGGATTTTAGATTTTGGATTTTAGATTTTGGTAATTGGTAATTGGTAATTAGACAATTACTTCTCCCTGCTCCCTGCCCCCTGCCCCCTGCTCCCTGCCCCCTGCCCCCTGCTCCCTGCCCCCTGCCCCCTGCCCCCTGCTCCCTGCTCCCTGCCCCCTGCCCCCTGCTCCCTGCCCCCTGCCCCCTGCCCTGTTCCCTATTCCCTATTCCCTGTTCCCTTAGCTTATCTAGATTTTACATTTAGTTATGATATTAAGTTCCGTGACTCCAGTATGATAGGGATATAAAGAAATGTAATGCTAACGGAAGAGATGCTCACTATGTCTTGCAACTAAGAATTATGGCATCGCTATGAGCGTTATGATTTCAATTCAGATGAGAGTGGCTCTTGTGCTGGTACTCTTGTCAAAATGATTAATAAATTACACAAACAGCGCGGAGATTATGGCTCAATTTTCAGAAATTACAGACGTTCCCGATATGGGTCGTCGTCAGTTTATGAACCTGCTCACTTTCGGGACTGTTACCGGGGTGGCCTTGGGTGCATTGTACCCTGTTATTAACTACTTTATCCCTCCTGCTAGTGGTGGTGCTGGTGGCGGTACTGTAGCCAAGAATGAACTAGGTAATGATGTTAGTGTGAGCAAGTTTCTGGATAGTCATAATGTAGGCGATCGCACTCTGGTGCAAGGACTCAAGGGAGATCCTACCTATATTGTGGTGGAAAGTAAAGAAGCGATCGCTGACTACGGGATTAATGCTATTTGTACCCATTTAGGTTGTGTTGTACCTTGGAACGTGGCTGAGAATAAGTTTAAATGCCCTTGTCATGGTTCACAATATGACGCTACTGGTAAAGTAATTCGTGGTCCTGCACCAAAATCCTTAGCTCTAGCCCATGCCAACGTAGAAGACGACAAAATTCTACTCACACCTTGGACAGAAACCGATTTCCGCACCGGGGATGCCGCTTGGTGGGCTTAATGCATTAGTCTCCAGTCAACAATCTAGGGCTTTTTATCAACTCTTGACCAATGACTACTGACCAATGACAAATGACCAATAACCACTGACAAATGACTTTATAGAGATGAGAAATGCCCTTACACCTGCGAAATTAACTCGCACTGCTAAAGCAATGGTTAAGACATTGCTAATAGCGATCGCTACTGTTACCTTTTTATTCACTAGCGATATAGCCGTCCCACAAACTGCCGCCGCCTATCCCTTTTGGGCGCAACAAACCGCTCCTGCCACCCCCCGCGAAGCCACAGGGCGAATTGTTTGCGCTAACTGTCACCTAGCTGCTAAACCCACAGAAGTAGAAATTCCTCAATCTGTACTTCCTGACACTGTATTTAAAGCCGTTGTCAAAATCCCTTACGATACCACCGTGCAACAAGTTGGTGCTGATGGTTCTAAGGTTGGTTTAAATGTTGGTGCTGTATTAATGTTGCCCGAAGGCTTCAAGATTGCCCCAGAAGATCGCATTCCTGAAGAAATGAAAGCAGAAGTGGGTGATATGACATTCACCCCTTACAACGACACCACAGATAATGTTGTCATTGTTGGTCCATTACCCGGTGAAGAATATCAAGAAATCGTCTTCCCGATTCTTTCTCCTAACCCCGCCACAGACAAAAATATCCACTTTGGCAAATACTCTGTTCATGTAGGCGGTAATCGCGGACGTGGACAAGTTTACCCCACAGGTGAGAAGAGCAATAATAACTTATTCAACGCTTCTGCTGCCGGTACAATTAGCAAAATTGCTCAAACAGAAGATGAAGACGGTAACGTTAAGAATCTAATCAGCATCACAACCGCAACTGGTGATGTCGTTACCGATACAGTTCCCGTTGGACCTGAATTAATTGTGACTCAAGGACAAGCCGTTGCCATTGGTGATGCTTTAACCAACAACCCCAATGTTGGTGGTTTTGGTCAAAGAGATGCAGAAATTGTTTTGCAAGACTCTTCTAGAGTTACATGGTTAGTTGCTTTTATCTGTTTAGTGATGATGGCACAAATCATGCTAGTTCTCAAGAAGAAACAAGTAGAAAAAGTCCAAGCTGCGGAAATGAATTTCTAAATCATAACTATGATTGGTGTGATTTATTTGATTTAGATACTTCATAAATCTGAAAAATCACTGTTGAGAATGATTACAAATTCTTTGCTAGATCATCGGTTATTTGACAGGCTTTTTGCCTGTCTTTTTTCTTATCATGGGCAATAAACTGATCAAAGTTCTCAAATCCAATGTTTATTTGCTATAAGTAGGTGAACCGAAAAATTTAAAGGTATGTGAAGAAAAGTAAAATCGCCCAAAACTCTCTCCCTGTTCCCTGTTCCCTGTTCCCTGTTCCCTTGCCCCAACGACAATTTTTAACGCCAACCTACTTAGTCCCCCCTTTCCCCTTGTAATAAAAATCTAGTACAAAACGGCGTAAATAAACCAACCATTCTCAATCCTCCAAAGGCCTATACTGTCTTCATTTTGACTTTTGACTTTTGACTTTTGACTTCCGCCTTGCGGTACTAGTTCCCTCCCCAAAGCATCGGGGAGGGTTAGGGAGGGGTAATTTGAGGAATAATGGTGATTCGATAACTTGTGTGTACACCGTAGCCTTTATAAAGGGAGGGTTAGGGAGGGGTAAAACATTTAATACAGCAATCATGACTTTTCAGACAACCTCTCAATAATAAAAGTTAATTAATCTTAATTTCTAACAGTAACTAACTAAATCATCCACTATGTTATCCGTTAAAGATGCAGAAACGATTATTTTCAATCATGTTCAACCTTTAAATCAAGAACATGATCTTGAAGTTGTTGATTTATTGACAGCATTTCACCGAATTTTAGCAACTCCTGTAATTAGTTCTTTAGATTTTCCCCATTGGGATAATTCCGCAATGGATGGTTTTGCAGTGCGTTATGAAGATGTGCAAAATTCCACTTCTGAAAATCCGACAATTTTAGAAGTTGTCGAAGAGATTCCCGCAGGATATCAACCTCAAAATACTATTCAACCAGGACAAGCAGCAAGGATTTTCACTGGTGCAATAATCCCAAAAGGTGCGGATACTGTAGTTATGCAGGAAAAAACTAAATTGCAGGAAAACCAAGTTTTTATTTTTGCTACACCGCAACCCCAAGAATTTATTAGACACCAAGGAGACTTTTACCAAGCCGGAAAAGAACTTTTACCAGCAGGAATTCCCCTCAATGCAGCGGAAATTGCTATTTTAGCCGCAGCACAATTGCCAGAAATCAGTGTTTTCCGTCGTCCACGAGTGGCAATTTTTTCTAGTGGTGACGAATTGGTAACACCAGAACAAACCCTAAAACCTGGACAAATAGTAGATTCTAACCAATATGCTTTAGTTGCTTTGGTGCAAGAATTGGGTGCAGAAGTGTTAATGTTAGGAATTGTTAAAGATAATCAAACTGCTTTAACAGAAACTATAAATTACGCCATTAATCATGCGGATATAGTTCTTTCTTCTGGTGGAGTTTCCGTAGGTGATTATGATTATATTGATAATATATTAGCATCTTTGGGAGCAGAAATTCATTTTCGTGCTGTGCAGATGCGTCCAGGAAAACCTCTCACATTTGCCACATTTCCCAACTCCCTTTATTTTGGTTTACCAGGAAATCCCGTTTCGGCTTTAGTGACATTTTGGCGATTTGTAAAACCGACAATTAAAAAACTTTCAGGAATTAATCGAGGTTGGGAAGCAAAACTTTTAAAAGTAAAATCCCATTGCGAATTAAAATCTAACGGAAAAATGGAAACTTATATTTGGGGTACTTTAAATTTAAATGATGGTATTTATGAATTTCATCAAACAAGTGGTAATTTAAATTCTGGAAACTTAATTAACTTATCCCAAACTAATGCTTTAGCAATTTTACCATTGGGAAAAACCTTAATTTTACCAGGAGAAGAAACCTTAGTTTTGCGAATAGGATAAAATAAAATGAACTCTCTGCAACTCTGCGCCTCTGCGTGCAAAAATAGATTACTTTCATAAGTCTAGCTATATTTTGTTGGGTTTCACTTCGTTCTACCCAACCTACAATTATCTTAGGTATTAGTAAATTGTCTTTTATCAAGCAGAGGAGAATCTATATCTAAAAGCCAATTTTCATCAACAAATTCCAGATTTTCATTATAGATAAGAACTAACTCACCTATATTTTGAATAATTGGACTTCCGAATGGGTAAGATTTATCATGGGGATCATGAGGGATCATTTTAGCATAAATAGTAGTAGTACCAATAAGAGAAAATTTGAGTTTTAGAAAACGTTTATCTTGGGTAACACCTACAAAACTACTAACTAATTCTGCTTCTATGGTATGAGGTAAGCTAATTGAGTCATAATATTCATCCTGTTCATCCCAATAACCATTGATTGTATAACAGCATTGTTCAAGATGTTTTTGAACAAGAGAATTAGGATCTAAATTTTCTAATATTTCAGTTAAATCTTGCCAGATTTGGTGATTTTTCAATTGAAGTGTAGTCATAATTTATTCTGGATTAATGTTGTGTTACAAAACCAGGAAAATGTAATATACCATTAACATATTTGGCGTGAAACCGTCTATCACCACCGTTACCTAACACTTTAGATTTTAAATTATATCCTTTTTCTTGAGAATCAACAAGCCCAATACTACCCTGTGGGTGTACTAACCCTTTCGCAATTGCCTTTAAATGCTTTCCTTTACCATCATATCTTATACCTAATTTTATTTGTTCGTCGCTAAATGAAACTTGCAAATCATAAGTTGAAGAATATACAACGTCAGGTTGAATATCTTGCCAATTATTGGGTAATGGTAAAACTTCCATGATATCTAACGGTTTACGGTTCTACGGATGTCTTTATAAAATCGAATAATTACATCAGTAGTGTTGAATCCTGCAACAAAACTTTACAATCTTTGCGTTTTACTCAGGTAAAATCCCTTGTCTATTATTGTTGTATGCAATTACTTGGTTAATTTAACTAAATATTGGCTTAAATTTTCTAATAATCTTTGATGTCTTTCCGTTGAAATTGCCCCAATTGAACCAATTATACTGTTACTATAAATAACGGTTAAAAAGCTTAATCGAATAACAGATTGACTAACTAAACCACTGAATTGAAAATCCTCATCTTCTGGTGAAATTATTTCATCAAAATTAGCAATATATTGTTTGAATTGGGTACTAATACCACAAACTAAAAAGTCTTGATATTTTGGCATTTCTTTTAAAATCAGCGCAGGACGATTTTTTATTCCTCCATTTGCTTGGGGAACAGGAGTTAATACAATATCACATTCTTTCATAATTCTTGTTATATTCTTTAATTAATTCTAGGGTATATTCTGGTTCATCATCTCCATAACATAGATTCAAATTTTTCAAAGAAAAATATTCCCAATCGTCTTGATTTTCCGTATCATTATCTACAATAATAGGTGTAATTAACACTTTTGTTCCTTCGGGAATAGACAAGGAATCAATTAATTCTATTTTCCCATTTTTAACAACTGCTAACTGTGGTGATATCATGGTTATATTTACTATTTTTCTCTATTTTAGCATCTTTAACATTAACAATAAAATAAGAAAAGGGTAATCCCAGAAAAACCAGAATTACCCCTATTTTAGATATTTAACAAAAATTACGCAAAAGCTGCCATTTTCACATCGTTATTACCAAGGATTTGTTGTAATTCCTCAGCGTCAACGGTTTCTTTATCTATCAGCATTTGAGCAATTTCATCTAAAACCTTGCGGTTACTGACTAATACTTCTTTAGCTCGAATATAAGCAGTATCAACTAATTTCCGAACTTCTTCGTCAATAGCAGCAGCGGTTTCTTCTGAGAAATCGCGTTCTGACATAATATCTCGACCCAGGAACATATTTCCTTGTTGACGACCCAGGGCTACTGGACCCAAGCGATCGCTCATGCCAAACCGAGTTATCATTTGTTTAGCTACTCTAGCCACTTGCTGTAAATCATTAGAAGCACCAGTAGTCACTTCCTCTTCACCAAAAATGATTTCTTCAGCCAGACGACCACCTAAAGCCACAGCCATTTGATTTTCCAAATAAGCACGGCTATATAAGCCAGTGTCCATGCGGTCTTCACTAGGAGTAAACCAAGTTAAACCACCGGCTTGACCACGAGGAATAATGCTAATCTTTTGCACAGGGTCATAGTCAGGCATTAAAGCCCCAACTAAAGCGTGACCTGCTTCATGGTATGCAACCAAAGTTTTGCGCTTTTCGCTCATTACCCGGTCTTTCTTTTCGGGTCCAGCTAATACACGGTCAATTGCATCATTAATTTCATCCATCGAAATTTCAGTTAAATTGCGACGGGCGGCTAGAATTGCGGCTTCATTCAACAGGTTAGATAAATCTGCACCGGTAAAACCAGGAGTCCGGCGGGCAATTTTATCCAAGTCTACATCTTTAGATAAAGTTTTACCACGGGCATGAACTCTGAGAATTTCACTTCTACCAGCGTAGTCGGGACGGTCAACCACAACTTGACGGTCAAAACGACCTGGACGTAATAAAGCAGCATCTAATACATCAGGACGGTTGGTAGCAGCAATAATAATAATACCAGTGTTACCTTCAAAACCATCCATTTCCGTTAGTAACTGGTTGAGGGTTTGTTCCCGTTCGTCGTTACCACCACCTAAACCAGCACCCCGTTGACGACCTACTGCGTCAATTTCATCAATAAAGACGATACAAGGAGCATTGGTTTTCGCTTGTTCAAATAAATCGCGGACACGGGAAGCACCCACACCAACGAACATTTCCACAAATTCAGAACCAGAAATTGAGAAGAAAGGAACACCTGCTTCTCCAGCAACAGCCCGCGCGAGGAGGGTTTTACCTGTACCAGGAGGACCAACTAAAAGTACACCTTTAGGAATTTTTGCACCAATAGCGGTAAAGCGATCGGCATTCTTTAAAAAGTCTACAACTTCATTTAATTCTAATTTGGCTTGGTCAATACCCGCAACGTCACCAAAGGTAACTTGAGTTTGGGGTTCCATTTGCACCCTGGCTTTAGATTTACCAAAGTTCATAGCTTGGCTACCTGGTCCACCTTGTGCGCGACGGAGGAGGAAAAATAAACCAACTAACAGCAATACAGGGAAGAATAAGCTGCTGAGAGCCTTAAACCAGAATCCTTCGTCTGCTTGAGGTAATACGGCAATATCAACACCTTTATTTGTCAGAGTGTTGATTAAATCTGGGTCATTAACTAAGGTAACAATCTTTTTGTTAGGGTCATATTTAGGTGTCACCAAGGCTGTAGACCGGTCGGAACTTAAACTGACTCTCTCAACTCTGCCTTTTTCGACTTCTTGGATAAATTGGCTGTAGCGCCATGTTTCTCGGCTTTGAGGTTGTTTGTCAAACAATGCCGTTCCTAGCGCAATAACCACTATAAAAAGGAGCGCGTACAGCCCCGTATTTCGCCATTTTTTATTATTCACCGATGTTGATTCTCCTGTACTTGTTTGCTGCTTATACCTAGCTTCTCTAAGGAAGAGGACATTATGATAATTATGTTAACTTATCTTAATATATCTTAAAATAATCCTCCTGTCACAATAAAAATAATCTGTTCTACCCTACAGGCCTAAAAGATGAGGATAGTAGAAATTCTATTGTAGCGATTCTTTGCGGGAGTCAGGAGTCACCGAGTCAAGAGTCACCGAGTCAGGAGTCAGGAGAAAATTACCCAATGACCAATGACCAATGACCAATGACCAATGACCAATCAATCTTTTTCTGGTGGTCTAATACTAACTGTGCCGTCGGCATTTGTAACGACCTTTCCTCCCAAGGCTTCAATTTCCTGAATTGCTCGGTTGCGAGTTTTTTCATCTACATTATTGTTTAAAACCATTGCCCATGTAGCCACTCGTGCTGCTTTACTATCAGGATTTTTACTCAAAAAATTGGCAGTTTTTTGAGAAATAAACGCTACTTGCTTACCTTCTTCATCAGTATAAGTGCTTGCCCACTCTGCGGCTTTGAGAAAAGATTTTTTTGATGCCTGAGCATTACCTAAAAATAATAACTCATCTGTGCCTTTGTAGCGCCAGATATAGTATGACCTGGGGGGAATTTGTGGTGATAAAGATTTTAATCCTTTTTCCATTAAAGCTATAGTTCTATTTGGCATACCACCGTATAAAGAACTACTTATAGAAAGTCCTAAATAAGCTTCCAAGAAACGTGGATCACGGTCTAAAATAACTTCAAAATACTCTGGGCTGATACTGTATCCGGTTTTATCTCTGGCTTCATTATCACCGAAGAATTGCAAAAAATCAATATATACCCAATCGGCAATGAAATTTTTATAACTAAAACTGGGGATAGCCTCAAGTAAGTTTAAGCGAAAACTTTCTTTCTTGAGGTCTTTTTGGAGAGCTTCTACGGAAATAGATTGTTTATTAATTAATAGTTTTTGCAGTTTTGGTATTTGCATTAAGCTAATACTGACAATACAAAAGCAAGCAACTAATGGCGTGGTAATAGCTTCACGAGATAAAAACATAGTGGGGGAGTGGGGGGAGTGGGGGAGTGGGGGAGTGGGGGAGTGGGGGAGTGGGGGAGTGGGGGAGTGGGGGAGTGGGGGAGTGGGGGGAGTGGGGGGAGTGGGGGAGAGTGGGGGAGAAATTTGTTCCTTGTTCCTTCTGAACTCCTGATAGCGTTCACGTGGTGTGCCGAAGGCATAGCGTGGCGTTAGCCATACTCCTGAATGGGCGCAGGCCCTGCGCCCCTACCTCCTGAACTCCTGTATTATTGTTGCAGCAATTTCCAACATTGTTGAGCTATTGACCAATCTTCTTGAGTTTCTATGACTAAGATTCGTACTGTGGAATCAGATGTGGCAATATCAATATCAATAGGTTGTTGCTGATTTTTCGCCAAGTCAATTTTCAGTCCTAAAAATCCCCAGGCTTCACAAGCAGCTTGACGGATTGCTGGGGAGTTTTCGCCGACTCCAGCGGTAAAGACTAAAACATCTAAACCTGCTAAACTAGCCAGCATTGCCCCGATACCAGCCCGGAGGCTATGTACGTATATATCCCAAGCTAGTTGAGCGCGTTGATTACCTTGGTCTTTTGCAGCTATCACTTCCCTTAAATCACTAGATACTCCAGAAATACCTTTTAATCCTGAAGCTTTATTTAACACATTATCTAATTCGTGACTAGAGTAATTATACTGTTGCAATAAGTAAATCAAAATCCCTGGATCAATTGAACCACTGCGGCTACCCATCATTAAACCATCTAGAGGAGTAAATCCCATTGTTGTGTCAATACTGCAACCATTTTTGATGGCGGCTAAAGAACAACCATTACCTAAATGACAGGTAATTATTCGCAGAGATTGTAAATCTTGACCAAGAATTTCCGCTGCTCGATTGGCACAATACTGGTGACTGATGCCATGAAAGCCATAACGACGGATACCCTGTTCAACTAAATGATAGGGGATGGGATAGATAGCTGCGGCATCGGATAAAGTGCGGTGAAATCCAGTATCAAAAACTGCGACTTGGGGGATATTCCCTAGACTATTTTCAATGGTTTCAATACCAGCTAAAGCGGCTGGATTATGGGCTGGGGCTAGATTACATAAGTGAGCGATCGCCTGTTTGACATCTTCCGTAATTATTACAGCTTCTTGGTAATCTTGTCCACCATGTACCACTCGATGTCCTACCACATCTATGGCTGCTAAATCATCAATTACCTTGGTTATGCCATTTGTAAGAGTAGATAACAAATGAGTAAATTGCACCTGTCGGGAATCATCAGCCAGAGTTTCTTGCAGTTTTGCACCTGTAGCGGTTTTAACTATAATTTCTGCCTGATTTTGGTTTTCAGTCCAATTTATTTTTCCTTCCCAAAGAGGTTGGGGGGCTAAATTAGGAATCGGGGATGTCATGTCGTACAGACAACTCTTTTGGCTGCTAGAACCGGCATTGAGGATGAGTATTTTCATAACTTAAAATTTACGCACTGTAACAATTTACTACAGTGATTTTATTGTTTGGGTAGCGTAAAACCAAACTTTGTAAAAATCCAGTTATACCATTCTTGATGAGTGGTAATAAAAGTTAAAGCTGATTCCAAATCTATATCTAAATCTTTGTTATGAATACTGATAATCAGATCATAGATCAAATCTTTGCCCGCTCCACAGGCAATCTCGGTAGAACTTACCGTTTCTGACCGTAGTTCCTAAAAAGAACCCCAAAAATAATCCGGGGAATGGGTAAAAGTTGATAATTAAGTAGTGAGACAGGATTAATTACACAATGTCATTGGGAATGGAACGAAGTGAAATGAAGCAATCGCAAGGGTTGTGATTGCTTCCCTTCGCTCGCAATGACTGTAAATATTTTTGTCCAATTACTTATCAATTGTCAGTTATCAATTATCAACTCAGCTATTACCTACGTTTACCAGAACGACGTGGTGTAGGAGAACTAGAACCAGGCTTTTTATCCCCTGCGGCTGTGCGTGAAGAAGGCTGTCTAGGTGATTTTGAAGAAGCAGATTTAGGAGCAGAACGACGAGTCCGCTGATTTCCACCACCAGAAGGAGCTTTGCGTCCATTGGGAATTGGTTCAGCTTTAATTTCTGGGTTGACTCCAAAACCATCTACCACCTCTTTCGGTAAACGCTGCTCAATGAGTTGTTCAATATCCGCTAATAAATGATGTTCATCAACACATACAAGGGAAATCGCTTGACCTTCCGCACCAGCGCGTCCAGTCCGACCAATGCGATGCACATAATCTTCTGGGACATTGGGTAAATCGTAATTAATAACGTGAGGTAGTTCACTAATATCAAGACCCCGCGCAGCAATATCCGTTGCTACCAATACCTGCAAAGTCCCATCTTTAAACTTGGCTAAAGCGTGAGTTCGCGCTCCCTGGCTCTTATTACCGTGAATAGCGAGCGCTTGAATTCGGTCTTCACCCAACTGCTTCACCAACCGGTCAGCACCATGCTTCGTGCGGCTAAATACTAATACTTGATACCATTTGTTTTCTCGAATTAGATGAGAAAGTAATTGGCGTTTGCGTTCTCTGTCCACATGATAAACTTTTTGTGATACCGTTGCCGCAGTCACATTTCGGCGTGCGACTTCAATCATAGTCGGGTTATTTAGTAACCCAGCCGCAAGAGTTTTAACTTTATCAGAGAAAGTTGCAAAAAATAGCAAATTCTGCCGCTGTTTAGGCAAAAGTGAAAGAATACGCCGGATATCATTAATAAACCCCATGTCCAGCATTCGGTCTGCTTCATCTAGTACCAACACTTCCACACGAGACAAATTCACAGTACCTTGTTGGACATGATCTAACAATCGTCCTGGAGTTGAAACCAAAATATCTACACGGGTTCTCAATTTCTGTTTTTGGGGACCAATACTCACTCCCCCAAACATCACCATTGAATTCAGATTCAAATATTTACCATAATCACGGACACTTTCTTGCACCTGTGCAGCGAGTTCACGAGTAGGAGTCAGAATTAAGGCGCGAATTGGCGGAAATCCATGAGAATTACTAGAAATGCCCTTATTTGCAGACAAACGATGTAACAATGGCAGAGTGAAACTGGCAGTTTTTCCAGTACCCGTTTGCGCTCCAGCCATAATATCACCACCAGACAACACCACAGGAATAGCCTGTGTCTGGATTGGTGTAGGTTTATCATATCCCCGCTCAGTGACAGCACGAACAATTTCTGGGGACAAGCCGAGATTAGAAAAAGACATAGAACTCCAAGAATAACATCGGCCTGTCGCCAATCACGGCTTCAGTCTTAGGCGGACGAATGGTTTAAAATACACAAATGGGCAGTAAGCACCAAGACTAGGAGCAAATCCCACAGCCTCTCATCATAGCAGAATTATGGTGAAATCTGAACCTATAGGAATTATCTCTTGTGCTACTTGTACCAATATTAGTATAAATACGCTGAATATTCTTTGTAATTTATCCATTTTAGTAATGATTTAGATGATTACAAAATATAGAATCTATTGATTATCTCTCTTCTGTCAAATTGTAAATCAAAAAAATAATTTCCTAATTTTCAAATCCATATAAGTAATTGGACAAAAATATTTACAGTCATTGCGAGCGAAGGGAAGCAATCGCCAGGGTTGTGATTGCTTCATTTCACTTCGTTCCATATGGCTAACGCCACGCAACGCTTACGCAATGACATTAATTAATTCCCTGGCGGATTATGGGATAATCAGAAGATGTGAATAAAAGACACTTTATGGCTCACTCAATAACAGTGCGGAAAAAAATCGTAGCTTGGGTTTCGCTTTGTATTTACCCAAACCAATTCATAACGCACCGTTACAATCAATATAATTCCTAAGAAAGTTAAACAAAAAATTAAACCGTTCATAATGTCAAATGTCTACCCCCCTTATCTTCTCATTCTTTTCCGGTTCAGGCTTCCTCGATTTAGGTTTTGAAACCACAGGCTATAACATCGCTTACGTTAACGAAATCTTCCCTCCATTCATGTCCGCATATCGCTATTCACGGGAAATTCTCAATCTCCCCCAACCTGAATATGGATATCATCAAGAAGAAGCCGCAGACGTAAGTAAATTAATAGTAGGAACACCAGCACAACGATTAAATGAATTAGTCAAAGATTCCCGTAAATCAAATAATATAATAGGCTTTATTGGTGGTCCACCCTGTCCTGATTTTTCAGTTGGTGGTAAAAACAAAGGACATTTAGGTGATAATGGCCAACTTTCATTTGCTTATGTTGAATTAATTTGTCAAAATCTACCTGATTTCTTTTTATTTGAAAATGTTAAAGGTTTGTGGAGAACTACAAAACACCGTTTATTTTTTGAAGACCTAAAAATTAAATTACAAAAATTTGGTTATATATTAACAGAAAGGCTAATTAATTCTATTGAATATGGTGTCCCTCAAGATAGAGATAGAATTATTTTAATAGGCTTTCAAGCTAAATTTCTCAAAGATATAAAAATCAAAGATGAATTTACTTTTCCTTGGGAAAACCATATTTTATATCCTCAAGAACAAATATTTACTTATCCTTGGCATAAAAGCCAACCATTTCAAGAAGATTCCATAATTCCTTGTCCTAAAAATATTCCTGAAAAACTCACTGTTGAATATTGGTTTAGAAAAAATCACGTTCTCAACCATCCTAATGCTCAACATCATTTTCAACCAAGAGCAGGTAAAACAAAATTTGCTACTATTGCTGAAGGAGATGATTCCAAAAAATCATTTAAACGTCTGCACCGGTGGCGTTATTCTCCCACAGCTTGCTATGGTAATAATGAAGTCCATTTACATCCTTATAAAATTAGACGTATTTCTGTAGCTGAAGCCTTAGCAATTCAATCTTTACCCGTTAATTTTTTCCTTCCAGAAAATATGTCACTTACGAATATGTTTAAAACCGTTGGTAATGGTGTTCCCTACTTAGCCGCAAAAGCCTTAGCACAAACTATTCTTGACTTTTTAAACACTGGGTTGCAAGATTAAGGGCGCAGTCCCTGCGCCCCTACTTTCTGACTTCTCTTGATATGTGGTTTAATATATAAGAAATACTTTAATTTTCATCAAGTTTAATCAACTTTACACCAAAAACAAAAACGATGGCAGCAGACTATCCAAACATTGATATTGCGCCATTTATTGACCACTCTCTGCTATTACCAATTGCCACCCCAGAGCAGATTAGTCAATGGTGCGACGAAGCATATAGATATAACTTTGCAGCGGTTTGTGTGAATCCCTGTTATGTCAAGCAAGTAGCAGAACTTCTGTATAAAAAAAATCCTCAAGTTTGTACAGTCATTGGTTTTCCCAATGGTGCAAATACTTCAGCCGTCAAGTTATATGAAGCTAAAGAAGCAGTAGACAATGGTGCTACTGAGTTGGATGTAGTTATTAATTTAGGGTGGTTAAAAGCGGGAAAAACAGAGGAAGTTCACCGAGAAATTGCCACAATTTGCGAAGAAGCTGGACAACCTGTAAAGGTAATTTTAGAAACTAGCTTGCTTACGGATACAGAGAAACAAATCGCTGCGGAATTGGCTATGGATGCTGGTGCTGCATTCTTAAAAACCAGTACAGGTTGGAATGGTGGCGCAACTGTAGCCGATGTTAAGCTTTTAAAAGAGATAGTAAAAGATCGTGTAGGCATCAAAGCATCAGGTGGTATTCGTACTCACAATGATGCCTTAGAGTTAATTATGGCTGGTGCGACTAGATTAGGCACATCTCGCGGTGTGGATTTACTTCGTCAACGCAATTACCCAGAAAAAGAAAAGAGTGAGTAGTCAGTCGTCCTTTGTTTAGTTGTTCTTTGTCAGTTGTTCTTTCTTTACTAAGTAATTGGACAAAAATATTTACAGTCATTGCGAGGGAAGGGAAGCAATCACAACCCTGGCGATTGCTTCATTTCACTTCTTTCCCTATGGCTAACACCACGCTGCGCTAACGCAATGACATTGTGTAATTAATTCTGTCTCACTACTTACTGACCACCGACTACTGACTACTGACCACTGACCACTGACTAATGACTACTGACTAAAAATGAGTAAAACCTATAAAGCAACTGGTATTAATCTCAAGGCGCAAGTGCTGGGCGAATCTGATAAAATAGTTACAATTTTAACTCAAGAATTTGGGTTAATTCGGGCAGTTGCGACGGGAGTACGGAAACAAAACTCCAGCTTGGGGGGGAGAATGGGGATGTTTGTCATTAATGAATTACTCATTTCCCAAGGACGAAATCTCGATAGAATTACTCAAGCTGAAACTATCAAAACCTACCCGGGTTTATCTAAGGATTTGGGTAAATTAGCTGCTAGTCAATATTTAGCGGAAATAGTTCTGTGTCAAGCGTTAAGCGAACAACCGCAAACAGAAATTTATGAGTTATTTAATGAGCATCTTCAGCGGCTAGAGGATATACCAAAAATAGAAATAAACTGTGTAGTTGCCTATCTAGCTCAAGGTGTATTTCAACTTTTATCCTTAGCGGGACTAAAGCCACAAGTAGAGTCTTGTTGTTTAACTCAACGGCTTTTAACCCCAGACTGGACAAATCCCCATTGGCAAGTTGGATTTAGCATTCCTTCTGGTGGCATAATTTGTTTAGACGCTTGGAAAACCTTGCGAACAGAAATAGAGCAGGAGAAACGGGAAAATAGGGAAATGACACAAACAAGCCAGACAAATGTTTCCAATCCCCAATTCTGGTCTTCTAACCCTAGTTACGAAACGGTTTTTCACCAGCAGGAGTTACCAATTATTTCTCGTCGGTTGAATGGGAAACAACTGGTTATGCTTCAACATCTGTCGGAAACAGAGATAATACAAATAGATGTAGCCGACTATTCTGGATGGTTAGCTGTTGAGCAAATTCTACGCCAGTATGTTCAGTATCATTTAGGACAACCTATTCGCTCTGCCACTTTGATTGATTCCTATTTTGCCGCCAACCATGATGCAATCGTCTGATTTAAATAAAAAAAGCCGAACTCACTCACCTAGCGACGCTAAAAAAAAGCATAAAGCATCAGATCATAATGTTGCTTCTGCTCCTAAACTTAGTCATATTCATAGTCCAGAAATGTCACTACAAGATGTTTCTGAAGATGGAAATTGCCCAGCAGAAATTCCATTAACTGATATTTCTCAAGAACCAGAAATAAAATCTGATCCATTATTAAAAGGTGCGGAATTGAATGGTAAATTAACGACGGATTTAACGCCGGAAACATTGCCATTAATAGATGCCGATTCTGGGGGTACGGATTCTGCAAATAATCAACAGGCGGGGTTTTTACCTGTATTAAAAAACCCTAATTTTCTCGCTCTTTGGGCGGGTCAAGTTTTCTGTCAATTAGCTGATAAGGTTTATTTAGTATTGATGATTGCTTTGATTAATAGCCAGTTTCAAGCTAGTGATCAAAGTATTAGCGGTTGGGTTTCGGCTTTAATGATAGCGTTTACAATTCCTGCCGTATTATTTGGCTCTGTAGCTGGGGTATTTGTAGATCGTTGGTCAAAAAAAGTTGTTTTGGTAGCATCAAATATTTGGCGTGGTATTCTGGTTTTACTTATTCCTACCCTGTTATGGTTAACCCATGATTGGCAGCCTGTTGGCGTTTTGCCTGTGGGTTTTTTGATTATTTTAGGGGTAACTTTTTTGGTTTCTACCTTAACACAATTTTTTGCTCCAGCAGAACAATCGGCTATTCCTTTAATAGTCAAAGAACAGGATTTGCTTTCAGCTAATTCTCTCTACACAACGACAATGATGGCTTCGGTGATTGTGGGTTTTGCGGTAGGAGAACCAGTGTTGGCATTAGCAGACGGACTATGGGGGCAATTAGGCGGTGGTGGGGGATTGGGTAAGGAAATTTTGGTGGGTGGCAGTTATGCGATCGCTGGGTTAATATTATTTCTACTACAAACTAACGAAAAACCCCATCCCCCGGAAACAGAATTTCCCCATGTTTTGTCAGACTTGCGCGACGGGTTACGTTACCTCCAAGAAAATCATCGCATCCGCAATGCTTTATTACAACTAATTATCCTATTTTCTGTCTTTGCTGCCCTGACTGTGCTGGCAGTTCGTATGGCAGAAATTATTCCCAATCTGAAAGCCTCTCAATTCGGCTTTTTATTAGCATCTGCTGGTGTTGGTGTGGCTATTGGGGCGACAATTCTCGGACAATTTGGACAACGCTTTTCCTATAAACAACTGAGTTTTTGGGGTTGTCTAGGTATGGCAGGATCTTTAATTGGTTTATCACTGTTTACCACTCAACTTTTACCCGTGCTGCTATTTATAGCTTTGGTGGGAATATTTGGGGCTTTGGTGGGTATCCCTATGCAAACTGCAATCCAAACCGAAACACCCCCAGCTATGCGAGGTAAGGTATTTGGACTGCAAAATAACGTGATTAATATTGCTCTTTCTCTCCCCTTGGCTTTAGCAGGTGTGGCGGAAACTTTTATCGGCTTAAAAGCAGTATTTTTTACCTTAGCTGCGATCGTCTTAGTTGGCGGTCTCTTTACTTGGTATAATTCTGGTGAGTCCTCAGATGGCAAATAGCCAAAAACTGCATCAAACTATTGGGTTTCGTGCTAAACTTAATCCAGCAAGATGCAAAATACTTGCTGGGAATCAACCAAATAATCAGCATATTAATTTGTAATCAAGTTAAAAACTTTATGAATTATTAGCATTATCAATAAAGCTATTGATTGTTTAATTGCCCAGATTATTTAGGTTTTAAAGTTAGAGATATCTGAGTTTTTGTGAATACCAAAAATTCGGCTATAACAACTTCATAATAAAAACAGTATATTTTACCCTCGTTTTTTTTATAGATAACCGAAGAATGCGTATAGCTTGGATTGGAAAAAAAACACCCTTTTGCGGTAACGTCACCTACAGTCGAGAAATTACCAACGGATTACTAGACAGGGGACACGAGGTTAGTTTTCTGCACTTTGCTCAAGAAGAAGCGACAACTGACAATTGGCCTAATTTTCAAGAAGTTCCTTTACCATTTATCTACAAATCTCAGGTTTACACAATTCCCTCTTTCAAAGCAACTAAGGTTTTGAAAGATTCACTACGGGAAATTAAACCAGATATAGTCCACGCTTCTCTGACTCTATCAACTTTAGATTTTGTTTTACCAGAAATTTGCGAAGAGTTAAATTTGCCCCTCATTGCCACTTTCCACACTCCATTTGCAGGGAAGGGAGCAAAATTAATATCTAGTACCCAGCTTTTAGCTTATCAACTTTATGCTCCTTTTTTAGATCATTATGATCGGGTAATTATCTTTTCCCAAATTCAACGGGAATTACTCTCAGGTATGGGGGTTGGGGACAGCAAAATTGCTGTGATTCCTAATGGTGTAGATCCTGTTAAGTATTCTCCCGGTGTTTCTCATGTTAAAGCCGAATTCGGGGCTGAACGTTTGTTTGTTTATCAAGGGAGAATCGCCCAAGAGAAAAACGTTGAATCTCTCTTGCGGGCTTGGAAGCAATCAGATATGGGTGTTAATACCAAATTATTGATTGTGGGTGATGGTCCATTAAAGCCTTCTCTGGAGTCATTTTATGGTCGAGAACATGGCATCATCTGGTTAGGATTTATCGCCGATGAAAATCGCCGGATCGAAATTTTACGAGGGGCGGATGTATTTATTTTACCTTCTTTGGTAGAGGGATTATCCTTGTCTTTATTAGAGGCTATGTCCTGTGGTGTAGCTTGTTTAGCTACTGACGTGGGTGCAGACGGGGAAGTTTTAGAAAAGGGGGCTGGTGTAGCGATTAATACAAGCAGTGTGCGATCGCAGTTAAAGACCCTATTACCACTATGCCAAGATCATCCAGAGTTAACCACATTGTTGGGAGAAAAAGCCAGGAAGCGAGTATTAGAACGCTATACCTTAAATGATAATATCACCCAATTAGAAGAGCTTTATAGCCAAGTTCTCGCCCAGCGTCCTTTAACACTAAGCTGGGGTATTTAAACCTCCGTAGGGGCGGGGTTCCCCCGCCCTTTATCAGTCTTCCTTGTAAGGCGTTAAAATTATCACGTGATCATTGGTAAATTTATGTCGAATCCTACACTATCTAGGTATGGTTTCCAGTCAAAAGCATTAATATCTAAACTGGTAAGAAAATTATTGATGATTGGGTTTAAAGGAATGTAATTGGGTACAGGGTTTGTCCCGATAGCTGTAGTCGGACCAGTAGTCGTACCACCTACTATAACTTTTTGTTGGTCAATAGATATGTCTGCGAATACAGGTATATCTGTGATGCGTATTTTAGACATTGTAAAAATATCCTTAACGTTGATTAGTCCCGCTAAATTCCACCGTTAATTTAAATATTAGACAAAGCAATAATATCCAGTCAATCCGATAAGCAACTAGAAGCAACACAGTTTTATCTAGATTTAAGTAGGTTGGCGTTAAAAATTGTTGGCATTTTGTGGGTTTAGTCCTGTTTAGGCTACTGTATCACTGAATGGTTTCATGTAGGCGATCGCCTGTTTCCAAACCATAATTTGCTCATTATTACCATCAAAAATACAGATACAATTGTGATCCTGCCAAAATATGCGACCTGTGATCAAATCACCAGTCATTAATCTAAATTCGACCGTTAATTTTTCTTTAATGCACTTCTGGACTTGACGAGTGCTAGGTAGGGAAGTATCAAATTGATTGGTTGCCATATATTATATTGGTAATTGGTAATTGGTAATTGGTAATTGGTAATTGGTAATTGACGACTGACAACCGACAACTGACAAATGACAAATTTTTTAATAGTATGAATGAATCTTTAATAATTCATTTAGGGCAAAATGGCAATCGAATTTAGTAAGTATCACGGACTCGGTAATGATTTTATTCTTATTGATAACCGTTCCTCATTGACACCAGTATTAACGCCAGAGAAAGCTGTACAGTGGTGCGATCGCCATTTTGGTATCGGAGCAGATGGTATTATTTTCGCACTTCCTGGACAGAATGGCACTGATTACACCATGCGAATTTTTAACTCCGATGGTTCAGAACCGGAAATGTGTGGGAACGGGATTCGCTGTTTAGCGGTATTTTTGACAGACCTAGAAGGCATTTCCCGGACAAAAGATAAATATCATATTCATACCTTAGCAGGTGTGATTGCCCCCCAACTCACTGATGATGGTCAAGTTAAAGTGGATATGGGTGAACCCCGGTTATTAGCAGAAGAAATTCCTACCACTTTATCACCTAGTGAGTTTCAAGTCATTAATCAACCCTTGGAAGTAGCCGGGAAAACTTGGGATGTTACCTGTGTCAGCATGGGAAATCCCCACTGTATCACCTTTGTGGAAGATGTTGCGGCGATTAATTTAGAAAGCATTGGTCCCCAATTTGAAAATCATCCCGTATTTCCTAAAAAAACCAACACCGAATTTATTGAAATAGTCAATCGTAACTATTTGAAAATGCGCGTTTGGGAAAGAGGTGCTGGAATTACCCTCGCTTGCGGAACAGGTGCTTGTGCGTCCTTAGTAGCGGGTGTATTGAACGATAAATGCGATCGCACCGCTACCATAGAATTACCCGGCGGACCCCTAGAAATCGAGTGGTCAGAACTTGACAACCGGATTTACATGACAGGACCAGCCGAACGAGTATTTACAGGAAAATATTAAATAAATTCAGCCGTGTTGAGTTCTAAGAGGGTGTTTGAGAAGTTTTTAATGTATAAACAAACCCCTCTCCAAACCTCTCCCCGAAGCGGGGAGAGGCTTTGAAAACCCCCTTCCCTCGTAGGGAAGGGGGCAGGGGGGTTAGGTTTTTGGAGATTATCGGTTTCATCTAATACTTTTAAAACATCCTCTAAGGGTATTTTTTTAATTGGAAGTGAAATCGGCGGTTAGAAACCGCATCTACACAAACAAAACCTGCCTTCGCAGGTTAAAGACCTTAATTTAATCTTAGTCCGCGCAGGCGGACTTTGTTTGTATAGTCGTGTATCCCTAACGGGAGGCGAAGCTATATTCTATTCGCCAGGGCTGTATAATTGTTGATATTAGTTTCATCTGTGGAGTTAAATCTAATGACACAAGCTGCAATCACAAATTTAGAATTAATTCAACCTTTAGCTAATCATCAGGCTTTGACAGATGAGCAATTTATGTTATTGCAGGAAAATGATCATCTTTATGAATATGTGGACGGAGAGCTAATTATTGTGGCAAATTCAGGTGTAGAACATGGCTACTTAGCTCTAACTCTTGGATATTTTTTAACAGGTTTTGTGCGTGATCATAAACTCGGTATAACTTGTGATTCTAGCACTGCTTTTAAAATGAAAACTGGTAACAAAATATCACCTGATCTGGCTTTTATTGATAAAGAAAGGTTACAAGGTTTAAAACGATTACCCAAGGGGTTTTTTGATGGCGCTCCCGATTTAGCTGTAGAAATTATTTCTCCTAATAATACTTTTGAAGAAATTCATAATAAATTAGTAGAGTATTTTGAAAACGGAACTCGTTTAGCATGGGTAATTTTGCCAGATGAAGAATGTGTATTAGTTTATCGCAAACCTAAGCCATCACAGCTTTTGCAATTGGAAGATAGTCTTAATGGAGAAGATGTTATTCCTAATTTTAATCTGCCTTTGATAGAGTTATTTCAAGAATTATCTTTTTAGATTAGATATATATTTTCAACTATGCAGCATTTAGACAGTTTAGATTTTGCTAGAGGAGCAGACGGAACTCAGGTATTATTATCAAATAACGACAGATCACCATAACACTTTTTTTATCATCCACTTTTAAAAGTTGACTTGTCTAATTATGGATACGCTAGACATTTCAAATTTTTAAAACAATCAAAAATATTATTAACTCAAATTGCTAGTTATCTAGTTAAGGCTGATACTTCGACTATGGCTACGCCACGCAGGCGATCGCCAATAGGTAATTAGTGATAAAATCCCTATTTTCATCCTGTACATCCTTTAATCCTGGGCATCCTGATTCTGACAAAAAATGCTTACCGTGACCTGTAGGGGTTTCCCCGCCCTTAATTGTATCCCATCCCCACCACAAATACTATATCCTTGTCAACAAATATTCTCCCACCCGCAAAGCATTAGCAATAATAGTTAATGAAGGATTTACCGCAGCACTAGAAGGAAAAAAGCTCCCATCAACAACATAAAGATTATCAACATCATGAGTCCGACAATTGATATCCAAAACCGAAGTATTTGCATCTTCACCAAAACGACAAGTACCACATTGATGAGTCACTTCTCTTAAACCCATTTTTTGAGGAATATGTAAAGTTCCCATTGATTTAAAGACAGAAATTGATTGTAAAACCTGAATCCATTGCTGAATTAATTTATTAAAAGCCCTTTGATTATTATGAGTATATTCCAGGAAAACCTGCCCATTTCTACTCAAAACCCTATTGTTAAAATCTGGTAAATCCTCTGTGATCACTAACCAAGATAGAGAATGATTAGCTATAGCCTCAGCTATAAAATTAGGCATCAAAGGCGGACCATAAGCAAGTATTTTATCCTTATTTGCCCCACCAAGTAATTGCACACTCCCCATCGGATAAGTAAAATCTTGATTTCCCCAATAAAAATCAGTAATAGCCAAAGTTTTTGGGAAAACCGGATGATTGGGCTGGGTACTCAAAGTCATAACCACAGCAAAATTATGTGTCATGTAATTGCGTCCCACAAGATTAGAACTATTAGCTAATCCATTGGGGTGTTGCTCATTAGCAGATTTCAGTAACAGCAATGCCGAATTAACTGCACCACAAGCTAATACCACAATATCCCCAGAAAATATCTGCCGTTGATTTCCTATTTCTACTTCCACTCCAGTCACTTCTCGACCCGATGGGCTAGTATGTAAACATACTACCTTTGCTTCAGTTATTAATGTGATATTTGGATAATTCATTGCTGGACGAACACAATTAATATCCGCATCAGCTTTACCATCAATTAAACACGGAAAACCATCACAAGTATGACAACGAATACAAGCACTTAAACTCCGATTTACCTCATTGAGTTTGATAGCCAGTGGTTGATAAAAAGGATGAAAACCTTGATATTTTAAAGAATCATGGACTTCTTGAATATAAGGCTCATGACTCAATGGTGAAAAAGGATATTCTTGATTAATCTGCGGTTCAGTAGGGTCAAGTCCTCGCTTACCATGTACATCATAGAGTTTTTCTGCTTCGTCATAGTAGGGAGCGAAATCTTGATATTTTAATGGCCATTCTGGAGAAATCCCATCTTCATGAATAACCTTTTCAAAATCTCGTTCACGCAATCTAAACAAAGTCCCACCATAAAATTTAGTATTACCACCTACATAATAATGTGTGAGCGGTTTGATAGCTTTCCCGTGTTTGTCGTACCATAGTTCACTAGTCCGATAGCGTTCTTTCCGAGAAACTTCTTGAGTATCCCAATTAGCTTTTTCTTTAGGTAAAAAATTACCTTGTTCTAAAACTAAAATTTTCTTGCCGCTGGATGCTAATTTGTAGGCTAAAGTTCCACCTCCAGCACCAGTACCAACGATGATAAAGTCGTAATGATTGACAGTCATTGTTTACAAAAAAAGGGACGGGGAACAGGGAACAGGGAACGGGGAACAGGGAATAGGGAACAGATAAGAAACTAAATTTTCAGAGTTTAAATCTCAGTCAAAAAAGGATGTTTTTAAAAGATGCGTAGCCCAAAAAAATAGTGTCATTATTTCAATCTCATGTTTCTAAACATGAGTTTTTTCTGCTCCCTATTGATTCCTATTCCTTCTGAATATTTTTTGCTCTAGAACCGGAAACAAATATAGCTATTCTACTTTCACCTATTCAGCTAGTTAAAATAGATGAATTATGTTGTTTAAAATTACAGGTTAGCCATTAATTTAGCCTATCTTAATTATTAAGTCTGTATTTTAAAGATCATCAGCAGGGAGAGCGATCGCCCAGTCGGAACATTTTGTAGTAAAATTAGGGCTTTGCATAGAGGAAACAAAAAAAATGACCCGTGTGATCATCGTGCGTCATGGTCAAAGTACCTACAATATAGAAAAACGTATTCAAGGGCGTACTGATGCCTCATCTTTAACCGCCAAAGGTCAAAATGATGCCAGTCAAGCTGGTATTGCCCTCAGTAGTATTTCCTTTCAAGCTATTTATAGTAGTCCCCTCCAGCGAGCTAAATCCACAGCCGAAATTATCCGCAGTCAATTGGCTACACAATCTGCTGTCATTCAAATTGATGAACAGTTGGTAGAAGTTGATTTACCCTTATGGGTAGGAATGACTACAAGTGAAGTCCAAGAACAGTTTACTGAAGATTACCGCACCTGGAAAAAACATCCCCACGAGTTTCGCATGGTTTTAGATGAACCTTCAGGAACTAAAGAACATTTCCCAGTTCTGGCTTTATACGCTCAAGCCAAGCAATTTTGGCAAGATATTCTCCCCCAACACCAAGGGGAAACTATCCTGATTGTGGGTCATAATGGCATCAATCGTGCCTTAATTAGCACCGCGTTGGGAATTTCCCCCAGTCGTTACCATTGTTTACAACAGTCTAACTGCGGTATTAGTATTTTGAATTTTGCCGGTGGTTTAGGCGAAACTGTGCAGTTAGAATCTATGAATCAAACCCAACATCTGGGTGAAACTTTCCCTTCTCTACGTCCTGGTCACAAAGGTGTAAGATTATTATTAGTCCGTCATGGGGAAACGGAATGGAATCGTCAAGGTAAATTTCAAGGACAAATTGATATTCCCCTCAATGATCATGGTAGAAACCAAGCCGCAAAAGCCGCAGAATTTCTCAAAGACGTAAATATTGATTTTGCAGTTAGCAGCACTATGTCCCGTCCCAAGGAAACAGCGGAAATTATCTTAAAATATCATGCCAGTTTAAACTTAGAACTATTTGCTGGTTTGAGAGAAATTAGTCACGGACTTTGGGAAGGCAAATTTGAATCAGAAATTGAGCAAGAATTTCCTGGAGAATTAGAAAGTTGGCGCACAATCCCCGCCAATGTGCAAATGCCACAAGGAGAAAATTTAACACAGGTAAAAGAACGTAGTGTTGCTGATTGGAATACTATAGTTGAAAATGCCCAAACCCAGCAATTACAACTAGGATTAGTCGTTGCCCATGATGCCACTAATAAAACCTTACTATGCCATATTCTGGGTTTATCTAACGAGAATTTCTGGAACTTCCGTCAAGGTAATGGTGCTGTGAGTGTGATTGATTATCCTGACGGTATTCAAGGTTATCCAGTTTTGCAAGCGATGAATATTACTGGGCATTTAAGTAATAGTGTTCTCGATAAAACTGCGGCTGGTGCATTGTAGTTGAGATAAGTTGTTAGGGTAATTGATGAATTGCCCTAATATCAAATAGAGTAGGAGATTAAGAATAATTGAACGCAGATAAACGCAGATAAACGCAGATAAGAAGGGATGAATTAATGGATTTAAACGGAAATTGTTACAATCTAATTCACAAAGTGCCTGATACCGGAGATAGATGGTACAAAATATGGTACAAACGATAGACTTATTAAATTAAACACACTGATATTCTAAAATCATGAAAGCATCTGCTAAATTCGACTTTGAAGACGAAAAGTTCAACGCCCCACCGTCCCAAGTGATTCCCTGGGGTTTAATGATCAATCCTCGGTATGGTACAGATGGTTTACAAAGCTATGGTTTAGCGATTAGCCGCGATAATGCTCAATCCGTTGGATTTCAGCCAGATGATAATTGGCAACAGGTGGAACATGAATTTAGTTCTGGAGAAGTAGAAACAATATTTATTACTACTACTCCTAGATTAGTGATAGTGCGTCGTGGTCCGTTGTCGGTACAAGATCGGGAAACCAAGACTAGATTAGGTACATACAAAGATTACAAAGAAGAGTTTTTAGCTGATAAACTTAAATTTAAAATTTATACTCGCCATTTGATTTTTTTAGTCGGTGAAGATAAAAAGTTCTTGCATCAATCACCTCTGCAACTAACTCTGAGTGGTTCACCCGGCGCTAGTTTTGGGAAAAATTACGCTGAATATCAACAAGGGCGAATTACTGGCGGTTTTGCTGGGGAATTGGAAAAAGCTTATGCTGGGTTTCAAAAAAAACCACTAACTCCTAAAGGTCCTTTATTCCATGCTCATGGGATTTTTTGCCCTATAATCGAACCTGAAGAAAGAGGAATAGAACCGAATATTGCTTTGGTGGCTTCAACTGTAGATTATAAACATCCCACGATTTCCACTTTAACAGATTATATGATTGCTTCAGACTCTCCTGAGTCGGAAATTATTTGTAAGGCTTTTGAAGAATACAAAGAATTTGGTAAGGAAGTAATTAAACCAGAGGCTTCTAAGGTAGAAACGTCTGGTGTTACCAATTCTTATGTATATGCGGATGACGATGAATTTAGTTATCCACCTTATTAGGGATTGGGGATTGGGGATTGGGGAGTAATTACCAATTACCAATTACCAATTACCAATTACCAATTACCTATTCTTTCAATAGTAAATAGAATAGTGAACCGTTACCGCCAGAAATACCAGCGCGATCGCCTGCTAATTGACCAGAACCCATGAAATAATCAACTCTTCCTGGTCCTTTAATCGCACTGCCTGTATCCTGATCTAAAACAAAACGGTTAACTAGACGAGATTCCAGTTTGCCACGATTAGTAGGATAGGGAAAGGAATTGATAATCAGCGCCAGTGCGCCCGGTGGCATCACAGACTTATCTGTAGCAATGGAACGTTCCGCGGTGACAGGGACAACAATACTACCTGTAGCAGGCGTACCGTTGGTTTCTGCAAAGAAAACAAACCTTTCCCAACGTGGTAAATAATTACTTAACTCCTTGGGATTTTGGCGAAAATAAGTAATTAACTTAGGCATGGTTAAACCACTCAGTGGCAGTTTCCCATCTTTTGCTAGCTCTTTACCGATAGAAGTCCAAGCATAATCAGTTCCTCCAGCATAACCAACAGATGTTCTTTGCCCATTAGTTAATTTAATTTGGGCAGAACCTTGGATCTGAACCATGTATGGATCTAGACGATTACTAAACCAGACAATTTCTAACCCTCGTAACTTGCTTTTATCCCCCAGCAACCCATTTTTGCCTTCCAAATCAATCCGTTTAGGATGGGGTTTTGTCCATTTCTGGAAATCTGGCGGCAGACTATAAAGAGGATACTTGTATACAGCAGTTCTAACTCGGCTGGCAACATACACAGGCTCATAATAAGCTGTAAACTTAACAGTTCCCTTGCCATCGTTGCCTACAGACTGGTAAAAGACAAACTCTCGCCGCACAGCAGCTTGTAGTTCAGCCGCCGACTGAGAACTCACAACCAATTGCCGAAAGCGTACCAAACTCCGCTGCACCCGATTGAGGGTAATTTCCTTAATTGGGTAATTTTGATAGGCTGTAACAGCTTTATTAGTTGCCAAATAGCGCAAACTGTTATCTATGGAGGTCAGCAATGCTTGTTTATCACCCTGTTTACCCCAAAGTTGTTCATCTAAACCTAAGCAATTCTGGGGGGTACAAACAGTTTCTAAATTAATAGGTTCGAGGGCTGGTACTACTACAGGTGGTATTTCCGGGGTCACTGGTATCGTGACTGGCTGCGAATTAGGAGCTTGAGCTACAACTGAGGAAAGTGGATTTATAAAGGCAATTCCCAGACTTAAGGCAAGCAAAGTAAGGTTTTTTCTCATGTTTATCTTTCAATACTAGAATTAAAAACAGGTTCTACCCGAATTCCTGCAATCTTGGACGGACGCACCACTAGATATTCGCCTTGAATATTCTTAATCGGTACGTTAATAAACTCATTTGAATCCTGCTTTGGAGTTAATACGCCGCTATACCATTTTTGAAATTCTGGAAAGGTAGAAAAACGCACTTCTTCCCGATGTCCATTGTCTAACAGCAAAAAGACAGCATATTCGTTAGGAGTTCTAGGCATAAATTTACACTACTAAAAATACATCTTCTCCATTGTTAACTACCTCGCACCATAATGAAAAGAATTATCTAGTGGCCTGTCAATTTTGTTTTTGTGTTTAATCGGTTCTCAAATCAAAGATTCCCAAAATTGGATACAGACAATTTTAAGCTTGACAGGCCACTAGGAGTTGACTCAATTTTTCTGCCATTTTCTTTACCTTTCTTAAACTTAAGGGAACACCAATAAATAAATTACCCAATTTCGTGGGATGGGCATCCTGCCCGTCCTTGATGATTAGCGGGCAATTCGTCCCGCACCACAAGAAATTTTTGGGTATTTTTTTAATTGGAAGTCCTTAACCAAGTTTAACCTATTATAGCCCAAGTAATTTAATTAGTTATTAATAATACTCTGGTTTTCACATTCTTATCTATGACTTCTATAAGAAATATTGAGATTATTCAGTATTTCAACGGATGAATTATCGTCCCTTTGATTTCCAAGGTCGCTTCCTTCACTTAAAAACATCAAAACCTAACAACTTTTTGAGTTTTTAGGTTTTGATTGTCTGGGGTAGAAACAGCTTGATAATTTCTACTCATAACTATCCATATATTACTGTTTGTCCAATTCTTCAAGAAGTTGATCAACAAAATCCCTCAACCGTTGCTGCTGTGTCAGGGACGGTTTTCAGTCTACTTCCTGAGCAAACCAAAGTCAGCGTATTCTCACACCGAAACTAAATACTGATACTCATCAGAATTGTAAGTAGTGAGACAGAATTAATTACACAATGTCATTGCGTAAGCGTGGCGTTAGCTATATGGAACGAAGTGAAATGAAGCAATTCCAAGGGTTGTGATTGCTTCCCTTCCCTCGCAATGACTGTAAATATTTTTGTCCAATTACTTGACAAGGGGACTTTCAGGAACACCTAATAAACGAGCTTGCGATCGCCCAATTTTCTCACGAACTTGTCACCATCCCCAAGGAATTGCCGTAAACAGCAAACTCAAAATATAACTAAGACAGATAATTATTCCACTCGCCTGCATCATAAATCAAAATAAATGCCAAAGCACCAAGCCCAGAGAATACAGCATATATTTAACCTGCTTTGCACAGATATAATTCATCTTTGGTAGCTTTGGCAATCACAAAATTACAAAGAAATTCCCAAATTCAAACCTAAAACAGCATGAACAAACATAATCAAAAGTGTTGTAGTCCCTAAATAAGCATGAACCGCACGCAACCCAGCCTTATCCCCAAAAAATCCACTCAGAGAAATCACACCATTAATCAATAACAAGATCAACACCAGCGAACCAGTCCAAAAATGAGGACTTTCAAACAGTGGTTTTTGCTGCATCACCAACGACAAAACCCCGCCAGTATAGCCACCCGCCAAAAATACAAACAACCAAGGAGCTAATTGACGATGAGCATTACGGCTTTGAATAGCTGCATCCTTATCCTTCCCCTCCAACAACTTACCACGCCAACCCGTCACCCCCACAAAAGTCCCCACCACAAAAATCACAATTCCCATCATTGCCGGATGTCCCCAATGTACGACCGCTTCAGGAACACCTAGAGAACGAAACCAAGCTGCAATCGGTTCTAGGAGTTGACTCAATTTTTCTGCCATTTTCTTTACATTTCTTAAACTTGACTAATTTTAACTTAGTTAGGACTTAGGTGATTTAATCGGTTATCAATAATATTTGAATATTTTTTATCTATGATCAAGATAAAAATGTCAATATAGACATATAGGAATCCGGTTTGATTCCTGATAGCGGAGCGCGGCGTTAGCCATATTTTTCTACTTAGGAAGGCAAGAGGCAAAAGGCAAGACGATTCCAGAATATTAAGGTGTACCGAGTTTTGTTCAAAAATCAAATAGGAGTCCTATGTATATCAAAGGTATTGAAAAAAATCTGAATAAAAATCCGATTGCTTAAGGGAACACCAAAAAATAAATTACCCAATTTTGTGGGATGGGCATCCTGCCCGTCCTTGATGATTAGCGGGCAAGATGCCCGCACCACAAGAGATTTTTGGGTATTTTTTTAATTGGAAGTCCCTAAGATTAATCTTCTAAAGTATTCATCAAGAGTGGAAAACCTAACTTTTCCCTTTGCTCAACATATAAATGAGCCACCTTCCTCGCCAAATGCCGAATCCTAGTAATGTAACGAGTCCGTTCCGTCACAGAAATTACCCCTCTAGCATCAAGCAAATTAAAAGCATGAGAACACTTAATCACATAATCCAAACTAGGTAAAACCAATCCTCGTTCCGTTAATTGTGTAGCCTCCTGCTCATATAAACCAAACAGCGTCAGCAACATCTCAGGATTTGACGCTTCGAAATTATAAGTACACTGTTCAATCTCACCCTGAAGATGAACATCACCATAAGTAATGTTATCAGTCCATTGAATCTTAGTAATAGCCTCCACCTGCTGAAGGTACATCACCAAGCGCTCCAAACCATAGGTAATCTCAATGGACACAGGACGACAATCAATTCCTCCACATTGTTGGAAATATGTAAACTGAGTAATTTCCATCCCATCTAACCACACTTCCCAGCCAGTACCCCAAGCACCCACCGTCGCATCTTCCCAATTATCCTCCACAAACCGAATATCGTGGTCTTCAGGACAAATCCCCAACGCCCGTAGAGAATCAAGATAAATTTCCTGAATATCATCCGGTGACGGCTTAATCAACACTTGATATTGATAATAATGCTGAAACCGATTCGGATTTTCGCCGTAACGTCCATCAGTCGGACGACGACAAGGTTCAACATAAGCCACAGCCCAAGGTTCAGGTCCCAAAGCTCTCAAAAAAGTATGGGGATTCTTAGTACCCGCGCCCTTCTCCATGTCATAGGGCTGGGCAATCAAGCATCCACGCTGTTCCCAAAACTGATGCAATATCGCTATTACTGACTGAAAATTCACTATCTACTCTTCCTTGAGTCAACAATGCCTAAACCATTGTGGACTAAACCCAGCATTATGAGCAGTTTTCAGGCAAATAAAAAACAAACCGAAAAATAGTTTGCCAAAGTAGTTGACAAACCAAAGTAGATTCGATATATTAAATAAGTGCCGAACAGAGCAGCCAAAAAGAGGCAACACTAAACAGCACACCGAACCTTGAAAATATTATAGTTTGAAAGCCAGAATACAACAAGTACCCTGCGTCAGAAAGAAAATAACCTGACCGTGGTTGTAAAAACGGTTAAGAAAGAGCTTTATAACAGACGAACCAAAATGGAGAGTTTGATCCTGGCTCAGGATGAACGCTGGCGGTATGCTTAACACATGCAAGTCGAACGGTCTTTTCGGAGATAGTGGCGGACGGGTGAGTAACGCGTAAGAATCTACCTTCAGGTTGGGGACAACCACTGGAAACGGTGGCTAATACCCAATGTGCCGAGAGGTGAAAGGCTTGCTGCCTGAAGAAGAGCTTGCGTCTGATTAGCTAGTTGGTGGGGTAAGAGCCTACCAAGGCGACGATCAGTAGCTGGTCTGAGAGGATGATCAGCCACACTGGGACTGAGACACGGCCCAGACTCCTACGGGAGGCAGCAGTGGGGAATTTTCCGCAATGGGCGAAAGCCTGACGGAGCAATACCGCGTGAGGGAGGAAGGCTCTTGGGTTGTAAACCTCTTTTCTCAGGGAAGAACAAAATGACGGTACCTGAGGAATAAGCATCGGCTAACTCCGTGCCAGCAGCCGCGGTAATACGGAGGATGCAAGCGTTATCCGGAATGATTGGGCGTAAAGGGTCCGCAGGTGGCATTGTAAGTCTGCTGTTAAAGAGTTTGGCTCAACCAAATAAAAGCAGTGGAAACTACAAAGCTAGAGTGTGGTCGGGGCAGAGGGAATTCCTGGTGTAGCGGTGAAATGCGTAGATATCAGGAAGAACACCGGTGGCGAAGGCGCTCTGCTAGGCCAAGACTGACACTGAGGGACGAAAGCTAGGGGAGCGAATGGGATTAGATACCCCAGTAGTCCTAGCCGTAAACGATGGATACTAGGCGTAGCTCGTATCGACCCGAGCTGTGCCGTAGCTAACGCGTTAAGTATCCCGCCTGGGGAGTACGCAGGCAACTGTGAAACTCAAAGGAATTGACGGGGGCCCGCACAAGCGGTGGAGTATGTGGTTTAATTCGATGCAACGCGAAGAACCTTACCAAGGCTTGACATGTCACGAATTCCGTTGAAAGATGGAAGTGCCTTCGGGAGCGTGAACACAGGTGGTGCATGGCTGTCGTCAGCTCGTGTCGTGAGATGTTGGGTTAAGTCCCGCAACGAGCGCAACCCTCGTTTTTAGTTGCCAGCATTAAGTTGGGCACTCTAGAGAGACTGCCGGTGACAAACCGGAGGAAGGTGGGGATGACGTCAAGTCAGCATGCCCCTTACGTCTTGGGCTACACACGTACTACAATGCTACGGACAAAGGGCAGCTACACAGCGATGTGATGCGAATCTCATAAACCGTAGCTCAGTTCAGATCGAAGGCTGCAACTCGCCTTCGTGAAGGAGGAATCGCTAGTAATTGCAGGTCAGCATACTGCAGTGAATTCGTTCCCGGGCCTTGTACACACCGCCCGTCACACCATGGAAGTTGGTCACGCCCGAAGTCGTTACCCCAACCTTTTGGAGGGGGATGCCTAAGGTAGGACTGATGACTGGGGTGAAGTCGTAACAAGGTAGCCGTACCGGAAGGTGTGGCTGGATCACCTCCTTTTAGGGAGACCTAATCCATTTAGAACTCGAAAGCAATGCAAATTGTGAATAGAAACTAAATTGGTCTAACCTAGGTCGGTCGCAGACTTGAAGTAAAGCTTTCAAACTATGGTTTGGTTCGATAAGGGCTATTAGCTCAGGTGGTTAGAGCGCACCCCTGATAAGGGTGAGGTCCCTGGTTCGAGTCCAGGATGGCCCACCTGAAGAATTTTAGATTGGCGATTTTAGAT
>NZ_CP099464.1:3767500-5080000 GCF_024584745.1 Dolichospermum heterosporum TAC447 | reverse complement strand
ATTATATTTCCTAGCCAGTGATCACAGCAAGCCGGAAAATTAAGAAAATTAACCCAACGATAAACAGGAAATTGTTGGGATTTATCGAATTTCTTATCTCCAGCACAACTACCAGCTAAAACAATTACCCGATCTGGATCTTGTAAACAGCGATTATAGACATATTCACCAATTACAGCCTCGTCTGGGCGAAATATTCGGGAAATAACGAGGATATCTGGGTAAGCTGTTTTATGTCTAACTTGTGACCCTAGTTGTGATATATTTTCCATAATTAAGCTTGATAAATTAACTGGAATTAGGGTATTATCTTAAATTCAATAAAAAGCTGTTACTTCTGTTCGGTTGTAGCACTACTAAATTCTTGCTGAATTTTGCCGGATATAGAAATAAAGTTTTTAGATATTGCTGATTCAAAAAAAATGCAATACCTTTATTAAATTTGTGAGCATTCAGATTCAGTCAAAATAATAACGGATTTTAGAGTTGTCTGAGATTATTTTTATCAAATATTTCTCCTCTATATTCCCGACTTACCAAGTATTATGACTCCTGAATTGTTATTAAAATTATCAAACACCTGACTGACAAAACTACAAATTGTTACCCTATTTTACCGCTGATCATTGTCCGATTTGCCCAGGTTTACTAATGCTAGATAATTTACCTGCATAATTAAAGATAGTCATGATTTAGAGCTAATACTGCCAAGAGATTACTCAGAAACTGCTTGGAAAATTGTTAAATCTAACTATTTCCCTTAGAATACCCTAAATACTGGCTATTTTAGTGCCAAATCGCCAGAAAATATTAGTGGTCTTGTAATCTGAGTCATAGCATTTACTTGCAAATAATGATTTAATAACCCTGATTATTTCTACCTTTGTTGATTAGGGGTATCAATCATTGCATTTAGCCCAGCTTAAATTTGAATACCTTTAAATGGTAATCGTAGATATATTTCCCATAATAAAGCCTATTTTCAAGGCTAATTTCTTAATCCAACTCAACAATTGATAAATGGCAAGTGTAAAATTTATAATTGTCACTGCACTTACATCACTGATAAAAAGTAAAACCCCCTAAAATATAAGTGCTGAATATTCCATCTCTATCCGGAAAAAATTAGTTAGTAGCAACAATACCTTGTCCATTTTTTGTAGGTCGGGTTAAGCGACAGCGCAACCCGACGCACTTGTTGGGTTTCGTACCTCAACCCAACCTTGTATCTGAGTAATTCATAAGAGTTGTTTTAAAGATCAAATAAAGAGTATCCATTGAGAATGGATACCAGTACAAAAGTATTTAAAGCTATCTTAGCAACCTATAGCATCCCTAAGTTTGCGCTTCAAATCGCTAGAAATAGGTAAATCGTCAATTTCTTTACACAATTTTGCTACTGGCTCTTTTTTCTTTCGCTCCAGATATATTCCTGTTAAAAGACCATCAATACCATATTTACCTAGAGCATCTGCTACTAATCCAGCAACTCCAAGAGCCGCAATACCACCTATCATTCCAAATGGTCCGCCCAAAGCTGCTAAGGCCGTAGTTATAGCAGCACCTCCAGCTAGACCAGTAGCGGCCATTGTCACTACAAGCAATACACCAGGTAAACCTAAAGCCGCAACCTTTCTGACTACTTCATCCATATAGTTATTGAATTAACTTAACTGGGTTTAATTTGATACGGAGAATGGGTATAAGAGTATTCCAACTAAAAAAATGCCCAATTGTCATTGAGTGGGTGTTCTCTTCCCGTAGGATAGTGACAGGTTTTAGATCATTTATTGCTTGAAACACTCTAAGAGACTTCCAAATGAAAAAATGTCCCAAAACTGATGCAGAAATTCTCTCTCTGTGTACTCTGTGCCTCTGTGGTTCGTTTCTTAGGATAATTTATTTCTTGGAAGTCTCTAACTATAAACACTAATATAAAAAAAGCAAGTAGCGAAGGTTAAAATATTCGCCCTCACTACTCACTCTTCTTACCTACGCACCTACAGATTCCTTAGCTGCATACAACACCTCAGCGGAGATATCTTTAAACCCACGTTCACGGGCAAACTTTTCGGTATTTCGCTTCACTTTTCCGCGCACGAAACCAGGAATCTTATTCAATTCCGCTTGACCATCTTTTGTCCAATTCAAACCAGATTCTGCGGAAATTCCTTTGGTAATTACTTCCTTTGTATCGTGTCCACCAAAGATTTCTAAAAGGTGATCTTCCATTCCCAAAGTGAAGGAATTGTAGATTAAATCAGTGATTTGATTTGTGCCTTCATAACCCATAAATGGTTTGTAACCAATGGGGAAATTCTGCACGTGAATTGGTGCTGCAATGACACCACAAGGAATATCCAACCGCTTACCAACGTGGCGTTCCATCTGTGTACCAAATATAGCAGAAGGTTCAACGCGAGCGATCGCATCCCCGATTTCACCATGATCATCTGTAATCAATACTTCATCGCAATATTCGCTCACCTGTTCTCTAAACCAGTCAGCATCATACTTGCAATAAGTACCAGCCCACACCACGTGAATCCCCATTTCCCGTGCCAGAATCTTGGTTAAAGCCGCCGCATGAGTATTATCACCAAAAACCACCGCTTTCTTCCCAGTCAAGTTCTGACAGTCAATAGAACGGGAGAACCAAGCCGCTTGGGATACGTGCAAAGTTTGTTCATTAATGAAGTCTTCATAATTAACTTCCGCACCTTGGGCGTTAATCACTTGCTGAATTTTACGGATACATCTAGCAGTTTCCACCACACCCATCGGCGTAATATCTACGTAAGGTGTCCCGAATTGTTCTTCTAAATATTTAGCTGTAGTTAACCCCAGTTCCCGATAAGGAATTAAGTTAAACCAAGCTTGAGGCATAGTTTTTAACTCGTGAACAGACGCACCTTCAGGAATCACAGTATTTACCTGAATTCCCAAATCAGTCATTAACCGCTTCAGTTCAGTGACATCATGGTTATTGTGGAAACCCAGAGTAGAAACCCCGATAATGTTAACTGAGGGTTTAGCCGTTTTCTCTGTGGTTAATTCCCCGCGCTTCCGGGCTTTCTCAATGTAATATTGGACGATTTGTTGTAAAGTCCGGTCTGCGGCTTGTAATTCATTGTAGCGGTAATGGTTCACGTCCGCCAGCATTACGTCCCCTTTCGCTTCCAACTGCGCCCGTTCGACAAAGTTATGCAAGTCCTCTTGCAAAATACTGGAAGTGCAGGTAGGAGTTAAAACGATTAAATCTGGGTGTTCTTCCGCGTCTTTGCGGATGATGTTGTCTACTACCTTTTCTTGAGAACCTCGCGCTAAAACGTTTCTGTCAACGACGCTGGTTGTAACTGGGGTAAAGTTCCTCTCCCGCGATAGCATAGAACGCATAACGTTGAAGTAATCATCACCCAGGGGTGCGTGCATGATAGCATGAACGTTTTTAAAAGAACTCGCAATCCGCAAAGTTCCAATGTGAGCGGGTCCCGAATACATCCAGTAAGCTAACTTCATCCTGTGTTCTCCCTTGACAAGTTAAATAACTATAAGTGCTTGATTATTAAATCGTTTCTGATTTTCTCAAACCTAACCGCTTTGAACAAATAAGGTTTGTTGCGAGGTTATTTGACGTGAGAGAGGGTGAAACCTAGTTGCTGACTGGGTTATGGCTGATTATTTAAACAATATTTATGTTGTTTAAGTAAATAAATCTTAATGATTTGCAAAATATTTATATCAAAATCAACCATTGTTGAAAAAATTCATTTTAATAAACCTCATCATGGCTGCCAATATCTATCAATAAAATAACCATTTCTAATAACTCCTCATCCTCAGAGAAGTTAAAGATAATTCTACAGTCATACGCAACAGAACAAGACCATAAACCTGCTAACTCTCCTCCTAATTTATGAGACTTCAAAGACGGGGTAAATGGATCATCTGCCAAAAGTATTAACACGTTAATAATTTGATTTTTTAATTGTGGGTTTTTCTTTGTAATCTTCTTGAAAGACCTCTTAAATCCACTACTCCAAACAACTTCCATCATCATCTCCTAGTAAATCAGCAATCAAATCATCAACAGTTCCTCTCTTTGCTGTACCATTTTTAAAAGCCTGTTTAACTTCCTCTGCATTAGTTAAAATTTCAGTTCGTTTTTGATTAATTCGTTGTTTTTGCAAAAACTCAAATAAATACTCTCGATCTTCTGTGGGTAAATTTTCGATAGAATTAATAATTTCCTGTAAAGTCATCATAGAACCTCCTAGTTAAGTAAATCATACGTTTTTTAATTCTATTTTAAGTCATAAAGCTATTTCTTCAGAAATTGGCTCAACGGTATGATTCTGTATTTCATCTCTGCGTTTTTTAGCTTCTGTGTTCCAACTTTTTTGGATATTTTGATCAATACCAGATTCTTCTAGACTTTCAATTAGTTTTTCTACTAAAAATACTCTAGTAGAACTGGGTAAAGACAAGGCTTCCTGAATTAATTCTTCAACTGATAGCATAATTATTTATATTCTTGTGTAAATTGAATTGAGAATAGGCACAAAGAAAGACTTTATCCACAAGCTATTTTATCATTCTTTCTGTGGAAATGTGATATTAACTATGACTGTGTTTCTACATTATTTCGTTTTGACTAAATTTCATCGTGTATTTCTCTAGTGCAACCGTTTTACAGCGGTTTCCGCTCTTATGAGGTACATCTTAGCCCCCTCATCGCTTGCGGGGAGGGGGTTGGGGGTGGGGTTCTTGTACCTCATAACACCGAGAAGTGCTGTATTTCAAACACCTTCTATCAACCAGGAAAAATTTTACCAGAAAGTTGACTTAAACTTAATAGGTGTGTACTATACATTAGTCTGTATATTTTATAGGTGAGTATATGTCTCGTGTATTAGAAGCAGTAATAAATAGTCTTGATAGTTTAATAAAGGAAGAAGGTTCTCTTTATGAACGGTTAATTGTTGCGTCTAAGAGCATGGAGACTGTTTGCGCTGAGTTAAATATTCCAAAAATCACGGAACCTACCCCAGAAGACATAATAGAACAGGTTAAAAAAGTTGCACAACTTTTAAACAGTTTAGATCCAGCGACTAATCAGGATAAACTTGAAGAAGTAGTTGATGAGATAATGGCTTTATATCATGTTTCTATGAAACAACAAAATTATTAACTAAAAAAATATAATTTTAGGTATCATAGGTAATATTTAAAGCTATTTTTTAGCAAGATAGCTGATTTTGATTTGGGGTCGCTTATGGATAGTAGTTCACAGATTGATACTGTTCAAAAGTTTGCAGAGGTTATTGGTGATAATGATGACCTATGGAGTCTTTTAATTGAAAGAGAAGTGAGTCGCTTTGATAGCAATCTTGGATATGAGCATATAATCGCAAAAGGACGTATCATTGATGATGTAACATTTAGTAACAAGGGAAAAGTGATTGAAATCAAACATTTAAAGTCTTCTCATTTATTAGTGATAGTAGATTATGGAGTAGGCTTAATGTTTCATTATGATAAAAAACAATTTATCAGAAAATTTAATCATATTGAACCCTCTATAATATTTGACCAAGGTAAAAAACTATCTTTACTACAAAACATAAAGATTGAACGCTCTATAATATTTGACCAAGGTAAAAAACTATCTTTACTACAAAATATAAAAGACGAATTTGAAAACAACTTTCTTAATGCCGACAACTTTTATCAACTTCATTGTACTGAATACATATCATCTCAAGAATATAAATCTGAAAAATCAAAGTACATACAAAATTGGGTGAAAACAAATTTAAACTTCTCTCATGACCTTGAACAAGCAGCAGCAATTGGTACTGTTGAAAATCATATACAAGTAATAGCTAGGGCTGGTAGTAGTAAAACATCAACCTTAGTCAACCGAGCGATATTTTTACAGAAACATTGTGATATTGCACCAGGGGAAATGTTACTTTTAGCCTTCAATCGCAAAGCAGCAGAAGAAATACGAGAAAGTCTAAAGTTACAATTACAAAATTCTGTTCCCCATGCAATGACTTTCCATGCCTTAGCTTATGCCTTAGTTCATCCCGAAAATATTCTTTTTGATGAACCAGATGGAGAACAGAAGCAAAGCCGCGCTCTACAGATTGTAATTAATGATTACTTACGCGACACAATATTTTATGCAAAAATACGCGACTTGATGATGGCAGCATTTCATGAAGACTGGGAGCGCATAATTTCAGGTGGCTATGATAAAACTCCAGAAGAAATGCTGCGTTATCGTCGCTCATTACCAAGAGAAGGAATTGATGGTAAATACTATAAATCTTTTGGTGAAAAACTAATTGCTGACTTTTTATTTGAACATGGTATTAAATACAAATATGAACGTAACTTTTGGTGGAATGGCATAAATTACCGTCCTGATTTTACAATATTGACTGGAGAAAAAGAGGGAATAGTTATTGAATATTTTGGACTAGAAGGAGATCCAGATTATGATGATATGTCTCATGAGAAGCGAGAGTATTGGGCAAATCGTCCTAACTGGCAGTTAATAGCATTATCACCAAAACCTCTTAAAGATCAAGGAGCAGAATTTTTTTGTGAATTACTCAAGGATAAGTTAGAAAATTTAGGTATTCAATGTAACCGATTGAGTGAAGAAACAATTTGGTCAAGGATAAAAGATAGATCAATAGATAGATTTACGACAGTAGTAAAAGGATTTATTCAACGATGCCGTAAACTTTCTTTAACTTCAGAAGAGTTAGGACAAATTATTTATAAACACGAATGTGTGAGTAAGATTGAAAAACAATTTTTGGATTTAGCATATAGATTTTATAAATCCTATTTAAGATGCCTTGAGGATAGAGGTGAGGAAGATTTTGATGGACTAATGCAAAAAGCTGTAGAGGTACTTGCATCAGGACAAACTATATTTCGCCGTAAATCAGGAGTTGGTGATTTAAAGAGTCTCAGATACATCATGATTGATGAATATCAAGACTTTTCGGAACTATTCTATAATCTAATAGAAGCCATCAGAAAGCAAAATCCTCAAGCACTATTTTTCTGTGTTGGTGATGACTGGCAAGCAATAAATGGGTTTGCTGGTTCTGATCTGCGATTTTATCAGAATTTTCACCAATTTTTCCAACCATCACAGCAATTACATATAGCTACAAATTACCGTTCAGCTTATTCTATTGTTGGTATTGGTAACAAGTTAATGCAAGGATTGGGTACTCCTGCTCGCGCTCATAAAACTATCTCAGGAATAGTTAATATTGCTGATATGTCTAGTTTTGAACCAACTCCCACAGAGCAAGAAAATTATTCTGGTGACAATATAACACCTGCTATCTTACGTCTAATTAACAAGACTATTAAACAAGGTAAAAAAGTAGTATTACTCAGTCGAAAAAATAGTTTACCTTGGTATGTGAATTATCAAAATAAAAGGAGTAAATATAAAAATAGTACACTTGATAGTTTTTTAGAATTAGTGCGCTCATACCTTCCTGAAGAATCAAAAAAATCAGTAACTATATCAACTGCACACAAATATAAAGGTCTTCAAAAAGATGCAGTTATAATACTTGATGCTATTCCTCGTTGTTATCCCTTGATACATCCTGATTTAATGTTTACCCGTGTCTTTGGTGATAGCATTGAGTCTGTAGTAAATGAAGAAAGACGTTTATTTTATGTGGCTTTAACTCGTGCAGTTGAAACTTTATTTATTATTACAGAAAGTACAAATTCATCACCTTTTCTTGACGAATTAAACAGGAGAACAGAAATTTCTATATTAAATTGGTCAGATTATCAAACTTTTATTGGTGTGGGGACTGTACAGTATATTACTGTTAAAGTTGGTAATCAAATTGGTAAAGGTAGCAATGGTACTTACACAATTAGCCATTTGTTGAAAGCTGAAGGTTATGAATGGAATAAAACAAAAAAAGTTTGGTATCGTACCTATCCAGCAGAAGGTTTTTCAATTCCAGAATATTTTAATAATGCAAATTGTATTTCTCAAGCTGTGGGAATTGAAGTGCGGTTTTATGACGACGCGGAAAATGAATTAGCATTTTATCATATTGACTAATATAGCTATGAATATATGTTAAAATTGGATTACCATAAATAGTGGAAAATTATTGCAATGGAAATTACTAAACTATCAACTCAAGGTCAAATTACTATTCCCCAAGTTTTAAGAGATCAGTATCATTGGCAAGATGGACAGGAATTAATAATAATTAATTTAGGGGATGGAATTTTATTAAAGCCTAAAAAAACTTTTCCAGAAACAACATTAGATGCTGCTGCTGGTTGTTTGAATTATCAAGGAAAAGCCAAAACAATTGAAGAAATGGAACAAGCGGTAGCACAGGGAATAGAAGAATTAGGTCATCAATGATTGCTATTGATACTAACATTATGTTTAGAGATGAAAAATTTATTAAAAAGTCTCAAAATTTTACAGTGTTTAACAACTTTTTAAAATGAAAACAGACAGCATATTTTACCGATTATTTCAAGAAATACCCAGCATATTTTTTGAACTCATTGGTAACTCTCCCCAACTAGCAGAACTTTATCAATTTTCATCAGTTGAAGTCAAACAAACAGCCTTGAGAATAGATGGAGTTTTCTTACCTAACCAAAATACAGATAACCCCATCTACTTTTTAGAAGTACAATTTCAATCAGATAAGGATCTCTACCATAGACTTTTTAGCGAAATATTTCTTTACATTCGCCAAAACAACCCCAAAAATCACTGGAGTGCTGTAGTTATCTATCCAACCAGCAGCATAGATACAAAAGATATTCAGCATTATCAAGAATTTTTCACCAGTCAACGAGTGAGAGTGATTTATCTCGATGAATTAGCAGAAACAACATCTTTACCCATTGGTATTGCTACAATAAAACTAATCATCGCTAACGCAGATAATTCCATTACCCAAGCTAGAGAATTAATCACCAGAACTAAACAAGAGATAAATTCTCAACTTCAACAGCAACAACTCTTACAAATTATCGAGACAATTTTAATTTACAAGTTTCCAAGAATGAATAGGGAGGAAATAGAAGCCATGTTTGGATTAAGTGAGTTAAAACAAACCCGATTTTATCAAGAAGCAAAAGAAGAGGGAAAGGAAGAAGGTGAACGCAAAGCTAAGTTAGATGCAGTTCCTGGTTTGATAGGATTAGGTTTAACTAAAGAACAAATCGCACAAGTTTTAAATTTAAGTCTGGAAGAAATTAGCCAGATTATCCAACAACAGAATATCAACACAAAGGACAAATAAAAATGATTTAATCAGTTCCAGAAAATACTACTGTTGAAGAAAAGGAGATTACCTAATCAATAGAATTAAACAAGAGATAGATTCTCCACTTCAACAGTAATACGTATTACAAATCATCTAAACCAGTTTAGTGTATAGAACTTCACAAAAATAAATCTTCAATGAAAGTGACACAAAAAATGATAAGGTTATTACCTTTAAAATACCCTATCGTTTATCAGTATGTCAGTCTCTATCACTATCTCTCAACTGCTTGAAGTTCTTATCGCTGAACCTGTGAATGTATCTGTATCTACCTTAACTCAGTTGGCTATGGGGATACAAACAGATACCCGCATTTTGCAACCAGGGGAAGTGTTTTTGGCTTTGCGAGGAGAAAAGTTTGACGGACATGATTTTGTACCCACAGCGATCGCTCAAGGGGCTATAGTTGCAATAGTTGATCATCATTACGAAAATCCCGGTTTTCCGGTTTTGCGGGTTAAAGATACTTTAAAGGCATATCAACAAATTGCTAAATGGTGGCGCGAAAGCTTTGCTATTCCTGTAATTGGGATTACAGGTTCAGTAGGTAAAACCACAACCAAAGAATTAATTTCCGCAGTTTTAGCCACAAAAGGCAAAGTTCATAAAACCTACGGGAATTTTAATAATGAAATAGGTGTTCCCAAAACTCTTTTAGAATTGACGAAGCAAGATAACTTTGCTGTGATCGAAATGGCTATGCGGGGAAGGGGACAAATTGCCGAATTGACAGAAATTGCTAAACCGACAATTGGGGTAATTACTAATGTAGGCACGGCGCATATTGAGTTACTTGGTTCAGAAGAAGCCATTGCAGAAGCTAAATGTGAATTATTAGCAACCATGCCAAATGATAGTATTGCTATTCTTAATTATGATAATCCATTATTAATGGAAACGGCAGCGAAGTTCTGGCAGGGTAAAGTTATCAGTTATGGTTTTTCTGGTGGCGATATTCAAGGAGAATTAACTGATAATGAAACTGTAGAAGTTGCAGGAATGCGTCTACCTTTACCTTTACCAGGTCGTCATAATGCTACCAATTTTTTAGCAGCTTTAGCAGTAGCCAAGGTATTAGAAATTGATTGGCAATTATTACAATCTGGTATTATGGTAAATATGCCCACAGGTAGAAGTCAACGCTTTACTTTAGCTAATGATGTGGTGATTTTAGATGAAACCTATAATGCCGCCCCAGAAGCCATGTTAGCAGCTTTGCAGTTGTTAGCAGACACACCCGGAAAGCGAAAAATTGCGGTTTTAGGGGCAATGAAAGAACTAGGAGAAAGATCCCCAGAACTTCATCGAAAAGTTGGAGAAATGGTCAAGAATTTGCATCTGGATGGTTTATTGGTATTAGTTGATGGTCAAGATGCGGAAATTATTGCTAATAGTGCCGATAATATATCTTGCGAATGTTTCACAAATCATGCTGATTTGGTAACAAGATTAAAAACATTTATGCAAACAGGCGATCGCTTATTATTCAAAGCCGCCCATTCTGTGGGATTAGATCGAGTTGTTAACCAATTGCGGGCAGAATTTACCAATTAAAAATTCCTGGTATTTCAGACAAAACAAACTTAATTAAGTCTGGTTTTTCGGATAAATATAATACACCGAAAAAATAACTTTTTTCTAGAGATGTTGCATGAAACATCTCTACCATATAGCAAAAAATCAAAATAAAAAGTCTTTTAGTCAAGAAAAAATAATTACTAATTGCCATCAATAACTAGACAAAACTATTTCAATAACGTCTTATTCATTGGGATTAAAGCCTTGAATTTATAAATTCTTTTTGAAAGAATAAAAACTAAGGTTAGTGCATATCACATCTAATCTTACTTATCTTTTATCAAGATAATACATACAAGGAGGAATTATCATGGCTAATATCCAAATATCCGCATTACTTCCTGTTGGTTATGATTTATTTAATGATGCTGCTAGTTTTATGAATGAACTAGCTACCGATGAAGTACAAAACGTTCTCGGTGGTGGTTATCATCATCATCATCATAGCTGTCATTCTCATCACAACCATCATTACTCTCACAAAAGTCATAACGGGAGATATTGGGGTTATTAAAATTCAAAAGATAGCTGTTAACTAACAGCTATTACTAATAGTTAGAATAGTAATTTCTACTTTTACTACTATTCTGACTGTTTATGTATTTTTGGTCAAGAAAATATCTCAAAGAGGAATGATCGTGGCTAATATCCAAATATCCCCACTACTTCCTGTAGGCTATGATTTATTTAATGATGATACTAGTTTTCTTAATGAACTAGCTACCGACGAAATACAAACCATTCTCGGTAGTGGTCATCATGGCAGTCATTATGGTGGTTATAGCGGCAGTTATAGCGGCAGTTATAGCGGCAGTTATATCGGCAGTTATGGCGGCAGTTATAGCGGCAGTTATGGCGGCAGTTATAGCGGCAGTTATAGGGGTGGTTTTTCTCACTAACACTAAACATTGCTAGAGTAAAATCCCCGACTTCTTTAAGAAGTCGGGGATATAGAAAGTTGAAATAAAATTACGTTTTTACTTCTAACTTTTGATTGATACTGTCATTATTTACCTAGAGAAAATAATTGTAGAGGATTTCCCCGCCAGATAATTACTAAAAGATTAGTTAATAAACAGGTGACAGCTAGGGATAACAAGACATACGTGGGTAACATCACTACACCAATCATAAACCAAGTATAAACGTGCAGCATCATGATTGCAGCAAATGTACAGGCTAGTGTCACAGATGCCCAGACTTGACGCATGGGACGATTTAGAAACGCGAGGATAATCGTTAATAAGGTAGTCAAGACATTAGCCGGGACTAGAAAGCCACAGATACCTATACAGTGATTGCGGGAAAATTCAGTTAAGGTGTGAAAATCTAACATTAATTTTGGGGGATAGGTAATTGTAGGTTCTTATGATTAGGTTTTATTATAAATTCCAGGTTACTTAAGTAATCTTATCTCAAAAGTGAGTGGTTACACCATTTATGTTACATTTTTTAAAGAATTAGCCCTAACAACTCAATTTCTTAATTTTAATTATAAGTAGGTTAGCATTGAAAATCGTCGTTATGGCAAGGCAAGAGGCACTCATGCAAGAGGGTTTGGGCGATTTTACTTTTCTTTACACAGATTGGTTTTATTCTGTTCACCTACTTACTCAAAACGGCTTGATTGTTTGATTCTAAAGGTAGGGGGTAAAGTATGAGCTAAACCCCTACACATCTGGGTTCTTTGTCATTTGGCAAAAGTTTAAATCTCACCCATGTTTAGTATATAGAGACGTTGCTTCCAGCGTCTCTATCAGAATGTCAAAATCAAAAAATTCAGCTTGTGGGACTAACCCATCAAAATCACAGTATCAATAACGTGAATTACACCATTATCAGCAATAATATCTGCTGCTAAAACTGTGGCGTTTTTCACCTCAAAACCATCTTCACAATTAATTTTGATGGGAGAACCTTCCACAGAATTGACTGTACCTAGTTTCGCTAAATCATCCTTTGTTAACTTTCCAGGAACAACGTGATAGGTTAAAATCCGTGCTAACTGGGGAATATTTTGTAATAAAGTTGTAATTGTGCCTGGTGGTAACTTAGCAAAAGCGTCATCAGTGGGTGCAAACACGGTGAATGGACCTGGACTTTTTAATGTTTCCACTAACCCAGCAGCAGAAACAGCAGCTACCAAAGTTTTAAACGCATCATTACTAACTGCAATATCAACAATATCAGCCATGAATTTTACCTCTCTAGCAAAGCTTCTACAAGATAGTAAATCATGTTTAAGTTTTATTAATGACAATTCTGATAAAATATAGTCTGATGATTTTCTTCAGTTTTTTTTATACATCAAATGGATAAACGCACTTATGCAATATTAGGAACCGGCGCATTAGGTGGATTTTATGGCGCAAAACTCCAAAAATCTGGTTTAGAAGTTCACTATTTACTCAAAAGTGATTACCAACAGGTAAGGGAAAATGGTCTCATTATTGAGTCTAAAGACGGTGATTTCACCCTCTCCCAAGTTAATGCTCATAACAATGTAGACAAAATGCCACCTTGTGATGTGGTAATAATATCACTAAAAACAACCCAAAATCAACTTTTACCCCATTTATTACCACCAATAGTTAAAGATGACGGGGTAGTATTGGTATTACAAAATGGACTGGATATAGAAGCAGAAGTTGCAGAAATTGTCAATAATGTCAGCATTATTGGGGGTTTATGTTTTCTCTGTGCTAATAAAGTTGGACCAGGACATATTCATCATTTAGATTATGGACAAATTACTTTAGGTGAGTATAAATCTAATTATCAATTAACCGGCATTACTAAAAAAATGCGGGAAGTTACCACAGATTTTGAAAATGCTGGTATATCTATAGAAATGTTAGAAGATCTACTATTAGGACGTTGGAAAAAGTTAGTCTGGAATATTCCCTATAATGGCTTATCTGTAATTCTTGATGGGAGAACAGATGAATTGATGACGGATATTCACACTCGTCAGTTAGTGGAAAGTTTGATGTGGGAGGTAGTCGCAGGGGCAAAAAGTACCGGGAGAATCATTCCTGAAAGTTTTATTCAAACCATGTTAGATTACACCACAAAAATGAAACCCTACCGCACCAGTATGAAAATTGATTTTGATGAAAAGCGTCCTTTAGAAGTAGACGCAATTTTTGGTAATCCATTAAGAAAAGCAGAATTAGCAGGTGTAAATTTGCAGCAAATTCGTTGTTTATATCAACAATTAAAGTTTTTGGATATGAAAAATAGAAGTTAAATCTAAATCCTGACTCATCCTCTAAAAAAAATGGACAAATCAACTATCTCTATAGGTGTTATTTAAAGGGACAAAGGCAAGAAAAAACCTTTACCCCTATGAGAATTTTGGGCAAATCAGGCAAGGCAAATAATATTTATTCGACAACATTCTCCTTCACTAATCTTTGGTCAGATGCTACTGCCAGAAGTTCTTCTACAATATCCCAAGCTGCTGCACATTCACGAGAAGAATCGCCCTTAGTTGTACAAATTGTTCTCGCTTCTTCCCGTGCAACTTCTATTTCGTCTTCAATAAAGATGCGTTTTGGATTTTCAAACAAATCACTTTTTCTGAGGATATCGGTAATTGAGACGATTCCTAATAGCTTACCTTTAATTACAGGAGCGCGACGGATGCCTGTATTGGCAAATAAGCGGGCTACATACTCCACACCAAGTTCAGGATTGACAACAATACAAGGCTTGGTCATAATTTCATAAACTCGCACTTGTTTGGAGTCTTTACCGTAAGCAGCAACTTTATAAACAATATCAGTTTCACTGACCATACCATAGGGGTCATTTTCTGTGCGAGGTTCAACAATTAAAGAGCGCAAACCTTTATATTTCATTAAATCTACAGCTTCTGCTACGGTTGCTGAACCACGAATTGTTACAACTTCTGTGGTCATTATGTCTTCAGCTTTCATCATCGGTTTATAAGTTCCTATCAATAGTTGGATTGAAATTTGTGGGTAACTTTTGAATTGTCATGAATTTGCAAAAATCCCGTTTCAGCTTTCTCCAGATTGCTCATTATTCTTATGTAAATGAGTATGCTTAACTGGGCAAAAAAACATGAATTATTGGATTTAATCTTCGTAAACTCTGGCTTCTAAAGCATCGGGAAATTCCTGACAATACATCTCAAAATAGCTTTTTGGATTTTCCACAAAGTCACTTTTTCTGAGAATATCAGTAATTGAGATGATTCCTAATAGTTTACCTTTAATGACAGGAGCGCGACGGATGCCTGTATTAGCAAATAAGCGGGCTATATACTCCACACCAAGCTCAGGATTGACGACAATACAAGGCTTGGTCATAATTTCATAAACTCGCACTTGTTTGGGGTCTTGACCATAAGCACCAACTTTATAAACAATATCAGTTTCAGTTATCATGCCATAGGGGTCATTTTCTGTGCGAGGTTCGACAATTAAAGAGCGCAAATGGCGTTCTTTCATCAGTGCTACAGCTTCTGCTACGGTTGCTGAACCGCGAATTGTCACAACTTCTGTGGTCATTATGTCTTCAGCTTTAATCATGGTTGAGATCCTGAAAGTAATGAGTATGAATTTTTGGGATTTTCATTTGGTAAATGTCTACATATGGGGGAGAATAAAATAGATTTACTCATCTCTAATATGTGCTGTTTAGAAACTTCTGGAGAAAGATTAGATGTCGTTAATGGTTGAAAATTACTTGGTATTCCAGGTGCGTAAGCTTCAATGACACTTCCATCCAGAGAGCGTATTACCATCAGGTAGTCACAAACTGGACACTCTGTGCGGATAATTTGATTAATCAAAGAATACTTGTGAGCTAGTTTTTCATCAGTTAAAAACTGACGTTTTGCTTGACTACCGCAATTAGGACATGGAAATATATACGCTCTCTGCATGGAGAAACCCCCTCAAGAATGTTAAAGTATTTTGTTTAAAGCCGTGGTGAATTTTTCATAGGGAACTACCCCAACAACTATTTCTGATAATTCACCTTTATTGAAAAACATAACTGCGGGAATACTGCGAATACCGTACTCTTTAGCAATGCTTTGATTTTCGCCGTCACCAACATCTAATTTGACCACTTTTACCTGATCTTTGTATTCTTCGGCTAGTTTATCCATTAAAGGAGCAACCATCCTACAAGGTCCGCACCAAGTTGCGGTACAGTCCATGACAAACAACTCTTCCGCCTCTAATAGCGATTCAAATTCTGATTTTTGGATATATTTAACAAGACTTTCATTCAGACTTTCAGAAGTAGCCATAGGTTTCTCCAGCAAAAATTTAAATTGGTGATTATGTAGTTGTAAGATGGAAAATTGTCAAATAATTGAGGTTATTTGTTGAGGTAACGCAATGCTCAGAAGTTCTATAACTCTGATGCCATAGAAATTGTAATCTTTTGATTTTTCTTTTCTTTCGCATAAAATAGGAAATATTTTTCCAGCAGTTAAATTTTTTTATTTGCTGTTAAATAAGATTTGGCAACGGAATCTTGTAAAAACTGAGTTACTATTTCAACTGAGCGATCGCCATTAATCATAGTTAAACAATTTTGTTGGCGATAATACTGAATTAAGGACGCAGAATGCTCATGATAGAGTTCTATTCGCTTGTAAATACTATCACGACTATCATCTAGGCGGCTTTGTTGCAGTAACCTTGGCAACAAAACATCAATGGGGACATAAAAGCTAAAAACTTGGTCGTAAAGCTGTTTTGATGAAGTATTGTGGTTTTTAGCCTGGATTTCTAATAGTAGTTGATCAAGAAGTTTCGCCTGGGATAAGTTACCAGGAAATCCATCCAGAATCCAACCCTGTTGAGCAGAGGCATGATTTAAGCGTTGGCGGATGATATTCAGCAGGAAATCATCTGGAACTACATCACCTCTTTCTATATAGGGCTTGACTTTTAAGCCGAAAGAAGTCTCCTTGGCGATCGCCTGACGGCATATATCATCTATGGAAATATGCGGAATTTGCCATTGGCTTGACAGTGCTGCCCCCTGGGTACTCTTGCCAGCACCCGGTACTCCCAAGAAAATCAATCGCATTCAAACACCCCCTATTTCCAACTGAAAATGAGATGAAATCAACAACCAATAAGTAGTGAAACAGAATTAATTACACAATGTCATTGCGTTAACGTAGCGTGGCGTTAGCCATAGGGAACGAAGTGAAATGAAGCAATTCCAAGGGTTGTGATTGCTTCCCTTCGCTCGCAATGACTGCAAATATTTTTGTCCAATTACTTACAATCCGTTCTATAAAACTTACCCAAAATTACCAAAATCTAGACACATCTGGACAGCGATAATTTTGGTGTTTACTTTCTGCTTCATCGTGGTCTTAGAATGACTTCTAAGAGGTTTTTCCACTCGACAGACAATCTCGGTAGAACTTACCGTTTCTGACCGTAGTTCCTAAAAGGAACCGCTACGCTACAGGGATAAAAATATCCGCAAACCATCGGTCAATGTTCCGCGCTGCATTTAAGTCCCTATCGGCTTTATAGCCACAATCAGGACAAACATAAACGCGGTTTTTTAATGGCATTTTATGACGATGATTCCCACAGTTAGAGCATATTTGAGAACTGGGGAAGAACCTATCCACAAGGATTAATTCACTCCCGAACTTCTCGGTTTTATACTCTAACTGTCGTTTGAACTCATACAATCGTACCCAACCGATTGACGGTAATTTAATTCTTTTACCATCGTTTTTAATTAACGGTTTCGCCTTAGTCCCTGACTCTAAATAAAAAGAATCGTGCTGTCCTTTTTTCTTGAATCGGGGTTGTTTCGATGTTTTGGAAAAACACCTATCCCATGCTTGGCGTAAGTCAGTTAACGCCTTTTGTGGGACATTTTTGTTAACTTCGTAATACCAAGCGTGTTCAGATTTAACCTCGGCGACTAACTTTTTATGCAAGTCAATCGCTGATGGTAATTTAAGTTTTTCGCCTTCTTTGCGAGTAGCTAAAATATCTATAACTTGAGCATTTGCCCAGTTATAGGCGTGTCTAGCTACTCCAGAAGCCTTGCGAAAAGCTGTAATCTGTCGGTTATTTGGAATTAGTGCAGTTTTGAATGATAAAAGCATTGATTCGACCTTTCAATGTTATATTGTAGTAAGTATACCAACGATTAAGGTTAATGTCAATGAGATTTGAGAAAAATAATAAACTTGGTGCTAAAAAAATCCTCAAAGCTGAGTTAGACGCTCAACCAATTTGTTTTAAAGGTCGGAAAGGGCAAAGGGAGAAAATTAAAACCGTCCCTGACTGGCCGCAACGGTTAAGGGATTTTGTTGATCAACTTATTGAAAACTTAGACAAACAGTAAGATAAGGATAGTTATGGGTAGAAATTATTTAGCTGTTTCTACCCCCAAATATAGGATTCCTCTAGGACTAACCAATATTTGAGATATCATATCTACAGAGGTGATTGAATTCTGAAAACAATGGCAACTGAAAAATCAAAAGACTCTTACCTGTGGGAAAAACTAGACCAAGCCAGGAAAGCGAAAGCTGCCAGTGGCGGCTATGCCGGCTATGGTTCACCTGCTTTTGGTCAACAGTCAGTTAATGGTGAACTAGTAGATAATCCATCTGAACAACAGATCATTGAATTAATTCGCCGTCACCACAAGTCAGGAAAATCACTTCCACAAATTGCCGCGTGGCTAAACCAGCAAGGATATACAACCAAGCGAGGGAGTCAGTGGCAACCTGTATCAGTTAAAAGAGTCCTAGACAGGCTATATGGTAAAATACAGAGGATTTCTGGCATGGATGAAGACTGATGTACTTATTGGCTCTGATTTAAAACCACAAAGCAAAAATGTCTTCTTTTGCCCCTATTTAGATAGGCCAGTTTAAATTTTATCCCCCATTTACCTTTTAATCGGTAAACCCTTTATATATAAACTGTTTCCTCTATTTATCCTTTACATCCCCCGTATCATAACTGAAATTTGTAGAAAATGATATATATATGACAAAAACTTTACAAAACTTCATAAATTAACTTCATCAGCTATTGTGAACCATGCAAATTGATGACCCACTCATTGGCGTTCCCTGTTTAGAAGAGGCGATAGATAGGTATCCACTGGTTGTTGCGCCCCAGACTTCCCTAATTGATGTTGTGAATTTAATGAATCAGACGCGAGGTAATAGTTGTTTATTACCTGATTTTGATTCAGCAATTGGCTTTAGTTCCATGCGAGGTACGCGTTCAAGTTGTATTTTAGTCATGGAAGAAACAGAAATACTGGGTATTTTCACAGAGCGAGATATTGTCAAACTTACAGCGGCGGGTAGAGATTTTGCTCATGTGAAAATAGCTGATGTCATGATGCATCCAGTCATAACCTTAGCGGAAACTGCATTTCGGGATATCTTTGCTGCACTGTTTTTGTTTCGACGATATCGGATTCGCCACTTAGTGATCACCAATGCAGAGAAACAACTCCTGGGGATTGTCTCCCCAGAAAGTATTAGGCAAGTTTTGCGCCCCACCAACTTGCTGAAAATGCGGCGGGTGTCAGAAGTAATGACCACTCAGGTAATTCATGCACCACCCACAGCCTCCGTACTCAGCTTGGCACAGATGATGGCGGAAAATCAAGTTAGTTGCGTGGTGATAGTCAAAACAGATTCCTGGAACGATGTCTTATCAGCTTTTAAACCAGTAGGAATTGTGACAGAAAGAGACATAGTCCAATTCCAAGCATTGGGATTAAATCTGCCTCAAATTCAAGCAAAAACAGTGATGAGTACACCCTTATTTTTGCTTAGTCCAGAAGATTCCCTATGGTCTGCCCATCAAGAAATGCAGCAGCGACGAGTGCAGCGATTAGTTGTATCCTGGGATTGGGGAGCAAAGTTAGCGATCGTCACTCAAACCAGTTTGTTACGGATATTTGATCCACTGGAGATGTATGGAGTCATAGAAACATTACAAATAACTGTAGCTCAATTGGAAACAGAGAAAGCTAAATATTTCCATAGCCAAACTAACTCCACCGAACTACCTCTACAGCCAGATTTAAAGCAGATACAGAAACAACATATAGTTGCTGACGAAAACTTAAATAACTTGATTGCTACTGTGCAAAGCCGGATAGAACATTTGATCAAAAACCCTGATTTATCCACAGAATTACAGCAAATGTATTTAGGTTTAGTGACAACGGAGATGGAAAAAATCCGCCATTGTCTTCATAGCTGAAAAAATATATAGGACTATTGTTTAGTAAGCATTCTAAAAATAAGATGCGTTTGCCCTGGGTTCTGGAACTAGCTCTTCATTAGATTCCATATCAGTTACTGCATCTTTTACTAAATCTGTAATAATATCAATATTAATACTATGTCAATGGGAGCGTTAAACTAATTTGACGTATAAAATCACAAAACCTCTATTCATAACCATTTACCAGATACAGCAGATTTCGCTCTAATGAGGTACAAACTTGAATCATGAAACTCTTGTAGTGCGGGCATCTTGCCCACTGGATATGTACCTCATCACACCGGAAAGTGCTGTATTATTCAGAATAATCACGACCAGAACCAAACTTCCATTTATCTATTAACCGATGCCAATAATATCGTTTTTCTGGTGATAGATTATTAACTAATATTTCTAATCTTGGACTTAGAGAGAACAAACTAGTATACACAATTAAATTAACATAATGTAACAGCCAATCTAATAAACTAAATAAACCAACTTGGGGAATGATTTTCGCAACTAATAAAGGATGAGATAAACCAGTTTTTAACAAAGTTTTTGTTAACGCCCCAAACTGAACAATATCTTGTAAAAAAGGTTTTAAAACAGGTGTTCCTAACTGCTGCATTTGGGCAAATACAGCGGAGAGTAATTGGTTAATTTGATGGGAATCAATTTTCTGATTTACACCTACACTCATCGCTTTTTGGAATAACCAAGTTACACTTAAACTCGGTTGATAGGGTTGCAATATTGCCAAAGATTGGGCAGATAATTGATCAGTTTTTAGTGCTTCTGCAATTCCCAAAGTTAACCTTTGTAAATGACGCACCATAGCCCCAAAACCACCAAAGCTTAAAGGTGATTGATTCCCGCTACTGTCTCCCACTGGTAAAATCCGACTCCAAGGGGTTTGCAGAGGACTTTGACGATAACTAGGAAAGAAACCAAACAACGCCCGTTGAAAATTTAGGCTATTAATTTCCACACCTTGATATCCTGGTAACAGGCGTAAATATTCATCAAATAAAGTTTCTAAACTTAATCGTTGTGCATCGGCATCCATATAAGTAAATAAATATGTGGTTCTACCATCCTTAGCTGGAAAAGCTTCCCAGAAATATTGACATTGATTTTCCAAAGCTGTGAAAGATAACAACAAGTCACCGGAGTTATTTTCCGCAAATCCTTTCGCACAACTTCCCACAACCAAACAAAGCGCATCTGGTTTTTTTCCTTGACGCGCTTGTTGGCTAATGGGGGAAAGATTTCCCATAGCATCCAATAACAATTTCGCGGTAAATTGGTTATTGAGCATAACTCCATTTGGGTGAACTACTGCATCATTAAATGGTGTATTTTCAAATAACTTTCCTCCAAGCTTAAGAAAGCGGGTTTTTAAGGTTTCCAGAAGATAAATAGGATTGACACCAATGTTAAGAACATCTTCTACCCATACTTCTGTCCCTCCTTGAAAGCTAACTCTTGCGGGATTATATTCTGTGACGATAGCTTGTGCTAATTCGTCTGCTGTCAACAATTCCAATTCCCGAAATACTTCTAACTCTTTGCGAGAAATATTCCATTCCTGTTCTCTTCCGCGCAAAATTCCCCTTTCTAGTAAGGCTACATCCATACCACGTACAGCTAAGGCGCAACCAATCAAAATTCCTAAAGTTCCACCGCAAATAATGACATCAAATTCTACAGATTCTAAATTTTTGGGATTTTCTTTAACTACGTTGGGTATGGGTGCGTTACCTTTTCGCAACGATGTTAATATACTGTCAGTACGACGCAAGCCGCCTAAAACATCGCCTGGGAGTTGGGAGAGAAGTTCTTCAGTTAGTGACATAAGGATTAGTTCCATCTATGTGTTTGGTGATATACTAAGTTTATAACTATGTGATAGTTAGTTAATAAAATTATCTAGGAAATATGAAGTCTATATTTTTACCAATACCAAAACAAATAGAATTACCTTTACAATTAGTGGCTCACCAAAAACAATTCACTTTTATTGATCTTTTTGCTGGTATTGGTGGATTTAGAATTGCTTTAAATAAATTAGGTGGTCAGTGTTTAGGATATTCTGAAATAGACAAACAAGCGATTAAGGTGTATCAGCAAAATTTCATTAGTTACTTTAATAAACATGAAATTGAGTTAGGAGATATTACCAATATTAGCGACCTTCCACCTAATATTGACATAATTGTTGGTGGTGTTCCCTGTCAACCTTGGTCTGTTGCTGGTCGTTTAAGGGGATTTGAAGACAAGCGAGGAAAATTATGGTTTGATGTAATTCGACTAGTGAATAAAAATCAACCTAAAGGATTCATTTTTGAAAATGTTAGTGGATTAGCAAGTCCTAAAAATCGGGATAATTTGGAACTGATTCTTAACGAATTGGCAAATACAGGATATTGCATGAAATGGAAAGTTCTTAATGCTTACGATTTTGGTTTACCTCAAAATAGAGATAGAGTTTTTATTGTTGGGATTAGAAGGGATATAGAAAGATGTCAGGAGTATAAATTTCCTAAACCTTTGAATATTCACCCAAAAGTTTTAGATATTTTGGATGAATTAAAAAATATTAATTTTGTTGAAAAAGTTAAACTAGATGCAAATACTTTATTTAAAGGTGTAATTCCACCATCAAGAACAAGATTTCAAAAAGATGATGAGTTAAATGATTTTTTCATTTTTTCTGATTTAAGAAATGGACATACAACAATTCATTCTTGGGATATTATCAATACTAGTGACAGAGAAAAAATGATTTGCTTAACACTTCTTAAATATAGAAGAAGCAAGAAATATGGCAATAAAGATGGTAATCCTTTATGTTTTGATGATTTCCGAGAAATCATCACTGATATAGAGATCAGTGAATTAAATATTTTAGTTAAAAAAGGAATATTCCGGTTAACATCTGATCATAAATATGAATTTGTAAATTCTAAAAATATGACAGGTATTAATAATATTTATAGAATTATTTTACCTACTGCTGAAATTTTCCCAACTTTAACTGCTACTGGTTCTAAAGACTATATTGCAACTGTGTCTATTCATGCTAATCATCCACAGGAATATAAAAATCTTTTCTTAGAAAAAATTTATCAACCGCAGAAATATATACCCATTACTGCAAAACACGCTTGTAAGTTACAAGGATTTCCTCTGAATTTTGAATACCACAAAAAAGATGAGGTTGCTAAAAAACAGTTTGGTAATGCTGTTCCTGTACCTGTTGTTGAATATGTAGCTAAAGAATTACTAAAGATTCTTGATATCTAACTAATTTGGATAAAAAATATCACGAAATTCTTCTGCAAAGTTTTCTTGTCCTAATTCAACAAAAAGTGATTGTAACTCCTCAAATGTATTTTCCTTTCCAGAACTTTTCTATTTTCTTACCTTTGAAAAAATTCCTAATTGATTTTTTGAGATTTTCTTTAATTATCTGTTTAATATGCTTATCCATAATTCAATTAGTATGATATGTTTATGTAATTATTCGCGCATAAACTGGATTAGACAAATATATAGTTTTAGCTAATTTTGTCATGTAAGAAAACATTACATTAGTTATGCGATTTCTGTGGACTGCTGAACGCTATCGCTTTGATCCCTTTTAAATTAAACATATTAATTTATTAATTTAGTGATAAGTACCTGGACAGAATTAATTACATATTGGTTATTTACCAATTCTTTGCCAGTCAAGGATTTCAGCCCGGATTTTTGTGTAATTAATTTTGTCCGATTACTTATATACGGTCATTCTCGTTATCTTATCAGTTTTGGATATATTTTGGCAAATGAAACTGATCTCAGAGTTTATGCCAATCTAGATATAGAAGTCTCTCAATAACTTAATTTACAGGAAACACCCATGAAGCGTTCTCAGATAGTTGCAATTATTACAGGGGCAATTTCTATACTTTTGGCGATCGCATACCTAATTGTTGTCCAGATTATTGATTACCGGGATATGAAACCAGCGCCCATTAGCCAACTCAGCCAACCGGTGATCATTACGGAAAGTAATTTCCCTAATTTCCACCTTGACATAATTGCTAAAGTGTAAAAGTGATGGGGTGGAAAATGCCGCCCCCATACTATAGAAAAATACAATCCATAGAGTTAAAATAATAGTTACTATTTAATAATTCAATGCTTTGAAATATAAGAATTCTTTACAAAAGGTATCGTGGATTTATCTAATTAAATAATTTATTTTTGGCACAGATAACGGTAAGCTATTTCTAATAATATTAAATAAAGATAAATTTCCCTTATCTGTGATCACTAGACTCAGTAGTTGGTGTATTTTCTTTAATTTTTGCTGCAAACTATAGAGGTAATTGAATGGCTCAGTATTTGCTAGACACTGTGTGGCTGATTCCGGTTTATGCTTTGATAGGCGGGCTTTTAGCCATACCCTGGTCTCCGGGGATCATTCGCAAAACAGGTCCTCGACCAGCGGGATATGTCAACATAGTAATGACCTTTGTCTCCTTTTTCCATGCCGTCTTTGCTTTCTTTGTTATTTGGAATCATCCAGCTAAAGAAGTATTTATTCCTTGGCTATCTACAGCAGGGTTACAACTAACCATTAATTTAGAAATTTCTGCCGTCAACGTAGGGGCGTTAATTATTATTACCGGCTTGAACTTGCTGGCGCAGATATATGCCATTGGTTATATGGAAATGGACTGGGGTTGGGGACGCTTCTTTTCCTTATTGGGATTATTTGAAGCTGGTCTTTGTGCCTTAGTTTTGTGTAACGATTTATTTTTCAGTTATGTAATTCTGGAAATCCTGACTTTGGGAACTTACCTATTAGTAGGTTTGTGGTTTAGTCAGCCCTTAGTAGTCACCGGGGCGCGAGATGCTTTTTTGACCAAACGGGTGGGAGACTTATTTTTATTAATGGGTGTCTTGGGACTGTGGACACTTTCAGGGACTTGGAATTATACAGAGTTAGCTGCATGGGCGACTACGGCGAATGTTGACCCGACAATTATTACTTTAGTGTGCTTGGGGTTAATAGCTGGACCTATGGGTAAATGCGCCCAGTTTCCTTTGCACTTGTGGTTAGATGAGGCGATGGAGGGACCTGTTCCCAGTACAATTTTGCGGAGTTCGGTGGTGGTTGCCAGTGGGGCATGGGTATTAATTAAATTGCAACCTGTGTTTAGTTTATCACCTGTGGCATCTTCGACGATAGTGGCGATTGGGGCGGTGACAGCGATTGGTGGGGCGTTAATTGCGATCGCTCAAATTGACATTAAACGCTGTTTATCCTATTCTGTCAGTGTTTACATGGGCTTGATATTTATTGCTGTAGGCACACAGCAGGATGAAACCGCATTATTATTAGTCATCACCCATGCCTTGTCCGCTGCATTATTAGTTATGAGTACGGGGGGAATTGTTTGGAACAGTGTCACCCAAGATGTTACCCAACTCGGTGGATTATGGTCACGCCGCCCCATGTCTGGGATAGCATTTATTATCGGTACATTGGGTTTAATTGGTTTTCCCCCTTTAGGTAGTTTTTGGGCATTGTTTAAATTAGCTGATGGTTTATGGGGAACACATCCGATTTTAGTAGGAATAGTTATTGTGGTTAATGCCTTAACTGCATTTAGTTTAACTAGAGAATTTGCTTTAATCTTTGGTGGTAAACCCAAACAAATGAGTGAACGTTCTCCCGAAGCTTTATGGTTGATGGTTTTACCAATGATGGTTTTATCTGGCTTTGTTTTGCATCTACCTTTAGTTTTACAAAGTTTATCATTACTTCCCGTCTGGGCAACATTAAATAAAGACGTAGCCCTGCTATTAATTTGGTCTAGTATCTTCGGTTGTAGTATTAGTAGCATCATCTATTTAGGCAACATTCCCAAACCAATTCGTTTACCCTGGCAAGGTTTACAAAACCTATTTGCTTACGATTTTTACACCCCTCAAATTTACAAAGTTACCATTATTTTCGGCGTTGCCCAACTTTCTAAATTTGCCGATATGCTGGACAGATTTGTAATAGATGGTATCGTCAATTTTGTGGGTTTATTTTCTCTTTTAGGTGGTGAAGGCTTGAAATATAGTAACAATGGGCAAACTCAATCTTATGCCTTAACAGTGCTTTTAGGAGTTGGTATTTTAGGTGCTTGGGTAACATGGCCTTTCTGGGGGATTCAACTCATGGATTTAATTTTCTAACTATCTATGATTTAGATTGCTGATAATAATCTAAAATGATAATATACCATCTAAATCAGATTAGGAATAATCCAGTGATTAACAAGCACCTTTCTCGCAGAAGCACTTGAATGAGATACATCATAGCCCCATCCTCGCACCCCCCGCACCGGGGGGGAAGAAAAGAAGAAAAGGATAAACTTTTGATATTGGAGGGGATTGGGGATGGGGTTCTTGTATCTCACTCAAGGGAGAACCACTATATTACCAACTACCAATTACCAATTACCAATTACCAACTACCAATTAATAAATATGTTGAGTGTTTTAATTTGGCTACCAATTATAGCCGCTATAATCATCGGTTTTTATCCAGCAAAAAATGTTCCTGCGAGTCAGATTCGGTTAGTATCTTTAATCGTCACAGGTTTAGTTTTGCTGTGGAATATTTTCATTTTGTTAAAATTTGATATCAGCAATCCAGGGATGCAGTTTACAGAATATCTACCTTGGAATGAAACATTAGGTTTGAATTATCAATTAGGAGTTGATGGACTATCAGTATTAATGTTGGTGTTAAATAGCTTACTCACTTGGATTGCTATTTATAGCAGCAGTAAAGATACAGAACGTCCTCGGTTATTTTATTCCCTGATTTTGTTTGTTAGTGGTGGCGTTGCTGGTGCTTTCTTATCAGAAAATTTGCTTTTGTTCTTCCTCTTCTATGAATTGGAATTAATTCCCTTTTATTTACTAATTTCTATTTGGGGAGGAGAAAAACGAGCTTATGCAGGCATGAAATTCCTGATTTACACGGCAATTTCTGGGGCTTTAATTTTAGCCACCTTTTTAGGCATGGTATGGTTAACTGGTTCTCATAGTTTTGCCTTTGATGCTGTGGCGACTCAAAACATTTCTGCGGGAATGCAATTAGTATTATTAGCAGGAATAGTTTTAGGTTTTGGTATCAAGATTCCATTAATTCCTTTCCATACTTGGCTACCAGATGCTTATGTTGAAGCTTCCACACCTATCGCTATTTTGCTAGGTGGAGTCTTAGCGAAACTGGGAACTTATGGATTATTACGATTTGGCTTGGGAATGTTTCCTCAAACTTGGCAGATTATCGCCCCAAATTTAGCAATTTGGGGGGCAATTAGCGCGATTTATGGCGCAGTTGTAGCGATATCACAAAAAGACATCAAACGCATGGTAGCATATAGTTCTATCGGACACATGGGGTATATTTTACTAGCAGCAGCAGCAGCCACACCCTTAGCCTTAGTTGGTGCAGTTTCTCAAATGTTTAGTCATGGAATTATTCTCGCTATTCTCTTCCATTTAGTCGGAGTTATTGAAACCAAAGTTGGTACAAGAGAATTAGACAAACTGAATGGTTTAATGAGTCCTATTCGCGGTTTACCATTAATTAGTGCTTTACTGGTTTTAGGTGGCATGGCTAGTGCTGGTATCCCCGGTTTAACAGGTTTTATTGCCGAATTTATTTCCTTTCAAGGCAGTTTTTCCAGCTTTCCAATTTCCACAATTTTATGTGTAGTAGCATCTGGTTTAACCGCAGTTTATTTTGTTATTCTTCTCAACCGTACCTGTTTTGGCAAACTGCAAAATAACCTAGCTTACTATCCCAGAGTATTATGGAATGAAAAAGTCCCCGCGCTAATTTTGGCATCCTTAATCATCTTTTTAGGAGTACAACCAATTTGGTTAGTGCGTTGGAGTGAAACCACAACTACCGCTATGGTAGCGGCAGTTCCCACCACCGCAAAAACCGTAATTGCCTTGAAGTAGTTATGATCAATATCTCGTTCCCAGTCTCCGAATGGGAATGCTATCACAGAGGCTCTGCCTCTAATTCTAATATTATTGAAGGCAGAGCCTTCTAGAATTAATTCCCACACAGAGTATGGGAACGAGAAAATCCCTAGTTTACTTTAGTAAACTTTAGCTATTAGCCTGGAACTTAAGTTCCAGGCGGGTGTGGAAGCCAACAAATAAACCCAAAACAAAAATATTATGGTACAAACTCCAGCTAAACCAAATACAAAAATCCCACCTTCAAAACACGAATTTGCAGAAATTATTCATCGCTTAGAAGCTGGCGGTTCAATGTTGCCAGATACTCCAGAAAACCTCATGCAAATTATCGGTATTTATAAAGCTTATGCTGTACCGATGGATTTCTACTGGCGGGACTTATTGTACATTGCCGAAAGAGTATTTTTAGATCCTTTGCCAGCTTTTAAATATTTCTTACCCCAAGAATATTTAGACTTACATAATCACTATGCAGGTGATGATGCTGATTTAAGAATTTGGCGAGGTATAGCCACTGCACACCCAGAACTTTTGGCATTTATGGAAAAAGGTGAAACCACCAAAATGCCAAAAATTTTCCATCATTTATTCCATGACAGAATCAACATGGAATTTGCGGAAGCTTGTATGCAAGCTATGTTATGGCATCGTAAAATGTATGCACCAGTTAATCAATTTGATGCCTATTTAGATTCCGAAGAATATAAAACTAATGCTGATAAAGCCATTAAAGCTTATTTTCGGAAAAATCCCCTGATGTTAGGACTTTATAAACTGTTTCCCGATATGTTTTTGGAACAGTGCCGGATGATGTCCTATTATTCTAATCTCGGACTTTTCTGGGAAGTCATGGCACCAGTATTTTTTGAAATGTCAGATATTTATGATGAAGGTGGTTTCCAAGGTGTACCTGATGCCATGAACTTTCTCGTAAATGGCATATTTGCGATCGCCGGTCGTCCCATTTATCATCATGTTTATATTGATGGTGAATGTTATGAAATCATCCCCAAATCTAAAGGTTTTACCTGGTTATATGAAGCCGCATTACCCTATGTAGAAGCTGTTTTTTATCGCACAGCACCATTTAGAGGTACAAAGTCTTATAATGCTCAAGCAGGACAAGTTCCAGAAGATCAAAAAGACTTCCATTATGGCATTCTTTACGCTGATGTCTTTCCCGTTGGTACAGCAGGTATTCCCCCTACATTATTGATGCAAGATATGTTACACTTTTTGCCTCAATATCTTATTGATTATTATCAAGAATATTGTCGAGGAGAAGAGGATATTTTGATTCAATTGGGGGTCACTTTTCAACGTTCAATGTACAATGTCACATCAGCGGTAATTCAAGCTTTAAGGACTGCCCTTTTGTATCCCTTAGATGATGAAAATCCCAAGCATTTACAAGCAAATCGGGAATTTTTTGAAATGCAGCTAAATCGCTTTACTCGCACTGATTATGGTATGCGTGATGCAGCGAGATTACGGGACATTCAAACACAGGATTATAGATAAATGGTGTTGCTGATAGCCTGCGTGGCGTAGCCATATTGAATTGAGGTATAAAATTCCCAAATTTAACCTTTAAAACTCTTACCTTTGCGCCTTTGCGCCTTTGCGTGAGACTAAAATTCATACCCTTAATCAGCAACACCGATAAATTATTGTTTTTACCCGCCTTTTTTCTCTGAATAACTTTGATAACTAAGAAAGAAGCGGGTAGAGATTTTTTAATACCTCATGTCATTATCAGTGATTTTTACAACCACCTTTACCATGATGGTGGTCGTGATTATTTCCATGAGTGCAGCCTTGGAGATTCTGCTGCATGAGGTGTTCACTCATTTGTTTTAAAGACTCATCTACAGCTTTTAAGCCTATCCATGCGTCAATTTTCTCAACATCAAAACCTACTTCTCTTTTATCCCCTACTTGGATCAAGGGACGACGGATTAATAAGGGATCTCTCAGCATCATGACCAAGGCATTTTCAGCGGTGATGTTTTCAGGATTCACCTCTCCTGATTTTACACTAGGCGCAGCTTTATTGAACCATTCACTGACAGGGCGATCGCCAAAAAATGACCGCAATTTTTCCACTGTCCAAGGTTCTGTTAATAGGTTATATACTACTACTTCATGACCTGCGGCTGTTAGCAAAACTTTTTGCTTTATACCACCTTTACAGCCTGGTTTTTCATAGAAAATTACTCTAGCCATTGCTGTCTCTCCTATAAGGTTATGGTTGGATGTTTGGATAGGAAATAATTAACCGCAGATAAACGCAGATAAACGCAGATGGAAGATGATTATTTTGATTGATAGCTAATTCCTTGATTCCCGACTTCTAGCATGAATTATTCATTTATTGACAATATCTAAAAAGAAGTCGGGGATCTTACTTTCTCTAATATTTATCAGCATAATCTGTTATTTCTTTTTTTGCTACTACTTTTAAAATCTTTTAGCAATGTGGTTAGTTACATCAAATTCAAATCTCTGTTTTGGGTTAGTTTCTCCATAAATATTAAATGTTACTGTTGGTTCTTCACCAATGGCTTGAACTTGATGTATTGTTTGCGGTGTAAAACTCACAATATCACCGGGGGATAAATTTATTTCTCCTGTTTTTTCAATTTTATCAGGAAATTCTGGGTGATAACTACGTTTCCAAAATGTATTTTTCTCCTGACCTTTTAAGATTGCCACTATTCCCCATGTTCCATGATTATGAATAGTAGAAGTTGTTCCCGGTGCAAATGTTACTGTTTGTACAGTTAAAGGAAATCCTAATTCATCATATAATAGTAAAACAGAGATTCCCGTTTTTGGATCAGGTTGTAAAGATTGACTTTGTACCCAATAGGAATTTATCATTAATCGTCTTACCAACATTCTAATTTCTGGTAGTCGTGTTGATTCATCTTCGACATTTTTGAGAACGTCTTCGACTTCAGTTAAAAAGCGATAGAGACGATAATTATCACGCAATAAATCCCATGATCTTGCTGATTTACAAACTTGATATTCTCCATTTTCAGCAACAAATAAATCCTGACCTTGCATAAATTTTAAAATATTGACTGTGCAGAATTAGGTAAAAAAATTATAGGAGGAGATGTTTGAGGCATTTTAGTTACAGGAGTCAAGGGAGATGTAGGCATTCCTGGTAGAATCACAGTATTCTGGGTAGAAAATGACGATATTAGCTGGGAATTTGAGTTGAAAGATAACCAATTATTCATGATTCGTAATTTGTTGATTGCTTGTAGTTGTCATTTGTAAGGAGTTTTCCCTATCTTCATATTTAATCGTCTTCTTCTGGTGGACGAGTTAAAATATCGAGAAGAATACCAGCACCAAAATCATTTTTTTGATCAATACTTTTTATTCTGGTACTGATTTCTTTCGCTTGTTCTATCTTTCCTAGTTTAGCTAATACCAAACCTGAAGCAGCATAAGCAGTTAAGTACAATCTGATTTCGGGTTCTTGGTGACGGTTAACTAGGATAGGTTTAAGTTCTTGCCAATTATCAGGTAGACTTTCCGCTTTTTTTATTCTAGCGGTTATTTTCTCTGCTGTTGTCAGTGCTAAGACATAATTATTTTTGTAGTAAAAATATCTATAAGCTGCAACTAAAACATCTGTGTTATCTTCTGTTTTAGCTAACGCTTGCTGCATATATTTTGTAGATTCTTCGGTGTTTTCCCAATTCTGTGCTGCTAAGATCAATAATTCTTTAACATCATCTGTTACATCAAACCATGAAAATCTATTCGTATGATTTTGCATAATAGGTAATTAATCCCATTTGTTCTGGAATATTCGGGATTTCCCATATCTACTATTTAACAGTTTAAATTGTAGTCAGGTGGATAAATTTAATTATTTTATCGTTTGGGTAAAATTAACCCAACAAAGCAGAAAATGGACAAGGTATTGACTAAATAAAAGTATCAACGGATTCATTTTTTTAGTTAGTTGTGTTTATCATAGGTCTAGCTGGAAATATCAAGACAGGAGTTTTAGATATTGTTTGTTGGATAGCGGACACCATTTGGGTGCTATCGCTGCTTTGGCATATCTTCATGAAAACAACACACAACTATGTTTTGATTTTGATAAACTTATTCTCAATGCAGATTTAGAATTTGAGAATAAGGAGTTTATTACTAGTTGTGCGATATCGCCAAGAAGTACCATAAAAATCAGTCAGACCTTTAAGACTACCTGTTCTTTTTGGCTGTGGTACTGACGATTTTCCAGTTAATCAATGTGTTGAAGATGAACGTTTGGAATAGGCGTTCTATTAGAGGGTGTTTGAAAAGTTTTGAATGTATAAATTGACCCCTCTCCAAACCTCTCCCCGACGCGGGGAGAGGCTTTGAAAACCCCATTCCCTGGTAGGGAAGGGGGGCAGGGGGGTTAGGTTTTTGGAGATTATGGGTTTCATCTGATACTTTTCAAACAACCTCTTAGGCGTTTTCAAAAGCAGTCTATTCCTCAAAATATCTATTGGCAAATTTTGTAAGCAGTTCAACAACCAATCCCAACAGAGAATTTTGAGGAAATAGAAATTTACTCAGTGGTGCATGATATCGAGGGAATTTCACCAGGGTTATATAAAAATACACATCTCATTAAAGCAGGTAACTTTCGGGAAAAAACAGGTTATTTGTACATCAATCAAGCTATGGCTAGAGATTGTGCTGTGACGAGAGTTTTTTGTGTCCGATTATTTGAGTTATCAAACTGCTATGCAATTAGCCGGATTTGTCGGACAGGGAGTGTATTTATTTAGCAACTATTGGGGAATAGATTGGAGTGGTATTGGTGCTTTCTATGATGATGAAACCCAGTCCTTTCTAGAAACCAATAAGGACATCTTGTACGCAATGGCAATTGGTAAATAAATAGGAAAATAACGGGAAATGGCGACAACAGAACCTCAATTCCATGCTGATGATAAGCACCCTATACAGCCAACATCAGCAGATATTATGCTTCGGCAACAACTGGAACATTCAATTAGCAAATACTTTTATGAAGGATGCGATCGCATTATTCATAGTTTGTTGTCTAATTGTCGTTGGTATACCACAACTCACGCGAGTATTTTGACTTTAGTAATTGAATGCCCTGACCAAGTTACTAACTGGCAAATTTTGCAACAAATTGTCCCTATGGCAAATGTTCTTTATGGCATTGTTAGTAGTGCCAAAATCCGGGTTTGTCCTCCCGACATTCAAACTGTACCCTTTGAAATGAGAGTAGATGAGTTGCCAGTTTATCGTGATTGGATCTGATGTAATTGAGGATTTGAGATTGTTGATTAAGCCATCACATTCTGTTGGATAATTATAATTAGTTCGGCAAAAACTAAATCAGCAGAACGTTGCACAATAGGACTTAATTCCAGTCCAAAATCCAGATTTTCAGCTTCAATTAAATAGACTGTCACCTCTTGGGGAAAATCATCTAAGAAGATTTTTCTCCCAGCAGCCAAGGCATGATCCCAACGAAAATCATGTAAGTTGTAACTGGGTTCGGGCAGTGCTTCTAGTTCATTCCCTGGGACTCTAAATATAGCACCTGCCTCTGAACCTGTGCAACTAGCATCAAGAATAATTAATCTTTCGCTACCTCTCGCTTGAAACATCACTTCCATTCCCGCAGTTCCACAATCAAAAACGCGGATGTTGGGGTGAGGATTTTGGGCGAGATGTTGCTGTAAACGTTGGGCAATAATTACGCCAACAGCATCATCATTCCGATTCAGATTGCCACAACCAATGATAGTTAGCATGGGATATTTATAATAACATGAATATTATCAACTTCGCACAGAAAATTAAAATTTACGGAAATTATGACTACATCTTTGATCATTGACCTTATAGTAGCTATAGCAGCCAAGATCCCCGACTTCTTTTGTAATCATGTTTATAAACTATCAAGCAATGTTCAGAAGTCGGGGATCTGATATTTATTTTCTCTGCGTTTATCTGTAATGGCTAGTCAAAAATCATTCTTATCCATGACAGAATTGCTATATGCTAGTATTTCGTGATACAGAGACTAAAGGTAGAGGTATATTTGCCCAGCAAGAGTTTGCTAAAGGAGATTTAATTGAAACATCCCCTGTGATTATTATTCCTAAACAGCAAGTTAAGTTAATTACTAAGACGGTGTTATTAAATTATTATTTTGGTTGGCATGGAGAAAGCGGGGCAATAGGTTTAGGTTTTGCTTCTCTTTTTAATCATTCTTATCATCCCAATGCGGTTTATATTAAGAATTTTGCGAAAAATATCATTGATATTGTTGCTTATAAATATATTCGGGAAGGTCAGGAAATTACTATTAATTATAATGGACAGGTTGATGATATTTCTCCTGTATGGTTTGATGTGGAAGATTAACCAAATATGAAACCCCTCTGGTAAACCTCTCCTTTGCACCTCTCCCTAACCCTCTCCTAAGAGGAGAGGGAAAAGGAATAATATTTAATACTGGAGAGGCTTTGAACCTTGTTCTTTGTATGATAAAAAAGTCCAGCTTCTAGCCGTTTTGAGTATAGTCAGCTAAAGCTGACTTTTGATATTAGCCATGGCTTCGCCACGCAGGCTATCAAAATTCATTCTGAGGTGGACTTTGTAAGCTGGGACGAATTTCTGCTAATGCTGTTTGGATACGTTCTGATAATGGCGGTTTAACTAAATCGTGATATAACAAAACTGCATAAACAATTTCATCATCTACAGCATGACGTAAGGCTAATATATTTTCTTGTTTAAGACTTTTAATTAAATTAGTTAGTGCTGCTTTATGTAGAGATTCAATTGCTCTTTGTAACCCCACAGCTACACAACGTTGACTTTCATCCCAGTTAGCAATAATCGCTTCAAACCGATTGATATCTGTAATCAATTCTTCAAGATTATTCATTATTTTTATGGGTTTATCTGGGGTTAATTAGACATCTCCGGTAAAGATTGTAGAGACGTTCCATGGAACGTCTCTACAGGGGTTTTATGTCACGCATATTTAATTTTCGGAGATGTCTATTGGTTATTTTGAAATTAGTTTAGGGCGCAGGCCCTGCGCCCCTACGGATTTATTTAGAGAGATTGTTAAAACCTCATTTCATTTTAAAATCTTGCAAGAGAAAGGGCATAATTGCACCTGTCGTTAAACTAGCTACACTAATGGGAATACAAAGAGGAATTGATGCTTGTGCTAATAATACTAATATAACCGTGCCAATACCACTAGCAATAATAGTTTGACGCAGAAAATATATGGGGTCACGGAATAGTTTACCCTTGAAAAATAACTTAACAGAAAACCAACTTAATTCTAACATATATGCTCCTAATGATTGGCTAATAAATTCAGGATAAATAACCCTAAAATTACCGCAGGAATTACTCCTGCTGGTGCAAATAAACTACCAATTGTGGCTGCAAATTGATATCCTATATCTTTACCCGCAAGGATAATTCCGCCAATTGCACCACCAATCATTGATAAAATTGCTGCGATGATTAACCAAGTAAATCCTGTGGTGAGATTTAATTCTGTATTTAAACTATGCAAGAATTTGACAAATCCTGGATCATTAACTAAATCAAACATAGTCATTCTCCTATTTTGGGGTTAATTTAAGGCAAATGCCTGGATTTCTGCGGTTAAATCTTGTAGGGCTTTGGCTACTATTTCGGCTTGTTCTAATTGCTTATGTTCTGTAAATATTCGCCAAGCTTCTTGATAGTATTCTTCTGCTTTTAAGAGATTTTGGGGATTCCCTAATTCTGGTTTTTCGAGGTCATCGGGTAAGTTGAAGAGGAGGTTAGCTTTGTTAGAAATTGTATTAGCATATTCTAACGGTGTATCTTGAAGATTACGCACTTTTAAAGCTTCATCATAGGCTAAGACAGCGCGTAAATTATTTTCTACAGGATGGGAACTCACTAGATATTGTAAGGCATTTCCTAAATTATTTTGCAACATTGCATACTCTCTAGGATGGTCAATTATGTTAATATGCTTGAGGGCAATTTCAAAGGATTGAACTGCTAAACCTTGACGTAAAGATTCTTGTGCCGATGACATGGGCATGGAAAGATAGGCGATCGCTATGTTATTATACAAAATCGCATATTCTTGGGGGTAATCTTCCCAAGTAAACACCCGCAAAGCCTCATGATAAGCATGAATACTCTCAGTTATCCGGGCTAAATTGTCGGGAACAAGAGATTGTAAAACCAATCCCAAATTCATCTGCACTGCGGCTACTTCCTCCGCCGTTGCCAATTGTTGTAAAATGGGCAAAGCTTCTTCATAATCTGCCCGTGCTTGTTGCAGAAGTTGGGAATCCCCATCAGGAATCATCTGTAATGTCCCTGCAATGCCCACCTTAGCCCGTGCCTTCAGTAAAAGATCCTCCCCGCCACACATCTGATATGCACGCTCAAATAGCCCGATTGCATTGTGTAAATCTTGGGCTGTTTTCGGCTTTTTTTGAAAGCCTGTGCCAATTTCTATCAGCATTTGGATTTTTTCTGCTGTTGTTGCTGACTCGGAAGATATGGATGCAATAGCAGCTTTTACTGCTAAATCTGTAATACTAGATATCATAATTGGCTGATTCTAATCGGTTGGGAAATTGAGTCAATTATTCTTACTATAAAGCAATTTATTCTAAAAATCCTAGAGAGAAATTACGCATATTCATAATAGTTACAACTCAGTTATCACCGCATTAACTGATTTTAGTATCACTATTTTACCAATTATTTTATTTACCAAAAACTAACTATAGTGAGCCTAAATAAATACTTACACAGCACTATTAAAATTAAATAGCATTTCGGGATCTTCCAAAGGCAATACTTCGACATTCTCAGACCTTAACCACTGCTGAAAAGAACGTCCACCTTGTGCAATATACTGAATTAATTCCGGTAAACAACGACGGCGATAAAAACCACATAAAGGTTGCCAAATTTGATTATTTTGTACCAAAGCCGCTATTTTATGGTCTGGAATTGTCTCTAATTGAGATATCCAATCTTGTAATATTTCTAGTCGCAAATTTGGTAAATCACAAGCTAATAACAGAACCCAATTTGTGTCCACTGCTGCTAACCCTTGCATAAAACCTACAAGTGGTCCATGTGTTCGAGGTTCATTTCCAGTTTCCTCAGGTAAAGGAACTTCTGGAATAAATTTACTGTTAGGTGTGAGCAATTTTTGATAACGTTCTGGCCAAGGAGTGACGATATAAACTTTATCAGTACAAGCTTCTGCAATACTACAAATTAATTGCAACATGGGTACACCGCCTATGGGAATTAAGGCTTTATCTCTACCCATGCGAGTGCTTTTACCACCTGCTAAAACAAGAGTCGTAACATCATACCGGGAATCAATATTCATAATATTTGGATTCTATTTAATAAAAATTAACTGTATTTTCTCATAAATCATTTATAATATTTTTAACGAACCACAGAGGCACAGAGATCACAGAGGAAGAGAAAAGGAGAAATGTATGCCTACGGCACGTTACATGAATACATCTTGTTTAGGATTGCTATATAAATCTATATTTTATAATTATCACCAATTTTATGACAGAATTTTTTGAATTTGAAGCGGATTTTATTGATTCTTGGCGTTGTATTCCTATGCAAGTGCGCTATAAACTAGATACTTGCGGTATTAAGCTGAAATTAGCCCAATGGAATCTGATGAATCAAGAATCACGTCAAAATTTAATGACATTACCTTGTGATACAGATATTCAAATTCATGATTATAGACATTATATTCAAGAGTTGGTATTGCAACTGACTGGTAAACCTGTGGCTGAATTACCAATTGAAGCTAATCCAGCATGGGTAGATGTTACCACTATTCCTCACAGTGTCCACGAAAAAGCTCAAGAAATAGGTGTGATAATTACAATTGAGGCATGGAAAAGCCTAACTATCTTACAACGGTTTGCCTTAATTAAACTCAGTCGTCCTAGTCATGAGAATAAAAACTTTTTACCGGCTTTGCAAGAATTTAATTTGTTGCCAAAATCCTAAATTCTGATATATTGCTATAGATGATACTTTTTAATTAGTTGGTAAAAGCAAATGATTAAACTCGACCAGTTTTTGAAGTTTTCGGGCATATCCTCTACTGGAGGTCAAGCTAAATGGATGATTGTTGATGGTGAGGTTAAAGTTAATGGGATAGTTGAAACACGGAGAGGACGGAAATTAGTTGATGATGATGAGGTAACAGTAGGAGGAAAAACTTTAAAGGTGGGGGAAATACTCTCAGATACCGTTGATTAATGCTGACATATATAATCTTAACCTTATATATTTTATTTACTATAATATCTCATAATGCTAATTCTTAAGTTTTATTTAAAAAAAGTTAATTGCTTTAAATAACATCTTAGTTTAAAATAATGAATATTGATCAATAGGTCGTTCTCTACAAGTAAATCCTTTGCAGAAGGGGAAATTATCCCCCTATAGAATCTCTTCAATTGTGCATTATTAACACATCTAAAAATAAATAGCTAATGACTAATGTACTCTGGTTACAAGGTGGTGCTTGTTCGGGTAACACCATGTCATTTCTTAATGCCGAAGAACCTACAGCTTGTGATTTAATTGCTGATTTCGGTATTAAAATACTTTGGCATCCTTCCTTGGGAGTAGAATTAGGTGAAAATGTCCAAACCCTGTTATGGGACTGCATTTCCGGGAAGACCTCTCTGGATATTTTGGTATTTGAAGGTAGCGTAGTTAACGCCCCTAATGGTACAGGAGAATGGAACCGATTTGCCGACCGTCCCATGAAAGATTGGTTAGACGATTTAGCCAAAGTGGCGAAATTTATTGTGGCTGTGGGAGACTGTGCGACGTGGGGAGGAATTCCCGCTATGTCGCCCAACCCCAGTGACTCCAAAGGATTGCAATTTCTCAAACGGGAAGAAGGCGGTTTTTTAGGTAAAGATTTTGTCAGTCAAGCTGGCTTACCTGTGATTAATATTCCCGGTTGTCCTACACACCCCGACTGGATAACGCAGATATTAGTAGCGATCGCCACTGGTCGAATTGATGATATAGTTCTCGATGAACTACACCGTCCCCAAACCTTCTTCAACACCTTCACCCAAACAGGTTGTACCCGCAACATTCACTTTGCCTACAAAGCCACAACCGCTGAATTTGGACAACGCAAAGGTTGTCTATTTTACGACTTAGGTTGTCGTGGACCCATGACCCGTTCTTCCTGTAACCGCATTCTCTGGAACCGCGTCTCCTCCAAAACCCGCGCCGGAATGCCCTGTTTAGGCTGTACAGAACCGGAATTTCCCTTTTTTGACCTCCAACCCGGAACAGTCTTTAAAACCCAAACTGTCATGGGAGTTCCCAAAGAAATACCCCCCGGAGTCAATATGAAAGATTACGCAGTCCTCACCGTTGTGGCAAAAGACGCAGCCCCAAAATGGGCAGACGAAGACTTTTTTACCGTTTAGTCATGAAAAAAGACCTAACCCCCCAACCCCCTTCCCTACCCCTCCCTGACCCTCCCCTACAAGGGGAGGGAAGCGGAAAAACTTTTGTTAGCTGGAAGGGGGAGTCAATTATTTCCCTCTCCTTGTAGGAGAGGGGTTAGGGGAGAGGTCGTGTAACTAATAACTAATAAAGGACAAATATGCCAATTCAAACTTTAGATATTTCACCCGTTGGTAGAGTCGAGGGTGATTTAGATGTGCGCGTCGAAATTGAAAATGGATATGTGACAAACGCTTGGACTCATGCCGAACTTTTTCGCGGGTTTGAAATAATTTTACGCGGTAAAGATCCTCAAGCGGGGTTAATTGTTACTCCTAGAATTTGTGGAATTTGTGGCGGTTCTCACCTCAGTTCTGCATCTTGGGCTTTAGATACAGCTTGGGGAACAGAAGTTCCCAGAAATGCTATTTTAGCCAGAAACTTAGGGCAAATTGTCGAAACAATCCAAAGTATTCCTCGCTACTTTTATGGCTTGTTTGCCATTGATTTAACTAATAAAAATTATCGCCGTAGTCACTTTTATGATGAAGCTTGTCGGCGCTTTGCTGCGTTCACAGGTAAATCCTATGAAATCGGTATTACAATTTCTAGTAAACCGGTAGAAATTTACGCTTTATTAGGTGGACAATGGCCGCACAGCAGTTATATGGTAATAAATTGGGGAATCGCTGATATAGTCAGGATTTCTGAGGATAGGTCTGATTATTCCCTGGCTTTTCCTTAAATTAGACGATAAATCTACCCCCAGCTATATGCCATAACCAAAGATAGCAAGCAGTAAATCCATTTATTTTTCTCTGCCAAAAGTTATTTGGTTTTCTCAAATATTACCTAATTTTTCCCTAACTCTAGATTAGCGATGCCTTCAGCGCACTGGAAGCAACTCCTACAGCAAATTGTCATCAAACCCGGAACAAGAACCCCACCCCCAACCCCCTCCCCGCAAGCGATGAGGGGCTAAGATGTACTTATATGATTGGAAATTGCTGTAGGTCGCGCTTCGCTATCACATAACTGTGGTAAATTTTTAGTACGCAAAGAATAATCTAATGCACCCATCCTCTTTTAATCTTCTTACCCATTATGAATTTCAAACGATGGCAGGAACTCAAGCAAATCCTCACTGAAGACAAAGACTTGTCTAACATCTGGACATATTACATGGATCATTTTGGGGATCATCCCAAATTCATCAAATTGGGTCAACCTGTCCAGAATCCATATATAGATGCAGTTGTCAAAACAACCTGTCAACAACTATTTGGTCAAAACGTCAGAATTACCAATTTTCTCCTTATCCATATTCCCCGGCATCAATTTTTCCATGGCCCATTCCAAGCCAGCGGACGAATAGGTGGTGTGATTTTCTTTGAGGATATCAAAGTCGGTTTAATGGGTATTTCCGCACACTTTCCCCCAACTGATGAGGTGCAATATTCCCGGTTTACCGAAGTAATGGATCTATCACCACCAACAGGTCATGATTTAAACTGAAGCCTTCCTGACCCGCCCCAACCCGAAAATCGTCTAAACTTAAAGAGTTCGCTAACTGCCAAAATCCTATGTCTCGCTGGTTTAATATTGCAGGTCCATGTAAACTCGAAAAACACTATACCATCTCAGCCACAAGTCGTCTTCCTGACCTATCAATGCTGATTGAACAAGAAAGTTATTTTGTCCTTCATGCACCACGACAAACAGGGAAAACTACGGCAATGTTAGCCCTAGCACAGCAACTTACCGCTACAGGACGTTATGCAGCAGTCATGGTATCAGTAGAGGTGGGAAGTGCATTTAATCATGACCCAGGTGCGGCAGAATTAGCGATTTTGGGAACTTGGTATGATAATATTTCCATACGTTTACCCAAAGAACTACAACCACCTGTAAAACAATGGCAACAGGAAGAACCAGGAAACAGAATTAAGGCTTTTTTACAAGGTTGGGCAAAAGCTTCACCCCGACCTTTGGTAATATTGATTGATGAAATTGATTCTTTGCAAGACCAAACTCTAATTTCAATTTTACGTCAATTAAGAGATGGTTTTCCCAATCGTCCCGAAAATTTTCCGACATCTGTGGGATTAATTGGTTTAAGGGATGTGCGAGATTATAAAGTAGCATCTGGTGGTGGTGACAGATTAAATACATCCAGTCCTTTTAATATTAAAGTCAGTTCTATTACTCTGAGAAATTTTAATGCTGAGGAAGTTGTAGAACTCTATCAACAACATACAGCAGCAACAGGACAAATTTTCACACCAGAAGCAACTGCAACAGCTTTTAACTTAACCCAGGGACAACCTTGGTTAGTGAATGCTTTAGCTAAAGAAGTTGTGGAAAAAATGGTTAAACATAGAAATATTGCTATTACAAAAGAACATATTTTAAAAGCAAAGGAAATATTAATTGCTCGTCAAGATACTCATTTAGATAGTTTAGCTGAACGCTTACGAGAACCAAGGATAAAAGCAATTATTGAGCCGATGTTAGCAGGTTTAGAATTGGGGGATATACCCAACGATGATATTCAATTTGTGATTGATTTGGGATTATGTAAAATGCACCCCTACGGAGGTTTAACTATTGCTAATCCCATTTATCGGGAAGTATTACCCAGGGTATTAACAGTAACACCAATGGCTTCTTTACCAATGATTGCACCAACTTGGTTAACCCCAGAAGGTGAATTAAATATAGATGCTTTATTAACAGCATTTCTCAAATTTTGGCGACAACATGGAGAACCGTTATTAGGTAGTACAGGATATCATGAAATCGCACCGCATATAGTATTAATGGCTTTTTTACATCGTGTGGTTAATGGTGGAGGAGTTTTAGAAAGGGAATATGCAATTGGTAGCGATAGAATGGATTTATGTTTACAGTATAAAGATGTAATTTTAGGGATTGAATTAAAAGTATGGCGGGATAAAAAACGCGATCCGCAAGCTGATGGAATTGAACAATTAGAATCTTATTTAGGGCGTTTGGGTTTAGATTTTGGTTGGTTATTTATCTTTGATAGGCGGAAAAATGCCTTGCCAATGGAAGAAAGGTTATCAACTGAGGTGGTGGTGACGGAAAATCAGTATAGAATTACTGTAATTCGGGCGTAAATGTTGATCTATTCCAACACCTTAAAGCTATGGAAAAGTATATAAAACCCATTTCACAGTCTGTATTGCCTCTGTGATTACCTCATCACCCCAAAGCTGTTTCATTATGGGTATTAAATTGTTAATTTCTTCCAATAAAGATTGACGATTATAAGAATAAGAAGAGATTCTTGCTCTCCATAGATAATAGAAATATTCTGCATGATTGCTTACTATCTCAGGAACAATAGAGCTACAAAGCAATGCACATTCTTCCTGTGAAATTCCTTCCATAGATGCAACTGCTTCTAGAGTTCTTAAGATTAAGTTTTCAGGTAAAACACGGGCTAAAATTTTAAGAACTTCTGTTTTTATATATTGTTTTTTTATACCCAAAGCAATGTCAAGGGCTTCTGACTTGAAAGTTTCTGGTAGGCGTGGGGAAATTTTTTCGTAGGCTACTCGTTCTCGTCCATTTTCAGAAAATACCTTCAAAGTTCTAATCATTAGCTTTTCTGGAACATATTCTGCAAAAGTTCCAACATTAAGTTTCATTATAAAGTTTTTCTTCTCTGAATCATCAGTAAAATTTCTCTGTTCTAAATCATCAAGAAGCTGTTCAAACAGATTGCTAGACAGATAAGGCAATACTATACCTATATTAATTACGGCTTTGTTATCTTTGTTGAGTAAGGTTAACTCTAAAACGTTTGGAAGTAATTGCTGACGAACAGATTTTGATAAATAGGGTAATAATTTTTCCAAAACTCGCTCTTTGCTGTACAAATCTGAGATATCATTAATGATCTCAAAAATGTTATTTATTAGCTGATTGCTCCGCTCATAAGGGACAAGTTCAACCAAAACAAGAGCGCGTTTAACCCTATCCTCAATATTTAACGCAATCTCTAACATTTCTTGACGCAGACTAGGAGAAAATGATAAAAATTCAGTCAGAGCTTTGACTTTCTCATAAACGTTTTCAATTAGGCGAACATCTTGAACAGCTTCACTCCAAATATCAGGGGCAAAGTTGGCAATTTTTCTCAGTAACTTTGCTCTAAACTTAGGCTTCTTAAATGAGCGAACAATCAATAAAATTTCTGTGAGATATTTGGGTAATATTTGACCCTTTAAAGAAATAATAACTTCGTTCAAAGCTTGGCATTTATAATATTCATCATGGATTTTATCAATCTCATTTAAGAAAAGAGGAAATAAATCAATCGGTAGATAAGGACAGAATAAACAAATAGCTTCTTGTCTATCTGAATCTTCATAAAGAGTAGAAAATAAATCAAAAATTTCAGGCGTAAATTCTTGTGGCGCATGAACAATCAAATTTTTGATAACAGTTAAAAAAGCTAAGTGATCGTCATTTATAGCTCTTGCTGTAACCAATATCTCATCTAAAAGGTCAGCACTAGCTACAGGTATTAGCTTATCTAAATTTTGATTGCGCCAAATTTCTTCTTTTTGTCTTTTAACACATTCTAAGGCTTCAGGAACTAAATGGGTAAAGTTTAAAGCTAATTCTACCAAGTGTTCAGTTTTATCTTTGTGGTAAGTAATTGCACGAATCTCGTTTAAGGCTTGATTTAATAATTCTTGATCTTTTCGACAAAATCAGCATCACTAACCTGCCATTTCTCGATTTGTTGCCTTACACCAGGATCATTTAAGTAACTCTCGACATATAGCCGAACATCGTTGAGATTATCTTCATCATCATCCTTGATATCTATTCGTTTATTATTATTCATATAGAAATTCTGATCGTCTGCTTCACGGGAAGTAACAATGAAAAACACACCTTGAGGTAAGGCTTTAGGCAAACCAAGAATATTAAGCTCCCCATCTAACGGACTTCTCTTTGCTTCATCTAAAGCATCCACTAAAATAACTACTGTGTTATCTTCTTTGTTATCTTTCACTTTTTCTATTGCTTGTGGCAATAGATCTTCATCTATAAAATTTCTGTAAGTAAGTATTCTTTGTTCTGGTTGACATTCAGGCAATTTTGAATAAGGTAATTCATATTTAACAATCAGTTGAGAACAAATACTAGCCAAAAAACTTTCGGTTGAATCAGTTCCTTCAGTGACAAAATGATGAATCCATTCTCTCTCGTTCACTAAATTTGCCATCAATGCTGTTTTACCAATACCAGGCTCACCTTTAAGAATGATATAGCCTGAAGGAAAACTCTCATCGTTCAAATATTCGTCAATTTGATCATAGATATATTCCCTTCCGACAAATTCCCTTGTCTTGTCATCAACAATATTCTTGAAAGTCTGTTCAGGAATATGTCTTTTAAGTTCTTCTGCTGGGTTATGAGGATTAACGGAATTTTGCAGTCTATTCCATTCTTCTGGATCAACAATGTCGGTAACATCTACCTTTAAGAATTTACAGATTCTTTCAACATAGTAGTTCTCAATTGGTTTACCACCAAAAAATTCTCTTATCTTTTTTTCGTTAATCTGCCCGATTTTAGCAGCTTTGATTTCAGCAGCCATGTCTATAAAATTAATTTCCCTATCTTCATTTCTGGGATTGGGAATGTTACTCTTCAGTTCTTTCAATCGTGTTAGATTCCTTGCTGCAATTTTGCACATAGTTGATTGTTGCTCCTTTTAAGAAAATTACTACACAAACTTGATTTTACGGATCTCCTGACTTTTGAGTTAAAAAGTATAGCAGAATACAGTTTAGTGGCAATAGAGTTGCCTGAACCCTCATAGTAAGGGGTATAAGCATGGCTTGTCGCCCTACACTCATAAAAGTCGAATTAACTCACCAGACTGTGGACTGAGAGTCAGTCAATAAATATTTGACAAAATTTTCCTGTTAGGATACCACAATTCTGGGCTACCAAACCAAAAGTAAGGCGAAACAAAATGAGCTTCTGGATCGGCTGATTGCAGTCTAGTGTCCTTGCTGTGTAGGATTTTTACTTTAAGTTAATACCAAATTCTGCAAGGTGACTTTCCCCGCAACCCCTGTTCCTGTCTGCCCAAATCGTCACTGACAGATAATGAGTCCGAAATATCCGAAATATCCGAAATATCCGAAATATCCGTCCGAAATATCCTCGAAAATCACTAGAACCATGTGTCAATATTGCGTCATGGAAACAGAAACATTCTCTACTAACTACTAAGAGGAAAGTAATTATGCCTGGTACTGGAATGATTGATGCGTTTGAACGCTCTCAGAATCCCTCGAACAACAGTAGCTCAAATGCTTCAACAAGTTCTAACGGTGGTCAAAAACCCTCTGCCGTCGAAGCTGCTGTTACTGGCGCAATAAAAGGTGCTGTTGTTGGTACAGCAATTGCTGGTCCTATGGGAGGAGTCATAGGTGCGAAAGCAGGTGCAGCAATGGCTGGTGCTATTGCTGGTGCTAAATTTGGTGCTGCTGCTGGCGCAACTGCTGGAGCAACAGGCAATCTATCCGCTAATGGTTATAAGACAGAAGCTAAAGTGCTTGGAACGGCAGTGACAGCAAGTTCTGGTGTTGCTGCTGTCTCTAAAGCGGTCAACAGTGCCAAAGATAATAAAAAGAAAGACTAACCAATTTGAAACTTAAAGAGAGAGTGGTACTATCCATTCTCTCGACTTCACAAGTATCCAAACGCCATTCTTAATTATTCAATCAAGGAGGAACAATGACTACTAAACCATCATCTCGAAAATTGATTGAAGAATTTTACGATTTTCCAAAACGTCCAAGTATCACCGATACCATAACCACCACTGACCATATCATGAAAAGGGAGGTAGACGCTGGTTTAACAAAACGTGAAATTCGTAGAGACTAACTAATTTGAAACTTAAAGAGGGAGTGGTTATTCTCCATTCTCTCATTTCCCAAACTTTGCAGTTCAAAAAATGACAACATGTCATCCAAGCATCCAAAAACAATCTCTATTCGAGGACTTCAATCGTGTCAGAAGAAAAATCATGGTCAAATGTAGCTCAGTTCGTCGGCTTATGTGCTGCTACACTGGGCGCACTGGTTGCATCTAGTCGCTCTACACCACCACCACCGCAGCCATCAAGCAACAAATCCAAATCCTAAACTCAGTAAACCAATTTGAACCATAAAGAGGGAGTGCTTATTCTTCATTCTCTCTTTATCCAACAATTATCCAAAAAACATTCTCTATTCGAGGTCTTAAATCATGTCAGAGGAAAAATCAAATCTTCGTGCTATCGCGGGACTTGCCGCATTAACCGCATTATCTGTAGCTGGTCATCTTATGAGTGATTCAAAAGGCAGTAGTTCTAACACTAATAGTTCTACCACCAAAGACTCGAAGAGTTCTAACGTTATTCACGAACTTCGTGGTTCTTAAGAGTCCCTATTCACAGTGCAGTGTCTAGTTAACTGTTCATGGGGAGGAGAGAGTTAGTGATTTCAGTAAATTTTTAGTAGCTTGAAACCCTGACTCTCTTTCTACCCCTAAAAATTTAGTGTAGTGAATTTTGCAATACCTCTATCTAGCACATCTAGGAAAATGCAAAATGTGCTGACTGAAGCTCAACTTAGCCGTTACGTTCTTAAAATTGACATCAAATTAGCATAGGAGAATGATTATGAACTTTTTCAGTTTCATTGCAGAAGCTCTTGGTGCTTCTTTCACGGAAGAAAAAGTAAAAGACAAGCTAGAAAAAGATGGCTTAACTTCTTGGTCTGCATGGGTTATTTCAGCTGTTGGAGTATCTGGTTTAGTGCATTTAATACGAGAAATGTACTCAGCTTATGATTATGAAGCGGTTGAAGTGCTATTGCCTTATCTTAATACGGGGGTAAAAAATGCCTACGGCAAACAAACATGGAAAAAACAAGGATATGCAGAGTGGATTGCATTTGAGGATTATAATGAATTTCAAAAATGGTTTGAGGGTCAATCCCAGAAATACCAACAAGAAACTGTCAGTTTTTGGGCAAGATGGGAAAAACCTGATCCCGCCAGTGTTAGAGGCATACGCGATGAGAAATGGTTGAAAAAAGGCACATCTAAAGCAAAGGTATAAAAAAAGATTAGTAAGGAGGCAAGTTCATATACTGACTTCTCACTTTACTTGTAATAAAACTAAAAATGGTTAAGATCACCTTGGGGTCATTATAGGAAGTTTGACCCCTTGTTTTTTTCTATAAAAATTTAGACTTTAAACTCTATGGCTTGGTTATACTTCTCTTTGGCGGCTGCTTCCTTTGAGTCTCTCCGAGATGTCTTTAGTAAAGTTATCACGAATAAAGGAAATCAATCCTTAGATGAGTATTTAGTTGCCTGGGCATTAAGGGCATTTACCCTTATTATCTATCTACCTTGGTTGTTACTATCACCCAATCCAATTCCTATCATCGGGAAAGATTTTTGGTGGGCTTTATTAGCGGATGCCACCCTTTCAACTATAGGAGGTATTCTATATATGAGGGCTTTGCGCTTTGGGGATATATCTTTGACTGTGCCATTAATGGGATTTTCGCCATTATTTTTAGTGATAGCCTCCCCTTTTATTTTGAATGAATTTCCTTCAAAAGTACAATGTTTAGGTATTTTATTAATTTGTTTTGGTGCATATTTTTTAAATTTAAAGCCCAAGGAAAACAATTATCTCGCACCGTTAACATCTTTAATTAATACCCCATCTTCTCGATTAATGCTGGTAGTCGCTTTTCTATGGGCTTTAACCACTTCTTTTGATAAAATTGGAGCGAAAAACTCCTCACCCTTGTTTTTCTCGGCTTCTCTCTATTTTTGTACAGCTATAATGACATTGCCTATTGTTATGGTTTACTCACCTAATTGGTTGTCTAAATTAAAGGTTAATCTCGCTAAATTAACTTTATTAGGTAGCTTAAAAGCCCTTGATATGTGGTGTCATGTTATGGCGATCTCATCTACAGTAGCGGCAAATTCGGTGGCAGTGAAACAAAGCGGTTTATTGATGAGTGTGGGATATGGCTATTTTCTCTTCCACGAAAAAAACATTAAACAAAGATTTTTCGGTTGTACGATTATAGTGATTGGTGTCTGTTTATTAAGTGTATTGTAGTTTCAATTGATCTACGGAAGCTATCACAAATATGCCTTCACAAGCGGGGGGATTGTTGGACACAACCTCTTACGGTTGAACAACTGATAAAACAGTTTAAACAATCTCTGGCTTAACTGATTACATTATAGGGAGCTTGGGATGGTTTTATAACAATTGAACCTTATAAACCAAATAATAAAGGACTTGAATTAAAGACTCAAGAGAAGTGACTTCAAGAATTACCCAATTTTCTGCTAATAATCTATCTCGAACCTCCCTATCCTCCAACAGTCTAAGATAATAATCTTGGTCATCATCCTCGAAGAAAACCCCTAAAAAGACCTTAGTTCTCTCAGAAATAATGACCCATTCAACCTCAACCCAATCCTCTTTAATCAAACATTTTACTCGATGCTTTACTTGTCAAAAAGGAAACTTTTTTTTAGTAACGCACCGAAAATCAGTAAATAATCATAAATATGGTGCGTTACACTCCGTTAACGCACCCTACAGGATCAGCGAACTGCTTGCAGCAGCGCTTCGCTATCGCAATGCACGATCAAAATTATCCGATGTGATCAGCGATCGCATTAACCCAATATTAGCGATCGCTTCTCTCTCCCTAGTCATTGCACTACCAATGAAGGTTGTTTTCAATTGTGTGAATGTATTGTAAAATAAGAGCAACATTTTTTAGGAGTTGCTGTTTCTGAATGATTTTTTATCAGATGATTTAGCCATTGCTGAAATTCATCAAGCAATTGGTAATCTTGTCATTCGATTTCCATTACTTCATTGCCAAGAATGTGCCAAGACACTCAAACAGTGGCTACAACAACGTAAAATTCCTGGTAAACTTTGGCGACTTTCGACCATATACGACAATGAAGACTTTATTTTGAGCGATCGCCTAGAAAAACACGGTTGCTTTGAAACTATTACGGAAAATGGCGTTCATTACGGTGTTGAAGTTTTTGGCAAAATTTTCGACAACCTTTCCCGACAAGGACTATACCCAGATGACTGGATTCAAGATTTTACTTCTCTATCTAATGAGTTTAAAATAGAAGTAATAGAAGAATTTTGAAAATTTTTAATGGAGTTAAACTCAATGAGTACATTATTTAACTTACTCGAAAAAATTAAAACCAAACCAGGCTTATATTTGGGAACAGCATCTATCAGTAATTTACGGATGTTTATTTTGGGATATCGCTTTTCTCGTTCTGAATTAGGTATTACTAATACTGAAAATGAAAGTGATTTTTATAAAAACTTTCAACCCTGGCTACAAAACCGCTTATCTATCCATACTGTTAACGCTTGGGATAAAATTATTTTACTCACCTGTATTGATGAAAAAGCTGCATTTGATTACTTTTTTCAATTACTAGATGAATTTATCCAAAGAGACAAAAGCCAGGATTTTGAACCAATTCTGGCTGAACCATCCTCTAAAAATTCTCAAAAAGCTGCTTGAAGAATAACAGTGAATCTTAGTGTGCTGGTTGTTTCTGTTGCAGTTAATCCCAGTTAAGGAAGCACAAGACAATGGATTTTTAGCAATTCCTAGGTCGCGCTTCAGTATCGCACTATCCTAATATTTTTTTAACCTCATTGAGTACCTCATTTAAAAAAGGAGCATCTGATTTAATCACATTATCCTCACTTCCATCATGTTTATGATGAGGAAAAGTAGGGAGATTTAATTTTCGATGATGTTCAGTATTGTCATAACGAAAAATTAGTTTATTTTCTGAATCCATATATTGATAACTATACATTTTTCGATCTATGGAGATTTCAACATAGACAAATTCTCGTAAATGCAGCAAAGAATTATCTTCAAAATCAATTTTTCCTTTGATCAATCCTTCATATATTCCTCTTTTTTCACTTTCAATCTTGAATATTTTGACAATTTCTGAAGATTCAATTAAAAGCTGAATCTGTTGAAAATGATTTTCAATTAACAAAATCAATCTCCTCTATAGACTCTTTCATTTGTTGTAAATGTGTCAGCATTCGAGATTCGCCAATCCATTCATCAAAATCAAAATTATGGGATAATTCATCATTATTAAACCGGGTTATAAATTCCTTTGTTGATAATTGATACTTGGTTTCCAATTCTATAATTCGTTCTTCTGTTCTTTTTATTCCTGCTATTACACTTTGTAATCTTTCTGATAAAGCACTTTCAATAATTCGTCTGAGGGAATCTGGATCTTTTGATCTTAGTTTGAGTTCAGCCATTATTTTTTCTCTTCTGATACTGTGCAGTCTAAAAGATGTTCTTGGGGTGAGTAGTTGTTATTCCTTTTTTTATTCTATCACTTGATAATCAAGACGGTAAATACAAGATCGGCGATCTGCTTGCAGCAGCGCTTCGCGATCGCTTACCCATGAGATCGCAGTTAACCACAGTTAAGGAAGCACAAGATAATTTGCTCCAAAGAGAGTGTTACAATGAGACAGAGTGCAAAAAACTAGAATCTGTATCTTTCGTTGAACTTATGCTAACAACCACTCAGTTCGCTCCCATACTTAGGCAATTATCTCACTCCGATAAGCTCTTATTACTTAATTTCCTTGTAGCCGAGTTGCTCAGGGAGTCTGGTATTGTACCGATGTCTATTCAAGATGATGTCCATAGACAAGGTTTACATGACTCTTTTGAGGCTGCTGCCATTTTAGCTCAAGCATTAAAAGAGACACAAGAATTGACTCATGGTTAATAAAGTAAGATTTGCCTTCACTGAGGTAGATCCCAGTCTTGGAGCATTAAGTACACTTCCTTATTTACCACTGAAATTAACGTATCAAAATCAGTCTTTGAACGTTTCGGGTCTGTTGGATACTGGCTCTAGCGTTAATGTCTTGCCTTATGAAATGGGATTAGCATTAGGCGCAGTCTGGGAAAATCAAAGGTTGTCTTTGCCATTAGGCGGTAATTTAGCTAGATTTGAAGCTCGTGCATTAGTTGTGAAAGCCACTGTTGAACAATTCCCTGCTGTGGATTTGGCTTTTGCTTGGACACAAGATAAGTATGCACCGTTAATACTAGGACACATGAACTTTTTTCTTGCGTTTGATGTGTGTTTTTACAGATATGACTTGGTATTCGAGATTAGTCAAAGGTAGTTTTATTAAGAATTGTTTCAACATCTTTCTCAGGCTCATCACAATCTTGAATTAACTTGAGAACTACTTTAGCATAAGCAATTCCACTGCTTGATTCTGAAGGATGGCGAACTGCTTGCAGCAGAGCTTCGCTATCGCTTACCCATGAGATCGCAGTTAATCATAGTTAACGAAGCACAAGATAATGGAAATTGAGCGATCGCTTCCCTCGCCATAGGCATCGCACTACATCATAAAAATTCATGAAAGAGGTTATCGAACGGTTCTGTATTTTTCCAGCGATAGGTGTTAAAATCTCGATAATCAACCGATAAAATTTGGCCATGACCTAATTCTTCTGCCAGGATAACGAGAGAAGCATCGGCTAAATCCATCGGTAAATCTTTATATTTTTCCATTAGTTCTTCAATACGCTGGCAATGATGTTGTTTGAGATCAAAGATTTGTAGTTTTCCCGTAGAAATTTTATTAATAAAGATTTTTGGAGCATCTACTCCTACTCTTTTTTGTAATAGATAGCAAGTTTCTGTGACGACACACCAGGTTGTAATAAATTGCTGATTAGCTAAATCTTGAAATCGTTTTTTGGCGGCTATATGAACTGCATCTTGTTTATTGGCAAGAGCTAACCAAAAGCCTGTATCAACTATGATCATATTTTTGATTAAGTTCACGGTCTAAGTAATTTTTATAGTTTTTTGAGAGGTCTGTTTCAGCTTCTATGCAACCAATAAAGTCTGACCAGTCTGGCAAGGAATTTTCTGAGGATTCCTGTTGATTCAGAAGATAGCGTTTTTTCAGGACTTCTACGAGTTCGACTATGATTTGTTGTGCATCGGGAGGAAGAGACGCAATATCTTGTTGAATTGTATCTAAGTTCATAATCTAATTTTGCTGTTTCCTTGATTATAGTTTAGCAAAAAACGATTCCTGCGGAGCGCTTCGCTATCGCACTAACTCAATATTAGCGAACTGACAAGTCAGCGCTTACGCTATCACAGTTAAGGAAGCACAAAGAAATAGATATTGAGCGATCGCTTACCCATGAGATCGCAGTTAATCATAGTTAACGAAGCACAAGATAATGGATATTGAGCGATAGCGAAGCGCTCCGTAGGAATCGCTTACCCATGAGATCGCAATTAATCGAAGTTAAGGAAGCACAAGACAATGGATTTTGAGCGATCGCTTTGATCGCTTTTCTCAAAGATGTTTAACAGCCCCGTTAGACTGTACCTCACAGACTGCTGTTGAAACGAGACTAAAGTCCCAAACAATAGCGAACTACGGTTTCTATGTCCTGCATTTTAGCATCTGAGAGTTTGCCAGAAGGCTGGCTAGGAAAACGCTTTAAATCAAGTGAACGAATTTGAAAGCATAGAAATACTGTCTCGATTAATAATCCAGTTTCTTCAGGTAAACACCTCACATTTGTTGGGTAGTTTTTGGTGATATTTGTTCCTTTTGTACCAACAACTACTGTAACAACTAATGGTAATTGATTAATAGCATCTACAGAAAGCACTAAAACAGGACGCTCTCCTGCTTGTTCTCTACCTTGAACTGGATTAAGATTGACGGAGTAAATTTCAGATCGCTGAACGCTCATAACCTTTCTATTCCATCCAGTTCAGAGATTTCAAACTCAGCATTAATTAGACCTATCTCTCTTTGGATCTCTGGATCATTTGCCATATCAGTTAAGCTTGTCTCAATCAAAGTCCGCATTTTTAATGTATTAATTAGTTTAGGGTCGTTTAGGCTTATTGGTTGGAATATCTCCTGATCACCGTCTACCTGATCAATCAACTCAGGTAATAAGACAATAACCTTAACACGACTGCCGTAAGGAAATGTTAATGCTTGGTCTAAATTAATCTGCCCATTTGTGTTTACTGTCCCTACTAACTCAACAGCTTTCATAAAGCCTCCTTTGTTTTTTACATCAGTTAATCAAGTCCCCATATTTCTATTTAAGTTAAATTTCCTCCTGGTTGATCAAGAAAATGGATTTTGAGCGATTCCTGCGGGGCGCTTCGCTATCGCATTAACTCAATATTAGCGAACTGACAAGTCAGCGCTTACGCTATCGCAGTTCAGGAAGCACAAGATAATGGATTTTGAGCGATCGCTTACCCATGAGATCGCAGTTAATCACAGTTAAAGAATCACAAAACAATGGATTTTGAGCGATCGCATTCCCCAATATGATCAATCGCACTTAATCGCAGTTAAGGAAGCACAAGATAATGGATTTTGAGCGATCGCACTTAAACTAGAACTAGCGATCGCAGTTAATCGAAGTCAAGGAAGTACAAGAAAGTACAAGAAAATGGATATTGAGCGATTCCTGCGGAGCGCTTCGCTATCGCATTTCCCCAATATTAGCGAACTGACAAGTCAGCGCTTACGCTATCGCAGTTAATCACAGTTAAGGAAGCACAAGAAACTGGAAATGCTTTTCCCAAAGATGTTCAACGGTAAAATTATAAAGTGCATTAATGGAATATAACGCACCCTCCGGGTTGGCTGGACTGCTGGTTAAAGCTTACCAATGAGCTTGTCATATTCTGCGTGAGTTCCGATCCAAAACCAAGAAATACCGCTTTCTACCTCAACTCCTAAAGCCCGATAGTCTAATCCTGCTCGAACTGACCAGTATTTTTTACCGATCTTCTTGAAGTGTAATGATGGATGAGATGGATCAGCTTTCAAAAGTTCGTAACACTGATCTGCTGTTTCCTGAATTTGAGGGGGCAAATCGTCATAGCATTTCCAAAATCTTCGCGTTGTGTAGTGCATCAGAGTTCTCGGCAATGTCCCGCTTTAAACTCAGCGATCGCTTCTTCTGCTAAAGCCTCCAGTTTGCCATCTGCGATGTCTTGTTCTAGCTGCTCGTCCCAATGTTGGTAGTCTACGTCTAAGATCCATTGCCGAAGTCGCTGAAATTGTTCTGGTGGAAGCGTTAGAATAGCTGCTTCAATTTGTTCAATGCTTGACATATCGGATTATAGTTTTTTGACTTCAATCACATTATAGCTTTGTAGAGAGGAGCAATTTTAATTTTTACCCTGCCACTGAATATAAAACACACTCTGCACACATCTTTATTATTGATTTGTTTGGATATTGAGCGATTCCTACGGAGTGCTTCGCTATCGCATTAACCAAATATTAGCGATCGCACTATCACAGTTAAAGAAGCACAAGACAATGGATTTTGAGCGATTCCTACGGAGCGCTTCGCTATCGCATTCCCCAATATTATCAATCGCACTTAATCACAGTTAAGGAAGCGCAAGACAATAGATTTTGAGCGATTCCTACGGAGCGCTTCGCTATCGCACTAACCCAACATTAGCGATCGCAGTTAATCCCAGTGAAGGAAGCACAAGAAAATGGATTTTGAGCGATTTCTAGGTCGCGCTTCACTATCGCACTATCCTAATATTTGTTTAACCTCATTGAGTACCTCATTTAAAAAAGGAGCATCTGATTTAATCACATTATCCTCACTTCCATCATGTTTATGATGAGGAAAAGTAGGGAGATTTAATTTTCGATGATGTTCAGTATTGTCATAACGAAAAATTAGTTTATTTTCTGAATTCATATATTGATAACTATACATTTTTCGATCTATGGAGATTTCAACATAGACAAATTCTCGTAAATGCAACAAAGAATTATCTTGAAAATCAATTTTTCCTCTGATCAAGCCTTCATATATTCCTCTTTTTTCACTTTCAATATTGAATATTTTGACAATTTCTGAAGATTCAATTAAAAGCTGAATCTGTTGAAAATAATCTTCAATTAACAAAATCAATCTCCTCTATAGACTCTTTCATTTGTTGTAAATGTGTCAACATTCGAGATTCGCCAATCCATTCATCAAAATCAAAATTATGGGATAATTCATCATTATTAAAACGGGTTATAAAATCCTTTGTTGATAATTGATACTTGGTTTCCAATTCTATAATTCGTTCTTCTGTTCTTTTTATTCCTGCTATTACACTTTGTAATCTTTCTGATAAAGCACTTTCAATAATTCGTCTGAGGGAATCTGGATCTTTTGATCTTAGTTTGAGTTCAGCCATTATTTTTTCTCTTCTGATACTGTGCAGTCTAAAAGATGTTCTTGGGGTGAGTAGTTGTTATTCCTTTTTTTATTTTATCACTTGATAATCAAGACAGTAGCGATCGCAGTTAATCCCAGTTAAAGAATCACAAGATAATGGAAATTGAGCGATCGCTTACCCATGAGATCGCAGTTAATCCCAGTTAAGGAAGCACAAGATAATAGATTTTAAGCGATTCCTACGGAGCGCTTCGCTATCGCATTTCCCCAATATTAGCGAACTGACAAGTCAGCGCTTCGCTATCGCAGTTAATCCCAGTTAAAGAATCACAAGATAATGGAAATTGAGCGATAGCGAACTCCGTAGGAATCGCTTTTCTCAAAGATATTAAACAGTAAATTTAGCGGGTTTATATTTATAACTGAGTTCAAGAGCATTGCAAAAGCTATTTAGTTGATTAAGCAAAGCATTATAGTAAATGTAAGCATCCTCTCGTTCATCTTGGAGAAGGGCATATAAAGTTAGCTCTGGTTCTGGAGCTAAGTGATTTTTAGGGATATCTAAACCAGCTTCAGTTAAGCGGGTTGACGCGATCGCAGCTAACAATGCTCCAATTGTATTAGATTCACCACTGTGCAGATCACTCAGTCCAGGCAAGATTATCTCAGATCCTGGCAACTCATTGAGATTCATGATTGATCATCCTCCAGATTATCTTCACAACGTTCAATAAATTTCTCGACTCTGCTTCTAAGCATATCAGGATTAAGAGATGGGAATCTGATTAGTTCAGGTGCGATCGCTTCAAAACAATTCCGTAAATCATTCAAAGAGAATAATTTCTGTTTGTACATGGCTTCAATATCTTTAATATCACGGTCAAATCCCCTGGATAGTTTAGAAAGAGCTTGGGCTGTAAAATCATAGTGATAAAAGGAAATTTGACCTTGTTTGCCAATGAATACGCTTCTATCACGCCATCCTGGAAGAGGTGGCAAGAAATCCTGCGGAGATGCTAATTCGATATTAATGTTTAATTCTTGTTTGAGTTTGGCGATTGCTTGAAAAATGCCTGGTGGTTCAGGGTCTAGACGAATATCAACGTCAACTGTGGAGTTACGCCATCCAATTAGTAGCGCACTAGCACCACCTGTAAAGTAGATGCAGCCTGAACCCTGGGCTTCTCTACCTAAGACTTGCATCAGACGTTCTAACTTCTGAGTGTCAATGTTTGCACGCATATTTTTATTGATTTATTTGTTTGGCAATTGAGCGATCGCAGTTAAGGAAGTACAAGATAATGGATTTTGAGCGATCGCATTTCCCCAATATTAGCGATCGCATTTAATCACAGTTAAGGAAGCACAAGAATATGGAAATTGAGCGATCGCATTAACCAAATATTAGCGATCGCAGTTAATCACAGTTAAGGAAGCACAAGGAAATGGATTTTGAGCGATCGCTTACCCATGAGATCGCAGTTAATCACAGTTAAAGAATCACAAGATAATGGATTTTGAGCGATCGCATTTCCCCAATATTAGCGATCGCATTTAATCACAGTTAAGGAAGCACAAGAATATGGAAATTGAGCGATCGCATTAACTCAATATTAGCGATCGCAGTTTGGTATAACGTTCCTGTTGAGCGGCTGAAAGTGATCTTGGCAATCTCGCAATATCTATCAGAAGTCCGCTCCAACCGGGTTTTTATGCAGCGATTATAGTAGCCCTTTACAGAAGTTCTCCGTATCAATTAGTTCTTAACTTCAAAACGAAACCTATTCTAGGTTCTGGAAGGGATGGACTGCATCTGTCAGCCCTACCTGCAACACACATAGTCCGAACTAGAGGAACATTAACCACCTCGAATTGGATAGAACCAAAGTTGGGAATATCCATGCTCCCTGTCTTAGCTAGTTCAAGAAACTGTCCAATCGCTATGGTTGCACCTTTTTCTGCTGCAAACTGAGAGAAATACAAAAACTCTGAGGTAAGTTTTCCTTCAAGTTCTGCCACAAGTTGGCTAGAGAGCGCACCACCAGTAACAGTTGATGCAGCGATATTGACTGCTAAATTTTTGGCAGAAGCCCATTCAACAAAAGATCGGGAGGAAAAATAGGAAAAGGTTTCTCCCGCAGTTTTTTTAGCGCGCATTCGGTCGTAAGTATCATCCAGTTTCTCAACTACTCCTGGAGGTGTCACGCCCAAAGATGAAACCACGCTCCCAATTGATGGAACTTCGCCCTTCAAAACTCTGGCAATTGCGCTGGCATTGAGTGTCAAGTTGCCTAGTCCACCCTGCCCGCAACTCATTGTTGGGGTGGATTCAGTTGTGGTTATGTTGAAAAGGTAAGTGAAATTACAAGTAGCCGAAATTGGTGGAGGTTGAACAGTTTTCCACTGCATTTCAACGTCTGGATATGGAACAGTTTTCCATTGCATTTCTACAGATGGATAGGGAACATCTTTCCATTGCATTTCAACAACAGGTACTTTAACTGTCACGTCTCGGTACTTGTCTACTGGCACATTTGCTCTACTAATACATTTACCCCTGAAGCTGGCTAGACATCTAGATTCCATCTCAACATAAAGCACCTTCTTAGTTTGGGTTTTCATAACCGTGACAGGAACTTTTTCTTTCCGATACTTCGTCACCGGAACTGGAAACTGTTCTTTCCGGTACTTCGTCACCGGAACTGGAAATTGTTCTTTAATCTCGCCATACACATGTCTCGCTCGAGCGACTCCTTCAATCTTGATCTATTTACCCGCGATGTTGTAGCTGATACCTGTAAGCTCATACTTGCCTTCATTGCCGATTTCAGCCCCAGATAAATTAGCCAAAGCACCACTGATTTTACCTCCAATACTTGAAGCTAGGGAATTAACTTGTTCCAAATCTGGTACACACTTTAGCAATCGTGGCTCGGCAATTGGTCTCATCAGATTTAGCACCTCTGGCATTTGGATTTGGCTACATGCACTGAGTTGTGCAATTTCCTCATTAGCTTGAGAAAAATCCGGTTGACAGTCCTTCAGAGTATCTAAATTCGCAAGTGAAGCTTCAACTTCCTCTCTAGTACATATCCTAAGTGGATTAGCTCTAGCTTGTTTGATAAATACCGTTGAAGTTGTAGTCGCAAAAAGAGACATCGCAAAAAACGTTAAACAAAGCTTGTTCATCAATGTTATTCCAACTCTATATGGGTATTATACACAAATTTCTCTGTATATCCCTTAATTAACGTAAAAACCACCATAATTTATACCCAAATTCTTAACCGTGATAATAAACCTGTTCCCATTCCTCTGGATTTTTAGTAACCAAGAATTTCAACTTTTCAACTTCCAACTTCAACCTTTCATTCTCCATCCTCAACGCCAATATTTCATTCTTCTGCAACTCAACTAACGACTTTTGACTAATTACCTCACCAAAGGCTTTTTTCCGGTTTTCAATCCCAAACCATCTTTGATAGGTTTTTGTATGTTCATCAACAGTATGACCTAAATTGTCTGCTGCGGCTTTAATTGGTATTCCCTGAAGATGCGCTCGAATCGCGCAACCATGCCGTAAATCATAGGGTTGAAACTCAATTCCCACCTTTCTAAACCATCTAGATATATCTCTTCGCATCCAATTAATATTTTGTACAGATGCAATTTTTGCCACCTTTTGTTCTAAAATCTTTAATGGTTTGGGATTATGTAAATCAAATAATTCTATCCATTCAGGTACAAAAGGAATAACTTCTCGATATCCAGTTTTGGTATTTTTATTCACTTTCCAAGTATGATCTATATTTTGGGAAGACATCCACCAATTAATATCTGGTTGGACAAATAATTCCCTTGGTCTTAATCCAAACGTCGCCAACATTCCATATACCCAACGCCACATTTCCCAAGTATCTATTTCATCACTAATGTTTGTATTTTTGCGGTTGAGGGCGAATTTTTCAAACAGGTAAAAACCAGATATGATTTTTTGATCATCGGGTATTTCTCGATAAGCAGGAGTGACATGATCTCGTTTTACATCCAATTGAAATCCTAAATTAAAAGTTTTTATCAAAACCGAAGTTACTGCTATTAGTTCATTTTTTTTATTACCTTGAACTGAATTAATAACTTCCTCAAAATTTTCTTTTGTCGCTAAATGGGTGAGAGTCAAGTTTCTTTTAATGACAGATATATAGTTAGCAAAAGTATTTTGACTGGTGATAGTTTTCTGACGGGTTTGATAATATTTTTCATCAAATGTATTTAATAATTCCCCAATAGTTTTTATCTCTTGCTTCTCTCTCGATTTAATTCCTAAATACTTCTCATTCCACTCGAAAGTATGACGAGCAATTAATTTCCCCAACTCATAACTTTCTTCAATTGCAGTTTTTAATCCCTCTAAATTTGCGGGTATTCCTAGAGATAAATCATACTGCTTTTTTGTCTTACCTAAACTGTAATCTCCTGGTTTTAAAGGTAAGGTAGCTCGTAATTGGAGAGAATTGCCAGTTTGTTTAATACTAACTCTTATTCTCTCCCTTTTTAAATTATTATTAGCTTCAATTAACTTCTGTTCAAAAACTGCTTGATACTGTAATTCCGTTGCTTTTATTTTTGCCATTGTGCCTCTATAGCTGCCATCTGTAGTGTTCTGCGGCTCAAAGTCTGCAAACATATCTGCGAACCAGTCCCTTGAGTCTGCATTTGCATCCTCATGTAGAGATGGGGGATAGGTTTCCGATATTACAGTACAGCTATTTTCAGGTAAATAGACCACAAACCGACCTCTCTCCAAACCTCTCTCCTGCAAGGAGAGAGGCTTTGATTTACCCCCCTTCCAGCAACAAAGGTTTTTCTTTTTCCCTCTCCTCTTAGGAGAGGGTTAGGGAGAGGTAGGGAAGGGGCTGGGGGTTAGGTCTAATAATAGTAGTTCAAATACAAGAAAACTGCTGTAACTGTTAGGGATAAAAATTACCCTGACTCATTCCCTAAATATTCCCTTATTTATAAACTGAAATGGTGAAAATAAAATGTTCTGTCCGAGCAAAATTACCTGATAAAATAAGTTACTCAGGAACATTTACAGCATATCACCTGTTGTCATAGCAGTTATATGGTGCCTGGTGGTGTGATGTGCGCCCCAACTTTAACTGATATTACCCGCGCCTGGGCAATTTTGGAATATTTCCGCACCAATTGGTTAGAACCAGTTTGGTTAGGTTGTTCTTTAGAAAGATATGAAGAAATTCAATCTTATGAAGACTTTCAAAAGTGGTTAGATGAAGATGTTAAACATCGAGAATCTGACTTGGGTTTATATTGGCGCATGGGTTTAGATATCGGTTTAGATAGATATGGTGCAGGTGTGGGTAAATATGTGACTTGGGGTTATATTCCCCATGAGGATAAATACAATAAACCCACCATTGAAGGACGTAACGCGGCTGTGATTATGAAAGGCGGTGTTTATGATAGTTTTACGGATACTCATAGCTTGATGAATCAATCCTTTGCTCGTGAGAATTTAACCCATTCTTGGTATGATGAGGGTACAGAAGATTGGCATCCGAGCGATCGCACAACCACACCAATTAATAACAACCAAAAAGACTTTAATGGGGCATATTCTTGGTCTAGTGCAGTCCTCCACCAAGACTTAGGACGTTTAGAAGCAGGACCCCTAGCCCGTCAATTAGTTGCAGGGGGAAATCATGGGGAATCTTGGCAACATTATGACCCATTTATTCTCGATACATTTAAGAAAATGGGTGGTGCAAGTGTTCATCTTCGTCAATTAGGAAGAGTCCACGAAATAGTGAAACTATATCGCCAAGCTGAACGGTGTTTAAGAGAGTTCAAATTAAACGATCCTTGGTATATTAAGCCCGAAGAAAAAGATGGTAAAGGTTGGGGTGCAACTGAAGCCGCTAGAGGTGCATTGTGTCACTGGGTAGAAATCGAAAAAGGTAAAATTAAGAATTATCAAGTTATCGCTCCCGGTACTTGGAATATTGGACCCCGTGACGGAGAAGGACAACTAGGACCAATTGAAAAAGCATTAATTGGAACACCAATTCAAGACCCGAAAGACCCCGTAGAAGTGGGTCATGTCGCCCGTTCTTTTGATTCATGTTTGGTGTGTACTGTTCACGCCCACGACGCGAAAACCGGCGAAGAATTAGCTCGTTTTAGAACAGCTTAATTTATGTTACTTAATACTTAAGATCCCCGACTTCTTAGAGAAGTCGGGGATCTGTTCTTTTCTCTATTTTTCGATAAGTCAGGGTTCTATATAATTGTTATGTGCAGTACAAAAGTTCCCAAATCAGTGGGTTAGTCTGAATTTTAAGGAATAATTGATAATTCCTAACTATCAGATTAAGAATTATCAATTAGGAATTACTAAATACTAAAAGTGGTAACTAATTGTGTCTAATTTAGAACTACATCAATATCTTCCTAAGCTTCCTGAAGCCGCACTCCAAGAATTTATAGAATGGTGTATGTTGGATCAATCAACAGCCGCAGGATTAGAATTTAAACCTGATCAAAGTAAGTTAAAGAATTTAGCACCAGCGGATTATTCTAAGCAATTAGTTGACCAATTTATGAAAGTTAGACCTGACCCCATTAGAGCAGGTTTGGTAGCTGTAATTGCTGGCAAACAAGCCGATAAACACGAATTAACAGGTTTGGCTGCTGTGGTTGATTTTGTTTCTCTTTATGTTAAGTATTTAATTCCTAAAGATGGTACTAATCCAGAAGAAGCAGATGCAATTTTAGCTAAAGCATCACAACATCAATATGAGCAACTTGTAGAAATTGCTAAGAAACATGGTGTGAATTTATAAATTTGTAGGGTGGGCATTGCCCACCTCATGATTGATAGTTAACATGAGGCTTTATATTAATTATATTTACCAAATTAGACAGTTTATGCTTTAGCTGCGACTTTGTATAATTTGCTGACCAATAGACATCTGGTGAAAATTAAATATGCGTGACATGAAACCCCTGTAGAGACGTTCCATGGAACGTCTCTACAATCTTTACCGGAGATGTTTAATAATGAACCTTTACCCGCAGAGTTTAGAAAAACGGGAATAGCATTACCACCACCCTAACAGTTTAAGCCAAAAATTAGCGATCGCATCAATGTTACCATTCTCTAAGGTTTGAGAGGAAGAAGCAACAGGGAACAGAAAAACTCATGTTTAAAAACATGAAATTGAAATAATGACACTGTTTTTTTTCGTAAACCGGGTAAATGTTGGGTAACATACGTCAACCCAACCTTACAAAATGTTTAACTCATTAAATCTTGAAACAATGCGGTGCTTAAATAGCGTTCACCAAAAGAAGGTTGAATCATTACTATTAATTTACCCGCATTTTCTGGGCGTTTACCAACTTCAATAGCAGCAGATAAAGCCGCACCCGAAGAGATTCCTGATAATAAACCTTCCTCCCTAGCTAATCTCCGTCCATATTCAATTGCTGCTGCGTCCTCCACTTGAATTATTTCATCAATTAAATCTTGACGCAAAACATCAGGAATAAATCCCGCACCAATTCCTTGAATTTTGTGAGAACCGGGTTTACCACCTGATAGAATCGGACTGTTACTAGGTTCAACTGCAATAACTTGAAAACTTGGTTTGCGTTGTTTAATTACTTCAGCAATACCAGTAATTGTGCCGCCCGTTCCTACCCCAGAAATTAAGATATCAACTTCTCCGTCAGTATCCGCCCAAATTTCCTCAGCGGTGGTTTCTCGGTGAATTTTCGGGTTAGCTGGGTTGGCAAATTGTTGTAACATAAAGGCATTAGGAGTATTGGCAACAATTTCCTCTGCTTTGTTAATTGCGCCCCGCATTCCCTGGGTTCCTGGTGTTAATTCCAAACTTGCACCATAAGCCCTCAACATAGCCCGTCTTTCTTGGCTCATGGTTTCTGGCATAGTTAAAATTAACTTGTAGCCACGGGCGGCTGCTACCATTGCTAAAGCAATACCTGTATTACCAGATGTTGGTTCAACTAAAATGGTTTTACCCGGTGAAATTAAACCTTCAGATTCAGCGGAAAGGATCATACTTACGCCAATTCTGTCTTTGACAGAAGCCGCAGGATTCATACTTTCTAATTTGACAACTATCCTAGCTACTACTCCCTCGGCTTGGGGAATTTTATTTAACTGAATTAATGGCGTTTTTCCAATAAGTTCTGTTACGTCTTTAGCAATTCGCATTTTTTAACTCCTAAACTCCTAAAGTTTATATATTAATCTATTTCAGTTACATATTTATCTGATTAGTTCTTTATATTAGCCATTTTACCATAACTTCTGTCTATTCCCACAAGAAAATATTCCTAATTGTTAATACCTTCGCCAAATTGAAAAAAGTCTTGATTCGTAGGTTGGGTTGTTCGCGTGAGCGTTGCGGAGCAATAGCATGAAACCCAACATGAGTGTTGGGTATTGATTGTTGAAAATAATACTGTTCTACCTTCCTTAGAATATCTTAATTTTGTTTCTGAGTTATTCAAGATATCTTAGGTCTAGTCTTGTCATGAGATGCTGTCATTTGAGTACAGTTTGTACTTGTGAATCTTCCCTAATAAATATCTCAAACCAATAGCCGATATTAGTTTGGCTTTGAGTACAAAATACCCCGTCCCCTCCCTCAAAAATGCTAGTACCCCACTCAAAAAATACTAGCACCCCCACACCAAATATTTTTTTTAATGCTTGCACAGTCAGGATGACAGACTATGAGTATTATCGTAATCATCTTAATAATATTAATTCAACTCACTTAAAGTTAGGACTAAAAGGGTAACTGATATAAACGATATAGGATTTACGCAGAGATTCCCCTCTACCCCCCGAAGTTCCTAAGATGCAAGTCTGACGAATCAGGGGGGACTTCTTAACTCCTATATTTCTCAAAAGTTATCTCAATCCTGTCTGTATTACTCAATATAAAAGGAAAGAATTTTGTTTTGAGGAGATTTTGATAAGCATATTTTGAATAAAAAAGGTGCGAAAAATAAACCTACTAATAGAAATTTTCTTTCTAGGTAGTTGATACCTGGTAATGGAGAAAACATGAAAGTCAAACTTTTAAATGTGCTTACCGTAAGTTTGGTAACTTTAGCATTAATTTCTCCAGGGGTAGTAGTATTTGCTATAGTTTGGGGACAACATAGAGAGTTCGTTAAAACACAGAATTTATCCTGTGAATTGCCGAAAATAAATATAGCATCTCCTCAATTAGTTCCCCAAACAAGAATTATCAACACTCAGCCATCTTTAGTCAAGGTTAAATTATCTGAAAATAATTTTCTACATCAAATCCAAATTGCGGCAAAAAAATATAAATTAGCAACAATTTTGCAATGGTTATTTTTAGTAACACCGATTTGTATTGGTATAGGAATTATCGCTTATGACAGATATCTTGTCTACCGTGCTGCTGTATTAAAAGAACACATTGCCATGTTGGAAAGAATGTGGCAACAAAGCATCGAACAGTAATTTTTCAAATTAATCATTCACCATAAACTAAATTATCATGACAGATGAACGCCAAACACAGTATTTTAATTTAATTGATGAACTTCTCCAATGTCCTAATGGTCAAGAACCAGAAGTTTTGGAAGCACAACCTGAATTAATTGATTCTGGTTTAGTTCAAGCAATGTTACAAGTAGCCACAATGTTTGCTCATCAAGGTAATCAAGATGGAGCGCAATTTCTATTTTTTGTTGCTAAACAATTAGCAAAAGAATTAGGTTTATACCCTGAAGTTTCTAATCAAGTTGTCACTCAGGAGTAATAATGTTATTGACTGCAACTGATGCCGGAAAAATATCATTAGAATTTCTTTTGGCAGATTGGAATATTGCTGATGATTATAGAGATTGGTTTACAGTGATTAATTCTCGGTTAATGGGTGAGAGTTGGTACATTGTAGAATTGGGTGTAGAGGGATTACCTGATAGATGGGTTATGCAGGTTTATGACACAGGAGTTTGTGATCCTAACTATACTTTTATTTCCCCAATTTCTGGTTCAGAAGGATATACCGATTTGAAAAGTCTACCAGATATCATTGCTGATGTTTTAGTAGCAGAACGCAATTCTCGATAGTTGAAAGTTTTAGATCCCCGACTTCTTAAAGAAGTCGGGGATCTTATTGATTTTATTTATTTTGTCAGGTTTAAATAACAATTATATGTTATAATTAATAGAGTTATGGAAGCTACAGAAGAATCAGTCAGATGATTACTGAAGACATCCTAGCCCAAGAATTTCTTAGAGTCGTAAATGACTATTACCCAGCCGTGGGAGAACTCTTAGAAGGCTGTCATGTGAAAGTTATTACTTGTTTTTGGGGACGACCTGCAAAACGGTTTCAATATATAGGAATTTATTGTCGAGAAGACATAATGCCCTGTATCCAATCCAAAAAAGAAATCCTCAGAGAATTAGCCGAAAATATGGGGTTAATTCAAGTAGTTTGTCTGAATGCTAAACGATTGCTACGTGACCCTATGTCGAAGTTAAAGCAGTCCGAACCTCGATTATGGTTGGAGTTGCAATTAGTCGCAGCCTAATCTAATATTTGGTCAACAATGAAAACAGGACTTTTCTGCAATTACGAAAATCATCACCTAGATGCTAGACGGACTATCTTTGAGCAAGTTTTATTGGTAAAAGAGGCTGAAAGTTTAGGTTTTGAAGAGGCTTGGGTAACGGAACATCATTTTAATGAGTTCAATCTTAGTCCTTCAATTCTGCTGTTATTGGCACATTTGGCGGGTGTAACTTCACAAATTCGTCTAGGAACTGCGGCTGTATTATTGCCATTTCATCAGCCAATCCGCGTGGCTGAAGATATCGCCACTTTGGATAATCTTTGTAGTGGGAGGCTGGCTTTTGGGGTAGCCAAAGGTGGACCATTTCCACAGCAAAATAAACATTTTGGGGTGACAACCCAGGAATCTCGCACCAGAATGTTAGAGTCAGTAGCATTGATTCAAAAGCTGTTATATGAGACTGATGTATCATTTAATGGCGAATATTATCAATGTGAAAATCTCACAATTCATCCCCAACCATTGCAAAAACCAATTCCCATCTATGTTGCTAGTGGTGACGATGATGCAGTTAAATTTGCTGCCGAAAATTCTTTCGGTTTAATGGGTGGTCCACCTTTTTCTCTAGAAAGATTGCGGAAGACAGTCAATAAGTATCGGGAATTTAATTCCAGTGGTGCAGAAAAGTTCCTGTTAGCCCGGTTCTTTTTTGTGGGTAAAACTCATGATGAAGCGGTAAATGAAGCATTGCCTTTTATTCGCCACTTCAGCAAAGAAATGACGGCTAACTCGACTCAAGTAATGCAGAAAAGTCCTCAACAACCAGCATTTAATCGGACAAATATTTGTTTCGATGAAGACTATTTGATTGAGAATTCAATTATCGGTGATGTTAATGGTTGTCGTGACAAAATCAAGAAATTTCAGGACGAATTAGATCTCAGCACACTAGCGTTAAAACCCTCATCTTTTTCTTTGCAAAAAAATCGAGAAAGTTTGCAACGCTACAATCAAGAGGTGCGGAATTATGTCTAAATTTTCTTTGCTTCCTCCCGATGATTTACCTCCGACAAAGGTAACAAAAGAGGATGGTATCCTCCATTTGGAGTTGGAACAGTCTATAGGTAGATGCTTCTTTTATGCGTGCGATCGCATTACCCAAGTATTACTATCTAATTGTCAGTGGTACATGACCACAGATAAGACTACTTTAATGTTAATTGTAGACTGTCCCGATATAGTTGCTTATTGGCACATAGTTAGCAATATTCCCCAATTGGGAAATAGACTGGAAAGATTGACTAAAAATGCCAAAATCCGTGTTTATCCTCCTTTTGGCAAAGGATCACCCTTTGAAATTGGAGTAACTGAAATTTCAGCTTATCGAGATTGGTTGTAAGTCCTAAATTATATTTTAATTACGACAAGATCCCCGACTTCTCAAAGAAGTCGGGGATCTATATGATCTATCTTTTTATTGTTATAATAAAATCAACACAAAAATATAGCAGCCATGATTAGTAACTTTGTCAATAATAAAAAAGAATTATTTGACCGTTGGGCAAATAGTTATGATTGGGCATTTCCTTCTTTCATTTACCAAGCAATCCATAAAAGATTACTGACAAAAGTTGAATTACCACCAAATGCCAATGTACTTGATTTAGGTTGTGGAACTGGACGCTTATTAAATAGATTAGCAACTCAGTTTCCAAAAATCACAGCTACAGGTTTAGATTTGTCTCCCCAAATGTTGCGGGTAGCTAGACAAAATAACCGTCATCGTCCCCGATTAATTTATCTTGAAGGTAATGCGGAAAATCTCCCCTTTGCTGAGGGACAATTTGACGCGGTTTTTAATACAATTAGTTTCTTACATTATCCCCACCCAGAACAGGTTTTAAATGAGGTAGCGAGGGTACTTTCTCCTAGTGGTAAATTTTATTTAGTAGATATTACTGTTAATAACTCATCACCATGTCAAATTACGCCCCATTCTCACACAGGAATTAAGTTTTATAGCCAAAAACAAAGAGAAGAAATGGGTAATAAAGCTGGGTTAACTTGTGTAGGTCACTATAATTTATTGGGGTTTGTATTATTAACTATTTTTCAAAAATAATCTATTTGTAGGGTGCGTTAGTGATAGCGTAACACACCATTTTCCTATCTTAGATAGTTAGTAGATTTAATATTCCAAGTTTAAATTTCCACCTCTTGAACGACCTCTAAAGGTAATTCTAATATTTCTACAATTTCTTGATCAGTTAAACCTAATTGCCGTAATTTTTCAATTTTTCAACTCTCTTTTTATCTAACTTTCTCTTAGGAGGTTTAGAACCAATATTCATACAACCAATTATATTTTGATTAATACTTTTATCACCTAAAAAAATATTTACATTTACCTGTCGTTCAAGAACAGATTTAAGATTACCTTTATCAACTGGTTCATCAAAAATATTAGATAACATTTGGCTACAACTTGAACCTGGTAGGTGTGGCAGAGCTTTTTCTGGTAGAGTCAGTAATTCGGATATTGGGGTTTATGCAGAAACCTTGAACGGGGTAGTTGAATCAGGTGGCGTTGCTGAATCGAGGTATGAAATTTCCAAATTGAACCTTTAAAAATCAAACCTCAGTGCGTCTACTCTTCGAGATCACGAAGCGTGATTGCGCCTTTGCGTGAGACTAAAATTCATACCCTTAATCAGCAACGCCAATCAGGTGATGTTCGTAGATGTGTGATCTGGGTACAAATATGGGGATCTAGTTTCCCTAAATAGCTAATAGAATATATTTACAAAACATCTATTTCTGTTATATAATTAAAGCAAATTTGTAAAATATTGAGAACCTTATGACTCAGATTACAATTGAAGAAGCTACTCAAAATTTATATAAACTTCTAGAACAAGTTGCCAAAGGTGAGCAATTTATTCTGATGAAAGAAGGCAAAGAAATTGCCCGTCTTCTTCCTCCCCAACAGGTAAAAAAAGTATTTCCTAGTTTAAACCATTTTAGAAAATCCATAGTTTTAAAAGGAAGTTCAATGAGTACCACGATATTAGAAGAAAGAGAGAACGAAAGATATTGATTTATTTAGATACTAGTGCCATTGTTTCTTATTATGTGCCTGAAAAATTAAGTGCTGTTGTTGAACAACTATTACAAAAACAAGAAGATAAACCGATCATTAGTCAATTAGTTGAGGTGGAATTATTTTCTGCCTTATCTCGTAGGGTAAGAATGGGTGAAGTTTCCCAAAATGACGCTAGACGGATTACAGAATTGTTTGAAAATCATCTTAATGAAGGTTTGTATGGTCTTGTTTTATTGGAAAATCAACATTACCGTTTAGCTAGAGATTGGATATCCAGGTTTGATCTGCCTTTAAGAACTTTGGATGCTTTGCATTTAGCTGTGTGTAGTATTAATAATCTGTCTCTGGTCTTGCAATTAACCTGATTACTCAAAGCTAATTTCACCCTGACATCTCATACATTGCGTCAGATTCATTGGCCTTGCAATTAACCTGATTACTCAAAGCTAATTTCACCATAAAAACAAGTGGCATGAGTTCTTTGTTAATTGTCTTGCAATTAACCTGATTACTCAAAGCTAATTTCACCATATCTTCCAGACATTGAATACTTGAGTCTAATAACTTGCAATTAACCTGATTACTCAAAGCTAATTTCACCCAGTCAGAACGCATACGTGAGCTAGAACTGCAACTTGCAATTAACCTGATTACTCAAAGCTAATTTCACCGCAAGTGTCCAACCCCAATGGCAAGAAGAATTGGAGCTTGCAATTAACCTGATTACTCAAAGCTAATTTCACCGGTGTTAGCTAGTTTGTGTAGGGAAGTTGGTAAACTTGCAATTAACCTGATTACTCAAAGCTAATTTCACCCTGTAGCAGTGATCTGAGAATCTGTAATTGCCACCTTGCAATTAACCTGATTACTCAAAGCTAATTTCACCTTGCTTCTGGGAGCCAAGTGCAGTTATCTCGAAATTAACTTGCAATTAACCTGATTACTCAAAGCTAATTTCACCTTCATCCTGTTCCGGATCATATAGGTTTGGAGGTTGCTTGCAATTAACCTGATTACTCAAAGCTAATTTCACCCAAGCTGCTGCATTGCTTCAGCCTTCTGATTATGAAGGCTTGCAATTAACCTGATTACTCAAAGCTAATTTCACCTGCCGTATCCCAGATAGTAAGCTGTGTAAAGCTTTCAGATGATGATTGCGCGGATCTCTTTTTTTTCTTAGTTTTGGGAATTTTATTTTCCACTGAATTCGGTGAAATGCTTGATGTGCAAGGTGCGCGAGTATCTGGCTTATTGTCAAGGTTCGGATCGCTTACGGTGTCTAGCTTTGAGGTTGTTTTTGCGGATTTAGGTTTTTTACACCCTCCCTTCCGCGCTTTGTTCCCCTTTTGGGGGGTTAATTGATCGGCATATTCCACCGATGATGCGGCGATCGCTTCCGCTTCCTGCTTCACAGACTTACTAATCGAGTGTTCAGTCTCACTTAGTGGCAAGTCTCCACTAAATAGGATTTCTCCATCAGGCTTAAATTCCCCCGATCCAAGCGAGGTATTTTCTTGATGTGCTTCATACCAATCCCAAAGGCGGTATTCACCACTTTCCAAGAAACTTGATCTTAGCAGATGATTTCTAGCTGCATTTACATCTGCTTGTTGCTTAATCCCAAATAATTTACATTTGGGATTTTTGCAATAAAAATCTGTTTGTGAAGGACGATCACCTTCAGTTCCGCAGCTATGACATAGCTTACTAGAATAATGTGGCTTTGTCAAGAGAAAACTATTTTTACCTCTTAATGTTTCCATCTTATTTTTAGTTTTTTCTCTTAGACCACCCATACCAGCATTAGCCAAAGCCCTGTTTAGACCTGCTTTACGTTTTGCACCATTTTGTTCATATCCGTTACCATCGGCTCTGAGTTTAGCTTTAGGTCTTTTGTTAATGTTATTATGTTGCGTTTCTTCCCAAGCTATAGCCCCAAATGTCCTAACTAAATAGGTGCTAATTTTATGCTGATAAGATGTACGACTACGACGGTTAACTTCATGTTGTTTAGCTAATTGTTGAGATGTTTTTTTAAAGTTTTTACCGTGTTTTTTCTGCCTTGATAGTTTACGTTGTAGTCTTTGTATACGTTTTTCCCTTTTTTCTACTTTAGCATTAGGTTTAATTAATGTACCCTTATCAGTTGCTATAAGTGCCTTAACACCGGGATCTATCCCTACAGCTTTATCTGATTTTTTAATGCCAGCTTTATGTGATTCGTGAATATATAAAGCTGTTTCAAGTTGATTAACTTGTTGCTTTAAATCCGCTTTTTTATCTTCATCCTTTGTTGTTTTAATTTCCTTTTTAACCGTTCTTAATTCTACTTCTAGTGGGCTAGCAACTGTTAAACAAACATACCACCCTGATGGTTCTTTTTTGATAACAGCAGAACGAATATCAGAACCATTTTCAATTCTTAAATGATTGTTATTAACGAAGATAATTCCATCCGTTAAACCAGGAAGTATGAGTTTATTATTCCTTAGTTTTATGCCTTCAGGACTAACACAAAAAAATGAAGAAACAGGTTCTTTTTTGAATTTTGGTATGTGAGCATCACGGCGTTTAACATCAACATAAGCAGCCCAACTCGTAGCCAATCTATTAAGCGTACCCTTTAGGTAAGCTGACATAAGTGTTAACTTGGGCAATCCCTTTTCTTCCCTGATTTTGTCACATTTCTCTTTGGTTAAACATCCAGATAAGGTCTTGTAATCAACAGAACTTCCCATTTTTTTAGTCCCGTCTTTGCCTGGTTTCAGGTGAGCTAGTAGTCGGGATTCTGATGGGAGCGATCGCTTTTCAACTGGTGTATATTTTCCTGATTTATCAATGTACGCAATTCTACAAGAATGTCCGCCTAAACCAAAATATTTATATGTCTTGTCTTTTTCCCATTTAGTAAGTAATTCTTCCATACGCTTAGTGTCAGGCTTCATGGGTAATGACCATCCACTTTTTTTAGATAGACTCAAACAACAGAAATCAATTCCATCTAAGGATATATTGAGTTCAGATGCTTTTTTAGCTAACCATTCGTAGTAGTTGATTGTGTGGTTTTCTATCAAAAGTTCTAGTGCTAAGTTCCACGCCCAAGCAAGATCCGGGGCGTTGCTTTTTAATAAAAAATCTTCTTGATTTTTGGTTAAGATGACTTTTAATTCTAAGGTTTTCATATAAAATATGCTTGTGCGATCGTCCACATCGTACTTACAGTTGTGAATTTATGGTAATTATGACAGAACTAGATTGGGTAGTCTTAATTATACCCATATTATATATGATCAGCTAACCTGCTACTAAATTGAATAATGTAAAAACGTTAAATTTTTATAAAAATTAATGTAATGGGAGCATATTGCTCCCTTGCTTAATCCTGTGTAAATTAAATGCAAAACAGCTTACTAGCGTAAACTAGCCCAAGTTTTGATTAGTTTATCAAAAGAAAATTGCAATTAAACAGAAACCACAACCTTACTAAACAAAAACCCATACCACTCATCTAACCCTTCCCCAGTAGTAGCAGAAACTTGAAAAATTTGGATTTTTGGATTTACCTGTTTAGCATATTCAATACAGCGCTGAACATCAAATTGCAAATAGGGTAATAAATCAATTTTTGTCAAAATCATAATTTCACTATTGCGGAAAATATGGGGATATTTAATTGGTTTATCTTCTCCCTCTGTCACCGATAAAATTACAACTTTAGCAGCTTCTCCCAAGTCAAATAAAGCCGGACAAACTAAATTTCCGACATTTTCAATCATCACCACAGAATTAAGAGGAGGATTCAGTTCTTGTAAACCTCTTTCTATCATTGATGCGTCTAAATGACAGCCTGTACCCGTGTTGATTTGCACAACTTTACAACCTGTTTGTTTAATCTTTTCCGCATCATTAGTTGTTTCTTGATCACCTTCAATCACGCTAATAGATAATTTATCTTTTAAATCATTAATAGTCCGAGTTAATAATGTAGTTTTTCCTGCACCGGGAGAACTCATTAAATTCAAAGCCAGAATATTTCGACCTTTAAACCAGCCGCGATTTTGGGCAGCTAGTAAGTTATTCTTACTTAAGATTTCTTGTTCTAAAGATATGATTGTATTATGTATTTTAGCATGAATTTGGGGTGATTCTTCATGGTGATGAGTATGAGTAATTACAGTTCCATCTGCTAAAGTATGGGTATGATGATCTGCATCTTCCATGTTTGTAATTGTCGTTTGATTATTATCAGCACAACCACAAGTTACACACATAATTCCTCCACTTCAATTTCTTTGATTTTTAATTCTTCACCAGTGATTATATCTAATTGCACACTACCACATTCACAAATACCAAAAGGTTTATCTACATTAAAAGTTGTACCACATTGGCGACATTTAGCCATGCCAGGGATTTCTAAAATTTCTAATCTTGCCCCTTCTACTATTGTACCTTGGGCGCAAATATCAAAACAAAATTTAATTGCATCTGGCATAATTGCTGATAATTTGCCAATTTCTAATAATACTCTTTGAACTTTTTTATTTTGGGCGTTTTCGCTAACTATGGCGATGATGTTTTGGGTTATTCCTAGTTCGTGCATATACTTTTTTTTAAACGAACCACAGAGGCGCAGAGGACACAGAGGGAGGAAGAATGAGGTATTTAACAAATTCTGGGAAGTTGATCACCTACTAGCATATCTATTATTCTTTCTGCACCAAAAGCAGTTTTTAATAATACTATTCCTGATGGTGTGGGAATAATTTCACCAATAATAGATGCGTCTTTTCCTGTGGGATGATTTCGCATTGTTTCTAATATTAAATCGGCTTTTTCTGCTGGTGCAATTATAACTAATTTTCCTTCGTTGGCTAAGTATAAGGGTTCTAATCCTAATATTTCACAAATTCCATTTACTTCTTCTCGAATTGGAATTGCATTTTCATTGATACGTATTCCTACGTTCGCTGTGAGGGCAAATTCATTTAATACTGTGGCTAAACCTCCTCTGGTTACGTCTCGCATGGCGTGAATTTGGGGACAAACTTTGATGATTTCGGCGACTAATTCATGTAATGGTTGACAGTCGCTTTCTATATCTGTTTCTAATGCTAATTCTCCTCTAGCAATTAATATTGCTGCACCATGATTTCCGATTTCTCCATTAATAATTACCACGTCTCCCGGTTGAATGTTGCGAGGAGAAATATCAATATTAGGAGGAATTATGCCAATACCGGCAGTATTAATAAATAGTTTATCAGCACAACCACGATTAACAACTTTTGTGTCTCCTGTGACTATTTGCACTCCAGCTTTTTGGGCTGCTTTCTGCATACTGGCAACTACACGGCGTAAGGTTTCTACTGGTAAACCTTCTTCTAAAATGACGCTACAGGTGAGATATAAAGGTTTTGCACCACTCACAGCTAAATCATTAATTGTGCCATTTATTGCTAGTTCTCCTATGTCTGAACCAGGGAAAAACAAGGGGTCCACTACATAAGAATCTGTAGTAAATGCTAGTCGCTTTCCATGTTGAGAAAGACTGGCTAAATCAAATGTGGCTTGGTCTTCTAATTGGGCAAGTATGGGATTATCAAAACTTTTTACAAATATATCATCTATTAAATCTCTCATGGCTTTACCACCACTACCATGAGATAAATTAATATGAGTATCTCTCACTTTTCCTTGACGACGACGGACTTGTTCGATTTTTTGAAAGAGTGAATTTTGATTAGGGTTAATTGGCATTTTAAAATTGCTTTGTAATTATATTCTTTTCTTGTGGGACAGGCATCTTGCCTGTCATTGTTAATTAATTACCTACCTGTCTCTTCATGTCTACCATTGTGTTTATCGTAATGTAAAATCCCACCAACTGCCCAATCTTCCCGTTCAAATTCGTCAATATGTACGGTTATCCATTCGGGTTTTGTTCCTAAAGCAGAAACTAAAGCATCGGTTACAGCTTTAACTAATTTTCGCTTTTTTTCTATGGAGTGACCTTTACCAATTTGAACAGTGACAAAAGGCATATAATTTTCCTCAAATTGTGCAATTTAGATTGATAGCGATTGTGGAGATACACCTGATTTATCTCTTTTAGCCATAGTCGAAAGTCGCCCATATTTGTAATATGCTGCACAAGCACCTTCGGAAGAAACCATACAAGTCCCTATGGGTGTTTCTGGTGTGCAAGCTGTTCCAAATACTTTACATTGCCAAGGTTTTAAAACTCCTTTCAGAATTTCTCCACACTGACAAGCTTTATGATCTGCTACTTTTAAATTAGGAATGGTAAATTTAACTTCAGCATCAAATTGGGCATATTCTGCACGAATTTTAAAACCGGAATTGGGGATTTCTCCTAAACCTCGCCATGCAAATTTTTCACGGACTGTAAAAACTTGATTCATGGCTATTAATGCGTTTTGATTTCCCCTAGGTTCTACTAAACGATTATATTGATTTTCAACTTGACAACGATTTTCTACTATTTGTTTTAATAACATCCAAATTGATTGGAATATATCTAATGGTTCAAAGCCAGAAATAACGATGGGTTTATGATATTCTTGGGCAATAAATTCATAAGGTTCTGTTCCTATGACTATACTTACATGACCTGGTCCAACAAAACCATCAAGTTGTAAATCGGGGTTTTCTAATAATGCTTGTAAGGCGGGAATTACTAATACATGATTAGAAAACATACTGAAATTAGTAATATTTTCTGCGGCTGCTTGGAGAATGGTAAATGCGGTACTAGGGGCGGTGGTTTCAAAGCCTAAGCCAAAGAAGATGATTTCTTTATTGGGGTTTTCTTTGGCTATTTTCAGACTATCCAATGGTGAGTAAACCATGCGAATATCAGCACCTTGGGCTTTGGCTTGCAATAAGCTGGTTTTTGCGCCAGGTAGGCGCATTGCGTCGCCAAATGTGGTAAATATGATGTTGGGTAGTTGACAGAGTGCGATCGCATCATCTATTCTCCCTTTAGGCATGACGCAAACTGGACAACCAGGACCATGAATTAATTCTATATTATCGGGTAATATTTCTTCGATTCCATATTTAAAAATAGCATGGGTATGTCCTCCACATACTTCCATTATTTTGATATGTTTGTCTATTTGTTGGCTGAGTTTGATTATTTCTTGTTGTAAAGCGAGGGCTTTTTCAGGGTTGCGAAATTCATCTACATATTTCATATTTTGATTTCTCACGCAAAGGCGCAAAGACGCAAAGGAAGAGAGGTTTTTAAGTATAAGATTGGGCTATTTCTTGTAATAATTGTAATGTTTCTGCGGCTTCTTGTTCGTTGATTCTGTTCATGGCAAAACCGACGTGAACTAATACCCAATCTCCTATACATTTTTCTGGTGGGTGTTGTTCGTCAACTATACAGGCTATATTTATTTCTCTTTTGACTCCTCCAATATTAACCATAGCTAGTTTATGTTCGCGGTTGGTTATTTCTGTTATTTGTCCGGGTATTCCTAAACACATTTTAGTTTTCCTTTTTGAAGATTTATCTCACGCAGAGGCGCGGAGACAACAGAGGTTTTTATGTTATTTCTTTTAAGTATTTAGCGGCTGTAATTACACTTTGTCCTAATGATAAACTGCCATCATTTGTCGGTAATATACTGTGAGTTAATACGTTAATTTCTAATTTTTCTAATCGCTTTTTTACCTGTTGTAATAAAATTCGATTTTGAAATACTCCTCCTGTTAATACTACTTGGTAAAATTCCTGTTCTTGTCTAAGTTGTTTAACCATTGTTACAACAGTAATAGCTAAACTTTTATGAAATTTTGCAGCTATTTCTGATGAGGATATGTGCTGTTTAATATCATTGAGGATTTCTCGCCATGTTGGAGATGTATTTATATAATAAATATTATCTGATTTTTTAAATTTAAAGGAATAATTTAGACTTTCTTCATCATTGTTTAAAATATTGACATCAGCTATTGTTTCCATTTCTATTGCTGCTTGTCCTTCATAGCTACATTGTTCTCGACAAATACCTATTGCGGCTGCAACTGCATCAAATAATCTGCCTACTGATGATGTTAAGGGTGAATTAATACCTTTTTCTATGATTTGGTTGAGTAGTTTTGGGTTGTTAGTTTCTAAAAATTTGATGATTTCTAAATCACTGTATTTTTCTTTGATTTCTTCCCAAGTAAAAGCATTAATTAATTGAGAGTATGTATTTCTCCAAGGTTGATAAATTGCCTGTTTTCCTCCTATCATTGCCATTGGTGTAAATGTAGCTAATCTTTGAAAGTTACAATAATCTGCTAGTAAAAATTCTCCTCCCCACAGTGTACCATCTTCACCATATCCTAACCCATCAAAAGCTATTCCTAAAATGGGTTTTGTATCTAAGGAGATTTGATTTTCTGCCATACAGGCAGCAATATGGGCGTGATGATGTTGAATTTCTTCTAATTTAATGTTATTACTTTCTGCTAGTTCTTTGCCAAGTTTAGAAGATAAATACTCTGGATGTTTATCAATAGCAATTATCTCTGGTTGATGTTGAAATAAATTCAGATATAAATTCAATGTTTCTTGATAAGCATTAAAAGCAGCCGCATTTTCTAAATCTCCTAAATGTTGTGATAAAATCGCCTCACTTTCTTGTAATAAGCAAAAGGTGTTTTTTAACTCACTACCCATTGCTAAAATAGGCGGTATATTTTTAAAACCTGGAGGTAAAAGAATTGGTGCTGGTGCATATCCTCTAGCGCGTCTGAGGGTTTGAATTTGATTATCAATAACTCGCACTACAGAATCATCTACTCTATTAACAATATCACGATTATGTAAAAGAAAATAATCAGCTATTTTGGATAATTTATCTTTTGCATCTTCATTATCTATACATTGTGGTTGATCAGAAATATTACCGCTAGTTAAGACTATTGGTACTTTCATTCTTCTGAGAATTAAATGATGTAACGGTGTATAAGGTAGCATAAAACCAAGAGTATTTTGCCCTGGGGCTATAGAAGATGCTAATTTACTCTGATCTTTAATATTTAATAAAACTATTGGTGCAGCAGAACTTGTTAACAATTCCTTTTCTAAATTATTAACATAGCAATATTCAGAAATAATATTAATATCTCTTGCCATTAAAGCCAAAGGTTTATGATAACGAATTTTACGATCTCTGAGTTTTAAAACTGCATTTTCTAAAGTGGCATCGCCAGCTAAATGGAAACCACCTAAACCTTTAATAGCAACAATTTCACCCTTTTGTAATAACGTACAAACAGCATCCACATCATCCAACATGGAAAACATATCAGAAATCACAGGTTTATCGTCAGTCCTTTCTAACCATGCACGAGGTCCACATACAAAACAAGCCACAGGTTGGGCATGAAACCGACGATTTTCTACATCTTGATATTCCTTTTCACATTCCTGGCACATTGGAAAATTCACCATGCTAGTATTATTTCTATCGTAGGGAATAGCGCGAATAATACTCAACCTTGGACCACAATGAGTACAATTAGTAAAAGGATAACGAAAATAACGACTAAAAGGATCAAAAATCTCCCTTTGACATTGGGGACAACTTGCCGCGTCAGGAGAAATCTCAGTTTTCACCACACTATTAACACTACGAGAAATCACAAAAGTATTAAAATCAAACTCCCCTAAATATGGACTTCTAATCAACTCCTTAATTCTTGCCAAAGGAGGACATTCTTGATATAGTTTATTGACAAACTCCGTTATTTCTTCCTCACCACCAGAAACACGAATTAACACCCCTTTCCCATCATTACAAACATCACCCTTTAACCCAAAAACCTTCGCCAAACGATACACAGTAGGACGAAAACCCACACCTTGTACAGTCCCACAAACCCGAATTTCCTCTATTCTCATCCTTCCTCCTCTGCGCCTCTGCGTCTCTGCGTGAAATAATCAAAACTTGCAAATCAAAACGCGATTATTCCCAGAATCAGCAACCACCGCAGTTTCCCCACAAACCTTAATTCCATAACACCAATTTAAACTTTGTCTTGTTGGTAGTCCAAAATTCCGATTTTCGCTTTTATTTGTAAAGTTATCTTGTCCCATCACACCATCAGCGATCGCACCCTGCAATAATAAAACAGATGCTTGTTTCTTCCATCCTAGCAACCGGGAATTAGCTGTATCAGCAACTATTAACCAATCCCCCGCAACATCTACCCCATAAGGCATACTTAAACTACTTGCACTAGGAAAATAAACACCTTGATTTAATTCCACAAAATTGAAGTTTTTTTGTCCTAAAACCACCGCACAAGGGGCATTATTTTCTGTTGGTGTTCCTTCCCAAATCATTACCCGGTTATTACCTGCATCAGCAACAACTAAATTATCATCCCAAAAGGTGATATCATGACACCAACGCATACTGGCTGCGGTGGGAGAACCACCTCCATTTTCATTGCGTGATATCATATCCGGTTGTCCCAAAACTATATCCGCAGGTTGTCCATTTTCTGTGGGTAATTGATTCCAAATTAATAACCGACGATTTCCGGTATCAGCTACAAATAACTTACCTTGATGATAAAAAATACCATAAGGCCAATGTAACGTATTAGCCGCAGGTTGTTGATTACCTCGATTTGGTTCATTATCAATAAAGTTAGTTTGTCCTAATACCAAATCTGCGGGAACATGACTATCTTCTGGTATATTGTACCAGATTAAAATGCGGTGATTCCAAGCATCGGCAACAGCTAAACCATTACCACATTTACAAATACCTGTAGGGACACTAAGTGTAGATTTTCCTGGTGTACCCTTAGCATTTTGTCCTTCATGAAAAAAGTCAGTTTGTCCTATTACCCAGTCCGCGGGTTGATGATCTTTTGTGGGTAAATTTTGCCACCCTAATAAACGATGATGTCCTGTATCTGATACCCATAATGGTCCTGTTGGTGATAATAAACAAGCTGCACGGGGTCCAAACATTGTTGTAGGAGTGGGTGCAAGGGGAACTACTAATTGTTCTGGTGTAATATTGTTTCCTAATATTATTTTTGCACCATGAGGAGAGAGAGGTAAATAGGAGATATTTTGGGTTTTCAATGTAGATAGGAAATTAATATTGGTTAATATTACCAGTTTTTACTCTATGGGAAAACCTGGAACAATTATATCAATTTCCTGCATTATTCGTAAAGTTTCTGTTAAAGCAATGACAATTTTTTGATACCGGTTAATTTCCTCAGTAGATAATTCTCTCTTAGGATTTTTTCTATTTTTCAACCATTTATCTAATACTTGATATCCACCAATTTTAAATTCCCAGATATGTGAGGGAAAGTTGTAAGTAGGTTAGCATTGAAAATTTTCGATTATTATCCTCCTTCCCTGGCTCTGCCGGGGAATGCTATATTTAGCATCAATGTGAATTATGAAGAAAGAGACGCAATAGAATGATTTACTGATAGGATTATTGCAGGAGGTTAGAAATCATTATGACAACACATCAACCAACGGTTATTACCAATGATAATCTTTACGACCAAGATTTTTATCTGTGGACAGAAACAATATGTAAACAATTAAAAGCAGGGAAATTTGCAGAAATTGATTTAGCAAATCTGATAGAAGAAATTGAAAGCATGGGAAAAAGTGAAAAACGGGAGTTAAAGAGCCGTTTAATTGTGCTATTAATGCACTTACTAAAATGGCAATATCAACCTGAAAAACGTAATGAAAGCTGGCGCAGTACGATTATAGAGCAACGTATTTGTATTGAATTATTATTAGAAGATAGTCCTAGTTTGCAACCTCTACTTATAGAAATATTTGCAGATTGTTATGAAAAAGCTCGGTTAAAAGCATCTGAAGAAACAGGAATTAAATTAAACTTTAGCTCCTGTCAGATTTTGACCTTTAAAAGAGCGTCCTTGGAGATTTTGACCGGAGTAGTCTGGTGACATAATCGCATCCGCAAGAGATTATCTATTAGATTTTACACTTATTTGTGGGTATTATTCCCAGTTTTGGTTAAATTTTATTAAATTTGGCTTTTTATAATCCGGGTAAATATTTTTAAACTAATAGGACTTACGCAAAAAACCTATCAAACTCTTATTTCTCTGTGTTCTCTGTGCCTCTGTGGTTCGTTTATTCCGTAACTTGTGCGTAAGTCCTAACTAAATTAAAATAAGAGTTAACTTTTGCAGGAGGATTATGAACAATCAACTCTATGAACGAGATTTTAATGTTTGGCGAGAAACTATCATTAAAAAAATTAAACAACAAGATTTTAATGATATTGATTGGGAACATTTGCTTTTAGAATTAGAAGATATGGGGAAATCAGAAAAACGGTCATTTTTGAGTAATTTAACAATTTTAATTGCTCACTTACTCAAATTAACTGTTCAAGCTGATGCTCCCGAAATGATGAAAGGAAGTTGGTATAGTTCTGTTACTGAACATCGCTTTCGAGTTGAAAAAGATTTGGAAGAAAATCCTTCTTTTAAAAATTATCTCCATGAGGTTATTTTTATTGCTTATGCTGATGCTCGTAAATTGGCAATTAAAGAAAGTAAAAATGCTAAATTAGGAGTAAGAAAACCAGATGAAACAGAATATCCTCTTGATTTTCCTTTTACTATAGAACAGTTGTTAGATGAAGATTTTTATGGGGAGTTAGGGGGGTGATATCCAATTGTTTTCTAAATCATCAACCCAAGGATCAGTATATATGTAAGAATCTGGTAAATAACAATTACCAGATTCAAGGAAAAAAATAACTAACTGTTTCAGGAGGACATTATGGAAGAATCTTGGGTTTATCAGGATATTCTGCAAAAAGGTGAGCAAAAAGGCAAAAGAAGAGAAGCACTAGAATTGATTCTCCGTATGTTAAAACGCCGCTTTGGGAATATTCCAGCCAGAATAGAACAGCAACTTCCTAATTTGGGACTAACTCAACTGGAAGATTTAGCCGAAGAATTATTAGATTTTTCGCAAATAGATGATTTAGTTAAATATATGGCGAATATTTCCTAACAACAAAAACCATTATTATCCTCCTTCCCTGGCTCTGCCGGGGAATGCTATATTTAGCATCAATGTGAATTATGAAGAAAGAGACGCAATAGAATGATTTACTGATAGGATTATTGCAGGAGGTTAGAAATCATTATGACAACACATCAACCAACGGTTATTACCAATGATAATCTTTACGACCAAGATTTTTATCTGTGGACAGAAACAATATGTAAACAATTAAAAGCAGGGAAATTTGCAGAAATTGATTTAGCAAATCTGATAGAAGAAATTGAAAGCATGGGAAAAAGTGAAAAACGGGAGTTAAAGAGCCGTTTAATTGTGCTATTAATGCACTTACTAAAATGGCAATATCAACCTGAAAAACATAATGAAAGCTGGCGCAGTACGATTATAGAGCAACGTATTTGTATTGAATTATTATTAGAAGATAGTCCTAGTTTGCAACCTCTACTTATAGAAATATTTGCAGATTGTTATGAAAAAGCTCGGTTAAAAGCATCTGAAGAAACAGGAATTAAATTAAACTTCTTTCCTAAAGAATCTCCTTTTACTTTAGCAGAAACCCTAAAAAATTACTGTTTGAATAATTAAATTATATCAATTTTCATGTTTATTTGTTCATATTTCAGTCTTTGTTTTAGGGAAAGTTAAGGCTTTTATTCCAGTGATTCTCAGCCTGTGACTCCTAAATCAACTTATTTTCCGTAGTATGGAGGATGCGGTTTGAAGTTATCTATAAAATTGTATCTGTCTAAACTAGATAGGAAATTGAAATTATGAAGATTAATTTACAACTAGCGCTCAATGATGCTGGTATAGATGCAAATCAAACTAGCACTCAACGTCAATTAGTAGTTTCCGTTTCTGCTAGTGGTGAAACAATAGATCGGACTGTGCCATTGAACTTATGCTTGATTCTCGATCATAGCGGTTCAATGATGGGAAAATCCCTAGAAACTGTCAAAAATGCCGCTTGTTTATTGGTAGATCGTCTCACTCCTGAAGATCGCCTCAGTGTGGTTGTTTTTGACCACCGGGCTAAAGTTCTAGTCCCAAATCAGTTAATTAGCGATCGCCAACATATTAAAAAACAGATCATGCAACTCAAAGCTGATGGGGGAACTGCCATTGATGAGGGTTTACGCTTAGGAATTGAAGAGTTAGCCAAGGGTAAACATGATACAGTCTCCCAAGCATTTTTACTGACTGATGGGGAAAATGAACATGGTGATAACGATCGCTGTTTGAAATTTGCCCAATTAGCCGCCAGTTATAATTTAACTCTAAATACATTGGGATTTGGTGACAATTGGAATGATAAAGTTTTAGAAAAAATCGCTGATGCTGGCATGGGTACGTTGTCTTATATTCAACACCCAGATCAGGCTGTATCGGAATTTGGGCGGTTGTTTAGTCGAATGCAAACAGTGGGGTTGACTAACGCTCAACTATTATTATCCTTAATGCCTAATGTGCGGTTAGCAGAACTCAAACCCATTGCCCAAGTTTCCCCAGATACCATTGAGTTACCAGTACAACCCGAAAGCGATGGGCGCTTGGTGGTGAGATTGGGCGATTTAATGAAAGACGGGGAACGGGTAGTTTTAGTTAATATTTATGTGGGACAGTTGCCAGAAGGTAAACAGGCGATCGCTAATGTTCAAGTCCGCTACGATGACCCCGCCCATAACCAAATCGGGCTATACTCCCCCAATCTACCAATTTATGCTCATGTCACCAGGGAATACCAACCAGCACCAAATCCCCAGGTACAACGGTCGGTTTTAGCTTTAGCCAAATATCGCCAAACCCAGTTAGCCGAAACGAAATTACAGCAGGGTGATCGGGCTGGTGCAGCAACGATGTTACAAACTGCGGCAAAAACTGCGCTGCAAATGGGAGATGCTAGTGCTGCAACGGTATTGCAAGTTTCCGCCACCCGCCTACAAGCTGGGGAACAGTTATCAGAAAGCGATCGCAAAAAAACCAGAATTGTCTCAAAAACTGTTTTGCAAGATGCTTCCCCTCAATGAAAGTTCAACTAACATCGGCTCTAAATGATACCAACGTTGATGCTGCCCAACAAAGCAATCAACGTCAACTCTCAATTTCTATTTCCGCCATTCCTGCTGAATTTGAACAAAGTTTACCCTTGAATCTCTGCTTGATTCTCGATCAAAGTGGTTCTATGTCCGGTGAACCCATGAATATTGTCATTCAAGCAGTTGAGCAATTATTGGATCAATTAAAAGTTGGTGACAGGATTTCCATCATCGGTTTTGCTGGCACGTCTGGAGTCATTATCCCCAACCAAATCATCCAAGATATTGAAAGCATCAAAACCCAGTTAAGAGCCAAGCTAAAGGCTGCTGGCGGGACTGTCATCGCCGAAGGTTTATCCTTGGGGATTACAGAACTACTCAAAGGCACAAAAGGGGCGGTTTCCCAAGCCTTCCTCCTCACAGATGGTCATGGGGATAACGGGTTACAGATTTGGAAATGGCAAATTGGACCAAATGACAATAAACGTTGTTTGCAACTTGCCAAAAAAGCCGCCAAACTCAACCTGACAATTAACACCCTGGGTTTTGGTGATGACTGGAATCCAGATTTATTGGAAAAGATTGCTGATGCAGGGGGTGGGACTCTAGCTTATATCGAGAACCCAGAGCAAGCTGTAACTCAATTTGCGCGGCTATTTCGGCGGGTACAATCAGTGGGATTAACAAATGCCCATTTACTCCTATCTTTAGTACCTGTTGTCCGTCTGGCGGAACTCAAACCCGTTGCCCAAGTTGCCCCAGATACCATTGAATTACCAGTGGAAACCGATGCTAATGGGACTCTAATATTGCGGTTAGGGGACTTGATGAAGGATAGCGAAAGGGTTGTTTTAGCGAATATTTATCTGGGACAATTACCAGAAGGGAAACAAGTCATTGGTCATATTCAAATTCGCTATGATGACCCATCCTTGAATAAAGAGGGTTTACTTTCTCCCTTAGTGCCAATATATGCCAATTTTACCAAGAGTTATGAACCTGCTCTCAATTCCCAGGTGCTAAACTCGATTCTGCTTTTGGCTAAATATCGGCAAACTCAATTAGCTGAGGCAAAATTAGAACTAGGCGATCGCCTTGGTGCTGCCACAATGTTACAAACTGCTGCTAATACCGCCTTACAAATTGGTGATACCTGTGCAGCCACCGTGCTACAAGTTTCAGCAACTCGCTTACAAGCCGGTGAAGAACTCACCGAAAGCGATCGCAAGAAGACAAGAATGGCATCCAAGACTATTTTGAAAGAATAGCTGTAGGGTAGGTCTTTTGGCCTACCTGATCAAATTTTCGGCAATTTTCGAGCCAGCGATCGCTCAAAAACCATGAAGTAGGGTTTGCTGATAGCGCAGCGTGGCGTTAGCCATACTTCTAGCAGTTCGTCAAATTTATTTTGACGGGTAATGGAAAAAAACTTCTGTTCTTCCCTCCCCCTCTACCTCCCCCACCTCCCCCACCTCCCCCACCTCCCCTACCTCCCCTACCTCCCCCACCTCCCCCACCCCCCCTGCCTGCCTTCACCCGTCATTTTCGGGTTGACACACTACTAGCCCTCACAGATAACTTTTTCAGCAACCCCTACTTATAAACATCCGCCATATCAGATTTTATTGAATTTGTACACACCTGATAGGAAGATGAATAGGAGTAATTTAAGGTTTAAAGTATCTATATATGGTAAACACCTGGTATATATAAAGGCTTGGCTAACACCCAAGCCTTTTTTATATTTAAATTAATTTGTATAATTTCATATAGACTAATATTTGCAACGCCAATATATATTTCTGTCTTGATTTATCACAGTTAGAGCAATCTGTACACATTCCATAGGAAGATGATATGTGACTAGAGTAGCACTAAATTAATTGAGTACGTTGTTAAGCACAGCAATTATGGAGGTTTGGTCATAGTGCCAAACCTTTTTTTTCGCTTTTCAAATTTTAGCTTAGGGACTTCCAATTAAAAAAATACCCAAAAATTTCTTGTGGTGCGGGACGAATTGCCTGCTGATCATCAAGGACAGGCAGGATGCCCATCCCACAAAATTGGGTAATTTATTTTTTGGTGTTCCCTTAGAGAACTCCTCACTTTAAAAACTCCTTGGGATTTTTTGCTTCCCAACCTAAATAACCGTTAGAACGCATTTCAAAATGAAGATGGGGTTGAGTAGAGGTTGGTTGTCCTGTAGTTCCCACTGATCCTAAAATATCGCCTTTGTTGACCGTTTGACCGAGCGTGACTTTGATGCTGTCAAGTTGGGCGTAACGGCTCTGTGAGCCACCTGCGTGGTTAATAATGACTAATTTGCCGTAACTACCTTGTTCCTTGGCAAAGACGACGATTCCTGGAGCGATCGCTGCCACAGGAGTATTTACTGGTGCTAACAAATCTAGTCCACTATGAAAGAAAACGTCTCCTGTTACCGGGTGATATTGCCAACCATAAGCTAATCCAACCTCTGTAACACTTGGCAAGGGATAACCAGTAATGTTTTCAGCGGGGGTACTAGGTGCCGTAGCAATTACCCCAGCAGCAGGAGTAGGGGCAGTAGTATTAGTTACCCCTGGAAGTATTGGTAAAAAAACAAATCTAGGGGTTTTCTGACAACCATTGATTTCAAAGACTGTATCTGGGCGAACTTTATATTTAGATGCGATTTGTCGCCAGCTTTGATTACGAGGAACTTCCACAACAATGCCATTAAAAGGAAGAATTTGCAATTCTGTACCTGGACTTACCACCCCATTCTTAACAGATGGATTGATTCCCATAATGGTTTCTGGTGATAAATTATAGCGATTAGCTATACTTGCTAAAGTTTCACCGCGATTAACTTGATGACGTTGGATACGAGCTAAGACGGGAACAGGACAACTCCCCGGACTAGCATTAGCACTTTGTAATTGTAATAAGGTGGATAATAAACCTAAAGTGCTAAATAAGCTCAAAAAACATAGTGAACAATAGGAAAATTTCATGTAAAGAAGTCCAGAAACCGCTAATTTTCAGATCTTAGTGGGGAATTGTTAAAGATAGGATAAAGTTTTTCCTCTATCTTTTTACTACCTATTTTGAGTAAATTCATGATGAAATCTAAGAACTAGTGGTCTGTCAAATTTATTTTGACGGGTAATGGAAAAAAACTTCTGTTCTTCCCTCCCCCCCTACCTCCCCTACCTCCCCCACCCCCCACCTCTCTTCTCCCCCTACCCCCCTTCACCCCTCATTTTCGGGTTGACAGACTACTAGATATGATCCCCGAATATGCTGACAAATTTTTGATATTTATCGCTCAAATGATCTGTTCACTGAAGGTTTGCTTGATTACACTAAAGAGATAAGCTTTCATCTGTCCTTGAGTGCCATTATTCTTAATAATTATGAATGTATCTTGGAAGCAACTGGCTGTTTATCTAGGTTTGGTGGTAATTGGCTCTGGTGGTGGTGTATTTGTTAGTCGTTATTTTTGGACGCACAATCTTTCATTTCAAGAATTGAAAAATGTGGCAGTAACTTTACCTGCTGAATCTGCTGCTCCTCAACCTGTCAATGGCATACTTAACACTTCGGGAAGTGATAATATCAATTTTATCGCCACTGCTGTCGGCAGAGTTGGTCCTGCGGTTGTGCGAATTAATGCAATTCGTAAAGTATCAAATCCGATGACTGAAGCTCTCAAAAATCCCTTATTTCGCCATTTTTTTAAAGAGGATGAACAACCAATCCCCTCAGAAAAAGTTGAGCGGGGGACAGGTTCAGGATTTATATTGAGTGAGGATGGTAAGTTATTAACTAATGCTCATGTAGTGGCAGATACAGACACGGTTCAAGTTACCCTCAAAGATGGGCGGAGTTTTGAGGGGAAGGTGGTAGGGGTTGATACGGTGACAGATATAGCCGCAGTTAAAATTTCCGCCCACAAGTTGCCGATAGTCAAGTTAGGTAATTCACAAAATTTAATTCCTGGACAATGGGCGATCGCTATAGGCAATCCGTTAGGTTTAGATAATACTGTCACTATTGGCATTATCAGTGCCACGGACAGAACTAGCGCCCAAGTAGGCGTTCCTAATAAGCGCGTTAGTTTTATCCAAACAGATGCAGCTATTAATCCTGGCAATTCTGGTGGACCACTCTTAAATGCTCAAGGGCAAGTTATTGGCGTAAATACTGCTATCCGTGCTGATGCTCAAGGACTTGGTTTTGCTATCCCCATTGAAACCGCCTTTCGTGTAGCCAATGAACTGTTTACCACAGGAGAAGTTGCTCACCCCTTTCTAGGAATTGAGATGACAGACATTTCCACAACCACAAAAGAGCGACTGAAAGCGGAAGATCAGCTAAACATTCAGCCAGACGTGGGAATTGTTATCAGAAAAGTCATGGAAAAATCACCCGCACAGATAGGAGGATTACTTCCTGGTGACGTGATTCAAAAAGTTAATGGTAAACAAATCAAAATTGCGGCTCAAGTCCAAAAGATAGTCGAATCGAGTAGTGTTGGGGACATTCTTACCATAGAAGTCAACCGCAATGGGAAAACTCAAATCTTTCAGGTTCGTTCGGGAAATTATCCTCAATAGCAGGGGACAGAGAACAGGAATAGGAAGCAGGGGGAGGGGAAGAAACTTTCTTTTTGTTCTTTGTTTTTGGTGAACTCCTGACTCCTGACTCCTGACTCCTATTGATTGGATAAATGTTCCAATTGCATTCTCTGTTCCATTTGGCGGAGAAAATAACCTGTCATCATTGCTGATGCTAGTATTCCCGCTAGATTTTCCCGGTCTGTTGTAATTTGCACATTAAAATGTTCTGTCGGTATCACTCCCACGAGTCCTTGGACATTCTGGGAAATGATTTGTTTAATTTCGGGGCTGACAGCTTGGGCTACACGGGCTAAAACTTCAGGAGATTGATGCTGTAAATATTTCAGTAATTGGTTTGGGTTGTCCCCAAAGCGATCATTCAGAAGTTGATTAGGGTGTTGCTCAGAGTCGTCTTGCAAAAAGTCAGGATCAAACACCATTGGCGATTTATATTAGCTTAACTGCTGATTTTACTCTAAACCATATTCATAGGGTAGCGCATTTTCTACAGAGAAAAGGCAATAGGGAATAGAGAAGGGTTTTTTAATTTTGAATTGTTCCCTCCTCTGCCTCTAATCCTTCTAACTTCAGTTCTAGTTGCTGTTCTTTGTCTGGAATTGCCAAAATTTGGGGTAGTTGTTCGATTTGAAAATACTGATGAAATTTTGGTGTTATTTGCAGGGAAAAGGAGCGAGAATCACTTTCTCGGCGTTTGCGGACGAAACCGGATTCTACTAATTCTTGAACGTGCTGATAAGCTCCTGAACCCCGTAAATTAATCAATTCACTTTGCAATATGGGATTATGGAGGGCGATCGCTGCTAATGTCCGTAATGCCCCAACTCCCAATTCTACTGGTATTATAGCTTGCACTAAATCATGAAATTCTGACCGCAGTTGTAAACTATAACCATGTTCAGTTTCTACGACTTCTAAAGCTGTGTCTTGACGGGAATAATTTTCAATTAGTTGGATAATTCCTTCTTCTGCTGTGAAGCGATCGCATTTCGCATATTCAGCAATTTCACTTAGTGATAAGGGTTTACCCTTTAAATAAAGAATCGCTTCTATTTTGCCGGCTATAGGTATATTCTTGGGCATTCAGTATTTTAGATTTTGGATTTTAGATTTTGGATTTTAGATTTTAGAAAATTTTTCTCCCCCTGCTTGCCCCCTGCTGCCTGCTCCCCTGCTTATTCTCTATAACTAAGTATAAATTCTGCGATCGTCAAATCTTGAGGAGTAGTAATTTTCAAATTAGTCTCTTCCCCCGAAACTATCCTCACCTCAATACCGCATTTTTCAAACAAAGCCGCATCATCAGTCACTTCCCAACCTTGACGGACACCTTCAGCGTGGCACTGTTTTAACAATTTGACATCGAACCCTTGGGGGGTTTGAGCCGCCCAAAGTTGTTTACGTTCTGGTGTACTTTTAATTATGCCATTGTCATCAACAACTTTAATGGTATCTTTAACAGGTACAGCCGCAATTAAACCAGAACAATTGAGAATTGCTTCAGAACAGGCATTAAATAAATCTGGTGTTGCCAAACAACGAGCGCCATCATGGATTAATACCTGTTCCGCATTACTTGGTAATGCCTGTAAGCCATTATAAACTGACTCTTGACGAGTAGAACCACCAGAAATTAATTCTATTGTTTTTTTTAGCTTTAATTCAGCGATAATAGACTTGAACTTGTCCCAATCTTGAGGTTGAGAAACAATTCCTATCCAACTAATAGAACTTGCGGCTTCTGCTGCCAACAAAGTCCAAGCAATCAATGGTTTTGAACGTACCTGTAATAAAAGTTTATTACCATCAGCGCCCATTCTTTTGCCACTTCCAGCAGCGGGAATTAGTAAATGCACAACTTTTCCTTGATCTTTAATTAAATAAATTCAGAATACCCATTCTTGAGAATAACTTCACTAGCAAAATTCAAAAACTCCTAACTTCTAACCCTTGGGCGCACGCCCTGCGCCCCTACATTTTAAGATCGTGACTCATAATTCTCAATACCTATATTCTCCTAAAATATAAAACAATAAACGTTAATAAATATTATGCGTGTAGTAACCCTTGTACCTGGTTCAATTGATAACCAAATTCTTTTTTTTGCCACTCTTGATGATCTTAAGCGTTATTATCCCGACGCGCAGATAGATGTCATTGTCGAACCCCAGTCAAAGGCTGCTTACCGAATAAGCAAGTCAGTTCATGATGTATTAACTTTTGACTACAAAGATCGTAATAGTTTGGCTGATTGGGGTAACTTAGTTGGCATGATCCGCGATCGTGAGTATGATGTCGCTATTATTGTTGGACAAAGTTGGTTAGTAGGCTTGCTAATGTGGTTAACAGGAATCCCCACACGCATTGGCTATCAAGGACAAGGTGCGGTTTTTCTCACTAATCACATTACACCCAACCTATCCCAATATGTGGCAAAAGTGTACCATGACCTACTCAAACCTTTAAAGATTAATACTCCTTGTCCACCACTATCAGTAAATGTGCCAAAAGTAGACATCGAATGGGCGCAAGGAGAACAAAAACGTTTAGGCGTAAGTGAATCAGGTTTTATTCTCATCAATGCTGGTGGATCTAATGTAGATACAACCTACCCTGTAGAAAGTTGGCAAAAAATCATTGCAGCTTGCCAAGAAAAACAACCAGATTTACCCGTTGTTGTCATTAAAGAAGCTGATAATGAGTCGTTTGTGCGTTCAATTTTAGAACATTGTCACAATATTAAAGTTACTTCCCCCGATGATATTGGCAAGCTAACCGCCATCATTGGTGGCGCTAGTTTAATGTTGTCTGTAGAAAATAGTCTTCTGCAATTGAGTATAGCAGTAGAAACATATACAATAGCTTTGCTAAATTCTACGGACTCAGAAAAATTATTACCCGCAAGTGAAAAAGTCTTAGCTATTACCTCACCCACTGGAAAACTAGCAGATATTGCGCCCCAAATAGTCTTAGAAAAAATTTGGGGAACAGGTGACAGGTGACAGGGAACAGGTGACAGGTGACAGGTGACAGGTGACAGGTGACAGGTGACAGGTGACAGGTGACAGGTGACAGGTGACAGGTGACAGGGAACAGGTGACAGGTGACAGGGAACAGGTGACAGGTGACAGGTGACAGGTGACAGGTGACAGGTGACAGGTGACAGGTGACAGGTGACAGGGAACAGGTGACAGGTGACAGGGAACAGGTGACAGGTGACAGGTGACAGGTGACAGGTGACAGGTGACAGGGAACAGGGAACAGGGAACAGGGAAAAAATTTCCTTCTGACTCCTGACTCCTGCTAGATGATTTTGAAGCTAAAATCTAAAATCCAAAATTGATAATAGTTAACTTCCGTTCTATAAAACTTACCCAAAATTACCAAAGTCTAGACACATCTGGACAGCGATAATCTTAGTGTTTATTTCCTGCTTCATCGTGGTCTTAGAATGACTTCTAAGAGGTTTTTCCACTCGACAGACAATCTCGGTAGAACTTACCGTTTCTGACCGTAGTTCCTAAAAAGAACCGCTACGCTACAGGGATAAAAATATCCACAAACCATCGGTCAATATTCTTAGCTGCGTTGAGGTCACGATCCTCTCTATGTCCACAATCAGGACAAACATAAACGCGGCTTTTTAATGGCATTTTATGACGATGATTACCGCAGTTAGAGCATATTTGCGAACTAGGAAAGAATCTATCTACAAGGATTAATTCACTGCCAAACTTCTCAGTTTTGTACTCTAATTGCCTTTTAAATTCATACATCCCACAATCTGCAATTGCACCTGCTAATTTGTGGTTCTTCAAAAATGCCTTAACGTGCAAATCTTCTATCTTAATTATGCTGTGGTTTTTAGCTAGATAGTAGGTTAATTTGTGAATAGAATCCTTGCGAATATTAGAAACTTTGGCGTGTAATTTAGCTAATTTTCTCACAGCTTTTTTACGGTTATTAGAGCCTTTAATTTTCCTGCTCACACTACGCTGTAAACGTTTCATGCGTTTACTCATCCGGCGGTAGGCTTTGGGGTTTTTGAATACTTCACCATTACTGCAAACTGCTAATTCTTTGATACCAATGTCAACGCCAATGGTCGGTCTGTCTGCAAGTATAGGAGGTTTTTCAACTTCGTATTTAACAGAAATAAACCATTTATCAGCTTGTCGGGAAATTACACAGTTATGAGTTGCGGTAATTGGTAAAGGTATGGCTAATCGTACCCAACCGATTGACGGTAATTTAATTCTTTTACCATCGTTTTTAATTAACGGTTTCGCCTTAGTCCCTGACTCTAAATAAAAAGAATCGTGCTGTCCTTTTTTCTTGAATCGGGGTTGTTTCGATGTTTTGGAAAAACACCTATCCCATGCTTGGCGTAAGTCAGTTAACGCCTTTTGTGGGACATTTTTGTTAACTTCGTAATACCAAGCGTGTTCAGATTTAACCTCGGCGACTAACTTTTTATGCAAGTCAATCGCTGAGGGTAATTTAAGTTTTTCGCCTTCTTTTTGAGCAGCTAAAATATCCTTGATTTGAGCATTTGCCCAGTTATAGGCGTGTCTAGCTACTCCAGATGCTTTACGAAAAGCTGTAACCTGTCCGTTATTTGGAATTAATGCGGTTTTGAATGATAAAAGCATTGATTCGACCTTCAATGTTGTGTTATGATATCTAGTATATCAGATATATTAAGATTTGGCAATGCCTCGGATTAAATTTAAGCCACAAAATCAAGTAGCCTCCGATAAATCACCCTTGCAATTTAAGGTTTTACCTGGAGTCAGGGAAAAAATTAAAACCGTCCCTGATTGGCAGCAACGGTTGAGGGATTTTGTTGATCAACTTCTTGAAGACTTGGACAAACAGTAATATATGGATAGTTATGGGTAGAAATTATCAAGCTGCTTCTACCCCTGTCACCTGTCACCTGTCACCTGTCACCTGTCACCTGTCACCTGTCACCTGTCACCTGTCACCTGTTCCCTGTCACCTGTCACCTGTCACCTGTCACCTGTCACCTGTTCCCTGTTCCCTTTCCAAATTAATTAGTTTTTTCAATCATTTCAAAGAAAGCATCATCTAATTCATAGCCCAGAATTTGCGCTAAGGATTTGAGTCGAGATGGACTAACAATATCTTGTTTGTACAACCAATCACTTAAAATAAAGATTTTGTGCATCAAAAATATTTCTAAGGCTTCGGGGTTGTACTGGATACCTTCTTTAGAACTAAACTGATGAGGTACTAACATTGCTGCGTATCTAGATAATTCTCCGGCTTTCCAGTCTAGTAAAAATGGTAACCAAGGATACTTGGCATCAAGACGCACAAACCACAGTCTTACCTCGGGAATTTCCGATAACTCCCGTGGATCATTTTCTTCCTGTTCATAATTAATTTCTAGACGTAGTTGCTGTTCATAGGAGGAAATATTTCCTGCTTGCAGCAGTGGTTCAATCACCATTAAGGCAGGTGATACATCTAAACTATAAATAGAATCGTTGTTGAGGGTGATTGTGATTGTCATGGACTGATAGATAGATACTTACTTACTCAACAGTGTTGACAATTCACAGTAACAGTTTTTTAACCACTTGAGGTAGACATTGAGAGGAATTTTAAGATAAAGTTGTTATGAGTTTTTTTAAATTGAGAATATTATGAGTTAGCAAACAGGCAAAAGGCAAAGTGTTCTTTAATTTTGCGGGAGTGAGTCCTGTCGTGAGGGTATTTTGAATTGATTTCCAATTTCTAGAATTCACAACCTGAAATATGTACAAGCAAGGAAGTTGTCTTAAACCTATTCGTTCCTTAGAAGATGCTTTGGATAGGTGTCAAATGTTAGGAATGCGTGTCAGTCGTCAGAGACGCTTTATACTGGAGTTGCTTTGGCAAGCGAAAGAGCATCTTTCTGCTAGGGAGATTTATGATCGACTCAATAAAGAAGGTAAAGAAATTGGACATACTTCGGTATATCAAAATCTAGAAGCTTTATCTAGCCAGAGTATTATAGAGTGTATTGAACATGGTGATGGACGATTATATGGAAATAATAGTGATTCCCATAGTCATGTTAACTGTATAGATACAAATCAGATTTTAGATGTGCAGATAGAATTACCCGAAGAGTTGCTACGTCAAGTAGAAGCGCAAACAGGGATGAAAATTTCTGAATATACTATTAACTTTTATGGTTATCGTGACAAAGTGAATGATTAGGAATTGAGAATTTAAACTAAGTAGGTGAACACAATAAAACCAAACTGTGTAAAGAAACGTAAAATCGCCCAAACCCTCTTGCCTCTTGCCTTTTGCCTTGCCATAACGACAATTTTCAACGCCAACCTACTTAGCCTAAAAATCAGGAATCAAATCTCTTGTAAAAATGAGCGATCGCCTTTTACAATTCTTATTAATTGACCCAGATCCAATTTTCCGTTTAGGACTAAAGGTAACACTGGAAGCTATTCCTAATTTACAAGTTATAGCAGACGTTGCCACAGATACCGCAGCTTTACAGGTTTTAGCGCAAGTAAATTCTCAGCAAATTAAATTAATCATTTTAGAATTAGGGAATGAACAATTGGGTTTGCAATTCTGTAAACAACTAAAAGCTTTATATCCCCACATACCTATATTACTTTTAAGTTCAAAATCCCAACCAGAAATGCTCATTGCGGCAAAAGCAATAGGAATAAATGGTTATTGTCCTAAAGGAATATCAATTTCTCAATTAGTCCCCATTCTTCAAGAAGTTGCTAATGGTGGTTATTATTGGTTCACAGAACCAGTAATCATTAATTCTCCTTTGCCATTTGCTAAGTTGCGAAATAATTTACAAAATTCAGGAATTAATAATATTGATCAAGCTATTAATCTAGTCACAGAAAAATTAAGAATACCAGGAATACCTTTATTAAATAAAGCAATTTTAGCAGGACAGCGACGCGAACTTCTAGCCGCTCGCTGGGTTGTTAATCACTTATTGACAATACCGAAAGAAAGACAAAAACCACCCCCAGAAAACCAATTACTATCCTTCAGTATTCAGAATCAGGATAATATCATTAAACTAGATGCGGATGTAAGACCATCAATTAATATACCACCTATAGTTAGTTCTCGACAACTGCAATCTGAATTATTTACTTTATGTTTAAATAAATTGCAATTTTCTTTAGAAAATCTTACTAATACACCTTTAGAAATTGATATTCTCCGAGAAAATAAAAAGCGAGAGTTGCTTTATATTATTCTGAGGAAATTTTTTACCCAGGTGGAAGAAATACATACTTTTAATTTCGATAAAAATCAGCTATTTAATTTACAAAATCAGATTTCTCTAGATTTATGGAAATTTGCTATTACGGAATTTTTTGGTAATTATTCTCGGATTATTTTAGATAAACAAGAAATAAATTTAGTCAAGTTTTTATTAGATAAAAATACAGATTTGCAAACAGAAATTATTAATAAAGTGCCGTTATTATTTGAGTTATTGTCGTATTTACTATTACTGACAGATTTATATATTGATAATGTTTCTTACCCAGCAGGAACTAAAGAATCTCAATCACAAGCATTATTAATTTTAGAGAATTTATTGATTCATACAGCTAATGCTGTAATTCAACCATTACTAAATAACTTGGCAGATGAGGAAAGTATTAAACAAAATTTTTATAACTGGCAAATGATTTCTACTAGGGAAATTGAGAAGTTCAGAAATAATCTATCTTGGAAATATCAATTATATCAATATATAACTGAAGCACAAACTATTTTTGAAAGTCGCTATGAGTTCTTTGTTTTCTCCCCTCGTGGAATTACGAAAATATCAATTTATGCTCCTCGAAATCAAGAATTAGCTCAACTTTCCGGTATTCCTTTAGGGGTAACATTAATACTGGAATTTCGGGATGCTATTTCTCCACGTATCCAATCATTGGTAGGGTTTTTAGGAACTGGAATTGTTTTCGTCCTTACTCAAATAGTCGGTAAGGGTTTAGGTTTAGTTGGTAGAGGTATTTTGCAAGGAATTGGTAGTGTTTCTTTGTCAGAAAAAGGACAACGGAAGAATAGGTAATTAGTCATTAGTCATTCAATATTGCTCGGTTAGGGGGAGATAGGGGGTGAATTCAAAAATATTTTGTTCGCGTATGTACTACGGGGGATTCGCGTTGCACCCTTCTTTCTTGACTTGCCATCAGGTGCAATCCATGAATGGTGCGGTTATAAATCCCATACAATTGATTATCATCGCTTTAACTACAAGTCCAGCGCTAACTTTCTCTTGTGCATGAGTCCCTATTTCTTGATCTATTATCTTCACAATCCCTATTTCATCTATAATTCCCGCAATTATCCATAAATGGTCAATGTCTTTAACATCCACTTGTAGTTCTGTTTTCACTTTAAGTAATTGGACAAAAATATTTACAGTCATTGTGAGCGAAGGGAAGCAATCACAACCCTGGCGATTGCTTGATTTCACTTCGTTCCATATGGCTAACGCCACGCAATGCTTACGCAATGACATTGTGTAATTAATTCTGTCTCACTACTTAGCTACCTTTAGTCCACTTAGATTAAAATACCTTTTTTCTGGTTTTACCTACTGAATGTGGGCTATAATAGAATGTAAAATATAAAGTCTTTTCGCCCGAATCCCACAAAAAATAAAATAATGTGTATAAGCATTATATGAAATATTGCAAACATAATATAAAACTGTTACCTTCTGTCCCAGAACCAAAATACGTTGTTTTTACAGATTTTGATGAAACTTATCTTGCTCATCAAAATAGAGAAGATTATAAAAATGATCTCAAAGAACTTGAGGAGTATTTATTAAATGAAACATATCAGAAACAAATCTTTTTTGGTTGGGTTACTGGTAGTAGTTTAACTTCAGTTTTTGATAAAATAAATAAATGTGGTTTGACATTATTACCTCATTTTATTGCTAGTAGTTTAGGGACTGAACTAATCTACTTCAATCAAAACCAATACGCTGAAAAAGATAAAATATGGGAAAACAATCTCATGAAAACTGGATTCTCTGAGAATTTAGTTAATAACTTAGTTAGTTTTTTAAAATTAGATAATATACATTTGACACCACAACCTCAAATAGCAGATTGTCCTTTTTTAAAGAATTACTATTACCATCAACAAAATGATCTAATTGATAATCAGGCAATTTTGAAGATAAAAGAGTTAGTGAAAAAAGCTGGTATTCAAGTAAATATTAGTCAAGCAAATCCTTTATCTGGAGATCCAAACAATTGCTATGATGTTGATTTTATCCCATCAGGGACAGGTAAAAAACATATAGTTAATTTTATTTTACAGCAGACAAATGTAAGCTATCAAAACTCCATAGCTTTTGGTGAAAGTGGTAATGATATTGAAATGCTGCAAACTGTTAGACATGGTTATTTAGTTGGAAATGCAACCAGCGAAGCTAGGAAATTACATTTTCAAATAGCAGAAAATGAATATGCTAAAGGAATATTATCTGTATTAAAAACACTTATTAAATAATCAAGAGTCATGAGTCAGAATGTTTGATATATTACATCCCACATTCCGCAATTATGAAACGCCATATTTTTGGTATTTTTTGTGTAATCCTGAAAAAGCTGAATTGTTTATAACTCAATCAGTCTTAATCATATTTACATAAGAGTAAAGCCACCGTTAATACATAAATATTGCCCTGTAACAAATCTGGACTCATGACTGGCGAAATAAAGCACTGCTTCAGTAATATCCTGTGGAGTACCCCATTGCTGCATGGGAATTCTGACTTGGTAAGCGTCTTTTTTTTCTTGAGGAACGTTTTCATGGCGTTCTACGGGTATCCAACCGGGAGCAACTGCATTAACTGTAATACCAAAAGGCGCTAATTCGGTGGCCATGCTGCGTGTAAATCCCAGTTGTCCATTTTTGGCAGTAACGTAAGCACTGAAGTTATTAACTGAGCGGAAACAAACGTCACTACTAATATTAATAATTCGTCCCCATTGTTTTTGTTTCATGGAGGGTAAACAAATACGAGTTAATAAGTAGGGACTTTTGATAAAAAAATCCAGCATGGTTTGGAAATCTTGCCAGGTGTATTCCTCAAAGGGGATCTGGGGTTGGTTTCCTGTGGCATTTAACACCAAAATATCTACTGCACCCAGTTGAGAGGCGAATCGCTTCATAAATTGCTGCTACATCTTCTTCTTGGGTAACATCCCCACGAACCAAAATAGCTTGGCAACCTTGTTGTTCAAGTTCAGCTAAAGCCTGTTTAGCCCGTGATTCGTTATTGCTGTAATTGATTGCTACCTTAGCACCTGCTTGTCCCAATTTGAGAGCGATCGCTTTCCCTAAACCAGCAGAACTTCCTGTAACTAAGGCCACATGACCATCTAAAGAAAATGACATTTAATTGCTAACCCCTGATGAAAATAATGAAATAAACTTAGACAACGGCAAATTTTTGTAATACTTGAGACAAGTTATTTAAACTCTCTTTCGTTCCCTGCTCAACATCTGATGTTTCTTCATATTCAACCACCCAATATCCCTGATAACCTGCATTTAATAGTTCTTTAATAATCGGTTCCCAGACAATTTCTCCCTCTCCAAAAGCACAGAATTGAGGACTATCATTAACCCATTGCACATCTTTCCAATGACTATAATTTACCCAAGGAAGAATATAGCGGAGTGCCATCAAAGGATCAGTTCCCTGATTCAAAAAATTAGCGGGATCATAGTTAATACCAACAGCAGGACTTTTAATACCTTCCATCATTCTGGACACTCTTTGTCCGGTTGCAGTTGGTCCACCATGATTTTCAATCGTTATTTGAATTCCTCGTTCTTCGGCGTAATCACCGATTTTATTAAAAGCATAATGCAACAGAGGAAAAACATCTGGGAGAATATAATCATTTCTGTGATCACCAGACAATAATCTGACAAATTTTGCCCCTAATTTTTCAGCACTATCAACAAAACGCTCTACTCTTTTAATTTCTGTTTCTAACTCATTTGCATCTGAGAGTGTAAAATTATTTCTTCCTGCTATACAAATAATATCTACTCCTGCTTCTTTAGCCCAATCAGCAATTTTAGATACTGCTTGATCATCACCATCATGTAAAAGATGTTTGGGTGCTTGGGGATGAGCATTCACTTCTACTGAACGAATGCCTTGGTTAGCTATCCAGTGGAAATATTCAGGTATTTCCACTTCTCTCCAGCCCCAAGCAGCACAGCCAATATTTAGTGAATTAATGTTAGACTTTAGCATATTTTTGATTTTGGATTTTAGAAATGATGTGTATAGCTTAGAGGGTAAGCTGTCGTGTATTCAAAATGCACAACAGCAAGTCAAAAGTGAAGAAAATTTGAGGCTTATTTATTGATAGAATAACTTAATGTTTTCACAAACTTGCTCAAGTTCCTGAACGGTTAGTCCTGGATAAATAGGTAAACTCAGGATGCGGCTTGCTTGCATTTCTGCGACAGGAAAACTCCCTGCTGGATAGCTTAATTCTTTACCTGCTGTAGATAGATGAATTGGCACTGGATAATGAATTGCTGTACCGATACCGCGATCGCTCAAAAATTGACGCAATTGATCACGCCGTTCAGCTTGAATAACAAAGGTGTGGTAAACGCATTTTTCCCACTCTCGTTCCCATGGCATTATGATTTGAGGAATACCCGCAAGTTGACTTTGGTAATAGTGAGCATTTTCTTGACGTTGCTGTGTCCATTCCTGGAGGTAACGCAATTTAACTAACAGAATAGCTGCTTGTAGAGTATCTAAGCGAGAATTATGAGACCACATCACACAGTCATCACGAGTTCGTAAACCAATATTCCGCATAATTTTTAACTGGTCATACAGTTCGGAATCATCCGTTACTATTACTCCTCCATCTCCACAAGCATTTAAGTTTTTCAGGGGGTGTAAACTGAAACAACCCACTATTCCCAAAGAACCTACTCGTTGACCTTGATACTCAGCCAGTACAGATTGGGCGGCATCCTCCACTACAGCTATTCCATTTTCCTGGGCAATATCTAAAATTGGTTTCATGTTACAAGGTCTTCCCGTCAGATGTACAGGGATAATTGCCTTTGTTTTGGGAGTAATAGCTGCGGCGATTTTAGTTGGATCAATATTGTAATCATCGCCCACATCAACGAATACAGGTTTAGCACCAAGTATGCGAATACAGGTAGCTGAAGCCACGAAAGAATTAGGGACAGTAATAACTTCATCACCAGAACGAATACCAAGTGCTTTGAGTGCAAAAATTAAGGCATCTGTCCCAGAATTAACACCAACTGCATAACGAACGCCACACAATTGAGCAAACTGACGCTCAAACTCTGCAACTTGCTCGCCTAAAATAAAGTTGCCATCATCAAGGACTTCACCCATTGCTGCTAGTAACTCAGACTTTATGGCAGCGTGTTGACTTTTAAGATTAACGAAGGGTATTTGATTAATGGTTAATAGTTGTGACATTTTTAATATCCCAATATATTGATAACGACTTCACGGATGTAACCAGACTGACGATGTTCCCAGATATAAATATCTTGTAAACGTCCTAGCTGCAAAAGACCTTGAGCAATCGGAACTTGTTCAGAGGTATGGGTAAGGGCAGAGCGAATATGTGCCGGCATATCATCTAAACCTTGTCCGGCTAAAAGATATTGACCATTTTCGGGAACTAACTTCGCAAAAAAGGTTTCCACGTCGGGTTTGGCATCTTCTTCTTGAATCAATAAACTGGCGGAAGTATGACGGATAAAAAGGTTACAAATTCCTGCTGTAATTTCCGATTCTGTAATGACTGCTTGGACTTGGGGCGTAATTTGACATAGGGATTTACCAGTAGTTTGTACCTTGATTGATTGTTGATAAAGTCTTATAGATGAGTTGGTCATTTTTATTCCTTTCCTAAATGCTCAAACCACGATTTTGTCTCTTGCTGAATTGTTTCTGGTGTCCAAACTGGAGCATCTCGCCAAAGTTCAATATTGGCTAACATTTCACTTACACCTTCACTTAAAGGTACTTGAGGTTGCCATTTTAAAAGAGTCGTAGCTTTGGCAATATCAGCCCAAGTACAATCAGGTTCTCCTGGGCGTTTGGGAATGTGAGTAATTTCTCCTGCTAATAATTTCACCAGTGTTAAAACGCTTTCAGATTTACCAGAACCAATATTAATAATTTCCCCGGTAATATCCGATTCAGCAGCTTTGATAAAGGCTGCTACTACATCACTAACGAAGGTAAAATCTCTCGTTTGCATTCCATCTCCAACAACAGTAAAAGGGGTTTTCGCTAGTTTTTGAGCTAAAAATACGCCAAATACTGCACCATAAGCTCCTGTGGTTCTGGATCTTGGTCCATACACATTAAACAATCGTAAAGAAAGGGCTGGAAGTTGATAAACTTGCGCCCAGTGCATGACTAATTGTTCACCTAAATATTTTGTTAAGCCGTATGGATGTTTAGGATGACAAGGATAGGTTTCTGATGTGGGATATTGATTAGGAATACCATAGCAAGTGGAAGAAGCTGTGTAGATAAATTTTTGGATTTTAGCAGTACGACAAGCTTCTAAAAGGACGAATGTACTATGTAAATTGGCATGATAATATGCTCCTGGATTTTGGATTGAGGGAACTAAATCAGCTAATCCTGCTAAATGAAATACCCAGTCAATATCTGTTAATATGGATGGGGAAATATCAGCAACATCTTGCTCAATAAATGTAAATGTGGAATAGGTTTGAGCCACTTTTAAATTATCCGTTCTTCCTGTCACCAAATTATCTAAACCAACGACACTATGACCTGATTTCAGGAGGAGATCACACAAGTGGCTACCAATAAAACCAGCAGCACCAGTGACTAAGCAATGTTTAGGAGAATTTAATTTACTGTTCATACAAAATTAATAATCTGTTAGTCAAAATTTAAATTTTCATCAAGCTTTATGATCATCTAATTTACATTATCAAATTCTATTTTTTGTCATTTTATCAACCATTCTACTTAATTCTTCACAATTGACAATGATATCTTCATTCTTTACCTCACAAAACATACAAGCATAATCGAATCCTAATCCTTTAGCAACTGTATAATAGAAATGGCTAATTTTCTGACCAAAAAGTTCAATTAAATTTAAATTTTGGGAGAAAATAATATTTGTTACTCCACCACCATGAGGAGCAATAATAAATTTAGCTTGAGCAAACAATTTTACTTGGTCAGCAAAATCTAAATCTTCTAGAACATAAGGTACAAAATCCATTTTATCGAGAGTATTGCTTACTTCTTCTTCATTCAAAATGCGGCGAGCATTTGCTTTTTTACGAGAAATAAAAATATTGGGACTCAAAACCAGATTTGGATTTGCATAACTATCTACGTTACTGAGAATACGTTCTCTTACCCAATGACAAGCTTTGATAGAAATACGTCCTCCTTCACGTCTTTTAGAGCAAATAACTAATTCATTAACTTTAGCTCTATATCCATTCCATTGGATATAATTTTCTAGACCATAACCCATCAATTCTAAAGAGCGAATTTTCCAACTAGGAATATCTTTATCAATTATTAAGACTGGTTTTTTACCTGTTTTTTGAGAATAATATTCAAGGACTTCTAATCTAGTTAAAGCCTCATAAATCCAATGAGCGTATAAATGACTCCAATAATTAACAAATGAACAAGCTAAATCAAAATATTCTATTTTATCTATAGGGGCAATATATTGAGAATTGAAACCAGCCTTCATTGTAGAAATAGCAGTGTGTTCTAAAACATCTACTCTATCTAAAACTGTTTCTAAAATAATATTCTTATCCTCAGTAAAACCAATCCCATAAATTCCCAATAACTCCACGTTTTTAACAACCACAGCAAAAGGATTAGTAAATTCAAATTTACCTTCTTTTTCTCTAAATGCTGCGGGAATTTCTTGATAACTTATAGCTGGTTCAATTTGAATAATTTCATCATATTTTAACTGATAAAGATTATTCTCTGCTTGACATTGCTGGAGTAAATCTACTCTAGTAATTAAATTGCTGTGTAGATAGTTAAATAAAATTGAATAAATCAATTTGAGAATAGGTAATTGTTCATATTCCGCTTCTAACTTAGGAATATTATTCTCCATTTTATCTTTCTCCATCTCCTCAGTCATCGTGATGAGATTTTCGTCAATGTATCTCAATAAAATAGGATATATGAGTTTAAATATTAGCAATTCTTGAACATAACGCCCAACTTTATTCATCTGCTTGTAAATCTCTCTGTTTTGTATAGGACAGCAAAATAATTTGCTTGTTTTTTAGTAAAAGTTTAGTAAAATTTAATGAATATTTAATAAACATATTCTCAAATTCATTAAATAAAAAACTTTAGTGCTTCCAGATTATCCAACCGAGCAGAAACTTGTAATTCTTTAGGAATAAAAATTTCTGGACTGAGTAAATAAAATTTACCGATTCCTGCGGCTTTAGCAGCTTGCATATCCGATATTCTATCACCAATTAGGATTGAGCTTTGCAAGTCTATAGGATATTTCTGACAAGCTTGTTCAATCATTCCTGGTAACGGTTTACGACATCGGCAGTTTTGACGGTAATTAGATATAGTTGATTGGGGATGATGTGGGCAGTAAAACACATCCAGTATTGTTATATCTTGGTTATTAAATTGCTCATACATCCAGACAGTAAGACTTAAAAAATCTTGTTCAGAATAGTAACCACGAGCAATACCTGATTGATTTGTGATCACAATTAGCTTATAACCTAAATCTTGTAGTAGACGACAAGTAGCAAAAATGCCATCATTAAATTCAAACTGCTCACATCTAAAAACATAGTGATGATCAATATTAATTACTCCATCTCGATCAAGAAAAGCCACTTTAATCACTGGTAATTATTCTCCTTTAGATTCAGATCCCCGACTTCTGATATCATCTGATAATTTATGGTGATGATCACAGAAGAATTCGGGGATTTTTTTCTTATTTTAACATTTCCTCAACTTTGTTCATGATGCCAATAGTATCAATACCTTGATGGGGGAGTTGTTCCCAAATTCCGCTACAACCTTCTTGATGAGTTCCCATATAGGCATATTTGGGAGAAAACCCTCTTTCTAGTAACCATGAACCAAAACGGATACCTAAACCTGTACGCCGATTTAAGGATTCAACTACTAAAACAAAGGGTGTTGAACCAATTTTTGCCATGATTTCTTCATCTACTAGATTCAATGTGGATTTATTGATTAAACCGACATTAATTCCCTGTTTTTTCAGGCTTTCTACTACTTCTAAGGCGCGGTAAAGTACCTCTCCAAAGCTAACGATATAGCCGGCTGTTCCTTCTCGTATTACGTCATCTTTTCCAGGAATAAATGTATAACCATCTGCAAATAAAGGTTTACTATTTGTATCCAGAATATCGGGTACTGGGGAACGGCTAGAAAAGAGAAATCTTAACCCTGGTTGATCAAATACAGTTTCCACACAAGCTTTCATTTGATGTCCGTCGGCGGGATAATAGAGACGGGTTTGATAAGCGTCTTCTAAACCGTTATCGGCAAACATATTATTTAACCCAAAATGGCAGGTGTTATCTCCTAATTCATCTATCCCACTATGGGAAAATTGACAAAGAACGTTGGATTTATTAAGCCGTGCCATTGTAATTTCAGAAATACACATTTCTAAAAAGGCACTATAAGTGCTGAAAATGCCTTGTTTTCCTGCTTCCATGCCAAATCCTGCCGCCGCAGAGAAGTTTCCTCTTTCCATGATGCCGCCATGATAGAAAATCTCTGGATAGGCTTGACTAATTTTATTGATACCACAGGATTCTCCTAAATCACTGTCAATACACATTACCTTTTCTCGCCGTTCTGTGGGTGTCATTTGACTGAGAAGAGAGACAACGGTAGCATCAAAAATATGGCGTGTTTTGCTGCTAGAACCCGTAAAAGAGTAGGTATGTGTGAGGGGAATAACTTTTTTGAGGTAATTGACGGCTGATGTATGTCCGCGAGTTTCTAAATAGGCGATCGCTAACTCTGGTGATAGGGCATCATGTCCTAAAGGTGTGCCTTCTACTCCAACAATACCGGGAGTCATAGGACGTTTATTAATTACTGCTACTGGTCCATTAATAGTGACAGCTTGACAGAGACGAGTATATAAATCATCTAAATCTTCCCCTGCTCCAGTTAATACAGTTAATCCATGTCCAGCTAAAGTTTGACCGACGTTATAACCCTTGAGATAATCTGTTGGATATCCGCTACAGGTGGAATTGTTATCATCAATAATTAATTTGATATTGAGATTTTTAGCCACAGCTAAACGGGCGGCTTCGGCATTATTTCCTTCTTGCTGTGAACCATCTGAACCTAAACAGAATACTACTTGATGAGGATGTGCGATCGCTACTCCATTCACATAAGCCCAGAGGTGTCCTAATCTTCCCGAACTAAATTTTACACCAGGAGTGCGTCCTCGTTCTGGATGTGCAAGTAGTAATGAATAGGCTTCTCGATAATGCAGCAGATTTTCTGCATCAAGATCACCCTGTAAAGTTGCCATTAAATATTGTGTAGCAACGCGGTGTCCTGCTTCATCAAAGAAAATTGGCACAAATTTATCTGCTACTCCCCGAAAGAAAGCATCTAAAATCATCACTTCGGGAACTGTATCATAAGCTCCTCCTGTATGACCTCCCACACCTTTGGCTGCTGCTACAGCGGTAAAAAAAACAATAGTATCTCGACAAAATTGAATATTAGCTTTCAGAATTTCTCTTTGTTCATTAGTCAAAGTTGAATTAGTCGGGTCTAATTTTAACGGTTTGTAAGCATTGAGGTCAATAGGAAAACTAGAAGTTGTAACAGTCATTGATTTTTGTTCCTTATAGGATTTTAGATGCTGACTTTTGGATTTTAGATTATCCCAATCATTTTTCAAACATTGCTAAATTTTAATATTATTACTTCCTGCACCTCTGGGTAAAAAAAATGATATTTTTAATCGAATTTAACAGTTGAAAAAATCAAAAAAACGGCTCTCCTAGAGTAGTTACAGAAAATTAATACTTGATATCAGGTTAAGTCCTAACATGGTAGGGGATTCAAGAATCAGAAAGCATTTTTTTATTAAATCTTCGATTCTATTTGAGCGAAACCTAGTTATATCAGGTATTTTAGGTTTTTTAGTATTAACTTATCAAACTAAGTCTAGGATAGCCAAAAAAACTAGATAAATTTAATTATTTTTTAATCCTTGCCATAGACTTTAAGACCATCCCAAATACCCATTACTCCAGGATAAGGGCTATGATAAACATTCTCCATTATTTGAATTTTCTCAATTAATCTTGGTTCAGAGTTTCCGACAGCAATTCCCTTTAATCCTGTTTCAAATAAGGATAAATCATTGAGAGTATCTCCACAAGCAATTGTATTATTAGCATTAAAATTTATTTCGGACAAAAACTTAAGGAGAGTTGGCCCTTTAGAAACTCCTTTTGGCATGACATCAAAATAAAAATAGATATCATAAGATGAAATAATGCAATCAAATCCAGCATCAATTACTTTTTGAATGGTGCTAGGTTGTAATATTGCAGAATCATAATAGTACGATACGCGATAATCTGGATTAACAGACTGTAGTTTTAATCCTGGTTCATTTGCTAATAGGTTCTTAACTTGTTCGTTGGCATTATCCCATTGTTTAATTATCCAATCTTGCACAGCAGAAATTGGCTCGAAGGTTTTACCATTTACAATAGTTGTTCCTACATCACCAATGATGTAGTCAGGTTTAGGGATGTGGGGGTTTTCAACTAGGAAGTTGCTGATCCAGTCTAGTTCTCTGCCAGTGACATACACTAAAAGAATACGATCTCGCTGGTTGTGAATATATTGATAAAATTCAGAGCGTTCTTGATGAGTACCACCTAAAAAAGTACCATCTAGGTCAGTTGCTAACAGTAATGAGTGATTATAGTTCATCTTAAATAATTAACCTAAAATTAACCCACTGCGCGGTGTAAGTGTAAAATTGAGACTTGGTTGTGCTGCTTCATTATTCCAATTTACTGTACCAGAACCATAGGTCAATAATACTTGATGAGGTTGTGATCGCCATGATGTTTGAATACTAACTTCTGCTGTTTCATTACCCGCATTTACCGCAATTATCAATACTTCTTTTAGTAAGATTCGCGCAAAAATGTAAACTTGTCCTTGAGCAAATAAAGTTTGATACTCACCAATTTTTAATGCTGCATAATTATGACGCAGTTTAATTAATTGACGATGATACTCTAAAATGTCTTGATCCCACTGTTTTTTATCAGGAAAACCTTTACGACAGTCGGGATCATAACCACCAGTTAAACCGACTTCATCGCCGTAATATATGCAAGGTGCGCCAGGAAAAGTAAATAATAGTAACGTTGCTAAATATAAACTGGGGCGATCACCTCCAGCTACATCAATGAACCTAGCTGTATCATGATTATTAATACCATTAAGTTGAGTTAATTGAATTTCCCACGGATAAAGTTGCAGTAATTGATTAATTTCTTCCCCATATTTAGCCGCATCTGCTGGTGGTGGTGGTGCATATTCAGCAAAATGACCTTTTACCTGGCGATCGCCGACAATAAAGGCAGTGGTAGCATTAAGAAAGGGTAAACTTGACACGCCATCAAATTGTGTGCCATCTAACCACTCAGTTGCATTCATAGGAATTTCTCCCACAATATAGGCTTCAGGATTAATTGCTTTGATTCTTTCCCGAAATTCTTGCCAAAATCCAGGAGTTTTGATGTAATCTGCCGAATCTAAACGCCAACCATCTGCACCACGTTTAATCCAATATTCACCTATACGCATAATATATTCGCGCACTCCTGAATTATTAGTGTTAAATTCGGGTAAAGCACGAAGATCACACCATGAAGCATAATTAGCAGGACGAGAATTATCATAAGGTGAGATAGGCCAACCTGTAATTTTAAACCAATCTAACCAAGGAGAATTTTGTCCATTTTCGAGAATATCATTGAAAAAATAAAAGCCTCTACTAGCATGATTAAAAGTTCCATCTAAGATAAGTTTAATCTTACGATGATGAGCTTCTTTAAGGAGATTGGTAAATGCTTCTTCACCGCCTAATAAGGGATCAATTTGATAATAATCAAGAGTATGATAACGATGATTACTGGCAGATGTAAAAATAGGATTAAGGTAAATTGCATTAATACCTAAATCTTGTAAATAATCTAGTTTTTCAATTATTCCCCAAAGATTTCCGCCTTTATAACCATGAAATGTAGGAGTAGTATTCCAGTCTTCTAAGGGTATATTAAGTAACCACTTTTGTTCAGTGGGAATACTTCGAGAAAAGCGATCAGGAAATATTTGATAAAAAACGGCGTTTTTAACCCAATCAGGTGTATTAATCTTCGTATAGAAACTTGTCATGATCTCTGAAACATTAACCTCATCATTGTTGTTGATTATTCTTTACCGCGATACAACATCACCCAGATCTTCTGCCAACCTGAGCAGAACATTATAATACTTTTTAGAGTATGGTATGTGAATTATTGCAGGATATGTGCCAGTTAATTTGTTTAAGACAAATCCATTGTGTATCTCATACAGTTCTGGTAAAATTTCCCATTCCCCTGCTGTACACCAAAAAATATCACAGCAATAATCTAAGGTTACTGTTTCAGGATTTTCAAAACAGTATTTTCCATACAATCTTTGATCACTACCGTTTTCATGAAAATTCGGATAAGAAAGAATATTATCAATCATCTCACAGACATATTTTTTGTATCCCATGAAAGTCCCTGCGTTCAGATATTTATAATCATAGGGAACTTTAATGCTATCGTAAAAATCTTTGTATTCTTCGTACTGATGAGAGTACCATTTCTCTGCTGCAAATAATATCTTATAACCACCTTGAATAAATTTTTCATATATACTGTTAGCATTCTGTACATACAGAACATCAAAAGCATCAGTAACAAGAACTATTGTGTCATCTTTCACATCCTTTAGTTCATTCAAAATCAAAGGAAGTCTTAGAGAATTGGCTGACCATTCGAGACCTTCACCTAGCACCTTAACGTCTATATTTTGTTTTTTAGCAGATCTCAAAAAGAGTTGTACCTTAGAAAAAGACACAGAGTTACAACAAGTATAAAATGCGATATTTGGGCTTTTCTTCATTTTGTGACAACCTTACCTCTTACAAAAAAATATTGTGGTTTGCTGATTATAGCTTAGAGGGTGTTTGAAAAGTCTTAATTCATACTAATCCTGGCGACTAGAAGTCGCGGTTCATCTTGCACACAGACAAAACCCACGGAGGTGGGTTTGAAACCCTCGATTTTTCATTAGTCCACGCAGGTGGACTTTGCTTGTGTAGTAGTGAATTATATTCGCCCAAAACTTTTCAAACATCCTCTTACATTCCTCGTGTTTTACCAATGAAGAATGAGAATTTAATTATGGAGAAGAATATCGGTTAATCATTTCTCCTTTATTTTGTAACAATTTATCAATCAATTGTTCAAATAGTTTATCTGTCACCATGATGCCTTTATGAGATTGATTTCTAAAAGATAAACACAAGTTAGCCGCATAAATAGGAGATTTCAAGGCTTTTGTATATAACTCGATAATCTCAGTTTTATCTTCTACAATTGCGTGCATTAGAATAGGACTAAAAAGCCCCATATTTGGAAAAAGAGGTAATTCCATAATCTCATAAAGTCTGCTTAAAAATTTCGTACTAACTGCTAATCTGGATAACCTTCCGGTCTGATTTTTCAAGATTGATTTAGTCGCATATATATAAAAGTCCAAAAAACTATTTTTTTGAGTAAAATAAACTAAGGAATTAGTGACTTTTTCAGTACAAAATAAAGTTCCCTCACCCAAATTTTGATCATCTTCTGTATCCAACCAAACTTCACGACAAACTAAATATTCTTCTGTCGTTTCAATGTTTAAATTATCGGGATCAAAAACTACTACATCAGCATCCATCCAAATAGTTTGGTCATATCCTTGATTAAGAAACTTTTTAGCTATTTCTAGCCTAGCTAAATCAGCAATGATGTTAATTTTGCCTTGGGATTTATCTATATACCAATCGGGAACATAGTCAAAAAAGTTGTCTACTCTTTGGTAATCAAAGTCTTTTAATTCTGCCCAATTTTTGACTGTTTGCATACAAGTTTCCAGCCAATTTGGTGTTTCATTTCCCCGATAGGATTGATAAACAATGGTTTTCATATCAGTTATTCTCTGTAAAATCCAAAATATTTTAATCCTTCTAAAATGCCATTTGCAAAGTGACTTTTTGCCAGATAGCGATTCCCTGGTGGGGAATTTTCATGCCAATCTAATATTTTTGGTTCGGCATTACCAACGATAATAGCGGGACAAAGCATATTTTCAAACATAGATAGATCATTACCTGAATCTCCGCAAATAAGAGTTTGTTCATTAGTAAAACCTAACCGTTGTTGCAGAAAAAGAGCAGATGCAGCTTTATTTGCTAATGCTGGTAAGATATCTAAAAATGCACCCCCAAAGTTATCTATCATTTGTACTGCTAAACCATGATTTTGCCAAATAGCTTTTAATCGCGGAAGTGTTACTGATAATCCTTTAGTATTAGTATAATAACTTACCTTAAAGTCCGTTTGTTCTAAGGGAGGTTGGGGGACTAGGCAAGGAAATCGGCTGGTTATTTCTATTACTTGTTCTCTATCCCAACCCAGGGAGATTTTGTTTTTCCACTCAGAATCGGGGGTTTCACTGCCTGGGTAGTAAATTTCTGTACCCGTTGCCAGGACGAGTATATCAGGTTCTAAGAGTTCTTTTTGAGCGATCAGTTGTTGATAGAGCGGGAGAGATCGCCCTGTGGTGTAACAGATAACTGTACCGTCAATGCGGCGCTGTTTACTTAACCACTGATTTAATTTCTCTAAAGCTAGATCATCACCAACTAAAGTCTGATCTAAATCAGTCACAAATAAAAATTTTGCCACCTTTATTATTGTTAAGCTGTTGTGCATTTAGTTTGTATAATTCTAGCGGGCAAGATGCCCGCACTACAAAGTTCAAGTAAATTATGGTTATCAAATTTAGCTGCGTAACAGCTTATTAATATTTTAAACTGTACATTTAAGTAGGTGAACACAATAAAACCAAACTGTGTAAAGAGACGTAAAATCGCCCAAAACCTCTTTACTCTTGCGTTTTGCCTTGCTATAACGACAATTTTCAACGCCAACCTACTTATTTAAAATTTACTCGTTGATCATACAAAAATATTACTACTTTATTGCTTTCTTAATATTCTTTAAAGATTTTCTGAAAATAATGTTAATTGGCATTAATTGAGTAAGTCATAAAAATTTATTCTTTAGATATTCTTTATATTTTCTTTAGATTTCAAAAATAGAAAAAATAGTATACATGAACAATACCTTTTCCAAATTAGAAAAAGTCTTGATTCGTAGGTTGGGTTGTGGAGCGTTAGCATTGCGAAGCAATAGAATGAAACCCAACAAATCCGTTGAGTTGCGCTGTCGCTTAACCCAACCTTGTATCTTAGAGGTATGTTAGAAGAAGTGGTACACCGTCCCAACCTGGGTCAGAAAAGACCGCTTTGTAGCAAGGCTCAGGTATACATAAAACAATGACATTAATTACTTGATAGTGTTTATGAATAAAGTACAGCAGCGACTTCATCCATTTTCTAATGATTACTTCCAGCAACTATCTACCCTGGGTGAGAAATTTCAAGTCACAGATCATCAAGGTAAATCTTTTGCTAATTCAGAAGGAATTGATATGGCTGCGGCTTTAGTAGAAAAGCAAAATCAGCAGTGTCGAAAAGTGATATTTATCGGTAATGGAGGAAGTGCAGCCGTAGCTAGTCATCAGGCTATTGACTACTGGCGTAATGGTAATATTCCCGCGATTTGCTTTAACGATGGTGCTTTGGTGACCTGTATTAGTAATGACTTTGGCTACGAACAAGTTTTTAGCAAACCCATTTCTACATTTGCTCAGTCTGGAGATGTTTTGTTTGCAATTAGTAGTTCTGGACAATCACAAAATATTCTTGCTGGTGTTTACCAAGCACTAAAAATGAATTGTCATGTGATTACACTTTCAGCCTTTCAACCTAACAATCCCTTACGTCAACTTGGACATCTAAATTTTTATGTTCCCACGATGTCCTATGGTTTTGCAGAAATCATGCACTTATGTATTTGTCACTGCATTATTGATGGCTTGGTAGAAGGTGCTTTACCTAGTGCAAATGTGGATAACTATCTCAGTTTAAATGAACTAAAAGCATCCTAAAATATTCATCCCATTTATATATAGAAGAAATTCTATCTGTGGTAAACAACAAGATTTAATGATTGCATATTAAATATATGTGACAAGAACTAGAATTGTAGACCTCTTTCTTCAAAAATTGTCAGATATCTAAACCTAGAATCATCAAGTAAATAATGATGTTCTAGTTCTGAATTGTTCGATTTTTCTGTGAACTTTTGTACCAAGATTAGCAATGAAATAAAGATGCAATTAGAAATATATAGAGAAAAAATTATTGACTTTGAAACTTGTGCAGAAGTATTCACTGTCTACCATCAAAAAGGACGGAAAATCGTTCTCTGTAATGGGGTATTTGACTTACTACATCCCGGACACATTGCTCATTTACAAGCGGCTAAAGCAATGGGAGACTTATTAGTAATCTCCCTAACTGCTACTCCTTATATTAACCGAGGACCAGGAAGACCAATATTTTCTGATGAGTTGCGTGTTAATTCTATAGCTGCTTTAGCTTGTGTTGATTATGTAATTTTAACTCCCGCCGTCACAGCTTTGGAAGTAATTGAGAAAGTGCGTCCTCATATTTACTGCAAGGGAGATGAATATGCGGAAACAGAGAAAGATGTAACCCACAATATTGATAAAGAAATCGCTCAAGTAAGAGCTTACGGAGGTGACATTCGCTATACTCAAGAAATTACTTTTAGCTCTACACGACTGATTAATAATTATCTTGATGTTATCCCTCCAGAATTAAAACGTTATGCCAATGATTTTAGTCAACAATATGCTTTTGAGGATATTAGAAATGCGATAGAAGCAATGCAGGATCTCAATGTTTTGGTGTTGGGGGATATTATTATTGATGAGTTTGTTCACTGTACAGTTCAGGGATTAACCTCAAAAGGAAGAGCGCCATCAACCCGCTTTGTGAAAAAAGAACAACATTTGGGGGGAGTTTTTGCGATCGCTAACCATCTCAGTAGTTTTGCCAAATCTGTCACCCTAGCTAGTACCATTGGTGATGAACCAGATGTACATCATTTGATTGCTAATCATATTGATGGTACGCTGCATCTTAATTTACATTGTGTAGAAAACTATTCTACAGTAACAAAGTGTCGTTATATTGAACAACAAGGGAAAACCAAGGGTTATACCCAATTATTTGCGATTAATTCCATAGACGAAGAAGGACTAGGACCCCAAGAACGAGAAAAACTTTTAGATGCTTGGGAAAAACTGTTAAAAAACTGCGATTTAGTGGTTTTGGCGGATTATGGTCATGGATTAATTGATGCTGAGGCAATTGAATTAATTCAATCACAAGCACCATTTTTAGCCTTAAACTGTCAAACTAATAGTGCTAATTACGGTTATAACCTAATTAGTAAATATAAGCGAGCCGATACATTTTGTGTAGATGAACAGGAAATTCGTCTGGCATTTTCTAATCGTTATGTTAATCGAGAAGAGTTACTAAAACGGTTGCAATATCATTTAGGGGCGCAACAAGGTTGGTTAACTTTAGGATCTGCTGGTTCTTTGGGAATTAATACTCATGGAGAGATGGAAATTACTCCGGCTATGACACAACAAGTCAAAGATACCACCGGGGCTGGAGATGCCTTTTTTGCCCTAGCCAGTTTGAGTGCTAAGTTAGATTTGCCTGTGCAGTTAGGATCATTTTTAGGAAATTTGGCCGGAGCGATCGCTGCCAATGTTTTAGGAAATGAAAAGCCTGTAGACAAGGGACGCTTATTAAAGTTTGCTAAAACAATTTCCACATTTTAAAAGATAATTAAGGAGTAAATCAATGAATCCAATTCAACAAGTTTTAGTGACCGGCGGTGCTGGTTATGTAGGAGCTATTTTAGTTCCTAAACTTCTGCAAGCTGGATATGGAGTTAAGGTAATAGACTTGTATCTTTATGGCAAAGATGTATTAAATGCCGTTAAAGATCATCCTCATTTAGAAGAGATTGAAGGCGATATCCGCGATCGCCAACTTCTAGAAAAAATCATGCCAGGATGTGATGCTGTCATTCATTTAGCTTGTATTTCCAACGATCCCAGCTTTGAATTAGATCCAGACTTAGGCCGTTCGATTAATTACGATGCCTTTTTTGACTTAGTAGACGTTGCCAAAGATGCCGGAGTGAAGCGGTTTATTTATGCTTCTTCCTCCAGTGTTTACGGCATCAAAGAAATAGAAAATGTCACAGAAGACTTACCCTTAATGCCTTTAACAGACTATTCTCGTTATAAGGCTTTATGCGAAGAAGTCTTATTGAGTAAACGAGAACCAGGTTTTGTTACCTTAGTTTTGCGTCCTGCTACAGTCTGCGGTTATTCCCCCCGTCAGCGACTAGATTTAGTGGTGAATATTCTCACTAACCACGCAATTAATAATGGTAAAATTACAGTTTTTGGTGGTCAGCAAAAACGTCCCAATATCCATATTGAAGATATGACCGATCTGTATCTAAAATCTCTACAATGGTCAGATGAAGCGATTGACGGTAAAATATTTAACGCTGGCTATGAAAATCATACCTTGATGGAAATTGCCGAGATGACCCGTCAAGTAGTGGGAGAATCTGTAGAAATTATGACTACACCCACCGACGATCTGCGTTCATACCATATTTCTTCAGAAAAAATTAAGCAAGAACTGGGATTTGTCCCTGCACATACTATAAAGGAAGCGATCGAAGATTTAGCAGCAGCATTTAAAGCTAATCAAATTCCCGATTCTCTCACAGATACTCGTTACTATAACGTGAAAGTAATGAAAGAAATTAATTTCCGGTAAAACTTACCCCAAACAATCATCTGTAGGGAGGGTTTTAAACGGAACAGGCGAGCCTCATCAACTGCATTCCTAGTCAGAGACTAGGAACTAGATGTGGTAGGGATTTGAGCTTAAGTTGGCACCAATGAGCGCTGCTAAAACCCTACACATCTATATTTTTCGTAATCTTGTAAAAGTCCACCATCTTCTTTAGGGAACACCAAAAAATAAATTACCCAATTTTGTGGGATGGGCATCCTGCCCGTCCTTGATGATTAGCGGGCAATTCGTCCCGCACCACAAGAAATTTTTGGGTATTTTTTTAATTGGAAGTCCCTTAATCAGCTTCAGTAAACATCGCAATCAAGCGATTCGCTGGTTTAGCCATTGCCACATACAAACTTTTTGGTAAAGACCATTGATTACCGGGCTTATTGGGGTCAAGATAAAACTTGCATAAACCTTCAATAAATTGTTTCATTTTGGAGATTTCATAACCCCATGCTTTTAATGATGGTAAAACTTCCGTTTCTACTATTGTTAATAATTCATCTCGTTTGCTAGTTACTCTCATGGCATTAAAAATAGTCCATGCCATTTCTAATGCTTCCAGAGTACCATCATTACCTCCTTGATAAAACCATTCAATATCAAAATCAATCATTCGCACATTTCCCTGGGTATCAATCATTTCATTCCCAGTCCAGCGATCAGCATAAATAATTCCCTGTCTGTGAGCTAAATTCATTTCTTGTAGAACCTTCGGCAAAAACTTGACTTCTCCAGTTTCTAGAAATTCCAACAAAGTTTTCCCTGTTACATATTCAATCAGCATCCAATCTTGATCTGCATGGATTAATTTAGGAACTGGTAAGCCGACAGCTAATGCCCGTTTGATAAAATCAACTTCATCTCCAATATTTCTGAGTTTAAAAGAACCGCCATTTTGGATAAAGCCAGTGGCTTCATACATATACTGCATATAAGCATCACCAGCTTCAGTGGAAATATCCCGTCTGGCACGAAAAACGCAGCGATCTGTGGCTGTTGTAATCAATAAGATATGATTAAATAATCCTTCTGATTGGGGTTTTTCTATTGTTGCTGTTTTACCTCCAGGTAAATAAGCTAAAGCACTTTCCAATCCCTGAGCGATATTTGTTGGTAGTGTATTCTTTAAATTTTCTGCAATTGAATTTTTCATTAGCTTTAACCAATACTTAATTTTAAACTAATTGCTAAGAAATCAAAAAACTCAGCCAGAATTTGATCATAGTGAGAGGCAAATTCAAGCTGATTAATTTCCTCTCGACTAAAATAGGCTAATTTTTGTCCTTCGTGTAGGGTTATTTGAGAAATATCTAAATCCAGCCGAGTCCAAAAAATGTGTTCATCACACTCTTCCCAAAAATAAGACTTGAAAAAATTAACTTCATCGAGTTTTAGTTCCAATTCTTCAACTAATTCTCTACGAATAGCTGCTTCTGGAGATTCATTTTTCTCTATATATCCTCCCAGGAATGCCCAAGTATTAGGAAAAGGAATAGAGCTTTTATTATCTCGAAGTACAAGTAAAACCCACATTCCGCAGATACTAAAGCAAATTTAGGAATTAAAAATTTAGAGAAAGTAAAGCCTGAAAAGATTGCCGAGCAAAGATTTCAGGCTTTTATTTGTTAAAATAGTGTAATCAAATAGAGAGGGGGGAAACCATGAAAGAGTCAAAAAAAGCCATGGAAATCCTAAATATAGACCATTTAGGAATAGTAGCGGGAATAATAGACGAGATGGAATTAGTAGAAGAAGTGAATAAAATAGTTGGAATAAAAACAAAAGAAACCCTCAACCCAGGACAAGTAATAAAAGCAATGATCTTAAATGGATTGGGCTTTTTAAGCGCCCCATTATATCTATTTGAGGAATTTTTTGTAGGAAAACCAACAGAACATTTAATAGGAGAAGGAGTATTACCATCACATTTAAACGATGACAAACTAGGAAGAGAACTAGACAAATATCATCAAATAGGAACAACAAAAATATTTACAGCAGTAGCCATAAAAGCAGCCCATAAATTCAAAGTAGAAATGGATAGTATTCATTTAGATGGGACTTCAATGAGTGTAGAAGGAGAGTACAAAAAAGAAAGCGAAGAAAGAGATGAAACAAAGCAAGAAACAGGAGAGAATAAAATAGAAAGAGAACCAGAGATGAAAGGAATAGAAATAGTTCATGGATACTCAAGAGATAAAAGACCAGACCTCAAACAATTTATCATAGACATGATAGTAACAGGAGATGGAGATATCCCATTATATTTAAAAGTAGACTCAGGAAACGTAGATGATAAAAGTGTATTCGTAGAAAGATTAAAAGAATTTAAAAAACAATGGACATTTGAGGGCATAAGTGTAGCAGATAGTGCCTTATATACAGCAGAAAACTTAGCAGCAATGAGAGAATTGAAATGGATAACAAGAGTACCACTAAGTATCAAGGAAGCAAAAAATAAAATCGTAGATATAAAAGAATCAGAATGGAAAGATAGTCAAATATCAGGCTATAAAATAGCAGCCAAAGAATCAGAATATGCAGACATAAAACAAAGATGGATAATCGTCGAAAGTGAATTAAGAAAAAAATCAAGTATCCAACAGGTAGAAAAACAAGTCAAAAAACAAGAATCAAAAGCAAAAGCCGCACTCAGTCAACTATCCAGGCAAGAATTTGCTTGTCAAGCAGACGCAAAAGTAGCAATAGAAAAGCTATCAAAATCCTGGAAATATCACCAAATAAAAGAAATTGAGTATTTAAAAAAATCTGAATATAAAACAGCAGGTAGACCAAGTAAATTGACCGAACCAAGTCAAATAAAATATCAAGTTAAAAGTCAAATAGAAACGAGAGAAGAAGTAATAGAAACTGAAAAAATTAAAGCAGGGAGATTTATATTAGCAACAAATATCTTAGATAAAAATGAATTGAGTGATGAGCAAGTATTAGAAGAATATAAATCCCAACAATCTAACGAAAGAGGATTTAGATTTTTGAAAGACCCCTTGTTTTTTACATCCAGCGTATTTGTCAAAACTCCTGAAAGAGTAGAAGCAATAGCAATGATTATGGGATTGTGTTTGTTAGTCTATAATCTTGCACAAAGAAAGTTAAGGCAAGAATTAGCTAAATTCGATGACGGGATTAGAAATCAAGTCAATAAAATCACAAATAAACCGACAATGAGGTGGGTATTTCAGATGTTTCAAGCTGTACATTTGGTAGTCATAAATGGACAAAAACAAATGAGCAATTTTACAGAGGAACGTGAAAAGATTGTCAGGTATTTAGGAAAGAGTTGTAGTAAATATTATCTAATTATTTGATGTGGTTTATTTGAACAAAAAGATGTAGATAGTTCAAGGGTAAAATTAGTAAATAGAAATTTTTAGCGAGGATGTAAATATTCTTAGCTGTAATTGTCATGTTTATTTTACCCGAAATTACTAATTCAATATAGAGAGAGAATATATTTTAAAACCTCGTAAAATGAAGTTACTTAATATGTTCTATTTTTTGGCAAATAAAGTTAAACTCAACCAGAAAATTAGGTAGATAAAATTTTCCTGGCTGAAATTTTTCAAAAATCCCAATAATCTAGGTCACATCTGCGGAATGTGGGGTAAAACTTGCTGCTGACTGTTGAGAATAATTATGTCAGCCCCTGGTGCTTCTCTCATTTCAAATTTCATTTTTAATAGTTGTCAAAAAAATTGCATTAACCCCAGTATCACTACTCAAAGATTTTGGTAAATAAACTAACATTGTCACCATTTTGGCAAACATAAATAATATAATGGATAGCCATAAAAGATAGTTGTTGTGAAAATACCAAGCTGCTATAACTGATGGGATAAATCCCAAACTAGCAGAGATCAAACTGACATTACGAACAATTTTCCCTTCGGCTAATCCTAAGAAATATCCTTCCAGCATTGAGGCAACAGAATTGAATATAAGTATGAAGCATAAACACCAAATATAGGTATCAATATGTTCAGTAATTTCCCTATGGTTGGTTAATATGCCAAAGACAGCCTGGGGAAAGAAAACACAAATTGTAGCTACAGTGAGTCCTATCAACAAGCTGCTGGCAACTGAAACTTTCAGCAAGGGTAACAATTTCTCTTTTGAATCTTTACCTTTCAAGTTTCCGCTTAAGGTTTCGGTAGCAAATCCCATTCCGTTAGTTAAGTAAACATTTAGATGTGTTATCTGTCCTAATAAAGAATTTTGGGTAAAGAGTATCGTTCCCATCATGGCACTTAGATTACTAAAAATAGTAAAGACAGACATCTCAGTTATAGTTCTAATCAAGATATCTCTATTGAGAGCCAACATAGTTTTCAACTCTGAAAAATCCATGATTTGTGGGCTAACTGCGCGGATTTCTTGCCACTGAACTTTCCGACTAGCTAAAAGGATGCCGATAAACAACATTAAGTATTGGCTAGATGCTTGAGATACTCCAGCCCCTACACTATTCCAACCCCATTGAATAATAAATAAGTAGTCTAAAATTATCTTGGCTGCATTGCCAATAACTGAAAGTACCACAACCTTACTATTCTCCTCTCGTCCCAGTAACCAACCAATGAGAACGAAGTTCAGTAAAACAGCAGGCGCTCCCCAAATGCGAGCATTGAAATAGTCAATGCCGGCAGCTTTAACATCAATATCAGCACTCAAGAGCGAAAAACCTACCTCTCGCAAAGGATACTGCAAAATTAACAGTACGATACCTAATCCCAAGGCGATTAAGCCATTGCGTAGTCCCACTAGCAGTGCAGCCTCTTGGTCATCTGCCCCCACAGCTTGAGCGGTTAACCCAGTGGTTCCCATACGTAAGAACTCAAGAATCAAATAGACGAGGTTAAACAAGATATTAGCTATGCAAACCCCTGCTAAGGCATCAATTTCTTGCAGATGACCCAAAAAAGCTACACTGATTAAACCCGCTAGAGGAATCATCAGGTTTGAAAGAATATTGGCGATCGCAAGACGGTAGAAACGAGGGAGAAAGTCATACTGTTCTGTTCGTGTTAAGTTCATGAGTTAATTCAGTATTTAGCTTACTGGTTGGATTTTAGACCGAGTTGAGTCGAGATATAGACGAATTTGTTACCCGCTTGAGTTCCTCGATTCTTAAGTCCTCATCAGCAGTAGAATTGTCAACAAAGGTATTTTCTTGCCCATAATTAACACTTCGGAGTGCAGGTTCTGGTATTTCAGTATCCGGTATTAAATTATCAACAAAGCCACTTATCCACCCATTATTACTACCTTGAAGCAGTGGTTTTCCTGAAACTGGATCTATCTGTGTGCCATTCCCAACAAACGCGCTCTGTAACGCGTTGTTAACAACTTCCTCTGCTGGTTCTGGTGTTACCATAGCTGGGGTGCCATCCTCAACAGAATCTATTTGCCCCCCGTTATTGCCATTTGGGGTTGATGTTTTTGGTAAAACAGGGGATTGTTAATCGCCAAAAGCCTGAAACGACGGATTTTCGTTCATGCACATCATGGTTAATTTGTACAGTGCGTAAGTACTAGTAACAATCTTTTTCCGTTCTATAAAACTTACCCAAAATTACCAAAATCTAGACACATCTGGACAGCGATAATTTTGGTGTTTACTTTCTGCTTCATCGTGGTCTTAGAATGACTTCTAAGAGGTTTTTCCACTCGACAGACAATCTCGGTAGAACTTACCGTTTCTGACCGTAGTTCCTAAAAGGAACCGCTACGCTACAGGGATAAAAATATCCGCAAACCATCGGTCAATGTTCCGCGCTGCATTTAAGTCCCTATCGGCTTTATAGCCACAATCAGGACAAACATAAACGCGGTTTTTTAATGGCATTTTATGACGATGATTCCCACAGTTAGAGCATATTTGAGAACTGGGGAAGAACCTATCCACAAGGATTAATTCACTCCCGAACTTCTCGGTTTTATACTCTAACTGTCGTTTGAACTCATACATCCCACAATCGGCGATAGCACCCGCTAATTTGTGGTTCTTCAAAAATGCCTTAACGTGCAAATCCTCTAGGTAGAGTCGAGGAGGGATATTATTCCCTGCCCCTCTCTGTTAAATCTGGGCGTGCAACTTTCACTGCACCCAGCTTCCGATGTTCTTAGCTTTCGCTTTTGCTGATATGAATATAATCGTGGCAGCTTTCATGAATTGCTAGAAGGTTTTTAGGTTTACCATTCTTATGGTTTCCATCTATATGATGTAAATGTACCTTCTCATCACTGAGCATTTTTAAACCACAATGACCACATTTATGGCTTTGCCGTTTGAGGGCTTTAGAGGTATGGTTGTCATAGAGCTTGCTGTTACGCTCGCTCCAATAACTCAAATCTCCGTCATAGGGTGATTTCTCACCTTTAACGTTGATGTATTTGTTTTCGGAGTAAGGAACTGATGGAAACGCTTTATCTAGTAATTCCTTGCTAGTGTAGCGATTCTGTTTGGTTTCCTTGTTGAATACCCTGTAAGCTCTGTGTTGAATGTGGAATAACGAGTTGCGTGACCCTTTCATCTTACAAAAGCGGTGGTAGTTCCTCCAACCTCTAACTACAGGGGCTAATTTCTCAGCCTTAGTGATAGCACCATAATTCGAGTTGTTGACGATGTGTTTTACTTTCTTGCGAAAAGCTTTGAAGTTATCCACTGATGGAACGCATTTAAACTTCCCGTTTTTCTGGACTTTAAAGTGCCAGCCGAGGAAATCAAACCCACCTGTCGCGGCGGTTAGCTTGGTCTTTTTCTCACTGACTTTCATTCCCCGCTCTGCTAAGAACTGACTGATTTTGTCAAGTATAACGGTAGCATCGTCTTGAGGTCTAAGTATTATCACCATGTCATCCGCATATCGGACTGATGGTTCTATTACGTTGTTTCCGGCATCTTTATATCTGTGGATACTTTCGATGCCGTTTAAGGCGATGTTAGCTAATAGTGGACTTACTACCCCGCCTTGAGGTGTTCCCTGTTCTGGGAATTGAGGGTTAACTCCGGCTTTGAGACAGCGGAATATTCCCTGTCTTATGCTATAAGGAGCGATGAGTCTATCCATGATGGCGGTGTGGTTTATCCTGTCGAAGCATTTTTCGATATCGAGTTCTATAACTCGTTTATCTATTCCTTTTCGTGTAGAGCATAGGTTGTTGTACAGGTATTTCTGTGCGTCATGCGCTGAACGACCCGTCCTAAACCCATAGCTCCTGGCGTGGAAAGTTGCAACGCGCAAGCTGGTTCTAATGCGTATTTGACAAGGCATTGGTAAGCTCTGTCTGCAATAGTGGGGATTTTCAGCATCCTCATAGTACCGTCCTTTTTGGGGATTGGTATTTCTCTTAGTTCCTGGTGTTTCCAGTTGCTAACAGATGCTTTTAGCAGTTCATTAAGCTCGAAGCGTTCCTTAAAGGTAAGGGACTTTTTGCCATCAATTCCTGCGGTCTTTTTCCCAGCGTTTAGCTGTGATACTTGACGAATAGCCAGTAATCTTGCTGCGGTTGATTTCAGAATCAGCTTCTGTAGTGACTGCGCTTTCCGCTTATCTCCAACTTGAACCGCTTTATACACGCGTCTTTGTAGGCGGAATAGGTTACGGCGGAATTTCTTCCAGGGCAACGTCTTCCAAGATTCACTAGAGTTTTCTCTGTGTCCAATCATGCTCTGCTCCAATTTGTGTATTCTGAACACCTCAGACCAATTACGGTCTGTCCTACCCGAATTGAAGGGATTCCGCTGCTCGTCCAGCCTACTTATGGGGTTCGACCGCCCCTAGACCTTCAATCCGTTTTTATTCGTTCCCTCGGTTGATTAATAGTTCCGTTAGGTGTAGCCATTTCAACCACTGGATTCCCTGGACTCTGACCGCTATTTAAAAAAGATGCGGCGGGATTTCGCTCCAGTGAAGTCAGGTTTTTGAGTTGTGTCCTGCTTGCGTGTAGGTTGCTTTTCTAGGCTCTGTTTCACCGTGGGAACTCCCCATTAACGCCAAGTGTCACCCCACAACGGATGTCTGATTGCGTCCTGTTCCTAGCTTCGACCTCCCGAAATCGAGTCGGGTCATCGTAGGCAGATAGGGAGTCATACCTGAGTCTGGTAGATGGGACTTTCACCCATATCAGACCGAGAGTTCAACCTTTCTCCTTAATTGGGTTAGGTTGGTTAGTTTATGTACGGACTGATTACCGTGATTCAACTAACAACGAATCGCACTCTTTATCACGCTGTGGTTTTTAGCTAGATAGTAGGTTAATTTGTGTATGGAATCCTGGCGAATATTAGAAACTTTGGCGTGTAATTTAGCCAATTTTCTTACAGCTTTCTGGCGATTATTAGACCCCTTCACCTTTCGGCTAACGCTACGCTGTAAGCGTTTCATGCGTTTACTCATGCGGCGGTAGGCTTTAGGATTCTCGAATACTTCACCATTACTGCAAACGGCTAACTCTTTTATTCCAATGTCAACGCCGATGGTCGGTCTATCTGCAAGTATGGGAGGTTTTTCAATCTCGTACTTGACAGAAATAAACCATTTATCAGCTTGTCGGGAAATCACACAGTTATGAGTTGCGGTAATAGGTAAAGGTATGGCTAATCGCACCCAACCGATTGACGGTAATTTAATTTTTTTACCATCATTTTTAATTGCTGGTTTTGCCTTAGTTCCTGACTCCAAATAGAAAGAATCACGCTGTCCTTTTTTCTTGAATCGGGGTTGTTTCGATGTCTTTCTGAAGCATCGGTCCCATGCTTGGCGTAAGTCAGTTAACGCCTTTTGTGGGACATTTTTGTTAACTTCGTAATACCAAGCGTGTTCAGATTTGACCTCAACTATTAACTTTTTATGCAGGTCAATCGCTGATGGAAGTTTAAGTTTTTCGCCTTCTTTGCGAGTAGCTAAAATATCTATAACTTGAGCATTTGCCCAGTTATAGGCGTGTCTAGCTACTCCAGAAGCCTTGCGAAAAGCTGTAATCTGTCGGTTATTTGGAATTAGTGCAGTTTTGAATGATAAAAGCATTGATTCGACCTTTCAATGTTATATTATAGTAAGTATACCAACGATTAAGGTTAATGTCAATGAGATTTGAGAAAAATAATAAACTTGGTGCTAAAAAAATCCTCAAAGCTGAGTTAGACGCTCAACCAATTTGTTTTAAAGGTCGGAAAGGGCAAAGGGAGAAAATTAAAACCGTCCCTGACTGGCCGCAACGGTTAAGGGATTTTGTTGATCAACTTATTGAAGACTTAGACAAACAGTAAGATAAGGATAGTTATGGGTAGAAATTATCTAGCTGTTTCTACCCCCATAAATCTGGTTTTCCATAAATCTGGTTAGTTGGGTTTCTGGTTTCATATCTAGCATACTGGAAATTGGTGTAGGAAAATCTATTTGGTATAAAGCTAGTTCCCATTCAAACTAACTTTTTGAGCATTCAAACTAAATAGACTGTTGAGGAACTGTAAGATCCACCAATTTGATAAGTAATTGGACAAAAATATTTACAGTCATTGCGAGCGAAGGGAAGCAATCACAACCCTTGCGGTTGCTTCATTTCACTTCGTTCCATATGGCTAACGCCACGCAACGCTTACGCAATGACATCGTGTAATTAATTCTGTCTCACTACTTAGCCTCTACAATTTCCATAGGTAACAATTCCTCTACTGGTTTATTTTGGCTTGCTGCATAGCCAACAATCCCCTTGAGGGCATAAACCGATAAAATAGCAGTTCCCTTTAATTGCTCACTGTTCCATTGGTAAGTATTAATGGTATCAAGGGCATTTTGAATATCCATAAAATTCTGTTTAATTAATAATTTGAATAGGGGAATTATCCCTCTATATTCTAGCTTGCCTTGGGGTACAGTCGAGTTAAAACCATTGGTCATTAGTCATTAGTCATTAGTCATTAGTCATTAGTTATTAAATTATTTCCCCCTGACCTCTGCCTATTCCCTATTCCCTATTCCCTAACATTTGTTTGATTATAGAAGTTACGCATTGACAGAATAACAAAATAGTGAATTGATAAGTATAGGTCGTCTACTTACTAGGTATTGGACACTCAATCATTTTTGCTACACTCAACCATAATCCACTATAAATTCCAATCACGACGATAATTAAAGAAACTTAGTAGCAATTCTGAAAAAGTATGGTTCTGATTAATTCTCTGTCTATGCCATTCTCGCGCTATTTCCATAAGAATTTCGGAAAAGCTGGGATAAATAGGTGATAATTTAGCCAAATACTGAATTTTCATATTTTGTGAGATTGCTAAACTAATTAAATTAATTAATTCTTCTGCTGCTATTCCCAATATAGAACATCCCAAAATTTTTCCATTTTCCAAAACTACTAATTTACAAACACCTGTAATTTCTCCTTGTATTTGTGCCGCCGTGGCTGTTTTAAAATATTGCTTAAAAACTAAAACTTGCTTCTGAGAATATTGGTTTTTAGCTTGTTTTTCTGTTAAACCAACTTGTGCTACCCTGGGCTGAGAATATATTCCCCAAGGAACAAATTCATAATTAACTTTTAGTTTGGGAAAGAATAGGGCATTTTTTACAGCAATATTAGCTTCATAATTACCAATATTCTGAATATCATAACCACCTAGCACATCACCACAAGCATAAATCCGATGATTTGTAGTTTGTAATTTTTCATTGACAACCAAGCGGTATTGATGCCATTTTACTCCCACCGCTGGTAAATTCAAATACTCTAAATTTGGCTGTTGTCCAGCACAAATGAAAATTTCATCGGTTTCAATGGCTTGATTTCCAACTTGTACCCATTTCTTATGATCTATTTGTCGGACTTGGGTAACTTGAGTTTGTGTTAAAATCCGCACACCATCAATTTCTAATTGTGCTGTTAGTAATTTGGCTATTTCTGCATCAAGACTAGGCAAAATACTAGAATATTTGACTATTAATGTGACTTGACAACCAAATCTGGCTAAAACTTGGGCTATTTCTATACTTTGAGGAATACCACCAATTATCACCCAATTTTCGGGTAATGTGGTTTTTTCTAAAGATTGCCAAATATTAGCTAAAGTTAGATATTTAATAGTATCTAATCCTGAAATATCAGGAATTAATGGACGAGAATCATTAGCGAGTAAGTAGGTGCGACTATATAAGCGTCTTTCATTAACCGTAAAACTTAATTGAGGAGAAGATTGAAATTGACCATTACCAACAATAATATCAACTCCTTGGGCAGCTAAATTCGCCAAAGAATGTATTTGATTAATATTTTTGGCAACAGCATTTGCATAAAACAATCCTTTTTTCCAGTTCAGAAATTCCAGATTTAAGTGAATATTTTTTTCGTAAGTTCCTAGATTTACTAAATTATAATATTTCTGGGTAGTTTGACTAATTTCGCTAAGTATGTATTGATAATTTAAATTATAGTTATGAGTAAAATCTGCGCTGACAATCAAGGCAACTTTAGCGTGTAGCTGAGTAGCACTTAAAGCAGCTTGGTATCCAGCAATACTGCCACCAATAACAACGATGTCGTAATCAATATTTGTCATTTGTCATTAGGTAATTTTATTCTTCCTTCTCCCTTCTCCCTTCTCCCTTCTTCCTCCTGATAGCGCAGCGTTAGCCATACTCCTGAATGGGCGCAGGGACTGCGCCCCTACCGCCTGAACTCCTGCTATTGATTTTGAATTGTTTCAAGTGCTGTTAATAGGCATTGATTATCAGCTTTTGTACGGACTGCGACACGGAAAAAGCGATCGCCTAATTCTTTAAAACTTAAGCAATCACGAATTAAAATCTGGTGTTGCCGAAGCAAATGTTGTTGTAACTGGGAAGTAGATCGTTGAGATTCTACCAATAGGTAGTTAACAGAGCCTTCTATGGGTGTTAAACCAGGAATTGAGGCTAGACCTTGAAATAGTTGATTTCTCGCCCCTGGCAGCCATTTCCAGGTGAGATTTTGAAATTCTGTATCTTGGAGGGCGGCGATCGCTGCGGCGGCTGCTAAAGTATTCACAGGCCAAGGATCTCGCCATGATTTCCACTTAGCTAAACGTTGAGGGTGAGCGATCGCATATCCTAATCTTAGCCCTGGTAAACTGTAAAATTTGGTGAGCGATCGTAAAATCACCAAATTCTCGTATTCCTGCACCAACCCAATTAAACTTTGTTCCTCTTCCGGCGGCAAAAAATCCATAAACGCTTCATCTACCACCACCAAGGCAAACCTTTCCAAATACGGTAAAACAGATTCCCGTGAGAATAACTTTCCCGTTGGATTATGGGGATTATTCAGCAATAACCCAAAACCTGAAGTCTTCAGCCCGAAATCTGGCAATAGAGAAATATTCCCTTTCCCCGTTGCCAAATCCACAGGAAACTCCAGAACTTTAGCATTATCAACCGCAAGAGTGCGGTAATAGTCGCCAAAAGCTGGAGTTAGTACAACCGTTGCTGCTAATTGTGCTAATTCTCTACCCACCAAAGTTAATAGTTCTGCTGAACCATTACCCGGCAAAATCCACTCAGTAGGTAATTCATGAAAATGACTCAGAGCAAGTCGTAATTCACCATACTCTGGGTCAGGATAATTCCTCAAACTACCTAGTTGAGACACAATCGCCGTAATCACACTATTTGGTGGTCCCAACGGGCTGATACTGGCAGAGAAATCCACAATAGCATCAGGGGAACAGCCAGCCAGTGCTGCTGCCCAAGCCAAATTTCCCCCGTGTGCTTGTTGTGGCATCAAAAATGTTTTTCCTATAACTGAACTTACTCTTTTGGCTCTTTTGGGGGTGCTACTCTTTCTCTAAACAGTTTTCCAGCAGAGAAAGCGGGAACTCTGGTAGCGGGAATTTCCATTTTTTCATTCGTTTTGGGGTTACGTCCTTCACGGGCCTTGCGTTCCCGTGATTCAAACGAACCAAATCCCACCAATGTTACTTTATCACCGGAAGAAACCGCTTCCACAATAGTTTCGATGGCAGCACTCAAAACTTGGTCAGCCTGTTTCTTGGTAACGTTAGCCTTTTCAGCTACTGCATCAACTAATTCGCCTTTGTTCATGTTAAACTCCTAAAGTTTTATCAGAGATTATTTCTCAAGATGCACCATTAAAGCATCTTTACCTAAATCTCTGTTTGTAGAAATACAAAAATCGTTCCCTGAGAGTATTTACACTCAAAACCGCTGCAAATACGATTGACTTGACTTTTCAATGAATCATTCTAAGGTGTTGTAGCCCGAAGTGGATAGATGAAACTATTAATTTATATAGATTTCAGGATTTTTTTTCTTTTTTACCTCTTTCTTGTAATTAAAATACCCTATTTTTTAGAAATAAATACTTAGTTGTCATTGGTCATTGGTCATTTGTCATTTCCCCCTGCTCCCTGCCCCCTGCTCCCTGCTCCCTGCCCCCTGCCCCCTGCCCCCTGCCCCCTGCCCCCTGCTCCCTGCCCCCTGCTCCCTGCTCCCTGCCCCCTGCCCCCTGCTCCCTGCCCCCTGCCCCCTGCCCCCTGCCCCCTGCTCCCTGCCCCCTGCCCCTTACCTCTGGCTTTCAGAACTCTGCGGAGTCGGTCAGGACTCAAGTAAACTTGTCGCTCAGATGCTAGTTTTTTGGCTAGTTGTTTGGAGTTATAAGTCTGAGGTTCTTCAAATAGACAGTTTTCTAGATACTCTAAATCATTTTCCGAATAGCGGGGTTTTCCGCCTCGACCTGGAGCATCCCATAATCCGGCTAAACCCATCTTTCGCCACCGATGCAGGGTCTGACGGACTGTAGAAACTGCCCAGTTTAAGCCTTGAGCAATTTGTTCGTTATTTAATCCACGAGCATTCAACAGTAGAACTTGAGCGCGGTCTTTTGTCCGTTGAGGAACATCCTTAGCCTTTCTCAACTCTTCTAAAGTTAACTTTTCTTCATCACTTAAAAAAATTTTCAGTCGGCATCCCATAATCCTTTTGATCTGATTAATGTATTTGGTATATTGATGTGTACTTTGGGAGAGTATATTTGTCAATGCTACCTATGCTAACACATTATTTCTATGTTTTGTCAAGACTTTATGGGCTTTGGTGTAATTGTAAATATTCTTTAATTTCGTTGAGCATTTTAGTATACAATAATAATTCAGGAGTCAAGAGTAAAAATGGCTTGCTATTTTGAAAATACCTAAGCCAATGACTAATGACTAATAACTAATGACTAATTCTTCAGTTGATTGAATAATGTGCATTCCAGCTTCGGCAAATCTAGCAAATGCCTTATTAGCCTGTTCCGTATAGTCAACTACACCAGGAACGACAACAGGAGAAGTGCAATCTTCTAAAAGATAAATTTTCTTTGTGAGGGTGGGATCTACCTGTTTAAGTTCTGTTAATAAATCGTCAATTGTCCAAGCAACACAATGACTTTTAGCTTGTCCCGCAATAATCACCGCATCATATTCTAAAAGTTGTTTAATTAAATTTGTGTTTTTTTGTCCAATTGGCTGATTATCAAATCCTGTTAAAACTTCAGGGCGTAAAATAGAATAATTTTCTGTTAGCGGATTTTCCCCTTTTAATTCAAATTGGGTTTGACTTTGACGGGCGATACTATGGAAAAATATTGCTTCTTCTACTGATGCAACCAAAGCATGACCAATTCCACCTAACATAGAATGATAAGGCCACACCGTTAACGGGTATTTTCCATCTTGGCTGAGTTGTTGAACATAATGAAAAGCCTGTTTTGCTAACAAGTCATAATCACCATTATTGAGACTATTAGCAACCGCTGGATTAACTTGCCAAATACCATTTTTAATATCTGTGGGTGTAATGTTGGTTGCGGCAGGTATTGGGTGTTCTCCTTGGGAATTTACCCAGAATATAGGATGAAAGATTTGCATGGCTGTGTGAGTATCTAGTGTGGGAATAATTTTGGTAATTATTCCCAAGTTGCGATAAATAAATTCGCACAGTCTTTGATTATCTTCAACTGCACCAATTCCAGTTTTTCCGCCTACAAATAATTCAAAATCGGGAATGCAAAAGGTATTTTGGACATCTATTAATAATAGACAAATACGGTTTTTATCTAAAGCTGCTGATGGAATGTTTTGTTGTTTGGCATAAGTTTCAGCTTCAGCAGCACGTTGTTGATAAGGTACACGCCAAACTTCACCGACTTTTGCAGGGTTAAAGTAGGAGGGAATTGGTAATTGGGGTATATTCTGGGCATTCATCATGAAAATACGCTTGAGTTTTACGGATGATTTCTAATCCTTGTCTAATTTATAACCATCTGGAAAAGGAAGGACAGGTAGGCGATCGCCTCGTAATAATTCTTCACTTGCTTCACCCAGGCTGATTAATGCCTCGCTTGTAGCTTTCTGAGCTATAACTAATATCAGCATAGACACTGTACCAACTTGTAAAAGACAAGACGGAGAAACTATGAATGCAATCAAATTTAATCCAGATTGGGAAAATAACTGTTGGTTTACGGATGGCATTGTAATTCTTAGTAATTAGTACACAAGTAAAATAGGCAAAAAAGTCAATTTTTAGTTCAGGAGCGAGAATTTATCAAAGTGCAACAACATCAGAGCTATGCCTACGGTATATTACATCAATGTTAACAACAGAAATATCCAGCAATCTAAGCTTAGACTTAGGCTTACTGGGTAGACGGTGTTGTGCGACCGTAGCGAGAATTAAACTTTGGGCATTACCTAAGTTTACTCTGTCCCCAGAATCTCAGCGGCTTTAGCCCTGAGAGTGTCAACATATCTTGGTGGGTGGTGTTGGGTTTCATTTCATTCAAGCCAACCTACGAAGGTTGCAGAGTCAGTATATCTTACTTTAAAATAGAAACTACTTACAATTGCCACAAATTATGATCAACCCCCAAATTTTAGAAGCTATTAAACAAATGCCTAATGTCGAAAGACTAGAGATAATAGAATTTGCCTTAAAACTCATGGGTGAAGAAATGCAAAATCCTCAAAAACTGGGCTTAACTGCTGCTGCGGAAATGATGCGTTCTTATTATGAAACAGAAAGCAGTTTAACAGAATTTGTTGATACTTGTAATGAAGATTTTTATGAGTACCAAGATTATGCGTAGAGGTGAAATCTGGCTGTATAATGCTGATCCCACAGTAGGGGATGAAATTAGCAAAACCCGACCTTGTATCATTGTTAATAATGATGATATAGGTACTTTACGCTTAAAGATTATTGTACCTATTACCGGATGGAACGAAGTTTTTGCACAAGTACTCTAGTAAAGCTTTTTTCACAGTTCAATTTGCCTTTGCAAGTCTAGTAATCTTTGTTCTTCAATCTCATGTTCGAGGTTTTGTAAAAGTATAGTTTCTTCAGCATTCGCAATACCAGCAAACTGCATAAAATCTATATTCTTTGGATGCAGTAGTTGTTGACGCTGTGCTAATTTTTGGAAAATCATTTGAGCAATTTCATTCTGTTCATCTTCAGGTAGCCGTGAGACGACAACATAAGCTTGTTGTAAGAGATTAGTCATAGATTTTTTGTCGCCATTATCAAAAATTTTGGTAAATTGATAAAACTAAACTCATTTTATAATAGATATATTTATGACACTAACCATCAATTTACCACCAGAATTAGAACAGTATTTAATACAGCAAGCACAACAACAAGGTCTTTCTGTGGAAACTTATGCACTGCAACTTATTCAAAAATCTATTTTCCCATTAGAGAAAAATTCAGCTTTTGAAGAAACACCCACAGAAATTGTCATTGAAGGTATTCGTCAGGGAATAAAAGAAGCATTAAGTGGACAAACTATACCCCTTTCACAAATGTGGGAAGGGATAGATGGAGAATAATAATGAACCACTACCCATTGAAATTGCTCTTACTGCTCGTTTTCAAAGGGATTTGCAAAAACTGGCTAAACGATACAAAATTCAACTACTTGAGTAAATAGAAATTAATGAAAATGCTATTTTATCCTGGAAAGGCGTTATTTGGGGGACGCTACATTATAGAACGAGAACTAGGTCAAGGGGGAATAGGTATCACCTATTTGGCTAAAAACCAACGCGGTGAACTGCGGGTAATAAAAACCTTGAGACAAGAAATTTTAAACCGTCCAGATTTGATAGCTTATCAAGATAAATTAAAACAAGATTTCCGTGATGAAGGATTGAGACTAGCATTATGTCGTCATCCCCATATAGTTGAGGTAGAAAATGTCTTTGATGAAGCTAGTTTACCTTGTATAGTGATGGCGTATATTAACGGTGAAGATTTAGGAAAAAGGATAACTGAAAAAGGGGCGTTATCAGAAGCGGAAGCACTGCTATATATTCAACAAATTGGTGACGCATTAACCCTAGTTCATGACAAGGGTTTATTACATCGAGATTTGAAGCCCAATAATATTATGATTCGGGCTGGTAAACAAGAAGCGGTGTTAATTGATTTTGGTATTGCGAGACAATTTGTATCAGGTGAAGTTCAACAACATACACAGAATTTTACTCCAGGTTATGCACCTCCTGAACAGTATTTACCAGATGCAGAACGGGGAGAATATATTGATATTTATGCTTTAGCTGCTACATTATACGCTTTGTTGACTGGACAGTTACCAATGCCAGCACCGGCTAGATTGCAAAATTTCACCTTAAAACCAGTTAAAGATTTTAATTTTGGTATCAGTGACAGAGTGAATGATGCCATTATGAAGGGAATGGCGTTAAATTACAAATTTCGCCCTCAGTCAATCATACAATGGTTGAATTTGTTAGTGGATAATTCCCATGTTCCTAGTTCTCCACAATTAGAAGTTTATCAAGGTCACATTTCTATTATCGGACCAAGACCTTCTGGAAAGATTACTTATTTAGCAACTTTAGCTTATTTGAAGAATTTACTAAAAACCAACTTATTACATTCAATTGAATATTTGACTGACGAGAGTTACTGGTTATATCAACTAGCTGAAGGCGTTTTAGCTCAAGGAGAGATGTTGCTTCATAGCCTTAACATTTAGATCCTCTTGGACAATTGCCTCAGCGGTGTTAACAACTTTAATTTCTGTGTTTCCGTAAAGTAACAAGCCACTCAGACATTAAGGCTTGTTGCCCAATATTCGGTTGTAGCTTGAATCTCCAGCGTATTTGCACAGGTTTATTTTGTTGATGTGATTGACGATATAACTATTATATGGCAGTATTACAGTAATGTCAACCCAATATTGTATATGAAGAAAAAACCTCTAGCGGTGTACCTAGATGAAACTGAAAGAAAGAAACTTGAGGATATCGCCCAAGGTTGGGGAATGAGTCTTTCGTCAGCCTTAAAAAGATTAGTTAGAGAGAAATAAAATGTTGAAAAGATTTAATGACCCGCATCATGATCGAGAATATTGGCAGCGGTTAAAACCGCACGGGTAGGCTTTCCCCCGCGCTCTAAAGAGACGCGGCTCCCAGCCTTCCCGCGATCCCCTGGTGGGTGGTGTTGGGTTTCGTTCCTCAACCCAACCTTGTATCTTAGAGGTATGTTAGAAGAAGTGGTAGACCGTCCCAACCTGGGTCAGAAAAGACCGCTTTGTAGCAAGGATCACCACAACAATCTCCATGACAGAACTCGAACAGTCGCCTGGGGTAAAAACTATGAACAAAGACATAGATAATATAGCCCGTATCGTGCAAGGATGAGTGAAATCAAGGGGATGAATAAAAACAAAACAAATTAAAAAGAAGTAATTGAAATTGGAGAGTTAAAAATGGATTATATCTCCCAATGGGTAGGCATTGACGTAAGTAAAGCAACACTTGATGTTTATATCCGTCCAATGGGTAAAGCATTTCAATTTGCTAATACTGAAACAGAAATAGCTAATCTAGTTAAGCAACTTCAATCTAACGATTTAAACCTAATCGTACTGGAAGCAACAGGAGGACTAGAAACAGAATTAATCATTCAATTGCAAGCGGCTCTTTTACCAGTAGCATTAATCAATCCTCGTCAGGGAAGAGACTTTGCTAAAGCTACAGGTAAGTTAGCCAAAACCGATGCCATTGATGCACAGATTTTGGCGCATTTCGGTGAAGCAATGAAACCGGAGGTGTTAGCAATCGAAAGTGAAATGTCACGTCAATTAGGCGAATTAATTAGTCGCCGAAGACAATTAGTAGAAATGTCTACAGCGGAAAAGAATCGCCGTGACCGCGCTCGTGGTAAAGCTTTGACAGATATTGAATCCCATATTGATTATCTTGAGCAACATCTTCAACAACTCAATCAAGAAATTGAGACGTTGACCCAAAATAATCAACAATGGATTGATAAAGTCAATCTACTCAAAACTACTCCTGGCGTTGGTCAAGTAATTTCTACCACTTTAGTTTCTGACTTACCAGAATTAGGTCAATTAACTGCCAAACAAATCTCTCGCTTAGTTGGTGTTGCACCAATTAATCATGATAGTGGTCAGCACAAAGGTAAGCGCATGATTAATGGTGGTCGCGCCCATGTTCGTGCCATTCTTTATATGGGTGCTGTTGTTGCCATGCGTCATAATCCTGTTATCAAAACTTTTTATGAGCGCTTGGTTGAACGTGGTAAACCCAAAAAATTGGCCATTACTGCTTGCGTTCATAAAATGTTAGTTATTTTAAATGCGATGATTCGAGATCATCTTCCTTGGTCTATTTCTCAAGACTCACAACCAATTTCTGCATAAAGTTCTACTGTCGTTTTTATACCTCCAATCTAGTTTGGTAATTTATGGCAATCTATAATTTACCTGTTTTGTTCTGTTCTGTTTTTCTCCTCTATTTTCTGACTTTTTTCCTAGACTTTAAATTTTTCCTTAACGATCGCTTGACAATCAAGACAGTCGCTACATTTTCTTAACTGACAAGTATTGAATCGTAATCTATCGCTTAACAAGCCAGTGATGATTTGTTACAATAGCGATCGCTCAATTAGCACCTGTATAAATATGAATCTCCTCGCTGCTAGGTAAATCCATTAAGCTAAACATAAAATATACCTTGCGAATGTTGTTTTTAATCAGAAATTAATGAATTATAGAAATTGGTTATTCAATAGACATATCCAAAAAAGATGATAGAGACGTTACATGGAACGTCTCCGCAAGGGTTTCAAGTCAAGCATCTTTAATTTGCGGAGATGTCTAATCAGCCTATATTCTTAGTATAAAATTATGATCCAAGGATGGATACAAATAGCATTAACTCTACTCATAGTAGTAGGCATCACACCTATCTTGGGAAAATATATGGCGCGTATTTACCAAGAACAGAGAACAATTCTCGACCCCATATTTGACAAACTGGAGAGATTAATTTACCTGCTCATCGGTGTTCATAGTAAACCAGATATGACCGCTTGGCAATATGCAGCAGCCATATTTTACAGCAACTTAGTCATGGGATGTTTAATATTCTTCATCCTCATAAATCAAGCATGGCTACCTCTCAACCCCACGCAAATTGGTGGGATGACATGGGATACAGCTTTACATACAACCATATCCTTTCTCACCAACACAGATCAACAACATTATTCAGGAGAAACTTATCTCAGTTATGGTAGTCAAATTTGGGGAATTGGCTATTTAATGTTTACTTCCGCTGCCACAGGACTAACAGTAAGTATAGCATTTATTAGAGGATTAACAGGCAGACCATTAGGCAATTTTTATGTAGATTTAATTCGTTCGATTACGCGAATATTGTTACCCATGAGTATAGTAGGGGCAATATTCCTAATGATAGCGGGAGTACCAGAAACATTAGCAGGACCTGCGGTATTTCCTACCTTAGAAAATCCTAGCATTAGTCAAGCGATCGCTCGCGGACCAGTTGCCCATTTGGAAATTATCAAACAACTAGGAGAAAACGGCGGCGGATTTTTTACTATCAATTCTGCCCATCCTTATGAAAACCCCAACGGATTTTCTAACCTCATAGAAATCATCGCCATGTTGTTAATTCCCACATCCCTAATTTACACCTATGGAATATTTGCCAACAACAGCAAACAAGCCTGGTTAGTTTACAGCATGGTAGGCATAATTTTCATCATCTTTATTATCATTACCGCCATAGGAGAATATAACGGCAACCCAGCCATCAATACCATTTTAGGAAGTACACAACCCAACTTAGAAGGAAAAGAAATCAGATTTGGTTGGGCGCAATCAGCCTTATTTATAGTTGCGACAACCGCCACAATGTGTGGAGCAATTAATAGTTTAATTGATTCATTTATGCCCAACGGCGGTTTTGTTACCTTTGCCAATATGTTTCTCCAAATCATTTGGGGCGGACAAGGAATAGGAACAGCTTATTTATTTGCTTACCTCATATTAACCGTCTTTGCTACAGGCTTAATGGTAGGCAGAACACCGGAATTTTTAGGAAGAAAAATCGAAAAACGCGAAGTTGTCCTTGCCAGTTTTTTGATTCTTTTAGTACATCCCATCGCCATCATGATACCAGCCGGAATCACTCTAGCTTTTCCCGACCAACTAGCAGGAATCAGTAACCCCGGTTTTCATGGTTTTGCTCAAGTGCTGTATGAATATACCTCAGCCGCAGCTAACAACGGTTCTGGACTCGAAGGTTTAGGAGACTCCCAACCATCACCTTTGGCCATAGCTATGGGAGCAAAACCCACTATTACCGCTTTATGGTGGAACCTCAGCGCCAGTTTTAGTCTTCTCGCAGGGCGTTTTGTCCCCATTACAGGCTTATTGTTACTAGCAGATAATATGTCTCGTAAACCAAGTGTACCCTTGACTACAGGGACTTTACGCACTGATACGGGATTATTTACCAGTGTCACTGCTGGAATAATTTTGATCTTGGGTGCATTGACGTTTTTTCCGGTTTTGGCTTTTGGTCCTATCGGGGAAGCATTTTGGATAGCTAAAGGATTATAAGTTAAAGTCTCACGCAAAGGCGCAAAGGCGCAAAGATAGAAAGAATAAAGATATGACAAATAATCTTCGTCTTCCTCATGGAACTCGTGAATCCCGCAAGCATACACCGAAAGCAAATATGCGGGGATTGTATCAAAGAGCTATTCGTGAGTCATTCGTCAAGCTTGACCCCCGCATTTCTGTCAAAAACCCGGTGATGTTTATTGTTTGGGTGGGGACAATAGTGGTTTTTTTAGTCACTCTTGACCCTAATTTATTTGGCACTGTTAAGGCTGATATTAATCAACAACGACTGTTAAATGGGATAATTACTCTGATTTTATTTTCCACCGTTTTGTTTGCCAATTTTGCGGAATCTGTGGCGGAAGGAAGGGGTAAAGCCCAAGCTGATACTCTCAGAGCTACCCGTTCTGATACTATGGCTCGGAAAATTTTATCTAATGGGGTGATTGAAACTACTAACTCTACGGAATTACGTAAGGGGGATTTAGTGAAAGTCATTGCAGGTGATATGATTCCGGCTGATGGAGAAGTTACTCAAGGTATGGGTTCTGTTGATGAGTCAGCCATTACGGGAGAATCTGCCCCTGTACTTAAACAACCGGGGACGGATATTGCTAGTTCGGTTACAGGTGGTACACGCTTGCTGTCTGATGAATTGACTATTCGGATTACTGCTGATCCTGGTCAAGGTTTTATTGATAGAATGATTTCTCTGGTAGAAGGTGCGGAACGGAGTAAAACACCTAATGAAATTGCTTTAACTGTGCTGTTAGCAGTTCTTACCCAGGTGTTTTTAATTGTGGTTTCTACTCTTCCTCCTTTTACTGGTTATATCGCTAATTTTATTAGTGTGGTATTTGGGGAAGATGCAGGGAATAATTTACGCAATGGTGCCAGTATTGCCATTCTAATTTCTCTGTTAGTAGCTTTAATTCCTACAACTATTGGTGGTTTATTGAGTGCTATTGGTATAGCTGGAATGGATAGAGTCGCTCAATTTAATGTGATTGCTACTTCTGGGAGAGCAGTAGAAGTTTGTGGTGATATTAATACTTTAGTTTTAGATAAAACAGGAACTATTACTTTAGGCAATCGGATGGCTGATGAATTTATTCCTGTGAATAATTACTCTGTTGAAGATGTAGCCAGAATTGCCAGAATCGCAAGTCTATTTGATGAAACACCGGAAGGTAGATCAATTGTGAAGTTAGCAGAAAAATATCAGGTAGTTATAGATGTTGATGTTGATAATGCTGAAGGTGTAGAATTTTCAGCTAAAACCCGTATGAGTGGGATTAATTTAGCTGATGGTAGTGAAATTAGAAAAGGTGCGGTAGATGCAATTAAAGGTTTTGTCCGTTCTCGTGGTACTCAAGCTCCTCCAGAATTAGATGCGGCTTATGAACAGGTTTCTTTATTGGGAGGTACACCTTTAGCTGTTTGTTTAAATGACCAAATTTATGGGGTGATTTATCTCAAAGATATTGTTAAACCTGGTCTTAAAGAAAGATTTGATCAACTGCGAAGAATGGGGGTGAAAACTATTATGCTCACTGGTGATAATCGCATTACAGCTAGTGTTATTGCCAGGGAAGCAGGAGTTGATGATTTTATTGCTGAAGCTACTCCAGAAGATAAAATTAGTGTCATTCGGGCTGAACAATCTCAAGGTAAATTAGTGGCAATGACGGGAGATGGGACTAATGATGCACCAGCTTTAGCTCAAGCAAATGTGGGTGTAGCTATGAATTCGGGAACACAAGCGGCAAAGGAAGCTGCTAATATGGTGGATTTAGATTCTGATCCTACCAAATTAATTGATTTGGTGACTATTGGTAAACAGTTACTAATTACTCGTGGGGCATTAACTACATTTTCTATTGCTAATGACATTGCTAAATATTTCGCTATCATTCCCACTATTTTTGGCGCAGCAGGGATTGGTGCTTTAAATATTATGGGCTTAAAAAGCGCTCAATCAGCAATAGTTTCGGCTCTAATTTATAACGCTTTAATTATTCCAGCACTGATTCCTGTAGCACTCAAGGGCGTAAAGTTTCTACCTCTCACAGCAGATCAATTATTAAAACGCAATATCTTTATTTATGGTGTTGGGGGTATTATTGCGCCCTTTATTGCCATTAAATTAATTGATGTCATTCTGCCTTTAAATTAGATGACGACAGAGAGAAGTATAGTCAACATCAGAAATTATGCACAAACATCAACTCTCGATTTATTTATTTTTAGGAATATGCAGTAATTTAATTATTGCCCCAATGGTTTATGCGGCTACATCTGAACATTTTTCTCGTTCCCAAGCTTGGGCTTTAGGACTATTAGGAGTAGGAATTTTCAGTCTGTCTATTTATTTGTTTTTTGTAATGTTTCAACCGGAGAAATTTTAATGAGTTTTACTAGAGATGCTAACCAGGCTATTCGTGCTACTTTAATCACTTGGATAATTTGCGGCTTAATTTATCCATTGATAATGATTATTGTTGGTCAAATTGTATTTCCTGATCAAGCTAATGGGAGTTTAATTACTAATAGCCGAAAACAAGTTATTGGTTCTGATTTAATTGGGCAACCTTTCACTTCTGAACGCTATTTTAATGGTCGTCCCAGTACCACTAATTACAGTACAGCAGATCCAAGGAAGGATGAAAGTGGAGTTTTAAAGACAGGTATATCTGGTGCTAGTAATTTAGCTCCCAGCAATATAGCATTAATAGAACGGATTAAGGGAAATGATGGTTTTCAGGGTTTACAGACGGCAGGTATAAAACCTACTGCTGATTTGGTTTATACTTCTGGTTCTAGTCTTGATCCTCATATTAGTTTAGCAGGTGCTAAGGCGCAAATTGCCAGAGTTGCGAAAGCTAGGGGAGTTCAAGAACAAAAACTGGAAAGTTTAATTAATCAGAATATTGATAGACGTTTTCTTGGTATTTTTGGAGAACCTGGAGTCAATGTTTTAAAGTTAAATTTAGCTGTGGATGCTTTAAAATCTGGAGGTTAAATCAGACAAATAATGAAATCCTTTTCTCAAGTCCTCTCCAAATGAGTCATAAGTTCCCTGGTAAGATGTAAAAATCTTGTACCCTGGCAATACTAAAGCAATACCTATTCTGCTGTGAATCTTACCTGGATATTTATAAGGTTGATCATCAGGAACATCACCACCAATACGCATAAGTATTCCTGGTAGCCATAAGTATAATCCAGGAATTAATAAGTCCATGCTGTAAGCAATTTCTCTCATCGCTTCGTTTTCACTAAGAGCATTATTGCCAGAAAAGCTCAACTTGGTGTTTGTGATGTTCAACATTACGTTTTTAATCTCCAATAGAGATTTTGGGCGTTGCTGAATTAGGGTATGAAATTGAAAAATCAATGATTTCAAACTCTTAGAGACTTCCAAGAAATAAATTATCCTAAGAAACGAACCACAGAGGCACAGAGTACACAGAGAGAGAATTTCTGCATCAGTTTTGGGACATTTTTTTATTTGGAAGTCTCTTACTCTCTGCGCCTGGAGCGCCTCTGCGTGTTCGCGCAGCGTGCCGTAGGCATAACAAAATCATACTCTTAATCAGCAACGCCAGATTTTGCTAGCAGTTTCAATCCCTAGTAGAGATTATTGTAACAGGAATAGGAATCTCCACACACTACCTATAGCGGTTATTGTTCGGATGCAATCCAATTGAGGGCGGGGTTTCCCCGCCCCTACTAAATACTGGATTGCGTATCTACGTTTTCGCTGTGGTGTAAGGTATTTCTCAATCCTTGGCTATTACCTGTAATGAAGTCAAGTCATAATTTTGACATAAATTGATGAGTTTTTCTTGAATGCGCGATCGCACATCCTCCGGTGAAACTACAATACAATCGGAGGAATATTGCATGATTTCCCGGATAAACCAAAATGTATTAGATGTTTTTCTAATCACTCGCTTCACTTTTGATTTTTCTGGTATCCATTCAACTATTGTATCCTCTGGTTTAGTTTGATAGGCAAAAGCTAAGTTGTTTAGTAGGTGCATTTCTACATCTATTTGATCCAAATGCGATCGCCATTTACCAGCAATTTCCGTAATAGCTGCTTCGTTAATTCTGTCTAAACGAAAACACCAATTATGCTGTAGTGCTTCTATGTCATGGTTATCTAATGTTTCCTGACACCAGCAATCAAGATAGAGGCGTTTTTCATGGGGGGTAATCTTAGCATAGTGAACCGTATAATTTAATATTCTTTCTGTTGCATCTTGATAGGAAAGTTGAAACGGTTGTTGACGCAAAATATAGTGGTCAACTTGTAACCGCCAAGATGGAAGTGAATTGTTTAAAACCTTTTCAATTTCTTTTCGCATTGGTATGGACAATTCACTGCGTTCGAGTAACAAATTGGCGATAATCTGCGCTTGTTCCACTTGTCCAATGTCTGTTAATGCACCTATACAACGGTATAATGCGCGGATACGTGATTCCTGCCAGTCATGATTTTTACCAATGATTAATTCATGTTGAGCGATCGCTTTGATCAGTTTGGAGATATTGGGATCATCCCCCCACATCATCCCAAATTCGAGGGCGATCGCTTCTAGTTCGGCTTTGTCTCGTTCTGATACCGACAGGGTAATAGACTGACCTTTTCGACTCATTATAAGTGTCCGTATACTTTATACTTATTTTCTCTTGTCAACTTTTATTTTCGGTGTCATGATAGATTTTAACAAGGAGTTACGGACAATTTTTAAGTAAAAACCTAAATCAATCACTGTAGAATAGTAAAAAGAGGTAAATAGGAAGAAGTAATAATGAGTACAAATAATTTACTTTCTCGAATTTCCATTGATCCAAATATTTGTTTTGGTAAACCTTGTATTAAAGGCCATCGAATTTGGGTAGCTTTAATTCTGGACTTACTTGCAGGTGGAGAAACAATTGAGACAATTCTAGAAGAATATCCGAGTTTAGACAGAGATGATATTTTAGCTTGTATTGCTTATGGTGATAAAAATAAACATGATCAAACACCACTTGAGAAAGCAATTTTAACAAGACTGTTTCCATTTTTAAACGAAATGGGAGGAATATTTACTTTTACTAATACTCAATATTATGTACAGGTCAATGGAGAGGATTTTTTTATTGATTTGTTATTTTATCATCGTCAATTAAAGTGTTTAGTGGCTATAGATTTAAAAATTGGGAAATTTGTGCCTGATTTTCTGAATAAAATGCAGTTGTATTTACCTGCTTTAGATGATGTATCTCGACTACCAAATGAAAATTTATCAATTGGTATTCTTGTTTGTAAATGTCAAAATGAAACCATTGTTAAGTATGTAATACCAGAATCAAACAGAGGTAATTGTAAAGTTGTTTCGACTTTACCACAGGAGTTAAAAAATCACTTACCTGAACCAGAACAAGTTGCTAAACTGTTAGAAGAAATTGAGTAAAATAAATCTGAGATTAGGACTAAAATCAAATGCAAAACAATACTTCCTCAATTATAGAAATTCAACAATTATCGTCACAAATTCCTGAGAGAATACCTTACCTAAAAATGTTAGTTTTATTTGGTTCTAGATCAACTAGTAACACTAACGCTAATAGTGATTGGGATTTTGCGGTTTTATGCGATGAAGAAAAATATAACTTATATGTTCAAGATCACCCATTAGCTTTATTTGCAATACCTGGAATTTTGGGAGAAATATTTAAAATCAATTCTGATAACATTGATATTGTTGAACTTAATCACTGTTCTAAATTAATAGCTCATTTTGTAGCTCGTGATGGAAAGGTATTATATGAAAATCAAGCAGATGAATTTGAGAAATTTAAACAAAGAGTATTACTGAGTAACACAGAAATTAAAAAGATTGAAAAAACTAAATTAAAAAACATTGAGAATTTCCTACAAAGGTGGGGAGTATGACAAATATAGAACCTGTGATTATTGAAACTAGACTAGAGTTGATAGGTCGTTATCTTGATCACCTCAAAAAATTTGCAGGTCTTAGTTTAAATGATTACCTCAGTAGTTTTGAACAGCAATTAATTACAGAAAGACTATTGCAATTAATGACTCAAGCTGCAATAGACATCAATGATCATATATTGTCAAAACTCAATCCTGGAAAATCTTACACTAATTTTGAGGCTTTCATTGAATTGGGTAAATATCAAATTATTACTCCCGAACTAGCAAAACAGATTGCACCATCATCAGGTTTAAGAAATCGTTTGGTTCATGAATATGATGATATAGATCCGAATCAGGTTTTCATGGCAATTAGTTTTGCATTACAGCAATATCCGCTTTATGTTAGACAAATCAACTCTTATTTAATTACATTGGAAAAAGAAAATGATTAAACGCGGTCGGCTTTTAAATCGTCCTCCTAAATCCTTAGAGGAAATTTATTTCAGTGAAATTCGCCCCCAACTTTATGAAAACCATGCACATCATCATCAATATGGTGTGAGAACAGGTACAACTCTTGCAGAACATTTAGACTCTGCGTGTCAGTTTATTTTGACAGTTAGCCGCATAGCAGAAGTAGCAGAAGATAAACGACCTTTATTATTAGCTGCAACTGCTGTTCATGACCTCAATAAATTAGATCCTCAAGAACGAAAGGTCAAAACCTTAGCTAGAGATAAAGACTTTTTAAAAGAACAACTTGAAAAAGCTTGTGTTCTTAGCTTTGTAGTCACAGATAATGACTTAGAATTAGTCAGAAAGTTGATTGAACGTCATTCAGGTCACAGCGTCAGTGATGGTGCTAGATTTTTACCAGAAGACCCAAATATTGAACGTTGGGCTGCAATGTTAGTTGCTGCTGATTTGTTTGATTTAGGTATTCCTGATGCACAACGATTTCGCAAAATAGAAACAGAATTAACAGTCGCTTTTGGCAGAAAATGTCATCTTTTTCGAGTGCGTTTATCAGAAGATAAAGGTTATATTACATCTCTGTTACTGGGTGCTTGTGAAGAAGTTTTACAAAAATATGGCTTTCATCCCATCGCAATTTTTCCAGATAGTGAACTGTTTGAAGGGGCAAATTTACCAAATGTAGATTTAACTAAAGAAATTGCTGCTGTTTGGCAAAGTAAAATTGATCAAGTTTTTGGTAATAATATTGAGAAACTTGTCAGACCTACTAAAGATGGTATCAAAGTTACTCATCAGGCTATTCAACAAAATGTTGATGAAGTTTTGGTCAATGTCCAGGCTCTTTTAGAAAGGAAAAAAGCTGGTTATAAATCAGATAAAATTGCTAAAGATGTAAGCAAGTGGGGAGATAATGCAGGTGCAGATGCAATCAAAAAAGCTGCTGAATTAGGATTATTACCTGTAAGTAATGCAGAAGAATTTTCTATATCTGAAGGTTTGAAAGCAGCTTATCTGAGTTATAGAGAAGCTGGTTTAAATCCTAAAGAAGTTTGGGATAAAATCGCTCATCATACTGGAATTTCTGAACATCAACGTCTTGCACTTGAAGCATTTAATGGTCAGTATGGACGACCTTTATTTGCAGCAAAAGCCGCTATTAATGGCATTGAAGGTATTAACGAAGCTCTCAAAGAGTCTTTTCAATTAAGAAATAACAGTACAGAAACTTCTGAAGAAATAGAAGTATCTGAAGAAATGATTTTAGCAGTTCACAGAATGGTAAATTTACCTTTTGCTAATCAGCTAATTGGAATTAATGAATTAGATGCCTATGTAGAAGCTAATCCTAGACAAAGATGTTCTTTAGGTTCTACATCCAGTGAAATAGATGAATTAATTTCCGCAAATATGCCTCCTGGAACAAAAGTACAGGCTTTTTCTAATCGTTTACCAGGTGGTATTAGTGCCGAACCAAAAAGACAAGCAGATTCTATTGCTGCGTTAGCTTATCAACTAATGACAGTGGGTGCTAATTTTCCTAAAGTTAGCAAACAAGAACCTCTTTATTTACATTTAGCATTACCTAAAGGTTCTGCTCCCGAACTTTTAAAAATTTGGCGCGAATTTATAGAACAACTTTCACATACAAATGCTGAGGGTGGTCCTGTTACTGTTGATCAATTACAACTTTATCGAGATTACAAACTTGAATTTAAAGCTAATAAAGTAGTTGGTGCAGCATTACCTAAACGACCAGATTTTATTCATACATCTGTGATTAGTGCTTTAGTTTGGGGAGATGTTAATGCTTCTTTAGCTTTACTAAAATCACTGAGATTAGGATTAGAAATATCTTTATCTTTAGATATTGGGTTTCCTTTTACTTTAAGCAGCAATATGGAGGTAGATTTATTTGATGATGTGTATGGCAGAGTTGAAGGTATTCCTGCTGCACTGCAACCATTACTGGGAAATGGACAATATAAACGTTTTAAGAACAAAAAAACTCAGGAAGATAGGAATACTCTCAGTGCAGAAGAAATTCTTGAAAGATTACGTTGTCTTGGAGAATTAGCAATATCTGTTGCCAGTATTCAAAAATCTGATGATTGTTTATATGATTTGGCTCGTACTTGTGATAGACCAATTGAACTTTACTTTGTTTTGTTACGTTGGATTTTACGAGAACAAGATGAACCAAATTTTCGACTTATTTGGAGTCGAATTTCTACACCATTAAATACTTTAATGAAAAGCCTTATGTCTGACAACACACTATTAACTCAATATCTCAAAGAATCTGCAAAAATTGCATCTGAAGCGAAACTTTGGGGAAGTTCACGGGATAAACGTACATCCTTAGTAGAACCTTTTGCGAAATTTATAGCAGCAGTACGTTCTCATAAATCCTATATGGACTTAGATTTAATGTTTGCTGCTTTGGTACAGCAATATCATACTCGATTAGATAGAATTCGTGAACATGGAGTTAAGAAAACTAAGTATGAATACGTCAAACAATACTATGGGATTTTAAGAAGGATTTATGAAGAGGTTTACCAACAACGTCCAGAAAAACTTTTATCTGACCACAAAACTTTGGAAGCAGCTTATCTATTCTTTTTTGAAGAAGCTGATGCTGCACTAAGAAGCACGTCTGATAATAAATCTGTCGAAACAAATACAACTGTTTAATTAATTAGGAGTTTATCATGTCAATTCAAAAACTTTCCCCTGTTCTTGCAACCACCTATGAAAATTTCCCCAAAGGTCGGTTTATTACTTTAATTGTTTTGAGAACAACTCACTCAGAAACCATTTTTCGTACAGAAGGTTCTGGTGAATCAATGTGTAATGAATTTGTGCAAGCTGGTGTGAATAATGACAATATCATTCAACGGTTGGTGATGACAAAACGTAAACAAGTAGCACCAGAAAGACGTTATGGAAGAGAACATTTAAGAGCGCATGATCTTTTATTCACTAACATCAAAGATAACTCTATTTGTTCTTTAAATACTAATGCACCTTGTGAAATGTGTGTAGATTGTTTCCTTTATGGTTTCGCTGCTGGTGGAGGTGGCGCACAAAAAAGCCGTATTTGGACTGAAGATGCTTTTAGTATTTTATCTGCTACTGATGTGGTAGGAGATCGCACTATTAACGCCATCTACGAAAACGGCACAATGCGAGATGAAAAAGGTAATCCTTCCACCGCTTTAAATACCAGCGAATACATCAAACCAGGAGTTCATTTTTTAGATGTTGTCACACTCAAAGATGTAACTGCTGATGAACTGCGCTACATTATCGGAAATATTCTTTTTACCAGTCGTTATGGTGCTGTTTCCAGTCGTGTAGGAAGAATGGAAAATCAAATATTAGGTATTTTTGGCAGTATTACCGAATTACCTAGCTCCTTGGAACTTGTACAAGCTACCTATGATGTTTTAGGAGAACCTTTAGAACACCCTTTAAATATTAATAGAGTCATCACAGCAACCAAGCAAGTAATTACAAATTGGCAAGACAGAAGAGGGGTTTCTGTGCAACTATCTGATGAAGAATTAGGAAATTTAATTACTGATGTAGAAACCCACTGGTCAGAAGCAGGACGTGATACTTTTCTCAAACGTTTAAGTCAATCCTATGAACCTTTCCGTCAAGTTGCACCTGAAAAAAACAAAGGTAAAGGTAAAGGTAAAAACAAAAATACTCAAGTTGAAGTAGAGAGTTAAATTATGTCAACAATTCCTTTTTCACAGGCAAAACTTATTGAATTAAACTGTCTTGAACCAGTCTTTTTTGCCTCTAGGGAGTTGTCTGATACCTATTACACTGAGGGGTTACTTGGGAATTATGCTTTAACCTATGCTTTAGGTTGGGTAAATTCCCCCTATCGTCTCCAAGGTCAGGCTACAGGACGACCCACCTACAAAGAAGATTTTCAGGCAATAGCTCAATCCTGCTACATTTTACCAGCTTCACCAATAGGCAGAATTACATTTAGATTTGAAAGATTTAACGCTCTTTCTGATGCTTATTGGTACACCATGACTAATAATCGTGTAGCAACTGCCAGAGAAGATTTACCATTACAACGTCAAGGTACAAAACCTAGTTCATTTAGAGCAAGTAATTTTCCTCAAACTGGAAGATTACGCATGATTGAAAGGGGTAATAAATTCCAAACATTAGTATTTGGAAATCAACAATTACCAGATTATATTCGTGTGGGAAAATTCGCTAGTAAAGTTAAAGTGAATGTCTTAAAAGAGTTTCCTATAACTTTACTCCCAGAAGGCGAATATAAAAGTCAATTTTATCTAAATGTTGCTGATTTACCAAGACAAATAGAAGTATTTGCTTTTGATTTAATCTCTATACCTCCTGCACCGATATTAAAAAATCTTCATTTTCGAGGTGCAGCTTGGCAAATTGGCGAAATGATTGTACCCGCAGGTTTACATTATTGTGGTAGAGAAAACAGAAATGAGTAATCAAAAATTAGTTATCAGGTTAGAAAATCGGAGTATTTCAGCTTGTGCATCTCCAGATGAATTATCTTTCATGGGTGGTAAACCACTACAACATCAAATTGATGTATTTGAAAAATCAAAAGATGCCGATATTATTCTTAATTTAGCACCAACTGGAACGGGAAAAACTAAAGCCGGATTAACAGTTTTATTACATCAACCTACAAAAAGTGCTGTTTATATCGCTCCCACTAATGCTTTAATTGAACAACAAACAGAAGCAGCACAAAAATTTGTTAAAGATGCCAATTTACCTCATGTAGTTAAATCAGCTTCAGCTAAAGATATTAAAAGTTGGCCTAGTGATAAAGTTGGCAATCGTCCAGGAGAAAAGCTATATAATGTTTTGCGAAATCCGGCAACTGTTTTTAATGATGTCGGTGCTAATACACCGATTCTGCTAGTAACTAACCCTGATATTTTTTACTATGCAACTTTCTTTGCATACAACAGGTTAGATAAAGGTAATATTGCTAGTGGTTTTTACACTAAATTCTCTACAGTTATCTTTGATGAATTTCATCTTTATGATGCTAAACAGCTAGTGGGGATGTTATTTTATCTTGCCTATTCTCACGTTTTTAAATTTTTCCAATATGGACGGAAAGTAGTATTATTGACAGCAACACCTGAACCAGCTTGTGAATTAGCATTAGAAAATTTACAAAATGCAGGTGTAAGGATAGCAAAAATTGATGGAGAAGCAAATAATGGTCAGCTTCTACCATCACAAACAGCAGTTAATTTAGAATTACGACCTAAACCAGACAATAAAGAAGAATGGTTAACAGAACTAACAGCAGAAGTTATTAAACGTTTTAAAGAAAAACCAAATGAAAATGGTGCAGTAATTCTTGATTCTCTGGATAATATTAATCGTCTTAAAGAGGAGTTAGACAAGCAAGGTCTAAATAATTTTATAGGACGTATCACAGGACCCGCACCGAAAAAAGATAGGCATAGTGCTATGCAACGTCAAATCATTTTAGCAACTAGCACTGTAGATGTAGGATTTAACTTTGAAAGAACTCCTCAACCCACAAGACAAAATTTAGATTGGTTGATTTTTTCAGCACGCGAATCGCTCGGCATTTTGGCAGAGAATAGGTAGAGTAGGCCGTGTTTTAGGTAAATCTGAAACTAATATAGATTCAGAAGCTATTGCTTATTTACCTGCTGAAGCTTGGGAACAAGATATAACTTCTCTTGATACTACTGGTGGACGTGCAGCACTCAAAGAGATGTTAGATAAACTTCCTTGTTTAGATAAACCTTTCCTCAAAGCTTATTGGCATTCAGAAGCATCACTAGAAATAGCACGTCCTTTATTAGAACTGGAGGAATATTTTGACAAAATATCTGGTTCTGAATTAATTTCCAAACTGTTTGATACATTAAAAACAATTTTTGAAAGTAACCGGACTTGGGAAAAATGCCGCTACAGAATGAAAGTTTTACGAGGTGCAGAGGCTATTGCTGAAAAAACTATCCAAGAAATTAAAAAAGATTGGATAAGAATTAAAGGTCGTCAAGCTTTTATTAAAAGATTTATCGAAGTAACATCACCTGACGAATGGAATGATTTAAAAGCTGGATTTACAACGATAGAAAAATATGAGGATGAGTTTAGAAAGCGAGATGATATACTGGCTGATTTAAAAGAATTTGCTGAGATATTCAGTACCAGCTATGCACCTTTATTTAGTTTCCGCTATAGTTTATTTGATACTCTTCCTATAAGAGATCCGCATGGATTTATTTTAGATGAATCAGAAGAAACACAATTAGATCCTTTTCACTTATTGCGGTATTATGAATTTTTCCAAAATGGTGAATTTATAGAAATTCAAAGCCGCGCTAAAGAAATCTACAACATCAGTTTTAGAATGCGTTACCCTGATAGTAAACGAGAGTTTGCTAGTACGGAAATAAATAAATTAACAGCTTTTCCTAATTGTCAAGTTGTTCGCAAGATTGGAGATGCAATTAGACCAACACCTGCATTACAAATGTTATCAAAATATCTCTTACCAGGAGTAATCATTTGTCCAATAACTAATGCTGCTGTTATTTTTCAATTACGTAAACAAGGAATAATTTCCTATCCTATAACTATTGTTTGTAATGATGGAGAGAAAGAATATCAATTTTTAACAGGTTTATCAGGTATTTTAACAATTGCCATGAAATGTAAACAGTTACAACTTCCAGATGATGAAGTTTTGATTGCTTAATTTTATAACCATAACAAGATTCACACTGAGGAAACTTAGATAAATGACCATTCTTGATCCTACTCAGTCTTATACTTTTAGCAAATATTTTGAGATGCACATTTCTCCTCAAGATTTTGCTGAAGAATTTGGCTATACTTTCACTCGAAAACGTTTGAGTTTACCCCAATATCAAGAAAATCTAGACCGATTAACAGAACTGCAAGAAAGACTTGATGAAATTCTCCCATACTTTGATTTAGCAAATGAAACAAGTCGCAGAGAAGTATTAATTTCTCCCATAATTTTAGACTTAGTTCACTACACTAAATCTGAGGTGAGAATTGAATATCAAATTAAAGTCAGTGAACAACTACAAGGTTACTTTGATTATCTAATTAAAAATCGCAATAATCTCCTAGTAATTGAAGCAAAAAAAGAGGATTTAGATTATGGAATGACACAACTTTTTGCAGAACTAATTGCCCTAGATAAATGGCAAGAAAATCCACAACAAACTCACCTTATCGGTTCAGTTACTACTGGCAAAATATGGGAATTTGCTCAACTTGATCGCCCTAATAAACATCTCATTCAAGGACTTGACAGTTATCGCGTTCCTGATGACTTAGACCCATTGATGCGGATTCTAGTTCAATCTCTCATTTAGTGGTAAATATGCCACCAGTTAGCCTCATTCAAAACGTGCAAATACAAGGGGAATATTACTATTTTGATGATGTCAAAAATATAAAACTCCCCAAACAAATGCAATACCGCTTTCGGAATTAATTACTTACCAAAACCTTTACTGCTCTTCTTTGTTTTAGGGGGCGTGAAGGCATTAATTCAGTCAAAAGGCTACCACGATTTTGTAACATTAACTTGCGATTTCTCACCCTTTGATATGTTTCTATTTCTTCTGCATGGGGATGATCTGGATCTATTTTTAGATGGGTAATAGACACTACATATTGTGCTTTGTCTTCATCTTCGGGATTATCGTTTTTGCTGACTAATCGGCACATAATCCCGCCTTCATCCCCAGAATAAGCTACCCAATCAACTTCAAATTCTTTATCTGGATTTATTATGTCTCCTCTTGTCTTCAGCATTTTTAATAACTCTTTTGCTGCCTTGACTTTAATTGGTAAACTGGCTTCTAACTTTTTAGTGAGTGCCGTTGCTTCACGAGAATTATCAACTGTCATTTGTCTTACTCTTTATTCAATGTTAATTACTTTATACGTTCTATAGTCTGAATCTTTCTAGTTTTATTGTGCCACACTGCAAAAATCATGCCCCATAGCCTCATCCTCAACATCATCCCCCAATCTCCAATTTACCCCAATTTCCTCACAGGTAGACATTACCACGCCTTATTTCTTAACCTAGTGAGTTCTGTTGATAGAAAATTAGGAGACTACTTACACGAATCAAACGCCGATAAAGCCTTTACGCTCTCACCATTGCAGATACAAAACAAACATAAAACCCAATCTTATAGTTTGCAATATGCCCATCAAAATCCTATTCCTGCTGGTACTTCTTGTTGGTGGCGTATTTCTTTATTAAATGACAATTTATTTAGTCAACTGACACCTTTATGGTTAAATATAAACCCCAAACAACCTTGGCATTTAGGTTCAGCTAACCTATATATTACTAGCATTCAGGGTACACCCCAATCTAATCAACCTTGGGCAAATGCTTGTAGTTATTCCCAACTTTATCAACAAGCAAGCGAAACAGAACGCAATCTTAATTTCATTTTTTCTACACCTGTAGCTTTTCGTCAAGGTGCATTTGATAATGTTTTACCAACAAAAGAATCTGTATTCAATAGTCTACTAAATCGGTGGCATAAATATAGCGATATTGAATTAACCAATATTTCTTTTGAATCAATTTATGCCAGTGCTTTTAATATCAAGACTGAAGTTATTAGCAACTATGACAATAAATTTATTGGTTGTTTAGGTGAAATCAGTTATCGCATTCTTGGCAATGTAGAAACAACGACAATTAAACAAATTAACGCCTTAGCTGACTTTGCTTTATATGCTGGTATTGGCAGAAAAACAACAATGGGAATGGGAATGGTGAGGAGAAGGTGACAGGTGACAGGGAACAGGTGACAGGGAAGAGGAAAGAAGGTAAGAGGGAGAGTTAATAGGTTAGAGGCAAAAGTAAATAAGGGAAGAGGAGTTATTTATGAAGATTGAATCACATCGAGATTTAATTGTGTGGCAAAAATCAATGAATATGGTAGTGAATATCTATAGCAATCCTAAATGAAATGTGTTCGCGAAGCGTGCCGTAGGTATCATATCTCTTATTTTCCTACCTCTGTGTCCTCTGTGCCTCTGTGGTTCGTTAAAAAAACTAGTTCATAACTCAAATAGGAGTCCTATATCAATTAGCATCTGCATTTCCAAATACAGAAATTTATCGTCTTACTTCACAAATTACTCGCGCTGCTGCATCTGTTCCAGCTAATATTGCCGAAGGTCATGCACGAGGAACAACTAAAAACGATTTTGCACATTTTTTATCTATAGCTAAGGGTTCATTAATGGAAACAGAAACTTTTTTAATCCTTGCTGTTAGATTAAATTATCTAACTTCAGAACAAGCAAATCGCACATTATCGCTGATTATAGAAATTAGTAAAATGCTCACTTCTCTTCGTTTGAAAATCTTAAATAAGTAGTGAGACAGAATTAATTACACAATGTCATTGCGTAAGCGTTGCGTGGCGTTAGCCATATGGAACGAAGTGAAATGAAGCAATTCCAAGGGTTGTGATTGCTTCCCTTCGCTCGCAATGACTGTAAATATTTTTATCCAATTACTTACACCATAACTAACTTTCTTCCCACTATCAACTTTTATCACTTTTAATTAATTATGTTTCAAAACGAACTAACTAACTCTCTTCCTACTGTCACCTGTCACCTGTCACCTGTCACCTCTGATGATGATTACGTTAATATTGCCTCATTAAATCAATATTCCTATTGTCCCCATCGTTGTTGGTTGATTCATTGTGCAGGTGAATTCATTGATAATCAATATACTATTGAAGGTACAAGTTTACATGAACGAGTTCACACAGTTGGAGAACAAAATCGTGAGGAAACTTGGCAGATACGCGCCATTTATTTGAAATCCGAGCAATATCAACTTATCGGTAAATCTGATTTAATTGAATTTGAAAATGGCGGATTTTACCCTATTGAATACAAAAGAGGACGCAGGGGAGAATGGGATAATGATGAATTGCAAGTTTGCGCTCAAGCTTTGTGTTTGGAGGAAATGACAGGAAAAAATATCAATACTGGCTATATCTATTATGCTCAAACTCATCAACGGAAATTAGTAGAAATTACCCCAGAATTACGAAGTAGTACGATCGCTACTATTGAAGCTATCCAAACGTTACTGTTTACAGGTGCTATGCCAAAAGCTGTAAAAACAAAACGCTGTGATGGTTGTAGTCTTTATTCTCGATGTTTGCCACAACTTGCTGATAAAGTTGGGCGTTATCAAGAAGCAAATTGAGAAATTTATACTTGATGCAAAAACCTTTCTCAAACTCTTTTTACTGTTACCTGTCACCTGTCTACTGTCACCTATTTTGAGGATTTAATTATGGGTACTCTTTACATCGTACAAGATGATGCTTTTATCGGTAAGGTTGATGAACGGATTAATGTGAAATATGAAAAGAAAATTCTTCAAGATGTTCCGTTTATTCATCTTGAGGGTGTAGTTGTTTTAGGACGAGCAACTATTTCACCGGCTGTTGTGGATGAATTGATGCAGCGTCATATCCCTCTATCTTTTATCAATAAAATTGGTCATTATTTGGGACGGTTAGAACCAGAAATGACTGGTAATATTTTCATTCGCAAAGCACAATGGCAAGCAGCAGGAGAAACCCCCCAATCTATTCATCTGGTGCAAGGGTTTGTTAGGGGAAAATTAAAAAATTATCGTCAAACTTTGATGCGTTATCAGCGTGAATTTAATGATATTGATCTATCTAAAAGTATTCCTCGCATTGAACAGGTAATTGCTGCAATTAATTCAACTGAAAGTATCAATTCCTTGCGTGGTTTAGAAGGTTCTGGTAGTGCTGCTTATTTTGGTTGTTTTGATAGTCTAATTCGTAATTCTCAATTTTCTTTTACTAAGCGTGTCCGTCGTCCACCTACAGATCCAGTAAATTCATTGTTAAGTTTTGGTTATTCTTTATTGCGTCATGATCTGCAAAGTGCTGTGAATATTGTCGGTTTTGATCCATATTTAGGATACCTACATTTCGATCGCTATAATCGTCCTTCTTTAGCTTTAGATTTAATGGAAGAGTTTCGCCCTTTAGTGGTAGATGCGGTGGTTTTATCTATTTTGAATAAGCAATTATTAACTCCAGCCGATTTTGTAACTGAACCGTTAAGTGGTGCTGTTTCTCTCACTCCAGAAGGACGTAAGACTTTTTTAACTTTGTACGAAAAGAAAAAAATATCGGAGTTTAAACATCCAGTAATGGGGCGTAAATGTAGTTATCGAGAGGCTTTTGAATTGCAAGCAAGATTACTGGCTAAGTATTTAATGGGAACAATTGATAAATATCCCCCTTTGTTTTTGAAGTAGCTATTTAGGTGACAGGTTACAGGTGACAGGTGACAGAAAAGAGTTTTTACCAATTACCTATTACCTATTACCAATTACCAATTACCTATTACCAATTACCTATTACCAATTACCTATTACCTATTACCTATTACCTATTACCTATTACCCATTACCAGTTTATGAATGTTGTTGTTTCTTACGATATTTCTGAGGATAAACGCCGTACTAAAATCCATAGTATCCTCAAATCCTATGGACAATGGGTGCAGTATAGTATTTTTGAATGTCAGTTAACTGATACTCAATATGCTAAGTTGAGATCGCGTCTTCATAAACTCATTAAACCTGAAACCGATAGTATTCGCTTTTACTTCCTTTGTGCTTGCTGTTTTGGTAAGGTGGAAAGAATCGGTGGTGAACAGCCCCGTGATGAGACGATTTTCTTCGCTTAATGCGCGGGGGGGTGGGTGTAAAAAGTTCAATTTCTCAAAAAATGCCTGAAATCATGTCTACACAAGCTTTTCATGCAGTTCATGGAGTTCACCCATCCGCGCACCTTGCACAGCAGGAGTTTCAGCTATTTTACTCCTTGACACTTTTCTTGAAATGGATTATCATAAAGGCATCCGCGCAACTGAACCTTGAAAACTACATATATATAGGCTTTCAGCACCCCGCTATTGCAATTTCATTTACTCCCTATTAGGGATTGAAACCTGTCCTCGAATACCTTCATTCCAGAAGATTTCCATTGCAATTTCATTTACTCCCTATTAGGGATTGAAACCTTCTCCAGTCCTGGAGATAATTTGCTTATTGCCACATTGCAATTTCATTTACTCCCTATTAGGGATTGAAACGTGGGAGCGATCGCCGGCAGGCTGATGGGCAAACTCAATTGCAATTTCATTTACTCCCTATTAGGGATTGAAACTTTTGACTGCACAAGCATAACGGATTTCCTCTTCTGATTGCAATTTCATTTACTCCCTATTAGGGATTGAAACGTTTACCGGTGGGATTAGGTGAGGAAACATTACTATTGCAATTTCATTTACTCCCTATTAGGGATTGAAACGCTGCGATCGCTAGTCCTGACTTTGGACTATTTAAATATTGCAATTTCATTTACTCCCTATTAGGGATTGAAACGCCGCAACATTTCATCGGGGTGAGAACGATTAAATTGCAATTTCATTTACTCCCTATTAGGGATTGAAACTAGCTGATTGCAAACATCTTCCTTTAATTTTATGAAATTGCAATTTCATTTACTCCCTATTAGGGATTGAAACAACATAGACACAATCAAATAAATTACGAGTGCAAGATTGCAATTTCATTTACTCCCTATTAGGGATTGAAACGGATTAGGTGTAGCTATTCGCGTGGGATTGATTCCATTGCAATTTCATTTACTCCCTATTAGGGATTGAAACTGGTATGTCTATAGGTTGAACTATAGATGTTGTTATTGCAATTTCATTTACTCCCTATTAGGGATTGAAACATTTGAAGAATACTTCTCGGACAATACTATATAGGATTGCAATTTCATTTACTCCCTATTAGGGATTGAAACTCTTCTGTGGTTGTCTCTTCTGTAGTAGATATCGTATTGCAATTTCATTTACTCCCTATTAGGGATTGAAACAATGTTGACGATGCCAGTTTAACAGACTTAAATAAGCACATTGCAATTTCATTTACTCCCTATTAGGGATTGAAACGCGAAAGAGATTATTTGAGGAAATGCCAAATCACATATTGCAATTTCATTTACTCCCTATTAGGGATTGAAACTTTATACTTTACCAACCTGAGCGACTGGTATACCCATTGCAATTTCATTTACTCCCTATTAGGGATTGAAACATTACCGCACCGCCGGAAACTAACGCCCAAGGTTCATTGCAATTTCATTTACTCCCTATTAGGGATTGAAACGACAGTAGCAAAGATATTCCAGCGCTGAAATACAAGATTGCAATTTCATTTACTCCCTATTAGGGATTGAAACGCTCTTTAGCCAAGGAAATAGAATGCAGTGATTAATTGCAATTTCATTTACTCCCTATTAGGGATTGAAACGGGGATTGTCCTTAGCCTTCAGAAAATCCACAGCCATTGCAATTTCATTTACTCCCTATTAGGGATTGAAACGAATTAGTGGAGGTTCAGCATCATTGGTAAGGCTGATTGCAATTTCATTTACTCCCTATTAGGGATTGAAACATCTAACATTAAAACAGAAGTCGAAGTCAAAAAGGTTATTGCAATTTCATTTACTCCCTATTAGGGATTGAAACCCAAACCAGGCGATCGCATTTTGGGGAATAGCCACAATTGCAATTTCATTTACTCCCTATTAGGGATTGAAACCGTAAGGTGATCAAGAACAACTCCCGACTTCTGGATATTGCAATTTCATTTACTCCCTATTAGGGATTGAAACAATAGATCCCATCGGAAAAAGGATGTTCGTTTCGTATTGCAATTTCATTTACTCCCTATTAGGGATTGAAACCAAGAGTTCCCTACGCTAACAGACAAAACGTAGAATTGCAATTTCATTTACTCCCTATTAGGGATTGAAACGCTAAATCCAGCGCCCGATTTGTTGGCAAGTATAATATTGCAATTTCATTTACTCCCTATTAGGGATTGAAACAGAAAGATATAAATTCAAAAGGTCGAGAACAGGGTAAAATTGCAATTTCATTTACTCCCTATTAGGGATTGAAACATAATTAGGAATTATTGGAAGATACCGTATAGCATATTGCAATTTCATTTACTCCCTATTAGGGATTGAAACAGAAATGAAAAAAGCATCTAAACCCTTGACATCATTGCAATTTCATTTACTCCCTATTAGGGATTGAAACGATAAAATTGGAATTGGAGAACCAGGGCTGGACATTGCAATTTCATTTACTCCCTATTAGGGATTGAAACAATAAATTGGCGCAGTTGGACGACTTGAACTTGAATATTGCAATTTCATTTACTCCCTATTAGGGATTGAAACCAACATTTAAATAACGACTAATCGTCATTGCTTCTTCAAATTGCAATTTCATTTACTCCCTATTAGGGATTGAAACGCCATGTTTCTCTATACTTACCTAGATCGTGCCATATTGCAATTTCATTTACTCCCTATTAGGGATTGAAACAGCATTTTAATATTTGTTGGACTTGGTTTTTATAAATTGCAATTTCATTTACTCCCTATTAGGGATTGAAACTTGACGGGCATTCAAGAAAATACCAGCTTCATCAAATTGCAATTTCATTTACTCCCTATTAGGGATTGAAACAGAAGTTTTCTGCCATTGACGGGCATTCAAGAAAATATTGCAATTTCATTTACTCCCTATTAGGGATTGAAACAAGACACATAGGATTGAATCTATGGAATTATAATTGCAATTTCATTTACTCCCTATTAGGGATTGAAACCGAAAATATCGAAAGGAAATTTACCCTTCATCTTGATTGCAATTTCATTTACTCCCTATTAGGGATTGAAACATGACCTCAATGAAGGTAGCAAGTGAGTTAATGATTGCAATTTCATTTACTCCCTATTAGGGATTGAAACCACAGTATTTGGTAATGCTAGGCATCTTTATAAGATTGCAATTTCATTTACTCCCTATTAGGGATTGAAACCAGTATATATATTCATCACTTATTTGAGCAATAATTGCAATTTCATTTACTCCCTATTAGGGATTGAAACCTGAGGATATGAACGCACGCGATTTTGATGACACATTGCAATTTCATTTACTCCCTATTAGGGATTGAAACATAATGGTGTAGTCTATCGGCGTGGACTGGGAAATTGCAATTTCATTTACTCCCTATTAGGGATTGAAACGTTATCAGCTTCGCACTAAAACCCTTCAGTCCGTGCAATTATTGCAATTTCATTTACTCCCTATTAGGGATTGAAACCGATTTCACTGGGGACGTTCTGATTGTTTTGCAAATTGCAATTTCATTTACTCCCTATTAGGGATTGAAACAAAAGAGATTTACCTAGGTACACTTCTGAGGATAAAATTGCAATTTCATTTACTCCCTATTAGGGATTGAAACTTTCTAATAGCCTGTAATGGTAATCCCCAATCAAATTGCAATTTCATTTACTCCCTATTAGGGATTGAAACTGCTAGAGATGAAAACAAGCGAGGCGAGTGCATACGGATTGCAATTTCATTTACTCCCTATTAGGGATTGAAACTCAGCTACAGACCAAGATGGGAACTTTAATGTAGGGAATTGCAATTTCATTTACTCCCTATTAGGGATTGAAACCTTCCTCGCAGTATGAACACAATCCCAAAGACTATTGCAATTTCATTTACTCCCTATTAGGGATTGAAACAGAAATAAAAAAAGCGTCCAACCCCTTAACATCAAATTGCAATTTCATTTACTCCCTATTAGGGATTGAAACAATTGAATAGCCATTTTTTCTAACTCGCGTGAAATTGCAATTTCATTTACTCCCTATTAGGGATTGAAACTATTTCCGACAAACTTAGGCAATTAATCAACAAATTGCAATTTCATTTACTCCCTATTAGGGATTGAAACAGCGTTAACGTTATCCCCATTGCCGTAAGTGTTAAGGTATTGCAATTTCATTTACTCCTTATTAGGGATTGAAACACTAACTTTGAGCTTGACATTAAAGAAACCATTAAAATTGCAATTTCATTTACTCCCTATTAGGGATTGAAACATTAATAGTTCGGCGTTTACCCCATTCAACTAACATTGCAATTTCATTTACTCCCTATTAGGGATTGAAACAAAGCAAAGATCATGACAAAGGGCAGCGAGAACGGAATTGCAATTTCATTTACTCCCTATTAGGGATTGAAACACAGCCTATACAGCTAATGATGTTTACGGGAACGAATTGCAATTTCATTTACTCCCTATTAGGGATTGAAACTTTAAGGGTACTAGGTTAGAGGAAATCAAAAACTTTTATAATTGCAATTTCACTTACTCCCTATTAAGGATTGAAACGCTACAGGCGTAAAATTCCATCACACCAGCCCCCATGAATTGCACTATTGCCAAAGCCCTGAAACTTTATTGATATCGTCACGATTTTATTGGGTTTCAGACATATTTTGGAAAATTGGCAATAGTATTGATCTAAAGACATAATTCAATTTATGACCCTAGACTCAAGCATTGGTCTGACCAATATAGCAATATTGAATCATTTAGCACTGATTAATGAGGTTCATTATGATTATCTCAAATCCAGTTGACAAAACCGCAAATATTAGTCTGCAAAAAGACACACTACTTATAGAATTAACTGCTGAAGAGTCTTCTAGTATTGTTGGAGGGTTTACAATTAGAAATGATTCAGGAGGTACAAGGCGTTTTTATAATTTAGGGGCAAATGTACCAGCACAAGTGCAAACTTTACAACCTAATACAGAAGGCACTTATGATGGAGAATACATTATATATAACACATCAAAGACCGGATTTGAACCTGTATTAGTAAAAGTAGATCCCACAAAAACAGCAAGTTTTCGTCAGGAAGGAAATGGTATAACTGTTACTACTGATACTCCAATTCTTTACAAAGGTAGTATTTAATTTTATCTCTTGAAGTATAACGATTTCTTCGGTTTTCTCTTAAAAATTGCGATCGCAAAGTGCTGCTGCAAATAGTTCACTATTGCAAGGCACTTCGTAGGAATCATTAAATTTTAGAGTTAAGTAGGTGAACACAATAAAACCAAACTGTGTAAAGAAATGTAAAATCGCCGAAACCATCTTGACTCTTGCCTCTTGCATGAGTGCCTTTTGCCTTGCCATAACGACAATTTTCAATACCAACCTACTTATCATAAATTCAAAGTTTTTAATTTCAAAATAGATTGAGAAATTTTGTAACAACATCCATAGCTGTAGCGACCTGCAATCATCCGTTTCGACCAGAATTATTTGCAAATAAACTCGACGCTTTACCAGGGCTGAGTTTTTAGGATTGAGAAGGATTTGTCAAAAAACTCATTTGAGAATTTGATAGATTAACTTTGAATTCAAGACCCAAGTTCTTTAACTAGCAGGATATAAAAATGGCTAGTAACTATGACTCCATAGCCAAAGAGTATAAAGAATCCAAAGAATTGCCAATTCGTTTACATATAGAAGCATATACATATTTTAATATGCTTGGCAATTTGGCAGAAAAATCAATTCTGGATCTGGCTTGTGGAGAAGGATTTTATTCCAGAAAATTCAAAGATCAAGGTGCAGCAAAGGTTGTAGGGGTAGATATTTCCCAAAAAATGATTGAATTGGCAAGAGAAGAAGAAACTAGAAAATTTCAAAATATTGAATATATTCTTGGTGATGTACTTGAACTCGGTGAAATAGGCAGCTTTGATTTGGTAGTTGCTTCCTATCTCCTAAATTATGCCCGAAGTCCAGAAGAATTACTCAAAATGTGTGAAAGTATATTTGCCAATCTTAAACCTGGTGGTCGTTTTGTTAGTATTAACAACAATCCCTCCCAATCACCTATATCATATCTGAAAACTGAAAAATATGGATTTATTAAAAGTATAGATTCACCACTAATCGAAGGTACGCCCATAAAATATACATTTATTAATAATCATAAATTCACCTTTGATAACTATTACCTCAGCATTCCCACTCATGAATGGGCATTTCAGAGTGTCGGTTTTAAAGAGGTTCGCTGGCAATCACCAATAGTCTCACCTGATGGAATAAAAGAATTTGGGCAAGAATTTTGGCAAGATTTCCTTGATTCTGTGCCAATAATTGGTATTGAATGTTTTAAGTAAATCTACAAAATCCACCATCGTTTTAATATCCATGTTTGCGTCTAACGGGGCGACGATGAAGCTAGGAATAAGATAGGATCAGATCCATAGGGGGTACAGTTAGGTCGAGGGGGATTTAGGGGGATCTGCGGGTGTCAGATCCCACACGAAAAAGTTTTCAAACAACCTCTTAGGGATTGAAACTTGATATTTCCTACAAAATAGAACAACTTCATCATATTGCAATTTCATTTACTCCCTATTAGGGATTGAAACTACGCATGAGGGTTTACGCCGTAAACCCCTACGAAATTGCAATTTCACTTACTCCCCATTAGTGCTTTTTTAAGTTCTAGATGATTCTTGCCTCTAGAGTATTTCCACCGTCCCTTTATAGCCATCAATTTGGACTTGTTGACCGTCTTGAAGTAGGTATGTCGCACCACGTACGTCCATAACAGCGGGAATACCATATTCACGGGCGATAATTGCTCCGTGAGAAAGTTTACCACCTGCTTCGGCAATTAAGCCTCCAGCTTGGACAAGGATAGGGGCCCAACCGGAATCTGTGTAAGGGACAACAAGGATGGTGTTTTTATCAATATTATGGGCTTCTTGTAAGGTTCGTAATACTTTTACCCGTCCTTGAATTCGTCCTTGACTGGCGGGAATACCTAATAAAATGTTGTCAGAGGAATCAATTACGGGCTTAATGGGATGAGGGGGGTTATAACCGTAAACTACGGGGGGAATTTGGAGAATTTGGCTATCTTGGATAAATTGCGATCGCCTGTTTGCGATTAATTCCCAGATATGATTCTTAAAAGCTACATCTGGATTAATCCCTAAATGACGAATTTCCTCTAACTTGAGAAAGAAAATATCTCCCTCTTGAGTTAATACCCCAGACTGAAGCCACATCTGTTCTAGCGCCAAAAATGTCCAACGTAATTCCGCTAACAATCGGGAATAAACTTCTGTCACCCTACCTTTAAGATCAACTCGTCTTTGTACTAAATTTGTCTGTTCTGAACGGGAATCATCTAAATTTGGTGCTTCCGGTGCTTGTAGCAACTGGATAAATAACTGTTTCACTATTTGGGGATTTTCTCGCCAAGTGGGGACGGAAATATCTGTACCAACTTCGCTCAAATAGCCATAATCCTCAATCAATTCGTTAAATTCCGCTAAAATTCTCGACCCTGCGGCTGTTTCTGCTAATTGTGCAAATACTTGTTCTGGTTTAAGTTCATAGTTACCGGCGATTAAGATTTGCCTAGCATCCGCCGCCAGCAACCGCATAGCTCTTAATGATGCTACCTCTGGGGTGACGCTATTATCAATTTCTTCGGCTTTTGCCCCCAAAACCGCTTGACGGATGGCTGCACTTAAGGGGGCTAAAATGCTGTAATAAGTACCCCGGTGGAGTAAGTCGAGAATTAAATCTATTCTGCCTAATAATTGATCTAGTGATAATTCCTCAATGACAACGTTTGATAATTGGGTTAACCCCGGAATAAAAACTTGGCGATAGTCCAATTTAAAATCTTTTTCTAAATCAATTTCTCGCTTGAGTAACTTTGTCAGTCCTGGTAAATTAGCCAAAGTAGAATCTAGAGCAGGTTTACTGATGCTTGCACCTCTAGTCAGAAATTCCAAACTTTCTGGAGGTAATCCCATTTCCAGAAAGATTTCTCCTAATAAGGAAGCATTAAAATAGGCTCTAGAGTAGTGCAGTGTAGCTGTTGTGGCAAAATCCAACCGGTTAGCGCGATCGCCTAACACTATAGTAAAAATTTCCCCCCACACACCACAGGTTAAAGGTGAATTAATAGACCAAGTTAAGGGATGAATAACTCCCGGAATTACCTCAGCCGCGATTTTTCTTGTCCATAACGGTAAAAGCGTAGTAATAGGTCTTGTCTGCAATACCCAGAGATTTTGACCATCATAACTCCATTCAATATCTTGGGGAATGCCCAAATAACGTTTTTCTAACCGCCGAGCTAAGTATGCAACCTGTTTAATTAATGCTTCAGGAACTTTGCCATGACCTTCAAATTGCAGACAAGATAATTTTTCATTATCCGCAATCACCACCCGATATTGTTCCGGTGTTACCTTCCCAGATACAATTTGCGTAGGACTACCAGACACCGCTTCAATAACCACCGCCTCACCCTGTTGAGAAATGGGATCTCGGCTAAAAGCTACCCCAGAAAATACACTTTGGACTTGTTGTTGAATGAGTACCCCCATTGCCCGATCTTCTGAACTACTGCGATGGCGATATTCGACGGCACTGGGATGATCATAGGAGGCTTTAACTTGAGCGATCGCTTGTCGCAATTCTACCTTACTGATCACATTTAAAATCGTTTCATACTGTCCTGCCGCCGAAGCTTGTTGGGAATCTTCGCCAATCGCCGAGGAACGCACTACCAAGGGCGAAAGTGGCGATGGTTGCAGAAAATCAATTAAAACAGTAGGATCTTCACCAGCAGGCAGTACCCAACCTTTAGGAACTGTATAGCCCCAACGTTTAATTTGCGATAGTGTCGCAGCTTTAGCTCCCACCACTTCCCCATCTAAATCATCATCTAAAGTAATAATCCTGTCTTGATTATTTAAATATTCCATCATTGGTTGAGATTCTAGCGCCGCCTCCTCAACAGGGAGATTCATATCATCAGGAATTTGGCTATAAATCCAGTAAATTAGCCCCGACAAAGTTGCAGCAGCGATAATCCTTAGTATATCTTGGGAATGGATAATACCCACAAACAGGGGAAATATCACTAATACCCCCAACTTAATAGTTTCCTTAGAACGAGTAATTAAAAACCCCATCGCCGCCAGCAAACTCACAAAAGCAGTTACCATCGGATCATGTGCCAACAACCCCCAGGAAACGTTAGTTATTCCTGCGCCTTTAGTAGCCACATATCTACCGACAACCAAAGCAATTAAAGAAATAAGTTCCCAAACTGGTTGGGAAGGAAAATAATATTGGGCAATTGTCACAACCCCAACACCCTTGAGGGCTTCAGAAACCACGCAGATACTTCCTGCTAACTTACCACCATGATAAAAAGCGGCTGCCACACTAATATTTCCTGTACCCACCTTGGCTAACTGCTTACCACTCAAGGCATAAGTAATCCAGGAAATTAGTGGTATTGCTCCTAACAGTGGACAAACAATTAAAATAATGACGATACCGAAAAGATTAATCATGATTCTCTAATCTAAAAATTAAAATTTGATGACATCTTCCAAGTTTGTTGTTAACAAACATGAATCACATAATAAAGATAAAACCCTTGTACGGCAGGAGTCAGGGTTCAGATTCAAAATAATTCTTTCTTCTTTGTTTTTCTTTCTTGCTCCTGACTGCTGATTGGGCGTAGGCCCTGCGCCCCTACCTCCTGACTGCTGATTGGGCGTAGGACTTGCGCCCCTACCTCCTGACTGCTGATTGGGCGCAGGCCCTGCGCCCCTACCTCCTGACTCCTCTTAAATATAAGGACACTAGAAAACAATGGTAGTCTTACTAGTGTCCCAAATGTTATTTAAGGAATTTAGCCTAGTGCATAAGCGGCAGTAAGCGCCCAAATAATCAGCCCAGCAATTGATCCTAAAAGTACCACAGTGGAGATTGTAATCAGTTTAGGTGAATCTGCACCTTCAAATTTCATGATTCCGCGATTTAAATCGGACATTGTTTTATAATGCTCCTTTATTACAGGGCTAATCTGTCCGTCTTGATTTTAGTCTTTCTACTGCCAGATAGTGTTAAATTCTTATTACGATTTTTTTTAAGATTGGTAACAAGAGGGAAAATGGGACTTCTCCACTGCTTAATATTGTGCAAAAATAATTTAATTTTCTCTAATCCAAAGAGCTAAACCACCTCCGCGTCCACGAGCAGCAATCATATCTTCAGTAACCAGAAAGAAAGCAAAAAAAGCAAGTTTAGCTATGGGTTGCTCGTTAAAATCTTTAATTTCATCTTTATTTGTAGAAATATTTTTATTAACAAACATCCAATCAAATAAACTAATCTGCATTTTGATGAAATCAAACGCCAATAAATTCTTTTTTCCTAAATATTTTATTGGTCCAGTTAATTTAAATAATATTCCTCCTAGTTTGATTTGATTCGCAATTTCTCCTGTGCCTAAAGCCTCTGTTTCCAATGGATTCAAGCAAATATGAATTTTCGTAAATCTTGGCATATACCAACCCTTACCTAAAATAATTCCCCCACGATTTCTGACTTTTTTAGTACCAGTAGCAAAACAAAGTCGCCATTTACCATTAAGGGATTCAAAAGGATAATTTAACTTTTGTAGCTTGGCGGTTTTTTCCGCCTCCAGCAACGCATTCACCATTATTTCCGCCGATGGTAATTGATTTCCGGCTCGGTACGCAGTCGCAGCACAGGACAAGGAATTGATAAAATCAGACGCAGAATTAGATATTAAATTAGCTTTCATAAAAGTATTATTCCTCTCAACTATTGCTAAGTAATTGGACAAAAATATTTACAGTCATTGCGAGGGAAGGGAAGCAATCACAACCCTGGCGATTGCTTCATTTCACTTCGTTCCATTTGCAATGACATTGTGTAATTAATTCTGTCTCACTACTTATTTTTTTCATAAACTACATAGATTGTAACGTTTATTTAATTATTTTCTTAATTAAGGGTATAATGAATATAAGATTTTTAGCTAAAATTGCGATCGCTAGTACACTGCGGCGTAAATAGTTTGGCTGACAGACCCATCTAGCACTGAAGTTCCAGGCTAATAGCTAAAGTTTACTAAACAAGTTCAAAAATTTTCGGCTCTACCACTTCCTCTAACATACCTCTAAGAGGATGTTTGAAAAGTCGTATCCCGTAATTTTCATCACATTGTTACCCCCCTTTCCTCTTATAAAGGGGGGTAACAATAAAAATCCAGTTCCCTCCCCTTAGCATCGGGGAGGGTTAGGGTGGGGTAAAAAATATTTCATCTCATTCCCAGTCTCTGACTGGGAATGAATTCTAGAAGGCTCTGCCTTCAATGATAAGTAATTGGACAAAAATATTTACAGTCATTGCGAGGGAAGGGAAGCAATCACAACCCTGGCGATTGCTTCATTTCACTTCGTTCCATTTGCAATGACATTGTGTAACTAATTCTGTCCCATTACTTATTAGAGGCAGAGCCTCATCAACTGCATTCCTAGTCAGAGACTAGGAACGAGACGTGGTATGGATTTGAGCCTAAGTTGACACCAATGATAAAGGTTTTATACCTATTGGGATGCCTCACTTTATCCGGATTGCTTGATCCCCGTAAAGAACTGTTTATTGGTAGATGCACCTTGATCTTCAATCCCCCTAGTTGAACAAAATTCACTAGGGGTTTTCTTTCTTCATTTTGGGAAATAAAAACGCTCCTGGGTGACAAGAACGTTTCTAAGCATTTGTAGATAAACTATTAAGTAGATAAAATCCCAACAACCAACTCCCCTACCCAACCACCAGCCACAGGAATTTTTTCGGTATGTGACAAACAGCAATTTTTGGGTAATTTTTTCCGGAGCATAAGTTAAAAACAATGAACAGTTAACAAGTAGATGCACCCTGATAACTAACTTCCCCTAGCTGGCTAACACCTCTGGGGGTTTTTTCTTGTTTGTGATTAGCACCACACAATTATTGCCCTGCACCCATTTTCTTTCCGGAGCATCACATGGAAACCTAGAACAGTTAACAAGTAGATGCACCCTGATAACTAACTTCCCCTAGCTGGCTAACACCTCTGGGGGTTTTTTCTTGTTTGTGATTAGCACCACACAATTATTGCCCTGCACCCATTTTCTTTCCGGAGCATCACATGGAAACCTAGAACAGTTAACAAGTAGATGCACCCTGATAACTAACTTCCCCTAGCTGGCTAACACCTCTGGGGGTTTTTTCTTGTTTGTGATTAGCACCACACAATTATTGCCCTGTACCCATTTTTTTTCCGGAGCATCACATAGAAACCTAGAACAGTTAACAAGTAGATGCACCCTGATAACTAACTTCCCCTAGCTGGCTAACACCTCTGGGGGTTTTTTCTTGTTTGTGATTAGCACCACACAATTATTGCCCTGTACCCATTTTCTTTCCGGAGCATCACATAGAAACTTAGAACAGTTAACAAGTAGATGCACCCTGATAACTAACTTCCCCTAGCTGGCTAACACCTCTGGGGGTTTTTTCTTGTTTGTGATTAGCACCACACAATTATTGCCCTGTACCCATTTTTTTTCCGGAGCATCACATAGAAACCTAGAACAGTTAACAAGTAGATGCACCCTGATAACTAACTTCCCCTAGCTGGCTAACACCTCTGGGGGTTTTTTCTTGTTTGTGATTAGCACCACACAATTATTGCCCTGTACCCATTTTCTTTCCGGAGCATCACATAGAAACTTAGAACAGTTAACAAGTAGATGCACCCTGATAACTAACTTCCCCTAGCTGGCTAACACCTCTGGGGTTTTTTTCTTAAAAATATAAACTAAACTCACCCTATCATCAAAACAAGTCTCTGGCAATATCCCTACTCAACAAGTTTTTGGTAACTTTGGCTAGTAGTTCGTCAAATTTATTTTGACGGGTAATGATCGGAAAAAACTTCTGTTCTTCCTTCCCCTGCCCCCGGTGCCTCTCTTCTCCCCCTGCTTGCCTTCACCCGTCATTTTCGGGTTGACAGACTACTAGTCGCACTTACAGACGGCAATATTAGCTGACACAATGGCGAACATGGTTGTTTACCGTGCAGCTTGACTACACACAGAATATAGCTCGTTATTGCCTAAATACCAGACTTGCGGATGAACCAATCTGACAATTTTTCCAGAATCACTTTGATTCCATTGTGATCCTTAGCTCTGACTTTAGAATGATCACCGCGATAGATAATAGGACTCTTAATTATTTCTTTATATATCTGTCCTTCAGCCAGTTGCAGATTAATAGACATCTCCAAAAAAGATGGTAAGTAGGTTGGCGTTGAAAATTGTCGTTATAGCAAGGCAAGAGGCAAGAGTGAAGAGGGTTTGGGCGATTTTACTTTTCTTTACACAGATTGGTTTTATTGTGTTCACCTACTTAATAGGGAATAGGTAATAGGGAATAGCGAGTAATTACCCATTCCCTAGTACCTATTTACAGCCTAAACTTTAGATAACTAATAACTTGAGTGATTTAGTCAATTGTGATTTGTTGCGGTCCATTGGCTTTGCCGTTTTGTACTTCTGTACTCAGGTTGCTAGAGCTATTTCCACAACCTTTTTTATTTAACCAACTTTTGACGGGATCTTCGGTGAGGTTGAGTCGGAGGACACCAGAAACGAACCCACCTAAAAATGAAACTGGATGTTGGGCTAGTTCTCGAAATAGGGGCGACAATTCAGTAATAAACATTAGACTCTCCAAGTATTGGTTTTAAAAATTATTAATTCTTGATTAATCTTAACAGATGGCGGCTAAGAAGCAACTAAGTAGTGAGACAGAATTGATTACACAATGTCATTGCGTAAGCGTTGCGTGGCGTTAGCCATATGGAAGGAAGTGAAATCAAGCAATCGCCAGGGTTGTGATTGCTTCCCTTCCCTCGCAATGACTGTAAATATTTTTGTCCAATTACTTAACAACTGATTGGATAATATTTGGCTGTATGATATTTATCATTGGCTCAGGACTTAGGCAACTGGCACACCCATATAAATTAAGAATTAAATTATGACAAGCAACTGGGAAAACTTTCTCAAAAATTTAGGAGAATGGCGTGGTTCATTTACTAAAATCTCTCCCAATGGTGAGATATTAGATTCTACTGCTAGTATTTTAAATTTGGAAGCTGATGATAATAATCAAGCTGTGATTTTTAGATTACGTCGTTTTGATTCTCATGATTATGATAGTCCTCCTATTCAGGATTATCAACAGGAATATCGTTCTTTAGGAAGACAGAATATCTTTTTTGCTACAGGAGCTTTTTCTAAAGGAACATTGCAGTTAGCACCTTTTTCAGAATTTGGAGCAGAATACGGTTTTGTTGATGATGACCGGCGATCGCGTTTGGTACAATTGTATGATCAACAAGGCAACTTTATTAATTTAACTCTGATTCGGGAATTTCGCAGTTTTACAGATGCTTATGAACGTCCGCAACTGACTGTAGAACAGTTAATTGGTAATTGGCAAGGTAAAGCTCATACAGTTTATTCAGACTTGAGACCATCGGCAACTTATACTACTTATTTAGAAATTAAAGAAATCGGTGATGGATATTTAGAACAAAAGTTATCTTTCCAATCTCAAATTATTACTGCAAAAGCCAGAATAGAAGGTAATAAAATCATTTCTGAGATGGAAGGAATTCCTCGACAGATTTTGTTATTACCTGATGGAACTTCTAGTAATGTGCCGTTACAACTACAACTGAGAAAACCTTTTTTTGTGGAAGCTGGTTGGTTGGTTAGAGAGAATGAACGTCAGCGTTTAATTCGCAGCTATAGCGACAAAGGGGAATGGATTAGCTCAACTCATGTGATTGAATCTAAAATCTAGAATATATATAAGTAGGTGGGCGTTAAAAATTGTCGTTGGGGCAAGGGAACAGGGAACAGGGAACAGGGAACAGAAAAATCAATTGTGTAATTAATTCTGTCCCATTACTTATTAGAGGCAGAGCCTCATCAACTGCATTCCTAGTCAGAGACTAGGAACGAGATGTGGTAGGGATTTGAGCTTAAGTTGACACCTATGAGCAGCTAAGAACCCTACCACCAACCCCCTCCAATATCAAAAGTTTATTCTTTTCTTCCCCCCGTTGCGGGGGGTGCGGGGAGGGGGCTTTGAGAAATGGGGTTACTCAAATGGATTTTATGATGTAGGTGGCTGTCGTCTCATTCCCAGTCTCTGACTGGGAATGAATTCTAGAAGGCTCTGCCTTCAATTCAATGATATTAGAGGCAGAGCCTCATCAACTGCATTCCTAGTCAGAGACTAGGAACGAGATGTGGTAGGGATTTGAGCTTAAGTTGACACCTATGAGCAGCTAAGAACCCCACCCCCAACCCCCTCCAATATCAAAAGTTTATTCTTTTCTCCCCCCCGTTGCGGGGGTGCGGGGAAGGGGCTTTGAGAAATGGGGTTACTCAAATGGATTTTATGATGTAGGTGGCTGTCGTCTCATTCCCAGTCTCTGACTGGGAATGAATTCTAGAAGGCTCTGCCTTCAATGATATTAGAGGCAGAGCCTCATCAACTGCATTCCTAGTCAGAGACTAGGAACGAGATGTGGTAGGGATTTGAGCTTAAGTTGACACCTATGAGCAGCTAAGAACCCCACCCCCAACCCCCTCCAATATCAAAAGTTTATTCTTTTCTCCCCCCCGTTGCGGGGGTGCGGGGAAGGGGCTTTGAGAAATGGGGTTACTCAAATGGATTTTATGATGTAGGTGGCTGTTCTGGGAACATACATTTATCTGAGTCACAACCACTAGGGCCTGCTTCTGATAATTCTCCTAAATCGTAACGACTTAGGACTCCACAGAAATCATCTGTTTTCCGTCGGGCTTTGACTTCTTTAGATAGGCTTTCATAAGTAGCTTTGTCTACAGGTTCAAAGGGGAGACGGGGGAAGGATTGCAAGTCATCAAATCGGGCTAATAAGGCAGCAGAAATATATCCTTCATCATTTTGAATGGCTTCATAGATGCGTGTTCCTAATAGTTCAACTTCCTCGGAACGGAGTTCTAGGGTTGCTGAGGTGTTATGGGTGACGTAATGACTTTGGACTTGCATGACAAAATCCAGTTGCGCTAAGACGGAAAACTGGGAAACTTCTATTTCATCAGCGCCGGGTAAATCAGCCCAAGATACAGCGACGGGGATTTCGACTAACCATTCTGTACACCGAGGATCAAAAGGATCATTGAGGAGGTTGCCGTTTTCGTCTTTGTCCGATTGGGAGGGGATGACGTTGTAACCATAGTCTATACAAGCTAGGGCTACGGGGTCATTTTTACGGAAGGTAATGCGCCGGATGAATCTTTGGGCTTTGGGGGGATGCCAACCGGGTGATGCTCCGGTTAAGAGGGATTTGGTATTGTGAGATTTCAGCGCTCCTTGCCAGTACCAAGAATCGTCATCATTTACACCTGCCACTGCAAAGTCATAGCTGTAATCAGGTATGGTTTCAAATTCGATAGCAGCCACTCGATAGGGACTAAAGGCAAATTGACGTTTTGGTGCAAATAAAGGACGTAAACCACACTTACGACTATGGGTATTGAGATAAGTCAGTGATTCTGGTTGAGATAGTATTCGGCTTAAAGACAAACCCCACATATTTTTAGTTTTCTGTAGGTTCTCTCCCTGGGTGTTATGGAAAATTGAGAAGCAGAGTCCGACGGCTTCACCCACTTGTTGTAAGTTGCGGATGAATGCTTCACTAGCGGAGTCAATTGATAATGATCCTTTCTCACGGACACAGCCATCTGTATCAATGAGACCACAGAAAAATGACAGGATTGTTTCTCGTGATGAACGACGGATTGCTTGGGGAATCCTGTCAAGATCAATACTATGAGATTTGTCTAGTTGATTGAGTTTCAGCCAATCAAACAGTTGTTTGCAAGCAAAAGTCAGTTCTCCTCGTGAGTTGTCATTGCGAGGATCGTAACTAACAGTTCCAGTTAGTCCAAACCACTTGGAGGAAATGGTTTGTAGTCGTTCTACTAGATCAAATTCTTGAGCATTAAAGGCAAAACGAATCCGATATTTGTTTTCACTGAAAGCACCGTCTCCAAACAAGCAACCCAAAAAGTAGCCAATTTCCGGGTTAAGGGTGGTAGGAGTAACAATATCTTTGGTTAAGATACCTCGGCTATGTCCTTCTGTTTCTTGACGGTAATCACGAGTGTATTGGTGAGGGTTAATACTCAAAAGTAGAGCATCTTCTTGTTTGCTGTATTCTCCAAGAGAATAGGTGATTTCCATTCCGATGGTTAGTTGGTCAGCACGTACCCAAGCATTATCTACGTTGAGACGATGGTTAGGAGTCATGCGTAAGACTCGACCATTATTTAAGGTGATTCGGACTAGGTTTAGAGGCTGATTGGCGATCGCTTTATCTGCTGCTATACCTTCACGAACACTTAGGTCTAATCCTTCTGTTTCACCACTTCCCGCATCTATAATTTCATCAGCGTAAAGCAAACCTTGATCAAATATCCGTAATGCTGTGCGGTCTAAACAACCAGCGGGCTGGACTGTGGTACAACGATTGGGGCGTTTGATTTGATGGCGATCGCAATATTCCCACACTACTTTATGAACGACATCTTTCCAGAAGTTGAGATATTTTTGTTCACCACGTTTAAAAATCAGTCCTTCAGGAGTTTCGGGTCTTCCTGCTTCCCACCACCGTAACCAATCTGTCCCAAAAGCATGAACAAAGAAATCAAATAATCCGGTGAAGGATACACCGACAATGGGATCAAGTTCCCGGCTGTATTGATAGCGGGGTTCAAGGAATTGGTGATTTAACAGGGCGACTACGGAAAGCGCACCAGCGGTAAATGCCTCTTCTTGTTCTTTATAGTTGTCGGGGTCGAGTTGGTTTAAGTGTACCTCAGCCAAATTACAGTGGAAGTCAGCACCAATAATCTCCAGTTTTGTTACCCTAGAGGCTTTTTATCCTCTAGTTCTTGATTTTCGGGGTTGTTACAACTTGTGACAACTTAATTCAATCAAGCTCGGCGTACATTTTCGCTTTGTAGCGTCAGGCACTCTTGGGGGAGTTATCGCTTCCTTGTCGCTCATCCCCTACGCTCTACGGTGCTGGTGGTATCCAGTTACCTCGGTATTAGCAAGTAATCTTGTCATATAAGTTTGGAGAAAACTTACAAATTTATATAAAAGACGACTTTGTTCTCAGCTTTCACCGATTTTGCCTGATTTTTATACGTGAGGCAAGTATTATAAAATACCACACGGGTTTAATCCATATCTACCCAAACGATGTTCTACTTCATCAGTACCAACTTCAGGATAGTATTCTTGTATCCATTCTCTGGCTTTTCCTTGGTCGTAAGCTTGCAAAAAGTCTTTTTTGATTTCTGGTGTATTTAATAAATCAGCATTAGCTCTAGCAACTGCTTCACCAGCCCATTGAATTGCTCCTTCACCACTATAATACTGCTTTTGAACTGCTGCAATAGATTCTTCTAAGGTTGGTTTGTGGTGAAAGACTCGGCTATGGTTCGCCATTCGCAAAGAATCACGCTCTGGATCTATCCGCCAGTTGCCTTCTGCGTCTTGTTGCCATAAGTTATCTTTGGCAGTTGCGCCTTGTTCATCTTCAGAAACGAATTGTCTCATCCCGGCACTGTTAGAAACTAAAATGCCTTCGCAGACAAATTCGTGAACAGTCGCAACTTCAATATCATAAGTAGGTGCAGAGCGTACATTTAGCTCTACACCTAAAACCTTGACTGGTACTAAATCAGTAGCTTCAGGAATATATTTTTTCAGGGTGGGGAGTATCATTTGTTGATGAATAGCACCCCAGTGATATTGAGTGGTGTTAATAATAGGGCGAACCATAGCTTTCGGGAAGCCGTGGTCTTTAAATGATTTGGGAGTCTGACGTTTCTGGCTAGAAAACTGAAGGGAATATTTTTCAAAGCAGTTTTCAACAGATTGATATGCTGCTGCACCAACTGTTACTAGTTCGCCTTCCCATTTGCCCGTTCGCTTGCGAATTGAACTACACATCCGGGTTGTAATTCCCAGGGATGCGTAAAGTGCTTGAATTTGCTGTAAAAATCGCTGGTGAACTGAAGCTACTAAAACTCCTTGAGAATGACACCCATCAGCGTCAGCAAGACCAGCTAAGTAAGCTTTACGAATGTCGGCTTTAGCCAACAGAATGCAATCAGGAATATTTAATGGCTGGAATGCTTGTTTGAATGACTTGAGATATTGATTTAAGGCTGATGAGTTAAATTGTAGCTCGTAGGCTTTGGTTCGGCACTGTTCGGGAGTCCGCAGTGTGTGAGTTTCTAAACCAAAGTCGCTCCCAACAGCAATTAAACGTTCCAAAATATTGGGGCTATCTTCATGAACTCGAAATCTAACTCTTGATCCATCAGAACTAACTGAACCATCACCATGCAAATAGCCGATGAAGTAAGCAACATCAGGAGTTAATGCAGGAACAGTAATTTTCTTGGTTTTACCTTCGACTTTACCCCGAAACTCAGGCAGTTCAGTGGGTGTACCGGGTATAGTCTGTGGCACGAATATCAAGCGATCGCCTGATTGCAAATCCTGAGCTTTAACCATTTTATAATTGCCGTACACATCCGTGAAAACGGCAACTTTGTGATCGGCTGTACATTCAAAGCTACCATCTTGAGTTTGAATTCGGCAGAGAGATTGTTCACCTTGAATAAAGAAGTTAGTAACAGGATAAAAACCCTTGCTGGTGAGAACGCGATCGCCTACACGCACCTTAGCAATGGGAACTAAGCCTGATTCTGTATGAACTAAGGCATCTTCAGGAAGACAGCGCCGAATATTGCCAGCAACTATTGTGACAGCAGCTTCATCAATTAATAAGCAGCATTCGACAGAATTTAATTGTCTGCCTATTGCCTTATTGAGAATAGAGGCGCAACGCTGATACAATCCGGGCAACTTCACAGGGTTAGCCATACCGCCAAAACCTTTGAGGGTTTCCCCAGATTGGCGGACATCGCTAATATCAACAATCACCTGAACGTCACCTGTAAAACGTTCATCCGTAGAAAGTTCTAACAGGGTTTGATAGGATTTTACCCAACCTTCCCGACTGTCTCCGACGTGGATAGTAGCGGTGTTAGCTTCTATATGGGTTTGTGTAAATTCACGCCGCTGTGCTGGGGGTGTGCTGCCAATTTCACCTTTAATGGTGATATTGAGGCGATTACGGATAGGGGGAAGTTGATTAATATATTGTGGTTCGATGATAGCACCCGTACCGCAGCCCATCATGGCTAGATCCATCATCAACCCAAAAGCACTCCAGTCTACAAGGTTAGTAGAGGTGCAGTTATAAGCACCGGAAAAGTTTTTGGCTTTGGTTAACCAATCTGTGCCACCAACCCACATCCAGCGCCCACTGGGGAGGGATTTCATGTTTCGCTGCATCTTGTCTAAAATGGCAGCTTCTTCACGGGTGAGTTTTCCCAGTTCTACTAAACCGCGTAAAGTGCGATCGCACACCTGGTCCCATGTTTCTCTTAACCCTGCCTCTGTCCGACGGCTGTAGGTTCTAAAAAACACTGGATTGGCTGCTGGAGCAGATTCTGGAAAAGCTGCACCCTGACGTTGACGTTCAAGTTCTCGAACCATGATAAAGTATGATTGCTTATGGATAAACTACGACTATACGCCAAGTAGATTGAGGATTAAAGATTGAAAAATTTACCACTTTGCGCTATAGCTTAGTCTGTGTCAATTATAACTATATTTTTGTTTTTAGGTTAAGTATAATACCCTGACAGTGCATTATCAGGGTATTAGAATCTCAAAGTTTTACCTGTCAGTTTTCGTAGAATGGGCTATCTGTGTAATAGTGCTGTTTGTGTAATTTTTGCGTTGACTATTCATCAAGCAGAGACAGCCAGTAAAGATGCCAATTCACTTATATTATTTACAACTTGACGTAATTGCTCACTGAAATAGATAACTTCATAATTAGGTGCAAGTTCTTTTTGCAGTTGTTTCCACAAACTAATCCCTTCTTGTTCAAAAGCTGCTGCTGCTTCTGGACTCAAATCTGGTGAATTACCAGGATCTTGCCAATTTAATGTGGCATTATAAGCAATTGCCCATTTTCTCAAATGGTTAATGGTTTCTTGGCTGAGGGGCAGTTTTGCTGGGTCAATGTTACCAACTTTATCAGCATCTGCCCACCATAAAGGGTCGCACCCATAATCAGCCATTAGTTTAATTTTTATTGCCATAGCTACTACGGTGGAATTATGGTAATGAGGCTGGATTAGCTCCAACTATATAACCATTATCGCCTACTGTCACTGCTATATACTGCTTTTTTCCATTAAAATTTACTTCATAGATTTCTCTTCGAGGTTCTACTGTTCCTTGATAACCAAGAAATATTCCACTGATTACAGCAGCCATAACAACATCGGCAATTTCATCTTCAGAAATTCCCCGTTTGGCAAAGTCTTCTTGATGTTTCTCCAAAATGTGTAATAGTCCACTTCCTCTTTTACCAGGTTTTCCCTCTTCTAAAAATACGATTTTGCCATCAGCTTGTTTAGCAATCTTAACTATTTTTTCAGAGGTATGCTTAATGCCAAGTTTGACAAGTTCCGATATTAAGGCTGATTTTTCAGCACTATCCATTTTTTCTCCTTAAATTGGGGGTAGTCTCACGCAAAGGCGCAAAGACGCAAAGAACTGCCAATTTAGCGTTACGGATTTACTACTTTGCGCTATCTACCGATTTAATATCTCATAGTTAAATATGATTCATTTGCCAATTTGGCTGTTTTTTGCAATTGACCACTTTGCGCTATGTCTTGTAATGTGTAAATTATGACTATATTTAAAAAGCATCTTACACCTTGGCGAAGTCTGATTACCCGCGCCCTACATCAAAATCGTAGCCTCGTTTATGCCCGTTACGTACAACTGGCAACAGTGCGGGAAAATGGCTTTCCTGCTAATCGTACCGTCGTCTTTCGCGGCTTTCTAGAAGATACCAATCAGCTAAAATTTATTACCGATATTCGTAGTGAAAAAGCTGAACAAATATCAAAACAACCCGCAGCGGAAGTTTGCTGGTATTTTCCCAACACCAGAGAACAATTTCGGATTACTGGAGAATTAATATTAGTAAGTGCTGATTCTCACCCACATTTACAATCTGCGAGAATTAAAATGTGGCAAGAATTAAGTGATGCAGCTAGGTTACAATTTGCTTGGCCTATTCCGGGTGACATGAGAGTACAAACATCAGAAGCTTTTGCACCACCAGCACCAGACAATATTCAACCATTAGAAAATTTTTGTTTATTATTACTTGAACCAGTAAAAGTAGATCATTTACAATTGCGGGGTGAACCACAGAATAGATGGATTTATCATCGCCATGAACAACAAGAATGGTTGACAGAAGCAATAAACCCTTAAAAAAATCCTGCTGGGAAACCTTTAAGAAATTCTTAGGACTGATTGTTTTTGCCAAGCCTATCGAGAAACGAAAGTTCATTGATTAATTTTTTTTGTTGGGTTGCACTTTCGCTTAACCCAATCTACAATTTTATTAACATCAAATTAAATATCCTCTTGATATTTCACTAATAAACTAGGAATGTAATCATATCCATCAACGCCAATAATAGCAATCATATTCGGGCGATTTTGTTGCAGTAATAATTGAAATTTGTCTGTGGTAATTTGCCCTCTAATAATTGTCAATAAAGCAGCAGGTTGTCGCCATTCATCAGAGGCAATTTGCTCTAGAAGATACATTCCCAAACTACCAGAGTAAACTGCTTTCTCATAATTAGCCATAAGATAATTAGCTTCAGCTAAATATGCTAAATTTCTGCCTTGTAAATACAAATCGCCAGAAATTTGGGCAATTTTAAAGGCATTTTCTAAATATTTAATTGCCTGTGGATATTGTGCAGTAACTAAATAAGCAATTCCTAGACTACTAAAACATAAAGCTTGACTTTGTAAATCGTTTAATTTTTCTGCTAATTTTAAACCTTGTTCTAGATAGTTAATAGCAGATTCATAAACTTCAGGTTCACTAATTTCTGTTTGCTTGGCTTGCATAACTTCGCTATAACCTAGATTTACCAAAGCATTAGCTTCTCCAGTTTTGTCTCCTGTTTGTCTACTAAAAATTAATGCCCGTTGACTATAATTAATGGCTTCACCATAATTTTCTTGTTGTACATAAGTCCGACTTAGGTGATTGAGATTGGCAATTTCACAGGTTTTATCTCCGGCAGTTCTAGCTATTTCTACGGCTTGTTGATGAAAATTAAGAGAGCGATCATATCTGCCTAAACCGCGCTGAGAATACCCCAATAATGTCAAAATCCGAGCTTTTTCCTGAGTACCTTCGGCTGAACGCAAGGGGGCATCTAAATAATCTAAAGCATCCCGTAAATAACTACCAGAAAATGAGGCAAAAATCCCACCGTAGAGAGGGAAATAAGGACGTTGGGCAAAGGTTCGCAAAATTTGCAGCATGATTTGGGATGCACCATTGCTATATATTATGGCTTGATTTTGAAAACCACTAGCTAATTGACTCCAAATTACGGCAAAGGTTAAAAATGTGGAAATAGATAATTTAGGACCTGCTTTAATATCATAAGCTTGTTGATAGCGAAGCGCTCCGTAGGAATCAAACCAATTAATTAACCCTCTTTGCAAAAGCTGTAAAACTATTGTTAATTCTACCCAGTTACTCAAACTAATTTGCTGTTGTTGTTGAGCAAATTCTATGGCTGATTGTTCTTTTGCGAGAATCTCAAAAAATGCTTGGGGAACTTCACTATTAACTACTTTAGCCCAACTTGCCCAAGGACTATTTTCTCCAGGTATACCACCAAATCCTAGAGAACTTTTGGGTTCATACATCCAATTTAGTAAATTTGCTTGAATTTTTTGCCAAGAGGTGACACCACGATTAATCCCGTCAGCAATTTGCTGAAAATCTTGATTAGCACCGGCAAATTGTTGTAAAGATTTGGCTAACTGTTGAAGTTGAGATAAATTTAAGGGATACTTCAAATTAGGATCAGTAGCTCGCAATAAAGCTGTTAATCGCTCATCTGCGGTAGCTGTGGTAATTTCCCGCATAGATAGGGATATCACTTCAGTGGCTTTATTTTGTTCTTGCCAGCGTTGCCATTGAGTTTGGATGGTTTTAGCTGCGCGTAAACTCCGGGTAGCTTTGGCTTTTTTCAGTTCATCGGTTTCCGAGTCTACCTGAGATTGGATCGTATTGAGGCGATCGCTCAAAACTAATTCAAACACCTCCCCAGTCCCGGAAGTGATACCTTTGAGCAACATTTGATAAACCTGCTCTACAGAGCTAATTTTACCCTTGAGAGTGGTTTCGATAATATCGTTAATTAAAGCGAGATAATGCTCGCGCAATGGTAAAGGGTCTGACACTTTAGCTAATAGAGAACATCACAACAATTCTCATTGTAGCTGTTGCAGGTTGAGAGATTGAGGATTGACTGTGATTCAATTCCCGTTTGATGACTGAACGATAAGTAATTGGACAAAAATATTTACAGTCATTGCGAGCGAAGGGAAGCAATCACAACCCTGGCGATTGCTTCATTTCACTTCGTTTCATATGGCTAATGCCATGCAACGCTTACGTAATAACATTGTGTAATTAATTCTGTCTCACTACTTAGAATCTAAAATAATCACAATTTGGAATCTAAATTACAACAGCGATCGCGCACATTGACAAAATCTGGTAAATTTTGGATCATATAGGCTAGGGCATGATCACTGCGATAATTAGATAAACCAGCGACAGCCATATAGCGAGCAGTATGCACTTGAGCGAGATACAGTCAGCTAATTGTAAAGCCTGTAGGGGCGCAGGGTCTGCGCCCTAGATTGTATTGCATCAAGGGCGATAACCGCTATATAAACATCACCGATGGTCTTAATTTTTTCTATACTATGAATTTCGGCTAATTAGTATAACAAGTACCGAAGAACCGACATTGATATTAGTCATCATGCTCATTTTGCGTTATGAGTAGTTAAATCAGTGTCACCGGACTAAGAAAAAATAAATGGCTCGTCACCCGACATTAACTTTTGATCGTGGTACATTAATTTTACACCCACCACCACGAAGTAAAACATGGATAGACTATGCAACCTGGGATGATAGGGTAGAAAAATTCCGAATTCCCGCAATTAGATACCGTTCCTTAGTGGAAGCACTCCAAGCTGAAGGCACAGATTTTATTGATGAAGCCAAGGCTTTTTACCCCTTGGATTTGGTTGCTAGTTTAGAAATGACACCCTATCCCCACCAAAATGAGGCATTAGCGGCTTGGAAACGGTTAGGACGACAGGGAGTAGTTGTGTTACCTACGGCGGCGGGAAAGACTTATTTAGCGCAAATGGCGATGCAAGCCACACCACGCACGACATTAATTGTCGTCCCCACGTTGGATTTAATGCACCAGTGGTATGCTCATTTAGTAGCGGCTTTTCCGGATGCAGAAGTGGGTTTACTGGGGGGTGGTTCACGGGATAGAACCGCGATTTTAGTTGCTACCTATGATAGTGCGGCTATTCATGCAGAAAGTTTGGGTAATAAATATGCGTTAATAATTTTTGATGAATGTCACCATTTACCTACAGATTTTAACAGAGTCATTGCCGAATATGCGATCGCACCCTATCGGTTAGGACTGTCCGCAACCCCAGAACGCACAGATGGAAAACACGCTGATTTAGATATCCTCATTGGTAAAGAAGTTTATCGCAAATGCGCTGAAGATTTAGCCGGAAAGGCTTTAGCTGCTCATGAAATTGTGCAAATTAAGGTTAAATTATCCCAATTAGAACGAGAAAAATATAATCAGTTAATTCAAACTCGCAATGATTTTTTAAAGCAATCAAAAATATCTTTAGGAAGTTTGCAAGGTTGGCAGATGTTTGTGCAAATGAGTGCGCGTTCTCAGGCTGGACGCAGAGCAATGTTATCACATCGTCAAGCCAAAGAAATCGCATTGGGAACAGATGGGAAAATCCGGGTACTTGTAGACCTATTAGCTACCCATTATCCCGAAAGAATTTTAATTTTTACCGCTGATAATGCCACAGTTTACCACATTTCTCAAAACTTATTAATTCCCGCAATTACTCATCAAACTCCAGTCAAAGAAAGACATGAAATTTTAACGAAATTTAAGGAAGGTGAATATAATACCTTAGTTGCTTCCAATGTTTTAAATGAAGGTGTTGATGTCCCCGCAGCCAGCATTGCCATTATCTTATCAGGAACAGGTTCAACCAGGGAATACATTCAACGTTTAGGGAGAATATTACGCAAAGGAAATTTAGCAAATAAACAAGCAATTCTCTATGAAGTTATCGCCGAAGACACCAGCGAAGAAGGAACTTCCGCCAGACGGAGAGGGGAAAATAACAATCAGGAAGAAAAGCCGCAAAAAGCAAATTTACAAGTTATTTATGGAACTGGAAAGAAAAGCGATTTAAAAGCAGCAGAACAATTAGAAATTAATTATTCCCCAGAAAAGAAAGATGTTACCAACGGACCTACTGATACACCGCCAAAACGGCGAAGAAATTATCCCAAAAAGACTGAAACTTGATCAAAAACATTTGAGTTTAGCGACTGAATTAATTAAGTTCTTTCAGGAAGCAGTCGGGAAAACTCAAGGATTACTAGAACGTCAATTAGCAGACTTTGAAGGAGATACCACAGATTACCGGATGAAACGAGGTTTAGCTTATATTCTCAAAAGTGGTTTTTGCACCTTTGAAATAGTTAGTCCCCTCGAACCACCCATGTTAAGAGCAAAAGTATTTGCATTAGCAGCAAAATCCGTTGCTAGTCAAGAATCAACTGATATGATTTTAAATAAAATTGCTGATGATTTAACTCAAGAACTTAATCAAGAAGTTTTAGCTGCTCAAATCAAAAATGGACTTTATGCTGATTTATCGGAAAATAAAATATTAACCGCTTTTGATACTCCTAAACCAGAAGAAGTTTTACATCGTTATAATTTATCTCAAGTCCAGGGAATTTTCTATAAAGCTAGTCAATTAGTATTAAATGCTCATCGCAATGTTCCCGGAGAATATAAACTCTTATTTCGTTATTTAAAGCTATTTCAATTAATGGCTTATATTGAAGGTGATGCTGATCATGGTTTCACAATTAGTGTAGATGGACCGACAAGTTTATTTACTTCCAGCACCCGCTACGGTTTAGCCATAGCCAAACTAATTCCCGCCTTACTTCATGTTACCAAATGGAGTTTATCAGCGACCTTAAAAACCCGTGATTTTTACACAAACGAATGGAAAACCGGACGTTTCACCCTCAATTCAGAATGTGGCTTAGTTTCCCACTATCCTCCCGGCAAACCCTATGATAGTATGTTAGAGGAATCATTTGCCAGTAAATGGGATGCCTTAAAAAGTGGTTGGATATTAGAACGAGAAGTAGATTTAATTCCCATTCCTGGTAGTGTGATGATTCCCGATTTTCGGCTAGTTCATCCAGACGGAAGAGTATTTATATTAGAAATTGTTGGTTATTGGCGACCAGAATATTTACAAAAGAAATTTGCTCAAGTTAGAAAGGCTAATTGTGATAACTTAATTTTAGCAATTTCCGAAAGATTGAACCTAGAAAAAGCCGGAATCAAACTAGATAACGTACCCGCCAGAATAATTTGGTTCAAAGAAAAACTCTTACCAAAATCCGTATTAGCAGTTATGGAGTGATATCATGTCCGGTTGAACACTTATCATATCTGTTGAGGCTGGTAATGGGTAATTGGTAATTGGTAATTGGGAAAAGGCAATACAATAGACATCTCCGAAAATTAAATGTGCGTCGTTTGAACCCCTTGTAGAGACGTTCCATGGAACGTCTCTACAATCTTTACCGGAGAAGTCCATTATATATAATCATCAAATCCATTAATTCATCCGTTCCTATCTGCGTTTATCTGCGTTTATCTGCGTTCAATTATTCTAGAAATCTTGGCGTTGCTGAATAAGGGTATGAATTTTAGTCTCACGCAAAGGCGCAAAGACGCAAAGGTAAGAGTTTTAAAGATTCAATTTGGGAATTTCATACCTCAATTCAGCAACGCCATTTTCACCAGATGTCTAATGAATAAGGTGCGTCAGATAGAAGATATCTGTTTTTTTATCAAATTATCGGGACTGACGCACCCTACAAACTACTCTCTGCGCCTCTGCGCCTCTGCGTGAAAAAAAATCATAAAGGATATTACTTCCCCTTACCAGATTTAAGAGATAACAACATCTCCATTTGAGTCACGGATTTACTAGGACTATTAACAGTCACACCAACACCACGAATAGAATCAAGAATAGCGGTAGCGTCCGCAGGTAAAGGTTGACTTTGAGCGGATACACGCTGAATTATGGTTTTGGTTTTGTCCATATCTAAATAGAAATAACCACCGTTGGGTTTTTGTAAAGAACCTGTAACAGTTTTAAAGGTATCACTTTGATCAAGTGCTGCACCTTTGCGATTTGCTAGTGTTTCCGCAACGGGTCCACCAATAGCCACAAATGCTGTATTATCATTGAGCCAACCATGTGCCACTAGAGCGCCTTGTTGGGGGATTTGCCATTCTGTGACATTTTTACCGCCAATGGTTCTTTGAGCGACATTGAGAGATTGCTGTTTGGCTAAATTATCGAGTTTGGTGAAGGTAGCTTCGGCAGTTTTGCGATCGCTCGTATCCAATACTAACGCACCGCCAAAACCCACATTGGCTAATAAACCTTGATTAGATTGAATTGCACCCAAACCAAACTCGCCATTCATCCAGCCAAAAATATCTTTATCTAAATCAATTTGCAGAGCTTTTAGTTGAGTCCGCGCTTGTTGAATTCCTTGATTTAATTCGGGATAATCTTTGGACTGTTCCACAAAAGTTTCCCAGCTTTTACTAATACCTTGTCCACTAGTTAAAGCCAAAGTTTCACCAGGGAATTGTCCCACAATCTTGGCGGGAGTAGCTTGATATTGGAATTTATTTAGTTGGGGATCTAAATTCACAATTGCTTTTAATCGCAAGCCGTCATCATCTATTCCCACCCCTGCTGTTAATGATTTGACTTGCTTAATTTGTGCGAGAGTTTGTGGGGGTAATTGTTTAGATTGAGGATTAAATGCCGTTAATTGTTGGATCATATTGGCATAATCAGGGACATAAATTTGCGCCAAACTATTCTTAACATCCACACCTTTGCTCAGAATATCATTTGCACCTTCTTTAGTGACAAAAGAAGGTTCGCCTTTATAGGTATCAATCGCTTTTTCTACAGCTTGTTTATTGGATGTTAAAAGCAAATAGTCATTATTCACAACCGTTACATAAGTCGGTTGACCTTGACCTGTAGATTCGATAATTTTTTGACCTTTGTAGTCAGATTCCTGAATTTTGACGTTTTTTTTGTCTTTCAACTTATTCGCAAATTTCAAAGCTGCTATTTTATCTTTAATCCCGACCACCAACAAATAATTTGGTGCTTCGGATGCGCGAAAGTTGTCCTGAGATACTTTCTTTGCATCTGGTGGTAGTACCGCAATCATCATTCCACCAACCCAAGGTTTAATATCTGCTTCGTAGGAAATCTTACTATCATTCAACATTTGTTGATTGAAGTCCTGGAACTCTTTACCTAGTAATTTCCGGGCTTCCGGTGTACCAAACTGCTGCAACTTATTCCAAGATTCAGGATTAGTGTCAATATAAGTTGCCATTAATGCAGTTGCAGGTACTAATTTAGCACTACCTAAAGGGCTAGAACTATTCGTACCACCCTTGAGGTACATATAAGCTGCTATGCCCCCTGCTATAATCACAGCAGTACCAATTACAGGGATGAAGAACGATGTTTTTTTTGCAGACACTGGTAAATACTCCTGATTTGTGTAAATTATGTAACAGATGCAATGAAATGTTCATTGGTGGTTGGGGAAATTTATCTAGGCAAAAATTCATTAAAAGAACTATATTTTGAGGATTTCGTCAGTTTCGTTGATATCAGTGGATACTGCATATTCAGTATAAAAAGGTTGGACATATCCGACTCCTAGATACAGTTTACAATTAAGTGCTGAAAAAACTTAATGCTCATGAATTCTGATGTTTGAATTCTTTTTTATCGCTAATTTCCGCTATTTTCACGGTATTTACTGATATAATCGGAAATATATGATCAGCAAAAATTTGTAATTGGGTTTAAATAATACTCCACTATGGTCAGGACTGAATCCGCAAACGATATTTTATTCCTTTGAAAACAATAGTCAATTTGTCACCTCCCAGTTATTCTAAGACTATATGGAAAATTAGTAGTATTTGTAATCAATAATTATGGATCACGGATAAATACCCTCTGGAACAGAGGCAGAGAAGAGTTACATACTTAGATTTTTAAGTGTGACAACAGTAGCTAAATCAGCTTTGTCAATCTGTAGATTCAGGTAGTGCCGACGTTACCAAAATCAAACAGGCAAAAAATGTCATACTACGCTACACTTCTTTATTTGTATGACTTACATCCCATTAAATGTTTTAGGATTAGAAGGCTAGAAATAATAAATGTTGCAGTTTTATTTTGATACTGAAAAAACCGGACACAAGCGTTTTGAATTACCGGGGGCAAAACCACACTATAACCCTGACCGACCTGGACAGGTAGAACATATTTTTCTGGATCTGAATTTGGATATCCCGAACCAAAGTTGCTACGGAAGTTGTAGTATTCGCCTATTGCCAGTGCGGAATGGGATTGATAGGTTGACTTTGGATGCTGTCAATTTGAAGATTGAGTCAGTACAGGTAAACGAAGTTACCCAAAAGTTTGAATATGATGGCGAACAGCTTTGTATTTACCTATCACAGCCTACAGAAATTGGTCATCGTTTGTTAATTGCGATCGCCTACGCCGCCGAAAAACCCCAACGGGGTATTTACTTTATCCAACCAGACAAACACTACCCCCACAAACCCACCCAAGTCTGGACACAAGGAGAAGACGAAGATTCTCGCTATTGGTTTCCTTGTTTCGACTACCCTGGACAGTTATCAACATCAGAAATTCGCGTCCGCATTCCTCAACCCTTAGTTGCTATCTCCAATGGTGAACTCATTGACACCGTAGAAGAGGCAAAATACACAACCTACCATTGGTCCCAACAACAAATTCATCCTACCTATTTGATGACATTGGCAGTAGGCGATTTTGCCGAAATTCGGGACGAGTGGCATGGTAAAGCTGTTACCTATTACGTCGAAAAGGGACGAGAAGCAGATGCTAAACGCAGCATGGGCAAAACTCCCCAAATGATCGAATTTTTGAGCGAAAAGTATGGTTATCCCTACGCTTTCCCCAAATATGCCCAGGTTTGTGTAGATGATTTTATTTTTGGAGGGATGGAAAACACATCCACGACTCTCCTCACTGACCGTTGTTTACTAGATGAACGGGCAATATTAGATAATCGCAATACCGAAAGTTTGGTTGTCCATGAACTCGCCCACCAATGGTTTGGAGATTTGGTGGTGATTAAACATTGGTCTCATGCTTGGATTAAGGAAGGGATGGCTTCCTATTCGGAGGTAATGTGGACCCAACGGGAATATGGCGACCAAGAAGCTGCATATTATCGGTTGTCGGAAGCGCGGAGTTATTTTAGTGAAGATAGCAGTCGTTACCGTAGACCAATGGTAACTCATGTTTATCGGGAAGCGATCGAACTTTACGATCGCCACATTTATGAAAAAGGATCTTGTGTTTATCACATGATTCGCGCAGAATTGGGCGATGAGTTATTTTGGCAAGCTGTGCAAACTTTTGTTCAAGATAACGCCCACCAAACTGTAGAAACGATAGACTTATTAAGAGCGATTGAAAAAGCCACAGGACGCAATTTAGCTTTCCTGTTTGATCAATATGTCTATCGTGGTGGTCATCCTGACTTTAAAGTAGCTTATGCCTGGGATGGTGACGCAAATTTAGCGAAGGTGACTGTCACCCAAACCCAAGCTGAAGCCGATAGTAAGGATTTATTTAATCTGAGAATTCCCATTGGTTTTGGATATAAAGAAAATCCCCAACTCACAACTTTTACAGTTCGAGTCCATGAAAAAGAACAAAGTTTTTACTTTCCCTTAACACAAAAGCCTGATTTTATTAGCTTTGATGTTGGTAATAATTATCTCAAAACTGTCACTTTAGAATACCCAATTTCCGAATTAAAAGCCCAGTTAGAATTTGATCCTCATCCTATTTCCCGCATTTATGCAGCGGCAGCTTTAGCGAAAAAAGGCGGATTAGAAGCGACTCTTGCCCTATCCTCAGCTTTGAAAAATGATCCTTTTTGGGGTGTACGGATCGAAGTTGCCAAAGAACTGGCAGAAATTCAGTTGGATCAAGCTTTTGATGGTTTAGTCGCTGGATTAAATGATCCTAGTCCCTTTGTGCGGCGGGCGGTAATTAGTTCTTTGTCACAAATTAAAACTCATAATAGCTACAAGGCTGTGAAAAGTTTTGTCCAACATGGCGATGCCAGCTACTATGTAGAAGCTGCGGCTTGTCAAACTATTGCGGCGATCGCAGCAGCGCATTTAGAAGATAAACCCCATGAAGACAAAGTAATCAAGTTACTCAAATCTGTGTTAGAAGAAAGGGCTGGTTGGAATGAAGTTGTCCGCAGTGGGGCGATCGCTGGTTTAGCTGAATTCAAGTCTTCAGAAACGGCTTTAAATTTACTACTGGAATACACAAAATCTGGAATACCGCAACCATTACGCCTGTCCGCAATTCGCGCAGTGGGCAAAATATCCACTGGTCAAACTCCTGCTAATATAGAACGGATTTTAGATCGGTTAGCGGAAATTGCCAGAGAGACTTTCTTTTTAACCCAGGTAGCCGTTTTAACAGCCTTGGGACAAATGGAAACTCCAAAAGCCATTGGTATTTTGCAATCTTTAGCCAATCAAACCGCAGATGGGCGAGTCCGTCGTTATGCTGAAGAAGAAGTTAGCAAGGTGCAAAAGAATATCGGCACAGACAAAACCCTGAAGCAGTTACGTGAGGAACTTGATCAAATCAAACAGCAAAATCAGGAATTGAAAAGCCGTTTGGAAAATCTGGAAGCCAAATCAAAGCAAGTATGATTTACGCGCTGTAGCTAGTGAGGTGAGGGTAAAGCAAAAGCTTATTGGTGTCAACTTAACGTAAAACATCTATCCCGCAAAGAACTCAACTTACCTCATTCCCAGTCTCTGACTGGGAATGAATTCTAGAAGGCTCTGCCTTCAATGATATTAGAGGCAGAGCCTCATCAACTGCATTCCTAGTCAGAGACTAGGAACGAGATGTGGTAGGGATTTGAGCTTAAGTTGACACCTATGAAGCTCTTGCTTTACCCCTACACAATAACCCAAGTATTAGGAAACAAATTGATAAAATTTTTAACTGTATACAGTCAATATTTGTTGGACTGTTAAGTAAATTGGCGTTAAAAATTGTCGTTATGCCAAGGGAACAGGGAACAGATTTAAAATCTCTATTTTATTGAAGTAAGGTAAGCTATTACAAATTAGTTAAGAATTGGTATAACTGCTTTTGTCGCTACTAGTAAAGATTGTGTAAAAGCAGCATATCCCTGTGGACAGCCAGTTTTGATTATTGCCAAATCAATCTGTTTACCTAAGTTCCAGCGAATTTGTAGCGATCGCTGATTGCTAGTATCTTCAGATAGATACATTGATTGGGAAATTGTATTCTCCAAAATATCTTTTGTATTGTCTAAATCCTCTAAATTTTCCAGAGGTGGCAATTCTACGCCTAAAATAGTTGAAACAGTTTGGGTATCAGCAAGTAACCAAGTCTCAAAATTTCTAATTGCTAAACCTCCAGCAGAGCGATCGCTAATAACTTCCTCGTTAATATCTAAATGATTATCACGAATTTTATTTAAAGCTCGTTCTAAATCAATTTGTCTTTGTTCTAATTTATCATCAGCATCAACCACAATGAGGATCATGTCTACATCCTCTAGTTTCCACAAAATAACAATTTGCGCTAGATATTTTGGATCTAAAATAGAGTGTCCCGTTCGTAAAGTAAGTTTTTGACTTTCTTTAATTGATGGATGTCTTTGGATAAAATCACAATCAGGAAATCCAGCATTTTCAAGTTCTCGTCTAATTAAAGTATGGAGTGCGCCTTCATTGTTTCTTTCAATAACTTTCCCCCCATCTTCTGGTTTAATGTAAGGAATACTTGCACCCAATTCTGCTTCCCCTTCAGCAATTAGCCCAATCCGAATCCGACGACTCATTCTGGATTTCCTCCAAACACATTTGTAAACCAAAGTTCACCTAATGCTCCATCATAAGCTTCTAAAGCTTTTTGAAATCGGACAGAATCTATAGGTAATTTATGAACTTGAGTTTTACCTTCTTTATCTAATTCAACAGCACGCACTTGATGGGGTTCAACGTAATTTAAAAGAACAGGAGAATGAGTTGTAATTAAAACCTGCACAGGTTTACCAGTTATTCCTTCGGTGGAAACAATTTTTAGCAACTCCATCATTTTATGCAGTAGCCAAGGATGAACTCCATTTTCTATTTCTTCAAAACAAATAATACTTGGAGTATTTTCTTGATACAGCGCAGTTAAAAAACCCAAAATTCTCAATGTTCCATCTGATATGTCAGATGCAGGGATATGGTGTTCTGAATATCTATCAACTAACTCGATTGAAAAAGTTTGATTCTCACCGCGAGGTAATGCAATACTTTTTATATGAGGAACAAGCTGGGTTAAACGATACTGTAATTCATCAAACCTGTCACGATTCGTCAGCAAAATATCGAGTAAAGTATTTGCAATTCCTTGTCCCGTTCTATCCATACTACCACTTGATGAGATTTTACTAGACAAGTAAGTTGGCGCAAAATCGTAAACATTAACTTTTCTTATAGCTTTAAAAAGAGAAGAATTTGAATATTGATTAGAAACCAGAAATTCTCTTAGTGGATTAGCAGTTTTACATATAAAATCTATACTTTTTTCAAGATTTTCTACTTTAATTTTTCGATCAGGATAATCGAGATGAACTGATATATCTAAATTTTCTTGATATTTGTCATAAGCAGTGGTTTTTGTTGTTGTCAGATAAGTGAGAGCAAAGGAAAGATAATCTTGCTTTCCATGCCAGAATTTGGATTCGATACTTTGCTGATTTCTACTTAAACTTTTTAAAGAATCAGAAAATAGGGTTATTATCTGCTTATTATTTTTAGTATCTATCAGCTTTCGCAGAAAATCAGATAATACAGCTAGTGCTTCACAAATATTCGATTTTCCAGAACCATTAGGACCGATGAATACAGTCAATGGCTCTAAATCAATTTCTGTATCAAAAAGGCTTTTATAGTGTTGAACTCTTAGTTTAGATAACATCTGTTTGCAAGTAAATTGGCTCTTGAGTTGTTTTTATGGTGACTAAGGATTGATTATAACAATAATAGCACCAAGTGATATACTTTAGTTAAACGTTCAAAAATGGGAAATTGGGCAAAAACGACCTACAGGTGCGGCTCTTAAATTACTACATTTAGTCCGTAAAAACGGTTTGGACAGTTTAATTTATTAATCTAATCTGATTGCCAAATAAGTAAGAAAGTGCAGTTTCCAAGCTGCCAGAATAATCTTTATTTAATCAGCAAGAAACATAATAATGGTACAATCAGCCCTAAAACTAATTACAGTTAATGAATTTATTACTCAGTATGGCGACAGCGATCGCTATGAACTTATTGGTGGGGAATTAATCGAGATCGAACCAACAGGACTCCATGAACAGGTATCATCTTTAATTGGGCGAAAACTGAATGTAGAAATTGATCATCAAGACTTACCATACTTTATCCCCCATCGCTGTTTGATCAAACTATTGGGAACAAACACAGCCTTTCGTCCCGATGTGATCGTATTAGACCAAACACAACTAATCAATGAACCATTATGGCAACAAGAGCCTGTAATTACATCAGGAAAGTCAATTAAACTAATTGCTGAAGTCGTCAGCACAAACTGGCAAAATGATTATGCTCGCAAACTTGAAGATTACGCCCTATTAGCTGTTCCTGAATATTGGATTGTAGATTATTTAGGCATTGGTGGTAGAGAATATATCGGCAAAATCAAACAGCCAACAATTACAATTTGTACATTAGTAGAAGACGAATATCAAAAGCGATTATTTCAAAACAATGATTCCTACTTTCCCAACTTACAATTAACAGCAAAACAAGTCTTTACATCCGGGAGTGTTGTTGCTATGTAATTTCTGGCGTTGCTGAATTAGGATATGAATTTTAGTCTCACGCAAAGGCGCAAAGACGCAAAGACGCACTGAGGTTTGAGTTTTAAAGGTTAAATTTGGGAATTTCATACCTCAATTCAGCAACGCCTAATTTCTTTTGTAATACTAATTTTATCTGAGACTGCACAGAAAAATAATCATCCATATTTATCTGTGTTTATCTGCGTTGATCTGCGTTCCATAATTCTTAAAATATCATTATTAAAAAATAGGTGACAGAAAGCCAGAATCACAATCAGTCACCCATTCGCCGATATTACCTACTTCTGCTTTGCTCCAGCTTTTGCAGATTTAGCGGCTTTTTTAGCGGCTTTTGCGGCTTCTGCTGCTGCCAATTCCGCCAGTTCTTTTTCTTCAGCTTTCTTATCGAGATAGTAGTGATAATCTCCTAAGTAAACATGAAAATCACCATCACGAATTTCGACAATTTTGTTAGCTACTTGGGAGATAAAATAACGGTCGTGGGAAACTACAAGGACAGTACCATCATAGTTTTGCAAAGCCTCTTCCATCATTTCCTTTGCCGGAATATCTAAGTGATTAGTAGGCTCATCCAGGATGATTAAATTGGCTGGACGTAATAGCATTTTTGCCAATGCTAATCGAGCCTTTTCACCTCCACTCAATGCCGCAACTTTCTTAAATACGGTATCACCAGTAAATAAGAATCTGCCTAACAATGTGCGGACTTCTTCGTTTGTCCAGTTGGGAACTTCGTCATGGATAGTTTGCATGACGGTTTTATTTAAATCCAAGGCTTCCGCTTGGTTTTGTTCAAAGTAACCAGGAATCACGTTGTGATCACCTAATTTCACAATCCCTTCTGTGGGTGGTTCAACACCCATCATAATTTTTAACAGTGTGGACTTACCTGCACCGTTGGGACCAAGGAAGGCAATTCTGTCTCCTCTTTCCACCAGCAGATTTGCGGATAAAAACAGAATTTTATCCCCATAAATATGGGTTAAGTCCTTAATTTCTACTACTTCTCTACCGCTACGAGTGGCATCAGGAAAACGGAAATGTAGGGTTCTCATTCCTCCTGTCGGTGCTTCAATGCGTTCAATTTTATCAAGTAGTTTTTCTCTACTTTTCGCTTGGGTACTGCGAGTAGCACTGGCACGGAATTTTTCTACAAATGCCTGTTGTTTTTCTAATTCTTTTTGTTGACGTTCGTAAGCGTTGAGTTGTGCGTACTGATTTTCGGCTTTTTGTTGCAGGTAGGATGAGTAATTACCCAGGTAAGAACTAGAAACTCCTCTTTCAGTTTCAACGATTTGGTTACACAGACGATCTAAAAATTCCCGGTCATGGGAAACTATGACCATTGGGGTAATTAAACCTCTGAGGTAATTTTCTAACCATTCAATGGTTTCTAAATCTAGGTGGTTTGTCGGTTCGTCCAGTAGTAATAAGTCAGGTTTTTGCAGGAGGATTTTTCCTAAACTCATCCGCATTTGCCAACCACCGGAGAAGGCACTAACTAGGCGATCGCTATCTTCTAGTTGAAATCCCATCTCTGGTAATATCTTACCAATCCGTGAGTCTAAGTTATATCCATCCAAAGCTTCAAACTGACGCTGTAACCGATCTAACTCATGAATTAGCTCATCTAACTCTTCTGGATTAGCTGTTTCCATCTCATGAGGGATATGAGCTAAAGCCTTCTGCACTTCATTAGCTTCTTTAAATACAGTCCAAAATTCTTCTCTAACTGTACGAGTGGGGTCAACCTCAAATTCTTGGTTAAGATAAGCTATATGTAGACTGGCGGGACGAATAATTTCTCCAGCGGTGGGTTCAATCTCCCCAGAGATGATTTTCAATTGGGTGGATTTTCCCGCACCGTTAACACCAACTAAACCAATACGATCTCCTGGTTTGACTTCCCAGTTGACATCTTTAAGAACTTCGCCTGTAGGATAAATTTTACTGATATGTTCTAATCGCAGCATGAAGCGTCTCGTGGGTAGGGGACAGGGGGCAAAGCTAACGCCGTCTCTAATCTTAACAAAATTTAACGCCATATTTACAATTTTTTGGCTATAAACCTAAATTCTTTCCTCGATTCAGGAGGTAGGGGCGCAGGGCCTGCGCCCTTTGTCAGAAGAAGACAGAATAAGAAAGACAGGATTTGCCGGCAAGTATTTTAGGTTACACCTGAGACATTTTTTCTAATTTTTAATCAGAGGATTGTTTAAGAATTTATGGTTTATTGTCAGCTTTTATGCGGAAATAATTTATTAATCAAAGGTTCTGACCACTTGATTCTCTTGATTTAGGTTTTATACTTGCTAATTCTCAAGTTTATTGACAGTTTAACAACAAATTAATACTGATTTTCTGAGATAATCAAGATAGCAAGGTAACAATAATTAACATCTTGAATTAATAAAAATAGTTGAGAATATATCTAATTATGTTGACAATTTGAACTATAGCAGTATGCACTGGGATGAGAGCCAGAATATACAATAAAAGCCATACACTAAGAGACTTTTAACTACTGACTCCTGCTATCTTGTCAAAAATTATCATAGTGAACTCAAATTATCGTCAATGAGGAAAATATGCACACGGTTATTCTCGTTTTGGTTGAAGTATTAATTGTGATTGGACTTTCTCGACTTGTGGGACTGGGATTCAAAGCAATTAAACAACCATTGGTAATCGGCGAGATTTTCGCTGGTATCATGCTTGGTCCATCATTATTTGGTTTAATTGCTCCTGGTTTAGCTCATAGCCTGTTTCCACCAGAAACCATGCCTTATTTGAATGTTTTATCGCAAATAGGGCTAATATTTTTCATGTTTCTGATTGGGTTGGAATTAAATCCCAAATATCTGAGTGGTAACTTAAAAACTGCCATTCTCATTTCCAATCTCAGCATTATTGTTCCCTTTGCTTCGGCTTTTGTATTATCTTTTGTCCTTTATCCCTTAGTTTCTAGTAATCATGTCAATTTTGTCCCCTTTGCCTTGTTTTTAGGGGCGGCAATGTCAATTACTGCCTTTCCGGTGTTGGCGAGAATTATCACCGAAAATAACTTACAGGGAACTCGTTTGGGGACATTAGCCTTAACTTGTGCGGCAGTAGATGATGTGACAGCTTGGTGTATTTTAGCAGTAGCGATCGCTGTCGCTCGTCACGGTAGCATTGACGGGCAAGCTATTCTCACCATTATTGAAAGTATTGCTTATATTGGCTTCATGTTCACAATTGGGCGATGGTTTCTCCAACGTCTGAGTAAACATCATCGTCGGGCTGGGCGGTTGAGTCAATTCGTTCTAGCTGTAATTTATATGGGAGTTGTCTCCTCTGCTTTAATTACTGAATTTATCGGTATTCACCTAATTTTTGGGGCATTTTTATTAGGCGCAGTCATGCCTAAAGATGAAGAATTAGTCAGAGAATTAGCGATCAAAACTGAAGATTTTGTTCTCATATTTTTGTTACCAATCTTCTTTGCCTACAGTGGTTTAAAAACCCAAATTGGTTTACTTAACAGTCCTCATTTATGGCTATTGTCAGCCTTGATTTTATTAGTGGCCATTGGCGGTAAATATATTGGTGCTTATGTAGCGGCTCGAATTAGTGGTATTGACAAACGGGAAGCATCAGCCCTGGGTTGGTTGATGAATACTCGCGGTTTAACTGAATTAATTGTCTTGAATATTGGTTTAGAGTTAGGCGTGATTACCCCCTTACTTTTCACCATGTTAGTAATTATGGCTTTGGTGACAACATTCATGACTTCACCATTACTGGAATTTACCTATCCGAAACGCCTGATCAGATTAGATGTTGTTGAACCAGAACCAGAAATACCAGCAGAAACCGTACCAGTTCCCAGCGAAATTTATATTGCCCAATATCGGATTTTAGTCCCAGTGGCTAATCCTGCTACCCAAAAAGGTTTGTTACAGTTAGCAACGGCGATCGCTGTCAACAACCGACAACCTGCTGTGGTTTATCCCCTCAGCTTCATTGAACTCGAAGAAGACTATGGTTTTGAAAGTACCCCAACGGAAGCCGACAGACTTATTGCCGAACGTCGCCAAAAACTAGAAGAATTAATTGCTACCCTAGAACCACCAGAAACACGCTCCTATATCCATCCTATAGTTCGCATATCTAGCAATGTTGCCAGAGAAACAGCACAGATAGCCAAAATTGAACAACCAGATTTAGTTCTCGTCGGTTGGCATCGTCCAGCTTTTAGCAACAATCGGTTAGGGGGAAGAGTTGGACAAATTCTCAGTACCACACCGGTAGATGTCGCCGTATTTGTAGATAAGGGAGGCAACGCTATTGAAAGTTTATTAGTTCCCTACTCCGCCAACATCCACGACGATTTAGCATTAATTATCGCCCTGAGAATGCTGATTAATCGGGATACTTCTATTTTACAAGTTTTACAAGTCTTTAAAGGCACTCACATCCAAGAAGAATTAAGTTATGAACTCAACGCCATGATTGAGCGATTACCAAAGAGTGTGCGCGATCGCATTGAAATCAAAAGCGTTACATCCCCAGAACCAATCCAAGCCGTAATTGCTGCCTCAGAAAATGTTGATTTGACCATTGTTGGTACTAGCCGTCTGTGGGGAATTGAACGCCAAACCCTGGGAAGATACACAGATCAACTCGCCATCCAATGTCGTTCTTCATTACTCATTACCCGTCGTTACAGTCAAGTTACCTCACACCTTACCGCCCTCCTACCAGCAGTTAATACCCAAGAAATCACTCATAATTCCTAATTTTTCTCATGGTTGAGCTTAGGTGCTTTTAATTTGCATTCATGGATAAGTTACGGAACAAATAAATTATCCATATCTTTTTAACGCACCTTTGCAAAAAAAAATAAACTCTATGCGATTTTGACCGCACGAGTCGCTTATTTTGATTCACCAATGCCGCGTTTAGTAGCAATGATAGATTATTCCCTATAGTAAATTCGTATAAAACCAATGGCTTATTTCAATATATTTTTGATACTTTGCAGCAAGGCTTTACTCAAGCGTGGTAGTATAACCACCAAGGGTGTGTAATCTTGGTGACTTCACAAGAATATCAATATTTTACGGCAATACACTTTTCCTAATCAATAGCAAACCGTTAGTTAACTGTGGTAAGTAATTGAACAAAAATATTTACAGTCATTGCGAGCGAAGGGAAGCAATCACAACCCTTGGAATTGCTTCATTTCACTTCGTTCCATATGGCTAACGCCACGCAACGCTTACGCAATGACATTGTATAATTAATTCTGTCTTACTACTTAATTTAACCTGTTGTTTTAGTTCAAACCTCGAAAAACATCATTTATTTTATGAACTTTTTAATTAATTCCGCGCTAACCTTAGCTTCTAATCAACTTAAATATTTTTCTCGTTTAAATAACTTCTGGCAGGTTTTTGATACTGCTTTTGGTACACAATACAACCGCAGCGTTGCGGAAATTCTGCGGTTACAGTGGGAAACTGGGGATTTTAGTCAACTTCCCCAAATAGAAGTTCTCGATAGTAGTATTCTTGGCGGTGCTAATGGCGCTTATGCTAGTAGCAAGAATAAGATTTATTTATCAAATACCTTTGTTGCTAGTGCTTCTTTAGCAGCTATTAGTGGGGTTTTGTTAGAGGAAATTGGGCATTTTGTAGATTCTAAAATTAACCAGACGGATAGCGCTGGAGATGAAGGGGCGATTTTTGCAGCTTTGGTACAGGGTCAAAATCTGGATGTGGAGACTTTGAGAGTATTAAAGGCAGAGGATGATCATAGTACAATTACTTTGAATAATCGGCAAATTGATATTGAACAGGCAAATACCACCCTTTCCTTTCCTGGTGTTTTCGGTGGTTCTGTAACTTGGGCAGACTACAACGGTGATGGTAAACAGGACTTCCTGTTAAGGGGTTTCACAGGTTCAGGCTACATCTCCAAACTGTACAAAAACACAGGCAATGGGTTTACGGAAGATACCACAGTTTCCCTTCCTGGTGTTTCCGGTGGTTCCGTAACTTGGGCAGACTACAACGGTGATGGTAAACAGGACTTCCTGTTAACGGGTATCACAGGTTTCGGAGGCTTCATCTCCAAACTGTACAAAAACACAGGCAATGGGTTTACGGAAGATACCACAGTTTCCCTTCCTGGTGTTTACAATGGTTCTGTAGCTTGGGCAGACTACAACGGTGATGGTAAACAGGACTTCCTGTTAACGGGTTACACAAGTTCCGGAGGCTACATCTCCAAACTGTACAAAAACACAGGCAATGGGTTTACGGAAGATACCACAGTTTCCCTTCCTGGTGTTCAGTATGGTTCTGTAACTTGGGCAGACTACAACGGTGATGGTAAACAGGACTTACTGTTAACGGGTTCCACCAGTTCAGGCTACATCTCCAAACTGTACAAAAATACAGGCAATGGGTTTACGGAAGATACCACAGTTTCCCTTCCTGGTGTTGACAATGGTTCCGTAGCTTGGGCAGACTACAATGGTGATGGTAAACAGGACTTACTGTTAACGGGTTCCACAGGTTCAGGTTCAATCTCCAAACTGTACAAAAACATAGGCAATGGGTTTACGGAAGATACCACAGTTTCCCTTCCTGGTGTTGACAATGGTTCTGTAGCTTGGGCAGACTATAATGGTGATGGTAAACAGGACTTACTGTTAACGGGTTCCACAGGTTCAGGTTCAATCTCCAAACTGTACAAAAACATAGGCAATGGGTTTACGGAAGATACCACAGTTTCCCTTCCTGGTGTTGACAATGGTTCTGTAGCTTGGGCAGACTATAACGCTGATGGTAAACAGGACTTCCTGTTGACTGGCACTACTTATATTTCCAAACTGTACAAAAACACAGGCAATGGGTTTACGGAAGATACCACAGTTTCCCTTCCTGGTGTTTCCTATGTTTCTGTAGCTTGGGCAGACTACAACGGTGATGGTAAACAGGACTTACTGTTAAGGGGTTCAGGCAGGATCTCCCAACTGTACAAAAACACAGGCAATGGGTTTACGGAAGATACCACAGTTTCCCTTCCTGGTGTTTCCGATGGTTCCGTAACTTGGGCAGACTACAACGGTGATGGTAAACAGGACTTACTGTTAACGGGTACCAGTTCCGGAGGCTACATCTCCAAACTGTACAAAAACACAGGCAATGGGTTTACGGAAGATACCACAGTTTCCCTTCCTGGTGTTTCCGATGGTTCCGTAGCTTGGGCAGACTACAACGGTGATGGTAAACAGGACTTCCTGTTAACGGGTTCGACCAGTTCAGGCTACATCTCCAAACTGTACAAAAACACAGGCAATGGGTTTACGGAAGATACCACAGTTTCCCTTCCTGGTGTTCAGAATGGTTCTGTAGCTTGGGCAGACTACAACGGTGATGGTAAACAGGACTTACTGTTAACGGGTGTCACAAGTTCAGGCTACATCTCCAAACTGTACAAAAACACAGGCAATGGGTTTACGGAAGATACCACAGTTTCCCTTCCTGGTGTTTACGGTGGTTCTGTAACTTGGGCAGACTACAACGGTGATGGTAAACAGGACTTCCTGTTAACGGGTTCCACCAGTTCCGGAGGCTACATCTCCAAACTGTACAAAAACACAGGCAATGGGTTTACGGAAGATACCACAGTTTCCCTTCCTGGTGTTTCCGTTGGTTCTGTAGCTTGGGCAGACTACAACGGTGATGGTAAACAGGACTTCCTGTTAACGGGTTCGACCAGTTCAGGCTACATCTCCAAACTGTACAAAAACACAGGCAATGGGTTTACGGAAGATACCACAGTTTCCCTTCCTGATGTTTACGGTGGTTCTGTAGCTTGGGCAGACTACAACGGTGATGGTAAACAGGAATTCCTGTTGACTGGCGCTACTTATATTTCCAAACTGTACAAAAACACAGGCAACGGGTTTGAAGAAGATATAAATGCCAATAAGTCTGATACCAACCAAGCACCCACCAACATTAGCTTAAATAACAGCACAGTTGCCGAAAACCAACCCATTAATACAAAAATTGGTAATTTCACCACCATAGACCCAAATACTGGTGACACCTTCACTTATAGCCTAGTATCAGGAACAGGTAATACAGATAATGATTCATTTATTATCGTTGGTAATAATGAGTTACAAACCAAAGCCGTATTTGACTACGAAACCAAAAATAGTTACAGCATTAGAGTCAAAACCACAGACCAGGGTGGGTTATCCTTTGAGAAACAATTAACTATTGGTGTAACTGACATTAACGAAACTGTTGCCAATCTAAGCATTTCCCCTAGTAATGTAACTCAAACGGAAGGAAATTTAGGCAATAAACCCTTTACCTTCACCGTCACCCGCACAGGTGACACCACAGGGACAAATAGTGTTAACTGGAGCGTAAATTCTCCTGCTAGTTTTGATGACTTTGCTAACACCACAGGTACTATTACCTTTGCACCTGGAGAAATATCAAAAGACATTATAGTTAATGTCAAGGGTGATCTTACTCAGGAAAACAATGAAACCTTTACCGTTAATCTCTTGAGTTTTAATAACAATGCAACAATTACCACAGCTACCGCAACGGGAACTATTACTAATGATGATTTAGCTTTAGCTACAATCCAACTGCCTTTCCCAATTAAACTAATTACAAAGCTTTCCCCATTACTTGTTGGTAATTTGCAGATAGTAGGTAACTATGCTTATGTAGCGACTGGATCTGATGGACTAGAAATTATAGACATCAGTGATCCGACTAATCCTATAATCAAGGGCAGATGGAATTATAATATTACTTCTGGTCTCGTAACTTCTGGCTCTGTGTATAGTGTACAGGTAATAGGCAACTATGCTTATGCAGCTAGTAGTAGAGGATTAGAAATAATAGATATCAGCAATCCCACTGCTCCTACCCTCAAAGGCAATTATAATGATTCTGTCTGGAATGTGTCTGGCTTTGGTAGACGTGTGCAGGTATTAAACGACTATGCTTATGTCGCTGATGTATCAGGACTACAAATCATAGATATCAGCAATCCATCTAATCCTACCCTCAAGGGTAATTATGATACTGGCTCTGCTAATGATGTACAAGTAATCGGCAACAATGCTTATGTCGCTGATGTATCAGGACTACAAATCATAGATATCAGCAATCCATCTAATCCTACCCTCAAGGGCAATTATAATATCACTGATTTCACTTATGATGTGCAGGTATTAAACGACTATGCTTATATAGCTACTGGTGATTCAGGACTACGAATCATAGATATCAGCAACCCCTCTAATCCTAGCCTTCAAGCCAGTTATGTTACTAAGAGAGAGGCTTACAATGTAGGATTAGTAGGCAATTATGCTTATGTATCTGGTGATAGGGGATTAGAAATAATAGATATCAGCAACCCCTCTAGTCCCACCCTCAAGGGTTATTACAATTCAGGCAATATGCAAGTAGTAGGCAACTACGCTTACGTAGCTGGTACTTTTGGACTACAAATCATAGATATCACAGATATCACCAAAGCCATACCCAAGGGAAATTATGATACTGGAAACTATGCACAAAGTGTTCAGGTCGTAGATAATTATGCTTATGTATCCGCGTCTGATGCAGGACTGCAAATCATAGATATCACTGATCCGACCAAACCCATACTCAAAGGAAATTATGATACCCCAGGTTATGCCCATAATGTACAATTATTAGGCAACTATGCTTATGTAGCTGATGGACTTTCAGGACTACAAATCATAGATATCAGCAATGCCACTACCCCCACACTCAAGGGTAATTATGATACTCTAGGTTATGCCCATGATGTACAATTATTAGGCAATTATGCTTATGTAGCCGATGGACTTTCAGGACTACAAATTATAGACATCAGTGATCCATCTGTTCCTAGCCTCAAAGAAAATTATAATACTCCGGGTGACGCTAATGATGTGCAAGTAGTAGGCAATTATGCTTATGTAGCTGATGGACTTTCAGGACTACAAATTATAGACATCAGTGATCCGACCAAACCCATACTCAAAGGCAATTATAAAAGCACTTATCAAACGTATGCTGATAATGTGCGGGTAGTAGGCAAATATGCTTATTTGCTTTACGATTACTCAGGAACAGAAATTATAGATATCAGTGATCCAAGCAAACCAACACTCAAAAGCAAAGATGACCTTAGTTATGGTAGTTATGGTTATGACGTACAAGTAATAGGCAATTACGCTTATGTAGTTGATGATCGAGAAATAAAGGTTATTGATGTGGGTGACTTTACTGATACTAACCAAGCGCCCACCAACATCACTTTAAATAACAGCACAATTGCCGAAAATCAACCCATTAATACAAAAATTGGTAATTTCACCACCACAGATCCAAATACAGCAAACGCCTTCACCTATAGCCTAGTATCAGGAACAGGTGATACAGATAATGATTCATTTATTATCGTTGGTAATAATGAGTTACAAACCAAAGCCGTATTTGACTATGAAACCAAAAACAGTTACAGCGTTAGAGTCAAAACCACAGACCAGGGTGGGTTATCCTTTGAGAAACAATTAACTATTGGTATAACTGACGTTAACGAAACTCCCACCAACCAAGCGCCCACCAACATCAGCTTAAATAACAGCACAATCGCCGAAAATCAAGCTATTAATACAGTAGTTGGTAATTTCACCACTACAGACCCAGATGCAGGAAACACTTTCACCTATACCTTGGTAAGCGGTACGGGAGACACGGATAATAATGTCTTCACCATTACCAATAATGAACTCAAAACCAACTCTGGATTTGACTATGAAACCAAAAACAGTTATAGCGTTAGAGTCAAAACCATTGACCAAGGTGGGTTATCCTTTGAGAAACAATTAACTATTGGTGTAACTGACGTTAATGAAACTGTTGCCAATCTAAGTATTTCTCCTAGTAATGTAACTCAAACAGAGGGAAATTCAGGTACAAAAGCCTTTACCTTCACTGTCACCCGCAGTGAAGATACCAGTGGTAGCAGCAGTGCTAATTGGGCAGTAACAGGGTCTGGTACTGACCAAGCAGATGTTACGGATTTTGGTGGAACCCTACCAACTGGTACGGTGGGTTTTGCAGCAGGTGAAACCACTAAAACTATCATAGTAGATGTGTTAGGAGACACCACTGTTGAGCCGGATGAAGGGTTTACAGTTACCCTTTCCAACCCCACCAATGCTACCATTACCACTGCAACTGCTGTAGGAACTATTACCAATGACGATCGCACCCTCACCCCCATTACTGATTATGCACCCAACGTGAATATATCCACGGGTTTGATTTTCAGTACCAATGGCGGAGGAAATCTGTCTTTAGACACAAATAGACTATCCGCGTCTAATGAAGTTACCAGTGTCCAAAATGGAACAAAGTCCAATTTCAACCACTTATTTGGAATATATGAGGTTGTGGATGCTGAAGGAGGAATTAATACTGAGAAAGGGGTATTAAAACCGGGAGATAGCGATTATGCGCTTTACGCTCTCACCGCTGCTAGAGTCAAGGACTTTATAGTGCAAGCAGGTAGTAGCGATACTCCCAGCACCGCTACACAATTAGGGTCTGGTGTGTCACTTCAAGGTAATAAGTTTTATGCTCCTTTTGTTATTGCTAACTGTGGAACTTACTTCCCCAATTTACAACAGGGAGTAGAAGATTTCGTCGCTGCTGAAAACGGAGACGTAAACCGGTTTGCCAATGCACCTCAATATGTCCGAGACCTTGTTGCTACGGAAGCAGGTAATGAGTTCAATAATGCACCTAGATTCCTACAGGAACCTGTAGCCTATTTTAGCTTTGGGTCAGCTAATCCCGATAAATCTCCCCACCTCCGTTCCTATGGTAATGGGGTCTATGGATTTGAGGATTTACCCGCTACCGCTACCCAATATTCCAACAATGATTTCAATGATGCGGTTTTTGCTCTTTCTTAAACTTGAGGTTGTTGGTTTCTCAACTTCTCCATCCCCGGATGGGGCAGGGCTGTTTCATTCGTTAAGGAGGATGGATTTGTCAATATCATTAGCGATAATTTTTGGGACGAAATTGATGGGATATAAACATATTGACCCAAAAATTTAAACTTTTTACCATAAAAATTAGAGCGATCGCTAAAATGAAACCTTGACATTATGCACCTTTCAGGGAATGAAACAGCCCTGCCGGATGGGGAAGTTCAAACTCTGTGGATGTGTTAGTATATTTGGCTCTTCGGTACTTGTTATGCTAAACCGAGAAATTGAGAGAAGGGAACAGGGAACTCTTAACTGGGAACAGGGGAAAAATTTTAATTTTCTAGTTTTTTAATAAGACTAATAATCATTCTGCTTTCTTCTTTTAATAAATTAAGAATCATTTCTACATCTTTTTCTGAACATAATCCTACTCGGTGAGTTGAAGAAGGAGTCACCGAGTCAGTAGCCAGGAGTCAGAATCAATCAGTCGAGGATTCAACCCACATTCAGCAGGTGTTTTTTGAATTTTCGGAATTATCCATAACTCAATGATAACAAGGCTTTCAGACAATGACACGCAATTCTATATTAGAGCGATCGCAAGCTCAAATCGAGCTTATTGAGAATACTGTCAATAAATTAGTTGGTTTGAGATTAAATTCATTGAATACCGACCTAGATAGCAAAAAGCATGAAATAGTTATTATGATTGGGTTTTAGCTGTTTTATGAAATTCTTTTTTTCACAAAATAACCTGCTGGGAAAAATATTTTGGGTATATTTACTCATGCCGAATATGGGATTGAAATCAAAACTGTCACATCCCCAGAACCAATCCAAGCCGTAATTGCTGCCTCGGAAAATGTTGATTTGACCATTGTTGGTACTAGCCGTCTGTGGGGAATAGAACGCCAAACCCTGGGAAGATACACAGATCAACTCGCCATCCAATGTCGTTCTTCATTACTCATTACCCGTCGTTACAGTCAAGTTACCTCACACCTTACCGCCCTCCTCCCAGCAGTTAACACCCAAGAAATCACTGATAATTCCTAACTTTTCTCATCGTCGAACTTAAGTGTTTTTAATTTGCATTCGTGGTATAAATGTAAAAATCGGGGTTGTAAACATTCTGTACTTGGTTCGGGTTTAAGCTCAACTAAACGGTGTCCATCAATCAATATACACAAAACAATACGGACTTAACCAACCTTTATAAGTATACAAGTAAGTTAAGGCCATGCTTTCAGTTTATGCTCCCTGGATTCCTGTTTACAAAAACAGGGAACCTTGGGTTTTTAGCTTTGCTGCAAACATTTTGGAGGAATATATCTTGAATATCAAAGATGATTTTACCATGCCGCCAAGTATTTATGTTCGTGGTATCTACTGGAGTTTATGGCTAAACCTGTCAATTTTATTACTGAACGGAGTCATGTCAGTTGATTCTGCATCCGCAGCAGACGAGATCATAACTGACAATCAAGCATTAGACAAAAGTACATTAAATACAAATGAAACTGCAAAAGCGACCTATTTACCCGACAGCAACCAGGTAATCGCAGTCGCTGAATTAAAGCAGAAGGTTATTTCTGGAAAACAGATTGAATCCATTGTCCACCAAAAACAACCACAAATAACCTCCCAGACAAACTCTTCGGAGATAGATGATGCATCAATTGATACGGATAAAATTCGTCGAGATTTACTGATAGATCCCATTTATAGGCTAACTCCCAAAAAGCCATCCTATAGGCCTGGACTTAATTTTGCTGGTCCAAGTGCCTTCGGAGCCAACATCGGTGATGGGTTTGTAGCAGGATCAGGGGCTTTCGGCGGCAAGAGAGATACAGGTCTAGATGGTAGTATCACCACAGGTTTTGGTTTAGGAGATGCCAGGAAACTAGCTGGAGTTGAGCTTGGCTGGACTATTGGTAGTATCAACAACTTTAACGCCAATGGAACTTTTGATATCAAAGTCCACCGCATTGTCTACAACCAAGCAACCAATCAAGTTGGTGTAGCTGCTGGTTGGAACACCTTTGCCCAATACGGAGATGAACCCATTAGACCTTCTAGTGCCTATGGGGTGGCAACAGCTTATTCCTTATTAAAGCCTAAAGATCCCGTTAATCAAATGCCCATCTCCTTCTCCCTGGGGGCTGGAGGCGGTGACTTTAGGCAAGGTAATTCCAGTACTGGAATATTTACAGGAGTGGGTGTACAAGTTCATCCCCAAGTTGGTCTAGGTCTAGGTTGGAGTGGAGTTGGTTTAAATATTGGAGCATCCTACGTTCCTTTCCCCACTGTACCACTGACAATTACAGCCCAGGGGGCAGATATCACAAATAATAGTCAGGGTGGTACGGTATTTGTTCTGGGCGTAGGTTATGGCTTCAATTTCTTACCCAAATAGGGCTTACCGAAAAAATTGTTGGTGAGGATATGAAGCCACGGGCAACGGTTTCAGCTATCTAATGGACTGATGCTGACAGACTGCGCTGGGTAGTCATAGATCCTCAGTTCCCCATATCTAAATAGGGAAAAATGTACCTATTTGGGATCTTTGTGTAGATTCCATTTGGCATCTTTGCCAGAGTTATTGCCCAGTATGGACGAGAGAGAATCCGTCAAGATCACCATAACTCTTGTTAGCTAAGTCTTACAAAATAGATACCAAATGGATTCTATACCAGAACCTGACATTTTCTAAGTATCAAAAACCCTGAAGTCCTCATTTGTGAGCAGTTCTAATTTTATTTGGCAGACCCCAAATAAGCACTTCAACTTTAATGTTTGGTAGGAAATCATCATGTTAAAAACCAGAAGTCTCATTTTTGCTCTGAGCCTCAGTCCGTTAATATTGTTTACTTTCCAGATGGCAAACCAAGCTCAAGTTTCTGGTCCGAGTAAGGGTAATGCTGGAGGTATTAGTGGAGGGGTTAATCCATTACCTCCATTTACGCCTAATCCATCACCTAATCCATCACCCCAATTTACGCCTAATCCATCACCTAATCCATCACCCCAATTTACGCCTAATCCATTACCTAATCCATCACCCCAATTTACGCCTCCATCACCTGAACCTGCTTCCAATCCATCGCCTGAACCCGCTTCCAATCTAAGTCCTAAAGGTGTTAGTGAAAGAGTTAATCCTAATCAGCAAATCCAACAAGTTAACATCAATTTCAATCCAGTCAGTACATCACCTAACGTCACTGTCACAACAGGAGCAGATGGAGTTGTAACCATGACAATTACACCTGCGGCTCAACAGTCCATGAATCAAGCATTTACTGATTTACTCACCGAACTTGCAAGCCCTGGTGGTAACACAAAGATTGGTGACTTGATGGGTGCTGGCTCAGATGTACAACCTGCAATTACTGAACTGACTGAGTCCATGAATAGCACAGGGGTTTCTCCAGAATTAACGAAGGGACTTTTAGAATCCCTGGCTAGTCTTTTAAGCCCTCTTAACAGTTATATCAAACCAACTTATCACACAGCCCAGTTAACGGAAAGTGACTTATTAACTAATACCAAAGCCCTTAAAGCTAGTTTCACCATAGCTCAGGTGAATGCAGCAGCATCTGTGGACATCAATAAACTCAGCGTTGCTATTAATGTGTACAATACTATTGTCAATCAAAGTAGTCCGAAGGTTCTCCTAGGACTCTCACAAAATAAAGACTTCGTAGAAATCGGTAGAGTTCTTAAAAAATTAAGAGCAGCTATCGGTTAACTTTTAGCCCCATTTAACTCAGGACTTACACAACTGGCACATTGGTAGGCTGCGTCAGATATCAACAATCTGCTTATTTACAGGATTTATACAGTCTGACGCACCCTAAAACAGATTCTTAGTGTGACACTTGCGTAAGTCCTATTATTACCAACCTCATCTACAAACAGATCCCTCATCCTGTAAATCCTGAAATCCTGGAAATCCTGATTCAGACAATTAATCACCGTCAAATTAGCAACCTCATCTGCAAACAGATCCCTCATCCTGTAAATCCTGAAATCCTGGAAATCCTGATTCAGACAATTAATCACCGTCAAATTAGCAACCTCATCTACAAACAGATCCCTCATCCTGTAAATCCTGAAATCCTGGAAATCCTGATTCAGACAATTAATCACCGTCAAATTAGCAACCTCATCTACAAACAGATCCCTCATCCTGTAAATCCTGAAATCCTGGAAATCCTGATTCAGACAATTAATCACCGTCAAATTACCAACCTCATCTACAAACAGATCCCTCATCCTGTAAATCCTGAAATCCCGGAAATCCTGATTCAGAAAATTAATCACCGTCAAATTAGCAACCTCATCTACAAACAGATCCCTCATCCTGTAAATCCTGAAATCCTGTAAATCCTGATTCAGACAATTAATCACCATCAAATTAGCAACCTCATCTGCAAACAGATCCCTCATCCTGTAAATCCTGAAATCCTGTAAATCCTGATTCAGAAAATTAATCACCATCAAATTAGCAACCTCATCTGCAAACAGATCCCTCATCCTGTAAATCCTGAAATCCTGTAAATCCTGATTCAGACAATTAATCACCATCAAATTAGCAACCTCATCTACAAACAGATCCCTCATCCTGTAAATCCTGAAATCCTGGAAATCCTGATTCAGACAATTAATCACCATCAAATTAGCAACCTCATCTGCAAACAGATCCCTCATCCTGTAAATCCTGAAATCCTGGAAATCCTGATTCAGACAATTAATCACCATCAAATTAGCAACCTCATCTGCAAACAGATCCCTCATCCTGTAAATCCTGAAATCCTGTAAATCCTTAAAATCCTGATATGGCTTGCGCCACGCTACGCTATCAGACAATTTAATTACCGTCACGTCAATTTTTCTAATCTTGCGTAGTCTATGCTAAATATCCCAACCCCAAACAACCAAATTATGAAAACTAGAACTAATCAAATTCTTCTATCTATCAGGGTAAGCTTATTTGGCTTGACTGCTTTCACTCCTAGCATCAGTATTGCCCAACCAATCGCACAACTTAACAACTGGGAATTTCACCCCAAGTCCCAGCAATTAAAAATTAGTCTCTCCGCAACTGCAACACCCCAATATTTCCAACTAATGCAACCACCACGTCTAGTTCTCGACTTACCTAATACCAAATTGGGTAAAGTCCTCACTCAAAAAGAATATTCAGGAGCAATTCAGAGAATTCGTATCTCTCAACTTAACGCCAATATTACCCGCATAGTCCTTGATCTTGCACCAGGAACTCAATTACAAACCAATCAAATACAACTTCAAGCTCTTTCTCGACAAAAACCCACGCGCTGGGTCTTAAATCCTCATATTACCTTTTCTCCTGCTAACAGTCTCTTAACCACACCCTCCACTAGCCTACCACCATCCACAAATCTCACCACTAACTCCCAACAACCCTTAATCACCGTCCCACCCCTAAATTCTCAAAACCCCTCACCCATCGTCAATTCCCCCCTTCCTTCCGCAATGTTGCCCACACCTGTAGAAAACAAAAACAGTTCCCCAAATAACCCTAAAGAAATTCCCATTATTGAATTTGGTCAACCTTTACCCAGCCAAAAATTTTAGATTTAGGGACTTCCAAGAAATAAATTATCCTGATTAACGAACCACGGAGGCGCAGAGGACACAGAGGAATAAGGGTTTGAGAGATTTTTGCGTTAGGTGGTTTATCGGTTGTCAAGAGATTGCTTCCTTTCACTCGCAATGACAACTCATGCAGCACAGGTTTATTAGAGACTTCCAATCAAAAAAATATCCCAAAATTTCTTGTGGTGCGGGACGAATTGCCCGCTAATCATCAAGGACGGGCAAGGATGCCCATCCCACAAAATTGGGTAATTTATTTTTTGGTGTTCTCTTACAGATTTATCTACTGGTTTCTCAACCCAAAAATTTGTAACAATAGAAATCAGCAGGTTATTTTCCTCAGTTCCAATATTTTTTGGTAGTTTTTAGACATGAGTAATACCAGTAATTTTCGTGAAGCTTTCCGTGAGGCGAGAACTCATGGAATCGTTGGACCTAATGTCATCGCTAACGCCCTCCCCTATGTCGGTGGTGGATTGGTGCTGACAGCATTGGGAACTTATGGTGGTTTAGGCATTATCCGCACTAACCCCGGACTCTTTTTTCCTACCTTAATTGGGGCGGTAATTCTCGAATTAATTTTGTTCTTCGTTGCCCAAAATGTCGCATCCAAAGGTAACAAAGCCCTAGCGTTACCCCTATTGGGTATTTACAGTCTATTATCTGGATACACCCTGAGTGGCTTGGTATTTGTGGCTTTGAGAACCCAAGGGGTAGGTATTCAAGGTATTGGTATTGCTGCTCTGAGTTGTGGAATTACCTTCATTGCTGCCCGAAAAATCGGTTCTAACCTTTCGGAAGCAGATGGGATGGCGTTAACAAAAACCATTAGTTTGGGCATTGTTGCCTTATTAGTGGTTTGTCTTCTCCAATTTGTTTTTGCCTTGTTTGGTGTTTACACACCCAGTTGGTTAGAAATCGGCATCTCTGGTTTGGGTGTATTTCTCTTCGCTGGAGCATCAGTAGTTGATTTCTACATCTTGCCTCGCACTTATCGCAATGATGAATATTTGCCAGCGGCTTTGTCAATGTACCTTACCTACATCAACTTATTCGTCTTTATCTTACGCTTGCTTATTGCTATCAATGGTCGTGATTAAGTATATTTAGGCAGAGAAAACTCAAACTTGTCAGGAAAGAGGAAAAGGGAAAAGGGAAAGAAAAATCTTTAACCTTCTTCCTCCTGACTCGGTGACTCCTGACTCGGTGACTATATTTAAAATCTTTCCGTATCTTGAGGACTTCCCACAGCCCCCGGTTGAGATAAAAAGAAATTTTGAGCCGATTCATTTTGATAAATACATCTAATATCTGGCTTTTCACTATTTAAGTCCCCTGTAAACCCAAAGGTATTGAGACGATTCTTACATTCTCTTACCTGGTCTGATGTTACAAGTTTTTTATTTTCTAAAATAGCCCAGTTATTTTGACGAATAACACATCCAGGACGGATATTTGGCTGGGCAACAAAGACATTAAAGGGATTAAGAGTTACAAAGAGTCTGGCATCCATCACCATTGCACTAGATCCATACTGCACACAAATCTCAGGATTTGGCGCTCTAGTATCAATGAACTCACGGGAAGCCACATTTGATGAACTCAATGTAGTTGTCGAACTAAACGCAATCCCAATCCCAATTCCCAAAATCAGCACCGCTCCAAAAATGGCAATGGTGACGAAGTTAAACACCGGGGATTGGAACATAGAGGGTTTAGACGGATTAGTTGGTCTATTATTAGCAGATTTACGTCTCATTTTCGCTTTATTACCTTCGTCCCAAGAGTGGTTTTTTAATTTCTCCCTTATTCAGTATGCCGATCCTTGAGAATAATTATCCCCTATTTTCAATTTTAAGGAAAATTTAAAATAAAAAAAAGCCCGCATTAGCGGACTTCCTAGCTTTAAAAAATTTACCGATTACTTGACATTCTGACTCTTAGAAGTGTAGTAAACCTTACTACCTGTATCGGGAACAAAATGACAACCAATAGCAGAATTCCACAAAGACTTCCAAACTGGTTCTTTTGATTCGTGGAAATACTCACCCATAATTGGTTTAATTGCCTCAGTCGCTTTCAACAAGTTGTAATGAGGCATATTCAAGAAAATGTGGTGAGCAACATGAGTACCGATATCATGATGAATGTGGTTAAAAATCCCATAATCTCGGTCAACACTAGAAATTGCCCCTTTCAGGAAAGTCCATTCTTCCCCACGATACCAAGGAATTCCGGGTTCAGTGTGGTGTAAGAAAGTCACCAAATCTAACCAAATGATAAAGACAATATAAGGGCCAGCGTAGTATTTTAACAACCACATCCAACCATATTGATAAGTGAATAAACCTAACACAGCCACCATACTAATCCAAAGGGTGGTGCTGGTGATAATGTCCCATTTTTCTGAAGGCTTAAACAGCGGGCTGCTGGGTGAAAAGTGAGAACCTTCTTTACCAGGAGAACGCTTGAATAAATAAACTGGATAAGCCAATAAGAACAGATAAAAACGCCCTATTCTCTGCGCTAAAGGCATCTCATCATACTCTGATTCAGAGACAGGATACCAGCTTTCATCATTCTCTAAACTGCCTGTATTTTTGTGGTGAGTTCTATGGCTAATTCTCCAACCATGATAAGGAACAAGAATGAAAGTATGGGTAATATGACCAACTAGATCATTTAACCACTTATACTTAGAAAAAGATTGGTGTCCGCAGTCATGACCAACTACAAACAAAGCCCAAAACATCGTTCCTTGCATTACCCAAAAAATTGGCCAGAAATACCAAGAATCTAGGTAATTGGCAACTGCATACAGCAGTCCCACAATCATAACATCACGAAAGAAATAATAAAGCGATTTAGTCACACTAGGCTGAAAACATTCAGCGGGAATAGCAGCTTTTAAATCCTGAAGAGTAAAAGGTAACTTTTCTTTACCTTCACCAGGTTGGGAACTAGGGTCTTGATTAAACTGGATTGTATCTAATTGCACTGGATTGGTTGATTGTAAATTATCAATTAACTGTGAGGTAATATTTAGTTACCACTGGAATTTAAACAGAGAAATATTGGCAATTTTACTCAACATTCGTGGTTAATTGCCAAACTAAAGGAACTGGTGATGAAAGTACAAGTAAGCAATTAACAAATTTATACTTTCTAAATTCATCACTCATTCCTAATTATTTCGCTGCCCGGTATGCGTCAAAAGTAGTATAACCAATATCAGTTTTGTAGAGTTGACATTGATTAGTGATTTCTTTCATCAAATTCCAAGAGAACTTATATTCATCATGGAGATAAGGACCCCAATTTTCTTTGATGCTACTGTAAGCCAACCGTAAATTATAGGAAGGAATAGCAGTAGAAATATGATGGGGAACATGAACATTAATATCGTGACAAAGAACTTCTACCCACTGAGGGTAATCACAATGAATTGTCCCAAATAACTGTGCTAAGGCTTCATTCCATTTATCAGCAGTTGAAAAAGGAACATCTGGAAGAGTGTGGTGAACAATAGTGAAGGTACTCATCCAGAAATGGTAAACCATCCAGGGAATAAACCAGAATTTAATAAAACCCCAAACACCAGTTGTAATAATTAAACTTGGGAAGACAATAGCTGCAAAAGCAACTACTACAGCTACAGAAAGTTTGACACTAGCTTGGTCTTTTTTCTGAAAATTGCGCCAATCAAAATGCACAACTGCCCAATGACCAATCGAACCTACCCACCAGAGACGTTGACGCATAAACAACTCAAAGGCAGATTGTCTATTCTTAGACCAACCTGCAAAAACCTCTGTTCTAATAGGATGCCAAGCGTTGTCTTCGTCTAGCTTGTTAGTATGTTTATGGTGGTGATTATGTTTAATCCGCCAGCTATGAAAAGGGTAAATCAAGAACATCATGAAAAAATGTCCCACTAAATCATTTACCCAGCGACGGTTTGCAAATGAACGATGACCACAATCGTGACCAATAACAAAAAAACCTGTTAAAGCAGTTCCTGTAAAAATCCAAGCTAAGGGTAAAAGAAACCAAGGGGAAATTGCGATGAAATAATAGCCCAATGCAGCCATAGATAAACTGAGAATTACAGTTGTCCAGGCTTTGCGGCTATTTTTCTGGAAACATTCCTTGGGCAAACTTTTGATAATATGCTTTAGTTTTATTTGGTCTTTGCCCAGGTCTGTGGAGACCGTTATTTCCTGACTTTTGATGATTGATGTAGTCATGAATACCTGAAAAACAACAGACTGCAACACAACGTTACTAAAAAACGTAACTTGCTGCAAAGTTTTGTAACATTAATTTCTGAGATTATAGCAACTTAACAACCACTTAGGATAGTTAGTTAGCAATTAAAATTTAAAAATTTTAAATTGCCCCATTTGCACACAAAAAGTCAATAGTTTCCAGCCAAAGATTGACTATAAAACTATTGACTTTGAGCATGAAATCTGTATTATGCCTTTCTCTCTGCCAGTTTCACATTTGTTGCTAGACCCAGTAATTGCAATAACTGAATTGTCATCCAAGTTATATCAATTTCCCACCATTCCAAACCATGACGAGCAGAGTATTGAAAAGCATGGTGGTTATTATGCCAACCTTCGCCAAATACAAGAATAGCAACCCACCAACAATTAGTTGATCTGTCACCAGAATCATAAGAGCGGTATCCGAATTTATGAGTAGCACTATTTACCAACCAAGTACAGTGATAAACCCAGATAATGCGGACAAAAATTCCCCAGACCACCATTGGCCATCCGCCTATGAAGTATAAGACCAAGCCCAAAGCAATTTGTAAGAAAATGAAATATTTCTGTAAAAACTGATAAACTGGGTCATCAATAATGTCTTTAGTGAAGCGAGGAACTTGATCGTGAGCGGGAGCGAAATGAATCATCCAACCCATGTGACTCCACCAGAAACCTTTATTTGAATCATGGGGATCAGATTCAGTATCGGAATGTAAGTGGTGAATTCGATGTGTACCCACCCATTCGATGGGACCACCTTCACAAGAAAGTGTGCCAAAAATCACCAAGACATACTCTAACCATTTGGGTGTTTGAAAGCTACGGTGAGTAACAAGACGGTGATATCCCAAAGTAATACCTAAACCTCCAGTCACCCAGTAGAGCAATAAAGCCACACCAACTGCCTGCCAGCTAAAATTGCTAGGAACTAGGGCAAAGAGAGCGCCGACGTGCAATGCAACGAAAAATAGGGTATTGACCCAGTTAATGTGAGGTTTAGAAGTAGCAATTGTCATGCAGTAACCTGAATAGAAATTGTTCAGCCTAGTCTGCGCGATCCTAAAATCCGCATATCTATTTTATGTTTTTGAATGAGGAAATGATGAACAGCTTTGAACAGCTGCGGGAAGCAGAACAGGCGCTATTAGAAATTTTTTCTGGTATTGACGCTCAGGTCAAGCATAATCTTAAACGAGTATTAGATGCCTTTCGTCATCACCGAGTAGGCGCACACCATTTTGCAGGCGTAAGTGGCTACGGACACGATGATTTAGGACGAGAAACCTTAGATCAAGTTTTTGCCCAAGTGATGGGTGCTGAATCTGCGGTGGTGCGAGTGCAGTTTGTTTCGGGAACTCATGCGATCGCTTGTGCGCTGTACGGTGTTCTTCGTCCTGGGAATGAAATGTTAGCAGTAGTCGGTTCTCCCTACGATACTTTGGAAGAGGTAATTGGCTTGAGAGGACAAGGCCAAGGTTCTCTTATTGATTTTGGCATAAAATACCGCCAATTGGAATTAACTGATCAAGGAAAAATAGATTGGCAAAACTTAAGCACCAGCATTACTGACAACACAAAGTTAGTATTGATTCAACGTTCCTGCGGATATTCATGGCGACCAAGCCTTTCCATAGCCGACATAGAGAAAATTGTTTACATAGTCAAACAGCAAAATCCTCACACAGTTTGTTTTGTAGACAACTGCTACGGCGAATTCATAGAAACCCAAGAACCAACCCATATTGGTGCTGACTTAATAGCTGGTTCATTGATTAAAAATCCTGGAGGTACAGTCGTGAGTGCAGGTGGTTATATAGCCGGACGAGCAGACCTAGTAGAAGCCGCCGCTTGTAGACTGACAGCCCCCGGAATTGGTAGCGAAGGCGGAGCAACCTTTGATCAAAATCGCCTGTTATTCCAAGGATTATTTTTAGCCCCGCAGATGGTAGGGGAAGCGATGAAAGGAACATACCTAACAGGTTATGTATTTGACAAACTGGGTTATCCAGTCAACCCCCCACCATTAGCGCCCAGAGGAGATGTGATTCAAGCCATTAAACTGGGTTCAGCCAAAAAACTGATCGCCTTCTGCAAAGCCATACAGCAGCATTCTCCCATCGGTTCTTACCTGGAACCCATACCCGACGATATGCCAGGCTACGAAAGCCAAGTAGTCATGGCTGGGGGGACATTTATCGAAGGGAGTACCTTGGAATTATCGGCAGATGGTCCATTGCGTGAGCCTTATGTGGTTTATTGCCAAGGGGGGACTCATTGGACTCATGTATCTCTTGCTTTACAAGCGGCTATTGAGGCGGTGATAAATATAGAATAATCCTCACGCAAAGGCGCAAAGGCGCAAAGGTAAGAAAATGAATGAGAATGAGATTGCAAGGGAGGTTGTTGATGCTGCGTATAAAATTCATACGAAGTTGGGAGCAGGTTTGTTGGAATCTGTTTACCAGTCTGTTCTGGAATATGAGTTAGGAAAGCGAGGATTGCAGGTAAAAGCGGAGCAACCCATACCTGTAGTTTATGAAGATGTTCATCTAGAGATAGGTTTTCGGGCTGATTTAATAGTTGAAAACAAAGTTATTATCGAACTTAAATCTGTAGAAACAGTTCACCGGGTGCATAAAAAACAACTATTAACTTACCTTCGTCTCGCTGATAAACGCCTTGGTTTACTCATAAACTTCGGATCATTTCTCATCAAAGACGGAATCTCCCGCATTGCGAACAACCTATAAACTCAGGACAAAGACGCTTCTTCCCTTTGCGTCTTTGCGCCTTTGCGTGAGACCTTATTCCGGTAACTTATACTGCTCCACTATCCGCTTCGCAAACTCCGGTACATGAGCTTCTAATTTCTCTCCATGATTCCGCTTCACATACAAATAATTTCTCGCAAAGTGGGAATCTATGGAAAATCTCGCATATTCCAGTCCTTTGGGGCCAATCTTATCTATCACCACACCCATTAATTTCGCTGCCCACATGGGTAAGGTGACGGCTTGATCATAAGCTGGTATGCTTTGCTGTACTGCTGGTTTCCGGTTTCCTTGGGACATGACTGGTTGGGTGTGGAGTTGGTCTTTGACGAGTTCGAGCATTTCTTTGCCTGTATCGTTTCTGACTACTATCCATTGCCATTGGTAAGGTGCGCCCATATACCCGACGACGATATCAGCGAGGGAGTTGACGTAATCGAAGCAACTCATACATGATGGGGCGAAGATGTCTTTGAGGACGTTGGTTTTTAAGCCGAAGAAGGGGACTGTTTCTTCTGAACCGTCTTCGTGTTTGAAGTGGACTCGGAAGTCTTGCATAAATTCGTAACTGACTACTGTTTCGGGGGAACGGCTGGTGGTTTCTAGGAATTTTTGCAGTCCGGCGCGGGTAACGTTATCTACGCATGGTGTTCCGAGTACGTAAAGTTTTTCTAAGCCGAGTTTTTTCTCTACGGCTCGTAATGCTTGGATTTGACAACCTACTCCGATGACTAATAACCGTTTCATTCCTGATTTTTCTATCTCTTCTAATACAGAAAGATTGGGGGATAGGGTAGGTTTGTTTACTTTGGCTGCTAGTATTTCTTCGGCTGTGCGGGCTATAATGGGCATGGGTTGAAAGCGGTCTTCTTTGCTGTTTTGGACGCAGACTACGCCTTCTACTAAGCCACGATTGAGCATTTCTATGGCTATGCTGCTAACTATTCCTGTCCATTGTGCGCCTTCTATGGGTTGTTGTTTTCTGGCGGACATCATTTCTTGATGAACTCCAAAATATAGTTCGTTTTCGTCTTCGAGGTTGCGGGGGCGTTTATGGGTGCTGGTTTCTAGTTCGTCTATTCTTTGGGTAATGAAGGCGCAGGCTTCTTTGACGTAGTGGATATAGTAGGTGTCGCATAGTCCGCATTCGCTACATAGTTCTTTGGCGGGGCGCACGCTTCCGGGTTTGAGGGCTTTGGCTTTTTTGTGTTTGCTAGAATCTATGGAGGTCATATATTTTGATTGTTTTACTCAAATATCGCTTTTATTACCTTACCGTTACAGGCTATGAACTTGAAAATAGAGATTGAACAAGAGGAAGATGGACGCTTTATTGCGGAAGTGATTGATTTTCCCGGTGTGTTGGCTTATGGAAACACAAGACAGGAGGCGGTGGCTAAGGTTCAGGCTTTGGCTTTGCGTGTTTTGGCTGATAAACTGGAACATGGGGAAGTAAAACCAGATTTATTTAGTGTTTCTTTTGCAGCAGCATGAGTCAATGGTCTAGTCAAAAAGCAAAGCGCGTTTTAGCTGCTTTGTTACGTATTGGGTGGAAAATCAAACGTCAATCGGGTTCACACAAAATTCTGTCACATCCTGATTGGGCTGATTTTGTCTTTGCTTTTCATGATAATGAAGAGATTGGTCCGAGAATGTTAGCAAGAATCAGTAAACTTACTGCTTTAACTCCTGATGATTTGTGATATGGATTTATTTGTAATTGTGTGCATTTTATAGTTATTGATAAAGAAATTGACATTCTCAAGCCTTCTAACTTAGAATTTAGCTTGTTATTTTATTAACCTCTTACAAATGAAAGATAACATTTTTGACTTTCTGAAGGGATACAGTGCAGAAGATATTAGTGAAAGAGTTTCCTTGTACAAGTTATTTGGCGGATTCTTGTTTGCATTTGCACTTTTCTATGCAGCGTTTTGGTTTGTTCCGCACTCAGATACTGTCAATGACATTTTTGGAATGAAACTCTGTTTTTACCTCAGAAGTAGGAGTTTGTAATGCTCGTAATAAAATTCCTGCACTTCGCAAAAAACAATTAGCATTAGCATATATAAATTCTGATTTAGGAGTAATATTAAACACACCTTCCAGGAAAACAGGTAATGATCATCATACTTGGTGGTTTCCAGTTAATCAAGAACCTTGGCGAAATTTTGAAATTGTTAACATTGCTTATCCTGACTAAACATGAGGTTCATCTATGAAATTACTACCACAATACCCACCGCTAGTAAACCTAGAAATTATTGAAATCTATGAATATTATGATTTTCCCTGTTTATTTAGCTGTCAAAATGCTTCAGGACAGATTTTTTTTGCTGTTTGGATAGATGAAACACCAGATCATAAAACTTGGCTTTATTCTCCCATGTCAAAAGGAAGATTAAAAAATATTCGTTCTGGTAATATTGATTTATATGATGCTTTTAGAAAATCAGAAGATGGTTTTATTTATCAAGCTATAATTCCTGAAAATGATAATTGGGATGTTGTAGAAATTATATTTTGTGAAAATCTCAGTGATGAATGTTTACCTGTATCTGGGGAAACTATTGATTTTTCCGATGCAGCTTTTCCTCTGGAAAATAAGGAAAAAATCAAGATTTAATTTAAAAATACAAGTATCTATAAAAACTACAAAACTCAATTAAAAACTATCTGATAAGAATCTTTATGCTTACTTACAGCAGATATAGAATTTTGGTTAGCATTAGCAAATCTTAAATACTAAAACAGTCAATCTATTGAATTGGATTTTCTGGGCGCAAAGACATTAAGTTTTGCAGATTTTTGAATTATTTGTTAATCAAACTTCAAATTTGTTTACAAAATCGTCTGAAACCGCTTTAATAACGCTATTTTTTGGTTTGTAACAGTTAATTGATATTTGTTGTCAAAATCATTGTTTTAGTTAAACTCTAAGAATACAACAAAGCAATTATTCTTATGAACGCCATTTCTAACCTCAATTTGAAAAAGTCAACTTGGCAAACGGCCATTCTCTTAACTCTGGGCTTTTGGCTGAGTGCTAGTCTGGTGTTGGATTGGGTAATTATGCCTAGTCTTGCCGTTGCTGGGATGATGAATGAAGAAAATTTTTCTACAGTCGGTTATGTGGTTTTTGGGAATTTTAATCGCTTAGAATTATTGTCTGCTGCTGTGGTTTTAACTGCTGTGTTAGCTATTAGCAAAACTCAATCTAATTGGCGTTTGGGTATCATTGCTTTATCTGGACTTCTGTTAATAATCGTATTTCTAGATACTTATTTCCTAACTCCCCAAATGTGCGCTCTGGGGGCTAATTTTAGCCTACTCCCTCGTGATTCAATGCCACCAACAATGAATTTATTGCACGGCGGTTATTTTCTGTTGGAAGTTTTGAAGCTGGTTGGAGGAGGTATGCTTTTAAATTGGTGTTGGCGGGAAGCTTAAAATCAGAGTTTTTTGCTTTTTGAATTATTCCTCGTCACTGTTGGGTAATAATAGACGGATGGCGAGGATGGCAAAACCGATGGCTGCGATCGCTTTTAAAATGCGTGTAGGTAAAAATTGGGACACTGCACCACCAGCCAATGCGCCCAGGAGACTTGTTAATACTAAAGCGCCCGCTGTACCAAAAAATATAGCTTTTCGAGATTGTCCCTGTCCAGAAAGTGCGATCGCTGCTAACTGACTTTTATCACCCAATTCTGATAAAAATACCGTGACAAAGCTTAGTCCTAAAAGATGCCAGTTCATAATTCCCTAATTCACAATATTTATAAGTATTAACCCTGAATCACATCCCACACCAGCATCAGAGAAATTAACAGCAACATCACCCCGGCTGATTTCTCGACGGTTTTCGGGCTGAGTTTTGTGGATATCCAACCACCTAACAATACTCCCAGTAAGCTAGTAGTAATTAATGCTACTGCTGAACCCAAGAAAACTACCCAGGGGGCATGAGATTCTGCACTCATTAATAAGGTGGAAAGTTGGGTTTTATCACCAATTTCTGCGAGAAAAATTGTGATAAAGGTTGTCCCAAAGACCATAAATACAGATTCTTTCGGTTGGGGATGATCCTTAACTATAGTCTGATGTAACTGGCTTTCAGTTTCCGATAATTGGGAAATGCTGACAGGTGGAGTATCAAGTTTCACAGGCGCTAATATTGTCTCTAGGTTGTTTTCATATTCTTTTCATCTTCTCATATTGTTGTCATAAATTGCAACTGGATTTCTCAAAAACCGACAGCTTGATCAAAACGATAGTTTAACCAAATATGAAACCCCTCTGGTAAACCTCTCCTTTGCACCCCTCCCTGACCCTCCCCTACAAGGGAGGGAAAAGGAGCAGCTTTTATAATTGGAGAGGCTTTGAAGCTTGTTCTTTGTATGATAAAAAAGTCCAGTTTCTAGCCGTTTTGAGTATACTCGTCAAGAGGCAATATCAAGCAAATAGCAGTATTTATTTTTTGCATAAAGACTATTGATGAGAATACGCGCTTAATTAATGATATTAAAAAGTAATCTAAAACAAAATCTCTGATCATAATTTTGAGTGCTAAAATACCGGATATAGAGTGAATGGAAGATATTCATGTCAGAAGTTCTTTTAGATTCTCTATATAATTGCTTGTTAAGAAAAGTAAGAAGTATGAAAATACAGAGTTTTCAATTCAGTAACAATAAAGAAAATTGGCACATTGAGGAAGTTAAATTTGAGGATCTAAATTTACTTGTCGGTGGTTCTGGAGTTGGAAAGACAAGAATTTTAAAGGCACTTGAATTGATTTGTGATACTGCAAACATTGGTGTAAATCGCAATTTAGATGATTTGGAATGGAGTATCAATTTTTCTCATTTAGGACAAAATTATAGGTGGGAGTTAAAAAGTTCCTCAACCAAAAAAGAAGAAATATCTCTAAATGTAAATGAGTCAAAACAGACTGAAATTGTTTATGAAAAATTAGTTCGATATGATGATGATTCTGAACTGGAGATACTTTTCCGCAATGATTCAGATTCAAAATTCAATAACGAAAAATTGCCTAAATTGAAAAGAACTGAAAGTGCAATTACTCTTCTTTCAGAAGAAGATTTAATTATTCCAGTGGGTAAAGCATTTGAGCGATTAATATTTAACTTTGAAACTGCTCCTATCCAGAAATTTACAATTGAGTCTGATTACATTACCGGAACGATTGCTACAATAACGGCAGTAGAAGACCTTTTTTACTCAAAACTAAATATCTCGAATTCTAAAATTTTTTTTAGAGATTTTAGACAATATTGTTCTCATTTGCCACCAGTCTTAAAAGCTTTTTTATTGCAGAAATTCTTTCCAGAAGTTTTTAATGAAATTAAAGAGTATTATATTGATATTTTTTCAGAAGTTAACAATTTCAGAGTTAGTAGTGAGAGAGATTCAGATGTTGATTTTTTGCTATCCTTTGAAATTCAAGAAAATGGTTTAGAAGACTGGATTCCTCAAGAGCGAATTTCATCTGGTATGTTTCGTACTTTAATTTTTTTAATTGAAGTAATTACTGCTCCTGAAGAGTCAGTAATTTTAATTGATGAATTTGAGAATAGTTTAGGGATTAACTGCATGGGTGAACTAACAGACTTTATCCTTGATAAATCTCCAGATGTACAGTTTATACTTACTAGTCATCATCCATATATTATCAATAATATTCCTTGGGATACTTGGCAAATAGTCAGTAAATCTGGAAACAAAGTCAGAGTCAGAAAATCTTTAAATATTCCAGAACTTAATACAGCTTCTAGTTTAGATAAGTTTACTCAATTAGTTAATTTACTTGATAGTGAGGAAGTTTCTGAGTGAATCTTTTATTTTTAGTAGAGGGGGGAAAGACAGAACCAAAAGTATATAAAGCATGGTTACAACATTTATTTCCTAGCTTAACTTTTGTTGTTAGACCTGAAGATATGACAATAAATACTTGTCGAATTATCGCAGGTGATGGTTATCCAAATATGGTGAGTAAGCCTAAGCAATATCCAGGAGTTTCTCGACTGGAAGCCTGTTTAATTGATATAGAAAAATTCGGCAATATAAATCATTTTTTTATATGTATTGACTCAGAAGAAAATTCTTATATTGATCGTTTTCATGAAGTGAAATCTAAACTTGATGATCTAAAGTCAGGCTACAATATAGATAGCTCAAAAACAGAAATCCATATAATAATTCAGCATTGCTGTATTGAAACATGGGCATTGGGTAATGCAGAAATTCCTAACGAATATAGTTCAATTGGAAGTTCTCCAGTTTTATCGGAGTTTCAGGCATATTACGATATTTTGGTCAATGATCCTGAAGAAATGTCTTCATGTCCACCTGGATATATTTTTAGGACAAAAGCAAAATTTCATGAAAGTTATCTCAAAGAATATCTCAAAGAATTTGGTTTATCCTACAGTAAAAAAGATCCAAAAGTTGTAGCGGATAAAAAGTATCTAGATGCGTTAAAAAAGCGATGTGAATCAATGAATCATTTATCTAGCTTGAAATTATTGTTAGATATATGGGATAGCATAGAAACCTTGTAAGCAGTAGCAGAATTTAGGTACATATATTTTAATCTCCCATTGATTACTGCGCTCAAAAACACAATGAGAGAATACTTACATGAATTAAATCAAAAACCCACAGCTTGATCAAAACGGATTTGTTCTAAACTGCGATCGCCATAAACCCCCTCAATTTGCTGACGACAGCAATCAATGGCAAAATCGTTGACATCTTCCGGTTCAATTCCATACATCTCTTCAAATGTCTCTGCTACCACACGACAAAACCGGGGACGGGTGGAGTAGATTTTACATTCCCGCGTACCATGATCATAATTTACGCACCATCCACCCTCGCCGACCATACTAAGATAAAGTTCTAAATCCGGTGGTGAAAGATACTCTTCTAAATCTGGACGATCTGCTGGTGTTAAGTTACAGCAAGCGCCACACTGAGATATACATTGCCAAGTAGCCATATTTTTAACCTTTTAATCTTCCTGTTATACTCATGTATAGTTAATCTTCCTGTTATACCCCTGTATAGGGTGATTAGGATATCAATCATGAAACTGTGACAACAAAAGGATTTTACTCCTGACTGCTGACAAAGGGCGCAGACCCTGCGCCCCCACCTCCTGCTATATTCTACTTTTTTATGACTTTTTCTATAATTTTGTGAACTAAATTAAATTTTAGATCCCCTAAACAGATATGATAAGTTGCGGGTTTTACGATTGAATTATTAAATCTTTTTAAACCATTAAAATCATTGGGAGGAAAAAATGGAGATTTTAGCTAACATCAATTGGGAAGTTGTCTTGCAGTTAACTTGCGTGGGACTAATCGTGGTTTCCGGTCCTATAGTAATCTTCCTTCTAGCATTTCGCAACGGCAACCTGTAAATTGGGTCATGGGTAATGGTTTGTATTGTCACCAATTACCCATTTACAAGAATCGGGGTTTAAATCCCCGCTTAAAAAAGTTTTAAATCTTTAATTCTGCACAGAAGTTGATAAAGCCTGAATTGCAGTTTGTACAATTCCTTCATAGATGGGTTGGGACAAATCTATCTGTTCTGCATTGTCGCGGTTGAAACCTAACAGACCAAATTTATCTTCTGGTTGCATGACTAAAACTTTACCTTCAGAATTCTTAACTCTTAATTCCCTACTCATACCATTTTCATAGATTCCACAGGTATATTGACGCTGTTTATATTCAAAACTACCCCGTGTTTGATTTGATGAATTAGTGAAAAGTTCAAGAACGTGATTTGGGAGTTTTGCACCGATTAACTCCATTTCAATGGTAGTTTTACCATTAAAGTTATTTTCTCGGAGTTTGTAAGCAATATCTAATCTTGATGGTAAGGGAAAATAATCACCCCAACGCCATGCTATGCCTTTAATTTCTTGACGCTGATTGTCTATAGTTTGGGATACAGTTAATTTAATATGACCTTTACCAACTATTTTCTGTTCAATCACTTGAACATTCGCAGTCCAAAAAATTGGATCTGAGTTATCAATACCACAGGGATGAAGAATATTTAACTGTTGAAAAAGATCCTGATTAATTTCGTGAATATTAACTTGAGTATCTATTTTCAACAGCGGTTTCAGGTGTTGAGGTTCTAAACACTGATTTGCAAATGCAGATAACCGCAACCGAAATTCTGGTAAATTCTCTGCTGGTAAAGAAAATCCCCCCGCAGCTTTGTGTCCTCCAAATTTACCTAATAAATCCCGACAAGCATCTAAAGCTGCAAATACATGAAATTCAGGAATTCCCCGGGCTGAACCCCGAATTATGCCTTCATTTTCGTAAGTTCCAATAAAGACGGGAACACCATAACGTTCTAGTAAGCGGGAAGCCACAATCCCAATCACACCATGATGCCAATTATCTTTGATAACAACTAATACGCGGTCTTTTTGTAAAGAGTTTACATATAAATCTTCAACAATAGAAATGGCTTCTTTTTCAATTTCTTCGCACATTTGTTGCCGTTGAGTATTAGTTTGTTCACATTGGATAGCTTTGGCTAGTGCAATACTAAAATCATCAGTTGTGAGTAAATCGATGACAATTTGGGGATCACCAATTCTGCCGATAGCATTGATTCGCGGTCCTAATCGAAAACCAATATCTTCGGGTTTTAAAGATTTGGAATTTTGATTTTTTTCTGCTTCACTAGCTTGAACTCCGGCAATTTGAATTAATGCTTGTATCCCTGGTAAAGTAGATTTTGGTAATATATTTAAACCTCTTTTTACCCAGCGACGATTCACACCCGTTAAAGGGGCTAAATCGGCAATAGTTCCTAATGTAAATAGGGCTAAAAGGGGCTGCACTAAACCTTTGAGTTCTCCTAATTGCTGTGCTAAACAAACGGCTAAAATATAAGCTACACCCACACCAGCGACACCCCGATAGGGAGAAGATTCAGCTATTAGTTTCGGGTTAAGAATTGCATTAGCTGGGGGTAATATTTGGGGAATATCATGATGATCTGTGATAATGACTTTTAAACCCAATTCTCTAGCTTTGGTAATTGGTTCAACGGCAGAAATTCCGTTATCTACAGTGAGAATTAGTTTCACCCCTTCATCATGAAATTCTTCGACAATCCGGTTATTAATGCCATAACCATCGTGCATTCGACTGGGGATAGCATAATCAACATCAGCACCTAACGCGCGGAAACTGCGGAGTAGTAAGGCAGTGCTGGTCATACCATCTGCATCATAGTCGCCACAGATAGCTATTTTATCTTGATTGGCGATCGCCATTTCCAATAATTCCACACTTGCAGCTAAATCAGGAAATTCCTCCAAAGGAGAAGGTAAATTTAAAGACTCAGGATCTAAAAATATTTTTGCATCTTCTGGGTTTATCATCCCCCGATTAATTAACAATTGGCTAATAATGGGGGAAATATTCATTAAATTTGCTAATGTTAAACTGGCCTCGGTATTTGTTGCTGCAATTTGCCAACGTTGATTGGGTAAGCGTCTAATTGATTGGTTATTGTTCATTGCCAATTTACGTCTTTTTTATTGATCATGGCGCGTTATACTGTCGCTAACACAACCTACGTATCTTTTTTAAAATCAAATATTAGTTCTATATTTATAATACGTAATTCAGTATTTTTAATTATTTATTAACAATTCTTACTACAAAACTGATAGTATCTTCATGTAGAATCTGTTTTGATACAAAACTCCAAGTACCAAGTGATTAATCATGAGAAATTGGCAGCAGAAATTATTTGTAGGCTTACTTTGTTGTACCTTTTTAGTTTTCGGGTGGCAAAATAGAGTATTAGCAGCAGGAATTACTAACAACAATACTCCAATCCTCAAAGCAGAATTAGCCCAATTAGAAGTAACCCAAAATGTCTATGACTATCTATTGCAATATCAACCAGAAACTTATAATGTTCTCACCAAAACATTAGCAGATAGTATTGAAGATGCCAAACAACCATTAGCAGATGAAGTAGTTAATAATCTTTGGGCTTTATCTCCAAATAATCCCCAAGTAAAATCGAGATCAAATAATGGCAAAGTAGAATATTTGATGTCAACTTGGAAATACACAAGTAACCCAAATACAGATTGGCCAATAGGTGCAAAGAAATTACTACCTTATCAAACTTGGTTTACCGCAGTACCACAAGTAAAAGAATTTTGTCAAAAATATCAAGCAATTGATAGCAATATTCCTGATAATGTTGAACTCTCATTGCGGTTACAGCAGTATTTAGGATTAATCTTAAATAAATATTCCACTAAAACCCATTTTGTAGAAATGTGGGTAAAAGCCGAAGATTTAACTAGACCATGTATTGATGGAGAAATTAACGATTCTAGTTGTAATCTTTTACCTTTACCTGTTCCTGATAGTAGTCCTGTTGTTAAGGCAATATACACCAATTCCTACACCAATGCCAAAAAAGAATATTATCCTTGGTCTGGTTTAGGTTATACCTATGACTGGGGAAATCCTCAAAGACCCCATCAAGGACCAAGTGAGTTTATTATTAATCCCACTCCAGAAAAACCTGTAGAAGTGGAAGTTGTTTCTGTGACACCGACGCAAGAATATTGCCGGAATCAGATTGTACAATAAGGTTTTTGTGAAATAGGTAAAGAAACGAGAATAAAATCTAATAAAATAGCTAGACTGAAGGGATAGTCAAAATATAGGAAAATTTTGGCTAATCCCTTATTTTTTTTATGACTTCTTTCATTATTTATACTACTAATCTTGATCACTACAACTATCATCTTTAATACTGAATAGCTTAGACTGATAACTTCCCTCTCCTGAAAACGCTACACGAATACAAAAGGTATCGCTTTTTTTGAGCAATTCCACTATAGTAGTGAAAGGTTGTTTTCCTTTGCAAACAAGGTAGCAACATAACAACCAGATAATTCTTTACTTAGGGACTTCCAAGAAATAAATTATCCTGATTAACGAACCACAGAGGCGCAGAGGACACAGAGGAATAAGGGTTTGAGAGATTTTTGCGTTAGGTGGTTGAGTATTTTTTTATTTGGAAGTCCCTTAATCAACATAACTTTGAAATGGCTGTACGCGGACTGGATAATGTAATTGAAATTGCTCATCGGGTGTGGGGCATAGAACCACACCGCCATGTGCGTATCCCGTCAGCAAACAGCAATGAGCAACCTATACCTGTAGATGCTCTATGGACAGATTACGGTCTTCGTCCAAATTCTAATAACTTGTCCTTCATCGTTCAATCTGTTCATGAATCAGAAATAAACGCATGGAAACAGAGATTACGTTATTGGCCTGTTCGCGCAGGGTTGTTAGTCTCAGATGAAATTTATATACTTCAATATTACACTCCATCGGGCAAATTAGAAGAACGAATTGTAGATCGTGACTCTCTATATTTAGAACTAACTAGACCAGATAGCCACTTATTTAAACCAAAAGCACTGGCAGAATTTCGTACTGGTCAGCTAACATTAGCAGATATTGAAGAACCTGTTTCTGAACGGAGTTTTTCTTTTCTTCTGCGACAAAGAGCCGAATTAGATCAAGCATTTCAAACAGCAATTCAAGAGGTGCTTACAGAAATTGGTATTCCTAAAAGGAGAAATTCAAAAAGTAACATATCTTCTCGTAACGAAATAGCAGGTCATGGAATTCGTGTAGCGATCGCATTTTTAGCAGCAAGGATTTTAGAAGACAAAGGCTTTTTTGGGACTGACTCACGGATTCCTACCGATGATCCTCGTCTTTTACTTAATCTTACAGTACCTCATGCTAATGGTTTTTTTAAGAAAGCACTTGAAGAGTCAATACCTTATCTTAGCGACAGAATATTACAGCGTTTAGCAGCTAACTTAGGTAGTCGAGTTAGTTTTGCACTGGTAGATCATCGAGATGTGGGATTGCTGTATGAACGAGCTATCAAAGAATTACCCAGTTATATTGAAGGTGAACAATGGACTGATTTACAGCGACACTATACACCAATAGCGATCGCTGAAAAAATGCTGGAATTATTACCTTTAGAAAGATTACGTCCAGAAGAACGAATAATTTTTGATCCGGCTGCTGGTTCAGGTAGTTTGCTATTAGCTGCTACATCACGTCTAGCAGGGATGATTGATATTCCTGAAAACTTAGAAGCAAGAAAATCTTATCTTGCAAATCATGTAGTGGGTAATGATTTAGATCAATATGCGGATTTAGTAACACAATTACGATATACCCTAGCAAAAGAGTCATTAGGTCAAGATATTCCATTTCCTTTTCCTAATAACTTTACTCATGAAAATTATGAGTTATTAAATAAAGATAATTTATATATGAAGCCGCGTGTTATTGTTGCCAATCCTCCTTTTGAAAAAGATGGCAATATTGAACGAGCAGCAGAATTTGTAAAGATAGCACTAAGTTGGTTAGATAAAGGTTCTCAATTTGCTTTTATTCTGCCTCAGTCTTTCTTGATAGGTTCAATGTACGGTATACCAAATGTACGCAAATTATTTACAGAAAAATGCCAAATTTTTGATGTTTGGCAATGTCCAGAAGGTACTGTTGGTATTAATGCTAATCAAGATATATGTGTTGTTTTAGGAAGTGTAGGAAAACCCAAAATAAAAATACCAACAATTGCACGAGCAATTTTTACTAGAGCTAAAATCAATGATACTCGTGAGAATGGTTTTCTAGGTTCAACGTGGATTTCACAATTAGATTCAAATTATGAAAGTGAAAGTTGGAAATCAGTTACAGCACCATCTATTACTATAAATGTTCCAACCATACCATTAGGAAGTCTTTTCTTTGTTTTTAATGGGGTTAAACCTGGTAATCTTGGTAAAATCTATCCACCATTAAATAAATGTCCAGAGGGTATTAAATGTAAGCTTTACTGGCGTTTAACTTGGCATGATAAAAATCGGCTTTGGGCAGATCCAGAAAGCGTGGATAAAGATCAGCGTTACCTAAGATATGGTAGACAATATCTTAATGGATCTCGCATTGAAAATGAGCCTTTATTAGACTTACCTAAAGTTTTAGTGGGTAGCGATGTTAATCGCGGAACTTCAAATCCTCTAGCAGCCCATCTTGATACTATAGGTCTGTGTCCCAATAATCATATATTTTGTATATTTCCCATTAAAGAAGCAGGTAAACATGATAAAAAATACGATCTTTGTCAAGAATGGGAAGAATGGGAAGAATGGGAAGCATTAAGCTATGAAGAACAAAAATTATGGCTTTTGGGTATTCTGGCATCAAAAATAGCAGGTGAACTTTCTTTAAAAGGTAGAAGTTCAAGAGGTATTACTAGAGATTTATTGTATCAACTACCCCTACCTTTTTCGATTGACTATAGAATAATTGAAATTACTCGTCAAATAATTGAACGGGATCAACAACATCTGGAAATTCCTAAACCAGACGAATTACGCATAAAATTAAATGAAATCGTAGAAGAATCCTATGGAAATCCTCATTGGATAGAAATTAAACGAACTGGAGAACCACCAGAATTAGAATTATGGAAATCAGAACAAACAAAACCTACATTTACAGTGCGTGGTCAAGTTTTAGAAGTTTCTCAAGATAATAGTCAAATTCACTTGTATTTGAGTGGTTTATTAGATGACAATAGAGAAAACTGGTTGCCAGTTTTACCAGAAATGCCTGGTTGGGCGCTGGATGGTACAGTTTTTAAAGCTGAACTAAGTCAGGATGTCGAAACATTTGAAGAACTTGCCCAACGTCCTTGGGCTATCAGACAATTTCGCCATACTCCTCGTCCCTATCTAACTGACGATGAGCTAAAAGAAGAATTAGGGATAGAGGAGTAAAAGTAAATTTTATGACCTGTGAATTTGTTTTTTTACCAGTTGGCAATGCTGATAGCATAATTATCTATCCTGATGGTGGTTCAGCCGTTGTAATTGACCTGCATAAAATACCTTTACTTCGTAAATGGTTTCAAAATAGAAAAGAAACTAATATCAGCAGAATATATATTACTCATGAACATCGTGATCATTTTCCATCACTTGAAGATTTAGTTACTTTTTTAGACAACTGGTTAAAAAGTGGAAAAGTAGGAAGTATTTGTCTACCTTATCAGGTATATCAACAAGCGAAGAAAAAAGTTGCTGCTAACAGAGCCGCTAACAAACGTCTGGAAGATGCTTTAGATCAACTAGCACGTTGGGAAAAAAAGAGCATTATAACTTTTATAGAAGTTACTCGCGGATCAAATCCATATTCTCAAGATTCTTTAGAAATTCATGCTTTACATCCAGGGCTTTTATATGCTCAGGATCATTTAGCTAACACTGGTAGTAAGGATAATGAAATATCGGTTGTCTTGCGTGTTAATTATGGTGATTTTACAGCATTATTTTTAGCAGATATTGAAGGTGCAGGTTTAAAAGAGTGTGCAGATTTATCAATTGCAAACCCAAATGAATTTATTGCTAATCTTGTTAAAATTCCTCATCATGGAGCATGGCCTAAAAATAGTGATGACCTTCAGAAATTGCTCGAAACAATTAATGCAGAAATAGCAGTTTTATCTGTAGGTAGCACTAATAGATATGGTCATGTTATCCCAGAATTGTTTAACTTATTGATAAACCTACAAAATGATGATTCTAAGCGATTAAAAAAGTTTGCCTGTACAGAAGTTACTCGAACCTGTATTAAATCAGCAAGCGATATTTCAAAGATGAGTAAATCAGGTTTAGCAAAACAACAATTATGTGCAGGAGAAATTACCATTCTTGCAGAAACTTCTGGAAAATGGCAATTGAAAACAGAGACGGACCATGAAAATGTAATTTCTACATTAAAATACCCAGCGTGTAAAGGTTTTATTGATCAATACCTTGTCCATTTTTTGTAGGTCGGGTTAAGCGACAGCGCAACCCGACGCATTTGTTGGGTTATGGCTTCGCCACACTTCGTGAACGTACCTCAACCCAACCTACAAATCAAGACTTTTTTCGATTTGGACAAGGTATTGTTGATGTTGGTACATTATCTAAATAGTTATAAGAATTTTGAATAAAATTATCACTTTCTTTCCCCCAACACCAAAGTAGAATCTGCACTACGTCCAAACTCTTCTGGTGCATATTGAAGATGTACTTCCGCACCAGGCCAAATGAATGTTCCGGGAGTCACAGAACGAACTAAATAATGTAAACTGTAAACTCCTGGTTCGAGATGATCTGCATAGGAAATAATCCGATCTTTATAGATTGTTTTATATCCTAATTGCCAATTATCGGCTTTCGCTTGTAATGCTGGTGTCGCAGTTTGAAAACTATCATCTACAGCTTCAAAACCTGCGGGTAATGGGTCTTTTATGACTACATGATCTACAGGATGATCTGTAATTACTTCTAAACCAATATCAAATACTTGTCCAGATTGTAAGGTTAAAGGTTTATCAAAAGCATACATTCCAGTTTTTTGAATAGTTTTCTCTTCATTAACTTTACTAATTTCTCGCGTTACTCGTAAACCGTTAAATCTCCCTGGTTGATTTCCTTGTAAACGATATTTGTAAGCAACTAAATAATGCAATTTACCTCTTCCAGATTTTTGCAACCATAAATCACGTTTACCTTCAGGTAATTGATTCATGGGAATATTTATTTGCAAGCTAGGATTTTGATAACTATTAAAACTGGTTTCGCCTAATTTCTGATTTGCTAATTTTACCGTAGTCATAAAATTAGGTGGTGTGGGTTGGAGTTGGCTATATTCCACTAAAGCTGTGAGGGCTTGGGCGTTATTATAACTAGATTCCCATGTGCCATATCTGCGTAAATTTAGCAGACTTTGCAGTAATTTGTCAATGATTTCTGGGTTGGTTTTTTGATCAATAAATAACTGTAAAGCTTGGGCTTGGGTAACAGTATTTGAACTCATCCAACTCCAAGTTTTGGGTAAGTTTACAACTGCGGTACGTCCAGTTTCATAGATATTCTTTTGGAACTCCAACCGCATGATTTGGGCTTGATTTTGCCATTCAGGAAATTGATATAGATATCTGGCTAATTTGATTTGAGTAACTAGATCAAAATTATCACGTTGTTGATAAATATCTGATAAGAAACTATTGCGTTTATCGCCTAATTGTGCTAAGGCAATTAAAGAATTTAGTTGCAGTTGAGATTTACAAAGTTTCTGTTTACAAAAGTCGTATTGTCCAGGGTTAGCGAGAACATTTTGTAAATAAGTTCTCAGACTAGAGATAATTTTACTATCAACTACACCAGGAAAGTTTTGATTAGCTATAACTAAAGATTCTCCAGCATAAGCAGAAACCCAAGGATCTGATTTTTCTTGTCCTGGAAATGCTGCAAAACCACCATCTGCTATTTGCAGTTTTTGTAATTGTGCAATTGCTAATTTTGCTTGTTGTTGAGGATTAAATTCTGCAAATGTCTGATTATATTTTTGGGTGAGAGTTTGCAGATTTGCAGCAATTAATAATTGACTTGCGGCTGGTTCTGCAAATGGTAAATCATTATTTTCTAAAACTTGTTTTGCAGGGGCTTTAATTGCGGGAATTAAGGTACTGGCTAATTGAATATCTAAACCTCCGGCTTCGCGGAAAGTATTTTTAGCAATATTCAAGGGGATTTTTACCTGTCTTTCACTTACACCAGTTTCCACAACTTGTTCGGTAATTTCTAAAGGTTTAATTTCCAAGGGGACAGTAAAACCATCAGCAATATTATTTAATTGGGTGGTAAATGTAACTTTACTTTCGCCCACATTACCCACTACCATGGGAAAACGATAAGCTTGGGTTGCTGACTCGGCTTTTGCTTGTAATGTCGTGGTTTTGGGGTTATTTTCGGCGAAGTTGAGAAAACCGCTAAGTTCACCATTAATATTCAGATTTCCGGTGTTGGTGGTGGTGTTGGTGACGGATAAACCTGCCAAAATGCGATCGCCACTCCGGGCAAATTGTGGCAAAATAGCATTAGTTATTAATGGTTTTGTGGTGATAAATGTTGCGTCACCATTCCCAAACCGCAGATTTCCATCTGTAGCCACAACCATTATCCGCCAAGTTGTTAGATTATCGGGTAATTTAAAGGTGATTTTTGCTTTACCATTTTCATCACTAATCACCGAACCATTGTAATAAGCTAAAGCTTGAAAATCTTCACGAATCCGAGTATTTGCTAAACCATTGGATAAACCACCACCATAACCCCAACCTTTGGGTAAACCTGTAGCTAATGGTGCTAATTTAACATCACGACGATTATCGCTGAATCGGGTAGAAATTGGTTGTTCTGCATAAACAGTATCTACCAAATTTGGCGGACGATAACCAGTTAGTTGTAACACCGCTTCATTCACCACCATAACAGTAAATTGTCCTTTGGTGGGAGTTCCTTGACTATCTTTTAATTCCAGTTCTACATTTGCTTCTTTTCCCGGTTCTAAAGATTTTTCAACTGGGTTAACTTGTACCTTTAAATATTTATCTGTTAGGTTAACTTTAAAAGCTGCAAACCCAATTTTGGCTAAATTTTCTAAACTTCCCGGTTCTACTTGATTAAGTGGTTTACCTTGTCTGACTAATACCGCTTCTACTGCTGCATTAGGTAACATTTCCGGGGTAATTGTAAACTGAATTTGGGGCGCACCTCCTTTAATTTTAACTACTTGTTGATAGAGAGGTTTATCTTTAATCACTGCAAAATATAATTCTCCTTCTGGGTAGGGAGATTGAATTAAAGCTGTGGCTATGTCTCCAGGTTTAAACTCTTTTTTATTTAATTTAACCTCCAATTTATCTTTTTCTTCTCCACCCCAAAATACTTGATTTTCTCCTGTCACCCAAATTTGTAAATCTGTAGCTGTAAGTTCATCTCTATTATTACTGAAATTAGCACGAATCCGATATGAACCTGATACAGTAGGTTTTAAATTGACTGTTTGGGGGGTATTTCTAGATGTAATATCTGTTTTCCCAACTGTTTGATATTCAACTTGATTTTGTGGAGTTTTACTACCTTCAACAATTTTGGTAACGCTGCTATATTTTATCTGTTGTAATTCCAGATGTATTCGTTGATCTTCTAATGCTTTTCCAGTTGCGTCAGTAACAATAAACTCTACAGGAAAATCTTTACCAGCGTCAGCCACAAAATTCGTTTTTAAACCAATTATTCGGTTACTGGGTAAAGCGGTAAAACTTTGGGAATTAGCAACAGATAAATTAGAAATATCACTAATTTGCACATCTACCCGATAAGTCATGGGGTATGGTAAATCTTTAGCTACAGTTACAGTTTGACTACTTTTCCCATTCGTATCTAATTTAGTGCTAGTTTGCAAAACATCATTCGTCACATTGGGACTTTCTTCTGGCCAAAACCATTGTCTGCCAAAACTAAATTCTTCCCAACCTTTAGGGATAAAATTAGTCTGTTTACGAGTGACAAAATATTTAGCTTCTCCCCCTTCAACTGGTGAACCAAATAAATAATTACTTCCTACCTGCACATCAATTTTGTCATCAATTACTGCAAATTCTTGATTGAGTTTTAAATCAACTTTAAAATTTGGGGGTTTAAATTCTGCTACTCGAAACTCTCCCGAAATTTCTTGTCCCTTGTTACCTTTAGCTTTAATAGTATAAAATCCTAAAGGCTGATTTTTAGGAATCGGTAACTCTAAAGAAAATGTACTAAATTGGTTAGTTGTTTTTGTTCCTAAATCTGTATTTTGTCCATTAGGACTAACTAAAGTTAATTGATAAACGGAATTTTTATCTTCTTGAATTTTACCTTTTTCTAAATAATCTGCAAAAGCAGTAAAAGCAGCTTTTTCTCCGGGTTGATATAATTGTCTATCAGAAAAGATAATTCCTCGTGATTCTGGTTTATCAGCTTCCCAACCGGCATCAATTCCATAACCATAAGCACCACTATATTCTTCCGTTCTCGCAAATGCCCAATCTTGATTTTCACTGGCGATTACTAATAATTGTAGTCCGCTAGATTTTAATTTGGGATAACATTGTATTAATTGATTATTCTCAATTATCAAAATTCCCTTTTCATCAGTTTTTCCAGTTGCACAGGGTACAGGTTGAGGACGAGATTTTTCTGCTAATTTTGATTGATAAACTTCAATATTTACCGCTTTAACTGGTGAACCATCACTAAGATGATGAACCCGAATTAAACCCGATTCTGGAAACCATTGAGAAAAGACACCTAAATTAGTTAATTGTACCATGCCATAAGTTGTCGGTTCTTTCCACAATTGCTTACCGTCTTCTTGATATTTATGAGTTCGTGCTTGCACTCCATAAGCTAACATTCCCTGACGATTACCTAATTTTTCTTTCAGGGGAACATTGATAGTTAATGACTGATTTTGTTTACCCCTAATTTTGAAATCTTGCCATTTAGAAGGTTCGGGTAATAAATCATTAGCAGTATTTGTATAAACCAAATCTGTAGGCTTAACAATGCGATAAGCAGCTTGATATTTTGACTCTGGTAAATTAATGGTATCAATATTAATTTGCAAATCTTTATCTGTGGGAAAAATATTTAAATCTGATGGTACAGAAATATTTCCAGCAACATCACCAGTATCATATTTAATTGTTACTGGTTTACCTAAAGTTTGCCCAAATTTATCTTTAAGATTTCTCTCAATATTAATTGTATAGGTAGTAGATGGTTCTAAAGCATAGGGATTAATGCTGACAATTCTATCTTCTTCAGAAATTTGCAGTACAGTATCAATATTTTTAGGTGCTGGCTTAATTTTAATATTGTCCTTAACGGAATCTGCCAATAAAATGTTATTAAATTCTAACTGAGGACTACCTTTAGTAAATCTCCCATAAGTTCCCCCAGAATCTGGTTCTCCATAGGGTTTAATTCCCACAAATCCTAAAGGTGAATAAGTTGCTAACTTACTGACAAATTCTTTCTGACTGGGTAAATTACCATTCGCAGGAAGAATACCGGGAGAAAAATTCAAACGGTAAGAAGTAGCTTTCTCTAAATTTTGCCCAGGAATAAGATTATAAACCCAATTTCTGACTGAAGGGTCAAATTTTTCAAAAGGATCTAGACTTTCTGGTGTTTCTTCCTTCGCTAATTCCACCTTAAAACCCACACCTTGGGGAATACCTTCAGGAATTAACTGTAAATGCTTTTGGATAGAATCTAAATCTAATTCTAAATTAGAGGTAAATTGCAACTTTGGTTGTAAACCCATTGGTTCAACTACGGCTTTTTCAATCGGGTTAACTCCTGGTAAATTAGTAATTTGAATGGATTCAGTATTAAAAGTCCAAGCCAAATCTTGACTTAACCGATGATTTTTTAAATCTGCTAAACCCGCTTTAAGAGTAACCTTAACTCGCGTTGCTTTCGGTATAGCTTTATCAGCTTGAAAACCCACCATGCGCGGAGTTAAAAAGCGAAATTGTCCCGGTAAAGGAGGCCAAATTGCAAATTTAGTTAATAAACTTTGCTGTTGGGGACTATCAAGACTTTCAACAGGAATTAAAGCTTCCTGAAAGCGAATCCGAATTTGACTGGTAGGTTTTGCATCTCCTAAAGGACTGATTTGTTCTATCCAATCTGGTAACTTTGGCGTAATTAATGACTCAACAGGTGGTAACTTTTCCTTACCTGGTTGAATAGTCATAAAATTACAACCAGTCATTCCGAATACGAGAGTGACAATAAACAGGAACTTAAAGATTTTTCCAATCATCATATTAAATAAATGCAAAAAATATCAACAGCAATTAGCTACAGTGAATAAACCAATCCTAAATAAAATGTAAACAACTCTCCTCCTCCGTGTTCTCTGTGCCTCCGTGGTTCGATTAAAAAACAGGAATGATATATAGATAACTAATGTAACGTAACTATTTCCCAAAAAGCATACAATTCTTAACATTATTATGAATTTACTAACTCATTTCCTCAAAACTCTTACTCTGTGCGTCTTAGCGTCTCTGCGTGAGATAAAATCATATAAATTGCAGATAAAGCGAAACTACAAACTGAATAAAATTATTGTCCCTTGCATTGTAATCTGTTTATTAATCCGATTATGTCCTTATTTTGCCCCTATTCGTAGTCTAAATATTGCCCAGCATCAATTAGCCATAGAGTTTACAGATCGTAACAATTTACCATTAGGAACTATATTAACCAGTGATCAAGAAAATACCTCAGTTGTCAAATTAAATCAAGTTTCACCACAATTCATCAAAGCAATATTAGCCGCCGAAGATGCTCATTTTTATCAACATGGGGCATTAGATTTAAAAGCAATTTTTCGAGCGATAAAAATAGCAATTGAGAATAAAAAAATTGTTTCTGGTGCTTCCACAATTACCATGCAATTGGCGAGAATGTTGGATAATTCACCGCGAACAATGACTGCAAAATTAAAAGAAGTTTGGTTATCTTGGCGATTGGCTGCGGGGATGACAAAAGATGAAATTCTTGCTGCTTATATTAATCGTTTACCTATGGGGGGAAATATTTATGGTGTAGAAGCTGCGGCGCAAATTTACTTTTCTATTCCTGCTAGTGATTTAAACTTAGCCCAAGCTTCTATTTTAGCAGCAATTCCTAATAATCCCACTTATTTTAATCCTTATCAACATCGAGAAAGATTACAGCAAAGACAGAAATATGTTTTAAATAGAATGGTACAGGAAAAATATATTTCTGATGCAGACGCGCAACTTATATATAAAGAAAAAATAATATTTCAACCCCGTCAACAGGGAATTATTGCTGCACCACATTTTCTATTTTGGTTAGCCAAACAAAACAATACACCTAATCAGGAATCATCACCTATTCGCACGACAATAAATCGCCCTTTACAGCAATTTGTGGAAGCACAAGTACAACAAGTAATTTCCTCTTTAAAGGCTAATAATGTCCATGATGCAGCAGTGGTGATAATTGACAACTCCTCTGGAGAGGTTTTAAGCTATGTTGGTTCGCCTGATTATTTTAATGATGTGAAATTAGGACGAAATGATGGAGTACAAGCTTTACGTCAACCTGGTTCTACATTAAAGCCATTTGTGTATGAATTAGCTTTAGAAAAAGGAGTAATTAATCCTCATACGATTTTGCCAGATGTACCTGCCCATTATGCAATTCCGGGAGCGAAATTATATAGTCCCACAGATTATACTAACAGCTTTCTCGGTCCGGTGAGAGTGAGAGTTGCTTTAGCAAATTCTTTAAATGTACCTGCGGTAAAGGTATTAGAAAAAGTGGGTGTTGAAACTTTTTTAAATCGCTTACATGAGTTGGGTTTTGCCCATTTAAATCAAGATGCTGAATATTACGGTTTGGGGTTAACTTTGGGTAGCGGTGAGGTGAACTTGTGGGAACTAGCTAGGGCTTATTTAACTATGGCTAATATGGGGAAAATAACACCATTAGTAACTACATTAAACAGTTCCCCAAATTCAAATTCTCAATTTTTAGTTTCCAATTATTGGCAATTAATTATTGATATGTTAAGCGATCGCTATGCCCGATCCACAGCTTTTGGTGTAGACTCAGTGTTAAATTTGCCCTTTCCCGTCGCTGTCAAAACTGGTACATCTTCAAATTATCGTGATACCTGGACAGTTGGCTTTAGTAGTGATTATACTGTGGCTACCTGGGTGGGTAATTTCAACGGTGAACCCATGCGTCAGGTTTCCGGTGTCACAGGGGCTGCACCTTTGTGGAACAGAATCATGTTACATCTGCATGAACATCAAACACCCGCTAATTTTCCATCGCCAGAGGGCATGGTAAAATTACCAATTTGTGCCATTACAGGGCTAAAACCTACACCTAGCTGTACTTCCGTAGTTCAAGAATATTTCTCTGTAAAAGATAAAATTGCATATCAAAAATCTACGGATTTTCATTTATCACCTGTGTATGATCAATGGTTAGCAAAACAGCCACAATTGCATTTTAATCCTGATAATTTCCGAATTATCTCTCCTCGTAATGGGGATTTATTTCTGCTGTATCCATCTGGAGAGGGACAGCAAAAAATAGAATTTAAAGCTAGTGGAACATTAAATCAGTCCATAGACTGGTGGCTAAATGATCAACATTTATCTACACAATCAACAAATGCGATATTTTGGCATTTACGCCCCGGTAATTGGAAGCTAGAAGCCAGAACTGGTAAGATGCGTGACCAAATAAACTTTCAAGTAAAGTTAGGAAATATCCAACCGAGAAAACAAGGTTTTTCTGTAGCAGATCCTACTAAATTATAGGAGTTATGGATTGATAAAATTTTAATAATAAATTCAATCTTTTATCCGGAATTTGATCAATCAAATTCGATAATGTAAATATAGTTGAAACTTTTAAGCAAGTGAAAATAGCCATGAAGAATACACAAGAAACCAAGTCTGCTAAAAAGAAACAGTCGTTTCCTCCTGTTGATATTGGGACTCCTAAAGTACCAGTCCGCAAAACTAAAGCGAAAAATCAACAGTCTGAATCACTCAGCGACTGGGAACACGCAAGTTAATTTATGAACTGCTTTTCTTTCCCTGCATCTGTCTAAACTATGATTTGTAGTGATGTTGGTGATAATGATGATTGGCGTTGCTGATTAAGGGTATGAATTTTAGTCTCACGCAAAGGCGCAAAGACGCAAAGGTAAGATTTTTAAAGGTTCAATTTGGAAATTTCATACCTCGATTCAGCAACGCCTGATGATTTAATATGGTGATCATTGAATCAAAGTAATCAAAATAATTATAGTTTAGACAATAATCAAGTAAGGTAGGGTAAGTTAGGGTCAAGAAAAGATGATCAATGAAAAGTATAAATACTCAGAACTGACATCCAAAATCATTGGATGTTCTATGACTGTGCATAAAACATTGGGTAATGGTTTTCAAGAAGTAATTTATCAAAGAGCATTGGTAATTGAAATGCAATTGGCGGGTATTTCTTTTGCAAGAGAATTTGAAATGCCAATTTTTTACAAAAAAGAACAAATAGGAACACGACGAGTAGATTTTTTGGTCGAAGGTGTTATTTCAGTTGAAATAAAAGCAGTAACTAAATTAGAAGACGTTCATTTTGCACAAGCAATTAACTACTTAGAAGCATATAATCTTGAGATTGGGTTACTAATCAATTTCGGTGAAACTAGTTTGAACTTTAAAAGACTTACTAATAAGAAATATAAAACGTCTGAACTATGATTCCTATGATTTGGATGATTCTTGTGATTTGGATGATTCTTGTGATTTGGATGATTTAGAGTCACACTTGTAAAAATCACATTCAATTGCATCATACAACTTCATCACATAAATCACATAAATCAAAAAAATCATAGTTTAGACTATGTTACAATTTTGAAAATGTTAGAAAATCAGGGTTATAAAAATGCAAAGTGGCGACCAAAATCTGATTATTTTGATGATTTACATACTGACTGTCTATTGGACACTTAATCGCATGATTGAATCTATAGACAATATAGTAAAAGTTGATTTCCAAACTGGTGCTGTTGATGATCAATTAAAAGAACAAAATCTCCAAGACACCGTAGGTATTTCCTTCAAAACAGGTAATTATGGTTTAGATAAAGTAGAAACTGATCTCAAAGAGTTATCAATGAGTATTGAAAATAAATCAGATAGCATTGCCGTATATGTTGATTGGGATAATAGTTCTTTCGTGGTTGAACATACCAAACAGTCCCGGCGAGTGATTCGCAAATCTCCTGACTTAACCCGCGATTTAGCTATACCCCAAGTCCCGACAATCATTGCTCCTAAAAAGACAATTTCTGAAAATGTCACCGCAGAAGATGTATTTCAAAGAGATAAAGAATCAGGAATATATCAACCAGCTTCTCCCTTAATTAATATTGCTGCCATCAAGAAGAATGATAAACAAAAGAAGTTATACAAAGACTTTATAGATGGCAAAAAAAATTTGGAATTTTCATTACAACTTGTGCTGCGGATTTCCGAAATGAGAGTCGGTATTGCGCCAGGAATAAATGTTCCTCCAGTGTCAATTATTAATTGTCCTTTTACTATTAAAAAGCTCCCTTGGACTTACGCGCTACCCTGGAATAAGAAAAAGTGATTTTCAGGTAGTAGTACAGAGTATGCAATCAAATGTAAAATAGAGAAAGAAGAGAGTAGGCGTAGGCAGTTGCAGATTAGTCATTAAGACTGGTTTGAGGAAAGTCCGGGCTTCCGAAAGACCAGACTTGCTGGATAACGTCCAGTGCGAGCGATCGTGAGGATAGTGCCACAGAAAGATACCGCCAGTCAATTTATTGGTTGGTAAGGGTGCAAAGGTGCGGTAAGAGCGCACCAGCAGCGTCGAGAGGCGTTGGCTCGGTAAACCCCAGTTGGAAGCAAGGCCGGAGGAACTACGGTTGGTCTTTTACCAGTTCCGCTTGAAAAGAGCCGCTAGAGGTGTTTGGTAACAAACATCCCAGATAGATAACTGCCCTCGCAAGAGAACAGAACCCGGCTTACTACCGACTCTCTTTGAAAACGAATTATGGATTTTTTATTTTCCATAGTTCGTTTTTTCGCCTGAAGCGATCGCTCTGTCAGTAACCCAGCCCTAAAGGGACTGGGCTTGCAAGATTAATCAAGCAAGCCGTGCTGACCAGACCACCCTGAGTTTGCTCTCATGGTAGCCGTTATTTGAGTCACGACACCCCGGAATGCGTTGCTAGTTCCCTGCTCTGTCATTTGCAATTAAACAGTTTTAAGGTCACTGAAACAGTGTTGCAAGTCTAAAAAGCTCTTATAACTGGTCGTTCGCGCCAGCGTGCCGGAGGCATCAGCTAACATTACCCCAGAAATGGGAGGCACATCGCGTGCAAAACATTATGCGTACAGAGTTGGAGAATTTGAATCGGTAATTGTCCCGTTGAAAGTACATTACAAAAGTACCCCAAATTTCCCAACTCCAAGGCGGTAATGAAAAAATATTCAAAGCGGTTAAAACCGCTCGTGCCGTTTCCCTCTCAGGGCTAAAGCCGCTGAGTTTCCCACTTACCGGGTATTCTTATGATAATTAAGTATAGATAACCTGGATATGCTCACGCAATTTATCAAGTTTGAATTATCAAAAAGCGTGAAAAAACTATAATGGTAAACAAGCAATAAAACGGATTTTCGCTTTATGAATTTCAACATAGATTTAAAAGAGCTTGCCCGTAGAGAAAGTGAACAAGTAGAATGGAAAGAAAATGGAGATGATATTAAGATTGCCGAAGGCATAGTAAAAACTATTTCTGCATTTGCCAACGACATTGCCAATGTTGGTGGGGGATATGTTGTTTGTGGAGCAAAAGAGATAAAGGACGAGCATGGTTTTCCCAAAATTCAATATACAGGTCTTAGTGCTAATAAATTAAAAGAAGTTGAACTTAAGGTAACTAAATATTGTCAGAATTATGTTGATCCTGCCATAATACCTCGTATTGTGGAAATCGAAAACCCAGAAAATAACAGCACCAGAATTTTAGTATTTGTAGTTTTACGGACTCGTCATGCCCATATATATAGAGACGGAGAAACTTCTAAATATTATGTTCGTATCAGCCGAGAAACTAAAGAAGCCAAAAATGGTGTTTTGAGGCAGTTATTAACAGAAAAACAAGAAATAGAGTATTTTGATAAACGGACAAATACTCGTGCTACAGAAGCAGATATTGATATACTTGTATTTAGAGATAGTATGCAGGAAATGGGGTTACTTTTTCCTGAAAAATCATTAGAAGATTATTTTTCTGATAGAGAACAAATAGCAGAATTGGTTTCTCCATTGTTTGTACGCACAGATTTAGATCGTATATTACGTCCTAGAAATTTTACCTTATTGATGTTTGGGAAAAAAACAAGTATTACATCCAATTTCCCAGAAGCATATACTATTTTATCAATATATAAAGGGACAGATCGTAGTGAACAAACAGCAGAACGTTACATTTTAACCGGAACAATTGTTGAGCAAGCTAAAAAATCAATAGAATTATTAAATACTCAAGCCTATACTGCATTTGATAAAACAAGTAGCAAACCAAATCAGGTTAAGTATCCCATGCGTGCTTTACAAGAAGCAGTAATTAATGCTATTGTTCACCGTGATTATGAAGTACCTGAACCAATCAGAATCACAGTATTTGCAGATAGAGTAGAAATTAGATCTCCAGGAACTTTACATTGGGGAGTTGATAAAGATAAATTTACGCAAGGAAAAGCCAGTCCTAAATGGAGAAATCAAAGCTTTGCTTATTTATTTAATAAACTTCAATTAGCTCAATCAGAAGGTCAGGGTATCCCCACAATTATTCGGACAATGAGAGAACAAGGATGTCCCGAACCAATCTTTGAAATTGAACCAGAAAGTCTAACTTGTATTCTTCCCGCACACCCAAGACATCAAATTATTAGGGAATTGCAAGAAATTCAAGACAAAGTTATTTTACAGAAGTATCAAGAGGCTAAAACTCAAGTTTTAACACTCTTAGAAAAGGATTTGTACAATTTTAGGTCACTAGATTTGTATTGTGAAGTTATCGCTAAATTAAAACTTCCCCATGAACTTTATAATTTTCTAGAAACCAAGAAATTAGATTTTTCTTTAGTTAATCCCAGTACCCTCATCAATATTGCTGAGATTCTTGCTTTTGATAAAGATAATCTTCCTTATCAAAATATGGCAAATAGAGCCTTATCTGTAGCTATGTCTGGTAAAATAGAAGAAGGTCAAATTGTAAAAGCTGTCGTCAATCTTAAAAAGATAGGTGAACCAGATGATGTGATAGAATTTGTGGGTGAATCTATGTTAAAATACCCTAATCTTGCTCATAATTCTACACTTTTAGAAAAACGGGCAACCGCTAGAATGGATAAAGCAAAAAAATGTATAACCGCAATTAAAGATCGGAAAAGCAATACAACAACAAAAAAAAGAGCTTCGGTACTGTGCGAACAATTATTAGAAGCAGCCCAAAGAGATTTGAATTTGGCACTAGAAAATGTAGAAAATCCCCATGAGAAAAATTTTATTGAAAAGGATTTTAATTTCTTAAACGAATTGAAACAGACTTATAAAAAAACATCAACCAAGTAAAAATATACTATTACTATGCCATTAAGCTGGAACGAAATTAAAAGCCGAGCGATTGCATTTTCTGAAGAATGGGAAGATGAAACCTCAGAAGATGCAGAAGCTAAATCATTTTGGGATGGGTTTTTTCATGTTTTTGGTATTTCTCGGCGACGGGTGGCAACATTTGAACAATCTGTCAAAAAAGCTGATAATAAACAAGGTTTTATTGATTTACTCTGGAAGGGTGTAATTTTAGTAGAACATAAATCTAGGGGGAAAAGTCTCGATAAAGCTATGCAGCAAGCCAAAGATTATTTCCCGAGTAATGAAGCTAAAGGTAATGCTGCTGTACATTGTGTAATTATTGGTTTTGGTTTACAGGATATTGAAAATAAGAGAGTTTTTGATTATGTAAATATTAAGGGTGAACCAACAGAGAGGAAAGTTAAAAATATTAATCCGTATTTAGCAGAAGGAAACGATTTAATAATTTTAAAAAGAAATCAGCCTATTGGTAATATACCAGAAATGCTTAAAAGTAGCCAACCTACAGATGGAGGAAACCTTTTAATGACTGATGAAGAAAAGATAGAATATGTTATTCAAGAACCATCTGGAGAAAAATTTATTAAACCATTTATTTCTGCTGATGAATTTCTTAATGGTAAAAAACGTTGGTGTTTTTGGCTTAAATATTAAGGGTTAATATCGTCCCAAAGCTCTGAAACTGGGAAAGTTTGCCCTGCTGCTACCTGTGCTATGGACTCTTGCAAATCAGCTAATATTTGGGCTTTTGGTTCTTGTTCATCAATCCAAGCTAAACCACTGACATGATCAGAGTTGACAGAGTTTATAAGCTGTTGCCACAGTTCTAACGGTACGAGTACATCAGTTGTTTTTCCATCTACATTGGTGACATAACGAACCTGATTTTCAATGTGTGTATTGATCATCAATTTATTTATCCTGTTGATATTTTTTGATATTTTTATTGTAGTGTAACTAATGCTAACTGCAAGACTAGCGATCGCCAATTTCACATTCCCCGCATAGTTCAACTTTCGAGAATATTGACACTGTAAGTTTTTGCACAAAAAACAACTTTTATTTATACCCTATAATTTAATGCTAAGTTAAGAGTTATTAGCCCTTTTTTCCCAACTTACTCAATGTCCCGCGTTTATCCCCGCCGTCAACGGCAGCTTGAAAGTTTAGTCCAAAAGTTAGGTTTGTCACTAAATGCACCTATTAAATGGGAATTGTTAGATTTAGCACTCACTCATCCCACGGTTTCTGATACTGCCAATTATGAACAGCTAGAGTTTGTTGGCGATGCAGTGGTACGCCTAGTGGCTGCCGTGGTATTATGGGAACATTATGCTGATTGTTCAGTCGGTGATTTTGCGGCTATTCGTTCGGTCTTGGTGAGCGATCGCATTCTTTCCCAACTAGCAAGAGAATATGGTTTAGAATTATATTTACTAGTAGCTGGTAGTGCCACCGCTGATCATGTTGGTCAAGAATCACGATTAGCAGACTCCTTTGAAGCCGTTCTAGGGGCGCTGTACCTGAGTACCAACAACCTTAACCTGATTCGTCCTTGGTTAGATCCCCATTTCCAGCAACTAACCACAGAAATCCGTCTTGACCCTGCTAGACTCAATTATAAAGCAGCCTTACAAGAATGGACTCAAGCACAATTTAAGGTTCTTCCAGAATATCGAGTTTTAGAAATCAGTCAACCCCACCACAATCATGAACGCTTCTTTGCTGAAGTTTGGCTATATGAAAAAATGCTAGGACAAGGTAAAGGGCGTTCTATTAAAGCCGCTGAACAAGCCGCTGCCAAAGTTGCCTATTTAGCAATTAGCACTCCACCAAAGGATGAGTAATAATATACTTAAGAGGGTAGTAACTTGCGTTTTTACATTCATATAAGTAGGTGAACACAATAAAACCAATCTGTGTAAAGAAAAGTAAAATCGCCCAAACCCTCTTCACTCTTGCCTCTTGCCTTTTGCCTTGCCATAACGACAATTTTCAACGTCAACCTACTTACACAAAATTCTCCAATTTATACCAAATTTTAGGATTACTCTTTTTTGGTGATCATAGTCACTGATGTTTCTTGATTAAAAATTTAAGATTAGGTAGTAAAAATTTATATCTGCCTCATGTTTAGCTCTCAGTAAAGTCCTGTATTATGTAGTAAAATGTTCTCAGCAGCATTAGACTAACCTGTACAGATTAAAAAATAATTCTAAAACCGTGTTTATACTGTTAATATTTATAATAAAACGTATAAAAAATATACTTATTCCAGGTTGTAGGTAATGAAAAGTGAGAAACAGAATTGATATTAACTCAGACAAAACATTTCCCCAAGAACATTCGGCGAAACTAATTGACCGAAAATTAGACTATGCTCACCATTATCATGACTGTTACCATGAAGAACAGTTAATCTATCAACACTTAGTAAACCTAGTGCGAAAAGAATCTCCCAACCAAATATTGGACAGATTCCGGGCATTATTTATTGAAAGAGCGAATTATCCTGAACCAGAAATTATCTCAATTTTAGACAAAATTACCGCATCTAAGAACGCATCTGAAGAATTTCAGTTTTTCCTGAATCGGTGTTGCCATATTCTCATCAACTACTGGCACATGAACCCCCTGATACATAGTGCAATTGCAGATTTGATAAGTTTATTTAATGCTATACCTCCTACTTATAAAATTAACAATTTACGTTGCCGCGAAATCACTCGTTTACGGGAATTAATCAAACAGTTTGTCAGCAGCGAACAGTATTTAATTTTACAGAGATTTACTCAAGTAGTAAATGAGACTCATCCTGTAACTAAGAGGCAAGATAATCAGCCACTGATGACCTTAATTCGTCGTTATCCTTATCTGTATGAACATTGTTTAATGAACGACAACTCTACTATTGAACAAAAAGAAACTGTTAGACATTTTCAATCACAGGTACAAAAAAAATTTGAAATTGATTTATCACAATATGTAACTTATAAAGTGCGGCGAATTCAGATGTTGAAAAACACCTCAACTGCCGAAGCCGATAGAATCTTGCGCCCTATAGATAATCCTACATTGTTAACTGACAGTGAGTTATACACCACATTAAAACATTTTATTGGTAAAGTTGAACATGGGAATACATATCATGAATCTGCCCAACAGTTCATAAAATATGGCGGACAAGCGAAAAATTTTCGTAATTTTAAAGATGATTTATATGAATATTTGATATCTTCTGTGGACAAGCAATACGGAAAAAAACAATTCAACCAAAAACTATATAAATATTTACAAGATATTTTACCTCAAGCCAATGAGCAAAAAATTAATGATTTGTTATTGGTAAGAACTTGCAGTAATTTATTAAACTTTTTAGTTGTTAATAACCAATCATCACCACAGCACTTTGTTTTTTTAGATTTAATTAGTAATCAAGGAACAGTCCCGACAATGGGCTTATTATTAAAAATTGTCCTCATTTGTGGAAAAGTTAAACCATATTTAGAAAGGAAATTTGCAATTTTGTTTAATCACTATGAATCTTCCACCACTGATACTGTTGGCTGGTTAGTGGGAACTTTGGAACAATTGAATATTGCTTTTAGTATTAATTTTGGTGGGATTGACTTATCATTCTTTAAGAGATTTTGTTAAAAATAAATCTCTTGAAAAGTTGAGAGATAAGTAGGTGAACACAATAAAACCAAACTGTGTAAAGAAACGTAAAATCGCCTAAACCCTCTTCACTCTTGCTCTTGCCTCTTCACTCTTGCCTCTTGCCATAACGACAATTTTCAACACCAACCTACTTAGTACAATATAGCGGTTCTCAGTTGAGTGAGATACAAGAACCCCACCCCCAACCCCCTCTCCGCAAGCGAGGAGGGGGCTAGGATGTATCTGATTCAATTGCATACCACTATAGCAGGAATTTAAGGGACTTCCAATTAAAAAAATCCCCAAAAGTTTCTTGTGGTGCGGGACGAATTGCCCGCTAATTACCAAGGACAGGCAGGATGCCCATCCCACAAAATTGGGTAATTTATTTTTTGGTGATCCCTAAGCTTTTGTATACATTAAAAAAGACAGAGATTTTCTCTGTCCTGAAAATATGATGCTTAGAGTTTTAATGGCAAAATTTAGTAGCGATCGCGTCCACCACCACCATATCCACCACGTCCACCACCACCACCACCACGATCTTCCTTGGGTTTAGCTTTGTTAACTTTTAAGCCCCGTCCCATCCATTCAGCACCGTCAAGTGCTTCAATTGCGGCTGTTTCTTCTGCCTCTGTTCCCATTTCTACAAAGGCAAAACCTCTTTTCCGACCAGTCTCCCGATCAGTAGGTAGTTGGACTCTCTTAACAGTTCCATATTCTGCGAAAACCCCACTCAGGTCATTTTCTGTAACCTCATAGGATAAATTACCAACGTAAATTGACATTGAATGACTCCGAAAATTAAAAAGTTGACTTGTTCCTTAACTACAATATCAGCACTCAGATAAAATCCGCCATAGGACTTAAAAAAGACACAATATGTGTCTGTTTTGATAGAATTACGGTTTATTGTAGGTGTTAAAACTTAGTAACGGTTCCGGCCACCACCACCACCACCACGATCTTCTTTGGGTTTAGCTTTGTTAACCTTCAAGCTGCGTCCCATCCATTCAGAACCATCAAGTGCATTAATGGCTGCTTCTTCTTCTGCGTCTGAACTCATTTCTACAAAGCCGAAACCCCTGGCGCGTCCGGTTTCTCGGTCAGTAGGCAGTTGAGCTTTTTTCACAGTTCCATATTCTGAAAATGCCTGCTTGAGGTCTTCTTCTGTAACCTCATAGGATAAATTACCAACGTAAATTGACATTGAATAGCTCCGAAAATTAAAAAGTGGACTTTTAGACTATTAACATGAGGAATGCCTCAACCATATAATACCCGTAATTAAGGTTTATTTTCCAATTTGGTATGGAAATTTTTTCTCCAGTAGCATAACTCTCCAAATCACCGACAGCTAGATTGACAAAATCATCAATAATTGAGGCGGAGATTGATGATGCAGCAAGATTTGTACAGTTAATTATGGTTGTGAATTATTTTAGCTTAAACAGTATAAGCCTCTCACCTACTCGATAGGGAGGTGATGAGATGAATACAATACGCGCGAGTGAGGAATTGCCCAACGAACAAAATTAAGATAACTTACTCAATCTCACTTTCTAAATCACCAAATACGACTCACGAAAATGTTGGAGAAGGGTGAGATTTTTTGACACTCTCAGGGCTAAAGCCACTGAGCTTTACGCTTACCGCTAACTTTTGTAATTGGCATCACATAAGATTTTGGTAGTTTTAAATCAGCGAATTCACAGATAGAATTAAAAGCACAAAAACGGCAATGGTTGCCAGGATTGGGGGGAAATATTTGACTGAAGTTGCTATTTTTAGCTTCATATTGTTGCAAATCTTCTTGATGTTGATGGGCAATATTTGCTAACTCAGATTCTAAAGATTTAAACTCACTATTACTAATAGTAATTAATTCCGATTTTTTGCCAGCTTCCAAATTATAAAAAGATGCAACTGCGGGTTTGCCAGGATAAAGATAACGGGCTGCAAGTAAATAAACTAGTGCTTGTCTGTGGTCAAAAGCCGATCTACCTGTTTTAAAATCTAAAATATGTAAGGTGCTATCAGACTCAATAAATATACAATCCATAGCGGCATATAACCGAAAGCAGTAATCTTGTTTTTCAATCACAATCGGTTTGGGAAAACCTTCATCACCTGAAGTTAATTCTAGAATCCGCTTACCTAATAATAAAGGGGCATTTTGATATTTTCTTAAAATTTGTAATACCCGATATTTAACTGTTTCATGGGTTTGACTCAATCTCAATAACCTCGCCACTTTTTCCACACCATCAACCTGGGTTAACCAATGAAGATGACGATGAAACTCATACACACCTTTTTGGGCAAGAATGCCAATGCGCTGGGGTGGGGTAGCTGTTGCCAATAAAGCTTTGACTTGGGGTTCATGCTGTCGCGCTTTAATAAATCCTCTTCTCATTTGGCAATGCCAATGTTCCTGTCCCCGGCTGGGGGCAAATAAAGACCAAAGGTGGTAACTAACAAAGGGTCTATTGGGGGTTGACATTGCTCATGTAGAGTGAGAGAAATTACCTTGGGGATACTTGCGGCTTAGTGGCTGTTCCACAGCTTTGCTGGATGTTTCCTAATAGTAAATAGTCATAATAATGCACGGGAGAGAGTGGCAATATGAGTAACCCTAGCAATTCCGGTAAGATAAAGTTTGGTACTGATGGATGGCGCGGAATTATTGCCGATGATTTTACTTTTCCTAATGTACGGAAAGTAACGAGAGCGATCGCTAGTTATCTGGAAACTGCCTATAGTCAGGATAGGCCTGTTTTAATTGCCTACGATACACGGTTTTTAGCTGACGAGTTCGCCCAGGCATCTGCCGCAGTTTTGGCGGATTTGGGCTGGAATGTGAAAATTACTGATCGGGATTGTCCCACGCCAGTAATTGCCTACAATGCTCGTCTTCTCAATTCCGCAGGGGCTTTGATGTTTACTGCTAGTCATAATCCTGCACCCTATTGTGGGATTAAATATATTCCCGATTATGCAGGTCCTGCAACTCCAGAAATTACTGATACTATTGTCGCCAATATAGAAACAGCATCGGACGAGTTACCCGGCAGTAACCCATCTGGTTCAATTTCTACTTTTGATCCGAAGCCCGATTATCTAAATTTTATCTACACCTTGTTAGATGTGGAAAAAATTAAAAGTGCGAATTTAAAGGTCAAATATGATGCCCTTTATTCTACCTCACGGGGATATTTAGATGAAGTCTTGCAACACTGTGGTTGTCAATTAGAAAGTTTCCACGATTGGCGAGATGTCCTGTTTGGCGGTGGTATGCCTGAACCCAAAGGGGAACAGTTAGTTGAGTTGGTGGCAGCAGTGAAGGCTGATCATGCGGATTTGGGTTTGGCTACAGATGGTGATAGCGATCGCTTTGGTATTGTTGATGAACAAGGTAATGTTCTCACTCCCAATACAGTGCTGTTAGTTCTAGCACGGCATTTGATTAAAAACAAGGGTAAGAGCGGTGCAATTGTTAGGACTGTGGCAACTACGCATTTATTAGATAATTTTGCTGCTAAGTATGGCTTACAAATTTATGAAACTGCGGTAGGTTTTAAATACATTGGCGAGAAAATGCGGGAAACCGCCGTTTTGATCGGTGGAGAAGAATCCGGTGGTTTAAGTATCATTGGGCATATTCCTGAGAAAGATGGGGTTTTAGCAGATATGCTAGTAGCTGAGGCGATCGCTTATGAAGGTAAGCCTTTAAGTCAGTTGGTACAAGAAGCTATAGCCGAAGCTGATGGACCTTTGTATAACAATCGCTTGGATTTACACCTCACGGAAGATCACAAAGTCGCAGTCATTGATTCCTACACCCAAAATCCGCCCTCAGAAGTGGCAGGAATTCAGGTGAAAGAGGTGGGCAGGAAAGATGGTATTAAACTGTATTTAGAAGAGGGTAGCTGGGTGTTACTGCGTCCTTCTGGAACAGAACCTTTGGTGAGAGTGTACATGGAAACCAACTCACCGGAAAAACTTAGTCAGATTGCTAAATTCATGGAAGGTGAAATTGCTAAGTTAGCTTAGTTTATAGCAGGGAGCAGGAGTCACCGAGTCAGAAAGAAGAAAGAAGAAAGAAGAAAAAGTGGAAGTGGAAGTGGAAGTGGAAGTTGAAGTGGAAGTGGAAGTGGAAGTGGAAGTGGAAGTGGAAGTTGAGTAACTGTAATTTTTATTCCCTGCCCCCCACTCCCCCACTCCCCCCACTCCCCCCACTCCCCCCACTCCCCCACTCCCCCCACTCCCCCCACTCCCCCCACTCCCCCACTTCCCCTACTTCCCCTGCCCCCTGCCCCCTACTCCCTGCCCCTATCATTAGTATGTTTTATTACAAAATAATTACAGTGAGGAATACCTCACCTATTTTAGGGGCATACACACCAGAAAATAATTTGCAACTTTTGTTAACAATCTGTTATATTTATTTACATAAGGATAAAAAAATAAAAACCGAGGTTTTCAAATGACTATTTTAATTTCTCTATTGGTTGTTGGTTGGGTAGCGGTTGCCGTTATCGGTTCTCTAGCCTACTTTATGGGTGAACAAAGCAAGCCCATTCACGAACGCAACTGGGCTTCTGATAAGTTTGCAGCTTTAGCTAAATCTATTACTGGTGTAGATATGGACTATGCCCAACGCGTACCTGTCTATGCTATTGATGCTTACCACAGCCGTAATTTACCCAGATAGTATTTAGTGGCAATTTGACAAGATATACATAAAAATAACCCCCAGTTACAATCCTGGGGGTTTTGCTTTTTTGGTGGAGTCAGAGTTGCTGTTCCCTAATTAAAATGCTGGACGATAAACACGATAGTTAATATTGGGGAAAATATTATCCATTGATTCGACTTTTTCCAACCAACCACTATCAACCTTACCAACTTTCACATCTTCATACAGCTTATTAAAGCGCATTAAATGCGATCGCGTTCTTCTGACTGCATAGGGAACCATTGTTCCCGTCCGCATAATAAACGCCCAGTCAGAAGATTGTGCTAATAACAACTCTCTTGCAGCTTGGTTAAGTGCTTTTTCCTGTAACTCATCTTCAGCCTCAATTTGAGAAATTTCAATCATTCGTTCCGCAGCTTTGTGTAAATGTGGGTAAACCCAAGCATTAGTATCATTCAACCAATATTCATGAAAACCCTTAAAGCCCCAACTCGACTGAGCCGGACGACATACCTGCTGATTGGGATTAGCTCGTAAATAATCGGCTAAATGGGTCATTTCATAAGTTTTTTGGTCATACCATGACTTACGGAACAGGTAATCAATGAACCAAGGACCCTCATACCACCAATGACCGAATAACTCCGCATCATAGGGAGAAACAATAATTGGCGGACGACCCATCATATTGTGTAAATGCCCAGTTTGCTGCTCACGATTATACATAAAGTTAGCAGCGTGTTCTGCCGCTTTTTCCTTTGCCCAGTAAGGATCATATAGAGCCTTATCCGCAAGACCTAAGCCTCTACCAGTAATTTTATGATACTTAATGCCAGTATTTTTTCGCTGACCATTAGGCATTATATAGGGCTTAATATATTCATATTCAGCTTCCCAACCCAGGTCTTTATAAAATTCCCGATATTCGGCTGCACCGGGATAACCCACCTCAGAAGACCATACTTGCTGAGAAGATTCATGATCTCGACCAAAAGCCGCTACACCAGGTTCTGTAAAAATCGGGGCATAACTACCAAAGCGAGGACGGGGACGAGCGTATAAAATCCCATGACCATCGGTGAGGAAATAACGTAAACCAGCATCAGCCAGCATTCGCTCTACACCTTCATAATAGGCACATTCTGGCAACCAAATGCCTCTGGGTGCTTGTCCAAAAGTTTCCTCGTAATGTTCACAAGCTACCTGAATTTGCGCCCACACAGCTTGGGGATACATTTTCATTAATGGTAAGTAGCCATGAGTAGCGCCACAGGTAATAATTTCTAAGTTATTACTATCTTGAAACTGTTTAAATGCTGTAACTAAATCACCGTGATAGCGTTCCCATAACTCTCGCGCTTCATTAAATTCAGTTGCATAATGTTCTGCTAAATATCGAACATGACCATTATGAATATTACGCTCAGATTCTAACTCTATAAGCTCTTCTAGTTGTGATAAGTGAGCATCATAGCGTTCTTGCAGTAAAGGATCACGAAGCATAGAAATCAAAGGCGGAGTCATACTCATGGTGAGTTTGAAATCAACGCCATCTCGTTTTAAGCCTTCAAATACTTTTAATAAAGGAATGTAAGTTTCAGTAATCGCTTCATATAGCCATTCTTCCTCTAGCACGTAGTCACTTCCGGGGTGACGAACGAAGGGTAAATGTGCATGAAGTACAAGCGCGACGTAGCCTATAGCCATAATAGTTTGAGGGTGGTTTGTAAATTGAAGGTCGAGAATTGGTAGAAATTAAGAATATTTTAAGATGATATCGGGATCATGAAAGAAGTTTTATCAGAACAACCAATCTAGGGCTAGATACTGATCATGACTGGGTGTAAAGTAACTTACTTGACTTTTTTTCGCTCGTTTTCACTAATATATCTTCTTTCCGCTTATTCCAAACACCATAATAAGTAGGTTAGCGTTGAAAATTGTCGTTATGGCAAGGCAAGAGGCAAGAGGCAAGAGGCAAGAGTGAAGAGGGTTTAGGCGATTTTACATTTCTTTACACAGTTTGGTTTTATTGTGTTCACCTACTTATATGTTTTTTGATAAGGATTTAAATCACTAAATCTAATCAATACTGTAGCCAAAAAGATTTTGTATTAATTTAACCAATATATAAACTACCAGCAATAAAAAAGTGTTACCATATGTAAATAACACTTGTAAAATTTCATTAATTTACTCACAAACTACCAGTCAAGATTAGAAAACTTAATTTTTTGTTACTTTCTTGAGCAAAGTTAAAAGTAAATCTGCTATTCAGCTAACTGATTGGCGAGAATTATCCTGTGAAGTTTCAAATATCAGTTCATCTTGGCAATTTTGTTAAAAGAAAGAACTGTTCAAGTTGAGCTATTCCAGGAAAAGCAATTTTTTCAATTCCATTGTTGCAAATATCAATAATCAGAATAAGGCATTTGAAATGAGTTTACAAAGCATATTACCAACTTCAGAAATCACAGATAAATTAGTAGTAGATACAGAAAAATTTGCTAATCTAACAGAACCAAATATTATTAAACTAATTCATGGGGAAAAGTATCTAACATCCAAGTGGTACACGGGTTCAGGGGAAATAGCACATAAAAAAGATGGGCGTTCTTTTGAGGTTACTGCTAATTTCACTCTCAACTCAGAAGTCAAGGTTGTAGAAGGAGTTTTTAAACATGAGAATGAGATTTTAGCTAATATTTATAACAGTCTTGGTCGTTGTGTAGCAGTAATTGACCAAACAGTTAATGAGTTGTATGGTGAGCAGGTTCGCAAATATTTTGATGCTCATGAAATTCCTTTAGAAATGATGGCTTTTCGGGCTTGGGAAGTAGATAAAACCCCAGAAACAGTCCATCGAATTTTAGAGTATTTAGGGAAAGATGGTTGTGATGTTTCCCGTAGTGAACCTGTTCTAATTATTGGTGGTGGTGTTCTTAGTGATGTCGCTGGGTTAGCTTGTGCCTTACAACACCGACGGACTCCTTATGTTATGGTCGGAACGACTGTAGTTGCAGCTATTGATGCTGGTCCTTCACCTCGCACCTGCACCAACGGTAAGCAGTTTAAGAACAGTATTGGTGCTTATCATCCTCCTGTACTCACTTTAGTTGATCGGAGTTTCTTCCGCACTTTGGCTACTGGTCATATCCGTAATGGGATAGCGGAAATCATTAAAATGGCCATTACCGATGATGCTGTTTTGTTTGAATTGTTGGAAAAATACGGATCTCGTTTAATTGAAACTCACTTTGGAACTTTGGAGGAAAATCAGGATTTAGCAGAAATTGCGGACGATATTATTTATCGAGCATTATTCTCTTATATGAAGCATGAGGGAACGAATATGTTTGAGACTTATCAAGATCGTCCTCATGGTTATGGACATACTTGGAGTCCCCGCTTTGAACCTGCGGTGAAAATGATGCACGGCCACGCGGTGACTACTGGAATGGCTTTTGGTGCAACTTTAGCTGTAGAAATGAATTGGTTAAAATCAGAAGACCGCGATCGCATTATTGCATTATGTCAGTCTCTGGGTTTAACTGTTTATCATCCTATTCTCGAAGACATAGACCTGATGATTGAAGGTCAAAAAAATATGCGTCGCAAGCGGGGAGAAGGTGGACTTTGGGCGCCTGTTCCTAGAGGTGGTATTGGTGCTTGTGACTATATCCAAGAAGTCCCACCCGAATTACTCGAAACTGCTGTCGCAGCCCATAAAGCCGTATGTAGCACATTACCTAATCACGGTGCAGGTGTAGAAATGTATCTTAGCGATTTGGGTTTGGAATAGGAGTTTTAAATAATAAAAATGACTGAAACTTTAGTGAAATCAATTACTCCTAGACCTGTTACTCCCTTGGGTATTTTAGTTGAAGAACTAGAAACAACTTTGAACATAGCCAAGCAAGAAAATGTTTCTCCTGAACTTGCAGCTTCTTTACAAAAAGTCTATGACTTAGCATCTGGAATTGATCCTTATTTGGATAAACATACAACCAATGAATCTCCAGCTTTAGCAGTTTTAGCACAAAAAACAGCTTCTGAAGATTGGAGTCAAAGATTTGATGATGGAGAAACAGTCCGTCAGTTAGAACAAGAAATGCTTTCTGGACACATTGAAGGACAAACTTTAAAAATGTTTGTGTCCATGACTAAAGCTAAACGCATTCTAGAAATAGGAATGTTTACCGGATATTCGGCTTTAGCAATGGCGGAAGCATTACCCGCAGATGGTGATATTATTGCCTGTGAAGTGGATGATTATGTAGCTGAGTTTGCGAAAAAATGTTTTCAAACTTCTCTCCACGGTAGTAAAATCAAAGTTAAAGTTGCTCCCGCTTTACAAACATTACAAGAATTAGCAAATGCAGGAGAAACTTTTGATTTAGTCTTTATAGACGCTGATAAAAAAGAGTATGTTGATTACTTCAACTTACTTTTAAATACCGGACTCCTGGCTGAAAATGGTTTTATTTTTGTAGATAATACCCTCCTCCAAGGACAACCTTATTTAGTCTCAGCAAAGAGAACAACTAACGGAGAAGCTATAGCCCAATTCAATCAAATTGTAGCCGCAGATCCAAGAGTTGAACAGGTTATTTTACCATTACGAGATGGTTTAACCATCATCAAACGTAAATAACACAAAATTGTAGGCTGGGTTAAGCGACAGCACAACCCAACAAATTTTATCCAAATGTCATAAAATGTTGGGTTTCCTTACGTCAACCCAACCTACATAATTCTATTTATCAGAAAATCATGAATTTGATTATTTCTCTATTTAAAACTCTGGGAACTTTGCTTTTACTCTCTTTGATTTTACCGATTAATTTAATTATTGTCCTCATTTCCTTAATTATTAATTTCCTCACCCTTCCTTTTCAGAAAAAGATTATTTGTGAAAATCCTCAAAACATCCTCTTAACAGGAGGAAAAATGACAAAATCTTTACAACTTGCGCGTTCTTTTCATCGCGCTGGACATAAAGTATTTATGGTAGAAACTCACAAATATTGGTTATCAGGACATCAATTTTCTAACGCAGTGACAAAATTCTTTACAGTACCCGCACCAGAAAAAGATGCAAATGGCTATTTGCAAGGATTATTAAATATTGTCAAAGCAGAAAATATAGATGTATTTATTCCTGTTTCTAGTCCCGTAGCAAGTTATTATGATTCCTTAGCAAAACCAATCTTATCTCCCCATTGTGAAGTATTTCATTTTGATTCTGAGATGACCAAAATATTAGATGATAAATTTAGTTTATGTGATCAAGCGCGGAATTTAGGTTTAACAGCACCAAAAGCATTTTTGATTACTTCCCCAGCACAAATCCTCAATTTTGACTTTACAAAAGATCATAGTCGCTACTTACTCAAAAGCATTAAATATGATTCTGTAACTCGATTAGATATGACAAAATTACCATTTGAAGGAATGGAAGAATATATCAAAAGCTTACCAATTAGTGCAGAAAGACCTTGGGTAATGCAGGAATTTGTCAAGGGACAAGAATATTGTACTCACAGCACCGTTAGAAATGGAGAAATTCGTTTACATTGTTGTTCTAAATCTTCTCCTTTTCAAATTAATTATGAACAAATTGATAACCCAGAAATATTTCAATGGGTTAAACATTTTGTCAAATCATTAAACTTAACCGGACAAATTTCTTTTGATTTTATTCAAACAACAGACGGTAAAGTTTACCCGATTGAGTGTAACCCCCGCACTCACACCGCAATTACTATGTTTTATAATCATCCAGGGTTAGCAAATGCTTATTTAAGTGAAAATGAACTACATATAGAACCTTTAGCAACAAGTAAACCAACTTATTGGTTATATCATGAACTTTGGAGATTTACAGAAATTCGTTCTTTTAGTCAATTCAAAGCATGGATAAATAAAATTACTGAAGGTACAGATGCTATTTTTCAAGGAGATGATCCTTTACCATTTTTGATGGTTCATCATTGGCAAATTACTTTATTATTACTCCAAAATCTATTAAAATTGAAAGGTTGGGTAAAAATAGATTTTAATATTGGTAAGTTAGTAGAAATTGGTGGTGACTAGTAATTTTAAACAAAATTCAGGCTGAAGATCATAATTAGAGATGAGAGAGGAAAATAAATTATGTCAAAACTGCGTATTCTTCATTTAGTTGGATCAGCACACAATGATTTTTACTGTAATTTATCGCGTCTTTACGCTCAAGATTGTTTAACAGGAATAGCAAATCAATCCCTCTATGATTTTGAAATTGCATACATTACACCTGATCTTTTGTGGAGATTTCCCCCTTCTCTAAGTTCAGAAGATATTGCTATCACAAAACCTATGTCTCTATTTAAAGCTATAGAGTTTCTAACAGCGCGAAACATTGATTTGGTATTACCACAAATGTTTTGTATTCCGGGAATGACTCACTACCGCTCTCTATTGGATCTGCTGAATATTTCTTACATAGGTAATACTCCAGATATCATGGCTATAACGGCACACAAAGCCAGAACAAAAGCCATTGTCGCCGCAGCAGGGGTAAAAGTTCCTCGTGGAGAACTTCTGCGTCCTGGAGACGTTTATACAATTAAACCTCCAGCAGTTGTTAAACCTGTAAGTTCTGATAATTCTTTAGGAGTAGCTTTAGTTAAAGACGCTACTGAATACGAAGCTGCTTTAAAGACGGCGTTTGCATATGCAGAGGAAGTGATTGTAGAAGAATACATCGAACTTGGTAGAGAAGTCAGATGTGGAATAATTGTTAAAAATGGTGAGTTAGTAGGTTTACCACTAGAAGAATATTTAGTAACCTCTCACAAACCCATCCGCAACTATGCTGATAAACTCCAACAGGGAGATGATGGTAACTTATATTTTACAGCTAAAGATAATATAAAATCTTGGATTGTAGATACTCATGACCCCATCACCCAAAAGGTTCAGGAAGTGGCTAAAAAATGTCATCAAGCTTTAGGTTGTCGTCATTATAGTTTATTTGATTTTCGCATTGATCCAAACGGAGAACCTTGGTTTTTAGAAGCTGGTTTGTATTGTTCTTTTGCTCCTAAAAGTGTGATTTCTTCTATGGCCAAAGCCGCAGGAATTCCCCTGAATGAGTTATTAATAACTGCTATTAATGAAACATTGGGTTAATCCTCACTTTCTCGATATAACTCTTGTAAGTCTTGTAATTGGGTTTTGCGGGAAATTCGGCGGTATTTTTTACTTTCTAGTTTGGGTTCGTACTGACTTTGACCTTTGCCTTTAGATATTAATTTCAGACTTGATTCCGGGTCAGCTTGTTGGTTAATATGGCTTTGATAAGCGATCGCATCATCCAGAAATTCTAAATAATGCTGATATCGTTCCCAGTCACCACTCACAGCACAGTTTGGCTCATCTTTATGGATACAATCACTAAAGCGACAATGAGCCGCAGCTAGGCGTTTTCTTGCTTCTGGGAAATAGTGAATTAATTCTTCGGGACTACAATCTAAATCTGGCTGATTAAAACCAGGAGTATCTGCTAATAATCCACCTGTAGGCATTTCAAATAATTCTACATGACGGGTAGTATGGCGACCACGGGCTAATTTACCGGAAACTTCCCCCACCCGCAGGTTGATATCGGGAATCAAACTATTAATCAAGCTGGATTTTCCCACACCAGAAGGACCAGCAATCACAGTAATTTTATCCTGCAAATATGTGGCTATTTGGTTAATATTAATGTTGTTTTGAACGCTAATAAATAAAGGTTGATAACCCCAAGCCAGTAAGCGATCGCTAATTTGCTGTTTTTCTTCTAAAGAGACTAAATCACATTTATTCAAACATAACAGCACATCAACTCCTGTAGACTCAGCCTTAATTAAAAATCTACTCAATTGAATAGGTTCTAAAGGCGGGTCTGCAACCGCAAAAACCAGGAGAATTTGATTGACATTAGCGATCGCTGGGCGATTCAATAGACTATGACGCGGTAAAACCTCACCCACAGCCCCCCGTCCCCCTGCCCAATCTGGTTCTTCCACAATCACGCGATCGCCCACCATCACCTGCTGACCAATCTTTTTTAAGCGCGTTCTTCTTGTACAGAGGAGGATAGGGGAAGAAGGTGACAGGTGACAGGGAACAGGTGACAGCGAAGAAGGGGAAGAAGGTGACAGGTGACAGGGAACAGGTGACAGCGAAGAAGGGGAGGAAGAACTTTCTATTATTTCTGAACTCCTGAACTCCTGAACTCCTGACTGTTCACTGAGCGAAGCCGAAGTGCTGACTCCTTCTACTTCATCCATCTGCACTCGATAAAAATTCGCCTGTACAGCTACAACCGTACCCAATAACTGTTTAGTAGAAATATTTTCCCCTGTCATGCCACAGTAACCGGACGACGGATAACCAGGGAAAAATAGCCAGTACAATCTGTAATTTGTTCCACTTGATAACCAGCCATTGTCAGACTATCAGGAACTTGTTCTATCGGTTCACCCGGATCTAACCAGACTTCCAACAAATCGCCAGGAGGCATCTTTTCCAGAAATAATTTTGTCCGCACAAAATTAATCGGGCAAGGAGTACCACGTAAATCGAGTTGAGCATCAGGGGTGAATACAGAAGACCCAATCATGACTTAAACAAGCCTCCTAAGAAACCTTCTAAACCACCCTTACCAGTTCTGTCTCCCTTAATTTTAGCCAACTTCTCCAGTAGTTCTCGTTCCTCTGGGATGATCTTCGTGGGAATATCAATTAACACCGTCAACAGATGATCACCACGACTCACAGGATTACCCAGACGGGGAACACCACGATTTTCTAATTTCATGATTGTATTCGGTTGAGTTCCAGAGGGAATAATTAACTCCACAGGTCCATCTACCGTATTTACCTCCAATCGGCAACCTAAAATCGCTTGTAAGTAGCTAATTTTAATTTCCGAGCTAACATTAATGCCCTCACGATGAAATTCTTCATCTTCATTGACAAACAAGTAAACGTATAAATCACCTGGAGGACCATTCCGTTGACCCGCATCTCCTTCTTGGGAAATCCGTAGTCTTGTGCCATTGTCCACACCGGCGGGAACATTAATTTTCAGTTTCTTTGTAACCTGATTTGCGCCCTTACCATCACAAGCATTACACTTATCTTCCACCACTGTTCCTGTGCCATCACAGGTGGGACAAGTTGATACTTGGGTAAAGCTACCAAAAGGAGTTCTCGTTACCCGTCTAACTTGACCTGAACCGCTACAGGTGCTACAAGTCCGGGGGCGAGTTCCTGATTTAGCTCCAGAACCAGTACAAACTTCACAGGTTTCTAAATGGGAAATCCGAATTTCCTTTTCTCCACCAAATACCGCTTCCCGAAAATCTAATTTCAGGTCTAAGCGCAGATCATCGCCCCGTACTGGTCCGCTCCGCCGTCTTTGTTGGGGTTGTCCACCTGGAGCAAAGCCGCTGAAAATGCTCTCAAAGATATCGGCAAAACCACCCATGTCACCCATATCCTGGAAACCAGGACCAGCCGCAGCCGCGCCAGAAACACCTGCTTCACCAAAGCGGTCATAACGGGCGCGAACTTCTGGTTCAGACAGGACTTCGTAGGCGCGGTTAATTTCCTTAAATCGTTCCTCTGCCCCAGATTCTTTATTTACATCTGGGTGATACTTTCGGGCTAGGCGGCGATAAGCCTGTTTAATCTCTTCTTTCTCGGCGTCACGAGAGACACCCAGGGTTTCATAATAGTCTCGGGCCATATAGCAAGGTTAAAATTTAGAAGGAAGCAGAATTACAGAAAATACTAGCTAATAGGTTCAAGGTAACACTTTAACAAGAATACAGACTTTTAGGAGTGCAAATAGCGGGGATTAGCGTTAGTCATGCTCTTTTTTAATTTTTGTTAATAATTATTATTTTCTTGGCATTAGTGTCCACAATAATGATCATAGGGTATGTTTAAAGTGGTTGCTTAAGCGTCTAAAAAAGAGTAAATCTGTCCTTATTTTTCCTAGACCAGGGTTTTGTCTGGGATTTTTCCGCTGTTCGTAAAGACAAATTACATTAAATCGTTCCTGCTATATTATTGTGCTATTGAAGTGTGGAAAACCCACCTATTGATTATAGGTACTAGCCGTACTATTAAATGTGGAAAACCCAACCTATACTTTTGGCTAGGTATATGGTATGCCTGTGTTAAGCAAATATTTGGCATGGTAAATTTCTATTACGCTGTGGCGTAAGTGAATGAACCATTCTAAATCCTCCAAAAGCCTATACTGTCTTCATTTTGACTTTTGACTTTTGACTTTTGACTTCCGCCTTGCGGTACTAGTCTATGGTCTCATAATCAACTTGTGAGTTATTTTCTTCATCTAAGTCAACGTTGAATTGTGGTATTTGTGTATTGGGTAAGGAAGAATGATATTCTTCTGTGAGATTGATTTGCGTGACATCTTCTGATTTAGAATGTTCCTCACTAGCCTGGTTGTAAACATCTGTACCAATAGCAAAGATAGTTTGTTGGAAATCCTCTAAAAGTGTTTTAAACTTCCCTGGGGACAGATTGGAGTTGTTCATTGCGGCTTGTAGTTGTTCAACTTTCTGATTAGCCACAGCCATCAATTGCTCACTGACCAAGTCTGGATTATCCCGTAATGTTGAATTATAGGTGAACAAAAGATTATTAGCTTGGTTTTTGAGTGCTACCAGTTCTTTACGTCTTTGATCTTCCTCGGCGAATAATTCAGCTTGTTTCCGCATTTGCTCAATTTCGTTGTTGCTTAAACCGCCTGTACTTGTAATGCGGATGCTCTGTTCTCCACCCGTACCTTTATCTTGCGCCGCAACTTTGAGGATGCCATTCACATCAATTTCAAAAGCGACTTCAATTTGGGGAACGCCGCGAGGAGCAGGGGGAATGCCACTGAGGAGAAATTTGCCCAGACTTTTGTTATCTTTAGCCATAGCGCGTTCTCCTTGGAGGACATGAACTTCTACGGAGTTTTGACCATCAACGGCTGTAGAAAATATTTGAGCTTTGCTGGTGGGTATGGTGGTATTCCGGTCAATAATTTTGGTGAATACTTCTCCTAGTGTTTCAATCCCTAAAGATAAAGGTGTGACATCTAAAAGTAACAGGGTGTCTAATTCCCCTGCCAAAACCCCAGCTTGGATAGCTGCACCCAAGGCTACGGCTTCATCAGGGTTGACGGAATGATCTGGGGTTTTACCATTGAAAAATTTAATCAGGGCGTTTTGAACAGCAGGAATGCGGGTAGAACCCCCGACTAGAATAATCTTATCTATATTCTGTGGTTTGACTTCTGCATCTTTGAGAGCTTGCATTATGGGGGCGATTGTCCCCTCGATTAAACTCCCTGTGAGTTCTTCAAATTGGGACCGGCTGAGTTCCATTTCCAGATGTTTGGGTCCGCTGGCATCAGCCGTGATAAATGGCAGGTTAATGGAGGTAACAACCAGGCTGGATAGTTCGACTTTGGCTTTTTCCGCGGCTTCTCGCAGGCGTTGGAGTGCCATTTTGTCTTGGGTAATGTCTATCTTCTCTTCTGCCAGGAATCGCTCCACCATCCAGCAGACAATGGCATTATCAAAGTCGTCTCCGCCGAGATGATTATTACCACAGGTGGCTTTAACTTCAAAAACTCCATCTCCTAGTTGGAGGATAGATACGTCAAATGTGCCTCCGCCTAAGTCAAATACTAGGATTAATTGTTCTTGATCTTGTTTGTCTAAACCGAAGGCTAGGGCGGCGGCGGTGGGTTCGTTGATAATTCTTAATACTTCTAGCCCAGCAATAGTACCTGCATCTTTTGTGGCTTGTCTTTGAGCATCTGTAAAATATGCTGGTACGGTAATTATGGCTTTTGTTACTTCGTCCCCCAGGAAATTTTCCGCGTCTTGCTTGAGTTTTTTCAAGACCATAGCGGATATTTCTTGGGGTGTGTAGTTTTGGGCGCGAATTTGGACATCAACGGTGTTATCCCTGCCTTTGATACAATTATAAGGGACACGACCGCGCTCTAATTCTGTGTCTTCCCAGCGACGACCGATAAATCTCTTGATACTGTAGACTGTGTTTTCGGCATTGGTTACAGCTTGTCGCTTGGCTAGTTGTCCGACTAAGCGATCGTTAGCTTTACCAAAGGCTACGATACTAGGGGTAGTACGTCCACCTTCGGAGTTGGCAATTACTTTTGGTTGCCCAGCTTCCAAAACAGCGACACAACTATTTGTAGTCCCTAAGTCAATCCCAATAACTTTTCCCATACTTGAATTATTTTTAGTAAGATGCTCTGCCGTAATTACTCACAAGTGGTTGTGTCTTAGCTACAGGCAATGAATTTATGCAACCTTTATTTAAAACACATTATAAGCGATCGCTTACACAGATGCTACCGTTTTAAAAAATTACTATTACATTGGCATTCATGATTGATGATTCTAGTTTGAGGCTCCTAAATTTCAGAGACTTCAATTGGTACAGGTATCTCGTTGACCCGCACCAATTCACCATCTACATTACTAAAGCAGGTTGCTGAAAAAATTGCTAATATTCCTAATAGGGAAGAAAGACAAAATATAGCAGGGTGTACAGAGATTTTAGCGGGCTTGAAATTTGAAAAAGATTTAGTTCGTCAATTTTTACGGGAGGATATTATGCAAGAGTCAGTCATTTATCAGGATATTTTACAAAAAGGTAAAAAAGAAGAAGCTGTCAAATGGATTACCAGTTTTCTCAATTATCGCTTTGGTGACGTTAATTCATCACTAATAGCCGAAATTCAGGTATTATCTTTACCAAAATTAGAAGCCATGAGAAATGTTTTATTTGATTTTGCAACAATAGCAGATTTGGAAGTTTGGTTAAAACAACAAGAATGATTATTGCTTGTCACTTGTCATTTGATATCATACTTGCCAAGATTACAAGGATTGGGTTTACCAAAAATCATCTTCAACAGGGTCTGAACCAAGCATAAAATCAAAATTACCTTCACCCCTGCTTTTCTTCAATATTTCCATAATTTTTGTGGGGTTATCGTGGGGACCGCTGACATAAAATGGGTTTCCATTGCGACCACATTCAATACGTATTGTTCCATCCCATTCTCCAATGTGCGCTCGTGATTTTTCAAAGTCTTTGTGTGGTTGAAATCCTAAGCTTAGAGCGTATTCACAAGCACTAAATATCATCCCTTGGGCAACTTCAAGGGGAATCTCTTGCGGTTCTCCGGGAAATAGATTAAATAATGCTGCTACATCTTCTTGAAACTTTATCCTGTCTACTGTACGTGGTGGTATGGCATCTTTAACACCCAAGCACCTCTATTTTTCTCAATTAGGTATTCCCTATCACCGCTTGAGTATGAAAACAGAAATAGCTGTAAATAGTCGCATGGTGGGGGTGCGTGTTCCTGATTTAGTGGTATTTTCTGAAGAGTTAGCACAGGTGATGCAAAATGCTACACGCTCTTTAATTTTAATGGATATGCCGCCCCCTTTGTTGGTGGTTGAGGTGGTGAGTCCAAATCAGGAAAATCGAGATTATCGTTACAAGCGTTCTGAATATGCAGCGCGGGGAATTGCTGAGTATTGGATTGTTGATCCGATGGGGCAAAAGGTGACGGTTTTGGAGTGGGTGGAGGGTTTTTATGATGAGCGAGTTTTTACAAGGGATGAGGTGATTTGTTCGCCGTTGTTTAGTGATTTGAAGTTAACTGTGGCTGAGGTTTTACAAGGATAAAATACGAACGCAGATAAACGCAGATGAACACAGATAAAATTTTTCTTTTGCCAGCAAATGTTTGGCTTGAAGGTGGATGTTGTTACTAAGAACGGGCTTAAACCCCGGATTCGTGAGCGTGTTTTAGCTGAGGCTATTTATATATAATGTATATTACCGAAGAGCAAAAAATTATGCAAATTACTTTAGACATACCTGATGAAATGGCGCGAAATTTAGAATCTCGCAAGGAAGATTTACCCCAAATTTTGGCTTTAGGATTGCGAGAAATTAGTGCTAATCCGGGGACGGGTTTTTCTGGACTAACTGAAGTTTTAGAGTTTTTGGCAAAGTTACCATCTCCTCAAGAAATTTTAACTCTCCGTCTTTCTCATCAGCTTCAGGCTGAAATTGAATCTCTTTTAGACAAAAATCGTCATCAAGGTTTAGATGAAAGGGATCTGTGTCTGTGGCAACATTATGAGTTTATTGAGCATTTGGTACGTCTTGCTAAGGCTCAAGCTTTGCTCAAGTTACAACAAGGTGCATGAGTGAAACTTATATTCCTACTAATTTCCGACAAATTGTATTTGAACGCGCTCAGGGGTGTTGCGAGTATTGTCTAATTCCAGAGATGTTGGTTTTGGCTACTCATCAGATTGATCATGTGATTGCAGAAAAACATGATGGTGCAACGGTGTTAGAAAATTTGGCACTGTCCTGTTCGTTATGTAATCAGGCTAAAGGTAGTGATATTGCTTCAATTGACCCAGAATCTGGTGAGACGGTGAGACTTTATCATCCGAGAAAGGATAATTGGGGTGAACATTTTTTGTTTGATGTAGAAAGCGGTATGATTCAGCCTTTAACGCCAATTGGGCGGGTGACTGTTAAGTTATTGCGGGTGAATCGTGTGGAGTATCTGCCTGTGCGTAAGATAATTGCTCAATTGGAATCAAATAAAAATGAATGAATTAGAGAATATGCTCAATACTATTGCCAAAGCCCTGAAACCCTATTGATATCGTCACGATTTTCTTGGGTTTCAGACATATTTTGGAAAATTGGCAATAGTATTGACATCATCTGATAATTTTGAAAAGTTTCGCGCTAAAGCACGGGCGTTTTTGCGATCGCATCAGGATAATATAGTTATTTTCAAACTGAGAACTAATAAACAACTAACTCCATCAGATTTATCAGAACTAGAAAGCATATTAGCAGAAAGTGGTATCGGGGAAACTGAAGATATTATCCGCGCTAAAGAAGAGTCACAAGGATTAGGCTTATTTGTTCGTTTTCTAGTAGGACTTGATAGGGAAGTAGCCAAACAGGAATTAGCTCGTTTTATATCTGACAAAAAGCTTAATGCTAATCAGATAGAGTTTGTGAATATGATCATTGACTACCTCACAGAACATGGTGTCATGGATGCTGCACTTCTCCATGAATCTCCATTTACTGACATTACACCACAGGGACCCGATGAATTATTTACCTCCTCCCAAGTAGATGAATTGATTTGTCTACTGGAAGAAGTTTATGGCAGGGCAGTCGCATAAGCGATTTAATGAGAGAGAAAATTTTCGCTCTTATTAAAGAACAGGACTTATATCCCATTGTTTTCATTCAACGAAAGTGCCATTTCGTGTAATTTGAGGGAAATGGGCGCGTTACTAGGGGCAATTTTTGTAGATTTTCCAGGCAATGCCTACTGCGGGTACTTTGCGCGATTCCTAGGTCGCGCTTCGCTATCGCTCCCATCAAATCATCTGCTGTTGACATTACATCTTCCCCGCAAGGGGATGGAAACATAATAGTTTGACCAAAAACAGTCTTTCTATTGTTTTCAGGGTTGACAATGTGTGTACTGCCTGTTTTTGAGCCAGTTCCGCCAGTTCCTCTACTAAAACTGGCGATATACTGCATTAGTAATTCCTCTTATTGATATACTTAAGTAGGTGGACGTGAAATAACCAAAATGTGTAACGATATGTAAATTCACCTCGATGGGTTATTGTCGTTGAGTTTTAGCCATTTCAAAAAACGAAATATATTTTGATTTTCCTCCGCCCACAATACACTACATAAAACATTCATGACAGAAATTAAAACACTCCAGGACTTTATTAAATTAAACTCACCTGCGATTTTAATCACAGAGGCAAATCCTAGTCTAGTTATACACATTCAAAAACTGTTAAATATCGAGGCTGATGGGATTGTTGGTGAATTAACAAAGCAAGCTTTTATTGAGTTTAAGGAAGACAATAATTTACAATATCCTCTTGGTTTGGGTGTAACTACAGCTAAAGAGTTGCTAAAACTCGTGGATAATGAAGATTCTGGATATGAAGACAGTTTAGCCCTTCCCGTGTTAAATAAAGCAGCAGGGTCTAAAACTGGGGCATTTATGAAGCTACCGGGAGGAGAGATAGTTTACGCAAATCAATATATTGTTGAAGGTATTCCTTTGACTTGGGGCGAAGCTACTAAAAATTGTACTCGTATTCCCACAAGTTCTGAATATGTTGCAAACGCAATTAAACTAGCTAGAACTTGGGGTGAAGTGCGTGATAAATTTGGGTCGCCTATGACAATCACTTCAGGATATCGCCCACCAAGCGTAAATAGGTCTGTGGGTGGTGCTAAAAATAGTCAGCATTTATATTTCCGCGCCCTGGATATAGTACCTTTGAATAAGGATTTTAAGAGGTTATGGGAAGTCTTGAAGATATCTGACTTTACCGGATTGGGAGACGCTGTATTTATGGGAAAAAACAAAGGATTTTTTCACGTGGACACTCGACCGGGTAATCGAGTAATTTTTGCCTATTAAGTATAACTAAAACAGAATAAAAAACCCTCTGAATATAATATTCAAAGGGTTTTTCTGTTTGGCTCTGTTTAATACTTAACCTATAATATGTTGACATTACATCTTCCCCGCAAAGGAATGGAAACTTTGTCATAAGCGAACTGCTTGCAGCAGCGCTTGGCGATCGCTGTAATCTGATTATTTATTACTCGCAAGAGAATAAAAACTTTGTCATAAGCGATCGCCTTCTGCAATCTAATTATTTATTACCCACAAGGGGATAGAAACTTTTAATGAAGCGATCGCTGTAATCTCATTATTTATTACCCACAATGGGATAGAAACTTTGTCATAAGCGAACTGCTTGCAGCAGCGCTTCGCTATCGCTCTAAAGTTCCTACTAGCTAATCCCCAATAAAACTTAACGATTCTCAAACCCCGACAAATCAAACAGGGGTTCTATGGGTATATTTGCAGCCAATTCCCCAAATCCCCCCTCTTCCATCTTCTTTCTCAGTGCTTCCAGGTTTTTCTGCTTATCTTGGGAACTCTGCCCTTGTTTCATCAAATCTTTAAAATCCTTAGACTTTCTCGCCATAGTGCCTCTCCTGTTTTAAATTGTTTTAAATTGGTACTAACTCAATCTTAATTACTGCATTACTGCATTACTTACTGCGTCACGTAAGTTTCTGAAACTGTATCTGTGCCTGAACTGATATGTCCATTAACGGAATTGCCAACAAAGTCAAAACATTGTTTAGCATATTCTCGTCCTTTAAATTGAAATAATTCTGCTGCGCTATTTGCTCTTACATCTTCACCTTGCCATTTTAAAGTAACAAGATATTTTTGAGCAGGAGAAACTGGTAAATCACGTCCCATTTCCCGTAATTTTTGGTGAAATTCACTGATAGCTTGCAGTTCTGATTTAGAAAAATGTACATTAATAGTGACATTGGTGGGAGAGCCACGCCAATTACTACCTAATAATTCATAGTTAAATCCTGGCCAATCTAAATCAGCAGGTTTGTTTAATCTTTCTGTAGCTGTACCTAATGTGGATGCAATAGCTTGTAAAATACTGGTTTTTCCAGCACCATTTACACCAATCAGAACAATTAAATCTTCTGCTAAACCTGTTTCAGGATCAGTAAAATCTAACTCCTGATCTCGAAATTTCTTAAAATGTTTTAGCTTAACGTTTTGAACTTTCATATTAATTTGCTTTTCAGTATACTCTTCAATATATATTTAGCAATGTTAAACCCTGATCAATTAATTGTAAAATCATCTATTGTCATCCCACATCCACAACAAAAATAACGGACTTCCTTATCTGCGTCTATCCGCGTTTATCTGCGTTCAATTACTTCCACCCAACCACCTAACTTTTTTCCACCAAATAACCACAACGATGTTCACCATGAATCAACCAGTGAGTCCGTTCCACAGTACAATCTGGGAGAATAGCCGCAAACATTTCCAATTCATGACCACAAACGCTGGGAAAAGATTCCGCAACATCAGAAATAGCGCAGGTATGTTCCACAAAAATGAATCTTTCCGCACCACTAGCATCTGATTCCACAGCGTGAAACTCCGCCATAAAACCTTCAGCTTTTCGCAATTCTATCAAAGTTGCGACTCGTTCCTGTAAAGAACCAGTACCCACTTTTTCCCGATATTCTTGAGCTTTACGTTCCCACTGTTTCCGTAAAATAGATTTTACTTGGTCACGTCCCACAGTTTCCGCTAAAGTGTCCAAGAGAGAAACCGCAAACTCGCCATAACCATCACTTAAGCGGTTGACGCTTTTTTGCAAGTGTTGTCTTCCGCCCCGACTCAAGTGATAAACGTGCTGAGGTCTGCCCATACTCGGCTGTGCTGATACCGAATATATAACTAGCTCATCCGTCTCTAAATCCTTTAAATGACGGCGAATCGCTTGGGGACTCACATCCAAAAAGTTAGCCAACTCAACAGCCGTTGCTTTTGAGTGTTTTAATAGATACTCTAGGATATCCTGCTTAGTTGAGGTCTGCTGGGTAGTCGCCATCTTCTTTACTAGACGCTTCGCAAACGTCCCAAAATAAAAAACTTTTTTCTGAAAATTTAACTTAAACAACATTGTTGTTGTTAATCTATCGTACAATGAAATATAGATTAAACAACAGCCGAGTTGTTTTAGCTGTTAAACCTATTCTAGCAGTCCTGTTAGGAATCGGTAACACAAAACGGGAATTAGCTTTGTGCAACCCGTCGCCCGTCCTTTAAAGAGAACATAAGAGAAACGATGAGCGCATCCGTCACCACTTTAGTCAACCAACCTTATAAGTACGGCTTTGTTACCGATATTGAAGCCGATACTATCCCTCGTGGGTTAAGCGAAGATGTTGTTCGCCTGATTTCCGCCAAGAAGAATGAACCGGAATTCATGTTGGAATATCGCCTCCGCGCATATCACCAATGGCTGAAAATGACAGAACCAACTTGGTCTCATGTCCAATATCCGCCTATTAATTATCAGGATATTATTTATTATTCCGCACCGAAACAAAAGAAAGCTAAACTCAACAGTTTAGACGAAGTTGATCCGACTTTATTGGAAACCTTTGCAAAATTAGGTATTCCTTTAAATGAACAAAAGCGATTAAGTAACGTTGCTGTTGATGCGATTTTTGATAGTGTTTCTGTGGCTACTACATATAAAGAAAAACTCGCTAAAGACGGTGTAATTTTCTGTTCTTTCTCGGAAGCACTGCAAGAACACCCAGAGTTAATTAAAAAATATTTGGGTAGCGTTGTTCCCATTGCTGATAATTATTTTGCGGCTTTAAATGCGGCTGTATTTAGTGATGGCTCTTTCGTCTATATTCCCAAGGGACTAAAATGTCCTATGGAATTATCTACATATTTCCGCATCAATACCGGTGATACAGGACAATTTGAACGGACTTTAATTGTCGCCGAAGAAGGAAGTTATGTTTCTTATTTAGAAGGTTGTACTGCGCCAATGTACGACAGCAACCAATTACACGCGGCGGTTGTGGAATTGGTAGCTTTAGATAATGCGGAAATTAAATATTCTACTGTGCAAAACTGGTACGCTGGGGATGTTAATGGTAAAGGCGGAATTTACAACTTTGTAACTAAACGTGGTTTGTGTCAAGGTGTGAATTCTAAGATTTCTTGGACTCAAGTAGAAACAGGTTCTGCGATTACTTGGAAGTATCCCAGTTGTGTTTTAATTGGTGATAATTCTGTGGGTGAATTTTACTCGGTTGCATTAACAAATAATATGCAGCAAGCTGATACTGGAAGTAAGATGATTCACGTGGGGAAAAACACCCGCAGTACAATTATTTCTAAAGGTATTTCTGCTGGTAAATCTAGCAATAGTTACCGGGGTTTGGTGAAAATTAATCCTACAGCAAAAGGCGCGAGAAATTATTCTCAATGTGATTCGATGTTAATTGGTGATAATGCTCAAGCTAATACTTTTCCTTATATTCAAGTTCAGAATAATACGGGTAAGGTGGAACATGAGGCTTCTACTTCTAAAATTGGTGAAGATCAATTGTTCTTTTTTGCTCAACGGGGTATTTCTTCGGAAGATGCTATTTCGATGATGATTAGCGGTTTCTGTAAGGATGTTTTTAATCAGCTTCCTATGGAGTTTGCTGTTGAGGCTGATAAGTTGTTGAGTCTGAAACTAGAGGGTAGTGTGGGTTAAAAAAACGAACCACAGAGGCACAGAGTACGCAGAGAAAGAGAGGAAGAGAAGATGATTGTTGAGAATAGTGATTTGATTTTGTCGGTTAAGGATTTGACGGCTGATGTTGATGGAACTCAGATTTTGAAGGGGTTGAATTTGGAGGTTCGCGCTGGGGAAGTTCACGCGATTATGGGTCCAAATGGTTCTGGGAAGAGTACGTTTTCTAAGGTTTTGGCGGGACATCCAGCTTATACTGTTACTGGTGGTGAGGTGATTTTTCAAGGACAAAATCTTTTGGATATGGAAGCCGCAGACAGGGCTAGGAGTGGTGTGTTTTTAGCTTTTCAATATCCTCTGGAAATTCCTGGTGTGAGTAATTTGGATTTTTTACGGGTGGCTTATAATTCTCGTCGGAAGGCTCAAGGTTTAGAAGAGGTTGACGCTTTCGATTTTGATGATTTGGTTGAGGAAAAGCTGGATGTTGTGAAGATGAATTCTTCTTTTCTGAATCGCAGTGTGAATGAGGGTTTCTCCGGTGGGGAAAAGAAGCGGAATGAAATTCTGCAAATGGCGATTTTAGAACCTAAATTAGCTATTTTGGATGAAACTGATTCTGGTTTGGATATTGATGCTCTGAAAATTGTCGCTAATGGTGTTAATCAGTTAACTAATGCTGAAAATGCGACGATTATGATTACTCACTATCAGCGTCTTTTAGATTATATTGTCCCTGATTTTGTTCACGTTATGGCGCAGGGACAAATTATTAGAAGTGGTGGTAAGGAGTTGGCTCTTGAGTTGGAATCTCGCGGTTATGATTGGGTTCTAGAAGAAGCTTTGGGAGTGGGTGTATAATGTCTATTCCAATTAATGTAGAGACGTTTCATGAAACGTCTCTACAACAAAATCTATTAGATAGAGATGCTTTTTTAAGTGGTTTGTTAAGTCGGGTAACTACCACAAAACAAGATGGTTGGTTACAGGATTTGCGCGACGGTGCTGTTAATTGGGTGCGTCATTCTGTTATCCCCAATACCCGCGAGGAAGAATGGCGATTTACTGATTTATCACCTCTCAAACAGGTGGATTTTAATAATGTAGAGACAATTCATGAATTGTCTCTACAAGATGATTTTGTTTTACCTGAAGTCTCTGGGCGGTTAGTTTTTATTAATGGTGTTTATTCACCTGATTTATCTAATACTGAAAATTTACCTGCTGGCTTAATTGTTGGTAATTTGGATGTTTTACCTGGTGAAGTTGTTCAGGAATATTTAGCGCAAGCTGAAGGTGCTAAAGAAGTTTTTACGGCTTTAAATACTGCGGCTCTAAATGATGTCGCGGTGGTATGGGTTGCTAAAAATGTGGTTGTGGAAACTCCTATTCATTTACTTTTTGTTTCTGTTTCTGGTGAGTCTGCAACTATTTCCCAACCTCGTGTTTTAGTGGTAGCTGAAAGTAATTCTCAGGTGGGTTTGATTGAGGAATATACGAACCACAGAGACACGGAGAACACAGAGAAGGAAGTGTATTTTACTAATGGGGTAACGGAAATCTGGGTAAATGAAAATGCTCAGGTGAGTCATAATAGGGTTGTGCGGGAAGGTGCAGCGGCTTTTCATGTTGGGAAAACTGCTGTTACTCAGGCGCGATATAGTCGTTATAATTGTAATGCGGTGACGGTTGGTGGCAAAATATCACGTCACAATTTGGAGATTTTGCAAACTGGTGAGCAAACGGAAACGACGCTCAATGGTTTAACTGTGATTGCTGATAATCAATTGGCTGATACTCACAGTGCTTTGTCTTTAAATCATCCACATGGTGTGAGCAAACAGTTACATAAGTGCATTATAGGCGATCGCGCTCGTGGTGTCTTCAATGGTAAGATTTTTGTTCCTAAACCGGCGCAGTTAACTAACGCTTCTCAATTAAATCGCAATTTGTTGTTATCGTCTAAGTCGAGAATTGACACCAAACCTCAATTAGAAATCACTGCTGATAATGTTAAATGCGCTCATGGTGCTACTGTCAGTCAGTTAGAGGATGATCAAATATTCTACCTGCAAAGTCGCGGTATTGATGAAAATAATGCCCGGAAATTATTAGTTAATGGTTTCGCAATGGAAATTATTAACTTTATTCCTGTTGCTTCTTTGCGTGAGAGTTTGTTGAAAACTGTTACAAGTCTCACAAATAAATAGGCGATTAGAAATCGCGGCTATACAAACAAAGTCCGCCTTCGCGGACTCAAGATGTAAATTAAGGTATTGAACCCACGAAGGTGGGTTTCGCCTGTGTAGCTGCGGTTTCTAACCGCCCGGTGTAATTAAACCTAAAAACTCCTGAAATCTTTATTACAGCAAATTGTCATCAAACCCGGAACAAGAACCCCACCCCCAACCCCTCCCCGCAAGCGATGAGGGGGCTAAGATGTACATTATATGATTGGAAATCGCTGTAAAAATGACTATCACTTCTACCAAATCTCTCGCTGATAAAGTCCGCTCTGACTTCCCCATTTTACATCAGGAAGTTCACGGTAAACCCCTGGTTTATCTCGATAATGCGGCTACTTCTCAAAAGCCTTTCGCTGTTTTAAATGCTTGGCGTGATTATTACGAACAATATAATTCTAATGTTCATCGTGGCGCACATTTCTTGAGCGGAAAGGCTACTGATGCTTATGAAGGTGCGCGTGATAAGATTGCTAAGTTTATTAATGCGAAATCACGTCAAGAAATTGTTTACACTCGCAATGCAACTGAAGCTATTAACCTAGTCGCTTACAGTTGGGGAATGAACAACTTACAGCCAGGAGATGAAATTATTCTCTCGGTCATGGAACACCATAGTAATATTGTTCCTTGGCAATTTGTGGCTCAAAAAACAGGCGCGGTTTTGAAGTTTGTCGAATTAACACCGGCAGAAACTTTTGATTTGGAACAGTTTAAAAACTTGATTTCTGACAAAACAAAACTGGTGTCTATTGTGCATATTTCTAATACTTTGGGTTGCATAAATCCAGTTAAAGAAATAGCCGAAATTGCTCACAGATACGGTGCGAAATTCTTACTTGATGCTTGCCAAAGTGTCCCCCATACTCCCATTGATGTTCAATCACTTGACTGTGATTGGTTGGTGGCTTCTGGACATAAAATGTGCGCTCCCACTGGCATTGGCTTTTTATATGGTAAGCTGGAACTACTAGAAGCAATGCCGCCATTTTTCGGTGGTGGTGAGATGATTGCAGAGGTATTTTTAGACCATTCCACCTATGCAGAATTACCCCATAAATTTGAAGCTGGTACTCCGGCTATTGGGGAGGCGATCGCCCTTGGTGCAGCTATAGATTATCTTACTAATATCGGTATGGATAAAATCCATGCCTATGAAACCGAATTAACTGCCTATTTATTCGCGCAACTAGGGCAAATACCCCAAATTAGAATCTACGGACCAAAACCCAATGCTCAAGGGGAAGGGAGAGCCGCATTAGCCGCTTTTACAGCCGAGGGTGTCCACGCTAATGATTTAGCAACTTTGTTAGATCAAGAAGGTGTAGCGATTCGTTCTGGACACCATTGTACGCAACCATTACACCGTTACTTGAGTTTATCAGGAACTGCAAGAGCAAGTTTATCTTTTTACAATACTCTTGAGGAAATTGATATTTTCATCAAAGCATTGAAGGAGACTTTGGACTTTTTTGCTGGTGTGTTTGGCGATTGACACTCTCACTGTCTTTAGCCACTGAGATTCTTAGTTCAACGAGTCCACTTAACTCAAACCCCTTGCGGTATTTAAGCCAGAGGTGGTTCTCTCCCCAAGCGTTAACTTTCCCTCTGCCCGAAGGTAGTTGCATCATCTCGTTCCCAGTCTCTGACTGGGAATGAATTCTAGAAGGCTCTGCCTTCAATGATATTAGAGGCAGAGCCTCATCAACTGCATTCCTAGTCAGAGACTAGGAACGAGATGTGGTAGGGATTTGAGCTTAAATTAACACATATCAGCTTTTGCTTTACCCCTACCCGCGGAATCTTAGCAGTATTGTATTGAATCCTGACCCTAGTTAAAATGTTGCATATACATATACAAAGTTAGTAATTTCTAGGAAAATATGCCATAACAGAAGCTAAGATACTCCGATAATTAGGTGTCTATAGATGAAATATTCTCAGATTCAATTTAGCCAAAGCCTTGCGGATATTGATCTTTTCCAACTCCAAGAACTGTTTAATCTGGCTGCTTTTTGGGCAAAAGGACGTAGTATTAAGGATTGGGGTATAGCTCTTGCTAACAGTGAACCTGTTATTTCTATCTGGGATAGGGAATTATTAATTGGTTTTGCTAGAGCCACCTCTGATGGCATCTATCGCGCTACAATTTGGGATGTTGTCATTCATCCAGATTATCAAGGTAACGGATTGGGTAGCAAGTTGGTGGAAACGGTTTTAAGTCATCCCCGAATGCAGAAGGTAGAGCGTGTATACTTAATGACAACGCACCAACAGGAGTTTTATGAAAAGATTGGTTTTCAAGTCAATAACACCACAACAATGGTTTTAGATAATCAATCTAATTTTGAGGCTTTTGTCACTGAAGAGATTTGTTTGCAAGAGTCCCTGTAGGTATGGATATTTGCAGTCTAGTTAACTGCGATGTTTCTTCCTGGTTGGTGGGAAAAGGCAAAATTTCTAATTTTCCTCCCATCAATTCTACCAGACGTTGATTGAGTAAAAGTTTCATTCCTGGTGATAAATCTATATTTTCCTGAGTTGTTTGCGGTTCTGATTTCATCAAATGCAGAGATTCATTTGTGATTACTGTATCAGTGGGTATGTCTAACCAAATATTGACCCAATTATCTGGAGATTGTAAGTTGCTAGAAAGATGTATATTCCCTTCTTCCATGTTAGCAATTGTTGTATCTATCAAATTGATTAATACTTGTTTGAGCCAATGGTAATCTGTCAAAATCTGAATTTCTGGATCTGACGGTGATAAAATAAAAGGATAATTGCGGTTAACGGCTAGTAAATAAGTTAGTTCATAAACTTCCTGGAGAAATTCACTTAATTGCAAAGCCTGAATATCTAATTTATTTCTACCAGATTCAATTTTGGAAACATTGAGAATTTCATCAATTAGTTTTAATAATTTCAGAGATTTTTCGTAAGCTTGTTGGACAAATTCTCGCTCTTCTTGGGAATTTTCACACAAATCTGCCAAAATCAGTTGATGTAAACCCATCATACTCCCTAAAGGCGATCGCAATTCATGACCAATCCTAGCTAAAAAACCCCCTTGAAATTGGCTCATTTCCCGCGCCTGATAGTAGGCTAATTGGGTTTGCTCTAATTCTGCCAAAAGTGGGTTTTCTTGCTGTTGTGGAGCATTTTCAACGGGAACGGATGCAGATTTGCTAGACTGAAGGAATAATCTACAAAAACCTATTCCTAATCCTATTCCCGCGCCTAAATATAGCCAGTTACTAAAATCCATAATTATCTAATTTAATACTACCTTGTCGTAAAATCTGCCAATTGTTCCCTGTCCATTTAGCAACGGTGGAAGGTATTCCCAAACCTTGGTATTCCGTTGATTCTAATGTTAAAACCTCTGGAAATTGAGCTTCTATAGCTGCTTTGGTTTCTAAAGCTGGTTGTCCTGATAAATTAGCGCTAGTTGTCGCCATTGGACCAGTTTGCGCCAAAATAATTTGAGCAACTGGATGATTTGGAACTCTAATCCCAATAGTAGTCGGTTCAAGAGGATTCATGACAGTGGGAATTTTGTCACTAGCTGGTAAAACTAAAGTTAAAGCACCTGGCCAATATTGATTAACAATTTTTTGCCAGGTTTGATATTCTATTTGGCTACCTTGAACATAATCCCATAAATCTTCAGCTTTGGCAGCCATTAAAATTAAAGGTTTATCGAAACTACGTTGTTTCGCAGCATAAATTAATTCTGCTTGTACTGGTATGGTGGCTAATGCAGGGACGGTATCTGTAGGGAAACTGATGAGTTTTCCCGCTTTTGCAGATTCTATTAGGACTGATAATGAAAGGTTCATAAAGATGGTTTTTCTGCTGGTGTTTTGAGTTAGGGATAATTTTTTTGCTATTATTATCATAGTAGAAATGGGGTTTAAAAACATGACTCAACTAACACCAAAACAACCAGCAAGAAGAGGAAGAATTTTCCCTGAATTGACTTTATCGCCGGAAGAGTTAGCTAAACGTAAAGCAGAAGATGAACAATTTTATCAACGTTGTTGGGCAATTTTTCAAAGATTACTGCCTGAATTGATGAAAGAACATTATAACTCGTATATTGCTGTAGAACCAGATAGCGGTGATTATTTCATTGATCAGGATATGGAAGTCGCTAGTAAAAAATCACGGGAGAAACATCCTAATGTGATACATTTTCTATTTCGCATCAATGAAACAGGGGTAACAGGAAGAATATGATACAGGGTTATTTTGGTGATGAGGGGCAGCTTTTCTTTGAAATTGAATTAATTACTGCTGAAGGCTTAAATCTGCCTGTAGATGCTTTATTTGATACTGGATTCACAGGCTTTATGGCTATTAATAAACAAGATTTAGAAGGATTGAATTGGTCATTTATACGCAAGCAACGTTTACGCACTGCACAGGGAGAGTCAAGATTTGATATCTATTCAGGTAAAGTGATTTTGGATAATCAAGAGGATGAAATTCCTGTTTATGCTGGAGATGAATTAACGGAAATTTTATTGGGTTCAGCGTGGTTGGAGTTTTTGCCTTTGGTGGTGAATTTTCAAGCTGGTGTTTTGACTTTGGGATGATTTTTTTGATATTATTATAATATTAGAAATGGGGTTTAAAAACATGACTCAACTAACACCAAAACAACCAGCAAGAAGAGGAAGAGTTTTCCCTGAACTAACCTTATCGCCGGAAGAGTTGGCTAGACGTAAAGCTGAAAATGAGGCAGAGTATCAACGTTATCGAACAATTTTTGAGCGTGTACGTCCTGAATTGATCAAAGAACATTATGGTTGGTATATTGCTATTGAGTTAAATAGTGGTGATTACTTAATCGATCAAGATAAAGAAATTGCACATCAAAAAGCCCGTGATAAATACCCAAATGCTGATCATTGCGTTTTTTGTTTGAATGAATCTGGAGCAACTGGGAGAATATGATAGAGGGTAAATTTGGTGAAAAAAAGCAGCTATTTTTTGAAATTGAGTTGGTTGCTAATGATGGTTTAAGTTTGCCTGTGGATGCTTTATTTGATAGTAGTTTCACAGGCTTTATGGCTATTAATACACAAGATTTAGATGGGCTTAATTGGGATTATGTAGATAAAGAAATTCTGCGAACTGCTCAGGGTGAAATCACGTTTGAAAGATATTTGGGTAAGGTGATATTGGATAACCAAGAGTATGAAATTCCTGTTTATGCTGGAGATGAATTAACGGAAATTTTATTGGGTTCAGAGTGGTTGGAGTTTTTGCCTTTGGTGGTGAATTTTCAACAGAGTATTTTGACTTTAGGATGATTTTTTTGATATTATTATCATAGTAGAAATGGGGTTTAAAAACATGACTCAATTAACACCAAAACAACCAGCAAGAAGAGGAAGAATTTTTCCTGAACTGACTTTATCACCGGAAGAATTGGCTAGACGTAAAGCTGAAAATGAGGCATTTCACAAACGTTGTCGGGCAATTTTTGAGCGTGTACGTCCTGAATTGATCAAAGAACATCATAATTGGTATATTGCCGTAGAACCAGATAGCGGTGATTATTTTGTTGATAAAGATATAGAAGTTGCTAGTCAGCAAGCACGAGAAAAACACCCTCATGCTGTACATTGTATGTTTCGGTTGAATGAAATTGGAGCAGTTGGGAGAATATGATAGAGGGTTATTTTGGTGATGGGGGGCAGCTATTTTTTGAAATTGATTTGATTAATGCTGATGCTTTAAACTTACCTGTAGAGACAATGTTAGATACTGGCTTTACAGGTTTTCTAGCAATTAATAAACAAGATTTAGAAGCACTAGATTGGCAGTTTATTCGGGAACAAGAATTGATCACAGCCCAAGGAGAAAAAGCTTTTGATTTATATTTAGGTAAAGTGATTTTGGATGATCAAGAGTATGAAATTCCTGTTTATGCTGGAGATGAATTAACGGAGATTTTATTGGGTTCTCGCTGGTTGGAGTTTTTGCCTTTGGTGGTGAATTTTCAAGCTGGTGTTTTGACTTTGGGATGAATGATTTTGGGGAAATAAACCACGAAGGCACAAAGATCGCGAAGGGAAGAAAAGAAGAGAGAAAAGAGTTATTTTTAATTTATTGGTAAGTCGCGCAGGTAGTAAAATTTATCTGTTTTCCAATCGTTTCCTTTTTTTCTTCCTAAATAACCTGTTAATGGTGATGATAGTTCTATTAAAATTTCATACATTTCTCCTGGTTTTAATGGTTGTGGTGGATTTGAACCGAAATATGCACCATGTAAAGATTCAACTCCAGCAGATTCTATTCCTGAGTTTTGTAGATAGTTTTTTACCAGTTGGATAATATGCGATCGCAATTTAATCTCTTTTTCTACTTTTTCTATATATTCATTAATTTTATCATCAATTTGTCCCGGTTCTAAGTATTGCTTTAATTCAATTAAGTTGATCGCACCTGGATATTTTGCTTTGAGTTCAACTAATTTTTGTAATGTCATGGCTTTGATAATACTGACTTTAGAGATTTGAGCAGATTCTTTCAAATTTTTAGTAGGTTCACCAGGTCCAATAATTAACCGCACAGCTTGAAGATAATTTTCTTGAAGATGTCTTTTACCAATTCTATCTAATTCTTCTACTGTGTTATGAGGAATGCTTTTACCTGCTTTACATTCGCAAACTAGAGAATAAGGTTGTGAACAATATAAATCTAAACCTCCAGCACCACCTTTGTGATCTTCCTCTACCTTGAATCCTAAAAAATTAAGGCTTTTGCGTGTAACAATTTCAAAGTTTGTACCTGCCTGATAGTTGCTTGTACTATCATCTTTTTCTATGCTTCTATCTCCTAAAGATGTAATTGTTTTTATCCAATCTAAACTTTTATCTAATTTTGGAATAGGTGGAACACTATACCAGCCTAAAAATTGCTTAATGTCATGATTTAGCTTTTCAATATCTCGATTAGTTTCTGAAATATTTTCACATTGAAACTGTAAAGCTTCTATATTTTGGTATGGAGAAATATTTCCAGATAAAATTAGGTTTTTTCGTTGGCTAAAACTAGAATCAGAAACCACAGGAATATCATTTTCACTTGCATGATGTACTATATCTTCAGATTTAGTCCAGTAAAATAAACCTGTATCTGTTGGTATATTAACTATACAAGGTTTAGAAAGATAATAAACTCGCAACATCAAAAATTTGAGAACTTTCTGCTGTTCAAATATATTTTCTAAAGCACTCAAATTCCAAATTGTTGATTGTGTAATTTTCGGTAAAAGATCCTTTTGATCAGGATTAATACGCCATTGATATTCACAACGCGCCCAAAATTTAAGATGAATAGGGTATGTTGAATATTTAGCCAAGGCATTTTTAGCTTTTGCTAAATATTCAGGTTGATAATACTCCTCTAAACTGAGGTTATTTGGGAGTTGTTGACATGGATATAGCCAAAAGGCTTTACCCTCAGGTTGAAACTGCTTGAAAGGTACTACAATCAATTTTCCCAAAGCCAGCATTTCTACATCAAAAGCTGGTAATTGAATTCCATTTATTATTTGATTATTCATATCACACTGGCGCACTCAAAATTTCACAAATCAATAGATTATCAGCAGCAAGACTTAAATCTTTCACAAATTGAGTTACCTCTTCTTTGGTAAATCCATAGTCTTCAGCTTGTTCGTAAATTTTCTGAATCGCTACTAGAGGTTTAATATCATTTTTTTTCAACACCACTACTTCACCTCCCTGCTCTTTTTCCAGTTTTTCTTTTAGCGCATATCCAATTTTCCAACTTCTCGGAACATCACTAGAACGGATTAAACAACCACGAGTAAGTCCGTATTTATCGTAGTTTACTAATCTCGTCATTACTGCATTAAATGTTTTACCATTTGTCGTTTCACATATTCTTACCCCAATTTTGATTTGGCATTTATGCAAGCAGTCATAACCAGAGATAATAAAATGTAAATCATGTGTTGCATCAGCAATTTTTTTAACTTCTTGAATTACCACATTTGCTGTACCACCATTAGGAATCATGTTCATGGCACAAGTTATGATTGCTGCTAACTGATCATCATCTTTCATGGGTATACGAATTCGTTTAAGTAACTCCTGGTACTTCTCCAAAAAAGTTTTCTTTTTTTTCTTATCTTCATCTTCTGGTGGTATAACTTGAGTAATTTTTTCAAATTCATCAGCACACCATTTCATCAGAGAACGCGCACTAGCAGATTCACTGGCAATATGTTTAATTTTGCTTTCCTCAAAAGGATATAAATGAGGATAATCTTCAGCGTTAAGACTATTATTTTTGTAAAACCAATTTAGTCTGAGTTTAACCAATTCTATAGTCTGTTCAGTAGTAGGTGGTTTTGCTCTAACTGCTCTTTGTCCAACTCTATCTGGGATACCACTTCCCATTTGTTCAATTTCTCTCCATGTGTCACTAATAACACAGCAAACAAGAATTACATTACTACATTGAAAATAAATTCTATCAATACATTTCGCAATACTTTGAGCAGGGCTATCTCCAGAATCATTATCAGTACCAGCACTATCAAGTTGATCAAAACAAATTACCACTGGCAATGATGCTATTTCCGCTAACTTGCAGATTTGTTCCATCATCCAGATAGATTTATCTTCTTTTTCTGCAAATAAAAATTCTGGTAATCCTATTTTTTTAATCTCTGAATTATCTTCTCCTTTAATCCAAGCCAAGGCAATTTGAGCAATTATTGCATTTTTCAGAAGTAAAAATAATAATGCCTTTAAAAAATTGACATCAATTCCAGTTTGATTTTCTAATATCGCTTCAACTAATTCATCAAAAAAGCCTAATAGCGTAGTTTTATTTTGACTAGCTACAATATATTTCCGTAATTCATTAGGTGAATGACACTTTTCAATATATGAGCGATATTTGTCCTCAAACTCTGTTCCTTTTAAAGTATTAATTGCTGCTGCTGCTAATTTCTGCCATTGGGTAATTCCTTGACTATCTTGATATGTAAAACTATCAGATAAATAGAAGCGAACATGAGAATTGATTCGTTTGGGATTAGTACAAGGACTAATATAGGCAAAAACAGAATCTCCTTCTTGTGTTATTTTTTTCCATACTCTATGGATAATATGACTTTTGCCAGTACCTCTATCACCTTTAATTGCAATTCCAATTTTGCTAGAATACTTTTTACGCACTTCAGAAATTGCATCAAATATTCTTTCGTCAATATGTTGATTTAGTCCAGGTAAATCAGTGATAACATCACCCCAAACTTCATTAGCTGATATTACTGATTCCAGTCCAAAAGGATTTACCGATTCTTTACGTGCCTTATCAAGTAAGGCATATTTATCTGTGGTTGACATTTTAATTATTTCCCTATTTGACAATTACAATGGTTTACTAACGAAAAATAGAAGCCCTCTTATTTCACTATTAATAGAGTCTTGTTTCTGTTCTTCAGTCGCTCCTCGTGCTTCTCCACTTTGGAGATATAACAATTGCTCTGCTTGCATATCCATGATCCAAGCATTAAATTGATCGCGTTGTAAACGATTTTCTACTTCTTTGCGTATCTGCCAAATAGGAACTAACCCAGCATGACTATAGCTTTTGTCTAACTTATCGAATAAATCCAGAATCTCTGATTTAAACTCCTCATAAGAACCAATTACCCCACCACCAGACGCAACCGGCGCAGCTACCACATTAATTTGACCTATCCACCGCAATAACGCATTAGCCGCCCAAGTCCCAACAATAGTTCCCTCAAACTTAAACTCATCACTACGCAAACCCGCACCCAATACATCTAAACCGATTGGTGAGTTGAGAGTATAACCAGTCCTAGAAACAGTAACAGCCCCCTGTTCCTGCAAATCCTCTAAAATCCCCTTATAGTCCGCCATTTTCTGACCCTTAGCCACTATCCGCTTCGTCAGCAAACCTTTTTTCACTTCTTGTTGACTTGCTCCTAAATCCCACAACGCAAGCAGCAAGCGAGTTTTAGCATATAAAGTCTGTAAATTTTGGGCTTGGGCGTTCATATTCAGTATCCTAATTAACTAAAAAATATTATAAGTATTGTATTTGTTACTAGGACAAAGATCAAATAATATTGAGTATTTTGATGTAAATAAGACAAAAATCAATATTTATGACTTATGCCGCAAATACCCTGAACAGGTGAGGGTAAAGCAAGAGCTTCATTGGTGTCAACTTAACGTAAAACATCTATCCCGCAAAGAACTCAACTTACCTCATTCCCAGTCTCTGACTGGGAATGAATTCTAGAAGGCTCTGCCTTCAATGATATTAGAGGCAGAGCCTCATCAACTGCATTCCTAGTCAGAGACTAGGAACGAGATGTGGTAGGGATTTGAGTTTCTAATTGCATATTTCCTCAGAGGTAAGAAATTAGAGTCGCTTATATCAGCAGCAAGATGGAAGACCGACAAAAATAGTTCATTATTATACTGAAAACAGTTCATAGTTTAACCAAATATGAACCGTTTTCAGTATAACGGGCTGTGGGGGTGGTTCTCGAAACGCATCAGTACCACCACCTGTAGATGATACAGGAGGTAGAAACGTGAGCGATCGCTCCGATCAGGAAAATTAACTATCTGGTGAAAATTAAATCTGCGTTTTCCAGAAACCTTGTAGAGACGTTCCATGGAACGTCTCTACTTTTTTGGAGATATCTATTTCTATCAGACATCTAAATTAGGCAAACTCTTCCAATTGTGACAACTTTAACCAAATATTTGGCGTTGGCACTTGTCCAAACTTCACCAAAGCATAATCACCCTTAATATCCACAATTTCCCCCTGGGTTTCAAACAAGTAACTAGGTAAACGGGAATCACTAGCCTGTGCTTCTAGACTATTTTCCAGCTTTTCCCGAATAGCCCGCACCATATTTCCTTTTTTAATCGCCATAAGTTCCCCTCGTTCCAAAATAAACGCTTTTACTGAAAATTTTAGCCTGTACCCAGACACAAGGGGAATTTTTCTATTAATCACCTGGTTTTTTAGCCGACATCATCCCCATATTTCCGCCCGCGCCATTGCTTAGGAGTGTGAAATGCAGATAAAAAGATGCGTAGCACCGCTAAAGGGTCAGCCAACGGAGAAAGCCAGAATAACCAACCACCAGTGGCATCTTTCCGATCATAGGAGGGAGCGATCGCTAATAATAAGGCAAAGCGAATCACCACCAAAAATATATTCAATCCTAACAACAAATCCGCAATATCCTCATAAATCCTCCTTAGAGGATGTTTTAAAAGTATTAGATGAAACCGATAATCTCCAAAAACCTAACCCCCCTGCCCCCTTCCCTACGAGGGAAGGGGGTTTTCAAAGCCTCTCCCCGCTTCGGGGAGAGGTTTGGAGAGGGGTCTGTTTATACATTAAAAACTTTTCAAACACCCTCTTAGACAATCCAGAATTAGTGATCCAGCAACTCATTTTACCACCTGCATAATTATCGCATTTCCCATAATTTGGAAGACGTTGCATTAAGCATTCATTCTTTTAATTGCTGAGAGAGAAGGATATTTTTTATTATCAATAAGTAATTGACGTTCTAATAAACGAGGTTGATCATTAAATCCTAAAATTCTAGCCGTCACTTGTCCTATATTTGTGAGAGATTCAATAGTAGAATTATTCAGTTTAAAATGTTCCCCCCAATTATCCCAACGAGGATGATAAAAACGCACAAATTCTTTTTTATCTAAAATAATTGAACCGATATCACTTCCTTTAAAACGATTACAATAGACACAACAATAAGCCAGATTATCTATATTTGATGAGCCACCATGTTTGATACTAATAATATGATCAATGGCACAGCCTAAAATGGTATCATGTTCAGAAATCAGGCAATATTCACATAAATTATCCGCTCTTTCTGTAACTAAGCGGCGAAGTTCTAGATTTAAATAAGGACGCTCCATAATTTAATTTTAAGCCTTCTCGTTAATAAAATCATAAGCCCTAGCTTTTGCTAGTCTTAATAAATGTTCTAGAATCAAATAATGATCTAATTCTGATTTCTCCTCTGGAGAAATTCCATCAGTTTTTTCCCGAAAAATTAAATCAGATACTCTTTCTTTTACTGTTTCCGATACTTGAAATTTAACTAAACTTTGAGATGTTATGCCAGCAGCGAGAAAGTTAATTATCTCTTCATACGCTGGATTAATGGTGATTGATGTTTTCATGATGATTATCTCCTTTATTAAGGATATTTAAAATCCATAGAGCAAATAAATGTAGAGAATTTACAGATACACTAATTATAATAGCCTGTGTTCTTTAAGGGAACACCAAAAAATAAATTACCCAATTTTGTGGGATGGGCATCCTGCCCGTCCTTGATGATTAGCGGGCAATTCGTCCCGCACCACAAGAAATTTTTGGGTATTTTTTTATTTTTTTAATTGGAAGTCCCTAAGAACCAAGATATTTTCTCATGATTAAGATCGCTCCCTCCCCACAAGACAAACTGGAATAAAGAGCGATACCCTCAGTCAGCGCCCTAAATAGCCTTAATCCCCATATTTCCGCCCGCGCCATTGCTTAGGAGTGTGAAATGCAGATAAAAAGATGCGTAGCACCGCTAAAGGGTCAGCCAACGGAGAAAGCCAGAATAACCAACCACCAGTGGCATCTTTCCGATCATAGGAGGGAGCGATCGCTAATAATAAAGCAAAGCGAATCACCACCAAAAATATATTCAATCCTAACAACAGTAGCGCCGGCAGTGAAAGCACCAAAGAAGGCAGCGACAAATAACCCAGTAAAATCAAAATAGGTAAACCCTGCACCGCCGACAATACCCATAAATCCCCCCAAATCTGAGCGGGAGAAGCAGCATCCTTCAAATCAAGGCTGCGCCCCCATTCGTTCCAAGTTTCCCACGCCCCCTCGTACATCCTCACCCTTAGCACCTTAGCCCCATCCAAAAAGCCCACCTTAAAGCCCTTAGCGGCAATATTCCGCGCCAAAGTCACATCATCACAAAAAGAACCCTTCGCGCTGGTGTAACCATCCACAGCCTTTAACACAGACCGACGACACAAAAAACACTGACCATTAGCCATTACCCGTTCCGGTTGTTCAGTATAAATCCCCGTCGGATCAAATCTATACAACAACGTCATTAACAAAGCCGGTTGTAACCAACATTCCCCCGGATACTTGAGAATAAACTGCGGTGATAAAGATACCAAATCATAACCTTTAGCGATCGCAGTTTGCACCAAACTCGCCACCAAACCAGCATCAGGTTGGATATCTGCATCCATACCCAAAAACCACTCACTCCCCTCAGAACTGAACAAAAAACCATTATGCAACGCCCAAGGACGACCCACCCACCCAGAAGGTAAAGGATCATCCGTCATCACCCGAAAGCGTGGGTCATTTGCTGCTGCGGTTTTTACCAAATCGGGAGTACCATCTTGAGAGCGACTATCAACCACAATAACTTCCCGAACCTCATAACTTTGGCGAGTTAAACCAGCCAAAAGCGGACCAATCCGCAACGCCTCATTTAACGTCGGTACAACCACACTCACACTGCCTAAAAGTTCCGGTGTTGGCTGTTGTGCTGTTAAAGCTGGATCACGTCTAGGACCCTTCAGCAACCGGGAAAGCAAAATCGCCGTTGCCGGTACTTGGACAAGTAGCAATAGGAGTGGAATAATATTTAGCAATTTCAACCCTGACTTTTTGTATAAACTAGCTACTTTAAATCTTCTCGCAATTTAGGCAAATTGACCTAAATTATCCAGCGATATACAATAGGCATCTCCAAAAAAGATGGTATAGCCGAGAATCCTTACCCATGGAACGTCCACAAATTTTTGAGGTTTATAGCCGGACTAACCACCAAGTTGAGACGTAACGGACTTCCAATTAAAAAAATACCCAAAAATTTCTTGTGGTGCGGGCAATCTTGCCTGCTAATCATCAAGGACGGGCAGGATGCCCATCCCACAAAATTGGGTAATTTATTTTTTGGTGTTCCCTAATCTTCAACTCACAACTGATTTTAACTTCCTAATTCTGAAACTATGCGGTGGGGAAGCTTAAATTACCGGATGAAAAAAGGTTGAAACCTATACCAGGACTACTTGTATGTACACAGTAGCTCCTTTTAGGAGAGGGCTAGGGAGAGGTAGGGAAGGGGGGTTAGGTTTCTGGAGATTATCGGTTTCATCTAATACTTTTCCCACAACCTCTAAGGACAGGCTACGCCATCAGCATTAAGCAACAAAAACCTTTTGGTGTAATGCTATAGTATGTTACTTGACACTCTCCGGTCTAAAGACGTGGAGATTCTGTAGAGGGTTTCAGTCTATATCCCTCGGTTATCCCAGTTTCAGGATTGGTTCCTTAAATATTTGGGTTCTTGCCCTGATTTCGTTTGCCCTGGCGGGCGAAATCATATCTGACAAGCGTAACTTTCCGAGAGTCCCCCGGTAGCTTTTTATGTCTTTAGTGACAATTTGATTGTATCACGAATATGGATTAAAATTTGAAATTATTTCAAATTTTCAAATTAACGTCATTGCAGGATAAAGGAAAGCAACTAGCCTTCATCCCTTGTCTGAAGCCCAGATGCGTTCGACTTAGGAGAACGCATCTTCAAGGGTTTTCAGCATCTACTTTATAAGTGTGATTAAAAAGTTGTGCATCATTGCCTGTTTCAACAGAGAATAATTTGACTATGGATTTTGACTATTTCCGAACCAACGAAAGTAATAACACCAATAAGAACTTTCAACACTTGTTATCTAGTGGTTGGCGACCATTTCACAGAGATTTTGATTGGGAATACTTCGGTAAAATTCTATTCCATGACACTCAAGAATTAACCCAAAAAAGTATTAATTTAGCCAGTTATTATGCTGATGCTTTAGCGAGAAAAGAATATGCTTGGTGGGCAAATATTTTAAATTTAGCTTCAGATTACACCCGTGGTGAATTCCAAAAATATTGGAACTATATTACACCAGATATGCTCACCCCAGAACAGCGCCATAAAGACTTTTTAACCACAGAAACACCCCTAGTCCAATTTGTCAGCCGCAACAGTATTCCTATTGATTACGTCCTGAATCTTCTCCAAGAAATAACCGTTTTACGAGTTTTAAAACTATTAGAACGCCCTGATATTATCACCCAATATTACTCAGAACGAGACTTTTATTTCCCCGTTGAAAAATTTGTAAACTGGGAAAGACTAGATGTGGTTAATACAGTTTATGCCTACTGGTCAGAACATGATATTTGGTTACAAATTGAAGCTTATGAAAGAGGCAGAAGAAATTATACTTTAATGGCTAAAAATATCAAGCCATTAATTAATAAAGCCACCTATGATCTAGCAGTTATGCTGAGTGGATATCAAAGTCGTGTTGGGAAAGTTCATAGTCAGTATTCATTACCAACATTTCCCCAAGATATTCAAGATTTTACTGACATAGTTCAACAAACAATTTTAGATCAAAATCAATTAGCCGTTGTAGTACATGGCGCACCAGGTACAGGGAAAACAGCATGGACACAAAGTGTTGCTAAAGAAATTCTTGTCCCTTTAGGATATGTAATTTTCATTTTAGATCATGATGCCATCACTAACTTTGTGCCGCCAACATACTTAGAAAAGATTTGTATTATCATCAACGAAGCTGATAATTTAGCTCAAGATCGAGCTTCAGAAGTAGCACAATATAACAACAAAACCGAGCATATTTTAGCCTTATTAGATGGGACATTATACCAAAGCATAATTGACGAATCTGGTATTCAAATGCAACAGAAATTAGTCATACTAATGACTTGTAATACCACGGAAAGATTAGATCCAGCCATGTTACGTAAAGGTAGAGTAGACTTAATATGTGAGTTTACCAAAAAATTTGTTTAATTAACCACAAGACAATATCCCCGACTTCTTCAAGAAGTCGGGGATATAAATAATCTCAATAACACTAATTACCTGCACTTATGAATAAAAAAGAACAAACAGTAACGCGATTATTTTCCCATCTAAAATTTGATAATCATAAATTTCAACATCAACCCGGTAGTGTTTTAGGAAATACAGCTTTAATTGTCGGGACTACCATTGGGGCGGGGATTGTTGGATTACCTGCTGTAACTTTACCATCCGGGATTATACCATCCACAATCCTACTTATTACTGTATGGCTGTATACTTTAACTTCCGGTTTATTAATTGCAGAATTGACTTTAAATGTGATGAGATTTGAGGGTATTTCTCATATAGGTTTATTAGCAATCATAGAAAAGATTCTCGGTAAACCAGGAGCGAGAATTGCCGGAATTGCCTATGTATTTAACCACTATGCCCTGTTAGTGGCATATATGACTGAAGGTGGCAAAATTTTAACAACCACAGTTGATAAAGTTTGGGAATTAGAGCATATTTCACCTCAGTGGGTAGGAACAGTTAGTTTTTTTCTCGTATTTGGTAGCCTAATGTATTGGGGTAAAGATAGATTGATAGAAAGAATAAATGGTATATTTATTATTATTTTATTAATTACTTTTTTGGGTTTATTAATATTAGGAGGAATGCAATTCCAAAACTCTCAACTTCTAGTACAAAATTGGCAATCTATCGGTAATGCTATTGCTATTATATATGTGGCAATGTTCTTTCACAGTATTATTCCACTGGTTGTAACTCAATTAGAAGGAGACATTCACAAAATTCGCCAATCTATGATTATTGGTTCATTAATTCCCTTATTCATGTTTTTGGCTTGGAATGCTGTTATTTTAGGCTGTATGACTCCAGATATTTTATCCCATAATTTCGCAAATGAGAGCGTATTTGATCCACTGCAAATTCTGCGAACTGGTCAATCAGGAGAATGGTTTGCTGTCTTATTATCAATTTTTTCTGAATTTGCAATTGTGACATCATTTATAGGTATTACCTATGGTTTAGCAGACTTTTTTCAAGATATTTCCATCATTACTAAAAGCGAAATTTCTCGTTTACCTCTCTATTCCTTAGTATTGCTTCCACCTCTGAGTTTAGGAACATTTAATCCTAATATCTTTTTTCATGCTTTAGAATACACGGGAGCATTTAGTGTTTCCATTCTCGGAGGAATTATGCCAGCATTAATGAGTTGGAAACAAAGTCAAACACCAGAATTTACTAATGGTAACTATCAAACCCTAGTTCCTGGAGGAAAAATAACATTAATATTTATTATGGTCGGGGCATTATTTTTAATATGTAGACAAATTTTGGTAATATATCAATTTTGAAAAATGTGAATAAAACCTCTCTTGTCGGGTAATGACAAGAGAGGATTTGGAGCTAAAGTCCGGTAGGGTAATCGGGCTATTTAATATTTAATATTTATTCGGGTTTAATCCAGTCCCCCCTAAGACATATAAATTAATGATTATCATCTACAATTGGTATCATTTACGAATTTGCATAAAAAAATCCCTTGTTTGTATAGTGCAAACAAAGGGATATACTGTTAAAGTTCGTCAGGTGATCGGAATGTTTAATTATTTAATATTTATTGGGTGCGTCTTGATTCCTCCATTGGGTAGATAAAAATTTGTGATATGAAGATATTGTTGTATATTTTTAGACTATTAACATAAATACATTTATTCATATAAGTAATTGGACAAAAATATTTACAGTCATTGCGAGCGAAGGGAAGCAATCACAACCCTTGCGATTGCTTCATTTCACTTCGTTCCATTCCCAATGACATTGTGTAATTAATTCTGTTTCACTACTTATCATATTCATGAAGAAATCATGAATTTATCAATATATCCAACAAATTCTCCCAAACTAGGAACATTATTAGCAAGGTACATATATAGAAACTCGTAATCTAAATTAGATGCAAGTCTATTGATTTGTTTCTCGCTTTTGTTATAACCTTTTCCTGCATAGTTATAAATCTGTTTCATATCATCAGCAGGATGAGGTCTTTGTTCCATATCATCAGTTTGAGGATTAAATCCAAAAATTGATTGAATTTGCTCTGGAGTCAAACCTGGATCTATTTTGAGAAAATGATTATATTCTGCTAAAAACCATGATTCCACTTCCATAACAGCAAGAACTATATTTATAGGAATTACCCCTTTTGGTAAAGTATAATTCAAACCTCTTTCCAACTTAGATTTGTCAGCTATGGATATTGGATAAACATCTCTTAAACCTATTACTCTATCATAGCCATCTTCAGTTAAACGATGATACCACTCCTTCATGTCTGAAACAACACTTTCATCACGGCATGAGTTATAAATTAATACATAAAATTTTGTTTCTGAAGTGACAGAATCTTTCATTATTACTTTATCAAAGTTAATTCCTTGCCGAGATTTATACTGAAAACGGTTTATAGTTTAACCAAATATAGAACCCCTCTCCAAACCTCTCCCCGCAACGGGGAGAGGCTTTGAACTTGTTTTTTATATCATAAAAAAGTCCAGATTTTAGACGTTTTGAGTATAATCTCTATGGAAATCTGAAATTTTCCAGCAATTTCTCTCAGCAACTTTGCGACAAAAATCTGTTCTGTTTTACCCTCTACAAAAATAGCTAATTTTTTCACTATTCTATATTTTCCTCATTACCAAACCCCTCAATATAGAATTGAGTTGCAAAAAAGTCGAAATTGTTTAACCCAGTGAATTTAAAATCATCAAATATTTCCTTTGAATTATGTATGTTATGAAGTTTAGCTAATCCTGGTGTCCTTTCAATCACTGACCAATATTCCAAAGGAACACCATTCATAATAAATCTGTCATTGGTAGTCATAATTAGCTGAACTAATCCAGTTTGTGCTTTGCTAATAAGCAACTTAACCATCGCTGATGCTCTTTCAAAATCAAGTCCTTCCCCAATATCATCTATCAAGATACAACTAGGCTGTTTGGCTAATAGTGAGTAGTTTACTTGAATAATTAAAGATAATACTCTAAACATCCCTTGAGATATTATTGATTGTTCAGTTTTATCTTTTAAATCACTTTCTTGAACATAAATATATTGCGGTTTTACTTCTAGCAAGTAGGATTTACCTTCTTGAAGAATCGAAGTTGATGGCGTTTTAGTACCAATTTCATCTATTCTGTAACCAACAGATAACATATCTGATTTGATAGATTCAATAAAACTTTCTCCTAACTCTTTTTCTCCTAGTTTGAATATGCGAATTACATGATCTTTATTTTTGAAGTCTATATTTTTTTTGATTATCGCAACGCTTTCGGTGTTAATTACATCAAGACTACTTCTGCCTAAATCTGTTCCAAATTCGTAATACCTCAATAAACTTGCCCAAGTGTAAACTTCTTCAAAAAAAGGATGCTGGATAGAATCTCTTCGATGGAAAGCAGCGACTTCATTAGTAGGTGTTTGAAAATCAATTTCTTTTTCTAATTGTTTAGCCCAAATTTTACCTTCACCTGATTTATCTCTCTTGAGGTAAAATTTAGATCCAATAGTGTAACTTTCTTCAATTACTAGACCATTCTCAACTTTCAATATGTAAACTTTTTTATTATCTCCGTTATGAGAATCAAAAGTTAGTTTCCACTCTCTTAACCTACCATCAAGTCTACTGAGCTTTTCTTCACCAGATAGAAAATCTGATAAAAATTTAATACTTCTCAGAATTCTTGATTTTCCAGAGGCATTTTTACCAACAATCAAGTTTACATTACCTAATTGACAACCTTCTAAACGCCACTCACTTGGCAAATCTTTATCCTGACAATATTCTACAAAGTCTAATCTCATATAGTTTTACTATTTATACTTAATTAAAGTAACCATAACTTATTATAGCCTATGATCAATCACTACTTACCCAAAAACAACACCGCGATAAATTTCCGCTGTCGGTAATTCAACCCCAATTGACTCCAAAGAAATAGATTTTTCTAAATTATTAAAATCACTTAACAACCAACCTTGAGATTGTTTACTATATTTTTCTATAAAAGGTTCATCTTGTTCAACTAATAAATATTCACAAAAACTGCTAATTGAACGATACATCCGAAACTTGCTTTTGCGGTCATAATCTGCTGTTGAAGGAGAAGTATTGGTACAATTTCTCCATCACGATATTCACTGCGCCCTTCAGCTTTTCTTCAATGGTGCGATATTCATCTAAACTATAACGACGCTCAACTGTGGTAATCATCATGTTGTAACCGATTACATTGAAGTGATCACGATTATAGCAAAATGGGGACTATTGCTAATGTGAAGGTCTACAATTTTCTAGTAAGTGATAGAACTTACGCAAGTGTCACACCAAAACTCTGTTGTAGGGTGCGTCAGACTGCATAAATCCTGCAAATAAACAAATTGTTGATATCTGACGTACCCTACCAATATGCCAGTTGCTTAAGAGGGTGTTTAAAAAGTATTAGATGAAACCAATAATCTCCAGAAACCTAACCCCCCTTCCCTCGTAGGGAAGGGGGGTTTCAAAGCCTCTCCCCGCATCGGGGAGAGGTTTGGAGAGGGGTTTATTTATACATTAAAAACTTTTCAAACATCCTCTAAGTCCTGAGTGAATTACAGTTAATTTCGTGCAGAGACGTAAGGAGAAATCAAGAGTGTTAAAATCTAACTAAGACAATAGATGGAGTAACTCTGATGCTACAAGTTAAACATCAATTTCAAAGCTTTGAAGAATATTTATCTTATGATGATGGTACGGACAAACTTTATGAATTATTTAATGGAGAATTAATTGAAATGCCCCCAGAATCAGGAATTAATGTGCAAATTGCCACATTTCTGCTAATTCAATTTGGCTCACTTTTGGGTTATAAAAGAGTACGGGGACATGGTTTGGAATTGGAAGTAAGAGGAGAACCGAGAAACCGTTATCCTGACTTGACTATTATTCGAGAAGAGCATATTCAACAATTAGCAAATCGGAACACTATTCGCCTATCAATGCTACCACCTTTATTGGTTGTTGAAGTTGTTAGTCCTGGGGAATTACAAAGAGATAGAGATTTTATTGCCAAACGTCTACAATATCAAGATTGTGGTATTCCTGAATATTGGATTATTGACCCCCAAACCCAAAGCATATTGGTTTTAGAATTAATTAATGAAATTTATCATGAGATTGGGATTTTCTCTGGTGATGATTTAGTTTTATCTCCACAATTTAATAGTCTAAATTTAAAAGTATCTCCAATTTTTGCATAAGGATAAACAAGAACATCCTGTTAATCCTGGTATGGCTTGCGCCACGCTACGCTACCAGATAATATATTCGTAGGGATAAAGCGTAATTCTCAGCCCCTACCAGCTTTTTTACTTACATAAGTAATTGGACAAAAATATTTACAGTCATTGCGAGGGAAGGGAAGCAATCACAACCCTTGCAATTACTTCATTTCACTTCGTTCCATATGGCTAACGCCACGCAATGCTAACGCAATAACATTGTGTAATTACTTCTATCTCACTACTTAATTCCTGAGTGAATTACATTTAATTTCGTGCAGAGACGGAAAGAGAAATCAAGAGTGTTAAAATCTAACTACGGCAATAGATGGAGTAACTCTGATGCTACAAGTTAAACATCAATTTCAAAGCTTTGAAGAATATTTATCTTATGATGATGGTACAGATAACTTGTATGAACTATTTAATGGAGAGTTAATTGAAATGCCGCCAGAGTCAGGAATTAATGTGCAAATTGCCAATCGTCTTTTCTTAATGTTTGCATTGTTAATAGGGATTGATAGAGTGCGAGGACATGGTTTAGAATTGGAAGTCAGAGGAGAACCGAGAAACCGTTATCCTGACCTGACTATTATTCGAGAAGAGCATATTCAACAATTAGCAAATCGGAACACTATTCGCTTATCAATGCTACCACCTTTATTAGTTGTTGAAGTTGTTAGTCCTGGGGAATTACAAAGAGATAGAGATTTCATTGCCAAGCGGCTACAATATCAAGATTGTGGTATTCCTGAATATTGGATTATTGACCCCCAAACCCAAAGCATATTAGTTTTAGGGTTAATTAACGAAACTTACACTGAAATGGGGATTTTCTACGGTGATGATTTAGTTTTATCTTCACAATTTAATAGTCTAAATTTAAAAGTATATCAAATTTTTGCATAAGGAAAATGTGTGAATCAGGATATCCAGGATTTAAGGATTTACAGGATTAGGAAATGAAGGTTTCCCCAATTTTAAAATTAGTAAAAAGCAATAAATCAATTAATTTCTATTTCTTGGTGGTGTAACAAACAGGTAAGGGTTTAGCATTGCTAAACCCCTACATTTGTACTGAAGATTGGGATATTTTTTGAGTAGGAATTTTTTAAACTCCAGTAATTACCCATTACCTTTGTTTACAGAATATTGAGAAGGTACACCAATGTGAAGAGAATGATCCAAATAATATCAACAAAGTGCCAGTAAATTTCCGCCATTTCGATGCCCGTATGTTTAGTGGCAGAATAATGACCACGACGGAAAGAACGCCATAATACACCCAAAATTAATAACAATCCAATAAAGACGTGCAAACCGTGAAAGCCCGTCATTAAATAAAAGCAATTAGAGAAAACATTAGTAGTGAATCCATAACCTAAATTCATGTATTCATAAACCTGACCGGCTAGGAATACAGCCCCCATAATTGCGGTGATAAAATACCAAAACCGCATCCAACCCACACTATTTCTTTTAATTGCCATATCACCAAAGTGAATGACAAAACTACTAGAAACGAGGATGATCGTGTTAATGGCTGGGATAAATAATTCTACTTCTGTTCCTGCTGGTGGCCAAACTGCTGTAGTCCCTTTAAAAAACAAATAGGTGGCAAAAAATCCACCAAACATCAATGATTCAGAAGCGAGAAATGTGATTAAACCCCACACTCGTAAATCTGGATGTTCTTCATGCCCGTCGCTATGATGTTCAATTGGTGTAATTGCAGTCATATTATTATTCCTAGTAAATTTTTTCTAGTCTCACGCAAAGGCGCAAAGGCGCAAAGATAGAAAGAATTATCCTCAAAAAACCTCTGCGTACCTCTGCGTTTTAATCTGTTAGCGATGATTTATCATGACCATAGTCATAAGGTCCATGAGTAACAACGGGTAGAACTTCCCAGTTTTCAATGATGGGTGGGGAAGAGGTTGTCCATTCTAAAGTTAAACTTTCCCAGGGGTTATCACCTGCGAGTTCGCCGTTTTTCCAACTGAAAATGGCGTTTAAGGCGAAGGGAATGACAGAAATACCCAAAAGAATTGCGCCAATGGTGCAAAGCTGGTTTAAGCTGGTAAATTGGGGGTCATACATGGCAACTCGGCGGGGCATTCCTTGTAACCCTAGTTTGTGCATGGGTAGGAATGTGAGGTTTGTGCCGATGAAGGTGAGGACAAAATGAACTCGTCCCCAGGTTTCGTTCATCATTCTGCCGGTGATTTTGGGAAACCAGTGATAGATACCTGCGTAAATCCCAAAGACTGAACCACCAAATAAGACGTAGTGGAAATGACCGACTACATAATAGGTGTCGTGAACGTGAACGTCAAAGGGGGCTGTTCCCATGGTTACGCCGCTTAAACCGCCCATGACGAACATGGAAAGTAAACCAATGGCGAATAACATGGCGCTGGTGAAACGGATTTTTCCTCCCCAGAGAGTTGCTACCCAACCGAAGATTTTCACACCTGTGGGGACTGCAACTATGAGTGTGGAAATGGTGAAGAACATCCGCATCCAACCGGGTGTGCCACTGGTGAACATATGGTGAACCCAAACGAATAAACCAACGACACAAATGGCGACTGTGGAAAAGGCGATCGCTTTATAACCAAATATCGGTTTCCGGGCGTGGGTGGGAATAATTTCGGACATAATCCCGAAAATCGGCAGAATCATTAAATAAACCGCCGGATGGGAATAAAACCAAAATAAATGTTGGTAAATAATGACGTTACCACCTGCATCTGGTTTGAAGAAGGATGTGCCGAAGTTAATATCAAATAACAGCAAAACTAAACCGGCTGCTAATACGGGAGTAGAGAAAAGGGCAAGGATAGAAGTTGCTAAAATTGCCCAACAAAATAGGGGAACTTGATCCCATTTCATGCTGGGAACTTTCATCATCAAAATGGTGATGACAAAGTTAAGTGAACCTAAAATTGAAGAAGTTCCTACCAAAACAATCGCTAAAATCCACATTGTTTGGGCGTTGTTGGCGGTAACTAGACTTAATGGTGGGTAAGCTGTCCAACCTGATTGAGAACCACCAAAGATAAAACTACCTAATAATAGTAATCCGGCGGGGGGATTTAACCAAAAGGCGATCGCATTTAATTTAGGAAAAGCCATATCTCTAGCACCCATCATCAAGGGGACTAGATAGTTACCAAATCCACCAATTGCACTGGGAACAATCCACAAGAAAATCATGATTGTGCCATGATTTGTCATGAAGGCATTGTACAGATTTGGATCAAGAAAGTCCGAGTCCGGTGTGGCTAATTCGGCGCGAAGGGCGATCGCCATTAACCCACCAATTAGATAGAATGCAAAGGCTGTCACCAAGTATTGAATCCCAATAACTTTGTGATCAGTATTAAATGTGAAATAATCTCGAACTTTCCAGGCTGGGGGATGAGAACTATGAGTAATCAGCCGGGTTGTTGATTCGCTTGCATCAGGTGGGGGATTAACTGGAAAATTTACTTGTGTCATATTTTTGTTAGTTGTCTTTTGTCAGTTTTCAGTTATTAGCTAATAATTACTAATGACTCATAACTAATGACTTAAGATCTGCTGGAGTTACTTCCAAATTGTGAATGTAGGGGTCAAGAAATTCTGACGGAGATAAATTCTCCAAATTAACTGCTACAGCACGATTCATATCTTGCTTTTGGGCAATCTGGTTTTCACTCATCCAAGCATCATAATCTGCTTGTTCATGGACGATTACTTGCGATCGCATTGAACCGTGATAACCACCACACAATTCTGCACAAACTACCGGATAAGTACCAGTTTTTGTAGCTGTAAATCGCAGTTGTGTAGGAACTCCAGGAATAGCATCTTGTTTCAGACGAAATTGGGGAACCCAAAAAGAATGAATCACATCATCTGCGGATAAATTCAATTGCACATCAGCACCGATAGGAACGTGCAATTCTCCAGCAGAAATACCACTTACAGGGTAATTAAATAACCACGCAAATTGTATACCCTTAACATCTACAACCAAATCAGCCGGTTTATTTTTGGTTTGCGGATTTTCACCAATCCCAATATTAGCTATTTGACTAACATTCATAGCACCCGCTGACTCATGGTGAGGATGACTACCCACACCAAAACCACCCATTTGGTTATAAATATCAACACTATAAATACCTAAAACAATCACAATTACCGTAGGAATTGCCGTCCAAAAAATTTCTAAACTCAAGTTACCTTCTACAGGTGTACCATCAGAGTTATCTCCTTTGCGTCGTCTATAGATAACTAGAAACAGCAGAATCGTCCCTTCAACAATTAAGAAAAGAGCAACCGCAATTGTTAACATGATATTGAAAAAACCATCCACCAAAGGAGCTTGTTGCGATGCTGCTTCCGGTAATAAATGATGATTTTGACCAACCCAGATACTGATAGGGGCTATGATCATCCCAGCTAACAGTGTCCACAGCGAAACAGGAACTTTTTGCATAAATGCTACCTGCTTTGTAAATAGTAGTAAAACCAGAGTCAACAGATTTTGCATTGACTCCACCAGACAAGTGTAGAGCTTGAGGATTTTAGATTGGTGGTTTTTGATTAATTCCGCCCTGAAGAGGCCGGGAAGCTGTCCCGAAAATTCCCAATCCAAAATCTGAAATTTTTCGGTCAGTAAAGATAGACTTTGGTAGCCACAGAATTATTTTCTGAGGACAAAATTATCTTTGATATTTTCACTATTACTGTTCTAACTTGTATCTAATCAAAAATCGGTAAACTTCCATATTTTTTCATATTGATAACCACAAAATCCTCGACTTATTGAAGAAATCGAGGATCTAAGAGGTTGATATTTTCATAAATCAAATAGCAGCAGAAAAAATAGTAGCAAGGATGATTTTTTTGAGATGATAGCAACTTACAATTTACGTTTCTGTTTACCGCAAACCTTTTAACTAACTACGGTAAATATTAAGATTCCCCTCTAATTACCTTGCCTATAAACTTAACCAAAATAACCGATGTTTTGCAGGACATTACACCGTTAAATATTACCAAAGATGTTATTTGTCTAATGTTACATGACTATAACAATTCTTGGGACAAATCCGAGAACAAGCTTCACACCCAATACAATTTTCTGGATGAGTAACAACCATTACTTTCCGTTCCACTTCTTCCTCATCTTCATCTTCGACAAATTCACCTTCTTCGTTTAAAGGCATTAAGCCCAAAACTTTATGACCACAAACTTTCATACATCTGCCACAACCGATACATTTGTCTTTGTTTATTTCTTGGGCAAATTTAGGAGTCCAATCAGTACCTCCAAAGGTCAATCCTGTTAATGTAGCCATGAATAAAACCTCAGCAATTTTAGCTAGATATTAGTTAATCCTTTAATATTCATACTAGCCTGATATTTTATTTTTTCAATCACAAAAATTAACTTTTTTATCAAATTTTGATGACTTGCTAAATAATATTATTTATTTTTGCTTATTTGAAAATATTAAACGATATTACTTATTGATAAATTTGTCTAGTGCGCTTCGATAAAAAGCTGATTAATCAAAGGTTTCCAGAATTGTGTTTAAAGTTATTTTCTCAATAAATATCAATTAATGAGTCTAAAAATACCCCATTCAATAAGAATAATAATCAATTAGCACCCATTATTATGAGCTTCATTAACCTCCTACTTGCAAATATTTTCTAATTAGATAAAAATATTCTACTAACAGTATTAGTAAATACAAACTTAAAAAAATCATTTCCTCTATTTTTGAACTATTTTCTTCACATCCTAAATCACGTAGGTTGGGTTGACAAAGGAAACCCAACATTTTCGCCACCTTGTTGAGTTTTGTCCCATTACTCCGTAACGCTGACGCGAACAATCCAACCTACAGCTATAAGATGTTATTCAAAAACATTTAACATATTTTATATAGCCCAAAATAAACATTATGACAGTAAATATCCAGGTAAATATTAAGAAATTCTGCCAAGCTCATACTGAACAATCTTATTGAAATCTTTATGAAAATTATAGTTAATGAAGAAGCAATGAAGCCCAACTTTGCAAAATATAAATAGCTACAAAATCTGGCTTCATTCACCCTATGAGTAATTAATCAGGCGAGAAACATATCTTCTCGTTATAGAGGTAATTTGGTAGCGAGTTATGAATCAAAAGGACACATTAAGGGGAGACTTGAGCCAAACATCTCAACGATTAAAGTAGGAAGACGGACCATGCCGCATATAATTCCTAACCACAGTTGCGTGGGATGTGACAACTGCCGACCCCTATGTCCTACGGGTGCAATTAAAATCAAAGATGATGAATATTGGGTTGATCCTGCCCTTTGTAATAATTGTGATGGCTATTATTCACAACCACAATGTGTAATTGCCTGTCCCACAAATGCGCCTATTCCTGTACACGCCAAAAAAGGAAGATGTAAAATTGAACCACGAGATGTTACCAGTCCCGATTTATTTTCTAATGGTAAGAATAACCCCTTCGCTTCAGCCATAGTTATCTGGGAAGCTTGTAATTTACTAGCACAACGAACATCTTTACAATGGGAAAAAGATGAGGAAGGTAACTTACATTACAGTCGCTCAGTTAATCAAGGACGAGGGACAATTTCCTTTCATCTTCAAGACCTATTTCCAGTTAACAACCGTGCTAATAATTCACAAGCAATTGATTATTTAGACATCCGGGCTGCTTGTATTCATCTTATTTTCGCCGCTCAAATTACAGCATTAGATCAACCTTGGGAAGAAGAATTTACCATTGATGAACGACAAATTGAACAGTATTTGGGCTTAGAAAAACGTAAAGACCTCAGCAAAAGTGCCAAACTGGGTTTAATTAAAAATATCGTCTCTCAGACTTGTTCTCTCATGGTTTCTATTGACTGGCCACAACAAGGTAGAGTTCCCAGTTTTTCCATTAAAGATAGTTATTTATGGAATTTGACAGATACCCAACATCATTTTCAAGAAGATGATCAAGGTTGTAAATATTTAGTGGGACTGACATTTACAATTAAAGCTGGGATTTGGACTAAACATTTCTTCAACAGACAAGGATGCAAAGAACGAACCACATTTTATCAATATGGTAGTCTTCCCAAAACTCTACTCACCACAGTTATGAGTCTGTGGCAACAACACGAAGGTGCTGTTAGACTTATGCTTTGGTTATTATTTAAAACAAAAATGGGGAGAGAACAACGCATCACTATTCCTACCTTGCTGCGCGTTGCTTATGGTGAGGAAAAAGTGACCCAAGCTTCCAGACACAGGGAAGAACGGAAACGCCTACTTAAAGCCTATGAAAATGATTTAGAAGTTCTCAATCATTATGGACTTAAGCCATTATTTGATCCTGTTACCTATCCCCCGGAAATTCAGCCCCTGTGGGCAAAATTAGTAGATATACCGGAAGATCCAGAGGAAGCGTTAGAATTTTGGATTAATGATGGTAGTGGTGAAAATCGCCTCACAGACAGCGGACCACGTGGTAAATGGAATTTACTTCTGAACGCACGCATTTTATCTTTTGAACTCCCGACCGATTGGGAAAATCGTTCAGAATCAGATAAAAAACAACGTCGCTCCACTAAAGCAAAAAGCAATCATCAACAAACAGGTAATTTGCTAGGGGAAGAGGTTATGGAAGGACGAAAAAAAATGAACCTCTCCCAAAGGGAACTAGCCAAGTTGATGGAAAAAAGCCAAAGCTGGATTCGTGATGTGGAAAAAGGGCGCTTAAAAGCTAAACTAGACGATCAAATGCTCTTGAGACAATTGCTAGATATTTCATAAGGTACAGCAGGAGTCAGGAGGAAAATTCTCTTGGCTTTTGATGTAAATTTTTTACGCAGCTTAGTTAATTATACTCAAAACGGCTAGAAGCTGGACTTTTTTATCATACAAAGAACAAGTTCAAAGCCTCTCCAGTATTAAATATTATTCCTTTTCCCTCTCCTAAGAGGAGAGGGTTAGGGAGAGGTGCAAAGGAGAGGTTTACCAGAGGGGTTTCATATTTGGTTAAACTATGAACCGTTTGCAGTATAAACAAAATCAAGATCCGAATTTTGATTTTTGGTGTTAGATGGTGAGTATATACTAGTAACTTGAGATGATATCTAGATAGGTATCAATCTTAATTTATTTAGGAGTGAACATGAGTAATATTATTTTTCGTAAAACTTGTTTAGCCTTACCAAGTCTTGCAGCTTTGGTAGTTTTAGGTAGCGGACTTTCCGTAAATGCTCAGACAGTCGAACCAGGAACAATTGTTCTTCCCACCAACCAAACATCAATATCCACCGTTGCTACAGAAGAAATAGCCAGTCGGACAATCACACCCGTACCAGGAACAGTAGAAACTTCATCAGTTATGCTCAATTCTGGTTCTACACAAGCTACCGAAAAAACAGAACCATCCAATCAAATAGCACAAAGTCCGATTGGCATAGGTAGAGCCACTCGTGGTGGTAGTAGCTATATTGGTGTTGGTCTCAACGTTGGTGCATCCGGTAGCTTTTCAGCTTTGAGTGATGGTAATTTCACTGTTATCAGTAAAATTGGTCTGACCAAAACCTTATCAGTTAGACCATCAGTAATATTAGGAACAGATACAACATTTCTTACTCCTATTACTTACGACTTTGCTTTTAAATCACCAGATCCATTTACAGAACCTTTACCCATAGCTCCTTATATTGGACTAGGTGCGGCTATTAAAACAGGTAATCAATCTAACACTGAAGCTGCTTTGCTAGTCACTGGTGGTATAGACGTACCTCTAAATAGCAGATTAACCGCCACAGCCGCCGTCAACGCTGGATTTTTTGATAAAACTGATGTGGGAATTTTATTAGGAGTCGGTTATAACTTTACTGGTTTTTAGAAAATAGAAGTAAGCAGGTGTTTAGGATTGCTAAACATCTGCTGATTACTGAATTCTGCTGTTTTATTGCAAAGGGATAAAGCCTGATTGTTGGATAATTTGTTGTCCTTGGGAAGATAATGCCAGATCAATAAATTGTTTCACGGCGGGACTATTCTGTTTGCGAATTGCTAAATAAACACTCCGACTAATGGGATATTTACCAGATTGAATGGCAGTTTTATCTACAGGCGATACTTCATTAATTGGTATTATTCTTACTAGCTGCTGATTTTCTAGCTGGGAAACTGTAGCGTAGCTAATCCCATTATTTCCCAGTATGCGGACTATTCCTGTAGTTTCGTCTTGGGGAAAGGTGATAAAATTAGCACTATCCGGGGCAAAGGGTTTTTCTAACAAAACTGTGTCTTGAAAGAAGTCTCTAGTCCCACTACCAGCAGCGCGATTAATAACTTTAATAGAGGCATTTGATCCACCCACTTGTGACCAATTAGTGATTTGACCTTGATAAATTTGTCGTAATTGGTCTAAAGTTAAACTACCTTTAAAGGGATTATTAATACCAACAACAACACCTACTGCATCACGAGCGATCGCTATTACCTGAATCCCCGCTTGTGCTTCTTTCGGTTTCAAAGGTCGAGATGTTGCAGCCATTACCACTACATTCTTCATTAAGGCTTCCAGTCCCTTACCTGAACCTTTGGGAAATCCATTCGGTTGACCATAGGTAGTGGGAATATTAGCATTTATTTGACTATAAGCATTCCGCAGACGCTGGATTAAACCCACCATAGTTGTACTACCATCCATACTTAAAACAGTAGGATTAGGCAATGATGTATCAATATTAGCAGAGTTACTGCTAGTTGGGTTAATAGCCGCAGTATTGGGTTGAGTTTCCTGCGCTGGAGGCTCTTGAGTTGCAGTTGGCTTTGGTATAGGTACTGTTGAAACTGTAGTATTAGAAGCAGTATTAGTCAATCCTGGGGTAGTTTTTCCCGTGAGTTTACCTTTGAAAGCAAAATAACCACCCCCTACAGCTACCAATGCGGTCAAACCTATGAAAACAATGGGAGGAATTGCAGACTTTTTCAATTGGTGTCCGCAAATTTCACATTTCTTTGCACTAACCGCATTCTGATCATGTCCACATTTAGGACACTTGACATTATTAAAGTTATAATCTGTTGTCACAAATACCTCATTTACTAATTACTATTAAGTAGGTGAACACAATAAAACCAAACTGTGTAAAGAAACGTAAAATCGCCCAAACCCTCTTCAGTCTTGCCTTTTGCCTTGCCATAACGACAATTTTCCACGCCAACCTACTTATTTAGCTGCTAATTCTGCTTGAATTTTTGATTCAATTTGAGAAATTTGTTCATTCGTTAATCCTAACTCTTCTTGCAGTTCTAATAACTGTACTTGTTCTTCTAAATCTATTTCTCCATCATTTCCCAAAAAAGCTTGATACATTAAGGTATATTCCTCAACTGCATTATTAGAAGCAACTGATGGCATAAATTCAGTAATCATCAAATCAGCAATATCTTGGGAAATATTATATTTCTGGCGAAATTTCTCCACCAACTGTAATTCTGTCGCTGACGGATTACCACTTTTATAACAAGTAGCCACTAGCTTACGAAATTTTTCCAAATTCTCATCATTGATCGGAATGGATTTATTAGATATAGTTGTGGCAGGTACAGTAATTGGGGTATTGGCAGATGAAGTAGCAACCATCAAATTATATTGCTTAATGTAATTTTCAATTGCTGCTTCTGCTTTTTGATAATCGGTGTTATCCTTACCACCTACAAGGGTATTTTCTACTTCCTGTAAACAACTCATCAGCTTTTGATATAATTGCTGTTTTTCAGGTTTAGTTATGGCACTTTCTCCAATTGCTTTTAGCCCATCTGCCAAAATATCTCGAATTTTTCGATTTTGGTCACTGAGGAGATTTTCTTCTACTTTTTGCCAGTTGTCTCCCAAAACTTGCACTTTTTGCAATCCTGTCTGTTTATCTATGTAGAAAAAGCGAATTTCTTCAAATCCCGTAACTTTATTTTCCTGGACTACAATTAATCCAAATGCCTTTGCTAAAAGCAGATTTTGTTTAATTTGTCCCTCTTCTTGACTGGAGGGCATAATGTCCTGAAATTGGCGATGATCTTGGTGAGTATGTAAAGGGTTTTTATCAGATTGATTCACCGTCCGATAAATGACTCGCATCTTTTCCATCCCTTCAATTAACCGCAGTGGAAAAGCCCCTACCTCTTGGACAAAGAAAATATGATGGGGATCATTTAATGGCCGAATATCTTTATCAGTCAGGGTACTAGATTTGCGAATTATTGGTAAAACGGCATTTACAGCCGCATCAGATGGTTTAGTACCACCTTGAATCCCAATTAATGTTTGTCGTTTTTCTGCCTTATTTTCCCAACCAAGATTTACCTGTTCTTGGCTAAATCGTAAGAAAGATTCGCTCTTTTCAAAAGTAGTTTTAATTTGGGCTTCTTGTTGTTCTACAGTTGGATATTGTTCCAAAAACTTTCTAGCTGTTGATATCTGCAATTGGGATTTATCCACAAACTCATCTACGCTGCGGTTTAACAGCCGACCAAATAAGTCTTTAACCCGTAGTGGATCAAATTTGTAAAGGTCAAATAGGGGAATTCCCATATCATCTAATATATCCTGAGATACTTTCTGATATACCGTTTCTGTTTTGCCTTCTAAAATTTGATTAAATACCAAATCTATATCCTTGGGATTATATAGTAAAATCCCATTAACAGTTAAGGTACTTGTTTCTCCTACATAAGTCTTTTCTCGCTCATTGAGTTGAGTTTGTAAAGTTTCTAGGCTTTGCTCGAAAGCCGTCAAATCAACAATCAAACTATTAACTTCTTCCTTGAGAGCATCTAGTAACAAAACTCCTAAAGAGCGAGATTTAACTTCAACTTTAGCAGTATAAATTGACTTTAATGCTTCCATAGTTCCATTAAAATCTTGCTCAATCACTGCCTTTTTATTTACTGGATTGAATCGTTTTGCATTATTATCTATTTGTTTGAGGAGAACTTGTAAAGCATTAGCAGCAGACTGTTCTTTGGGTAGCCAATTTTTTTGCCGTTCTTGATCAAACTGACTGCGGTAATTATTAAAGACTTCTAACAGCCCTTCTAAAAATTGCCGGACAAATTTGGGACCACGAAATCGGTCTGCAATCATGCTGTAAACAATGTGCCGGATTTCTTGCCTTTTTTGAATTTTCAGGCGATTTAAATTGTCCGACATTTTTTGGAAATAATCACTCCAGCGACGTGGATCACTATCACTATCATTAAAGTGTGGACTATATTTTTCCTGTTCAACTGAAATAAACCGCTGCAAATTTTCAAAGGGAATATTCAAATCATTACGACGTTTACGTAAACTAGCAATCCAGTCAGCCACTTCCTTACCATAGGGTTTCATGCTATCCCCCAAGCTGATACTATCCAGAAGTTGATGCTGACTATCTGACTCAGCTAGATTCAAACTTGGCAAGATTTCTGTTTGAATCAAATCTCGCATTGATCCTGGTGCGGGAGTGGGATTTTGCCACCATCTAACTACTTGTCCTGCTAAACGAGAAGCGCAAGCTTGAACCACTCGTTGAATAGGAAATTGAATACTGGATAAACCAAAAGCAATAAAATTTTGAGGATACCCAAAAGAGTCAGGACTAGCCCACTGTTTACGAATGTTGTCCCGGACAAGTTTTTTGTATTGACTAAATCCAGAACTGAAATCTAAAAATATATTTTGTCCTACCATTTCCAGAACCGAATTGAGACTGGGAAGGGTGACTTTATCATTACTATTACCAACAAGATAGCAGAAGTTGAAAGGTACATCTTGACTATTTTGAGTGGTAATCCGATCCGATGAGTTACTACTATATTGGCATTCAAATCGAGTATCATTGCGAGAATAATGGTTTAGTTCCATTAGAGCAGAATAGGCATTAGCAATAACGCGATCGCCCAACCCGGAAAAAGCCCCTGGAAGCACTAAATAAGCTGATGACTGGGGCATTTCTGAAGGCGGAACCCAATCCCGCAAATTGTAAGCCAAATCTAGCACCATTCCCGATCCAGTGCCACCGGACAGGGAACAGACAATAAAAATATTTATCCCTTTATCAAGTTGTAAACCCCAACGATCTAACATGAATTTTTCATGTCCGAGAATCCGTACTTTGGCATTAGTAAAACTATTTTTGATAGCTTGATAGTTCACCGCAAAGGCAAATTTACCTAAAGCTCGTATTTGCCCCGCACCTGCCAAAATGGAATCAGTACCCTTTAACTGACTGGGAAACCACTCTTCTAGATAATTATAAGCAGATAACTGATTAAGCATAGCTTTAGCGTTTTCTACCTTCGCCCATACTTGTTCAGAGGGGCTAAGACCAATGTTTTGCTTAAGAACAGTTTGCGCCTCAGAGACTTTAGCATTTTGTTCTGTATCTATATGCAAAAACGATACAATTGGTAAAGCATCCAAAGAGCCATAGGCTTCGACAATCATCCGCCGGACTTTAATTAATATTTCCTTACCTGTGCCGCCTAGTCCTATGACTACGGTTGGTGTCATGCCTATATAGTCTGCCATAGTCGAGGAATAATAAGAGACTAATGTAATTTACTTATATCAAGCATACTATACTGCATTTTAATCATGTCGTGTCAATAATACTTATTGGCAAAAAAAGCTGATATTGCAGCTTGATCAAAAATCCCCGACTTCTGATAAGTAGTGAGACAGAATTAATTATACAGTGTCATTGCGTTAGCGCAGCGTGGCGTTAGCCATATATAACGTAGTGAAATGAAGCAATTCCCAGGGTTGTGATTGCTTCCCTTCCCTCACAATGACTGTAAATATTTTTGTCCAATTACTTATAAATCTGACGGGGATTTTTATGAATTAATTACTTAGGACTCACCTTGTCAATTACCTTGATTTTGCCATCATCGCCCACAGTCCAGACATCATAAGTACCAATGACATCACCATTAGCGTCAACATCTACATCACCGCTTGCGCCTTGATAATTAATCTGTTTTCCTGCTTTAAGTAGCTTCAATCCTTCACAAACATCACTAACTGGTGTACCTTGACCAGCGGAGACTTCCCTGATTTTACCAGCAATCCCAGCCCCCGTATTTTCCTTAGCAGCTTGGGCGGCTAATACCAACAATGCCCCAGCGTCCCAAGCTTGAGGTGCGTATTCTCCGGGAGAACCGCCTTTTTTCTCTTGCCAAAGTTTATTAAAGTTTTCCAAACCTGGACCACTAGAACCAGGAACTGTCCCAATAGCCCCCGATAAAATATACTTGCCGTCACTACCTTTGCCAACTTGGTCAGGGAAAGTAGCAGATTTTACGCCGTCCGTGAGTAAAATTTGTACGCCTTTCGTGACACCTTGTTGATAAGCAGCTTTGAGAAATAAACTCCCTGTTTCCGCATATAATACGCCTAAGACCGCATCTGGTTTCCCAGCAAAAGCCGCAGTTGCTTCTGTATCAAATGTTTGGGACTTGGGATCATAGCGCACAGGCTTATCTTTATTAACTACTGTTCCGCCTAATTTTTCAAAAGTATCTACAAATGCTTTTTCAAAACCCACGCCATAGTCATTGTTAATAACTACTGTGGAAACTCTTTTAAAACCTTTCTTCTTAGCAAGTTGAGCTAAAGCTAATGCTTGATAGGTATCAGGAGGAGCAGTTCGCGCCCAAAAACCCTTAAAGTCACCTTTTTTAGCTTTGTCGGTAAATACGGGGCTGGTGCTACCAGGCGAAATCAGCATGACTTTATTGGGTACAGCCACAGAAACCGCCGCAGTGGAAACGCTACTAGCAAAAGAACCGACTACACCAGCTACCTTATCTAAGGTTGCTAATTTGGTCATTCCCGCAGCACCGGCTTTAGGATCTGTTTGGTCGTCTACTTGTATTAAAGTGACTTTTTCACCGTTAACACCTCCACAAGCGTTAACTGTGTCTACTAATAAGGGAACTGAACCAACCATTTGTTGTCCAATGGAAGCTAAGTCACCTGTTGTGGGTAATAAACTACCAATTTTCAATCCTTTAGTATCACTGGTTGTAGTGGTAGCGGTTGGGGAAGTGGTACTACTTCCAGTTGGGGGATTGGGATTTTCGCAAGCGGCTAACAAGAAACCACTGGCTAGGGTAGCTATACTCAAGGCTAGGGAAATATGAATTTTTGTCATAGTTAATCACACAGATATTCAGAAAACTTGATGTAGATATATTTACATCAAGCCTTTAAATCGCAGATTATAACATCCTCAAACTATCATTGGTTTCAATTAAACCATAACTTTTTCACCGGGTTTAGGGGCAATTACCTGGGTTGTTAAATGGTTTTTCTCTAGCAATGTGCGAAATTCTGCCACAGTTCCCTTTTCTTGCAGGAATTTTACTAATATTCCTGCAAACAAAATATCCCCTCCGGCTGCGGTAGGGAGGATAAATTGAGGTTTTACGGATTTTGCTACTTCTAGGGCGCTATTCATTCCTTTAATAATCGGACCGAGTAAGGGTAAGCTCAAATCAATGATTGGAGTGATTACTACGTCAATGGGCGCTATTTCTTTGAGTTGAGGGGAATGATAGCCATGAGGTTCATAATACAGTGTGGAATTATTTACTAAATCTTTAAGCAGATAGCCGTTTTCTAATAGGGTTGGTCCAATGGGAGAACCAGGAAAAGCTTTGATTTCTACTTGCTGATTTAAGGTAAAGGTTTCGCCATGATTGAGGCTAATTATTTGTTGATAACCCAGTTGTTTGACAACTTTGGCAGCATTGGGGGAAGCGACAACTGGGATATTTTTGTTAAGCTGCTTTAGGGTGGGTGGGTGTGCATGATCTTCTAAACCTTGAGAAAGCAAAATTAAATTTATATTATCTGGTATTGACCGATCCTGAGAACGAGAACCTTTAAATAACCAATCTAAATTATTAAAGGTTAAATCACCAATTAACCAAGGGTCAATTAGTATCCGCTGTTCACCAATTTCAATTAACCAACTATTACTATCTAACCAAGTAAGGTTCATAATCACAGAAATTCCTTATTTTTAATATTAAAGATCAAACTTCGTAAATAACGATTACTAGTAGTCTGTCAAATAAATTTTGACGGATAAAGAAGAAATGAACCACGTTCGCGGAGCATGCCGTAGGCATTAGGACGCAAAGAGCGCGAAGGAAGAAGGAAGAGGAAAAATTTATTTACCCGTCAATTAGTTCTTGACAGACTACTAGGTCGCGCTATCTCTATTCCTATGGCTTTAGATGGTGTTTGAAAAGTTTTTAATGTATGAACAGACCCCTCTCCAAACCTCTCCCCGAAGCGGGGAGAGGCTTTGAAAACCCCCTTCCCTCGTAGGGAAGGGGGCAGGGGGGTTAGGTTTTTGGAGATTATCGGTTTCATCTAATACTTTTAAAACATCCTCTTAGTATAAATAGAATGATTGCCACCTTCCCGCAATAAATAAAATCCATTTTCTTCCAAATACTTAATTAAATCTTTTCGTTTTACTGACATAATCAAACTTCTACAGGAATTTGTTCCAGTAAAGAGTTTTCTGTGGGAATTTCTTTATTTTGTTGATGATAGGCAAGAATCATTTCTTTGAGTGCATCTTGTAACATAGTTCTGCACATTTCTAGTGTTTCTCCCTCAGTAATGACTTCTTGCCATTCAATCAATTGTCCCATATATCCACTATTTATTTTGGTATATTTTGCGGTGTATGTAGTTAGCATAAGACATTAATCAAGAGTATTCTATAAATTATAACTTTTTTTTGAGTTTATACATTCTTTGTCACTGGTTGTCTATTGTCCTGCTAACATTTGTAATAATTTATCCATGTTATCTAAATTACCAACCATCCGCCGAATTGGATGGGGCCAAACCTTAACTAAAGTAGGAGTAGCAGAAACTTGATCTATTTCTGCCTGTTCTGGATTTGTGAGGACATCAATAACTTTGAGAGTATAAGGATATCCTAGCGATCGCTCTAAGGATTCGTGCAAGTTCTGTAAAATTTTTTCTGTAGTCGCACTATGACCAGCAACAAACAAACGCAAAACAAAGCCTGGAGGTCCTTGAATATTTTGTAGCACAGGTTGTCTATTGACAACTGGTGGCTGGTATTGCGAGGGAGAATCAGCCAAATCTAACCGCACAATTAAATCATGATCTTGCCAAAGCTGAGGAAATGTCGACCGATAAGTTGATAATACCAAGCGATCGCACAAACCATCCTGCCAAGGTGCTGATTGCCACACCAAATCCCCCGTCCCAAAAATCGCATTCAACACAGCCTGATGCCTAATCACCGCAGGATAGGCTTCAGCAAAAATTTGCACTTGTTGAGTCCGAGGATTTAACCAGTGATCAATAGTTGCAGTATAGCAAGGAACTAAAAAATGTGGCGGCTCCGGTAAATCAAGAATTTCTTGCAAAGCCGCACATAAATTTAAATGCCATCGTCCTTGCTTATTAGGGTCAATACAATACATTAAATCCCCCCCAGGCGTAAACAAGGCAATACCCTTGAACAACTGGGGTTTAGAAAGTTTGTTTACATTCAACTTAGTCATTAGTCATTGGTCATTGGTCATTACCCATTACCAATTAAACACGACCTCGGAGGAATTGAGCCATTTCGTTAGGAGTTGGCGACATTTCTAGCGCCGTTTCCTCGGTAATCCGACCTTCTTGGTAAAGATCGAGCAATGACTGATTCATTGTCACCATGCCATCAAAACCAGCTTGTTTCATTAACTCCGCAATCTCATCATACTTGCCATCCTTCACCCATTCCTTAACAGCCTCAGTATTAATGAGAATATCGTGGAAAGCCGCCCGTTTACCATCTGTAGTTCGGCACAAGCCTTGAGCAATCACCGCTACTAAAGATTCCGCAACCGCTATCCGCATAGCTTCCTGTTCTTCACCCGAATATAAATTGAGAATCCGTTCAATAGTTTTTACCGCACTATTTGTGTGCAGAGTTCCCATCACCAAGTGACCTGTTTGTGCCGCCTTCAGTGCCGTATTCACGGTTTCCTTATCCCGCATTTCCCCCACCAGAATTAAATCTGGATCTTCCCGCAAAGCTGCTTTCAAAGCATTATCAAACTTGCGAGTGTGCATTCCCACCTCCCGCTGTTTAACCAAAGACTTACGGCTTTGGTGGACAAATTCCACCGGGTCCTCAATCGTAATAATATGTTTAGCCATCTCCCGATTGATATAATCAACCATCGCTGCCATTGTCGTAGACTTACCCGAACCAGTAGGACCTGTCACCAAAACTAAACCCTTGTGATGATGACAAATATCTCTAAACACTGGTGGTAGGCGCAACTGCTCCATAGATAGAATTTTGAGAGGAATTAACCGCAGTACCATTGCATAACCACGCAGCGAATCAAACACATTAATCCGCACACGGGCAAAATCGTACTGAGTCGCCCCATCAAATTCTAAATGTTCTTGAAACCTTTGAATTTCAGAATCAGAGAGAATCTCCCGCAACCAACGCATAAAAGTCAGTTTATCAACTTCGGGATAACTTGTTGTCAGAATTTCCCCTCGGCTGCGGAAGCGGGGAATTTCACCCACTCCCAAGTGAATATCAGAGTAACCCTCATCAAAGGCTTCCTGAACAAGCTGCGCTAAGGTACGTCCTACAGGTTCATTCGTTAACCCATTAGAATTGGAAAATATTGGTGGTGGTGTAGTAATTATTGGTGGGGCTGGTGCGTTCATTTCTAAATTTGCCACCGGAGGCTGTACTTTTGCTTTTGGTAAAGGTGGCGGCATTCTAAATGTTTGTGATTCTGTCATATATCTTCACTTTTGTTAATTAGTAATTGGTTGCTCGTCAGTTGTCAGTTGTCGGTTGTCAGTTGTCAGTTGTCAGTAGAAAATATTTTCCCCCTGCCCCCTGCTCCCTGCCCCCTGCCCCCTGCTCCCTGCCCCCTGCCCCCTGCCTCCTGCCCCTGCCTCCTGCCCCCTGCTCCCTGTTATGCAGTCTTTTTAGTAGGTTATTTACCAATATACATATTTTTTAACACATACTGATTATCCTTGCTCTTCCGTAAGATTTACGTAATATATCAGTAACTAATAATATCAAGTAATTAAGGGTAGCGAGAGGAGTGAAAGCGAGGAAAATTCAGAATTACCCATTACCTACAGCCTATTTTTTATTACCTCCTGATAAATTATGAGAAATAATATCGTTTTCCATAAGAAATGTTAAGCATCTGAGCGATCAAATTGCGGGGATCAATATCTGCTTCTCATCTACCGTTAGTCCATATTTCTCAAGGCATATACCAGAACTCTTTCCCCTACCTGTGGGTATATGTGAATTCTCATTCATAACTAGAAAAAATCAACTGTAAACTTTAGTAAAGAAATGCTCATTTTAAAGCCAAGGTTTTATATACTAAATTTCACTGAAACAAAATCAGTTAATTCGCTTTCGAGTGAGAAACAACTGAAATTTAAACTTGCTGTGTATTGGGAGGAAAAGTCATGGTTTCGGCTCAAAGCTCTAATCTAGTTCGGACCCACTCCTTGTTAATGATGAGAAGCTTTTTAATCTGGACATTTACGTTGGCAGTGTGCTTGTTAGTTGTTGGTTTTCCGTTGGTTGTATTAATGGCTACAGTAGGTTGTTTATTATCTATTGTTTTACAATCCGTGATGCCTGCTAGTGCCGTGTTAATTGTGGCAGGTGGCTTAGTAACGTTTAATGTCATGGCAGTATTAATTGCTGCTGGAGTGCTAACAGCTAAAGGTATTCATCCTAAGCAAATAAAATGGTTAAATTGGTTACATGACGAAGCTGAAAAAACTCAAACCACTGTTTATGCAGCTTGCCCTTTAACTTGTGAAATCAACCAATAATTATCATTAGCTAACACTTGACAAATAGTACATCTGCCCGGTTCATCCGGGTTTTTTAATGTTGAAAATAGGGAACAGGAAAGAAGCAGGGGGCAGGGGGCAGGGGGCAGGGGGCAGGGGGAAAATATTTTCCACTGACGACTGACAACTGACAACTGACAACTTACCCATTACCCATTACCATTAACTATTTACCTAACTTAATCGTGTTACCAATTGCAATGAGACTGTCCTCAAATAAAGCCTCACGTCCCCAGCGTTGCACCTGTTGACTTAACAAAGCCTCTGCCTTTTGTTCCGCAAGAGAAGTAACCTGTTGGAACAAACCAGACGACTGAGCGCCACCATGAGTTTCCATTCGCATACAGCCGCCAGTTTCCGAGCAAATCACAGTTCCACAATTAGCTTGAATATTAGTAGAACTCAACCGCAAACCAATTAAATCGCCGACAATTTCCCCAATATCAGCAATGGGAACACCTGCCAACTCAACTTCTATGTGTTTTTGGTCTTGAGACAGGAATTGCACAGAAGTGATGTCATAATCACCGTTTTCCTGTCTATAGGAAACTGGTTGCCATTCTAAGCGATTAGCTAACCAACCTAAATACAACAACGCTTGAGCAGCATTACCTTTTTCGTAATCAATATTGACACGATCAATTTCTCTAAGAGCAGCCCGACGATTAGGCGCATCATAAGCTTGTGCTGTCAACTCCTGCCACGCAGATAACCGCCGCCAATTCAAATCAGCCAAAGGTACACCAGATTCTACTAACTTTTGCAAACTGAGTAAATCATCTTCTGGTGTATTAAAGTTGCAAGAATCAACAATGACATTATTGCAAACTGCGGCTAATCGTTTAAACAAAGGGTTAGCCGCATCCGGTGTAGCTTTCCACCAGAGGAACTTAGGTAAACCACCGATTAATAAAGCGGGAATCATGCCCCCAATGCGTTCTAATGCCCAAGCAGTACCAGTGAGGGTAATATATTCACAGCAAACAAGAGTGCTAGAAGACTGCTTTTGAATTGGGCAATAGGCAGAAACTTGAGCCTTTACCCCTTCATCATCCCCAGCCACAGGACATAAAGCAATGATCCGGCAGGGGTTACGGATGGCAATTTCGTCCGCAATGGTGGGACTCGTAGGACTGAAAGTATAGCCCATAGCGGCACCATGACTATCTCCATTTGGTCCGGTGTGCTGATTTTGGAAATATTCTTGCCGCAAAGCAGTGAGAGTTTCTGGTGTTGCACTACCAGTTTCTGAGAGATGGTGCTTTTTTTGTAATTCCTGCAATGCTGTTTTAGTTTGAGGTCCGAGAATGCCATCAATAGGACCCTTGTAAAAACCTGTTGCAGTTAACAAATACTGGGTTTCTTCAGGTTCGTAAACCACCAAAGTAAATGTTGTAGCGCGGGTAGCAGCGGGTAAACCACCGTCTTCTCCCTGAATACCGTAACTTTGCCAAACTTTAGTAAGTTCTGCTTCAATTTCGGTGAGGGAAACATCTTTGGGGGCTTGCAAAGAATAAATTGTTGGTGCTTGGGAAATCATAGTCTATTTTGGATTTTGGATTTTGGATTGTGGATTTAAGATTTAAGATTTTCAGATTTTGCATTAGAAGTTAGGTGATGGTTAGTAATTAATAGGTAATAATTCTTTTCCAACCCATCCATTCCCAATCCAAAATCTAAAATCTAAAATCTAAAATTTCTACAGTCTGCGCCAGCGGCGACCGTCTTGGTTAATTAATAATTCTGCCTCTTCTGGTTCCCAAGTACCTGCTTCATACTGAGGGACAGTGGCAGGATCTGCGGGTAAATCCCATACAGATAAAGCAGGTGTAACCACTTGCCAAGCGGCTTCTACTTCGTCTGCTCTTGTAAATAAAGTTTGGTCGCCCATCATACAATCAAGAAAGAGGCGGTCGTAGGCATCAGAAGTAGCTGAAATCCCAAAAGAACCATAGCTGAAATCCATATCTACGGAACGGGTGCGGAAATCACCACCGGGCATTTTTACATCAAACCGGAGGGAAATCCCTTCATTGGGTTGTATCCGCATGGTCAAAACGTTGGGGTTAGCTTGCTGGGATGCAGAGGGGAACATTCTGGAGGGAACTTCGCGGAAGTGAATGGCAATTTCACTAACTTTTTTGGGCATCCGCTTGCCAGTTCTCAGGTAGAAAGGAACACCTTTCCAACGCCAGTTATCTACTAAAAACTTCATTGCCACATAGGTGGGTGTGGTGGATTCAGGATTAACTCCTGGTTCATTTCGATACCCTTCCACCTGTTGTCCTTTCATCCAGCCAGCGCTGTACTGACCTCGAATAGCTGACTTTGATAAATCATGAACATCAGCCAAACGGGTAGCTCGTAGCACCTTGACTTTTTCTGTACGGATACTATCAGCATCCATAGCGTTGGGTGCTTCCATTGCCGTTAAACAGTAAAGCTGCATGAGGTGGTTTTGCAACATATCCCGGAGTGCGCCGGCGCTTTCATAATAGCCAGCCCGGTCTTCCACGCCTACGGTTTCGGCTACGGTGATTTGGACGTGGTCAACAAATTGCCGATTCCACAAAGGTTCAAAAATGGCATTAGCAAAGCGGAAAACCAGCAAGTTTTGGACTGTTTCTTTACCTAAGTAGTGGTCAATCCGATAGACTTGATTTTCTTTACAAAACTTTTGGACCACTTGGTTGAGGTTTTGGGCGGAAGCTAAATCACGTCCAAAGGGTTTTTCAATGACTAAACGATGTTTTTCTGGATCATCTAGCATTCCTCCTAACCCCAGTTGCTTAATAGCTTCGGGGAAGAAGTTGGGGGCGACGGAAAGGTAGAACATCCGGTTTCCGCGTGTTCCCCGTTTCTCGTCTAGTTCGGCTAATAGGGTTTTGAGTTTTTGGTAGCCGGTTGGGTCGTCTATATTCCCAGGACAGTAAAATAAACCTTGAGAAAAGTCTTGCCACAGTTCACCTAGTTCTACACTAGCGTGAGCTTCTTCCATGCCTTTTTGCATCTGCTCACGGAAGTATTCATGACTCCATTCCCGACGGGCTACGCCCACAATGGTGGTTTCTGCGGGAATCCGTCTTTCTCTCCGCAATTTGTATAATGCTGGGACTAACTTCCGCCAAGTTAAGTCTCCAGACGCGCCAAAGATGACAATTATTTGTGGTTCGGGCATCCCTTGCTGCTGTAGACCGGCACGCAATGGATTTTCTAACAAACTGACCATAGGATTTTAGATTTTAGATTTGGGATTTGGGATTTGGGATTTGGATTTGGATTGGGGTTCTAATCTTTGCCAATTACCCCAATTCCCTCTACAGGTGAGAATAGCTTGACTTTGCCTTTTAAAGAGTTCATGAATGACACAGAAAAGACACGGATTGATTGTTGCAGGTATATGGGGTACAGAATTAGAATTCAGAATCCAGAATTTAGAATCCAGAATCCAGGGAATAAATTCCCTGTCTGATAGCTAAAGTCGGTTTTAACCGACTATTTTTTCTTTTATTTGTTCAGTCTAGAACATGAAGTTTGATTTTTAATTAATCAGGGTTTTGTCTAATTACCTGTTTTGATAAAAGACATAACTTTGGCTACGTTTTCTTTACTACCAATAATTAATGGGGTGCGTTGATGCAGTTTGGTGGGAACGACATCTAAAATATCCATTGTTCCTGTGGTTGCTACGCCTCCAGCTTGTTCAATTAAAAATGCTAAAGGGGCGGTTTCATAGAGTAAACGTAATTTACCTTCTGGTTTTTGTAGTGTTCCTGGGTACAGAAATACTCCACCCTGTAATAAAATTCTGTGAATATCGCTGACCATTGCGCCACTGTAACGGGAACTATAGCCTTCGGTGCGATGAACATAACGGATATATTCTCTAAAGGGTTCTTCCCATTGCCAGAAGTTGCCGTCATTAACGCTATAAGTGGCGGCGTGATTGGGCATTTTGATATTTTCTTGACAGAGAATAAATTCACCCAAGCTAGGATCAAGAATGAAGGAATGTACTCCTGTACCTATTGTATAAACCAGCATGGTGCTGGGCCCATAAAGAATATATCCGGCGGCTAATTGTTTGCGACCATTGGTAAGCAAATCCTTGGCTTCACCATCAATATCTGTTCCTTCTTGCTGACGAATGGCAAAGATAGAACCTAAACTGAGATTGTTATCTGTGTTGGATGAGCCGTCAATGGGGTCATAAAGTAGGGTATAACGACCGATGGGGCAGTTTTCTGGGATATAGTAGGGTTTTTCCATTTCTTCGGAAGCGAGACGACAGACTAAGCCGCTTTGGTTGAAGACGGAAATAAATACTTCGTTGGCGTAAACATCCATTTTTTTGACGGATTCTCCTTGGATGTTGACTTCTCCAGTGAATCCGAGAACTCCTTCCATTAAACCAGCGCGACTCAAGCGACGGGCAACTAATTTACCCGCTAAGGCGATGCGGTTCATGAGCGCACTTAAATCCTGGGCATCGGGTCCAAAACTCTGTAGTTGTTGGAGGATGTGGCGGGATAATGTTGTACAATCACGATCTAAAGCTTTATCTGTGGACAAATCCAAAGATTCTGATTCTTGAGTCATAAGAATACCCGGTAAGTGGGAAACGAGGGTGGCTTGGCTCCCTGAGAGGGAAACGACACGAGCGGTTTTAACCGCTGTGGATATTAAAATTGAAACCAGATTTTTGATTGGAATCTGGAAACCAACTCCCATTTCTGGGGTAATGTTAGCCTAGACCTGTTATAAGAGCTTGTTGGGCTTGCAACACTGTTCCTGTTACCTTAGAACTGTTTAATCACAAGCGACAGAGCAGGGAACTGGCAACGCATTCGGTGGGTGTCGTGACTCAAATAACGGCTACCATGAGAGTAAACTCAGGGTGGTCTGGTCAGTACGGACTGCTCGATTACTCTTGCAAGCCCAGTCCCTTTAGGGCTGGGTTACTGACATTAGTTTTTCCCTAGCAGTTGGCTATGAGGTCGTGGTTATTTATGGCGATTTTCCATCGCTGCTTCTATCTTAGAAAGGGAATTTCATAACTTAGACGTGATTTTAGATAAACTAAAGAATTGAAATTTTGATTTTAAGATCCCCGACTTCTTGAAGAAGTCGGGGATCTGGGTTTTTCTGTATTTTTCCTAGATAGGGTTTGCTGAATAAGTACCCAAAGCAAACCTAGATGCCACGCTGTGAGTAAGGTTGTGTGTACACCGTAGGTCTTTAGACCGGGGAGTGTCAACTAAATAATATTATACCTATATAGGGCTTGCTAAATAAAGCTAAAACCATTTATTAATAAGGGTTTCGCGGATTTTTATCACAAAAAAGTGCAAGGTTTTGGCTGATGGTGTCTCAAAATAAGTAGGTGGGCGTTAAAAATTGTCCTTGGGGCAAGGGAACAGGGAACAGGAAGAGAGTTTTGAGTGATTTTAAGTAGGTTGGCGTTGAAAATTGTCGTTATGGCAAGGCAAGAGGCAAGAGGCAAGAGTGAAGAGGGTTTAGGCGGTTTTACATCTCTTTACACAGTTTGGTTTTATTGTGTTCACCTACTTACTTTTCTTCACATACCTTTAAATTTTTCTGTTCACCTACTTACTTATTTGATTTTTGATAGCTTGCGTGGCGTAGCCATTCAAAACTCGGTACACCTTCATATTCTCAAATCCTCTTGCCTTCCTACGCAGGAAAATTCACAGAATCAAACCGGAGTCCTATAGTTAGGAATAGGAGTCAAAAGCAAGAATTATGTTGAATATTTTCTATCTATGAATGATGATTTTTTCTTTGTCTAAGTCTCAAGTTTATTTAGTAGTTATTAGTTAAAATACTGATAATCAGGGTAACAATAATCTTCAGTTCTGATAGAAATGAGAGGTTATGAATTTATTGATTTTTCTAAATAAATTTATTGACGATTTTGCATATAATCAAAATATATCTGCTAAAGGTATTAAAGCTGGATTTTTATTTCCTGTTGGCATTGGTTGAGATAAATAACCAATAAGGATTTACGAGTAAGCCTAATTATGCCTAAAAAGACGACTACTCCCCATTAACGACTCTGGAGACGAGATGTATCTAGCGCATTCATTCATGAGTGATGAGAAACGGCAACAACATCAACAACATCAACAGCCTTTGATTTTAGTGGTAGAAAATCATGACGATAGTCTACTGCTGATGAGTTATACCCTTGAGTTACTTGGTTGTCAGTCTATTTGTCAAAAAGAAAGTTCAACAACAGTATTTATGGCTAAAGAACATCAACCTGATTTAATCTTATTGAATATTTTTTTACCCGGGATGAATGGACTAGATTTTATTCGGTATCTTAAGCAAGAATCGTTAACTTGTCATATTCCTGTGGTGGCTATGACGGTTTTAACTGATGCTGAATATAACAAACGGATGCTTGAAGCTGGTTTTGATGATTACATCGTTAAACCTTATATGATTGAGGAGTTGGCTGCAATTATCTACCGATTTCTAGGGAGGAAATTTGAGCTATGCTCGGTTTTAGAAGTGCCACAGATTCATTAATAATCATGCGGCAATTTTAGGGAGTTTGACTGTGAATATGCTGCCTTTACCGATTTCTGATGAAAGTTCTATTTTACCTCCGTGTGCTTCAATAATGCGGCTGCAAAGATGTAGTCCTAAACCACTACCTGATCTTTTATTTTTACCTTGACGAAAGCGCTCAAAAATAGTTTCTTGATCTTCTGGTGCAATGCCATAACCTGTGTCTTGAACTTCGATGATGATGGTACTACTGCAATGATTAGCTGGGGATAAGGTTTCAAAAATGCGGATTTCTATACTGCCTGTATCCGTGAATTTGATGGCATTACCAATTAAGTTATGGAATACTCGTCTTAATTCTAAGCGATCGCCTTTAACTATGCCGCCATTATTGTCTGTTGGACTTAATTCATGGGTATCTAATTTCAAAGTTAAGTTTTTTTCCAGTGCTAAGGGATCTAATTCACTTATGACCTCGGTAGCAATTGTGGTTAAGTTGCATGATTCAAAGTAGAGATTTTTTTGTCCAGCTTCAAAGCGGTAAACTTCTAGTAATGTATTCACCATTTCTAGGAGATTTTGATTGCTGCGAATCATTACACTAATGGGTTGTTTCATTTCTGAAGGAATTTGTCCAAAGACTTCTTGCAGAAATAAATTCAGCACTCGATTAGCAGCTACTAGGGGAGTACGTAAATCATGGGTAAGACGAGAAACAAAGTCTTCTCGCTGTAGGGTCATTTTGCGTTGTTCGTCAATACTGTGCTTTAATCTTAGGAGCGATCGCACTCTGGCTAATAATTCTTCAATCTCAAAGGGTTTGCGAAGAAAATCATCAGCACCGATATCTAAACCTTCAACTACGCTGGCTTCAATACGGGCTGTCAGTAGTAAAATCGGAATATAGTTGATTTCAGGATTATTCCGAATCTGTTGTGTAACTTCATAACCATTTATTTCTGGCATCATCACATCTAAGATAATTAAATCCGGTGGTGACTTAATGACTTTTTCTAAGGCTATTTTACCATCCATTGCTGAATCAATTTCATAGCCTTCGCTTTCTAAGATTGTCCGCATTAAAGTCAGATTATCTGGGACATCGTCAACGCACAAAATTCGGAATTCTTTCAAGTTAGACATATTTAATTTCTTAGTAATCTACAATTTTAAGTGGGGATAATTGATTAAAGCTTTATGAGGAGAATGTACAGAATGAAAAGGATTTTGATGAGGACTAAAGACCACACTCCCTAAATCCGGTGCTAAATTTATTTTTCGTGGTAATTTTATTTTAAATATTGAACCTACCCCTAACTGACTTTCGATATCTATTTTTCCTCCCATGATGTCTACCAGTGAATCAATAATAGCTAAACCTAACCCTGTACCTGAATATTTACGACCAATACCTTGATCAATTTGGTGAAATGCTGCAAAAATTTTTTGAAAATCTTGAGAAGCAATACCAATTCCTGTATCTTTCACCGTTATTATAACTTGATTTTGAGTTGTTTCTTGGATTTCTACCCAAATAGTCCCAGCCTCAGTAAACTTTACAGCATTGGAAAGTAAATTGATGACAATTTGTTGTAATCGTACTGCATCATTAAATACTAATGTATTTTCTAGGTCTATTTTAACTAGCAAAGATAAATTTTTGGCTTCAGCTAAGGGACGAATGTTTGTAACTGCATGACTCACAACTTTTGATAAATCCAATATTTCTGGCTTTAGTTCTAATTTCCCGGATTCTAGTTGAGAAAAATCCAGAATTTCATTAATTTTTAGCAGTAGATCTTTGCCATTATTGAGAATTTTCTCTACCATGTCTAGTTGTTGATTTGTCAACTGACCAAATTTGGGACGTAAGAGAATTTGTGAAAACCCAATAATTGCATTCATGGGAGTTCTTAGTTCATGGGATATGGTGGCTAAAAATAGTGATTTTAAGCTAGATATTTCTAAAAGTTTAAAGTTTTGATATTTAATATGTTGCTGTTGTGCTGTTAATTCTTTTTGCTGTAAAACTAGTTGTTCACGACTTTCTTTAAGCTGTTGGTTTGCTAAATCTAGCCGCATTTCAGCATGATATACACGGATGGTACTGCGTAAGATTTGAGCTATGGTTTCTGGTGATAATCTAGACTTAAGAAAATACTCACTAGCACCTAATTTTAGTAACTCTCTGGCTATTTGTTCATTGTCTGCATCTATGAGAATTACTAGCGGAACTTTAATCCCTGAAGATTGTAATTTATGGATTAATGTGAAACTATCTTGATTTGGTAAGTGATAGTTAAAAAATACGCAATCATAGTGATTATTGATGAGGGCAAAAAAGGCATGATTCCCATCTTTAACTTCATCAATTTCCATGCTAATAGCTGTTTGGGTCAGAGCTAGACTTACTATTGAGCCATTAGACTGATCATCGTCTACAACTAAGATTTTCAGATTCTCTTCCATCGGTTTTTCTTCTGGCTGTCCAATACAGATTTATATTCAGCATTTCTGTTTTTACAGTTTCTAGATTATACAAATAATGAACATGATTTTCTGGTGAATGAGCAGATTTATTTCCAGGTAAGAGAAATACTTTATCCACTTAAAAAGATTGTAAATTAGTAATTCATGAACTGTCCTCACCCATTAGTGAGAGTTGCATGGAAACATTATGTACCATTGGCTTAAGTGTTTTTGTCTAAGCATTGGTAATAATTATCAGGTGAAAAATTATTTGCGTCACACATATAAATAAGTAGGTTGGCGTTGAAAATTGTCGTTATGGCAAGGCAAGAGGGTTTAGGTGATTTTACATTTCTTTACACAGTTTGGTTTTATTGTGTTCACCTACTTACGTTTTTAGCGTAGATATCAGGGTTAGAAGTTTTTTTTGGTGTCTGATAGCAGAGTGTGATAATAGTAATGCTCGCATATTTGCTAACTGCTGTATTGAATCCATAGTAAATTTCGTAATAGTACCATAACTGTAATTTTTCTGATTTGTCTCAATAATTTCATTTGTTTTGCGGGAAATATCTATATATCTTTAGCTAGATTTTTACAGCTATGAAAATTCAAAAATCAATTATTTACTATTCCTATTGATAGATGTTCATTGTTTCACATATCATATATGCTGAGGGATGGATAAATTAAATACAATTCTTAAATAACTAATCAGCTTTTTGCTATTGGTAATACTTCCTTTAGAAGTAATCTGATTATCATGGGTGTAATAAATAATGAGTGACATTAGCATTCTATTAATTGAAGATCATGATTTAACGCGCATGGGACTCAAAACTGAATTGCAGTTGCATGGCGGTTTTAAGGTGGTGGGTGAGGCAGCTAGTGCGAATCTGGGACTAAAACTGCTAGAAACAACTAAACCGGATGTGGCTGTGATAGATATCGGTTTACCCGACATGGATGGGATTGAACTGACGCGCAAGTTTAGACGTTATCAGGCGGAAACAGGACAATCGCAGACCAAAATATTGATTTTGACGATGAATAATTCAGAAAATGTGGTTTTGGCAGCCTTTGCCGCCGGCGCAGATTCTTATTATATGAAGGATACAAGTGTTAATAAATTTATTGAGGCTGTACAAGCAACTTTTCATGGTAACTCTTGGATTGATCCGGCGATCGCTAATATAGTATTACGGAAAATGCGTCAAGGTGTCCCCGGTGATCATCAATCATTTGATAAGCCGAAAACTGTCAAAATTGAAGCCCTAGAAACAGAATATGAACAAGTTTTAGAAACTTACCCCCTCACCCAACGGGAACTGGAAATTCTGGCATTGATTGTGGCTGGTTGCAGCAATGGACAAATTGCCGAGAAGTTATATATTACTGTAGGTACGGTCAAAACTCATGTTCGCAATATTTTAAATAAACTCTGTGCTGATGATCGTACCCAAGCAGCAGTTCGGGCTTTACGTTCCGGTTTGGTGGTTTAAGGAGTCAGGAGTCATGAGGTAGGGGCGCAGGGCCTGCGCCCAGTCAGGAGATGGATAAGAGATAAGAAAATTACCCATTACCCATTACCCATTACCCTTACTTGTAAACATTCTGCAATCCGTTGTGCTGCACCTGCACGTCCCATGCGTTGAATGCCATTTTCAGCGATCGCATGGAGGATGTCAGGATTTTTGAGGAGAGATTGGATAGCTGGGAGAACTTGTGATGGTTGGTTGACGAGGGTGAGGGATATGCCTAAAAGCCGACTTTGGGCTTCTGCAAAACCGGGGTTATATTGAGGACCATTACCAGGGATAGCGATCGCAGGTTTTCCCAAACCGATGAATTGTTCCGTTGCTGTTCCAGCCATAGCGATCGCCACATCACCTAAATACAGGCAATCATTATAGGCTTGTTGGGTCAAGATGAAGTAAGAATTTTTTTGTTGAAAAGTCAAGCTATCGGGGTCAGAAATTGGTAAAGGAGATTGATCACACCGTCGCCAACCTTGGATATGTAAACTCTGTGATAAAATACTACAATCTAGACCAGGAGCGATCGCCCCTAAAAAAATCATCGTCCCCGCAGCCCCAAATAAAGAATCTGGTCGTCGTAAACTAGCCATCAGTGCTGATACAGCAATCATGATGATTTCCCAATTATTGTAAGCTTCCGGCGCACGAGAACCGGGCAAAAGAGTCACAACAAAAGGACGAATCACCTCTTCGAGTTCAGCATCAGGACGATAGAACTGTTGTGCAGTCAAACTTGTCTGTAACCCATCCATCATGGGATTCCCCACATCTACAGCGGGAATTGACCATTTTTTGAGAATTTCCGTAGTCAGAGAATCTCTAGGAAACACCGCCCGACAACGACCACGACTCATCAACCACCTTTCCCAAGGATGGTAAATCGAACCAGAAAAATTTTCCCACCATGCGGACTTTGATTTCCTGGGTAACAATCCCATTGCGTCACGCACATAATATTCTGATTTAGCCGTCCCCACAAAAGCATAATCAGCACCACTCATCGCTGCAAACAGCAAAGGAACAATATCCCCCACAGCGAGAACAGCCTTTTGATTACCTAACTTAGTTTGTGAACTTACCCAACGGCGGATAGATTGAATTTGATTAAGAGTCAACTGCACCAACCCCCCGCCAACATCACGCATTAATTCACGGCTATCCATATAAATAAAACCACCGGAAGGCATAGTTCGCACTTTACCAATCAGAGGAATATCTATTTTTTGATAAGCACGTCCTTCACCCACTATTGGTAAAGCAAAAATATCCGGTGGAGAAGATAATTGTTGTAAAGCCTGAATAATCCGCACAGCAATCATATCTTCCCCATGACCATTGCTTAAAACTAATAACTGTAATGGAGAATTGATCATTTTTCTAAATACTAGTAGTCTGTCAACCCGAAAATGACGGGTGAAGGCAAGTAGGGGGAGAAGAGAGGTAGGGGGGTGGGGGAGGTGGGGGAGGTAGGGGAGGTGGGGGAGGTGGGGGAGGTAGGGGAGGTGGGGGAGGTGGGGGAGGGAAGAAGAGAAGTTTTTTCCGATCATTACCCGTCAAAATAAATTTGACTAACTACTAGGAGTCAGGGGTAGAATTGTTGAGAATAGCTTTTGCATATTCCCAGGATTGCCATATCCGGGGTTCAGAAGCTTGATGATTTTTTTATCTGCATTTTTAGCCCTTGACTCCACTCCCCGTATCAGTAGGGACGATGTATTTTTGTAAAAACAAAAATAATACTAACACTGGAGTAATAGAAATTACTGAACCAGCAGCCACTAACCGCCAATCTAAGGAAAATGTTCCCGCTAACTTAGCTACCCCCAATGGTAGAGTATACAAACTTTCATCCTGAATGACAATTAAAGGCCACAAGAAGTCACTCCAAGCACCAATAAAAACAAAGATAGCCAAAGTAATTAAGGCTGGGCGAATGGCAGGTAGCATTACGCACCACCATAATCCTAACTCAGAACTGCCATCTAAGCGAGCCGCTTCCTCAATTTCTTTTGGCACACTTATTAAAGCTTGTCGGAGTAAAAATATACCAAAAGCAGATGCTAAACTCGGAAAAATTATCCCTAAGTAACTATTTCGCAATCCTAGTTGCACTGTTAAAATATATAAAGGAATCATGACAATTTGGAAGGGAATCATAATTGTGGACACAATGGCAATGAAAATTCCATTTCTGCCCACAAATGATAGTCTAGCCAAGGGGTAAGCCGCTAAGGAACAAAATAACAAATTTAAACCAACTGTTAAGACTGATACTAATATACTATTGTATAAATAAGTTCCAAAAGGTAGAGATTGCCAAACTCTGGAGAAGTTTTCTAATGTTGGTTGATTGGGTAGTAATTGGGGTGGTGACTGCCAGATATTTTCCGTTGGTGATTTTAAGGCTGTACTGATCAGCCATAATAATGGAAATAGCATCACCAGAGCGATCGCTCCTAGTATGCCATAAATAACTAAGGTTTGAGTGCGAGAGTTTTTAAAAGTCATTATCTTGATAAAAATGATTAAACATGAAAGTAATTAACCTAATAATACAAAAAAATAACTAAATTTTGCGATATGATCAAATCGAAATTTTCAAAACAAGTAATATTTTCATGAAACTAGTTCTGAAAATAGCGGCATTTGTGACCATAATTATTTTTGTTAGTGTTAGCTTAGTCTCTATTCACAAAATTTCCCAAAGTCAGCCAACACAAACCCCTCAAATCAGGACAGACTGTATAACTAACTCCGACATACCTTGTCATAGCCCAACAACATCTGTAAATACACAATTTATTCCCAATCAGCAATTAGATGATCAACAGCGTTTCTTAGCAGTAATCGCCAAAAAAATCCCCACAATTCCCCAAATTGATAGTTTTGAATATACTTTACTGCGTACTTATGGGACAGTATTTATTAATCAAAAGCCAGGAATTAACCTACCACAAAAAGTGATTTTAGATAACGAATCAGCAACCCAATCTTTTCAGGATGCAATTAGTATAGCTTTAGTAAATGACACACAAGAATGTTATTTACAAAAAACAGCCGCCACCGCTTTAAATCAAGCCAAAAGTTTAGCAACCATTCCTTTAAAATCAGGTTACGCTGGAGATTGTCTTCGCAATTTTGCCACCAATTTAAGATTTTGGAATAAATACGCAAATAGCGAAACATTAGCACAAGTAAAAGCCGGAAAAGAAACAAAAATTCTCGGATTAGTTGCCCCCCCTGGCACATCACAACATCTGTGGGGATTAGCAATTGATTTACAAGTATCAACATCAGCCCAAAGACAGGCTTTAAATGAAAATGGCTGGTTTCAAACTGTAGTTAGTGATCTTCCCCATTGGACTTATTTAGGCTGGAGTGAAGATGATTTACCCAAATTTGGATTACAACAAAAAATTGTCCAAGGAATCAAATATTGGGTAACACCCATTTAACAGGAGTTCAGGAGGTAGGGGCGCAGGGCCTGCGCCCATTCAGAAGTATGGCTAACGCCACGCTACGCTATCAGAAGAATGAAGAATGAAGAATGAAGAATGAAGAATGAAGAATGAAGAATGAAGAATGAAATTTCTCCCCCACTCCCCCCACTCCCCCCACTCCCCCCACTCCCCTACTTCCCCTACTTCCCCTACTTCCCCTGCCCCCTGCCCCCTGCCCCCTGCCCCCTACTTCCCCTGCCCCCTGCCCCCTGCCCCCTGCCCCCTGCCCCCTGCCCCCTGCCCCCTGCCCCCCACCCCCCACCCCCCGTTCCCTGTTATAAATAAACATATATCTAATCTTTGGAGTATTAACAGTGAGTTTATTTGATGATTTAAGTCGGTTTTTAGAAAGTCGTTTAGAAGAATTCTTGCGAAATAACCCTCATTTAGAGTTAGAAGCACTATTAGAACAACTGCGGGAACAAGAAGAAGATACATTAAAATTAATTGCCGAGTTACAATTGCAAGAGAAGCGATCGCAAGATGAAATCCTCTCCACAGCCCAAGAAATTCAAAAATGGCATATCCGTATTGAAAAAGCCCAAGCCGCAGGTAGACAAGACTTAGCCACCCCAGCCCAAGAACGAGAAGCAGCACTACTGCGAGAAGGAAATCAGATGTGGGGACAAATGCAAGGTATAAAAGAACGTATTAGTCAATCCCAAGAACTACTTCGCAAAATTCAACAACGTCGTCAAGAAGTACAAATCAAAGCAGCCGAATTACAAACAGCAAGAACCAAAGCACAAACCCAAGAAAGATTAGAAACTGAAACTCATGGCTGGAATACAGCTACTAATTATAACAGTAATTTTGATGACCTAGAAAATACATTTCGCCGTTGGGAAACCCAAGATGAATTAGAAAAACTCAAACGCAACATGGGAAAATAATTATGGATAACAAGATCCCCGACTTCTTAGAGAAGTCGGGGATCTAAATCTTATCATCGCTTACGAATTACCCCTTGCCAACTAATTTTTTGCTGTATAGAACGTCCACCTAAAGAACGAATTGCCACAACTTCAACATCAACCTTTACACCTGAATTTAAAGCTTGACTAGGAATTTTTAACTTACCTAAAGCTAGAGTAAAATTATTATAACTACGACTTACTAACTCAGCAGGAACTTCCCCTTCGTATAAAATTTGAGGATTAAAAGCATCATCAAAATTATCTTGCGCTCGATATTTCACTTTAAACCGAGTATTAATCACATCAGATTTACCAGCTAAATCAACTATTCTGAAACTGAGATTTTGTCCCGAATTAGCAAATTCAGCCACAGCTAACCTAATTACATCTTCCTGAAAAATAGCATGATTTACAGTGTAATCCGTCAAAGTTCCCGTAGTTTTAGCAGTACCATCAACCCAGAGATTTTCAGGAAAAGCAATATCTATTTCTTGATTATAATTTAAAGAGAGTTTTACAGATTGATTGGCAAAATTATTAATAGCATTTTTTTCTAGCCAAACTAATTTAAAACTTCCGTCCAAACGCCGTTCAAACTCTCGATATTCATCAGCAATTACAGAACCAATGGCAAGTAAAGACTTTGCCCCTTGACGAATTTGCCACTTATTTTTAGAAAGATTAAATTGTTGATTTGCCAATTGAGAAACCGCAATTTCCGCAGTTGGTTTATCATCTGCTAAAGCTTCTTTGCCATTAACTATACTTAAAATTCCTAACCTGCCCGGTTTACCATCACGCCCATCTCTACCATCACTGCCATCGCGTCCATCGTAACACCGATAAACCTTTTGAGTACATTGACGATTGAGAGTACCAGATCTTCCTGTACAACTTTCCCTCTCCCAACGTCGTTGACGACAGGAACAACCCACCGCACCTCTAGCACCTCTTCCACCCCGTCCACCTTCGCCACCAACAGCCCGAACGGCAATTTTCCTTAAATCTGCCAAATTCGTATAATAGACCGTCAGATCGCCACCCTGACCACCATTGCCACCATCACCACCGCTACCACCATCACCACCATTGGGGGCATTAATATTATCTCGTCCTTCTTCCTGATGATTCCGACAACTAGGACGAAAACCCGGTTCACCATCCTCGCCATCTTCACCATCTTTTCCAGATAAGTCAAGACTAACCGCCGAACCATCAGCGTTTATTATCTGGCTTGTCCCACTGCGTCCATCTCTACCGCTACGTCCGTTACTACCATCCCTATCATAATACCCAGTTACTTTTAATTCTTTAACATCCCTTGGACAGACAACTGCACCCACCGCAGGTAATAAATTAGTAAATAAACAAAATGTCAGCAGAAACGGTAATTGATATCTAAAATTTTTGTGCATGATAAGTAATTGGACAAAAATATTTACAGTCATTGCGAGGGAAGGGAAGCAATCACAACCCTGGCGATTGCTTCATTTCACTTCGTTCCCTATGGCTAACGCCACGCTACGCTAACGCAATGACATTGTGTAATTAATTCTGTCTCACTACTTATAGCAGGTGACAGAGTTGAAAAGATGTTCATGTAAGTAATTGGACAAAAATATTTACAGTCATTGCGAGGGAAGGGAAGCAATCACAACCCTTGGAATCGCTTCATTTCACTGCGTTTCATATGGCTAACGCAATGACATTGTGTAACTAATTCTGTCTCATTACTTATTGATGTAAATTTTTGCCAATTTGCTCCCCTATGACTGAAAAATAAATAAAAAAAGTGGTTTTGTCGAAGACAAAACCACCTCCTCAAAAAAATAAACTCAAATTAACGAGCTTGACCGTGAGCAGAAGCCGCATCAATAGGCTTCATCAAATACAATTGTAATAACTGCCAACCATGAGATAGATAGATTGGGAATTTTTGCAAGAATTGCAGGAATTTAGGAGTATTAGAGCTAGAAATTGCTGCCAATTTTTCGTTATTCTTGACGCAAACATCTAAACGCTGATAAAACGCTGGGTTCTCAACATCCAAAATAACTGGGAAGACTCTACCAGCGGTTTCATTGGTCTTCTTGATTACATGAATATCATAATCACGCGCATCCAAGCCCAAGGAAGCATAGAAATCTTTGCGTTGAATATCATTGAGATACATCGTTGCAAACACTGACAACAGGAAGAAGCGACTCCATAGTTTAGCTCTCCAGTCATTCAACATTTGTGGTTGCGCTCTCATAACCGCATCAAAGAAATCACCGTGACGGTTTTCATCCTGACACCAGTTCTCAAAAAAGTTGAAAATTGGATAAATTTGATCTTCAGGATGGGCTTCTAAATGACGATAAATGGTGATATAACGCCAATAACCAATCTTTTCAGAAAGATAGGTCGCGTAGAATATGAATTTGGGCTTAAAGAACGTATAACTACGGCTCTTAGTCAAAAACCCTAAATCTAAAGAAAGATTAAAGTCTGACATAGCTTTGTTCAAGAACCCAGCATGACGGGCTTCATCCCGTGACATCAGGTTAAAGCCTTCAGCTAAAAGGGGGCTTTTATCCTTTAGGCGACGGCCGAGTTCTTTGTATAGCAAGAAGCCGGAAAATTCTGCTGTACAAGAACGTTCGAGAAATTCAACGAACAATTTGCGAGTTTCTCCGTCAATAGAGTCCCAAGATTTTTCAAACTGAGCATCCCGAACAAAGTGATGGCGATTGTAGTCAATGCGGAATTCTGCAATAATAGCTTCTAATTCCTGTTCATTGACGGAAAGATCCATCTGCGCCATTTCATCGAAATCGGTTGTGTAAAACCTTGGTGTTAAAAGGGTTTCTTTCGCCGGGGACTTAACTCCAGAACGAATTTCGTCAGAGCTTGGTTTTCTGAGGGATTCTACCATGTTTTGATTTGCTCTTTTATCTTTCTTTTTTTTTTGATGACACCAGAAAGCTGATCCTTATGCTCTCACAAGGTGTAGGGGACAACAATTATGATTTTGTATGAAATTCAGTGTAGCAATATCTAGCCCAAAAATGAGCGGATAAATGATTAAGAGTTGCAAAAATCCACAAAAAACGATTTACACTTTATTTCTATGGCAATGAGGATGATGGTTTTAATGCCGCCTTTGAGGCGCGGAAGGTTAAATTAGCCAAAACTGAGGAAAATCATGTAAGCTGAGAAAACACAAGACATTATTAATTGGGCTGGTAATATGGTGTTGAAAAATATCGCCGACAGTGATGTTTTATACTAAAATGTCGAACCTTCTGTGCTGGTTACTCCGGTGGGACATAATGTGTTTGTGATAATCACTCATGAAAAACCAGAACTACAGTATTTGGCTGAACAATGCAATTCTTAACTGTCCTCTAATTTCTGAATTATTGTTAGCTTAAAAGGATGTTAATCAATGCTCAACTTTTACTACAATTTCAACGCTGTCAGCGACGACCTTTTTTAGATGTTCATGGTGATTATCTTCAGCGAGAGATTCCCAATGAGTTAATGCTGAAGGTGCAGAAGGACAAAAGCCTTCATCATCAGCGGATAGTCAGAAAGTTAAGTTATTCCGAGCCGGATTATGTTGCGAGTGATTGGCAAGCAGGAGCAGCATCAACTCTAGCACTGATGCAGCAAGGAGTGAGTTATATTCGTCGTGGTGTAATATTAACTACCTATTATGAAAAATATACTTTGCTGAGTCGCCCAGATTTGCTTGTGAAACAGCCGGGGAAATCCCGTTTTGGAAATTGGAACTATGTCCCGGTTAATATTGAATTGGGTAAGCGTCCTAAGCAAGAATATCAGGTAGTTATTGCTTTTCACGCCCAAGTTTTAGCTATGGTTCAGGATGTGGTTCTGAGTCAGGCTGGGCTGATATTGCGAGATAAAGATAAAACTTATGTGGTGGATTTGGACAAATGGACACCACAAATGCTGGATATTTTAGAGGAATATATTCAAGTTATTGAGTCGGTGGAAGCACCGGAAATTTTTATTTCTCGGCAGAAATGTAATCTTTGTCCCTGGTATAATTATTGTTATGCGAAAGCGAAATATCAAGAACATCTGTCTCTGTTGCCAGGTGTAACACCGATTCGCTACACTCAATTGCAAAATTTGGACATCACTACTTTAGAAGCACTGGCACAGACCCATCCTAACACCTTAGAAAACTTAACAGGATTTGATAGTAATGTAGCTGCTAAATTAGTTGTCCAAGCCCAATCTGTATTCACGAAACAACCCTTGATTCTGGCTGATTCCTTTTCTTTAGAATATCTGACTTTTACAGCCCCGATTGAACTTTATTTTGATATTGAAGCCCAGCCAGATTTAAATTTAAATTATCTTTTAGGTGTTTTAGTTGTGGATAGAGTTGCTAATACTGAACAGTTTTATGCTTTTTTGGCGGAACAACCAGAACAAGAACCTCTAATTTGGCAACAATTTTTAAATTTAGTGAATCAATATCCCCAAGCACCAATTTATCATTTTTGTGCTTATGAAGTGGATACAGTCAAACGCCTGGGAAAACTGTACCGCACACCTCATGCTCAAATTCATCGTCTCCTGAATCGGTTTGTTGATATTTATGAACAATTAATTCAAAGTGTGGCTTTACCAATAGATAGTTATGCGTTAAAAACTATTGCCCGTTGGCTGGGATTTGAATGGCGTGAACAAGAAGCCAATGGTGCTAAATGTATTTACTGGTATGATAAGTGGTTAGAAACAGGCGATCGCACTTTATTAACAATCATCCAAGACTACAACGAAGATGACTGTCGCGCCACCCGTACGGTCAAAGATTGGCTGGTCGCTTTTTTCACAAGTGCATAAAACTTCTTTCTTCTTCCTAATTTCTAACTGGGCGCAGACCCTACGCCCCTACTATTATTCTATGTTGCATCTTCCAAAATTTCGGAAACCATTCCTGATTCTTATCTTGGCAACTTCACTAATTCTGATTAGTTTTCTGGTTAATAATTTCGCTTCCGCTTCTTTCATCATCAACAGCATAGAATTTATTGGTCAAGCTACCTTACCCACAGGTTTAACTTTCCAAAAAACCGAAGTTGGCGGTTTATCGGGAATTACTTATGATGCCAAAAATAACTTGTACTACGCAATATCTGATGACAGAGGGCAAGAAGCACCACCTCGTTTTTATACTTTAACAATTGATCTGAGTAAAGGTAAACTAAATAATAATGGAGTTGTTCCCGTAGGTGTAACGAACTTATTAGATAATAATAATCAACCATTCCTCCCCAATACTACTGATACAGAAGGAGTTGCCCTCACTAATAAAGATACCATATTTGTTTCCTCAGAAGGTGATGTAGACAGACTCATCAATCCCTTTATTAAAGAGTTTGCACTAGCTTCTGGAAAAATAATTAATACCTTACCCATACTGGATAAATTTTTGCCAGATTCTCAAAAGCAAAAAGGCATTCGCAACAACTTAGCCTTTGAAAGTCTCACCATTACACCGAATCAAAAACTTCTATTTACAGCCACTGAAAACGCCTTAATTCAAGATGGTACAGCAGCCCAATCAGGTGTTGGTACATCTTGTCGCATTTTGCAATATAACCTCTTAACCAAACAGCCAGAACAGGAATTTCTCTACCAAACACAACCAGTGACACCCTTGTTTAATCCTACAGGTAAATTTGCCAGTGGCTTACCTGATTTAGTAGCGATCGATAACGCAGGAAACTTTCTCAGTATAGAAAGAAGTTTTACAGGTTTGGGATTTACAGTTTTTCTGTTTCAGGTTTCCCTAAATAAGGCCACAGACATCCATAGCTTAGAGAGCATTACCGAAATTGACCCTGATAAAATCCAGCCTGCAGAAAAGAAACTCCTCTTAGATTTACGAACTTTAGATGTATCATTAGATAATATTGAGGGATTAACCTTAGGTGCAAAACTCCCCGACGGGCAACCATCACTAATTTTAATCAGTGATAATAATTTTAATGGACTACAACAAACTCAAATTTTAGCCTTTAAGCTGAAAACTGAATCTCCGCTAACCAAATTATTCCGCCGCTTTAGAATACCTAACCGTTAAAAATAATCAGAATCGGACGAAACGACTACGCTAGGGGATATAGAAACCTCTGGCTCAAACGAAGTTAGCCAGAGGTAGTTCATAGTACAAATAGCAACCAATTTAAATAGAGACAGAAACAAAATTAAAGGTTATGTTACATCATGGGTACGTAAGGTATTTGATAGTTTCTTAAAAAGGGGTTTAGTTACAAGTAGTCGTCATTCAAAATCAATTTCATCTTGACTGTAGAGGTTATTAACGTGAATAATAGTCCATACCTACCTCCACAAAATCAGGAGTTGGTAGCCAACCGTTATCAAATTAAAACATTAATTGAAAGAGGTGGCATGGGTGAGGTATTTCTGGCAGAAGATATGCTGCTAGGAGGAACACCAGTAGCCATTAAGTTTTTATCTCAAACTATTATTGATACTCAAAGACAGGAAAGCTTTAACCGTGAAGCTCTTCTCAGTGCGGCTTTAAGCCAAAAAAGTGTGCATATTGTTCATGCTTATGATTATGGTGTAACTACTAATGGCAACCCATATTATGTCATGGAATATTTATCTGGACAAAGTTTGAAGGAATTAATTCCTCTGTCTATACCCATGTTTCTCAATCTAACTCGGCAAATTTGTTTAGGCTTAAAGTGCGCTCATCAAGGTGTCAATATTGATGGAAAAATTCAGCCATTAGTTCATAGAGATATTAAACCAGCTAATATTATTGTTACTCCAGATCCCATCTTAGGTAAATTAGTTAAAATATTGGATTTTGGCATCGCCAAATTTCTTAATAGTACAGAATCAATGATCACCAATGAAAAATGTTATGGAACTTTAGCATACTGTTCTCCTGAACAATTAGACGGTGGAGATATAGATAGTCGTTCTGATATTTATAGTTTAGGTGTAGTCATGTTTGAAATGTTGACAGGGCAAAAACCTTGGCAACCAGCAGCGGAAGGATTTGGGGCTTGGTATCAAGTACATTTATTTGCATCACCAAAACATATATCAGATATAAAACCCAGTCTCCAAGTTCCACAGCAACTCGATGATTTAATTATTAGTTGTTTAGCTAAAAAGCCAGGTCAACGTCCCCAAAATATGACGGAAATTCTCCAGGGTCTAGATAAAATAGAACAATCCTTGGAGCAAGCAGCTTTAAATTCAGGTTTGGGAAATTCTGAATTATCTCAAACCAAAATCATACTTGATCAACAATTTACTTGGCCTCAAAATAAGCCAACTCAAAAAATTGTTTTTCCTCAACTCATTAGTGAAAAAAAAGTATCTACAGCTTCTTTATGGATAATGTTACCAGAATTAGAAATTCAAAATTATGCCTATACTACACGCTACACTCGATTTATTTTTATTACACATCCCCATCCGATGTTGTTATGGATAACACTACTTTACGACCATGACCTTACCCCTAAGTGGCTACCATGTTACTTAGATATGCAAAATTCCCAAAATCTCAAATTGGTGTGGTCATTGGCGGAAAATGAGTCCTATTCCTTACTTTTCTTTACCTTAGAACCTTCACATTGCTGTACTAATATGTTCAGTATTAGTATTTCTCCCTTACAAACACAAAATCTGAAGAATTGGGTGCAACAAAGTCAGAGCATGAAAGCTTCTACGGAATTCGGAACCAGCAAAAGCTTGTTAAAGCAGCAATATGAATATATAAAATTAGAGATACTAAAGCAGTTAAAATCATGAACTTGTAGAATTTAGGCGCTGCATAAACCTATCCTGAGATAAATAAACGAAATTGAGTTGGTGCTTTTAGATAGAGAACTCCACAAAAAAGATGAACTGCTTGCAGCAGCGCCTCGCTATCCAATCTTGTGGTATGGGCATCTTGCCCGTTCTTGTATTATTAGCGGGCTTTTCGTCCCGCACCACAAGAAATTTTTGGGTATTTTTTTAATTGGAAGTATCTATAAGTAGTGAGACAAAATTAATTACACAATGTCATTGCGTAAGCGTTGCGGTAGCCATATGTAACGAAGTGAAATGAAGCAATTCCAATGGTTGTGATTGCTTCCCTTCCCTCGCAATGACTGTAAATATTTTTGTCCAATTACTTAAGAGTAAGCAACAAAATAAATGATCCTGTTTTGTCATGCTGAGTGTAGCGTTCGCGGAGCGTGGCGTTAGCCATAGCGAAACGAAGCATCTTTTGAGATTCTTCACTACACTTCGTTTCGTCATGCCTCTGGCACGCTGCGCGAACAGAATGACATTGGGCATTTCTTTTTGTAGAGTTCTCTTAATTTACCTTTAATTGCCTCTAAAAAAATCTTTTCTCAAACTACTTGACAAATATAAAAAGACTGGGCATAATAGTGAGAGTGCAAGTTAAGCAAAACGCAAGGGACTGTAGTTCAATTGGTTAGAGCACCGCCCTGTCACGGCGGAAGTTGCGGGTTCGAGCCCCGTCAGTCCCGTTCTAATATACTGAATATGAGACAAAAAGTTGATAAGGGAAACTCATAGGCTCTAATTTCAGTATGTGTAATCATGATTTGTAAAAGAGAGAATTAACTGTGACTGTCAGAGTTCGCATAGCTCCGAGTCCTACCGGAAATCTACATATTGGTACAGCGAGAACGGCTGTATTTAATTATTTGTTTGCTCGTCACCATGATGGCAAGTTTATTTTAAGAATCGAAGATACTGATTTAGAGCGATCGCGTCCAGAATATACAGATAATATTCTGGATGGACTACGCTGGTTAGGATTGAATTGGGATGAAGGTCCATTTTTTCAATCTCAACGCCTACATCTTTACAAGGAAGCGGTGCAAAAATTACTAGATCAAGGATTAGCTTACCGCTGCTACACTACATCGGAAGAATTAGACGCTTTGAGAGAAGGGCAAAAAGCCAGAGGAGAAGCACCCCGCTATGATAACCGTCACCGTCACCTCACCCCAGAACAAAGGGCTGAATTTGAAGCTCAAGGGCGTTCTTCTGTAATTCGTTTCCAAATCGCCGACAGCCGAGAAATTGTCTGGAATGATTTAGTCCGGGGGAAAATGAGTTGGCGGGGTAGCGATTTGGGTGGTGATATGGTGATTGCTCGCGCTGCTACTGATGGTACTGGTCAACCACTATATAATTTTGTGGTGGTTGTGGATGACATTGATATGCAGATTACTCATGTCATTCGTGGTGAAGACCATATCGCCAATACTGCTAAACAGATTTTGTTGTATGAAGCTTTAGGGGCAAAAATTCCCGAATTTGCCCATACGCCTTTAATTTTAAATCAGGAAGGGCGCAAACTATCGAAACGAGATGGAGTAACTTCCATTTGTGACTTTCAGGAAATGGGATTTACTGCGGAAGGTTTAGTCAATTATATGACTTTGCTAGGCTGGTCGCCAGCGGATTCTACTCAAGAAATTTTCAATTTAGAATCAGCAGCTAAGGATTTTGGCTTTGAGCGGGTAAATAAAGCTGGTGCTAAATTTGACTGGGATAAGTTGGATTGGTTAAATAGCCAATATCTCCATAATATGCCAGTTGATAAGCTGACAGATTTAGTTATTCCCTTCTGGTCAAAAGCTGGGTTTCAATTTAATGGTGGGAGAGAACGGACTTGGTTAGAGCAGCTAGTGGGGTTAATTGCTGCTAGTTTGACTCGGTTGGTGGATGCTGTGGACATGACCAAGGTATTTTTTACTGAGGGGGTAGAATTGACTGAGGAAGGCAGTCAACAATTACAGCAGGAGGGTGTTAAAACTGTACTGCAAGCAATTATTACAGCTTTAGAAAGTCAGCCAGAGTTATCAGCAGATATTGCCCAAAGTATAATTAAGCAAGTTGTGAAATCGGAAAATGTGAAAAAAGGCTTAGTGATGCGATCGCTCAGAGCCGCATTAACTGGGGATGTACATGGACCAGATTTAATTCAGTCTTGGTTACTACTTAATCAGATTGGTTTAGATAAATCCCGCTTAAATCAAGCAATTAGCAATAATTAATTACCGGGTATTGGGTCAGAATTTTCTGGAATTTTAAATTCTCCCAGCGGTACTCAAGTCTTTTATCTAAAGGAACTTGAGACCGTAAATTCATGTCTTCAAAGGTATTTAGCACTCTTCTATAATTGCAATGTCAAAAACAGCTTTTCCTACAGGAATCATAGTTGTACTCTGCGTTACAGCCGGGTTTAATCCAGTTGCTAATGCTCAAACAGCCGCGCCGATTTTTGGAGATGTGACTATTCAACATCCATTTTCTCCAGACCCTTTGACAGTGAGGGGAATGAGTGGTGGTTCAGTACCAGGAAGCAAAATAGCAGGAAAAGCAGAAACACCACCAACTGGCCCTTGTCAAGGATTTATGGATGAAGTACCAGACCATACCTTGAAACTTACCAGTAAATTTGACTATCTGAAATTAGTAGTCGAAAGTCCGGCGGACACCACCATGATTATTAAAGGACCTGGTGGAACTTGGTGCAATGATGACTTTAACGGTAAAAACCCCGGTATTGTTGGGGAATGGCTACCGGGTACTTATCAAATTTGGATTGGTTCTTACAAGGAAGATGAATCCCTACCTTATACATTGAAAATTACGGAAGGCAAGTAAATCATTAGACATCTTGTGAGAATTAAATGTGCGTGACTTGAAACCCTTGTAGAGATGTTACCTGGCTAGGGATTCTCGGCTCTACAATATTTTTCGGAGATGTCTAAGTAGGTTGGCGTTAAAAATTGGTAATTTCTGTACTAAGTTTTCACAAACACATTGCTAAAATTGATGTTTCCAGTCTGTATCCCAGCATTATGTTTAAATATGGGATTTGCTCCCGCAAGGATACGCAACGAGTGGGGTTACAGCAAATTGTTATCAAACCTGGAACAAGAACCCCACCCCCAACCCCCTCCCCGCAAGCGATGAGGGGGCTAGAACGAGATGAGTTACCTTTGGTTGTTGAGCCTCAAGGTGATGTGGGAAAGCATTTGAGTTTGTTTTGAGTGGGGAGTTATGCTAATTATGAGGGCGATCACTTATGGCATTTGAGGGGGCGCACAGCCATGATATCATGCGTTTATGTCTTGCGTGTTATGCTCAGTCCACCTTGTGACAAGAAAAACCGTTACACAAAAATTAACCGGAAAAATTAATTATGGCAGATAGAACCAAAATTCTTCCTCTTAAACTTTCTGATGGCAAAATAGTTAAAGTAGAGGTTACGCCTATAGGGGAACAACCTGTTTCTGCTGACACTAGAGTCCTTCAACAAGCAACAGAAATTATTAAATCCATTGCTGAAGATGTCGCGGGTACATTAAAAGATATTAAAGAAGCAGTCAAACCGGATAAATTTACCGTCAAGCTAGGGTTACAAATTGGAGTTGAGGCAGGACAACTAACTGCTTTAATTGTCAAAGGAACAGGCACAGCTAATTTGGAAATTACGATGGAATGGGGTAAATAAACGTTAATTCCCTCAAAATTGAAATTCCCTCACTGTTATGCTAATCTTCTCATAAAGAGGCTATGTGAGGGCAATCAATGGCTAACGAAGAGAATTTACGAGGCTGCACAGTGCGTTTAAATTTCGCTGACAGTCAAGGAACAGGTTTTTTTGTTGCAGCGGGTTACATTCTCACCTGCGCTCATGTAGTTGAATCTGCACGAGATAAAGATAATCCTGTGCAGGTATACTGGAAATCAGAAGACCGTGATTATACTGCTAGAGTCGAGCAATTATACGAATATCATATTGATTTAGCCCTATTGAAATTAGAGGGAGATGATTTCAATCATCCCTGTGTTGAATTGGATGGTACAAAACCTAATGTCAATGATGATTTATATATTTTTGGTTATCCCAAAGATGGGGAAACTGATTATTCTCAGGGAGATTCTGCAAGCTTTAAATATGTAGGACCAAGTTATAGTTATAAAGATAATATTCTTCTTTATAAGTTAAAGCAAGGGCAAGTTAAATCAGGTTTTAGTGGTTCACCTTTGCTAAATTTACGAACAGGAAAAGTTTGTGGTATTGTACATCTTTCTCTTGATGAAAGTACCGATTTAGGGGGGCGGGCAGTTTCGGCTGAAGTTATTTTGCAAAAGTTTCCCAAAATTGCCCAACTTAATAAACAATTTCATCAACAAAAACCGAATGTTACCAAAGAAGATAGAGACAATATGAACAAATCTCCACTTAGCAAAGAAGATAGAGACAAACTGAAAGAGTTTTTGTTCAATAGTGGACTTGCAGATAGTCCTAACCAAAGAAGAACTCTGTGTAGAAATCTTGATATTTTCGAGATAGCAAGAAGACGAAACTTAACAGAGAAAGAGGAAAATAATTTTGTCACAGAGTTAGTTGAATGGTTACATGATATATACCATCAAAAAGCCCTGAATAATCTTTGCGAAGAAATTAAGCCTTATTGTACAAATGAAACTTTATTGAATATTCTCTTGAATATTCAAACAAAAATTGCTTTACCCACAATACCCAAGGTAAATTAAACTGATAAGTAGGTTAACGTTAAAAATTTTCGTTATTGTAAGGCAAGAGGCAAAAGGAAAAAGGCAAGAGTAAAGAAGTTTTGGGCGATTTTACTTTTATTTACACATTTTGGTTTTTCTCAGCCCACCTACTTAAACCAATTAAATTTATTATATGAACAAATCTCCACTTAGCAAAGAAGATAGAGACAAACTGAAAGAGTTTTTGTTCAATAGTGGACTTGCAGATAGTCCTAACCAAAGAAGAACTCTGTGTAGAAATCTTGATATTTTCGAGATAGCAAGAAGACGAAACTTAACAGAGAAAGAGGAAAATAATTTTGTCACAGAGTTAGTTGAATGGTTACATGATATATACCATCAAAAAGCCCTGAATAATCTTTGCGAAGAAATTAAGCCTCATTGTACAAATGAAACTTCATTGAATATTCTCTTGAATATTCAAACAAAAATTGCTTTACCTACAATATCTATTGAAGAAGCAAGTTCAAACTTATTAGAACAGGTAAGATACTATTGGGAAGGACAAAATAATAAGCAAGAATTTAAAATAAAATTCAAAGAAAATAATGGCAATGAATCATCTACAAATACTATTTATGATTTTTTTAATGCTAACCAAAATAAGAAAAAGTTTCTAATTTTCGGTGCTTCTGGCTCAGGCAAAAGTACAATGTTAAGAGAATTGAACAACGAAATACTTAATAATAAGATTCCTATCCTGTTAAAACTTCAACCTTTGCATGAAAACCAGACAATAGACAACTGGATAAGTGAGTCTATTAAAAAAGTGTATGAAGTAGATGAAGAAACTATAAATACGATTTCGGGAAAATATAACGAAATAGGAATAATATTCCTCCTTGATGGTTTTGATGAAATAGAACCTTCACAACAAGATCAGCGTGCAATTGATTTGAATAGTTTTATTGAAAAACATGAATGTAAAACTGTTATTACTAGTCAAATAGAAAAGAAAGATTTACTTTTGTATAAATTACGCAATAATACTTTTGCTGAATTACAGCCTCTCGATCAAAAACAAATGAATGATTATGTAATTAAAGAGTTGCAACTTCAACACATTATAGAAACAATACGTCCACAAACCTGGGAATCTTTGACACATTATAACGGTGCTATTGAGGATTTACTAAAAAAACCTTTATTTTTAATCATAGCAACCGACAATTTTAATAAGCGTCCAGATAAAGAAAAGACAATTCAACAATTAATTAATGCTCCAACAGGAGAACCAATTAAAATAGAAAATATGGATCTTGAAGGGTTTCATGATAACTTATTTGAAGACTATTCTAAGAATAGATTTCAAGAATTAGAGAAAAGAAATACAACCTTTTCTAGAGATAAGATAGTTTGGTTAGCACAGCAATTAAATGATACAGAATCCACATTGTCTATTGAAAATATGCAACCAAAATTATTGTCTGAAAAAAATAAAGAAAAAATACTTTATTATATTTTAGTTGGATTAATTGTAGGCATATTATGTGGCTTATCAACGGGAATACTTTCTGAAATATTAAACTATAATTCTGACAATCCTCAATCTTATTTGAATACAATCAATTATATCTTTTTTGGATTAATCTCTGGATCTATATCTGGATTAATAGGTGGAATAATATCTTGGCTAAAGCTAAATACAAAATCTTGGTTAAAACTAAATACAGATACTCAATCTAAAGTAAAATCTGCTATCATTGGATTCGTATCTACAATAATACGTTGGTTAATTTCAAACTCACAAGCAGATAACATTCAGATTTTAGATATGATAGTATTTGGAATAGTTTTTGCATTAATATTTTATTTTTTAGATTTACCAAAAGACAAAACAGACTCAGTAAGTCATCAGGAATGGTCATTTGACAATCAAAAAGCTATAAAATCGGTCATGTATGGAATGGTATGTGCTGCATTTTTTGGAGTAGGGATGTGGATTTTGTGGATTGCATTATCAATAAATAGGATTTTTGGTTTTTTAGTAATAGAACAGTTAAATATCCCTTGGTTAAATAATATCCCTTGGCTAAATAATTTTACAAAAATTGTCACTGATATAGATATACAAAAAGACAATATACCTGTGAGTTTAATAGGATTGTTATTGTTTATTAGCGTAAATTATTGGTTATTCCTAGAAATAACCAAAGCAAATAATCAAAACACACAAGAAGATAAAAATCGTAAAATTCCTAGAGAATATATGTATTTTGGGCTATTTATTTTTGTGATAATAATAAGTATTTTAATTTCCTTTATTCCCTTTATTCTAAAAAATATAGAACAATTTTACAAATTTTATGGTACCATGAACGATTAAACTCTAACTAAACAATTTACGGTCATCTAAGAGGTCTTTATTTTATGGACGAACTTAATAAACAACTGAGTGCTTTTGGCATTTCTCCTGAAGAAATTTCAAAACAACTTTCCTCTATGGGAATTTCTTTCGACGAGATCGCTAAAAAGACAGCTTCTATCGGTGTTCCTAGTATCATTCTTGCTGTAGCATTCACCTCTTTTGGGGGTACGGGTCTAACCGTTACTCTCGCCACTGCTTTAGCGGGTTCAATTGGTGTTATCGGAGACAATTTGACGGGTTACGGAATCGAGATGATTCTTACTACTGTTTATGTTGAGCGTCGCAAAACGGAAGCGGAAGAAGCCCTTTACAGGGAAATTGATATTCTACCCCTTACCGATGCGTTAAAAATTAAGCTAAAAAGTCAACTTGCTCAGGTGAAAGTTACTGATAATACTACGGACAATATTTCTACTGAGAATAGTGCCAATGGTAGCACTAATCAAAATAGCGATCGCTGCCAGGTTGAAGAAACCCAGAGAGAACCCCAACAGGTTATGTCCGTTGCTAAATAATCATCCATTTACTGCATTCTCTAGGGAACACCAAAAAATAAATTACCCAATTTTGTGGGATGGGCATACTTCGACAGGCTCAGTACAAGTCCTGCCCGTCCTTGATGATTAGCGGGCAATTCGTCCCGCACTACAAGAAATTTTTGGGTATTTTTTTAATTGGAAGTCCCTTATTGTGTTCACCTACTTATTCGGCATTTAAGTTTTTAAGAATTTTCTGGGCTAAAAATTCCTTAATTTCTGTATGTCTTGGTACAGCCTCAATGACACCTGTTTGAGGATTAATCCATAAAGAATGAGAACCACCTTCTCGTTTTAGGTAACAACCTGCTTGTCTTAACTTTTTTTCTAATTCTTTACGTTTCATGGAATTAAAATAGTTTCTTCTATCGCATCTTCTGTGATTCCCCTGCGGATATCTGCCATACGATCTTCAATAATCAATTGAATAGCAAGTTTCAAGTTTTCTTTCGCTTCCTCAATGGTTTCACCTTGACCATTAGCACCAGAAATTTCTGGACAAATTGCCCAGTATCCTCCTTCCGCTGCTCTCTCAATGATGGCTGTTAACTCTGCTTTCATAGCAATTTCCACAAGAAGTCTACTATATTTTAAACGATGATTAAGTAGGTGAATGGAAAAAAACCGAAATATGTAACGAAAAGTAAAGTTGCCCAAAACCTCTTCCCTGTTCCCTTGTCATAACGAGAATTTTTAACGCCAACCTACTTAGTTACAAGATCAGCGATGACACTATCACTAGGGTGTTAATTCTGAATCCCTTATCCCATAAAACTTCATGCACAAAATGTATCGCCATATTTTTATAAGAAAGTGCCTGGAACAGATGTTTTCTGTGTAAACTACGGTAACACCAATAATTTTTCGGACAATCCCTCCAAAAATACACAGAATTAATATGCTACACTATCGCCCATCAGGAAAAATCTCTCTAAAACTCTTACCTTCGCTTCTTCGTTTCTTCGTGGTTCATTCTCCGTAACCTTTGCATTGTATTGAGCTTTAAAGCATGAATAATATAAATGAATTTGGTAGTCCTTTGCAGTCCAGCATAAAATTAGTATTAGGGATAGCAAAATATAAATTAGCCCCAAATCCTTACTGTGTCAGATTTTGGGAATATTTAACTTTTAATTTTTAATTTTTAATTGGTATTAGTATGAGAATTAGGTTAAATTTAATTAAGATTCTAGACAAACTTCATGAATCGGCCATAAGCAAACCGACGTTTTATGGCTCAAATTACAAAATGGATTTATGAACATCCGTTACAAAAGCAGTCATATTAGTATCTAGAGGCAAATTAAAGATGAAATTCTCTTGGAGAGTCGTAGCACTCTGGTCAGTGTTGGCTTTGGTAATCGGCTTTTTCTTCTGGCAAGGTGCTTTTGCAGGCGCTCCTGCGGAGACAGGTAAAAACGCTGCCAGCACCCGCATGACCTATGGGCGCTTTTTGGAATATTTGGATGCAGATCGTGTCACCAATGTAGACCTATACGATGGTGGTAGAACAGCAATTATTGAAGCTAATGACCAAGACATCGAAAACCGCACCCAACGCTGGCGGGTAGATTTGCCTGTGAATGCCCCAGAATTAATCCAAAAGCTGCGGGAGAAGCAAGTTAGTTTTGATGCTCATCCGATGCGAAACGATGGGGCAATCTGGGGACTTTTGGGTAATTTAGTTTTCCCAGTTTTATTGATTACTGGCTTGTTCTTTTTGTTCCGGCGCTCTAATAATCTTCCCGGTGGTCCTGGACAAGCGATGAATTTCGGTAAATCCCGCGCTCGTTTCCAAATGGAAGCGAAAACTGGGGTGAAGTTTGACGACGTAGCGGGAATTGAAGAAGCGAAGGAAGAATTACAAGAAGTTGTTACCTTCCTCAAGCAACCTGAGAAATTTACTGCTGTGGGCGCTCGCATTCCCAAGGGTGTACTATTGGTCGGACCTCCAGGAACTGGTAAAACTTTACTGGCAAAAGCGATCGCTGGTGAAGCTGGTGTGCCTTTCTTCTCTATCTCCGGTTCGGAATTTGTGGAAATGTTTGTGGGTGTGGGTGCTTCCCGTGTCCGTGACTTGTTTAAAAAAGCCAAAGATAATGCTCCCTGTATCATCTTTATTGATGAAATTGACGCTGTGGGTCGTCAACGGGGTGCTGGTATTGGTGGTGGGAATGATGAACGGGAACAAACCCTCAACCAATTATTAACAGAAATGGATGGGTTTGAAGGCAATACTGGCATTATTATTATTGCTGCTACTAACCGTCCTGATGTCCTAGATGCTGCTTTGTTGCGTCCTGGTCGTTTTGATAGACAAGTAACTGTAGATGCACCAGACATGAAAGGTCGTTTGGAAGTACTACAAGTTCATGCTAGAAATAAGAAGTTAGACTCTAGCGTATCTTTAGACGCGATCGCTCGGCGGACTCCTGGATTTACCGGTGCAGATTTAGCTAACCTCCTCAACGAAGCGGCGATTCTCACAGCGAGAAGACGCAAAGAAGGCATCACTCTACTAGAAATTGATGATGCTGTTGATCGGGTAGTTGCTGGTATGGAAGGTACTCCCTTGATAGACAGCAAAAGTAAGCGTCTGATTGCTTACCATGAAATCGGCCATGCTTTGGTCGGAACTTTACTCAAAGACCATGACCCCGTGCAAAAAGTGACTCTGATTCCCAGAGGACAAGCTCAGGGTTTAACTTGGTTTACACCTAATGAGGAACAAGGTCTAATTAGCCGTTCTCAGCTAAAAGCCAGAATTACCGGGGCTTTGGGTGGTCGGGCTGCTGAAGAAGTAGTTTTTGGATCAGCGGAAGTCACCACCGGTGCGGGTGGAGATCTACAGCAGTTGTCAGGAATGGCACGACAAATGGTAACTCGATTTGGAATGTCTGATTTGGGTCCTTTATCTTTGGAAAGCCAACAGGGTGAAGTGTTCCTCGGTCGTGACTGGACAACCCGTTCTGAGTATTCTGAAGCGATCGCTTGTCGTATTGATGGTCAAGTCAGAATGATTGTGGAAGAATGCTATACCAACGCCAAGAAGATCATGCGTGATCATCGTAGTCTCGCCGACCGTTTGGTTGATTTGTTGATTGAGAAAGAAACCATTAATGGCGACGAACTTCGGCAAATTGTGGCTGAGTACGCGGAAGTCCCTGATAAGTCTCAGTTTGTTCCCATGCTGTAAGGTTTAGTTTGCAATCAGATCCCCGACTTCTTGAAGAAGTCGGGGATTTTGTCTTTTTATTAGTCGAATAATTGCAAGATAGTTCTTCCTTATCGGTTCTATGATAACAGTTTAAAAATTGTTTGTCAATACCATAAATCTCTTTTTTTCGGTTGGCGTTTTTGCGTTTTTAGGCGAAACATGATGGGGTAATTATTTGACACTCCCCGGTCTAAGGATCTACGGTGTACACACAAGTTATCGAATCACGATTATTCCTCAAATAACCCCACCCTAACCCTCCCCAAGGCATCGGGGAGGGAACTAATTTTTCCGGTTTCCCCCATTTCCAAGGGGGATATTTAGCTTTTTATTGATTCAACTCAAATCCGATGAACTGAAAAAAAATCTTAATCTAAGTAGTGAGACAGAATTAATTACACAATGTCATTGCGTAAGCGTTGCGTGGCGTTAGCCATAGGGAACGAAGTGAAATGAAGCTATTCCCAGGGTTGTGATTGCTTCCCTTCCCTCGCAATGACTGTAAATATTTTTGTCCAATTACTTATATAAACGGTGTTAAGTCTAAATGCTCTTCAATTTGAGTGGCTAAAGAATCTAACATCTGCTCTCGCTGTTCTTTGTAATTCGCTACACCTGTGGGTAAAGATTTCAAACCCCGTTGTTGCCGGAGACGATTTACCCAAGCTCGTCGCCAAGGACCATTATCAAAAATTCCATGTAGATAAGTTCCCCAAACTGATTGACAACTATCTACTAACCCTAAATTAGCATCATCGAATAAAGGCTGACAGGATTTTTGATCTGCTGGGTTTTCTATGCGCGAGCGCCCTTGGTGAATTTCAAACCCAGTCACAGGTAAACCCGCTTGGGGATAATTAGAAGTAACTTGACGCTGACGGGCAGTTTTTTGACCAGTAATTACTGTTTTCATGGGTAATAAACTTAACCCTGGATATTTACCAACTTGTCCTTCCATGCCTTCTGGATCAGCTATAGATTGTCCCAACATTTGAAAACCGCCACAAATGCCTAAAACCGTTCCACCAGAAGCCGCATAGTTTTGAATTGCTTCCGCCATACCGCTTTTTTGCAAGGTAATTAAATCGGCAATGGTGGTTTTTGTTCCTGGGATAATTACTGCATCTGGATGTCCTAAACTTTGCTTAGGATGTAAATATTTGACTGTGACTGATGGTTCTGATTCCAAGGGGTCAAAATCGGTGAAATTGGCAATTCTGGGTAAACGAATCACCGCAATATTTAGTTCAGAATTAGCTTTTGCGGGTTTGCGTTCTAGTAAATCTAGGGAGTCTTCCGCTGGGAAAACCTGTTCTAAATAGGGAATCACGCCGACAACTGGTATCCCTGTGCGTTCTTCTAACCATTTAATTCCGGGTTCGAGAATTGAGCGCTGTCCCCGAAATTTGTTAATGACAACTCCTTTAATTAAGGCGCGTTCGTCTGGATCTAATAGTTCTAATGTGCCAATGACATGAGCAAATGCTCCACCTCTATCAATATCAACTACTAAAAGTGTGGGTGCATTCAAGTGTTTTGCCACCCGCATATTCGTGAGGTCTTTGTGTTTTAGATTAATTTCGGCGGGACTACCAGCACCTTCACAAACGAGGGCATCAAACTCTGTAGATAGGTATTGTAGACATTCTTTGATGGTCTGCCAACCAATCTCAAAATATTGTTCGTAATAATCTGTGGCGCTGACTTTACCTATGGCTTTACCTTTGAGGATAATTTGGGATGTCATATCCCCTTGAGGTTTTAGTAAAATTGGGTTCATTTCTACTAGGGGGGCTATTCCCGCCGCCCAAGCTTGCACTGCTTGAGCATAGCCTATTTCGCCACCACTGGCGGTAACATAGGCGTTTAAAGCCATATTTTGACCTTTAAAGGGAGATACTCGCCAGCCCCTTCGGGAAAGAATCCGACAAATAGCTGTGGTTATGAGTGATTTCCCTGCGTGGGATGTTGTTCCCACTACCATGATTGATTTCATTTTTAACTATATTTTAGTATTAACATGAGGCAGAGCCTCAGCGTTGGCATTCCTAGCCGGAGGCTAGGAACGAGGTAAGGACAATTAATTTCGGTCAAAAGGGTAAACGTAACCAACGAGTTATAAAATCATTGTAGCGATCGCTCAGGGAAGGATTAGGCAATTTCTGATCTTTTAACTTGACAATCAATTGATGACCCAAGGGAGTTAGGCGAAAACTGTCTGTAATACCTTGACCATCAACTTCTCGCCGCAATACTCCCACATCAATTAACCAGGCTAAAGCGTTTTCACAGGTCAATTCTGATAAGGGTTGCTTGGTGTAATTTTGCTGAGTTCCTTTCTCCATTGCTATAGCACCGAGTTGGATACTTTGGCTAGTCATGGCTATAAACAAATTCAAGTTAAAGGGGGAACAGGTTAGCGATCGCTCCGCTCTTTCTAGGGCTTTGCTAGTATAAACTAAAGGTTTAAGGTTTGAGGAATCCACAGTAGGCATTTTTCTTACTCTAAGTTGGGCTTTTTGTCAATGCTTTGAAAATAAATACCTCTTTGGCAGAATATTCGGTAAGCAAGTTATTTAAATATTGTAAATTATAAGGAAGAACGCCGAAAACCCTTGAAAATGTGGGTGACTCAGGAAGCCACATTTGGGCTTTAGACAAGGGATGAAGGCTAGTACCGCAAGGCGGAAGTCAAAAGTCAAAAGTCAAAAGTCAAAATGAAGACAGTATAGGCTTTTGGAGGATTTAGAATGGTTGGTTTATTTACGCCGTTTTGTACTAGAGGCAGGATAAGTCCTGCATTGATTTTAATCCATATTCGTGATACAACTAGATTGTCACTAAAGACATAAAAAGCTACCGAGGGACTCTCGGAAAGTTACGCTTGTCAGATATGATTTCGCCCGCCAGGTCCAACGAAATCAGGGCAAGAACCCAAATATTTAAGGCAATGCCTGAACCTGGGATAACTGAGGGATATAGACTGAAACTCTCTATAGAATCTCCGCGTCTTTAGACCGGAGAGTGTCAATGTAAAATTTTGATTGCATGAATATTTTTTAAACAGGATAAGGTGAATTATGCCTCTAGCAGTTGGTACAGACGCACCTGCATTTACCACTACAGACACTAACGGCAATCCAGTTTCATTGTCTGATTTTGCTGGTAAAACAGTGGTTCTCTACTTTTATCCCAAAGATGACACACCAGGTTGCACTAAACAAGCTTGCAGTTTCCGCGATGCTCAGTCAGACTATACAAGTAAAGGTATCGTCGTCTTAGGTGTGAGTGCTGATGATGAAGTAGCCCACCAAGCATTTACTTCCAAATATAATCTGAATTTCCCTTTATTAGTTGATACCAACAAAAGCATCATTACAGCTTATGATGTTGATGGTGGTGGTTACGCCAAGCGTGTTACCTACATCATTGATGGTGATGGCAAAATCATTGATGTTGATACTGCTGTTAACACTACTACCCAAGCTAGTGATGTTTTAGCAAAACTGGGACTTTAATCATTAACTCCGTAGGGGCGCAGGGTCTGCGCCCAGTATTTCCTATTTAACGGGTAATTTACCTGATGATGGTAAAATCTGTAAAGGCAAGAGGTTTTGTCCAGGGATAATGGCAGAAGTGCCTGGATTTTGTTGTAGTTGAGGTTGAAGAAGTTTCTGTTGTTCTGCCTTAAATGCGGCTATGGCTGGATCTAACTGTTGGTTTTGTTGTTCCGCATTCCACTGGGTATTGCTCATTTGCAATGTGTGCATGAGACTGAGGGGGTTGAAATCTGAGCCATTACCAGATAAGGTATTGCTATTGCGATCGCTTTCCAAAGTCCCAAAAGGTTGATTAGGATCAGCTAAGGTGGGTGATACTCCTAATAGAGAAGCGAAACTCATGCCAGCGATAGTGGCAACAATAATTTTGCGAACTGGTAAAAATGGACTTTTCATGAAATTTCCCCTTATATATTTTTAAGCAAGACTGCGGCGTAGTTGAGGTTGAATACTCAATAAAGCCACTATTGCAAAACCGAGTAATACTAACAACGCTACCCCAAAGGTAACATCACCCCAAAAGGCGTGCATAACGATATCATTTAATCCCCAATTGCTGTGTAAATACAAATAGCGAATGGGTTCGATTGCATAGCTAAGAGGGTTGACTGTGGCGATAACCTGCAACCAACCGGGCATGAAAGATAAGGGTGCTAAGGCTGTACTGGCAAATAATAATGGTAAGTTAGTTACAAAAATCACGGCGATAAGTTCAATGTGTCCGGGTAATGCAAAGGCTAAACCTAAAGAAATAGCGGTGACACCTAAAGCTAGGAGAAAGACAATGAGAGCGATCGCACATAATCCTGTAATATCAGGTAAACCAGCCCCTAAAAATGCCGCTGCTGCCACAATTACCGCTGCTTGGAGTAAACTTTGGCTAATAATAAAAATAGCAGAAGCAAAAACAATTGAAAAGCGGGAAGCTAGAGGTGCAACCAGCAAGCGATTTAAAAAGCCAAATTCTCTATCAAACATCACAGGTAAGCCGGCATTTAACGCCCCAGCAAAAGCAGTAAATACTATCACACCTGCTGCTAAAAATTGTCCGTAATTTGTCGTACTACCAAACAAACCTTTGGGAGCATTTTGGAATAAAGCCCCAAACAGAACTAACCACATAACAGGCTGAATAATCCCAGCTATCAGGCTAGAGGGACGACGTTGAAGTTGAATAAATAGACGACGAGTTAAAGCAAAAGTTTCTTGAACAATTTCTGCCAAGAAGTTGGAGTTTGTATTCACCACTACATTAGATGCGGTGAGTTCTTGCCAATTCATCACTGCTTTATCATTATTCATAGGAAGTGCTACCGTTAAAATGTATGCAAGAATTTAGGAGGTAGGGGCGCAGGGACTGCGCCCAGTCAGGAGTCTACGAGTCAAAATGAAGAATATTTTTCTCTTGTGTTTTCTGTTGGCGCAAACATTCTGAATTCTGAAAAATGTATCAATTATGAACATCTCTGTAGTTTTTAATTAGCAAAGAATATTCATAATTCTTAATACTATATTATAACCAATATCCAATAATATCTTTCGGTTAAGCTAAAATTCTAATTTGGATTTGGTGAAGACGCGGACCAGTCACAGAGATAACAGTAAATTCAAGATTGTCATAATGAAATATCTCACCTTTGTTGGGGATTTTTTGGCATTGATAGAGCAAAAACCCGCCCAAAGTTTGATATTCTCTAATTAAAGGTAAATTGAGATGTAGGATTTGATTAACTTCTTCTAAATTAATTTGCGCTTGCACCAAAAATGTCTGCTTGTCTACCATTTGAATCAGTAAATCATTGGTACTGTCAAGTCCGCCAGCATGACCAATAATTTCTGCAATAATATCTTGAATAGTTACCAGTCCCACAGTTCCCCCAAATTCATTCACCACCATCACCATAGCGGGCTTCTCTTGCTGCATCATTGGCAAAAGTTCACTTAAAAGCGTTGGTTCTGGTACAAATCGAGGTGGACGCATCCAAGGCTGGATTTGTGTTTCTGGTGTGATTTTTCCTAACGCCAAAGGTTGTGCTAAATCTTGAAAGTACACTATACCGCGAATATCGTCTAAAGATTCACCAATAATAGGATAGCGAGAGTGACCAGTGGTGGCTATTTCCTGAAGTAAGGTTTGAAAACTCGCAGTTATGGGGATACCAATAATGCTAGTGCGAGGAATCATGATATCTTCAGCGGTAATATCCCCAAATTCAAAGACATTATTTAAAAGTTCTCGTTCAGCATTTTCTAAACCCGTAGATTCTCGTTCTGTAGAGATAATTAATTGTAACTCTTCCGGGGTAACAGGCGGTCGCCAACTTTGACCCGTGTATTCAATCCCAAACAATCTTAATAGCCAATGGGTTGATTGATTAAGAACCCAGATAAAGGGACTAAAAAACCGGACTATAGATTTAACAGATGGTCCCAAAAATCTAGCTAGGTGTTCTGAGTATAACATAGCCACTGATTTTGGACACAATTCTCCTAGAACAATTTGTAAGTAAGCAATAGCAAAAAAGGCAATGGGGACTGATAAAGAATGAGCGAGTAAGTAATTAATTCTCACACTCAACGGCCAGGAATCGAGCCATTTTTCTACCAATACAGCAATTGTACTTTCGCCAATCCAACCTAGCGCCAAACTAGAAAGGGTAATACCTAGTTGGGCTGTAGATAGTAGTCTATCAATACTACGTTGTAATGTTTCCACTGCGATCGCTCGAATATCACCGGCTTGTACCAACTGTTGAATCCGAGTTCGTCGCACCGTCACCATTGAAAACTCCGCCGTCACAAAAAAGGCATTGATAGCAATTAGCACTAGCACGCTACACAATCGCAGTCCTGTATCTGTCCAACTTAAAGTAGAAAAAGCACTCACTGTCTAAGATAGTGTAGAATTTGACAACTGGAGCAGAAAATCCCAAATCGAATCTTAATTATCTTTCTCTACAGGAATATCAGACAATTGTAACTTGAGTTTTTGAGCCGGATAATCAGTTAAAGATAAAGATATCTGCTTGACATCATCAAGTAAAGCGGTAGGAATGCTGATTGTACCTTTAAATTCTGCACCTTTTGCGGGCAGTTCTGCGGGTAAACCTTCGGTAATTGCACTCAAAGTTCTGCCTTTATCATCAGTAATATCTAAAAAGCTATAGAGAAACCGCACAGACTCCCCACCTTTATTCTGCATATTCACTTTTAGTAGTAAATCACCACCGGAATAGCGGATAGATTTTACAGACATGGTAACACCTTCACTTTCAGCCGTTACAGGAAATCCTGGTTGAGAAGTCTCTTCGACGACGGGTGTTTCCTTTGGTTGCGGCTTGGTAACTTTAATCTCTTCTTCTTCTGATTTGTCTGGTTTATTACCCTTTTTTTTGTCGTTAATTCGTGATTTCACGGTTTCGAGAATATCTTCTTCTTTTAAGAAAGCTACACTTTCCTCCTGGGGGTTATTAGCCTTGTTGCTGTTAAGTTTAGTCACAGGACGACCATCTGGTGTAGTGACACCTTTAAGTGCCATACTCCCCAAGGTAAAGCCCAAAAAACCACTTGCAGAACCGGCACCCAACATCAGAGTTAACAAAATTAAAGTTAGTAGTACAGTAGTATTTATTTTCATTAGGAAATAGAAATTTAGATTTAGTTACTATATATGCTAATGGGGATTTTTGAATTTGGCATTCCCAATTCTAGCAAAACTTACCTCCCTACAGTCCTACAAGGAAGAAAAATCGGGAATTGTTCTTGATGATTGTTTATAGGTTGCCAAATTATGATACGATGGTGTAATGTGGTTGAAGTGAAGTCATAAAATAAATGACTAAGCTTGAAATTACAAGGTCAAAATCCAAGTAAATAAGCGCCTTTGGCCGATTGGGGAGGCAACGAACTCATAATTCGTCTTCAGGCTGGTTCGATTCCAGCAGGGCGCACTTTTTTAAACAACTTAATATCAAACATCCTTCAGACGAATTATGATTTCGCTGCATCCCCTGTAGTTACTCAATATTTAATCAATAACTAATGGTAAATCGAGTAAGCAACTAACAGCTTGTTAAGGTGGTGATAGAAGTTTTTGCAGTGGATAAGTAGTTACTTAACTACCTAGTTTCTCTCAGTTTTCTCTCAATACAACTATTGTATCCCCAAAACAACTACTTACGGGTAATTGGTTGATTGAGATAAAATTATTGCTTTTGGCTATTTCATAACATTAACTAATCAATTAGAGTTGAATTTATCCCTTCAGCTTATATTTATTTAGCAGATAGCCATATCAGCTAACTACTCACGCTATATTGACCTGTAATGCCTCTGTTTTGAGTTTCAGGTAGAAACTGTCATGCAAAGGTGGTATCGGCTGTTTTAGAGGTTTATACAATTAGGTGTTTTCAAAATTGCGTTAAATCAAGTTAGGTAATAGTTGTTTTGAATTGCGCTTGCATGGCAACAGTAGCAGCGTGATAGAAACAAGTATTTACTTACAATACTAGCTATATGCGATAATAGGTAAGATAGAAAACAAGTATTTCATCAGCCTTATCTTAAAATACCGGGAAGTTTGAGGTCTTACAAGTGTCATATATTCACAAAATCTTAAAAAGATACCCACTTTTAACATCTTATCAGCAATTAGAACTAAGTAAAAGAATAAACCTTTTAGTATTAATTGAAGAACATAAAACAGATTGGATATTAAAATTTGATCGTTATCCAACTGATGATGAATTAGCTGCGGCTAATGGTATCAGTCTATCAGAACTATATGACGCAATTTATGAAGGTATAGCAGCTAGAGAAAAGATGATTCTTTCTAATCTTCGTTTAGTCTCATGGATTGCCATCAAATATCACAATAAAGATGTAAAGTTTCCAGATTTATTTCAGGAAGGTGTATTTGGGTTAATAAAAGCTGTCAACAGATACGATCCATATCTAGGTTGTACATTTTTTAGCTATGCTTGTAGGTACATTCGTAATGCAATAAACAGAGCTTTCTTTAATAATTGTCGTACTATACGTCTGCCAATTGGGATTTATGAAAAAATATCAAAGTTGCAAAAAGTTATTGATGAGTTACAACAAGAACTGCATGACAAACCTACAGATAGTCAAATAGCAAGATGTATGTGCATCTCCGCTAAGGAAGTGATGAATTTGAAAATATGGAATCAGAAAGTTGTTTCATTAGAAACTTTAGATATTGAAGTTATTGAATCAGATCAAGAAGTACCAGAAGATATAGTAATTAGATATCTTCTGCGAGAAGACCTAGAAAAAGTTCTCGAAAGTATCAGTCCCCGTGAAAGAGACGTTCTCAGACTTCGCTATGGCTTAGATGATGGTTACGAGAAAAAACTCGACGAAATAAGTCCAATTTACAATGTTACTAGCAGAAGAATTGGGCAAATTGAAGCTAATGCACTCCGCAAATTACGCCACCCCAATCGTAATAGCTTCATCAAGGAATATATAAACTCGATACATTAACAATATATCGTAATGCCAATACCATACATGGCGTAACTTGCGAGAATACTAATCAAAGTAATATCTATCAACTTACCACAATAACGCAATAGGAATATATCAATTAATAGCTATAGTAAGTTAGGTATTACTAGAGGTAGTATTGCACCAACATAACTACAGTTAAGTAGTGATAATGGAAGGTAGAAAAAACAGATAGCGGCGTTCTTATTAAATGTTCCAATAAAGAAGCGGTTATGTTAGTAAGGTAAAGCTAGATAACTGTATAAGGATAGTTATCTGTAAACTCATAACTGATGTTACCTTGTTTAGACTTTGGAACTACATCTAAGTTGAGTATTTGTTTCCAGTTAACACTAATACGACTAGGACTAACAAAACGATCATCTCTTAACCCATGTAACGATAAGTATTGTTTAACTTCGGGATGATTATTAGTCTTGTTAGCATCAAATGATTTGTAGGATAGATAACCGTGTTTGTTGATGTAAAGTAAACCAACATATTCAATTAGATGTCTGTTAGTTTGTAAGGCAATACGCCCCAATACCTTATTTTGTCTTATACCATGTAACTTACAGAAATCTAATAAAGCTTTGTTAACTTCAGTTGTTACTCTATCGGTAGTATGTCTTATACCATTTTTTCTATCTTCATAACTCTCATAAGTTGTCTTTTGTAGATAAGCTATTGACGGATCACCATACTGATTTTGACCTTTACTAACTAATTCAAATAACAGACGACTACCAACTAGATCATAGTTATCGCTACAGATAGACAGAAACATATTAGATAAATAGGTTCTAGTGCTATGTTCAGTAAAGTTAGTGTCAACTTGTTTGTTATCTGACTTATAACGGTTACTAAGAATATTATTCTTAACTACTTTAGTACCCATTGATCGCGCTATTGTTACACTTTGAATATCTTTGTGTTCCCTACAATCAGCATAGTTCCAACTGGTGTTAAGTGACTCATCTCATTGAATAGATTTAAGTCAGGTATCATTATGATCCGACTTGTTTTAACATCAATAGTAGGTAAGCTGATACAAGACATTAAATCACCGTTAACGGTATCTACTCTTATTTGTTTAATAAACTGATAATAGTCAATTACCGGATCAAGACTTAACAAGATGTTAAATGCAATAATTAGAGGAGTGCGGCTTATCTTGATTAATTCACTCTTATCTAGTACCAACATATCTAAGATAGAAAAAATGGTATCATGGCTTATTGATTCATAATACTTGTTAGCTTTTTTGTACATTATATTAAGTTGCTTAAAACTTAACTTACTAACATTTAATTTTAAACTAACATCAATACTGTAGTTATCTGGATTATGTTTAACGTTCCAAATACTGCGTTCGTTGTTAGTATATTGTTCAGTTACTAGGTTAAGTAGCACCTGATCATCACAATCATAACGGATGGTAGTTTTCATTTTACCGTCGTAGTCTTGACGTATATTTTCAGGTATATCAACACTTATTTTTTCTACCTCAAAGCTTAGGAATTGGCGGATCTTATCTGCCAACTTAGTGTTATTTTCAGGTATTGTAATAACACACTTACTAACAAAATAATCTACACCTTGGAACTGATTACTTCTAACAAGTGGGTTATCCTTTAACCGTTGCAACAGTGATTTAACATAACTAGGTTTACGCCATTTATTACGATTTTCCTTAGTTAACTTTTGAGTAGTGTTATTAGTTATGTTAGTTACATTAACCGCGTCAACTGTATGTTTAAGTTTGTTCTGACTTTGTTCACTTTGTAATGAGTTCTTTAACTTAGTTAGTACCTGATTTAAGCTAGTTTTCTCACTACTATTTAACCGACTACCCATAAAGGATTTGTTAAGTAAGAAGTCAGTTATCACGATAGCGTTGTTAATGTCTGTTACTGACTTAATAGCTGCTATCCAATCTTTAATTGTTGCGTTAACTATCTCAGTTGATACAGCGTCAACCCGTCTCATGATTACAACTTGATAGACTTTAAACGCAACTACTAACCAATCTAAACCTAAGCTAGTATCTAACTTATCTGTATTTTTGCTAATGTCAGATATTAGATTAATTAAGTCAACATTAGGGTTACTATCTTTCATTAAAGGAGTCTCATAATACAATCCTAACGATAAGTCTAATCTCATATCAAGAACGTTCTTCTTATCGTTACGTAATCGGATCATGTTGCCATCTATAGAAGATAGAAAAAAGTAGATATCTGTTTTACCTGTTGATGTTTGTTTAGTAATTACAGCCATTTGTTGATTAAGTTTTGCTGCATTTTGAAATTGTAATACTGTCGGACATTCCTTAGCAGAATCTAAAAGTATCTCCCACCATTGCACTACATTAAATGTTTTTACAGTGTTTGTTTCATTAATACTAAGTTCATTGGTTATTTCATCATAGCAAGTTAATATAATTAACTTACTAACGATTAACCATACAGGTGCTATCTTGTTACTTTCTACTAAGTCAGCAGAACGACTAATCCAGTCAGGTAACGCATAATTAACAAGTAGTTCACAGTGAAAGTTGTAATCATCAAAGATTAGTTTATTAGGCAGTAAGTCTTGTTTCAAATCAATGTACAATGATCCGGGAACAGCCTTTATCTCACCCACTTCTAATTTGTTATGTACGTTATCAGTCTTACCAGTAACTTCATTTTTAACCGCTACTGTTGAATGAAAATAGATCAATAACTTACCGTTAATTGCTTCTAATGTATATACGATGGGAACATTCCCTTTCTTCCCACCCATGACTGTATAGCTAACACAAAATTGAGATGCGTTAGATAATTCATATAATTGACTTGATAATTTAGTTTGACTTTGAATTTTAATATTGTTACTTTCAACCTCATTCAGTGCTTCTGTCCAAATATTTAACACAATTATCTTAATAACAAGATGACAAATATTATCTACATTTTGTGTTTTAACTTCATCTTTAAATAAGTTACTTATTTCATGTTTGAACAATTTGTAAATACCGTAATGAAGTAAGTATTTTATTAACTTACAACTAGACTTAACACACAAATAACTTATTGCTTCTAATGCTATTTCTTGTTGAATTAAAATTGGTTTATTATCGTTGTTTGTTATTTGCTTAATATACTTAGCTGCTATTTGATGACAATTTCTTATGAAATAATCTGTACAATCATTAACAATAATATCAATTACTGTACTATGATCACGTTTAATTGAATTAATCCAGTTGTTAAAATCTAAATTAGTAGTAGGTTTATCACCTTCAAAAGAAATTAAGTTTAGAAAATGTTGTTGAAATATCTTTAATCTTTGTCCTCTATCTTTAATGAAACTATTTAGTTGTGAACTGTTACCATAAGATGACGCTCTTAATTCACATTCTTCTACCTGTTTAGGATCTGTACCTGGAAAATGAGCAAAATGAGGTTTTCTAATATCACCTTTCTTTAAATAAACAGGTTCACCACAAAAACAACATAGTAAACCTTTCTTGTCATAAGATGAATAATTACCTTCACTAGCACGAATAGTTGTACCTCCCAAGTACATCGCTCTTGCAATATCCATATCTAATTCCTGTAATGACTTATTGATTCATTTATACCATATTTAGTTACTAATGTCAGTAACTACAACAAGTTGCGGCGATCTAGAAGACAGATAGAAACAACTATCAAACAAACAGGTAGAAAAAATAGTTAAGCAACAGGACATTGTTGTTAATAACTTCATTAACCAATTAGATAACAATATTCAAAACTATCTAATTGGTAACATTGGTAAAAATAGCATTAACTTATTTCTACCTATTAAGAACTCACTTTGGTTCTTATGGAACGCTAGTTGGATGTTAGGACAAGTTAATGCTGCTGAAGAGTTACGTGATATAAAAAATGAATATAAAAGTAAATTAAAACCTGACATATTTTACAAGTTAATCGAACAAACTCGACCCGAATAATACCAACAAATAGCAACTGAAATAATTGAATTTTAACTATTGACGATGAGTTTCAATACAGGTTATAACCAGTAGATACACATCTACATTACATTAGAATCGCGCCATGTTAGACCTCATTTTTTCTACCTTCTTGATAGCACAAGCTGAACCACCTGAACCACAATGGATACAGGTTAATGAGACAGCTACAATGACCCAATTCTATGACGCTAATAGCTTCAGAGGTAGAAAAAACTATCGTACTGTTACAATGCTAGTCACATCAAAAGTAGGAGAATCACCAGTGTATCCTACTTTTTACATTGAATGTAAGTCCAAAAATAAGGCATTAATTACCAACATCTACAAGGGGGATATGAAAGTTTGACAATCACCTGTTTCTTGACCATTAACTTGGCACCGTGAGCTAAATTAATACTAATAATTGCTGGCAATAATTGGGGCGTAAGTCCTACAGCTAAGGCCAACGAAAACATAAAAGAATCCAAAACTGGTCGCTGAAGATAAATATTTGCGGCAAAAATTAGGATGACTAAAGTTAAAGTTACCTCCAAAAGAAAATAACCAAACTTGCGAATTCCATTCTCAAACTCAGTTTCTGGTGGTCTAAATTTTAATCGTTCCGATACCTTGCCAAATTCCGTTGCTTTGCCCGTATTCACCACCACAGCCTTAGCAGTGCCACTTACTATATGAGTCCCCATGAATAGGCTGTTTGTGCGTTGTCCTAGACCAGTTTCAGCAGGTAAAATCCCTGTTTCTTTAGCCACTGGATAAGTTTCCCCAGTCAAAGTAAGTAGGTAAACATAATAAAAACGATATATGTTTAGTTTTGTAAAAACCGTGAAATAACCTATTTGCAAGGCATTCATTGAATTTACATTTCGTCACATACCTTTAAATTTTTCTCTTTACCTACTTAGCTTCATCTACCGATAGGGTTTGTGACTCTAAAACCAAACAGTCTCCAGGAATACTATTACCGGCAGACAATAGGACAATATCTCCAGGCATAACCTCATCTACTGGGACATCTTGGGCTTTACCATCCCGGAGGATACTCGCTTTGATTTCCACCAGTTCTAGGAGTTTCTGGACAGCATCAGCAGCACCCCGTTCTTGCCAAAAACCCAGAAATCCACTGGCGAAAACAATTATGAGAATAATGACTGCATCAATAGCGTCTTGCAGAAAAATAGAAAGAATTGCGGCTAAAATCAAAATCAGAATAATCGGACTATTAAACTGATTTAATAACAAAGTCAGAGTATGGGATTGCTGTTTTTGCTTGAGGCTATTTGCACCGTACTTACTCAGGCGTTGTTTAGCTTCTTCACTGCTTAAACCTTGTGGGGTTGATTGTAACTGCACAAATATCTGGTCGGCAGATAAATTCCAAAAAGTGGCTAATTGTGAATTCATCAATGAATGTTAAAAGTAATTGTATTTCTGGTTAATTTCCAGCAAGTAAATCCTAAAAATGTTGGGTTTCCTTGCGTCAACCCAACCTACAAGTTTTAATTCAGGATTACTTAAAAGTGTTGCGAAGCTCTTCTTTCATTTTATTTGCTGGGTTACGAGATTCACTTTTTATATCATTAGTTTTTCCACCAGGTAGATACTTAGGGTTGACAATACTATTATCTATGGCTTTTTCAGTTTTAGCTTCAATATTTTTGGTGACTGCCCTGGATTTTGGTTGCCATTTTGCATCTTTTATATCTTCAACTGCACTACGAACTTTACTTTCAACTTGCTTGGCTTTGCCCATGAATTGATCTTTTTTGTTTCCTGTCACATTACCTAAAGTTTCTTGAACTTTACCTTCAATATTTTTAGTTGTGGCTTCGACTCGATTCATGGTGGTGGCAATTTGAGTCTGGGCGAGACTAACCTCAGCAGTAAAAGCTGTGAAAATTCCCAGACAGAAAACTAAACTAATGATGAGAAAAAACTTGCGAAATTGTGACAATATCTTCATGAAATTTTCCTGATTTATAGGTTATCAATTAATAAATGCCATCGGTTATAGTTTTGGACTGGGTGCGGCTGGAACAATTTTGACTACAACTTTGACGCTTCTGACACCTTTGATTTCTTTAGCAAGAGAATTAATTTTATTTAGTTGTTCTTGAGTCTGGACATTCCCAACCACGACAACTGCCCCATCTTTAGCAGCCACAGTTAATTGACTAGAGGGGATATTCGCCTCCAACTTAGAACGAACCTCACTGGCAAGATCACTATTAGCGCGGGTTGCACTTCCTCCAATGACGTTATTGCGTTGCTCACGGGCGCGAATATCTGCGTTGAGTTGATCTCGACGAACTTGGCTAGTTGCGTCTTTTTGATTGGCTAGAATTGTTTTGTCTGTGGGAACTTCACCAGTTTTCTCGATAGTATCTGGCGCACTGCTGCTAGTTTTGGCTTTATTGTCACAAGCAACTGTTCCCAGAAGTAAAATGCTACTGAGGACAAAAGGCATAATTGCTTTCATAGTTTGCATCCCTTTTACACACGAGAGATAACAGGATTGGCAGAACGGCTAATAGTTGGACTATTGTAAACTTCCCATTCACGCATTCCCTGGCGTTTGAAAATTGTTTCTGCTCTCAGGATTTCCGCCTCTGTGCCATCTACAATTACCAGATAATCCCCATCAACTACATAATCGTGGTAAATTTGCGCCCGATGTTCGGGGATTCCTAAACCTACTAAACTACCAATTAACCCACCAACTGCCGCTCCGATAGCTCCACCAGCTATAGTAGTAGCGATCGCTGTAGCTGCTGCTCCGGCTAACATAATTGGACCAATCCCTGGAATTGCTAGAGTTCCTAACCCAATTAGTAACCCTGCCAACCCCCCAACTGCTCCTCCTGCCTCGACTCCAGTTTTCGCGCCTTCCTCTACACGAGTGGTTTCATGAGTGGTTTCATGGCCGATTTCACGGGTTTCTGTTGGTTCTTGAACTCGTGTTTCACCAATTTGGTATCGCTGATTTAGATCTTCATCATGTTTAGCAATCACAGATACCTGATTCATGTCAAATCCATTATCTCGCAGTTCATTTAGAGCATCTTCTACTTCTTCGTGACTAGAAAATACTCCCACTGCTCGTTTATTATTAATCAAGGTCATTTTTTTATCCTTTCACAAGGGAAAAAGTGGCAGGTAACAAGGTAATTAAGAATTAGTTTGTAAGATCAAAAAAAGCCTTATTTCCCCCGCCCCTGCCTGGTAGTCTGTCAACCCGAAAATGACGGGTGAAGGCAAGCAGGGGGAGAAGAGAGGCAGGGGAGGCAGGGGAGGGAAGAACAGAAGTTTTTTCCGATCATTACCCGTCAAAATAAATTTGACGAACTACTAGTTAAGTAGTGAGACAGAATTAATTACACAATGTCATTGCGTAAGCGTTGCGTTAGCCATATGGAACGAAGTGAAATGAAGCAATCCCAAGGGTTGTGATTGCTTCCCTTCCCTCGCAATGACTGTAAATATTTTTGTCCAATTACTTAATCTACTCGATCATTTCTTTGGCTTGATCTTTCACATCTTCAACTGCGTGGCGAATTTTGGCTTCTGCTTGTTTTTCCTTGCCTTCTGCTTGAGTTTTTGGATCTCCGGTTAAATCACCTACTGCTTCTTGAACCTTACCTTCAATGTTTTTGGCAGTTGCCTTAGCTCTATTTTTTGTACTCATAATCTGCTCCTAATAGGAAATTTACTAACGCGGAATCTGGGTTTTATCTTCTTTCCACATTCGGATGTTCTTGGGTATTAACATCCAATTCTTCTCGGCGCAGAGTTTCTTCCGCTTCAATAGTTTCGTGATCTACAACTTTATCAACTCTGACTTCTTCTCGTAAGAAAGCTTCTTTATGAATATCCGCAGTTTCTTCATAAAGTTCTATTCGACTCACTTCTGTAGTACCAAAGCTGTCGCTACCTAAAGTCACCGTTTCTCCAGCATTTGTAGGAGTAACTCGCTCAATGACAATTCTTTCTTTATCTATGGGGACTGAAACCCGCGCCTTTTCTGTTTCCGTATGTTTCCCAACAATCACTTCTCCTGTTTTGGCGCGGATTTTGTTGGCAATTAATCGTTCTTGATATAGTTTGAAAGTTTGATGATCCTGATCATTCAATGCATATAAATTAGGTTCTTGTTGATAGTCATAGCCGCTACCATTACCTGACTTTCTTGGTGGGGCTATGGGAGGGGCTACCATAGTAGCTCCCGCAGGTCGAGAACTGGCTGTATCTACAGAACCGGAACTTTCTAAGAATGCTTCGGAACGATATACTCCTCTGACTTGTTCTTCATAGTTATAATCAATTTCTTTGTGTTCGTTAAATTCGGGTAAATTCTCTGCTTGTTGTTTGGTCATTCCCACTGTATAAATCCGTTCAGATGTATTATCAATGCGCGAACGACCAACCGGTAATAAAACTTTTTTCCCAAAAATCCACAAACCTAAATCAACAACGAAATAGCGAAAATGTCCTTGGTCATCTACTAAAATATCGCTGACTGTGCCAATTTTTTCATCTGCGGTTGCATAGACACCCATACCTTTGATGTCTTTGCCTTCAAAACTTTCTCGATAATTCGGATCAAATTCTTTGATTTTCAAAAGAGACATACTATTTCCCTCTCCACTTTTTATGGATATTGCAGGCAACAGGTTGATAATTTTGCTCCCGTTGCACTTTCACCATCAGTTGATGTCATCAAATATCAAATTATTCTCAACATTAGAACCTGGTACAATTGGGTTACTAGTTTTTCTGTTCTGTTAGTTCTAATATGTACACATTAGTTATTTTTATGATTAAGACCGTCCATCAAAGGGTTGATTATGCTGGTATGTCAATAGACAGAGTTAGAGATAGGACGTAATTTACCATGACATACTAGACATAGCCAGACATTCGTGGTATGATAGGACAAGCAACAAACTTAGTTCTATCAGATGACAGTAAATTATGTACCTCCAAGAGTCGCTGCTACCAGATTGGGAGTCAGCACCAAAACACTTGAAAGGTGGCTTGAAGACGGGAAAATCGAAGGCATCTTTACCCAAGGTGGACAAAGACGATATAACCTCGATTCAATTATCCCTGTTCGACATGGCAATCCGCCAGACGAGCGAACCACCCTTCTATATGCCAGAGTTTCAAGCCGCAGTCAGAAAAACGACCTTGAGCAACAAGTTCAGTTTCTTCAGTCTCGTTACCCTGGCGCAGAAATCATCACTGACATCGGCAGCGGACTCAACTTCAAGCGAAAAGGTCTTCAATCCTTACTGGACAGAGTTCTCGGCAACACTTGCAAACTTGTTGTCATTGCCCACAAAGATCGGCTTTGTCGCTTTGGATTCGATCTTATCTCATGGCTCTGTGCTAGGCAGCAAACTCAAATATTGGTTCTCAACCAAACGAACCTCAGTCCAGAGCGCGAAATGGTTGAAGATATCCTTGCCATCATCCATGTCTTCAGTTGCCGATTGTACGGACTCAGAAAGTACAAAAAACAAGTTGCTGAAGACAGTGAGTTACCGAGTGTATCCAGTAAAGGAACTTGAGTTTATTTGGAAAAAATGGGTGGCTGCCGTTCGCAAGGTTTACAACATTTCCATTGCCTACTTAAACGAAAATCAAGGCTTTAGTAAGGTTGGTAAAAAAGGTGGAAAAATGGGGTTTAGAACCATGCTTAAAGCCTCTGGTTTAATCCCTCAATGGTGTTTAGATTTGAATGTTTCTAAAATACTAGACAACGCTTCAATGGAAGCATATAAAGCATGGTCAGAAACAGCCAAAAACCCCAAAACAATTAATAAAGGTAAAGACAAAAAACCGCATCCTCAAGCAGGACTAAGGATTGCTAAGTTCCGAAGTATCCGTGACCAAAAACTAACCATTCAATTTGACCCGTCAGCATATAAAAATGGTAGATGGATGGTATCAACAACTAAACATCTACCGCGTCCTGAATTTAGAGGACAAGATTTTTGTGTTTTAACTAACGGGTCTTCAGAACTCACCTATAACAAGGGTCGCTGGTTTGCTCACTTCCCTGTGGAATTGCAGCGAACGGTAAGCATTACAAATAAAGTGATTGCGCTCGACCCCGGCATCAGAACTTTTATGACTGGTTTTGATGGCAGCGATTTCTTAGAATTTGGGAATGGAGATTTCAACAAAATAGCTAAACTTTGCTCACATCTTGACAAACTTAAATCAAAACACGATCTAAGTGTTGGACATAAATTCAAACGTCTTAGATATAAACTTAGACTTGCGATGGAAAAACTCAGAACTAGGATTAGAAACCTACGCTCTGAGTGCCATAAACAAGTCGGTTCATATCTAGCTAAAAACTATGATGTGATTGTACTTCCTACCTTTGAAACTTCCCAAATGGTTGTTAAAAAGAAACGGAAGCTAAGGAGCAAAACAGCTAGAGCAATGATGACTTGGGCATTCTATCAGTTCTCTCAAACTCTTGAGCATTTGTGTAACCGTTACGGTTCCAAATTAGTGAGAATAACTGAAGAATATACATCGAAGACTTGCACGAAATGCGGACACGTTCATAGAAAACTTGGTAGTTCTAAGAACTTTGTTTGCCCTAATTGCGGTTATGAAATATCGCGAGATTTTAATGGAGCCGTGGGGATTTTCCTCAAGGCAATGTGGGATACCACCTTTACCAACTCAGTTGGTGATGTTGTACTGGACATTCACGATATCTCAGATGTTAGGGAATGTCTCGGTTAAAAGTATCAGATTCTTAACTGAGTGAATATGTAGGAAAGTGCCAGATCCCCGACTTCTTGAAGAAGGGGATCTGTATTATCTGTGTGGGTTTAAAAGTGTATAAATTCATTTATAGCCAAATAATTTAAAAATTCCCCTTGGGGAAAATCGCAAATAATACACTCGGTGTCAAAAAATTGCACTAAAATCACTACGGCGGTAATCTTTGGTTGTGAGGTGTGAGGTATTTTTAAGTCAGCTTGACGATAAAATTAATCCACTTCCTGCGGTCTTTAGGCTTACTGCGCTAAAAAATTAGAGAGTTAATTTATGTTTCAGTTGTTAAGCCGGGTTTTGCTATGGCTCTTAATTGGTGTTGTAGCCTTTTCTTTGTTTCAAAGATTCTATCCATCAGTAACTTTTGTCGGCAGATTTATTTTAGGGTTGGTCATTGTTGTTTTAGCTTTAGCATTTCTCAATCCTAGTGAACCAGCGGTGGCTTCGTTGTGGCGATTTATCTCCTTCCCGCTCAAGCCCTTGGGTGCTTCGGTTTTAATGTTGTTTTTAGCTGCTCAAAAAATCAAAGGCGGTGGCATTGATAAACCGGGCGGTTTTTTATTAGGATGGGCGTTGACGGTTTTGCTTTTGTCCAGCACACCAGCGATCGCTTACTTCCTAGTCAGATCACCCGTTGCTACAGTTGGGGAGATGAACATCAATCAGCCAACTGCCCCATCTACCTTAGTGGCCTTTGATCTGGCAAATCCTAATTTCACAATCTCAGATATTCAGCAAAATATCATCCCACATAAGGTAGAGATAAATTCTCAAACCATAGCCTTCAATAGTCTGACTGCGAATATCCCTTCCTATTTACTCCAAAATCCTCAAGCAATCAGCACCCGTGGGTTACGGGTAGAAGACTTTGTTCCTAATGCAGAAACCCTGCAACTTACTACCCAAGTATGGGAAAGTTATCTCAATCAGATTTATGTTTTCTTGCGTGGACGTACGTAGAGGAGGTAGGGGGTAGGGGGAGTGGGGGGAGTGGGGGGAGTGGGGGAGTGGGGGGAGTGGGGGAGTAGGGGGAGTAGGGGGAGTGGGGGAGTGGGGGAGTGGGGGAGAAATTTCTTTCGTTCGTTCTTTCTTTCTTCTTTCTTTCTGTTGACTATTCTTACAATACCAAAAAGTTAGATAATTGTTGGCATGGCCAAATCTCACAGACTTGATAAAATCGCTGCTTATTTACGCCCCTATTGGCGCGAAACCGTCTTCGGTATTATTGCTTTATTAGTTGTCAATGGGCTGGGTGTATATATTCCTTTGTTAATTCGTTCAGGGGTAGATACTCTATCTCGGAGTTTTAGTTTTTCCCAAATCATCCATTATGTAATTCTCATCGCCCTACTTAGTTCCGCTATGTGGATGATGCGAATGGCTTCTCGCATTTGGATATTTGGCGTGGGAAGACAGGTGGAATTTGACCTGAAACAGCGAATTTTTCAACACTTATTGCAATTAGAACCTGCTTATTTTACGGTTAATACTCCTGGGGATTTAATTAGTCGCGCTACCAATGATGTAGATAATATTAGACGGTTGTTAGGTTTTGCTGTATTGAGTTTGGCAAATACTTTATTCGCATATACCCTAACATTGCCCGTCATGTTGTCTCTGAATGTGGAACTGACACTGGCATCATTAGCAGTGTACCCGTTCATGTTTTTGATGGTGCATTTTTTTAGCGATCGCTTGCGTAATGAACAAACCGCCGTTCAGGAAGAACTTGCAGAAATTAGTGAACTGGTGCGGGAAGATATGAGCGGTATAGCACTGATTAAAATTTACGCCCAAGAAAACAATGAGCGTCAAGCATTTAACCGGAAAAATGAGCAGCTATTAACCGCTAATCTCAAACTAGCTAAAACTCGCAACACCCTATTTCCGCTGATTGGTGGATTAGCAAGTTTAAGTTCTTTGATGATTATTTGGTTAGGTACAGCCAGAATATCCTCTGGAACTCTTGCAATTGGTGATTTTCTGGCTTTGCTAATTTATGTAGAGCGATTAATTTTCCCTACCGCTTTATTAGGATTCACTATTACTGCTTACCAACGGGGTGAAGTGAGTATTGATCGCTTGGAAACTATTCTCAGCGTGACTCCAAAAATTCAAGACACACCAGACGCTATCCATGTAGAACCCAGCCAACTCAAAGGGGAATTGACAGCAGTAAACTTTAGTTATACTTACCCCGGTGTAAATACCCCAGTTTTAGAACATCTGAATTTTCAGATCGCACCAGGGGAAGTAGTAGCTATTGTTGGTCCGGTTGGTTCAGGAAAATCAACCTTAGCGAATGCTGTCCCCAGATTATTGGATATTCAGCCAGGACAGTTGTTTTTAGATGGGTTGGATATTACAAAATTAGCTGTGAGTGATTTACGTGGTGCGATCGCCTACGTACCACAAGATAGCTTTTTATTCAGTACCACCATCAAAAATAATATCCGTTATGGTGATCCTGTCTCCGCCGCAGAAGACGTAGTTTACGCCGCCAAAATGGCGCAAATTGACGCAGAAATTCAGAATTTCCCCCAACAGTATGAAACCTTAGTGGGTGAGCGAGGAATTACCCTTTCTGGTGGACAAAGACAACGCACAGCTTTAGCAAGAGCAATGTTAATTGATGCCCCCATCTTGCTGTTAGATGATGCCCTATCCAGTGTAGACAATCAAACCGCTACACAAATCCTCACAAATCTGGCTACAGGGACAAAAAGAAAAACCGTAATTTTTATTACTCACCAGCTTTCTGCTGCTGCCACATCTGACCGAATTTTGGTCATGGAACAGGGGAAAATCGTTCAAACGGGTCGTCACTCAGAACTGGTAGAACAGCCTGGACTTTATCAAAATTTGTGGAATCAACATCAAGTAGAAGAACTATTACATTGAGCCAAAATGGATTAATTTTTGTAATAATTAGCAGTAGTATTAATCACCAACCAGCATAATCTAAAGATGTTTAAAAATTCACAGTTAGTAGCTTCTGAGTCCAGTAACTTATTAACATCTAAACAGCAGCGTCTTTTAGGAGCTATCGCTATTTTAGTCGTCATTAGTTTACTGACCTCAGCCGGTGGATCACCCATTGAACATAATGTTTCCAGCACATGGGAAGGTTTTATTTGGGGCATAGCCGATCCGGTGATTAGTTTAGACCGTTTTGCAGGGATTGTAGCATTAGGTTTATTTTCCGCTAGATTTACCCGTGGTAATTGGCTAAATATCACTTTTGTTATTGCTGCTATCTGTGGACAATTGATTAATTTATCTCCAGTGATCTTACCTGCGTCAGGAATAGCTATTGCTATTTGTACCATTGCATTAGGAGTAATGTTAGTTACACCAATTCCTATTCATTGGTTAGCAATAGCTTTATTAAGTGCTACTGCTGGGATATTTCAAGGTTACTCCGATGCTACATCCATCATCGGTGCAGAAACATTAACTATGATTATCTTTGTAATTAGTGTTGCCTTCACTCAAACAGTAATTATCATGAGTGCCAGAAAAATAGGTGTAAATTTTGGCATCAATGAAATTAATCAAATCTTACCTAAAATCATCCGTTTTGCTGGTTTAGTATTCTGTGCAATTGGTATCGTATTTTTGGGCTACTCAATAATTTAACGTAGGAATTAGGGAATAGGTATTGGGATTAGCACCGCTTGGCGGAAGTTAAGGGTCAAAACTAAGAGGAACGATGACAAGTTACTTTATTTATTAATAATGCTGATTATGAAACTATTGAATGAATATTTAGGAATATTACTGTGATGATTTTTTCTCAAGATTGGAGCAGGCCAGAAATGATTGCAACTGGAATAGAAACAAGAATCAGTCGCTTAGAATCTATTGTTGAACAAATTGGAGACGCTGTACTCTCGACAACTGAGACAATTGAACGTCTTGCTCACAGAGTTGATGCTCTGAGTCTACAAATAGAAGCCCAAGGAAAACAAGTACAGCAGCAAGGTTATCAGATTTTTGCTTTATGTGACGCTGTGCAAAGTTTGGCTGACTCGCAGAAGGATTCTATGGAACAAATCACTCAATTGTCACAAACCTTGGATGGACTTGTATCCTTATTGCAAAATGAATAATGATGGAAGGAGTTCAGGAGTCAAGCTAACGCCACGCTACGCTATCAGGAGTTCAGGAAGAAGGAAGAAGGAAGCCTTAATTACCTTAAACCCTTAACTTTGTCACTGCGATTTTTCCAGAAAAACATATATCAACATCACTATTAGGAGTCCGTTCTCGTTTACCATATTCTCCTGTATAGTAAAAATCATCACCTTCCATTCGGTAATTAACAGGTAAAGGTTTCGTACAAGGTTGACAAAATACCACTTCTGGATCTGCTTGTTGCGGTAACAGGTGCGGTAAATTGACATTCCAAAAACATCCAGGTTCTAGAGGAAGTTCCATCAAATCCTTTAATAATGCAGATGTCCATTTAACAGCCGTATCCCAATCATAATCACGTTTACCTTGACGATATTGAGAAACAGCAATTCCGGGAATCCCGTGCATAGCAGCCTCTCTGACAGCAGCCACAGTCCCAGAAATATACGCATCAACGCCTAAATTTCCACCAGCATTAATACCAGAAATCACATACTTGATATTTGGTGCAATATGTGAAATGGCAACTCGGATACAATCAGCAGGAGTGCCGGCGATCGCATATTCAAAATCAGAACGCCGTTGCAGATTAATCGGTTGATGGGTAGTAACTTGATGTCCACAGCCTGATTGATGAGATTGAGGTGCAGCAATAATTACTGATTTATCATTTACTGCTTTCAATAAAGCTGCAATACCCGGAGCATCAATACCGTCGTCATTGGTGATAATTATCGTCATACTATGTTTTTTTAATACTTATTATATCTGTTTAGTTTGGTAATTACTAGAATTCTTCTTGGTGATTTTTCTGGTATAGTCTACAAGCTAAAGCATAAAGTTGAGTAAAGTCGCTTCATTAACCTGCTTCTAAAATTGCACCCGAATTTTATGTGCTAATTATGAGCGTTAACCCCGGTTTCGGTGGTCAAAGCTTCATTCCTAGCGTAGTTCCTAAAATCCGCAAGTTACGTCAAATGTGTGATGAACGCGGTTTAGATCCTTGGATTGAAGTTGATGGGGGACTCAAAGCTAATAATACTTGGCAAGTTTTGGAAGCTGGTGCGAATGCTATTGTAGCGGGTTCGGCTGTGTTCAATGCTCCTGATTATGCTGAGGCGATTACCAATATCCGTAACAGTAAGCGTCCTAGTCCAGAATTAGCTGCTGTTTAATTTAATACTTGTGATTAAGTAAGACTCAGATCCCCGACTTCTTTGAGAAGTCGGGGATCTATTTTTAAAGAATTGCAAAAAATGAGCTATTTGAGTTAATTAATGAAATAATAAAATTGTTCAAACTTCCATAGTTTAAGATAGATGTCTCTATTTACCAAATTATTTTACCTCAGCTCCTCAGTTAATAAACCACTTGAAAATTATTTTACTGAAATAGTCGTTTGTTTTTTGCACCACAATCAAGATATTTTGATTGCTTGGTTGAAATCTTATTCAATTATCATTGAAGATAACTATTCTAACATCAAAGTTTTATCTCAAGAGAGATATAAAAACGAAAAAAGTATAATTGATATACAAATTGAGCTATCAAATGGAATAGACACAGATTTGATATTTATTGAGTCAAAAATTGGTGCTAAAGATCCAAACAATAATTTAAAAAAATATGCTGAAATTTTGAGAAGTTTACCAAATATCAGACATCGAATTTTAATTTATATCACTCGTAAAGATGATCCGAAAGACGAAATTAAGGTTCATACATCAAATTTATTACCACAAGTAAGTTTTTACTCATTGAAATGGCAAGATTTCTATGAATTTTTAAATGAGCATGAAGCTGATAGTTTAAAACCTGATACTCTAAAAATAGAGATATTAAAGTTTATGGAGAAAAAAGAAATGTCTAAGAATAAGGAATTTTCACTTATTGATTTAGTATCAATGATAACTTATCGTAATTTTGTCAAAAAAACTAGCAAGCTCATGGAGTCTACTTTTAGTGATGAAGTGAAAAATAAATTTATTGAAAATTTTGGTTATGAAAATGTCATCACGCCAAATTTAAAAACATTGGGAGATGATGCTATCACCAAAGGGTTTCCAGACTGGCACTTTAGATATTTTCTAGGATACTTTGATTTTACTCCAGAAGAAAATTCAACAGAATATCCAAATATAGAACATCTTAAGTTAGGTGTAGCTATTGGCGCATCGGCTAAATACAGAAGGCGTAGTAAATTTTGTCTTGAATCTATGGATAAAGTTGAGTATGAGCGTGATTGGAGTAAACGTATAAATGATGATGGATGGATGACTATTGATTATACAATAAATATTCAAGAATTGTTATCTGGAAAAGATCATTTATCAAACATCAGAAATTATTTTTTAGAATCCATTGACGAACTGAAAAAAATTCATGATGAATATTTTTATTGGAACAATTTAACTAAATAAAAAACAACACAAGAAGCTAAAGAAGAATATGAATCTTAATGATCAGTAATTTGAGTTAAGCGCATTTATGCTAAAATGCCATTACCACACTCTGTAAGGAGTTTTTTGTATGGCTAACGTTACTTACGATGAAATTTTTGGAGCAGTATTAACCTTACCTCCTCTATACAGAGCAATGCTTGCTGAACATCTTCTCAAAAGTCTTGATGAAAAGGAGCAAATTCAACTGGCTACACAGTTATTGCAATGGGTAGAAGTAAAGATTAATAAAGAACCTCAGTCTATGCCAAATAAAGGATTACGACAGCCAGGACTCGGTTTAGGTTCTTGTATATTCACTGATGACTTTGATGATCCACTACCTGATGAGTTTTGGCTTGGTGAAACATGAAATTACTATTCGATACCCACACTTTTATGTGGTGGCATAGCGAACCAGACCGTATACCTAGAGACACGCTAACATTACTTCAAAATCCCAATCATGAGTTACTTCTGAGCATAGTCAGCCTATGGGAAATGCAAATCAAAATTCAGTTAGGGAAATTAACTCTTAGAGATGATTTAGAACTTATGCTAAAAACTCAGCAGGAACAAAATAATATTACTTTATTATCTATAACATTTCTCCATATTCTGGAACTAAAAAACTTACCTCTACACCACAAAGATCCATTTGATAGACTTCTACTAGCTCAATCTAAAGTTGAAAATGCAACATTAATTAGTCGAGACTCAGTTTTCCAAAACTATGACTGTCCTGTAATTTGGTAATCGCTAACTCTTTTAGTATAAGTAGCGATCACTAATCGCTCTGTAGGAATAGCTAACTTATTATTTCTCTTTGTTTTATTCCTTTGAAAAATCCGTTAAAATAATATTGGTCTGATCAATCTAGGTAAATGATTATGAGATGGGAAGAAGTTTGTGAAAATAAACAATTACAAGATTTACCTTTCAAAATTGAATTAAATAAATGGGGACAAATTGTCATGAGTCCTGTAAAAATTAAACACTCTTTTTATCAAGGAAGAATCCAACGACTATTAGAATCTTTATTAAAAACTGGCGAAGTCATGCCAGAATGTGCAATCAATACATCAGACGGCGTTAAAGTTGCTGATGTCGTTTGGTGTTCAGATACAAGATTTGATCAAATTCAAGATGAAATATCAGCTTCCATAGCACCAGAAATTTGTATAGAAGTTAAATCTACGGGCAATACTATTGATGAAATGGAATTTAAGAAACAATTATATTTAGAAGCTCAAGCAATTGAAGTATGGTTATGTAATGAACAAGGTGAAATCAGGTTCTATAATCAACAAGGTGAATTAGAAAACTCTTTGTTAGTTCCTGACTTTCCTCAACAAATTAAACGCTAATCTGCTGAACTTTGTTGTATCTATCACCTTTCACCTACAGTCCACCAAGCTAAAGCATAAGGTTGAGTAGCTTCATTCACCTGCTTCTTGAATTGCACCCGAATCTTATAGTTACCATTAGTAGGAACTGGACAAAAAATATGTTCCACACTATCAACTTCACTCACAGAATCACAAACCACAACTTCATTATTTTTCCCATTTTCCTTAACTAAATAGACATCAAGATTATTTAATCCTTTATCTATAAATGTTTCCCCTATATCATATTCCTGATTATTATCTTTATCATTCAACTCCACCAAACGATCCCAACTTAAACTAATAGCCACAAAACTATTTTGTTTCAAACCCTTTTCCAAAGCATATTCCTTAAAAGAATTAGCATTAACAGTACCATAATCCCAACCAATAGGCGGAACTGGTGTATTAGGTTTCCATTCACCACCATTCAACTGTTGATAAGCTCGAAAAGCATTTAAATGACCTGCTCCCATTTGAGCATCCAGGGGAATTTTGGAATTTTTATACGCATTAGAAACTAACCAATCTTGATTTTGTTTATCAATTAAAGTCCTCGTCATTCCCAACCGTAAACCATCACCACTATCTTGAATCTTGTCCGCAGAATTAAGTAATATTGCTTTCATGACCTGATGACGACGAGCATCAATAGTCCAATTTGCTTGTTTAATTCGTAACTGTCTATCCACAAATTCCTGTAATAAAGCCACAGTAGCCGTAACTTGCGGTGCAGCAAAACTCGTACCTGTAGATTTATTTAACTTACCATCAGGATTAAGTAAAGGAATATTCGTCCCAGGAGCAACCAAACTAATTGCACTTCTCCCCCCAATATTAAATTCCTTCCCTGCTAAACGATTTTCTATACCTTGATTAATACTCGCCAAATTAGAAACGTGAACTTTATTAAAAATTCCCTCGCGTTCTGAAGAAAAAGCCACATTAATTGCGTTAAAATTATCTGTAGGAATGGGAATCCCGCCTTTGCCTTGATTACCAGCAATGGAATAGACAACATCATGAACACGGCTAGACCAGTCAATACATAATGTTAGTAAAGCATTACCATCTAACATAGCTTCTGGTCGAGGATCACGTTCCAGAGGTTCACCAAAACTAAAATTAATCGCCCGCACATCACGACCATTTTGTAAAGCAATATGTTGTGCTGACAGACACTCCTCTGGTTGACCGATTTTTTTTGTAGATCCGACAGCAGAAGAATACAGTCGCGCATTTGGTGATACACCAGGAAAAGCCTTATCTTGACTCACCATCACACCAGAAACATTATAAGCATGAGGATCAACACCAACATTCGACTTAGCCGGGACATTGCGTGAAAACACTGCAAATGGAGATACAGCCCGATTTTTAGATACGGCTTTATCCCAGCCAAACATCCCCGGACGACCAATTTCTACTTGGCCAATAGCAATTTTCCGCCCAGTCAAATTATAAGGGGCTTGATGTAGTTTCAGCGCATCAATACCGTTAGCACCTAAAAAATTAGCAAACTTGACACCAGCAAAGACGGGTACAGTCAAGCAGGAAAAACCTAAACTCCAAAAAATTAGCCAATTTTTATTCATAACCGCTTGTTACTCCCTTCCCAAATCAAGATTTATCTTCTTCCTTCCTTTCTTCGTGTCCTTCGTCCCTATATCCCTCCGGGACGCTGCGCGAACGTGGTTCATTTAATCCATATTGTTCCAGAGGGAAAGGAGAAAAGAGAGAGAAATTTTATTTAAAATTTTCATTTTTGAATTAATTTTTAATAATTTCTCCATATTTTGTTACAATGCCTACAGACGAAGACGCTTAAAACCCACTAGCCATGACCCAAAATTCATCTCAAAAGCCTATAGTTATCTCTCCATCCATCCTATCAGCAGATTTTAGCCGTCTGGGTGACGATATTCGCGCCGTAGACAAAGCAGGAGCAGATTGGATTCACGTTGATGTAATGGATGGACGTTTTGTCCCTAATATTACAATAGGTCCTCTGATTGTGGAGGCGATTCGTCCAGTTACAACCAAACCACTGGATGTCCACTTGATGATTGTGGAACCAGAAAAGTATGTAGAAGGTTTTGCTAAAGCTGGTGCTGATATTATTTCTATCCACGCAGAACACAACGCATCTCCTCACCTGCACCGCACTCTCGGACAAATCAGAGAACTCGGTAAGAAAGCTGGGGTTGTACTCAATCCGGGTACACCTTTGGAGTTAATTGAATATGTCCTAGAATTGTGCGATTTAGTGCTAATTATGAGCGTTAACCCCGGTTTCGGTGGTCAAAGCTTTATTCCTAGCGTAGTTCCTAAAATCCGCAAGTTGCGTCAAATGTGCGATGAACGCGGTTTAGATCCTTGGATTGAAGTTGACGGGGGACTAAAAGCTAATAATACTTGGCAAGTTTTGGAAGCTGGCGCTAATGCAATCGTAGCAGGTTCGGCTGTGTTCAATGCTCCTGATTATGCTGAGGCGATTACCAATATCCGTAACAGTAAGCGTCCGACTCCAGAATTAGCTGCTGTTTAATTTAATACTTGTGATTAAGTAAGACTCAGATCCCCGACTTCTTTGAGAAGTCGGGGATCTATTTTTAACGAATTGACAGAGTTTTAGATTAACTAATCAAGCAATCAGGTGTCAGATTGAAGGTTAGGCAGTGGCCGCAAATCGCACAACCAAAACAATCAACCTTGAATCTTGAACGTATACTGAGAGGGAAAATCGCGTTAAATAAGGGTTTTATCTGAAATTCTGTTCAGAAATCAAATAAGAGTCCTATCGTATGCCGAACTATTAATTAAACATCAAAACTATGTTCAAAAATAAAGGCAAAAAGCCAGACATTATGAAAAATACCTAAAATGTTAATAAATGATGCCAGTATTTATTACGGGATAAGGGTTTTAGTTGTATCTTGGGTAATCTGTTGACAATCTCTTATGATTATGTCAACATATAATAAACACAATAGTCGGTTTTTGCAAAAAATTCCGTTGACAAACACCCACGTTGAGCGCTACTCTTAGAACGTGGGTGTAATAGAGCTTTTTAGTTAACATCTATACATTCATTAAATTAAATGCCAGCCTAGCTGGTAGCCACGCTGACAGTCATTTTTAATATACTTTTTCTGATTTTGGCGAATCAGGAACTCCAATTCCTTACAATAAATAGGAGTCAAATTTATTATGGCACAAAAAGCTAATGTTCAACCACTTCATTTTGCAATTAGCAACTTTGAAGTTTTGGAACATCTAGAAATCACAGTCAAGGTAGACTTGGGACTCATTAACCAAGCACTTCCCAAGAAATCTCTCACTGTTACAGAGATAGCCTACCATCTTAGTCAAAGGACTGGAGAAAACTGGACTTCTCGCCGTGTTAATGAAATGCTGGAAGATACGAATTACCAGCAAAAGCATTATTGGCAATGGGAACCCACCATTAAAGGTAAGCAGTTTGCAGACTTCAGTAGTCGAGTTCTCAAATGGAGTCCAGAAGTCATTAACTTAATTTTGCAACAACAACCTCAGCAGTTGCGGTTAGCTGTCTAAAGCATATTTTTGAAGCTTGATTTCGCTTCATATTCTTCCTTATGAGACTTACTATTTGCGTGAGTCTCTGACGGGGATATATTGACACACGCTTAATTATCACCCCCGGAATATGTGGAGGAAAACCCACGGCTGGACATCGCATCAAAGTTCAAGATATTGTAATTTGGCATGAAAGGATGGGAATGTCGCCTGATGAAATTATTTATCAACATCCTAGTATTACTTTATCAGATGTTTATGCGGCTTTAGCCTATTATCATGATCATCGAGAAGAAATTAGACAACACATTGAAGAGGGCGAAACTTTCGGTATTATTTATCCCACCTTCCGCACCCCCTGGTGTCACAATCGGTAATTATGGCTAACGCCACGCTCCGCTATCGGATTTTTGAATACCTTGGAGGACAGTTTTTATACAAAATTTGGGAAATTTCAGATAGCGATAGCGAAGCGCTGCTGCAAGCAGTTCGCCAATCCCAAATCCCCAAACGACCAATTTTCGTTGTGTGACAGTTGAGGGTGCGGGAGGTGGGATACAAAGAATAAGTTCAAAGCCTCTCCAGTATTAAATATTATTCCTTTTCCCTCTCCTCTTAGGAGAGGGTTAGGGAGAGGTGCGGGGAGAGGTTTACCAGAGGGGTTTCATATTTGGTTAAACTATGAACCGTTTGCAGTATAAATTATTAATAATGGTGCGTTACGCTGTCGCTAACACACCCTACTGTAGAGTGGCAAAATCAAATTTTCGATGATTATGGTGTTTCTGGAAATGTTTGCACCTTGCTATCAGGACTGAGGATAACTCGGATTCTCAAGTTTTGCCCAGCTTTATTACTAGAAACAAAGGGTTTGCCAATTTCGGGAATACCACTACTATCAATGTATTCTCTGGCGACTTGATTTAATGGTAAAATTCTCTCGATTTTGCCGTCAATACTCAATGTTAAACTATATTCTAGAGTTTGAGAAAGTCCGGTTGGTGGTTGCCAACGCTTGTTGAGGTATTCTCTCGCTTCTGCTATTTGAGGTGTATCAAATAACGTTTTATTATCAGTAGATGGGGTATCTGAGGTGGGTTTGGTTGCGGTTCTTAATCTGCTTGCTAAACTATCTTGATTTTCTATTGGAGATGCCTGTTCTGGGATAGTATTTCCGGCAACACTTGGCAATAATTCCGCAGCAGCAGGGGTGGGAATTAGGTTCGGAATATTACTCAAATTGTTGTTGGGGATGGTGGCAATAGACTGGGATGGTTGGGTAATCTCAGATGGTACATTCTTGGATTTGGGGGGATTTATTCCTTTTTTATTGAGAATAGTTGAAGCATTTGGGATGGCTTTTGTTACTTTTGTGATGTTGGAATTGGGGATGATGGCTGGTAAGGGATAGGAGGAAGTATCGGATGGTATGGTTAATGGCGGTTGAGATGTTTGTGATGGTGCGGCTGGGATGGTTGCATTAGGAAAGGAAAGGGGTGGTGCGGGGGTACTCAGGTTAGGAAGTGGTGGTGTTAGTTGGGGTTGAGGGGTGATTAACGGCAGGGACGGTGTTGGTATAGGATCTTGTCGAGTAGGTTCTATAGCAACTGGTTCGGGAGACTGGAGGGCGTTTTTGGCGACTTTCTGGCGATTTTTCTGAATGTTATTGGCATATTGCCAGGTAAATGGTGTTAAACCGGCTGCTAATACTAAGACTGCGGCGATAGGGGCCCACTGAGGTAGACTCGGTTTAATAATTTGATGGCTGGTAGTTGGTAAGACGACCATATCAGATGAGTATTCGTCTAAAGCTGTTGCTAAATCAAATAGTTGTAGTAAACTCAGTTCAATTACTTGTCCAGATGTTTCGTTAGCAAGATCACCAAAAAAGAGTTGATGAGTTAAATTATGACTGGGTTCTAAATATGCTTTTGTTTGGGAAGTTTGGGTTTTAAAGGATGGGATATTTTGGGTAGGAAGGAGAGATGGGAGAATGTCTGTTAATTCTGGTTCTGATGTTGCGTGGGGATGATCACTGCCTAATAAGGTAATACTAAAATCTTCCGCAGATTGTTGCAGAATCTGTTGAACGTAGGTGGTAACGGTATCACATAAAATTTCTAGTTGCTGGCGATCGCCCTCAACGATTATTGTACTTGCTTCTGGTAGTCGCGGGTCATCAAATCGCAAGCTAAAACTGAGATCACTAATCACCGTTTTGTCTGTCCACCTTGACAAAGGGGAATTTTGCGCTGATATTTCTAATGTACAAGTCGGGGGGGTGTAGCGACGAATTACAGAATTGGATGGAGACATAACAACAATTACAAAGAAAAAAATAGTTATTTTGGATTTTAGATGGGGAATGAAAATCAAAAATCCCAAATTATTTTGTGGAAAGGTCTATGAGTGCTAACCACAACCGCCGATGTCCACCAGATGCACTATAAAAGAGTAAATTTATTAACAGTTTGAGGGCGAGGTTGGTAAGCAAATCTGTTGAAGTTGCTTCTTCCTCTTCCATCCGGTCTTGGTAGGTATTACAAAAAGCGTCTATATAGTCTCCTAATAGGGCGGCTTGGTGAGGTTTTTGCTTATTTGCTGTCAATTGTTCTAATAAACCTACAGCCCGACGAATTAATTCTTGGTGTTGTTTGGCGAGATAGCAGATAATGAGAACTAGCGATCGCGCTTCTTCCACATCTAACTTTTTCCGTCCCCCTTGACTTTTGCGGAGGGGATTGGATTGCCGCAATCGCCACAATGCCACCCGATCTGGTACTTTGGATTCTAAGTTCAGACTAACTGCGGCTGACAGCATGGCTTCTGAACCAATACCAGTTAAGGTTTCTAGGGCTAATAGCACTAAATCTAACTGAGTTTTAATATTTTCCCATTGAGTTGTGTTTGGGACTGGGATTTGGTTTAAATCCTCCCAATGTGATTTTGGTATAGTCGGATTGGCGGTTGAGTGCATAACTTTTAGCATAAATGATCAGGCTTAAAGAAGCTGTGACTGTTACCTATTTGGAAACGAGATTTGTCATTTGTCATTTGTCATTTGTCATTTGTCATTTGTCATTTGTCATTGGTCATTGGTCAGTTGTTATCTTCTCCCTGCCTCCCCTGCCTCCCCTACCTCCCCTACCTCCCCTACCTCCCCTACCTCCCCTACCTCCCCTACCTCCCCTACCTCCCCTACCTCCCCTACCTCCCCTGCTATATGATATGGGCAACGGTGACACCAGTACCACCATCGGCTTGTTCTGCTGGTTCGTAGTGAGTAACTCTGGAGTGTTGTTGTAAAAAAGCGTGAACTCCTTGCTTAAGTTTACCAGTACCGTGTCCATGAATAATCCATAGGGGTCCAGCGGCTTCAGAAATAGCTTTGTCTAAGATATATTCGGCATCAGATACTCGTTTTCCGCGCAAATCCACAGTATTTTTGGAAGTACGAATAGCTGGTGCAGGTGGTGGTGTAACTATCGTTGGGGCTGGTTTTGGTTTAACTATGGGTTCGGGTTTTTGTCCATCTAAGGATTCTATATCTTGGAGTTGGACTGTCATTTTCATGATGCCAAAACGGACATTAAAGTTGCCGTCAGCATCGGGAATTGTTAAAACTTCGGCGGTTTGCCCTAATTTGGGAATTCGCACGCGATCGCCCACTTTCGGCATAAACCCAGGTTTAGGTTTAGGTGGTAGTGCAGGTTCGTATTTTTGGGCAATTTGATTGAGGTTGGTGGTGGCTTGTTGGGCATCTTGGGCGTTAGGTGTGCCTTTTTGCAAGCGGCGGATTACTTGGGCAATTTCGCCTTTGGCTTGGGTAATTGCTTGTTGAACGGCGATTTCTTGGGAAGCCCGCAAATCTTTTTCTCTGGCTTCTAAGGACGCGGCTTTGTCAGAAACTTCTTTATATAATCTTTCGGCTTGACGTAATAATTTTTGGGCTTCGGCGGCTTTTGTTTCCTGATTGCGACGTTGGGCTTCTAAACCGGCAATGACTTGGTTTACCTCGTCTGTGGCTTCTCCCACTTGAGTTTTCGCTGCTGCTACTACCTCTGGTTTTAAGCCTAAACGCAAGGCAATACTCAGGGCGTTAGAACGTCCAGGAATCCCCCACAATAGACGGTAAGTGGGTGAAAGTGTGGTTTCGTTAAATTCTACGGAAGCATTTTCAAACCGAGGATCTTCGTATTTTAATGCCTTGAGTTCGCCAAAGTGGGTACTAGCCATTGTTAGCTGAGTATGATTGGCGAGATATTTCAGTAAAGCGATCGCTAATGCACTTCCTTCAACGGGATCTGTACCTGCACCAACTTCATCAAGTAGAACTAGGGACTGGGGATTGGGGACTGGGGACTGGGAACTGAGGATTGGTAGTTTTATTCCTTCTTCTTCCTCTTCTTTCTCCTGACTCCTGGGCGGGGTTTCCCCGCCCCTACCTCCTTCTTCTTCCTTTCTCCTGACTCCTGACTCCTGACTCCTGACTCCTTTCTCATCAATTGCTTCTAATATTCGACTAATGCGGCGAATATGCCCTGAAAATGTGGATAAACTCTGTTGTAAAGATTGTTCATCCCCAATATCAGCTAAAACTTGCGAAAACCAAGGCATTTCTACGGGTTCACGGGCGGGAACAAATAAACCTACTTTTGCCATGATAGCGGCTAATCCCAAGGTTTTTAAGGTGACAGTTTTTCCACCTGTATTGGGTCCGGTAATTGTAACTACCCGAATTTGGGGACTAATTAACAAATCTACAGGTACGACTGGATTTCCTTGTTCATGCTGCTGTTGCCAGACTAGCAAGGGGTGGCGCAGATTTCGCAAGGTGATAATTTCATTGTCTTCTCGATTCACAAAACGTGGGGGATTAGAACCTATCCACAGACTGTAACGGGATTTGGCAACTGCTAAGTCTAAGGTGGTGACAATAGCTAATAATCTTTCTAAGTCTGGGGTAACTGCGGCCACCTTCTCTGTTAAAGTCCGGCGAATTACTTCTGCTTCAGTTTGTTCTTTTCTGATGACTTGCCGCAGTTGATTACCCAATGGTACGACACTATTAGGCTCTATATACAGGGTTGCACCACTGGTAGAGGTGTCGTGAACAATGCCGGGAATTGCGTCCTTTTGGGGGGCTTTAACGGGGATAACAAAGCGATCGCTTCTTTGAGTAATTAACTGTTCTTGAATAGCACCCGATTTAGCTTGAATAATATTTTGGAGTTTTTGGGTGATTTGTCCACGAATTTTCCGCAATTCTATGCGAATTTCCCCCATTTTCTGACTAGCACGATCAGTTACTTGCCCCCGTTCGTCAATACAACGGTGGATTTCCTGTTCTAATTCGGGGTAAGTCCGCAATTGGGAAACTAAATCGGATAAAACCGGGACATTTTCTTGATTATCAATAACACGACGTAAATTTCTTGTTCCTGCCAAGGTAGTAGCGATCGCCAACAGTTCCTCACCAGGTAAAATACTTTGGAGTATTGCCCGTTCCAGGGAATCACCAATATCCTGTATTCCCTCAAAGGACAACCCTGGATGTAAACGACTTTCCAGTTCGTAAACTTCTTTGGTTTGCGCTAATAACTGTTCACTTTCTACCTGAGTTTCAGGAATCGGCAGGTTACGCGCAACTATCGCCCCTAACTTAGTTGCCGCAAAGGTGGAAAGGTGCTGGCACAGACGGGGCCACTCTAGTAATTCTAAGGTTTCAGATTGGATCAAGGTTTCAACAACAAATCTGAAATTATCGTAACAATTTTAGCCCCTAGAAGACTACATTTTCCAGGATAAAATTTTTCGGTGTCCATTCGTGGGGGAAGCAGGGGGAGAAGAGAGGTAGGGGAGGTGGGGGAGGTGGGGAGGTAGGGGGTAGGGGAGGTAGGGGAGGTAGGGGAAGTAGGGGAAGTAGGGGGGCAGGGGAGGGAAGAACAGAAGTTTTTTCCGTCAAATCCACATTCAGCATGAGTAACTTAGAGCTTTCTTAAGTAATTGGACAAAAATATTTACAGTCATTGCGAGCGAAGGGAAGCAATCACAACCCTTGGAATTGCTTCATTTCACTTCGTTCCATATGGCTAACGCCACGCTTCGCTAATCTCAGATATAGTGCCACAGTGTGGAGTTAAGACTTTACCTATTATTAATAAGGGTAAAACTTTCTATCCATACCAACAAAAAAACTTCGTGTCACCTGCTGAATGTATATCTGGCAAGCGTAATCGGGTTAACATAAAAGCTATTTATAGTGGTGAATATCCACTCTCTGTTGATTTTTATGTAGTGGTTAAGGAAAATGGTCAAAAAGAACAGCAAGCTGGTGAAGCGTATGCAAATCTACTTCAGACAGAACAAGGTAAAAACATGATAAGACAGCTTCAAGAAACCGGAGGTTTTGACAATTAAGCAATTACAATTTTTTAATTAATGATGCAACAGGAAAAATTTATTTTTTACAATCAGGCGATCGCATAAACAATAACATCTTCTTAGTCAAAGTTCAACAAAAACCTGGAATTGACAAATACGAGTTTGTGCCGATTCCTTAATTTTACAACTTTACCGAATAGCAATTACAAATTATCCTTAACCCAACTTCTAAAATTCCGCATAGCCTGACTTCTCCCAATAGTTAAACACTGCCGTACATACTCATTAACTAATTCGACAATGGGAATATTAGGAAAATTAGGACTAAATGAAGATTTTATATATTTCCCTGACTGTAACAAGAAAATCTCCAAACCTTGTTGTTGATATCGCCACAGTTCAGGAACTCCCAAAATTGCATAATTGTCAAATCGAGTCCGAGAAGTAATATCAATTTCAATAGCTAAATCTGGTGGTGGATCTATATTTAAATCAATCCGATTTTTGCCAATTACAGCAGCTTGATTTTGAATATAAAAACTAGTATCTGGTTCTACAGCTTGCTGCATTCGCTTATTTTTAAGTGTTGTCGAACCAAAAGGCTCAAAATCAATTTCCAATTTATCTAATAAAAGTTTAACTAAATCACTAATAAGTTCTTTATCTTTTTCGTGTTCAGGTAAAGGAACCATAATTTCTAACCAACCATCACTATAAGAAATACGCGCCGCACGCCTTTCTCCCATTTCCTCCAAAATCTTTTCTAACTGCTGCCAACTAATATCCTTGAGTAACATTTGTTGACCTGGATTGACAATAATTTGTTGCAGTTCTAAAAGCATATCGCCTCAAAGATTATCCAATTTTTTAAGAATTATCTTTCTTTATAATATGACCATTCACCCCTAGAATTGGTATTTCCTGTAAAATTAACATCTGAGAACCGTTAAACAGGAGAAACCAGGCGTGCCTACACTCGGTGTTAATATTGACCATATCGCTACCATTCGTCAAGCACGGCGGACAGTAGAACCAGACCCCATAGCAGCAGCAGTATTAGCAGAATTAGCAGGTGCTGATGGCATTACCGCCCATTTGCGCGAAGATAGAAGACATATTCAAGATCGAGACGTACGGCTATTGCGACAAACAGTGAGAACCCATTTAAACTTAGAAATGGCAGCAACCCCGGAAATGTTAGCGATCGCCCTAGATATCAAACCCGATTATGTTACCCTAGTACCAGAAAAACGGGAGGAAGTAACAACAGAAGGTGGTTTAAATATTGTTGGACAAATTGCTAGAATAGGGGAGATAGTTGATAAATTGCAAAACGCCGGCATTCCCGTTAGTTTGTTTATTGATGCCGAACCACCACAAATTCAGGCATCTGTCAAAGTAAAAGCCAAATTTATTGAACTACATACAGGGCAATATGCGGAAGCCAAAGACGAAACAACTCGGCAAAAAGAACTAACTTTATTAGCTCAAGGCTGTGAACAAGCCATTAAAGCTGGGTTGCGGGTGAATGCCGGTCATGGACTCACCTACTGGAATGTTTACCCCATTGCCGCCCTTCCAGGCATGGAGGAACTCAATATTGGTCATACTATCATCAGTCGGGCAGCTTTAGTAGGTATGGAAAGAGCCGTCCGGGAAATGAAAGAAGCAATGCGGGGTAATTGGTAATTGGTCAGTTGTCAGTTGTCAGTTGTCAGTTGTCAGTTGTCTAATATTTCTCTCCCCTATTACCCAGTCCCCAGTCCCCAGTCCCCAGTCCCCAGTCCTAGAGGGGTGTTAGCTGCGAAATCCTCACAAGTCAAATTAGCAACTTCGACCTACTATGACTTCTCAACAGTCTAACAACCTGCCCCTATGGGTACAAGATAGAGCTAAAGTAATTGCAGCCAGCACAGATGCTCAATGGCGTTATCAAAAAGCCCCTGACTATAGCCGTTCTCAGCAAAACCTAGCAAAAGAGAGTATCCACCATCATCTAGAAGGTACACTGGAAGCAATTGTCGAAAATCTCGTCAGAACCTTTGAAATGGAAGTGTCATGGAAAACTAACCCCACACAGTGGTTATCTATCGTCAATGACAAATTCCGGGTAACAAGTAATGGGGGTCAAGAATACACCGCCGCCGAGTTAGGTAAATCAGGTACTTATAATTTATTTATGGCTGATTCTGAACATTACAAAGCTTCAGAGGAAAGTTTTGAATCTTCCCATGATATCTTTCATAGTACCTTTCCCCAAGGATTTCCCTGGGAAGTATTGGCAGTTTATTCAGGTCCCCCAAATGTTACATTTAAATGGAGACACTGGGGACATTTTCAGGGTAAATATAAAGATTATGCACCCACAGGCAAAACAGTTGAAATTATCGGTATGAGTGTTGCTCATGTCACCGAAGATTTAAAAATTGTTTCCTTAGAACACTATTTTGATAATGCCCTATTCTTAGAAAGCCTGACAGCAGGTGGCAAACTAGAAAATAGTGAAAATAAGGGCAGTGGTTGTCCTTTTGGTTCTTGGTTTCAGGGATTGAAGAAAAGTTAATTGCTCAGGGTACAGATTCAACACTGTAAGTAATTGGACAAAAATATTTACAGTCATTGCGAGGGAAGGGAAGCAATCACAACCCTTGGAATTGCTTCATTTCACTTCGTTCCCTATGGCTAACGCCACGCTGCGCTTACGCAATAACATTGTGTAATTAATTCTGTCTCACTACTTACCCTAATTAGATCCCCAACTTCTTCTTTGATGATTTCAATAAATCAGGATTTAGGCAACTGGCACATTAGTAGGGTGCGTCAGATATCAACAATCTGTTTATTTGCATGATTTATGCAGTCTGACGCACTCTACAACAGATTTTTAGTGTATACTGCAAGCGGTTCATAGTTTAACCAAATATGAAACCCCTCTGGTAAACCTCTCCTTTGCACCTCTCCCTAGCCCTCTCCTAAGAGGAGAGGGAAAAGGAATAATATTTAATACTGGAGAGGCTTTGAACCTTGTTCTTTGTATGATAAAAAAGTCCAGCTTCTAGCTGTTTTGAGTATAACACTTACGAAAGTTCTATGAATCAATACTAGAAGTCGGGAATCTCACGCCGCACCATACAATTATAGATTAGTCAGCAAGCAAGGAAAATGAAAACATACTATTACGTTTTGGCCAGTCAACACTTTCTTATGGAAGAAGAACCGATAGAAGAAGTTCTCAAAGAACGGACTCGTAATTATCATGAACAAGAAAAAGAAATTGATTTTTGGTTAGTTAAGCAACCCGCTTTTTTGGAAGCAGCAGAAATGAAAGATATTAAAAAGAAATGTCCTCAACCTGCGGCAGCTATTATTTCCACCAATGCCCAATTTATTACCTGGCTAAAACTGCGGTTAGAGTATGTGATTACTGGCGAATTTTCCGCCCCTTCTGATAGCATACCCAATCCCTTAGCATCTCTCAGTACAGTTTCTTAATAGGGAACAGGGGGCAGGGGGCAGGGGGCAGGGGGAATATATTTCTCAATTACCAATTACCAATTACCAATTACCAATTACCAATTACCAATTACCAATTACCAATTACCAATTACCAATTACCAATTTATGCAAATATTAAAAATCTTACCAAGTGTGTTATTACTGTCGGTAGTCCCTTTAATTAGTAATATTAATCCTGGTATTGCTCAACAAAATCTTACTAATTGTCAACCACCAAATGCAGGAGAATATCTATTGTTGGTAGTCAGTCCTACAACTGAAAATCAAAAGCAGTTGCGTAGTGCATTACCGACTGAATTAAAAACAGTTATTTGTAAATATAACAATCAAAAAGTAACGCGGATTGGTGGATTTAGAAAGATTGATGATGCCAATCGCTGGGCAAGGTATATTCAGAATATAGTTGGTTTATCTGCCATTATCGCCACTCTTCCTATACAGCAAACACCTCAGCAATTACCACAAACAACTCCAAAAGTACCAAATTCAAAAATCAGCTACAACCCCAAAATATTAGGGGAAGGTTATGCAATTCTGGTTGATTATTTCAACCGTCCAGAAATGGTTAGTAGCTTACAAAAATCCGTAGGAGGTGATGTGGGTTTTGTCTCCTATGGACAACGCCCTTACTTATTAGCAGTTTATACTACCAACCAAAAAGAAGCATATAACACATTACAAAGACTCAGCGAAACTGGCTTTGTGGCTATCTTAGCAGATGGTCGGAAAGTAGTGTTACTACGCTCAACTGTCCGTTGATGGTTGTCCGTTGTTTGTTAACTAATGACCAATGACTAATGACCAATGACTAATGACCAATGACTAATATACAGCCCGCGCTAACCAAGAAATAGCTACACCTAAAACTGAACCAGCGATAACTTGAACTGGTGTATGTCCTAATAATTCCTTGAGACGGTCTTGGGAAAAGTCGGGTTTTTCATGGAATAATTCATCAATCATTTGATTGAGGATTTTTGCTTGCTTGCCGGCAGCTTGACGCACTCCAGCGGCATCGTACATAACGATGATAGCAAAAACTGTAGCTAGAGCAAATTCTGGGGATGCCCAACCTAAAGTCTGACCTACACCGTCTGCTAGGGCTGTTACTAGGGCTGAATGGGCGCTGGGCATACCTCCAGTAGTCACTAAAACACGTACATTGAATTTGCGATGTTTAATTAGCTCAACGATAAGCTTTAATCCTTGAGCTACAAAACAAGCTACAAGCGCAACCAGCAGTACGCGGTTGTTGATAATTTCGCCTATGTCCTGCATGGTATTTTGGTGAAGTTAGTAAGTGTGAGTAGTAGTAGTGAGGAGTCACCAATCCAAAATCCAAAATCTAAAATCCAAAATCAGATTTAGTGATTACGACTGGTGATAAAGTGGGCGAGCGCTTGCAAAGGAATGGCTTTTTCACCATAGGATTCTAATTCAGCACAAGCTTCAGCAACCAGTTGTTGAGCTTTGGCGCGAGATTCTTCAATTCCCCACAGACTAGGATAGGTAACTTTCTGGGCTGTGAGGTCTTTCCCAGCGGTTTTACCCAACTGCTCTTGGGTAGCAGTGATATCTAGAATATCATCAATGATTTGGAAAGCCAGACCAATATTTTGAGAATAACGAGTTAATTTTTGCACATCTTCAGCGGATGCACCAGCAATAATTCCCCCACAAACTACGCAAGCTTCTAACAGGGCTGCTGTTTTATGATTATGAATAAAATTCAGGGTTTCTAAGGAAATATCGGATTTACCTTCGGATTCTAAATCTACTACCTGACCACCGACTAAGCCAGCCGCGCCTAATGCTTTACCCAGGCGAATGATGACTTGTAATACTCTATCTCTGGGTACATTTGCAGGAGTTTGGGCGGCTACGTGTTCAAAGGCTAAAGCCAATAAACCGTCTCCTGCCAAAATAGCGACATCTTCACCATAAACTTTATGATTTGTGAGTTTACCGCGACGATAATCATCATTATCCATTGCGGGTAAATCATCATGAATCAATGACATGGTATGGATCATTTCTACGGCACAGGCTGTAGGCATGGCCATTTCTATTGTGCCACCAATCATGTCAGCCGTAGCGAGACAGAGAATAGGACGAACTCGTTTACCTCCAGCTAAGAGTGAGTAGCGCATGGCTTCATAAATCTTTTCTGGATAAACGACGGTAATGGAATTGTCCAAAGCCTGTTCGCAAAGCTGTTGTCGTTCTTTGAGATAGGTAGCGAGGTTAAAACTAGCCGATTCTGATTTTTTTGGGGTTTCCAATCTTTTATCCGTTGCTACCATGCTTTGTATTCCTCTTGACTTTTGAAAATATTGGGTTGTTTGTGATCTATGTACCAATTTTACGGGGGTTTGGGGCGGAAACACTCACCGAATTTTGGATTTTAGATTTTGGATTTTGGATTTAAAATCTTAAAGAGTTTCAAGTCCCCGAATTTATGCGGGGAATAAATCTAAAATCCGCTGTTGATTCCCGTTGTACTGAGGAATCATGAATATTCATAAAAATTATTTCTCAGTTGCCTGTTGTTTGTAAATAGCTAGAAACAGTATTTTGCAATAACATGGCTACTGTCATCGGACCAATACCACCGGGAACAGGGGTAATATATTCTGCCACATTAGCGATCGCTTCAAATTGAATATCACCAACTAACCGACTTTTACCATTACTATCTGTAACCCGGTTTATTCCCACATCTACCACAATTGCGCCCGACTTTACCATATCAGCACTAATCATGCCGGGAATACCGGTGGCAGCAATCAAGATATCAGCATCTTTGGTAATATCTTGCAAATCCTGGGTTTTAGAATGGGCAATGGTAACTGTAGCATTAGCTTCTAGTAGCATCAAAGCCATCGGTTTACCTACTAAAATACTCCGTCCTACAACCACAGCTTTTTTGCCCTGTAAAGGAATTTTATATTCTGCTAACAATCGCATCACACCGGCAGGAGTACAACTGCGTAAACCTGTTTCACCTCGCACCAGTCGTCCTAAGTTCACGGGGTGGAGTCCGTCAGCGTCTTTATCCGGTGCAATTTGATGTAATAGACTGACAGCATCTAAATGATTGGGAAGGGGTAACTGGACTAAAATCCCGTCTACTCTTTCATCTTCGTTGAGTTGGGCAATTACTTCCTCTAATTCAGTTTGGCTGGTTTGGCTAGGAAAGTGGTTACCGAAAGAGGCGATTCCGACTTTAGCACAGGATTTTTCTTTGTTACGAACATAAGCGGCTGAGGCTGGGTTATCTCCCACCATTAATACCGCTAATCCAGGCGATCGCCCAATTTTAGCTTGTAATTTGCTAATTGTCTCGCTAAGTTCTTGCTGAATTTTATCGGCTAATGCCTTACCATCGAGGATTTTCGCAGTTTGTTTCATAAGGGAAATAGGTGACAGGTTACAGGTGACAGGTGACAGGTGCTACGCCACGGTGACAGAATAAAAGGCAAAAGTGAAGATAAATATTTTCTTTAGCCCCTTTATTTGCTCTAGCTACCAGTTTCTCCATTTTCTCATTTTCCCAGTCACCTAAAATTTAATTTTTAAAGTAAAATACTTACTTGCTTTATCTCACCAATTTTCTAGACGCAAGTTGTGTGAACATAAGCTAAATCGCATACCTCAACCAGCTACCATCGTGCAAGATACCGACTCCATAAATGACATTGCTGCTGCACTCCAACAGCCAGCAGATTTAGACTTTGCATTACCCGATCCAGAAGATGAACAAATTCCTGAGTCCGATTTTTTACAACAACTTGATGTAGCATGGCAGGTATGCGATCGCTTTGATTTGCAAACGGAAATTTGGCGAGGGCGGATTTTACGTTCTATCCGTGATCGAGAGAAGAAAGGCGGAGATGGGCGCGGTACAGGCTTTCTGAAATGGCTCAAAGAACGCGAAATCAGTAAAACTCAAGCCTATAGTTGGATTCAATTAGCTAATAGTGCTGATACCTTGATATCAGATGGTAAACTGAACCCAGACACGGTTAATAACTTTAGTAAACGGGCATTTGTAGAAACCGCCAAAGCCGCACCAGAAGTGCAACAGATGGTGAGTGAAGCGGCAGAAAAAGGCGATCGCATTACCCGCAGAGAAGTCCGTCAACTCAGCGACGAATGGACAGCCATGTCCTCCGATTTATTACCAGAAGAAGTCAGGGAAAAAGCCGCAGATAACAGTCTGCCACCGCGCTACATTGCCCCTCTGGTCAAGGAAATGGAAAAACTGCCCGAATTGCACCAAAAGGCATTACAAAGGGATATAGCCGCCAATCCTGACGTTGATACAGTCAAACAAGCCACTTCAGAAGCCCGACAATTAGCCAAATACCTCAAATCTGCCGCCCAAGTGCAAGCCTTAATAGCGGAAGATGTGGATATTGAAACTGCCTTAGAAGAAGCGCAAAGAGTCGGTTGTTTAAGTATTGCTGCTGACTTGGTAAATCAAGCATCGCAAATTGAACAAACTATTGGCAAATTGTATATGACCTGGAAAAAAATCAGTAGTTTAGCAGATAGATTATATGTAGATACTGGTGCAAGTACACCCAATTTGCGATCGCTCCTCACCTGCATAGAACCACTAGGAGGGGAAATCATGGAACTGCAATTAAGCGGTACAATAGAACACACAATTAGATTACAGATTCAGGAAACGAATTAGGTGATTTGGAACCAAAGGATGATAACTGATTCCCAACTAGTACCGCAAGGCGGGAGTCAAAAGTCAAAAGTCAAAAATAATATGGCTAGGACTTACGCATTGACAGAAAATCCCAAATAGGGGGTGTGACTTTCAGGGATTTAAACCCGATTTTTCGATGATTTTTTAGCGAACTGCTTGCAGCAGCACTTCGCTATCGCTATTTATCTAGACTTCATCCGCAAAACCTGAAACGACCAAATCTCGTTCATTCACACGATGGTTAATTTATACAGTGCGTAAGTCCTATAAATTTACTAAAATTAACAATATCTAATATTGACATTACGTCAAATGTGCTTAATTATTATACTGATGACTAATGGAACTGGCACATTAGTAGGGTGCGCCAGATACTAAGAGTCTATTTATTTACATAATTTATGCACTGTCCCCCACTCTACAACAGGCTTCCTGGTGTAATGCTTGCATAAGTTCTAATGGGGAAAGACAACGTGCTTATTACATCAAGGTAAGGCTAAAATACTCCCAAAATTGGCGGATTAAAAGCTGATTACCTTCTTAACAGTACGGGATAACCTGGGCTATTTTTAGCACTATTTAACTTTTCCGTATGAGTCAATGCACGAAGTTGTCTTAATACTCACCAATCATTAATAAGAGCAATTGTTTGATCGCATCTGGCTAATGCGTGAAAATCTACTTAGGAATCGCCAATCCCATGCTCTTATTTTTCATTGAGGTAGAGGGTGAAGTCTAGTTTTGTCTAAGTTTGAGATAGCAGTTCACAATTCAACAAACACCAAAAGGATTTTTATGGTTTTTACTCGCAAAAATGTGTGGGCTAACAGTGGGGATTTCGATGATCCGGTTTTGTACTGGTACGCTAGGGGTGTTAGAGTCCTCAGAGCTAGGACAATTTCAGATCACACAAGCTGGGAATTTTTGGCTGCACTTCATGGTTTTGACCCCGTAATATGGCACGTTGAAGGCTTCCTGACCTTGGGTGAAAAGTTACCACCTTATTGGGTACAAAGCCTTTACTGGAAACAATGTCAGCATGGAAGCTGGTACTTCTTACCTTGGCATCGTGGCCATTTGCTGTCATTTGAAACAATAGTGCGTGAAGCTATTAAACAGGAAATGATAGAAGACGAAAAGAAAGGTATCAAAGTTAATTACCATTGGACAGATTGGGCTTTACCTTACTGGAACCCCGCCGATCCAAAAGATAATTATCGTGCAACACGAATACCACCAGCATTTACCAATGAGTATATGCCGGATGGGTCTGAAAATCCCCTCTATATCAAAAAACGGAACGGAGAGCTAGTCACACTGCCACAAGAAATTGCTAAAGGAACAGCAGAGGCAAAGCAACGTTACGAACTTATACAAAGAAACGTGCTAAGTCTAAAACAGGCATTGACTCAACCCAGTTTTATAGGAACATCTAACTCTTCAACTGGTTTTGGTGGGTTAAAGACCAGTTTTAGCCATGACCCTGTAGCCTTTGGTCAAATAGAAAGCAATCCACATAACAACATTCATGGTCTTGTTGGTGGACTGATGGGTGACGGAGTCACCGCTGGTCTTGACCCTATATTTTGGTTGCACCATGCCAATATTGACCGCCTGTGGGAAGTTTGGCTCAAAAGTGATCCGGAGCATAAAAACCCATATGAGCGGCAGTCACTACCAAATACACCAGAAAACAAAGCGGACAACCAAACAATAGAACTTTTCAATAGAACACAAAAAGAGTGGCTCAACGGTCCGGGTGAACGTGGCTTTATGGTACCTTTGACATCTGGACAAGTCTGGGAGTTCAAACCAAAGGATGTTGTCAATACCTTGGCACTGAAAGTAGATTACCAGTATGATCTCAGTTATCAATATGATGACATTTCAAATCCCCTCAAAGATATCCCTACCAAGCCTGCCGGAATAAAATCCGAACCGATTGGTGCTAGTACCACCAGCACAGGATTAAAAGAAGCAAATAGAACTTCGATAGAGATTCAAATAGGAGAACCTGCTACAGGAGGGGGAGTAAAATACTCTCCAGAGCATAGGTTTTTCCTGCATCTGGTGAACATCACCAGCAACAAGGATGGTAGGATCATTAACGTGTTTGTTAATCTTCCTAAAGGTGCTTCAGGTTATGATTATCCTGATCTGTATGCGGGTAGTATCTCCTTTTTTGGTGTGCGCCAAGCATCCGCAGGTGGGGGACTAGGAGTTACCGAAGTTTTTGAAATTACCGAGATCCTTGCTAGACTTCGATTTGGCGGACGGGAAGGAACTAAACACCTTAAAGTTACTTTCATCCCACTAAATGAAGATAATCCAGCCGATGATATGAACGTGGAGCAAGTACTCCTCTATCGTGAGGCGTGTACAGTCAAGTAATGAGAATCACATTAAGTAGATACATATCATTTATTAGTGAGCCTCCTCTACCGACGCTGCTGAAAGTTTCCCTGATTGCTTGGGGGGTGATGTTGCTACCAGGAGAACTTCATCAGGTCATGTCAGGACAGATGATTGCTGTCTCAGTTCATGGGCATGGACAGATGATTCACTCACTAGATGGTATGCTCTCTTTCCACTCCCTGGCAATGATGGTATTGTATTGGTTGGTTATGTTGGTTGCTATGATGTCCCCTCAACTAGCCCAACCAATCCGTCACCTTTGGTTACGTAGCTTAACCCGACGGCGTTGGATTGCCATTGTTTTGTTTCTTCTTGGCTATGTCAGTATCTGGACTCTAGCAGGTTTGATATTAATGCCTGTTGCAGCTTTGCTGAGGTTTTTTGTGGGCGAGGGATGGTTTGGAGCTTCTGGTGTTGCCTTACTATTAGTTATTTTTTGGCAGTCCAGCCCGTGGAAGCAGTCCTGCTTGAACCACTGCCATTGGACTCCTCGCCTTTCACCTTTTGGACTGGCAGCTAATTTAGACTGCTGGCGCTATGGGATGGTTAATGGCCTTTGGTGTGTAGGGAATTGTTGGGCTTTAATGCTCTTACCTCTAACTGTCTTACAAACACACCTGATTATTATGGCCGTGGTAACTTTGATACTAATGTTTGACCGATACCGTCCCGTACGCCTTGCAAAATGGCGGATTCCCTTTGAGGAGAAAATCCTAAACAAGCTGTCACAACTCAGTACCAGGTATGGTATTGGAATTGACAATTCATGCATGGATTTAGAGACGTTCTATAGAACGTCCCTAAAACGATTGTAGAATGTTAATAAGTGATTCCCAACGACAAATTAAGTAGTGAAACAGAATTAATTACACAATATCATTGCGTTAGCGTTGCGTGGCGTTAGCCATAGGGAACGAAGTGAAATGAAGCAATCGCAAGGGTTGTGATTGCTTCCCTTCGCTCGTAATCACTGTAAATATTTTTGTCCAATTACTTAAGAATTAAGAATTAAAGACTTCTTCCATTTTCTTCGCCAGTTCCACATCTAAATTGCTGATAGCATTACCGATATCGTGGGTAATAAGATTAACCTGAACAGTATTGTAAACATTAAACCATTCCGGGTGATGTCCAAGTTTTTCCGCGTGAACACCCGCACTAACCATCCAACCCAACGCCGTTGCAAAAGAGCTAAATTTATATTCTTTGTATAATTTGCCTTCTTTGATTTGCCATCCTGGTAAACTATTCAGGGCTAATGTCAGTTCGGTTTCGCTCAATTTTTGGGCTGCCATTTTTCTAACCTACACAGAGATTTATAGAGACTAATCCTCTCTAATTATCATCTTTTTCTGTGTTTATGCTTCCATCTTTTGAGTAATATTTGCTGATACTTAGGGCTTGCTGAATAAACCTACAACCCAGACGCATGAAGAGTCTCATCTGTATGAAAGATAAATGAGGTGCGAGGAAAGTGTGATCATAGCATCAAAAATCGTTCAATTTTCCAGACTTGATATTACTTCTAACTTCTTCTAAATCCTCCTGATAGCGCAGCGTGGCGTTAGCCATACTTCTAGCCCTCACAGAAATTGTTCTGGGTTAAATTTTTCAGAGTCAGCAGTTTAGTCCTCTTCATCATCACCAAAATCAGGTTCAACACCAAGAGCGCGTAATTGTGCTGCTAATCTTTCTGCACGTTTTCTTTCTCGCTCCCCTTGTTTTCTTTCCCGTTCTGCCGGTGTGAGAACCCAGTTACCTGAAGTATCATACCAGCGTAACCACTGCCGTTCAATGCCTTCATAAACACCTTGCCACAGTCCCAAACCTAATTCAATATCATTTAACCACACACGCAGTTGATTGATTTCCAGTTCAGCATAACTACTACCCTGTAATTGAAATGCTCTTAACTGGTCAGTGTAACGGTCAAAAACTAGATAATAGGGTACTCTTAAAACTCGTTCGTAAACTTCCCACTTAGTTGGAGGTTGACTAACATCTCGTAGGGTTCTCCCTAAATCTTCTTTTTCTGTTCCTGGTGAAATAAATTCTACCACTACAAAAGGATTAACACCTTCTTGCCAAACTACATAACTCAGCCGCAGTTCTTTTTGTGCATACAACCTGGGGACATCAACGACAGCAAACCAGTCAGGGCGTTTATACCATAATGGATGATGAACGTCGTAGTAAAGATTTAAGTCTGTGGCGATAAATACCTGATTTTCCGGGAACTTGGACGGACAAAAAGTTTCCCGCAATAACTGGGGTTGTAAAAGATGAAATTCGTCTGGCAAACCGGGTTCCTCTGGGTCTTCGCTAGGTAAATCATACATTGTCGGTAGGAATTCCTTAGCAGAACGCGGTGGGTCTGTTTGATACATAACGGCTGCAAAAAAGAAATGTCAACTTCACTATATGCTTGTTTTAATTCTTGATATTGCAATAAATCCAGTGCTAACTTTATTGCTTGAGAACTAGATTTACACACTTTAATAATTTTGTAGTTCTTAACAAGCTGTACTAATGGTGCTGGTATTTACTTTTTTATATTTGAGTGATAAAATTTAGCTTAATACATGAAGCACAGAACCACGCTCCGATATTTATCAGGGCGGTGGTCTAGTTTGTGCAATAATGTATATTGATTTTAATTTACACTTACAAGGAGAAAATTGTGATACTGAAGAAAATTGGTATACTGGAACTGTTGCTAGTTATACTAGCTTTACTTGTTGTTGCCTTTATTTTTCAGAAGGCGGATTCCCTAGCTACAACGATTTTGGCTATCGTTGAAAGGTTCAAATAGAAAACCAACGAACAGCACGAAATTCAAGTTATTTGCAGTAACTTCGCTATTTGCGTGCTAACTAAAAAAATGGGTGGACTGCTATGATTAGCATTCTGCCTTTTTTTATTGACATATTTAACATGATACACACTTTCTCTATCGTCGTCAAGTCTTACAGGAGTTTTTAGATTATCGTAACGAGTTTTTCTCGTTCCTAGTCTCTGACTAGGAATGCAGTTGATGAGGCTCTGCCTCAAGTACCAGGACAAAATCGGGTAAAATGGCTTTTATTCTGGGATTGGAGGCAGAGCCTCCTGGTAGGCATTCCCAGCCGGAGTCTGGGAACGAGGGAGAATTAAAAAGTATTTAGGTGAGCAATGCCCACCCTACTGTTTAATAATAATTAGCTGATTTGCGATAATGTACTGCTGTGACAGCATCTTGATTTAAGACTTTACCATCATCAACAGTGGCATAAACTAACCAATGATCACCGGCTTCCATCCGACTTTGGACAGAACATTCCAAATACGCTAAAGCACCATTGAGAATAATTCCGCCATTATTAGATTCTTGAGTGTCCAATCCGGCAAATCTATCTTGTCCGGGGGCGTAAACTTTCATAAACTGCTTACGGATTTCCCTCCCTTCTGCTAGAATGTTGACTACAAATTTGTTATTTGTGTGAGTCATGTTTTCCATAGCGCGGTCCTTGGCTACCGCAATAGTTAAACCAGGCGGATTAAAACTGGCTTGTGTCACCCAAGAGGCTAACATTCCCGTTTTTACTTCTCCTTGGGTTGCTGTAACCACACATATAGAACCAACAATCCGCCCTACTGCTTGTTCTACATTACTTGCAGGTTGTTTAGCGACAACTGATTTTTTCGTGGCGCGTTTCAATGCTTGGGCGAAATCAGTTCCCGCTTCTTCGCAGGTTTGCAGGGTGATTTCATTGGGTTTGAATTTAACGCGAATGGTGTCAAAACCAAATCTGTATCCTGCGTCTTTGAGTTTACTTTCAATTAAATCAACGGCTTCTCCACTCCAACCAAAAGAACCAAATACACCGGCTAATTGATTGTTAGTAGCAGTAGAAAGGACAATTCCTAAAGCTGTTTGCACAGGTGTGGGTGCGTGTCCACCTAATGTGGGTGAACCTATGATAAAACCGGCGGATTTTGCAATGGCGGCTTTGATTTCTTCGGGTTCGGTAAATTCGCAATTGATAGATTCGACACTGACACCGGCTTTGGTGATGCCGCGAGCGATCGCCTGTGCTAAAGTTGCAGTATTCCCATAGGCAGAAGCATAAATTAAAGCCACTGTCATATCAGCGGAAGTTTGCTGTTTAGTCCATTCCCGATAGCCTTTGGTAATATCAATTAAACCATAGCGGACTATTGGACCATGACCAGTAGCATACATTCGCACTGGCAAATCTGCTAATTTTTCTAAAGCTGTTTCGATTTGTCTGGCGTGAGGTGCCATTAAACAGTCAAAATAATAGCGTCTGTCTTCGTTAAATACTTCCCAACCTTCATCAAAAACTTGATCTGAGCAAATATGCGCTCCAAATAATTTATCAGAAAACAAGATTTCTGTTTGCGGGTCCCAGGTACAAAGTTCGTCAGCGTAACGGGGGTTAGGTGTGGGAATAAATTGTAAATGATGTCCTTTTCCTAAATCTAGGGTATCTTCTCCCCGCATGACCAAAATTTGTAAATCCTCTTTTTCCAAAGCTGCGCGGAGATTTATCGCCCCTGGGTTAGAACAAACAAAGGTAATTTGGGGGGCAATTTCCAGTAGTGCTTTTAAGGTTGCGGCGCGGTTGGGGTTAACGTGACCAAGAATTACATAATCGAGTTTTTTGACATCAAACCGCTGTTGTAAGGCTTGGAGGTATATTTCGGTAAAAGTTTCGCCAGGGGGGTCAAGCAAGGCATTTTTATCGCCTTGGATGAGATAAGAATTAGCCGTTGTTCCCTTAGCTAAAGCATATTCAATTTCAAATCTTAATCTTGCCCAACTGCGCGATCGCAATATTATGGTATCTGTAGCAATGGGCAATATTTGCACGTCACGGGGTTTATTAGTCATTGGTAATTGGTAATTGGTAACGGGGAAAAACTCCTGCCCCTCTCCTCCCCCCTGCATGATAAGTTTTTTTAAAGTCTACGACAGACAGGACGAGAGAGGGCGCGACGGGGTTCGAGAGTAGTGTAAGCGCCTAAGAGAGAGACGGGTAAGCGGTTAGTTAGAAGTTCAATAATTTTGGTATTGATGCTGGTAGCTGGAGTATCATCGGGAAGATTAATGAAAATAGCTCCAGCCGTGAAGGCTTCCGGCCAAGTTTTAGGATTGGCAAGTCCTCTATCACGGGTGATGATAATGGCATCAGCAGCAATAGCAGCTTCCATAACTTTAGTATCAGGATGTCCGCGTAACCCGATGTCCCGTACATCTTGCACCGTGAACCCCAGCACCGCAATTTGGGGTGCTAGGGAACGGGGCATATTTTCATCAACGAGGAAGTTCAAGATTTATGCTCCCAATGCAGTGACTTGGGTGTGTTTAACCAAATCAGCTGCGTAACTGAGAGCAGCTTCAACTTGATTTTTACTGAGTTCGTATTCTTGCATGACTTCTTCCTTGCTCATACCACCAGCAAGAGAGCCAATAATAATAGAAATAGGAACGCGGGTTTCAGTAATAACAGGTGTACCGTGGTGGATACCACTATCTACGCTAATATGCGGTGCAATTTCCATATATACCTTTTTCTTTGCTATTTTTTCATTGTGCCTGTAAATCTAGCTAAAGCATATTCAATTTCAAATCTTAATCTAGCCCAACTGCGCGATCGCAATACTATGGTATCTGTAGCAATAGGCAATATTTGTACATCACGGGGTTTAGTTTCTGACATAGTTTTATTTCCAAAAGAAAATTCAATAAAATCACAAATTTGTAAATAACTCTCTTGTCCCCCTCCTCGCTTGCGGGGAGGGGCTAGGGGTGGGGTTTTAACCATCGCCAATCTCCTCCAAAACCCCCTCTATCCTCAACAAAACATCCTCATTTTTAAATCTCACCACCCGCAAACCCAAAGACTCTAAAAACTCTTCTCGAATAGCATCTTCTACTTGAGTATAATTGTGAATTTCTCCATCTACTTCAATTACTAATTTGATTTCATGGCAATAAAAGTCAACTATAAATCTATCAATTACCTGCTGACGACGAAACTTAAAACCCAGCAATTGCTTATTTTTTAATCTTTGCCAAAGTTGCTTTTCTGCTAATGTGGGTTCAGTCCGCATTTGTCGGGCTAAAGGTTTGAGTTTTTGCCATATTTCTGGTGGAGTTTGCCAAGGAACAGAAACCCCACCCCCTAACCCCCTCCCCGCAAGCGAGGAGGGAGGACAAGAATTAGGATTGGGTATGTGATAATTTTTCATATTTTGCTGTTTCTATTTGAGTGATTTTCAGCTATTTTACTAGTAGGTACTGATTCGGTACATCTGAGGAAATTAAAAACATAAGAAACAAAGGACATCATGATCAGCACTAATGTTCAAAAATGGGGGGGGTAGTTGCTTCCCTGGTAAGCATTCTAGCTCTTTCTGCTCCTGCTAGGGCTATAACATTTGGTTTTACTGGTGATTACGCACCTAGCAATTGGAATCTGACAAATTTAAATGCTGATGGTTCGGTAAATACAAGTAATGCTCCAAATTCTATTACTTTGACTGGCGGTGATAATGGCTCAGACAGTTTGGGCATAACCACTTACAGTATTACTAATACTAATCCCCTCCCTGTTAATATCAGCTTCAACTGGTTATATAGTTCACTAGATGCACCTGGTTTTGATCTGTTTGCCGTAAATCAGAATGGTAGTTATACTACCATAGCAAATAGTAATGCTGGTGGCACTTATACCACCCTAATTCCCAATGAAAATACATTCGGCTTTAGCATTGCCACTGCTGAGAATGGCTTTGGTAGGGGAAGTGTAACAATTAGCGACTTCAGTGCTACTCCTGTTCCCTTTGAGTCTAATGCCGCGCCAGCAGGTATGGCGATTGTCTTTGGTGCTTTTTTCGTGCGGAGAAGATTGCAGCAGCGCTCGGCTCAGAAGATGTTAGCAGAGTCGGTTGATTCTGGATTGATTCATGAGCCAACAGTTGAATAAAATCAAAGATATGTGAATAGAAATTTGTTTCTTTCTTGTCCCCCTCCTCGCTTGCGGGGAGGGGCTAGGGGTGGGGTTTTAACCATCGCCCAATCTCCTCCAAAACCCCCTCTATTCTTAACAAAACATCCTCATTTTTAAACCTCACCACCCGCAAACCCAAAGACTCTAAAAACTCTTCTCGAATAGCATCTTCTACTTGAGTATAATTGTGAATTTCTCCATCTACTTCAATTACTAATTTGACTTCGTGACAATAAAAGTCAACTATAAATCTATCAATTACCTGCTGACGACGAAACTTAAAACCTAGTAGTTGCTTATTTTTTAATCTTTGCCAAAGTTGCTTTTCTGCTAATGTGGGTTCTGTCCGCATTTGTCTGGCTAAAGGTTTCAGTTTTGACCAGATTTCCGGTGGACTTTGCCAAGGAACCCCACCCCCTAACCCCCTCCCCGCAAGCGAGGAGGGGGGACAAGAATTAAGCGGGGAGGGGGGACAAGAATTAGGATTGGGTATGTGATAATTTTTCATATTTTGCTGTTTCTATTTGAGTGATTTTGAGATATTCTACTGCTAAGTACCGAGTCGGTACATCTGAGGAAATTAAAAACATAAGAAACAAAGGACATCATGATCAGCACTAATGTTCAAAAAATGGGGGGGTAGTTGCTTCCCTGGTAAGCATTCTAGCTCTTTCTAGCCCTGCCAAAGCCGTTACCTTATTTGGTAATTATTCATCTACAAATGATGGAAGTAGTACTACTCTTAATAATCCACAAGTGGGTAAAGCCATTGGATTTACCCTACCTGTAGCTACTAACTATACCCTAGATAGCATATTACTTCGTCTAGGCAGCTATAATACCACTGCGGGTGATGTGGTACAACTGCAAATCTATAGGGATGCTGCCAAAACTAGCAATAATCCCCTTGGCACAACTCTTGAATCGCTGACGTTTAATAATCCCAGCTCTGGTAGTGATGCAATCGGGAATTTTAGCTTTACACCAACTACAAACTTCACCTTTTTAGCAGATACACGCTATTGGCTGTTAATGACTGTTCCCTCTGGTGATGGTGTTCTTTGGAGAGCGAATAACCCAAGTCTTTCACCGACTGGAATTACTGGTATGGTTAATAACGGCTATCAGGGTACTAATGGCGGTGCTACCTATAGTACGAGCATCACTTTCAACAGTTTCCAAATTAATGCTACTGCTGCGACTCCTGTTCCCTTTGAGACTGATGCCGCACCAGCAGGTATGGCGATTGTCTTTGGTGCTTTTATCTTGCGGAGAAGGTTGCAGCAGCGCTCGGCTCGGAAGATGTTAGCAGAGTCGGTTGATTCTTGATTGATTCATGAGCCAACAGTTCAGTAAAATCAAAGATTTCTGAACATAACTCCCCTTCTCTCCTGTCCCCTTCTCTCCTGTCCCCCTCCTCGCTTGCTCCTCGCTTGCGGGGAGGGGCTAGGGGTGGGGTTCTAATAATGATTCCCGACTTTCCGGTGGTGTACTGCTGTCATGGCATCGGGATTTGATACTCTACCAGCGTAAGCTGTGCTGTATACTGCCCAATGATCGCCACAATCCATGCGGCTGACGACTTCGCACTCTACGTAAGCTAGGGCATCTGTGAGGATAGGTGCGCCATTTTCTGCTGGTTGGGTTTTCACTCCTTGAAAACGATCTGCACCGGGGGCAAATCTCTTTAAGAAGTGTTTCATTAATGGTTGATAGTTACCTTCTTCGAGTACGTTGAGAACGAAGCGATCGCCTACTTGCATGAGTGATTCTATCGCCCGATCTTTGGCAACTGCGATGGAAAAGCCCAAGGGTTTAAAGCTGGCTTGACTTACCCAGGACGCTAACATGGCGCTGGATACGTCGTCTTTTTTGGCTGTGATAATATATAAACCGCCGCTAATTCTGCCTAAAGCTTTGTCTAAGTCAGCCGCAAGGGATTTCATGGCTTTGATGCTTTTGTCTCTTGTTACCCATTGTCCTAAGTCTGTACCAGCTTCTTCACATTTTTTATAGGTGTTGGCTGTGGGTGTTTCCCGAATTTCAATGACGGGGAAAGCGATATTTAAGCCTAAAGCCCGGAATTTATTTAATATGGGATAGGTAGGTTCATCATCTCCTCCACCGGTTTCAAAAATGCCAATGGCTTGTTTTTCTTTGGCTGAACCTAAAACGGTGCTGAGTGCAGCTTGAATGTTAGAATTGCTGGATGCTGGGGGCATTCCCACGACTAAACCTGTACAACGTCCTACTAATTCCCGCAGTTCTTGTAATTCGTTAACGCTGGCTAAATCTACTATTTCGACAGCGACACCGGTTTTTGTAATCCCGTTAGCAATAGATTGGGCAATGCGATCGCCAAAACCGTACTCGGAGACGTAAAATATCCCTACAGGGGTTTCGGCTTTGGTTTGTCCTTGACTCCAACTGCGATAGCGTCCAGTTAATTCTTCGACATTATGGTATAGTAGGGGTCCGTGTCCGGTGGCAATCATGCGAATTGTTTTCAATTCTGCCATGCGCTTCATTGCGGACAGGACGGAACGGGCATTTGGACCCATTAAACAATCGTAGTAATATTGAAAATCGGCTTCTATTGCTGCTAAATCGTCATCAAAGGTACTTTCTGAGCAGTAATGTAACCCGAAAGCGTCGCAGGTGTAGAGAATTTGGGTTTTGTGGTCAAAGCTGAAAATGGTATCCGGCCAGTGTAAATTAGGAGCTATGACAAATTCAAATTCGTGTCCATTTCCTAAATCTAGGCGATCGCCATTTTTGACAATTTTCCGGTTAAATGGTTGATGTACCATATCTTCCAAAAACTGAATTGCCACTTTTGACGCAACTACGGTTATATGAGGCGCGAGTTGTAATAAGTCTTTCACTAAACCGCTGTGATCTGGTTCAGTGTGACTCACAATTAAATAATCAATGTCTTGGGGATTAATTAAACCCGTGAGAGTATCAAAATAAAGTTGGCGAAATTTTTCATGGGAGGTATCAACCAGGGCGATTTTTTCACCCCGAATCAGAAAAGAGTTGTATGTCGTGCCATTTTGTAAACCAAATTCAATATCAAAGCGATCGCGGTCCCAATCTAAAGACCTAATTGCGGTAGTATCTTCACTAATCTCTACAGTATTTATAGTCAGACGCTTTTCTAGTTTCTCGATAAGCAATACCATAACGCCCCTCTTTAATAAATTGAGTATTTATGCCTTGCTCTTATTGTGGCACGGGTTGAATATTAATTTTTCTTAAAAAACCTATGAGTAAGTTAAGAAAATTAAAACTGTGAACAATCATCCCCAGCTAAAAGATCAATATCATGTTTCTATAGTCCTTATGGTCGGCAATTCCCGCCTCCATTGGGCATTATTCATAGACAAAACTTTATACTCAACTGGGGATACATTTCATCTATCTGCATCTATTATCCAACAATTAGCTCAATGTCCAACCTTAGATAATTGGTTGACAGCGATTTCTTTACCTAACAATCTTCCCATTACCCCAGATTATCCTATACCCCTGATTCTCGCTTCTGTCGTTCCTAGTCAAACCGCATTGTGGCAAAGTTATCCTCATCTTCACATCATTACCCTAGAAGATGTCCCATTACAGAGAATGTATCCCACACTAGGAATTGATAGGGCTTTAGCGGTATGGGGTGCGGGAATAACTTGGGGATTTCCCATATTAGTAATTGATGCTGGTACAGCATTGACTTTTACAGGTGCAGACAATCATCAATGCTTTGTTGGTGGGGCAATTTTGCCGGGTTTAGGGTTACAATTTGCCAGTTTGGGACAAAAAACCGGACAATTACCATTATTAAAACCTGGTTTAATGATATCTTTACCACTACATTTTGCCATGAATACATCAGATGCAATTCAAAGTGGCGTAATTTACACCTTATTAAGTGGGATAAAGGATTTTATTGAGGCTTGGTGGCGGTTATTTCCTGGTAGTCAGGTTGTAATGACTGGTGGTGATAGTAATTTATTGAAAACCTATCTTTATCAACAAGTTCCAGATATAGCAGAACGATTAATTGTAGATAATTATTTGATATTTCAGGGAATTGGAAATATAGTGATTAAGTAATAAATCTCTAAAACTCGGCTCTACCGTATCAGGAACAGATTTTTCCGAATCAACACCTAACCCCTTAACAAGTTTAGATCCCCGACTTCTCAAAGAAGTCGGGGATCTGGGTTTGACGATATATGGTAAAATTGGATTCAAAACCACACAGAAAACATGGCTACAAAAATCCCCGTTACCGTCATCACAGGCTTCTTAGGAAGCGGTAAAACCAGCATTATCCGTCACCTCCTCCAAAACAACCAAGGACGACGGATAGCAGTATTAGTCAACGAATTTGGCGAACTGGGGATAGATGGAGAATTATTGAAATCCTGTCAAATTTGCCCTGAAGATGAAACAGAAGCAAATCCAGAAACTAACATATTTGAACTGACAAACGGCTGTTTATGCTGCACGGTTCAAGAGGAATTTTACCCGACAATGCGGGAATTAATTAAACGCCGCGATAGCATAGATTATATTATCATTGAAACCTCTGGTTTAGCATTACCAAAACCCTTAATTAAAGCCTTTCGTTGGCAAGAAATCCGCAACGCTGCTACAGTAGATGCAGTAATTACAGTAGTAGATTGTGCCGCAGTTGCAGCGGGAACATTTGCTAGTGATTTAGATGCGATCGCCGCCCAACGCCAAGAAGATGATAGTCTAGAACATGAAACGCCATTACAAGAATTGTTTGAAGATCAACTTGCTTGTGCTGATTTAGTGATTTTGAATAAAACTGATTTGGTTGATAGTGAAACACAAGCACAAGTCCTAGAATTAGTCAAGAATGAATTACCTAGAGTTGTGAAAATTGTCTCTAGTGATTATGGTAAATTAGATCCATCTATCTTATTAGGATTTGCTGCCGCAGTTGAAGATAATTTAGATGATCGTCCTAGTCATCACGACACAGAAGAAGACCATGATCATGATGATGAAATTAACTCAACTCACGTGATTTTAGACCGGACATTTGACCCCGAAAAACTACAAGCAACATTAGAAAAGCTGGCACAAGAACAAGAAATATACAGAATTAAAGGTTTTGTGGCGGTTGCTAATAAACCCATGCGGTTAGTTATGCAAGGTGTGGGAAATAGATTTGATAAATTTTATGATCGTCCTTGGAAAGTAGAAGAACCAAAACAAACCAGTTTAGTTTTTATCGGTCGTAATTTACAATCTTCAGCAATAGAATCTCAATTAGTAGCTTTGTAATATGAATATCACAGATTTATTTAACGTTGCCAATCTTTTTGTTTTGCCTTTTTGGGCTTTAATGATTTTATTGCCTAACTGGAATATCACCCGCAAGGTAATGGAATCTTATCTACCTTTTGTAGTTTTAGCTGGTGCATATTTGTACTTATTTGTCATCAGCATTACCCCAGAAAACGCCGCAGCTTTATCAAATCCTCAATTAGCAGATATAGCCAAGTTTTTTAGTAATGAAACTGCTGCTGCTACAGGCTGGATTCACTTTTTGGTTATGGATTTATTTGTTGGTAGATGGATTTATTGGCAAGGTCAAAAAACCGGAATTTGGACAATTCACTCGATAGCTTTGTGTTTATTTGCAGGTCCTTTAGGTGTCCTTTCTCATATTTTCACCTATTGGATTACCAAGGCTTTTTCTAAAGATTCTGAAGGTGTGACAGCCACACAAAAAGCAGAAGTTTAGGAATTTATATCCCCGACTTCTCCAAGAAGTCGGGGATATGCGTATCCTAGAAACCTTGTAGAGACGATCTTAGCCCCCTCATCGCTTGCGGGGAGGGGGTTGGGGGTGGGGTTCTTGTTCCGGGTTTGATGACAATTTGCTGTCAATACAATCTATGGGGGTAATACCAATTATAATTATAGGGTGATTTATCTCACCCTATGTAATTAATATTAAGCTGCTACAGATTCTCTTTCTCTAAATTTGGCATCTAACCAACAGCGTGGTAATTTTTCCCCAGAAGGAAACACTAGTTCTTCTTTTTGATAAATGTCCGTTTCTTGTTCTTCTTGTCCTTCTTGGTCTTGGGCATGGACAATTTTACTAGTGGGGTCTAATAGTTCTTGAACATCAACTATTTTCACTAAATCGCGGCTATCTTTGATTTGTAAAAACATATTGGTCAACCTCCATTATTTAAATGTGTAAATTTGCCAATGGAAAGAAAATGAAGCTTAGATTTCCCGTTGATATTTTTCGACAATATCTACTAAGGTAACTTGACATTGTAAGGGCAACAAATTAATTAAAGATATTTCATTTCTGCCACCGCCAACTTTAACAGTAATAGATTCTAAAGCAGCAATGACTTTTTCTTCATTAACAGCCTTAGCAGTAATTAAAGGATACAATTTTTCAGCAACAATATGGTGCAACTTGGCATCAGCTAAATAAAGATGCCATTTTGCAATATCTATATAAACACTTTCACCAATTTCGGCGGCTAGGGTTTCTAGTAATTCTGTGGTATTAGTTTTAGCCACAAATATAACCTCATTGTTAGTAATATAGGGATGTCTGATTTCATTTCACATTATTACGCAATTAGCTAGACTTTAGCTACTACCACAGGTAAGAATTCCCTAGCTAGATTTTCTCTCTTTAGGTAGATTTCGGTGGAGTTTGGTCGTAATTAGCGATCGCACCAATGTAAATTAGATGCAGCAGCAATACTCCTACCCAACCAATTGTTACCCCAGGAAGCCATTCCCAGGCAGTAGTTTTCAAAATGTGGAAAAACCACAACCCAGAATTGACAGTTGCACAAATACCGACATGAACAGCGAAATTCATGCGATCATCTAGTTTACGGAAATCTGGATCTTTGCGATCTGGTTTGCGAGGCCAACGGGGAGGCATAAATATAAATGTTCGTGACAGCAGTTAACGCACCTTATTTATTGTAAGGTGTTTGGGGTTGACTTGCTCAGATCCGCAAATAATTTCACCCATCTGGGGATAAGATAATATTGATGGTGTTCCCCAGATGGTAATATAGGCTATAAACTCTGCACAGTTGACTCTGCATAGCTAGTGGGGGCAAATTCGCTGCCTCTGGCACTAGGTACTAAAGTCCAACCTGCTTTCAAGAGTTTTTGATAAGTGGCCCAACCCTTAGAACCGCGAGGGATGCGATAGTCTGGAACTGAAAATTGCGGAAAAGCTGTGTAAGGTCGCCAAGGTTGTCCAGGTGCAGTTTGCAGGTGTAAGATCTTTTCATCATCGCCGCTAGACTTAGATAACCAGCACATTTGTCGAAGCATAATGAACTCCTTGATGGTTTAGCTGAAATATCACAAGGACGCTGACTGCGGATATTTAGTGGTGTGGGAAACTGTTATCAAAGTGTTTTTCATTCCCAATCTAAAATTCCGAATTAGTATGACATATTTTGATCATGTCATACTGCTACCAAATTCCGATGAAGCTACATAAAATCAGATTTCTAGAATCATTGACCGCAGATAAACGCAGATAAACGCGGATAAGGACGGATGAATTCATGGATTCGATGATTCTGTGCAGTCTCAGATAAAGTTGGTATGAATTGTGATAGAGTTGTTTTGACCTTAAATATAAGGTGATAAAGATTATTTTTGTCGGGTGAATTATTTAGGAAGGCAAACTCCTGTAGGTTGCTGTTTATTGAAGATGGCAAGAGGCAAAAGAAATGGTTTTTTGATTCTTGATGTTTCTTACTATGTGAATATTTTTATCATGTTATCCACTGTTGCCAGAATCGGATGTATCCATAGTTACGATTTTGTAAAAATTATTAAAATTTTATGAATCAGGAGAGTTAGAAGGGTTGGAATGCTTGTCAAATCAGCAATTAACGGATTTGAGTTTGTGGTAAAATGATTAACTATCACCGTTATGATTTAAGATAGCTATGTATTTATTTTTCTATTGATATAGATAAGCGCAGATCATGAATAAACCAGTTATTTGGATCAATGGAGACTGTCTGAGTCCCCACAACCCTGCACTCCAAGAATATCCCCAAGCCCCAGCCCTTTGGGTTTGGGATGATGCTTTAATTGCAGAATGGCAAATTAGCCTCAAACGCCTGACTTTCATTTATGAATGTTTGCTAGAATTACCTGTAGAAATTCGCCGGGGAAATATAGCAGAACAAGTTTTAGCTTTTGCGAAGGAACATAATACTAATTTAGTTATAACTACAGATAGTCCTAGTCCCAGGTTTGATGATATTTGTGATCAAATAGAAAAGTCTGTAAAGTTGGAAGTTTTTGCTGTAGAACCGTTTTTTGAATATGATGGATATATTGATTTAAAGCGGTTTTCCCGTTATTGGAAAGTAGCAGAAAAATATGTTTTTGAATAAGAAAATAAATGTAATTTACAGCAATTTATAAAATGACAACTAAACTTACTGATGTTCAAAATCTCCTCTCAGATTTAATTTCCCGTTATTCTTCCCGGGTGGATTATTTGATGATTCGCTTAGAAGAGGCTGAGGGAACGGATATTGTCTTGCGTGGTGATAGGGTGGAAACTCTCAGCGAGGGAATTTCTATTGGTGGTCATGTTCGCACTTGTTATAAAGGTGGTTGGGGATTAAGTAGTTTTAATAAACTAGCAACCATTGAAGAGCGCATAGAAGAGGCGATCGCCGCAGCCCGGATAGTGGGTGATGAGGAAACTATACTTGCAGCCATTGATCCCGTACAAGCCGTATGTAAATTACCTCTGTTGGGTACTGATCCCCGTCAGGTTTCGCTAAAGCAGAAAAAGCAATTATGCGATCGCTATACTGACTTACTTAAAACAGTTGATCATCGAATTACTACCACCTCAGTTCATTATAGTGACAGTACCCAAAGAGTAATTATTATCACATCCGAAGGAACTTTCATTGATCAATCTTGGGTAGATATGGAAATGCGCTTTGCAGCCACAGCCAGGAATGGGGAAACTGTCCAAACTGGCAGAGAAACCACTGGTTCTCGCAAAGCCTACGAAGATCTAACTAATTTAGACACACAAGTTAAAGGTGCAGCAGAAAGAGCGGTTACGTCTTTATCTTTACCATCTGTTAAGGGTAATACTTACACCGTAGTTATTGATCCCATTCTCAGCGGTTTATTTGTGCATGAAGCTTTTGGACATCTTTCTGAAGCAGATATGGCTTATGAAAACCCTGATATTCTGGAAGTCATGACTCTAGGACGACGTTTCGGACCCGAAGAACTGCAAATATTTGATGGTGCTGCACCCCAAGGACATCGCGGTAGTTATTTTTACGACGATGAAGGTACACCAGCGACGACTACCCAGTTAATTGAAGATGGTGTATTAGTTGGTAGACTGCATTCTCGTGAAACTGCTGGGAAATTAGCAGAAAAACCCACAGGAAATGCCCGTTGTCTGAATTATCACTATTCCCCTATTGTGAGAATGACAAATACCTGGATTGAACGGGGGAGAACCCCAGTTGCGGATTTATTTACGGGGATTAAAGAAGGTGTTTTTGCCCAAAATTGGCTAGGAGGAATGACGAACGGGGAAATGTTCACTTTCAGCGCTGGGGAAGCTTGGATGATTAGAAATGGCAAAATTGCTGAACCTGTAAAGGATGTGACTCTTTCCGGTAACGTTTTCCAAACCCTCGCAGATATTGAAGCCATTGGTGATGATTTTTACTGGGATGAATCCGGTGGTTGTGGTAAAGGTGGACAAAATGGTTTACCCGTCGGTTGCGGTGGTCCGAGTTTACGGATTCGGGATGTTGTCGTGGGAGGAGAAAGTGGAGAATAGTTCTTCCTTATCAAGATTTAGTATAACATATTTTTTGGCGCGAGTCAATAGCTTCAACCCATAAAACGCGAAAAATTATCATTCATTTTAGATACCCGACTCCTTGGAGAAGTCGAGTATTTTATTTTTGGTGACTTATGGGAGATGTTTAGGAAGAAAGAATCAAATTTAGCACATTTAATTCATGAGAATTTAATAGGTACTTTTCTGTAAATATTTTGTTTCTGATTTCTTCTAAGCTATAACTTCTAAATACCACAAAGGGAAATTCTTTGTAATTATGACCAATTGGTAAAACATTACCAACGGGATATAATAAACGAATGTAGGTAGATAAAATATCCCGAAAAAGTTGATCTTCCGGTTCTTGGGGTTCATTTTCAAAATATTCTTTCATTGCTTCCCCACTAATAAACGCAAATAATGGTAAAGCGTAATATTGATCATTGTGTTGACTACTTTGTTCGAGTTTTTGGGTTTTCTTGACATCATCTTTGAGATTTTTCACTAATTCTATAGCATCTTGAATAGCAGATCGTAAATTTTCTGGATAATAAGATTTGCGGCGGGTAATTTCGTGCATATTTTTCCACAGTTCTTCATTAGCGTAAGTTGCTATATCAGCTAGTCGCATTTGATAAGTTTCTTCTAATTTATTATTAGCAATAGGTACTACCAGCAAACCACCACTAATATAACCAGGTTCAAGTTTTCCAAAATCTAGTAACTTATCTAAAGTATGAGAAATTTCTGAAAATTTGTTGTTAAAACACTTTTGTAGTCCTAAATAATTAGACTCAGTTGTACTTTGAATGACAAAATCTGCTCGTCCGAGGAGATTTTCTAAATTTGTATAAACTTGTTTTAGCAATATATCGCTTTTATTGTGTTGATATTCTGTTTTTAATTGACGAATCAGGTTGACCATTTGAGCAGAAAATGTTTCTCCAGCAGCAAAAACAGATTTTCCACCGATAGGAATCAGCATAAAATTATCTCGACCTATACGACTATAACCAAAAATCCGGGTCATGATAGAACCTTTTAAAATCAATAATATATTTAATAGACTCAGCGCACTTTCTTGTAAAGATATTTCTGCATCATCTTGATAATACACTGCTCGTTCTGCTAAGTAAAAAATTAGTTCTTTTTCTTGACTATCTATATGCTGATTTCCCCGACCCCTGTAAATAACTTGAATTATTTCCATAAGGTTTTTTTCAATTTCAAATTTAGGAATTTCTACTAAAATGTGTTTAGCTTTAGGAAAAGATAACCCCCGACTACCGCAAGCAGTCATAAAAATGACTTTGACATTTTCCTGAAATTTATGAATTTCTTTCTTTTCGTTCTCAGAAATATTTGCGTGTATTTCTAAATAATCTGTACATTTTTCAAACTTCCCCCAGTTTCGCTTAATTTTATCAATTAATTCTGCTAATTTACGCTTGTTTTGAATATAAACAATTATTTGTTCAACATCTGACCGTTGAAGGAGAGATTCAATATCTTTTAAAATCTCAGTTTGTAACCCAGATTCTAAATTATATTGTTGCTTTAATCCCCCTTCTTCCCTAAATCTACAAGATTCAACTAATACTTGATAACTAATAGATAAACTGCTTGCTGGGTAGGAGTTAGTATTAATAACAGTTGATTCTAAACCTTTAAATATTAATGGTTGAATAGAAAGAGGTTGAGCCGTATCTACAGCGCGACGGAAATATATTTTATCTGGTTCTGGGGAGGTATCAGATAGGTGTTGAATAATCACGTTTTTATCAACAATAGAAGCATCAGCAACAATTACTTTAGTATTAAAACCATGTTGAGAATCCATTAATTGATACTTTTCTATTATTTGATGAATTCCATTTAAAAACTCCACACCTCCATCATCACCTGTAATTTCATCTATCATGATAAATAGGTGTTTAATTCTCCCAGATATTTCTTGCATTTTTTGCGGTAAAACTTTACCATCTGAGGTATTATAAGCATTTCTAAATATCTTATTAAAATGCTTTAATGTATTACCAGCATCAGTCATTTTCAAGGATTGAATAGAAGCAGTTGCGATAATATTATTTGATATTTTTTGTTCTACAATTGTGGAAATAGCTTCGCAAATGCTATTGAGAACACCCTGCTTTTTTTGTCCCACATCTTGAATTACATCTTCCTTAGTTCGCTGAAATCTGTCCGAACGTCTGGCTTTTTGTTCAATATCTCTACTATCGAGAAAGTCAACAGACTTTTCAATAAATTTACCCTGACGCTGGTTAGATGTGTATTGAACTGTGTAACGACCAAAATTATTTGTAATTAAGTTGCTGTTAGTATTTATAGCCAATAATTTGTCATGAGATAATTTTCCGGTATTTTTATCTTTGAATTTTTCGATAATATCCAAATTAACTTGTTTGCGAGGACTAACATAAAAGAAAAGAAAACCTTCATTTATATGTGCTTTCAAAAAATCAACAATTGCGGTAGTTTTACCAATTCCCGGATTTCCCGTTAAAAATATGTAAGTTGATTGAGAAACTAAGGCTTTTTTAATTAATTCAGCATGAGCATCTCTTAATGTTATACTTCCAGTTAAACCCAAATCATTCATTAATTCTGAAGGAACTGTTCCCACAGAATTGATAAATCCCGTAATTTTCTCTGTGTGACGAGGTAAAAGGGTAATTTTATCAGCAGGAATTTCTAAAAGAGAATCAACAAACTCCTTACCACGTTCAAAACTCCGGTAAGCACTGCTTTTAATTTTATTTAAAACTTGTTTACGTGCTTGGGGAATTTCTTGGGGACTGGAATCATGCTTGTAAATCTGATAACAGGTTTTTAAGATATCGACATTTTCTCGTTGAATGGATATTGTGCTAATTCCGCGATCGCTATATCCTATAGAATTGAAAACTACATTTGCTGTATCTGGGAGAATAGTGGTTTTTTGGAGAAATTCATAGAAGCTATGGAGATAACAAGCAGCTTGAATTGATTTGGTACTTTCTTTGTCTCTATATTTGAAAGCAGTAAAGTATGTCTTTAAACTTTCCGAAAATTCTAAACCTAAAGATTCAGTATCAATTCTCAGATTAGAAAAAATACTTTTTGACCGTAAATAACTAATATCTCGCAGCAATAACCGACGGATAATTTCTATATAATCAATATTTTCAACATCTTGATGAGAATTAATAGAAAATACTGATAAATCAACACAAATAACTCGATACTCTTTTCGATGACGTAATAAAATTAAAGTATCTGCATTCAGAAATTCACCTTTTCTCTGATAATTTGTAATATATTGAGGGATGTTATCTAAGTTATCAAATTGAGATAAGACTTCACCAAACCATTGAAAATTATCTTTGGTGTCATAAGTACCAATACTATTATCACCATTAAACCGACATTGATAATATAAGATTTCTACATTTTTTAACTTGTGTGGTTTATCCCAACCAGTAGACTTGATGTATTCTCGCAAGAAATTAAAGCCACTTAAAAACCCCTTTTGAATAAAGAAGACACTCCAGGTTTTAGCCATTTCTCTTTCTACAGTGCTGATAACTTTATCAATAACTCGCTGTTGAATTTTAGATAACTTTAGTGGCTGTAGTTCCTGACGATATAAATCACCAAATTTGTGCTGAATTTTCTGTTCTTCAATATAAGCAAGAACCCCAATATTAAAACCTACTTCAAACAAACGTCCCAAATCTTCAGCTATTTTTGATTTCATGTTAATTTTTAGATAATTTTTGTGTTAACCTTTGCTTTACTTTGCATTTAATACTTTTCTCACAAGAGTTAAAAATGCTAAAGAGTTAAATTCACCTTTTCCTTTAAAATGATTAAGTAAAGAAAGTTTACCAACGGATTTATCTCCAATTAAATTGTCGTAAGGATCTAATTTAATGTGGATTTGTTTTTCAGCTTTTTGGTAGCGGGAGAAGTGAAATAAAGTTAAATATTCCAAAATATCATCTTTCAACGAACCATCAAAAATAAGTCCTTTATGGATATCTTCATCGTCAAGAATTCCTTTATAACTATTTAACAGCGTCGCATAGGAAATAACACCTCTATAATATCTTTCTTCCTCTTTACCTACTTTCATTCCATTAAATAAGTTGAAAAATACAACAGATTTCTTGCTAGGATCTTCGAGTAAATTTGTTAGTTGTACTGTGTCTTGAATATATAAAGAACTGGCTGCGATATCCTCTAATCTCACCGCATAGTATTTATCAAAAAACATGGGATAGATTTTGAGATCATGATATTCAGATTTTAACCCTCTAATTACATCTTTTGACATAAAGAAAAGTCCATCATTTTCTTCTGTTTGTGTCATGTGTAATGTGCTGGTATAAGGTGCTTTAGCAATATAAACAATGTGCTTGTATCCCCATTTGTAAAGTTCAGTGACTTTGTCAATAATCACACTAGGATTTGTAAACATTTCTTGGTTATCACAGTTATCAGAAAAAGTTGTCGGTAACTGGAATTTAATTTCCCCATTTTTCATGTTTACACAGATGATTTCTCCCATTAAGTTGGAGATTTTTGCAGAACCACCCCACTGACTATCACTTTCACGACTGGAGACAATAATAATAGCTAGTTTGTCTAATTGGGGAGATTTTGAAGACCCATTAAAAGTGAATTTTTTTGGTAAAACAGAGTACAAAGAACTCATGGTATTAGGAATTTTATGCGTCAAATTTCTGATGTCAATTCCCTGTTCATTCGCACGATGAGTTTCGTTAAATAAATGAGATAAAACAGCAGATAAAGAAACTATAAATTTTTCTATTGGTGCATCATCATCTTTTGTATTTAGATGTAATCTGAGAATGGGAATAAATAATCTTTTCTGCTTCTCTAATAAAAGTTCAAGACAAATATAAGCAAGCAAACCGTAAGTAAATTTATAAACAAAAGCTTGAGGAGGTTCTAGTTTTTTATCTTCTAAACGATAGGGAAATAATAAAAGTTGTCGAGTTTTGAAGTGTTGACTATAAATACTTAAACATCTCGGATCATCTAAAGGTGCAAAAATTACTGGTAATGCACGGATAGCATTTAAATCATATTCCATGTTAAAGGTTTCTTGATCTTCTGTAGCAAAAAAGTGAATGTCGTTGATAGTAACTTTAGCTGGTAGGGTACAAAGGGAATTTGTTTCTGTATTTGGTTTTCCCAAAGATATGTATTTGAGAACTTCCTTATAATTTTTTCTGACAACAGGTTTAAACAATGTATTGTTATTAAAAATATTTTGGGTATCTTCTTCAAGAATGCCATTTTTTACAGAAATATGTACAGGGTACTCTCTTGTAGGAAAGGAAGTTTTCCGCTTGAGGAGATTTTGCAATACACCTTTGAGACGATTGATTTTAAATTGAATATTAAATTCTTGTAAGTATTTATAAATATTCCGAAGCAGTTGTTCTTTTGCTGTTTCGTCAGAACCCTGTAATTTCTGAATTACCTTTTTCTCGAAAGCTTCTAAAGGATCATATTTTAATTCATCGTTGAGAACATAATTATTACTTTTGGGATTATGAGGAGACGCAAATAAGAAGTAGTATAGAAACGCTATTTCTAAGACTTTTTTGGGAAATGATTCTCTTTTTAAAGGATCTGCAAGTGCGTCTTTATGTTCTTGACTATCTGGATTCAGGATATTAAGACGATCATCAAAAACGCTTTTACTACTATTAGTATGAACTTTACCATCAAACTTCAATTTGAGTCCAAATACAAATTGAATTTCTCCCCGATTTTCATCTTTTGTTTCTCCCAAAAAACCTTCGACTATGGGAATAATTGGTAGCTTATCAAATGCTTCACCACGAGAAAAGGCATCTTTGTAATTAACGGAAACCCCTGCATAGTTGACGAGGTAATCACCATCAGCTTTGTTGCTATCGTTGATGTATGTTTCTATAAGTCTGAGTCTTCTAATCAAATCTTCTAAATAGATAGCACCAGCGGCATTTAAATTGCTAGTCTTAGTGTTAATATTTTCTAGTAGAAACTCTAAATAATTTATCTGGGCTTGTTTTTTGAGTTTTCCTAATGTTTCCTTATTGACAACATCCCGCAATCGGAAAATATCGGAATTTTTATCTTTTTCTAAATCCTCAAGAATATATTCCAAGTCTTGTTTTTCTTCAGCATTTGCACCCGCAAATTTCACCCGAATATGATGTTCTAAACCCTTTCGCAATTCTGCCTCAAAATCATGGGTTTTCTGGACAGAAATAGTCAATTTATGAACTTTTAGCAGTTCTCTGTTTTCAGGATTCTTTTTATTAAAAGTTAACCGTTGTTTTTGTAAATTATCATAAGGAGGAAAAGTATAGGTAAAGTCTAATTTAGATGTTGTTCCTTTGAATGTCTGTAAATCTGTAATTAATTTACTCACAAACTCTTCTATTGATTCACTATTTCCTAATGATGATGTTAATAATTTCTTGACACAATCTTTAATTGCATGAATTTGAGTCCGAAAATTTTGTTCAGAACCTGGACTAATATTTACAGTAGCAGAACGGACGCTGTTTCCAGATGCCCCCAAGGGATTTTCTACCTGCAAATTAGCAACTTCAGTTGCTACCTGATCAATATTGATTCGTAACCGATTATTATCATCAGAAAGTTTAAATATTTGTTGATTTGGTTTCTGTAAAACTAATAAAATTTTCGCTAATAAATCAGTATAATCTACATTGGTTAAGTCTGAATTTATTGTTATTTTGTTCATTTGCACCCTTAATTATTGTTTTTAAATTTACACTTAATAAATAATAAGGCTTTGCGTTTTGACAAGTCAAGATAAAATCAGAATAAAAATCCCCGACTCCACTCAGAAGCCGGGTATCTAAGTAATTGGACAAAAATATTTACGTTTAGCACTGCTCATTGGTGTCAACTTAAGCTCAAATCCCTACCACATCTAGTTCCTAGTCTCTGACTAGGAATGCAGTTGATGAGGCTCTGCCTCTAATATTATTGAAGGCAGAGCCTTCTAGAATTCATTCCCAGTCAGAGCAGGGGAATGAGATGACTTGAGTTCTTTGCGGGATAGAGGTTTTACGTTAAGTTGACACCAATGAAGCTCTTGCTTTACCCCTACGTTTAGAATCAAACAATCAAGCCGTTTTGAGTATACCAGTAAGCCAATTACCAATTACCTAGATAAAGCAACTTGAGTTACTACACCAAAGCCGCTACCTTCCCCAACAAACCCTGAAACAAGCGCAGACCATCGCTATTACCTAACGCGGAATCTGCTGCTCGTTCTGGATGTGGCATCATGCCCAAAACATTGCCTTGAAGATTACAAATCCCGGCAATGTTGTTGAGTGAACCGTTGGGATTTTCTTGATAACGAAATAAAACTTGTCCGTTGGCTTCGATTTCTGCTAAAGTAGTTTCGTCACTGTAGAATCTCCCCTCTCCGTGTGCGATGGGTAAAATGATGATTTCCCCTTCAAAATAACCTTGAGTCCAATGTAAATTATTACGCTCAACTTTCAAGGGAGAGCGATCGCAGATAAAATGCAAATCCTGATTTCTCGCCAATGCCCCAGGTAATAAACCAGCCTCAGTTAATACCTGAAACCCGTTACAAATACCGATGACAAATTTACCTTGTTGTGCATGGTTGATAACTTGCTGCATCACAGGAGAAAAGCGAGCGATCGCCCCACATCGTAAATAATCCCCATAACTAAAGCCACCGGGGACAATTACCACATCTATATCACTAATATCCGTCTCTTGATGCCAAATCATCCGCGTTGGTTGTCCTAGCAAATCTCTAGTCACATAAGCAACATCACGATCGCAATTAGAACCTGGAAAAACTAAAATACCGAATTTCATAATTAGTTAGTTGTCAGTTGTCATTGGTCATTGGTCATTGGGGAATGGGTAAGAGGTAGGGGAGAAGAATTAATTTTCCTGATTACCTATTACCCATTAGCAGTTTCAAAATACGCCAGTTTGTGATTCTACCTCAATCAAGTCAAAGCGGTAATTTTCGATGACCGGATTAGATAACATTTGGTCACAGATTTGATTTAAGTCTCGACGCGCTTTCATTTCATCAGGTGCGGTAATGGTTAACTCAATGTACTTACCAATTCTCACCTGTTCCACATTGTCGTATCCCATTTGTTTGAGGCCAGATTGTACAGCCACACCAGCAGGATCTAAAACTGAAGTTCTCAGAGTCACGAAAATTTTAGCTAAATATTTTATTTGCACAGGCTTTTTGCTGAATGCTGCGATCGCTATCCTATAACTTTTCTGGTCTAACTGAGTGAAAATATAATCAGGAGTAGAAGTAATTCATGAATTACCTCTACATAAATACAAATTTAACAACGATTTATGAGAGCCATACATACCCGTAGTCAAGAACGGATTCTAAACCTGTTACAAAATCTTAAACAAGGCATTTCTGCTCAAGAAATTTACGTAGAACTACGTAATCTCAACCAAAGCATGGGTTTAGCAACAGTTTATCGTTCCTTGGATGCTCTCAAATTAGAAGGCTTAGTGCAAGTGCGAACTTTAGCAAATGGTGAAGCCCTTTATAGTTTAATACAACAGGACAAGCATCATCTAACTTGCCTACAATGTGGCATTTCCATTCCTATTGATCAATGTCCTGTCCATGAACTGGAAAACCAATTACAAACCAGTCATCAATTTAAAGTGTTTTATCACACTCTAGAATTTTTTGGACTATGTACAAAATGTCAAGCTAGTAGTTCGTCAAATTTATTTTGACGGGTAATGATCGGAAAAAACTTCTGTTCTTCCCTCCCCTACCCCCGGTGCCTCTCTTCTCCCCCTGCTTGCCTTCACCCGTCATTTTCGGGTTGACAGACTACTAGTCACCGAGTCAGGAGTCAGAAAGAAGGAGTCAGAAAGAAGGAATAAAAGAAAGAAGAAGAAATTATTTAATTAGTGGGAAAGAGAGGTTTGGGATTAGGAGCATTATCTGAAACAATAGAACGAATACCTTCCAAAGTAGCTGGAATAGTGCGAGGGTCCATAAACATCACCTTGCTGCTATCGCTTTTACCAATAGTAGTCCCCATATCCAAATAATTTAAGGCTAACAGCACATCTAGTGCTTTTTGAGCATCAGGGTTAGCCTTAATCCTCTCAGCAATAATTTCTGCCGATTCAGCGATCGCTTGCGCCTTTAAAACCTGTTGTTGGCGTTCTGCTTGCGCCCTGAGAACGATTGATTTCTGTTCAGCTTCTGCTTGCATAATTACGGATTTTTGCCTAGCTTCCGCGTCCAAAAGTTGGGCATCTGCCTTACCTCTAGCGCTATTCACAGCCGATTCCCTATCACCTTCCGAAGTTAAAATAGATGCGCGTTTGCGTCGTTCCGCTGACATTTGCAATTCCATTGCTTCCCGTACCGCTTGAGAAGGAATAATATCCCTCAACTCCACCCGCGTCACCTTTACACCCCAAGGATCAGTAGAAATATCTAAATCCTGTAATAACAATTCATTAATTTGAGTCCGAGCGGTAAAAGTTTGATCTAACTCCAATTGTCCCATTTCCGAACGAATTTGAGTCAACACCAAATTTACCATAGCCGATTGCAGATCCTCCACAAGGGGATTGCGGGAAGGCTGGGAGCCGCGTCTCTTTAGAGCGCGGGGGAAAGCCTACCCGTGCGGTTTTAACCGCTGCCAATATTCTCAACCATGATGCGGGTCATTAATATATCTTTCTATTGTGTCGGCGGCAACACTCCCCGCAGTTGAAAAGAAATAGCTACTAGTCCAAAGTGACGGTAGCTTTTTTAATTCTGGAAACTCTTTTCTTAGATAATTAGATGAGCGTCCTTTAAATGCTTTAACTACCTGAAATATTGCATCGGTTGGATGAATCTCTACAAATAAATGAATATGACCTGGCGCAACTTCTAACGCACGAATATTCCAGTCTTTTTCAATAGCTAATGCCGAAAATATCTCAAAAATCCTATCTCTGATTTTCCCAACAAGTACCTTCTTTCGGCGTTTAGGTATCCAGACTAGATGAATCACGCTCAACCCGACAGCGTGATTATAATGCCGATATTCATAAGAACTTTTTTTCATAGATTTTAGCTATTGACTTCCTTTTAATTGGAGATTAACATAGTTATATCATCAATCACATCAACAAAATAAACCTGTGCAAATACGCTGGAGATTCAAGCTACAACCGAATATTGGGCAACAAGCCTTAATGTCTGAGTGGCTTGTTACTTTGCGGAAACACAGAAATTATTGCTTGGCAGAACGTCAGCGCGGTTTTGAGACTAATAACCAGAAATCAGATGAGTCCGTGATGTACTATTATGGTGCATTCTCAGACTTAGATAGTCGAATTGAATATGGTTCTTATTGCCCTTTGACCTGCCCTATTGTTAAACATGGCATCATGTATGCTGAGTTAACAAAAAATAGCAAAAAGCATGGTTTAATCTGGGGTAACGCGACTGATATTCAAAGTAAAAGAACAACTGAATTACGTTCTGAGTCTGAATGGTATAGCCGAATTAATTCAGATGTTTTACAAGGCAATTTAGCTAAATTAGATATTGCTTATAACGGATTTTTTCAACACAAAAGGGGTTTCCCTGCGTTTCGTAAAGCAGCTAACTTTAAAACTTTTCAATTCAAGCCAGGACAAGTAAAATTAACTGTTAATCGTGAATCTAATCAGCCAAAATGCTATTCCCATGCCTACTTTCCTGGACTGGGGACTATGCGCTATTTTGATAGTCGTACTATTCCAGTAGATGCTGACATTAGAACGGTAACAGTAATTCAAGAAGCTGATGGCTGGTACATGAGTGTATTGCTCAACTTGCCTGAATCTTTACCTGAAGTTACAGGAATTGAAACCGTTAAGTCGGCAGTAGGTATTGATGTAGGAATTAATAAATTAATTTCTTTGTCTGATGGTTCGTTTATTGAAAATCCTCATCTGGCAACTAATAAGAAAATTCGCCGTCAATTAAGAATTAGACAGCGCCGAGTTAATCGTAAAGTCAAGGGTTCTAACAATCGCAAAAAAGCTGGGAAAATAGTTGCCAAGCTACATAAAAAAATTGCAGATAAGCGAAATGATCATCAATGGAAAGCAGCTAATAAAGTTGTTAACACCGCTGAGGCAATTGTCCAAGAGCATCTAAATGTTAAGGCTATGAAGTCCCGCTGCAAACCCAAAAGGCAGCAAGGACGATTTATGGCTAATGGTCAATCTGCAAAACGTGGATTAAATCGCTCTATTTCTGATGCCAGTTGGGGCGAATTATTTTCTAAGATTGCTTGGCTGGCATTGAAGTCTGGTAAGCCAGTATTATCCGTTCATCCTAAATTTACTTCTCAAGAATGTTCGGCTTGTCATCATATTAGTAAAGCTAATAGAGATGGCGAAAAGTTCATTTGTGAACATTGTGGTCATATTGACCATGCTGATACTCAGGCTTCTCGGACAATTTTACGAAGAGCTAATTTAAAATTTGTCAGCAAAGACATTAAAAACCTACCGGGGGACTCTCGGAAAGTTACGCTTGTCAGAGATGATTCTGCCAGTAATGGCAAACAGGATCAGGGCAAGAACCGTACATCTAAGGTAATACCTGAAAAGCGGATATTATTCGAGCAGTTGTCTTGACAATTATTCGATTAAGAATCCCCGCGTCTTTAGACCGGGGAGTGTCAAAAGTTTCCTATACCAGAGTAAGACAATAATCCTACAATTAAAGCACTAATGCCCATCATAAAAGCAACAAAAGCCGATGGTAAAAACAGTTCTGTCAAACACAGAACCGAACCCGCCAACAGCCAAATTAAGCTAGAACTTGGCATAACGCTTTTCCCTTACAATGAATTTACTGATACCAATATTATGTGAGGCTGAACAGAATCATGAAATCTATTAATTCATGCTTATCTGCTTTTATCTGCGGTCAAATATTCTTAAAGTCTTATTCCATGCAGTTTTATCTTAACTTGGCATTAGATACACCAATACAGTGAATCTTGACAAAAAAAACTAATCCTGATTTTAATTATGTTTTCTACCAAACGGGTGATTAATTGCCCAAATCCAGAATGTGATCAACCTTTGAACTGCGTCGGAGATACTATTTGCGATCGCTGTCACACCCCCCTAATTTACCGCTATCTCTGGGCAACTGGCAACCAAGCCGCAGAAATTTCCCCAGAAACAAAGGTAGCAAACAGATACGAAGTCATCAAACCCCAAATTTGGTTAGATACCCAACCTGCACTATTACCAGATATCCCCGCAGAACTACCAAATATCGTTATTCCCTACCTACGCTTATACTCAAAACATTTGCATATACCCCAAGCCTATGGTTTTACCTCCTTAGCCGAAATAGAAGATGATATTCTTTTACTAGAAAATGCCCCCATAGATGAAACAGGCTGCATTTACCCAACAATTACCGACTCCTGGGAACAAGCATCTCCCGTGAGACAGATTTATTGGTTATGGCAAATTCTTCAATTGTGGACACCTTTATCAGAATTGGGAGTTGCCCAAAGTTTATTATTAGCAGATAATTTATGTGTGCAAGGTTGGTGTATTCGCTTACTAGAACTGCATCAAAACATAGAAGAATTAACTTTACAAGATTTAGGTAATTCTTGGCGTAATTGGGTGACAGTTGCAAAAACCACCAGTTCCCCAAAATTAGAATACATAGTTGAGTTAATGTGTCAACCTGAAAATGATTTAGAAATTATTAATACTCAACTCAATGAACTATTATTAACAACAGCCACAGAATTACCTTTATATTTAACTATAGCCGGGGGGACAGATCCAGGTCCCGTCATTAAACATAATGAAGATGCTTGTTATCCTAGTCATCCAAGGGACTTAGATGATCAATTACAACCAAGACTAGCAATTATTTGTGATGGTATTGGTGGTCATGAAGGTGGTGAAGTTGCGAGTCAATTAGCTTTGCAGTCTCTCAAATTGCAAATGCGGGCTTTATTGGCAGAAATAGACGAACAAACAGAATTATTAACTCCTAAGCTTTTATGTCAACAAATAGAGTCCTGCTTGCGAGTTGTTAATAATGTAGTATGGTCGCGCAATGACGAGCAAAAACGTCAGGGAAAGGAACGCATGGCGACAACCTTAGTTATGTCATTGCAAATCCCTCAAAGAAGAGAACAGTTAGAAAATTCCCATGAACTTTATTTAGCCCATGTTGGTGATAGTCGTGCTTATTGGATTACTCAAAATTATTGTCAACTCCTGACTGTGGACGATGATATGGTAAAACGAGAAGTTGGTTTAGGGAAAAGTTTATATCGTCAAGCATTGCAAATCCCAGAAGCCAAAGCCCTGACCCAAGCACTAGGCACAAAAGAAGCGGAATTTCTCAACTTTTCGGTTCAAAGATTTATTATAGAAGAAGATGGGATTTTATTGCTGTGTTCCGATGGTTTAAGCGATCGCAATTTAGTCGAACAATCTTGGCAAGACTACGCAATTCCCGTACTTACAGGCGATTTAGACATAGCAGACGCTACCCAGGAATTAATTAAACTGGCTAATGAAAAGAATGGCCAAGATAATATATCTGTAGTCCTGACTCTTTGCCGTGTTGCCAAACCATCCTCAATGGCAATTATACCCGCACCGCCAGCAGAAATTATTCCGCCCCAACCCTTAGCCGTCCCTGACGCAGAAGCATTAATTATATCAGCACCCATAGAAACAGGTTTAACAGCAAGTTCCCAAGCCTTGCTTGATTTAAGTTTGACAGAAGCACCGCTAAAACCATCTAGAAGTAAAGGTTTGGTACTATTAGCAGGATTATTAGTTTTATTATTGGGAAGTACCACAATCAGTTTATTTGCTTGGTGGCAATTATCACCCCAATCATTCTCACAAGTCTGTCGGCAACTTCCGCAAAAGGTACGAGAATTATGTCCGGGAAGGGAGTAGGTGGGGGAGGTAGGGGAGGTGGGGGAGGTGGGGGAGGTAGGGGAGGTGGGGGAGGTAGGGAAAAGAGTATGACCAATTACCAATCATCTCAATAAGAAATATACAAGTTTGTTCTACAGCTTAATAGCGCAATATGTTGTAAAATTGGGTTTGCCATTAAATCATGCTGGATTTTGCGTTTCCAGGTTCCAATCAAAAATCTGGCTTCAATTTTAATATCCACAGCGGTTAAAACCGCTCGTGCCGTTTCCCTCTCAGGGCTAAAGCCGCTGAGTTTCCCACTTATCGAGTATTCTTATGAAAATAGGCGATCGCGTGCGTGTTAAAGAATCAGTAGTAGTTTATCATCATCCCGAACATCGCGGTGATGCTTTTGATATCAAGGATGCAGAAGGGGAATTAGTGGCTATTGTCACCCAATGGCATGATAGACCTGTAAGTGCCAACTTTCCTTTTTTAGTCCAGTTTAGCAAAAAGTTTAAAGCCCATTTACGCGATTTTGAAATAGAAAATATCTAGTACCACAGGGCGGAATTAAAAATTAAAAAATACCGTCCGTACCGTGTCGCCAATCCAACGCGCTACACGGATTAGTTTTATTATTGATGTGTGCGATCGCGCTGACTTGCCAGTTCGCCTTTTCGTGAAATTTCTAATACACGCTTTCACGTGATTTAAGTCACTGGAAAGAAAGACATTAAGCTAAAAGATGAATTCAACAATGTCTCCGTTTAGTTAAGTATGAGTCCTCTAATTCTTATACTCACCCAGATCATTCTCTTCCTCCTGGGACTACGAGTAATATTTTTGATACTTGATCAGGTAATAAATGCTTATAGGCGAGTTAGATTTTCACCAAAGAAAAACATTTTTCAACGGAGACTAAGGATTAAAACCTATACCAAAAATACCCACAATACATACAAAAATTCGAGGTTGTGGAAGCAACTACTTCGCAAACTCAATAATGAGAATACAACCGCCGAAAGACTAATCAACCATCTCATGATAAAATACCCCGGACAGTCTGACCGATGGTATCTTGAAAAGGCGATTTTCGATTTAGAACGGGATAAAGGAAGATATTAACTTAATTAAGAAAAGATTCCCAACAATGCAAATTAATATTACTACCTGCAACCACAACCGCAGCCGCAAAATTATCTGCCGGTGTTAATTCCCTTAAACTCCAATCTCCTGAGACAAGTAATTTACTAGGTTGATTTGGTGTTAAATCTATTTCAATTTCTTCTAACTGCACTAAACCATCTCCTGTAGCTTTTAAATAAGCTTCTTTACAAGTCCAATAACGAAAAAATATTTGTTGTTGTTGGGCGGGAGAAAGTAGTCGCAGGTATTGATATTCTCTAGCAGAAAAGAATCTTTTCGCCAGACCTTCCAAATCAGACATAGTGCGAATATATTCTAAATCTACACCAATTTGATTTTGATAACTTATCCCCAATAAAGCCAAATCTTGGGAATGAGATAAATTAAATAATAATCCCTGATCAGCAAATTTAGCCGCCAATAAAGGCTTACCACGCGGCTGATATTCAAATTCTACTTGTTTAGGGGCAATATCCAAATATTGCCCTAAAATTGCGCGGAGAGTGCCACGTCCAGCCATAAATCTTTGCCGATGTTCAGGAAAATAAAACCTTTCGGCGCGAGCAATTTCATCACTAGATAAAGTTTCCCGAAAAAATTGTAATTGTAATTCATCAGAATTTAAATTAATGCGCCAAATATGCACATCATTTAATAACAAATCTAATTTTTTAGGTGCGGTTAGCCAATTCAAATTAAACACAATCGCTAATAATTAAACTGTAAAGATCCGGGAGACAAAACGTTTGATATAGCCGGAAAGGTTAGGGATATTCTTTCTTCCTCCTAACTCCTAACTCCTTCTATCCACTCTAAAACACGATTCCACGCCCACCATTGATCAGGATCTTGGTATTGATTTTGACATTTTTTGCTACTCACATAACCAACATGACCACCGTAGCGAGTCAGTAATAAATCTATATCAGGATTTTTTCTAGCAGCAACTTCTAAATCAGGAATGATAGCCGGATCAAATAAAGGGTCATCAGCAGCATATAAAATGAAAGTTGGTTGAGATAATTTTGGTAATAATTCTAAACCACTGCTGGCTTGATAATAATCAGCAACCGTCGCAAAACCCAAACGGGCAATCACCAATTCTTCGTCAAATCCCCAAATACTGTTAGCCCTTGCAATCGCCTCTGGTTGAATAGATTCAGGATAAGCAGCATGGATTTTCCAGGCTAGTTTTTTCAATTCCTTAGCAATGCGAGATTCGACATATTTACCAAAAGGGTGTTTAACTAAATAGGTGAGCGATCGCAACGAATCCAAGCTTGGACAAATCACCGCCCCACCAGCAATATCAATGTCTTTAGGTGCTAAATCCGCAGCAGCTTTCACGCCCCACAAAGCCAACTGTCCCCCCAAAGAATAGCCCGTAAACCAAAATGGTGAAGGACAACCCATTTTTGCCGCAGTTTCGGCTATTTTAACAAAATCTTCCCCCTCATACAAACCATCCGAAGTCAATGTTGGCGATAATTCTGCGGTTTTACCATGCGCCCGCCAATCAAATAACACCACAGCATAGCCTTTGGCGTAAGCCTTGCGTCCCAAAATTCGTAAAAACCATTGCTGGTCTAGCTCTCCAGTAATACCATAGGTGCCAACAATTGTACTATGGGCATTTGGGGGAATAGCAACTTGACCAAAAATTGGCACACCTTGACCCCCAGAGAAGATAACCTCGTGATATTTTGGTTCTGGATGAGTAATTTTACTCTCCCAGTCCCGATTAGCCCACAAAGCCGTATAAGCCGTCATGGTCACGCCATTTTGCAAAAAATAGGGCGGTAAATATTCGTATTTATACATAAAATAAGAGCATTGTATCTTACAATAGTTTGAATTTAATATTTATATTAGATTTAACATATTTTTCATAATTAAGATGGTAATCTTTTTATATATCAAGGAAAACAAAGCCTTATGGCTTGCTTGATCATCTAATCATCCCTCAACTTTTTCCCAGAATCAGCGTAGCGAAATTTTGGTAGTTGGGAGAGCGTCAATTATCGTTAAATAAAGTAGTTATAATTTTTTAAGAATGCCGAGGATTCTTGTCATAGACGATGACCCAGCGATTTCAGAACTTGTTGCCGTCAACTTGGAAATGGCGGGCTACGATGTTAGTCAAGCTGAAGATGGCATTAAAGGTCAGGCTCTGGCTCTCCAGCTACAACCCGACTTAATTATGCTTGATCTGATGTTACCTAGAGTAGATGGATTTACAGTTTGTCAACGCTTACGTCGGGATGAACGGACTGCCGAAATTCCTGTCTTGATGTTAACTGCTTTAAGCCAAACCCATGACAAGGTGGAAGGGTTTAATGCTGGTGCAGACGACTATCTGACCAAACCCTTTGAGCTAGAAGAATTGTTAGCGCGAGTACGGGCTTTATTACGACGCACTGACCGGATTCCCCAAGCAGCAAAACATAGCGAAATTCTCAACTATGGACCAATTACCCTCGTTCCCGAAAGATTTGAGGCTATCTGGTTCAAAGCAACGGTGAAACTGACTCATTTAGAGTTTGAGTTACTCCACTGTTTGCTGCAACGTCATGGACAAACTGTTTCTCCTAGCGAAATCCTCAGAGAAGTCTGGGGTTATGATCCTGATGATGATATTGAAACTATTCGGGTGCATATTCGCCACTTGAGAACTAAACTCGAGCCTGATCCTCGTCATCCGCGCTACATTAAAACCGTTTACGGTGCAGGATATTGTCTGGAATTACCTAGTGTACCTCCGGGAATGGAGGAAACTATGGCTACAGTAGTTGAGTAAAAGGGAACTGGGGACTGGGGAAGTTAGGGAAGTTGGGGAAGTTGGGGAAGTTGGGGAAGTTGGGGAAGCTGGGGAAGTTGGGGAAGTTGGGGAAGTTGGGGAAGTTGGGGAAGTTGGGGAAGCTGGGGAAGCTGGGGAAGTTGGGGAAGTTGGGGAAGCTGGGGAAGCTGGGGAATATTTCTTCCCAATGACCAATGACCAATGACCAATGACCAATGACTAATGACCAATGACCAATGACCAAAAACTATGATATAATTAGTAGTTCTCTAAAATGGTGCTGGGTGAAGAACGTAGAGACAAAACTCAGCACACCTACACACTCAGCACTAAAGAACTCTAGTTTATGGCATTGCCAATTGTTGCAATTATCGGTCGCCCCAATGTGGGCAAATCTACCTTTGTAAATCGTCTTGCCGGAGATCAAACGGCGATAGTCCACGATGAACCAGGGGTAACACGCGATCGCACTTACCGTCCAGCTTTTTGGAATGATCGGGAATTTGTCGTAGTGGACACAGGTGGCTTAGTTTTTAACGATGACACCGAATTTCTGCCTTTGATTCGCCAACAGGCTTTAACGGCACTTGCAGAAGCCTGTGCTGCTATTTTCGTAGTGGATGGGCAAGCAGGTTTGATGCCCGCAGATGAAGAAATTTCCGAATGGTTACGTCAACAACCAGTTCCCGTACTACTGGCTGTGAATAAATGTGAATCTCCAGATCAAGGGGTGATTCAAGCCGCTGAATTTTGGGAATTAGGACTAGGTGAACCTTTCCCCGTTTCTGCTATTCATGGTAGTGGGACAGGGGAAATCCTGGATGAGTTAATGAATCACATTCCTCATACAGTAGAAGTAGAGGAAAATACAGAAATTAAAGTTGCCATTATTGGTAGACCAAATGTAGGCAAATCCAGCTTACTCAATGCTTTTGTCGGTGAAAATAGAGCTATTGTCAGTCCTATTTCTGGAACAACTAGAGATACAATTGATACAATAGTTGAGCGAGGTGGGCAAACTTACAGGTTAATTGATACTGCTGGTATTCGCAAAAAGAAACATATAGAATACGGGACGGAATTTTTCAGTATTAACCGTGCGTTTAAAGCTATTCGTCGTTCTGATGTGGTTTTATTAGTGATTGATGCTTTAGATGGTGTCACTGAACAAGATCAAAAATTAGCAGGGCGCGTCTTAGAAGAAGGTCGCGCTTGTGTTGTGGTTGTGAATAAGTGGGATGCTGTCGAGAAAGATTCTTACACCATATATGACCATGAAAAAGAATTAGAATCACGCTTACATTTTACGGAATGGGCAGATACTATTTTTGTGAGCGCAAATACGGGGCTACGGGTAGAAAAGATTTTAGAATTGGTCAATCAAGCGGCTGAGGCACACAAACGCCGTGTGAGTACATCAGTCATTAATGAAGTTCTGGAAGATGCTATCAGTTGGCATTCACCACCGACTTCACGGGGCGGTCGTCAGGGTAAGATATACTACGGTACTCAAGTTAGCAGTCAGCCTCCTTCTATCGCGCTGTTTGTTAATGATAATACCCGCTTTAATGACAATTATCGCCGTTACATTGAACGCCAATTCCGTAAACAGCTTGGCTTTCAAGGTACACCGATTCGGTTATTTTGGCGCAGTAAGAAAGTTCGAGAAATGGAAATTGGCGGACCAAATCGTGCTACTCGTGTAAAATAGGAAACTGAGGGAATTTTAGATTTTGGATTTTGGATTTTGGATTGAATGATTCCAAATTTGAACAGGAGAAATAGGTTTCAACTGTGAAAAAATTGAAAATCTCTTTCCCAATCTAAAATCTAAAATCTAAAATCCAAAATTGTTTGACAACTGACAAAACATGGATTTATTGCGATCGCTTCCCCTCGGACTTTACTTAGAAGAACCGCAAACTTGGTTACATAAACTCGACCCGCGAGTGAAGTTAATTTGGTTGTTGAGCTTTCTCAGTAGCTATATTATCGCTAATAACTATTGGCGGGTATTACTGGTATTACTGCTAATTACTTTTACTGTATTTGCCAAAATTCCTCTGCGAGTATGGCGACAACAAATGGGCTGGTTATTGGTACTATCATTTATGGTGTTAGTTATTGGCTCGATTGGTCCTGATGGATTAGGTGTAAGTTATCAGCCTCGCTTACCTGCAAATGAACAAATCCTTACCCAACCAATAACTGATAAGAAGACCCAAGTTACCCCAGTAATAGCAGATAGCAGTAAAAAGTATAGCTATGTGTTATTTCAGAAAGGATTTGTGAAAATAAATCGCCGTTCTTTGGATTTGGCAATTAGCTTGAGTACAATAGTTTTTACATTAATCTATAGCACTAATTTATATTTACTCACAACTGCACCAGAAGAAATTACTTCGGGTATGGAAAGTTTAATGCAGCCTTTGAGAAGGTTCAATATTCCAGTTACAGAAATTACCCTGACTCTAACTTTATCTTTGCGGTTTATCCCCCTAGTTTTAGAAGAAATCCAAAACCTAGTGCGTTCGGTGATGACTAGGGCAATTAATTGGAAAAAGCTAGGATTAAAAGGAGGAGCAAAAGTTTGGTTAATTGTCACCGAGAGATTATTAGAAAATCTGCTTTTAAGGGCGGAACAAATGGCAAATGCGATGATGGTAAGGGGTTTTACTAGTCCTAACGAACATCGGGTTAAATGGCAAGAGTTAAAATTAAAAATGGGTGATTGGTTAGCGATCGCCACTTTAATGGTATTTTGGGGAATCAGAATAGCCTTTGGTGCTGATAAGTAATTGGACAAAAATATTTACAGTCATTGCGAGCGAAGGGAAGCAATCACAACCCTTGCAATTGCTTCATTTCACTTCGTTTCATATGGCTAACGCCACGCAACCCTTACGCAATGGCATTGTGTAATTAATTTTGTCTCACTACTTAGCGCAGCGTGACTTAAAATTTGTCATCTCATCTTTTCCCTAATTTCCAATCTTCACCACCGGGTAACTGAATTAACAGTTTGACAATAGCTTTTGGTAACTCTTTGACTGAATATAGATGAGTCAATTCCAAAAATTTACCTGCGACAGAAATTACCTCGTTTCTGTTGACCATTCCCGCTAATGCAAATTCATTATGAATCCCTCCCAATACTTCCAAACTTGCATCAGCTATAGCTAATTCTATTTCCTCTTGTAACCAATTGTCCCATTCATCTTGATTGATATAATAGGATTTTTTATTTTCTTTAAGATTAATATCTTGAATTTCTAGTAATGAATTGCGAATAGAAGCAGTCCAAGAATTAGTTAATCTTTGTTCTATTTGATTTTTAATCAAATGAATTAATAACACCTTTAAAAAAGATTTAATTTGACGTAAAATAGCCTTTTTACTCATGCCCTCTAATTCATCTACAATAGCCAAAGCATCAGTGTAACGTCCTTGTAAAATACTATTTTTGAGGTCTGTTAATTCCTGTGTCATATTTTCTTACCTCAAGACAATTCACTTATACAGAGAAAAATTAAGAGTTTTGCTGTATTGCATACTGCCATATCTATATTAGATGATTATATGCGATCGCTCATAATTTAGCAAAAATTGGGAATAAAATCTCCGAATTTTTTATTTAATTCTGTGAATAAGTTCTGATTTCTTACCAGAGGGTAAGTAATTGGACAAAAATATTTACAGTCATTGCGAGCGAAGGGAAGCAATCACAACCCTTGGAATTGCTTCATTTCACTTCGTTATATATGGCTAACGCCACGCTGCGCTAACGCAATGACATTGTGTAATTAATTTTGTCTCACTACTTATCTAAATACCATACATGGATATTTATGGTTTAGCAGTACTATTTTATCGCCACTTTAATGGTATTTTGGGGAATCAGAATAGCCTTTGGTGCTGATAACGCAGCGTGACTTGGTATGGATTTAGACTTTTCAAACACCCTCTTAAAACGAGTGACATCATGGCTATTTTACCAGATTTTCAATTATTTTACTGAACTGCAATATGATGGTGAAGTTGGCAATTTTCGGATAATATCTCGACAAGTTGCCCAGAGTTTTTGTCTAATGCGTGAACGACTGAGATTTTTTGGAGGTTTAGTAGATTGGATGGGATTTTCGACTGCTAGTATTGATGTTTTCCATGAAGAACGCTTTGCTGGGAAAAGTACCTATACCTTTGCTAAATTATGGAAATTAGCTAGTGAAACAATTATAGCTTATTCTGATAAACCCTTGAGATTAGCCATTAAACTAGGTTTTATCATTTCTACTTTTGCTTTTATTTATGGACTTTATATACTTATTGAAGTTTTGGTTTATGGTGCAACTGTAACAGGTTGGAGTAGTATTATTGTTTCCCTATATTTTTTGGGAGGAATTATTATTTCTATTTTAGGAATTTTAGGCGTTTATTTGGGGAAAACTTTTGATGAAATCAAGAAAAGACCTTTATATTTAGTCAGAAATAAAACTAAAAATTTAGATTTTGATGAAAATGAAAACCGAAAATAAAATAACAATTTTTGCAATGACAGAAAAAGGTTATAGAGTTTTACAGAAACTATTAACCAAATTTAAACATAATATTGAAATAGTCATTGGTTCTCGTGACTCACAACTGCAAAAAGATTTCTACTCAGAAATAAAGTGTTTATGTGAAGATAATTATATTCATTTTGTCGACAGAAAAGACTTTGGAGAAATAACAACTCAATACGCAATAGCTGTATCTTGGCGATGGATTATTAATATGGATAATAGCAATTTGATTGTTTTTCATGACTCTTTACTTCCACGTTATCGAGGTTTTAACCCCTTAGTTTCTGCTTTAATTAATGGAGATAGCCAAGTAGGTGTTACAGCTTTATTTGCTACATCAGAATATGATAAAGGAGACATAATAGCTCAGTCTTTAAGTCAAATAGAATATCCAATTAAAATTCACGATGCAATTAAGAAAATTATTGAAAATTATGCAGAAATTTCTTTGTATGTAGTAGAAACAATTGTTAACAATAACAAGTTTTCAATTATTGTCCAAAATGAATATCAAGCTACCTATAGTTTATGGCGAGATGAAGAAGATTATAGAATTAATTGGAATCAGTCTTCTATTGAATTAAAAAGATTTATTGATGCTGTAGGTTATCCATATAAGGGCGCTTCTACAACACTAAATGGTGATTTAGTTAGAATTTTAGAAGCTGAAATAGTAAAAGATGTTGTAATTGAAAATCGTACACCCGGGAAAGTTATCTTCATAGAAAACTCACAGCCTATAGTTGTTTGTGGACAAGGATTGTTGAAAATACAAAAACTGATGGATGATAAAGAAAATAAATCTTTAATTCCTTTATCTAAGTTTAGATCAAGGTTTGGATAAATTAATTTATAAATCAATACCTTATCCAAATTAGAAAAAGCCTTGATTTGTAGGTTGGGTTGAAGCATGAAACCCAACAAATGCCTTGGGTTGCGCTGTCGCTTAACCTAACAAACCAGGAAATGGACAAGGTATTGATAAATAGAAACACTTTTACATATTCTTTCAATGAAAACTGACAAATTATTTTATGGAGATTCTCTAGAACAAAACGAGGCTGCTGACTGCTTAGAAAAATCGGCGTTGCTGAATCGAGGTATGAAATTCCCAAATTGAATCTTTAAAACTCTTACCTTTGCGCCTTTGCGTGAGACTAAAATTCATACCCTTAATCAGCAACGTCGAAAAATCCATCGCTCTTCCCTTTGATGATTAGTACCAGCGCAGACAGCACTAAAATCTACGCTATATCTAGCAATGCGTAAAGTTGAACTTGTATCTACTCTCAATATTCATGAAAAGGAAGTAAAACAGATTCTAAATCCCCACCATGCCACAAAATTATCTACAATGGAATCAACTCTAGCGGTACTTGGACAACGAGTTGAATAACAAATTAGTGCAAAGTAGAATCTGATACAAGCAAAACGAACATAATATTTTTTCCACTGTAAAAGTTTAAATCTCATCAATCATGACTTTTTAAACACCCTCTTAGTTAAAAAATCAATAAGCATTAGCTTTACTCAACTATCTGTACATTCTGAAAGATGATGAAACTCACAAAACCTCTCTATGAATCTGATTTCAATTTGTGGATAGAACAAACCGTAAACCTGCTAGAAAAAGGAGAGTTTGCTCAGTTGGATATTCAGAATCTTATCGAAGAAATTGAGGACATAGGCAATAATCGTAAAGATGCTTTAGAGAGTAATCTGATCAGAGTTTTTCAACATTTACTCAAGTGGAAATATCAACCACAAAAACGCTCTAATAGTTGGAAAGCGTCAATTACTGAACATTCTTTGCGTTTAAACAAGTCATTAAAAAAAAGTCCTAGCTTAAAGAGATACTTGGAAGAGGTATTTGATGAATGTTATCATGATGCCAGATTAATTGCTTCTCAAGAAACAGGAATAGATATTCATGTTTTCCCGGAAATTTGCCCTTTTAATAGTGCTAATGTTTTAAATCCCCAGTATTTACCAGAGGACGATATAGGAATAATATTTGATTTATGAAAAGATCCGTAGGGTGCGTCAGATATTACAAATCTGTTTATTGATAGAATTTATGCAGTCTGACGCACCGTACAATAAGTAGTGAGACAGAATTAATTACACAATGTTATTGCGTTAGCGCAGCGTGGCGTTAGCCATATGGAACTAAGTGAAATGAAGCGATCGCCAGGGTTGTGATTGCTTCCCTTCGCTCGCAATGACTGTAACTATTTTTGTCCAATTACTTACCTAATACCTAATTTTTCTCAAGAATTAAATATGAGTTCTATATTCAGTAAGTTACAGTATCCGCAAAAGTTGAATTACCACCCTTGTTCAATAAAAATACCATGAAAATCTGTCCTCAATGTCACCACCATTTTAACCAAGAAAATTGGCATTGTCCAGCTTGTGGATATACCCCCCCATCCTTAAATGGACACTTGACCTTTGCACCAGAACTGGCTGCGGAAAGTGCTGGATTTGAAGCTGAATTTTTTCCTAAATTAGCACAATTAGAAGCCAAAAACTTCTGGTTCCGTTCCCGAAATCGGCTGATAATTTACGCCATAAAACATTATTTTCCCCAAGCTCAAAACTTCCTAGAAATTGGTTGCGGAACTGGTTTTGTCCTGCAAGGAATTGAAAAAAATCTCTCTCATCTTACCTGTTCAGGTAGTGAAATATTTACCGCAGGGTTAGAATTTGCTAGAGAACGTCTATGTAAAACAACTCTATTTCAAATGGATGCTCGGAATATCCCCTTTGCTGAAGAATTTGATATTATTGGAGCTTTTGACGTTCTTGAACACATAGAACAAGATACAGACGTTTTAGAAAAGATGTATCAAGCTACACAAAATGGGGGGGTATAATACTGACCGTTCCTCAACATCCTTGGCTATGGAGTCAAGCTGATAATCATGCTCATCATGTCCGTCGCTACGTTAAAAAAGATCTAATGATCAAATTACACCAAGCGGGATTTAAAATAGTTAGGGTGACATCTTTTGTTTCTTTTCTATTACCATTAATGCTAATTTCTCGCATCAACAATCGCTCCAACTCCAAAGATTATGACCCCACCAGCGAACTGAAAATTAGCGGATTTTTAAATTACCTCTTAGAGAAAATCCTTGATATGGAACGCTGGTTTTTGACATTAGGTTTTTCCTTTCCTTGGGGTGGTTCTTTATTAGTAATTGCTTACAAAAAATAACCAGAGAATTTATGTGACAAAAATATGAGTGAAAGAATAGACCATGACCGCTTATTTAAAGAATTGATATCCACATTTTTCATAGAATTTATAGAACTCTTCTTTCCCGAAGTTCTTAAATACATAGATACCAACTCAGTCTCATTATTAGACAAAGAAATATTTACAGATGTTACCGCAGGAGACAAATATGAAACCGACTTAATAGCCAAAGTCAAATTTCTCGGTGAACCTTCTTACTTTCTCGTTCACATTGAAGCCGAATCAGGAGCAAAATCGAAATTTAATCAAAGAATGTTCCGTTATTTTTCCAGATTACACGAAAAATTTGACTTACCAATTTATCCCATAGTCATTTTTTCATATTCTTCTCCCAAAACCTTAGCCACAAATAACTATCAAATCAACTTTCCTGATTTGGAAGTGCTAAAATTTAATTATCAAGTCATCCAACTAAATCAGCTAAATTGGAGAGACTTTTTAAATAGTCAAAATCCAGTTGCATCTGCTTTAATGTCGAAAATGAATATAGCACCAGCGGATAGACCAAAGGTGAAAGCAGAGTGTTTAAGGTTGTTAGTAACTCTAAAATTAAATCCGGCAAAAATGCAATTGATATCAGGATTTATTGATACATATTTGCGACTGAATAAAATAGAAGAAGAGAAATTTGCAGCAGAAATAGGTTCATTAATACCAGCGGAAAAGGAGGAAGTTATGCAGATAGTTACTAGTTGGATGGAACAAGGGATTGAACAAGGTCGTCAAGAAGCAATTACCAAAGAAAAAGATTTAATTGTCCGTCAAATCAAGAGGAAAGTAGGAAATATTGACATAGAATTAGAAACCCGGATTAAAAGTTTAAATCTAGAGGTAATTGAAGTACTAGCAGAAGCAATATTTGATTTCGCTACTGTGGAAGATCTAAGAAATTGGTTAGACAATTTGCATGATTAAGTTAAAATATACCAATAATTAAAGAATTTATGTGACAAAAATATGAGTGAAAGAATAGACCATGACCGCTTATTTAAAGAATTGATATCCACATTTTTCATAGAATTTATAGAACTCTTCTTTCCCGAAGTTCTTAAATACATAGATATCAACTCAGTCTCATTATTAGACAAAGAAATATTTACAGATGTTACCGCAGGAGACAAATATGAAACCGACTTAATAGCCAAAGTCAAATTTCTCGGTGAACCTTCTTACTTTCTCGTTCATATTGAAGCCGAATCAGGAGCAAAATCGAAATTTAATCAAAGAATGTTCCGTTATTTTTCCAGATTACACGAAAAATTTGACTTACCAATTTATCCCATAGTCATTTTTTCATATTCTTCTCCCAAAACCTTAGCCACAAATAACTATCAAATCAACTTTCCTGATTTGGAAGTGCTAAAATTTAATTATCAAGTCATCCAACTAAATCAGCTAAATTGGAGAGACTTTTTAACTAGTCAAAATCCAGTTGCATCTGCTTTAATGTCGAAAATGAATATAGCATCAGCGGATAGACCAAAGGTGAAAGCAGAGTGTTTAAGGTTGTTAGTAACTTTAAAATTAAATCCGGCAAAAATGCAATTGATATCAGGATTTATTGATACATATTTGCGACTGAATAAAATAGAAGAAGAGAAATTTGCAGCAGAAATAGGTTCATTAATACCAGCGGAAAAGGAGGAAGTTATGCAGATAGTTACTAGTTGGATGGAACAAGGTATTGAACAAGGTATTGAACAAGGTATTCAGCAAGGTCGTCAAGAAGCAATTACCAAGGAAAAAGATTTAATTGTCCGTCAAATCAAGAGGAAAGTAGGAAATATTGATATGGAACTAGAAACCCGGATTAAAAGTTTAAATCTAGAGGTAATTGAAGTACTCGCAGAAGCAATATTTGATTTCGCTACTGTGGAAGATCTACGAAATTGGTTAGACAATTTGCATGATTAAGTTAAAATATACGGTTCTTCGGTTATTTTTATGGAAAACCTGGTTCAAAATCATTGAAAGCCCTATTGTGTAGACATTTCATTGAAAATATGGAAATAATTGTTTATAACCCTTGTCCCGCAAGGGTTTTGTTATCATCAATCCTCAATCACCATAAAAGAGACGCAAGAGCCAAATATACCAATAATTAAAGAATTTATGTGACAAAAACATGAGCGAAAGAATAGACCATGACCGCTTATTTAAAGAATTGATATCCACATTTTTCATAGAATTTATAGAACTCTTCTTTCCCGAAGTTATTAAATACATAGATATCAACTCAGTCTCATTATTAGACAAAGAAATATTTACAGATGTTACCGCAGGAGACAAATATGAAACCGACTTAATAGCCAAAGTCAAATTTCTCGGTGAACCTTCTTACTTTCTCGTTCATATTGAAGCCGAATCAGGAGCAAAATCGAAATTTAATCAAAGAATGTTCCGTTATTTTTCCAGATTACACGAAAAATTTGACTTACCAATTTATCCCATAGTCATTTTTTCATATTCTTCTCCCAAAACCTTAGCCACAAATAACTATCAAATCAACTTTCCTGATTTGGAAGTGCTAAAATTTAATTATCAAGTCATCCAACTAAATCAGCTAAATTGGAGAGACTTTTTAACTAGTCAAAATCCAGTTGCATCTGCTTTAATGTCGAAAATGAATATAGCATCAGCGGATAGACCAAAGGTGAAAGCAGAGTGTTTAAGGTTGTTAGTAACTTTAAAATTAAATCCGGCAAAAATGCAATTGATATCAGGATTTATTGATACATATTTGCGACTGAATAAAATAGAAGAAGAGAAATTTGCAGCAGAAATAGGTTCATTAATACCAGCGGAAAAGGAGGAAGTTATGCAGATAGTTACTAGTTGGATGGAACAAGGGATTGAACAAGGTATTGAACAAGGTCGTCAAGAAGCAATTACCAAGGAAAAAGATTTAATTGTCCGTCAAATCAAGAGGAAAGTAGGAAATATTGATATGGAACTAGAAACCCGGATTAAAAGTTTAAATCTAGAGGTAATTGAATTACTCGCAGAAGCAATATTTGATTTCGCTACTGTGGAAGATCTACGAAATTGGTTAGACAATTTGCATGATTAAGTTAAAATATACCAATAATTAAAGAATTTATGTGACAAAAATATGAGTGAAAGAATAGACCATGACCGCTTATTTAAAGAATTGATATCCACATTTTTCATAGAATTTATAGAACTCTTCTTTCCCGAAGTTCTTAAATACATAGATATCAACTCAGTCTCATTATTAGACAAAGAAATATTTACAGATGTTACCGCAGGAGACAAATATGAAACCGACTTAATAGCCAAAGTCAAATTTCTCGGTGAACCTTCTTACTTTCTCGTTCACATTGAAGCCGAATCAGGAGCAAAATCGAAATTTAATCAAAGAATGTTCCGTTATTTTTCCAGATTACACGAAAAATTTGACTTACCAATTTATCCCATAGTCATTTTTTCATATTCTTCTCCCAAAACCTTAGCCACAAATAACTATCAAATCAACTTTCCTGATTTGGAAGTGCTAAAATTTAATTATCAAGTCATCCAACTAAATCAGCTAAATTGGAGAGACTTTTTAAATAGTCAAAATCCAGTTGCATCTGCTTTAATGTCGAAAATGAATATAGCACCAGCGGATAGACCAAAGGTGAAAGCAGAGTGTTTAAGGTTGTTTAAAATTAAATCCGGCAAAAATGCAATTGATATCAGGATTTATTGATACATATTTGCGACTGAATAAAATAGAAGAAGAGAAATTTGCAGCAGAAATAGGTTCATTAATACCAGCGGAAAAGGAGGAAGTTATGCAGATAGTTACTAGTTGGATGGAACAAGGTATTGAACAAGGGATTGAACAAGGGATTGAACGAGGTATTCAGCAAGGTATTCAGCAAGGTCGTCAAGAAGCAATTACCAAGGAAAAAGATTTAATTGCCCGTCAAATCAAGAGGAAAGTAGGAAATATTGATATGGAACTAGAAACCCGGATTAAAAGTTTAAATTTAGAGATAATTGAAGTGTTAGCAGAAGCAATATTTGATTTCGCTACTGTGGAAGATCTACGAAATTGGTTAGAGGGTGTTTGAAAAGTTTTGAGGGGTAAAATTTTATGCTAATCGCCTCACCATGATCCGGATCATGGCAAGGTAAATAAAAGTCTCTGATGTTTCCGGTAATAACTCATAATCTCTGACCAATCGACGACACCCCATCAGCCAGCCGAAAGTGCGTTCTACAACCCATCGCTTTTTGAGTAAGACAAACCCCTTAGTTTGCTCCGGTCGCAGTACTACCTGTACAATCCAACGACAAATGTCCATGACCCACATCATGAAGGCTGGACCATCAAACCCACCATCAGTCCAAATAGTCGTCAAGCGAGAAACCTGAGATCCCATCCCTTTGACGCGCTTGATTACTTGTTTGCCACCAGATCGCTCTGGCACATTGGCGGCGGTGACTAACACCCGCAGAGTCAATCCCAATGTATCAACGGTCATAAACCGCTTCCGCCCTTTGATTTGTTTGCCCGCATCATATCCTACTTCCTGACTCACCATCGCCGCACTTTTTACACTTTGACTATCGATTATGGCGAATGATGGACTGGGATGGCGTTCCGCTTCGATTCTCGTACATTCTCGCAAACTATCATGAATTTTCACCCAAGTTCCGTCTCTGCGCCAGTTGCGAAAATAAGTATATACAGTTTGCCAAGCTGGAAAGTCCCCTGGCAACGCCCGCCATCGCACCCCTTCTAGCAAGACATAAAAAATCGCGTTCATGACTTCCCACATATCGACTTCACGTTTGCGACCACCTTTTTTGGCTTCTGGAATCATGTCACTCAACAATTCATATTGGGCGTGAGTCAAATTACTGGGGTATGCTTTACTCATGTTACTCTCTCAGTGCTGTGTTCTTTCTATTCACAGCTTACACTGGGAGAGCTTTTTTACTCACTCACCGACTTTTCAAACACCCTCTAAGGGAGAATCTTTTCGTTTTCCCCTCCTAGCTAAGACAACATCATAACCTTCTTGAGCCTTGGCATAAAGTCTGGGAATTTCTTCGGGTCTGTCTTGCAAGTCACAATCCATAACTACAACCCAGTCACCATCACAATGGTCTAAGCCTGCGGTTATACCATAATGTTGACCGAAATTCCGACTAAATTGAATTCCTTTTACCCGTGAGTCACTGTTAGCTAATTCAATAATTATATCCCAAGAGCGATCGCCCCCACAATCCTCAACTAAGATTAATTCAAAGTCTTGTGTAATCTGCTCTAATGAATCCGCAAGACGCTTGTACAAAACGTACAAACAGTCTTCTGCTTTATAGACTGGGATTACCACCGAAATGTGAGGCATAATCTAAGCTAGTAGATTTACTGGAAAGTTAATAAGCAATACAATACTATACTGCCACATTGTGCTAATATAATTTTTAACATATTGTAACATTTTTATTGGGCATAGCTAAACATCCTCTTGCTAAGGAAGAGAATTTTCCGGTTTCCCCTTTTGGTAAGGGGGATTAGGGGGGATAATGTGGGAATCAGAGTTCCAGCATTAGTTTTATAAGTAGTGGGACAGAATTGATTACACAATGTCATTGCGTAAGCGAAGCGTGGCGTTAGCCATATGGAACGAAGTGAAATCAAGCAATTCCAAGGGTTGTGATTGCTTCGCTTCGCTCGCAATGACTGTAAATATTTTTGTCCAATTACTTACCTTATTTACCTGGGAGAAAATTATTTTTTGGTGCTGAAGATGGTGGTGAACATCATCAACATTCCCCCTATCAAAATAGCGATCGCTAATCCTCCAGCCACTAAATCCAAAGTATTATTATCTATGGTCATATTATCCATGCTCATCTAAAATTAGACACTGTCAGTAACCCAGCCCTAAAGGGACTGGGCTTGCAAGAGTAATCAAGCAAGCCGTACTGACCAGACCACCCTGAGTTTACTCTCATGGTAGCCGTTATTTGAGTCACGACACCCACCGAATGCGTAGCTAGTTCCCTGCTCTGTCGCTTGTGATTAAACAGTTCTAAGGTCACTGGAACAGTGTTGCAAGCCTAACAAGCTCTTATAACAGGTCGTTCGCGCAGCGTGCCGGAGGCATCTAGCTAACATTACCCCAGAAATGGGAGTTGGTTTCCAGATTCCAATCAAAAATCTGGTTTCAATTTTAATATCCACAGCGGTTAAAACCGCTCGTGTCGTTTCCCTCTCAGGTCTAAAGACGCGCTCGTTTCCCACTTACCGGGTGTTCTTATGAATGATAATACACAACTGCAAATTATTCTTACTAATTCAATTATTGCCACCGTCTTACCCGCCATAGCCCAACTTGAGTTACCTAACTGGTGGTTGGCTGGGGGTGCAGTCAGAAATACAGTTTGGCGTTCTCTGTTGGGAAAAGAATGTAATTTATTTATCAAAGATTTTGATATTGCTTTTTTTGATGAAACCGGCAACCGTGACCAAGAATTATTTGCCAAGTCTACTCTCAAAACACAGTTTCCCGAACAGGAGTTTGATGTGAAAAATCAAGCCAGTTTTGGGCATTGGCGGGCTGGACGCATGACTTATAATAGCACAGAAGATGGAGTTAAAAATTGGTTGCATACGGCAACTGCTGTGGGGGTTCGCATGAACAGACAGGGAGAATGGCAATTTTTTACTCCCTACGGATTAGATGATTTATTTAACGGGATTATTCGACCAACACCCACACATATTAATAATCCCGATGCTGATGCAAAAGCAGCCAGTTTTTTGCCAAAATGTCCTTGTCTACTGTTAATAAAAGATGAATAAAAATTTATGAACTCTCAACCAGAAGAAGATTTACAACGTCGTCTCCAAAATCTAGCAGCAGAAATCAAATCTGCCGGTGTAAATGCTCGTCAATCAGAAACAGAGACACCTGTAACTAGAGTTGCCCAATGGAATTTATATTTAGAAAGATCCAGAAATTGGTTTAATGGCTTATCAACAATTAAAAAGCTGGTAGTGACAGGTATAGTCATGTTGATAACCGTTTGGATGTTGCAAACAGTATTTGCTCTAGTTGCTTCAGTAATTAGTCTGGCGGTTTTGGCAGTGTTAGTGTATCTTGGATACAAATTTTTTATTGCTAATGGACAAGGAAAATAAGCAATAGCCTATTTGAGTCATGCCAATGGTGGCGTAAAAAAAATTACAGGTAATTACACGATGGCGAATCCAATGATCGGCAAAAGTAGTAGTCAGTCTAGCCGCCCCAAAGAACCGAAAAAAGCTAAAATTACACCATTAGCAACGAGGCGTTTTGTAGCTTGGACGGTGGAAATAACACTCCTTATTGCCAGTGGGTTAGTTCCTTATAGTTTAGGCGTATATGTAAATTCTCGTAGTGAGATTCGGCGAGTACCGCTGAATCCTGTCTTGGTAGTCACAGAAAAAGCGATCGCCAGACCACTAGCATTACCCATCAGTTATGGTATTCGCAACGTTGCCTGGCCGACCAATATCCTGTGGACATTAGCCCTATTATTGCCCACAAGCCTCTGTGGGTGGCAATTGTATTTACTGGCTAAAACAGGCAGCACCATTCCCAAACGGTGGTTTGGTGTGCGAGTCGTAAACGAAGCCGGAACAGCCCCAGGTTTAGGCGCAGTCATAGTTAGAGAAGGATTAGGGCGTTGGACAATCCCAGTTTCCGCCGCATATCTCCTCTGGCGTTACAGCTTTGTTTTCCCCAACTTGGCTCTGTTTACGTCTTTAACAATGTTAATGATCTTAGCAGAATCAAAAGGCTGGCCTAACCAAAAACATCCCCGCTCCTTCCATGATCAACTTGCAGGGACATATACAATAGATGCAACCAGCACTGTTACTCCTCCTGGGGAGCATTCAACCACAACCGAAAATAATGTAGATAGTTCACAATCTCCTTCCCCTGCTTCCCCCAGAAATAATCCTAGTATCAGCCTGTTTTTAGTAGGGTTAACTAGCATGATTGCTGTGTTATCAACCTTAATAGGTACACAAATCTACATCCAAACCCAAGAAAGCCAACGGAGAAGCGAACAAACTAATAGTCAAAAGTTCCTTGAACTCATCAAAGCACTCAATCCCAATAACGGTGTTACCAACGAAGACCGCCAAAGAGTTATTTTAGCCTTGGGTAGTGTTGATGATAAACAAGCCATTAAATTATTAATTGACTTATTGGTTAAAGAAACAGACCCCAAAACCCTGGATACTATTCAACAAGCCTTAACTAATGCTGGTTTTAAAGCCATTCCTGAATTAAACCGCATGAATCAGTTTCTCGCTGGAGAACTAGCATCTGTGGGTAAAAGTCCCAATGGGGAAATTAGACAAAATCAGCTAATTCTCACCCAGCAGGTAATTAATAAAATTCTGGCTATCTATAGTGGCGAAACTAACAAGATTGACTTGAGTAATGCTCAATTAGGTTCTCAAGCATCTGGAGAAAAGCCCTTATTTAACTTGGTATTAAACAACGTTGATTTATCAGGAATTGTCTTGAAATCAGCAAATCTTAACCAAGCTAACTTCCAAGGTAGTCGTTTCCGCAGCGTTGGTGAAGATGGACGTTGGGATACTTATGATGATGCGATCGCTGATTTAAATAACACTCAACTAAAGCAAGCTAACTTAAGTAATACCAACTTGAGTCGGGTTTCCATGAGTCGTAGTGATTTAAGTAGGGCTAATCTTAACAAAGCCAACTTATCATACACCCGTTTATTTGGGACTAATCTCAGTAGTACCCAGTTAGTAGGTACAGATTTACGAAATGCAATTTTAGAAAATGCCAGCCTGACAAATGCAGATTTAAGCAACGCTAACTTAACAGAAGCAAATTTATATGCCGCCAATTTAGTCCGGGTTTCTGCCATTGGTACACAATTAGCCTACGCGAATTTAACTAAAACGGACTGGCAAGGTGCAGATTTATCGGAAAGCTATTTAGATTATGCGAATCTCAGTCATGCTAACTTAAGTGCTACTCGACTCACTGGCGCTAGTTTACGCTCGACTAACTTAGAAAACGCTAATTTGCGAAGTGCTGATTTAAGTCGTGCTGACTTACGAGGAGCAAATGTCGCTGGAGCAGATTTTCAAGGCACAATTCTCTTTGTTGGTAAACAAAATCTAGCAGATCAGTTTGTGGAAACACCTGATATTGGTTCTCAAAATGCCTCAATTAAAGGAGTAGATTTCAGTCAGGCTAAAAATTTAGATCCGCAACAATTGGCATTTATTTGTACTCAAGGTGGACTAAATTCCCGTTGTCCATAATCACATAAAAGGATGTTTGAAAAGTATTATTCTGTGATTTTTAGCACAGTTATACCCCACCCTAACCCTCCCCTTATGAACTACAGTGTACACACAAGTCGGAAATTTCCTGTTGGTTGCCATAAAACCCCACCCCTAGCCCCTCCCCGCTCTTCGAGAGGGGAACTGGATTTTCAATAGATTCTTTCTCGTTCTAGAAAACTCGCTTGGGTAATAAATATTTGGTACATCATCAGGGACTTTTAAAACACCCTCTGTCAGTAAGCCTCTTGCCTAAGTTATATTAAATTCAGAGTATGTCAGGAGTAGCTAATGAAACGTTTTCAATGTTGGCTTGGGATCATGGGAATCGGCACAGTTGTGAGTTTAGTGGTAAACTCTCAACCAGCACAGGCACAAGTAGCTTATGGCAGTTATGTTGGTATTGGTCCGACTGTGGGGTTGACAGATGGTACTCAATTGGGCGGAGTCCTGGCTTTTCGCTACAAATTACTAGAAACACCCATTTCTTTCCGCACACAAGCTTTAATTGGTAGGGGAACAGCAGTAGTTCCGACTGTTTCCTATGACATCCCCCTCAACTGGCAAACTGATGCTTATTTAGGTGCTGGTTTAGCCTTAACTAGTGGTGATACGCCTTCCCCTGTTGGTAATAAAATTAGCTTTGCTCTGCAACCGGGAATTGACTATGTTATTCCTAATAGTAATACTGTGATTTTTGGTAATGCTATTATTGCCTTTGATGCCTACCGAAATACTGGTGGTACAGCTTTATCTTTACAAGGTGGAGTTGGGTTAAAATTTTAATTCTTAATTGGTAAAAATTTTGTAACCTTTTGATTTTTAATGTTGAATTTTGGAAAAGATGGTGCTAAACCGAGAGAAAATAGATTTTTACTTAACAGACATAGAAACTCCTATAGGTAAGGTAATTAGTGTAACTATTGCTCTGTTAGTTTTAGTATCATCAGGAATTTTCGTGGCGGAAACTTATGATCTTTCTCAAGAGGCTCGCTGGGAGTTAAGAGTATTAGATAATTGTGTATTAATAATTTTTGCTGGAGAATATTTACTGCGCTTATGGAGTACAAAAGATAGAATTAAATATATTCTGAGTCTTTATGCAATTATTGATTTAATCTCAATTTTGCCATCTTGTATAGGATTAGTAAATACTAGTTTTATCCGGCTATTACGTTGGTTTAGAATCTTGCGTTTGCTGAGATTTATTGATAAAAAGTTTCTAATTGGTAGTATCAGTAATCAAGATAGTGTAATTTTTGCGAGAATATTATTTACTTTATTTGCGATAGTTTTTATTTTTTCTGGGTTAATTTATCAAGTTGAACATCCAGTTAATCCCCAGAATTTTGATACTTTTTTAGATGCTTTTTATTTCTCAGTTGTGACAATGACAACCGTGGGATTTGGTGATGTGATACCAATTTCTGAGTTAGGGCGCTTACTAACGGTATTGATGATTTTAACAGGCGTGGCTCTGATTCCTTGGCAGATTGGTGACTTAATTAGACGATTGGTAAAAACGGCAAATCAAGTGGAAACTGTTTGTCAAGGGTGCGGTTTAGCTTTTCATGATGCAGATGCCGAATTTTGTAAAAGGTGCGGTAAACAATTGTAGTAGCTAAGTAGTGAGACAGAATTAATTACACAATGTCATTGCGTAAGCATTGCGTGGCGTTAGCCATATGGAACGAAGTGAAATCAAGCAATTCCAAAGGTTGTGATTGCTTCCCTTCGCTCGCAATGACTGTAAATATTTTTGTCCAATTACTTATTAGAACTACGTGGGGGTAACATCACAGTCAGTAGGGGCGCAGGGTCTGCGCCCAGTCAGGGTTTGGGCGAATTTTCTACAGCAGGGGATTCAAAATTCACGTCTTCATAGACATCTTCTATAGGACAGTGAAAATCTACACTGGCTAAATGCACATTTTCTCCCTGTCCATAACTATAAAATACCCATTGTCCCTCGGAATTACGACGGAAAATTTCTACATTTCTTCGCGTTTGACTTACTAATACATATTCTTGAAGTGATTCTAAGTGGCGATAATCAGCAAATTTATCACCTCTGTCAAATGCTTCTGTGGTGGGAGATAGGACTTCGATAATTAAACAGGGATAACGCAAAAAGTTATGAAAGGCTTTATCTTTTTGGTCACAACTGACTATGACATCGGGATAGTAATAAGTATTAATTGATTCAATGTGTGCTTTAGTATCGGCAATGTAGGCTTGACATCCACTACCACGTAGATGGTTTCTCAGCATTGAAGCAATATTGAGCGTAATAACTACATGAGTATTACTAGCCCCTGCCATTGCGTAAACGTCTCCGTCTCTGTATTCATGCTTGATAGGGCTGGTTTCTTCCCCTTGGAGATATTCTGTGGGGGAAAGATAGTTATAGCTGGGGGTTGCAATCATAGAAGATTACCTAATCTGATTTGTATTTTATCTAAGTTCCTCGTTATCTAGTTTAGGCTAAAAAATAAATTTGACATCGGATTGAATATTATTAAATTGATTAAGGGCGCAGGACTTGCGCCCCTACGGGTTCATTAATTTGCTGGTAATTGTGGGTGTGTTGCTGAATATTTGCTGACTATGGCAGACACTTCTGGGTTATAAAGTCTGAGATAATTCCAGTAGTTGCCAAAAACTTGGCGGACGTAATTTCTTGTTTCGTCAAAAGGAATTTCTTCGACAAATTCATCGGGATCTTGTTTGGGTATGGTTTGTAGCCATTTGGCGACGTTGCCGGGTCCGGCATTATAACTAGCGATCGCTAACATGGAATTATTGCCATACTGTTGATGAGTATGATCTAAATACCAAGTCCCCAACATAATATTATCGTTAGGATTTTCTAGGTTGAGTTTTTTGAAATCTAACCCGATTTGTGGGGCTATCCATGCCCCTGTACTGGGCATAACTTGCATTAAACCTGTTGCACCGACGGGGGATTTAATTTTGGATTGAAAGCGGGATTCTTGCCGCATTAAAGCTGTAACTAAGAGAGGATTAAGTTGACGGGAAGTAGACCATTTTTCAATTTCTTGAAAATAAGGAAAAGGATAACGGGCTTGCCAGTAGATGGGTTGTTGACTTAAAGCTGCATATTCGGCTTTTTCAGTGGGGGTTTCTCGGTCTTCCAATTTAGCGATTTTGTCAATACCAATGAGATATTCACCCTTAGTTAATCTCATCAACCCTTCGGTAAACTGTTCAGCAACACTAGGCTGTTTTTTATTTTTAAATTCTGTTTCCCATTGCCACCAAGCATCACGATCTTGTCCTAGTAAATACAATTCATGGAAAGTCTGAGAACCGGCGGGAGGGACAGGACGTTGCGGGGGAATAATTGCCGGATTCATCACGCGCAAAGTATTAAAATTCCCCACATTTAAACCCAAAATACTGGCAGAACGCCAGGCATAATAAGATTGAGGAAATTCACTAATTACAGATTTATAAGCAGTAATAGCTTCCTGTTGTTTGCCTAGTATTGTTGCCCATTTGCCCACCCAAAATCCGGCTCTAGGAGCTAAAATACTAGTTTTGTTATTAATAGTAATTGGTTGCGCCCATTGCCATGCTCCTAAATAATCATTGTTTTTGGCTTTATTTTGGGCGATTTTCCAGCGAAATTCTGCGGCTTCATCGGTGCTGCTATATTTACCTAGCAATAATTTCTCTGTCGTATTAGCTGATTTATTATCTTTGAGAGATGCTAAAAGTTGGGCTTTTTTGACTAATGCTGGAGGTGCTTGATCGGGAAAATTACTAATTATTTGGTCAAGATAGATAATGGCATCTTTACCTTTAGCAATATCGGCTAGTCTTAATAGGGCTATTGCTGTTTCTTTGGCGGTGGGAAATTTTTGTAGTAGTTGTTTATAAACTGCAATGGCTTGATCTTGTTCTTTATTTAATTGTAATCCTCTGGCGATACGGTAGAGGCTGGTGGCTGTTTTTGGGGCTTGAATGTAAGCATTTTTAGCTTTGGTAAATTCATTGTTATCCCAATAGACTGAACCGATGAGTTCCCAATCTGTGGGTTTGAGTTGTGGCTGTTTTACCAATTGATCTAATACGCCCACAATTCCCGGCTCGTCTGCGGCGTATTGAGCCAAGATTAATTGTAATTTGGGTTGATTTGGGTTATCTTTTAACCGTTTGCGGATAATTTCCCAGGTGAGGGGATGGGAGGGAAATTGAGCGATCGCTTGATCTGATAATTTTGGTTGGGCGATCGCATATATAGCCTTGACTACGGCTGCTTCTTTGCCATATTCTTTTACCACCTTGCGGCGCAAATCGGAAGCTTGCTTATCTGCACCTAAAATATCATGAGCCTGGGCTTGTTTAAGTAAAATATAAGGTGCTAATACAGGATAATCTTTTTCCAGTCCTGTCAATAGACTCAGGGCTTTTTTGCCTTGGGAAGTTTCTACATAATCACAAGAGAGCAGATAACGGGCGCGTTCCCGATCTGGGGAACTGCCTTTTTCAGCAATTTCCGTGAGTTTTGTTAATCTTTCTGGTACAGATTGAGACAATAGCGAAAAGACAACTGACTTAACTTTTGCAGCCTCAGATAGTTTTTCCGGCTTACGCTGACCCAAGTTCAACCATTGACTGACGGTTTTGCTGGCTTGGGGGGCTGATACCATTGCCCCGGCTAAAAAGGCACATAGTCCAGCACCAGCAAGTAGATAAATTTGTGTTTTCTGTAGTTTTTTCAACATTGATACTCGCTGTTTGCCTAGCGTCTCACGGAGAAAGTTGACGATTAGATGAATATTTTGGCAACTTTATCATTAGGGTAACACCCCTCACCAAGTTTTACGCCTATGATGCAAGACTTTCCGCCAGTTTATACAAATGTAATCTCTCTTTAATTTTGTGGTGACAGATTGTAGGGGCGGAGAGATCCCGCCCTCATTGGTGTCAACTTAACGTAAAACCCATAGCCCGCCTGGGAATGATAGCGTAGCGTGGCGTTAGCCATATTCCCAGTCTTATAGCAAAAGTCATCTGAAGATGACTAAAAATCCCCAGTTTAAGTAATTGGACAAAAATATTTACAGTCATTGCGAGCGAAGGGAAGCAATCACAACCCTGGCGATTGCTTGATTTCACTTCGTTCCATATGGCTAACGCCACGCAATGCTTACGCAATGACATTGTGTAATTAATTCTGTCTCACTACTTACTTTAGCCCTGTTCTGTCAGATTTGGAAAATACAATACCTGAAAGGTTTACGGGGCTTTGGTTTTGACGTTTTATGCAACAATTTTATTTTTTGATACATAAAAAACCGCCAAACCTTGATGAAATAAGAGTTACAAAAGATGGATTCGATTATTGTTTTCCGAGAGTGACAAAACAGGGCTAAGTTGACACCAATGCCCGCCCTCAATTGTATTGCTAATTTTGAGCTTGAATTTGCCTAACTACCGTTAAAGCTGAATAACTAACGCCCGCAGTCCCTTCTCCAGGATGAGTAGAATCACCAACCAACCACAAATTACGAATAGGTGTTCGATTAGCAAAACCAAAGGGTCCAAAGGTGGGAATTCTTTGACCAATACCACCAACAATACCTGATTCTCTACCTGTATAATGAGCGAAGGTACGAGGTGTGGCAGCTTCTACATGAATAATAGTTTCTGGTTTCAAATAGAAATATTCAGAAAGTTTGGATATGGCATCTTGAGTAAATTTTTGTTTTAACTCTTCATAATTTTGAGTTTCCCACCAGGGGATAAAATCAACAAAGGAAGAAGCGATAATTGTGGCTTTTCCTAATGGTGCGCGACCATCTCCTTCATGACTCACAGATACAAATAGGGAATTATTTTCTCCAATAGGTTTATTTACATCATATAAAAATTGTAAATGCGGTGGACAATTAGGAGGAATTGCACTTTTATCTACACCCAAATAAATCACATAAGCGCCGGAAGCAGGTGGGAGTTTTTCGACCCTTTGTTTATATCCAGAAGGGGCATTTTCTCCTAATAATTGAACCAAGTTTTGAACGGTGACGTTAGCAACTATATGATCTGCTGATTCTGTCCAAGTTTTCCCGGTTTTCTGATTTTTAATGATGACGGCGTTGGCTTGGTTATGGACAACTTGGATTTTTTCAACATTGTGACGCATTAATAGCTTACCACCATCTCGTTCTAAAGATTCTACCAAGCGATCACTCAAAACTTGCATACTCCCTTGCAGATGAAATAACCCTTGGGGTAATTGGGATACACTCAAAGCTGTAGCTGCATAAAGTAAAGCCGTTTCTTCCGCACTAACTTGAGAATATAATTTCAGTTGTAAATCTAAAAATGTCCGCAGTCTTTGGTCATTTCCTAACCCACATAATCGTAAAGCATCCCCCACAGTGAATAAAGTAAAAGGTGCAGTAATAAATGTCCTCGGACGGACAGCTTTAATTAATTGTCCTAAGTCCCATAAATTCCGGGGTGGTAAAACCGGATCACGTCCTTGAAATTCCCAACTAGCATTAAATAAAGTGGTTAATAATTGCCAAAAAGGTTCACTTCCGGGAAACTGTTTTTGACGTTCTGCTTGCCATTTTTGAGAATCACGCCAAACATTAATGGGTGTAGATTCTCCCGGAAGAAATACAGCACAAGCTGGGTCGCAAGGTGTCGCAGCGGGTAATTCTATATTTAATTCTGAGAAAATGCGGTGATGAATTCCCCCAGGTTCTAAACCCGCTACTTGGGTCGCACCAACATCAAAAGTAAATCCTTGACGTTTGAAGGTGGAAGCGCAACCACCAGGAACAATTGCTTGGTCAAGAATTAAGACATTATAACCTCTATGTGCTAATAATGCTCCGGCTGTAAGTCCACCTATACCCGCACCAATGACGATAACGCGGGATTGATTTTTTGGATCAGTAAGATTTGACATTGATGATTAACTTCAATTTCAGAGGAATTAATGAGATATGATCTAATCAAATAATCATCATTATTAACATCTAATATATCAGATTTATTTACGATAAAATAAATGGTAGATGACTCTATTTACATTGTGAATATGGTATGTTATGTGTTGACAACTTTAAAAAAATAATCTATGGTATACAGCCTGAGCTAAACTAAGCCTATGAGCAATTTAGAAAACGTCACAATTCATCAATTTAGAGGACTTCGAGACTTAGAACTAAAGGATATCGGACGGATTAACCTGCTTGTTGGTATTAACAACTCAGGTAAAACCAGTGTTCTAGAAGCATTATCTGTTTACTGTCATCCATTAGATATTAAAGTATGGCTTAATACAGCAAATCAACGAGAGCAGGATATGAGAGTGTATCGTACTCGGACACTGGATGCAATAAAGTGGTTATTTACACATAATTCTGCATCCATTGTAGAAGCTGATAAACCTATTATTCTTATTTCTAGCACTGGTTTATTTTCTGTAAAGAAGTTAATAGCAAGCTATGAAGAACAGGAGGAAATATGGTTATCAGAGGAAAGCAATATCAGAAATCTTAGCAACGAAGAAGAAATTGAAAATGAAGATACACCAAGAGTTAGGAAAGGAATTAAGCTAAAAATAGGGGTATTTCCAGATGATGGTTATCAGTTAAGTTTACTTGGTGAACCATCTGATTTGATTACAGATTTTTTGTTATGGGAGGATGAACGTTTTTATAGATTATCTGGAAAGAGAGAAACAAGTCTAAAGACATCTGTAGTAACACCATCATCTCATCGTTCAGAAGTTAGTCAATTTCGATTACTTTCAGAAGCAACATTTCAAAATTTTAAAGCCGATGTGGTGAAATTATTACAACAGATGGATAAAAATATTTCTGACATAGAAATTTTGTTATCTCCAGAATCTATTAGTTCTCGATTTAATATATATATTCAACATGAAAAACTAGGACTTGCACCGGTTAGCACTTTTGGTGATGGTATCCGTCGTTTATTGCATATAGCTCTTAAACTTGCCAGCGTCAAAGGTGGTATTCTTTTAATTGATGAATTAGAGTCAACAATTCATACAGAAGCCTTACAAAATTCTTTTCGATGGTTAGTTAAATGGTGTACAGAAATGGATGTTCAACTATTTGCAACTACCCATAGTCTTGAAGCTGTTGATGCTTTATTAGGAGTTACTGAATCAGATTCAGATTTAGTGCTTTATCGCTTAGAACCAAAGGAAGGAAAAACAAAAGTAGTTAGACATGATGGACATAGATTAAGACGGTTAAGAGAAGAATTAGGTCAGGAGGTGCGTTGGTGAGTCGGAAATATGTTTTAATTGGTGTTGAGGGGAATCATCATCAGGCTTTTATCTCTAAGATTTTGTGTAAATTATTAGGCTTCTCTAAATTTGATGGGAAGATATCAGAACTAGATCCTTTTTGGCGGAAATTTATCCCTAATTACCCTAAAGGGGGAAAGTTATATGTAAGACTTGATATGCCTGCAATTTTGTATACAGAGACTTTATCAATTGCTTTATATGCAGGTGAAGGAAGTAATTTAATTACTAATTTGAATGATAAATTATCTGATATTGATTATTCTACTTTTTTAGCTTTTGCAATTGTAGCTGATGCTGATGACGATACACCTAACAAAGTTGCAGAAAAATATCATCATGGTTTAAAAAAATATTTTCCTAATTTTCCTATTACAGTCAATGCAACTGGTAATATCATAGGAGGTTCACCAAAATTAGGAATTTATATATTACCAGATAATTCTCAACAAGGAGTTTTAGATACTTTGATATCTGACTGTGGTGATTTGGTTTATCCTGAATATATGCAAAGAGCAAGAGAGTATGTAGATAAATTTTCTGAAGAAGAGAGGAAGAAAAAGCCTTTAAAATGGAAACCTTTTGACCAAGAAAAGGCGATAATTGCTACAGTCGTAAGTGTTCTAAAACCAGGTAAAACTAATCAAACAAGTATTAGTGATAACAGTTGGATTAGTCCTGAAACAGAAGCTCAAATTCCAGCAATTCAAAATTTAACTAAGTTTTTCAGGAACTTGTTGAATTTAGAAACTTGAATAATACCCTAAATTCTACACCTTCTCCCTTGCAGGTGGGACAATACCCAACTTATTTAACCCTGAATCAATATTTCTCAATAACTTAAAATCATCCTCCGGTAAAGAATAATTACTACTAAATAAACTACATTTTTCTAAAAACGTAAATGCTTGCCGAAATTGCTGCGGTGTGGCTTTAATTGGGGCATCAAAATGACAGGGAATAATCCATTGAAAATCCCAACTAGCAACTTTATCAGCCCAATTTATAGTTTCCTGGGGGGCGCGATTGAGAATCAAACTTTGTAAAATTGGGGCAACAAATATTCGCCCATTTCCTTGCAGAATATTAAATGACTCTTGCCAATTTTCTTGCCATTGGAAGGGGAAAAACCCAAAATAGGCTTTGCGCGAACGTTCTGGGGCTGTTTGGGCATCACGCCATGCTTCACTCCATGTAGGTACTTCTAACACACTGGGGCTAAAATATAAGGAAAATAATGTGATTCGCTGCCACCCTTTGCTGCGATTTGCTGAGGTATCGGCAACCATGTCAAAAGCTTTATCCTTGGCGTGGTACAGTAGGGGGTAGGGGTCAAGTTGAACAATTGCTGGTGGCTCTGCTGGTACTGAAACTATGGTATCTGTAAGTAAGAGAGTGTGCGATCGCTTATGGAAAAAAGCCACCTCTGCAAACTTACCCAAACCCAAATCAATCGGTCCGAGGGTTGCATAATCAAAATCCTCAACAAAAGGAGCTTCCTGGCTATTTTCGGGCAGTATATGAGTCCGTTTACTAGGTAAACCCAACCAACTTAAAGGCAAATTCAAGGGAAAACTCCATTGTCCGGGAGCAACAAAAACCTGTGCAGTGGGAAAGCGTCGCGCAAATGGACCAACAAAAACCTTATGTTCTATTCCCGATATCGTGGGCAAAATAATATACTTAATTTCACCGTATTTTGTCATCAACTCATTCAGCAACCGAACACATTCTCCCGTTGGTGCGACAGGTGCATAAACCAGCAGACCACCTTTTTCCAGCTTAACTACAGTCATGCGAATTGGCACAACTACATAGAAAATTCCCTGTAATTGATCAAAAGTCCAGATAGTATCTTTAACAACTTCTTTGCGAATAGTGCGCCGTTGACCATAAGGATAAATTGGCACAACAGGCCAAAACCGCCACGAAAAATCCTGGGGATGAATTTGTTCTATTTCTGCACTTTCAACCACTTTGCGAACCTCCCCTAATACCTGCTGCTGAGATTTTTGTTTGCTTTTCCAAATTAGGAGTTTAGCAAATTATGGGGGTGATCAACATAAAATCCCTAACTTCTTAGGGACTTCCAATTAAAAAAATACCCAAAAATTTCTTGTGGTGCGGGCATCTTGCCCGCTAATCATCAAGGACAGGCAGGATGCCCATCCCACAAAATTGGGTAATTTATTTTTTGGTATTCCCTTAGAGAAATTGGGTTTCTACACTTTTATATTTTCATATTAATTTCATATTCCAGCTTGAGTTAATACCTCACTCAAATCAGCAACTAAATCTAAATTTTCTGCCCATTCTGTTAAATAATGATAATCCAAAGTTTCCGCTTGTAACTTAATTATCCCCAAAACATCACGCCATTGTTTTTCTGATTTACTTCCCTTTCCCCAGCGCAGTTTTTGTAAAACAATATCTTCTGCTGAAGCTATCCAAAACCCAGGTATTCCATCGTAACTGTTCACACCCCCCAGGAAAAAGGGATGAAGAGGCAACAGCAATAGGGAGATGTTTTATACTAGAGATATCAAGAAGGCGATAGCGAAGCGCGACATAGGAATTAGGTAGGAATCGCCTAGCGTCGAAAATTAAGAGGTGACAGGAATGGGGAGATGTTTGATACCCCGATTATCTCTCATCGGGTAAAGTTTTCTCTTGTTCAGTAATAACCTTTAATCGGGTGAATCTTTTGCAAGATGGGAGACTAAATTATTTGTAATTTGGTTTTCGCTTTCATTATTCAGTAATTCAGAATCTCCCAAAGCCTTATCTATACAACCTGTTAATTTTTCAGCCAAAAGCTGGACATTGGGTTCTTCTAAGATGCCTGTATGATTGCCTGGAATGTTGTAAATTACTAACTCCCCATTGACTAGTTTCCTCCATTGAACTTCTAGTGGATCAAAGCTATAAGTAATAGAAATAGGAGAATCAATTGCCTGAAACAAAACCACTGTACCTGAGTAAGATTCAGGAGTATAGGCATCGCGAAGTAACTTTATTGGATAATCAGTATAAGTGTGGGGAAGATATTGAGATTTGACTTGTTCAGTTATATTCGTCTTAGGGAAATATCGAGATAGGAGACGATTAAATTTGATTTTTATTTTAAAGTGAACCCTGGTCCAAAATTCTGATAATTCCAGATTCCATAGTAATTTCAGCCTTTGAGAGAAGGGCAAGAGTTTAACATTACTACCCTTTTTTAGAAAAGTATCAAATAACGCTATTAGGGCTACTTCTTGACCTTGAGCGACAAGTTGTTGAGCCATTTCGTAAGCGACCATACCACCTATGGAAAGACCCATTAAAAAGTAGGGACCTTGTGGTTGAAGCGATCGCATTTCTTCGATATAATGAGCCGCTAAATCCTCCATTTTAGGCAAAGAGAGTGCCTTATCCTTTGGCTCTGATATACCATAATGGAGGGCATAAACAGGTTGTTCTTCTCCCAAATAGCGGATTAAATCTTGGAAGTAAATATGATGAATACCAAACAAAATAGGACGAGAACCTTTTGGTTGAAGCGGTACGAGAGAGTAGTAAGGTGATATCCGTCCTTGGGAACAGATAATATTAGCCAGTTGTTCAACCGTTGGTGAATGAAAAATTGCAGCTAAGGGTAAATTTATCCTGAAAGTTTTTTCAATTTGGGCAAATAGTTTGACAGCTAGTAACGAGTGTCCCCCCAGATCAAAGAAATTATCTGTTACACCAATGGATTTAATTCCTAAAATTGCTTCCCAAACTTTTGTAAGTTGCTGTTCTAATTCATTACGAGGGGCAATAAAAGTCTCTTCTGGTTCTGGGCGAATTTGTTCAGGAGTAGGGAGAGCGCGACGATCAATTTTGCCATTGGGTGTTAAGGGAAATTTTGCTAAGAAGACAAATGCTGAGGGAATCATGTATTCGGGTAACTTCTGTTTCAGAAATTGGCGCATTTCTGATTGAGTTAATGTTGTTTGAACTTGGGGAACAATGTAAGCAATTAGGCGTTTATCTTCTAGATTATCTTCACGGACAATAACTACTACATTGAGAATATGAGGATGTTCCGCAAGAACGGCTTCAATTTCTCCTAACTCAATGCGAAAACCGCGAATTTTTACTTGATTGTCAATGCGTCCAATAAATTCAATATTACCATCATGTAAGTAGCGGGCTATGTCGCCAGTTTTGTAGATTTTTCCGCTTCCAAAGGGATTAGAAATAAATTTTTTAGCAGTTAATTCTGGTCGGTTTAAATAACCTCTTGCTAATCCGTCTCCTCCAATATGTAGTTCTCCCGGCACACCGACGGGAACTGGTTGTAAACAGGAATCAAGAATATAAATTTGGGTGTTAGTAATTGATCTGCCGATAGGAATGGAGCTATAAAATTGTGCTATTTTTTGTGCTATTTTTGGCATTGGGTAGCAGGAGGTGAAGGTCGTATTCTCCGTTGGACCATAACCGTTAATTAACTGACAATTTTCGGCTATTTGGTGAAACTTATGGACATGGAAAATAGATAAAACATCTCCACCAGCCAACAGTTGATGTAACAACTTTAAATTTTCTATTTGCTCATCTACCATTAAGTGAAATAGTCCAGCCGTTAACCACAAAGTTGTAATTTTGTGGCTGAGGATAGCTTGTCCTAATTCTGATAATGAGGGTGTATGTGGCGAGAAAATAACTAATTTTGCTCCGTTGAGTAAGCTACCCCAAATCTCAAAAGTCGAGGCATCGAAGGAAATAGGAGCTAGTTGTAAGAAGGTTTCTGTGGAAGTTAAGTTAGCGTAGTTAATGTTTTTTGCTAACCTGATAACTCCTCGATGAATGACGCAAACACCTTTGGGCTGACCTGTAGAACCCGAAGTGTAGGTGATGTAAGCGAGATTATCGGATCTTTCATGATAAGTTAGGTTATGCTGTCCCTGATTATTAATTTTTTCCCAATCTGTATCGAGACAAATAATATGGGTTTTATTTGCTGGTAGTTGATCAACCAATGACTGTTGAGTTAACAAAATTGATGCTTGGGTATCTGCCAACATAAAGGCAAGACGCTCTTGAGTATAGCTAGGATCTAAAGGAACATAAGCACCACCAGCTTTTAATATCCCCAATAATCCCACAATCATCTCTAAAGAACGCTCTACACAAATCCCCACCAATACCTCTGATTGTACCCCCAAACTTTGCAAATAGTGCGCCAGTTGATTAGCACGATGATTAAGTTCTCGATAGGTTAATTCTTCTCCTTCAAAAACTACTGCTATATTCTCCGGTGTTCTTGCTACCTGTTCCTCAAACAATTCATGAATACATTTATCTTGCGGATATTCTACTTTTGTATCATTCCACTCCACTAGTAACTGATGTTTTTCTGCCTCGGTGAGAATGGATAATCTACCGATTTCCAGATCAGGATTAGCCACAATTGCCGCTAATAACACCTGAAAATGCCCATTCATCCTGGTAATAGTGGCATCATCAAACAAATCTGTACTATATTCCCACTCACCAATTAATCCAGCAGGTGTTTCTGTTAAAGATAAGGTTAAATCAAATTTCGCTGTTTGGGTTTTTAAATTAATTGGTTCAATCGTTAAATCTGCTAATTTTATCGTTTCCTGTGGTGTATTTTGAAAAACAAACATCACCTGAAAAATAGGCGCATGACTTAAGGTTCTTTCCGGCTGTAGTTCTTCTACTAACTTCTCAAAAGGCAAATCCTGATGACTATAAGCATCTAAACAAATCTCTTTAACTTTTAGTAATAATTCTTGAAAACTGGGATTATTTGCTAAATTAATTCTTAATGCCAGAGTATTCGCAAAAAATCCGATTAACGGCTCAATTTCTTGGCGATTACGATTAGCGATCGCTGTCCCAATAATAATATCTTCTTGCCCACTATAGCGATGGAGTAATATCTGGAACGCTGCCACCAAAGTCATAAACAAGGTAACTCCCTGCTGCTGACTCAGAACTTTAAGTTCATTGGTTAAATCTTGGGAAAGTTTCAGAGGTAGAGACGCGCCATTGTAACTCTGAATCGGTGGACGAGAATGATCTGTGGGTAGTTGTAAGATGGGAAGACTACCACCCAATTGTTGTTTCCAATAGGATAGCTGAGACTCTAAAACATCACCTTGTAACCAATTGCGTTGCCATTGTGCAAAATCAGCATACTGAATGGGTAATGGAGCTAATGAGGAAGAGACTCCTGTAGTGAGTGCTTGGTAAACCTGGGATAATTCCCTTTTTAAGATTCCCATTGACCAACCGTCACTGATGATATGATGGAGAGTTAGAAATAAAATATGGGAAGTGTTTGTTAGTAGTAATAACTTAGCTCTAAATAGGGGGGCAATTGTCAAATCAAATGGTTGTTTTTTTTCTTTTTGAGCTAAATATTTTATATTATTTTCCTTTTTTTGCTCAGATAATTGCCCTAAGTTGATTATGTTTAGAACTACTTCTAAATGAGGACTGATAATTTGGACAGGAGAGCCTTCAATTTTACTAAACCTGGTTCTCAATGTTTCATGTCGTTCCACAATAATTTTTATAGTTTGAACTAGAGCATCCTGGTTTAATTTACCCTCTATCTTTAACGCCAAAAACATATTATATGTGGCATTTTTTCCTTCTAATTGATCGAGAAACCAAAGTCTTTGTTGAGCGAAGGAAAGAGGAATATTTTCTTTTCTATCAATACCAATAGGAATAATGGGAGTAATTGACTGGCTAGTTGATCTCTGGAGTAAATTTAATATCTCAACTTTCCGATCACGCATTTGGGATAATATTTCAGGTGTTAGGATTCCCTTGGGAAATTGATAGTGCAATTTATCACCTTCAGCCCAAAGGTTAACTCCTAAATTGCTTAAATCATATAAAAATTGACTTGTTGTTTTCATGGTTTTCTCTACAGTGAACCAGTTTCTCCTATATTTAAATCCTGATGTTTAGATAAATTTCTCATTAATTTATCAGGATGAAAATTAGCTAGAAATTTTGGTAATATATCATCATCATGTAAATCTTGACAAATTTCAGCAATGGTTGGAGAAGTAAATACCTTGCTAATTGGAATAATTTTACCAGTTTTATTTTGTAACCTATTAATAAATATCATTGCTTGAATGGAATTTATACCCAGTTCCAGAAAATTATCATGTATGCCAATTCTTTGTTCTAAAAAACTACTCAATAGCTCTACTAAGAATTTTTCATTGTCGGTAGTGGGCGGAGTGTAGTTTATATTACTTCTATTCAGAATTGGTAGAATGGGGCAGTCAATTCCTGGTAAATTAGCCTGAAAGTCTTTGATGAATTGTTCAACCAGGTTATTCCGATTAATTTTTCCAGTTTTACCTCTGGGAATTTTATCAATAATAATAATTTGACTAGGGATTTTAAAGAAAGCTAAATACTTAAATAATGAATGACGAATATTTTGAGTAGTGGTTTTTGCTTCTGGTTTTAGAACAACTACGGCGACAACATCTTCACCTAGTTGGGAATCAGGAATGGCAAATGTTGCTGCTTCTTCTACTTCAGCCAATCGCATCAAGGCATTATCAACTTCTTGGGGGGAAATTTTATTACCTCCACGATTAATAATATCTTTGAGTCTTCCTGTTACATAAAGATAGCCATTTTCATCTAGGTAGCCTAAGTCTCCTGTCCGAAACCAACCTGCTCTAAAGGCGGCCTGATTGGCGGCAGGATTATCAATATAACCTGCTATAACATTTCTGCCACGAGCAATAATTTCTCCGACTGTGTTATGAGTAACAATGTTACCAAATTCATCGGCGATCGCTATTTCTGAATCTCTACAAATTTTTAAATAACCTTGGTAGCGATGGTTGATATCTTGTGACATAAAAAGGGCAATTTCGCTCATACCATACCCTTGAATTAATGGTACACCTAATTGCTTTTCTAACTTGTCAACTACTTGAGGTTGAAGGGGAGAAGAACCAGAATGAATAAATCGGAGAGCATGGTTTTTAATGTTTGGGGTATTCTTAGCAATCGCTGTGAGAATGGCTAAATGAATAGTTGGCCCAACGGAATACCAGGTAGCTTGGCTTTCTATTAACCAACCTGGAAAATAATCGGGATCAAAACTACCAAAGAATACAACTTTTCCCCCTGCGGATAGCGGCAATATAAAATTAGAAATCAGTCCATGAACATGAGAAAGAGATAAGACATTTAAACAAATATCTTGAGGATCTAATTTTAATCCATAACTAGCTTCAAAGCAAGAATAACAGAGAGAATCGTGGGTTATAGGAACTAATTTTGGCGAGCCTGTAGAGCCTGATGTCATTATAATTATGGCATTGTCACCTGACTGCGCCCAGTCATCCTGACTCGCTGTAAATGGGGTGATTCCTTCTAACTTAAAGGTGATTTTCGGCTGCTCTGGATAGGAAATAACCTGAAGACGAGGAATAGATAGTTGCTCACTCAGAGATAATAAATAATCTGAGAAAGCAATAATGACTTGAGGGTTTAGTTGCTGTAAGTAAGCCGTTATCTCTGGATCACTAAGACTGATATCAAGAGGAACACAAGTAGCACTGGCAGCGATCGCTAAACTGAGAATTGCGGTTTCAGCACTATTGGCAGGGGCAGCTAAAACAACGCGATCGCCTCTATTAATCCCTAATTCACGCAGTTGAATATGAGTCGCTGCAATTAATTGGAATAAATCTTCAAATGTTACATTAAACTTTGAGGGAGCAGAAATAGCAGTAGCTTGAGAATATTTTTTAGCTAGAGAAGCAAATAATGTGCTTAAAGAAGTACACTGATTCATATTTTTTCTAATGAATTGAATAGGTAAGGGATGTCAAGACTTCCATGACAAAGGGATGACAACATCCCAATACCCTATCCAGTGCCTGGTCTAGTTCCGATATTGATTTAACTTGCATTGCCTCAACCCCCAAAGATTTGGCAAACTCTATCCAATTAATTGGAGGTAAAAGGGTGAAAGGATTCATTTTTAAATCCTCTTTAAAGCGTTGATAAGCATTACCATATCCCCGGTTATTACAAATAACAAATAAGATGGGTAACTGATAGCGAGCAGCCGTGGCAATTTCCATACCGTGCATCATCATTGAACCATCTCCCGTCACTACTAAAACTCTACTTTCTGGCCGTGCCAACTGAATACCAATTCCGGCACAAATAGCCCAACCCATAGGTGCGAGCTTAGAAGAGCTAAAAAAGCTGTGAGGATAGGAACTGATCCAGCTATGGCCTGCAAAACCTCTAGTAGTTCCAGCATCTGTACAGAGAATAGTATCAGAAGGTAAGCGAGTTTGCAATGCTCGAATTAATTTATCAAGGGGTAAACACTGATCAAATAAGCTGGTTTCAGGGCTAATGCGCCAATGCCAAGGAATAGCTTGTAATTGTTTTAACCATTTCAACCTTTGAGGAATACTCTGGTGTAAATTTTGTAACTGATTTTGAGATTGTAACGAGAGTTTTTTTAAAGTGTGAGAACAATCATCAACAATTAGTTCTAGATCAATTTTTACAGTGGACGGAAACCGTTGTGGTAATTGGTCAATTCTCATCACCTGCCGTCGGCCGGAATATAAGCGGGAATCCCACTCTAAACTTTCGTTCTGATTAAAATCCAATCCCACTAGCAATAGGGTATCAATATCATTACCCGTTAAAGCCTGATTAGCTCTTTGATTGCCGCCATGACCGAAAACACCCAAACTGAGCGGATGGGTTTCAGGGATAGCTCCCTTCGCAGATAAAGTTGTAGTAACAGGAAGATGATAAGTTTCCGCAAAGTTAAGCAGTTCAGCCCCTTGACCATTTTTAATCACCTGTGATCCCACCAACAGCATAATCTTGGAATTACCGTTAAGGATTTCATAAAACTGATCGCTGATGATTTCTTCTTTGAGAAATTCCCTAGAATTGAGATCGCCTTGTCTCCACTGAGCATCTTCTAAAGGGGACGTTTTGTAGCGATGGGTTTGAATATCTAAGGGAATGAGAAGATGGGAAGGACTGTTAAGAAAGGCTTGGTTTAATTCTTTGAGCAGATAGTCAGAATGGGCGATCGCAGTAGAATAATTTAGAGCCTGTTGGAAAAGTTCCACACTCCGAGTACCAGCAGAACTACTATCTTGAAAAGCCCCTATTCCTTGGGAGGTGGAGGTAACATCTCCCGTTAAAAATAGAACTTTACTGTCTTCCAAACGACTATTGATCGCAGATGTCAGCAAATTACTCGCCCCTGGACCACCTATACTTAAACAAACTCCAACTTTACCAGAGGCACGGGCAAAACCATCAGCCATATAGCCAGATGCGAGTTCACTGGTTGCCATAATACCTTCTAGGTGGTCACTATGGGCAATTTTTTCAACGATGGGATAAATCAATTTTCCTGGAACTAAAAAAACATAGTTTATTTGTCTTTGTCCCAAATATTCAATAATTAAACTAGCTCCAGATGTTGCCATTAGTTTTTCACCCCATAAAATAGCCGCCATTAACGTCAATTGTTGCCCCAGTAATATAGGAAGCAGAATCAGAGGCTAAAAAGGCGATCGCTTCTGCCACATTCTCCGCAGTTCCCAATCTGCCCAAAGGAATTGAAGCGATAATTTTTGCCTGTTCTTCTGGCGAGCGATTTTGCCACCTTTTATAAACTCTATCAGTTGTGGTAATTCCGGGTGAAACAGCGTTAACGGTAATATTGTGTACTCCAACAGTACAAGCTAGATTTTTAGTCATCCCTAAGATTCCTGCTTTTGCTGCTGAGTAGTGTAAGCCAGGATAGCTTCCTTCACAACGAATTCTCTGTCCAGCTAGGGAAGATAAATTAATAATACGACCATAGTTTTGTGATTTCATAATTTTGGAAACCTCTCGGCAAAGACGAAAAACTGATTTGAGGTTAAAAACTATTGTTGCATCCCATTCTTCATCTGTAATATCCGAGAGTTCCCTAACGGTAGAACTCCCTCCAGCATTATTAACTAAAATATCAATACGTCCAAATTTTTCTACTGTTAGTTTAACAATTTGGTCAATGGTTGAGTTAAGACAAATATCGCCAGCTACACTTAGGGGGGTTCGCCCAACTTGAGAAATTTCTTGGGCGGCGATCGCTAGTTTTTCTTCTCCTCTAGCATTTAAAACAACATTCGCCCCCTCTTTAGCTAAGATGAGAGCCGTTGCCTTGCCAATGCCATCGGAAGAACCAGTAATAATCGCCACTTTGTTATCAAAACGCATTGTAATTCTCCTTCATCGTAATTATCACTAGTGTTGCTATTAACCCGATTGATAATTTGGTACACTTAGATAAGAGAACAGACAAGCAATTATTCCATGAATATGGAACAATGGATCATATTCAAACAGCGATCGCTCTCACTCCAGCTTAAAACCCAGCGAATATTTTGGGCGGATGTCCACAGACTATTTTCCCCAGAGATTGGAAGTAGTCTCTACTCATTTGCGAGAGGTCTTCTTTGCCGAGTCGATTCACTGAGTCTTCTTTACTGCCTTACCAATGTTTTTCCTATATTACCATACTGCCGTAGCAATGTAAGTATTCTCTTGATTTAAACCTTGATATGCTTGGGCAAATTTCCCTAAAAGTAAGTCACTCCGTCCCTTTAATTTACCTGTACCGTAGGAATCACCCGTATCAAATAATGTAATTCCATTGCTCACACAGAGATTAAAAACCTCTTGCAACTGGTTATCCATACTTTCATCATATCCCCAGAGCAGTTGGTTTCCCCAAGCCCAAGTTCCGCAACCCATGAGAGGAAGATTTAATAAATTGTGAGTTAAGTAGGTTGGTGTTGAAAATTGTCGTTATGGCAAGGCAAAAGGCAAAAGGCAAGAGGCAAGAGTGAAGAGGGTTTGGGCGATTTTACATTTCTTTACACAGTTTGGTTTTATTGTGTTCACCTACTTAGCATAATTAAGAAAAACTTGCCAATTGTTATAAACTATAGCGGTTCTCGATTGAGTGAGATACAAGAACCCCAACCCCCTCCCCGCAAGCGATGAGGGGGCTATGATGTATCTCATGCAAGTGCATACCGCTATAACTATTTACGAATAATACCAATGATCCGTAAACCTAAACCGAATAATTATCATCTTTATTTATCCGCGTTTATCCGCGTGCATCTGCGGTTAATTTTAAGGCATTGCTGAATTGAGGTATGAAAATCAAATATTCTAGTTCTTAGGGACTTCCAAGAAATAAAATCCCCAAAAATTTCTTGTGGTGCGGGACGAAAAGCCCGCTAATCATCAAGGACGGGCAGGATGCCCATCCCACAAAATTGGGTAATTTATTTTTTGGTATTCCCTTAGAGAAATTGGGTTTCTGAACTTTTATATTTTCATATTCATTTCATATCCCAGCTTGAGTTAATACCTCACTCAAATCAGCAACTAAATCTAAATTTTCTGCCCATTCTGTTAAATAACCATAATCCAAAATTTCTGCTTGTAACTTAATTATCCCCAAAGCATCACGCCATTGTTTTTCTGATTTACTTCCCTTTCCCCAGCGCAGTTTTTGTAAAATAGTATCTTCTGCTGAAGCTATCCAAAAAGCAGGAATTCCATCTAGATCAACTAATATTCTTCGCTGCATTTGAGATATTGCAAAAGGTGAATTGTCAGTAATATAAATATCAGCATTAGCAATAGTTTCTGTATGGGTAATATTCAAAATATTTCCCAAACCTCTTTGCAAATCTTCTACCGCACCTACTGGACAATAATATCCAAATGCTTCTAAAGTTTTTAGCAGTAAATCTATTTGATTTGGTTTAACTTCTATCACCAAATCTAAATCACGAGTAGAACGTGGTTCTCCATGAATAGAACTAGCAACACCTCGATTAACATAGTAATCAATATTAATTGATTCAAAAATTTGATGTAGTTCTCCTGCTAAAGAAATTGAATCTTGAATCCACATATTTTCCTTAATACCTTTTGGTTGAAAATCAGGAGTAAATTTTTCTCCTAATACAGCACGGGTAAATAAATTACGAATTTCCTGTATAGTTGAATTGCGATTTCGAGATTTAATTCCTATCAGACATAGTTTTTTAACTCCTCGTTCATGGCTAATAAATCTTTCTATGCGTTGTTTTAATGATAATTGTCGCCATTTTTGAAAGAAATAAATATCAGCTTCTATATCTGTGTCTTGGCTTTGAGGTTGATAATTAGGTTTGGGAATTATTGGGAAAAACAAGTTTGATTTTTCTAGCATTGCTAATTTTATAGTATTCTTGAATATTGAGTATTTAACCTGTAACTTAAATTATACTCAAAATATCACGTTTTTCTGATGTAGTCCTTATGTGCGTGTGATTGATGCTTGAAAAGTTAAATTATTAAATTTTATTGAGAGAATGGTTTAAAAAATACAAAAGAAAATTAATACAAGCTACAGAACCTTTTTTCATATTTGCTAAATCAAAAGATTATTATTTTAATTTAGATAATTATTTACAACACTTAGATAATTTTAACAAAAGTGTTAAAAGTAAACCATCTGATAAATTAGGTAAAAAATATCTGGAATTAATCAAAAATTCTGACTTAAGTGAAGAACAAAAAAATCATGCAATTAAAGCATTAAACCAAGCTATTTTAGCAGTACATAATGGAGAAATTGAAGGATTTAGAATGAAAATTCATGGTGTACATAAATTAGCTTATGGTGGACAAGATGGGGGAAGAAATAACCAAATCAAGAATAATGGTTTTACTATTATTAGAATTTTGGGAAACACGATGAAAAAAGACATCATTGAAAGTCCGGTAGAGATTACTAAAAATAATCATCATCCAGCAGTTTATCCGATGTATATTATTCAAGAATTGATTAAATTATTAACTCAAGAAGGTGATTTTGTCCTTGATCCTTTTTGTGGTAGTGGTACAACTTGTATAGCAGCTAGAAATTTAAATAGAAATTATTTAGGAATTGAAATCAATCCTGATTATGTAAACTTAGCTAATAACCGTATGGAACAATCTGATTCTCAGCAGCAGAAATTATCTGGAATTTTCTTGTTTTAAGGTGAGTTGTCGTAATTTTTCAGGGTTCAGTTAAGCCTACACCTCTTTTTTAAAACGAACCACAGAGGCACAGAGAACACAGAGAAAATAGAAGAACAAATTCTTAACTGAATTGTATTGAACTATAAATTACATCTCTTCACGCGAGAATGATTAGTGGTAATTCCTGTAAAAGTAATAAATTACACAAAAAATCTTGTAATACGTATAAAATACTTATTTTTTCTAATTACGCGATTCTTATTGACATCATTTCTATATATGTATGTTACAAATATATAGGAAAATTAGATATCATAGCTATTCCCTTTGAAGACACCCCTCTTACTGTCATTGAGCGACTGTTGAGTGAATATGAAGCAAAACCTGAACATACCAGTTGAAGTATATTTCGAGTGGCGCATGAAAGAAGGATCTGCTTATCCTGGTCAGAAAGGAAAACTTATTTGGATACCCAAATAGATTGAAATGAATTATGACTTACGCGAAATACCTCTCAAACTCGCATTTCTCTGTGACCTCTGTGCCTCTGTGGTTCGTTATTCTGTGACTGATGCGTGAGTCCTATACTGTTTTTATATTATTGTGTAACATATATATATTATGTGTTGCACAATTTATAAGAAATTTCATCTTGTCTGAAAAATATTCTGCACCATTTTCTTCTCCACCCTATCAGCAGCATTATCCAACTCTATCACCTCACCATCACTTAAAAACCAACCTAAAGCCCCAATATTCTCCTTTGCTTGTTCCAGACTTTTAGCTCCAGGAATGGGAATTGTGCCTTTACTAATACACCAATTAATAGCAACTTGAGACATAGTTTTATTTCTGGTATTTGCTATTTCCTGCAAACAGCCTAAAAGCGGCTTCATTCCTGGTAACAACTGCTTACATAAAAATCCGCGAATACCCTTGGGAAAATTGCCATTTCCCGAAAACTTCCCGGTTAATAAACCCAACCCTAAAGGACTATAAGCAATTAATTTAATTCCTAACTCATCACAAACATCCTTTAAACCTAATTCCGTTACCGGATAAGTAGATAAAAGTGAATATTGTACCTGTAAAGTTTTAATCGGTATACCTCTTTCCTGAAATCTTTTATGCACCCATAAAAGTCTTTTAGTTCCATAATTAGATAAACCCACGCCCTTTACCAAACCCTGTTCATACAAATCACCCAAACCATCTAATAAACCCACCTCTTGCCAAGGTGCATAATTAGCAGTAGACCAGTGCATTTGCACCAAATCAACATTGCGTCCTAATCTTTTTGCAGAGGCATGACAAGCTGATACAATTGAATTTCTAGTCCATCTCCAAGGGTATGCGGCTAACTTAGTCGCAATGCAAATATTCTCTTGATTTATTCCCTGATATGCTTGGGCAAATTTCCCTAAAAGTAACTCACTCCGTCCCTTTAATTTACCTGTACCGTAGGAATCACCCGTATCAAATAATGTAATCCCATTGCTGACACAGAGATTAAAAACCTCTTGCAACTGGTTATCCATACTTTCATCGTATCCCCAGAGCAGTTGATTTCCCCAAGCCCAAGTTCCGCAACCCATGAGAGGAAGATTTAATAAATTGTGAGTTAGCATAATTAAGAAAAACTTGCCAATTGTTATAAACTAATTATTTACGAATAATACCAATGATCCGTAAAGCTAAACCGAATAATTATCATCTTTATTTATCCGCGTTTATCCGCGTGCATCTGCGTTTAATTTTCATTTTAAAACTGTCACAAATACCAAAGTAAAAACTAAATGCCCATTATTATTTGTCCGGGAATCCATGCACCAGAATTAACTAAAAGCTTTATCCAAGGGTGCTTAAATCAAGCTGGTGAAAAATCCATAGATATACTGGTTTATCCAGGACAAGGTTATTTAACTTTATCAACATTTCATATTTTACATTTTTTGTGCGATCGCTTGGGAGCGCCTAGCGATCGCCTCAATAATAAGCTAAAATCCCCTGTTATATTCTTATGCTTTAGTGCTGGTGTCATTGGCGGTATAGGTGCAGCCACAGCATGGCAACTTTGGGGAGGTCATGTTCAAGCCTTCATTGCTATTGATGGTTGGGGAGTCCCTCTAGGGGGCAATTTCCCCATCCATCGTTTAAGTCATGATCATTACACCCATTGGACTTCAGCTTACCTCGGTATGGGAGAAAACAACTTTTACGCCGAGCCAGCAGTTGACCATTTATCAATGTGGCAGTCACCTCAATCTGTCCAAGGACAGTGGACAAATCCCTCCGTTGGCTTCTCTCCACCTAAACAATACCTCAGTGCATCCGAATTTCTCAATTTCCTATTAGAACGTTATAACAAGAAATAGTGATTATTTATTCCCCATTCCCAACTATCTAATGCTTCCTCCTGAACCTACTGCTATTAATAACGGTTTTACCGGACTGCTTAAAAACCGGGGTTTTATGCTCCTATGGATTGGTCAACTGATTTCCCAATTAGCTGATAAGGTATTCTTTGTATTAATGATTGCCTTACTCAAACTCTACCTACCCAGTAATGAGATAAACGGTGATGCACGCTTCTATTTATACATGGCATTTACCGTACCAGCAATATTGTTTGGCTCTGCTGGTGGTGTTATCGTTGACCGTGTACCAAAAAAACTGATTATGGTAGGTTCAGATGTGGTGCGGGGAATATTCATGGTGTTAATTCCCTTCCTGCCACGACAATTTGGGATACTTTTATTCTTCACCTTTGGTATCTCCACCGTTACCCAGTTTTTTGCCCCAGCGGAACAAGCGTCAATTCCCTTGTTGGTGAGAAAGGAAGGTTTAATGGCTGCTAATGCCCTATTTAGTAGCACCATGATGGCAGCATTAATTATTGGTAATGCAGTGGCTACTCCGATGTTAAACTGGTTTGAAAACTTTAATAAAGGTTTTGGCAAAGAATTGGTTGTCGGCTGCTTGTACCTAATTTCTGCCGTAATTATGATGCCAATTCAGTTTCGAGAACATAGACACATTGACAAAACCGTACCCGCAATTAATCCCTGGGCGGAATTTGTGCTAGGACTGCGCTATCTCAAACAAAATCGGCTGGTGTGGAATGCTATGCTGCAAATTGTCACATTATACTGCGTATTTGCCGCCCTGATAGAATTAGCCATTGGTATGGCAGCAAGGTTACATTTAGCTCCAGAAGAATTTAGTTCTTTCGTCGCTGCGGCGGGGGTAGGTATGGTGATAGGTGCGGCTATTCTGGGCAATTTTGGACATAGGCTATACAATAAACCTTTGCCTTTAATCGGGTTTTTAATCATGGCCTTTTCCTTGGGGTTATTTATTTTTATTGATAACCAACCCTTAGCATTAGGACTTTGTATTTTCTTGGGTGTGGGTGCAGCTTTTGTCAACGTGCCAATGCAAACTTTAATTCAACAACAAGCACCATCAGAAATGCACGGTAAAGTCTTTGGCTTTCAAAATCATGCCATTAATATCGCTCTGACAGCACCTCTATTAATTACGACAAAGCTAGTCAATGCCTTTGGATTGTCGGCGGTGTTATTCGGAATAAGTATAGTTATCGGGGCTATTGGTATTTGGACATGGCAAAATACTCGGCGGGTATTGCAAGATGTGATCTAGAAATCGTACAATTATAGTCCTGTTCTTAACGCTAATAAATACGGCTTTCTCTGCAATTGTGAAAATTTTTACATTAAAATGAAGTTTTAAATACAGAATCTAAGCGTTAATTTTAGCTATACTTTGAGGTTAACTGTGGTTTCGTCTTCTCAAATCAGTCTCCCAAAATCTGAAAATAATCAGCAGTCTCCTGTATCTAATTCGTCAATTCCCTCACCAAAACGGGCATCTGGCGGTTTCGCGTTGATAGATAGTCTCATCCGTCATGGTGTTGAGCATATTTTTGGTTATCCCGGTGGCGCGATTCTACCGATTTATGATGACCTCTATAAAATAGAAGCTGGGGGTACGGTCAAGCATATCTTAGTTAGACATGAACAAGGTGCTTCCCACGCCGCCGACGGTTACGCCCGTGCTACTGGTAAGGTGGGAGTATGCTTTGGTACTTCCGGTCCTGGGGCAACCAATTTAGTTACAGGGATTGCTACAGCCTACATGGATTCTATTCCCATGATTGTGGTGACGGGACAAGTACCCCGCGCTGCAATTGGTACAGATGCCTTCCAAGAAACAGATATTTACGGGATTACTTTACCCATTGTTAAGCATTCCTATGTAGTCCGTGATGCCAAAGACATGGCGCGGATTGTCGCTGAAGCTTTTCACATCGCCAGCACTGGTAGACCGGGTCCTGTTTTAATTGATGTTCCCAAGGATGTGGCTTTAGAAGAGTTTGATTATGTTCCTGTCGTACCGGGTTCAATTAAGTTACCTGGCTACCGTCCCACGGTGAAGGGAAATCCTCGCCAAATTAATGCAGCTATTCAATTAATTAGCGAAAGTCGTCGTCCATTGTTGTATGTTGGCGGAGGAGCGATCGCTGCTAATGCCCATGAAGAAATCAAACAACTGGCAGAATTATTTAATCTCCCCGTCACTACCACCTTAATGGGTATCGGTGCATTTGACGAACATCATCCCCTGTCCTTGGGAATGTTGGGAATGCACGGTACAGCTTACGCCAACTTTGCTGTTACAGATTGCGATTTATTAATTTGCGTCGGTGCAAGATTTGATGACCGCGTCACAGGTAAATTAGATGAATTTGCCTCTTTAGCTAAAGTCATTCACATTGATATTGACCCCGCAGAAGTCGGTAAAAACCGCGTTCCCGAAGTTCCCATTGTTGGTGATGTTAAAACCGTCTTAAAAGACTTATTACGCCGATGTCAAGACGCAAATACTAAAGCTACGCCTAACCAAAATCAAGAATGGTTAAACTTAATTAACAGTTGGAAACAAGATTATCCTTTAATTGTCCCCCATCACGCTGACAGCATTTCTCCCCAAGAGGTAATTGTCGAAGTTGGCGCTCAAGCACCCCAGGCATTTTACACCACAGATGTCGGTCAACACCAAATGTGGGCGGCTCAATTTCTCAAAAATGGACCAAGACGCTGGATTTCTAGTGCTGGTTTAGGAACAATGGGTTTTGGTGTCCCTGCGGCTATGGGTGTGAAGGTAGCATTCCCGGACGAAGAGGTAGTCTGTATTAGCGGTGATGCCAGTTTTCAAATGTGTTTGCAGGAACTGGGAACACTAGCACAATATGGGATTAATGTCAAGACTTTAATCTTAAATAACGGTTGGCAGGGAATGGTGCGTCAGTGGCAAGAAGCCTTTTATGGACAGCGTTATTCATCTTCTAACATGGAAGTCGGAATGCCTGATATTGAGCTTTTAGCACAGGCTTATGGCATCAAGGGGATGGTAATTACTAAGCGGGAAGAGTTGGCAGATAAAATTGCCGAAATGCTGGCACACAATGGACCCGTGATTGTCAATGTCCACGTTACCAGAGATGAAAATTGTTATCCTATGGTAGCCCCTGGTAAGAATAACTCGCAAATGGTTGGTTTGCAAAAACCATCACGAAAAGATGCAGTTGAATCAATTTCTTGCAGCAATTGTGGGACTCAAAACCAAGCTAATCATAATTTCTGTTCTGAGTGTGGGACAAAGTTGTAGTTAGATTTTATAGGGGTTTAGCATTATGCTTTACCCTTATACAAAATGGTAATTTATGATTTGAAGCCATATTAATTAAGTTGCTAATTATCTAGTTGAGGCTGGTAATTGGTGATAAAATCCCTGTTTTCATCCTGTTCATCCTTTAATCCTGGACATCCTGATTTTGACAAAAAACAGCTATAATAAATTAACCATAGGTATCTAAAAATGACAACTATATCTATAGAATTACCAGAAAGTGTTTTTTCTAGCTTGGGGAAAAAACCGGATGAATTAGCTATCGAAATGAAAATAGCTGCTGCCGTGAAATGGTATGAATTGGGAGAAATATCTCAAGGTAAAGCGGCAGAAATAGCAGGTTTAAATAGAATTGAATTTATGGATGTTCTCATTCGTTATAAGGTTTCTCCATTTCAATATACTGCTGACGAATTAGCTGAGGAAATTGCATCTCTAGATGAATAGAAATGAATAAAATAGTTATTAATACATCACCGTTAATTGTGCTATTTAAAAGCCAGCTTACCTATTTAATACCACAGTTATTTACAGAAATTATTGTTCCTATTGGTGTATCGGGTGAAATTGTCAAAGCTGGTAAAATAGATATAGCATCTCAAGAATTACCTAATGCTAATTGGGCAAAACCAGTTACTATTTCGGAAATTTCTGCTTTAATTGTACCTTGCGGTATAGATTTGGGAGAATCTGAAGTTTTGACATTTGCTTTAGAAAATAGTGGTTATCGCGCAGTTATTGATGATGCTGCTGCTAGAAAAGTAGCGAAAAGTTTAAATATTCCATTTATGGGAACTTTGGGAATATTGGTTTTAGCGAAGAAACAGGGGTTAATAAATTCTATTGACGAACCAATTCAAGCTTTAAAAAAAGCTGGTTTATGGTTATCTAATGATTTAATTCAGGTTCTTAAAGAACAGGTTAATGAATAAACATGAGATAATAAGGTAGGGGTTTAGCAATGCTAAACCCTTACAGAATATCAATGATATGCAATAATGTAATGGCTTTATTTTTCAGGGATAGCAGACAATAAACAACGTAAAGCACGATTCACTGCTTCTGATGTTTGAAAAACTTTAGCGACATCAGGATCAAGAATTACAGTAATTTTATTTTCTGAAGTAGTAGCAAAACGATTAGAACGAGCTTTACTATAATCAAAATTATACTCTGATAATAAATCATCTTGCCGATTAATTCGTGTTTTGTTCATAAATCTTTTCTCTGTCTAAATATTCTTCTTTGACATCCAGTTTAAAAGTAGGAAAATGATACTTACGTTTTTTGATGGGAATGATGACAATTTCCACTTCATCACCATTTTGTAAGGTATCGGGTAAACTGTCTTGGAGAATAATTGTTTGATTTTGGATATATCCTTTCATATTTTTGAATAAACTGATAAAGGAATTTTTTGTTGTACTCTATTATAACATAAAAATAAGGTTTTAGCATTGCTAAACCCCTACAGATGAAAATGCTTTAGATGCAACTTTTAAACTAGCAAGACGGGAAGGTTTAGCTGCTGATGATGCTGCTTATTTAGAGTTAGCTTTGCGGTTAAATTTACCATTAGCAAATCTTGATTCTTGGTTAGCGGAAGCAGCTAGTGGTTGTGGTGTTAGTTTGGTTATTTTGATTAGGGTTGGTTAATGTATGGGTAGAGAATAGAAGGAAAAATAAAGATAATGGTAGCTATAATTTATGCAATAATTCTTCATTCAATAATTTTTGTATTTTTTGATAGCCTTGGGTATTCCCTTGTTGTTGAAATAGTTGTTTTGCAGTTTCTAAATCTTTAATTGCTTGTTGTTTATTACCTATTACTAAGTACATCACCCCTCGCCAAACGTAAGATTCGACATTGTGAGGATTAATTGTGATAGCTTGAGTAAAATCAGCGATCGCACCTGCTTTATCTCCTAATTCAGATTTAACAACTCCCCGGTTGTTGTAGGCATCGGCATATTGGGGATTAATTGTGATAGCTTGGGTAAAATCAGCGATCGCACCTGCTTTATCTCCTAAATCAGATTTAGTAAGTCCCCGGTTGTTGTAGACTACGGCTAATTGAGGATTAATTGTGATAGCTTGATTATAGTCAGAGATCGCCTCTTGATTTCTTTTCAATTTACTAAATAGTTCTCCTCTAACTTCATAGATCAAGAAATCTTTTTTTTATCATTTTCTGCTTCTAAAATGGCTTGATTAAATGCTGCTACAGCATTTTCATCTTGTTTTAATTCCTGAAAAATAATACCTTTTAATAAATAGGCGGTTTCACTGCTAAAAGTCAACTTAGCTAAATCATATAAATCATCTTTTTTATTATCTTGTCTATCTACCTTAGAAAATTCAACGGGATAAACTTGATTATCTGGAGTGACAACTTTCACAGATTTAGCATTTTCTATCACATGATAATTAGTGAGAACAGTATAAAACCCGTTTTGTTTTTTAATAATAGTTCCTGAAGCGGTTTCTTTATCATCAATTAGGACTTTTACAGTAATTTCTTTTAAGACATTCTTTAATTCTGATTCTGATAATGTCCCTGGTTTGCGTGCGAATAGGGAAGAACTACAACCAGTGATAATAATAGAAGAAGCGGGAAATAGGAGGATAAAGAATAATAATAAATGGGATAATTTGTGTAATTTCATAGATGATGCTCCTGGTATTTGATAATTTTATTATTGGTTAATTTTCGGTTTGTTTCATAACCCGTCGCGGAATAAATTCCCCGTCTAATAGCGGAAGTCCGTTAAAACGGACTAAAAAATTCTTCCATTCAGTCGGTTTCAACCGACTTTAGCTTTCAGACAGGGAATTTATTCCCTGGCTTTAAACACCTTGAAAATATCAACAGTACAAGTTAAATTACTACCATTTTTTACCGCACAAGAAGAATTTCTATATGCTTGGGAAGCATCACCATTTAACACCGCAGTAAAAGATTTTAATTCCACATCAGCATCATCTGAATCTAATAATGTTAAAATCAAAGTATGACAATCTTTTGCGAGGGTCATTTTCAGCTTCAGAATAACCCCAAGTTAAATCTTTCAAAGTTCCATTATCATAAGCAGTTTGTAATTTTGGTGTGACTTCTTCACATCTTCGTTGAGGTGGAAAACCTGCTTTTACAAAATTCGTGCGTTTCCACTCTATTAAATCTCGTGTTTTGTCTTGGTATTTAACCTTAGTAACAGATTCTCCATTACTGTCTGTTTCACAGGAGAAAACAACCTCTTCGTTCCTACATTAGATACAGGATGATACAGGATTAAAGTATTTATTATCTGGTTTCATCATGGTAAGTTGCGGCTGAAAATCATTGCTGATTATTTGTACTGTTAAATCTTGTTTTTTATCACTTTTAAAGGTATAAACATCATAATTTTTATCACTGGATAACTCTTTTTGATCTGATGATGTTAATTGTCCTGATTTGGCTTTACCATCTGTTATTAGTTGATCATTAGATTTGGGTAATATGGACATGACAGCCATAACTACACCGATAAGGATGATGATTCCTGAAATTGTGCCAAGAATTAATTTCCAGGGAATTTGAGGTGCTGGAGGTAGTGGAGGTGTTGGAATTGGTTGATTTGGGTGATGAGAATCTTTGACTTTATAGGTAATACCAAAACCTGTGTGATTAGAGGAAAGTTCGGTAATTTGATAACGATCTCTTAGCAAAGTGCCTATTCGCAAGATATTATTCATAAACTATCTAAATTTAGTTCAAATTAGTAAATTATGGTAATGGTTAATATAATATAATGAAAATATATTCATAAAGAGTCATGTATTAAATGGAAATCCTCCTCAAGTTAATGCGGCAATTCGATTAATTAGAGAAAGTTGCCGCCCATTGTTGTATATTGGGGAAGGAGCGATCGCAGCTAATGCCCACAATGTGTTTGCAAGAGTTAGGATGTATAGTACAATCTAGTGTTAATGTCAAGAGTTTGATCTTAAAGAGGGGTAATTTGGGTGTGTTCTTTGATGCTGAAAAATTAGCAGGTAAGCCGATAAAATTAGTCAGAATGCTGGTAGCAGCTAAAGCTATGAATTAAAATTATTCCTATGCTAAACCGAATCAAAGACTTAACAACAAACATATCATCCCGCTTAGTTGAAATCCGTCGCCATATTCACGCGCATCCAGAACTTAGTGGCGAAGAATATCAAACTGCTGCCTTTGTTGCAGGTGTGTTATCTGCTAATGGCTTGCACGTAGAAGAAGGTATAGGTAAAACAGGTGTCATTGGTGAATTACAAGGAACTCAATCTAGCGATAGAATCTTAGCAATTCGCACTGATATGGATGCTTTACCCATTCAAGAACGCACAAGCTTAGAATATGCCTCTCGGATTGAAGGAGTCATGCACGCTTGTGGACATGATATTCATACTACGGTAGGTTTGGGGACAGCGATGGTACTTTCCCAAATTGCCCCAGAATTGGGTGGAAAGGTGCGGTTTTTATTTCAACCCGCTGAGGAAATTGCCCAGGGTGCAAATTGGATGGTAAAAGATGGAGTAATGAATAATGTCGCGGCTATTTTAGGGTTGCACGTTTTTCCTTCCATTCCTGCGGGTTCAGTGGGTATTCGCTACGGTGCATTAACAGCCGCAGCAGACAATTTAGAAATTATTATTATTGGTGAATCTGGACATGGTGCGCGTCCCCATGAAGCCATAGATGCAATCTGGATTGCAGCGCAAGTGATTACATCATTACAACAAGCTATTAGCCGTACTCAAAATCCTTTGCGTCCCGTAGTGTTGAGTATTGGACAAATTAATGGGGGAAGAGCGCCAAATGTAATTGCTGATAAAGTACAATTATTGGGAACAGTGCGATCGCTTCACCCAGAAACCCGCGACAAACTACCACAGTGGATTGAAAATATAGTTGCTAATGTTTGTAATTCTTACAATGCAAAATATCAAGTTAACTATCATCGAGGTGTACCCAGTGTCCAAAATGATAACGCCCTAACACAATTATTACAATCATCAGCGGAAGAAGCTTGGACTAATAATTGTGTACGAATTTTACCAGAACCATCTTTAGGTGCAGAAGATTTTTCTGTTTATTTAGAACACGCCCCTGGTTCAATGTTTCGTTTAGGTGTAGGCTATGAAGAGAGAATAATTAACCATCCCTTGCATCATCCTCAATTTGAAGTTGATGAATCTGCTATTATTACTGGAGTAGTCACATTAGCTTATGCAGCTTATAAATATTGGCTAAATTCAGAACTATAATTTGCGTGATTTATTTGATTTCGATGATTAATTAATCGGAACTATGATTTCTAGTATTCATTGAATTTTCATGATTAATTAGTCAAACAAATCAAAAAAATCACAGTTGAGAATTCGCTCTTTAAATAAATTCAAGAAAATTACACTGTCAATCATGCCACCAATCGAAACTATAGATTCAAACTCATCAGAACAAACCACTAATAATTGGTATTTAGTAAGTGTCCGTTCTAAAAAAAGAGAAGTATTTTTGAAATATCTGAATTTAGCTATTAGCCAAAATCAATTACAGGATTTAGTGACAGAAATAAAAAGTCCCCAAGATGCAGTTTATCAAGATATTGTTTTATTGAAAATCAGTAATTTCAAAACTGCTTGTATCCAACTTCAAAAAATCGAATGTTTCCAAAATATTGAACGGAAACCTTTAGCATTACCCCAAGTAAATAGAATGTTGGGTCTTGGGTAAAATTTCGTCATTGATGATAATATACCCAACTTCTTTAGGACTTACGCCCTGTACAAATTAATCATTTTATGTTTTGACGAAAATAGCCAGCTTTAGGCTTTGATTAATGATTGTATTAATCGTAAACAGACAAATATGGTAAGGGTTTAGCAAAAGCTCATTGGTGTCAACTTAAGCTACAGATAGCTTATTTGTTTGGCTGACAGCCCCGCCCAGAAATGAATTTCCGGGCTAATAAGTAAAGTTTACTAAAGTAAACTGGGGATTTTTAGTCATCTTCAGATGACTTTTGCTATTAGACTGGGAATATGGCTAACGCCACGCTACGCTATCATTCCCAGGCGGGCTACAGGTTTTACGTTAAGTTGACACCAATGAGCATTGCTAAACCCCTACTGATATTGTAAACTCTAGAAAAATTCTACCTTGTTGACGACAACGCACAGGTTTTGTCCTAGTCATAATTTCCCTTCCTCAAGCCACTGTATATAACCACACATAAGTAATCTTTCCTTTAAATTAGCAATAGCTTCAGATGTGGGTACATCAATTGACTGTACTCGATATACATCATTGAGGACAAGACTATAATCTTTACCGCTATAGTAAGCAACAACTTCAGCTAAATTCCTATCTGACATTTCTTCACTGAGTAATGATAAAAGCGGTAAATAAGATTGTGGTTCTATTCCCTTGGGGAAAGCATTTTGAATTAATTTATATGTACTTTGTAGATGTGGTGAAATAGTGATTTGCATGATTAATTACCAGTTAAAGGAAAAGGTAGATGAATATATACATCAAAATCTACACCTTGAGCAGAAGCGGCTCTGACTGCTTTTGCATCTGCTGTAGTGGTGAAAATATTTAGTTGATCACCTGTACCTAATATAATAATATCGTTTATTCCTAATTTTCGTGTTGGTTGCAGATTTAAGGCTCTAGGTGATGGATTATCGGGGATGATAGTTACTCTTTGTAAAAGGCGATTAGCTCTATTTTGTTCTGATAGTCTCGCAATAGTTTTCACTATGGTGGTGAACTCAGCAAACGCAGTTTGAGTCATTACCATTTCTTGTTCTTTTACATATTGTCGCAATTCATAACGAATAGAGGAATTTTCGGCTATAAAAGCTATAGCAGTGCCAGTATCTAAATTAATCATTTGTTGAGCCTCAATTTTAATTTGACCAAAAAGTTTGATTGGGGAGTTCATTGAATCTTCTCTTAAGCTCAAATCCCTATTGCCCAAAATAAAAAAACACGCCATTTGGCACAATTGCTAGGTATGATATTTTATCTACAAACATTTACCCAGCAAAACCTGACTATGACTCAAAACTACCGCATTACCTTACTTCCTGGCGATGGCATTGGTCCTGAAATTATGTCCGTAGCGGTGGACGTGCTAAAAGTCGTAGGGAACCGATTTGATCTTAGCTTTGAATTTTCTACAGCCTTAATCGGTGGCGCTGCTATTGACGCAACCGGCGAACCTCTACCTGCTGTCACCTTAGATATGTGCCGCAATAGTGATTCCGTCCTCCTGGCTGCTATTGGTGGTTATAAATGGGATTCTCTACCCTCGAATTTACGCCCAGAAGCAGGTTTGTTAGGGTTGCGGGCTGGGTTAGAACTATTTGCTAATTTACGTCCTGCAAAAATTCTTCCCCAATTAATTGACGCTTCTACCTTGAAACGGGAAGTTGTGGAAGGTGTAGATATTATGGTGGTGCGGGAACTCACCGGCGGAATTTATTTTGGTAAACCCAAAGGTATTTTTACTACCGAAACCGGAGAAAAACGCGGTGTAAATACGATGGTTTACACAGAATCGGAAATTGAACGGATTGGGCGCGTAGCCTTTGAAACAGCGCGGAAACGGGGTGGGAAACTCTGTTCTGTAGATAAAGCCAATGTGTTAGAAGTATCTCAATTGTGGCGCGATCGCATCACTCAACTTTCCTTAGAATATACTGATGTGGAATTATCTCATTTATATGTGGATAACGCTGCCATGCAATTAGTTCGCGCCCCCAAACAATTTGATACAATTGTCACAGGCAACCTATTTGGTGACATTCTCTCCGATGCAGCGGCGATGTTAACTGGTAGTATAGGAATGTTACCTTCTGCCAGTTTGGGTGCTGATGGTCCTGGTGTCTATGAACCAGTTCACGGTTCAGCCCCAGATATTGCCGGACTTGATAAAGCCAACCCTTTAGCACAGGTTTTAAGTGCCGCCATGATGTTGCGTTATGCTTTCAACCAACCAGAAGCAGCAGACTTAATTGAAAATAGTGTGTTACAAGTTTTACAACAAGGTTATCGCACAGGAGATATTATGTCCCCAGGAATGAAACTAGTCGGTTGTCAAGCTATGGGTGAAGCACTCATGGAAATTCTCGAATTAAAATCACGTTAAATGATAAATCTGGAAATTTCAGCATCTATTGTGAAAATTTTCAGATAAACTAAGAGCAAATCTATAACTTACATAAAAGCAAATAGTGTACGCTTTACAACAAGAACAAGCAAACTTTACCTCACCAAAAAAGCACCCGTCTTTGATTGATCCTACTGTAATTAGAGCCGCTAGTCATATTTACTATACCTACTGTGAAGTCCATCCAGAAATAGTAGGAAAAGCTACAGGGGTAGCAATTAGTCGGGTAACTCATCGGGGTAAAGTGATTTTTACTCATTACCCAGTGCTGTTACCACAGGAATGCTTTGTCCCGTTAAATCAAATTGAGTCCTATATGTATTAGTCAACTAGCAACTGACAAATAACAATATGGACATTTTGATTTATATTCCAGCAAGTATCATTGTTTTTGTCTTGGGGACATCTCTCGGTAGTTTTATTAATGTTGTAGTTTATCGGCTACCGACTGGGTTATCAGTGCTGTGGCCACCTTCTCGCTGTCCCAAGTGCTTAAATAGGTTAAAAGCCTATGATAATATCCCAGTTTTTGGTTGGTTGTGGTTAAAAGGGCGGTGTCGTTATTGCCAAACTCAGATTTCTCGCCGTTATCCATTAATAGAGGCGTTAACAGGGATAATATTTTTAATAGTATTTTGGGTTTTTCAATTTTCAATTTTTACCCTGGGATACTGGGCTTTTTGTAGTTGGTTATTGGCTCTATCTCTTATAGATTTAGATACAATGACCCTACCCAACCCGTTGACTAAATCGGGTTTAATTTTAGGAATAGTCTTTCAAATGGCTGTTGGTTGGCTATCAGACCCGACTGCGGTGGGCTTATCAAAACGCTTAATAACTGGAATAGTTGGTGCTGTCCTGGGCTTATGGTTATTTGATGCGATCGCCCTTTTAGGTTCTATGGCTTTTGGCAAAACGGTCATGGGTGCAGGTGACGCTAAATTAGCTGCTATGATGGGAGCATGGTTAGGATGGCGTTATTTACTCATAGCGGGGTTTATTTCCTGCATTTTGGGAGTATTCATCGGTGGGGGCGCAATTATCCTCTCCCGTCACCAAATGGGACAAAAAATGCCTTTTGGTCCCTTCCTAGCTTTGGGTGCGGTAATCACTGTTTTTTGCGGTGAAACTATTTTGTCCCACTATATGAGATTATTTTTGCCTGGATATTAAGATCATTTTTTAAATCTTTTTTTCATGCTTATGGTTTTATCAACCCAAACCTGTATCCACACTGACTGTAGCTGCTATTACCCTATTGAGATTTGAGATGTTGGTAATATGTCTAAACTATGATTTTTATGATTTTTGTGATTTTTATGATTAACTAATCATCCAAATCAAAACAGTCACACAAATCATAGTTAAGACATTTAATCAGCCAAATCATAGTTCTGATTTTGACCTAATACCTAATTACATAAGATAAAAATGGCAAACAACGAAGAATCACGCGGTTTAAAGTCTCTATTTGATTGGTTCGCAAATCGGCGTAAATCGGGAAGCACCAATTCAGAACGCCAAGAACGGGAAATTGCCGATGGTTTATGGCATAAATGCCCTAAGTGTGGTGTTCTGAGCTATACAAAAGATTTAAGAGCTAATCAAATGGTTTGCGTTGATTGTGGTCATCATAATCGAGTTGATAGTGATGAACGGATTCGCCAATTAATTGATGCTAATACTTGGAAACCATTAGATGAGCATTTATATCCTACTGATCCCTTACAATTCCGCGATCGCAAACTCTATAGCGATCGCTTACGAGAAACACAAGAAAAACTAGGACTTGTAGATGCTGTCAAAACTGGATTAGGTCAAATTAACACCTTACCCCTAGCATTAGGAGTCATGGACTTCCGGTTCATGGGTGGAAGCATGGGTTCTGTCGTCGGTGAAAAACTCACCCGCATGATTGAACAAGCCACCCAACGCCGTTATCCTGTAGTCATCATTTGCACATCAGGCGGTGCAAGAATGCAGGAAGGAATGCTGTCTTTAATGCAAATGGCTAAAATATCCGCCGCCCTCCAACGTCACCGAGACTCCAAACTATTATATATTCCCATTTTAACCAACCCCACTACCGGAGGTGTTACCGCCAGTTTCGCCATGTTAGGTGATCTCATCATCGCCGAACCTAAAGCAACAATTGGTTTTGCTGGTAGACGGGTAATTGAACAAACCCTCAGAGAAAAACTACCAGAAGATTTCCAAACCGCCGAAGACTTACTTAAACACGGGTTTGTTGATGATATCGTCCCCCGGACACAATTAAAAAATACCTTGGCACAACTAATTGCCCTCCATCAACCACTCCCCACAACAGCACCAAATATGGTTTTGTGGGAAACAATGAAATTGAGTTCCGCTACTGTTGAGTAGGGGAGTTGGGGGAGTGGGGGAGTAGGGGGAGTAGGGGAGTGGGGGGAGTGGGGGAGTAGGGGGAGTAGGGGGAGTGGGGGAGTAGGGGGAGTGGGGGAGTAGGGGGAGTAGGGGGAGTGGGGGAGAAATTTCATTCTTCATTCTTCATTCTTCATTCTTCATTCTTCATTCTTCAGAACTCCTACTTGCCCGGTTCTTGGACGAAAATCAGGGGAAGTAGCCCTAATAGTCGGCACAGGCTAGAAAGGGCAAATAAACCTAATAAACCGCCAAAATTAGGACTTTGGGCAATAAAACCGCCGATTGTTGTACCTAAAGCTCCACTTACCCCCCCTACAGCCGCAACAATGGCAAAATAGATAGATTTATTCCTCACAGGAGCAATTCCCAGATACATATTAGTGCTACATAAATCAACACCTGCCCAAGTGATGCCAGTGAAAATATGTAAAAGCGGCAACCATAGCCAAAAATCAAGTTGATGATTACCAATTCCTAACCATAATAATGGTGTAATTGCGACTAAAACGCCAACACAGATGAGAATGGGACGATTACCAATTCTATCAGCTAATTTCCCCCATAAAATCAACACTAACAGATTTGCCCCAGTCTGAAGACTGCTATAAATAGTTACTAAAGTCACATCTAAATCTAAAGTATCTAATAAATAGAAGTTGAAAAAAGGTGCGCTCAAATGCACAGCCAACATCCAAATACTGAAATAAAGTAGAAATAGTAAGAATTTAGAGTTCTCCCCAATAATACTAGTCCAATTAGTTTTTTCTTGGCAAATATCTTCAGGAGGACTTTCACAACCATTTAAACTATACTGATTTTGTAATTGTGGATTGACATCTACTTGGAAATACTGGCAAAACAAGCTCAGAATCCCGCAAATAGTCCCTAAAGATAGAACTAATCCATAACCTTGGATAGTTCCACCATACCAATGTGATATTACTAATCCCGCTAAAGGAATACATATTAAATTCGTCAGATGACAAGCACTATTCCGAATCCCAAAATATCTCCCTCGTAACCTGCGGGGAACAATAATTGCTAACCAACTTAGCCAAGATGCACTTCCTAATCCTCCTAAAAGATGACTAAAAAGAACAATTGACAGTGTTAATACTACCAATTGTTGAGAATTTAGGACACTGGAATTATTAGCGAAAATACCAATTACCAGAATTAGCCATAATAAACGAGAAGTTCCAAAGGTTAAGAGAGAATACTTTAATCTACTGGTAGTCTGTTCGGAAATGTAAGCGCCCACAGGTTGAACCAAATTTACCAGCATGGGAATTGAGGATAGCATTCCAAATATCACTGGAGTAGCATCCAACTCGACTAACAAATTACTGACTAAAATTCCCCCCGTACTCAAAGAAAAAATAGATGCAAAAATAGCATCTGCCGTAGAAGCTTGTAAACTGGTACGAATATCGTTTTTAGTAAATTGCTTAGGAAACTGTTTAATTAGTGAAGAGTCGAGATTGGAAGTCTGAATATCCAGTGGTTCAACTATGTCAACTGGAAGGGAATTCATATTATCATGTCTATGAAACGGATGACGAATTTTAGAGGAAGTAAGTGGGCGTTAAAAAATATAATATAAACCTAACCCCCTTCCCTACCCGTTAAGGGTGAGTCAAAGCCTCTCCAGTAAGTAATTGGACAAAAATATTTACAGTCATTGCGAGGGAAGGGAAGCAATCACAACCCTTGGAATTGCTTCATTTCACTTCGTTCCATATGGCTAACGCCACGCTGCGCTAACGCCATGACATTGTGTAATTAATTCTGTCTCACTACTTAATAAAAGTAATTCCTTTCCGTTCTATAAAACTTACCCCTCTCCTCTTAGGAGAGGGTTAGGGAGAGGTAGGGGAGAGGTTTTACATTTAATTGTGCCAAGCTACTTATATCTAATCACTGATAAATTGTGATCTTTTGCTTTTGTATTTTTCAACAAAAAGTTTGTTGTTTCAATATCAGTTTGCAGACTCACAGTCTATAAAACACCGCAGAAAATGTCATCAGTATTGCATAATTAGGAGATTAATCGAGTTTTTGCAATTAATAATTGAGGAAAAGATCCAATTCTCCCTTATTTCTCCCCATGAAAATAATTGTTTATATTTATACTGATCCATTATTAGATACTGTTCCCAGCCCAGATGATTGGGGTTGGGAAGTAGATAAAATTTATGAAGATTTAGGAAAACGCAGCCAATTACAACAATTATTAATTGATTGTCAAACCGAAACTGTAGATTATCTACTGCTGCGCCGATTAGAAGAATTAGGTGATAGTTTATCCCAAGTGAGCGATCGCCTTAATCAAATAGAAACAATGGGAGTCATAGTCATTACGACACAACAACCCTATGCTTCCAAATCTAGTCAAATCCCCACCGAACTACTACAATTATTACCAGAAATTCAATATCAACAACGTAGCCGCCGAATTCGTCAGGGACACGCTCGTAATCGCCTAGAAACCTCACCACCACCGGGAAAATCCCCCTATGGCTACCGGAGAGGACAAGGTAAATATATTATTGATCGCACTACCTCACCCGTTGTTAAAGATTTTTTTGAATATTTTTTACTCTATGGTTCTGTCCGTGCTACCGTCCGTTATATAGGTAAAAAATACAGTAAAAATATTTCTGTCACTACAGCTAGACGGTGGTTAACTAATCCAGTTTATCGCGGTGATACAGCCTATCAAAACAGGGAAATTATCTCTAATACTCATGCGGCAATTATATCCAGAGAGGAAGCAGCGCAAATTGATAGAATATTACGACGCAACAGCCGCTTACCATCGCGGACAGCTAGTGCGCCCCGTTCTTTAGCTGGTTTAGTCATTTGCCATCAATGTCAGTCACAGATGATTGTCACCAGTGTTACCCAGCGTCATCATAATAAAAAGTATTTATATTTACGCCCAACCGAATGTCCTCAACAGCCTAAATGTCGTGCTATCCCTTACCAAGTAGTTTTAGAAAAAACCATTGATCATGTTTGTCAAGATTTACCTTTAGCTGTCGCCGGGATAAATTTTCCCCAATTAGATGCAATTAAAAATAGTTTAGGCAATGATATATCTCGTCAGCAACAAATCCTCCAGGAATTACCCACTTTCATAGAAACGGGGATTTTAGATATAGAAACTGCAAAATTAAGAGCTTACAAACTTCGCACAGAAATTTCCGAACTTCAAGCCAAGTTAGCAATTCTTCCTCCTGTGAATTTGCGTTCTGTAGCTGAAGCTGTCTCTATTCCCCAATTTTGGCTCGATTTATCAGAGGTAGAACGAAGATTTTACTTCCGTGAATTTATCCAACAAATTCAAATTATCCGCCAAAATAGAGAATGGGATGTACAAATAATTTTTATTTTCTAAACCACAAGATCCCCGACTTCTCAAAGAAGTCGGGGATCTGAATCATTGATTATTCATCTTGATTTTTGGGGGACTGTTTGCCTTTTTTACCTGCATTTTTGACATTCATCACTTTTCCTAGTAAATCAAACCAAAAAGGCGCACCCATCGCAATAGCGATACCACTGACAAACCAACCAGCAATCATACTTAAAACACTGAAAACAGGCAACCCATTAACTCTATATTTTGTGCTGTTGATTTGCTGTTGTATGTTAGCACTTGTCCAACCAATTGGTAATTCAACTTCCTTTAAAATCTCGTTAGGATCTATTTTATTGATATCTGAAGGATTAGAGCCTTGTGGTGCTACTTTTACAGCCTGGTTAATAATTATTTCCCGCAATAAAGAATCCTTAGATAAACGGTTAATGATATGAAAAGTATCGGCATTGGTTGTGATAGCTAAGGTTATGCCAATGATAATTGCCACTCCTTTAGCATTACGTTTATAAACACCACCGGCTCTTTCCATTGAGCTATCAAAACTATTTTCAATTTCTCTTCGCAAAAGAGTAATACCTTCCTCCGTGCTTTTAGCCTTCATCTGGGCGCGTTTTGCCATAGTTTCAATGCTATCAACTACAGAATTTGGCAAAATATCAATCAGTTCTTTAACTTTCTTATAAGTTTCACTATCTTTATCTTGGATAGCTGCTATGACTTCACCATGAATATCACTACCTTTCTTGATAGATTTGACGATTTCATTAATATTAGGTTTTAAGCCTCCTATGACTATAGCTTTTTCTGCATTTTCAAAAATATCTTGTCTTAAGAATTTTAGTTCCCGCAAAGGCTTATCTAAAATATATTCATGATTGGCTATAGTTGCTGCAAAACTTTCTATGTATTTAGCTAGGCTATCTCCCATCCTATTTATCACCATGTAGATATCATATTTATCCTTTTTGAATTCATCAATAATCAGGTTATATTCTAACTCCAACCGTCTATAATCTGCGGCAATATTGGTGGCAAATTCACTAGATAGCTCCTGGTTATTAATGTAAACTTGTAACTGGATCAAAATTTGTCTAACATCATCTAACCGTTCAGCTTTGAATTGCTCCAACCTAATTTCAGTTAATTTTTGTACCAATATTGGCAGTTGGAGTGTATCCATAAAAGTATTAGCAAAATTTTCACCACCAATATAGGAAGGCGCACTACGTTTTTGATCACCAAACACAGTTTCTTTTTTAAATCTAGAACTAGACTTTCTAAACAGACTAAAGAATGAGCCAATTGCCCAAGTCGCTTTCCGAGGTAAAGTTGCCAATAAACCTTTCGCCTCTTGATTAATACTTTGAATTAAAGGATTACCGTAAATTTTATTGACAAGTTGAATTATTTCGGGATTTTCTGAAGTTTGAGCATCACCAGCTAAAAGAATTTCAATTGATCTTCTCAAGTGTTCAGCCCGCCATTGCAGTACGGTTGTCAATAGTTCTTGAATTTCCGAAGCCAGTAAACTTAAAATTAAGTAAATAAAAACTAAACCCAGTGCCACATCTAAAATAAAAGGTAAGTTCATTGACATTCTCCTTCGGGGTAGTTGACTAAATGCTAATGGTAGTATTTATATCATTTAATCGTAAAGATGCTTGTAAACTTCCTTAAAAAATCAATAAGAAAATCTTCGCCAAAAAATTATCTCTATTCATGAGAAATTGAGCTAATTTGGGATTTAGCCATTGTCTTTGAATATAGATTGTTCCTAGATGGCAACATTGGAGATTCGCTTTGATCTCTATGTGATTAAACCTAGCAGTTATAAGATTCGCATAGAATATGCAAGAAGGAAGCTTTGTTTGGACTCATCTAGAAAAACAGCATCGTGTGATTGAAAAAAAGATTGATTGGCTATGGCTAATCCTATTGTTATTAGCAGCGGTGATTTTGTTTAGTATCAATCTTGGAGGTTTGCCCTTACAAGATGGCGATGAGGCAACCGTAGCTAGGGTAGCGCGGGAAATTTGGCAAGCCCCAGTAGATTCAATGCGCTGGCTTTACCCCACTTTGGGAGGTGAACCATATCATCACACGCCGCCACTTATGCACTGGTTAATTGCTGGGGCTTATTATCTGGGTGGTGTCAATGAATGGACAACGCGCCTACCTGGTGCAATTTTGACAGCAACTTCTGTACCTTGCTTATATTGTCTAGGAAGGGAGATATTTCGTCAACGTTGGGCAGCTATTTATAGTTCCTTGATTTATTTAACAATGCTGCCTGTGGTACGTTATGGCAGGTTGGCAATGTTAGATGGGGCAGTTGCCTGTTTTTTAATTGTGATGATGTGGTTTGTCTTGCGATCGCGGCGGGATTTACGTTACTGCTTAGGTGTAGGCATTAGTTTTGGGTTAATCTGTCTAACTCAAGGCATGATGGGTATTTATTTAGGTGCAATTGTTTTAGTCTTTCTTTTTTGGGATACACCCAGACTACTCACAAGTTATTATTTCTGGATAGGTATTTTTATCGGTTGTCTACCTGTATGCTGCTGGTATGGGTTGCAATTATGGCACTATGGGTATCCCTTCAGTATTGATATCAATACATCTTTAAGCCATATTCAAACCATTAATAATGGCACATCCCAAGCACCTTGGTATTATCTTTTAGAAATCGCCAAATGGACATGGCCTTGGTTGATATTTCTCCCCCAAACTATCCGCATTACCTGGGAAAATAATAACTTAAGTTGGGCAAAATTAATTATTATCTGGTGTGGTGTTTATCTATTAATTATTTCTCTCATTAGCTTTAAACTCCCCTGGTATATATTCCCCATTTACCCTAGTTTGGCTTTAGCTTTTGGGTTTCAATTAGCCCAGATGGAAAATGTCCCCTTATTCTCAGGCTATCCCCGCGCTTGGGTAACGAGTTTAGCGATATTGGCGGTAGTAGCCTCTGCCAGTAGTATTTATTTTGGGGGCAGAACATTAGACAAAGCCGAGTTACAGATTATTTTTGCCGCAGTAGCTTTAACTATGACTTTATCCGCAATTTTAGCAGAACGCGGTGATAGACAATTTCTGAAAATTTTAATTTGGGGAAGTTATATTTCTCTATTATTATTAATGAAATCTAATTACTGGGTTTGGGAATTAAATACAGCCTATGCCGTTAAACCCGTAGCGGCAATGATCACGAAAATTAATCCAGCAGTTAAGGAAATCTATACATCTTTTCCCTATCATCGTCCTTCCTTGGATTTTTATAGCGATCGCACGATCATTCCTGCTTCTATCGGTGAACTACAATATTACTGGCAATATGATAGCCAACCTTATTTTCTCATTAACACATCTACCTTAGAAAACCTCCAATTTAAATCCATCAAAGTCATAGACCAAGTAAAAGACTGGCAATTAATTACCAAACAAAATAACTTATTATAAGTAGGTGAACACAATAAAACCAAACTGTGTAAAGAAATGTAAAATCGCTTAAACCCTCTTCACTCTTGCCTCTTGCCTTTTGCCTTGCCATAACGACAATTTTCAACGCCAACCTACTTAAGTAGGGTTTGCCGAAAAAGTCTGTTCGTGATAGCGCAGCGTGACGTAAGTAATGGGCTAGGAGTCAGGAGTCACCGAGTCAGAAGAAAGAATTAGAAGGAGATCAGAATAGTCTCGAATCTGAAAAATGAGGCGTTGCTGAATCGAGGTATGAAATTCCCAAATTGAACCTTTAAAACTCAAACCTCAGTGCGTCTACTCTTCGAGATCACGAAGCGTGATTGCGCCTTTGCGTGAGACTAAAATTCATACCCTTAATCAGCAACGCCAAAAATGATAGGTAAATCAAAAGTTTCAATGTTGATTCCTTGCACCTGATTCACTTTTTTAACCCAACAACTCTTAATATATCTAGGTTTTCAGTTTATATGGCTTACGCCACGCTACGCTATCAGCAAGCCCTAAGTAGGTGGAAATTAAAAATTGTCGTTATGGCAAGGGAACAGGGAATAGGGAACAGGGAAGCAGAAATTTTCTTCTTCCTGAACGCCTGATAACAAAGCGTGGCGTTAGCCATACGCCTGAAATCTATTTTTCACCCCTATTCATTTTTTCAATTTGGGGAATTTCTTGACCATTACGACTCATGTTGTCTTGAGTCATAGTCACAATCCCGAAAAAAATTGCACTTCCCACAACTAAAGACAGTAAAGGATGCTTAATGACAATAAAATCTCTGATAATCCTTGCCAAAGGTCGGCTTTGACGACGGAGAACCGACGAAATCATTATTTGTCTCCAAATAAATGGATCACGCACATAGTGTCCACTTTGGCAAACAACTAATTTTTCTTGACAATAAGGACAGGTAAACAAACCAATATAAGACTTTATTGGCTTTGTTCTGTTATTTTTTTGGCAAATTGGGCAAGTAACATAGTGATTATGAAAAGTATTTGTACTCATCTACCTCGTCCGCCTAGTCCCTCGATTCTATTTATAACAATATCTGTATTGAATTTTACTGTAAACCTAGTAATCGTGCCATAATCACTGATAGTGATTGGCAAAATACTATTATGGAGTTTAAGAATGCAATTGCTCCAAAGACGTACTCCCCTCAATATTAACCCAAGTTGTTAGCACCACAAAGTAGAATTATTTTTTCTAAATATTTTGTGATTTTTGTTAGTTAATTATTGAGCAGGCAGTTTCTCTGAAAATGAACCACAATAAGAAATAATAGACAAAAAACGGATTTTTCCAACATTATACCCCGTTTATCAATATCTAAGAATCCTCAATGATTAAAACCCTACTTTCCCCCATATTCCATGCGGTTCACTCAGTTAATTAATCGTTTTCAAGCCTCTCCCGAAACAGTAGTGCTGTTTTTAGCCGTGCTAATTGGCAGTAGCACAGGTATGGGTATAGTCACCTTTCACTATTTAATCCAGCTAATTAACAACTTCATGTTGGAAAATCTGATGGGACAGATTGGAATTTGGGGTGCTTGGACCTTAGCGGCTGTTCCTATTCTCGGTGGTATCATTGTTGGCCTCATGCGTTGGCGAACTCAAGATTTTGGTCCAGGACTTTCATCCCTGATAGCTGTTTCTCAGGGAAAAGAAGCGAAAAAACCCCTGCGACCGGTGACAAAAATGATCGCGGCGGCAGTTTCTCTTGGTAGTGGTGCATCTTTAGGTCCAGAAGGTCCAAGTGTAGAAATTGGGACTAATTTTGGGGTGTTGTTATCAGATATATTACAAGTATCTCAGGAGCGTCAGCGGTTACTATTGGGGGCTGGTGCTGCGGCTGGGTTAGCGGCTGGTTTTAATGCCCCCATTGCGGGAGTATTTTTTGCCTTAGAAGTAGTCATGGGCAGTACATATTTTGCTACTTCTGCCGTAAGTGTGGTGTTACTTGCCGCCGTAGTAGCTGCTTTAATTGCTCAAATTGGGTTAGGTTCACAACCAGCTTTTGCTTTACCCGCTTATCAAGTTCGCAGTTACCTAGAATTACCGCTTTATCTGGGTTTAGGTTTGGGTGCAAGTTTAATTTCTCTTACTTATACTGAATCCATTCGTTTAGCTAAAGCTATCTTTGCTGGCAATTTCTCAGGGTTAACGTTATTAGGTAAAATTCCTCAGTCCATTCAGCCAATTTTTGGTGGTGTAATTCTTGGTTTAGTCGGTTGGCAATACCCACAAATTTTAGGTATCGGCTATGGAACTGTAGAAGCCATACTACAGGATGAAGATTTTTCCCTCAATTTATTACTCATTTTACTAGTATTAAAACTGCTAATGACAGCGGTAAGTTCAGGTAGTGGTTTTGTGGGCGGATTATTTGCCCCAGCCATGTTTTTAGGTGCTTCCTTTGGGTCTGCCTACGCTAAATTTTTGGCTTTGATCATCCCAGGAATTGGAGAATATATGGCTGCTCCTCCAGCTTATGCAATGGTAGGTATGGCGGCGGTTTTAGCAGGTAGCGTGAGAGCGCCATTAACAGCAATTTTAATGTTATTTGAATTAACCCGTGATTACCGCATTGTTTTACCTTTAATGGCAGCAGTGGGTTTAAGTGTTTGGTTGGTGGAACTAATCAAACCAACTGTAGATGCTAATGCTAATCTGCAACAGATTGGTTTACCTGAATTGAAAGATGAAAAAGTAGAACTTTGGCAGCAAATGTTAGTAGCAGATGCTATGTACACCTGTCCCAAAAAATTATCAGCAACTTTAGGCGTATTAGAGACTGCGGTAGTAATGACGCGGGAACGAATACGCAGTGCTTTAATCATTGATGATGATACTGGTAAACTGGTAGGAATTCTTTCCCTAGAAGATATTAAACGAACTTTTTTTATCTGCCAAAATCTTCCTAATTCATTGCCGGAAATTCAGGAATATTTATCTAGTCAAAAACTGATAGATATTTGTACTACAGATATTCTCTATGCTTGGGATGATGAACCTGTATCTGAAGCTTTAGACCGGATGGCATTACGTGGTTTACATCAATTACCAGTGGTAGCTAAAGACAATCCCGATTTTATTCTGGGTTTGCTAGAAAGGGAACAAATTGAATTAACTTGTAATTTAACGGCAATCACTAAGATACTGCACCAATATTCACCAGTGATTCCCACTGCCGAATATATAGAGGAAATTGGTAATTGGTAATTGGTCAATATCCTGGGGGCAACCTCTCGTGATTGCTTTGATTTCCATAGGCGTTGCTGATTAAGGATATGAATTTTAGGGATCACCAAAAAATAAATTACCCAATTTTGTGGGATGGGTATCCTGCTTGTCCTTGGTAATTAGCGGGCAAGATGCCCATCCCACAAGAAACTTTTGGGGATTTTTTTAATTGGAAGTCCCTTAGTCTCACGCAAAGGTAAGAGTTTTAAAGGTTCAATTTGGGAATTTCATACCTCAACATGGCTACGCCACGCAGGCTATCAGCAACGCTAAATTAACTAGATTATCAATCAAGCGATCGCTCTCCATTGGTAAAATCTCTTCACAATGCAGCATATTCTAGTAGTCTGTCAACCCGAAAATGACGGGTGAAGGCAAGCAGGGGGCAGGGGGCAGGGGGCAGGGGAGGTGGGGGAGGTGGGGGAGGTAGGGGAGGTGGGGGAGGGAAGAACAGAAGTTTTTTCCCATTACCCGTCAAAATAAATTTGACGAACTACTAGTCTAAAGCCAACTTAAATAAAATAGCCGTAGCCGCACAGGCACAAGCCAATTTCGAGCAAAGTTATGTTAAAACACCTCAAAATGGTGTAATTTCTGACATTTATAGCCGTGCAGGTGAAGTAGTATCCGGTAACGGCATTGTCGAACTTGGACAAATAAATCAGATGGATGCAGTAGTGGAAGCACCACAAATAAACTCCAATCAGCCGACCCAGTAGATATGTTTTAAATTCCTCAAAATTCCTCTCTGTTGTCTCTGCGGCTCTGCGTGCAAAAAAATCCTTAAAACCTCAACTATGCAAACTACTAACTCTACTAAACCTGTAATTTCCATCCACAATCTTGATCATTACTTCGGATCTGGACAACTACGAAAACAAGTTTTATTTAACATTAGCTTAACTATAAATGCAGGGGAAATTGTGATCATGACAGGTCCTTCTGGTTCTGGTAAAACCACATTATTAACCTTGGCTGGTGGGTTACGTTCTGCCCAATTTGGGAGTTTGCAGGTATTAGGTAATGAACTATGTCAAGCTAATGCTAAACAATTAACCCAAGCCCGCAGAAATAACGGTTATATTTTTCAAGCCCATAACTTACACGGTAGCTTAACAGCAATCCAAAATGTCAGGATGGGTTTAGAAGTACAGCCGAGAATGTCAGCAAAAAAAATGTTAATGCAGTCACAGCAAATGTTAGAAGAAGTAGGATTAGGAAATCGTCTCAATTACTATCCAGATAGTTTATCAGGGGGACAAAAACAACGGGTAGCGATCGCTCGCGCATTAGTCAGTCAACCAAAAATAGTCCTAGCAGATGAACCCACCGCCGCACTAGATAAACAATCAGGACGGGATGTAGTAGAACTAATGCAGAAATTAGCTAAAGAGCATGGCTGTACAATTTTACTCGTCACCCACGATAACCGCATTTTAGATATTGCTGACCGCATTGTTTATATGGAAGACGGTCATCTTGTCCGAGAAAAAAGTGATTCTTTGCAAGATGTAGTGAGTTGAAATACCTGGCGACAAAAGCACCACCAGGATGATATTAATGATTGGCTTGTTGAATTAAAGTATCTAACTCCTGCTGCATTTTACTTCTGACTAACTCATAGCATTCGTCCACATAAGTGCGATCGCTTGCAGCTTCTTTTCCATAGCGTGCAAACACAATTGGCGGACAAACCCTAGTATAGATAGTTACAGGCAAAGGAATATTAGGCAGCGGTCCAAAAGCCAATCCCCAAGGTAATCCTAAATAAATGGGAAACACCAAAGGATCAACCCCAAGCAGCCAAGGCATCCCCATTTTATGAAATTGCTGCATAACTTCATATATATCAGCCAAGACAATCAAAGTATCATGTGACCCCCAGGAAATCGCTGGGACAATCGGTACATTCTCCCGCAGCGCCAACTTAATAAACCCCTTCCGTTCGGCAAAATAAATTTTATCCCGCATTCCATGGGGGCGAAAGACATCCTCCGCACCACCAGGATAAACTAAGACACTAGCACCAGACCGCAAAGCCTTGTAAGCCATTTTCGGGTGCGCCCTCACTGCACCAGCCTTCATCGCCATTTCTGCTGCTGGTGGAAACACATCCCAAACCTTAGGGTGCATCAAACCATAAATCGGTCTTTCCACACTAAAGCGACGCAACCAATCATATAACATCATGGAAGTATCAGGAGATGCCAGTCCGCCATTATGAGAACCGACAACGAGAATTTTTTCATCTGGGACATTTTCCCAGCCACTGGTTTGGACTCGAAAATAACAGTTATATAACAAGCCCAAGATAGGCATCATAGATTCGATGAACCTTGGATCTCGTTGATCCAAAGACCACCCTGTGTTACTGGTTTGAAGATGCTTTAGTTTGAACATCAGGAAATTTTATCAGGATTTATACGGATCAGACAATCCGCTGTTTTGCAGTTTCATCCAGCGTGAATTACCCACTTGATTAAGACAGATATAATAAGTCTTTGACGAAGGAAAGAATCTATCAACTTCTTGATAAATTTTCCCTTCGTTTTCTGCTTTGTATTTAAGCATGGTACAGAACATTCCCCAGCCAACTTGTTGAATAGATTTAGCTAGACAGTGGTTTTGCATCACGACAACTGCCAAAAGCCTGTGCTAATGATTGCTGTTGCTGAATATCTGGATATAATCTGACTTTGACTACTTTTAACATCTTAGAGTAATAATCAATTTGCTATAGAAAGCATAATATACTAAAAATGGGTCGCAGCCTTACCATTAAAATCGCTAAGAGTATTGATATAAAAGGATTTTTGCCGAGCCAAAAGTCTAGCCACCAACCACCCGCATTCTAGTATAACACAAGGTTTGTGAATTATCTCCATGTTTTCCTTCCTCTCTTCGAGACACTGCGCGAACGCTGTTGCATTGGTCGGAAAACTGTCGTCAATTTACGCGCCATCCCACGCTGCCTTTCGGGTCATAGGGCTGCTGTCGGTTAAGCTAACGCAATCTTCCAATTGTTTTCCCCACTCTGGAATGATAAAATGTTCAGTAGGAACACAATCTAATTGTTCCCGTCTAAATAAGTAATCTGTAAAAATTGCTAAGAGTAAGCCACAAAATAAATGATCCTGTTTTGTCATGCTGAGTGTAACGTTCGCGGAGCGTGGCGTAAGCCATAGCGAAACGAAGTATCTCAAGAGATTCTTCACTACACTTCGTTTCGTAATGCCTCTGGCACGCTGCGCGAACAGAATGACATTGGGCATTTCTTTTTGTGGAGTTCTCTAAAAGTTCTGCTTAACAAATCTAAAATCTATAGAAATCAATAGGTCATTAAATTGTACATGATTATTACCTCCAAATCCTGATTCCCAGCTTTGAATTAGTCTACTTTTGCTTAAACTCCAACGATGCAAACATTTGATGAGTATAGAAATAACATGAAAACTTTGAAGCTATTTACAATTGCTTCTGTAGCACTCACAATGGGCTTATTACTGAATCAGTCCAGCTTTGCTAAAACCCCACAATTAGAAATTAACTCTAAGTTCAATCAAGACCCATTAGTATTAAACGGTACATCTGGAGGGGGTGTAAAAAGTAATTGTGGGAATATTAACACCGATCCTAATCAAATAATTGAAGTTACAGAGCCATTGCCTTATTTACGATTGACGGTAGAAAGTCAAGGACAGCCAACACTATTGATTTCTGGACCAGGAGGACGCTTCTGTGTGCTTGCTGATAGCTATAGTGGTGGCAAAGCCGAATTCTCAGGTTACTGGCAGCCGGGCAAATACTTATTGTATATGGGTGATTTGTCACAAGACAGGTTCAACTACACCCTTACTATTTCCCAGCAAAAACAAGCGTTGCAGTAGTACACTTGTACGATTTTTACGGCATCACTATAACAACAACAATTTTAGCTTTGTTGATCCTATCCTATCTAGAAATTTAAATTACAAGAGTTTAAGGGATCGTATTTTTGGCAACAAATTGGACTCCTAACATGATATTGGTATTACAGTGACTCAATAAAATCTTTGAGGAGAAATATGTTTAAAAGACTAATTGGTGTTGTTGTTGCTACTATTTTGCTGACATTACAGATGGTTGTCGGTACTGCAACAGCTTTAGAACTGGATGAAGCTATCCGTACAGTACCATTAAATGACAAAGGTGATACAGTTGTTCTCAGCTTAAAACAAGTCAAAGAAGGTAAACGACTATTCAATTACGCTTGCGCTCAATGTCATGCCGGTGGAGTTACCAAGACTAACCAAAATGTGGGACTTGATCCAGAAGCCTTAGCAGGGGCTTTACCTAAGCGCAATAATATTGAAGGTTTGGTGGACTATATGAAAAATCCCACTACCTATGATGGCGCAACAGAAATTTCGGAAATTCACCCCAGTTTGAAGAGTGCAAATATTTTCCGAGTTATGCGAAATCTGACTGAGGAAGACTTGAAAGCAATTGCTGGACATATTCTCTTAGAACCCAAAGTTGTTGGCACTAAATGGGGTGGCGGTAAGATTTATTACTAAACTATCCTGATTCAGTCATACAAATTGTCAGGGAACGGAAAATAGATTCCCTGACCGGATTTTAGATTTTAAATTTTGGATTGAAGATTCAAAGTCCAAAAATGTCTTAAGAGGATGTTTTAAAAGTGGTATCCCGTAATTTTCATTATATTGTTACCCCCCTTAGTGTCCCCTTATCAAGGGGGTAACAAGAAAATCCAGTTCCCTCCCCTTATAAAGGGGAGGGTTAGGGAGGGGTAAAACATTTGATACAGCAACCATGACTTTTCAAACACCCTAAGCCCGCGAATTTATTCGTGGCATAAATCTAAAATCTAAAATCTAAAATTGTGTGACAGATCAAAAACTAATTTCTAAGCTGTACAGGCATAGCCAAATAGGTCATTTTTAATCCACCCAAAGGCGTGAAAATTACCGGAGTTAAACTTTGATTCAAGTGCATTTGAATTTCTGAAGATGGTAGTTCTTTTAAACCTTCCATCAGATATTTGACATTAAAAGCAATGTCTATATCTTCGCCAGATATTTGTGCTGGCATTGATTCTGTACCACTACCAACATCTTGCGCTTCACAAGATAAAGTAATCTCTTGATTGGCATTATCAATGCTGACTTTGACAATATTATTTTTCTGATCTGCTAACACAGCAATTCGTTCCAAAGTGCTAATAAATTGCTTTCTTTCTAATGTGACTTGGCGTTCAAATTGCCGAGGAATTAATTGCCGATAAGCGGGATATTGCCCTTCTAAAGTGCGGCTAGTTAGGCGTTGATTTTGCCAAGCAAATACTACTTGACCTTGATCAAGATATACGGCTACAGTTTCTTCCGATGTGGAGTTATGCCCTAACATCCGTTGTAGTTCTCGCAATGCTCTTGCCGGTACTGTCACCTCTACCTGTTCACGTCCTTCTACAGGGCGCTCATTTGTAGTTTCCAGCACTGCTAACCGATGTCCGTCGGTGGCGGCAAATTCTAAAGTGTCTTGTTTTAGGGTTAAATGTACGCCTGTGAGGACTTGCTTGGTTTCATCGGAACTGGTAGCAAACAAAGAACCTTTCAATCCTTCAATTAGTGCTGCTGTTGTGAGAGTAATTGCTTCGGCGTTTTCAATTACAGGTAGTTCGGGGAATTCTTCTGCGCCCATTGCTCGGACTTGATAACGTCCGCTTTTAGGTTTGAGAGTAACAATTATACCTTCTCCGGTATTATCTCCCGATTGATAGCTTTGCTCGCCGCAGCCGTCATCCAGGGTGATTTCCCCTTCTGGTAGACGAGAGGTGATATCTACAAGCAGTTTGGCAGGGAGAGCAATTGTCCCCCCTTCTAAGACCTCGGCACTAAAGCTGCTACGGATACCTAAACTGAGGTCAAAGGCTGTTAAACTAACCTGATTAGTTTTGGCATCTGCTTGTAATAAGATATTGGCAAGAACAGGATGAGTTGGTCTGGACGGGACTGCACGACTGACTAGAGAAAGGTTGCTACTAAGATCACTTTGAGAACAGATTAATTTCATCTTTAAATTAAATAATGGGGGAATTGGTAATTGTAATTGGTAATTGGTAATTGGTAAGTAGGCAGGCAGGCAAAGTTAATTATATAAAAAATGGGACAGAATTAATTACACAATTGATTTTTCTGTTCCCTGTTCCCTCTCTCAACGAGTGAATTTAATTTTGTCCGACTACTTAAAAGATTTGGATTTAATGTAGGGGTAGCGCCCCCGTGCCTACCCCGGTATTTGGTACAACCACAGGGGGTTTGCCCCTACTGCTTTGTGATCTTAACTGCTTAAAGCCTTGATAAACCGTTGCAAACTCTTAAATACACTGGGTTTTCTGGCGGGTGTAGCGTCCGCAGTGTTTGCCGTTTGTCCCTTTAGAAGAATTGCGTCTAATTCATCACCATAGGGTTTGTTTGAGAGTTCAACAATTTTTTGATATTCGTCCTCTATTTCTTGCCATACCTCCCATTGTCCAGGGTAGCAACGGAAAAGGGCAGATTCATCATCTACAGGACGGATGTAGTAACAAGATTCGATGGTACTAATGAAGCGACGACGAGTTTCTCTGGCTGTGTAACCGATACCAACTACACTAGAATCTTCGAGTCGGGGTGTTAACATGATTGTGGGGCGATCGCCGATCAGTTCACACAGCTTTTCTAATTGTGGCACTTCTACGGAGGTGGGGGCAATAAATAGGAAAATTTCATCCTCTGGCTGAATTTTTGCTTCTAGGGATGCAGCCCTACCAGTACCAATATCGGAAATTTGGAATTGTGCGTCTGTCCAATCACGACGGGCTAAAGCAGCCGCACCAGCATCAGCAAAGAAGACTTTAAGACGGGATTCGTATTCAGTAAATTGGGGGAGAAATTGTTCTGCAACCGTCATGAATTTGAGTTCTGGAAATAATAACTCAACTTGAATCCGAGTTATACCATCAGCTAAAGCTGATTTTACCGCTTCACAAGATTGAGCGATCGCATCTTCTAAGGTTTTTGGTAGTTCAGCCATAGTTTATCAAGTCGCTGGGTTAATATCTAATTCTCTACTATATTGATTTAGGTGGTATGAAAAATCATCCAATCACTAAAAATTCAATCTATTAGTAATTTAGGCATTATTGTTGAGTGTTAACTGGCTAGAACTTCAGTTGAATAGAGTGCAAACTACATGAGTCAAGGTTTTTTACAAATTGCTTTAACGCTGTGTATTGTCGTATTCATTACGCCAATACTAGGAAAATACATAGCCCGCGTTTTTTTGGGAGAGAGGACAATTCTTGATCCTGTAATGAAGCCCCTAGAGGCAATAATTTATATTTTAGGGGGTGTGGGTAAAAAAAATGATATGACGGGTTGGCAGTATATTCGCGCCTTACTATGCAGTAACTTAGTCATGGGTGCGGTAGTTTATGCTCTCCTCTATTATCAGAAATTTCTGCCCTGGAATCCCAATGGACTGGGGCGGATGAGATGGGATTTATTACTGCATACCACAATTTCCTTCCTGACCAATACCGACCAACAACACTACGCCACAGAAAATACCTTTAGTTATTTTAGTCAAACATCAGCTTTAGGTTTTTTAATGTTTACCTCAGCGGCTAGTGGTTTGGTAGTGGGAATTGCCTTTATTCGTGGGTTAACAGGGAGAAAACTGGGGAATTTCTATGTAGATTTTACCCAGGCTATCACTAGGATCTTATTGCCTTTATCTATTGTGGGGGCGATCGCTCTCATCATCTCCGGTGTACCTCAAACCCTAGCCAAAACTGCCTTAGTAGAAACCTTAGAAGGGAGAATTCAGTACATAGCCAGAGGTCCAGTAGCCTCCTGGGAAATGATCAAAATGTTAGGAGAAAATGGTGGCGGCTTTTTTGCAGCTAATTCCGCTCATCCTTTTGAAAATCCCAATGGTGCTTCTAACCTAATAGAAATCATTGCCATGCTGGCTATCCCCACCTCCCTAATTTACACCTACGGAGTATTTGCCAACAACCTCAAACAAACCTGGCTATTATTTTCAATGGTGTTTATCATCTTTGTCGTTCTCATTGGCGTTACAGCCACAGGAGAATTACAAGGAAATCCCATCATTAACAATGCCTTGCGATTAGAATTACCCAACTTAGAAGGCAAAGAAGTCAGATTTGATTGGGCGCAAACCGCACTATGGGCAGTTACAACCACAGCCACCATGTGCGGTGCTGTTAACGGAATGCACGATTCCCTCATGCCCAGTGGCACATTTTCTACCTTATTCAACCTATTTTTACAAATAATTTGGGGAGGACAAGGCATAGGAACAGCTTATCTCTTCATTTATCTGATGCTCACCGTTTTTATCACCGGTTTAATGGTAGGGCGCACACCAGAAATTTTTGGGCGCAAAATTGAAAAACGGGAAATTGTCCTGGCTAGTGTAGTGCTATTAATTCACCCCATGATGATTTTAATTCCTAGTTCCATAGCTATGGCTTATCCTATATCCTTGTCAGGAATTAGTAACCCAGGTTTTCATGGCATTTCCCAAGTAGTTTATGAATACGCCTCAGCCGCAGCCAATAATGGTTCTGGCTTAGAAGGATTAAATGACAACACATTATGGTGGAACTTAAGTACAACTATCAGTATTTTCGCAGGACGCTATATACCCATTATTGCCCTACTTCTCTTAGCTGATAGTATGTCTAAAAAACAAGCCAGTCCAGCCAGCCGGGGAACTTTGAAAACAGATTCTCTACTCTTTACCACTATTACTGCTGGTGTCACCCTAATTTTAGGCATCCTCACATTCTTCCCTGTTCTAGCTTTAGGACCAATTGCCGAAGGCTTTAAACTCGCTTCTGGTAGTTAGATAAACATGAGGTAATGAGGATAAAAAGACGAAGCTAATTTTCTTCTTTCTTCTTTCTTCCCCCTGAACTCCTGACTCCTGACTCCTGACTCCTGACTCCTGACTCCTGACTTCTGACTCCTGACTCGGTGACTTCTGACTCGGTGACTCGGTGACTCGGTGACTCCTGACTCCTAAAAAATTACTTATATATGAACTCAGCAACTACCTCTAATTCTAAAGCTTCCCGCCCTCGTTACCGTCGTAAGAAACACAGAAAAGCGCGAGTATCCAATAAAGGACTGTATTTCCGAGCCATAGGAGATGCTTTTATTAAACTGTATCCCCCATATGCCATCAAAAATCCAGTGATGTTTCTAGTATGGATAGGAACAATCATCACTTTCTCTGTCACCATTTACCCTGAATTATTCGGTCCAGTAAATCAAAAAAATCCCCATCTGTTTAACGGACTATTAACGGGAATTTTATTATTCACAGTTCTATTTAGCAACTTTGCCGAAGCCGTAGCCGAAGGACGAGGTAAAGCCCAAGCCGATACACTCCGTTCCACCCAATCAGCCACCATTGCCAAAACCATCACCGTTGAAGGCAAAATTACAGAAGTTCCTGCCAACAGCTTAAAACAGGGAGACACTATATATGTAGTCTCAGGCGATGTGATTCCCGCAGATGGTGAAGTAATCATGGGTGTCGCCTCTGTGGATGAATCAGCAATTACAGGCGAATCTGCCCCAGTTCTCAAAGAATCAGGTTCAGACGTTGCCAGTTCAGTCACGGGTGGTACACGCATAATTTCTGATGAACTGATTATTCGTGTTACTGCTGAACCAGGCAAAGGCTTTATTGACCGGATGATTGCTCTGGTCGAAGGAGCAGAACGGACTAAAACCCCTAATGAAATTGCCTTAACAGTATTATTAGCAGTTCTGAGTTTAGTGTTTTTATTCGTAGTAGCCACTCTGCCCGCCTTTGCCTACTATGTGAATAGTCCTGTGAGCATTCCTGTTCTCATTGCTCTTTTGGTAGCCCTCATCCCCACAACTATTGGCGGTTTACTGAGTACCATCGGTATTGCGGGTATGGATAGAGTGGCACAATTTAACGTCATTGCCACCTCTGGTAGGGCAATAGAAGCCTGTGGCGATATTAATACTCTGGTACTTGATAAAACTGGAACAATCACCCTTGGCAACCGTTTAGCAGAAGAATTTATCCCCATCAATGGTCATTCAATAGTGGAAATTGCTAACGTGGCTTTGGCAGCTAGTATTTTTGACGACACTCCAGAGGGTAAATCTATTGTCCGACTGGCAGAAAAGTTAGGGGCAAATTTTGATTTAGACCGCAAACAAGCACAGGGGATAGAATTTTCGGCAAAAACGCGCATGAGTGGTACTAATTTACCTGGGGGTAGGGAGGTACGCAAAGGCTCAGTAGGAGCAATTCAAGGCTTTGTTCTCTCCCGTCATGGAAGAGATACACCAGAATTAGATGTTGCATATCAACAAGTTTCTCATCAAGGTGGTACACCTTTAGCTGTTTGTCTTGATCAGGAAATTTACGGTGTTATCTATCTCAAAGATATTGTTAAACCAGGTATCCGCGAACGATTTGACCAACTCCGACGCATGGGAGTACGGACTATCATGCTGACGGGAGATAACCGGATTACTGCTTCTGTGATTGCAAAAGAAGCTGGAGTAGATGAATTTATTGCTGAAGCTACGCCAGAAGATAAAATCAGTGTGATTCAACGGGAACAAGCTGAGGGTAAAATAGTAGCGATGACAGGGGATGGAACTAATGATGCTCCCGCTTTGGCACAAGCTAATGTAGGTGTGGCTATGAATACGGGAACGCAAGCAGCTAAGGAAGCGGCTAATATGGTGGATTTAGATTCTGATCCCACCAAATTAATTGATATCGTTAGTATTGGCAAGCAATTGTTAATTACTCGTGGAGCGTTGACGACATTTTCTATCGCTAATGATATTGCTAAATATTTTGCAATTATTCCCGTACTTTTCACGGCTGCTAATTTAGGAAGTTTAAATATTATGAAGTTGAGTAGCGTTAATTCGGCTATTCTTTCGGCGTTGATCTACAATGCTTTAATTATTCCAACTTTGATTCCTCTAGCATTAAAAGGTATTCAGTTTCGACCTTTAACCGCTAATCAACTTCTGCAAAGAAATATTTTAATTTATGGCTTAGGTGGGGTGATTGCTCCATTTATTGCGATTAAATTAATAGATATGATGATTACATTTGTGGGTTTAGCGTAAATATAGCAGATTGCAGATTAATCAAGTCCAGGATCTATATTCACAGCCAGACAGTTTTACTCCTGAATCGGTGAATTCTGCTGTAATTACGTGAATAGGTAATTGATAATTCTTGCCTTTTACTTCTTGTATATTACCTTTTTCTTTATGAAAATGATACCATTGATTCGATTGTCCAAGTTTAAACATCAATTACCAATCACTATTTTTATAGTGATGTGTTTCAGTTTATTTATGAGTCCAGTGGTTTATGCTAATACTACTCTCAGTTTAGATAGGGTTTCTACTTGGGCAATGGGGGTTTTAGGATTTACTACTATAATGTTGGTGGTTTATTTGTTAACAGTCATTTTTCAGCCAGAACGATTTTAATAATTGATAAATCATAGCGATATGTATTTGAATGGGTTACAAAATTTATAGAAAAAGCCATACAGCACTTTTACTCCTATATCCTGACTGGGCGCAAGCCCTGCGCCCCTACTTCGGTGAATCCTCTTATTAAATCAAGATTAAATAAATTATGTCTATTTTTAGAGAAACTTTCAAGGCAATTAGAATAACTTTGGTAATTTGGTTATTAACAGCAATTGTCTATCCTCTTTTTATATTGCTAGTCGGTCAGTCTTTTTTCCCGATTTCAGCTAATGGTAGTATGATTTTAAATATCAATAATCAACCTATTGGTTCGACTTTAATTGGTCAAGGATTTACATCTGATCGTTATTTTCATGGTCGTCCCAGCGCTGTTAGATATAGTCAAGGTAAAAAAGCTCAACCGACTGGTATTTCTGGAGGTAGTAATCTCGCTCCCACTAATCCAGAACTTAAAGAACGTATTCTCAAGCAAGTGGAAGAATTACAGAATCAGGATAAACAACCTGTGGGTGATTTGATTTATACGTCAGGGTCTGGTTTAGACCCACATATTTCTTTAAAAGCAGCACGACAACAAATAGAGAGAGTGGCACAGGCACGGGGTATTCAGGAAGATGATATTATTCCGTTGATTAATAAGTATTTTGATGGCAGGTTTTTAGGGATTTTTGGTGAACCAGGGGTAAATATTTTACGTTTAAATTATGCTTTGGATTTACAAGATATTAATCGTCAGCAAAATTAGTTAAGGGTTGTTTGAAAGGTGGTATGCCGTAATTTTCATCACATTGTTACCTCCTTTCCCCTTGTAAAGGGGGGTAAGAATAGAAATCTAGTACAAAACGGCGTAAATAAACCAACCATTCTAAATCCTCCAAAAGCCTATACTGTCTTCATTTTGACTTTTGACTTTTGACTTTTGACTTCCGCCTTGCGGTACTAGTTCCCTCCCCTTTATAAGGGGAGGGTTAGGGTGGGGTAAAATATTTGATACAGCAATCATGAATTTTCAAACACCCTCTTAGGGGTTGCTGATAATGAAGCGTGGTATAAAATGTAGAGGCGCAGGGCTTGCGCCCATTCAGGAGGTAGCAGCAAGGAACAATCATCATAGGTTGTATGGTTAAGCCTTACATAACAAGGGATTTTTAAGTTCAAGCATAGTAGAAGTATTGTTTTGACATGGGTAATAGGATCAATTACACTACGATCGCAAATTCATAAAAGTATTTGAGTCAATGCAACCGACTCGTGTGATTGGTTTAATGAGTGGTACATCTGTAGATGGGATAGATACCGCTTTAGTAGAAATTTCTGGTGGAGATTTGGATCTGAAGGTGGAATTACTGGCAGGGGAAACCTATCCCTACTCCCCTCAACTCAGAGAACATATTCTAGGGCTTGGGGCTGGTACTGCGATGTCAATGGCAGATGTAGCCGCCATAGATGATGCGATCGCTCATAATTTTGCCCAAGCTGCTCAACATATTCAAATTGGTCATCACAGAGCCACTCTCATCGGTTCTCATGGTCAAACTGTTTACCATCGTCCACCCCAAGGACTAGAAGAACTGGGTTATAGCTGCCAACTGGGACGGGGCGCGATGATTGCCCATTTAACAGGTATTACTACTGTCAGTAATTTCCGAATAGCAGATATAGCTGCTTATGGTCATGGTGCGCCCCTTGTTCCTAAAGTAGATGCCTATTTACTCAGTCATCACCAGGAAGAACGTTGTATTCAAAATATTGGGGGTATTGGTAATGTTACGTATCTTCCCGCCCGTAGTGATGATTGGTTGTCGCAAATTCGCGGCTGGGATACAGGTCCAGGTAATAGTTTATTGGATCTAGCCGTCCAGCATTTTACAAGTGGCACTAAAAGCTATGATAATAATGGTGATTGGGCAGCCAGTGGTACACCCTGTTACCCCTTGGTAGAACAATGGCTAAGTCACGAATATTTCCATTTACCACCACCTAAATCTACTGGACGGGAGTTATTTGGGATTACCTACTTGCATGATTGTTTACAGGATGCCCAACCCTACCAACTTAATTCCGCAGATTTTTTAGCAACTATCACAGAATTAACGGCAGTTTCTATTGTCCATAGTTATGATAATTTTCTCCCCAGAAGACCACATAAGGTAATATTATGTGGTGGTGGCAGTCGTAATAGTTACTTGAAAAATCGCTTACAGTTGCTGTTAGGGAATGTTCCAGTGTCAACTACAGATGAGTTTGGCTTAAGTGCTGCATTTAAGGAAGCGATCGCTTTTGCGGTTTTAGCATACTGGCGAAACATCAATATTCCTGGTAACTTACCCGCAGTCACAGGAGCATATCAAGAGATGCTTTTAGGAGAAATTCACGATAATTATCGCTAATTTAGTCTCTTGTCTCTCAAAATACTATGTTAGCAAGTATTTCTAAACTTCGACTGTGCTGGATTAAAACAAGGGATTTAGCAGGTGGGACATACTTTTTTATTAGAACCAGGACGGTGGGTGATCCAAGGTAGTTGGTTGGAGCGCAATAGTCAACCAATTCCCTTGAAAGGTTTAACATTAGTGGTTTGGAATCGAGATAATTGGTTCTCTATGGCTACAAAATTAATCTTTCCTAACAGCGATCGCCCAGAAATTTCTTTCCAGTATAAAGGACGACTTCATGAAGGAGATCGGCAGTATACTTTTCTGCTTCAACATAATTACCTCGGACAAATAGAAGGTGAAGGCTGGATTTGTCCAAATACAATTGTTCAGCGTTATTGGGTACTCGGAGATAGCTCCACTGACCTTCGCCACCGTCAGAGACAGAGTGGTTTTGAAACCCTACATCGAATTAATGATAATCAATATTATCTAACCAGTGGCATTCTTGTGGGTCATTTTTTAGATAGCACAATGGAAGCTAGTCTAGAACGCCAATTACATTAAGTAGGGGGGATGTAAATAATTGTTCTTGGTATCAGGCGGTAAGGAGCAGAGAGGCAAGAGGCAAGAGGCAAGAGGCAAGAGTAAAGAAATTTTCAGCGATTTTACGTTTCTTTACACAGTTTGGTTTTATTGTGTTCACCTACTTAACCTAGTTAGTTAATAGCAATCCGATTTGATTGATGAATTTTCGGTTTTAATTTTCAGGTTTTCAACCTATTTTCTAATCACCAAAACCTACAAAACTATCCCTTGAACTGTTAAACATTGGAGTCGAATTTTCTATGTCAGACCCCAACATTGGTCGCTTACTCGGAAACCGTTACCAACTACAAGAGCTAATTGGCTTTGGCGCAATGGGACGAGTCTATCGTGCTAAGGATACGTTGCTGGGAGGTGTCCCTGTTGCAGTCAAGTTTCTAACTTTATCAATGCAAAACGAAAGGATGCGTTGGCAAGAAAGATTTGAGCGAGAAGCTAAAACTTGCGCCTTACTCGGTCAAAAAAGCATCCATATCGTCCGAGTCATGGACTATGGGGTAGATGAAATATACTACGTTATGGAATATCTACAGGGACAAACATTAGGTCAGATCATTCGTAAAAAACACCTAAGTTTACCAAGATTTCTCAGAATAGCCAAGCAAATCGGTTTAGGACTACAGTGCGCTCATGATGGTATTCCTGTAGATGGAAAAATTTGTCCAATCATCCATCGTGATATTAAACCGGGCAATATTATGGTGATTCAAGATCCCAGTTTTGGAGAATTAATCAAAGTTTTAGACTTTGGTATTGCTAAATTACTCATGTCTGATAGTGACCATACCAAGTTTTATTTAGGAACTTTGGCTTATTCTTCTCCTGAACAAATTGAAGGTAAAGAACTAGATAGTCGTTCTGATATCTACAGTTTTGGGATCATGATGTTTGAAATGCTGACTGGTAAAATTCCTGTGGTGGCATCAACCAACACCTTTGGAGCATGGTATAAAGCGCACACTTTTGAAAAACCCTGTTCCTTTGCGGAAATTTCTCCTAATTTGCACCTACCCAAGCAATTAGAAGATGTAATTATGAATTGTTTATGCAAAAAACCTAGTGAACGTCCCCAAAGTATCAATGAAATTATTAATATTCTTACTACTGTAGAACAGCAAAAGGACACGCATAATACCACTAAAAATAATCCTGTTATTAATAATACTCATTTCATTAAAGATACTTCGGTTATTAATAATACTCTTATATATCAAGATGCTCAAGAAATTATTAACCCCAACTTCCCTGTAGTTGCCGCACCAGCAGAGAAAATAAAAACCAATCTGCTGACAATTCCCATTACCAATCACAATACACAAGTCGAACTACGGAGATATTCAGTTGATCATGACATCACGCAATTAGTTACTTGGCCACACAATAAACCAATTGCCAATATCGTTTTTATTCAACCCATTTACCACGATAAAAATTTGTTACCAGCGTTATGGGTGATGCTACCCCAAGAAGAAATTCAAAAACGCTTAGTTTGTACTCGCTACAATCAATTTCTATTTATTTCTTCTCCTCATCCGGTCATGTTGTGGATTACAGTTATTTATACCCGTGAACATGGGGCTAAATGGTTGTCTTATTATTTGGATCTCAAAACTAATTCTGGTCAAGAAATCACGGGGTTACTACAGAATACTGGGCAATATCGTTTATTATTCTTTACTAAAGAAACTCCTCATCCTTGCACACATATATTACAATCAAGTATTGCTGCGGCTCAAAGAGAAAAATTGCAAGAGTGGCTTGTTTCTAGTCAGGGTTCAACTTTATCAACGGATGCTCAAATTAGTAAAAATATATTGAAAAAAGAATATGAAAAAATTAAACCTAAAATATTAGCTAAGTTAGAAGCAATTGATACTGATTCTTCATGGGATATTTCTGGTTGATTATCTTAGGAGCTAATTTAAAATTTGTCAGCAAAGACATTAAAAACCTACCGGGGGACTCTTTTGAAAGTTACGCTTGTCAGAGATGATTCTGCCAGTAATGGCAAACAGGATCAGGGCAAGAACCGTACATCTAAGGTAATACCTGAAAAGCGGATATTATCTCCTCGCTTTCATATCGACTTGTGTGTACACCGTAGCCCCTTGACAAGGGGAGGGTTAGGGTGGGGTAATTTGAGGAATCGTAGCTTCGCTTGTGGGGAGGGGATAGGGTTCTTGTATTGTATCTCACTTAACCGATAATCGCTATACTCAAAACGTCTAAAATCTGGACTTTTTTATGATATAAAAAACAAGCTCAAAGCCTCTCCAATTATAAAAGCTGCTCCTTTTCCCTCCCTTGTAGGGGAGGGTCAGGGAGGGGTGCGGGGAGAGGTTTACCAGAGGGGTTCTATATTTGGTTAAACTATAAACCGTTTTCAGTATATATAATACTAAATAAACAACTGTAATCTTTTAAATAGTATGAGTGAAACCCTGGCTGATATTGCTATACCACCGCAGTTTCCTGATCATACTCAACTACCAGAGTCTGATGGTACGTTTGTGAAAAACTTTCAAGAACATCCCCAAAGCATAATTATCACAGATTCCATAATTCAAACTTTACAAAAAAAACATCCCGACGGACAATTTTGTATAGGTCAAGATTGTGGGATTTATTGGCGCGAAACTGAACCACCAGAAAAAGGTACAGTAGCACCAGATTGGTTTTATGTCCCTGATGTAGCACCAAGATTAGATGGTAAAATTCGCCGTTCCTATGTTTTATGGCGGGAATATATTCCTCCATTAATTGTTATAGAATTAGCCAGTGGTAATGGTGAAGAAGAAAAAGATTCAACCCCTCTAGCGGGTTTACAGGGAGGTGAAAAACCTGGTAAATTCTGGGTATATGAACGTATTATCCGTGTTCCCTATTATGCCATCTATGAAGTTAATAATGATAAATTAGAGGTTTATCACTTGGTAGATTTTTCTTACCAAAAAATGCAGCCTAACGAACGTGGACATTATCTTATTGCGCCATTAGGTGTAGAATTGGGACTATGGCAAGGAAGTTACTTAAATAATCCTGAACAACTTTGGCTGCGCTGGTGGGATTTAGATGGTAATTTGTTATTGGTAGGTCAAGAAGAAGCCCAATTACAAAAATTAAGGGCTGAACAACAACAACAAAGGGCTGAACAAGCAGAACTCAAAGCTGCAAAATTAGCAGCACGTCTACGAGAAATGGGTATAAATCCAGATGATGATTTATAATTAAATAAACGAACCACAGAGGCACAGAGGACACAGAGAGAATATGGAAAGGGCTATTTTGTCAAGGGATTTACAGTTTAAACAAGTTAATGGGGTGAGTTTTTTTGCTGATTTCCTGTTAGCTGGTATGGTTTTGGGTCCCCCTATTGCTCCTTTTTTGGCTGCGTCTGGTGTGTTTTTGCTTCCGGGGATTGCGGACATTATCTACTTTATGGGTAATCATGTATGTCCGCAGCCTACTATGGGTTTGGAGTTAGCACCACCTTTTATTATGGCAGTTTGTATGCGCTGCTATGGCACAGTGACAGGGCTATTAATTACTCGAATTTTGTATGCGGTAACTAATGGTAAAGGTGCTTTTTGGTTAAGTCAATATGGTTGGATTGGTGCGGCTTTTGCTAGTATATTGATGATGGCTTATCCGTTGGAACTAGCAGCGCAGATTTTTAGTTTGTGGGATTTTGATAATTATATTGTTACACCTTTTGGTTTGATTACTGGTTTGGCTTGGGGTTTATTTACTATGCCGATTTTGTATCGGTCAACAAATGCAAAAATTCATAATAACTAGCCTACCACTTCCACGTCCAAGTCTATACATAATGTTTGTTAACATTTTCTACTCTCTCTCTTTGATGCAAAAAAATTTATTTAAGCTATGCACCCTGCATAACTACTAAAATCTTTTAAGAATTGATTATTATTTGAAGATAGGTGGTAAAGCGTTGTTTCGCTTCTCCTAATAATCAATAATTGTCTGATTCATCGCTTTAGTTTAATAGTCCTGCATTTTTAATTGACTAGCAACAGTAGCGAATTCAGAAATTGAATTTTTTAGATCCTTATATTCTTGCGTAGTTAAGTTGTGGTTGTCGTGGTATTCATTTAAGAAACTAATCAGCACTAACCTAACAGATTCGATTTTTGCTCTTGTCCTAGCTGCCATCATTGCCTGAGATAAACTAGGATAAATATGGTTATTGCTAATCCCTATTTCTTCATTAGACATCCAGCATTTGAATATATAACCTTGTGATAAAGGTATTAATTCAATTAACCAGCCAAAATATAGATCTTTCCATTCCATTGATAAACTCTTTATTGGCTTAAAAATTATCTTCACTATCAGAATACAACCTCTATATGCAGTTAGCGTGCAGAATTTGTGCAGAATTTGTGTAGATAAAATCTTATAGGGGGCTGTATGATGATGGTGAGCCTATTTTTCTATAAATCAACCATTCTGGAAATTGAAAATCTTATGAATCCTATCTATTATTGGTAATATTAAGCGCAAATTCACAAATAATTTGTATTAGTTGAGACGATATCCCAAACCATGAACTGTTTCAACCAAAGTTTCAGATGCGCCTAAGAGTCTTAATTTTTGCCGAAGAGACTTAATATGAGACCTTACGGTTTCCTCTACCGGAGAGTCATCAACAGACCAAACTTGCTCAATAATACTAGAGCGGCTCAAAACCCTTCTACCATTTGCAACTAGCAATTCCAAAATTGCATACTCTTTAGGAGTTAAGGAGATAAGATGACCGTCATAAGTTGTCTCGTAAGTGCTAGGATTTAAGGCTAACTTTCCCCAAGATAAACTGATTGTACTGGCAGTACTACCTCGTCTAAGTAAAGCACGTATGCGAGCCATTAATTCTTCTAGATCAAATGGTTTTGCGACATAATCATCTGCACCGGCATCTAAACCAGTAATTTTATCAGCTACAGTATCACGGGCTGTTAACATTAATACTGGTGCTGTCGAGTTTCTGTATGCTGGATTGTTCGTGCTAGTATTCCGTAACCGTTGACAAAACTTGATTCCATCTAGCTTTGGCAAAGTTACATCTAGCACTACTAAATCATATTTCATTGACTCTGTTGCGTGCCAAGCTGCTTCTCCATCTTTAGCAACATCAACTACATACTGTCTTCTGGTTAAAGCTTCTGTAAGTGCTTCTGCCAGTTGAGTATCATCTTCAACTATCAGAATTCGCATAATTTATCCCTTATTCAACTAGAGGTAATGAGGGAAATATTAACTTAAATTGACTTGATAAATAAATAAATGGATAATTTATGAAATCGTATATTTCAGGAAAATGGATTGCGGCTGGAGTTTCTTTAGCTATATCGCTAATGGTGCTAGTTACCTTCGCTTCATTTAATAACACTACCGAAATTAAGGAAAATGCTAATCAAGTTCAGCATACTTATCAAACTCTCAATACTTTGACTGATTTATATGCGGCTATGACAGTAGCTGAATCAGCACGAAGAGGGTATATATTTTTGGGAAGTAGGCAAGATTTAGAGCGTTATGAAAATGCCATAAATAATATAAAAACTAAGGTCAGTTTATTAGAAACTCAAATCCATAATAATATCAATCAAAAACAGAGATTTGCCAGTTTAAAATCATTGGTTAATCAAAGATTATCTCTTTTAGAAGAATCAATACAACTTTATCAACAAGATAGAACTGCATTACAACAGCAAACTAATATTACAGAAATCAGTGTTAATTTAAGAGAAAAAATTATACCTATTATTATAAATATTCAAACTGAGGAACAAGGTTTCCTAGAAAGTTCTCTCAAGCAGTCGCAACAGAGTATTCACTTACGAATAATCATGGAAATAATAGGAACTATTTTAAGCCTGGTTGTGATTTGCAGTTTATGTTTTATCATCGAGCGTCAAGGAGTAAAACAAGAACAGATTAAATCCTTGGAAGCTTCCCTTGCTCAAGAAAAAAAAATTGGTGAATTAAAGGTTCAGCTATTTTCTATGATTTCCCATGAATTTCGTACACCTTTAAGTGTAATATTGCTTTCATCTCAGTTATTACGGGAAATTCTGCTGGATTTAGTGGATAAAAAGGAATTAAAAAATCTTGATCGCATTCAGTCTTCAGCAAAGTTGATTAATCACTTATTAACAGATATATTAACTTTGACTAGAGCCGAAGCAGGTGAACTAGATTATAAACCTCAATTAATCAATGTGGAAAACTTTTGTTTGAATCTGCTGGAAGATGTGCAGATGTTTAGTCACACAAATCATATTATAAAGTTCATCAAGGATGGTCAATCTTTTCGTGCTAATCTAGATGAAAAATTGTTGTACTCTATTCTTAGTAATTTGCTTTTAAATGCCATCAAATATTCGTCATCTGGAGGTAGTATATCCTTAGTTTTAAATTCTCAACCAGATACTACTATCTTTCAGGTGATAGATGAAGGTATAGGCATTTCTCCAGCGGAACAGGCTAGGCTTTATGAACCTTTTTTTCGATCTCAAAATGTTGAAGGTATTGTCGGCACTGGGTTAGGATTACCAATTGTTAAGAAGTGTGTAGAAAGACACCAGGGAGAAATTTTGGTGGAAAGTAAAGTTGGAGTAGGAACAACTTTTACTGTAAAAATTCCTCTAAGGGACTTCTAATTAAAAAAATACCCAAAAATTTCTTGTGGTGCGGGACGAATTGCCTGCTAATCATCAAGGACGGGCAGGATGCCCATCCCACAAAATTGGGTAATTTATTGTATTAAATTTTGTGGTTGGAGCATTTTAAAATAAGATTTAACTTAATAAAAATAATTTATTAATGAATATATAGTTAGGTGTACTTAATCTTAGCAATTTCTAAATTGAGAAAAAATACAGTTTTTATTATACCACAAAGTTCACGAGGAATTTATATGTCTGAAGAAACTAGATTGACTTACTCTGATAAAGAAACTGATGGGGTGATGATAGATTTATCTAAAATAGCTGAACAAACACCAACGCCAAATATTAATTTAGCTTTAAAGTTTTTACTAAAGCTACCAGCAGAGGCTTATACAGCATTGCAGCATATAGAAATAATAGCTTCACCTGAAGATTGGCAAAAAATCACCTATCAAATAGCACGTACTTTAGTAGATGCTCAATATGAAATCACTCATCGTCAAATTATGCAACAAATGAAGGTAGATAATTTAGATGAGATAGAATCTGATGATAATATTTTAGCCGCTGCGTTGAAACTTACGAGTTAATTTATATTCCGTTAGTCCTGGAGTGATTCTTGATGATGACACAGCAGGTAAGTTCAATTAGTCCATATTCTTCTATAAAAAACCCATAAAAAAAGGTGGGTTAACAATAAAGTTACCCACCAAATAAATTACCAATATTGTAGAAATCCGTAATTAACCAACGTTAGTTAATAACAACTCACGGGTTTCCGATTTTCTGACTTTTACCTGTCCATCATCGTCTACATCAACAATAGCCTTATCTCCATCTGCAATTTCCCCAGATAAGATCGCTTCAACCAAAGAATCTTCCAAGAGACGCATAATAGCACGGCGTAATGGTCTAGCACCGTAGCTGGGGTCATAACCTTCCTGTACAACCTTCTCTTTAAAGGCTTCAGTCACTTCTAAGGTGATGTTCTTATCTTTGAGGCGACTACCAACATCACGCAGCATGATTTCAGCAATTTGCTTGACTTCATCTTTGTTGAGTTGAGTGAAGACGATAATATCATCCACCCGGTTGAGGAATTCGGGACGGAAATATGCTTTGAGTTCTTCGTTAACTAGGTTACGAATGCGATGATAACTAGCGTCTGCGTGATTATCAAATTCAAACCCTAAGCTGCTACCACCTTTTTCAATTACCTTAGAACCGATATTAGATGTCAAGATAATTAATGTGTTCTTGAAGTCTACCTTCCGACCTTTGGCATCCGTAAGATGACCGTCATCCAAGATTTGCAGCAGCATATTGAATACATCGGGATGCGCTTTTTCGATTTCGTCGAATAGTAGCACTGTATAGGGTTTGCGACGCACAGCTTCCGTTAATTGTCCGCCTTCGTCGTATCCTACATAACCTGGAGGTGAACCAATCAACTTGGAAACGTTGTGGCTTTCCATGTATTCGGACATATCTAAACGCACCATTGATTCTTCTGAACCGAAGAAGTAAGCAGCTAAGGCTTTGGCTAATTCGGTTTTACCTACACCGGTTGGTCCGGAGAAGATAAAACTGGCAATAGGACGATTAGGACTTTTTAAGCCGACACGGGCGCGACGAATAGCGCGGGAAACGGCTGTAACTGCTTGTTCTTGACCGATGAGTCTTGTATGTAAGGTGTCTTCAAGATGTAAAAGTAACTCTGATTCAGATTCAGTCAGTTTGTTGACGGGAACACCTGTCCAAGAAGCGACAATTTGGGCGATGTCTTCTTCGTTGACGAGGGGAGAGTTAACGGTTTCTTGATTTTCTTCTACATCAAGTCTGGCTTGCAGTTCTAATTCTTGTATCCGCAATTTACCAGCTTTGCCAAAATCTTGAGTTCTGATGGCTTCTGATTTGGCTTTGATGGCGGTGGTTAATTCTCGTTTGAGTTCCTTGTTTTTGGCAATGTGGGAGTGACGCAAGCGGACACGAGAACCGGCTTCATCAATTAAGTCAATGGCTTTGTCGGGTAGAAAGCGATCACTAATATAACGATCTGCCAATTCAGCCGCCGCAATTACCGCTTCATCAGTAATATTAACTCTATGATGTTGTTCGTAAGCACCGCGTAAACCATAAAGAATATCAATAGTTTCTGCTACTGATGGTTCTCCTACCAAAATTGGCTGAAACCGCCGCTCCAGAGCCGCATCCCGTTCGATGTGTTGACGATATTCATCTAATGTGGTCGCACCAATACACTGGAGTTCTCCCCGGGCTAGAGCCGGTTTGAGGATATTAGCTGCATCTAAACCGCCTTCTGTGCCACCTGCACCGACTAAGGTATGAATTTCATCAATCACTAAGATGATGTTCCCTGCGGTGCGGACTTCCTCCATGATTTTTTTGAGGCGTTCCTCAAATTCACCTCGGAAGCGAGTTCCCGCCACTACAGACCCCATATCCAAACTAATTACTTGTTTATCAAGTAAAATTTCGGGAACGTCTTGATTGACAATGCGTTGCGCTAGACCTTCAGCGATCGCTGTTTTCCCCACACCTGGCTCACCAATTAAAACTGGGTTATTTTTGGTTCTCCGACCGAGAATTTGCACCGTTCTTTCAATTTCTAGCTGGCGACCGACTACTGGGTCTAGTCTGCCCTCCTGAGCCAGTTTGGTAAGGTTTCTGCCAAACTCCTCTATAGATAGATTTTGATTGCGCTGGGAATTACTTCTACCACCAGTGACAACCGCTGTATCTTCACCCAATCGGCTCATCACAGCCGAACGGATAACTGGTAAATCCACTCCTAGATTTTGTAATACTTTGGCGGCGACTCCTTCACCAGCCTCCGTTAAACCTAATAATAAGTGTTCAGTGTTTATGTAATTATGTCCAAGACCGTGAGCTTCTCGGAAAGATTGCTCAAACAGGCTTTTTACTTTCGGGGTAAAAGGAATTTCCGGTGGGACAAACCCAGAACCCCGGCCAATTATTTTTTCTACTTCCCGACGGGATTCTTTCAGGGTAACACCCAACTCAGTCAACACTTTAGCAGCAACACCTGTTCCTTCTCCCATTAAACCCAGGAGAATTTGTTCTGTTCCTACAAAATTGTGTCCCAGTCGTCGTGCTTCCTCCTGAGCTAACATGATTACCCTAATGGCTTCGGAAGTGAAGTGTTCAAACATAGCGGGTTCTTTCCCTCGTGCTGCTTGGACTTTGGGTGAGATATTAAGTTCACCCTCATCTAAAGTTTCTTGTATTTTCTTAAAGATAATGTATCTTTATTTTAAGCTGAATGGCAGTAGTGAGAGCCGTAAGTGACAAGGCGTAGTTGCCGTCATTCACTAGATTATGCTGGATAATTAGCAATGGTCGAGATTTTTAATCTTGAGTTGTTGATGGATTGCTAACTTCGTACAGGTATTAATGATGACAGAAATGCCCGGTGGTAAAGACCAACAACATCCACTCTACAACCGCGATCGCCCCCTTATTGATATTTTACTCGCTCAAGACGCAAACGATTACAATTTATCGGAATTAGCTAGACTAAAAATTCGCTATCAAGGTTTCCCAGGAGCGCGAGACATTCAAAGCAACTTAGATAAAGTTTTGCAACGCTGGGGTTTAACTGAAGCTGAACTATTTGCCAAAACCCGTCAAATTCATGATACAGGCGGAGTTTACAAAAGTCGTGGCAAAAAGGATGAGCAGGATTGGAATTAGTCATTAGTCATTAGTCATTAGTCATTGGTCAGTTGTTATTTTTCCTCCACTCCCCCCACTCCCCCCACTCCCCCACTCCCCTCACTCCCCCCACTCCCCCCACTCCCCCTACTTCTCCTGTTCCCTATTCCCTATTCCCTTCTCTCGATATTCTCTAAGTTGCTGGAGGAGTTGTTCTTGGGATAAATTGGGTGGTTCTGGGACTGGTGCGGGGGTTGTTTCCACCTTCTCCACTATTTTGGGTTGGGAATTTATCACTAATATTTGTTTTTGAGGAACAGATGCGGTAATTACTACCTTTGACTGATTAGCATCAGCTTTGAGACCATCTAGAGTTACAGCTACCTTGGTTTTTTCCTGAATATCTTTGCCAGAAGAAACTAATTTACTCAGACCATTTACCAATCGCAGCATATTTTGACGAAACTTAGGATCGCCTGTTAATTCATCTAAATCAGCGGTGATTTTTTGGGTATTTTCAAATGTTGCTCTCGCCGCATCTAAGGTTTGTTGCAATAAAACAATGTTTTTTGGATCATTTAAAGTTTTAGAGGCATCTTTTAAATTCACAGAAGCTTCGGCTGCATTTGCCGATAGGGTTTCTAAATTGGTTAATAATTGTCCTTGAGTTAAGCGATTAATGGCAGGGGATAAACTTGTAACTGTTTGACGAAGTTGATTACTGGTCTCCGTCATACTATTTAAAGTACCAACTAAAGAAGAACGATTGGTAGTGATGAGATTGTCTAAATTTGTTAGTAAGCGATTTGCTTGTTTAGCTGTAATACTAAAATCCTTAGCTGTTGTCCCTAATTGATCTGCGGTTTTGGTAGCAGTTGTAGTTAATTGGGCTGTAGAGCGTTGTAATGTAGATGCCGTACCAGAAAATACACTTATTTGTCCTTTGAAGGTTTTGCTCAAATCCTGTAAATCCTTACTTAAATCGGCGATATTAGCAGCAGCATTAGCCGAGGTTTCTAAGGTGCGATTCACGTTTTTATAGAACTTTTCGTTACTATATTGAGCCGCAAAAATAGTTGATTGACGCATCAGTTCATCTACACTGATGCCAATTGTCCCTCTTAAGCGAGAACCATTACAAATAATCAAGCTAGAATTACAGTCTTTATCTAGAGGTTTGGCAGATAACTTCCCTGGTAAATATCCTTTGGGAGTAATTTCAATAATATTTTCGCTAATTAATCCACTTTGATTAGCTTCAATGAGGGAATTACTGGGAATTATTAAATCAGGGGAGTTAATTTGAATTTCCACATCAATGGCATTTGTTCCGGGTTGAACCTTGGTGATAGTTCCCACTTTCACACCCCGAAAACGGACTACTGAACCCTTTTGCATTCCCCCAGCATTGGCAAATTCGATAATTGCTCTGTAAGAAGTTTCTCCAGGGGTGATTCTATTTAACCACAGTAAAATTGTGCCAAATGCGCCTAACCCCACCAGGAGCAACAATCCTACAGAACCTTCTCTCATCATGCGTGCAGACGTGAAACTGCTAATTAGACCTCGCATTTATTCCTCCACTGATAGCGTTAAACTCAGCAACTTGATTTGGTACTTAACCAACTACTTGAATTGGTCCATGTACACTTCCACTCATAAATTGTCTAATTAGGGGATTTTCTGTATGATCTAAGGCAACTACTGTACCTTGCCATTGCACTTTTCCTTGATAAAGAAATACTATTTGATCGGATGTCCGCCGAATAGTGCTTTCTTGGTGAGTCACAATGGAGTAGGTACTACAGACTCCTTGTGTATTTTGTAAGTCACGGATTAAGTCCTCAATTACCGTTGAGGCAATGGGATCTAATCCGGCTGTAGGTTCATCGTATAATAAAACCTCTGGACTATCTGTAGGACGTTGAGGATTTGACATAATAGCACGAGCAAAACTGACTCTTTTTCGCATTCCTCCAGAAAGTTCTGATGGGTAAAGGTGACTAATATCTGCTAGTCCTACCAATTCTAATTTTTGATTGACTAATTCCCGAATGTGCGATCGCTTTAGTCGAGAATGTTGATAAAGTAGAAATCCAATGTTTTCTTCGACTGTCAAAGAGTCAAATAGAGCCGCTTGCTGAAATACCATGCCAATTCCCACCGGATCAGCAGCATCTTCTATTAAACCCTCTCTGCGTACTCCTTGAATATAAATTTCTCCCTCATCAGGTTTTAATAATCCGGCTATAATCCTTAAAACCGTTGATTTACCAGTTCCCGAAGGTCCAATTATCCCTAGTGCTTGTCCTCGGTATATTTTTAAATCAACATTATCTAAAACCTTGTTGTTACCAAAAGTTTTAGAAATACCTTTTAATTCAATTAATGGTTCTAATGTTTCTGTCATTGCTAGTTAGTAATTAAATTCTCATCTGTCACCTATAATATTTTGTAAAGCACGTTATTTTCCCATTTTACTCAAGTTTATGTCTCCTTATCCTAGTTTAGTTACTGTTTCCGCACTTATACTATATTTTGTGGTGACAATTAATGTTGGTATAGCTAGAGCTAAATATCAAGTCCCTGTACCGCAGACTACAGGAAACCTGGATTTTGAAAGAGTGCTAAGGGTACAACAAAATACCTTGGAACAACTAGCTTTATTTATTCCGGCTTTATGGTTGTTTTCTATTTATGTTAGTCCTATTTGGGGTTCTGCTCTCGGTGCAGCTTGGATAGTAGGAAGAATTGCTTATGCTTGGGGATATTATCAAGCTGCTGAAAAACGCGGTCCTGGTTTTGCAATTAGTTCTCTCAGCGGTATCGTGCTAATTCTTGGTTCGCTGGTGGGGATTATTTTATCTATGGTGAAGTAGTTTTTGTTTCGCGCAAATACGCTAATGAGCAAAGACGCAAAGGAAGAGGGCGGAATTCTGTCCGCCCATACTGGATCTATATGTTTAATTTTGTTTCACCCAACTAAATCAGGAAATACCTCTTGCACAGCAGGATGTACAAGACGGTGATTTTGGACATTTAAACCTTTTGCTAAGGCTGGGTTCATGTCTAAGGCTTTAAGTCCCAGATTTGCTAACTGGACAGTATAGGGTAGGGTACTGTTATTTAGGGCTTGCGTGGATGTCCAAGGCACTGCTCCCGGCATATTAGGAACACCATAATGTACGACTCCCTCATCTATGTATACTGGTTTAGTGTGGGATGTAGGATGTAATGTTTCTACACATCCACCTTGATCAACAGCAACATCTACAATCACTGAACCAGGGCGCATTTGTTTAACTAATTCACGAGATACTAAAATGGGGGCTTTTTTGCCAGGAATTAAGACTGCACCAATGAGTAAATCGGCATCTTTGACTGCGGCTTCAATATGGGCGGAGTTGCTGTAAAGTAGTTCTACTCTCGACCCAAACAAGGTTTCTAGGTAAGATAGACGTTCCACGTTGACATCTAAGATTTGCACCAATGCACCCATACCGACGGCGATTTTAGCGGCTTCTGTACCGACGACACCACCACCTAAAATTACGACTTTACCAGCTTTGACTCCGGGGATACCGCCTAAAAGTACGCCTCTGCCTCCTTGTTGACGTTCTAGGAATCTTGCGCCAAATTGTACGGCTAACCGACCAGCAACAATACTCATGGGTGTGAGTAGGGGAAGTTTATTTGCTCCTGGTTGTTCTACGGTTTCATAAGCGATCGCACAAGTGCCACAATCAATTAAATATTCTGTTAACTGGCGATTCGCCGCTAAATGTAAATAAGTAAATAACAACTGCTCCTTTTGCAAGAATTTATACTCACTCACCAAAGGTTCTTTTACCTTAATAACTAACTCCCGATTCCAAGCAGCATCGGCAGTATTGACAATTTCTGCCCCAGCATTGCGGTAGTCTTCATCAGTAAATCCCGCGCCAGTACCGGCTTCACTTTCTACAAAAATATTATTACCATTTTCCCGTAATACCCGAACACTGGAAGGACTTAAACCTACCCGAAATTCCTGATCTTTAGTTTCTTTGGGAACACCAATTTCCATTGATAACCTCTTATATTTGATTGTTTCACTTTAGCGTGCCAGTACCTAGCTGATTATTTCCGTATTCAGTAATTCAAAATGCAAAATTTTTATTCTCCCTCACGCTACACCTTGACTAATCCGCCAGTCTTCTTACAATAGATAAAGAATAATTAAAAATTGTTAAGTAACGACGACCATCTTCAGCAATTTACTTGAAAAATCTCTGTAAATTTTTGTTTGCCAATTATCAACAAAGGAATCACTGATTATGACACAACAACAACCAACCATCACCCCCAAATTAGAAGAACCTAAATTTGGCTTTAATGAATATGCTGAACGTTTAAATGGCAGAGCGGCAATGATCGGCTTCATTTTAATGGTAGTAATTGAATACGTTACCAATCAAGGTGTACTTGCATGGCTCGGTTTAAAGTAGACTTTTAATCTCAAGTTACTGATAGCTGGCGTGGCATAGTTTAATAAAGTATGAATTGGGTGTGGAGATGTTCTATGGAATGTCTCTACGTTAGTTTTTGGGTGATTTTTGTCCTCATACCTTGTTTCCTAAAATTAACTTATTGCCTCAGTCCTAGTACAATAGAAATAACTGCAATGATCCTCAAAGCAATCACTTCTGTGGGTGTTAATTACCGTACTCCCTTTTTTGCCAAAGGAAATTACAATTGTCCATGCTACTATTTGCCTTTGATGAAACAGACAAATTTTAGCTGGTATGCCCTGCGTAAATTTATACAAAAAATCTAATCTGGAACTAAGTAAGCTGTGATGAATGCTGTATTACCTCGTTTTTTAAAGTCAGCCTACCGCAAAGAACCTATCATTAGTGCATTGATAACAGTGGGAACAATAGATGCGCTGATTGGTGGTTTGGATGATAGTTGGTCACTTTTCACCTTTGGTTTAGGAACAGCCGGAATAGCTCTCGTCTTTAAATTATGGCGAATGCAGCAGCGTCCGGCTTTACCAGAAGAACCTGTTGCACAATATTATTTACCTCCTCAGTCTTCCGCTGACCCTTTACCTGTATTAAAGACTTCCAAGAAGAAACCCCGTCAGTAGTAAAACTCTTGAGGTGCAAAGCTTTGTGATGAGAATTTGTACCTCTTTTGCCTGCAATATACTGTAATACAAATTAGGGCGTAATATAAATTAGGGCGCAGACCCTGCGCCCCTACGGTTTTTGTAGTTTAGTGATTATCAAACTATTCAAAATCAAGTAAAATCCAATTAGTAATTATTACTAAATAGACCGATGAAACTACAAACTACTACCCAAGAAATCAAATTATATAAAAAAGTCAATTTCTCGGAAAATTTAGCATAAATAATCTCAGAATTTGATATGGCGGTTCTTGGTTGAGTGAAATACAAGAACCCCACCCCCAACCCCCTCCCCGCAAGCGATGAGGGGGCTAAGATGTAGCTCATAAGAGCGGAAACCGCTGTAATTACCTTTTTATTAACAACTAACAACTGATGAACAAATTACTCGTAGTAGCGACAGGAAACCCCGGAAAATTGAAGGAAATGCAAGCTTACTTAGCCGATTCTGGTTGGGAATTAGCTTTAAAACCGGAAGATTTGGATGTGGAAGAAACGGGAGAAACCTTTGCAGAAAATGCTTGTCTGAAAGCCTCAGAAATTGCCAAAGCTACAGGTAATTGGGCGATCGCTGATGACTCTGGTTTAAAGGTAGATACCCTCAATGGTGCGCCTGGGGTGTATTCTGCTCGTTATGGGAACACGGATACAGAACGGATTGAGAGGTTATTGAGAGAATTAGGTGATCAGGAAAATCGCCAAGCTCAATTTGTGTGTGCGATCGCAGTTGCAAATCCTCAAGGAGAAATAGTAATTCAATCTGAGGGTATTTGTCATGGAGAAATTTTGTTTGCACCTTCTGGAGATGGTGGTTTTGGTTATGATCCGGTTTTTTATGTACCAGATAAACAATTGACTTTTGCTCAAATGACGACGGATTTAAAAAAATCAATTAGTCATCGTGGTAATGCTTTGAAAGCTTTAGTTCCCCAGTTAATAAAAGTTGTGAATTGATAAATTGAGAATTTAACCCCCTGTCTCAACAATTGTTAGATAAATTAAAGGTGAGGTATTAATTGCCGGCTTGATAGCTTCATTCAGTGATTTTTCAGACACGATTTAACTCTTCTTGTAAATCATCAAAGTCTACAGAAAACACATCTATTTGCTGACGGGAAAGGGATAAAATAAAATCACGGCGGTTTAAGCCGGCTATTTGTGCGGCTTTTTCTTGAGAGATTTCGTTTTTTTGATACCAAAATATAGCTGCTGCTAGGCGCATATCACGGACAAAATCATCTGGGGAAAGACGACGGGCTGAAAATACTTCTGGGGGTAAGTCTAGTACCGCAAGGCGGAAGTCAAAAGTCAAAAGTCAAAAGTCAAAATGAAGACAGTATAGGCCTTTGGAGGATTTAGAATGGTTGGTTTATTTACGCCGTTTTGTACTAGGTTTACTTTAGTCATAATAATATGGTTGATTGTGACAGATATATATTAATTTAATTTTGTTGTAAAAGTGTCTTGTTCATAGTTTCTTATAATTCTTGATCTATATTTTGCGCTAAACTCCCATTTTCTACCAAACCAATAAACTCAGCTAGTGGATCATTTATGATATCTTTTTCACTGGGTAAAGGAATATTATCCCCCGCTTCATAAGCTGTTTCTATCCACAATTCCCGCGCTTCATTGATATTTGTCATTGTCTCTTCTAGGGTTTCTCCTTGAGTGAAACATCCAGGTAAATCTTTGATTTCTGCTACATATCCACCTTCTTCTGCGTCAGGGTAAAGAGTGACGGTATATTGAAGGTTTAAATAGTATTCTAGGGATGGTTTTATCAATTTTATGAAGTTGCTGATAAAAAATGAACTATTAACTAACAGCAAAGTTTGTATATTGTCTGATTTTAGGATGACGAAAACCAAGTACAATATCCTGTGCAGGAACACCTGCTGCTATGAAATCATTAGTGATATCTTCTTCTGTATCATCATATTGAATCCAAATTTTATGATCAATTAAATCTACATGAATTGGTGTGGTATGTAGATATTGATCACCACTCCAACCAATATCTAATACTAAATAACGTCCATGTTCATCATCAAATAAAACTTGAGAGTTATAACCATCAGATATAGAAGCACGATATTCGGCGGTTTCTGTTAATATGCTTTTGATGATTTGTTGATATTTTAATTTGGTATCCATTGTACTATCTCCTCCTATCCCTCTTTTGGGTTTAGGTTTGAGGAAGTGATGGGGTATTGTTTGTAAGGAGCATTTCTTGAAATTCAGCTTTGCGCGACCAGTATGCTACATTAGACACTTGTTCTAGAAGAGTAATATTTTCAAGTTTCCAAATGTCTATGGTATCGTCAAATAATGAAATAAATTTGTACTTTCTTTCTTGAAGGTAGCTAAGGTCTGACCAAACAGTAAAAACATTATCAGCCCTACTATTACCTGCTGTCACACTTGCTGTACTTAGTACATCAATTAATGATGTGTGTTGGCGATATTCGGTGCAAAAATCTACTTTTCGGGAACGCCCAGAACGTCCTGCAAATTTCTTATTTTGTTCAAAAGGTATTTGTTTGTCTGTTAGAAATTCTGCTACTTCTTCTATAATTGACTCAAAAGCTCTAGTTCTAAATGTAAACCAAATATCAGAAACTCTAAATGCTGCTTGCGATAAAGTTGTGACAGCAGAAGCTAAGTTTTCATTTTCTTGTATTCTAATTATTAACATTCCTTTATATCTTTCAACACCATGAGTTAATAGTGTATCTTGAATTAGCGTTTCTTGCTTTTCTGACCTTTTCTCAGATATAGTTTGCATCCGTAGCCAGCGTAAAGTTTCACCTAAATCTGTTAAGATATATTGTCCCTCTTTTTCCTTTAGATATATATCAATAACGTCACCATCAGGATAAAGTAATGGGGTACGTATACGGATATAGTCGTTGACCGTTGAACAGGTAAACAACTCTCCAATCGTTCTGGCAATTTCTTGGCAAGGGGTTAACATTAGAGGAATAAATCTAACTGTAATGGCGGTGGATCTTGCATAATTCCATTATGCTTTATTTTCGACTCTAGACAAAACTGTTGCCATACTTTGACTGGATCGGTGACAGGAGCAGTTATATCTGGTGGAACATAAGCTTCTTTATCTCGATACGGCTCTCTCCAGCGATGCTTGTGTTTTTCTCCTACTAGGTTTCCATCAGGATTTTTATGATCTTGTCCTAAATCCAAAGCATATATTCTACCAGCAGCCCGATGGATGAGTGCGTAAGTTAGTTTTTCTGTTAGCGAGTTATAACTACCTTTAACAAAAATGGGATAACCAGGATTTGAGGTAAGTTCAACACGAAATTCTACAGCAGGAGAATGGTCTTCATCTTCAATCCATAAAATATCACCATCAATTTGTTTTGTTGTATCATTTATAAATTCCTCAAATTCTGCCTGAGTTAACATCAATAGCTAAAAAACACAACATAAATTATTGTGTCATATAAAACACTAAAAAACCTAGTTAACGCCAAATGCGATCGCTATTTTGATTAAACTTAATGAAATTAGGTTAAAATCCGAATATTGGCAATTTTAGGTATAAAAACTAGATTATGGCAAATCCAGAGCATTTAGCACTACTGAAGCAAGCGGTAGGGGTTTGGAATAAGTGGAGATATGAAAATTTAGATATAAACCCTGACCTAAGTTGGGCTAATCTGATTTGGACTGACCTGAGTGGGGCTTACTTGCTTGGGGCTAAACTGTATCAGGCTAACCTGAGTGAGGCTAACCTGAGTGGGGCTGATCTGACTGGGGCTAATCTTAGTTGGGCTGATCTGTATCAGGCTGACCTGAGTTGGGCTGACCTGAGTTGGGCTGACCTGAGTTGGGCTAACCTAAGTTGGGCTAGTCTGTATGGTGCTAATTTAGCAATGTCCCAAATAATTGGTACAGATTTTCACAATGCAACTTTAACAGGTGCTTGTATCAAAGATTGGTATATTACCCATGAAACCGATTTAGATGGTGTAATTTGTGAATATGTTTATCTTGATGAGCAAAAGACAGAAAGACGACCTATAAACGGTAATTTTGCACCTGGAGAATTTACCAGTTTATATAAAAAGATTATAGAAAATACAGATTTAATTTTACGCAAAACTCCCGAAAATGATAATACTTTTAATAATCAAGGAGTTCAATTTTATTCAAATTCAATAATTCATACTTGGGAAAATCTACGTTTCCGATCAAAAACAGAAATCAAAATTGCTGAAGCATTAGACAGAACTGGAGTTTTATTTGTACCCAACTCCTTAGCACGACTCACGACACCCAAAGGTAGAGCAAATAAAGAAGCTGATTTTCTCATTTGTTATAACGGTAAATGGGGAGTTTTAGAAGTTGATGGACCCTTTCACACCGCAGAACGCAGAGTAGAAGAACAAGAAAGAGAACGCATTTTCAAGAAAAACGGTATCAAAGTTGTAGAAAGATTTGATTCTGAAAGATGTTATAACAATCCTGATGAAGTAGTCCAGGAATTTTTCAAAATGATAGAAATTGGATATTCTTAAAATAAAGCATAAAGAAGATCCCCGACTTCTTTTTTAATCTTGTCAATAAAATGTAAATTGATCTAAGAAGTCGGGGATCTGGATCTTGTGGTAAAATTGAAATCGAATTCAAAACCACACACAAAACATGGCTACAAAAATCCCCGTTACCGTCATCACAGGCTTCTTAGGAAGCGGTAAAACCAGTAGGTTGGGTTGAACAAAGTGAAACCCAACAAAGCCTTGTAAATGTTGGGTTTCGTTCCTCAACCCAACCTACATAATTTGGTTTTTTTGAGCTTAACCGACAAGTATTGGGTTAAATAAAGAAACTTACGTTATGATCAAATAAATATCAACAATTATTCCTTAGACTTAAAAATCAATCTTTACAAGATATAATTACTAGTATTATCTCAGAAGTTGGAGAAGAAAGATATGAGGAATTAATCAATTTATTGAAAGTCTATGAATAATTATCTAATTTGCGTAGATGCCAGCTTTACTATTAACTTAATTAATAGTAAATCTATGGATTCACCATTTATCAACCTATGGGAAAATTGGCAACAAAATTCTGATACTATTATTGCTCCCACATTATTTTATTATGAAATCACTAATGCTTTACATCGCATGAATCAAGCAAATTTATTAACCATTGAGGAGACAAAAAAAGCTTTGCAAGATGCGTTAATTTGGGGATAGTTCTTTATGGAAGTTCTCAATTTCCCCAAGTTCACGAAATGGCACTAACTCTAGCAAAAACCCTCAAATTATCTGCTGCTTATGATTCTCATTACCTAGTACCGCAAGGCGGAAGTCAAAAGTCAAAAGTCAAAAGTCAAAATGAAGACAGTATAGGCTTTTGGAGGATTTAGAATGGTTGGTTTATTTACGCCGCAGTGTACTAGTGCAGGTTGGTGTAAATAACATGATCATTAAAATCTCTGAAAATTTGATTGATTACAAGGCTTGAAAATGGTTTATTCACTTACGCCGTGTACTAGTCTGTTTCAATGGACTTGAGCTATGAGACAGGGAATTCATTCCCTGGCGGTTGTGGAAGGCAACAGATAAGCCATTTTTAACTTAAGTTGACACCAATAAGCTTTTACTTTACCCCCACCTATAGAATCAAAGGACGAAGCCGTTTAGAGTATATATTACTTAAAGCCGATGATGAGATTTGAACTCACGACCTACTGATTACGAATCAGTTGCTCTACCCCTGAGCCACATCGGCGTACACAGTCACACATCATAACATAATTTATTGATGATAAAACCAAATTCTCCAAAAAATCTCAACCCGCAACAATATCAACGCCTCAAAGCCGAAGTAGCCGCACCCTATCGAGGGTTAAGGCAATTTATCTATATTGGTGTCGGTGCTTCTGGCTTTATTGGTGCATTCGTCTTCTTCTTTCAACTCCTAGCAGGACGCGATATTGAACAAGCAGCGCCTAATTTTGCAATCCAGCTAGGAGTAATTGGGTTAATGGTACTCCTCTGGAAATGGGAAAACAGAAAGAAGAAGTGAGAGGCAAAAGACAAAAGAAAGATAATAAATATTATTTCTCCCCTGCCCTCTGCCCCCTGCCCCTGCCCTCTACCCCTACCTACTTACCAGTTACCAAATAGGGAGAATTAATGGGTTGAACACGACCGGCATTAACCAGGGCTTGATATACAAAAGCCGCAATATCAGCTCTAGTTGCTTGACGCTGAGGTGCAAGTTCTTTAACAGTGGGATAGTTAATGACTAATTGCCGTGAAGTTGCGGCTGCTACTGGACTAACTGCATAACTGGGAATTTGACTAGCATCAGTATAGAAGTTAATCACAGTCTGAGTATTCGCAGTTAAACCCAAACCATTAGCTAAAGCAACTATTGCTTGCACTCTAGGAATTTGTTGTTCTGGTTTAAAGGTTAAATCAGGATAACCAGACAGGAACGGACTACTAGAAGCTGTTTGAATGGCGCTATAAGCCCAATAATTGCTTTTGACATCGTTAAAAGTAATGCCTTTGCGTGTTGCTGAAGGTTTAAAAGCCTTATTGATAATGGCAGCAAATTGAGCGCGAGTTACAGGTTCATTGGGTTTAAAACTACCATCTGGAAAACCAGCGATAATATTTTGAGAAGCTAAGGCTTCAATGTAAGCTTTTGCCCAATAACCTGTTTGTACATCTTTAAAAGCAGTATTTACAGTATTTCCAGTATTCCCAGTATTGTTATCGGGAGGTGTAGTCACCTTAGCCGCGACAAAATCCACAGCACCAAAAATCCGTTTCTCGTTGATATCGTTACCAATAGCGACAATTTTGCCTTTAGTAGCATTGTTCAGGTCATAACGGGCATTATCACGGATGAGATTACCACCAGGATTTTCACTCGTACCCAAGTTAGGAACTGCACTAATAGTAGAGACAATACCATCTCGTTTATTACTGCGAATGGCATTTTTACGGAGTGTGGGTTTTGCAGTTTCCGAGATAAAAAGACCGTCTGTATTTTGGGTGATATTGTTACTTTCTAATAAAGGTGTGGAACTACCACCAATCGCTACACCAAAACCAGTATCTTGAAATAAGTTGCCACGAATCACACCTTGAGCCGATTTAGTTACGGAAATTCCATTGCCCTTATTTTTCAAGAAGATGTTATTTTCGATTTGGGGATTTCCCGTACCTGTCACAAAAATCCCTTCTCGGATGCTGTTAATAAAGGTACTATTTTTGATTACAGGGTTACTGGATTCTACCCATACAGCCGTTCCCCGTGAATTCGGGTTGGTAAAAGTTAAACCTGTAATGATAGTGCCATTATTCGCTAACAGGGTAATGTCCTGTCTAGCAAAAGTGCGACTGGTGTAATAGCCACCACCGATAATGACGATTCCTTCACCTTTGTTGGATTCATTACCTTGAAGCGTGACTCCAGAATTGAGAACAAGGGGGAATGTTTCACCACTATCTTTACTATAGTTTCCAGGAGCAACCTGAACAACCGTCCCGGCTGTAGCTTTAGAAAGGGCAAAAGTGATAGTTTTATAGGGGGCTTCTGTAGTTCCATTACCAGAAGTATCTTTTCCAGTGACAGAGTTAACGTAAATGACAGTCCCACTAGCTGGTACTTGGGCTGTTAAAGTTGGGGACGCACCAGCTTTAAGTTGACTAAGTATGAGAGTAGAACTACTGGCAACTAATAACAAAGCGGTGAGACTGGTCTGTAAAGATAAACGAGAAATGTGAAAACCCTGATTTTTCATTTTTTTACTGAATTATGTGCTTTTAATTATGGTACTTTCACAAGAGTGCAGTGTAACAGATATTTATCTGCAAAACTTATAACAAACTATACCTGATGATTAGGACTTATGCAGCTAAAATTCTGATTAAAAAAAAATAATGTATCGCAGGAGTCAGGAGTCAGGATTAAAACCCTGTTGTGGGATGAGTTTCATAAATATCTACGGTACGTTGACACAAATAATTGATGTCCTAACCTGTTGTGCATTTAATTTGTATAAGTGGAACAGGCATCTTGCCTGTTAAACAAGAGTTCAGAATATTAGGATTATACAATTTAGCTGTGTAACAGCTTAACCACAAGAGGAATGCGGTAGTGTTGGCAACTTCCCGTCTTCAGACCGAAGGGGAAAACGCACACAGGCGAATTGATTGCCTTCAATATTCGTGATACAATCAAATTGTCACTAAGGGACTTCCAATTAAAAAAATACCCAAAAATTTCTTGTGGTGCGGGACGAATTGCCCGCTAATCATCAAGGACGGGCAGGATTCCCATCCCACAAAATTGGGTAATTTATTTTTTGGTGTTCCCTTAGTCTAAACTCCAATTATTATTGTTTTTCTCTGTTATACATAAAAATTGAGGATAAGATTTCTTATCCCCAAAGTCCTTGCTCAAAGCAATTGGTAAATATTTGTTTTGTCAAAGGGTTAATAAGCTAAAGTTTCTAAAGTCTCTCTTAAATACATTTGTACTTGCTGATCTAGACGTAAACTTTGCGATTGAGCGTTACATTCTAATTGCCATCTTTGAAAACCGGAACTAGCAGAAATCACGTATTTCAGGTTATGCCAAAATTGAGTATTAGCAGATAATTGATGATTTATACGCTCACCATTGACATAGCCTTTGCTATCGGTACTATGCGCGTAGTTGCTAGAAGTTGGAAATTGAGCCATAATTCCTCATTCCTTGTTGTTCACTTCCAGATTTAGACAATTTGGGATTTTAGATTTCAGATTGATAATTTATTTCACATTCCCGGGAAAGACGTAAATCTAGTTACCCAAACCTAAAATTGAAAATTTTTGTTTAATCTGTTTTCAAGATAATGGTTTTATACCTGAAAATTCTGTCGCATTCATCACTAAATGCAGAATTTTCTGCGAGAAATTTCTAAAACAACTTGTTTTCAATTAAACAGGGAATTTTTTTAAAATTTATAGCAAACCCAGGGGGTTAAGACATCAATAGATCATGAAACTCCAACTCAAACAGGGTTTTGCCTACTTCTTCCTTCTTGCTTCTGCCTTCGTGTTTTTTGTTTCTATCCCTACGGGACGCGAACTTGGTTCATTAATTCCTGACTCCTTTTAAGCGGAGTGCTGATTTTACATTATTTGAGTGTTGAACTCGAAACAGTCTCAATTCAACACTCATCAACTCAGCACTCAACGCTGGATGCACGTCACTACTTAGTCATAGTTAAAGTCCGACGTTTAGTTACCAATTGGTAGGATTCAATGATGTCATTTTCCACCCAGTCATGGAACTTATCAATGCCGATACCACATTCATAACCTGCGTTGACTTCACGGGCATCTTCTTTCATCCGTTTAAGAGAATCAAGGACACCTTCATAAACTACCTTATTATGACGACGGACGCGGACTTTACAGTTGCGAACGAGTTTACCAGATTGCACATAACAACCGGCAACAGCGCCACGACCAACTGGGAAGACAGCACGAACTTCTGTTTGTCCCAAAGGTTCTTCCACCAGTTCGGGTTCGAGTAGACCTTCTAAAGCACCTTGGATATCTTCCAAGAGTTTGTAGATGATGTTATATTCTCGAACATCTACACCTGCTTCATCCGCAGCCTGTCTAGCTCCACTGGCGTAGGTGGTGTTGAAACCAATAATCACAGCGTTACTGGCAGCAGCTAAGTCTATGTCTGTTTCGGTGATTTCTCCAGCGGTAGCTAAGAGCATCCGAATTTGGACTTCGTTTTGCGGAATTTGGCGCAGAGAGCCGATAATAGCTTCTACAGAACCTTGTACGTCGCCCTTGAGGATCAGATTGAGTTCTTTTAACTCGCCTTCTTGTGCTTGTGCTGACAGGGTAGTGAGGGTGACACGACCTTGTAACAATCGAGACTGACGTTGCTTGTCGGCGCGATCGCTGGCTATAGAACGAGCTTCTTTTTCGTTTTCATAGACCTCGAAATCATCACCGGCAGCAGGGACATCACTTAAACCCAATACCTCTACTGCAAAGGATGGACTAGCGACATCTACACGCTTACCACGATCATTCACCATAGCCCGGACTTTACCGAAGGCTGAACCAGCGACCAGCATATCTCCGACATGGAGAGTACCGTTTTGAATCAGCAAGGTAGCAACTGCACCTTTCGCTTTATCCAAATGAGCCTCAATGACTGTTCCTTTTGCGACTCGATCTGGATTAGCGGATAGTTCGGCTACTTCCGACACCAACATAATCATTTCTAGGAGGGTATCGAGATTTTCGCCCTTAATGGCACTAACGGGAACCATAATGGTTTCACCACCCCAGTCTTCGGCAGTTAGACCGTAATTGGTGAGTTCCTGTTTAACCCGTTCTGGTTGTGCGCCTTCTTTATCAATCTTGTTGATGGCAACAACAATGGGAACATCGGCAGCTTTAGCGTGGCTAATAGCTTCGATGGTTTGGGGACGAACGCCGTCATCAGCAGCTACGACTAAAACGGCAATATCTGTCACCCTAGCTCCTCTGGCACGCATCGCGGTGAAGGCTTCGTGACCAGGAGTATCGAGGAAAACAATCTGCTGTGGTTTACCTTCATGGACGATATCAACATGATATGCGCCGATATGTTGGGTAATACCGCCCGCTTCCCCAGAAGCAACTTTGGTTTTGCGAATTGAGTCGAGGAGAGTGGTTTTACCGTGATCTACGTGACCCATGATAGTGACAACTGGGGGACGACGAATGAGGTGATCTAAGTCAGTCACGTCAATCATTTCTGTGACTTTCCGAGCTTCAGCTTCTCGTTCGACGATTTCGACTTCTACTTCTAGTTCTTTGGCGACTAGGGTAATGGTCGGAATATCCAGATTTTGGGTGATACTGACAGCCATGCCTTTCATAAACAGGATTTTGACAATCTCTGTATCGGCAATTACTAAGGCATCAGCTAACTCTTGGACTGTTAATGGACCAGTGACAGCCAGTGTAGCTGGACGATCTGGTTTTTGCTCGACATTTTCTTGACGACGATTGTGGTCGCGGGAAGAGCTAGATTTTTTGCCCCTGGTAGTAGGAGCAGCTACAACCGCTACAGTTGGCGCACCAGCACGGGTTCCTTTGGGTTTGGGAGGACGGGCAATGGAAAGACTAACTTGGACGGCTGCGGAAATTTCTAGACCGTTTTCGTCTAAATCATCCTCATCGAGTAAATCATCTTCTAAGATTGGTTTGACCCGTTTGCCCTTGGGTCCTAACTTAGCCTTTTCTTTGATTTCGTCAATGATTTCTTCTTCTTGCCATTTCTTCCCACCTTTGTTTAAACGAGGGGGTGTAGGGCGTTTTAAATCGAGCAGATCGGGAACAATTGGTGTTTCATCCAATGATTCTTTTTTCGCTCCGCCGATATTATGCCGGGGTGGAGTTGCCGTGGGAATGGCTGCTGGTTCACCGGGACGTGCGGGTCTAGGACGTTGGATATCACCGCCGACGGATGGTCTGCCAGTGCGCTGTTCTGTCCTTGTTGGGGCTGCTGAATTAGCCCGACTAGGTTTAGGTGGTGCGGATGGTGAACCTTGGTCAGATGATGGTTTATTAACCTTACTTCTGACTGGTTGCCGGTCTTCCTCAACCCGCTGGGTGCGATCGCGTTTAAGCAGAGGTTTTTCCGATGTTCCGATTACCGGTGTATCTGGCGATTTTGTGGCATCTACTCTGGCAGGGGGAGAAACCAATTGGGGTTTTTGCGGTTTCTCTGGTTTAGGTCTAGGAGTAGATATCTTCTCTGCTTTTTCCCCTACTACCTTTTCCGCCACCGGTTGAGGATTAGATACCTGTTCCGGTTGGGTAGGATTAGGTTTGAGCGGAGTCTCGGATTGATTCCGGGGAACTGGTCGAGTTGGTGCCGTCGGCTTCATAGATGAGACAGGTGTAGCGAAAGGCCGTGGAGGTGAAGGACTATTAGCCTCAGTAGCGTCAGTAGCAACTGAAGTATCTGGTGAGTTGGTAGTAGTGTTTCTCAATATTTTCGGTTTGCGAATTTCTAGAATTTGCTGTTTGTGATTGGCACTGGGACGGTTTGGGGATGAATTTGGTTTATGGCCACTTTTACCCTGTTCCTTTTTGGAGACTAAGTTCGCAGCAGCAACTTTTTCGGCGGCGCTACGAATTTGTTCAGCTTCCGATTCGGAAATCGTACTGCTGTGGCTTTTGACCGCAATATCGAGCTGATCGCAAATGGCTAGTAGCTCTTTATTGTCCAAATTCAATTCCTTTGATAAGTCATAGATTCTAACTTTTCCGTTGTTCATCCACTCTTTCCCCTTTAATTTACAGTTTTAATGGATGGTTGCCTGGTTGGTGACATCTCCACCCTTTGATCACTGTTTTTTCGGTTGCCCTTGGTGATATTGCCGGTGCCTCCAGTTAGGAAAGAGAGATGTTTCGGGTTAATACTGACATCTCCACCAGGAATGATGGTTGATGCAGAACTGCGATTTGACGCTACCAGGTTGCCATTTTTGGTTTTTTTGTTTTGCTGATTTGTGAGTCTTCCACAATACAATCAAAAAAAAACTTTCTGGGAGTAATGCCTTACGTCTTGTCCAAAAAAAGGAGATCGAGAAAGCTGGTTACATCCATTTACTATTTTGGCACTAACTTGAGCGATACTAAAGGTTATGATCAGAGCGCGAATAGTTCGGCTTTTGTCATAATATCTTTAGAGGTTATCGCAATTTTAGTTGTTACCATTAAATCTGATTTTGGCGATCGCCCTGATTTAGACGCTGCCACAATGTTTGATACACTGTGTCTGGCACTGTCCCATGCAGCGATCTTCCTAGTCTATTTTTTTTCTGAGCTACTTGCAGGCAACTCTCTTGCGGACAGATATAGGCAGAACGCCCCATGCCCTGATCTAATTGTACCTTTCCAGATGGAAAGACGCGGACAATCCGCCAAAACTCTTGTTTCAAGTTGACTTGACGGCAACTAATACAACGCCGATAGTTCGGTTTCATCAGTCTTTTGCCAGATTCAGCTAGATATCTTCCAGATACTAAACAATGTATTTTTTAATGTCAGTTGTCAGTTGTTCGTTGTCAGTTGTCATTGGGAAGAAATATTCCCCCTGCTCCCTGCTCCCTGCTTACTGCTTCCGTTCTATAAAACTTACCCAAAATTACCAAAGTCTAGACACATCTGGACAGCGATAATCTTAGTGTTTATTTCCTGCTTCATCGCGGTCTTAGAATGACTTCCAATCTTGTTTGCCCGCTCCACAGGCAATCTCGGTAGAACTTACCCTTACTTTCTCAAATTATTGCAGGCAAATTTGGGGAATTAATCTTCCTCGCTATTGTTGAATCTATCCTCATCCAATTCTAATTCTTCTGCCATGTCATATTCTCGGTCAGACCTATCATCCTGATCATTTCGTGGTTGATTTTGCGCTCTCACCGCTGCAAATTTAATATCTTCAGCTTCCTGGTCATATTTAGCCTGATCTTTAATGTCAATTTTCCAACCAGTGAGACGGGCTGCTAACCGCACATTTTGCCCCTCTTTACCAATAGCCAAACTCAGTTGATCTTCCGCCACCAAAACATGGGTTTGGCGACTTTCTGGGTCCATCAGTCTAACTTCATCTACCCGTGCTGGACTTAAGGCATTAGCAATATAGGTAGCTGGATCTGGAGACCAGCGAATCACATCTATTTTTTCACCACGTAATTCATTAACTACTACCTGTATCCGTGATCCCCTCGCACCAATACAAGCGCCAACGGGGTCTACATCACGATCTAAGGTATCAACAGCAATTTTTGTCCGGGGTCCGACATAACGAGAAGGAGGATTAGCTTCTCTGGCTACAGCCACAATCCGCACTACCTCATCTTCAATTTCTGGGACTTCATTGGCGAATAGATAAACTACCAAACCTGCATCAGCACGCGATACCATCAACTGTGGACCCCGTTGCTGTCCTTGGGAAACTTTTTTCAGATATACCTTAAAAGTTGCATTAGCACGATAGTTATCATTGGGTAACTGTTCTCGCTTGGGTAACTCCGCGTCTACCTCTGATTGTCCAAATCCACTACTCACAGCCAAAATCACAGACTGACGTTCAAATCGCAATACTCTAGCTTGCAAAACCGTGCCTTCTAAGTCTTGAAACTCTTCTTGCACCATTTGACGTTGTTGATCTCGCAACTTTTGCGCCAATACTTGCTTAGTTTGCATGGCTGCCATGCGCCCAAATTCACCCTGGTCTGGGGTGACATCCAATACCACAGAATCTCCCAGTTGAGCTTCAGGGGCTACTTGCTGTACCTCATCTAAGGAAATTTGATGATCAGTATTACTAACTGCATCAACAATAGTTTTGGTGGAAAGAACCCGAAATCCCTCACCCTCTATATCCAATTCTACTTCAAAATTATTAAAATACTCTTCATCAAATTGTCTACGTTCTAAATTTTGGGCGCGACGATAACGTTCGTAACCCTTAATTAATGCTTCTCTAATAGCCGCTTGTACAGCCAAACGGGGCAAATTTCGTTCTTTGCTAATACTTTCAATTAGCTCTTTTAATCCAGATAAAGTCACCATTGACATACGCAGTCTCCTAAAATTTTATGTAAGCTAGTCAGCACAATTAGATAATTGTTAAGAAATAATTGTTTTCTTCAATACCTTCGCCATTCTTTGTAGGTTGGGTTAAGCAACAGTGCAACCCAACGCATTTGTTGGGTTTCGTTCCTCAACCCAACCTACAAATCTACAAAGAATGGCGGTTTCCAATTTGGCGAAGGTATTGTTTCCATAACCAATTACTCCTTACCAGTTACCAGTCCCTAATCCAAAGTCTAAAATCTAAAATTGATTAGCTACGCTCATCTATTTGTACTTTGGTAATGAGGTCACGCGGGATTTTGATTACACGACCTTTTTGATTAAGGTAAACTGTGGTTTCATCCCGACGCACCAATAGACCTATCCAATCTTGCTGTTGTTCGTAGGCTGGGGAAGTGGAAATAACTACAGGAAATCCTTTGAAGGAAATAAACTCCCTGTCTGTTACCAGTTGCCGCGAAATACCAGGACTGGATACTTCCAATACATAAGCGTCTGGAATGATCTCTCCCGCGTCTAATGACGCTTCTAAGGCACGGCTCATCCTTTCACAATCATTCAGGCCAATGTCCTGTAGAGGATTAAAGATATCTACTCGCAAGACTGGGGGGCTTTGGTTCGTATGAAAAACTATACTAACAACTTCCAATCCTAGTTCTGTGGCTACTGGTGTCGCCAAATCAATAATTTGTGGTATTAAAGGATGAGTCATGGGAGAATTCAATAAAAAAAGTGGGCTTCAACCCACTTCCTGCGACAGGGATATCTTCCAAGAAGTACTGTGACGAACTGCATTAGTTCGCCCCTAAAATGAGTGTAGCCTATTTCTTCAGTTAGTCATGACAGACTTGAAAAAATTGGGAATGAGTAATTGGGAATGGGTAATTGATGATTGGGAAAAATCTTCTTCCCTACCTCCCCTACCTCCCCTACCTCCCCTACTTCCCCTACCTCCCCTACCTCCCCTACTTCCCCTACCTCCCCTACCTCCCTTCCCCTGCTCCTTACGATACTCAATTTTGCTTGTTGGTCAATAAAGTCACTTATGCGTATTCATCTCATCACCTTCCTATAGCGTAGGTGAGAGGCTTCTACTGTTTAAGCTGAAATTTTTAGTTCACCACAACGCCGTTTTACCTAAGTTTATGACCTGGTTAAACCAGGTGGGAACTGAGGGTTCTCATTTAAAGTTTCCGGGTACAAGCCCGGTATACTGCCACGAGAATTGTTTAGCTCCCTTGTTGTTAAAGACATAGATCAAAAAACTTGATGGCAGTCACCAATCGTCGTAGTGCAACTAACCTATTATAGCTTTGAAAAATAGTTTGTGTATTTATTTAGGGAAAATTTTGGCAAATTTTTGCTGGGGGATACCAGATAGATTCAATTTTGTGTATGGTGTCTTTGGCTTCATCCAGAGTATCTTGCTCCAGGAGAACGGTGATATGCCCTAGTTTACGTCCTGGACGAGATGCTGTTTTGCCGTACCAGTGGACAGTAGCCTGGGGAATAGATGCCAGTTGTTGCCGTTGTTTCTGGTAGTCACAATGGCTGCTTTCATATCCTAGCAGATTAACCATCACAGCACTAGCACAACGTAATCTAGTATTGGTTAATGGTAAACCACACACGGCTCTCAGATGTAGTTCAAATTGGGAAGTTTCACAAGCATCCAGGGAAAAATGTCCAGAGTTATGGGTGCGTGGTGCTATTTCATTAATTAGAATTTTACCTGCGGCGGTGAGAAATAGTTCAATGCCACAGACTCCTACATATTGGAGGCTAGTTAATAGTTTATGGGCGATCGCTTCAATTTCTAAATTTTGCTCTTGGGTGATTTTAGCTGGGGCAATTACCCACCGACAAACCTGTTCTTCTTGGCGAGTTTCTACCGCTGGATAGATGATAATTTCCCCATTTAAAGAACGGGCTGCAATTATCGCCAGTTCTTTGGTAAAAGGTACAAATTCTTCGACTAAAAACTGGGTACGACTTTGATTAACTATTTTTGATAAGGTCGGAAAATCGGGAATGATAAAAGTTCCTTGACCATCATATCCATGTCTTCGCGCTTTGAGAACCACCGGAAATCCCAAGTTTTCAATCTCAGATTCTAGTGCTTTTTCCCCTGATAATGCTAAAAACTGAGGAACTGGCAAACCTAAATCCCGTAAATAGCACCGTTGTTCATATTTATCTAACAGAGGTGCTAAAGCTGCTAAGGTTGGAAGAAAACAGACACCCTGTTTTTCTAGTAGTGATAAAGCAGCAAGATCCACAAACTCGTTTTCAAAGGTAACGATATCACACTTTGTTGCTAAAATTTCTGTGGCTGCGGCATCATCAACTGCGGCAAAAACACTATCTTGGGCAATAGATACGGCTGGATCATTTGCACTAGGAGTTTGGACTATTAATTCTACTCCCAGCTTGTTTGCCGCGCCTTTCATCATCCAAGCCAGTTGTCCACCACCGATTATACCAAGTTTTATTGACATCCTAAGGACTCACGAGTTTCTACACCGGTCTGAGAATTTACACCGCTGGCTTTTCGACATAGCTCTTTAATTTGCGCTTTATCTAAAATTGCGTCTGTAAAATCTGCACCTGTGATATTAACATCTGTAAAGACGGTGCGGAGTAAAAGAGTTTCGATTAAAACGGCATTACTTAAATCAGCACCTATTAATTTTACCTCATTCATCATCGCATTGGTTAAATCTGCTCCATGCAAATTTGCCTTTGTCATGACTGAAGCACTGAAAACTGTTCCTCGCAAATCCGCACCTGTAAAGTTAGCCATTTCCAAGTTAGCGTTAGAAAATTCCGCAGCTTGTAAACTTTGTCCTGAAAAGTCTTGTCTTGACAACTCTGCATTACTATATGATAAAGGATGTGTCCAGTCTGCCAATGCTGTTTGTGGGATGAACCAAAGCATAATTCCCAAAATCCATCCTAAGCCTTTTTGCCAAAACATAGTTAATGAGTCCCAATTAGTGATGAATAGTTAACAGTTGATAATTCGGGCGTTGCATGAGGGTTAATGGCAATTACTCCTTTTTCCGATTACTATTTACAATAATTCATTAAATTTGATGACAAGTAAAGTTTTTTATCTTTTAAAGTCTAGTAGTGAAAAAAACTGATAATGTATTAGTCGTGGAGGTAGCTGTAGGGGCGGGGTTTTTGATGCCTAAAAATACTTGATAACCATTTAAATGTTGACATGAAATTGAATATCATCAGCAACAGTTATAGCGAGTATGTACTTAAATAAGGTAAAAAGTTTATGGGAAAAATTATCCAGTAGAAGTCTTTTACTGTTGACTGCTGCTATATCTGACTAAGAATCTTGAAGTTATTAAAATTGACGAACAGCATACATCAATAATACAAAATTGGTATTTATATGATAAATCATTACTCTATTCAATGGATTGAAGCGTGGTGCTTAGAAAATGGCTGGACAGATTTATTTGTCGAGAGACGTGGTAATTATTGGGCGTTTCCTCCGGGGGGAGTGATGCCAGAACCAATTCCCATGAATGTGTTAAGAGTAATTAAAGAAGAAAACGGCTTAACCAATCAGGAAATTTACTGGGCTTTTGCTGCCATATCCACCACTATTTTAGCAGTGATTTATACTTTTTTGTGGAAATGTCCGATTCCTTTAGTGTTATCTTTTGCGTTTAATGCTGTCACAGTGGCACAATTTGAACCAGATGATGATTAGAGTTTTGCAGATGAAAATTAAGATATTAAGATTAATCCATTGACCTTAATGCTATTTTTATCTAAAATAAGATTAATCTACTAATCTTATATCTCTCCATGCTGGAAATTGCAAAGAAGGATATTATATCCCGTCTTCAATTTGATAACCCCTGGTGGGAACAAGGGAAGAAGGGGAAGATTGCTTTTGAGAATACGCTTCGGCGAAAGTATTTTGAGGCTTTTCATCAGAAAATCTTAGATGTAAGCGTTCGTCGTGCAGTCGTTTTGATGGGACCCAGGCGCGTCGGTAAGACTGTGATGGTTTATCACAGTGTCCGCGAACTCTTAAACTCTGGTATTGATGAGAAAAATATTTTATATCTCTCTCTGGAAACCCCGATTTATACAGGACTTCCCCTAGAAAAAATACTTAGTTACTTTCAAGAATTATTCAATCACAAACGTGATGCCAAGCTATTTATATTCTTCGATGAAATTCAATACTTGCGTAATTGGGAAATACACCTGAAATCCCTTGTTGACTCCTTTGCTGAATACCGTTTTGTTGCTACTGGATCTGCCGCTGCTGCACTGCGATTAAAAAGTGCTGAATCTGGTGCTGGACGATTCAGTGATTATATTCTCCCACCTCTAACTTTTACTGAATACTTGATGTTCATTGGTCGAGAAACGGAACTTATAACCGCTACACCAAATAAAAACCCTGTTTATTCGTACGAATATTCTACCTCCAATATCGAGACACTTAATGAGGAGTTTGTTAACTACCTGAATTTTGGGGGATACCCAGAAGCAGTTTTTTCCGAGACGATTCGGCAAGATCCTGGACAGTATATTAAAAGTGATATTATTGATAAAGTGCTACTGCGCGATCTGCCTAGTCTTTACGGTATCAGTGATATTCAAGAATTAAACAGACTTTTTACTACCTTGGCTTACAACTCTGGTAATGAAGTAAATTTAGAGGGATTATCTCAATTTTCTGGTGTCGCCAAGAACACTATTAAGCGTTATCTTGAATATCTTGAAGCTGCGTTCTTAATTCGGCGTGTTGAGAGAATTGACCAAAATGCAAAGAGATTTAAACGCGCTGTGTGCTTCAAGGTTTATTTAACCAATCCGTCCATGCGAGCGGCGCTATTTGGACAACTTAATGCGGATTCTGAGGCTATGGGAGCGATGACTGAAACTGCTATTTTTAGTCAGTGGCAACACAATATGACTATTGAGCTTTATTATGCACGCTGGAATTCAGGAGAAATTGATATTGTCCATTTAAAGCCCTCAAGTCAGTCACCTTCTTGGGCTGTTGAAGTCAAGTGGAGTGACCGTCCCTACAGGTCAAATTCCGAACTTGATAACTGTGTAGAATTTGTCAAGAAAAATCCAACTATATCTCATCCAATTATGATAACGAGTCGAACTATTACAGATGAAAACTTTCTGTATAAAGGAGTGAATTTCGCATTCCAGCCAGCTAGTCTATATGCTTACATTCTTGGTGCTAATATATTGCGTCGCATTAATGAAAAAGTGAGTACATTCTAATCAATCCTTTTTTGAAAAATTTCTGACTCCTGACTTATTTTGTAAGTTATATGATTAAAATATCATTAACAATGAAAATGAAATTCGCTGAATATGGATAACTTTTCTTTGTATAATCAAGACTTCTATGCTTGGACACAACAACAAGCAAAAGCTTTAGAACAAAAGCTAGTTGTAGAATTAGACTGGCAAAATTTGCAAGAGGAAATTCAATCTTTAGGAAGACATGAATATCGAGAATTGATAAGTCGTTTGGGTGTGTTAATTGGTCATTTATTGAAATGGGAATATCAACCTGAACAACGTTCTCGCAGTTGGTTTCTCACAATTAGAGAACAACGTCGTGCTATTCAAAGACATCTTAGACAAAACCCTAGTTTAAAATCTCGGATAACAGAAGCTATGTTAGATGCTTTTGAAACAGGAGTTGATTTAGCCTTACGAGAAACTAATTTACCATTAAGAACTTTTCCTGAAAATTGCCCCTATTTATTTGATGATATAATTGCTGATAATTTTCTGTGTGATACTCTTCAAGATTGGGAATGATAATTTTTCTATAAGTCAATGAAGAAAGAATTAACCGCAGATGGAAGAGGATAAACACAGATGAACGCAGATAATTTTGTACTTCATTAGACGAAGAAGCCTCATATTAAAGTCCTTCACGCAATCCCATGGCTATTTTACTGTGTTTTTCGATTTGTCCCATCACCTGTTTTGCCCGTTGAATTACCACTGTCGGTAAACCTGCTAATCTTCCGGCTTCTATTCCGTAAGACTTATCAGCACCACCGGGTTGAACTTGATGTAAAAAGATGATTTGGTCTGGTAATTCTTTAACTGTAACTTGATAATTTGCGACATTGGAAACAATTGTAGCTAATTCATTTAACTCATGATAGTGGGTAGCAAAAATCGTCCGCGATTTAATCTCAACTGCTAAATATTCTGCTACAGCCCAAGCAATTGATAAACCATCAAAAGTTGCTGTCCCCCGACCAATTTCATCTAACAAAACCAAAGATTTCAAAGTTGCATGATTTAGAATATTGGCAGTTTCATTCATTTCCACCATAAAGGTAGATTGACCAGTAGCCAAGTCATCCACCGCGCCAACACGGGTAAAAATACGATCGCACACTCCCAATTTAGCAGACCGCGCCGGCACAAAACTACCCACCTGCGCCATTAACTGAATTAGACCAACTTGACGCAAATAACAACTCTTACCACTCGCATTTGGACCCGTCAAAATCACCAAATCAGGGGAAGATAAATTCTTCTTTTCCTCTTCCTTCGCTTCCTTCGCTCCTTCGTGGTTCATTTCCTTCCCCCCTAAGCAAGTCGAATTAGGGACAAAAAAACCAGCAGGTAAAGACTGTTCTACCACTGGGTGACGACCATCAATTACGTCAATTTCCCGACCTGTAACCATCTCAGGACGACAGTAACCTTGATGGACAGCTAATTCCGCCAAACCACATAATACATCCGACGCGGCTACTGCACGGGCAATATTCCGAATGATTTCATCTTGAGAACCCACTTCATTGCGTAATGCTTCAAAAATCTGATATTCCAACTGATTTAAATCATCTCGCGCTGTGAGGATGCGTGCTTCTCGTTCTTTTAAATCAGGAGTGATGTAACGTTCCTCATTTGTTAAAGTTTGTCTACGAATGTAATTATCGGGAACTTGGTCGGATTTACTGCGGGAAATACTGATATAATAGCCAAAGGTTTTATTAAATCCTACCTTCAAAGTGGGGATTCCTGTTCTGGCTCTTTCATCAACTTCTAAGTTGGCAATCCATTGTTGATCACTTTCTACAGTGGCTTTTCTTTCATCCAACAACGGATTCATCCCCGCCCGAATTAAACCACCTTCTTTGAGATGAGTCGGTGGTGATTCTACGATGTGAGCGTGTAATTTTTCTGCTAGTTCTTCGAGGATGGGTGGGACTTTTTGCAAAGCTTTTAAGAACGGGGAACGGGCATCCGCAACTAAGCGAGATAATTCGGGTAAACGGGAGAAAGAATCAGCTAAGGCGACTAAATCCCTGGCATTGGCTCTACCAGATGCGGCTCTGACTGTTAACCGTTCTAAATCATAAATTTGTCTTAATAACTGCCGCAGGTCTTGACGTAAGGGCGTATTTTCTACTAATTCTTGGATGGTATCTTGGCGGGATTTAATCCCTTTAATCTCCAGTAGCGGTTGTAACAACCATCTTCTTAAAGCTCGGCTACCCATTGCGGTGCTAGTTCTATCTAAAGCCCATAATAGAGAACCGTGAAATGTACCATCGCGGACGGTTTGGGTAATTTCTAGGTTACGACGGGTTTGATGATCGACGATTAAATAATCAGTGAGGGTATAGGTGCGTAATAATTGCAGGGAGACAGGATGGGCTTTCTGTGTGTCTTCGATGTAGTCTAAAAGACCTCCTGCGGCGCGAACTGCAAGGGGAAGATGTTCACAGCCCAAACCTTCGAGCGATCGCACTTTGAATTTCTGCAATAATTTACTTCTAGCTTCGGCTTGGGAAAAGGGAACTTGCGATCGCAAACTATAGCAAAATGATGGTGGTAAACATTGGGGAAGAGATGGGGAGGTTTCCCCAGGACGCAGTAAACTACCTAAATCGGGGGCGTTGGTGGGAAACAGGACTTCTGAAGGTTGCAACCGCATTAACTCTTGAGTTAGGTGTTCTAAATCACTACCTTGAGATGTGAGAAATTCCCCTGTTGATATATCTGCGTAGGCTAAACCCCAATGATTGACAGCAATTACCACAGCCGATATGTAGTTATTCCGACTGGCTTTGAGCATCCCCTCTTCTAATAATGTCCCTGGAGTGATGATACGCGTTACTTCTCGCTTGACCAAACCAATCGCGTCCGCAGAGTCTTCCACTTGGTCGCAAATTACTACAGCATAACCTTTTTCTACTAGTTGGGTTGTGTAGCGCTCCCAAGCGTGATGAGGTACACCTGTCATGGCAACACGACCGACTTCACCACCATGTTTACTGGTTAAAACTAATTCTAATTCCCTGGAGACGGTTACAGCGTCTTGAAAAAAAGTTTCAAAAAAATCACCAACTCTGTACAGCAGCAACGCATGAGGATATTTATCTTTTACTTCTACATAATGCTGATACATCTTACTCAGCTTACTGCGGTCTTCTACCAGATTTGTATCAGTAAGGGATGGGTTTGGTTGATTGGGTTCTGGTGTGGAAGTCGTCATGGTAGATGCTGAGAATTTATTGGCAACAGATTTTTGGTACTCTATTCGATCATAGCTTGATGTGGGGGATAGGGTGCGATCGCTTAAGGTTTATTTATTTTTAGTTAGGGTTACTGTTGATCCAGCCATTTTTGCTGTTATTTTGGTGAAAATGCGATCGCACACAATAATCAGGTTATCGAAATGCGATCACAGATATTTAAGCTAGGTTTTTTCTAATTATCATCAGTATTCGAGCATTCTATGAAGCTAAAACCATCATAATGATCACTGTTAACTCCTATTTTACAAAAATTATCACGTATTGGTCTTGTGACTTTTCTACTATTCTTGTCATAATCTGTAGCTAGTTTAAAGCCTTTAGATCAACAAAAAGCTTTAGCTGCTGGTTCACCACAATTAGCATCCCAAGTCAAACACCAGTCTAAATCAACACTGCGAGTACGTGGTCTATTAAAAGTTTTTGTTTCAGCTTGTGCAGGTGCATTAAAGATAGCAGGTGCAATTGCCATAGTGAAGAGTGGTGTTTTTAGTTTTTCTCTTTCCCGATACAGTGCTTGACGAAAATTACTTTTACTTACTGGTTCTCCAATAATATCTGTGAGCTTTTTCCATAATTTAGCACCAACATCATTTTGAATATATGTAGTAGTTAAATGTAGTTCTGTAGCAATATCTTCATACCTTTTCCCTTCCCAACTTCCTTTGAGTACCTGTACTTCCACATCGCTTAGATGTTTATCAGTATATTTCCAGACAATTTCATCCACAAATTCTTGAATTTGCTCCCAAGATATATCTACTTTGAATGACATAAATAATATACATAAAATCAATGTTCATAATTTTACCGTAATTTGATTATCGGATCAAGCAATTATCAGAATTTATCGAGATCCCCCCTAACCCCCCTTATTAAGGCTACGGTGTACACACAAGTGATCCAATCACCCTTATTACTCAAATTACCCCACCCTAACCCTCCCCGATGTGTTGGGGAGGGAACTAATTTTTCCGGTTTCCCCCATTTCCAAGGGGGAGATTAAGGGGGGTAATTTAACTTGTGTGTACACCGTAGCTTATTAAGAGGGGAATAAATACATCAAAATCCCCCTTAAAAAGGGGGATTTAGGGGGATCTGATTGTTCTACCTTACTTTTCCCTACTTTTTAACTAATAAATATAAATTCCACTTATTTTTTACTACTTATTTTACTGTAAATTGCTCCTGAACTTGCAGAAATATTCCCTATTTTTTAGTGTTTGAATTTTCTCCAAATCCACGCATAATAAAAACATCAAATCAAAAGATATGAAACAAGAAACTTAAATAGCGAAATGGGTACCCTCGCTTCTTCTTGCTTTATTCATCAATTAATCTTAATGGAGAAACGAGCCATGATATTTACATTATCAATGATGGGAAACAGTATTAATGGTGACGATGAGGATGATGATCCAATCGTTCCACCCAATTGATATTACATCAAAAAAATTACAGCGATTTTCCTATTTATATCGCTGTTTCCATGATATTTCTCATAGCATCAAGTTTCCAAATTTCTAGTTCTGGTAAATGCCATTGAACACTTTTTAATTCTTGCTCTTGGGAATAAGATTCCAGGAATTTTCTCCAGAATATTAGAGAATTTTCTTTATCTCCTAATGCTGCTTGGACTTGTGCTAATAAGCAATAGGCTGGAGGATAATCATTTTCCAATTCTAAAGATATGAATAAATGCTGTTTTGCTAGTTCATAAAAAGTTTGCTGAAAATAAGCCCAACCAAGGTTTTTATGTAATGCAGCTTTGACTGTATTATCTTTAACCTTTGATAAAATTGGCGAAATCATTTCCACAGCAGCAGCACTATTTCCTTGTAAAATTTCCAATCGAGCTAAATTATTAATTGCCGCTTCTCCAGCCCGATTTTGATATTGTATAGCGATTTTATAATGTTTGCAAGCTGGAGTCCAATGATCTATTTTTTCGTAGGTTGCGCCCAAATTGTAATGAGCAGATGCGAAATCAGGTTTAAATTCAATTGCTAATTTTAAATAGGATAAAGCCGTGTTAAGATCGCTGTTTGAATAGTGTTGATATCCGATTTTATTCAGAGCTTTAGCAATTTGTTTTTTCTCCTGCTCATTGCAATTAAAACGCAGGATAAATTTCTTGAATTCTTCATTTATAGGTTGATTAACTGATATTAATTGTAAGACAAATTCACAGATATTATTGTCATCTTCATCTGTTATTTCTGCTATTTTATCTGTAAATTTAAGCTGGCATTCAGTTAGTAAATCAGGCTTATATTTAGCAACTAATGTCACTAACTCTGAGCGTTTATGGCGACGAATATCAGAATTTTCATTACTCAATCCAAATTTTTCACATATTCTTTCAATATGTTTTCTGACTGTAGGTTCTCCAATTTCCATAGCTGCTGCTATATCTGCATCTGTTTCTCCTGCGAGTATCCTTTGCAAGACTTCCTTCAGCCGGGTTGTCAGTTTTTCAAATATGAGTTCAAACTGTTGTTGGTTCATCTTGTCATTATATTAGTTCATTATACCAGTATTCTATCACAAATGTGACTATTTTTTAACTTATTGCTAACTTCCATCTGTTCCTAAAGCTGAGGGAAATCACATAAGATTTTACGTATCTTTCTTGAGTAAGAATGTTGATTTTTTGCTAATTCAACCAAATATGAACAATAAATTCGTTGTTTTTTGCTGTAGTACAATTGTACTTGTACAGAAAATTTACTTTGATGCGTTGACAAAAACAAGCATTTATATCACAATTGTGAATAAATATAATATGTCACAAAACTAGAATTGCAATTAACTGAGTTAAATCACGCACTCCGTACAATAAAGCAATCAACTTATCCTTGTAATACTAACTTTGCTAAAAGAGTAAATGAACCTTGAAGAAGCGATGATTACGGCTAGTGAAGCGATTGTACTGGTCGAGAAGTTATTAAAACGAGGACACTTAACAACAGTTCAAGAGATTGTATTCCGTCAATCTTGGACTGGACAGACGTACTTAGACATGGCTATAGACTCCGATTACGATCTTGGTTACATTAAAGACGTTGGCTCAAAACTCTGGCGATCGCTCTCCCAAGCTTTAGGAGAAAAAGTCACCAAAAGCAACCTGCACAAAGTCTTGCAGCGAACTCTACAGGAACAAAATATCCGCAATGGCAATGAACACTTTAATAAACAAATTGGCATTTTAAAAGCGATGGCTTTTAGTCCTGACGCTCAATTTATTGCAAGTGCTAATAATGACCATATAGTTAAAGTATGGCATCTAGCTACAGGAAAATGTGTGCAAACTCTAGAAGGACATGATGCTTGTGTGTGGAGTGTGGCTTTTCATCCCATAGATCAAATCTTAGCCACAGCAAGTGAAGATAACACAATCAAGTTGTGGAATCTGGAAAATGGATGCTGTGTGCAAACTCTGAAAGTCTAAAGTTTAGCAAGTTTATTGCATTTCATTAAACGTATCTTTCAAAACAGAACGCGCTGCTAAATGATTACGAGTAGAAGTGAGAATTTCCGCTTCTCGTTCTAAACGAGCAACTGTATCCTGTATTTCTAATAATGCTTGCTGTTCGGGAGCGACACCATAGAGATTACTAGCTATCCAATAGGATAGTTCTGTGGGTAAATCTGGTAAATCGTTTGGTAATTCAATCTCTTGTTCTGTTAACTTGGCAGAAAGACGCACAACATCCCGCAATAGTTGTTCTACATCTGAAGCTAAAGGACGTAAATCCTTAGCTGGTGGTTGATCTTCAATCCATTCTACCAAACCGACGCGATAGGGCTTTTCGCGGACATATTCTAACACCCGAAATCTTTGTTGTCCTAAAGCTAATAGCTTGATTCTGTCATCGGGTAGCCGCTGATAATGAAGAATTTCCGCACAACAACCAACATTAGCAATTGTCCCTTTGGTGGGATCAATCATCAATACGCCGAATCGGCGATCGCTCTCCAAAATCGTATTCATCATGATTCTGTAGCGAAATTCAAAGATATGTAGAGGTAATGGTCTAGTCGGAAATAGAACCACTTCGGGTAATGGGAATAGAGGTAGTTCACGCACTGCAATTTTAGAGGAAGATGTCATGGTTATTTGAGTATAAATTGTATTCTTAAAGTATTATATTTTTCTCTAATTTACCCGCACTTTGTTTATATTTTATCATTAAGAAAACAAGAGATCCCCGACTTTTTAGAAAAGTCGGGGATCTTATTTATTGACTAATGACAAACTTACAATTTGACTTCAATATCTACACCAGAAGGTAAATCTAGCTTCATGAGTGCATCAATAGTTTTAGAAGAAGGCTGGTAAATGTCAATAATCCGGCGATGGGTGCGGGTTTCAAAGTGTTCGCGGGAATCTTTATCTACGTGAGGCGATCGCAGTACGCAATATATCTTGCGTTTTGTGGGTAAAGGAATCGGTCCAATAGCTGTGGCGTTGGTACGGTTAGCTGTGTCTACAATCTTCTCGCAAGATGTATCTAATAAACGTCGATCAAATGCCTTTAAGCGAATTCTAATCTTCTGCTGCTGTAGAGTTGCCATGTTTAGTTTTCCAGGTTCGGTAAATTTTAGACTTTAGATTTTAGATTTTTAGATGCTAAATTTCATCCCCAATCCAAAATTTAAAATTGTTTATGGGAATAGAAAGGAGCAGAGATTCTAGGATTCATCTCTACTCCTTTTAAATGAGAGCAAAAACGCGAGTGTTATTTCAAGATTTTAGCGACAACGCCAGCACCGATAGTCCGTCCACCTTCACGAATAGCGAAACGCATACCTTCTTCAATAGCGATTGGGTTGATCAATTCTACTGTTACTTTGATGCGATCGCCAGGCATTACCATTTCCACATCTGCACCTTCATCAGATGTAAAGGCTTTGATTGTACCAGTTACATCAGTTGTCCGCACATAGAACTGAGGACGATAACCAGCAAAAAATGGTGTTTTCCGACCACCTTCTTTCTCAGTTAAAACGTAAACTTCGCCTTCAAACTGAGTGTGAGGTTTAATTGTACCGGGTTTGGCAATGACCATACCGCGCTCAATGTCTTCTTTCTTGAGACCACGCAGTAGTACACCGGCGTTGTCGCCAGCCATACCTTCATCAAGACTCTTCTTAAACATTTCGATCCCAGTGACTGCCGTAGTCTTGGTATCTCTGATGCCAATTAGCTCAACAGTATCGCCAACCTTAACTTTACCGCGTTCGATCCGTCCAGTAGCCACAGTCCCACGACCGGTGATGGTGAAGACATCTTCTACCGCCATCAAGAAAGGCTTATCTATAGCCCGCTCAGGTGTGGGAATGTAAGCATCTACAGCATCCATCAACTCATAGATTTTGTCTACCCAAGGGTTTTCACCGCGCTGAGTTTTAGGATTAGCGGTCATTGCTTGGAGAGCTTGTAGACCTGAACCTTTAATAATGGGAATATTGTCACCATCAAAATCATAGTCAGTGAGCAGTTCCCGTAATTCCATTTCTACCAATTCCAGCAATTCCTCGTCATCCATCATATCTTCCTTGTTCAAGAAGACTACCAGACTAGGAACACCCACTTGTTTTGCCAAGAGGATGTGTTCACGGGTTTGGGGCATAGGACCATCTGTGGCTGCAACTACGAGGATACCTCCATCCATTTGCGCCGCGCCAGTGATCATGTTTTTTACATAGTCAGCGTGTCCAGGACAATCTACGTGAGCATAGTGGCGGCTTTCGGTTTCATACTCAACGTGGGCAGTATTGATTGTAATACCCCGTGCCTTTTCTTCAGGTGCATTATCAATTTGGTCATAGCCTTTAGCCACAGCGTTACCCATAGCCGCCAAGGTCATTGTAATGGCTGCTGTTAAAGTAGTTTTGCCGTGGTCAACGTGACCAACAGTACCGATATTAACGTGAGGTTTATTTCTTTCAAACTTTGGGCGTGCCATGAATAATCGTTTCCTTTTTTAGTTAAGCGTTCCCTTTACTTTTTGAAATGATGCCTTCAGCCACGCTGCGAGGCACCTCTTCATAGGTACTAAACTCCATCGTAAAGATACCTCGACCTTGGGTTTTCGACCGGATATCAGTGGCATAACCAAACATGGTTGCCAATGGAACTTTCGATACCACTTTTGCCAGTCCCTGTTCAGTGCTTTGGCTTTCAATCTGTCCCCGGCGGGAGATTAAATCACCAATCACGTTACCGATGTAGTCTTCAGGTACTTCAACTTCAACTTTCATGATCGGCTCTAAGATCACAGGAGAGGCTTTTGTAGCCGCTTCCTTGATTGCCATAGAACCAGCAATTTTGAAAGCCATTTCTGAAGAGTCTACATCATGGTAAGAACCATGTATTAATGTGGCTTTGAGATCAATGAGTGGATATCCAGCTAAAATACCAGATTCACAACATTCTTTCATTCCCTGTTCAGCCGGTCCTATGTACTCTTTAGGTACAATCCCACCGACAATTTTAGAAACAAATACAAAACCTGTCCCTGGCTCACCTGGTTCTAAATTGATCACTACGTGACCGTACTGACCCTTACCACCACTCTGGCGGATAAATTTACCGTCAACCTTTTCAACGGCTTTGCGGATGGTTTCGCGGTAAGCCACTTGGGGCGCACCAACGTTTGCTTCTACTTTAAATTCTCGTAACATCCGATCTACAAGAATTTCCAGGTGCAATTCTCCCATGCCCGCAATTACGGTTTGGTTGGTTTCTGGATCAACACGCACACGGAAGGTGGGATCTTCTTCACTCAAGGATTGTAGAGCTTTGGAAAGCTTGTCCATGTCGTTCTTGGTTTTGGGTTCAACCGCCACCGAGATCACAGGCTCAGGAATAAATAGGGATTCCAGAATTACTGGTGAATTTTCATCACAAAGGGTATCACCTGTCAAGGTGTCTTTCAATCCCAATGCAGCACCTAAATCACCTGCCCGTAGTTCATCCACGTCTTGTCGGTCATCTGCTTTCATTAGCACTAACCGAGAAATTCGTTCTTTTTTATTCTTGCTGACGTTCAGAACGTAACTACCTTTCTTCAGCACACCAGAATAAACACGAACGAAGGTGAGGCGACCATAAGGATCAGCCATAATCTTAAATGCCAAAGCTGATAATGGTTCGTTATCATCAGCATGACGTTCAACGGGATCACCGTTGAGCAGTGTGCCTTGAATTGGTGGAACTTCCAGCGGTGATGGTAGGTAATCTATCACCGCATCCAACATCAATTGCACGCCTTTGTTCTTAAAGGCTGAACCGCAAAGCACTGGTACGATTGTCCCAGCAATTGTTCCTTTGCGGAGGGCAGCACAGATTTCTGCTTCTGTCAGTTCTTCGCCCTCGAAGTACTTATTCATCAGCGTGTCATCAGTTTCTGATACTGCTTCTACCAACTTGGTGCGGTATTGAGCTGCTTTTTCGGCTAGTTCGGCGGGAATTTCTATGGTTTGGATATCAGTTCCTTGATCGTTTGTGTACATATATGCACACATTTTCACCAAGTCTATAATCCCTTTAAATTCAGTTTCACTACCGATAGGCAGTTGAATAGCAATGGCATTAGCTCGCAAGCGATCGACCATTTGGTCATGCACTTTATAGAAGTTCGCACCGGTGCGATCCATCTTATTAATAAAGGCAATGCGAGGGACTTTATAGCGGTCTGCTTGTCGCCATACTGTTTCTGATTGTGGTTGGACACCACCTACGGAACAAAATACAGCGATTACACCATCTAATACTCGCATGGAACGTTCAACTTCAATTGTGAAGTCCACGTGACCGGGAGTATCAATAATGTTAATTTGATGATCATTCCAACTGGTACTAATGGCAGCAGCAGTGATGGTAATTCCCCGCTCCCGTTCTTGTTCCATCCAGTCTGTAACAGCAGTTCCTTCGTGAACTTCGCCGATTTTATGAATGATCCCAGAGTAAAATAATATTCTCTCTGTTGTCGTTGTTTTGCCCGCATCTATATGCGCCGCAATGCCGATATTGCGTACTTTCTCTAGCGGGTTCGTGCGTGCCACAATTACCTCCTAACGTTTTCGCCTCATGATATCTCGTATATTACTCTTTGTTAAGATTCTATACTTTTACGGAAAACCGTCTTTTTTTGTTAGCCTAGCTAGGCAGTTGCCTTTTTGGGCATTAGCTATAAATTCTACGATATACCGCACACGAGAAGACGATATATCGTTTTTCTAGTTAGTAACGATAATGTGCAAACGCTTTGTTTGCTTCCGCCATCCGATGTGTTTCTTCGCGCTTACGAATAGCACTACCAGTTTCATTTGCAGCATCCATTAACTCATTAGCTAGTCTCCCAGCCATAGTTCTTCCTGGACGTTGGCGAGAATACTGTACCAACCACCGCAACGCTAGGGTAGTACCACGATCTGTACGTACTTCCATTGGTACTTGGTAAGTTGCTCCACCTACTCGGCGAGCTTTTACTTCTACTAATGGTGTAGCGTTACGCACTGCTTTTTCAAAAGTTTCTAATGGACTTCCACCAGTGCGTTCTTCAATAGTTTTCAAAGCGTCATAAACTATTCTTGCGGCAATTGATTTTTTGCCATGACGCATTATCCGTCGCATCATCATGCTGATCAGGCGACTATTATACACTGAGTCAGGCGGGACTGCGCGCCTTTGACTAACACCACGACGAGACATACTTCATCCTTGAATACGGAATTTGACCACGAAATTATATGCTATCAGAACACAGGAAACTAAAAGCGGTTTAATTAGCCGCTGATTTTTCCTGCATTTTCCTTTCTGGCTTGCGCCATGCTATCGCTATCAGTTGAGAGAAGGCTGAATTAATTCACTTATTATCTGCTACCAGGCACAGAAGACGACAACTTAATCAACTTTAAAATTTAGTTAAAATTTAGATTAAAGTGCTGTTATCGTTTACAAGATTATCCTCTCCAAACTCATACAACTTGTTTTTATGCCAGATCCAGTTTGATTTTCTTAAAAAAAATTCGTTACTGCTGGTTTTCATGCAGTTGGCAGGTAGGACGATTAACCGTATTTGACGCGATTAACCGCCACTTACCTATTTTTTACCTGCTTTTGGGAGCTTAGTTCCATATTTGGAACGACCTTGTTTTCGGTCTTTAACTCCGGCTGTATCTAATGTGCCACGAATAATGTGGTATCTAACTCCGGGCAAGTCTTTGACCCGACCACCACGAATCATAACTACGGAGTGTTCTTGTAAGTTATGACCGATACCTGGGATGTAAGCTGTTACTTCAAATCCAGAGGTAAGTCTTACCCTGGCTACCTTACGGAGTGCTGAGTTAGGCTTTTTAGGTGTAGTTGTGTATACTCTGGTGCAAACGCCTCGACGTTGCGGGCATTGCTTCAGAGCAGGGGACTTGGTTTTCTGACGCGCTAGTTCGCGTTCACTACGTATTAGCTGCTGTATTGTTGGCATGAGTTACAGCGCGTGAAGCTGCTTTATGATCTAAGTTTTAACAAATCCTGATTATATCTTTTTTTCTGATTTTCTGTCAATCAATTTTAGAAGGGAACAGGGGAAGTAGGGGAAGTAGGGGAAGTAGGGGAAGTAGGGGAAGTAGGGGAAGTAGGGGAAGTAGGGGAAGTAGGGGAGGGGAAGTAGGGGAAGTAGGGGAAGTAGGGGAAGTAGGGGAAGTAGGAGAAGTAGGGGAAGTAGGGGAAGTAGGGGAAGTAGGGGAAGTAGGGGGGGAGAAAGAATTTTCCCAATGACCAATGACCAATGACTACTGACTAATAGAGAAAGAATTACCACAACTACAGGTTGATGTTGCTTGAGGATTGTGAAAGCGAAAACCCCCACCCATCAAATCTTCTGAATAATCTATTGATAACCCATTAATGTAATTTATGCTTTCTGGGTCTATAATTACGCGAATATCATGCAACTCTAAAACCTGATCTTGAGATTGTACTGTTGTGTCAAAAGCCAGATCATAAAACAAATCAGCACAACCTCCAGATTTGACCCGCAAGCGAAATAAGGTATCTGATGGTTGTTTAGATTTTAAGCGCCCGATTTCATTAATGGCTGTTGGACTGAAATGAATCATGGAATTTTCTTATTAGTCAGTTGTCAGTTGTTAGTTGTCCGTTGTCCGTTGTCCGTTGTCCGTTGCAAAAGAATATTTCTCTCCCCTGCCCCCTGCTCCCTGCCCCCTGCCCCCTGCCCCTGCCCCCTGCCCCCTGCCCCCCTGCTCCCTGCCCCCTGTCTACTTTTCCGAACGGGCATAATCATCTTGATAGCGAATAATATCATCTTCTCCGAGATATTCGCCATTTTGGACTTCAATTAAAACCAAGGGAATCACACCGGGATTTTCTAACCGATGGGTTGTACATTGGGGGACATAGGTTGATTGATTATTGCTTAATAAGATTTCTTTGTCGCCACAAACTACTTTAGCTGTACCGGAAACAACAATCCAGTGTTCACTGCGGTGGTGGTGCATTTGTAAACTGAGGCGATGTCCAGGCTTTACTTCAATTCGTTTAATTTTATATCCGCGCCCTTCTTCTAAGACTGTGAAAGAACCCCAAGGACGTAATTCACCAGCAGCAATACTTCTAGCATTAATTGTTGGTTGCAGAGTCAGAGTATTTGGGGCAGTTTCTGATAGTTTAGCCATAGTTACCTCAGATGGAGACATAACAAACCTGTTTTTAGTTAGAACAGTTGATGGAAAAGCGACAAGATTTAGCCACTTTGATAAAGATAGCAAAACTCACCATTGACTGGTAAAGTCCCTGGCGGAAACTAATCTGTCTACATAAAATCTTCATCAAAAAAATTAGGGCTTACGCATTGACAAAGTTTCTTAAATATGTAATTTGGATTTTATCTCTTGTAGGGTGCGTCAGACCCGATAATTTGGTAAAAAATAGATTTCCTCTATCTGACGCACCCTACTCAATAAGTTATTCCCAAAGCCGAAAACGACGCGTGCGTAAGTCCTAAAAATAATGGATTATCTGAATTTTGGTTCACCTACTTAGGAACTTTTGGTGATATGAAAATACCAATACCATTGTGAACACGGGCTGCTGTACTAGGAGAACGGTCAAGTAACTGACCGCCTAAATAAAGACTGGTAGAACTACCACCGTCTAAATTTAAAGCATTAATACAACCCATTGTTTGCATTAATTTTGCTTGTTCTGCCAAAGTTGGACCACCACCACCAGCCCGACTATGTACAGCAGCAATCATAAGATTACCTGTGGAAGTGGTACAAATACTGCTGCGAACTGCTTGACTTGTCATGAAAGCAGGGCTGAATGTTTCTGCTGGTCCATCTAGAACTATTTGCCGATTTTGGACTAATAGGGGACCTGCACCAATAATGTGGGGGTAGCGACTAAATTCAGGTGTGGTAGTAGTGCTGGTAAGAGAAACTTTTGTCCCAATGGGTAATTGTGGTGTCTGATTGCGGAAGATGAGGAGATAACCATTTTCGGGAATGGGAATGGTAGTTATACCACTTTTACCTCCTGCTAACTGATTGCTTACTTGATTGTTTTCGACAACTACAATAGTTTCATTATCAGCTAAAGGTGTATAAGTATTTCCCCATATTGGAGTATAACGAGCGATACCGCGTTGGACATAGCCAGTATTAAGTAAGGAAATGGGTAGACGTTGATTATTGTTCGTAATTAAGGCTTCTGTGAGGGTGAGCCGACCAAAGTAAAATTGTCCGTTATTATTCCAAGCGATCGCTCCTCGGTTAAGAATTGGACCGGATATCCACTGATTATCTCGCCTAATTGCGCCTAAAGGTAATTTATTATTACGGTTAAAATAACCACCATTAACTGCGGCTACTGCTAAGTAATTTTGAGCAGTTTGGATTAAAGGGGCTGTACCAGTTAATGTTTGCGGATTAGTAATTATAGGCTTAATACTTAATCCCACAGACCGAGGGTTAATATCTAACCAAACCACAGGAAAGCGATCTGTTCCTAAAGTTACCAACTGCTGTCGCCATTGTAATCCCTGCGCCCAAGCAATAGTTTTTTCCACTATGGCATCAGGTTGAATATCAATAACTAAGCGATTGGGTTGGGGAATAGTGCTAACTTGTAGAGACTGACCAAAGGGAATACTAAGACGGAGAATTGTTTGATTATTCACTACTTCCACTTTTTGAATTATTGATGCGGGAATGGGTGGTGTAGTGGATTGAGAGTTATAGCGTTGTATTAAAGTCGGATCAGCAATACCATCTAGGGTAAGCGTCCATTCTCTGTTGGGTGGTGTGGTAGATTTAGAGATAATCTCATCAGGATCTACTACTTTTTTGACTGGTAACTCCTGTCGAATCTGCCAAGGGGTCGCTATATCTAAATCGAGGACAACTCTATCTCCTTTTGGTTGTTTACCCAGACGAATGTTTTTCAGTTGAGAAGGGGGAGTAGAAATTACCAAAGTGTTACCATTAGCTTGAATTTGCCATTTAGCTGTTTGGGCTAATTGAGTAATATCTAAATAACGATATCCTCCGCTAAGATTCGTGTTAAAAATGAGGGGATTTGTCAAGCCAGAAAACCACTGTACTGATTGTTTGCCAGGATTACTGCTATTGAGTAAATCTATCCCTATTAATTGCTTAACTGCACCATCACTTAGATAAGTTTGTCCTTTAATGGTGGTTGCTGTTGGTTGTAACCATGCTCCTGGTAAAATCCGTCCATTGAGAATAATTTGATTACCAGCACTAACGGAAGTGGGAACGGGAGTTAGTAAACTAGGAGTATCTTGAGCAAATGCCCCATAAGTAGCAGTCAAACACAGTGCTGTTGACAGTAGCGGTAATACAGAATTTAGGATTTTCGAGATCATTGACTGGGTATTTTTAAAAGTTAAGTAGTCGGACAAAATTAAATTCACTCGTTGAGAGAGGGAACAGGGAACAGGGAACAGAAAAATCAATTGTGTAATTAATTCTGTCCCATTACCAATACCTTGTCCATTTCCTGTAGGTTGGGTTAAGCGACAGCGCAACCCAAGGCATTTGTTGGGTTTCATGCTTCAACCCACGCTACAAATCAAGGCTTTTTCTAATTTGGACAAGGTATTGATTACTTATCAATCAAAACCCAGCCTAGCGAAAATTTATCAGAAAATTTAAAAAATAATTACCTTTTTTAGAAATATTCGTGATATTATTTATCTTGGGTTTGTGTCTCTTATTCAGAGTAGCAGGCAGTTACTATGCTAAAAATACTAGCTGCAATTGTCTTAAATAATACAAATTAATTGGAGCCTGCTGTCAGTAACCCAGCCCTAAAGGGACTGAGCTTGTAAGAGAAATCAAGCAAGCCGCACTGACCAGACCACCCTGAGCCTAGTCTAAGGGTAGCCGTTATTTGAGTCACGACACCCACCGAATGCGTAGCTAGTTCCCTGCTCTGTCACTGGCAATTAAACAGTTTTAAGGTCACTGAAACAGTGTTGCCAGCTCAAGCAAGCTCTTATAACAGGTCGTTCGCGCCAGCGTGCCGGAGGCATCTAGCTAACATTACCCCGCAAGGGAGTTGGTTTCCAGGTTCCAATCAAAAATCTGGTTTCAATTTTAATATCCACAGCGGTTAAAACCGCACGAGTCGTTTCCCTCTCAGCACTGAAGTGTCTGAGTTTCCCACTTACCGGGTATTCTTATGATACTGTTGGGGGTTAAAGGTGAAATTCGGACACCCTATCCTCATCTCTAAAATTTTAGGTTTTGGGGTTTGAATCTAAAATCTCAAGTTCCTGTGGTTGGTCATGAATAAACAGCCAGAATACAGGGAAAAATAGATATGTTTTAGGAATTGTCAAATGGGCATATAGTGAAAATAGGCTAATTTTTGGGAGCTATCAGTAATCAGCCAAGAACAAGAATAGCTTGCATGGTGTAAGCCGTGAGCAAAAAAACTGCAAACTTCAAAACCGTTGGATTTACAAGTCCTTGTGGATTAGGGTAGTTTGTTTATATAGTGCATTGACACTCTCAGCGGCTAAAGTCAGTGAGATTCTTAGTTCACCGAAACCACTTGATTTAGATTCCTTGCGTTTTCTAAACCAGAGGTGGGGTCTCACCAAGTAGAGCAACCGCCGTTTAATTGTCAAGGTATAGTGTCTGCGATTTAGGCAGCAATTGGGTTTTTAGACAGGTTGATTACCCTTCTTGTATCAATACTTGTCGGTTAAGGAAATGTAGGTTGGGTTGAGTGACAGGGAAACCCACGAAAATCCTTGATAAGGTTGGGTTTCGTTCCATTGCTCCGCAAACGTTCACGTTCCACAACCCAACCTACCATATAATGACTTTTCATGCTTAACCGAGCAGTATTGCTTCCTGTATAGGTAATATTATCCATAAAATGCTAAATTATGACAAGAGAAAATAGAAATTGAGTAATAATTGATGACGGGGATGAAAATTACCGAGTATTCTTGTAAACAAACAAAAAATAAATAGGTATTGATAACACAGCTTTAGTTAAACGTCAAGCTAAGATTGTTATCTCTAAACTTTGGTAATTATGTATTTTTATCCAGTGCCAAAACTGAGAAAATTTCCCTTTAGCAGTAATAACAACATCTGTACCTCAACATTTCAGGAATAGAGTATGAATCATCAACCATCGAATCAGGGTCAGCAAATTACAGTGTCAGATACTAATTTTCCAGATACATATCCAGGACAAAAGTGGTTAGTAGAAGAAAGGGATGCTTGTGGAGTCGGGTTTATTACCCATCGTCAAAATATTGCCAGTCATGAAATTTTGGATCAAGCCTTAACTGCTTTAACTTGCTTAGAACATAGAGGGGGTTGTAGTGCTGACCAAGATTCTGGAGATGGTGCGGGGATATTAACAGCGATTCCTTGGGAATTATTGGCACAAGACAAGAATCATGGCATTGATTTTGCCAAGCTGAGTAATATGGCTGTGGGGATGATATTTTTTCCCCAAGACGCAACAGCCGCAAAAGCTGCTAAGGCTGCATTTGCACAAATAGCAGCAGAGGAGAGATTAACTATACTGGGCTGGCGAGTAGTTCCGGTGCGTCCAGAAGTATTAGGGATGCAAGCAAAAGAAAATCAACCCCAAATAGAACAGGTTATAATTTCTTGTGCTGATAAGAGCGGTGATGAACTAGAAAGAGAATTGTATATTGCCCGTCGCCGCATTATGCAAGCGGGCAGAAAAATTTCTGAAGATTTCTATGTCTGTTCCTTGTCTAGCCGGACAATTGTTTATAAAGGCATGGTGCGTTCCGCTGTCTTGGGGGATTTTTACGAAGATCTAAAAAATCCGGCTTTTAAAGTAGCATTTGCAGTATATCATCGCCGCTTTAGTACCAATACGATGCCTAAATGGCCTTTAGCCCAACCAATGCGGTTATTAGGTCATAACGGAGAAATTAACACCCTGTTGGGGAATATTAATTGGATGATGGCACGGGAAGCCACCCTTAGTCATCCGATTTGGAAAGATCGGTTTGACGAACTCAAACCAATGGTCAACATTGATAATAGTGATTCTGCTACATTAGATAATGTACTAGAGTTGTTGGTGCGTTCGGGACGCAGCCCTTTAGAAGGGTTAATGATGATGGTTCCCGAAGCGTATAAAAATCAACCTTCCTTGGCTGAATATCCCGAAATTGTGGATTTTTATGAATATTACAGCGGTTTGCAAGAAGCATGGGATGGACCTGCGCTGTTAGTATTTAGCGATGGCAAAAAAGTTGGAGCGACATTAGACCGTAATGGTTTAAGACCTGCGCGTTATGTCATTACCAAAGATGATTATATTGTTGTCGCCTCCGAAGCTGGAGTTGTAGATTTCCCAGAAGAAAACATTCTCGAAAAAGGTAGACTCGGTCCAGGACAAATGATTGCGGTGGATTTAAACACCCAAGAAATCCTCAAGAACTGGGAGATTAAACAGCGCATTGCTAAACAACATCCTTATGGCGAATGGTTGCAACAATACCGCCAAGAATTGAGTAAGTTAGTGAAGGGTAAGTCTGTAGTTAATGGCAATGGTAACGGTAATGGGCATTTGTCAACAAACAACGGACAACGGACAACTGACAAAATTGATTCACAAGTCTTATTGCAACAGCAAATTGCCTTTGGCTACACCATAGAAGATGTGGAAATGGTGATTCACCCTATGGCTAGTACGGGTGCAGAAGCAACTTTCTGTATGGGAGATGATATTCCTTTAGCGGTATTGTCAGAAAAATCCCATTTGCTGTATGACTATTTTAAACAGCGGTTTGCCCAAGTTACTAATCCAGCGATTGACCCTTTACGGGAAAAGTTGGTGATGTCTCTGACGGTGGAATTGGGTGAAAAGGGGAATTTATTAGAACCTAAACCGGAATACGCCCGCAGACTCAAGTTGGAGTCTCCTGTACTGACTCAAACAGAGTTAGAAACTATTAAGTTGTCAGGATTTGCAACGGCTGAATTGTCAACTTTATTTCCCATAGCCACAGGACCAGATGGTTTAAAAACGGCTGTGGAATCTTTGCAAAAACAAGCTGCGGAATCGGTGCGGGCTGGTGCGAAGATTCTCATATTAAGTGACAGAACAGGTACAGGGATTGCGGCAGAATATACCTATATTCCTCCTTTATTAGCTATTGGTGCGGTTCACCATCACTTAATCCGTGAAGGGTTACGGATGAAAACATCCTTAATTGTGGATACAGCCCAATGTTGGAGTACCCATCATTTTGCCTGTTTGTTGGGTTATGGTGCGGGGGCGGTTTGTCCCTATATGGCTTTAGATACTGTAACTGCTTGGTGGCATGAACCCAAAACTCAGCAGTTTATGACTAGGGGCAAAATTGCCACTCTGACTTTAAATCAAGCCGTAGAAAATTATCGCAAAGCTATAGAATCGGGTTTGCTGAAAATCCTCTCGAAGATGGGTATTTCCCTACTTTCCAGTTATCAAGCGGCGCAAATATTTGAAGCTATTGGGATTGGTGGTGATTTGTTGGCTTTGGGTTTCCGGGGAACAACTTCCCGGATTGGTGGTTTAAGTGTGAGTGAATTAGCACAAGAGGTGTTATCTTTCCACAGTAAGGCTTTCCCCGAATTGACGGCGAAGAAGTTGGAAAACTTAGGTTTTGTCCAATACCGTCCCGGTGGTGAATACCACATGAATAGCCCAGAATTGGCGAAGTCGCTGCATAAGGCTGTCAATGGTAAGCAGTATGACCATTATGAGGTTTATAAGCAACATCTGCACAATCGTCCGGTGACGGCGTTGCGTGATTTGCTAGATTTCCATAGCGAGCGCTCATCAATTCCTTTGGAAGAGGTAGAGTCAATTAATGATATTGTTAAGCGTTTCTGTACAGGTGGAATGTCTTTAGGGGCGTTGTCACGGGAGGCACATGAAACTTTGGCGATCGCTATGAATCGTATTGGTGGTAAATCTAATTCTGGTGAAGGTGGGGAAGATCCGGTTCGTTACAACGTTTTAAATGATGTGGATACCGCTGGTAAATCTCCTACTCTGCCTCATCTCAATGGGTTGAGAAATGGTGACACGGCTGCAAGTGCCATTAGACAAATTGCCTCAGGACGATTCGGCGTTACTCCCCAATACTTAGCTACAGCCCAACAACTAGAAATCAAAATTGCCCAAGGTGCTAAACCAGGAGAAGGTGGACAGCTACCCGGACCAAAGGTAAGCCCCTATATTGCCATGTTGCGCCGTTCTAAACCCGGTGTAACTTTGATTTCACCACCACCCCACCATGATATCTACTCCATTGAAGACTTAGCCCAGTTGATTTTTGACTTGCACCAAATTAACCCTAAAGCCCAAGTTTCGGTGAAATTAGTCGCAGAAATCGGGATTGGCACAATTGCTGCGGGTGTGGCTAAAGCTAACGCCGATATTATCCAAATTTCGGGACATGATGGCGGTACAGGTGCATCACCCCTTTCTTCGATTAAACACGCTGGTAGTCCCTGGGAATTGGGGTTAACGGAAGTACATCGGGTATTAATGGAAAACAGCTTGCGCGATCGCGTCATCTTGCGGGTAGATGGTGGTCTGAAAAGCGGCTGGGATGTCCTAATTGGGGCGTTAATGGGGGCGGAGGAGTTTGGGTTCGGTTCCATAGCTATGATTGCGGAAGGCTGCATTATGGCGCGGATTTGCCACACTAATAATTGTCCTGTGGGGATAGCTTCTCAAAAAGAAGAAATGCGGAAACGGTTTACTGGCATTCCCGAACACGTTGTTAATTTCTTCTACTTCATCGCGGAAGAGGTGCGGAGTCTGTTAGCTAAATTGGGATATCGTTCTTTATCAGAAGTAATTGGTCGCGCTGATTTATTAACGGTGCGTTCTGAAGTTAGACTGAATAAAACCCAAGCTTTGAATTTGGATTGTTTAACTAAGCTGCCAGATGCAAAAGTTAATCGTAGTTGGTTGGTGCATGAAAAAGTTCACAGCAATGGACCAGTTTTAGATGATCAGTTACTAGCTGATGCAGATATTCAAGCCGCGATTCAGAATCAGGGTGAAGTTAGTAAAACCGTTACCGTCGTAAATACTGATAGAACGGTCGGCGCGAGGTTAACTGGGGCGATCGCTCATAAATACGGTGACAACGGCTTTACAGGGCAAATAAACCTGAATTTCCAGGGAAGTGTGGGGCAAAGCTTCGGCGCATTTAACCTGGATGGTGTGATTCTCAACTTAGTAGGGGAAGCAAACGACTATGTTGGTAAGGGCATGAACGGTGGGGAAATTATTATTAAGCCCCCAGCCAATGCCACCTATAACCCAGCAGAAAACGTGATTGTAGGGAATACCTGCCTTTATGGGGCGACTGGTGGGGTGTTATTTGCCAATGGTTTGGCTGGAGAACGGTTTGCGGTGCGGAACTCTAAAGGTACAGCCGTGATTGAAGGGGCTGGTGATCACTGCTGCGAGTATATGACTGGTGGTGTAATTGTGGTTCTGGGTAAAGCTGGCCGCAACGTGGGTGCAGGTATGACAGGCGGTTTAGCGTATTTCCTTGATGAATCTGGTAATTTCCCGGACTTAGTTAATCACGCTATTGTCAAGGTGCAACGGGTTGTCAGTGAAGCAGGTGCAAAACAATTATATGAGTTAATTCAAACTCATGCCCGGAAAACTGGTTCACCCAAGGCAGGGGAAATTATTGCTAATTGGGAAGCATACTTACCTAAATTCTGGCAATTAGTACCACCTTCTGAATCTGATAGTCCAGAAGCCAAAGTAGCAGAAAAACAATTGAGTTCTGTGTAATTTGTCTGAATCAGGATTTACAAGATTTGAGGATTTGCAGGATTTAATTAAATACTTTATCCTGTTTATCCTTTAATCCTTTTTTGTCTGAATCAGGATGTCCAGGATTTGAGGATTTCCAGGATTTAATTAATAACTTTGTCTGTGTTTATCCTTTAATCCTTTTTTGTCTGAATCAGGATGTACAGGATTTGAGGATTTGCAGGATTTAATTAATAACTAGACATCTCCAGAAATTTAATTTCCTTCCAACAACCGGAGCTTTTTAGGTTAAATTTCCGAGGTGTCTATTGCATTTGCAAGAAGTAGTAACTACGAGCAAAGTTTGATAATTTGAGTTTGCAAGGCGAGTTTTTCATCTACACCAGATTTGAGCATTAGCTCTAGTTCTAACAGCATTTTTAAACTATTTTTCAGCCTGTTTACACAACAATTAGCAACCTTTTGGCGGATGTAATACAAGCGTTTGGGATTTTTCACATCTGCAAGTTGGGCTATTGTATTGTCGTCTTGACACCCGGTGATGATCATCTGTTTGACTGTTAGCCAGGTGCGAAAGGTAGTAGTCAGGGTAGCGGTAATCTTTAAAGCGGGTTCGTTACAGTTAATTAAGCGTTCAACAAATTCTAATGCTTGAGCAATGTTACCCAAGCGAATGGCGTTGGCTAGTTGTAAACTATTAGCAGCACTTTCTGAGACTAATTCTTTCACCATATCCCCGTTGACTGTTTTACCCAAGGCATAGGTTTTGAGCTTTTCTAGTTCGGTGAATATCAGTCGTGTATGATTGCCTGTGTAATCAATTAATACTTTGTAAGCATCGGTAGTGAGTGTTACACCTACTTCGTCAGCTAAAGTCCGAGCTTGCTGTATTAATGCTTGGGTTTGCCATTGGGGAATGAGAGGAAATTCTTGTACCTGTGCGTACTCCAGTAGGAGTTTGACTGATTTATTTCTCGCGTCAGGTTTGTGAGTGTTGGTAATAAGGAGGCTATTTGTTGAGGGAATTTTGGGGAGAATGGACTCCAACTGCAACAAAATTTCTTTTGAACAAACTCCCAGTAATGTGCTGTTGGGCAAATGTACTAATCTTCCTCCACTCCCAACTGGTGGTGTCATGATATGAAATAATGCTTGAGGAATGGTTTCTTTAGATTCTGGGGGGTATTCTGTATAGTTAAAGTTTGCCCATTGTTGATCTAGAGTGTGGGTTTTTAGTTGTTTGATGGTGCGAGTTAGGAAGAATTCGTTTTCACCAAAGTATAAGTATGTTGGCATGGTAGTAAGGCAATTGTATTGCCTTACTTGAGCGTAAGCTCTAAAACCAATATTAAGATTTGACTAAATGAGAAAGCAGAACTAATCCTTAAATGAATCTGGGTTTAACCTCTTCATAATATCAGCCACTCTAGCAATATGTTCTTTTTCTATTGCCTCAATCTCTATTTGTACTCGAAAACGATCTTTATCATGACTGTTTATAGAGGGAATTACTTTAAGCAATCTTCGTTTTACCAATGCTTGAAAACTAAAAACTTTATCAGACGGATCTCCCAACTTCCAATTTACTATAATTTTGTCACCTACGCGTAGTCCTAGATCAAATTCATATTTAGCAATTTCTTGTAAACAATATTCTCCTTCTTCAAGATTCTCATCTCTTGGTACTGTAGGAACTTCTAGTGCAATAACATATTCAAACATAATACTATTTCATATGGAACTACAGTTTACTGTATCACATTCGCGTAATCATTTTGTAAACTTTTCTCCTTGACTGGTTCTAGCTTTATATACAGACAAAATTATAGTAGGCTTATAGCTAGATGTAGATATAGTATAGTTTCCAGACTATCTTCGCTATATTTACCCCAGGTAATAAATTTTACAGATAGTGTATGAATATTTGGCGTGTTAAAACGGTTAATATTTTAACGAAACGACACTTTTATTTACTACGCTAATATGATTTGTATTTCTATAAATTTATGAGACTAATATCTGAATAATAAAATGGCTTAATAATCACAGAAAGCCAAACTTTTACCTAACAGATATCGTTAAGTATTTAAATATTATTAAATTTTAGTTTTAATAGTTTAGTTTTAATAGCGGTTTCCCTTATTGTTTTTCTGTGATCATTAGACAGATTTTCTAGAATATCCATAGGAGTATTATAATTTCCAGCAATTTTTCTCAAAATTTGCCATTTACCCTGATAAGAATTCGCTAAGTTATGAAGTATATAATCTGGAGTTTTATTAGATGCTGCCAGAATTTGTATGACATACTCATCTTTTGTTTTAGATAATTTTTCTATCATATTTATAGTAGTATTAGGATTGTTAATAATAGCTTCTACTACACTATAACTACCATTTTCTATTATCTTTTCTAACAGATATAGAGGTGTATTTGTATTTGAAGCAACTGCTTTTACTACGCTATAACTACCATTTTCTATTATCTTTTCTAACAGATATAGAGGTGTATTTGTATTTGAAGAAATTGCTAGAAGTAAGTCTTGTTGTATATCCTCTTTGTAATTATTCAAATTTATAACAAGTTTTTCTAGCAAAGATATAGGTGTATTAACATGAGATGCTATGTTGACTAATAAAGAATTATAATAGGGCTTGGCTAGAAATTCTAAAATATATGCAGGAGTATTAGGATTTTTGGTTATACTAAATAATATTCTCTCATCGTAATTATCAGCTAATTTTTTTAGTATTTTGACAGGAGTATTAGGATTTTCAGCAACGCTCCTGCAAACATAAACATAATCATCATCAGTTAATTTTTCTAATATATTCACACTTACATTAATATTTCGCGCAACAGAACCACGAACTTTTACCTCATTGTCAAGTGATAATCTTTCCAGAACATTCAATGGAGTATTAGAGTTTAAGGCTACTACTATTCGTATCATAGGCTCTTTATCCATTGATAACTTATCTAATAAATAAGTAGGAGTTTTAGCAGAATTAGCTATCTTCCGACGAATAGATAATTCAATATCATCTGATAATTTATCCAATATTTCTGTAGGAATTTGATAATTATCAAGAATTTCACTACGAACATATAATTCATTATCATTTGCTAACTTTTGCAGAATTTCAATGGAAGCATTAGGATGTCTGGCAACCTGCTTACGAACTAAATAATCTTTGTGTTTTGTTAAATAATTTAACCATTTTTCAGAAATAAATCCTTTATCTTGACAACTGGTTGCAAAGAATTTTCTTTCATCATAAAGAAGTAAACTGATTAAAGTTTCAGAACTTATTTTTAATTTTAAAGGATTATATGTTAATATTAAAGGCCATTCTTGACGTTCAAAAAGCATTTCTGGATAATAACGTCCTAAATTTAATAATGCTTGTATTGGTGTATTAGGATTAATAAGGATGCTTTTGCGAAGTTCATCAAGGATGCTAGAAAGCTCATAATTTTTTTGTAATTTTGATAGTTCTTGCAAAAAAATTGGATTAGTCGCAGGATTACTTGCTATCAATATAGCAATATCTTTATTTGAAGAAGCTATTCTTCTTAATTCTTGAAGTATTTTTTTTACCTCCTCGGTAGATGAAATTTCTTGTTGTTTATTTAGAGAATTGAATTGATGCAAAATGTAAATATTACTCTTAGGATTAATACTTAGATAATAATATATAATTTTCCTTTCTAATAAGGACACTTCAGAAGAATCAAGATTTTTTCTCGAATTTTCATAGGTTTCTATTAATAAATCTATATTTATATCTTCCAAAATATTTTTATTTTGAATTATTAAATCAATGATATTATATCTTTGTGATATCTCTAGTAAAATTTTTACAGGTGTATTAGGACGAGTAGTAATATTTTTAGTAATTTCAAAATTATATTTTGCTCGACCTGTTTTATATAATTCTAATAATATTTCTGGAGTAGTGTCGGGATGACTAGCTATTAGTTTTCCTATTTCTTCCTGTATTGTATGCCATTTTAATGTTTTATATAATTCTAATAATATTTCTGGAGTAGTGTCAGGATGACTAGCTATTAGTTTTCCTATTTCTTTCTTTATTGTATGCCATTTTAATGTTTTATATAATTCTAATAATATTTCTAGAGTAGTGTCAGGATGACTAGCTATTAGTTTTCCTAGTTCCTCCCGTATTGTATACCCTTCTACTGTTTTATATAATTCTAATAATATTTCTAGACTATTTACAACGTTGTTAACTATTAAAATACCAATATCTTCATTTAATGAAGAAAATAATTTAATCTTTTTTGCTATATATTTCACATTTTCTTGTGATAAATCTTGTTGTAAACTATTTAATTCTTGTAAAAAATAAATGGGGCTACTAGGATTATTACTTAAATAGTGATATATAATTGTTTGCTGACATTTATATAAATCCTGCTTAATACTCGAAGTAGAGTTTTCAATAAACTCAAGATTGCTTCTTAGTTTAGTATATTGTTCTAGTAAAAAATCTATACTTTTTTCTGGAAAAAATATTTTATTTTTAACTACTAAATTGATTATGTTATATGTTTGTGATATGTTAATTAAGTTATTAATAGGTGTGTTTGCATTAGCAGCTAGGCTTTGAACAATATTAAAAATATCTTCTCTATTACATAATTCTTCTAAAACTTCAGGACTAGTTGAAGCATTTTTGGCTATTGAAGGGAATAATTCTGCCAATGTGTTATGTACTTGATTATATGTTTTTTTTATATATACATCTTCCTCTAATTGTGACATTTTTTCCTTGAATTGTTCTTCCAACTCAATAAATCTCAATATAAGTTGATTTGAAAACATATTTTCTATACTTTCTTTGGGTTTTAATATATGATTAATAATTTTTTTTCTTAGTATTAGCTTCATAAATAAATCTATTGTTAAATTAGGATTTTCAAATATATATAATAATAAAATAATCGGATTTTTATGGGTTTTCAATATTTTTTCTAATAATTCTGGAGGGGTTGATGGATTACTAGCTACCAATTCCGCTAACTGTATATCACAACAAGCAAGTTCTTCTAAACGAGATATAGGAGTATTTTCGTTTAATGCTTCTTCTTCCAATGATGTCAATTCTGTAAAATTGTCTTCCATGTTTAATTAATTAGCAGGTAAAGTTGATGTAAGAGGTATGGATATAAAAATTATAGGCGATCGCCCACTCCATTACCATAGGCGATCCCTCTCATCATCAGTATAATCCCTAACTCAAAATAAACTCAACTGCTTTCCCACACCACCTTGAGGCTCAACAACCGAAAGTAACTCATCTCGTTTTTTAGCTATCAACTCCAAATAATACCCACTAGAATAGGCTTCAGAATTAGTCAATCCCCTAATTCCTTGATAAAACGTCACAACATCCCCAGTATTACCCAGAACCAAAAGAGCCTTTTCACCCTTCTTAATTTTCCGAGTAACCTGTAACTGTTCCACAGGAAAATCACCAGAACGAATAACCTTTGTTAATTCCTGGTAATATTGTTCTGCCTTAACCTTTGACAGAAGATATTGTGTCAAGTAGTTCAAAGGAAACTCCTTTTCTATACTCAAAACGGCTAGAAGCTGGACTTTTTTATCATACAAAGAACAAGTTCAAAGCCTCTCCAATTATAAAAGCCGCTCCTTTTCCCTCCCTTGTAGGGGAGGGTCAGGGAGGGGTGCGGGGAGAGGTTTGGAGAGGGGTTTCATATTTGGTTAAACTATGAACCGTTTGCAGTATAAACGAGAGCGATAGCGAAGCGCTCCGTAGGAATCGCGTTTCCGCCATGAACCCTTAGTAGTAATTTTACCATCTTCATGCCAGAGAATATAATTCTTAGCTCCTCTAGAGGGAACAAACATCGCTTGAGCAAGGATTTCCAACTCGATATTGATACCAGTAGGTAAAGCATTTTGCAGCTTTTCAAATATCAGCAGAGGTTCAGAGTGGGAGAAGAACACACCATCAGTATCACTTTCAACCTGGATACCTCCCGCTTTTTCAATCACATCAATCATGAATCGCAGAATCCGTCTCCCATAAGCTGTAACCAGTGCAGCAGCTTCCATATCGTTAAAACCAACACCAGAAGTCCCATAAAAGCCAAACAACGAGTTGATTAACACTTTGAGAGCAGCTTCAGCTTGTTTAGCAGCTAAATCTCCAGCTTTTCCTAATTCTTTGAGTCTGAGTCGTTCCCTGGTGAGATAATCGAGAATATTTAACCCCACTCGTTGCGTATTTGGAGATGTCTACTTTATCTGTATTTATCCTGTTTATCCTTTCATCTTTTTTGTCTGAATCAGGATGTCCAGGATTTAAGGATTTACAGGATTTAATTACGATTATGTGCATCTTTATCCAGAATGGGTATAAGCTGAGAAACATTTAATTTGCATAATTAAAACAGGCAGGATGCCTGTTCCACAAGAGTTTTAGTTGTAAGCAATATACAATTTAAATGTCCAACAGCTTATTCATCCTGTTCATCCTTTAATCCTGGTTATCCTGATTCAGACATTTTTCTTTAAGGTTTCTTTGCTTTTTGAGATTTCTGGGATTTTTGGGCAATTAACTGTGGATATTGATCTTGCATTTCCAACAGTTCGGGGACAGTAACAAACTCATAACCCTGTTTACGGAACTTGCTAATGATTTCTGGTAAAGCTTTGACAGTGTGAGAGCGATCGCCACCGCCATCGTGCATTAACACAATACCCCCTGGTTTGGCTTCCCTAAAGATGTTATTAATTAGTCTTGGCACACCCGGACGTGAATAGTCCATAGAATCAGACGACCACATAATAACAGCATATTTATTACTTTTAGCATAAGCCGCTACTCCATTCCTCATGTTTCCTCCTGGTGGACGAAACAGACTGGTTTTTATACCAGTAGTCTTATAAATTATGTCTGTTGTATTAGCAACTTCGTAAGCTGCTGTCTGTGCATTCATGTGATGATACCAATGATGCCAAGTATGATTAGCAATAATATGACCATCTGTAACTACCCGTTTTGTTAAATCTGGATAGTTTTTGACATTTTGTCCAACAACAAAAAATGTCCCCTTAATATTATTTTTCTTGAGGATATCTAATACTTTGGCGGTGCTACTAGGCCAAGGTCCGTCATCAAACGTTAGGGCAATAACTTTTTTTCCTGGGGGAAGTTTAGCCTCGCTAATGACAATCCCTTGAAAGTTAGATGGTACATCAGTGGAAACCCCTTTGGCTTGTGCTTCTTGTTGCCAAGTGGTCAGCATTTCTGTTTTAAATTCCTCTAACCGCTGCTGAGTTTTCACATTAGCTGCAATATCTTTATTTTTAACAATTACACCTTGACTTTGAGCATCAGAGATTTTCGCTTTGAATAAAATCATCAAAGCAATGCTTAAAGTGCCAGTTAGTCCAAGTATTGCAATTAATATTCCCTGCGTTCCAAAAAAAGACTTATTATTTTCCACAGTGTAACTCCTTCAAGGGACGAGCAACCATTGATGGCAGTGATAGCTCTGACGGTAGGTTATAACACATTTTTCTAAAAATTGAGATAGTTTACCATACTCTGAAGTATGATGTCCTTGGTATTCATGTATATTCCGTTGATTGAACTCATGATTCACTATTAAAGAAAAAATGATAATTAACTGAAGATAGTTTCTCATTTATGAATGAGATTTAGTAGTTACATTAGCTACTAATCTAACCTTGAGTGGATATACTTTTATCATAGATTGATAACTTTTCCATAATAGTGGATTTAGCAGAAAAAATTAACATTTGTTCTGTTAAGTTGATTTTTTCCAAATCACTAATATTACCCCAGTGACAATCAAACCTAGTCCAAAAACACGGGTTAGAGAAATAGGTTCTTTTAAAACAAAGTAACCTAGTAATACAGAAAATATATAACCAATGGATACAGCAGGGGCAGCAACGCTGAGATTGATTCTGGTTAGGAGTAATATATAGGTTACTGCACCAATACCATAACAGGTTAATCCTAATAAAACTTCTGGTATGGTGATCATATTGAGAATGAGATTAATAATGTTTCCTATATGAACTTTACCTAATTTAATCGCCCCCATTTTCAAAAAAAATTGTCCTGCTACACTAATAAGAACTGATATTAGCAGTAAACTAAATTCTGGTATTGACACTGATATTACCTTAATTTTATTGATAACGGTGATTGGTGGGATGAAATATAATGGAGGGCGCAGACCCTGCGCCCCTACGTTTTTGAGATTTAAAACTATTGAATAGTATTATTTTTTTTAAGTCAACATTTTAGTTTTTTGTAAAGCCTCCACTTTCTTTTAATGTATAAAGAGGACGACCTTTCACTTCTTCATATATTCTGCCAATATATTCACCTAAAATACCAATACAAACTAATTGGACTGAACCCAAGAAAAACATGGAAATTGTAATTAATGTGTAACCAATTAAGTGAGAGACTGGGGCAAAGATTCGCCAATAAAGCACTAATACTATCATAATCATAGCAATCGTAGCTGAGATAATACCTAAGTAGGTTGCCAGTCGTAAGGGAACTGTAGAGAAAGAGATAATACCATCAATTGCCAGGGATAAAGATTTACCAAAAGTATATTTTACATCTCCTGCAAACCGAGGGTTTCTTTCAAAAAGTACAGAGGTTTGTCGAAAACCTACCCAAGCACGTAACCCGCGAACATAACGGTTGCGTTCTGGCATAGAATTCAAGATATCTACTACTTGTCTATCCATTAAGCAAAAATCGCCTGTATCTACAGGAATATCAACTTTAGCCAAGCGTCGAAGCAGACGATAAAAAAGGTATGCCGTTAAGCGTTTTAGCCAACCTTCCTTTTGACGGGATATGCGTTGAGCGTATACTACTTGGTATTCTTGATGCCATTTTTCGATCATTGTTAAAATTAATTCTGGTGGATCTTGAAGATCGGCATCCATAACAATGATACATTTACCTTGGACAAAGTTCAAACCGGCAGTAACGGCGATTTGATGCCCAAAATTCCGGGCGAGACTGAGGTAATGGACTCGATGATCACGGTGATGTAATTCGCGCATCATACTCAAAGAGCGATCGCGGCTACCATCATCAATTAAAATTAATTCCACATCACCGTCTAACTGTTCCATAACATCATGTAAACGGCGATACATCTCCATGATGTTTTCTTCTTCGTTATAAATGGGGATAACTAGGGAGTAGATGGGCTGATTGATCATGATAAAATTTATTGAAAATTTAATTGCCTGAAAATAAAAATATAATGAATTATTCCTCTTATCTAAAAATCAATAAAGACTATATCATACTATTAACCATCTGGTTAATAGGATTAATGATAGATAGAACATGGTTTTTCTTAGATGAATCTATTCCAGCTTATGATCAAAGCGCACATTTAACGGGAGCATTACATCATTATCGGATTTTTCAAAACTTAAATATCTTATCAGGTGATTGGTGGTTATCTCTATGGCAATTAACCCCTAGTTATCGCGCTCCTTTTGTATATATTTGTACTGTACCCTTTTTAGTATTGTTTGGTAAGGGTCATGATCAAGCAAGTTTAGTCAATTTGGTATATACAGCGGTAATTATTTTATCAGTATATCATTTAGGGAATTATTTATTTCAAAACCGAAAAATTGGCATCACGGCCAGCATATTTTGCTTGTTATTTCCTATTATGGGAATTATCCGCACAGATTATTTATTAGATTATGGTTTGACGGCTATTGTCATAGCTACTTTCACAGTTCTAACAATTTGGAAAGATAGTTATAGTGGGTTTTTATCATGGATATTAACTCTTTTACTAGGGATAGGAATAGGGTTAATTATGTTATCTAAACCCACAGGTTTTATTTTTATTCTCATTCCTAGTATCTGCACATTAATTATTTTTATCAGCAAACGTAAATTTATTAAACTAATTCAAACAGGATTATCTTTAATTTTAGCTTGGTTGATTGCTGGTTCTTGGTATAGTGTAAATTGGTTAACTATTATTACTTCTGCCTTAAATGCTAATCATGTGGGAAAAGGAGAAGGTGATCCATCTGCAACAACAATTGCTGGTTGGTTATATTATCCGCAAGCTATTCCTGAAACAGTTGGTTTTCCGATATTATTTGTAAGTATTGGTATTTTCTTAATTTATCTGTTTAAACGTCGGGTTACTCAAAATGTATTGCCAGATAATTTATCAAAATCCGCGTTAACTTGGTTATTTATTTCTCTAATTAGTAGTTATATAATTTGTTCCTTGGGGACAAATAAAGATATTAGATTTATTCTGCCTTGTTTTCCGGTAATTAGTTTAATTTTGGCTTACTTCTTTAACTTGATTGACAATATCTGGTTTAATAAATTAAGATTAGCAACTTTTGTATTAAGTGGGATAATTTTACTCAATAATTTATTCCCCTTACCCCTAATTCACGCATGGGGAGGAAGACATTTACCAAATGATGAGAGTAAAAAATATCCCCTTGCGGAATTAATGGAGAAAATCAATCAAACTACTCCATATTTAAGAACAACTTTAGGAGTAATTCCAGTTTCTACACCCCAAGTTAATGAATTTACTTTAGATTATTTCGGGACATTAGCTGATTTTCGCATTTATGGAAGAAAATTAACTATGAAATTATCTCAGGTAAATCAGGATTTACAGTATTTATCGTGGTATGTCACCAAAGATAATGAACCAGATGAACCAGGAGAAAAGGGAGAAACAAAACGCAAATTAAAATCTTTAGTAGAAGCTGATCCTGAGTTAAAATTACAGAATGATTGGGTATTACCTCATGGTGATAAATTACGATTATATCATCGCAAAAATCCTCATGTAGTTGTTGAAAAATTAAATGTTGATAACAAGCCACTTGCTATAGAAAAAGTAATAATTGCTAATCAAGTAATTACAAATCAAAATAACTCAGTTACCTATGAAATTACAGGTTCATGGGATGAATTGCAAAATGGTTTGTTACTGTTGAAATGGCAAAATGGACAATCAGCTTGGTATCATGATCATGCGATCGCATTAGGTAATTTATATTGTGGTATAAAATGTCATCCTCAAGGAAATTTTCGAGTAATTGAGAATCTCGCTACATTTATTCCCCAGGAATTACCGCTAGGAAAATATCAACTATCCGCACTATATTTAGATAAAATTAATGGCAAAATTACGCCTTTAAATATTCCTAATATAATTGTCAATGTTACAGATACAGGAAAACTAGAAAAAACACCACCTTTAGATTTAGTTTCCCGAATGTCACAATTGGCAGTAGACTTACAACAGGGAAAATTAGATAATATCTTTGTGCAAATAGATAATTTTAATCAATATGATCCTACTCAAGATTATTTAAAACAAATTGAATTTGCCGCTAATTATTACCTAGAGAATGAACCAAATAATCTGAATTGGCGTTATACTTTGGTTTTATCACAACTTTTACAGCGCAAAGCACCGGAATTAATTCAGAATTTAACAGAATTAACTAAATATGATCGTCAAAATCCCTATACTTGGCTTTATTTAGCATTTGTTTATTTATATGACTTTCAACCCAAACAAGCCGAAAAGCAGTTGATAATAGCAGAAAAATTAAAACCAGATATACCAGAATTAAAGACTTTAAAAACAGTTACAAATATCATGAAATTTCTCCCATTAATTCATTTATAAAATATGAGTCATAAACAATGGTTTTTAGGTTTATTGGTAGCATCTTTAATTTTATCGCTGATAGGTTTGGGTAATTTACCTTTACGAGATTGGGATGAAGGTACTTATGCTATAGTTGCTAGGGAAATTTATCGCACTGGTAACTGGATTTATCCGACTATCCAAGGAGATCCTTTTTTATTAAAACCACCTTTGATGCAATGGTTTATTGCTGTTTGCTATCATATCGGAGGAGTGCAAGAATTTACTACCAGATTTCCGGGAGCATTTTTAACAGCTTTAGGAGTACCTTTACTTTATTTAATTGGACGTTTAGCTTTTAGAAAAAATTTACCAGCTTTATTTTCAGCTTTGGTTTATTTAACATTATTGCCTGTAGTCCGTCATGGTAGACTAGCAATGTTAGATGGAATGACTGTTTCCTTTTTCTTGTTATTGTTATTTTGTGTTCTTAAAGCCCGTCATGATAGAAAATATGCTGTTGGTATCGGATTTTGTTTGGGTTTAATTACTCTGACAAAGGGAATGTTAGTAGTAGTTTTGGCAGGAATAGCAGGTTTATTTATCATTGCTAATAAACAATTAGCTATATTAAAAAATCCATTTCTATGGATAGGAATGGTATTAGGTAATTTCCCGGCTATTGCTTGGTATTTTGCCCAATGGCAACATTATGGTAATATTTTCTTAGAAGTGCATTTTCAATCCCAAGCTTTTGACAGACTGGGAAAAGCTGTGGAAGGTAATACTGGTCCGATTTGGTATTATTTACTGGAAGTGATAAAATATGGTTTTCCCTGGTTGTTATTTTTGCCAGGAGGTTTATATTTAAGTTGGAAAAATCGTCATACTGCTTGGGGTTGTTTAACTCTCATTGGTACAATTGTTTATTTTGCCATAGTTTCTTTAATGAGTACCAAATTACCTTGGTATATTATGCCCATATATCCATTTTTAGCTTTAGCGATTGGGGCTAATTTAAGTTACATTTGGCAGAAGGAGAAGTTTAAAACCAGATTTTTGACGGGATTTTTTGCATTTTTAGTTATTGTCGGTTTAGCAGGTTGCATTTATTTTAGTATATTTGATAAACAGCCATTGTTAATTGTGATGAGTGTTATTTTAGCAATGACTATGGGGATGACATCATGGTTAGTTAATCAGCATAACCGTCAATTTATCCCGGTTTTATTTGCGGGAATGTATTTAGTTTTAGGAATGTTGATGAGTTCTCAATCGTGGATATGGGAGTTAAATGAAAAATTCCCTGTTCTACCAGTGGCAGCGTTAATTAGAGATAATGTACCACCTGGAACACAGATTTATACTTCTTTTCCTGATAGTCGTCCTAGTTTAGATTTTTATAGTGATTGTAAAATTATTCCTACATCTATTGCCGATTTACAGGATAAGTTTGCTGATAAATCTTATTTATTATTGGGTAAGGAGACTTTGCCGAAAATTAATTTAAATCAAAGTAAGGTTATGGGAGAAGCTAATGGTTTTAAATTGGTGGTTATAAATTAAGGCTAGTGTGTACACACAAGTTATCGAATCACCCCACCCTAACCCTCCCCTTGTAAAGGGGAGGGAACTAATTTTTCCGGTTTCTCCCCAAAGCATCGGGGGGATTAAGGGGGGTAATTTAACTTGTGTGTACACGATGCCTTTATAAGTAATTGGACAAAAATAGTTACAGTCATTGCGAGCGAAGGGAAGCAATCACAACCCTTGGAATTGCTTCATTTGACTTCGTTCCCTATGGCTAACGCCACGCAACGCTTACGCAATGACATTGTGTAATTAATTCTGTCTCACTACTTACAGCAATCATGACTTTTCAAACACCCTCTAAATGTCTTGGCTGGTGCGCCTATTTTTTCTGAAAATATTGCTGCGTATTCGCCATCAAATTCGCTTGTCTGTAATAGTACGGGATAAAATCGGAAATTTTTCTAAATTTTCAGCAATTACTGCCATAATCAAAGACTTTGAGAAAGCTTTAGACAGATTATGATGGAAGTTTAGGGCTTGATGAAAAAGGTGATAATCACTCGTCAACCACCCATCACTTCCCTTCGGGTAAGTGAGGGCTTGTAAAAGCCTAGTTGACCAGACTCAGTTCTTAACCGAACTACGTTAGAGGTAAGAGTTAAAGACCTACCAGAGGATGCGTAGCTAGTTCCCTGCTCTAGAACTTAAAAGTTAAACAGGCTTAAGGGTTAAACCAGTGCTTTTAAGATAGTTACCGACCTCTAACATTGTCGAAGCTAACATTACCCGCAAGGAGGCTCTTTGGAGCAAAATATTATGTCCAAAGTATTTGTTTTAGACACTGAAAAAAGACCACTAGACCCAATTAATCCAGCACAGGCTAGACAACTATTAAGAAACAAAAAAGCAGCAATATTTAGACAGTTTCCGTTCACAATTATTCTCAAAAAATCCTGTCCTGACTCCCCAGTATCGTCCCTAAGACTAAAGATTGATCCTGGTGCAAAATTCACGGGAATGGCATTAATTAATGATTCAACTGGCGAAGTAGTATTTGCTGCTGAATTAAAACATAGAGGCTTTGCAATTAGAGATGCTTTAACTTCTAGAAGTCAATTAAGACGTTCTAGACGTGCCAGAAAAACTCGTTACAGACAACCAAGGTTCTTAAACAGAAACTTCCCAGAAGGATGGTTAGCACCGAGCTTACAAAGTCGGGTTGAGAATATTAAAACTTGGGTTGAAAGATTGCGTAAACTCGCACCAATTAGGGCAATTAGTCAAGAATTAGTCAGGTTTGATATGCAGTTAATGGCTAATCCTGATATTCAAGGTAAGGAATATCAACAGGGAACTTTAGCTGGTTACGAAAGCAGAGAATACTTACTAGAAAAGTGGGGTAGACAATGTGCCTACTGTGGAGTGAAAGACGTTCCTTTTCAAGTAGAGCATATTCATCCACGAGCCAAGGGTGGTAGTAATTCAATTACAAATCTCACTTTAAGTTGTGAAAAATGTAACACTAAAAAAGGCACGAAAGACATCAAAGATTTTCTCAAAAAAGACCCTTCAAAGTTAGAAAAAATCTTGAAGCAAGCTAAAAGACCACTGGCTGATGCAGCAGCAGTAAACACAACTCGCTTGGCATTACTATTCGTTGTCAAAGCGACTGGATTACCTGTAGAAACAGGTTCAGGAGGGTTAACAAAGTTCAATAGAAGTCAGCAAAATCTGGAGAAAACGCACTGGATTGATGCAGCTTGTGTTGGTCAGTCAACTCCAATTCTCAATATCAAAGGCGTTAAGCCATTGCTAATTACAGCTAATGGTCACGGCACTAGACAATCTTGCCGAACTGACAAGTACGGTTTTCCTTCTAGATATGTCCCCAGGTTCAAATTTGTTAATGGTTTTCAAACCGGAGACATTGTGAAAGCTGTTGTCACAAAAGGTAAAAAGATTGGGGCATATATCGGACGAGTAGCGGTGAGGACTAGCGGTAGTTTCAATATCTCAACAATATCTGGACTGATTCAAGGTATCTCTTACAAATACTGTAAATCAATTCACAAAAAGGACGGTTACGAATATGGAAAATCAAAGATTTGTTAATTGCTCAACTGTCCCTTTCATTGTTTGTGCTGGCGCACAAAATTACTCAAGGGACGTTTCACAATTAACCCTCCATTCCTCCCATCACCAAACTGAGTACAGTTTTGGTGGGGGTCTCCTGGAGGTTTAGATGACTACCGAAAACAATCTAGCCATTGTGGACTGGGAACCCCATCATCCACCTGCTGACTTAATATTTGATGATGGTGAAGTCTTGGAATCAAATAGACACCGGATTGCGATGAATGTCCTCATTCGGTCATTGCAGCAGCTTTGGTCTGACCGCAATGATTATTTTACTGGGGGCAATATGTTTATTTACTACAGCAGTAGCCAAATTCGTAATCGTGAGTTTCGCGGTCCCGATTTTTTTGCCGTTCTCAATGTTGATGGTAGTAACCCTCGACAAGGTTGGGTAGTTTGGGAAGAAAATGGTCGCTATCCTGATGTGATTGTGGAATTAATGTCACGGTCTACAGCAGGAATAGATAAGGGAATTAAAAAAGACCTTTATGAACAGACTTTCCATACCTCCGATTATTTTGTCTATGACCCATTTGATGCTAATTCTTTACAAGGATGGCATTTAGATCATGAACAACAGTATCAGCCATTAAGACCAAATGAAAATGGTTGGCTATGGTGTAGACGTTTGGGTTTATGGTTGGGAACTTGGGAAGGAACTATAGATAGGGAAACTGCGATTTGGGTGCGGTTTTATGATGTTGCGGGCAATCTAGTTTTATTACCAGAGGAGGCAGCTAAATCACGAGAGGAGGAAGCTCAAGCAAAAGCAGCTAGGTTAGCTGCCAGATTACGAGAATTAGGTGAAAATCCAGATATGTTGTAATCGTTAGGTTTGTCGAATCCCTGGCTTCTAAGGATGTCACAATTTCTGAAGACGATTACAACAGAAGTCGGGGATCTTAATTTTTGTCTAATGAGTCCAATTAACTAGAAGCACTAGTATAAAAACGGAGAGCAAACCGCCAAAACTGGGTAGAAATGAAAAACAATATCAAAGCTAGTAATCCTGCACCCAGCAACCAGGTAAGTTGAATTTGACCTAACATAGTTTGGGCGGGAACTGTAGTTAAAAAAGCTACTGGCACTATGAAGGTGAAGAAGAAGCGATAGGCAGCCGGATAACCTGTAATTGGGTATCTTCCAGCCTCTAAAAACCCTCTTAATACTTCAGTAATATTATATATCTTTACAAACCAAATACTAGTTGCTCCTAGTATAAACCACAGGCTATAAAGAATAACTAAACCACAAGTTAACGGAAAGATACTCAATAAGTATTTATCAATACCTAAGTTAAGTTTTGTACCAGCATAGACAATGATCAATAGTCCAAAGATTAAATCTGGTATTCCCCAGGGGGAAATGGTATGAAGAGATAACCAAAACTGACTACGAATAGGTTTTAATAATACGAAGTCTAAAGTCCCTTCTTGGACATGACGCACAATCCGATTTAAGTTGGGAGCGAGAAAGGTGGCAGCAAAGCCTTGTAATAGGGTGAAAATTCCTAAAACTACTAAAGCTGATTCCCATGACCAACCCGAAAAAGTGTAACCTGTACGGTAGAACAGGAATAAACTGAAGATACCACCCACTAAATTGCCTAAGCTACTAATAGCATAAATGATAAAATTTATACGATATTCCATTTCTGCGGAAATGGCAGCACTCCAAAATAATCTCAACACTTTTAAATATCTTTGCATTTTTCGTTTTTACCTCAATAGCTATTAGATATAAAATAATTTTATCTAAACTTAATCTTATTTTTTATTTTTATAAATTTATGAGCGCTAAAATGTGAAATGCAACTTCTTAAGCAAATTGGATTTTATGCGGTTTAATTTACCAGAATTAATGAAATCGCTGGGTTACTTTGGAGTATGGGGAATTATGTTTGCTGAATCTGGTTTATTGATTGGCTTTTTTGACGGATAACTTCAACTCACTTGTAATAATTTTTGACAACATAATGTAATGGCTAAACTATCTAACGAATTACAACGCTATTTTTTTGAAGAGGAAAGACCGGAAAAGGTAACTTTAGTAGATATTTTATTATTAGCTCAAGAAAGAATTTTTGGGTTTTTGCTGGTGATTTTGTCTCTACCGTCAGCTTTACCAGTTCCTGCACCTGGGTACTCAACTCCTTTTGGGGTGCTGATTTTTTTGTTGGCTATACAGTTAATTGCAGGTGCGAAAATCCCTTGGCTACCTGAGAAGATGCTTAATTATCCTCTGCAACTGACTACAGTTCAGGGATTTTTGAAAGCGGGACTGCCTTGGTTACGAAGAATTGAAGCCATTGCTCGTCCGCGTCTATCTTATATTTGCACCACATTACCAGGTAGAATCACTATTGGTAGTGCGATCGCTCTGATGGCTATTTCGATGATGATTCCCATACCGGGAACTAACACTTTACCCGCAATGGGGATTTTTGTTACAGCCTTTGGTTTATCAGAAGATGATGGTGCTATTAGTTTAGGTGGTTTAGTCCTGTGTGTAATGGGAGCAATTTTAACTACCTCAATTCTGTTTGCTTTGATGTGGGGTGGTTCTAGTCTACTTGATGTAATTAAGAGTTGGTTAGGAAGGTAGGGGAAGGTGACGGGTGACAGATAGGTAGGTTAATAACCCGATTACCAATTACCAATTACCAATTACCAAATTAAACCAAAAACTGGTAGCGTCAAACAAGGAAAATATTTTTTGTGGATGTTACAACTTGAAAACACGTTCTAATTATTGGCAACTTTTACCCTATATCCGCACCCAGTGGGAAACTATCGCTAAGGGTTTTATAGGGATTTTAGGATATGTACTGGCAACTTTAACCCTGATTAATGTCGCGGGGAAGTTGGCAGTTCCCTTTGGGGATGGTAATGTATTAGCGATCACTCAATTAGCCGGAATCAGTGCTGCTATCTTTCTTGTGCGCGGCTTTTTTCAGTCTGTGCAAGATTTATACATGGCCAAGGCAGCTTTAAGAATCGCTTTTTATCTCCGTCAACAGGTTTATACTCATTTACAAAAACTCAATCTCAGCTATTTTGAAACAGCTAAAGCTGGGGATTTATCCTATCGTCTCACGGAAGATGTTGATAGGGTTGGAGAAGTTATCAATAAGCTTTTTCATGATTTTACTCCCTGTGCTTTACAGTTAATTGCCATTCCCATTTACATGATTTATTTAAATTGGCAACTTACCTTAGCAACGGTAATTGTTGCCCCAATTATGGGGATTTTAATTGGTTGGTTTGGGGAACGTTTACGGAAATATTCTCTCAAAAGTCAAAGTCGTATCTCTGATTTATCGGCGATTTTAACGGAAGTTTTTAGCGGGATTCGCTTAATTCAGGCTTTTGCTGCGGAAAAATACGAAATAGAGCGATTTAGTTATGAAGCAGAACGCAGTTTTAAAGCCAAATATTCCGTAGAAAGATTAAAAGCTATTCAAATTCCCATTGTGGGATTTTTAGAAGCTGTCAGTGCTTTATCTTTGTTAATGGTAGGAACTTGGCAAATATCTCAACGCAATTTAACAGTCGGTGAATTTTTTAGTTATTTAACAGCAGCAGCTTTGTTAATTGATCCGATTGGTCATACTACTAATAACTATAATGAATTTAAACAAGGTGAGGCATCGGTTGATCGAGTTTTTGAGTTATTAGCAATTCAACCAACGGTATTAGAAAAACCCAATGCTATTACCCTTCCTGCTGTTAATGGTAAAGTTGAATATTGCAATATTACTTTTGCCTATAAATCAGGAGAACCTGTATTAAATAATATTAGTCTATTAGTCATGCCCGGTCAAGCTATTGCCCTTGTTGGTGCTTCTGGTGCTGGGAAAACTACTTTTGTGAACCTATTACCTCGATTCTATGATCCTGAATTTGGGGAAATTTTTATAGATGATGTAAATATTCGAGATGTGACTTTAAATAGTTTAAGAAAACAAATTGGGATTGTTCCCCAAGAAACGATTATGTTTTCGGGAACTATTGCCCAAAATATCGCTTTTGGACAAAATATTTTTGATATTCAAGCAGTGGAATCAGCGGCTAAAATCGCCAATGCTCATCAATTTATTCAGCAATTACCGGAAGGTTATCATACTTGGGTAGGAGAGCGAGGTGTGAATTTATCAGGGGGACAAAGACAGCGAATTGCGATCGCTCGTGCAGTTCTTCTTAACCCGCAAATATTGATACTTGATGAAGCCACATCTGCCTTAGATTCGGAATCAGAAGCTTTGGTACAAGAGGCTTTGGAGAGATTGATGAAAAACCGCACTGTATTAATTATTGCCCATAGATTGTCAACTGTCAGGAAGTGCGATCGCATTTTGGTGTTAGAAAAAGGGCAAATTGTCGAATCGGGAAATCATGAGGAATTATTAGAATTAGAAGGGAGATATGCGCGGTATTATGCCCAACAATAAGATCCATAAGATCCCCGACTTCTTAGAGAAGTCGGGGATCTGAAATTCTCGAATAAATTTTGAATTTTAACCTGTCATTTCTCAGGAATAGAATCACGTAAATCATTAAGGCTAATCATCAAAGTCATTGGTTCAAGAGGAGACAAAATAAAACCTAAAGCCAAATAAAAATCCTTAGCTTCTTCAGAAATAGCATGAACAATAATTCCTCTAATACCAATTGTATCAGCAGCTTGAACAACCCTTAGTGCCGCATCACGAAATAAAGCACGTCCTAAACCTTGACTTTGATAAGAACTATCTATTGCTAATCTTGCTAAAATTACTACCGGAATGGGGTCAGGCATATTTCGCCGAAATTTACCTAAGGCTGATTGTACACTAATCGCTCCAGAAGCCAGGGCATAATACCCAACTATTCTATTGTCAACGCAGAGAACAAAAGTTCTAGTTGCACCACTGATTTGATTAGTATAAGCTCGACGTTTTAACCAATCATCAAGAGAAGCAATTCCACAGGAAAAATCAGAGCAGGAGTGGTGACTAGAGAGAGTTTCAGGTGGTGTTAAACTCATTCTTTATCCCAAGGTGGAGTTGTCTGCATGGTTTTGCGTAAACGCTCATTAGGTTGGGGTGGTGCATCTAGTAAGGCGATAAATTCTGCATAAGCCTCTGGACTAGCCCAAAAAATAGTCCGTTCCAGCAAAGTTTCCTCCGCAGCATTCCGCGCTGCTGCCAAAATAAAATCAGTTCTATTTTTACCTAACACTTTGGCGGCCATATCTATCAAATCACGTTCCTCTGGCTTAATGCGTAAATTTAAGGTGTTACGCACAGTTATATTTTTTGTTTTATTGGTCATGGTGGATTTTTTTTGGGCGTAATTACTGATTGAATCATTTTAGCATATTGTAATGACAATGACATTACACTATTTAGTGAAAAAATCGCTATTTCTGGTAATAATTATAGCTATAGCCATTAAGTAGAGATGTTCCGCCGGAACGTCCTAACTACCCTGTCTGCGGCTAGTAGTCTGTCAACCCGAAAATGACGGGTGAAGGCAAAGCAGGGGGAGAAGAGAGGCAGGGGGGGCAGGGGAGGGAACTAGATTTTTATTGTTTCCCTCCTTGTAAAGGGGGGAATAAGGGGGGTAAAAATGTGATGAAAATTATGGGATACCACTTTTAAAACATCCTCTTAGACAGGGAATAAATTCCCTGGATTTTTTATAAAATCAAACAATATAATTTAATTATTGTGCCAAAATAACTCACTTCCCATGACAAAAAAAATATTAACTGGACTAAGTTCAAAAACTTACGAACACCCATTTGATCGCAAAGCTTTAGCTTCTTTACAAAGTATGCCCGGTATCTCTCCTTTGCTCAAAAAAGTCAACGAATATGGTATTGATCGTTTACTGAGATTACAAAGTATTGCTAGTGAAATCAGAGTCACACCCCGGAATTTTCCCCAATTGTATCAACCATTATTAGAAGCTTGCCAAATTCTTGATGTGACAACTATTCCTGAATTGTATTTGTTTCGAGGGACAGGGCATATTCAAACCTATATTATTGGCGTAGAAAAACCTATTATTGGTATCAATATTGAAGCAATGGAATGGTTGAATTATGATGAATTACTGTTTATTTTTGGATACGAAATTGCTCGAATTAAAAGTCAACATATGATTTATCATCAAATATCAATTGTCATGCCGGCGTTGAAAATGTGGTTAAGCAGTACCACATTAGGATTAGGAGGATTGATAGCTGGTGGTGTAGAATTAGCATTATATAATTGGGTAATGATGGCAAAGTTCACTGCTGACCGGGCTGGTTTATTAGCTTGTCAAGATATTAATATTGCAACTACCGCACTGATGAAACTTGCAGGTTTACCAGAAGAGTATTTAACTCCTAATGTGATCGAAGATTTCCTGAGTCAATCCCGCGAGTTTGCATCTAGTAGTGTTGATAATCTAGATCAAGTTACGAAAATATTAAGTTATTCGGAATCTAGTCTTTCTTGGTTAGTAATGCGAACTGGTGAATTATTAAAATGGGTTGATTCAAGAGAATACGATCATGTACTTCAAGGAGAAAATGTCAATACTCCAAAAGAAGAAGAGGAAGGAGACGAAAAAGAAGGGTGGAATTTTTTGACTTCTTGGTAATTTAATAGGCGATCGCCTTTAATCCTGATTCAGACAATCGCTTTTTATATCTTACCTAATCTTTCCACAAGGCAATACCACCCAATGAACCTGTGATATTGCGGATCAATTTCACATCTGATTGAAAATCCGTAGGGGTGCAAGGCCTGCACCCTCTCCTCATCGGACTGCTAATAACCACCATATATCTTTTTCCCAACCATAACTAATTGAACACCAGATTGATTTATATTTGCTAATCTAGAAGTGGTGTAAATACAGCAATTTTCGCTCTAATGAAATACAATGGAGGGCGCAAGCCCTGCGCCCCTACGGGTTTGGGGATAAAAAACTGTACCTCATAACATTAGAAAGTGCTGTATTGCTGATGGTAGTGCATTTTTCTATTAAAACTATTATTTGAGCAACAATTATGACGACGTTTCACCCTAACAGCCTGCGTTCTTACAGCCAAGAGGATGTACAGCAAATTCTGCAATTAGCGATCGCTCGTCAAGTAGACGATAACGATCAAGAATTTTCCTATCAGCAAATCCTGGAAATTGCCACAGAGTTACAAATATCACCCGATATCCTCCAACAAGCGGAACGGGATTGGTTAGGTAAACAAAACGAAGTTGAACAGCGTAAAGCTTTTAATCTTTATCGCCAAAGTAAATTTAAAAAACGTCTGGGAAATTACGCAATCATCAATATTTTTTTCATAGGTATGGATTTAATTAGTGGCGGTATTTCTTGGTCACTTTATATCTTACTAGCTTGCGGATTAGCCATATCCTTAGATATTTGGAATACTTTTCAAACCAAAGGTGAAGATTACGAAATCGCCTTTCAAAGATGGAATCGCAACCATCAAATTAAACAAACAATCAATACAGTGTTAAATAGGTGGTTTAAGGTATTTAGTCCTTAAACTGCCCGTAGGGGCGCAGGGCCTGCGCCCTCCAAATACCTGCGCCCTCCAATCTATTCCCTCTTCCCATAAGAAAACCGCCTGTGAGTGCAAAAAATAACAACAAGCGGTTTTCTAAGATATTAATGAAGTTAATTAGCTACTAGAACCAGAAGCCGCTAATTCTGCTAACCGTTCTTGTTGATCTTGGGATATACAAGATTGAATCACTGTCTCTATATCACCTTCCAAAATAGGGTTAAGGGTAAAATTTTGACCTAAACGGTGGTCAGTCACCCGGCTATCTTTATAATTGTAAGTGCGAATTTTTTCCGAACGAGAACCCGTACCCACCTGCGATCGCCGCATGGAAGTCACAGCATCTTGTTGTTCTCGCAATTTCAACTCATACAACTTAGCCCGGAGAATTTGCATCGCCCGTTCCTTATTCTGCAACTGACTGCGTTCTTCAGTACAGAAAATCCGAATCCCCGTAGGTTTGTGGAACAAATCAGCGGCTGTTTCCACCTTATTCACGTTTTGTCCACCCGCACCACCAGAACGCGCCGTACTCATTTCAATATCTTTCGGGTCAATGTGGATTTCCACTTCATCCACTTCTGGCATAATCGCTATAGTCGCAGTCGAAGTGTGAACCCTTCCTCCCGATTCCGTTGCTGGTACACGCTGAACACGATGTACACCTGATTCAAACTTTAGCTTACTATAAACACTATCACCTTGAATTTCTAGAATTACTTCTTTAAACCCGCCCATTTCCCCCAAGGACTCGCTGACCAGCTTCACCTTCCAACCCTGGACATCAGCATAGCGGGAATACATCCGCAGTAAATCCCCTGCCCAGATACTAGCTTCATCACCACCAGTACCAGCGCGAATTTCCAACATAATATTTTTATCATCGTTGGGGTCACGGGGTAGCAACAACACCTTTAAGCGACTTTCCAAATATTCTAGCTTTTCTTCCAGTTCACTAACTTCCATTGCTGCCATTTGATGCAACTCTAGATCGCTATTGGACTCTTTGAGGATCTGACGCGCCCCTACCAATTCATCCTGGACTGTTTTCCAAGTTTCATAGGTATTAACTACCTCTTCCAAAGAAGAACGAGACTTAGCAATTTTTTGATACTCATCAGGATTACCAGCAGTATCAGGATCGGCTAAACGGCGTGTTAATTCATGAAAAGTTTGTTCAACAGATTTAAGTTTCTCCAGTAAGTATGATTCTGCCATGATGACTATAAATGCTCCTAAAAAATAACAAGTTGGCTCAAGCATTAAATGACAAGCGACCCAGCACTGTGCAGGGTCGTCTGTGGCTTCCGCCACACTATCAACAGCTACAGCCAACCAGCTACTTTTGATTATCGTCGCCAGTTTCAGTTTGAGTGCTAGACATACCATATTTACGGAGGAAGCGTTCTACACGACCTTCCGTATCAATCATTTTCTGAGTACCAGTGTAGAAAGGGTGATTTCCAGACCAAACATCTACGTGCAGTTCGGGCTTAGTAGCACCAATGGTCATAACTACTTGACCATTACAGTAGACTTTAGCGTCTGGATACCATTTGGGATGAATATCAGGTTTAGCCATTGTTTTTTTGTGGGGAATCTATATAAATTTAGAACTGAGGATAGGGGACTGGGGATTGGGGACTGGGTAAAAGTTTTTCCTTCTGAACTCCTGACTCCTGACTCCTATTTTAACGTTTCGAGTATTGAGGAGCTTTGCGGGCTTTGTGCAAACCGTATTTCTTCCGTTCTTTAGCTCGTGGATCACGAGTTAAATAGCCTTCAGTTTTCAGCGGTGAACGGTTATCTGGGTCAAGTTGACATAAAGCCCGGGCAACACCTAGACGAATAGAATCTGCTTGTCCAGTTAAGCCACCACCTTCAGCTTTCACCACGATGTCATATTCGCTTTCCAACCCCAAGGTTTCCAAAGGAGCTTTGATAGCGCCTAAGTAGTTAGGATTGAATTGGAAATACAAATCTCCATCTTTACCGTTAACAGTCATTTTCCCTTCACCGGGAACTAGACGAACTCTAGCGACAGCCGCTTTACGACGACCAGTACCCCAATAAACAGCACGTCCGCTAGTAATTTCTGCTACCTGCATTAGTTTTCTCCAGGAATTGTACTAATTGTGATTTCTTTGGGTTGTTGTGCTGCATGAGGATGAGTTGGGCCTGCATACACTTTCAGTTTGGTAAATAACTGTTTACCCAAACTATTTTTAGGTAACATACCCTTAATAGCGTGTTCGAGAATTCTTTCTGGTAATCGCTGTTGTAACTTGGCGAAAGTTTCTGTTTTCATACCACCGGGACGACCAGAATGGCGACGGTAAAGCTTTTGAGTGCGCTTTTTACCTGTAACTGCCACTTTCTCGGCATTGATAATAATGACAAAATCCCCTGTATCTAAATGGGGAGTATATTCGGCTTTTCTTTTGCCTCTGAGGATCATAGCGACTTCACTCGCCAGACGACCTAGACGTTTATCTGTCGCGTCTACTAAGTACCAATCACGCTCAAGAGATGCTTGAGGGGGAAGGTAGGTTTTACTACTCATTTTGTTTGTCCTTTGTCAGTGCCTTGTCAAAATTCAAGGCGATAGCTTAATCATCTTAATCACACAAATCATGAAAATCATAGTTTAGACATTGATTATTCATGACTAGGTATGGTTGGGTGTCATACCAAATTTTTGGCGGAAAGGGAAAATCGGGATAACCGACTCTCAACAAGCATAACCCGTGAGCAGGTGCAGAATATTTCACTTCTTCCCGACGTTCCTGTTGCCAGATATCAGTGAAGTCATCTAGAGTCCGCTGACCAGAACCTACTTGTACTACCATTCCTATCAACAGCCGCACCATGCCATATAAAAATCCATCAGCCTGAATTTCAATATGGATAAATGATCCACTCCTACGACATTCTACTGCTTGCACTTCTACCCAGGAATGCGATCGCGCTGACCCAGCCCGTTCAAAAGCAGATAAATGGTGTTTTCCCAGCAGTGGTTTTAAGGCAGACGTAATTAAGGCTGCATCTAAAGGGGCATAATAATAATGCCAACTGAAAGGTTGTACGAATAAATTCGGTAACTCCTCAGTGTAGATAGTGTAGCGATATCGTCGGTAAATTGCGCTAAAACGAGCGTGCCAACTTTCACTTACACCTGCTGATGCCCTAATTAATATACCTGGGGGCAAGTAGCCATTGAGGACTTTTGCCCACCTATGAGCAGGAATTAAACTTGTAGCTTGGAAATGGGCTACTTGAGCGGCAGCATGGACTCCAGAATCAGTTCTACCTGCTCCGTGTAGTGTCACATGATACCCCAGAACAGTGGCTATAGCTGTTTCTATCTCTTCTTGAACAGTGCGCTGTCCTTTTTGTCTTTGCCAGCCGTGAAAGTGAGTACCTATGTACTGAATAACTAAGGCTACTCGCTGAGTCTGATTTTGCTGGCGGCTTTCTAACATAGTTGTTTGTCAGTTGTCAATTGTCAGTTGTCAGTGGTTTTTCTTTGCTATTTACCAATGACCAATGACTAATAACCAATAACTTTAAACTAGTTCAATAATCGCCATTTCAGCATGATCACCGCGACGGGGGACGGTATGCAAAATGCGAGTATAACCACCTTGACGGTTAGCATACCGGGTAGGAGCTTGCTCGAATAGTGCATGAACCAGGGTTTTGTCGTAGATATAACCCAGTGCCTTGCGACGAGATGCTAAAGAGCCGTCTTTAGCTAGGGTAATCATTTTATCTACTTCACTGCGGACAACTTTAGCTCTGATTAAAGTTGTAGTAATTCGACCATGACGTACCAACTCTGTTGTCAAAGCTCTGAGAAGAGCGCGACGTTGATCCGCTGGTTTACTAAGTTGTTTGACTCGGCAACGATGACGCATAACAATGCACTAATGAAGTTTCATTTATTGGGTTTTGATTTAGCTAGGCTTAGAGCTTCTTTCTTGAGGTAAAGTGATACCTAAGCGACGCTGTAAAGCTTCCACTACTTCTTCCGCTGACTTTTGACCAAAGTTTTTGATTTCTAAAAGGTCTTCTTGGGTGTAATCCAATAAGTCGGCTACGGAATTTACTTGGGCGCGTTTTAGACAGTTATAAGCTCTAACAGATAACTGTAACTCTTCAATGGGAATTTGTGCGGTAGGATCATCGGGGATATCTGAACCTGTGTCTGTTGGTTCTAAGGAGATATCTTTTAATGGGTTAAATAAATCTACCAAAATTCCAGCAGCAGATGATAGTGCTTCTTGAGGAGAAATACTACCATTAGTCCATACTTCCAAAAGAAGTCTATCTTTCAAAAAGCCATCGTCACGAGTTTCTTCAACACTATAGTTGACCTTTCGTACGGGCATAAACACTGAGTCAATTTGGAGAAAATCCAAAGATGTGGCTTCTTCTCTGCCTCGTTCTACAGTCCGGTAGCCTTTGCCTCGCTCAATCCGAAATTCCATTTCCAGTTTTCCACCCTCGGCGATGGTGGCGATATACTGGGTCGGGTCAATCACTTCTACTTCACTAGGTAAATCGAAATGTGCCACAGTTACTGTTGCCGGTCCGTTAACGAGTAACCGACCAATTTGGGGTTGAGAAGAATAACTCTTGAGAATGACATCCTTCATTCGCATGAGCATTTCCAGTACGTCTTCCCTTACCCCCGGAACTGTCGCAAACTCATGACTGACACCAGCAATTCTCACTGCTGTCACTGATGTTCCTTCTAAGTTAGAAAGTAGAACCCGCCGCAACGCGTTGCCAACAGTTGTCCCTTGACCGCGATCTAGGGGTTCTAGAACGAACTTACTGTAATAGCTCCGACTTTCCTCAGCATTAGACTCTACACATTCAATTTGAAACTGCGCCACGGAGTAGCCTCCCTCACTTCGTAAAGTCAAAATTCAAAAGTCAAAAGTCAACAGTCAACAGTCAAAAGTTGACAGTTAACTGTTAGATGAGAAAAGCTTAAACTCGACGGCGCTTGGGTGGACGGCAACCGTTGTGGGGAATTGGGGTAATATCCCGAATGAGTGTAATTTCTAATCCTGCACCTTGAAGCGCTCGAATCGCGGTTTCTCTACCTGCACCAGGACCACTCACCATAACTTCGATTTGCCGCATTCCTTGGTCTGTGGCTCGTCTAGCTGCGCTTTCAGCAGCGGTTTGTGCGGCAAAGGGTGTTCCCTTTTTTGCCCCTTTAAATCCACTAGAACCAGCACTTGCCCAGGAGATAACATCTCCATTTTGATCGGTAATTGTGACAATGCTATTGTTGAAGGTAGACTGAATGTAGGCAACCCCATTGGGTACGTTCCGTTTCTGCTTTTTGCTCCCGGATTTTTTTGTTGGTTGTCTGGCCATATTTCTTTAGTGAATTTAAGGTACAACTTGCCAATTGCAGCAAGTTTAGAGAAATTATTTACCAGGGGCTTTCTTCTTACCAGCCACTGTCTGTCTTCTACCACGTCTGGTTCTAGCGTTGGTACGGGTTCTTTGTCCACGCACTGGTAAGCCCATGCGGTGTCTCCGACCTCTGTAACAGCCAATATCAACTAAACGCTTAATATTTAGTCCTTCTAAACGGCGTAAATCTCCTTCAACTTGATAGTTGCTTTCGATTTCTCCTCTGAGGGCTGCCACATCAGCATCGGACAGTTCTTTGACGCGGGTATCTGGGTTAACACCAGTCGCTGCGAGAATTTGATGTGATCTAGTTAAGCCAATTCCGTAAATGTATGTTAGACCGATTTCAATACGCTTATCGCGGGGAAGGTCTACTCCGGAAATCCGTGCCACAATGAATCTCTCCCTATTGTTTTCGTAGTTGCAGTTAGCAAAGCGCGATAGTTTTTTCCTGTCCGGTTAATTGTCGCGGTTTTAACTTTGCTTTGATAGATAGTTTCTATCCTTGGCGTTGTTTGTGTTTGGGATTTTCACAAATCACCATTACGCGACCACGACGCTTGATCACGCTGCACTTTTCACAAATTTTCTTAACTGAGGCTCTGACTTTCATAAGACCTTGTGGTACGTGGGAAACTCAGTCACAAAGCGTGCTGAGAGGGATGGTTCGACATGGCTCACCAGCCACGAATTGTGCGGTTTTAACCGCCTTGAATATTTTGTCATTACCGCCTTGGAATCAAGAAATTCGGGGTACTTTTGTGATGTACTTTCAACGGGACAATTACCGATTCAAATTTCCCAACTCTGTACGCATAATGTTTTGCTCCAAAGAGCCTCCCATTTCTGGGGTAATGTTAGCTGATGCCTACGGCACGCTGCGCGAACGTCAATGTTTTAAGAGCTTTTTAGACTTGCAACACTGTTTCAGTGACTTTAAAACTGTTTAATTGCAAATGACAGAGCAGGGAACTAGCTACGCATTCCAGGGTGTCGTGACTCAAAAAACGTAGTCAGTTAAGACTTAGACTGGTCAGTACAGCTTGCAATTTCTTACAAGCTCAGTCCTTTTTAGGGCTGAGTTACTAACGCCTTTTAAAATTGACTCCAAATAGTAAATTATAGCATTTCTAGAAGAAATATTTCAGTTATGTAACTAGAAAAAGACCAATTGATTTATGGTAGGATTTTCTAAATACAGCAGATTGCAGGTGAACTAAGTACAAAATTTCAACCAAAAACCAAGCATCAAGGGTTTTTAGCTCCTGACTCGGTGACTCGGTGACTCGGTGACTCCTGCTATAGATTTATTTCTTCCGCAGGCGATAGGTGATTCTACCTTTGGTTAAGTCGTAAGGTGTTAATTCAACTTTGACGCGATCGCCAGGTAAAATCTTGATGTAATTACGGCGAATTTTCCCAGAAATGTGTGCTAGGACATTAAAGCCGTTATCTAAGTCAACACGAAACATTGCATTAGGCAACGATTCGGTGACAGTCCCTTCCATTTCGATTAGATCTTGCTTAGACAAGTTTTTTCCTCAACTCAACAATCTCCTATTGTCCTTGTACACTTTCATGGGCATCAAGAACACAATTAGAGAAAATATCAACAGTTTATTAATACATCTTAGCTAAAATTGACTTGTGCCTGGCTTGGAAGATAGGGGCGAGGTAATAGACAATGGGAAATTTGGTTTTTTCTTACTGCCGACATAGACCGCTACCCCTGAGTTTCTTTAAGCAGCTATGATATTTTTCAAATCAGTAAAAACTTCTTCTTGGGACTGATTACCGTTGACTGTGAGGAGTTTTTGGCGATCGCTGTAATAGTTAATTAAGGGTGCAGTGTCATCACGGTAAACCTCCAAGCGCCGACGAATTACTTCTTCAGTATCATCTTTTCGTCCGCGTCCTAGTAACCGGGTAATAACAGTTTCATCTGGTGCATCCAGATTGACTACTTTTTCACCACCCTGTCCTAGACTTGTGAGTAATGCTACTAGAAACTCTGCTTGTGTAACTTTACGAGGAAAGCCATCTAAAATCCAACCTGTTTTAGCATCTGGTTGTTTCAGGCGTTCTTCAACCATATCTTCTACTAATTTGTCGGGGACTAATTCGCCTTTATCCATAAAACTTTGGGCTTGTATGCCCAAATTTGTTTTGTCTTGAATAGCTTGGCGTAAAATGTCACCTGTAGAAATATGGGGAATCTGCAAAAATGCAGCCAAGGTTTGAGCTTGAGTTCCTTTACCAGCACCCGGTGGTCCCAAGAAGATTAATCGCGTCACTATTGTTTCACCATTCCTTCATATCGCTGAGAGATAACGTAAGTTTGGATTTGTTTAGCCGTATCAATTGCCACACCAACTAAAATCAACAAAGATGTCGCACCCAAACCTTTAAATGTGGGAACTTTTAAGGCACTTTCTACGGCTGTGGGAATAATTGCCACTAAACCTAAAAAGATAGCCCCTAAAAAAGTCAGTCGGTTTGTGACCTTTTCGATATACTCACTAGTAGCTTTTCCAGGACGAATACCGGGAATGCTAGAACCCATTTTTTTCAAATTCTGAGCCACGTCTACTGGGTTGAGAATCAACGAAGAATAGAAGTAACTGAAGAAAACAATGGAAGTTAAGTAAACGAGGGCATATACCCAAGGTGCAGAACCACCAGGACTTAAATAGGTATTAACAATGTTTGCTAATTCAGGATTTTTAGTGAAATTTGCGACTAAAAGTGGCAAACTCAGGATTGCGGCTGCGAAAATAATCGGCATTACTCCGCCAGAATTAAGCCGTAAGGGCAAATAACTCCGCTGTTCTGCTAAAACTCTTCTGCCTACTTGACGACGAGCAGAAATAATAGGGATGCGGCGCATTCCTTCCTGTACGAACACAATACCCACGATTGTGAACATAAAAACTAGTACAAGGACGATGACACGCCCAACAATTTCCCGTCCACCAACTTGTACCAAGTCAATGGTATCGCCCAGAGATTTGGGTAAAGAAGCCACAATGTTGACAAAAATCAACAAAGATGCACCATTGCCAATCCCCCGTTCAGTAATCAGTTCCGATGCCCACATAACGAACATTGAACCAGCAGTAAGGGCGATCGCAGTTTCTGCGACAAATATTGGACCTGGGTTGAGAGCAAATTGTTGGAGGAATAATGCCGAAAAAGCTACACTTTGAATAATTGCCCAAACTACAGTCACATAGCGGGTAATTTGTGATATTTTCCGCCGACCTGCTTCCCCTTCATTTTTCTGGAGATTTTCTAAAGATGGCAGAGCCGCAGTGAGCAATTGGATGATAATGGAGGCATTAATAAAGGGCAAAATCCCCAAAGCAAAGATACCCAAAGTAGAGAGTCCCCGCCCAGAGAATATATCCAATAAACCGAAGATGGAATTGTTGCCCGATATAGCCTCAGCAAACTTAGGTCTATCAATTCCTGGAACAGGCAAAAATATCCCCAAGCGAACCAAAATTAAAATACCGACAGTTACAAGCAGCCTACCTCTCAGTCCGGCTGCTTGCGCCATCTGCATAAAAGTTTCTTGAGCCGTTGGGGCTTTGTCTCGACTGATCATAGAGTTTTACCTTTGAAGTCCTAACTATGATTTACGTGATTCATGATGATGAAGATGATTAAGGTATCTTGTAAACAATAACCTCTTCCCCCCAATCACGAGGTTATGGGCAGTCCTTACCCCTCATCTTTTATACAGTTTCACAACTCCCACCGGCGGCTTCAATTTTAATCCGAGCTTGACCTGTGAAAGCAGCGGCTTTTACCTGAAGAGGAACATTCAATTCCCCATTACCCAAAATTTTCAATTCACCTTTAACAGTGGTTAAGATACCCGCCGCTTTTAAGGATTCCAATGTTACTTCTGAGTTAGCAGGCAAGTTAGCTAATTTCTCTACATTAATCGTAGTGTAAATTCTCCGGTTAATCAGAGGGAAGCCCTTGAGTTTAGGTATCCGGCGGTACAATGGCTGTTGACCACCTTCAAAACCTGGTCTTGTGCCACTACCGGAACGGGATTTTTGACCCCGCATCCCTAGACCAGCACTAGCACCTTGTCCAGCAGAAATACCTCTACCTACACGCTTACGGCGTTTTTTAGAGCCTTTTTGGGGCTTAACATCATTAAGTCTCATTTTGATTTGGGATTTTAGATTTTAGATTTTGGATTTTAGATTGAGAATCTGATACAAAGGGTGACTAAATATAGAGTTTCTCAATGGCGATACCGCGATCTTCAGCAACTTCACTTAATGTCCGCAGGGTAGATAGAGCATTAACTGCGGCTCTGGCGTTGTTCAAAGGGTTATTTGAACCTAGTTGTTTAGCAAGGATATTACGTATTCCTGCTAACTCTAGTACAGTCCGTACAGCACCCCCGGCAATTACCCCTGTACCTGGTGCGGCGGGGCGCATCATGACTTTAGCTCCGCCACCGATACCATCAATGGGGTGAGGAATGGAATTGGATTTAGTGATAGGGATGTCAATTAGATGCTTTTTACCATCAGCGACACCTTTTTTAACTGCACCAATTACATCTGATGCCTTACCAACTCCGACTCCCACTTGTCCTCGTTCATTACCGACGACGACAATGGCACGGAAGCTGAGTTTTTTACCACCTTTGACGACTTTACTCACCCGGCGGATTTGGATAACTCGCTCTTGCCAGGTGGTTTCTTCTTTTTTTGTACGGCTTGCTTTACGACGACCGGTTACCATAATCAATGCTCTCTTTTAGTTGTCAGTTGTCAGTTGTCAGTTGTCAGTTGCTACTGACTACTGACGGACTTAGAAATCTAGACCAGCTTCGCGTGCCGCCTCAGCCAGTGCTTTAATGCGACCATGATAAAGGTTGCCACCACGGTCAAAAACGACTTTAGTGATGCCTTTTTCTAGGGCGCGTACAGCTACCAATTTACCAACTTGCACTGATGCGTCACAGTTAGCACCAGAAACTACGTTAGATTTCAATTCTGGTTCTACGGTTGATGCGGCAACTATAGTTTCTTGCTTGGTATCATCAATTACCTGAGCATAAATATGCTCATTGGATCGAAATATAGCCAAACGTGGACGTTCTGGAGAACCTTTGACTTTGCCCCGAACGCGCCGATGACGACGTTGTTTTGATTCTTTGCGTGTAAGTTTCATGTTTACTTCTTACCACCCTTACCAGTCTTACCAGCTTTGCGTCTGACCACTTCACCTGCATAGCGAATACCTTTACCTTTGTAAGGTTCAGGGGGACGGACTGCACGAATTTTAGCTGCTGTATTTCCTACAATTTCTTTGTCATAACCGCTGACTATGACATTAGTAGTACCTTCTACTGCAAATTGAATTCCTTCTGGTGGTTCAATTTGCACTTTATGGCTATAACCCATATTTAAAACTAGGTTACGGCCTTCAAGTTGGGCGCGATAACCAACCCCTTGAATTTCCAAGCGACGTTGAAAACCCTGGGATACTCCCTCCACCATATTGGCCACTAAGGTGCGGCTCAGACCGTGCATTTGTCTGGAGGTGCGGGTTTCATCACGACGAGTAACTAGCAATGTTTCTCCATCTAAGGAGAGTATGACATTGTTAGGTAGTTGACGGGAAAGTTCACCTTTGGGACCTTTCACCACTACTTTGACACCATCAATCGCCACTTGCACTTTGGCGGGAATGGTAATTGGACGTTTACCAATACGAGACATGATTTTTTGTTCTTTGTCAGTTGTTTTTTGTCAGTTGTCAGTTGTTGGTTGTTTTGCCACTGACCAATGACCAATGACCAATGACGACTACCAAACGTGGCAAAGCACTTCACCGCCTAGATTTTGGCGGCGTGCTTCGCGGTCAGTCATAATCCCACTGGATGTAGAAATAATGGCAATACCGATACCGCCTAGCACTCTTGGTAGTTCTTTTCTATTGGAGTAAACACGCAAACCTGGTTTACTCACTCGTTTTAGGGCAGTGATTAGGGGTTGGCGATTTTTACCTTTGTATTTCAGGGAAATAACTAGGTTCCGCTTAATTCCTTCTCCTGCTTCTTCAACTTCCGCAATGAAGCCTTCTTCTCGCAGTACCTTGGCAATACTACGAGTCATCTTTGTAGCTGGTACTTGCGTAGTTTGATGCCTTGCCATATTGGCATTGCGGATGCGCGTCAGCATATCTGCAATTGTGTCGTTAGCCGCCATCGTTCCCTCTTTAGATGAACTTATTGATCGCGAAAGGGCATTCCCATTTCCTTAAGTAAGGCGCGGCCCTCTTCGTCGGTTTTTGCCGTGGTGATGATAGAAATATCTAAACCCCGGACTTGATCGATTCTGTCATATTCCACTTCTGGAAAAATTAGCTGTTCGCGCACACCCAGAGTGTAGTTGCCACGGCCGTCAAAGCTTTTGGGGCTGACACCGCGAAAGTCTCTGATTCTGGGTAGTGTCAGGTTAATCAGACGATCTAAAAAAGCGTACATCCGTTCGCCTCTTAGTGTCACCATAATCCCGACGGGCATACCTTGACGAATTTTAAAGCCGGCGATCGCTTTCTTTGCCCGTGTTACCACAGGTTTTTGTCCAGTAATCAGGGCTATTTCGCTGATGGATGCCTCTAGTGATTTAGCGTTTTGAGCAGCTTCTCCCAAACCTCTGTTGATAGTTACTTTAATCACCTTCGGCACTTGATGCACGTTGGTGTATTGAAACTGATTAATTAATTTGGGAGTAATTGTCTCTTGATATACGGTTTTAAGTCGTGTTATGGCCATAGTGTTTGTCCTGTTATCCCCTGGTCTTGGTCAGGGAATTTTAGATTTTGGATTTTGGATTTTGGATTTGAGATTTTGAGTTAAAAAGCTAAAATCTCATCCTAATTCACCAGCTTATTTATCTAAAATCTCACCTGTTTTTTTGAGCATTCTCACTTTCTTGCCTTCGGCGGTGAAAGTGTAGCAGACACGACTAGCAACGTTTTGCTTGGTGGAATAGAGCATCACATTGGAGCTATGAATGGGGTACTCCTGGGTGACTATTTGCCCTGATTCGCCTTCCTGCTGGGGTTTCACGTGCTTGGTTTTAATGTTGACACCTTTGACAAGAACTTTGCTCAGTTGTGGTAGTGCTTTAATCACTTCACCAACTTTACCTTTATCTTTGCCAGCGATGACTTGCACAGTATCACCAGTTTTGACGTGCATTTTATGAAAAACTTTGGGTTGTGGGCGCTTTGCCATTACAGCACCTCCGGAGCCAGAGAAACAATTTTAGTAAAGTTTTTATCGCGCAGTTCTCGAGCTACAGGTCCAAATACCCTTGTACCTCTAGGATTACCTTCTTTATTGATAATCACTGCGGCGTTATCGTCAAAACGGATGCACATACCGCTATCACGACTTATTGCTTTACGTGTTCGGACGATTACTGCTTCTACAACATCAGACTTTTTGACAGCCATGTTGGGTGAAGACTCTTTGACAACAGCGATAATTCTATCGCCTACGCCACCATAACGGCGGTTACCTGCACCTAATACGCGGATGCACATTAGTTTTTTAGCACCGCTATTATCTGCGACATTCAGATAAGATTGGGGTTGAATCACAACTGGTCTCTCTTTTGGGGTCGTTGTAAGTTAATACAACTGTTTACTATGTAGCTTTGGTGTTCAGAATTTCTGCAACTTGCCAACGCTTGGTTTTGCTCAGAGGTCTGGTTTCTTGAATCCGCACGCGATCGCCTGTTTTACAGGTATTTTCTTCGTCGTGAACTTTATAGCGGCGGGTTTGAACTACGATTTTGCCGTACTTGGGGTGAGGAGCGCGGTTTTCTATGGCTACTACCACAGTTTTTTGCATTTTATCGCTCACTACCAAGCCAACTCGTTCTTTGACTGCCATAATTTCCTACTTTTGCTCTTGGTCTGAAAGACTTGCTGCCCGTTTCCGTTCTCCTTCTACTGTCAGCAATTGGGAGAGACGATGGCGTGCGTGTTTGAACTGGTGAGGCTTTTCTAGTTGTCTTGTGGCTTTTTGCAAGCGCAACTGGAACAATTGTCTCTTAACGGCGACAATTTCCTCGGCCAGTCTTTCGTCATTTAATTCTCTAGCTTCCGCAATCTTGGGAAGAGGCATAACCTACTCCTGCTCCTGTGGTTGAGAGCGCACAATAAATTTGGTCTTAATTGGTAACTTAGCGTCAGCCAATCGCATAGCTTCGCGGGCAATTTCTTCAGTAACGCCGCCAATTTCAAACATGATCCGGCCTGGCTTGACTACGGCTACCCAAAATTCTGGGTTACCTTTACCAGAACCCATCCGGGTTTCAGCAGGACGCATGGTGATTGGTTTGTCAGGGAAAATCCGAATCCAGATTTTGCCACCCCGGCGAATATACCGAGTCATTGCCCGACGGGAAGCCTCGATTTGCCGTGAGGTAATCCAAGATGGTTCTTGGGCTTGGAGTCCAAAATCCCCAAAGTTGAGGGTACTGCCTCGGCTGGCAAGACCTTCCATGCGTCCGCGTTGTTGTTTGCGGAATTTAGTTCTTCTAGGACTTAACATGATTTGTCAGTTGTCGGTTGTCAGTTGTCAGTTGTCAGTTGTCAGTTTTTTTGCCACTGACTATTGAGCATTGACTAGGATTCATTGGAGCGGTCTTCAAACTGTTGACGACGACGTTGTTGTTGTCGGCGACGGGGTTCGCGGTCACGGTCACGATCGCCACGGTCACGGTCACGTTCTCTGGCGGGTTGGGCGGGAGCTTGTTCCTGACCAGGAATAATTTCTCCTTTAAATACCCAAACTTTAATGCCGAGAATCCCGTAAATTGTCTTAGCTGTGCAGCCAGAATAGTCAATGTCAGCGCGTAAGGTGTGGAGAGGAACTCGACCTTCACGAGTCCACTCAGAGCGGGCAATTTCTGCACCGTTGAGCCGACCACCGACTTGAACTTTGATTCCTTGTACACCTGCTCTTTGAGCGCGTTGAATTGCTTGACGCACAACTCGGCGGAAGGAAACCCGACGTTCTAATTGTTGAGCAATGTATTCGGCAATCAGGTAAGCATCAGCATCAACTCGTTGGACTTCAACAACGTTAATGCGAATTTGGCGATTACCACCCAAAGCTCCTTGTAGTCCAAGGCGCAATGATTCAATACCTTGACCACCCCGACCTACAACCACACCTGGTCTAGCTGTCCGTACTTCTAGGTCAATCTGATCCGCTTTGCGCTCGATTCTCACTTCGGAAATACCGGCGTTATTTTGAGCGTATCTACCTAGTTTTTGTTCAATGTATTGACGGAGTTTGTAGTCTTCCTGTAGAAGTTCTGGATAACGGTCAGGTTCTGCAAACCAACGGGATTGGTGTTCTTGAGTTATACCCAGTCGAAACCCGACTGGATGAATTTTCTGTCCCACAAAAGCTTCCTCTAAAATTTCTTACTGTACGCAATTTTTTTGTGCCTGTCTGGCTGTTTACTCAGCAGTAGCGCCAGCGGAAACAGCAACAGTGATATGGCACGTTGGTTTGCGAATTTGGTAAGCTCGACCTTGCGCTCTGGGTTGAAACCGTTTTAGCACTGGTCCTTGGTCAGCATAGGCTTGACTAATCACCAAACTGGCTCTGTCCAAACCAGCATTATGCTCTGCGTTAGCTGCGGCACTTCTGAGAACCTTTAAGATAGGGTCACAAGCACCATAGGGCATGAATTCGAGAATGATTAGTGCTTCTCTGTATGAACGCCCGCGAATTTGGTCAAGTACACGGCGCACTTTATAGGGAGAAATGCGTATATAACGGGCGATCGCCTTAACTTCAGTAGTGTCAGTTGCCATTTTCATAACTTACTCTATGTTTGTCAGTTGTCTATTGTCAGCGGTTGTCAGTTGCAAGAGGACTAAATGACCACTGACTACTGACTAATGACTATCTCCCTGATTTTTTGTCACTTTTGCCATGACCTCTGTAGGTACGGGTAGGAGCAAATTCTCCTAACTTATGTCCTACCATTTGTTCATTGACAAATACAGGAACGTGCTGCCGTCCATTATGAACAGCGATAGTATGACCTACCATCAAGGGCAAAATGGTCGAAGCTCTCGACCAAGTTTTAACCACTTGTTTTTCATCTTTTGCGTTTAACTTCTCAATTTTCTTGAGCAGATGGTCAGCAACAAAAGGACCTTTTTTTAAAGAACGACCCATAGTTCAATTTTGGATTTTGGATTTTGGATTTTGAATTTCTTAATTTTGGATTTTGGATAATTAAGCTGTCTTAATATTAGGCTTCAAAAACTTTGAACACTTAAAAATAGACTCAATCTAAAATCCAAAATTTAAAATCTAAAATTCTAAGACTGACGGCCACCACGACCACGTTTAGATGATTTGCGGCGACGACGGATAATCAACTTAGTGCTGGCTTTTTTGCGCTTACGTGTCTTCGCCCCTAAAGTGGGTTTACCCCAAGGTGTTACAGGACCGGATCTACCGATAGGCGCTCTACCTTCACCACCACCATGTGGGTGATCCACTGGGTTCATGGCACTACCTCTAACCTTGGGACGACGGCCTTTCCAGCGATTTCGTCCAGCTTTACCAGCACTGAGGTTTCTTGCGTCTGTATTACCGACTTGTCCAATGGTGGCGTAGCAATCACGCCGAATCAACCGGACTTCACCTGAAGGTAACTTCAATGTCACATAGTTGCCTTCTTTAGCAACAACTTGTGCTACTGCACCGGCAGCACGGACAATTTGACCACCTTTACCTGGGGTCATTTCGACGTTGTGAACACCAGTACCCAAGGGAATATTCGATAAAGGTAAGGCATTACCATCTTCGATGGGTGACTCAGGGCCAGCAATGATCTTTGTGCCTACGGTCATGCCATTTGGTTGCAAGATGTAACGTTTTTCGCCATCTTCATACAACAACAAAGCGATCCGCGCATTCCGGTTAGGATCGTATTCAATGGCTGTAACTGTAGCCGGGATATTCCGCTTATCTCGTTTGAAGTCAATAATGCGGTAAAGTTGTTTGTGTCCGCCACCCCGACGACGGCTGGTTATCCGCCCTTGATTGTTCCGACCTTTGGGACGATGAACTGATTCAGTTAATGATTTTTCTGGTTCAGTTTTCGTAATTTCGGCAAAGTCAGAGATGATTACTTGGCGAGTACTGGGGGTATAAGGGCGATAAGAACGAGTACCCATAGTTCAGTTTTGGAGTTTTGATTTTTGATTTTGGAGTCAGGATTTTTTGATTTCAATTTCCGATTTTTAATTGTTGTTTGGCATTTTCTTGATTTATTAGCCCAATCTAAAATCTAAAATTTAAAATCTAAAATTTTTAGACTTCTGGGAAGAGAACTTTTCTGATTTTTTCTTCGTCCCCAGGAGCAACAGTAACAATAGCTCGCTTGTATTGGGGTTTGTATCCAATAAATCTACCTACCCGTTTTTGTTTGCGGGGTGGGTTAGCGGTATTGATTTTGACGACCTTAACTGCAAATAGGTCTTCAATTGCGGCTCTAATTTGTGGTTTGGTGGCTTTAGGAATTACTTCAAATGTGTATTTGTTTTGTTCCATGAGCATGGTCGCTTTTTCGGTGAGAATGGGGCGACGCACTAAATCCGGTAGATCACGGGTGGCAACTACTTTAGGCACTGTAGACCTCCTGGATCTTCTCTAGGGTTGATGATGTGACGATAATTTTGTCAGCATGGAGCAAATCGTAAACGTTTAACTGGTCGGCAGGAATCAGTTTTAAGTTTTCGATATTGCGAGCTGATAAAAGCACGTTTTCTGCAATTTCAGACAAAATCAATAGTGCTTTTTGTTCTGGTGCAGCGCCCCATCTAGCTAATGCTGCTACGAGATCCTTGGTTTTAGGACGCTGTAATTCGTTGCTAAATTCTTCAACAACAATTAAATCTTCAGCACGACTAATAAAGGCTGTCCGCAATGCCAATCGGCGTTCTTTGCGGTTCATTTTTAGGTCGAAGTCTCTGGGTTTTGGTCCAAAGATCACACCGCCTCCACGCCACAATGGTGAACGGATAGAACCAGCACGGGCGCGACCTGTGCCTTTTTGCCGCCAAGGTTTACGACCACCACCGCGAACTTCTGCACGAGTCTTGGTGCTGGCAGTTCCCTGGCGAGAATTGGTCATTTGTCTGACTAGGGCGCGGTGTACGATATGCGCCGCTGTTGTTTCTTTGGCAACTCGTAAGTCGAAGTTTGTCTCTCCAACTTGCTCTCCTTGCCAATTTTTAATTACACTCTCTACCATCTTTGTGTCCTTTGTCAGTTGTCTTTTGTCAGTTGCCGGTTGTCTTTTTTTGTCACTAACCAATGACTACTAAGCAATGACTAAATGACTATTTTTTACCAACTATAGTTGCAGGAACGACGCTGACTAAGGCTCCTGGTTTGCCAGGAATAGCTCCTTTAATCAGGATTAAGTTGCGTTCTGCATCTACTCGTACTACTGTCAATTTGCGAATTGTGACACGAGTACCGCCTAAACGTCCTGCCATCCTTTTACCAGGATAAACACGACCTGGGGTTGTACCAGCACCGATAGAACCTGGCGCTCTATGGTTTTTGGAACCGTGTGACATGGGACCGCGACCAAAGTTGTTCCGCTTTTGGTTGCCGGCAAAACCGCGACCAATACTCGTACCAACTACATCTACAATTTCACCTGCACTAAAAATATCTGCTTTAATTTCTTGACCTAAAGCATAATCACCAGCGCTATCGGTGCGATATTCATTCAGATGACGGACTGCTGGAGCGGATGATTTAGCCAAATGTCCCAACAGTGGTTTGTTCAGTGCCTTGGGTTTGACTTCGCCATAACCAACTTGAATGGCAGAGTAACCGTCGGTCTGTTTCGTTTTAACTTGCGTAACGGTGCATGGACCGGCTTTGACGACGGTAACAGGAATAGAGACTCCTGCTTCATCAAAGATTTGGGTCATGCCCAGTTTGGTGCCGAGAATACCTACAGACACAGTTACTGGTTCTCCTTTCGTTTTATTTTTTTGGGCTAAACCTGGAAGTCGAATGGGGACTGGTTTTGCTACTGTCGCTTGAGTTTAAACTTTACCTCTAAAATTTGGACTGGCGTTAGACAGTGCAAATTCTTGGCGACGCAACAGTTTTTGTCCCTTTTGTTTTAGTGAATTTGTTTATTTTCACTTACTCAATCACAATAACAGGAATAACTGCCTACTCTATTGAGAAGGGATTACTTCTGGAATTCAATGCGAGGCTTGATGGCTTTGCGCTGTGTGCAGCAATGCTTTCGTCCAAGCAGTTGCTTTGGCACTCTACCGTTGTAGCAGGACTTAAGTGGTTATTGACCCTCAGTATCCTTTTCCTTAGTCTTAACATCATGCCATGAAACCAACATTATTGCTAAGGAACTACTTATTTTCATGCCCTAAACTATTGTTTAAGGTTTTGCCTAATTTTTTTAGGATTTACGGGAGTGATTTGGTGTGGGAGCTTAAATATGACTTTGGCTCTTTATTTGACCTGAAAGCTTTTTTAGTTTAGCAGTCTCTTATGAAGTGAGCCAGTTTTATTCTTTTGGGGAAACTAACTAGAAACTCAGATGCTAGGACTAACTAGGAAGTCTAAATAAGAAAGATGGCTATCTAATTACACTATTCGGTCACAATCTAATAATATAAACTATTCGTTAATTTTTGTCTAGTATTTTTTTGCTCTGTTATGGGATGCTGAGATGTGGGTAGGGAAAATCACCCATGTTCCGGCTGTGAATTTTCAAAATTGTTGAAAATATGCAGGTTCATTTAACTTAATCTACCACTAGAGAGTGAATAATAGAGATATCTAAGTGGGATAGGAAGAAAATATATGGCACTAATTACCACTGGCAACGGTTTCATCCGCAATTTGGAGAAATTTGGGGCGTTGGGTGTTTATGTTCCTCTGGAAGGGGGCTATGAAGGTCGGTATCTGCGCCGATTACGGGCGGCTGGCTATGTTAGCCTCCACATTACTGCAAGAGGACTGGGTGATGTGGCTGCATATCTGACGCAAGTTCATGGTGTCAGACCACCACATTTAGGCAAAAGAAGCAATAGTAGTGGTGCGGCTGTGGGTGATGTATATTATTTACCACCAATGATCAGTTCCCATTTGGCACAATTACCTCCTAAGTCTAAGGGGTTGGTGTTGTGGATTATTGAGGGATATATTCTTTCTGATCAGGAAGTTGAGTATTTGATGAATTTGCCTAAGTTAGAACCAAGGGTTAAAGTGGTAATTGAGAGAGGTGGCGATCGCACTTTCCGCTGGACTCCTTTGGAAAAGACACTATTAGCTAGTTAGAAGAATTGTAAGGGTGGGAAACCCCCGCCCCTACAGTTTGTTTGGGGATATCTTAATTCTGTATTTCCTGTTGTACCCAAGTACGGAAAGATTTTTCAGCTTGGACTTCATCTATTTGGCAATCTTGCAAAAATTGATAAAGTTTTTCTTTGGTGATTATAGAAAATGTGGGACTTTTTTCTCCTTCAACATATTGATGATTTTGAAGTTGATAAATTTGCAATGTTTCACCGTTATAACGCCAAAATTCGGGTACACCCATGCTGGCATAAAACTGGAGTTTATTGATGTCAGTATGAGTAATATCTACTTCCACAATTAAGTCGGGTGGTGGATCTTCGTTTAAATCAACTTTTTTTCCAACTACTTGAGGTTGATTTTGAATGTAATAACAATTATCCGGTTCAGCACTTCTTTGTAAATCATCACGATTTAAGGTAGTTGAACCCATTGTTTTAATTTTCAAACCCATTTCCACTACCAAAATGCGGATGAATAGTTCAATTAATCTGGTAGCACTTTCATGTTCTTCTAATGGCATGGTAATTTCTAATGTCCCTTGATCATAGATAAGTCGAGAAGAACGACTTTGCCCTAATGCTGCTAAAATTTGCTGATAATTTTGCCAACTGATATTGTGGAAAACTACTCGCTGTTCTGCGGGGGTAGTTTCTGGAGTAATATTGTTTGGTTTAGTGATTGTACTAACCATAGTTGCCTTTAAATTTAGCTTAATATAGAACTCATATTTGATTTTTGAAAAAAATTAGGTATTGTAGGGTGCGTCAGATATTAAAAATCTGTTTATTGATAGAATTTATGCGGTCTGACGCACCCTACGTATCTTTTCATAAATCAAATATTATTCCTATAGTTATTATAATATATTACGCAAAAGCGAGAACTGAGTGAATTTAAATTTGTCTACTCCCTTACAATTAATTGGGCGTTCTGTAGAGTTTCAGCGGATTATTGAAATCCTGGCAAAAGATGGTGATTTGTTAATTACTGGAGTTCCTGGTAGTGGGAGACGCACTTTAGTGAGAGGTGCAGCACAGGAGGTGAATACAGTTATCTTGGAAATAGACTGCATTCGCGCTACGGAAGCGGAGAGATTTGTACAACTATTAGCGGAAGCGATTAGTCAAAACTGGGAAGCGGAAAAAATTCAAAATTGGTTAAATGAAAATACTTCGGCATTTTTTACTTTTAATTCGGAAACTCAACTAAAAGTGATTCGTTCTTTGGAACAAGAACAACTATGGCAAGCATTCGCCAATTTGTTAGACTTATTGGAAATAATGGCGGTTGATTTAAATCAAAGAATATTACTGATTTTACAAAGTTTTCCCCATATTCGTTCTTGGGATCGTCATGGTTTATGGGAAACTACATTTAGGAAAGAAGTTAAGGCTTATCCTCATGTTAGTTATGTATTAATAGCCACGATTGCTGAATCTAGCCAACAGCCAGATGATACTAATTATCCGATAGAAACTATTCAGTTAGCGCCTTTAGCTAAGGACGTTGTAGCCTTGTGGGCGAGGGAAATTTTACATACAAAGGGTTTTACTTTTGATTGTCATAGTCAGGCTTTACAGCTATTTTTAGAGGCAGTACAGGGACATATTGGAGATGGGATGGCGATTATTCGGCGGTTGTCTGGGTCGCGTTGTGCAGATGGATTAATTCGGGAGGAAGATGTGCAAAAGGCTATAGCAGGATTATTGAAAGATTTATCAATGACTTATGAATCTTTGCTGATGTTGTTACCGGCAAATCAGGTACATTTATTGGAATCTTTAGCTATTGATCCTACTGATAAACCTCAGAGTAAGGAGTATATTCAAAAGCATGGACTTTCACGGGGTGGGAGTCTGCAAGGGGCGTTAACTGGGTTGCAGCATAAGGGTTTGATTTATGATGCTGAACATGGTTATCGGTTAGCTATGCCTTTATTGGCTTTGTGGTTGAGGGAACGGTTGAGTTAATTTTATTTCTCACGCAAAGGCGCAAAGACGCAAAGGAAGAAGGTTATGATTCTGGTAAAAATTCAGTTTCTAATATTTGTGTGATTGCATAATGACAATTTTCTGGAAAGGTTTCATAAGGTAGGTTGGTTTCTTTGACTGCTAAGTTAATTCCGTCTTGATAACCTAATGAAAAGGCTTCTTCTAAATAGGATTTTAAGCTGGGACTATCTGCTAATATTCGGTTGATTTGAGTCCGTTGTTCTCGAATTGTTGCTAACCAACTATTACTACGTTTTTCTGGTTGATATTGCCATTTTAGTAAGTGTCCTAATAACAAGGCTAAAAGGTTGGTTAATTCTCTTCTTTCTTGTCTTCCCAATGTTTCTATTTCTTCAATTAAGTTGAGTTTATCTAGTGTTTCCCATTTTTCTTCTCTAAGTAGTTTTGCTTGTGTTTTTGTCCATCCATAAAAATCAGAATTGTACAGTGTATTCATGGTTTTTACCTGTAAATTACTATATATTATTTATTTGTCTGAATCAGGATTTTCAGGATTTTAGGATTTTCAGGATAGGAATTTGTCTGAATCAGGATTTCCAGGATTTTAGGATTTTCAGGATAGGAATTTGTCTGAATCAGGATATCCAGGATTTTAGGATTTTCAGGATAGGAATTTGTCTGAATCAGGATTTTCAGGATTTTAGGATTTTCAGGATTGGCTATTTGTTGCTTTTTTATTGAATTGGCATCATTTGTATTTACGATAAAACGATAAAGCCAAATATTGGAATCAATAAAGTATTGTGTCTTCTCACCAGCGTTCATTTGCTTGTTCTCTAGTGAGTGGTTGAAAATCTGCAATCTTAATGGGATTTGCGGTTAATTGGTTGATCATACCTGTTTGCGGAAAGTGTTTCTTTTTTGGAAGTTGTAAAATTACAATTTCTACTATTTCCGCATTGTGTATTTCGTCTTGATACTCAAGGGGAATTTCGATTTTACCGTTATTTACTCTGGCTTTAAACTGTATATTTGTAGTCATACTGATATTTCTGACACAATTGTTGATATCTTTCTTTCATTTTACAACTTTATTGTCTGAATCAGGATTTACAAGATTAGAGGATGAACAGGATGGCGTTATCTTCACATTTTACCGATACTTCCATCCTGAAAATCCTTAAATCCCGGATATCCTGATTCAGACAAAATGGAAAATGTGTGCTATACCGAATGAAGACACCAAAACCCGCTTTTTGTAGAAAAATATTTTCCGCCTAACGGCGGTGGGTTAAGAAGGGAAAAGAAAAAAAGAGAAAAGGGCAAAAAAGCAAGAGTGTAAGGGGCTACTAATTCCTCTCCGCACTAAAACAGACAACGCGAAAACCGATATAGGTGCTGAGCCTGTTATCGTGGGCGTTGCCGTAGCGGAAGGCAGAACGGCAGTCATCAGGATCGCTGCCCCACGAACCACCGCGTAGCAGTCTATTTAATGCGGTCTGACTTGTTAAAGCACTACCATCTATAGGCGCGTTTATGTAATTTTCTTTATAGTCATCTTGACACCATTCCCAAACATTCCCGTGCATATCGTACAAACCAAAAGCGTTACAGGGAAAAGTTCCTACATCTGTGGTTTGTTGGCGATATTGACCTTTGGGTGCAGAAGCATAAGTATAATTACCATCATAATTTACCAAATCAGGGGTAACACTTTCACCAAAATAAAATGGTGTGGTAGTTCCGGCTCTACAAGCATACTCCCATTCGGCTTCGCTGGGTAATCTGTATTTTTTTCCTGTTTTTTGACTTAACTTTTCACAAAAAGCAACTGCATCATTCCAACTCACATTTTCAACTGGGCGGTTATTGCCTTTGAAATAAGCAGGATTATCTCCCATAATAGCTTGATACTGCGCCTGTGTCAATTCGTATTTACCCATACAGAAACTCGGAACAGTCACTTGGTGTTGGGGACTTTCATTTAAACGTCGTTGTGCTTCATTTGCGGGTGAACCCATGATAAATTTTCCCCCTGGGATTTCCACCATTTCTAAGAAAACACCGTTTCCTAAGTCTTCTGTGAAGTATTTTGCACTGGCGTTGCGGCGGTTGGTGATGCTTCCAGTTGCGTCTGTGGTGACAACTTCAAAGTTGAAGGTTTTAAGTGGAAGAGTTGTAATTTCTGGAGTTGGTTCTGGTGTTGGAGTATTTGGAGAAGTTGTATTTTGTGGGGTTGGTTTTGGAGATGTTGTAGGTTCTGGTGTTGGAGTATTTGGAGAAGTTGTATTTTGTGGTTTTGAGGTTTTATTTTCACTCCCAAATATATTTTTTCCTACTACTGCTATAGTAAATGTTCCAACTATTAAACCCGCAGTTTGTAGAAAATCACGACGATTAAAGATAGTTTTTGGTGGTTGTTTTGGTTGTAAAGATTTTTCTATTGCTGCTATCCTTTGCAAAATCTTCTGAGTATTTCCAGGACGATCTTTATATAAACGTTGCATCATCTCATCTAGCAAATCTGCGAACATAGATGATATTTTTGGTGCATGATTACGCCAATCTAATTTCTCATTATAAGCATCATACATTGTTGGATCAAGCGGTTCTTTAGCTGTGAGTAAATAAACAAATGTTCGTCCTAAAGCAAAGAAATCAGATTGAGGTACGGCGTTATTGTTAATTTGTTCTGAGGGTGTGAAACCTGCGGAAATTATTCCTGTAACACCACCTTGCTGGTTAACTACTGTGGTTGTAAGTTTGCGGACTGTGCCAAAATCAATTAATACCAGTTGAGCATTTTCAGCCCTCAACATTATGTTAGATGGTTTGATATCTCGATGAAAAAAGTTTTTATTATGGACTTGTTCTAAAATAATGAGTAAATCTTTCAGCCATGCTATTGCTGTAGTTTGGTTAATGGGACGCAACCCATTTTTTTGCATATACTTTTGTAAGTCTTCTCCCTGAATTTTTTCCATTACCAAACAATGAATTGGGGTTTGGCTGTTATGGGGATAATATTCAAAATAAGCATCTGGTTCTACTTTAGGAATACCAGGATGATGAAGTTGACTTAAAACTTCGGCTTCTTGTTTAAATAATTCTAGGGCTTTTGGGTCATGATTAATTAAGCGTTTGAGAACTTTGGCTTTATTGGTTCTAACTTCATTAATCTCAAATGTCACACCAAAGCCACCATATCCTAACTCACTTATTACCCGATAACGTCCTTGTAGTAACAAGCCTGAACTACAGGTTTCACAAAATAGGATATTGTTTGGATTTTGCGGCTTTGGGCAGTTAGGATTGATGCACAGGCTCATGATCTTGGTAGGTAGCACATTTATCTGATATTCTACCTTGATTTACGGAAAATAAATATGTCTGAATCAGGATTTCCAGGATTTGAGGATTTTCAGGATATATTGTCAAGCTGCGTTGATAGCCATAGCTTATCATAGAAAATATATATATATATATCTTATTCCAATTTAACAACAGAGACTCAGAGGAGGAAAGGGAGTATGGAAGAGTTATTAATGTTAAAAGAATTATTGCATGAAGGGAAAGTTTTAGAAGCTTTGGATTTGGTGGAAGAGTTGGAGGAAATGAGTAAGTCTGATAAGTTAAATAAGATTTTTAGTTATGGGATTATTTTGTTATTGCATTTGATTAAACAAGGGGCTGAAAAACGTTCTACTCGTTTTTGGGAAACTTCTATTTTTAATTCTGTTAAGCAAATTCAACGCACTAATCAACGTCCCAAGGGTAAGGGTTTTTATTTGCAGGAGGATGAATTATTAGAAACTTTACAAGATGCTTACGAATCGGCTTTAAGAAAGGCTGCTTTGGAGGCTTTTGAAGGCAGGTATACAGCAGATGAATTAGGGAATTTTGTTAATCAAGATGAGGTAATTCAGGAAGCTATGGATTTGATTTTGGGAGGAGAGAATTAAAGCAGCTAATAAAAAGTGTTGTCATGAACTGCGAGGACGTTCAGGCATTTTTAAGTCATATAAAAATAAATGCAGAATTTCTAGTGGTGACATTGGGGAAGCATGAATCATTAAGTCATCATTACCTGGATGTAAATGAAATCGTTTTCCTTGATTGTCATTATTGTGTTCTGGTAAATTTAGATCAAATCGTAAAAATTTAGTTGGGTTATCTTCTAAAAATCTAATCTCAAAGTCAAAAGCAATAATTTCAGCAGGTTTAATATTTTCATCCACTAAAATTGCAAAATCAAACCAGCAACCATCAAATCTTTCAAAATGGGGAATTTCTTTAAGTCGCTTAAAGTTTCTTTGTCCTCCAGTTATTTCAATAAGTCCTTTACTCTTTGGTGTCTTTTTGAGTAGTTCATGAATTTTAGAATAATATTCTTTGTTTAAAAGCTTATCATCACAGGCTTTTGTTAAACACCTCAAAATCTCACTTCGCAAGAAGTTAGCACTTTTCACTGTCAGGGGAGTCTTTTCTACTAATCGTGCTTGTACATTCTCACAAATTTGCTCCCAGTCACTCTTACTGCTCAAATTAAATCTCCCCTTTCCAGAAGGACAAGCCATTCAGCATATTCAGGTTCAGATGGTAAAGTTCGCTTTTCAGCCATTTCAACTATTTGAGAGTCAGTTAAACCTGACCATTCTCTAAGTGTCGCTAGTCTTTCCTGAGTTTCTTCAAAACTGAGTAATTCTGTATCTTTTAAAAATGAATATACCCTAAAACCGAGCCAACTAACAATATTTGGAGCATAAGAAAACATAGTTTTTGCTGATTCTGGTGATAAAATCAGCACTAATCCACGTTTTGTCATCAGGGAACTTCGCATACAATCAAATTCATACCAATTATTTTTATCCCATTTTTCAAAGTTCCAAAGAATTAAATAATCTTCAGTTGTATTAATAATTTTGTCTACTAAAGTATTAGTTTCAGAATTTGCAGAAAAGCATCCCACTTCACATTCTGCAAAAATGCTAAGTGTTTCTTGCAAATCATCTACTAATTGCTGACTATCTAAATTTGAAGTAATCAGTGCTGACCATGTATTACCTGATGTTGGTTGTGAGCCAATTCTCTGTAAAAATTCATCAATACTAACTGACGTAAGTGAATTAATCATCGAAGTTCATTTTAATCTACAATTTGTTGAATTAATGGTTTCATGGCTGGATGAACTGCATAACGTAGTTTTGGATATCTATATTCAAGAATTACTCGTCTTACTAATAATCTTAAATCTTCATCAGTTCTAGGAATAAATGTTCCTGTTTGGAGAATTTGCTTAATAATTTTCAGTTCATTATCTGATATACCAAGTAATTGATTTCTACCAGTTGAATCAACAGCTTTTAAAACTTGTTGTTCTTGTACTTTATCTTCACCTGATAGATATGTTTCCTCAATGGAGGCTTGTGTCAGGGTAATAAAGTCTCGTAAAACCCCACCAGAAAAGTGAATCAAAGCTTTAATTGCTGATTCTTCTATAAAATCTTCTGATGAGCGAGTTTGAATAATTTTCTCAAAAAAATTATAAGCTTCTGGATCATTTTCGACATCAAAAAATGGCTGATAGTAAAAATAGTCTAAACTTTTATTAATGGTATCATGATAATTTCCATAAATTGCAGTTAAAGAACCTACTAATACTAGACCAATACCCGCAGATGATATTGCTTTTGCATCTGAAAACACAAGCTGCATAAACATTCTAGCATCATCAAGCCTATCTAATCCATCAAATAGAAGAACCAGATTTCCATATTTTTCTGAAGTATATTTAGTTAATTCACTGACCGTTTTTACTAACTCTAAACTTATCCCATATCCTTCTGATTTCTTTGGAATAATACCTTTTACTATAATAGGTTCATCATATTCATGCGGCTCAGGATATTCGTCGTAGTTGTAGGATGCATAACCATTTGCAAGATCACGAATTGATTCGACAGATTGTATAATATTTTTATCTTTACTATCTTGAATAAGTTTAGCAATTTCTAATCCTGCGATCGCAGTTAAAACACCAGTAGTTATTTTAGAAATATCTGTATATTCACTAACATCTATATATATTGCATGGATATCTTCTATTTCATTAATTTGTTGATAAGCAACTAATAATTGAGTTGTTTTCCCAGATCCAATACCTCCTAAAAGAAGATGTGAAGAAGACGGACGCAAAGCTATACGATTTGAGATATTATCTACAAGTAATTTTCCCGGTGCGTGGACATAATAACCACTTTCAATTGCTTCTGATGGATTTGCTGCACCCTCAAAAGCTGCCATTCTTTCTCTAAAAAGCTTTAGTCGGTTTGACATATAACTTAAACTCTCTGTTTACGAAATTGTGCGTATTGTGAGAAATAGCTGAATATCTTTAATGACTATTATAAATATATAACAGTTCTATTTCTCACAACTCACTATTAAAACCGTCCATTTCCCTGAACAATATGCTTCACCGTTGTCAATGTTTCCAAACTGATAAATCCCCGACGATGTCCTTTTTGATTGGACATTCCTAAAAATGCAGCCTCTCCTCGTGAGGAGTGACGGGAAAAACGAGGGGAAGCATTAATATAAGTGGAAGCACTATTTACTCCTAAAGCAAATTGGCGACTTTCTTGGTAAGATTCTGTGACAATACTATCAGCATGACTGCTACTATATTGATTAATCCAAGCGATCGCACTTTCTAAACTATCTACTAACTTAAAAGCTACTGTTTTGGTTAAATACGGTGTTCCCCATTCTTCATCTTTGGCTAATTGCAATTGGGGAAATGCTGCAACTAATTCTGCATCTCCTTTAAGTTGAAAACCTTTTTCTTTCAAACTACTCCACAGCACTGATAAGGAAGATGGTAAGGCTTGACGATGCACTAAGACTTTTTCAATGGCATTGACTTGATCTGGTTCACCTTCATGGCTATCCATAATCATCCAGCGAATCATTTCTAAGCTACTATTCACTGACCAATACAGATAACAATTACCCATTGCTGATTTTAACACTGGGCAGGTTGCTTGTCTGACTACCTGTTGAATTAAACTGGAACGTCCGTAGGGAATAACTAAACTTAAATACTGATCTTGGGTAACTAAGTCTCGCACTGAAGCACCATGTTCAGCGGTGATTAATTCTACACAACCTGCGGGTAATCCGACTTTTGTAATGGCTGTTTGCAGGGCGTTAGCGATCGCTGTATTAGAGTTACTAGCTTCCGTACTACCTTTAAGAATAATACTATTGCCCGTTTTTATGCAAAAACCAGCAGCGATCGCCCCCAAATCCGGGAAAGCCTCATAAATAAAGGCAATTACCCCTAAAGGCATTAATTGAGTATAACTTTGAGAGTCTTCCTGTTGATAATCAGCAGTTCTCACCCGGCGCAAAGGATCAGATAATTCCCCCAATCGTTGCAGAATCTTAATAGTATTCTCCAACCTAGAGGGGGTTAGCTTCAACCAGTCCAAAATTAATTCGGGAACTGCCATTTCTCGACTTGCTTCTAAATCCAGAGTATTAGCTTCGAGAATTTCATCAAAATCGCTTTCTATCGCTTGTGCCATTGCTAACACGGCGCGACTTCTATCTGTCCCCTTAGTCGTTCCCAATTTTAAGGAAGCCTGAAAAGCGCGGTTAGCACTTGTCATAGGTTCGGGGTAATCATCAATCACTTCACCTGTCATGGAGTTAACGTCTGTAAGTAAGCCAGACCATTAGTACTGGCAGAATTACCAATAGCAATGCTACAATTGCCCAAGCTATGATGTTGGAACTATTAGCCAATCGTAGAGCTAATGGTAGCCATATAATCACTAACACAAAAATAATGCTGAGTGCTATTGGTAAATAGTTTTGTCCTAATCGGGGTTGAACAATTTGCCAATTATTGCCTTTCCAGCGCCAAGCACGCTTGTAAGGATAAGTAGTAGAAAGTTGTTCTAATACATATCCGTTTTCTTCGACAACAAAAATCTGCTGACAGCGATCGCATCCAAACGCTTCTGTGAGTGTAATAGGAATTAACTGTCCATTGCGACGACAAGGACAAATGTATTCCATATTTAAGTCAATTTTATCTGGTTTTTGAGGTTGCACAAGCGAGATAAATAACTTGGGCGGTTTTTTACATTATTCCCTAGTTTTCCTGAAAATCAGTATGGGAAACCTTAAAATTGCGTCTAATAATGTAGCTGGGAAAGTTTTCTCACAAACTCCCAATCTAAATATCCATCATTTACAAATTTAGTGGTGATGGAAAGTCTTTAGTGTTATTTTAACATATCTACTTTAACTAGAAAGCGGGTGATGGGATTCGAACCCACGACATCAACCTTGGCAAGGTTGCGCTCTACCACTGAGCTACACCCGCGAGACTCACCAATAAACTTATTATTCCAGATATATTCAACTTTGTCAACCCCTTAGCTCAACTTTTTTTCAGTTGTCAGTGGCAAGAATTTTTAACCAATTACCCATTACCCATCACCCATCACCCATCACCCATCACCCAATTAACCTGCTAAATTCGGGCGTAATTGCCGCATGAGACTAGCCATTTCTATAGCATTCATAGCGTACTCCCAACCATGATTACTCTTGATGCCGGCTCGTTCTAGTGCTTGCTGCATGGTATCTGTGGTTAAAATGCCAAAAATTACAGGTACACCTGTTTGGAAACTAACCGCAGCAATACCTTTAGAAACTTCTGAAGATACATAATCAAAATGCGGTGTTTGTCCTTTAATGATTGCACCGAGGCAAATTATGGCATCATAACGACCAGACATTGCTAACTGACGAGCTACATTGGGAACTTCAAAACTACCAGGAACCCATACGTAATCTACCTGCTGTCCTTCAGGGTCAGAATCTATACCATGACGCTTTAAGCAGTCTTTACATCCTTCTACTAGTTTTAAAGTAACAAGATCATTGAAGCGAGCTATGATCAATCCAAAGCGCAAAGACTCAGTGTGCTGAAAATTTCCTTCAAAAACTGCCATAACTGCCTCTAAATAAATTTATAATAACTGCTTTATCAATATACTTTTCTGCCATGAAAATAGAAGAGCGGGAAAGCACAATCAGGAAAAAGTCATGTAAACACAAGTTAAATTACCCCCCTTAATCCCCCCGATGCTTTGGGGGGAAACCGGAAGAATTAGTTCCCTCCCCAAAGCATCGGGGAGGGTTAGGGAGGGGTAATTTGAGGAATAATGGTGATTCGATATGTGTGTACACCGTAGCCTCTTAGGAGAGGGCTAGGGAGAGGCTTTGAAACCCTACTTGCAGGTAAAAAAAGTTTTTCTGCTTCCCTCTCCTTTTAGGAGAGGTAGGGAAGGGGGGAAGAGTTAGGTTTCTGGAGGTTATCGGTTTCATCTAATACTTTTCAAACAACCTCTTAACCCAGCCTACAAAAAATGGCGAAGATATTGAAAAAAGAAAGTTTTTTCTTTTTGACTCTTCACCTAAGCTTTTATGATTCTAAAAGTGTGTACGGTATGCGCTAGTGAATATTCAAAGCATTCAACTAAACCACAAAAAAGTTTAATATACCAACTAACACGACTAAAGCCGTCCAAATTGCTGAACCAACCCAGAGTAGTTTTTTAGATTCTACCCAGTTTTGAGGAGTAGCGTAAACAACAGGTACACCAATCACAAGCACGAAGGAGAACAGGACTAATGATATTAAAGCGATTTGAAATACTATGCTCATTTTGTTTTTCCCAACATAACTAAATCTTAGTTTTCCCGAAACTGCTGCTGTATAAACAGTTTAGGTTTTTCAGTGAACCTTATGAACTCATATGGCATCGCCTGATCAATTAATATTTTACGTCTGGTTTGTAACAGTTGCTCACTTCTGATCTTCCAATCTGTTTTTTTCTTTCGGGGATTGGGAAAATGATTAAGATAGAAATTATCTTCTCTGTCACCTGTTACCTGTCCCCTGTCACCTTTAATATATGGATTTAATTCTTTGTCACACAACTGCGGATTTTGATGCTTTGGGGGCAGCGGTAGGGTTAACTTGTCTCAAACCAGGCAGTAAAATTGTCTTAACTGGGGGCGCACATCCTCCTGTAAGGGACTTTTTAGCGTTACACCGTGACGAGTATCCGTTGATTGAAAGACGTTCCGTAAATCCTGAAAATATTCGCTCTTTAATGGTTGTGGATACTCAAAAGCGCGATCGCCTTGGTAAAGCCGCTATCTGGTTCGATTTACCCAGTGTCCAAGAAATCATCGTTTACGATCATCATTTTGGACAAGATAGAGACATTCCCAGCACCCAATTATATATTGATGAAGTGGGGGCGACAACCACCTTAATGGTAGAAGAATTGCAAAAAAATAATATTTCTTTAAATTCTGCCCAAGCAACTGTAATGGCTTTAGGTATTCATGTTGATACAGGTTCATTAACCTATAAACAATCTACAGCCAGAGATGCTTTAGCTTTAGCTTGGTTAATGCAGCAAGGGGCAAATTTATCAGTTATTTCCACGTATCGTGATCCTGGTTTATCACCACAATTACAACAATTATTAAGTACAGCTTTAGAGAATTTACAATATCTTTGTTTGCGGGGATATACTATTGCTTGGGTGACACTAAAAACAGATGGTTTTGTCCCCGGTTTATCAGGTTTAGCTTCCGAAATTATTGACTTAACAGAAACCGATGCTGTACTGTTGGCAAATGAATATCCTTTAGGTGAAGATGATTGGCGATTCACAGTAATTGGGAGAACAAAAATTCCCCAAACAAATCTTAATTCCTTATTTCAACCTCATGGTGGTGGGGGACATTCTCAAGCTGCATCTCTTAATCTGCGTACCACAGATTCCCAACAAATTTTACAAGAATTATTAGATAGTTTAAAAGCCCAAATTCCCCATCCTCCCACAGCTAGAGATTTGATGTCTTCGCCAGTGCGGACAATTCGCCCTGATACTACTATAGCTGAAGCCCAGCGGATTTTATTGCGTTATGGACATTCAGGTTTATCTGTAGTTAATAACCAAGATTTATTAATCGGAATTATTTCCCGTCGGGATTTAGATATTGCTTTACATCATGGGTTTAGTCATGCACCGGTTAAAGGTTATATGACAGGTAATTTAAAGACAATTACCCCTGATACTTCTTTACCAGAAATTGAGTCTTTAATGGTAACTTATGATATTGGTAGATTACCAGTATTAGATCATGGGCAATTAGTTGGTATTGTCACCCGCACCGATATTTTAAGAGAATTACACCAACTAACAATTCAAAATATAGAATTAACAACTGATAATTATTCTCGAAATTTAGGACTCAATACTGAATTAGAAAAACGTCTCACTCCTCAGCTTTGGCGATTACTCAGTACCGCATCCCAAGAAGCAGAAAAACGGGGTTGGCATCTTTATTTAGTGGGTGGTGCGGTGCGAGATTTGCTATTAGCAGAAACAGAAACTCGCAGTTTGATGATTAATGATATTGATTTAGTTGTTGATGGTTTTCATAAAACCGCAGATGTGGGCGCAGGTGTAGAATTAGCTAAAGCTTTACAGCAAATTTATCCAAATGCGAGATTAGAAATTCATGGTGCTTTTCAAACTGCGGCTTTATTATGGCATAAGGATTTACTATTAGACTCATTATGGGTAGATATTGCCACAGCAAGAACCGAGTTTTATCCTTACCCAGCAGCAAATCCAGAAGTTGAGGCTAGTTCCATTCGGCAAGATTTATATCGGCGAGATTTTACAATTAATGCAATGGCTTTGCGGCTAACTTCTCCCCGTGCTGGTGAATTATTAGATTTCTTTGGTGGTTTTATAGACTTACAAAATCAGCAAGTTCGGATTTTACACCCTAATAGTTTTATTGAAGATCCAACTCGGATTTATCGCGGAGTCCGGTTTGCGGTGCGGTTTGGATTTTCCCTAGAACCACAAACAGAAGCCTATATTCGTTATGCTATAAATAGTGGAGTTTATGATCGAACAAGTCAAGAAAATCATAAAACTCCAGCTTTGCAAACTCGGCTAAAAACCGAATTAAAATATATATTAGCAGCACCTTATTGGCAATCAGCTTTAGAATTGCTGGATAATTTAGGGGCTTTACAATGTATTCATCCTACTCTAAAATTAGATGCAGAACTTTCTCGACAATTAAATTTATTAAAACACTGTTTAAGGAAATTTGACAAAAAACAAACTTTAATAAATTGGCAAATGCGTCTAGAAGTATTAATTGCCTATTTACAACCGGAATATCGGGGAAAGGTAGCTAAAAACCTGCAATTAACTGATGATAGTATTATTAGATTAGAGAAATTATTTTCAGTGGAATCTGAGACAAGTACATTATTACCCACTTTTGAAAAACCTAGTCAAACTCTCTATTTACTCAGGAAATATGATTTGCAAACTTTAATCTTAATTGCTTTACAAAGTCCCCGCAAAATCAGAAGACGGATTTGGCAATATTTAACAAATTGGGGAAATATTCAACCGTTATTAAATGGAAATGATTTAAAACAATTGGGTTATAAACCTAGTCCTCAATATAAGCAAATGCTTGATGATTTATTGACTGCGACTGTAGATGGTATAATTAAGGATAAAGCGGAAGCACAAGAATTTTTAGCCAAGCATTATCCTGGGTAATTGATATTAAAAATATGAGGTTGATATGCAAATTCAAACATCCAGCAAATATTACACTCCAGAAGAATATTTAGAACTAGAAGAAAAATCAGAATTTAAAAACGAATATATAGATGGGGAAATTATACCAATGACTGGTGGAACTACAAATCATAATGAAATTTCAGGTAATTTTTATCTACATTTTAAATTAAAAATGCGGAATCAAAATTACAAGATTTATATGGGTGATGTTAAATTGTGGCTACAACGTTATCAAATCTATACTTATCCAGATATTATGGTAATTCAAGGAGAACCAATATATCAAGGAACTGGAACTACTCAAGTAACAAATCCGTTAATGATTGTCGAAGTGTTATCTAAATCAACTATAAATTATGATAAAACCGACAAATTTAGATTTTATCGTTCTCTTCCTGAATTAAAAGAATATATTATGATTGACCAATATGAATGTTTTATTGAACAATTTGCCAAAAATGCCGAAGGACAATGGGTATTAACTGAATATGAATCAGTAAATGATATATTGTCTTTAAAATCAATAGATTTTCAAATTCCCTTCAGTGATATTTATGAAGGTGTAAATTTCCAGTAGGTTTGGTTGACGTATGTTACCCAACATCATATTATTGTCTGATAGCGTAGCTATATCAGGATTTACAGAATTTAAAAACAATATTAATTTACTGATAACATCCATGTTAGAAATGCTAAAATTGGCTCAACTGGTGGCAATGGATATTCAGTAATATCAATAGTGACTGAATTACCCTCCAGTTTTAAAAATTTCCAAGTAGTTCCACTGGTGACAGAACCGAAAATTATGGGAATGTTGACATTATTAGCAGCATTAAATTTTTGGGCAGCTACCATTTCTGCAATACACTGACCTAAACCACCATTAAGATTTTCTTTTTTTGCTTCTATAATTATAACTACTGGAGCTTGAATTTCTAATTGGCTTAGTGATTTACTAATCAGAAAGTCACAAATACCATTGAGTCCAATACTAGGATCAACGGTAAAATCTTCTCCAGAAAAGAGGCTAATTTGACGATCTAATAATCGTCGAACTGCTGTTAATACAGGGCTAATAATCCATTCAGAACGAGCTTTTTCACTACCTCGTGCAAGTACCAATGGTAAACCTTCTTCTAGTTCTTGACGTAGCAAATCATCAGGTTTTACAGGAGGTACATCTGGAAAAAACCGTCCTCCTTCATGGATGGCGATCGCTAAATCCTGACGGACTTTTTTTAGTGTAAAATCACTGTAGGGCATAGTTATAATTAATCTTTGCTACAAAAACAGAGTTTAGTTCCGTAGGTTGGGTTGTGGAACGTAAACGTATCCCTGCGGGACACTGCATGAACGCGGAGCAATCGGAACGAAACCCAACATCATATTATTAAAACATATTATTAAAACTTTTGTTGGGTGGCGCGATTCCTGCGGAGCGCTTCGCTATCGCTTAACCCAACCTACATTTGATTGTAGATTAAATTGTATCAGGATCTATATTTAACTCCCGCAATTTTGCTGCTAAACGTTCTGATTTTCTCGCTTCCTTTTCGGCTCTTTGGGTTTCCTGTTCTGCGGTTTCTTCAGGGGTAAAAACTAACTTTCCTGCTGGTGTAAAATACCGCAATAATCCCTCATGAATTCCCAAATATAAATTTAATTGTTCACTCCATAAATGTCCTTTTTCATTTGCTTCTAGAGGTTGATATTTTCCATCTAATAAATGAAATCCTGCAAATTCTAGTGTATAAGGATCAAACCAAAAATAATCCGGTGTGCGGAAAGTATTTTGATAAAGTTCTTTTTTGTATTCTCTATCTGTATTCGCTGTAGTTGGTGAGAGAATTTCTAAAATTACATTGGGATATTTACCGTCTTCATTCCAAACTACCCAACTTTTCCGAGTTTTGCGTTCTGTTCCCAGCACAACAAAGAAATCTGGACCTCGGAAATATTCTGATTTTTTCTGATTAGGACTATAATAAATGGTGAGATTTCCCGCAGCATAGAAATCATATCTATCTTTCCACAACCATTTGAGACATTTGATTAAGAGCATAATTTGCTCTAGATGTAGTTCTGTTTCCACGGGAGGTTCATCACTATATAAATCATTAGGAGGAAAAATCACATCTTGAGAGATGTTTTCTTTAAGTTCTAATGCTTGAGTAATCATCATAATATGACACCAAGTAGTTATTGGTTGATTATAGCATCGAATTACAAGATACCCGACTTCTTTAAGAAGTCGGGTATCTGACTAAAACCCAACATTATTAAACCTGATTATTAAAACTTTCGTTGGGTGGCGCGATTCCTGTGGAGCGCTTCGCTATCGCTTAACCCAACCTACGTTTGATTGTAGATTAAATTGTATTAGGATCTATATTTAATTCTCTCAGTTTTGCTGCTAAACGTTCTGCGGTTTCTTCAGGGGTAAGCACTAGCTTTCCTTCTGGTGTGAAATAGCGCAATAATCCCTCATGAATTCCCAAATATAAATTTAATTGTTCACTCCATAAATGCCCTTTTTCATTTGCTTCTAGAGGTTGATATTTTCCATCTAATAAATGAAATCCTGCAAATTCTAGTGTATAAGGATCAAACCAAAAATAATCCGGTGTGCGGAAAGTATTTTGATAAAGTTCTTTTTTGTATTCTCTATCTGTATTCGCTGTAGTTGGTGAGAGAATTTCTAAAATTACATTGGGATATTTACCGTCTTCATTCCAAACTACCCAACTTTTCCGAGTTTTGCGTTCTGTTCCCAGCACAACAAAGAAATCTGGACCTCGGAAATATTCTGATTTTTTCTGATTAGGACTATAGTAAATGGTGAGATTTCCCGCAGCATAGAAATCATATCTATCTTTCCACAACCATTTGAGACATTTGATTAAGAGCATAATTTGCTCTAGATGTAGTTCTGTTTCCACGGGAGGTTCATCACTATATAAATCATTAGGAGGAAAAATCACATCTTGAGAGATGTTTTCTTTAAGTTCTAATTCTTGAGTAATCATCATGATGTGATACCAAGTAGTTATTTGTTGATTATAGCATTAATTGTCAGAATCAGGATTTACAGGATTAAAAGATTAACAGGATGTGATATTCATTAATCCTCAACATCCTTAAATACTGGATATCCTGATATGGCTACGCTATCAGACATTATTATATTCATTAATCCTGACAATCCTTAAATCCTGGATATCCTGATTCAGACAATTTCTTTTTTTATCGAACCACAGAGAACACAGAGAACACAGAGAAAATGTAAAAATTATCTGCGTTTAATTTTTGATATTTTATCCTGAAAATCCTCGAATCCTGGTTATCCTGATTCAGACATTTCTCTAATTATTTTCATTGTTTCCACACTCACGGTACAAACTCTCATTAATAAATCAATTACCTGTTCTTTGTAATCTGCGAAACGATAGGTATTGAATTTTTCCGCAATGGTGGGATCTTTTGGTTTCTTTTCTTTATATTGATCTAATATCCATTCTAACGCAAACGCTTTATCAAATAATTCCGAGAAACAGGTGTTAATCTAGGCATTTTATACTGGCTCTGTAATTTGATTCAAGTTAATATCCTCAATCAAAGGAATATTTAACCCTAAACGTAAACGTAAAGCCAACCAATCACTGAGTGCTTCTTTCAACTCGCGCCGACAACCTTCTAAGGTTTTATAATTTGCCCATACTCCCTGCAAACCTGGAATTTCACCCCAATAAGTACCATCATCTTCAATAATTTCATAAACTGCTAATTCCATTGCTTTATCAATGTAACTTGCCAGCATTTTTACTATTTCCTGTTAAGAAGTAAATATTTCTTATGTTACAGCAGTTTTCATCTATTTCAACGATACTCTGAATAAGTCTATTTATTATCCACCAGGCGACTAGAAGTCGCGGCTACACAGACGAAACCCACCTTCGTGGGTTTAAAAGCCTTGAATTTGCATTAGTCCACGCAGGTGGACTTTGTTTGTGTCGTCGTGATTTATAATCGCCGGAAATTTTTCAAACATCCTCTGACGAGAGACACCTGTTTACAGTGGTTGTATTTCACCAACTGAGAAAACTTTCAGATAGAAGCATGACGGCCTATATACAGGTTATAATTCTTTTTGCGGAGCAACTTTACAAAAATTTATGAGTAATCCCCTTGTGCAAGCCTTTTTCGTAGGCAGAGCAGTAGCTGAAGTGATTAATGAGCGTGTAGAAGTCGCCTTGACTGATGCTTTGAGTGAATTAGGCAAATTGGATGCTGAAACTAAAGAGCAACTACGCCAGTTTACAGAAGAAGTGATGGCACGAGCTAATCGAGCGGCAGAATCGTCTGCAACTGGAACAACTACAGGTAATAGTTCATCTGGGGGAGATTCAGTAGACTTACAGACCGAAATTGACGAATTAAGGGCAGAAATTGCCCTATTAAGAAGTGAATTGCAGAAGCATCGTAATGCTGCAAAATAGGTAATGGGCAAGAGGCAAGAGGCAAGAGGCAAGAGGCAAGAGGCAAGAGGCAAGAGGCAAGAAAAATATCAATATCATCCCTAGTCCCCTGCCCCCTGCCCCCTGCTCCCCTGCCCCCTGCCCCCTGCCCCCTGCCCCCTGCCCCCTGCCCCCCTGCCCCCTGCCCCCCTGCCCCCTGCCCCCTACCTCCCCTACCTCCCCTACCTCCCCTACCTCCCCTACCTCCCCTACCTCCGTAACAACCCGACGGTATAAGAAAAATATGGAACAAGGTTACTCAGACAAAGCATACCGTTGGAATCGGGAAGAATACTCTAGCAAACGCCGCTTTGTGGATATTTGGTCTTTTGTCTTGACCTTGATGTTCAAAATTTGGCGCTATAACAAGGCTTGGAGTTACCCCGGTGGTGTAACAGAAACCAAGCAAGCAGCTAGACGCAAAGCCCAAGCAATCTGGATTAGAACGACGTTTTTAGATTTGGGTCCGACTTTTATTAAGATTGGACAACTGTTTTCAACTCGTGCGGATATTTTCTCTGCTGAATATGTGGAGGAGTTATCTAAGTTACAAGATAGAGTCCCGGCATTTAGTTATGAACAGGTAGAAGGAATTATTGAGCAGGAATTAGGGAAGAAAATTTCCGTCCTGTTCCAAGATTTTGAACCTGTTCCCCTGGCTGCTGCTAGTTTGGGTCAAGTCCATAAGGCGATTTTGTATACTGGTGAGTCCGTAGTTGTCAAGGTGCAACGTCCTGGACTCAAAAAGCTGTTTGAAATTGATTTAGGCATTCTTAAAGGTATTGCCCGCTATTTTCAAAATCATCCCAAATGGGGACGCGGTAGAGATTGGATGGGTATATATGAAGAGTGTTGTCGTATTCTCTGGGAAGAAATTGATTATCTGAATGAAGGACGCAACGCCGATACTTTTCGCCGGAATTTCCGTATTTATGATTGGGTAAAAGTACCGAGAGTCTATTGGCGTTATGCTACCTCTAGAGTAATTACTTTAGAGTATGTGCCGGGGATTAAAGTTAGTCAATATGATGCTTTAGATGCGGCTGGTGTGGATAGAAAAGCGATCGCTCGTTACGGCGCACAAGCCTATCTACATCAACTGCTGAATAATGGCTTCTTCCACGCTGACCCCCACCCTGGTAATCTGGCAGTTAGTCCTGACGGGGCTTTAATTTTCTACGACTTCGGGATGATGGGAACAATTAAATCCAATGTCCGCGAAGGCTTAATGGAAACTTTATTTGGTATCGCCCAAAAAGATGGCGACCGTGTGGTAAAATCTCTAGTTGATTTAGGAGCGATCGCCCCAGTTGAAGACATGGGACCTGTCCGTCGTTCTGTCCAGTATATGCTGGATAACTTCATGGACAAGCCCTTTGAAAACCAATCGGTGGCAGCTATCAGTGAGGATTTGTATGAACTCGCTTATGATCAACCATTTAGATTTCCAGCCACTTTTACCTTCGTCATGCGTGCCTTTTCCACCCTCGAAGGTGTGGGGAAAGGTCTAGATCCAGAATTTAACTTTATGGAAGTTGCCCAGCCTTACGCAATGCAGCTTATGACAGATAACAGTAGTTCTGAGGGGAATAGCTTCTTGAATGAATTAAGTCGTCAAGCAGTCCAAGTTAGTAGCACTGCTTTAGGATTACCACGAAGATTAGAAGATACCCTAGATAAAATAGAACGTGGGGATATTCGACTAAGAGTTCGCTCCGTAGAAACTGAACGCCTGATACGGCGACAGGGTAATATTCAACTGGGAATAAGCTATGCTCTTATTATCAGTGGGTTTACAATTGCTGCCACAATTCTTCTAGTTAGCCACTATGTATGGTTAGCAAGTCTGATTGGTTTAATTGCCGCATCAGTTTCATTCATGCTGATTCGTCTGCTTCTACGCCTCGACCGTTATGATCGAATGTATTAATTAATTGTTCACGAAAAATCTATGAAACTTGAATCTACCGGTTGTACAGATCCGGGGCTTATTCGTGCTTATAATCAAGATTCCTACTATATTGATCCCGCAGGGCGATTCTTTATAGTAGCCGACGGAATGGGTGGTCATGCAGGAGGAGAAGAAGCTAGTCGCATCGCTACCGAAGAAATTCGTTCATATCTAGACCAAAATTGGCAATCCCCCCAATCTTCCTCAGAAATTTTAGAACAAGCTTTATCCACCGCCAATCAAGCCATAGTTAAAGACCAACAAAATCATCCTGAACGTTCTGATATGGGAACAACAGCCGTAGTCATCATGATTCGTCCATCGGAATTACCCGTATGTGGTCATGTTGGTGATTCCCGTCTTTACCGTCTGCGAGAATCACAATTAGAACAAATTACAGAAGACCATACCTGGATTGCCAAGGCCCTGAAAATTGGCGACATTACTGCTGATGAAGCCAGAGTTCATCCCTATCGTCACGTTTTATCTAGTTGTTTAGGCAGAGAAGACCTCAACCACATTGATATTCAACCCCTAACTATCGAAAATGGCGATCGCCTACTCCTCTGTAGTGATGGACTCACAGAAGAACTCATAGATCAGAAAATTTTTAAATACATCAACGACGCACCCAATTTAGAAAAAGCTGCTCACACCCTAGTTGAAGCCGCCAAAGAACAAGGTGGACACGATAATATTACCGTTGTCCTTGTGTCCGTAAAAGCCTAATTTTCCAGTCTCCTCTCGTTCCCATACTCTGTATGGGAATGAACTCCAGAAGGCTCTGCCTTCAACAACAGATTTAGGCAGAGCCTCTGTGATAGCATTCCCAGTCAGAGACTGGAAACGAGATGATAGATCAGAAAATTTTTAAATACATCAACGACGCACCCAATTTAGAAAAAGCTGCTCACACCCTAGTTGAAGCCGCCAAAGAATAAGGTGGACACGATAATATTACCGTTGTCCTTGTGTCCGTAAAAGCCTAATTTTCCAGTCTCCTCTCGTTCCCATACTCTGTATGGGAATGAACTCCAGAAGGCTCTGCCTTCAACAACAGATTTAGGCAGAGCCTCTGTGATAGCATTCCCAGTCAGAGACTGGGAACGAGATGAACCCTTCCCCCTTGCCTAACTAAAAAAGTAAATATACTTAACAATTTGTTCAAATTGAGCATTTTTTATATTAACAATTTGATAAAAATATTTTTAATCTCCAAAAATTACCACAGGAGCTTAAATTTCTATAATTTCCACAATTGACATATTGCACCTTGTAGTATGTCTTAAATAAATAGCAAATAAGCGGTTAAGACATCAGATAATCAAAATCAGTGCCAAGCATAAAACTTGCCTGTGTCCTGATTTCTCACCAATAACCTCTAAATAGCAACCAACCCATAACTACTGTAATTTCAAAAATATCCACCAAAATCAAACCATCCAACTTGCACAAATCTGCTCTCTGCGGAGTTGATTCTCGTATCAATAGATTCAATAGCAGCACATACCTCGGAAAAATAAATTCAAAAAGATGGGCAAACTGTCAAAGACTTGTTATCTTTCTTAATATAGAGAAACAAATGTTAAGCAAAATCTAGCCCAAGGATTACCTCTTCGGACTTTTATGTAATTCAACAGATTGCAAATAAAGGAACTAAGGAATTTAAATAACAAGCAACAGCCTGTTTTACCTTTAAATACTGACTTCCAACTTTTCAATTCTGTTATCAATTTCGACTTTAAACCTTGTTTGTTTTGGAGTTCATTATGAATCAACGAACTGAACTATCTTTGGAACAGCAATTTAGCATTCGCTCCTTTGCTACACAAGTCCAACACATGAGCCACGAACAAGCTCAGGATTTTTTGGTCAAACTTTATGAGCAAATGGTCGTCCGTGAAGCAACTTACCAAGAAATGCTCAAACACCAATGGGGTCTAGAATCAGATCCCAATATGGCATAGGGTTACGAATGAGTAACTTCTCCTGTATCGCAGTGGGCGACCTCCTTCTCTTGCTCGTTTCCAGACAGGAAAAAAGCTGGGGATGCTGGGGCGTTAACTTCGATTACTACTACAGCATAGTGTAAATAGGTTGACACTCCCCAGTCCAAAGAGGCGGGGATTCTATAGAGAGTTTCCCTTATAAGAATTTTAGATTTTAGATTTTAGATTTGAGATGAAAAAAATTTGGTATAAGAGGTTGTTTGAAAAGTATTAGATGAAACCGATAATTTCCAGAAACCTAACCCCCCTTCCCTACCTCTCCTTAGCCCTCTCCTAAAAGGCTACGGTGTACACACAAGTGGTATCTGCAAGGGTTTCAGGCGTTATAGACCCCTGAAATTGTCATCACGAGCGCAAGTAATCAGATAATCCCGTGGTTTTTGCGATTCCTAGGTCGCGCTTCGCTATCGCTTCGTTATTCCTCCTCTGTGGGAGACGCTACGGGAAGGCAATGAAAGACTTCCAGAGCGATTCCTAGGTCGCGCTATCTCTATTCCTATGGCTCCTGCGTCGCCACGCAAGCTATCGGAACGCTACCGCGAACGAGACGCGAACGCTATCGCACAGCCTAAAACCCACATTCCGCACCCTGAACTGTCACATATCAAAAAAGCCTAGCGAGTAGTACATAATAACTAAAAATCATTCGAAGGGTAAGAGGCTTAATGATAGTAAGTAGCATTAAGCTGGGCATGGAGTGAGAAAGTGGAACTTCGTAACGGGACTGAAAGAAAGAGAAAATTCGATATGATTAAAAAATTAATTGTTCACAAAAGCAAGAAATGAGAGAATCACAATAGAACAAGTAGAGGAATCTGTTGTGAAATTAAAACCCCAAGAAATAGAAATTCAAAACATAGATCATCTAGGGATAGTAGCAGGGATGATAGATTCAATCGGAATAGTAGAAATAATAAATGAATTAATAGGAGTTGAAAAAGACGAGAAAGTAAGTGCAGGTCAAGTAGTAAAAGCCATGATAATAAACGGGTTAGGATTTGTATCGAAACCCTTATATATGTTTCCCCAATATTTTGAAACAATCGCCTGTGAACATCTAATAGGAGCAGGAGTAAAACCAGAATATCTCAACGACGATAAACTGGGGAGAGTTATGGATAAACTATTTATCAAAGGATTGGATACACTATTTTTTATCATAGCCTTAAAAGCAGCACAAAAATTTGGAGTATCACTGTCAACCTCGCATTTAGACTCATCATCAATACACGTGCATGGGCAATATAATACAAGTTTACCAGAAGTAATATTTGAGAATCAAAAAGTAGGAAATAACCAAGAATTAGAAGAATTAGCAGTAAAATCACCAAAAGAGATAACCATCACCTACGGTTATTCCCGTGACCATAGACCAGATTTAAAACAATTCATCATAGAAATGATATGTTCAGGAGATGGAGACATACCAATATTTTTAAAACTAGCATCAGGAAACCAAACAGATTCATCATGCTTTGGTCAAATAGCAGTAGAATATCAAAAACAATTAGAAGTTAATAGTCTCATCGTTGCTGACGCTGCTTTATATACAGAATCAAACCTGAAAATGATGTCAGAATTACGTTGGTTATGTCGAGTACCATTAAGCATAAAAGCAGCAAAATCATTAATATCAACATTACCAGAATCAGAATTTATTGATAGTACAATACCAGGATATAAATTAGCATCAAAAACCGAAAATTATGCAGGGATAGAACAAAGATGGTTAGTAGTGCAAAGTCAAGAAAGAAGAGAATCAGACCTGCGTAAGCTCAGACAAAAAATTACCAAAGCAGAATCAAAAGCTGTGAAAGATTTGAAAAAGTTATCACAAGAGAGATTTGCTTGTGAGGCTGATGCTATCAAGGCATTATCAAAATTATCAAAACAATTCAAATATCATCAAATTAACGAAATTTTGGTTACTCAAATCAAATTTAAGACAAAAGATTCTTCAGAAGAAATATCTTACCAAATATCAGCTACAGTTTCCGAAAATGAAAGTAAAATTAATACAGAATTGCTGAGTGCAGGACGTTTTATTATTGCTACGAATGTTTTAGATTCAAATGAACTTAGCAATGATTCCATGCTGAGTGAATATAAAGCTCAACAGTCTTGTGAGCGGGGGTTCGGTTTTCTTAAAGACCCATTATTTTTTGCAGACAGTATTTTTCTCAAAAGTCCTGAGAGAATAGAGTCTCTGGGAATGATTATGGGTTTATGTCTACTGGTTTATACTTTGGCTCAACGTCAAATTAGAAATGCTCTGAAAGATTCTAAATCAACAATTAAAAATCAATTAGGTAAAGCAACTGACCGTCCTACTTTACGCTGGATTTTTCAATGCTTTCAGTGTATTCATTTAGTTGAATATAACAACGAACAACACGTCTCTAATTGGACTCAAGATAGGGATTTTATTCTGAATCTTTTACCAGATGATTGTTTTCATTACTATCAATTAGCCACTTAATTCTTCTCTCCATTAATTTAATTAATATCAGATTTAGGAGCTAATCTGTTTGATTTATTGCTCTATTTTACTATGTCTATAATTTCGTTTTTTACTTCAATTTATTAGTCTAACTTATAATCTGTATCTTGAATATCTTCATTTATTTATCTTTTTCTCCCTCTGGGTGGTGTTCATTCTTGTTGCTCCTTATTGACAATGGGTTTTGATGCCATTTTTGGTGTTTTTCTTTTTTGCCAATGTATTTTCTCGATAATATGTTATTTTTTATTCTCAATTTTATTTCTTGCCTATGTAATTCCACTCCTGTGACAGTTGGGGTGCGGAATGTGGGCTAAAATTAGATAACGAAATCAAGTCATAGGGGGAATTTTAAGACTTGTGTGTACACCGTAGGGGGTAATTTAACTTGTGTGTACACCATAGCTTTGTCAAGGAGAAGGGGCTGATGATGTATTTCATTTAAGTGCATACCGCTATATCAGGAAGGGACAGAGAATTACTTATGTTGTATGATAAAGGTTATACAGTCATCTGCCACAGATTATGATCTGCTGTTTAAACCCGGATTGTTCCCAACCTATCAACCCTGATGATCACAAGTTCTGTCAATCTTGCAGAACCCCGTTAATAGCATTATTAATCAATCGCTTTCGAGTATTGCGGGTGCTTTCTGCTGAAGGTGGTTTTGGGAGAACCTATTTAGCGGAAGATAGCCAGAAACTCAATGAACCTTGTGTAATCAAGCAACTTGCTCCTAAACAGTCAGGAACTTACGCTTTAAAAAAAGCTACAGAATTATTTATTGAAGAAGCTAAACGTTTACAAGATTTAGGAGAACACCCACAAATACCAACGCTGTTTGCTTATTTTGAAGATAATGGGTTTCTCTATTTGGTACAACAGTTTATTAAAGGGGAAAATTTATTAGATGAATTAGCACAAAAGGGAAAATACAAGGAAACCCAAATTCGGGAATTATTACTAGATTTATTACCATCTTTAAAGTTTATTCATGAACGTAATATTATTCATCGGGATATTAAACCACAGAATATCATGCGCCGAGCCAGTGATGGGAAGTTGGTATTAATTGATTTTGGGGCATCGAAACAATTAACTACCACAGTTCACACCCAAATAGGAACACAAATAGGTTCTTATGGGTATAGTCCATTGGAACAAATACAAGGTGGTGAAGCTTATCCAGCCAGTGATTTATTTGCTTTAGGTGCAACTTGTTTTCATTTATTAACAGGGGTTGATCCTTTTAATTTATGGACAATAAATGGTTTTAGTTGGGTGAATAATTGGCGACAATATTTATCTGGTTCTGTGAGTCAGGAATTGGGGCAAGTTTTAGATAAGTTGTTGAAAGTTGATATTCAAAAACGTTATCAATCTGCGGATGAGGTCATCAAAGATTTAGAAATTTCTCCTACATTTGTTGTATCTCCAGGGGGAAATAAAAATCAATCTTTGGGAAATTATCCAACTAGAATCAATCGTCGCGGTTTTATCTATGGAGGATTATTTTTAGGTGGTGTAACTGTCGCATTTGTGGGACAAAATTTATTTTCTGGGAAGCAAAATCAAACTTCAATTTCAGATACACCAACACCTGAAAATATACCAACTCCTGAAAATACACCAACTCCTGAAAATACAACAACTCCTAAAAATACAACTTCTACAAATAACCTGAAAACCTTTAGTTTTGAAGTTGTCCGTACCAACGCATCAGGAAATATTATCAACCGACGTAATGAAAGTGCAAAATATTTCACAGAAGACTTAGGAAATGGTGTGACATTGGAAATGCTGGAAATCCCAGGCGGAACATTTATCATGGGTTCACCGGAAAACGAAGCAGGTTGGCTTTTAGACGAAGGTCCCCAACATCAAGTTACTGTTCCTAGTTTCTTCATGGCAAAATATGAATTGACACAGGCACAATATCAAGCTATCACGGGTAGTAACCCTTCTCGATTCAAAGGCAATAATCGCCCAGTGGAAAGAGTCAGTTGGAATAATGCAGTTACTTTTTGTCAAAGGTTAAGCCAGAAGACAGGAAAAAACTACAGATTACCCAGTGAAGCTGAATGGGAGTATGCTTGTAGAGCCGGAACTACCACACCGTTTTATTTTGGTGAAAGTATTAACCCAGAATTGGTAAACTATAATGGTAATTACACTTATGGTTCTGCGCCAAAAGGACAGTATCGTCAACAAACCACAGATGTAGGTTCTTTTCCCCCTAACGCTTTTGGTTTGTACGATATGCACGGTAATGTATGGGAGTGGTGTTTGGATGACTATATAGGTAATTATAGTGATGTATCTAAAGACGGCAATGATTTGACAGGACAAAGCGGTTTAAAGCTGCTGCGGGGCGGTTTTTGGGTCAACATTCCTCAGTATTGCCGTTCTGCGTCTCGCAACAGCTACACTATGGACGAGCGCGGCAACCTCAACTACCTTATTGGTTTTCGTGTTGTCTGCACCGTTGGGAGGACTTAGTAGCCCTTTACACTCTTGCTCTTTTGCCCTTTTCCCTTCTTTCTCTTTTCCCTTCTTAACCCCTGCCGTTAGGCGGAAAAATAAAATTTTTTCTTTCGACAATAAAGCCGATTGTGGTGTCCTTGCTTAGGATAGCACACATTTTTTAAATTGTCAGAATCAGGATATCCAGGATTTTAGGATTTTCAGGATGTTATTGATAAATTGCTGGTTTTCCTTTGCGTCTTTGCGTGAAAATGAATATTCAATATTGTCAGAATCAGGATATCCAGGATTTTAGGATTTTCAGGATGTTATTGATAAATTGCTGGTTTTCCTTTGCGTCTTTGCTGCTTTGCATCTTTCTTTGCGCGAAACTGAATATTGTCTGAATCAGGATTTTTGTCATGTCCATATTCCTATCCCTAAATTAGTTTAAATGAATTAAGTATTTATAATTTGTATTTTGAAAATTTTATGTTGAAAATCGTATATATTAACATTAATCATAAACTCTTAAACCATAAAAACACAACTCAAACAAACATCCTGAAAATCCTTAAATCCTGGACATCCTGATTCTGACAATTTAATTTTATAATCTTATGAGTTTTGACAACGTTTGTAAATTACTAGCAGAAAAATATCCCTTTGATTTTGCTAAATGGTTGCTTCCCCAAGCACCAAAAACGATCAAAGTCTTAAAAACCGAATTGAGTATAGAACCAATTCGCGCTGATTTTGTCACCTTCTTACAAACAGAAAATCGGATTTTACATATTGAATTTCAAACCAACCCACAATCTAAACCTCCAATTCCTTTTAGAGAGTTAGACTATTCAGTGAGATTAATCCGTACATATCAAGTTCCTGTTACTCAAGTCGTGATTTTCTTACAAGAAACAAATGATCCAATTGTTTTCACTGAAGAATATGTTAACGAAACAACACGACACCGTTATCGTGTAATCAGAATGTGGGAACAAGATTCAGCCTTATTTCTCAATAATCTGGCATTATTGCCATTAGCACCATTAACACAGACAAATTCACCCCAAGGTTTATTATCTCAGGTTTCCCAGAATGTTGCTAAAATTGCAGATAGGGAGACTAAACAGGATATTGCAGCTTACACAGAGATTTTAGCAGGTTTGCGATTTGAGAAAGACTTTATTCGTCAATTGTTAAGTGAGGATATTATGCAAGAATCAGTCATTTATCAGGATATTTTCCAAAAGGGCGAAAGAAAGGGAGAACAAAAGGGAGAACAAAAAGGAGAACTTAAATTTTGTTTGTTTTTACTTAATCAACGGTTTGGTGAACTTGATTCTTTAATAATTGAAAGAGTCAAAGGTTTACCTGTAGAACAGTTAGAAAATCTAGGTGCGGCGTTGTTTAATATTTCGGAAGTTGCTGATTTAGTCACTTGGTTAAATCAACAAGATCATCAGAACTAATAATTTGTGGGGTTGGGTTTTGCAACCCAACCTACTTGATAATTATAAATTTTTCATTAAAGCTACTAAAATTTTCATTAAAGTTTCTAAATCATTGGGTACACGATAAAGGTTTAGATCTTGAGTAATTTGTTTTGATTCACGATGTAAAATTACAAATTGCCAAATATTACCAATAGAAACTGCACCATAGAGGATAGGATGATCAATAATAGACCAATTATCAAAGGCAATTAATTCTACAGCTAATTGGACAATTCCTCTTTCTAAATCGGCATTTTTAGCTTCAATAACTAATAATTGATTGTCAGCTTTAATATAATAATCAACAACTCCTTTTAATTGATTATTGATATTCAACCCATACTCTACTTTAACTTTAGCATGGGTATAGTGAATTAGTTCCATAATTACAGGAGCAATTAAAAATTCTCTCCTGGCGGTTTCACTGGTTAAACTAATATAGGGTAAACTTTCTTCAATACGATTTTTTAGGTCTGTTAATCTTTCTAAGTTTTGTTGAGTTGTGGGTAAGGTAAGAGATTGTGATTGAAAGCTATAGCCAAAATATTCTATAATTTCATCTGGTTCATAATTCAATTTGAAATAATCAGCAAAGGTGTAGGATTGATTAGAATCAATTATTGGTGTTTTTCCCATAATTATTTTTTCACTACTGTTAGGTTAATATACAAATATTTATTTGGATCAAGACTCCACCAAATTAAAGCACAAGTATCTAAAATAACAGTCATATTTCGCCCCATTCTTCAGTTGTGGGTGTGGTGATATCTTCAAAATATTAAATTTTACCACGTAGGGAGCTAAATAATTCTGCTGTTGAACTTTTCACACCAATATTTTCCGGTTTTGTAATTTCTATAGAGGTGATCAAAACTTGACTTTCTAAGATATTTTTAGGAATTTCAGCTAACTCGACTTTGCTATTTTTGTAGATTCCTTTCACAGTTTGTAACATAATAGACATCTCCGAAAATTAAATATGCGTGACATGAAACCTCTGTAGAGACGTTCCATGGAACGTCTCTACAATCTTTACCGGAGATGTCTAATGAATTATCTCCTTTGTTAGCGTTGTTTATATTATAACTGCTTATATTATATTCCTCTGTGTTCTCTGTGCCTCTGTGGTTCATTTAATTATTTTTTATACAAAACAAGAAAGCGGAAAAGCGGGCAAGATGCCCGCACCACAAGATAGAGAATCTTAAAGGCTGTGTTTGTTAACCTACATTAGCAACATAAGGACTGGTCAACTTATCCAATTGCTGAGTTAATAGACTGAGGAACAAACCCACATCTGTCACCACACCGACAGATTCTATTGAACCGCGATCGCTCAATTTTGTCACCACAGCCGGATTAATATCCACACAAACCATTTTCACACCAGCCGGAGTCATATTTCCCACCCCAATAGAATGCAGCATAGAAGACAGCATGAGAATCATGTCTGCACCTTGGATGATTTGGGAATATTCCTGTTGTGCTAGAATCAAGTTCATTTGGGTATCGGGTAAAGGACCATCATCCCGAATTGAACCAGCGAGGGAAAAGGGAATGTTATTTTTCACACATTCATACATCACCCCACTTTTCACCACTCCTGCTTCCACAGCTTTAGCAATGCTACCAAAACGGCGGATAGTATTAATTACTTTTAAATGATGTCTGTGTCCACCCCGCACAGCCACACCCCGCTTCATATCCACACCCAGGGAAGTTCCCAGCAGGTTTTGTTCCATGTCATGAACAGCGATCGCATTTCCGCCCAAAAGACCCTGTACATAGCCTTCTCGAACTAAGCGACAGAGATGTTCACCCCCACCTGTATGAATCACCACAGGACCTGCTGTGACAACTACTTTACCGCCGCTATCCTTAATTTTACGTAATTCCCAAGCCACTTGTTCCACAACTAATTCCACCCGTTTTTCGCTGGAAACACCGGAAGACATGAAGCTGAATTCTTGAGAATTGCGTTGTTCGCGTGATTCGGCTTTGCGGACGGTGCGAATACCCAATACATCCACAACTACTTTGTCGCCGATTTCTAAATCACGGAGGAGTTTGCATTTTGCTACTATACCATTAGCAGTTGTGGAAATAGCGATCGCCCCATCCATGCGTTGATTTTGCACCTTCAGCCATTCTCCATTTACCCGAATTTCAGTAGGATAAATCGTGCTGACATAGAAATCATCAGGAGCAACACCCGCTTGGATAACAGGTTCTAATCTAGAATCGCGCTCATCTTGGGGTAAATCAACCGCACCCAAATCAATCAACTGCGAGATAATTTCTTCCATCACTTCGTGAGATGGTGCAGATACCCTCACCTCAGCCGCAGATGTACTTTGACGTTGTTCTCCCAAGTTGAATTTGAGAACTTGGAAACTTCCCCCCATTTCCACAATTAAATCTAAAGCGCGGTTAATCAAACCTGCATCTAGCAAGTGTCCTTCCATGCGAATGATACGACTCTCTACAGATACATTAGCGTGAATTTCCTCGCCAATAGGTTCTGTCACCCGCAAAGTCAAGCATTTAGCCGCCCCACCAGCTTTGAGAAATTCCGTTAACGGGGTTTCAATAACTTGAAAACCAACTTCAGCCAAACGTGATTTTAAACCATCACTAGCTTTGTTCATAATCACGATGCTATCAACATTCACCGCATTACAAGCAAAGTTAACAGCATCAGCTTCTTCAATTGCTATCCGCTTTTCCGGTGCGACGCGCATTTCAATCACGCGGTTAGAGTAGGAATCAAACGCGCCAGGATAATACAGCAAATAACCATTTGCCAAAGGACAAAAGCAGGTATCCAGGTGATAAAAACGCTCATCCATCAACCGCAGAGAAATCACCTCAATGTCCAGCCATTTAGCCAGGTAGGGGTGAGAATCTAATTCTGACCGAAAACCATATCCAGCCCATAACCACCGCCCTTCCCGGTCTAGGAGTGCGTCACCAGCACCTTCAAAGGGGAGATCTTTAGGAAGAGTGTATACATTATATCCATTATTTTCAAACCACTGTTGAAAATACGGTTCTTCACCTTGGCGTTCTTTATGTAGGAAGCGGCTGAGAACAACGTTCTCACCAAGGACTAAACCCGCGTTAGCACTGAATACCATATCAGGCCAACCTTTTTGGGGAGGCACTAAATCAACAATGGCATGATCTTTAATTACATGGTATAATTTATTCCATTGTTCTACGGCGCGATCGCGTGATGACTTATGAATATTCCCTTCCATCCAAGGATTAATCACATAATCCACATCATAATGGTCAGGAGCGCACATCAAAAAACGAATTTGGGAAACCATAAAAATTTTACGAACTTCTAAAATGCTACTAATGTCTTCTGGATACAGAGTTTTGGTGATCCAATTCTGTCAAATCTGCTACTTAACCTCTACCTTCTGCTCTTGGTAGGCTTTACAAGGATATCGTTATTATTCTATTACTGCTAGGGACAATGTGAGCGGTAGGAGGGAAAAGGTTGTATTTGAATGCAATATTAACTTGTTAATTGATGGGTGACTCTGATTGTTGGCTGAACTTGCTCTACAATAATTAAATTATGGAGTTTTCTCCTATGCCCCCTATCCTAAAAGCCGTCTATCGTAACGGCATATTCACTTTGGAAACAGCCTGTAATTTACCTGAAGGTTCTGAGTTGACACTCCCCGGTCTAAAGACACGGGGATTCTTAATCGAATAATTGCAAACACAACTGCTCGAATAATATCCGCTTTTCAGGTATTACCTTAGATGTACGGTTCCCCGCCTGATGCCGTTTGCCATTTCTGGCGGCATCGTTGCATAAAAGGGCGTTACTTTCTCCCAGTCCAGGAGTAGGCACTAACGATTGGTGCGTCGGCTTTTTACGTCTGTTGCTGACGAATTTCAAATTAGCTCTTCGTAAAATTGTCCGAGAAGCCTGAGTATCAGCATGGTCAATATGACCACAATGTTCACAAATGAACTTTTCGCCATCTCTATTAGCTTTACTAATATGATGACAAGCCGAACATTCTTGAGAAGTAAATTTAGAATTAACGGATAATACTGGCTTACCAGACTTCAATGCCAGCCAAGCAATCTTAGAAAATAATTCGCCCCAACTGGCATCAGAAATAGAGCGATTTAATCCACGTTTTGCAGATTGACCATTAGCCATAAATCGTCCTTGCTGCCTTTTGGGTTTGCAGCGGGACTTCATAGCCTTAACATTTAGATCCTCTTGGACAATTGCCTCAGCGGTGTTAACAACTTTATTGGCTGCTTTCCATTGATGATCATTTCGCTTATCTGCAATCTTTTTATGTAGCTTGGCAACTATTTTCCCGGCTTTTTTGCGATTATTAGAACCCTTGATTTTGCGGTTAACTCGGCGCTGTCTGATTCTTAATTGACGGCGGACTTTTTTATTAGTTGCAAATTGAGGATTTTCAATAAACGAACCATCCGACAAAGAAATTAATTTATTAATTCCTACATCAATACCTACTGCTGATTTGACGGTTTCAATTTCTGTAACTTCAGGTAGGGATTCAGGTAACTCGAGTAATACACTCATGTACCATCCGTCAGCTTCTTTAATCACTGTCACCGTTCTAATATCAGCATCTATTGGAATAGTACGACTATCAAAATAGCGCATAGTCCCCAGTCCAGGAAAGTAGGCATGGGAATAGCATCGGGGCTGATTAGATTCACGATTAACAGTTAATTTTACTTGTCCTGGCTTGAATTGAAATGTTTTAAAGTTGGCTGCTTTACGAAACGCAGGGAAACCCCTTTTGTGTTGAAAAAATCCGTTATAAGCAATATCTAATTTAGCTAAATTGCCTTGTAAAACATCTGAATTAATTCGGCTATACCATTCAGACTCAGAACGTAGTTCAGTTGTTCTCTTGCCTTGAATATCAGTCGCACTACCCCAGGTTAAACCATGCTTCTTACTATTTTTTGTTAACCCAGAGGACATTACACCATGCTTAACGACGGGGCAGGTCAAAGGGCAATAAGAGCCATATTCAATACGAGTATCTAAGTCTGAAAATGCACCATATTGGTAAATTACTGACTCGTCTGATTTCTGGTTATTAGTTTCAAATCCGCGCTGACGTTCTGCCAAACAATAATTTCTGTGTTTCCGTAAAGTAACAAGCCACTCAGACATTAAGGCTTGTTGCCCAATATTCGGTTGTAGCTTGAATCTCCAGCGTATTTGCACAGGTTTATTTTGTTGATGTGATTGACGATATAACTATTATATGGCAGTATTACAGTAATGTCAACCCAATATTGTATATGAAGAAAAAACCTCTAGCGGTGTACCTAGATGAAACTGAAAGAAAGAAACTTGAGGATATCGCCCAAGGTTGGGGAATGAGTCTTTCGTCAGCCTTAAAAAGATTAGTTAGAGAGAAATAAAATGTTGAAAAGATTTAATGACCCGCATCATGATCGAGAATATTGGAAGCGGTTAAAACCGCACGGGTAGGCTTTCCCCCGCGCTCTAAAGAGACGCGGCTCCCAGCCTTCCCGCGATCCCCTGGTGGCGTGGAATAGACGTTGACCTTTGTGCAGCCCGATTGATATAAATAGTATGGCTACCACCTTCTCTTAAAAACTCACAACTATTGGCTTCAAGATGACGAATTAAGTCTAGACGCTTCATGCAACTGATAAAAAAATAGGTTCACGAATAACGTCCTGATCTTGAAGTAGTTCCTCTGTTAAAAAGCGGTTAGCTTCAAGTACCAACTCAATAGCCTCCTCCAGATTAACTCTTGCTTCATCAAGAGTATCAGCTTGAGTATTTGCTCCAGGCAGTTCTTCGACAAAACCTATGTAGCCTTCAGAGACCTTCTTGAACACTTTAGTTAATTTAAAATTCATAAGAATACCCGGTAAGTGGGAAACTCAGAGTCTTTAGACCTGAGAGGGAAACGACACGAGCGGTTTTAACCGCTGTGGATATTAAAATTGAAACCAGATTTTTGATTGGAATCTGGAAACCAACTCCCATTTCTGGGGTAATGTTAGCCGATGCCTACGGCACGCTGCGCGAACGACCTGTTATAAGAGCTTGCTTGAGCTTGCAACACTGTTCCAGTGACCTTAGAACTGTTTAATCACAAGCGACAGAGCAGGGAACTGGCAACGCATTCGGTGGGTGTCGTGACTCAAATAACGGCTACCATGAGAGTAGACTCAGGGTGGTCTGGTCAGTACGGCTTGCTTGATTATTCTTGCAAGCCCAGTCCCTTTAGGGCTGGGTTACTGACAGTTACACTTTATATATGTTTTCAATAAGTATACCACCAAAATTGGGGCAAGAATTGCAGCAAAACGGCTATTTACAGATCGCAGTTTATTAATCCAACCTACAAGCGATTCCTGCGGAGCGCTAGTTCCCTCCGGGACGCTTTGCGAACGCTATCGCACTTTATTAGGGAACACCAAAAAATAAATTACCCAATTTTGTGGGATGGGCATCCTGCCCGTCTGAAAGATCAAGTTCTCTTCTTGTGACATTGTAAACGACATATTTATTCTTCATATGTGTGTAACCAAATCACTATATACCCAACAAGAAAATGTTCACAACTGGCGCATTGAGTGAATACCAAAAGATTGATGAGAGATGATCGCTTCACAATTATATAAGTAGTGAGACAGAATTAGTTACACAATGTCATTGCAAATGGAACGAAGTGAAATGAAGCAATCGCAAGGGTTGTGATTGCTTCCCTTCGCTCGCAATGACTGTAAATATTTTTGTCCAATTACTTATCTTACGCAATTCTGCGGACTGCTTCAATGGTCAGATGATTGTAACTTAATACCCAAAACCTGAGTGTAAGCACCTCTAGCTTGCGTTACACCAATTGTCCGCTGTGCTGATTCTATCATCGGACGGCGCAAACTCACAACTATAAACTGTGCCTGTTGAGCCTGTTGTTTAATCATTCTCGCTAATCGTTCCACATTTGACCCATCTAGAAACATATCCACTTCATCAAAGGCGTAAAATGGAGAAGGACGATAACGTTGTAGGGAGAATATAAAACTTAATGCAGTTAAGGATTTCTCTCCCCCAGACATGGAAGCTAAACGTTGGACGGGTTTACCTTTGGGGTGTGCGACTAGGTTTAAGCCACTGTTAAAGGGGTCTTCAGGATTATCTAGTTGTAAATAACCGTCACCATCGGAAAGGACAGCAAAGATTGATTGGAAATTCTCATTTACTGCGTCGAAGGCTTCTTTAAACGCCTTTTGACGGAGGGTGGTAAAGTTTTCAATTCTTAATAATAATTCTGTCCGTTCACCTTCCAAAGTCTCTAATTTTCCGGTGAGTTCTTGAAGACGACCTTGGACTTTATCGAATTCTTCCAAAGCTAACATATTCACAGGTTCCATTGCCTGTAAACGTTTACCTAAACTCCGCAATTCTTTTTGTAAGTCCTCTAAATCAACTTTATTGGGAACTTCTGGTAAAGGACTGGGTAATTCTGCACCTAAATCTCGTAATTGGTTTTGCAGTGCTGTTAAATCTTCCCGGCGTTTTTGTTGAGTTTCTTGCAGTTTCTCAATTTCCCATTGTAATTGTTGTTGACGCAATAAGAGCGATCGCAATTCGGTTTCTGCTGTATCTCGGTTCTTTTTCTCTTCCCCTAAATTCTCTTCTAATTGACCCAATTTAGCCTGAATTGAGGTAATTAAATGATTCAATTCTTCAACTTGACTATTAACTGTTGCTTGTTGCTGTTTTCCTGTGGTTTCTTCTTGCTGATATTGAATAACTCTGGTTTGGGATTCTTCTATTTTTTCTTGTAACCGTTGTTGTTGATTTTCTAAGTTTTTTAATTGTTGTTGAACATCTCGCAGTGCTGTTTCCCGTTGTTGTAATTCCTGTTCTTGGGTTTTAATGATAGCTTGGATTTGTTGCCATTCGTTGGGGGTTTGGGAAGATTCCAACTCAGCTAGGGTATGTCTCAATTGTTGGAGTTGAGTTTCTTGTTCTGGTAATTCTCGATTTAAAACTTCTAACCGGGATTGTGCAGATGTGAATTTTTCCGTATTTTGGGAAAGTTGAGAACGAGTATTTTCTAACTGCGTTGTTAAAATCTTAATATCTTTCTTTAACTGTTCTAAATATAATTGTTGTTCCCTGCGGACTTGACGTGCTTCTGTTAATTCTAGGGTGAGGGTTTTAGTGCGAGTTGCTAAAGTAGAAATTGCTTCTCCACAACGTTCTAAAATCCGATCAATATCCATTAAGCGAGATTTCAAATTAGCGACTTCTTGAGATTCTCCAGCTTCGCCATTATCAAACCGCAAAGATGAACGTTGATTACCGCTGCCACCAGTCATTGCGCCGCTTGTTTCCAATAATTCCCCTTGTAAAGTGACTATCCGATATAGTCCCATGTTTTTCCGAGCTTGGGCAAGAGTCGCAAATACTACCGTTGCACCAAAAACATAGGCAAATACATCATGATAACGGCGATCGCATTCTACCAAATCTACCGCATAACTGACAAACCCATCAGCTAACCGCAGAGTTGCATCTTGGGTAAATCTAGGGACTTTAATCTTATTTAAAGGTAAAAAAGTTGCCCTTCCCGCCCGTTTTTGTTTTAATAGTTCAATACCCGCAGATGCCACGCTATCATCTTCAACCACAATATGCCCTAAACGTCCACCAGCAGCCATTTCCAATGCTAATTGATGTTTAGGTTCAACCTTGCCCAATTGCACCACCAAACCGCACAAACCGGGCATTTCTGACTGTAAAATTACTTTACTGGCTTGTGTTCCTTGGATTTCCTGTTGCGCTTGGGTCTGTGCCTCTAATTTATCTAATTGACGTTGTTTGTCCCGTTGTTCTTGTAAAAGTCGTTTTTGGGTATCTTGTTGAATTTGTAACTCTTGTTCTGTCGCAGCGAGATTTTCAGCTAAATTCTGAATAGGTTGGGTAGAAGCATTAAATTCCGTTTCCAAACGCCCACATTCAGCTTGTTTTGCGGTTAATTCCGGTTCTAAAGTTGCAATTAATTGAGATTGTTCAGAAATCAATTGTTGTAATTGAGTATTCCGTTCCTGTAATTGTGCTTGTTCAGTGCGTTGGGGTTCAAGAGTATGCAACAAAGATTCAATTTGCCGATTCAAAGCTGTTTGTTGTTGTACCCAAGCTTCCGAAGCTGAGGCAATTTTCGCAGCAGCTTGACGAGAGGATTCTAAATTTTGTTGTGCAACGTCACGTTCTGATTGTAGAGATGTTACATGAAACGTCTCTACATTATGACTTTTCTTAGCTTCCTCTAAAGCAAGTTGATATTGCTGAATTTCTTGATAAGTTTGATTTAACCGCTTTGTAGATTCTTGAATAGATGTTTCTAACTCCCGTTGTTGTCGTTGGAGTTGTTTCCGTTCCGCTTCCTGAGTGGCGAGATTAGACTGAACAGCAAGAACTTCCTCCTCACCCAAAGCCTTTACACGGAGATTTAGCTGCTCTAATTCAGTAGTTTTCTGATTAATTTGAGAATTAGTTGTATTTAACTGAGTAGTAAAATCACTGAAATTGCGATCGCCCTCTTGAACTTGTGCAACCAGTTTTTCCTGCTGTGCTTGGAGAGAACGCCAAGATAACACCGCTTCCCAGGATTGTTTTTGGATAAATTCAATTCGCAATAATTGATACTTTTCCGCCTTAGCCTTATCTTGAGATAGGCGATCGCATTGTCCACTTAACTCAGTTTGAATAATCCGACAACTATCCTCCTTATCCTTCACCTCATCTAAAGTGGACTTAGCTTGGACAATTTTCCGATCATAAGTCGCCACCCCAGCCAACTCATCAATAATTTCCCGACGTTCCCGCGCATTCATGGAAATGATGCTGGTAACATCCCCTTGCAATACTACATTATAGCCTTCAGGATAAATCCGCAGTTCCTCCAAATCCTCATGTAACTCAGTCAGAGTACAAGCCACACCATTAATATAATAATTCGACGTATACCCCCCCTGCTGAGACACCCGCAACCGCCGAGTCACACTCCACTCAGAGGATTTTGGATTTTGGATTTTAGACTTTGGATTTTCTTCCCCCACTTCCCCCACTTCCCCAACTTCCCCCACTTCCCCCACTTCCCCCACTTCCCCCACTTCCCCCACTTCCCCCACTTCCCCCACTTCCCCCACTTCCCCCACTTCCCCCACCTCCTCCCTCCGCGCCTCCGCGCCTCTGCGAGAGACATCCGAAATATCAAAAGTCACAGTTACACTAGCTTCCAGCGCCGAACGCCCCTTATGTTTTTGGGCATTATTCACCAAATCCGGTAAACGTTCCGCCCGCATACCCTTAGAACTAGCCAGTCCCAAACAAAACAACAAAGCATCTAGAATATTTGACTTCCCAGAACCATTAGGACCAGATATGACGGTACACCCCGGTAACAAAGGGACAGCAGTAGTCCCACCGAAGGATTTAAAATTGGTAAGTTCAACGCGCTTGACATATACCATGAGGCACTGGTTAACTGTAAACTGGGTTAAATAACTAAGTGTACCAATTATTTATCATTTCGTGACCAAGAAAGAAGGGAAATTTGGTAACTAAATGTATGGCAACAATATATTTTAAACGAACCACAGAGACACAGAGGACACAGAGGGAAATACAAGGGGGTTGTTTACATCTGGTTTAAAATTGCTATATGTTAAGTTGCTCATAGATGTATTTATGGAAATTCAAACGCCAGATTGGGTTAAACACGCGGTTTTCTACCAAATCTTTCCTGATAGATTTGCTAGAAGTCAGCATTCCCGTCACAGCTTCTTAAATAATAGCAATTTAGAAGTCTGGGATGCACCACCTACATACCAAGGCTATAAAGGTGGTGATTTGTGGGGTGTGATAGAACAATTAGACTATATCGAAAGTTTAGACGTTTTATTTGGCAATGGGGAAATTACATGGAAGGATAACAATGTTTCTTTAACTATTCCTCCCCGTAGCGGCTTGATTTGCGTTAATCTCAAATCCCCATCACGTCTCGTTCCTAGTCTCTGACTAGGAATGCAGTTGATGAGGCTCTGCCTCTAATATCATTGAAGGCAGAGCCTTCTAGAATTCATTCCCAGTCAGAGACTGGGAACGAGTTGAAAATCCCCACCACGTCTCGTTCCTAGTCTCTGACTAGGAATGTAGTTAGTGAGGCTCTGCCTCTAATATCATTGAAGGCAGAGCCTTCTAGAATTCATTCCCAGTCAGAGACTGGGAACGAGATGAAAATCCCCACCACGTCTCGTTCCTAGTCTCTGACTAGGAATGCAGTTGGTGAGGCTCTGCCTCTAATATCATTGAAGGCAGAGCCTTCTAGAATTCATTCCCAGTCAGAGACTGGGAACGAGTTGAAAATCCCCACCACGTCTCGTTCCTAGTCTCTGACTAGGAATGCAGTTGGTGAGGCTCTGCCTCTAATATCATTGAAGGCAGAGCCTTCTAGAATTCATTCCCAGTCAGAGACTGGGAACGAGTTGAAAATCCCCACCACGTCTCGTTCCTAGTCTCTGACTAGGAATGCAGTTGGTGAGGCTCTGCCTCTAATATCATTGAAGGCAGAGCCTTCTAGAATTCATTCCCAGTCAGAGACTGGGAACGAGTTGAAAATCCCCACCACATCTCGTTCCTAGTCTCTGACTAGGAATGCAGTTGATGAGGCTCTGCCTCTAATATCATTGAAGGCAGAGCCTTCTAGAATTCATTCCCAGTCAGAGACTGGGAACGAGTTGAAAATCTCCACCACGTCTCGTTCCTAGTCTCTGACTAGGAATGCAGTTGGTGAGGCTCTGCCTCTAATATCATTGAAGGCAGAGCCTTCTAGAATTCATTCCCAGTCAGAGACTGGGAACGAGTTGAAAATCCCCACCACGTCTCGTTCCTAGTCTCTGACTAGGAATGCAGTTGGTGAGGCTCTGCCTCTAATATCATTGAAGGCAGAGCCTTCTAGAATTCATTCCCAGTCAGAGACTGGGAACGAGTTGAAAATCCCCACCACATCTCGTTCCTAGTCTCTGACTAGGAATGCAGTTGATGAGGCTCTGCCTCTAATATCATTGAAGGCAGAGCCTTCTAGAATTCATTCCCAGTCAGAGACTGGGAACGAGTTGAAAATCTCCACCACGTCTCGTTCCTAGTCTCTGACTAGGAATGCAGTTGGTGAGGCTCTGCCTCTAATATCATTGAAGGCAGAGCCTTCTAGAATTCATTCCCAGTCAGAGACTGGGAACGAGTTGAAAATCTCCACCACGTCTCGTTCCTAGTCTCTGACTAGGAATGCAGTTGGTGAGGCTCTGCCTCTAATATCATTGAAGGCAGAGCCTTCTAGAATTCATTCCCAGTCAGAGACTGGGAACGAGTTGAAAATCCCCACCACGTCTCGTTCCTAGTCTCTGACTAGGAATGCAGTTGGTGAGGCTCTGCCTCTAATATCATTGAAGGCAGAGCCTTCTAGAATTCATTCCCAGTCAGAGACTGGGAACGAGTTGATGATTGATATTTTTTTGCTACTTATGGGTAATCTAATCATAGTAGGGCTAATGCTGCTATTAAGACAACAGCAATTTTTGACACATGACTAACTCTAGTGATGATTACTTGGTTCGGCGCGGTAAGCAGATTGAGCGAAAGAAAAGAATTGTTACATATATTGGACTTATTTCATTTGGCGGTTCAATACTGTTCGGCGGGGTTAATGCCATCAAACAGTCTTGGGAAAAACCTAAGCAGGCAGTAGTTCAAACCCCTGGGAATGATTTACAGACACAGATTAAGGGTTATGAGTTAGTTTTACAACGTGAACCGAATAATCAAATGGCGCTTGAGAGATTGTCCATTATGCGGTTAAGGTCTGGGGATAATCAGGGGGGGATTGCCTTAATTGAGAAGTTAATAAAATTACATCCAGATAGAGAGGATTATCAAACTGTGCTGGCAGATATAAAGAAGAAAATGAGGGAAGAGTAAGAGCGATATCAGAATTGTTTAAGTAGGTTGGCGTTGAAAATTGTCGTTATGGCAAGGCAAAAGGCACTCATGCAAGAGGCAAGAGTGAAGAGGGTTTGGGCGATTTTACGTTTCTTTACACAGTTTGGTTTTATTGTGTTCACCTACTTATAATGTATTTAAGAGGTTGTTTGAAAAGTATCAGATGAAACCCATAATCTCCAAAAACCTAACCCCCCTGCCCCCCTTCCCTACCAGGGAATGGGGTTTTCAAAGCCTCTCCCCGCGTCGGGGAGAGGTTTGGAGAGGGGTCAATTTATACATTCAAAACTTTTCAAACACCCTCTAAGATGGATATAATTCCATATCCGATTTTAGATATTCTTCCAAAATGGAAAACTATGGACACCCTGAAAATTTCTCCTTCAACACAGTTACCAGATCATACTCAATTACCCTGTGAAGATGGAACATTTGTGAAAAATTTTCAAGAACATCCCCAAAGTATTCTTCTAACAGAATCTATCTGGTCAAAATTACAAACGATTCATCCAGATAAACAATTTTGCATAGGACAAGATAGCGGTATTTATTGGCGGATTACAGAACCACCAGAAAGAGGTGCAGAAGCGCCAGGTTGGTTTTATGTTCCTGATGTGCCACCTGCCTTAAATGGTCAAATGCGCCGTTCTTATGTGATGTGGCAAGAATTAGTTGCTCCCCTAATTGTCATTGAATTTGTATCCGGTAATGGTAGGGAAGAAAGGGACGAAACCCCATATCAGGGAAAATTTTGGGTTTATGAAAAAGCAATAAGAGTGCCTTTTTATGGTATTTACGAAGAAAAGAAATCATCTTTAGAATTATATCATTTAATCGAAGGACAATATCACTTGATGCCACCTAATGCTAGGGGTCATTATGTAATTGAAAAAATGGGTGTTGAATTAGGAATTTGGCAAGGAACATATAAAAATGTCGAGTTACCTTGGTTAAGGTGGTGGGATTTGGAAGGTAATTTCTTGTTAACAGGAGAAGAACAAGCTGAACAGGAAAAACAACGGGCTGAACAGGAAAAACAGCGGGCTGATAGATTAGCAGCGAAATTGCGAGAATTAGGTGTTGAATTTGATAATTGAGCAATTTTGTACAATGCAAAACCCCTATACCGCAAGGAACTCAAGTTCCTTGCTAATAGCGAAAGTCATCTAAAGATGACTAAATAAGTAAGTAGGTGAACAGAAAAATTTAAAGGTATATAACGGTATGTAAAGTTGTCTCAATGCGAAGGAACTTGAGTTCCTTGCTAATAGCGAAAGTCATCTTTAGATGACTAAATAAGTAATTGGACAAAAATATTTACAGTCATTGCGAGGGAAGGGAAGCAATCACAACCCTGGCGATTGCTTCATTTCACTTCGTTCCATTCCCAATGACATTGTGTAATTAATTCTGTCTGACTACTTATTAGGAAAATTTATTAGTCCGTTTTAACGGACTTGAGCTATGAGACAGGGAATTTATTCCCTGGCGGGTGTGGAAAGCAACTTTACCCAGAGGGGAAATTATGTCTTTTAATAAATACAAAAGCATTGCTGATGTATTACAGGAATTTCCACTCACTTACAAAGAAAAAAATTTCATTGAACAAGTACCTATGGAAACTGATCCTTATTTTAAAAGTAGATTAGATTTTATCCTAGAAGCAGGAGTTGTTTTTAATTCAGAATCTGCTATTTGTGAAAGCATTATTTACCCAGTTCTTGTAGAAGTATGGCGACAATATGCTAGTAAATTATTACTTTGGAGTCATCAACCTTTAAATTATGATGAGAATTTATCAGGGATTCCTGACTATATGGTTGCTCAACGTTCTTCTAGGGGTAAAATTATTTTGGAGAAGCCTTATCTAATTATAGTGGAAGCTAAAAAAGATAACTTTGAGGAAGGTTGGGGACAATGTTTAGCGGAACTGATTGCTGCACAAAAAATGAATAGTAATCAAAATAGTCGGTTATTTGGTATAGTTTCTAATGGTAAGTTATGGGAATTTGCAGTTTTGCAAGAAATAGAGTTTGTTAAGAATGTTAAATATTATGTATTAGAGGATTTACAAGTGCTGATGGAGGCGTTAAACTTTATATTTAGTAATAGTTTTGAGCAGGTTATTTATTGAGTTTTTAAGTAGTTAATAAATTCTGTAACTCCATCATATTGATCATGGTAATTAATATATTGAGTGAACACTTGTATATCTAAATCTGGCAATAGTTGACTTTGACTTAATGCTGGGATTTTCATGTCAATTGTAAAGATTTGTGAAAATAAACATTCGTGTATTTAGAAAATGATAGATTTTCGGGGATTGTGGGTACTCTCTAAAATATAGAGGTAATTGAGGGGGTTAATAGGCAAAGCAAGCGATCGCACTCATGAAGAAACTAGTAAAATTATATCGAAAGAGGCATCGCTAAACAATCAGTACAATAAATAATATTAAATTTATCAAATGTGGCGATCGCAAATAGTTGACATTGCATCTTATCTGCCCACAAGAATTTTGCATAATGATGAGTTATCAAAATTTTATCCAGGTTGGTCTGCTGAAAAAATTTATCAAAAGACAGGAATTAGAGAAAGACATATTGCCGCAGATGACGAAACAGCAGCCGATTTGGCTTTTAAAGCCACCATCAATCTGTTTGAAAAAAACACTGTTGTTCCTGAAGACATAGACTTTATTATTCTTTGTACTCAAACACCAGATTACTTTTTACCAACTACAGCCTGTTTACTGCAAAATCGTCTAGGCATTCCCAATACTGCGGGAGCATTTGATATTAATCTGGGTTGTTCTGGTTATGTTTATGGTTTATCTGTTGCCAAAGGACTTATCGAAACCGGCTCTGCGCGTAAAGTTCTTTTCTTAACAGCAGATACTTACTCAAAATTTATTCATCCTTTAGATAAAAGTGTCCGCACCTTATTCGGTGATGGTGCGACAGCCACATTGATTGAATCATCAGACAACCAAGAAGAGGAATTTATCGGACCTTTTGTATTTGGGACAGATGGTAAGGGAGCAAATAATTTAATCGTGAACACAGGAGGTTTCCGGTCTACAAAGTCTGAATATACAGCAGCAGAAAAGGTTTATGATTCTGGTAATATCAGGTCAGAAGACAATCTATATATGAATGGTTCTGAAGTAATGACATTTACACTTGCTTCTGTACCAAAAGCGATTAATGATTTGCTCAAAAAATGTGGTAAAAACTTAGATGATTTTGATCATATAGTTTTCCATCAGGCTAATCAGTTTATGCTAGATGCCTTACGAAAAAAACTCAAAATACATGAAGAAAAGTTTCCTATTTTCTTAGAAAAGTGTGGAAATACAGTATCATCAAGTATACCACTCACCCTAGAGTCCATGCTTAATCAATCTCGGTTAAAGCGAGGCGATCGCTTGTTACTATTAGGATTTGGTGTAGGATATTCTTGGGCTGGAGCAGTAGTTAAATTTTAATTTCTAGGAGTTGCATCATGGAAGCTTTTTATGAAGGTTTAGCAGAAGTATTGGAAATTGATGTCAGTGAAATTTCTCCCAGTCTTGACTTAACCAAAATGGATTGGGATTCACTGGCATTTATTTCGACAATTGCCCTAGTTGATGATTGCTTTAATGTCATGTTAAATGGACAATCTCTTGCTGATTGTCAAACCGTAGCAGATATTGAAAAACTCATTACTAAAAAGCAAGGAGTCTAATTCAAACATGAATGCCATCAACACCTCGGTTGGTAAGCAAATTCAAACAAAAAATGGTCGGATAGCTGGAGTTGTTGCTTGTTTACCAACCCATGAAATCTCCAATGACTATTTCATCGAAAAATTTGGTGCAGAATCTGTTAAAGATGTTGTCAAAATGATTGGTGTTGAAAATCGTCGTTGGGTAGATGAATCAACTTCAACAGCCGATCTTTGTTACCAAGCCGCAGAACATTTATTAAGTGGTTTGAATTGGCAAAAAGAATCCATTGATGTTTTGATATTTGTATCTCAAACACCAGATTATCGTCTTCCTGCCACTGCTTGTTCACTTCAGGCTCAATTAGGACTACAGCCTTCCTGTTTAGCCTTTGATATTAATCTTGGCTGTTCAGCTTACCCATATAGTTTATGGCTGGGTATGAATATGATTCAAACAGGGGCTGCTAAACGAGTTCTTCTCGCAGTTGGTGACACCAGCAGTCATTACATAAATCCGTCTGATCGTTCTACTGCTATGCTATTTGGAGATGCGGGAACTGTCACCGCACTAGAGTATTGTGAAAATTCTGTAAATGATGCTTTTTTTATCCTGGGTACTGACGGAAAGGGATCTCATAACCTGATGATCCCTCGTGGTGCATCCAAAGATTATTCTCTTGCAAATGATCCAAGGCTAGAAGGTAAAGACCCCAATTGTGTTTACATGGATGGGACTGAAATATTTACATTTACTATGCAGGTAGTTCCGCCCTTGATATCATCACTACTTGAATTTTCAGAACATAAAGCAGAGGATTTTGATAACTTTCTATTTCATCAAGCCAATTTATTTATGCTCAAACATTTAATTAAAAAGGCAAAATTACCACTGGATAAAATTCCTATTAATATTAATAAATTTGGTAACACCAGTAGTGCCTCCATTCCATTACTCATGACTGATAATTTGTCCTCTTTATTAAAAGAGCGATCGGCACGTTTGGCAATGTTTGGTTTTGGTGTAGGCTACTCTTGGGGTGCTACTGCAATTACTGTCGGTCCACTTGATGTTATAGAGATAATTGATTATCAATTATGAGTATATTTGCTGCCGATGCACTAAAAGGAAAAACTTTCTTAGTTACAGGAGCTTCATCTGGTCTGGGAAAAGCAACCGCAATTATGATTGCTGAATGTGGTGGACAGGTTTTGGTTTCTGGTAGAAATGAATCTAGGTTAACAGCTTGTATTGAAGCCATGAAAGGAACTAATCATATTGCTTTGCCTTTTGACTTGTCTAATGCTGATGAAGTAGCTGATTGGGTAAAGTCGATTGCTAAAAAATATGGAGCTTTATCAGGTATATTTCATTCAGCAGGATTAGGATTAGTTCTACCAGCAAGAATGATGAAACAATCTCATTTAGAAAGTCTTCTCCAAAGCAGTTTATTTGCAGCATTTGGTATTGCTCGTGCGGCATCTTCCAAAGGTGTTATAACCGATGGTGGATCAATTGTGTTTATGTCTTCTGTCATCGGTTCTAGAGGTCAACTAGGTATGACTGCTTACTCTGCTGTGAAGTCAGGAATTGATGGTATGGTTCGCTCACTTGCTTGTGAGTTAGCACCGCGTAAAATTCGGGCTAATTCCATTTTAGCAGGAGCAGTAGAAACAGAAATGATTGCTGAGTGGAGAGCAATTAGTGATAAAGCTGCTGTTGCAGAACTAGAAGGTAGACATTTACTAGGCTTTGGCAAGCCTGAAGATGTAGCAAATACAGTCCTATTTTTACTCTCTGATGCCTCACAATGGATTACTGGCACAAACTTAGTAATTGATGGTGGGTATATGGTGCGCTAGTAAAACAGTTGTATAGTAATTTTAAAAAAGTATGCAATCTTATATACATCCATCCTTCTACACAAGTACGGATATTTTTAAACAAGAACAAACTGACATTTTTCACAATCTTTGGCAGTTTGTCGGATTCACTTTAGACTTAACAAACCATAATGACTATATTTGTGCAGAAATAGGTGGTAAGTCCGTTATAATTCAAAACTTTCATGGTGAATTGAAAGCATTTCATAATCTTTGCTCCCACCGATTGAGTCGTATTCGCCAATTTAGTCATGGAAATGAACCTCTCCAATGTCCATATCATGGATGGGTTTATGATAGTGATGGTATTCCTGTTGGTATTCCATGTAAGTCGGAATTTACTAATCTGGATGACTCTACTCTTAAATCACTAAGACTTGAGCAATGGTTAGTAGAGATATGTGGTTATCTAGTTTTTGTAAAAAGGTATAATGACAACAAAACACTCAAAGAATATTTACAAGCAGAAACTTTCAATACTTTAGAAAGTATTTCCAAGGCATTTGGTGATAAAATTGGCTGTTATGAAAAAACTATTAAAGCTAATTGGAAAGTTGTCATAGAAAATTCATTAGAAGACTATCATGTTAAACAAGTTCACCCCCAAAGTTTAGGTAAATTTTTCATACCTGAATGCAATTATTCTTTCTCCAGTCTGCATTCATTGGGAACTTTAGCTCATAAAAGTTCAGGTAAAAAAATGGAAATACTAGAGTCTATTTTTGTAAACAGACCTTACAAATTAGATAAATATTACCATTATTTACTTTTTCCGAACTTAATGATAGCAACGACTCAGGGACTATCATTTAGTATTCAATCAGTTTCTGCTATCAGCCCCAGTGAAACTAAATTTACAAGCCACTTGTTTTTAAGTAAATTAGATCACAATACTGATGAAATGTCTAGATCACAACAGGCAATAGTTGAAGTTTTATCTAAATCAATTCTAGAGTTTAATAATAAAGTTCTTAGTGAGGATTGGGTAATATGTGAACAGGTTCAGTTAGGAATTTCCGAAAGTGAAAAATATGGAATTCTTAGCATTCGAGAGAAGCGAATACAAGAATTTCAAAAAGCCTATATTTCTGTAATGAATAAAAAACTGAATTAAAAAAATGAAACGTTTACTTATAGTTGGTGCTGGTGGATTTGGACGAGAAGTTCTTTTGTGGGCTGCGGATGCCTCTAAATATCAGTCGGAATGGTCTATAGCTGGATTCCTTTGTGATGATTTAAACGCCTTAGATAATTATGATTACGATATACCAATTGTAGGCGGTATACAAGATTATATTCCTCACGATCAGGACTTATTGGTAATGGCCATAGCAGATACTCGTAATAAACTAGATTTAGCAAACAAGCTTGAAGAACGTGGTGCAAAATTTATCACCTTAATTCATCCAACAGTCATAGTAGCTAAAAATGCTAAAATTGGTAGAGGATGTGTATTTTGTCCACTTTCTAGCGTCTCTTGTGACACAACTGTTGGCAATTTTGTCACAGTTAACACTAGAAGTGGTATAGGTCATGATAGTAAAATTGATGATGGCTGTACTTTAAGTAGCCATGTTGATTTAGGCGGTTATGTTCAGATGGGACGCGGTGTTTTTGTTGGTAGTAGTGCTAATATATTACCAAAAACAAAAATAGGTGATTTTGCGACTATTGGCGCGGGTAGCGTGGTTTTAATGTCTGTAAAATCGGGTGTTACTGTATTTGGTGTTCCCGCAAAAACCATCTGGGAAAAAAAGGAATGACAGTTTTTATCAATGAAAATGTCTCACTAGGATTTTATAAAAACTATGACTAATTTTAGTTGCTTGATATGTAAAGCAGAAACAAAGTTATATTTTTCCAAAGACTTTCAGAAAAGCTTTGAGTTAAATTTAGTAGATTACTATAAATGTGAAAACTGTGGTTTTGTTTTCTCCAAAACACACTATGAAATGTCAGATACTACATGGGAAAAACTTAACTTTAATTGTCATAACTCTTATCAAAATCAGGACTATAATCCATCAGATCCTAGATGGTATGAACGATTATCCCTGCAATCTGAAGTTATTTATAAACTCGCTCAATTAAAAGTTATTTCTAACTCTTTACCTTGGGTTGACTGGGGTTGTGGAGATGGTAAGCTAGTTGATATTTTAAATCAGAGAGGTTTAGATGTACAGAAATATGATTTCTATATGCAACATAATTCTGACTATCTAACAAATCAGGCACTTAAGCAAACCAAGTATAGTTTGCTAATTAATACATCTGTATTTGAACATATATTCGTGAAAGACATACACTTGATGCTATTAACAGCTTAATTGCTGAAGATGGAGTGTTAGCTCTTCATGTGCTGGTTAAGGAAGATATTCCGCAAGATCCAGATTGGTTTTATCTTCAGCCACCGCACGTCTCATTCTTCACTAATCAGAGTATGCAAATTCTCTTTGAACAATGGAACTATAAAGCTTCTATTTATCATGTTCCTTCTCGGTTATGGTTTTGGTTTCGAGAAATGGATAATATTCAAATGTCTGTTATTAAAAATTTATTACCTGAAACAGAGGGATTTTATTTCAAAGAGGGGTTCATGAATTATTGGGGACTAATAGAGAAATGATTAACAACAAAAATCAGGAAATTGAAAGGAATCTATATGAAGCAAAAATTTGATGATTTAGCTATATTTGGTGGTACACCAACCTTCACCGAAAAACTGCACGTCGGTCGTCCTAATATTGGCAACCGCAAAAATTTATTATCGCGCATCAATGATATTTTAGACAGAAAATGGTTAACTAATCATGGCATTTATGTCCAAGAATTTGAACGACGTATTGCTGAATTTGTCGGAGTTAAGCATTGTATAGCCACCTGTAACGCCACAGTAGCATTAGAAATAGCTATTCGGGCTGTGGGATTAACTGGTGAAGTAATTGTTCCTTCTTTCACATTTATTGCTACTCCACACGCGCTTCAATGGCAAGAAATTACACCTGTTTTTTGTGATATTGACCCCCAAACCCATAACATAGACCCAAATAAAATAGTTCAAAGTATCACCCCACGAACCACAGGTATTATTGGTGTTCATTTATGGGGTCGTTCTTGTGATGTCGAAACTTTAAGTGATATTGCTCATACTTATGGTTTAAAATTAATGTTTGATGCTGCTCATGCTTTCGGCTGTTCACATCAAGGTAAGATGATAGGGAGTTTTGGAGAGGCTGAAGTTTTTAGCTTTCATGCTACTAAATTTTTGAATACTTTTGAGGGTGGTGCAATAGTTACAAATAGCGATGAACTGGCAGAAAAAATCCGTTTGATGACAAATTTTGGTTTTGCTGGTTATGACCAAGTTATTTACATTGGTACTAATGGCAAAATGAATGAAACATCAGCAGCAATGGGGCTAACCTCTCTAGAAAGTATTGATGATTTCGTTGATGTTAACTATCGTAATTACAAGTGTTATCAAACAGAACTTGCTGATATTCCCGGACTTTCATTATTGAGTTATGATGAGACAGAGAAATGTAATTATCAATATATTGTTTTAGAAATTGAAGAATCTAAAGCTCAAATCACTAGAGATAACTTGATCAAAATTCTTCATGCTGAGAATATCATAGCTCGGCGCTATTTTTATCCCGGTTGTCATCGCATGGAGCCGTATAAATCATATTTTCCCTATGCAAAATTACTACTATCTGAAACTGAAAGGTTAAGCGAACAAGTTTTACTATTACCTACAGGAACTTCAGTAAATGAAGATGAAATTCACATGATATCTCAAATCATTAGGATTGCCATTAGGGAAGCTAAAAACATTTTTCCGCAAATAAATCTATAAGAATTAAGATCATGAATCAGATTAATACAGAAAATCAATTAAATTTTGTGATATTTTCTCCAGCCTTTCAAGCTCATGTTGGTGGAGTTATTGCCCTTCATAATTTAGCTCGAATTATTGATGAAGCCGGATTTTCATGCAAAATCTTTGACATGAATGGGCTAAAGATACCTAACAGCATATTTGAGAAGTATGGAACCGAAGCCGATGTTAATGAGAATACAGTTGTTGTATATCCAGAAGTTACAGTTGGTAATCCTTTAAATGCAAAGTATATAGTTAGATGGATTCTTTGTGAACTTGGTATTAACTGTCCCCATGACATATATAAAACTTGGGGAAAAGACGACTTTGTTTATCACTATTGCACATATAATCCTGAAAAAGATGTCAAGCATTATAATCTTCTTTCTCCGCTATACATAAATCCAGCATTAAAGAATCATGGCAAATCAAGGGATGGTTACTGTCATATTATAAGAAAAGGTCATAAATTTCACAAGCCGTTAAAATATATTCACCCATCTGATTCTCTCTTCTTAGATAATAATTTATCTCAAGAAATTCTCATTGAAATATTTAACAGAAAAGAATATCTTATTTCTTACGATCCATATTCCTATATTGGTTCAATGGCAGCCTTATGTGGATGTATTCCTATCATATTACCAATGAAAGGAACTACTAAAGATAAATGGTTTAAAACCTTATCTACTTCAGTGATTTTAGAAGAAGTCGGAGAATTTGAACTCAAGGGATTTGCTTATGGAATAGAAGAAATAGAATATGCACGAAATACATTGCAGGAAGTACGATATCAACAAGAACTACAAATTAAATATGGTGAAAAATCAGTTCATCGTTTTATAAATGATATGATTAGCATAATTTGTGATAATTCGGAGATATTATCCAAAAATGCTCAGGTATTAAAACTTAGCGATATATTTCCTGTTGGTGAATCTGCAATTACTTTGGAAGATATTCAAGGAAATTCAAAAAATTTATTTGCCAATATTATACCTAAAATAATTAATAATGATCAAGAAGTAGACTATCTGAAATTCCTCTTTTCCTCTCAGTCCGACTTTAAAGAAATTGGTGAAGCAGATAATTACTACCAATACTTGCAGAACTCACTCGCTTACCTACACACATCTATATTAAATAACCCTGATTCTGAGTTATGGCATGAAGTAGTTAAGAATTTTGCTCAAACTGCTAATTTCATCCCTGCATACTTCAATGAAGCCAATCTGAAAGATGTATATGTTAAACGTGCAGAAATAATAGAATATTTTCTGAAACTTGAGGGTTATGAAATTGATTATGAATTTACAGATAGACCTATAAGCAGAAAAAAAATCCGTCTTGGTATATTAGCCAATAGTTTTTTACCCTCAGCAGAAACTTATGCTTATCTTCCTGTTTATGAATACCTGAGTCGAGACTTTGAAGTTATTTTGTATTCTCTTGCAGAAACTGGACATCCATTAGAACAATATTGTCAACTTTCTGCTAACTCCTTTAAACTGCTACCACAGGAATTATCGGCGCAAGTAAATATAATTCGTGGTGATGATGTTGATATATTATTTATAGCTACCAACGTTACCGCAGTCACTAATCAAATCTGCCTATTAGCAACCCATAGATTAGCGAAAATACAAGTTACTAGCGGTGGTTCTGTGGTAACAACTGGAATAAGAAATATAGATTATTATATTTCTGGTACATTAACTGATCCATCACCCACAGCACAAGAGCAATATCAAGAAAAGTTAATCAAATTAGAGGGTTCTGTACACTGTTTTAGTTATGGGACTGAAGAAGGAAAAATAACCACCCCAGTAGAACGGAATAATTTAGGTATTCCCGAAGATGCGTTTGTTTTCATCTCCTGTGCTAACTACTTTAAAATAATTCCTGAATTAGTGGAAACATGGGCAAAAATTATTTCTCAAGTACCAAATTCAGTTTTAATGCTGTTACCATTTGGTCCCAATTGGTCAAATAATTATCCCAAGCTACAATTTATCAATCATCTCAATTCCATATTTATCAAATATGGGTTAGAAACTGAACGCTTAATAGTATTAGATCCTCAACCAGTTCCAGATAGACAGGACATGAAGGAATACTATAAAATAGCTGATGTCTATTTAGATTCTTTTCCCTTTGCAGGTACAACTTCTTTAATAGAACCACTACAGGTTAATCTCCCAGTCATAGCTAGACAGGGAAATTGTTTCCGTTCTACAATGGGAGCAGCAATGATCCAAACATTGAATATTCCTGACTTGGTAGCAGATAGTGAAGAATCTTATATCAAATTAGCAGTGAAACTTGGGAATAATCCTGAATTACGTCAACAAAAGAGCAAAGAAATTAAAGAAAAAATGCAGGATAATCCTAGTTTCCTGGATAGTCGCGCCTACTCAACAAAAATGGGTAGTATATTCCGGGAGTTATTTAGGAATTATTTTGTAAATAACTTAGAGCAAAACCTGCGTCTAAGAGAGATTAATTTCATAATTTTCCCTGATTGGACACAACCAGAAGATGAACTTGGTTTTGAATTACAGGAGGTAATACAAGCATTAGCAACTCATCCTGAAAGTGAAAAAATTACTCTACTCATAAATACAGGTGATATGGATACCGAAGATGCAGAAATCTTTCTATCTAGCGTAGCAATGAATTTGTTAATGGAAGATTTAGATATTACTGATACCATAGATATTTCTCTAGTAGATAAGTTAGGGGATATACAATGGCAATCTTTATTACCTCGGATTTATGGAAGAGTCATTTTGAACAATGAAGATGAGGTAGCTTTAGCAAAAGCACCAGTTAGCAAGATACACAGTTATCAAATAGATAGTTTGATAAGTTAATTTTAAGAGTCTTAAGAATAACAACTATCAAAGAGCCACTATTTTTGACGATAAACCTCTCTGCGATGTTTCGCTTTAACTATGGTCACTAATAAAATATCATCTTGTATTTGATAGATAACTCGATAATCACCTATTCTAATCCGGTAAATTGACAATTCGCTTTCCAATTTTTTAACACCGTCAGGACGCGGTTCAATTGCGAATTCTTGAATTCTTAAATCAATTCTTTCTCTAATATCAGTTGGTAATTTTTTGAGTTGTTTTACAGCACCCTTGGTAAATTCGATTTGATACTTCACGATTTTAATTCCTGTTGGTACTGTTCCCAAGATATTGTACCGTTCACTTCTGCATCTTTTAATTCAGCAACCGCATCCGCAATATCCTCTGTATCTTCATCTTCACAAATATCTAACAGTTCTAATATTTCCTCTAAGGTGCCTTCATAAACTTGTTCTAGCCGTTCATAGATTGCTTTTAATAATGCTTGTTTTTTAGTTGTAGTTTCCATTTTTACACCTCCTGCAAAATTATCTAAAAAATATTGCGAATAGTCTTTTTCCATTCTACACAAAACATACTATAATAGCATCGGGAAGTCGCAAACTCAGGATAATTTTTATTATTTAATTCTTTAGCTGCATTTAAGCTCCTTTCTGCCTTAATTAATAAATATTTTTGTTCATTATTCATAAAGTAATCCCCTCTTTTCTAACATTCATAAAAAAAGGAGTATTTTTAAAATTAAACTCCTTAGCTTCAGCAAAAACCCGAGAAATAACTAAGTCAAATTCCAAAGATACTTCAGAAATAAAAATGCTAGTCTTTTCAACTTCTTGAGAATAGTTAAAAGGTTCTTTTAAAACAATTAAAAATCTATATCAGAATCAGAATGATGATCACCTCTAGCACGAGAACCAAACAAGATAACTTTATCTAAATTATCTTGATAGGTTGTTTGTAGAAATGTTTTAACTTTTTCTGAAATTTTATTTATTATTAGCAATTCCATATATCATAACCTCTCTTAATAAAGATTATTTCATAATCATAGCACATCTTTTTTATAGCTGAAGTCCTTGTATTTCACTCAACCAAGAACCGCTATGTCAACTCCAGTTACTTTTGAGGATACCAATTATCATCAAATAATTGTTCCAAAGAATAGGGACAATTATCAGGGAATAGATTTGATGCTAATCCTGTTTTTTGAACAACAACTTTCACAGCAACATTGTAAATATGAGCTAATTCTTGAACTAACTTATTTTTTAATGTAGTGGTTAAGCTATTGTTTAAATCATCTCTAAAAGCGATTATTTCGCCCTGCCAGTGCCGATAATTTCGATCATATTCTTCCTGCCAATATTCTAACAGTAAAATATGAATTATAATTTGTCTTAATAAACTTCTAACTTTGTTTAACTCATTTCTTCTCAAACTTTCTAACTCCTCAATTAAATTATCTAAATCTAAATTATCTAAATCTTTTGTTTTTAGAAGCTTAATAGTTTCTTCCAACCACAGATAATCATCAATTTCATACAGTTTTTGTAGTTGGGTTGGTGTTTTATTTAACATAATCACAATCCTTTTTTTGTTAGGATAGGTTACTTATCAGAATTTCATAGATATAGCGGTATACACTTGAATGATATACATGATAAGCCCCCTCCTCGCTTGCGGGGAGGGGGTTGGGGGTGGGGTTCTCGAACAACTCAACCGAGAACTACTATAGCGATGCTTACGGCTATAAAATAAGCCTTTTGATTAAAGATTAACATAATTTTAGGCGGTTCGATTTCCTTCTATCAATTAAACCTACAGGTATTTACAAGCCTTAACTATCAAGATACCTTTGCCACATCTGCTCATAAGCAGTTTCTATATCACGGGTAAACTGTTTTGCATTCCATAGCGGTGCTGTGTGTCTTGACTGACGCAACTTCCACGCAATCTGCTGTCGCAGTTTTTCATCCTTACCTAAGCGCACACCCCACTCAACATACTCATCTTCATTCCACGCAATCCCTTCCGTAATTCCTGCATTCATCATCATTGTATAGCTATTACGGGCTGCAAACTGTTGTCCAACCCTTGTCACAACAGGAATACACATCCACAGAGTTTCTAAAGTTGTTGTCGCTCCATTATAGGGATAGGTATCAAGCACCACGTCTGCGATCGCCAAATTTGCGCGGTGAACCGATTCCATAGGAACTTCCTCTAAAAATCTCAACCGAGAGAAATCTACACCGACTTCTTCTGAAATCCTTTCAAAAAACTCCTTGCTTGATTCTAAATCAGCACCACCTTTAATTAATAGATAACTATTAGGAACTTCTTTGATAATTTTAATCTGTAAGCGCAGATGTTCCAGATGTCGTTTATAGCTAATTTGATTCATCAAATAAACTATAGCATCACTAGGAATATCTAAATTTTCTCTGCGTAAAGTCGGTACACCCACCTCAAAGCCATCAACAGCTATATAAGTTTGGGGTAATCTCCAAATTGTTTCACTATAATAATCCTGTGCTGATTCAGGTAATACATAAGAATCAGCAATAAAATAGTCAATTGATGGTATCCCTGAAGCATCCCAACCCAACCAAGTAGCTTGGATAGGGGCAGATTTAATGGACATTAATTTACAGGTAACATCTAAAGAGAGACTGTCTAAATCTATCAAAATATCAATTTCATCTTGCTGAATTTGTTCCCAACCTTGATCATCTCTTGTAGAAATTTTGCGAAACTTATAGGCAGTATTTACAAAATAATGGTTTGTAAACGGATCTATGACATCTAAATCATAGACATAATAACAATGGATTTTAAATTTCTCTGGATCATGATGTTGAAATATCCATCTTGACAACCATCCTACCGAATGTTTTTTGAAAGCAAAGGAAACATAACCTATATTGAGAATCTTTTTATGCCTATCCTTTTGCTGATGACGTAACGATAATAAATTGTGTTGAGATTGAGCAATTTCTGGCTTAAATTTAATATAATTAGCTTGGCATAAGCTGGATATTTGATTTTGAATTTTGCGATTTTGCTGAGGAAAATCTTCAATATACGGTAAATAAAACAACGAGCTAAAAAGTCTAGCAATAATTCCATCATCACCAATAGTAGGATTTTCTTTTACCAATTCTTCTGCTAAGAATATTTGATGTTTTAACTGTGAACAAGACTCTTCCCAATAACTACCATAAGACATTAATGCTCTGACAATTAAAGAATTAGCACAAACTTTTTCAGCCAATGTATTCACAACTTCATAGGAGTGTTTAGCTGTTTCCAGTCCTTCCTTATATTTCCTAGCAGATTGATAAAAATAAGATATCATTGTCAGAATTTCTCGATTATCAGGAAACCGACGCAAACAAAGTTCGGCATAATCTGATGCTAATTCTGGCATTTTTTGAAAGAAAGAAATTTTCATACTTTCCAACATTACAGTATCTATAATGATCATTGGGGTTGGAAAATATTGAATACAAACGTCAATAAAATTAAAAGCAACTTTTGCTTTTGGTACATAAACTAAAAGATTTATGATTACATCCAACAATAAATGATCATCATAATGTCTGACTTCTATAATTGAGGGATTTGTTATTGATTCTAAACAATTAGCACCATCATTATCAAAGATTTCTTGCTTAATAGCTAAATTAATCAGGTTTAATAAATTATTGACATTTTCAGGACAAATCTCTCGAATATGTTGGCGGATTACCCAAGCAACTTGATAATCTTCAATAGCTATCCGGCGGTTAGCTTCTGTTTCTAAAACTGCTAATAGTTCTGTCGGATCTTCTCCTTCATCTCCTGCCGCTGATAATGCCATAAACCAAGTCATTTGTGCCTCAGTTTCTTGACCTTGTAGCAATAAGATTAATCCCAAATACCAATAATGAGATTTAATATCAGGTTCTCTCTCAATAGCTTGCTCATAAAGGTTAGCAGATGCACTATAATTTTCTGAAATTAAGTATTGCTCGGCTTGCTTTTGCCAATTAGTTGTATTAGATAAAGATTCTATAGAAGTCATATCAAATATTTAGAATATACTCAAAACCGCTTAATCATTCGATTCTATCGCTAGGGGTTTAGCAGTGATCATTAGTGTCAACTTAACATAAAATCTTTAACCCGCCTGGGAATGATAGCGTAGCGTGGCGTAAGCCATATTCCCAGTCTCATAGCGAAAGTCATCTAAAGATGACTAAGGAAACCAAAAATTATTTAGTAAACTAAAGTTTACTTTAGCTATGAGACCGGAACTTAAGTTCCGGGCGGGTGTGGAGGTAAACAGATAAGCCATTTTTAACTTAAGTTGACAGTTTAGTATAACAGGAGTTAAGATTAAAGCCCTATCAATTGATGTTGTTACCACTTTGGCTGTAGCTATATATAAACCTGAACAAATATTCACCTTACAGCCAGTGTTTGCAAGGTGAATATAAGAATTGTACCTTGATGAGGTAAAAGTAATTGATTAGTTGGTTAATTATTATTTAATCAGCTTACCACTAACACATTCAGCACCAGCGTTAGCACCGGCGGATTGAGCTACAACACCAGAACCAGCGGCATCAACGTTGTTACCTTCACACACGTAAGCGAAAGTAGACAATTCACTATTAGTCCCTGCTGTAAAAACATAGACCTTACCGCCATAGTTTTTCAAACCGCCTCCGGCTACTTTTGTTGCAGAACCGCTTATAGCGAATGCACTAGTACCAGCACCAGCATTACCTGTTGCTGCTGTAGAGTAACTATAGTATTCAGTCGAGGTTTTAATACCAGTACCTAATAGATCAACAGTAGAGGTAAAAACGTCGTTTTCTGTAAAGTAAGCTTGTTGACCTCTGTTCATTGTCCCGACGTAATTCTTAGCTTCAGACTGTTTAGCTTTCTTAGCTTGGTTCAAGAAGGAAGGTAGTGCAATAGCGGACAGAATACCAATGATGATGATAACAACTAACAATTCAATCAAGGTGAAACCTTGCTCATCTCTTTTCTTGCCGAGGAGGTGTTGTAAGAATTTAGCTTTTAATTCAGTTTTCATAGCAGTTTTCCTTGGGGGGGGTTGGTGTTGTTTGTTTCCTTATGCAAATAACTTACCCAGTTCTGATCAATTTCATATCACCTCTGAAAAAAATTTTTTACCAAATGGGAGAAATGGCTGTAATTCCCTATGGGTCAAGGCTTCTATCTATTAGACAGCGACCGAATTTAAATATGCATGACAAGCGACCTTTGTAGAGACGTTCCATGGAACGTCTCTACAACAATTTTTTTTGGAGATGTCTATTTATTTTTTGATGAGAATTTGATTTTAATAATTTAACGTATAGTACACGCTTAAACAGCATAATCTTAACAAGCAAAACAGCTATGCTAAAATCATGCTGTATAAATTATGTATAAATAAATATTTGAATTTAAATAAGGTGCAAAATTTATGGAAAAATCCCTAAGATGAGAAACTTTCAACACCTAAATCTGTGGATTCTACTATATTCAATCGCCTATTTTGGTAACGTTGTCCAACCAGATGGACAGATGCCAGAGGTGGCTGTTTGTAGAGTGCCTATACCAGGGACGGGGTTTTCACATAAAAGAACTGTAACTACTAACTCGTTACTACCTGATGAGTTTATAACTGTTTGTGCCTGCGTAACTCCTACATAGGATTTTAAAAATACTACTGAGGACATACCATTATTTGTAGCCACTTTACCAGTAGAATCAATACTAATTTGATACTGGTAATATTCCGTTTGCTGTTTCATGCCATTTCCTAATGTACCAACAGAACTGCTAAAGACATCATTTTCTACGTAATAAGCCTGTTGAGAGCGATTCATTGAACCAACAAACAATTTAGCTTCTGCTTGCCTACCGCTGTTAGCCCTACTTAATATAGAGGGTATGGAGATCGCGGATAAAATGCCAATAATTAGTATGACGGTAATTAATTCAACTAGGGTATACCCAGCTTCATTGGGGTGTTTGGGAAGCAAGTAAGCTAATAATCGGGCTTGGAAATTGCTTTTCATAGGGTTTGCAACCATTTGGTTTACTGAGTAAAAAATATGCTTTGACGCAAATTCCAGCAAAATTGCATCAATACATTACTTAATCCCAGTATTCCCAAATTTCTCAGGTTTGATATCTCTATGCAAAAAATATTTATACTCAGGTGGCTACAGTTTTTGGTAAGTAGTGAGACAGAATTAATTAATTTTGTCTCACTACTTATTTACAGTCATTGCGAGCGAAGGGAAGCAATCACAACCCTTGGAATTGCTTCATTTCACTTCGTTCCATATGGCTAACGCCACGCTGCGCTAACGCAATGAAAATTTACAGTCATTGCGAGCGAAGGGAAGCAATCACGACCCTTGCGATTGCTTCATTTCACTTCCTTCCATATGGCTAACGCCACGCTACGCTAACGCAATAACATTGTGTAATTAATTCTGTCTCACTGCTTAAGTAATTAACATTTGATACAGCAATCATGACTTTTCAACCACCCTCTTAGATTTTCCTCAAGAGTCGGAACTGGCGTACAATGCTGGAATTGACTAATATTAAGCCACACCAACTTAAAAACAGTATCTTATGCCAGCATTTTTATTAGAGGTCGGTACAGAAGAATTACCCGCAGGTTTTTTGAGTGATGCTATTGGACAATGGCGATCGCGCATTCCCGAAAGTCTCAAAACCCACAATCTCCCCGAAGCGGTTGTCGAAGTCTATGGAACACCCCGCCGGTTAGCAGTTCTGATTACAGGTTTACCCTCCCAGCAAGCAGACAGAGAAGAAGAAATCAAAGGACCACCCGCACAAGCAGCTTTTAAAGATGGACAACCCACTAAAGCCGCCATTGGTTTTGCGAGTAAGCAAGGTGTAGATATTTCCGCTTTAGAAATTCGTCCCACGGAAAAAGGCGATTTCGTCTTCGTCAACAAACAAATTCCCGGTCGTCCCATCGCCGATATTTTAACTGAACTTGTCCCCCAATGGGTCTGGAACTTAGAAGGCAAGCGGTTAATGCGGTGGGGACATGGTGACGGACGGTTTTCGCGCCCAATTCGCACTTTAGTCACATTGTTAGATGGGGAAATTCTACCACTACAATTAGAAAATGGGGCAAAAGTTGTTAAAAGCGATAGCCTTTCTCGCACCCATAGAGTCTTACACCCCCAACCCGTCAGCATTGACCACGCTACAGAATATGTCAAAACCTTGGCTTCTGGCTATGTAAATGTACTCCCAGAAGGCCGAGCCGAAATCATCACAAATCAAGTGCAAGCAGCAGCCGAAAAATTAGGCGGATATACCCCAATTTACCCCGATTTACTAGCAGAAATTGTCAATTTAGTTGAATATCCCACAGCAGTTATCGGCCAATTTGAAGAGGAATTTCTCAATTTACCAAAAGAAGTAATTACCGAAGTCATGGTAAGTCATCAGCGTTATTTTCCCGTCTTCAAAAATGCTGATTGCCAGGAATTATTACCCAACTTTATCACCATTAGTAACGGAGATCCTGCCAAAGCTGATATTATTGCTGTTGGTAATGCTAGAGTCATTCGAGCGCGGTTAGCTGACGGTAGATTTTTCTATGAAGCTGATTTAGCCAAACCCTTAGAAAGCTACTTACCCCAATTAGAAAAAGTCACCTTTCAAGAAGATTTAGGTTCAGTTCGTGCCAAAATCGCCAGAATAGTTAAAAATGCCGAAAGAATTACCACTCAACTACAATTAAATTCAGACCAAACCCAGAATATACAAAGAGCCGCATTACTTTGTAAAGCCGATTTAGTCACACAAATGGTCTATGAATTCCCAGAATTACAGGGAATTATGGGCGAAAAATACGCCTTAGCCAATGGCGAAAATCCAGAAGTTGCAAAAGCCATCTTTGAGCATTATTTACCCAGAAATGCTGATGATATTTTTCCCCAAACTCTCACAGGGCAAATAGTTGGTTTAGGAGATAGATTAGATACCTTAGTGAGTATCTTTGGTTTAGGTTTAATTCCCACAGGTTCATCAGATCCTTTCGCCTTACGTCGCGCAGCAAATGCGATTGTTAATATTACCTGGTTGGCGAATTTACAAATTAATCTATCAACCCTTTTAGAAGAAATCGCCACAGATTTTGCTACAACTTTTAACAAAGATGCCAAATCCTTAATTAAAACCTTGCAAGAATTTTTCCTGCAACGGATTCGCACCTTATTACAAGATGAAAAACAGATAGATTACGATTTGGTAAATGCAGTTTTGGGAGAAAATGATCCTGAATACACAGAACGAGCATTAACGGATTTATTAGATGTCCGCGATCGCGCTCTCTATTTACAACAAATCCGCAAAGATGGTACATTAGATAAAATCTACGAAACCGTCAACCGTTCCACCCGGTTAGCAGCCCAGGGAAATCTAGACTTTCAAACCCTAGAACCACAGTCTTTAATTAATCCCCAACTGTTCCAGAAAAAATCCGAATCTGCATTTTATAACGCTTTACTCGAATTAGTTCCTCAAACCCAAGCAGCACAACAAAACCGGGATTACCAACTATTAGTAACCGCACTAGCAAAAATTGCCCCCACCGTCAGTACATTTTTTGATGGTGAAGACAGCGTTCTAGTTATGGACGCAAATCCCGATATTAAGCAAAATCGCTTAAATTTACTGGGATTACTGCGAAATCACGCCCGTGTATTGGCGGACTTTGGCGCGATAGTCAAAAATTTGTAGCATAACGCAACAAAAATTGGTGTAATTTTTGCCAATTAACGCTACTATAGTGAAGCTTAACCAGGGATGCTACATAGTCTATGCCAGAAGCGTTAATTATTGGATTCGGAAAATCCGGTGTTGCTGCGGCAAGATTGTTGAAACAGGAAGGCTGGGAGGTTGAACTTTGCGATAGTAGCACCTCCCCAACCCTCCTCGAACAACAACAACAACTCGCCAGTGAACACATTACCGTCAAATTAGGACACAAACCAGAATTCACCAACTCTGATATATCCAAATTAATAGTTCTCAGTCCCGGAGTTCCTTGGGATATTCCTATTTTAGCCAAAGCGCGAGAATTAGGCATAGAAACTATTGGCGAAATGGAACTAGCTTGGCGATATTTGCAAGATATTCCTTGGGTAGCAATCACCGGGACAAATGGTAAAACTACCACCACCGCTTTAACTGCTGCCATTTTCCAAACAGCGGGATTGAACGCCCCCGCCTGTGGTAACATTGGTCATGCTGCTTGTGAGGTAGCAATCCAAAATCCAAAATCTAAAATCCAAAATCGCCCTGATTGGATAATTGCTGAACTTAGTAGTTATCAAATCGAATCTTCCGTAACTTTAGCGCCCCGCATTGGGATTTGGACAACCTTCACCCCAGATCATTTAGCCCGACACAAAACATTAGAAAATTACTATAATATCAAAGCCAAATTATTACATAATTCCCAAATTCAAATATTTAATGGTGATGATACTTATTTGAGCAAATTAGGATTAACTCATTGGCCAAAAGCCTATTGGACAACCGTTAAAGGTGAAAAATTCCTAATCGGCGAAAAAGGCTTTTATATAGAAAATGGCTGGGTAATGGAAAAAATCACCCCCACACCCCAAGCCATTGTAGAGGTATCTGCATTGCGAATGGTAGGGGAACATAACCAGCAAAATCTGCTCATGTCCGTCGCTGCTGCTAGATTAGCAGGTATAGATATTACCGCCATTTCGCAAGCTGTGCGTGAATTCTCTGGCGTTCCCCACCGTTTAGAACATATCTGCAATTGGCAAGGAATTGATTTTATTAACGATAGCAAAGCCACCAACTACGACGCAGCCGAAGTAGGATTAGCATCTGTCCATAGTCCCGCCATTTTAATTGCTGGTGGCGAAGCCAAAGCTGGGGATGATACCACTTGGTTAGCCCAAATTCAAGCCAAAGCCGCCGCCGTTTTACTCATAGGTAACGCAGCACCGGCATTTGCGAAACGGCTGCAAGAGATGGGATATAGCAATTATCACATAGTTGAAACAATGGCAAACGCCGTATCCTTATCTGGGGAATTAGCCAAAAAATATCAAGCCTCTGTAGTATTATTATCTCCAGCTTGCGCTAGTTTTGACCAATATCCCAATTTTGAAATGCGGGGTGAAGACTTTCGGCAATTGTGCCAAAAATATCTAGTACCGTAGGTTGGGTTAAGCAAAGCGCAACCCAACATCAATCAAATTGATGTATACTAAACACGGGTGAGATTTAAACTTTTGCTAAATGACAAAAAGCCCAGATGTGTAGGGGTAAAGCAAGAGCTTCATTGGTGTCAACTTAAGGTAAAACCTGTAGCCCGCCTGGGAATGAATTCCCAGTCTAATAGCAGAAGTCATCTGAAGATGACTAAATAACCCGGAAATTTTTGAGTAAACTTTAAGTAGGTTGGCGTTGAAAATTGTCGTTATGGCAAGGCAAAAGGCAAGAGGCAAGAGGCAAGAGTGAAGAGGGTTTGGGCGATTTTACATTTCTTTACACAGTTTGGTTTTATTGTGTTCACCTACTTAATTCATGTTGATTTAATATCAGGACTTACGCAAAATATTCCTCAAACCCTCATTTCTCTGTGTTCTCTGTGTTCTCTGTGGTTCATTATTCCGTAACTCGTGCGTAAGTCCTAAATATCACTAAAATTAATAACATTGACAGGTTACATATCACTTTTTTGTCAATTTGTCAATAGGAAATTTTTGCGATCGCTCAAATTAGATCATTTCTGAGCAAATTCATGGCTAAAATTGTCGAGGGAATAGCTATGAATTTTGTAAAGTTTTGTATTAGCCTGGGAAATTAATTTCTGAAACTACTGTCAATCAAGGGTTTAAGACTAACCTCTTCTGAAAGATCCAAAATTGACAACAATAACCCAATTATGAAATTCTCTGAAATTATAGCAGATCGCTGAAAGTATAGCAACCTCGTTGATAAATAGAAAAGATTCTCAATTAATTATTAAGAAAATATAAAGGGAATTGCTAAAAGTTATAAATATCAAAAGTATTATTGATTTTCTATAATTTAAACTTATCATACAGCCATTATGAATAATATATCTGATAAACAGCATCTAGGATAAAACTAAGAGCATATTATTAGATTATAATTGTGCGATAGCGAAGCTGCTGCAAGCAGTTCACTCTTCGGTACACAAACCCTAAATCTGTGTCAACTTAAGCTCAAATCCCTACCACATCTCGTTCCTAGTCTCTGACTAGGAATGCAGTTGATGAGGCTCTGCCTCTAATATCATTGAAGGCAGAGCCTTCTAGAATTCATTCCCAGTCAGAGACTGGGAATGAGATGATCTGGGTTCTTTGCGGGGTAGATATTTTACGTTAAGTTGACACCAATGAAGCTCTTGCTTTACCCCTACACATCTGGGTTCTTTGTCATTTGGCAAAAGTTTAAATCTCACAAGTACATAGTATAACTCTTAACTGGGAACAGTTTCCCTACCACATCTCGTTCCTAGTCTCTGACTAGGAATGCAGTTGATGAGGCTCTGCCTCTCATAAGCTGTTACGCAGCTAAATTTGATAACCATAATTTACTTGAACTTTGTAGTGCGGGCATCTTGCCCGCTAGAATTATACAAACTAAATGCACAACAGCTTATCATTGAAGGCAGAGCCTTCTAGAATTCATTCCCAGTCAGAGACTGGGAATGAGATGATCTGGGTTCTTTGCGGGGTAGATATTTTACGTTAAGTTGACACCAATGAAGCTCTTGCTTTACCCCTACACATCTGGGTTCTTTGTCATTTGGCAAAAGTTTAAATCTCACAAGTACATAGTATAACTCTTAACTGGGAACAGTTTCAACTGTCTGGACATCCTCAATTTTCCAAATCTGACAAAGAAAAATGCACCTATTTTGAGACACAATCAGCCAAAACCTGGCACTTCTTTGTGATGAAAATCCGTGAAACTCTTATTAATAAATGGTTTTAGCTTTATTTAGCAAGCCCTACTTAACAATTGTCCAGAAACTATCCTAGCTAGTCCACGTCACCATACATATCACATATTATTGGCAATCTTATCATGAGTCGTTCTATCCATTGGCAATCTAGCACCGCTGCACTCATGGCTATAGCCATTACAACAGGTATAGCCATCCCCATGCTATCATTTAACCCTGTTTTTGCCCAAGGATTTAATCTCAATCAATCGCGGACAATTAGTATCCCCGCTAATGTCACTTTACCTGTTACCTACGAAAAAGAGAAGGTTATTGTCAAACCGGGTGAAATATTGGCTTTAACTCTGAAAATAGCTGACAATGTTACTGATAGAAACAGAAATATTTTAATTCCTGCTAATACTGAAGTTATTGGAGAATTACAACCAGTAAGATTAAATGGGGCATCTACTAATAATAACCGGCAAGGTGTCCGCTTTGTAGCCAGGGAATTAGTATTTCCCTCTGGACAACGACAACAGATTTATGCTAACTCTAAAACTATCACCCAAACAGAAACAATTACCAAAGGATCAAGCACTGGACAAATATTAACAGATGCGGCTATTGGTGCGGGTGCTGCTACTCTGATTTCTTTGGTGACTGGTAACAAGAAAATTGAAGTTTTAGAACCCGTAGGTGGTGCAGCAGCGGGGGCTTTAGTTAGTGTACTATTGCGAAAACCAAAAGCTGATGTTTTTGTGTTAAGACCAGAACAAGATTTAGATATTACCCTGACTTCAAATTTAGTCATAACTCGTCAATAACACAAGTCACTGGAGGAAGATAGCCTCTAGTTGGCTTTCATCCCTTGCCTAAAGGACAGTTAAGTTTTTCCGCCACGCTCCAAAACTTGCCCTCAAGGGTTTTTAGCTTAACCGACAGATTGCAACCAAATTATAAATGTAGTTCCTGGGGTATTTGGTAATGTGATAACTGAGCTAATGGCTGGACTAAAAACCTCGATGTTTCCCTGCATTTCTACTATTAACTGTTTAGCAATGGCAATTCCTAAGCCAGTTCCCGGAATTTCTGTTTTTGCCTGTACACCCCGGTAATGTCTTTCTCCTAGATGTTCTAAGTCCTCTGGAGGAATACCAGGACCTGTATCACTAATAGCAATACCTTGTAAATTTCCTTTTTGTTGCCCACATTGTACTAAGATTTTACCTCCAGGTGGTGTATATTTTAAAGCGTTATCAAGGATATTACTCAAAACTTCTCCTAAGGCTTTTTCATTCACCCTCGCTAGGGGTAGGTGAGGAGAAATTTCTGTGATTAATTGTAGATTTCGTTCTTGAGCGATCGCTTGGGCAGATATTAATAAAGGTGCTAATAAATCTACTAAGAAACGATTAGTTAATTGTTCCCCTGTTCCGGGCAATAATAACGCAGGTTTAGCTGCTTTTTGGACATTTGCGTTAATAACTACTTTTGATTCTGGTAGAGGTAAAGGTTCTGAATCTGCTGTATTTAAATCAATTACTTGATCAAATTGTTTTAATAGTTCTTGTAAGCGATCGCTCTCCCGGACTATACTGGTAGCTATTTCCCGATTAGGATCAACCGGGAGCATCCGCTTAAATAGTAATTTCCCAAAGGTGCGGATAGCAGTTAAGGGGTTACGAAATTGATGTAAAAGATTATCTAATAAATCCCGTTGTCTCTCTTGGAGAATTTGTTCCTGCTGGAGTTGATGTTGTAACCATGACTGGCGCTGGTCTAAAATGCAAGCGATCGCTAAAGTCTTAGCAATGCGTTCAATTTCCCGTTCCTCTCGTTCATTCCATTCCCTATCTTCTCTGGCCGTCACCAATAACCCCATCATCACGCCTTCATGAATCAAAGGTAAAACAATTTGGTTATGACTCAGCCAGTATTCATCTTGTGCATCATGTAAATTTTGTTTTCCTGTTGCTGCCGATTCCGCTGATTCATGGGAGGATGTTGGAGTCGGTTTTAACAATCTCATTTGCTGATTGGGTAATGCTAAAACATTAGCTAATCTTACAGGATAACCTTCCCCCACCTGACTATATTCATCACTAGGATTTAATGCTATAGTCTCTGGATACACCATTACTGGAATTAGTCGCGCCTCTGCTGTAGATTTTTCTACTAGTTCTTGTGTCAAATAAACAACGCTAAAGCCCGCTCCCATCCCTTGGGTTAGCAGAGCCATTTGCTCTCGACATAGAGCAAGAAAATCAGAACTGGCAGACATTAGCATGAGTTCAGGAATCTAGGAGGAAAAAGGAGTTACCGAGTCAGAAGAAGAAGGAAAGAAGGAATTGGTAGGGGTTTAGCTTATGCCTTACCCCTATAGCTTTCGACCTAATTTTCGCATTTTATTCAAGTACATAACGTTACTAAGGCTTCTAGCTATCTAGTTTAGTCTGGTAATGGATGATTGGTAGGGAAACAATAGCTGAAAAGTCAGCAATTTTTTTAATTTTTAAGTCTTCATTTTTGACAGTTTTACCCTAGTTGTATCAAAACATTAAAAACTATTGATCTTTTAAGATAGAACTTATATAATGACGACGGATTTTGTAGCCATAACTACAGTCTATAGCTTGAAACAGGAGGACAATAGGTTGGCAAGGAGACGCAAGCGGAAGAGTCGTCGTAGGCAGGAAGGACGGCGCATACTTGAGCATATCCCTCAGTACAGCATTGAAAGTGGCGAAGATAAACCTGTGACAGCAGCAAGAAAGTTCATTCAAGCTGAAGGTATCATGCCACCTGCGCTGCTACTAGTAAAACGCAATGAACATACAACAGATCGGTATTTCTGGGCGGAAAAAGGTCTGTTTGGCGCTCAATACGTAGAAGAGAATCATTTCTTGTTCCCTAGTCTCAGGATTTTAGAATCACCAACAGCACAACAAACTGTGTCTGTTGCTGTGGCTAGTAACTAAACAACAAATGACTATCATATCTTGTAAATGTGACTTCTGACTCTGTGAATAATTAACTGGCAATTATGACCGGTTTGTTCAAAAATTCCATTTCTTTTAATTTTTTGGTTGAATTTGCCAGTAGAGTTTAAATACATTCTCTCAAGTCATGGGATAATTAATTCCTCATTAATCTGTAGTAGATTAGATGAATCAGTTTGTTATCAGCTTATACAAAAGAGAATAGCGACAGAGCCAAGGTCATCCAAAAAATGAAGTATGAATTATTTATTTATGCTCTCACTAATTTGGACTACTATCAAGCTCTGTCCGCCAATTTAAATTTTTCCTCATGACATACCAAGCATCAGGAAGATTAACAGCACTAGCAGAATTTTCTCTTCTTCCCTACTGCTGATTTACTCAAAACTTGAGTCAGAAGCCTACATAATGCTAGTTTTCACCCCCAACAATCAATCAAGTGTCAAGTGTCTTTAGCTGTAATGCCCTTTGTAACTCAGCCAGTTCATCTCTATGGGCAGTTACAGTGATTGTACTTGAGAAGTTTTGCCCACTTGGGATATTTTCCATCTTGAGTGACACCTTCTCAAGTCTTCCAGATTTTTTCCAGTACAATAACCCACTTAAAGGCGAAAACAGGATTATTACTGGAAAAAATTGGCCAAAATCGGGCAAAAGCATTGATAGAACCAACGCCAAACAACCCAAACCTACGGCTGCTAATATAGTCAAAAATATAGCTAGAAACCAGCTAGGGCTAACCAATCCTTCAAAAGTGACTTGATTTTTAGTAGAATCTACCGCTGAAACTCGATAAGCACGAGAGCGAAAATACTCCTTTAATGCAGCCATTAATGTACTTTCATCCTGTTCTGAAGTCAATTGCATCATTTCTGTACGATCCTTGGTCGAAGCGCGTATAAAGAAAAATAATCCAACTGATAACAGAAAAGTTAAGAGGAACGTAGATTGAGAAACAGTAGAATTCATAACTAATTTTACGTCTGAAATTTTCAGTAGACTTAACCCATTATCAATTATTCTGGAAATAGGTAACAGCTAACAAACAACAAACGGAAGTTGTTCTTAATTTTTAAGTTTTAATTTTTATATGACGCAAAACTCCGAAACACCATCATCTAACCTTCGGGCTATAGCCCAACAATTTCGCCTAGCAGGTTGGATTAGTTTATGGATTCAGTTGGTATTAGGTGTAATTTCTGGAATAATTGTCTTGTTATTTGGCATTTTTAGTCAAAAAGCAGGTAGCCCCAGTAACAATCCAGGAACGGGCTTTGGCGTGTTTTTAGCAATTTGTGGCATACTTCTGTTGGGTGCTGGTATTTACTTAGCTTATCGCTACACTAGAATTGGCAAGAAATTAGAGTCCCCTAATCCTACTAATCGCCCTCGGAAGGTGGAAACCGTGCAAGTATTGCGTTTAGGTCTATGGATAAATTTAGGGGGAATATTAGTCACTTTATTGGGAGCGCAAGCGATCGTTGGTACACTAGTAGCTAGGTCTATATCTCCTCAAGCAGTAACTACTCAATTATTTGACCCGACTCGGATTATTAGCGGATTAGATATGCTTATAGTCCAGGCAAATACAAATACCGTATCAGCGCATTTTGCTGGGTTATTGGCATCCTTATGGTTAATAAATCGGATTAATAAACCATAATTGACAGTGCTTGTAGTATCTTAATCCCTGAAAACAGGTAATTCTAAAATAAATCCTGGTAACACATTTTCTCCCGATAAACTTGTCGGTAATGATACTATTTCTACAGACTGATTTTGACGGTAAATTTCTACTTGTTGATTTTGAGGATCAATTAACCAACCTAAACGTAAACCACTATTAAGATATTCCTGCATTTTCTCCTGTAATTGACTTAAAGAATCTGTACGAGAACGCAATTCTATGACAAAATCAGGACAAATTTTAGCAAATTTCTCTTTTTCTTGAATGCTTAAAGAATCCCAACGTTCATTAGCAATCCAAGCCACATCAGGAGAGCGTTTACCACCATTAGGTAGAGTAAAAACAGTAGAAGAACTAAATACTTTTCCGAGTTTGGTTTGAAGATTCCATAACCAAACATAACCATTAAAATCTGACTCTCTATTACCACTAATTGCACCAACTGGAGGCATAATTATCAATTCTCCCTTAGCTGTTTGCTCAAGTTTCCAATCTTCATTGATTTGACATAGTTGATAAAACTGTTCATCACTTAACTCTACATTTTTGATATTTAAAATAACTGATTGAGTTGTCATCATTTCTGAAAACTCCTTAACGCTTAGGTAATGGAGAAGAGTATCTGAACTAATTATCAACTATATTTTGTAGATTTGCTACTGATTATAATTAAACGCAGATAAACGCAGATAAACGCAGATGAGAAAGGTGGCATTAGTATATAGGGTTTAGCATTGTTAAGCCCTTACGATTAATTATCTCAATCAAGTACAATTGACAAAACTTAACGAAATTCACCAATGCTAGATATTAAACAAATTAGAGAAAATCCCCAATTAATACAAGAAAAGTTGAATACTCGTAGTGGTAAATACGAGATTCAGCCTATCTTAGATTTGAGTCAACAACAACGGGTATTGGAAGTCAAACGCAATGAACTCCAAGCCCGGAGTAATGAAATTGGTAAACTGGTGGGACAAAAGGTAAAATCTGGTGTTAATCCTCAAGATGGGTCAATTCTGGCTTTAAAAGAGGAAGGAAACAGCCTCAAAATCACATTAAGCTCATTAGAACCCCAGGAAAAAGAATTAAAAGCCCAAATTCACCAATTACTCTTAGCACTTCCGAATTTACCCAGTGATTCTACCCCCATTGGTACAAGTGAAGATGATAACCAAGAAGTGAAAACATGGGGAGATGAATATAAACCCGAAAATCCCAACATTGTCCCCCATTGGGAAATCGGCGAAAAGTTGGGAATTTTGAATTTTGAAAGAGCGGTAAAAATTGCCCAAACTCGGTTTGTCAGTCTTATTGGTGCAGGTGCTGCTTTAGAAAGAGCATTAATCCAATTTATGCTTTCTAAACATATTGAAAATGGCTATATAGAAGTTAGTCCCCCGTTGTTAGTTAATACTGATTCTTTAACGGGAACAGGACAATTACCCAAGTTTGCAGAGGACAGTTTTAAATGTGCAGAAGATGATTTGTGGTTAATTCCTACTGCGGAAGTTCCTGTCACTAATTTTTATCGAGAGGAAATTATCAACGCGGAAGAATTACCAATTTATCATACTGCATATACGCCATGTTTTCGGCGGGAAGCGGGAAGTTATGGCCGGGATATGCGGGGTTTAATTCGGTTACATCAATTCAATAAAGTTGAGTTGGTGAAATTAGTAAAACCGGAAAGTTCTTTTGATGAATTGGAGACGTTGCTAGTCAGTGCAGAGAGTATTTTACAGGCTTTAAAATTGCCTTATCGGGTGATTAATTTATGTACTGCTGATTTAGGTTTTTCGGCAACAAAAACCTATGATTTAGAGGTATGGTTGCCTTCTGCTGGCAAGTATCGGGAGATTTCTAGTTGTTCTAATTGTGTGGATTTTCAAGCGAGAAGGGCGGATATTCGGTTTAAGGAAGCGGGTAAGAAGGGGACGCAGTTTGTGCATACTTTAAATGGTTCTGGTTTGGCTGTGGGAAGGACTATGGCGGCGATTTTGGAGAATTATCAGCAACCAGATGGGACGATTAAAGTACCGGAGGTTTTGCAGGTTTATTTGGGTAGGGAGGTTTTGTAGGATAGGGGTTTTGTAGAGGCGTTTTTGGGGGTGCGTCTCTACATGGGTTTTGATAAAGCATATTTTTAGAATATATTATAGGTTGATACCCTAGCAGTATACTAGTGTGTTAATTCTGTGTATTTTTGGAGGGATTGTCCAGAAAATTATTGGTGTTACCGTAGTTTACACCGAAAGCATCTGTTCCAGGCACGTTCTCATAAAAATATGACGACATATTTTGTGCATGAAGTCTTATAGGATAAGGGATTCAGAATTAACACACTAGCAGTATACTAACTTTAGTAAAGTAACTGTAAATTTTATTCTGAGCATAAGCTTATGCAAAAACAGTATATCTACTCAATACTCGGTCTTTTCGTTGGTGCTTTTATTAATGTCCTTTTTAACCTAATTGCCGCTGCTATTCAGCAACGCACTATTGGTGAAAAGTTTAATAATCAGACGATTTGGTGGATGGCTATATTTGCAACTTTAGGCTTGTTAGTTGGATATTGGTTAAGCCTCAAATCAGAAAGTTCTAATAAAGCGAAGCATCAAGGTGGAATTAGAGGCAGACGCATGAAAACTAAGAAAGGTCGTTTTCGTGCAGAGGAAACCACTGGTCAAGGTATTGATCTAGAGGATGTTGAAGCTGAAGGTGATGTTGATCTTATAGGCACTCACTTACAAAACGATAAATATCGTAATTCTATTTTACCAAATGTCCCTGGATCTATTGATGCGAACTCCTTAAATGCTGGTGGAAATATAGCTATCTTCAATGGTTCATTACCTCTAGCAGAGCAACTTAACTATTTCCAAGACCAGTTAAATATTTCTTCTTCTCATCCAGATAGCTATCCTTCAGCTAGACTCCAATCGTATTGGAATATATGGAGAAAACTCCAATTACTCCGGTTAGCGGGAGAGGAATTGTGGAAAGGAGCAAGCGAAAATAATATTATGAATTTCTCTCAACTGTTGAACGAAATACTCTTAAAATTAGATGAAAGTGCTATATTCTTTGAAGAAGAAGAATATATGAGGCTTCGGGAAATATTAAATGTATTTGGTAACTTCAGACTTGGAAAGATTCGTCTTATAGACATACGCAATGAAGAAGATTTATATCTAATCTCTCCGAGTCAAGCAAGGCGGCAAATCGAACGTAATCTTAGATACAAATGTGAGTATGAAGAACTTTTGGATAAAATTCGTGTTTCTTTTAGAGATAGGCTTAGATGCTAGATTATCTAATCTTGATCGCTCATCTCGTAGGGTGCGTTAATGAAATGTAACGCACCGTTTTTTATTAATATTTAACTGTCTGAATCAGGATATCCAGGATTAAAGGATTAACAGGATTGTATTTGAGTTTGATCTGCTGGGGTAATTGAATTAGAGAAATTTCTGAAAATGTAGATAAATATTAAAAAAACATCCTGTACATCCTCAAATCCTGGACATCCTGATTCAGACCATTTTCAGCTACAATTAAAGCATTAGAAGTGATTCAGAAAGTAAGCTATTATCCCCATTTGCTTACAAAAACAAAGAATATGATACATGAAAAAAATCTCCCAATGCTTTGGCTTGATTTTTGCTAATACTTCTTTTACCATTTATTACTTCTGAAGTAATACCTTTTGAGCCAAAAATCTCGACAATATCCTTTTGTTTGAGTTCTCTTACTGACATTAACTCATGTAATATATCTAGGGGAGTTATAGCTTTCATCTGATAGACTCTATTTTCATATTGCTCAATTAGTGTTACTAGCAACTGTAAAACTTCAGCTTGTTCATCTGTCAAATTTTCCCCTAAATCCATAAATTTATCTACTTCATTTAGTAGACGCTTATGTTCTATTTCTGTGTCAATTATACGTGGCACAGTTTCAGAAAGTAGCTTAATGTATTCTTCCTTGTTTAGTGTAGTTGTCATATACAACCCCCTTTGGGGTAGAATGTTTTCACTAGGGACATAGTAAAGCCATATCCTAGATGTTTATGAGCTTCTGAGTAGTGTAATTAGACTATTGAGAAGCGAAATCCTCTAATAATCCTCTAATTATTCCTTATTTTTTCCACTTATCTTCATTATATTCACTATGAGTTAATACATCCTCAATCTTAATGGTCTTGACTTTATAGGTAATTTTAGTAATTAACCGAAACTTATTTCCTCCTATATTAAAAACTGTGTACCCTTGTACAAAATCTGCGTGTGGATAAACTTCCCTTACATCTATAATGTGTTTCCATTCTTCCTTTTGAGCAGTTTGGAGCCAAACATTAAGACTAATTTCAGCATCTGGATGAATCTTACTAAATTCAGTTAGGTTTTCGATGCCAATTACTTTCATAATATATTATTAAATTCGATTTTTTTAGTTTAAACATATCTGCTTTACCTTGTTTTTTTGGTCGGTCTAACTTTATGTTCTCATAAAGAGAACCAAATGTCAAGCCTCTGTACAGGAATTTTTGGAAATTCATTTCAATTAGGCGAAGTGTTGAAATTACCACCGCGTAAACGTTACGCTACTCCTGGATTTCTCATCTTGTAGGGTGCGTTCTCCGAAAGTACAGCACCATTTTTTATTAATATTTAACTGTCTGATAGCGCAGCGTGGCGCAAGTCATATCAGGATAACCAGGATTACAGGATTAACAGGATTGTATTTAATATTGATATTGTGGGATATTTGAATTAGCGCAATTTCGTGAAAATGTAGATAAATATTAAAAAACATCCTGTACATCCTCAAATTCTGAGCATCCTGATTCAGACAAATAATGTTAAAATTTTTACTAGCAGAAAATGGTCAAAAAAGATAAACTAATTGAAAAATTAAAAAATAGCCCTAACAATGTAAAGTTTAGTGATATTCGTAAACTTTTAGAGTTAGAGGAGTTCTTCTTAGATAGAATTAATAGAAGGAGCGTAATCATGAATTATCCCATAGTTGTTTATCCTTGTGAAGAAGGCGGTTTTGTAGCAGAAATTCCCGCATTAAAAGGATGTTTAGCACAGGGTGAAACTTTAGAAGAAACCTTACAAGAATTGATAATTGTGCGAAACTTATGGTTAGAAACAGCCGAAAAATATGGTCAAAAATTGCCAGATATTGAAGGTGCTATTGCAAAAGTGAAAGCTCTAAGTAGCGTATGAATTTTAGAATCAGGATTTCCACCGATTAAAGGATTAACAGGATTGTATTTGAGTTTGATATTGTGGGATATTTGAATTAGCACAATTTCCGAAAATGTAGATGAATATTAATAAAACATCCTGTACATCCTCAAATCCTGAAAATCCTGATTCAGACAAAATACAATTTCTGAAAATATAGATAAATATTAAAAAAACATCCTGTACATCCTCAAATCCTGAAAATCCTGATTCAGACAAAATACAATTTCTGAAAATATAGATAAATATTAAAAAAACATCCTGTACATCCTCAAATCCTGGACAAAAGGATTAACAGAATACAGTATAGTAAATCTACCAAAGTAATCCCATTTGAATAATATGACCAGAACAATATACATAGAAACAAGTATTATTGGTTATTTAACAGCAAGACCTAGTAAAAATTTGATAGTTGCTGCTAATGCAGAATTAACAAGAGACTGGTGGGACACGCAGCGAAACTCATTTACTATTTACATTTCTCCACTGGTATTGCAAGAAGTAGCAAAAGGTGATGTATAAATGGTAAATAAAAGACTAGAAGTTTTAAATAACTTTCCTTTACTTGATATCACAGAACCAGTACAAAATTTAGCACAGGAATTTCAAAAACAAAGTAATTTACCACCGACTGCTGCTTATGATACTGTTCACATTGCTACAGCTACCGTCTATGGATTGGATTATCTGTTAACATGGAATTGTAAGCACATTGCTAACCCCTATATTCAGAAAAAACTCTCACAGATTGCTGATAGTTTAGGGTATGAATTGCCAACAATATGTACACCTTATGAAATGTTAGGAGAATAATTTATGTGGAATGATGAAGTTTTGGCAGAAATTCGCAAAATAAGAGATGAACAAGCTAAGTCATTTAATTATGATTTGGCTGCTATTTGTGCTGATTTAAGAAAACAACAAGCAACTAGTGGAAGAAAGATTATTTCTATTCCATTAAAGAAGGTAGTTCTCTCACGCTAATTTTGTAGGGTGCATTAATACAATACAATGCACCGTTTTTTATTAATATTTAACTGTCTGATAGCGCAGCGTGGCGCAAGCCATATCAGGATATCCAGGATTAAAGGATTAACAGGATAATATTTGATATTGATATTGTGGGATATTAAAATTAGTGCGATTTTGTGAAAATGTAGATAAATGTTAAAAAACATCCTGTACATCCTCAAATCCTGGACATCCTGATTCAGACAAAATACAATTTCTGAAAATGTAGATAAATATTAAAAAACATCCTGTAAATCCTCAAATCCTGGACATCCTGATTCAGACAAAATACAATTTCTGAAAATGTAGATAAATATTAAAAAACATCCTGTAAATCCTCAAATCCTGGACATCCTGATTCAGACAAAATACAATTTCTGAAAATGTAGATAAATATTAAAAAACATCCTGTAAATCCTGATTATGAGAAAATGTGATTGTTTAAACTATAATAAAATATAACCATCATTCATCATCAAATTACTATGCTAAAAAGTTACGAAGCAATTTATGAAAATGGGCAATTAACATGGTTGTCAGAACAACCTCAAGTTAATTCTGCTCGTGTGATTATCACCATACTACAAGAAAACTTACCATCAAAAAAACGCCGTATTCCTCCTGCTTCCATTGCTGGTAAAGGTAAAACATTGGGTGATATTGTTAGTCCTATTGTCAATGAAGAAGAGTGGGAATGTCTCAAATAATAGTCCTTGATACTCATATCTGGTTCTGGTTTATTAGTCAACAATTTGATGAATTTCCTACCCATTGGAGAGAAATAATTGAAACATCTGAAGAAGTAGGAGTTTCCGCTATTTCCTGTTATGAAATTGCACTTGCACAACAACGAGGAAGACTAGAATTACCTTGTACTGCTAATCAATGGTTTCAGGAAGCATTAGAACCATCAGGTATTATATTATTTCCCTTGACTGCGGAAATTGCTTGTCGTGCTGTAGATTTATCTCCTGTTCATAAAGATCCATTTGATCGTTTAATTATTGCTACTACATTAGAATATCAAGCAAAATTAGCCAGTATTGATGGTTTCTTTTCTCAATATCCTGAACTCAATAATTATTTGATGAAATAGTTTACTCATTTCATAAGGTGCGTTAATCAAATGTAATGTACCGTTTTTTATTAATATTTAACTGTCTGATAGCGCAGCGTGGCGCAAGCCATATCAGGATAACCAGGATTACAGGATTAACAGGATTAACAGGATAATATTTGATATTGATATTGTGGAATATTAAAATTAGTGCAATTTTGTAAAGATGTAGATAAATATTAAAAAACATCCTGTACATCCTCAAATCCTGGACATCCTGATTCAGACAAAATGCAATTTATGAAAATGTAGATAAATATTAAAAAACATCCTGTACATCCTCAAATCCTGGACATCCTGATTCAGACAAAATGCAATTTATGAAAATGTAGATAAATATTAAAAAAACATCCTGTACATCCTCAAATCCTGGATATCCTGATTCAAACAAAATGCAATTTATGAAAATGTAGATAAACATTAAAAAACATCCTGTACATCCTCAAATCCTGGATATCCTGATTCAGACAAAATGCAATTTATGAAAATGTAGATAAATATCAAAAAACATCCTGTACATCCTCAAATACTGGATATCCTGATTCAAACAAAATGCAATTTATGAAAATGTAGATAAACATTAAAAAACATCCTGTACATCCTCAAATCCTGGACATCCTGATTCAGACAAAATGCAATTTATGAAAATGTAGATAAATATTAAAAAAACATCCTGTACATCCTCAAATCCTGGACATCCTGATTCAGACAAAATGCAATTTATGAAAATGTAGATAAATATTAAAAAAACATCCTGTACATCCTCAAATCCTGGACATCCTGATTCAGACAAAATGCAATTTATGAAAATGTAGATAAATATTAAAAAAACATCCTGTACATCCTCAAATCCTGGACATCCTGATTCAGACAAAATGCAATTTATGAAAATGTAGATAAATATTAAAAAAACATCCTGTACATCCTCAAATCCTGGACATCCTGATTCAGACAAAATGCAATTTATGAAAATGTAGATAAATATTAAAAAAACATCCTGTACATCCTCAAATCCTGGACATCCTGATTCAGACAAAATGCAATTTATGAAAATGTAGATAAATATTAAAAAAACATCCTGTACATCCTCAAATCCTGGATATCCTGATTCAGACAAAATGCAATTTATGAAAATGTAGATAAATATTAAAAAACATCCTGTACATCCTCAAATCCTGGATATCCTGATTCAGACAAAATGCAATTTATGAAAATATAGATGAATATTAAAAAAACATCCTGTACATCCTCAAATCCTGGACATCCTGATTCAGACAAAATGCAATTTATGAAAATGTAGATAAATATTAAAAAACATCCTGTACATCCTCAAATCCTGGATATCCTGATTCAGACAAAATGCAATTTATGAAAATGTAGATAAATATTAAAAAACATCCTGTACATCCTCAAATCCTGGACATCCTGATTCAGACAAAATGCAATTTATGAAAATGTAGATAAATATTAAAAAAACATCCTGTACATCCTCAAATCCTGGACATCCTGATTCAGACAAAATGCAATTTATGAAAATGTAGATAAATATTAAAAAACATCCTGTACATCCTCAAATCCTGGACATCCTGATTCAGACAAATTTGGTATAATTAACATGAGCATTCACTAACTGAGTTAACTATGAAAACACTAGACATAAAAGTAACTATAACAAATGATGGCAAATTATTAGTCAATTCTCCTGTAGATATACCAATGGGAGAATATAACGCTGTTATTGTATTAGAAGATCGCCCAATGGAACATCATCTGCAAACTTCTGTACAAAATGCTCAGGCTATTTTTAGAAAATATATTCCTGCTAATAGAGAACTTTCTGAAGAATTAATTCAGGAACGAAAAGAGAAAAGTCTGAATGAGTGAAGTTGTTGTAGATGCTTCTGCTATTTTAGCTTTACTCAATCAAGAAACTGGTAGCGAAGAAGTTTTAAAGTTTATGGGTAAAGCTGCAATTAGTACAGTAAATTTATCTGAAGTTATAGCAAAATTAGCAGATGCAGGAATCCCGGAAGAAGATATTAGACAGATTCTTTCTAATCTCAATCTTGAAGTTATTGATTTTAATAAAGAACAAGCATTAAAAGCAGGAATGTTGCGCCCAAATACTAAATCAATCGGGCTTTCATTTGGTGATAGGGCTTGTTTAGCATTAGGTATTATTCTTAATTAGCCTGTTCTCACAACTGATCGGTTGTGGGGTAGTATTAATGTGGGGGTTGAAGTTAGAGTAGTGCGTTAGGCATTAATGAGAGGAAATAACCATGAATACAGCCAAACTTAGCAGTGATGGTACTCATCAAATGGTGATATTACCAACAGATTTTAAAATGACAGGTACTGAAGTCTATGTTAAAAAAATTGGTAATGCCATTATTCTTATTAGTAAAGATAATCCGTGGCAAACTCTAATTGATAGTTTAGATCAATTTTCTGATGATTTTCTGATGACTAGAGATCAACTTCCTATTGATAAAAGAGAGGAATTTTAAATGCAATATCTTCTCGATACCAACATCTGTATTTATCTGATTAAGCAAAAGCCAGAAAAAGTTATAGCACGATTTCAAACCTTGTCAATTTCTGATATTGGCATTTCTTCCATTACCGTTGCTGAATTAGAATATGGTGTTTATAAAAGTCAGCAACAAGAGAAAAATAAAAATGCCCTTATGCAGTTTTTACTTCCTTTAGAAATTATTGAATTTAGTCAAAATGCAGCAGTGATTTATGGATATATTAGAAGTGATTTAGAAAGTAAAGGGCTTGTGATTGGACCAATGGATATGCTAATTGCTGCTCATGCAATGAGTTTAGGTGTTACTCTAGTTACTAACAATATACGCGAATTTTCTCGCATTCCTAAACTCTCATTAGAAAATTGGGCAGAGTAAGTTAATGAAATGTAATGCACCGTTTTCTATTAATATTTAACTGTCTGATAGCGCAGCGTGGCGCAAGCCATATCAGGATAACCAGGATTACAGGATTAACAGGATAATATTTGATATTGATATTGTGGAATATTAAAATTAGTGCAATTTTGTAAAGATGTAGATAAATATTAAAAAACATCCTGTACATCCTCAAATACTGGATATCCTGATTCAGACAAAATGCAATTTATGAAAATGTAGATAAACATTAAAAAACATCCTGTACATCCTCAAATCCTGGACATCCTGATTCAGACAAAATGCAATTTTATGAAAATGTAGATGAATATAAAAAAACATCCTGTACATCCTCAAATCCTGGACAATCTTTTTTGTGGAGTTCTCTTATGTCTGATTTCAACTGGAAATTTTTAAGGATAGTTTTATCTTGGCAAGGTTTATTTACTGTAATTATTACTAATTGCTTATTGATTCTCAACCTAGCTACCAAACCAGCCATTGCTCAGAACGGACAGGATTGTTGGGTATCATCAAAAGCAACTCAAGAAAAAGAAAACTTACGTTTATTGGCTTTTAAAGGCAATAAAGAGGCGGCAAGTCGCTATCAGAAATTACTCAAACAGCATACACAAGAATTAAAAACCTGTCGTAGTCAGACTTGGCCGCAAACTCAGGCTATTTGGTTGCGCCTGTATCCCTGTGATATCCAGCCGGGAGCAGTTGATCAAATTATGGATCGAATTGTCAACCAAGGCTATAACCAAGTTTATTTAGAAGTATTTTATGATGGACGGGTACTATTACCCGCCGCAGCTAATTCTACTGTTTGGCCTGCTGTAGTTCGCCTTCCTGGGGCAGAAAAATTTGATTTATTAGCATCAGCAATTAAAAAAGGGAAACAACGGGGGTTAAAAGTTTATGCTTGGATGTTTACTAATAACTTTGGTTACACCTATGCTCAACGTGCAGATAGACAAAATGCGATCGCTCGTAATGGCAAAAATCAAACCAGCTTATCCGTAGTAGAAGATAGTTCCCAAGTCTTCATTGATCCCTACAACACCCAAGCAAAAACCGATTACTACCGCATGGTGCAACAGGTTATCCGCCGTCGTCCAGATGGTGTTCTCTTCGATTATGTTCGTTATCCTCGTCAGACCGGCATTGACTCCATTGCTACCAAAGTTCATGACCTCTGGCTATTTACTCCAGCCACCCAAGAAGTCCTATTTAGTCGCGCCAAAAATGCCAAAGGATTAGAATTAATTCGTCGTTTTTTAACCAAAGGATATGTCAGCGCTGGCGACATAGCAGAAATTGATAAACGCTATCCTCAAGAAGATGAACCCTTATGGGAAGGGCGTATTCCCCCCAAAAAGCAGAAATCCTTACCTTCTCCAGGAGAAAAACAGCGGGTTTTGCAATTGGATTTGTGGTTACTCTCCGTTGCTCATGCTATGCAAGGTATCTTAGATTTTGTAACTTTAGCAAGTTACCCAGCCAAACAAAAAGGTATTCCCGCGGGGGCAGTATTTTTTCCCGAAGGTAATCAAGCTTTAGGACAGGGGTATGATTCCCGCTTGCAACCTTGGGATAAGTTCCCCAGTACCCTAGAATGGCATCCCATGTCCTATGCAAATTGCGGGAATGCTAGTTGCATTGTGGCGCAAGTTCAACAAGTTTTAAAAATGGCGCAACCAGGTACAAAAGTGATTCCGGCTTTAGCTGGGAAGTGGGGAGAATCAATTAGCAATCGTCCCCCATTAGAAGTACAAATGCAAGCCCTCCGCCAATTATCTCCTCAAATTAAGGGTGTTAGCCATTTTGCTTATTCTTGGCAACATCCTGAACATGACGGAGAACGGAAAGCTTGCAATATCCGGTAAAAAAGCTACAGCTACGCATCAACATACTTATCTAATGTAGTAGCTAATGTAGTTTTAGGAACAGCACCAACAACTGTTTTAATTTGTCGTCCCCCCTTAAATATCATCAAAGTAGGAATACTGCGAATCCCGTAATGACTAGCAACAGTAGGATTTTGATCAGCATTCAACTTTACCACTTTTACCTGTCCTGCATATTCCGCAGCAACTTCTTCCACTACAGGAGACAGCATCTTACAAGGACCGCACCAAGGGGCCCAAAAATCAACTAAAACAGGAGTTGGACTTTCTAGCACTTCTTGCTTAAATGTAGCTTCAGTGACATTGGTAATAGATGACATAAATTGTTTGCCTAGATTTCAATCAATAACTTAATAATATCGAATAAAAGAGGAGAGCAGGAAAACCAAATTATCTGCGGTTATCTGCGTCTATCTTTTGCCATCTGCGGTTAATTATTGCCCATTATACCTCACTTGCATCGAAATTTCTCTACTTTCTTAAAGTGTTAATTTACCTGTAAATTAGGGGAATTTTGATCAGCACCACAATGATGACAATAAGGTAATTCTTTATAAGTTAACTCATGACAATTATGGCATTCGACATATTGATAGTAACCGCAGTGGGGACAGTGGCTATCTTGAGGACGAATTTTTCTAGCACACCGAATACAGCGGGATTTTTGAATTCTGTTAGCTGCTTGAATTCTATGATTAAAGACAACGGTTTGGAAGAATTTAATCATGCCAAAACCAACTAAGGGAATTAGCAAAATATAAACATAACTAATTAGGAAAACTAGCCCACCAAACAGAAAACTAATAATATCAAACAAGAATTTAAATATTACACCAATTTGCAGAAATTCAAATATTTTCAAAATTAGCGGAATGAGAAATATCACTAGCAAATGCCAGCTAATTAATCCTATTAATCCATATCCTTTCCGTTGACTAAAATTATTAACTAATAATGCCATCAGAATTAGTGGAATTAAAAAGATAGCTTGAAAAACTAATTGAATGCTAGGATACCAAAAGGAAGCATCTTTATAGCCTTTAGCAATTTGATTAAATTGAGTTTCATCTTTGGCAAAAGACAAGAAGTTAACACTTTCGGGTTTTGTTAGGAGTTGATTTTGCAGATTAGCAATTTCCTGTTTTAAGTTGGCAATTTTCTGATTATTTTGTGTTAATGCCTGTTTAGCTTTTTCAGCGCGAACCTGATTAATAGAATTACCTGAAGACTGACCGGCAATTTTTTCTAATAAGGTTGAATCATATTGCTGACGAATGGTAGTATTTGCTTGTTCAAGACGACTAATTTTATCTTGCGTCTGATTTATCGTGGTGAGAATTTTCTGATTTTGAGGATTATTCAGTTTATCTTTAGATTCACCATAGTTCAAACAGATTTCGGAAACTTTACCCAAATGTCCAATTTCTGCATCTTGATATGCTTGCTGAACTCTTTGCTCATTGCTACCGTAAGGTAATGAACTCCTCAAAAATTCATAATCTTTATTTTTGCTAGTTTGGGTTTTATAATTATTCCATTCAGAATAACATGGATAAGCTTGCGTTGGGCTAAGATGCCATTCACTAATATTATTTAAACCCGTAAAAACATTAATTAAAATAAAAATATCAACTAAAATAATGACAACTAAACTCACTTTATTCAGTGGTTCGTTGTTTACTGTCCGAGAGTTATTAAAAAACCGATTTGAAAGCCGACGGATTTTGGTAAACATATAAACAGGATTCAGAATAGTTACAACTGAAATTAATTTACCATTGTCCTATGACCTTAGTGGTTTTTTTGTTAAGTTTTATATACTTATTAAGTAGTTAATTATATTTTTTATGGGTAAGTTAAATATTTTTTCTCACGCAGAGGCGCAGAGACGCAGAGGAAGAGAGAAGGAGATCAGAAAATTAAACCGACGGATTTAGATCCCCGACTTCTTTGAATGATCTTTATTATTTACAAAAAATTTAATTAAGAAGTCGGGGATCTTTCGTACCTGGCTTAGAGGGTGCATTTCCCCGGTTGATGTAGGCATTGGCATAATTTCATTATTCCCCATCAAGAGGCAAAAATTCCATCTCTTAAACTCTTCCTTTGCGCCTTTGCGCCTTTGCGTGAGACAAATTCCTACTTTGATTCCTGCGATTTCATAGGCTGGGTAATAGCTTGACAATATCTAATTAAAGTATCAATACGCTCCTCAATAGTTTTCAACCTAGCTTGTAATGTTGTTAATTGCTTTGCCCCTTGGAGAAACATCATATCTACTTCCAATAGTCGCAACTGCTTACTTATTTCGGTTTTATAGGATTGTTCTCGTAAATTAGCATCAACCAAAGGAACAATTTGCTGGCTAAAAAACGCCTGTAACTTGGCTAAATGCGGACGTAACTCCCCCGCACTGAGTTTACCTGCTGTTACATTAGTCCGAAACTCATCTAGAAATGTTGCCAATTCCTGATATTTATCACAATTAAAAGACATCTGTTGCTAGTTAAGATAGTATTAGTGTCAAGAAAATTTTCTGATCCAACAAAACTTTCCATTGTTCATGTTCAAAATCACAAGTCTCAAATCTTATTTTGAGGCTTGGTTTACAGTCAATAGATTTTTATGATTATGTTTGAAAGAAACCTACAATGGATGATGACCACAGGCAGTTAGGACATCATCTCTCCAACCTTGTCTCTAAACTTTCAGTTAACAGCATCTACTTATAGAAATGCTGTCATTTTTGCTTATCTCTTACACCTATCCACAAATTACCTTTTTTATTTTATGAGTAGTATAGCCGTCAAACCTCCTGTTGATGTTGTTCTCCCAGACTGGCTTAACAAATGTTTAATCACACCGCCAGCGCCGATACTTACAGAGGAAGAAGACCGAACGTATAACAGTAATGCCTTAATTTGTCGGGCTTTTCAGTTTGCATATCAACTACATGGTGGTCAAGTTCGCAAATCGGGAGAACCTTATATTGCCCATCCTGTTGCTGTAGCGGAAATACTCCGTGAACTAGGTGGTAGTCCGGCTATGATAGCAGCCGGATTACTTCATGATGTAGTTGAAGATACAGAAGTTACAAGTGAAGATATAGAAGCACGGTTTGGTCCAGAAGTCAGGCTATTGGTAGAAGGTGTTACCAAGCTGTCGAAAATTAATTTTACTAGCAAAACCGAAAGTCAGGCGGAAAATTTCCGGCGAATGTTTTTGGCTATGGCGCAAGATATTCGTGTGATTGTGGTGAAACTGGCAGACCGTTTGCATAATATGCGGACTCTCCAATATATGTCAGAAGCTAGTCGTCAACGCAGCGCCCAGGAAACGCGAGATATTTTTGCACCTTTGGCGAATCGCTTAGGGATTTGGCAAATTAAGTGGGAATTAGAGGATTTAGCATTTAAATATTTAGAACCAGAGGCTTATCGAGAAACTCAGAAATGTGTCGCGGAAAAACGCACGGCACGGGAAGAAAAGTTACTCAAAGCTACGGATACTTTACGCCGTCGGTTACTCAAGGCGGGGATTAATTGTTTAGAAATTAGTGGTCGTCCTAAACACCTTTATAGCATTTATCAAAAAATGCAGCGGCAGCAAAAGGAATTTCATGAAATTTACGACTTGGCGGCGCTGCGAATTATTGTCCAAAGTAATGAAGAATGCTATCGCGCTTTAGCTGTTGTTCATGATTCTTTTCGTCCTATCCCTGGTAGGTTCAAGGACTACATTGGATTGCCGAAGCCAAACCATTATCAGTCTTTGCATACGGGGGTAATTGGCTTGACTGGTCGCCCGCTGGAGGTGCAAATTCGGACTTTGGAAATGCACCATATCGCGGAGTACGGAATTGCTGCCCATTGGAAGTATAAAGAAACTGGGGGTTCTGAGAATACTTCCGTCACAGGCTCTGATGAAAAGTTTACTTGGTTGCGCCAGTTGCTAGATTGGCAAAGTGATTTAAAAGATGCTCAGGAATACTTAGATAGTGTTAAGGATAATCTATTTGAAGATGATGTTTATGTCTTCACCCCAAAGGGGGATGTTGTTCCTTTAAGTCCTGGTTCTACAAGTATTGATTTTGCTTATCGGATTCATACGGAAGTGGGAAACCACTGTGCGGGAGCGCGGGTTAATGGTCGGATTGTGCCTTTGTCAACGCGCTTGCATAATGGCGATATTGTGGATATTATTACTCAAAAGAATAGTCATCCTAGTTTGGATTGGTTAAATTTTGTTAGCACTTCAGCGGCGAAGTATCGAATTAAACAGTGGTACAAGCGATCGCGCCGGGAAGAAAATATCGCCAGAGGACGGGATTTATTAGAGAAGGAATTGGGGAAAACTGGTTTTGAGAATTTGCTCAAATCAGATGCTATGCACACTGTCGCCGAAAAATGTAATTATCACAGTGTGGAAGATTTACTTGCCGGTTTGGGTTATGGGGAAATTACCTCGAATTTAGCGCTGAACCGTTGGCGAGAAGTTGTGAAAGCTAGACAACCGGTAAGTGATGTTGTCCCATTTATCCCCAAAGAACCAACGCCAAAATCCTCACGGGATACCCCACTAATTACTTCCCGTGCTAGTGATTCCCCGATTATTGGTATGGAGGGTTTGGTTCATCATATTGCTGGCTGTTGTAACCCCATTCCCGGTGAAGCAATTGTGGGTGTAGTCACACGAGGAAGAGGAATTTCTATCCACCGCCAAGGCTGTCATAATGTAGAACCTATTGAGTGTGAGCGGTTAGTACCAGTGCGCTGGAATTTGGCTATGGAAAACCGCAGCCGTCCCCATACTTATCCGGTTAATGTGCAAATTGAGGCTATGGACAGGGTGGGAGTATTGAAAGATGTATTGTCACGTTTGAGTGATCAGGGTATTAATGTTCGTCATGCTCAAGTGAAAACTTGTTTGGGACAACCTGCGTTGATGGATTTGGGAATTGATGTCCGCGATTGTTCTCAGTTGGAACATTTATTTGTGCAACTCAAGAAAATGAGTGATATTCTCAATATTCGCCGTGTTTGTGAGACTGAGGACTGCGGTTAGTGGGGTGTTACAGCTATTTTCATTATCTCACGCAAAGGCGCAAAGGCGCAAAGGAAGAAAATATATGAAAATGGCTGTGATTTAAGGTTGTTACGCGATTTCATTGAGGGTTTGTAGCAGTTGATCTATTTCTGCGGCTGTGTTGTAATGGGCTAGTCCTATTCGTAATAAGCCGCCTGATGTTTCTACGTCTAATTTTTCGGTGAGGTTGGTTGCATAGAAGTTTCCGTACCAAGCGAATATTCCCTGTTCTCCTAATATTTTGGCTATGGTTGCTGGTGTTTTTTCTGTCATGCGGATAGATACTGTTGGTGTGCGCCATGTAAATTGGCTGGGTTCGGTAATTCCATAGAGGGTTAAACCAGGGATTTTTAATAATCCTGAAATCAATTTTTTACTTAATTCTCTTTCATATTGTTGAATGGCTGACATTGCTGATAATAATGCGGCGCGACGGCTATGATAAGCTGATACTAATTCATGATTTGGTTGTTCTTTTTCGGTTAGGAATCGCGGACAATGGAAGGTGGTTAAGCCTTCTCTATCGGCTTCTATTAAGGAGGAAAGTAATTCGTTATCTAAGGTTGGGGAAACATGACAACCTAATTTTGCTAAATAATTAATTGCTGCTACTAATCCGGCTAAACCTTCATGATTTAATGTTCCTGTTTCCCATCTGGAAGGGACTTCTTCTGATGCGGGTTTAACTTTATAAGGGGAAAATCTGGTTAAATGTTCTCTTTTTCCGTAAAGAATTCCTAGATGGGGAGCGAAGAATTTGTAGGCGGAACAGGCGAGAAAATCACAGTCTAAATGATGAACATTTATCGGTGCATGGGGGGCGTAATGGACGGCATCAACATATACTAAAGCTCCGAAACTATGGGCAATTTTAACTATTTTAGCAATATCATTAATTGTGCCGACGGCGTTGGAAGCGTAAGTTACTGCTACTATTTTGGTGCGGGAATTTATCTTTTTTTCTAAATCGGTTAAATCTAATGTACAGTCGGCAATATTAATATTAACTGTCCGAATAATCACACCTTTTTCTTCTAAAGCATACCAGGGAGAAATGTTCGCTGCATGGTCTAAGTCTGTAACAATGATTTCATCACCGGGTTGGAGTTCTCTACCGATAGCGCGACTCACGGAGAAGGTGAGGGTGGTCATATTTGCGCCAAATACTACTTCATCATTATCGCATCCCAGAAAGTCAGCGATCGCCGACCTGGCAGAAATAATCAAGGCATCGGTTCGCATACTGGTAGTAAAAGCACCGTGAGCATTAGCATTTGACCTGACTAAATAATCACTAATTGCGTCTAGTACACCACCAGGTACTTGTGTGCCACCGGGTCCATCAAAGAAAATTGCTGGTTTTCCGTTGATTGTTTGTGTGAGTGCGGGAAACTGGGAACGAATCCATTTTATATCTAGAGATTCCATGATTTTTCCTCTTTTTGATGATTTTTGTTTCGCGCAAAGAAAGGGAGAAATATATTAATTTATATTGTAGTCTAAGATTCAATGTTGTTGTAGAGGAAAAGCAACATGATTTAAAAGGTTAATAGGGCTAATATTTTTTAATAGTTGCACTTGTTGTTGATTTTTGACTAACAACGTCCCTGCAAACCCCAATGAGTTCACAGAAATTGATTCAAATTCTTCAAATTTTCGGGGAACAATTAACATCCATTCTCGTGTCATTAAAAGATTATATGCTCCTGATTGGATATTATTTTCTAGGGGTTTAATTCCCAAGGTTTGTAGTAATGTATGATATTTTTTGAAGGTTATTTCGGCACTTTCTCCTAAGTTAATATTAGTGAGAGCGTGTACAAAGGTAAATTCTGGGATAGTTCCCAGGGAATTATCTAATTTTGCAGCTTTTACAAGTGGTGAAATGGGAATATCCGTTTCTGCAAAAGGGACAATTTGTAAATGTTTATGTGGTTGACTCGCACCGGCAAGTTTACCACCGTTATAAAATACTAACCCAGCAAATTCTGCTAAACAAGCCCACATAGCTGTAAAATCTTCTAGGGTAAGTAGGCTTTCCTGTGGTTCAAAAGCGCGGGTAATTATCAAAAAGTGATAATCAACAACATTGAATTTATTTAAAATACAAACGTGAGTAGGGGAGATATCCGCCACAAATAAAGCTTCTTCATAAGGTAAAAAAGGATTAAATTCTTTACCAGTTTTAGCAGTTTTTTGATTTTGTTTTTCTTGATTAGCTTTTTTGCGATTGATATTTTCTAAAATTCTGACAACAAACTTGATTCCATCTTGTTCAAAAATTTCCACCTCTGTGGGAATAGATTTTAAAGCTCCAGATTTTAAAGCCAGTTCGGTGGTTTTTTTGAGACTTGTCCATAATGTACCGGGTTTAAGTCGGATTTCCTGCTGGTGCATATTTTATAGGAGATAACTAACAATTTTATATCATAAATTGGTTACATAAAATCAATAATTTCGGCTCTACCTTTCGCTTTATGTAAACATTTATTGTACCTTGGGTTGACGCAAGTAAACCCAAAAACTCTTACTATCTTAAAGCCAATGTTGGGTTATGCCTTCGGCTCCCGTAAGGGATACACTTCATTCAACCCAACCTACAAAAATTAAATTAATATTCTTTTCCATAAGAGGTTATTTTAAAAGTGGTATCCCGTAGTTTTCATCACATTATTATCCACCTTTTCCTTGTAAAGGGGGGTAACAATTATCGGATTTTTATTGGAAGAAATAGTTACAGAATATAAAAAACTTAAACTTCCTTATTTTATCCCCAAAACAGCTTTAATTAAAACACCTAAGTAGGTGAACACAATAAAACTCTCCGGTAAAGATTGTAGAGACGTTCCATGGAACGTCTCTACAGGGGTTTCATGTCACGCATATTTAATTTTCACCAGATGTCTATTGGTAATCCTAAACAACCAACTATTTCTATTTATTCTTTAGACAGGTGATGATTTAATTATATCGCCATTATTTCCAGAACTCAAATTAACACTTTCACAAATTTTACAAAATATCTAAATACTGTAAGCGTCAGATCCCCGAATTCTCAAAGAAGTCGGGGATCTGATCTGAATCTAAGAACAATATAAGGTATCTCTTGTTTCCCTTCCTGTCACGGGATTAGTACCTTTTGCCAGCATACATAGTTTCTTTTGTTCATCTCGACGCAGTAGTACATCAGTAAAATCTGCACCCTCGATTATAGCACCATCAAATTTGGCACCAGCTGCAAATGCTCCTTCTAAAACGGCGTTGGTTAAATCGGCTCTAATTAACCGCGCTGAATCAAGTGTAGCATTAGTTAGGTCTGCTCCCTGTAAATTTGCTGATTCTAGATTGGCGGCGAAAAAACTAACACCTCTTAAATTAGAGTGACTGAAATTACTGTAGCGAAGATTTGCCTTAGTAAAACTAGAATCTGTTAAATCACGTCCAGAAAAATCAGCACTGATAAGAATTTCTTTGTTATATTCCAGTGCTACAGCAGAAGGGACAAAAGCTGCTAAGACTGTGGTGGAAATCATCACCCAAAGTAATAAACTGAGTATACTTATCCAATTGGGATGCTTAGTATTCATGGTATTGTTAATTAATGGCTAATCCTTCTCCATTTAATTATGCAGATATTGGTAACATAGGTGAAGACCTAGTAGCCAAATGGTTACAATCTACAGGTTGGGAAGTTTTGCAGCGGCGCTTTTGTTGTCGTTGGGGAGAAATTGATATTATTGCCCAATATCAAGACACAATGCTGGCGTTTGTTGAAGTGAAAACCCGGAGTTCTGGTAATTGGGATGAAGGGGGGAAAAATGCCATTACTCCCCAAAAACAAGCAAAAATCTGGCGGACTGCGGAAATATTTTTAGCTGAATATCCACAAAAAGCTGATTATGCTTGTCGCTTTGATGTGGCACTTGTTCATTATCAATTACAAAGTAAAAAGATTATTAGCGAAGAATTTTTAGAGCGTTTATCTATAGCTGGATATGAATTTAAGCTGCTACAATATATTGAGGCAGCTTTTGAACAGTAATAATCATGACTGCAAAATTATTTTTACGTTGTGACACTTAATTTAGCATTGTTTAAGCGAGTGTTTCTGGACAATACCCTAAACCTCGAACAAACTGTTGTCTAAATGCTTCAATTTCTTCTCTTTCCGGGCTACCATGAGAAACAACTGCTACTTGGTAACGACGCATTACGTCTATGGGTGTTTGTCCAGATTCTAAACTCCAAAACGCCATTTGGACTCTCATTGGTGGCTGATAGCTAATTCCCAATTCACTCAAGAAAGCTCGAAAATCACCATCTTGTTGATCTGAGACTGTTTCTTTGAGTTTAATTCTGACTACCCAACCATTAATTTGATGAATCACGCTCACAAAGGAAACGGGAAGTTGTGGTCTACCATGTAAGTATTGAACGATTCTCAGGGTGAGTGTGGCATTGCCTAGATAGTACAAGTATTCCATCATAGTGTTATGGGATTCAATTTAGTTCTACCTATCTATCTTCGTTAATGGGGTGGAGTTCCCGGTAGGGTAAAAGCACCCGTTATTCTATGGGGAGATTTACCCAATAATTCAGGAGTCAAAAAGTAGGGGCGCAGAGCCTGCGCCCAGTCAAAAAGTAGGGGCGCAGAGCCTGCGCCCAGTCAGAAGTGAGAATAAAGAAGATGGAAAGAAAAGGCAGTAAAAGTGATGTATAGCGGTTACAGTAAGTTGTGTAGCTCATTTAAATGCATACCATTATAACAATTTAACAATTACTTGATTAATATGAAGCGACAAATAATACAAGATAAAGCGAAAACACAAAATGTTAATTTAGATTGTTCGTTGTCTGGTTATGACTACGAACTTCCACCAGGACTAATCGCCCAAAACCCTGCTGTTCCTAGAGATAGTTCTAAGTTATTGGTAGTAAATTCTCCCGAAACTGCTAAAACTATACCACCTCTACATCACATTTTCCGTGATTTGTCGGAATTGCTGAAACCGGGTGATTTATTGATTATGAATAATACAAAGGTAATTCCCGCTCGGCTATATGGCTGTAAGGATACAGGTGCGGGGGTGGAGGTGTTGCTGTTGGAGGAACGAGGGCATAATTGCTGGTTGGCTTTGGTGAAGCCTGGAAAGCGCTTTAAGGTGGGTAGTGAGATTATTTTTACAGCGGGAGGAGATGGGAATAAACAGGAATTGAGGGCGACAGTTGTTGAGTCAGATCCAGAAACTGGGGGGCGATTATTACAGTTTGATTTGCCCCCAGCAGTTCCTTTAGTGCAGGTATTAGGGAAGTTTGGACAGATTCCCCTACCTCCTTATATTACGGCTTCTACGGCGGCTGATGAACAGTATCAGACGGTGTATGCGGCTGAACAGGGAGCGATCGCCGCCCCAACAGCAGGATTACATTTTACACCAGAATTACTAGAAAAGCTGCGTAATTGTGGCATTAATCAAGCCTTTATTACCCTTCATGTTGGTATCGGTACTTTCCGCCCAGTGGAAGTAGAAGATGTCACTACCCACGCCATGCACGAAGAATGGATTGAAGTTCCTGCTGATACCGTTGAGCAAATTCGGGCTACTCAGGCTGCTGGGGGACGAATTATTGCGGTAGGAACAACAGCGGTAAGAGCTTTGGAAGGTGCGGCGCAATCTGGAGATTTACAGCCCTTTGTCGGGAAGACAAATTTGTTTATTTATCCGGGGTATAAATGGCAGGTTGTGGAGGGGTTAATCACCAATTTTCATTTACCCCGTTCTAGTTTATTGATGCTCGTTAGTGCTTTAATTGGTAGAAAAAGATTATTGGATCTTTACCAGCAAGCAATTAGTTCTGAATACCGCTTCTACTCTTTCGGTGATGCTATGTTGATCTTACCAGAAGGGAAAAGTATTCTTATGAATTTTTGATGAAGTGATGGATAATCTAATTTAGATAAGTAGGTAGGCGTTAAAAAATATAAGATAGACCTAACCCCCCAGCCCCCTTCCCTACCAGGGAAGGGGGAGTCAAAGCCTCTCCCCTGCAAGGGAAGAGGTTTGGAGAGAGGTCTTGTATTTAATTATGCCAAGTTACTTAAATTAGATTAAGATAGACCTAACCCCCCAGCCCCCTTCCCTACCAGGAAATGGGGAGTCAAAGCCTCTCCCCTGCAAGGGAAGAGGTTTGGAGAGAGGTCTTGTATTTAATTATGCCAAGTTACTTAGATTAGATTCAGTATAACTAAAGGGTAGTGAGTCATGTATCAAAAATGCCATAAATATCCGTCTTTTAACATAGCTAAGGCTACATACAAGCAAGTATTAATGAGTATCCTTTCTACTTCTTCTGCATTTTTAATCTTGACTTTACCTGCAATTATTAATTCTCCCAACAGTCAGGTATCAGCAGCAGAAGTTGTTTCCCAGGATTTAGAAGCAGCTATATCTTTTCAACAGGGAGTAACATTTTATAATCGTCAAGACTATCAAGGTTCGGAAATGGCTTTTCGTAAAGCCTTAGAGCGAGATCCTAATATTGGTGCAGCCCGAAATTATTTAGGTAATATTCTTTTACAACAAAATCGCTTAGATCTAGCTATCCAAGAATTTGGAGAAGCCATTAGATTAAATCCAAATTTGGGATCAGCTTATTATAATTTGGGTGTAGCTTTACAAAAACAGGGACAAAAAGAAGCCGCTATTACAGCTTATCGTCAAGCCTTAGTGGTAACTCCCACATTGGCTGATGCTCATTATAATTTGGGGGTTTTATTCTATGAACAAGATCAGCGTCAAGATGCTATTTCTGCTTATGAACAAGCAATTAATTTAGATAGAAATCATGAAAATGCTTATTTCAACTTAGCAATTGTTCAACAACAAGAAGGTCAAGTAGAATCGGCGATTTCCGCCTATCGGGAAGTTTTAAAAATAGATCCTGAAAATTCTGTAGCTTACAATAATTTAGGTAGTCTTTTAGTAAATCAAGGTAAAATTGCTGAAGCAATTAATATTTATAAAGAAGCAATTCTGCAAAATCCTAAAAACACCTCTGCTCACTATAACTTAGGAGTAGCTTTATATAATCAAGGTGTCTTTAAGGAATCCGCTCAAGCATTAATACGCGCTCGTCAACAGTACGTAACAGCAGGAAATACTGAGCAAGTTGCCAAAACTGAACAAATCATCCAACAAATTGCCCAAATTTTAGCACCCAAAAAATCCCCTGTAAATCAACCCGGTAGCGCAACAGCAGTTACTACTCCACCACTTGAACAAGCACCCGCAAATCTTCCCCCTGTTGAAGACTTACCTGCAAATAAGTAGTGAGACAGAATTAATTACACAATGTTATTGCGTTAGCGTAGCGTGGCGTTAGCCATATGGAACGAAGTGAAATGAAGCAATTCCAAGGGTTGTGATTGCTTCCCTTCCCTCGCAATGACTGTAAATATTTTTGTCCAATTACTTACTTCGACAACTGAGAAAACTACTTTACCGAATTTGACACCAGATAAACAAATCACAAATCCAAAATAATTTGTCATTTGTCATTTGTCATTTGTCATTGAAAAATTATTATTCCCTATTCCCTATTCCCTATTCCCTATTCCCTATATTGGTAAACGATTAATATCTTTATTACAACCAATTACTACCATTGCAGAACCTTTTTCTAAACGTTTAGTTGGTTCGGGATTAATGATAAATTTACCATCATGACTTACAGCCAACATATTTAAACCGTAGCGGTTACGCAGTTGCAGTTCAGCAATAGTTTTCCCATGAAATTCATCAGGGACAATTAACTCCACAATACTGTTATCTGGGTCAAGATCAAATCTTTCTAAAATTCCCGGTTTAGTGAGTGTTCTTGCTAAAGCACAACCAGCTTCATATTCAGGAAATACTACATGATCTGCGCCCACTCGTTGTAATAATTTGCGGTGAACTTCACTAGAGGCTTTTGCAACTACGTGAGGTACACCACCTTCTTTCACATTTAAGGTAGTAATAATACTTTCCTGAACGTAGTTACCAATGGCGACAATAACGGTATCAAATTCAAAAATTCCGGCTTCTTTCAGGGCTGCTGATTCAGTTGAATCGAGTTGCAAAGCATGACCAACTATTTCTTCATTCAATGCTTCGGAAACCCGTTTTTCATCAACATCTGTAGCTAATACTTGATAACCTAAATTATGCAGTGTTGAACAGACAGAACGACCAAAACGACCTAACCCAATTACAGCAAATTGGTGGTTATCTTTACGTAAACTGCGAAGAAATTTTAAGGATGAAAGATTCATGATTGGTGATTGGTAATTGGTACACTAAATAAGGAATAAATAATCCCTGTCCATAATGTAGTTGATTTTGATACTATTAAGTAAACCACCTAAATTAGCTATGCAAATAACTAACAGCGAAATCAAAGCTATGCGGGAATTAATGCCTGATTATACCCCCGGACTGGAAGCAATGGATCATTTAGAAAAGCACAATGGCGACATGGAAACGGCTTTTCAAGATTTATGGCAAGAAAAAAATCGTCAAGTTATCATGGGGGGAGATAAGTCACTTTTACAAATCACCCTCAAAGCCTTGCGAAATGAACTTTGTGGTGATGACGGGTTTCGTGGTCAAATCAAAGAATACACCAAAAATCCTGGCAGTTCTCCTTTACTTACAGGTGTGATAGTTTCCTTAGTGGGTTTAGCTTCATCTAGTGGTTTACCTCTTGATCCTGCCATTGCCACTGTTATAGTTTTATATATCCTGAAAATAGGGGTTAATATATTTTGCGATTACACTGAACCGCCGGCTGCTAGTGGTGGAACTTTACCCCCAGCACCATAATTGATTATATACGGGCGGGTTTTCCCCGTCCTCTGCTGATTGTGTAAATTAATTCTTGGAGGTATAGCAAATGGTAATGCAGCGGCCACAAACTAACCCAACTCCTCAAATTCTACCTTTAGAAAATGGCGATCGCTTATCACGCCATGAATTTGAACGTCGTTATACTGAAAGTCTCGATATTAAAAAAGCTGAATTAATCGAAGGAGTAGTTTACGTGGCCTCACCTTTACGCTTTCAACGTCATGCAGAACCCCATAGCAATTTAATCGGTTGGTTGTGGAATTATCGTATTCATACCCCCGGAATTAAATTAGGAATAGAACCTACCATCAGATTAGATCAGGATAATGAACCTCAACCCGATGGAGTTTTATTAATTGATGAAAGTTTGGGTGGAAAATCTCGAATTACCGATGATGATTATATTGAAGGCGCACCGGAATTAGTCGCGGAAATTGCCGCCAGCAGTGCAGCTTATGATTTATATGATAAGAAAAAAGCCTATAAACGTAACGGCATTCAGGAATATATTGTTTGGCAGAGTTTAGAAAATAAATTAGATTGGTTTGGGTTACATGACAGTGAATATATATTACTGCAACCTGATACAGAGGGAATTATTAAAAGTCAAGTTATGCCCGGATTATGGTTATCTGTAACGGCATTATTAGCAGGAGATATGGTTAAGGTTTTAGAAGTATTGCAAACCGGATTAAATTCACAAGAACACAGGGAATTTTCACGGCGTTTATCAGGTTTGTGATATAATTTAAGTCAAATATTCACAAATAACTCAAGTTATGAATACAGAAGTTTTGCATTTTTTCCAAGAATCACATAAGCAGGATTTGGAAACAATCACTCAAATTTTGGCTGATATAACCAACCGTAATCCTGAAGAAATTAAACCATATTTAGATAGAATACTAACGCAATTGGTAGAACCGCAACAAGAACGACCAGTTAATGAAACTGCTACTCCAGAAAAACGGATAGCTGCATTTCAAGCATGGGTAGAGAGTCACAGGAGTCTGAATTTACCAACCCTTTCTGATGAAGCACTCAGCCGAGAAAGTATTTATGGTGACAGGGGTTAAATGCCTTATCTTCTAGACACAAATATATTATTACGTAGCGTTGATTTATCTCATCCGATGAATAGTAATGCTGTCAATGCTATCAATAAATTGTTAGGTCAGGGCGAAACATTACATATCGTGCCGCAAAACTTAATTGAGTTTTGGAATGTTTACACTCGTCCCATTGAGAGAAATGGATTAGGACGTACAGCAATAGAAGCAGAAGTAGAAATACAAAGATTAAAAACTATTTTTCATCTTGCTTTAGATACCGAAGCAGTTTATTCCGAATGGGAAAGGCTTGTTATTACTTATTCTGTTATTGGTATTAATGTGCATGATGCGAGACTTGTAGCTGCAATGCTTGTTCATGGGATAACTCACATTCTGACATTTAACACCAAGGATTTTGCTCGTTACTCGGAAATAATAGCTGTTAATCCCACAAAGATAGCGTCTGAATGAATCTGAAAACTCTATTTTTTACCATCACTCTGGTAATCTCTCTAAAATCTCCCTCACAATATTCGCGCTATATTCCTCTTTATATTCAACATATATCTCTAATTTTAAGGTTAGTGCAGAGGACTTAAAAAACTTCGAGGGCTTTTTGTACGATCAACTTGAAGAGTCAGAGGATAATAATCGTATTGGAGGTGTACTAGACTCACCATATCTTGTTGGTGTATTGAGTTGGACACAAAATTTCCTGAAATACTTCTTTAAAGAGGTTTATGAGATCATTTGCATTGAACAGCAAGCCAAAGAAATTAGTTTCTTATCTAACATTTGCTTGTACCCGATACTATAAGTCACATCTGTAAGTTTGGTTAAGCTGGTAACTAATATGCTTTTCAGTTCCTCAACTTCATTTAATAGGAGTGTAAAAACATTTTGTCAGCGTTTAAGTAACGATAGCGATCGCCAAATTCGATTTTGATAGATAAAGCTTGTTGATAAAAGTCCCGTGCTTGGGCATATTCCCGCATTTCTTGGGCTACCATTCCCAACTGGTGGTAGATTCTAGCTTGAGAATGGCGATCGCCAAATTCGATAAAGATAGATAAAGCCTGTTGATAAAAGTCCTGTGCTTGGGCATATTCCCGCATTTCTTGGGCTACTATTCCCAACTGGTGGTAGGTATCAGCTTGTTCATAGCGATCGCCAAATTCGACACAGATAGCTAAAGCTTGTTGATAAAAGTCCCATTCTTGGGCATATTCCCGCATTTCTTCGGCTACTTATTCCCAAATTTGTAAAGTTTAAGTAATGAGATTTTCTAAAGTTTTAAATCTAAATACACCAGAACGCCAAGCCCAAAAATCAGGAGCAAATTTAGCTAATCGGTTAATAGCGTAATCTGGTAAAATGAACAAAATAGGATAAGGGACAGTTTTTTTATAAGCATCCCTGACAAAATTCAAATCTTGTAAAAATGGCGGATATTCACCAAACACACCAATAGATTTTTCTAAACCTTGAATAATTAATACTAACTTTTTATTTGCTTCTTTTTCAATTTTTGGCAATTTTTTGACAATTTCATCACGTAAAAAGCGCAAATTAGGATCAGCAAATTTGAGAATTACAAATTGAATTTCCTCACATTGAGAATTTGTTTTTAATGCCTCAATTAATAACTCTCTATCAGGAGGAAAATTAATCTCAATAAATCCCAAAGTGAACTTTTCAGAGAAATCAATAAACGTCAATAATTCCGCCAAAATATCTTGATTCAGAGTGACAAATTGCCCTAACTCGGCGTTAAAATAATGTTGTAATCTCTGCCTGTGCTTTTTGGAAGAATTCATTTTGCTTCACCACTGGGTTAGGATATCATTAATATCTGTTTCTTCATTTACTTCTAAATAAATGACATGATAGTTTTGTTCCCATTGACTTTGAATCTTTTTCAACTCTGTACTTTTGCCAAATGACAAAGAACCCAGATGTGTAGGGGTAAAGCAAGAGCTAACCCCCTACGTTTAGAATCAAACAATCAAGCCGTTTTGAGTATAATAACTGGGGAATGTGGTATCTAATTTCCGTTCTTCCTGAGTTCTATATCAATTACTAATTGGTGATTATCCAACAAGGAGATTTTCTTCAGGATAGTGAATTCTGCTAGGACGAGGATCACCTAGTATAGATGACATCAATAATAAAATACCAACGCGACCAATATACATGGTGAGAATTAAAATTAATTTTGCTGCGGTAGAAAGAGTAGCTGTAATCCCTGTGGAAAGTCCTACTGTACCAAAGGCTGATACTACTTCAAAAAGAATTTGAATAAAAGCCAATTTGGGGTCAGTAATACTAATTAAAATGGTGGCAAAAATCACTGTTGCTAATGAACCGAATACCACCCCCACAGCTTTTAAAATTAAAGAAATGGCAATTTTACGATTATATAATAATACCTCTTCTTTGCCTTGGAGAATTGCCTTTGTACAACTGGTCAGAACTCGTAAAGTAGTGGTTTTGATTCCTCCTCCTGTACCTCCTGGACTTGCACCAATAAACATCAGGGCAATCATAATGAATAATCCCGCATTAGTCATTTTGCCAATATCAATGCTGTTAAAACCAGCGGTTCTGGTACTAACTGACTGAAACCAAGCGGCTAATATTTTATCAGATAAACTTAATTGTCCAAAGACGCTATCGTTTCTGATTTCTATAAAGAAAATTGCAATTGTTCCTAGCACTAATAATATTAAAGTTGTGCTAGTAGCAACCTTAAAATCTAGAGAGAATATTAAACAACTTGTCTTTCTAACGAGGCGATTACCTTGATAGGTAAAGCTGTCTCGCAACCACAAATACATATCCAAAATTACTTGATAACCAATACCTCCAAAGATAATTAAACAGCCAATTGTGATAATCACTAAAGGAGAAGATTGATAGCCAATTAAATTATCTTTAAATAAACTAAATCCAGCATTGTTCCAAGCACTGACACTGTGAAAAATAGCTAACCAAGTTCCTTCTTGCCAACCTTTTTCGGGAACAAAAGCTATCATTAATAAAAATACTCCCGTGAGTTCAAATAATAAAGTGGTCGCAATAATAGAACAGATAATTTGAGAGCTACCACTCATGCCTGGACGGTCTAAAGCTTGCTGAATTGCTACTTTTTGTCTCAAGTCAAATTTTCTGCCAATTAATAACATTAAAAATGTGGTAGTTGTCATATAACCTAAACCACCAATCTGGGCTAATAGAGCAATAAATAACTGACCTAGAAAGGAAAATTCAGTCCCAGTATCTACCACTGCTAATCCTGTGACACAAACCGCTGAAGTTGAAGTAAATAGGGCAACAATTGGGTCATTCCAATTACCGTTACCAGTTGAAAAAGGCATTGTTAAGAGAATTGCTCCCAAAAGAATGACAGCAATAAATCCCAAACAAATTGTCCGCGCAACAGTCATAAGTGATTAAAAATGAAGAAATTTCATGCAGTTAGGTTATTTTTATATATTCCCAAGGTAGAATTAATGAGTTATTCCCTGGCGTAAAAATATCCCTGTAGCGGTTATTGGTTGAGTGAAATACAAGAACCCCACCCCCAACCCCCTCCCCGCAAGCGAGGAGGGGGCTTATGACTGTATTTCATTCAAGTGCATACCGTTATATCTAATTAAAAACATAGATGGTAGCCTAAGAATAAGTTTTTTTCCAGTTTCTTGTCATCTTTATTATTATTAAATTCATGAGTCAAATACTTTACAAACAAATTCAGGAATTTTACGATGCTTCTTCCAGTCTGTGGGAACAGATTTGGGGGGAACATATGCACCACGGTTATTATGGCGTAGATGGTAAACAGGTGAAAGAACGCCGTCAGGCACAAATTGATTTAATTGAAGAATTGTTAAAATGGGCTGATGTTAAGGGTGCGAAAAATATTCTTGATGTCGGCTGCGGGATAGGTGGTAGTTCTTTATACTTGGCTGAGAAGTTTGGGGCAAATGCCACGGGAATTACACTGAGTCCTGTACAAGCTGCTAGAGCTACTGAAAGGTCTTTGGCAATGAATTTGAGTCAAAAAACTAGATTCATGGTTGCCAATGCTCAGGAAATGCCTTTTGAGGATAATTCTTTTGATTTGGTCTGGTCACTGGAAAGTGGTGAACATATGCCAGATAAAACTAAGTTTTTGCAAGAGTGCTATCGCGTATTAAAGCCCGGTGGGACTTTGATTATGGTGACATGGTGTCATCGGAATACGGATAAGTTGCCACTGACAACGGATGAACAAAAGCTCTTGGAGGATATTTACCGAGTCTATTGTTTACCTTATGTTATCTCTTTAGCGGAGTATGAAGCGATCGCTTGGCAGTTACCATTAAATAATATCCGCACGGCTGATTGGTCAACCGCAGTTGCTCCTTTTTGGAATGTTGTCATTGATTCAGCATTTACACCCCAGGCATTTATCGGTTTATTAATGGCTGGTTGGACTACAATTCAGGGGGCATTATCTTTAGGTTTAATGCGTCGAGGTTATGAAACTGGATTGGTTCGGTTTGGATTATTACGGGGAACCAAGTAAGTCCAATTCTGTGTAAAGATGTACTCAATTTGAAGATAAACCAACCACAGAGGCACAGAGGACACAGAGAAGAAAAAGACAAGTTTAGGAAATTCGGCGCAGTTTCACAAGGAAATGGTATCAGTCCAATTCCTTTAGGTGCTTAAGAACAAAAAATAACAAAAGATGAATCAATTTTATCAACAAAATTCGGCTATTTCTCCAAAAAGTTGGTTTTATTCTTTTTGGAAGTTTTCCCGTCCCCATACAATTATGGGAACAACTTTGAGTGTCTTGGGTTTATATTTAATTACCCTGGGTGTCACTTCAACAAATTTTTCTAGTTTGCATATTAGTCAAATTTTAGCAACATGGGTCGCTTGCATAAGTGGCAATATTTATATTGTTGGTTTGAATCAATTAGAAGATATTGACATTGATAAAATCAATAAACCTGATTTACCTCTAGCATCGGGAGAATTTACCAAAGGACAAGGACAATTAATTGTTATTATTGCTGGTATTGTCGCCTTAGCTTTAGCATGGCTAACTGGACCGTTTTTAATGGGCATGGTGACAATAAGTTTAGCAATTGGTACGGCTTATTCTTTACCACCAATTCGGTTAAAACAGTTTCCTTTTTGGGCTGCTTTGTGTATTTTTTCGGTGCGGGGAACAATTGTTAATTTAGGTTTGTTTCTGCATTTTAGTTGGGTATTGCAAAGAAGCCAAGGGATTCCGGGGGCAGTTTGGGCTTTAACTGTGTTTATCTTGGTATTTACATTTGCGATCGCTATCTTCAAAGATATTCCTGATATGGAAGGAGATAGATTTTACAATATCACAACTTTCACCCTCCAACTCGGACAACAAAAAGTATTTAATCTTGCACTTTGGGTATTAACAATCTGTTATCTCGGTATGATTTTAGTAGCGTTATTCCATCTTGCGGAAGTTAACACTATCTTCATCTTCATCACCCATACCGTAGCTTTAATTGTCATGTGGTGGCAAGGTGCAGGAGTTGATTTACAAGACAAAAAAGCCATTACTAATTTCTATCAATTTATCTGGAAATTGTTTTTCATCGAATACCTAATTTTTCCCGTCTCTTGTTTATTAGCTTAAGCTCATGTTAGAAACATTTCCTACTGCCAATATTGTCGCCATTTCTGTAGTTATTTCTGGTCTTAGTATTCTTGGTTATTTGAGTATCAAAACATTGATTACTTCTAATTTATTTCAGAAAGGCATCAATTTTTATCAAGCCAAAGATTTTGAAAATGCCGAAATAGTTTTGAGAAAGGTTATTGCCATCAACTCTACAAATGATATGGTACGTTTGTTATTAGGAGATATTTTAAATCAGAAAGGACAAATTGCCGAAGCAAAAGCATTATTCTGTGAAGTAATTGATAGCAGTCCTAAAAATCCTGATGCTTATTTACGTTTAGCAAATATTCTCATGCAGGAACAACAGGAAGTAGAAGCTAAAGCTAATTTACTTCAAGCAAAAGAATTATTGCAGAAACAGCGTCAACCAGAAAGGGCAAAAAAGGTGAGCCTTTTGTTAGATAAAATGTCTAAGTAGGTGAACACAATAAAACCAAACTGTGTAAAGAAATGTAAAATCGCCTAAACCCTCTTCACTCTTGCCTCTTGCCTTTTGCCTTGCCATAACGACAATTTTCAACGCCAACCTACTTAAACTGTGATTTTTTAACAACAAGATCCCCGACTTCTTAAAGAAGTCGGGGATCTGACTTATCTCCCCGTGTTTGCCCTGATACTTGTATTTTAGCGGATAGGATAGAAGAAATAGGCAGTAGGAAGAAATCCGGGTGTTCTGGTAAGATGAGTGAACCGTTTAATTGATTTTTCAGGAGTTAAAGAATGTCCATACCAGCAGATCCAGTGAAATTGATGAAGCAAGAAGTTGGCAAAGCCGCCGCCAATTTGGTAAAATCCGGTTCCATAGTTGGTTTGGGGACAGGTTCAACCACAGCTTACACTATTCAATATTTAGGAGAACGCCTCAAATCAGGTGAACTCAAAGATATTGTCGGTATCCCCACCTCATTTCAATCAGAAGTATTAGCAAAAGAGTATGGCGTTCCTCTCACCACTTTAGACGCTGTAGACCATATTGATATCGCTATAGACGGGGCAGATGAAGTAGATCCCCATAAAAACTTGATTAAGGGCGGTGGTGCTGCACATACCCGCGAAAAAGTTGTAGATTACCTAGCAAAGCAATTTATTGTTGTCGTTGATGGTGGTAAATTAGTAGCCCGCTTAGGTTCTAGTTTCGCTGTACCAGTTGAAGTTATCCCTATGGCTATTACCCCCGTTACAAATGCCATTAAAGCACTTGGTGGTAAGCCAGAACTACGCATGGGTGTGAGAAAAGCAGGACCTGTAATCACTGACCAAGGTAACATGGTTTTAGATGTCACCTTCGATAGCATTGATGACCCTGTAAACCTGGAAAAAACACTGAATAATATCCCCGGTGTTCTGGAAAATGGCATTTTCGTCAATTGTGCAGATATCGTTCTTGTAGGTGAAGTTATTGATGGTAAACCTGTAGTTAGACAACTTTAGCTTATTACCTAAACACATACAGCGATTTCCAATCTTATGAGGTACATCTTAGCCCCCTCATCGCACCCCCCTAAATCCCCCCGCAGCGGGGGGAAGAAAAGGATAAGCTTTTGATACTGGAGAGGGTTCTTGTTCCGGGTTTGATGACAATTTGCTCTTTTCTCATAAGAATACCCGGTAAGTGGGAAATGAGCGCGTCTTTAGACCTGAGAGGGAAACGACACGAGCAGTTCGACAAGCTCACTGACCACGGTTTTAACCGCTGTGGATATTAAAATTGGGCGTTGCTGATTAAGGGTATGAATTTTAGTCTCATGCAAAGGCGCAATCACGCTTCGTGATCTCGAAGAGTAGACGCACTGAGGTTTGAGTTTTAAAGGTTCAATTTGGAAATTTCATACCTCGATTCAGCAACGCCTAAAAGGGTTATTTATGGGCAAGTTTAAGGCACTGAAAGGGGTGAAGAGTTGATTTTATCGGGCAAAATTTTGATTGCCCCAGTATCATTTATGGGCAAGTTAGTAAATCAATAAAACACTCTCTGCAACAAAAATTTACAACGTGTCCCATTTTGCGGCATCTCCCTCATCCTTACTAGAATGCAAAGTATACAGATCCCAAATTTGAAGTACCACCGAGTCGGGTGGGATATTGCGATGCCTTCGGCGTATCCCTGACGGGATTGAAGGAATAGAGAGCGTAGCGATCGCCGGACATTGTTGGGGGTGCGGAATGTGGGTTATAGGAATCGCTCTTTGGGAAAAACTTTTTGGTTTACTGCTGGAAGAGTTGCCCAATCTATGGGTGGAGTGCTTATTCATACTTTTCCTAAGTCTCTGATTAACTCAGCCCTGCTGGGTAATTTTTCATGCCTTAGTCTAAACCCCAGTTACTACGCTTACTACCCTGCTTACTACCCTTTTTATACTCAACTTAGTGGTCAATCTTTTACTCCCAAGTAGAATTCTTCTAACTCTCGCAAAAATGGGCAAACCGGGGAGTATAATTCAAAGGTTAGCAATAAAATTCCCATGGTACAGCAACAAGACTGGAGTAATTTTTCTTTACAACGTCCTAACTATTTTCCCGGACAGTATCTCCTGGATGAGGACTTCGAGTTAGCACATAAATATCTAAGTGATCGCCAGCGTTATGTCAATAGCAAACTGCATTTAGCCGGAATTGTCGAAGGGCTAGAAGTAGAAGCAATGGCAGGTGAAGCTGCGATTACTATCAAATCTGGGACAGCAATTGATGGTGAAGGTAATCTGATTATCCTGCCGTCAGAAAAAAGCAATCTCAAAATTAACTCACCATGTTGGGTGTGTCTGAGATATCACCAAGAAGCAAAAGTATTACAGCAACCGGAAATTCCCGATAGTTTCACCCGCTTTGCAGAAGAACCCATACTTGCATTGGAAGCGATTGAAACGAAAGATGCTAAAACGATTACTTTAGCTAGACTCACCCTAGAAAACGGACAAGTAAAAGTAGATAACAGTGTCCGTCAATATTCGGGAGCGCGGTTGCCCAGTGGACAAGGTGAAGAGATTACACTGAGAAGTGACGGTAAATCTTTAACCATTCAAGGCAACTTAAGTGTATCCGGTAAATTGGAATTGGGCGGCTCAGAAATTATTGGTGTATCTGAAACTATCGCCACGGAAAGTGACAGAACCACAGTCATCCCCTCAGAAAAAGCCGTTAAAGAGCATATAGAAAAGCGAATTAGGGAGAGACTAGCGGCCTTAAATGCCCCTACAGAGGAAAAATCAGCGATTTCCCTCACTAGTAAGGCAGATGGGCTATATGGGTGGTCAACGGATGGGGGTGAAGCAGATGATAAATCTTCTCTAATCAAATTGATATCCTATCGGGCAGGAGTTGCCACCCCACGGCTCACCATCGAAAGAGATACGGGTAATGTCGGCATTGGTATAACTACTCCCGCTAGAAAATTGGATGTGGAAGGTGTGATCCGCGCCTGGCATCTTGAGTCTACAAATCCTATGCGACACCGGATGTATCCCAATGATGCGATCGTTTATCAAGATATTTTTGATGCCAGAGATGCCAAAGTAATTACCAAATATGGTGTCTTAAAAAATGCACCTGGGGATGCTGAAACAAGGCATATAAGTAGCAACCTATGGAACGACCGTCGGATGATCTGCTATGGAGGTGGGGAAGAGGATGATGCTGGGGCAGTTGTCACCGTTCCCGAAGGATACGATACTCTCTGGATCAGACTACCGGGTGATCTTCATAAAGTCGTCAAAGCACAGTTCCGAGATGGATACAAGGAAGACTTAGGGCGCTGGTCAGGTGGAAAGAGATACGGCAATTGCTACTGTCCCGATGGTTCTCTCACTGATAGCTATCACGATAAACACCAATGGCTACCTATTCCAGTAGGCAGATCCGGGAAAGTTACCCTAATTTCTAAGCAAGGTGGTGAGTTATGGTTATCTGGGGTGGCATTCAGCAAAAACCCTTGGTCTCACGCTACTCAATTCGCACTCGGATATCACTGGAAAGTCAACGGGGGTAATGAAACAATTTGGGATAAAGCATCTGATTCTTGGAATGGCGATAGCTACACAAGGATTCCTGAAAAAACCAATCTAGAATTGATGGTTCCAGTCGTGTGGTCTGGATGTGACAAATTACTCTACATGGTGGAGCATAACAACGACTGGAATGGTTGTATGCACAGTGGTATTACGGTCAATGGTCAGCCCGTTGAAAGGTTTCTAGCAAGCTATGATAACCCCTTCGCCCGCCATTGGAATAGCAAAAGCTTTAACCGCTATATTGCTGCTTACATTCCGGCTGATTTGATTCCCAAACCCAGACCTGATGTCATCCCCTATCTCAAGGTAAAAATTGATATGAGTAAGCAAAACAACAGCCTTAATTTTCGGGAAATGGGTACACACGATCTGGAGGTTCCCTATAGTTTCTGATGACACTCAAGACCTTTAAACAGCAAGTAAGATGGCAATGAGGGAACAACTGGAAAAACGCCTGCAAGCTCTAACCACAGAATACGAAACAGGACAAAAAGCACTAGCTAATTTGGAGTCCCAAAAAGCCAATCTCCGGGAAACATTACTCCGCATTAGTGGAGCAATTCAGGTTTTAGAAGAAGAGTTGACTGTTGATAATAGTCAAAACAATCACCAAGTAGAGCAACTCTCCCCAACCACCATAGAAGTTATTTCTGAAACTTAACTTCTTGATCATCATATATCTGTCTTTTTCCATAGGAATTCAGTCATGTTGGACGACTTAGATAGCACCCTAAAACAATTACTAACTCACGAATTACCAGAGTTGCAAAGGTCAACGGAAACAAATGTTGCCATTAGCTTTGATATGCCATTAGAAGGGTCTATCAAACAGAAACCAGCGATTAATCTTTTCCTCTATGATGTGCGAGAAAATCTGGAATTACGGAGTAGTGAATGGTCGGTGCAACGTCGCCAAAACGGCACAGCTACCAAAAAACGTCCTCCAGCTAGGATAGATTGTTCCTATTTGATTACCGTTTGGGCTAATGCCGATGATCCCCAACAAGAACATCACATCTTAGGGGAAGTAATGAAATTATTACTCCGCTATCGGACATTACCAGCAGCAATTCTCCAAGGCAGTTTGCGAGGACAAGAGCCTCTACCAGTAGCAGTTGGTTTGCGTTCTAGCTACTTACAAAGTTTAGGAGAATTTTGGCAAGCAATTGGGGGAAAACCTAAAGCAGCGCTCAATTATACGGTGACAATTGCCGTTCCAGTTGATGAAGAAACAGAAGAATTTCCTTTGGTGCTTGATAAACGAATTGAATTTATATAGGGAGTGTGGGAAAAACGAATCCCTCTCCTTGCGAAAGGCAGAGAACAGAATTTTCCAATCTCCCTCCTTGCTAAGGGGGGTAATTTTGGGAATAAATTCCAACTTTAAAGTTGACCATTTTGCTCACTTTCCAGAGCTATTAGCCTTAATTCCTAATGCCTGAATTGTTCCGCGATAACTATTGAAAAAAATGCTAAAGCGACAACGATTTTATCATCAAGTAGCCATAGCCGGACAAGTTAGAGATGCTATCACAGGAGAGGGAATTGCAGGTGCTATGGTCAAGATTATTGATGCTCCTGATGAATTTATTAATTTTGTAATCTTCCAACTTAAATTATTTGGATTACCAAGTTCATTAATTCAGTGGCACTCGTTTAATCCCGATCTCAATCCTCCCAACTTAGCCTTACCTCAAGAACTTCAAGAATTACAAAAAAATCTGAAAAATCCTAGCTTAAAAGCTACTAATAAGCTAGAATTATTTCAGGTATTTCTGGAAAATTCCTACCTTAGTGGTAAACATAAATTTCTAGGATTTCAGGAAATTATTGACTATTTTCCACTCGACCCAAAGACCAAAAATTCTCACTTAGGAAGGACTAAAACAGCCCCTGATGGTTGGTTCTATTTTATGGATTTGCCAGCCGGATTATATCGTCTAGAAGCATCTTTGTCTGGTGCTAAAATGCGCTATATTAAGAGTCAATGTCAAGTTGAGATTGGGCGAAAAAATCAAAATAATATTATTAACCAAGATCAAAATGTTGATCTATTTGATAATATTAGGAAAGTAGAATTACAACTGAAACCAACCACCCTTAGAGGCAAAATCACCAATGCGGATGATACAGAAGCAATTGGCATGGCTAGAGTCCAGATTTTAGGGAGTGGAGAATATACTTTTAGCTCCATTGAAATTATTAAAGAACAACAAGGAGAATGGAATTATCAAATCGTTGGTATAGAAGGCAAAAATACTCCCATAACAGTAATAGTTTCAGCTAAAGGATATCCTGGAACGCAAAAAGAAATCAGTTTACAGCCTGGGGATGTGAAATCCTTAGATTTCCAGTTGACTTCCAACTGATAGCTTTTTTTGCAATAGGTATCAACTCGCAACTGTCAATTTTGTTTATCCGAATTATCACGAAAAAAGGGAAAAATATTATGCCCACCAATTTCGCCAATTTAGCTCCTGGCGTTTATGTTGATGAAATTTCTTCAGGGTTAGCACCTATTTCTGGTGTAGGAACTAGTACGGCTGGATTCATTGGTGTCATCACTTTGAAAGTAGCGAAAAGTGCGAAAAGTGCTGAAGTTGCTGAAGATACTGAAGATGCTACAGTTTCTTCAACCGTTGCGAAGAAAGGTCAGCTTATTTCTGGTGAAGACCAATATTCAGTTGTGTTGAAAGACCAAAAAAAAGCAACAGAAGAGATAGAACTTTCAACCTCAATTAAGTCTGGTGAAGTCAAACTCTGTACAAATTTCACTGAATTTAAGAAATTCTTTGGGGATTTCTCAGATAATCCCGGTCAAAATATCCTCGCTCATGCTGTTTATGGCTTCTTCAGAAATGGCGGCACAAGGTGTTTCGTAATATGGGTGACAGCAGAATCAGAAATTAGTCAAGATAAGGCTTTAGGAAAGTTTGAAGCCATTGATGAAATTGCCATTGTCGCAGCTCCGGGTGTTACCAGTAAGATAGCCCTGGGTGAAATTAATGATCACTGCCGATTGTTAGGCGATCGCTTTGCAATTTTGGATACAATAGAAGATATCGCCATTGACTCGGATCAACTAAAACCAGGTAGTGACGAACTGCTAGGAAATTCAGACTATGCGGCAGTATACTACCCCTGGATTCAAGTTTTCGATCCCGCCAGCAACGGACTGAAATTTGTTCCCCCTAGTGGTCATATTGCCGGTGTTTACGCTCGCGTAGACGATAAAAGAGGTGTGCATAAAGCTCCTGCTAATGAACCAATTTCGGGAGCAGTAGGCTTAAAGCAAGATATCAGCAAAATCAAACAGGGTCCTCTGAACGAGATAGGTATTAACTGTATCCGCAATCTCAATGGTAATATCCGCATTTGGGGAGCGCGGACTTTAGGCGCGGGGAAAGACAATCCAGACTTCAAATATATTAATATTCGTCGTCAATTTAACTACCTGCGGGAGTCAATTGATGAAGGAACTCAATGGGCAGTCTTTGAACCCAATAACCCAGAACTTTGGGCAAAAATTCGCCGCAATATTACTGCCTTCCTCACCAATGAATGGCGCAAAGGAGCATTATTTGGAACAAGTCCCCAAGAAGCATTCTTTGTCAAGTGCGATGCAGAAACCAATCCCATGGATCTTCGCAAACTTGGTCAAGTGGTGACGGAAATCGGGGTAGCGGTAATAGAACCAGCAGAATTTGTCATCTTCCGCATTAGCCAAATCGTAGACGAAAAGAAAAAATAGGCTCCCGACCGCACTGAAATGACCTATATCCAAAATTGATTAACCTATGCAAACATCTACACACCTAAATTTAACAGCACCTGGTGTATATCTAGAAGATATTCCCACCTTACCGGGTAAAGATTTACTAACGGGTGTTCCGGTGTTCTTGGGAGTCGCTCCGGTTAACAATGCTCAGGAAAACGGTCTTCCCGTGCCGAAAATGCTCACACTTTGGACTCAGTTTGGGCAGTATTTTGGACAGCCATTACTTCATAGTTATTTACTGCATCTGGTGCGGGTTTTATTTGCCAATGGTAGTCGTCTGTCTTCCGTCTTACCTTTGCTAGATCATATTCTCTCACCATTGCAAAATGGATTGGCAGAAATAGAAGCACTAGATGGCTATTTAGCTCATGCAGTAAGGGGTTTTTTTACCAATGGCGGTCGTCTGTGTTATGTCGTTCCTTTGCTAAATAACACTCTCTCAGAATTGCAAAACGGATTGCGGGCAATAGAAGGACTAGATGTCATTGATTTAGTCTGCGCGCCTGATATTATGCAAAACTCTGAGTCAGAAGTGGCTATGGAAATGCAAAAAGCAGTCCTAGAGCATTGTGAGAGAATGGGCGATCGCTTTGCCATTCTTGATGGCTTCAGTATTACCAGAATTGAAGACATAGAAGCCCTGAAAACACAACAACAAGGATTAATCGGCGATAACGGTGCGCTCTATACCCCCTGGCTGAAAATAGAAAACGCTCCCATGAACATTCCCCCTTGTGGTCATATTGCGGGAATTTATGCCCGTAACGATCGGCAAGTCGGAGTTTATCGCGCTCCGGCTAACTACCTACTAGAAGGGGTATTGGATTTAAGTTTTTTGTTTACTGATACAGATTCGGAAATCTTAAATCCTCAAACTGGATCAGGCGTTAACTGCATTCGCAGTTTTAGAAGTCGGGGAATGCGGATTTGGGGGTCACGCACCTTAAGCCAAAATCCAGAATGGCAATATATCAACATTCGCCGCTTAAAAATCACTGTCCTCCGGTGGGCAGAACGGAATTTAGCTGATGCTGTGTTTGAACCCAACAACAGAGATTTGTGGGGTCGTATAGAGCGGGAATTAACAGTTTACTGTGAATCCCTATGGGAACAGGGAGCTATCCATGGGGATAGTTCCGAAGAGGCTTTCTATGTCAAGTGTGACGAGGAAACCAACCCCCCAGCTATCCGCAATACCGGACAAATAGTCACGGAAATTGGTTTAGCACCCACTACTCCTAGTGAATTTATTGTTATTTCCCTAGTTCACGGTAGTAGCGGTGTTAGATTTGTCGAATCTTAGTAAATAACTTCAGGAGAACTTACCATGCCAGCTATTAAAGATACTCACGATCCGTTTAATGGTTATAATTTCTGGGTAGAGTGGGACGGAATCGTTCATGCAGGCTTTAGAGAATGTAGTGGTTTGACGGCTACCAGGGCAGCCACGACCTATAGAGAAGGAACAGACAAAATTCTTGCTCAAAGACAACTTGGTGGTTTAAATAGTTTCAGTAATATCAGCCTGAAACGAGGAATCACTGACAATGATGAACTTTGGAAATGGCACAAGCAAATCACAGATGGTGAACCAATGGAAGACAATCGGAAAAACGTTTCGATTATTCTGTCCGATGATAAAGGTGAAGAAAAACTACGTTGGAACTTGGAAAAATGTTGGCCTACCATGTGGAGTGGTCCAGATTTTAATGCTACCTCTGGCGAGGTAGCGATTGAATCACTAGAATTAGTTCACGAAGGAATCAGCGTTGATTAATACGAGGGAAAATGCACCAAACTGAATTTCTGTTTACCCTGCCTCACGGTTATATAGATGCAGAAGGAATCCTTCATCGAGAAGGAGTGATGCGACTATCAACAGCCTATGATGAAATAGCTCCTCTGCGCGACCCCAGGGTACAGAGAAATCCGGGTTATTTGGTGATTATTCTGCTCGCACGGGTGATTACTAAGCTAGGAACTTTAGACCAACTCAATACCAAAATTATTGAGGAATTATTTTCTGGGGACTTGGTTTACCTGCAAGATTTTTACCAACGAATTAATCACCATGGTAACACTCGCTTTCAGGTTGCCTGTCCCCATTGTGGAGGAGATTTTGAAGTAGAAACCTCCCCCACGGGGGAGTAGTCTGCTACCCCTCAGAACGCCTACTGGAGGAGGTAGCTTATCTTTCCTATCACTTTCACTGGTCTTATGATCAAGTGATGAACATGGAACACTGGGAACGGCAACAGTGGGTAACTCAAGTTGCCCACATTAATCAGCAGATTAATCAGCAGTCAGGCAATTAAGGATTTGAGATTAAAACTTTTCTCAAGAGGAGACTTTCATGGCAAAATCGCAAAAAAAAGGCGGGGGTAATTCTCAAAAGAAACCCCAAGATCCCTATATGGCTTTCAATTTTATGGTGGAAATCGAAGGACTGACAGTGGGTGGCTTTTCAGAAGTTACAGGACTAAGCAGCAACATGGAACTGGAGAGTTATGTGGAGGGTGGGGTTCATCACCACGTTCATAAATTCCCTAAATACATGAACTATCCTAATTTGGTTTTCAAGCGGGGACTAGGAGAAAGAGATGATTTATGGAAGTGGTATGAAGATGCTACTAGAGGTAAAATTCGTCTCTTGAACGGCACAATTATGGTACGAGACAGTAAGCAGGATAAACTAATAGGATGGAACTTTAAAAAGGCCTACCCGGTTGCTTGGGAAGGTCCACAACTGAATGCTAGTAATGGTTCGGAAGTCGCATTTGAACGGCTGGAATTAGTGCATAGAGGAGTTTATAAAGCATAGTTAGAACCAGTCAATATAAATTACATAAAATCATCATCTCTATCAGCAAAAATTAAGCAAAAATTAAGTATCTCATCTAAAATGACATTCAATCGTGTACCACAATGGCAACAGTCTCTTGATCCGAAACTTGTCCGTCGGCTAAATAATCCGTTGATGAAACAGGGAGTTATCGATGGTCGGATGGCTAGAAGAATTATCGAGCGATCGCCTGATATATTAGAAAAACTACCTTTACTTGCTCAACAAATGCAGCGTTGGTCAACCACTATTCATTTAGAGTCAGAATCAACACCTATTGTTTATGTTCAACATCAGGAGCAGAGAAGTCAAGCAGTAGAACAGCAGACGATAAATCCCAACTTTGCATCTCCTGATAGCAGTCAAGGTAATAAGCAAGTCCTGATTGTCAATGCTAAGTCAATTCCAGTTGACATGGATTTATCCAATCAAGATCAAATGACTCCTTTAGTAAATCAGAGATCGCAGTCCACAGAATTAACTTTACCACCAGATAATTCTTTACCTAATTTACCCAATAATATTTCCTCAACCCCCTCAGAATCACCAATTCAAAGAAAAACAGAAACACCTACAAATTTACCAATAGTAAATGTAAATTCTGAGCAATCATCTTCATTAACTGAAAATCCTCAAATCACCTTAGTTCAACAACTAGCTCCCACCATATCAAATATTGAAAAACCTTTAGTTAATCTAGCTAATAATATTTCCTCAACCCCCTCAGAATCACCAATTCAAAGAAAAGCAGAAACACCTGCAAATTTACCAATAGTAAATGTAAATTCTGAGCAATCATCTTCATTAACTGAAAATCCCCAAATCCCTTTAGTTCAACAACTAGCTCCCACCATATCAAATATTGAAAAACCTTTAGTTAATCTAGATAATCAAATTTCCTCAACCCCCTCAGAATCACCAATTCAAAGAAAAACAGAAACACCTGCAAATTTACCAATAGTAAATGTAAATTCTGAGCAATCATCTTCATTAACTGAAAATCCCCAAATCACCTTAGTTCAACAACTAGCTCCCACCATATCAAATATTGAAAAACCTTTAGTTAATCTAGCTAATAATATTTCCTCAACCCCCTCAGAATCACCAATTCAAAGAAAAACAGAAACACCTGCAAATTTACCAATAGTAAATGTAAATTCTGAGCAATCATCTTCATTAACTGAAAATCCCCAAATCCCCTTAGTTCAACAACTAGCTCCCACCATATCAAATATTGAAAAACCTTTAGTTAATCTAGATAATCAAATTTCCTCAACCCCCTCAGAATCACCAATTCAGAGAAAAGCAGAAACACCTACAAATTTACCAATAGTAAATGTAAATTCTGAGCAATCATCTTCATTAACTGAAAATCCCCAAATCACCTTAGTTCAACAACTAGCTCCCACCATATCAAATATTGAAAAACCTTTAGTTAATCTAGCTAATAATATTTCCTCAACCCCCTCAGAATCACCAATTCAGAGAAAAACAGAAACACCTGCAAATTTACCAATAGTAAATGTAAATTCTGAGCAATCATCTTCATTAACTGAAAATCCCCAAATCACCTTAGTTCAACAACTAGCTCCCACCATATCAAATATTGAAAAACCTTTAGTTAATCTAGCTAATAATATTTCCTCAACCCCCTCAGAATCACCTGCAAATTTACCAATAGTAAATGTAAATTCTGAGCAATCATCTTCATTAACTGAAAATCCCCAAATCACCTTAGTTCAACAACTAGCTCCCACCATATCAAATATTGAAAAACCTTTAGTTAATCTAGCTAATAATATTTCCTCAACCCCCTCAGAATCACCAATTCAAAGAAAAACAGAAACACCTGCAAATTTACCAATAGTAAATGTAAATTCTGAGCAATCATCTTCATTAACTGAAAATCCTCAAATCACCTTAGTTCAACAACTAGCTCCCACCATATCAAATATTGAAAAACCTTTAGTTAATCTAGCTAATAATATTTCCTCAACCCCCTCAGAATCACCAATTCAAAGAAAAACAGAAACACCTGCAAATTTACCAATAGTAAATGTAAATTCTGAGCAATCATCTTCATTAACTGAAAATCCTCAAATCCCCTTAGTTCAACAACTAGCTCCCACCATATCAAATATTGAAAAACCTTTAGTTAATCTAGCTAATAATATTTCCTCAACCCCCTCAGAATCACCTGCAAATTTACCAATAGTAAATGTAAATTCTGAGCAATCATCTTCATTAACTGAAAATCCCCAAATCACCTTAGTTCAACAACTAGCTCCCACCATATCAAATATTGAAAAACCTTTAGTTAATCTAGCTAATAATATTTCCTCAACCCCCTCAGAATCACCTGCAAATTTACCAATAGTAAATGTAAATTCTGAGCAATCATCTTCATTAACTGAAAATCCCCAAATCACCTTAGTTCAACAACTAGCTCCCACCATATCAAATATTGAAAAACCTTTAGTTAATCTAGCTAATAATATTTCCTCAACCCCCTCAGAATCACCAATTCAAAGAAAAACAGAAACACCTGCAAATTTACCAATAGTAAATGTAAATTCTGAGCAATCATCTTCATTAACTGAAAATCCTCAAATCACCTTAGTTCAACAACTAGCTCCCACCATATCAAATATTGAAAAACCTTTAGTTAATCTAGATAATCAAATTTCCTCAACCCCCTCAGAATCACCAATTCAAAGAAAAACAGAAACACCTGCAAATTTACCAATAGTAAATGTAAATTCTGAGCAATCATCTTCATTAACTGAAAATCCTCAAATCCCCTTAGTTCAACAACTAGCTCCCACCATATCAAATATTGAAAAACCTTTAGTTAATCTAGCTAATAATATTTCCTCAACCCCCTCAGAATCACCAATTCAAAGAAAAACAGAAACACCTGCAAATTTACCAATAGTAAATGTAAATTCTGAGCAATCATCTTCATTAACTGAAAATCCTCAAATCCCCTTAGTTCAACAACTAGCTCCCACCATATCAAATATTGAAAAACCTTTAGTTAATCTAGCTAATAATATTTCCTCAACCCCCTCAGAATCACCAATTCAAAGAAAAACAGAAACACCTGCAAATTTACCAATAGTAAATGTAAATTCTGAGCAATCATCTTCATTAACTGAAAATCCCCAAATCCCCTTAGTTCAACAACTAGCTCCCACCATATCAAATATTGAAAAACCTTTAGTTAATCTAGCTAATAATATTTCCTCAACCCCCTCAGAATCACCAATTCAGAGAAAAACAGAAACACCTGCAAATTTACCAATAGTAAATGTAAATTCTGAGCAATCATCTTCATTAACTGAAAATCCCCAAATCCCCTTAGTTCAACAACTAGCTCCCACCATATCAAATATTGAAAAACCTTTAGTTAATCTAGCTAATAATATTTCCTCAACCCCCTCAGAATCACCAATTCAAAGAAAAGCAGAAACACCTGCAAATTTACCAATAGTAAATGTAAATTCTGAGCAATCATCTTCATTAACTGAAAATCCTCAAATCCCCTTAGTTCAACAACTAGCTCCCACCATATCAAATATTGAAAAACCTTTAGTTAATCTAGCTAATAATATTTCCTCAACCCCCTCAGAATCACCAATTCAGAGAAAAACAGAAACACCTGCAAATTTACCAATAGTAAATGTAAATTCTGAGCAATCATCTTCATTAACTGAAAATCCCCAAATCACCTTAGTTCAACAACTAGCTCCCACCATATCAAATATTGAAAAACCTTTAGTTAATCTAGCTAATAATATTTCCTCAACCCCCTCAGAATCACCAATTCAAAGAAAAACAGAAACACCTGCAAATTTACCAATAGTAAATGTAAATTCTGAGCAATCATCTTCATTAACTGAAAATCCTCAAATCCCCTTAGTTCAACAACTAGCTCCCACCATATCAAATATTGAAAAACCTTTAGTTAATCTAGCTAATAATATTTCCTCAACAAGTGAAGGCATATCAACTAATACTAATAATAGAAGTTCTCCCTCAACTTCAGTAATTCCAATTATTGATGGTTCCATATCCAAAATTAAACCCAAATTGGAAAATTCAGTAGTAGTTTATTCCCAACCAATCAGTCCTAAATTAGCTGCAAATGAGCCAATGCTCTTAATCGAAGAGTTTAAGAGAAATAATCCTTTAGTTGTGACTAATGGGAATAAACGAGTAGAAAAGATTACCCAATCCACTGTTGCTAATGCTCAATCTAAATTACCAGTTGTGAAAATTAATTCCGAGCCATCTTTACCAGAATTTGAATCTTTAGTCTTGTCTACTTCTCCTAGTGCTAAAAAAAAGGCAAGCACCTTAAATAGTAGCCAATTAACTTCCCAGATGAATTTAGGAACAACAACGAATTATAATGTAACATCATCCCCTGCCGAAACCTCAATAACCAATAATATTGCTTCAAATCAAGGGATAATGGCATCAACCCCATCTATCAATTCTCAACTACTTAAAGTCAATCAAATTAACCAAACATCCATTGCAGGTGTTAGTCGGCCACCTCAGATTGATGTTGATGATTTAGCAGACAAAGTAGAGCGGAAAATCATGCGGAGATTAGTCGTAGAAAGTGAACGCAGAGGTAAGAACAAATGGCGCTAGAAAAACTAACAATTAAAGCAGAGAAAAGTAACGAGGGAGATTTTGCTGATGAATTCGAGGTCTTGTTTAACCCTAACCAGGTACAAATTAATAAGATCGGTTGGACAACCAGCGGAGACCAATTAGTTGCGTCTAATGATTTAGCAACTTTAACAATAGAGTTATTCTTTGATACCACTCTTAAAGGTTCTCCGCCAGAAAATGTCCAGAAATATACCAAGAAGATTTTTAATTTGACTCACCCAAGAATTGGTAATAGCACAAAAAGACCACCTAGATGTAAGTTGGTGTGGGGAACAATTGGGGGAAAAGATAGTGTTTTGTTACCTGATGGGATGTTAGAAAGTGTCACTAAAACTCTGACGCAGTTCTTGGAAGATGGTACTCCTGTGCGAGCAACTCTTAATTGCACATTCAGAGAGTGGACAGACTCGGTAAAAAAGAAAAAAGAGGAGAATTTAATAGATGATCCAGTTCGGATTGTTAAAAGGGGAGAAACCCTGAGTAGTATTTCTTATGAAGAATATGGAGATCCTGCATTGTGGCGCATAATTGCTGAAGAAAATCGGCTAGATAATCCGCGTAAAATACCCCCCGGATTAGTTCTGACGATTCCACCTCTGCGGATTCCCAGCCAAACTTAGAGGAAAAGAACTATGTCTGATGGTGGTGGTGTTAAAAGCCTTTCCCCTAATATTAGAGTAATCATTGAAGGACAAAAGCTTTCTGCTGAGGCTAGTGCTGATTTACTCGCGGTGAAAGTATCGGAAGATGTGGACGTACCAAGTATGTTTACTTTGGAATTTTCTAGTTGGAATTTAGCCAAGGGTGAATTAACTTGGATTGATGACAAGATGTTTGAGATTGGTAAAGAAGTAGAAATTCAGATGGGTTATGAAAATAACTTAAAAACAGTGATCGTAGGAGAAATTACTGGTCTAGAACCGGAGTTTAATCAAAATTCTAATCCTATATTAGTGGTACGGGGACATGATATGCGTCACCGTTTATTGCGAGGTTCTAAAACAAAATCCTATGCCAAAATGAAAGATAGTGATATTGCTAGTCAAATTGCTAGGGGTAACAGCTTAACACCAAAAGTTAAAGATAGTGAGGTGAAACATGAATATGTTTTACAACATAATCAGACTGATTGGGATTTTCTGCAAAGTCGTGCAGAGCGCATTGGTTATGAAGTAGTTATTGATAATAAAACCTTATATTTTCAACCCCATCAGCACGATAGTCAAAAAGTTTTGACGTTGAAGTTTGCAGAGAATTTACGTGAATTTTTACCCCGGTTGAGTAGTATGGGTCAGGTGCAAAAAGTAGAAGTAAAAGGCTGGATACCCAAAGATAAAAAAGAAGTTATCGGTAAAGCTGCTGCTGGCAAGGAAGGGAGTAAAATGGGTGGCAAAACTACTGGAGCAAAGGCAGTGGAAACATTTGGAGAATCTGTTTCTACTGTGGTTATTCAACCTGTAGCCAGTAAAGCAGAAGCCGATCAAATAGCTTTAGGACAGTTTAAGGATATGGCGATCGCCTATATTACTGCTGAAGGAACTTGTCCGGGAATTCCTACTTTAAAAATTGCTAAAGTTATTGAAGTGACTGGAGTAGGAAAGCGATTCAGTGGAATGTATTATGTGACATCAACTGAACATAATTACTCCCAAGAGCAAGGTTATGGTACTTTATTTACTGCAAGGAGAACCGCCTCATGATGGGAATAGATTTGTTAATGCCTGAAGACAAAAGTCTGCGCTTCTATGGAGTGACAGTTGCCGTAGTCACTAATATCAAAGATCCTGATGGAGTAGGACGAATTAAGGTGAAATTTCCTTGGTTATCAGATGAGGATGAAAGTGCTTGGGCTAGGGTGGTAACATTGATGGCAGGGAAAGATAGAGGCATTTACTTTTTGCCAGAAGTAGACGATGAGGTTTTAGTGGCTTTTGAACATGGCGATATTGCCTTTCCCTATATTTTAGGGAGTTTGTGGAATGGCAAGGATAACCCCCCTGAAAAAAACGATAATGATGAAAATAATAAACGCTTGATTAAGTCCCGTAGTGGTCACATGATTATTTTGGATGATACTAAAGATAAGGAACAGATTATTATTCAAGATAAAAGTGGAAAAAACAAAATTACTATTGACTGCGAAAATGATGCCATGAATATTCAGGTAGAAAAAGATTTTACCATTGAAGCTAAAGGTAAAGTGACTATAAAAAGCACAGATGAGGATATGTTGATTGAGTGTAAAAATTTAGAGATTAAAACTCAACAAGAATGCAAAATTCAAGCCGGATCTAATTATAGTATTCAGGCTAAATCTAAAGGTGAATTTGCCGCCAAATCCGGCTTGGAAATTACCTGCGCTGCGGGGGTTAAGGTCAATAATGGGGCTTTGGAGGTAATGTAATGGATATTGATTTTTTAGGTGTAGGCTGGTCTTATCCGTGTAAATTAGATGAGAGGGGACAAGTGTTGATGGCGAAGTACGAAGATTGCGTTCGTCAGTCAATTTTGGCGATCCTTAGTACCGCGAGAGGGGAAAGGGTGATGCGTCCCGATTTTGGCTGTCGGATTCATGATCTCGTCTTTGCACCCAATAATGCAGGAACAGTTGGTGAAGTGATCAGCGATGTGCGATCAGCCTTGGTAGAGTGGGAACCCCGCATTGATATTTTAGATATTGATGTGCTACCAAATCCGGCTCATCCTAATCTTTTGCAAATTTCCATTAATTACCAGGTTCGCACCACAAATAATCAGTTTAATCTAGTCTATCCATTCTATTTACAGTAATTAATCATGTTTTTACCTCCCCCCAAAATTGATCAGCGCACCTATGAAGATATAGTTCAGGAAACTCAGGAATTAACTGAGGACTATACGGATAACAAATGGCGATGCCTGGATAAAAGCGATTCAGGTTTGGCACTTATCCGCATTTTCAGCCGCATGGCCACCATCGTTAGCGATCGCCTCAATCGCTCCCCGGATCGTAATTTGCTGGCATTTCTCAACTTAATTGGTACTCAACAGGCTCCCCCTCAACCAGCCAGAGTCCCTCTCACCTTTACCTTAGCGGGTGGTAGTCCGGTAGATGCAATAGTTCCTGCTCATACCCAAGTTTCTGCACCCGCTCCCGAAGGTGAAACAGAGGAAGTTATCTTTGAAACTGAACAAGATTTGGTAGTCAGCGGGACACAACTACAAGCAATGTTTGTGGCCGAAGATCGGGATTATTATAGCGATCGCAACCATTGGATTGATCCCACAATTGCCAACCAAAATCCAGCATTTTCAGCTTTCAAAGGCGACCTCCCCACGGAGCATTATCTTTATATATATTCTGAAGAAATATTTAGCATACCAAAATTAGAAACGATTACCATCACTATTGATACTAATAGTCCCACTCAATTCGGGGAATTACTTGATATTTGGTCATATTGGGAGAAGACAGCATGGAAACCTCTGACCCACATTCACACCCAAGCAAATACAACACAATTCATGATCACAGTGACTCAGTTACCTAAATTGATGCCTTTTGTGCAATTTAATGGACAAAAAGCCCCATGTTTGCGGGTAAGCTTAAAGTCTCAGCAACGGAATCAATTAGCGGAAGCCGCACGAAATAATTTACCAGAAGTTACCCAAATTGAAATTAGCACTAGTATTAATCAAACCCATACCCCCGAATTATGCTTATTTAATAATACTCCCTTGGATCTAAGCAAAGATTTCTATCCCTTTGGTACAACCCCTGGGCGTAACGATACATTTTCTATTCCTTTAGATAATAAATTAATTAAACCCGGAGTTGCCATAGAAATTAGCCCAAAACTGAACCATCAACCCAGTTATACTGACGATATAAATATCATTTGGGAAATAGGAAACGGGCAAAATTGGCAAATCATTGAAACTTCAACAGCAGCAGATAAATTTAGATGGAGTAATGATTCATCACCAATAAAATTTATAGAACCTACAGAACCTATCACATCAACTACTTTTCAGTTTCCTCAATCACTAATTAATGAGAATCTAGTTGATGATCATAGAGAAAATTCCTATTGGCTGCGCGCCCGCATTAACAATGGAATTTACGGGATCAGAGGGAGAGAGAAAAAATATGTTGTTTATAATGATGTCACCCTAGTTTCTAGAGGCATCTCCTCTGGACAAACAGCAATATTCGTTGATAGTGTAGATGAATTAGAGATTAATGATACCATTCGCATCCAATCATTAGCTGATCCAACCAGACAGGAAGAAGTCAGAATAATTAATAAAATTGCCTCCGAGAAAAAGCTGATTCTTGAGAATAATATTCGTAATCAATATGAAGCCAGCAGTCGAATATTGTGCAAATTTATTATGGTGGACAAGATTCCTGACACTTGCGATCCACCGGTAGTCCAATCTTTGACATTAACTTATAAATTTCTGCTGAGAAAACCTGCATCTTACTATGCTTATAACGACTTTATTTATTGTGAGGGCAGTTCTTTAGGATTTGTCAGACTGACACAAGCGGTTAAAGCTGGCGAAAGGATCTTACATCTGGATGATGTTAGTCAGTTAAGATTAGGTGAGTTGATCAAATTTGACGATAATAATCCCGAAAAACGGCAAATTGAGCTAATTGATCGAGATCGCCATCTGGTCATCTTCACCACAGCATTGAATCATGATCATCGGCGAGCAGTTAGGGTAATTCGTTGTTTTCACCCGTTAACTCCCGCAATTAATCGCAATTCCGCCCTTTATTTGGGATTTAATCAACCATTTCCCAATCGTCCCAATACTCTTTACCTCCAAGTTGAACCACCTTTACCCAGTGAAGTAGCCCCCAATGCCAATCGAGGGGAAGGTGACCTTAACCTACAGCGGATTGCTTGGGAATACGCTAGTCCCAACGGATGGCAACCCCTAGTTGTTCAGGATGAAACCCAAGCCTTTGCTGAGAAGGGGCTAATTCAATTTATTGGGCTAACAGATTTTATCCCATCGTCTCACTTTGGCAAAGAACTTTATTGGCTACGAGCCAGGAAAAAGCCCAGTAGTATTCCATTCGCACTCTTATGTCTTTTTAAATGGGCATTAGGCTTTAGACGATTACACTTGTTCGGCTTGATCCGCTATCTTGGTTGGCAAATAAGCTATTCTGTTGATTTTTCCGTAGATCCCCGTTTGCGTTCTGTACGGACGAATACTACCTGGGCTAGTCAAACTATTACTTTAGAAAATGAGATATTAGGTTCTAGCAACAATGAGCCGCAACAGGTATTTTCTGCCAGTCAGGTACCCATTCTTTGGGGACAACAATTAGAGGTGCAGGAAGGTAAAATGCCTGCCGACGAAGAACGACAAGTCATTGAACTACAATCAGGCTCAGAAGCAATCAGCACAATTACAGATGAAACAGGTCAATTAGTAGCAGTTTGGGTGCGCTGGCAAGAAGTCCCTGATTTTTATAGTTCCCAGACCAAGGATCGTCATTATGTCATTGATCGCCAAACCGGAAAAATTCAGTTTGGTGACGGAAAAGCAGGAATGATTCCACCGCGAGGACGCAACAATATTCGCCTGACTCGCTATCATACTGGAGGTGGCATCAGAGGGAATCAACCTGCCTATAAGATTGCCGAATTAAAAACTACTATCCCCTACATTGATAGCGTCATTAATTGGGAAGCGGCCACAGGAGGAAACGAGCAAGAATCTCTGGAACGGCTCAAAGAGCGATCGCCCCAACGACTACGCCACCGCGATCGCGCCGTGACAGCCCAAGATTTTGAAGACCTAACATATCAAGCATCTATAGATGTGGCCAGGGTAAAGGTGATCACCCCAGAAATGATGGTTCCCAATTTCAATCCCTTACTGGAGGAACTATGGATTGAACCGGAGGGAAATTCCTCACTCGCCAAGATAACAGAAGTTAGGAGTCAGAGTCCTAAAATCGAGGGCAATCCCATTCAAGTTTTTACCCATGAGATTCGGGCTGGGCGGGTGCGAGTAATCATCGTTCCCCACAGTTTGGAACGTCAGCCCACCCCCAACTTGGCATTACTGAATCGAGTCCATACTTATTTACAAGCGCGGTTTGTGCCGACCATGAAACTGCAAGTAACCGGACCTAACTGGCAAGAGATCAGAATTATTACGGAAATTGTCCCTGGTTCTCTAGAAAATGCTGATGCTGTCAGAGTTGAAGTTCAGCGTAGCCTCCACAACTTTCTTCACCCCCTCACAGGTGGCAATCAAGGAGTAGGGTGGAGCTTCGGACGTAAACCTCACCTTTCCGACCTCTATGCCCTCTTGGAAGCAGTTCCAGGGGTCAAATACGTCCGCTACCTAGACATCCAACCGACTGATTGTCAAATGGATATCCGCACTCTTATTTACTCTGGTCAGCACCGAGTTACCTTGAAATTACCAGGAGAGACAGATTAACTTATGCCATTACCATTACCCAATCTCGATGACCGCACATACTCCAGCCTGGTAGAAGAAGCGGTTGCTCTCATTCCCACGGAAGCACCCCAATGGACAGATCACAACCCATCTGATACGGGAATTATCCTGATTGAATTATTGGCCTGGTTGACTGAAATGGTGTTATATCGAGTCAATCAAATCCCTAATCACAATCAAGCCGCTTTTTTAACTCTACTCAAAGGGCATCATTTTGAACTGCCAGCAGAAAAATCTCCCGCCGACCAAAATGCCATCTTGCAGGCTGAGATTCAAAAAACCTTGGCAGAATTGCGAACACCCTATCGAGCCGTCACCGCCAAAGATTTTGAACGGCTGATTTTATCTGACTGGTCAAAAACTAAGACTATTAAAAGAGACTTTGGAGAGGAGGGGATAATTGCGCGAGTGCAATGCTTGCCAGAGCGAGATTTAGAAACAAAAGATGTCAATGAGATTGTGGAAGGGCATATTAGCTTAGTAATTTTGCCTCGTCTACATAGTTCCAATACCGAAAATCTCAGAAAAATAATTAAGAAATTTCTCAATCAAAGACGACTGATTACTACCCGCCTCCATCTAGTTGACCCCAAATATGTGAAAATCAAAGTTGCTGCTACTTTATATTTACAAGACGGTGGGAATAATCTGTTTGTTCAAAAAGAAGCAGAACGCCGGATTAAAGCTTTTTTTGCTCCTTTAGATTCCCAAGAATATTGGCAAGGTAAGGGCTATCCTTTTGGCGCGGATATCTATATTTCTGAGTTATATCAATTATTGGATAATTTGCCTGGTGTTGATTATGTAGAGGTAGTTCAACTTAACGACTTCGATGAGCAAAGAAAAAAATTCAACCAACAATCCGAAATGATCGGTATTTCTCTAGAAGAAAATGAATTGGTTGAGGTAGAAATTGACAAAATTATCACCATTCAACAACATTTTGAAGCAAAATGGAAAAGAAACAACTAAGTAGTTATCAAGAATATTTACCTGCTTATCTGCAAGAAGATTTCTCTGATCTTGATCTGCAAAAAAGTCCCTTTTTGAGCAGATTTTTACTAGCGTCTGAAAAAATTCTTACCGGGTCTATTCAAGAGCAAGAACATTTTTCGCTTCATCCTCAGATTATTTCCAGAAATTCCCAAACTTCTGTTGGTTTAGAAACAATCATTTCTCAGATTCACACCTATTTCGACCCCCAGAAAACTCCATCGGAATTTTTGCCATGGTTGGCAGGGTGGGTAGCATTAAGTTTACGAGAAGATTGGGATGAAGCAGTTAAGCGGCAATTTATTAGCCGAATAGTGCCGCTATACCAAATTCGGGGAACTATTTCCGGATTAAAACAAATGTTAGGAATTTATCTGGAACTTTATCTCCAAGAATTTAACTCCAACTATCCCGCAGGAAAGATTTCAATATTTGAATTTGACGACCATCCTCATTACTTTCAAGTCCAAATTCCCCTTCTGACCACTCAGCCGGAGAGATATTGGCGAGGATGCCGGATTGCCAAAGCCATTATTGATCAAGAAAAACCAGCCCATACCTTTTATGCCTTAAGAATATTAACACTAACCATGCAAATTACCAAAGCATGGGGAGGTTGTTATCCGTTTACCTTATTTGACGCTCCGCCTCAACAGAAAATGCAAATCGAGGCTAGGATTAAACTGAATGATTGCCCGCCCGGAGATCCCTTAGAAGAGCAAATACTAATCCGCATTCAGGGAAAAAATTTGCCCCTTGAACCGAATGGCAGCCAACTCGGACCCCATGTCAGGCAAACAGTGTTTTATGAACAATTTACCAACAATCCCGATGGCTTTTTTATCGCTCTAGCTAATTTGAGCGATCGCCAACTGACTGGAAAAATTACGGTTCAAGTTAATTTTAATCTCAACCACCAGCAATATTCCCTGATCATATTTGATTCCCTACCCTTTGACCTAGAACCTAACTTAAGAATTTATCGCCCCCTGAATCAATTAGAGTTAATGCCGGGAAATACTCGTCTTGACTCCAATCCAGAGCAAACTTTGCGTGTCCGCCCAGAACCTCCGTTAAAAATTTATCAGCCTCAAATCAAGTGGATTGACGGTAATACGCGCCTGGGTTCTCAAGTTGGTCAAACCATGCGCCTGGTGCATGATGCCAGACTGAGAATTTACAAACCCAGACGATTGTTTGAGAGCATGGAGGGGAATACTCGTTTGGGAAACCAAGTAGGTGAAACAATCCAAATTCCCACAGGTTTAGATGATTCTGAATTAAAAATTTACAGTCAAAATCAAGAATACAAAATTGGCAACACCCTTCTAGGCCCCGAAGTAGGTGCAACCATGCGTCTCGTTCCTAACTCCCAGTGGTTAGAGCGGATTTATCGGTTTAAATTATTTGATTCTCCAGCTAAAAAGAACATAGAAATAGAAGCAATTATTACACTAACAGACGTAGCTGAAACAGAAGGGGAAAAAATCGCCAGGTTGTTAATATTACGCATTCAATCCCGTACTTCTTCCTTTAGCCCTCTAATGCCAAATCTAGAATTTTCCTCCCAAGGACTGCGGGCTACACACCAGGTTAGCTATCAACGATTTTTGGATAACCCCAAAGGCTTTTACATAGTGTTATCTAACGTCAATGATCGCCAAGTGGCTGGAAACATCACCATCAAGCTCAACTTCAATCTTAATCAGCGTCCTGTGTCTCAGGTGATTATCGCAGAAGACTTTAATCTCAATCCCAGGGCGAATGTTCTAGAAATTTGTCACCCTCTTAAGGATCAGGATGGAGATATTCAAGGTAATACCATCATTGGCAGAGTTACCCCATATATGCTGAAAACTTTGGCAGTTGAGGAAGACGATTGGATTGATTAATTAAATTTTGGTTGTAACTAGATCATTATGGCTGACTTTATTTTAACCACAGGCGATATGGCCATGTTTAACCCCCCATTTGGGCAAGCTATTGTTACCGTAATTCCTGGTAATATAGTGGGGTCTAGTAAAGACATGATTAACAAAAAAATGGTCTGTGTTGATGGGGATGAAAAAACCGTCATTGTTCCTGGTTGTCCCTACATGACTCCATCACATCCTATTCCCGGTGTGGGTATTCTTTCCATTGATTCCCTAGCACCCAATCAAAAAGCCCAAAGAACCAAATCTAACGGTAAACCGGTTTTACTCAAGGGAGGGACATTTAAAGCCAAGTTTCAAGTTGTTGTTCCTGCCCAGCAACCCACCCCTGCTGGGCCAGTTCCTGATCCTAGTCCGCAATATGCTGGGACTGGTAGTTTCATCACTACTAACTTTCGAGTTAAAGGCACATGAAACTCGATATTAATTAATCCTTGTTCATTATTATCAAATAACTTAACTAAGTTTCTTTAACTTTATCTGCGTCAATGCTCACCAAAATTAACAACATTCACATTTTCAATCAGAAAAGTAGAGAGTAATATATATGGGTACTTTGCAACAAAGCCAAAGCAAAAAAACTCAAGCCACTGCCAAACAACAAGCCACATCTAATAAGAACTGTGATATCCATCCAGCGGAAGAAATACAAGAAATGTTTGGTAACCAGGCACTGGGTCGCCTAATTGAGTCGCAAAGCTCCCAAGATCAGCCAACAGATAATTCCCCAAACCTACTTCTCAAACAAATTTCAACAGCTAATAACTCCCCTCTACAACGTCGGTCTTTTTTTCGCGGTCTTTCCCACGAGTTAGCAGGTAATGGACAAGGTTATCTGGTGCAGGCCAAGCTGACAGTTAACCAACCAGGGGATAAATACGAACAGGAAGCTGATAGAGTAGCTGCACAAGTAGTTAAACAAATTAATCACCCTATTTCCCAGCCATCAGCTAACCCAGAAGCAGTCCATAGCCAAAAATTAATGCGAAAGTCGGTGTCATCTCCTCAGCCTATCGCGGGGGGAATAGCAACCACACCACACTTAGAAACAGCCATTAAACAACAACAGGGTCAGGGGCAGCCTATCTCGGAGGATATTCGGGAACCGCTAGAAGAGTCATTTGGTGCTGATTTGAGTGGTGTCAGGGTGCATACCGATGACCAGTCAGATGAATTAAATCGCTCCATTCAGTCCCTTGCTTTCACAAAGGGAAGGGACATCTTTTTTAAGCGGGGCGCTTATCAACCCAGAAGTCTTAAAGGGCAGGAACTCCTAGCCCATGAATTAACCCATGTTATTCAGCAAGGGGGGCAAGGACGGCTTGTACAGCGTAAAGATGATGACAAGCCTAAACAGACACTAAAGAAATCTAAAGGTGGAATAGATATATCAAAAGATGTTACTGGAGAAATAGGAATCTTTAAATTCACTTCACAAAATCTGGAACATAACGATGCTCAAGATGCTCTCAAAGGCGATGGCACAGTTATTATTCCAGATCTCAATAACACTACTGCTAGTGTGAGTGGGATGGTGGTTGATAGTGAAGGCATTGATTGGGATAAAATTACCGTTAAAACCCAAGATATTAAATTAGGGGAAATCGCCACAATTACGAATATCCAAGGCAACATTCTTGGCAAGAAAAAACAATATCAATCGGACGTTTCTGGAACGTTTGGGGTTGATCTTAGTTCACAAGGTCTTCAGGCAAAAACAAGCGGCACAGTCAATATTACTTATGCGGCAGGAACATGGAAATATGCGATTACAAATGGTTCCATAAGTGCGACGATTGACAATATTTTTAAGCTTGATGCAACAGAGATAAATTACGACAATATTAACAAATCTATTGGCATTCTCAAAGCGAGTGTCATCATTCCAGAACTCAACAACACCTCAGCGGCGGTAGAAAAAGCTCAGATTGATAAAAACGGCATTGATTGGCAAAAAATCATCCTGAAAACCGATGATATTAAATTAGGAAATTTTGCCGAAATTAAGAATATCAAGGGAAGTATCCTTGGGAAGAAAGACCAATATAAGTCAGATGTTTCTGGCAACATAGGAATTAATCTGAGTTCCACCGGAGTTGGCAAGGTAGAATCCGGTGGAGATGTAAATATTAACTATACAGCCGGAACATGGAAATACGCTATTAGCAAAGGTTATCTCAAGGCAACAATTGACGAAGTATTTAATCTGGAAGCCAAAGGGATTACCTATGACAATACCAATGAATCTCTCGCATTTGAAACAGCGAGTGTCATCATTCCAAAACTCAACAACACCTCAGCGGCGGTAGAAAAAGCTCAGATTGATAAAAACGGCATTGATTGGCAAAAAATCACCCTGAAAACCGATGATATTAAATTAGGAAATTTTGCCGAAATTAAGAATATTAAGGGAAGTATCCTTGGGAAGAAAGACCAATATAAGTCAGATGTTTCTGGCAACATAGAAATTAATCTGAGTTCCACCGGAGTTGGCAAGGTAGAATCCGGTGGAGATGTCAATATTAACTATACAGCCGGAACATGGAAATACGCTATTAGCAAAGGTTATCTCAAGGCAACAATTGACGAAGTATTTAATCTGGAAGCCAAAGGGATTACCTATGACAATACCAATGAATCTCTCGCATTTGAAACAGCGAGTGTCATCATTCCAAAACTCAACAACACCTCAGCGGCGGTAGAAAAAGCTCAGATTGATAAAAACGGCATTGATTGGCAAAAAATCATCCTGAAAACCGATGATATTAAATTAGGAAATTTTGCCGAAATTAAGAATATTAAGGGAAGTATCCTTGGGAAGAAAGACCAATATAAGTCAGATGTTTCTGGCAACATAGGAATTAATCTGAGTTCCACCGGAGTTGGCAAGGTAGAATCCGGTGGAGATGTCAATATTAACTATGCAGCCGGAACATGGAAATACGCTATTAGCAAAGGTTATCTCAAGGCAACAATTGACGAAGTATTTAATCTGGAAGCCAAAGGGATTACCTATGACAATACCAATGAATCTCTCGCATTTGAAACAGCGAGTGTCATCATTCCAAAACTCAACAACACCTCAGCGGCGGTAGAAAAAGCTCAGATTGATAAAAACGGCATTGATTGGCAAAAAATCATCCTGAAAACCGATGATATTAAATTAGGAAATTTTGCCGAAATTAAGAATATTAAGGGAAGTATCCTTGGGAAGAAAGACCAATATAAGTCAGATGTTTCTGGCAACATAGGAATTAATCTGAGTTCCACCGGAGTTGGCAAGGTAGAATCCGGTGGAGATGTCAATATTAACTATACAGCCGGAACATGGAAATACGCTATTAGCAAAGGTTATCTCAAGGCAACAATTGACGAAGTATTTAATCTGGAAGCCAAAGGGATTACTTACGACAATACCAATGAATCCCTCGCATTTGAAACAGCGAGTGTCATCATTCCAAAACTCAACAACACCTCAGCGGCGGTAGAAAAAGCTCAGATTGATAAAAACGGCATTGATTGGCAAAAAATCATCCTGAAAACCGATGATATTAAATTAGGAAATTTTGCCGAAATTAAGAATATCAAGGGAAGTATCCTTGGGAAGAAAGACCAATATAAGTCAGATGTTTCTGGCAACATAGGAATTAATCTGAGTTCCACCGGAGTTGGCAAGGTAGAATCCGGTGGAGATGTCAATATTAACTATACAGCCGGAACATGGAAATACGCTATTAGCAAAGGTTATCTCAAGGCAACAATTGACGAAGTATTTAATCTGGAAGCCAAAGGGATTACCTATGACAATACCAATGAATCCCTCGCATTTGAAACAGCGAGTGTCATCATTCCAGAACTCAACGAGACATCGGTTAAGGTAGAAAAAGCTCAGATTGATAAAAACGGAATTGATTGGGATAAAATCACCGTCAAAACTAAGGATATTAAATTAGGGGAATTCGCATCAGTTAGTCAGCCTACAGCAACCATCGGTGGCAAGAGCCAGCAATATAAATTAGAATGTGCCGGAGCAGTAGCAGTAAATATTGGCTCCAAAGAAATTGTTAATGTCAAATCAAGCGGCGACCTTAAGATTATTTACCAATCCGGTAAATGGGACTATGAAAGCAAGAATCTATCTCTAAGTGCGACAATCGCCGACATCTTGAATTTTGAGGCGAAAGGTATCAACTATGATCATGAAAAGAAATCCCTGACCTTAAGCCAAGCTAGTATCACTATTCCAGAACTAAAAAACATATCGGCGGAGGCGAAAAATGCACGAATTGATCACAACGGGATTGATTGGGATAAAATCAGCGTCCCAATGCCAGAAATTCCCCTGGGTGAAATTGTAAAAATTAAAGAATCTAAAGCCAGTATTGAAGGTGCAAAACAAAAATATAGCACCATCATTGGTGGCGGTCTAGAATTAAAGTTTGGCGATTACTTCCAAGCCACAGGTACAGGTGCTGTCAAACTTGATCGAACTGTTTCACCTAGTCAACTCAAAATTGAGAGTGCCAAACTTGAAGCTCAGGGCAAGGTAGAACTACCTGGTAAATTGATGGTGTGGCCAAGTATTGATTTCAGCTATCCTATTGTCCCAGGCTTAGAGGCGGGGGTTCAGCTAGGCATTAAAGGTGGCATTGAGGGTGCGTTGAAAGGTGCAATAGCCAAAAATGGGACAAACCAAGATTGGGATTTTGCCGTTAACCCAGAGATCAAAGGATACTTAGCGGTTAGCTTAAAAGCTTTTGCGGGTGTGGGAAGTGCCTACATTGCCTCATTACAAGCATACATAGAAGGGCTATGTCGTGCTGATGCAATTGGGGGTCTGCAATTTAGCGGCAAATTTGGATATGACGAAAGTACCAAGAAAATCAATGCAAGTAAATTGACATCGAAATATTATGCTGAAGCCAAATTTACGGCTGAGATTGCTGCTGGCATTCAAGCTCAAGCATTCTACTTCTTCAAGAAAAACCTATACCGTATCACTATAGGTAAATGGGAGTTAGGTTCTGGTAATATTGGGGGCGATATTAAGATTGATGAGGATGGTAAATTAAAAGTTAGTTCACCTACATTCGGTGGAGTAATGAAAGGTGAGATTGAGAAAAATGGCACAGGTCCAAAAGGTGAAATAATTGCCGTCGCCGAAGCACAAAAATTGTTACGGGATGCAGCACAATCCATTGAAGGCAGTGGGGAAGAACGCCAAGCAATTATTAAGAAAATTGAGGTTAAATACAAGGAGGCAATTAAGGTAACACAAGGTGTTATCGACAAGGAGGTAGAAAAGAGCGATAAATGCGTCGATCAGCTAGACAAAATTAATAAAAAGTTATCGCGCTATAGCAATGTATGGAAGAAATTGAATGGGGATAAAAATGAACCTATCAAGAAAAGGAACATTATTAAACAAGTAGCCTCTGGCATACGGCACTCAGATAGTGTACATCAAGCCAAAGAGATATTGAACGAAGGCGGCACGACATTACGAGGAAGAAATAATAAAGATTACTTGAGCAACAAAATCAAAACAGCAAGCGATCTTTGGGACAAAATTAGCGACAAATATGATGTACACTACGCGAGGTATCAAGATGCGGTCGCAGCTATCAAGCAATCAGTTGCTGTGCTGGCAGATGTTGAAGCCGCTATTCAAAACATTCAAGCACTAGAGCAAGGAAAAGGCATTGAGAATATATCTACTATTGAAAAAGAGCAAAAAATACTAGATTCTGCTCAAGAAAAATTAAAGGAAGAGAGTATTAAGCTAGATATTTCATCCATTGAGAAACAAGTTTCTGAGTTGGAAGATATCGAAACTTGACAAGACAAAATTACGTTTTTAGGTGAATTTTTGTTAACAAAATAGTTCACAAAGTTACACTAAAATCTAAGCAATAACCTATCGTTTACTTTGGTGAATCACTAATGCTTCTGAAAGCTACAGAGTCTGTACTCAAAAAACAAGAATGGCAGTTTTACGATCTAGGTAACGCCACACTAAGGATTGATATCAATGGAGAAACTGCAAATTGGATTGTGATTGTAAAATGTGTGGATGAGTATCAGCAATTTGTGGCTTACTCAGTGTGTTCTAATAAACCCCTTGTGGAAAAGTACACTGTTATACAGGAGTTCTTAACACGGGCTAATTTTGGTTTAAAGTTCGGAAATTTTGAATTTGATTTACGAGATGGCGAAATTCGCTTCAAGACAAGCATACAATTTGCTGGCGAGGTTCAACCAGAATTAATGATTGAGCAATGTTTATTAATCAATATTATGACGATGGATCAATATTTGCCTGGGATTTTACAGGTGATGTTTACGGATATTTCTCCAGCAGCGGCGATCGCCCACATCGAAGATTCTGAAATAGATACATTATCTAGTGAGATTTAGAAGCAATCTTTAATTAAGATTATTTCCAGTTTACAAAAACAAGGAGAAAGGATAATGGCAGGAGGAGGCACTTCTGCCAATAAACTATTGAAGTCATATTCAACATCTCTGAGTTTTCATTTTATTAACTTTGGTTCAAATCTTAAAAACTATTCTTGTCATTCAAAAATTCTGATGACAATACAAAAAAATTAGAATACTTATGCTCCTGGGAGAGAAAGTCCATATCAACCAACTATTACTATTATTAAAACAGTTAGACGGACTATTAGAAACTGCAATCATAGCCGCTCAAAGTGCCTATGGCACAGATGCGGAAAACAATTCCTATCGAGGAATACAAATCAATGAAGAAGAAGTAGAACGGTTACTAGAACGAAAACCAGGAATCCCCTTATTATATACAGAGAATTTTCAGCAATTTCCCTCGGATGTTGTTGAAACAGATTCCCCTCTCGCATGGCTTCAGAAAACTTTTGAGTTATCAGACTTCGATATCAATATTATAGCGATCGCACTCGCCCCAGAACTTGACCGCCGTTACGAACGCCTTTACGCCTATCTCCAAGATGATGTGCGTTGCAAACGACCAACTGTAGATCTAGCTCTAAATTTACTCTGTACTTCAGCAATAGAAAAACTTGCGCGGCGGGTTAACTTTAGTGCAGATGCGCCTTTAATTCGTCACAGTTTACTGCATCTTTTCCCCGATTCTCATCAAACAGATCCACCCCTACTTGCCCATAACATTAAACTTGATCAGCAGGTAATTCAACTGCTATTAGGAGAACCGGGAATTGATGGCAGACTCGTTTCTTTTTGTCAATTAATTACGCCTAAATTTCAGTTTGATGACTTGCCTTTAAAACCTGAAATTAAGCAAGGTTTAATATCTTTAGTCAATGCCAATTGGTTAGCAGGTAAAACCCTAAATTTATATTTTCAAGGTGAGGACATTTCTGGCAAAAGTCATACCTCTGAAGCCATTGCTAATTCATTACAAGTACCTTTATTAATAGCAAATTCGACGAGAATATTAGCTGCTAAAGCAGAGTTTCAATTTACTATCAAACTATTATTTCGGGAAGCTTGGTTTAAAAATGCCCTGCTTTATATCGAAGATTTAGATGTTTTGCAAACTCAAGAAAATACTATTTTATATCAAGAGTTTCTCAAGGAATTAACAGAATATTCCAGAGTTACTATTTTAGCAGGTATTAAGCCTTGGGTAAATACGACAACTAAAGCCATAGAAGTGATCACAATTCCTTTTGTGATGCCAAATTTTCAACAGCGTCGTTTTTACTGGGAAAATTACTTGCAATCCGTAGATATTACTCTGGATGCTATAGACTTGGATAGTTTGAGCGATCGCTTTCGTTTGACTTCTGAACAAATTGCTGATGCTGTGACAAATGCTAGAAATCAAGTTCGCTGGCAAGCCGCGGTATCCGAGTTTCCTAATTCCCAATTTAGCCCGCAAAAACCTATAACATTAACTGATTTATTTACTGCGTCCAGAGGATTATCAGGACAGGATTTAGCAACCTTGTCTCGGCATATTCAGCCTAAATATAGTTGGGAAGATATTATATTACCAGATCACCAAAAAAATCTATTACGAGAGATTTGCAATCAAATAAAGCATCAACATTTAGTTTGGGAAGAGTGGGATTTTGAGAGTAAGATATCACTAGGGAAAGGGTTAAATGTCATGTTTTCTGGAACTCCGGGAACAGGTAAAACCATGGCAGCAGAGATAATTTCTCAAGAACTCCAGCTTGATTTATATAAAATTGATTTGTCCCAAGTAGTTAGTAAATATATTGGGGAAACAGAAAAGAACCTAAATCGGATTTTTACCGCAGCTACTAATGCTAATGCTATTCTTTTATTTGATGAAGCAGATGCCCTATTTGGTAAGCGCAGCGAAGTGAAAGATGCCCATGATCGCTATGCTAATCTGGAAATTAGTTACCTATTACAGAAAATGGAAGAGTATGAAGGCATAACTATTCTTACCACCAATCTCCGCATGAATATGGATGATGCTTTTGTGCGACGACTCCGGTTTATTATTGAATTCCCATTTCCCAGTGAAAAACAACGATATCAAATTTGGCAGAAAATATTTCCTAAAAGTGCACCCTGTAGTCCTGAATTAGATTTAAATTTTCTCGCCCGTAATTTTGAACTCACTGGGGCAAATATTCGTAATATTGCTTTAACCGCAGCTTTTTTAGCCGCAGATGATAACAATCAAATTGAAGTAGCTCACTTAATTCAAGCAGTACGTCGTGAATATCAAAAGATGGGTAAAATCATCAAAAACAAAGAATTAGGGCTTCCTGAAAAAGTCTTTTCGTGATAGCGCAGCGTGGCGTAAGCCATGGTCGGGGTACATTTAGATCCCACATTCCGCACCCTTAACTGTCACAATCGGTTATTACGGAAATTGATTAATAAAAAAGGAGTAAAAAATTACCTTTGGCTCAAAAAAGGCTAGACGTGGACGAGACGGCATTGAAACCTACCTTCCGCACCCTAAACTGTCACACAACGAAAATTGGTCGTTTGGAGATTTGGTTTTAGCGATCGCCTACCAATATTTCTTGGTTTTGGTACAAAATACAACATTAAATGGGGATAAAAATCAGAAAAAACCGATTGTGACACCGGGGGGTGCGGAATGTGGGTTGAAAACCTACAGCACTTGCATCATGCGTGTCACAAACAGGAACATTCTAAAACCAAGTCAACTCGCTTGAAGTAAGGCTTGAGCCGTGTAAGTGCGAAAGTCTTATGCACGGTTCTTAGGGGAGGGGAGAGCGGTGACGCTTGAACCTTACCCGACTACTCCCCCTCGACCTAACTGTACCCCAATCTGTGCAGTTCTCTAATTGAAAGTTTCCGTCAATCGGAACGTAGGGATTTGAACCCTAGACCTCCACTACCCCAAAGTGGCGCGCTACCAAGCTGCGCTACGTCCCGTAAATGTGAACTTGAGATTTTAGACTTTTGGCGTGGGGATGATTCCCAATGCGTGCATCTAAAATTAATTAAGTCACTCTCCCAAAGATATCACAAGATCAAGAAAAATAGCAAGGGGTGATTCAAAAAACTTTTAACATTCCGACGGCTGGCAACAATTCAGCTACGGCTGAAGCCTCCCATTTACCTTCCGTCCCCCGTCCTGTATTGAGGATGAAGCGCAGATTGTAGGCATGAGCATAACCTTCCACCTCCATCCATAATAAATCACTTTCGGCTTCACAGGCAATTTTTTCCTCGTCCATTAATTCTGTAGCTAGATGCTTCATGGTATCTGCAAGCTGATTAAATAGACGACAAAATTCGTTTAATTCTGCTTCGGTTAATTCTATCGCCCAATCTTCTGTGCCGACTAAGCCTTTAAATTCTGGTGCATCTGGATTCCAGCCTATGCGCCAACCAGCGCCGCTTTTGATGACTCGTTCCATACTGATTTATGCTCAGACTGCCGCTATCAACTGTGAAAATTATACCAGTTGGCTTTACCGATGGCGATAGATAGAAAGCTGATACAGTTAGTCTTTCACAATCTTAAATCTAAAATGCTATAATTTTTCAGCGATCGCCTTAGGATCTTGGCAAACATAATTTTGTAAACGTTCCTAATTGGCACACTTTCCGGTTAGGATAGTATATTCGTTCTATTAAAACTCCTGTCCAGTAATTTTGGAAAATCCTATACTTAGAGGCAAAAATGGCAGCTAATACTGAGACTTCTGGCAAGCAAAAAGCGTTAAATATTGTACTTGGACAAATTGAGCGCAGTTTCGGAAAGGGAGCAATTATGCGCTTAGGTGATGCCACCCGGATGAAGGTAGAAACAATATCCACCGGGGCGCTCACTCTAGATTTAGCCTTAGGTGGTGGTTTACCCAAAGGACGGGTAATCGAAATCTACGGACCAGAAAGTTCTGGTAAAACTACTATTGCCCTCCATGCCCTCGCAGAAGTGCAAAAAAATGGTGGTATAGCGGCATTTGTAGACGCTGAACACGCCTTAGACCCTACCTATGCCGCTGCATTGGGTGTAGATATTGATAACTTACTTGTTTCTCAGCCAGACAATGGTGAATCAGCATTAGAAATAGTTGATCAACTTGTGCGTTCTGCGGCTGTTGATATTGTTGTCATTGACTCCGTTGCTGCTTTAGTCCCCCGCGCCGAAATTGAAGGGGATATGGGGGATATTCACGTAGGTTTACAAGCTCGGTTAATGAGCCAAGCTCTACGGAAAATCACTGGTAATATTGGTAAATCTGGATGCACAGTTATTTTCATTAACCAGTTACGGCAAAAAATCGGTGTCACCTATGGTAGTCCTGAAACGACAACGGGTGGTAACGCGCTGAAATTTTACGCTTCTGTGCGCTTGGATATTCGCAGAATTCAAACTTTGAAAAAAGGAACTGATGAATTTGGCAACCGTGTCAAAGTCAAAGTAGCTAAAAATAAAGTGGCACCACCTTTTAGAATTGCCGAATTTGACATTATCTTTGGTAAGGGTGTTTCTACCATTGGTTGTTTAGTGGATATAGCTGAAGAAACTGGTGTTCTTTTGCGTAAAGGTGCTTGGTATAGCTACAGTGGTGAAAACATTTCCCAAGGTAGAGATAACGCGATTAAGTATTTAGAAGAAAAACCAGAATTTGCTGCCAAAATTAAAGAACAGGTTTTGGAAAAACTCGATAAAGGGGCTGTAGTTTCTGCTAATTCTGTAGTTCAACCCCATGATGTTGAGGAGGAAGAAGAGATTGAGTTAGAAGAGGAATAAACAGTATCAGGGACAATTTATTGAATTGTCCCTACGCCTTTTTTAAGTTTATTTAGGGCTTGCTGAATAAAGCTAAAACTGTTTATTAATACAGCACTTCCCGATGTTATGAGGTACAAGAACCCCACCCCCAACCCCCTCCCCGCAAGCGATGAGGGGGCTAAGATGTACCTCATAAAAGCGGAAACCGCTGTAAAAGGTTTCAGTTTTATTCAGCAAGCCCTAACTATTATTTTTAACTTTTGACTTTTGCCCTGCGGTACTAGGTTTCTGGTAGGTGGAAAAGATGTTAAAAACAGGTCATCAAGTCTTTAGGGTCAGTTTTGGCATGGACACTGATTTTAGATTTAAGTAACCTCAGTGATATACGGGGTATTTTTGTACATTACGATTCTAAAATATACTGTAACCTCCTAAGTTTTAATTAGAGACTTCCAGTTAAAAAAATATCCCAAAATTTTTTGTGGTGCGGGCATACAGCTATAGCTAACGCCAAGCTACGCTATCAACAAGCTAACAAGCTCAGTACAAATAGTTAAGTATTTTCAGGTTAATAATTGTAAATTATTACTTGACAACCAGGCATAATTTGTAACTATTGTTATGTTGCTATGTTTTAAATAACACAATATTCCCATATTATGCAACCTTTTAAACTGCCAGATTTTTATATGCCTTGGCCAGCTAGGCTGAATCCAAATCTGGAAGCAGCACGAGTGCATTCTAAGGCGTGGGCTTACGAAATGGGAATACTTGGCTCAAAAGAGGAAGCCCAAGGTGAGCCTATTTGGGACGAGCGTAAATTCGATGCTCATGACTACGCCTTACTTTGCTCATATACCCATCCAGATACAGATTCTCCAGAACTTGACTTGGTAACAGACTGGTATGTGTGGGTATTCTTTTTCGATGATCACTTCCTGGAAATCTATAAACGCAGTCAGGATATGGTTGGGGCGAAGGAGTATCTTGACCGACTCCCCGCATTTATGCCGATTTATCCCAAGGACAACCCTCCCGTTCCCACCAACCCAGTAGAGCGCGGTTTGGCTGACTTGTGGTCTCGCACCGCATTTACTAAGTCTGTGGAATGGCGGCGACGATTCTTTGAAAGTACCAAAAATCTTTTAGATGAGTCAATGTGGGAACTGGCCAACATCAATCAAAATCGAATTGCTAACCCCATCGAATACATTGAGATGCGGCGTAAAGTTGGTGGCGCACCCTGGTCAGCCGATCTGGTGGAACACGCCGCGTTCGTGGAAGTTCCGGCTAAAATTGCGGCAACTAGACCAATGCGGGTTTTGAAAGACACATTTGCTGATGGAGTACATCTCCGCAACGACCTATTCTCCTATCAAAGAGAAGTGGAAGATGAAGGTGAAAATTCTAATTGTGTGCTTGTAATTGAAAAATTCTTGAATGTAAGTACCCAAGAGGCGGCTAACCTCACTAACGAACTACTCAACTCCCGTTTATATCAGTTTGATAACACTGCTGTCACCGAGTTGCCCTCCCTTTTTGAGGAGTATGGAGTAGACCCAGTAGAGCGTGTGAATGTTCTCCTTTACATCAAAGGACTTCAGGATTGGCAATCTGGCGGTCATGAGTGGCACATGAGATCAAGCCGCTATATGAATAAACAGGAAGAGGATAATTCTGCCAAATCTGGTATTCTGAGTGGTCCAAATGGTTTAGGCACATCGGCAGCGCGGATTGAATCGTTATATACCACCCTGGGTTTAGGAAGGTTTAAAAGTTTTACTCACGTTCCCTACCAGAATGTAGGTCCAGTGAAACTGCCGAAGTTTTATATGCCTTTCTCTACCACTTTGAATCCCAATCTAGATGCCGCGCGGAAGCATTCTAAGGAATGGGCGCGTCAGATGGAGATGTTGGCATCACTACCTGGTATTCCTGATGCTTTTATCTGGAATGACCATAAGTTTGATGTTGCTGACGTAGCTTTATGCGGTGCTTGGATACATCCAAATGGTTCTGAGCATGAGCTAAATTTAACAGCTTGCTGGCTTGTTTGGGGAACTTATGCTGATGATTATTTTCCCGCAATCTACGGGAATAACCGCGACTTAGCAGGTGCAAAAGTCTTTAACGCCCGACTGTCGGCGTTTATGCCTCTCGACGATTCTACCCCTCCTGCTGTGCCGACTAATCCAGTAGAAAAGGGTTTGGCAGATATTTGGTCTCGTACGGCTGCACCTATGACAGCTAATGCCCGGACTGAATTTCGCCGTGCGATCCAGGATATGACTGATAGTTGGGTGTGGGAACTGGCAAATCAGACTCAAAATCGGATTCCAGATCCGATAGATTATATTGAAATGCGTCGTAAGACGTTTGGCTCGGATTTGACGATGAGTCTGTCTCGATTAGCCCAAGGTGGTGAGATTCCAATGGAAATCTACTACAGCCGACCAATGCGATCGCTGGAAAATGCCGCTGCCGATTTTGCCTGTTTCACTAATGACATTTTTTCTTATCAGAAAGAAATCGAATTTGAAGGCGAAATTCATAACTGTGTATTGGTGGTTCAGAATTTCCTCAACTGCGATATAACCCAGGCTGTCGAGGTTGTTAACAATCTGATGACCGCGCGGGCGCAACAGTTTCAACACATCGTCGAGACTGAACTGCCAGCCCTTTTCGACGATTTCAAATTGGATGAAAACACCCGCAAGAAACTACTCAAATATGTTGAAAAACTAGAACAGTGGATGTGCGGTGTACTTAAGTGGCATACGAAGGTAGACCGCTATAAAGAATTTGAACTGCGTAATAGTGCTTCGCCAATAGTGCGGCTACTCAACGGTCCCACAGGATTTGGCACTTCTGCTGCACATATCAGATCATTGGTCGGCGCAACCAAGCCTTTGACCAAATAATCGGCAAATTGGGATTGTGTCAACTTCAATTTTTCTTGATCTACATTCAGTAAAGTAAAACCGCGTTGTTTTTTTAGTAACCAGAAAATGGAGAATTAAGTTATGACCTACTCTAATGATTCAGAAAATCAACAGCCTCAACTAAGTTTAAGTACAGCAGCAGCACGTAATTTAGCGACAACAACCAAATCTGCACCGCAGATGCAGGAAATTACCTCACGGTGGTTATTGAAACTATTGCCATGGGTGCAAACAAAAGGTGGTGTATATCGCGTTAACCGTCGTTCAAGTTATACCGTAGGTGATGGACGAGTCTCTTTTATCAACACTGGCACGACAGTACAAGTAATTCCCCAAGAACTGACTGAATTACCCTTACTACGAGGGTTTGAGGACACAGAAGTTTTAACCGCTTTAGCGAACCAATTTGTACAGCGGGAGTTCGCAGCAGGCGATGTAATTGTTGAAATAGGCCAAGAAGCCAATCAAGTCTTATTGATCGCCCGTGGTAAAGTTAACAAGATTGGTCTTGGTAAGTATGATGACCAGGTGGTTTTAGATGTTTTGGCTGATGGTGATCATTTTGGTGATGAATCTTTAGTAGAGTCTGAAGACACCTGGCAGTATACCCTCAAAGCTGTCACCAGATGTATTGTATTAGCATTACCTCAACAGGCGTTTGAGCAACTTCTTAACCAGTCTGAGGCTTTACAAAATCAGGTTGATAAGTTCCGCGCCCTCCTAAGCAAGCCACAGACTGAACAAGGTGAAGCAGCTATTAGCCTATCTGCGGGTCATCGCGGTGAAATTGATTTACCAGGTACTTTCGTTGATTATGATCTTTCACCCCGTCAATATGATTTAAGCATTGCCCAAACGGTTCTACGGATTAGTACTAGAGTAGCTGATCTATACAATGAACCAATGAATCAGACCGAACAACAACTGCGTCTGACTGTTGAGGCATTACGGGAACGTCAAGAACATGAAATGATCAACAACCCCGAATTTGGGTTGCTGCATAACGCTGACCTTAAACAACGTATTTACAGTAGCACTGGCGCACCTACTCCAGACGACATGGATGAATTGCTGGCTACAGTCTGGAAAGACCCAAGCTTCTTTCTGGCTCATCCTCGGACTATCGCTGCATTTGCTCGTGAGTGTAACCGCATGGGGATTTATCCACAAAGCACTGACATGGGCGGACATCAAGTTCCCGCTTGGCGTGGTGTACCAATTTTTCCCTGCAACAAAATACCCGTCAGTAATAACCGAACAAGTTCTATTCTCTTACTCCGCACTGGTTTGGAAAAACAAGGCGTTATCGGTTTACATCAAACTGGTATCCCTGATGAATATCAACCTAGCCTATCTGTGCGCTTCATGGGTATCAGTGAAAAGGCTATTATGTCTTACCTCATCACTGCTTACTACTCCGCAGCGGTTTTAGTACCTGACGCACTTGGCATCCTTGAAGATGTAGAAATTGGTCGCTAATTGGTTTTGAGAGGTAAATGTAATTGATTTGTGTCAATTAAATGCAGTAATTTTTGACACAAACCTGATTACTTTGACCTCTCAACTATTTTATTCAGTATTTTTGTGAGTAATTAGAGGATGAGATGACATATTCTAATGATTCGAGTTTAGATATTGAGGGTGGACAGCATCAACTAAGTTTAAGTACGGCAGCAGCCCGTAATTTGGCAACAACAACCAAATCTGCACCGCAGGTACAGGAAATTACCCCACGGTGGTTGTTGAAGATGTTGCCATGGGTGCAGATTAAAGGTGGCGCTTATCGAGTCAACCGTCGGTTAACCTATACTTTAGGTGATGGCCGAGTTACTTTCACCAATACGGGCGCAACTATACAGGTAATTCCCCAAGAACTTAGTGAATTGCCATTGCTGCAAGGGTTTAATGATGTTGAAGTGTTAACAGCTTTAGCCAGTCGGTTTGTGCAACAGGAGTTCGCGCCCGATGACATTATAGTACAGTCAGGTCAGCCAGCCGAGCAGCTTTTCTTGATTGCTCATGGCAAGGTAAACAAGATTGGTATTGCTAAATATGAAGAGCAACCTTTGTTAGGCGCATTAGCTGATGGCGATCATTTTGGTGATCAAGTGTTGGTAGAGTCTCAAAGTATTTGGAAGTTTACGGTTAAGGCTGTCACCCGATGCACGGTTTTAACGCTACCACAACAAGCATTCAGGGAAGTGCTTAACCATTCACCAGCATTACAGGCTCATATTGAGCAAGTCGTAACTCGCGCACAATTACCACAGAATAAGCATGGTGAAGCCTCCATTGCTTTGTCTTCAGGCCATACTGGGGAAACTGAATTACCAGGAACTTTTGTTGATTACGAACTTTCCCCCCGCGAATATGAGTTGAGTATTGCCCAAACTGTGTTAAGGATCAATACTCGCGTCGCTGATTTGTACAATGAACCGATGAATCAGACCGAACAACAATTACGTCTGACTATTGAGGCATTACGGGAACGTCAAGAATATGAATTGATCAATAACCGTGAATTTGGTTTATTACATAATGCTGACCTTAAACAGCGTCTTCACCCTCGCAGTGGCAAGCCCACACCTGATGACCTAGATGAACTGCTGACTCGCCGCCGAAAGTCAAAGTTCTTTCTAGCCCATCCTCGCACTATTGCAGCTTTCGGTCGGCAATGCAATCGTCTGGGTATCTATCCACAAAACATTGATATGGATGGTAGTAAGGTAATTGCATGGCGCGGTGTACCTATTCTTCCCTGCAACAAAATACCCATTACCAAGCACCAAACTAGTTCTATCCTTGTATTGCGTATTGGTGAAGAAGATCAGGGTGTCATCGGCTTACATCAAACTGGTATCTCTGACGAATATCAACCTAGCTTGTCTGTCCGATTTATGGGTATCAGCGACAAGGCAATTATCTCTTACCTAGTTAGCGCCTACTATTCCGCAGCTGTTCTTGTCCCCGACGCACTTGGTATCCTCGAAGACGTAGAAATCGGACGCTGACGCAATAAGTAATTGGACAAAAATATTTACAGTCATTGCGAGCGAAGGGAAGCAATCACAACCCTGGCGATTGCTTCATTTCACTTTGTTCCCTATGGCTAACGCCACGCCACGCTGCGCTAACGCAATGACATTGTGTAATTAATTCTGTCTCACTACTTACTTGTCGGTTAAGGAAATGTAGCGACTGTCTTGATTGTCAAGCGATCGTTAGGAAAAATTTAAAGTCTAGGAAAAAAGTCAGAAAATAGAGGAGAAAAACAGAACAGAACAAAACAGGTAAATTATAGATTGCCATAAATTACCAAACTAGATTGGAGGTATAAAAACGACAGTAGAACTTTATGCAGAAATTGGTTGTGAGTCTTGAGAAATAGACCAAGGAAGATGATCTCGAATCATCGCATTTAAAATAACTAACATTTTATGAACGCAAGCAGTAATGGCCAATTTTTTGGGTTTACCACGTTCAACCAAGCGCTCATAAAAAGTTTTGATAACAGGATTATGACGCATGGCAACAACAGCACCCATATAAAGAATGGCACGAACATGGGCGCGACCACCATTAATCATGCGCTTACCTTTGTGCTGACCACTATCATGATTAATTGGTGCAACACCAACTAAGCGAGAGATTTGTTTGGCAGTTAATTGACCTAATTCTGGTAAGTCAGAAACTAAAGTGGTAGAAATTACTTGACCAACGCCAGGAGTAGTTTTGAGTAGATTGACTTTATCAATCCATTGTTGATTATTTTGGGTCAACGTCTCAATTTCTTGATTGAGTTGTTGAAGATGTTGCTCAAGATAATCAATATGGGATTCAATATCTGTCAAAGCTTTACCACGAGCGCGGTCACGGCGATTCTTTTCCGCTGTAGACATTTCTACTAATTGTCTTCGGCGACTAATTAATTCGCCTAATTGACGTGACATTTCACTTTCGATTGCTAACACCTCCGGTTTCATTGCTTCACCGAAATGCGCCAAAATCTGTGCATCAATGGCATCGGTTTTGGCTAACTTACCTGTAGCTTTAGCAAAGTCTCTTCCCTGACGAGGATTGATTAATGCTACTGGTAAAAGAGCCGCTTGCAATTGAATGATTAATTCTGTTTCTAGTCCTCCTGTTGCTTCCAGTACGATTAGGTTTAAATCGTTAGATTGAAGTTGCTTAACTAGATTAGCTATTTCTGTTTCAGTATTAGCAAATTGAAATGCTTTACCCATTGGACGGATATAAACATCAAGTGTTGCTTTACTTACGTCAATGCCTACCCATTGGGAGATATAATCCATTTTTAACTCTCCAATTTCAATTACTTCTTTTTAATTTGTTTTGTTTTTATTCATCCCCTTGATTTCACTCATCCTTGCACGATACGGGCTATATTATCTATGTCTTTGTTCATAGTTTTTACCCCAGGCGACTGTTCGAGTTCTGTCATGGAGATTGTTGTGGTGATCCTTGCTACAAAGCGGTCTTTTCTGACCCAGGTTGGGACGGTCTACCACTTCTTCTAACATACCTCTAAGATACAAGGTTGGGTTGAGCAGTAGCGAAACCCAACCTTATCAAGGATTTTGTTGGGTTTCGTTCCATTGCTCCGCAACGCTGACGCGAACAACCCAACCTTGTATCTTAGAGGTATGTTAGAGGGGGGAGTTAATAACTACCCCTTAACAGCTTTTAATTACAGCCAATAATTCACTGGGATGATGAATTAAAAAATCTGGATTTTGTTTGCTGAGGGCTTCGGAAGAATTAAAACCCCAACTGACAGCAATAACTTTGATATTGGCTTTTTTAGCAGATTCTATGTCTCTAGTTTCATCACCGACATAAATTACTGCTTCAGGTTTGAAATGTTTTTGTCGCAACACATTATTAATAATTGTGGTTTTACCAAAAATAGTTACTCCTGAATAAATAAAGTCAAACAAATAATCTAAGTTATGACATTTAAGAAATTGATTGACGTTTTCTTGAGAGTTAGAGGTAATAATTCCCATTTGATAACCTTGATTGTGGAGTTCTATTAATGCGGTATTAATTCCCTCAATAGGTTTTAATTCTGGGATTTTATGTTTTAATTCTCCTTTGACTTTTTTAACCATAAAAGGAATTTTGAATAGGGAAACACCGGAATATTTAATAATTTCTTTGGCTGTTAAATTTCTCAATAGGACTAGTTCTTGCGAATTAATCGGCACATATCCAAATTCCAAGGCTAAACGATTGGCAATAGTTACAAGAGCATCTACTGTATCAGCAATCGTCCCATCGAAATCAAAAATTATTACTTTCTGGGTCATTATTATGCCTGGATTTATCAAGATTAGCGCGAGCATTACGTCGTAACATTTCTGGTTTAATGCGTCGCAAGGCTGATGCTGTGAATCTTTTATCCCACTCCTCATTGGATATTTGGGCTAATTCTACCAGCTTGGGAGCTAAGTTTCCAGGATAGGGTTGAAAATCCTTGACATTAGTTGCTTGAGCAAATCGCTGATTCCAAGGACAAATATCTTGACAAATATCGCAACCTGCTATCCATCCTTGTAAATGGGGTGTGATGTCTGCGGGGAGTTCTTCGGCGCGGTTTTCAATGGTATGATAGGCAATGCAGCGATTAGCATCTACGATAAAGGGTTCGGTGATTGCACCTGTCGGACAGGCTTGCAAACAACGAGTACAGGTGCCACAATGTTGGGTGGATGGGCGATCGCTTTCTAGTTGCAGATTGGTTAATATTTCTGCCAAGAACACCCAAGAACCGTATTTTCTGGTAATCACATTCCCGTTTTTAGCAATCCAACCAATGCCGGCTTTTTGCGCCCAAACTTTATCTTGGACTGGCCCTGTATCTGCATAATAACGGGCTTTGACATTTTCGCCCAGGGATTCTAGCCAATTGGCTAGTTCTTTGAGCTTTTTGTGGATGACTTTATGATAATCTCGACCCCAGGCATAACGGGAAATTTTGCCGTATTCATCCCCCTGGGGACGTTGATGGGGGGTATAATAATTTAAGGCTACAGATATGAGCGATCGCACTTCTGGCATCACTAAATTAATATCCTCACGCTTGGGATTTTTCATCCATTCCATGTCGGCGTGATAACCCATTTTTAACCAAGCTTGCAATTTTTCTGTCTCTGTCGTCTCTAAATCACCGACAGCAGCAATCCCTACTTCGTGAAATCCCAATTCTTTGGCTTTTGCTTTGACTGCTGCGCTGTCTATTGAGATATATTCATTCATTTTTAACTATTATTGATTTTATGACGATGGTAATATTTTGAGTGGGTTATCTGTTCTTAACCCACTAAGTAGTGAGACAGAATTAATTACACAATGTCATTGCGTTAGCGCAGCGTGGCGTTAGCCATATATAACACAGTGAAATGAAGCAATCGCCATGGTTGTGATTGCTTCCCTTCCCTCGCAATGACTGTAAATATTTTTGTCCAATTACTTATTTTAACTGATTTCAATAACTTCTTGCTCAAAATTCTCTTTAAGAATCTTCTGGAAACACCCATTTTGGGGGTTCTGTGATTTTTTTCCGCAATCTTTCTTCAGCTATTTCTAGCATTTTGTCTAAAGAAGTTTCTTCGATGAATTTTGAAGCTGATTCTCGATACTCAATATTGGGACATTGATCACCTAAAACACACCCGTTGACACAGGCTTCAGCACAGTTAATTTTTTGTTCCACAATCAATTCCTCTCTAATGTGGGTGTTTTTATTTTGTAAATAAATTTTACAACAACACTTGGTAAGTGTAATTCGGGTGCGTCTTTCCAGTAACTCTTTCATCACGCTTTTAAAGTTGGGGGATAAGTGCTGCACCACTATCAGCATAGCACGCATACAATCAACACTTTCAAGCTTCAGAGTTATATATCTTGATAACGTATCCCATGTTGGGGGATATTAGTACCTAACCTATATAATTAGTGTTGGTTTGTAATTTTAACTTGTGATGACTCTACCTAACTGGATTACTTTTTCTCGATTGCTGGGAATACCTTTTTTACTTTATGGTTTATATAATCCCACAAATGAAGCCAAATGGATATGTTTAACTATATTTTTAATTGCGGCTTTAACTGATTGGTTAGATGGATATTTAGCCAGAAAACTCAACCAAATTAGCGAATTAGGTAAATTTCTTGATCCTTTAGTAGATAAATTATTGGTACTTGCACCATTATTAGTATTAGTAGAATTAGGAAAAATCCCAGCTTGGGCAGTGTTTATAATTTTAGCACGGGAATTAGCGATCGCCGGTTGGCGAGTTAATCAAACCACCATCACCGGGGCAAATATTTGGGGTAAACTGAAAACAGTGAGTCAAATCATTGCCATATCTTTACTAATTGCCCCCTTATCACCAACTTGGCAAACTCCGGTTTTAATTACCTTTTGGATATCTGTAATATTGACAATTGTTTCAGGAGTTATTTATCTAATTCCTCAAAAAATTAGCGAGTAAAATCAAAGTAGAGCAAATTAAATGTCGAAGATAGAAGGCTTTAGAGTTAGAAATTACAGAGTTATTCGTGATATCACTTTGGGGAAATTGTGGAACACACAAACTGCCAAGCCATTAACACCAATGACAGCCGTTATTGGTAAGAATGGTGTGGGAAAAAGTACCATTTTCGACACTTTTGGTTTTCTTGCCGATTGCTTAAAAAATGGAGTAGAAGAAGCTTGTTATGCTCATGGTCGTGGTGGCTTTGAGAAAATTCTCTCTCAAGGACAACAGGGAAGTATTGAGTTTGAAATCTATTATAAAGAAGATGGTAATGCCCGACCAATTACTTATGAATTAGCAATAGATATTGACTCTCTCGAAGACCTTATGTAAAAAAGAGAGACTCAGACAACGCAGAAAAGGACAAGGTAAGGGACAACCTTTTTCTTTTTTAATTCTCAATGAAGGCAGAGGAATCGCATGGAAAGGTGAACAAGAAGGCAAACAAGATGATTTTGATGTGTCAGATTTAATGGATAAAATCCAAAGGGGTGAAGCAGAAAAAGAAAGCAAAGAAACCGAAGTAGTTGAACTTGACGATAAGCGAAAACTGGGAATTGCTACTTTAGGTTCACTTAAACAACATCCCCGAATTTCTATGTTTAGAAGATTTATTGAAGGATGGTATTTAAGCTATTTTACACCAGATGCTGCCCGCAGTTTACCTCTAGCTGGACCACAAAAGCATTTAAATACTCATGGAGATAATTTAGGTAATGTAGTTCAGTTTATGGAAAGAGAACATCCAAAAAAGTTTCAATCCATACTGGAAAAAATAGCCAACAAAATTCCCGGTGTCAACAAGATTAGCACTTCCCCAAGTCCAGATGGAAGACTGCTTTTATGTTTCAATGACAAAGGGTTTCAAGACCCATTTTACTCTCAACAAATGTCAGATGGTACACTCAAAGTATTTGCGTATCTTCTGATGTTGGAAGATCCATCACCACCACCATTTTTGTGTATCGAAGAACCAGAAAATGGACTTTATCATAAACTTTTAGAAACTCTAGCTAGAGAATTTCGAGAACACACTACAGGTCAAAAAGGTGGATCACAAATATTTGTGACAACACATCAACCATATTTTGTAGATGCCCTTGAACCTGAAGAAGTTTGGATATTAGAAAAGGGCGAGGATGGATTTGCTAAAATTAAGCGGGCTAGTGAAGATTCTTTGATTAATAATCTTGTTTCTGAAGGGTTGCCCCTAGGTGGACTTTGGTACAGTGACTACTTGGACGCAAGGTGAATATATGCACTTTGAGATATTAGTTGAGGATGTTTCCGGCAAAACTACTCTTGAGATTCTTGTTCCAAAAATTATTAACCCCGAACAACACACATTTAATATTCATGCTTATAAAGGAATAGGGCATATTCCTAAAAATCTCATATCTAATTCTGATCCCAAAAAACGAATTTTGCTCGACCAATTACCGCGACTTATTCAAGGCTATGGTAAAACATTTGCCAGTTATCCTCCTAATTATCACGCTGTTCTGATCATTATTTGCGATCAATTGATAAAACATTCTCAATATTTACGTCGGGCTTGTGAGAAGTTATTTTATAAATTAACTCCAAATAAAATTCATTATTCCTTGGCAGTATGCGGTATTCTTTGATGTCCTTATGCTCTAAATTAGAAGGCATGGGAACATAAAAAGCGTCAAGCCCAAACCAAACTTTCACCTTACTACCCATCGGAAATCTTAGCTTACCGTCCTTTAGTTTAATAGCTTGTCCAGGAAAAGTTACGAGATTTAATCCAGGTTTTCGGTATCCAGGTAGCTTAGGTTTTTGAGTGACTGTACCATTTTTAATCCCTTTCAAAAGTCCAATATAAGACTTGAACGATTCCGCCACAGTTGTTAAACATTGCTGTGCAGCTTGAGAATACATTGCCCCAAAATGTGAATTACTTGCTAACTCACGATGCAAGTCAAACTTACCAGGAATTTTACCCGTCTTAAAAAACAATTGTCTGGCATAATAAGTCCCACAATTAGCAAGTTTATTTGACTCCCCACATAAGAACTCAAGAACCGCTCCTAATTCCTTGTTGGGACTGATTAGTATTTGCTGGCATCCATACATTGCGTTTTTCTCCCTTTGTCTTATAATAACACAATGTACTAACAACCGCAAGACATTATGAAAGATAAAACAGTATCAGTCCGACTCTCAGAACGCAGAAAACATAAGCTGTTTTTATATGCAGCGCAAAGAGAGAAAACAGTTACCGCATTGATAGAAGATTGGGTAGATAGCTTGAAACTCAAGGATAATAAGGATAATATTGAAGGCGGTTAAAACCTATCGTGTCGTTTTTCATCCCCTGTCTGAAGCACGAAAGACGAAACTAGCGTTCCTGTTTCTCAGGGGCTTTCAAACTTCCCGGTTTCCCTTGTAAGGGGGAGAGAGAAAACAACTTGGGCGGAAAAGATATCTCCTTTTATGGACATTGATAATAATCAATCATTAAGCTTCTGTTATTTTCGAGATCAGCTTCGACGTTTAAGTGGGCAGTAAAGCAAGAAATGGCAATAAAAAACCCTGGCGAAACTGACCAGGGTTGATTAGGAGAAAATTTGAATGACGATTAGATACAAATACCGAAGCGGGAAATTTTAGCTAACCCCCAAAGTAATTAGAACTATAGAAGTTAAAAGTAATATTGCTACTGCGCCTTGAAAAGCATACTTATTTTGTTGTGCCTTACTAGGAAATTCTGCGTGGTAAAGTCTTGGTTCTTTGGCGTAGTTGTTAAGAATGCCTTTTTCATCCGTTGTGGTATACATAATTTTTTTCTTTGGTTTGTTACCTTATGTAAACTAATATAACAAGATTGTTACAAAGTGTCAATAGAACTTGACAAAAAAATAATAGATGCTATTGATAAGCCCCATTTACAGCAAATTGTCATCAAACCCGGAACAAGAACCCCACCCCCAACCCCCTCCCCGCAAGCGATGAGGGGGCTAAGATGCAATACTGCTCGGTTGAGCCTGAAAAGTCATTATATGGTAGGTTGGGTTGTTCGCGTCGGCGTTGCGGAGCAATGGAACGAAACCCAACATTATCATTTTGTTGGGTTGCGCTATCGCTCAACCCAACCTACATTTCCTTAACCGACAAGTATTGGGCTACGATGTACCTTATATGATTGGAAATCGCTGTATTTGGAATCAGAGAAGAAGTCTTGTTGACAGCAGGCATAAAAAAACCCACCTCCGCGGGGTTCCAATGGGAAATTAGCGGAGGTAGGTGGAGATTAATGTAATTAAAAGCCGAAAAATGTTTTAGCAGTTCACAAACTAGTTGTAAACTGCTATGTAAAAAGAATTTCGTTTTAAATGGGCAGTACCAGACTCGAACTGATGACATCCTGCTTGTAAGGCAGGCGCTCTACCAACTGAGCTAACCGCCCGTTTCTTTCACTCAACTAATATAGCATAGCCTTTCTAAATTTTGCAAGTCTTTTGAGAAAAATTTTTTTGCTGGATGGAAAAGGCTGATGGGAATGGAATTGAGCTATACTGACTCAGGATTTCACTGTTAATTTTATATTTTTAATTTTCCTAAGATGCCCTCTGGTCAAACGCACGATCGCATTACTATTTGGTCTATGCCTGTGGTGGCGGGTGTAACGCTGGGTTCCACTCACAGCAGTAATATGACTTTGTTGGTGGCGGGTGGGTTTATGTTTGGGGGGCTAATGTTTGGTCCTGATTTAGATATTTACTCCCGTCAATTCCAGCGTTGGGGTTTTCTGCGGTGGATTTGGCTACCTTATCAAAAAAGTCTGCGCCATCGCTCTTTTTTATCTCACGGTCCGATTATTGGCACAACTTTACGGGTGGTGTATCTGACGACTTTTTTGGCGTTGGTGGCGATTGTGGTTGTGATGATTTTCGCCAAGTTGGGAAATGTGGCTTGGAACTGGGGGGAACTGTGGGGGACTGTGGGGAAGACCATCTATATGTATTATGGAGAATTTTTTGCCCTCTTTGTCGGCTGTGAACTCGGTGCAATGAGCCATTCTTGCAGTGATTGGACTGTTTCTGGTTATAAGCGCTTTCAAAAACAGGGTATTCAAGGTTTACTCCCTCGTGGCAAAATTAAGAAACGTAAAGTTAGCCCCAGTCGTCGCAGTGTCAAAAAGCGGTAAAAAGATGGAAATTAATCAGACTTTAGAGGCGTTACAAGAGTTAATAAATGTGGTGGCGAAATTGCGATCGCCTGAAGGTTGTCCTTGGGACTTGGCACAAACCCCATCAAGTCTAACTCCCTATGTGATTGAAGAGGCTTATGAGGTAGTAGACGCGATTCAAACTGGGGATAAACAGGCTATTGCTGAAGAATTAGGTGATTTATTATTACAAGTAGTATTACAGGCGCAAATTGCCCGTGAAGCGGGTGATTTTTCTCTGCAAGAAATCGCTGAGGGTATTTCTCAAAAGTTAATACGTCGTCATCCTCATGTATTTGCTGATGTGACTGTGGCAAATATGGAAGAGGTACACAAAAATTGGGAAACCATCAAAGCAGCGGAAAAAGGAGAAACTGTAGAAGAGCAAAAACTCAGTGATAAATTGAATCGTTATCGTCGCAGTCTTCCGCCATTAAATGCAGCTATGAAGATATCTGAAAAGGCTGCTAAGGTTGGTTTTGAGTGGAACAATGTAGATGAAGTTTGGGGCAAATTTCATGAAGAGTTGGGGGAATTTCAACAGGCTTTAGCTGAAGAAACTAAAGAAAGACAAGAATCCGAATTAGGTGATTTACTATTTGCCATTATTCAAATTGCCAGATGGCATAAACTTGATCCTAGTGCGGGTTTACAAGGGACAAGTCAGCGATTTATTCAAAGGTTGCAAAAAATGGAAGATGTAATTGAACGTCCGTTGACAGATTATAGTTTAGAAGAATTAGATGCCCTGTGGCAACAGGCTAAAGCTCAACTTGGTCATTAGAGGATGTTTGAAAAGTGTTATTCCGTAATTTTCATCACATTGCTACCCCCCTTAGTCCCCCCTTGTAAAGGGGGGAAACAATAAAAATCCAGTTCCCTCCCCTTGTAAAGGGGAGGGTTAGGGTGGGGTAAAAAATATTTGATACATCAACCATAACTTTTCAAACACCCTCTTAGACATCAGGTGAATTTAAATATTCTTTATGACTTTTCAAGAGGTCTATGAATGGTTAAATAAAAATGGAGTTTTGAAAAAGTTTGTCTACTTAGATGAAGAAATTTTAATCGCTTTAGATGGGACAGAATATTTCTCATCTAAGAAAATTAGTTGCCCTCATTGTAATTTTCGTAATCATCGAAATGGAACTACAACTTATTTTCATGGCTGTGTCACACCCATTGTAGTTTCTCCTAATCAAAAACAAGTAAAGTAATTAATTTAGAACCAGAATTTATTAAAAAACAAGATGGACATCAAAAACAAGATTGTGAAAATGCGGCTGTTAAAAGATGGTTAAATAAGAATCATCAAAATAAGTATGGTTATGCTGCAACCCTTTTAGGAGATGACTAAAATGCTAAAATAAAGCCAGATAGTGCGATTCGTTGTGAGTGAATCACGGTATCCAGTCCGTAAATAACCTCACCAATCCAATCTAGTAATAGAGAAGGTTGAACTCTCGGTCTGATATGGGTGAAAGTCCCATCTACCAGACTCAGGTATGACTCCCTATCTGCCCACACTGACCAGACTCGGTATCTGGAGGGTGAAGCTGGGAACAGGGCGCAATCAGACATCTGTTGTGGGGTGACACTGGCGCTAACGGGGAGTTCCTATGGTGAAACAGAGCCTAGAAAAACGACCTACTTTAGAGCAGGACACAACAACTAAACCTGACTCCACTGGAGATTAAATTCCCGCCGCATCTTATTTGAATAACGGCAAGAGTCCAGGGAATCCAGCGGTTGAAGTGGCTACACCTAACGGAACGAACAATCAACCGAGGGAACGAATAAAAACGGATTGAGGGTCTAAGGGCGGTCGAACCCTAAGTAGGCTGGACGAGCAGCAGAACTCCTTCAATTCGGGTAGGATGCGAAGTAATTTTCGCAAGGTGTTCAGAATACACAAATTGGAGCAGAGCATGATTAGACACAGAGATAACTCTAGTGAATCCTGGAAGACGTTACCTTGGAAGAAATTTCGCCGTAACCTATTCCGCCTACAAAAACGAGTGTACAAAGCGGTTCAAGTTGGCGACAAGCGCAAAGCTAAGTCCCTACAAAAACTGATTCTGAAATCAACCGCAGCAAGATTACTGGCTATTCGTCAAGTAACACAGCTAAATGCTGGGAAAAAAACAGCGGGAGTTGACGGTAAGACCGCGCTCACATTCGAGCAAAGGTTTCAACTGAGTGAAAAACTCAGAACCGAATGCAACGACTGGAAACACCAGGGATTGCGTGAAATACCCATCCCAAAAAAGGACGGAAAAACCCGGATTCTCAAAGTCCCCACTATTGCAGATAGGGCTTATCAATGCCTTGTCAAATACGCATTAGAACCAGCACACGAAGCAACCTTCCACGCTCACAGCTATGGATTTAGAACGGGGCGTTCAGCGCATGACGCACAAAAAACCCTGTTCAACAATCTACGCTCCATCGCCAATGGAATAGACAAACGAGTTATAGAACTCGATATCGAAAAATGCTTCGATAGGATAAACCACACCGCCATCATGGATAGACTCATCGCTCCCAAGAGTATAAGACAGGGAATATTCCGATGTCTCAAAGCCGGAGTTAATCCAGAGTTTCCCGAACAAGGAACACCTCAAGGTGGTGTAGTAAGTCCATTATTAGCTAACATCGCCTTAAATGGGATTGAAAGTATTCATAGATATCATAGGACATCTAATCAAAGAATCACTGACAAAACCCCCAGGAAAGATATTACCGAACCAACAATCCGTTATGCGGATGACATGGTAATAATACTCAGACCTCAAGACGATGCCACAGAAATACTCGACAAAATCAGTCAGTTCTTAGCAGAGCGGGGAATGAAAGTCAGTGAGAAAAAGACAAAGCTAACCGCCGCGACGGATGGTTTTGATTTCCTCGGCTGGAACTTCAAAGTCCAGAAAAACGGAAAATTTAGATGTGTCCCTTCAGTGGACAACTTTAAAGCTTTTCGCAAGAAAGTAAAATTCATCGTCAACAACTCGAACTATGGTGCTACCACAAAGGCTGAGAAATTAGCTCCGGTAGTTAGAGGCTGGAGGAATTACCACCGCTTCTGCAAGATGGATGGGTCGAAGTTTTCCTTATGGCACATCAATCACAGAGCATTCAAGGTATTCAACAAGGAAACTAAACAGAATCGCCATACTAGCCAAGAGCTAATAAAAAAGGCATTCCCAGCAGTTCCTTACTCCGAAAACAAACATATCAGCGTTAAAGGTGAGAAATCACCCTACGACGGAGATTTGAGTTATTGGAGCGAACGTAACAGCAAGCTCTATGACAGTCATACCTCTAAAGCCATCAAACGGCAAGACCATAAATGTGGTCATTGTGGATTAAAAATGCTTAGTGACGAAAAGGTACATCTACACCATGTAGATGGAAGTCATACGAACTGGAAAACTAATAATCTTCTAGCCATTCATGAAAGCTGCCACGATTACATACACATGAGCAAAAGCGAAAGCTAAGAACGTCGGAAGCTGGGTGCGGTGAAAGTCGCACGCCCAGATTTAACAGAGAGGGGCGGGAAATAATATTCCCCCTCGACTCTAACCAACAAAAGTAAAATTGTAATTTTTTATGAAAACACATTCAAATGGATAAAATTTTTATTCTTGTTGACATGAATCATCAATAGGTAAATAGGTTCGTGTGATAAAATCCAAATATATTGGGTTTTGTAAAATTGCTAAAACTCAACAACAATAACGGATTGAATCAACCTTACATACCGTTACATGATTTGAATTTTTCCAGCTAACCTACTGCTAACCAAAGTTGACGAGAATTGAGAATAAATCCATTATCTATGATTTTTGAAAAAGCCCAGTAATCAAGCATTCTTTATGAGTAACACAGAAGTAGTCGTAATTGGTAGCGGTATTGGCGGATTGAGTTGTGCTGCACTCTTGGCACGCTATGGAATTGATGTCACAGTAGTAGAAAGCCACTCCATTGCCGGTGGTGCGGCTCATGCTTTTGAACGCAATGGCTACAAGTTTGAGTCTGGACCCTCTTTATATTCTGGTTTATCCTATAGCCCTTCACCTAATCCCTTACGTCAAGTTTTAGATGCCATTGGCGAAGATTTACCCTGCGTCAATTACGATACCTGGGGTTGTTATTTACCAGAAGGCTACTTTGATGCTCAAGTTGGTGCTGACCAATTCTGTGAAATATTGCAACAAGTGCGGGGAGATGAAGCTGTAGCAGAATGGCGCAAACTCCAGGAAATTATGACACCTTTGGGTAAGAGTGCCACTGCTCTCCCACCCTCTGCCTTACGCTACGATTTAGGTGCGGTGTTAACTATGGGTAAATTTGCCCCAGCTTTACTGCAACAGGCCGCTAACGTGATCAAATTAACAGGGTCTTTTTCTAACATTATTGATGGTGTAATCACAGACCCTTTTATTCGCAACTGGTTAGATTTACTTTGCTTTTTGTTATCTGGATTACCCGCAAATGGAACAATAGCCGCAGAAGTGGCTTTCATGTTTGCAGATTGGTATCGTCCTCATGTGCAGTTAGATTATCCGATTGGGGGAAGTGGTGCATTAGTTGATGCACTGGTACGGGGGTTGAATAAACATGGTGGTAAGTTAGTTTTAAATGCTCATGTGGAGCAAGTTTTAGTAGAAAATAACCGTGCTGTCGGGGTACGTCTACGGAGTGGTCAAGAAATCCGAGCCAGTAAAGCTGTTGTTTCTAATGCTTCTGTGTGGGATATGCTCAAACTCATTCCTGAAGGTGCTGTCCCTAAACGGTATGTAGAAAAGCAACAAGCAACTCCTGAATGTGATAGTTTTATGCACCTGCATTTAGGTATTGATGCAGCAGGATTACCTGAGAATCTAGGTATTCACTACATTGTAGTTAACGATTGGGACAAAGGCATAACTGCACCGCAAAATGTGGTAGTTGTATCTATTCCTTCAGTTCTTGATTCGTCTTTAGCACCAGTGGGTAAGCACGTGATTCACGTTTATACTCCTGGTAATGAACCTTATGCTATTTGGCAAGGACAGGAACGCAATAGAGAAGAATATGCGTTGTTAAAACAAGAACGTGCAGAAGTGATGTGGCAAGCTTTGGAAAGAATTATTCCTGATATTCGTTCCCGTTGCGAAGTTAGTTTGGTGGGTACTCCCCTCACTCATGGGCGATTTTTGCGTCGTCATCATGGTAGTTATGGACCAGCTATAGCGGCAGGTAAGGGTTTATTTCCTGGTGGGAATACACCTTTGTCGGGGTTGTTGTGTTGTGGAGATTCGACTTTTCCGGGGATTGGGTTGCCGGCTGTGGCTGCTAGTGGGATGATTGTTGCTAATACTATTGCGCCTGTGCAGCAACATTTACAATTACTCAGTGATATTTTTTAGTAGCGATCGCTTATTGAGAGAGAAGGGAAAGGATAAGCGATAGCGAAGTGCCGCTGCCAGCAAATCGCATAATACTAATCTGTTGTATATTAGAATATCAATCATCACTGAAATATAAAGAGGTTAGACTGTGCCTAAAAATAGTAGATCACCAAAACAACACCTGAACCCATTAGAAAAATGGCTGGCTTTAGAGTGGAATAGGCCGGAAAGATCCTACAATCCAGATGTCAGAGATTTTTTGGCAGGATTGCTTGATTATCCTAAAGATCATGTTGTCACAGAGGATGCAGCTGGAGGAGGGTATGCAGATATTAAGCTTTTAACCCATGAAAAAATTGCTTGGGTTGTGGGTGATTTAAAAAAAGATGATAAAGAACTGACTACAGAAACCGGACGACAAAAGCTATGGAATCAAAAGCGCAAATATGTTGAAGGTTTAACTCGCTATGTTGTATTTCTGACGGCTCACTATCTTTGGATTGTTATGCCAACAGGTGACGCTGTTCAAGAATTAGAAAATCCAATTTATTTATCTAATATTACTTTTGAAGAATTAAGAGAAACACTCAAATTTATTTCTTATTCACAAGCATCTCACAATAATCAATGGCAAACTTTTATTGAGGGAAACCTACCTTATATTTATTTAAAACTTGATGCAAATGATACTTTAAATCAATTGCGACGAGATTTACAAATTAGTTTTACAGAATTAAACGCTGCCGCAGAAGGTGTTATTGCAGACTTAAGTAGAAATTATGAATATTTTAAGCAGCAAGAAAAAGAAGCTGAGGGCAATTTAGCATCTGCGACGACAGATAGTAGAGATCGAGCAATGATGCGCCTCAAGCGTAAATTTAATTTTGAAAGGCATTTATGTGAGGATATTTTACCCCAGTTTGAAGCTCAATATGGGCGAGAAATCAATGCAAAAGATAAACAAACGCAAGAAAGAATTAAGGAGGCATTTGCAGCTGATTCTGTAGCTGTATTGATTGCACGAGTTTTATTTCTACGATTGGTAGAAGATTTGGGATTAACCAATAGACGACGACTTTCTAATGGTGGTCCACAAGATTGGTCAGCGTTTGTTGATCACCTAATTGGAGATGCAAAGGCATTAGTAAAACTGGTTGCTGAGGATTTGGGGCGGCTGTATCATGAGCCATTTGAACAAAATGTGTTTGATTGGATTTATGAAACAAATGGAGCATTAAATGAAGCCTTACAACGTCTGATTCTCCGATTTAATGCTTATGATTTTTCGGGTTTATCTGAAGAAATTTTAGGAGACATTTATCAAGCATTTTTACCTGCTGCTAAACGTAAACGCTTAGGAGAATTTTATACACCCCCTTCAATTGTTGATTGGTTATTAGAACAAACAGTTTTCAGGCACGAAGAAGGAAAATTACTAGATCCATCTTGTGGCAGTGGTTCATTTCTCGTACGCTATGTTCATCGCTGTTTAGAAGATGCAAAAGCAAGAGGTTTAGATGTAGATTTTGTATTGCAAGAACTACAAAAAAATGTTTGGGGGTTTGATCTGAATCCATTTGCTGCTTTTATCAGCCACTTTCAATTAATGTGGGCAATGATAAGATTTAAACCTTCTAGAAATCAAACAGATATTCCCAATATTTATGTTTATAACTTAAACAGTTTGCTTCGGGATGATGATTTGGTTTCGATTTTAGGAGAAGATTTCTTATCTCCTGGATCATTGGAACGCGATCGCAGTCAGTGGAAATACATTCTCGGAAATCCGCCTTATATTCGTGCAGAACGGGTAAAATATGGCGAGGAAATGAAAGGACTATGGCAACAAGTCTGGGGACAAAATGCCGACACAGGTTTAGTTTTTCTCTATCGTTCTTTGACAGAATGGCTAGAACCGAATGGTTTTTTAGGCATGGTGGTAAGTGGTGGCTACGCTAATTCTGAAGCAGCCGCAAAGGTTTGGAAACTGCTTTATCCTAGACAAAATGCAGCACTACGAAAAATAGTTTGGCTGGAGTTTGCTGGAAAACAGTGGGATGCAAATGTAATTCCTATGTTGTTAGTAATTGAAAAAACATCAGCCCAAGAAGATGATGAAATTGAAGTTTATGTACCGTCAAAATGGCCAAGTAATGAACAATCGGTAAAAATTAAATACAAAGATTTTTTTGATGCCAAAATTAGTCCAAGAATTACTGCTATTGATCCAAGTAATCCCACAGAAGGTTTGTGGGGAGATTATTTGTTACCATTGCTGCATCCTAATGATGTTCCAATACTAAAAAAACTTTATCCAAACGATAATGGTAGAAACGTTGTTGAGTTAAAAGAAGCCGTTGCAAAACAAATGAGCCGAAATAACCGTCCATTTTGGTTTACCTATGGCATTCAAGCAGGTAGAGAGGCACAAGTTACTGAAAGTTCTACAGGCAATCGTTCTATCCAAATATTAACAGGTGGAAATTTGGCAATGGGTTGGCACGGGGAACCGGAAGGATGGCTCAATCTTGAAGATGTCCAGAAACTTAGTATTTGGGGGGAGCTTACACATTCATCATTTATTGCTGTGGCTGAATTAGCACTTGTTCCATTTGCTTCTGTCGTGGAGAGAGAAGACCTTGCTGCTCGTAATAGCATTGTTGTAGCTTTACCAAAAACAGACGGAATATCAGCAAAGGCAATTACTTCTTTTATAAATAGTAAATTAGTTCGTTTTTACTACTTAATTAGACTGAGATCAGGAGTATTGGAAGGTTCTTCTCGTTCACATATTTACCCTCGTGTCCTCGAAGCATTACCTTGGATCAAAAATTTAGCACCTGATATAGAACAGCAATTAGTAGATGGGTATAATAATCTATCTCGTTTAGCTGGTATTGCTAGAAACAATCCCAATGAGTGGCTATTATCAGAAGTAGAAAAGCAAATTGTCACAAGTCGCTACAGGTTGAGCGATCGCCGTTTGGGTTTAAACTTTTCTAGCTGGAGTACAGAAGACGTATTAGCAGAAGAATTAACCTTGGATGGTAACTGTATTGGGGCAGATTTGTTTTCACTAGAACTGGTTGATGCTGATTTAGCAGAATTAGTTTATTTACTCTTAACTAGTAGCACTGATGAAACTATTTCTAAGGCAACCATTCAAAAATTGAATGTGCCTCAAGATTATACCACTTTGATGCAAAACTATCGCCAGCGATTTGCTGATTTTCAAGAAGTTGAATCCGATTTTTTCAATGCTCTTAACCAAATTGATGAAACTGTTTACACCATGTTCAACATCACTGACAGAGAAAAAGATCATATTGAAAATCGTCTTGGTAGTTTCCCGTTAAACAAGTTACAACCTCGATATCCCTGGCAAACAGTTAGACCCCGATCCATAAAGGCATATACTGAAGATAGATTTGCATAAACGTATTGACTTGAGTGCATCCATATAAATTATCCTAAATTGTAGGGGCATGGTAAATCTGCCCTTGCAACTGATTACACCCAATCAAAAGTTTTAGTAACCGCCTTCTTCCAAAGCCGATAACAACCTTCCCTCTCCTTTATTGGTGTAGCGAGTCATCCCCACAATTACACCCCTAGCATCATTGCGCCAATAGGGTGCAAATAACCCAGAAAAAGCAGGGACAAAATAAACACCACCGTTATCTGTAACTGTACTGGCTAATGTTTCTACCTCTGCACTGGTTTGAATTAATCCCAAGTTGTCACGTAACCATTGAACCAAAGCACCAGCGATAGCCTACGGCGCACCGAAGGTGTTCGCAATACTCCCTTCCAAAGCATAAACCACCGGAGCATCACCCAACTTGTAAGCTACCGTTGTCAATAAACCATGTTGGGAAATCACCTTTTGCTGGCCTGTATTCAGCAGCATAAAGCAACCAGTACCATAAGTATTTTTGGCTTCACCTACCTGAAAACAAGTTTGTCCAATTAATGCGGCTTGTTGATCACCTAAATCAGCAGCAATGGGAACTCCTGCCAAAATACCCGTAGCTTGACCATAAATAGCCGATGAAGGGCGAATTTCTGGCAACATTTGCCGGGGAATGCCCATAATCTCTAAAATTTCCGCTTCCCAGTCCAGAGAACTCAAATTCATCAGCAAAGTCCGACTGGCGTTGGTAAACCGACATTCCGCACCCCCCAGTGTCACAATCGGTAATTTCGGATTTTTGAATACCTTTGATGATAATTTTGATACAAAATTGTTGGAATCTTAGTTGACACTCCCCGGTCTAAAGACACGGGGATTCTTAATCGAATAATTGCAAACACAACTGCTCGAATAATATCCGCTTTTCAGGTATTACCTTAGATGTACGGTTCCCCGCCTGATGCCGTTTGCCATTTCTGGCGGCATCGTTGCATAAAAGGGCGTTACTTTCTCCCAGTCCAGGAGTAGGCACTAACGATTGGTGCGTCGGCTTTTTACGTCTGTTGCTGACGAATTTCAAATTAGCTCTTCGTAAAATTGTCCGAGAAGCCTGAGTATCAGCATGGTCAATATGACCACAGTTTTCACAAATGAACTTTTCGCCATCTCTATTAGCTTTACTAATATGATGACAAGCCGAACATTCTTGAGAAGTAAATTTAGAATTAACGGATAATACTGGCTTACCAGACTTCAATGCCAGCCAAGCAATCTTAGAAAATAATTCGCCCCAACTGGCATCAGAAATAGAGCGATTTAATCCACGTTTTGCAGCCTGACCATTAGCCATAAATCGTCCTTGCTGCTTTTTGGGTTGGCAACGGGACTTCATAGCCTTAACATTTAGATCCTCTTGGACAATTGCCTCAGCGGTGTTAACAACTTTATTGGCTGCTTTCCATTGATGATCATTTCGCTTATCTGCAATCTTTTTATGTAGCTTGGCAACTATTTTCCCGGCTTTTTTGCGATTATTAGAACCCTTGATTTTGCGGTTAACTCGGCGCTGTCTGATTCTTAATTGACGGCGGACTTTTTTATTAGTTGCAAATTGAGGATTTTCAATAAACGAACCATCCGACAAAGAAATTAATTTATTAATTCCTACATCAATACCTACTGCTGATTTGACGGTTTCAATTTCTGTAACTTCAGGTAGGGATTCAGGTAACTCGAGTAATACACTCATGTACCAGCCGTCAGCTTCTTTAATCACTGTCACCGTTCTAATATCAGCATCTATTGGAATAGTACGACTATCAAAATAGCGCATAGTCCCCAGTCCAGGAAAGTAGGCATGGGAATAGCATCGGGGCTGATTAGATTCACGATTAACAGTTAATTTTACTTGTCCTGGCTTGAATTGAAATGTTTTAAAGTTGGCTGCTTTACGAAACGCAGGGAAACCCCTTTTGTGTTGAAAAAATCCGTTATAAGCAATATCTAATTTAGCTAAATTGCCTTGTAAAACATCTGAATTAATTCGGCTATACCATTCAGACTCAGAACGTAGTTCAGTTGTTCTCTTGCCTTGAATATCAGTCGCACTACCCCAGGTTAAACCATGCTTCTTACTATTTTTTGTTAACCCAGAGGACATTACACCATGCTTAACGACGGGGCAGGTCAAAGGGCAATAAGAGCCATATTCAATACGAGTATCTAAGTCTGAAAATGCACCATATTGGTAAATTACTGACTCGTCTGATTTCTGGTTATTAGTTTCAAATCCGCGCTGACGTTCTGCCAAACAATAATTTCTGTGTTTCCGTAAAGTAACAAGCCACTCAGACATTAAGGCTTGTTGCCCAATATTCGGTTGTAGCTTGAATCTCCAGCGTATTTGCACAGGTTTATTTTGTTGATGTGATTGACGATATAACTATTATATGGCAGTATTACAGTAATGTCAACCCAATATTGTATATGAAGAAAAAACCTCTAGCGGTGTACCTAGATGAAACTGAAAGAAAGAAACTTGAGGATATCGCCCAAGGTTGGGGAATGAGTCTTTCGTCAGCCTTAAAAAGATTAGTTAGAGAGAAATAAAATGTTGAAAAGATTTAATGACCCGCATCATGATCGAGAATATTGGAAGCGGTTAAAACCGCACGGGTAGGCTTTCCCCCGCGCTCTAAAGAGACGCGGCTCCCAGCCTTCCCGCGATCCCCTGGTGGCGATAGCGAAGCGCTGCTGCAAGCAGTTCGCCAATCTCAAATCCCCAAACGACCATTTTTCCTTGTGTGACAGTTTAGGGTGCGGAAGGTGGGTAAGAATGGCTGAAAGCCTTATGATCTGTTTCTCTCTTCATTATACATTGCCTAAATTGACTCAAACTAAGCAATGTTTGAAAGGCATAAATACATGAATACTTTACAAAACTTTACGTCGTGCTAAATTTTGCGCGTATCTTGTCTTTACCCCATAATATCGGAAACTGCTGTAAAGCGATCGCTAAATCAATTCATAACGATTCTATCCAGTTGTAGCAACGCTGAAAACAAGTACCAGTAGTATGGCCATTGCACTTACTTTTCTATGTTTTCCGACCCCCGGGCAAATTCCTTGCAGCCGAGGGTGACAGAGAGAATCTAATTAAGCATGACGTTGACTGACTAAAACTTGATAAGAATATTCAAAATCATCATTAGTAATCCTGATATCAGCCGGATTTGTCTGTCCTTGCGATCGAAAACGGCGAATAGCTTCTACAGCAGCTTGATTGGATAGTAATACTAAATCTGCACCATTCCAGCCTTCCGTGACTTCAGACCAATAGGTTAAATTTACATCTAACAATGGTCGTCCCTGAGTATAGACTTGCAAAATATCTAAACGACTGGCTAAATCAGGTAAATCTACCTTAAGTTGTAAATCCAACCTTCCTGCCCGTAATAGAGCAGAATCAAGAGCATCAGGACGGTTTGTTGCCCCAATTACTAGAATACTTGCACCGACCTCTAAACCATCCAACTCAGTGAGTAATTGCCCCACTACCCGGTTACTCACACCAGAATCACCACTGTAAGTTCCCCTTGCCGGGGCTAAGGTATCAATTTCATCAATAAATATCACACAGGGTTCTGCCTGTCGCGCCTTAGCAAATAATTCCCGTACCGCTTGCTCACTAGCACCTACCCAACGGGTAAGCAACTCTGGTCCATTGACACCAATAAAATTAGCCCTAGCTTGGGAGGCTACAGCTTTTGCTAATAGAGTTTTGCCAGTTCCCGGTGGTCCCCATAACAAAATCCCCTTGGGAGCTACGGCTTTGGTTTGGAGGTAAAGTTCTGGATAAAGTAAAGCCCCTTCCACTGATTCTCGCAAGGTTTGTTTAATTGTTTCTAAACCACCAATATCGTCCCACGCCACTTGGGGAACTTCAACTTCAACGCTGCGAAGTACAGCCGGCTTGATTTCCTTTAGCCCTTGTAAAAAATCAGTTTGATTGACCGTCATGTTTTCTGGAGCTTCCACTTCTATGGAAGGAACTTGACGGCGGAGGGCGGTATAGGCGGCTTTTTGACAAACGGCCTTCAAATCAGCCCCCACAAATCCCACCGCCCGCTCGGCGATAAAATCCAGGTCAACCGTATCATCCAAGGGCATGGGGCGGGTGAGAATTTGCAGAATTTCTTTGCGGCCGTTGATGTCAGGAATGCGAAACTGGACTTCCCGGTCAAATCGTCCCGGTCGTCGCAAGGCTGGATCAAGATGGTCAGGGCGGTTAGTAGCTGCGAGGACAATCACCCCTGGGCTATGGGAGAACCCATCCATCAAGCCTAATAATTGGCCAACTAGACGCTTTTCAACTTCCCCTTCTACTGCACTGCGGTCTGGGGCGAGGCTATCAATTTCATCAATAAAAATAATGCAGGGAGCATTTTTAGCGGCTTTTTCAAAAATACCGCGCAATCTTTGCTCCGCTTCACCGTAATATTTACTGATGACTTCTGGCCCGACAATAGCAATGTAGTTAACACCCAGTTCCTCAGCCAAAGCCCGGGCAGTGAGAGTTTTGCCGGTTCCTGGCGGTCCAACTAACAATACGCCATGGGTGGGTTCTAGTCCCAATTTAGCAAGTAGGTCAGGACGTTTTAAGGGAATAGCAATCAGTTCTTTGAGTTCTTTGAGAATTTCGCTCAGTCCACCGATATCTTTAAGAGCAATACCCGATGTGGGATCGGGAGGAACAACTGGATCTGATGGACTTGCACCTGAAGCTGGGGGTGATGGAGTGTTCATTCGACTTGTACCCACATCATTACCCATATTATTGCTGCGAGGAATATTTCCTGTTCGGGGAATGTTGCTTAAAGGTCGGGAATTAAACTGAACATTGGTTTTGATTTCTCCGTTTTCTGCCTTTTCTTCTAGGGTTTTTACCAGTTCTAGTAACTGTTCAAATCCTTTGAATAAATCACTCATAATAGTCCTCCAAAAATTGATGCTAAACAGTTCTTAAAATAAAAGATTGGCAGCACCTTGAACTCTAGCAAGTGGTTCTACCGATCTGGGTAACTTAGGTAAACGAATAATTGTTTGTTCGGGAAACAAACTACTATCAGTTGCCAGTTCTTGGCTGTAGCGATTTTGCACTACATAACGTTGCTGAATTTTCATTGTTTTCAACGTTTCTGTTAAGCGGATATGTTCAGCGATGATCGCTGCTTCTGCCTGAATTACGCCCACAAATTGGGTATGACGTGGATCTTTTAATTTCTTTTGAGCTTGGACAACTTGTTGGCGCAGATGTCGCAACCGTCCCATAAAATCAACTCGACCTAAGACATTTTGATATTTCATCCACAACTTAAATATCCAAGATAACCATTCCCCTAAAGCAGTTGGCATTTGTAAAAATTGCAGGAGATGACCTGTTGGTGCTGTATCTAAAATAATCAAATCTTGCTCGTTACTGTCTAATAAATCGAGGATGGTAATTAGGGATAACATCTCATCAATACCAGGTAAAGCTTGAGACATAATCTGTCGCCAAGCTTCTGGAAGGTAAGCAATATTTACTGTTGTTTCAGTTTCTGTTCCTTCTCCACTAATCATATCCGCTAATTCCCAAAGGTAATCAGCACGGAATTGATCTAATATTTGGGCGGCATCAATTTCTTGTCCGCTTAAGTTAGGAGTTAACAATACAGGTTCATGTCCTAATTTTTGACCAAAAGCATCTCCTAATGAATGGGCAGGATCTATAGAAATCATGCGGATCTTTTTCTCAGGATAACGATTAGCTAAAGCCCAGCCCATTGCGGCAGAAACTGTGGTTTTGCCAACTCCTCCTTTGCCACCAACAATAATTAGTTGACAGCCTTCAGCTATAAAATCACTAAAGCTGGGGGAAACTTTGTCTGGCCATTGGATTAGTGGCGGAGTTACAAGTTCAACACTATCAATTGTATGCATTTGAGATGCGAGATTATCTAACGCAACTCCACCTAATGGTTGAATTTTTTGTTGAGGGACGACAAAAACTGGTTTATTTTGGGAAATTGTTAAGAATTTATTGATAAATTTTTGTTGTTCCGCATAGCGGTCTGGCTCTATATCTAAATCTGTCAAAATTCGATTAATTATTATTCCCGCATAGGGAACATCTAGAGTCTTTAAATTTCCTAAGAATCGCTCTGTTTCCGCAAAACACATGGGTTCAGAAACTGCGGCAACTAAACAACCTGTAAATGTATCATCTTGTAGTAGTCGTCTACTTTCTGATAATTGCAGTTTGAGATCAGCTAAAAAGTCATCTACTTCATCCCTTGTATAACCTCCTGTAAAAGTTTGCGTGATCACCTGATGTTTTTTCTGAAATAGTTCTAAAGAGTTTAAAATAACATCCAGAAAATCTTTCAGTCGTAACAAGTTTAATGTATGACCAGAAGGAGCCATATCAACTACTATCCTATCTACTTTTTTTTCAGACAGTAAGTGTTGAATTTCTAGTAACCCCATTAATTCGTTTAAACCAGGCCAGTCTAAATCCCAAACAGGGGCTAAGTCTTCTCCGTCAGCTAAACTACCTCGCTCCACTAATAGTTCTAAAAATTGACTATATTTGGCTTTAAATTCTAGCAACAGTTTTTGAGCATCCAAGGCCTGAACACTCAAATTAGGTAAATCTGCTAATGGCGAGGCATAATCTCTCACTTTTGAAAGTAAAATATCACCTAAAGAATGTGCGGGATCTGTAGAAAGTAACAAAATTCTTTCTTCAGGGAATTGTCTTGCCCAATAACGAGCAAAACTACAAGAAATAGTGGTCTTGCCAACTCCACCTTTACCGCTAAACATGACTAAGTGAAGTGAGTCGTATTGATTCATAAAAGTCTAAAAAAGTAAACAAAAGTTGGCAGAAATAATTAAATGAAGTGATAAGGAGGAATACCTTCTCCTAAAAATAGATCCCAACGAGGACAAGTTTGCTGCCAAGTTAAAAATTGTTCTAAAAGTAAGGTTTTATCTTGGTAATTGACTAGAAGGTAAATCCGTACTTCTTCTTCTTGTTCTTGAATAATAACGGGAATTTGATTGATTTTACTGATGAAATTAATCAAGATTTCTTTTTCTGATGCTTGGGCAAGAATAAAGTTCTTTTGCCTTTGATAGTGTTGCTTCTTAGCTAAAAAGTAATGTCTACCTGATTCTAAAACTGGTGATTCTTCTGTGATCATGCGAGGGATTAGTTTTAGAATAAATTCGGTTTTACAATTGATTTTTTCTAGCTTATCTAGATATTCTTGTCCATAGGATTCTAGATGAGTTAGCAGGTTGTCTGTATTAGCAAAATAAGTTCCAAAACGTAATGGTAAAACTGTAATTTGCCGAAAAATATCACAAATGACTCTATCATGTTCTATAGCCATCTGGACAATTTTTTCATCATCATCTTGAAATGAATCTAAAGATATTCCAGGTTCGACAATAGCTGAAAGTCCATTTCCATCAATTTGAATTACTGAAGTAGTAGAACCTTGTGGTAAATGTAAGGAAAAGCTAGGCGTTTTTAAAAAAGCATAAGTGTAAAGGTTTTCTAGTTCCATATGTTTCACCTGTATAAAACTATTTTCCGGTGGGAGTTAATAAGATTTGTCTTCATGCAAATACCAGATAAATTTAGTTCTAAATTATTCAGTATTTACAATAGTAACTTATTGGTTATAATACTAGAAAATATTCAGGTTTTATCATGAAAAGCTTTCGTCATCGTAGTATTATTAGAGCTAAAATTAGCACGATGCCACGACATATCTCTGAGGCATCTAGTCAATTAGAACTTTATAAGATGGTAGCTGAGAAACAACGTATTAGCAGAGAATTATCTTCTATTAAAGAACGAATGGCTACACTTCAAAAACGGTTAGATTCTCTCAATAATGAGATAGATAACACAGAAAAAACGATTCATAAATTGCGTCAACCTCACTCCAGCACTGCTCAAAATATTGTGCGTTCAAAGAATGTTGTTGAATCCAATAACTACCAGACTTTTGAGATTGAATATTAAGATATAGAATCTTGATGAATTTGGTAAAAATGGACACACTAAATCAAAAATATTACCCGCAGAAGCGGGTTTTTTACTATCATCTTAAACGCTATTTAAGTCTTGCAATAAGTCTGTTGACGTTAAAAATTATTATTCCTGCGGTACTAGGGCAATAAGACGAGATCCTTGTCTCTATCAATTTCTGTTGTCAATTGAGGTTTTACTACAAAGTCTTCCTCTTCCTCTTGTTCTAGTTCTAGTTCCAAGCGTGCTTCTTCTTCTGCCAGTTCTAATTCTAAGCGGGCTTCCTCTTCCAATGCTTGAATTTTCAAAAGAAGTTCCTCTTCTTGAATCTCGAAGTCCTCTTCAGAAATTTCGCCGATATCGAAAGAAAGCTGTAAGTTTAATAATTGTTTATGCAAATTTTCTTGGGCATCAAATTCAGTATTGGTACGCTCTTGGATCTGCTCACCAATCCAGACAAGTCCATTAAGTGGACCCATGATTGGCAATAGTAGAAGTTTCGTCAGCATAGTAAAAGCTCCTATGAAGCAAGCTGGGCAAATGTGTAGGGTGCGGTAAAATTGTTGTAGCGAATACGTAGGCGATCGCCAAATTTTCGATCAATAGCTTCGACTCGTTCGCTGAATACAGATTCTGTTTCCCAAGGAATTAAAAAAGCTGCATTGTAGATCATTTCTTCCGTCATCGGCTCACTTTCTATAATCTCCTTAGCTAAAGGATGTAGGTTATTAAAGAACTCTTGAATAACAGTCTGTTTGCGAGCAGCTAAATTACTTTCAATTAATTGTCCGATTTGGATTATTTCCTCCATCTTCAACTTTTTGCCTTCCATGTTGTCGCGCTGCTGCTTCAAATCCTGATTAGACTCCATCATGGCTTGCAATTCTGATTTACTATCCCAAAGAATCTTAATGCTTACCTCTCTTTGTCCTGCCAGCTTTTGAAATAACTCATTTAATTGCTCTTTATATGGTTCAATTAGTTGTTTCTGGATTGTCTCCCAATCTTTGACAACTAATCCAAACCGTAGAGGCAAAAGAACATGAAACCCTTCGTGCATTGCTTGTTCTAAAACTTTTTCATGAGTTAACAAATTACGACGGGAAGCCAAATATTTTTCTTGACAAGCATCCGAATATAAAAAACTAAAGCCGTCAACCACCTGACTATGAACAGATTGTTTATCCAATCCTTGAAGATCAACGGTTTCAGGAATTGGATCTGGAAAGATGCCGTACAAATAAAGACCAGTATTCATAATCTGCAAAAAAATCAAACCTAAATTTACGACTGATAACGGGGAATTAAATTGGTTTTGATGTCAAAACTAACCTTAATTTGGCGTGAATAAGATCTAGTTGAGCTACACCTATATCTATTTCACCATCTACAACTATTCCGGTATTTAAAAGCCTATCTAACAACTCTAGTATCGAAGGGCGATTCCCGGTTTCTCCCGGATAATAAGAACCAGATGCTGGTAAAAGACTACCAAAATCTCCTAAATTTATATTCAAATCTGCTGGATCAATGTCAAATATCTGGCACAAATTTAAAATTTGTTCCTCTAACTTTTGTAAACTTTCTGCGGTTCGCTCTAAATCAGATTCACTGAGCAAATCCTCTTCCATCCGCCGAATTATTTGAGCTTCCATTAATTGACGTATCAATTCCAGTACAGTCAATAATAAAGGAGCTAAACCCGTTTCACTATTAGATTTCTTTTTAGGAGAGGTGTTTAGAAATTCGTTAGAGTTTTCAACTGGAATGACGTTGAGAAAATCGTTGGAGTTTTCAACTGGACTGTAGACCATTTTTATGATTCCACATAAAGGTTTAAATTTCTTTGATGTAATTTAATCATGAAAATTGCCAGAGTTCCAGTGTTTATAAATTGGATATGGATAACTCCTGAATTTCAATTAATTAGACATCAAGTTGAGAATCTATCGGCAACGGAATACTTTCTTCATGGGTTTGATGGGTATTATCTTCAGTAGTTTGATGGGTATTATCTTCAGTGGTTTCTACTAACGAAATTTGCTCTTGTACTTTAGCTGATGTTAGTAAATTTATCTGTGATTCTAAGTTCTCTAGACGATTCTGAAGTTGCTGATTTTCTTCAACCAACCGTTGAGCTTTGGTACTAAGATAAGGGTCTGTTTCCCACCAATTGATACCCATTTCTTTGGCTTTATCCACGGAAGCAATTAACAAGCGAATCCGAATGTGTATAAGTTCTGTGGAGGCAATAGAGATAGAAATATCGCCAGCAATTACAATCCCTTTATCTAAAACCCTTTCGAGAATGTCCGCTAAAGTCGAACCCTGGGTAGATGTGTTAATAGCTCGACTTGAGTTGGTTTGAGGACGTGTTGGCAGTATTGGCGTAGAAGTCACGAATAATTCAACTCTTGAATAGTATAAACACAATGATTTTTGTAAACTAAAGATTTTTGCTCCGAAAAATATGGAGCATTAATGATTAGTTAAGAACTTTGGTTGAAGGCTTTTGAAATCCCTTGAATTCGTTATTTTTTTGCTGAATTACGTAATCAGAAGCTTCTTTTTCTAAGGGAACATCATTTCCTAAATCTGTATTGGCGAGCGTATCCATTGTTGGCAAGCTACCCAATTCGGCATCATTTAATATCTCGATTTCTTTGTTGGAAAATTGAGAAATGACATCCAGGAAAATATCTGTAGACTCATTGACAGATAGATGGGTACGGTTAGACAAAATCTCCATAGCAATTTCCTGAAAAAAGGAATTTTCTGGTTCTGCTACAAGGTTGTTGTCTGCACAGACTTTAGCAATCATTAAACAAGACCGTAATCCTGATGTTTTTTCTGCACCTGTAGCTATCCGAAATGATTTAACTAACCGGACTATTAAGTGAGCAGATTCTTTTTGTATGTTCGTTTTCTGAATTAATATCTCTGTTTGAGTGATCTCATCTGGTTCTGGCATATTAATAGTTACCAATCTATCCATCAAAGCATCTTGTGTCGAGTGAACTCCACAATACTCTTCAGGATTAGATGTAAAAATAGCCCGAAATTGAGGACTAACACTCAGGTATTCTGGCTGATTACTACTAGGGGGAAGGCTCAGAATTTTTTCTTCTAATGCTGATAGCAAGACGTTATTAACTTCAGGTCGTGAACGGTTAAATTCGTCATAGACTAAAGTAAAGCCTTCACGACAAGCGAGAGTTAATCGAGAATCAACCCAATTTTGTTTGAATTCGTCTTCAACTTTAACAACACTATGGATATAGTTATCTAATAATTTTTTGTGAGTATAACCGGATTCACTACCAATCAGATCCGAACTTTTAAATTCGTCGTCTCCAAATAGTAACATTACTGGTCTGTCTAGACAGTGAGCCAAGTGCAGTGCTAGGGTTGTTTTCCCTGTGCCGGCGGGTCCACGTAAGTGAATGGGGAATCCTGATTTGAGATAAAGTAATGCCCGAATTGCGACTTGCTCGATAGCAGGTGTGACTACAAACTGCCCTGGACGGACACGAAGAACTGCTCTTTTATGATTAGTTTTAGTCATAATTACGAGATGAAGATGGTAAGTAAATTAAGATTGTCAGAAAAAAGAAATATTATGAGAATAATGTGAAATTTCTCAATTGATGTGCTATTATCGTTCCATTAGTTAAGCGCATGAAGTAAGAACTCCAGTTTAATAAACGTAGTAAATTTAACGCTAAATTGAATCTATACGTTACTGTCGCTACGGTTTAAATATGGACTGCCGACTCTTCAGGCCTAAACTCATTGTTGAATTTTATTATCCGCCCCCTTGTTTTACCAGCTTTGCACCTGGAATGTCAGGGGGCTTTACTATTTAGACCTATTCTCTAACAGACAAACTCTGTGTACTGAGAGATTAACGGTTAGAAATACCAAAAATACTTACAAACAAATCCTGACGGAATGCTTGCAGTTCTTTTGCTTGTTTTTGAGCTTTAGAAATGCGTTCTTGGGCAGTTTCTGCTAAAAATTCTTGGCTGGTTTGCTCAAGTTGTTTACGGAACGCTTGTAGTTCCTCAGCTTGCTGTTTAGCTTGGGCAATGCGTTCTTGAGCAGTTGCTGCTAAAAATTCTTGGCTGGTTTGCTCAAGTTGCTTATGGAACGCTTGTAGTTCTTCAGCTTGTTTTTGAGCTTTAGAAATGCGTTCTTGAGCAGTTGCTGCTAAAAATTCTTGGCTAGTTTGATCAAGTTGCTTATGGAACGCTTGTAGTTCTTCTGCTTGTTTTTGAGCTTGAGCAATGCGTTCTTGAGCAGTTGCTGCTAAAAATTCTTGGCTAGTTTGCTCAACTTGCTTACGGAACGCTTGTAGCTCTTCAGCTTGTTTTTGAGCTTGGGCGGTTCTTTTCGCTGTTGTAGCAGACAAGAATTCATTAGTCTCTTGAAATAGTTGAGCTACTGCTTCAGCTATTGACTGACGTTCTTGACGAATTTTTGGTATTAAAGCAGTCATAAATTTCTCCAGAAAATGATAAACTGGCATTAACTAGGTTCACTGAATTTTTTAATCCACTGAATCTAGTTTCAGAGGTTTCCGCTTTTTTGTTATATCCTTTGAGAAACCTTAATTTCAGAATGCTCTTCTTTCATCACTATTTAGATAAATCAACAGATTTTCAAGGTTTGACAACCTAGTAAAATGAAGGTTTCACCTGATTTTGATAGAAGAGGGATATACAGATAATAAAAAAAGCAGGTTGAATATCAGGATTAAATTAAAGACTCATTAATCCTGATATTAGGAATTTACTTAATTAAGCAGGAACTGCTGCTGATTGAGTTAAACCAACTGCTTCTGCATATTTCAAATAGGTTTCAACGGAAGCGATGACAATCCGAGCTTCAATTGCTAGTAGTTCAATACCAACTAAAGAAACACGAACCCAAGCATCAATTACGATACCTTTGTCAAGGATTCTATCAATAACTTCTGCCAAGCTGGAGGAAGAATTAGTTTTTTCGACTGCCATAATATTTGCACCTTAGCTCATTGTTGTTGTGAAATTGATCTAAATGTGGAGAATAACTATCAAATTAAAATCTAATAGTTATTCTCCCCTAATTTTGAACCTGCTAAATAATTAAGCAGGAACTGCTGCTGATTGAGTTAAACCAACTGCTTCTGCATATTTTAAATAGGTTTCAACGGAAGCGATAACGATCCGAGCTTCAATTGCTAGTAGTTCGATACCAACTAAAGAAACACGAACCCAAGCATCAATTACGATACCTTTGTCGAGGATTCTATCAATAACTTCTGCCAAGCTGGAGGAAGAATTAGTTTTTTCGACTGCCATTTTTTTAAGTCCTTGTTATTTGTTGTTGTGAAATTGATCGGATTTAAAGAACAACTGTCAGATTTTGATCTTCGAGTTATTCTACTATGCTTTGAAAATCTACTTAATTAATAATTAAGCAGGAACTGCTGCTGATTGAGTTAAACCAACTGCTTCTGCATATTTCAAGTAGGTTTCAACGGAAGCGATAACGATCCGAGCTTCAATTGCTAGTAGTTCGATACCAACTAAAGAAACACGAACCCAAGCATCAATTACGATACCTTTGTCGAGGATTCTATCAATAACTTCTGCCAAGCTGGAGGAAGAATTAGTTTTTTCGACTGCCATTTTTTTAAGTCCTTGTTATTTGTTGTTGTGAAATTGATCGGATTTAAAGAACAACTGTCAGATTTTGATCTTCGAGTTATTCTACTATGCTTTGAAAATCTACTTAATTAATAATTAAGCAGGAACTGCTGCTGATTGAGTTAAACCAACTGCTTCTGCATATTTCAAGTAGGTTTCAACGGAAGCGATAACGATCCGAGCTTCAATTGCTAGTAGTTCAATACCAACTAAAGAAACACGAACCCAAGCATCAATTACGATACCTTTGTCAAGGATTCTATCAATAACTTCTGCCAAGCTGGAGGAAGAATTAGTTTTTTCGACTGCCATAATATTTGCACCTTAGCTCATTGTTGTTGTGGAATTCATCTGATTTAGAGAACAACTGTCAGATTTTGATCTTCGAGTTATTCTACTATGCTTTGAAAATCTACTTAATTAATAATTAAGCAGGAACCGCTGCTGATTGAGTTAAACCAACTGCTTCTGCATATTTCAAGTAGGTTTCAACGGAAGCAATAACGATCCGAGCTTCAATTGCTAGTAGTTCGATACCAACTAAAGAAACACGAACCCAAGCATCAATTACGATACCTTTGTCAAGGATTCTATCAATAACTTCTGCCAAGCTGGAGGAAGAATTAGTTTTTTCGACTGCCATAATATTTGCACCTTAGCTCATTGTTGTTGTGGAATTCATCTGAATCTAGAGAACAACTGCCAGATTCTGAATCTTCGAGTTATTCTACTATGCTTTGAAAATCTACTTAATTAATAATTAAGCAGGAACTGCTGCTGATTGAGTTAAACCAACCGCTTCTGCATATTTCAAGTAGGTTTCAACAGAAGCGATAACGATCCGAGCTTCAATTGCTAGTAGTTCGATACCAACTAAAGAAACACGAACCCAAGCATCAATTACGATACCTTTGTCAAGGATTCTATCAATAACTTCTGCCAAGCTGGAGGAAGAATTAGTTTTTTCGACTGCCATAATATTTGCACCTTAGCTCACTGTTGTTGTGGAATTCATCTGAATCTAGAGAACAACTGCCAGATTCTGAATCTTCGAGTTATTCTACTATGCTTTGAAAATCTACTTAATTAATAATTAAGCAGGAACCGCTGCTGATTGAGTTAAACCAACTGCTTCTGCATATTTCAAGTAGGTTTCAACGGAAGCAATAACGATCCGAGCTTCAATTGCTAGTAGTTCGATACCAACTAAAGAAACACGAACCCAAGCATCAATTACGATACCTTTGTCAAGGATTCTATCAATAACTTCTGCCAAGCTGGAGGAAGAATTAGTTTTTTCGACTGCCATATATTTGTACCTTAGCTCACTGTTCTTTTGATGGTTAGTTAGTTGCTTAACAAACCACAATATACAAATATCACTTATTCCAAAAGATGTAAATAGATAGAAAGGTAAAAAAATGTAAATAAATGTAAATTCTATTATTCATAATTTTGTCCGTACTACTTGTCAATATTACTTAGAGAGCCTGGATAATATTCTTGTTTTTATTTGATTAACATTTGACTAAAATATGAGATATCTGCTTCTATTTTAATATAGATATACCGCATGAACCTAAGCTGGGCATACATTTTTAGCTTTTTGGGAATAAAATTTAGATAAATGCAGTAGGGCATAGATGGTATCTAAGTATCTCTGAGAAATAAGTAAATAGACTATTTTTAAATGTGTAGGAAATATAAAATATAAGTAGAATTATTCTTCAGTACGTAAGCCTTGGTTACGGTAAATTCACTTAAATTTGAGTGAATTCCTGTTTTAAATTAGGTATTATTACTATTAGCCACTCTTTGTTTAAATAAAGTAGGATGATTTGATTAATTATTTTTTCTAAAAACTATGTCTATACAAGGGACTCCTCCTACTGTCTCACAGACGGCTTTAGCTGCTTTGGTGGATGCGTTTATTCAGCAGGGTCATCCGCCCCATTATGCTCAAGCGATGGCAACTTCAATTATTTTTCAGACGGATTTAGATTTACGGAATGCTCAGATGGCTAATCTCTTGGGTTGGTTGAAAGAAGAACATCAAGATATCTATCCTTTTGCGCTGGCTGTAGTGGAAAAAACTTGCTCAGACTTTGAGCGTCAAGTTCAAGAAGGTTGAGTTTCTGGGCTGAGTTGGCTTAAATGAGCAAAATAGGGAAAAATTAGCTGAAATGGCTAATTTTTTCATTTTCCTCACAGATAACTTTTATGGCTGATGCCACGCAGCAAGGTCTAACTAAGATTGATAGGATGGGAAAAAGATACAGATTGTTACGATACTTGAAAATTCTGGCGTACTATGACTATTCTCAACATTGTCTCTCCTTTAAGTGCGATGCCTACTGCAAGCGAAGCTATCGCACAACAAACCCGACAAGCTGCAAGTAAGCTGGCAGTTCTCTCCACTGAAGATAAAAATCAAGCCATTGAAGCGATCGCTCAAGCTTTAGAATTGGCTAAGGATGATATTTTGGCAGCAAATTTGGCTGATTGTCAAGCAGCGATAGCGGTGGGAATCGCCAAACCCCTATATAAACGGTTACTTTTGGATGAACATAAATTAAGGGATGCGATCGCTGGTGTGCGAGATGTTGGTAAACTAGATGATCCTATTGGTAAAGTCCAAATTCATCGGGAAATTGATACAGGTTTAATTCTCAAACGCATTACCTGTCCTTTAGGCGTTTTAGGCATCATTTTTGAAGCCCGTCCTGAAGCCGCAATTCAAATAGTTTCCTTAGCAATTAAATCCGGTAATGGTGTAATTCTCAAAGGTGGTAAAGAAGCATTACGTTCTTGTGAAGCGATAATTAAAGCCATTAAACAAGGATTATCTCAGACTGCGGTTAACCCTGATGCCGTGCAATTGTTAACCAGTAGAGAAGAAATATTAGAACTATTGCAACTAGATAAATATGTAGATTTAATTATTCCCAGAGGTTCTAATGCTTTTGTGAAATTTGTCCAAGACAATACCCGGATTCCCGTATTAGGTCACGCTGATGGTATTTGTCATCTTTATGTAGATCAAGCCGCTGATATTACTAAGGCTATTAATATTACTGTAGATTCTAAAATCCAATATCCCGCTGCTTGTAATGCCATTGAAACTTTACTAGTTCATAGTAGCATTGCTGCCGAATTTCTGCCCCAAGTTGCCGCAGCTTTACAAGCACAAAATGTAGAATTAAAAGGTGATCAGCGCACCTTACAAATTTTACCAGATATTGCCCCAGCCACAGAAATAGACTGGCAAACAGAATACAGTGATTTGATTTTAGCCATTAAAATAGTTGATTCTTTAAATGAAGCCATATCCCACATTGAAAATTATGGTTCTCGCCACACAGAAGCAATTATTACTGAAGATATCACAGCCGCAGAAACATTTCAAGGCTTAGTCAATGCAGCAGGAGTTTATCATAATTGTTCTACCCGATTTGCTGATGGTTTCCGTTATGGATTTGGTGCAGAAGTGGGAATTAGTACCCAACAAATGCCCCCGCGCGGACCAGTTGGTTTAGAAGGTTTGATTACATATAAATATCAAATGTCTGGTAATGGACATATTGTGAAAACCTACACAGGTGCAAACGCAAAATCATTTAGTCACCGTGATTTGTAATCATACTATTAATCTCGTTCCCAGTCTCTGACTGGGAATGCTGAATTGCGGCTCTGCCGCTAGTAGTTCGTCAAATTTATTTTGACGAGTGATGATCGGAAAAAACTTCTGTTCTTCCCTCCCCTACCCCCCTACCTCCCCTACCTCCCCTACCTCCCCTACCCCCCCTACCTCCCCTACCTCCCCTACCTCCCCTACCCCCCTACCCCCCCTACCTCCCTACCTCCCCTACCCCCCCTACCTCCCCTACCTCCCCTACCCCCCTACCCCCCTACCCCCTACTTGCCTTCACCCGTCATTTTCGGGTTGACAGACCACTAGTGATAGAGGAGGTAGAGCCTCATAGCTGGCATTCCTAGCCGGAGGCTAGGAACGAGGGAAAGTCTTTAAACCAAGGCTTTTAATAAAGCTTGCAATTTAAGTTGCACTTCCGCAAATTCCTTTTGAGGATCTGAACCAGCAACAATACCTGCACCCCCATAAAGTCTGGCATAATTACCATCAATTAAAGCCGAACGAATCCCCACAATAAATTCACAATTTCCTTCCCCGTCTACCCACCCTAGAGGGGCTGCATATAGACCCCTTTCAAAACTTTCATAACGGCGAATTTCTGCACAAGCAATATCCCGCGCTGCGCCGGCAACTGCTGGAGTAGGATGGAGTTTAGCAACTATTTGTAGAGGGTGAATATTATTAGGAACTACTGCGCTAATTGGTGTCCATAAATGCTGAATATTAGATAATTGTCGCAGTCTAGGGGCTAAAACTTGGGGAAATAAACCCAGTTGAGATAAATGGTGAGTAATAAAATCTAGAACCAGTTTATGTTCGTGTTTTTCTTTGGGACTATTAACTAAATTGTTAGCATTTGTAGCATCTTCTGTGGGAGTTTTTCCCCTCGGTGCAGAACCTGCCAAAGCATCAGTAATTAACTGCTGTTTGTGAATACTAATTAACCGTTCTGGACTAGCACCAATAAAGTTTTGTCCTTGACCATTACTGGTGGAAAATACATTACAATTAGGATGTAGTTGGCGGAGATTATTTAAAGATTGTAATAAGTTAAAATCATGATTAGCACTGACATCTAAAGTATCAGCTAAAACAATTTTTCTTAACTGGTTAGCATGAATTATTTCTAGAACTGATGAAACAGAAGTTCTGAATTTATCACCGTTATTAGTGATCTTTTTATATAAGTTTAAGGGAAATTTATCAATATTTAGAGAATGGGTATTCAAAGATTTAATAATTTCTAAATGGCATTGTAAATTATCCAATATTTTGGTAATATTAATCCTAGAATTAATAATTGTATTCATTATTAATGTGCAGCGACTATTTTTTAAAGTTATTTGCCAACAAGGTAAGAAAACCGTAGCCGAAGGAAATGGATAATCTGCTTTTTTATGCTGATCAAAAAAACTGAAAGTACAAAAAAATCGAGGTAGGGAAAAAGTCTGATTTTGATGAGATATAGGAATTATGTTTTTTAGACAATTTTTGATAAATTCTTCTGATTTTGTAAACCTATCTTTACCAGAAATTTCTATTTTATCTAAAGTGCCAATTGCCGCCATTGCTTCACCATTACTTCTATTTTCAAAATAAAAGTTTATGGTATTTTTATGATTAAATTTATCGAAAACTAGCAAAGGATCAACTAAGCTAATTTCTAGGGGAATACTGACAATTTTACTATTATTATGGCGACGGCAATTTTCCTGAACCTCTAATAGCAATTGATTAAGATATTTGTAATCTACAAAGGTGTGGCTACGACATGGTGAAATTGTCATGGATGTATAAGTTAATTTTTATTAAGTTATCTTCCTAAAATGTCATAAATCATGGTGGTATTTTTATAGGTAACATAATTCAGTTACCATTAACCAGCATAAACTTAGTTTGATTTTGGGCTTGATCCTGTTTTGGTAGCAAGATAGCAGGTTTTATGGCAGGATATTCCCCTATAATCATAAAATTAGCACTTTTTGGTAATTTACCAAAGTTAAACTCTGAAATTATAAAATTTAACCGATAACTAAAGTTCTGGTAATTTAACTAATCACAACTGATGACTTCAACTCAGATTTCACCACCTCAAGCTAAACTATGGCTGGCGGCTATTAAACCGCCAATGTACAGTGTTGCTATTATGCCGATTTGGGTAGGTTCGGCGGTAGCATTTAGGGAAGTAAAGATTTTTAATATAACAATATTTTCTTTGTTTATTGCCGCAGCAATTTTGCTTTTAGCTTGGGAAAATATTAGTAATGATGTATTTGATGCAGAAACAGGAATTGACCAGAATAAACATCATTCATTGGTGAATTTAACTGGTAATAAAACTTTAATGTTTTGGATAGGAAACCTGTGTTTAGGTTTGGGGTTGTTGGGAATAATAGCGATCGCTTTTGTGCAAAAAGACCCCACAGTTATTGCTATAATCCTCTTATGCTGCGGCTTAGGCTATATGTACCAAGGTCCCCCCTTTCGGCTAGGATACCAGGGTTTAGGGGAATTTCTCTGCTTTTTTGCCTTTGGTCCATTGGGTATGGGTGCAGCCTATTACAGTCAAACTCAAACTTGGTCTATCATTAATTTAGCAGCTTCCATGATTTTGGGCATTGTTACCAGTTTAGTGCTATTTTGCTCCCATTTTCACCAAGTTGCAGATGACATAGCCGCAGGAAAGAAATCTCCCATTGTGCGTTTAGGAACGCAAACAGGCGCAAAGGTATTAGTCGGATTTACGGCGAGTATTTATCCCTTAACTTTGCTATTTGTGATTTTGAATATTTTCCCAATTTGGACTTTACTCAGTTTCCTGAGTTTACCTTTTGCAATTCAATTATGTCGTCACGTCTTAGAAAATCACAATCAACCAGACAAAGTAAGTAACTCTAAATTCATCGCTATCAGAGTTCAGTTTGTGAGTTGCTTATTTTTGGGTGTGGGATTTATTCTGGGTTAATAATTTTCAGAATTAAACGCAGATAAACGCAGATGAACACAGATAATTTTATACCTCATCAGACTAGGAACCGCTATATAAAGCAAGGAATACGGAATGGGATAAATTTTCTTCTTCTTTCTTTATCCCTCCTGAATCCTGACTTCTGACTCCTTTCTCATGATTTATCAATTTTCCTTTCGTTACTTTAGTCAGAAATTCACCAAACCTATGATTACAAATCATGGAATTTGGGAAATCCGCGAAAGCATAATTATCCGCTTAATTGACGAAAAAGATCAGATTACTTGGGGAGAAATTTCCCCTATTTCTTGGTTTGGTTCAGAAACCATAGAACAAGCCTTAGATTTTTGTCGTCAACTTCCAAAAGAAATTACCAAAGAGATAATTTTTGCCATTCCCGATAAATTACCAGCCTGTCAATTTGCTTTTGAATCTTCAACCCACCCAGGTGGGTTTCGTCTGTGTAGCCGCGTTAGCGTGCCGGAGGCATCTTTCCAGTCGCCAGGTACTAATCTCACCTACAGCGGCTTATTACCAGCCGGAAAATCAGCTTTAAATCAATGGAGTAACTTATGGGAACAAGGGTATAAAACATTTAAATGGAAAATCGGTGTTAATGAAATCAATCAAGAATTAGAAATATTTGATTTACTCATTTCCAGTTTACCAACATCAGCAAAATTACGTTTAGATGCTAATGGCGGACTTACTTATCAACAAGCTAAATTATGGCTAGAAAAATGTGATCAATTCTCACCCAAAATTGAATTTATCGAACAACCTTTATCTGTAGATAAATTTACAGAAATGCAAGAATTAAGTAACTTATATTTAACACCCATAGCCTTAGATGAATCTGTCGCCAATCTCCACCAATTAGAATCATGTTTTCAGCAAGGTTGGCGAGGAATATTTGTAATTAAACCGGGAATATTCGGTTCACCATCTCAGTTAAGAGAGTTTTGCAAACAACATCAAATTGATATTGTATTTTCATCTGTCTTTGAAACCGAAATTGGTAGACAAGCCTCACTACAATTAGCCGCAGAATTATCCACAAATAACCGCGCTGTTGGCTTTGGAATTAACCACTTTTTTCAACAACAAGAAGCAAACTGGCTAGAAAGTCTATGGAAAACATTTTAGATAATATCCGAAATCATGATTGGCTAATTTGTGATCATAGCCAAGAATTACCAAAGATAGCAACAGAATTATATTTAAAATTAACCCAGTTATCAAATCCAAAAATCATCATTGCAGAAAAATCACCAGTGAGATTTTTAGGAAGTTTTATTGCTGCTTGTGCGGCTAAATGTCCAGTTTTTCTCTGTAACCCAGATTGGAGTCAAGACGAATGGGAACAAGTCTTAAATTTAATTCAACCAGATATAGTTTTAGGAATAGATTATCACTTTTCAAAATCACAAATTTCCAATTATGAATTACCAATTAGTAATACTATCATGATTCCTACGGGTGGTTCATCAGGAAAGATAAAATTTGCTATTCATACATGGCAAACATTAACTACTTCAGTGCGAGGATTTACAGAATATTTTCAAATCAATTCAGTTAATTCATTTTGTGTATTACCATTATATCATGTGAGTGGGTTAATGCAATTTATGCGTTCCTTCACAACAGGAGGTAAATTAGTCATAACCTCATCTAAAACCTTAGAAAATTCTCAATTACCAAATATTAATCCCCACGATTTCTTTATATCTTTAGTTCCTACCCAATTACAAAAATTCCTCCAAAATCCCGCATTAACTCAATGGCTATCCAAATTTTCTACTGTCCTTTTAGGAGGTGCGCCACCTTGGGAAGAACTATTAGAAAAAGCGAGATATCATCAAATTAGATTAGCACCTACCTATGGAATGACAGAAACCGCTTCTCAAATAGCAACTCTTAAACCGGATGAATTTTTACAAGGTAAATTTAATAGTGGAAAAGTCCTACCCCATGTTAAAATCGTCATTGATAATCCACCGGGAAATCTAAATATTCAAACTCAATCTTTAGCATTAGGTTATTATCCCCAAATCTGGGAAAATAGAAATAACTTTATAGTTGATGATCTTGGTTTTTTAGATCATCAAGGCTACTTACATATTATTGGCAGGAATAGCGACAAAATCATTACAGGTGGGGAAAATGTTTACCCAATCGAAATTGAATCAGCGATTAGAAGAACTCAAATGGTAATTGATGTTTGTGTAATTGGTATAGCTGATAAATATTGGGGACAAGCATTAACAGCCATTTATATTCCCAAAGATAAAAATATTTCCCACATAGAAATTCAAACTCAACTCAAAAATCAACTGAGTAAATTTAAAATTCCCAAATATTGGATTTCCCTACCAAACTTACCCCGTAACGTCCAAGATAAAATCAACCGTCAACAACTCCAAAAAATCGCCGAAGATATTCTGAAAACATAATACTTTAGATCCCCGACTTCTTGCAAGAAGTCGGAGATCTATGTCCTGAAATCACATAACCTCCTCCCTTGACCTTCTTCTCTCTGCGCCCTCTGCGTCTCTGTGGTTAGTTTCTAGCCAATGATTCATATAACTTGGTAATTCCAGCTTATTTCTACTATTTATATCAATACAAACGTGCCTAGTAATTGCCTTAGCAACTACGACTTCATCTATGATAATCTCATAGGTAATTTCAAACTTATCTAAACCTATTTTTTCTGCTAATAGACTAATCATTAAATTGTCACCACAATACATAGGACGTAAAAAATCTACATTTGTATGAACAATAGGAAAAGCCACAGATGGATTAGTAAAAAATGATTTAAGATTAATACCAGAAGCGGCTAATGAAACCTCATAAGCTTCATGACAAATTCTCAAAATGTTAGCGAAATAAACGACTCCAGCCGCATCAGTATCTTGAAATCTTACAGTGTAGTAATATGTAAAAGCCATTGCAAAAATGTCCTGAATTAAAATCTGCTATTACATATCATTTTACTTAATATTAACTTTTAATAAAAATCCCATGATCTCAGAACGCATAGATAATGTTTTTTGTCAATGCGTAAGTCCTAGTACAGCATGGCGCAAATAAAGTAACCATTCTTAATAGCTATTACGGGTTGAGGTAAATAAATTTCATGCTGTTATTGATGAATCGTTTCTGGGCGCAGACCCTGCTTTCTGAATTTTTCATGGTCAGAATCTACTAGTACAGCCTGGTGTAAATAATATGACTATTAAAAGCTCCGAAAATTTGATTGATTACAAGGCTTGAAAATGGTTTATTCACTTAGGGAACACCAAAAAATAAATTACCCAATTTTGTGGGATGGGCATCCTGCCTGTCCTTGATGATTAGCAGGCAAGATGCCCGCACCACAAGAAATTTTTGGGTATTTTTTTAATTGGAAGTCCCTTAAGCCGCAGTGTAGTAGTATCATAGGAATATTATTACCAAGTATAACTACGCATAAATCGGGATGACAGGATTCGAACCTGCGGCATCCTGCTCCCAAAGCAGGCGCGCTACCAAGCTGCGCTACATCCCGTAAAGCCATCAAAACCAAACTCCACACGAACCGAATCATGTATTGTTGGTTCATCTCGACTATCATATCACAAAAAATAAAAAATGCAAACCCAATGATCCAGAAAAATCAGATTTAGGGAAATATCCTCAATTCCCTAATCCCCACACCCCAGCTACCTGATCACTGAGGATACCAAAACATTCCTTTTATACCTTCAGGATCTGACATAAAGCCCATCGTCTTATAGAAATCTACAACATGAGGGTCGGCAAAAAGAGTGACATTACTAATTTCTTCACTCCTGAGTTTTTTGAGGACATATTTCATTAATGCCTTACCTAGTCCTCTACTTTGAAAATCAGGATGAACGACTACATCCCAAATAGTGGCATTAAAAGCATGATCTGAGGTAGCACGGGCAAAACCAATCAAACGCTTTTTGTTTCCTCGCACTTGCCACATAGAGGCTACGAGAAAACTATGCTCAATAGCTTTTTTTACTTTTCTAAGAGGGCGACGTGACCAGCCAACTGCATCACAGAGTTCTTCAAGTTCATAAAGGTCAATATCTCTTTCCGTACTGAAAACGATTTGATCCTTACTTACACTAGAATTACCATCAACTTCCGCTGTATGCTCATTAACAGCAGTGTTTTTATTTGTCGCTAAAGATTCAGGAGTGCTAAACCAAGTTTTCCAAAAACCCATGCCAATGCAGTTCGGGTAGTATGACTAAAATTGGTTTCCACTTTTAAAAAGTGTTGATTCACATTTAACGTCACTATGATTATTGCCGGCTAATTCACTAGAAACATTCTACGCGGTTTAGCGATTTGCAATACTCACAGCTAGTTATCCAGTGTTTCTTCCCAATCACTCTCAACTCTAGCATTTTGTTTTGACACTACTCCATAAAACTGAACCAAAGGCAAAAATTTTCCGAAATTCAAGGATCTTTCTCATTTTCGTGACTAGTTTCAGTCGCGTTGCTGTCATGACCAGATAAAACTCAGATCATCCTATGCTAATCAATATCAACTTCAATAACACAATGAGAATAAATAATTTAACTGATCCGCTGTAGACTTTAAAAGATAACATTATTTCTGATACAGCAGAATTCAGGAGTCACCGAGTCACCGAGTCACCAAGTCAGGACTAAAACTGCCTTGCTATCTGGCTTTGAATTTAGATCCTGTACCTCATTAATTTGCAATATGCTGTATCTAATTAAATTGGGGATACGTGAGAGGCACAAGACAACAGGTAACAGGTAAAAGTGCTTAATCTTCCCCCTGTCCCTTGTCCTCCTGCCCCCCTGCTCCCCTGCCCCAGTTTGTACAAAACAAGCAAGTCCTACCCGCAAAAATGGCTTCTGGTTTAAAATCTTCAACTCTAGAACTCCTGAAACGCTTTAATCGGGCGTTTCCCCAATTCTATGAGCAATTTGTTAGCAGTGAGATTCAACTTCAAAATTTACGCCTAGCATACCGTCTTTATAAAACTAAACGGGCTGTTATTGAGATGAAGCCAGAAGGGAGTAAAAGCGCCCTTCATTTTGCCTACCGCAATCAATCTTTCCTCTTGAGCGATATTTTTGGTGTCCTAGCAGCTTATGGTTTAACTATTCATGGTCTAAGTTTATACGGTCAAATTCGACCACCAATGCTGGTTTTTATTAAATTACTGGTATCTCGTGGCAATAAAGCACTAACTGAAAAAACTGCTGAAAATGTTTGTCGTGCTATTCGTGAGGCATTAGCAGGCACATTTGAGGTAGAAGAAATGCTGGCTGTAGAATTTAATCTTGATGCTGGTTTGGAACAGGTACAAACTGATTTCTATGTTGATCCTGTTTTTCATCTTCCGGCTTTAGTAATTGAAGCTGATAATCAACCTGGATTATTCTATAAAGTAATGTATGCTATCTGGCAAGAAGATCTGCTGGTGGTTAACGCCAATTTACTAGTTTGGCGCGGACGGACTCGACTAATTCTTTATTTGTTAGGTCCGAATGAAAGTCTCATTCCTGAATATTTAGGTCACAAAATCGCGGAAGGGGTGAAACATAGATTACTTAATCAATAAAATTAGCTCAGTAGGTTGGCGTTAAAAGTTGTTGTTATAACAAGGCAAAAGGTTTTAGATAATTGTACTTTTATTTACACATTTTGTTTATTTAACGTCCATCTGCTTAATTCAAAATTTTAATTTTTGAATTTTTGGTTCTCTGTTCGTGTTGAGTTGTATTGAGTCGCACCCACCCTTGAGGGTACGATATTTAATTATGGCAACAATAGAAATCTTAGGCGTTCCACATACTTATGAGCTAACTGCTCCCACATCATGCCCCCATACTTTAGTATTTATCCACGGTTGGCTAAATAGTAGCGTATATTGGCAACCTGTGATTTCTCGTTTATCGGTAGATTTGCAGTGTTTATCTTATGATTTACGAGGTTTTGGTGAATCCCAGTCTCAGGTGACATCAGATATAGAACTGACTGCTACAGACTCTAGTATGGTTAGTTTGTCTTTGGATTCTATGCACTCTCCATATGCTTATGCTCAGGATTTGGCTGTGCTTCTCCAACACCTGAATATTTCTAGCGCTTGGTTAGTTGGTCATTCCTTAGGTGGTACTATTGCTCTATGGACTGCGGCTCAACTACCTGATTGTGTTCAAGGTGTGATTTGTATTAATGCCGGTGGTGGGATTTATCTGAAGGAAGCTTTTGAGCAATTTCGCGCCACTGGGCAAAAATTTTTACAAGTCCGTCCCCGTTGGCTTTCACAAATGCCTTGGATTGATTTGTTGTTTACTAAAGCTAGTGTGTTGCGTCCTCTAGACCGATATTGGGCGCGTCAACGACTGATTGATTTTATTATTGCTGACCCTGAAGCTGCTTTGGGAACTCTTCTCGACTCCACTACGGAAGAAGAAATTAACTGTCTACCCCAATTAGTATCCAAATTAAAACAGCCAGTCTATTTTTTAGCTGGTGCTGACGATAAGGTGATGGAACCTAAGTATGTCCGCCATTTAGCAAGTTTTCATTGGCTTTTTCAATACGTGGGCGATAATGTGATTGAAATTCCCGATTGTGGTCATCTGGCTATGTTGGAACAACCAGAAGCCGTGGCTGAACATATTCGGTCATTAGTCATTAGTCATTAGTTATTGGTCATTAGTTATTGGTCATTAGTTATTGGTCATTAGTTATTGGTCATTGGTCATTGGTTATTAAGAAAATTCTTCTTTCTCCTGAACTCCTGAATGGGTGCGAGACCTGCGCCCCTAAGTCCCGAACTAATTTTCGTATAATTGCATGACTTGGTTCAGTGAGAGCCGGGAATGCACTCCTAATGTGAGGGGTGATGTTCTCCCAAGTGATAGATGTTCGGCGGCGGCACAGCCAATCATGGCGGCGTTGTCGGTACAAAATTTTAAGGGGGGGAATAAAACCCGGATGTTATGTTTGCTGGCTGCTGCTTGTAAATGCTTTCTTAGTCCACTATTAGCAGCTACACCACCACCTACGGTAATGGTATCTAGTCCATAGTTACGAGCGCAGGCGATCGCCCTTTTGGTGAGCGATCGCGCTATGGTATCCTGAAAACTAGCCACTACATCCGCTATTGGTACTTCTTTGCCCTCTTTCTCTAACTGCTGCACTAAACGTAATACTGCTGTCTTCAATCCGCTAAAACTACAATCATAAGGATGATAACCCCCACCAGGTAAAGAAATTTTGCCTTCCGGTAATGCAAAAGCTTGGGGATTGCCAGTTTGTGCCAGTTTATCAATTATTGGTCCACCGGGATAACCCAGTTTTAACAACCGCGCCACCTTATCAAAAGCCTCACCCGCCGCATCATCACGGGTTTCTCCCAAGGTTTCGTAGATACCATAATCTTTCACATAAATCAAGCTTGTATGACCTCCAGAAACAAGTAAGCTAAGAAAGGGAGGATTTAAACTTGGCTCACTCAAGTAAGTCGCGTAAATATGACCTTCCAGGTGATGCACCCCCAAAAAAGGCAAATTATGGACAATTGCCAGAGTTTTAGCAGCCGTTAATCCTACCAGCAACGCTCCTACCAGTCCAGGCGCACAAGTGGCAGCTACCCCGTCAATCTGACTCCAATCTAAATGACTAGATGCGATCGCTTGCTCTATTTCATAATTCAGCGTTTCTAAATGCTGACGTGAAGCCACCTCCGGCACTACCCCACCATATTGTTGATGAACAGGAATTTGTGAAGCAACAATACTGCTACATACTTCACGATTCTTAATAATTGCCACAGCAGTTTCATCACAACTGGTTTCAATAGCCAAAACGGTTGTCATAGGAGATTAATAGGGAATAGGGAACAGGGAATAGGGAATAGGGAACAGGGAATAGGGAACAGGGAACAGGGAACAGGGAACAGGCAAGAGGCAAAATGCAAAATGCAAAATGCAAGAGAATATATATATTCTCTCATATCTCCCCTACTCCCTGCCCCCTGCCCCCTACTCCCTGCCCCCTACTCCCTGCCCCCTGCCCCCTGCTCCCTGCCCCCTACTCCCTGCCCCCTGCCCCCTGCCCCTGCCCCCTGCCCCCTGCCCCCTACTCCCTGCCCCCTGCCCCCTACTCCCTGCCCCCTGCCCCCTGCCCCCTGCCCCCTGCCCTTTTCCCTATCTTTTGATTGAGAAGCTTTAACTTTTATTGACTTCAACTTTACTCAGTCCCCAGCCAAGAGTATGATGACTTCCTAGTTATCTAAAATAAAGACTGTACAAGCCGCTTCGTTTTGTACAAGAAACTTCTCATTTTGTAATAAAAGGAAACAACTCCATGAGACGATTGTTTGCTTTGCTTTTGGTGATGACTCTTTGGTTCAATTTTGCTCCTGAAGCTAAAGCACTAGGCGCAAATCTTGTTCCTTGTAAAGACTCTCCCGCCTTTCAAGAGCTAGCACTAAATGCCCGTAACACCACCTCTGACCCCGAATCAGGTAAAAAGCGGTTTGAACGTTATTCTCAGGCACTCTGTGGACCAGAAGGTTATCCCCACTTGATTGTAGATGGCCGTCTTGATCATGCTGGTGATTTTTTAATCCCTAGTATTCTCTTCCTCTACATTGCCGGTTGGATTGGCTGGGTAGGCCGTGCTTATCTCCAAGCAATCCAAAAAGAATCAAATGCGGAGCAAAAAGAAATCCAAATTGATTTGGGTCTTGCCCTACCTATCATCACCTCCGGTTTTGCTTGGCCAGCAGCAGCAATCAAAGAATTGCTCTCCGGCGAATTAACAGCGAAGGATTCAGAAATTACCGTTTCGCCACGTTAATTCATTTGTTTTCACTTACTCATTCTGGAGACTAAATTCATGGCTGAAAAAGGCGACGAAACCAACTACTTGCTGAAATTCATCTCTACTGCCCCCGTTGCAGCTACAATCTGGCTAACAATCACAGCCGGGATTTTGATTGAATTTAACCGCTTCTTCCCCGACCTACTTTTCCACCCCCTATAGGTTGAAAACACGGTTAGGAAAAGCTAAGTAAATTAGCTTTCTCTTCTGGATTGTTTAGCAATAAACAATCTTAAATAATGCATGAAACTCGTAATCTTAACTATAATTTACGGGTTTCATGCCTTAAAAAACTAACAACAGTGATTCAAGGAATCGAACAATAGTTATGGCAATAGCAGCAGGACGTGACCCCCAAAAAGGCGACCTAGAAACCCCCATCAATTCCGCCCCTTTGGTGAAGTGGTTTATTAGCAATTTACCAGCTTATCGCCCCGGTCTAAATCCTTTTAGACGTGGTTTAGAAGTTGGTATGGCTCATGGTTATTTGTTATTTGGACCTTTTGATAAGTTAGGTCCCTTACGCAATGCCCCTAATGCTAACTTAGCTGGGTTACTGGGCAGTATTGGCTTGGTTGTAATTTTAACAGCTTGCCTATCTTTGTACGCTAACAGCAATCCTGATAAAGCACTTGCTAGTGTTGCTGTACCTAACCCTCCTATTGATGCTTTCAACTCTAAGGAAAGCTGGAATAATTTTGCCAGCGCTTTCTTAATTGGTGGTATCGGTGGCGCAGTAGTTGCGTTCTTCTTGACAGGTAATTCTGGATTAATCCAAGGTTTATTGGGTTAATTTGATGACTGGTAATGGGTAATAGTTGCTAATTTGGGCTATTACCCATTCAGGGAAGAGGGAATAGGGGCAAGGGAACAGGGAACAGGGAACAGGGAACAGGGAACAGGGAACAGGGAACAGGGAACAGGGAATAGGGAACAGGGAATAGGGGTAGAAGCAGCTTGATAATTTCTACCCATAACTATCCATATATTACTGTTTGTCCAAGTCTTCAAGAAGTTGATCAACAAAATCCCTCAACCGTTGCTGCCAATCAGGGACGGTTTTAATTTTTTCCCTGACTCCAGGTAAAACCTTAAATTGCAAGGGTGATTTATCGGAGGCTACTTGATTTTGTGGCTTAAATTTAATCCGAGGCATTGCCAAATCTTAATATATCTGATATACTAGATATCATAACACAACATTGAAGGTCGAATCAATGCTTTTATCATTCAAAACCGCATTAATTCCAAATAACGGACAGGTTACAGCTTTTCGTAAAGCATCTGGAGTAGCTAGACACGCCTATAACTGGGCAAATGCTCAAATCAAGGATATTTTAGCTGCTCAAAAAGAAGGCGAAAAACTTAAATTACCCTCAGCGATTGACTTGCATAAAAAGTTAGTCGCCGAGGTTAAATCTGAACACGCTTGGTATTACGAAGTTAACAAAAATGTCCCACAAAAGGCGTTAACTGACTTACGCCAAGCATGGGATAGGTGTTTTTCCAAAACATCGAAACAACCCCGATTCAAGAAAAAAGGACAGCACGATTCTTTTTATTTAGAGTCAGGGACTAAGGCGAAACCGTTAATTAAAAACGATGGTAAAAGAATTAAATTACCGTCAATCGGTTGGGTACGATTAGCCATACCTTTACCAATTACCGCAACTCATAACTGTGTAATTTCCCGACAAGCTGATAAATGGTTTATTTCTGTTAAATACGAAGTTGAAAAACCTCCTATACTTGCAGACAGACCGACCATTGGCGTTGACATTGGTATCAAAGAATTAGCAGTTTGCAGTAATGGTGAAGTATTCAAAAACCCCAAAGCCTACCGCCGGATGAGTAAACGCATGAAACGTTTACAGCGTAGTGTGAGCAGGAAAATTAAAGGCTCTAATAACCGTAAAAAAGCTGTGAGAAAATTAGCTAAATTACACGCCAAAGTTTCTAATATTCGCAAGGATTCTATTCACAAATTAACCTACTATCTAGCTAAAAACCACAGCATAATTAAGATAGAAGATTTGCACGTTAAGGCATTTTTGAAGAACCACAAATTAGCAGGTGCAATTGCAGATTGTGGGATGTATGAATTTCAAAGGCAATTAGAGTACAAAACTGAGAAGTTTGGCAGTGAATTAATCCTTGTAGATAGATTCTTTCCTAGTTCGCAAATATGCTCTAACTGCGGTAATCATCGTCATAAAATGCCATTAAAAAGCCGCGTTTATGTTTGTCCTGATTGTGGACATAGAGAGGATCGTGACCTCAACGCAGCTAAGAATATTGACCGATGGTTTGTGGATATTTTTATCCCTGTAGCGTAGCGGTTCTTTTTAGGAACTACGGTCAGAAACGGTAAGTTCTACCGAGATTGTCTGTCGAGTGGAAAAACCTCTTAGAAGTCATTCTAAGACCACGATGAAGCAGGAAATAAACACTAAGATTATCGCTGTCCAGATGTGTCTAGACTTTGGTAATTTTGGGTAAGTTTTATAGAACGGAGAATTTGTTTCCCAATTACCAATTACCCATTACCAATTACCAATTACCCATTACCAGATATTTATTCAAAAATCGCCTTCTCTATTTCCTTTACAGCTTGCTCAAAATCATCATTGATAATTTTTATATCAAATTCGTTAGCAGCGGCAATTTCCTCTTCAGCACGTTGCAGACGACGAGAAATAGCATCTTCCGCGTCTTGTCCGCGCCCGCGTATCCGCTTTTCTAATTCTGTAAATGAAGGTGGTAAAATAAAAATACTGAGAGCACTAGGAAAAGTATGACGAATTTGTCTTGCTCCTGCTAACTCAATTTCTAGCACCACCAACTTACCAGCTTGAACGTGATTCAGCACAGCCTCACGGGGCGTACCATAAAAGTTACCAGCAAATTCTGCCCATTCTAAAAATTCGCCTTGAGTAACTAACTGTTCAAACTGACTCCGACTAATAAAGTGATAGTTTTTACCATTGATTTCTCCCGGACGGGGAGAACGAGTCGTTGCAGATACTGAATAATGCAATTCTGGATAACGCCGGAGAATTTCATTCATTAATGTACCTTTACCGACTCCACTCGGACCGGTTAAAACAATTAGTTTGCCCAGAGGCAGACATTCCTTCGTATTTGCACCATTATGGGTAGGTAAGACTTGCATTATCCGTGAAAAGAGTGAATTAATAAATACAAATGATTCCTTAGTCTTGTGTTAGCGACTAAAATAACTAATACCATTTTGAACTTGGGACTTGAGATGGTTAAATACCTATGGTATAAGCTTTTGCGCCAGTATTTCTCATCCTCACTCTTTAAAATAGCATCAAGACTAAAGAATTTGTAGCACTGGTGACAGAAATCCAGTCTAATTCATATCCTACAGCCGATATGGTACAAATAGAATTGGGTTGATAATTATGCCGATGATTAATTATCTACAACATGATGATCACGAGAAATGACAAACCGATTGGCTACTGTTTCTGGCTGAATCGCGGAGAGAATAACATGACTAGAATCAGTAATAATCACTGCCCTAGTCCGTCTTCCATAGGTAGCATCAACTAATTGACCTCTATCCCTAGCGTCGGTAATAATCCGTTTAATGGGAGCAGATTCTGGACTAACGATGGCAACGACTCTGTTGGCAGAGACGATATTACCAAAACCGATATTGATTAATTGAATTTCCATAAAAAAGATTTCAGCTAAACGAAAAATGAAAAGCTTGTAGTAAACTTATTCCCATGTTATCGCTAAAGAATGGTAGTTACAACGATTTAAACCACGTTAGCCAGAGTTTTTTCATAATTAATGCTTTTTTTAGCTGTATTATCCGCTAAATCTCCTAAAAATATTCCCTATGATATATGCAGAATTGTAGGGACAGAACCTATGCACCCCACATTCAGCAGGTGTTCTAAGATAAAAAATCATATCGGAGACAGAATAAGTAATTGGACAAAAATATTTACAGTCATTGCGAGGGAAGGGAAGCAATCACAACCCTGGGAATTGCCTCATTTAACTTCGTTCCATATGGCTAACGCCACGCTGCGCTAACGCAATGACATTGTGTAATTAATTCTGTCTCACTACTTAACCTGCCATTAAAAATACTTTGAGTATATTTACTTATGCTAAATGTGGGTAAAAACCCTGAAGTAAGATATTTATAGGGTATTTGTTGAATTTACATTTCGTTACATATATTCGTTAGACATCTCCGAGAATTAAATGTGCGTGACTTGAAACCCTTGTAGAGACGTTCCATGGAACGTCTCTACAATATTTTTCGGAGATGTCTATTGTTTAACGCCAACTTATTTATTTTTTATTTGGAAGTCTTTAATGCTTGCCATTTTTGTTGTAATTGCTGGTAGTTGGGAGTATGTCCACCATAACGCCAACTCACATAAGCATGACAGATTTCATCTATCACCTCAGCTATTTCTGGGGAATGGTGTTGGTATGCAAGCTGGGCATATTCTAGGGGTGTTTGACTAGGATGCTTACCTAAACCCTTGTTGGCAGTCCGTTGTAGCATTTGTTGGTACAGTCTTTCCATAGGCGGTAATTTCTTTAACCAACGCAAGTTAAGCCACTTCCGCCATTGTCCCCAACCCAGCCAAGCGAAGAAAGCGGCGATTGTCCCCAGGATTAAGCCGGTTAATATTCCTAACCAACCTTTAGTAAATAAACTGAAGAACCAAGCTACCCCTTGGAACAACCAGCTAAATATCGTCCCAAACACAGTATTTAAAATAGCTGTAATTGGTGAAGGTAACCAACCAGCTATCCAATTCCAAAATTGACGCAGCACACTAAAAGTTTGATCTTCTTCGATAGAAGGGGGAATCAAAGGATGTCCAGGAATTGGATCAAAGGTAAACCAGCCATACTTGGGGAAATAAACTTCTGTCATCGCATAGGCATCTGTATTACGGACAACATACATCCCCGTAAACGGATTAAATTCTCCTGGGGCGAATCCCGCCACTAGCCGTGATGGAATACCTACAGAACGTAGCATAATCGTTAATACAGTGGAAAAATGGTCGGGATAACCACCTTTATTTTTGAATAAAAAGCTTTCTACTAAATCATCCTTTTCATCCAAATAAGGCAAGTCCAAGGGATTGGTGGGTAGGGTGTAATTTTGTTTGACATACTGGGCTAAATAAAGAGCTTTTTCGTAAGCCGAATCTAGGCTTTTAGTTCCTGGAGAACGGGAAACCCGTTGTTGATCATAACTAGCCAATGCTTCTTCAGTTTGTTTTCGGACTTTATCGGCAATTTTTGGCGGGATTTGCAGATAATACTGTTTAATATTAGTTGGGTATTTAGTTGAGGCTTTAACCAATAAAGAGCGATCGCGGTAAGGAACATCTGAAACAACTGTATATGTTAGCCCTTCTGACAACTGCACTGGCGCACGTAAACCATCTTCCTGATCAATGGCTATGGCTGGAGTGGGAAAATACAAACCTTTGGGATAGGACATCGCTGGAATCAGGTTAGGCAATTCCGACACCAAATTGTAAGTTTGCACCACCTCTTTGGTGAGAGTCGTGAATGGTGGAGGATCAATAGAAATGCGGGCAGTCCAAGGTGATTGTCTGAGAGTGGTAACTTGATCATTACGGGAAATATTCCAACCTTTGCCTGTGTAATTGTCAAAGGCTAGAACGCGCCAAAAACCTTCAGCTTGCGATCGCACCCGCATCACCACCTTGGGTTTCATCTCTCCCCGCAGATTTTGGTTCATCTCGCTATTAAAACCGTAATAAAAATTATTATCTAATTTTCCTGGTTCACCAGCCTTTCCTGAGCCTCTACCACTATCATTACCACTACCTTGACCATTACCCTTACCTTCACGGACATAACCGGGATTAATAATACTCCTGCCTGTAAAATTATCTGGGACTTTCAGCGGCGCACTTACAGGAAAAGACCTCAGTTGATAACCAGGAAACCGAGGCAAAATAGCAAAAATCCCCAGTCCCAAAGCCAGAATCACCAAAAAATTTAAAATTAGAACCTTAAAATTGAAATTAGGATTATTCTTTTTGGCAGATTTTTCCGAAGTTGATGGCTTAAACCCTAGACGAGAACGGTAATCCAGAACTAAAGTGGGGAGAGCGATCGCCAAAAACAACAGCAACACAGGCGCAAAAGCCATAGTTTGGCTCAAAGTCGCCGCCACACCCACCAAAATCAACCCAATCACAATCGAATAGCCCAAATCCTTCCGCCGAGGCGTATCAAAGCTATGTAATACTTGCAATTGAATCAGTAACTCCGCCAAACTTAACCGAGTATCATTCCAATTACCAATAAACCGTCCAAAAAAAGCCCCCAAAGCCAACAACATTCCAATCGCAATACAAAACTGGATTGGAATATTGGAACTACGGCGACGGTAATAACTCCACCAGGTTCCAGCCATAGTCAGTGGAACAGTCCATAAACTAAATTGAGTCTCACCAGCAATATCCGTAGCCACAATCCCCAAAATTACCAGTACCATCACTAGCACTCGCAAAGGAATCGAATCTTCCACTTCTTTGACTAGGGATTTTCCTCTAGTTGGTTGCCACTGATTACCTAACGGTAAACGCCAAAACCGATTAATCCTAGATAAATTAAACATTTTCAAATAAGCAAAGCTATGATGTAGACGCTGCGGATACCATACTAGGCAGAAAACTATCATCTCGTTTTCAACTTCCCCCCTATCCTAGCTTCAGACTCCCTGAGAGTACAAGTATCCCGCTCATAGCTAAGGTAATTAGATACGCCCTTAATATTGAATTGATCTTGTTGATTGCAAAGAGAACTAAGTTTCAAAACCAGGAAATTAAACAAGATTATGATCCATTCGTTGCCATTGCTCCCATCTAACTCCTAGATAGGCAATAAGTAGGTGAAAACAATAAAACCAAACTGTGTAAAGAAACGTAAAATCGCTGAAAACTTCTTTACTCTTGCCTCTTGCCTTGCTATAACGATAATTTTCAACGCCAACCTACTTATTACCTTAGATTTTCACCTGAATAGCCAGCAACAAAGGCTGTTGATCTAATTCAGGGAACTCCACTGCCAAAGTATAAATTGGCTGATTTCTATCAATTTGTAACTCTATAACTGGTATTTCTGAAGTCTCAGATTTCACAAATTCTTGAGTATCATTACCCTGGAGTTGTAAAATCCCCGGCGTAGGTAATTCACCCTGAACCGTCAACTTCATGAATTCACCTAAATTCCGTAATTCTACTCGAATACTCAAAGTCCCCACCGTAGTGAGCCATTGTTTCTCTACCAGTGGCTGAGTCAATGAAATTGGCAAAGTTAAATTTTCCAACAACTGCTTGGCTGCCATTAAAGACAAAGCCATTTGTTGACGTGGCAATAAATCAAAATAATCGCTCTCAACATCAGCCGTCGCTGTCAAAGTATCAGCAGAACGATAAGAGCTTCTCAGGACTAACCCAGCCAAATCATTAATAGCTTGAGCATCTGTAGGGAACATACTTTCTACCACCTGAACTAACTTAGCTCCCAGAGGTAAAGAAGATGTCAATAACACCTGACATTTTTCCAGCAATTGCCAAAAAACTTTTTCAGGCAAATGAATAGGCAAATTTAGCTTAGATTGGTGGACAGTCCACCCCCAAACAGGAACTAAACCGAGAGATTGTTCTTCTACACAGTCGGGATACTCCATTGATTGTGTTTCCCAGGGGAACAACGGCGGGTTTTTTTCTACTTGGTCTTGTAACCGACGCTTAAGAATAGCTTGAAAACGTTCTTGCACAGTAGGAATTTCTCCCAATTGAAAGGTTTGGGGCTTTTCTTATCAATTTGAGTTCACCAATAATTTGGCTACCATCTTGAAATGAATATCTACCCCGTCAATTTCCTCACATTATAACAAGCTATACCCGTAAGTGTTGAAGTTATGATTTTTCAATACCCAAGCAAGTTGATCATTTTGTGAAGATTCACAAGTCACCATTCATGGGTAGATGCACTAGATCCGGACACTAAAGAATTCCGAATTTCCCAAGCTTGTTCTAAAATCTTAAACCAACGTTTCTGTAATTGTGCCATTGACAAGCCTAATATCTTAGATATTTGCTCGTCAGGTTTTCCTTGCTGCTTCAAATCTAAGATAGACTTTTGTTTATCATCTAGTTGTGCCAGATAAGTTTCCCATTGAATCGGAGTTAAACCCAAATTAGTGGGTAAAGAAACTTCCAACCACTCATGAACCAATTCCCAACGATGTAAAAGAGCAAACCGAATTAAATGATATTTAAACCGTTGCTGTAAGTAATCACGCTGCCGAGATGTTAAACCTAAAATTGACTCAATCTCTGGTGCTGATAAATCTTGAAGACGCAAAGCAAAGTAATCAATACAGTCAGATTGTTCTTTTTCTTCTAAATAATCTATTAACTCAGTAATCACAACGGAACGCAGGGTATCTTCTTCTGGTTCGGGCTGCATAGCCATAGCCGAGCGTAACTGATGGATAGCTGGTTCTTCCCAAGAACCGTCAAACTCACCACTACCACCCTCTGATGCCTGTTCTATATCTACACTTGTTTCTAAAGGCTGTTGCTTGGAAAAAGTTTGCGCTCGCAAAATAATTAGCTGTTGCTGCCTTCCGGGGAGTGGAATCCGACGTTTACCATATCGTTCGGTAAATGCCATGTATTCTCCCAATTCTAAAAGAGTCTGGGGGCGATAGGTCGGAGCTAATTGGTTTTCCCTTCTAAAAGCATTTAAAGCCTCCAAATAAAAACTCTGGAGAAAATCTTCAATGATAGTCAACCGCCCTTGATAGCTTAATTGCTTGTGAGGGGGATTAATATAACGATAAACAATAGCACTCAGTGTGCTGTGTAATTCTACCCTTCCACGACTTGAACCTAACTGATAGTATCGAATACACTGTTGTAACCGATGTTTAGCTAGGCTCATGGCTGAACTTTCTACAGACCCGGAATTTTGAATGCGTTTACTTTCATTGCAAATCCGCAGAACTTCGTTAGTAATTCTCACCGACACATCGTGACAATTTTGCTCCGAAGCCTTAGTTGACTGTTGAAGTTCCCTAAATAGGAATTGAAAGATGACCTCCACGCTGATAGAAATTTTCCCCTGATTAGTTGCGATTGCTGTTGAATTCATAGTCCCAGTTCTCAAAAAGACCCTAACATACTTTGGACACGACTTGTTAGACTTTGGATAATAGTTTCATGGTTGTTGTGTACAAGTCAAACGCAAACCAATTTACAGTGAGGATATGTGGCATAAGCAGATTGAACTTGTGAATCCCAATTTAGTGGGATATTTTCTTGCTCATGTTTTAGCCATTATCCAAAAGTCATTTACAAATCATGATGGATTTAGAAGCACAAATTCAATTGCTGATAGACAATGCACCCCAGGATGGCGTGACACCACAGATTATGGTATCAATCGCCCCTGTATTAGTCGCCATTGCCCAAAAGTTAAACCACTACCAATACTTTATTCTCCAAAATTCTGAGCAAGATTGGGTTTTAACTACATTGAGCAATCGCGCAAATCCAGGAATAGAAAAGCAAGTTATTTACGCTTTCCCTACCATACAAGATGTTTCCCTAATCTCAGATGCTGGGCGTGACCCTCACTTGCTGCCAACCCTCATGGATGTTACTCAAATTTTATTCCAATTGGTAGCTCTGAAACCAGTACACAGCATAGTTTTTATAGAAACACCAGGAAATTTAACCAATACTGTAGAAGTGCGGCGTTCTGAGCTAGAAAAGCTGATCCAGCAACAATTACAGCAATTTAAAGCCCAAAAAACAGTTCCTCCCAATATTGCCTAACTAAATTTGGGATTTAGGAAATTTAATATCCACAATCCCAAATCTTAAATCGCCCTAAATTTTGCTTAGTAGTTGTAGGGTGCGTCAGACTGTATAAATCCTGCAAATAAACAGATTGTTGATATCTGACGCACCCTACCAATGTTCCAGTTGCGTAAGTCCTGCTTAAATCGCCGTTCTATAAAACTTACCCAAAATTACCAAAATCTAGACACATCTGGACAGCGATAATTTTGGTGTTTACTTTCTGCTTCATCGTGGTCTTAGAATGACTTCTAAGAGGTTTTTCCACTCGACAGACAATCTCGGTAGAACTTACCGTTTCTGACCGTAGTTCCTAAAAGGAACCGCTACGCTACAGGGATAAAAATATCCGCAAACCATCGGTCAATGTTCCGCGCTGCATTTAAGTCCCTATCGGCTTTATAGCCACAATCAGGACAAACATAAACGCGGTTTTTTAATGGCATTTTATGACGATGATTCCCACAGTTAGAGCATATTTGAGAACTGGGGAAGAACCTATCCACAAGGATTAATTCACTCCCGAACTTCTCGGTTTTATACTCTAACTGTCGTTTGAACTCATACATCCCACAATCGGCGATAGCACCCGCTAATTTGTGGTTCTTCAAAAATGCCTTAACGTGCAAATCCTCTAGGTAGAGTCGAGGAGGGATATTATTCCCTGCCCCTCTCTGTTAAATCTGGGCGTGCAACTTTCACTGCACCCAGCTTCCGATGTTCTTAGCTTTCGCTTTTGCTGATATGAATATAATCGTGGCAGCTTTCATGAATTGCTAGAAGGTTTTTAGGTTTACCATTCTTATGGTTTCCATCTATATGATGTAAATGTACCTTCTCATCACTGAGCATTTTTAAACCACAATGACCACATTTATGGCTTTGCCGTTTGAGGGCTTTAGAGGTATGGTTGTCATAGAGCTTGCTGTTACGCTCGCTCCAATAACTCAAATCTCCGTCATAGGGTGATTTCTCACCTTTAACGTTGATGTATTTGTTTTCGGAGTAAGGAACTGATGGAAACGCTTTATCTAGTAATTCCTTGCTAGTGTAGCGATTCTGTTTGGTTTCCTTGTTGAATACCCTGTAAGCTCTGTGTTGAATGTGGAATAACGAGTTGCGTGACCCTTTCATCTTACAAAAGCGGTGGTAGTTCCTCCAACCTCTAACTACAGGGGCTAATTTCTCAGCCTTAGTGATAGCACCATAATTCGAGTTGTTGACGATGTGTTTTACTTTCTTGCGAAAAGCTTTGAAGTTATCCACTGATGGAACGCATTTAAACTTCCCGTTTTTCTGGACTTTAAAGTGCCAGCCGAGGAAATCAAACCCACCTGTCGCGGCGGTTAGCTTGGTCTTTTTCTCACTGACTTTCATTCCCCGCTCTGCTAAGAACTGACTGATTTTGTCAAGTATAACGGTAGCATCGTCTTGAGGTCTAAGTATTATCACCATGTCATCCGCATATCGGACTGATGGTTCTATTACGTTGTTTCCGGCATCTTTATATCTGTGGATACTTTCGATGCCGTTTAAGGCGATGTTAGCTAATAGTGGACTTACTACCCCGCCTTGAGGTGTTCCCTGTTCTGGGAATTGAGGGTTAACTCCGGCTTTGAGACAGCGGAATATTCCCTGTCTTATGCTATAAGGAGCGATGAGTCTATCCATGATGGCGGTGTGGTTTATCCTGTCGAAGCATTTTTCGATATCGAGTTCTATAACTCGTTTATCTATTCCTTTTCGTGTAGAGCATAGGTTGTTGTACAGGTATTTCTGTGCGTCATGCGCTGAACGACCCGTCCTAAACCCATAGCTCCTGGCGTGGAAAGTTGCAACGCGCAAGCTGGTTCTAATGCGTATTTGACAAGGCATTGGTAAGCTCTGTCTGCAATAGTGGGGATTTTCAGCATCCTCATAGTACCGTCCTTTTTGGGGATTGGTATTTCTCTTAGTTCCTGGTGTTTCCAGTTGCTAACAGATGCTTTTAGCAGTTCATTAAGCTCGAAGCGTTCCTTAAAGGTAAGGGACTTTTTGCCATCAATTCCTGCGGTCTTTTTCCCAGCGTTTAGCTGTGATACTTGACGAATAGCCAGTAATCTTGCTGCGGTTGATTTCAGAATCAGCTTCTGTAGTGACTGCGCTTTCCGCTTATCTCCAACTTGAACCGCTTTATACACGCGTCTTTGTAGGCGGAATAGGTTACGGCGGAATTTCTTCCAGGGCAACGTCTTCCAAGATTCACTAGAGTTTTCTCTGTGTCCAATCATGCTCTGCTCCAATTTGTGTATTCTGAACACCTCAGACCAATTACGGTCTGTCCTACCCGAATTGAAGGGATTCCGCTGCTCGTCCAGCCTACTTATGGGGTTCGACCGCCCCTAGACCTTCAATCCGTTTTTATTCGTTCCCTCGGTTGATTAATAGTTCCGTTAGGTGTAGCCATTTCAACCACTGGATTCCCTGGACTCTGACCGCTATTTAAAAAAGATGCGGCGGGATTTCGCTCCAGTGAAGTCAGGTTTTTGAGTTGTGTCCTGCTTGCGTGTAGGTTGCTTTTCTAGGCTCTGTTTCACCGTGGGAACTCCCCATTAACGCCAAGTGTCACCCCACAACGGATGTCTGATTGCGTCCTGTTCCTAGCTTCGACCTCCCGAAATCGAGTCGGGTCATCGTAGGCAGATAGGGAGTCATACCTGAGTCTGGTAGATGGGACTTTCACCCATATCAGACCGAGAGTTCAACCTTTCTCCTTAATTGGGTTAGGTTGGTTAGTTTATGTACGGACTGATTACCGTGATTCAACTAACAACGAATCGCACTCTTTATCACGCTGTGGTTTTTAGCTAGATAGTAGGTTAATTTGTGTATGGAATCCTGGCGAATATTAGAAACTTTGGCGTGTAATTTAGCCAATTTTCTTACAGCTTTCTGGCGATTATTAGACCCCTTCACCTTTCGGCTAACGCTACGCTGTAAGCGTTTCATGCGTTTACTCATGCGGCGGTAGGCTTTAGGATTCTCGAATACTTCACCATTACTGCAAACGGCTAACTCTTTGATTCCAATGTCAACGCCGATGGTCGGTCTATCTGCAAGTATAGGAGGTTTTTCAATCTCGTACTTGACAGAAATAAACCATCTATCAGCTTGTCGGGAAATTACACAGTTATGAGTTGCGGTAATTGGTAAAGGTATGGCTAATCGTACCCAACCGATTGACGGTAATTTAATTCTTTTACCATCGTTTTTAATTAACGGTTTCGCCTTAGTCCCTGACTCTAAATAAAAAGAATCGTGCTGTCCTTTTTTCTTGAATCGGGGTTGTTTCGATGTTTTGGAAAAACACCTATCCCATGCTTGGCGTAAGTCAGTTAACGCCTTTTGTGGGACATTTTTGTTAACTTCGTAATACCAAGCGTGTTCAGATTTAACCTCGGCGACTAACTTTTTATGCAAGTCAATCGCTGATGGTAATTTAAGTTTTTCGCCTTCTTTGCGAGTAGCTAAAATATCTATAACTTGAGCATTTGCCCAGTTATAGGCGTGTCTAGCTACTCCAGAAGCCTTGCGAAAAGCTGTAATCTGTCGGTTATTTGGAATTAGTGCAGTTTTGAATGATAAAAGCATTGATTCGACCTTTCAATGTTATATTGTAGTAAGTATACCAACTATTAAGGTTAATGTCAATGAGATTTGAGAAAAATAATAAACTTGGTGCTAAAAAAATCCTCAAAGCTGAGTTAGACGCTCAACCAATTTGTTTTAAAGGTCGGAAAGGGCAAAGGGAGAAAATTAAAACCGTCCCTGACTGGCCGCAACGGTTAAGGGATTTTGTTGATCAACTTATTGAAGACTTAGACAAACAGTAAGATAAGGATAGTTATGGGTAGAAATTATCTAGCTGTTTCTACCCCTAACTTTTTTTTAGTAGAGCCGACTTAGTACATAGTCGGTCAAATTCATCAGTGCTTCACGTGATGCTGATGGTTCTAAAACACCAATAGACTCGGTGGCTAACGTAGCATGGTGAGCAGCTAATTCTCTCGCTCTTTGGATACCTCTACTATCATGGACTAGTGCCAGTGCTTGCTCTAAATCCCCTTCCTGGGCAAACTCTCGTTCAATCAGGACTTCTAAGTAGGGTTTTTCTTCTAAAGCAAATAAAACTGGTGCTGTCAGGTTGCCACTTTTGAGGTCAGAACCCGCTGGTTTACCCAGGGTGTCTGTTGAACTGGTGAAATCAAGAATATCATCTACTATTTGAAAGGAAAGACCTAGATGGCGACCATAACTGTACAAGTGTTCGGCAGTTTCTAGGGATGTTTCACTAATTAATCCAGCAGCCTTAGAACTGTTGGCAATTAATGAGGCTGTTTTGTAATAGCTTTTTTGCAGGTACGTTTCTGTAGAAAGACTAGCATCAAAACGATTTAACCCTTGTTGGATTTCTCCAGCGGCTAAGTCCATAATTACTTCAGAAAGCAGTTTAACAACATCCAAATTATTTAGATTTGCTAAATACCAAGACGATTGTGCAAAGAGAAAATCCCCTGCAAGCACAGCAATGCGATTACCAAACAAACTATGTACAGTCGGTACACCACGACGAACATTTGATTCATCTACTACATCATCATGGACTAGACTGGCTGTGTGAATCATTTCTGTAATTTCTGCCAGTCGTCGGTGACGCGGGGTAATATCTTCTTCAAGCATGGTTGCCCGCGATATAAGTAGCACTATTGCAGGTCTGATTCGCTTCCCCCCAGCACCGAATAAATGTTCGGCTGCGGCATAGAGAATGGGGTGGCGATTTCCAACTAGCTGTTTAAGGTTATCTGCTAGTATTTGCAGGTCTGCTTCCACAGGGGTAAACAGGGAGGTGGCTGGGGTCATGGATGGGCGGACTCTGACTTAGGTTACGAAAGTTTACATATTCTTTAATTTTAAGATAACCCAGTGTCAGCGCAAAGTTTTCCTTCAGCAAGATGATTTTTAATATCTATTGCGTTATTCACACATTAGATTATGAATGTGTTATAATCGGGGGCTATCTTAGGGTTAAATAGTTCTTGCTAAATTTGTTAATTAATAAATTGCGTAGTAACAAAAACTTTGATGTCAATAAAATAACACACATTGACAGTAACTTCAAGTTGACGGTTAGCAATAAAAAATTTTTGAATTTAGTCCAGAAATTAGCTTCAAATTCAGGTTGGCTGTGTTAGGCTAATACCTAGAGATATTAAGTTTTTCAGATTATTCACTTCCAGCGTAAAACCATCGTTCAGTGATTTTACGTGATAGTGTTGTGAGTATAAAATAACTCGTCGCCAAAGAGAAAATAGGAATAATCCCTAAATTCTAGGCAATAACCATGCCTTTTGAGTTGAATTGTGCTTTTCCAGTTATGGAACTAACTCAACGTATTCAGCGCACGTTGAGTCGTAGCGTACATTTATTTAAATTGGTGTGAGGTCAATAACACAGGCTGGGTAGACTGCTGATAAGCGCGGTTGGAGTTTGCTGCCGAGCAAATTTGCTGCTGTCGGATGTATAGCCTGGGAAAGTTGATATTAAAGAAAATAAATTGATTGACCAGAGAAAATTAGTTTTCGCCTGGAATGTTTTCTATAGCTAACTACATTTATCAAGGTGTGCTTGATTAATTGAGTTCTGCTGGCTCTGTATGCAATTTTATATTCCCTAGTAATTAAAGATGGTGGAACAATGATTTACAGAAATATGCCTATGATGATATTTACTTTAGCTGCTGGCTATTTGTTTAGTGTATATTTGTTATTGGCTTTAGCAAAGCGAGCAAGCAAAAGAAATATTTCTCAAAGCGGATCTGATTCTGGACAGGATAAATATAAGCAGCAACGGGAATTAACTACAAATGTAACTCAAGCTGTCAATAGTCAATGAAAGCAACTTGTAGGGAGCAGTACCGCAAGGCGGAAGTCAGAAGTCAGAAGTCAGAAGTCAGAAGTCAAAACGAAGACAGCATAGGCTTTTTGACGATTTAGAATGGGTTGTTTGTTTACTCCGTGTTGTAGTAGGGGTTCTTTTTAGGAACTACGGTCAGAAACGGTAAGTTCTACCGAGATTGTCTGTGGAGCGGGCAAACAAGATTGGAAGTCATTCTAAGACCGTGATGAAGCAGGAAATAAACACTAAGATTATCGCCGTCCAGATGTGTCTAGACTTTGGTAATTTTGGGTAAGTTTTATAGAACGGAAAGAGGAGATAAATATCTTTGCTTGCTTCTGACTAGTGGTCTGTCAAATTTATTTTGACGGGTAATGATCAGAAAAAACTTCTGTTCTTCCCTCCCCTACCCCCCCTACCTCCCCTACCTCCCCTACCTCCCCTACCCCCCTACCTCCCCTACCCCCCTACCTCCCCTACTTGCCTTCACCCGTCATTTTCGGGTTGACAGACTAATAGTTTTTGGGCGCAGGCCCTACTTCTGGGCTTTAAGAGAGGACGGTATCAGCAAAACATACTTGTTCTACCATTGGGGTATAGCCCAACCATTGTAAGCTAGATTGGGTAAATTGCTGGGAACAACCGCTGACAGCGAAGCGGGTAGGCATTGGTGGATGAGTATTCTTAATCCCTAGTATATCTAATTCTTGAGAGCAAGCGGCGGCGACATGAACTGCTGGGTCAATTAGCTTGACTTGCTGGGGAAGGAGCGATCGCAAGATGGGCGACAAATGGGGATAATGGGTACAGCCATAAACTAAAGTATCTATTTCTTTCTGAAGCAAAGGTTCTAGATAAGTTTTGGCTATTTCAATGGTATAAGGGTCGTGAATACGATTTTGTTCAATGAGTGGGACAAATTCTGGGCAACTGACTTGCCAGACTTGGACATTAGATTGAATTTCTAAAATAGCTTGACGATAGGCGTTGCTTTGAGCCGTAGCTGGAGTAGCAATGACACCAATCCGTTGTCCTTGTTGGACTGCTGCCTTTGCACCTGGTAGAATCACCCCTAAAATCGGGAAATTAAACTCTTGACGGACTATATCTAATGCCAGAGCCGAACTGGTGTTACAAGCCATAATTGCCATTTTCACCCGTTGCTGCTGCATCCAATGGAGGATTTCTCGGACGAATTGGAGTATTTCTGCTTGGGAACGAATACCATAAGGAAGACGGGCTGTGTCCCCTACATAAATAATTGATTCATTGGGAAGTTGTTGATAAATTTGTCGCAATACGGTTAGTCCACCAACTCCACTGTCAAATACCCCAATCGGAGCGCGTTGAGGTTCTTGGGGGGAAAAAGTATCAAAAATAGAAGATGAATACACAGCAAATATTAATTTTGATTTTGACACTCTCCGGTCTAAAGACGCGGAGATTCTATAGAGAGTTTCAGTCTATATCCCTCAGTTATCCCAGTTTCAGGCAGGGTTCCTTAAATATTTGGGTTCTTGCCCTGATTTCGTTTGCCCTGGCGGGCGAAATCATATCTGACAAGCGTAACTTTCCGAGAGTCCCGCGGTAGCTTTTTATGTCTTTAGTGACAATTTAATTGTATCACGAATATTGAAGGCAATCAATTCGCCCGTGTGCGTTTTCCCCTTCGGACTGAAGACCCGAAGCTCCCAACGCTACCGCGTTCCTCTTGTGGTTAGTAGTCAGTGGTCAGTGGTCAGTAGTCAAGAAAAAACAAAGAACAACTGACAAAGAACAACTGACGATAATTATCTTTGTTTTAAATAATTCAGAATACCACTAGCTATGCCCTCAGCCATACGACTTTGGTATTCTGGTGATCCTAAACGGGGATTATCTTCCCGACCGGTCATGTAGCCTGTTTCTACTAAAATAGCAGGCATAGTATTTTTTCTCAGCACATAAAATCTAGCTTTACGAGTGCCTCGATTCTTGAGGGTACTAATATTTTGGAGAATGGCTTGTCGCACAGTATCAGCTAAAGCATAGCCTCTGTCGTAATAATAAACTTCTAGACCATTGACATCAGGTCTATTATCTACAGCATTAGCATGAATACTGACAAATAAAGCTGCATTAACACGCTTGGCTATATCCACCCTTCCTTGCAGTTCCACAAAAAAGTCAGCATCTCGCGTGAGGACAACTTGGATACCATTTTGTTCTAAAATTGTTGCCAGTTTGGTACTAATGGGTAGAACAACATCCTTTTCTAGCAAACCACTTAGCCCAGGAGCGCCAGAATCTTTACCCCCATGTCCAGGATCAATAACTACTAAAACTTTGCCATTAGGAACTGGTAGACGGGGCTGAGGTCTTGTTTGCGGGGGTGGTGTACTAGAACCTGGAGGATCTTGTGATCCAGGAAATCCAGGTGGTATGATTGGAGGACGTTGAGCGCGGAGATTAGTTTGTAATTGTAGTGCCAATAGTTGGAATGTAACTTGACTTAGTGCGCCAAAGCTAACGCCAGATGCAGGTTGAACAAGAACAATTACAGTATTATCAGATTGGGGTTGGAGACGGACTTTAAGAATCGGGCTATTGTTAGTAAAATCCGGACCTTGGACCTGATTAGCTAATTTAGCATTGGCAATGGTAATGCGAAATAGACCTGAGCTTCTATCCCAGCCGGTGGTGGCAGATATGGCTTGGTCTGCTCTAATTAATAATTGTGTGCCATTGCCACCGAGTTCTACAGATTGAATAATTGCGGGGGAATCACTCGGTGATGGTGCGGATGATTGGTTATTCTCAGGTAATTTAGCTAAACGATCTGGGATGACGACAAAACCACTGTTACCACTAGCTAATGCTTGCCAATTGGGACTGGCACTATCTAACTGTAAGGTCATGCGAACAGCAGATGGACTGCTGGATAGTTGGCTAAATTGGACACGACGGACTCCATAGCGATTAATCACTAGATTCCGTTGTCCCATATTTGGTGATAAGGCTGCGCCAATGATATCAATATTAACAGAGCGATTATCTTGACTGCGATTGATTTGCAGTTGAGGATTGCCACCACTGGTACTAATAAAAAACCCATCTCTTGTAACTCGCAATTTATCAATTTGCACTACCCCTGGGATGGTTTCTCGATTAGATGGAGTAATTCGGTTGGTAGTGACTACGTTGTAAATACTTCTGGGGTCTAGTGTTGGTTCAGATGATTTATCGGATGTTGGGGGTAATGATGGTTCTCCAGTCTGCTCAGAAGCAACTTCCGGTTGTGGTAATTCTACTATCCAACGTTTGCCACTGATGGGAACAAATTTAACTTGCTTGGGGTTGAATGTGTAACCAGGGGCTAGTTCGATTACTAAGCGTGTTGTTTGGTCATCAAATTGACCGACGCGAATGGTGCGGATTTTGCTGCCAATTTGTTGGGTTACGGACGGACGACCAAGTTCTGTTCCTGGTAAGTCAATTACTAAGCGTGTGGGGTTAAAAATGAGTTGGGCTTGGGGTTGGACAGGGCTAGATGTGTTGATCTCTAAGCGGTTTTGATTAGTATCAAACCGCCAAGATTCTAATTTCGCGGCAAAAGCGGGCGAAGATAGGATGAAGACCGTTCCAAAAGTGCTAGGTATTAACCAATGTAGTTTCACAATCCTTTCTCCTGATTCCTATTGATGGGATTTGTCAATATCTCGACTTATGGGGTAATCTTCAGACCATCACCGCTGCAAATTTAACTTTGTGCAAGTAAAAGATTTTGGTGTTGGTAGTAAGACACGGCTAATGGCGTAGGATTGTAGCATACAATCGGTTTAGTATTACCATTTGGTCAACAAGTTCATTTTTCTAGTATTGGTAATGAATCAGATAACAGGTGATAAAAATTACTATTTATCTTGATTTTAAATACTGAAGTATGCCTTGAGCGATCGCATCGGCCATTTGATTTTGATAAGCTGAAGTTCTCAGTTTGGCAGCATCGTCTCTACCAGTTAAGAAACCGGTTTCTACTAAAATTGAGGGCATAGAAGTTTTGCGAAGAACATAAAATCTAGCTTTCCGCACTTTCCTATCTCTGACATTAAGACTTTGCAGAATTTTACTGTGGACAATTTGAGCGAGTGTTAAACCACTATCGTAATGATAAGTCTCTAAGCCACTAACTTCTGGACGACTCTCACCGGCTGAATTAGCGTGGATACTGACAAACACATCAGCATTGGCCTGTTGTGCCATTGTCACTCGTCCTGGTAGAGTTACAAAATAGTCAGAGTCTCGCGTCATAATTACTTGGATACCGTTTCGTTCCAAAACTTCTGCAATCCTTTTCCCAATTGGTAAAATAACATTTTTTTCCTGGACTCCACCGATACCAATTGCCCCTGAGTCTTTACCACCATGTCCGGGGTCAATTATAACTACTATTTTGCCTTTACGAAGGTCGCGCCTTTGGGTAATTCGTGGTTGTCTGGGTTTGAGGTCAGGTAGTTGTTGTCTGGGTGGTAATAAAGGGGGCAAATTCATGGGTGGTCTAATCTGACGATATCGTTGCAGTTTTAGAACCAGAAGTTTATCTCCCACTTGATTGGGTACACCTAGTGTAATACCTGATGCAGGTTGAATCAAGATAACTACAGTATTTGGCGGTTGTGGTTGCAGACGGAGCTTGATAATAGGACTATTAGCATCAAAAGTAGGGCCTTTGACTTCGTTGGCTAATTTGGCATTGGGAATGGTGATACGGAACAAACCAGAACTTTTATCCCAACCTGTAGTAGCGGATATAACTTGGTCGGCTTTAATTAATAATTGTGTGCCATTGTCAGCAAGTTCTATAGATTCAATTGTCGAAATTGAGCCGTTATTGTTTCTGGTAGGGGGAAAATTCTCATTTTTAGGTGCATTTATCATTCCCCTGGAGGGAAGGATGATTAAACCGCTGCTACTGGAGGTTACTTGCCAGTCAGGACTATTTACATCTACTTTTAAGGTCATACGGACAGATGTTGGTGTTGTTTGCGATTGAGTAAATACAATGCTGTCCACACCGTGTTTATTAACTGCCAAATTTCCTTGTGTTAAATTGGGTGATAAAGTTGTACTAAGAATGTCAATAAATACTGTGTTTTTATCACGGCTTCTCATGATTTTAGTTTGAGGATTACCGCCATTAGTGCGGATAAAAAAGCCATCACCAGTAATTTGCAAATTTTCGAGTTGAATTGTACCTTTATTACTGCTGGCAGTTCTAGTAATTGGTGAAAATTCAGGTTTCGTCTGGGAGTCTATGCCGACTAGATTGTAATTATTATTAGTATTATTAGCTGTTGAGTTGGCATCAAGTTCTAATTTTGGTAATTTCACTGTCCAGCGATTAGCACTTTTACCGACAAATTTTACTTGTTGAGGATCTAGAGTATAACCAGGATTTATTTCTAAAACTATTCTTGTTGTTTTTTCATCAAATTGACCAATGCGAATTTCCCGAATTCCTCCGCCTATTTGTTGAGTTAATTGGGAACGTCCAAATTTAACACCTGGTAAATCAATTACTAAGCGAGTGGGATTAAAAACTAGTTGTGCTTGTGGTTTGACAGCACCATTTGTATTAATTTCTAATAGATTTTGATGACGATCAAATCGCCAAGATTCTAATTTTGCGGCTAAAGTTGGCGATGATAGCATCAGTACAGTACCAAAGGTAGTAGGTATTAACCATTGTATTTTCACAGTTTTTTCTCCTTAGCTGAATTAATAATTAATAATGAATATAAACACATACAAAAAACACCCACCACTGTCAATTAATGACATAGTTTGGCGGGGTATTCTCTATAATTACTACAAAAATCTTCAATCTGTAAAAACTGGTCTGAAAAAAAATAGGAATACAGAACATTATCAAGGCTAATAGAATGGGAAACAAGGAAAGTTTTATAAAACCAAAAGAAAACCAAAAGTAAATTTAATTAAAGGTAGAAATAATAACCATTTTAAAATTAGAGTGTTTCAAGATTACAGAAGACGGAGATTGGATGAGAGAAGTTTCTTCCAACCTCCTTATATAGTAAATGTGGAAACCACAGCAGAGAAAATTTTCAACTATCTTCTGTGGGATTTACAGCAGAATTTGAGGTGAAATTCAAATTACTAATCATCTTTTGTGGTGATGAGAGATGGTGGTATTTCTACTGCTAATGTTTTGCCAGAATTGCTGTCTAAATTTGTGGCGGCGTTTGATTCTGGAAATACAAATCTCAACAGGGGAGGAGCGATGAATGTGGTAATAATAACCATCATAATAATTGCTGCTCCTAATGGTTTTGAGATGACACCACTAGCTGCACCGACACCAGCAAATACTAAGCCAACTTCACCTCTGGGAATCATCCCCACACCAATAGCCAAGCGGTTAATCCCCGGTTGACCAAATACTGTTAAGCCTGTCACTACTTTACCGATGATGGCAACTGTAATCAGGAAAGTTGCCATGATTAAGGCTTCTTGATTGGTGGGAATGGCTGGATTTAAGACTCCTAAATCAGTTTTTGCACCGACTGTGACGAAGAAGACGGGAACTAACATATCAGCAATGGGGATAACTTGCTTTTGGAGTTCTTTGCGTTTGTCGGTTTCTTCGAGAACTAACCCGGCGGCAAAAGCCCCAAGAATGGCTTCTAAATGGATGACAGAGGCGAAGTAAGCCATGATTATGGCAAAAATGAAGGCGGGGATGACTAATTCGCCTCTGGTTTTGAGTTGATCGGCGATCGCTACAAATGATTTATTAAAGACATTACCAAAAACTATTGCCCCAATTAAAAAAGCGCTCGCACTAATAATCAAATAAACGACGTTACCGACATCAACTACACCATCTTTGGCTAAACTGGCAACTACCGCCAGGACGATAATTCCCAAGACATCATCAATAACGGCTGCACCAAGAATAATTTGCCCTTCTTTGGAGTTCAACCGTCCTAATTCGGAAAGCACTTTAGACGTAATTCCAATACTAGTTGCTGTCAAAGCTGCACCGGCGAAAATTGCGGGAATAGCGGTGATACCAAATATGGTCATTAATCCCACTGTACCCGCTGCAAAGGGGACTATTACCCCAACTATAGCCACTACGAAGGCTTGAACACCAACAGCCATGAGGTCTTTGAGGTTGGATTCTAAGCCAATTTCAAACAGAAGGATAATTACACCCAATTCTGATAAAACCGAAACCACCTCGGATTGCGCTGCAAACACCTGGGGTGTGGCTTCTGGGGTTAACCCAGCCGTGAGTTGCAAGAAGGTCATGATTAAGGAATTAGAAGCGTCTGTACCACCTTCTGGGAATACTAACAGATGAAGTACGGAGACACCGATAATTACACCCCCGACAAGTTCACCTAAAACTGCGGGTAAACCGACTTTGTTGGCTAATTCTCCCCCAACTTTGCTGGCAAAGTAAATTACGACTAAGCTTAATAGCACAGCGGCTAATACCATAGAACTGTCTGCGGTTTCTGTGGCTGTGGCTAATATGGGAACAGTTGCACTGATAAGCTGCATTGGTTATGTGAATAACAATTTCTTTATTTTTACCCTTTTTCTGGCAGGAATTTCTAATTGACTAATGTAGGGGTTTTTCTTTTAGATGGTCTTAAGTTTAGAATTTAGAGGGTACTAGCGAAGAAGATCAGCTAAAACAGAAATAAATGATTCATATACAGCGAAAAATCTAATATGGAAGAACTCTTAGAAATTAGACAACTCCTAGAACAAGGAAAAATCAATGAAGCTTTACTATTAGTGGATGAATTAGAAGAAATGAGCCTCAGTGATAAAATCAATAAAATTGATAGTTATGGCGTAATTCTACTGATTCATCTAATCAAACAAAAAGCCGAAAAACGTTCTACCCGTTCTTGGGAACTTTCCATAGAAAATGCAGTGCGGGAAATCAATAAAATTAACAAGCGCCGCAAATCTGGTGGTGTTTACTTGAATCAAAGAGAATTAATGGAAATTCTCCAACAAGGATATCAAGTAGCACTAAAAAGAGCGGCGCTAGAAGCTTATGAGGGACGTTATGAAACAGAAGGATTAGCAGCTATGGTCAATGAACAAGAAGTTTTATCTCAGTCGCTGGAATTAATTCAAAAGTAGTCAAGATTCACAGATCTCCGACTTCTTTGAGAAGTCGGGGATCTAGATATATATGTGCCTATGCTGTGACTTCTTCCTTCACTTCCTGTTGTAAGGCTGAAAACAATCTATTTAGTGCATTTACGTAAGCTTGAGCCGATGCTACAATAATATCTGTGTTGGCTGCATGACCAGAAAATACACGGGATTCATGGCGGAGGCGAATTGTTACTTCTCCTAAAGCGTCAATTCCTCCGGTGACAGATTGTACGGAAAACTCAATCAATTCATTCGGTACATTCACTACCCGATTGATGGCTTTGTACACCGCATCTACAGGACCAGTACCAATGGCTGCATCAGTTAATTCTTCTCCGTCGGGAGTGCGGAGTGTTACTGTAGCAGTGGGTTGAGTATTACTACCACAGGAAACCTGTACCAACTCTACCCGGAATAACTCTGGTGCTTGTTGGATTTCGTCGTTGACAATAGCTTCCAAATCCCAATCAGAGATTTCTTTCTTTTTGTCTGCTACTTCTTTGAATTTGACGAAGGCTTTGTTCAGTTCTGTTTCTGATGGTTCAAAGCCCAATTCTTTCAAGCGGGTACGAAAAGCATTTCTACCAGAATGTTTACCCAATACTATTTGGTTGTCTGATAAACCAATTAATTGAGCATCCATAATCTCATAAGTGAGTTTGTTTTTCAATACCCCATCTTGATGAATTCCAGATTCATGGGCAAAAGCGTTTGCACCGACAATGGCTTTATTTGGTTGCACCAACATTCCCGTTAAATTGGAAACCAAACGCGAGGTTTTATAGATTTGTTTGGTGTCAATATTGGTGAGTGATGCTTCGGAATTTTCAGCCCGTCCCAAAAAGGGATTAAAATATTGTCTCCGGACGTGCAAAGCCATTACCAACTCTTCTAAAGCTGCATTGCCGGCTCTTTCACCAATGCCATTGATGGTACATTCTAGTTGACGAGCGCCATTTTTGACAGCTTCTAAAAAGTTAGCAACAGCTAAACCTAAATCATTGTGTCCGTGAACGGAAATAATGGCTTTGTCAATGTTGGGGACATTTTCAGTAATGCCTTTAATGATTGCCCCAAATTCGCTGGGGGTGGTGTATCCTACGGTATCAGGAATATTAACAGTTGTGGCTCCAGCAGCGATCGCTCTTTCCAAAACTTCATACAAAAATTCTGGATCAGAGCGCCCCGCATCTTCAGGAGAGAATTCGATATCATCGGTGAAGCTTTTGGCATAGGCTACCATTTCTTCAGCGATCGCCACCACTTCTGGTCTAGTTTTCTTTAACTTATATTGCAGGTGAATATCAGAGGTAGCAATAAAAGTGTGAATTCTCCCTTTCGCAGCAGGTTTGATAGCCTCCGCAGCCGCTTTGATATCATCATGTTTGGCTCTAGCCAAACTACAAATTACCGGACCATTTTCTGTCCCCACAGTTTGGGCAATTTTGCTCACTGCTTCAAAATCCCCAGGACTAGCGAAAGCAAAGCCAGCCTCAATAATATCTACTCCTAAGCGTGCTAGTTGTTTAGCAATAACTAGCTTTTCGTCTATGTTGAGAGTTGCTCCAGGACACTGTTCTCCATCACGCAATGTGGTGTCAAAGATGATAATTCTATCGGTTTGCTTGCTCATTAGCTTAACCTCTGTGAGTTTTGAGAGTGGGCTGAATAAAAGAACATTAGGGAATTAGAATTAATCAAACGTGGTTTGATTTGTCAGTCCTAGAGAATTTATAATCATCACCGACTTCTAATTCCTAAATTCTTGCTTGATCAAATAACTGGAACTGTGAAATCAGAGTTTTTAACTTTGAGATTTGTGAATAAATACTAAGTTAAGTTAACCATCAGTTTTTTCTATTCTATCTCTAATATCATTCAAATCTATATATCTATCAGTAGCATTACGTAATTCTCTAGCAATCATACCCTCAGTTGATACTACTGTAATATGAGTATTCTTGGAGCGCAATAATTCGATAGCCCTTTCAAAATCACCATCTCCGCTAAATAATACAACTCTGTCATATTGATCTACTGTATTAAACATATCAACGACAATTTCAATATCTAAATTCGCTTTTTGAGAGTAACGACCCGAAGCATCATCATAATACTCTTTGAGAATTTTCGTGCGGACTGTATATCCCAAGCTGATAAGGGCATCTCGAAAACCTCGTTGGTCTTGAGGGTCTTTTAATCCAGTGTACCAGAAGGCATTGATTAATGTAGTGTCTGACTGTTCGTATTTGAAATATTCTAAAACGCGCCGGGGGTCAAAAAACCAACCATTTTTTTGTTGAGCATAGAACATATTGTTTCCGTCTACAAAAATAGACAGACGATTCATTGGAGAACCCATAAAAATTTACACCTAATAATAGATAAGAATGTTAGAGGGAAGAGTAGATTATAGCAATTATCAACTGGTAATTTCGCTAATATCTTTGAGGTACATAATTATGTATAGCCATTATCTTACCTCTTTTAAAGCCAAAATTTGGACAAAATATCCAAGTAGAGAACCGAATTATTTAACTGGTTTCACCTCTGAGAGTTGTAAATATGTTATCTGATCAAAATTTAGCAATAAAATTGACCTAGTAACAGGATTCTGAACTAGATAATATCCAATTTTACTCCTAAAGAGGTACAGTATAGGATTTTGGGTAGTTAAATCTTCATCAATAGATTCTTTCCTCAACTGTAGGAATAATTTAAGAGAATTATCAATACTTCAAGAGAAGACCATTGAGGATACACATCTAGGATACCCTAAATACAGCAGAATTCAGGAGTCAGGAGGCAGGAGTCAGGAGTAAAAAGGGCTTTGTGTATAGGTTTCAATTTAGATTTGTCCACTTACCTAAACCTCTAGTATTTGACTAATACTCTAGGATACCAGTTTGAATAAGTTAATGACCTCGAATATAAATTTTTATGACAACCAACCTGCTCTGCTATGACACAGGTAAGTAGGTTGGCGTTAAAAATTGTCGTTGGGGCAAGGGAACAGGGAACAGGGAACAGGAAGAGAGTTTTGGGCGATTTTACTTTTCTTCACATACCTTTAAATTTTTCGGTTCACCTACTTAGGTTAAGTCACACTCACATACAGCAAGCATATTGCAGATTAATGAGGTACAGGATCTAAATTCAAAATCTAAATTCGAAGCCAGACAGTAAGCCAGTTTTACTCCTGACTCCTGACTCCTGCTGTATTCATCATTTAGTCACATTCGGAGTTTCTAAATATTGTTTGTCTGACTGAGGATAAATAGTTACCCAATCTAAGTACCTAATTGACGGAAATAACTCTACTTTAGCGATTGAGGCTGGAAGTTTCTTTAGATCTAAGGATTTAATTTTCCCTATGGCTAAACCAGCCGGGAACTTCTGACTATAAGTAGAGGTAGATACTAAGTCTCCTATTTTGACATTAGGGACTTTTTCATAGAACTCTAACACACCTTCAGTGGAAGCATCACCTTGTAAAACTCCTTTAGCTGAGGTACGGCTGATAGTTACGCCTACTTTACTTTTTAAATCACTTATTAACAATACACTGCTAGTATTAGTTGTGACACTATCTACTAAACCTACTAATCCACCATCGGCTTTGACAATAGAACCTTCTTGAATGCCTGATGCAGTCCCCCGATTCAAAATCACCTGTTGCCACCAATGATCTGCACTGCGTCCTATCACCCGTGCTATAGTTGGTTTCTGAGGCAAGGTTTGTTTCTCTACATAGCCCAGTAAATTTTTTAATTTCTGATTTTGGCTTTCTAAATCAACGATGCGAGTTTGTAATTCTAAAAATCTTGCATCTTTAATATTTTGTTCAGGAATTGCTCCTGAATGTAGCATTTGTAACGGTCCGGTGATTCCTTGGTAAATCTCCCGTAACAATGCTCCTTTTGTCTCTCTGAGTGTCCAGGAACTACCTACAACTAAGGCTAATAATCCTATTTGTAATCCTTTGTATTCCCACCAGCGTTTTAAAGTAAACATAATAACCTATATGTATTTTATAAATTATTTAGGAGTTGTAGGGATATGGTCTGGTAACTTTTTATTGATGCCTATAGCGATCGCCATCCGCAAATCTGGAAATCAACTCCTGTGTACTTGTGTTGAAAATAATGGGTTCTATAGTTACATCAGATGGCGTAGTCAGGAGGTACAAAATCTCGATTAAGACCTATGTACAAAGCCAGGTTTAATCCTGACTTATGACTCCTGCTATATGAATAAATACAGAACCCATATATTCCTAACTTACTATACCCAAGACGGCTTAATTATTTGATTTTCCGGGTAGGGGTAAAGCAAGAGCTTAATGGTGTCAACTTAACGTAAAACCCATAGCCCGCCGGGGAATGATAGACGCTATCATTTCAGGGTGGGTCTGTCAGCCAAACAAATAAGCCATTTGTAGCTGAAGTTGACACCAATAAGCATTAACAAACCCCCCTACAAATCTAGGGTTTTCGTGATTTTACAAGAGTCCATGTACCAACCGTTTTCAGTATAACTACTACATATTGCGAGAACGCCCGCTAAATACTCTCTCCAATTGCTTGAAGTTTTCTAATACGCGACCGGTTCCCAGCACTACACAGCTTAAAGGGTCGGCGGCTATATGGGTAACAAGACCTGTCTCATGACTAATCAATGTATCCAGACCTTTGAGCAATGCACCACCCCCCGCCAACATGATACCACGATCAATAATGTCTGCTGCCAGTTCTGGCGGTGTCCGTTCTAGTGTTCGCCTAACTGCTTCGATAATTACCGCCAGAGGCTCTACCATACTTTCCCGAATTTCTGGTCCTTTGATGGTTACAGTTCTAGGTAAACCAGACAGTAAATGTAAGCCTCGAACTTCCATTACACTATCACTATCGTCTGCGGTCGGATAAGCAGAACCTATTTTAATCTTAATATCTTCTGCCGTGCGTTCACCGATTACCAGATTATGAACCTTCTTCATATACTGGGCAATGGCTTCAGTTAACTCATCTCCAGCAATGCGGACTGATTCGCTGATTACTGTTCCTTGAAGACTTAATACCGCTACTTCTGTTGTCCCCCCACCGATGTCAATAATCATGTTACCAGTAGGTTCTGCCACTGGTAGTCCTGCACCAATTGCTGCTGCAACTGGTTCATCAATCAAATATACTTCTCTAGCGCCGGCTTGGGTGGCTGCATCCATAACAGCCCGTCTTTCTACTCCAGTGACACCACTGGGGATACCAATAACAATGCGGGGCAACATCAGGGATCTCCCTTCATTTACCCGCTGAATAAAGCTTTTTAGCATCAACTCAGCCGTATCAAAGTCAGCGATCACACCGTCGCGCAGGGGACGCAGAGCAACGACGTTCCCCGGTGTGCGTCCGAGCATTTTTTTAGCCTCTTCCCCCACTGCCAGTGCCACTTTCAGATTTTGATCAATGGCAACGACGGAAGGTTCTTGCAGGACAATTCCTTTACCAGATACATAAACTAGGGTATTGGCTGTACCGAGGTCGATACCCATATCCCAGGATGGACGAAAATTTAAATTGAAAAGACCCACGCTTCTCTATGCCCCCTATTTACACTACTTCTGACTACAAACATAAGAGTTAATATAGCGGTTCTCGATTGGGTGATATACAATAACCCCGACCCACTCCTCGCAAGCGAGCAATAAGCTATGATGTATTTCATTCAAGTGCATACCGCTATAATGATAGATGCCATGACATTCGGTTCCCTGACTCCAGTAGACTAGACTATTTTTTTATTTAGTTTTTGTCAATCTTGAGTTTAGTTTCATGAATCTTAACTTCCATCTTCTCAAGGTTACTCGGTATAACCGTATAATTTTTTTTAGATATAAGGTATTTTTTGAATTTTTTTTTTGGGTTGACTGTGGCGATTCTAACATATTTTTAATCATTTCAAAATTAGTTATTATAGAATTCGGAGTAATACAATACAAAAATACTAGGAAATAAAAACCATGAGCATTAATGTTGTCACTCTTGTTGGTCGTGTCGGTGGTGATCCAGATATGAAATATTTTGAGTCAGGTACAGTTAAATGTAGATTGACTCTAGCTGTAAATAGAAGATCACGCAACAATGATAAACCAGACTGGTTTAATCTAGAACTTTGGGGAAAAACTGCGGAAGTTGCGGGTAATTACGTCCGTAAAGGTGGTTTGATTGGGGTTAAAGGTTCTTTGCGATTTGATACTTGGAGCGATCGCCAAAGTGGAGTTACCCGTTCTAGTCCAGTTATTAATGTTGAACAACTAGAATTATTAGGTTCTAAGCGTGATGGTGAAGGTGGGATGTCTGATATGTCCCCAGATAATTTCTAATTTAGGTGAACGGGCGGTTAGAAACCGCATCTACACAGGCAAAACTCAGATGGTGCGTGGGTTTCAAATTCTTGATTTTTCCTTAGTCCGCGCAGGCGGACTTTGTTTGTGTAGCCGTGACTTCTAGTCGCCAGGGTCTAAACTGACCACGAATGTTCGGCTTGTCATCATATTAGTAAAGCTAATAGAGATGGCGAAAAGTTCATTTGTGAACATTGTGGTCATATTGACCATGCTGATACTCAGGCTTCTCGGACAATTTTACGAAGAGCTAATTTAAAATTTGTCAGCAAAGACATTAAAAACCTACCGGGGGACTCTTTTGAAAGTTACGCTTGTCAGAGATGATTCTGCCAGTAATGGCAAACAGGATCAGGGCAAGAACCGTACATCTAAGGTAATACCTGAAAAGCGGATATTATTCGAGCAGTTGTCTTGACAATTATTCGATTAAGAATCCCCGCGTCTTTAGACCGGGGAGTGTCAATGAGTGACGTACTCCACACACTCCCTTTCAGGTGAGTGTGGGCTTCTCAGTGACTCCTCTATGAGGACATTAACTGAGCTTTAAGACCGTGCGCCCCACGGTTCTTTGGTTTTGAGATTTGTTTTTTGTTTTGTAGGCTGCATTTCTGCATTTAATTGGACTACACCTACTTTTTTATAATAACATAAAATCAATATTTTGTTCGTTTCGTCGCTGTAGCCTTCTTTGTTTTCGCTACGCTCAAATACAATTTGGGCTACGCAACTCAACTCACGCGCGTTCATCCCACGCTCCTAAGAGTGAGACGTGGGGCTTCTGCTGATTAAGCTAATAGCTAATTTGCAATGTTACTGATGCTTGTACTTCTTGTTCCCCCGCAACTATGGGGGTAGAAGCATCCGCGAAATTGGCTTTAGCAGCTTCAGCCCGATATAGCATCGGTGGCGGTGGTGGGGTTGCACCATTAATTTGAATACTGATAATGTCTTTTTGTTCTAATTTTAAGGTGCTAAGAACCGTTTCTGCTTGTTCTTGTGCATCCTGGGTAGCTTTTTTTAAGGCTTGTTTTTGGGCGCTGGCGATCGCTTCATCACTAGCAATAAAACTTACACCATTAATTTGTGTCGCTCCAACTTTCACCGCATCATCCAATAAAGTTCCGGCTTTATCCGTAGGAATGCGGAAGCTCACTGTATTACTAGCAGCATAACCAGTAATGCGTTGAACATTATTACTGTAGCTATATACTGGGTTGAGGCGAATTCCTGTAGTTGTCAATTTTTCGACATTGCGTTTTTTTAATAAAGCTACCACAGCCGATGATCTGCGTGCCGCTTCTTTTTGGACATCTTCCGCCGTTTTTCCTTGAACTTCTACACCCAAACTAACTTGAGATAAAGTTGTCGAAATTGTTTCTACTCCCCTTCCACTCACGGTTAAAGTTCGCCATAATTTTTCTTGTGCTGATGCAGGTAGCATAAAAATCGCACTGAGAAATATACTCAAAGATAATATTTTCCCAAAATTCCGGGTTGGAAACCGATAATTAGATAAAACAGTGATAGACATCTTCCTTAACACTCCTCTAAAAACCTATTAATTCTGGGGTAACTGTTATTAACAGCCACCAAAATATTTTCACACCGAAGGTGTAATTTCCATACTTACAGTTTCACACTGCTTAAACTTATATCGAACCTGGTTACATTTTTTGTAACGGCAAAAATTATTTATGTGTTGGGTTTCCTTCCAACTATAATTATTTTATGATAGTTCTTCCTTATCAAATTCATGATAACAAATTTAAAATCAATTGTCAACCCCCGCATCTTCTTTTTTGCGCGACTCAATTGAGAGATTGAGTGATATTTTTGTAAATATCGAGAGGTTGAGATCCCCGACTTCTTAAAGAAGTCGGGGATCTTGTGGAAGTCGGGGATCTTATTATTGTTCAGAAACAACCATGACATCATCAACACCAGAAACCCTATCTAAATTCGTGCAATTTTGTCACCAACATATCACCGGACAAGAACGCAAAGAAGCACAAACATTTCTCGACCGCTTTTTTCGAGCCTTTGGCCATGAAGGTGCATTAGAAGCGGGTGCGACTTACGAAGAAGCAATTAAAAAAAGTAGTAAAACCGGAAAAACTGGCTTTGCTGATTTAGTTTGGAAACCTCGCGTTTTAATAGAAATGAAAAAACGGGGAGAAGATTTAAATAAACATTATTCCCAAGCTTTTGATTATTGGACTAGGTTAGTCCCAAATCGTCCTAAATATGTGATTTTATGTAATTTTGATGAATTTTGGATCTTTGATTTTGATATTCAATTAGATACACCTGTAGATAAAATTACCCTCGAACAACTGCCAGAACGGTCAGGAGCATTGACATTTATGGAATTAGGGCAAAAAACCCCTGTATTCCAAAATAACCAAGTAGAAGTTACTGTTAAAGCTGCCCGTCGCATGGGTGAATTATTATTAGAATTAGAAAATAGGGGAATTGAAAAGTTAACAGCACAGCGGTTTATTTTACAATGTGTGTTAGCGATGTTTGCGGAAGATAGACAACTGTTACCCCGTGATACAATACTGTTCGGTTAAGACTAAAAAACAAAAATACGTAGGTTGGGTTGAGGAACGAAACCCAACATTTTCAATAATTTGTTGGTTTTATACAATAGGTTGTTTACGTGGAAATTTTCGTTAACCGAACAGTATTGCCCCGTGATATGTTTGTTTCTTGTGTCCAAGATTGTATGAAAGGGGGAAGTTCCTATGATGTTTTGGTTGGTTTATTTCGGGAAATGAATCAACCAGGAAAAACCCCAGCGGGACGTTATCAAGGAGTAGATTATTTTAACGGGGGTTTATTTTCTCGAATTGATGCAATTGAATTAACGAGGGAAGAATTAAATTTTTTAGATGTGTCTGCGCGAGAAAATTGGAGTAAAGTCCGTCCGGCTATTTTTGGGAATTTATTTGAAGGGAGTATATATAAGGAAGTAACCGTTCACGGGGGGTACAAAAAACGCTCTATATGAGATTCCACGAAAACAGCATGAAAAACGTTATAGATTTGATTTTTTTAGGTCATTTGAAATTCGCAAAATCTCTATATCGGTTTGCAAATCGTTTTCCAGCCAATTTAAGAACCATTCGTTAATATGTCAAGTTGCCTGAAAAACCCAACAGACAAAGCTTTCAGGTTTTTTAATAAATTCTCACCCCCTGTGAACGGTTACTATAAGGAAGAACGTCACGCGAGAGGAATCCATTACACTTCTGAAGTGGAGTTCTCTAAAAGGAAATCCTGACAGGATTTCCTAATTCTAGCAAATATGACTAAAAATCTAGCGTTTGAAGCGAGAACGTTGTTGGCGACGTTGCTTGTGTCTGGCTATGGCTTTGCGCTTTTCTTTTTCTAAAGGTGTCTCAAAGTGACGCTTTTTCCGCATATCTTGGAAAATTCCCGCTTTGGAAACTTCCCGCTTGAATCTTCGTAGTGCTGATTCAATCCCTTCATTTTCACCTAAGACCACTTGTGTCATTCCTGTTCCTCCGTAGTTTAATTCAATATTTGAGAACTAAAGTCAAAATAAAATACTCCAGCAGCGATTAGCGGGAGACTGTATCTGCTGGATACTCTAGATTTTAATTTTTTTTACTGGACTTAGTAGCGATCGCCGCTACTACTACTCCCAAACCAGAGAGTGTAGAGAGTTAGATTCGGAGAGACGTATTTAAAAAAATCTTCAAACGACTTACTCAACCGAAAATAATCTTTGATATCCCCAAGTATAGCACTACATGAGAATATTAACCCATAACGAACAAATTTTCCCAACAAAACCACCAGCATTGTTAGGAAGTTCTCCACAACAAATACTGTTTCGATAACAAAATAAGGCGTTGCTGAACTAAGGTATGAAATTCCCAAATTAAACCTTTAAAACTCTGACCTTTGCGTCTACTCTTCGAGATCACGAAGCGTGATTGCGCCTTTGCGTGAGACTAAAATTCATACCCTTAATCAGCAACACCCAAAATAAATGATCCTGTTTTGTCATGCTGAGTGTAGCAAAGCGAAACGAAGCATTTCAAGAGATTCTTAACTACACTTTGTTTCGTAAGGGCTGAAGCTACTGAGCTTTAGGCTGACCGGATACTTCTGTAAACCGTGTGAGAATGCTTTGCGCTTCTTGACACAGTACCTCATGATTTTGATAATTACTCGCTAGTAATTCCCCCCATTGATGAATGTCGCCGGTGTTATATTCTAATGGCGTGCAGTCAAAATGGGTAAAATTACCACCTGCTTCTGTTAAGATTAGTTCAGGAGCAGCCATATCCCAGTCTTTAGGTGCGGATTTACCGGAAAGGGAAATGTAAACATCTGCTTGCTGTTCAAGTATCGCGGCAATTTTGCAACCGACGCTACCAATTGCTTTTTGATTTTGATAGGGCAGGTGCTGTAATAGATATTCTAACCTATCGTTGCGGTGTGAGCGACTAACCACCAAAATTAGATCCTGGAGATTTTTACGGGAGTTCAGTCGCACAGGCAAAGAACCTGTTGCAGTTTCGATAAAAGTTCCACTACCTCTAGTAGCATAATATAACTTTTGTGCCTCTGGAACTGCCACGACGGCTAACATTGTCTGTGTTCCTTGAATTAAGGCAATATGAATTGCATATTCTCCGGTTTTGTTGATAAAATCTCTTGTTCCATCTAATGGATCAATAATCCATACCCACTCAGCAGGATTTTTTCCCTGTTGTGATTTATGAGTTTCTTCGCTGATATATCCAAAGTCTTCATTACCTAGAGCAGCTTGTAACTGTGACAAGATATATTCACTAACGGCTAAGTCTGCCACTGTAACAGGTTCGCTGTCTTTATACTGGATATCTAAATTTGGTGCGTCAGCAGTACCGTGATAATAAGAACTCAGGAGACTGGCTGCACCCCAACCTACCTTCCGTGCAATTGTTAATATTTCGGATAAGTCTTTCATTTGGGGACAAATTTGGTTGACACTCTCCGGGTCTTTAGACGCGGAGATTCTATAGAGCAGTTATACCAGTTTCAGGCATTGCCTGATCCAGCAATCACGACTTTTCAAACACCCTCTAAGTATTAGACGTTTAAATTCAACCAAGTTCGCGTACCAAAATGTTTACACGCCTCCGCAGCAGTATTTCCAGCTAGTGCTAATGCTTCTATAAAATTCGTTTCCAGGATGTAGTGACAGAAAGCACCGTGAAAAATGTCTCCTGCTCCCAGTGTATCAACGGGCTGTATTTTTGGCACATTAACTACACCAGACTGATCACGAGTTAAGTATTGGATGGGGTTTTCCCCTTGAGTAATAGCAATATAAGGAATGTTAAAATTTTGCAAATAGGCAAAAACGTCTTCCTGATTTTTGCAGTTAGGCGGATAGAAATTAGCAGAACAAATAGCATAATTGACAAAGGGTAATATTTCTGCAAATCCTGGTTTCCAGCTACCACCATCAATGACAACTGGAATATTCTGAATATTAGCAGTTTGGGCAATGATTTTGCTGACTTCCATTTGATGCCCGTCAATTAATACAATATCAATATCTTGTAAAATATTTGTAGGAATAGAGGTAATATTCGCCTGAGTTTTAACGGCATTAATAGAAATTACCGCTCTTTCACCTGTACCTTGGGTAACAATAATTGAAGAGACAGGTGGCGGTGTTTTCTTGTAGGGGTCTAAGTCAATAATTGCAATTTGGTAATTCTCTAAATCGCTACAAATTAGCTGTGTGATATGGTGCGAACCCAATACACCTAAAACTGTAGATTGGTTGTTTAAATGACTGAAGGTGACGGCGGCGTTTGTTGCGGGTCCCCCTGCTGCTACACTATAGTCAGTGGCAACTAATTTTTGATTATTTTGGGGGGGAGAATCCGCGAGATAAATGAAATCTAAGGTAATTAAACCGACAAATAAGCCAGATTTGCTCATTATTAATTGGTAACTTGCTCAAAGTATTAAGTAAATTATAGGAAAGTTTATGAATTTAATGTAGGGGTAGCACTCCTACATAATTCATTGGTTTAGGTATTTTCAAAATGTTTAATTATTTTTGCTCATGTACTTACCTATGATGATAATTTTTATGCAAGGAATCAAAAAAAAGTGTAATTTTTGAGAATTGGAAACTTTAACCTGGATTGTCTTCATTTTTTCAAGTTTGTTCTTATATCTTAACAGAGATTAGTAAAATACTGTTAAGTAAATTCGTAAATCAAATAGCAATGACGTATAATCAATAAAATCATAGTAAAATTAATTTGCTTAGAGAGTAAAAGATCATGTTCAAAAATATGGCGATGGATGCACTAGGTTTGAGTGATATTGGTGCTGTGATCAAACCAGAAGATTTTCATAAAGTTGATAGTGATGATTATGTGATTCATGAAGAAGGGGAAAAGATCTATTTTTTAATTAAGTCGAAAACTGATGAATACTGTTTTACTAACCTAGCGTTAATTCATCTAGATGGAAATTCTGCGGTTAGTAAAAAACGTCTACTCAAACGTTTTAGTTATAGTCATCATATTATTAAGGATGTGAAGCTAGAAACCGCAGGAACAATAGATATGGATATCGAAATCAAGTTAATAATGGGGGATATATCCTATTCTATTGATGTTGCTAAAATTTATATTAATCCTTTGAAAGACTTGTACAAGGCTTTACTGAAAATTGCCTCAATTCAACGAGAAAATGCTCTTTATCATCAATATGCTCAAACTAGTTTAAATACAGCAGCTAGTACAGTTAGTCGTTCAACAACTACATCAACTTCAGAAGAGCAATTTAAATCAATTAATCAGTATGCTTTTAATTGGTTAAAATATGCTCATGAAACTTATGTGCGGAAAGATTTTGGTGAGGTGTTTGAGAAGTTTATTAATAACTAATTGATAAATTACAGCAAATTGTCATCAAACCCCTCTCCGCAAGCGATGAGGGGAATAAGATTTACCTCCTAAGAGCATCAAACCGCTGTATGATTAAAGATGTAATGCAAACTGAACCAAAACCAGGAACACTTTATATTGTCGCTACACCCATTGGTAATCTAGAAGATATGACTTTTAGAGCGGTGAGAATTTTACAAGCAGTGGACATGATTGCGGCGGAAGATACCCGCCACACAGGTAGATTATTACAACATTTTCAGGTAAAAACTCCCCAAGTTAGTTACCATGAACATAATAGTAATAGTCGTATTCCCGAATTATTAGAACAGTTACAATTTGGAAAAGCGATCGCTTTGGTAAGTGATGCGGGAATGCCAGGAATTTCTGACCCAGGATATGAGTTAATTAAGGCTTGTATTGATGAGGGGATTACTGTTGTTCCTATCCCCGGTGCAAGTGCCGTAATTACGGCTTTGAGTGCGGCTGGATTACCCACAGATAGGTTTATTTTTGATGGTTTTTTACCAGCTAAAAGTCAACAACGCCAGAAATATTTGGAATCTTTGCAAGGTGAATCTCGAACTTTGGTTTTTTATGAATCACCTCACCGGTTACGGGATACTTTAGCAGATTTGGGGGCAATTTTGGGAGGCGATCGCTCTCTAGTTATAGCACGAGAACTGACGAAATTATACGAAGAATTTTGGCGGGGAACAATTGCCGAGGGGATTACCCATTACCAAGATAAAGAACCCCAAGGAGAATATACTCTTTTAGTAGCTGGAAATCCACCTAGTAAGCCTCAACTCACAGAAACCGAATTAAAAAACGAACTATTATCAATGATTAAACAGGGTATTTCTCGTTCTCAAGCTAGTCGTGAGATAGCAAAGGATACGGGTTTATCTCGTCGCTATCTCTATCAACTAGCTTTGACAATTGAACTTAGCAGCTAAGTATAGAAACGATGATCAGGATCTAGAATAGGACAAACTGAATCAGGATATCCAGGATGAAAGGATGTACAGGATAATGATTTAAAATGGTGCGTTACTATTAGCGATCGCTATGCTACACCCAAAGTTTTTACCAATGGTGCGTTACTAGTCGCTAACATACCCTAGTATTTGGCTGTCACCTGTCATTTTTACTGACTTTTTGTAATAAAAGCTACACTAACCTCCCAGAGGACTATTTTATTCCATTAAGGTTTTCAGATTTTACCAGTGGGGAAGAAACCGAATAGTTTGACTACTCCACTGATTAAGGCGATAATCACTGCTACTAGAACTCCACGATTAATAAATTCTTGGTTATCTAGTCTTTTATCAATACCAATAACTTTTTCTTCTAGGGTTTTAATTTCCCCTGATAGTTTTCCATCTAGGGTTTTAATTTCCCCTGATAATTCTGCCTGTCCAATTTCCAGTTTATTTAGTCTACCATCAATAATTTCTAGTTTTTGATTGACTTGAGCAAATTGCTTCTCCATTTTCTGATTGACTTCAGCAAATTGCCGATCCATTTTTTGGTTAACTTCGGTAAATTGCTTCTCTATCTTTTGATCCAAACGAGATAATATTTCTTCCAGAGTATAAGTGAGAATTGGTGGGTTGGTTGTCATATATTTTCGTGATAGTTATTTTGGGGACAATAACAGTAGCATCTGTCATTTTACTATTTTACCCCCTTGTGAAGGAGAAGCGGCTTTGTTACCAACAAGATACCCGACTTCTTAGAGAAATCGGGTATCTGACTCTTGCAATATTACCGCTACGTAGCTTAAACAGTCACAAAGCTACTAAGCTGTTACGCAGCTAAATTTGATAACCATAATTTACTTGAACTTTGTAGTGCGGGCATCTTGCCCGCTAGAATTATACAAACTAAATGCACAACAGCTTAACCATAATTTACTTGAACTTTGTGGTGCGGGCATCTTGCCCGCTAGAATTATACAAACTAAATGCACAACAGCTTAGTAGATAAAGTACCCTTGTATCCCGTAATATCCCTACCCGGAGAATCAAATAGGCTTACGCTATCGCTCCAAAGGAATATGAATTAAATAAAGTGCAAAAGTAGGGTGTGTTAGCGACAGCGTAACGCACCATTTCAGGTTAAATCAGAATTGCAGGTTATTAAATTTGCGTTCCAAAGGAGAAAACCGCATCATTAAAATCGTAGTCACTTATCCCCACACCCGCAGGTAGATCTTCAAAACCAAAGGTATTATTCCCAAAACTTCTTAAATGAGCCGCACCGTCCGGGTTAGCTACCCCAAAGCTAAAATAGGCTACAGGTAAAGTCGTGTAATTTTGCGCGGTAGCCGGACTATTATTAGGGTTCGCAGCAAAGAAAGCATTAATCGCTTGTTGAAGATTACCGGAGAAGTTACCACCATTAGCAATCACAAAGGGAGAATAGATTTTACCACCACTGACAATGACATCACTCGCAGCACCACTACTTGAACCCCCTACCCGCGCAATAAAGTTATTTACCACTTTACCCAAAGCGGCTTTCGCATAACCGGTTTCTCCGGGTTTAATGCCATTTACAGACCCCGTTGCATCATCCACCTCATATAGACCGAACAGATTATTAAAAGCTGCGGTGGTCTGATTTAGGGCATTTTGCAGGGAGTTTTTGACAAGGGATGGGTTGTAGTTATTAGGAAATTCGTAGCCCAATTTATCAACAATACCAGTTAATGTACCTGCTTCCTTGGGAATCAGTTTATCATCAGGAGCAATTGGGATTAGCTGAGTTGGTGCTACAGTATCAGTTGCAGCTTTACCCGTAACCGTTACCCTAACATTAGCGCTTGCGGAAAGACTACCATCAGAAACAGTGTAACTAAAGACATCATTACCCAAATAATTGGCATCTGACAGCGTATAGGTCAAATTATTGCCATTGATATCAACTTTGCCATATTTACCGTCGGTTTTGCCGGTGAGCTTTAAACTATCTCCTTCAGGGTCACTATCATTGTTTAAAGGGTTGATAGTTCCCGCACTTCCTTGACTGACAGATAATTGATCATTTTGTGCAACGGGAGGATCATTTACCGGAGTCAGATTGATTGTGATTGTAGCAGGATCAGATTCTACTTTTGGAGTACCATTATCAATCGCTGCTACTGTCAATGTGGCAACATTACCATTAGCATTAAGAACGGGATTATATCGCAGATTAGCTAGGTCATCAACTGATATCTCTTGATTGACAGTCACTTGTTGACCATCAACAAAAGTCAGGCTTCCAGCGGTTGGTAAACTTATTACCTTAATTGCCATTAAATCATTATTGTCTTCGTCTTGGTATTTACCCTTATCTTTGAAGTCTCCAATACCAAAACTAATTATTTGATCTTCTTGTCCAGTTTGGGTAAAGCTTTGCAAATTTGGTTTTTTGTTAGACGCAGCATCATCATCATTATTATTAATTGTTCCTTTCGCTGTAGCGTTGGTAGAACTAACAACCGCACCATTATTAGGATTGCTTAAACTCACAGTGAAAGTCTCATTGCCTTCAAATAGGCTATCTTGAGTTGTTTGCACAGTAAAGGTTTTGCTAAGTTCACCTGGTGCAAATGTGAGAGTTTGAGTATTTGCAGTCAAATCACTGGCACTAGCTGTATCATTTGTCGCAATAGAAGTGGCTACAGTGACACCTTGGTTAGATTGAGCATCTCCTGTGCGGGTGACAGTGAAATTAACTGCACTTCCTTCTGTTGCTGAAGCAGCAGCAATACTGAATATGGGTGCAGCATCATCATTATTAATTGTTCCTTTCGCTGTAGCGTTGGTAGAACTAACAACCGCACCATTATTAGGATTGCTTAAACTCACAGTGAAAGTCTCATTGCCTTCAAATAGGCTATCTTGAGTTGTTTGCACAGTAAAGGTTTTGCTAAGTTCACCTGGTGCAAATGTGAGAGTTTGAGTATTTGCAGTCAAATCACTGGCACTAGCTGTATCATCTGTTGCAATAGAAGTAGTTACAGTTACACTTTGGTTAGCTTGAGCATCTCCTGTGCGGGTGACAGTAAAGTTAATATTGCTTCCTTCTAATGCCTGAGCAGTAGCAATACTAAATATGGGTGCAGCGTCATCATTATTAATTGTTCCTTTCGCTGTACCATTTGTAGAACTGACAACCGCATCATTGCTAGGATTACTTAAACTAACAGTAAAAGTCTCATTGCCTTCAAATAGGCTATCTTGAGTTGTTTGAACCGTAAAGGTTTTGCTAGATTCACCTGCTGCAAATGTGAGAATTTCTGTTTTTGCAGTTAAGTCATTTGCACTAGCTGTATCATCAGTACCAATAGACGTAGATACAGTTACACTGCGAGTAGTTTGCTTATCTCCTGTGCGGGTGACAGTAAAATCGATTGCACTTCCTTCTATTGCTGAAGCTGAAGTAATCGTAAATATTGGTAATTCATAATTTTGATCTTTAAGAATAGCAAATTGTGTATTATTTGCACTAATTACAGTGTCATTTCCTTGAGCCGAGAAACTGAGCTTGTCTAATTTGATACCATCAATATCAATTCGCAGATTATCATCTGCGGGATTAAAGTCTGTAATGATATTTGGACTGTTGGGATATTCGGCATTAGCCAGCCAGAATGTATCTTTACCCGCGCCACCAGTTAAAGTATTGCCACCGCGATTACCAAAAATTGTGTCATCACCTGCGCCGCCTAAAATAGTATCATTACGGTCAGCAAAAATAATATCATTACCATCTCCACCATCTAAGGTATTGCCACCATTACCCTCAGAGTGGAGTTCATCATTTCCTGCTTCTCCAAAGAGTTTATCATTAGTATAGGCAAATAACTCATCATTCCCATCACCACCTTGAAGGATATTGTTTCCCCCTCCAGTTAAGGCATCAAGAATATCATCTTCTGCCGTACCAACTAGGGTGTAATTCGTGCTACTTGCTGGTACAAATGATGTTGTCATTGTCATGCTCCTGTTCAAAAATTAGTAGATACTGGTTTAAATTTGTTTACGTATTTTTATTAAAGAACGCTGATAGAACCAGGGGGAAATTTCCAAAGGAAAGTTTCTACAAAAGTTTATCATTGTTACTAAAATTATTGCATTTGAATGTTTCCATTTTTGCAATTAGAGATTTGTTGTTACTTATTCTGCTGTGAGAATTTTAGTTTTATTGAGATTTAAAAAATGCCTAAAAATTTGACTACATAGTAAACTTATCTTAGATTGTTTAACAAATAAATAATTAAGGGTTAAGAAAAAATTAAAAGAACTAAGAGGATGTTTGAAAAGTTTTTAATGTATAAATGAACCCCTCTGGTAAACCTCTCCATTATTAAATGTTATTCCTTTTCCCTCTCCTCTTAGGAGCTATCGTGTACACACAAGTTCAATTACCCCTTAATCCCCCGGATGCTTTGGGGGGAAACCGGAAAAATAGTTCCCTCCCCAAAGCATCGGGGAGGGTTAGGGTGGGGTAATTTGAGGAATAATGGTGATTCGATAACTTGTGTGTACACCGTAGCCTCTTAGGAGATGGTTAGGTTTCTAGAGATTATCGGTTTCATCTAATACTTTTCAAACAACCTCTAAGGTCATAGTTCGCGTTACCTGTTATTGATGAATCGTTTCTGGGCGCAGACCCTGCGCCCCTACTTTCTGAATTTTTCATGGTCAGAATCTACTAGAAGTTCGTCAAATTTATTTTGACGGGTAATGAGCGGAAAAAACTTCTGTTCTTCCCTCCCCTGCCCCCCTTGCCTCTCTTCTCCCCCTGCTTGCCTTCACCCATCATTTTCGGGTTGACAGACTACTAGTACAGCTTGGCGTAAATAAAATGACTATTAAAAGCTCCAAAAATTTGATTAGACATCTCCAAAAAAGATTGTAGAGCCGAGAATGGTGAGTTTGACACTCCCCGCGTCTTTAGACGCGGGGATTCTTAATCGAATAATTGTCAAGACAACTGCTCGAATAATATCCGCTTTTCAGGTATTACCTTAGATGTACGGTTCTTGCCCTGATCCTGTTTGCCATTACTGGCAGAATCATCTCTGACAAGCGTAACTTTCAAAAGAGTCCCCCGGTAGGTTTTTAATGTCTTTGCTGACAAATTTTAAATTAGCTCTTCGTAAAATTGTCCGAGAAGCCTGAGTATCAGCATGGTCAATATGACCACAATGTTCACAAATGAACTTTTCGCCATCTCTATTAGCTTTACTAATATGATGACAAGCCGAACATTCTTGAGAAGTAAATTTAGGATTAACGGATAATACTGGCTTACCAGACTTCAATGCCAGCCAAGCAATCTTAGAAAATAATTCGCCCCAACTGGCATCAGAAATAGAGCGATTTAATCCACGTTTTGCAGATTGACCATTAGCCATAAATCGTCCTTGCTGCCTTTTGGGTTTGCAGCGGGACTTCATTGCTATTTTTTGTTAACTCAGCATACATGATGCCATGTTTAACAATAGGGCAGGTCAAAGGGCAATAAGAACCATATTCAATTCGACTATCTAAGTCTGAGAATGCACCATAATAGTACATCACGGACTCATCTGATTTCTGGTTATTAGTCTCAAAACCGCGCTGACGTTCTGCCAAACAATAATTTCTGTGTTTCCGCAAAGTAACAAGCCACTCAGACATTAAGGCTTGTTGCCCAATATTCGGTTGTAGCTTGAATCTCCAGCGTATTTGCACAGGTTTATTTTGTTGATGTGATTGATGATATAACTGTGTTAGTCTACAATTAAAAGGAAGTCAATAGCTAAAATCTATGAAAAAAAGCTATTTCTTTTCAACTGCGGGGAATGTTGCCGCCGACACAATAGAAAGATATATTAATGACCCGCATCATGGTTGAGAATATTGGCAGCGGTTAAAACCGCACGGGTAGGCTTTCCCCCGCGCTCTAAAGAGACGCGGCTCCCAGCCTTCCCGCAATCCCCTGGCGGGCTTTTCGGCGACTCTTCCATGAAGACATTGACCGAGATTTAAAGCCCTAAGGAAAAGACTTTTACGCTATGCTATCAGCAAGTCCTATTATAGGTGCATCAAGGAAAGTTTTCCCATACTTGAGCAACTAACTGACTTAACCAGCGTCTTTGTTGTCTATCTAACATTTGATCATCTGCTAATACTTGGGTGGTTAATTGATCTAAGGACTGACCCTGGGCGCGAACAACTCTAACTACACCAGCAATTACCGCAGCAACTAGTTCTTCATCAACTGGCTGTTTTCTGAGTGCAGATATTTCTTGGGGACTGTCTGGGATAGGATAATTCATAGCGTGGGTTTAGGAAATTTACAATGTCAGCAACCCAGCCCTAAATGGACTGAGCTTGCAAGAAATTTCAAGCTGTACGACCAGACCACCCTAAGCGGCTTGCCCTGAGCGAAGTCGAAGGGAGTCTAAGGGTAGCCGTTATTTGAGTCACGACACCTCGAAATGCGTAGCCAGTTTCCCGCTCTGTCGCTGTAAGTTAAACAGTTCTAAGGTAACTGGAACAGTGCTTTCAGCCCAACAAGCTCTTATAACAGGTCAAGGCTAACATTACCCCAGAAATGGGAGTTGGTTTCCAGATTCCAATCAAAAATCTGGTCTCAATTTTAACATCCACAGCGGTTAAAACCGTGATCAGTGAGCTTGTCGAATTGCTCGTGTCGCGGCTGGTGAGCTGCGTCGAACCATCCCTCTCAGCGTCTTTAGACACGCTTGTTTCCCACTTACCGCGAGGTTTTATGAACAATGAACTTGATAGTAAGAATTCAGGGGTCAGGAATCAGGATGTAGGGGCGCAGGGCTTGCGCCCAGTCAGGAGTCAGGAGTATGGCTAACGCCACGCCACGCTATCAGGAGTTTAGGAGAAAGAAATTGAAGAATAGAGAATGGAATTTCTCCCCTGTTCCCTGTTCCCTGTTTCCTTCCATCTCAAACCTTATGTATCCTGAGTCCTTATACTTGATAAATCATTAAAATTCTTTATGGGATCTTTATGAAGTTAATTAGCGCAGAGTCTAACCTAGTTTCTGCCTTTTTTTAATCTGTCTAACTGAGTAGATTGATAGGAGATATCAGAAAAATATGCAAGAACTTCTTTATTTAGAAATTCCTACGCCCGATACAGTATCCGTTAGCAAATGGCTACAAACAGATTTTGTTGTTGAAAATGGGCAAAAATTAATTACCGCAGATGGTTTGCGGTTGAGAGGCGCGGTTCAAGGTACCACTTCTGGTGATGTAGAACTGTCTATATTTGTGTGGTCGGTGCAGCGAACAACTTATCTTAAGGTATTCCGTTGGGGAGATGAACCTTTTCCAGGGGAGAGAGGTATTCTCCAATCTCTGACACAGGAAATTAGAGGTCGCTTTCCTAATTGCTACCCGGAACTACCTGTTATTGATGCCCAAAATTCAATTTTCACAGAGCTAGAACCTTATTATCCCTTAACTGTTAAGTATTTTCAGAAAATGTCTAATGGGGAATATCACCTCAACCGGGCTTACTGGTGGGAACAACGGTGGCGCGAAGGGGTAAGAAATCCTCAAAAGCCCCGACAAGTGGTATTTTATCAAGGGAATAGCCAGGAAACATCACCTGTTCTTTCTCCTGCTGCTAGTCCTGAGTATGACCTGATTTATATTGGTGGTGCTTTGGGGTCAATTCATGCGGCGGTGATGGCTAAATTGGGCTATAAGGTGCTATTGGTGGAAAGATTGCCTTTTGGTAAAATGAACAGAGAATGGAATATTTCTCGTGATGAAATCCAAAGTTTAATCAATTTGGGTTTGTTAACAGATGCTGAATTAGCAGAAATTATTTCTAGGGAGTATAAGGACGGTTTTAATAAGTTTTTTGATGGGAATAATCCTGCTAAGTTAAAATCCCCTGTTCTCCACACTCCTACTGTTCTGAATATAGCTTTAGATTCAGAAAGGTTACTGGCATTATGTGGACAAAAACTTCAAGCTGCTGGTGGTGATATTTGGGACGAAACGGAGTTTTCCCAGGTGAATATTAGTTCTACACAAGTTGCTATTAATGTCAAACATTTGCCTACTGGAAATGAACGGCAAGTGAGTGGAAGGTTGTTGATAGATGCAATGGGAACGGCTTCACCGATTGCTTGGCAATTAAATGGTGGTCGGGCTTTTGATAGTGTGTGTCCAACGGTGGGAGCGGTGATTGAAAAGGGCTTTGAGCCTGGGGTTTGGGATTCTGAATATGGGGATGTTCTCTATAGTCATGGGGATATTTCTAGGGGACGACAGTTGATTTGGGAGTTGTTTCCTGGGGTTGGGGAAGAGTTGACGATTTATCTGTTTCACTATCATGAGGTGAATGAGCAAAATCCTGGTTCTCTGTTGGAAATGTATGAGGATTTTTTCACAATTTTGCCAGAGTATCGGCGTTGTGATTTGGATAAATTAGTGTGGAGAAAGCCCACTTTTGGCTATATACCAGGACATTTTAGTGTAGATAGTAGCGATCGCACTATTGCAGTTGATAGATTAATTTCCATTGGTGATGCTGCTTCTTTGCAGTCTCCTCTAGTTTTTACTGGTTTTGGTTCTTTAGTCCGCAATTTAGACCGATTAACTACTCTGTTAAATATCGCTCTCAAACATGATTTATTAAGTCAGCAACACTTAAATAAAATTCGGGCTTACCAAAGTAATGTGGCGGTAATGTGGTTGTTTTCCAAGGGAATGATGGTTCCTACTGGCAAATTTATCGCCCCCCAAATGATAAATGCGATGCTGAATACTTTCTTTGGGTTATTAACAGATGAGACCCCGGAAGTTACAGATAATTTCATTAAAGATCGTTGTGATTGGTTCACTTTTAATCGTCTAGCTTTGAAAGCAGCCATGAAAAATCCGGCTTTATTATTGTGGATTTGGCAATTAGCTGGTTGGCGAGATTTATTACGTTGGCTGGGTAATTATTTTAGCTTTGCTCGTCATGCTTTAGTCAGTCTGATTTTGGGGACATGGTTTCCAAAATTCTTAAAATGGAATCAATCTTGGTTAGAAAATCGCTTTCCAGGATTATGGTTACAATTGTTAGTAATTAACTATGCAATTTCTACTGGTAGACCACGATTACCGCCAGTGTTGCGTTAGTTTTAGGGACTTCCAAGAAATAAATTATCCTGATTAACGAACCACGGAGGCGCAGAGGACACAGAGGAATAAGGGTTTGAGAGATTTTTGCGTTAGGTGGTTTATCGGTTGTCAAGAGATTGCTTCCTTTCACTCGCAATGACAACTCATGCAGCACAGGTTTATTAGAGACTTCCAATCAAAAAAATATCCCAAAATTTCTTGTGGTGCGGGACGAATTGCCCGCTAATCACCAAGGACGGGCAAGGATGCCCATCCCACAAAATTGGATCATTTTTTTGTGGAGTTCTCTTAGAAACACAAATTTAATAACCTGCAATTCTGATGTAACCTGGAATGGTGCGTTACGCTGTCGCTAACACACCCTACTTTTGCACCTTATTTAATTCACATTCCTTATTTAATTATATTCATCATCAACATAGGATTCATATATCTCCGGTGTTTCTGCGGAACTAACAGAGTCCGATAGTTGGAAACTGTCATCTGTCATCCGAATAATTTCTCCCGAAAAGAATTTGGCTAAACTTTCCGCAGCTTTAACGACTCCATCATGATCCCAATTTGATGGAGATGGTAACACCGGTGGCGGAGAAAGAGTTTGTACTGGTGCTGTATTCGTAACAACAGGCTCAATTTGGACTGGTGTGGGTGATGGTGCGGATACTGTAGCTACTGGTTGTGGTGTGGGTTGTGGTTCTGGTGTTTGTTGATATGTTTGTTGGGGTGGTTGTTGAACTGGAGGAGAAGTTTGTGGTGGTGGATTTCTTCTGGTAGAGGTGGCGTTTGCAGTGGTAGCTTTTTCTAAAGTAACTTGAATTTCTTGCTGGAAAGTTTGTCTAAAGGCTGTGGTGATAATAGGTAAATAAGATTTCACTTTGTCATACCAAACCGCTTTTACACCTACACGGGCAGTATGACCATTAAATTCCATTAAATGGCACATTTGACCCAGTAATGCTTGTGTGGGTAGCTGTTGAATATGTCCACGAACTTGTTGCCAAAGTTGAGTTAAATCGTATTGTGAACTTTCTCCTGCTGGTTGTACTGCTGCTGTTTGATAGTTGGCAGGTGGTGGTGGAGGTAGAGGTTCTGATGTTGGTGGTGCGAAATTAACAGGATATGCTGGTGGTGCAGCAACGGGTGGATATGTTGGGGTTGCGGTTGTATTGGTTCTTGGTGGGATATTTGCAGTTGGGGTTTGAATATTGGCACTGGGTAATAATCCCAGTAATGTTACTTCTAACCATAACCGGGGTTGAGTGGTGTTTTTTAGTTGGACTTCGGCTGTTCTCAGGTGTTGTTGTCCTAGCAAGATGGTACTGATGTCAAATTTTTGGGCAAATTCAACTAATGATGTCCAAGTTGACTGAGTACAAGCAACTAAATCTTGACGATTGGGGGCAGTTTTAGCGATGAGAAAATCTCGATAAAAAGCTGCGAGATTTTGGAGAATAATTAGGGGTTCTCGTCCTCTATCGAGGATTTTCCGGGTAGTGTCTAGGACTATTTCTGCTTGATCTTGAGCGATCGCTTCTAACAACCCAAATAGGTCTTTTTCGCTGACTGAACCCACCAAATCCCAAACTTTATCCGGTGTCACTTCCCCAGCGACTAAAGCTAATTGATCTAATAAACTTTCTGCATCTCTTAATCCCCCTTGGGCAATTTGTCCCACTAAAGTCAGGGAATCATGGGAAATATTAATACTTTCTTTATCGGCAATATGTGTTAAATGTTTTACCATTGCCTCTAACTGAATCCGTCGAAAATCAAACCTTTGACAACGAGAAATAATTGTTGGTAATACCCTTTGTGGGTCTGTTGTCGCCAGAACAAAAACAACGTGCTTGGGTGGTTCTTCTAGGGTTTTAAGTAACGCATTAAACGCTGCGGTACTTAGCATATGACAGTTATGTACTAGTAATCCATTAGCTACAAAGTTATGATTATCCTCAACTTCCAGATCATAAACTCGCTCAACTCCAGCGAGGTGAACAGATTCTACCTTCTCCAAATTTGTAAATGAGCGTGCCGCATCCACATTCACAGGGGATAGTATCTTCATTCCTTCTTTTACGTCTTTGGCTGCTATCCATCCCTGATCAGTCCTGATTAAATGATTACTTGTACACTTAATTTCTCTGTGAGTTGTTTTGATAACTAAAGTTTGCTTTTCCCCTTGATCTAACCACCGGACAACTTTTTTAAATTCCCATTTTTTAGAGGATTCATTGTAACTAAGAACTTTTTGTCCTTTAATATTCGGGTTGTCAATGCGAACAAGTCCGGTATTAGTGAGAATTAAAGAATCTCCTGTTAGACATTCATCAATCACATATACTTTATAACGGCACTGCATCGGGGCAAACTGCGCCCGTTCAATCAGTTCCCGGATATTATCAACACCAGTATTACTAGCAGCGTCAATTTCAATAACATCAGTAGAATAGCCTTTAGTAATACCCTGACAGATTTCACAAACGCCGCAGGGTTGGGGGGTTGGCTGGTTGCCTTGGAGACAATTGAGAGATTTGGCGAGAATTCTCGCACTGGAAGTTTTTCCTGTACCTCTGGGGCCAGTGAACAAATAGGCAGGGGCGATTTTCGCTGAGAGAATGGCGTTTGTTAGGGTAGTAGCGATCGCCTCTTGACCCACTAGTTCAGCGAAGCTCTTTGGCCGATACTTATGGTGCAGTGGTTCGTAAGACATGGAGACAGGTTTAAATCCGTATATCCCAGGTAAATTTTAGGGTTTTACCATTCTAACAACTCATGGCATTCGATTTTGGATTGACAATTTTGGATTTTGGATTAACTTCACTCTAAACTTGTTCTTTGTGTTATAAAAAAGTCCAAGTTTTAACCGTTTTGAGTATAAGTAGGTTGGCGTTAAAAATTGTCGTTATGACAAGGTATTTGGAGAAAAACAAAAAAAGTGTTCGTTCCGCACTTCGTGCGGCTGCGCTAACATCGACCAACATTGCTGATTTCGCTATGCTCAATTTTGCTCGTTGGTCAATTCTTCACTCGCGCGTATTTTATTCATCTCATCACCTCCCTATCGGGTAGGTGAGAGGCTTCTACTGTTTAAGCTAAAATTTTAATAGGCAACATCAATGGTGCATCAAATGTTCAAGCGGCTAATTCAATGGCTCAAAAAAATTTTTCGGCACTTGTTTGGTGGTAAACAAAATCTCACCCTCAGTCGAGAGGAAGTCCCCACACAAGTAGCTCCACCCCTAAGTGATACAGATTTAGAATTTCTATTTACAGAACTACTAGAAGGGGTTCATCAGGTCAAGGGACAAGCTTGGGCGCAAAAATGGTTACATAGTCTTGAACATCGTGTTAGTACGGAACAGTGGTTAGAATGGTTAATTCGTTTTGGAGACAGATTATTAGCATCTGCTAAACCTCATAATGAATTAGCAGCCAGATTAGTCCAACTTGGTGAGCTAAGAGTTGGGGAAATCAGTAATCTGTCCTACGATATAGGTATGAAAGTCTTAACACTTAATGCAGGAGAACCAATTTGGGAATATGACGGTCCTGATGTAGTGGAGAGTAATCCCTTAGTATCTGCCAACACAGAGGAAAATTTATCCGAAGGGGAATACAAAACTGTTACCCTAGATGAACTGTTGATGATGTTACAACAGGATGAAAACCTATGTGACCAAATCTCCCAACAACTAGGAGTGGAAACACAAAATCCCGAAGAGATTATTCAGGTATTGGTTAATCAGTATAATGAAGCGAACGAACCTTCTGTATAATCAAAACTGAGGACTGACACTTTTCGTGATTATAGTCTTCAGTTCTAGGAAACACAGGATTAGGGAAAATTACGCTTTTTGTGAAATAGTATAAAGAGGATTTTTCACTCACTCTGATGAAGACAAGTCCCCATAACTCAAGTTTGATTTGTTCAGTGTAGCTATTAGTATTGTTACCCAGGTCTATTAAATTTTCTAGACCTTTCCGTAATTAATAATTTTTTTGACACAACAATAGCTACAATCTAGGAGAAAGAAAATCCCATAAATTGGCAGATGTTCAGGTGGCTCTTGCAGTGGCTTAACAAATTTTTACAGTACCCCTTTGGCAGTCTTGGGATAAGTGATCCCAGGGCTAGTCAAGGCAATCTGGTGGCAGATCAACCACCAGAACTTACGAATGCGGATCTAGAGTCCTTATTTAACGAACTCCTAGAAGGAGTAAACCAAGCGCGAGGACAACAATGGGCATTCAAGTATTTACAGCGGATGGAACCGCGTATTACTGTTGACCGTTGGATAGATTGGCTGTTGATATTTGGAGACAAATTATTAGCTTCTCCCGCACCAAATCTTCAGTTAGCGGAGCGGATGGTGAAACTGGGTGAGTTGAGTATTGGAGAGGTTAGTAACTTGTCCTATGACATTGGGATGCAGCTATTGCGGCGCAATCTTAATCAGGAGGATGAAAGTACGCAAGAGTCACAGGAGTGGGAAATTTTCATCCCTACACAGGAGGAGTTAGATACTCCTGGTCAGGAATTGCTGCGCCAATTTGGGGAGGAAATCTGGCAATATCAGGAAATAGAACCTCTGAGTCATCCACAATCCCCAATGGTTGAGGATCTATTCACTGGTGAGTCTCTAGAGTTAAGTCATGAGTCTTTGGCTGAAGATATTTTTGACAATACTGCCAAGACGGAAAATGACTATCAGAGTTATGAGCATAAAATTCAGGAATTTTCCCAGAATGTTGAGGATATAATTGCCGATCCAGAATCTCGAATGGAGAAAAGCTGGCACGAGCCTTGGGTAAATTTAGAACCGCAGTTAGCATCCACTTTCGATGAGTTGGTGGTGCGGTTGGAGCAAAGTAACGATCTTGTTCAGCAGTTAGCGTCGGAATTGGCAATTCGTGATGGTCAGATTGTGCAGCAATCTAGATCACAAATGGTTGTTACTAATCCGGCAGAAAGTTTATTTTATGAAGGGTTACAGCAAGCTAAGGCTGGAAACTTATTAGCGGCTTTGGATTTGTATGAACGAGCTAGTCAAATCCAACCTCAAGCTTATGAATATTGGTTTAATCAGGGGCTGACACTGTTTTATTTGCAACGGTTTACAGAGGCGATCGCTGCTTATGACCAAACCCTGGCTCTCAAACCCGATTTCTATAAGGTTTGGTATAACCGAGGCGGTATTCTCGGTGAGTTGGGAGATTTTGATGCGGCTATCGCTTCTTTTGATCAAGCGATCGCTATTCAACCAAATTACCAACCAGCTTGGTCTAGCAGAGGCTTGGCACTACTCAAGTTAGGTTTGATCGGGGAAGCCATTGATAGTTATGATCAAGCCTTGAATTTAGAACCCCAAGATGCGGAAACTTGGTATTACCGGGGTATAGCTTTAGCTGTGGTTGAGCAATATGCAGAGGCGATCGCTAGTTACGACCAAGCTCTTCATCTCGAACCCAACTATCATGAAGTATGGATAGACCGGGGGGTAGTGCTATTTAGTTTAAAACAATGGTCAGAAGCGATTGAATCTTGGGATCAAGCCCTGGCTGTGCAACCAGAATTTTATTTAGCTTGGTATAACCGGGGTGTGTCCTTTGAAAACTTAGGTTGTCGGGAAGATGCGATCGCCTCCTATCAACAAGCGATCGCCATCAAACCCGATTTCCATCCGGCTTGGTATAACCAAGCCGTAGCCCTATTTTACCTAGATCGTTTCCCTCAAGCCATTTCCTGCTATGACAGTGCCTTGGAAATGAAACTAGACTATTGGGAAGCTTGGCTAGGAAGAGGGGCGGCTGCTGGTCATCTTCCCCCCCAACAATCATCACTAATTATCGTTAGTACCATTTCTGCCGCCAATCCCGACCTGAACTTAGGCGGCTATGAAGGCAAATTAGCCAGTTATCAAGAAGGTTTAAAATATCTTCGCCCCGATACTCATCCAGAAGGTTGGGGAAGATTACATATAGCTGTTGGTAATACTTATTACGAGCAAGGCAAAAAAGAAACTGCACATCGGGATTATTGGCATCATGCCATGTCTGAATACCAATTGGCACTATCCACCCTAACACCAGAAGATTTTCCCGAATTCCATTTAGAAATTTTGCAACTTCTTGCCAAAGTCCTTGTCTGCTTAGGAGAAACAACAGCCGCACAAGAACTACAAAAATGGGGAATTGAACTATTACAACAATTACTCACTCAGCCCACCCGTTCTGATGAAAATAAAAAACAACTGTTACTAAAATTCATAGGTTTAGGACAACTAGCAGTTGATTTGGCTGTAAATACAGGAGACCTAGTAGAAGCTTGGGAAATCGCTGAACAGGGTAAAAATAATTGTTTACAGTGGTTAATACCTGATTTAAATTATCAACTTCAGTCGGGGAATTATCACGGTATTCAAAAATTACTGAATCCCTCCACAGCTATAATTTATTGGCATATTAGTCCAGCCGCTTTGCACACATTCATTATCAAAGATCAAGCCCCATCTCCCATTTTACTTTTTACACCTATCCAAGATATAGAAGCAATTCCAGAGGGAGTAAGACGCTTAATTGAGTTTGAACAATGGTTAGCAGATTGGCAAGAGTCAGCAACACTATCCAAACTATTAGAGTTGCAAAATATCTTGAATATTTCCACAATTATTCAAGAATTGGAAGGGGTAGAGACAATAATTTTAATTCCCCACCGTGACCTATACAAGTTACCTTTGCACAGTTTATTTAATCTGTCTTTTGTTTCGGTAGTCTCTGCAAAGGTGGCAAATTATAATATTAGCTATCTACCCAGTGTAGCTATGGGAGTTTATTTACAGTCTCAATCATCTTCTAATGGTCATCAATCTCATGATCATCAGGACTATCCTCTACTCAAATCTGATAGCGAAGCACGACCTAGTAATCAATTAGCATCAGAAATCATTAGCGAAACCTTTGCTATTTCTCAGGATTTTCTGAGTTATTAAGATATGATTGTGAACAGTTGACTGTTAAGAGACTTCCAAAAAATAAAGTTCTCAATTAATGATAATGATCATCATTGGTAATGTCTTTTAATTATCCCTCTTATCTGTTTAAACTTTTAAGAGGGCTGGACTATTCCTTTACACCTCTATATCTTTATTCATCAGAAATCATACTTAATATCCATTCTATCCATCGTCTAACTGTGCTAGAACGTCTATCAGCAGTTTCATTATTTAACTTTGAATTACAGGATAAAATTATTTTAATAATTTCATTTTTATCCGGTATTTCACCATTTGAAAGAGTAGATTCAAAAGTTTTATAAAAAACCTGATATTGTAAAATTTTTCTAATAAAATATAATATTTTTATTTTATGCCTTTTTTTTAAATAATCTGTGCTTTCATCACTTAACTTAAAGTTGATTTCTTTAGTATTTATGTCTTTATATTTTTCAACAAATCCAAGATATCTAGCAGCATCAGTATAATAAGTAGTCTGTCGTTGATTAAATTGATAATTTGCTGTAATCTCTTCCTTTGTAAGCTCTTTATTTAACAAAATTGTTAGTAAATCTATAATTCTTGCAAATGTATTTGCTTGTGGAAATGGAATATCTGTTGGTTCAGGGGCTATCGTAATAGATTTAAATACTTCAGATACATCATCATGAGTTATTATTTCGGGTGCCATAACATAATTTTTTTGCTCTACTAACTTTATAGAATTGTAATCTAATAAATTCTCAAATTTGTATATAAAGAAGCTAAATATATTACTAGAATTAGAGTAAGTCATTAAAACTGGAATTACCTCTTTTGTTCTAATTTTATTAGAGGATGTTTTAAAAGTATTAGATGAAACCGATAATCTCCAAAAACCTAACCCCCCTGCCCCCTTCCCTACGAGGGAAGGGGGTTTTCAAAGCCTCTCCCCGCTTCGGGGAGAGGTTTGGAGAGGGGTTTGTTTATACATTAAAAACTTCTCAAACACCCTCTTAGACCATAGTTGATATGGATAATAAAGCTGCCTAATTAAAAAATTATCCACATCATATAATTTAGCTTCCACTAATACAAAATAATTTTCACTCTCAAACCCTGCATCTATTTCACACTGAGAGTTATCAACTTCAATTTGATACTGTTTATTATCTACTTTATCTTTTATAAAAAAATTAAACTTACCTGTAGACATTCGACCATAAACAGTTTGTTTAAAAACTTCTCCATTACTATTAATTAAATCATCTATAATATCTATATTGAAAGCACAACTTAAAGCTGCACTTTCTGAAAAGAGATTACAATAATCTATACTTTCTATACTGGAAGGAAAATCAACAGGAGTAGGTTCTAAACAAGCGTCATAATCAACATTTAAATAAGTATCAAATCTGCCTATTATATATTTATTTCTGGAAATAGGTAATATAGACAGCTTATGTTGTTTAAAGATTTTAGGCAAAGTATGATAATGATCAAACTTTGCCATTAACCTACTTTCTCTGAATTCATTAATACTATTGGACTCTATCTCAAAGTATCCTATTTCATTTATTTTTTCCAAAATAGAGTATTTTTCAAATAGTGCTTCCCAAGCAATATCATTTTTAGTATTTTTATCACTCATAGTTTTTTACTAAAATCTCATCCACTTTACCTCTTTTTTTACCATTACAATTTATCGCTCTTATAGCTGAGATTTTTGTGTGCAGATAATCTTTATAGAGGTCTTCGATAAATTCTGTACAAGCATTACTTAGTAAAATATGACAACCCCTACTGTTTAGATCATCAAATACCTCTTTTAATCTTCTCTGTTCCTGTTTATTGAAACCGTTAACATCGTAGCCAGTAAAAGAAGCAGTTTCGGAAACTGGATCATAAGGAGGATCGAGATATATAAAATCTCCTCGTTTAGCATCTTTAACAGCTTCTTGAAAATCAGAGTTTAATATTCTAACTTGATTTTCATTTAAATATTTATTAACTGCTTTTAAAACAGCTATATCTAAAATATTTGGATTTTTATATTTGCCAAAAGGTACATTAAATTGACCTTGAGAATTAACTCTAAATAACCCATTATAACAAGTTTTATTTAAGAAAATAATCCTGGATGCTCGTTGAACTTCTGTTTTAGACTTGAAATTCTTTTCTCGATCCCAGTCTCTAATATCATAATAATAATATTCATTATTTTTGTGATTTTTTAAATCCTCAATTAGTTCATCTAAAGAATTTTTAATTATTTTGTAACAATTTATCAATTCAGCATTACTGTCATTAATGACAGCTTTTTTAGGTTGCAAACTAAACAAAAGCGCACCACCACCAATAAAAGGCTCGTAGTAGGTTTGAAGATTATAATTTTTAGGCAGGTGATTGGCTAGAATTGTCGGCACAAGCTGTCTTTTTCCTCCTGCCCACTTTACAAAGGGTTTGACTAACGGATTAACTGATACCATTTTATGACCTGTAAATTATTAAGTGACAATAGCTTATTGATACTATTGTACTATATAATTGATATTTTCGTCTAGAATCCAGATTATACTATATTTTTTAGAAAAATCTGGATTTTTGAGAATTATTGGATTATTCCCAGTTTAATTGACATTCATGTTGATCAAATTCCCAATCAATACATACATCAGATATGGAGTCCATCGAATTTATTATATTAAAAACTTGAAGTTTATCTTCTTGTTGATATAAGCTAACAGCATATAAAATAATAGCAGCTAACCAAGCATCAAGTCGTCTAGCAAATTCAAGTGTCCAATCATATCTTTCTTCAACAGTAGGTTGATAATTAATCACAGGAGTAGCTGTTGATTTATGTGATGGAGGGTAAGGTAGTTGAATCAATCCAGGTAAAACACCTAAAATATGAAATTCAGTTTCATTGTCACTCACATCAATTAATTGCCATTCAGTATTATTTGAGTATAAAGGCATATTAAAAAATAAATAATTTCCTCGTTCGTAAGTGTTACTTGTATTCCATATATCCCAAGATCGTAAAGCTTTTACTAACACTTTCTGCCATCGAATATTATCGGTTGACGCTCACGGAAGCCTCATTAATTTACAATCTGCTATATTCCCAATCACCAATTATCTATTTTGTAAAAATTCCCTATGTTCAGGTGAATTTAATCCGGCTTGTAAAACTACTAAAACCTGAATCATGTCACCTGCCAGTAATGCTGGTACTGCTAACCATAAACCTGGCATAACTTGACTTTTTATGACACCATCAGCATCGGGTTCAAGAGAGATATATTCACTTTCATGTAATTGAAACCAATTTAGTTTTTTTTCTAAACTTTGCCAAACAATATATTCTTGAATACCGTTGCGACGATAGGCCTTTTTTTTATCATGCAAATCATAAGCTGCACTACTAGCAGCAATTTCGGCAACTAATTCTGGTGAACCTTCAATATAGTCATCTACTGTAATGCGGGACTTTCCTCCTAAACTTTGATCAATGAATAGAATTCCATCAGGCTGGGGTTCGTTATCTTGATCTAATCTAATTGTGGGTTCAATACCTAACTTGATACCGGGTGTAGCAATTTGATAATTCCCTAACCAAATTACAAGTTTTGCATGGGGTTCTGCATGACGTTGAAAGCGTAAGGGTGATGCCACGTAAACTACTCCTTCGATTAGTTCGGCTTTTTTAACATGGAGACTTTCTGTATAACGACGTTCAAATTCGTGGCGGGATAGGCGATCGCCACTTTCTAAAGGTAAAATCAGATTTTGAGGAGTATTGTTAATATCTGGTTTCTTAATCACCATGTTGCGTCCCTCCATTAATTACCTTAATTTTATAAAATATCCAACTTGTCAAACAACCATTTGCACGCACTATCTACGTCTGGAACTTGTTCTCCTGGGGGTACAGGTGGACGATTTACCATCACAACCTTAATTCCGAGTTTCCTAGCGGCGATAATTTTGGGATAGGTGGCATTACCACCGCTATTTTTGCTAACAATGGTATCTATATTGTATTTGAGTAAAATTTCCTGTTCGTTTTCTAAAGTAAAGGGACCGCGATCGCATAAAATTAATCCAGGTGGGACGATAACATCAGTATTTGGTGGATCAATCATCCGCATTAAAAACCAAATTTCCTGTAAATGTGCAAAAGTCGCAATTTCTTGTCTACCAATTGTTAGAAATACTCGTTTAGCTTGATTTGCTAACACAGTAGCAGCAGCGAGATTATTTTCTACTTCTAACCAGCAATCATCTCCTAATTTTTCCCAAGGTGGACGAATTACCATTAATCGCGGAATACCTACTTCCTGTGTCGCTGCGGCGGCATTTTCAGAAATCTGATTAGCGAAAGGATGAGTAGCATCAATTAATATATCAATTTGCATTTCTCGCAAATAACCAACCAATCCTGGGACACCACCAAAACCGCCAATCCGCACATTACCAACAAGATTAGCAGGTTCACGAGTTCGACCGGCTAAAGAAGCGATCGCCTCAATACCAGGAATATTTGCTACCTTAGCAGCCAATTCCACTGCATCACCAATTCCACCGAGAATTAAAACCCGCAACATATCAATTTTGGATTTTAGATTTTAGATTTCTACGAAGCTGTTGTATATACAGTTTGCACTTGAATGAAATACATCCTAGTCCCATCCTTGCTTGCGGGGCTATCGTGTACACACAAGTTAAATTACCCCTCTTAATCCCCTCGATGCTTTGGGGGGAAACCGGAAAATGGCGTTGCTGAATCGAGGTATGAAATCTCCAAATTGAACCTTTAAAAATCAAACCTCAGTGCGTCTACTCTTCGAGATCACGAAGCGTGATTGCGCCTTTGCGTGAGACTAAAATTCATACCCTTAATCCTTAATCAGCAACGCCTCATTTTTAATTACTAATGTCTATTGACACTAGATTCTAGGATTTTAACTTGATTTTGGAGTTTTTCTACAGTTTGCAAATGCGATAACTTTAATGAATAATTCAACCAAATAAAACTACCGGAAAAGATAGTTAAAACTCCAACTAAAATACCTGTTAACAATTTCACCTGAAAATGCAGATGTTTTACCTGATTAACTTGATTTTCTTCTGGAAGTTGAGACATAGGAGCTAAACTGAGATTTTCATTATCTACCATCACCTCTATCTTCGTTTCTTCCACTCTGGCAAATGTCACCTTACTTTCCAGCCATTTAGTAATTAACTCAGGACAATTTTTATTAAACCATTGCCAAGCCAGGATTTTAAATACTGGCTTCGACATTTTAGTCATAAATTTTAGAGTCTTATTGAGAGTTCCAAAATGCAGCTTATGATTTATCAAATTAGTTGAACCAACATCATAAAGACAATCTATGATGGCTTTAATTGTAACTTCTTCCTGATAAATCAAGGTTTTTAATAAAAGTCTAAGTTCATTAATTAGTTGTTCCTCTTTCTCTTTCTCTTTTTCTTGAACCTTTTGTGTTAAATGATCAGATATTTTTACTGATTTAGACATATTAAAACTATGGGTTGCTAGAAAAGTTTTTTTATTATAGTTCCCAGTTTCCATTACCTAATCTTCCGAGAACCGGAAATTTTCGCCAAAGCATCTTGAAACGCGGGTGGTAACTGACGCATAATTTTACCTTTTTCTCGATCCAAAGCTACTAACGTTACCAGAGCAGTAATATATAAATCCTGACCATCAGGAGAAACAAGGGTGTAGTCCCAGTTCATTCGCACTCCTGTTACCTCAGCCATCCGTGTTCTTACTAGGACTGGCATTCCTAATTTCACCGACTGATGATAACGAATTGACAATTCTACAACAGGTAAATCACAACCTAAAGCTACTAAATCAGCAAATTCAATGCCTATAGAGCGTAAGCATTCTACCCTTGCTTCTTCCATCCATGTTAAATAAGTACCATGCCAAACTATACCTGCGTAATCAGTGTGGTGAGGTTGCGCCCGAACTGGATATTCAAACCAATTTTCAAATGCAACATTAGTCACACTGTCAATGGCGCTGGTGGGTGGTAATTGGGGCTGATTGATTTCTTTAGACATAGGAATAATTTTTACAAGCAACGGATGGCTAAAAAACCGATAAAACTTTGTAAATTGGATATTTGTGAACTATTTTTTATCTTACCAGATTGTCAAGACGTTGCGTAAAACGCCCATGATTCGGAAAATTTGAGCAATACTGGTACATGAAGCAAGATAGACAGAAATTAAAAAAATGACGATTCAACTTACAAATACAGGATTATTAGATTGGACCGGTGATACTTTAGCCTTTGGTCTATTTGAAGATGCGGTGGAGTTAACCGGTGATCTGGTCAACTTAAATGATAAATTTGCGGGAATTTTAAAAGAAGTAATTACCGAGGAAGAGTTTACAGGTAAGGCAAATAGCACCGTTGTTATTCGTTTAGGTGGGACTTACCCAGTGAAGAAGGTAATTGTAGTTGGTTTAGGGAAACCAGACGCACTAAAACTAGACAGTTTACGCCGTGTAGCCGCGACTATAGCCAAAACCGCCAAAAAGCAAAAAACCAAGACTTTGGGCATCAGTTTACCACTGTGGAATAATGACCCAGCCACCACAGCCCAAGCATTGACTGAGGGCATAGAATTGGCACTTTACCAAGATATTCGCTTTAAATCCGAGCCAGAAGATAAAAATCCCAATATTGAAACCATTGATTTACTTGGTTTAGCTGGACAAGAAGCGGCTATTACCCGCGCTAATCAAATTGTTTCCGGTGTAATTTTAGCTAGGCAGTTAGTCGCAGCCCCAGCTAATGCGGTTACATCTATTACTATGGCAGAAACTGCTCAAGCGATCGCTCACGAATACGGGTTAGAACTGGAAATTTTGGAACAGGAAGAATGCGAAAAACTAGGCATGGGGGCATTTTTGGGAGTCGCCCAAGCTTCTGATTTACCACCAAAATTCATTCACCTCACCTATAAACCAGCCGATACACCTAAGCGGAAACTGGCAATTATCGGAAAAGGCGTAACTTTTGATTCCGGTGGATTGAACATTAAAGGCGCTGGTAGTGGGATCGAAACCATGAAAATGGATATGGGTGGTGCAGCGGCAACTTTAGGCGCGGCTAAGGCTATTGGACAATTAAAACCAGATGTGGAAGTTCACTTTATCTCCGCCGTTACTGAAAACATGATTAGCGGTAAGGCTATGCACCCTGGAGACATCTTAACTGCATCAAATGGCAAAACAATCGAAGTAAATAACACCGATGCTGAAGGGCGGTTAACCTTGGCTGATGCCTTGGTTTATGCGGATAAATTGGGTGTGGATGCGATCGTTGATTTAGCTACCCTTACAGGTGCTTGTGTGGTAGCTTTGGGTGAAGATATCGCTGGTTTATTTACACCAGATGATGCGGTAGCTTGCCAACTGCAAACAGCCGCTGATAGTGCTGGTGAGAAAATTTGGCGGATGCCAATGGAAGACAAATATTTTGACGGGCTAAAATCGGGTATTGCTGATATGAAAAATACCGGACCCCGTTATGGCGGTTCTATTACTGCGGCTTTATTCCTGAAGCAGTTTGTTAAGGATACCCCTTGGGCGCATTTAGATATTGCCGGACCAGTTTGGGCTGATAAGGAACATGGCTACAATGGTGCTGGGGCAACTGGTTTTGGTGTGAGAACACTGGTTAGCTGGGTTTTGAGTTAGGGAAACACCAGGGCGGGGAAACCCCGCCCCTACGGTTTTTGTATAGGAAATAGATCAAAGTGCGATCGCTCAAAATAGCCTATCATTAGGCTAGGTGTAACCTGTATTCCATAACTTCATGCCTTTCTCCGATTTCACTAATCCTTATAAAAATCCGGCTGACGTACCAGAAAAGTATCGCCAGCATATAAATCTACAGAAATTATTTAAAGCTGATGGTTCTTATGTACGTCCAGCAGAAGATCCTGTAACAATGTGGGCAATTCAGATTTTAGTGGAAGAGTACGGCGTTCCACTAGAAGCAATGGCATTAGAACTAAATGCGGATTTTGCCGAGGGAACTCATCAAGGTGGACGACGCTATCAAGGACGGGCAGACGTTGTAGTTTATGATGACCGTTATGCCGATTCTGTAGGTAATTTGGATGTAGCCTTTATTATGGTAGAGGCTATGGAACCAAATAAAAAAGTTGGTGGAACTGAAGCGGAAGGTTGGGTAGAACATCTTAACCGACTCAATTCTTACATGAGTGCTTCACCATCTGCTCGTTATGCAATATTAACCAGTGGGAAACAAACAGATATCTATCGTCGTGACCTTGATTATCCACGTAAGTTAGAAATAATTGGTAACTTACCTAAATATGAAAGCGCCCGTGAAGCTGCAAACCATAGTCCTTATACTGTAATTTTAAATCCTAGTGAACCAGATGGTATTCAAACTGGACTTACACCTCTATCCCGTGATAAATTTCGGGAGGTTTTGGGTGATACCCGTTCTGGATGTCATTCTATTCTCAGAGATAACGAGGGTTTGCAGCCACAAGAAGCCGTTGATGCAATGGTTAAATTTTTGTTTGCTAAGTGGTACGACGAACAAGCAACAATTGACTTGGTAAAGCAAACAGGAGAATCACGGGCTTATGTATTTAGTGTCAGTAATGAAACAGACCCAGAACGTTTATTAGTTCAAGTCAGAGAAACTTTTGAAAAAGCCAAGCAGTGGGAACGGGACACACTAGCGAAAAAATTTGGTGATGATTTGGCTGTGAGGTTGGCTTTTAATGAAGCTGATGTTTTGCAATTCAAGCCACACACCACAATGGAAATAGTCAAGCGTTTACAGCCTTGGAGTTTGCGGAAATCTTCAGCAGATGTCAAAGGTGGAGTATTTGAAGACTTTTTAAGTAAAACTTTCCGTGATGATTTAGGGCAATATTTCACACCTACACCTGTAATTAATTTAATGGTAGGAATTTTGCAACCAACAGTAAATGATTATGTTGGTGATCCTGCTTGCGGTTCAGCGCGAATGCTAACTCACGTTTTGGATTATGTGCGTAAACAGGAATATGCAAAAGCAATAGCAAATAATGGAGATAGTGCTGAAGGGATAAATCCTGAAGAACCAACGGAAGAGTTTATCAAGTTTCGAGATAATCATTTATTTGGGGCTGAATATTCTCGAAATGTGATGCACGTAGCGCGAGTTAATACTTTAATGAATGGCGCACAATATGCCGATTTAAAGGTTATGGATTCGCTGGAAAGATTGAGTAGCATTACAGGAGGAATTACAGAAGGACTTCCAGAACGTCCTGGTTTTTATCTGGGTGGGTTAACGATGATTTTAACTAATCCTCCATTTGGTTCTAAGTTGACAAATGAAAGTATTTTGAAGGATTTTGCTTCACGGGATGGGGTGACAAAGAAAAATGGCAAGGTTGTTAGAAGCATTCCTCAAGAAGTCGCTTTTCTTAATCGTTGTCTTGAGTTTTTAGCACCAGGGGGAAAGTTAGCAATTGTTTTACCTGATGGTGTTTTGGCAAATAGTTCCATGCAGGATGTAAGAGACTGGATTTTACGTTGGGCAAGATTAAAAGCGATTGTGAGTTTACCACAAGAAACATTCAGACCCTATGGTGCTGCTGTGAAAACTAGCGTGGTTCTTCTAGAAAAGCGTGATATAGCTTTGACAGCAGAAAGTCAGCTAGAAATTGAGCAGGATGATAAGATTTACATGGCTAGGATTGATGATATTGGCTATGACGCATCTGGTCGTATTTCTGCCTCAGAAGATGAAGTTAATGAACCGCCAGAAGTGAAGAAAGCAATTACAGATTTAGCTGGGTTATTAGGAAGGTAGTTAAATGGAAAAAACTATAGTTAATCTTTCGCAGTTACGTCAAAAGGGTGTCTGGAACTTTGAACCTTACTCGCAAGTTGTGACAGGTACAATGGCTCAGTTAGAGAAAAGCCCCTTTCCAGTAGTCAAATTGGGTACTTTAGGAACTACTCAGCGTGGTTATTTTATCAACGGGATTAAAGATAGAGGGGAAATTCCTTTGATATCAGTACGTAATATTTCGACTGAAGGTATCAACCTGAATCATGTGCGCTATCTCACTCCAGAGGAACACAACAAACTAGAAAAAACTCAAGTTCATAAGGGTGATGTGCTGGTTAGTTTAATCATGCGTCCAGGGATAGCTGCTGTTTATGAATCTGACGAACCAGCCAACATAGATACACACCTTGCAAGATTGCGCTTAACAGACAAGATTGATCCTGCTTACTTGACGTTATATCTCAATTCAGATGATGGTCAAGCCCTTATTCACTCCCTTTCAACTGGTAGCATTCAGCCTATGTTGACTCTTGCTGCTCTAAATAATTTGCCTATAATGCTCCCCTCTCGTGATGAACAAAAACAGATTGTTGTTGAAGCACAACGATTAATAAAAGAGGCAGAGCAATTATCGAAAGCTGCTAAAGATCACCGTGCTGAAGCTCAGAAGCTTGTTGGAAAGCTATTTCAAGGGGGAGTTTAATGATCCATGCTTGCTACTTAACTGTCTTTGAACAGCCACAGGAGGAATTAGAAAGAGCCTTGTATGATCTTTTCGATGACTTGGGTGCTGTATATGACGAATACGATTCAATACCTCTAAACCCATTAAATAATCAATATGAATTGCAAGCAGCAGTTACCCAAAATTTTGAGTTTCTCCTAAATGTACATTGGCAATCCCATATCAATTCTCATACTTTAATAACTTTTGACGTTGAAATGGCAGTTCCGGTTGAACCTGTCGAACTTGAGAAGGTTTTAGCACAGGCAGCAGAAACGTACTTTCCTAAATTAACACTTGTTTATAACTCTTATGGGGATGAGAGAAGTGAGAGATTATTCCCTTTAGTAATGAATTTTGAAAACGCAGTTAGAGAATTTATTATATCTGTAATGCTCAAAAAGTATGGTTCTCGCTGGGAAGATACTCTTGATAGATATATAGAAGATGCTGAACAAAATCTTGAAAAATATAAAATTAAATATGGCTATAAATGGGAAGATAGACTTAGAAAATATAAAGAATGTAAGAGTGAGGCATTAAAGAATAATGAAAATGAAGCTAACTACCAGCAATATAATCCTCTACTTATGCACTGGCTTTATTATGCAGATTTTACAGATTTATCAAAAATGATTAGTATAATTGATGACTTAGAAGGAGGTTATAAGCTATCAAATTCACCTCAATCAATTTTTGCTAATACTGTTAATAAAAACACACGAGATACAATTACGAGAAAAATTAATGACCTCCGTGTATTAAGGAATAGGCTGATGCACGGACGTTATCTAACAGGAGAGAATGAAGAGTTAATTAGATTGATTTGTAAAGAGTTTCAAGAGCTAATTATTCAGCCAGGATATATTAATAACTTTGAAAGTCGTAGGCTAACTGAAGACTAACTAATTGATAGAAGATAATAGATGTTAGTAGAGGAAGAGGTAACATGAAGGAGGGTAGTAAATACCAGCCACTCCTAGACTTTTTGTATAGCAGTGAACAAAATGAAATAATTTTATCATTTGCCGAAATCGAGCGTTTAATAAAAGAGTCCTTACCCAATTCAGCAAAAAGTAAACGGGCATGGTGGAGTAATCGCAGCAAAGGCGCATTACAAGCTTCAGCCTGGATAGAAGCAGGATATCGGGTTGAAAATGTTGATTTTGATCAGCAATGTATTACTTTTCGCCAATTTACTAATAGCGAAGAAGTGCAAATTGTAGATGGGAAAGTGGTATGGAATAGCAAATCAATTAAGGCATTACGTCTCCAAATTGGTTTAACACAGGCAGAATTTGCACAAGAGCTAGGTGTACGTCAGCAAACAGTTAGTGAATGGGAAAATGGAATTTATGAACCGACTCGCTCAAAGTCGAAACATTTAGACTTGGTTGCTAAAACAATCGGATTCAAATACGAGGTAGGAAGTTAGTCATTTAAGCTTTGACATTTACATGGTTAACAGGTATATTGTCAGAATAGCATCTGCTTCTGGCAACTGTCAAGCATGAATATAAAAAACACCGAACCCAAAGCCCTCTTCCTGTCCCCCGACGGCAAAATCTACCCCGACAGCCTAATTTGCACAGGTATCATCCCCGCAGAACTGGACGGAAAACCCTGCCCCTATTCTCAAAACGGTCAATTTCCTGGCATCAAACCCCTAAATTCTGAAGACCCCACATACACCATAGACAAAGGAAAAGCAGGCGACCTTTGCCCCACCTGTGCCAAACAACAACTTGCACACCTGGGACACTGGCAAGGTTACAGAAATCAAAATTTCCCAGAAGAACTGCGATCACTACGCTTATTCAAGTGTCGAATGTGGTTCTGGCTAGTCGTTCCCGGACTGCACGACCATGACGCAACCCAGCTTTTACCGCAACAGCCATGAAAAGAGAGTGTTTAGAAGCGATGAAAACACACTCACAGCAACCCACCAACAAAACTACAAATATTGTCAGAAGCCAGCAAATAAGTTTCCGACGCTTCCTGCTGACTTCCGGCTTCCTAAAATAAGGAGACATTTACCATGATAAAACCAGTTGTTGCCCAAAATCATCCTTGGGTGATAGTCAGAACTGTAACCATTACCCAATTTCACACCGTCGCCCATTTTGCTAACCGCCAAGATGCAGAAAACCATTTAAGATTTTTGCGTCGAACTATTCCCAACGGAGGTTTTGAGATCATGTTTGAGTTGCCAGAAGATGCAAAAGAAAACCTGAATATTGAATTACTGACTATCAACCGAAAAAGGGTGTAAATCGTGAGTTTTGATAATGTTTGTAAAATCCTAGCTGAAAAATATCCTCTTGATTTTGCCAACTGGTTGTTACCGGAAACAGTCGAAAAGATCAAAGTCTTAAAAACCGAATTAAGCATTGAACCAATTCGTGCAGATTCCGTTATATTGCTGCAAACAAACAACAGAATCCTACATTTAGAATTTCAAACTAGAACCAAATCAGAAACTCCCATTCCGTTAAGAATGTTAGATTATTTTGTCAGATTAGTTAGACAATATAATCTACCTGTAACTCAAGTGGTGATTTTCTTGCAGGAAACAACTAATGAAATCGCTTTTACCGAGGCTTATATTGATGAAATGACAAATCATCGCTATCGAGTCATCAGAATGTGGGAGCAAGATTCGGCTTTGTTTCTCAATAACCCCGCATTACTTCCCTTAGCACCATTAACAAAAACAAATTCCGCACCAGAATTATTATCCCAGGTTGCCACAGAAATTGCTAAAATTACAGATGTACCAGCCAGACAGAATACTGCTGCTTACACAGAGATTTTAGCAGGTTTGCGATTCGAGAAAAATCTAATTCGTCAATTATTGAGTGAGGATATTATGCAAGAATCTGTAATTTACCAGGATATTTTGCAAAAGGGTGAACAGAAAGGAGAACAAAAAGAAGCTTTTCGTTTTCTGAATCGTCAATTAAATCGGCGGTTTGGGGAAATGGATTCATTTATAGTTGAACGGATTCGTTTATTACCTACTGAACAATTAGAAATATTGGGAGAAGAGTTTTTAGATTTTTCAGGAATATCTGATTTAGTTAATTGGTTAGATACACACCTTCCCAGAAGTTTATAGGATTTTTTCCAGATTCTCGATTTTTTGAGATTTTAGCAGGTTTGCGATTCGAGAAAAATCTAATTCGTCAATTATTGAGTGAGGATATTATGCAAGAATCTGTAATTTACCAGGATATTTTGCAAAAGGGTGAACAGAAAGGAGAAAAAATAGGAGAACAGAAAGAAGCTTTTCGTTTCCTGAATCGTCTTTTGAATCGGCGGTTTGGGGAAATGGATTCATTTATAGTTGAACGGATTCGTTTATTACCTACTGAACAATTAGAAATATTGGGAGAAGAGTTTTTAGATTTTTCAGGAATATCTGATTTAGTTAATTGGTTAGATACACACCTCCCCAGAATTTTATAAGGTTTTTTCCAGATTCTCGATTTTTTGAAAAAGTCGGGAATCTAATTTTTGATTTGCTTTGGGACATTAGTAAAATCACTTAATCATTAATGTTACCCATGTAATTCTAAGTAAATACTAACAAGCGAAATTAAGTGAAATTAAATATACTAATTCTCTTGATTTTAGAAAAAGTAGATTTTCTTATGCTTTTTTGAGAATTTTAAATTTTTAAGTATTGCAATCTGATAAAATTTGTAAGGTTTCTATAAGCTCTGAGCAATGGGATCGACTGGTGTAAGGATCGCAATTGACGCAATGGGGGGAGATCATGCACCCACTGAAATCGTCGCCGGCGCACTGCGGGCGCGAGAGGAATTAGGTGTAAAAATATTACTGGTTGGAGATCCCCAACAAATTGAGGCTATAATGCCGCCAAAGACAACTATGGCGGATTTGGAGATTGTTCCTGCCGAGGAAGCGATCGCTATGGATGAAGATCCTCTCAACGCAGTTAGACGCAAGCGGAAATCTTCCATCAACATAGCGATGGATTTAGTCAAAAATCAACAGGCAGATGCTGTATTTTCTGCTGGACACTCTGGGGCAGCTATGGCATCAGCTTTGCTGCGATTAGGCAGATTACCGGGAATTGACCGCCCAGCAATTGGCACAGTATTCCCCACCATCAAAGCCGGCAAGCCAGTAATGATTCTGGATGTTGGTGCTAATGTAGACTGTCGCCCTAAATTTTTAGAGCAGTTTGCAGTTATGGGTTCAATTTACAGTCAGTATGTTTTGGGAACCGACAATCCCAAGATAGGTTTATTGAATATTGGCGAAGAAGATACTAAAGGTAACGAAGTAGCTCTCCGCGCCCACCAATTGTTACGGGAAAATACTCAAATTAATTTTACTGGTAATGCTGAAGGGCGGGATGTATTATCTGGTGAATTTGATGTGATTGTTTGCGACGGCTTTGTGGGTAATATTTTATTAAAATTTGCCGAAGCAGTTGGGGGCGTAATTCTACAAATTCTTCGAGAAGAACTACCCCAAGGGATACACGGTCAAATCGGTACAGCGATTTTAAAACCTAATCTGAAGCGCGTTAAACAACGCATGGATCATGCTGAACACGGAGGAGCTTTGCTTCTGGGTGTCAGCGGTATTTGTTTTATTGGTCATGGTAGTTCCCAAGCACCATCTATTTTTAGTGCCATTCGCATGGCTAAAGAAGCCGTAGATAATCAGGTACTAGAAAGACTCCAATCCCAATATCAAATTCTCCAAAATGAAAGTAGTTAGTACCGCCGGGCGTTCGTTAAAAGTCAAAAGTCAAAAGTCAAAAGTAATAGGTCGTCAGCTTTTGGGGATTGACAATGGCTATTTTATTTTACGCCGTGCTGTATTAGCCCATTCTTTTCTCTATTGAGATGAGGATACAACAGCTATTTGTCATTTGTCATCCAATTTTAGATTGGGGATTTTAGATTCATAAATACTTTTATAAATCTGAAATTCTTGATCTCGAATCTAAAATTGGGATTGTCATTGGTACTCGTTATTAATGCTTACAAACAAGACAACTGACAATTTACAAATGACACTTGACAATTGAGGAAAAAAGAAGTGCCAAATTTTTTCAACAGTGGTATAGCGATTACAGGTAGTGGTTCAGCAGTCCCAGCAGCTTGTTTACATAACCAAGAATTAACTCAACTGGTAGAAACATCAGATGAGTGGATTGCCTCAAGAACAGGAATTCGTCAAAGACGGTTAGCATTGCCCCCCGATTCACTGACATCATTAGCCACTGCGGCTGGTCAACAGGCTATTACTGCCGCCGGCATCGCAGCAGCAGACATAGATTTAATTTTATTAGCCACATCCACTCCTGATGACCTGTTTGGAAGTGCTTGCCGTGTTCAAGGTGAATTGGGTGCTACCAAAGCAGTTGCCTTTGACTTAACTGCTGCCTGTTCTGGCTTTGTCTTTGGTTTAGTCACAGCCGCCCAATACCTCAGAACAGGCGTTTATCAAAATGTACTCTTAATTGGGGCTGATATCCTCTCTCGGTGGGTAGATTGGCAAGATAGACGCAGTTGTGTGTTATTTGGTGATGGGGCTGGGGCGGTGGTATTACAGGCTAATAAAAGCGATCGCCTATTAGGATTTTGCCTCAAAAGCGACGGTTCTCAAAACAATTGTCTCAACCTAGCCTATAACGCCTCTAGCACAGAATTAGCGCCAGATGTTCACGTATCTACAGGCAAATATCATCCCATTACCATGAACGGTAAAGAAGTCTACCGCTTCGCTGTGCAAAAAGTTCCAGAAGTGATAGACAAAGCCCTATTTGCAGCTAATCTCAAAGTTGAAAATATAGATTGGCTAGTATTACATCAAGCAAATCAAAGGATTATCAATTCCGTTGCTGAACGCTTAGAGATTCCCGAACATAAAATTATCAGCAATGTCGCCGACTATGGTAACACCTCCGCTGCATCTATCCCCCTGGCTTTAGATGAAGCAGTGCGAGCCGGGAAAATTAAACCTAATGATATCATTGCCACATCTGGTTTTGGCGCAGGTCTTTCCTGGGGGGCAGCCATTTTTCAATGGGGAAGATAGATAATTCAAAAGTCAAAAGTCAAAAGTAGAAAATTAATACTAATAATCAATGACAACTGGCAACTGGCAACTGACAACTAACAACTGACCACCGACTAATAACAAATGACTAAAACTGCATGGGTGTTTCCCGGACAAGGTTCTCAAGCATTGGGAATGGGAATAGACTTGTTAACTCTACCATCTGCCAAAGAAAAATTTATTCAAGCTGAGGCAATTTTGGGTTGGTCTGTAATAGATATATGTCAAAGTGATATTGACACTTTATCAAGAACACTTTATACCCAGCCTAGTTTATATGTAATCGAAAGTATTATTGCTGATATTTTGCGGGAAAAAGGACAGCAACCAGACGTAGTTACAGGGCATAGTTTAGGCGAATATATAGCCCTTTATGTGGCTGGTGTCTTTGAATGGTCGGCTGGATTACACTTGGTAAAACGACGGGCAGAATTAATGGATAGTGCTGCTGGGGGAATGATGGCAGCATTAATGAACTTTGACCGAGAAGAATTAGAAAAAGTTATTAGCGCCACACCTGATGTAGTTTTAGCAAATGATAACAGTCCTCTCCAAGTTGTTATTTCTGGAACTCCAGATGCTGTACAGACTGTCATTTCACAAGTTAAAGCTAAACGGGCTATCCCTTTAAAGGTTTCTGGTGCATTTCATTCCCATTTAGTGAAAGCAGCCGCAATGGAATTTCAAGAAGTTCTCGATTCAGTTATTTTTCAGTCAGCAAATGTTCCAGTTTTATCTAATGTAGATCCAGTTCCAGCTATGGAAGCGGAAACTTTAAAACAGCGTCTTTCTCAACAAATGACTGGTTCTGTCCGCTGGCGAGAAATTTGTTTGCAATTAGTAGAAGATGGCATTGAGAAAGTTGTAGAAATTGGTCCTGGAAACGTATTAACTGGGTTAGTTAAACGAACTACACCTAGTTTAATTTTACAAAATATTCGTAATGCTGCTGAGTTACCTGAATAGGTGAAGAAAACATCAAATTGCTACAAAAGTCTGGAATTGATGAATTTTTCTCTCCTCATTGGTTGCCCTTTGTAAATTTGCAACCTTTAGACTTTACGTCGGATGAAATATTTTCGCAAAGTCTTAATCAACCTGCAAACAAAACTAAAAATATTCATGAATACACTTGAACAAAAAGCTTGGATGACGCAAGCTGAGTATGCTAAAAAGTTGCGTCCTTTACTGCCGCCAGAAGCATTTTTACCTGATATCAATAAACTCTGGATTCTCTTAATTAATCTAGCAATTATGATTTTAGGTTGGGGAATTGCCAATCATCTTGATGACTGGAATTGGTATTTTCTTTGGCTGTATTTACCATTAGCATTAGTGATGGCTAATAGTGTGATTGTTTTGCTCTTTAGTACCCACGATTTGCTTCATAGCCGCACAGTTACGAATCCTTGGTTGAGACAAATAATTAGCTTATTGGGATTCACAATGTTATGGATGCCGCCAACTTTATGGAAAGCAGTACACAATCGAGAACACCATAATAAAACAAATTCTTTGAAAGATCCAGATCGTAATTATTTAGATAATCAACCTAAAAATTGGGGTAAATGGATTCAGAATGCTTTTGTGCCGTCATCTGAGGTAAATCCTATTTTATTGTTTATAGGAATGAGTCATGCTTGGGGCGTTCACACATTTCGGAATTTGACCTCAGTTTTATTATTCAATAATGGTAAGTCTAAGTATCCTGTAGTGGCTTTTACAGTTAGTGGGAAAGAACAACGGGCGATCGCTGTAGAATTACTCATGATTATCGCCATTCATGCTACCATCTTAAGTTACCTGGAGTTCCACCCCATTAAACTACTTCTTAGCTACTTCTTGCCTATTTGGATAGGCTATGCGGGGCTGATATTTTATATCTATACCAATCATATGTTGTGCCGCATGACCAATGTAAATGATCCTCTCATTAATAGTCTCTCTATTCGAGTTCCGAAACTATTTGATGTCTTACATTTAAACTTTTCTTACCATACAGAACATCACATTTTCCCCGGCATAAATTCAGATTATGCGCCAATGGTGCAAGAACTATTACAAACATATTACCCTGAAAGATTTAACTTATTAAATGCGGGAAAAGCCTGGGAATTAATGATGGAAACACCCAGACATTACAAAAATGATCATACTTTCACAGATTGGTCTGGAAATAAATTTGTAACCTGTCCAATCTTAGGGATAAATCTCAGCGATCTATAGTCAAATTTAATCAGCACCTATGGAGAAGTAATGTAGAGACTTTCCCCGTCAACTCGATTACATCTCCATCCAAAGACGTTCTAATTGTCTTTGCCAAGCTGCTAAAACTTGTTCTCGTCCCTGGGCATTTTGGTCAATATCTCCTAATAATCCTTCGGCATAAAAACGGTCTAGATTTTGCATAGTGGCTTCTAAAGATTGTCCCTGTTGTTTTGCGGCTTTAATAATTTCGCGGATACGAGTTTCTAGCAAATTATTGAAAACATCATTAACACCAGCTTGATATAATGAAATCAGACGAGCGATCGCATTAGCAAAATCTCCATTAGTCAAAGTGCCACTATTATGCTGAAATACTCCCCAAATTACATCATCATAAACGGCATATCGTGTTTCCTGAGTATCATCAAAATTAGCCTCTAGAAACTGTGTCATAAAGGCTGCGGCTTCTTGTAAAGGCATAATTGGCAATAATATCCGCAACCAGGTATTATCTTCTGAAAGCAGCACCAACAACCGAAAATCAGCAGTTTCTACTTGCCAAGAACCGGGGGCAATAGATTTTACAACTTCAGCAGTGAATAACTCTGTTAACGTACCCGCTATGTCTTCCGGTGTCATAATTATCTTTGAACTTTATCATCTAGAGTAACGCTTTTTGGCATAGGACTTACCCAAGTTTCACACTAAAAATCTGTTGTCGGGTGCTAATCTTAGCACTATTGACTTTTAGACTCAGTTGGTGATGTAGTCGCAGGTTCTAGTGGTGCGGGAGATTCTGCTGGTGGTGAATCAGCAGACTTTTGACGACGACGGAGGACTTCTGTTAAGCGTCTCTGACTTTTTTGTATTCTTTCGGTTCTACCTTCGTCCGATTGATTACTCGTGTCAGATTTTACGGGCTGAACTGAACGGCGACGGGCTGGAGATTCTTCTGTTTGCTTGGGTTGTTCAGGTTCAATAGACTGACGGGGTAGTGAAACTGGTTTACTTTTGGAGGGTGCAGATTCTTGTCTCTGTCTAGTTATATTTTCGGATGGAATATCGGTAATAATAACATTCGTTTTTCTGCGATTGCGTTGACGTGATTCTATCGAAGTGGAAGCAGCAGCTTCTTGTTCCGGTTTTTTATTAATGGCTTCTCGCTGTTTTTCTATTTGGCGTTCTTGAAGTTTACGGTGACGCTGTGATCCTTTAATAGCAAAGTTAACCGAGGCTCTTACTCCTTCTCTTCCTGCTTCTGTGGGCGTTAATTTCCACTCTTGAGCAGCTTTTTGAGCGGCTTCATCTAGTTCACTATCACCACTGGAACGGATTAACCGCACTCTCGTAACATTACCTTTATTATCAGTATCAATAGCAACTTCTGGATTTCCTTCTGCGCCCCGCCGTCTGGCTCTCTCTGGATACTTAATTTGACACTGTAGACAATCCGCACGATTCAATTTAGAACTGTTTTCGATGGGAGGATTGGGCGCGGTAGCTACTGGTGTATTCTCTGACTTGGCTGTGTTTCCCACACCATTACCAGAACTGTTTCCTACACCATTACCAGAACTGTTTCCCACGCCATTACCAGAACTGTTTCCCACGCCATTACCAGAATTGTTTCCCACACCATTACCGGAATCTTTACCTAAAATATTTCTCCAGCGATGATTACCTAAATTATTTAAAATATTTCTATTCTGTGAAACTGGTATAGAGGTTGTGGAGTTGCTGGGGATATTATTAGAACTAATATTAGGTTGAAGTTCTGACTTTAATAATGGGATTTCCGTAGGTTTTGTTTCCGCTTGAGGTTCAGTAGATGCTAGGGTATTTGAAGTTTCATCTAATTTTTGGATTGGTTTGGTTTCTGTTGGGATTGTCGGTTCAGGAGTTGTATTTTCTATAGAGTTATTTTTTAGAGAATTTGGGATGATTGCACTTTTAGGAGGCGTGAGTATTGGGGATTGTTTATTAATCAGGTTATTAGTGGTTTTTGGTTGGGGCTGTTTGCTTACAGGGGCAACAGAAGACTTGATTTTACTAATGGTTGTTTTTGTTGGTATAGAAACTTCGCCGCCTTCATTTCCACCACCAGGATTTATTTTTGCTAGGGATTTGATCTCTACTGGTGGTTGGATTATTTTCTGAGGGAGAGTTTCCAAAATTGTTACTTCAATTGGTTCATTTGTAACTTCAGGTACTTTGAAGAAAAACTTATTAATAGCTAAAGCCAATAGTCCGATATGTAATGCTAGTGAGCCAATAAAACTAAAGATCAGGAAAGTCTTTAAGGCTTCAGCCTCTTTTTCGCGCTGTTCTATAGTAATGCCTGATAAACTCATATTTTATGATTAGTTATGGATGATTAAGTAGGTTGGCGTTGAAAATTGTCGTTATGGCAAGGCAAAAGGCAAGAGGCAAGAGTGAAGAGGGTTTGGGCGATTTTACGTTTCTTTACACAGTTTGGTTTTATTGTGTTCACCTACTTAGTTATGAATAACATAACAGTTATTAAGTAGTGAGACAGAATTAATTACACAATGTTATTGCGTTAGCGCAGCGTGGCGTTAGCCATATGGAACGAAGTGAAATAAAATGAAGCAATCGCCAGGGTTGTGATTGCTTCCCTTCGCTCGCAATGACTGTAAATATTTTTGTCCAATTACTTATGCTCAATGCAATACAATCTAGGGCGGGGTTTTCCCGCCCCTAGATGCTTTGCGGGTTGCTGACTGTATCTCACAAAGAGTGAATACTGCTATAACTATAGGAATAATAAGCGAAAAGCCCCGCACATTGTTAAGCCATCAAGTTAGATGTAACTTTACTTTTCCCAGCCATTATCAGCTTGTTGTAGGACATAAGCAGCTACATTTTCTATTTGATCTGGTTTTAATTTATTACCAAAAGCTGGCATTGCGCCTTGACCTTTAGTAACTTGAGCAATAATTTTTTCAGCCGAGTACATATCGTACTTTACCAAAGCCTCTTTCTTCAAGGTTTTAGCTCGATTAACTAAATTTCCGCCGCCAAGGTGACACTGAGCGCAATTAGCCTTAAATATTTCGGCTCCATTAGCAGCGTCCGCGGCCAAAGCGGGACTACTGAAGGCAAAGGTGAAGGTAGCTATGCCTAGTAATAATATCGAGACGATCTTTTTCATCTGGTGTTCTCTCTACGACAATGGCTGAATCCGTGCAAATATCCTCTATAATTTTCATTTGATTTTGTGGGATTAGTCAAAAGACAAGCTGTCAAACTTGGTTCTCAATTATGGGAAATTGGCGATTAATTGATTGATAGCTTCAGGGTTTAGGCTGGAGGTAAATTTATGTGAATTTAAATTTACGATTAACAAAAAGAAATTAATAATGAAGGATAAAAGGAAAGGTAAACTTTTCGGATTCCTTCTTGATCTTTTAAACTTCATTTTTGATTGGCTAATCCTGAAATACCCTTTTCAGTGACACGACAAATCCGCCAATCATCTAAAATATCCGCGCCCATGTTCCTGTAAAATGCTTGGGCTGACACATTCCAATCTAAAACGCTCCACTCTAAGCGCCCACAATCCCTTTCTAAGGCTATTTGAGCTACCTTTGCCAAAAGTGCTTTACCAATACCTTGGCGGCGATATTCTGGCAAAACAAAGATATCTTCGAGGTAAAGTCCTGGCTTGGTGAGAAATGTTGAATAATTATGAAAAAATATGGCAAAACCTACAGCTTGACCTTGGGATTCAGCTAAGATTGCGTCTACATATTTTGGCGAACCAAATAAATGATCTTTGAGGGCTTCAGCATTACCAATCACAGCATCGGATAGTTTTTCATATTTTGCAAGTCCTTGAATTAATGCAAATAGGGTATGAGCATCACTGGGTTGGGCAAAACGGATGATTAAATTAGTCATTAGTCATTGGTTATTGGTCATTGGTCATTGGTCATTAGTCATTGGTCATTGGTAAAACAACTGACTAATGACTAATGACTAACAACTTATACTAACCAGCCTTTTAACCGTTTGGCTATGTGGGGGCGACGTAACTTTCGCATGGCTTTACTTTGGATTTGGCGAACTCGTTCACGGGAAAGGTTAAACATATTACCTACCTCTTCTAGGGTGCAGGGTTCGCTGCTGGTGAGTCCATAGCGGAGAGAAATGACATCTTTTTCCCTGGGGGTAAGTACGTCTCCTAGAACTTCCCAAATTTCCTGACGCATCATGTTTTCGTTCATTTTTGCTTCGGGAGACTGGTTATCTTCATCTTCTAGCAAGTCCATTAATTCTGTGTCTTCTTCTTTACCGACACGGTGGTTAAGGGAAAGTGCTTGTCGTCGAAGTTGTTGAAGTTGACGCAGTTGGTGAACCGTAATTTCCAAAGATTCAGCCATTTCGGCTTCCGTTGGGTTACGAGAGAGTTTTTGTTTAAGTTCCCGTTGTGCTTTTTTTAGTTTATTAAGTTTCTCAACAATATGGATTGGTAAGCGAATAGTTCGGGCATCATTAGCGATCGCTCTAGTAATTGCTTGTCTAATCCACCAATAAGCATAAGTAGAAAACTTATATCCTTTATCGGGATCAAATTTTTCAGAAGCGCGGTTTAAACCCATTGCTCCTTCCTGAATCAAATCGAGAAAAGGGACACCACGATTTAAATATCGTTTAGCAATAGATACAACTAACCGGAGATTGGAGCGAATCATTTTTCGCTTGGCGACTCTACCTTGATACAAGCGGCTTTCCAGTTGTTTTTCTGTCATTTCTAATTGCAAAGCCACCTGAACCTTACTAGGGTGCGCTCCTAGTTCCAATTCCAATGCTGCTTGCAATTCTTTGACTTCTTCCAAAAATCTGACTCGTCTGGCTAATTCCACTTCTTCATCAGGTTTGAGTAGTGGATAACGTGCCATTTCCTTAAAAAATGCGCCTACAGCATCATCATTTTCGGTTTTATTATATCCCGAAGGGCGGGCTGCGGCCATGTCATCGCCATTGCGTTCTTCTGATTCCAAGTTTTCGACAATTGCAGTATCTTCATATACTACTTGATCTAAACTCTCGATTGATGGTTCTTCATGATCAGTAATATTCTCTAGTATTTCCATTGTTCCCAATTCAGCAAGATTCATAGTTTCCTTTAGGGATGGTTGCTTTGTTTGGTACATAATTTAATCACAACAGCCTGTTTCAGACTGGGTAGTTTTCCCTTCAGGACAAATACACCCTTTTTCTCTAGCAAAAGACTCTCTTTTTGATCATTCCTTATCTGGAAGGTAAATCAGTATTTGTCCATTATTTTTGGTTATGCCTAGATACAACCCATGATCATTACTGGTTTTAGCACCCACAAAAAACTATCTTTTTTGGAAGATATATCGGCATATTCTTCGTTCTTTTCTTAATTAGCAAATATGTCAACCCTCCTGATCATCACTTTAACAAATATCCAAAATGTAGATAAACACTCCTATATATCCATCCTAAATGATCTGTGAAAAAATCTATTGCTTGTTGCCTGTTGTCTGTTTAGCACCTCCATGAATAAGCCAGGAAAGCTATATATTAAATTTTTGTGTATTTTTTGCAAAGTTTCTATGTTTGTTCGGGGTAGACGATGAGAGTAATTGGATAAATCGCCATGTTGTTACTAGATTTATTTGTTCCTACGAAAATTTACTAAATAATCCAAAATACAAAAATAGAAACTTACAATCCGGACAATATTTATCGTTTAAAAGCATCGCATATTGAAAAAATATTTAATATCTATCAATGGGTGGAAAAGCTCTATGCCTGATTTCGTAGTTCAAAATGAGTTTTAATTAATAACACAATTACGTAAGAAGTCAGAAATAATAATTCAACACTTAATTCGCTAATAGTACAGGTATAGCATGGGTATTTAAGAGTTGGAATACTTATTAGACAAGAATTTGTCTAAAAGTTTTATCTCCGATTTATTCTATATGTTGAATCCTGACTTCATTGCCTATTACTCATAATTACCCATTCTCTGAATGTATTTCTCAAGATAGGGTTGGTAGATTGAGGACACAAGTATGTAAATCAATTTTCAACTATTTATTACTCGGATACTAGAAGATAATTTGTCTGGTAGATTACATAAATTCCAGATTATCAAGTATTATGTGTAATTGAAGTATTGTAAAATACTATTTACATCAGGTAAAACCAAAGGATATAGTTAAGTAAGATTGAATAGAATTAACCAAGTCTGTAAATAAAATATTTGTTTATAAATTGAGAAGTTATGTATAGTATTGGCGTAAATTCATCGGTTATAACCGTATCTGAACCAGAAGGATTATATCAATCTCAAACAAAGTTGTCTCAATGGGTTGAAGTGCTTGTAGATTGTCCAGGATGTTCAGATTTATTTACCTATAAAATACCGGAACAGTTAGAAATCAAACCAGGGGATATTTTAAGTGTTCCTTTTGGTGCAACACAGGTAGGTGCGATCGCTATTCGCTTATTAACTCAACCTAATCTAGATATTCCCTTAGAAAAAATTCGAGAAGTTGAAGATGTGGTTAGTGAAGGGTTTTTTCCTGCTGGCTATTGGATATTACTTAATCGAGTTGCAGCTTATTACTATACACCTCTAATTCAAGTTATTCGCGTCGCATTACCACCAGGATTATTAGGAAGATCACAACGTCGTCTGCGGTTAACTCCCTTGGGTAGAGAAAATCTTTCTATTTACATTAGCCCTACAGCCCAGCAAGTAATCACACTTTTACAAAAAACGCCAACAGCAGACTATAGTTATCACTACATTCAACAAAAAGTTAAAGCTGCATATAGAGGTATTCGGGAATTAATTCGTTTGGGATTAGCAGAAAACTATTTAGAACCGCCACGACTCACCCAACCTAAATTACAAAAAGCTGTCACACTTCTGGATAATCATGATGACGATTTAACAACCCGTCAAAAAGAAATTGTCGAAGTTTTACGCCGACAAGGCGGGGAAATGTGGCAAAGTGAATTATTGCAACTTTGCGCTACTAGCACGTCTACGCTGAAAGCTTTAGTAGATAAAGGCTATATAGTCATTGAAGACAGAGAAATATTACGCCAAGAACAAGGACCCACAGTAGCCGGAGATTGGGCTAAATCCTTAACACCAGCCCAAAATAACGCCTTAGAAACAATTAATTCCTTAACTGGATTTACTCAAGTATTGTTACATGGGGTGACAGGTTCAGGAAAAACAGAAGTATATTTACAAGCCATATCACCATTACTCGCACAAGGAAAATCCGCCCTTGTTTTAGTTCCCGAAATCGGACTCACCCCCCAACTCACAGACAGATTCCGCGCCAGATTTGGAAACAAAGTCCACGTTTATCACAGCGCCCTTTCCGACGGTGAACGTTACGACACTTGGCGACAAATGCTCACAGGAGAGCCACAAATCATCATTGGGACTCGCAGTGCCATTTTCGCCCCTTTGCCCAATCTAGGCTTAATTATCCTGGACGAAGAACACGATAGCAGCTTTAAACAAGATTCCCCCATTCCTACTTACCACGCCCGCACTGTCGCTCAATGGCGAGCCGAATTAGAACATTGTCCCCTTATTTTAGGTTCTGCAACTCCTTCTTTAGAAAGTTGGGTAAGTAGAAATCATCAATATTTATCATTACCAGAACGGATTAACTCCCGTCCATTACCACCTGTGGAAATTGTGGATATGCGTCAAGAGTTAAAAGAGGGAAATCGGTCTATTTTTAGTAGAAAGTTGCAAAATGCACTGCAACAATTGGAAGAAAGACAACAACAGGGAATATTATTTATTCACCGGCGGGGACATAGTACCTTTGTGTCTTGTCGCAGTTGTGGTTATGTATTGGAATGTCCCCATTGTGATGTTTCCCTAGCTTATCATCATGTGGAAGCGGGAGCGCCAGAATTATTGCGCTGTCATTATTGTAATTATGGGCGTTTACATCCTCCCCATTGTCCCGAATGCAGTTCCCCTTATTTAAAGTTTTTCGGAAGTGGTACTCAACGGGTAGCGCAAGAATTAACTAAACAATTTCCCAATTTGAAAATAATTCGCTTTGATAGCGACACCACTACAAAGAAAGGTTCGCACCGTGAACTCCTAACTAGATTTGCTAACGGTGAAGCGCATTTATTAGTGGGAACACAAATGCTAACTAAAGGGTTAGATTTACCCCAAGTTACCCTTGTGGGTGTCGTCGCTGCGGATGGATTATTGCATTTATCTGATTATCGCGCCAATGAACGCACATTTCAAACTCTGACTCAAGTTGCAGGAAGGGCGGGAAGAGGGGATGATCCAGGGAGGGTAATTGTCCAAACCTATACCCCAGAACATCCGATTATTGAAGCTGTGCAACAACACGATTATCAATCTTTTTGTGATGCAGAGTTAGCACAAAGACAAGCTCTGAATTATCCTCCCTATGGGAGATTAATTTTATTGCGGTTAAGTAGTTTAGATCCGATTCAAGTCCAAAATACAGCCCAAATCATTGCTACATTTTTAAACGATAAGGAAGGGTTTGAGATATTAGGACCTGCACCTGCTAGTATTTTACGAGTAGCTAACCGTTATCGCTGGCAAATATTACTCAAGTTTGCCCCTGATGCTTTACCTAATTTACCAGATTGGACAGAAGTGCGATCGCTCATCCCCACTTCCGTGAGTTTAACAATTGATGTAGATCCCATTAATATTATGTAGTCGGGGAAAATAAATTATTGTCAGAATCAGGATTGACGGGTTGTTATCCAAATATTATGGCAAATTTGGGTTGTTTAGCGATCGCTGTTTAAATTAGTGGATACTACCGGAGCGATCGCTGCTATTATGGCTATTTATTGGTAATTTTTCAGCCAAGTTTCTAAATCTGTAATTGAAGTAAAGTCTAATAAAGCCTCTCCTAATTCCTCAAGTTTCTCCACAGATAATTGCTGAACTTTTTGAACTAATAATGAATCAATTTCCCCAATTCGGCGATTTAATTGCCGGATAATTAGACTTTTTTCTTTTTGCAGTCCTTCTTGTAATCCCTCTTGTTTCGCCAGTTCTCTGTCTTGTTGATAAAGTGGTGCTAATCGCACAATCAACTCCTGATCTTCTGTTTGTGAATTTTGATTGATTTTTAAGTTTTTCTGGAGGTTGTAGAGAGTTAGTTATACAATTTCAGCCAAGTTTCTAAATCTGTAACTGAGGTAAAATCTAACAAAGCTTCTCCTAATTCTTCAAGTTTTTCAATAGGTAATTCTTGGACTTTTTGAATTAATGATAAATCAATTTCACCAATTCGACGGGTTAGTTGGCGGATAATTAGATATTGTTCCTGTTGTAATCCTCGTTGTAATCCCTCATGTAATCCCTCTTGTTTCGCCAGTTCTCTATCTTGTTGGTAAAGTGGTGCTAATCGCATAATCAACTCCTGATCTTCTGTTTGTGAACTTTGATTGATTTTTAAGTTTTTCTGGAGGTTGTAGAGTAGTTCTAAGGTGATTTTGACGTAAGGTTGATTTAATGGTAACGCAGCTAATTCATCAATTGCTCGTTTTTGGACTGTACCTCTACCTAAAAGTCTTAACCATAGTGTTTCTTGAGTTTGGGGTAATTGATGAATGACGACAATTGCGGCGTGTAATGATTTTGCTAAATAGTATATTCCGGGTAAGGAATCTGGTTTTGTTGTCTCGCTAAATTCTGATATGATGTTTCTTGAGGCTGTGGGGGTGAGAATCCACAATTTAGGGATCTCAATTTTTGCGGTGGTGGTTTGTTCGCGTTTGGCTGCTCTTCGTAATGCACTTCTGACTTCTAATGATTTTAACAGACAATCACAAATTTCTTCTGTTGATGCTGGGTTACGAAATGGCTCAAAAATAGCTGGTGTTGTGGCTAATTTGCCTAATAATCCTAATAGTTCTACGTTGGTTGTTTGATGGGGAAATGGTGTAAATAATACGTCTATTTCTCGGATTTCTCCAGCTACTTGACTGGCTGCTTGTAGTTCTCCGAATGGTTTGAGTAGTTCTTCTAAATAGTCTTTGGCAAATTGATCATGTATAAAGCGAGTCATTTTCGGGATTGCTTTAGAGATATTTTAGATGTTACCAGATCCCCGACTTCTTTAAGAAGTCGGGGATCTATTCTATGCTATTTACTTGACTAAATCTAAAGATTTCTGTATTATGGGTGAAGCACTCATAAAGCACCTGAAAATCTCAAAAAATATTCTTTGATCGCTCCACTCCGTTACCCTAGGAGAGTGAAAAGAATAAAAAGAGCAGAGATTAAGAGCTATAAAGTCCTGACACAAAACACGACCCGAAAACCTTCGTTGTCCTGGCGGGAATAACGAAAAATGCTAAGGCGATTCGCAGACCGACAGAGATTAGGTCCGTTGCCCCAAGAACTGCCGCGCATAGTCCTTGGTTCATTATCGCTTAGACTTGTCCAAGCACTACCATCTGTAGGCGCGTTTATATAATTTTCATGCCACTCATCTTCGCACCATTCCCACACACTACCACACATATCATATAAACCAAAAGGATTGGCGAAAAAAATTCCTACCTCTATGGTTTTTCCTCTATATTCTCCTTTTTGTCCCTGTCCATAAGTGTCGTTGCCATAATAATTTGCCAATTCTGTGGAAATTGTTTCTCCAAAATAAAATGGGGTAGTAGTTCCTGCACGACAAGCATATTCCCATTCAGCTTCACTAGGTAAGCGATAGGTTTTATTTGCCTTGCGGGAAAGTCTGGAACAAAATTCTTGAGCATCATCCCATGATACACACTCAACAGGTAAATTATCACCTTTAAACCTAGATGGATCAGATTTTAAATCAATCTTAACCTTTTCGAGTGCGGCTACAGCTTGCCATTGTTTTTGAGTAACTGGATATTTACCCATGAAAAACGAAGGAACGTTAACTTGATGTTGTGGACTTTCGGAAGACTGTCGGCCTTCCTCATTTTCTGGAGAACCCATGATAAAAGTCCCTCCAGGAATATGTACCATTTCTATAAATACACCATTTCCTAAGTCTTGGGCAAAATACTCGGCACTTTTGGTAATACGTTTAATTTCCGGTGTTTTTACAAAACCAAGCATTGAGCTTTTTAAAGTTATCTGAGCAGTTTCAAACTGAAAAGTTTTTAACTGATAACTAGATTTATTTTTTTCTGCTTCTGCCTTTTGTTGACGTTGCGATGCTTCTACTTCTTGTTGCAATCGTAATTGTTCGGCTGCTTCTACTTCTCGCTGGCGTTGCAATCTTTCTGCTTCTTGCTGCAATCGTAATTGTGATAATGCTTTTGCTTGTTGCTGAAGTTGCAATGCTTCCTTTTCTTGCTGTTTTTGATATTCTGCTTCTTTAACAGATGTAATTTCTAACTTAATTGATTCTACATCCTCATCTCTCAAACCTAAAACATCTTGCTGATAATCTTTTAATATCCTCAAAGTATGTTCATCTAGAGGATATTGTTGCTCAACTTCTTCGGCAAAATATTGTTTATAACTTTGCAAATTTATTAATCGTCTACGAAATGGTTCTAAAACTTCCGTTTCTATTTCCTCGGCTTTTGCATCTGTAATTCCCAGATTTTTCCGTTTTGCTGTTAAAGCTAAAATAGCAATTTTTTTCAGTTCACCATTTTGAGCATATTGTTCAACCAGTTGGCGATACTCTGCTTCTGGATTTTTGGGAGCATTGGCCAATAAAATATTGTATCCTTCCTTATCCAGAATGATATCTGGTGTCATGTTAGGCTTCACCGCTTGGACTTTTGATTTAGCGTAAGTGTGTAGTTCCTGGACATGAATATTGCCATCGTTATCTGTATCTGCTGCACCTGTCTCGATTCCCTCAACTAAATATTGAGTATAGAGGGAAAGTGTTGCCCCTTCTTGTGCAAAGGAAGTTTGAGTTGCACCAGAAGATGTAAGCACAACTCGACCTTCCGCGCCTAACTGCTTTTTGATATCTACACCAATACTTTTTGTATGCCAACCATTAGAAAAAGCACCACTGTAACAAGCATCTAAAATTAAAATTTGCCGTTTAGAATAACAATTTTTTGATTGTGTTTGAATAAAATTTGCGTCTACAGCAGTGGCTTCAAAGTCATCTTTTGCTGTGTTGCGAGTTGCTAAATAGAGATGATTATCATCATTAGTAATTCCATGTCCAGAAAAAAAGAATAATAATAAATCCTCTTTACTTGCATTCCTAAATAGCTTTTGAATTGCTATTCTCATAGCTACTGAATCAGGATTCAGCAGTCTTTCCACCTGTGCAAAGTTTCCCAAATTGGGGTTTTGCAAAACTCGTTCCATTGCCTCGACATCATTGAGTGCAGATAATAGGGATGGAATACCTGCACCATACTCACTGACTCCAATCAGGAGGGCTATTTTTTTAGCCATTGTCACCACCCATTGCGGCTAATAGGTTTTGTGCTATTTTTTCGCTTTCTAGCAGTTCTTGGCGGCTTTTGGCTTTGATACTGACTTCTTTATCACCGACTTTGACAGTAATTTCGATGGGTTTGTCTCCCAAGCGATCGCCCAAAAAGGCTAAAAATGTTTTAATATTTTTTATACTGACTTGTGCTGTCAGCACTCCGATCAAAGTTGCAAAACCTGGCTTACTTCCTGCTTCTGGGTTAAAATCTTCAGCACGGTCTGCTTTTTCCACTTCATCCGAATCCCGCAATTCCCGCAGCAGCTTACTTGCTATTTTTAGCCGTCTCTCATCATCTAATTCTGGGTCATCAATAGCAAAAGTAAACTGAATTGTGCAATTATCTGTCATATTCACCCCCAGAGTCTTAATTATATTTTTAATACTAAACTATACAGTCAATTTAACAAAAAACGGGCGGTTAGAAACCGCATCTACACAAACAAAACCTGCCTTCGCAGGTTAAAAATCTTAATTTAACCTTAGTCCGCGCAGGCGGACTATCCCTACGGGACGCTACGCGAACGTTTGTATAGCCGCGTTCGCGTAGCGTGGCGAAGCCATATTCTATTCGCCAGGATTTAATTTTCAATTCCCCGCTTTCAACTTCCCATAAGCATAACGAGTTAAACTGCCTTCATTAAGATTATTCCAAGCATACATCCGATCTCTAAAGGGTTTCCACTGTTCATAAACAGCTTTAAAATCAGCATCTTTAGCCGCAAATTCATCATATAAAGCAAAAGAGGCTTTTTCCGCTGCTTCCAAAATTTCTTGACTATAAGCACGCAGTTGAACCCCGGTTTTTAATAGTTTCTCTAATGCTTCACTATTGCGGGTATCATAACGAGCTAACATTGTTGTATTCGACTGATATGCAGCGGTTTCTAAAGCTGCTTGGTATTGAGGTGGTAACTTTTTCCATTCGTCCAAATTAACTTGTACTTCTAAAGTTGGACCTGGTTCCCACCAACCTGGATAATAATAAAATTTAGCGACTTTATTTAAACCCAATTTTTCATCATCATAGGGTCCCACCCACTCAGCCGCATCAATAGCACCTGTTTGTAGCGCTTGGAAAATTTCCCCACCAGGAAGAGTCTGTACAGTTACTCCCAGTTTAGCCATAACTTGCCCCCCTAAACCGGGAATCCGCATTTTTAAGCCCTTGAGATCATTAAGTGTTTTGACTTCATTGCGAAACCATCCCCCCATTTGTGTCCCCGTATTTCCCGCAGGAAATTGAATGACATTAAATTTACTGGCGTAAATTTCCCGCAGTTTGGTTAAACCTCCGCCTTCATATAACCAAGCGTTTTGTTGTTGGGCATTGAGTCCAAATGGTACTGATGTACCAAATCCTAAAGCCGGACTTTTACCAATGTAGTAATAAGCAGCAGTATGTCCGGCTTGGACTGCACCTTGGGAAACCACATTGAGAACTTCTAAACCGGGGGCTATTTCTCCAGCAGCACGGGGTTCAATGATAAATTTGCCGTTAGTGAGAACTTTGACGCGCTCCGCTAAAACCTGCGCTCCGCCAAATATGGTTTCTAAAGATAATGGCCAACTTGTAGCCATTTGCCATTTAACTATCGGTAGATTACTGGTGTCTGTTTGACCTGTAGCTGCTTGATTTTGAGCCTTTTGACAACCACCAACAATTGCTACTCCTGTAGCTGCGATCGCACTTTGAGATAATCTGTTAACAATAGCTCGACGTTTCATAAAAATGAATATTAGTAAGATTTACCTACAATATCATAATCCTGTAAAATTTTAGCCACTACAGGGTAGGTTGATCTTAAAATTTTTCGTTGAGATTAGGCACGGGGAAAAAAGGTTTTGGACTTGTTTACTTTTCCTTATACAGTTTGATTCTATGGTACTGATACACTTAAAACTTATTATTTCTTATAATTTTGCCAATTGCTGATCATTTCAGATTAGTATAAAAATATTAAGTAATTTCTAACTAAATTTAACGGCTATGTTAGAAACTGTTTTGGCTGAACCTAGCATTAAACTGCCACCCACCCAGGCAGAACTTCCTTGTGATGATGGTATCCCCATGGAGACACAAAGACATAAATTACAAATGGATATTTTAATTGATACCATTCAGCCTTGGTTAGATCAAAGGGCTGATGGATATGTAGGTGGCAATATGTTTGTCTACTACAGTTTAGCACAATTAAAAAATCAAGATTTTCGCGGTCCAGATTTCTTTGCTGTTTTAGGTGTGCCGAAAACAGAAAGACTTTCTTGGGTAGTTTGGGAAGAAGGAAAACCCCCAGACGTGGTAATTGAATTACTTTCAGAAACCACAGCTAACAATGATAAAAATCAGAAAAAACTGATTTATCAAAATCAAATGCGGGTTTCTGAATATTTTTGGTATGACCCGTTTAACCCCAATGATTTTGCAGGTTTTGATCTGAATAGTGGTGCATATCAACAGATTGCTCTAAATGAGAAAAATCAATTGGTAAGCAAAGTTTTAGATTTAGCTTTGGTGCGTTGGGAAGGTAATTATAGAGGCGTTGATGCCACTTGGTTACGCTGGGCAACTTTGGATGGTGAGTTGTTCCCCACTTCTCAAGAAATGGTAGGAATTGAAAGACAAATTACAGAACAAGAAAAACAACGGGCAGAACAGGAAAAACAACGGGCAGAACAAGCTGAATTGCAATTAAGACAAGTTGCCATTAATTTGTTACACAATGGAATGTCTGTAGAACAAGTGGCACAATTGACAAATTTGGATATTTTGGAGGTGGAAAAATTGCTTAATTAATAGTAATAATTTCTCGTTTCTCGTTCCCATACTCTGTATGGGAATGAATTCCAGAAGGCTCTGCCTTCAATAACAAAATAGGCAGAGCCTCCATAGGGCATTCCCAGTCAGAGACTGGGAACGAGATAACGAGATAAAAACACTGGGGAAATTTCTGAGTCTGTTTTAACAGACTTGAGCTATTAGACAGGGAATTTATTCCCTGGCTGACTGTATTATCAGGTCTTGCCTTTAATTTATTATGTTGTATGCGTAACTCAAAAAGATTTACTTTCATCAGTAAGCTATTAAGATTTTCCCAGTTTATTGACAATGGTGCTGATAAATTGGGATGGTTATCGAATTGGCTGGTTTTGCTGACAATTGGAGTCGGTTTTTTCAATGTTGTCGCCCGTTATATGGGTCGCTTTATTGGCGTACAATTGTCTTCTAATGCCTTATTAGAACTGCAATGGTATTTATTTTCTCTCACATTCTTATTCGGCTTCGTTTATATTTTACGTCATGGAGAAAATGTCCGGGTTGATTTTCTCTATACTAATATGAGTGAAAAAAAACGCGCCTTAGTTGACTTTGTGGGAACAGTTTTATTTTTAATTCCCTTTTGTCTACTTGGCATTTGGGTGACAATCAATCCAGTTTTACAATCTTGGGGGAGATTAAGTGATGGTAGTTGGGGAACTTGGGAAATATCTTCTGATGCTAATGGTTTACCCCGCGCCCCAATTAAAACAATGGTTCCTATAGCCTTATTATTGCTGCTTTTACAAAGTATTTCTCAAGCAATTAAATATTTAGCAGTATTACTAGGCTATCAACAAGTAGCGGAACAAATTCGTTTAGAAACTTCAGAAAATATCAATATTGAATAGGGGAAAATATGGGTTTTGAATGGTTAGCAGTTTTAATGTTTGTCGGCTTTTTCTTTATTCTCATGAGTGGCTTCCCTGTCGCTTTTTCTTTCGCCGGCACAGCCATTGTTTTTGGACTTATTGGTACAGCAGTTGGGGCTTTTAATCCGGCGCGTCTTCTCCTATTACCTAATAGTTGGTTTGGCACAATGTCGAATTTTACCTTACTTGCTATTCCCTTCTTTGTGTTTTTGGGCGCAGTTCTAGAAAAGTCAGGATTAGCTGAAGAATTATTAGAAACTATCGGCATTATTTTAAGTCGTGTTCGGGGAGGATTAGCTTTAGCAGTTGTCTTAGTAGGAACTGTTTTAGCAGCCACAACTGGAGTTGTAGCCCACATTCCGCACCCCAACTGTCACAGGAGTGGAATTACATAGGCAAGAAATAAAATTGAGAATAAAAAATAACATATTATCGAGAAAATACATTGGCAAAAAAGAAAAACACCAAAAATGGCATCAAAACCCATTGTCAATAAGGAGCAACAAGAATGAACACCACCCAGAGGGAGAAAAAGATAAATAAATGAAGATATTCAAGATACAGATTATAAGTTAGACTAATAAATTGAAGTAAAAAACGAAATTATAGACATAGTAAAATAGAGCAATAAATCAAACAGATTAGCTCCTAAATCTGATATTAATTAAATTAATGGAGAGAAGAATTAAGTGGCTAATTGATAGTAATGAAAACAATCATCTGGTAAAAGATTCAGAATAAAATCCCTATCTTGAGTCCAATTAGAGACGTGTTGTTCGTTGTTATATTCAACTAAATGAATACACTGAAAGCATTGAAAAATCCAGCGTAAAGTAGGACGGTCAGTTGCTTTACCTAATTGATTTTTAATTGTTGATTTAGAATCTTTCAGAGCATTTCTAATTTGACGTTGAGCCAAAGTATAAACCAGTAGACATAAACCCATAATCATTCCCAGAGACTCTATTCTCTCAGGACTTTTGAGAAAAATACTGTCTGCAAAAAATAATGGGTCTTTAAGAAAACCGAACCCCCGCTCACAAGACTGTTGAGCTTTATATTCACTCAGCATGGAATCATTGCTAAGTTCATTTGAATCTAAAACATTCGTAGCAATAATAAAACGTCCTGCACTCAGCAATTCTGTATTAATTTTACTTTCATTTTCGGAAACTGTAGCTGATATTTGGTAAGATATTTCTTCTGAAGAATCTTTTGTCTTAAATTTGATTTGAGTAACCAAAATTTCGTTAATTTGATGATATTTGAATTGTTTTGATAATTTTGATAATGCCTTGATAGCATCAGCCTCACAAGCAAATCTCTCTTGTGATAACTTTTTCAAATCTTTCACAGCTTTTGATTCTGCTTTGGTAATTTTTTGTCTGAGCTTACGCAGGTCTGATTCTCTTCTTTCTTGACTTTGCACTACTAACCATCTTTGTTCTATCCCTGCATAATTTTCGGTTTTTGATGCTAATTTATATCCTGGTATTGTACTATCAATAAATTCTGATTCTGGTAATGTTGATATTAATGATTTTGCTGCTTTTATGCTTAATGGTACTCGACATAACCAACGTAATTCTGACATCATTTTCAGGTTTGATTCTGTATATAAAGCAGCGTCAGCAACGATGAGACTATTAACTTCTAATTGTTTTTGATATTCTACTGCTATTTGACCAAAGCATGATGAATCTGTTTGGTTTCCTGATGCTAGTTTTAAAAATATTGGTATGTCTCCATCTCCTGAACATATCATTTCTATGATGAATTGTTTTAAATCTGGTCTATGGTCACGGGAATAACCGTAGGTGATGGTTATCTCTTTTGGTGATTTTACTGCTAATTCTTCTAATTCTTGGTTATTTCCTACTTTTTGATTCTCAAATATTACTTCTGGTAAACTTGTATTATATTGCCCATGCACGTGTATTGATGATGAGTCTAAATGCGAGGTTGACAGTGATACTCCAAATTTTTGTGCTGCTTTTAAGGCTATGATAAAAAATAGTGTATCCAATCCTTTGATAAATAGTTTATCCATAACTCTCCCCAGTTTATCGTCGTTGAGATATTCTGGTTTTACTCCTGCTCCTATTAGATGTTCACAGGCGATTGTTTCAAAATATTGGGGAAACATATATAAGGGTTTCGATACAAATCCTAACCCGTTTATTATCATGGCTTTTACTACTTGACCTGCACTTACTTTCTCGTCTTTTTCAACTCCTATTAATTCATTTATTATTTCTACTATTCCGATTGAATCTATCATCCCTGCTACTATCCCTAGATGATCTATGTTTTGAATTTCTATTTCTTGGGGTTTTAATTTCACAACAGATTCCTCTACTTGTTCTATTGTGATTCTCTCATTTCTTGCTTTTGTGAACAATTAATTTTTTAATCATATCGAATTTTCTCTTTCTTTCAGTCCCGTTACGAAGTTCCACTTTCTCACTCCATGCCCAGCTTAATGCTACTTACTATCATTAAGCCTCTTACCCTTCGAATGATTTTTAGTTATTATGTACTACTCGCTAGGCTTTTTTGATATGTGACAGTTCAGGGTGCGGAATGTGGGTTGTAGCCGCCACAGTAATTGTGATGGGGATGTTATCATTACCGTTGATGTTACGCTATGGCTATGATAAAAAATTAGCTTCAGGAGTAATTATTGCTTCTGGTACTTTAGCCCAGTTAATTCCTCCCAGTTTAGTTTTAGTGATTCTCAGTGATCAAATTGGTGTTTCTGTGGGAGATTTATTTTTAGGGGCATTAATTCCCGGATTAATGTTATCTACTTCCTATATTCTCTATATTTTAGGACTAGCTTTTTTTCAACCGGAAAAAGTGCCACTTATCCCTGATGATGTGGTAATTCCTCAAGGTAATCAATTAATTAAACAAGTTTTTAAAGCTGTTGTACCCCCGATTATTTTAATTTTTGCGGTGTTAGGAAGTATATTCTTTGGTGTGGCAACTCCCACAGAAGCTGGGGCTGTAGGTGCTGTTGGGGCTTCTATTCTCGCCGCTTTTAATAAACGTCTTACACCACAATTAATTCGTGATGCTGCCCATTCTACCGCAGTGATTACGGCTTTGGTGGTGATGATTTTATTCTGTTCTTCTATGTTTAGTTTGGTGTTTGATGCTTTAGGTGGAAAAACTCTGATTACTAATTTATTAATAGGTTTACCCGGAGGATATTGGGGGTTTTTAATTGTTAGTAATATCGTGATTTTTATTTTAGGAGCTTTTTTAGAATTTATTGAAATTTGCTTTATTGCTATGCCTTTATTAGTACCAGCGGCACAGGCTTTAAATATTGATATGGTGTGGTTTGGTGTGGTAATGGCAGTGAATTTACAAACCGCATTTATTTCTCCACCTGTAGGCTTTTCTTTGTTTTATTTACAAAGTGTTGCCCCTAAAGAAGTGAGTACATTAGATATTCATAAAAGTGCGATTCCTTTTATCATTTTACAGTTCATTGTCTTGTTAATTGTCATTGCTTTCCCGCAAACAGTTCGCTGGTTAATTGATATTTCGGCAACAACTGGGGTTTAAGGCATTTTTGGGCGGTTGGGAATCGCGTCTATACAGGCAAAACCTGCCTACGCAGGTTAAAAGATTCCTTTGTGATCATATTTTATTATCAAACTGAGAAAATTTCTAAAAATTGCGTGGCGGTAATAATATCAACTCCTTGAAAGGGATGAAGTTCTAATAAATCTTTATCTCCTGTAATAATATGAGTTGCATTACCATTAATAGCAACCTCAAGAAATTTGTCATCTTTTGGATCTCTACACTCCTTAATCATCTGAACTATTTCAGTTTCTTCTGATTCAAGTTTGAATTTAGCTAAGAATTGAGTACGAACACTCACAGAAATATATTTATCGAATTTTGACCAATTAAGGATTTCTTGTAGTTCTTGAAAAGTCGCATCTGAAAATAAAATTATTCCTAAGCTTCTGGCTTTTTTGAATGCCACATCTGGAATAGATGACTTAATCAAAACGGCACTAACTAAAATGTTTGTATCAACAACAAAACGTAATTCATCCATTCTGAAGAATCTCATTTAAAATTTCTGGAGTTAATCCCCTATTTTTCGCTTGTTCTTGCATTTCTTGGATAATGTCATCTAGAGATTTATCTTGAATAATTAATTTGAGCAAATCGTTAACAATAGTCTGAATTTTTTGCTGTTTTTGCGGTTCTGCTGCTTGATAGGCTTTGGCAACTTCTGCATCAACTTTAATGGCAATTGTTTCCATTTTTTGATAGAAAAAGTAAATTACATTTGTTTGATTATAGCATTTAACAGATACAAGAGGGCTGATTGGGAAAGCAAAGGGGCTGCGATTCGCAGTGGAGTTACCTAATCATCAAAAAAGCCCCTGTTTAAAATGCACCATGTATAATATAGTTTATCTATCCTGTATATTCTCTATACAGAATTACAAACATCCAAGGGTTAAATCATGGCAAGTTACATTAAGTCTAAAGTCCAACAGTCTCTGAGTTTTCTGCTGGTCTTGGTTATAGCATTTTCAGTATTCAGTGGGGTTCTCTTCCTCAATCCTAGTCCTTCCTATGCGTATAGTCAATCTGATCTTAGTCGGGCGCTTATTGGTGACAAGGATTTAATCGGGGCGGATTTAAGAGAGGCGGATTTAACCGAGGCGGATTTAAACAAGGCGGATTTAGGCGGAGCGTATTTAAACAGGGCAAATTTAAGAGGGGCGAAGTTAGACGGGGCGTATTTAAGCTGGGTGGATTTAAGAGGGGCGGATTTAACCGGGGCGGATTTAACCGAGGCGTATTTAAACAAGGCGGATTTAAGAGAGGCGGATTTAACCGAGGCGGATTTAACCGAGGCGGATTTAACCGAGGCGATCGCCAATAGTCAGACTAAATTTCCTGACGGTTTTGATGCAAGGGGCGCAGGAGTAAACATCCGACCCTAATAAATTTTATTCCCAGACATCAAAAAAACCTCGCCTTTTCTAAGATAGGGTGGGGTTTTCTGATTCAGCCATATTCCAACTACATTACTTGCGGCTGGAAGATTATCTAAAATTGGCGGTTTCCAACCGCCAAAGCTAAAATAACTGATTTTTCTTTAACTAAAACTACTACAATGACTGTTGATGCTAGATAATGGGAAAACCTTGACATTTACCCAACCTAGCCCGGAACCAAAGAACTAACAACTATGCGCGGCGAACTCCGAAAAGAACATATTGGTGAAACTGTTACCTTTTACGGATGGGTAGACCGTCGCCGCGATCACGGTGGTGTGATATTCTTAGATTTGTGCGGTTCAGTTATTAGTTGGGCTTACACTATTTAATCCATATCAAAATCCTTAACTAAGGAGATAAATAAAATGTCAGAAGAAGAGTTTCAACAAAAAATCTTAAATTCACTCGAAGAATTAAAAACTGATGTGGCAAAATCAAATGAGAAATTTGAGGTGTACAGGCAAGCTACGCAGTCACTGGTTAATTTGGCTTTCGGTTTGATTGCCAGCGCCACGATAATTACGGTGGTGTCGTCAGTTTTTAAGAGGTAATTTCTGAATACCAAGAAGGCATGGATTTGAAACCCATAATGATGAGTTTTGCCTGTGTAGTAACTGGAACTTGAAATATAGACTTAAAGAAAAATCGGCTGTAAATCTAAAATAAAACCTGGTAATACATCTTCTCCAGATAAACTTATAGGAGATTGTAAAACTTCTATTTCTTGATTTTGACGATAAATTTCTACTTGTTTGGTTTTAGGATTAATTAACCACCCTAAACGTAAACCATTGGCTATAAATTCCTGCATTTTTGCTTGAGTATCTGCTAAATCATCACTTTCAGAAACTAACTCAATCACAAAATCGGGACATAAAGGCAAAAACTTTTTTCTTTGTTCTGGTGTGAGTACATTCCATCTTTCTATTTTAATCCAAGACACATCTGGGGAACGGGTAGCACCATTAGGTAATTTAAAACCTGTGGAAGAATCGAAAGCTTTTCCTAAATTATTTTGGCGATTCCAATACCCTAAATCAAGACAAATTTCAAAATTACGATTTCCTGTTTCTCCTCCAGTTGGTGACATAATAGTTAATTCTCCTTGATGTGATAATTCTAAACGCAAATCTTTATTAGCAGCGACTATTTCCACAAATTCATCATCTGTGAATTTTAATGATTGTGGTATTTGTAAAGTTACAGCAGTCATGATTCATACCTCTTGAATAATCTTGAATAATACTTTCCATTATATCTGTTAAAATGGCGGTTAGAAACCGCAGCTACACAGACGAAACCCACCTTCGTGGGTTAAATTCCGTGAGTCCGCGTAGGCGCGATTTATAAAATTAATGTTTCAAGTTTCGCTTGTACTTCTTCTATTAAATCTTGGGTAACACTCTCAACAAATTTTACCTTTCTAGCTCTCCAATCTAGTGTTTTAATTTGGTCAGCTAACACAACTCCTTTTGTTTTCATTCCCTCAACAAGTGGAACTTCAAAACTCAGCCCTTTTGGATTGCTAGTTATAGGACACACTAGAACTAAAGAAGCCATTCGATTATATTTAATTGGAGATATAACAAGAACAGGACGATAGCCGATTTGTTCACGCCCAAGTTGTTGTAATTCGTTATTTAATGTCTTAGCAATATCATCAAAAGACATTCCTGACGCTTGCAGGGAAAATGCACGCTTAATCGAATCAGCAGTAAATCTTTGTGTGTTCCCAAATTCTAATTTAACAATATCTCCTCGATTGGGAAAATAAGAATTAACTACCAATCTTCATTCCCCACAGCGTTTCCAGTTTCAAATTCAGGATGAAATTTATCAGGAGTCATACCTTCAAGCAACTCATCCAGGGTATATTTTTTTCTTTTTTGTGGTGTAATCACAATCCTGTTACCTTCCACACTAAAATTTATCGCTATCCCTTCCGTTACTTGCGCTTGTTCAGCTACGGATCTGGGAATCCGAATCGCTAAACTGTTTCCCCATTTTGCCACAACTGTTGTCATAGTTATCTCCCAATATTTTGTTAGAAATCTACAGGACTAAACTTGAGGTTTTCTCCAGTCAAACACTCTTCACAACTTAGGTCAATGTATATACTTTGAGTATACATATTTAATTAGCGGGTGTCAATAAATTTTTTAACCTGTAGAAAGGAAATCGCCCTGATCACTTCCCCCGTCTCTGATCTACGGTTACACACAAGTTCCGAAATAAATACGTTGTAGCAATCACCGGTAGAGTAACCCAACGTCCTGAAGCCAAAGCTAAAATAACTGATTTTTCCAGAACTAAAACTACTACAATGACAATTGATGCTAGATAATGGGAAAGCCTTGACATTTACCCAACCTAGCCCGGAACTAAAGAACTAACAACTATGCGAACTCACTATTGCGGCGAACTCCGGAAAGAACATATTGGTGAAACTGTTACCTTTTACGGATGGGTAGACCGTCGCCGCGATCACGGTGGTGTGATATTCTTAGATTTGCGCGATCGCTCTGGTATTGTCCAAATCGTCAGCGACCCCCAGCGCACCCCAGACTCCTACGAACAGGCTAACGCGCTCCGCAATGAATACGTTGTAGCAATCACCGGTACAGTTAGCCAACGTCCTCCAGAATCCCTAAATCCCCGGCTTCCCACTGGCGAAGTGGAAATCTATGCTGATAAAATAGAACTACTCAACGCCGTCCGCAAACAATTACCTTTCCAAGTTTCCACCGCAGACACGGAAACAGTTAGAGAAGACTTGCGGTTAAAATATCGTTATTTAGACCTACGACGGGAACGCATGGCGCAAAATATGCAATTGCGTCATCAAGTCATTAAAGCCATGCGGCGCTACCTGGAAGACTTAGAAGGTTTTATCGAAATCGAAACCCCAATTCTCACTCGTTCGACTCCTGAAGGGGCGCGAGATTATATTCTTCCCAGTCGCGTTAATGAAGGTGAATGGTTCGCTTTACCGCAATCTCCCCAACTCTTCAAACAATTATTGATGGTATCGGGAATGGATAGATACTATCAAGTGGCGCGATGTTTCCGGGATGAAGATTTACGTGCTGACAGACAACCAGAGTTTACTCAATTAGACATGGAAATGAGTTTCATGTCTGAAAATGAAATTATTGAACTTAACGAAAAGTTAGTTTGTCATATTTTTAAAACCGTGAAAGGAATTGATTTACCTCGTCCTTTTCCTCGTCTTCCCTACGTGGAAGCTATGAACCGTTACGGAAGCGATAAGCCTGACACCCGCTACGGTTTAGAATTAGTTGATGTTTCCGATGTTTTAAAAGATTCCGGTTTTAAAGTTTTTCGAGAAGCTGTTGCTAACGGTGGTATTGTTAAAATTCTCCCCATTCCTAACGGTAACGATGCCATTTCTAATGTTCGCATTAAACCAGGTGGCGATATTTTCCGAGAAGCCGCAGAAGCTGGTGCAAAAGGATTAGCTTATATTCGCGTTCGGGAAAATGGCGAAATTGACACCATTGGCGCAATTAAAGATAATTTAACACCAGAACAAAAGCAAGAAATCTTAACAAGAACAGGTGCAAAAGCTGGACATTTGTTATTATTTGCGGCGGCTGATAGGTCCACTGTGAATAAAACTTTGGACAGAATTCGTCAATTTGTAGCTAAGGAATTTAAGTTAATTGAAAAAGATAAGATTAACTTCCTGTGGGTGACAGAATTTCCCATGTTTGAATGGAATGCAGATGAAAAACGTTTAGAAGCATTACATCATCCTTTTACCGCACCTCATCCTGATGATATCAGCGATTTAAAAACAGCCCGCGCTCAAGCTTATGATTTAGTCTTCAATGGGTTTGAAGTTGGTGGGGGAAGTCTGCGAATTTATCAGCGAGAAGTTCAAGAACAGGTATTTTCAGCTATTGGTTTATCAACGGAAGAAGCACAAAGTAAATTTGGCTTTTTGTTGGAAGCTTTTGAATATGGAACTCCTCCTCATGGTGGTATTGCTTACGGTGTAGATCGTTTGGTAATGTTGTTATCTGGAGAGGAATCAATTCGTGATGTGATTGCTTTTCCTAAGACTCAACAAGCTCGTTGTTTGTTAACAGATGCACCTTCTAGCGTAGATGCAAAACAGTTGAAAGAACTTCATGTTGCTTCCACTGTTAAACCGAAAACCTAAATCACAGGATTGATAAAAATCTCTATCCTGACACGAAAGTAGCGGTAATTGATGAATTACCGCTATAAAATAATTAGATTCTTATTGAAAAAGGATCTATCATTTTTTCTTTAGTAGCCAAGCAGGTGTATTATTAATAGTAACAATCTAAAATAATAGTCATTACTAGAAAAAACTTATGTTTACGCAAGTTACACTTAAAAACTTTAAAACCCATAAGCTGACTACTATAGACCTTCATCCAGTCACCTTACTCATTGGTAATAATAATTCGGGCAAGTCTAATCTTTTAGCAGGTATACAACATTTCTGTAGACTTGTCAGAATAGGTCGTCCAGGAAATACTGAAAAATGGGTTAATGTTCACAGAGACTTATATCCTCATCGCTATAGACTAGCTGATGGCGAACCAATGGGATTTAAGATAGCTTGGAATAATCCTAATGGAAGTATTATTTATGAAATAGAGTTATCTGACAATAAAGATTTTGCAAAATCGGCTATTTGCAAAGAGAAGATAAGTATAAAACTAGATAATGCAGGTGAAAAAATAATTACCAGTGGATATAATAAGCAAACTAATTTAATGGCATTGAGACAAGATATTGAAGATAATACATCTCTACAAGCAGCAGAAAAAAAATTATGTAGAGACTTTTTTGGAGATTTTGCAAACACATATAGTTATCACTTCCAACCTGATTTTCTTAAAGGTTTAGTTAAAGATGATCAAATTCTTAATCTTGATAATTTTCACGATGAAATAGGAAAGAGTAATTTTATTAAAATTCCTTCTGAATTAGGTAATACAGGTCGCGGTTTACAAGCAGTTATTAAATATATCAAAGAAAAAGAAGAACGGACATTTACAAGATTTACGGCTTTAATGAGACGATTTGAAAATAACTTTCAAGGTGTTCGCTATAATGAGAATATTTCCAAACTAGTTTGGGAATTTGATTTAGGAAGAAAAGGAATTGTCGAAGAATTTCCACCAGATTCAGTTTCAGATGGATTTATGAAAGCAGCAGCTATTAGTCTTCTTGCTTCTCTTCATAGACCACCAACTTTGATACTTTTAGAAGAGATTGAAAATGGTGTAAATCCTGGTAATATTCAAGAACTAATGCGTTGGATTTGGCAAATGACATCTCCAACTTCAGAAGGTTTCACATCTCAGTTTATCATTACATCCCATAGTCCATCTGTTTTACGTGAGTTCCATAATCATTTAGATCATGTTTATACTGTTCGCTTAGAAAAACGTAATAGAACTAGTGATGTCAGAAATCTCAATACATCTCTAGAAACCCTTGTAGGTATAGGTACTGTAGAAGGTGATATAGTAGATGATGAAACTACAGGTAAAAAGATAGTTGAGATACCAAAGTATCAGTTAGCAGAACTTTGGTATTCAGGAACAATTGGGTAATCAGGTAAAATATAATGCTAGAGAGAAACATAGCAATTGTTGGAGATGGTGCTACTGACAGGGCAATTTTTAAAAAAATCTCTGAGTGTATTTTATCTGATGGGGATGAAAATAATGTAACTCTTAATTATATTGAGTTAAGTCGGCAAAACATCCATGATGCTGTAGAAAGATATTGTAAAGAGGTAAATAAAATTAATAGTGGTTGCTATCTAACAGGTGAACAAGCTTCACAATTCAGAAAATCAGTTACAAACACTCTTTATACAGCTTTTACAGAGTTTGAAAAGGAAATAGGACCAATTTGTAACCGAGATATTTTATTGCTCACTGCTGATACTGAACAGACGCTTTCCGCTCCTGATGACTACTTTAAAGACTGGAGATTCAGTATATCTAAGATATTAGTAGGAAGTATAGAAGAATTTTATCGAGCTAAGGCAAGAGACGGTTATACACACGAATATTTGCCTGTAGTAATTCCAGTCGTCACGTTTCCCTCAACTGAAATATTTATAGCTGCTGCTAAAATAGACCCCAAAAAATTAATTAAGGATGCTTATGGTAAGAAACCAGGAGAATTAAAAACCTTACTTTATGGTACTAAAGAACTTAAAACTCTTAGTGATGAAGACTTTAAGAAAAAAGCATTAGATTTTATCAATGCAGAAAGTATAGGCAGAATTTTTCAGAATGTACCTGAATCTCGTACTTTTATTCAAACTTTATCTCTTGGTAAATATTACATCTAACCTACATTCCGCAACCCCCAGTGTCACAATTGATGTTTCCACCATAGGAACAACAACAGGTATAGAAAATCTATTAGTGTAAAAATCTCAAGCCAAAAATAGTCAATAATTAGCTTCATTTAAGTAGGTTAATTTTCGGTAAGAGTTCCTACTAAAATTTGCATTAATATTTCTAAATCAGTCGGAACTCGATATAACATTAAGTCCTGAGTTATGAGTTTATTTTCTCGTTGAAAACTGCCAAATTGCCAAATATCTCCAGTGGTTACAGCACCATATAATATTGGTTCATCTCCTTCAATCCATTGATCTAAAGCAATTAATTCAACTGCAAGTTGAGTAAATCCTCGTGTTAAATCTGCGTGTTTTGCCTCTACAACTAAAACCTGATGTTGAGATTGCAAGTAATAATCTAAATCACCTCGCAAAAATTGATTTATCTCAATGGGATATTCAATATTAATTTTAGATTCAGTAATATGTGCAACTTCTAAGAGAATTGGCGCAATTAAAACTTCTCTTCTTGCCGCTTCGCTTGTTAAACTAACTCTTTGAATTGCTTCTTCTAATCGTTTCTGGAGATCAACTAATCGAGGTATTTGATTATTATTTATTGGAAAATTAATTGCTCCTCTAGTTAAATTAACCCCTAGTTCTTGTAAAATATCCGCAGGTGCAAACCTTAACTCAAAATACTTACGAAATGTGTATGTTTCATCAGGTTTGAGAATTGGGGGACGATGTGATTTATTCATAAGGTTATAAATTATGCTGTCAGTTTTTTATCTTTTATATTTATTCAATACCTTGTCCATTTTTTGTAGGTCGGGTTAAGCGACAGCGCAACCCGACGCATTTGTTGGGTTATGGCTATGGCTCCTAAGTCGCCACGCAAGCGATCGCCACACTATGGCTAACGCCTCCCGTCAGGGATACGTGAACGTACCTCAATCCGACCTACAAATCAAGACTTTTTTCGATTTGGACAAGGTATTGATTTATTATAATAAGTAGGTTAGCCTTGAAAATCGTCGTTATGGCAAGGCAAGAGGCAATCATGCAAGAGTGAAGAGGGTTTGGGCGATTTTACGGTTCTGACTCAATTCCCAATTCCCGCAATTTAGCAGCTAGTCTTTCTGCTCTTTGATGTTCTCTATCTGCTCTTTGTCTTTCCTCCTCCGCTTTTTGGCGTTCTTGTTCTGCTTGTTCTGAACTCCATAGCAGTAAATTACCTGATTTATCCCACCAACGCAGCCAGTTCATGGTTTGTCCCAATCTTTCCCCAGACCAAATTCCCAGGTATAATTCCAATTGTGGAATCCACAGCCGCCCTTGGGTATCTACTGGATGTAAAATATATCTGCCATCTTGCAAATAACGGACTTCTAGACTACTATCATAGGGGTCATAAGTCACATAAGTGGGTACTTGCAGAACTTGCTCGTAAAAATGGAGTTTACCATAGGGTGGGGTTGACCTAATGGATAGTTCTCCTCCCTCTGCTTCTGAGAGAAATTCCATCAGAATTGTCACTGCTGCACCATCTGTATTAGGGGTATAACTACGACGAATTACCCCCTCTGGTACGGAATGTACTTGAGGAACATAAAACCAGTCTGGAGCTTTGACGACAATCTTTTTATTAACTGTTGCTACCAGCCCCAAATTCGAGCCAATCAACATTTCCGGCTGAATATATCCTGAAGCTCCCAAAGCATCGGTTAAAGCCGCTGCGAGGGCGGGTTGTTGAATATTTTCCACAGGATCATCTGGTAATATAAAACTAGCTGGTAGGGGTTCCCAGGTAATGGTTGTTTTAGCTTTGATAGACGGGGCTTCGAGTACCATTATATTAACCCTCAACCAGAAATGTTTGTGCAAATTAATTAACAGTATATCAAGGGTTGAGACTTATTCTTTTGCCAAGTTAATTCACTTTTCCATGCTTTGAAGATTAACCCATTGGTACGGATTACTGAATCGTTTTCCTAAGTGCTTAATTGAAGGTTCTTACTGATGTCCGCAATTAATTGATCTAGTTCGCTGATTTCACCTAATAACCCAAGTTGCGGGTAATAAAATGCTGGATTGTTTGTAGAGTTTGAATTGGGAAGAAAGGAAGCAAAAACTAACGATAACTCTGTAGAAGCAACCGTCAGTAATTGTGAAAATAGAAGTACAAAAGTAAACTAATTAAATAAATGCTTGCTTATCTCTATCCTTGTAAGTAAATCCGCTTAAAAATATTTAGTTTTCATGGTTCAGATTGGGAGTGCGATCGCAATTTAAACCTCAAAGCTAGAAAAACTTGGTATAAGTTCACCACCAGAGAAGTAGTGTTACCTTGCTTTCCGTTAGTTTACCGCTAACCACCAAAATCGCTCCAACAAAAAGGGGGAGAAATTTCCAGCCCTTAAAATTTCCTTAGAAATAACCCACCCGTGCACTGGGGGGTGTACTTCATTTAATTAAAATATGCTGTATAATTTTCACCAATCACTAATGCTATTCTCATCCCAAACCTGCAATTTCAATTCTTGGAGATAATTTAATCCATTTTGAATTTGTGTTTCTGTTCCTTGTATATCTAAGTCAAACCAACCATCACCTACAGCATTTTGTCCGAGAATTGCAGCTTTGATATTTACTGTTAAGCCGTATTTGGAAACTAGGCGAGAAATGACAGGTTCTTGATGATGATCTTGAGTGATTCTGACGCGAATTCGCTTGTTTATCAGGGTATTTTCACTGCTCATAACAACTCCTAAGATGTAATTTTATATCTGTCTAAAAATTACCCATTACCCATTACCCATTACCCATTACCCATTATTCAACTTCTTTAATTTGGGTTTTTCGTTCCAGAATTTCCTTGAGTATCAAGGTGATTACTGCGAGGAATGCTAACAATACAGCAGCAGAAAAAGCAGCTTCAGTTTCATATTGTTTGTAAGCATCTTCTACGAATAAGGGTAAACTCTGGGTTGTATTGGCAATGTTACCAGATACGACAGAGACTGCGCCAAATTCACCCATTGCTCTGGCATTTGTTAAGATTAAACCGTAGAGTAAACCCCAGCGAATACTCGGTAAAGTTACTCGCCAGAAAGTTTGCCAATCGTTTGCACCTAATGTTCTGGCGGCTTCTTCTTGATCTTTGCCAAATTCTTCTAAGATAGGAATTACTTCTCTGGCGACAAAAGGCATACTCACAAAGGCGGTAGCCATTACCATTCCTGGAAAAGCAAAGATAATTTGGATATTATGTGCTTGTAGCCAAGGACCAAACCAGCCCTGTCTGCCGTATAGTAGGACTATCATTAACCCGGCGACGACTGGGGAGATGGAAAAGGGTAAATCAATGATACTGAGAACTATAGCGCGTCCAGGGAATTTATGTCGAGCGATCGCCCAAGCCGCGCACAATCCAAATACTGCATTCACAGGTATGGAAATCGCAGCCAGTAATAGAGTTAACCAAGCTGCATGGAGAAATTCCGGTTTTGCCAGGTTGGATAAAAATGGTCCAGATCCCTTTTTGAAAGCTTCAAAAAAAACATTAATAGCTGGAATATATTGAACCAGAAACAGGTAGGCGATCGCAATCCCAATTAAAACCGCCGGCACCCAACTTTGTTTTTTTTGTCTTTTAACTTTATCTATTGTCATATCTTCTTGCCCAAGCTTGTAAGAAATTAATTGCTAACAACATCACCAAAGAAATTCCTAATAAAACCACACCAATTACAGTTGCACCGGAATAGTCATATTGTTCCAACCGTTGGAAAATTAACACAGGTGCAATCAAATCTTTATATGGTGTATTAGAAGAAATAATTACTGTTGAACCATACTCTCCCACAGCGCGGGAAAAACCCAAAGCCACACCAGTTAAAATTGTCGGAAATAAAGGCGGTAAAATCACTTTCCAAAAAGTTTGCCATTCGGAAGCACCCAAACTCCAAGCAGCCTCTTCAATTTCCGATTCCATTTCTTGCAGTACCGGTTGGACAGTTCTCACCACAAAAGGTAAAGATATAAATATCATTGCTACCCCAACTCCCAACCGAGTAAAGGATACCTTAATCCCCATTGGTGCTAACAATGAACCCAGCCAACCATTATCACTATAAACTGTTGCCAGTGTTAAACCTGCTACTGATGTTGGCAAAGCAAATGGTAAATCTACAGTCGCATCAATAATCCGTTTCAAAGGAAAATCGTAACGCACCAATACCCAAGCAATCAAAGTTCCAAACACACCATTCAGCAAAGCTGCAAATAAAGACGTAACAAAGGTAACGTTATAAGTTGCCAATGCTAAATCATTAGTTGCAATTTCCCAAAACTTCTCTGGAGATTCTGTACTAGCCTTGAGAAACATGGCCACAATAGGAATAAATAACATGAAAGTTAGATATCCTAAAGTAATCCGCCAAGTCCAAGGAAGATGAAGCAAATTATCTAGAAACACCTTCCAAATCGGAGGTTTAATATTAGTTTGTACAGGAGAAGATACAGCCATAATTTAGTTAGTTGTCAGTTGTCAGTTGTCAGTTGTCAGTTGTCAGTTGTCAGTTGTCTTCTAACAATTACCAATTACCAATTACCAATTACCCATTACCCATTACCGCCTATTTTTAGCTTGAATTTGGTCAAAAATTGCCCCATCATTAAAGAACTTTTTCTGCACAGCATCCCAACCACCTAATTCTTCAACTGTACTTAAAGTCTTTATTGGGGGATATTTGTCAGCAAACTCTTTACTCTTAGCTACTGTTTCATCCACAGGGCGAAATCCTACTTTCGCAAATTCCTGTTGTGCTTCTGGAGTGAATAAGTATTTAACAAAAGCTTCCGCCACCTCCCGATTACCATGTTTATCAACATTTTTATCCACAACAGCAATAGGATTATCAATGGAGATATTTACATCAGGAAGAACATAGTTTGTTTTTTCACCCTTATCTCTGGCTAAAACAATTTCGTTTTCATAGTTGATTAGAGCATCACCTTGACCTTGTTTAAAAAATGCGTCTGTAGCTTCACGAGCATCTTTAGTTAATACAGGGACATTCTTATAAACCTTAGTAACAAACTCTGTTGCTTTAGCTTCATCTCCACCAGTTTTAATTACCGAATTCCAAAGTGCGAGAAAGTTCCACCGCGCTACCCCAGAAGTTTTAGGATCTGCGGTAATTAGTTTAACATTATCTTTAGCTAAATCAGCCCAATTTTTAATACCTTTAGGGTTGCCTTCACGAGTTACTAAAGCGGCGACAGATTTAGTAACAATTCCATTATTAGGAAATTTTTTCTCCCACCCAGCTTGAATTAATCCCGCCTTTTCAATTTTTTGCGTATCTAAAGCTAGTGCCAGATGAACAACATCTGCTTCTAAACCATCAACTACAGCACGAGTTTGTGAACCAGAACCGCCATAGCTTTGTTTAAAAACTACAGTTTGGTTATGTTCCTTTTGCCATTTTTCCACAAATTTGGGAATAATGGCAGCGTGAGCAGCTTTAGTAACAGCAAAAGAGACAAGAGTTAGTTCTGCATTCTGTTTTTTTTCTGTATCATTAGTTGCACTTGGTGAAGAATTACTGGTGTTTGTCCCAGAACAAGCAGCAAGAGATAAACTCAATACCGTTCCTACTAGAACCAGTGATACAAAGCCTTTGAGAGAATTGGGGTTAAACCTCAGTTGTAATCTTTTCCGTAATTGTTGCCACAAATTCATTATTTTTTCCTCCTGTAAAACTACGGGCAATTAATTTTTTAGCTTGCAGTTATGTGTTAGTGCAAAAGTACATAATTGCCAATGCCGTTTAAAACAGCATATTGACGATAGGGAATATGGTGATTCTACCAGTTTTAGGACAAATTACAACGCCTCTAATAAAGAAGTATCAATTTTTAATTGTCTTTCTTGAGGTAACAAAATATAAATACTTAGAAAATAAGTTAATTAAAATACATAAATAATCAAACTTGACGATAAAAATAGAATTTAATTTACTCAAAACCTTGTTATATAAGGCTTGTAAATAAAAACGCCAAAAAATTAACTGCAATATTAAATACATTCAATACTTGATAGGAAAATAGTTGTTTTTAAGTGCAAAAACTATTGATTTTATTTATTACATCTGGTAAGCTCTTTTTTGATAAGTTAAATACTGTATCTTTACAGAGATACCGTAGATTGCATCGCAGCCAATTTGAGGACATCCCATGACAGATAATTCTTCCAACACTAAAAAATTCGTGACAACAAAGCCATTCTTTTCGACACTGTTCTTAGCCACAACCTTAAGCATAAGCACTATTTTACCTGTATTTGCAGGTACAGCCCAAAAAACGCAACTCATGAGTCAAAGCGGTAAAAAAGTTGAAATTACCCTGGCTACTTACGCAGTGACTAAGGCTGCTTACTCCAAAATCATTCCCCAGTTTGTAGCGAAATGGAAAAGAGAAAAAGGTCAAGATGTTGTAATTAGGGAAAGTTATGGCGGTTCTGGTTCTCAAACCCGTGCTGTTATTGATGGTTTACCCGCAGATGTGGTAGCTTTAGCTCTAGCATTAGATACAAAAAAAATCGAACAAGCCGGTTTGATTAAACCAGGTTGGGAGAAGGAAGCTCCCAATAATTCAATTGTTACCCGTTCAGTGGTTGCGCTGGAAACTCGTCCTGGTAATCCCAAAAAGATCAAGACTTGGACAGATTTAACAAAACCTGGTGTGAAGATTGTTACCGCAAATCCTAAAACATCGGGTGGTGCTAGATGGAATTTCCTAGCTTTGTGGGGTGCTGTGGTGAGGAATGGCGGAAATGAAAGCCAGGCTTTGAAATTTGTCACTGATGTGTTTAAGAACGTGGTTGTATTACCCAAAGATGCACGAGAATCAAGTGATGCTTTTTACAAAAAAGGTCAGGGTGACGTATTACTAAACTATGAAAATGAAGTCATTTTAGCTGCACAGCAAGGAAAAACAGATATTTCTTACGAAGTTCCTCCAGTCAATATTTCTATAGAAGGACCTGTCGCAGTTGTGGATAAAAATGTTGATAAGCACGGAAATCGTGAGGTTTCTGAAGCCTTCGTCAACTTCCTGTTCACTCCAGAAGCACAACGAGAGTTTGCTAAAGTTGGTTTTCGGCCAGTTAATGCTACTGTAGCCAAAGAAGTACAAGGTAAATTCCCCAAGATTGCCCGACTCTACACTGTGGATAGTTTGGGAGGTTGGAATGGTGTACAGAAGAAGTTCTTTGATGATGGTGCTATTTTTGACAGAATTCAGGGTAGAAGACGCTAAATATAGCAGTTCTCAATTAAGTAGGTTAGCATTGAAAATCGTCCTTATGGCAAGGCAAGAGACAATAGGCAATAGTGAAGAGGGTTTGGGGGATTTTACTTTTCTTTACACAGATTGGTTTTATTGTGTTCACCCACTTAGGTTTAAATAGGGGTTGCTGAAAAAGTCTTTTGGTTAGGGCTAGGAGTAGATTTTTATTCCTCCTGGTGTACGCAGTTCATGATGGCTACTTAGTACAATATTAGGTCACGGTGTAAATAAAACAGGACTTACGCAACTGGCACATTGGTAGGGTGCGTAAGATATCAAAAATCTGTTTATTTGCAGGATTTATGCAGTAGTAAAGCACCCTATAACAGATTTTTGGTGTGACAATGAGATGAGATTTTTTTGGATTTGATTATGCGAGTGGTTAATGGTTATCAAAATTGAATAAGTATTTACCAACAATTTCTAGAAATGAAGATTACCAGGGTTTTACTTGGTCTTATTAATTTGGTCTTATTAATTTGGTCTTATTAATAAGTTACTTGTCAAAAATCAGGCAAATTTTAGAGGTAATCCATCTTGAAATATTAGGAGTTCACCCGGTTGAATTTGTGTCCAAACTTCGTTATCGGTTAGAGGTGTGGTGACAATGACAGCAACGCGAATCGCTTGGTGTGGTTAATTCGCTAAAATCTACAGTCATCTCTTCATCAATTAAATGCGCCGCCGCAAAGGGGGCTTGTCTAATAATGTAGCAAAGTTTGGTTGAGCAATAGGTGAAAAAATGCTGACCATTTGATAATATATAGTTGAAAGATCCAAAAACCGCTATTTCTTTGGTAACTTCATGTAATGTCTGGTAGAGTTCCTTTAATGGTGGTTGTCCTTGGGGAAAATGCGATCGCAAAGTATTAAGAATTAAGCAAAATGCTTTTTCGCTATCGGTAGCACCCACAGGTTGAAAAGCCCCATGATTTTCTGGGTTAAAATCTGGTAAATTACCATTATGAGCAAATACCCAATATCTACCCCAAAGTTCCCGACGGAAAGGATGACAGTTTTCTAAGGCTATTTTACCTTGAGTGGCTTTGCGGATATGAGCTATCACATGAGTAGAATGAATGGGATACTGACGGATAAAATCGGCAATTGGTGACGCTATAGAAGCTTCAGCGTCTAAAAAAATTCGACAGCCTTTATCTTCAAAAAAAGCAATTCCCCAACCATCACTATGTTCATCTGTTTTTCCTCCTCTGGCAGAAAAACCTTCAAAGGAAAAGCAAATGTCTGTGGGTACGTTGCAGTTCATTCCTAATAGTTGGCACATTAGTGTTGTCGTTGTAAAGATCAACTCCAGAATAACTTATCAATTTTAATGGGATAGGTGCAATTTGTACATTTAATTAGCAAATATATGAGGCCTTGGTGAATTGGGGTATGAAAGTCGAAAATTTCATCTCTCAAACCCTTACTCTCTGCGCCTGGAGCGTCTCTGGGTGTCCGCGCAGCGTGCCGTAGGCATAATAAAATCATACTTTTACTCAGCAATACCATATATGAATACACCTCCTGCATAAACGCCAAAAATCCGATAGAGATACCGTATATTTGAATTGATTATAGAATCATCACATATTCTTCTCAAGGGGGCAAGATGTTTTGAGGTGATTTTCATCAATTTCTCATCAGAGAATTTATCAATCTTGTGGAGTTGTTTGGCTAAGGAAGAGAAAAATAGCAAATAATAGATTATGGACAAACGCAATTTTTTACAAATCAGTACCCTATTAGTCGGTACAGCCTTTTTTTCCCATTATATCAATTGGAGTTCAGAATCTATGGCACTTTCTAACACAGAGTTTGCAGTGACAAAAACAGAGGAAGAGTGGAAGAGTATCCTCACACCAGAACAGTTTCGGGTGTTGCGGAAACATGGTACAGAACCCTCCCATACCAGTCCCCTCGATAAGCAATATGAACCTGGTACTTATGTCTGCGCTGGGTGTGGACAGGCCTTGTTTACTGCTGATACTAAATTTAATAGTGGTACTGGCTGGCCAAGCTTTTTTAAGCCCATAGAGGGGGCGATCGCTACTACTACAGATAGAGCATTTTTCATGACCCGAACTGAAGTTCATTGTAGTAATTGTGGTGGACATTTAGGCCATGTTTTTAATGATGGACCCAAACCAACTGGTCTCCGTTACTGTATGAACGGTGTATCTTTGCAGTTTACACCTGCGTAGATCACTAATACGGTTCACTTTTTAAACTCTCTCAAGGGGTGCAAACCCCTTGTTTTATTCTCTCAAAAGCAGGAAATTGGAATATAGCAGGTAGAGTTTACATAAAATTGTCGAAAACAAGGATAAGGATTAGATAATGCAAGTTCTCAAAAGATCCATCAAACCAGAAAGTTATATATCGTTTCTCCACATTTACCAAACTACTTGGGGAACTGCTGGTGATATTTGTTTAGTTCGGGAATCTGTAGCTGAATCTAGTGCATCTAAGTTTGTGGGTCGCAGAATTAAATTAGCTCTCCCTAAAGGTATGGAACGTGATTACTTAGTGAATATTCCCATCATTAAAATTGCAGGTCACGTAGGTGAAGGGCATCCTAAAGATCCACAGTCTGAATGGGAAGCCTATGATGGTATAGATCCAGAAATAGCGATCGCAGTTTTGAAAATTTGGGGCTTTAAGTTAATTGAGTTATAGAAGATTTTACTCAAGGTACATCCTCATAGAATAGGCAAAAAACTCCTATTTACAAAAACCATGAGCAACAGCACAAAAAATTAAGAGTGCGTCAAGAATTATCTTCCTAACGCACCCTATAAATTAAAAATTTTTGGGTAAACTTAGTACACAACAGCGGAAGTTAACTTTTAATTTTTAATTATTAATTTTTAATTCCGCCTAGCGGTACTAGCGTTTGCCACGGTAAGGAACAGCATTCAGGTAATCAATATCAAAAGAAGATAGCTTTTGAGCATAGTTACCTTTACCAGATACAGAAGCCGCCATAGCTTCAAAGTTGCCGGGATCACCTGCTTTCAGACGCTTGGCTTTAGCTTTAGCAGTATAGAAATTCTCCAAAGTAAAGCGCCAGTCGGTTTTGACTGTACCGGCTGTTTCTTGGAAGTCCGCACCGTAACGAGGAGTTACCAAGTTAAAAGGACGATCTACAAACCGCTTGCGTTGGTAAGGTACGGTATTATCACCAAAGTTTTGGGTATACTCTTCGCTATCTAATAAAGCATCAACGAAACCGCCAAAGCCCTTGTTACAAATAACAATTGACCAAGCAATTTCTTCTTTTTTATTGTAAGCACAACGACCCAATAAGCGTTTGAGGGTGATGTCTACTAAACGGTAGTTGTTGTTAACAGAAACAACCAAACGATAGAAAGCTTCAGATTTAGCTAAACCGCGAATAAAATCACGAACTGACAAAGAACCGTTTTTCAGTTGAGATTCTAAAGTCCCTTGACGGTTAAACTTGAGGATTTCATGTTCACTGAAAACTTGGCGATAAGCAGCCCAAATGATGTTTGTCATGTCAGTGTAAGAACTAACATCTTCAATGCGATAGATATAAGGTGTATCTTCATTTTGGTCAGCAACACCAAAGCTGGCCACTCGGTGATTTTGACTACTTGGATTGTATTGAAGTAATGGCAATGCCATATTATTTTTCTCCTTTTATTATCAAATTAAACAAAGATAATGAATCAGGGAACAGGGAATAGGGAACAGGGAATATTTTTACCCTATTCCCGGTAAGTTTTGGGTCAGGTCTAAATCCCCTGTATTATTCCTTGTTTCCTCTCGATCTTATTTTCCCCTCAAAAGGCTAGTAGATATCACTAATTCCTAACCAATTGAGAATCAACAAGAAAGTAATGCCTGCGGTTATTACCAGTAATACAGCAGACAATGCCCCCAAATCAACATTTTGCCCAGAGCCTGGGTAGAAACCTCCACGCCATTGACGAATATACGGCCATTTTTGGACAATACCTGCCCGGTCACGATAATCAGCACCATAGCGGGGAGTAAAGCTGATTGGTCGGTCTGTGGTCATTCGTTTGCGTTGATAGGGTACGGTATACTCACCAAAGGCTTGTTCATACTCGCTACTATCAATCAGAATATCTACAAATTTTCCCCAACCTAAAGTAGCAATTTGAATTGACCAAGCAATTTTTTCTTGCTCATTATAGGGAGAACGACCCAAAATTCTTTTCAGAACCATTTCTACCAACCGATAGTTGTTATTAGGTGTCACAACTAGCTGATAAAATCGCTCTGATTTCACCAAACCACGAATGAAGTCTTTAACCGTAATTGACCTATTTTTGAGTTGGGTTTCTAGGGTAATTTGACGGTTAAATTTGAGAATCTCCTGTTCGTTAAAGATTTGGCGATAAGCAGCCCAAATTAGTTGTTCAAGTTCGCCGGAAGAATTAGCATTTTCAATTCGGTAGATATAAGGATTGTCTTCGTTAATATCTGCCGTACCGAAGCTGTTCACTCTTTGGTTTTGAGTTGTAGGTTTGTATTTAAGTAAAGGAATTGCCATTTTAAAGAACCTGCCTTTTGGTAAAGTTGGCATCTTAAAATGTCGTAATACTTAGCGAAATAACTAAAATTAAAATCCTGAAAAAAATGCAAACTTTGTCACTTTTATCACCGAAATTTCCCAGCTAGTTAAAAACTATTTAGCGCACGGGAAAACTAGCACTAGGACTAATAGAAACAGGAATACCTGTTGATTTAGTTTCTCTGGTAGTGTTAGGAATTTGGATATTGGCAGTGCTAACTGGTGTGTGAGGCACTGTTTTAATTTTAATGGAATTCGCCATATCCAAAAAGTTTTTGATGTCGCCCCATTTGTAACGAGCATCCTCGATTTGGTCGCGCCAGTAGTCGCTGTATCGTGGTGTCACTAAATTAAATGGTCTATCTTTATAACGTCGTCTTTGGTAGGGAACGATATTTTCCCCAAAGTTGTTCTGATATTCTTCAGAATTTAGTAAAGCATCCACAAAACCTCCCCAACCTTTGGTAGCAATGACAATTGACCAGGCGATTTCTTCTTCTTTGTTATAGGGTGCGCGACCCAATAACCGTTTTAGTCCAATTTCTACTAATCTGTAGTTGGAATTACTCTGAATTACCAAACTTTGGAAAGCTTCAGATTTGGCTAAACCCCGAATAAAATCGCGGACGGTGATGGCTTTGTTTTTTACCTGGGATTCTAAATTAACTTGGCGGTAAAATTTGAGAATGACGTGTTCACTGAAAAGTTGCCGATAAGCAGCCCAAATTAGTTCTTCTACTTCTCCACCAAAGCCGTAGTCTTCGATGCGGTAAATTTTGGGTGTATCTTCGTTAGGAACTTCATAACCAGAAACACGCTGGTTTTGAGAACTGGGTTTGTATTCTAGTAAAGGTATTGTCATGTTTGTCAGTTGTTAGGGAACAGGGAACAGGGAACAGGGAACAGGGAACAGGGAACAGGGAACAGGGAACAAGTATTTTTCAATGACCAATGACCAATGACCAATGACTAATGACCAATGACCAATGACCAATGACTAATTTTTAGCATTAGCAGGGATGTAACGATAGGGTAAGGAAACTGCCACAGGTTTAATGCTGGGTTGTTCTTGGTTATCTCTGCTAGTGTCAGGTATTGCGGTGTTACTAACGAAAGATTGGGCTGTCGCCAAACTGCGTTGGTAGTTACATTCGTTGGTAATAATTGTTCCCGCCATAATGAAGAAGTTGGCAGGAATCGCCCGACGGATATCTGCTGTGGTCAGTTGTCCTGATGTGCGGATGCTGTAGTAGGAACGACCAGCCAAACCACGCAGGTTTTGAGTATCGCGCCAGTCAGCACCATAACGGGGGTTAGCTAGGTTAAAGGGGCGTGAGCCAAAGCGACGACGTTGGTAGGGGACAACATCATCACCAAAGTTGTCTAAATACTCGTCTGATTCTAATAGAGCATCTATAAAACCGTGTAACCCTTTGGTAGCAATCACAATTGACCAAGCAATTTCTTCGTCTTTGTTGTAAGCAGCCCGACCTAAGAAACGTTTTAAGGTGATGTCAACTAAGCGATAGTTAGAATTTGTATCTGCTACTTGGGTATGGTAAACGTCTGATTTACCTAAACCTCGGATAAAATCACGGAGGGTAATCGCCCGATTTCGCAGTTGTGATTCTAAAGCGGTTTGCTTATAGCTGGCTAAAATCAAATGTTCGCTGAAAATTTGGCGGTATGCAGCCCAGATGATGCTATCAATATCTTGGTCTGAGGTAGCTCTATCTAAGCGATAAGTAGTTGGGGTGTCTTCGTTGGCAACTTCATAGCCTTCTACTCGCTGGTTTTGCGACTTGGGCGCATATTCTAGTAGTGGTATTGACATCTTTACTTTTACCTTGTTATATGGTAATTTAATGGATTTACTAAGCCAAGGCTAACTGAACGCGAGCGCGGACGGCTTTTTCAGTATCCTTAGTCAGCATTAATTGAAATTTAGCCGAAATAATTAATTGCACTCTATCTAATTTTGCTAGAGCTTGTAACCCAACAATAGCAGCATAGCGAATTGACCAATCTGGATCTTCGCAAATTAACAGAAGTGTCTCTAGGACGCGGTTAATGGCTATTTCAGCTTCAGTAGGTGCTAATTTCTGCCAATGTATGTTTCCTAATCCCTTCGCAGCAGCACGGCGGACACTAGGGGCAAAGTCAGTCAATGCACTAGAGATGAGAATATCCAAAGCACGGGGATCTGCGATCGCAGCTATTGTACGAATCGAATAAGCCCGTGCGCCATAGTTATAATCATCAATTTGGTCTAGCAATTGTGGCACTGCTATTTCTCCCAACTCCGTCAACCCGGCTGCTGCCACTATGGCTGCTGCTGGATTGTTATAACCAAAGACGGCAATTAAGGTAGGAATTGCCAATGAATCTTTGGCTGCTGCCAGATTTTTAACTGCTGTCACCATTTGGTCAGGTGTTTCTGCTGCGATGACAGCCTGAATTAGTTCATCCATTTTTCTGTTGTCAGTGGTCAGTGGTCAGTGGTCAGTGGCTTCGCCGTGAGCGTCAGCCGAACGGTCAGTAGTTTTACAACTGACAATTGACAACTGACTACTGACTATAAGAGTGAATCTATGAGATTCATGATTCGGATAGCTGGTTCGGATATATCAAAAGTATCAGACTGTTCTGGCAGTTGATACTCTAATAATCCTTTTAAAGCAATAAGTTTAAAGCTACTTTCCACTTGTGCCAGGGCGATCGCCTCTGCTGCTGCCAAATACCCAATTGCCCCCAAATCCCCCAAGACAACGCGACGCATTTTCAAATCACCTGTTGCCAAAGTCTTCACTAATAACTCACCATAAATAGAGTCTTGTGTCAGTTGGTACATGGCTCTTGCGGCGGAGCATTGTAATCGAGGAACAGAATGGTTAAGAAAAGGCTGGACAAGGGAAGTAGCCTCAGTTGCACCCATAGCTCCTAAGGCTTCTAATACTGCTGTATAGGGCTGGGCAAGGTGGGGAAAACCAGGTACTTGTACGGCTTGGTCAACTCCCCCATCGAGCAGTTTGATCAGTGCTGGTAATGCGGTTTTATCCTGAAGCATAGCTAAAGATTGGGCTGCTGCTTCGCGGACATAAAAATCACTACATTCTAAACACTTAATCAAACCTGGTACGGCTTTTAGGTTGCCCAATTTACCAAGCGCCCTCGCGGCATTACGCCGTAAGGGATAACCACCCAGTTCGGTTCTGTCAGATTCATCCTCTAACGCCCTGATCAGTGCGTCTATGGCTTCTGGCTGACTGACCCGGAACTTACCCAACCACCAAGCAGCATAATAGCGGAGACTTAAATCTGATGATTGCAGGTTAGCGATCGCTATCTCTGGTGTGAGATTTGGTGCATTCTCTACAGAATATTCTTCTCCACTGGGTTCTATCATTGCCAGGGCGTTATGTTTATCCTGCTGCTGTCAAAGTTTCAATTTTGACGATTCTGCCACCTAAACGGCTGATTCGTTGCATTTCCTCATTCATCCGGCTGTAGGGTACGGTAATAAACACGCTACCACTGCGGCGAATGTCAAATTTATTTTTGTCGCTTTCTTCGTTTTGCTTTAAGCCGACAACTTCGTAACGAAATACGCGGCTTGCAGATGAGGAAACGCTACTAGCGCCAAGTGTGGTTTGACCGAACATTACTTCTATATCTCCTATGATGAGTTTTGTCGGTGAACAGCACCGGATCTTAGGTGGAAATTACGCTGACAATTTTGCCGCCAACTCGATGAATTTGCTGCATTTTGTCTAGGAGGCGCTCGTAAGGTACAATAAATACTGTGCTGCTACGGCGCACGCTGGGGTATCCTGGATTGCGGATGCCTGTAACTTCAACTCGGTAGGTACGATTTGATTCTCCTACAGCATTACCCAAGTTTTGCTTAGGAGCGTTATCCGCCGATACACGGAAACCCCAGTTTTCATTACTGCCAGATGGTCCAACAACTGATGAGGTCTGATTACTAGCTAATTCCCGCGCTAAACGAGATTTAGAACCTTCGACTTGAGCAGTATCGCTGTTGGCATAACCCCGGTATAAACGGAACATCCGAGTAAATCCGGCTGCACTTTGTCCTATTTGAAAATCAAAACCGCGATAGTAGGGAACAACGCTTTCCCCAAAGCTATTTTGATATTCTTCAGAGTCAATGTAGGAGTCAATTTCCGCGTCGTAACCTTGGTTAATATATAAGTCTAAGTGGTAAGTTACTTCGGACTCATTGTATGGTGCGCGACCCAACAAATGTTTGTAGTTGAGTTCAATTAACCGAGTTTGAAAGCTGTTGTAGAAGAATTTAGCTTTGTAGAGTTCTGATTTAGCAATGCTGCGAACAAACTCACGAACGCTCAAATTGCGATCGCGTAGCAGTGATTCTGCGCTAATTAAGCGATCTGATGCCAATATATAGTCATTTCCTAAGACTTGCCGATAAACGGCACGAATTACCAACTCGACTTCTTCTCGGCTGGCGTTGGGGCGCAGTTCAACTCTGCGTGCGTCGCTAAAAGGCTCTGTCCCCAGTCTGGATGCTGCTGTTGTAATTGCCATATTTTTCCCCTTTATTGTGCCGAATTTTGGCTGAATAAAGCTTGGTTAGTGGTCAGTTGTCAGTGGTCATTGGTCATTGGTCATTGGTCATTGGTCAGTAGGATTTACCCCTTGCCTCTTGCCTCTTGCCTCTTGCCTTTTACCTCTTGCCTCTTGACCTGTTTTATTTGTACATAAAACTATGCCCGGAGCTAGATCCAATTGCTAGGTGAACCAGAGTGATCATGTATGGTCTTAACGCCACTCAATTCCCAGTCGGAATATTTTCCAACTTACGCAGTGACTCCCCATGAACGACTGGTGAACCCCTTTAGGGGTAAATCCATCTAACAATTGTATCCCTCTCCGGGCATGACGCTATCTAGCTAAGAGCGTTGATTGCGTAGTCAATATAGGTATTAGCTTCGTTAGCAGCTTGACCACTCAAACCATGACTAGCTTTGATGGATTTCAATGCTTCTACGTACCAGCTAGGAGATAAGTCAAATGCGGCGTTAACTTCAGCTAAACCGGCAATTAAGAACTCATCCAAAGGACCTGTACCACCAGCAACTAAGCTATAGGTGATGATGCGGAGATAGTGACCAACGTCACGGGCGCACTTAGCTTTACCACGAGGATCGGCTGCGAATTGATTGCCTTGTGTAGAGGTAGTGTAAGGGAATTTGCTGTATACGGCACTGGTAGCACCGTCAATCAATTTTTGAGCGTTAGCTGTTAAACCACGGGCAGCTTCCATGCTGGCAGCAGCACGGACTAGACGACCGTTAACTGCTTGTAATTCGGTGTTGCTTAAAAAGCGTCCTTGGGTATCAGCAGATGCGATTGCTTCGGTAATTGGTGTTTTCATTGGTGAAAATCTCCTAGATAGTTTCTTGCTTTTTTTGTATGGCTATGCCATGCAGACTATGGGAAAAGCTCAATTCAGGTTCGAGCCAATTTGTCATGAATTATTAAACAACAGCAGCCGCAGCGCGGTCGAAGTAGCTTGCCAATTCAGAAACCAAAGAACTGCAATCACCTTTGGTGATACCGTTAGGATCGTTAACGATAGCGATCGCTGCTTCTTTCATTTTACCAACACCAACTGCTACAGAGCTACCAGGAGTACCCAAAGCTTGGTATGTTTCGCGCAAGCCGTTCAAGCAACGGTCATCAAGAACACTAGCGTCACCAGCGATAGCGGCGTAGGTAACATAGCGTAAAATGATTTCCATGTCGCGTAGACAAGCAGCGTTCCGACGGTTGGTGTAAGCATTACCACCGGGAGCGATCAATTGAGGCTGTTCTTCAAATAAAGAACGAGCCGCGTTGGTAACAATCGCGGAAGCATTGCTTGTAATACGGTTAACAGCATCTAAACGCTTGTTACCGGAAGCTACAACTGCACTTAAAGCATCTAGTTGTTCGGTGCTGAGGAATTCGCCTCTAGCGTCGGCTTGGGAAACAACCTTGGAAAATACATCTAATGTCATGGACTCTAATCTCCTAAATTACTTAGTTGAGAGATGTCTAAATTAAAACTAATTTGGATTTGTTCGCAACGGAGTCAAATCAAAGCGTTTCTCAATTCGCTCTCTCATTTACTAGTTTACAGGTTACAAACCAAAAATTATGAGAGTCAAGGAAAATTTTATGAGAAAGTGGCAAACTTGATGAATTGCCTGCTTTTTTCAACTTTCCTCTGTTGTTTAACCCCTACAGTTTATGTTTATACAATGCTATAGAGTCTTTATTCGTTACAAATTATGAATAAATAAAATCATAGCTTAAGATAATGTTCAAATCCTTCCCCTGCAACGGGTATAGCTGAGAAAATTCTTATATTTATGTTACACAACTTTATATTTTTTGAAAAAAATCGTAACAATCGGCGGTTAAAGATTGTTGTAATTTTGTGAAAAACTCTTGATGTAATTACATTACAGCCTTCTGACTTCCTATAGGAGGGTTATGAATTTTGTTAAGGAGTGTTAAATTTAAATTTCTAAATATTTGGGAAATTTTCCTTTTTTCCCCCCAGGGGGGATATAAATTTTCTCAAAGGTAAAACCCACAAAATCAGACTAAATGGCTATTTTTCAGAAATTCTTAATAAAGACCACTACGACGGCGCAGGACTTCTAGTAAAGTTGTCAAGCTGCGGGGAAGGGGTGCTGTGACTGCGACTAAATCGCCAGAAATGGGATGTTGTAGCTGAAGTTTCCAAGCGTGTAATGCTTGTCCCGGCAAATTTACCCCCAGGGAATGACCTGAACTATAAATAGGGTCGCCGACGATAGGATGACCCATTTTGGCACTGTGAACGCGAATTTGATGGGTACGTCCTGTTTCTAGTTGGAAGTGAATTAAGGTGTAGTTGCCAAACCGTTCTTTTGTGCGCCAGTGAGTGATAGCATTGCGTCCACCATCTTCTATAGAAACAATAGCCATTTTTTTACGGTCTTGGGGATTGCGGCCAATGGGTAAATCTATAATTCCGGTTTCTGTTTTGGGAACACCGTAAATTAAGCCTAAATATTCTCTTCTGGCAGTTTTTGCTTGTAGTTGCGCTTGTAGGTGGTGGTAAGCTAGGTCTGTTTTGGCGATCGCAATTGCTCCTGTTGTATCTTTATCTAAACGATGGACTATTCCTGGACGTTGCACGCCACCGATTCCTGGTAAATTGGGACAGTGGGACAAGATAGCATTAACTAACGTTCCGTCAGGATGTCCGGGTGCGGGGTGGACTACTAAACCTGCGGGTTTATTGAGAATGATGAGTTCGTCGTCTTCGTAGAGGATGTCTAGGGGAATATCTTCGGCGATTAGGTCTAAAGGTTGAATGGTGGGAAGTTCCAGGGTAATGCGATCGCCTGTTTTCAGGTTAATCTTTTTAGATGTGCAAATCTTGTCATTAATTTGAACATGACCCTGTTCTATTAACTGCTGGATGCGAGAACGGGATAAATCTGATAACTCTTGGGATAAGTAGCGATCTAGGCGATCGCTATTTTCGGTAACTTGGATGCTATTAATTGCAGACACGATTAGGTATGGGGTGTTTTAAGAAACATTGAGGTTCAAAATGTTCTGGGAGAACCGCTGTACTTCATTTTTTCATCTTATGTTTAAGATAGTTTTTTATTTCTCTAAAAAATCTATAGTAACCTAAAAGTAATACTTGAATACTTATAATTCAAAACCCTTGTAAAATTCACTAATTAAATGATCATGAGAGAAAATTTTAATGATCAATCCCAGCATATTAACACAATCCCGATTAGTAGATATAGATTTTTTCAAAATATCCAACCAATTAGCTTATTAAAAAAGATTACTAATAATTCTTTTACTGGTTGTTTGCAGGTATTTAGTGAGTCGGGTGCTTGGTCAATATATATGGATCAGGGTAAACTAATTTACGCTGGTTATTCTGAGGAAATGTTTGAACCTCTTTATCGTAATTTACAGAGATTGAGTCAGCAAATTTCGACTCTTCCTATGGGTATTAATGAACAGGTACGGATGATTTTTGAAAAGGATCTTGAAAATCAGTCAATACCAAATCCAGATTATTTAGCAATTTGTTGGTTAGTTAATCAAAAATATATTAGTCACTTTCAGACTGCTTTGTTGATTGAACAATTAGCATTGGAGGTTTTAGAATCATTACTAGATTTAGAATATGGCAGTTATGAATTTGTTCGACATACTTTTTTAGATAATCTTCCTAAATTTTGTCATTTAAATTTAAGAACTTTAGTAGAACAATGTCAATCAGGGGTTAAGGTTGATGTTCAGGAAAATTTGAATTTTGAAAATCATCATCAATCCCCGTCACATACTACATATCACGAACAGTTACCTAAAAGCAATTCTGAGCAAGTTGATTCTCAACTACATATACATCAGCCGATAAACTCCCCAGTTAGGGAGAGGAAGAAATATAGTATTTTGGGTGTGGACAATGATTATAGCATATTAAATACTGTGGAAGATTTTTTAGATGAGCAAATATTTTCTGTGCTGAAATTCATGGATTCTTCCCAAGCTTTAATGGAAATTTTGCGAGTACAGCCCGATATGATTTTATTAAATGTAGAAATGCCTAATTTAGATGGCTATGAAATCTGTTCTTTATTGCGGAAACACTCGTATTATAAAAATACTCCTGTGATTTTGATGACCGAAAGAATGGGATTAAGAGATAAAGCTAAAGCCAAATTTGTGAGGGCTAATGGCTATTTAGAAAAGCCTTTTTCTCAAGGGGATTTACTGAAAATTATTTTTCATCATATTGTGTGAAAATTTGACACCTACAAAATTGATTAGTTTAGGGATTTTTATTTTATTTTGCACTCATACCCAGATCCCCGACTTCTTAGAGAAGTCGGGGATCTGACTCTTGGAGTTAATCTAGCACCACGTCTTCGTGTCTACTGCGATATTTGGGGCAATCATATAAGGTTTGCTTTTGGTGTAGAGTTTATATAAATAGGGATGTCTAAAAAATCAGTATTTACAAAATTTAACAACATGAGTGGTAAGTTCATTGTATTTGAAGGTGTGGAGGGTTGTGGTAAAACTACTCAGATGCAACGGTGTTTTCAGTGGTTAGAAAGCTTAAATATATCAGTAATACTGACTCGTGAACCAGGGGGAACGGAGTTAGGAAAGGATTTACGGGCGTTATTATTGGAAAAGTCACCAAGTAAGCCGGTGGGGGAAGTCACGGAACTATTATTATATGCAGCGGACAGGTCACAACATATTGAAGAAGAGTTAAAACCTAATTTAGCCATAGGGAAATTTATTTTGTGCGATCGCTATACTGATTCTACTATCGCCTATCAAGGTTATGGTAGAGGTTTAAATATGAATCTCATTCATCAACTTAATCAGATTGCTACTGGTGGCTTAGAAAGTGATTTAACTATTTGGTTAGATGTAGATGTCGAGGTAGGACTATCCCGCAAACGGGGACAAGCTAAACTAGATAGAATTGAACAGGAAACTATTACTTTTCATCGTCGGGTACAGCAAGGATATACAGAATTAGCTGCATCCAATCCATCCCAAATTGTGCGAATAGATGGCAATGACAGTCAAGATATCGTTCAAAAAAGTATCCAGGAAATTTTACAGCAACGCCTGTTTTCATAACTATGTTCTCGTCATTAATCGGACAACAGCAAGCGGTAGAATTATTAACTCAATCCGTTAAACAACATCGAGTTGCACCAGCTTATATGTTTGTGGGTGCTGATGGTGTAGGCAGAAGTTTGGCAGCAAAATGTTTTATTGAATTACTTTTTTCTAGTTCTATAAAACCCGATCAAATTCCCATTTTACACAATCGCATTCAGCAAAGAAATCATCCAGCTTTATTGTGGGTAGAACCAACTTATCAATATCAAGGACAAAGACTCACCCCAGCAGAAGCAGCCGAAAAGGGAGTTAAACGCAAAGCACCACCGATTATTCGTTTAGAACAAATTCGAGAAATTACGCAATTTCTTTCTCGTTCACCATTGGAAGCAGCGCGGAATATCATAGTATTAGAACAAGCAGAAACAATGGCGGAATCTGCGGCAAATGCGTTGTTAAAAACTTTAGAAGAACCGGGAAAAGCGACATTAATTTTAATTGCCCCCTCCCCCGAATCTGTGCTACCAACTTTAGTATCCCGTTGTCAAAAAGTTCCCTTTTATCGGTTAAATATTGCGGCTATGACTGAGGTATTGACACAAACAGGAAATGCCGAAATTTTGCAACATCCAGAAGTTTTAAACATAGCCGCAGGTAGTCCAGGAAATGCCATTTCCTCCTACCAACAATTGCAAACCATTCCTAGCGAATTTATCGCCCAGGTGAAAAAAACGCCAACATCTTACCGTCATGCTTTAGAATTAGGTAAAAAAATTGATAAAGAATTAGATACAGAAGCCCAATTATGGTTAATTGACTATTTACAACAATACTATTGGCAACAAATACATGAACCTAAAATTATTCAACAATTAGAAAAAACCCGGAAACATTTACTTTGTTACGCCCAACCTCGTTTGGTTTGGGAATGTACATTTTTAGCCTTATTTCAAATATCCCAAAATCCGTAGGGTTTCCCCGCCCTCAATTAAGTAGGTTAGCATTGAAAATTGTCGTCATGGGAGGGCAAGAGGCAAGAGGCAAAAGGCAAGAGTGAAGAAGCTTTGGACGATTTTACTTTTCTTTTTTCTTTACACACCTTGGTTTTAGAGACTTCCAATTAAAAAAATATCCCAAAATTTCTTGTGGTGCGGGCAATCTTGCCCGCTAATAATAAAAGGACGGGCAAGATGCCCATCCCACAAGATTGGATCATCTTTTTTGTGGAGTTCTTTTATTGTGTTCACCTACTTACAGTAGTTTCCAATGATATGAGTTACATCTTAGCCCCCTCATCGCACCCCCCTCAATCCCCCCGCTGCGGGGGGAAGAAAAGGATAAGCTTTTGATACTGGAGGGGGTTGGGGGTGGGGTTCTTGTACCTCATAACACCGGGAAGTGCTGTATATTGCTTTTATATTGCCTTTAATTATCGAAATTTTCCCATTGTCTCATTTAATCAGGATCACAACGAATTTCAATCATAAATCCATCGGGATCATAAAAATACACTCCTCTACCAGTAGGACGGGAAACTGGTCCATAAGCAATGACCAAATTATTTTCTTGAATTACTGCTAATGCTTGGTCAAATAATTCTGGATCAATATCAAAGGCTAAATGATACGCTCTAGTGAAAGACTTACTGGGATCTGGATCTGGTGGTAATAATTCTGGTTCTCCAAATAAGTCAATAATTGTACCGTCAGGAGTGGCAAAGTTGGCGACTTTTCCGGTGTTGACAAGTTCTATTAATGTTTCTGGTATTTCATCCCCTGTAAGTTCGTGTAAGCCTAAAATATGACCATAAAAATGGCGAGATACTGCCATATTTTGGACGTTAAAAGCGATATGATGAACCTTGCGGAGGTAGCCAGTGGGAATATTTTTTTGAGAAATCATCATCCCGAAATTTAAAATCTATGGATTTAAAATTATCTGCAAATCGAGAATAAAGCCCGGTAAAATATCTTCACCAGAAAGTTTTGGTGGGTTGTCAACATCAAAGTTCAAAACTTCTACATCTTTTCCGTAACGATAAATTTCTACCAAGGGTGTTTGTGGATCAATTAACCAACCTAAAAGCGCCCCATTATTTTGATATTCTCGCATTTTAGTGCGTAATTTTTCTAAACTATCCGTTTCTGATCGCAATTCAACTACAAAATCAGGACAAAGGGGGGGAAACCGCTTTTTTTCTTCTTTACTTAAAGCCTCCCAACGTGCTAGTTTTACCCAAGCTGCATCAGGACAGCGATAAGCACCACTGGGTAATTTAAACTCTGTAGAAGAATCAAATACTTTACCTAATTTGGTTTGACGATTCCAAATACTTAAATCTGTAGTTATATCTGAGTTTCTAATTCCGCTTTCTCCACCTGTGGGGGGCATAATAATTAATTCCCCCGTTTGGGTAAGTTCTAATTGCCAAGGTTCGTTGGCAATGCAAAGTTGATAAAACTGCTCATCTGTTAAATTTACTGCGGGAGGTATGTTTAAGGTGAGGGTTTCCATAGGTTTTGCTTGAAGAGGCTAGTTTTATTATCAGATAAAATTCATGAAAATTCAGAAAAATTTAGGCTAGGCGATCGCTAAAATTGACCCCAATGGTAAAAATGGTGAGATGCTGTCATATTTTGGATATTAAAAGCGATATGATGAACCTTGCGGATGTAGCTGGTGCGAATAGTATTTTTATTCATTTTTGATAATTGGATATTTTTTAATATACTGTAACCCACAACAAGATCATCCTACTTGACATTAAATATAGAATACTATAGTATTCAAGTATGAACAACAAAACTATTGATTTATTCGCAGGTGCAGGTGGCTTAACTACAGGCTTTCACTTGGCTGGCTTTGAAGCGTCTTGTGCCATTGATGTAAATAAAAAAGCCTTAGCCACCTATCAATATAACTACCCAAACACTAAAATTATACATCAAGATATTCGTGAAGTTAATCCCTCAGAACTCCGTTCATATCTAGGTTTAAAAAAAGAAGAACTAAAAGCAATTATTGGCGGACCTCCTTGTCAAGGATTTTCCAGAAATATACCTGCCGAATATCGCTATATAGATGATCCTCGGAATCAGTTATATAAAAGTTTTATAGAATTTGTTCAAGAGTTCAGACCGCTTTACGTCATTATGGAAAACGTCCCGGAAATTTTGACAGCATACAAAGGTTTATTTAAAAATGAAATTACAAATCAACTAGAATTACTGGGATATAAAGTTGTCACATCATCTTTAAATGCTGCTAACTACGGAGTGCCACAAACCAGAGCTAGAGCTTTCTTTATTGCCAGTTTAGAGCATTTAATTTGCTTACCAGAGCCTACACATAATGATGATCTTAAAAGTGGTTCTAGCAAGAAACAATCATCCTATCAAACGAATCTACTAAAATCTAATTATTCTCCAATTGTTACAGTTAAAGATGCAATTGGAGATTTACCACAACTAAATGCAGGACAAAAATATGATGAAGATAGATATCCCTCAGATCCACAAACAACTTATCAATCTTTAATCAGATATGACAGCACAAAAATTACAAACCATATTGCTCGTGCTTTAAGCTCCATTCAAATGTCAAGAGTAAGGCTGTTAAAGGAAGGACAAGATGCCAGAGATTTACCACCTGAATTAGCACCTAAAAAACACTATAGTGGTGCTTATGGCAGGCTTTATTGGGACAAACCAGCGAAGACAATTACCAGATGGGTTTTTCATCCTGGTTCTGGTAGATTCTTTCATCCCACACAAGATAGAACCATTACAATACGTGAAGCTGCGAGACTTCATTCTTATCCAGATACTTTCCATTTTCTAGGAACATATACAGAAATGGCTTCTCAGATTGGTGAATCTGTACCTCCACTACTAGCTAAAACTATCGCTGAGTGCATTAAGTAGGTTGGCGTTGAAAATTGTCGTTATGGCAAGGCAAAAGTCACTCATGCAAGAGGGTTTGGGCGATTTTACGTTTCTTTACACAGTTTGGTTTTATTGTGTTCACCTACTTATCTAAAGTTAAGATTAGGAATTTTGTGCTTGTAAAGCTGCAAGAATAGTTTTCACATAATTCTCAGGGTTAAGACGAGTTCGTTGAATATTTATTCTCACTGCTTCTGGAGAAATAATTCTAGCTTTAAAAAGTTGTTTTTGATTCTTATACCAAACTAACTCAATTTTATCTCCGATACTACCCTGTAAACCTGCACCACTTTTACCAGTTTTCTTATTTACTGTCCAAGCCCAATTAAAAGTAGTTGGATCAAGTGGATACAAAGGCTATTCACAATAAACATATTCATTGCCTTTAATGGTTTTCAGTAGTATGCTTTCATAACTATTTTCAACTCCTTGTAATGACTGATTTGTGATCAATTTCTCATTCCAATGTTGAATAATAGCCGCACCCAGTTCGTCCGGTGGAGATAATTCTGTTAAACCAGAAAAACCAAGTTGATCAGCTTTACTAATAATATCTGCTCTTTGAATAACAAAGAAAAATGTGCTGCCAATTTTTAAGTTACCAAGTTGGAGCGATTTCAATGACCAACCTGTTTCAGTTAAAATATTAACTGCATCATACAGCAGTTTACTACGTCCTAAAGCTGGATCAGAAAGAGGAATATCTTTAACATAATGAAAAATAGCTTCCCAAGCATAATCTTCTATTGACCCAATAGCTGGGGATGCAACAGTAGCAATAATAGCTTGTTTTAGCCTCTCAATCTCGTTTTTTGTCAACACTTAAAGATTCCTCCACAGCTTGCAAAAATTCACTCATTGTTACAGTTAAAGCATTGGTGATATGACTCAGAACTCTTACAGATGGGCTTTTTAATCCTCGTTCCAGTTGGCTAATATAGGTTCTATGCAGACCTGTAATTTCTGCTAGATACTCTTGAGACCAACCTTTTTCTATACGACGACGTTGTATTTCTAGCCCTAAATTTTGGTCTAGTTTACTTGATTGCATAGAAACAGGTTAAGATATTGAATACAAAAGTTCTACAGACTAAAGTATTCAACTACGCTAATAGCAGATTCCTTTGATAAGTAGCCATCATGAACTGCGTACACCAGGACATATAAAAAACTTCTTATTCCCCTCCTCGCTTGCGGGGAGGGGTTAGGGGGTAGTCTGTCAACCCGAAAATGACGGGTGAAGGCAAGCAGGGGGAGCGGGGGGGGTAGGGGGGTAGGGGGTAGGGGAGGTAGGGGAGGTAGGGGGGGTAGGGGAGGTAGGGGAGGGAAGAACAGAAGTTTTTTCCGATCATTACCCGTCAAAATAAATTTGACGAACTACTAGGTTAGGGGTAGGGTCTTATTTTCAGATCTAACTAACCCACCCTACAATTAACGTCTATACTCATCTCCACAATCACCAATTAACTTATATAAATCTTTTGACTGTTCAGAAACTGCATCTATTTTCCCTATATCCTCAGCATCTAAATTGAAACTAAACACCCTAGCATTATCTGACAAATGTTCCGCTATTCCCAATCTTGCACCCACAATTACACCCCCAACTGCTGGCTGATTTAAAACGTAATTTACAGCCACATTTGCAATACTTACTTGATGTTTATCAGCAATGGTTTTTAAGGTATTTAGTAACTGTTGAAATAGTCCCCAACCACCCCAATTATCAATCATTTGTTTGTATTTTCTTAAACTGGTGGTATTTATTTCTAAGCCTTTAAGTTCTGGTTTATTCAAATACTTTTCTGATAACAAACCACCGCAAACACTACCATAGGTAAACAACTTAATATCATGTTCTTGACAAAATTTAACCATGTTTACCTGTGGTCTTCTGTCAACTAAAGAAAACTGCACTTGATTAGAAACAATCTTGATTCCTGCTTCCGTGATAATTTGCAAATGTTCCGTATCAAAATTAGTTAAAGCCAAATGTTTGATTTTACCTTCAGTTTGCAATTCTGCCATATATTTGAGAGCATCTAAATAATTAGCATCTCGATAATCCCACCAGTGGAACTGCATTAAATCCAATGATTTAACGTCCATTCTTCTCAAAGAAATATCAATATTTTCCTCAACCAACTTTTTCGTCATTTTCCCAGGACGAGGAACCCATTTTGTAAAAGCTTGGATATTATTAACAGCTTCTTCTCCACGAGTTGCTATCAGTTGACGACGAAACTCACCAATAAAATCTTCTGCTGGTCCATAATGATCTGCTAAATCCCAGGTTGTAAAACCAGCATCAACATATTGAAACATAGACTCAATCGCAGTTTTGGGGTTAATGCGTCCATGTCCACCGGAAACTTGCCACATTCCATTTAAAATTCGGCAAATTTTTAAGTCGGGAGTAAATTGTAAATAGCTTTCTTGAGGTAACATCATATTTTTTATCTTGTTATTTCCAGTCTTTTTCTGCTTGTTCCAAAACATAAGCTGCAACTTGTTGAATTTCCTCAGTTGTCAATCTTTTTTTATAAGCTGACATATTATTCTTACCATTAGTGACAATGGCTGTAATCGCTTCTAAAGAATCCATGCCATATTTTTTAAGTGCATTCTTTTTTAAGTTTTTACCGCGTCTAATGATATTTTCCCCATTAATATGACAACCAGCACAATGAAAACTAAAAATTTCTGCCCCTTTGGCTGTATCTAAAGCGTTAGCGGGTGAAGTGAAATTGATAGTCCACAAGCAAAATGTGCATAATATCAATACTATTAGTTTTTTCATAAGGCTTCAAAATCAGATATGAAGCCGATAAAGTTTGTACATTGTTCCTGAAAAGCTTCTGCTTCGCTGACATCCTCAATTTTATAGGACATAATGCGTTTTCCATCTGGCATTTTTTTAGAACCAATCAATTCAGCTTGGTAATTTTCTACCATTTTCTTAAATTCAACTCCGTACACTTTCCACGCTTCACCATCACAAGTGATATTTACCTGCCACATGATTTAAAATTTAGTTATTGACCAATATTGATTATTTCATAAATTGGCAACATTTAACCAAAAAATTCCTGGCGACTAGAAGTCGCGGCTATACAGACAAAACCCACCTGCGGGGGTTAAAAACTTCTAATTGCTGAATCTACGAAGGTAGACTTTGCTTGTGTAGCGTGGTGGAAGCATCTTTCTAATCGCCAAATACTTTGAAGTATCTAAAGATAGATATGATTTTATCTCTTTAGAGGGTGTTCATATCTAAAAAGAGTTCGCCATAATAATTGCAAGTGTTGTAATGAGATTTGTATTTAATATGACCACAAATAAGAACATTAAAGAACAAATTCAAATAGATTTACGCCAAGCTAAAGAAACAGGACAATTAAAAGCTGAACGCATTCGGGAAATTGTCAAATCTGCTGTTTCTCAAGTAGGTTCTGAGTTTCAAGAAGGTTCTCATGAACTGCGTAATTTAGTTAATGATGCTGTGTCTACTGTCATTGATAATTTACAAGAAAAAGGTAGTGAAGTTAAAGAAGGAGTGGTAGCTTCAATTGAAGGAGCGATGGAAGCAATAAATATTAGAAAACACTCAGATATTGTCAAGACTCAAGCCGAAATTAAGCAACTACAAGCTCAATTGGATAGGGAAGAAGAAGAACTACAAGCAGAAATTGAAGGAATTTTAACGAAGATAATCGAAACAAGTCAAGATAAATCAGCAGACACAAAAATTGCGATTGATTCAGCCATTGATTCTATCAAAGATAGTGAAGAAGTGGGATTATTAAAGAAACGCTATGCACAATTACAAGCACAGTCAGCAATTATTCGAGCCAATTTATCGGCACGTTATAGTGGAAGTGATCAAGAAGTACAGGATTATTTAAATGAGGCGAAACAATGGTGTGATAAATCCCATCCCAAAGCCGAATCTATCACAGCACAAGTAAAAGAAAGTTACTCACTTCTAGAAAAAAAATTGACAGATGCAGGTGCAGTTATAGCGAAAAAAGAACGTCAATTAAAACAAACTTTGCGTGAGTTACTATTAGCAACGGCTGATTTATTCAAAGATAAAGATATTCGTGCTTAATGAGTAACTATCCTTTAGATCCCCGACTTCTTAGAGAAGTCGGGGATCTAAATTCTTGTTGCTTGTTATACTTAATAAGTACCTTCCTCTCTATTAATATTTTCTTCATGCTTGACAATTACCCAAACTGCATGAATGCTACCAGGAAGCCAACCAAGCAGAGTCAGCAAAATGTTAATTAACAAAGTTGGACCAAAGCCAACGGTGAGAAAAACCCCCAAGGGAGGTAGAAATAAACCGATAAGTATACGCAGTAAGTTCATGGATATTTATTTCCTAGTTTTAAAGTTGGGTTTACCTATTGACTATCTTGTAATTCAAAACCTTTTTCTGCGAAGTATTTACTGAGAAAGGTATTAGCTAAAGAAAGAACTACAGGACCGATAATAAAAGCAATTAATCCTTGAACTTGAAAACCTGGAACTAAAACTGATGCTAACCAAAAGCAGATTCCGTTAATAATTAGGGAAAATCCACCTAATGTGAGATATGTCAAAGGTAAAGACAAGATATTAATGGTTGGTTTAACTCCACTATTAATTAAACCAATCACAACAGCGGCAATTAAAGCTGCCGGAAAATTAGCAATATCTACACCGGGAACAACTAAATCAACAATCAGCAAACTTAAGGCTGTAGCGAGTGCAATGAAAAAATATGACAACATTTTTTACCTCAGTAACAGCATTATCTGTGCTAATTACTATTTTCAAAGATAGACTAATATTTCACATCTTTTCTTAGATATAATCTTGATCTATCTTAGGTTAGATTAAATAACAAATTTTCAGTAAGATACCCGACTTCTCTAAGGGAACACCAAAAAATAAATTACCCAATTTTGTGGGATGGGCATCCTGCCCGTCCTTGATTATTAGCGGGCAAGATGCCCGCACCACAAGAAATTTTTGGGTATTTTTTTAATTGGAAGTCCCTAAGAGGATGTTTGAAAAGTTTTTAATGTATAAATAAACCCCTCTCCAAACCTCTCCTTTGCACCTCTCCCTAACCCTCTCCTAAGAGGAGAGGGAAAAGGAATAATATTTAATACTGGAGAGGCTTTGAAACCCCCATTCCCAGCCTTCGGCACGCTTCGCTAACGCAATGACATTGTGTAATTAATTCTGTCTCACTACTTACACCTGCTTGCTTCCCAAAAAGGTTCTCTTTTCAAGGCATCATCAATAATAATGTTAGTATCTAGCAATACTTTTAAAGATTATGTTTTTCCTTTAAATATTCCCATTTAGCTTGATCTGGATCAAAATCTGCTGGAACAGGTGGGGAATTTTCAAAGAAATGCTGAAAGGCTTTGATCCTAGATTTTCTTTTAGGTGTTTCTATCTCTGGTTCACTGGTTGGGGCTGTGGTATGATCAAGGGTATCTGTAGCTGTCCAGACTACAATTTCCACATTTCCGCGGGGGAAATTGACGGGTTCGGTAATCAGCAAGTTACCAGATTGATCAATTTTTCCCTTGAGTTTGTATGCTTGGATGATATTTTTCATGAGACTCTGTTTTTATATTATCTCCCGTTGAGCAAAATTCAATCTCTTAATTTGGGTTTAAATTATGATAACTACACTCATTGAACAAGAAGCAGAACCAATTTTAATTAGTGACTTAACCTGGAGAGAATTTAAAGCTGTTGAACAGCTAATTGAGCGCCCAGGGTTAAGGTTATCCTTTTTAGATGGAGTGTTGGAGATTCGGAAAATGCCAGGGAAAAAACACGAAACTATCAAAAAACGTATTGCTTCTTTAGTAGAAATTTATTTAGAATTTTTGGAATTAGATTTTACTCCTACTGGTTCTGTCACCCTAGAAAATGAATTTGAAAAAGTCAAAAAAGAAGGTGATGAATCTTATGAATTGGGAGCAAATATAAAACGTCCTGATTTAGTAATTGAGGTGGTTGTTAGTAGTGGAGGAATTAATAAACTGGAAGCATACAAACGGTTACAAATTCCTGAAGTTTGGTTTTGGATGAATGATGAATTATTGTTTTACAGTTTAGGAAATGAGGGATATAAAGCTGTTAGTAAATCGCAACTTTTACCGAGTTTAGATGTAGGTTTATTGATGCGTTGTATTAATATAGAAAATCATGTTCAAGCGCTGCGGGAATTTAGAGGAGGGATAAAAATAACAGAATAGGAGAAAAATTGTAGTAACTTCTACTTTCATTTTTCTAAAATTTGTCTAATTTGAGCTTTAGATTCTATTTTTATATTATCTCGCATTCCCTCAGAGTAAATATATAAAAATTTGAAAATTTGCAAGTGTAAAAGAAATTATAATCTTTTATCTTTTGGTGCTGTTTCAAGAATTTTTTTCAGTATTATATCTGATGCAAGGCGGATATCTCTTATGGATGCTTCTGGGATGGACGCATATCTCACTGAAAGTTTTAAGCCTATAAAACTATTATTGGCTTAAATCTAATCAGTCTATATTACGCACCTTATTACTCGTTTGAATGCAGTTCCAAATTTTCAGTGCGATTATGAGAGAGCAAGCAATGATGAATTTTCATCTTCATAAAATAATTTGATTGTGCTGAACTCCCGACGCAGTAAATTTTCAACTTGTAAGGTAGAACAGTTTCCCAGTCTCAGCCAGATGACTTTTGGCGGATTCCCCAACACTAAACTCAGATCGTGCATATCAGCATCTTTCGAGACAATCATCAAATCATTATCTTTTGCATAATTCCAAACTATCGGGTCTATTGTTGCTTTCATCCCTACATCCCGATAGCGAAGCGTGGCGTAAGCCATACATGAAGGGAGTCTGGAAAAATATCGCTTAAACGGGTGGATAATTTAGGCGATAAGTTTTCATCAAATAGTAATTTCATGCTGATAAAGTCGAAATCATTAACCGACGTTCACGGTCGGCCGCATAAGCAATACAAGCTTTTAAATCTTCTCGCGTTAGGTCGGGAAAATCATCAAGAATTTCCGCTTCGGTCATCTCAGAAGCTAGGTATTCAAGCACCTCATAAACTGTGATTCGCAAGCCACGTACACAAGGCTTACCACCGCGTTTATTGGGTTCGATTGTAATATAGTCTCTGTAATTCATAAGTAGCGAATGCATTTCTATTTTAGTGATTTTCTGAAAAAACTTGTAGTACAATATAAACTGAATTATAGCACTATGTCGATATCGTCTTGCTTTGCAAATGACAGAATCTAATAGAGTTCTTTATAAAAATTAGGCTTTAATACCCTACCATTTGGGGTAACACTTGATAAAAACCTGGATATCGCCAAAAACAACTTTTTAAAATGAAAACAGACAGCATATTTTACCGATTATTTCAAGAAATACCCAGCATATTTTTTGAACTGATTGGTAACTCTCCCCAACTAGCAGAACTTTATCAATTTTCATCAGTTGAAGTTAAACAAACAGCCTTGAGAATAGATGGAGTTTTCTTACCTAACCAAAATACAGATAACCCGATCTACTTTTTAGAAGTACAATTTCAATTAGACAAGGATCTCTACCATAGACTTTTTAGCGAAATATTTCTTTACATTCGCCAAAACAACCCTAAAAATCACTGGAATGCTGTAGTTATCTATCCAACCAGCAGCATAGATACAAGAGATATTCAGCATTATCAAGAATTTTTCACCAGTCAACGAGTTAGAGTGATTTATCTCGATGAATTAGCAGAAACAACATCTTTACCCATTGGTATTGCTACAATAAAACTAATTATCGTTAACGCAGATAATTCCATTACCCAAGCTAGAGAATTAATCACCAGAACTAAACAAGAGATAGATTCTCAATTTCAACAGCAACAACTATTACAAATCATCGAGACAATTTTAATTTATAAGTTTCCAAGAATGAATAGGGAGGAAATAGAAGCTATGTTTGGATTAAGTGAGTTAAAACAAACCCGATTTTATCAAGAAGCAAAAGAAGAGGGAAAGGAAGAAGGAATAGAAGTAGGTGAACGTAAAGCCAAGTTAGACGCAGTTCCTGGTTTGATAGGATTGGGTTTAACTGGAGAACAAATCGCACAAGTTTTAAACTTAAGTTTGGCAGAAATTAGCGAGATTATTCAACAACAGAATACAAAAGACAGGTAAACATTTGGTGATTTGTGATCAAATCTCTGATTTTCATCCTTTAATCCTGCATATCCTGTATCCCTTACGGGAGGTGTTAGCCAGTTCTGACAATTTACCTAACTAGCAACTTACGTTAAATATAGTAAGTAGTGAGACAGAATTAATTACACAATGTCATTGCGTGGCGTTAGCCATATGGAACGAAGTGAAATGAAGCAATTCCAAGGGTTGTGATTGCTTCCCTTCGCTCGCAATGACTGTAAATATTTTTGTCCAATTACTTAATTGTCGGTTGAGTGAGATACAAGAACCCAACCCCCAACTCCCTCTTTGCAAGCGAGGAGGGGGCTATGATTAACATAAAAAGTCAGGAAGAGGTAATTATTGTTTGATTCCTTTCATTGATAAACCTATGCGTTTGAGTTTTTCGTTGATTTCTAAAACTTGCACTTTAACGACTTGTCCAACTTTGACAATTTTTTTTGGATCATCTACAAATCTATCAGCAAGTTGGGAAATATGCACTAAACCATCTTGATGGACTCCAATATCAACGAAAGCACCGAAGTTAGCAACGTTGGTAATAATTCCTTCTAGTTGCATTCCTACGGTTAGATCTTTAATTTCTTTGATTCCTTCTTTAAAGGTAGCATATTTAAATTCAGCACGAGGATCTCTGCCTGGTTTTTCTAATTCGCTGAGAATGTCGCGCAGGGTTGGTTCTCCAATGGTGTCAGTAACATATTTTTTGATGTTGGCTTCTTTGAGTTTTTCTGCAACTTGTGTAACTTGATTCAAGGATACTCCTAAATCAGCCGCGATAGATTGCACTAGGGAATAACTTTCTGGATGAACTGCGGTATTATCTAAGGGATTTTCACCACCACGAATTCTTAAAAAACCTGCTGCTTGTTCAAAGGCTTTTGGTCCTAGTTTGGCTACTTTCAAGAGTTGACGACGATTTTTAAATGCGCCATTTTCGTTACGATAGGCAATAATATTATTAGCTATGGTTGGGGTAATTCCCGAAACAAAGGTGAGAAGTTCTTTAGAAGCTGTATTTAAGTCTACACCCACATAGTTAACGCAACTTTCGACGGTTTCATCTAATTTCTTTTTCAGTAATTTTTGATCAACGTCATGTTGATATTGTCCTACACCAATTGATTTAGGATCTATTTTGACTAATTCTGCTAAAGGATCTTGTAATCTTCTCCCAATACTAATTGCACCCCGCACGGTAATATCTAAATCAGGAAATTCTTCTCTAGCCACTTCACTGGCGGAATATATAGATGCGCCAGATTCATTTACCATGACTTTAACTGGTTTATGGGCTATATTTGGTAATACTTCGGCAACAAATTCTTCTGTTTCTCGTGACGCTGTACCGTTACCAATAGCAATTAATTGAATGTGGTATTTTTCCAGTAATTTCTTAATAGTTTGGGCGGCTTTTTGGCGTTGTTCTGCGGCTTGGTGGGGAAATACGGCTTGATATTCTAAAAATTGTCCAGTTTCATCTAGTATAGCGACTTTGCACCCGGTTCTAAAACCAGGATCTATCGCCATTGTCGGTTTCATTCCTGCTGGTGCAGATAACAGCAATTCTCGCAAATTTGTTTCAAAGGTTTTGATTGATTCTATGTCAGCAAAGGTCTTTTTCTCGTTAGTTACTTCGCTAATTAAGGAAGTTTTGATTAAGCGGTTAAAACTATCTTTTAACATGACTTGATAAAATTCACGCACGTTACTAACCTTAGTTTTAATTTCTTGAGATTCTAAATAACCCAGGATAAAATCTTCGTCATAAGCAACTTCAAAACTGAGGATTTTTTCATCTTTTCCTCGACATAAAGCCAACATATTATGAGGGGCAATATTTTTGACTTTAATTTGATAATTGCGGTACATTTCAAATTTAGTCGTCCCTTCGGGATGGTCATCTTTAATCCGAGAAATAAACAGCCCATTTTCTAAAAGATAATCGCGGATATATGCGCGTGATTCTGCTTTTTCGGCTACTTCTTCTGCTAAGATATCAGATGCCCCTTTTAAAGCTTCATCTGCACTTTTTACTCCTAAAGTTTCGGAAATATACTTTGCTGCTGCTTCCTCTAATGATGCAGAAACAGCATTTTTTGTATTTAGAGATTGAATAAATCTGGCGAGCGCTTCTAACCCTTTTTCCCTAGCAATGGTAGCACGAGTCCGACGTTTAGGACGATAGGGTAAATATAAATCTTCCAGTTCAGTTTTTTGTAAACAGGATGCTATTTTTGCTTGTAGTTCTGGGGTAAGTTTATCTTGTTGAGCGATCGCACTCACAATTACTTTTTTTCTTTCTTCTAACTCCGTTAAGTAATTATGCCTATCTTGTAAATCCCGTAATTGCACCTCATCCATTTCATCTGTTTTTTCTTTACGGTAACGCGCAATAAAGGGAATTGTTGCCCCTTCTGCTAAAAGTTCCAGCGCGTTTTGTACCTGCTGGGGTTTAAGTTGTAGTTCACTGGCGAGGAGTTGGGAAATGTTCAACATCGGGTATTTAAATTAAAAGTGTTAAATGAATTCCAGCACGAATAGATAGTGTTAGTTCAATGTACCAAATAATCACACTATTTGAAAATAGCGATTCCATAGCTTGACAATAAAATCGTTGCCATTTTGCTTTACTTAAGTATAATGTTAACAACGTCCTTGAAGAAGGTTGAAATCTACTGGTATTAAACAGTAGCTCGTAGTTTGGAGATTAGTAAAAATGCCTTTGTTTTTCTTAATGACATTAGTGACAGGTGTAATGACTGGCTATCTCTTTAAAAGAAATGATGATGAAATCACTAATATTGCAGGTGTTTTCACAGCCGTTATTTTTATTGTAAGTTTAGTATTAGCACCTTGGCCAATTCAGTTTGGTTTGTTAATGTTTGTGGTCATTGTCAGTAACAAATTACTGAAGAAAAATTGGTTTTAAATATTATTGTAGGTATTACACTTTACTTAATAGACATATCCAGAAATTAAATATGCGTGACCTGAAACCATTGTAGAGACGTTCCATGTAAGGTCTCTACCATCTTGGAGATGTCTAATAGACTGGAGATGGCTGTAGCCTTTTTAGCTTTTGCCCAATTATGGTATATACTGAAAACTGTTAATAGTTTAACCAAATATGAAACCCCTCTGGTAAACCTCTCCAGTATTAAATGTTATTCCTTTTCCCTCTCCTAAAAGGAGAGGGTTAGAGGGTGTTTTAAAAGTTATGGTTGATGTATCAAATATTTTTTACCCCACCCTAACCCTCCCCTTAGTAAGGGGAGGGAACTGGATTTTTATTGTTTCCCCCCTTTATAAGCCCTTTATAAGGGGAAAGAGGGGTAAGTAGTGAGACAGAATTAATTACACAATGTCATTGCGTTAGCGTAGCGTGGCGTTAGCCATATGGAACGAAGTGAAATCAAGCAATCGCCAGGGTTGTGATTGCTTCCCTTCGCTCGCAATGACTGTAAATATTTTTGTCCAATTACTTAGCAATGTGATAAAAATTACGGGATACGACTTTTCAAACAACCTCTTAGGGAGAGGTGCGGGGAGAGACTTTGAACTTGTTCTTTGTATGATAAAAAAGTCCAGCTTCTAGCCGTTTTGAGTATAATTCACGTGAGACGAGATAAATTCGTAGTTATAAGCTGTTGTGCATTTAGTTTGTATAATTCTAGCGGGCAAGATGCCCGCACTACAAAGTTCAAGTAAATTATGGTTATCAAATTTAGCTGCGTAACAGCTTAAGTAGGTGAACAGAAAAATTTAAAGGTATGTAACCTTATATAAAGTTGTCTCAATCCGAGATTCTGATTGAGTTTCGGCCATTTCATAAAACGCAATAAATTTCGCTTTTATTATATACACCTACTTAATGCTCAATTTACTATCAATCCTTGACCAAAAAGCAAGTCAAAGCCCCGAAAAATTAGCTTATATTTTTCTCAAAAATAGAGAAAATCAAGAGCAAACGATTACTTATCAACAACTATCTCAAATTTCAAAAAGAATTGCCGCTAGGTTACAATCTCTAATCCCCCCAGGAGCCATAGCCTTATTGCTTTATCCCCAAGGTTTAGAATTCATCGCGGCTTTTTTAGGGTGTCTATCTGCTGGAATTATTGCAGTTCCTGCTTACCCACCAAAACGGAATCAAAAAATATCTCGATTAATAGCAATTATTGAAGATTCTCAACCTCAAATTATTCTGACTACTAGCTTTATTTTAGAAAATATTCAACCGAAACTTGAGAATTTTTTAGACTTATCCGTAACGCAATTTTTGGCAACAGATAATCTAAATGATGACCAAGACTTTGAGTTTCATCTCCCAGAGATTAGTGGTGATACCCTAGCTTTCCTCCAATACACATCAGGTTCAACGGGTTCGCCGAAGGGAGTAATGATTTCCCATGACAACATTGCCAATAATTCAGTTTATATTCAAAAAGCTTTTGAACTTACAGAAAAAAGTGTTTCTGTGACTTGGTTGCCGAGTTTTCATGATATGGGGTTGATTGATGGTATTATTCAACCTCTTTATACAGGTTTTTTGGGTATTGTGATGTCGCCTGAATCTTTTTTAAAGAATCCTATGCTCTGGCTACAAGCAATTACCAAATATCGAGCAACTCATAGCGGTAGTCCCAATTTAGGCTATGAATTATGTGTGCGAAGAATTACGCCAGAACAACAGAAAAGCCTTGATTTAAGCAGTTGGCTAAGTGCCTACAATGGAGCAGAGCCAATACGAAGAAAAACCCTAGATAATTTTAGTGATAAATTTCAATCTTCTGGATTTAAATCTCAATATTTTTATCCCTGTTACGGCATGGCAGAAGCAACCTTAATGATTTCTGGGGGTAATATTGAAGATGAGCCAGTTTACTTAAATGTTCAGTCAGAATCTTTGAAAAATAATCAAATTGTAGAAGCAGAGAAAGATAGTGAAAATTATCAGGAACTTGTCGGTTGTGGCCATGCTTGGCAAGATATGGAAGTCAAAATTGTCGATCCTGAAAGTTGTTTAGAATGTGGTGAGAATCAAGTAGGAGAAATTTGGATTTTTGGTTCTAGTATTGCTCAAGGTTATTGGCACCAAGAAGAACAAACGATCGCAACTTTTCAGGCTAAATTAGCGAATACAACGGACGAAAGAAATTTTCTCGGAACAGGCGATCTCGGTTTTATACGAGCCGATGAATTGTTTATAACAGGACGAATTAAGGATGTCATAATTATTTGGGGACGGAATCATTACCCCCAAGATATTGAATATTCAGTACAACAAAGTCATAAAGCTCTGCGTTTAGATTGTGGTGCGGCTTTTACGATAGAAATAGATAATCAAGAAAAATTGGTGATTGTTCAGGAAGTAGAACGTACCTATTTAGCCCACTTAAATGTCAACGAAGTTTTCTCTACCATTCGTGAAACCGTTGCTCTTGATCATGCTTTACAGGTTTATGCGATCGCCTTAATTAAACCTGCGAGTATTCCCAAAACTTCTAGCGGTAAAATACAACGCCATGCTTGTTGTCATGCGTTTCTCACAGAAACTCTGGCGATCGTTGGACAATGGTAACAAAATCAATTATGATGCTCTAGGCTTGTTTTTTGTAAATATTAATTGTTTTTATGAATCAAGAAAAAATTGAGCATTGGCTAATAGATAAATTAGCGAATTCCTTAGGGGTTGATAGCGAAGAAATTGATTTAGAAAAATCTATTTTTGCCTATGGTTTAGATTCCTCTGTAGCCTTGAGCCTTACAGGTGAGCTAGAAAATTTAATTGATTTGGAGCTAGACCCAACATTATTTTGGGAATATCCAAAAATTTCTGAATTGGCCGAATATTTAGTAGATGAATTGGCTAAAAAATAGAGGTAACATTAACAATGAATGCGAAGAAAGTTTTATTTAATCCTTTTGATCCAGAATTTCATACTAATCCCTATCCTCTATTTGATCGCCTTCGTCAAGAAGACCCTATCCACAAAAGCATTTTTGGTACATGGATTATTACTCGTTATGCCGATGCCGTCAGTATTTTAAATGATAAGCGATTTGAGGTAGATAATCTTCCTGAACGTCTCCAGCTAAAAAGTGCCTATCTCAAAGAAGATAATCTAGACGTTCTTGCACAAACTACTGATAAATGGTTGTTTTTTTTGGAACCGCCCGATCATACTCGAATTAAAAACGCACTAAATTCATCCTTTTCTAAAGTATCGGTCGATGCTATGCGTCCTGAAATTCAGGCAATTGTTGACGATTTACTGGATAGACTTGCACCAACGGGAGAGATGGAAGTTATAGCAGATTTTGCGACCCCTCTTCCTGCTTTGGCGATTACTAAAATATTAGGTTTACCGATTGAAGATTATCAACAATTAATTCGATGGTCTGCTAAGTCTATTTTCATTTTTGATCAACCAGTATCTTTGGAAAAATATAAAGAACAAAATCAAATCATGATTGAAAATAGAGCCTATCTTTCCCAAAAAATAGCTGAATATAAAAGACAACCAAATAATGGTTTGATCAGCCAGTTAGCTAATCAGAAAGATCAGGTCAATACACTAACAGAAGATGAAATAGTTAGCACTTGTATTCTGCTAAGTGCGACAGCCCAGGAATCAACAAAAGGACTAGTCAGCAATGCTCTTTTAGCCCTGTTAAAACACCCACAAAGTTTAGAATATGTACGACAAAATCCTGATAATATTAAAAATATTGTCGAAGAATTGTTGCGTTATGATAGTCCCATTCAGTATGTCTCTCGTCGAGCAATGGAAGACGTTGAGGTTTCAGGGAAAATTATTCATCGCGGGGAATATGTCGTTATCTATATCGGTGCAGTAAACCATGATCCTGAATACTTTTCTCATCCCCAACAACTGGATTTCAGTCGTCGCAAACCTAATTTGGCTTTTGGCGGTGGTATTCACTATTGTTTAGGAATGTTTTTAGCCAAGCTTGAAGTGCAAATCGCCCTAAATGCACTGATGCAACGTTTACCAGATATTTGCCTCAATACAGATAAATTAGACTGGTATGAAAGCAATATTTCCAGAAGATTAAAAACTCTTCCTGTGAAATTTACGCCTATTTATTAATCGTATATACAATTTAATAATGATGACTAATCTCAAAATACAGAAAGAATCTATTGCAATTATTGGCATGGGATGTCGTTTTCCTGGTGCAAATGATCTCAATGAATTTTGGCAAGTTAATCAAGATGGAATTGATGCTATTACGGAATCCCCCAGCGATCGCCCTACGGAAATGACAGGTTGGGGCGGATTTTTGAAAGGAATAGATAAGTTTGACGCGGCATTTTTTGGGATTTCCTCAAAAGAAGCTACAAAAATTGATCCCCAACATAGATTCTTATTAGAAGTAACTTGGGAAGCTTTAGAAGATGCAGGGCAAATTCCCGAAAAATTAGCAGGTACTAACACGGCTGTTTTTGTTGGTATTTCTTGTAGTGAATATCATCAGTTAGTCATTCAACAAGAGGCGATTCCAGATATAGAGGCAACAACGGGTAATCATCGCTCTATGGTGGCTAATCGTATTTCCTATCATTTTGATTTTTGCGGTCCTAGTCTGGCAATTAATACGGCTTGTTCATCCTCTTTGGTAGCCGTTGATCGCGCTTGTCATAGTTTATGGACTGGGGAAAGCTCTTTGACTTTAGCCGCAGGTGTAAATATGATATTTTCTCCTGCCATCACAAACAGATTTATTAATGCTGGATTACTTGCCTCTGATGGTTTGTGTAAAACGTTTGATGCTAAAGCGGATGGTTATGTTCGGAGTGAGGGGATCGGAGTCGTTGTCTTGAAACTTTTATCCCAAGCTCAAATAGATGGCGATCGCATTTATGCCGTAATTCGAGGGAGTAGTGTTAATCACAATGGTAGTGGTAATGGCTTGACCGCACCCAATATGCAAGCTCAGATTGATCTCTTGCAAAAAGTTTATCAACAGGCTGATATTGATCCCAGTTCTATCAATTATATTGAAGCTCACGGGACAGCGACATTGATCGGAGATACCCTAGAAATGAAGGCGTTAGGTGCAGTAGTCGGCAAAGATCGAACTCCCGATAATCCCTGTCGAGTCGGTTGTGTGAAAACCAATATTGGTCATACAGAAGCCGCTTCTGGTATTGCGGGTTTGATTAAAGTCGCTCTCTCCCTTTACCATCGCCAGATACCACCTAATTTACATTTTCAAGAGCCTAATCCGGCTATTCCTTTTGCCAAGCTAGGACTAAAAGTACAAAAAACCTTAGAAATTTTACCAGAAGAAACAGAGCCAATTCGAGCGGGAGTGAGTGCTTTCGGTTTAGGCGGAATGAATGCTCATGTGATATTAGAATCAGTTCCATCTCAAGAAAAGGCTGAATCTAATCTTTTTCCCTTACAAATTTTCACCCTAACCGCAAAGAGTCCCACTGCTTTACAGGCTTTAGCCCAACGTCACCAAGCTTTTTTAGAAGATAAACCTGAAGCATCTTTGGTGGATATTTGTTTTACTGCCAATACCAGGCGATCGCAATTTAAACACCGTCTAGCTATTATCACTGAATCCAAAGAACAATTGAAAGATCAACTCAATATTTATATTCATAAACAATTGTCACCAAGTATATTCAGTGGCCAAATTACGAGGCGAAAACCTGCACCAATTTGTTTCATTTTTTCGGGAGAAAGCGATAAAATTAAGCCGCTGATTAAATTATTTTATAAAAGTCAGCCAGACCTTGATTCCCTTCTAGAACCATTGGAATTGATTCTTGATTCTCATGTAGGCAACTCTTTTTTAGAATTGATTGAAAAAGAGAATTTAGAAAATATTGTTCATAGCCAACTAGTTGATTTTCTTTGTGAATATGCGATCGCTCAATTATTGAAATCCTGGGGAATTGAACCTGCAATATCTATAGGTTATGGTACAGGAAATTATACAGCTTTAGTATTAGCAGAAATTTTCACCTTAGAAGATATAATTTCTCTAATTTTAAAAAAGGAAGACTTAACATCAACTCAGAATTTTCAACCTGCAAAAATTCCTGTGGTTTCATCTATTACTGGTAATACAATTCAAATCAACCAAATTATTGATTCTCAACAATGGCAAAAAGAATTTGATGTTACTAAAAGTAATGCCAAGAATTCACCTAATTTATTATTAGATTCTAGTCAAATACTGTTAGATATTTGTTCTATTGAGATTAAAAATAATAAAAATAATGATAATTTACATTGTCTATTATCGACTTTAATCAAATTGTGGTTAATGGGGGTAAAAATTGATTGGTCTAAAATTGAAGATTATAAACAATGTTATCCGATTTCCCTTCCTACTTATCCCTTTGAACGTCAATCATACTGGATTAATACATCACCTACAATATTTAATAGCCAAAGTGAAAATCAAATTACAAATAATCAGAATAAATCAGAACAGCTAGATCAAGAATTTGTCGCTCCTCGTGATGAAATTGAACAACAATTAGCTAATATATGGCAAAAAGTTTTAGGGCATAAATCTATCGGTATTCATGATAATTTTTTTGCATTAGGTGGAAACTCTCGCCTATCTGCTTTGCTAGTGTCAGAGATAGAAAAAACCTTTAATAAACATTTTTCTCTGGCTGCGTTTTTCCAGTTTCCTACCATTGCAGAGATTTCTCAGTCAATGAGTGAGCCTTTAGCCGATTTAACAAAGAGTGAATTTACCACCAAGCTTGCTCCCAAAGATTATCAAAAATTATTAACTTATATTTTGGGTCGCAATGGATTACGTCCTCGCAAAAACTCGCTAATGGTATCTCTTAGTTCTCAAAAAAATAAAAAATCTTTTTTCTTTTGTGCAACTGGTATAAATGAAGCATATCCTTTAAATGAATATCTTGGAAAAGAATACTCTTTTTATTTTTTAGAATCAGGTTATATAGTATTTGTAGAAGAAGATAGGATAACAGAAGAGAATATTAAAGCGATCGCCTCTCATCATGTAAACGACATTTTAACTATTCAACCTGAAGGAGAATATTTCTTAGCAGGCTACTCCTTTGGTAGCTTAGTCGCCTATGAGATAGCCAAACAACTTGAAGAAAAAGGAAAAAAATTAGCTTTTTTGGGCATAATTGATATGTATGGAAGTGATTCTAGACTCAATTACTTTGTTGCTGTTAATGATTTTTATGTAATATTTAAAAATTTAACTAAAAATTTAATCAAGTTAATCATGGTTAGAAAATTTGCGGAAATCTATTTAAAGCTTCGCAGAATAGTTAATACTTTTATCCTAAAATTGCAAATGATTTTGAAAAATATAACTAAGTTAATCATACCGATAAATCTTTATAAAATTGATGAAAATCTTGATCCTATAACTGAGTCAAGATATATTCTAAATAATACTTCAGACCAATATATAATGGATGGATACCAAGGAAAAATTACCCTATTTTTAGCGCAAGGACGCATAAACTCAACTCCAATCCAAAAACTAATTTCTTTGCTATTTCCTAGTTATGGTTGGGCTAGAAAATCCCTATCTCAAATCTATAAAGTATCTGGTAATCATCACTCCATGATTCAAGAACCTCATGTAAAGGTATTGGCAGAAAAATTAGCCTCTCATATTGGAAAAAGTTTACCCGATTAAAGGTTATTACTGAACAAGAGAAAACTTTCCCAGGTGAGAGTATTAACTAAATTCATCTGCAAATGGCGGAAAACCCTACAGCCTAACTGCCAACAACGGCTTTCACAGATTTGTTAGACTGAACACACCAGGATTTTTTTCAGTTAAATCTCTGATAACGCCAGCAGACGAGGCACTTCATGCTTACAAATACCCTACTTCTCTCGAATCAACTTCCCAGTTTACAATATTTATCCACCACAGAACGCTTCGATGAGACTTGGGAAGCCCCTCTGGCAACCCTTTTAGGACTAGGACGCGCTGCCGGAGCAGATTTTGTAGAATACTTCCTAGAACGCCGCAACTACATCAGTTGTTTAGCCGAGGAAGATACCATTACCAGCATTTCCCCCAGTTTAGCTACTGGTGCGGGAGTGCGGGTATTTCGCGGCAAAGCTGACTGCTACGTTAGCACCAATAACCTCACATTTGCCGGTTTAAAAGCTGCTTTAGAAAAAGCTCTTTCTATTTTAGGACTACAATTACCAGGTCCAAGTGCTTTCATCCCTGAAATCAACCTAGAATTACTCAGAGACTACGCCACAAAACGCGGTAAAGACGGTTGGCTGCCCTTATGTAGTTCTATCCGCGAAATGGGAGAAGTCCTGCTTGATGGTACAGCCCAACTTAACAAAAAAGCTACCCACGTCCAATCTCGCCGCGCTTCCTACTTCCGTGATTGGCAAGAAGTATTAGTTGCTGCCAGTGACGGTACATTTGCCCGTGATATTCGCCTCACCCAATCCGTTGGGTTTAACCTGCTTTGTGCTGACGGTGCTAACCGTTCCTCTATTGCTGACAGGGCTGGTAACACCAGTGACGCTAACTTCCTGAGAACCTGGGATTATCAACAAGCCTCCGAACAAATCGCCGAATCAGCCGGTAAAATGCTTTATGCAGATTACGTAGAATCAGGAACTTACCCGATTATTATGGCTAATCATTTTGGTGGTGTAATTTTCCATGAAGCCTGTGGACACCTTTTAGAAACCACTCAAATTGAACACAAAACCACACCATTTGCCGATAAAAAAGGTGAGAAAATCGCCCATGAAAGCCTGACTGCTTGGGATGAAGGACGCACTGATAACGCCTTTGGAACAATTGATATGGACGATGAAGGAATGCCCGCTCAAAGAACATTATTAATTGAAAAAGGCATTCTCAAAAACTTCCTAGCTGATAGAACCGGTTCAGTGCGGACTGGACACCCCAGAACAGGTAGTGGCCGCCGTCAAAATTATACATTTGCTGCCGCTAGTCGGATGCGAAATACATATATTGATTGTGGTGAACACACAACAGAAGACCTATTTGCCTCCGTTGATAAAGGCATTTACTGTAAGAAAATGGGTGGCGGCAGTGTCGGCGCAACAGGTCAATTTAACTTTAGCGTTGACGAAGCTTACTTAATAGAAAATGGCAAAATTACCAAACCATTAAAAGGTGCTACTCTCATCGGTGAAGCTAAGGAAATCATGAATAAAATCTCCCTATGTTCTCAAGATTTAGAATTAGCTCCCGGCTTCTGTGGTTCAGTTAGCGGTAGCATTTACACCACAGTTGGACAACCCCATATTAAGGTTGATTCCATCACTGTCGGCGGCAGATAAAAACCAATACGGTTTAGTTAAATCTAGAACTCTTTGTGAAAGTCATTTTTTAAACGAACCACAGAGACACAGAGGACACAGAGAGAAGAAAAAATTTTTAACTAAACTGTATTGAGATAAAAACAGATAAGCTATATTATCTGCGTTTATCTGCGTTCGTCTGCGTTCAAAATTTAGAAATTAATTCATCATGACAAAAATACAAGAAATCGCCACGTCCGCTCAAGAAAATGCTGCCAAACTTGGCATTAAAAAGTTTGATATTTACGGCTCAACTGTAGATGATACCAGTGTTCAAGTTGACCAAGGTGAACCTAAACAAGTTAAAGCTTCCAATCGTTCTGGGGTAACAGTTCGGGTTTGGAATGAAGAAAATACAATGGGTGTTACTAGCACCACAGATGTAGATGCTAAAGGATTAGAATTAGCCTTGAAAACTGCTTATGAAGCGAGTTTTTTTGGTGTGAAAGAAAATGTTCCTGATTTTAGTCCAGAAGCCACTATTCCTATCCCTAATAAACACCAAGAAAAGGCACTGCAAGCACCTGTTTCTGAACTGATAGAAAAGCTATTAGTGGCAGAAAAAGAATTACTAGCAACCCATCCTGCTATTACAAGTGTGCCTTATAATGGGTTAGCACAAAGGGATATTGACAGATTTTATCTCAATAGTGATGGTGCTGTGAGAACTGAATCTCATTCCTTAGCTTCTATTTATTTGTACAGCAAAACTGAAGAGGAAGGTAAGAAACCCCGCAGTGGTAGTGCTTATCGAGTTAAGGAAAGTGTCGCTGATTTAGATATTGCTGGTTGTATCAAGGAAACTGCCCAGAAAACTATCAGTCATTTGCATTATGAAAAAATTAAAACTGGTAAGTATCAAGTAGTTTTTTCTCCTGAAGCTTTTTTAAGTTTGTTAGGTGCTTTTTCCAATTTATTTAACGCCCAAAGTATTCTGGATAATCAAAGTTTATCGAAAACTGATGATATTGGTAAAGAACTAGCTTCACCTTTACTTTCAGTTTATGATGATGCTTTACACCCTGCTAATATTGGTGCAGAAAGTTTTGATGGTGAGGGTACTCCTACCCGGCAAATTAAGTTAATAGAAAAGGGCATTTTAACTAGCTTTTTGCATAGTGCGGGAACTGCTAAACGGTTAAATTCTCAACCTACAGGTAATGCTAGTATTGGCGCAAAAGTTAGCGTTAGTCCCAATTTTTATCACGTTTTTGCAGCGGGTACACCTGAAAAAGAATTGAGTCTAGAAACTGCGGAAAATGTGATTTTAATTGATGATTTACAAGCTCTCCATGCGGGTGTTAAGGCTTTACAAGGTTCTTTTTCTTTGCCTTTTGATGGTTGGTTAGTTAACAAAGGTGAGAAAACTAGTATTGAGTCTGCAACGGTAGCTGGGGATTTCTTGGAACTTTTGAAATCAATTGTTTATGTCGAGAAAGAGGTGGAATTAACACCAGCAGGAGTTGCTCCCAGGGTTTGGGTGAGTGAACTTTCTATTACTGGAGATTAATATCTTTTTTCACTCTGTGCGTCTGCATGAATCTGTTGAAAACATGAAAATTTCTCCCAAACTTTGACATCATGGCCTCAAATTAATCAATTTGAGGCTTTTCATTGACATCAAACTCAGTCCAGGTTCTATCAATTTGCAGGTCTTGTTCTAGTTGCAATGCTTCATTTAATACTGCATTGGTGAAGTTTATACTTTTCAAGTAAGTTTGGCAAGCTGCTACTGGTATTGTCAATACATCACTCCAGGCTTGTTCTGCTTTGTGAAAATCTTGAATCTTTAAGCTATTTGCAAAAGATAAGCTACTATTTATTAAACCTAATTCCTGGATTTCTGATATTACTGATGGTTCTTTACCTAACCCATAATGATAGTCTCTAACGGTCAGAAGACAGTCATAAATTTGGCGCGATAGTCTGTTACCAACTGGCTGTAGCAAGTTACAAGCTAACGCTGGGATAATGTGCCATGTTTCAGCTAATAAATCTTTTTCTAGTCCAGATATTTTCGCAGGAATTAGCAAATCTACATCACTGAGAAAATCTGTTTCTCCTGATAGCAACATGACAGAAAAAATTAGCCACTCCTCATTTGTATCTAGAATTGCTTCAGGTTCTTTGACAATCATTACATAGCGCGGTGGTGAGTTGCCTGCCAAAAAACTTTGTGCTGAGGAAGAGTAAAAAGTCTCTTGTTCTTGAGAGAATTTCAAAGGACTTCTTATTAAGCGACTCACTTCCCAAATTTCTCCAGGTTGTGGGATTGGCATATTAGACGCTTGCCTGTTTAAAAATGTGGATTTACTCAAGTTTACACGCATATATTTAGTTTCCCGACAAAAATTAACAATGAGCCGGGATTCTGGGTGTAGTCGCATCCAATCCCATATCTTATGTAACGTTCGGACGCTTCTAAATATCAGGATTTACTCTCATTTCAATCAATTTGAGTATTTTATTCACTTACCACTGCTTTGTTGACCGATTGTATTCTCTCTTTTGCTGGCGATTTTCTTGCAGTTTGCCCTTGAAATCTTCAACTTTAAGTAGTCCTAAAGAATCAGCAATCCGTCCTAAAAGTTCCTGCCATCGTTTGGATATTTCACTCTGACTAACTCTCAATTCTCCAGCTAGTTGAGTTTGTGTTTTTCCATCAATTTTACCTTGCCATAATTTCAGATAGTTTTGGCGTGGATATTGTTGATCTAGTTGATAAATTTTCTCTATCGCTTTAAGAATTAAATCTGCCCTTTCTGTTGCTTCCAAAATATTAAATTCATCAGTAATTGTATCTAACAGGGCTATATCTGTTCCAGGGATATTGCAATCTAAACTTTGGCATTTTCGCAGATTTTCTTGACGGACAAAATCAATAATCGCACAGCGGGCTACTGTAGCAGCCCAGCGATAAAATTCTTCTAATCCTCCTTCTCTGAACTTGCCAGATTGCAGACCCTGAAATATTTTTAAATGGGCATTTTGAACCGCATCTTCCCAAGATATGCCTGTACCCCTAGTGTATTTGTTAGCAATTTTTTTTAATCTCTGGCGATAGTTTGAGTCAAGCCAAGTCTCTGAAGAATAAGACCATGATTCCTGCGCTGATAACATACAATATGTCCTTGATAAATAGGCTATTAACTAAGAAATAAATAATCTTTCCAATTCGCAAATTACTGAATAACAGGATTATTTTTGTGAAAATTAGAGCGTAAATTCAACTTGCTTGAATAACGCCTTCACCAACAAATATATAAATTCAGCATTTAGACTTTTTTCTCACATAAGGAAATGTAGAGAATGTTGATTAATACCATATAAATTTATGGGTTTGAAACCAAATCTTTTTTCTCTATATTTTCTTATTTACATTCCATGTCTCACACTAACTGCATAGACGGGTCACAGCTTGGTCATCATAAAATATTCGATGATTGCAATTACCCGGATTTGATATCACCGCATTTTTATTTCGATTCTTCCTATTTAAGTCTCAATGCCAATCTATCCAACATCGTCTAAACAGTAGAAATGGAATTTATCTTTTTTTATAACTGTAGATAGAGGAAAAATATATAATTTATAATTATGCAACAGAAAAAAATATAGCAATTCTTGATTGATAAAAACCTAAATACCATTACTTGCGCTTGCTCAATACCTATTCAGCAAGGCTTCCAAATTTTCTTGCCAACTTCGGAATATTTTGCTTTGGGTGTTCGTTATAGAAAGTAAGGACAGTTCACCATCAAGTTCACAAAGAGACAAGGAAGTTTGACCATTAGTAAATATTTTACTTTGGCTCTAAACTACACCAGCTAGTGAAGTTATCCTCCGGGAAATTGTTTCCTAGTTCTCAAATTCTTGAGCGTCTTTTTGACTGTAAAATTGATTCTTTTGGTGAACTATCCGAGCAATGTGTGTACCTTTCTGCTTAAGAAAAGTGCCACTTTAATCTTTACCTTCATTCTGTTAATTAAGGAAAAACATTATGCAAGTTATCAAAAACAACAAATTGTTTAGCGAACTTTCCAATGAAGAATCTGCTGAGATGAATGGTGGTGCTGGTGCTATTCGCGGGGCTCAGGCTGTCGCCGTATTCTTGACGGCTAACGGTGGTGCGCCGCTAACCCCTGCTCAAGGTGTTCTAGCATCAATAACAACATTGGCATAATTTCTCTGTAGCCTGCCAGCTTATTCTATCAAATGAGGTCAAAAATGCGCCCCAGATTACTTTAAATTGAGATGGGCGCATTCCTTAAACTTAGTAAAACCATAGACAACTTCCTCCTTAACTGTTCACTTCCCTACCCCTCAATTAATGTTTTCATAAGTTTTTCGGAAACTTTTTAGAGATTAGGGGAGTGAATAATTACTTATTTTTCTAATTAGATGTGCCTAATTAAGAAGAACACAATTATGTCGCAAATTAATAATCTCGAACATAAGGAACTGTTTACCCAACTCTCTTTGGAAGAATCCGCTACCGTTAGTGGTGGTGATGCTGCTGCTGCTGCCGCCGCCCTCGCCGGATTCTTAGCTGCCAACGGTTCAGCACGTCTAACTCCTGCTCAAGCAGTGATGGTTATAGCAACAGCATTAGTATAATTTCTCTCTATTTAGGAATATTTAACTCTTGCAAAAACAGATATTTTGACTCACTTAAATATAAAGCCTTACTTACTAGAAACTTCCCTAGCTGAACAAATTTTGTTTATTTGTTCGTCAGGGAAATTTTATATCAAGCCTGATATCTTCACTCATTCCCTCATTGCCTTTCTAATTGTCCTTCTAGTATTTGCCCGATTTTATTTCACCAAAACTATAACATCAAATCTCAGTAACTCCCAAATGAGCATAGATAGGAACCTGATTAAATCCTTTCAAATAGCCAAGCTAGGGCTGCGCCAACTGTTTCTGCTAAGATACTAATGAGACGATAAAGAGCGATCGCACTAATCACCAAAGCCGCCGGAAAATGATATTGTAACAGTAACATCGCTGTGGTTTCAAACACGCCCAAGCCACCAGGCGCACCAGGAACAATTAACCCCAATACCCAAGCACAACTAAAAGCTCCCACTAATAAGGGTATTTGCTCCCAATTTACAGAAGTTAACGCCATTATAGTTAATATAAATCCAGCAGCCCGCAACCCTAAAAAAACTAATTCTCCTAATAATGGTTTCACCGGATAGCGTTTAATTATAAAAATATCAATTAGCTGATTTTCTCCATCAGGTTTTTTATTTTTCCAACGATCTAAAAGTTGAATAACTGGATTTAAAAATCTGGGATCAAGTACACCTAAGACAATTATTAAAGCTAAAAATTGGAGAATAATTAAATTAAAATTCAGACTATTAACAATAATTTGACTACCAAATAAAACAATAATAATTAAAGCTGCTGCTACCATTAATAGTGGTTCTAACAAAACACTTAAAGTAGCAATATTTGTAGGTACATTAGCATTTCTAGCCGCTATAATTCGCCCATAATAATGCCAAATATTCCCAGGTAAATATTTAGCAATATTCGTTTTTAAATAAACTTGGATAAACTCAATAGCAGATACAGATTGATTTAACTCCCTGAGTACCCAAGTCCAAATCCAACCTGCCCAAATATGTGCCAATAAAGTTACACTTGTAGCAGTTGCTAATATTAACCATCCGGTAATATTAATCCGAATAGCACTAACTCCTAACCAATTATCTTTTAACGCTTTCAATAAAAAAAACAGCGTTCCACCTAAAATCAACCACCGGATAATTTTCTTCATTTTAAAAGGATTTAGATCCCCGACTTCTTAGAGAAGTCGGGGATCTTGTTTTTGTGTTTTTGTTAATTTTAATTTTGCAAATACCAACTTTCTAACGCCAAACGATGAATTTCTCGCCAAGAAATATTATTTTTCCGGGCTAATTCTGCACAATCTTCATATTCTGGCTGCACATTAGTAATTACCTTTTCTGTAGCTGTTCCTGTCCAGGCAACTTTTACCGATATTGTTCCATAAATAGTTTCCACTTTTTGCATTTCCCGTTGTAAAATTGCCCGCTTTTGAGTAGTACGACGAATGCCTAAAGTGCTAGTTTCTCGAAATAACACCGCTTCACAACTAGCTAACTTTTCAGGATGACAAATCACAGTTAACAAAATTCCGGTACGCGACTTTTTCATCCCTATCGGTTGAGTAAACACATCCACCGCACCCGCAGCAAATAAAGCCTCAAATACATAACCAAATACTTGAGGATTTAAGTCATCTATTTGAGTTTCTAGGACAGTAATCGTCTCTAAATTTGGGGAAGATTCTCCTAAATTAGAGTTATCAGTCTGTAAAGATTCATTTTCACCATACCAAAGTCGTAGTATATTAGGAATGGGTAAATCTAGAGAACCCGCCCCTAATCCTACCTGTTTGATAGTCATTGGTGGTGGTGAACCAAAGTCTTGAACTAAGGTAGTAGCGATCGCCGCCCCCGTTGGTGTTACCAATTCTCTGTCAATGCCATTACTATAAACTGGACAACCCCGCATTTCCCACAACTTTAACACCGCTGGTACTGGTACAGCCATTCTTCCATGTGCCGCATTAACAGTACCACCTCCCGTTGGAAATGCAGAACAGTATAGCCAAGGCAAACCCTGGCGATCGCTATCAACACCCAACCAATCCAACCCTAAACAAGTACCAACAATATCCACAATCGCATCCACCGCACCCACTTCATGAAAATGAACTTTTTCCGGTGCGATGCCATGAACAGCCCCCTCTGCAACTGCCAACTGTCGGAAAACAGCTAAACTCCAAGCTTCCGCCCGCACTGGCAAATTCCCCTTAACAATCATCTCCTCTATTTCTGGCAAATGACGGGTGTGGTTGTGATCATGTTCATTGTGAGAATGATGGTGATGATGAGAAACCAAATCTACATGAACCTTAGTCGCTTGTTGACCTTGACGGTGAACCAATTCCGCCCACAATCGGTATTCTTGCTCAATTCCCAAGCCATTGAGTTGTTCTATCAAATACTCCACAGGCACACCCAGACTAACCAACGCCCCCAAACACATATCACCAGAAACCCCTGTTGGGCATTGAAGATAAACAATTTTATTCATAAATTTATTTGTTAATTGTCAGTTGTCAGTCGTCAGTTGTCAGGAAAAAAAACTATTACCATTACCAATCACCAATAATCATTATGGCCAAAATATTCACCATTCATCCTGATAATCCTCAAAGCCGCCGAATAGAGGAAATAAAGTTAGCGTTATTAAGTGGCGCTATCATGCTCTACCCTACAGATACAGTTTACGCAATTGGTTGTGACTTGAATGCCAAGTCGGCGGTGGAAAGAGTGCGACAAATCAAACAGTTAGCGAATGATAAACCACTGACATTTTTATGTTCCTCACTCTCCAATGTGGCGACTTATGCCTTCGTAAGTGATACAGCCTACCGACTAATGAAGCGGTTAATACCAGGACCCTACACATTTTTGCTCCCTGCTACCAAATTAGTACCGCGACTAGTGCAAAATCCCAAACGCAAAACCACAGGAATTCGGGTGCCAAATCATAAGGTTTGCTTGGCATTAATGGAAGCGTTAGGAAACCCAATTATTTCTACTTCGGCTCATATTAGAGCAAATGACGAAGATCAGGAAATAGTTGAAAACGGAAAACAACCAATGTTGTCACGGGTAGATTTATATGACCACTTGGATAAATTGGTAGATATTATTATCGACACTGCCGAAGAACCTACATATCAAGTGTCTACCATTTTAGATTTGACCGATGAAGAACCAGTTATTATTCGGAGAGGTTTAGGTTGGGAAGCTGTAGCTACTTGGGTTTAAGAATAAAGCTTTACAAGTGCAACCCCTTGTTTTGGACTCCGTTGCGCTAATTATTATGATCACCTGACTCCAATTTTGAAATTGTCATCTTCCCAGGCACTCTTATCCCAGTCATGAAATTATGGCTACGCCAAACAGGCTATCGGCCAATCTTAGCATGACTAAGGTTTTGGCAATTTGTCCTCAGAGTGAATATCTATTATGCCATCTTTGATTTAGTTGCTAAAAATAAAGCGACACAATTAACAAGCCCTTAACTTTGGAAATTTCCTACAGTATTTACATATCAGGAGTCTAGTTGGTGAGTTCTGAGGCATAAATCCCCAAAGATTTTTACTCCTGAGACTGGCCTTAAATACTGTATATGCGTTTGAGTTAAGGTGCAATACCAATTTTATAGAAAAGTCATGAAAGCTAACATCGCCAATCTGCCTAATTCTACATCTGCTTTTGATAGTTATATTTCTCTTGAAGAATTGTCTGTTCCTACCAGCGATACATTAGTACAACTTTTATCCCATGAGATGCAATCTCAAGTTAAATCCGCCACTTCAGGTGTACAAGATGTTGTTGGACGCATAGCCAAAGAAGTAGAACGGATATGCGATAAAAGCTCCCGCATTCAAAACTCAGGACAAATTCAGTCTTGGCAAATTACATTAGGAAGACATCGCTTACAAAAGTGCCTCCGTTACTATCAACTTGGCTCTAAGCAAGGACGAGTAGAATTACACAGCAGCTTAGGCGCAATTGTTTATCGTCATGTAACTGTTGCCGGCTCAGATTTAGGATTTGAGGCTCGTTACAATCTGATTGAAGATTTCTTACAAGCTTTTTATATCGAAGCAATTAAAGCTTTCCGTCGAGAAACTGAACTACCTGAAGATTACACTCCTCGTACTCAGTTACAAGTAGCTGAGTATATGGCATTTACAGAACAATATGCCAAACGCCGGATTAATTTACCTGGTGGTGCTAATCAACAACTAATTGTTTTACGCGCTCAAGGTTTTGCCCGTCGTCAACCCCAAGAAACTACTGTAGATATTGAAATGGCAGTGGATTCGGCGAAAACGGAAGAAGCGGAATCTTATCAACGCAATGTGGCAGTGCAGCAAATTCGCTCACAAATGATTGCTAAACCTGGTTTTGACCCTTCGGAAGAATCGGAACGCAATCGCGTGATTACCGAATTGATGAAATATCTGGAGTCTCAAGGACAATCTGATTGTATGAATTACTTGACTCTCAAACTCCAGGATCTTTCTGCACCGGAAATTGACCAAATTCTCGGTTTAACCAGTCGTCAACGCGATTATTTACAACAAAGATTTAAATATCACGTTGAGAAGTTTGCCAAACAGCACCAATGGCAATTAGTTCACCAATGGTTAGGTGCTGGTTTAGAACATAAGTTAGGTTTATCTTCCCAGCAATGGGATATTTTTTGGCATCAACTCACACCACAGCAGCAACAAATTTTTGAACTAAAAACCGCTTGTCAAAGTGATCAACTTATTTCTAAAGCTGTTCAATGTACTCCGAAACAACTGCAAAAACGCTGGACACAAATGTTGGAATTAGCATGGTCTATTCGTAACGGTCATGCTGAAACCAAAAATAATTAAATTCCATCTGGTCGGTTGGGTTGACGCAAGTAAACCCAACATTTTCATATAAATGTTAAGTGGGTTGGCGTTAAAAATTGTTGTTATGGCAAGGCAAGAGTGAAGAGGGTTTGGGCGATTTTACGTTTCTTTACACAGTTTGGTTTTATTGTGTTAAGTTTTATTTAGAGGATAATAGGGAGGATCAAAATAAACAAAGTCATTAGTATCAGTTGCATAATTCAACACTTCTTCAAAATTTGCTTGTTTGATTTCTACTTTCTGGAGTGCCAAGGATGCAACTCGCAAAACTTCTTCTTGACAAATACCTGGATTTTTATATTTACCTACAGGGACATTAAATTTTCCTTGAGAATTAACCCGGTACAGCCCCATTAAAACAAGTTTTATTCAGATAAATAAACCGAGCCGCTTTTGTTAGATCTGTCCCATTATGATAATTTCTGACATCATAGTAATACTCTGAATTATGTCTTTGCTGATGTGCTTGCAGTAAAGTTATTAATTCTTCAAGATTGTCTCTAACGCACCGATAAGTAAGAACTAAATCTGCATTAATATCAGTTAAAACTGCATGAGATGGTTGCAAGTGAAAAAAAACTGCTCCACCCCCTAAAAATGGTTCATAGTAAGTCTGGTAATGCTGGGGAAAATAGTCTTTATATTGCGAAATCAATCTAGTTTTACCCCCAGCCCACTTTAAAAATGGTCGTGGGTAAGTTTGTTTAGGGATTTGACTTACCATCTACTTACGATTAAACTAAAAACTAACTAATCAATAAAGTCTATAATAAGGCAGTCTAAATTCAAATGTTTGATGGATTCTGGGATAACGTCTTTCGCTACCCTCGGTATTTAGTTAGTATCGTCTTGGGTGTTTTTCTAAACACCCTTGAGCCGCTGTTTCCATTATTAAAACGTCCTGTGACGCTGATGGCTATTTTAGGCTTGTTTACTGGTGGTCTTTTTTTCGTAACGCTTACCGTGCGGGCTATGCTGGGATTGAGTTCAATGTAAACCAAAAGCCAGGAAAGGGTTGAGTTTATTGGACTGTTGGTGTTGATTTAATCGCGTCAAACACCGTCCACTTTCATTTACGTTTAGAATCATGTTATTTAACCTCTGTGAGAAGGCGGAATTTATATGGCTACAAATCGCCGCGTTTCCCGCGTTGCTGAATTAATTAAACGGGAAGTTAGCCAAATGCTACTCAACGGTATTAAGGATGACCGTGTGGGTATGGGAATGGTCAGTGTTACCGATGTGGATGTTTCTGGGGACCTACAACACGCTACCATCTTTGTGAGTATTTATGGAACGGAGGAAGCGAAAACGGAAACAATGGCTGGTTTAAAGTCAGCTACGGGTTACGTTCGCAGTGAATTGGGGGCTAGAGTCAGATTAAGACGGACTCCAGAAGTGATCTTTGTGGAAGATCGTTCTATAGAACGAGGTACTAAGGTGCTGAGTTTATTAAACCAACTGGAGCAACAACGAGCATCAGCAAGTGTGGATGAGGTAGTAGAAGAGATGGCTGAATGATTTATTAATGCAAAATTAACCAAAATATAAATAAATCTGGAACTTGTTGCTATTTAAAGCACTCTAGTTGGGGATAATAGGGAATGCCTTGATTCCCTATTTTTAGAGAGTTCCGGGTATTGCAAATTTTATATCTTAGGATAGAGGTCAAAAACCATAGACTTATATATACTGATAAAGTTAACGCTAAAGCAAATCTAGTATGATTTTAATAATTCTAAAACAAGTTAATGTTAAAAATGTAAATATCTAGGTTTGATTAGTAAACTTAACTGCTGTTATCTTAGGAATATGAAGTTGAAATACCATGAATGTCACCCTTTGTTGACAAACTTAACATTTCTTTAGATAATTTGGAGGTGCGTAGCGTCAAAATGATAATAGTTCCGTATAGCAAACTACAAAACCCTGGACACAGGTTTAATTATTGCCATGTTTGTTCCTCGTGCATAACGGGAACACTGTCTAAATGTATTTTTGATGTAATTTTGTGAGAAAAAAACCATGAGTGTGAATACGGTGCCTTCTATTAATTACAATTACTACTCTCTAAATGTTATTCAGGACGAAGCACGCCGACTGGTGGAGAGGGGAATGGTTGGTCGTCAACAACCAATATATACACTTTGCCAGTTTATCCCGGCTAGAGAGTGGGTTTGTGTAGAATGTGAATTAGAGAAATGTGATTTTTTGCTGCGCGATCGCATCGGTGATTTAATCGGACGCGAAGAGTGGGATAACGACTAATAATTTTGTTTTTTTTAATAAACTACTGTTATTTTTGATTGTACTTGTTTGTAGTTTCTGGCTATAAACAGGTATATTTTTTTCTATATTTCTTGAATTTCATTTCACGCAGAGACGCAGAGACGCAAAGAAATAATGAATAAAGTTGGCTAATATCTTCGGTAAAACTGCGATCGCTTATTTTGGTTGACCATGCCGAAACCCATTGTCTATCTACATTCTCATAGATAAATTTGCTTGTATATAAATATAAGTTATGTAGGGATAGAAATAGTGATTATCCCTACATAAACACTTTTTAACGCAAAATACAGCTATACATAAGCTGCAATAGAATCATTTTCGCTTGCTAGTGCTACGTCGGGCTTCGCGGGTTTCGTCTTCGAGACGACGGCGATCGCGCCAATCTGATAATGTTAGATAAACAACACCACCAGTAACTCCTACTAGCAGCAGCACCCCAAATAAGGCTAAAATACCCAAAAATGGACTTTCCACGATGCCTCTATAGTCCGTTGCGTCCCCAAACTACCATAGAAATAGACCAAGTAAACACAACTAACAGCGATACCCAACCCAGTGTCAAAATCATAGTTCTACTTTTCAAATAATTACAAAACGGCTCTAATATCCATCATACTGGGAAAATGCAGTGGATTCATTAACTAGATTGATAGGAGAGTTAGAAAAATTATGGAATTAATGGCAGAACGGTTAGAATCCCTGAAAGCGGGAGTAATTGGCAGCATATCTTTAGGTTTAGCTTTTCTTAGTACCAGCTTTATTAATGTTTTGTGGTTAGATAAGTATTTTCCAATAGTTACTTATGATAAAATTGATATAGTAAATTTACAGATGTTATTAAATGGTGTCATAGCCGGGTTTTCTGGGTTTCTATTTGGTGTCACCTATCGTTATATTATCCGTGTAGATGCCAATCCTCACCTCAAAACTGGGGGTATTTGGGCTTTTGGTTTAGTGCGGGGATTAACTCAAATAGAAGTTGGTTGGCATCTAAATAATTCGGTTTTGCCTTTTTTAATCTTAGCAGGAGAAAGTATATTGTGGTTTTCTCTGGCTGCTTTTGCTCTCGATACTGCTATTTTATGGAAATGGTTGAAACCTTTTTCATGAATTTTATTGTCAGAATCAGGATATCCAGGATGGCAGGATGAACAGGATGAAAATGTTATAGCAAGGCAAGAGGCAAGAGGCAAGAGTAAAGAATTTTTCAGCGATTGTTAAAGAAATGTAGGTTGGGTTGAGCGACAGCGAAACCCAACAAAATTCTTGATAATGTTGGATTGTGGCTGATGCCTCCGGCGATAGCGAAGCGCTGCTGCAAGCAGTTCGCAGGGATACGCCACACTATGGCTAACATCTCCCGTCAGGGATAGGTTTACGTTCCACCACCCAACCTGCCGGATAATGACTTTTTAGGCTTAACCGAACAGTATTGTGATGAAAATAGATTATCTTTAAATGTTGTCCGATTCAAAATTATTAAATTTGAGAGTTTATTAAGACTTGGAGATAGTATCAATAGTTTTTTCTAATAATTTTAAGGATGCTAATAACTTATCTTTTTGGGGTTTAGCAGCTTTGAGTTCTCCTGAAATTTCATCCATACTTTTTTCTACAGCTTCATAGTTATCACGAGATTTAGCTTTGATGCCATCTTCTACTTCTTTCCAAGCATCTTCAAACTTGTCAAATTCTTTTTTAGCTTGGACAAAATTCCCAGATGTAACTGCGATTTTTGTTTTGGAGACTACAGCGAGTAAACCTGCATTACTGACTGTAGATTTTTGTCCTGGGACTTTTTTTGTAGAATTGGAAGTTCCGGCTGGGGTAGTTTCGGTAGCAGATTGTTCGGGCTTGTTACAACCTACTAAAGCCAGTAAGCTGATACTTGCAATAATTAACATTGATTTGAAATTCTTCATGGTCAACTCCTAATGGATATTTTTATTTGTACCGTTAATATTTCCTATGATAAAACAGCAAATGTCAAGAACTCGGAAAGTGCAACTTGGCAATTTGCTGGGAAATACTTTGCAATATCCATCTAATGGCGGCTTGCTCAGGATAAAAATCGTTAAATGGGATGATTCTGTAGTTATGGAAGTGGCGGATACTGGTATTGGTGTCGCCTCTAATAGGGCAGCTTGGTCATAAGCCTATGAGTGGGAACGCTCTGCTCAGAATAACAGTTTTAAGAGATTTTTAAGATAAATTTTGGGGATTTTTTGGCGATCGCTATATGTAGTTTACACGATATGTAACCACTCAAACAAAACTTTTATCATGACTCATAAAATCGAACTCCAATCTATTACGGGGCTATCTGTGTCAGCAGCAAGCGATCGCCTCCAACAAGAAGGATATAATGAGTTACCATCTACCCAACATCGCCAAATCTGGGAAATTGCCCTAGAAATCTTCCAAGAGCCGATTTTTCTCCTGTTATTAGGATGTGGTATCATTTATCTGTTTTTGGGTGATGCCCAGGAAGCTTTAATTTTACTAGGGTTCATCTTTTTCATTGTTGGCATCAACTTATACCAAGAACAAAAAACAGAAAAATCTCTGGAAGCATTACGGGATCTTTCTAGTCCACGCGCATTAGTTATTCGTGATGGCAAACGTCAACGAATTGCTGGACGGGAAGTAGTTCGAGAAGATGTGATTGTTTTGTCAGAGGGTGATAGAGTTCCTGCTGATGCTGTGGTGATGTGGTCTACCCATTTGAGCGTTGATGAGTCTTTGTTAACTGGGGAATCTTTACCCGTTCGCAAACAGGATACCACCGATTTAGAAAATACGATGAGAACCGCCACACAGCATCGTCCTGGTGGTGAAGATCTACCTTTTGTCTATTCGGGAACGTTAGTAGTTCAAGGTCAGGGAATTGCCCAAGTCTATGCCACAGGTATGCAGACGGAAATGGGTAAAATTGGTAAAGCCTTGCAAACTGTCGAATCCGAAGACACGGTTTTGCAACGGGAAACTCGAAAAATTGTCAGTAAATTGACCTTTGTAGCGATCGCTATTTGTGTAGCTGTAATCGTTATTTACGGTGCAACAAGGAACGATTGGCTACAAGGAATTTTAGCAGGTTTGGCACTGGCGATGGCAATTTTGCCCAATGAAATTCCTGTGGTCTTGGCAATTTTCCTGGCTTTAGGGGCTTGGAGATTTTCCCAGGCTAGGGTTTTAACTCGGCGTGTTCCTGTAGTAGAAACACTGGGTTCTGCGACTGTTCTTTGTGTAGATAAAACTGGAACGCTGACTTTTAACCGGATGTCAGTTCAGCAATTATTTGTGTATCAGCCCACAACATTAACACCGCAATTTTACGATGTTGCCCTCCATGAACGGGAAGCCCTGCCGGAAACTTTTCATGAATTAATCGAATTTGGGATTTTAGCCAGTCGCAAAGACCCTTTCGACCCCATGGAAAAAGCCCTCAAACAAGTGGGTGATGACTATTTAGCTAGAACAGAACATTTACACCAAGACTGGGAAATCCTGCGGGAATATCCCCTCACAGGTGAATTATTAGCCATGTCCTGTGTGTGGCAATCTCCAGAAAATAAGTTGGTGGTTGCTACTAAAGGAGCGCCGGAAGCGATCGCTGATCTTTGTCATTTTAACACCCAACAAAGGCAAGATTTGGAACAGCAGATTAATAAAATGGCGATCGCTGGTTTGCGTGTTTTGGGTGTAGCCAAAGTTATTGGACAACATCAAAAAAACAAAACCCTCAAATCTCTTCCTCAAGCCCAGCATGACTTTGAATTTGCCTTTTTGGGACTGCTAGGTATGGCTGACCCCGTGCGTCCAACTGTCGCCCCAGCCATTGCTGAGTGTTACACTGCTGGTATCCGGGTAGTGATGATTACAGGAGATTATCCCGCCACAGCCCAAAATATTGCCCGCCAAATCGGTTTAAAACCTGCCACAGAAGTAATTACCGGGTCAGAACTGGAAACAATCCCAGAAGGGGAGTTACTATCTCGCATTCAAACTGTGAATATTTTTGCGCGGGTTGTTCCCGAACAAAAATTACTAATTGTGAATGCCCTCAAACGCTGCGGTGAAATCGTGGCTATGACTGGAGATGGTGTGAATGATGCCCCAGCTTTGAAAGCTGCAAATATCGGTATTGCTATGGGTGAAAGGGGAACAGATGTTGCCCGTGAATCTGCGGATTTAGTTTTGCTAGATGATGATTTTTCTGCTATTGTCGAATCTGTGAGGCTAGGACGGCGAGTATTTGATAACCTGAAAAAAGGTATGGCTTATACTTTGGCGGTGCATATCCCCATTGCGGGAATGTCCTTGATTCCGGTAATATTTCATTGGCCGCTGGTATTATTGCCTATCCACATTGCTTTTCTGCATTTAATTATTGACCCTGCCTGTACTGTAGTATTTGAGGCTGAACCAGAAGAAAGCAATATCATGAACCGTCCACCCCGTAATCCCAGAGAGTCCTTATTCAGTCGTCGAACTTTGAGGTTAGCACTACTGCAAGGGGTAAGTGTGTTAGCGGTGTTACTGCTTGTATTTGCTGTGGCTTTTTATTCTGGATATGGGGAATTTGATGCCCGTGCTTTGGCTTTTACTACCCTAATTGTCTCAAATTTGAGTATGATTTTGAGTAATCGTTCTTGGTCGCGGACTATTCCCGAAATGTTACGCACTCCTAATGCGGCACTTTGGTGGGTGCTGGCTGGTGCTGTGGTGTTTATGGGTTTGGTGCTTTATGTTCCTGTGCTACGTCATTTATTCCGGTTCTCTTTTCTTCATTTTGATGATTTATTAGTTAGTCTCACTTCTGGGGTATTGAGTATTTTGTGGTTTGAAGGATTGAAGGTTTGGCGACGTAGATAAATAAAATGTCTCACGCAAAGGCGCAAAGGTAACATCCGCGTTTATCTGCGTTCATCTGCGTTTAAAAATCTTTGGAGGGTTACTGTGAAAAAAGCATTTCGTAAATATCATCGTGTTATTGGCATTATTGTTTGTGTCCCACTTTTATTAACTGTTTTAACGGGAATGTTAGCAACTATTATTGGGGAATGGTCTGTTAATATTGGGCTTTCTTCTAGATTAATGTTGAAAATTCATACTGGGGAAATTTTTCATTTACAGGCAATTTATCCGATTTTGAATGGTTTTGGATTAATTGGTTTGTTGGTGACGGGTATGAGTATGTCGGGTTTGTTTAATCAGAAGAAAAAACCTAATCATAATTAAACGCAGATGAACGCGGATAAACGCAGATGAATGGATTTCAAGGATTCAGAATAGAAGATCTTTTCTTCTTCTTCTTTTTCTCCTGACTCCTGACTCTGTGACTCCTGACTCCCAAAAATTATTTTACTTCTGTGACTCGCCAGCTTAGTTTTAGGTTAACCCAGAAGTTCCAAATTGTGGCTACTGCGATCGCTATTAATTTAGCTATATACTGGTTCATACCTAAGCTATTGAATAGGAAATTGACTACTAATGTTTGGATGATTATCCCTGCTAAACAGACCATATTGAATTTCAGGAATCTTTTGAAACGCTGGCGCTTTCCTGTCTGTTTCCGGGAAATATCCCCAAATGTCCACAAATCATTCCAGAGGAAATTATTGAGAATTGCTACTTCGGCAGATAAGATTGTACTGCGAGTTAAACCCAAATTAATTACAGTACGCATAATGTGAAATATGGTTAAATCTACAAATACGCCACTAAATCCCACTGCACCAAATCTGAGAAATCGTCCCATAGGAAAGTTAACTTTTTGGCGAATTTTTCCTATTTTTCCAGTAGATAACCGTAATCTGATTAAGTGTTGAATATAGTCTACATATTGTTTCCACGTCACTTTGCTTTCTCCTTCTGTGCGTTCGCGGAATACATAACCGGCTTCAGCAATTTCTCCTACCTGTCCCCGACCAATAACTTCTAAAAGAATTTTATACCCTATAGGATTAAGTGTGGTATTAGCGATCGCACTTCGTCGTACGATAAAATAACCACTCATTGGGTCACTAACTCTACCTAAAACTCCCGGTAAAATCACCAATCCTAGCACTTGCGCTCCACGGGATAAAAAGCGTCTAATTACACTCCAACTACTCACACCACCACCGTCTATATGACGACTAGCTAATGCTAAATCAGCCCCCGCTTCTATTTTTTGCAACAGTTGTGTTAATACTTCTGGAGGATGCTGCAAATCGCCATCAATTACGCCCAATACACGCCCTCTAGCCGCTTGCCAGCCACGTATTACTGCTGAGGATAGTCCTCTCTCTTCTTGACGACGCATGACCCGTAATTGGGGATAATCTGGAATCAGAGATTGTGCCACTTCCCAAGTTCGGTCAGGGCTATCATCATCTACTATAATGAGTTCATAATTACCAGGAATAGCTTTATCCAATAACCCACTTAATATATTGACCACATTTTCGATATTGTCACACTCTTGATACGTGGGAATTACTAAAGATAGGAAAATGGCATTGTTTTCGGCTGTTTCTTTGGGTGTAAATTCAGCAATCATCAATGTACCAATAGGAACTGCTAATAAAGAATTAGATGAGTTGATGGTCATAAAATCAGTAGTAAATTTTAACTTTCTAAATCGCCTATAAAGGTTAACTCTCCATAGAGTACAATACTTTTGGCATATAGAAACAATGGATAAATTTTAATATTAAATATTATTCTTTTTCCCTCTCCTTATTACGATACAAGGGGTAAAGCAAAAGCTTAATGGTGTCAACTTAATCTCAAATCCCTACCACATCTCGTTCCTAGTCTCTGACTAGGAATGTAGTTGATGAGGCTCTGCCTCTAATATTATTGAAGGCAGAGCCTTCTAGAATTTATTCCCAGCCAGAGACTGGGAATGAGATGACTTGGGTTCTTTGTCATTTGGCAAAAGTCCATGTCCCAACCGTTTTGAGTATAAAAATAGTCATGGTTTGTGAAAGATAAAGTCATTCCAGATCAAAATGTGAAATAACTGTTCACACTCTCACACTCCCCCCCTATCCTTAACGAGAGGTCAAGGGTTTCGATAATTTTAGAGGGGGGAGTGAATAACTACAATGTGAAAATATTTATGTTGCATATAATCTTGATAAAGATATAATGGTATGTTATTGACGTTCACACAAAAACTAGTTCTCTGAAAAATTTATAATAATTTTATTTGAATATGAATTTATATTTAAAGAAAATTCTAGCTTCACAAGTTAACTATTGGTTAAGTATTGGATTACTATCAATAATAACATTGTTATTGATTTTTTACCCTATTTACCGCATAAGTTTCTCAGGAATTTTTATAAATTATAATGAGGCTTGGAATGCATACCATCTGACTAGAGTAAATTCAGGAGAATTACTTTATAACTTGCAACAACAATGGACTCCAGTTAACTATCCTCCATTTTCTTTCTATATTGTCAGCGGGTTTAGTAAATTAATCCATAATCCTATTTTGGCAGGAAGATATTTATCGTTATTATCTTTGTTATTAATAATAACAATGGTAATTTTCATAGTTAATATTTTAATTAAAAACCTTCATTATGCTGTTTTATCGGGAATATTTTGCCTAAGTTTATTCACGACAATGGCTCAAGTTTATATAGGCATGAATGACCCTCAACTATTAGGGCATTTACCAATTATATTAGGGTTATTAATTTATTTACGACCTATTAAAATAAAATATCATTTATTGATAGTGGCAGCACTAATGGCAGTGGGTATTTTTATAAAACACAATTTAATTGCCTTACCATTGGCTATAACTATCGAACTTTTTTTGATTTCACGTCCAGATTTTTTCAAATGGCTGATTTACTTAGGCTTGATTACAAGCGGTTTTATTTTAATTAGTATCAATATATCTGGTAGCAATTTTATTCATGAAGTAATGCTTACTGGTAGCCGTGTATATAGTATTCCACAGATTGTAAATAGTGTAGATTTGCTATTAACCAAGTTATTTATTCCGTTTATTCTAGCAATTATCGGTATAACTTATGCTGCCAGACATTTAAAACTAAGAATTACTGCTCTATATTTAGTTATATCTATTAGTACAGGCATATATTTTTCTGGAGGGTTAGGGACTAATATTAATATCTATTTCGATACATTTATTAGTCTTTCTATATTGCTAGGTGTAATTCTTTCTTATCTAGATTCCAAAAGTAAATTGGCAAAAATTTTCCCCCTAGTTATTAGCTTGAGTATGATAATGTCTACACGGATAATGATTATAGATAGTATTCACCAAATTATCCATTTACCTGATCTGGCAAAAGAAGAACAGATGAATCGTGTAGATGCCTCTTTTTTGGCACAGCAAGATGGTTCTGTATTGTGTATACATAATAGCATCTTCATCTGCTATCTTTCTGGCAAGTCCTTTGAATATGATTCATTTAATGGAGGACAAATGATAGCAACTGGAAAAAATAATAAAAATAGCTTTTTAGAAAAAATAAACACAGGATACTTTAGGACAATTCTTCTGGATAATGACTATTTGAATCTAGGGTTAAATGAGAATAATTTAAATATTGAAAAATCACCAATTCAGAAAATTCATATAATGTTTGTAAAATATATCACTGATGGGTTAGAAAAGAAATTCGGTAAACATTCATCTGTTCAATTCAAATCTTTGGATCTCTTGAGAATAAATATTCTCCAAGCTATCAATGAACATTATATTATCAGCCATAAAAGTATAAATGGGACTTTTTATACATACAACAAATAAGCAATATTACTTAATAAAACCCCCGATTCTTTCTAGTTTACCAAAAATGGATTATAATTGTAAAGAACTCCCATTTGATTTTTGTTGACGCAGTTTGTGCTTTGCGCTTACAAAACTCAATACGCCTTAATATTAACCAGCGGAGAAAGATTTCGTCTGTGTAAGTAATTGGACAAAAATATTTACAGTCATTGCGAGCGAAGGGAAGTAATCGCAAGGGTTGTAATTGCTTCATTTCACTTCGTTCCATATGGCTAACGCCACGCTTACGCAATGACATTGTGTAATTAATTCTGTCTCACTACTTAGTTTCGATTTATAATCTTTTAACAAAGATTCTCTAGAACAATGGTGTTTATCAGTTAAATAACATTTAAAAGTTACAAATTTCAATTTATTATGAAATTAAACGAGTTGTTTAAGTAGGTAAACACAATAAAACCAAACTGTGTAAAGAAACATAAAACTTGCCTCTTGCCTTGCCATAACGACAATTTTCAACGCCAACCTACTTATATTTAATCACCTGTGACTACTATAACTTTTGAGTCTATTCTGCAATCGGCTTTGGCAGAGGATAATATATCCCCTAATGATGGAGTATTTTTACTAAAACAAACTGACCCACAGGCGATCGCTCAAATTCAGTCTACAGCAAATCAACTCCGTCAAAAACAAGTTGGTAATACTGTTACTTACATAATTAATCGCAATATTAATTTTACTAACATTTGTGAGCAACATTGCAGTTTTTGTGCATTCCGCCGGGATGATGGTGATTCGGATGCTTATTGGTTAAGTTCGGCGCAGATTTTGGAAAAAGCTACAGATGCAGTGCGTCGAGGAGCAACGGAAATATGTATGCAAGGGGGATTGCACCCACAAGCGCAAATTAATGGTAAGTCTTTACCCTATTATCTCAAACTGGTAAAAACCATTAAGGACGAATTTCCTCACCTCCATTTACACGCTTTTTCCCCCCAAGAAGTCCAATTTATCGCCAGATTAGATGGAATTTCCTATACTGATGTGATTATAGCTTTGCGAGATGCTGGTGTCGGTTCTATGCCCGGAACAGCCGCAGAAGTGCTAGATGATGAAGTCAGACGGGTACTGTGTCCAGAAAAGATTGATACAGCCACTTGGCTAGAAGTTGTCAGCACAGCCCATCAATTAGGTGTACCCACTACGAGTACCATATTGTCTGGACATATTGAAACCCCAGAACAGCAAATTGTCCATTTAGAAAAATTGCGATCGCTCCAACAAACAGCCATAGAAAAAGGCTATTCTGCAAGAATTACCGAATTTATTGTCTTACCCTTCGTTGGTCAAGAAGCCCCCAAATCCCTACGCAAAAAGGTAGGAAGAGACCAACCTGTTTTAGCTGATTCCCTATTACTAACCGCTGTAGCCAGAATTTATCTGGGAAATTACATCCCCAATCACCAACCAAGCTGGGTAAAGCTGGGACTAGATGGTGCTACAGCAGCCTTAAATTGGGGTTGTAATGATATAGGTGGCACATTAATGGAAGAACATATTACCACAATGGCTGGGGCTGTGGGTGGTACTTGCATGGAAGTAGAAACTTTACAAAATGCAATAACTTCTTTGAAAAGACCCTATCAACAACGGGATACTTTATATCGGCTAATGGGTAATGGGTAATTATCTCGTTCCCAGTCTCTGACTGGGAATACAATCATAGAGGCTCTGCCTCATAGTATTATTGAAAAGGCAGAGCCTTATAGAATTTATTCCCATACAGATTATGGGAACGAGACAACTGACCTATTCCCCATATACCGATTCAAGATAGGATGGATTTTGATTTACTTGTTCTTTTTTACTTAATGCTTATGAAAAGCTATTGGTCGCGTCTGCTTTCTCTAGTTTTAGTTTTAGTTATCGGTTTAGTTGGCTGTGCTGGTAGTCCAGATAGTTTAACCGGGGATTATCGTCAAGATACCTTAACTGTAGTCAATACGTTGAGACAAACCCTAGAATTACCTCAAGATTCTCCAAATAAAGCCGAACTTGAAGCAGAAGCCCGTCAAAAAATCAATGACTTTTCGGCTCGCTACCAACGGAATACTTCTGTTTTGGCTCTTAACTCTTTTACCACCATGCGAACAGCCCTCAATTCCCTTGCAGGACATTACAGTTCTTATCCTAATCGTCCCGTTCCTGAAAAGCTGAAAAAACGTCTGGATGCTGAATTCAAGCAAGTAGAAGCATCCCTAAGACGTGGTGCTTAATTTATGTCTCAAGGATAGTTTCTTGATACAGCATAATTCAGGGCGGGGCTTCCCCGCCCAGGTTTCCCCACCCCGATTCTCAGCTAAAAATCCCCAAATTTAGTGATCATAAGAGCCGGGAAGATTAATCCCTGCAAGCTAACTAGGACCCAACTAAAAAATCAGCTTACTGTCGAAGAATTTCTCGCACTTCCCGAAAATGATAATATTTATGAGTTGGTTGACGGGGAAGCTGTACCTAAATATAAAAATGAGCAAATGTCTCCTAAATTCTTTCATGGTTCAACCACAGGAGCATTATTTATATTATTATCTACATGGGCGCAAGATCAAGGTCGTGTTGTTGTGGAATGGGGAATCAAATTAACCAAAAATCAAGCAAGTTGGATACTTCTGATTTAACTTATGTTTCCTATCACCGTCTTGCTGCTGACTGGTTTGAAGATGAGGCTTGTCCTGTTATCCCAGAATTAGTAATCGAAATTATTTCTCCTGGTCAAACTTTTGGAGACATGATTGATAAAGCTACTTATTATCTACAAGCGGGGATTCTATTAGTTTGGATAGTAGATACAATCTCTCAAACTATTACTGTCTTTACAGTATCTTCTCTGCCTGTGACTTTTCGAGAAAATCAAATGATTAGTCATGAAATATTACCAGGATTAGAAATCACTCCTCATACTATCTTTCAACGGGCTGGTTTAATTCGTTAGTTGAAAGACATAGCAGGAATCAGGAGTAAAACTGGCTTGCTATCTGGCTTTGAATTTACATTCTGTACCCTATGGCTAACGCAAAATAACTAATTATTTTTTACTGCTTTTACCCGCTTTGTGTTTTTTCTGCGCTTGTTCTAATCGTATTTTAATTTGTTCTAATTTATCACGGATTTTTAAAAAATCTTTATCAGTGTATTGGCTATAATACTCTCTAGCACTACATTCTAAAATGTCGTTTCTATTTACTAAATATCTAGCTAGTAAACTTTCATTAAAAAGAAAATCATAATTTGCTTGTAAATCCTTACAATTAATATAATTACTGATAGTTTTCACATATTCTCTTCTAAGAGAATGCTGTGATATTTTTGAATCCTCATCTACTTTTAGTAGATCTATCTGATTTAGTTCAAGAGCATAATCATTTATTAGATGCAAAGCTGCATAAAAATACATAATAATAGCCCATTCAGGAAAATCCTTTTGGGCTATCTTTGCGCTTTCTTCGTTAGCTTGAGCTTGCAGGAGATAAATACTTGGTTCTGTCATTGTTGAAAATAATTATTTGATTTTTTTTATCCTCCCTAAACTTTCTAACTACTTGAACCTCAAGATGCCAATTTCTACTCTTAGTAAGGGCATCCATCTTCCATTCTGTTTCAACTGCAAAATCAGTAGCTTCCGTTAGAAGGTCTATTCTTTCACTAGGATTCACGGTAGCTAGTATTTCAAATATTATCTTACGTGAATCACCATTTTTGTTGCGTATTCCCCTAGCCGCTTGAACATTGGGTAAAGCTTCTAGTTTTTCAATTAATTTTCTAACTTCTGCTAATTCTGGGCGTATTTTTTCAACAATAAACCCAAAGAAATTTTTCAAAGCATTGGGTACAGCGAAGAGAGTATTGCTTTTTAATTTTTCTAGGTGTAAAGGAACCATTTTCGCTTCCTGAGATTTTAGAAGCCATAAAAATCCATAGATAAGTTAATTTGGCTCTTCGGCACTTGTTATGGCAAATATGAATTTATTTACTCCAAAACCTTTATAAATAAAGCATTTCATGGGTTTTGATGCCACACTTATGTTAAATCAACCGATGGATCAACCTAAAGTCCTTATATGGTAAGGATTTTACAATTTGATGGGCTAATCTAGCATAGTAAGTCCCGAAGAGCCGTTAATTTTATCTACATTAGTGGCTTTTGAGTTGGATTAAGTCGGTTTGGTGTTTAACCAGTTAATCAACTATATCACCCATTAAAACAAAAGTTAGTAATTTATCACTTTTAAACACGGTTTCAAAGGATGATTATATATACTCAAACAAGTCTAATCGTGTTTAGATTAATCTAGCAAGGGTTACAGCCTGAGCGTAAGTTTCTGTACGATTGCTCATTTACCCCAGGCTCTAAAATTTCAGTTTTCTTTGTAAATAAAGCCCTATATACTGGTTCACCTTTGTTTTGAGTGGCTATTTCCCGTTCTGTGGGGACAGGGAGAGGATTTTGGGCTAACCATGTTGTTGTTCCTAGCTTCTCAAATGCAGGATGTTCATGAAAGCGATCGCACATTTCTACTGCTACAAATTCTATATCAGATTGCAGAAAAACAATACCACCTACTGCTAAATATTTCGCTAGTTCTGTGACTAATTCTGGTTGGACTACCCGACGTTTCGCATGGCGATTTTTAAACCAGGGATCAGGAAATTGAATTGTAACTTTTTGTAAGCTATCTTGAGGTAAAGTTGATAATAAGGAAATGAGGGAATTATTCACATTTGCAAACAAATAATGCAGATTGGTTAAACCCATTTCATCGCGGATTCTATTGGCTTCGACTACTAGGGGTTCTCGGATTTCTAACCCTAAAAAATTCCAATTTGGTTCTATTTGTGCCATTTTTAGGACAAATCTCCCTCTCGCACAACCAATATCTAAGTGTAGAGGCAGGTTTCGTTGTGTATAAATATTTCCCCATTCTGGAGAAGCGGTTGGGGTTTGGAATTTACTTGCCAGGGGGTTTACGTGCTGACGAACTCGAACAGGTGACAAAATTTACGCTCCTAAAAAACAACAATTTTAAACAAATGTATACAAATATTATTAAGTCTAAATATTCCTGCACAGGTATACACAGTGAGAGTTATACTTTGAGAAAAAGAATCTTTGCAACTTTATTTTTAACATTTTCTTAAAATCAATGAAACTCAATTTTCGTTTTGCTATCGTTAGCGACTTACACATTGCGCTTCCTGAAACAATCTGGGATCACCCTAGTCGGTTTCATTTGGTGGAAGTGAGTATTCCGGCTTTTGATAGTGTATTAGAACATTTAACCCAATTAGATTTAGATTTTTTGTTGATCCCTGGAGACTTAACCCAACATGGTGAATCAGCGAATCACAGTTGGTTACAAAACAGGTTATCACAGTTACCTTTTCCATCTTATGTTATTCCTGGTAATCATGATGTCCCTGTTTTAATCGCCAATGAACAATCAATTAGCTTTGCAGATTTTCCCTATTTCTACCAAAAGTTTGGTTATGAAAATCCTCAACAACATTATTATAATCAGCAAATATTTCCAGGACTGAGGTTAATTGGTCTTAATTCTAACTCATTTGATGATCAAGGTCAGCAAATAGGACGGTTGGATAGTCAGCAATTCCAATGGTTAGAACAGCAGTTAGCAGGGATTGAGGATGAATTGGTTTTAGTTATGATTCATCACAATGTGGTTGAACATCTACCGAATCAATCACTTCATCCGATGGCAAATCGTTATATGCTGGAAAATGCAGCAGAACTGCGGACATTATTACAACGTTATGGAGTCAAGTTAGTATTTACAGGACATTTGCACGTTCAAGATGTGGCTTGTGCAGACGGAATTTATGATATTACTACTGGTTCTTTAGTTAGCTATCCTCATCCTTATCGGGTGTTGGAATTTAACCGCGATGAATTGGGTAGTGAATCGTTACAAGTTGTTTCTCATCGTGTGGAATCAGTGCCAGATTTTCCCAATTTACAAACATTATCACGGCAATGGATGGGCGATCGCTCTTATCCCTTTGTCGTCAAGTTATTAACATTACCTCCATTGAGTTTACCACTAGCACAGGCACAAACCCTAGCCCCCGGTTTACGGGACTTTTGGGCGACTATTGCCGATGGTGATGCTATGTTAGAATATCCCCACTTTCCCATTCATGTCCGTCGTTACATTGAAGAATATAGCGCAGTGAATGATGGGAATACAGCTTTCATTGATAATCACAGTACGCTTTTAATTGGTCATTAGTCATTGGTCATTGGTCATTGGTCATTAGAAATAATTTTTCCCCCCTGTAACCTGTAACCTGTAACCTGTAACCTGTAACCTGTAACCTGTAACCTGTAACCTGTAACCTGTAACCTGTAACCTGTAACCTGTAACCTGTAACCTGTAACCTGTCACCTGTAACCTGTAACCTGTCACCTATCACCTGTCACCTGTCACCTGTCACCTGTCACCTATTCCCCAAGAGAACGACAAATGGCAAATACAGAAGTATAACCATGGAGGAAAGTTCTGCCGCTGACTGGACCAATTTCACCACCGCAGAAAAAGCCACCCATTGGGATGTCCTGAATGTAACGGCTAAATAGTTGAGAATCGAAATTAGGTTTGCCATACAGTCCTGTTCCTCGTCCTAAACAGGTGAACATCAAAGCGCCTACAGGAGAAGGTTGTCCGGCATTTTCACTTTGATATTCTTGGAGTAAAATTTCTAAATCTTCGGCGGATGCTTCGGCATCCCTCAAATGAAATTGTAACCTTTGACCGGCACGAATGCGATCGCCAATTGCGATCGCCCCAGCATTAGGATCTACTCCCAAAACATTGCGAATTAAAAAATCCCCCGAATGTAAATTTAGCCGAAATTCATCCATTGCTAAACCCACAAACAAAGAATGTTGCGCCAAAGTCCTTTCTTCTTCAGTCAAACTACTAATTAAATTTCGCAACACCATCAAAGGTACTTTTTCATCTAACTCTAAAATAATATTCCGTTCAGCTTTAGTGACTTGCAACGGTTCACCAATGGGACGACATCCCTGGGCAACAATTGTATCTAAGACGATATTGCCACTTAAAGCGATGCCTACCGTCCCTTCCCGATATAACTTATCATTACAAAATAAGCCCACACGACCATTCATAAAGCCGCTGCTGGCTTGTCCTCCCACCACCACTGAACCCGGATAAGCAAAATCTAACCCCTGCAACAAATCATTTGTTCCCGAAGCAAAGGGACTAGACAAGAGAATAAATTGAGGGACTACGGAAGGTGATACACCTACTAAATCAATCCAAGCAGTCGGGGAACTATCGGAATCTGGCAATTCTTCCGCCACAATATGAAAAGGTTGGATTTCGACACCGGGAAGATGGGCTAAAGTTAAACTCAGGGCTGGTTCTGCTTCTATTTCTTCCGTTTCTCCAGCTTGTTTTCTGCCGATTACACCCCCAGCACTACAACCAATTAGTATAGGTACAGAAAGTTTTTCCGCCAATAAAGGCAAAAGTCGGGAATACTCACTCATAAAAGCAGAAGAAATGAATACCAGCCCTAAATCCGCTGGTGCTGTTAAAGATGCCACAGCTTGTTCTACAACATCGTTAATAGCCGCTTCTAAGGAAGGACGAGTTGATAGGGCATTTGTCCACTGCATTTGATCTGCCATGAGTTTTCGGCTTGTTTCTGTTTTGGGGTTAGTTGATTATTTTAACTAAGTTTGTCACTTATTGATTAGGGAACAGGTAACGAGTCATATCCCCGACTTCTTAGAGAAGTCGGGGATATCGTTGTTCAGATACGTAGGGTGCGTCAGATATTACAAATCTGTTTATTAATATAATTTATGCAGTCTGACGCGGTTGGTGAGCTTGCCGAACCACACCCTACAATACCTGATTTTTTTCAAAAATCCAATATGAGTTCTATATAAACATCTATTCAAATACAGGTGGCCATAATTCAGAAATAGCAATTTCCCAACCCGGAAATAATTCATCTACAGTTAATTTATCGTCTTCTGTTAATAAGGTAATTTTACCATGAGGACGATAAACAGTAACAGTTAATTCATCAGGATTTATTAAAATTCCTACTTTTGCGCCTAATTCTAAAAATAATTTGAGTTTATCTTCTAATTTAGTAACTCTATCAGTTTTTGATTTAATTTCTACTACTAAATCAGGAACTAAATTACCAAAATCTCTCACAGTCCGTTTTAATCTTTGGGCAGTAACAAAGGAAACATCGGGAGCGCGTAAATCAGTATTTGGCATAATAAACCCACCACTGGAGTCAAATATTCGCCCTAATTTACGAGGTTTTATCCAATTACCTAATAATCTAATCAATTCAGCACCAATTTCACTAGATTCTATATCCGATGGACTCATAATTAAAATATTACCTTCTTGTAGTTCTATTTGATAGTCGTTATTATCATCTTTTAATATTTGTTCTATTTTTTCTAAGTTGTTAATTGTGAGAGTCATATAATTTTTATCTCCAGTAATATTTGTGATGATTTGATATTATAGCATATTTATTTATATCATTCAGATCCCTGACTTCTTGAAGATGTTGGGGATCTCTAAACAAAATTATTAAGTTATCAGGATAATATAGGAATTTACTACTTAAATTAAATCAAAACTTCAACTTCTTGGGCGATACTTGTAGGTTGGGGAATTGGTAAACCTGACTCTATTAAACCTTCTATATGAAATTCTATTGCTTCAACAATCATTTGTTGAACTTCTACTAATGTTTCAGCTACAGCTATACAACCGGGTAAGTCGGGAACATAAGCACCATAACTGCTATTTCCCTTTTCAATTACTACTGTATAACGCATTATTCTTCCTCCAATTGTGCTTGTTTCCATATACTTTTTAGTGTACCAATGGGTACGTCAATATTGGGTTTACCGGAAACTGTAACTATACCAAGTTTATCAGGATGTTTAAACTGCCGGTGACTTCCTCTAGTTCTGGCTAAATACCAACCATCCGCTTCTAGTCGCTGAATTACTGCTCGTACTTTCATATTAACATTTATTTCTAATCAATAGTTTAATTTATTGTATAATTAATTATGTAGATTATACATCAGACTTAATATTTCTCCAATTTCACTAGATTCTATATTCGATAGACCCATAATTAAAATATTCCCTTCTTGTAGTTCTATTTGATAGTCGTTATCATCATCTTTTAATATTTGTTCTATTTTTTCTAAGTTGTTAATTGTGAGAGTCATATAATTTTCATCTTCAGTGATATTTGTGATGGTCGAATATTATAGCATATTTATTCAGATCCCACATTTCTTTAAGAAGTCGGGGATCTAAATATTTTATATTTTTATGTCTGCATATTCTTTTTCTGTTAATGTATTTTCAGGATCTATTATTTTTACTTCTTCATAGGTTAATTCATAAAGTTTATAAACCATATTTTCTATTTGTTGTTCTAATGCGGTTGTATCTTTACCTTGAGATTTGAGAGTAAGAATATTATGCACAATGTCTTCTACATTTTTTGAATTTTTCTTTAAGATAATCGGAAGCCTTAGATTATTTATTTCATAACAATTTACATTACTATTTGTGCTGGTTTTTCTAAAAATCCAATTTGTTAACTTAGAATTCAAAACACCTAACATTGCAATTATTGATATTGTCTGATTATCTTCTTTGGATATGATATAGTTGCATGAATTAGCACAATAGATATCCTTATTAATAAGAGTGCTAATAATTCTAATTTTATCATTTGCTCCTGAAATACCTTGAAGTGCAATTCTTTGCAATCTATGATGATAGGTTTTTTTACTATTTGGATAATCTTTGATAAAACTTGCTTTATCCACGAATTCAATAATGCCTTGACTTGGTTTATTAGTTATGAAATATCTTTGAATTTGAGCACCTTTAACAATAAGAGGATTTTGAATATTGTTAGTCATATATGATTTATGAAAAGTCATATTAAGCTCACCTTCAATACATTCAAATAACTCAGAGTAACAAAAATTTGAAGTAGATTTATAATATTTAAGAAAAATATTTTTATCTTCTTTTTTTAAATTTGGAATAACAGCATTAATAGGATCAAAATCATAAATTTCATTTTTATGAAATTCTACATAGTAGTAGTTTTTTAGAGTTCTATTAGCGTGTACTTTAAGTATAAATGAATAATCTTCTAATAATCTTTTTTTAGACATTAAAATACAAACACTCATTTTAACACTCTCAAATAACCTCTTTTTTGGATCATCTCTTTCAGGAAATGAGTCAATAAATAAAATGTGTTGATTTTTAAAATAATAATCTCTAACTCCTTTAGAAGAATTATCAGCTAGATAAGAATTTTGAAATATCTGACAATTTGTTCCATTGACTTTAAGCAGAAAATCTGTTTTTGCTAAAAATAATTCATAGGCATTTATTTTACCTCCCTTACATTTATGATAAATTTCAAATTTAAGTAACCCTTCAATTTCACTTTTCTTTTTTCCTTGATAAACGTCATAAGGTGGGTTTGCAATTACAATATCAAAACCCACATTTTCCACAACTTTCTGATTCATAACTTCAGGAAAATCTAACTTCCAATCAAAGAAATTAAGAGACTTATCAGGATTATTTTTTAATTGTTTAAGTTCCTTAATATTTTGTTTCCAACCAACAGTTTGTAAATAAATTTCCGTTTGCTTAGTTAAAGTTTTACCCTTACCAGTGGGTTTATCTTCCATACCTTTAGTTTTAATCATCAATTGTAATTGACTTATCAACAAATCAATTTTCAAATCACGGATATCAGCAGCTAATTTTTTCTTATCGCTATCAGGACTAAAAAACTGCTTTTGTTTATCACTAATTTTCCTTAAAATTTCTTGAGGTTGGTAAACATCAACTAAAATACTTCCTTGTGTAACATCTTTTATTTCCCAATCAATATCAATAATATCATCACCAAACTTACTCACCAAACTATTACCCACCACAATTTTATAATCAAGATTAGGTAAAGCTTTTGGTTTATCTTCATCTACAATTAAACTCAACCAGAAACGTAATCTAGCAATATCCACAGCACCGCGTTCAATATCCACTCCATAAATACTATTTTGGATAATATTCAACTTCACATCCGAAGCATTAAAATTAGTCGTATTCCCGAATTCAAAAGTATGTAGAGTTTGTTTTGCGGTAAATATTTCGTGTAACAAACCCATAGGAAAAGCACCAGAACCAATAGCAGGATCACAAATCTTTACTTTATCCAATGCAATATTCAAATGTCTGAACCATGATTTATAGGATTCCTTTGATTTGCTTGATTCTTCGAGAATATCTATATTTCTTTCTTTTTGATGAATTGTGTAATCAACTCCTTTTGATTTTCTTCTATCAAAGTAATCCCTAAATCAGAAAAATCATAGTTTAGACAATAGGTATTTAGATATTCAATCAAACTTTCCTGACACATATAATGGACAATTTCTTTCGGGGTGTAATATGCACCCTTATCTTTATTATCTTCCTCAAATAAACCACCATTCAAATAGGGTATTCTACAAGGTTCATTTTTAACAAGTTCAATTAAATCATTAGCGCGTTTTGTATTTAAAGTATCAAAAAATAGCACAGATAAAAATTCTGGATAAAAATTTTCTTTATGGGTAAAATTCTGAAACTGATTAGTTAAAAACTTATGATCACCATTTCCCCAACTTTCATTTTCTGGCACACCTAACCAGCCTTTTTTCTGGATAAAATATAAAAAGACAATCCTTCCTAATAATTTTTTACTAAAATCACGAATAGCTTTTTCATCACCATTAAAGACAGTTTTAGAAATACCAGGTTGGGAAACCATATATTTACAAAAACCATCATAATGCTTTTTATATTCATCAAAAAATGTTTGGGAGCATCCCAATAATGTAATAAGTATAAATACTCAAGCAATAGCCTGATTGAGATAAGCACAACGCAAGTTCAAAATCTGGGAAACATTTTCTGCCTTCCATTGCGCTCCTGTTATTTTTATCCTGGCTCCAATCTGCTTAATCTTCGACTCCACACTCCCTGAACCAATGCAAATTCCTAAATCTTGATACAAACCGTAGTCTGGTATTCTCTGGCGATGCTTTTGGACATAATTGGTGGAAATTCACCACGGCCTTGTTTTGAGACCCTTTAAACTCCGCTAAGGCCATTTCTATGTTTATCTCATTATCTCGTTCCCAGTCTCTGACTGGGAATGCTATTCAGAGGCTCTGCCTCTGCTATTATTGAAGGCAGAGCCTTCTAGAATTCATTCCCATACAGAGTATGGGAACGAGAAAACGAGAAAAATATCTGAAGTATGATTTTTAGGATTATTTTGATGAAGATGAGGGATTCATCATAAAAATCATCAAAATCACAAAAATCATAGTTTAGACGTTAATTTAAAATTGCTCTAAATACTGATTAAGATCCTCAATCACACGGGTAAGTTCCGCTTCTGTCGTTAACCGAATCCCTAGATTGCGAATTGTTAACAAAACTTTAGCTGCAAAGGGAGTAGGCCAGATATTAGGATTGCAGAATAGTTCTATGAATACATCCCCAGTGTAACGATACTCTAACGAGGGTTGGGGACTGACTTTACCTGTTCCTGGAGTTTTACTAGCAACAGCTTTGAGGCTTTTCATTAATTCATCTATTGCTGCTTTTAATTCTTGTGCTGCTTGGGGTGAAAAACTGACGGAAACAGAACCTTCTACTAGATTCAGTGTTAGAGGTACAGAAGACATAAGCTACTTATTAACAATAATTCGTAATTATCTATATTACCGGAATATGCTCTCTATTATATTTATAATATCCAGATCCCATATCCAGATCCCCGACTTCTTTAAGAAGTCGGGGATCTTTTTGTTCAATAAAGAGATAAATTCTTAATTAGCAAGTTTTGACCTATTTTCTATATATTTATTCTTAGCAACAAATACTTATTGGTGTACAGTAAGAGTTCAAGAAAACAAATTCTCTATTCCTTTTTTTCACAAATCACAATTATAAATATATGATTTACGATAACCGCACTGAAGTAAGAAGAGTTCTAATTATTACACTATTACTAAACATATTTGTGATGGGGTTAAAAGCCCTGGTGGGCTATTGGACAGGTTCTTTAAGCTTACTGGCTGATGCCTTACATAGTGTGACAGATAGTGCTAATAATGTCTTAGGATTAGTGGCTATTAAGTTTTCTTCACCGTTGCCAGATCGGGAGCATCCCTACGGACATAATAAGTTTGAAGCAGTGGGGGCTTTGGGTATTGCTGCATTTTTAGGAATAGCCTGTTTTGAAATTGTCCAAGGTGCAGTAGAAAGGATTCTCAAAGGTGGTGAACCTGTGAGAGTATCACCTCCAGAATTGTGGTTATTATTAATTGTTTTAGGAGTAAATATTTTTGTCGCTTTTTATGAACGGAATGTGGGAAAAAGGGTAGGTAGTTCGATTCTAATCGCTGATGCTACCCATACTATGAGCGATGTTTGGGTGACAATTTCGGTTATTGGTGGTTTGATTGGTGTGTGGCTGGGTTATCAATGGTTAGATGTGGTACTAGCTTTCCCGGTGGCTCTACTGGTATTTTGGAGTGGTTGGTCAGTCTTAACTGAAAATTTACCTTGGTTGGTGGATCAAATGGCGATCGCCCCAGAAACAATTCATGCGATCGCCGTTTCCGTCCCCGGTGTCCTCAACTGTCATGATATCGCTTCTCGTGGTGTCATTGGTCGTCAAGTTTTTATAGAAATGCACCTCATTGTAGATGCACCAGATGTAGAGACAGCCCACAACATCACGGAAGAAGTCGAAAAACAACTAGAACAACGTTTTCATCCTGTGAGGATTCTCATTCATGTTGAACCACCTGCATATCAGTCTGAGAGCATAACTTTTGAAACCGAACATAGATAAAGACAAGAATTCAGGAGTCAGAATATTTTTTACATCAGGGATAGGGAGTAGGGATATAGCATTTCCTGATCATACTGAGTATATTATAGCATCGTCCTGGGAAGAATATTGTGGGTTTTATTTTTCCAACCTGACTGCATACCACTGTAAATATTTTCCTGGACCTAAATCTAAATTACAACTAGTATCCAGTAAATATTGTGCTTGTTGGCTGATTGAATTAAATTTTTGCAAATCCAGTGGTAAATCCTCCTGTGAGATTTGCGATAGGGTTGTTTCCAGCTTGAGTAGTAATTCAACTACGGTGAGAAATTGTTCTGGTTGATTTGTCTCTAAAACAACAAAATCATCCTGTTGATACATTAATTGATTTGGCATTTTTGGTAATTGGTGATTGGTAATTGGTAATTGGTAATTGGTAATTGGTAATTGGTAATTGGTAATTGGTAATTGGTAATTGGTAATAATTTCTTATTCTGTTCCCTGTTCCCTGTCACCTGTCACCTGTCACCTGTCACCTGTCACCTGTCACCTGTTCCCTGTTCCCTGTTCCCTAATTCACGATGGATATACTGGCATTGTAAAATGAAACCATGCACCACCGTGGGGAGATGAATCTACCCAAATTTGACCGTAATGGGCGCGGATAATGCGTTGACATAAACAAAGACCAATTCCATATCCATCTGTGCCTCGATCGCGCTGGAGACGGAAAAGATTCTCAAAAATGCGATCGCGGTTTTCTTCGGGAATCCCTGGTCCTGTATCACCAACACTAAATTGAACTTTTTGGGTAGTCCGATGTAATCCGGCTACAGTGATAATACCACCAATAGGTGTATATTTGATAGCGTTATCTAAAAGATTAACTAGGACTTGCCGAATGCGTTCAGGATCAGCATATACATAGGGTAAATCTTGGGGAATATCTGTTTCTACCGTTTGGGATTTAGCTGTGTAGCGATCGCTCAATTCCTCTAATACTTGTAAACACAATTCCCCCAATTGTAACCTTTGTGGTACAATTGGCAATTCTATATCCTCACCCCGCCCGACCTGTAACAAATCAGCAATCATCCGATCAATAATCCGTGTTTGTGTCCGGGCCTGTTTTAATAAATGTATAGCCAGTCCTGGTTTCAGGCGGAGAAATTCCCCCGTATCTGGATTGTAATTAGATTGAAGAGTTTCAATAGCGATCGCCGCCGCCGTCAGAGGATTGCGAAGATCATGGGCTAAAATGGCAATCACTCGGTCTTTAAACAGTAGCTGTTCTTGCAGTCTCTCTTTTTCCTGCTTCAGACGAAAAATTTCATCCCCTAGTTGAATTGCCTCCGCCGAAGTAGCAACAGAATGAATGGTAGACTTAGGCGCAATCACCTGACTCTTCTCATCCAAACATTCCTGGGAATCTTCCTGTAATTTCAAAAAAGTGGTGACAGCGGTTTGCCAACGCGGCCAGCAAATTTTTAATTGCGGAATAATATTAGTACCAGCAATAGTTTGTTGAGGTTCGGGATGAATTTTAACCAAAGCAGGAGTTGCTACTAACTTAAAATGTTCCGCTAAATAGGGTTGTTCGCCAACATCAATAATTTGTAGTTCAAAACTATACCCAGCCTCTAATTCTTTTAAGTAAGCACGAATTCGCTGTACTTGTTGACGGGACTGAGGTCGCCCATCAATAAACAGCAGTAGTTGGAGTGGAGCCTCAGAATAAATAGGCTGATCCTGGGAAACTTGCATGACATCTTGTTTCAGCACTGGTAACAACCTGGGGACGCTTTACAGACGGTGAAATGAACTGACGTTGCTTAATGGCCGTTGTTTTTCTAATTTAATATCTATTTTAGATTCTTCCTACTGCAATCCGATCTATATTTTGGGTGGAAGCGGATTTTTTTCGGAATTTTGCTGCCATTTGCTCTTACTTCTACAGCTACTAGGCTTCTAGTCAGGAATTGTTGAACCTATCGTCACCTCCTTTAGCAATTATTTACAGAACCCAAAAAATAGCCCTAGTAGAAGTTAAGAGTCCCTTAATGTAGGCCTTTGCCATGTATTCTGTAACTCATTCAAGTGCATACCAACCTATAGCTAATTATGTAACACCGATGCAACTTGCGATCGCTTCCCCAATAGAAGCATTAAATCATCCCTAAGCCGTCCATCAATTCCTGTAAACAGCCGAAGAGTTGCCTTATTCCCAGCTTACCACTTCAAACCATTGGCGAAAACTTTCTATCAATTCCTCAAAACCTATAACCGCCACTATTGGCGTTACCAATCAATATTCTATTAACCAAGAAAGGTATAAATTTAGACTATAGCATAACTTACGCAACTTACACATTGGTAGGGGCGTAGGGCCTGCGCCCTCAATTCGATTGTATCAAGCGCGACAACTGCTATATACGTCCTTGAAAATAAAAACGATATAAATTACAAAGACATTGCACATCATTTCCTTTAAATTCAATTAAACCCAAACTGCGTAATTTTAAAGCTTGAGTAGAATCTATTCTCATAGGAAGATCACTATTAATTATAGATGTGTAAAGGTTTAAGCTAAAAACGCATCTCTTCTTCCAGTGAGAGAAAAAATAAACCAAAAACAGTCGGTTAAAACCGACTTTAACTTTAAGACAGGGAATTTATTCCCTGGCTGACTACCCAACCTCAAAAATGCTACTGTAGAAGGTGAAAATCAATTTGTGATTTCTTTGTGTTTTCCCGTAACTACCCCGCTGTATTCCTGAGTTTTGCTGTTTTACTATCCTTAACAGCCTGTGTTAACAGTCAATCTGCTAAAAACCTAGAACAATCATTAGCGGCTGACCCTCAGTTGCAAAATAATCCTGTTCCCTTTGGCAAACCTCAGAGTCAGCAAACAACACCAAACCCCAACACATCAACAATTAAATTACCAGCTGATTTTCCCCCAGATATCCCCATTTATCCCAACGCCAAACTAGAGGAAATTACACCAGCCAATTCTGAAAATAAAATATCAATTCGGTGGCAAAGTGCAGATCCTAGTAATTTAATTACCAGCTTTTACCGCCAGCAATTTCAGGCTAAAAACTGGCAAATTGTCCAACAGCCTCAAGATGATGTAGATGGGACTTTTTCCGCCAAACGCAATGATTTACTCATCAATGTCACAATTAAACCACAAACTGTTACTAAAGCTGAACCCAATCAACCGCAAACAGCCACTAAATTATTAATTGAATATTCATCTAATTCTCAAGTTACAGCTACTAAACCAGTTACCCCTTCAGATAATCCAGAATTTATCGGTCCAGTATTACCCAAAACTGATAATACTAACGTAGTCACCCAACCAACCCTACAGCCAACCACCCAACCGGAAACCTTAACAACTCAGGAATTTACTGATATTCAAAAAGCACCCCCAGAATGGCGCTCTCATATTCAAGATTTAGCTACATTAGGTGTTTTATCTATCGAACCAAAAACCAACGAATTTCTCCCTGATAAAATTATCACCCGTCGGGAATATGCCCGCTGGTTAGTTGCAGCTAATAATGCCATGTATGCGAATAATCCAGCCAAACAAATTCGGTTAGCATCCTCCAGCACTCAACCAGCTTTTAGGGATATATTAACCAAAGATCCCGATTTTCCAGTCATTCAAGGATTAGCCGAAGCTGGTTTAATTCCCAGTGCTTTATCTGGAGATGCCACAGCCGTTTTATTTCGTCCTGATGCACCCTTGACACGAGAACAATTAATCCTCTGGAAAGTTCCTTTAGATACTCGCCAAGCCTTACCCGCTGCTAATTTAGAAGCCGTTAAACAAACTTGGGGTTTTCAAGATGCAGGTAGTATTGAACCGAAAGCATTAAAAGCAATTTTGGCTGATTTCCAAAACGCCGAACAATCAAATATTCGCCGAGTTTTTGGCTACACAACCCTATTTCAACCCAAAAAACCTGTAACTCGTGCTGAAGCCAGTTCAGCTTTATGGTATTTCGGTACTCAAGGTGAGGGAATATCTGCAACGGAAGCTTTAAAGCTGAAAAGGTGAGTTTTATTTGATTTTGAGTAAACATCTGACAGGCACAATAGCCTGTCATTTTTTACCGATTTCTAATTCTTGACTTTACTTTTACGGTGTAGGTATAGGTGTAGCTGTAGCCGTTGGTGTAGGTGTAGCTGTAGCCGTTGGTTTAACTGTTGGTTTAACTGTTGGTTTAGCCGTTGGTTTAATTGTTGGTTTAACTGTTGGTTTAACTGTTGGTGTAACTGTTGGTTTAGCTGTTGGTGTAACTGTTGGTTCGGGTTTAGTTACTGGTTTGGTAATGATAGTTTTAACTTCTTCATTTATTTTTTGACGAAGTTGTAAATCAGCAATCCCAGTTTCTGAGAGTTGATGTTTTTTCTGGTATTCCTTTACCAACTCTTCTAACTGGGGACTGTAGAATTGATCACGAGGAAGTAGAGTTTTTGGTTTAAGTACAGTATTCAAATTAGCTTGCAAAATTTGCACAATCATAGCAGCTTGATCTTGGGTTTGGGGACCTGCTTTCCCATCCACCTTTAACTTGTAGCCTGTTTGAAATTCAGTGATAGCCTTTTTAGTTTCCTCATCAGTCAGAGGATCTTTTGTAACCTTAACGTTATAACCCAATCCACGTAATACAGATCGGAATTCATCGGGTTTATAGTTGCGCTGACGAGCGGCAAAAGTCATATCTGAGGACACAACACTTGCTGCCACAATACAGGTTAAAGCTATAGTTACTCTAGACTTGTTTAAACCACACCACATCATAAAAACTCCTTGGGATTAAATCCTTGATACTAAGACACTAGCAGGTAATTCTGAAGTTTTTTTAACCTATGGCTTAACAATTAGTTATTAATTCTGATTAATTCGACTCTAATTGATTATTAATGAATATAACAAAAATTAGTTTTCGCCATCTGCCTAATATCTCCGAATTGATAAAAATACGCACTATTACTGATATATGCAGATATGCTAAGGTATTAATGATATTAATTGCATCACTAAATAAGTATGCACTGAAGGGTAATAATTTCGGGTGTTGCTGAGTAAAAGTATGATTTTATTATGCCTACGGCACGCTGCGCGAACACGCAGAGGCGCAGAGAGTAAGAGTTTGAGAAATGGAATTTTCGACTTTCATCCCCCAATTCACCAAGGCCTAATAAGTAATTGGACAAAAATATTTACAGTCATTGCGAGCGAAGGGAAGCAATCACAACCCTTGGAATTGCTTCGTTTCATATGGCTAACGCAACGCAACGCTTACGCGGTGACATTGTGTAATTAATTCTGTCTTACTACTTGGTAGAAGACTCCTAACTCCTGATTTCTGCTATAACATTCATGACACTGGTTTTCAACCTGATGCTACTGTATTTCGTAAACCTGCAATTTACTATAACTAGAAATCATGAGCAAATTAAAAATTTCCCAACACAAAAACCTATGGTTTGAAAGAATAATGGCAATTACAGCCACTGTCAATTTAGGATTAGTTTTCTTTGATTTAAGTTATGTACCTTGGAGAGATTTTTACTTCCGTCAAATTCCTGTAATAACTCGATTATACGATCCAATCAAAGGTATCGAACCTCATCGTGAGACAAAACAATATCTAGAGGCAGTAGATGGATTAGAAAAACAGGTAATTCAAACAGGGTTAAACTCTCCTCAAGTCAAAACAAAGTTGGAGGAACTTCACTTTCTTAGCAAAGAGATGATTGATAGTAATCCTTTTGCGGGTGCAGGTAAGAGTGGAACGCTGGAAAAAATCAAAAACCGGATGCGGGAACACATCGGACAAAAATCTGCAAAAGGTGCATTTAATACTTTTTGGAGTCAGGAGTATTTATCTAAACATGGTTGGAATCAGGAAATAGCTTTTTTTAACCAAAAAATTCGCCCTGGAATTGCTAAAAACTATTATCGAAAAATTGGTGATAATGGGGAATTTTTAGATAAATTCTGGATAATTGATTTACCATTTGTAGTTCTATTTGCCACAGAATTACTAGGACGTACTTTCTTAATAAAACGTAGATATAGCCATTTAAGTTGGTTGGAAGCAATTCTTTGGCGTTGGTATGATATATTCTTAATAATACCCATTTGGCGATATTTACGAATCATCCCAGTTACCATCAGACTTGATCAAGCAAAGTTAATTGATTTTTATGTAGTTAGACGGCAAATTCATCAAGGTATTCTTGCTAATTTTGCCGAAGAAATTACAGAAATTGTCGTAGTTCAAGTAATTAACCAGGTTCAAGGTTCAATTAAACGAGGTGAAATTACCCGTTGGCTACTAGAATCAGATCATCTGCGTTCTTATATAGATATTAATAATATCAACGAAGTCGAAGCAATTACTGGATTGTTAATTAAAACTCTGGTTAATCAGGTGTTACCTAAAATTCAACCAGAAGTAAATGCAATTTTGTGCCATAGCATCGCCATTGCTTGTCAACAATTACCAGGATATAGTAATATCCTCCTGTTACCAGGATTAGGTAAAGCTCAAACACAAATTAGTGAACAACTAGCCACGCAAATCACTAATAATATCTATGCTGCTTTATCTAGTACCATCAAAGATCCTGTCGCGGCAAAACTTTCTACTCAGCTAATAGAAAAATTCACAGCTTCATTTAGTTCAGAAATACAGCAAAAACAAGTTTTAGTGGAAATTCAAAGTTTACTAAATGACTTTTTAGAAGAAGTTAAAATTAACTATATTCAACGTCTATCTCAAGAAGATATAGATAAAATTTTGGAAGAAACTAGAAAAATGCGGACGGAGTCATCCAGTAGTTTATCTATTCGCAAATAAAAAATGGCTCTACCATTCCCTCCTTTATGTAAAACAATATTTATTGTAGGTTGGGTTGACGCAAGGAAACCCAACAACTCTTACTATCTTACCGCCAATGTTGGGTTTCACTTCGTTCAACCCAACCTTGTATCTTAGAGGTATGTTAGAAGAAGTGGTAGACCGTCCCAACCTGGGTCAGAAAAGACCGCTTTGTAGCAAGGATCACCACAACAATCTCCATGACAGAACTCGAACAGTCGCCTGGGGTAAAAACTATGAACAAAGACATAGATAATATAGCCCGTATCGTGCAAGGATGAGTGAAATCAAGGGGATGAATAAAAACAAAACAAATTAAAAAGAAGTAATTGAAATTGGAGAGTTAAAAATGGATTATATCTCCCAATGGGTAGGCATTGACGTAAGTAAAGCAACACTTGATGTTTATATCCGTCCAATGGGTAAAGCATTTCAATTTGCTAATACTGAAACAGAAATAGCTAATCTAGTTAAGCAACTTCAATCTAACGATTTAAACCTAATCGTACTGGAAGCAACAGGAGGACTAGAAACAGAATTAATCATTCAATTGCAAGCGGCTCTTTTACCAGTAGCATTAATCAATCCTCGTCAGGGAAGAGACTTTGCTAAAGCTACAGGTAAGTTAGCCAAAACCGATGCCATTGATGCACAGATTTTGGCGCATTTCGGTGAAGCAATGAAACCGGAGGTGTTAGCAATCGAAAGTGAAATGTCACGTCAATTAGGCGAATTAATTAGTCGCCGAAGACAATTAGTAGAAATGTCTACAGCGGAAAAGAATCGCCGTGACCGCGCTCGTGGTAAAGCTTTGACAGATATTGAATCCCATATTGATTATCTTGAGCAACATCTTCAACAACTCAATCAAGAAATTGAGACGTTGACCCAAAATAATCAACAATGGATTGATAAAGTCAATCTACTCAAAACTACTCCTGGCATTGGTCAAGTAATTTCTACCACTTTAGTTTCTGACTTACCAGAATTAGGTCAATTAACTGCCAAACAAATCTCTCGCTTAGTTGGTGTTGCACCAATTAATCATGATAGTGGTCAGCACAAAGGTAAGCGCATGATTAATGGTGGTCGCGCCCATGTTCGTGCCATTCTTTATATGGGTGCTGTTGTTGCCATGCGTCATAATCCTGTTATCAAAACTTTTTATGAGCGCTTGGTTGAACGTGGTAAACCCAAAAAATTGGCCATTACTGCTTGCGTTCATAAAATGTTAGTTATTTTAAATGCGATGATTCGAGATCATCTTCCTTGGTCTATTTCTCAAGACTCACAACCAATTTCTGCATAAAGTTCTACTGTCGTTTTTATACCTCCAATCTAGTTTGGTAATTTATGGCAACCTATAATTTACCTGTTTTGTTCTGTTCTGTTTTTCTCCTCTATTTTCTGACTTTTTTCCTAGACTTTAAATTTTTCCTTAACGATCGCTTGACAATCAAGACAGTCGCTACAAAAATTAAATTAATATTCTTTTCCATAAGGGGAGCGGTAGAATCTAAAAAATTAGCCAATAGATAGATGAAAATTAGGAGGATTTTTTGTCAGGATGGGATCTATAGGAGTCCTATAGTTATACTTATGATTCATTAAAAACATGAATAAAATCATAAATACCGATATTAATCAGATTGATATCAGGTTACTTCTAGAAGAGATAAATCCCGGACAAGCAGAAACTTTATGCGGTGGTTATTGTCAATCATCACAGGATGATCAAGATGCGTACATGAGTGATATTGCTGAGATTATCAATAATGCCAAAAAACAAGCTGAAGGTGTAGATAATAAACGCAGTAATCAGAAGATTAATACCATAAATAATGCCAAAAAAACCTACCTAAATGGGGTAGAAATACCCCGTAAGGGAAAAAACGCAGCTATATCCTTGTGAAATCCAAGTTAGCTAAATCATTAACTTGATTGTTGCTTGTAATTTCTCTTTCAAAATTTGATTATTCATAAGATTAATTTTTTTTGATAAGTAGTGAGACAGAATTAATTACACAATGTCATTGCGTTAGCCATATGGAACGAAGTGAAATGAAGCAATAGCGTTCGCGGAGCGTCCCGGAGGGAACTAGCGCTGCTGCAAGCAGTTCGCCAGGGTTGTGATTGCTTCCCTTCCCTCGCAATGACTGTAAATATTTTTAATTATACTCAAAACGGCTGGGTTGTTTGATTCTAAAGGTAGGGGTTTAGCAGTGCTAAACCCCTACACATCCGGGTTCTTTGTCATTTGGCAAAAGTTTAAATCTCACCCGTGTTTAGTATACTTAATAGTTAGAAGAACCCCACCCCCAGCCCCCTCCTCGCTTGCGGGGAGGGGACTATGATGTATTTTTTCAAGTAAATAACCTGGCAGTTGATGACAACTACCAGGCTTTTGATTAATCAAAAATTATGTTATGGAAAAATTAAAGAATACCCCAGAAGTGGAGAAAGCCTTTACCAGAAAATAGTTCAATCAAAGCTGCTGCTGAAAACCCAATCATTGCTAAACGGCCATTCCAGATTTCTGCTTCAGATGTAAAACCCCAGCGCCAACCGTTGCGATCTGTAGCTACAGGTGTGTTAGCTGCTTTTGTTGCGTTACCCATGATCAGCACTCCAATTAGGATTTACTAAGTTTTATTGACTTATGTAAATAAACATAACATTTTTTTGCCAAAAAAACAATATTTATTTATATTTTTTTTGCACCTATGTGTGCATCAGTTTAAGGATTAGGCTTTTTTAAACAACATGATCTGATTCTAAGGCGCAGGGATAAGCTGAATCCCCTGTTTCTATCTGAATAGTAGAATGTTTGATACCGAAATGGTGTTCAAGTTCCTGAGAAACTTCCCATAAAAAAGCATCACCAGGATAACCTTCTGACATGACTAAATGAACTGTGAGTGCGGTTTCCGTTGTACTCATAGCCCAGATATGAAGATCGTGGATTTTCGACACTCCAGGACATTCAATTAAGTAATTTTTCACGGCACGGGGTTCAATTCCTGCTGGTACGCCATCAAGTGCTAAATTTATAGAGTCTCTGAGTAAATGCCACGTGCCGACTACGACGACTCCCACAAGCACTAAGCTAAATAAGGGGTCAAGCCATAGCCAATGGGTGAATAAAATCACAATTCCGGCTACCACAACTCCCAATGATACCAGGGCATCAGCAGCCATGTGTAAAAATGCGCCCCGAATGTTTAAGTCGCTTTTACGTCCTGACATAAACATAATTGCAGTAGCGGTATTAATGATAATACCAACTAGGGCAACACCAATAATTGTTCCTCCTGATACTGGTGCGGAATCATGAAAACGACGAATGGCTTCCCAAGCGATCGCCCCCATAGATAAAAGTAAAACTACGGCATTGGCTAAAGCTGCTAGAATTGATGAGGCACGCAATCCATAGGTATAGCGGTGGCTGGGAGGACGACGGGCAAGGGAACTTGCACCCCACGCCAGGAGAAGTCCCAATACATCACTCAGGTTATGACCCGCATCAGCAAACAAAGCTAAGGAATGTGCTAGGTAGCCATAGGTGGCTTCAACGATGACAAATCCTATATTCAATGCAGTGCCAATAGCAAAAGCCCGACTAAATGTTGCTGGGGTGTGATTGTGATTATGGTGTCCATGTTCGTGATGATGATGGTGGTCATGTGTCATGGTGGTGTGGGTGTAAAGGATGGATGTTTTTTCACGCAGAGACGCAAAGGCGCAGAGAGTAAGAGTTTGAGAGATGGAATTTTTGACTTTCTTACCTCAATTCTCCAACGCCGAAAATTCTATGTTAATTCTGATTTTTGAGTTAATATTCAGGGATGTTCATCTTTGCAAATACCTTTTTCTTCTTTTTCCTGACTCCTATAGCCAACCTCGCAGGCTATAAATAAAAGTACCAATATATTCTTTTAATGCACTTGTGAATTGGTCTAAATTATCGGCATCAGGTAATAAATTGAGAATTGCGGCTTTAGGGGTGTTGGTAAGTTCTTGAAGTTCACTTTGACTAACTAGAAAATCTGTGGGTGTGGGAATGACATTCATGCCTTGACGTTGAAAAATTTTCAAGGATCGGGGTGTATGTATCGCCGAGGTGATTAATAATACTTTTTTTATTTGACGAGCTTCGAGGATTTTCCGAACATTGACAGCGTTCTCATGGGTATTGAGGGAATCGGGTTCTTGAATAATTGCTTCAGCCGGAACACCAATAGATGTGAGAATAGTTGCCATATCTGCTGATTCTGGAGAACCACTACCGCGCCAATCAATGCGACCGCCACTGAGGATAATTATAGGGGCTTTTTTCTGAAAATAGAGTTGGGCTGCATAAATTACGCGATCGCCTGCTTCGTTTAAATCTGCCATTACCCTGGGCCAAGTTGGTGATCTGGTTGCACCTCCTAAGACGACAATGGCTTCAGCGTTGGGGATTTGCGGGGCGGGGATGTTTTGCCATTCTAAGCTGCGGACTAAGGATTTGGCGACCCAGGCATTGCTACAAACTAGCAACAAAGCTAAGGATAAGGAAATGGCGATAGTCGCAATGCGGGGATGTTTTCGTAAGGTGATCAAAGCCACTATTAAACTTACACTAGCCAATCCTAACGGGTAAAAAAATAGGGGAATGATTTTAGATAAATATAAAAACATAATTGTTTTATCTAAATAGGGATTGTGGAAAAAGTTATCTGTGATAGCGCAGCGTGACGTAAGTCATGGGCTAGGAGTCAGGAAGAATAACCTGAAACCCTTGTAGGGACAATTCATGAATTGTCTCTACGATAATTTTCACCAGATGTCTAATAATCTAACAGTATGGGTTTTGGGAATATCAGGATTTCTTAAAATTTAGGGGCAACTTCCTTCTGGTTGCTTTCATCTACACAAAAACAATCACAAGGCTGTCGCCCCTAGATATTATGAGAAAAGTTAATATTTCTCAACTTACAGCAAATGGCAGATTAATGAGGTACAGAATCTAAATTCAAAGTCAGACACCAAGCCAGTTTTACTCCTGACTCCTGAATCCTCCTAACATTATTCCGCAGTTACCAATTCAGTGCTACCTTTTGTCCGTTTTCGGGTCATGGCATTATAAACCATGATGCCGATGGCTTTAATCAAATTACCTTCCAACTCTTGGAACATTTTCATGTTCACACCAAAAGCGGCATTTGCTTCTTCGGTAATGCGATCGCCTGTAGAATCATCAATAGGCATAGCATCTAAATTGGCTCGATACTTAGCCTTGAATGCCTTTTCATCGGTAATATCTGCAAACTCATAAAAAGCAGTTCCTTCACCTTCACCCAGCTTCATTGCGGTTTGGGCAATACCTTTGAGGATTTGTCCCCCTGATAAATCACCTAGATAACGGGTATAGGAATGAGCAATTAATAATTCTGGTTCAGTCGCCGAAATTTCCCGAATCCGGTTTACATAAGCCGCACCCGCAGCAGATAATTTGATTTGCTCTCGCCAGTTGTAACCATAGTAGTAATGAAGGTCTTGCTCTAAGGTATGCTTGCGGTTCAGTTCAGGAAAGTAAATTTTGCTTAAAATTGGGTGATGCTTGTGTTTTTCCATTTCCTCTTCCATAGCCGAGTAAATGAAGTAAAAGTTAGCAACCAACTTGCGGTAGGAGTTTTTTTCCACAACTCCCTTTAAAAAACACTTGACAAAACCCACGTTTTCTGCCATAGTGTGTGCTTTCTTTGTTCCTACACGTAATTTGCTTGCTAAATTGCTGCTCATATTAAAATTCTCAACTGTAAAAAAATTAACTGTGGGAGTTTTTTGTCCACAATGATTAAAAAACCCCATTAAAACGTAAGATTAAAACTATTTGATGAGAATTTATATTAAAAATCATTAAGCAATGAGTTCCTTTGGCGTTTTATTAGCGTCAAGGATAATGGAAGAAAGTGCTATTCTCCTGTGTGATTGTGTGGAGTTTTTAAATTTATGGTTTCATCAATGGCTCGAAATCAAGGCTGTATTTCCGAAGTTGAGAATAGTGGGGTGTTTAATTCTATACCACTGCCAACCAATGCTTTATTTGGTACAGATGGCATTCGTGGCAAGGTGGGAGACTTACTGAATGCGCCTTTGGCTTTACAAGTGGGTTTTTGGGCGGGGGTTGTCCTCCGTAATTATGCAACTGTTCCTGGTCCAATTATTCTGGGACAAGATTCCAGAAATTCCAGTGATATGTTAGCAATGGCTTTGAGCGCCGGGTTAACTGCTGCTGGTTTGGAAGTGTGGTATTTAGGATTATGTCCTACACCTTGTGTAGCCTATTTGTCCAGCATCACCAATGCCATTGGGGGAATCATGATTTCCGCCAGCCACAATCCTCCTGAAGACAACGGAATTAAAATCTTTGATTCCCAGGGTGGTAAGTTATCTAAAGCCCTACAAGGCGAAATTGAGGCGGGATTACGAGGTCAATTATCCCCCGATTTGAGAATAAATAATTGCGGTAGACATTATTCCCGACCTGAGTTAATCAAAACATATAGCCAGTCTATCCAAACACCTTTAGCATCTGGACTGACTCTCGAAGGCATGAAGATTGTTTTAGATTTAGCTTGGGGTGCGGCTGTGGGTTTAGCACCTGGGGTATTTAGGTCAATGGGTGCGGAGGTCATTTGTTTACATGATCAGGCAGATGGCGATCGCATTAATGTCAATTGCGGTTCTACACATTTAGACATTCTCCAAGCCGCAGTCATAGAACATCAAGCCGATATGGGTTTTGCTTTTGATGGCGATGCAGATCGGGTTTTAGCTGTGGATAATACGGGCAGATCCGTTAATGGTGATTACATTCTTTACCTTTGGGGTCGCCATTTACAACAAAAACAACAACTCCCAGATAATCTGATAGTTTCTACCGTTATGGCTAATTTAGGCTTTGAACGGGCTTGGGAACAAATAGGTGGTAAATTAATTCGTACCGCTGTCGGTGATCAATATGTGCAAGCGGAAATGCAGAAAACTGGGGGAATGTTGGGCGGAGAACAGTCAGGACATATCCTGTGTAGTCATTATGCTATGACTGGAGATGGCTTATTAACAGCTTTGCATATTGCAGCGGTGGTGAAAGAGGCTAATCTCTCCTTGGGAGAAATGGTAGATCAAAGTTTCCAAACCTATCCGCAAATCTTACGGAATGTGCGAGTATTAGATCGGGAACGACGGTTAGGATGGGAAAGTTGTCAACCTATCCAACAAGCGATCGCTATTGCCGAAGTAGCAATGGGTGATCATGGTAGAATCCTAGTTCGGGCTTCGGGAACAGAACCCGTAATTAGAGTCATGGTAGAAGCCGCAAATGCTGAACTTGTCCACCATTGGACAAATGAATTAGTTGCAAAAGTTGAAGAACACCTGGCTTAAACTTAAAATTTTGTTGCAAACCGCGACAGCCCGATGGGGTAATCGGTCTTTTGTGTCATACTGTCACGGTAGAATATAGATGTTTTCTTAAAATACAGGGAATCTTACATGACTCTTCGTCTTGGTGATACAGTACCTAACTTTACTCAAGCCTCTACTCATGGGGAAATTGACTTTTACACCTGGGCTGGTGATAGCTGGGTGGTACTATTTTCTCATCCTGCTGACTTTACACCAGTTTGCACCACCGAACTAGGAACTGTTGCCAAACTCAAACCAGAATTTGATAAACGCAATGTGAAAGCGATCGCTCTCAGCGTTGATGATGTAGAATCTCACAAGGGCTGGGTGGGTGATATTGAAGAAACCCAAAGTACCACTCTCAATTACCCAATTTTGGCAGATCCAGATCGTAAGGTTTCTGAACTTTATGATATGATTCACCCCAACGCCGCAGCTACCGTCACTGTGCGTTCGGTTTTCGTAATTGACAACAATAAAAAACTCCGTCTGACTTTCACCTATCCTCCCAGCACTGGACGCAACTTTGATGAAATTTTGCGCGTCATTGATTCTCTGCAATTAACTGATAATTACAGTGTTGCTACTCCCGCAGACTGGAAAGATGGTGAAGATGTGGTGATTGTCCCATCTTTGAAAGATCCTGAAGTCCTCAAAGCCAAGTTTCCTAAAGGTTATCAAGAAATTAAACCTTATTTGCGGATGACTCCTCAACCTAACAAGTAGGTTTTCATAACAGTAAATATTTCATTGTCGGGTGGGTTAGCAAAAATGTAACCCACCGTTACTTATTTGATTATGTAAGCATTGAGACTAAGATAAAATAAGTGGTTTAGCCAATGATTTTTATTTTTGGAGTAATTTTCTAGATGAGGTTGAATAGTCAAGGATATCTTAGTTAATCTAAGAATAGAAAGAAAAGAGGAACTGATGTATGACTGATCAAGTAGAAATTAATAAAGGTCACACTCAATCTAATCAGCAACCTCAATCTATTAAGATTAGAAACTTAAAAATCAGAAATTTTAAGGGATTAGATGATATTGAACTTGATTTTCCAGTTCCACAGCTAAAAGCTGATCCAGATATCATCGTTATGGGTAGTCGTAATGGACTGGGTAAAACATCAGTATTAGAGTCTTGTGCATTACTATTTTTAGCGGCATCTCAAGATAAAATATCTTTGAATAGATTTCTTTCCCCTGGTATTTCTATTAATATTCCTGACCTCTTAATTAGAGGCGGTGAAGAAGATGCAAATATTAGTGGTGATTTTTTTGTTGATCATCAAAAATTCAGCGTAAATTTACAAATTTCTCGTACTGGCAATTTTAAAACTAATATTGATACTTCAGCATTTAAACAAGTCTTAACTCAAAAACATTTTCAGTTATTTTATACAAGTGATAATATCGAAAGATTCTTTTATTCGTTAGTAGGTTTGAGTCCAGAACCAATTCTACTTCCACATTTCATTTATTTTCATAGCTATAGAAAAATTCAGGAAGGTGGTCTAGAACTAGGAATGATGGTTGAAGATAAGTCATATAGAAGATTAAAAAGAGTCAGAGCAGAGCTTCCTATCAGCACATTTAAACTGGAAATTTTGCGTTCATTAATGAGTCGAGGTGGTCTCTTTGAAAATATAGACGATACTGAATCGGAGAAAGTTATAGAAACATTAAATGAATTAATGAGCCGATACGCATCTGGTACTATTGAAAAGTTACGTCCATCACCAGATAATACTATTGAGTTTAGAATTACGCCAACAAATGGTAGTGCATCTTTTACTTTTGATGGATTAAGTTCTGGACAAAAAGAGATAATATCAACTCTTTTTCTGATTTGGAAATATACCGCTCGTTATCCGGGAATAGTTCTGATTGATGAACCTGAATTACATCTTAATGCAGAATGGCATCGCCGATTTATTCATCATTTATATCAACTTGCACCAAACAACCAATATATTATTGCTACTCATTCTGAGGATATTTTTGCTTCTGTAGAATCTGATAGACGTATCCTCCTATCATCTGGTGAAGATTGATAAAATGATGATTAAACCTAAAACTAATGTTCAACCTGAACAGGTAAGACAAGGAGCTAGTCACGTTATATTTGTAGAAGGTAAGGATGATAATTCAATCGATCCTTTTATTATAAACACACTTTTTACTAATAATGATATTTTTGTGGATGTTAAACCTCTTGGTGCATCTTTTCATATCAGAAGTGCAGCAGAGGCTCTTCATCCACATCACCCTGAATACTATTTCATTATTGATAGAGATCATTGTTCTAATGAAGAAGTCGAAAGTACATGGTCTAATTTTCCAGATGAAACCAAGAATAATTTATTAATATGGAGGAAACGAGAAATTGAAAATGTGAATTAGTTAAAAAGAGAATAAATATTAAGTAAGATATACACGGTTTCACAAAGAAACGGTATTACCTATTTTCTCTTGAAGAGAAGTAATAATTTCAGGAGTTAATTCTACTTCTGGTTGTACTACTTCACGTTCAGCTAAAACTGATTTAATTTGACTTTCGGAAGCTTTTCCTAAACCTTCTAACAGTGTTTGAAAACTCTGTTCTTGCTCAATTATTTATTTTTCTGGTGTTGTTTGAATAAACTCTGTTGATACAGCTTGGCGAGTTAAAGCATAAACTATATATTGATTCAAAGAAACACCTTCAGTTTCAGCTAACCGGATTAATTGTTGGTGTAATGTTTCTGGTAATCTCAGTGTTAATTGACTCATTATTATTCCACTAAATTAAAACCTATCAATATCTATATTTAATTCACCACTATGATACTTACGATGACACTCTGGACAGAACGTGATCATATTTTGTAGATGAGCTTCTCCTCCTTCGCTGTAAGGAATCAGATGATGTCCATGTGCTTTTTGTGTAATTTTTCCACACACCATACATTGATATCCTTCAACTTCTTTAACTTCCTTTTGTACTTTTCTATGTTCGTAAGGTCGTTGCTTGCCCATTTTGATATTTCCTTAAGCATTAAAAAATTATTGACTCCCCTATCCTCAATGTTTTAAATGATTGATGTTTCATTGAGAGAAAAGGGGAGAATGAAATTTAACTCATAAGTAATTGGACAAAAATATTTACAGTCATTGCGAGCGAAGGGAAGCAATCACAACCCCTGCAATTGCTTCATTTCACTTCGTTCCATTGACAATGACATTGTGTAATTAATTCTGTCTCACTACTTAAATCTGGTGTTATTCATCATTATCACTCGAATCAAGAAATTTCAATTCCTGTGCGGGAAGAGATTTCATATCTCCTTCAACTATAGTTCCTCTTGCCTCTGGAGCAATTTGTTTTTTTAGTTTTTTTATTCCACTAGAAATCTCTTCTTGTTCCGTTTCCGTCAACATATCAATTCTGACAGTAATTGCCCGATTTCTCTCCGACTTTTTAGTCATTATTAATACTTTTACTGAATATGAAATACCTGACAATTTTTCTAAAAGGTACTTACTTTTACTTTTCCTTGTGGAGTTTCTTGAACCGTACTAACTTCCATGACATTTGTCTCATCTATGTGAGTAATTACTAAGTTAGGAGTTTGGTTAATTCTGGGCATTTTGTTCTCATCTAGACTTATGGAAATTACGAAAACTTCTCCTTTTTGATTCTTGATAACAACATGATAGCCTGAATCTATAGGCCATAAATTTATTACTTCTTCTCCTTCTTTAAGAATTTTGATTTCTGGTGGAGAGATATGATTAGCTAACATAGTTATGTTCTCCATTTTGTAAAAAGAAAGTTATAGTACGATTTTAATATAGAGTACATCCAAAAAACAATCTTGTAAAGAAATTTGATAATATTTTTTGTCTGATAGGATCACGAGGATCATTGACATAAATTAAGATATTAGTATCAACGGCGTTCATGCAGCATCTCCCGTGTGAAACGAGGTGCATTTAATGGAATCGGATTTTGCTGCATTCGTGAAATTAGAAGATTGAGAAAACGTTGTTTGCTTTCTACATCGGAAATGGGAGGTGAAACAATAGAACTTGATTGAATGAGTAATTCCACCGTGAGATCAACAACTTACTTGCTAGAAAGATATGTCGTGACTTACAAGTGCCAGAGCCAAATACAACCTAATACTTCGTTGGAACTGACATTGCGATCGCTATTTATTGACGAAAGTGCGATCGCTCGTAGGTTAAATTGATAAACTGCGATAGCGAAGCGCCCCGCAGGAATCACTTGTAGGTTAAATTGATAAACTGCGATAGCGAAGCGCTCCGCAGGAATCACTTGTAGGTTAAATTGATAAAGTGCGATAGCGAAGCGCTCCGCAGGAATCGCTTGTAGGTTGGATTGATAAAAGTGCGATAGCGAAGCGCTCCGCAGGAATCGCTCGTGGGTTAGATTTATAAAGTGCGACCGCTTGTAGGTTAGATTGATAAAGTGCGATTGCTTGTAGGTTGGATTGATAAAGTGCGATAGCGAAGCGCTCCGCAGGAATCGCTAGTAGGTTAGATTGATAAAGTGCGTTCAATTGTACCGTTATACAGAAAAATTCTGGATAAAACCAAGGGAAAAATTCTATCCGACTTTGAATTGAGTAAGCGGATATTATCGTATAATTTTTTCATGTATGACGATACCTGCCGATTTCTTGCCGAAAATTTTTCTGCTGACTTTGCCAGTTGGCTTTTGGGTGAACCTGTCACCCTGACACAAATCCAACCCTCGGAACTCTCCCTTGACCCGATTCGAGCCGATGCCTTGATTTTGCTGGAATCTAACGAATCCGTTTTACATATCGAGTTTCAAACGCTCCCTAAAAATAATATTCCATTTCGCATTTTGGATTACCGTGTGCGAATGTACCGAAAAGATCCGACTAAACCAATGCGACAGGTCGTAATTTACTTAAAGCAGACTAGATCGGAGTTGGCTTATCAAACGAGCTTTATGATGGAGCGGACGCGCCATGAGTTTGATGTCATCCGATTGTGGGAACAACCTGCATCACTTTTCCTGCAATATCCTGGGCTGATTCCCTTTGCGGTTTTGGGTGAAAGTGTGAATGCCGAGGAAACGTTGCGCCAAGTAGCTAAAAGGGTGGATCAGATTGTAGACCCTACAACAAAAGCAAACCTGATGGCAGCATCAGGGATTTTGGCTGGGCTAAAATTAGAAGATGAGATCGTTTATCGTTTATCGCATACTACGGAGAGACATCATGCAGGAATCCACTGTTTATCGTTCGATTGAAAGAGATGCTCGGAAAGAGGAGAAGCGGGCGATCGCGCTTAATCTTCTACGCGGTGGCGTGGCACTCAATCTTATTGTATCTTCCACAGGTTTATCGATCGAGGAAGTTCAACAGATTCAGCAGCAACTGAATGAGTCTGCAAAAAACTAAACTTGCTCGTAGGTGGTGTTAGGAAGTGCGATAGCGAAGCGCTCCGCAGGAATCGCTCATAGGTTCGATTGATAAAGTGCGATAGCGAAGCGCTCCGCAGGAATCGCTCATAGGTTGGATTGACTAAGTGCGATAGCGAAGCGCGACCTAGGAATCGCTCATAGGTTAGATTGATAAAATGCGATTGCTTGTAGGTTAGATTGACCAAGTGCGATAGCGAAGCGCGACCTAGGAATCGCTTGTAGGTTAGATTGATAAAGTGCGATAGCGAAGCGCTCCGCAGGAATCGCTTGTAGGTTAGATTGATAAAGTGCGATTGCTTGTAGGTTAGATTGACCAAGTGCGATAGCGAAGCGCTCCGCAGGAATCGCTTGTAGGTTAGATTGATAAAGTGCGATAGCGAAGCGCTCCGCAGGAATCGCTTGTAGGTTAGATTGATAAAGTGCGATAGCGAAGCGCTCCGCAGGAATCGCTTGTAGGTTAGATTGATAAAGTGCGATAGCGAAGCACTCCGCAGGAATCGCTTGTAGGTTAAATTGATAAACTGCGATAGCGAAGCGCTCCGCAGGAATCGCTTGTAGGTTGAATTGATAAATTGCGATAGCGAAGCGCGACCTAGGAATCGCTTGTAGGTTGAATTGATAAATTGCGATAGCGAAGCGCGACCTAGGAATCGCTCACAGGTTAGATTGATAAAGTGCGAGTTCGCCACTTACACCCTGACCAAATGCGAAAAACCCAATAACAGCTTAACCAAACCTACAGTTTTAAATACATCAGCCAAAAAATAATTTAATCATCATAATTCTACCCAATTCTCTAAACTTAAACCCTCAACTCTGTCCAAATCACTATCATTAGAAACCACAATTAAATCTTTAAGAATAGCAGTAGCAGCGATTAAAACATCTTCAGTTTGAATTGGTACACCCCTTAATCTCAAATTAGCATGAATTTGAGCAGCTTTTTCTAAAATTGCTAAATCATCTAAGAAAATAATCGGATATTCTTGACAAAATTCCTCAAATCTTGCTCTTTGTTTTGGTGCATCAACCGCTAAAAAACCTCGCCTAATTTCAAAATAGGTGATACAACTAATAAAAATCTTTTCTTCCTTAGACTCACTAATTGTAATCTTGTGAAGAATTTGGGAATTTTGTTTGAGTGCTAAAGAAACAATATTAGTATCTAATAAATAATTCATAAATTTTCTATTTTCTTTTAACTGCATCATCAAAAATTGCCATTTGTTCAGGAGTAAAATCCTCTCCTATTTTAGCCAAAAGGTGTAGAGCCATGATACCACTACAACGCTTTTTAAGACTTTCTTCTGATATCTGACTAAATTCTTCTAAAGAAAAGTTTTCTTTAAATACTTTTACTAAATCTTGAACCATTTTCGTATAATTTAGATCCTCTTTAAATAAAGGACGTTCTTCCATTAAAATAGCAACAACATTCTCAATTCTCTTAATTATTGATTCTTGTTTCATATCAGTTGATAACATAATTATTACCTCACTAAATAGTCTTTATGTCCATTATATCAAGTTTGTGAACTTTTGGGAATTATTTATACTAACACTTTTAAATCACCAATGAGTCCCCAAAAGTTTGTAGCGACTGTTTTGAATGTCAAGCGATAGCGAAGCGCGACCTAGGAATCGCTCACAGTTTAAACTGATAAAGTGCGATAGCGAACGCATTGCGTCCCGGAGGGAACTAGCGCGACCTAGGAATCGCTCGTAGGTTCGATTGACTAAAGTGCGATAGCGAACGCATTGCGTCCCGGAGGGAACTAGCGCGACCTAGGAATCGCCGGTAGGTTGGATTGATAAAGTGCGATAGCGAAGCGCTCTGTAAGAGTCGCGCAACGGTGACTTTCAGTTCGCTTTTTTCTATTGTCATAGAACTCGAAAAATCAAGTACAATTAATTTAGTGCCAACATAACATCTAATATCATGAATAACCTTCTATTAAATAGAATAACAATTAACCATGATATTTGTCATGGTAAACCCTGTATTCGTGGATTGCGCTATCCGGTGGAAATGATCTTAGAACTTTTGAGTTCAGGCATGAATATTGATGATATTTTAGAAGATTATGATGATTTAGAATACGAAGACATTTTAGCAGTTCTCAGCTTTGCTACTCGACTTACTCAAGTTAAAAGTATTCTCCAATTAGTTTCATGAAATTCTTGATTGATGCTCAATTACCAATGCGAATTGCCAATTTATTAGATAACTTAGGTTATGATGTTATACATACCAAAAATCTTCCTTTAAAAAATGCAACTCCAGATTCGGAAATCAACAAACTATCAATCCTGGAACAGAGAATTGTTATTACCAAAGATAAAGATTTTTTAGATTCTTTTTTAATCAAACAAGAGCCTTACAAATTACTACTAATAACCACAGGTAATATTAGTAACAAACAAATTGAACAACTTTTTCTACAAAATATCACTCAAATAATCGAATTGTTTTTGACCTATGATTTTTTAGAAATGACTAGAGATAGTTTGATTATTCATTAGTGCGAGTTCGCCTGTTGGGGAAGTGTAATCAGCGATCGCTTGTAGGTTAGATTGATAAGGTGCGATAGCGTTCGCATTGCGTCCCGGAGGGAACTAGCGCGACCTAGGAATCGCTTGTAGTTTGGATTGAGCAAGTGCGATAGCGTTCGCATTGCGTCCCGGAGGGAACTAGCGCGACCTAGGAATCGTTTGTAGGTTGGATTGATAAAGTGCGATAGCGAACGCATTGCGTCCCGGAGGGAACTAGCGCGACCTAGGAATCGTTTGTAGTTTGGATTGATAAAGTGCGATTTTCCCAACCAGTTTCTACTAATAAATAATGATCATTTTTTTCATCTAACACCACTTCCACCTTCACCTGTTCATCATTATCAAAAAAATCAGCATATTCTTGAATAACATTTTTAATAATCTGACGATATTGATTAGTTAAAGAATCCATTTAAGTTTAAGATTGCAATAAACGAGTAAATCCTTCTTGCTCAAAATGTTTATCAGTAGTCAACGCTTCCCTAATTCCTTTCTTCCGCATCAACACAAAACTGATAGCATCACACAAAGAATATGTTTTATCTTGTCGAACTAACAATAAATCCATTGCTTCCCGATGTAAAATTTCATCAACCCAAACCATCTCTACATTTGGATTTTCCATTAATTCCAACGAATACATTAACACCGTTGAACGAGGAAAACGTCGAACTAATGACAAAGCTATCAACTCAGCGAGAACATAGTTATGTGTGATAAAACGACCGTTATAATTAGAAATTAATTCAACTGCTGTTTTGTGTTGAGCTTCATCTTGATGAAGAAAACAGAGCAACCCTGATGTATCAAGTAACACAATTATACCCTATAAATTATTATCATAAGCCTTAGCCAGATCAGCATCAATGCCTTCATTATCTATACCTGTAGCGTAACCGAGACTAATTACACCAGCATAGCCAAGCAAACGCTGACGTGCTTCCTCACTATCAGATTGAGGACTAACTAACAAGCTATATTGACGATTTAGAGAAGTTGCAACTAATTCGGCTACTGAAACTCCCACTGCTGTAGCTTGTTGTTGCAAAACTTTATAAACGTCATCATTCAGTTCCAAGGTTAATACTTTACTCACGATTTTTAAGCTACCTTAAATAACGTTCTAGTAATTATAGCTTTTTTCTCCATGAGAACTCAGAAAAATAACGCATAATTAACCATTAACCAGACAGAGAAAAAACACAATGAACAAACAACCCCTCTGCATCGAGTCTTAGGTTTTGGTAGACTTGGCCAAGCATCCGCAAAACTCCTATCCAGCAAACGCGAAATGATCCTCGTAGCAGTGCGATCGCTCATAGGTTGGATTGACCAAGTGTGATAGCGAAGCGCTCCGCAGGAATCGCTTGTAGGTTGGATTGATAAAGTGCGATAGCGAACGCATTGCGTCCCGGAGGGAACTAGCGCGACCTAGGAATCGCTTGTAGGTGGATTGATAAGGTGCGATAGCGAACGCATTGCGTCCCGGAGGGAACTAGCGCGACCTAGGAATCGCTCAAATTAGACTTATAAAGCAAGATCGTTTATAATATACTGAATAGACAACATTAGACAACCATTCCAGCATAGGAGCTATCTATGTTGTTACAAGAACTTAAAGAACAGATATTCAAAAGAGGTAAATAGTTATGCAAAGTATGAGAGTGCGATCGCTAATTGGTAAAAATGGACTTTTACAAATTCAATTACCCGAAACAACAGAAGGAACGGAATTAGATATTATTCTTGTTTATGAATCAGCATTACCAACAAAAACAACAACAAAATTGAGTGATTTTTATGGTTGTATTCAAGATGAAACATTTATCAGACATCCACAGCCAGAACAAGCAGAAAGAGAGCTATTTTGATGATTTATCTGCTAGACACTAATGCCTGTATTATTTATCTCAAGGGCAAAAACTTTCATTTAAAACAAAAGCTGGATAATATCCCACTTTCAGAAATTGCTGTTTGTTCAGTTGTGAAGGGTGAATTATTTTACGGATCAATTCGTAGTGCTAACCCAGAGCGTAATCTGACGTTACAGCAAGGATTTTTGAGTCAATTTGTGTCTTTGCCATTTGATGACCAGTCTGCTAGAATTTTCGGAGAGATTCGCGCCTAACTTGCTGCTAATGGAACACCTATTGGAGCTTACGATTTACAAATTGCTGCTATTGCTTTAGCGAATAATTTGATCTTAGTTACCCATAATACTAAAGAATTTTCACGCATTCCCCAACTACAATTGGAAGACTGGGAAATAGATATTTTGTAATCTTTTAACTGTAAGCATTACAGCTATCAGTGCGATAGCGAAGCACTCCGTAGGAATCGCCAATTGATTTTAAGTTTAATCAGCGAACTGACAAGTCAGCGCTTACGCGATCGCCTTGCGTTAGTAAGTGCGATAATTGAGTCATTGTAAAATCAGCCAACTTTCGGTTAATTAATTAGTTTCTTCTCTCAGTTACTCGTTGATCATTCCGAGTCACGTCTAATTCTTCACGACGAATAGTATCTTCCGCTTCAACTGTATCCTGTTCAACTATTTTCTTGATTTTTACTCCTCCTTCACCTAAATCAGCTTCAGTTAGTGATACAGTTTTAATACCCGTCTCTGCACTGGCGTGTTCAATGACTATGCGTTCTTTCTGAACAGGTACAGAAACTGTTACCATCTCAGTATATAGTTGCTTACTAATAGTTACTTCTCCTGTCTTCACACGAGATTTATTAGCTACTAAACGTTCTTCATATAGTTTCAGGTTTTGGTGATCCTGCTCATTCACATTGTAAAGATTTGGTTCTTCCTCATACCTATATGTATTCCGTTCAACAGGAACAGCAGGAGTAACTATTGTGCGCTCATGAGAAACTAGTGGAGAATCTACAGCTATCGGTGACTCTAGCGGTGTTGATGACTCTAAAGGTTCTTGTGCTATTGCTGGACGATAAACACCCCGCACCCGTTCCTCATAGTCGTAATCAATTTCTTGCAGATCTTTAAAATCTGGTAAATTTTCTACCTGCTGCTTTGTCAGCTTATTCGCGTACACCCGACGTTTATCATAGTCAATTCGGGAACGTCCAATTGGTAACAATACTTGTCTACCAAAAAACCAAAACCCTGTGTCCACAACTAAATAACGCAAACGCCCTGAATCATCTACTAATATGTATTTAATAGTGCCAACTTTATCATCATCTATGTCTGAATAGACATCAAAATGCTTAATCTTTTCAACTTCACTGTCATCCAACCCTGGACTATCATAGTTAGAGTCAGGAGTAAAGTCTTCAATTTTGTATAAAGCCATATTCATTTAGCTCCAAACAGCTATACTTATAATTTTAAAAATAAAATTTTTTACTTCTTCTTTCTAAAGAAGGATATTAATATCAATAAATCTTGCTGTTCTGGTGGAAATGTATTATCAGGATATCCAGCTACAATTACGAAGTTGATATGTTTTTAAATGGGCCAAACAGGGAATGATTAGCTAGAATGATCAGACAACAGGCGGAACAAGCTTTATAATTGTGAGTTTGCGCCGTCCGATGATAGAATCAATCAGCCCAACGCACAATTGGCGTAACTCAAGCCAGAGGCGCGGATACTCAAGTTTTGAGTATTAAGTTAGGTAACAGGGAACAGGGAACAGGAAAAAAGTTTACCAATGACAACTGACAACTGACAACTGACAAATTTCTGTTAAAAATAGACATATACATAAACCAGATTCGAGATTGCCTACGGCACGCTACGCGAACAGGAAGACCTATAGAATGACTTCAGAACAAATAGTTAGACGTTCAGATATATTAAACACTCAGGTAATCACCCGCGACAACGGTAAGCGGTTAGGTATCGTGAGTCAAATTTGGGTTGATGTTGATCAAAGAGAGGTTGTGGCACTAAGTTTGCGAGACAGCCTGATCTCTATTTCTAGTTTGCCTCGCAATATGTATCTCAACACCATCAACCAAATCGGTGATGTCATCTTAGTTGATAACGAGGATGTCATCGAAGATGTAGAAGTGGAGATTCTCAGTAACCTGATGAACTGGGAAGTAATCACCGAAACAGGTGAAGTTTTAGGCAAAGTAAGAGGCTTTAAATTTAATGGCGAAACGGGTAAAATATACTCTATCGTCATTGCCTCCTTGGGATTACCCCAAATCCCCGACCAGTTTTTGAGTACCTATGAACTATCCATTGATGAAGTAGTCAGCACCGGACCTAGTCGGTTAATTGTGTTTGAAGGTGCTGAAGAAAGAGTAAACCAGTTAACTGTGGGCGTTTTAGAACGGCTGGGAATCGGTAAAGCCCCTTGGGAAAGAGATGCAGAAGAAGAATTTGGCTATAGCGCCCCTCGGACAGTTGCACCCAGTAATCAATTACCTAGTGGTGTTCCTCTCCAACCACCTCGTCCCAAAGTCCGCATTCCTGAACCCATAGCCCAAGAAGAGGAATGGACGGAAGACTATGTAGAAGAAGAAAGACCCCAGCGTCAGGTGATGAAAGCCCGTTCCTACGAGTCAATTCAGTATGAAGAAGACGAAGAAGATAACTGGAGTGATGCAACGGTAAGAGATAGTTATCAGGAAGCCCCAAGAGCGGAAGCCAAACCTGCCAAAAAGACCTACGCTGACCAGTATGATGACTATGATGATGATCTAGACGGTGATGCCTGGGATGATGCACCAAAGCCTGTAAATATTCCCAAAAAGGTTAAGGAACGACAAGTGGAATACGAAGAAGAAGGCGGATATTAAGTTTTGTAAACCCCCTCTACTATAAGTAGCTACGGTGTACACACAAGTTATCGAATCACCATTATTCCTCAAATTACCCCACCTTAACCCTCCCCGATGCTTTGGGGAGGGAACTAATTTTTCCGGTTTCCCCCCAAAGCATCGGCTACCGTGTACACACATCCTTACCCAAAGCCAGTTTTCCACAACGAGAAAGAATTTATTAATTGGTGCAACACCAACTAAACGAGAGATTTGCTTCAATACCTCAGCCAAATTATGAACGGTGAGATGATACAGCACTTCCTGATGTTATGAGGTACAAAGTTTCATCGCCAATCCTGTAGGGGCGCAGGGTCTGCGCCCTTAATTATGTTTAATTCTGATTAGTCCATCTTCATTAGGGATATTTTTAGGCTGGTTAGTTTATCAAATATTTCCAATATTTGCAAATCGCTAAACCTGCATTTAGATTAGATATTCTTCTTCTGTGATAATTCCCTCTTTAAATATTTCTTTTAAAGTCCTGGGAGAAGGTGGTTTTGGAATTACGTATCAAGCACAACATACACTTTTAAAGTCACGGCTACACAGGCAAAACCCGCCTGCGCGGGTTTGAAAACCTTGATTTTCCGTGAGTCCGCGCAGGCGGACTTTGTTTGTATAGCCGCGATTTCTAATCGCCAGGGCTTGGTGCTGTGCAAAAATGAACATAATTATATTTTAGGCATTTGTAACCTATGGTTTGGCAAAAGGGGTATAAATTACAGGGTGGAAGATACGTTATTGAAAAAGTCCTGGGAGAAGGTGGTTTTGGAATTACGTATCAAGCACAACATACACTTTTAAAGCAGTGGGTAGTTATAAAAACGCCGAATGAAATCCTAAAAAATGATTCTGAATACCCCAATTATGTAAAAAGATTTATTCAAGAAGGACGCAAATTAGCACAACTTTCTCAACAACCACACCCGAATATTGTTCGTGTAACAGAATTATTTGAAGATAGTAAAACATATTGTTTAGTAATGGACTTTGTACCGGGTGAAAGTTTATTTAATTTAGTCCAAAAACAGGGAGCATTACCAGAATTAGAAGCAGTAGGATATATAAAACAAATTGGAGAGGCTTTAATTTTTGTTCATCATCAGGGTTTAGTTCATCGGGATGCACACCCTGGTAATATTATGGTACAAAAAAATGGCAAAGCTGTTTTAATTGACTTTGGTATTGCTGGGGAAATAATGCCCCAAGATGGATATTTTACTTCTCATCATCCTGCTAATATTGCTTTTGCACCCTATGAACAAATGGGAGGTAATAGACAAGTAACGATTGATGTTTATACTCTTGCTGCTTCTTTATATTATGCAGTTACAGGTAAACGTCCTGAAAGTTCGCTGGATAGAAAATTGTATAATAAACCGTTAATTTCTCCTAATAAATATGTTGTTGGTATTAGTGATAGTTTGAATCGGGCAATACTTAAAGGTATGAATTTAGAAGCGGAATATCGTCCGCAGTCTATGAGAGAATGGTTAAAGTTATTGCCTGATTTTAGTAATCAGGTTTATCAGGTTAGTCAGAAAACTCAACATCAAACAATTAGGACTGATAAAACATTTCCTGTTATTGTAGGTACTAATAATTCTCAACAACAAAATAAAAAAATTAATAATATTCCTTGGTTTTGGTTAGTAGTCATGAGTTTATATTATTTAATAATGGGATTGCTATTAGCACCTGCTGGTAAAGATTTGTTTTTATTATTGTCCTGGATGTCTTTTTGTTGGGCTGTGATTTGGACGGTTTATTATCGTTGGACTCTTGTTTGGGTAATATTGTGGACTTTGGTAGTAGTTCCGATGGAGACTCTTATTTTCGCTCAGATGTGGGGTGTAAAATACAGTTGGATAGCACTTGTGGCTTTTATTATGTTTTGGTTTTTGAATATTCTTTTTATCTTTACTTGTATTAAAGAAATAGAAAAATATTTCAGCCAATGGCATAAATTTTTAATTTTACTTTGTACATCCTGGTTAGGCTTATTTTTAGGCTGGTTAATTTATCAAATATTCCCAGTATTCACACGATTATCTTGATATTATAAAATAATGAGATAATTTTTCCAGGAGTAGGCTAATGTTACTTTACCACGGTACAAGTTTTGAAAATGTTGAGAGAATTCGGAGTCAAGGAGTTTTACCTCCCAGAGAAACCAAAAAAAGCAATTGGTCTATGCCTGAGTCAAATGATTATGAGTCAAGGAACGACTCTGTTTATTTAAGTAATGCTTATTCACAATACTATGCTTTTGATCAATACTATGCTGCTTTGAGTAAACAGTTTTCCTCACAATTGATAGAACCACCAATTGAATTTACTACACTAAGCTCGAAAGTAGCTTTAATTGAAATAGATATTGATTCCTTAAAACAAGATAATCTCTACCCAGATGAAGACTTTTTAGCACGGTCAAACCTGCCTTGTAAAATAGGAGAAACACTAGAAGAACGCACAAAGTATTTTAAAGAAAATTTAGAATCCTATCAGGGTTACTTGAAAGATAGCCTTCAAGAAATGGGTAACTGTTGTTATATTGGTGTAATTCCTCCAACAGCGATTTCTCGCATTACAACATGGTGCTGTAAAGAAGTTAGGATTCTAAAGGCATTGAGTTATGATTATGTGTACGACAAAGGTGGGGTTACAATATTTCATGATCAGGAAGATAGTCAAATTTTACGATTGCTAACGAAATGTTTTGCAAAGCGAGAATTCCAAATAGATGAACTACTATTTTTATGTAAAACAAAGTTTCAACTGGATGATAATTTTGATTATGATAAAATTAAAGATATCCTCATCCAAGAAATTGAAAGAATTGAAATTGTCTGTGATAAAGACTGTGGTACAATAGAATCGGAGTCAAAAAATCTAAGAGGGTGTTTGAAAAGTTTTGAATGTATAAATTGACCCCTCTCCAAACCTCTCCCCGACGCGGGGAGAGGCTTTGAAAACCCCATTCCCTGGTAGGGAAGGGGGGCAGGGGGGTTAGGTTTTTGGAGATTATGGGTTTCATCTGATACTTTTCAAACAACCTCTAACTACATAAATATAAAAAATATGAACAACCTATCAATTCCAGCGCAAACATTACAGGAAGCATGGGAAAAAGGTTTACAGCAAGGCTTAACCCAAGTTGCTGTAAATATGTTACGAGAAAGTATTGATTTAGATTTTATCGTCAAACTAACTGGACTGCCATTAGAAGTAGTTAAAAATTTACAATCTGTTCATACAGATGATGATAAAATATTGGTTAAAGAATTTTTAGAAATGAGTGAATCATCATTAAATAAAATTTGGCTTGATCCAGAGAAAGACGAAGCATGGAAGGATCTATAGAACTTTCCTTTGTGTTATAATACAAATCGAATATTGCTAACTTTATTAGTAACCTATCGCAATGACAAATAAAACCATGAAAAACAAAGAATTTTATGTAGTAATTGAAAGAGATGAAGATGGTATGTATATTGGTGAAGTTCCTCAACTAAAAGCCTGTTATAGTCAAGGAGAAACTATTGATGAATTAATGAAAAATATTAAAGAAGTTATTGAAATGTGTTTAGAAGAACTAGAAGAGGAATTAACCACAGAATTTATTGGTGTGCAAAAAGTAGTATTATCATGACTAAATTACCAACAATTACAGGAGAAGAACTGATTGCTGCATTAGAAAAAGCAGGTTTTTATATAGTCAGACAAAAGGGGAAGTCATGTAAGAATGAAACATGAAGATAATCGAGTTGTTTCTATTCCTTCTCATAGTGGTAAAACTATCGGCAAAGGTTTATTAGTAAAAATAATTCGAGATGCAGATTTAACTAAAGATGAACTGATAGAGCTTTTAAATTAGGGATCTACCGTTCCTTTTATGTAAAATAATATTTATTGTAGGTTGGGTAGAACGAAGTGAAACCCAACATTTACGGTAGTATAGCAAAGTGTGTTGGGTTTCGTTCCTCAACCCAACCTACTGAATATTAATAAGTCAAAATTAAAAATTGACAAACTTTTGTTATTAACTCCGTTTTATCAATCATTTCCTTTAATTGAAATTGATTATAGTATATAATAGAACAATTAAAACTGCGAGGTGAATTTATGGTAACTTTAGCACCTACTCACAGCGACACTCACACAAATAGCGTCATCCTCCATAATATTTCTTGGAATACTTTTGAACGAATTTTATTAGAAACTGGTGGCGATCGCCATAACAGGTTTACTTATAATCAGGGAATCTTAGAAATTATGACTCCATTAATGCCCCATGAACATAATAAAAGATTGATAGAAAAAATAATTGATACTTTAGTTGAAGAGTTAAATCTCAATGTCAAAAGCACTGGTTCATTAACTTGTAAAAGAGAAGATTTAGCTAGAGGTGTAGAACCTGATTCTAGTTTCTATATTCAAAATGAACCAATCATGAGAAATAAAACCAGTTTAGATTTAACTCAAGATCCCCCACCTGATTTAGTAATAGAAGTTGATTATGCTAGTTCTTCTATTGATAAATTACCGATTTATTTAGCTTTAGGTGTTCCTGAAGTTTGGCGTTATGAAGAACCTGTGATGCAAATTTATAGTTTATCTGAGGATAAATATATTCCTGGCAATGGTTCACCAACCTTTGGGAATTTACCTTTAAATACAGAAGTTCCTCAGTTTTTAGCTTCTAGTTTACAAGTGGGTGAAGTGTCAATGATTAAGAATTTTCGGAGTTGGTTAAAAACACAAATTTCCTGATTAAATTAAGAAGTCGGAAATCTGGGTATTATGTTTTTTAAGGTTGAGTTATACCCAACACGGCTTATTTGTTTGGCTGACAGACCCACCCTAAAATGAATTATGGCTTACGCCACGCTACGCTATCAGGGCTAATAGCTAAAGTTTACTAAAGTAAACTAAACAAGTTCAAAAATTTTCTAGTTCTTTTAGTCATCTTCAGATGACTTCTGCTATGAGACTGGGAGTTCATTCCTAGTCGGGTTATGGATTTTACGTTAAGTTGACACCATTAAGCATTGCTAAACCCCTACCAATCTAGGGTTTTCGTGATTTTACTTTCATTCCATGTCTCAACCGTTTTGAGTTACTTATTGCTCGGCTTTTATTGCTCAGGGGGTACAATAATATGATTTAATGGTAAAAAGGCAACTTCTCGATTAAACAGAATTTTGAATTATTATGGATATTTCACCTAATCAATCATCAACTCAATTTTTATCTTCGGAAGAATCCGCTCAAGTTGACGCGGCCTTGTTGTCTTCTCCTGAGAAGTTTTTAACTAGACTGACAATTTCTTCTTTGCGGATTTTACAACATATTGCTAAGGAATATGATGTTTCTATTGAGGAATTGACGACAAAGCAAATTATTACTTGGTTTGAAATTGATGCGAAAGTTAGAAGAGAGAAGGGAATTGAGGAAGCGTTTTTGAAGTGGTAGTAAATAATCCGTCATTCGTAGACTGCCAGCTTTTTGATTGCAATGCCTTGAAACAAGCGGGATAACTACTAGAATTAGCGAAAGCAGACTAATTCTATTAATCTGTCCATTGCTTGCTTGTCTATTTGTTGCGTCGCAGTTTCAGACTCTTTAACCTGCTCTTGCTGAGAAATTAGAGCAATATATTCATCAAAATTGACTCCTCTGTTTTCAATTCTTTGACGTAATTCAGGCTCGTCCATTAGTATAAGCAGAAAATCTTTAAGAACAAGCTTTGTATTCCATTGTCTAGCAGCCCATACTTCATCGGCTTCTTCTTTCCCAAAAGTACCCACAAATTGGTTATAGAATTCATGATCACTAATCTCTTGATCATGAGTAAGTCCAGCATGAGCATATTTCAAATCATCTTTCATTTCATCAAGTAAAGGTTCAAGCTCATTCTGGATTAAACTTTTATCATCTGGTTTGGAAGTATTTTCAACCTTACCCAAGACTTGAGAAGTATATGTTAGCTTTTCCAAGAACTCAAGTAATTTTCTCTCGGATACTTTTATCTCTTCCGTTTGTCTAATGTTATTCCAATCAATAACTGCAACCCAAATATTCTCTTCTTCAGAATATTTCACTATTCCATCTACTTCTAAGTCTTCGCTATAAAAAGTCAGTGATTGACCATCTTTTAATTCAATTTTTTGCCTGGCTAAATCATCAATAGTACCAATACAATTTAAACGAAGACAATCCTGTTCATCAGCGTTATTAAAATCAGCAAAAACTCTCAATCTATTACCTACAAGTTTTTGTTGGTTATTATCTTCCGGCGATTTTAAAGAATGTGCTGGTGTGTTCATAGATAACCTCCATGACTATTGTTGCTTTGGTTTAGGTATTGTAGGTGTTAGAAGATTACTGATTTGTTCTGGAGTTAAACCAGTTAGTGTTGCATGATAACCTCTTCCAGAAGTTCTAATTACATCACCACATGCTTTACGAACTTCTCCCACTGTTGTAACACCTATTTGCCCATGAGGAATTACTTTTACTAATTCCTCTATTGATAATCCTACCTCACATTGTATGGAAATTCCTATTATTCCACTGGGATGAGTACCTATTCCCATTTGGATATCTTCTGGACGGTTGCGGCCTCCTCGCACTACTAAGGCTTCATCTGGTATTTTTTCCACAGGCTTAAACTTGAAAAATCATGTACCTTAGACTTAGAAAAGATAGAATAACATATATTTCGTGTATCAACTAATTTTGTATAAAAGTTGAAATAACAATATGGCAATCTCTGATACCCTGCAAGAATCAAAGCTTTCGCGTCTAGGTCCTTGGTTGAGTAGTTTCCGTGGCGATTTGACGGGAGGATTAACAGCAGCAGTAGTAGCATTACCTTTGGCTTTAGCTTTTGCTGTAGCCAGTGGAGTCGAACCAAAAGCGGGACTCTATACTGCTATTGTTGCGGGAATTGTGGCGGCCATTTTTGGTGGTTCTCCAGTCCAGATTACCGGACCAACGGGGGCAATGGCCGTGGTTTTGGTGGGAATTGTTGCTAAATACGGGATTGAGAAAGTTTGGATTGCGGGGGTAATGGCGGGAATTATCCAAATTGCTTTGGGTGTGGCCAAACTCGGACAGCTAGTGAAGTTTATTCCCTACCCAGTGACAGCAGGTTTTACTAATGGGATTGCTGTCATTATTTTTTGTGGTCAATTAAATAATTTCTTTGGGTTAAAATTACCCCGAAGTGAACATTTTTTGCCGGGAGTTTGGCAAAGTTTAACTCATGTAGAAGCTTTAAATTGGGCAGCAGTGGCACTGGCAATTGTGGTAATTGTCACTACAGTTTTGTGGCCAAAAATTAATAATACCATACCCAGTTCTTTGGTGGGGTTGGTGTTAGCGACGGGAATAGCTACTTATTTCCATCTGAATGTTCCCACAATTGGCGCAATTCCCCAATCTTTACCCATGCCCCAAGGGATTCCCCACTGGAATGATTTTAGTGTAATTCGAGAACTAATTAATCCAGCTTTGGCTTTAGCAGCATTGGGAAGTATAGAATCTTTATTATCAGCGGTGGTGGCTGATGGGATGACGGTCAGTGAGAAACATAATAGCGATCGCGAATTAATTGGTCAAGGGTTAGCAAATATCATTGTCCCATTTTTTGGTGGTATTCCTGCCACGGGGGCGATCGCGCGAACTGCTGTTAATGTCCGTTCTGGTGGCAAAACCCGACTTTCTGGAGTAATTCACGGCGTGGCATTAGCCATTATTGTTCTCACCTTAGCACCCTTAGCTGCCCAAGTTCCCCTAGCCGCATTGGCAGGAATTCTCATGGTGGTGAGTGTGCGAATGATTGAATGGGAAGCCATTGGCTTGTTAATGCGGGCTACCTATTCTGACTTTGCGGTGATGATTTTGACTTGGCTGGTAACAATCTTATTTGACTTAGTTCTCGCGGTGGAGGTAGGATTAATTGCTGCCGGTGCTTTGTTCATCAAACGCATGAGCGATTTGAGTTTGGTGAAGATTCCCGAAACCGAAGTATTCCCCCCCGGAACTTCGCTAGAATTAGGGAAAGAAATTGCTGTTTATCGAGTAGATGGTCCGGTATTTTTTGGGGCTGCGGAGAGATTTGCTACCTTTATTCGAGATGAACCAGAGGTAAAATACTTAATTCTGCGGTTGCGGTTTGTGCCAAATATGGATACCACTGGGTTAGTAGCGTTAGAGGATATTTACCACGACTTAGAACGCCATAATTGTCGTTTAATTCTCACAGGTTTACAACCGGAAGTTAAACAACTGCTAGAACGTTCGGGATTATTAAAAACTATTGGTTTGTCCAATTGTTTTGAAACAACCACAGATGCTATTTATTCTATCTCTCCTCAAATTATAGAATATTCGCAACCAGGGGCAATTGATTTGAAATCAAAAGAATTAATGGAATTAAATGACTAAGTAAAACATGAATAAAAATATCAATCAATGTCTTTGTTGTTCTAGTCGTCGCCATTTTCTTAGATCTTTCCTGCCCGCAGCAGTGGCATTTACTGTTCTGCAATCAGCGACACCAGCAAAAGCCACAGTCAATCAATCCCAAGCTTTAGTTCTGAGTTGTATTGACTTCCGGTTTTTGACAGCAGAACAGTCTTTTTTAAGGAATAAAAATCTCACAGATAAATATGATTTAACAGCTTTAGCTGGTGCTTCATTAGCTTTAACCGGATTTCCCCACAAATCTGATGCTGAAGCATTTTGGGATCAGTTAGATATATCCTATAAACTCCATCATATCAACACAGTTATTATTATTGATCATCAAGATTGTGGGGCTTATGCAATGATGATTGATCCTAATTTAAGCAAAGATACAGAACGAGAGTTGCAAGTACATACAGATTATTTAAATCAAGCTTATTCATCAATTTGCGATCGCTATCCTGATCTTAAAGTTGAACTGTATTTTGCAACTCTCAATCAAGGAGAATTCCAACAAATTTTACCAAAACTTTAAAAATGGAACATCTTTAATCCTTTCAATCAAGAATTGTAATTATTAGTTCTAGAGGTGGTACGTGCGCCGGCAACTGCTCCTACTAAAGCAGTAAGTAAACCTAATAAAGAACCAAAAACATAAAACCACAAAGTTCTCGAAGTAGCAGCAGCAACATCACGAGTTTGTTCAGCAGTTAAGATCGGTGCATTTGGTGCTATGACATTACCTTGTTCCTGTAGTTGATTAATAACTTGTGCTGCATTATAAGCCACTACCCCAAAAGCACCCCAGACTCCATTTGCTAATAGAAAAGAGCTAAGTGCTAAAGTTGTTGCCCAAAGAATTGCCCCGTTGAGTATTGCTGTATCTCGGTGCATGGGTCCACAAGCACGGGTAGTGATCCAAGCACCAATAAATAGGGATAGTAATAATGCAATTGTTGACCAAATTCCGACATTACTAATAATAGTAGGGGCAACTGTTCTTGGTGCTAAGGATTCAGCAATTCTCCCTGCACCAAGGGCGCTAAAAAATGAACTCAATATTAATTGAGTTGCTAAAGCCACTAACACACCGGAAACTATTGGACCCCAGCGCACTCTGTCCCGATATTCAGTGACTCTACTAGCTATCAAAGATTCAGAAGGACTTATTTCTTCACCAACTCGATTTACGTATGACATAGCTATTTTCTCCCTTGCTATTGCGGCAAAGTTGCTGATGTTTTCGATTTTTGATATTTTTCCTGAAAAATCTTTGGTTTTGGATTTTTTCTTATAGCAGTTATCTTTAGGGTGCAATACAATCGAGTGCGGGAAACCCCCTACAGGCTTTAGGATTTGCTGACTGTATCTCACCAAGAGTGCATACCGCTATAAGTAATTGGACAAAAATATTTACAGTCATTGCGAGGGAAGGGAAGCAATCACAACCCTTGGAATTGCTTCATTTCACTTCGTTCCCTATGGCTAACGCTACGCTAACACAATGACATTGTGTAATTAATTCTGTCTCACTACTTATCAAATCTTTTTTATGCCCATGTTTAAAATTAAATCGCTAATTATAATTCTCAATCTCTATCAACAGAAAGAGTTGTTTACCCTTTCTTTAGTTATAAATTGGCTAGATGAAAAATGTTTAAAAATGGCAAAGTTATCAAAATATTAACGAATTTTGACGGCTGTTCCTGTGGCTGTAATTACTAATAAAACACCAGATTGATCAACGTTAATTGTCCCAGTATCAACAGCAATACCGACAACAGCATCTGCGCCTAAACGTTGCGCTCTTTGTTCTAATTCCTCCATTGCTTTCCGCTGCCCTTCTTCAAAGAGACGTTCATAGCTGCCAGTGCGTCCACCAACAATATCCCGAATACTCGCTAAAAAATCCCGGAGAAAATTGCTACCATAGACAACTTCTGCTGTAACAATACCTAAGTAGGATTGAATTACAGCACCTTGAATCACATCAGTAGTAGTTAAAAGCATACATTTATGGAGAAATTAGATGACTATTACCAAATTCAGGGGGAACCCTCGTTCCACGCTCCATTATACCTGCAATTTTGTGTAATTTATCAGTATTGGTTGGCGAAAGGATTAATTTATGGCTATAGTTATGAAGATGTCAAGTAATTTTAATAAATTATTAATATTCTATAAATGTGAATAAATACAGATTACAAAAATCAATATTTTTGTTTTAATGTACTAATAAAAACGGGTTAAGAAAATTTAGGAAAATTTACTATGTACAAAAAAACATCAGTCCTGTTAACTGCCTTATTATTAGGATGTTTATTTACTAGCACACCTGTAGTAGCAAAAGCTGATGTCCTACTGACACAGGTGAATAATCCAGAGTTGAAAAACTTGATAGATGAGGGGAAAAGACTGGTAGATTCTAAAGATTATAATGGAGCGATCGCTATTTATCAAAAAGCCGCAAAATTAGATCCCAAAAATGAAAGAATTTATGCTGGGATTGGCTACTTATATACTCAACAAGGCAATTTCACCTCCGCTTTAGATGCTTATCGTCGAGCTATTGCCATTAATCCTAATAATAGTGATTTTTACTATGCTGTTGGTTATCTGAAAAGTAGTACAAAAGATAACAAAGGCGCAAAAGAAGCTTACCGTCGGGCTATCCAGTTAAATCGGAATAATCTCAACGCTTATTTAGGATTAGGAGTTGCTCAAACTAGCTTAGGTGATTATCAATCAGCCATGTGGGCTTATGAACAAGCAATTAATTTAGATAAAAATAATCCCCGCACCTATGAGTTAATTGGTTCTATGTTTAAACAACGACGACAAACGACACAAGCAAACAAAGTTTTCAAAAAGGCATTAGATTTATATCAGCAGGGAAATGACGCGGAAGGTGCTGCAAGAATACAAGCAATGCTGCAAGAAATAGGCGGTTAGAATCAATTAAAAACAGGGACATGGTATCAAAATTTTTACCATGTCCCTACTTTTAGGATGGAGGAAAATCTTCAGTGTTACCAAGCTGCTTTACCTTTTTTATATATTTTCCCTGTAAAGGGCTGTACCCCAATCACAGGATAGGCATCATTAGCAGGGGTGAAAATCCGCATGAAGGCTTCAGAAATAAACTGAGCCATATCAGCAAACATTTTGGAGATAGCCATAATACTATAGCTCCTTTTTTTCAATCTTTATAATCGGTGACATTTGTACTTTAATACTGTGATTATCTATTTGCCCATATTCTTCATATATCTTATCTATACTGAAAATTGTCGTTATAGCAAGGCAAGAGGCAGGGGCGCAGGGCTTGCGCCCATTCAGGAGTATGGCTAAGAGGGTGTTTGAAAAGTTATGGTTGATGTATCAAATATTTTTTACCCCACCCTAACCCTCCCCAAAGCATCGGGGAGGGAACTGGATTATGACACCACAAAAAGATCAAAGATTATGAGTAACGAAACCTTACAAGCAAGTCGGGAATGGTGGTCACAAAGATGGTTAGATCTACTAGATTCTTACCGATTTAAAAAGCGATTAGAACGGGCAAGAAATTATTCTCGACAAGGAAATGTTCTCAGTATTAAATTTAAAGCTGCGAAAGTATTAGCGAGGGTACAAGGTAGTGAAGCAGAACCTTATAAGGTTTCTTTATCTCTTGATGCTTTTAGTGATGAAGAATGGGGTTATGTGGTGGAAACTATGTCCCAAAAGGCGATTTTTGCGGCTAAGTTATTAGCGGGAGAAATGCCACAAAATATTGAAGAAGTTTTTATCAGTAATGGTTTATCCTTGTTTCCCTTTACTCTTACTGATGTTCACAGTAAATGTTCTTGTCCTGATAAAGCCGTTCCTTGTAAACATATAGGTGCAGTATATTATCAATTAGGCGATCGCTTTAGTGAAGACCCTTTTGTATTATTTCAACTACGTGGACGCACCAAAGAGCAAATTATCAGCGACTTACGCCAATTACGCAGGACTAAAAATGTCGAGACAATTCAGGAAACATCGGCAATTCAACCAGAAGTTTCTGGAAATAAATATCCCGTTAGAATAGATGATTTTTGGCAATATAATCAGCCGTTAGAATCGTCTTTAGTAGTAATTTCACCTGCGGTTAGTGAAACAGTATTAGATACATTAGGGACAATTCCTTTAGCAAAAGATGAAGAAAATCCAACTAATTCTCCTGCTGGTGAATTGGTGATGAAATATTTAAAATCCCTTTATCAAGATGTCAGTCAAAAAGCTTTTTTAGCAGCGATGAATGTGGGGGGATGAATATTTTTAAGAGTAAGCCACAAAATAAATGATTTGTTTTGTCATGCCTCTGGCACGCTGCGCGAACAGAAGACATTGGGCATTTCTTTTTGTGGAGTTCTCTAATTATTTTTGATGCACCCATTTCCTAACAGCTTTTCTAATTGCCCTTCTACCATTTACCCGATTTTGCTCAATTATTTTTGGTAAATCCCGAATTTCTAAACTAGGAAATACTAAACTTTTCTGTGATTCCAGATATTCCCCAGCTTGCAAAAGATAGATTTTCAACTCACCAGAATCATAACACCAAATTTCAGGAACTCCCAAACGAGCATAAATAGGAAAACGGTCTAAAGACTTACTCGTAACATCAATTTCTAAAGCTAAGTCAGGAGGTGGATCTTTTTGCAAATCTAAATCTAATCTACCTCTAACTAATGGTTCATTTTGAAAATAAAAGCAATTATCTGCCTCTATTCCTGCCATTTTGCGTTCTTTTTTCCAGGTAGTTGAACCTAAACTTTCATAGTCTAAATCCAACTCTTCAGCGATATCTTTAACTGCATCACTAATTACTTCTTTATATTGTTCGTGTTCTGGTAAAGGGGTCATAATTTCCAAATTTCCATCATCATAAGCCACCCTAGCAGCCCGATTTTCTCCCAAATCTTGGAGAAGACTTTCAAACTGTTGCCAACTGATGTTATGAAGTATGACTCTATCAGCGCGATATTTGGTGATGGTCATTTGTATATCTAAGAATAAAATACAAGTTAATTTAATTATAGCAACTGGTAGAGAGGAAAGTTAAAACTAGGATTTACGCAAATGTGATACTAAATATTTTTTGTAGGGTGAGTCAGACTCGATAACTCAGTAATAATGAATATATTTTCAACATCTGACACACCCTAAATTGTCAATTAGAATTGGTAAGAAATACCAAGAGAAAAAACAGGATAAACACTTAACCAATTCAGATCGCTTTCTTGTTTTTTCCTTTCTGCTTCGATGTTACTATTAATTTCCGCTTTTAAAGCCTCCGTTGCATCTGGACCAAACCCAGGTGTTAATGATACCATTGGGGAGCCAGCAAACATCACACCTAAATTTGCCGAAAATCCCAGATGTTTACCAGGCTTCACAGCATTACCCCAACCCAGTCCAATATATGGTGCGACACTATTGGGAAAGGAAGCTTTAGATTTCAATGATGTAAGCACAGTTGTGCTGTTATAGTCTTTGTCATTGATCCTAATGGTCACACCATTCTTGGGTTTCCCAGTTCCTTCCAAATTATTATCTTGAAATACCAAACCTCCGGTCAAATGAAAACCACCATTTTTCCAAGGTAGGTAGTCAATTAAGGTAGACACATTAAATAGGTTGAGGTTAGCTTTATAATCAACATCGGACAAGCTAATATCTCTACTTATACCTAAGCCATTAATGCCTAATTTAGCATTGACATTAGGTGTTATGGACTTAGTGACTGTTGCACCAACACCTAGTGTACTAATTTCAGGAGTAATTGCCCAACCGCTAGTTTTTACAGGAGTTTCGCTTGCTTCTTCGGTAGGTTTAGATTCTTCTGGCTTTGGTTTTGATGGAGTAGAACGCTCAGTACAGAGGGAATTTAAAGGATAACTTTTGCAAAATATATCTAAATCCAGTGGTCTTTTTGCCAGTAAATCACCAGCACTATAACTGAAAGTTCCTGGTTGAGGATGAGTTTCAGTTTTTTCAGGAGTGATTGATGTGGCAATAACTTCATTTGTAACTGCTGGCTGAGTAATTGATTCTGCAACAACTTCCTCAGCAATAACTACTTGATTAATTGATGCCCCCATTACCAAACCAGCAGTAACTGTTAATACAGACGTGCTGAACTTTAGCTTATTCATTACCTGACCTTTACTAAGATTTATTTGTTACATTGTATATTAGCAGCAATGTACAAAATTTATTTTAAATTTTTACTCTTACTTAACACAGCTTAATGTGTGAACTTACACAGAAAAATACAAAAAAAGCCCTTGCGGTTAGGCAAGAGCTATCAAAAGCATTATATTGTCAGTAATTAAGCCTAGAAAAACCTAGTCAAGGTCAGGCATAAACATTGCTGGTTCTGTTTCACGGTTAATACCCTTCTCAAAACCACCAGCAGCAGCCCGGGCGCGACCTGCGTGCCATAAGTGACCAATGAGGAAGAAGAATCCTAAAACGAAGTGTGAAGTCGCCAACCAAGCGCGAGGAGACACATAGTTGAAGGAGTTAATTTCCGTAGCCACACCACCCACAGAGTTCAAAGAACCCAAAGGCGCGTGGGTCATGTATTCAGCAGCGCGACGAGCTTGCCAAGGCTGAATATCATTCTTGATTTTTTCCAAATCAAGACCGTTAGGTCCACGAAGAGGCTCTAACCAAGGACCACGAAAATCCCAGAAGCGCATGGTTTCACCACCGAAGATGATTTCACCAGATGGAGAGCGCATCAAGTATTTACCTAGACCGGTAGGACCTTGGGCAGAACCGACGTTAGCACCCAAACGTTGGTCACGAATCAAGAAGGTTAAAGCTTGAGCTTGAGAAGCTTCAGGACCAGTAGGACCGTAAAATTCGCTAGGGTAAACGGTGTTGTTAAACCACACCATAACGCAAGCGATGAACCCCATTAAGGAGAGCGCACCTAAGCTATAGGATAGATAAGCTTCACCAGACCAAATGGAGGCACGACGTGACCAAGCAAAAGGCTTGGTGAAGATGTGCCAAATACCACCGGCAATACAAGTTAAACCAATCCAAATGTGACCACCGATAACATCTTCCATGTTATCAACGCTAATAATCCAGCCTTCGCCACCGAAGGGAGCTTTAATTAGATAACCGAAGATGATTGCAGGGTTGAGTGTGGGATTAGTAATCACACGCACATCACCACCACCTGGAGCCCATGTATCATAAACTCCACCGAAGAACATAGCCTTCAGCACCAATAACAACGCACCGCATCCCAGGATGATCAGGTGGAAGCCGATGATATTGGTCATCTTGTTCTTGTCTTTCCAGTCATAACCAAAGAATGCAGAATATTCTTCTAAGGTTTCAGGACCACGAACGGCATGATAAATACCGCCAAAGCCTAGAACTGCGGAGGAAATCAGGTGAAGTACACCGACAACGAAGTAGGGGAATGTATCAAAAACTTCACCACCTGGACCAACGCCCCAACCCAGTGTGGCGAGGTGAGGAAGCAGAATCAAGCCTTGTTCGTACATAGGCTTTTCTGGGATGAAGTGAGAGACTTCAAACAAAGTCATTGCTCCGGCCCAGAAGACGATTAAACCAGCATGGGCAACGTGAGCGCCAAGTAGTTTACCAGACAAATTGATTAAACGGGCGTTGCCGGACCACCAAGCGAAGCCGCTTGATTCTTGGTCGCGTCCACCACTAATAACTCTATTAGAGAGCGTTACCACGTGGAAGTACCTCCTCTGGGAATACGAACTGTTCGTGGGGTTGATCTTGAGGAGCCATCCAAGCGCGGATACCCTCATTCAACAAAATATTTTTGGTATAGAAAGTTTCAAACTCTGGGTCTTCTGCTGCCCGTAATTCTTGGGAAACGAAGTCATAAGCCCGCAGGTTTAATGCTAAACCAACGATCCCAATGGAACTCATCCACAAGCCTGTCACAGGGACAAACAACATGAAGAAGTGCAACCAACGTTTGTTGGAGAAAGCAACTCCGAAAATCTGTGACCAGAAACGGTTTGCTGTCACCATGGAGTAGGTTTCTTCAGCTTGGGTGGGGTTGAAGGCGCGGAAAGTATTTGAACCTTCACCGTCTTCAAATAGGGTGTTTTCTACTGTGGCACCGTGAATGGCACAAAGTAAAGCTCCACCTAAGATTCCTGCTACACCCATCATGTGGAAGGGGTTAAGTGTCCAGTTGTGGAAACCTTGGAGGAATAAGAGGAAACGGAAAATTGCGGCTACTCCAAAGCTAGGTGCAAAGAACCAGCTAGATTGTCCCAAAGGATACATCAGGAACACGCTGACGAATACGGCAATAGGACCGGAGAAAGCAAGGGCGTTATAAGGACGAAGACCGACAAGACGGGCTACTTCAAATTGGCGTAACATGAAGCCAATCAAACCGAATGCGCCATGTAGGGCGACGAAAGGCCACAAACCACCGAGTTGAATCCAACGGGTGAAGTCACCTTGAGCTTCAGGTCCCCACAGGAACAACAGGGAATGTCCCATGCTGTTGGCTGGTGTGGATACTGCTACTGTTAAAAAGTTAGCTCCTTCTAAGTAAGAAGATGCTAGTCCGTGGGTGTACCAGGAGGTGACGAAGGTTGTACCGGTTAGCCAACCGCCTAATGCGAGGAAGGCACAGGGGAATAGTAATATTCCTGACCAACCTACGAATACAAAGCGATCGCGCTTTAGCCAGTCGTCTAATACGTCAAACCACCCTCTACTCGGGGCGCGTCCAACTGCGATGGTCATTTACTAAAATCCTCGTTTTTACTAAAATTGCAACGTTTTTTAAGCAGTGTTTCAGCGAGTTTACTGATTTATATCATAAGAACGCCCGGTAAGTGGGAAACGAGCGCGTCTTTAGATCTGAGAGGGAAACGACACGAGCGGTTTTAACCGCTGTGGATATTAAAATTGAAACCAGATTTTTGATTGGAATCTGGAAACCAACTCCCATTTCTGGGGTAATGTTAGCCTAGACCTGTTATAAGAGCTTGTTGGGCTTGCAACACTGTTCCAGTGACCTTAGAACTGTTTAATCACAAGCGACAGAGCAGGGAACTGGCAACGCATTCGGTGGGTGTCGTGACTCAAATAACGGCTACCATGAGAGTAAACTCAGGGTGGTTTGGTCAGTACGGCTTGCTTGATTACTCTTGCAAGCCCAGTCCCTTTAGGGATGGGTTACTGACCTGCCGTGAGGAATTCAACGTTTTCTTCAATCCTAGCAGCTTTACAGACGCTAAGATTGTGAGAACTGATTGCTTGACAAAGTGATCATTTCTCATAAGGATACCATGAGACTAGGCTCAGGGTGGTCTGGTCACTACGACTTGCTTGATTACTCTTGCAAGCTCAGTCCCTTGAGGGCTGGGTTACTGACAAATTATGACATGATCGGCTACCGTTAACCAGCAATCTAGGTTTTAGTAACGTAATGATTCTTAACTTATCACATTAGTCAGAATTTGGGCTGGATATAGAACAGGAAGTTAAATATTTTCTATCAATATCAGAATTTTAACAATTTGACACAGATTTTCTCATAAATCTTCGTAGGGGCGCAGGGCTTGCGCCCTAAATTCTCTCAATGGCCTGCGCCCTAAATTCTCTCAATGGCCTGCGCCCTAAATTCTCTCAATGGCTTGCGCCCTAAATTCTCTCAATGGCCTGCGCCCTGAAATTCTCTCAATGGCCTGCGCCCTGAAATTCTCTCAATGGCCTGCGCTCGGAAATCCTGCAAGTTGAGGATAAAATTTATTGTCATCTCTTCGATAACTTGCAATCCAGACTGCTTCAGTGGCAGACTTGAGAAAGATAGTCCAAGGTAGTTTAGATGACCGTATCAACAACAATTAATAAAAGCGAGAACATCCTCTCTCAAAAGGTTCTTGGTTCACGTCGGTTTAGTAACTACTGGTGGGCAAGTATTGTAACTATGGGAGCCAGTGGTTTTTTCTTAGCTAGTATTTCTAGTTATCTCAAAGTTAATTTACTCATAGTTACTGATGCAACACAACTAATATTTGTCCCTCAAGGATTGGTGATGGGACTATATGGTGCTGCTGGCTTGCTATTAGCTACATATCTGTGGCTTGTAGTTCTATGGGATTTAGGTGGTGGTTATAATGAGTTCAATCGGGAAACAGGGACATTAAAAATTTTCCGTTGGGGGTTTCCCGGAAAAAATCGTCAAATCCAAATTGACGGCAGGATTTCAGATGTACAATCTGTCAAGATTTTGATTAAGGAAGGTCTGAATCCTCAACGCGCTTTATATCTTCGGGTTAAAGGTAGACGGGATATTCCCCTTACAAGAGTAGGTCAACCCTTATCTTTGGCAGATTTGGAAACCCAAGGTGCGGAATTAGCTCGTTTTTTAGGAGTATCTTTAGAAGGACTCTAGGAATTTTGGATTTTGGATTGGTGAACAATAAGAATCAGATCCCCGACTTCTTAGAGAAGTCGGGGATCTGAGGTCAAGTTATTTTCACAATTTAAAATCCAAACTTCAGGAATGGGCAAGAACAAATTAAGATATTTTGATTAATGCAGTCACTAACAATGCGGTTTAAATTTCCACAATTTTTTGTAGTTCTATTGATGATTTGCGCTTTAACTTTGGGAGGATGTGCGAGTAATACAACATCGTCTAGTGCATCCCCAACTGCAACAGCTACCTCAGACACGACTACTAGTGCAAAAACAGTATCAGAAACTATTAGCGAAAGTGTTCCTGGAATCAAAGGTTTACCACGTCTTGAAGGTAAGGCTACAGTGGTGATGACGGTGAAGCGTGGAGAAGTAGTTAATCCCACAGAAATTGAGATTGAAATAGATGGGACAAATGCACCAATTACTGGCGGTAATTTTGTGGATTTGGTTCAAAAAGGTGTTTATGACGGTTTAGTATTCCATCGTGTTGTGCGCGAACCTCAGCCTTTTGTAGTTCAAGGTGGAGATCCACAAGGTAAAGACCCCAAATTTCCCGAAAGTAGATTGGGAACCAGTGGTTATATTGATCCTCAAACTGGAAATGAACGACGGATACCCTTAGAAATTAAACCAAAAGGCGCAAAAGATCCTATTTACAGTAAGACTATTACTGAGAAGCCTGTGTTACAGCACAAGCAAGGAGCGATCGCTATGGCTAGATCACAATCCCCGGATTCTGCTTCTTCTCAATTTTACTTTGCTTTAGCAGATTTATCGTTCTTGGATGGTAACTATGCCGTGTTTGGTAATGTTACCAAAGGTTTTGAGGTAGTTAACAAAATCCAGCAAGGCGATCGCATTGAGTCTGCTAAAGTCACTACAGGTGCAGAAAATCTGAAAATTCCTCAGTAGTTAGTTGTCAGTTGTTGATTTGTGATTTTATAAGTATTCTGACTTCTGACTCCTGAGAAAGGGCGCAGTCCCTGCGCCCCTACCTCCTGACTCCTCAGTTACTATATAAAATCTAAAATTGGTTAAAGTTGTTGTTACTGGGATTGGTTTAGTTTCTGCTTTAGGTCAAAGCTTAGAAGATAGTTGGCAAAATTTATTATTAGGAAAAACAGGGATTAAATTACATCAAATATTTCCAGAATTGGGAATAGTTCCCCTGGGATTAATTGCTGAAAAACCCTCTTTATTAAATACACTCGCGGAAATAGTTGTTAATTCAGCCCTACAAGATGCCGAATTGGTAGCACCTTTGTTTGATTGTGCTGTAGTAATTGGTTCTAGTCGGGGTTATCAAGCATCTTGGGAGATAATGGCACGACAGATGTATCAGGAAGAGGCAGAATCAAACTTAGACAATTGGTTAAATACTCTACCGCAAATGAATGCGATCGCTATAGCCCGAAAAATAGGCTCAACAGCAGCAGTTTTAGCACCAATGGCTGCTTGTGCAACGGGAATTTGGGCGATCGCTCAGGCTACAATGTTAATTAAAACTGGGCAATACCAACGAGTAATTACAGGGGCAATAGAAGCACCCATAACCCCCCTAACAATTGCTGGATTTAGGCAAATGGGGGCTTTAGCCAAAACAGGTGCTTATCCCTTTGACTTACAGCGAGAAGGCTTGGTACTAGGTGAAGGTGGTGCTATTTTGATTCTTGAATCTGCGGAGTTAGCAGCCCAACGACAAGCTAAAATTTATGGAGAAATATTAGGTTTTGGCTTGACAGCAGACGCATATCATGGAAACTCACCAGAACCATTAGGTAAAAGTGCCATCATAGCCATTAAGCAATGTTTAGAACGTAGTCATATTTCACCCACAGACATAGACTATATTCACACTCATGGTACAGCCACCCAGTTAAATGACCGGATAGAAAGTAAAATTATTCAACACTTATTTTCACCAAAATTAGCGATTAGTTCCACCAAAGGTAGCACCGGGCATACATTAGGAGCATCAGGAGCTTTAGGTGTAGCCTTTTCACTCATGGCATTGCAACAGCAAATTTTACCCCCCTGCGTAGGACTTCAGCAACCAGAATTTAATTTAAACTTCATCACCTCAGCACAAGAAAGTAAAATTCAGCAAGTCCTATGTTTTAGCTTTGGTTTTGGTGGACAAAATGCTGTGATAGCTTTAGGGAATTAAGGATCAATCATAAAAGAACTAGAAATACTTAAAAACTTATATTCTCAAGATTTAGAAACCAGAAAAAACTGGTATTCTCATGTAGCAGAAACTTATAAGGCGTTGGTGAATGAAAGTATGAATTAGTCTCACGCAAAGGCGCAAAGATTAAGAGTTTCAGAAATGGAATTTTTAATTTTCATACCTCAATTCAGCAATACCGAATTTCCCAGAAGTGGTCAAAACAATATTGAAACCATTGCCAAAAAAGATGAACTGATTGCAGCAGGTTTCTTTACACAGTTTGTTTTATTTAGAAAATTGGCATATAAATGAGTAAATAAATGCCTAAAAAAATTCGAGAACTAAAACAAATACTGCGTCAAGCAGGGTTTACAGAAATTCCGGGAAAAGGAAGTCACACCAACTGAATACATCCACTATATACTGGAAAAATAACCATTTCTGGTAAAGATAGCACAGATGCCAAGCAGTATCAAGAAAAAGAAGTAAAACAAGCTATTAACGAAATAGAGGGTAAAACCAAAAATGATGAAACTTAAATATCAAATGATCATTCAATGGTCAGAAGAAGATAACTGTTTTTTAGTAGGTTTCCCTGACTTTCCTGGACAAACTTGGCGGACACATGGAGACACTTATGAAGAAGCCGTAACTAATGGAACTGAGGCTTTAGAATCCTTAGTAATAGCTTATCAAGCAACAGGTGAACCTCTTCCACAACCAACAGTTAATCAAGCTGCATAAATCCTTGGTATTCTGTGAATTGGCTACAATTTACCACAGAGAATGCACCAAAATTTCTGTTGGCTATTCACACAAACAGATGCAAACTCTGATTTTGAACGAGAAGTTTTACAAGAGATTTACCAACGGGGTTATAAACTACCTGATACAGCCCAGGAATTAATTACCGAAGCCAATTGTAAACCAGATTTTGTGTATAAGGAAGATGCGATCGCTATTTTCTGCGATGGTTCAGTTCATGATAGTGCTGAACAGAAAAAGCAAGACCAAATTGAGAGAGATAATCTGAGATACAATGCTGGATATCAGATATTAACCCTGCGATATGATAAAAATTGGCGGGAGCAATTAAAGGTTTTAGGGAGTTTATGAATTGATAATTAGTAATCCATTTAAATTAGGTAGTGAGACAGAATTAATTACACAATGTCATTGTGATTGCTTCCCTTCGCTCGCAATGACTGTAAATATTTTTGTCTAATTACTTAGTATAATATCAAATTAATATGGTTTTTCGGGAACACCAAAAAATAAATTACCCAATTTTGTGGGATGGGCATCCTGCCCGTCCCAATACTGTTCGGTTAAGGCTAAAACATTGTTATACCGTAGGTTGGGTTGTTCGCGTTAGCGTTGCAATCGGAACGTTCACGAAGTGTGGCGATAGCTTGCGTGGGGACGTAGGAGCCATAGCCATAACCCAACAAAATCCTTGGTAATGTTGGGTTTCACTATCGCTCAACCCAACCTACATTTCCTTAACCGACAAGTATTGCTGCCCGTCCTTGATGATTAGCGGGCAATTCGTCCCGCACCACAAGAAATTTTTGGGTATTTTTTTAATTGTAAGTCCCTAAATGAACTTATTTACACACCCTCTACCTGATTACTATATTCATCTGCTGTTAATGTATCCTCATTAATTTCATCAGGGTCATTAATACGAACTTTTAAGAACCAACCTTCTCCATAGGGGTCTTCAGGTACTTGTTCTGGATCATTTATTAAAGCTTCATTGCGTTCTACAACTGTGCCAGTAACAGGTGAATTCAAGTCTTCAACAGCCTTCACGGATTCAATAGAACCAAATGTCTCTCCCTTGGTAATAACATCACCAATATCCGGCAGTTCCAAAAAGACAATATCACCTAATTGTTCTATAGCAAACGCAGTAATACCAATAGTGGCAATTTCTCCATCTAGACGAACATATTCATGGGAATCTAAGTATCGAAAATCCTGGGGATATTCTAAAGACATATCACTTTCTCTTCCACGTTAAAAAAATAGTGTTACAAGAGTAACCTAAAAGACATTATTCCTCAAAAACCTCAAAGATTATCAGTTAGTAACACGATTCTTTGAGCGATAAAATGGGCGTTTCACAACCACCGCAGGGTAAGCTTTACCGCGAATTTCTACATCTAGCTGCTGCTTAAGCCTGGCTAATGGGGTGGGAACGTAAGCTAAGGCTATGGGATAACCGAGTGTCAGGGAGATAGTACCACTTGTCACTTCTCCTACGACTTGTTTAGATGATAATACGGGGTAGCCATGACGAGGAATATTGCGTCCTTGTGTTTGCAAACCGACCAGTTTACGAGATATTCCTTGGGTTTGCTGCTGGATTAAAACCTCTCTGCCAATAAAATCACTTTTGGTATCTAAATGTACCAACCAACCTAAGCCAGCTTCTAGCGGTGTAGTGGTATCGTCAATATCTTGCCCATAAAGTGCCATTGCAGCTTCTAAGCGAAGGGTATCTCTACAACCAAGTCCGCAGGGAATAACACCAGCATTATATAAACTTTGCCACAAGTCTATCCCAACGGAGGCATCCACCATCACTTCAAAACCATCTTCGCCAGTGTAACCTGTGCGGGCGAGGAATGCGTGTTTGCCAAAAATGGTCGTTTCTAAATGCCCAAAAGCCTTAATAGGTGATAAGTCTGTTGTGACTAGGGATTGCAGATGATGAGTAGCTGTTGGTCCTTGAACGGCAATTAAGATTTTATCCCGTGATAGGTCTTGAAATTGAACTACATCAAGATCAAGATGTGCCAATAGCCATTTTTTGTCTTTGTCGGTAGTTGAGGCGTTAACGATGATGACTAGATTTTGCGTCCCAGTGCTGTCTGTATTTTGGTAATAAATAATGATGTCGTCAATGATTCCGCCTTGGGGGTTAAGCAATACAGTATATTGTGCTTGTCCAGGTTGTAACCTACTTAAATCGGAGGGAACTAAATACTCCAGTTGGGAGATCAGGTTTTTACCTTGGAGGGTAAATTTGCCCATGTGAGAAATATCGAACATTCCAGCGGTATTCCTAACGGCATGGTGTTCTTGGGTGATACTGCTATATTGTATGGGCATTTCCCAGCCCCCAAAGCTGGTAAATCTGGCTTTGAGTTCTACACCCATTTGATATAAAGGGGTTCGTGTCAGAGATTGGGAAGCAGGGAAATTTGGGGGGGTTTCCCCATGAGCAACTGCCGACGAGGTAATATTTTCTTGATTAGCCACAGGTAGTTATTTATATTGACGTTTACGTGCGATCGCATCTCAACATTTATCTATCCTACGAGATCGCTGTTAATTTAGCAGAAAATTACAAGCTGCATCCTTCCTGCGGTTTAATGATTAGTAGTGGAATTGTTGAGATTTATTAAGCAAAAATTATGAAGTATCGCTCAATCTTAGCTAGTGTGATTTTAGCTCTAGTATTGTTGGTGTTCCCCTTGTCAGCGCAAGCAGCAAGTTCTTCTAGTGTTACTAATTCTCTTGGCAACAAGGGAGTCGGGGGGAAGGACTTTTCTGGACAAAGTTTAATTGGGATTGAGTTTACAAGCGTGAAATTAGAAAATACTAATTTTAGCACTGCTGATTTACGTGGTGCTGTATTTAACGGTGTTTTATTGGATGCTGTAAATTTTCATGGTGTGGATTTTAGTCAAGGAATTGCTTATTTATCAAAATTCAAAGATGCCGATTTAAGTGATGCAGTTTTTACAGATGCGATGATGTTGCGTTCCATTTTTGATGCAGTTGATGTCACTGGTGCTGATTTTACCAATGCAATTTTAGATATGGTACAGGTGAAAAAGCTCTGTGTTAATGCCAGTGGTGTAAATTCTAAAACTGGTGTAGATACTCGTCAATCTTTAGGATGTAAGTAAAAACCCCATATCCCCTTCATTAATCAGAAGGGGCGTTAAGAATAATTGAGTAATTCTTAAATTCTTGTATCTATGCTAAAAGGATATTTTACAATTTTTATACCTTCTGGTCTGTGGATAATCCACATAAAATTCCATGTCTAAAAAAGCTGTATTATCTTATGTCGTAGATCGGAATACAGGTCTATGGAAAGCCTTAAGCGGTTGCAGTGCTTCCCAACAAGAAATTTCCGGTTCTCAAGTTTACAATAGTGAGAGGTTTACAGAAGCAGAATTACCACCACAGGTTGATCTGCGTCCCTTCATGACTTCCGTAGAAAATCAAGCTGGCTCTAACAGTTGTACAGCTAATGCAGTTGTAGGCGGTTATGAGTATATCATGAACCGTGTAGGAGAAGAAGTTGATTTTAGTCGTCTTTTTGTCTATTACAATGCCCGAGAGCTAGGACTAGAACACAATGGTGAAAATAAAATTCAAGACCAAGGAAGTAGCATTACTTTAGCATTGATGAGTTTACAGGAAAAAGGTATTTGCCATGAATCAACCTGGGCTTATGAAGTTACAGACAATGGTAAAGTCAGAAACGTTAATACTAAACCAATTTATGATGCCTATGAAGAGGCTGCCGAACTCCTAAGTGTTCCTGATTTCCAATGGGAAAACCCAGAACAAGTTCCTGTGGATCTTCATGCTATGAAACATTGTTTAGCAGAAGGTTATCCTTTTGTTTTTGGACTCACTTTGTTTAAGTCTTTTGATCGTGTTACCAACAAAGGAAGAGTTCCAATGCCAGATTTAGCCAGTGATGAAGGCAGGCAAGAACATGGTAAACACGCTATGCTTTGCGTGGGTTATAAAGATAGTGCTGAAGTCTTTATTATCCGTAATTCATGGGGGGAAGAGTGGGGAGAAGAAGGCTACTGCTATATCCCTTATGAGTATATGACTAACCCAAATTTATGTTTTGAATGCTGGAAAATTAAAGGAACAACTGACTTCGATTTAACTGCGGATGTTTGGGTTGAAGAAGATGAGGATTTTGATGAAGATTTCTATGAAGAGGACGACGCAGAAGCAGCAAATAATTGTTATTTAACTCTTGTAGAATCTATTGCTGTCATTTGTTTGTGTGGTGCCTCTGTAGATGGCTTATCTGATGAAGAATCAGAGTTATTAACTGGACTTTATGAAACCTATGAAATTGATACTGAACTTCTTGAGGAGAAAATCCAGGGTTTAATGGAAATCGGCGGGCTTGAACTCCTTTACAATGCGGCTTTACAAATTATTTTGGCGGAAGATGCAGCAGAGGAAACTTTCCAAATGTCGGTTGAATTTGCTCTTGCTGATGAATGTTTTAGTGATGAAGAATACGAATACTGGACTAAGTTAGCACAAAACTTAGAGCTTGATGAAGATAGGGCTACAGAACTATTTAATGAGGTTTTAGAGGAATATGATTATGAAACCTTAGACAGTCTATTTTAATCTGGCTATAGAAACATTAATTAGGGATCACCAAAAAATAAATTACCCAATTTTGTGGGATGGGCATCCTGCCTGTCCTTGGTAATTAGCGGGCAATTCGTCCCGCACCACCAGGGGATTGCTTCCCTTCCCTCGCAATGACTGTAAATAAGCTGTTACACAGCTAAATTGTATAATCCTAATATTCTGAACTCTTGTTTAACAGGCAAGATGCCTGTTCCACTTATACAAATTAAATGCACAACAGCTTATTTTTGTCCAATTACCTGTGCTAATTCGTGGAATGTGCGATCGCACCCAAACCTGTCAATGTTTCTAATTGGGATGAGGTTAAACCAGTAGCTTCATAAACATTCATACCTTCGTAGGGGCGATCGCTGGTTAATACTTGTATACATTTTGCCGTATTCACATCCCAAATTCTAATTGTACTATCGGCGCTACCTGTGGCAAAAGTATCTTCATTCACGATAGTTAAACTGGTAATAGGTGCTTGATGATCTGTTAAAATATGGAGACATTTTCCTGATAATAATTCCCAGATTCTCACTGTACTATCCAAACTGATAGTAACTATTAGTTGATCTTGTTTGATAAAAATTAGACCTACAACTTGAATAAGATGTCCTTTTAAAGAAGTAAGAAAGGTATTACTTTCTAAATGCAAAACTTCCACTTTAGCATCATCACTACCAAAAGCAAGATAAGCATGATCTTGACTGAAACTTAAACCATTCCTGACATCATTAATATTAGATTTTTCCCTTTGAAAAATTTGATCTAAACAATTTTGTGAGAGATCATAAAGAAAAATTTGACCTGTCCTGGTATCTAGAGCTAATAAATTACCATCATTTGACCAAACTAATTTCATAATTTCAGTAGTTGGTATTTCTAATTCATGATGATATTGATTAGTGGTATATTGCCAAAAATAAACTTTATTTCCTGACCCAGCTATCGCCAATAAATCTCCTTGGGGATGCCATGAAATAGAAAAAATTACATCTATAGGAGTTGACAAAATTTGTAAGCATTCTCCTGTTATACCATCCCACAATTTAATAGTGCTATCGCTGCTACAACTAGCTAAAATTCTACCATCGGGATGCCATTGAACCGCATAAATAGACCCTTTATGGGCATTTAATTCTCGTAAAAGAGAGGCTTTTTCTACAGACCATAATCTAAGTTTACTATCAGTACCACCACTGGCTAATACATTATTTTGGTTAATAGATAACGCCCAAATATGATTACTATAACCGGATAAAGTTTTTAAATGATGACCACTTTCCACATCTACAAAAGTGGTACATTCATTGTTTGAACCTGTAATTAATATTTTACCATCAGGACTATAATCAACGGAAATAACTTTTTCTTTTTGTTCTGTTAAATGGTTTAAAATGCTTCCAGTGATCGTATCCCAAATCGTCAGAATTGAGCCTGAAGCTGTGATAAAAGATTTACCAGTGGGATCAAAAGTAGCTGTAAAAATTGTTAGTGTTTGATTTCCTAAAGTATAAAGACATTGACCAGATTTTATTGACCAGATTTTTAGTTTACCATTAAGACTAACACTTAAAAGAAATTGATCATTCTTTGTAACTGATAATTTTTTTACGCCAGTGACATGACTTTCAAAAGTTTTAATACATTTACCTTCAGCTAAATCCCATTGTTTAATGGTATGATCTGAACTAGCAGTAAATAAATATTTTTCATCGCCACTCAATTGTAAACTATTAATTGCTCCTTGATGACCTTTTAAAATCTGATGTTGATTTTCCTGCCAATACCACAATTGTAAATAATTTGCACTTGTACCAATCATAATTATTTTATTATCTTTACTAATAGTAACTGCATTAGGTTTATCTTTTTTTAATTCATAATTAGCTAGACAATTACCTGTATTTATATCCCAAACTTTTACAGTTTGATCATCGGAAGCACTAACTAATAATTTACCATCAGCACTAAATTTAAAATCCCAGATCAGACCTTGATGTCCAATTAATTTTAAGATTGTTTGTCCATCACTAACTCGCCATAAATGAATGATCTTTTGTAAATCAGAATTTGCTATAATCTCACCTTGGGGATGATAAGCTACTTTTAACACTGGTGCAAGATTTTGGAAAAATTTCACATTTTTAAAGTCTGCATAACTAAAATTAACTCCTTTTACTGATATTTGTGATAAGTCGGTTTGCCAAATCGGTAATTCTGAAAAATCATAGTCTTTAAGAGGTAATTTTAAACTATTATAAATATTGATTAAATTGCCTACTCCATAATTTGCTATTACTGAATTTTTTAATTGATGGAGAATATTTTGTAAATGTTTTTGCAAACGAATTTTAACAGGAAAAGTTTGTTTTAATCTATCAACTAATGGCTCAATAATTAATTTTTTTTGCGTTTCTGTTACATATTCTTTAACGGTGGTTTTATTCAGGGAATATTTACCGAATAAATCTATTTTTACATCAATTAATTCTTGATAGATTTCATTAATTAAATTATCTAATACATATTCCATGATTACAGCTTGTTGAGTATATTTTCCTTGTTTTTGTTCGATGAGCGATCGCCCAATTAAAGATTCTAAACTCTGTAATAACTCTGACTTAGTAATAGGCGGAAAAATATCTTGTTCCAATTCTTGAATAGATGTTAATTCTCGATTAATAGCTAACCAATTCATAATCGTTTTTTCCCCAGTGCTAAGACGGGTAAATTGTTCATCTAATAAACGATTTAGCCCATTAAAAATAAAAGTTTTCTCTAATAAAAATGTTTGAATATCACCATTAAATAAATCTTGAATTGAAGTTGCTATAATTTTAATAGCCAGGGGACTATTATCATATAGATTGGTTAAATATTGTTTATCTTCTAAATTTCCTTGAATATTTCTGGCTTCTAAAATACTTAGAGATGCTTCTAAACAACCTTGGACAATAATACTTTTTACCTTAGTTTCTTTTCCTTCTAAATAATTAACTTCGGGAGATTTTTCTCTGCTAGTAATAATAATACGACTTTGATGATCAGACTCTCCTAAAAAGCGAATCAAATTACCATAATTTTCAAAACCTGAACGATAATAACCAATTTTTCCTGATTCTAAAATTGTCTCAAAATTATCTAATAAGATTAAACAATGATGATTTTGCAGAAAGGTTAATAAATCTTCAGTTTTTCCTTGTAAATTTTCTGATTTTGAAATAACAGTAACTAGATCAGTTATTAAAGTATTTAAAGGAGGTGCATTACGCAGCGATCGCCAAATTATTACTTCAAAATCTTCTTGATATTGTTGAGCAAACTTAACACTTAAAGCAGTTTTACCAATACCGCCCAGCCCTAATAAACTAATTAAACGATTATCATGATGAAAAATTACATCTTTGAGTTGTTTGATTTCTTCATTTCTACCATAAAATTTCTCTAAAATTGGACAAGCATTCCAATCTATAATTTTTATTTTCTGATGTATTTTTTGACTTTGGTTAATTTCCGCTTGATATTTTTCTGTAATAATCGTGTGAAAATTCTTTTTGGTAATTTTAGTATTGAGATATTGGGATAATAATTGCCATAATTCCGCAGCAACCCGCTTAATATAATTAGCATCATAACTAATTTCTTCAGCAATTTCAGAATAACTCTTTTCTAATAAAACTTCTTTTAAGATTAATTCCATCACCGGAGTTAAGCTATCTGGAGGAATGATAGTTTTCAGATAATTAATAACTTGTCCAAAATCATTGATTAATAACATATAAGTAGGTGGGCTTAATTAATTGTTAGATCGTAGAACAGGCTTCTAGCCTGTGGACAGGCAGGATGCCTATCCCACTTTTATATTTAATTGCAACCAGCTACTTAGGCTCTTCGACATTTGTTATGCTAAGTTAGCAAGCTTTGTAGAGCTTATTTTACATCTCATACGACTGAATACTGCTATATGAGATTTCTTTGATCCAAAATCAGCCAGTAGTTTTTGATCATAATTTTCCTCAAAAAGTAACCTTTTTAGAAATTTAAGTAACTTTTATACACTTACATAATTAGTCTCTTGTATCATACTGTAAGAAATACCAGCAATTCCAAACTCAGAGTGTAGTCAAACAGACAAAAATCTCGAAGTGCTTACTGGAAAGAGGTTTCATGTCAATATTTAGAATCAACGTAACGCTCTATTGAGTGATTGATCAAGTTTGCTTGCCGGTTACTTACTCTCCAAGAGACTGAGATTCGAGGAGGAAATGCAAAAAATCTCTCTTACCTTTACAGAAGCGAGATTATGTCTGTATTCCATGTTGCCGTTTGAATTTGGAATTGCTGTGTAAATAGATTATTTTTTTCATTATTCAATTAATCAAAAACAGAGGTATCACATATGTCTAATTCTACACTAGATGCAATTATCGTCGCTCATGGTTCCCAAGAGTTATCCCGTTTATTAGGTACACTAAAATCCATTATAGGTACTGATATGATTGGGGCAACCGTTACCGAACAACCCCCCAGTGAGGACGGAAAATATTGCTTTAGCGTTGAGGTAAAAAACCGTAATTTTACACTTGGTGATTTTCTTGGCGGAAGTGAATCGGGTAGTATTGGCAAAGATTTAAAAAATAATATTAATCCTAACGATCCTCAGACTAATCCCATTTTTACTAATGCTATTTTTAACTTCACGATTTCCCCTAACTCTAAGCCAACAATGGCTATCACCTTAAACGGGATTCCATTTAGTGCCATAACCTCTCTGTTAAAAGTTGCTACTGATCAATTTACCGATGCCATCGGTGTAACTGCCCCTGGTTTGATTGGTGCTTTAAACAATGTGCAAACCAGCACTCTCATTAACTTAATAATAGACGCAAGTAGCGAAAACTTTGAGATCGAGTTTGATGGACCAAATTCCTTGCCCGGTTATCAAATAGATGTAGAAAATTTTATCAAAACCTTAAATAAAACAGGTTTTCCCGCTCTACCAACAGATCCAGCAATTCAAGCCCTCAATACTACCCTCAATGGGTTTTCTAAGATTAAAGTAGATAAACCAAAAATATATTTTGCTAAAAGTGATGAAACGAAAGAATTTAATATTTCCGTCGAAGTGAATGATGATATTTTAACCTTAAAATACGAGAAAAATAAAAAAGATGGTGATCAAGTCATCTATAAAGTTGAATATGAAGATGGCAGTACCACAAACCTTTCCCTGAGTTCGATTTTGGATCTGCCTGGAGGTCTAACGATCAAAAACCCGACATACACAATCAGTAGTGACAACACTAAATTTGATGAAAAAGGGAAAGAGCCGGAATATGTAAAGGGATTTAACTGGACAGGGACAATTGAAATTGACAATCCCATGCCCAAGGAAATAACAAATTTTCTTTCTACATATGTGGGATTTGATTTAAACAAATTATTTGATTCTCAGTTATTAGCAGGAGTTGGATTTGGCACAGATGGCGCTAAAAATCTGAATCTTTACCTCGATCTTGAGCTAGATCAGCCCGTAGTTAAGTTTCCTTACCAAATTCCTAATTTTGACGAGTCATTTGAACTATATTTTAACGGATTTGGTTTAGATTATAGTTTAACCCCCATTAACATGGGCTTTACCACCACTCAAGCCCTATCGGGTAATATTACCCTTCAAGGTTATGATCCGGTGCAAAAAAATGAACCCGCATTAAATTTAGTGGGTGGTTTCAAAACAATAGTTTCCAGTGATCCGACCAAAAATGGTGTATTAGGATATTTTAACCTAGATACTTTAGGATCAGGATGGCGCAACCCCTTTGGGATTCCTAATTCAGAATTTCGCCAGTTAGCACTAGAAATAGGTTTTGGATCTACTGTACTAAAATCTATTGGCTTTATTGGGGATTTAAGATTTGGTAACTATGACTTCGGTGCTTTTATTTCCCTTGATATTAATGATCCTCAAAAGAACGGTTTCGGACTAACCCTCAATCGCCCGATCAGCGCAATGGATCTATTTTTAGGTCCAGTCGGCTCTTTTACGGCGGGTCAATTAAGCAATACTTTTGACGAAGTAGAGAATGTATTTGATCTCCTAAACTCAATTTTTGATCTTACCCTAGAGTCTATTGATGGTGATGGTGATGGGGATTTAGATCCCCTATTTTACTTTATGCCTCAAGCCACTAGTATTGCCGGACAACCCTTTGATCAAGGGACTCACATTAATGCTGGAATTAGTGCTTGGGGTTGGGATGGTAGGCTTTCCTATAGTGCCACTACTTCATTATTTGGCCTCCCTGTATATAAAGGTTCTCTTTCTTTAGAAAAAATTGATATCGGAGGTCTGGGTTGGTTTGTCCTGGAAGGGATTGATGATCCAAAGACTACTACAGTAGATGAAAGTAAAGAACTCAATTTGGACTTTTCCACTACTGGATTGTCCCTCTCAGCCGATGCTTCTTTGACCCTATTTGGTTTTAATGTAGCTAAAGCCTCTGTTGAAGTGGGTTTAGGTGGCATTGATATTGATGCTAAACTTAATTTATTTAATACTTTAGGCATTGATGCTAAACTCTTTGTCGGGAATCTCAAAGAAGGCCAGTCAGCGCAAGTTACAGTTAATGCTGATGGTACTGTAAGTTTAGCGGAGGGTGTGAATAATCAAGGATTTTTGAGCCTAGCTGGACAACCGCGCACTTACTTGAGTTTAGATGGAATTAATGATTATGTTCAGGCAACACCAACGGGATTGAACCTCGCTAATCAAGACTTTACCATTGAAGCCTGGATTAAAACTACAGGTACAAAAGAGAGCATTCTTGTTAAAAGTGATGGTGATACCATTTGGGAGAAAGGAGAAAAAGCCTTTTATATTAATGAATTAGGTAAAGTTAATTTTGTTGGCTTTGGCAATAACTATATTAAGGGCAATACTGCCGTAAATGATGGTAAATGGCATCATGTAGCAGTAGTTTGGGATTATAGTAGTGGCACTACTGGCACTGGTCGGGTCTTTGTTGATGGAGTTAATGATACTCAAAGTAGTAATTATGCGGCTACTAATCTTGATAATAGTACCGATACCTTAAAAATTGGTAGCCTGAATTTCAGTGAAGCGACTAATTATTTTTCTGGTCAAATTGACGAGGTGCGGATTTGGAAAACTGCCCGTACAGAGTCAGAAATTAAAACTAATAGCGATAATCGAGTCAATCCGACCACAGAAACTAATCTAGTTTATTATTTACCTGTGGATCAAGGCGATCGCGCTACAATCACCACTACAACAGTTAATAGTGATCCCCTCCCCAGAAAGGAAATATTAACTCTAGAGGGAGAAACAGAACAAACAGCTTTAATATTTGACGGTGTAAATGATTATGTCCAAGTCAAAGCCGGAGATGCTAGTTTTGCTGATTTTAACACCAGTAATTTTACTGTTGAGTTATGGGTTAAAACCACTGATCTGAATGGTACTTTAATCGGTGCTAGTAATACCAGCACTGGTACGGGAGATTATTGGCGGGTTTGGCTAGAAAATGGACAGACAAAATTTAACTTTCAGCCCGGTGGTAATACCCAACCCTCTGCTAGTTCTATCAATGCAATTAATGATGATTCATGGCATCATATTGCAGTAGTTAGAGATGGTTTCTATACTGGTAAACTTTATGTAGATGGAGTTTTAGACAGTAAACTTAATTTCACCGGCAGTTCCAACGGGATTGATATTAATAGTGATCTATTTATTGGTCAATGGGTATCTGGGACAGATCAGTTTGCTGGGAAAATGGATGAAGTCCGGATTTGGAAAACTGCCCGCACTGAGACAGAAATTAGTGCCAATATGAATCGGCGCTTAGATAAAACTGTCGAAACCAATTTAACCTATTATCTACCAATTGATCAAAGCGATCGCTCTAGTCGTGAAAATAAAATTCTCAGTGAAACCTTCGACGGTGGTTTACCCAAATCTATTTATAATGTTTCCCTAACGGACAATAATATTGCCTCTGTTAGTGATAAATATCGTCAAATAACCCCCACACTTTCAACTCCTAATGCAATTGCCCATTGGCGTTTAAACGAATCTAGCGGCACAACAGCCACAAATATCGGCACATTAGGTACTGCCGTTAATGGTACTTATGTAGGTAGTCCTACTCTCAATAATCCTGGTTTAGTGGCTGGGAGTACAGGAGTTAAATTTGACGGTGTTAATGATGGAATTGCTATTCCCGATCATAATAATATTAACCTTCTAGCCACCACCGCCCGGAGTATTGAACTTTGGTTTAAAGCCGATGATCTCACAGGTAAACAGGTTATCTATGAAGAAGGTGGCACAGGAAGTGGTCTCAATATTTATCTCGATGGTGATCAATTAAAACTCGGTGCATGGTCTGGAAATGCAGGAGAATGGTTAGCGACTCAAGTAATTAAAGACAATAAATATCACGTTGTCTTGAGTTTTGATCAAGGTAACTTAACCGGTTATCTCAATGGTGAATCATTTGGGACTGTAGCCACCAACTTTACCACCATACCTGTCCATAGTGAGGATATTGGTATTGGTTACATGAAACAAGATACCCGTTTATCCGATACTGTGAGGCTTACGGGTGATGGTAATTATTTTAATGGCGTAATTGATGAAGTAGCCCTCTATAATGTGGGGTTATCTCCTGAAAGAGCGATCGCTAATTATGCAAGCGGATTTACCCAAGGCTTAAAAGTTGAAACTTTTAATAATATTAATTTAGCAGGTGATCCCGTTACTATTGACTTAACAAATAGCTTCCAAAACCTGACTGTAGCTAGTAATTCTAGTCAAAAAATCACAGGCTGGGTACAAGCACCTGTTACTGGTACTTACACCTTCAACACTACCAATAATTACGGTACTCGCCTTGCTGTTAATGACACTAAGTTAATAGATAATTGGCAAAATCCTGAAAAAGCCATAGATTTTGATGGAGTTGGTGATTATATTCAGATTGAAAACTATGATGGGATGTATGATCGAAGTAAATCCATGACGGTAGAAGCCTGGATTAAAGTTGATCAGTTTAATACCACATCTCAAGCCATTATTCGCAAAGGAGACAATGGTTGGAGGTTAGAGCGCAACGGCACTACCAACAAGATTGATTTTACCTTCGATGTATATAAAAATACGACAACAACTCAAGTCCTTGATGGAAACAGAAGCGTAGTTAGTAATCGTCAATTTAACGATCAACAATGGCATCATGTTATAGCAACCACTGATGGCTTAAATGTGACTCTTTATGTTGATGGAAAATTGGATAATTCGGTAACATATACTAATCCGAATGATGGCTATAGTCGCTCTATTTTCAATAGTAATGCTCCAGTGATTATTGGGGGTTATCGTGGAACAACACAACAATACTTTGATGGAAAAATTGATGAAGTCGCAATTTGGAATAAATATTTTACGGCGACAGATGCTCAAACTAATTTTACTCAAAAGTTAACCGGATCAGAAGCTAACTTAGTAGGTTACTGGAATTTTGATCATCCTCAAGGATTAAAAACCATTGTGGATCAAAGTTCTAATCACAACAATGGTTATTTTCGAGGTTTTGTATCGCCTGATCAATCTCAAGTAAATTCTTGGAGTAGTAAACTTGTAGCTTACAAAAATGACTATAGCAGTGTTTTCACTCCTACTACCCAATCAGGTACAAATACCATTGATTTAGTAGCTGGAAAACTCTATAAAGTTGAATTAGATGCACAAAGTTTAAATGGAGTTAGCACCCCTCAACTGCAATGGAATTATACTGGAGTAAGTAATCAAATTATTCCTACTTCTGCTTTATTTACCGATGCTCAAGTAGAGACAGATTGGAAGGTTAGTGGTGGTAAAATCGGGACTAGCTTTCTTAATACTGATGCAGATGGAGCGTTAGAATTTTTCAATACCACAGGCGATCGCTATGCCATTTCACAGCCTTATGATCTTAGTCAAGGTGGAAACCTAAGTTTTAGTTCAATTTTAGGTGGTAACAGCACCATTAATAACATAAGTGGTGTTCAGGTGTCAGTGGCCAATGGTTCAACCAATGGAGATACTGTAGACGACAATAAGGCCATTAAACTGGAATATTCTATTGATAATGGCAATACCTGGGTATTGTTAGATAGCTTTACTTCTAAGTCAGAGGGCGGAAACTGGCATAATGTCGTTATAGGCTTACCGAAGCAAGCGCAAACTCAATCTACTCGGTTTAAATGGTCACAACCTAGTTATGTCCTAGATAATTGGGCAATTGATAATGTTGGTGTAGTCACCAACTCCAATAATGTATGGGCGGATATCAAAGGTGCAGACGTATTAAAAGCACAAAAAGATAATGGAACTACCATCAGTAATGGCGAAGCCCTTTATTTTACTGGTAAACCCTTTGCAATTGTCACTCCTCTGCCAGATGTATCTCAACCTCTATTAAAAGATTCCTTTGCTAACTTGATTACGGGAGACTTTAATGGTGATGGTAAAACAGATTTTCTTCGGCAACAAAAATTCCAATGGAGTTATGATAACCAATTAGTTACGACTTATCTTTCTCAAGGTGATGGTACTTTTAATACTGTAAATACTAATTACCCGTCCTCTGTTGCTAATGACTTTTCAGCGATAATTCAAACAGGAGATTTTAATGGAGATCGTAAAACCGACTTTATTCGTCAGAATAAAGATAGTGGCGGTAGCAACTTTCAAGTAGGTTTATCCAATGGTGATGGTACTTTTAGTATCATTACCCCATCTGGTAACACTGGAAGTGGTACTAGTCATAATTACCAAACCGACCTTCTGGGTAATCCGGGTGTCAATCTCATTATGGGAGATTACAACGGCGATGGTAAAACAGACTTTATTCGTCAAGAAAAAAATGGCTGGGATAATAGTGGAAATCAGACTTTTAGCGTCTGGCTGTCTAATGGAAATGGTACTTTTAACCCCATAACTCCTTCCGGAGATGTCTATCAAAAGGATCTTAAGTTTGATGGAGGCGCAAATATCATTACCGGAGACTTTAATGGTGATGGTAAAACCGATTTCATCCGTCAAGAAAAAAATGGCTATGATGATGATATAAAGAATACTTTCAACGTTTATTTCTCTAATGGTAACGGTACTTTTAATATAGTTACCCCCGGTTCTAATGTATCTGGAGATCCCTATCAAGATAATTTGCGGTTTGATCCAGGCGTAAATATCATTACCGGAGACTATAACGGTGATGGTAAAACCGATTTCATCCGTCAAGCAAAAGGTGACTGGGATAATGATGTAAGTACTAATTTCAACGTTTATTTCTCTAATGGTAACGGTACTTTTAATATAGTTACCCCCGGTTCTAATGTATCCGGAGATCCCTATCAAGATTCTTTACGGTCTGATCCAGGCGTAAATATCATTACCGGAGACTATAACGGTGATGGTAAAACTGATTTCATTCGTCAAGAAAAAAATGGCTGGGATGATGATATAAATGGTTCTTTCAATATCTTTCTTTCTCAGGGAAATGGTTACTTTAATATAGTTAGTCCCAACCTCCCCGAATATCAATCGGTGCTTAACTATGATAAAGGGGCAAATATTATTGTAGGAGACTACAACGGCGATGGTGCAGGTGACTTTCTCCGTCAAGAAAGAGGGACTTGGGGTGATGACTATGCTAATACTTACCAAACCTATCTTTCTAAGCTAAATCAAACAAATCAGCGTTATGCTACTACCCAATCTTTAAATACCACTGACACAAAAGCGTTACAGTTTGACTTTGTTTTTGGACAAAAATATACAGCGGGAAATCCTTTCACTTACGAAGGCTCTACCTATGGTGATGAAGATGTAATATCAACCACAGGAGATGCACCAGAAGCAGGGGAAGATGTGTTAGTTTCCTATTCCACCAATGGCGGTCAAACTTGGACGACTTTAACCACCTTATTAGCTAGTAATTACGCCACTACATACACTAATTGGACTACCCAAGCGATCGCTTTACCCGATGCAGCTAAAACTGATCATACTCAATTCCGTTGGCAACAAACTAATTTTACCAATACGGGTGATGATACTTGGGCGATTGATAATATTACCCTAGCCTCAAATACTATTATGAGTGGAGTACAGTTTTATACTCCTATCACTCAAATAGATAACTTTAAAACTGTTAATACTACCAATCCAAATTCAGGTAATAGTAACAGTAAATTTGTGATTATGGGTAATGGCAACATTAGTTTTCTAGGAGAAACCATATCCAGTGTATCCTTGGATGTGAGTGAAAATGGATTAAAATTTAACCTGTTTGATACTTTTGCTTATGCTCTACTGAATGGGGTTATAACCCCAATGCCTGTGAAAACAGCTATAAGCAGTGGCGCATACATCATTGGGACATTATCTAAAGACATCAGTGTTATTGCGGGAAAAAATGGTGCTAGTGTAACAGGAGCATTAGGTTTAGAATTTCCTTTAAGCTTGAGTGTTCCCTATTTTGGTACTCTTAAACTAGCAAGTTTAAAAGCAGATGGGGTATTAAATTTAACAGTGGGTACAGATGGCAAAATATCTGGTTATATCAAAGATATTGACTTTACTGTATGGGGTAAAAACCTCTCTATTCCTAGCTTTTCATTTAGTAGTAATGTCAATTCTTGGGATGACCTCATTGTTGAAACCTCTCAAGCAGTAGCTGATAAAATCCAGAAAGAATTTCTTAATCTCTTTGATGATGCAGAGCAATTATACAATGGCATCAAAAATGGCACGATTGATTTTGCGAAGGATGTCGAAAGTTTCTTTGCTAATTATGGTCAAACGGGAATCAATGCTTTAAAAGATTTGGGAAGTAATGCGGCATCACTCTACACTGATGTTGGGATTGGAGATTCCTACAATACTTTTAATAAGTCTCTTCAAAACATCGCAAATGCCGTTGGTAGTGGTATAAAGGGTGGTGTTAAAAAAGCAGGCAAAGCACTTAAAAAAGCCTTTAATGGACCGATCGCTGATGCTAAAGTTTTCCTTGATATTAATGGCAATTTCATCCCAGATCAAAATGAACCGACCGTAACAACCGATAATTATGGGCGTTTTAATCTGCAATATAACCTTAACGATTATGACACCAATGGGGATGGTAAATTAGATTATACCGAAGCCTTAGTCATAGGTATGGGCGGTATTGATACCACCACTGGCAAAGAAGTTAAAGTCCCCTTTATGGCTACGGTAGGTAGTGAAATTAGCCCTCTGACTACCCTGAAAACAGGTTTAATACTGCAAGGTTTAACGGAAACAGCAGCCGAAACGATCATCAAGAAAAGTTTTGATTTAGACAAATTTGGCGATATTTTACTAAATCAATTTGATGCCTATAGCGAAATTGGTCAGGGTAATTTGGTTGGTTATGATGTGGCGATCGCTCAAATTATGGCTCATAACCTGTTATTATTTGGCAGTGCTGTTATTAAACAAATTCAACCCCAATTATCTGATTCTGAGGTTCAAAATCAACTATTCAAGATCATTGCCCAAGTAGTAGCAGATCAAGGGAGTATTGATCGTACTAACCCAGAGGTTAACCGCAGTTTAATTAAGGCCTTAATTCAAAATAGTCCCACACTTATTAGTGATAAAATTGTATCAGCGTTTTCATCTTTGGTGATCGAAACTGAAGCTCAACTTCATAAAATCGTTGGTGATACTTCTCATCCAGATAACTTAAGGTTAATCTTACCAAGCCTTAATCACATTAAAACGATCCTGGTGGAAAATCTACCTGCAATCATGCAAAAGGTGATTACCAAAGAAATAAAACCCGCAGATGTTATGGATAGTTTCCAGTCCATTTTAAATCAGAATAATCATCTCATTCAATATGCTTTAAATGAGGCGCGGACTGTCACCATCAGCACCGAAGGAATACTAAAAGAAGGTGATAGTTCTTTCCATCATGGTAAGTTTATTGTCAATCTTGGTGAGACAGCACCCGCACAAGGTTTAACTATCTTTTATACTCTTTCGGGAACTGCAACTTTAGGGGAAGATTATCAATTACTGTATAATCCCACAGTAGGACAGCTAAATATAGCGCCTTATGAAAAAACAGGGATTATTGATTTAGAAGTCTTGGATGATACTTTAAGTGAATCTCCTGAATCAATTACCCTCACTCTTCAATATGCTGGTGATGGTTTTGCTATCAATCCTAATCAAAATACAGCTTATTTCGTGATCAAGGATGATGAAAATTCAGGTAATAATTCAGTTTTCCGACCAGATCAAGTGATAGCTGGAACAATCAATAATGATATTCTCACTGGTACTGATCAATCTGAATGGTTAAAAGGTAGCTATGGTAATGATCAAATTTTTGGTTTAGGGAATAACGATAAAATTGATGGTGGTTTTGGTAACGATATTCTTCACGGTGGATCAGGTAATGATATCATGGCTGGTCAATTTGGTGCAGATCAACTTTGGGGTGAAGATGGTAATGATTTGCTCCAAGGAGGTACGGGCAATGACATCCTTAACGGTGGTGCAGGTAACGATATTCTTCACGGTGGAGAAGGTGATGATCAACTCACAGGTGATGTTGGGAATGACCAACTAGAAGGTGATGCTGGTAATGATCTGATTAATGGTAATGCCGATAATGATTGGTTAAGTGGTGGTATTGGTAATGATATTCTCATTGGTGGCGCAGGAGATGATGTCGTTAGTGGTGGTATCGGTGCAGATCAATTTGTGATTACTTCTGGTAATGATGGGTTTGATATCTTTAGTGATTTTAATCCCGCAGAAGGCGATCGCATTGTCATTGACTCTAAACAATTTGACTCTTTTGATCTGAGTAAACTTACCTTTGCTCATGGTTTTCTTAAATATGATGGTCAAAACCTCGCTTTAATCCAAAATCAAGGTAATATTTATGCTCTGCTAAACTTAAAACCAGTGGTAGATGTGGTATCTGAGTTAACCTTCCCCACTGTTTTCCCTGCTAATAGTAATATTCTGACTACAGGTGACATACTTAGTTTAGCAACTCTGACGCATACAACAGTTGATCCTACTCAATCCGAAGGTTTATTAGGCAAGATTTTGACCAGGGGTTATATTAAAGTTGCGATCGCTCCAAATACTCCTCAATGGCAAAAAGAACAAGCTAAAGCCTTAGCTGCGGCACTCTTTGGTGATTCTCAAGCACTGCAATATGTCACCTTAGATGAAAAAGATATTTTTGCAGCAGTAACCACTCAACAAGTAGATATTTCGGCGCATCTATTCCCCAATACCTATGAAAATCAAATAGATTTTGCGCCCGCGACTTTCTATGACAGTGAAGTTATTGTTGTTAAAAATAATAGTCATATCACTCAATCTCAAGATCTACAGAATGTCACCATCGGAGTGATCGCCAATAGCGACTCTCGCCAAAATCTCCGCGCTGTTTTAGGTAACGCTGGTATTAACTACAAACTAGCTGAATTTGCTGATAATCAGACATTAAGGTTGGCTTATGACAATAATCAAATTGGTGCAGTAGTTCTCAATCCTAGTCAAGTTAAGGATTTACCCACAGGTAACTCTGTCTTAGATTTAGAACTATCTACTCAAGCCATGAGTATGGTATTACCAGAAAATGAATCTTCTTGGGCTGATGTGGTACGCTGGGCAATTACCGCACCCATCGCAGCAGAATCTTTAGGTATTACTTCCACTAATTTGGATAGTTTGGTAAATAGTAATGATCCAGTAATTCGACGCTTTTTAGGTTTAGAAGGTAATTTAGGACAATCTCTCGGTATTAGTAATGATTTTGCTAATCAAGTTATTCGCACAATGGGTAACTATGCTGAGTTTTGGCAAAATAATTTTGGAGATTTATCGAGAAGTCGCAACCATCTTTTTGCTGATGATGGTTTACTCTATTCTTTACCCTTCGCTGGTAGCGTCAGTCAAAAACCGGAATTAATTAACAATAATGATCGCAATGTCTTAACAGAAATCAAAGCACGAGGTTTCATTAACGCGGGTGTATCATCGAGTCAATATCCAGGTTTGTTTTACCAAGAAAATGATCAATGGAGTGGCTTCCATATTGATATTCTCAAAGCCCTGTCTGTGGCTTTATTTGGCGATGCAAATCACTTAAATTTTAGTAATCCTACCAGTTTTTTACTGAGCAGCTTAACTAATACGGCTAACGGTGTTGTGGATATTTCTTCTAATAGCACTACTCATAATTTAGTCCGGGATGGCTCTGTGGGTATTGATTTTAGTAAGCCTTATTTCTTTGATGGACAAGCTATTTTAGTAGGTCTTGATAGCGGTATTAGCTCTCTTGGGACGCTGACAGGCAGACGTATAGGGGTAGAAGCAAATACGACTGCTTTCGCTGGTTTAGATGATAATTTGGTTGGCATTAACTTCACTAAGGTAGAGTATACTAGCACTACTGATCTTTACAATGCTTACCAAAATGGAGAAATTGATGCTCTAATTGGCGATCGCTCGATTATTGCTAGTCGTCTGAGTACCTTTTCCAATCCTGAAAATCATAAGATACTGGATCAAGTATTATCAAGAGAACCAATCGCTTTTGTAGTGGATGAAAATCAGTCAGATTGGTTAGATGTGATCAATTTGATCATTGATACCCTCACCAAAGCCGAAGAATTAGGCATTACCAGCGCAAATGTAGATCAATTAGTTAAGGGCAATAATCCTGCTATCCGTGAATTTTTGGGTGTTAATGGCAAACTTGGCGAAAAATTTGGTTTAACTGCTAATTTTGCCCAAAATATCATTAAATCTATGGGTAACTATGGAGAAATTTATCAACGAAATCTAGGGGCGATATCCATTCCCAGAGATGCTAATCAGAGTTTTGCTGATTTTGGATTACAATCTGCTAATAGTTATACCAGTGCTTTGAGTATTGCCAACCCTGAATTAGAAATCAGGGGTAATGGTATTTTCCAAGTGATGGATAATTTAGCCAATATTAAATTTAACCTCATCAAGCATGACGGGAAGACTCAGGCTGAAATCGGTCTATATAAAACTGATGCAGATGGCAGCATTAATGGCATTAATCGCAACAGCACAGGTTATCTAAGTGAAGTTTTAAAACACAGTCAAACCATCTTCTCTATTCTGGACAAAAACCCTAATGGTTTTGATAGTAATAGCTTCAGCAGAACATTAGGAGAGTTTGATAACAATACCTACTTTGGCTTATATATGATCCAAGGTAGGGATGCTACCACCGTTCTTAACACTGGAGACTATAGTTCTTTGGTGTTGTCCCAAAATGTCAAAGCGCTGCAAACCCTTGATAACGGAGCAAATCTTGTTTTTAATTGGGAAACCAACGGTGATAACAGTTACGATGATCTAATTATCGAAGCTGCTCCCACCTTAGAAGGAACTGTATTTGGTACAACCCTTGATAAAACAATTGATCTGACTGGTTTGGATCATCAAGGCCATAACATCAGCTTTACCGTAAACCGCGAAGCAGCTTATGACAATTTAATCGGTTTCTATCGAGTTAATGAACAGGGTCAGGTGCTAGATAGCCAAGGTAACGTGGTTTCTGGTAATCCAAATCAGGATAGTAACTATGCTCAATTAGCCATAAACAATCGTTTGGATATGCTTCTGAGTACAGGTAATCAAAAAACTGCTGTCTTTAATGAACAACTCATGGGCGGTGTACGTTATGCTCCCATCCTCATCGCTAATGGTGGTTCAGCTTCCAGTCCCAATTTCAGCAATACCTATTTTGCCTATAGCGGAGCTAATAGTGATGGAGTTAATCATGTGCGACGCATGGCAGATAATATCTTTGGCTTTGAAGATATTCGCGGCGGTGGAGATAATGACTTTAATGATGTGATTGTGTCGGTAAAAGTCATCTAGTCGTCTGTCAACCCGAGAATGACGGGTGGGGGAGGTAGAGAGGTGGGGGGGGTGGGGGAGGTAGGGAGGTGGGGGAGGTGGGGGAGGTGGGGGAGGGATAGAGCCTGAAAGCTACGTTGAAGGAAGAGGTGCTTAAGTAATTGGACAAAAATATTTACAGTCATTGCGAGCGAAGGGAAGCAATCGCAAAGGTTGTGATTGCTTGATTTTACTTCGTTTCATTTGCAATGATATTGTGTAATTAATTCTGTCCTATTTGTCCCATTACTTATATTAAGAGTTTCCGGGTTAAAAAAGTGAATTAGGTGCAAGGAATAAGCATTGAAACCATTAAAAACCCATCACTTTCTGGAATTTGAGACTATTCTTATCTCCTTCTAATTCTTCCTCCTGACTCCTGACTCCTAGCCCTCACAGATAACTTTTTCAGCAAACCCTAAATATCACTAAAATTAATAACATTGACAGGTTGATTATCACTTTCTTGTCAATTTGTCAATAGAGAATTTTGGCGATCGCTCAAACTAGATCATTTCTGAGCAAATTCATGGCTAAAATTGTTGAGGGAATAGCTATTAATTTTGTAAAGTTTTGTATTAGCCTGGGAAATTAATTTCTGAAACTACTGTCAATAAAGGGTTTGAGACTAACATCTTTTAAAATATCTAAAATTGACAATAGTACTCCAATTATGAAATTCTTTGAAATTATAGCAAATCGCTGAAAGTATAGCAACCTCGTTGATAAATAGAAAAGATTCTCAATTAATTATTAAGGAAATATAAAGGCAAATCACTAAAAGTTATAAATATCAAAAGTATTATTGATTTCCTATAATTTAAACTTATCATATAGCTATTATGAATAATATATCTGATAAATAGCATCTAGGATAAAGCTAAGAGCATAGTATTAGATTATAGTTGGGCGATACCAATCTTGTGGGATGGGCATCTTGCCCGTCCTTGTATTAAGTAGTGAGACAGAATTAATTACACAATATCATTGCGTAAGCGTTGCCTTAGCCATATGGAACGAAGTGAAATGAAGCAATCACAACCCTTGCGATTGCTTCCCTTCCCTCGCAATGACTGTAAATATTTTTGTCCAATTACTTATTAGCTGGCTTTTCGTCCCGCACCACAAGAAATTTTGGGATATTTTTTTAATTGGAAGTCTCTAATGGTAAAAAAATTTTGCTTATTGACTTTTATTCTTAAAAAGTCTATAGTTTTTGATGGAGTTAATTGCAAGTAATTTGCAAAAATATTGAACATAATTCTTAGTGGGGTAAAAAAATGGTAGTGGGTAAAAAAAGCTTTTGGGGTGTTGGTGGCGGATTGTTAGCCTTGACAGGAATAGTGTTGAGCGGTTTGGATTCTCCGCATCTAGCCATAGCTAACCCTTTGCAAAATCAACCAGCACCACGCTTAATTGCTCAGAAAATCAACCCTTTAACTATAGTTTTTCCTAGTCGCTCTGATTCTACAGACTTGCAAAATAAAGCTAATAATGTAGCTGCTTTTTTATCTAAGGAATTAGGCATACCCGTTAAAGCGCAAGTAGGTGATGAGACAGCCGCAGTAGAAGCTTTAAGAGCGAATCGGGCTGATGTAGCATTTTTAAGTAGTCGTCCGGCTTTAAAGGCTGAACAATTAGCAAATTCTCGGTTATATTTGGCAGAAGTTCGCAAAAATTACTCTGGTAGATATACTTATAATTCTATTTTTGTTGTTCCTAGTAACAGCCAATTAAAAAGTAAAAATTCTCCAAAAGCAACTTTAGAACAACTCAGAGGAAAAACTATTGCTTTTACTTCTCCTACATCTGGTTCCGGGTTTCTTTTTCCAGTGAGTGAGTTAGTAAAACAGGGTTTCGTACCTAACCGCGATCGCTTGGAAAGCTTCTTTGGTAAAGTTAGTTATGGTGGAAATTATAGTAAAGCTTTAGATGCTGTAATTAGAGGTCAAGCGGATGTAGCTGTAGTCTCAGAATATGCTCTTTTCCCTCCCTATTTGGCGGCTGAAAATAGAGATAAGGTCAGGATATTACATAAAATTTCCGGTGTTCCGGCTCATGGTATTGCCATTGATGATGATGTCCCTGTTGTCATCAGAGAAAAGCTAATTAATGCTTTATTGAAGTTAAATAAATCAGAAAATAATCAATTACTAAGCAGTTTATATAATTCCACAGAATTGGTAAGAGTTGATCATAATCGTCATCTTCAACCAGTGCGAGAAGCTTTGAAAAACGTGGGAATGGAATAATATAACCCCACCCCCAACCCCTCCCCGCAAGCGAGGAGGGGAGCAGGATAGAACAAAAATTATCATATTCCCATTAGCCATGACTATTGATCAAGTAGCACATAAAAATTATCATTTATCCAACTTATCTCAAAGTAACGTGAATTTTATTGAATGTTGTAATTTGGAAACAGGTTATATTGCATCTCTACAGCGACCAATTTTAAATAATATTAATTGCCAAATTAATCAAGGTGAATTTGTAGTCTTGCTAGGATTGAATGGGGCAGGTAAATCAACATTATTAAAATCACTTGTGGGTTTAGTTCCCTTGATTAAGGGAGAAATTAAAATTAATGGTGTGTCTGTAAGTGAGCAAAACTTACCGCAAATCCGTCGAGATGTGGGAATGCTATTTCAGGGAGGGGGCTTAATTCGCCAATTATCAGCAATTGATAATGTTTTGTGTGGCAGGTTGGGGGTGAGAAAAACGAGGCAAACTTTATGGGGATTTGGGCAACGCGATCGCACCTTAGCCTTAGAATTATTAACACAACTAGGTTTGCAAGAACAAGCATATCAAAAAACTAGTAAATTAAGCGGTGGACAACAACAAAAAGTAGCGATCGCTAGAGCATTAATGCAATCTCCACAAATACTTTTAGCCGATGAACCCACCACAGGTTTAGATGTGGTAGCCTCCCAACAAGTCATGGCAACTTTATCAGAATTGCATCAACAAGGATTAACTATAATTACCGTTTTACATGACTTAGCTCTAGCTAAAGAATATGCTCAAAGAGCGATAATTTTAGATAATGGAAAAGTAGTTTATGATGGCAAATGTGAAAATTTACAACAGCGATTTTTATCAACTATCTAAGTAGTGAGACAGAATTAATTACACAATGTCACTGCGTTAGCGTGGCGTTAGCCATATGGAACGAAGTGAAATGAAGCAACTCCAAGGGTTGTGATTGCTTCCCTTCGCTCGCAATGACTGTAAATATTTTTGTCCAATTACTTAATTTGAGGAATAATGGTGATTCGATAACTTGTGTGTACACCGTAGCTTTATAAGGGGAAAGGGGGGTAAAAATGTGATGAAAATTACGGGATACGACTTTTCAAACATCCTCTAAGGGACTTCCAATTAAAAAAATACCCAAAAATTTCTTGTGGTGCGGGACGAATTGCCTGCTAATCATTAAGGACAGGCAGGATGCCCATCCCACAAAATTGGGTAATTTATTTTTTGGTGTTCCCTAACGCCACGCTACGCTATCAGCAAACCCTAAATAAAATAATCAAAATTATATGGAGTAATTTAAAAAAATGAAAAAATTTTCTAATTCACAAATTTTTCATCGTTATCCTTGGTTTATGCCTTCACTTGTCTTCCTATTAATGATAGGAATTTATATTTGGGCATTACAAGGATTAAAAGTTGATCTGAAATTATTAAAAGATAGCTGGCCTTTTATCACAGACTTCATTTCTCGGTTATTTCCTCCCAACTTGCAAGTTTTAGACATTGCCATTAAAGGATTAATTGAAACCGTGCAGATGTCCGTCTGGGGAACATCCATAGGTGCAGTTTTATCCTTACCAATTGCCATAGCCAGTTCTAATAATATCGCCCCTTTATGGTTAAGATGGATAGCAAACTTACTGCAAAATGCTGTGCGTTCCGTACCTTCAATTATCTTAGGTTTAATCTTCGTAGCTGCTACAGGTTTAGGCGCACCCGCTGGAACATTGGCATTATCAATATATACTATTGGCTATCTTGCTAAATTTTATCAACAAGCGATAGAATCAGTAGATTATCATTCCTTAGAGTCTTTACAGGTAATTGGAGCATCAAAAATACAAATTGCTCAGTATGGGATATTACCGCAAATATTACCTTTAGGATTAGGTTATACCCTATGGATGTTTGAATATAACATTCGTGCTGCTTCAGTTTTAGGAGTAGTTGGTGCTGGGGGAATAGGATTTCAATTAAAAAGCTATATAGATGGTTTTGAATATACCAAAGCCACAACCATGATGTTAGTGCTATTAGTAGTAGTCACAGTTATTGATTGGTTTAGTAGTAAATTACGCCGATACCTAGAGTCAATTTAGTATTTATCTGCGTTTATCTGCGTTTATCTGCGTTCAATTATTCCAAAAATCGGCGTTGCTGATTAAGGGGATGAATTTTAGTCTCACGCAAAGGTAAGATTTTTAAAGGTTCAATTTGGAAATTTCATACCTCGATATGGCTAATGCCTCCGGCTCCCGCAGGGATACGCCACGCAGGCTATCAGCAACGCCCAAAAATCTTACCAATTCTTCCTCCTGACTCCTGACTCGGTGACTACTTATTAATAAAATCCCAAATAGCTTCAGCGACAACACTGGCACAAGTTTCTGGTAAATTACTTTCTCCATGAGCAATATTATGTAACTGAACTTCGGGAATTAATCGGGCATAAGTATTACTTTTTGATATAGCAGATTGTGTATCTTGACCACCTTGCAAAATCAAACAGGGAACATTAATTTCCGGTAAGCGGGTTTCTAATAATTCTGCTGCTATTTCTGGTTGCTTGCGATTAAAAAGTAATTGACAAGCTGTAGAAGATTGTAACAATGTTTGTCTTAATTCTAAATCTCTAGCAATTTTTCCCTCCCAACCAATCAATTTGATAAAAGGCATAATTAAGCGTAAAAATTTAATTATTAAGGGTGAACAATTAAATAACCGCCGTTTTTTTTGCCATTCCTCTTTTTTATCTTCCGCTGCAACACCCTCTGGTGATAACAATATTAAGCCAGATATTTGTTCTGGATATTTTAAAGCATAACTAGCCGCAATCCAACCTCCTAGAGAATTACCAGCTAAATAGACCTTTTCTAATTTTAAAGCGTTTAAAAAATCAGCTAAACACTCGACTTGTAAATCTATGGAATGGTGAATTTTAGGATTTGCTGATTCACCAAAACCTAACAAATCTGGTGAAAAGCAATGGATGTTTTCAGCTAATAATTCCATTGTGGATACCCATTCGCTACCATCATTCCATGCACCATGTAGAAAAACTACGGGTATTCCTGTACCAACTTCACGCCAAAACAATACCCCTTGACTAAGTTTTATGCGGGAGTTACGAAATAAAATATTCATTTATTTTAACTTACTAATTTAGGTGTCTAAGTTGTGCAATTTCCAATTATAGACTTTAGAGTTAATTTCCCAACCCAGAATTTTAAATTTTCCATCTTTTATGCAAGTGTTGTTAAACCATTTAAGTAGTCTTGTAACTGACGAAAATGATCATGAGACATATCTGGTTTTGGCAAAGAACTAGGAGGAAAAGCTTGAATTTCCATAACTTCTAAAGTATCTTTGACTGCCATTTCTCCTTGAACTTCAGCTTCAACAGTAATACAGATAGAATGAATCCGAGGATCACGATCTGGTGAAGAGTAAACCCCCACTAAACGGCGGATTTTAACTACTTCTAACCCTGTTTCCTCTATCAATTCCCGACGGACTGCATGAGGAACATCTTCTCCCCAATCCACCATACCACCAGGTAATGACCAACGACCATCATCCTTTCTTCTAATGAGGACAATCTGACCATCAGGTAAAATAGGAATAATACTTGTACCAGTAATGGGGTGGCGGAATATAATACCCAGTACCGTTTGTCCAAAATGCCATAAGCTTCGTGTGGACTGAATCATTGGTGTAAAATTAGTAAAAATGTTCAAGTTTAAAATTGTTTGATTGTGTTAAGTAGGTTAGCATTGAAAATCGTCGTTATGGGAGGGCAAGAGGCAAAAGGCAAGAGGCAAAAGGCAAGAGGCAATAGTGAAGAGGGTTTGGGCGATTTTACGTTTCTTTACACAGATTGGTTTTATTGTGTTCACCTACTTACGAATTACGAATTCCGGCGTTGCTGATTAAGGGTATGAATTTTAGTCTCACGCAAAGGCGCAAAGACGCAAAGGTAAGATTTTTAAAGGTTCAATTTGGAAATTTCATACCTCGATTCAGCAACGCCCGAATTCCAAATTACGAATTACGAATTACGAATTACCAATTAATGTTGTTTCTGCAATCTGGAAAATTATTTCTTCTAATGTCCGCAATAATTCTTGCTCATTGTACGGTTTAGAAAAATAAGCTTTTGCTCCTAATTGCATAGCTAACTGACGATGCTTACTACTACTACGGGAGGTTAACATAGCGACAGGAATATTTCTCAACTCTGTATTGTTGTTGATTCGCTCTAAAAAGCTATAACCGTCAATACGAGGCATTTCAATATCACAGATCACTGCTTGGACTTGCAAACCACTTTCTAGCTTTTCTAAAGCTTCTTGACCATCTTTAGCCTGTTCTACTTGATATCCACCTTTTTCCAGGGTTAGTGCTAGATAACGACGGACATTAATGGAATCATCAACAATCAAAATTATGCCTTTTTGGCGACTAGGTTGATTGATAGTGGGTACTTTTGGCGGTTTGAGGAATGCAGTTTGTAGTCTTGTTGTTGGTAATTTATTACTGATGTGGGGACGTTCATTTTTTGTAATCCATGATACCAAATCATTAGTATTAATGAGGGGAACTACTCGACCATCACCCAGAATTGTACAGTTGTTAAAACCACTGGGAAGGGGAATATTACCTTCTACTTGACGAATAGCTACTTCTTGTTCACCCCAGCAGCGTTCTACTTGAACTGCGACTTGTTGATGATCATGTTTGACTATCAATACACTTATAGCATTAATGATCGGCAGAGTTTCTAATTCCAGGTTATTGTAGCGGGAGCAATTAAATTCAAAGTAACTATTGAGACGTAGTAATGGTAATTGATTGTTTTGCCAGTTAATAAATTCCTTCCCGTTTTGGGAGAAGATTTGTTCCTGTTCTAGCAAGAAAATTTCCTCAATTACGTCTGTAAAAAATGCTAACACCAAGCGATCGCTCTCAACCAATAAAACCCGCGCAACTGACAAGGTAAATGGGACTGATAAGGTAAACTTCGTCCCCACTCCAGCTTGGGTGTCAACATTCACATCTCCTCGCGCTAATTTCAGGTTATTACGGACTACATCCATACCTACACCCCGACCAGATAAAGCTGTTACCTGTTCTGAGGTGCTAAATCCTGGTTCAAAAATCAATGATAGTAGATCTTCATCACTAGCGCTCGCTAATAAAGAATCGTCCAAACCCATTTTTAAGGCGCGGTGACGAATTTTGTCTAAAGAAATACCTTGACCATCATCACGAATAGTAATAATCGTGCGATTACTATGATAGACCGCTTTCATTTCAATCAAACCTTGTTCACTTTTTCCTTGCTTTTTCCGAGTAATAGGATCTTCAATTCCATGATCAAAAGCATTGCGTAATAAGTGCATTAAAGGCTCATTTAAAGCTTCCAAAATACCTCTTTCAATTAAAGTATTTCCACCTTCAATTTTTAATTGCACATTTTTTCCATACTCAACATTTAAATCCCTAATAGCTCTAGGAAACCGTTCTACTAAATCGGAGAAAGGACGCATTCTCACCTGGGTTAATTGTCTTTGTAATTGTTTAGAAGTTTTATTTAGTTTTCTTGCTATTTGGTCTGTATCGTCCACACTTAATTGGATATCACTGGTAACTTCTGCCACTTGGACAATAGTTTCCATCACATTTTGAGATAATAAATTCAATTTTTGATAGCTATCTTGTTCTGTAAAATTATTTTCTACTTCTTGATTACCATGATTATGAGTTATTATTTTTGCGTAAGCTGTTCGCAGTTCTTGATTTTCTTGATCAAGAATTTGGACTCTTTGACTGAGATTACGCACTAATTTACGTAATCTTTCCATTTGCACATTTAACCCATTACGTTGAATAATAACTTCTCCAAATAAATCATTAATCTTTTCTAAATGTTTACTAGGAACTCTAACTGTATTTTCCTGGTTTTCCCTTTCTTTAGGCAGTGAATTAATATCACTTTTACGTTCAGTATATTTATAATCTATGGGGAGATTTTCTGAGGTTGATCCTCTATCAGCACTTTCTGGAGATAATTCAACATTTTCTAATAAATCAAAATCAGAAATATTTGATTTATGCAATAAATAATCTTGCTGATTTGATGAAATAGGAGGAAGATTATGAATAACTTCACCAAAATTAATTCTAGTTGGTAAATTACCTAGTTGATTACTTAATACTAAAGTTTGAGATTGTCGCCATGCTTTTAATGCTAAATTAGCAATTTCTAAACAACTATCAGGGTAAGTTTCTAAATAATGGCTAACGGATTGACATAATTTGGTAAAAGCTGTTAATTGCAGCATTTCTCCTAACCCACTCAACTCAGTGGACATCATTACCAACTCTACTCTTAACCCCGATTTATTGCTATTTTTTAATCTAGCTTCTAGGTGTTGTAAATACTCTTCAACTTCAGTTTCAAATAATAAAGGGATAATTTCTGTATCATTTTCTGATGATAGTAAAGTTGTAATATTTTCTGGAGTCGGTTCACCTAAACGCTCATAAAGTTCGTCAAAAACTGGATAACAAAATTTTCTTAACCAACTATCATCCAGATTATTACCCTTTGCCAATAACTCAACAATCTGTCGTAGCCAATCAACACTAGATAGTAATAAACTTTGTAAATGAGTATCAAGTTCCAAAGAATCTTTTTGAGTCTTTAAGACTTTAAAGGCATCTTCCAATTTATGAGCTAAATCACTTAATACGCGAAATCCCATCATTGCTGCTCCACCTTTAATAGAGTGGGCGGCTCTCATTGCAGCGTTAATATGTTCTAATTCAATACGTTTACTAATGTCAATTTCCAGTAATACCCCTTCTAAAGTATTGAGATAATCAGTTGCTTCTTCCAGAAATTGCATCTGGATTTCCAATTCTTTATCTTTAGTCATTAGTCATTAGTCATTAAGTAGGTTGGTGTTGAAAATTGTCGTTATGGCAAGGCAAAAGGCAAAAGGCAAGAGTGAAGAGGGTTTGGGCGATTTTACATTTCTTTACACAGTTTGGTTTTATTGTGTTCACCTACTTATTTATTAATTCAGAACAAATGAGAATATCAATTAGGTGGGAAAGTCTCAATAGTATCTTTTAACTCTTGAGAAATATCTACTGCTTTTTGTAAAGATTGGGAAACTTGACGCGAATTATGAATATTACGTGCTGATACAAGGGTAATATCTTTAATAGTTTGACTCACAATTTGTGATGTTTGAACTTGAGATTGAGTAGAACTTAAAATTGACTGAACCAGGGTATCTATTTGCTGGGATACATCAGTGATTTTTTGTAAATTATGCTTGGCATTTTCAATAATATTGCTGCTTTGGGTAACTTGATTAGTTCCCATTGTCATTGTTTTTAATACTTCACCTGTTTCTTGTTGGATTTTGGCAATTATTTCCTCAATTTCTTGAGTAGCGGCTGCACTTCTGGCGGCTAATTCGCCAACTTCTTCAGCTACCACTGCAAAACCTTGACCTTCCTCTCCGGCTCTTGCAGCTTCAATTCCCGCATTAATTGCTAATAGATTAGTTTGCATAGAAATTTGATTAATTATAGAAACCACACGGGAAATTTGTTGAGAAGAGTCCCCTAAACGTCTTACTTTTTTGGTGATTTCATCAACCGTTTCTTGGACACAGAAAATATTTTGCAGTGTTAAATCCATCTCTGCTCCAGTTTTAGTAGCTGTATGGTTAGCATCATTAATAATGGTGACAGCTTGCTGTGCTATATCAGCGGTAGATTGAATAGCAATGGTCATATTTTCAATAGTTTCTAAGCTTTGGTACATTTTTTCAGGTTCTAGAATTGCCTCTGTGGCGAATTTTTCTAAATAAACATTTACTTCACTAACAGCTTGTTGAATTTGATTGACAATCGGCTCAATACTATCCTGAAAATTCTGGAGTTCTAGGGAGTCTTGATGAATATTTGTTTGACTATGAGCTTTCAATTTTCTGATCTCTACTAGCAGATGAGATTGTTCTAAAGCATAGCCAACTTGTGTAGCAATTTGGGTTAAAAAATTAATTTCTTCAACTTGCCAAATATGAGGATTATAACAATGATGAGCAATCAGGAATCCTTGAATTTCTCCATGACTTAAAATTGGTGCTGTTAAACTACTTTGTACAGAAAATTTCTTTAACCACTCGATATAACTACTGGTTAATTTTACCTCTTGTTCAATGTCTGATATAGCCTCAAATTGATTACTTTTCCCAAGTTCTCGCCAGTGAGAATCATTGTTATAGACACCAAGCATTTTTTGACAATCATCAAGTACTGATTCAGCAATTACTTTGACAGCTTGGGTTTTTCGATGGAGTTTATAAACGATGACTCTATCTGTTTTTAGAACATGACTAACTTCAGAAATTGCTGTTTGATAAATAGCTTCGGACTGAAGATTTAGCCGAATTTTTCTAGTCACTTCTAGCAGTAATTTTAGCCATTCAATTTCTCTTTCTTGATCTTCTTGTTTGTTGACTACGCTTAGATGTATTTGCTCTTGAATTTCCTGAGCTTTTCCTATAGACGTATTCGCAATTTTAGCATTAATCCGCTGACTTAACCAAGCTACAAGCAACGTCATTAATAATGCAATTAATGATGTTGTAGTAGCAGTTAATTTTAAAAATTCTCTTTGTTGCTTAAAGGCGATCGCTGTATCTTTTTCTACGATTAATTGCCACTTGATCTCCGGTAAACCTGATATTTTGGAAAATGGTATATAAGTAATAAGTTGCTGCTTTTGATTATTTTTGGCAATGGCTGTAAATGTATCAATATTTTTGGTATTCAAAACATTAGTTAAACTCGGATATATATCTACGAGTTTTTCACCAAACATATCTTGATAGGAACTAATTAAAATTTTTCCTGCTGCATCTAAAAAATAATATTGATTATTCTTATCTATATAACCTTGGATTACTTTTTTTAAAGCCTTTAGAGGTATACGAGTTCTGACTATACCAATAGTATTACCCTCCACTGCATCCTTAATTGGTGCAGCTATATAAATCACTGTGCCGATATTTTTAACTATTTCTGGTTGACTAATAATAGGAGTATTTTGTTTAACTACATCTTGAAAATAGATCAGTTGTTTTTCTGGACTTAAAGACTCTCCTGATGATTGCATAATCACTTGTCCATTCAGATCAAATATGGCTACACTATCATAAACATGACTATTTTTGATCAAGCTATCTAAGGAGGCTTTTGTTTCTATATTAATTGTGCTGGGATCAACTTTCGATATTTGCCTAAATTTTTCTGCTATTGCTTTTTCTGTATCTTGCATCGGACTTGAAAAAGATATATTAGATAGGATCTGAATATCTCCATAGCGTTGTCCAATAAAGTTATTAACTTTATCACTTAAATTAATTGCTGTATTTTCTTGGGATGTAATAATTTGCTTTGTAATTAACTTACTACCAAACATATAAGCGATCGCCCCAATTCCCAAAACTGGTAAAGTACCAATAGCTATAGATAAAATTATAGATTGGGTACTTAACTTAAATTGTCGCAAATATTCTAATCTCTCATACCAAGACCTCTGATCACTGGAACTTTTTCCTCTATTATCAACAACTTTAGTTGGAGAAATTAAAGATGCTTGATTTTGAGAATTGCTACTTTGTTTGATATCAGTTTTATTCAACATATATTCTTCGCACCACATCTATAAAATAAAAAGTTACCGCTTTCTTCGAGTATTAATTATTAGTTAATACAAAAAACATCTGAACTTAAAATATGTACTGCATTTAATACCAATAAAATTTCTTCTTGTTGTACCACACAACCACATAAGTAAGGTACTAAACTAGATGCTACTTGTCCGACAGGGGAACGGATATCATCAGCAATAAACTTGGTTGTTCCTTTAATTTCTTGAACGACTAAACCTAAAATTATTGATTCTATTTGAATAACAATAATATTATACTGACGCAATCGGTGATCAAGACATTCTAGATTAAACATCCTCGGTAAATCAACCACCCAAATTATATGACTGCGCCAATTCATCAATCCTAATATACAAGCAGGCATATTCGGAATAGCCGTAACCGATGTCACAGGTACAATAATTGCTTCCTGCGTATGAGAAATGGATAAAACAGCACCAGTTTGTTGATTAAGTTGAAATTTGAGATAGCCATCTTCTCGACTATTATGTATGGCTTGATGGTTAAAGTCAAATTGCAACTTTTTCATAAGTAAATATAATTAAAATCAGTTTACTTTCGTTTTATGGGATAACCACAACTTTCTCCCATACTAACTTAGTTATCAGTCCAGTCCAGTAATTTCTCCATCTCCTCATCTGTGCCAAGTATACAGTAGGATTATCTCTCCCAGAAGCGATCGCCGAAGGCATCAGCCATAACCCAACATTATCAAGGATTTTGTTGGGTTTCGCTATCGCTCAACCCAACCTACATTTCCTTAACTATTACCTACCTATTCTCTATCTCATATTTTGCTTTTTCTCCGCTTTGGGATCACGATTGGCTACAGCGGCTAATTCCGCATCCATTAAGGTTTTTCCGGTGGCTGCTAGGTAAACATCATCTAAACTAGGACGAGATTGAGCGATGCCAAAAATTGGTAAATTGGCATGATTTAACGCCTGTTGAATCGTGATCAAAACGTCATTTTGCGGAGTAACTACTAAATTTAGAGAGTTACCTTGGGCGCTGTTGATGATGATTTCTTGAACAAAAGGTAAGGCTGCTAACAGGTTTTTGGCGGTTTCGGCTTCTTCTAGAGGTGAAAATTCGCGGATTCTCAAGGTGATGCGATCGCCCCCCACCTGATCTTTTAACTGAGAAGGTGTACCATTAGCAATAACCAAACCTCTATCAATAATTGCCACCCTGTCAGCTAAAGCATCAACTTCTTCCAAATAATGACTGGTAATTACCACAGTAGTTCCCCCAGCCCGTAATTGCCGCAGGAAATTCCAGACTACAACCCGACTTTCAATATCCAATCCTACCGTTGGTTCATCTAATACCAACACATCAGGGGCATGAAGTAACCCAGCCGCTAGATCTAACCGTTTGCGTAAACCACCGGAATAAGTGCCAGTTTTTTTATCTGCGTATTCTTGTAACCCCAGCAAATCCAAAATAGTATTAATTCGCTGTTTAATCAGCGCACCAGGAAGATGATACAGCGCCGCTTGTAATTGTAGTAACTCCCGTCCAGTTAGCACCTTATCTAAAGCTACCTCTTGGGCTACATAACCCAGTTTTTGCCTAGCCAATTTGGGGTTATTTAAGACGGAAATGCCGGAAACCTCAATTTTCCCAGTATCAGGCGTTGTTAGCGTACATAAAGCCCGGAGAGTGGTCGTTTTCCCCGCCCCGTTAGGTCCAAGTAACCCAAAAATTTCTCCAGGTTGGACTTGAAAGGAAACATCCTGGACTGCGACTAGATTACCGTAGCTTTTTTTGAGATTTTCGATGAAAACAGCGGCAGTCATGACAGCTATAATCCTTAACTATACAATTCGCAACAATCTATCTTTCATTGTACAAGTTAGGCGATCGCCATGATGAGTTGAATATTTCATTTTCAGATAATTCTCAGTACAGATTTAGCCAAATGATCAACTATAGGGATAAGCTCATCTCTATCGTTATTGTTGATACTTCAGCTATACAGTACGTCTATCAACTTGACTTATTTGATTTATTTTTGAAACTATATAGTCAAAGAAACAGGTATAAATTTAGTACAATTTTGAGATACACCCAAGACGTGGTGGAAAGTGCTGTAAGTTTATTAAGTTATAATCAAGAGATGGACTGGGAATGTCAATAATATATTTTGAACTTCTCATTCGCAAGCGGCCTGTTTCAAACCAAACACGGAACAAAATAAACCGTCGAGAATGGATAAATTTTGTGCATTCTGAAGCCCAAAAGGTTTGGACGGGTAGCAGTCCAATTAAAGATGCTAATTTACAGTTAACGCTAATTTATCTTTGTGGTGATAATTATGGTGATCCGAATCTACTTGACACCGATAACATTATTAAACCCATTCAGGATGCACTCAATGAGTTAGTTTATGAAGATGATGGACTAATATCAGATGTAGAGAGTCATCGTCGGTTTTTATCTGAGCCAATTGATATAACAAATTTACCTTTATTATTACAGGAAGGTGTCATCATTGGCGAAGAGTGTGTTTATGTCAAAGTAAGTGAATCTCAAACATTGGAAAAATACTTATGATAGACAATACTAAAAGTTTACATGATGATAAAGTTGAATCTTTGATCAAGCAGTATCGTGATCAAGGATTTACTGTTATACAAAACCCGAAAGCAGATCAATTACCGTTTGATTTGGATAATTATCAACCCGATATTCTTGCTACTAAGAATGAAAATGAATCTGGTTTAATAGGTTTAATAATTGAAGTAAAAACCAGTATTCGTCCAGTTTCAGTTGAGCATTTACAATTTGTAGCAGAAGAAGTAAGTAGACATCCAGGCTGGCGTTTTTTATTAGTGACACTTGAAGATATAGAAGCCGAATCATTACCTGGAACATCGGAAGAACTACCTTCTTGGGAAGAACTAATTGACCATTTTAGTCAAGTTAGCAAGCTTATTGAAAATAATAATATTGAACCTGCTTTTCTTTTTCTCTGGAGTGTTTTTGAGGGAGCATTAAGAAAAAGAGCAGTTGATGTATCAATTCCTATTGAACGTTTACCATTCATAAAATTGCTAAGATCAATGTACTCTGTGGGAGAGTTATCAATTTCTGAATTTGATATTATTCAAGCTTACTTAGAAAAGCGTAATCGTCTGGCTCACGGTTATATTCAGAAGCTAGATTCGGAGGTTTTACCTAAGTTTATAATGTTGGTTGTTAAGTTATTGATAGAATGGATTTCTAATATATCTGAAACTGAAAAAATAGCAGTTCTACAGGTTTTCAGGCAAATTATGGTTAGTATGACCGAAAATACTCAGGAAACTACAGCACAAAGGAATCAGAAATTTCAAGAAATATTAGTTTCTGTGTTAAACGACGAACCAACAGAAAAAAAAGATGAAATATTTGCAAAGATTAAGCACATATTGGAAAAAGTAGAAGGAGGAACTAATTTTTTTAATGAAGTTCAACACTTATCTGATGAGTATTGCGATCTTTCTACTAACTCTAAAAATCAACAGCCAAACAAAAATGAAATAGTTCTAGATGATAACGCACAAATAGCACTTGATGCTTTACCAACTCAAGAAAAAGAAAAGATTAGTCATGCTATTAGTTATCTAGAAAACTTTCCTGATTGTTCAGAAATTGAATTTTCTAATCTGAATTCAAGCCCAGATAATGATTTTATTGCGAAGGTAGGCATATATCGAATCATTTTTGAAGTTCAATCTAAAAAAGTGACTATTACTGATATAGTTAATTATAAACGGATTGAAATGTTATATGGATTATTAGAAAAGGCTAAAGTATGAAAAATCTAGATTCTTTTCATATAGATATTAAACAGTGTTGGGTTGAACTTGAGGAATTTGAAAATCTACTGCGTTCGCATAGATTTGAACATGGATTTAGTCAAATCATTGATTGGTTTTGGAAAATTGATGATGTTAAGAATACTTCTCAATTTCGTTCTATTTTTGGAAGTGAGAATATAGAATATCAAGGTATTCTTGTTATAGGTAGAGATGAATTCCTTAGTGAGCTTGAAAAAGCTAGATTGAAATGGTATTTAAATAGAGTTGTAGTAGACTCACGCAAAGTAATTTGTAAAACATTTGATCAATTAGCTAGAGATATAAGACATAGACTTTCACAGTATCCAAAGATTTTATGAAATTACTAATTTTACCCTCTTCTTTGCGCCTTTGCTTCTTTGCGTCTTTGCGCGAAACAAAAATAATATAAAAACACCCAACTAAAAACATGGAACTATACTTAATCCGTCATGGTATCGCCGAAGAACATCAACCGCAACTAAAAGACGAAGAACGACAACTCACCCCAGAAGGACGAGAAAAAACCGAGAAAGTCGCTCAAAGATTAGCACAGCTAGAATTACACTTTGATCTCATTCTTACCAGTCCCCTAGTTCGCGCTTATCAAACAGCAGAAATACTCATTGCGGCTGGATTGAGTTCCCAGTTAGAAACATCAGATCATCTGAGCTTTGATGGTAATATTCAAAATTGGTGGCAAGAATGGCTTCAACCCAGGAATTATCCCCAGAAAACCAAATTAGCATTAGTCGGTCATGAGCCTAGTTTAAGCCATTGGGCAGAAATTCTCCTGTGGGGAGCAGCAAAAGAGAGCCTCATCCTCAAAAAAGCAGGTATGATGGGAATAAAACTACCAGATGATGGTTCAGCTTGGGGTCGTAGTCAACTGTTTTGGTTAACATCACCCAAGTACCTGCTGTAATAGTTGTTACATCTGCAACTATTGTGGTGAAAATAGTCTCTAGTAGGTTAGTGTGAGCAGATATTTTACAAAGTAAATGGTGTTGCCATGACGGTATGCGAATACAAGCCTGGTTTAGAAGGCATTCCCGCAGCCCAGTCGAGCATTAGTTATGTAGACGGGCAGAAAGGAATTCTAGAATATCGTGGTATCAGGATTGAGGAATTAGCGGAGAAAAGTACATTCCTAGAAACTGCATATCTGTTAATTTGGGGTGAGTTACCAAATGAAGAAGAACTAAAAGCATTTGAGCATGAAGTTCTCTTCCACAGGCGCATCAAATACCGCATTCGGGACATGATGAAATGCTTCCCTGAAAGTGGTCATCCGATGGATGCGCTTCAAGCCTCGGCTGCTGCTTTAGGTTTATTCTATTCTCGTCGGGATTTACATAATCCTGTCTATATTCGGACTGCTGCCGTCCGGTTAATCGCTACTATTCCCACGATGGTAGCAGCATTCCAGTTAATGCGGCAAGGTAATGACCCCGTTAAACCCAGGGATGATTTGAACTATGCGGCTAACTTCCTGTATATGCTCAATGAGAAAGAGCCTGACCCCCTAGCCGCCAAAATATTTGATATCTGCCTAATACTTCATGTTGAGCATACAATGAATGCTTCAACATTTAGTGCTAGAGTCACAGCTTCTACATTGACTGATCCTTATGCAGTAGTCGCCAGTGCCGTCGGTACTTTAGGCGGTCCATTGCATGGTGGAGCGAATGAAGAAGTAATTCAGATGTTAGAAGACATCGGTTCAGTAGAAAATGTTGTCCCCTATGTAGATGATCTTCTCAAACGCAAAGCTAAAATTATGGGCTTTGGTCATCGTGTCTACAAAGTCAAAGATCCTCGCGCTACAATCTTACAAAGCTTGGCAGAGCAATTGTTTGAGAAGTTTGGCTATGACGAATACTATGAAATTGCCGTAGAAATGGAACGGGTAGTTTCAGAAAAACTGGGTGGTAAAGGGATTTATCCTAATGTTGACTTTTATTCTGGTTTGGTGTATAGGAAAATGGGAATCCCTACAGATTTGTTTACACCAGTATTTGCGATCGCCCGTGTAGCCGGTTGGTTAGCACACTGGAAAGAACAACTGGTAGAAAACCGGATTTTCCGTCCCACTCAAATTTACAGTGGTCGTCACGAAATCGCCTACACTCCGATTGACCAACGTTAACTGACAAACTACTCAACTGTAGATTTGGGATGTTCAATTCAAGTCCTCCAATGGACAGATTGATAACCGTCACATCTTCCATTGAGGCTTGTATTCCAAAATCACAACCCGTTAAAATTGGCAAACTTACAACAGCGCCGAGTTTGGGAAACCCATTACCAACCCGGAAGCGGCTAATTTGCACTACCTGATGACGATTAAGTCATCAATCATCAATTCCCAATCCCAACCATAAGTAGAAGTTGTCTTGTAGAGTCTGATGGGGAAACCCATCCAAGGATATACTAAACTCATGAATTAGCCCAAGTATTGAAGGGAATAAACTATCAAAGATTTGTTAATTGCTCAACTGTCCCTCTCATTGTTTGTGCTGGCGCACAAAATTACTCAAGGGACGTTTCACAATTAAACCTCCATTCCTCCCATCACCAAACTGAGTACAGTTTTGGTGGGGGTCTCCTGGAGGTTTAGATGAAAGTTGAAACAACTAATTTCATCTTGGACAGTTGATCAGAACGTTGACTTAAAGAGCAGCAAACATGAATCCAGGAATTGACCTCCAAGGAACTTTTATTCAATCTGTCAAAGACTTGGGCGTACCCCCTGGCGCGGCCAAAGCTCTATGGATGCCATTACCAATGGTATTGATGCTAATTGGGGCTACAGTAGGCGTACTAGTTGCCACATGGCTAGAACGGAAAATTTCAGCGGCGGCACAGCAGCGGATTGGTCCTGAATACCAAGGACCCTTTGGATTACTAGTGCCTGTAGCCGATGGTCTGAAGCTGGTATTTAAAGAAGATATCATCCCCGCCAAAGCAGATACTTGGCTATTTACCATCGGTCCAATTATTGTCGTCTTACCAGTATTTCTGTCTTATTTAATTGTGCCATTTGGACAGAATATCATCATTGCTAACGTCGGCATGGGCGTGTTCTTGTGGATTGCACTATCTAGTATTCAGCCCATTGGTTTATTAATGGCAGGTTATGCCTCTAATAATAAATACGCCTTATTGGGAGGTTTACGGGCAGCAGCACAGTCCATCAGCTATGAAATTCCCTTAGCATTGAGTGTACTAGCGATCGCCATGATGTCCAATAGTCTTAGTACCGTTGACATCGTTAATCAGCAATCTAACTTTGGCATTCTCGGCTGGAATATTTGGCGACAACCATTAGGTTTTATGATCTTTTGGATAGCCGCCCTAGCAGAATGCGAGCGCCTACCCTTTGACTTACCAGAAGCCGAAGAAGAACTAGTTGCCGGGTATCAGACCGAATATTCAGGCATGAAATTCGCCCTCTTTTACCTCAGTTCCTACATTAACCTTGTCCTTTCTGCCCTATTAGTAGCAATTTTATACCTTGGTGGTTGGCATTGTCCTATACCCCTGGAGATGATCACTGGTTGGTTAGGAGTCAGCGAAAGTGACCCAGCCATTCAGGTAGTCACAGCAGTGATAGGCATTACCATGACCGTGATTAAAGCCTACTTACTAGTATTTTTTGCCATCCTCATTCGTTGGACAGTACCACGGGTACGGATTGACCAATTGCTAGACTTAGGATGGAAATTTCTCTTACCAATAGGCTTGGTAAATCTCCTATTAACCGCAGCCTTCAAACTAGCCTTTCCCTTCGCCTTCGGTGGGTAAGGCAATTTTAGATTTTGGATTGAATCTGAAATCTAAAATCCAAAATCCAAAATCCAAAATTGTAAAGAGAGAGACACAAAAATGCTTAAATTCCTCAAACAAGTTGGTGATTACGCCAAAGAAGCAGTCCAAGCAGGTCGTTATATTGGTCAAGGATTATCTGTTACTTTTGACCACATGAGACGGCGACCTGTTACCGTTCAATATCCCTACGAAAAATTGATTCCTGGGGAAAGATTTCGCGGTCGCATTCACTATGAATTTGATAAGTGTATTGCTTGTGAAGTCTGTGTGCGTGTTTGTCCCATTAATCTTCCTGTCGTTGACTGGGAAATGGACAAAGGCACTAAAAAGAAAAAGCTCAAACACTACAGTATTGATTTTGGAGTTTGTATCTTCTGTGGTAACTGTGTGGAATACTGTCCCACCAACTGTTTATCCATGACAGAAGAATATGAACTAGCCACTTATGATCGCCATGAACTTAATTACGATAGTGTAGCCCTGGGACGATTACCCTATAAAGTTACAAACGATCCCATGGTGACACCACTGCGCGAACTTGTTTACCTACCTAAAGGCGTAATGGACCCTCACGGAGTCCCCGCTGATGCCCCCCGTGCAGGTTCTCGTCCAGAAGACTTAGTAGTCTGTCAACCCGAAAATGACGGGTGAAGGCAAGCAGGGGGAGGTTGGGGAGGTTGGGGAGGTGGGGGAGGTGGGGGAGGTGGGGGAGGGAAGAAGAGAAGTTTTTTCCGATTATTACCCGTCAAAATAAATTTGACGAACTACTAGTAGAAACAGAAAAATAATTAGTTATTAGTCATTAGTCATTAGTCATTAGCAAAGATAATTTACAACTGACAACTGACAACTGACAACTGACAACTGACAACTGACAACTGACAACCAACAACTAACAACTGACTAAGGACAAAAACAGTGAATCTAGCAGAGGGAGTACAGTCTGTATCACTTGGCATTCTTGGTGTAATGATGATTGGGACAGCACTCGGTGTAGTGTTATTCTCTAACATTGTTTATTCCGCGTTTTTGCTGGGAGGTGTATTCATCAGTATAGCGGGAATGTACTTATTGCTAAATGGTGATTTTGTCGCATCAGCACAAATCCTAATTTATGTTGGTGCTATTAACGTTTTAATTCTGTTTGCCATTATGTTGGTAAACAAAAGACAGGATTTTTCACCATTACCTAGTGCTGGATTAAGAAAAGTATTTACAGCTATAGTCAGTTTTGGACTATTTGCGCTTTTAAGTACAATGGTATTAGCTACACCTTGGGCTTATACAATTAATCCCGTAGTTAATCAAAATTCCATCGTTGTCATTGGTGAGCATTTCTTCAGCGACTTTTTGCTACCCTTTGAATTAGCTTCCGTCCTCTTGCTAATAGCGATGGTAGGCGCAATTATTTTGGCGCGTCGGGAATATCTCCCTGACCAAGTACCAACCACTGAACTACAACAAACAATTTTAACCCTACCAGAACGTCCCAAAGAACTCATCTCCACTGGTAGCACCACTACAAATGCCGAATAGCAACTGGAAAGAGATATCAAGGTTAAAAAACTTCTGTCTTTTGCCTTTTAACTCTTGCCTTTTGCCTCTTGCCTATTCCTTGACAACTGACAATCATGCAACTCCAATACTTTTTATTACTAGCCGCAGCTTTGTTTTGCATTGGGATTTATGGCTTAATTACCAGTCGGAACGCAGTGCGGGTACTCATGTCAATTGAGTTATTGCTAAATGCCGTTAATCTAAATTTAATGGCATTTTCCAACTTCCTGGATTCAACCTTAATTAAGGGTCAGGTTTTTACCGTTTTCGTGATTACCGTAGCAGCAGCAGAAGCAGCAGTAGGTTTAGCGATCGTTCTGACTATTTATCGCAACCGCGATACCGTTGATATGGAGCAGTTTAATCTTCTGAAGTGGTAATAGTTAGTGCAACTCAAGCAGGTAATCATTGCTTATAAAGCCCGAGATCCCCAGAGTCAACGCTGGGCTGAACTCTGTGCTAAACAACTAGAAAATCGTCAGTGCCAAGTATTGATGGGACCTAGTGGTCCAAAAGATAACCCCTATCCGGTTTTTTTGGCCTCTGCTAACCAACCAATTGATTTAGCTTTGGTACTCGGTGGTGATGGTACTGTCTTAACTGGCGCTAGGCATTTAGCTCCAGCCGGCATTCCCATTCTCGGAGTCAATGTAGGCGGACATTTGGGGTTTTTAACCGAGTCAGTAGATGAGTTTCAAGATCCAGAAATAGTTTGGGACAGGCTGTTAGAAGATCGTTATGCTATCCAACGGCGGATGATGTTACAAGCAGCGGTATATGAAGGAACTGGCTCAAATTTAGAACCCGTAACTGAAAGTTACTTGGCTTTAAATGAGTTTTGTGTCAAACCCGCTTCTGCTGACAGAATGATTACCTCAATTCTGGAAATGGAAATTGATGGTGAAATAGTAGATCAATATGTGGGAGATGGGTTAATTATCTCTACTCCCACAGGTTCTACTGGTTATACTGTTTCTGCCAGCGGACCAATTATCCATGATGGGATGGAAGCAATTACTATCACTCCCATTTGTCCAATGAGTCTTTCTAGTCGTCCTCTGGTTTTACCCCCCGGTTCGGTGGTTAGTATTTGGCCTTTGGGCGATTATGATTTAAGCACCAAACTCTGGATGGATGGTGTTTTATCTACTTCTATTTGGCCTGGACATCGTGTTGATGTGCGAATGGCTGATTGTCGCGCTAAGTTTATTGTCTTACGGGCAAATAATTCATATTACCAAACATTGCGGGAGAAGTTACTGTGGGCAGGAACAAGAGTTCGTTACAACAATAATCACCGCAATTGATGTTTATGTTTATTTTCTAAACTTTCACCCCGTCACGCCTGTAATTCTCAATCAATTTTCGCCCCCAATTGCAATTTATTTGGGGGTTCTTTTTAGGAACTACGGTCAGAAACGGTAAGTTCTACCGAGATTGTCTGTCGAGTGGAAAAACCTCTTAGAAGTCATTCTAAGACCACGATGAAGCAGGAAATAAACACTAAGATTATCGCTGTCCAGATGTGTCTAGACTTTGGTAATTTTGGGTAAGTTTTATAGAACGGTAAGACAATGTACACAAAAAATGCAAAAAATCGTCTAATTAGATACAATTTATGAACATTAGAAGAAGTTTTGGAGAATAACATGGTCTTATTAAAAGGCTTTGAGATTGAGATATACACTGGCACACCTCAAGGTGACATTGTGGGACTATCGGACAAGATTGTTACAAATTTAGATGGATTTATGCGTGAACCGGATAGCCGGAATGTGGAGTACATAACTCAACCATCTATCAATTATGACAGTTTATTGTGTGCTTTGTTGCGACCCAGAAAGACGTTGCGGAATTATCTCCAAGGTTTAGATAATTATACTTTGATACCAGGTAGTACATTATCTTTGCAAGGAAGCCAAAGCTTTTTGCGTTCTGACCCTACGAATCCCTATCATGATTACATTGAACAAACCTATGGCACAAAGGTAGTTACAGCCAGCGTCCATATCAATATTGGTATCAGTGACCCAGAAATATTAATGCGTGCCTGTCGGGTCATCAGAATGGAAGCACCTCTATTTTTAGCTATGAGTGCCTCTTCTCCTTTCCTGGATAGTAAAACCACAGGTTATCATTCCACTCGCTGGGGACTATTTCCCCAAACCCCTGATTATGTTCCCTTATTTGCTAGTCATGCTGATCATATTCAATGGGTAAATGAACAGTTGGCGGCTGGAACAATGCAAAATGTCCGGCATTTGTGGACATCAGTACGTCCCAATGGCGATCGCCGACCTTATGATCTAAATCGGTTAGAATTGCGAATTTGTGATTTAGTGACAGATCCTATTGCCTTGTTAGCGATGACAGCAATGCTGGAAGCGCGGTTAATCCAAATTATTGACAACCCCAGTATTGATCCTTTAACTCAAAGCCCGTTTTCTCCCGAAGAACTGATTACCTTAACCAGAAGCAACGAAATGGCTGCCGCCACTGACAGTCTGGATGCAAGATTACAGCGATGGCAAGATGGTAGCAGTATCCTGGCTAGAGATTGGATAGCACAAATCTATCAAGAAGTTTGGAGTATCGCCAAACAACAGGGCTTTAGTTGTTTCTTATCCCCCTTGCAAAAAATCCTGCGAGAAGGCAATGAAGCTCAACAATGGTTGCAACTGCATAAAGTAGGCATTGATATTCAGCGTGTAATTGCTCAAGCCATTATTGCCACCCAAGAACGGGAAACCGAATTAGAAAGCAAGCTATGTTCATCTGTGAGGCAATAAGGGAGAGGCAAGAGGGAATAGGCAAAGATAAATATTCTCCTCACTCAGATCCTCCTTTCCTCTTGCTGAATGATTTAAAAAAATAATCACAGGGCAATACTTCGTACATATTAAAAAAAACTATATATCGCCTCTACATTTTGGTAGATTTTTAGACAGTAAGAAATTTCCTAATATACAATTTAGAGCTGAGAAAGATGCCCCAGATAGTTTTAGTCAACCCACAAATTCCTCCTAATACTGGCAATATTGCCCGGACTTGTGCTGCTACAGGTACGGAATTACATCTAGTTGGTCCATTAGGATTTGAAATTAGCGATCGCTATCTCAAACGAGCCGGGTTAGATTATTGGCCTTACGTTAAATTCCATTATCATAATTCCATAGAAACATTTCAAGACGCACATAAACAACGTGGAGGTAGATGCTTAGGTTTTAGCGTTCGTGGTAATTTTAACTACATTAATTTTGAATTTCAACCGGATGACTGGCTACTCTTTGGCAGTGAAACAGCAGGATTACCAGACACCATTCTTTCCACTTGTGACTCCACCTTATATATTCCCATGAATGAACCTGGCGTGAGGAGCTTGAACCTATCAGTCAGCGTCGCCATAGGTTTATTTGAATGTCGTCGTCAGTTAGGCTATTTACAATAATTCATATTCACCAACAGAAATTTAGGATTAACTGTGATAGAAACATATTTATCAGCATCAATCATGCCAACACCCTTGAAAACAATGTTGCGTAAAATACATAAGCAAAAAGTTAATCATGATAAATACTGATAAAATCTGCTAACATGACATAAGAAATTTGTATAGATACTTTCAGGGTGATCTAACCAACAAGGATAGATTTTAGTTAATTCTCAACTTATGACTCAAAAAAGCAGAAAATCCCCAACACCTTGACTCTCAATGAATCGGACAATATTGTATCCAGAAATACAACAAAATCATGCAAAAATCGTGGATGTTGTATACGGTTGTTTTTTAGGGAAGAATAAAAGTAAAATCTCGTATTGATAAAACGGATTTAGTCAAAAAATCTTGAAAACGTCTACAGCGGGATCATTGCTATTGTAGAAATTGTCCCAGATCATGAGCTAACGAAGACAATAAACCTAACCAAGTTATGATATTTGTTTAGTTCTGTGTTTTTGCAGCAAAATGACTGAGGATGACTCTCAACAGTAAAAATTTCTAGGTTGTGAGGAGTGACTTAGACAAGGCAGCACCAAAAACTTTAGAGTTTACAAAAGTGTGGAACTTGTTTAAATCAGAGAAGCACGTTAATCTTGCGTAAGTGTCTCTGGTGAATGTGATCTTGATGTATGGTTTAATGTGATATCAATCATGAATTAATATCCAAACTTAAAAATCAAGATTCAGTTAAACGCTAGTGATCATTAGGAGGTCGTCTTTGAAACGAGCATTGAAAAAAAGAGATAAGGCTGTGTTGAACAATACCCCCAGCGGCGATGATGCCCCGGTAGAGCAAACAAATTATGAGATCAATCCCAAAATGACTCGCCGGGCGCGGACTCATCGGGCAGCCATGATTGGCTTGGCAATATCCATGGGAGCAACCAGCCTTTTGGTGACTCGACAAAGCGATCAAGCCCAAGCAGCGGCCCCTGTTGGCAGTCAAAAAGCAGCTTCAACAAATCCATCTGTTGCTGAGACTGAGATGAAATTTGCCGCCACTAAACTGGAAGCCCCAACCGTCTCACCCACAGGTGAGTTAGGCAATCCAGTGATATTGGAACCAACAGTAGTCTCACAAGTACCTGGGCTTGAAGCTAAATGGCAAATTGCAACCAACAGCACAGCCGTCGAAGGCACTGCATCCAACGTAATTTCCCCAGCCAAATCAGTTGACAGAAATTCTGTCCACTCACAATTAGCGCCGGGAGTAAGCTATAGCCCAATTCAGGCGACATTACCAACAAATAACCAACAGCCTGAGACAGCATCAAAGTTGTCTACAGTGGAAGAGGTTACTGGCAGTACCCAAAATTTGTCAGCAGGCGAGTTAGCCGGCGGTAATGTTGATGCCCAATTAAAAGCACAGCAGGAATTTGCCCTGAATCGCTTACAGGAAAAATCAATCCGCTTAAGAAATAGTTTGGCAGACTTACGGTCTGAACAAGCTCAAGATTTATTAAAAACTGGTATTCAAGAAGCACAGCCAACCACTGTAGCTAATAGATCCGTACCAGAACAATCGCAGAACTTGACTGATTTCCAACAATCCGATCTGATTTATCGGTTGAAACAGAACAAAGAAACAAGTGCGACGATACAGCAAATACCTGTTCCTGCATCAGCCTCAACAAAAGTTGTTGCACAATTGTCTGCTTCAACATATCAAGTGAAGCCCGGAGACACCTTAGCGGAAATTGCTAACAGTTATGGTACTTCAGTTTCTGAGCTAGTTAGAACTAACAACCTGAGTGATCCTAATCAACTGCAAATTAATCAAAGGTTAATTATTCCTGCCGACAAGATATTAGAAGCCTCCAGCCAGGTAGATAATTCTTCTTTAAATAACCCTAGTTTTAACCCTAGATCATTTGTTGCCAACAATACCAGTGTAACAATTCCTGCCCCAAAAATAAATGAGCAGGTAGAAGGGATTGAAACTCCGGCTACCAATAGCGTGGCTATCCCAGTCCCAGTGGTGACACAAGAGCAAGAACAGACTAATTATCCTACTATTGCTAACCGAATAAATGTTCCTGCACCAATAGTCCCAGATAGCCAAGGGCAGGCGACTATTCCTATTGTTATTCCCAAAGCCTTACCTACTCCCAGTAACTCTTACGGCTTAGGCGGTGATGCTCCATTACCAAGAGCTTTTTCCCAAAAGCAGGGTTCACAAAAACCCGTGCAAAAGGTATCTCAAGCCAAAGGTAATGAACGTATCCGTAGCTTGCAAGCAGAAATTGAGAGATTGCGTTATAAATACCGCGCTCAACAATCTGGTGTAGCTGTTACAGCCCCTGAAAACAATATTCAGTCTGTACCTGTTGCTATTGAATCATCTAATAAATTCACAGTATCTCAAGCGAATGCCATCCAGATTGCCGTACCTCAAGCAATATTGCCCAGCTACAGCAATCAACCACTTAAGACTCTGGTAACAGCATCCGCTCCCACCAACGAGCCAATTAACCCAGAATTTCTGCCTAGCAAAACTGGCGCTAGATGGAATTCTCCCCCCAAATCATCTGGCATTAAGTTAACAGTGCCTCCTGCTCGTACTAGTGCCTCTGACTCTTTAGGAAAATTGCGAGGAACTTCTGTTTCTCCCGCTTTACCACCTATAGCCGCAGTGGATATCCACTTGCCTCAGACCACTGAAGACAATCCCAGTTTCCCAGCTAATTCTTCCACCACAGGCTACATTTGGCCTGCTAAGGGAGTTCTAACATCTGGTTATGGCTGGCGCTGGGGAAGAATGCACAGGGGGATTGATATTGCTAACTCAACCGGCACACCTATTTATGCTTCATCTGCTGGTGTAGTGGAGAAAGCTGGCTGGAACAGCGGTGGTTACGGTAACGTTGTGGATATCCGTCATGATGATGGTAGCCTGACTCGCTATGGACATAACAGCCGAATTTTGGTGCAATCTGGTCAACGAGTGCAACAAGGTCAGCCAATCGCGGCTATGGGTAGCACCGGTTTCAGCACTGGACCTCATAGTCACTTTGAAGTTCATCCATCTGGCAAGGGTGCTGTTAACCCTATCGCTTTCTTACCCAATCGCATTTAATTCTCGCTGGTTGGGGATTTAGTGATTCTTGGGTTAATTGAGGGGGGTGAACTCCCTCTTTTTATTTTGAAAGTAAAAATTTGGAAGTTGATAGTTGTCAAATGCAAATTGGTGTGCTATCTTAATATAAGTTGATAAAACAACGTGGCTCAGTAGCTCAGTTGGTTAGAGTACGGGACTCATAAGCCTGGGGTCGTCAGTTCAAATCTGACCTGAGCCATTAAAAACAATATGATATATAAGGGGTAGAAACAGCTTGATAATTTCTACCCATAACTGTCCATATATTACTGTTTGTCCAAGTCTTCAATAAGTTGATCAATAAAATCCCTCAACCGTTGCTGCTGTGTCAGGGACGGTTTTAATTTTTTCCCTGACTCCAGGCAAAACCTTAAATTACAAAAGAAGGGAACTCTTAACAGGGAACTCTTAACAGGGAACTCTTAACTGGGAACTCCTAACTGGGAACTCCTAACTGGGAACTCCTAACTGGGAACTCCTAACTGGGAACTCCTAACTGGGAACTCTTAACTGGGAGCAAATAAGAAACACTCATTTGCACCAGTTTAAAGCTCAGTCAAAAAAAGGATGTTTTTAAAAGATGCGTAGCACGAAAAAAACAGTGTCATTATTTCAATCTCATGTTTTTAAACATGAGTTTTTCCTGTTGCCCGTTCCCTGTTCCCTCTGAACATCAGCGATTGACTTGTATAAAAAGTTAGTCGCCGAGGTTAAATCTGAACACAGTTCTTTATGTCCGTGTCAGCACAAAAACTCAGTTACTAGACCTTGATACACAAATAGAATTTTTAGGTAAAACTTACCCAGGATGTCGAGTAGTCAAGGATGTTGCTAGTGGCGCACAAAATTACTCAAGGGACTTTTCACAATTAACCCTCCATTCCTCCCATCACCAAACTGAGTACAGTTTTGGTGGGGGTCTCCTGGAGGTTTAGGTGGAATTCTTAGTAAGCCAAGCCCATGCTGCGAGTGGTTTCAGCGCCTAAATAAACGCGAATACTCAAAAAGTCGGTGGGGCAAGCAGTTTCACAACGCTTACAACCTACACAGTCTTCAGTGCGGGGAGAAGCAGCCACTTGAGCAGCCTTACAGCCATCCCAAGGAACCATTTCTAGTACGTCAGTAGGGCAAGCGCGGACGCATTGTGTACAGCCAATGCAGGTGTCGTAGATTTTTACGGTATGAGACATTGAAAAAACTGCTCCTTTCGGGTGTTCTTCTGAGGTGAAATAATCATAATCAAGGCATAGTTTACCCCAGAGCTTGATAGCTTGTAAGCAAAATGCTACATAACTTTAAACAATGTAATAGACACCTTAACTAATTTATCTCCCAAAATTGCTGTTACATAGCTGTAATCAGCAACATCGCCATTTAGTGTTTACCCAACTTACTCCCTGTAAAACATGGCAATTTGTAAAGATGTGTAAATTAACAGTCGTTTTCTGGAGGTCATCTATCATACCTGTGATCTATCCTCTATAGATTGATCAACCCTGGTTAAGTTGTGATGGAATATTAACTTTTAAATGACGTTATAATCCTGTAAAGACGTTTTATCAAACGTTGCTACAAAAATGGGGAACGAAGCAACAATATCGTCAAAATATTGCGATACTCTATAGTAAATCACATCACATAAACTGATCATGGACTTAAATTCTTTACCCACTGAGGTAATTTTGACACATCCGCGTCAGTCTCTTGGTAAGTTACAACTTGATTGGACACCCCAACCGGGAAACTATCTTGATTTTGAAGGTAAAACCTACGCAGTTTTAGAGCGTTGTCATAGATATCAGCTTAGAGGAGGACGCTATAGTTTACATAATATCGCTATTTATGTCCAAAAAGCCCAAAGACCGGAAGAAAAAAGTTTAGTAGAGGGACGTTGGGTTATCGGTGATGCTACCTGTAACTATAATGCTCTTTCAGAAATTATCCGTTGTGCTGTTAACCCAGAAGGACCATGTAAATCCTGTCGGTTCTATGAAAATTAGGGAACAGGGAACAGGGAACAGGGAACAGATGGAGAGACGATGTTACCCAATCACCAATCACCAATTACCAATTACCAATTACCAATTACCAATTACCAATTACCAATTACCAATTACCAATTACCAATTACCCATTACCCATTACCTCACCAACAGTTAATCGAGTCCCATTGACAAAATCCCATCCTGATTGGGGACGTTTACCTGTTAATTGCACTTCTCGCAGCAGTAATAAACCTGCGCCTGTTTGGACAATTGCTCCTAGTCCTTTAGTAATATTTACTACTTCTCCAGGTTGACCTGATATAGTTGATAAGTTGGGTATTTTGTTAATTTTTTCCTGTAACTGCTCTGGTAATTCTTGAATATACGCAGCTTCTATGGGAACGGTAGCAGTGATTTTCAATGGTTGATTGCGGAAGCTGGCAATACAGTTAGGATAAAAGCCGCGAATTTGATTGTGTAATTGAATGGCACTTTTTGCCCAGTCCATGTCATAGTCTGGTTTTTGAATCAAAGATGCGTAAGTGGCTGTGGTATGGTCTTGAGGAATGGGTGTAATTTCCTGACGTTCTAGTTTATATAGGGTTTCTATGAGTAAATCTGCCCCAGCGATCGCTAACTTTTCCGCTAAAATCTGAGCATTATCTAGTAAATTAATTGGTGTAGTTGCTTTGAGGAGCATATCACCTGTATCCATGCCCTTATCCATAAGCATAGTTGTAATCCCGGTTTCTTTTTCACCATTGTAGATACTCCACTGAATTGGTGCAGCCCCGCGATATTGAGGGAGAATTGATCCATGTACGTTGACACAACCTAGCTTTGGCATATCTAATACTTTCTTAGACAAAATTTGTCCATAAGCAATGACTACAAACACATCTGCTTCCATCTGCTTGAGTCGTGTTAAGGTTTCAACATCTTTTTTGAGTCTTTCCGGTTGCCATACTGGAATATGATGATCTGTAGCTAAGGTTTTCACGGGGGAAGGTGTCAGTTTATTCCCACGTTCTCGGCGTTTATCTGGTTGGGTAATTACAGCAAGTACCTGAAAATCACTGTTTTCTAAGAGTTTTTTAAAGGTGGGAATCGCAAAATCTGGAGTGCCAAAAAATACTATTTTCATTAGTTATTAATCATTAATTACGAGTCATGAGTCATTAATTAATGGTAAGTGTGTTCATCATCACTGACAACTGCGACATCTGAATATTAATAAAATTATGTTGAGCATTTTTGATTATGGGAAATAAATTTTCATGGTTTGATGGTATAGTGTTTATTATTAGTTGAGTAAAAACAGCTTCGATAAACTATCAATAGTCCAAGTAGTTAGTTCGGCAATACTTTCGGTTCGGAAGCCTATCATTATTTGCATCTACTGTTGACGGATTTTGTGCGTCTGGCTGTGTTTTAGAGTTGGTCATTTCTCTACTAAATCAAAATTATTCGATAATTGCCCAAGTTCAAAGTAAACTGTGTTTGCTTAATCGCAGCGGTTACGAGTGTAAATTACAGTTTGTTGTCCTGGTGTATGAATTTAATGTTTTTGTTTACTATTGATCGTGCATCAGTTAATCTGAATTTGCCAATATATAGGTTCTGATCGGGTAAGTCCTGCGCTATTATATCCAGCCAGAAACAAAGCATATTATTGGGAAATTACTTGATTTAAAAGGATGTTTGAAAACTTTTTGACGAATTATATTCGCCTCAGTTAGTATGAATTTAGACTTTTAAGTAATTGGAAAAAATATTTACAGTCATTGCGAGCGAAGGGAAGCAATCACAACCCTTGTAATTGCTTCATTTCACTTCGTTCCATATGGCTAACGCCACGCTTCGCTTACGCAATGAAATTGTGTAATTAATTCTGTCTCACTACTTAAAACAACCTCTAAGACAAGTTTTAATATCATCTCTAGATTTTAGCCACGTAGGTGTTCAGCCAAAACCGGATTTTAGGGGCTTTGAATGGGGGAGACTGACATCAGTAAATTAACATTCAGAATGCCGATCAATTCGATTCTTAATCAAGTGCTGACGGCTGAATGTTTGAATTTATGCTCCTGATAAACATACCTATATTCTACTGGTATTAAATATGGATGTTGCTTGAACTGACAATAATGATGGTATTTGTTAACAGATGTAATTTACTGTTAACTTCTATCCCGTCATGATTGTATATTATGTAAAGATTATGAGGGGGTAAATGGTGACAATAAAACTTTTGTAAAGCAATGCAACATTTGAATAAATTATCTCGTAAAAGCTTTTGGTTTGTTGATATACATATAGTCATAGCTTTTTTCCATTTCTGTATAAATACTGCCCGCACTTAGCAACTGCCCCCTAGAGAGTCTCATCATGCTTAAACCCCTTTTGGTGTCAGGATGGTTCCGTGTTCAACCATTTCTCAAGTACATTGCCATAGTTATTATAATTTCACCTTTCGTGGGAATATCTATTAATGCTACCTTAGCGAAACAATTAGAAGCAGCAATTGTGAGTTCGGGAATTAGCAAATCTCATCCAAAATTGACAGAAAATTCTGCTACTAAGCAATTAAATTTACAATTTGCTCAAGTTAACTCTCAAACAGGAAAAATATCCGTTGGTGAAGGGATACATTCATTACCGAAAGATGGGGTGACTTCAGGGGTAGAAAGAGAAAGTTATCAAGTGGGGAATAATGTTGTTAGTGAAACTGTAACATCAGTTAATGTGGCACAATTTCTAAACCCAACATCGGTTAATCAAGTTAATTTAATTCAAAAATCACAAGACGCAAAAGCAGAAGCTGATTTAAATTCTCCAGTCAGTGAGAATGCTGTATCTAAGGAATTGGCAACATCAACAGTTACACCTAAAACCGGAGAAATCCCTGTTAGTGAACAGCAAAATGAGTCAGAGACAGCACAAACTGATCCCATAGGTAGTCCCCACCCTATCCCTTGGCAATGGATTTTGGCTACTCAAGAAGCGGTTGGGGGAAAAGGTGGTTCTGGTGTCCGCTACTATCGGAGTATTCCTGTAGTTTCTCCTGATGGCAAGTATGCGATTTATAGTCGGGTGCAAATGCAAGTAAAACCGGAAATGCACAATAGCCGAGTTAATAGTGTGTTGTTTGTGGAAGATAGACAAACCAAGCGGTTACGGGTGATGACATCAACGAACTTGGTAATTGATCCGCTGTTAAAGAGACAGGCTAGTTTGTCAGTAGAAACGGATCGTGATGGAAATATGGGGGTGTTAGTGCCTGTGAGTTGGTCCGAAAAAGGCGATCGCTTTTTAGCCCGTAAATTTGTGGCTATTTTTAATACCGCAGATGCCACAGATCAGGCTGTAATTTGGAATCGTCAACAAAATCATCTCAATGTAGTTAGTCCTGTGCAATCGCAAGATGATCACGAAAAAATAGCTATTTTGTTAGGTTGGAGTAAAAAGCAACCTAATGATGTGTTATTCCGTGCTGGTGAATTAGGGGAGGAAAATTGGCCCTTGTTGCAAGTGACTAATGATGGTAGAACTGTAGATATTTCAGCAGAAGGGGATCAGGCGGTAACTTTCGGTGAAAGAGGTAGCATTTGGGCTGATCCACAGCTTGCTTCTCGATAATGGTGTCTAAACTGTGATTTTTATGGTTTTTATGATTTTTATGATTTTTATTAACTCATTAAAATCACATAAATCATAGTTAAGAAATTGCGCTGCTGACTAGAATTACCGTAATATCAACACCAGAGGCGATCGCTTCGGGAATGTTTCCTTGAATGGCTCGATAATGGTGTCTAAACTATGATTTTTATGGTTTTTATGATTTTTATGATGTAATTTGATGCATATTTTTTGTCAGAACAAAGATGGTCAATAACTCATTAAAATCACATAAATCATAGTTAAGAAATTGCGCTGCTGACTAAAATTACCGTAATATCAACACCAGAGGCGATCGCTTCGGGAATGTTTCCTTGAATGGCTCGATAATGGTGTCTAAACTATGATTTTTATGGTTTTTATGATTTTTATGATTTTTATTAACTCATTAAAATCACATAAATCATAGTTAAGAAATTGCGCTGCTGACTAGAATTACCGTAATATCAACACCAGAGGCGATCGCTTCGGGAATGTTTCCTTGAATGGCTTGTTGTAATAGTCCCTCACGGGAAGCACCCAAGACTACAACATCGAAACCTTCAGTTTTCACCAACTCAATTACTCCAGTGGTGACAGATTCAGCTTGTAAAGATGCAGCAACAACATTGCCTTGTAAATTACGGTGACGCATTAATTGCCGGGTAGATGCTTCTAAAACTGTCATATCAGGTGCAGTTTCCCCAGGTTTAACTACTTGGGTTAAGCGAATTTCTATCTCATTTTTCAAAGTGACTAAAGCTGGTAATAATTTGATGGCTATGGGTGCATTTGGTCCCCCAGCCATAGGGACTAACCATCGTTTAAATTGTTGATATGAATGGCAATTATTGCCTAATTTTACTAAAACAACATCACAATTTGCTTGACGAATTACCGTATCTACAACATTGCCAAAAATCCTGCCGGGGGTAGATGTATTTCCCTTCCAACCCATGAAAATTAGATCTATGTATCGTTCCTTAGTGGTTTCTAAAATTGCTTGGGCAACATCATGGGCGACCCGAATTTGGGTATGAATGGGAATGTGCAGTTTTTTGGCTAAACTTTCGGCTTGTCGGAGTAAGCGGCGGCTTTTTGCGGTGTTGACTGGGGTTTCCCCTGGGGAAATGTGACGGGATACTAAGATAATTTGTAAACATTCTATTTCATAATGGCGATCGCGGGCAATAGCGGCAGCCATTTCTAGTAATACGGGGGCGGTTTCCGGGTTAGCAATGGTAACTAATAATCTCCCTCTGCCAATACTAGGCGATCGAGTTTGGTAAACTAAATAAGAAGGTTCTGCTTGGGGACCTGTCACTCCATTTTCGCCATTCAAATGATCTGCTTCGGCGCGAATAATATCAGCGCGAGTAATAATCCCAATTAATTTTTTACCATCTACCACAGGTAAACGACTAATTTGATATCTATCTAATAAATAGAGAACATGACTTAATCTATCTGCTGGTGTCACCGTCACCGGCTTAGGTGTCATAATTTCTTTTAAAAGAGTTTCATGGGGCAAAAGATGATTCCGAATCTTCTGTAAATCAGTTTGGGAAACTAAGCCGACTAATTTATTATTTTCTACTACAGGAAAACCGCGATGATGGGAACGAGAAAAAGCCTTAATCACTTCATCTCCCGTCATTTCTGCTTCTAAAGTTTCCACCAAGCACTGCATCACATCCTTAGCAGTTAACTGAGTTAATATCCCTTGGGTTGGACTATTTTTTTGAATAACAATCCCGTTTAATTTTAAAAGTTTGTCATAGAGTGAACCAGGAACAACCTTCTCCGCTACCAGATAAGATGTCACAGATACCACCATTAAAGGTAAGACTAAATTAAAATCTGTCGTCATTTCAAAAACAATCACAATTGCAGTAATGGGAACTTTAGAAACCGCGCTAAAAAATCCCCCCATTCCGGCTAATGCGTAGGTAGTCGGTGAACCAAATCCAAATACTTGCAATTCACATACGCCAATAATATGTCCTAAACAAGAACCTAAAATTAAACTGGGTGCAAATAATCCCCCAGGTGCGCCCGAACCAAAGGCAATTAATGTTAAAATGAATTGGGCAATAAAGGCAATTCCCGCTAAAGGAATATTTGGTTCACTGGCAATCATAAACTCCCGTAAACCCGTATTATCCCGAAAAGTTTCTGGCAGCAAAGACATAATTAAACCCGAAGCCAAACCAGCTATTGCTACCCGCAAAGGTAAACTAATATGTAAACGGCGGTAAGCTTGAATACTAAAAATTAATCCCTGATTAAATAAAGCTGCTAATAAACCCGCTAAAATTCCTAAAATTAATAAAGTCGGAATTTCTAATAGGGAAAAACTGCTAGAGTGATTAATTAGTTTTAAGTCTAGTTGAAAACTCCCACCACCTAACCAGCGGGAAATCACGCCACCAATAAAAGAAGCGATAATTGCCGTTCCTAAAGTTAAACCTGATAAATCTTGTAATAATTCTTCAATAATAAATAAGACCCCGGCTAGAGGCGCATTAAAAGCCGCTGCTAAACCAGCCCCCGCCCCCGCGGCAATCATTTGGCGGCGATGATCTGGAGAAGTGGGAACTAAGCGACTCATACCCGCCGCTAACCCCGCACCAACTTGAACTGTCGGTCCCTGTCTACCCAAGGTTAATCCTGAACCCAAGGCGATAATTGCTGAGATTAACTTGACAAAAGCTACTCTCCATGATAGCTTAATTGGCACATTTGCCAGAGCGGCTTTGACTTGGGGAATCCCACTACCAGAGGCTTCTGGTGCTAATCGTTGGACTAACCAACCGGAAAGAAACCCCAAACTTAAACCAATAATTGGCAGAGTTATCCACGCAGGAAAAATATGGGTTGTATGCACTCGCCATGTTCCCAACCACCCTGAACCTTGTTTGAGTAAGACCGCAGATAGGGCGGCTACTATCCCAATTACAGAAGCTTCTGCTATGGCTAGTCCCTTTCTAGGTTGCCAAAAGTTCCGAAACTGCTGGGTTAGCATTGTCAGGGAAATCATAGATTTTAAGTTTAAATTTTTAATCTTTAAATTTTAAAGTAGGTGAACACAATAAAACCAAACTGTGTAAAGAAACGTAAAATCGCCCAAACCCTCTTCACTCTTGCCTATTGCCTATTGCCTTGCCATAACGACAATTTTCAACGCCAACCTACTAATTTAAAACTAACCTATCTCTAACTCTTTCTTGAGTTTTTTAGATGGGTATATTATTTAGCATATTAAATATTTTTACTGAGGAGCTTGGATGAGAGAAGACGGTAAAATTATTGAAAATACTCTTGACAAGTTTCCAAGTTTCAGTTATAGTTCAAATATAGTAGAAATCTGTGCGCCCATATATATAGGGGATTGCTTTTCCAAAAGTATTTTTGTCAGAATCAGGATACTCAGGATTTTAGGATTTACAGGATGTGGGTTTCAAGTATAATGATCAATTATGATTCATAAATAAAATCTGCTAAACAATTACCTAATTTTAAATTTTCTATACTTTTAAAATCACTATCATAAGTAAATAAAATTAAATCATGTTGAATTGCTGTAGCTGCAATCCAAATATCATTAGTAGGTATAGGTTTTCCTTTCTTTCGCAATTGAGAATAAATGAGAGCATAATATTCTGATGTTTTCTCATCTATGGTAAATATTTTGACTCTAGGAGATTCCATAAATTTTTCTAATTCATAACGATTTAGTTCTAATTTATTTCCTAATGCAAAACCTCCTAGTAATTCTCCAAGGATGATAGAATTGATGACAATAATATCTACATTTGCAATTATTGAAAATGCTTCATTTTGATTACGTTTAAAAGCAGTATAAGCATTAGTATCTAGTAAGATTGATTTTATTGCCATAATTGTTGATCTATTTCATTAAATTGTTGAGTATTAAGCAGAAATTCAGTTTCATCTTCTTTTGTCCATGTTCCAGCAAGATAATCTAAATCATGGTAGGGATAAGAAAGATGTTTTTCTGCTGTTTCTAGTGGTATATTTTGGGATGAGAAAATCCCATTTTTTACATTATTTATTTTATCTGTAAATTCTTTTATCCATTGATAAAGATTATCTAGCTCTTGTTCTGGTATTCTGTCAATTTCTGCTTGAATAAGTTTTTTTACCGTCATAAGTAATACTCCTGCTGGCAATTTATTATATTATATCTAAATGATGTCCAGGATTTGAGGATTTATGGCTTATGCCACAAAAATTAAGCCACACCATAACCAGTATAAGGACGTTTATAGGGTGGTTGTAAACCAAAAACAATGTCCTCTTTTGGTACTCCCATGTTTACGAGTTGTTCAGCTAAATCTGTTTCTGTTGTATTTTGTTGAATCCAGATTTTATTATCTTTGATATCAAAATGAATAATGCTGTAATAAACCCGTTTTAAATCATTCCACCCGACATACATCAATTGATAATGATCATGAATGGTATCAAAAATTAATTCATTATCTATTTCGTCATATTTAGGTTTATATTTGCCATTCTCTCTAAGTATGGTTTGAATACATTGACGATAATGTTCTATATTGGCCATTTAACAATTACCTCCTTGACTGGATTATATACTATCATTTTAACTTTATGTCTTTCTACTGCAATCCTAGCAAGTCGAGTTTGAAAGAAAGAAACATAAGTTTCTTCGGGAACTGCTAAATATAATACTCGTTGTGATTCAGTGTCTTCTAACATTATTTAATAGTTGAGAAATTGTCCTAATGCTGTATGAAATTCACTTACTGCTGAATTACTAGCAAAACTTTTGATTTCTACAGCAATTCTTTCTTCTCCTTTTTCGGCTGCAATTAATCTTTCTGCACCTAAATCAATTTTAACTTTTGATCCCTCAAATTGAAGTTCTAAAGGATCATGGGTAATTAACCATTGTTATTTTTCTAGTGCTGTTCTAACTGCTTGATGGAATAAATCTCTTGCTGACATAGTTATTTATAATTTAATTTATTTGTCTGAATCAGGATTTTCAGGATTTGAGGATTTTCAGGATGTTGTTGGATGATTTTTGGTGGGGGCTTGGTGATTTTTATTTGTCTGAATCAGGATTTTCAGGATTTGAGGATTTTCAGGATGTTGTTGGATGATTTTTGGTGGGATTTGGTGATTTTTATTTGTCTGAATCAGGATTTTCAGGATTTGAGGATTTTCAGGATGTTGTTGGATGATTTTTGGTGGGATTTGGTGATTTTTATTTGTCTGAATCAGGATTTTCAGGATTTGAGGATTTTCAGGATGTTGTTGGATGATTTTTGGTGGGATTTGGTGATTTTATTTGTCTGAATCAGGATTTTCAGGATTTGAGGATTTTCAGGATGTTGTTGGATGATTTTTGGTGGAGAGTTGGTGATTTTATTTGTCTGAATCAGGATTTTCAGGATTTGAGGATTTTCAGGATGTTTTTGGATGATTTTTGGTGGGATTTGGTGATTTTTATTTGTCTGAATCAGGATTTTCAGGATTTGAGGATTTTCAGGATGTTTTTGGATGATTTTTGGTGGAGAGTTGGTGATTTTTATTTGTCTGAATCAGGATTTTCAGGATTTGAGGATTTTCAGGATGTTGTTGGATGATTTTTGGTGGGATTTGGTGATTTTTATTTGTCTGAATCAGGATTTTCAGGATTTGAGGATTTTCAGGATGTTGTTGGATGATTTTTGGTGGGATTTGGTGATTTTTTTTGTCTGAATCAGGATTTTCAGGATTTGAGGATTTTCAGGATGTTGTTGGATGATTTTTGGTGGGATTTGGTGATTTTTATTTGTCTGAATCAGGATTTTCAGGATTTGAGGATTTTCAGGATGTTGTTGGATGATTTTTGGTGGGATTTGGTGATTTTTATTTGTCTGAATCAGGATTTTCAGGATTTGAGGATTTTCAGGATGTTGTTGGATGATTTTTGGTGATTTTTATTTGTCTGAATCAGGATTTTCAGGATTTGAGGATTTTCAGGATGTTGTTGGATGATTTTTGGTGGGATTTGGTGATTTTTATTTGTCTGAATCAGGATTTTCAGGATTTGAGGATTTTCAGGATGTTGTTGGATGATTTTTGGTGGGATTTGGTGATTTTTATTTGTCTGAATCAGGATTTTCAGGATTTGAGGATTTTCAGGATGTTGTTGGATGATTTTTGGTGGGATTTGGTGATTTTTATTTGTCTGAATCAGGATTTTCAGGATTTGAGGATTTTCAGGATGTTGTTGGATGATTTTTGGTGGGATTTGGTGATTTTTATTTGTCTGAATCAGGATTTTCAGGATTTGAGGATTTTCAGGATGTTGTTGGATGATTTTTGGTGATTTTTATTTGTCTGAATCAGGATTTTCAGGATTTGAGGATTTTCAGGATGTTGTTGGATGATTTTTGGTGGGGGCTTGGTGATTTTTTTTGTCTGAATCAGGATTTTCAGGATTTGAGGATTTTCAGGATGTTGTTGGATGATTTTTGGTGGGGGCTTGGTGATTTTTTTTGTCTGATTAAATTCTCATATTTTCAAATTGAAAGTTGATTATTAAATTGAATATTAAATGAATATTTAAAACATCACATTTCAAACTAATATCCTGTACATCCTCTAATCCTGGAAATCCTGATTCAGACAATTGAGATATTCAGATACCCGACTTTTTTTATTAAAATTATCATTTACTAACATTAATTATTTCAGAAATCGGGGATCTTTGACCACAAAATAAAATCCTGTAAATCCTTTAATCCTGGATATCCTGATTCAGACTTAATAATTTTCTGTAACCTTTAAATATTACAGTTTACAAGTCTTGGTTGCCAGATTATCATACCCTTGATAGTAGATACGGTGGAGACTAATTTAATTGTATCATTGCGTTGTGTTAGATCCCCGACTTCTTGAAGAAGTCGGGGATCTGGGATGTTATAATATTAACTATTTTTCCCAGTAATTGATAGTCCTTCTACTATCAGCGATGGTGTATAACAAGAACCATTCCAATCTACGTCTCCACCCAATCGCACCACTTGTTTTAGGGCTGTGTAGACGTTACCCGCGACCATCGTATCTTTGACTCTGCCAATTATTTGACCATTTTTGACCCGATAACCTAAATCAACATTGATGGAAAAATCACCAGATAGTCCGCTACAACTACCTAACATTTGATCGATAATTAAGCCGTCATCCATCTTGCTAATTAAGTCTAATAGGGAAAGATCACCAGGTTGAATCAGGAAGTTAAATAATCCAGGAGTGGGATAACTACTTAAGCCAGGGCGAAAACCATTACCAGTGCTACCGCTGTTTAATTGTCGTCCAGTGGTGCGATCGCTATAAAAATTCCGTAAAATCCCATTTTCGATAAATATCAATGACTGAGTAGGTTGACCTTCATCATCAAAGGGACAACTATAGGGACCGGCTTTTGGGTTTTGGTAAAGGGTCAGGGTGGGGGCAATAACTGGTTTACCCAATCTATCTGCCCAGGGGGAAGCTTTTTCCAAGATGTGTTTACCATTCAAAGCTGATTGCACAGTTCCCCACAGCATATCTGCTGCTTTGGAAGTGAACAATACAGGACAACGACCACTGGGACTAGGAATGTTTTCTTTAGCCCAATTTAAGCGCTGTAAAATTTGGCTGGCTACTTTTTCTGGGTTGAGTTTATCGCGTTGAGTTTGACCATCAGCAACACTGAGAAAATCATCACCTCTCACCCATTCCGCTGACATATAGCAGCTAAGTGTGGTGTCGGTGTAGTGAGAATCTAAACCTTTGCTGTTAATCAGTCTAGTGTTTTCTATATCGCATTCCCAGTCACTATGGCAAAGAATATCTGGATAAACATCACGAATTGAGGCGATCGCTTCTTTGCCCCAGTTAATCAACATCTCTACAGATACAGATGTGCCTAAATCTGGGTAAGATTGCCCCGTATAACTATTTAATTCAACCGTTTCCGGTGGATTTAATTGACTCAGTGCCAAAGATTTCTCCACCATAGCTTGGGGATCAACATCGCCATAAGCCACCGTCAAACCGGGACAACCATCCCGCCATAGTCGTAGGGCTGTACCCTCAGATTGACTGGTTTCTAGTTGTTTGAGACGGTTGGCTTCAAAAAAAACTGGTCGAGAAAGCGATCGTGACTGATATACTTCCGCAGCCTCAGCGCCAGATTTGAGGGCAAGTTCTAGCAGTTGTTCCGCCAGTGTATCTTGTAACAAATTTGCAGAACCCATGTCCCTTTATGAATTATGGATTTTGGATATAAATCGCTTAATAGACGCACATCATTATCCCATTAGCGTGTCATCAACAGTTACAAAAAAGGGAACAGGGAACAGGGAACAGGGAACAGATAAGAAACACTCATTTGCACCAGTTTAGAGCTTATCCCTGCTTGTACCCTCATGGCAAATTGATTTCTTGTAACAGCCAAAAGCCCGCAAAATCTTGGGATTGAGAATCGGACTGGACACCAATAAAATGTACGCCATTGGCTTGTTCCTTAGCTACAGCAATGTCATCAACAGTTACAAAAAAGGGAACAGGGAACAGGGAACAGATAAGAAACACTCATTTGCACCAGTTTATAGCTTATCCCTGCTTGTACCCTCATGGCAAATTGATTTCTTGTAACAGCCAAAAGCCCGCAAAATCTTGGGATTGAGAATCGGACTGGACACCAATAAAATGTACGCCATTGGCTTGTTCCTTAGCTACAGCAAAGCCCTGTGCTTCTGCCAAAAGTTCAGGAGTGCGGATATTAGCCACCACCCAACTTTCCGTAGCCCCCGTTTCCAAAATCAACCTGTTGCCTTGTTTGGTGTCAAAGTGCAAATAAGCCATTTCTAAACCAGACATCCAACCCGCTATGGGTAAAGCCCTGGAGGAGAAAATCAAAATTCCTGGAATCCGAGTTTCTGGGGATAATTGCGCCAACTCCAGGGGAAAAGCTTCACCAAAGCCAATTTCCCAATCCGGCATTTCCGCCAAATCACTAGCTTCTAAAGTCACAAAAGCCCATTGTTTTCCTTCCAACGCATCTGGTAATCGCTGGGGCAAGGGTCTATCTAAACGCACCGAAGGATTAACTACCCCCTGATATCCTGGTTCTTGGGGATAAACTTCCTTCATTCGCTGCTGTATCCACTGATTGAGAACTAACGTCCGCCGACTTGGTACGGCGGGTACTCCCACATCTTCACAGGATTTGGTGATCATGTTATTCATTTGGCGGCGGAAAAAGCGGATTTTGGTAGGTGCTGCACCAGCTTCTTCTATCGCTTCCTGGATTGCTGTCCGTAGCCAACCCGAATTTACCTGGGTACTTGGGCAATATTTAGCATAGCGAAACAGAGAATCCGTTGGTGTACCAATATCTACAGGACTTTCGCACACCAACATTTCCCACACTTTTTTCTGATTTTCGTCCAAAATCGGACGGGAGTAAAAATCGAGTTCCCAGTACATTTTTCTCTGGCTGCCCATGTTTTAGCGGTAAAAATCTGATGACTTAATATTTTGTGATTTCCTAACTTTACCAATTTACAGGAGCATTGATATTTACTAATTTTGGAGAATAACAATATACGCTCTTACAAAAAATAGATGTAATATAATGTACCAAAAAGAAAGCAACAGGCTCTATCTTTGATAGTAGCGTTGGGCTTGAGCTTGATATATCTTTGTAAAGGGCGATCGCATTTTTGGATCTAACTGTATATTTGTTATCACCATTTGGTGATTTGTTTACTCTAATAAGTAGTGAGATAGAATTAATTACACAATGTTATTGCGTAAGCGTGGCGTGGCGTTAGCCATAGGGAACGAAGTGAAATGAAGCAATCGCCAGGGTTGTGATTGCTTCCCTTCCCTCGCAATGACTGTAAATATTTTTGTCCAATTACTTAACTTTTTCAGCAAACCCTAAATAGAGTTTGTCAACTCATCAAACTTAGCCCGAACCACCTGTATATCTTGCCACATTAGCCATTTCGGCTTTCCTTTTTCCCGTGAAGGATTACGCAACAAGTAAGAGGGATGAAAAATAGGCATACATAAGCGCCCTTCCCACTCCAACCATTGACCACGAATTTTAGTAATCGGACGGTTATCACCAATCACACCCTTCACAGAAGTTGCACCTGTTAATAAGATAATTTTTGGGTCAACCAGGCGAATCTGCTCAAATAAATATGGTTTACAAGCAGCAGCCTCTTCATTAGTCGGTACACGGTTTTCCGGTGGTCTACACTTACAAATATTGGCAATATATATATCTGTTTCCGTACTTAAATTTACCGAAGCTAAGATACTTTCTAGTAATTGTCCTGATCTACCCACAAATGGTAAACCTGTTTCATCCTCATTTTTCCCCGGTGCTTCTCCAATAATCATAATATCGGCTTGGAGATTACCACGCCCAACCACAGCATGAGTCCGGTTTTGGGCTAACGCACAACGCTGACAGCCATTGCAATGTTTTGTCAATTCCTCTACATTCTCATAAGTTCCCGGCGGAATGGGAATTTTATTACTTGTAGTAATTAGCTCTCTTTGGTTTAAGCTGGAGTTATCAAATAAACTAAGTTGAGTCTCATGCTGCATGGAATTTAGAATGGTAACTGGAAACTTCAGAATATTAACGCAAATAAGTAGGTTAGCATTAAAGATCGTCGTTATGGCAAGGCAAGAGTGAAGAGGCAAGAGGCAAGAGGCAAGAGTGAAGAGGATTTGAGCGATTTTACTTTTCGTTACATATTTCGGTTTTTTCCGTTCACCTACTTATTACCACCCATCCTATCAATTAATAGACAGGATTAGATTGGGGCTTTGTCTACCTCATCACAAGTATCGCCCTTTTTTCCAGACAGCACACTCTAATTAATCAAGTTTTAAAGCATTAACTGGCACATCATCCCAAGATTTGACTGTTCGTAATTTTGCAATCCAGCCCTCTGCCTTTTGAGAGTTCGTGAGATTAGTCTTAAACGACTCATGACAATCTCTAGCCTGAGATTCATCACAAGAGGCAATACAGGCGTGAATCAGTCCAGAAGGATCAATTTGTTCATTCACCCAAATATTCATAGTTTATATTTTGAAAATATCGTGTTAAAACCGTTATCTTTAATTTTATAATACTTATTAAATTTATGTACAGAAATAAGCAAAATTCAAGCGAGTATTTAATATCACCAGTTCTTCCTAGATTCCTATTCCTAATTCCTTTTTAACCCCCATGAGTGCAGAAATTATTTGCGTTGGTACAGAAATGCTGCTAGGAGATATCCTCAACAGCAATGCCCAATATCTTGCTCAACAATTAGCACAGTTAGGCATTCCTCACTACTATCAAACCGTCGTTGGCGATAATCCAGACCGACTCAAAGAAGTTATAGAAATTGCTGCTTCCAGAGTACAAATTCTCATTTTCACAGGTGGGTTAGGACCCACACCCGATGATCTCACCTGCGAAACTATCGCTGATTTTTTTGGCGTTCCTCTCATAGAACGAGCCGATATTGTCGAAGATATAGCCGAAAAATTTGCCCAACGGGGACGAATAATGTCCGCTAATAATCGCAAACAAGCCTTAATTCCCCAAGGTGCAGAAATTTTACCCAACCCTACAGGAACAGCGCCGGGTATTATTTGGCAACCCCGTCCAGGATTAACTATTTTTACTTTCCCTGGTGTTCCCAGCGAAATGTATCGAATGTGGACAGAAACCGCAGTACCTTTTCTGAAAAGTCAAGGTTGGGGAAAGGAAATTATTTATAGTCGCAGTTTAAGATTTTGGGGAATTGGAGAATCTGCTTTAGCCGAAAAAGTAGCCCCCTACTTTAATTTAACTAATCCCACAGTAGCCCCCTATGCAGGCAAGGGAGAGGTCAGACTGCGAATCTCTGCTAAAGCCACAGACGCAACAACCGCAGAAGCTTTAATTGCACCCATTGAAAAACAACTAATAGAAATTGCTGGCTTAGATTATTATGGCATTGACAATGACACCCTTGCTGCTGTTGTTGGTAATTTATTAAAGTCTGCGGGAGAAACCCTATCTGTAGCCGAATCTTGCACTGGTGGGGGACTGGGGCAAATGTTAACGGAAATTTCTGGTAGTTCTGATTACTTTTGGGGTGGGGTAATTGCCTACGATAATTCTGTCAAAGTTGGACTATTAGGAGTCAACCCAGAGGATTTAGAGGAATTTGGGGCGGTAAGTGCGACAGTAGCTGAACAAATGGCTATTGGCGTTAAAAATCGGCTTTCAACCACTTGGGGATTAAGTATTACAGGCATTGCTGGACCAACCGGGGGAACCCAAACCAAACCAGTGGGTTTAGTCTATATTGGTTTAGCTGGTCCTGGTAATGAAGTAATCAGTTTTGAACATCGCTTCGGAACAATTCGGGGACGGTCTTTAATTCGTTATGTGAGTGCAAATGCAGCCTTAGATCATCTGCGGAGACATCTGCTTAAAAGATAGTAGGGGGGGTGGGGGAGGTGGGGGAGGTGGGGAGGTAGGGGAGGTGGGGGGGTGGGGGAGGTACCAAAAATGGACAAGGTATTGATTACTTACTTACTTACTTACTTACTTACTTACAGGTTCTAATTGTAGACTTATTACTTTTTGTTCTTGTTCTTGTTGCTGAAATTCTGTCAATTCTGATTCTATTTCTGCCCTGACTTCATGACGGAACTTGAAAAAATGTTCACCTGTACCCAGGGCAATTAAATAATCATATAATAGATGAGGTTTACTCCATGCCATTACTATTAATTGCCACCAAAAAACAAACCGTGTAGAACGCAAAATTCCCTGTCGCCAACAAATAGACATTAAAAATTGAAACTCTGGTTTTGTTAAATTTCTTTCATATTTAGCCCGCCAACCTTCCATCATCATAAAATGCCGGAAAGTCCGTTTTAGGTAGGGCATGGGTTCATATAAATTCCAAAAAGCATCAACAAACTCCTCGGCAATTTCCGACATTGGCCGAGTGGGAACAAAATTCATTAAGGCTTTTTGAGAACCCACAAATTCACCTAAACCATCCCTTAACCGTCCTTCTTTTTGCAAGCGAGTCCACATGGCTGTATTGGGTAATGCTTGCAATAAGTTAAGATGGGCTTGGGGAATACAAGTTGCTTCTACAAACTCTTGAATCCGTTTACCTGCACCTGGTTTTTCACCATCAAATCCTAAGATAAAACCAGACATAATTTGTAATCCGGCTTTAGTAATTTTATGGCAGGATTCAACTAAGGAATTGCGGGTATTTTGTGGTTTGTTAATTCCGACTAAACTATCTACATCAGGGGTTTCAATTCCCATGAATACCTGCACAAACCCAGCTTTTACCATTAGTTCTAGTAATTCGTCATCTTCTGCTAAATTTAAAGAAGCTTCTGTTAATAATGCAAAAGGATAATTACGTTCTTCCATCCAGGGAATTAATGCTCTTAAAAAGACCTTAGCATTGCGTTTATTGCCAATAAAGTTATCATCAACTATAAATACATAACGCCACCAACCCATCTGATACAAAGCATCTAATTCTGCGAGGATTTGTTCTGGGGTTTTTGTCCGGGGTTTGCGACCGAAAAGGGTAATAATATCGCAAAATTCACATTGGAATGGACAACCCCGGGAAAATTGCACCGTCATGGCTATATAAGCATTTAAGTCTAATAAATCAAATCGAGGTAGGGGAGTTGTGGTGACATCGGGTTTTTCTGTAGCGCGAAAAATCCCTTTCTCTTCTCCCTTTTCTAAAGCCTCTACAAACATGGGAATAGTAATTTCCCCTTCATCTAAAATTAAATAATCTGCGCCGGCTTCAAGAACAAATTCTGGTACAGATGTGGCAAATGGTCCACCCACTGCCACTTTTTTACCTAATGCCTTACCTTTTCTAATTAATTCACCAAAATCCTGTTGTTGAATGATCATTGCAGAAATGATGACTATATCGCACCATTCCCAATCTGCATCTGTTTCTAGACGGACATTGCGATCGCTCAATCTGAATTCCCAATCACTCGGTAACATTGCTGCCACCGTGATTAACCCTAATGGGGGATTCGTAGATCGTAACCCAGCTAAATCAATGGTTTCCTGATAAGACCAAAAAGAATTAGGCATTATCGGCCAGATTAATAAAGCTTTCATTAAGTATATTTCCCTGAGTTGTTTTTGATCAAAACCTATTTAATTTGAACTATAAAAGTTAGGTCAGTTGGTTTTTATCTCTCTGGAGGTACAGATTCTTTTAGTTTTATATTTAAGAAAAGAAATAGATAAGGTAAAGATAAATTACAGTTCAGCAAACAAAATTTATTTACGTCTGAAATCTGAGATAAAATATTTGGTAAATTTACTTGAAAATGGTTATAATATTATTTTCTTAAATTGATGCGTGTTATTAGCAAAAAAATACTTAGGGACTTTTGGGAAAAGCACTCCCTAGCAGAATCAGGACTTTTACTATGGTATCAACGTATATCTGATTCTCAATTGGAAAAGTTTAATGATGTCAGACAAATTTTTCCATCAGCAGATTTAGTTGGTAACTTTACTGTTTTTAATATCAAAGGTAATCATTATCGTTTGATAACCTATATAGATTATGAGTATCAACTCTTATTTATACGTGCTGTACTCACTCATGCTGAATACGATAAGGAGAATTGGAAAAATGACGAGTGGTTTAAAAATTCCTAGTAACTACTATATAAAACTAATTACCACATTTCCTCCTCGACCAATTACCAATGAAGATGAATTAATTGCTACTCAAAATCAAATTAATTCTATTTTAGATCAACAAAATATTACACAAGATGATCGAGACTATCTGAAGGTTCTTGCTACTCTTGTTTATGATTATGAACAACAACATGAAATAATACCTACCTTAACAGGTATAGCACTCCTTCAAGCTTTGTTAGAAGAATCTAATCTGCAACCAAAAGATTTAGCTTCTATCTTAGAAAGTGAGTTAATAGTTTTAGATATTTTTAATGGTAAACGCCAATTAACAGAAAAACAAATTCAAGATTTAGCTATTTTTTTCCAAATTGATCCTACTTATTTAGTTGCATAACTGAGTTTTCCGCTTACCTGGTAATTGTAGAAACTTCTGGCAAAAGTCGGAAAAAGAGGAAATATGCTTTTAGAGACTTCCAAATAAAAAAATGTCCCAAAACTGATGCAGAAATTCTCTCTCTGTGTACTCTGTGCCTCTGTGGTTCGTTTCTTAGGATAATTTATTTCTTGGAAGTCTCTTAATAACCTCATCACTAATCCCCAATCACTCCCAATGACTACTAAAATGAGTCTTGTAACCGCCCCATTTACAAAGCGGGGAAGAGGAGATAAATAACGGATAATTATGGGTAAACAGCGCGTTTTGTCGGGAGTTCAACCAACTGGTAACTTACACTTAGGTAACTATTTAGGTGCGATTCGCAACTGGGTAGAAATTCAAGACCAGTATGAAAATTTCTTTTGTGTGGTAGATTTACACGCTATCACTGTACCGCATAATCCCGCCACTTTAGCGGCTGATACTTACAAGATTGCTGCTTTATATTTAGCTTGTGGTATTGATTTACAACACTCTCATATCTTTGTTCAGTCCCACGTTTCCGCACACAGTGAACTCACTTGGTTGCTAAATTGCATTACCCCCCTGAACTGGTTGCAAGATATGATTCAGTTTAAGGAAAAAGCCGTTAAACAAGGGGAAAATGTCGGTGTTGGTTTATTAGATTATCCCGTACTCATGGCGGCGGATATTCTCCTTTATCAAGCTGATAAAGTGCCAGTGGGTGAAGACCAAAAGCAACATTTAGAACTAACAAGGGATATTGTTAATCGGTTTAATCACCAATTTGCCAAAAAAGCACCTGTATTAAAATTACCAGATCCTTTGATTAGAAAGGAAGGTGCAAGGGTAATGAGTTTGACAGATGGGACAAGGAAAATGTCAAAATCAGATCCTTCAGAATTGAGCCGAATTAATATTTTAGACTCTCCAGAGGAGATTACTAAGAAGATTAAACGCTGTAAAACTGATTTGGTGAAGGGTTTAACCTTTGATGATTCAGAACGCCCAGAATGCCATAATTTATTGACACTGTATACGCTGCTGGCTGGAAAAACTAAGGAAGAGGTAGCGATTGAATGTGCAGATATGGGTTGGGGACAGTTCAAACCTTTATTGACAGAAACGGCGATTCATGCTTTAAAGCCGATTCAGGACAAATATCAGGAGGTAATGGCGGATAAGGGTTATTTAGAGTCAGTGTTGCGGGATGGTGGGGAGAAAGCCAGAGCGATCGCTAACTCTACTCTAGCAGATGTGAAAGCGGCTTTGGGTTTCACTGTTCCGTTGTAATTTTTTACAGAAGTTAGAACCCCGACTTCTTTGAGAAGTCGGGGATCTGAAAAAGATATCTGAGTGAGTAATATATAACTAAGGTTTAGTCTTTAATGTGTAATTCGTTTTACTCTTTAAGAAAACCTCAAGATAAATTTGAACTATGCCGGATACTTATAGCTTTAGTGCTTTTAACAACTTCCGCACAGCCGCCCAAAAGGGTGACTTTTTAATTACCGCCGAAGTTGCACCTCCCAAGGGCGGAGATCCTATCCATACCATCGAAATGGCGGCGACTCTTAAGGGAAGGGTTCATGCTGTCAATATTACTGATGGTAGCCGTGCCGTAATGCGGATGTCTTCCTTGGTAGCCTCGGTGATTTTATTGCAAAATGGCATTGAACCGATTTGTCAGTTTGCTTGCCGCGATCGCAATAGAATTGGATTACAAGCAGATTTAATGGGCGCTCATGCTTTGGGTATCCGCAACATCTTAGCATTAACTGGCGACCCTGTAAAAGCCGGTGATCATCCTCAAGCAAAAGCCGTTTTTGATTTGGAAGCTGTGCGGCTATTGCAGTTAATTAGAAACATGAATCAGGGTTTTGATTTTAATGAAAAACCCCTCACTGATGGTGCATTAGATTTATTTGCAGGTGCAGCAGTAGATCCTCAATCGAAAAGTTGGTCAGGTTTGCAAAGTCGCTTTGAAAAGAAGATAGCAGCCGGAGCGCAATTTTTTCAAAGTCAATTAATTACTGATTTTGAAATATTAGAAAAGTTCATGAATAAAATTGCCTGTGGTTACAATAAACCAATTTTGGCAGGAATTTTTCTCTTGAAATCGGCAAAAAATGCCCAGTTTATTAATAAAGCTGTTCCCGGCGTGAATATTCCTGAACACATTATTGAGAGATTAGCAAAAGCGAAACATCCTCTAGAAGAAGGCATGAAAATTGCCGCCGAACAAGTGCAAACTGCGCGGGGATTATGTCAGGGTGTGCATATTATGGCGGTGAAACGGGAAGATTTGATTGCACCGATTTTGGATTTAGCGGGGGTGGGGAAAGTTAATTAGGAAGAAAAACAGCTTAAATTATGAATTTAGTAGAGACGTTCCATGGAACCTCTCTACAAGGGTTTTGAGATCACGTATATTTAAATTCAGTCGTTGTCTCTAAATATTGCTAATTTTGCTAAACTAGAATAAACCTCACACCAGCAGGAGGACATAATGACTTTTACAACTGATATCCAGGAAGATTCAGACTTACGCCCTTATCCAGAAACCTCTCTTCCAGATCATACCCAACTGCCAGATTCTAACGGCACGTTTGTGAAAAATTGGCAAGAACATCCCCAAAGTATTCTACTAACTGATTCTATCAAACCAGTATTACAAAAACTTTATCCTGATAGTCAATATTTTATTGGACAAGATTTAGGCATTTATTGGCGTATTACTGAACCACCTGAGAAAGGTGCAGAAGCACCAGACTGGTTCTATGTTCCCAGTGTACCACCTACCTTAAATGGTAAAACCCGACGCTCCTATGTCCTTTGGCAAGAATTTATTGCTCCATCAATTGTTTTAGAATTTGTTTCGGGGAATGGTGCAGAAGAACGAGATAAAACTCCTTGGAAAGGTAAATTTTGGATTTATGAGCAGGTAATTCGTACTCCTTTTTACGGCATTTATGAAGTAAATAAAGCCAGTATAGAAGTTTATGAATTAATTGGTGGACAATATCAGTTATTAGCAGCAAATGAACGGGGACATTATCCGATTACATCTATGGGTGTTGAGTTGGGTTTATGGCAAAGTGAATATCTGGCTATGGATTTACCTTGGTTGCGGTGGTGGGATTTGCAAGGTAATTTATTATTAACCGGTGAAGAAAGAGCGAATCGTTTGACTGCACAATTACGGGCTTTGGGAGTTGAACCGGAAGCGTAATATTATTTGGACTTTGAGTTAAGGATTCGTCGCAATCCTTACTAATTTTGCTAAACTAGAATAAACCTCACACCAGCAGGAGGACATAATGACTTTTACAACTGATATCCAGGAAGATCAAGACTTACGCCCTTACCCAGAAACCTCTCTTCCAGATCATACCCAACTACCAGAGTCGGACGGTACATTTGTGAAAAATTTTCAGGAGCATCCTCAAAGCAATCTACTGACAGACTCCATTCAACAAGTATTACAAAAACGCCATCCAGACGGACAATATGCCATAGGTCAAGATAGCGGTATCTACTGGCGGATGACTGACCCAGCAGAACGGGGTGCAGAAGCTCCAGATTGGTTTTATGTCCCCAATGTACCCCCTACCTTAAATGGGCAAATACGGCGATCTTATGTCCTTTGGCAAGAGTACATTGCCCCGTTAATTGTTTTAGAATTTGTCTCTGGAAATGGTAGTGAAGAAAGAGATAAAACTCCTTGGAAAGGTAAATTTTGGATTTATGAACAGGTAATTCGCCCTGCTTTTTATGGCATTTATGAAGTTAGGAAAGCCCGTCTTGAAGTTTATGAATTAACTGGTGGACAATATCAGTTATTACCAGCAAATGAACGGGGACATTATCCAATTAAACCTATGGATGTGGAGTTAGGTTTATGGCAAGGTGAGTATCTGGCTATGGAACTACCTTGGCTGCGTTGGTGGGATTCCCAAGGTAATTTGTTGTTGAATGGTGATGAAAGAGCCGAACTAGAACGTCAAAAAAGCGATCGTTTAGCTGCACAGTTGCGGGCTTTGGGGATTGAACCGGAAGCGTGATATTAAATTAAATGTAATGATGACGATTTTGGATTTAACGGAAGTAGAAACAAATGATCGATCACTTTTTCACAAATAAATAAGGTATCAGACCGTTAAACTTGCTTGTAATTCAACAATAATACTCTCCATAGATTGAGGTTTTAATTCTCCTTGCTGAAAAGCTGAAATTGCTTTTTTTGCATCTTCAGCAATTTCTTCACGACGAGATTCAATCATTTGATTTTTAATAATTTCTAATAACATTTCTCTTTGTTCAAGAGGAAGTTGATTAACAGTTGAAATTGCCTCTTCTAGTGTTACCATAATTTAGGTTTTCTTCATTTAATTGACTTTCTTTAAATAGATTATAACTTATGGAGTAATTCAAACGCAGATAAACGCAGATAAACGCAGATGATTTTTTGGGCTATTTAACGAAGTTAGGGATAATTGTTTCCGCAGCAGTTCCCCAAGTTTCCAACCATTTCATCACCTCTTCTCCTGATACTACACGACCGGCTTCAATATCAGCGATCGCTTCTTGAGTTTCTTCAAACATCCTTTGTTTAAGTTCTTCCTGCTCAATATACCGACGGAGAGCATCATTAATTATCCAACCTTTAGAACGCTTAATTCGGTTAGCAGTGGTATCAAGTTTCTCTTGTAAGTCATCATCAAGCCGAAAACTCGTGGTACTCATGAAATTACCTCAATAATGCACAGTATTATATTGCATTATTTTTAATATAATTCATTATTCATCAAGTTTCAACCAGAGAAGTAATGAATAATTTATTCCTTATACTCCTTTTCCACAGCTAAATATTGCGGCACATCAGGAAAAGCAGCGGCTATAATTTCCAACTCTGTCACAGATTGAGGAGCTTCCACAAACAAGACATCTGCACCAGCATTGATGTATGATTGACCACGAGCAATGGCTTCCTCCAACCCCAAAGGCGCACGGGCATCAGTTCGGGCTATAATGACCAAATCGCTATCACCACGTGCTTCCACCGCAGCCCGGATTTTTCCCGCGTGTTCTGTCATCGAAATCACCCGTTTACCTGCAAAATGTCCGCATTTCTTCGGCCATTCTTGGTCTTCTAAAATAATCCCAGCTAAACCCAACTGCACCGCATCTTTTACAGTTCGCATCACATTTAAAGCGTTACCGTAGCCCGTATCACAATCAGCAATCAAGGGTATATTAATTGACTGAGCTATTCTCCCGACAGTGGATAAATTTTCTGTAGCAGTGAGAAAACCATAGTCAGGTAAACCCAAGGTAGAAGCAGCAATCCCAAAACCACTGGTAGCAGCGACATCAAAACCCGCCTTTTCTACCAATTTTGCACTCAAACAATCATAAACACCAGGAATAACGATAATTTCAGGACGTGCCAATAATTCACGCAGTTTTTGAGCAGCAGACATACAAATAACTATAAATGGACTATTTTGAGAATACAATAAATACTGTAAAAACGTTTTCGGAAGCTTACGGTATTTCTTCCTTTGCGCCTTTGCGCCTTTGCGAGAGATAAAATTTAAATTAATCACAAATGAGTAAACCAATAGAAGTCCGCAACCCCCGCACAGGTAAATTTGATTATGTCATCGTTCCTCCGCCACCAAAATTACTTTCCCAGCAATGTCACCGTTTGCGGAGAGGACAAATTATCTGGCAAAAATTAGGAATTGAAGGCAGAATTGCCGCTTTAAAAGCATGGAAACAAGCTATATTATCAGACCGAACACAATTAATAGAAGCTTTAGTCAGTGATACTGGAAGATTATCAACATCAGTGACAGAGGTGGATTCATTTATTTCTAGTATTGATAAATGGTGTAATTTAGCTCCACAATTAATACAAGGGACAGCAAAAAATACATCTATTCCTTTTATTGCTTTACAACAAATGGCTGTTCCTTATCCTCTGGTTGGCGTAATTAGTCCTTGGAATTTCCCCCTATTGTTATCTACAATTGATACGATTCCGGCTTTACTAGCGGGTTGTGCTGTAATAGTTAAACCCAGTGAAATCACTCCCCGATTTGTTGCTCCCTTGATGACTACAATCAATACAATTCCTCAATTACGTGATGTTTTAAACTTTGTTGAAGGAGCAGGACAAACAGGAGCAGATTTAATAGAAGATGTAGATTTAATTTGTTTTACAGGTAGTGTAGAAACTGGGCGGTTAGTGGCAGAATCGGCAGCCCAAAAATTTATTCCTGCTTTCTTAGAATTAGGTGGAAAAGACCCAGCTATTGTTTTAGAATCAGCAGATTTAGATTTAGCAACCTCAGCAATTTTGTGGGGTTCTGTTGTGAACTCTGGACAGTCCTGTTTATCAATTGAAAGAATTTATGTTGCTGAATCTATATTTGAAGAATTTTATCATCAATTAGTCACTAAAGCTCATGAATTGAAATTGGCATATCCAACTATTGAAAGTGGTGAAATTGGTCCAATTATTTGTGAAAAACAAGCGGCTATTATTAATGATCATCTGTTAGATGCTGTTGCCAAAGGTGCAGTAATTCACTCTGGTGGTAAAGTAGAAGAATTAGGTGGAGGTTGGTGGTGTCGTCCTACGGTTATGACTGAAGTTGATCATTCTATGAAAGTCATGACTGAAGAAACATTTGGTCCAATTATGCCGATTATGCCTTTTGCTAATATAGAAGCAGCGATAAATTTAGCTAATGATTCTATTTATGGATTAAGTGCTGCTATATTTTCTGAATCAGAAGAGTTAGCATTAGAAATTGGTATGCAAATAGATGTAGGTGCTATTAGTATTAATGATGCAGGTTTAACAGCTATGATGCACGAAGGAGAGAAAAACTCCTTTAAATTTTCTGGTTTGGGAGGTTCACGCATGGGCAAAGCTGCCTTTAAACGCTTTATGCGAAAAAAAGCCTTTTTGATTAAAACTAACTTTGATAAAGACCCTTGGTGGTTTAATAATGAAGAGTAGGGGTATAGAAGCTGGGTAAGTAGGTGAACACAATAAAATCGAATATAGCATCAAAAATCGCTCAATTTTCCAGACTTGATATTACTTCTAACTTCTTCTAAATCCTCCTGATAACGCAGCGTGGCGTTAGCCATACTCCCGAATGGGCGCAAGCCCTGCGCCCCTACCTCCTGATAGCGTAGCGTTAGCCATACTTCTAGCCCTCACAGACAACTTTTTCAGCAAACCCTAAGTAGCTTGGCACAATTAAATATAAAACCTCTCTCCAAACCTCTCCCCTAGTAGGGGAGAGGCTTTGACTCCCCCTTTCCTACCAGGGAAGGGGGTTGGGGGGTTAGGTTTATATTATACTTTTTAACGCCCACTTACTTATTGGTTGACACTCTCCGGTCTAAAGACGCGGAGATTCTATAGAGAGTTTCAGTCTATATCCCTCAGTTATCCCAGTTTCAGGCACTGCCTTAAATATTTGGGTTCTTGCCCTGATTTCGTTGGCCCTGGCGGGCGAAATCATATCTGACAAGCGTAACTTTCCGAGAGTCCCTCGGTAGCTTTTTATGTCTTTAGTGACAATATAGTTGTATCACGAATATGGATTAAAATCAATGCAGGATTTATCCTGCCTCTAGTACAAAACGGCGTAAATAAACCAACCATTCTAAATCCTCCAAAAGCCTATACTGTCTTCATTTTGACTTTTGACTTTTGACTTTTGACTTCCGCCTTGCGGTAATCCCTTGTCTAAAGCCCAAATGTGGCTTCCTGAGTCACCCACATTTTCAAGGGTTTTCGGCGTTCTTCCTTATAATAGTCTGTAATTAATTTCCCATTTATTAAGGTAAAAAAATGACTAAAAGTGACAAAATTAACTTTTCTACTCCTAGCGGGTTTCCTGAATTTTTACCTAGCGAAAAGCGTCTAGAAGTATATTTACTAGATATTATTCGTCAGGTTTTTGAAAGTTATGGTTTTACACCTATTGAAACTCCAGCAGTGGAAAGGTTAGAAGTCCTGCAAGCTAAAGGTAATCAAGGTGACAATATTATTTATGGTATTGAGCCAATTTTACCACCAAATCGCCAAGCAGAAAAGGATAAATCTGGAGAAACTGGTTCAGAAGCCAGGGCTTTAAAATTTGATCAAACTGTTCCTCTTGCTGCGTATATTGCCCGTCACTTAAATGAATTAACTTTTCCTTTTGCTCGTTATCAAACGGACATGGTATTTCGGGGTGAACGGGCAAAAGATGGACGGTTTCGGCAGTTTCGACAATGTGATATTGATGTGGTTGCTCGTGGTAAACTAAGTTTACTTTATGATGCCCAAATGCCGGCAATTATCACGGAAATATTTGAAAAAATTAATATTGGTGATTTTGTCATTCGTATTAATAACCGCAAAATCCTCACAGGTTTTTTTCAATCAGTAGGAGTTACTGAAAACCAAATTAAAACCTGTATTAGTATTATTGATAATTTGGAGAAAATTGGCGAAGCTAAAGTTAAACAAGAATTAGAGACAGAAGGTATTTCCTCAGAACAAACGGAAAAAATTATTGAGTTTGTGAAAATTGATGGCAGCATTGATGATGTTTTAGATAAACTTAAACACCTGGCTGAAAGTTTGCCAGATGCAGAACAATTTAATTTAGGGGTTACTGAATTAGAAACTGTAATTAATGGAGTGAGAAATTTAGGAGTTGCTGATAAACGTTTCTGTATTGATTTATCTATTGCTCGTGGTTTAAATTATTATACTGGCACTGTTTACGAAACTACTTTATTAGGTCATGCAGCTTTGGGGAGTATTTGTTCTGGTGGCAGATATGAAGAATTAGTGGGAATGTTTATTGGTGAAAAAATGCCTGGTGTGGGTATTTCTATTGGTTTAACTCGCTTAATTAGTCGGTTATTAAAAGCGGGTATTTTGAATACGTTACCGGCAACTCCCACTCAGGTGGTAGTAGTAAATATGCAAGAGGATTTAATGCCTGTTTATTTACAAGTATCACAACAATTAAGACAAGCAGGAATTAATGTTGTAACTAATTTTGATAAAAAGCCATTGGGTAAACAATTTCAAGCCGCTGATAAACTGGGAATTAGGTTTTGTGTAATTATTGGTTCAGAAGAAGCCGCCGCACAAAAATCATCATTGAAAGATTTACAAAGTGGTGAACAAATAGAAGTAGCTTTGGCAGATTTACCAGAGGAAGTTAAACGCAGACTGGCATAATTTGGCATCATTTTAATTACCACACTTTTGGCATGGTAATTTATCAAAAAATCAAAAATTAGGAATAGATAGATGACTACACAATCAGAACGCACCTTAAATGTCGCTAATCAGGCATTTGGGTATTTTGTGCAAGGTTTAGAAACTGGTAATTGGCAAGCATTTTTAGATATGCTGACAGATGATTTTACCTTTTGGTTTCCTATGGGAAAATTTCACGGTTTAAATGTAGGTAAAAAACGAGCAAAGGAGTTTTTTGAATATGTTTCTGAGTCCTTCCAACTAGGAATTAAGATTACCTCTTTAGACAATATTACTAGCAATGAAAAAACAGTGATTTTTGAATTTCGGGATGAAGGTAACTTATTTGGTAATCCTTATAAAAATCGGGTTGCAATTGCTTTTGATATTCGAGATAATCAAGTTTGTGCTTACCGAGAATACTTTGGTAGTGATGGTAAATCTTATTAATGAGAGATACAGCGTTTTTTTATTCAGTCAGCTATAAGAACCCCAGCACCCTCGCAAGCGAGGAGGAGGCTATAATATACTCGATATATACTCAAAATGGCTTGATTGTTTGATTCTAAACCTAGGGGTAAAGCAAAAGCTGATATGTGTCAACTTAATCTCAAATCTCTACCACATCTCGTTCCTAGTCTCTGACTAGGAATGCAGTTGATGAGGCTCTGCCTCTAATATCATTGAAGGCAGAGCCTTCTAGAATTCATTCCCAGTCAGAGACTGGGAACGAGACGAATCCATTAATTCATCCGCGTTTATCTGTGTTTATCTGCGGTTAATTATTCTGTTCATTTATCTATGTGAACCGCATAAAATAATTACCGTTCCCAAAAGGGAAAATATCACACCTGATAAATCCCATCTATTCGGTTTTACTCCTTCAAATAGCCATAACCACAGCAAGGATGAAAGGATATAAATTCCCCCATAGGCAGCATAAACTCTGCCAGCATTATCGGCATCTACTTTAGTTAGGGACACAGCAAAGATGATCAAAGCGAAAATTCCCGGAATTACCCAAAGGATGCTTTTTCCTAATCTTAACCATGCCCAAAAACTGTAGCAACCGGAGATTTCTGCAAATGCTGCAATGAGGAGAAAAATCAGGTTGGGTATTTTCACGCTGGAACTACAAATTTTTCACTTCCAGCTAAATCAAAAGCTGAATGAATAACTTGTAATGCTTTGACACCTTCATCCTGTCCGACAACACAACTAATTTTAATCTCTGAAGTGGCTATCATTTGAATGTTGATGTGATTTTTAGCTAAGGCTGTAAACATTTTGGCGGCTATGCCCGGTTGTCCTACCATCCCAGAACCAACGATACTAACTTTAGCGATCGCCTGATCTAATACTACCTCACCCCAATCAAATTCTTTGGCAACTGCTTTTAATTTCTGTTGAGCATTTTCTGCATCCATTTTCGCCACAGTAAAGGCAATATCCCTTCCGGGAACACCATTTACTATTCGACAACGTTGGGACTGAATAATCATATCCACACTGATGTTATGTTGCCCTAAAAATCCAAACAATTTGGCAGCCATACCCGGATTGTTTGGTACTTGCCGAATCGCAATTCGGGCTTGGTTCATGTCTAAAGCGACACCACGCACCGCCGGGGCTTTAATCCCAGCACAGGAGAGAGAAGTAGAAGAAGAGTTGATTTCAAAAGTATGACACAAAGCAGCTATAGCGCGATCGCAATCCCCAATATCCACCACACAACTCACCTTAACTTCACTGGTAGAAATCATCTGAATATTCACACCAGCTTCCGCCAAAGTTGTAAACATCTGCGCTGCTACCCCCGGACGACCAATCATTCCCGCCCCGACAATACTCACTTTAGCAGTATCTTTTTCTACCATTACTTCCGCTTCATCTGAACTATGCTGATTTTTAAATATCGGTGCTATAGCCAATGATACTGCTTCCGCCCGTTTTAATATTGAAGTATTTACTGTAAAAGCAATGTCGTTAGTATTACCTTCATGAATAGACTGAATAATTAAATCCACATCCACATTTTCCTGGGAAATTTGCCCAAATAACTGAGCGGCTATCCCTGGTCTATCAGGAACACGCAATAAAGCCACCTTAGCCTGTTGAATATCAAACTCCACAGCATCCACTGGTCGTGCCAATTCTAAATTTACCAACGCCCGATCTTGCCTTGACGGCGTAGTTACCCAAGTTCCGGGCTGATCCGTCCAACTTGACCGTACCACCAGGGGAACACCATAATTGCGGGCAATTTCCACAGCCCGGGGATGTAATACCTTCGCCCCTAAACTAGCCAATTCCAGCATTTCATCACTCGTGATTTCTGTCAATAATTGGGCTTCAGGAACAAGACGCGGATCTGTAGTTAAAATTCCCGGAACATCTGTATAAATTTCACAAAAATCTGCCCCGATAGCAGCGGCTATGGCGACGGCGGAAGTGTCAGAACCACCACGTCCCAAAGTAGTAATTTCTAATGCTTCTGTACTGCTAATTCCTTGAAATCCCGCAACCACAACCACTTTACCGCCATTAACTTGCCGCATTAAGCGTTCAGTTTCAATATGTAAAATCCGGGCGCGGCTGTGTTCTGCTTCGGTAACAATCCCTACCTGAGCGCCAGTCATCGAAATTGCTGGTTGACCAATTTCCTGCAATGCCATACTCAGTAAAGCAATGGTAACTTGCTCCCCTGTAGAAAGCAGCATATCCATTTCCCGACGACTAGGAGTTTTAGAGATGTCATTAGCTAGTTTAACTAACCCGTCAGTGGTTTTACCCATTGCAGAAACCACTACTACAACAGAATTTCCAGCTTTGACAGTTTTTTCAACCCGCATTGCTACAGCTTGAATCCGTTCGACTGAACCAACAGATGTACCACCGTATTTTTGAACTATAAGCGCCATAAAATTCTCTTTAATCACTTGTTTTGCCACAGTCAGGGTTGTCACGACTATGAAAAACCCTAAAAGTGCCAGTTTAGATTACCAAAAAAAATACACCCGTTAGCAATCTCGGACTTTGATTTTAATCACAAATTAACCATTTCCATGAATTATCTTAACCAATTTATACACCTTTTTTGTTTATTGTAGTTAGCCGTAGGACAGTATTTTTATGTGAATAATTAAATACTAATCCGCTCAAACATGGCAAGCAATATTACTTATTCCTAGCAGACTGTTTATTTACATAACACACTGCTAGGATATTTTATTGAACAGGAGTATTGAACAGGAGTATTGAACAGGAGTATAGCTAACGCCACGCCACCCTATCAGGAGGTAGGGGCGCAGGTCCTGCACCCATTCAGGAGTTCAGAAGGAAGAAATTTCTCCCCCACTCCCCCACTCCCCCAACTCCCCCTACTCCCCCACTCCCCCCACTCCCCCAACTCCCCCACTCCCCCCACTCCCCCCACTCCCCCCACTCCCCCCACTCCCCCCACTCCCCCCACTCCCCCAACCCCACCCCCACTCCACTACTTAAAATTAAATGTTTAAATTAAACTTAAACAGCTTTTGCCGTGTTCTTAATTTTTTCTTAACTATTTAATATCAAAATTAATACCAGGATGTAATTCCCTAAGTAAGTATTTCTGAAAACTTAAGAGGCAGTATGGCTTTTTTATCCACCATTTTGAATCGTGTTGTTGCCACTTCAGTCATAACCGGGGCTGTTGCATTGAGTCCAATGCTGAGTGCGATCGCTCAAGCTCAAACTTTAAACGGTGCTGGAGCAACCTTTCCCGCTCCTTTGTACGAACGTTATGCTCGTGAAATTAGAAAGAAGCACCCCGAATTGAAAGTTAACTACCAAGCCATTGGTAGTGGTGGTGGTATTCGTCAAACCATTGCGGGAACAGTTGACTTTGGTGGTAGTGATGCAGCGATGAAAGATGATGAAATCGCTAAAGTTAAGAATGGTGTGATCTTAGTACCCACTGCTGGTGGTGCCGTTTCCGTTGTTTATAATTTACCTGGTGTCAACAAATTGAGATTATCTCGTACCACATTACCAGCAATTTTCTCTGGACAAATTAAAAACTGGAATGATCCAAAAATTAAAGGGGATAACCCCGGTGCAAATCTACCAAATAGTCCAATTAAATTTGTAGTTCGCGCTGATGGTAGTGGTACAACATTTATTTTCACCAACCATTTAAGTTCTATTAATGGTTATTTCAAAGGTAGAGTTGGAGCTAATACCGCTCCCAAATGGAATTTACCAAACGTTCTCAAAGGTAAAGGTAATCCTGGAGTAGCAGCTTTAGTGAGAAGCACCCCTGGATCTATTGGTTATGTTGAATATGACTACGCTACTAAAAACAAACTAAATTCAGCGGAAGTCCAAAATAAGAAAGGAGAATTTGTTGCTCCTTCTTTAGCAGCTGCGAACTCAGCTTTATCAACAGTGAAATTCCCTGATAACTACCGCGTATTTATTGGCGATCCAGGACAAGGTTATCCCATTGTTGGTTTAACTTGGATGATGGTTTACAAAAAGTATCCCACTCCTGCTAAAGCTGAAGCCATGAAAAAATGGATTAACTGGGTACTCAAAGACGGTCAACAGTATAATGATGACCTCAACTACACCAAAATTCCTGGTGATGTTGTCAACCGTGTTTTACAAACAGTAAATAGCAACGTTAAGTAATTTTCACATAAGCAGTCAGCCGTTATGTATCAGCTTTCAATGTTGAAATGTAGGTAATTGAAACCTGCTTTTATTTACAAAAGAAGGGAACAGGGAACAGGGAACAGATAAGAAACACTCATTTGCACCAGTTTAAAACTCAGTCAAAAAAAAGATGTTTTTTAAGATGCGTAGCCCGAAAAAAAACAGTGTCATTATTTCAATCTCATGTTTTTAAACATGAGTTTTTCCTGTTCCCTGCGATGCACTGAGCTTGTCGAAGCGTTGCCCGTTCCCTGTTCCCTCTGAATTGACCATTTCATTTTTTAGCTGGTTTATGACGGCTGTGCGCTTACATCTAATCTACCTGATTTTATAAACTTTTTATTGATCATGGCTAATTCATCTGAATCTCAGAATAATTCACTAAGTTTAAGTGATGGCAATATTGATTTAACATCCACAGGTGGGGTTAATTTCTGGTTTGATAAAGGATTTACATGGATAGTATATCTTTTCGCTGGGATTACTGTAGCCATCCTCTTTGTCATGACCTGGGTGATTTTCAAGCAAGCGGAACCAGCTATTGGTAAATTTGGACTGGGCTTTTTATGGGGTCAAGATTGGGATACAGGGAATCAGATTTTCGGGGCATTACCCTACATCTATGGAACTTTAGTCAGTAGTGCGATCGCTGTTTTATTAACTATACCCGTAGGCATATCCATAGCCCTAGTCACCAGTGAAGATTTTTTACCAAATCCAGTCAAAAGCACTATAGCTTTCGTCATTGAATTAATTGCCGCTATCCCCAGCGTCATTATTGGTTTATGGGGCATTTTCGTATTTATTCCCGTCATCACACCCATAGAGAAATGGTTAGGTAGCACCTTCGGGTTTATCCCCCTATTTAACACACAAGACCCCGCCGGCAACAATATGTTAACAGCCGGCATTGTTCTCGCCATTATGACCTTACCCGCAATGGCAGCTATTTCTCGTGATGTTTTAATGGTTATTCCTAAAGAGTTACGTAGCTCATCTATGGCTTTAGGCGGAACTCGTTGGGAAACAATTTTTCGAGTTTTGTTACCAGCAGGATTTTCTGGGATGGTCAGTGCAACAATGCTATCTCTGGGCAGGGCATTAGGCGAAACAATGGCTGTCACAATGCTAATTGGTAACTCCGCCCAAATCAGCATATCCCTTCTAGATCCAGCATATAATATTCCCGCAGTCTTAGCCAATGAATTTGCCGAAGCTGAACCAGGCTTACATATTGGGGCATTAGGCTATTTAGGTCTAATTTTATTTGCTTTAACACTAGCTATAAATATTGCGGCTGTATTAATAGTCGAATGGGTTGGCAAAAAAAATAGATAAGTAGGGAACAGGGAACAGGGAACAGGGAACAGGGAACAGGGAACAGGGAACAGGCAAGAGGCAAGAGGCAAGAGGCAAGAGGCAAGAGGGAACAGGGAACAGGGAACAGGGAAATTTTACTTTTGGTTACATATTACTCATTCAAAATCCAAAATCCAAAATTAACATGAGTGCTTATACAAATTCAGAAACAGATCAAGCCGCTGCGGCTTCATTATGTCAGCCCCTATCCACAGATAGACAATTATTCACATACTCAATGAACGGGATTGCCTTTGGTCTGAGTGGTTTAGCACTGTTGCCATTGTTATCCATATTATGGGAAATCATGTCACGGGGGCTTTCTGGCTTCAGACTAGAGATGTTATTTCATCCATTAATTGAAAATGGGTTTGCTAATGCTATTCTTGGTACTATACTTATGGTAGGTATTGGTGCATCACTCAGTATTCCTGTCGGGGTAATTACAGGAATTTTCTTAGCAGAATTTAGTCAAACCAACCCATTTACGCGGTATGTGCGATTTATTACTAGTATTCTTACAGGTGTTCCCTCCATTGTTGTAGGAATATTTGCCTATGGTGTGATTGTTTTATTAACTAAGGGATTTAGTGCCATTGCTGGTGGTTTTGCTCTAGCTGTAATTATGCTACCAGTGATAGTATTAACAACAGAGGAGGCTTTAAAGCTAATTCCTGTTCCCCAACGTCTTGCATCCGCAGCATTGGGAGGAACTCGCTTTCAAACTACTTTTCGTGTTATTGTTAGTTCGGCTATCCCAGGGATTACTACGGGGATTTCCCTAGCTATAGCTCGTGCATCTGGTGAAACAGCACCACTACTTTTTACCGCTTTATTTAGTCAAAATTGGTCAGATGGTTTATTAAGTCCTACTGCTTCCTTACCAGTATTGATTTTTAACCTTTATAACAATCCTGATCCAGCCGTAAATCAACTAGTATGGACAACCTCCATCATTCTCCTGACTTTAGTTTTGTTTTTCAGCTTGCTGTCTCGCGTAATTGCTAAGAAAAGATAAGGTCAACTAAAAAATTTTCTTTCCTACTTTAGTCAATCATGAGTAACTTAACTACTGCCATCCAAGTCAAGAATCTTAGCTTTTACTACGGAAACTATAAAGCTATTGAAGGGATATCATTAGATATCTATAAAAACCAAGTTACTGCATTAATTGGTCCTAGCGGTTGCGGTAAATCCACATTCATTAAAACCATTAATCGGATTAGTGAATTAGAAGGAAAAGTCAAAGTTGAAGGTCGGATAGAGTTCTTTGGTCAAAATATCCATGATCCTCGCATTAATATCAATCGTCTGCGTCGAGAAATTGGCATGGTATTCCAAAAACCCAATCCTTTTCCCATGAGCATTTATGAAAATGTAGCTTATGGTGTGAGAATTGCTGGTAAATCTCCAAAAGTAGTATTAGATGAAATTGTCGAATCTGCCCTTAAAGGTGCGGCTTTGTGGGATGAAGTCAAAGATAAACTTCATCAGTCTGCCACAGGTCTTTCCGGTGGACAACAACAACGTCTCTGTATTGCTAGGGCTTTGGCTGTTAAACCCAAGGTATTGCTAATGGATGAACCCTGTTCAGCCCTTGATCCAATTGCTACAATGAAAGTGGAAGAATTAATTCACCAATTGCGAACAGAATTCACAATTGTGATTGTTACCCATAATATGCAGCAAGCAACTCGTGTTTCTGATTTTACTGCCTTTTTTAGTACCGATGAAAGTCGCATTGGTCAAATGGTGGAATTCGGGGAGACTAGTCAAATCTTTCGTAATCCTCTAGATACTCGGACTCATGACTATGTGTCTGGACGATTTGGTTAACTACAACACCGAATGCGTAGTTTGAGCGTCATCAGGATTTAAAATCAATAGCATTCCTATTCCTAAATCCCAAATTGGTATGACTCATTCTCCAGATATTGCCACTTTAGCAAGGTGGATGGCGGCTGATTTCAGTAATCAAGCCCAAGTTTTTGAGAATCCGGCTTTTTTTGCCCATATTCGTGTATGTATGCGTCCCCTCCATTGGGGGGTGTTATCAGGTGTAAGTTTGTTTGTCGAACAAGCTTATGACTATATGTTGAATAAGCCTTATCGGGTGCGGGTATTACATCTGACAACTGTGGGGGATAAAATCCATATTGAAAACTATACTGTCAAAGAAGAAAAGGATTTTTACGGCGCTTCCCGCGATTTACCAAGGTTGCAGACTTTGACAGGCGATCGCTTGGAAAGGCTTTCTGGTTGTAACATGATTGTAGAGTGGACTGGGACCAAGTTTAAAGGCACAGTCGAGCCTGGAAAGGGCTGCATTGTCATCCGTGACGGGCAAAGAACCTATTTAGATAGTGATTTTGAACTTGATGGTGAACAGTTCATCAGCCGCGACAGAGGGCGAAATCCTGACACCGATGAGCATATCTGGGGGTCTGTTGCTGGTCCATTTTACTTTGTGCGCTGGGCGAATTTTGCCGAAGAAGTGAAATTAAATCCCTAATCTCCACCCAAGGACAGGCTTTGCGTCTGTCCAGTCTGTGAAAAACATCAATCTTCAAAAAAAATTCTCCCAGATAGTGCAAATTCACAAAAATGGTGCTACTATTAGTAATTGTGAGTGCGGCGACATAGCCAAGTGGTAAGGCAGAGGTCTGCAAAACCTCCATCCCCCGGTTCAAATCCGGGTGTCGCCTTTATATATTGTCTGAATCAGGATATCCAGGATTTAGGCAATCATTACAGGGGCGGGTTTAATACTCGTCCCTAATTTTTTGGGTAAACGAGGGGAGTTTTTGAATTAATTGGTGTGATTTTTTACTTTTACAATATGCTGAAAATATTTTATATTTAACATTGCATAGCTTAATTAACAGAATATATGTATGCCAAAAAAACAATTAGTTGAATTTACCCTAGAAAATGGGGGTAAATTTTTGGTGGAAGTTGAAGAATCAGAAGATACATCTATTTCTACGGAGAGAATCGCTTTACCATCTGGTCGAGAAATTGAAAAAGCACAAAAAACTTTTGAAGAAGCTTTAGAGAATATTAAGCCCGTAGTTGCCAGCATTAGTCACAAATTTAAAGACTTAGGACCCAAGGAAATGGAAGTTAAGTTTGGAATCAAACTCAGCGCTGATGCTGGTGCTTTTATCACTTCTGTCGGTGGAGAAGTTACGTTTGAGTTGACTGTGAAATGGAGTAATGACTAAGATTAGTAGATTTTATGTCAACTGAAAATTATTTTCAAGTCTTTAAATGTGCGATCGCTCGCATTTATAATAAACAGGGTAGAGTTGTTGGTGCTGGTTTTTTAGTAACTCAGTACCATCTTCTTACCTGCGCTCATGTAATTACAGCAGCTTTGGGTATTGTCACTAATACACAAGACTCTCCAACTGATATCATAGAGGTTGATTTTCCTCTGATTGCCCCTGGACAAAAAGTAAAAGCCAAGGTTGTATTTTGGCAACCTGTGAACCCAGGACAGAGTAAGGAAGATATTGCAGGATTACAGATAGAGGATATTCTACCAACGGGAGTGAGTCCTGTAAAACTTGTCATCACTTCAGATTATTGGCAACATAAATTTCGCATTTTTGGCTTTCCTCAAGGACATGATACTGGTGTTTGGGCTGACGGTGAACTGCGTGATATTCAAGCTACACGCTGGATACAGATAGAAGCTATTAAAGTTCCTGGGTATCAAATTGAGCCTGGTTTTAGTGGTTCTCCTATTTGGGATGAATCATTACAGGGAGTGGTGGGAATGGCTGTGGCCGCAGAGAAAAAGCGAGAGGGTGTGAAAGCGGCATTTATGATGCCTACAACTGTATTAGTTGAAACTTGGGATTTTTTAAATCAAGCCATTCAGCAAAAACCAATAAATTCTTCTCCCTCTTTAAGTCGGGTACAAGAAATTAAAGCTAGGGAATTGAACAAACGTTTGGCAATTTTAGAAGGGGATTATGAAGCAGTTTATAACCAATTGAATTATACGGAAAATGCCGAAAGTCGTAATAATTTACAACGACAATTAGACAGGATTGAACAGGATATGAATGATGTCGAGGAACAACTAAAAATGATTGGGTAATCACCATTTTCGAGTTTAGGGGTTTAGCGAATAGAATTCGGAAACCCACGCAGGTGGGTTTTGCCTGTGTAGACGCGGTTTCTAACCGCCCCTTTAATTAAGATTAATTTGGTGAAAAAAGCAGATGCAGAAAACAGTCGTGATCTTTTAGAATTAGTAGAGAGAATGTTGATTTACAAATTTTCATCCTATAGCCGTCAGGAGTTGGAAACAATGTTTGGATTAACAGAATGGCAACAAACTCGATTTTATCAAGAAGTTAAGGAAGAAGTTAGAGAAGAAGTTATGGAGGAGGTTGAGGAAAAAACTAAGTTAAAAATAGCTTATCTATTGGCTGACAAACCCGCCCAGAAATGATAGCGTGGCGTAAGCCATATTTCCGGGCTAATAGCGAAAGTAAACTTGAGTTTACTAAATAATTTTTGGTTTCCTTAGTCATCTTCAGATGACTTTTGCTATTAGACTGGGAATTCATTCCCAGGCGGGCTAAAGGTTTCACGTTAAGTTGACACCAATGAAGCTCTTGCTTTACCCCTACCCATGAAATCAAATGATTCAACAATTTTAAGTATAAATTATGGAGATTTTTATAATATGGAAAAACCTAATAATATCAAACTTCAGCAATTAGAAAAGAGATACCAAAATATAAAACAGGATATTGAAAAGCTTAATAACCAATTGAATCATACGGAAAATGCTAGAACTAAAAATAACCTAGAAAGAGAAATGAACTCTCTTTATGAAGAATTGGAAAAGATTGATCAGGAAACAAAAGGACTAAAATCTTCCATTAAAAAAAATGATAGATTTTCTGCTAAACGTTCATTTTTATCATATTTAGCTAATCGTTCCAGCCAAGAATTTGAACTAACAGAAGCCATTAAAAATCGTGATAAATCTCGTCTGTTGGTTTGTATAATTCATGGTGATGAACTTCAAAGCCATTACAAGTTTTTAGAACGAATGCAAAATGATTTTCTCCCTCATGTGCTGGATTTAGACCAAAATAAAACTACAGTGAAAATCAAAAAATGATGTATTCTTCAGAATTAAAAAATCTGAATGAACTACCAAAGTATTTATTAATGAATCTTGCAAAAAATCTTGTAAATAAAGGTAACACATCTTTAGAAGAAATTAACGAAATTATTAATAAATCTAGTCCTATGATTGTTCATACTGATCTAATTAGTGATGATTGGCAAAAACAAGGATTACATATTTTGAATAAATTATTAGAATTTTGGCAAGATTCGCATAATAAAAATACTCTAAATAAAGAAGTAATTATTTGCATTTGTGTTAAATATATACGTATTGAATGGACATGGAATATATTGGCTTTTTTTAAGCAATATCGTTATCAACAAATAAATAAGAAAATGCGTAAACACATTCAAGAATTTTCATCAATTACTAAAAACTATGACTCTTTATCAGTTATTATTTTATCAGAACTAAAGGCTGTAGGGAGAGCAGATGTTGAAAATTGGGCTGATTGTGAACATACTAAAAATTTTATTGGTGAAGATAAAATTCAACAATTAAAAGATAAAATTGGAGATATGTTTGATAAATGGCAAAAACAAAAATCATCTAGTAAGATTCCTATGCGGTATTTAGCTGACAATTTACTAGAAATACTAGAACATTTACATTAATTAAAGAAGACTTAACATGAAATTACCAATCTACACAGGTCAAGGAACCCGTCAAGGTGAACTACCAAAACAACTCCCAGATTCTCCCCTTTCTCGATTATTAAATCCTGAAAAATACATTGCTGATGAAGGTTTGCGAGATGCCTGTAATGTGGCATTATTATTAGGACAACCTTTATTATTAACTGGAGAACCGGGAACGGGTAAAACTCAACTAGCTTATAGTCTTGCGTGGGAACTGGGATTTGGTGAAGTTTTGAAATTTGAAACTAAATCTACTACTGTTGCCAGAGATTTGTTTTATACTTATGATGCTTTAAAGCGATTTCAAGATGTGCAAACTGGTTTTCCTTCAACTCAGATATTAGATTACATCACTTACCAAGCTTTAGGAAAAGCGATTTTACGTACTCGTGATGTAGAGGAAGTAAAAGAATTTATTTCCTCAGAATTTTTTAATACTGAACAGAAACGTTCTGTAGTTTTAATTGATGAAATTGATAAAGCACCCCGTGATTTTCCCAATGATTTACTTAATGAATTGGAATTGATGTATTTTCGGATTCCAGAATTAGGAAATCAAAAAATTGTCGCAGATGAAAAATTGAAACCAATTGTAATTATTACTAGCAACTCTGAAAAAGATTTACCCGACGCTTTTCTGCGACGTTGTATTTATTATCATCTGCCTTTTCCTAAAAATGAGACATTGCAGAATATTATTGCTAATCGGTTGGGAATGAATATTAGTGATCCTTTTTTACAATCAGCGATTAGTTTATTTAAAAAATTCCGCGAACCTAGAAGTAATTTAATAAAAAAACCTGCAACGGCTGAATTATTAAGTTGGATTATAGCTTTACAAAAATTTAATGGTAGTTCTGATATTCCTTTAAAACAGAATCCAAATTTAATTTTCACTACCCTAAGTAGCTTAATTAAAACTGCTGACGACAAAGAAAAAGCCAAAAAAGTTGTAGAACAATGGATAGCAGAACAGAACATAACAACCTAAAACAAAACAATACAGTTGTAGGTTGGGTAGAACGAAGTGAAACCCAACATTTATTAACAATTATTGGGGGTTGTCCCACCATTTTGAAGATCAAGAAAAAGCCAAAAAAGTTATAGAAAAATGGATAAAACAATAGAAGTAGAAAATAATTTAGATTGGCTAAATCCTGATGTTTTGCTAGAGTTTATTGATAAACTTAGGGAAGCAGGTTATAGCATTGGCATATCTCAATATATCGCGGCACAGGATTTAATTTTAATTCTGATTTCTCAAGGTGAAAATTTTGATAATCCAGAGAGGTTGAGGAATTTACTAGCACCTATATTTTGTAGTTCACAACTTGAACAAGAAAATTTTAACCAGTATTTTGATGATTCGTTTAAATCTGTTAGTCAAAATATTTTTTTAACAGAAGAAACAACAGCAGAAAACCAAACATCTTTAGAACCAGAAAAATCCATAAAACCTCGTTCTCTGCTATTGATACTACCGTTGATAGTTATTATTTTTCCAGGAATTCCTCTATTTGTAATATTCAATAATGTTCTTAACCAACCAATTGTAAAACCCCCTAATCCACCAACAACAAAACCTACGAATATACCAACTAAACCACCTGATATTATACCACCAACAAAACCTACGAATATACCAGACAAAAATTCTATAAATTGTACTGAAAATATACCCCCAAATACTATTAACTGGCCAAGAGAATTGGCGTTTTTCTTAACTCCTGCTGCTTTATTTCTAATTTCGAGAATGTGGTGGTTTTGGTTAAATCGTCAATTGTTTTTGCGACGTTATGGGACGACAAACCAACCTGAACTACAGAATATTTCTATTGCTGATTTTGATATTGAGCAAGAATTGTTCCCGACAATGATATTTATGCAAATTGCTCGAAATCTCAGACGACGGATTCCGATTCCTTCCAATCAATTAGATATAGAAAAAACTATTGATGCAACTTTGCGTCAAGGAGGATGGTTAAAGCCGATATATCGTAATTACCAAATACTTCCAGAATATTTGTTTCTGGTTAATCGCACTAGCTTTCAAGATCATCAAGCTCAATTTATAGAAGAAATAATTGAGCGTCTGAAAAAAGATAATGTTTTGATTACCAGTTATTTCTTTGATGATGATCCTTTAATTTGCTTTCCTAGTCATGGAGAAAGTTCTCCTCTCAGACTTGATGAAATTATTAGTAAATATGACCATAATTATCTGATCATAGTTTCAGATACAGCGAATTTTTTCAGTGTTATTAGTGGTGAATTAGAACCTTGGGTAAATCAATTTACAAGCTGGAAATATCCAACTTTTCTGACACCAAAACCCATAGCAAATTGGGGTTATCAAGAGTTTCAAATAGCTCAAGAGTTCATGATTTTACCCGCTACAGCAGCAGGATTAGAGATATTTAGCCAAAAACCCTGGAATGGACATAATTTAAAGCCTCTCTCTTTGCAGGAGAGAGGTTTGGAGAGAGGTTCAACAATACCCATACCGCAAACGCTGCGACTGCAATCTTATCGCTGGTTAGAACGTAATTCTCTAGAACCTGAAAAAATCGCAACTATGTTGGTTTCTCTGCGGGAATATTTGGGGGAGGATAGTTTTTATTGGTTTTGTGCTTGTGCTGTTTTTCCTGAGTTGCAATGGAATATAACTATTTATTTGGGTAATGTGTTGAAAACAGCAGTAGGAAAATCTCTTTTAGAAGTTGATTCTTTGACTAATTTGGCGCGTTTACCTTGGTTTCGTTCTGGTTATATTCCAGATTGGTTGCGTGTTGATTTGATTAAGGAATTAACTCAGGAACAAGAGCAGGAAATCAGAACTGCACTAAAAAACTTACTCAATCAGGTTAATCATACTTCTGGAAATGGGTGGAAGTTATCAATAGCAAAAATGTCTGTAAAAACTATTTCTGAAGATAGTCTATTACAAGATTATCTATTTTTGGATTTTATGACTAAACCATCTTTACTTGATCTCAAAGTACCAGAAAAGTTTAGTCAATTATTGCCAAAACCCAAAAATCAAGTTTCTAAAAAAACGCAAATCAACCGCAGACGATTTTTGCAAATGGTCGGTTTAGGAGGTGCAGGTTTAGTAACAGCAGTAGTGGGTAATCAGATCTTAAAACCTAAAATTTCAGAACCTATCAAAGCTTCTCGTACTTGTAAGTTTGAGGTACTAACAGTAGATTCCCAAGGAAAAATTATTGACCGTGTTTTTAGTCAAGCAACCTTTTTTACTGAAGATTTGGGTAATAATATAACTTTGGAGATGGTGGAAATTCCGGCTGGTTCTTTTATGATGGGTTCACCAGCATCAGAAAAGGGTCGGAGTCAAGATGAAAGTCCACAACATCAGGTAAATGTACCTGCTTTCGCTATGGGTAAATTTGCAGTGACTCAGGAACAGTATCAACAAGTTATGGGTGAGAATCCCGCTGAGTTTAAAGGAGGAAACCGTCCTGTTGAACAGGTATCTTGGAATGATGCGGTGGAGTTTTGTAACAAGCTAAATCAAATTAGTCAGAAAACTGGGCGGAAATATCGTTTACCCAGCGAGGCAGAATGGGAATATGCTTGTCGTGCAGGGACTAATACACCCTTTCATTTTGGGAAAACGATTACGAGTGACTTAGCTAATTATAACGGGTCTACGGTTTACGCCTTTGAGCCAGAAGGTAAATACCGTCAAGAGACAACAGAAGTAGGTAGTTTTCCGCCTAATAGCTTTGGATTATATGATATGCACGGTAATGTATGGGAATGGTGTCAAGATGATTGGCATGATGACTATACAAATACACCTAATAATGGTATTGCCTGGACTAGTCAAAGCGGTAATGCTAAAGTGCTGCGCGGTGGTTCGTGGAACAACATTCCTGGAAGCTGCCGTTCTGCCTACCGCAACTACGACAACCGCGATCTCAGGAACGGCAGTATCGGTTTTCGCGTTGTCTGTTTTAGTGCGGCGAGGACTCTTTAGCCCTTTGCACTCTTGCGCTTTTGCGCTTTGCTCTTTCTTCTCTTTACCCCTACGAGCGTAGCGAGACGATTTTTTTGTCTGAATCAGGATGTCCAGGATTGAAGGATGTACAGGATGGTTTGATGGTTTTGTTGATGGGTTTTTTGATCATGATTTTTATTGGTTGTTTTATTAAGGTATTCTCTGGAAATGTCATTGTCTGAATCAGGATGTCCAGGATTGAAGGATGTACAGGATGGTTTGATGGGTTTTTTGATCATGATTTTTATTGATTGTTTTATTAAGGTATTCTCTGGAAATGTCATTGTCTGAATCAGGATGTCCAGGATTGAAGGATGTACAGGATGGTTTGATGGGTTTTTTTGATCATGATTTTTATTGATTGTTTTATTAAGGTATTCCCTGGAAATGTCATTGTCTGAATCAGGATGTCCATGATTGAAGGATGTACAGGATGGTTTGATGGGTTTTTTGATCATGATTTTTATTGGTTGTTTTATTAAGGTATTCTCTGGAAATGTCATTGTCTGAATCAGGATGTCCAGGATTGAAGGATGTACAGGATGGTTTGATGGGTTTTTTGATCATGATTTTTATTGATTGTTTTATTAAGGTATTCCCTGGAAATGTCATTGTCTGAATCAGGATGTCCAGGATTGAAGGATGTACAGGATGGTTTGATGGGTTTTTTGATCATGATTTTTATTGATTGTTTTATTAAGGTATTCCCTGGAAATGTCATTGTCTGAATCAGGATGTCCAGGATTGAAGGATGTACAGGATGGTTTGATGGGTTTTTTGATCATGATTTTTATTGATTGTTTTATTAAGGTATTCCCTGGAAATGTCATTGTCTGAATCAGGATGTCCAGGATTGAAGGATGTACAGGATGGTTTGATGGGTTTTTTGATGGGTTTTTTGACCATGATTGTGAAATACTATAGAAATGTCAAATATCCTGTTAATCCTCTAATCCTGGATATCCTGATTCAGACAAAAATTAAACTCAATATCCATCAATTTAAGAATATGAAATACTATAGAAATGTCAAATATCCTGTTAATCCTCTAATCCTGGATATCCTGATTCAGACAAAAATTAAACTCAATATCCATTAATTTAAGACCGTGAAATACTATCAACAACATCCTAACGCCTTTCCTGTTCAATATCTCCAGGACTTGTGGGGAGAAATCCAAGCTTGTCCCTATTTCGCTATTAATAACCTCAACCGAGATTTTATTAATACTAAAGGCTTTTCTGTGGTATTTCAGCGTCAGGGTTTAGCAGAAGTTGTCCAAAAATTCCCCTATTTTAAGCCTTATTTAGATTTGGCGCTTTTACCCAATTGTAATGCTTTTTATTTGAATCCTTTATTACTCAAAGCAGGTTCTCGCGTTGACCCCCATATTGATCGGTCTTTGCGTTCCTATTGTAAAACCGTTGAACCTCCTGCATTTGTCAGCGTGCTTTATGTGCGCGTACCAGAGGATATGGAGGGGGGTGAATTGGTGCTAAAATCGCAAAAACGCCAAGTTGGACAAGTTAAACCCCAAACCAATTCTTTAATTTACTTTCAGGGTGATTTAACTCATTCTGTGAATGCAGTGACAACTCCTGGAAATCGCTTAAGTCTTGTGTGTGAACAGTATAGTTTGAGTGAGGATGAACTTGAGGAAATACCCCAGTTTACATTAGAGTCCAGGGCGAATCAAGGGAATGGGAAAAAACAAAGGAAGTAAGTTACAATGTTAGGAATTTATATATTGTTTAAGTTATGAAAATCATTTCACTTAGAATCAAGAATAATTTTTTAGGTTGGGATTTTGATGAAGTTGATTTTTCATCAAATTTAACTCTTTTGGTAGGTGTTTCCGGTGCAGGTAAAACTCAAATTCTGCGTGCAATGCTTAATTTGAAAGATATTGCAAATGGAGAAGCAATAAACGGTTTTGAATGGAAAATAAAATTTTGTACAATAAATGGTTCTGAGTTTATTTGGGAAGGTAGGTTTAATACTCTTGAATATGAAACAGATGAGATAATTTTTGTTGAAAAAGAACCACCATCATTACTCTATGAAAAATTGACTTCAAAAAATGATATTCTAATTGAAAGAAGTCAAGAAAAAATAAAATTCAAAAATCAAGAAATGCCTAAACTTTCTTCACATCAATCAATGATATATATCTTAAATGAAGAAAGCCTTATAAAAGAAGCTTATAATGATCTAAATAAAATAGAAGATAGTGACTATACAATAAAAAATCAGATGTTAAATAGATTATTACTAAATGAACCTTTGCAATCTCTACAAGAAAAATATAAAACGTTAGAGGATATAGTAAATAGTAGCGAAAACATTTATGTTAAATTACATTTAGTTTATGCAAAGAAATTAGATGTTTTTAATAAAATTAAATCAATATTTATTGATAATTTTAATCAAGTAGAGGATATGAAAATAGAGATTCTTCATGACACATATGCTCAAATAGATATTTTTTCATACCCGTCTATTTTTATCAAAGAAAAATCTGTAACAAAATGGATTAAAGATAATAGGATGTCTTCAGGTATGTTAAAGACATTTATTCATATTAGTAAAATATATCTTTCAAGTCCAGGAACTGTAATATTAATTGATGAATTTGAAAACAGCTTAGGGATAAATTGTATTGATATATTGACTGATGACTTAATTCATGAAAATAAAAATTTACAATTTATAGCTACCAGCCATCATCCTTATATTATCAATAATATTCCCTATGAATATTGGAAAATAGTTACTCGAAAAGGTGGACACATTAGCATTCGTGATGCGTCAGATTATCATTTAGGGAAATCTAAACAAGAAGCATTTCTTCAACTAACCAAAATTCTGGGAAAACAATCGTAATATGAATTTCTATTTTGTATTTGAGGGTAAAACAGAAGCGATTGTTTATAAAAAGTGGTTATCTGTACTTCTTCCACATTTAACAGAAGTGGATAGTTTTGATGCTGTCAGTCAGAATAACTATTATTATGAAAGTGATATGGGTGTTCCTGACTGTTATCGAGTTGCTGCTAATGCTATTCAAGAAATTAACGAAGTTCCAAAATATGATTATTTGGTGCTATTCACAGACGCAGATAGATTGACGATTTCCGAGAAAAAAGCAGAAGCATTCGAGAAAATTCAACTCAATTTACAAAATAAACCTTTTCAAACTTTACCAGAAAATTGCAAATTAGAAGTTATTATCCAAAAAGTTTGTATTGAAACTTGGTTTTTAGGAAACAAAAATTTCTTTGTTAGGAATCCCCAAAATAATGAACTCTTAAAGAAATACATTAAATATATTCAACAACAAGATCCCCGACTTCTTCAAGAAGTCGGGGATCTATTTATTCTATTTATTGTTACCCTACAGAAATTATCTGTGGCTGAATTGCTACCTTTTCCATAGCTGTGAAAACTTCTTGTCTAGCCCATTTATCTGCTGCCAAAATGTCATCTAAAGAGGGATTTTGTTTGTTATCATTTTGATGGCGATCGCACACAAATTCAATACACCGAGCAATATCCAAATAGTGAATTTTTTCATCTAAAAATAACGCCACAGCTTGTTCATTAGCCGCATTTAACACCGCCGGCATAGAACCACCAGCCCTCCCCGCAGCATAAGCCAAACCCATACAAGGATATTTTTGATGATCTGGTTCACGGAAAGTTAAATCACCGGATTTCACTAAATTCAATCTTTCCCAATTAGTGTAAACGCGCTCCGGCCAAGATAAAGCATAAAGTAAAGGTAAACGCATATCCGGCCAACCCAGTTGAGCCAAAACAGAAGTATCTTGTAATTCTATTAACGAGTGAATAATACTTTGAGGATGAATAACAATTTCGATGTTGTCATAATCTACCCCAAATAAATAATGAGCCTCAATTACCTCCAAACCCTTATTCATCAAAGTTGCCGAATCTACCGTAATTTTTCGCCCCATTGACCAGTTAGGATGTTTAATAGCATCAGCAACCTTTACCTCTGGTAATTTTTCCACAGGCCAATCTCGAAAAGCACCCCCAGAAGCAGTCAGCAATATCTTTCTTAAACCATCTTTAGGAACACCTTGCAAACATTGAAAAATAGCGGAATGTTCGGAATCGGCTGGTAATAGTTTCACTCCGTGTTTTTCCACCAAAGGTAGCACCACAGGAGCGCCAGCAATGATAGTTTCTTTATTTGCTAAAGCAATATCTTTGCCCGCTTCAATAGCTGCAATGGTTGGAAGTAACCCCGCACAACCAACAATACCAGTAACAACCGTCTGAGAATCGCCATAACGAGCAACTTCTATCACTCCCGCCTCCCCAGCCAGTAAAATGGGTTGAGGATTTAAGTCTTTAATGGCTTCTTTAAGTTCCGGTAATTTCTCAGCAGCAGAAATAGCCGCGATTTGGGGACGAAACTGGCGAATTTGCGCCGCGAATAGCTCCACATTCCGTCCAGCAGCCAATCCCACAATGCGGAATTTATCCGGGTGTTCAGAGACGATATCTAAGGTTTGCGTACCAATCGAACCAGTAGAACCAAGCAGAGTAATAGCTTTCACAATTATTTAATAATTAACGCTAATTTTAAATATAAATTGCTTAGGCTACTAATTTCCCGATTTTTTGAGAACAGAATTGATCTCACGATCTATAATCTGAGTACAAGAACCTGGACGCTTATAAACACAAGTTCCTTGCCAACATTTTTGTAAAGTATAATTCTTATATTGAGATGGTATAGATATATCACCAACAACGTAATTAAAACCTGCTTTTAGTGCTGCAAAATCTGCTATCTTCTCAACTGGAAATATAGGAACATGATGATGAAAATATGTATACCCTCCTGATAAAGCCCAATTAATACCCCAAAGACCAAGACCACAAACAGTATTTTCTTTACTTAAGCTTTGTAAGGCTAATAAATTATTAGTTGCAGCATATAAATGGGTGTTTTCTAAGTCAGTACCAAAGGTAGAAAAATTCAAATTATTATAAATATTAAATCGGCTCATGAGAGCAACAGAAGTGGAAGTCCAAAGGGAAAGACAAATTAATATTGCTATAACTATTTTTTGATGTGACTTCCATTTGCGCGACAAATTTAAAACTAATTCTGCTGTGCCTATTCCTGCTAATATCATCAGCATTGATAATGCTGGATAAATGAACCGATATTCTTTATGAGCTAAGAAACTATGAGACAAGATAATAATTAACGCCGACCATGCCAAAATAGGCAGACGACGTGAACCTATCAGCACAAGAATCATAATCGGCAGAAATAGCCAAGACCAACTTTTTAGCAATAAAATTAAATATTCATACCAAGGAGAAACCCCATAAAGTTTACTTTTACCTTCCACAAGGTTCACCCAAATATTTAACCAAAAAGATTGAAAAGGATAGGACCACGTAAAAGCATCAACAGTTCCAAAAATAAGTATAGGAGCAAAAATTCCTCCTAGCATAGGCAACCACTTTTGCTGCCAATCTTTTCTACAAATATAAATGACAACAAAAGCAATGCAAGGTAATAAATGTATTCGTAATGCCAAAGATATTCCCAACAAACATCCTGATAAAAATAGTCTATTCCTGAGTGGAAATGAATTTTTGTTCAACCCTAAATATATTCCTGGTAACAAAAAATGTGTAGCCACGACTTCAGTAAAAGCTTTAGGAGAAAAGTAAATAAGTTCAAACCAGATAGTACAAATACCCGCACAAATTAAAGCTGTAATTGTTCCCCCTACTTTTTTTCCCCATAGATATGCTAATAAAATATTACTCAAAGAAAGTAGAGACAAAAATATATTACTTCCTATTAAGTATCCAGTAGAACCTTCTCCCAGCCATGCTGTTAAACGCATAATACCTGCTAAAATGGCTGGTAATACCCAAGAGCGAATCCCGTCTCGAAATTCCCAGGTAACAATACCATTACCAAAAGCAAGTCGGTGTGCAGGTTCTAGGGTTTGGAAAATTTCATCTGCCCAAAATATATTAGGAAATCTTAAAGCAACACCAACCCGCAATATTAATGCTAGGAGAATTAGGAGGCTTAATAATAGATTATCTAAGTTAAATTTGCGATTCATCTGTTATTCTAACTAAAAGAAGTTATACCAATTTTATCAGAGGCTGCACAGAATCATGAAATCCATGAATTCATCCGAATTTATCTGCGGTCAATAATTATTAAAATCCTATTCCATGCAGTTTCATCTTAATTTGGTAATAAGTAGGTGAACACAATAAAATCAAACTGTATAAAGAAATGTAAAATCGCCCAAACCCTCTTCACTCTTGCCTTTTGCCTTGCCATAACGACAATTTTCAACACCAACCTACTTATTTCCAGAATATTATGAACAGACAACATTTACCCATTTTTTTCTGTTTCTGCTTGCACAAGTTCAAACTTTACTTTATTGTATAAATCTTGTAAAGAAATTTCAAAAGGTATGGTTTCCAGAGATATGTTTCCATCTTCTGCATCATACTCACACAAAGTCCATCTTTTTTTCCCAGTTTTGAAAAATTGTTCTACATGAATGCGGTTTTGATCAATTAATAGATATTCTTGAAAAGTGGGAATTGTTCTGTAAGCTGCAAATTTATCTTCTCTATCATAACTTTTGGTAGATTTGGATAAAACTTCAATAATTACCTGGGGATTTGTGATTGTATCTGTCCGATTATTGAAAAATTCCGGCTCATCTGCAATAATGATCACATCTGGATAAGTGTATATTAGTTTTTGAGGTATCCATAGACGCATATCACTGTTAAAAACCTCATATTTGCCTTGTTGTCTAAAGGCAAAATTCAGCCTAGCGTAAAAATTACCTGTAATCCGGTTATGATTTATAGATGCACCAGCCGTAGGAATTATTTGTCCGTCAATATATTCGCTTTTATACTCAGCAGTGGCTTCTAATTCCAGATATTCTTCTGGGGTGTAATATTGCTTTGCTATTAATTGCATATTTTTGATCAGAAAGCGATGTTCGTTAGTTTAACATATCAGTAATAATTATTGATTAAGTTTTTATCTATTAAGTTTCTAATACTTTTCATCTGTTGCATTAGAGATTCAACCAAAGTATGGTAAATTATAATACGTTAGTAATAGTAAAATTTTTACTAAATAGATCAATAATAGTACGGTATTTCCTATTTTTCTTAAAGTAAAATTTACAAAGATAAAAATATCATAATTAATAATCATGAATAATTCACACAAAACATTATTGAAGTCAATAAAAGATAAGTTTGATCATATATTAATTCCCAGATATTTGGCAATTGGCATTATCTTTGCTATAACAATCAGATTAGTTTGTGTTCCCAATAAATCAGTAGATTATAAATATTTTTTAGATCCTTGGTATGATTTTATCGCGTCTCACGGTGGTTTCAGTGCCTTAAAATATGGCTTCGCTGATTATACACCCTCATATCTTTACTGGCTTTTGATTGCCTCTACTCTGCTTTCTGGATTACCAAAAATTCTGGCAATTAAACTTTTTGCCATGAGTTTTGACTTTATTTGTGCATTTTTTACTTACAAAATTGTCAAGCTTAAATATCCTGTGGGGAGAATGGCAAATTGGGCTTTTTTAGCCGTTATCTTAAGTCCCACCGTAATTTACAATAGTTCCCTTTGGGGACAATGTGATGTTATCTATACCACGGGATTAATTGCTTGTGTTTACTTTTTATCTATTCACAAACAAATTCCTGCATTAATCAGTTTTGGGCTGGCACTTTCATTTAAATTACAAGCAATGTTTTTAGCACCTTTGTTATTAATTTTATTAGTTAAAAAAAGAATATCTTGGTTATACTTACCAATAATTCCTTTAGCCTATCTAGTAGCAATGTTGCCAGCTTGGATTGCTGGTAGACCAATAAAAGAATTACTATTGGTATATTTTGAACAGTCTAATAAATATAAAGAACTAGCTAAAAATGTCCCTAATCTTTATCAATGGATTCCTAATGAGTTTTACAACATTGTTGTGCCTATAGGGTTAATGTTAACTGTAACTGCCATACTTTTATTAGTGTATCTTGTTTATAGAAATAAATTAGAAATTACTCAAGATAGACTGATATATTTAGCTACAATGTCAGTATTTTTTATGCCATATCTTTTGCCAAAAATGCACGAAAGATATTTTTATCCTACAGATATTTTGTCTATTATCTTTGCTTTTTACTTTCCTCAATATCGTTGGGTAGCAATATCGGTGCAACTGGCATCATTTATTAGTTACTTGGGAACTCCTATATATATTCAATTGTTTTCTATTCCTTTAGGTTTTACTCTTTGGTTTATTGTGCGAAATTGTGATATGATCTACCAGAAATCAAAGCCTGATTTTTCCTTAAACATCAATAAATAATAAATTCTAATGTGGAAAAATTAATACCTAAAAATAACATTTCCGTAATTATTAGTATTAGTGCCTTAATTTTATTAGCAGCTAGTATTATTCGGCATGAGTTATTTAATTCATCTGGAGATTTAGCATTTTTTGATCAAACAGTTTACTTAATTAGTCAGGGAAAATTGCCAACTTCCTCTGTACTTGGTTTTCATGTTTTAGCTGATCATGCTGCTTGGATTTTGTATCCTATCGCCTTACTATATAAAATATATCCTCATGTCTATTGGTTGTTTGTAGTTCAGTCTGTTGCTTTGTCTTTAGGTGCTTTTCCTACATATTTACTTGCATTACAAGCAGGGTTGAAAGACAATCAAGCAATAGCAATGGTAGTTGTTTACCTACTATATCCAGTCCTATATAACAGTAATTTGTGTGATTTTCATCCAGATACTCTTGCTGTTCCTGCACTTTTGACAGCAGTTTTAAATGCAAGAAGCAAAAAAGTATTTTGGTTTTGTATAAATGTTTTGGTAGTATTGGGATGTAAAGCTGTACTTTCCTTGACAGTAGCAGCTATGGGTGTTTGGTTGCTACTATTTGAAAAACGGCGTTTGTACGGTTTCATAGCTATTATTAGTGGTTTAGCATGGTTTGTAATTGCTAACAAAATCATTATTCCTTTTTTCGGTAGCGAAGCAGCATTAGTCAGTCGGCATTTTTATCGTTATAGCTATTTAGGAAATTCATTTTCGGAAACATTACAAATTATCTTATTTCAACCAAAAATTATTATTAGCAACATTTTATCGTCTATAAATTTAGAATATTTGTTTTTTCTATTAGCACCTGTAATCTGGGGTTTAATACCTAAATACATGACACCATTAATAGGTGCGATTCCTTGTTTAGCATTAAATATACTTGCTGATCATCCTTCACAAAAAAACGTAATTTTACATTATTCTTTACCAGCAATTCCCTTCATAATGTTAGCATTAATTGCTAGTATTGCAGCAGATAAAGCATGGCTAAAACAAAAAAGAGTAATTTTTTTATGGTCTTTAATTTGGTTTTTGATTTTAGGTAAATGGGGTTTCTTTATTTCCAAATATCTTAATTCTGTAGATAATTGGCAAGCTACTAAAGAAGCAATATCTTTAGTGAAAACTCAAGACAGTGTGTTGACTACAGATGTAATTACTCCACATTTAACCCATAGGCAACAGATTAGTTTTAAATATAAACTCCATGAGTTGAATAATTTTCATTATATATTACTTAATACCCGCCATCCTGGCTGGGGCGCAACAGTAGAAGATTATAATAATTTGACTAAGGAATTAAAAAAGCGTTCTGATTTTAATTTAAAATATCAACGTGATGATGTATATCTCTTCGTATATAAAAAAATGGCATTGCCGATTTGAGGTATGAAGATAATTTTTGATGATTTTACAACCCTTGTAGAGACGTTACATGGAACGTCTCTACAGCTAAATTCATAAGCTGTTGTGCATTTAGTTTGTATAATTCTAGCGGGCAAGATGCTACAAAGTTCGAGTAAATTATGGTTATCAAATTTAGCTGCGTAACAGCTTACTTGGTTTCAGCAACGCCAAAAAAATTACCCACCCCGCCGACGGAATAGGCAATTTTCAAGAATTTAATAACTAAAAAACTTTAGTTAGATTTGGCTTAGACTTAATAGCGACCACCGCCGCCGCCGCCGCCACGGTTGCCACCGCCACCGCTGTAGCCACCACGTCCACCACCACCTGAAGGACCTCTGTCTTCTTTGGGTTTTGCTTTGTTTACTTTCAAATCACGACCCATCCATTCAGCACCATCAAGGGCATCAATAGCAGCCTGTTCTTCAGCATCAGTACCCATTTCCACAAAACCGAAGCCGCGCAAGCGACCTGTCTCACGGTCAGTGGGAAGCTGAACACGTTTCACAGCACCATATTCCGCAAAAACTTGACTCAGCGCATCTTGTGTAACTTCATAAGAGAGGTTACCCACGTAAATTGACATAGAATATTTCCAAAATCATAAGAGTGTAGAGATTTAGATTTCGGAGAAAAGTCTGTAAATACCAAAAGGGAAAGCCTGTCAATACTAACCACAAACATCACTGCCGAATTAATTCCCACTTCTCAATGATTACACAAAAAATCATAATTGTGGGAAGAAGTTAAAAAAATGTTGTAAAAAGTCATATTTGTTGCTTATGATCAGTCCCACCTGTAAGTTATGCCCGTTAATTAACCCTATCCCCTGCATTTCAGCCATGAACCGCTCGATTATATTCGCTTCTCCAGGTATTGACCAATCATTAATTGTTCACTGGCACGGGAAATGATGCTTTGTCGGGTACGATATTTACTACCAATGAGTTTAATCTCTTCCTCAAATACTGAATTATTATATTCAGTTCGCAAACACAGAGTTTGAGGATTTGATAAATAATAATCTGCTGTAACTGGTTTAGAGGTGGCAAAACCACGATCTCTATATAATAAATTCCCCAAAGCCCCGAATAGGGTTAAGCCTTGAGATTCTCGTCTGACTTTAATTATATCAGTGCTTTGCCAAGATACTTCAGCACCACAGGTCAAACTTTGCAAATCTACTAAATTATGGAGTTGGGCTAGTTTTTCCAATTCCTCACACCCCTGTTCTAAAAATCGGATGGTGATTATACTCTCCATTTCCTTGGTTTCTCCCTGGGGTAGGGTGTAGTAACGTCGTTCTGAGTGCCATTCACCTACCGATTCCTCAAAGAATGCGGCAATCTGCCTGTCATCAGCGGTTTTAACCAGTTTGAGGGATGCTTTCACTGTTTACTTTCCTCATTTATCCATAAATTCTTGCTTGATTTTCTATATCTTTCTGTGCTATCTGCTACTAGGCTATGGTAATACATCTGGCTTTACCGGATATAGGTATAAAAGGCAATTATTATTTACTATTCTTAATATAGAAGTGAATCATAGAAAATGCCAGGGGGAAATTCAGATAAGTAGTTGGTTATAGAGAATAGGTGGAAAATTATTGCTATGGAGATTATGCCGGATCATGTCCATTTGTTTTTAAATGTGAAACCAACCGATGATCCATCTAGTATTATGAGGAAAATCAAGGGGAGAGCTTCTCATCATCTCAGGAAAGAATTTCCCGAACTTTTAAAAATACCTACCTTATGGACACCAAGTTATTTTGTGAGTACCGCTGGGAATATTTGCACAGAAACGGTTAAGAAATATATTGAACAGCAGCGCGATTAACGTCAATGCAGGATAAAGGAAAGCAAAGGGTTTTCGGCATTTCCCTTATAATTGGGGAATTGAAATCTATTAATAAATTTGTGCTGTTAATTACGACATCAATTATTTTTCAACTATAAAATGTGTTTCTAAGCGATTCGTAGGTACATATATTTTAAATGATTGTGTAGCTACCGTTTCAAAAATAACTCTCAAAAGTATTTTTTGCCATTTTAGGTATTGATAATGACTTACAACGCAGAGGAAATGCAGCAGATTCTTGAAGTAGCTTTTAGACAAAAACAAAAGGGAGAATATACAAGAGAACAAATTATAGAAATAGCCTCAGAATTAGGTGTTTCTTCAGAGTCGCTACAAGCTGCGGAACAAGAATGGTTAAAAAATAACGTAGAAGTAAAAAAAGAGCAAATGTCTAATAGTCAACAACGGAAAGATTTCAAATCTCATCTACTTGCTTTTCTGGCAATTAATGGTTTTTTGGTGCTGTTAAATCTAGTGGTAAGCCCTGGATATTTCTGGGCTATTTATCCCATACTAGGATGGGGGTTAGGTTTATTACTGCATGGCATAAAGGTTTATATTAGTAATGACTAAAATAGATCCCGAATTCCTTATGAATTCGGGGATCTTATCCCCTTTTAATTTAAGATTTACTAGAGCGCTCTTTTGGGTTTGATAATTACTCAACTATATTCACTATTTGGGAACTAGCTAATGTTGGTGTGGTGAAAATTTGCGAGTATAAGTTTGTAGGTTGTTGACGAGCAACAACTGGTAAAACTTGACGAGCATGAGCCGCAACTGCCACTGTTTTTACATCATAGGTTTGTGTAATCATTTTAGGATAAAAACCAATACCGATGATGGGAACTAATAAGCAAGCGGTGATAAATAATTCACGGGGCTTAATATCAAGAACTACAGCATCTAAATGTAAGTCTTGATGTTGGTTGCCGTAGAAAACTTGACGTAGCATGGACAGTAAATAAATGGGTGTCAAAATCACGCTAACTGCTGATAGAAAGATGACTACAATTTTGAAGCTGGAACTGTAAACATCACTGGTAGCAAGACCTAAGAATACCATCAATTCACCGACGAAACCACTCATTCCGGGTAAAGCCAGAGAAGCCATTGAACCGATAGTAAAGAGAGCGAAAGTTTTGGGCATTACTTTACCCATACCGCCCATTTTATCCATCACTAAGGTGTGAGTACGTTCGTAAGTTACACCGGAAAGGAAGAATAAACTAGCAGCAATTAAACCGTGAGAAACCATTTGTAATACAGCACCGCTGATACCGATTTCTGTATAAGATGCAATGCCAATTAACACAAACCCCATGTGGGCAATTGAAGAGTAAGCCAGACGGCGTTTGAGATTGGTTTGAGCAAAGGCGCAACAAGCACCATAAACAATATTAACTACACCTAAAATCGCTAAAACTGGAGCAAAGGTAACATGAGCATCAGTTAACATTTCTACGTTAAAGCGAATTAAGGCATAACCGCCCATTTTTAACAATACACCTGCCAAGATCATTGAACCGGGTGCGGATGCTTCACCATGAGCATCAGGCAACCATGTATGTAAGGGAAAAATGGGTAGTTTGACACCATAAGCGATTAAGAAACCTGCATAGAGGGCTAATTCTAAGGTTTTGGGATATTCTTTCATTCCCAATTCGGTCATGTTGAAGGTGAAGTTATCACCATAGAAAGCCATTGCAAAACCAGCTACTAGTATAAATATGGATGCTGCGGCGGTATAGATAATAAACTTGGTAGCTGCGTAACGGCGGTTTGTGCCTCCCCAGATGGAAATTAGTAGATAAACAGGTACTAGCTCGATTTCCCACATCAAGAAGAACATTAATAAATCTTGGGCGAGAAATACCCCTAATTGAGCGCTGTACATGATCAACATCAACGCATAAAATAAACGCGGCTTGTTGGTTACTTTCCAAGCCGCGAATACTGCGAGTGTGTTAATGAAGCCTGTGAGAAGTATCAGGGGCATTGATAAACCATCAATGCCTAGAGACCAGTTAAAGCCAATTTGGGGTATCCAAGGATAGCTTTCTGTCATTTGCAGGGCGGAACTTTGAAAGTCGTAATTCTGCCAAAGGGCAAAAATCATGAGTACAAAGTCTAATAATGCCACTCCCAAGCCGTACCAGCGGACGGTTTTACCCTCTTTATCGGGAATAAGAGGAATTGCGAGGGCTGCCACTAAAGGCAGGAAAATTATGGCTGATAACCAAGGAATTTCTATGGCATTCATCACTGTTGACAATGTTTTTTTGGTTTTGCTTTTGTTTACATTATATTAAGGAATCGTTACGTCTGTAAACGATTTCTTATGAAGATTTCCAATTTGGAGGACAGATAGTAATAAATACTTACTAAATTATGCCGCGAGTCCATTCTAAATGTAAATTTTTGCAACGTCAACAAAAAAACAGCGACTAATATCACTGTCTTTAGTTATAATGAGCAGCTTGAGGATAAATTGAATTTTTATCAAAGTTATCTCTGTTTCTTAGACAATACGGTTGACAATCATCCACACTTCTCCATCTGATCTTACGAAAGGGACAGAAATGGTCTTAAAGCCTGTGATGAAAGGTTTGTAGTAAACTTGCCAATACATGGGACTAAGTTCATCGGCACAGGTTTTGAGGAGTTTAATTTCTTTTGCCAGTTCTCCAGCTAGTTCATTAACTCGTTCGGCATGAACTTGAGCAATTTTTTTGGCTTCTTCTAGCTGTTCTTGTTGTTGAGAGATGCGGATAGACATGGGCAAATACCGATTGAGATGAGCTTTCCTTTGTTGTATTTGCTTTTCTAGGTAATATAGGGCATCGTCTATGCCTTTAAGTTCGGCGGACAGTTGGACGTTTTCTCTGGCTTGACGGCGGTAAGCTTCAACTATGGCTAGGGGTGAGTCGTTTTCACCCGATTCTACATGATGATTAGTCAGTGCAGTGCGTTCTTGCTGGAGTGCTTGGATTTGAGATTTCAGTGCTGCTATTTCTGACTGGATTTTTTCCATATCCATATATATATGATGATTGGGGGTAAGTGAAAAAGCTGTTACTTCTTCTGGGCGATCGCTTGACAATCAAAATAGTCACGGCAAGAACAGTACTCTGCTTGCAGCAGTGCTACGCGATCGCATTAAGTTGTTGGCTGAATTTGTTTGTTAGCTTTTGATATTTCTTGCTTCTCAATTTCATGTAACTTTTTGCCGGAAGAATCTTTCCATTCCTTCAATCCGTTTGCACTACGCCCCATTATTACATTTGCTGCTGCTGATGGGCTACTAAACAACCAATCGGATTTAAAAACAAGTTTGTCATCTACTTGAACAGTAATTTCATTCCAAAATTCTTTTTTTGATACATGGTCAACAAGTCTAGAATAAGCATTTTCAGCCTCACCAATGTATATTTTAGCCTTATCAGTCAATGTCTCAGGTTTTCCAAACAATAAGTAGGCATCACACAAACAATGACTTAATCAATTAGGTAAATAATGAATATCAAGAACTTCCTCCAAAGAATAAGGACATTCTGCGGGAAAATTTACAGTAAAACCTGTTTTTTCTTGAACATAACCCAAAGCGTCCTCATAAATAGTTGTAAAAATAGAATTCAAATAATTATATAAATTAGATGTTAATCTATCTTTTAACTGTACTCGAAAACTTCTAATTTCTGAACGCCAATGATTTTTATTTCTGTCATATTCTTGTGTCCAAAACTGCAATAATAAAAGATGTCTAATTACTTGTTCTAGTAGGCTTTTAACTTGATGCTTATCTCTTTTTGCCAATGATTCCAACTCCTCAATTAAATTTTCTAAATCTAACTCATCAAAACGACTTTGTTTTAATAATTTAATAGTTTCTAATAACCATAAATGGTCATCTGTTTCATATATCTGCTGCAAATTAGTAATAACTGTCATAACTTCACCTTTTGTTATTTATAAATTACACATACAATCAATATATATTGTAAGGTGCATCGGACTCGATAATTTAATGTTAATCAACAAAATGAAATGTTTAAAGTAGGGAACACTTCTGTTCCGTTCCCATGACTTACAGCAAATTGTCATCAAACCCGGAACAAGAACCCCACCCCCAACCCCCTCCCGTATCAAAAGCTTATCCTTTTCTTCCCCCCGCAGCGGGGGGATTTAGGGGGGTGCGATGAGGGGGCTAAGATGTACCTTATATGATTGGAAATCGCTGTAAGTCACACTACGTTATCAACTCAAATAGGATTGCTATAGATGTTTGGTGTTGCTGCATTTGTAATTATCTATTACAAAATAACCACCCCTTGGGGATCTATGGGGAGCGATCGCACAATTGAGTCCATACCCATTGCCGTCCAGGTATTTGCCATCGCCGTTTCTACGAATTTGGTATGACTTGTATTAACTAAAGCTAAAAGTGTGGGACCTGCGCCACTAATTACCATGCCATAAGCACCAGCAGCAACAGCCGCCGCATTCACAGCATCATAACCAGGAATCAAGGATTGGCGATAAGGTTGATGTAATTTATCTTGCAAAGCTGCTGTTAACCATTCCTGCCGATTAGTTGCTAAACCGCGTAATAATAAACCTAAATGAGAAATATTGAAAATTGCATCAGCACGACTGACTTCTGTGGGGACAACCTTTCGTGCTTCGGCGGTTGATAATTCAAAATTAGGAATTGCTACAACTGGAACTATATCTCGATGCCAGAGAATATCACAAATTTCCCAACCTTTTTTGCTGGTAGCAGCCAGACGACAGCCACCTAATAACGCTGGTACTACATTATCAGGATGTCCTTCCATGGCGATCGCTAATTCCATCACCTTTAACTCAGACAAAGGCGAACCCGCCAACTCATTAGCCGCAACTAACCCCCCGACAATAGCAGTCGCCGAACTACCTAAACCTCGCGCCAAAGGTACACCCAACTTAATTTCTATTTTCACCGCGGGTGGTGTTTGTTCTATATATTCATATAACTTGATAAAAGCCTGATATAAAAGATTACTCTCATCAGTTTGTACCTTTGCGGCTTCCAAACCAGAGACTTGAATAATTAACTCACCTGCATCAAGAACAGTAAACTTAAATTCGTTATACAGCTTTAAAGCTGCACCTATACAATCAAACCCCGGTCCCAAATTCGCCGTCGTCGCGGGAACTTTAACAGTAATGGTAGAAACTACAGACATTGAAGTTAATTGACAATTCCAATATGAACTACCCCATTTTACTTCCTTATACGAAATTAAGATATGGAATAAGATATCAAGAATTATTAAACGCAGATGAACGCAAATAAACGCAGATAAATTCGGATGAATTGATGGATTTGATGATTCTGTGCAGCTTCACATAAAAATCACAATAACCTAAAGTCTTTGTCTGATTTTCATAAAAGCCGCACCCGTCACTAACGCCGCAAATTGTCCCCAATAACTGACGCTAGAGAAGGAACTACCACCCGCCATATTTAAACTCCCTATGCCATAAAATGACTGCTGGATAAACCACCAAAATAAATATAAAATAGCTGGAACTTCCACAGGGATATACAAAACCAATAAAGTCAAAACCGAATATATTTTTGCCTGGGGAAATTTGATCAGATATGCACCCAAAATAGATGTAATAGCTGCATTAGCACCGATAATTGGCATTGTTAAATCGGGGGATAAAATAATTTGGACTATGCCAGAAAAAAAGCCAGAAGTTAAATAAAGTAGTAAATACTGTTTATGTCCTAAAATACCTTCGACTGTTTTCCCAAATACCCATAAAAACAGCATATTTCCTAAGATTTGGCTAAAACTACCATGCAGAAACAGCGATACAGGTAAAGAAAGTAGCCGCCAAAATACAATTACCCACGCCGCAGAATTGTAAAAAAAAGCGTTAGCAATTGCAATATTTATTTGAGATGGAATAATTCCCCAATTATTAATTAAATCTCCTAATTCATTACTCCATTCTAATTTGATTTCCCAGAAAAATATGACTATATTAATCCCAATTAACCAATAATTAATAATAGGCTTTTGCCAACTGCGAATATTATCATCTATAGGAATCATCTTGATTTTAACATTTGAGCTACTGATTTTTAACCACTAATTAATATTTTTCCCCATCTCCTCATTTTTGTATGGGAAGATTATCATAAATGTAACACAATAGTCAAATAGGCTCAGGAAATGCTAGGAAACACCCTTGTAGGCAGATACCAAATCACCAATTACCTGGGAGGTGGCGGATTTGGTGAAACTTATGTTGCTAATGATACTCAATTACCAGGCTCTCCTCAGTGTGTAGTTAAGAAACTCAAACCTCAGTCTACGGATATTGCCACTTTAGAAATAGCTCGGAGGTTATTTGATACAGAAGCTCAAGTTTTATACAAATTAGGAAATCACGATCGCATTCCCCAACTTTTAGCTTACTTTGAAGAAAATGCCGAATTTTATCTGGTTCAAGAACTAATTATTGGTAATGATCTCAGTCAAGAATTAAAATCTGGTGTCATCTTTACTCAAAATCAGGTAATTTCTCCATTACAAGAAATTTTAGTATGGTATAATTTAGGGAATACACAATATAATTTACAAAAATATCAAGAAGCGATCGCCTCCTATAATAAAGCCATCCGTTATCAACCCAATCATTATCAAAGTTGGTACAGCAAAGGCAATGCCTTGTTAAATTTACAACAATACCCACAGGCGATCGCCTCCTACGACAAAGCCATAGAATATAAACCAGACTACCAACAAGCCATAGAAGCCCGCACCAAAGCCCAAAATACTCCAAAATTCCCCATCAAACTCTAATTCCCCTCAACTCCTTCTCTCTGCGCCTCTGCGTGATAAAAAAATCATCCCATTAACTCAGCAACACCCTGAGACATTGCCAAAATCCAGTAAAATCTAGAATATTATCTCAAAGAAATCTCAAGCCCTTGCAACTTGAGTCAAAATTATGGACGTATTAGAACTAAAACGCGAAATCGAAACATTGTCTAGCCGCCTGGGTAAAACCCAGGACTATCTTTGACGTACCCGCACTCAAAGCTAAAATTCACGACTTAGAACAAATTTCCGCCCAAACAGAATTTTGGGAAGACCAAAACCAGGCACAAAATACCCTGCAAGAACTTAATGATCTAAAATCCCATTTAGATCAATATTACAAGTGGCACACCAACTTAGACGATACCAGGGCAGTTGTTGAGTTATTGGAACTAGAAACCGACACAGCATTATTGCAAGAAGCGGAATCTACCATTACCAAACTCAACCATGAACTAGACCAATGGGAACTACAACAACTCCTTTCCGGCACTTACGACGACAAAGGCGCAGTCCTGACAATTAACGCCGGTGCTGGTGGCACAGACGCACAAGACTGGGCATTTATGCTCATGCGAATGTATACCCGGTGGGCAGAAGATCATGGTTATAAAGTCACCCTAGCGGAAGAATCAGAAGGTGACGAAGCCGGCATTAAATCCGCCACCCTAGAAATTACCGGACGTTATGCCTATGGTTACTTACGTTCCGAAATGGGGACTCACCGTCTCGTCAGAATTTCTCCCTTCAACGCTAACGGCAAACGGCAAACCAGCTTTGCTGGCATCGAAGTCATGCCGCAAATAGATAACACCGTCAAACTAGACATCCCAGAGAAAGATTTAGACATTAGCACCACCCGTTCTGGCGGCAAAGGTGGGCAAAACGTCAACAAAGTAGAAACCGCAGTCCGCATAGTTCACCTCCCCACCGGTCTAGCAGTCCGGTGTACAGAAGAACGTTCCCAACTGCAAAACAAAGAAAAAGCGCTCGCCCGTCTCAAAGCCAAGTTGTTAGTTATTGCCAAAGAACAACGCGCCCAAGAAATTGCCGAAATTCGCGGCGATATGGTCGAAGCTTCCTGGGGTAATCAAATCCGCAACTATGTATTTCATCCTTATCAAATGGTGAAAGACCTCCGCACCAACATCGAAACCACAGCCATTACAGATGTCATGAACGGTGAACTTGATATGTTCATTCAAGCCTATCTTAGACAAGAAAACCAGATAGTTGATGCGTAATCACCAGATCCCCGACTTCTTAGAGAAGTCGGGGATCTTTGTCTTTGCTATATTTCCCTGACACAGGTTACAGTAAGAAAAGAGATGATAATGAATTAATTATGGAAAAGTCCCCTGCCAAAGAACCCCAGCCTAGCTATGTCAAACTCGCCATGCGAAACATGGTTAGAAAAGGCGGCACTTCCCTCAAACACTTTGCGTTAACTGCCGTAGGACTGTTATCTGTCCTCGTGGGTTTGGCATATCTTACTCGCTAAGAGAGGAAAACTTGTGCCGCTACAGGTTGAATTATATTTAGAAAATTGCTTTGATGACTCTTCCCCAATTCCTCTCGAAACTTGGGAAAACTGGTTTTGGCAATGGTTGGAAATTCTTGAGGATTACTTGCCAACTGCACCTAGTTATGAAATCAGTTTGCGTTTGACAACCGACACAGAAATTCAAACCCTTAATTCCCAATATCGCCAACAAGATAAACCTACAGATGTCTTAGCCTTTGCATCTCTAGAAGCAGATTTACCACAAAGCGAAGAAATGCTGGATGCCATGCCCTTGTATCTAGGTGATATAGTTGTCTCTATAGATACAGCACAGCGTCAGGCACAACAGCAGGAACATAGTTTGTCTACAGAGTTGGCTTGGTTAACGGCTCATGGTTTACTACACTTGTTAGGTTGGGATCATCCTGACGAAGAGAGTTTGATAGCAATGTTAAACGAGCAAGTTGTATTACTGAAGAAAATAGGTATTATTATTAACTTAGAGTTTGAGTAGGGAGTAGGGGAGGTAGGGGGGGTAGGGGAGGTAGGGGGGGTAGGGGAGGTAGGGGGAGTAGGGGAGTAGGGGAGTAAAGGAGGTTAGAAAGAAGATGATTGGTAACTTAGAAGAATCAAACTCAATATCAATGGTTAAATCTCATAGAGACTTGGGAATTTATCAAATTGCTTTTGAAGCAGCAATGAAAATTTTTGGGTTATCAAAAAATTTCCCTGTTGAAGAAAAATATTCTCTAACAGATCAAATTCGTCGTTCTTCTCGTTCTGTTTGTGCGAATATAGCAGAAGCTTGGCGTAAACGTCGTTATGAGGCTGCTTTTGTTGCTAAATTAAATAGATTGTGAAGCTTAATCTGCTGAAACTCAGACATGGATAGAATTTACAGTTAAATGTAATTACTTCGATATTGAAACGGGACGTAAACTTTATGGTAATTATAATCAAGTTTTATCTGGTTTAGTGACTATGATCAATAACCCATCACGCTGGTTAATGAACCATAAAAACCATAAAAACCATAAATATTAATCTCCCCCCACATCCCCCACTCCCCCCACATCCCCCACTCCCCCCACTCCCCCCACCTCCCCCACTCTCACCTCTATGCCCCCAAAAGTCTCATCGTCATCAACCAATAATAGCTTACCAACGCTCGTGTCTAAAGATAGGGAACTTTCCTGGCAGATTGCCTCTAATCTATTTGTTAGTTTTAAGTATGCTTGGGCTGGAATTACCTACGCTTTTCAGACTCAAAGGAATTTTCGCATTCATGTAGCTGTCTGCGCTTTAGCTATTGGATTAAGCGTATTTTTGCAGTTAGAAACAGTGCAAATATCTATAATTGCTATTACCAGTGGTTTAGTTTTAACTCTAGAGTTAGTGAATACTGCTATTGAGTCAATTGTAGATTTAACGGTCAAACAGTCTTATCATGAGTTGGCAAAAGTTGCTAAAGACTGTGCTGCTGGTGCTGTACTTGTTTCTGCTTTAGTAGCACTATTGGTTGCTTCTACATTAATATTTCCTCCTCTAGCAACATTAATTCTGTCTACTTTCTAAATGGTAGATTGTGAACAGTAGAGACGTTTTCAGGGAACATCTTTGATATTTTTAAATAAAATTAGGTAAAAATTGTGATATTAGTCATTGATAATTACGATAGTTTTACGTATAATCTAGTACAATACTTGGGGGAATTAGCAGTAGATTTCCCAGTTGCTAAAGACCTACAAGTCGTGCGAAACGATAAGATTACTATAGATGAAATTAGGGCATTGAACCCCGACGCAGTGGTGATTTCCCCTGGACCTGGTCGTCCAGATGATGCGGGAGTTTCCCTCAGTGCGATCGCCCAATTAGGAGATAAACTACCGATTTTAGGCGTGTGCTTAGGACATCAAAGTATTGGTCAGGTTTTCGGTGGTAAAATTGTCTCCGCCCCAGAATTGATGCACGGAAAAACCTCTCAGGTTTCCCACACAGGCATAGGAATTTTTCAAGGTTTAGAAAATCCTTTAACCGCTACCAGATATCATAGTTTAGTGATTGAGCGGGAAACTTGCCCGGAAGTATTGGAAATTACAGCTTGGGTAGAAGATGGCACAATTATGGGCGTGAGACATCGGCAATATCCTCACATTCAAGGAGTCCAATTTCATCCAGAGAGTGTCCTAACTGCCTTGGGTAAGGAATTGCTGAGAAATTTTTTGCGAACTTTGTAAGGCAGTATTCTTGTCAGTAACCCAGCCCTAAAGGGACTGGGCTTGCAAGAGTAATCAAGCAAGCCGTGCTGACCAGACCACCCTGAGTTTACTCTCATGGTAGCCGTTATTTGAGTGAGGACACCCCGGAATGCGTAGCTAGTTCCCTGCTCTGTCATTTGCAATTAAACAGTTTTAAGGTCACTGAAACAGTGTTGCAAGTCTAAAAAGCTCTTATAACTGGTCGTTCGCGCAGCGTGCCGGAGGCATCTAGCTAACATTACCCCAGAAATGGGAGTTGGTTTCCAGATTCCAATCAAAAATCTGGTTTCAATTTTAATATCCACAGCGGTTAAAACCGCACGTGTCGCGGCTGGTGAGCTGCGTCGAACCATCCCTCTCAGCCCTAAAGAGACTGAGTTTCCCACTTACCGCGATATCTTATGAAACGACGACAATTGATAGGCTATGCTGGAGCAGGTTTAATAACGGCTATAGTTACTAATTTAGGTGATCAAGTTCCAGTAAATGCCCAATCTAGTGGTGTATCAATTCAGTGGTTAGGTCATACCTGCTTTTTATTGACCAATGGTAAGGTCAAAATTTTGATTAATCCCTTTAGCAATTTGGGTTGTACAGCTAAATATCGTCTCCCAAATGTTGCATCAGATTTGGTATTAATTAGTAGTCAATTATTGGATGAAGGGGCAATAGATAAAATACCAGGAAATCCCAAATTAGTTTATAAACCCGGTGTCTATGAGTTTCGGGGCGTTAAATTTCAGGGAATTACCACAGACCATGATCGTAAGGGTGGAAAACAATTTGGGCAAAATATAGCCTGGAAATTAAACCAAGGTGGCATTAATCTGCTACATTTGGGGGGTTCTGCTGCACCGATTACCCTAGAACAAAAAATTCTCATGGGTCGTCCTGATGTATTATTTATTCCCGTTGGCGGCAGTGATAAAGCGTATAATCATCAAGAAGCAAAACAGGCAATTGATGTCTTAAATCCTAAGTTAGTTATTCCTACCCATTATCGGACTCAAGCTGCTGAAAGTGGCAAGTGCGACATTACTCCAGTAGATGATTTTCTAACTTTGATGCAGAGTGTGAATATTAATGTCCGCCGCAGTAACAATGATTCTGTATTAGTTGATTCTCAGAGTTTGCCAGAAAAAACGGAAGTTCAACTTTTGAGTTACAAGTTTTGATTCCTTAAGGCGTTGCTGAATCGAGGTATGAAATTTCCAAATTGAACCTTTAAAAATCTTACCTTTGCGTCTACTCTTCGAGATCACGAAGCGTGATTGCGCCTTTGCGTGAGACTAAAATTCATACCCTTAATCAGCAACGCCCTTAATTTATTGTAAATTGGGTTGGCACAAGGAAACCCAACAAATTTCCAACTAAAATTAAGTGAAAAGATGACTTGGTATGGAGCAGATGCAATGATGAGAGTTTGGCTTATATGTTTTTTTATTCTGTTTGCTTTAGCGGAATTTTTTAAGTGGTTACGAGGTTTTTCTGTTCCTGTTCCGTTACCAATATATATTTTAGGTGGGGTATTTTTAGCAGTTGCCTCTAATTATGATAAAATATTTGGCTATTATGTCAGTAATGCTAGTGTAATTACACCTGTGGAAATATCCCAAGAAGTACCTAAGTTAGCATCACCAGTAAACTCAACTCCAATTTCTGAATTAATACCTAGTGCTGTACCTAAATCCGATGTTCAAGAATCTGCCAACAATTGAGTTGCTATATAGGGGGAGTCAGGAGGTAGGGGCGCAGGGCCTGCGCCCAGTCAGGAGTATGGCTAACGCCACGCTGCGCTATCAGGAGTCAGAAAGAAGAAGAAAGAAGAATAAAATTGTTACCGGACTGTAGTCTGCGTCAGTACAATATGTGGATATTGCATCAGAAAATAAATAACTTTGTAAATATAACCCGCATAAAACATAAGATTTTTGTTAAACTTACTGGAAAATCAGAAGTTGAGTAGCTTTTAAGACAGAAAAAAAAAGTAGCAAATACTACGAATTGTATTGAATGAAGACAAATATCGTAGACACAGAGGAATGAAAATAAGTGTTCAGAAAATTGACCATCATTGGGTGTTTAACTCTATTTCTACTGGTAGGGTTGTTAACAGGAAATGCTTGGGCAGAAACCTCAGCAACCGTGCCTAGTCCGGATACAGGTGACACAGCATTTATGCTGATTTCCTCAGCTTTAGTATTGCTAATGACACCGGGATTAGCATTCTTTTATGGTGGGTTTGTGCGATCGCACAATATTCTCAACACATTGATGATGAGTTTTGTGTTGATGGCGATTGTGGGAGTCACCTGGGTTCTTTGGGGTTATAGTCTTTCCTTTGCCCCTGGTTTACCCTTCATTGGTGGTTTACAGTGGCTAGGGTTAAATGGTGTTGGTGTAGAAACCACAGGTTATCTGCAAGGTTCAGCCCCTGCGGAGGTAGTTTCCTATGCGGGGACAATTCCCCACCAAGCATTCATGATCTATCAAGCCATGTTTGCAATTATCACCCCAGCCTTAATTTCGGGAGCGATCGCCGAACGCATGAGTTTCCGTGCCTATTGCCTATTTGTAGTCCTGTGGTCAACCTTTATCTACACACCCCTAGCACACATGGTTTGGGCAAAGGGAGGATTCTTAGGTTTATACGGCGGCATCGGCGCTCTCGACTTTGCTGGTGGTACAGTAGTGCATATTAGTTCCGGTATTTCGGCACTGGTAGCCGCAATTGTCCTCGGTCCGAGAAAAAACTATCCAGATCGTCTTAGCCCTCCCCATAACGTCCCCTTTATATTGTTAGGTGCGGGCTTACTTTGGTTTGGTTGGTTTGGTTTTAATGCTGGTAGTGCCTTATCCGCCGGCACGGTAGCCACAGTCGCCTTTGTTGCTACTAATACATCCGCTGCCGCCGGGGCGTTGATGTGGTTGATTCTAGAAGCTACATTACGGGGAAAACCCACCGCAGTTGGCGCAGCCACAGGTGCAGTCGCCGGTTTAGTGGGAATCACCCCAGGGGCAGGATTTGTCACCCCTGTAGCCGCAATTTTAATTGGTTTCATTACCTCCGTCGTCTGCTTCTATGCTGTCAGTTTCAAGCACAAATTGCGGGTTGATGATGCCCTAGATACCTATCCTGTACATGGTGTTGGAGGTACTATCGGGGCGATTCTAACAGCTATCTTTGCCACAACTGAAGTAAATAGCGGAGGTAAAGATGGGGTACTGCGCGGTAACTTCGGTGAATTGTTTGTGGAACTAGCAGCGATCGCCATAGCCTATATTATTGCTGGTGTAGGAACTTGGATCATTCTGAAAATTATTGCTGCTACAGTTGGTTTACGAGTCCCAGATCAAACCGAAGATCAAGGCTTGGATATCAACGAACATGGGGAAGAAGGTTATAACTCCGAATTTGCAGATCGGATTTCTAACAAGTAAAAGGCAGGGAAGTAGGGGAGAATATTTTTCTTCCCACTGACAACTGACAACTGACAACGAACAACTGACAACGAACAACTGACAACCAAACTCAATACTCGTAATGTTTTTTCGTCGTGTCTAATCGTGTAAAAACTTTTCCCATCTGGGGACTATTCGCACTGTTAACTAATATTATCCTAATGTTAGCGGTCGTCTTATTGATTTGGCGACAGCAAAAGCTAACCCCTGTGTTAGCAACCACAGCTATTCTAGATCCCCCAGAACCAGTTAACCTGAACTGGAAAAATCAATATGTAGCACCAGAATTAGGACCCCGTCATCAACTCAGTTATCCCCAATGGTTGGATATTCTCAAGCAAGAAGCTAAAATAACTGCTAGGAAAAATCCCCAGCGATTAACCATACTAGCGGGAGATTCTCTGAGTTTATGGTTTCCACCGGAGTTATTACCTGAGGATAGAAGCTGGCTAAATCAGGGCATATCCGGGGAAGTTAGCAATGGATTATTGCAAAGATTAGATTTTTTTGATCGCACCAAACCGGAAAATATTTTCATTATGGTGGGCATTAATGATCTAATTCGCGGGTTAGATGATCAGGAAATATTAGCTAATTATCAGCAAATTATCAGTTATTTGCGAAGAAAACACCCCCAAACAGAAATTGTCGTTCAGTCAATTTTGCCCCATGGTGGGGAGGGGATAACTTGGGAAGGAAAAGAAAAACTCCTAGCAATTCCCAATCCTCGGATTCGTAATTTGAATCAGGAACTGAATAATCTCGCTACTGAAAAAGGGGTGAAATATCTGAATTTACATCCCTTATTCACCGATAAACAAGGTAATCTTCGGTCAGATTTTACCACCGATGGTTTGCATCTGAGTCCCCCAGGTTATCTAGTTTGGCGGACTGCCTTACAGATGTATACTAACCAACAAATAACATCCCAAGCAACTAAACCTAAAAATATCAACTCAAAAACTAGGATATAAATCCAAATTTTCCATCTAAATCACCTCGAAACACGAGAAAATCAAAGATAGTAATTATTAGTGGTCAATCTAAAATGGATACAAAAGCTTTTAAACGTAGCCTCCAACATTCAACCAATTACAACCGTAAAGGCTTTGGTCATCAAGAGGAAGTCGCTACCAAGTTACAATCTGAGTTTCAGAGTAACTTAATTCAGGAAATCCGCGATCGCAACTACACCATCAAACGTGGTAATGTCACCATCCAACTAGCACAAGCATTTGGTTTTTGTTGGGGTGTAGAAAGGGCTGTAGCTATGGCTTATGAAACCCGGCAACATTTTCCCACAGAACAGATTTGGATTACCAACGAAATTATTCACAATCCATCTGTGAATAAACGAATGGAAGAAATGCAAGTAGAATTTATTCCCGTTATTGACAAACTGAAAGACTTTTCTGTTGTTAATAGTGGTGACGTAGTAATTTTACCAGCCTTTGGTGCAAGTGTTCAAGAAATGCAAATATTGCATGATAAAGGTTGCCAAATTGTTGATACTACCTGCCCTTGGGTATCCAGAGTATGGAACACCGTAGAAAAGCACAAAAAAGGTGATTATACTTCAATTATTCACGGAAAATACAAGCATGAAGAAACAGTTGCTACCAGTTCCTTTGCTGGGAAATATTTGATTGTTTTAAACATAAAAGAAGCAGAATATGTCATTAATTATATTCTCAACGGTGGCGATCGTGAAGAATTTTTAGCCAAATTTTCCAAAGCCTGTTCAGCAGGATTTGACCCTGATCAAGACTTACAACGAGTAGGAATTGCTAACCAAACAACCATGCTCAAAGGTGAAACCGAACAAATCGGTAAAATGCTGGAGCATACAATGATGCAGAAATATGGACCAACAGAATTGAATCAGCATTTTCAAAATTTCAATACCATCTGTGATGCCACTCAAGAACGTCAAGATGCTATGTTAGAATTAGTCGAAGAAAATGTAGATTTAATCATAGTTATTGGTGGGTTTAACTCATCCAATACTACTCAACTACAACAAATTGCCTTTGATCGAGGTATTCCCTCCTATCACATTGATTGTGGAGAACGGATTCAATCAATTCATAACATTGAACATCGGCAGTTAACAGGAGAATTAGTAATTTCAGAAAATTGGCTACCAGCAGGAGAAATTAAAGTTGGTGTAACTTCTGGTGCTTCAACACCAGATAAGGTAGTTGAAGATATAATTGAGAAAATTTTTACCCTCAAAGCAATAGCATCTGTAGTTTAAAATATACTCAACACGGTTGGGATATGGACTTTTAAGAAATTACGAAAAACCTAGATTTGTAGGGGTAAAGCAAAAGCTGATATGTGTCAACTTAAGCTCAAATACCTACCACATCTCGTTCCTAGTCTCTGACTAGGAATGCAGTTGATGAGGCTCTGCCTCTAATATCAAGGCTAAAATAGCCCCATATCATGCTAACTTAAGGAATCTATAACAATGACTGGTAATACGTTTTTTGATAAACTCCAACCTGCAAGTCAGCAACAGTCTATCGTGTATCTACCCTATATTCAGGGTAATAAGCGGAATTTGTTACCCTATGCCATCACTCTTTATAAAAAACGTGAGTTAGAAGGACACCGCAAAATAGAAGGTAGTGAAAATGTTCCCTTCGTTGCCACTTGGAATGATCCTACCTTACCCTCCGACTTAACCGTTTGCCGGTTACAGTTTGATTCTACGTCTGAATTAACTTATGAAGTCATGATGCCAAGTTTTGAATTTATTAGTTTTTTAATTGAACTAATGGAAAACTATAAGCGGAATAAAATCACGGATTTTTCTAAATCCTTTTACCGCAAATTATTACGTTTAGATGATTGAAGCAAAATAGAACAGCCTTCATGAACCTCTAGATTTTTCCAACATAACTAGCTATTATACGGAAATTTAGGTTTATACGCCTTACACAAATCACTATGAACACACCACTAACAAACCAACCTATCCGCGTTGGAGTCCTGGGTTTTGGCGGACTTGGACAGGCAGCCGCAAAACTCCTTTCCAGCAAACGAGAAATGATTCTTGTTGCCGTCGCAGACCAAAATGGCTACGCCTACTCCACTGAGGGTTTAAACACCCAAGCTTGTATTACAACTTACCAAAATCAAGGTACAATCGGTCATTTAGAAGCATTTGGTACATTAAGCAACAACAGTATTCAGGATTTAATTCAAGTCACTGGTGACACTGTAGATGGTTATTTCCTGGCTTTACCTAACCTCCCCAACGACTTTATCCCCTCTGTTGCCAAAGAATTTATTCAAGCCGGTTGGCAGGGTGTTCTGGTAGATGCCATTAAACGCACCAGTGCAGTCGAACAACTCCTATCCATGAAAGATGAACTGCAAGCCGCTGGAATTACCTACATGACTGGCTGTGGTGCTACTCCTGGGCTATTAACCGCTGCTGCCGCCTTAGCTGCCCAAAGTTATGCGGAAATTCACAATGTGGTGATTACCTTTGGTGTGGGAATTGCTAACTGGGAAGCCTACCGCGCCACTGTTAGGGAAGATATTGGTCATATGCCCGGTTATAGTGTAGAAGCCGCTAGAGCCATGACTGACGCAGAGGTAGAAGCGCTACTTGATCAGACCGATGGGGTGTTAACCTTGGAAAATATGGAACACGCCGATGATGTGATGTTAGAGGTGGCGGGAATTTGTTCACGGGACAGAGTCACGGTTGGCGGTGTAGTTGATACCCGCAACCCCAAAAAGCCCCTAAGTACAAATGTGAAAATCACTGGACGCACTTTTGAGGGAAAAATATCTACTCATACCTTCACCTTAGGGGATGAAACTAGCATGGCAGCCAATGTGTGTGGTCCTGCCTTCGGTTATCTTAAAGCTGCTCAAGAATTGCGTCAACGGGGCATTTCTGGCTTATTTACGGCTGCGGAAATTATGCCTAAGTTTGTCAAGTAGGTGGTTGGTAATTGGTAATTGGTTATTATTTCCATAATCTTTAACTCAATTTGAAGAAAGTTCTGAAGATTGACAACAGCCTTGATTTGTAGCGACTGTCTTGATTGTCAAGCGATCGTTAAGGAAAAATTTAAAGTCTAGGAAAAAAGTCAGAAAATAGAGGAGAAAAACAGAACAGAACAAAACAGGTAAATTATAGATTGCCATAAATTACCAAACTAGATTGGAGGTATAAAAACGACAGTAGAACTTTATGCAGAAATTGGTTGTGAGTCTTGAGAAATAGACCAAGGAAGATGATCTCGAATCATCGCATTTAAAATAACTAACATTTTATGAACGCAAGCAGTAATGGCCAATTTTTTGGGTTTACCACGTTCAACCAAGCGCTCATAAAAAGTTTTGATAACAGGATTATGACGCATGGCAACAACAGCACCCATATAAAGAATGGCACGAACATGGGCGCGACCACCATTAATCATGCGCTTACCTTTGTGCTGACCACTATCATGATTAATTGGTGCAACACCAACTAAGCGAGAGATTTGTTTGGCAGTTAATTGACCTAATTCTGGTAAGTCAGAAACTAAAGTGGTAGAAATTACTTGACCAACGCCAGGAGTAGTTTTGAGTAGATTGACTTTATCAATCCATTGTTGATTATTTTGGGTCAACGTCTCAATTTCTTGATTGAGTTGTTGAAGATGTTGCTCAAGATAATCAATATGGGATTCAATATCTGTCAAAGCTTTACCACGAGCGCGGTCACGGCGATTCTTTTCCGCTGTAGACATTTCTACTAATTGTCTTCGGCGACTAATTAATTCGCCTAATTGACGTGACATTTCACTTTCGATTGCTAACACCTCCGGTTTCATTGCTTCACCGAAATGCGCCAAAATCTGTGCATCAATGGCATCGGTTTTGGCTAACTTACCTGTAGCTTTAGCAAAGTCTCTTCCCTGACGAGGATTGATTAATGCTACTGGTAAAAGAGCCGCTTGCAATTGAATGATTAATTCTGTTTCTAGTCCTCCTGTTGCTTCCAGTACGATTAGGTTTAAATCGTTAGATTGAAGTTGCTTAACTAGATTAGCTATTTCTGTTTCAGTATTAGCAAATTGAAATGCTTTACCCATTGGACGGATATAAACATCAAGTGTTGCTTTACTTACGTCAATGCCTACCCATTGGGAGATATAATCCATTTTTAACTCTCCAATTTCAATTACTTCTTTTTAATTTGTTTTGTTTTTATTCATCCCCTTGATTTCACTCATCCTTGCACGATACGGGCTATATTATCTATGTCTTTGTTCATAGTTTTTACCCCAGGCGACTGTTCGAGTTCTGTCATGGAGATTGTTGTGGTGATCCTTGCTACAAAGCGGTCTTTTCTGACCCAGGTTGGGACGGTCTACCACTTCTTCTAACATACCTCTAAGATACAAGGTTGGGTTGTTCGCGTCAGCGTTGCGGAGCAATGGTACGTATCCCTGACGGGAGGCATTAGCCATAACCCAACGCATTTGTTGGGTTGCGCTGTCGCTTAACCCAACCTTGTATCTTAGAGGTATGTTAGAAGAAGTGGTAGACCGTCCCAACCTGGGTCAGAAAAGACCGCTTTGTAGCAAGGATCACCACAACAATCTCCATGACAGAACTCGAACAGTCGCCTGGGGTAAAAACTATGAACAAAGACATAGATAATATAGCCCGTATCGTGCAAGGATGAGTGAAATCAAGGGGATGAATAAAAACAAAACAAATTAAAAAGAAGTAATTGAAATTGGAGAGTTAAAAATGGATTATATCTCCCAATGGGTAGGCATTGACGTAAGTAAAGCAACACTTGATGTTTATATCCGTCCAATGGGTAAAGCATTTCAATTTGCTAATACTGAAACAGAAATAGCTAATCTAGTTAAGCAACTTCAATCTAACGATTTAAACCTAATCGTACTGGAAGCAACAGGAGGACTAGAAACAGAATTAATCATTCAATTGCAAGCGGCTCTTTTACCAGTAGCATTAATCAATCCTCGTCAGGGAAGAGACTTTGCTAAAGCTACAGGTAAGTTAGCCAAAACCGATGCCATTGATGCACAGATTTTGGCGCATTTCGGTGAAGCAATGAAACCGGAGGTGTTAGCAATCGAAAGTGAAATGTCACGTCAATTAGGCGAATTAATTAGTCGCCGAAGACAATTAGTAGAAATGTCTACAGCGGAAAAGAATCGCCGTGACCGCGCTCGTGGTAAAGCTTTGACAGATATTGAATCCCATATTGATTATCTTGAGCAACATCTTCAACAACTCAATCAAGAAATTGAGACGTTGACCCAAAATAATCAACAATGGATTGATAAAGTCAATCTACTCAAAACTACTCCTGGCGTTGGTCAAGTAATTTCTACCACTTTAGTTTCTGACTTACCAGAATTAGGTCAATTAACTGCCAAACAAATCTCTCGCTTAGTTGGTGTTGCACCAATTAATCATGATAGTGGTCAGCACAAAGGTAAGCGCATGATTAATGGTGGTCGCGCCCATGTTCGTGCCATTCTTTATATGGGTGCTGTTGTTGCCATGCGTCATAATCCTGTTATCAAAACTTTTTATGAGCGCTTGGTTGAACGTGGTAAACCCAAAAAATTGGCCATTACTGCTTGCGTTCATAAAATGTTAGTTATTTTAAATGCGATGATTCGAGATCATCTTCCTTGGTCTATTTCTCAAGACTCACAACCAATTTCTGCATAAAGTTCTACTGTCGTTTTTATACCTCCAATCTAGTTTGGTAATTTATGGCAATCTATAATTTACCTGTTTTGTTCTGTTCTGTTTTTCTCCTCTATTTTCTGACTTTTTTCCTAGACTTTAAATTTTTCCTTAACGATCGCTTGACAATCAAGACAGTCGCTACAAAAAGTGGCAAAGGTAAGTAGTAAGACAGAATTAATTACACAATGTCATTGCGTTAGCGCAGCGTGGCGTTAGCCATATGGAACGAAGTGAAATGAAGCAATCACAACCCTGGCGATTGCTTCCCTTCCCTCGCAATGACTGTAAATATTTTTGTCCAATTACTTATTGCCTGATCAGAAGAGGTTTTAGCAGCTAAATTATGTGATAATAATAACCTAAAGTTATGAATTGATAACGGTGTAGTTAGGCATGGATTATCGGGATGCAGGCGTTGATGTGGAAGCAGGTAGAGCTTTTGTAGATCAAATTCGCAATTTGGTTCACAGCACCTTTAGAAAAGAGGTTTTGGGGGGACTGGGTGGCTTTAGTGGTTGCTTTCAACTGCCTACAGGTTACAAAGAACCAGTTTTGGTTTCGGGAACAGATGGTGTGGGGACAAAGCTGAAAATAGCTCAAATTCTCAACCGTCATGATACTGTGGGCATAGATTTGGTGGGGATGTGCGTTAATGATGTGTTGACATCGGGTGCAGAACCGCTGTTTTTTCTAGATTATGTGGCTACAGGTAAGTTAGATAAGGAACAATTAACTCAGGTGGTAGCGGGGATAGCTACTGGTTGTAAATTGGCGGGTTCGGCTTTGCTGGGGGGAGAAACGGCGGAAATGCCCGGTTTTTACCAGGTTGGTGAATACGACTTGGCTGGTTTTTGCGTGGGAATTGTGGAAAAAAGCCGAATGCTGGATGGTTCTCAGGTGCAGGTGGGTGACGTGGCTATCGGTTTAGCTAGTTCAGGTGTCCATAGTAATGGTTTGAGTTTGGTGAGGAAAATTGTCAGTGATGGTGGTTTTGCTTGGACTGATACCCCAGATTTATTCAATGGTGCATCTATTGGGGAAACTTTGCTTACACCTACACGCATTTATGTAAAATCTGTTTTAGCTGCGTTGCAATCAGGTTTAGAAGTTCATGGCATGGCTCACATTACTGGCGGCGGTTTACCAGAAAATTTACCAAGATGTTTAAGCAAGGGTCAATCAATTAAGATGATTCCTGATGGTTGGACTGTTCCCCCTGTATTCCATTGGTTAGCTGCGGCTGGTTCTGTAGGTGCTGAGGCTATGTATAATACATTCAATATGGGTATTGGCTTTGTGTTATTAGTTCCACCTCAGCAAGCAGAACAGGTAATTACTCATTTTCAATCTCAGGATATCTCTGCTAATGTAATTGGTGAAGTGATCAATGGAGCAGGTGAATTGATCAGTTTGTGGTGACAATGGCGGTAAACATATAGAAACTAAGTAGGTTGGTGTTGAAAATTGTCGTTATGGCAAGGCAAAAGGCACTCATGCAAGAGGCAAGAGTGAAGAGGGTTTGGGCGATTTTACATTTCTTTACACAGTTTGGTTTTATTGTGTTCACCTACTTATACGCAAAATTTATATTCTCTTGATGGAAGTAATCAAAAATACTCATCGCCATCAGCGTTAATATTTGCTAACGTAGTCTTAACATATTGCAAAAATCAATTGGTGCCGTTGAGGAAGTATCTGTGTTTACTGGTTAGTGGTATTGGTTATATCTCGTTTACAAGTGTGGCGTGTTGGTGTTTTGAGAAGAATGTAATTTTTGTGTAGAGGGGTTATGGTTATAAATTTTGCCCGGACTACTGTTTCTAAGGAACTACTAAAGCAAGTATTTCAACGCATTGATGCACAAAGTTGTCCCCAGTTATTTAATTTTCATATGCACACGGTTCACTCCGATGGCAAACTAAAACCGGGTGATTTGATGGGTCAAGCGATCGCAATTGGTTTAAAAGGGTTAGCTATCACTGATCATCATAGTATTAGTGGCTACCAAGCAGCCCTGGTTTGGTTAGAAGATTGGAAATGGCGTAATCCTGATGCTCATGCTCCATATCTGTGGAGTGGTGTAGAAATTAACGCCAATCTGTTGGATAATGAAGTTCACATTTTGGCTTATGCTTTTGAGTTAGAACATCCCAGTATACAGCCATATTTACAAAAAATTCCTAGTACAGGTAAGGCTTATCAAGCAGTTAACATTATTAAAGCTGTTCATGAAGCGGGAGGACTGGCGGTACTTGCTCACCCAGCCCGATATAGGCGATCGCATTTTGACCTCATTCCTGCGGCTGCGGGTGATGGTATTGATGGTGTTGAGACTTTCTACGCTTACAATAACCCCAAACCTTGGAAACCTAGTGTGGTGGAAACTGAGGAAGTTCAACAGTTAGCGGAAAAATTTAATTTATTTAGCACCTGTGGTACTGATTCGCACGGCTTGAATTTGCTGCATAGGTTGTAAATCTGTATTTACCTCTTTTTAACTCCTGGTTTAGGGAGTGGGGGGGTGGGGGGGTAGGGGGAGTGGGGGGGAGTAGGGGTAGAAACAGCTAGATAATTTCTACCCATAACTATCCTTATCTTACTGTTTGTCTAAGTCTTCAATAAGTTGATCAACAAAATCCCTTAACCGTTGCGGCCAGTCAGGGACGGTTTTAATTTTCTCCCTTTGCCCTTTCCGACCTTTAAAACAAATTGGTTGAGCGTCTAACTCAGCTTTGAGGATTTTTTTAGCACCAAGTTTATTATTTTTCTCAAATCTCATTAACATTAACCTTAATCGTTGGTATACTTACTACAATATAACATTGAAAGGTCGAATCAATGCTTTTATCATTCAAAACTGCACTAATTCCAAATAACCGACAGATTACAGCTTTTCGCAAGGCTTCTGGAGTAGCTAGACACGCCTATAACTGGGCAAATGCTCAAGTTATAGATATTTTAGCTACTCGCAAAGAAGGCGAAAAACTTAAATTACCATCAGCGATTGACTTGCATAAAAAGTTAGTCGCCGAGGTTAAATCTGAACACGCTTGGTATTACGAAGTTAACAAAAATGTCCCACAAAAGGCGTTAACTGACTTACGCCAAGCATGGGATAGGTGTTTTTCCAAAACATCGAAACAACCCCGATTCAAGAAAAAAGGACAGCACGATTCTTTTTATTTAGAGTCAGGGACTAAGGCGAAACCGTTAATTAAAAACGATGGTAAAAGAATTAAATTACCGTCAATCGGTTGGGTACGATTAGCCATACCTTTACCAATTACCGCAACTCATAACTGTGTAATTTCCCGACAAGCTGATAGATGGTTTATTTCTGTCAAGTACGAGATTGAAAAACCTCCTATACTTGCAGATAGACCGACCATCGGCGTTGACATTGGAATCAAAGAGTTAGCCGTTTGCAGTAATGGTGAAGTATTCGAGAATCCTAAAGCCTACCGCCGCATGAGTAAACGCATGAAACGCTTACAGCGTAGCGTTAGCCGAAAGGTGAAGGGGTCTAATAATCGCCAGAAAGCTGTAAGAAAATTGGCTAAATTACACGCCAAAGTTTCTAATATTCGCCAGGATTCCATACACAAATTAACCTACTATCTAGCTAAAAACCACAGCGTGATAAAGAGTGCGATTCGTTGTTAGTTGAATCACGGTAATCAGTCCGTACATAAACTAACCAACCTAACCCAATTAAGGAGAAAGGTTGAACTCTCGGTCTGATATGGGTGAAAGTCCCATCTACCAGACTCAGGTATGACTCCCTATCTGCCTACGATGACCCGACTCGATTTCGGGAGGTCGAAGCTAGGAACAGGACGCAATCAGACATCCGTTGTGGGGTGACACTTGGCGTTAATGGGGAGTTCCCACGGTGAAACAGAGCCTAGAAAAGCAACCTACACGCAAGCAGGACACAACTCAAAAACCTGACTTCACTGGAGCGAAATCCCGCCGCATCTTTTTTAAATAGCGGTCAGAGTCCAGGGAATCCAGTGGTTGAAATGGCTACACCTAACGGAACTATTAATCAACCGAGGGAACGAATAAAAACGGATTGAAGGTCTAGGGGCGGTCGAACCCCATAAGTAGGCTGGACGAGCAGCGGAATCCCTTCAATTCGGGTAGGACAGACCGTAATTGGTCTGAGGTGTTCAGAATACACAAATTGGAGCAGAGCATGATTGGACACAGAGAAAACTCTAGTGAATCTTGGAAGACGTTGCCCTGGAAGAAATTCCGCCGTAACCTATTCCGCCTACAAAGACGCGTGTATAAAGCGGTTCAAGTTGGAGATAAGCGGAAAGCGCAGTCACTACAGAAGCTGATTCTGAAATCAACCGCAGCAAGATTACTGGCTATTCGTCAAGTATCACAGCTAAACGCTGGGAAAAAGACCGCAGGAATTGATGGCAAAAAGTCCCTTACCTTTAAGGAACGCTTCGAGCTTAATGAACTGCTAAAAGCATCTGTTAGCAACTGGAAACACCAGGAACTAAGAGAAATACCAATCCCCAAAAAGGACGGTACTATGAGGATGCTGAAAATCCCCACTATTGCAGACAGAGCTTACCAATGCCTTGTCAAATACGCATTAGAACCAGCTTGCGCGTTGCAACTTTCCACGCCAGGAGCTATGGGTTTAGGACGGGTCGTTCAGCGCATGACGCACAGAAATACCTGTACAACAACCTATGCTCTACACGAAAAGGAATAGATAAACGAGTTATAGAACTCGATATCGAAAAATGCTTCGACAGGATAAACCACACCGCCATCATGGATAGACTCATCGCTCCTTATAGCATAAGACAGGGAATATTCCGCTGTCTCAAAGCCGGAGTTAACCCTCAATTCCCAGAACAGGGAACACCTCAAGGCGGGGTAGTAAGTCCACTATTAGCTAACATCGCCTTAAACGGCATCGAAAGTATCCACAGATATAAAGATGCCGGAAACAACGTAATAGAACCATCAGTCCGATATGCGGATGACATGGTGATAATACTTAGACCTCAAGACGATGCTACCGTTATACTTGACAAAATCAGTCAGTTCTTAGCAGAGCGGGGAATGAAAGTCAGTGAGAAAAAGACCAAGCTAACCGCCGCGACAGGTGGGTTTGATTTCCTCGGCTGGCACTTTAAAGTCCAGAAAAACGGGAAGTTTAAATGCGTTCCATCAGTGGATAACTTCAAAGCTTTTCGCAAGAAAGTAAAACACATCGTCAACAACTCGAATTATGGTGCTATCACTAAGGCTGAGAAATTAGCCCCTGTAGTTAGAGGTTGGAGGAACTACCACCGCTTTTGTAAGATGAAAGGGTCACGCAACTCGTTATTCCACATTCAACACAGAGCTTACAGGGTATTCAACAAGGAAACCAAACAGAATCGCTACACTAGCAAGGAATTACTAGATAAAGCGTTTCCATCAGTTCCTTACTCCGAAAACAAATACATCAACGTTAAAGGTGAGAAATCACCCTATGACGGAGATTTGAGTTATTGGAGCGAGCGTAACAGCAAGCTCTATGACAACCATACCTCTAAAGCCCTCAAACGGCAAAGCCATAAATGTGGTCATTGTGGTTTAAAAATGCTCAGTGATGAGAAGGTACATTTACATCATATAGATGGAAACCATAAGAATGGTAAACCTAAAAACCTTCTAGCAATTCATGAAAGCTGCCACGATTATATTCATATCAGCAAAAGCGAAAGCTAAGAACATCGGAAGCTGGGTGCAGTGAAAGTTGCACGCCCAGATTTAACAGAGAGGGGCAGGGAATAATATCCCTCCTCGACTCTACCTAGAGGATTTGCACGTTAAGGCATTTTTGAAGAACCACAAATTAGCGGGTGCTATCGCCGATTGTGGGATGTATGAGTTCAAACGACAGTTAGAGTATAAAACCGAGAAGTTCGGGAGTGAATTAATCCTTGTGGATAGGTTCTTCCCCAGTTCTCAAATATGCTCTAACTGTGGGAATCATCGTCATAAAATGCCATTAAAAAACCGCGTTTATGTTTGTCCTGATTGTGGCTATAAAGCCGATAGGGACTTAAATGCAGCGCGGAACATTGACCGATGGTTTGCGGATATTTTTATCCCTGTAGCGTAGCGGTTCCTTTTAGGAACTACGGTCAGAAACGGTAAGTTCTACCGAGATTGTCTGTCGAGTGGAAAAACCTCTTAGAAGTCATTCTAAGACCACGATGAAGCAGAAAGTAAACACCAAAATTATCGCTGTCCAGATGTGTCTAGATTTTGGTAATTTTGGGTAAGTTTTATAGAACGGAGTGAGAAAGAATTTTTCCAATGACCAATGACTAATGACTAATGACCAATGACTAAAGAACTATTAAAACAAGTAAGAGTAATTGATCCTGTTCAGAAAACTGATACCGTAGGAGATGTATTAATTATTGATGGTTATATCCAAGCTGTCGCTCCGCAAATTACAGATTTTAGTGCCGATACTTCTATTCGTGATTGTCAAGGTTTAATTCTTGGCACTGGATTAGTTGATTTATATAGTCATTCAGGCGAACCTGGATTTGAAGAACGGGAAACTTTAAGTTCTTTCTTACAAGCTGCTAAAGCGGGTGGTTTTACTAGAGTGGGTGTTTTGCCAGATACATCACCACCCATTGATAAACCTGCTTTAGTGGCACAGTTGCAGCAACATAGAGATAGAGCAAAAGCTTCTCCCCATTTGCATATCTGGGGAGCAATTACCTTAGATCTAGCAGGTAAACAATTAACAGAGGTAGCAGATTTAGCCGCAGCAGGGGTTGTGGGTTTTACTGATGCTAAACCTTGGGACAATTTGGGGATAGTCAGACGGGTTTTGGAGTATCTTCAACCCTTTGGTAAACCTGTGGCTTTTTGGCCTTGCGATCGCCATTTGGCAGCTAATGGTAAAATCAGAGACGGTGCGGAAGCCTTGCGAATAGGCTTATCTCCCATTCCAGTTAGTGCGGAAACAACGGCAATTGCCGCATTATTAGAATTAGTCGCGGATATTGGTACACCAGTTCATATTATGCGTGTTTCTACTGCTCGTAGTGTAGAATTAATTGCTAAAGCTAAAGCTCAAGGTCTGCCCATTACCGCTAGTACCACCTGGATGCACGTTTTATTAGATACAACAGCTATTAGAAGCTATCACACATCTTTACATTTAGATCCGCCCTTGGGAAACCACAAAGATATGTTATGCTTACGGGATGCTGTGCGAACTGGGATTATAGATGCGATCGCTATTGATCACGCACCTTATACTTATGAAGAAAAAGTTCAAGCCTTTGGGGAATCACCACCGGGGGCAATTGGTTTAGAATTAGCATTACCCCTACTTTGGCAAAATCTCGTCACCACTGGAGAATTTACAGCTTCAGAATTATGGCGCGTTTTGAGTCATCAACCAGCAGCTTGTTTGCAACAAGAAGTTAAAGCCATTCAAGCCGGGGAAATAGCCGAATTAACTTTATTTAATCCGTTACAAACTTGGCATATAAACAAGGCAAATCTCCAGACACTTGCCTATAATACTCCTTGGTTTGGTCAGGAAGTTACAGGTCGGGTTGTGCAAGTTTGGTGTCATAATAATTTAAAATGAAGCTACGTGAAGTAAGATTTTAAGAATAATTGACCGCAGATAAACGCGGATAAACGCCGATGAATACGGATGATAATTATTCTGAGCAGTTTCATATAAAATTGGTATAATCTATTTTAGTACATCAGAACTATATTAATACTCAATGTCTGATTTAATTCTGTTTTGGCATCGTCGAGATTTACGCATTTCTGATCATACAGGACTAGCTGCGGCTAGAGAAAAAAGTGCGAAGATTGTAGGTGTATTTTGTCTAGATCCCCAAATTCTCCAAGGTGATGATATTGCCCCCGTTAGGGTAGAATATATGATTGGCTGTTTGCAATCTCTCCAAGAAAGATATCAGCAAGCAGGTAGTCAATTATTAATTTTGCAAAATGATCCTGTGATTGCAATTCCCAAATTAGCAACAGCATTAAAAGCAAAAGCCGTATTTTGGAATTGGGATGTTGAACCCTATTCCCAAACACGAGATTTAGCAGTAGTTGAAGCTTTGAAAACTCAAGGAATTGAATTTCTTAACGACAATTGGGATCAGTTATTGCATTCACCAACAGAAATTTTTAGCGGTGCAAAAACTCCCTATACTGTTTATACTCCTTTCTGGAAAAATTGGATTACTAAATCTAAAGCTAAACCAGTTAAAACTTTAGCAAATCTGGAAAATTTAACAGCGGAAGAACAAGAAATTTCTCAACTCACAGGAAATATTAATTTACCTTCTGCCGCAGATTTAGGTTTTATTTGGGATGCACAATTAATAATTTCTCCCGGAGAATTAGCAGCGCAAGAAAAATTAGATAATTTTGCCAAATCTGCTATTAATGAATACCAAGAACAGCGGAATTTCCCCGCAATTGATGGTACATCTCAATTAAGTGCCGCTTTGAAGTTTGGTGTCATTGGTATTAGAACTATTTGGCAAACTACGATAGAAGCACTAGAAAATAGTAACAGTGAAGAAGTAAATGCCAGTATCCAAACATGGCAAAAGGAATTAGCATGGCGGGAATTTTATCAACACGCTATGTACCATTTTCCAGAATTAGCTAAGGGTGCATATAGAGACACTTTTAAAACTTTCCCTTGGCAAAATAACGAAAAGTATTTTCAAGCTTGGTGTGAAGGAAAAACAGGCTATCCTATAGTAGATGCCGCCATGCGTCAATTAAATGAAACTGGCTGGATGCACAACAGATGTAGAATGATTGTTGCCAGTTTTTTGACTAAAGATCTAATTATTAACCCCCAATGGGGAGAAAAATATTTTATGCAGAAACTCATTGATGGTGATTTATCTGCTAATAATGGAGGCTGGCAATGGAGCGCTTCTAGTGGTATGGACCCTCAGCCATTACGGATTTTTAACCCTGCCAGTCAAACCCAAAAATTTGATGCCGAAGCAGAATATATTCGTCAGTGGATACCTGAATTGCGTTATGTATCTCCAGAATACTTGGTAACTGGGAAAATTCCCCCGTTAGATTTTTATGGAACAAATTATCCCCAGCCAATTGTTGATCATAAACAACAGCAAGCTTTGTTTAAGCAATTATATCAACAACAAAAGACTATTGTCTAAAGCGGCGGCGGCGGGTAAGATAAGGTGAGCATAGCGGTCTCTTTTATGGTGATTGAGGATTGGTGATAACAAAACCCTTACGGGATAAGGGTTATAAACAATTATTTCCATATTTTCAATGAAATGCCTACACAATAGGGCTTTCAATGATTTTGAACCAGGTTTTCCATAAAAATAACCGAAGAACCATATCTATTTGTTTCCTGTTTCCTATTCCTAATAACCAATGACCAATAACCAATAACCAATAACCAATAACCAATTTGCTAAAGTGGCTTATTCATTCCACCAACTATACTTAAAATTTAATCATCCTGAAACCGGAGTGGTTTAAGCAATGTGTGGAATAGTCGGATATATAGGCACTCAGGCAGCGACAGATATTTTACTGGCTGGATTAGAGAAATTAGAATATAGAGGTTACGATTCGGCAGGAATTGCCACTATTTTGGAAGGTGACGTGCATTGTGTGCGGGCTAAGGGTAAATTACTCAATTTGCGTTCTAAACTGGAACAAATCGAAAATCCCGCCCAAATAGGGATTGGTCACACACGCTGGGCAACTCATGGTAAACCGGAAGAGTACAATGCCCATCCTCATTTAGATACGGCGTTGCGGATAGCTGTGGTGCAAAATGGGATTATTGAGAATTATCGAGAGTTGCGGGAACACCTGAAGGCACTAGGACATGAATTTCGCTCAGAAACAGATACAGAGGTAATTCCTCATTTGATTGCTGAGTGTTTAAAGCATACTCCTGAAAATCCTAATTCCCCTTCGATGTTTTTAGACGCGGTGCGAAAAGCTGTAAGTAAATTAGAGGGGGCTTATGCTGTTGCGGCTATTTCTGCTGATTACCCTGATGAGTTGATTGTAGTTCGTCAACAAGCGCCTTTAGTGATTGGGTTTGGACAGGGTGAGTTTTTCTGTGCTTCCGATACGCCGGCGATTGTTCCTTACACCCGCGCTGTGTTGTCCCTAGAGAACGGCGAAATTGCTCGGTTGACTCCTTTAGGAGTGGAAGTCTATAACTTTGCGGGAAATCGCTTGAAAAAGCATCCTCGGACTCTGAACTGGAATCCCATTATGGTGGAAAAACAGGGATTCAAACATTTTATGCTCAAGGAAATCTATGAGCAACCGGGGGTGGTGCGGGATTGTTTAGAGGCTTATTTCTCAAGGTTCGAGAATGGACAAATTACTGCGGAATCACCGGTGAAATTGGATTTACCAGCGGAATTCTACACAGATTTAGAACAAATTCAAATTGTTGCCTGTGGTACAAGTTGGCACGCGGCGTTGGTGGGTAAATATTTATTAGAACAGTTGGCAGGAATTCCAACTCAGGTACAATATGCTTCAGAGTTTCGATATGCGCCTTCACCGTTAACTGCTAATACTCTGACTATTGGGGTGACACAATCTGGGGAAACTGCTGATACGTTGGCGGCTTTGGCGATGGAAAAAGAACGCCGACAGGGGAAAGAATCTAAGTATCAAGCGCGACTTTTGGGGATTACTAATCGCCCAGAAAGTAGTTTGGGTAATATGGTGGCGAATATTATCAATACTCATGGGGGAATTGAAATTGGTGTAGCGGCGACAAAAACTTTTATAGCGCAATTGATGGCGTTTTATGCTTTGGCGTTAGATTTGGCTTATCGTCGTCAGGAGATTAGTGATTCGAGATTTGAGGAAATTCTCACGGGTTTACGGCAGTTACCAGGGGAAATTGAAGCGATTTTGGAAACTCAAGAACGTTATATTGAACATTTGGTACATGATTTTTCAGAAACAAAAGATTTTATCTTTATTGGGAGAGGAATTAATTTTCCGATTGCGTTAGAAGGGGCTTTAAAATTAAAGGAAATTAGCTATATTCATGCCGAAGGCTATCCAGCGGGAGAAATGAAACATGGACCAATTGCGTTGTTAGATGCGAAAGTTCCGGTGGTGGCGATCGCTGTTCCTGGTAATGTATATGAAAAGGTAATTTCTAATGCCCAAGAAGCTAAAGCCAGAGATTCCCGTTTAATTGGTGTAACTTCTGTAAAAGATGGAGAAGCGGCGGAAATCTTTAATGATTTAATTCCGGTTTCGGAGGTTGAAGAAATTCTTTCACCAATTCTCACGGTGATTCCATTACAGTTGTTAGCTTATCACATTGCGGCGCGGCGTGGTTTGGATGTGGATCAGCCAAGGAATTTGGCGAAGTCGGTAACAGTTGAATAATTGATATTTTGTAGGGGTTTAGCAATGCTAAACCCTGATATTTTGACAATTGCAAAATTTTCCTTCCCCATAGCTTCTTAATTTTGACTTCCCATATAATACCAGCATATTTATTGACAAAATCATCAAATCGCGTATAATTAGTAATATTTATTTTAAACTATATTTTTTACCGTCAGTTATGAAACTTAAACCAATTTTGCAAATACTTTCAGGACTCACCATCACCCCCATGATCGCCTTAGCTGTACATCAACCCAGCTATGCAGGGGAAAAATATGACTGCGATACCAGCACTAAAGACCCTATCACCTATGTTCGCACAAATCGCGGACGTGAACCAATGCTACTTTGGCAAAGTAACTATTTTCGCACAATATCTAAACAAGAACGCTGTCGCATCGTTAGCGATAGATTACAGAGATACGATGATAATAAAATGATACCGTATCTCACATCTAGAAAAAACATAAATGGATATCCCGTGCTGTGTATAGTTGATAGAGTGCGTGGTAACTGCCTCAAGGAAGATGTAGTTGTTACTCTTCAACCTGGTACTGATTCTGGAAGAGTTTTGAGACAGATAAAATATTTCCGTCGAGGTGCTGCTGGTGCAAGACCTGTACCCTTGAGTGGTAGTAAAACTATGTTCTATGAAGATGGTGATTTTTACATTAACCTGAATGAAATTTTAGAAGAAGAAAATTAAGACAGTGATAAACAAATAGTTGAGTCCAACTTTTCAATGATTCGCAAATGTCTACTGTCAGGAATCCATTCTGGACTCCTACTGTTCACCTGTCTGGGAGGAATAGCTGTTTCTCTCCCAGCAGAAGCACCAATGTTATTACCCTCATTATCTTTTAATCGGGTTTCAGTTGAACCAATAAAGCAAATAGCAAAATCAATCACTGTTAAAATTCTGTCAAAAGGGTTTTTGGGAACAGGAACACTCATCAATAAACAAGGGAAAATTTATACTGTAATTACTAATGATCATGTATTAAACGCTGCTGAACCTCCTTATCAAATTCAAACTCCTGATGGTAGAATTTATGAAGCTAAAGTTTCCCAATTGGTGAAATTTGGAGATGATGATTTAGGCTTATTACAGTTTAATTCTGATCAAGTTTATGAAATTGCATCTGTGGGAAATTCATCTGCATTAACAGTAGGAGATGAAGTTTTTGCGAGTGGCTTTACCAGCGAAAATAAAGAGATGATTTTTACTAATGGTAATTTATCCCTATTACTTGATAAACCTTTAGAGGGAGGCTATCAAATCGGATATATCAATGATATTTATAAAGGTATGAGTGGGGGTCCATTATTGAATATTCAAGGTGAGTTGGTTGGTATTAATGGCTTACACAAAAATCCTTTATGGGAAGCACCTGATTTATATATTGATGGTTCACAACCTTGTAAACCTTTACAGGATATGATAATTCGTTCTAGTTGGGCTATCCCGATAGAAACTGTAGGGCGACTTGCTCCTAAATTGGTACAATTAAAACTACCTCAGTTGTTTATTTCACCATTAGAATCGGAGAGGTATATTGATTATACAGCTTTGCAAATGCAGGTTGAAGCGGCGGCGGCTAAAAGTTGTAATATAAAATTGTGAGAATTAGGATTTACAGGATTGATGTTTTTTGTGATTTCTTGATTTCTGTTGAATTTTTAATTGTCTGATAGCGTAGCGTGGCGCAAGCCATATCAGGATTTTCAGGATTAGAGGATTTGCAGGATTGATGTTTTTTTTGATTTCTTGATTTCTGTTGAATTTTTAATTGTCTGATAGCGTAGCGTGGCGCAAGCCATATCAGGATTTTCAGGATTAGAGGATTTGCAGGATTGATGTTTTTTTTGATTTCTTGATTTCTGTTGAATTTTTAATTGTCTGATAGCGTAGCGTGGCGCAAGCCATATCAGGATTTTCAGGATTAGAGGATTTGCAGGATTGATGTTTTTTTTGATTTCTTGATTTCTGTTGAATTTTTAATTGTCTGATAGCGTAGCGTGGCGCAAGCCATATCAGGATTTTCAGGATTAGAGGATTTGCAGGATTGATGTTTTTTTTGATTTCTTGATTTCTGTTGAATTTTTAATTGTCTGATAGCGTAGCGTGGCGCAAGCCATATCAGGATTTTCAGGATTAGAGGATTTGCAGGATTGATGTTTTTTTTGATTTCTTGATTTCTGTTGAATTTTTAATTGTCTGATAGCGTAGCGTGGCGCAAGCCATATCAGGATTTTCAGGATTAGAGGATTTGCAGGATTGATGTTTTTTTGATTTCTTGATTTCTGTTGAATTTTTAATTGTCTGATAGCGTAGCGTGGCGCAAGCCATATCAGGATTTTCAGGATTAGAGGATTTACAGGATTGATGTTTTTTTTGATTTCTTGATTTCTGTTGAATTTTTAATTGTCTGATAGCGTAGCGTGGCGCAAGCCATATCAGGATTTTCAGGATTAGAGGATTTACAGGATTGATGTTTTTTTTGATTTCTTGATTTCTGTTGAATTTTTAATTGTCTGATAGCGTAGCGTGGCGCAAGCCATATCAGGATTTTCAGGATTAGAGGATTTACAGGATTGATGTTTTTTTTGATTTCTTGATTTCTGTTGAATTTTTAATTGTCTGATAGCGTAGCGTGGCGCAAGCCATATCAGGATTTCCAGGATTAGAGGATTTACAGGATGATATAAAAAATCATTAATTTCTTTCCTATCTCTTGTCTCAATCAGGATTTACTGCATTATTTTTGATTTTGATAAGCGGTATACACTTGAATGAGATACAGTCATAAGCCCCCTCCTCGCTTGCGGGGAGGGGGTTGGGGGTGGGGTTCTTGTATTTGACTCAACCAATAACCGTTATATCCGTTCTAATTTTCAATTTTATTCATTCTCAAATACTATACTATAAATCATGAATCTGTAGATAATTAAATCCTGTTCATCCTCAAATCCTGAAAATCCTGATTCAGACAGTTTAATAAATAAAATCCCAAATTGCAAACAATGAAATTTACCGATAGACTAACTGCGGCTGTAATGAGTTCTGTAATTATAGTAGTACAAGCACCATCAGCTAATGCTTTAGAAGAAAGTGCTATTAATAAGATTGCTAAACAAATTACCGTGCGGATTGATGGTAAAATCAAAGAATTTGAGGGAACATCCAATGGTTCTGGAGTAATTGTTGAAAAACAAGGTAATACATATACGGTGCTAACAAATTGGCACGTTGTCCAAATTCCTGGAGAATATACTATTACTACATTTAATGGTGATACTTATCAAATTAATTCTACTACAATTAAACAATTAGGAAATTTAGATTTAGCAATAGTGCAGTTTTCTAGTAATAAAAATTATGATAAAGCAAAATTAGGAAATTCTAGTCAACTGACAGAAACATCAAGAGTTTATGCTGCGGGGTGGGCTGCACCTGATGAAATATGTTTAGAATCATGCTATCGTTTTGTTGATGGGAAAATTACGAGTGTTCTGAGAACTTATAAAGATGGATATGGTTTAATTTATAGTAATAATATCGCCCCAGGAATGAGTGGCGGTTCTGTTCTCAATCAGGATGGGGTTTTAGTGGGAATTAATGGCCGTGCATCTACAAATTCTGAGAAGGGTACTACATCTTTTGCGGCTATTCCCATTAATGAATATAAGAAGTATCAGAATATTGCTACCACACCTCAACCAACTCCTACACCTACGCCACCGCGTCCTACACCTCAACCAAAACCTACAGCAATTTCCACACCTTCACCAAATATTAACAATAATACACCTACTGATTTTACTCTTGCCCAAACCCTGACAGGTCATTCTGGCTCGGTTTATTCTGTAGCCATAAGTCCAGACAGGAGAACTTTAGCTAGTGGTAGTGGGGACGATACCATCAAAATCTGGAATCTAGCCACAGGTGAACTAATCCGCACTTTATCTGGTCATTCTGACTGGGTTAGTTCTGTAGCCATAAATCCAGACGGGAGGACTTTAGCTAGTGGTAGTGGGGACAATACTATCAAAATTTGGAATCTAGCCACAGGTGAACAAATCCGCACCTTATCTGGTCATTCTGACCGGGTTCGTTCTGTAGCCATAAATCCAGACGGGAGGACTTTAGCCAGTGGTAGTTGGGACAAAACTAAAAATATCAAAATCTGGAATCTAGTCACAGGTAAACTAATCCGCACTTTATCTGGTCATTCTGAATCGGTTAATTCTGTAGCCATAAGTCCAGACGGGAGAACTTTAGCTAGTGGTAGTTGGGACGGAACTATCAAAATATGGAATCTAGCCACAGGTAAACTAATCCGCACTTTATCTGGTTATTACACGGTTTGGTCTGTAGCCATAAGTCCAGACGGGAGGACTTTAGCTAGTGCTAGTAAAGACAAAACTACAACTATCAAAATATGGAATCTAGTCACAGGTAAACTAATCCGCACTTTATCTGGTCATTCTGAATCGGTTAATTCTGTAGCCATAAGTCCAGACGGGAGGACTTTAGCCAGTGTTAGTGACGACACAACTATCAAAATCTGGAATCTAGCCACAGGTGAACTAATCCGCACTTTATCTGGTCATTCTCAAGTGGTTAAATCTGTAGTCTTTAGTCCAGACGGGAAGACTTTAGTTAGTGGTAGTGGGGACAATACTATCAAAATCTGGCGGGTATCTGGGCGTTAATTTGTCTGAATCAGGATTTACAGGATTTAAGGATTTACAGGATTTATGAGATGTTGTTGGTAAATTAATCAGTGGATTTATGTTAATTCGAGAAAGATAATAAAGAATGAGAATATAGAATGACATTTAAAGAACAACTGGTTACAGAAATTGAATCAATGACGGAAGAAGAAATAGCAGAAGTTCTGATGATGGTTAAAAATATGAAAATAAAAAAAGCAAAAACTCCTCAACGTCAAGGTTCAGGTAAATCACTTTTACGTCATGTTGGTAAGTGGCAAGGTGATGATCTTAAAGATTGTTTACAAGCAGTGTATGATTCACGTGGTTTAGCTGAATTTTAATTATATAATATATTAACAATTGGTGATAAAATCTCTATTTTCATCCTGTAAATCCTTAAATCCTGGACATCCTGATTCAGACAATTAAATTAATTCACCCAATTAATAACTTTTATCACTGCAACCAATTCTCCAAACTCAAACCCTCAACTCTTGTTAAATCACTATCATTAGAAACAACCGTTAAACCTTTAATCATTGCAGTTGCAGCAATTAAAACATCTTCAGTTTGAATTGGTAAACCCTTTAATCTTAAATTCGCATGAATTTCCGCAGCTTTTTCTAAAATTGCCAAATCATCTAAGAAAATAATAGGATAGTTTTGGCAAAATTTGTTAAATCTTTCTCTTTGTTTGGGAGCATCAACCGCTAAAAATCCTCTTCTCATTTCAAAATAGGTAATGCAGCTAATAGATATACTTTTTCTTTGAGCTTTAATATCTTCAATTCTTTCAGTAACTTGCAGATTCCTCCTAATAGCAAAGGAAACTATATTTGTATCTAACAAATAATTCATAAATTACCTATTTTCGTTTAACTGCGTCATCAAAAATAGCCATTTGTTCAGGAGTAAAATCATCCCCTATTTTTGATAATATTTCTACTGACATTATTCCATCACAATGTTTTTTTAATTCACTATCTGACATATTATTAAATTCTTCAAATGCTAGATTTTTCTGAAAAAGTTTAACCAAATGCTTGACTATTTCTGAATAATCAAGATCCTCTTTAAATAAAGGATATTCTTCTATTAAAAGAGATACCACTTGCTCAATTCTTTTAATTATTGATTCTTGTTTAATATCACTTGATAACATAATCATTACCTCTAATCTTAACTATTTTAACAGTATATCATATATCGTCACTCATAATCAACCTACTATTAGCATCCTGTAGTCAGAATCAGGATGTACAGGATGATGAAATAAAAGCAATTTTGACGCTGCTGATAGCTGTAAAAATTCGTGAAAAGGGGATGTCATATTAATTACCTTCTTTAATCTCAAAAGAATCAATCATCTTTTCCACCACAGGCCAGGATTGATCATATTCCTGTTCTGGGGCTTTATATATAATATAGTAGGCTTTCTTTAAATTCATAGTCCCACGTTCCAGCACCTTTAATGTACAGCCCTTTTCTTTACGGGTATGAGTAATCTGATATGCGTCAGAATTGCTTAATTTTGGTTCTTCATTAGCTTTTTCTAATGTATTCAATTCATCCTGAATAATTGTTTTGGTAACTATTCTTTTATAGTCTTCTAAAGATACAGCTTTACCTAAATCAGCAATATTCACACTAACTTCTAAAGGACAATTATCTGGTTCAGATTTATCATTGCGAGAAAATTTAACTTTCTCTTGTTCATCTGTTTGTCCAGGTGTTGCTGTCCATTTGTCAGAATATTGGATGACAAAACTCATGTATTTTTCTGGGTGAGTGTAAGATTTAGTTAATTCTTCTTTCCCAGATTTTAATGAAGATACAACTTTAAAACCAATAAATGCAAAAGCTAATGATGTAGCAATTCCAGCAATGATGACGAATTTACCCGATAGCAGACTTCGTTCTATAACTTTATTACTTTCATCTTTTTCAGGTGTAATTTCTATTGTATACACTGATGAAATTGTTCGTATTGTATTTTTGAAGTTATTTAATCTTTTTTCACTTTCTTGAGGAATCAATTCCAAGAAAAGTTTTCTCAAGGGTTGAATATTGGTTTCTGGATTGCTAATTACTAGATTAGAAATACTACCACTAGAACTATTAGGAATTTTTTCAGTAGACTTTATCGGTTCTATAGATTTTAATGCTTTTAACGCATCTGCGGCTGTGTTATAGCGAGTTTTTTGATAATCATGATGTACCATTTTATCAATGATACCAATTAGTTTTTGGGTAAATTGTTCATCTAATTGAGATTCTGCAAGCAAATGTCGCCATGTAATTTGACCATCATCTTCAAACTTAATACTATTATTATCATATTGCCCTAAATTTGGACAAACACCTGTTAAGGCTTGAATACCAATCATCCCTACAGCAAAAACATCAGTATTATACCTGTAAATACCATCAATACGTTCGTGTGGCATATATTCATTAGTGCCAATAACTCGACTTAGTAGATGATTTTCCATATTATTCATGTCTTTAACTGTACCAAAATCAATCAAAACGAGTTGTTGATCACTTTTTCTTCTGATTAAATTTGCTGGTGTGACATCACGGTGAACTAAATGTTTCTCCTCCTGGATAAATTCCAAAATTTCCAAAATATCATGGAGTATTTGCCAAACTTTACTACTGTCGAGTTTCTTCGTAGGTGGGAGTTCTTTAGTTAGTTGTTCACCCTCTATATATTCTTCGACTAAATAAAAATCTTGTTTGACTATTAGTAATAATCTGTAATTGATGACAAAATAATCTTTTAATTTGGGAATTTGGGAATGTTCTAGTTTATTGAGATGTTCTGCTTCTCGTTTAAATAATCTTTTTCTTTCTTCAAAATCATCTCTATTTGAGTTTTGTTTAGGCTTGAGGAGTTTGACAACATATTTCTGATTTTTATTAGAAATATCTTCAGCTAAATAGATTTCACCAAAACCACCTTCATTTAATTTGTCGAGGATTTGATATTCCCCCTTTTGACCTTTGAGGACTTGACCAATTAAGTTTTTGTTATTAAAGGTTGATATCATAATATAATTTCCAGTTAAAAATGTAGGATTTACTGAAATATGGCTATTTTTTACTTTACCTGTCAGTATGTATTTAGACAAGTTTTATTATTGACTATATGATTAAATTTACTTATGGGTTGCCAGTAGCGTTGCTGGGTGCGGCTGTGGTGGTGGTTCAGTCACAAAGGGTGGCAGCTTCTATTCCTCAGCAAGTTCGGGATATTGCTGATAAAATAACAGTTCGCATTGATGGGGCTAATACTGGTTCGGGAATTATTATTAAAGGTGAAGGAAATACTTACACTGTTCTCACTTGTTGGCACGTAGTAGACAAGAAAGGAAATTATACGGTGAGGACTGGAGATGGTAAAACCTACCAAGTTAATTACAGCACGGTTAAACGAATTGGTAATATAGATTTGGCAGAATTCCAGTTTACCAGTAATGAAAATTATCGTCCTGTGGAGATTGGTAATTCTAGTCAAGTAACTGCTGGAAGTACGGTTTATGCCTTTGGTTGGGCTGCACCTGACCAAGTAAGTAAGGGACGGGAATATGTGCCTTTAGAGACGACTGCCAGGGTTGTGATTCAGCCGGTGAGTGAGTATGCTTTGGTTTTAAATAATATTATTGTGAAACCGGGAATGAGTGGGGGTCCGATTTTAGATGAACAGGGTCGTTTGATTGGGGTTACAGGACTATCTACATTTGATGCGAGATTAGAAACAAGGGATTTTTTAGGGATTCCCATTAATACGTATAAACAGCTTGCTGGTAGTGGAATATCTCGGAAACCAGAGGAAATAATTACCGAAACTAAAAAACCGCGAGAAATACGTAATAATACACTTACTGATTTTACTCTTGCCCAAACCCTTACAGGTCATTCTGACGCGGTTAATTCTGTAGCTATAAGTCCAGACGGGAAGACCTTAGCTAGTGGTAGTTGGGATAATACTATCAAAATCTGGAATCTAGCCACAGGTCAACTAATCCGCACTTTATCTGGTCATGATAGCTTTGTTAAGTCTGTAGCCATAAGTCCAGATGGTAGGACTTTAGCTAGTGGTAGTGAGGACAATACTATCAAAATCTGGAATCTAGCCACAGGTAAACTAATCCGTACTTTATCTGGTCATTCTGACGCGGTTTTTTCTGTAGCCATAAGTCCAGACGGGAAGACCTTAGCTAGTGGTAGTAGGGACGGTAGTGACTATACTAAAAATAGGGATGGTAGTGACAATTACGATTCTCCATCCAAAACTATCAAAATCTGGAATCTAGCCACAGGTGAACTAATCCGCAGCTTATCTGATTATTTTAGCTTTGTTACATCTGTAGCCATAAGTCCAGACGGTAGGACTTTAGCTAGTGGTAGTGCGGACAAAACTATCAAAATCTGGAACCTAGCCACAGGTGAACTAATCCGCACCTTATCTGGTCATTCTAACTGGGTTTATTCTGTAGCTATAAGTCCAGACGGGAAGACCTTAGCTAGTGGTAGTTCAGACAAAACTATCAAAATCTGGAACCTAGCCACAGGTGAACTAATCCGCACTTTATCTGGTCATTCTAACCCGGTTTTGTCTGTAGCCATAAGTCCAGACGCGAAGACCTTAGCTAGTAGTTCAGACAAAACTATCAAAATCTGGAATCTGGCAACAGGTGAACTAATCCGCACTTTATCTGGTCATTCTAAAACCGTTGGGTCTGTAGCCATAAGTCCAGACGGGAGGACTTTAGCTAGTGGTAGTTGGGACAATACTATCAAAATCTGGCGGGTGTCTGGGCGTTAATTTGTCTGAATCAGGATTTACAGGATTAAAGGATTTACAGGATGAAATGAAAAATCAGAAAACTTCAGTCATAACTAAACATAATTAGACAATTTTATTTACTATTAATTATCCGCTTATAAACTTCCCCAACTAACCAATCTGCAACCACCTTCTGAAAATCACGATCATTCATATAACGGGCAAAAATCGCTTCATTTTGATCAACTCTCTCCACAAACAGAGATTCTAACATCTGACTAAAAAGCAACCCAAACTTATCAGCAGAATTTACCCGTGCAGCTTGTTGTAATTCATCGGAATTTGCAGCAGTTTCTACAATTTGATCGAAAAATAATTGATCAGCTTGGTTAAAATCAGTACCAAAACGATTATTAATAATATCAATTAGCTGTGATAATTTAACAGTGGTTTCTCTAGCAATACCTGTTCCAATATCCTTTGGTCCATCCAGAGGATGAGCATTACTTTTCCTTAACTCTATTGAACCTTCACTAATTTTCTGGAGACGGTAATACTCTAGCTGGACTTCGCTATCAAAATCATACTGCGCTTCCTGGGGACGACGTGGCAATTTAGATGATAGATAACGCAAAAAAATGTAAAGTCGTTCTAAATCAGAATCTTGGTAGGGTATAATCTGACTCAAAAAACTGTACAAATTCCGAAAAGCTGTGAGTTTTTTCCGCCAAACTTTCGCTTCCTCTGGTTTCTCATGATCGAAAATACGGAAGCGGTCAACTGCTGGATCAAGTGCTGCATTCATCCCTTGATGATCAGCCGGACTTTGACGCTGTTTTGGTTTAAAATAAATTTCGCAAAACCTTTCTACTTCTTCATGCAGATATATTCCTAAAGCCTCAAGTTCGCTTTGGAGTTGGTACAGTTGTTGAGGATCTGCTTCTATTCCTAATTCTGCTCCTTCATAAAACTGCTGAAATGCTTGGCGAATTTCTTCGCAGTCGTTCACAAAGTCTAAGACAAATGTATCTTCTTTCCTGGGATGGATACGATTAAGTCGAGAAAGGGTTTGTACTGCTTGAATACCTGACAGTCGCCTATCAATATACATAGTATGTAGCAAAGGTTGATCAAAACCAGTTTGATATTTTTCCGCTACGAGTAAAACCTGATATTCATTACTAGCAAATTGTTCTGGCAATTCTTTCTCTCGAATGCCTTGATTCATTTCCTCTTCACTGTAGGTTTTGTCTTTAATTTTGTCGTCTGTGACTACACCAGAAAAAGCTACCAGCGTTTTGATCGCATAGCCTTTTTCTTGGATGTATTTATCAAAACTCTGTTTGTAGCGCACTGCTTCTAAGCGAGAGCTAGTTACTACCATTGCTTTGGCTCTACCACCAATTTTATGCCGGGTAAAGGTGTTGAAGTGTTCCACCATTATTTCTGTCTTCTGGGCAATATTATGGGGGTGTAGACGCATAAAACGAGCTAGGGAACGGGCGGCGTTTTTGCGTTCTACATTGGGATCGTTGTTACTGGCTTTAATCAGGTTGTAGTAAACTTTATAGGTGGTGTAATTCCGCAAAACATCTAGGATAAAACCTTCTTCTATGGCTTGACGCATGGTGTAGCGATGAAAAGGCTCTCCTTGACGACCAAAGAATTTGAGAGTTTCATGTTTTGGTGTGGCGGTAAAAGCAAAGAAACTCAAGTTTGATTGATGGGAACGTTTAACTAAATTGCGGAAAAGTTCTTCTAAATGTTCTAGTCCTTCTTCTTGGGCGCGGTTACGTGCTTCTGCTTGCAATGCTTGTCCGCCTAATACCCCTTTTAACTCGGTGACGGTTTCCCCAGATTGGGAACTGTGTGCTTCATCTATGATGACTGCAAAGCGACGGGTAGGCAAAATACCGCTACTTTCTTCGTTGCGTTCTTCTGCTAGTTTGATTAATTGGCGTGTGACAAAGGGGAATTTCTGTAAAGTGGTGATAATGATGGGAACGGCACTTTCTAAGGCTTGCGCTAACTGTCGGGAGTTATCATCAATTTTTTCTACAACCCCTTGACGGTGTTCAAATTGATAAATAGTGTCTTGTAATTGCTGGTCAAGGACGCGGCGATCGCTAATTACTATGACACTATCAAAAATTCGCTGGTTTTGGTCGTTGTATAAAGATGCAAGGCGATGAGTCAGCCAACCTATGGTGTTACTTTTACCGCTTCCGGCTGAATGTTCAATTAAATAATTTTGTCCTACACCTTCACCCCTAGCCGCATCTACGAGTAAGCGCACAGCCTGAAGTTGATGATAGCGGGGAAATATCATGGTTTCTTTTTTGAATTTGCGCCCATCATCGTCTCGTTTTTCTTCTGTTTGCAAATGTAGAAACCGAGCTAGGAGATCAAGTAAACTATCCCGTTGTAAGACTTCTTCCCACAGGTAAGCTGTGCGGTAATTACGTCCTGCTGTGTCTGGTGGATTACCTGCCCCGCCATCGTATCCTTGATTAAAGGGCAAAAAGTGGGTAGCTTCTGCCGCTAGGCGTGTTGTCATCCAAACTTCTTCGGTATCAACTGCGAAATGTACTAAGGTGCGGCGTTTAAACTCAAAGATGGTTTCTCTAGGGTCACGGTCTTGACGGTATTGCTGTTTGGCGTTTTCTACTGTTTGCCCTGTCAGTGGATTCTTTAACTCTAGGGTGATAACTGGAATACCATTAAGACTCAGGGTAATGTCAAGCGATCGCTTTTTTTCCCGTTCACTGTATTCTAGTTGTCGGGTGATACCCACACAATTGGCAGCATAACGGGTTTCTAAGTCTGAGTTGAGTTTGTGAGCAGCTTTGAAGTAAGCTATCCGCAGGGTGCGACCGTAGCATTTAAACCCATGACGTAGGGTATGTAGTAAGCCGTAGTTGTCCAGCCATTTACACAGGTCTGTTAGCACTTGTTCACCTGTTTTTTCTTTGTGCAGTGCTTCTAGTTTTTTCCACTCTTTGGGTTGAGTTTGTTGGATAAATGCGATCGCTATATTGGGAAATAGGGCGCGAGTGCGATCGAATTTATCTGTAATTTTCACATAGCCATGACTGAGAAGGTGATTTTCAATCACGCTTTCAAATGCTGTTTCACCATCTCTGCCTATATTCATTTGCGCCTTTTCTAATTTTAAATTTTATTTTTTGTTTTTAGATGCAGCAATATACTCCAGTCTTTTAATATGTATTTCTAATGCTTGAATTAACACAAAACAGAAAGGTTCTAATCTACCTTCCTGTTGAGATTGTAGCTTTCTCAATCTGGTGCGTGCATCTTTAATAGGAAGATTATTTTTCAAACCGAGAGTGCCTTGAATTGCTGCTTTACGCAGCTTTTTAAGTTCATCATCCTTTAGTCCCAACTTATCAATAGTAGTTTCTGCTGCTTTATCTCCCGGTTTATGTTTTATCTCTCCCTTTAAATTGAATAAGAAACGATTTTCACAGGACTGATCTAAAGGAGATACAAATAAGGCTTGTTCTCCTGTTATGTAATTAGGCCAATTTCCTTTCTGTTCCCCAGCAAAAGGAGTTTTGTGTTTAGCGTTCGGACCTGGATAGGAAACAACCATATTAGTATATGAGACTGTTTCCTCGGCACTACAATAGTCCTGAGCTTTTACATGATCAATATGACAATCACATTTATCATATGTTGTTCCGTTTACTTCTAATTCTTCATAGCCCTTGATACGAATACCACTATAGGCACATAGCCAACCTTGTTCTTCGACTAATGACTCAGTGACAGCTTTTGTGACATCTTTATCTTGACGCATTAAATCATAGTTAAAGTTAATATCATTGGCGTTACGTATACGCCACTCGATCAATTCACGGGGTTCATTATTTTTCTTAATCCATCTCATATTTATATATCTACATCCTCTGCTAAAGCTTCAAGGTTATTAATACTTGCTTCCAGACGAACTACTTCACCGTCATATCCCTGAATCATGTCTTTCAACTGTTCCAGCCTATTGCGAGCCAGTTCAAGTTCACCTTCTTCAAGGGCATCTTCTACAAGGTTGATTTGAGCTTGGGTAGTTGCATTACGTGATTTAGTTCCCATTAATTCCTCAAGAATCCAATTTGAAGCCAAACCAAATCCTTGAAGTCCTTTTTCAAGTAGAACAATTCCGTTATCTTCTTTTCTGATTAAGGTTAAACCTGGTGGCTTGACTTCGCCTATAATTAGTGGTGAATGGGTTGTAGCAATAAATTGACAATTAGGAAATGTTTGGGTTAATTGGTCTACAATTGTGCGTTGCCAGCGTGGGTGTAGGTGCAAATCAATTTCATCAATTAAAACAACAGCTTTCCCATTCTCTAGCGGATCTTCTAAATTGGGATTTGCTTGACAAAGCCTTCTTGCTAGGTCTAGTACCAAGGCCAACAGTCCACGCTCACCGTCTGAAAGTTGGGTAACATTAATTGTGACTCCATCTTTGTCTAGGATTAGTGTAGTCTTAGTCTTGAGTTGGGAATCATCCCATTTCATTACCCAAATTAACGAGATTGCAAGATTTTTAAACCCATTTAAAATAGCTAATATGCAAAAATAGGATACTTTCTTCGGTTGAGGAGCAGCGGATAGACTAGTACACCCGGTTAAAAACTTTATTACAACGTTTTTCATAATTTCAAGACGTTGCTTTGCCAATGTTCTGTCCTCACCTAAAAGAGCATCCTGTACCAACCACCATTCTGCAAATTCGCGGAGACGTAGCATTCTATGAATTAATGCCTCAGCAAAAGCAGCAGACTGATTACCTGCGCTATTTTTCTTATTCAGCACTTTTTCAACAGGTACAGAGCGTCGCGTAGAAAAATAAACTACCAGTGGTTGTTCATCAGCATTTTTTAAAGGGTAAAGAATATTCTCATTATCTGGCTTAAACTCAACTTTATGACTTTTACCCCTGGTAACATTACAGATAAAAGGAATGTCAAACGCTTGAAATTTAATCTTAACAGCAAGTTGATCTCGCCCCATCATGATGTCATCAACCTCAAAATTGAGGCGTTTATCTTGATAGGCAGTAAAGTTAGGTAATACTCTTGACAGTGCAATCCGCAAAGCATCAAGTACACTAGATTTGCCTACACCGTTGATACCAACGAGTAGATTCATACCCGGTTGAAACTCAAAGGTTACTTGCTCAAAAGCACGAAATTGAGTGAGAGTAAGAGATTTAATTTGCATTTTTATAATACTGTCACAGTAATCTGTTCAGTAATTGCTCTATAATCAGTACAGCATTTTGCTGACTTTAATAGTTTACATCTATTGCAGCATATTGGGATCATGTATCAATTAAATTTTTCTTTTCTTAAAAAATTGATTCATTAAATGAAGTGAAAAATAAACATTGACTAATATTGACTAAGTATATTAGGCTGCTACTTTAATTTGTCCGGTAACTGCTGCTGTAATTAGTGCGGTGCGTCGTTCTTGTAAATAATTGATAGTCTTTAAAGCAACCTGAGATAACGTATCAATCGTACTTATTTTTTCTTTAATAAATGAAACGATCTTAATTTGTTCCTCAATTGGAGGTATAGGAATTAATAATTCACGAATATCACTTTGTGTAATATTGTTTGCTAGTCCTTCTGCACCACTCACAAACTGTAAAATTTGCTGTCGAATAATTAATGACCCCATTGTGATGACAAAAAAGTTAGCATCACAAATTTCAGTATTAAGCCTAAGCCTAAAAATTTTGTCTGACAGCAACAATCTTTCATTAGGTTGATTTTCTACAAGTGCTACTGAACCTATTAAGTCTGTAGATCCACTTGCACGAGACATCAGAATATCATCTTTTTTTACCTCAATTTCTAAAGGTATCTCAATTTCAGGAGGCAGAGTTTTGTTTTCTTGAGGATTAAAAATACCACCATTGACACATCCTGTTTTTAATACTCCCCATTCTCCTTCCTGTGCTGGAAAGTTATAACATTGTGGTGAAAAGCCAGTATCAATACCATGTATCAAAAACTTGATTCTTTTAATATTCCAATGTTTTGGAATATGTCCAATCCATTCAACACCAGAATCACGCATAGGAATATCAGGATTTAACCCACAAGTGATAACATTAGTAATTAAGGATTGACGCTTTTCTGTCAGTAAATCAAGCAGATGCTCTTTGGCTGAGATGAGTGTGTCTATTTTAGCAGTTTCATGATCAAGGTAATTTGCGATCGCACGTTGTTTAGATAGTGACGGACAAGGTATATAGTGCGATTTAATTTTTTCTGCATTCAAATTGGGTTGACCACCACCGCTTGCAAGACTCAATAGATAGTCTCTTGATGCTTGAAGAGTATATGAGACATATCTGGGTTCAAAGCAAATCGGTTGTGCTAATGCACAGACAGCCTGATTAACGCAAGCGGGTATACCAAGAATTGCTACCCGTCCTATAGTTGCACCGTACATTGCAATTAATACTGTGTTTTCAGGGAAGATTTTTAAAGCTGAAAATTCTGCTATTGCTAGTTCACTGACTGTTTGTGTTGTAGACGTAATAAAATTTTCCCGAAGTTCAGATGTAGTGACCCAAGGGACAGAACCACCGAAGTATTCCTCTTGTCCTGTAGGTGGTGTTGTTCCACTCCCGATCAAATTAAATCCATACTTAATGGGTATGAATTGCCAATTTTCGGGTATGTCACCCCAGTAATCTACTGAACGAAGTTGTGTAGCATTCAAATTATCACCTCATGAAGCAAACGCATAAACTCTTCTTCCATTTGCTTAATATCAGCATCAATTTCAGCTAAAGGTCGAGGAGGAGTATATTGATAAAAATACCGATTAAAATTAATCTCATAAGCACTGCGAATTTTATCACCATCTGCCCACGCATCACCTACTTGCGGCTCAACCTCACGGTGAAAATATCCCACAATTTCATCAGTTAAAGACACATTTTCAAAATCCCGTAGTTGCGTATCTGGCTCATACATACGCTCTAATTTGCCTTTAGCATCCCGAAACCAACCCCAAACACGCGCATTAGGTTCATCAGTCGCTTTACGTTCCTTGAGAATAACCCTCTCGGCTTCTACATTACGCTCTGTAAAAACATCCCGAAACAGCTTGATTTCTGCTTTTTTCCACTTGTTACCACGCTGCTTAATTAAACCATTCATCAGTTTATCAAACTCACTCCAATTAGGACGGGGTTCTCTTCCTAATTCTCTATCTATCGCTTGCACATCATCTAACAGATGAGGAACAGCATCTAAAAATCTGCTTTTGCGTTCTACATCCATTTGATAAAGCAAACGTAGCGGTCTTTCAATGGGAACACGATTATAACCAAAATCCTCATTATCGAAAATCTTGGAAAACTCATTTTCCTCAAAGTTTCCATACAGCTTGACAATATTACCGATTTGATCGGGTTCTCCTGCTTCTTTCTCACCTATCTTGCGGCGTTTATTTCCCAAACTGCGACGCATTTGTACATAAAAATTCCGAGCATCAATCAACTGAATTTTTCTCTTCCGATCTGACTGTTTCCGATTAGTAACAATCCAAATATAAGTACCAATTCCAGTATTGTAAAACATCTGCTCTGGCAAAGCTATAATCGCTTCTAACCAGTCATTTTCAATCACCCATTTACGAATTTCACTTTCACCACTACCCGCACCACCAGTAAACAAAGGTGAACCATTGAAAACAATTGCCAAACGTGAGCCATTTTTCCCCGCTTCTGGTTGATATGGCTCAAACTTACTAATCATGTGCTGTAAGAATAGCAAAGAACCATCATTAACTCGTGGTGTACCTGCGCCAAACCTACCAGCAGAACCAAATTTTTCGTGTTCCCTTTGTACTTCTTTTTGTTGTCTTTTCCAGTCCACACCAAAGGGGGGATTAGCTAAAAAATAATCAAAATACTCACCATCATACTGATCGTTAATTAATGAATCACCATAACGAATATCACTTTTTTCATTACTTTTTAATAACAAATCTGAAGCAGCAATAGCATAAGCACGAGGGTTAAAATCCTGCCCAAATACCCACAATTTTGCAGTTTCATGGTGTTTATATAAATAATTTTGTGCCTCTGCCAGCATTCCACCAGTACCACAAGTTGGATCAAGGAGTTTGCGAATAATCCCCGGTTGAGTCAAAATATCATCATCAGGATCAAATAAAATATCTACCATCAAGCGAATTACTTCTCTTGGTGTAAAGTGATCACCTGCTGTTTCATTAGCTGCTTCATTAAATCTGCGGATTAAATCTTCAAATAACAACCCCATCCCGATATTATCAACAGCATCAGGATGGAGATTAACATCACAAAATTTAGAAACAACGAGATAGAGAATATTAGCCTCGCGCATCTTCTCAATTTCGGCAGGAAACTCAAACCGCTCAAAAATCTCGTAAACGTTTTTTGAGAAACCTTTAATATAGCTAATTAGATGTTGATCTATATTGTCAGGATCACCTTTAAGCTGTTGAAAATCGAGTTCTGAACGGTTATGAAAACGCTGCCCAGCAACCTTGTTCAGCATTCTATCCAGGGCATTATCCTTCAGTCTACCATTGTCCCATTTTTTACACTCTGCTAATACTTGGGGTTTAGTTGAAGCAAGCACACAGTCAAAACGACGCAGCACCGTCATTGGTAACATTACACGCTCGTATTGCGGTGGGCGATATGGCCCCCGTAACAAGTCAGCAATTTGCCAAATGAAGTTGGAGAGTTGGTGATGGTCTGTCATGTGCGTCTGTTAGTGATCTGCCTATTATATCCACATTTCAGGTAAGCGGAACGTAATACTAAAACAGATTGCACAGGCAAAGTCACCTTGTCAACAGTCGGAGATGGTGGGATAGGAACTTTTGGAATTCTGAATCTGGTATTATTAGTTTTTTGATGCCGCTAAAGGCTTGTAGTGTAAGGCTTTAAGAAATTTTCCAACTTTTTTATTTGTAAATCACATTTAACTTGGTCAAATTTTCCAACTTTATTTTTGTTATGGCGTTCAGCCGTTAACGTAACAATAAGGGTTTTGAGCTTATAAATTTTCCAACTTTTTTATATTTCTACATCCTTTAGGCAAACTACGTTGTAGAGACATTTCCTGAAAAATCTCTACAACAGCATTAAACCATCCTGTAATTGATGAGATTGCTTTACCGTTCTATAAGTAATTAGACAAAAATATTTACAGTCATTGCGAGGGAAGGGAAGCAATCACAACCCTGGCGATTGCTTCATTTCACTTCGTTCCATTCCCAATGACATTGTGTAATTAATTCTGTCTGACTACTTATATCGAAGTTAAGGTAATTCACATTGATTTAATATCAAGACTTACGCAAAATATTCCTCAAACCCTCATTTCTCTGTGTTCTCTGTGTTCTCTGTGGTTCGTTATTCCGTGACTCGTGCATAAGTCCTAAATAAGTAATTAGACAAAAATATTTACAGTCATTGAGAGGGAAGGGAAGCAATCACAACCCTGGCGATTGCTTCATTTCACTTCGTTCCATTCCCAATGACATTGTGTAATTAATTCTGTCTCACTAAATATCACTAAAATTAATAACATTGACAGGTCACATATCACTTTTTTGTTAATTTGTCAATAGAAAATTTTTGCGATCGCTCAAATTAGATCACTTCTGAGCAAATTCATGGCTAAAATTGTCGAGGGAATAGCTATGAATTTTGTAAAGTTTTGTATTAGCCTGGGAAATTAATTTCTGAAACTACTGTCAATAAAGGGTTTGAGACTAGCATCTTCTGGAAGACCTAAAATTGACAATAATATCCTAATTATGAAATTCTCTGAAATTATAGCAAATCGCTGAAAGTATAGCAACCTCGTTGATAAATAGAAAAGATTCTCAACTAATTCTTAAGGAAATATAAAGGCAAGTTGCTAAAAGTTATAAATATCAAAAGTATTATTGATTTTCTATAATTTAAGCTTATCACATAGCCATGATGAATAATATATCTGATAAATAAGTAGGTGAACCGAAAAATTTAAAGGTATGTGAAGAAAAGTAAAATCGCCCAAAACTCTCTTCCTGTTCCCTGTTCCCAGTTAAGAGTTCCCTGACAATTTTTAACGCCAACCTACTTAGCATCTAGGATAAAACTAATAGCATACTATTAGATTATAACTGTGCGATAGCGAAGCACTGCTGCAAGTAGTTCGCTCCTTCAGTACACAAACCCTAAATTTATCCAGATTAGCAGCTTTCAAAATTACACAATGTCGTTGCGTTAGCGTTGCGTTAGCCATATGGAACGAAGTAAAATGAAGCAATTCCAAGGGTTATGATTGCTTCCCTTCCCTCGCAATGACTGTAAATATTTTTGTCCAATTACTTATAGGGGAAATAATTGGTTTATTTATCGGAATTAAACCAATAAGCAAGCCTAATGATATGTACTTCTGCCATACTTGACGATAAGCGTGGAAGATGATACAAGATTGTATGAGGGAAAAATTTTGACTACATCAGTCACTTTTATCTAGTTTGGTTGTCTGTAAATTTATTTAACGGTTTTATATAAGCAATAAAACTAGATAGAAGGCAGAAAAATTCAAATTTTGATCCTGATAGTAAGGGAACACCAAAAAATAAATTACCCAATTTTGTGGGACAGTCCGGATGCCCATCCTTGATGATTAGAGGGCTTTTCGTCCCGCACTACAAGAAATTTTTGGTATTACTTTAATTGGCAGTCCCTAAGTCAAAATTAATATTTAACAAAAATTTACACAATGTCTAACCGAAAAGGTTATGTAGTACCCAATGTGCATTCCCTAATAGGGGCTGAACAGCCTTCTAAAACTAGTGATAGTTTACGTCATAAGCTAACTACTTTGTCTGTGATCACTGAGTTTTTTCCTCCAGACTATGCGGCGACAGGACAGTTAATTGAAGAGCTAGTCAAACAGTTGGAGAAACAAGGAATTAACATTAAAGTATTCACTGGACAACCAGGATATGCTTTTAATACCGCTCAAGCCCCAGCCTTAGAACAATTAGGCCATGTTCGTGTTCAAAGATCCCGATCTACTCAGATATGGTCTAATAGGATTCGCGGAAAAGCTGTTAATGGTGTTTTATTTACATTGCGGGCTTTTTTGCATATGATCAGGAATGCTGGTAAAAATGATGTGTTTTTATTAACTTCAGCACCTCCTTTTTTATCAATAGCCGGATATTTAACTCATTTGTTCTTAAAATCTGCCTATGTATGTTTAATATATGATTTGTATCCAGATATTGCGATCGCTTTAGGAGTAGTATCTCATAAGCACTGGTTAGCCAAGGTTTGGTGGGCAATCAATCGCCAGATTTGGCAAAAATCAACAGGAATTATTGTCCTGAGTCCTGCTATGAAAGAGAGAGTCGTAGCCATCTGTCCAGAAGTAGCTGATAAGGTGTCTGTAATTCACAATTGGGGAGATCCTGAGTTAATTGTCCCGATTGCCAAAGAAAAAAATTGGTTTGCTAAACAACATAACTTGGATAGCATATTTACAATTCTTTATTCTGGCAATATGGGTAGGTGTCATGATACAGACACCATTTTGGCAACTGCTAAACAATTGCAAGATGAAGAAATTCAGTTCGTTTGTATTGGTGGTGGACCCAAACGGGAAAGTTTTATTCAAGATGTCAAGCGGTTAGGATTAAAAAACTTTCTTTTTCTCCCCTATCAAGAAAAAAGTGTGCTACCGTATTCCCTGACAGCTTGTGATTTGTCATTAGTGAGTGTACAATTAGGTCTCGAAAGTTTAGTTGCACCTAGCAAACTCTATCCAGCCTTAGCTGCCGGAAGACCAATAGCCGCTATTTGCCCAAAAGATTCCTACCTGCGACAGTTAATAACAGATGGTCAGTTTGGTATCAGCATTGACAATGGAGATAGTGATAGTTTATCTAAATTTATTCTCAACTTAAAGAGCGATCGCCAACTTGCAGAAAAAATGGGTAATGCCTCCCGTGAATATTTGCAGTCAAACTTTACGCCAGAAATCATCGCTAAACAATATATCAATGTCCTAGAAAAATCTATAATTTGAAACCTCACTCCAGCCTAATCGGCATCAGTGTGTGAATAAATTCAGTAAATTTCAGACAACTCAGTTAACAAAATTTAATACCTCAGACAACGTTGAATCAGGAGTTGGGCTTTGATGGTCTTTTTGATCTAAGTCCCTCCCTTACAACCTTCTTACGATCTATTGTTTAGTTAGTGATCCGGAGGCCTAAGTGCAGAAAAGGTGTGAGCGAAATCGGAAACGTTCCCAACGGAGAGCCATTTATTGTCCCATACATAGTTGTTACATAGATAGTGTTAGCCAAAAACACGGACTATTTGCCGAACAAGCCGGACAACTACAAGAACGCGGTATAGCCCGACGAGAAGCAATGATGTTAGTAGCAGCTAAAACTACAGTTTCTTTACAGGGTGAGTGGTTAGAGGCTTTTTGGTGCGAAGAATGCCAAGAAACAAAATGGTATCATGTGCGTAAGCATGAATCAAAATATGAGATATCTCTTGCCCCAGCCGAACTTTGGCAGCAAGCAACAGGTGTCATTCATCCCCATCGCAATCCTTCTGTGGGAGAATTTACCTATAGGCAATCCCGAATGCTTGGTGGTAACAGTGTTAAAGACTTTTGGGTAATGAACTGACATGAAAAAAGCTCTCATTTGTGGAGTATCTGGACAAGACGGATCTTATTTAGCACAATTGCTGCTCAATCGAGGCTATACAGTTTGTGGAACATCCAGAGATGCCCAAATATCACCTTTCCAGAACTTAGTTCACTTGGGTATTAAAGATCAAGTAAAGCTGGAGTCAATGTCCTTAACTGACTTCCGCAGCGTCTTACAGGTACTCACAAAAATCCAACCAGATGAAGTCTATAATTTAGCAGGACAAACTTCCGTAGGTTTATCTTTTGGACAACCTGTAGAAACTTTAGAAAGTATAGCCACAGGGACACTAAACTTATTAGAAGCTATTCGCTTTTTAGGCGCAACCATTAAAGTTTACAATGCAGGTTCGAGTGAATGCTTTGGTGATACTGGCAATGTAGCAGCAGAAGAAAATACTGCATTTCGCCCCAGAAGTCCTTATGCTGTAGCTAAATCTGCTGCTTTTTGGGAAGTAGCTAACTACCGAGAAGCTTACGGTTTATTTGCCTGTTCAGGAATATTATTTAATCATGAATCTCCCCTGCGTCCAGAAAGATTTGTCACTCAAAAAATTATTGCTACTGCCTGTCGGATTGCCCAAGGTAGTCAAGAAAAATTATATTTAGGCAATATGTCAATTCAGCGGGACTGGGGTTGGGCGCAGGAATATGTGGAAGCCATGTATTTAATGTTGCAGCAAGATCAACCTGATGATTATGTAATTGCAACGGGAGAAAGCACTTCCTTAGAAGATTTTGTCGCAGCAGCATTTACATCCGTAAATTTAGAGTGGCGTGATCATGTGGTGGTTGATAGTAGCCTATTCAGACCTACAGATTTGGCATTCGGTAAAGGTAATCCCCGTAAAGCCAAAATCCAATTAGGATGGGAAGCTAAATATAAGATGGCAGATGTGGTGCAAATGATGGTAAATACGAGGTTAGCTAGGTCAAAATAAGATCCCCGACTTCTGAGAGAAGTCGGGGATCTGAAACTCCAGGGTGGCGCTAATTGAGATATACTTTGTTGATCTTGAAAGCTTGGGGATTGTAACTTTATTATAAGATAAACAATTAAAGGGAAAAAATGAGCGAAAATTATCGAGCGAACTGCTTGCAGCAGCGTTTCGCTATCGCCCTTGAAGAATATAGACTATTAATTTTTATTTAGTGAATTGATTTGTGTATTAGCGATTTATAATCGCCGATAGCGTAGCTAAACTCATAGATAATCATCCAAAGCATCAGGAGAACAAATCCATGGCAGCAATTACAGCCCGCGAACTAGAGTTGCAAATGCCCGATGCCAGTAAACTTTTAAGTGATGAACCAGAAATGGAAAGCTCCCTGCACTATATGCAACTGTTATTGCTAGTCACCTGCCTAGAATGGGCATGGCAAGAGCGGGATGATTTTTTCATTGGTGCAAACCTGACCATTTACTTCAGTCGCCAACAACTCAAAAATCGTGACTTTCGAGGTCCAGATTTTTTCCTCGTCAAAAACACCACCAGAGAACCACGCAACTCATGGGTGGTCTGGGAAGAAGACGGACGTTATCCCGACCTGATTATTGAATTACTGTCCGACTCCACCGCCAATGTAGATCGCACCACCAAACTAGACTTATACGCAGAGAGATTTCATACCCCTGAATACTTTTATTTTTCACCAGAAACCTTAGAATTTGCAGGCTTTAGACTAGAGTTTAATAAATATCGCCCCATCACGCCCAACGCCCAAGGATGGCTATGGAGTGAAGCCCTGGGCTTTTTCCTGGGTATTCACAATGGCCAATTGCGTTACTTCTCCTTAGAAGGCGCTATCATCCCTACTCCCCAAGAATCCGCCAAAGATGAAATGCTCAAAGCCAACCAAGCAATTCAAATAGCAAAACAAGAATCCCAAAGGGCTGAACAAGAATCCCAAAGGGCTGAACAAGAATCTCAAAGGGCTGAACAAGAATCCCAAAGGGCTGAACAAGAATCCCAAAGGGCTGAACAAGAATCTCAAAGGGCTGAACAAGAATCCCAAAGGGCTGAACAAGAATCCCAAAGGGCTGAACAAGAATCCAAAGGGCTGAACAAGAATCCCAAAGGGCTGAACAAGAATCCCAAAGGGCTGAACAAGCTAACACGGAATTGTATGAATTAAAGCAAAAAATGCGATCGCTGGGTATTTCTCTTGACTAAGGGACTTCCAATTAAAAAAATACCCAAAAATTTCTTGTGGTGCGGGACGAATTGCCCGCTAATCATCAAGGACGGGCAGATAAGAGTTACAAAAAATAGATTCGATATTGTCCGAGAGTGACAGAACCGGGATAGTATTGAACAGTGAGTTGGGCTTTGATGGTCTTTTTGATCTCAGTCACTCCCATAAGCGTAAGCGTGCCGCAAAACGTAGGGAAGTGTGTGAAGTATATCACACAGATAGTTGAATCTTGGCAACAGCGATTAAATACAGGAGATAATTAACAATGTATCAAAGTGATGTGTATAGCAAACCTAGCTATGAGCCATTACCTCCTCACCAAACACTGCCAACGATGTATGATTTACCTAGCGAAGATCCAGAGGAACCAGGGTTGCCAGACGAATTTCACCTGTTACAACCAGAATTGCTGCGTAGTACCTTTCGTCCGCCTTCTTATGCAGAAGATAATGTATTTACAGGTAGTGACTTAAATTTATACTACGACAGCAAGCATACACAATGGTATAAAAGACCAGATTGGTTTGCAGTTTTGGGGGTATCCCGTTTTTATGAACAAACAGAACTAAGATTAAGTTATGTTACTTGGTATGAAGGAACATATCCCTTTGTGGTAGTAGAATTAATATCTCCAGGAACAGAGAACGAAGACTTAGGGAGAAATTTACGGGAAGTTAATCAACCACCTAATAAATGGACGGTATATGAGCAAATTCTCAGAATCCCTTATTATTTTGTCTATAACCATACTGACGAGATTCACTGTTATGGTTTGGTAATGAACCGTTATCAACCCCTCTCTATTAATGGATTAGGGGTATGGCTAGAAGAAGCTGAATTGGGTTTAGGGTTATGGGAGGGAGAATATCAAGGTCTAACTAGACAGTGGTTACGTTGGTATGATCAAGAGAATAATTGGTTGCCTACACCAGAAGAACGAGAAAAGCAACGGGCAGATTTAGCTGAAGCAGAATTAGCTAAACTAAGACAGTTAATAGCAGAACAAGGAATTAATCTGTAAGCAAAATTAAGGTTATAAGAAATGGCTTATAGTGACTTTACTCTAGACAGAATCACTAAAATATTTGGCATTAATATTGAAGAAAGAACAAATTTTTTCACCGCTTTCGACCAGTTAACAGTTGATGCTTTTTTTATCAAATACTTACAAAATAATATTCCCTTAGCTCAAGCAATTAGTACAGAGAAAGCCAAATCAGAAATGATTATTGCGCCTGTTTTAATTGAAGTAAGAAGATTATTAGATAATAAAATTAGTTTATTCTCAGGAATTGATTTTAATGTGAATATTGAGCAGGGTTTAAATGGGTTTTGCGATTTCTTAATCGGTCTATCATCTCAACAGTTATATGTAACATCTCCTGTGATTGCTTTGGTGGAGGCGAAAAATGATAATCTTAAACAAGGATTCGCTCAATGTATTGCAGAGATGATTGCTGCTGCTCAATTAAATCAATCGGAGGGAAATAATGTTGAAAATATTTATGGTTGTGTTACCAATGGCAATCAATGGGTATTCTTGCAATTAACTGGTAATCTAGTGATAGTTGATTTAGATGAGTATTATATAAATCAACCAGAAAAAATTATTAGTGTATTCGTGAGTCTAATTAAGTCAGAGTTAGAGTTAAGTAGGTGAACACAATAAAACCAATCTATGTAAAGAAAAGTAAAATCACCCAAACCCTATTCGCTCTAAGGAAATGAACGAAAAATACAATAGTGCCAAAGAATGGCGTAAAGCAAATTACCGAAAACTAAAACAATATCGTGGAGAATGGATTATTTACACTAAGGATGGTGTAATAGCTCATCACCAAGATTATAGAATCATGACACAGCAAATTGACCTTCAGAACTTAAAATCTTCTGACTACATCACTGAGCGGATCTACGAGAACGAATTTGTTGAGCCAGTGAAGTTTTTCCCAGTGCGTTTTAGAACAGTCAAAAAACATGATTGGCAGCCAAAATACGAAGTCTGTCTAACTTTTCAAAATTCTAAAATCCTGGAAATGCTTGTAGATTCTGGTTCGGATATTAGCCTAATTACATTTTATTTAGGCACAGACTTAGGATATGCCCTCTCTCAAGGAGAAGTTCTGAGTAATGGAGAAGGAGTAGGGGGGAGTGTACAATATGTACTCCGACAAGTTGAAATGCAGATTGATGATTATACCTTTTCTGCTCCTGTTGCCTGGTTACAAAGTGAGGATTGCCAAGAAGTTTTATTGGGTAGAGAAGTCGTTTTTGATTTATTTGATATTGAATTTAAACAAGCTGAAGAGAAAATCCTATTCAAATATAGAGGATAACTACTGGTAACTTATAAAAGAAGTGTGTTATGAGTTGTCCTGACTCCCCAGTATCGTGCACAGGCAATTATTAATAGTGCGGAAACAGAGGAAGAATTTCGGCGACTCTTGGATTTAGTAGAAGCTATACTTGTGAATAAATTCCCACAACTTGGTACAAAGGAGATTTTGCAAATGCTAAACCTGAAAACAGTAGATGTAACCCAAACACGGTTTTAAGCTGTTGTGCATTTAGTTTGCGATCGCTAATTGATAAAATCTCAAATTAGTCAGTGGAGAAATTCTTTAGCCTTCACTATATAAATAAAATAAGAACATCAGATCCCCGACTTCTCTAAGAAGTCGGGGATCTGAAACTGTTGATAAGCTGTTGTGCATTTAGTTTGTATAATTCTAGCGGGCAAGATGCCCGCACTACAAAGTTCAAGTAAATTATGGTTATCAAATTTAGCTGCGTAACAGCTTATTGAAAGCGATCGCTAATTGATGAAATCTCAAATTGGTCGTTGTTTATGATAAAATAAGTAACTCAGGGGAAAAAATGAGTGAAAATTGTCGAGCGAACTGCTTGCAGCAGCGTTTCGCTATCGCCCTTGAAGAATATAGACTATTAATTTTTATTGAGTCCACGTAAGTAGACTTGATTTGTGTATTAGCGATTTATAATCGCCGATAGCGTAGCTAAACTCATAGATAATCATCCAAAGCATCAGGAGAACAAATCCATGGCAGCAATTACAGCCCGCGAACTAGAGTTGCAAATGCCCGATGCCAGTAAACTTTTAAGTGATGAACCAGAAATGGAAAGCTCCCTGCACTATATGCAACTGTTATTGCTAGTCACCTGCCTAGAATGGGCATGGCAAGAGCGGGATGATTTTTTCATTGGTGCAAACCTGACCATTTACTTCAGTCGCCAACAACTCAAAAATCGTGACTTTCGAGGTCCAGATTTTTTCCTCGTCAAAAACACCACCAGAGAACCACGCAACTCATGGGTGGTCTGGGAAGAAGACGGACGTTATCCCGACCTGATTATTGAATTACTGTCCGACTCCACCGCCAATGTAGATCGCACCACCAAACTAGACTTATACGCAGAGAGATTTCATACCCCTGAATACTTTTATTTTTCACCAGAAACCTTAGAATTTGCAGGCTTTAGACTAGAGTTTAATAAATATCGCCCCATCACGCCCAACGCCCAAGGATGGCTATGGAGTGAAGCCCTGGGCTTTTTCCTGGGTATTCACAATGGCCAATTGCGTTACTTCTCCTTAGAAGGCGCTATCATCCCTACTCCCCAGGAAGCCGCCAAAGATGAAATGCTCAAAGCCAACCAAGCAATTCAAATAGCAAAACAAGAATCCCAAAGGGCTGAACAAGAATCCCAAAGGGCTGAACAAGAATCCCAAAGGGCTGAACAAGAATCTCAAAGGGCTGAACAAGAATCTCAAAGGGCTGAACAAGCTAACACGGAATTGTATGAATTAAAGCAAAAAATGCGATCGCTTGGTATTTCTCTTGACTAAGCCTTGATCAATAGACATCGCCAAAAAAAAGCCTTCACTCTATAAATGAAATAAGAACATCAGATCCCCGACTTCTTTAAGAAGTCGGGGATAAGTAATTGGACAAAAATATTTACAGTCATTGCGAGCGAAGGGAAGCAATCACAACCCTGGCGATTGCTTCATTTCACTTCGTTCCATTTGCAATGACATTGTGTAACTAATTCTGTCTCACTACTTATGAAACTGTTGATTTTGAAGGCGATAGCGAAGCGCTGCTGCAAGCAGTTCGCTTAGTTAAATGAAACTCTTTAGCAGGTATCAATTATTCAGAGGAGTTAAGCAAAGTGTACTGACAATAAAGATGACAATCCATTAGGGACTTCCAATTAAAAAAATACCCAAAAATTTCTTGTGGTGCGGGACGAATTGCCCGCTAATAATCAAGGACGGGCAGGATGCCCATTTCACAAAATTGGGTAATTTATTTTTTGGTGTTCCCTTAGAGAACGGCGATCGCAAACCTTGATAAAATCAGAGTTACAAAAAATAGATTCGATTATTGTTGTCCGAGAGTGACAGAACCGGGATAGTATTGAACAGTGAGTTGGGCTTTGATGGTCTTTTTGATCTCAGTCCCTCCGATGCAACCTTCGTATGATCAATTGTTTAGTTAGTGATCAGGAGGACGAAGTGCAGAGAAGGTGTGAGCGAAATCGGAAATGTCGTGAAAATGATGGTAAATGCCAGATGAAAGAAACTACTTTACAGCCAGAATTAATAATTGAAGCAGGACGCGCGGAAAAGCAATATTGGCAAGATTTATGGCGATATAGAGAGTTATTTTACTTCTTAGCATGGCGAGATATTTTAGTTAGATATAAACAAACAGCCATTGGGATTGTTTGGGCGCTAATTCGTCCTTTTTTGACAATGGTAGTTTTTACAGTAGTATTTGGACAATTAGCAAAATTACCATCAGAAGGTGCGCCCTATCCAATTCTTGTATTTTCCGCCATGTTACCTTGGCAATTCTTTTCCAATTCCCTTTCAGAGTGTAGTAATAGTTTAATTAGTAATGCCAATTTATTATCAAAAGTCTATTTTCCTAGATTGGTAGTACCCACTAGCGCGGTAGTAGTTAGCTTTGTGGATTTTATGATTTCTGGGATAATTTTATTGGCTTTAATGGCTTGGTATAACTTTATTCCCACTTGGCGAATTTTCACCTTACCCTTATTTATCGGTGTCGCCTTTGCAGCTTCAATGGGTGCGGGTTTGTGGTTAGCTTCCTTGAATGTGCAATATCGAGATTTCCGGTTTATTGTGCCATTTATAGTCCAGTTTGGTTTATATATCTCACCTGTAGGATTTAGTAGCACTATTGTTCCTGAAAAGTGGCGGTTTCTCTACTCCTTAAATCCAATGGTGGGAGTAGTTGATGGTTTTAGATGGGCAATTTTGGGCGGTAATTCCCAGTTATATTTACCAGGTTTTATGCTTTCTATGGCTCTAGTCGTTTTACTATTAGTGAGTGGAATTTGGTATTTTCGGAAGATGGAACGAACTTTTGCAGATGTGATTTAAGATCAAATTCTCAAGTATACTAAACACGGTTGAGAGATGGACTTTTGTAAAATCACGAAAAACCCTGATTTGTAGGGGTAAAGCAAGAGCTTCATTGGTGTCAACTTAAGCTCAAATCCATACCACATCTCGTTCCTAGTCTCTGACTAGGAATGCAGTTGATGAGGCTCTGCCTCTAATATCATTGAAGGCAGAGCCTTCTAGAATTCATTCCCAGTCAGAGACTGGGAATGAGATGAAAAACCCTGATTTGTAGGGGTAAAGCAAGAGCTTCATTGGTGTCAACTTAAGCCCTGGCGAATGGAATTCACGGCTACACAAACAAAGTCCGCCTGCGCGGACTAAGGAAAAATCAAGGATTGAAACCCACGCAGGTGGGTTTTGCCTGTGTAGACGCGGTTTCTAACCGCCCGTTTTACGTTAAGTTGACACCATTAAGCACTGCTAAACCCCTACGCATCTGGGTTCTTTGTCATTTGGCAAAAGTTTAGATATTACCCGTGTTTAGTATATTATTCCGATTTAACAAAAATGCGTGAACATTATCCTGACTGGGATATTACAATTTCCTTAGAAGAAACAATTAAGCAGATAGTTGAATCTTGGCAATAGCGATTAAGTACAGGAGATAATTAACAATGTATCAAAGTGATGTGTATAGCAAACCCAGCTATGAGCCATTACCTCCTCAACAAACACTGCCAACGATGTATGATTTACCTAGCGAAGATCCAGAGGAGCCAGGGTTGCCAGACGAATTTCACCTGTTACAACCAGAATTGCTGCGTAGTACCTTTCGTCCGCCTTCTTATGCAGAAGATAATGTATTCACAGGTAGTGACTTAAATTTATACTATGACAGCAAGCATACACAATGGTATAAACGCCCTGATTGGTTTGCAGTTTTGGGGGTATCCCGTTTTTATGAACAAACAGAACTAAGATTGAGCTATGTTACTTGGTATGAAGGAACATATCCCTTTGTGGTAGTAGAATTAATATCTCCAGGAACAGAAAACGAAGACTTAGGGAGAAATTTACGGGAAGTTAATCAACCTCCTAATAAATGGACGGTATATGAGCAAATTCTCAGAATCCCCTATTATTTTGTCTATAACCGTTATACTGACGAGTTTCACTGTTATGGTTTGGTAATGAACCGTTATCAACCCCTCTCTATTAATGGATTAGGGGTATGGTTAGAAGAAGCTGAATTGGGTTTAGGATTATGGGAGGGAGAATATCAAGGACTAACTAGACAGTGGTTACGTTGGTATGATCAAGAAAATAATTGGTTGCCTACACCAGAAGAACGAGAAAAACAACGGGCTGAACAGGAAAAGCAACGGGCTGAACAGGAAAAGCAACGGGCAGATTCTGCTGAATTAGAAGTAGCTAAATTACGACAATTGTTATGGGAACAAGGTATCAGCTTACCTAATGATCAATAAGCTGTTGTGCATTTAGTTTGTATAATTCTAGCGGGCAAGATGCCCGCACTACAAAGTTCAAGTAAATTATGGTTATTAAATTTGCGTTCCTTAGCCAGTCAAGATATAACTTTAATAACGTTTAAGGGTTTTATTTAATGCTTGTTTTTGATCCTGCAACAATGAATGTTACTCGATTTACTCTTGCCATAGGCCTTGTAAATGGGGGTTACTATGAAATGGCAAGGGCAGAAATTTTGAGTCAAATAGGACGAGACTTTGGTCAGTTATCAGCAGAACAGACAAAACAGATTGAGAAATTACCAGTACCTCAATTAAAATCTCTAGCAGAAGCTCTATTAGATTTTGACGGATTGGCAGATTTAGAGGTCTGGTTAGCGGAGGTGTGAGAAAAACCGCATTGGTGATCATATTTGCTAAGTAATTGGACAAAAATATTTACAGTCATTGCGAGCGAAGAGAAGCAATCACAACCCTTGGAATTGCTTCATTTCACTTCGTTCCATTCCCAATGACATTGTGTAATTAATTCTGTCTCACTACTTATTACAATTTCCGGCGTTGCTGAATCGAGGTATGAAATTTCCAAATTGAACCTTTAAAAATCAAACCTCAGTGCTTCTACTCTTCGAGATCACGAAGCGTGATTGCGCCTTTGCGTGAGACTAAAATTCATACCCTTAATCAGCAACGCCCTAGAATAGAAAAGTTATTTTTTGTCTAAATTCTCTCTCTCAGGGATCACCAAAAAATAAATTACCCAATTTTGTGGGATGGGCATCCTGCCTGTCCTTGGTAATTAGTATAATTAATCTATAGTTGAATCTTGGCAACAGCGATTAAGTACAGGAGATAATTAACAATGTATCAAAGTGATGTGTATAGCAAACCCAGCTATGAGCCATTACCTCCTCACCAAACACTGCCAACGATGTATGATTTACCTAGCGAAGATCCAGAGGAGCCAGGGTTGCCAGACGAATTTCACCTGTTACAACCAGAATTATTGCGTAGTACCTTTCGACCGCCTTCTTATGCAGAAGATAATGTATTCACAGGTAGTGACTTAAATTTATACTATGACAGCAAGCATACACAATGGTATAAACGCCCTGATTGGTTTGCAGTTTTGGGGGTATCCCGTTTTTATGAACAAACAGAACTAAGATTGAGCTATGTTACTTGGTATGAAGGAACATATCCCTTTGTGGTAGTAGAATTAATATCTCCAGGAACAGAAAACGAAGACTTAGGGAGAAATTTACGGGAAGTTAATCAACCTCCTAATAAATGGACGGTATATGAGCAAATTCTCAGAATCCCTTATTATTTTGTCTATAACCGTTATACTGACGAGTTTCACTGTTATGGTTTGGTAATGAACCGTTATCAACCCCTCTCTATTAATGGATTAGGGGTATGGTTAGAAGAAGCTGAATTGGGTTTAGGATTATGGGAGGGAGAATATCAAGGACTAACTAGACAGTGGTTACGTTGGTATGATAAAGAAAATAATTGGTTGCCTACACCAGAAGAACGAGAAAAACAACGGGCTGAACAGGAAAAGCACCGGGCAGAACAGGAAAAGCAACGGGCAGAACTAGAAAAACAACGGGCTGAACAGGAAAAGCACCGGGCAGATTCTGCTGAATTAGAAGTAGCTAAATTACGACAATTGTTATGGGAACAAGGTATCAGCTTACCTAATGATCAATAGAGTTGAAAAATTGTCCAGTCTGAAAGTCATTATTACAAAAGAAGGGAACTCTTAACTGGGAACTCTTAACTGGGAGCAAATAAGAAACACTCATTTGCACCAGTTTAGAGCTTCAGTCAAAAAAAGGATGTTTTTAAAAGATGCGTAGCACGAAAAAAACAGTGTCATTATTTCAATCTCATGTTTTTAAACATGAGTTTTTCCTGTTCCCTGTTGCCCGTTCCCTCTGAATAATTTTATGTCTAAATCACCTCTCTACGAAACAGATTTCATGGATTGGTTAACTCAACAAAAATTAGCCTTAGCCAGTCGAGATATCACAGCTTTGGATTGGGAGAACTTGGCAGAAGAGTTAGATGCTATGGGTATTAGTGAAAAAAATGAGTTAAAAAATCGGTTAATAATTTTATTAACTCATTTGCTAAAATGGCAATACCAATCTTCTAAGGAATGTCAGTAACCCAGCCCTAAAGGGACTGGGCTTGCAAGAGTAATCAAGCAAGCCGTACTGACCAGACCACCCTGAGTTTACTCTCATGGTAGCCGTTATTTGAGTCACGACACCCCGGAATGCGTTGCTAGTTCCCTGCTCTGTCATTTGCAATTAAACAGTTTTAAGGTCACTGAAACAGTGTTGCAAGTCTAAAAAGCTCTTATAACTGGTCGTTCGCGCAGCGTGCCGGAGGCATCTAGCTAACATTACCCCAGAAATGGGAGTTGGTTTCCAGGTTCCAATCAAAAATCTGGTTTTAATTTTAATATCCACAGCGGTTAAAACCGCTCGTGTCGTTTCCCTCTCAGGTCTAAAGACGCGCTCGTTTCCCACTTACCGGGTATTCTTATGAATTAAATAAAGTGCAAAAGTAGGGTGTGTTAGTTAAGTAGCGAGCAAGATGCTCGCATTACTTCAGGTTTCAAAATGGATGAGGTTTAATTAACTATGTGTTATAGCGGTATGCACTTGAATGAGATACAGTCATAAGCCCCCTCCTCGCTTGCGGGGAGGGGGTTGGGGGTGGGGTTCTTGTATTTCACTCAACCAATAACCGCTATATTCTATCATTCATCCATTAGAGAACAGCGATCGCAAACCTTGATAAAATCAGAGTTACAAAAAATAGATTCGATTATTGTTGTCCGAGAGTGACAGAACCGGGATAGTATTGAACAGTGAGTTGGGCTTTGATGGTCTTTTTGATCTTGGTCCCTCCATGCAACCTTTTGAGGATCTCTATTAAGATCTTGATCAAGAGGCAAAAGTACAGAAAAGATCTGACCAAAATCTGGAACTTTTTCCAAAAGACATCTAATAAGTAGTGAGACAGAATTAATTACACAATGTCATTGCGTGGCGTTAGCAATAGGGAACAAAGTGAAATGAAGCAATCGCCAGGGTTGTGATTGCTTCCCTTCGCTCGCAATGACTGTAAATATTTTTGTCCAATTACTTATTGTCAGCAATTAGGCGATTAAAGAAATAAATATAATGGCAACTGAAATATATAATCTGATCATGCCCAGATCCCCGACTTTCCTATGCTTATTCAGTTAAGAGAGTATGGTAAGGTTAAAATAGGTTGGGTTAAGCGACAGCGCAACCCAAGGCTCATGTCGGGTTTCATGCTATTGCTTCGCGTTCACGCAGTGTCCCGCAGGGATACATTTACGTTCCACAACCTAACCTACAAATCAAGGCTTTTTCTAATTTGGACAAGGTATTGTGTTAACAATCAATATTTAAACTGTAGCTGAGTAAGTAAAATGCAACCCACACAAGCAAATTACCAGATTTATGAACAAGATTATCCTGAATGGTTGGATATTACCCTTAACCAACTGCAAAATCGGGATTTAGAAAATCTTGACTGGGAACACTTAATTGAGGAAATTACTGCATTGGGAAACGAACAAAGGCGTAAAGTAGAAAGTTATTTGAGACAACTTATTAAACACTTACTTCTTTATCAATATTGGGAAAGTGAGAAATCCTATTGTGCCAAAGGATGGATTGAAGAAATTGATAATTTTAGGTCTGAATTAGATTTATTATTGGAGTCTAAAGTTCTTTATAATCATTGTACAAAAATCCTAGATAAGATTTACATTAAAGCTAGAAACAATGCTATTCGTAAATCTGAACTATCTCCAGCAATCTTCCCTGAAAATTGTCTTTATTCTTTAACAGAAATTCTCAATCCTGAATGGTTGCCATCATAAAAAGAATATTACTAATAAATTATGTCAGATACAGTTATTCGCGTTGAAAATTTTTGCATTTTATTTAATCCACCGTATATACTTAAATGAATTAGAACCTCCAGCAAATGCCTCAATTAGTCTGAAGTTGTTAAAACTGATTGTTACTCCTGCGCTTATTTGTTGGCTTCCACACCCACCCAGAAATGATAGCGCAGCGTGGCGTAAGCCATATTTCCGGGCTAATAAGTAAAATTTACTTTAGTAAACTGGGGATTTTTAGTCATCTTCAGATGACTTTTGCTATTAGACTGGGAATTCATTCCCAGGCGGGCTATGGGTTTTACGTTAAGTTGACACCATTAAGCTTTTGCTTTACCCCTACGTTTAGAATCAAACAATCAAGCCGTTTTGAGTATACTAATTAAATCTGTGTTATTCTATCATTCATCCATTAGAGAACAGCGATCGCAAACCTGTATAAAATCAGAATTACAAAAAATAGATTCGATTATTGTTGTGCGAGAGTGACAGAACCGGGATAGTATTGAACAATGAGTGGGCTTTGATGGTCTTTTTGATCTTAGTCCCTCCATGCAACCTTTTGAGGATCTCTTTTGAGATATTGATCAGGAGGCCAAAGTAAAGAAAAGATATAAAAGATTAAGTTTTATTCAAGCCTTTGCTAATTTATATTACGATATTGGGACTATAGAACTTGGAGGCAAAAATGCAATCTATTGATCAATTACCAGTAAAAAATACACCTCAAATCATTTCTGTCGTTATTGAAAGTAATGATGATGGTTACTTAGCAATGATACCGGGTATTCAAGGAGCTTTTGCAGAGGGAGATACACCCCAAGAGGCTATATTTAACTGTACTGATGTTTTAAAAATGATTATGGAGTATAAGCAAGAACAAAATGAGAACTTAAATTTAGGCTCAATTGAACTTTCAGCTAATACAGGTTGGGCTTTTACTATTCCTATTAAACTGTAATTGTTAGATAACAAAGTGGTTCTTTGGTACTTTTTATGGAGAACCCATTTCAAAATCATTGAAAGCCTTATTGTATTAGCATTTTACTGAAAATATTAGACATTATAGTTTATACCTGATTTAGGTCAAAAATTAGGACAAAATGCTAAACAGAAAGTCATAAGTAGTCGGACAAAATTACAGCGGTTTCCGCTCTTATGAGGTACAAAGTTGAATCATGAAACTCTTGTAGTGCGGGCATCTAGTTAGTAGATGGCAATGGTGCAAAGCGCGTTGTCTCAGCGATGGTCAGTATGTTAGCTTAGTGAGTCAAACTAGCGATCGCAAAACATATATGTTCTTGCTTTACCCCACCCAGAGCATCAAATAATTAAGTCGTATTAAGTATAATTACTATGAAAACCGATAAATGGTTTTACGAATTATTTTTGTCCCAACCAGGGATGCTGGCAGAATTGATGCCAGGAATTGAAGAAAACTGGGAGTTCATTTATAATGCTCCTGTTGTTAAGGAGAAAGAGTTTCGACTGGATGGAGTCTTTACGCCAGTATCAAATAACCCAATGATACCGATGGTGTTTGCTGAGGCACAAATGCAGTCCGATTCAGGATTCTATGGACGGTATTTTTCCCAATTGTTTGTCCATATTAATCAATATACAGTGAAACAAGACTGGCGGGGACTGTTGATTTTACGCGATCGCAATCAAGGATTAGGCTGGGAAGTTCCCTACGCAGAGTTATTGGAAAGACGGGTTACTCAGCTATATTTGAGTGATCTGCAGGACCAGCAAGAACTAACCCCGAATTTGATGCTTTTGCAGTTGGTGGTGACAGAAAAAGACAAAAGTGCCGTAATTGGTAGAAAGCTATTGCAGGAAGCCGACACAACAGGCGAGTTTCAAAGGCGATTGAGTTTAATCGAGACTATACTGGCTAATAAGTTCCCTGAGTTAACTAAGGAGATCATCATGAATATGCTAGACCTAGAAATTGTGGATATTACCCAATCCCGTTTTTACCAAGAGATTATTGTCGAAGGTCTTCAGGAAGGTCGCCAAAAGGGTCTTCAGGAAGGTCGCCAAAAGGGTCTTCAGGAAGGTCTTCAGGAAGGTCTTCAAAAGGGTCTTCAGGAAGGTGAGGCTAATTTAGTTATTCGTCAACTAAGGCGACGACTGGGGGAATTACCAGAGAGCCAATGTTCACAAATCAAGAGTTTTCCTGTATCACAGTTGGAGGACTTAGGAGAAGCGCTGTTGGATTTTCAGGGTATTGACGATTTGGATGACTGGCTACAAAAATATACTAAATTAAGTTAATTTATAAGTATCTGCCTTAACGATACAGAGATCCCCGACTTCTTCGAGAAGTCGGGGATCTGAAACCCTCACGGTCTGCAAATCAAATATGGTTGCTATATACATGGAACAACTCAATTGAATTCACAATCATTACGCTAGAGGGTGGTTGAAAAATTCTGATTAAGACAATTACAACATTAACCAACAAACAAATGAGCAATTACATCCTGTACATCTAGAGTTTTTTTGTCAGAATCAGGATAACCAGGATTAAAGGATTTACAGGATGTTATTTAATAATTGTTGGTGGAAATTTGGGGATTATTTTGTTTATTCTGATTAAGACAATTACAACATTAACCACCAACAAACAAATGAGCAATTACATCCTGTACATCCTCAAATCCTGGATATCCTGATTCTGACAAAAATTATCCGCGTTCATCTGCGTTTATCTGCGTTCACCTCTTAGATGATTTGGGCAGAAGTGTTAAATCAGGAAATATAATCAAAGGGATTATTTAATATGGCTAAACGTGAAGATTATCAACTAAGGGGTAAAGCAAAAGCTGATATACCAATATGGCAGCGATCGCCGAATTAGATGAAACAATAACCACCGCTAAACAAGCAGGTTTACCCCCCAAATACTACAATCTTTTATTAGGGAAAAAAATCAAAGTAGATGTTCAAGCGGGAACACCAGTAAAGTGGGAATTGTTAATGTAATAATGTAAGTTGCTAGTTAGGTAACGCCACGCTATGCGTTTAATAGCTTTTAGATTTTTGTTTAGGAGTTGGGCTTTGATGGTCTTATAGATCTCAGTCCCTCCCCAGAAGCCCTTCTTGTGAACTGTGTTGGGAGCATATTCAAGATGGCTGATTGCGGGAGGAGTGTGTCATGGGATGGAATCTTAAATTTATAGATCAGACAAATGACCAAGAAAAAAGCAGATATTGGCGGTAAACGCCTAATTAGTTTAGCACCTGAGCAATGGGTACGTTGGTTAACTAATAACCCTGATTTAACAGTCAAAGAGATTATTAGTTCCGATTTTCAATGGGTAGCAAGAGAAAATGATGTATTAATTAAAGTCTCTAGTCCCAAGGACGGAGAATTTTTAATTCTAAATGAGTTACAATTGCGTTACAACAAGCAAGTACCCGTAAGAATTTATGCTTATACAGCCTTAGCCAAAGAAAACTATAATTTACCGGTTTATCCCGTATTGCTTAACATTCTACCTAATTCTCAAACAGAAATAATTCCTAACTGCTATGAAACGGAATTTATGGGAATTAAAACTTATCAAAACTATCATGTTATTAATCTGTGGGAATTAGATGTTAATTTAGTTTTTGAGCATAACTTATCAAGTTTATTGCCTTTTGTGCCAATATTAAAAGGAGGAGGAAATGAGAGTATTGTCAGGCAAGCAGTAATTGAATTACGAGCCAATGAAACTTTAACGGATTTAGAGCCATTATTATCATTTTTTGCGGGTTTTGTCCTGGATATACCCTTAGTTCAACAAATAATGAGGTGGGATATGACCATATTGAGAGAGTCTCCTTGGTATCAACAAATCTTAAAAGAGGGTTTGGAGACAGGAGAAAAACAAGGTTTACAGCAAGGTTTGCAGCAAGAAAGTCGTAAATTGGTATGGAAATTAATTGACCGTCGTTTTGGGACTTTATCATCTGATTTTAGCCTCAAAATTAATCGCTTATCAGTTACTCAACTAGAAGAACTAGCAACAGAGTTACTCGATCTCACTGAGATAAATCAACTAGAAAATTGGTTGCAACAAAATTCAGAGTCTGGAAACATTCCTCTCAGCTAGTACACTAGGGCGTAAATAGCATGACCATTAAAAGCTCCAAAAATTTGATTAGACATCTCCAAAAAAGATTGTAGAGGCGTTCCATGGAACGTCTCTACAGGGTTTTCAGGTCAAGCATCTTTAATTTTTGGAGATGTCTATTGATTACAAGGCTTGAAAATGGTTTATTCACTTACGCCGTGCTGTACTAGTAATGTAAGTTGCTAGTTAGGTAAATTGTTAGAATCACGTGGTTATCGAGTTTCGACTACGCTCAACTACCGCGACTTGTACTGAGCGCAGTCTAGATCAACCAGTACAGGCGATCGCTAATTGATGAAATCTCAAATTAGTCCTTGGGGAAATTCTTTAACCTTGACTCTATAAATAAAATAAGAAAATCAGATCCCCGACTTCTTAGAGAAGTCGGGGATCTGAAAGATATTGAAGGCGATAGCGAAGCGCTGCTGCAAGCAGTTCGCTTGGTTAAATAAAACTCTTTCGCAGGTATCAATTATTCAGAGGAGTTAAGCAAAATGTACTGGCAATAAAGATGACATTTGAATCAGAATCTCTGAACTTAACGAACTATACTAAATACGGGTGAGATTTAAACTTTTGCCAAATGACAAAGAACCCAGATGTGTAGGGGTAAAGCAAGAGCTTCATAGGTGTCAACTTAGGCTACAGATGGCTTATTTGTTGGCTTCCACACCCACCCAGAAATGATAGCGCAGCGTGGCGTAAGCCATATTTCCGGGCTAATAAGTAAAATTTACTTTAGTAAACTGGGGATTTTTAGTCATCTTCAGATGACTTTTGCTATTAGACTGGGAATTCATTCCCAGGCGGGCTATGGGTTTTACGTTAAGTTGATACTAATGAAGCTCTTGCTTTACCCCTACGTTTAGAATCAAACAATCAAGCCGTTTTGAGTATACTAATTAAATTTGTGTTATTCTATTATTCATCCCTTAGAAAACGGCGATCGCAAACCTGTATAAAATCAGAATTACAAAAAATAGATTCGATTATCTACACCAGAAGAACGAGAAAAGCAACGGGCAGAACAGGAAAAGCAACGGGCAGATTCTGCTGAATTAGAAGTAGCTAAATTACAACAATTGTTATGGGAACAAGGTATCAGCTTACCTAATGATCAATAGACATCTCCAGAAAAGAATGTAGAGCCGAGAATCCCTACCCATGGAACGTCTCTACAAGGGTTGTAAGTCACGCATATTTAATTTTCACCAGATGTCTAATAGGGTTGAAAAATTGTCCATTACAAAGGTAATCATTACTAATTTTATGTCTAAATCACCTCTTTACGAAACAGATTTCATGGATTGGTTAACTCAACAAAAATTAGCCTTAGCTAGTCGAGATATCACAGCTTTGGATTGGGAGAACTTGGCAGAAGAGTTAGATAGTATGGGTATTAGTGAAAAAAATGAGTTAAAAAATCGGTTAATAATTTTATTAACTCATTTACTCAAATGGCAATACCAATCTTCTAAACGTTCTATTAGTTGGTTTACCACCATTGCTAACCAAAGAGATGATTTACAAGATCTACTCAATGAAAAACCAAGTTTAAAACAATATATTCCTGATATTTTACCTAAATCTTATCGAAATGCGAGAAGAGAAGCATCGGCAGAAACAGGTTTAGTATTAAGTACGTTTTCAGAATTTTGTCCTTATGATATACAAGAAATATTAAATCCTGAGTTCTTGTGTAACACTACAGATGATTTTGAGAGAGCGATTGATTAGAGATTGTTAGCTATATTTTTCTCATGATGACTAAAACTTTACCCATAAAAGATTGAGATAACATCAAAATAGCTCAATTAACCAACCTATCCATTTAATTAACTCGCAAATTTTAAAACCTAGATTAAAAGTATATTAAAAATGTCTGATACAGTTATTCGTGTTGAAAATCTCGGTAAAAAATATATTAAGCTGTTGTGCATTTAGTTTGTATAATTCTAGGGGGCAAGATGCCCGCACTACAAAGTTCAAGTAAATTATGGTTATCAACTTTAGCTGCGTAACAGCTTATTGGACATCAGCAGCAGTAACGCTACACAGCACTGCGAGATGTGATTACTAATAAAGTTAAGTCTATTGGTAGTTTAATCAATCCTCAAGCTAAAGCCGAAAATCCTGCTTTTGATGAAAATATGAAATTACTTAATTGAGCTTGCGAAAATCGCTAGATGGCTTATTTGTTTGGCTCACAGACCCGCCTGGAACTGAAGTTCCAGGCTAATAGCTAAAGTTTACTAAAGTAAACTAAAGAAGTTCAAAAATTTTCTAGTTCTTTTAGTTTGAATTTGATTTATCACAATTTTACTGGGGAAATTCTTTAACCTTCACTCTATAAATAAAATAAGAAAATCAGATCCCCGACTTCTTAGAGAAGTCGGGGATCTGAAAGATATTGAAGGCGATCGCTAATTTATGAAATCTCAAATTGGTCGTTGTTTATGATAAAATAAGCAATTCAGGGAAAAAATGAGCGAAAATTGTCGAGCGAACTGCTTGCAGCAGCGTTTCGCTATCGCCATTTAAAGAATATACTTTAAAAATGCAAGCAATAAGATATATAAAACTATACCAACAGGTCAGGCGATCGCTCCCCTCGGATTAGACATCGCAACTGAGTATACAATGTGATTATAGCTTCTAAATCAACCAGTACAGGCGAACTGCTTGCAGCAGCGCTTCGCTATCGCTCAAAGACTTAAAAACCATCCCTGAATATTCATTTAGTCTATCAAATACCTTTTTGTCGTCTAGGGTGGCGGTAATTGAGATATACTTTGTTTATCTCTAAAGCGATCGCTAATTATGAAATCTCAAATTGGTCGTTGGGGAAATTCTTTAGCCTTGAGAATCCCCAAGTATATTGCAGATGAATTGGCTTTATCAATCAATGATGAAGTTGACTGCCGTATTGAGCAAGGGCAACTCATGGTAAGACCAGTTCAAAAATTTCCCAAATACACCCTTTCACAACTCCTTAGCCAAGATTTAGAGCCAGAAGCGGAGATTGACTGGGGTAAACCAACAGGTAATGAAGAATGGTAGATTACGTCCCCCGTTATGGGGATCTTGTCTGGCTAAACTTTGATCCCCAATCAGGTCACGAGCAAATGGGGCAACGTCCCGCACTAGTGTTAAGTCATACAGAGTTTAACCAGCAACGAGGTTTTATTTTTGTTTGTCCTATCAGTAATACTAAGCGTAAAAATCCTTTCTACGTTGAGATTCCAGATGATCAACCTATTAAAGGCGTAGTGATGTGCGATCAGCTGCGTTCATTGGATTATCGCTCAAGAAAGGCAAAACTGATCTGTATTTGCCCTGAATGGTTATTAGCAGAAGTGCTTGGTCGCATTCATCCTATTCTTTTTTAGGATCTGAAACTGTTGATCTTGAAAGCGATCGCTCTTCTTTATGAAATCTCAAATTAGTCCTTAGGAATTGTAACGTTATTTTAAGATGAACAATTAAGGGGAAAAATGAGCGAAAATAAATTATCGAGCGAACTGCTTGCAGCAGCGTTTCGCTATCGCCCTTAAAGAATATACTTTAGAAATGCAAGCAAAAAGATATAGCAGTATGCACTTGCATGAGATACATCATAGCCCCCTCATCGCACCCCCCTAAATCCCCCCGCAGCGGGGGGAAGAAAAGGATAAGCTTTTGATACTGGAGGGGGTTGGGGGTGGGGTTCTTGTATCTCACCCAATCGAGAACCGCTATATATAGAACTATACCAACAGGTCAGGCGATCGCTTCCCTTGGAGTAGGCATCGCAACTGGGTATACAATGTGATTATAGCCTCTAATTCAACCAGTACAGGCGATCGCTAATTTATAAAATCTCAAATTAGTCACTGGGGAAATTCTTTAACCTTCACTCTATAAATAAAATAAGAACATCAGATCCCCGACTTCTTAGAGGGTGTTTGAGAAGTTTTTAATGTATAAACAAACCCCTCTCCAAACCTCTCCCCGAAGCGGGGAGAGGCTTTGAAAACCCCCTTCCCTCGTAGGGAAGGGGGCAGGGGGGTTAGGTTTTTGGAGATTATCGGTTTCATCTAATACTTTTAAAACATCCTCTTAGAGAAGTCGGGGATCTGAAAGATATTGAAGGTGATAGCGAAGCGCTGCTGCAAGCAGTTCGCTTGGTTAAATGAAACTATTATACTCAAAACGGCTAGAAGCTGGACTTTTTTATTCATACAAAGAACAAGGTTCAAATTAGTTATATAAATGAAAACAGATAAATTATTTTACAGAATTTTCTTAAATCAACCAGATTTAATAGCAGAATTAATTCCTGGTATTCCTAGTGATTGTGAATTTGAGTATAGCGCACCTGTACTCAAAGAAAAAGAAACTAGGTTAGATGGGTTATTAACACCGATTAGTAATAATTCTGATGTACCGCTAATATTTCTCGAAGCACAAATGCAGCGAGATATAAAATTTTATAATCGCTATTTTCGGGGAATATTTAGCTATATTGACCAATATGAAATTAGCGAAAATTGGCGCGGATTACTAATTTTACTGAATAAACGTTTGGAATTAGGTTCAGAACTTCCACACAGAAACTTACTTAATAGTCAAGTAGAAAGGTTATATCTAGAAGATTTATTACATCAAGATGATTTAAGTCCTAATTTAGCTCTACTAAGATTAATAGTAACGCCTAAAGACCAAGCAGGATTAGCAGCTAGGCAAATTTTAAACAGTGTCAGCACAGAAGCAGAATTTCAGCTAAAATTAGATTTAGTAGAGTCCATACTAGTCAACAAATTTACACAACTAACCCTAGAGGAGATTCAAAAAATGCTTAATCTCAAAGAGGCTGATATTACGCAAACACGGTTTTATCAAGAGGTGTTAGAAATTGGTGAGAAAAAAGGTTTACAACAAGGTTTACAACAAGGTGTGCAGCAAGGTTTACAACAAGGTGTGCAGCAAGGTTTACAACAAGGTGTGCAGCAAGGAGAAGCAAATCTAACTATACGCCAGTTAAAACGCCGTTGTGGTAATTTAACTGCTATTCAAGAGCAAAAGGTGCGATCGCTCTCCATTTCTCAACTAGAATCATTAGGAGAGGCATTATTAGATTTTCAAAATATGTCAGATTTGGAAAATTGGTTACAAGATAATCGCCGTTGATCTTGAAAGCGATCGCTAATTGATGAAATCTCAAATTAGTCACTGGGGAAATTCTTTAACCTTCACCCTATAAATAAAATAAGAACATAAGATCCCCGACTTCTTTAAGAAGTCGGGGATCTGAAAGATATTGAAGGCGATAGCGAAGCGCTGCTGCAAGCAGTTCGCTTGGTTAAATGAAACTATTATACTCAAAACGGCTAGAAGCTGGACTTTTTTATTCATACAAAGAACAAGGTTCAAATTAGTTATATAAATGAAAACAGATAAATTATTTTACAGAATTTTCTTAAATCAACCAGATTTAATAGCAGAATTAATTCCTGGTATTCCTAGTGATTGTGAATTTGAGTATAGCGCACCTGTACTCAAAGAAAAAGAAACTAGGTTAGATGGGTTATTAACACCGATTAGTAATAATTCTGATGTACCGCTAATATTTCTCGAAGCACAAATGCAGCGAGATACAAAATTTTATAATCGCTATTTTCGGGGAATATTTAGCTATATTGACCAATATGAAATTAGCGAAAATTGGCGCGGATTACTAATTTTACTGAATAAACGTTTGGAATTAGGTTCAGAACTTCCACACAGAAACTTACTTAATAGTCAAGTAGAAAGGTTATATCTAGAAGATTTATTACATCAAGATAATTTAAGTCCTAATTTAGCTCTACTAAGATTAATAGTAACGCCTAAAGACCAAGCAGGATTAGCAGCTAGGCAAATTTTAAACAGTGTCAGCACAGAAGCAGAATTTCAGCTAAAATTAGATTTAGTAGAGTCCATACTAGTCAACAAATTTACACAACTAACCCTAGAGGAGATTCAAAAAATGCTTAATCTCAAAGAGGCTGATATTACGCAAACCCGGTTTTATCAAGAGGTGTTAGAAATTGGTGAGAAAAAAGGTTTACAACAAGGAGAAGCAAATCTGACTATACGCCAGTTAAAACGCCGTTGTGGTAATTTAACTCCTATTCAAGAGGAAAAAGTGCGATCGCTCACCATTCCTGAATTAGAATCTTTAGGAGAGGCATTATTAGATTTTCAAAATATGTCAGATTTGGAAAATTGGTTACAAGATAATCGCCGTTGATCTTGAAAGCGATCGCTAATTTATAAAATCTCAAATTAGTCACTGGGGAAATTCTTTAACCTTCACTCTATAAATAAAATAAGAACATAAGATCCCCGACTTCTCTAAGAAGTCGGGGATCTGAAACTGTTGATCTTGAAAGCGATCGCTAATTGATGAAATCTCAAATTAGTCATTGGGGAAATTCTTTAACCTTCACTCTATAAATAAAATAAGAACATAAGATCCCCGACTTCTCTAAGAGGATGTTTGAAAAGTTTTTAATGTATAAATAAACCCCTCTCCAAACCTCTCCCCGACGCGGGGAGAGGCTTTGAAACCCCCATTCCCTCGCAGGGAAAGGGGGCTGGGGGGTTAGGTTTTTGGAAATTATTGGTTTCATCTAATACTTTTCAAACAACCTCTAAGAAGTCGGGGATCTGAAACTGTTGATCTTGAAAGCGATCGCTAATTGATGAAATCTCAAATTGGTCGTTGTTTATGATAAAATAAACAATCTAGGGGAAAAATGAGTGAAAATTGTCGAGCGAACTGCTTGCAGCAGCGTTTCGCTATCGCCCTTAAAGAATATACTTGAGAAATGCCAGCAAAATGTAACTATTGAGGGTTTGAGTTTAGCAATACAAGACTTAATTGGCGATCGCCCCCATCGGGAAACCATGAGTAAAAAAGGACAGCAGTTAGTAGATGGCAATGGTGCAAAGCGCGTTGTCTCAGCGATGGTCAGTATGTTAGCTTAGTGAGTCAAACTAGCGATCGCAAAACATATATGTTCTTGCTTTACCCCACCCAGAGCATCAAATAATTAAGTCGTGTTAAATATAATTACTATGAAAACCGATAAATGGTTTTACGAATTATTTTTGTCCCAACCAGGGATGCTGGCAGAATTGATGCCAGGCATTGAAGAAAACTGGGAGTTCGTTTATAATGCTCCTGTTGTTAAGGAGAAAGAGTTTCGACTGGATGGAGTCTTTACGCCAGTATCAAATAACCCAATGATACCGATGGTGTTTGCTGAGGCACAAATGCAGTCCGATTCAGGATTCTATGGACGGTATTTTTCCCAATTGTTTGTCCATATTAATCAATATACAGTTAAACAAGACTGGCGGGGACTGTTGATTTTACGCGATCGCAGTCAAGGATTAGGCTGGGAAGTTCCCTACACAGAATTATTGGAAAGACGGGTCACTCAGCTATATTTGAGTGATCTGCGGGATCAGCAAGAACTAACCCCGAATTTGATGCTCTTACAATTGCTGGTGACAGAAAAAGACAAAAGTGCGGTAATTGGTAGAAAGCTATTGCAGGAAGCCGACACAAGAGGCGAGTTTCAAAGGCGATTGAGTTTAATTGAGACTATACTGGCTAATAAGTTCCCTGAGTTAACGAAGGAGATCATCATGAATATGCTAGACCTAGAAATTGTGGATATTACCCAATCCCGTTTTTACCAAGAGATTATTGTCGAAGGTCTTCAGGAAGGTGAGGCTAATTTAGTTATTCGTCAACTAAGGCGACGACTGGGGGAATTACCAGAGAGTCAATGTTCACAAATCAAGAGTTTTCCTGTATCACAGTTGGAAGACTTAGGAGAAGCGTTGTTGGATTTTCAGAGTATTGATGATTTGGATGACTGGCTACAAAAATATACTAAATTAAGTTAATTTATAGTGACCTGCCTTAACGATACAGAGATCCCCGAATTCTCAAAGAAGTCGGGGATCTGAAACTCTAGGGTGGCGGCAATCAATCGAGATATACTTTGTTGATCTTGCTTGAAAGCGATAGCGAAGCGCTGCTGCAAGCAGTTCGCTTGGTTAAATGAAACTCTTTAGCAGGTATCAATTATTCAGAGGAGTTAAGCAAAATGTACTGGCAATAAAGATGACATTTGAATCAGAATCTCTAAACTTAACGAACTATACTAAACACGGGTGAGATTTAAACTTTTGCCAAATGACAAAGAACCCAAACGTGTAGGGGTTTAGCACTGCTAAACCCCTACGTTTAGAATCAAACAATCAAGCCGTTTTGAGTATACTAATTAAATTTGTGTTATTCTACTATTCATCCCTTAGAGAATGGCGATCGCAAACCTGTATAAAATCAGAGTTACAAAAAATAGATTCGATTATTGTTGTCTGAGGGTGACAGAACCGGATAGTATTGAACAGTGAGTTGGGCTTTGATGGTCTTTTTGATCTCAGTCCCTCCATGTAACCTTTTGAGGATCTCTTTTGAGATCTTGATCAAGAGGCAAAAGTACAGGAAAGATCTGACCAAAATCTGGAACTTTTTCCACAAGACATCTAATATTGTCAGCAATTAGGCGATTAAAGAAATAAATATAATTGGAAGATTTTCAGGTGAGAAAACCAAGTACATTGTCTAATAAATTTTTGTTCACCTACTTAGTGAAGACTCCTTCATTCAGTCAAGAAGTTAAAAAATTTAGTTGGGTGAGATCATTAAAATTTTATGCTAGAAAATAAAACAATTTTAATTACGGGTGGAACAGGGTCTTTTGGCAAAGTATTTGTCAGAAATATCCTAGAACGTTATCCAAATATCCCTCGTTTGGTTATTTTTAGTCGGGATGAACTCAAGCAGTTTGAAATGGCTCAAGAATTTCGAGATCAAGACTTTCCAGGGCTGCGCTATTTTTTGGGTGATGTCCGGGATCAAAATCGCCTAAGAAGGGCTTTAGAAGGAATTGATATTGTCGTTCATGCAGCCGCATTGAAGCAAGTTCCAGCAGCGGAATACAACCCCATGGAATTTATTCATACAAATGTCCTTGGTGCAGAGAATGTAATTCAGGCTTGCTTAGATACTGATGTCAAGCGAGTGGTGGCTTTGTCTACCGATAAAGCAGCAGCACCAATTAATTTGTACGGGGCAACCAAACTATGTTCAGATAAATTATTTATTGCAGCCAATAATATTAAGGGTAAACGAGAACTGAGTTTAAGTGCGGTGCGATATGGCAACGTTATGGGTTCTCGTGGTTCAGTAATTCCTTTTTTCCTCAACAAGCGCCATGAAGGGGTGATTCCAATTACTGATCCAAACATGACACGGTTTAATATCATGCTGCAAGAGGGGGTGGAAATGGTGCTGTGGACGATTGAGAATGGTGTGGGAGGGGAGATATTTGTGCCAAAGATTCCTTCCTACCGAATTACTGATGTAGCCAAGGCTATTGCCCCAAATTGTGAACATCGGATTGTTGGTATCCGTCCTGGGGAGAAAGTCCATGAAGAAATGATTACCAGTGCTGATTCCTTGACAACGGTGGATTTGGGCAAGTATTATGCAATTTTGCCCATAACTAACAGTTATAACGTGAAATCATATTGCGATCGCATGAACGCCACCCCAGTAAAACCAGGATTTAATTATAATTCCGGTGAAAATGATCAGTTTATGACCGTAGAAGAGATTCGGGAGTCAATTCAAACTCATGTAGATCCAAATTTCCATGTGTAATATAAGTAGTGGGACACAATTAATTACACAATGTCATTGCGTTAGCGTTGCGTGGCGTTAGCCATATGGAACGAAGTGAAATGAAGCAATTCCAAGGGTTGTGATTGCTTCCCTTCCCTCGCAATGACTGTAAATATTTTTGTCCAATTACTTATCAACACCGGGCTTGTTTAAAAAATTTAATTTTATTAGCTAAGTAGTGAAACAAAATTAATTACACAATATCATTGCGTAAGCGTTGCGTGGCGTTAGCCATATGGAACGAAGTGAAATGAGGCAATTCCAAGGGTTGTGATTGCTTCCCTTCCCTCGCAATGACTGTAAATATTTTTGTCCAATTACTTATCAACACCGGGCTTGTTTAAAAAATTTAATTTTATTGTGGTTTATTGTGGCATTTATCAATCTCCTGAGAAAAACTCAAACAAAATGGCTAACCCCATTTAAAATCTTCAGTACCCCGTCCTACCAGCAAATTGGGTTAACAATAAACCGGAACAAAAAGTTACTACTTTTGTCCTTTACCAGTAACCTACTAGCTGCTTCTTTAGAAACCGCCACCTTGGGGGTAATTTTTTTGGCGCTAGGGGTTCTAGAGTCTCATAAACTCCCTCACTTACCCAACCAAATAGCGTCCACATTTCCCTGGTTAGCTCAAAAATGGACTGGGGACAGCCAAACAATTTTTTTAGTCCTCATTGCCTTAGCAGTAGGGTTGCAATTAACACGCAGCCTCATGGACTATGTGAGTAAAGTAGCTACTGGAGATTTGACAGCCCGGATTCAAGCCCAGATGACAGAAACAATCTTTGCCCGGATTATTAGTCTGAGCTTTCCCTGTGCCAGTCGCTATAAAGTGGGAGACTTAAGTACCCATGTTAGTCAAGCTGGTAGCACAATTGACCTACAAATGAGGGATTGGAATCTGCTGCTGACGGGAGTGTTTTTAGTCCTAGCCTACTCAGTCACAGTCCTAGCAATTTCCGTGCCTCTGTCGGCAGTTGCAGTGTTATTGTTTATGGTTTTGATGTTTGTTCAACGCTGGTTACTGCCCCGCATTAGTGCCACCTCAGTGAAACTTTCCTATGCCCAGGTAGATGTTTCTAAAGACATGGTGGAAAATATCCAAGCCCTGCGAGTGGTCCATACCTTTGGTCGTCAAGCCGAGACAATTGAACGAGTAAGATCCCTACAGCAGGAAGTTGTAGGGATCTTACAGCACCAAGTGCGGTTAATATCCATTATCGCTCCTCTGAATAATGGCTTGACGATTTTAGTGGTTGCTGTTTTGTTGACAGCGGGTTCACTGCTCCTGCGGCGAGAGCAGTCGGCAGTATTACCTTCCCTAGCTACCTTTATTTTGGCATTAAATCGCCTGTCCATGCAGACGCAGTTAATAGCCGTAACAATGCAGCGGATGGCGGAAAGATCAGGACAGATGTTACGAATAGATGAAATTTTATACACAAAAGATAAAGAGTTTACTCGTTCGGGCGGCGCGGAATTTACCGGACTTAAATCCGCTATCAGCTTTACTGAAGTATCCCTCCACTATGATGGAACTACCACCCCATCCTTGGTGAATGTGTCATTTAAATTACCAAGAAATTCAGTCACAGCCTTGGTGGGGGAGTCTGGGGCTGGTAAGTCCTCCATCGCGGATTTGCTGATTGGCCTATATGAACCAACAACAGGGCAAGTCTTAGTAGACGGATTGGCTTTACAATCCTATAGCTTAGAAAGCTGGCGCAAGGGACTGGGAGTGGTTGGTCAGGATACCTTTATTTTTAACCAGAGTATCTTAGAAAATATCCGCTACGGATTGCCCCAAGCAACAGCAGATGAAGTGCGAGATGCTGCTCATTTAGCTCAAGCTGATGGGTTTATCTCCTCTCTCCCCCAAGGTTATGATACGGTAGTAGGGGAGCGGGGCTATCGGCTTTCAGGTGGGCAAAGACAACGGATAGCACTGGCACGGGCAATTTTAATGCAGCCGGAGATCTTGATTTTAGATGAGGCTACCAGTGCTTTAGATAGTCAGTCAGAACGCTTGGTACAGGAAGCATTAAATCAGTTTGAGCGCGATCGCACTGTGTTAGTTATTGCTCACCGTCTTTCTACCATTGTCCGTGCCGACCAAATTATAGTCCTAGAAAAAGGACAAGTGCTGGAACAGGGCAATCACCAGGAGTTATTGCAACTAGATGGGAAATATGCCCACTATTGGGCGCTGCAATCAGGAGAGAAATAAAGCAATAAGTAATTAAAAAAAATACCCAAAAATTTCTTGTGGTGCGGGCATCTTGCCTGCAAATCATCAAGGACAGGCCTGCTAATCATCAAGGACAGTCCTGCTAATTATCAAGGACAGTCCAAAATACCCAAAAATTTCTTGTGGTGCGGGCATCTTGCCTGCAAATCATCAAGGACAGGCCTGCTAATCATCAAGGACAGTCCTGCTAATCATCAAGGACAGTCCTGCTAATCATCAAGGACAGTCCTGCTAATTATCAAGGACAAGCCTGCTAATTATCAAGGACAGTCCTGCTAATTATCAAGGACAGGCAGGATGCCTGTCCCACAAAATTGGGTAACTTATTTCTTGGTGTTCCCTTGGTAACAGTAAAATTACTTATGGATATCACAAAACGTCAATATTAGTTTCTAGGGTTGATTTTTAACATCTTTCTAAGTTTTCAGTTTTATGAACTATATTCCCTACGGACGGCAAAATATTAATCAGCAAGATATTGATGCCGTGGTCAGCGTTTTACAGTCAGATTGGTTAACCCAAGGACCAGCGATCGCTCGATTTGAAAACTTAGTAGCTGAATACTGTGGGGTAAAATATGCAGTGGCGGTGGCTAGTGCTACAGCGGGGTTACATATTGCCTGTTTAGCTGCGGGATTAAGTTCTGGTGATAGACTGTGGACTGTACCTAATACCTTTGTAGCTTCTGCAAACTGTGGTTTGTACTGTGGTGCAGAAGTGGATTTTGTGGATATTGATCCTCAAACCTATAATCTCAGTATTCCCGCCCTAGCTGACAAATTAGCCCTAGCAGCAGAACGGGGGAAATTACCTCAAGTTGTGGTTCCAGTCCATTTTGCTGGGCAATCCTGCGACATGAAAGCGATCGCTCAGTTGTCACAAAAGTATGGCTTTCAGGTGATTGAAGACGCAGCCCATGGTATAGGTGGCCGTTATGGCGATCGCCCCATTGGTTGTTGTCAGTTTTCTGATTTGACTGTATTTAGTTTCCACCCAGTTAAAATCATCACCACTGCCGAAGGAGGCATGATTTTAACCAATCGTCAAGACCTCTATGAAAAGTTGATCCGGCTGCGGAGTCATGGTATTACCCGCGATCCTCGCTTTATTCAGGGAGATTCCCCAGGACCTTGGTACTATCAGCAGTTGGAGTTGGGTTATCATTACCGGATGACTGATTTACAAGCCGCTTTGGGTGCAAGTCAGATGGAAAGGTTGGATACCTTCGTCAAGGGTCGTCATGAGTTGGTAGCAAGATATAATATTGGCTTGCAAGATTTACCTGTTACTAGACCCTATCAACATCCTGATACCTATTCCAGTTGGCATTTATACGTAATTCGGTTACAACGCCATTCCATCAATCGCTCCCATCGAGAAGTATTTGAGGCACTCAGAACCGCAGGAATTGGAGTCAATGTACATTATATTCCTGTTCACACCCAGCCCTATTATCAGCAGTTGGGATTTAAGCAGGGTGATTTTCCTGAGTCTGAATCTTATTATCAGGAGGCGATTAGTTTGCCGCTTTATTATGATTTAACTGAAGACAATCAAAATTATGTTATTAAGACGTTAGGGGAGATTTTACAATAGGAAGATAATAAGTAATTGGACAAAAATATTTACAGTCATTGCGAGCGAAGGGAAGCAATCACAACCATTGGAATTGCTTCATTTCACTTCGTTCCCTATGGCTAACGCCACGCTGCGCTAACGCAATGACATTGTGTAATTAATTCTGCCTCACTACTTATCAACAGACATCTTGACCTGATGGAGAGTCAACATGAGTGACACATTGTATGAATCTGACTTTTATAGCTGGGCGCATCAACAATCAGATTTACTGCGTCAGGAGAAATTTGAGCAGTTAGACTTATCTCATCTGATCGAGGAGCTAACAGATTTGGGTAATCGTCATTACGATCAGTTAGAGTCAAGGTTGATGCAATTAGTGGCGCATCTGCTCAAATGGCAGGTGCAACACTGGCGACGTTCTAACAGTTGGCGAGCGACAATTCGCCTACAGCGAACATCAATTGACAAGTTGCTGCGTCGTAATCCTGGGTTAAAGTCCCGTCTCAATGAAGCCTTAGTAGAAAGTTGGTCTGAAGCTAGAGATTTAGCGATCGCAGAAACTGATTTACCCGATGAAAATTTCCCTGAAACTTGTCCTTTTAAACTAGATGAGATTATCAATCCAGATTTCTGGCCAGCCCCTTAAATTTTTGATAGAAGACTTAGATATTTTCAAATGAACATTGCAGTTATTCCAGCAAGGGGAGGAAGTAAACGTATTCCTCGCAAAAATATTAAAAACTTTTTTGGTAAGCCAATGATCGCATGGTCAATTGAGACGGCGATCGCTTCTGGACTATTTGACCAGATTATTGTTTCGACCGATGATCAGGAGATCGCCGAAGTCGCCAGAAATTACGGAGCCGAAGTTCCATTTTTACGTCCCGCAGATCTGTCCAATGACTATGCAGGAACAACTGAGGTAATTGCCCATACAACTCAATGGCTGATTGATCAAGGTTTATCTATTTCTGCTGTCTGTTGTATTTATGCGACCGCTCCTTTTGTGCAAGTCAAAGATTTGACAAGAGGTTTGCAGGCTTTAGAGTCTGGTTGTTGGAGTTATGCTTTTTCAGTAACAGATTTTGCTGCACCTATTTTTCGAGCATTTACGGAAAATCCTGATGGTGGGATTGAGATGGTTTTCCCAGAACACTTTTTAACGCGATCGCAAGAATTGCCCAGAGCGCTCCATGATGCAGGACAATTTTATTGGGGACAGCCATCGGCTTGGTTAGAGGGTAAACGTATTTTCGATCGTCATTCCCTACCGATTATCATCCCTAGATGGCGTGTACAAGATATTGATAGTGAAGAGGATTGGATACGTGCAGAAATGCTCGCGCCCATGATCATGAATATCATAAAATAATTTGTAAGGACAATAAATCTATGTCATTCAATAGCTCACAAGAACAATTTTGGGCGACAACATACGCCAAAGATTACATAAAAAAAAACCAAGAGTTTGATCATAATCTTGGTGCTGAAGCATGGAGAAAAATACTTGCGAATGTTGATGGAGAGATCAACACATTTTTAGAATGTGGTTGTAACATTGGTCGAAATATCGAGCAGATCAATCGGATTCTGCCTAATGCTGAACCTTCAATTATTGAAATTAGTGAACCTGCCTTTAACTTTGTCTGTTCTCGCTATAAATTCGCCCATGCTTTTAACGGAGCAATCTTAGAGTCATTCTTTGATAATAATTCCTTTGATCTAGTATTTACAATGGGAGTACTAATACATATTAATCCTGATCAACTACTTGCACATATGGAAAAAATGTTTCGATATTCATCGAAGTATATTTTGATGGGTGAATACTTTAATCGCACACCAATATCAATTGAGTATCAGGGCGAAAAAGATAAATTATTTAAGCGTGACTGGGGGAAGCTCTTTATTGAGAACTTTGATGTAAATTTGCTTGATTATGGATTTCTTTGGGGACATATTTATGATTCTGCTGGTTTTGATGATATAAATTGGTGGTTGTTTGAGAAAAAATAATTTATTAAAAATAACTCAATCAATAATTTTTAGTTAAAAGAGTATAAGTCAAACTAATCTGTTTGGAATCAACGTATGAAGTACTGCCAGAAATGCCTTCAACCCAATACAAGACCTAATACTGTTTTTACGTCTGAGGGAATTTGTCCAGCTTGTAACTATTATGAAGCATCACAAGAAATAGATTGGCAGGAACGATATGAAATACTTTTAAATATCTTTAAAAATAACCCTAAAAAGAAAGGGCAGTATCACGATTGTATCATTGGTGTTAGTGGAGGAAAAGATAGTACTCGCCAAGCACTATTTTTAAGAGATAAACTCGACATCAATCCATTGCTAGTATGTTTAAGCTATCCACCTGAACAAGTTACTGAACGCGGAGTTGACAACCTCTCTAATTTGATAAATCTTGGCTTTGATACGGTTATTAGCGCACCTGCGCCAAAAACTTGGCGAGAGCTTAAAAAAGGGGGTTTCCATAGATTTACAAACTCATTTCGTTCAACAGAAATGGCTCTTTTTTCTTCTGTCCCGCAAATTGCAATTAAATATGGAATTAATTTAATTATGTGGGGAGAGAATCCAGGGTTACAACTTGGGGATATGAAGACATTAGGACGTACAGGTTACGATGGTAACAATCTTCGTTATATGAATACTCTTTCTAGTGGGCTTGAATGGATGATGGAATTTGGTTTTTTAGAGAAAGAACTTCTACCTTATATATATCCTCATGTTTCTGATTTTGATAAATATAATTTACAAATTGTCTATCTAGGATGGTTTTTAGGAGATTGGTCACTTGTAAATAATGCGGCTTATTCCTGTGGAAATGGACTCGAAATACGTTCCGATGGTGTAGAAAAAACTGGCGATCTGTATGGAGTGACGGCTCTTGATGAAGATTTTACACCAGTAAATCAGTTAATCAAATACTATAAGTATGGTTTTGGTCGAGTAACTGACTATGTAAATGAAGAAATTCGGCTGGGTAGAATTAGTCGTGAAAATGCTATCAAGTTGGTAGAGAAATATGATGATGCTTATGACGAGAAATACATTAAGGAGTATTGCAACTACTTAAGGATTTCAGTACTTGAATTTTGGCAGAAAGTTCACGCTTCTCTCAATCGAGATTTGTTTAAATTAGAAGAGAATGGAACAATTAGTCGTAAGTTTAAGGTAGGCGTGGGACTGTGAGTAATCTTATAGTTGGAATTGTTGATTATGGTATGGGTAATCACGCATCTGTGATGCATAGCCTCAAAAGTATGGGCTTTAAAGTGCGAATTAGTGCTGATCCGCAAGTTTTAGATAATACTAACATCTTGATTCTGCCTGGGGTGGGTGCTTTCCCTTCGGCAATGCAAGCACTGCGCGATCGCGGACTAGTGAATTATCTGCAAAAGCAAGCTGAGATGGAACGTCCAATGATTGGCATTTGTTTGGGTATGCAGTTACTAACAACTGCTTCCTATGAATTTGAGTACACATTGGGTTTGGATTTGATTGAGGGTGAGATTGTCCCCCTTACAGGGTCAAAATGGCATATTGGCTGGAATGAAATTAAATGTTCGCAACAGGATTCACCCCTTGAGTCCAGTAATCATCAAGCTTTTTATTTTAATCATTCATTTACCTATCAAGGAGCAGATAAATATAAAATAGCGATCGCCCAACATAATCAAGCGATCGCCGCCGTAATCCGCAATGGTAATATAGTCGGACTACAGTTCCATCCAGAAAAAAGTCAAGACCCTGGAAGAGAGCTATTTAAAAATTTGATTATGGGGCTTGCTAATGCTAAAAAAACGTTTGATCGGAGTTGTCACGGTTAAAGATGGTTGGGCAGTACAGTCCTTTGGCTATCAGCGCTACTTACCATTGGGCAAGCCAGAATGTCTTATTAAAAATCTTGATCGCTGGGGTGCTGATGAGATTTTGATACAGGTTATTGATCGTTCTAACCAAAAAATCGAACCTGATTTTCCTTTACTAGAAAGTATCGGTAAACTTGGTTTATCAACTCCCTTGATCTATGGCGGTGGGATTCGTAATGTTGCTGATGGTGTTAAGGTAATCCAATATGGAGCCGATCGCCTTGTTGTGGATGCGCTGTTGCATGATGATTTGCAAGAGGTACAGTTTCTATCAGAAAGACTGGGAGCGCAAGCGGTAATTGCCTCTGTGCCTCTATCTTGGCAAGATGGTAGATTAGAGTGGTTTGACTATCGCACTCAAACTAAAATGGCGATCACCAATCAACTTTTGACAACCGTTCAGTCAGGAATAATTTCAGAAATACTCATTTCAGACTGGTTTCATGAGGGGCAAGTCAATAGTTTTGAGGCAAATTTGGTTAAAAATTTTCCATTCCAGAATATTCCCATAATTGCCTTTGGCGGTTTAAGTGAGCCGGCGCAAATAGGAAAACTATTAGTTGAGCCAAATATTGTGGCGATCGCCATTGGTAACTTTTTGAATTATCAAGAACAAGCTATCCAAAAATATAAACAAGCAATCGCCTTTGAACAGTTTCGCAGTCCCACTTATGCCTCCAAATATTCTCTATCAACCAATGCCTGAAATCAACTCTAAAATGTACTTCTGTAAGCGATGCCTTTACTCAACAGCACATCCTCTAGGACTAACTCTAGATGCCGAGGGGATTTGCTCTGGATGTCGCATTCATGAGGAGAAAGATACACTGGATTGGGATGAGCGTTGGCATCTGCTAGAGCGACAGATAGAACCATATCGCAACCATGATGGAAAGAACTATGACTGCATTGTGCCTGTTAGTGGCGCTCAAGATTCTTACTACATAGTCCATTTAGTCAAAGAACGTTTGGGATTAAACCCTCTTTTAGTTACCTACAATAAATATTTCAACACTCCATTAGGCATCCGTAATTTAGCCAATCTACGAATTAAATTTAATTGCGATATTCTCTACCAGAATGTTAATCCTGATTCTGTCAAGAAAATAACCCGCACCACATTAAGACGCTTTGGTAGTATCTATTGGCCAATCTTGGCAGGACAAACCGTTTTCCCTGTCCAGACGGCAGTGCGTTATCAAATCCCCTTGATCATTTGGGGCGCACATCAGGGACTAGAGCAAGTTGGTATGTTCTCCCACACCCACGCAGTAGAGATGACGCGGCGCTATCGTCAAGATCATGATTTGATGGGGCATGAAGCTGATGATCTTCTGTCTATTTTTGACGTTCTCAAAGAAAAGGATATTTGGCAATATCGCTATCCCAGTGATCAAGATATTTATACTATTGGTGTACGCGGTATATACCTCGGCAACTATGTCCGATGGGACCCCAAAGCGCAGCATGAACAAATGATGCGTGAATATGATTACCAAACTGCTTCTTTTAATCGAACTTTTGATTGCTATGATTATGTTGACTGCTTCAATTACATGGATCTTCATGATCTATTAAAACTATATAAACATGGTTATTCTAAAGTCACCGATCATGCTTGCCGTGAGATTAGATTTGGGCGGATATCTCGTGATCAAGGTTTAGCCCTTGTGCGTAAACATGAACTAGCGTCCTTGGCTTACATTGATCAATTTTGTGAATGGCTAGGTATTACAAAGCGATCGCTCCAATTTATGATCGATCAACATCGTAATCCCCAATTTTGGCATCAGATTGAACCTAATAAATGGAAATTTAACGGTTGGAGTGTGCAGAATAACTATAATCAGTTAATTGAAGACGATTTGATGAAATTGCCAAACATTTTTGAAGCTAATAGCTTGCTTGAATATAATCGAGAGGCTCAGTACATCACAATTGGCAAAGGTTATCCATGAGTCGGCTGGGATACAACATTTTTGTTTTATCGTAGGGATAACATCAAGGTCAATCCTGAAGAAATGAAAAATATGGTATCCAATTTGTCTGGTTTTGGTATCTTCTGTGAAGAAATACAAAAACTAATTATCCGTGCTGACGCATCTACCCAAATGGGTACGGGTCATGTCATGCGCTGTTTAGCACTTGCCCAGGCTTGGCAAACTGATGGTGGACGAGTGTACTTCTGTACCCACAAAGATTTCCCCGTCACCCTCGCCCAAAGACTGGCAACTGAGGGCATAAATAGGCTGGAAATCTCACCATTACCCGGATCTTTGGCAGATGCCCTAGAGACCATTACCTGTTGTCAAAATTATCATAGCCCCTGGTTAGTTCTCGATGGTTATCACTTTCATGCTAGTTATCAACAAACAATTAAAGCGGCTGGATTACAATTATTGGTAATAGATGATTATGGACACGCTGATAGTTATTGTGCTGACTTGATATTAAATCAAAATATTGATGCTGATGCTAGTCTCTATCCCCGCATCAACCCAAAAACCCAATTTCTGTTAGGGTGTGAATACACCTTGTTGCGGCGTGAATTTTGGTCATGGCGCGATCATGCTAGATATCAACTAAGGAAATCGCCTCCTGGTTCATCCTTGCGAATCTTAGTTACTCTAGGTGGTAGCGATCCTGATAATGTGACACGGAAAGTCATTCAAGCTTTACAACTAGTAAACAGTGATAATTTAGAAGTTATTGTTGTTGTCGGTGGTAGCAACCCGCACTATGAGAAATTACAGACTGAAGTTGCAAAATCCAGAATGTTAATTACTTTACAACAAAATGTCACTAATATGCCTGAGTTGATGGCTTGGGCAGACATAGCGATCGCCGCAGGTGGCTCAACTAATTGGGAATTAGCATTTATGGGCTTGCCTAGTATTGTAATCACAGTGGCGGATAATCAAAAAGACATTACGGCAAAATTAGATCGACAAGGTGTAATTATTAATCTAGGTTGGCATGAGGATGTAACTATTGAGGGTTTGAGTTTAGCAATACAAGACTTAATTGGCGATCGCCCCCATCGGGAAACCATGAGTAAAAAAGGACAGCAGTTAGTAGATGGCAATGGTGCAAAGCGCGTTGTCTCAGCGATGGTCAGTATGTTAGCTTAGTGAGTCAAACTAGCGATCGCAAAACATATAAGTAATTGGACAAAAACATTTACAGTCATTGCGACCGAAGGGAAGCAATCGCAACCCTGGCAATTGCTTCACTTCTTTCCATTGGCAATGACATTGTGTAATTAATTCTGTCTCACTACTTAGCGATCGCAAAACATATATGTTCTTGCTTTACCCCCACCCAGGGCATCAAATAATTAAGGCTCGGAAGTTCCCTATTAATTAGATGATCCAATCTTGTATTATTAGCGGGCAAGATGCCCGCATCACAATAAATTTTAGGATATTTTTTAAATTTAGATATCTCTTAGTCATCTTCAGATGACTTCTGCTATGAGACTGGGAATTCATTCCCAGTTGGGTTATGGGTTAGATGATCTAATCTTGTATTATTAGCAGGCAAGATGCCCGCACCACAATAAATTTTAGGATATTTTTTAAATTTAGATATCTCTTAGTCATCTTCAGATGACTTCTGCTATGAGACTGGGAATTCATTCCCAGTTGGGTTATGGCCCACATTCCGCACCCTGAACTGTCACATATCAAAAAAGCCTAGCGAGTAGTACATAATAACTAAAAATCATTCGAAGGGTAAGAGGCTTAATGATAGTAAGTAGCATTAAGCTGGGCATGGAGTGAGAAAGTGGAACTTCGTAACGGGACTGAAAGAAAGAGAAAATTCGATATGATTAAAAAATTAATTGTTCACAAAAGCAAGAAATGAGAGAATCACAATAGAACAAGTAGAGGAATCTGTTGTGAAATTAAAACCCCAAGAAATAGAAATTCAAAACATAGATCATCTAGGGATAGTAGCAGGGATGATAGATTCAATCGGAATAGTAGAAATAATAAATGAATTAATAGGAGTTGAAAAAGACGAGAAAGTAAGTGCAGGTCAAGTAGTAAAAGCCATGATAATAAACGGGTTAGGATTTGTATCGAAACCCTTATATATGTTTCCCCAATATTTTGAAACAATCGCCTGTGAACATCTAATAGGAGCAGGAGTAAAACCAGAATATCTCAACGACGATAAACTGGGGAGAGTTATGGATAAACTATTTATCAAAGGATTGGATACACTATTTTTTATCATAGCCTTAAAAGCAGCACAAAAATTTGGAGTATCACTGTCAACGTCGCATTTAGACTCATCATCAATACACGTGCATGGGCAATATAATACAAGTTTACCAGAAGTAATATTTGAGAATCAAAAAGTAGGAAATAACCAAGAATTAGAAGAATTAGCAGTAAAATCACCAAAAGAGATAACCATCACCTACGGTTATTCCCGTGACCATAGACCAGATTTAAAACAATTCATCATAGAAATGATATGTTCAGGAGATGGAGACATACCAATATTTTTAAAACTAGCATCAGGAAACCAAACAGATTCATCATGCTTTGGTCAAATAGCAGTAGAATATCAAAAACAATTAGAAGTTAATAGTCTCATCGTTGCTGACGCTGCTTTATATACAGAATCAAACCTGAAAATGATGTCAGAATTACGTTGGTTATGTCGAGTACCATTAAGCATAAAAGCAGCAAAATCATTAATATCAACATTACCAGAATCAGAATTTATTGATAGTACAATACCAGGATATAAATTAGCATCAAAAACCGAAAATTATGCAGGGATAGAACAAAGATGGTTAGTAGTGCAAAGTCAAGAAAGAAGAGAATCAGACCTGCGTAAGCTCAGACAAAAAATTACCAAAGCAGAATCAAAAGCTGTGAAAGATTTGAAAAAGTTATCACAAGAGAGATTTGCTTGTGAGGCTGATGCTATCAAGGCATTATCAAAATTATCAAAACAATTCAAATATCATCAAATTAACGAAATTTTGGTTACTCAAATCAAATTTAAGACAAAAGATTCTTCAGAAGAAATATCTTACCAAATATCAGCTACAGTTTCCGAAAATGAAAGTAAAATTAATACAGAATTGCTGAGTGCAGGACGTTTTATTATTGCTACGAATGTTTTAGATTCAAATGAACTTAGCAATGATTCCATGCTGAGTGAATATAAAGCTCAACAGTCTTGTGAGCGGGGGTTCGGTTTTCTTAAAGACCCATTATTTTTTGCAGACAGTATTTTTCTCAAAAGTCCTGAGAGAATAGAGTCTCTGGGAATGATTATGGGTTTATGTCTACTGGTTTATACTTTGGCTCAACGTCAAATTAGAAATGCTCTGAAAGATTCTAAATCAACAATTAAAAATCAATTAGGTAAAGCAACTGACCGTCCTACTTTACGCTGGATTTTTCAATGCTTTCAGTGTATTCATTTAGTTGAATATAACAACGAACAACACGTCTCTAATTGGACTCAAGATAGGGATTTTATTCTGAATCTTTTACCAGATGATTGTTTTCATTACTATCAATTAGCCACTTAATTCTTCTCTCCATTAATTTAATTAATATCAGATTTAGGAGCTAATCTGTTTGATTTATTGCTCTATTTTACTATGTCTATAATTTCGTTTTTTACTTCAATTTATTAGTCTAACTTATAATCTGTATCTTGAATATCTTCATTTATTTATCTTTTTCTCCCTCTGGGTGGTGTTCATTCTTGTTGCTCCTTATTGACAATGGGTTTTGATGCCATTTTTGGTGTTTTTCTTTTTTGCCAATGTATTTTCTCGATAATATGTTATTTTTTATTCTCAATTTTATTTCTTGCCTATGTAATTCCACTCCTGTGACAGTTGGGGTGCGGAATGTGGGTTATGGGTTAACAGGATTTTATGGACATACAGTTAAACAAGACTGGCGGGGACTGTTGATTTTACGCGATCGCAATCAAGGATTAGGCTGGGAAGTTCCCTACACAGAATTATTGGAAAAACGGGTGACTCAGCTATATTTGAGTGATCTGCAGGACCAGCAAGAACTAACCCCGAATTTGATGCTTTTGCAGTTGGTGGTGACAGAAAAAGACAAAAGTGCCGTAATTGGTAGAAAGCTATTGCAGGAAGCCGACACAACAGGCGAGTTTCAAAGGCGATTGAGTTTAATCGAGACTATACTGGCTAATAAGTTCCCTGAGTTAACTAAGGAGATCATCATGAATATGCTAGACCTAGAAATTGTGGATATTACCCAATCCCGTTTTTACCAAGAGATTATTGTCGAAGGTCTTCAGGAAGGTCGCCAAAAGGGTCTTCAGGAAGGTCTTCAAAAGGGTCTTCAGGAAGGTGAGGCTAATTTAGTTATTCGTCAACTAAGACGACGACTGGGGGAATTACCAGAGAGCCAATGTTCACAAATCAAGAGTTTTCCTGTATCACAGTTGGAGTCATTAGGAGAAGCGCTGTTGGATTTTCAGGGTATTGACGATTTGGATGACTGGCTACAAAAATATACTGAATTAAGTTAATTTATAAGTATCTGCCTTAACGATACAGAGATCCCCGACTTCTCGAAGAAGTCGGGGATCTGAAACCCTCACGGTCTGCAAATCAAATATGGTTGCTATATACATGGAACAACTCAATTGAATTCACAATCATTACGCTAGAGGGTGGTTGAAAAATTCTGATTAAGACAATTACAACATTAACCAACAAACAAATGAGCAATTACATCCTGTACATCTAGAGTTTTTTTGTCAGAATCAGGATAACCAGGATTAAAGGATTTACAGGATGTTATTTAATAATTGTTGGTGGAAATTTGGGGATTATTTTGTTTATTCTGATTAAGACAATTACAACATTAACCACCAACAAACAAATGAGCAATTACATCCTGTACATCCTCAAATCCTGGATATCCTGATTCTGACAAAAATTATCCGCGTTCATCTGCGTTTATCTGCGTTCACCTCTTAGATGATTTGGGCAGAAGTATTAAATCAGGAAATATAATCAAAGGGATTATTTAATATGGCTAAACGTGAAGATTATCAACTAAGACCTCTACAAGAATCTGATTTGGAAATGGTATTAAGTTGGCGTAATTCAGAGAGAGTCAGAGCTAATATGTATACAGATCATATTATCAGTCTTGAAGAACATCAAACTTGGTTTAAAAAAATAAAAGATGAGCCAACCGTTGACTATTTAATCTGTGAATTTCAAAATCATCCTATTGGGTTGGTTAACTTTATAAATATAGATAAAAATAATAATAAGTGTTACTGGGGATTTTATTTGGGGGAAACTGCAACTCCTTTAGGTGGTGGAGGTGCTTTAAGTTTTATTAGTATGGAATATATTTTTGAAATTGTTGATATTAGAAAAGTTTGTAGTGAAGTTTTAAGTTTTAACAATAAGTCTTTAAAACTTCATAAAAAATTCTCCTTCCAAGAAGAAGGATGTTTTAAGAAACACATCTATAAGAATCTTGAATATCAAGATGTTATTTGTTTAGCCTTATTTCAAGAAAATTGGTTACATAATAAAAATGATATAGCTAAAATCGTATTTAGGAATAAATAATGTGATTAATAATTATGTTGTAGTTTTTGTAGTCAGATGTAAACTAATACATCAATAACTTATCTCAGATAGCAGAGTGATCATGAAGACAATAGAGATTCAAGATAGAAAAATTGGTAACAATCATCCCCCATTTATCATTGCCGAAATGTCAGGGAATCATAACCAATCCTTAGAAAGAGCCTTGGAAATTGTCGAAATAGCTGCCAAAACAGGAGTTCACGCCCTCAAAATCCAAACTTATACAGCAGATACCATGACCCTCGACTTAGATCGAGACGAGTTTTTTATTAATGATCCTAAAAGCTTGTGGTATGGTAAATCTTTATTTGAACTTTATCAACAAGCATATACCCCTTGGGAATGGCATAAACCAATATTCGATCGCTGTCGGGAATTAGGTATCATCGGGTTTAGCACACCCTTTGACTTTACCGCAGTAGATTTCCTAGAATCCCTAGATGTTCCCTTTTACAAAATAGCCTCCTTTGAAAACACCGATTTACCACTAATTCGCAAAGTTGCCAGTACAGGAAAGCCTATCATCATTTCCACCGGTATGGCAGCGATCGCCGAATTAGATGAAACAATAACCACCGCCAAACAAGCAGGTTGTCAAAACCTAATTTTACTTAAATGTACCAGCAGTTACCCATCAACACCCAAAGACACAAACTTACTCACCATTCCCCACCTCAGAGATTTATTTGATGATATCCAGGTTGGCTTATCCGATCATACCCTGGGAATTGGTGTAGCCGTTGCCAGTGTAGCATTAGGTGCTACAGTAATCGAAAAACATTTCACACTTAACCGCGCCGATGGTGGTGTAGATGCGGCTTTTTCAATGGAACCGCAAGAAATGAAACAATTAGTTATAGAAACAGAAAGAGCATGGCAAGCTATGGGTAAAATTAGCTATGGAGTCACCGCAGCCGAACAGAAATCTTTAATATTTAGGCGCAGTCTTTACATAGCCCAAAATATGCAATCAGGTGATATACTAACCCCAGACAATTTAAGAGCTATTCGTCCCGGACAAGGTTTACCCCCCAAATACTACAATCTTTTATTAGGGAAAAAAATCAAAGTAGATGTTCAAGCGGGAACACCAGTAAAGTGGGAATTGTTAATGTAATAATGTAAGTTGCTAGTTAGGTAACGCCACGCTATGCGTTTAATAGCTTTTAGATTTTTGTTTAGGAGTTGGGCTTTGATGGTCTTATAGATCTCAGTCCCTCCCCAGAAGCCCTTCTTGTGAACTGTGTTGGGAGCATATTCAAGATGGCTGATTGCGGGAGGAGTGTGTCATGGGATGGAATCTTAAATTTATAGATCAGACAAATGACCAAGAAAAAAGCAGATATTGGCGGTAAACGCCTAATTAGTTTAGCACCTGAGCAATGGGTACGTTGGTTAACTAATAACCCTGATTTAACAGTCAAAGAGATTATTAGTTCCGATTTTCAATGGGTAGCAAGAGAAAATGATGTATTAATTAAAGTCTCTAGTCCCAAGGACGGAGAATTTTTAATTCTAAATGAGTTACAATTGCGTTACAACAAGCAAGTACCCGTAAGAATTTATGCTTATACAGCCTTAGCCAAAGAAAACTATAATTTACCGGTTTATCCCGTATTGCTTAACATTCTACCTAATTCTCAAACAGAAATAATTCCTAACTGCTATGAAACGGAATTTATGGGAATTAAAACTTATCAAAACTATCATGTTATTAATCTGTGGGAATTAGATGTTAATTTAGTTTTTGAGCATAACTTATCAAGTTTATTGCCTTTTGTGCCAATATTAAAAGGAGGAGGAAATGAGAGTATTGTCAGGCAAGCAGTAATTGAATTACGAGCTAATGAAACTTTAACAGATTTAGAGCCATTATTATCATTTTTTGCGGGTTTTGTCCTGGATATACCCTTAGTTCAACAAATAATGAGGTGGGATATGACCATATTGAGAGAGTCTCCTTGGTATCAACAAATCTTAAAAGAAGGTTTGCAGCAAGGTTTGCAGCAAGAAAGTTGTAAATTGGTATGGAAATTAATTGACCGTCGTTTTGGGACTTTATCATCTGATTTCAGCCTCAAAATTAATCGCTTATCAATTACTCAACTAGAAGAACTAGCAACAGAGTTACTCGATCTCACTGAGATAAATCAACTAGAAAATTGGTTGCAACAAAATTCAGAGTCTGGAAACATTCCTCTCAGCTAGTACACTAGGGCGTAAATAGCATGACCATTAAAAGCTCCAAAAATTTGATTAGACATCTCCAAAAAAGATTGTAGAGACGTTCCATGGAACGTCTCTACAGGGTTTTCAGATCAAGCATCTTTAATTTTTGGAGATGTCTATTGATTACAAGGCTTGAAAATGGTTTATTCACTTACGCCGTGCTGTACTAGTTAGGTAAATTGTCAGAATCAGGTGGTTATCGAGGGAAGTCAAGATAATGTCCACCGATTAAAGGATGAACAGGATGAAACCAGAGCTTTTATTACCAATTACCTATTACCAGCCTCAACGAGATAACTAGCAACTTGAGTTAATAATTGAACTCGCACGCCATAGAAGTATCTTTTCGTCTGTGTGCTTTCATATAAGTGCAAGCTTTACTATGATTGCCACTAAAAAACATCGCTGCACACACAGCCGTTGTGATAATTTCTGCATCACTCACAATTCTACGACTATCTTCATCATGCCCAATCACTTTCAACAAGTCATCTGTGATAGCATAAATGGCAATTATTTCATTTAACATACACCCCTCCTCTTTTTCTTCCTAGAGGGAATTTTATTGCTTCTCTAAATTTTTAATTCCTAAATTTGCTTTAGTATCTGCGGAATGTGGGTTCCAAGTTAATTGATAGTGTATCAGAAGGTATTATGAAACTAGATTTTGAATATCACAGTGAGACCAGGGCAATATTTTTCCTAAATACCTTATTAAGTGGTTTATTTTGCCTTTATCTTGTGGTTGGATTGATAAATTATATCCAAAGAGCAAATGGTGGAGTGTTTATTACCCAATATTTTCTTATTATAATAGGATTATTATTTTTTATCACTGAAACTATTTTCTTCAATAGACGGTATGAATTTGTTTATCAAGTAACTGGGATTTTATTATTAGGATTTATTCTCTCTATGCTAGAGAACAATATCCCGTTACTAAGAGCAGCTTCAGTTAACTTATTATCACAGACTGGTGTAGCTTTATTTTTACTACGAAGACCCTTAGCAGGTTTTGTATTACCATTCACTTATTTATTATTTGGATTTGTGGTTGCTTTCTTTACATATTACTTTTACAATCGAATAGACCCTAATGCAATCTTTTTATATGCAAGTCGCAATACAGTTTCTTGGCTATTGATTGTTTACTCTGCAATTATTTATATAGTTAGTGACAAAGCACGTTTAAAAATACCAGTTTTACCTGCGATAATGACTGTCATTTTCTCAGTTATGTCATACGGTAGGTCTGGTATTATCTCTAGCTTTATTTTACTCATTGGCATCTTGTTATTAACTTTCTATGAAAACAAGAAAAATGCTAAATTCTATATTTTTATCACTTTTATCGGTATTTTATTCATGTTTTTTCTTATTAACAGAAGCGATATTGTGAACACAATATATGATATTAGTCGTTATTTCAATCGTCTAGAGACCCGCGGGTTATCGGATCGTGATGGTCGAGAGTATATATTGAGTAATTACATTATTCAAATGAATATGACAAGATTTCTTTTTGGAACAGATCCAAGATATGATTTAAGTATTATTAATTTTAAGTTAAATTATCACAACTCGTTCATAAACTTACATGCTTATTCTGGAATGGCAGGCATTATATTTGTATTTTTAATGCTACGGGCTGTGGTTAAACTGTTTAATCGTAATAAATTACTCTGGTTAATTTTGATCACACTTATTTTAAGATCGTTCACGGATAATTTACTTTTTGTGACCCAACAATATGATTTTATAGTATATTATATTACCATTTATGCTTTTATTTGTGATCATCATAAAAATACTGGAATAACAAAACATTGAGGAAAAATAATGAAGCCATCAGTTTACGATAAATGCGGCAATCAGCTAAAAATAGAAAAAAAGTTTGAACCACTTTGCATACTATTTATAGATTCTTCTGGGTTCAGGGAGGATTATGCTCGCATATATGATGAAATTTATAAAGAGCTTAGTATCAATAATATATCGATACTAACAATTCTTGGACCAGGCTCAACCAAGGCAGAAGAATCACGGTTCAAGTCATACTATCCAACTCGAATAGAAGAATTAACGAAAGGCAAACAAACTTGGAGAATGAAGTATTTAAGACATTTCATTGCCCAAATGATCAAGAGAAAAGTCCCGTTATCTAAAAGGCGACCGTGGACTTGGTATAAATTTTACACAACATTTTCAGCAATGGTGAGCTTTTTTGAAGATTCTCAACCAAGACTAGTAATATCAATAAAATATGATTCCTGTTATGCCTTTGTTGTGGCGGCGAACAGTCTACGCGTACCTACCTTGGCTATCCAGCACGGCGATTATTACTTGGATACCGACGTAGATTACGGCGATGGCAGTTCATCACGACGATTTCATGAGTGGCCAGCCTCTATACTTTTAGTCTGGAATCAGTCAACGGTTGAGTTCTGCCAGAGAAAATTTGGTAACCAGCATACTTATAGATCATTAAACGCCCCTTTGTGGCATGCAAGATATCATTCAAAGACAACCTGTTCTACAGATAAAATTATTATATATGAATCTGATCTGTCTCTCTGGTCAAACTCATTAATAAACTCTATTATCAATAGTTTTGGAACACAGCAGGTTAAAGTTAAACCACATCCCTATTATGTATCTAAAATTGTTTCAAGAGCCGCATTAGAATTTCCAGAGTTATTGGTGTCTCAACCACTATGGGAAAGCGTTCCAAAAATAGGAATTTCATTCAGTTCAACAGTTACTGACGAATTAATCTTTAACGATTGCGTCTGTGTGACGATTGCCAGGAAAGAGGATATTGGGGTGAGGTTTCCATACACTGGCACGTTTTCACTGGATGACGATTATATCAATCGTATTCTCCTTCTTTTGCAAGAACTTTATACATCGAAAAGCAAATATCAGCAGATATTGACAGCACAAAAGGAAGAAAGAAAGGATTTTGTTTCCTCAATTATGCCAGTAGCTAAAGGCATAGCAAAAGTTTGTGAAGAATACATCACAAAAAAGTGATTTGGTTAACTTATTTTAAGATAGCCCAACTTAAATAATTTGAATGATTGGCGGCATCTCTTATCAGCTTTATCCCCAGAGATGTTATAAAATTATCATTCTTGCAATTTCTCTTTGATCCATCTTCGTTTAATAACTCAGTAATATAATGCTAAATATGAAACAAGTAGTAGACTATGATCATAGCAAAAACACTCACAGTAATGCCGGTGCTGAAAAAGGGTTTAACCTTATATTCGGTGATTATTTACCAACACCAAGTAGCCTAATAGACATAGGATGTGGAGCTGGTTTTTGGCTAGCCGCGGCCGCAGCACATGGAGTACCAAAAATTCAAGGTGTTGATGGAATACAAGCAGAACATCTTATGATTGGTGAGGAATATATATTTATTACTGATTTATCTGAGGATTATTCTATTTCCCATTTGTTTTCTGAAAAATATAGCGTCGCTTTATGCCTTGAAGTCGCTGAACACTTAGACGAAAGGGATGCAACTAATTTCATTAAAAACCTAGTTGACCTATCCGATACTATAGTATTTTCTGCTGCTATCCCCGGACAACCTGGTCAACATCATGTGAATTTGCAGTGGCCTGCCTATTGGCAGGCTAAGTTTAATGAGTATGGCTTTTTTTGTGATGATTCCATCCGATGGAAAATTTGGAATGAGTTAGACATTGAGCCTTGGTATAGAAATAACATATTTATTGCGCGTAAATGTCAAATTAAAGCTGGAAAAGAGCCCCGATTGCTTCCAGTGATTCATCCACAAATGATGCAATATCTGGTTCCCACTTATTACCAAAAAATGTTGAATGAAAGAGGTATTTCAATTAGATCTGCTACGAGAATGTTTTTGAATATTTGTTCTAGCTTAATTAATAGAAAGTAATGCAAGCAAATCAACTAAGTGATTCTACGTCAAGCTCTGTGAGCCTTAAATCTGGGGTCAGTGTGATTATTTGTTGTTACAATTCAGCAACTCGCATTCAGAAAACTTTACAACACTTAGCCCTGCAAATTCTTGATGACCAAATTTCGTGTGAAATTATTGTGGTCAACAATGCAAGTACCGACAATCTAGATATAGTTGTTAAGGATACTTGGTTGAGTTGTGGTAGTCCTTTCCCTCTAAAAGTAATTTTTGAACCAACACCGGGGTTAGCGTATGCTCGTCGCAGCGGAGTCTTATCAGCCAGTTATACTTACGGAGTTTTCTGCGATGATGACAACTGGTTATCCCCAGATTACTTGATAAAGGTTGTTAAGATTTTTAATACTAAGCCACAGATGGGATTAATCGGTGGCTGCAGTACTCCCGTGTTAGAAGATAATGGGCCTGCTTGGTTCTATACCAAGTCTTCTGCCTTCGCCGTTGGTATCCAAGCACCTGAAACCGGAGATATAACTGATCGTGGCTTTGTATGGGGTGCTGGTATGTCCTTTAGAGTTCAAGTGTTAAAATCTATCTACGAGGCGGGCATAAAGCCATTAGTAAGTGGCAGAAAGGGGGATGTCCTGACATCCGGAGACGATGGAGAGATTAGTGCTTGGTATATATTCTCAGGCTATCACATATGGTATGACTCAGAGATGAGGTTTCAACACTTTATTCCTAAAACTCGATTAAGTGATGAATACTACCAGAAGTTTTTCCAAAGAAAATATCCCACTCTTTGGCAAACTTATGGGAGATATCTAACTGTTCGGTATTTTCTAGTGTACCCACGTCAAAGCATTGCTGATCTTGCTAAAGGTTTCGTCCGATATTTGCTATCTGTAGTTATTCTTTTGACACAACCTCAAGATATCCTCACTGTAATTCAAGTTGAACGAAAAGTTAAGCGATCGCTCAAGAACCAAAAATAGATTCAGTCCAAGAAATAACATCTATAAAACGAATAGATTCCATTGCCTGTTTTACGAGACTTGTGGCATTCTTTTCTATCACACTTTCTGCATGAAGGAAATCCTTAGCTTATCTGTCAAAAATAACACACTACGGCAGCACTGTATTTTATTTTTGTAAATGATTGTGCTGTCGGGTTGGGGTTATTCTTATTTGTTATTCTTTGGGACAAATTATTTCACTTTTTCTTGGACTCTTCGTTAATTATTAAACCATTAGTTTTAGTTCAGTTAGCAATGTTTGGATGCCTTTTTATCAGTGAAGGTAATTTTATAACTTTATTTGTATATTTGGTAATAACATTTGTAATAACTATAGCAGGAGAAATAATTTCCCTGAAATTAATACTATCTTCAAAATGAACAATAGCCAGAGAAATAATAAGATATTCAACATAGCCGTTGACAAAATATAAGATTAATTAAAAAGACAATCATTAATTATGCGTATTTTATTCCTAATGCCCTATTGCCCTGCTCCTGCTAACTCAGGCAACAAAAATTTGACTTTTAATCTTCTTAAATATGTCACCAATCATGCGAGTTGCGATCTGGTCATGTTAGTTGAAGAGGGAGAAAATCAAGAAACGGTTCGAGCTAAAGTAACTAAGGAGTTTCCTCAAACAGCTAATATTTGGATTTTTTCAAAAGATCATGGTTCTCGTTCCTTATGGAAAAGACTACAAGCAATTCTGCAAGGATATCACCCAGCAATTGGGCGATATAGTAGCCAGAAATTAGAAATTTGGCTAACTCAACATATGGAAAATAATTCTTATGATTTAATTCATATAGATATGTTTTATATGGTTCAATATGTAAAGTTTCTACAATCGCTTCCGACTTTACTAATTAGTTCTGATGCTTACTCTATGGCATCTATTAGTGCTAGATTAGCATCTAAAAACTGGCTGAAAAAGCTTTCTTTTTGGATTCAAGAGATTTTACTAAAAAATTATGAGATAAATGAATATAGTAAAATAGATACAGTTTGCTTAGTTTCAGAAATAGATCGAAAATATCTGTCCGCACTATCACCCAGATTATCTTTAAAAAAGATCGGAATCGCGGTCGGTGAAGAATATACTATAAATAAGCCTCGTTCCTTTCCAATCAGCGATAAATCTCATCCCAATATTCTTTGTGCTGGGGTTATTTCTATTTCACATATTGCGGTAGGATTTGTGGAATTTTTAGACAACTGCTATTCTGAAATTGCTAGTAAATTTCCTGGTATTACTTTTACCATACTTGGTAAAAATCCAGATCGAAAACTTATGGATAGGCTTCAGGAGTTTCCACTTGTAAAATATATCGAATATGTAGAAGATTACGCTTCTTTTTTGCAACAAGATTGGGTCTATATCTATCCGCAAAGATGCGGCTCTGGTTTGCAGACAAAAGTTCAACAAGCTATGGCTGTAGGACTACCAGTTATAGGTTTTCCGCAAGCATTTGGTGGATTTGAAGTTGATAATGGCAAACAAGGCTATGTTTGTCATTCAACGGAGGAAATGACTGAGAGAGTTATTGAACTTTTGTCTGACAGACATTTAAGAGAAACTATCGGTAACGCTGCGGCAGAGTACATTAGAGAATCATTCTCAATCGAAAAAATTGGCAGTGAGATGCTCAATACTTACAGTGAAACTATGAGTCGTCATTCTACACTTGTTCCATTGTGAAAGACTAGTACAGCACGGATTATGAAGTTCTGCCGGAAATATCGGAGACTTTTATTTACATTGCCATGATCCGGCTCATGGTGCGGCGACTGGCATAAATTTTGACCCCTCAAAACTTTTCAAACACCTTCTAACAATGATTAAGCTCTATTCTAATAGAATTAAACAAGATTTTGAAAAAGCACAAGGATATTTTAATCACTTAAATACTCTAGATTTTTCGGCAATATCCAGTATTCAGTTAGCTAAAATTCAATTAGTCTGGGAAGATTGTGTGTCTGACGTTCCTTATTATCGGGAATTAGTCGAAAAAGGTAATGCTCCTCCCAAAATTTACTCATGGGATGATTTTTATGCGATTCCAGTTCTAGATCGTGTGACTATTAAAAATAATCAAGAAAAATTTCATAGATTATCAAAATCTCCAGATTCCTATGTATCAACAACGGGTTCGACTGGTCAACCAGTCCAAATTGGTATATGGAAATCGGAATATGTTCCTCTGCGTATAGCGAAATTAGTACCTTGGATTCAGGTTGGTTATACTCTTAATAGCCCGATTTATTTAATCTGGGGACACGCTCATCTACTGGGTACTGGTTGGCACAGATACTGGAACCATTCAGTGAGGAAGTTAAAAGATTGGTTTTTGAACTATTATCGAGTTGATGCTTATACGTTAGACAAAATCAAAGCCAAACAAATTGCCCAAGACATTATTCGCAGAAAACCAAGTGGAATCATTGGCTATGCAGCCATTCTTGATTTATTATGTCGGTATACTCAAGAGTATCATGATGAACTTCGTCGTGTTGGTTTAAAGTTTGTCATGAGTTGTGCTGAACCACCGCCTCGTGAAGACACATTTGATCTTCTCCGTAGTGTATTTAATTGTTCAATCTTACAAGAGTTTGGTGGTGTTGATTTTGGCCACGTAGGATTTAAAATTAATGATGCTCCTTATACATTATTTCCTGACCTCAATATATTAGAAGCTGAATCAGGAATTGAAGATAATGAAGCTGGTTCGGCACTGGTAACTACTCTATATCGTCGTTATGTGCCATTGATTCGTTACCGTCAAGGAGATATTTTGACAGGAGTAGTTCGTAATCAGAATGGTTTAATTGTGTCGTTTGAAGAACAAATTGGACGCATTAACGATATGTTTTTTTTGTCTGATGGAACTAGCATTCATAGTGTAGCACTTCTGCATTGCTTTAAGGAAGAAAAATCTATTTTTAATGTCCAGTTAATTCTTTCAGATAATGGTCATGAGTTTTCTCTAATTGCCAAGGAGCCGCTTATTCCTCAAATTGAACAAAATATTAGGCAAAAACTGCAACAAATTCATCCAACATTAAAAAATGTTCCGTTTAAATATGTTATGGATTTATCCACCAATCGAGCGGGTAAACGCAGATGGATAGTAGATAAACGAAACTTAACTTCAAATAGTCAGAGTAAAAAATAGGGACAAAGAAGCCCCCGAAGCAAAAAATGTTACCACAATCATATCAAACAATTTTCCGAAAGCATTTGAGTGAACAGCAGTATTTGACATTAGAGATATTGTTGTTATTAATACAGGCTCATCGCCAAGTAAAACTGTCAAAATTGGCCAGCTTGTTTCCCCAACCAATTAAATATGAAAGCAGGAAACGTAATCTACAAAGATTTTTAGGAATAGGTAAACCCTGCGTAAAATTATTATGGTTTCCATTGATAAAATATTGGATTAGACAATCGTTAACACCAAAACAACTGAATCGAGAACAGCGCCGTTATTTTCATAAAAAACAGTATCAAAAATATGGTTATTGGATGGTAGCACTGGATAGAACACAGTGGAAGGAGCGAAATATATTTATGGTGACATTGGTATGGGGTACTCATGCCCTACCACTATATTGGGAAACATTAAATCATGTCGGAAATAGTAATTTACAAACACAGAAAAGATTAATAAAGACGGCAATAAAGTTGTTAAAAAAATGTCGAATTGTGGTGTTAGCAGACAGAGAATTTCATAAGTACCCACGTCAAAGTGATTTTAGCTTTGCTCTCTACGGACAACTATGGATTTATGGTATGGAATTATGGGCTGATTTAGCTCTGAATTTAATCAATCTCAAGCCTCATAAACGCCTCTTTTTTCAACGGGGCTTTCAGGCTCTATCCCTTATGAAACAAGCTCTTTAGCCGCCTTGTCACCCGTTAAGGTTTCCTTATTTAATTATGCCTACAGGAAAACACATTCTGATTAATCTATGAAAATTTTAATTGTTATTCCCGCTTTGGGGAATGTTTATGGTGGACCATCCAAAATTGTTCTTGAATTAGCAGAATCTATTGGTAAATTAGGTGTTAATGTTGATGTCGTAGCTACGAATGCCAACGGAGAAAAAACTTTAGATGTGGATCTTAATCAGTGGATTACACAAAACCATTATAGAGTCAGATATTTTTCCTACTTAGATTTTATAGATTATAAGTTGACTTTATCAATGAGTAAATGGTTATTTAACAATGTATCTAGTTATAATTTAGTGCATACTCATGCTATTTTTTCCTATCCGGTTCTTGTTGCTTATTGGATGTGTCAACTACACAAAATTCCTTATATTGCTACAACTCATGGAATGTTAGAACCTTGGGCTTTAGCTTATAAAAGTTGCAAGAAAAAGCTTTATTTTAATTGGTTAGAAAAACCTGCCTTACAAAAAGCTAGTGCTATACAAATGTCAGCTTCCACAGAAACAGAAGGAATCAAAAACCTCCATTTAAAGCCACCTTTAGTGATTGTTCCCAACGGAATTCATAGAGAAGATTTTGCCTCTCTTCCCGACCCAGAAATTTTTTATCAGCAATTTCCAGAAACTAAAAATAAAAGATTAATTATATTTTTAGGACGCATTGATCCCAAAAAAGGATTAGATTTATTAGCACCAGCCTTTGCCCAAGCACATCAGAAATTTCCTGATACACATTTAATCATTGCAGGTCCCGATAATACCGGATTTTTACCCACTGCACAAAGCTACTTTATCAAAGCAGGTTGTAGCCATGCTGTCACCTTTACGGGAATGTTGACAGGTAATATCAAATATGCAGCCTTAGCAGCAGCTACAATCTATGTTGCCCCTTCCTATTCTGAAGGTTTTAGTATGTCAGTATTAGAAGGAATGGCTGCGGGTTTACCCTGTGTCATTACCACTGGTTGTAATTTTCCCGAAGCGGGTGAAGCTGAAGCTGCTATAATTGTGAACATTGATGTTGGTAGCATAGCTAAGGCTATAATTCAACTTCTAGAAGATGATCAACAGGCCAAGAATCTGGGCGATTCCTACGGAGCGCTTCGCTATCGCGCCCGGCAGTTTATATTAGATAATTATACATGGGATAAAATAGCATTAAAAATGGTTTCCGTGTATGAAGATATACAGCATTTACCGATCTTATGAAGTACAAATATTAATAATAAAACTCTTGTGGTGCGGGCATCTTGCCCGCACAAAGTATACTTCACTCAAGCTCAACTTGCTGTAGTTTTCAGATCCCCGACTTCTTTTTAAACTTGTAAATAAATTAAATGATGAATTAAGACCAAAATTCACCAACAGTGGCAAAATTAAACTTTTTTAAATTTAGTCTATAGATAAAAATGAAAATATTAGTTGTTATTCCAGCTTTAGGAGAAATCTATGGTGGACCATCCAAAAGTGTTCTGAGTTTAACAAAAGCAATTGGCAAAAGTGGAGTTAGTATTGATATCATCACTACTAATGCTAACGGATCTAAAACGCTAGATGTTCCCCTATTGGTTTGGATTCAAGAAGAAAATTATCGCATCCAATATTTTCCTTATTGGAATTTTTTAGATTATAAATTTACTTGGTCTTTAACTAGTTGGTTGTTTCAGAATGTTACTAACTATGATTTAGTGCATACTAATGCTATTTTTTCTTATCCAGTTTTACCCGCCTACTGGTCATGTCAAATGGCGAAAATTCCTTACATTGTAACTCCACGAGGAATGTTAGAACCTTGGGCTTTAGCTTATAAAAGTTGCAAGAAAAAGCTTTATTTTAATTGGTTAGAAAAACCTGCCTTACAAAAAGCTAGTGCTATACAAATGTTAGCTTCCACAGAAGCAGAAGGAATCAAAAACCTCCATTTAAAGCCACCTTTAGTGATTGTTCCCAACGGAATTCATAGAGAAGATTTTGCCTCTCTTCCCGACCCAGAAATTTTTTATCAGCAATTTCCAGAAACTAAAAATAAAAGATTAATTATATTTTTAGGACGCATTGATCCCAAAAAAGGATTAGATTTATTAGCACCAGCCTTTGCCCAAGCACATCAGAAATTTCCTGATACACATTTAATCATTGCAGGTCCCGATAATACCGGATTTTTACCCACTGCACAAAGCTACTTTATCAAAGCAGGTTGTAGCCATGCTGTCACCTTTACGGGAATGTTGACAGGTAATATCAAATATGCAGCCTTAGCAGCAGCTACAATCTATGTTGCCCCTTCCTATTCTGAAGGTTTTAGTATGTCAGTATTAGAAGGAATGGCTGCGGGTTTACCCTGTGTCATTACCACTGGTTGTAATTTTCCCGAAGCGGGTGAAGCTGAAGCTGCTATAATTGTGAACATTGATGTTGGTAGCATAGCTAAGGCTATAATTCAACTTCTAGAAGATGATCAACAGGCCAAGAATCTGGGCGATTCCTACGGAGCGCTTCGCTATCGCGCCCGGCAGTTTATATTAGATAATTATACATGGGATAAAATAGCATTAAAAATGGTTTCCGTGTATGAAGATATACAGCATTTACCGATCTTATGAAGTACAAATATTAATAATAAAACTCTTGTGGTGCGGGCATCTTGCCCGCACAAAGTATACTTCACTCAAGCTCAACTTGCTGTAGTTTTCAGATCCCCGACTTCTTTTTAAACTTGTAAATAAATTAAATGATGAATTAAGACCAAAATTCACCAACAGTGGCAAAATTAAACTTTTTTAAATTTAGTCTATAGATAAAAATGAAAATATTAGTTGTTATTCCAGCTTTAGGAGAAATCTATGGTGGACCATCCAAAAGTGTTCTGAGTTTAACAAAAGCAATTGGCAAAAGTGGAGTTAGTATTGATATCATCACTACTAATGCTAACGGATCTAAAACGCTAGATGTTCCCCTATTGGTTTGGATTCAAGAAGAAAATTATCGCATCCAATATTTTCCTTATTGGAATTTTTTAGATTATAAATTTACTTGGTCTTTAACTAGTTGGTTGTTTCAGAATGTTACTAACTATGATTTAGTGCATACTAATGCTATTTTTTCTTATCCAGTTTTACCCGCCTACTGGTCATGTCAAATGGCGAAAATTCCTTACATTGTAACTCCACGAGGAATGTTAGAACCTTGGGCTTTAGCTTATAAAAGTTGCAAGAAAAAGCTTTATTTTAATTGGTTAGGAAAACCTGCCTTACAAAAAGCTAGTGCTATACAAATGTTAGCTTCCACAGAAGCAGAAGGAATCAAAAACCTCCATTTAAAGCCACCTTTAGTGATTGTTCCCAACGGAATTCATAGAGAAGATTTTGCCTCTCTTCCCGACCCAGAAATTTTTTATCAGCAATTTCCAGAAACTAAAAATAAAAGATTAATTATATTTTTAGGACGCATTGATCCCAAAAAAGGATTAGATTTATTAGCACCAGCCTTTGCCCAAGCACATCAGAAATTTCCTGATACACATTTAATCATTGCAGGTCCCGATAATACCGGATTTTTACCCACTGCACAAAGCTACTTTATCAAAGCAGGTTGTAGCCATGCTGTCACCTTTACGGGAATGTTGACAGGTAATATCAAATATGCAGCCTTAGCAGCAGCTACAATCTATGTTGCCCCTTCCTATTCTGAAGGTTTTAGTATGTCAGTATTAGAAGGAATGGCTGCGGGTTTACCCTGTGTCATTACCACTGGTTGTAATTTTCCCGAAGCGGGTGAAGCTGAAGCTGCTATAATTGTGAACATTGATGTTGGTAGCATAGCTAAGGCTATAATTCAACTTCTAGAAGATGATCAACAGGCCAAGAATCTGGGCGATTCCTACGGAGCGCTTCGCTATCGCGCCCGGCAGTTTTTATTAGATAATTATACATGGGATAAAATATCATTAAAAATGATCTCTGTTTATGAAAATATCATTCAAGGTAATAAACATTTATAGACGAGAATTCCTACATGAGGAACGTCTCTACACCCAAATTCATACTTGGTTTCAGCAACGCCATTAAATGCAGTACAGCTTAAAAAGCGATCGCTCTGGTTTCTCGACTATTGAAAAAACGATTTGGAAAAATAGAGCGATTTCTAGGTCGCGCTTCGCTATCGCAGCTATAATACTATAATAGAGTAAACAATACTTAGGTGCTTTCATGAACACCATTAATGCTCTTTACGAACAAGATTATTTCCTTTGGCTGGAAGAAACCTATAAACTACTAGAAAATAATCGCATTGAGGAATTAGATTTTTTACATTTAAAGGAGGAAATTCTCAGTTTGGGTAATGAACAAAGGCGGAAAGTTGACAGTTACCTGCGTCAATTGCTCATTCACTTATTGTTGTATAAGTATTGGAACTCTGAAAAAGAATACTGTGCCAAAGGTTGGCAAAATGAAATTGATAACTTTCGATTTGAGCTTGAGTTATTGTTAAAGTCTAAAACGTTGTATAACTATTTCTTGCAAGAAATTGCAGAAATTTATGTTAAAGCCAGAAGACAGGCCATCAAAAAAAGTGAATTACCTGCTCATCTTTTTCCTGAAAGTTGTCCGTTTTCTGCCGATGATCTACTCGATCCAGAATTTATTCCCGATTAAAATTAGTGATGTCCCTGTGAAATTTCTATAATAATGCTTCTCAAAAATGGGCGATTCCTACGGATCGCTTCGCTATCGCGCCCGGCAGTTTATATTAATGTAAGTTGCTAGTTAGGTAAATTGTCAGAAATGGCTAACGCCACGCTTCGCTATCAGGATGTCAAGGATTAAAGGATGAACAGGATGAAACCAGAGTTTTTATTACCAATATACCTAGTATATGGAAGGAATTGAATATTAATGACTTAACTATTAAGTAGAGGGAGGCAAGAACAATGACTGTAGCTCTAGACAAAACCATAATCTATCCTGACAGTGATGGTCAGCCCATGGCAGATAACACCAAGCAATTTCGCTGGATTGTCCTGATTAAAGAAAATCTCGACTCCCTCTTTGCCAATGACGAGACCGTTTTTGTGGCAGGAGATTTGCTGTGGTATCCCGTTGAAGGTCGTCCCGATATTCGTGTCGCCCCCGATGTCCTCGTGGCCTTTGGCCGACCCAAAGGCGATCGCGGGTCATACCGACAATGGCAAGAAGAGAATATTGCCCCTCAAGTAGTGTTTGAGATTTTGTCTCCAGGCAATACCCTCAAAGAAATGAGCCGTAAATTGCTATTCTATAACCGCTATGATGTGGAAGAATACTATATATATAACCCAGACTCTAATGAATTGATGGGTTTTACCAGAGCCAACGAAGAACTCATGTCCATTGAAAACATGGATCATTGGCTGAGTCCTCGTTTGGGTATTCGGTTTGAACTAACAGCGTCAACTCTAAATATTTATGATCATCAAGGCAATCTCTTCTTATCTCCGTTAGAACTACGCAAAAGCCTTGAACAGGAAAAATCTAGGGCAGAACAGGAAAAAGCCAGGGCTGATTGTCTAGCCGCCAAGCTGAAAGAATTAGGTATAGATCCTGACACTCTGATACCATAGGAGCAATTCATAAAACCTCGCGGTAAGGTAAGAAGAAGCCAGGGAATTAATTCCCTGTCTAATAGCTGAAGTCGGTTAAAACCGACTGGTTTTGATAGCGTAGCGTGGCGTAATCCATATTTCCGGGCTAATAAGTAAAGTTTACTAAAGTAACCTGGGGATTTTTAGTCATCAAAAGACAACTTTTGCTAAGTAGTGAGACAGAATTAGTTACACAATGTCATTGGGAATGGAACGAAGTGAAATCAAGCAATCGCCAGGGTTGTGATTGCTTCCCTTCGCTCGCAATGACTGTAAATATTTTTGTCCAATTACCTATTAGACTGGGAATTGATTCCCAGGCGGGCTATGGGTTTTACGTTAAGTTGACACCAATGACACCGTAGCCAAAGCATCGGGGGATTAAGAGGGGTAGAAACAGGTAATTTGACGATGGCAATGAAACACAGGAGATAATGAATCATGTATCAAAGTGAAGCACCTCCGCAGAAAAACCTGCCCACCATGTATGATTTACCCAGTGAGGATATTGATGAAGAATTAGACTCCACAATTCATCCCCGTCCACCCTGGGAAACCATGCCCACCATGTATGATTTACCTAGTGAAAATCCAGAGGAGCCAGGTTTGCCAGACGAATTTCATGACTTTCAACCGCAATTATTACGGGAAACCTGTCAATCTCCCGTTTATCCCCAAGAGGAAATGTTCATTGGTACGGATTTAAACTTATACTATGATGGTCGTCATTATTCATGGTATAAAAGACCTGATTGGTTTTTAGTCTTAGGTGTAGCTGCTTCCGAAAAACAAGAAGATATGCGGTTGAGTTATGTAGTTTGGCAGGAAGTAGTAGCTCCATTTTTAATAGTGGAATTATTATCGCCAGGTACAGAAGCAGAAGATTTAGGACAAACATTAAGAAGTGCGAATAAACCACCGACAAAATGGCAAGCCTATGAACAGTATTTGCGATCGCCCTATTATGTGATCTTTGATAGATATGAAAATCGCCTCCGAGTATTTCAATTACGTGGCACAAAATATCAAGCAGTGGAACTGGTAGAACCAAAATTCTGGTTTCCTGAATTGGAATTAGGAGTAGGAGTTTGGTCAGGAAAATATCAGGATACAGAAGGTTTGTGGCTACGTTGGTATAATCAAGATGGTGATTGGATTCCTACTTTTGCGGAAAGAGCAGAACAGGAGAAACAACGAGCAGAACAGGAAAAACAACGAGCAGACAAACTAGCTGAGAAATTGCGGGCTTTGGGGGTGAATTTAGATGAAATTTAAAGAAAATTAACCGAAAAAAGTATTTCTGCTTGGCGATCGCATTCGTCAAATAGGGATATTATGGAAAAAAACACCCTAATTAAGTAATTGGACAAAAATATTTACAGTCATTGCGAGCGAAGGGAAGCAATCACAACCCTGGCGATTGCTTCATTTCACTTCGTTCCATTCCCAATGACATTGTGTAATTAATTCTGTCTGACTACTTATCTTCCAAACCAATGTCAAATATCAATTAGGGGCGATCGCCGCTACAATTGAAAACTTCTTAGATCATCCTCAAGAATCGAAGGAAATGGGCGATTGCGCCCGGCAGTTTATACTAGATAATTATACATGGGATAAAATAGCATCAAAGATGGTCTCTGTTTACGAAAATATCATTCAAAGTTATAATTTATGGGGCATTCCAGGCAATGAAGCACAGGAGATAATGAATCATGTATCAAGGTGAAGCACCTCCCCAGAAAAACCTGCCCACCATGTATGATTTACCCAGTGAGGATATTGATGAAGAATTAGACTCCACAATTCATCCCCGTCCACCCTGGGAAACCATGCCCACCATGTATGATTTACCTAGTGAAAATCCAGAGGAGCCAGGTTTGCCAGACGAATTTCATGACTTTCAACCGCAATTATTACGGGAAACCTGTCAGTCTCCCATTTATCCCAGGGAGGAAATGTTCATTGGTACGGATTTAAACTTATACTATGATGTGCGCCATTTTGCATGGTATAAAAGACCTGATTGGTTTTTAGTCTTAGGTGTGGCTGCTTCCGAAAAACAAGAAGATATGCGGTTGAGTTATGTAATTTGGCAAGAAGGATTAGCTCCATTTTTAATAGTAGAATTATTATCACCAGGTACAGAAGCAGAAGACTTAGGACAAACATTAAGAAGCGCGAATAAACCGCCGACAAAATGGCAAGCTTATGAACAGTATTTGCGATCGCCCTATTATGTGATCTTTGATAGATATGAAAATCGCCTTCGAGTATTTCAATTACGTGGCACAAAATATCAAGCAGTGGAACTGGTAGAACCAAAATTCTGGTTTCCTGAATTGGAATTAGGAGTAGGAGTTTGGTCAGGAAAATATCAGGATACAGAAGGTTTGTGGCTACGTTGGTATAATCAAGATGGTGATTGGATTCCTACTTTTGCGGAAAGAGCAGAACAGGAAAAACAACGAGCAGAACAGGAAAAACAACGAGCAGAACAGGAGAAACAACGGGCAGAACAGGAAAAACAACGAGCAGACAAACTAGCTGAGAAATTGCGGGCTTTGGGGGTGAGTTTAGATGAAATTTAAAGAAAATTAACCGAAAAAAGTATTTCTGCTTGGCGATCGCATTCGTCAAGCAAGAGATTATGGAAAAAAACACCCTAATTAAGTAATTGGACAAAAATATTTACAGTCATTGCGAGCGAAGGGAAGCAATCACAACCCTGGCGATTGCTTCATTTCACTTCGTTCCATTCCCAATGACATTGTGTAATTAATTCTGTCTGACTACTTATCTTCCAAACCGATGTCAAATATCAATTAGGGGCGATCGCCGCTACAATTGAAAACTTCTTAGATCATCCTCAAGAATCGAAGGTTCTTTTTAGGAACTACGGTCGGTCAGAAACGGTAAGTTCTACCGAGATTGTCTGTGGAGCGGGCAAACAAGATTGGAAGTCATTCTAAGACCGCGATGAAGCAGGAAATAAACACTAAGATTATCGCTGTCCAGGTGTGTCTAGACTTTGGTAATTTTGGGTAAGTTTTATAGCCCACATTCCGCAGATGTGACCTAGATTATTGGGATTTTTGAAAAATTTCAGCCAGGAAAATTTTATCTACCTAATTTTCTGGTTGAGTTTAACTTTATTTGCCAAAAAATAGAACATATTAAGTAACTTCATTTTACGAGGTTTTAAAATATATTCTCTCTCTATATTGAATTAGTAATTTCGGGTAAAATAAACATGACAATTACAGCTAAGAATATTTACATCCTCGCTAAAAATTTCTATTTACTAATTTTACCCTTGAACTATCTACATCTTTTTGTTCAAATAAACCACATCAAATAATTAGATAATATTTACTACAACTCTTTCCTAAATACCTGACAATCTTTTCACGTTCCTCTGTAAAATTGCTCATTTGTTTTTGTCCATTTATGACTACCAAATGTACAGCTTGAAACATCTGAAATACCCACCTCATTGTCGGTTTATTTGTGATTTTATTGACTTGATTTCTAATCCCGTCATCGAATTTAGCTAATTCTTGCCTTAACTTTCTTTGTGCAAGATTATAGACTAACAAACACAATCCCATAATCATTGCTATTGCTTCTACTCTTTCAGGAGTTTTGACAAATACGCTGGATGTAAAAAACAAGGGGTCTTTCAAAAATCTAAATCCTCTTTCGTTAGATTGTTGGGATTTATATTCTTCTAATACTTGCTCATCACTCAATTCATTTTTATCTAAGATATTTGTTGCTAATATAAATCTCCCTGCTTTAATTTTTTCAGTTTCTATTACTTCTTCTCTCGTTTCTATTTGACTTTTAACTTGATATTTTATTTGACTTGGTTCGGTCAATTTACTTGGTCTACCTGCTGTTTTATATTCAGATTTTTTTAAATACTCAATTTCTTTTATTTGGTGATATTTCCAGGATTTTGATAGCTTTTCTATTGCTACTTTTGCGTCTGCTTGACAAGCAAATTCTTGCCTGGATAGTTGACTGAGTGCGGCTTTTGCTTTTGATTCTTGTTTTTTGACTTGTTTTTCTACCTGTTGGATACTTGATTTTTTTCTTAATTCACTTTCGACGATTATCCATCTTTGTTTTATGTCTGCATATTCTGATTCTTTGGCTGCTATTTTATAGCCTGATATTTGACTATCTTTCCATTCTGATTCTTTTATATCTACGATTTTATTTTTTGCTTCCTTGATACTTAGTGGTACTCTTGTTATCCATTTCAATTCTCTCATTGCTGCTAAGTTTTCTGCTGTATATAAGGCACTATCTGCTACACTTATGCCCTCAAATGTCCATTGTTTTTTAAATTCTTTTAATCTTTCTACGAATACACTTTTATCATCTACGTTTCCTGAGTCTACTTTTAAATATAATGGGATATCTCCATCTCCTGTTACTATCATGTCTATGATAAATTGTTTGAGGTCTGGTCTTTTATCTCTTGAGTATCCATGAACTATTTCTATTCCTTTCATCTCTGGTTCTCTTTCTATTTTATTCTCTCCTGTTTCTTGCTTTGTTTCATCTCTTTCTTCGCTTTCTTTTTTGTACTCTCCTTCTACACTCATTGAAGTCCCATCTAAATGAATACTATCCATTTCTACTTTGAATTTATGGGCTGCTTTTATGGCTACTGCTGTAAATATTTTTGTTGTTCCTATTTGATGATATTTGTCTAGTTCTCTTCCTAGTTTGTCATCGTTTAAATGTGATGGTAATACTCCTTCTCCTATTAAATGTTCTGTTGGTTTTCCTACAAAAAATTCCTCAAATAGATATAATGGGGCGCTTAAAAAGCCCAATCCATTTAAGATCATTGCTTTTATTACTTGTCCTGGGTTGAGGGTTTCTTTTGTTTTTATTCCAACTATTTTATTCACTTCTTCTACTAATTCCATCTCGTCTATTATTCCCGCTACTATTCCTAAATGGTCTATATTTAGGATTTCCATGGCTTTTTTTGACTCTTTCATGGTTTCCCCCCTCTCTATTTGATTACACTATTTTAACAAATAAAAGCCTGAAATCTTTGCTCGGCAATCTTTTCAGGCTTTACTTTCTCTAAATTTTTAATTCCTAAATTTGCTTTAGTATCTGCGGAATGTGGGTTATAGAACGGTGAGGTTAAATATGGAACTTTACAAATAATTAGGGCTTGCTGATAGCGTAGTGTTAGCCATATTTCAGGAGGTAGGGGCGCAGTCCTGCGCCCCTACCTCCTGATAGCGCAGCGTGGCGTTAGCCATATTTCTAGCTCTCACAGACAACTTTTTCAGAAAACCCTATCCTATATAGCCCACATTCCGCACCCCAACTGTCACAGGAGTGGAATTACATAGGCAAGAAATAAAATTGAGAATAAAAAATAACATATTATCGAGAAAATACATTGGCAAAAAAGAAAAACACCAAAAATGGCATCAAAACCCATTGTCAATAAGGAGCAACAAGAATGAACACCACCCAGAGGGAGAAAAAGATAAATAAATGAAGATATTCAAGATACAGATTATAAGTTAGACTAATAAATTGAAGTAAAAAACGAAATTATAGACATAGTAAAATAGAGCAATAAATCAAACAGATTAGCTCCTAAATCTGATATTAATTAAATTAATGGAGAGAAGAATTAAGTGGCTAATTGATAGTAATGAAAACAATCATCTGGTAAAAGATTCAGAATAAAATCCCTATCTTGAGTCCAATTAGAGACGTGTTGTTCGTTGTTATATTCAACTAAATGAATACACTGAAAGCATTGAAAAATCCAGCGTAAAGTAGGACGGTCAGTTGCTTTACCTAATTGATTTTTAATTGTTGATTTAGAATCTTTCAGAGCATTTCTAATTTGACGTTGAGCCAAAGTATAAACCAGTAGACATAAACCCATAATCATTCCCAGAGACTCTATTCTCTCAGGACTTTTGAGAAAAATACTGTCTGCAAAAAATAATGGGTCTTTAAGAAAACCGAACCCCCGCTCACAAGACTGTTGAGCTTTATATTCACTCAGCATGGAATCATTGCTAAGTTCATTTGAATCTAAAACATTCGTAGCAATAATAAAACGTCCTGCACTCAGCAATTCTGTATTAATTTTACTTTCATTTTCGGAAACTGTAGCTGATATTTGGTAAGATATTTCTTCTGAAGAATCTTTTGTCTTAAATTTGATTTGAGTAACCAAAATTTCGTTAATTTGATGATATTTGAATTGTTTTGATAATTTTGATAATGCCTTGATAGCATCAGCCTCACAAGCAAATCTCTCTTGTGATAACTTTTTCAAATCTTTCACAGCTTTTGATTCTGCTTTGGTAATTTTTTGTCTGAGCTTACGCAGGTCTGATTCTCTTCTTTCTTGACTTTGCACTACTAACCATCTTTGTTCTATCCCTGCATAATTTTCGGTTTTTGATGCTAATTTATATCCTGGTATTGTACTATCAATAAATTCTGATTCTGGTAATGTTGATATTAATGATTTTGCTGCTTTTATGCTTAATGGTACTCGACATAACCAACGTAATTCTGACATCATTTTCAGGTTTGATTCTGTATATAAAGCAGCGTCAGCAACGATGAGACTATTAACTTCTAATTGTTTTTGATATTCTACTGCTATTTGACCAAAGCATGATGAATCTGTTTGGTTTCCTGATGCTAGTTTTAAAAATATTGGTATGTCTCCATCTCCTGAACATATCATTTCTATGATGAATTGTTTTAAATCTGGTCTATGGTCACGGGAATAACCGTAGGTGATGGTTATCTCTTTTGGTGATTTTACTGCTAATTCTTCTAATTCTTGGTTATTTCCTACTTTTTGATTCTCAAATATTACTTCTGGTAAACTTGTATTATATTGCCCATGCACGTGTATTGATGATGAGTCTAAATGCGAGGTTGACAGTGATACTCCAAATTTTTGTGCTGCTTTTAAGGCTATGATAAAAAATAGTGTATCCAATCCTTTGATAAATAGTTTATCCATAACTCTCCCCAGTTTATCGTCGTTGAGATATTCTGGTTTTACTCCTGCTCCTATTAGATGTTCACAGGCGATTGTTTCAAAATATTGGGGAAACATATATAAGGGTTTCGATACAAATCCTAACCCGTTTATTATCATGGCTTTTACTACTTGACCTGCACTTACTTTCTCGTCTTTTTCAACTCCTATTAATTCATTTATTATTTCTACTATTCCGATTGAATCTATCATCCCTGCTACTATCCCTAGATGATCTATGTTTTGAATTTCTATTTCTTGGGGTTTTAATTTCACAACAGATTCCTCTACTTGTTCTATTGTGATTCTCTCATTTCTTGCTTTTGTGAACAATTAATTTTTTAATCATATCGAATTTTCTCTTTCTTTCAGTCCCGTTACGAAGTTCCACTTTCTCACTCCATGCCCAGCTTAATGCTACTTACTATCATTAAGCCTCTTACCCTTCGAATGATTTTTAGTTATTATGTACTACTCGCTAGGCTTTTTTGATATGTGACAGTTCAGGGTGCGGAATGTGGGATATAGAGTTGTGGCTAAACAATAATGACAGAAAACATCACCACGGAAAACAGCAATCAAACTCTAGAACAAAGAAAACAAGAGGCATTACAAACTGCCGCAAAATGTCGGCAAATTCTCCTAGAAAATGGAGCAGAAGAGGTAATATTATTTGGTTCTTTATCAGGAGAAAGTCCTTGGCATTGGCAATCTGATTTAGATTTGGCTGTGAGAGGAATGTCAGAAAAACAACAGTGGGAAGCCTATTCTCTTCTAGAAAAAATCACACCTAATTGGTTGAAAATAGATTTAGTAGCATTAGAAGAAATCCCAGATTTTGTCCGTTCTCGCATTCTCAAAGAAAAACCCATGCCTACTAATAAATATTTAGCCCTAAAAACCCGTATTGAAGATGAGATGATAGCTTTAGAGCAGAATTGTCAAGCTATGAAAACTCCTTTAGAACAAAGTGATAATGTCCCAGAAATCTTTATCACTCCCACATTATCCAGCTATATTTGTGATTTTTACACAGCTTGTGAGCGAATTAGCGAAAGAGTGGCTGTGACTTTAGATGGGGGAATGCCAAAAGCGGAAAATTGGCATGAACAACTATTGTTACAAATGGCAGAAATTGGTGGAGAAAATCGTCCTCCCTTATGGCAAGGTTCACTATTATTACAATTAAATGATTATCGCAAGTTTAGACATTTAGCACGGCATAATTATAATCTGCAACTGCGAAAAGAAAGAGTATTAGAATTAGCCCAACAAACAGAAGTAATTATAACAAAAATCCAACAGGCGATCGCTCTTTTTAATCAATAGACATCTCCGAAAATTAAATGTGCGTCGTTTGAACCCCTTGTAGAGACGTTCCATGGAACGTCTCTACAATATCTTTACCGGAGAAGTCTAATGGCTAGAATCTCAAGTAAGAGACTTGTAAATTACTCCACTTAGTCCCCGATGCTTTGGGGGAAACAAGAATTTAGTCTACTTCAGTAGACTTGAGCTATTAGACAGGGAATTAATTCCCTGGCTGGCGGATTATGGGATAATCAGAAAGATGTGAAGAAAAGACAAACATAGACCATTGTAGCAAAAATTCAAGAAGCGATCGCTCTTTTTAATCAATAGACATCTCTGAAAATTAAATGTGCGTCGTTTGAACCCCTTGTAGAGACGTTCCATGGAACATCTCTACAATCTTTACCGGAGAAGTCTAATGGCTAGAATCTCAAGTAAGAGACTTGTAAATTACTCCACTTAGTCCCCGATGCTTTGGGGGAAACAAGAATTTAGTCTACTTCAGTAGACTTGAGCTATTAGACAGGGAATTAATTCCCTGGCTGGCGGATTATGGGATAATCAGAAAGATGTGAAGAAAAGACAAACATAGACCATTGTAGCAAAAATTCAAGAAGCGATCGCTCTTTTTAATCAATAGACATCTCTGAAAATTAAATGTGCGTCGTTTGAACCCCTTGTAGAGACGTTCCATGGAACATCTCTACAATCTTTACCGGAGAAGTCTAATGGCTAGAATCTCAAGTAAGAGACTTGTAAATTACTCCACTTAGTCCCCGATGCTTTGGGGGAAACAAGAATTTAGTCTACTTCAGTAGACTTGAGCTATTAGACAGGGAATTAATTCCCTGGCTGGCGGATTATGGGATAATCAGAAAGATGTGAAGAAAAGACAAACATAGACCATTGTAGCAAAAATTCAAGAAGCGATCGCTCTTTTTAATCAATGGCTAGAATCTCAACTAAATGCAACCAATAAACAATATAATAAATTAACACTGTTAGCGATCGCTCTTGACTATGACAGTTCTACAACTTTGTCCCCCCAATACTCTACCTCGAATCACCTGGGAAAAACTACCAGCAGATTTTCCCCTACCAGATGAACCCGTGGAAAATAACCTCCAACCCCTTCTCGCTGCTGCTTTAAGAGAGTCCCTAGAATTAGCGGGTTTAATTCTAGAATCAATGCTGATTGCCTCCAATTTTGGTCTATGTGCCACAGTGAATGACAAAAGCATCGTCAAAGCACCTGATTGGGTTTACGTGCCTTCTGTCCATCCTCTACCTCCAGGAGAAATCCGTCGTAGTTACACTCCTCATAGCGAAGGAGAAAAACCAGCCATTGTCATGGAATTTATATCTGCAACAGAAGGAACAGAATATTCCATTAATCCCCATTTTCCCTATGGAAAGTGGCACTTTTATGAACAAATTTTAAAAGTTCCCACTTATGTGATTTTCCATCCCCAAATTGGAATTTTAGAAGTTCATAATTTGGTTAATGGTAAATACCAGCAAGAATCTCCAGATGAAAATCAGCGCTTTTGGATAGAAGCTTTAGACCTATTCTTGGGTGTATGGATAGGGAAAAAAGCCGAATTTCAGGGTTATTGGTTACGATGGTGGGATAAATCTGGAAATTTATTACTCTGGGGAAGTGAATTAGTTAATCAAGAACGTCAAAGAACAGAACAAGAACGTCAAAGAGCAAAACAGGCAGAACAAAAAGCTGCTAAACTAGCTGAAAGACTGCAAGCAATGGGGATTAATTTAGAAGATATTTAAGAAACGAACCTTTTAGTAAAGAAGAAACCTTGGATACTGAGTATCTACGATAAACTGTTGTTGAGAAACCTAAAAAAGACTTAAAATTTATGAATCAGCATAACTTAGCTTATACATCTGATAATCCTAAATTAGATTATCGCGTGATCATCAAAAAAATATTAAACGGTAATTTTGGGTATATTTTTGGCAGATTTTATATAGTCAGAAAATATTATTCTCAATTCAAAAGAATAAAGCAACTTTTTCAAAAAAATAAGATTGAGAATAGTTTGAAGTTTGAAACTCAAATATTAAATTGCTCTAATCTTGATCCACAAGGAATAGCTAGTTACATTAAAAATAACTCATATTACGACCAACTTGAGCTAAATCAACAATCAGTTGCATCTATAGTAGCAGCCGCCAAGACAGAAAACCTGATTGCGACTGGAAATGGTTTATCTTTTACTTATGATGAATATCAGTATCAGATCAAACAAGATCATAAAATTGCAATGGCTAATTTAGATCAACCTCTAAAAATAAAAGAAATACACAAACTTAGGTATGATAGTCAATTATTAGATATTTCATCGCAATACCTTGGTTACTTTCCCACTAACTGTGATGTCAGATTGTGGTGGAGTTTTGCAAATACATTATCCCCAGAAGCAAGACGTAGCCAGCATCAAACCATTGACTATCATTATGACATACATGGATTTAACTTTTTCTATGTTTCTTTTTATCTCACCGATGTAGATATTAAAAGTGGCGCACATATTCTTGTTAAAGGGAGTCATGTAAGTAAAAAGATGTTTATGCTTTTACGTAGTGCGCGTCTTCCTGAAGAGGTAATTCATCAAAACTATTCTCCAACAGACATTATTACAATTCAAGGTAAAGCAGGAAAATGTTTTCTTGAGGATGCTTCCTGTTACCATAAAGCTTTAGCACCCATTGAACATGATCGTTTATTTCTACAACTGAGGTATTTTTAATATGTTAGTAACTAAACTGGGTTTTGGCTGTGCTTCAATTTTAGGTAAAATTGACAAAAAGAATAGCCTTTATGCTCTTAAATTAGCACACGAAGCAGGTATTAACTATTTTGATATAGCCCGTTCTTATGGTTGGGGTGAAGCAGAATCCCTATTGGGAAATTTCTTAATACAAGAGAAAATTTCTAGAGAAAATGTAGAAATTACAACTAAATTTGGTTTGAGTCCACGTAACAATAAATTTATCAGAATAGCTAAGACATTAGCAAGAAATATTGTCAATTATATTCCCCAATCTCAAACAATAGTCAAGTCTGCGGCTGGTCAGGTTTCACCTAAGATAGACTTTACAGTCAAAAATGCAACTATTAGCTTAAATACCAGTTTAAAATCTTTGCGTACTGATTATATTGATAATATATTATTTCACGGTTATGACTTTGAAAACAAATCAGATGACATCTTTGAAGTGATTGAATTTTTAGAAGCACAAAAAAAATGTGGTAAGATTAGAAGTTATGGATTTGCTACATATCAATCAATAGAATTAGTAAATAACTTCTTCACATCTAAAAATATTAAGCCTGATATACTTCAAATAGCCTGTGGAGGAATTGGTAAGCATGATTCAATGACATTGAAAAATCTTGCTGATAAAGATATAAAAATTGTGATGTATTCTCCCTTTAGAATTGAACCGAGTATAGCATTGATATTTGAACAACTTAAGGATAAAGACCTCTATTCTGAAATTGAGTCTATATTTGGAAGAAAATTTATTCCACAAGAAAATATGCACCAAATTATATTATCATATTTTCAAAGAATTTATTCACCTTACGCAATTGTAATCAGTATGTTTAATCCTCAGCATATTAAAATCAACCAGCAAGCAGTTCAACAAGAAAAAATCAGTAAGGAACAATTTGAGTCTTTTGAAAGATTGCTTATTCTTCATAAGATCATTTGAATAATAGATTTTGATGTATAAATAACCCATCAAAAATTAGTTGATATAAATGCTTTGTTAAAACCTAAATATTTTCCATTTTCTCTAAGAATACTATGAAATCTATATTTTCCAGACTCGTTCAAAGCCCATACATCATAAATACAAGATCCTTTTTAAGGAAAAATAGTATTGGTAGAAAGTTTTTAGCATACCTATCTACTAAAATTAGTAAAGGATATGAGAGTAATTTTGAATCTGCTTTATTGAGATATATTAAAGCTGGTGATATCGTATGGGATATAGGAGCAAATATTGGATATTATACAGAACAAATATTGAGTCAAGTTGGAAACGAAGGTAAAGTTATAGCTTGTGAACCCTCACCTTTAAGCGCACAGTTGTGCAGAAAAATTCCTAATAAGGGAAACTTAATTGTGATCGAATCAGCATTAGGGAGTAAAACTGGAACTACATATTTTTCTGTTAATGATGATCCAACTTCCCCAACAAATAAATTATCAAATTCTGGTAAGACAAGTAATAGTATAGAAGTAGAAATTACTACTGGTGATAATATTTCTCAAGAATTAGGTTATACTCCTAATGTGATCAAAATAGACGTAGAAGGAGCAGAAATTGAGGTCCTTAGAGGTATGCAGAAAGTTTTAAATTCTTCAGATTTGAGGGCAATTTTTATTGAAGTACATTCTCAAATACTTGAACAGAATGGATATCATGATGCAATTAAGATAATAACTCAAATTTTAAATAATAATGGTTTTAATATTAACTGGACAGATTTTTCACATATTGAAGCCATTAGAAAATAACTTTGCTGGTAGATTTCCCTATCTTTGGAAAAGTATGTTGTGTTCTTGTAGTCCAAAATAACCTAAAAAATAATGTTATCTGTAATTATCTTAACTTACAACGAAGCAGCGAACTTACCCACTTGTTTAGCCAGTTTGCAATCCCTCAATGCAGAAATATTGATTATTGATTCTGGTAGCTCAGATAATACCATTGAAATTGCCAAGCAAGCTGGTTGTCAAGTTTTCAGTCATCCTTTTGAAAATTATGCCAAGCAACTAAATTGGGGTTTAGAAAATCTGCCAATTTCCACACCTTGGATCATGCGTCTTGATGCTGATGAACGTCTTACCCCTGAACTCGTTAAAGAATTAAAAAAGATTTTACCCCAAACGCCAGAGCAAATAACTGGCTACCAAGTTAAACGGCGCGTATTTTTCATGGGACGATGGATTCGTCATGGTGGTTATTATCCCACTTGGTTATTGAGGGTTTGGCGTACAGGTTTGGGTACTTGCGAACAGCGTTGGATGGATGAGCATATTATTCTCTCCCAAGGAGAAACCGCTGATCTAAAATACGATATCATTGACGAAAATCAAAAAGGCTTAACCTTCTGGACAGACAAGCATAACCGTTATGCAGATCGAGAAGTTAAAGACTTACTAGGGATGATGGTAGATGAACAGGATAATGTATTAAATACAAATCAATTGTCCCAAGCTAGTCAACGTAGGTGGGTAAAGAAAAATTTTTATGGGCGATTCGCCTCTTTTTTTCCGAGCCTTTCTTTACTTTTTGATGCGCTACATTATCGGACTAGGCTTTTTAGATGGTACTCAAGGTCTGATTTTTCATTTTCTCCAGGGTTTTTGGTATCGCTTTTTAGTAGATGCTAAGTTATACGAAATTAGAAGGAGTCAACAATCCTCTCCCGGATGAGTTTTGGCTAGGTGAAGGATGAACCTATTACTAGATACCCATTCTTTCATTTGGTGCGGCATCTGTCCAGATAAACTTTCTACAAGAGCCACTAGTAGTCTGTCAACCCGAAAATGACGGGTGAAGGCAAGCAGGGGGAGAAGAGAGGCACCGGGGGTAGGGGAGGGAAGAACAGAAATTTTTTTCCGATCATTACCCGTCAAAATAAATTTGACGAACTACTAGCCTGATTTTAGACCGAAGCAATTCCAAGGGTTGTGATTGCTTCCCTTCGCTCGCAATGACTGTAAATATTTTTGTCCAATTTAAAATCCGTGAAATCAGCTCAATCCGTCTAATCCGTGATTCAGACATTTTTCCCCGCGATCGCCCTCGCAAAGGCAAAATCCTCCCACCTTTAATAATCTTCATCTATTGTCTCATTCTCAAAGGCAGTATTCTCGACGGTTGGCATGGATGGTATTATACATTTTTTGAGAGTTTTAGCAGAACTATTGCTGAGTATACATATAATAGAAGCAGAGAAAATAGATAATTAATTGGCTCAAATAACCTGCTCTTTATTACTAGGAATTAATCTGATGGTAAATACACTGGTTTTTGAAGTTTCCCAAGAAGAAGACGGCGGATTTGTTACTGAATGTCTCACCGAAGACATTTTTACCCAAGGAGATTCTTGGGAAGAACTCAAAGCCAATATTCGAGAAGCTGTTAAAGCTTTTTACTTTGAAGAATCAATTTTGCCAATTATACACTTATACTCAAAACGGCTTGATTGTTTGATTCTAAACGTAGGGGTTTAGCACTGCTAAACCCCTACATATCTTGGTTATTTGTCATTTAGCAAAAGTTTAAATCTCACCCGTGTTTAGTATATAGGTACTAAAATCCGTGAAATCAGCGCAATCCGTCTAATCCGTGATTCAGACATTTTTACCCGCGTGTGGATTAGGTTGTTTGCTATGATAAAAGGTACTAAAATCCGTGAAATCAGCGCAATCCGTCTAATCCGTGATTCAGACATTTTTCCCCGCGATCGCCCTCGCAAAGGCAAAATCCTCCCACCTTTAATAATCTTCATCTAGAGACTTCCAAATAAAAAAATGTCCCAAAACTGATGCAGAAATTCTCTCTCTGTGTACTCTGTGCCTCTGTGGTTCGTTTCTTAGGATAATTTATTTCTTGGAAGTCTCCTATTGTCTCATCCGCAAAGGCGGTATTCTTGACAGACTATTAGTAGATTCTGACCATAAAAAATTCAGAAAGTAGGGGCGCAGGGTCTGCGCCCAGAAACGATTCATCAATAACAGCATGAAATTTTGGCATATTTTTTTTAATTGGAAGCCTCTAACTTACTTTAAGCGATCGCCCTCGCAAAGGCAAAATCCTCGCCCCTTTAATAATCTTCATCTATTGTCTCATCCGCAAATGCGCTATTCTTGACGGTTGGCATAGATGGTATTACACATTTTTTGAGAGTTTTAACAGAAATATTGCTGAGTATACATATAATAGAAGCAAATAAAATATACTGAAACAATTATTTATGCGTTTAGATAATTACACACTTGGAAACTATACACCCGGAGCGCCATACAGTCAACAAATTTTATGGTACTTCATTGGCTCACCCTTAGTGGAAAGTTATTGGCTGCCTATATCATCTATAAAAGTTTCGATACTGAGGCTGTTTGGTGCTACTATAGGTAAGAGTGTACGCATTAAGACACGAGTAAAAATTAAATTTCCCTGGCGCTTGAGCGTTGGTAATTACGTTTGGATTGGAGAAGATACCTGGATTGATAATCTAGCTAATGTTACCATCGAAAATCATGTGTGTTTGTCTCAGGGAGTTTATCTCTGTACTGGTAATCATAACTGGAATCACCCCAACTTTGAACTAATTCCTGGAGCTATTCATATTCAAGAGGGTAGTTGGATAGCGGCAAAATCAGTCATCGGACCTGGTGTTACTATTGGACGGGGAGCAGTTTTAGGATTGGGTAGTGTCACAGGAAAATCCTTAGAAGCGAATATCGTCTACTCAGGAAATCCGGCTAAACCAATCAAAAAAAGGACAGAATGGGAAAATTTGGCATCAGACACCACCAAAAATTAGCGGAGTGCGGGTTTTAAGTAATTGGACAAAAATATTTACAGTCATTGCGAGCGAAGGGAAGCAATCACAACCCTTGGAATTGCTTCATTTCACTTCGTTCCATTGCCAATGACATTGTGTAATTAATTCTGTCTCACTACTTAAGTCATACTTATTAGGGTATTGCATATCGTTATAATCAATAAATTTTAGTAGTTAGTGGTTATCAGCGTTTAAAATTGCTAAACTATGACTCATCCATGTAAAAAAAACAGTTGCACATTCTCGGTTATTCACCGCAAAAGAACCTATGCTTGACCAACTTACAAACGATAAAAACGCTCAGAATAATACCACTCCTGTTTCTACATTATTTCCCAATCCCACATTTTCCCAATTTTCAGAAGAGGCTAGTGATTTTAACCTCAAGTCCTTTCTTGGTCTTTTACAGCGCCGAGCGTTTGTCATCATGGGGGTTGCTTCCGTTGCTATGGGTGGTGTTATTTATACAACTTTTAACCAAGTACCAATTTATGAAGGCAACTTTCAAATCTTAGTTGAACCTGTTAATAGTGACTCTGAACTAGGGAAAATCGACGTGGGACTCGCTAATGCCCTTAGTCCAGATGGACTAGATTATGAGAGCCAAATTCAAGTTCTCCGAAGTCCAGAACTGCTGAGAGATTTTATTAAAGAAATACAAAAATCTGATCCTGATATTGATTATAAGACCATTTCGGAAGATTTAATGATTCGTCGCGTGGGGCAATCCAAAATAATCGAAGTTAACTACAGAAGTGATAATAACCAAAAAATTAAACTCATATTAGACCCTCTGGCTGATTTTTATTTAAAATATAGCCTCAACAAGCGACAAACAAAGCTCCGTCAGGGAGTTCAATTTGTGGATGCAAAACTACCTGAAATCCGAATTAGGCTAGGACAGTTGCAAAAAGAAATGCAAATGTTCCGCCAAAGATACAATTTTATTGATCCAGAAAACCAATCTGAAGTAGTTTCTTCGCAAATTCAATCTTTGACACAACAAAGACTAACTATAAATCAACAGTTAACCGCTGCCAGAGCTACTTATGAGAGGCTACAGAGACGTGAAGAACAGTTAGCAATTCTCAATACTGCCCCTCTTTATCAAACCCTAATTGGTCAACAACGCCAATTAGATATCCAGCTATCTGGAGAATTAACTCGGTTTCAACCAGATAACCCAGTTATCCGCACCTTAGAAGAAAAAAGATCCAACCTTTTACTTATTATTGAGGCAGAAGCAGCACGCACTATTAATATCAGAATATCTGAAGCTACGGATCTAATTAAGAAAATAGAAGTAGACAATCAATATATAGTACAAGCAGAAAAACAACTGCAATTGAAATTAGACCAGTTGCCAGTTTTGTCTCGGCAATATGCTGAAATCCTACGGAATTTAGAAATAGCCAATGAAAGTTTAAATCGCTTATTAGCTGCTCGTGAGCAATTGCAAATACAAGTAGCCCAAACAGAACTACCTTGGGAATTAATCCAAGCAGCTAATCAGGCTCTATATCCAGTTTCTCCAAATATTCCCGCCAACTTAATATTGGGATTTGTGGCTAGTTCCTTATTAGGACTAGGTGCTGCTTCTCTGAGAGAACAGACTGATAATACCTATCACAGCGTTGAAAATGTCCAGGATAAGATAGGACTGCCTTTATTAGGATCTCTTCCCTTTAATAAAAACCTAGTTCAGAATCCATCTTTAAACTTGATAAACAAAAATCAACAACCAGAAGTAGTTTTAGACCCTCTTCTCGTAAATGATGAACCAGCTAAAACTTCTGCTCGTAGACCTTCCCGATCAAGCTATTATTATGGACAGGGATCATTTTGGGAATCTTTACAAGTTTTATATAGTAATATTCAACTGCTTAATTCTGATAAACCAATTAGGTCTTTAGTTGTTTCTTCTGCTGTCCCTGGAGATGGTAAAAGTACGGTGGGATTTAGTCTGGCAAAAACAGCCGCGATTATGGGGAAAAAAGTATTACTTGTAGATTGTGACCTCCGCAAACCCAAGATTCACAAACTATCAAAATTAAATAATCTCTGGGGACTAAGTAGTTTAATTTCTTCAGATATAGATGTCAAGCAAGTAATTCAAGAAATGCCCGAACTTAAGGGTTTATCTGTGATTACGGCAGGTCCTGTACCACCTGATCCGGCGCGGTTACTCTCATCAGATAAAATGATTCAACTGATGGACTATTTCTCTGAGAATTTTGATTTAGTGATTTATGATACTCCTCCTTTGTCAGGATTAGTAGATGCTAGGCTAGTAGCAGTTAATACTGATGGTGTCATGTTAGTTATCAGAATTGATAAAACAGATAAATCAGTCGTCAAGCAACTTGTTGATACGCTAAAAGCATCTCCCATCAATTTACTAGGAACGGTAGTCAACGGCGAGAAATTCCGAGGACTGGGATATAACTATAATTACAGATATAGTTCATATTACTATACTAAGAGTAATAGTTAAACACGGGTGAGATTTAAACTTTTGCCAAAAACCCACAACCCAACTGGGAATTCATTCCCAGTCTCATAGCAAAAGTCATCTGAAGATGACTAAAAGAACTAGAAATTTTTCTCGTTTTTCTCGTTCCCATACTCTGTATGGGAATGGATTCTAGAAGGCTCTGCCTTCTATGATATTAGAGGCAGAGCCTCTGTAATAGCATTCCCAGTCAGAGACTGGGAACGAGATAAGTAATTGGACAAAAATATTTACAGTCATTGCGAGCGAAGGGAAGCAATCACGACCCTTGGAATTGCTTCATTTTTCTCGTTTTTCTCGTTCCCATACTCTGTATGGGAATGAATTCTAGAAGGCTCTGCCTTCTATGATATTAGAGGCAGAGCCTCTGTAATAACATTCCCAGTCAGAGACTGGGAACGAGATAAGTAATTGGACAAAAATATTTACAGTCATTGCGAGCGAAGGGAAGCAATCACGACCCTTGGAATTGCTTCATTTTTCTCGTTCCCATACTCTGTATGGGAATGAATTCTAGAAGGCTCTGCCTTCTATGATATTAGAGGCAGAGCCTCTGTAATAACATTCCCAGTCAGAGACTGGGAACGAGATAAGTAATTGGACAAAAATATTTACAGTCATTGCGAGCGAAGGGAAGCAATCACGACCCTTGGAATTGCTTCGTTTTTCTCGTTCCCATACTCTGTACGGGAATGAATTCTAGAAGGCTCTGCCTTCTATGATATTAGAGGCAGAGCCTCTGTAATAGCATTCCCAGTCAGAGACTGGGAACGAGATAAGTAATTGGACAAAAATATTTACAGTCATTGCGAGCGAAGGGAAGCAATCACGACCCTTGGAATTGCTTCATTTTTCTCGTTCCCATACTCTGTATGGGAATGAATTCTAGAAGGCTCTGCCTTCTATGATATTAGAGGCAGAGCCTCTGTAATAGCATTCCCAGTCAGAGACTGGGAACGAGATAAGTAATTGGACAAAAATATTTACAGTCATTGCGAGCGAAGGGAAGCAATCACAACCCTTGGAATTGCTTCATTTTTCTCGTTCCCATACTCTGTACGGGAATGAATTCTAGAAGGCTCTGCCTTCTATGATATTAGAGGCAGAGCCTCTGTAATAGCATTCCCAGTCAGAGACTGGGAACGAGATAAGTAATTGGACAAAAATATTTACAGTCATTGCGAGCGAAGGGAAGCAATCACGACCCTTGGAATTGCTTCATTTTTCTCGTTCCCATACTCTGTATGGGAATGAATTCTAGAAGGCTCTGCCTTCTATGATATTAGAGGCAGAGCCTCTGTAATAGCATTCCCAGTCAGAGACTGGGAACGAGATAAGTAATTGGACAAAAATATTTACAGTCATTGCGAGCGAAGGGAAGCAATCACGACCCTTGGAATTGCTTCATTTTTCTCGTTCCCATACAGAGTATGGGAACTAAATAAAGCCTTGACAAATATGGGCAGGAGGAGAATCGAACTCCTATGACCTCACGGCCGCCGCATTTTGAGTGCGGTGCGTCTACCAATTCCGCCACCCGCCCTTGGGTTTCACTTTACTATTATAGCCTATTTTTTTAGTTTGGCAATAGGTAATTAGATTTAATTTAGAAACTTTTTGGGAAATTTCCAGAAACGGATTCCTGTAAAATCTAAGTAGGTTGGCGTTGAAAATTGTCGTTATGGCAAGGCAAGAGTGAAGAGGGTTTGGGCGATTTTACATTTCTTTGCACAGTTTGGTTTTATTGTGTTCACCTACTTACCAATTCCGCCATCCGCCTGGGGATGGAGATTCACCTTTGTAATTAATCCCCTGATTTTGCACTAACTTTTGGTACTCTTGACTACTTGCCCAACGGTCAATTTCCCTGGCTCGTAGTACGGGGACAGGATGGCTTAATTGGGCTGTGCGGGCGGATTTGACCATTTCCCCCAATTCAGTTTTGCTAATGTCATCATAGGCGCGAGCTTGGTCTACAAAGGCATCTAAATTGAGTTGAGGCGCTAAACTGGGAGAACCACCTGCTAACTTCATTAATACTGACATGACAACTTTTGGGTTTTGGGTAGCTAACAAAGCGGCGCGATCGCAGGTAAACTCAGCACAGCGGACCCATTCTAATAATTGTGACTGGATAGCTTGAGCCAAGACAGCGCCGACATTTGGGACAATGGCAGCGGCTAAAATCAATAAATTCACGGGTGTTAAATACACACTATGATCACACTTGAGATGACCTAATTCATGGGCAATTACAGCCTGTATTTCTTCAGGTGTAAGAATCTCAATCAAGGATGTATGAATCACCACAAAAGGCTGATTACCTCGCATGGCAAAGGTATAAGCGTTGGGGGCTGGGTGTTGGCGCACATATAACTGAGGTGGATCAATATCCAGAATTTGACAAGCTTCCAATAGTAACTTGTGTAAATCAGGAAGTTGTTTTTCTCCTACCAAAATACTAGAAGCGATATTTTCCACATAAAAAACCTGTTCAGCCATTGGACCTAGCAAATTCCGCACCATCATATCTAAACCGGGAATTTGTTTGAGGGTTTTGGTGGCTTCCAAGTCCAGAGGATGACGGAATGAGTCTGCTTTTAAGCCTGTGAGTGAGGTTTTGAGTAAGGACATAGTATTTAAATTAATCAAAAAGTGAATTCCAATGTTTACAACATAACAAGTTTGGGTTGGGAGATAGCAAAACCCAAGATGATCGAGGATTTTGTTGGGTTTCCTTGCGTCAACCCAACTTACGATATGATGTTTATTTCTATACTTCTAACTAACTTGTGCTTCAGCAACACCTACGGGACAAGCTACGTTAGTACCACCTAAACCACAATAACCACCGGGGTTTTTGGCTAAATACTGCTGATGGTATTCTTCAGCATAATAAAATTCAGGTGCATCTAAGATCTCTGTGGTAATTTTATCATACCCAGCACCGTTGAGGGCTGATTGATAAGCGTTCTTTGATGCTTCCGCTAGTTGTTTTTGCTTTTGTGAATAAACGTAAATTCCTGAGCGGTATTGAGTACCGGCATCATTACCTTGACGCATCCCTTGGGTGGGGTTGTGGCTTTCCCAGAACACTTTCAATAGTTGGGAATAAGTAATAATTTTGGGGTCGAATACAACTAATACTACTTCATTGTGACCCGTCATGCCACTACATACTTCTTGATAGGTGGGGTTGGGTGTGTAACCAGCCGCATAACCTACCGCAGTGGTATAAACTCCTGGTTGTTGCCAAAATTTGCGTTCTGCTCCCCAAAAACAGCCTAAACCAAATATGGCGGTTTCTAACCCTGGGGGAAAAGGCGCTTTTAGAGGATTTTTATTAACGTAATGTTGTGCGGGTACTCGCATTACTTCTGCCCGTCCTGGTAAGGCTTGCTCTGGTGTAGGTATAGTTGACTTTTTACCAAATCCGAATATGCCCATTGTTTTTAATTTGTATTATGTATGATTGCTATTCTTCTTTATTGTAAAGATTTTTGTCGCTATTCCGGGTTGGGGTGAATAAATTTCATGGTGTTGTTGACGAATCATTGGCAGGGCGCAGGCCCTGCGCCCCTACTTTCTGAATTTTTCATGGTCACGTCAAATACTTCTGCAAAACATTGATTTATAGAATGTCGGACTTGGTTACAGGTGATGTCGGGAATCCATGCGGCTAAACTGCTGACTGGTTTATCAATAATGCCACAGGGAATAATTTGCTTGAATCCTGTCATGTCTGGACATACATTTAAGGAAAAGCCGTGCATGGTAATCCATTTACTCACTTTTATGCCGATAGCGGCAATTTTGTATCCTTCTAGCCAAACTCCAGTAAAACCAGGAATCCGTTCTCCCTTTAAGTCGTAATTTGCTAAAACGCGAATTAATACTTCCTCAAGTTGACGCAAGTACCAATGGAGGTCTTGGCGGTAATGACGCAAGTTTAAAATGGGATAACCTACCAATTGTCCTGGACAATGATATGTGACTTCGCCACCTCTTTCAATGCGATGCACGTCATAAGCACTTTTGTCAAGATTAAATTTTATAAATTCTGGGTTTGCTCCTGTCCCCAAGGTGTAAACGGGGGGATGTTCTAGTAAAATTAGGACATCATCTAGTTCTGGGTTGTGAATACGCTCTGCAACTAGCGATCGCTGCCACTGATGAGCGGTTTCATAAGGCATTACGCCAACATTATATAGTAAACAACTGTACGGGGTTGATTGAGTGCTAGGAATCATCAGTGCATAAGTAAGGGGGAAGAGGCAAGAGGGAAGACACCCGATAAGGGACTTCCAGGAAATAAATTATCCCAATAAATAAATGAACAAACGAACCACAGAGGCACAGAGAACACAGAGAGAGAAGAAATAGGGAGGGTTTTTGCGTTAGTTTTGGGACATTTTGTCAAGATTAAATTTTATAAATTCTGGGTTTGCTCCTGTCCCCAAGGTGTAAACGGGGGGATGTTCTAGTAAAATTAGGACATCATCTAGTTCTGGGTTGTGAATACGCTCTGCAACTAGCGATCGCTGCCACTGATGAGCGGTTTCATAAGGTATTACGCCAACACTATATAGTAAACAACTGTACGGGGTTGATTGAGTGCTAGGAATCATCAGTGCATAAGTAAGGGGGAAGAGGCAAGAGGGAAGACACCCGATAAGGGACTTCCAGGAAATAAATTATCCCAATAAATAAATGAACAAACGAACCACAGAGGCACAGAGAACACAGAGAGAGAAGAAATAGGGAGGGTTTTTGCGTTAGTTTTGGGACATTTTGTCAAGATTAAATTTTATAAATTCTGGGTTTGCTCCTGTCCCCAAGCTGTAAACGGGGGGATGTTCTAGTAAAATTAGGACATCATCTAGTTCTGGGTTGTGAATACGCTCTGCAACTAGCGATCGCTGCCACTGATGAGCGGTTTCATAAGGCATTACGCCAACATTATATAGTAAACAACTGTACGGGGTTAATTGAGTGCTAGGAATCATCAGTGAATAGGTGATAATATAAACCTAACCTCCCCCACCCCCCTTCCCTACCAGGGGAGTCAAAGCCTCTCCCCTGGTAGGGGAGAGGTTTGGAGAGAGGTTTTATATTTAATTGTGCCAAGCTACTTACCTCTCAATTCCCAAAAATATAGCGAACAAATGTCAAGCTATGCAAAGGATCTTAAAGGAATATCAAGGAAATATACTTTAGAACTCACAAAATGCTAGTTTAAATATATAACCTGAATGGGTGTTAGACAGAGGAGAGCATTCAGCTAAGACAATACCAACTAATTTACTGACTGGTGGCAACTTAAAAATTTATTTGTATCAATCAGGATCAAATTTCCCAAAAGGGTTGTATTCTCTATACAATAGTGAAAAAGACTGGGGGACGAAAAAAGGCGGGGACTCCTATTTTGGTAAAGTTCCATAGAAGTAGGCGTTTAAAAGGATCATATCTCAAAAAGCCTAATTCAATAGTTTTGCTTAGATAGCCAATTGCTTAACAACCAGTTGGGAAACAAGACGATAAATAAGCAAGCGCCAACTTGAAGATGCAAGAAGTGTTAAAAATGCTAAAAAACAATGTCTTAGGGATAGGTAACAATTTGTGTCGGTGGCAGTGATAGGCCTGACCGCAATTTCTATTCCTAACTGAAAACATCACATATAATATTGAGCGGGAGAGTTTACATGAAGCTTGTCATCCACGGTAAAAATATTGAAATCACTGATGCAATTCGTGAATATGTGCATCAAAAGATTGAAAAAGCAGTTAGTCACTTCCAGAACATCACCAATGAAGTGGATGTCCATTTAAGCGTAGCTCGCAATCCCCGAATAAGTACGAAGCAAGCAGCAGAAGTAACTATTTATGCTAATGGTAGTGTTATCCGTGCGGAGGAAAGCAGCGAAAGCTTATATGCAAGTATTGACCTAGTCGCAGATAAAATTGCTCGGCAATTGCGGAAATATAAGGAAAAAAGGCAGGATCATAAAACTCAACCTATATCAACTAACGAAGTAGTAGCGCCAGAGAATGTTGCAGCGGATTTAATAGGCGATCGCACTGCTGAATTACCCGAAGAGGTTGTTCGTACCAAATACTTCTCTATGCCGCCAATGACATTGGCTGAAGCGCAGGAACAACTACAATTGGTGGGTCATGACTTTTATATGTTTCATAATGCCGAAACAGGTGAGATTAACGTCATTTATGAACGTAATCACGGCGGTTATGGAGTCATTCAACCCCGCAATAACGGTCATTCTAACAGCAGAAATGGCAAATCAGCCCAAGCCAATGTTGGTATTCCCGAAAAATCTCACTCCAAATAAAGTCTGATTAAATTCTTTATATGTAGAGACGTTTCATGAAACGTCTCTACTAAGTAATTGGACAAAAATATTTACAGTCATTGCGAGGGAAGGGAAGCAATCACCCAATTTTGTGGGATGGGCATCCTGCCTGTCCTTGGTAATTAGCGGGCAATTCGTCCCGCACCACAAGAAACTTTTGGGGATTTTTTTAATTGGAAGTCCCTAAAGCAAAAGCTTAATGGTGTCAACTTAATCTCAAATCCCTACCACATCTCGTTCCTAGTCTCTGACTAGGAATGCAGTTAATAAGGCTCTGCCTCTAATAAGCTGTTACGCAGCTAAATTTGATAACCATAATTTACTTGAACTTTGTAGTGCGGGCATCTTGCCCCCTAGAATTATACAAACTAAATGCACAACAGCTTATCATTGAAGGCAGAGCCTTCTAGAATTCATTCCCAGTCAGAGACTGGGAACGAGATGAAAGAGAGTTAGATCTCCGACTTCTTAGAGAAGTCGGGGATCTTATTTTACTTATGATGCTAGTTGTTGCAGGGTTTTTAATGCTTCTTCAACGTGGCCTTTAAAGTTCAACATAGAATCAAATACATATTGAACAATACCATTTTGGTCAATTAGGTATGTAACTCGACCGGGAATAAAACCAAAAACGGCAGTTGCGCCATATTGTTTTCGGACTTTATCACCTTGATCACTTAAAAGTGTAAAAGGTAAATTGTATTTATTTGCAAACCTTTGATGAGATTCCCTAGAGTCACCACTCACACCAATAACTTCAGCACCAGCGGCTTGAAACACTTCATATTGATCTCGAAAAGCGCAAGATTCTACAGTGCATCCTGGTGTATCATCCTTGGGATAAAAATAGAGGACAACGGATTTTTGACCCCGAAAATCTGCCAAACTGACATTTTTGCCATTTTGGGCAGGTAGACTAAAATTAGGGGCGGTATCTCCAACTTTGATAGACATATTAAAAAAATTCAAAATTCCAACATTACTTAATAAAAGTTTACCTCGTAACCTAGCTTCTAGAATTTTCCTTGATAAAGTGCATCGAGAGGAGTAAGGTAAGATTCTCAAATAGATTATTCTGCTTATGCGTCTGAGTTCACTTGATGTGTTTCGTGGTATCACCATTGCAGCGATGATTCTCGCTAATATGGCCGGAGTTGCAGATGATGTTTATCCTTCTCTCAGTCATGCCCAATGGCACGGTTGTACACCTACTGATTTAATATTTCCCTGCTTTTTATTCATTGTCGGTGTAGCAATGACGTTTTCTTTAGCAAAATATACCGCAGATAACAAACCTACTCAAGGAGTTTATTTACGCATCCTGCGCCGGACTGCGATTCTATTTATATTGGGTTTAGTATTAAATGGTTTTTGGAATCAAGGTGTTTGGACTTTTGATTTAAGTAGTATCCGCTTGATGGGGATATTACAACGGATTGCTTTAACTTATCTTTTTGCATCTTTAATAGTTTTAAAATTACCTCGCAAAAGTCAATGGTTAGTAGCAGGAGGCTTACTAATTGCTTATTGGTTAACAATGATGTATGTTCCTGTTCCTGATTATGGTGCGGGAGTGCTGACGCGAGAAGGTAATTTTGGTGCATTTATTGATAGATTGATTATTCCCAAAGCACATTTGTATAAAGGTGATGGGTTTAATTTTATGGGAGACCCAGAAGGACTTTTCAGCACTATTCCGGCAATAGTTAGCGTTTTGGCTGGTTATTTTACGGGGCAATGGATTAAAGATAAAAAACAGGCTAGTTCACAAACTAGCATGGATTTAGTATTGTTTGGTTTGTGTTGTTTGGTAATTGCAATTATTTGGGATGTGTCATTTCCCATTAATAAGAAAATTTGGACAAGTTCCTATGTTTTATTTACCTCTGGTTGGGCGTTAATGTTATTAGCAGCTTGTTATGAGTTGATAGAGGTGAGGCTAATTAAACGCTGGAGTAAGCCTTTTGAGATCATGGGATTAAATGCGATCGCTCTTTTTGTAGCTTCTGTATTCTTAATTAAAATCATAGCCAAAACTCAACTGGGTACAGGTGAAACTGCTGTTAGTATCTATAATTGGATTTACAAAAATATCTTTGCATCTTGGGCAGGAAATTTCAATGGCTCATTTTTGTTTGCATTTGTCACCTTGTTATTTTGGTATGGTGTGGCTGTCTTAATGTATCAGAAACGCTGGTTTATTAAAGTGTAAATAAAATTCTGCTGGGACAGGCATATTAACCAAAGATCAGATCCCCGACTTCTTAAAGAAGTCGGGGATCTGATTTCAAATTAAGCTAAATTAGATTAACAAAATAACCATGAAGGAGAAATAAACTATGTCAGCGAGAAAACCTAGTATTTTGGTGACAGGGGGAGCAGGATATATTGGTTCTCATACAGTGTTAGCACTCAAGCAAGCTGGTTATGAGGTAGTCATCCTGGATAATTTGGTGTATGGACATCGGGATTTGGTAGAAGAGGTTTTAGAGGTAGAATTGATTGAAGGGGATACGAGCGATCGCACTTTATTAGATAATCTTTTTCAGAGTCGCCATTTTGCCGCAGTTATGCACTTTTCCGCCTATGCTTATGTAGGTGAATCTGTCACTGACCCAGCTAAATATTACCGGAATAATGTTTTAGGAACGTTGACATTATTAGAGTCAATGTTAGCAGCTTCAATTCATAAATTCGTCTTTTCTTCCACCTGTGCCACCTATGGTGTACCGAATTTTATTCCGATTACGGAAGATCATCCCCAAAATCCCATTAATCCCTATGGGGCAACTAAATTAATGGTAGAAAGGATATTAACTGATTTTGATGTGGCATACAATTTTAAATCAGTACGTTTCCGCTATTTTAATGCTGCCGGTGCTAACCCTGAAGGATTATTAGGAGAAGATCACCATCCCGAAACCCATTTAATCCCTTTAGTGTTACAAACAGCATTAGGTCAACGGGAAGCTATTAGCATTTTTGGGACTGATTATCCTACTCCTGACGGTACTTGTATTCGGGATTATATTCATGTTAATGATTTAGCCGATGCCCATATTTTAGGACTAGAATATTTATTAAATGGTGGTGAAAGCGAAGTTTTTAACTTAGGTAATGGTAACGGTTTTTCAGTTAGAGAAGTGATTGCTGCGGCAGAAGATGTCACAGGTATGGTAATATCAGTCAAAGAATGCGATCGCCGTCCCGGAGATCCTCCAGCCCTAATTGGTACAAGCGAAAAAGCTCAGAAAATCTTAAATTGGCAACCTCAATATCCAGGTATTAAAGATATCGTCTCTCACGCTTGGCAATGGCATCAACAAAGGCATAAATAAAAACCCTAAGAGGTTGTTTGAAAACTTTTTCGTGTGGGATCTGACACCCGCAGATCCCCCTAAATCCCCCTTGAAAAGGGGGACTTTAAGGAATTTAGCCCCCCTTTGTAAGGGCTTTGTAAGGGGGGTTGGGGGGATCTCGATTAATTCTGATACTTTTCAAACATCCTCTAAGGGAGAAATATGAAAATGGTTCAATCTATTGCGGCCAAGGATGTGACGCTAGGGGAATTAAAGCAAAATTTTGGCATTCAAATCGTTCAAGATGCTACTTTTTTTCCTGAGTGGTTGGATGGGCTTGAGGCTTTGAACAAAGAAGATCAACATTTATTAGATCGGGTGAAGGCTAATTTTTTAGAATTGATGGATGATCCGCCAATGCTAGAAAATACGGTGAAGATGGTGGTACTTGCGCCCTTGTTAGATTTAGCTGGTTTTTATCATAAACCGTTTAGGATTGAAACAGAAACGGGTGTGGCTTTAGAAATGGAGGATGAAGGAACGATTATTCGGGGGCGGATTGATGTTTTGGTGTTAAAAAATCGGCTTTGGTTGTTGGTAATTGAATCAAAACGGAGTGATTTTGCGGTGACACGCGCAATTCCTCAAGCTTTGGCTTATATGTTGGGTAATGAGGAAACTGTGCTACCAACCTTTGGCATGATTACCAATGGTAATGAATTTTTATTTTTAAAGGTATTGGAACATAAATATGCTAATTCACGGCTGTTTTCTTTGGTAAATCCTGATAATGAGCTTTATAGTGTATTACAGGTATTAAAACGTTTGGGAACGGAGGCAGTCGCGTTCAGCCAGACATAGGAATATTCTGGACCTAAAATTAGAGAACAAGTTGCTGCAATTATTATGGAGTTTTTAGTCCGGTTACGTTCAAAGTCTCCTGGTTGGCAACCAGGAAAAAAGCGTCACCGTAAAAACCGCTATCCCATTGTTAAAAAAACAGTATCACGACCACCTAAAGAACCATCTGTTGCTGTTTAATACCTAAGAGGATGTTTTAAAAGTATTAGATGAAACCGATAATCTCCAAAAACCTAACCCCCCTGCCCCCTTCCCTACGAGGGAAGGGGGTTTTCAAAGCCTCTCCCCGCTTCGGGGAGAGGTTTGGAGAGGGGTTTGTTTATACATTAAAAACTTCTCAAACACCCTCTAAGAAGTCGGGTATCTTGTTGGTAAACAAGTCCCTTCTCCTTCACAAGGGGGTAAAATAGTAAAATGACAGATGCTGCTGTTATTGTCCCCAAAATAACTATCACGAAAATATATGACAACCAACCCACCAATTCTCACTTATACTCTGGAAGAAATATTATCTCGTTTGGATCAAAAGATAGAGAAGCAATTTACCGAAGTCAACCAAAAAATGGATCGGCAATTTACCGAAGTCAATCAAAAACTAGAAACTATTGATGGTAGACTAAATAAACTGGAAATTGGACAAGCAGAACTATCAGGGGAAATTAAAACCTTAGATAAAAAACTATCAGGGGAAATTAAAAGCCTAGATGAAAAACTATCAGGGGAAATTAAAACCCTAGAAGAAAAACTATCAGGGGAAATTAAAACCCTAGAAGAAAAAGTTATTGGTATTGATAAAAGGCTAGATAACCAAGAATTTATTAATCGCGGAGTTCTAGTAGCAGTGATTATTGCCTTAATTAGTGGAGTAGTCAAACTCTTCGGTTTCTTTCCCACTGGTAAAATCTGAAAACCTTAATTGTTAGTAAAATGGCGGACGCTGCTGTTATTGTCCATCAAGCAAATACCACTAAAATATATGACAACCAACCCACCAATTCTCACCTATACTCTCGAAGAAATATTATCTCGTTTGGATCAAAAGATAGAGAAGCAATTTACCGAAGTCAACCAAAAAATAGATCGGCAATTTACTGAAGTCAATCAAAAAATGGATCGGCAATTTACTGAAGTCAACCAAAAAATGGAGAAGCAATTTGCTGAAGTCAACCAAAAAATGGAGAAGCAATTTGCTGAAGTCAATCAAAAAATGGAGAAGCAATTTGTTGAAGTCAATCACAAGTTTACTGAAGTCAACAAAAAACTAGAAATTATTGATGGTAGACTGAATAAACTGGAAATTGGACAGGCAGAACTATCAGGGGAAATTAAAACCTTAGATGAAAAACTATCAGGGGAAATTAAAACCCTAGAAGAAAAAGTTATTGGTATTGATAAAAGACTAGATAACCAAGAATTTATTAATCGCGGAGTTCTAGTAGCAGTGATTATTGCCTTAATTAGTGGAGTAGTCAAACTCTTCGGTTTCTTTCCCACCGGTAAAATCTGAAAACCTTAATTGTTAGTAAAATGGCGGACGCTGCTGTTATTGTCCATCAAGCAAATACCACTAAAATATATGACAACCAACCCACCAATTCTCACCTATACTCTCGAAGAAATATTATCTCGTTTGGATCAAAAGATAGAGAAGCAATTTACCGAAGTCAACCAAAAAATAGATCGGCAATTTGCTGAAGTCAACCAAAAAATGGAGAAGCAATTTGCTGAAGTCAATCAAAAAATGGAGAAGCAATTTGTTGAAGTCAATCACAAGTTTACTGAAGTCAACAAAAAACTAGAAATTATTGATGGTAGACTGAATAAACTGGAAATTGGACAGGCAGAACTATCAGGGGAAATTAAAACCTTAGATGAAAAACTATCAGGGGAAATTAAAACCCTAGAAGAAAAAGTTATTGGTATTGATAAAAGGCTAGATAACCAAGAATTTATTAATCGCGGAGTTCTAGTAGCAGTGATTATTGCCTTAATTAGTGGAGTAGTCAAACTCTTCGGTTTCTTTCCCACTGGTAAAATCTGAAAACCCTAATTGTATACAAAACTCATTTTCAGTCATAGAAAATATGAAAAGCAAAATTGCGAAAATTATACCCTTCTTCTGTTGCTTTACCCTTGGTTTTACCCCATGGTAGCCTATGGTCAATTATCTGTTTATCCTTTAACAATTCAACGCAAAGCAGAATCAGGACAAGCTAGTACAAAACGGCGTAAATAAACCAACCATTCTAAATCCTCCAAAAGCCTATGCTGTCTTCATTTTGACTTTTGACTTTTGACTTCCGCCTTGCGGTACTAGGGGAGTGATTGAAATCTGGTATTGGTTTGGAATTAAATTTAAAACTACCGAATCCTTAATTGATCCTAAAACCCTTTTTCCCCTGCTCCCTGTTTTAGAGGTTGTTTGAAAAGTCATGATTACTGTATCAAATGTTTTACCCCTCCCTAACCCTCCCCTTATAAAGGGGAGGGTTAGGGATTTTTATTGTTTTCCCCCTTTCTTTACAAGGGGAAAGGGGAGTCAAAGCCTCTCCAGTATTAAATATTATTCCTTTTCCCTCTCCTCTTAGGAGAGGGTTAGGGAGAGGTGCAAAGGAGAGGTTTACCAGAGGGGTTTCATATTTAATTGTGCCAAAAAAACAAGATCCCCGACTTCTTTAAGAAGTCGGGGATCTATTTCTGGAGATAGTAAGTTTGCACAAGTTGTAAATTTAACCAGCTAACTGTCCTGATGTGACACATTTGAGACTGAAATAGCAAGTAACTATAGCATTTCTCCATTTACAGTAGTCGGCTTTGACTTCTTTTCGCTGCTATAGCAACTATAAGGCTAGAAACTGATGAAAAAAGTTAATATCTACCGCTTTTGTAATTACGCTTTAATGAGTTTAATTTCTTGCAGTTTAGTCTTGAATCAGATTGCTCCAGCTTCACCTCAAACAGTTTCTCTAACTAACACCACATTTGCACCTGCTACTAACTTAATTTGGCCTACTCAGGGTGTGCTTTCTCAAGGTTTCCGTAAATATCAACATGAGGGAATTGATATTGCGGGTGCAAAAGGGACTCCGATTTTGGCTGCTGCGGCTGGTACAGTTGTCAAAGCTAGTTGGGATGATTGGGGATTAGGTAATTTTATCGAAATTAAACATCTTAATGGCAATGTGACGGTTTACGGACATAATAGCCGCTTATTGGTCAGTAAAGGTCAACAGGTCAAACAAGGTCAAATTATTGCCGAAATGGGTTCAACAGGCAATAGCACCGCCCCTCATTTGCATTTTGAATTTTATGCAGATGGTCGTTTAGCTAGTAATCCTCTCAGTTTATTACCGTCCGCCGCGATCGCAAAAACACCAGTAAATCAACCAGTTACCCGAACTCCACAACCAGTTTCACCTATAAGTAATCATGCTGATTGTCATGGGACTACAATTATGAATGGGGAGACGGCAACAGTCAGTATAAAAGTTTGCGAAGAAAATGGTCAGTTATTTTATTTAGGGAAATTGAAACAGGAACCCAGTCAAGTTTTAAAAATTCGGGCTTGGAAAGTTGATAATAACAAATATCAGGCAGAAAATGGTACTTTTTCCTACTTAATCAGCCCAGAAAAAATAGAAATTTGGCGCAATGGTAGTCCAATTCGTGCAGATAGTTTTCTCACTTCTCGTGGTTTAGGGAAATAAAAATACTAACCTCTTTATGTAATTGATGATTTCATTACAAATACCTGATGTGACAGTTCAAATGGCGGAATATAGCAGCCAACATATTGTGCTAAAGAAGTATAAAATCAATAAAGATTAAAACTAGACAAAAGTATCGTAAAAGTTCACATAAAGGAGCAGGTGATTATGGAATATTTGGCTTATTCATATATGTATATAGAAAATGAACAACCAAATGAAAATTTGGCCTTAAATTTTCCCAAATCGTCATTTAATTGGCGGAAAATTTTTAAATCTTCGGCATGGTTAACTTTGGCTGGTGTGACTATATTACTAGCTACAGTGACTCAAATGCAGTTTGCTTCCGCAGAATATGTCAGCACAAATGGAAATTGTCTTTATATTCGTACCGGACCTAGCACTGCAAATTCATCTGTAGCTTGTGTCCGCAATGGTTCATATATTGGTGAAACAGGCAGTGTCAGAAATGGATTTGCGAGAATTTCTTCGGGACGTTACCGAGGATACTATGCTGCTGAAAGATGGATTGGTAATACTCCTGGCTATTCTCACCGCAGATATCGTTCTGGATACGGTGTTGGGGGTAGGGTGACGGTAGGATATGGCTCAAGAGGTGAACGAGTTAGAGAAATTCAAAGAGCTTTAGGGATTAGAGTTGATGGTGTTTACGGCTCACGCACCATTAACGCAATTCGTCACTTTCAAAGACGTAACGGACTGCATGTAGATGGCGTTGTTGGTTATCAAACTCGGAGAGCTTTAGGTATTTAGAAACTGTTTATACTCAAAACGGTTGAGACATGGACTTTTACAAAATCACGAAAAACCTAGATTTGTAGGGGTTTAGCACTGCTAAACCCCTACCCACAGAATCAAATTATTAAGCCGTGTTGAGTATAATCAGGAATGAGGGGTATAATGTACCTTTATATACCTGCAACCTGCTGTAACTAAAGTTGTTTTTCTGTTCGCCGTTGCTGGTAATTTTTAACAATTTCTAGGATGCGTTCTGCTGCATGGCCATCGCCAAAGGGATTAATGGCGGTGGCTATTTTCGTGTAAGCGTCGGGATTGCTGAGTAGTTCACTAGCGGCTGTGACAATATTTGCGGTTTGTGTACCTACGAGTTTGGCTGTTCCGGCGGTAACAGCTTCTGGTCTTTCTGTCGTATCTCTGAGAACTAAGACTGGTTTACCCAGACTGGGGGCTTCTTCTTGTAAGCCACCGGAATCTGTTAAGATTAAATGCGATCGCTCAATAGCTCCCACTAATTCAGCATAATCCAAGGGTTCTGTTAGGAAAATGCGGGAATGACTCCCTAACAACTTTTGTAGTGGTTCTCTAACTGTGGGATTTTTATGTAATGGCAGTAATAAGGCTGTATCAGGAAATTGCTCTAAAATTTGTAAAAAACTTTGAGCGATATCTTGCAGCGGTGATCCCCAATTTTCCCGTCTATGAACTGTTGCCAATATTGTCCTATATTTATGCCAATCTAACCCAGGTATATTGCAAACTGGTTTTTTTGCAGCCACATTTAACAAGGCATCAATTACAGTATTTCCTGTTAAGTGAATTTCTCCTAATACCCCAGAATTTTGTAAGTTTTCTACAGCCAAAGTAGTCGGCGCAAAATGTAATTGTGTCAGTTGGGAAATCAACCTTCTATTAGCTTCTTCGGGAAAAGGATTAAATAAATCATCAGTCCTTAAACCCGCTTCCACATGACCCACAGGGATTTTTTGATAAAAAGCTGCCAAGGTGGCGGCAAAGGCTGTTGTTGTATCTCCTTGGACAATTACAAAATCTAATTTTTGAGCTTGAAATAATGCTTCTAAACCCTGTAAACTTCGACAAGTAATATCATTAAGAGATTGTTGTCGCTGCATAATCTCTAAATTCCAATCAGCTTTGAGTTTGAACAATTGCATTACTTGTTCAACCATTTCTCGATGTTGTCCTGTGAGAATTACCTGCAATTCAAAATCTGGAGAATTTTGAAAAACTTGAATTACTGGTGCTAGTTTAATAGCTTCGGGACGAGTTCCTAAAATAATGCCAATGCGGTGTTGATTAGTCATTAGTCAAATAATTAGAATTTACTTTTAATTTTGCTAGACAGTAATTAATTTTTTACCCAATTATACCAAATTGTTTTTACTTTCCTTCACACATTTCGGTTATACCCAACACGGCTTAATTATTTGATTCTCCGGGTAGGGGTAAGAGGTTGTTTGAAAAGTATTAGATGAAACCGATAATCTCCAGAAACCTAACCCCCCCTTCTCTAGGGGACTTCCAAGAAATAAATTATCCTGATTAACGAACCACAGAGGCGCAGAGGACACAGAGGAATAAGGGTTTGAGAGATTTTTGCGTTAGGTGGTTGAGTATTTTTTTATTTGGAAGTCCCTAGGAGGGAATGGGGGTTTCAAAGCCTCTCCCCGCTTCGGGGAGAGGTTTACCAGAGGGGTTTATTTATACATTAAAGGCTTTTCAAACATCCTCTAAGGGAACACCAAAAAATAAATTACCCAATTTTGTGGGATAGGCATCCTACCTGTCCTTGATGATTAAGCAGGTTTCCATGTCCCGTGGAAACTGTGGGGGATAACGCTGGGTAATCCCAGTTTACAAATAGGTTCTTCATTTAACCTATCACTCGCAAAGACCCAAACCTCGCTACTATGGGTATCACCATCATAAACCACAGTTAACACCCAACCTTGTTCCGAGCTTTGCGGATTTTGGACATAAATAGGTTCGGAAGGATAGCGATTTTCTCCTATGTTTGCTTGTGTTAAAGTTCCAGTTTGGTGATCAAAACAAGCAATACTATTTAAGATTTCCTTACCAACATCTGTCCCTGGTTGGAATCCTGACATATAGGTATAACGAGAAAATTGACCTGTATTTTGTGGAGGAACACTAGGAAACTCACAATGTTGATTTGAAAGTTGTTCAATTTTAATTACCTTGCCAGTTAAAGGATTGAGTCGAACTTGTGAAAATGTACTATTGGCAATTGTATGAGTTTCCCCTGTAGCTACTTCCCGTAAATATTCATTAGTTTGAAAATCTTCATAACGGGCAATATCTACAATTACCGCGCCACTATTATCTACATAACCATTCGCAAAATGCCACTGAAACCAAGATTCAGTTTCTCCTTCACTGACTAAAGATAAAGTTTCTCTGTCAAAGACTATAATCTGAGTTCCCAATTCAGGATGCCATTCTAGAGAATCACTATAATTACTTGTTCCTACTAAAACTGGCCAAAGATTTAACTTCACTGGCGAAATAAAAAAGATTAGATACTGTCCTGCTAAAACAAAATCATGTATGAGTGGTACACCTTCTAATTGATATGTTCCTGTGCGGATAATTTTACCAGTCAAGTCACTTTTATAAACATTAATTGTGGCATTTAATCCAGGAGTTACACCAAAATTAAAAATTTCCCCTGTATTTGCATCCCGCTTATAATGGGCAGAATAACTTAATTCCTTGGTTAAACTGCCTAAATCATCTTCACCACAAGTTTCTAAAGTTTGCAAATCTAAAGCATAAGGTTTACCACCTTCCCACAATGCCAAAAGTTTATTAGGTAATGCCAAAACTGAAGTATTCGCCGCATTTTTTATGGGTTTGATCCATTGATTCCAGATAATTCCTGGTGCAGTCATGCCATAATTACCATAAAGCAATTTACCCGCAGCAGTTTCTTCTTGATAACCTATGGTTTGCACATAGCGATAAACTGCAAATGTTTCTGCATTGGTAAAATTAACCGCCAGAATTGCCCCATCTCCATCAAACCAATGTCCCACTGGCATACCATTTCGTTCTAGTCGTGCTGGTCCATTCCGGTACAGTGTACCCCGTAAACCATCGGGGATTGTACCTGCGAGAATAGGTAATTGAGTGGCAGGAAATTCTGTTGCTGGTTGAGATATGGCTCTAGACCATGCTTTTTTGGTTGACTTTTGATCAATTGTTTGCATATAGGATTTATTCTGTGAATAATAGGTTGTTGTCTCATGCTAATCGAATTTACCCTTCAAAGTTAAACAGGCTTAAGAGGATGTTTTAAAAGTATTAGATGAAACCGATAATCTCCAAAAACCTAACCCCCCTGCCCCCTTCCCTACGAGGGAAGGGGGTTTTCAAAGCCTCTCCCCGCTTCGGGGAGAGGTTTGGAGAGGGGTTTGTTTATACATTAAAAACTTCTCAAACACCCTCTAAGGGTTAAACCAGTGCTTTTAAGATAGTTACCGACCTCTAACATTGTCGTTCGCGCCAGCGTGCCGGAGGCATCTAGCTAACATTACCCCAGAAATGGGAGGCTCTTCGGATCTCTCCGGTAAAGATTGTAGAGACGTTCCATGGAACGTCTCTACAGGGGTTTCATGCCACGCATATTTAATTTTCACCAGATGTCTATTGAGTTAGGCTGTGCTTTTCTGTTACCTATGGCGACGATACTGGAAATTATTGTGTTCACCTACTTAACTAAAGAAATTCAAGTATTAGGTAAAAATTACAAAGACGAGAATTTTTAGGAATTGAACCTCCTCAAGATTTTGAAGAAGGATTTTTAAAATAATTGATTTATAATAAAAGACATAAAATGGACAATATACGATTTACTTTTATTGACCTTTTTGCTGGAATTGGTGGATTTAAAATGGCATTAAGTAATAATGCTGGTGATTGCGTAGGTTTTAGTGAAATAAATCAAGATGCAATCAATACATATTGTGATAACTTTCAAATTGATCCTAGTTCTAACTTAGGAGATATTACCAAAATCAAAGAATTACCACCTCACGATTTGTTAACTGCTGGAGTTCCTTGTCAAAGTTGGTCAATTGCAGGTAAAAATCTAGGTTTTGATGACGATAGAGGTCAGTTATGGAACGATACAATTTATTTACTTCAACAATCCCAACCAAAAGCATTTATTTTTGAGAATGTCAAAGGATTAGTAGACCCTCGTAATAAAAAAGCTTTATCTTATGTTTTAGAAAGAATTGAACAAGCAGGATATCATGCCAACTATTTTGTTATTAACTCCTTTGATTATGGTGTACCACAAAATAGGATTCGCATATATATAATTGGATTTCAGGAAAAAGACTATTTCCAAAAATTCAACTTACCAAAACCAACAGATAAAAAACTAAAACTTGGCGATATATTAGGTGTAACATCCCAAGGAAAACTAGATAATCAGATTATTCAGAGAGACATATTTGGTAATATTATTGAATCTAAAAGTATGAGTCTTTCCAATACCAACGGATTCAATGATTACTTTTTATTTAACGACTTGAGAAATGGTCATACAACAATACATTCCTGGGACATTATTGAAACCACTCAACGCCAGAAAGATATTTGTTTATTATTACTTAGAAACAGACGAAAAAGCAACTATGGAGAATTAGATGGAAATCCATTATCATTAGAACATTTTCAAAATCTAGATTCATCAATTAAACAAGAAGAAATTGATGAACTGGTGCAATTAGAAATCTTAAAATCTGAACAATATCGTTTTATTATCAAAAAGTATAATATTAAAGCTTTGACAAAGAATGAACAGACTTTGCTTTCATTCACCAATAATGCAGAAATAATTGTTGATAGTTTGAAAATTCAAAGAGTGTTTAAATTAGAAAAGATGTCAATTAAAAAAACAATTGAGTCTCTTCAAGAAAAAAATATTATTGAGTGTGCTGAAATTCGCTATGATTTTAAAAACACTAAAATAAGCACAGGATTATTTGGTGTAAGTCGGATCTTTTTACCAAGTTCTGATATTTTCCCAACTCTAGTTGCCAGCGACACAAATGACTTTATAACTTTAAAGACAATCGAAGCAACAAATCATCATGATTTCAAAAACAAATTCATCAAAGAAGTTTATGAATCAAGAGAGTTTAGAAAAATTACTAAACGCGAGGCTTGTTTAATACAGGGATTTCCTCAAGATTTTAAATTACCAGAGTTAAGACCAAGATGGATGAAACTAATTGGAAATAGTGTTTCAGTTCCCGTAATTGATAAATTGTGCAAAGCTATTGTTGAAACTGGTGTCTTTGAAAATTAAGATAAGTTAAGCAACCCCATAAAAACCCCATTATGTTCACTGAAACTACCTTCACAAATTGGATAACTTGCCCTCAACCCAATCCCCATGCCAAAGTACGCCTATTTTGCTTTGCTTATGCCGGTGGTAGTGCTACGATTTTTCGGACATGGGCTGATGATTTACCAGCAACTATTGAATTATGCCCCATAGAAATTCCCGGAAGAGGCAAACAAATCAAATCACCTCCATACACAAAAATTCAACCTCTAGTTCCAGCAATAGCTACCAATATCATTCCCTATCTAGATAAACCCTATGCTTTCATCGGTTACAGTATGGGTGCATTAATTAGTTTTGAGTTAATTAGGCTACTGCGCTCTAAATATAATTTTCACCCTTCACATTTTTTTGTTGCTGCTCATCAAGCCCCACAATTATCTGCTGAAAAACCGCCAATTTCTCAATTACCAGATACCGATTTTTTAGCCAAAATATCCCAATTGAATGGAACTCCCCAAGAAGTGCTAAACAATGCCGACTTGATGCAGATATTTTTACCGATTATCCGCGCTGATTTTACAGTTTTGGAATCCTATATTTATACTCCCCAACCTCCTTTAGATTGTCCTATTACTGCTTTCGGTGGTTTACAAGACCCAAGAGTTAGTTATACTGCCATTGCTGCATGGGAAAAACAAACTGTCGCCCCTTTTTTATTACAAATGATAGATGGTGATCATTTTTTTATCAACACTGCTAAGACTACTTTACTTAACCATCTAATTCAATCCCTCCAATCCTATTTCTAATTTATCTTCTAAAACATGAAAAATATACCTAGTGATGGGGGAATCATTACCGAATCTATACTATTCAAAATAATTGAGGATTTATATAGTACGGTTATCACGACGATCATATCTATAAAACCGAACTGTAATCAATTGATTTTCTGGTGCTACTATTTAATTGGGAAGCTAAAGATTAAGCTTCAAGAAGTTAAAGGTTAGAAGTTTTACCAGTAGTATTATTGTTTACCAAGTCAGAAGCTTAAGATTCAGTCTCACCAAATCAGAAAGTCCAATAGTGAATTTTTGAGGAGATAGATATGACACTTGTACGTTGGAATCCTTTACGGGAAATAGAACGCTGGGAACCATTCCCTGAAATGGGTATTATCCGTCAGCAAATGGATCGTTTGTTTGAGCAATTATTACCACCCGACGGAGGGGAAAAAATAGGATTGACTTTTATTCCTCCTGCCGAAATTGCGGAAACCGATAGTGATTTGAAGTTGAAAGTCGAAATACCAGGCTTGGATGCGAAGGATCTTAATGTTGAGGTCACTCCTGAGTCGGTTTCTATTAGCGGCGAGCGCAAATCGGAAACAACAACAGAAGCGGAAGGCATGACTCGCTCAGAGTTTCGTTATGGCAAGTTCCAACGGATAATCGCCTTGCCTGCGGTCGTGGATAATGAGAAGGTCGTAGCAGAATATAAGAATGGAATTCTCCATTTGACCATTCCTAAAGCCGAATCAGAAAAACACAGGGCTGTGAAGGTTAGTCTCGGCTAATGGTTTTTGGTTGAAATGAAGTAGTAAGGGTCAGTAACCCAGCCCTAAAGGGACTGGGCTTGCAAGAGTAATCAAGCAAGCCGTACTGACCAGACCACCCTAAGAGACTTGCCCTTCGACTTCGTTCAGAGCAAGTCTCTTGGGGTAGCCGTTATTTGAGTCACGACACCTCGGAAGGCGTAGCCCCTTTGGGGTTCAGCAGTCGCTCATGGGGGAAACTCCCAAGACCGCGCTGCTTCACTAGTTCCCCGCTCTGTCATTTGCAATCAATTCATCCTTCATTTTTTTGTGGCAAGTGGGAGGGATAATAATTCATGATTAATGGTTTATATTCTAAAAATATGTTTCTAATTACATAGTTAATTCTCAAGATAGATGCTAAAGAGCATTTTTATATTTATGAGTTATGGGGACAAAAATCTAGCCTATATCCTTTTCTTACTTTTATGTAAGATATGAGCAAATATATCTCAGTCGCTGTTAATATATCGGAAATAGCAGTTTGTATCTTTGACCTAGATAGGAGGTTTCAATTTTTGAGAAAACTTCTACAAAAACACACACTGATACAGTTTCATTTGCTTGAATAGCTATATAAAGAGGATTGAGATTGGCAATTATTAATTATGGCAACCAAAGTAATTGATGTTAGAGAATATACTGTCCGAGCGCACAAAAGACTGATTCATACACGAGTTTTCCACTTTGTTTGTAAAGAATGTAATCAGGCTACAAAGCGGGAAACTTTCGGAACTCGCCCTTTATATTGTGAAAGTTGTCGTCCTCCCCAACCTCCTAAAAAATCACTCCAGGTATCTACACCAAGCAAACCTAGAGCCATGACTTACACCAGCAATATAGATTTAGGTTGAGTGAATTGCTGTCAACCACCCATCACTTCCATTCGGGTAAGTGAGGGCTTGTAAAAGCCTAGTTGGACTCAGTTCTTAACGGAACTACGTTAGAGGTAAGAGTTAAAGACCTACCAGGGGATGCGTAGCTAGTTCCCTGCTCTAGAACTTCAAAGTTAAACAGGCTTAAGGGTTAAACCAGTGCTTTTAAGATAGTTACCGACCTCTAACATTGTCGTTCGCGCGTGCCGGAGGCATCTAGCTAACATTACCCGCAAGGAGGCTCTTTGGAGCAAAATATTATGTCCAAAGTATTTGTTTTAGACACTGAAAAAAGACCACTAGACCCAATTAATCCAGCACAGGCTAGACAACTATTAAGAAACAAAAAAGCAGCAATATTTAGACAGTTTCCGTTCACAATTATTCTCAAAAAATCCTGTCCTGACTCCCCAGGTTCAAATTTGTTAATGGTTTTCAAACCGGAGACATTGTGAAAGCTGTTGTCACAAAAGGTAAAAAGATTGGGGCATATATCGGACGAGTAGCGGTGAGGACTAGCGGTAGTTTCAATATCTCAACAATATCTGGACTGATTCAAGGTATCTCTTACAAATACTGTAAATCAATTCACAAAAAGGACGGTTACGAATATGGAAAATCAAAGATTTATTAATTGCTCAACTGTCCCTTTCATTATTTGTGCTGGCGCACAAAATTACTCAAGGGACTTTTCACAATTAACCCTCCATTCCTCCCATCACCAAACTGAGTACAGTTTTGGTGGGGGTCTCCTGGAGGTTTAGATGAATTCTCAAGGACAATTACAAGCACCACCCGAAGTATTTATTGCGCCATTGTTGGAATTACGAGATTACTATGGGAGTCTCGCCCAAAAGTACCAACGTCTATTCATAGAGGCGCGATCGCAATTAGATAATGTAGAATCCTTGTTATCTACATGGTCTTATACTGATGACAACGAACAAGTTGAGGCTGACGAAGAAGATTCACTATTGTTGTTGTCTTCTAATCACAGTTCCAATCTGGAACATTTGCAGCCCCTAGAGTCAGAAATTCCTAAATCAGACCCTTTCAAAGTCAACCATTCCCTCTCTGAAGTTAAAGACTCAAACAATCTTTCCTATCAGCGTCGTCACTATGTTGGTAAGGGGGAAGATGTTCCCATGCTCTCTCACTATGGAAATATGACTCGCATGGAAGCACTCAAAAAGCTATTGGGAGAATATGTGGGAACTGTCTGTCACATAGATTTTATCGTGCGATCGCTCTATGGTGATTTAGAGTCTACTATTTTCAAAGTCGTTAAAGGTAGAGTCCAATCATCTCTGACCCAAGGGAGGGAAAGTGGTTATTGGTCAGCGATTCCCAATGAACCGGGCTGTTATAGCTTAGATCTAAATTCACTAGGTCCAATTCAAGGTAGGGGAATATCTAGGGGGATCAAATCCACCAAAACCAACAAACATTTCCTCAGACCCCAAACGAAAGTAGTACCGATGTTGGCACAATTTGATGGTCAATTTTTAATTGATGCTCTGACCTTATTTCTAGAACAAAATGCGGGACGAATTTTCAATGTGAATGAGATAGTCAATGGCATTTATGGATATCTAGACCCAGAGGAAGTCAGAGAGGTTAAAAATAAGGTTCTCAATGAACTATCTAGGGGTCATCGCACAGGCCGATTTGTCAGAGTTCCTCACCAAATTGGTCTATATACTTGGGATATAAATATGATCGCCAAAAAATAACACAAAAAAGGTGCGTTACAACTTGTTAACGCACCTGTTTAGAAAATGGAGAGGGGGGGATTCGAACCCCCGAAGGGATATAATCCCTTAACAGATTAGCAATCTGCCGCTTTCGACCACTCAGCCACCTCTCCAGTTCATGAGTAATAATCGTAGCAGAAGTTTTTGAGTCTGTCAATAGTCATTTTCCAAATAAATTCAATGACCAATGACCGGGAATTTTAGATTTTAGATTTTAGATTTTAGATTTTAGATTTTAGATTAAAAAAAGTTGGTACAGGACTTAGTCCTCTACTAACGGAAAAATCATAAATCCCAAACCCAAGATTTTCGAGCTTCTACACTTTAGGGTGGAGTCAATCCAAAATCCAAAATCGTCAATCCAAAATTGCCTGACCAATAACCAATCTATAAAACTTGCGATCGCATCCAAGCTGCTGGCAAGGTGCGTAACTTTTTCCATTGGGGAACATAAGCTCGCTGACTGAACACATCATAATCATTGCGCTCAATCACCTCTAAAATCTGCTCATATAGCATAGATGCAGACCAAACAGGCCACCGAGCATCAGCAGCCAGGTAACTAATACCCTTATCTGCTTGGATGTAAAATTTACGGGCGCGGTCAATTTGAAACCGCATGAGTGAACGCCAGCGGTCATCCACTACGCCGCGAATACATTCTTCCTCGGTGTAATTAAATTTGGCTAAATCTTCTAGGGGAAGATAGATTCTGCCTCGACGGGCATCTTCACCAACATCACGGAGAATATTGGTAAGTTGATTAGCAATCCCCAAGGCGATCGCCTCTTCTATAGGAAGATAGGGCTGTTGGTTTTGATGCCAAGGGGCTGTATAGATACTATTATCTATCCCCATAATCGTCGTTGACATCAAACCCACAGTTCCCGCTACTCGGTAGCAGTAGAGGTATAAGTCCTCAAAAGTTGCATAGCGACTGCGATACAAGTCCATCCGCTGACCGGCGATCATATCCCGAAAGGGTTGAATGTCTAGCGGAAAGCGTTGGAGGGTATCTACTAACGCTACATCATAATTATCCAATGGGCATCCCGCAAAAATGGATTCCAGTTGACTTTCCCATAGTTCTAGGGTTTCTGGGGTGGTGATAGCAGATGCCGGACCATCCACTAACTCATCTGTACGGCGACACCAGGCATAAATTGCCCAGACAGATTGACGCTTGGCCGGACTCATCAGCATTGTACCTAAATAAAAAGTTTTAGCGTACTTAGCCGTGAGTTCCCGGCAAAGGGTATATGACTCATCTATAGAAACCAGCGTTTTCATGCGCGGGGGGGAATCAGGCAGTTGCAGCATTCGTGGCGGGCGGTCGTGTTGGCGTTTGCAGGTTAGAGGAATTTGCTACCGTCAGCGCTTGAAATATCGCCTGCGCTGTTAGTTTACCAGAAAGTACAGCCCCTTCCATACTGGCGAGATAGCGTTGCATTGTATAATCCCCAGTCAGATAGAAGTTAGAAATGGGGGTTTGCTGTGAAGGGCGGTACTGTTGGCGACCTGGAGTAGCTTTGTAAACTGAACGCGGTGTTTTCACCACATGATATTTCAGTATTTTAGTCGGATTATCTCCCCCAAAGTGCTGGGGAAAAAGTTTTTCTAACTCAGTAATAGTTGCAGCAACGATTTCTGCATCGGATTTAGATATCCACTCTTTGGCTGGCGCTAGAACCAATTCCAACATGGAACGGTCAGGATTGGCATATTCACGGCAAGTATTACTCATATCAGCATAAACGCTGAGGAGTGGAGAACGGGAAAATAGCAGATGATCAATATCTGTTAATTTGCGATCAAACCAGATATGAACATTAATCACTGGTACACCTTCCAAACCCTCCAATTTTTGGAAAAACTCCATTGCTTTCCAAGAACTTGGCAAAATCGGCTTTAAAGGATCAACTGGCAGGGCAGATACATAGGTATCCGCTGTAAATATTTCATCCTCTGCCCCGTTTAAGCCCCGCAGCAGGAATCCTTTTACAGTTCCATCCTCATTGAGTAAAATCTCTTTCAATGGTGCATTCAGGCGCACCTCGCCACCGCGTTCAGTGATGTGGTCAATGATTGGCTGACACAACCTTTCTGTGGGTGAACCGTCCAGGAAAGCCATTTTTGAGCCGTTTTTCTCTTGGAGAAAGCGATTCAATGCCGTTAAGAGGACGGTGGCGGAAATTTCGTCTGGATCAATGAAGTTCAAGGCTTTAGACATAGCAATGAATACTTCTTTTTCCACTCTGGGGGGAACGTTTTGTTTTTGCAGCCACTCCCGGAAAGAATATTTGTCCATTTCTTCGACATACTTCTGCCCCTGGAGAATGGCAGGTAGTAAACCAATCCCAAAACTGATTTTCTCCGGCCAGGTCAGCATATCGTTGTTTCTCAGAATTGCCACCATACCATTGATAGGTGCTGGCAAATCTGGAAAATCGAATCGGCTATAAGTCCCCGGAGCTTCAGGCTGATTGAAGATCATTGTGTGTTCTTTCCACTGCAATCGATCTTCAATGTTCAATTCTTTGAATAACTGCAACATATTGGGATAAGCCCCAAAAAAAATGTGCAGTCCTGTTTCGTACCAGTCACCATCAGCATCTTTCCACGCAGCCACTTTTCCTCCCACTACGTCTCGGCGTTCCAAAACGATAGGTGTGTGACCTAGATCGGTAAGATATTTTGCACAGGAAAGTCCTGCTAGACCCGCTCCCGCGATTGCTACGCGCATTTAAACCTACTATTATTCAATATTTTTTAACTGTTTTGTCGTTCTCATTATACGTTGCAATCCTTTACATTTGGCACGGTAGGTCTGATTGCTTCCCAAAAAATTCCCCAAATTTCCCCCTAACTATGTAATTTACCTTAGTCTTCGCTCCAGGAATAAACACGAAATTTTTTCCGTGATAAATATTTAGTGTAGTTTAGGACTCATTTTAAATCAGTGTATATTTTTGCTTAACTGCCTATCATCAATACAAAAAATGGCTTTCTTGCTCAGTGTTTATACGTGAAAAATGTATGTCTAATAGTAAAGTAAATAGCAAATAAAAATTGTATTCATAAGCAAAAATAATCGAATATTAGTAATACTTCAAAACTAGATTTAAAACTTTTATTTATTTAGATCTCCATTACGGTATATGATGATCCCAGACAGTTTAATCATGATCAAATCTGAAAACGCATAGAAATTATGTAATTCCAAAAAAATTTGTTCTTTGTTTAATAGAACTTTTTTCTATTCAACCTGGAGATTATTTCTCTAGGAATTGTGCATCTATCTGGAGAATAAATAAACTATGATATCAATGGGAATACTATGGGTGACATCCTTTACAGGTGGTGCTTTGGCGTTGACAGCAAATTTACCACTGGGTTTAATAGCTGCATTTTCTCCAATCCAACTTCCAGCCAACTTAATTAAGCCGCAATCCCAATTTCTGACGATCGCTCAACAACATAAAAATGTTTGGCAAAAAACCTTAATATCAAAAACTGCTTTCACATTTGACTGGATAAATAGGCAATTATCATCCTACAGAAATAAGTCTATCGCTGTAGCTTCAATAAGCTTGAAGCCAAAAGAAACGCGATTTTGTTCCTCTGTGCCAGAAAATATAGCTGCACAACCTCACTTGAAAAATGCTACTAACTTTTTACCAATAGTTACACAAGTTAGTATTCCCAAGGTAGATTTATCATCTTCTACTGTTGTGCGATCGCTCCAAAGTTTCTTTAATGTCATCCGCAATCCAGTCGATCCAAATGGAAGTTATGATTACTCACCAGTATTGATTTTTAAGCGGAATCCATCCAGTTATGAAGTATGGGTTAATAACAGTTTTGTTGCCAGACTACCTGATCGAATTACAGCCAAAGCATTACAAAGACGCTTACAGCAATTAACAAAAATGCCTGCTGTACAACCTACACAATTACAACCAGGCTTAGTAGATAAAACTCCTTCCATGATGGTAGGTAATCGGTTACTATTTGCAATAGATCAAAAACTCTCTCAGCAAATTGGTCGCAGCGGTCATATTTTGGCAATGGAATGGACTAATAATTTGCGAATAGCACTCCATACCAAACCACTGACATTGGTACAAGGACAAATGGAAATGTATGGATTACAGTCCTCAACCACAAAACTTTCTGGTATAGCTTCTTGGTATGGTGGCTATTTTCACGGTCGCTTAACCGCAAATGGTGAGATATATGATCAAGATGATTTTACTGTTGCCCATCGGACTCTACCTTTTAATACCTTCTTAAAAGTCACCAATTTAGAAAACAATAAATCCGTGATTGTCCGCGTTAATGATCGTGGTCCGTATATTTTACCCAGAAGCCTGGATTTATCTCGAACAGCGGCTCGTTGTATCGGTAGTGAACATACTGGAGTCGTAGCTTATCAGGCTGTGATTTTACAACAAAATTTCCCAACAATGACCTTGAAACCATCTCAACCAAAAACTGAAAATATGGCTAATGCTAAAAGTGAGTTATTAGTTTCCAATTTTTAGGGAACACCAAAAAATAAATTACCCAATTTTGTGGGATGGGCATCCTGCCCGTCCTTGATGATTAGCAGGCAATTCGTCCCGCACCACAAGAAATTTTTGGGTATTTTTTTAATTGGAAGTCCCTTAGTGGCAGGATCAGGGCTGTTTCATTCTAAAATCTGACATTTTATGTATTCACGAGAATGCTTGAACTTTGTAGTGCGGGCATCTTGCCCGCTAGAATTATACAAACTAAATGCACAACAGCTTATCTCACGACGGCTGAAAATACCTAAATTTGTTGCTTAAATCTAGAATGAAATAACCCTGCTGGAAGGATAAAGTAGAAAAGGCTTTATCCTTTATTGATATCAAACTAATTATGTCAATATCCCAACTATCACAAAGCTTTGGTAATCATCTAATTCTGGGTATTTCCGGGACAAGTTTAAATGATGATGATAAACGGGCGTTAAATGAATTAAAACCCATTGGTGTCATCTTTTTTGCCAAAAACTTTCTTGACGGTGTAAAATATCCAGTTTGGTTAGAACAGTTTAAAAACCTCATTGATGAAGTTCGCCAATATACTGAGCGTGACTCCATATTTACTACTTTAGATCATGAAGGTGGGCGGGTTGTGCGGACACCTTTACCAATTACCCGCTTTCCTCAAGCTTATTTATTACAGTCCCATGCTTATGAAGTTGCCAAAGCCACAGCACTAGAATTAAAATCTCTGGGAATTAATCTTTCCTGGTCCCCAGTTGCCGATATTTTCTCTAATCCCCAAAACCCGATTATTGGCGCTCGTGCGTTCGGAATTACACCAGAAACCACTAGTGAAGCCGTGGGAGAATATTACCGAGGATTACGGGAAGAAGGGATTTTAGGTGCTGCTAAACACTTTCCTGG
>NZ_CP099464.1:2165000-3762500 GCF_024584745.1 Dolichospermum heterosporum TAC447 | reverse complement strand
CTAACCACACCTCATCCGCCGATTTTTCAACATCGGTCGGTTCGGACCTCCACTTGGTGTTACCCAAGCTTCATCCTGGACATGGTTAGATCACCAGGGTTCGGGTCTATAAACACTGATATCTCGCCCTCTTCAGACTCGGTTTCCCTTTGGCTCCAGCATTCTCGCTTTAACCTACCAGTGCCTATAAGTCGCCGGCTCATTCTTCAACAGGCACGCGGTCATCCGTTAAATCGGACTCCCACTGCTTGTAAGCTTATGGTTTCATGTTCTATTTCACTCCCCTTCCGGGGTTCTTTTCACCTTTCCCTCGCGGTACTTGTTCACTATCGGTCACACAGTAGTATTTAGCCTTACGAGGTGGTCCTCGCTGATTCACATGGAATTCCTCGTGCTCCATGCTACTCGGGATTCAGCTACTATCCTTTGGCTTTCAACTACGGGACTTTCACCCCCTCTGGTACAGTATTTAGCTGTTTCGTTTAGCCTCTAGATTCGATATTGCTGTCCCACGACCCCAAAGGATAAATCCCTTGGTTTAGGCTCTTCCCCTTTCGCTCACCACTACTTAGGGAATCTCTAGTTTGATTTCTCTTCCTCCAGCTACTAAGATGTTTCAGTTCGCTGGGTTGGCTCTTTCCTGTCTATATATTCAACAGGTAGTACATAGGGTTGCCCCATTCGGATATTTCCGGCTCTTAGTTTGCTTCCAACTCCCCGGAACATTTCGTCGGTAACCACGTCCTTCTTCGCCTCTGTGTGCCTAGGTATCCACCATTAGCCCTTATTAGCTTGACCACAATGTCTGCTTGTTTGCTTTCACATCCATCTCAATGTCTGTGTCTGCGGTGCTTTTTCTCTTTCTCTTATGCAGTTTTCAAGGTTCTGGCTGGAATTTAACCCAGCAGTCTAACTATGTTTGTTAGGTGCTGACTTTGATTCAATTTTTGAACTAAGCCAAATAATACTTTGAAAGATATCTACCAATCTCGACCGACCTAGGTTAGACCAATTTAGTTTCTATTCACAATTTGCATTGCTTTCGAGTTCTAAATGGATTAGGTCTCCCTAAAAGGAGGTGATCCAGCCACACCTTCCGGTACGGCTACCTTGTTACGACTTCACCCCAGTCATCAGTCCTACCTTAGGCATCCCCCTCCAAAAGGTTGGGGTAACGACTTCGGGCGTGACCAACTTCCATGGTGTGACGGGCGGTGTGTACAAGGCCCGGGAACGAATTCACTGCAGTATGCTGACCTGCAATTACTAGCGATTCCTCCTTCACGAAGGCGAGTTGCAGCCTTCGATCTGAACTGAGCTACGGTTTATGAGATTCGCATCACATCGCTGTGTAGCTGCCCTTTGTCCGTAGCATTGTAGTACGTGTGTAGCCCAAGACGTAAGGGGCATGCTGACTTGACGTCATCCCCACCTTCCTCCGGTTTGTCACCGGCAGTCTCTCTAGAGTGCCCAACTTAATGCTGGCAACTAAAAACGAGGGTTGCGCTCGTTGCGGGACTTAACCCAACATCTCACGACACGAGCTGACGACAGCCATGCACCACCTGTGTTCACGCTCCCGAAGGCACTTCCATCTTTCAACGGAATTCGTGACATGTCAAGCCTTGGTAAGGTTCTTCGCGTTGCATCGAATTAAACCACATACTCCACCGCTTGTGCGGGCCCCCGTCAATTCCTTTGAGTTTCACAGTTGCCTGCGTACTCCCCAGGCGGGATACTTAACGCGTTAGCTACGGCACAGCTCGGGTCGATACGAGCTACGCCTAGTATCCATCGTTTACGGCTAGGACTACTGGGGTATCTAATCCCATTCGCTCCCCTAGCTTTCGTCCCTCAGTGTCAGTCTTGGCCTAGCAGAGCGCCTTCGCCACCGGTGTTCTTCCTGATATCTACGCATTTCACCGCTACACCAGGAATTCCCTCTGCCCCGACCACACTCTAGCTTTGTAGTTTCCACTGCTTTTATTTGGTTGAGCCAAACTCTTTAACAGCAGACTTACAATGCCACCTGCGGACCCTTTACGCCCAATCATTCCGGATAACGCTTGCATCCTCCGTATTACCGCGGCTGCTGGCACGGAGTTAGCCGATGCTTATTCCTCAGGTACCGTCATTTTGTTCTTCCCTGAGAAAAGAGGTTTACAACCCAAGAGCCTTCCTCCCTCACGCGGTATTGCTCCGTCAGGCTTTCGCCCATTGCGGAAAATTCCCCACTGCTGCCTCCCGTAGGAGTCTGGGCCGTGTCTCAGTCCCAGTGTGGCTGATCATCCTCTCAGACCAGCTACTGATCGTCGCCTTGGTAGGCTCTTACCCCACCAACTAGCTAATCAGACGCAAGCTCTTCTTCAGGCAGCAAGCCTTTCACCTCTCGGCACATTGGGTATTAGCCACCGTTTCCAGTGGTTGTCCCCAACCTGAAGGTAGATTCTTACGCGTTACTCACCCGTCCGCCACTATCTCCGAAAAGACCGTTCGACTTGCATGTGTTAAGCATACCGCCAGCGTTCATCCTGAGCCAGGATCAAACTCTCCATTTTGTGTTTTCGAGTTTGTTGGCTCCGAAATTAGTTAAAATCTCGAATCCTCTTTCAATTATCTTTACGACGAGGACTGGTTTAATCTATTCTTTCAAAGTATTATTTTTTCTCGGTTCAGTTGTCCGGGAGTTGTTTCTTTCTCTCGGCACTTATCTAATATAGCAATCCTTCCTTTTTCTGTCAAGTGGGTTGAGAAATATTTTTTTAGGGGATGGGCTGGAAATAGCTGAAAGCTCTATGCAATTAGGGATTCAGGGTATTTTTGATTTATCGGATCGGCAATAATTCTATGGATATGGCGAAAAAACAAGAGTGATATTTTCTGCTTGATGCAGGTTAGAGAAATATAGTAATAAGTAGGGGTTGCTGGGAAAGTTATCTGTGAGGGACATAAGTATGGCTAACGCCACGCTGCGCTATCAGCAAGCCCTAAGTAGGTGAACACAATAAAACCAAACTGTGTAAAGAAACGTAAAATCGCTGAAAACTTCTTTACTCTTGCCTCTTGCCTCTTGTAATTTAAGGTTATTTATTGGGAAGTTTTTGAGGGGGAATCCTTTTGTAAGCGCAGTAATGTATTATAAAGCTGTCGTTTTAAATTACTGTTTTTTTGGATTTCTACGGTAATTTTGTTAAATTGCTCGATGGTGAGACCACTATCCTCAACTATCTTTTGAGAATGGTTGCAATAATTTACGGCAATATCTTTGGCTTTGTTTGGTAGTGTAATGAAACTTTTGGAATCATTACAGATTACTTGGGGAATGTCTTTGCTACCGATCAGGTTTTTAATTTCTTTGAATGCCTGCTGACGGGCTGGCTCCATGCCTAATACAGCTTTTGCGTAATTAGTTACTTCTGTACTGTTAAGGTTTAAAGTTTGAGCAGTTACTTTGGAATTGAGGCCAAAAGTCCCGGAAATCAGGCTTGTACTGGTAATAGTTGCCAAGATCAAGGATTGATAGAGGGTTCTCTGCAACCGTTTGGTTAAATAAAGACTATAAGTTTTGAGCATACAACAGGTGACACAGAGGGAAAATAGGGAATAACATAATATGTTTGAATTATTTTCTGAATTAGAAGTTCCAGTCAAGATTGAAATTGAATATTTCGATGTGGGTATCAAGTGCGGCGGCATATTTGACAAAGTTCGATGACTTTAGTTTGTAGTGTTGAGGTTTCGGATGCACCTTGCTTGAGGCTGACTTCTAATTCTAATAGCAGTGGTAAGGCAGAGATGAGTTGCTGTAGGGGGAGGGATTTGACTTCTTGCTGTAGGAAGTAGATGCGTTTGGGGTTAGAGATTTCAGCACCTTGAGCGATCGCTTGGGGGTTGCGTTCACCACTGTCCATCATCATTTTGACTAATAACCAGGTGCGAAATTGACCAATGAGTGTGGCAACTATCCGTAAACCTGGTTCTGCGGCATTACTGAGATCGCCTAAGATTCCTAAAGCTTTTGGGGTATCTCCTGTTCTGATGGCTGTTGCTAATTGTAAGGTATTTTGAGTAGTATTTCTGACTAACTCAGATACTGTATTTACGTCTAAGGGTTTGTTCCTGCCTCCGCTGTAGAGGCGTAATTTCTCCAGTTCATTGTAGAGAAGACGGGTATCATTGCCTACGGATTCGGCTAATAGTTCGGCTACTAGGGGACTGATTTTTAGACCGATGGTTTGAGCGACTTGTTGAACTGATTGGACTAAAAGTTCGGTTTTCCAAGGGGGAATGAGGGAAAATTCGGAAATTGTCGCAAATTGTTTGAGGAGTTTTGTGCTTTTCAGTCGTTCATCTGGTTTGTTGCGACTGGTTAATAGTAAGGTAGAGTCTGGAGGGATGACCTTAAGAGTGCGTTGTAATTCTGCGAGGATGTGGTCTGGACAATTTTGCCCCAGAGCGGTGTTGATGAGCCATACGAAACGCCCACCAGCACCGAATGGCGGTGTCATTGCTTGATTTAAAGCTTGGACGATAGAATCGGGTTGATCTGGAGGAAATGAGGTATAGTTAAAACTAGTCCACAGGGGATCAAGAATGCGATCGCGCAAAGTGACTACGGCTTTTTCCATCGCAAAATCATCTTCGCCCCAGTAAACATATATTGGCATGGTAATTTAGTTAAAATTAAAAATTAATTTGGTCAAATTGAGTAAATCTCCCTACAATCTATCAAAAGAGCGCAAGGTGATCAAGATTGGACGACAACTACCAAACTTATTTAAATCGGGTAGCACGCATGACGCTACCAGAATCTTACAAAACCCAGATTCAGCATATTCAGGAATCTTCTAAATTTCGAGTTCATGCTGGAGTCAGAGAGGCTACACCCTTTCCAGGCTATACGCTGATTACCCCACCAGCAGCAGAAGATGCAAACAACGCTGCTTTTTACAGCCAAATACAAGCCTATCAACAGCAATTATTAGAGTTACCCATTGCTAGGGATTTGATTGTACCTGTTCCTCCTGCTAGTTTTCATATGACGGTGGCAGATTTAATTTGGGACAGTGCTTTTCATCATGCTTGTGCAAAAAACCCCCAATTTGCTGAAGATTTGAATTCTCAATTAGCTGAGAGGTTTCAAGAATATCAAAAATTGATGACAAAGGGATCACCTATATCTTGGCAAATGTTAGGATTGATTGTCATGCCCAGGGCTGTGGGTATGTGTTTAGTACCAAAAGATAAACGTTCCTATGAGGAAATTATTCAATTTCGGCGGATAATTTATCAAAATCGCAGATTAATGGGTTTGGGTATTGAGCAGCATTATCATTTTACAGCCCATGTGACATTGGGTTACTTTGGCGAAATTCCCCCAGAATTAAACAGGGTAAACCTGACAACCATGTTTTGTGAGTTTAATCAATCATTGCCGTTAGATACGCCAGATTTTCTCATTGATCAGGTGGAATTACGAAAATTTGATAATATGACCCATTATTATCGTCAACCAGACTGGCCAAGTGTAAATTTCTAAGTCAATGGGGGTTGAGCAAAAGCTTAATGGTGTCAACTTAAGCTACAGATGGCTTATTTGTTTGGCTTCCATACCCACTCAGAAATGATGGCGTAGCGTGGCGTTAGCCATATGGAACGAAGTGAAATGAAGCAATCGCCAGGGTTGTGATTGCTTCCCTTCCCTCGCAATGACTGTAAATATTTTTGTCCAATTACTTATGGCAATTTATCCAAATAAGGACTGACATCAACAGCTAATTTTTGTCCTAGTTTCAGTAATTGACGACATTGCATAGTTTCTGCTTCACTCTCAAGACTGGTAATTCGTGGCAATATTTGACTGTGTAAACAACTCCAATAGAGTTCTTGGGAATGGTTTAAATTAATGCCAAGATGTAATTTATAACCAACATCAATTAATCGTTCTAACCGCTGAATATCTGCATCTATCTTGCTATTGGCAGTATATAATAATTGCCACAATAACCGGACTATTAATTGCTCTAAAATTTGATTACCATCGGGAATATTCAATTGACAACGCAGATGTTCAGCTTCTGTAGCGATCGCTTCCAACTCTCCAATCAAATTCCAGCTTAATTGCAATTCAGTAATATCTTGTTCTAGAGATTTCAACGTTGTTAGACAACGATACCCCAAAGCAATTTCCGCCGCTACCTGTAATTCTCGTGGTACTTCCAACTCATCCCGATGAAAAGCCATAATCACACCGTAATTATCACGATATGCCTGAGTATATAACTGGTCTAATCGTGCCAGTGTATCCTGACTCAACAACCGCATAATCCGGTGACGTTCTTCCGCAAATAAAGTCTGTAAACTAAAGGTATCGTCCCCAAATAATTGAGTCATCACCAAAATCACATGAGCGATACTAGCCTGTTGCAGGGCTGTAAACAGCTTTTCCTTGATTTGACTATAGTTACGTCGTCCTGCGAACTGCTGAATACAGCAATGAAAATCCCAACCACCCAAATGCAAAACCGCAAATACTAAATTTTCACTTTCCCAAGTAATATCTGACACTAGCTGCAAATGCCCCACTGCCATAGTTAATGGTCCCAAGCTTTGCTTATGATAATCTAGCTCATGGGCATTATAGCAATAAACACGCTGATGAGGAATATGGTGATGTTTATCTGTTTGGTGTTGAGGGAGAGTATTTTTGTGATGATTAAAAAGGGAAGTAATAGCGTAATGAGCGGCAACTTGTTTAAAATCAATTTGGGCAGTTAGCACCAACTGACGATATATTTCTGCCCCATGTTTAAACTCTTCTACATTACTAGGAGCTAAACCCAAACGTTTAAGAAAGCCTTTTTCTAATTGTACACCTGCCACATCTCCTGCTAATTCTAAAGCGCGAGAGGCATAACGCAAAATCTGTGTTCCCTCTGGGCGAGAAATTTCTTCAAAAAACCAGCCGCAACTGGTGAACATCAGCAAAGAGTGACGCTGCATTTCCAACAAGCGTAAAGCTTCTACCTGTTCAGCCGCTTGGAGTTTGCGAGTTTGATGGTGAGATAGAAATCGTTGAATATTAGCGGGAGTGCGATCGCCCATGACATGAATATATTCGTCCCTCGCTTGCCAAGGATCACGAAATAAAGGATTACCATATTCCTCATAGACATCAATTAACTGATCTCGCAGCCAATTTAAGGCATTACGTAACGGTCGCCGCCATTTTTGATGCCACACACCACCTTCACCACCACAACCACAATCATCTTGCCATCTATCAACACCGTGAGCGCAACTCCAAGCCGTCACTGACTTTAATTTTACTTCCCAAGAGGGAGGATTTAAACTTAGATAGTGGGCAAAATTGGTGACAGTCCAACCATGACGGGGAAACTCACCAATAAAGGCATAGGCTAAAGTCTTCTCTGTTCCCTTTTTGTGATGTCCAAAAGTTTCTCCATCTGTAGCTACAGAAATCAATTGGGACTGACGATGATCCCCGCGAATAGCCGCCCCAATCCGTCCTGCAAAATGATGGGAATTGTAGACAACATCACTAAAACCCATATCCCGCGAAATTGGACCATCGTAGAAAAAGATATCAATATAGGCAGTTGATGTTTTTGCAGGCTCGTCACTATCTAAATAACAGCGATAAGGACGAGTAGGATCAATCTGATTACCCCCCACCTCATGCCATTGACTACTAGAATCATCTTCTGTGGGGATTGGACGACAACGCTGGGCTTGAGAAGGGGCTAAAATGATAAATTTAATGCCTTCCGCTACCAAGGCTTCTAAAGTGGCATAATCTACGGCTGTTTCCGCCAACCACATTCCTTCAGGTTCACGACCAAAGCGAGAACGGAAATCTTCCTTACCCCAGCGAATTTGTGTATGTTTATCCCGTTCATTGGCTAGAGGCAGGATAATATGATTATAAACTTGAGCGATCGCATTGCCATGACCATTGAGGCGATCGCAGCTTTTAGCATCAGCCTCCAAAATCCGCTGATAAACCGACCCATCGTGGCGTTCTAACCACGACATCAGCGTTGGACCGATATTAAAGCTCATGTATTCATAATTATTCACAATCTTCACAATCTCGCCTCGGTCATTGAAGACCCTAGCAAAAGCATTAGGACGATAGCATTCCCAATGAATCCGCTCATTCCAGTCATGAAAAGGACTAGCACTAGGTTGACGTTCAATCGCATCAAGATAGGGATTTTCTCTAGGAGGTTGATAAAAATGCCCGTGAACCGTCACATAAACGCCCTGAGCAGTTTTCAGGGGATCATGTTCAGGACTGGATTTAGCCTCTTGATCTAATGGTAATATTGAGTCATAACTACTTGGTATTTCCGCTGCCAAAGTCATATATTTTTATCCAAATAAATGTGTAATTTTGAAGAATATTCTTACTATATATACCTTTTCACAATTGTTGTCACTGTGAGGAATAGAAGTTCAGGAGTATGGCTAACGCCACGCTACGCTATCAGGAGGTAGGGGCGCAATGCCTGCGCCCGTTTAGGAGTAGGAGGAAGAAGAATTTTCTCAATGACCAATGACTAATGACCAATGACTAATGACTAATGTACAGATATGATAGGTATTCAAATGCACATGATATTTTAGACATTGTGTAAAAATCCCCTAAACTCAAGGTAAAAATGTCAATCAAGAACATTATTTTCAGCATTCTGCTCCTGTTTATACCCATATCCCTAGCAGCCCACTTTTTAGAATGGGGAGACTTAATAGTTTTCATCACCGCAGCATTAGCGATTCTCCCCCTAGCAGCTTGGATGGGTACAGCTACCGAAGAAATCACCGTAGTCGTCGGTCCAGGAATAGGCGGATTTTTAAACGCGACTTTTGGCAATGCCACAGAATTGATTATCGCCTTAGTTGCCCTGAACGCGGGTTTAATAGATGTCGTTAAAGCCAGTATCACAGGTTCAATTATCAGTAACTTACTCTTAGTCATGGGCTTATCCATGCTACTAGGGGGAATTCGCTACAAAGAGCAAACATTTGAATCAGTTGTAGCGCGAGTAAATGCTTCCTCCATGAACTTAGCAGTAATTGCTATTTTGCTACCAACAGCAATGAACTATACCTCCGTAGGTATTAACGAAGCAACCGTACAGAATCTCTCCCTAGCTGTAGCCATTGTCCTAATTTTGGTTTACGGCTTAACACTACTATTTTCGATGAAAACTCATGCTTATTTGTATGAAGTTGGTATAGCAGAAATAGAAGAAGACGAAGTTACCCATGAAAAACCAAATCTTTGGTTATGGAGTGGTGTGCTTTTAGTTTGTACCCTGTTAGTTGCCTGGGAGTCAGAATTGCTAGTTGATTCCTTAGAAGTCGCTACATCTAAACTAGGTCTAAGCGCACTATTTACCGGGGTAATTTTAGTTCCCATTATCGGTAACGCTGCTGAACACGCCACCGCAGTCACCGTAGCCATGAAAAATAAAATGGATCTGGCTATGTCTGTCGCTGTAGGTTCAAGTATGCAAATTGCCCTGTTTGTTGCCCCAGTCTTAGTAATTGCCGGTTGGATAGTTGGGCAACCAATGGATTTAGATTTTAACCCCTTTGAATTAGTGGCTGTTGCTGTATCAGTTTTAATTGCTAATAGCATTAGTTCCGATGGTAAATCTAATTGGTTAGAAGGAACATTACTTCTAGCAGCTTATACTGTCTTGGGTTTTGCCTTCTACTTCCATCCAGTTACTAATGGGATGGGTTAATTACACCATGCCACGGTGCTGACAAATACCCCAACAAATTTATTCAAGATTTGATATTCCCAATCTAATCAATTGGGATTTTTTATCCTTTACTAAGACCTAAATATTTTTTTGATAATTTTAACTCCCTTAAGATAGATGAATAAAATTCATAATAATTATAGTCTCAAATCAGATCATTCTTCCGATATTAACCGCTAGTACCGCCAGGCGCAAGTGAAAAATCAAAAGCAATAAGTCATAAGCTTTTTAGCGAGTGAGAATGGCTGGGTTATTTAAGCCGCAGTGTACTAGATTTATTGTGGGAATCTTTACAAAAAAGAGAGTGGGGAATAGGGATTTTTATTTGTTCCCATTTATTCCCCAGATATTCAATTAATTTTGCTCGGATACCTGTATACAGGTATTATGCTAAACACGGGTGAGATTTAAACTTTTGCCAAACGACAAAGAACCCAAATGTGTAGGGGTAAAGCCCGCCTGGGAATGAATTCCCAGTCTAATAGCAGAAGTCATCTGAAGATGACTAAAAATCCCCAGTTTACTTTAGTAAACTTTACTTATTAGCCCGGAAATATGGCTTACGCCACGCTACGCTATCATTTCTGGGTGGGTGTTGAAGCCAACAAATAAGGCATCTGTAGCCTAAGTTGACACCAATGAAGCTCTTGCTTTACCCCTACCTTTAGAATCAAACAATCAAGCCGTTTTGAGTATATATTTAATTTTCTAAATAACTCAGTACCATTCTACATTGCCTCTACTTTTCTTTTGCTATTTACTACTTTATAAATAAGCACAGCGATAAAATAAAATGACTGAAATCGGACTGCTGATGATGGGTGTATTAAATCCAAAACCACTAAATGTACCCCGTTTTCTCTCACAGAAAATCTTTCCCAGAGAGAATGGTATGGGTTTAACAAATCATCAATCCAATAAATTAGCTGTTTACCCTCAAATTACACCGCCAGAATTTACTCAAATCGGTATAACTTCCCCAAATCATCTTTCAATCCTCTCATTCCGAAGGCACAAAATCTTTGAGCAAATAACCCAAAAACAGATGCCCCTGAGTTCTTTTAAAATAGCTGATGCTGGCATCCCCATCACAAAAAAAAGGGGTATTCCGGTATCCACAAGATATCCCAGAACCCAGAACCAACCCATGCCGGTTATTAGTTTTGGTAGTTCAGGTATATCTGTGAGAGCTTTACAAAAACTTTTAATTGCCAACGGTTATGGAATACCTGTTGATGGAGTTTTTGGACCAGTCACCGAAACTGCTGTCAAAGCTTTTCAAAATCGTCGCCGTCTATCAACAGATGGTGTAGTTGGTCAAAAAACTTGGTGGGAATTAACAATGTAATTGGTCATTGGTCATTGGTCATTGGTCATTGGTCATTGGTCATTGGTCATTGGTCATTGGTCATTGGTCATTGGTCATTGGTCATTGGTCATTGGTCATTGGTCATTGGTCATTGGTCATTGGTCATTAGTCATTGGTCATTGGTTATATAAATCATCTAAATCACAAGAATGATAGTTAAAGATGAGTTCTATCAGTCAAAATTTCATACCCACTATCTGTAACTAATACAGTATGCTCAAATTGAGCAGATAAAGCATTATCAACTGTTACCGCAGTCCATCTATCAGCTAAAATTCGGGTATTCTTAGAACCAGCATTTAAAATTGGTTCAATTGCTAAAGTCATCCCTGAGCGCAATTTCACATTTGGTATCTCACGAGTCCGATAGTTAAATACCGCTGGTTCTTCGTGTAAATTTCTACCTACACCATGACCAGTAAATTGTTCCACTACTGTAAACCCATTGGCTTTGACATGATCTTCAATTGCACCTGCAATCTCTGTCAAATGGACACCAGCTTTTACCTGTTCAATCCCTTTATATAAAGATTCTTCCGCTATTTTAATCAGTCTTGCGGCTTCAGTTGTTACATTACCCACTGCGATAGTAATGCAGGAATCACCATGAAAGCCTTGATAAAAAGCACCTGTATCAACTTTTAGTACATCTCCTGAGCGGATTACCTTTTTAGAGTTAGGAATTCCATGTACAACTTCATGATTAATACTAGAACAAATCGAGGCGGGGAAGCCATGATACCCTTTAAAGCTAGGAGTGGCATCCATTTCGCGGATACGTTTTTCGGCATAAGCATCTAAATCAGCCGTTGTCATTCCTGGTTGCACTAACTCAGAAATTTCTTTAAGAACAGTTGCCACAATCTTCGCCGATTGCCGCATAATTTCGATTTCACGGGCTGATTTAATTTCAATCCCTCGGCGTTGTTGTTTTTCAGGTTTTGGCTGTGCTGGTTGCGAAAGTAGGTTGGTGAAAATATTCATAAGAATACCCGGTAAGTGGGAAACGAGCGCGTCTTTAGACCTGAGAGGGAAACGACACGAGCGGTTTTAACCGCTGTGGATATTAAAATTGAAACCAGATTTTTGATTGGAACCTGGAAACCAACTCCCATTTCTGGGGTAATGTTAGCTTCGACCTGTTATAAGAGCTTGTTAGGCTTGCAACACTGTTCCAGTGACCTTAGAACTGTTTAATCACAAGCGACAGAGCAGGGAACTAGCAACGCATTCCGGGGTGTCGTGACTCAAATAACGGCTACCATGAGAGTAAACTCAGGGTGGTCTGGTCAGTACGGCTTGCTTGATTACTCTTGCAAGCCCAGTCCCTTTAGGGCTGGGTTACTGACATGAAGTTTAGGAGTTAGCGGCGCTTTACCGATTGGGTTTGAAGTTGTTGAGATTTATTGCCAAAAATATCTATGTTTTAAGTTAACTTATTTTGCGCCTCTAGGGGTAGATTATCACTTACTTAATGATAATTTCTCCTTTCATGCCTGCTTCTGTGTGTCCAGCAATAGTACATCGTAAAGTGTATTTACCTGGTTTCATAGGTACAAATACCCATTCTGCCTCTGCGCCGGGTTTAAGTTCTAATTCGTGAATATTACCTTTAATTTCTACATTTCCGGCTTCGACTTTTTGCGTCCAAATTGCATCGGCAAAGTCTTTGGCTGTAAAATAGTGTTTTTGTGAGCTAGGATTACTTAATTTGAGATTGTAACGTTTACCTGAGATCAATTCTAAGTGATTTGGCTCAAATTTTAATTCATTACTAGAATTACCCAAGTTAACTGTAATTTCTATAGCTGGTTGTTTTAGTAAATTATTAGATAGGTTTTCTGCTGTTGCTGGAGATACACCCATGATTACCAGACTGATTAGCAGGGAAAATATACAGATGATTCGAGGTAGATTGTAGTAGACCTGAATTAAGAAGTTACTCATGGCTAAATGGATATTTGCAAATCACATCTATTCTTATCATTAAGATTTATTTAATCTTTTTATGGGCAAGAATTGGTGGACCTGCTGTGACAACTACAATTTTATCAGGATGAAGTAATTCACGAGCAGCTTGATTGACTTGATTGAGGCTGACTTGCTCTATTTTGCTGATATATGACCGCAATTCTTCCTGATTTAAGCCGTAAACTTCATTCATTACCATTTTTTGGCTTAATTGTTCGGGATTGGCTAAGGAAATATTATAACTGCTGATTAAATTCCGTTTGGCTGTTTCTACTTCAATAGGGGTAACACCTTGTTGATGAACTTGTTTGAGGAGGTTGCGGGTACTGGAAATTGCTTTGGGTGCGTCTTCTGGACTGGTTTGCATTTCAATGAGAAATGTACCAACATTTTTACCTGTGATGAAATTGCTATAAATTCCGTAGGTTAAACCTTGGCGATCGCGCACTTCTAGCCCTAGTCTACTCGATAATGTATCACCTCCGAGAATTTGATTCAAGATCATCGCTGCATAAAATCGTTTATCTTGACGATTAATGCCGGTATAACCCATGTAAGTTATCGCTTGGGGTTTACCAGGAACAACAGGATTAACGTGAATCATATTTTTCGGCATCCCCACATTGGGATATTTTAGCGTTGGTGGTTTGCCTTGAACTTGCCAATCTCCTAATTTTGCTTGAATGAGCGATCGCACTTTGTTAACATCAAAATCACCGACAATTGCTAAAACTGTAGTATCAGGGCGATAATGTTGCGCTTTAAAAGCTATCACATCTCGACGTTGAATTTTGCTAATACTCTCCGCAGTCGGAAAGGTATGTAATGGATGTTTTTTCGGATAAATGGACTGCACAAAGATCCGATTTGCAACCTTATCGGCATCATCTAAATCTGAATCTAAGGAAGTTAAAGCTTGTTGACGCGCAAGAGCAAACTCTTTTTCAGGAAATGTACTATTTCTAATTACATCCGTCAAAGTCCCCAGCAAAATAGGTAAATCCACCGCCAAACTACTACCTTTAATCTGCACACCTTCACGATAAGCTTCAAAATTCAAATTTGCGCCCTTTACCTCTAATCCTCTGGCAATAGTCCGCATATCTTGATTTTTAGTGCCATTCATCAGATTTACTGCCACTAAAGAAGCTAATCCTCCCTGATTGTCGGACTCAAATTCTGTTCCCGCTTTAATATTGCCGCTTAAAGTAACTGTCGGCGTAGTTTTATCTGGTAACAGTAGTATGCGTAACCCATTAGCAAGTTGTAATTGCTGGGGTATTTGTCTTTTCTCAGCTTTGGGTAATATGTCTAAAGGTGGTAAATACTGCTTAACCTCCGCAGGAACTACAGCCACATCAATACCAAAATTCTCTTGTGTTGGTGTTGAATAAGATGAACTTTGAACTGTTGCTACTTGTTTAGTCGGTTCAAAAAATCCCACTTTCCGTGCTTCTGGTTGCAAGTATTTATTGATGACATTAATCACATCAGCAACTTGAACCTTACGAATATTTACTAAGTGATTTTCGGTATACTGGTAATTATCGGTCGTGATTTGATCATTACCCAACTGCATAGCTTGATTGGTAATATCACGGTTATTTAAAATTACTGAAGCCGTTAATTGAGTTTTGGCTCGTTCTACTTGTTCCTTTGTCACACCAATTTTAACAAGTTTATCCAGAGCCTTGATTACCGCCGCATCAAGTTTAGTTAAATCCTGAGTTCCCACAGATGTCACTAACATTTCATACCAACCACCCGCGCGTAAACTAGCGACATTTGCCGAAACATCATGAGCTAAACCTGATTCAACTAGCTCTTGATACAAGTAAGAATTTTTACCCGCAGTCAAAATATAATCCATGACTTCCAGTGCGGGGATATCTGGTTGATTGATTTGAGGAAGTGGGTAAATTATTTGTAGTAATGGATTTCCCCCCGGTTCTTGTAACTTAATCACAGGTGTAGGAGTAACGGCTGGGGATGGAATTATGAGCTTATGGGGTGAATATTGACGTTTAGGAATTTTACCAAAAACAGTTTCTACCTTTCTCAAAGTTTGTGAGGTGTCAAAATCTCCCGCAATTACCAAAACAGCATTGTCAGGACTATAGAATTTTTGGTAATATTCCCGCACTTGAGCAACTGTGAATTTTTCTACATCCGCCTTAGTTCCACCAATGGGTAATCTATAGGGATGATCAGGAAAAACCGACATCATCACAGCGCGATTCAGCCTATATGCTGGGCTATTTTCATAACCTTGTAATTCAGAAATAACTACTCGCTTCTCACTAGCTAACTGTTGAGGATCTATTAGTGAGTTTTTCATCCTATCAGCTTCTAATGTCAACAGAGCGGTGAGTTTATCCCGTTCTGCCGTGTTGTAATATGCGGTTTGGTCATAACTGGTAAAAGCATTAGAATCACTGCCTAAAGCACTAAATAACCGCCCAAATTGAATGGGACGATTGCTAGTACCTTTAAACATAAGATGCTCTAGTTGGTGGGCAATACCATTTACCCCAGATGCTTCTTGTCCTGAGCCAAACTTGTACCATACCTGCACTGTGACTACAGGAGCATTATGAACCTCTTTAGTGAGAACAGTTAACCCATTATCAAGGACTGTCTTCCGAACATTTGCTGTAATAGCGAGATTTGATGTTTCCTTAGCGACTAGTGTTTTATGAGATTTTTCTGAGTCGAAGTTGTGGAGACGGGGAGAAAAATCCGCTTTATCTCTGCTAAGAGCAGCATCTTGATGGAAGATAAAAGCCGCTATTACCCAAATACTCAAGATAACTAAAGAAAAGCGATGTCGTTGTGCGATAGAGAAAAAAGACATACTCTTTGGCGAATAGCTATATGTAATTTAAGTTACATATGTTGATTGACTGAGGAAATTGGGCAAATGTTTCTGTACTTCATGGAAATTAAAAATGTAGCTGTAAAGGAACAATATTGCATCAGCCAAAAGGCATTAATAGTAATTTCAAGTTGATTTATGCAAAAACCGCAAAAATTCCAGGGGCAACCCGTCAAAATCAGCGATAAACGCAACTTCTAAAATGTTATCGCCAATTTGCTGCTGTGTAGGTTCTAAAAGAATTTTCAGGGGTGGTAAATATTCTATTGTTGCTAACCGTGTTCTTAAACTTTCCAACCAAGTTGGTAAATCTGGTGTAATCTGTGTCACATCAAACGCCAGATGATAATAGCCTACATAATGCTCGTCATTAAAAGCATCTGGGGCTGGTTTGGGTTGGGGAATTTGGATGAGTTCAATTCGAGTCCCTAAACCTTCCATCCAGCAAGCTAGAGTATAACCGGTAGTGAAGCGATCGCCCACCGTAAACCCTAGCTGCTCATAAAAAGCGATCGCTAAATGGATATTTGCCGTTCTAATAGAAGCATGGTGCATAGAATTTTGGATTTTAGATTTTGGATTAATCTACAATCTAAAACCCAAATTGGGGAACAGGGAACAGTAAGATATTTATTTAGACTTTCTTCTCTCTTACCTCTTGCCCTATTACCTACTCAAACAACCGAAAATATGGGTAACGCACCGGCACACCAGGTTCTTTATCCAAATCAAAGTTAATTACTTCCCAGCAAGGTTCAGCAGCGGAATCGGGGCTAAACTCTACAGGTAAGCCATATAATCGCGCCCCCGTAGCAACTTCCCCTTGTCCAGAACGCCAAGGTGTACTCCGTTCTAAATAGCCACTCATCAACTCCTGATAACGGTTAGCAACAATAATCCTCGTAGCTCGATAACCTTGAGTATAAAGCTTGTCCAAAGCTTCATGAATTTCAAAGCGAATCCCATCAGGATGAGTATGTTGACGATACCATTCTCCATCCCATCTGCGCCAATGACGACCAGACTGTAAATGAACTAACTCCCCAGTTTTGGGTTCAGCTTCAAATGCGCCATGACGAGGACATAAATAAGTATCCGTCAATGTCAATGCCGAAATCGTTTGGCGACAGTGAGGACACTGTATTTCAGGGCCAAATATCGGGTACTGAAAGCCTGGATTTATCATGAAGTGCGTATAAACATAATATTGTGTTTTTTGCCAGCACCGGTAGGTTTAACTTTACACTCCTGTTCCACCACTTTAGATAACTTGCTCAATGCTACATAAAATGAAGATAGTGCTTGAGAAGAAGTTTCACAACCGCCTAACGATAGAAGGTTAATGTCGTGATATTCTGGTTTCGCAACCAGTTCTAAAGGTTGGAGTTTCTCCAGTGTTCCTGGGTACCATATCCATATTCTATCGTGTCTATCTCTTCCGTCCGGAAATCTCCAGAATTTTCTCAAGCTGCTTTTGTGGCAGCAAACGCCATCATTATTGGTTCTGTCACCATAGCAGCCAAAGCCAGCATTTGGTATGGATCTGTGGTGAGAGGTGATGTAGAACGCATTGAAATTGGCGAATGTACAAATATTCAAGACGGGGCAATTCTTCATGGTGATCCTGGTGTCCCCACAATCTTAGAAGATCATGTCACTGTCGGTCATCGCGCTGTGGTACATTCTGCTCACATTGAGCGGGGTTGTTTAATTGGTATTGGGGCAATAGTCTTAAATGGCGTAAGAGTCGGCACAGGTAGCATTATCGGCGCAGGTGCAGTAGTCACTAAAAACGTTCCCCCCGGTTCTCTAGTCATGGGTGTCCCCGGTAAAGTAGTCCGTCAACTCTCAGACACCGAAATCACCGAAATCATCGAACACGCCGAAAAATACCACCAATTAGCCCTTCTTCACGCTGCTAATGGCTAGGAAGAGGCAGGGGGCAGGGGGCAGGGGAAAATGACCAATGACCAATGACCAATGACTTTTAATCAAACTTTACATAGAATCTGGGAAAAATTCCCCAATTTAGATAAAAATAAAAGTTGAGAACTGTTGACAAAACTTAAAATTTTTTAATTTACAGAGGGCTTCTAGATATGGAACTTGATAATCGTGTACTAATTGTTTTAGCACCTGTAGTGATCGCTGCGGGTTGGGCTGTTTTCAATATCGGTGCTGCTGCCCTTAGACAAGTACAAAACTTTTTGAGCAAAGAAGTGTAATTTAGGGAACAGGGAACAGGGAACAGGGAAGAAATTACCAATTACCAATTAATTACCAATTACCGATTCTCATGAACGTAGATTCCCTGCTTCAACCCTTTCAGCATTTTGGTGTGAATTTGGGATTGTCTCGGATTGTCAACTTACTGGCAACCTTGGGAAATCCCCATCACCAAGTGCCAATTATTCATGTAGCTGGAACTAATGGGAAAGGTTCTGTTTGTGCTTACCTATCTGCGGTACTTACTGAGGCTGGTTATAAAACCGGACGCTACACATCCCCCCATTTAATAGATTGGACAGAAAGAATCTGTATTAATGAACATCCAATTGATAGTAATAAACTGTGTGAATTAATACTCCAAATTCAAGCAGCTATTAATTCAGATGAAGAATCACCAACCCAATTTGAAGTCATTACCGCTGCGGCTTGGTTATATTTTGCCCAGCAACAAGTTGATATTGCGGTAATTGAAGTAGGATTAGGCGGTCGTTTAGATGCAACTAATGTCTGTGATAATCCTTTAGTTACAGTCATTACTTCTATTAGTCGAGAACATTGGCAACAACTTGGACCAACTCTAGCCCATATTGCCAGAGAAAAAGCCGGAATTATCAAACCAGGATGTCCGGTGGTGGTGGGTTCATTACCAGCAGATGCGAAAAATGTTGTAAAATCGCGTATTCTAGAGTTAGAATGCCCAATTTTTACCCCACAACCATCTAATCAAATTAATCAAAACTGGGCAGAATATCAAAAAATATCAAGTCCAGAAACAATAAAATATCCTTTACCATTACAAGGACAAATTCAATTACATAACTCAGCTTTAGCTTTAGCTGCTTTGGAAATATTGCAAACACAAAATTGGCAAATTCCTGAGAAAGCTATGATTAATGGTATGGCTAAAACCAAGTGGCCAGGCAGAATGCAATGGACAACATGGAAAAGCCATAAACTCCTCATTGACGGCGCACACAACCCAGCCTCAGCGACAGTTTTGCGTCATTATGTAGATAGTCTCAATACCAAAAATATCACTTGGGTAATGGGAATGTTAGCTACTAAAGATCATAGTGATATTTTTCAAGAACTTCTCAAACCAGGAGATAAATTATATTTAGTTCCAGTACCTGATAGCAATTCAGCAGATTTAACAGCATTAACTAAGTTGGCAACATCAATTTGTCCAGATTTGAACTTTTGTCATATATATCAAGATGTATTTTCAGCTTTAGAGACTGCTTTTAGTGCTACAGATAATCAAGTTGTTTTATGTGGTTCTTTGTATTTAATTGGTCATTTTTTAGCATCTTTGTCTGATAGCGCGCTATCAGACAAAATAAATCATCCTGAAAATCCTGATTTGTGACAAATATACTAAGCTGTTGTGCATTTAGTTTGTATAATTCTAGCGGGCAAGATGCCCGCACTACAAAGTTCAAGTAAATTATGGTTATCAAATTTAGCTGCGTAACAGCTTAAACACGGGTGAGATTTAAACTTTTGCCAAATGACAAAGAACCCAGATGTGTAGTAGGGGTAAGGCAAAAGCTGATATGTGTCAACTTAAGCTCAAATCCCTACCACATCTCGTTCCTAGTCTCTGACTAGGAATGCAGTTAATGAGGCTCTGCCTCTAATATCATTGAAGGCAGAGCCTTCTAGAATTCATTCCCAGTCAGAGACTGGGAATGAGACGACTTGAGGTTTTTCGTAATTTTGTAAAAGTCCATGTCTGAACCGTGTTTAGTATACCTAATCCCCCATGATCAATTACCGATTATCCCACTGCTGGGCGGCATCTTCCACAGCTTTATCTACTGTTTTTTGTCCTAACATTGCCGCTTGTAAATTTTCGTAAATTGATTTTTGCAAAAGTTTAGAATCTTTGAGTTTGGGGGTTAATACCTCCGCTTGTTTTAATTGTGCCGCACTAATTACCCGCCCCTTTTCCGCCGATGTAGCATTAGCAGGAACTTCCTGGAAATAAGTATCAGACAATGCCTTAACGGTAGAAGGTAAAACATTAGCAGCTTTAGCAAAGGCTAATTGGTTTTCATCATTTGTAACAAATAAAGCAAACTTAACAGCCTGATCAGGATATTTACTATCACGAGGAATAACTATATTCATCACGGCAACATTTTTCTTACCCGTATCACCCGTAATTTGTGGCGCAATTGCCGAAGCTTGGGCAACCTTGGGAGCATTATTGGCAATAGTTTTCAGAAATTCAGGACCAGAAGCTAAAAAAGCTGTTTCTCCAGACTGGTATAAATCTATAGCATGACGATGCCCTTGAGTTAAAGACTCCTTGGGCAACAAACCTTTTTTATACAAATCTACCCAATATTGAAAAGCGGCTTTTCCTTGCGGGGTATTAAAACCGGCTTTACCTTCAGCATTAACTAGGGTGACACCCATTTGTACCAAAGATTCCAGTACCTCACCAGAGTCCTGGGGGACAAAAGTAGCGAATATTGCATACTTACCAGTTTTATCCTTAATTTGTTGTGCTGCTTGCCCTAATTCTGCATAAGTGGCAGGAGGTTTTGTCATACCCCCTTGTTTTAACAAATCGGTGTTATAAATAGTTAGTCGCGTGGTGAGATACCAAGGAATCCCAAAACTCTTACCATTGAGGCTACTTGCTTGCCAGATATTTGGTAAATAGGTAGAACGGACTTGACTAGGAACTTTAGCATCTAAATCTAACCAAGCATTTTTACCTGCTAATTGGGACGCAAAGTCAGGATTAAGGTTCACAACATCTGGTGGCGTTTTTGCTGAGACTGCTGTTAGAATCTTGTTCTCCATCGCTGACCAAGGTATGTCTACCCATTTAACTTTGATACTTGGGTTTTGTGATTCAAATGTCTTAATCAGACCTTGGAAATAGTCGGTAAATTGCGGTTGGAGTTGCATTGTCCAAAACTCAATGGTGGCAACCCCAGCAGCCGCAGGTTTGGGATTATTATTAACATTGCTTGTGCTACAACTAACAATCCAGCTAGTAAATAAGCCTAGTAATGCTAAAGAAAACAGTTGTTTAAATTTTTGCAATCGAATCATCGTAGTAGGTGGTAGTATTTTTAGAATTAATCTAGGTAAAAAGAGGATAGAGAACTTAGGATATATCAATTATGGTAATGGGTAATGGGTAATGGGTAATGGGTAATGGGTAATGGGTAATGGGTAATGGGTAAAAATTTTTGTCTGACAACTGACAACTAAGTAGGTGAACACAATAAAACCAAACTGTGTAAAGAAACGTAAAATCGCCCAAACCCTCTTGCCTCTTGCCTCTTACCTTGCCATAACGACAATTTTCAACGCCAACCTACTTAACCTTAATATTTTTCTTTAGTAATCTAACGGGTAAAACAGTGGTTAAAGCTTTTACTAGTTTCTTTGGTAAATCCAATAGAGGTATTGGGATTGAACTAGCACCGGAACGGGTGAACGTAGTTCAACTACGCAAACAACGCCAAAACTTAAAAATTGAATCTTTGACAACCGTACCAGTGCCAGAGGGTATATTTACTGATGGTCAAATTACTGATTCTCCGGGAATGTCCGAAATTATTCAGCAAGCGATCGCCCAAAGCAAAATCAAAGCTACACGGGTGGCTACTTGTATTCCAGGAAGAGATGCGATCGTTCGCTTAATTCCCGTCCCCTCGGAATTAGATGACCAAGAATTGCGAGAAATGGTACTTAACCATGAAGCCTGCTTATATTTGCCCTATGACCGCCAAGAAGCTGATGTTGATTATCAAAAACTTGGGTACTTTATAGACGAAGACGGCATCGAGAAAGTACAGGTATTATTAGTGGCGACTCGTAAAGATGTCACTCAAACCTATTTGAATACCTTTGAACAGGCAGGATTAACCGTTGATATCTTAGAAATTAACAGCTTTGCCCTCATTCGCACCATCCGTGATCAACTGCGGCTATTTGGTCCAGAAGAAGCAGCCGTATTAGTTGATATTGAATTTGACAGTACAGAAATTGCCATCATTATCAATGGTGTGCCACAATTCTCTCGAACAGTGCCAATAGGAACTTATCAACTACAAGCAGCACTGTCAAGAGCCGTGAACCTACCCACATCACGGGATATGGATATATTAGAGAGCATGACTATTCCCACAACCTCAGCAGATTCAGTCAATACTGGGGTAACAGGTAGTAATCCTGGAATGGCTTCTATGTTGAGAATTTTGGGAGAATTAGCCGATGAACTGCGCCGTTCCATTGATTTTTACCTCAATCAAAGTGAAAATTTAGAAGTCGCACAGATTCTTTTAGCAGGTCCTGGGGGAGGATTACCACAAATTGACGAGTTTTTTACTCAAAGATTGAGTTTACCAACTACCCAAATAGATCCAATTACTTCTTTGTCCTTGGAGGTAGATGCTGAAAAATATCCTTTAATTAAACGTCCTGGGTTGGGTATTATCCTGGGTTTAGGAATGCGAGGGGTGTAATAAAATGTACAGTTTAGATATTAACTTTCTTAAAGATCGCCCAGAATATCAAAAGCAAATAGCAACGAAAGTTGAGAAGTCACCTATTCAACTAGGGAATTTAATCCCAGTTTATATAGGAGTGGGAGTAGGTTTAGTATTCCCAGCTTTAATATTTATTGGTTTATCCATCCTGGAAGGGAAAACCGCTGAAGTCACCCAAGAAATCGCCAAGTTAGAGGAGGAAGGTAAGAGCTTAGATAGTAAAATAGCCAACATTAGCAAAATCAAAGCAGAATCAGCCGGCATTCGTACCCAAAATAAAGCCTTAGTAACAGTGTTTGATCAAATACGTCCTTGGTCAGCAATGTTACAGGATTTGCGCGATCGCATTCCTAACAAAGTGCAAATCGAAACCATTAAGCAAATTGCCCCCCCTCTCCCTGGTAAAGATGCCGTAGCTGCTACCACCCCCAACAACACCAACACCGCTGGATTCTTAGAAATTTCTGGTTTTGCTATTTCCTATCCCTTAGTTAACGATTTTGCCCTAAGTCTAGGACAATCTAAGTTTTTTAATAAAGAAGAAACCAGAATCATCACAGCAGAATTAATAGATGCACCAGCCATAACAGGATTTCTGCCCCTAAAAACTGATAAATCTGATCTAAAAATTAAACCCATTCAAGTAGTTAAATACACTATTAAAACAGGTTTAAGTAATGTGCCAGCATCTGATTTAATTCAAGAATTAGAGAAAAAAGGTACAGTCGGACTAGTAGATAGACTTCGTAATATCAAAAAAGTAGGAGTCATTGCCCAATGACATTCAGTGATGATTTAAATTTCCCCAATCAAGGTACAGAGATTCAAAATTCTGGTCCTGTTGTTTTTGGTGTCACCTTAACACCAACTATTATTGGTGGTTTAGTCGGCTTCTTAGGTGTAGCGGGTGCAGGTTATATGCTATTTAACATTGCCCTTCCCGTTTGGGATACCTATCAACAACTGCAAACCAAACAAGATCAACTACAAACAGAAGTTAATCAAAAGAAAACCCAAGCTCAACAAATTGCTAAAATAGAAGCCGATTTAACCGAAGCCAAACAACAACAAAAACAAATTCTAGCTTTATTTGCAGATGAAAAAAGTTTGGATACTCTATTATTAGATACCAGTCGGTTAATAGATTCCAGTAATAGTAAAGCTTTTGGTAATGCCATTAGAGCCAAACTAAAAAGATTTGTCCCGACCTCTGAAAAACCTGTTCTCGTAGAAGATGGCAGTTTTGGGGTAGAAGTTAACAATAAACTCAAACGCAGCATTATCACTGTGGACATGGAAGGGGATTTTGAACAAACTCAATCAATCATGCGAAACATTGAGCGATTACAGCCTTTATTATTAGTTAAAAACTATGACTCTAGATTATCTACACCAGAAATGTCAGAGGATAAAGATAACCCCGTGCAAATTGGTATCGGTAAACTAACAACAACTTTTGCCCTAGAAGCTTTAATGCCACTAACTCCCGAAGAAATAACCGATTTAGCCGCTAAAACAGCAGCAACACCGAAAAAATAATCAAACTTGAGGCAAGAGGCAAGAGGTAAGAGGCAAAAGGCAAAAGGCAAAAGGCAAGAGGCAAAATGAAATATTCTCCCTATTCCCTATTCCCTATTCCCTGTTCCCTGTTCCCTGTTCCCTGTTCCCTGTTCCCTATTCCCTGTTCCCTGCTATACGTGACAATTTAGACTTTTATTTTATGTGAGGAATGAACTGTGAAACAGTTTCATAATAGTGTTTTCGTATCAAGTGCAGCGGCTTGTGTACTCTTAGCCGCCCAACCAGTCCTGGCACAATTAACACAAATTACTGATGTCAAACTCAATCCCATTGAGGGCGGAATCAGTGTCATTTTAAAAACTGCTGCCGGCAATCGTCCCCAAGTATTTACAACTAAAAAAGATAAATCCTTAATTGCAGATGTAATTAATGCCCAACTGCGTCTACCCAAAGGTGATAACTTCCGTCAAGAAAACCCCGCACCGGGAATCAAGACTATTGAAGTTAAACAATTAGATGCTAATAGCATTCGGGTGATAGTCACAGGTGTTGATGATGCACCCAGCAATCAGCCCGTCATGCGAAAAGATAATAATCTTACCCTTGGCTTTACCACCACCACAAATTCAACAGCATCAACCGCCACTAAGCCTACAGAAAAAGTATCAGCAGCCCCAGCTACCACACCTGAATCTAAACCCGAACCCGGTAAACCTCCAGATGTCCTAGTCCCTAATCCCCAAGTCACCATTGACGGTAAAATTGCCCAATCAGCAGGACCAAATCAACCTTATAACCAAGCGCCTCCTTTCTTACCCAGAGCCGTCGCTCCACCAGTAGGAGATATTACTCAATCAAATATTGATACATCACCCACAGTAATTGATTTAGGGACTCAGGAACGAGTTCCCCGGTTGGTATTACGTGATGCACCTGTGAGAGAGGTGTTATCACTGTTAGCGCGGGCTGCTAATTTAAACGTAGTTTATATCGGTGGTGAAGCAGAAAAAGCACCAAGTGCGGCTGGTGGTGCGGCTGGTGGTGCGGAAACTGCAACTAAATCATCTCAGACAATTTCCCTAGATATAGAAAACGAACCTGTACAAGATGTTTTTAACTATGTACTACGTTTAAGTGCGTTAGAAGCTAATCGCACGGGACGGACAATTTTTGTCGGGGCTAAATTACCTAACTCCACCCGTGATACTGTCATGCGGAGTTTACGACTAAATCAGGTAACAGTGGGAGTGGCGTTAAACTTCTTGGTAACTTTGGGTGCGGAAAGTGCCGTCAGCCGGGAACGATTGGTTACTAGTGTCAATGCTGTAGCTGTTGAGAAGAATGCAGTAGCTCCCATTACCCAAACTCAAACTACCACAGAAACAAAAGTTGAAACTCAACGAATTGATTATAAAGATTCAACACCTTTACTGAGAGGATTACAAGCTTCAGGAGATGAGCGTACCAATTCTGTCACATTAATTGGTTCTCCTAAAATGGTGGAGATGGCAGTATCTCAATTAGTACAGCTTGATGTCCGTCGTCGCCAAGTGGTAGTGAATGTCAAAATTATTGATGTCAACCTTTTAGGTATTCAAGATACTAACTCTAGTTTTTCCTTTGGTCTTGGTAATAGCTTTTTTACTAATGATGGTGGTGCAGCAAGTTTCAATTTTGGTGGTTCTCGACCGGCTAAAGGTAGTGAATTAGCAAATAGTGTTACCGAAACACCTGTGATTCCAAATCCAGTTACAGGAGCGCCTTTCTTTGATATCAATAGTCCACAAACTTTACCAGGGGGTGGTCCGGGTACGACCATAATTAACACATCTTCTCAGAAGTTTACAGATAGTAGTGGCTTAGTGGTGGATTCTAATTCTATTGGACGTGTTGGTAATACTAATTCAACTTTCTATAAACCAATTGTGCCAACTTCAACTAATCCTTTACAACCAGGCTTCTCAAACATTACTCAGGCAACTGATAATGTCCTGACTGTAACAGATGTATTAGACGCGAATGGTTTTCCAACAGGAAGACAGACTGTTGCTTTATCACAAGGTACTCGTGGAACAGTAACGGCAGCCCTCCCTCCTCTCTATCAATTCCCTAAAAAGTTTCTGGCTAGTTTGACAGCACAAGTTACAAGTGGCAATGCCAAGATTTTGACAGACCCCACCCTAATTGTCCAAGAAGGACAGGAAGCAACAGTCGCTTTAACGTCAGAAGTATATGGAGGAATTAGAATAACGCCCACACTTAGAGAACCTATCATCAAGGAGGCAGGGCTAACTCTGAAAGTGAAAGTAGAAAGGATTGATGATAATGGTTTTGTGTCTTTGTCTGTTGCCCCTACTGTTTCTGCTCCTGCTGGTACAGTAACAACAACTGATGGTGAGATTGGCTTAAGATCGGGAAGAAGTCTTCAATCTGGTCTACTCCGCTTGCGAGACGGTCAAACGCTGATTCTTTCCGGTATTATTCAAGATCAAGACAGGACAACTGTTACCAAGCTACCAATTTTAGGTGATATTCCCCTGCTGGGTGCGCTGTTTAGAAAATCCAATAGAACTAATGAACGCAGAGAGGTAATTGTCTTAATGACACCTCAAATTATGGATGACTCTGAGCGTTCTAGCTATGGTTATAATTACACACCCAGTCCCCAGGTACGGCAAATCTTAGAACGTCGGGGGTTGAAGGTTCAGCCTCGCTAGTTAGTTCTTGGTGATTTTTGTCTGGATACCCGATTTATGGGAGAAGTAAATAAGCTATCCCTGTTGACTAGGGCAGGCAGGATGCCCACCCCACAAGATTAAAATATTAATTGTGGGGTGGGCTTCTAGCCTGCCCATCTTATATTTAATTGTCTAAAAAAGTTAATTTCAATTACTAATTAACTCCACAGCGTCTCGTCCATCACTATCTTGCAGATAAACTTTGACAATTTCTTCCTTCGCTGTGGGTAATTTTTTACCAACAAAATCTGGATGAATTGGTAACTCCCGATGACCTCTATCTACTAATACAGCTAAACGAATTACCTCTGGTCTACCATATTCATTCACGGCATTTAAAGCAGCACGAATAGTTCTGCCTTTAAAAATGACATCATCTACAAGTACCACGGTTTTACCTGTCAAATCAAAGGGAATATCGGTTTTTTCTGGAGTTCTCAAGCCGATTTTATCAAGATCATCACGATAAAATGTAATATCTAAAGAGCCTACAGAAACGTTGACATCTTCGAGAATTTCTATTTGACGAGCTAATGAATAAGCTAATGGTACTCCTCTAGTGTGAATACCCAGAAGTAACAACTGAGATAAATCTCGTGTTCTTTCTATAATCTGAGAAGCCATTCGAGTTAATGTCCGACGCAGTTCTTCTGATGAGAGAATTTCAACTACTTTAGTAGACATAAGATTGGTAATTGGTGATAGGTGATAGGTGATAGGTAATTGGTAATTGGTAATTGGTGATTTCTTGTTTCTCGTTCCCATACTCTGTATGGGAATGAATTCCAGAAGGCTCTGCCTTCAATAACAGCAGAGGCAGAGCTTTCTCCTGACCATAAGTAGTCAGACAGAATTAATTACACAATGTCATTGGGAATGGAACGAAGTGAAATGAAGCAATCGCCAGGGTTGTGATTGCTTCCCTTCGCTCGCAATGACTGTAAATATTTTTGTCCAATTACTTACTCTGTGTGGGAATGAATAAGTAGTGAGACAGAATTAATTACATAATGTCATTGCGTTAGCGCAGCGTGGCGTTAGCCATATGGAACGAAGTGAAATCAAGCAATCGCCAGGGTTGTGATTGCTTCCCTTCGCTCGCAATGACTGTAAATATTTTTGTCCAATTACTTACTAGAAGGCTCTGCCTTTAATAATAGTAGAGGCAGAGCCTCTGTGATAGCATTCCCAGTCAGAGACTGGGAACGAGATAAGGAGATAACTAAGGTATTAAAAATATTGCTAGTCCTAACCATAGTAAAAACGCATATCGGGTTAGTTGTAAAGCTTGATCAATAGAATCTGGCGTAATGGGATAAATAGGATCTCCTAAAAGTGGTTTCTCTTTAGCTATTCCACGATACCAATTTATGCCTCCCATTTGCACACCTAAAACCGCAGCATAAGCGCATTCACTCCAACCAGAATTGGGACTGGGATCTTTGATGGCATCCCGGCGACAAATTCGCCAAACTTTTACAGGTTGCAAGGATAATAATGATAAGGTTATCACTGTTAACCGACAAGGCAACCAAGTTAAACCGTCTTCCCACCGCGCACTAAACCAACCAAGATAAGTATAAGGTGCTTCCTTGTAACCGACCATTGAATCTAAAGTGCTACTGGCTTTATATGCTAAAGCCAAAGGGACAGCACCAATAATGGGGATGAATGCACCAATAATAGTATAAAAAAGAGGAGCCATTACGCCATCGGTAGCATTTTCGGTGACGGTTTCCAAAACTGCTCTGAGAATTTCTGCTGCGGAAAGATTGGCTGTATCTCTCCCGACGTAATTACTTAAAACCTGTCGCGCTGGTTCTAATTCTCCATTTTTTAAAGGTTGCAGAACTTCCATTGCTGCATTTCGTAAACTTTTGAAAGCAAAACAACTAGCTATAAGAATACTTTCTACGGCAATTCCTAAAAATGGATGTACCCATTTGGCGACTTGAACTATTATCCAACCCACTAAACCACTACCGATTATCACAATTATCCCTAAGAAAATTCCGGCGAGACGTTGAGAAAGAGGATTTTGACAATATTGGAGGGCGAGGTTACTCAAGCGAGAAATTACCCATCCCATGACTCGTACGGGATGAGGCCAACCCCAAGGATCTCCTATTAAGTAATCTAACAAGGCAGCGAAAACCAAAACAGCAGATGTCATTTATTCTTTTTCCTAACTCCTACAGCAAATTGTCATTAAACCCGAAACAAGAACCCCCCCTCCCCGCAAGTGATGAGGGGGCTAAGATGTACCTCTCATAAGATTGGAAATCACTGTAATTGCTGACTCTGGACAACTACGGGGGGTTGCCCCTACTAAACTACAAAATTGGCTTCTTCTCCTTGAGATGCTTGCCAACTACGGGCATCATAATAAAGGTCTGCGAGGGTAATATTGTACAAGGCTTCTTTTAGCTTTTGGTTGAGTCTGTTCCAGAGGCTGGATGTTACCCAATCTGCTGTTTGAGTAGGTGTGGGATTATTTAAGGGTAAGTTAGTAATATTTTCACCAACTGCTTCTAAAATTTGACCAATAGATATAAGTGCCGGTTTTTTGGCTAGTTTGTATCCACCGTCGCTACCACGAATTGATGTAACTAATCCTGCTCGACGCATTTCGATGAGTAGTTTTTCTAGATAGGGAGCAGGAATATTTTGACGTTTGGCGATCGCTCTGACAGATTCAGGTCCATATTTTGGACGTAAACTCAAATCTAGCAATGCTTTCACACTATAGTGTCCTCTTGTCGTTAGTTTCATATAGCAGTTATCATGAATTTTATTTTCCCAATCTCTCTTTCCTCATCCCTACCTGATTTGATAATTTGGCAAATCAAATAACAATACTACATAAGACTCCCATTTGATGCTTGAAAAAATTCATTACACATCTAAGAGCTATTTTCTCCTGTTCCCCCTTCCCTGCCTACATCAATAAATTGATATCTTCTTGACTATTGCTATATCTATAGTAGCTATCAACATCATCGTAATTATATTTCCTATAATTTTTTAACAAAATTGATAATAGTGCAACAATTTTGGCTATGAGTGTAATATACTTGGCTAGGCTGATCCCAAAATTAAAGGATTATGTTCCTATTAGTTCAATGTCGGCTAAAATAAAATCCACTTGACAACTTCAAACATTCATTTTCGACCTAAGTTGATGCCTAAACAGAAAAAAATTGAACCCCTCGTCGGCGAAGAACTGCTCAAAAAAGTTAAAGAGCTAGAAGCCATCAGCAAAGACGACAAAGCTAAACAGTGTGGCTACTATACCATTACCAAAAATGGTATAGAGCGCGTCAATATGATGAAATTCTTGAATGCCCTAATTGATGCGGAGGGTATTCAGTTGGATAGTTCACCTAGTGCTAATGGACGTGGTGGACGCAGTGCCAGCTATAGAATTAGTGTCCAACAAAATGGCAATTTATTAATCGGTGCAGCTTACACAAAACAGATGAATCTTCAGCCTGGGGATGAGTTTGTCATTACTTTAGGGAAAAAACATATTCGACTGCGGCAAGTAGATTTGGAATCCAGAGAAGATGCCGAAGTAGAAGCTACAGCTTAATGAATATTCATTAGTTAGTTGTAGGTTGTCAGTTGTCAGTGGTTGCGTTTTAACCCTGACTGCTGAATAACTGACTGATTACCAAAATTAACATACTAGGCAATAGGTAATAGTGATAAATCCTGATTCCTATGCCTTGCAAAAAATTTGTATGGCTAACGTCACGCTATCAGCCAACCCCGCATAAAAAAGGCTGCTGAATTCAGCAACCCCAATATTGAGCAACATTGTGTTTTTAATCAATAGATGCCAATTTAACCGTTTGTAAAGATTTTGTCGTATCTACAATTTTTTTATTAATTTCCGACTTAATCGGATTACTACTACTAGAATTTATCTCTGGAGATAAGTTGTCTTGTCTCTCATCATAGCTAGGTTCATGGATGATCAGGCGATCGCACGGAATTGTATCTGATATAATCGCACTTGCCATCATCCCAGTATGAACTTCCATTTGTCCTTCTGGAGGCACTTCAAACACCAGCCTTTGTCCAGGAAAGACAACCCTTTCAAAGTACCAGTTAGGAATATTGGAGATACGCGCCACCTGGATTTTACTCGTGGCGTTGACGTAGCAGCAGAGAATTTTCCCCGAATGCTCCGGTGGTAGAGGATCTAATATCTGAGCCATAACTGCTGAAGAGCTTATTTGCTCCACAATTTTACATTACATCAGTAAAGCTAACACCCGATGATCCCCGGTTACTGTAACCGCGACTACCAACTGCGAGTTTCTGCATTATTTCTATCTAAAGATATATAGAGATTATAAAATTTTTGTAAATAAATCTGTATTTACTTAACAAAATAGACGATAAAGGAAAATCTCCATTGTTATATCCGCTAGAATCTCCGTAAATCCTTTACAGACAAGAATTTCCCCTTTTTACCGCCAAGATTTATCATCCCTGGTAAGTTGAATTATTTCTTGCATCTATCTTCGGAGTTACCACGAAAAATCATCGCTAAATTCATAAACTCGATGTTATGGTAAATGTATATGAAAATTTCGTTCATAAATCCCATCTATATATAACAAGCAAATTTTATGCAGTGCAGTTTTCACATTCACTTTGATCACTAACGGCAAAATTTTTTGCATACCACAAAACAACTGAAATGTCAAAAATAATGCTAGTCCAGTCAGAAGCAAATTCACAATTCCTCTAGTCTTTTTCTCAACTACGGCAAGCATTACAGTTAAACCACGTATGAACACAACTAAAATCCTCTACGTTCGCCTTCCCTGTAACCCTATCTTTCCGATTGGGGTTGTCTATCTTTCCGATCATGTCCACAAATTATTTCCCCATACCGAACAGCGAATTCTTGACTTAGGCACAATCCCCCCCCTAGATTATACTTCCGCCCTAGACCGATGTATTGATGAGTTTCAACCCACCCTACTAGTCTTTTCCTGGCGAGATATTCAAATTTACGCTCCAGTGGGTGGACGGGGCGGCAATCCTCTGCAAAACGCCTTTGAATTCTACTACGCGAAAAACCCGGTTATAAAATTGCGTGGTGCTTTGGGCGGGTTGAGAATTTTTATTGCTTATTATGTAGAATTATGGCGCAATTTGGGACTAGTTAAACGGGGTTTAAAACGCGCCCAAAAATATCAATCTCAAGCCCGTGTAGTCTTAGGTGGTGGTGCAGTTAGCGTATTTTATGAACAGTTGGGTAAAAGCTTACCGCCCGGAACAATTATTTCCGTAGGTGAGGGAGAAATCCTACTCACAAAACTGCTCAAGGGTGAAGATTTTCAGGATGAGCGCTGTTATGTAGTGGGAGAAAATAAACCACGTCAACGGCTAATTCATGAACAACCCACCCCCCTAGAAAAAACAGTTTGTAATTACGATTACATCGAAACTATTTGGCCGGAATTTAATTATTACCTGCAAGAACAGGACTTTTATATTGGTGTTCAAACCAAACGCGGTTGTCCCCATAATTGCTGCTACTGTGTTTATACAGTAGTTGAAGGTAAACAAGTCCGCATTAACCCTAGTGATGAAGTTGTAGCAGAAATCCGAGAATTATATAACCGGGGTATTCGCAACTTTTGGTTTACAGATGCTCAATTTATCCCCGCCCGGAAATTCATTGATGATGCTGTAGAACTTCTCCAGAAAATCGTTGATTCGGGAATGTCGGATATCCATTGGGCAGCATACATCAGAGCCGACAACTTAACACCCCAATTGTGTGAGTTAATGGTAAAAACAGGCATGAATTATTTTGAAATCGGGATTACCAGCGGTTCTCAAGAACTGGTTCGCAAAATGCGAATGGGTTATAACTTGCGGACTGTTTTACAAAATTGCCGTGATTTAAAATCCGCCGGTTTCAATGATGTAGTTTCTGTTAACTACTCCTTTAATGTGATTGATGAACGTCCCGAAACTATTCGTCAAACTATTGCCTATCACCGCGAACTAGAACGGATTTTTGGGGCTGATAAAGTTGAACCTGCTATTTTCTTCATTGGACTCCAACCCCATACCCATTTAGAAGAATATGCCTTTAAAGAGGGTATTCTCAAGCCTGGTTATGATCCTATGAGTTTAATGCCTTGGACAGCCAAAAAACTCCTCTGGAATCCTGAACCATTAGGTTCTTTCTTCGGTGCGGTTTGCTTACAAGCTTGGCGACAAAATCCCAATGACTTCGGACGAGAAGTGATGGATATTTTAGAAGCCAAATTGGGTTGTGCTGATTTGGAAGATGCACTTTCTGCACCCATAGAAAAACCAGATAAACAGTTAGCAAGCGTATCTTAAAACTCCTGGGCGATTAGCCCGGGTGATTAGAAATCACGGCTACACAAACAAAGTCCGCCTGCGCGGACTAATTAAAAATTAAGGGTTTGAAATGAAACCCACGCAGGTGGGTTTTGCCTGTGTAGACGCGGCTTATAAGCGCCGTATTATCGGAAATCCCCAATTAATTCCATGTTACAAGGTTCAATTCTCCAACAGTTAGAAGCATCTCACCGCCACAGTGCTAGACCTATTCATTTTGGCGTGTACTATAAAAATACCTTAGTGTCTCTCTGCCATGCTTTGGAAGATCATATTCTAACTAAAGATAATGATCCTTTCGTGATCACGGCTTTCCAGGAGGGTAAATGGTATCTGGAAGAGGCTCAAAGATACGCAGATATCGCGCAACACAGCCGGGAAATTGTCATTATGGCAACGGCTGATTCTGGTTTTGCTGAACATCCAACCGGTCAATTACCTAACATTGATTTGGTGGGACTAGCTGCTGATGATCCTGTGGCGCAGGAGTGGCACTTGATTATTCTAGCTCCTGATTACACGGCTATGGTAATTTGTCAAGAGTTATCTGAAGCTGACTATGGGAAAGATGGATTACCAACTTGCGATTTAGAGCGTAAATTCTATGGTTTATGGACATTTGAACCGGAATTGGTGGAGGAAACCGCAGAGTTAGCGATCGCTCACATTCAAGACTATCATCCCGAACTAGCGCTCAAACTGAGTCAATATAAACAAGCAATTCACCCAGCTATCTGTCCGGGCGAAGAAGTAGCTACCGTTGTCTCTCGTGTTGTTGATTACCTCAAAACCGGACAAGGTAACTTACCTGTTCTCACCGCATCCCACCAAAAATTTCTAGATCGTAACTTGGTATCTAACGAAATTCAGGCATTTTTGCGGATGGCACAGTTGATTGATCTAGCAGATAGTCGTAACCCCGCCGCTGCCTCAGAAGTAGCATCTCTTGTCGAAACAATGGGGCAATTATTAGATTTACCCGCATGGCAAATTAAAAGATTACGCCTAGCTGCTTTTTTGCATCGCTTAGACCCACTGCAAAAAGCCGAAAGCCTGATTAGTCCCACCCATATAACAACAGCTTATCAAGAACAATCTCCTAGTTGTCCTCTGGCTTGTCCCCTCGTCCCAGGAGCGCAAGCATTACGAATCATGCCACGACTACGAGCCATAGCCCAAATTATCACCCACCAAAGCGAATGGTGGAATGGTACAGGCGGACCCGCCGGTTTAGCCGGTGATGATATTCCTTTAGAATCACGAATTTTGTCATTGATAGCAGAATTTCAGCTACAAGTCAATCAGTATAAATACTCCAGCAAAGGAGAAGCAGAGATATTTACTCAAGCCTTAGATCAGTGTCGAAAACAACAATCTACCCGCTTTGATCCTAAACTTGTAGATACATTAACTTTATTAGTGATGGGTTTACAACAGGGGCTTGATTTACCGATAATGACACCCAAGGTCAGCAGTGGTTTATGGTTACTTGACTCCCGTTGGGATGCCGACAGCAAAAGTAGTGAGCAGATTTCAGTGTACAGCAAATGAATATAGAAACCATTAGATTAGGGCAAAACAAACAACTTCCCGGTGCAAATTTAGAAGATGAGGATCTATCTCACCTAGATTTAAGGAAGATAAATTTAACAGGGGCTAAACTGGTGGGGACTGACTTCACTGGTTCTAAATTAGAGGGTGGTCATTTTGAAGGTGCAAATTTAATGGGGGCAAACCTACAAGAAACCGACCTGCGGGCTAACTTGATGGGTGCAAACTTGATGCAGGCTAACTTGACAAGTGCGGACTTACGTGGTAGCAACTTACGGGGTAGTAACTTGATGGGATCAATCCTCAACGATGCCTCTTTAGCTGGTGCTTTTTTAAGTGGTGCTAATTTGCATGGTGTAAATTTGCAGAGTGTTGACTTACGATGTGCAGATTTACGAGGTGCAAATTTAACGGGAGCTAATCTCAAAGGTGCAGATTTAAGCGGTGCAGATTTACAAGGTGCTGTACTAATTGAAGCGAATCTTGAAGAAGCAGATTTAAGAACAGCAAATTTAGCAGGGGCTAATTTAACCGGAGCTAATTTACTCTGTGCTGAATTAGATGCAGTGAAGTTAAACGGGGCAAATTTAGATCGGGTGTGTTTACGGGGAACAGTTTTGGAAGCTAGTACCGCCGCAGGACGAAATTAAGGCGTTGCTGAATTAGGGTATGAAATTGAAAAATCAATGATTTCAAACTCTTACTCTCTGCGACTGGATCACCTTTGCGTGTGCCGTAGGCATAACAAAATCATACTCTTAACCAGCAACGCCCATTTTTCTTTGTCGGATTTGGAAAATTGAGGATATCCAGATCGTTGAAACTGTTCCCTGTTCCCTGCCTTCACAGACAAATTATTCAGCAAACCCTATAAGTAGTGAGATAGAATTAATTACATAATGCCATTGCGTAAGCGAAGATTGGCGTTAGCCATATGGAACGAAGTGAAATGAAGCAATTCCAAGGGTTGTGATTGCTTCCCTTCCCTCGCAATGACTGTAAATATCTTTGTCCAATTACTTATAGTTCCTCTGGGTTCTCGGATCAGGGATTAACTGAAATAATGATATTGTTATGAGTGTTATTTCCGAGATTTAACAGTTTAATGAATATTATCTCCACCTCTATTCCTGATATTCTTCTCCTCGAACCCCAAGTTTTCCAAGACTCACGGGGCTTTTTCTTAGAATCCTATAATCAGAAAACATTCACAGAGAAACTGGGAATTACAGCCAACTTTGTCCAGGATAATCACTCAAAATCTGAATACAATGTGCTACGAGGCTTACATTACCAAATCATCCAACCTCAAGGTAAATTAGTTCGCGCCATTGTTGGTAAAATCTTTGATGTCGCAGTAGACATGAGAAAAAACTCCCCCACCTTTGGACAATGGGTAGGTTACGAACTCAGCGCCGAAAACAAACGCCAATTGTGGATACCAGCAGGATTTGCTCACGGCTTTCTCGTGCTTTCAGAAACTGCCGAAGTTTTGTACAAAGCTACAGATTATTATACACCACCAGGCGATCGCGCTATACTTTGGAATGATCCAGATTTAGCTATAGATTGGCCTCTGAAAACACCCCCAATTTTATCAGCTAAAGATAGCAACGCTCCAACTTTCAAAAACGCCGAAGTTTATGAATAAATCAATATTATTAATAGGTAGTAACGGACAAGTTGGAACAGAACTACAACATACCCTTGCATCCAACTACAAAATTATAACAGTTGCGCGTCCGCAAATAGACTTAACTCAACCTGAAAACTTACGCCAAATTATCAGAGAAACCCAACCGGAAATAATTATCAATGCGGCTGCTTACACCGCAGTAGATAAAGCCGAAAGTGAACCAGATATTGCTCACATAATTAATACTACAGTTCCCCAAATTATTGCTGAAGAAAGTCAAAAATTAGGAAATTTATTAATTCACATTTCCACAGATTACGTATTTGATGGTAACAGTAATTATCCCTATCAAGAAAACAAGATTACCAATCCATTGAGCGTATATGGAAAAACAAAATTAGCCGGAGAAATAGCAATTCAAAATATTTGCCCTCAACATATAATTCTCCGTACAGCTTGGGTTTATGGAACTTATGGAAAAAGCAACTTCGTTAAAACCATGTTACGACTAGGTATTGAAAGACCGGAAGTTAGAGTAGTTGCCGATCAAATTGGTAGTCCTACATGGGCGCGAAATATAGCCTTAGCAATTACCCAAATTATCCCCCAATTAACATTAGAAACTGCGGGAATTTATCACTATACAAATAGTGGTGTAGCCAGTTGGTATGACTTCGCCATAGCTATCTTTGAAGAAGCAGAAAAACTCGGTTTCCCCCTCACCATCAAAAATATTATCCCCATTACCACTCCCGAATATCCTACACCAGCAAAACGTCCTGCTTATTCTGTCTTAGCTTGTGAGAAAATATCCAAAGTCTTGGGAACTTATTCTCCTCATTGGCGACAAGGACTCAGATTAATGTTAAAAGAATTACAAGAAAAATCTCTATGAAAGCCCTAATTTTATCCGGTGGAAAAGGTACTCGTTTACGCCCATTAACTTATACAGGAGCAAAACAACTTGTACCCGTTGCCAACAAACCAATTTTATGGTACGGCATTGAAGAAATGGCTACAGCAGGGATTACTGATATTGGTATTATTATCAGCCCAGAAACCGGGGAAGAAGTCAAGAGTAAAACCGGAAATGGTGAAAAGTTCGGCGTTAATATTACCTATATTTTACAAGAAAAACCGGCAGGATTAGCCCAAGCTGTCCAGGTTGCCCGTCCTTTTTTAAAAGATTCACCCTTTGCCATGTATTTAGGTGATAACCTAATTCAACAAGGTGATTTGAGTTCATTTTTAGATAAATTTACTCAACAACAACCAGATGCTTTAATTCTGTTACGGGAAGTCACAAATCCTAGCGCTTTTGGTGTGGCAAAGGTAGATGAAAAAGGCAGAGTATTACAATTAATTGAAAAGCCGAAAATTCCGCCTTCAAACTTAGCATTGGTAGGGGTTTATTTCTTTTCACCAGTTATCCATGAGGCGATTTCTCTGATTAAACCTTCAGCTAGAGGAGAATTAGAAATTACTGATGCAATTCAATGTTTAATAGATCAAGAAAAAGAAGTTTTAGCCTGTAATCTTGACGGTTGGTGGTTAGATACAGGTAAAAAAGATGATTTATTAGAAGCTAACCGTCTCATTCTTGATACCTATTTAACAAAATCAATTCTGAGTGATATTGACTCTACAACCCAGATTACTGGAAGAGTGGAAATTGGCGTTGGATCTAAAATTACCAACTGTACAATTCGCGGACCTGTGATCATTGGTAATAACTGTTATTTAGAAAACTGTTTTATCGGTCCTTATAGTAGTATTGCCGATAATTCAACACTGATAGAAACAGATTTAGAACACAGCGTAGTATTAGAAGGTGCTAAAATCACTGGCATTCAACAACGAATTATTGACAGCCTAATTGGACAACGCGCCCAATTAAGTATTGCCCCCCGTCGTCCTAAAGCATTACGCTTTTTAATTGGTGATGATTCGCAAATTGAACTGACTTGAAGGCAAGAGGTATTCTTCTAGACACTGTACCAATATTCAATAAAAAGGCTGGTTTTAGCAATACTATAAATACCTTGCTACAACTGGCTTTTATTTCAATATGTTCTGTCATGATTATTTCTTTTTATCTTTAGGACTTACGCACAAGTTACTAAAAACGAACCACAGAGAACACAGAGAACACAGAGGAATGAAAGTTTGAGATCGAGTAAGTATCTACCATTCATCAAAGTCAACCTTTTCACAATCTTGTTTTATTGCTTCACTCATTAGCTGTAAGTCTTCTTTGGGTATTGAACCGGCAAACTTTAGTAATTCTTTACCGGGAACGCCTTTGATTTTTGATTTTGTTAAATTGCGGGCAAATTCCAGGACCTGATATTGCAAGTCTTGAGGTATTATGTTTAATTGTTGAATAATTTGATCAGAAATAGATGTAGTCATAATTTCCTTGAATTTTGACTTTGAATGAGTGCAAATTAAACTACTGTTATCCGTGCATTATCTCTCAATTTAGGTTTGACTGTAATTTCTACATCAATTCCCAAAGTATTGAGAAATCTAAACATTCTTTCTAGAGAAAAACCTGTAAATCTTCCTCTCATTAAAGCAGAAACTTTTGGTTGATCAATTCCTAATAATTCGGACGCTTCTGCTTGGGTGATATGACGTGCAATAATAGCATTACTGATTTTACGTGCAAGTTCTGCTTTTACTAGCATTTCCTCTGGGTTGGGTAAATCTAAATCAGCAAATACGTTACCGCTACTGGTTTTTATGGCTCTTGCGTCTCTTTTATGGTGATTGAGGATTGATGATAACAAAACCCTTGCGGGACAAGGGTTATAAACAATTATTTCCATATTTTCAATGAAATGTCTACACAATAGGGCTTTCAATGATTTTGAACCAGGTTTTCCATAAAAATAACCGAAGAACCGTTTTTATTTCAATCTTTTCTGTATTGTAATTGTGCATCTACTTTAATTACTCAATTACAGGGATTTGCAATGATATCTTATTAGATGATATCAACACAACAGAATGGGATAAAGATGAATGGCAATGGTAGTCAACAGATTTGATGTATTCCTAGTTAATCTTGACCCTCCCATTGGCAGTGAAATTAAAAAAACACGCCCTTGCTTAATAATCTCACCCAACGAAATCAACCATTATATTTCCACCGTAATAGTTACACCAATGACAACAAAAGGGCAACTATACCCCACAAGAGTAACCTGTCAATTTCAAGGAAAAGAAGGGCAAATCGTACTTGACCAAATTCGCACAATAAATAAAACTCGACTAATCAAACTTCTCGGTCAAATTACCACAGAAGAACAAAAAGCCGTTTTGGATATCTTAGCGGAAATGTTCGCAGAATAAATAACCTTCTTCTTCCTTCGTGTCCTATCCCTACGGGACGCTGCGCGTTAGCTTCTTCGTGGTTTGTTTCTCATAAAACCAAGACGCAGAAAACGCCTTTTGCGCCTTTTGCGTCTCTGCGTGAAAAAACCCCTTTACACCATCTCAGAAGTCTGCACCGTAGCTTGTTTTCAAAACCCAAAAATTAAAAATCCAAAATTATTTTTTTTGAATTTTTAATTGTTTAAGTTCCTACGACACCAGAGTAAATTAAACCCCGCTGTATATCCAAAGTCAAAATTGCACCATCCTTAATTACTTGTGTCGCATCCTTCACGCCTACAATTACTGGTACACCGAGACGTAAACCAATAACTGCGGCGTGACTGGTGAGACTTTCTTCTTCAGTAATAATCCCCCCGGCTTTACGAATTGCTTCCACAAAATCAACACCAGTGCGGGATGCTACCAAAATATCTCCAGGATTAAAGTTACTGGCATCCATAGCATTATGAACTACCCTAGCGCGACCACTCACAGAACCCTGTCCCAGTCCAATGCCTTGACCTAGTACAGCAGTGACTATTTCTACCTTAATCAAGTCCGTTGACCCAGAAACCCCCTGAAGCGTACCAGCGGTCATGACCACTAAATCACCTTCAGTGAGGAGGTTTTTTTCCTGGGCGACATTAATAGCGGCTTGGAATGTCTGACCTGTAGAAGGTAGTTCTAGCACCAACAGCGGTCTAACTCCCCAGACCATCTGTAACTGTCGGGCTACATTAACATGAGGTGTAATGGCTAAAATTGGCGTTTTCGGGCGAAACTTAGAAACGTTGCGGGCTGTAGCCCCGGTTTGTGTCAAAGTCATAATTGCCGCTGCACCTAAATTCTCAGCAATTTGACTAACAGCTTGGCTAATCGCGTTGGGAATAGAACGCCTATTATCTCGTGATAGACGGGAATTGGTGTTCAGGGTTTCCTCTTGTTCAATTCGTTCGGCTATTCTGGCCATAGTGGCTACAGCTTCTATGGGGAAACTACCAACGGCGGTTTCATTGGACAGCATGACCGCATCTGTGCCATCTAAAATGGCGTTGGCGACATCGGATACTTCTGCACGGGTAGGACGGGGGTTGCTGACCATGCTATCTAGCATTTGGGTAGCGGTAATAATGGGAATTCCCAGGCGGTTGGCTGTGGCAATGAGCCGTTTTTGTAGCACGGGTACGTCTTCCGCCGGTAGTTCCACCCCTAAGTCACCTCTGGCAACCATCACCCCATCACATAAAGACAAAACTGCTTCCATTTGTTCAATGGCTTCGTGCTTTTCGATTTTGGCAACTACAGGGACATTTTTGCCGGTGCTGGAAATTAGTTCTTTAATTTCGATAATGTCCTGGGGGTTGCGGACAAAGGAAAGGGCTACCCAATCAACACCTTGGTCTAAACCAAACATCAGATCCTCGCGGTCTTTATCGGTCATAGCTTTGATGGATAAGTAAACTCCCGGAAAGTTAACACCTTTGTTGTTGGAAAGTTTACCTGGAACTGTTACCCGACAATGTAAATCGCCTTTTTCGCGGTTAATTTCCTCCACTACCATTTCGACTTTGCCATCATCGAGGAGGATATTTGAACCGACGGGGACTTCTTCGGCTAAGTAATCGTAGGTAACGCAGCTTATTTCCTGTGTTCCTTCTATGGGGCGATTTGTCAATGTGAAGCGATCGCCTTTTGCTAAAATTATCGAACCAGTTTCAAACCGCCCCAAGCGAATTTTCGGACCCTGTAAATCTTGCAGAATTGCTACCGGTCTATTCAGTTCAAAAGCGGTTTGCCGAATTAATCGAATACTCCGCTGATGGTCAGCATGAGTTCCGTGGGAAAAGTTGAGCCGTAGTGTTGTTGCACCCGCTTCAATAATCCCTTTCAGCATTTCTGGACTGCTGGTAGCAGGTCCGATAGTAGCAACAATTTTAGTTCGGCGCTGAGAATCTCTTAATTGCGTCATGGGCTGGGTTCAAAATTTTGGGGATCTACCTGGGAATTTATCGTCATCTTTTCTCATGCCATTTAATATCTGAGATTTTGGATCATGAAAACCTGACTGTATCAGCAAATCATTTTTCCATTGATCGCCATCTTTTTGCAAATGGTTATGAATTAAACAGACTCTCTCTTTTGGGTCACTACTATATCAATGTTATAAGCAGTTAGAGAGCTAATCATGGTATAGTTTTGATATCGTACACTAATCTGATCGGCCACTTTCTCCTCAGAAAGTTTTTTGTCTCAAAGCACTGCTTTAGCCAAGAATCATAGCCTTATTTACACATTCTTAACCACAACTCTGGATAAATCTTGCTTTACATAACTTTACTCTTCACTAAGATTAATAGTATGATCCGTAAAGATTCATTATGAAAGGAGTTAAGAATGATCACGTCGGAGGCACAAAAGCCACTGACAATTCCCCCCAAAGAACTTTTATCACCTCCTGGTGATTTTAATCCCACCCTATTAATGTTTTTAGTTGTGGTGATGATGTTAGTTTTGTCTAACTTTGGGTATTGGCTTTGGGAATGGCCGCATTGGTTGTGTTTTAGTGTCAATACTCTAGCGCTACATTGTTCAGGAACGGTGATTCATGATGCTTGTCACCAATCTGCCCATCGCAATCGAATTGTTAACGCTATGTTAGGCCATTGTAGTGCCTTGATTCTAGCTTTTGCTTTTCCAGTATTTACACGAGTACATTTACAGCATCATGGTAATGTTAATCATCCCCAAGATGATCCAGATCATTATGTTTCTACAGGTGGTCCCCTGTTCTTAATTGCGGTGAGATTTTTGTACCATGAAGTATTTTTCTTTCAAAGACGGTTATGGCGTAATTATGAACTACTAGAATGGTTTATTAGTCGCCTAATTATCATTACTATTGTTTATATTTCTGTCCAATATCATTTTTTGGGCTATATTCTTAACTTTTGGTTTATTCCCGCTTTCTTGGTAGGAATAACTTTGGGGTTATTTTTTGATTATTTACCTCACCGTCCTTTTGTTGAGAGAAATCGCTGGAAAAACGCCCGCGTCTATCCTGGCAAGGTTCTCAATATCCTAATTTTGGGGCAGAATTACCACTTAATTCATCATCTTTGGCCTTCGATTCCTTGGTATAATTACCAGCCAGCTTATTATTTAATGAAGCCATTATTAGACGAAAAAGGCAGTCCGCAAACTTCCGGGTTATTGCAGAAGCAGGACTTTTTGGAATTTGTCTATGATATCTTCATAGGTATTCATTTTCATCACTGAATTTAGCAATATAATGTAGGGGCGGGGTTTCCCCTACATTACGATTTGCTGACTGGATCTCATGGAAGTGCATACCGCTATAAGTAGGTTGGCGTTGAAAATTGTCGTTATGACAAGGCAAGAGGCAAGAGTAAAGAAGTTTTCAGCGATTTTACGTTTCTTTACACAGGTTGGTTTTATTGTGTTCACCTACTTAGTCGTTAATTGTTGGTAATCTATGTTTAACGACTCAGAATAGACAACAAACTATGATTTGGACGGAAATTGATACCCATATTAGCCGAGTTACTGACGAAAAATTTGTCAGTCAGCAGCATTTATCCATCAGTGGTGGGTGTATTAATCAGGGTTTTGCTATCAGCGATCGCCAATTGACTTACTTTGTTAAACTAAATCAAGCTTCTCAAGTCTCAATGTTTGCAGCAGAGATGCTTGGTTTACAGCAAATGTCCACCACAGCAACTATCCGCGTTCCTGGTCCAATCTGTTGGGGAACTACAGGCAATTATAGCTATCTTGTCTTGGAATGGCTAGAAATGACCACTGGTAACCATAAGTCTTGGCAAGAAATGGGACGCAAATTAGCAGCAATGCACAAAACTACCAGTAATCAAGGTTTTGGCTGGGATATTAATAATACTATCGGTTCTACACCGCAAATTAACAATTTTTCTAACTCTTGGGTTGAATTTTATATTGAACACCGTTTAGGTTATCAATTTCAGTTAGCAAAAAAACGCGGTGGTAGTTTTCCATTAGCAGAAAAACTATTAGCAGCTATTCCCGAATTATTAGCAAATTATCAAGTTCAACCGGCTTTAGTCCATGGGGATTTATGGGGGGGAAATGCAGGTTTTACGGTTGAGGGTGAACCAGTAATATTTGATCCTGCAACTTATTTTGGTGATAGAGAAGTTGATATCGCTATGACAGAATTATTTGGAGGTTTTCCGCCAACTTTTTATCAAGGTTATGAGGAGATATATCCTTTACATACAGGATATAAAACCAGAAAAACATTATATAATCTGTATCATGTTTTAAATCATTTTAATTTGTTTGGTGGTAGTTATAGTTCCCAAGCTAATCGGATGATTGAAAAAATTTTAACCCACATTCCGCACCCCAAACTGTTCCAGAGGGAAATTACGGAGATAAAAAATCAAAGTTAGCATAAAAACAGACATATACAGTGAAAAAAGGCATTTGAGAAACAGTAAATCACCAAAAATGGCATCAAAACCCATTCTCAATAAGGAGCAATAAGAATGAACACCACCTGGAGAGGTCAACATATAAATAAAAGAAGATATTCAAGAGAAAAATCATAAAATAGACTAATATTTACAGGATAAAAATGAAATTATAGACATAGTAAAATGGAGCTATAAATCAAAGAGATTAGCTCATCTTCACTTTTGAAAAATTAAATTGATAGAGATAATAATTAGGTGACTAATTGATAGTAACGTAAACAATCATCTGGTAAAAGACGCAAGATAAAATCTCTGTCCTGATTCCAATTAGAAATATATTCTTCCTGATTGATTGTCACCAAATGAATACATTGAAAGCATTGAAAAATCCAGCGTAAAGTAGGGCGGTTAGTTGCTTTACCTAATTGATTTTTAATTGTTGATTTAGACTCTTTCAGAGCATTTCTAATTTGTCGTTGAGCCAAAGTATAAACCAATAGACATAAACCCATAATCATTCCCAAAGACTCTATTCTTTCAGGACTTTTGAGGAAAATACTGTCTGCAAAAAATAATGGGTCTTTGAGAAAACCAAACCCTCTTTCACATGACTGCTGGGCTTTATATTCACTGAGCATGGAATCATCGCTAAGTTCTTTTGAATCTAAAACATTCGTCGCAATAATAAAACGTCCCGCACTCAGCAATTCTGTATTAATTTTACTTTCATCCTGGGAGACTGTAGCTGATATTTGGTAACATATTTCTTGTGGAGAATCTTTTGTCTTAGATTTGATTTGAGTAACAATACTTACGTTAATTTGGTGATATTTGAATTGTTTTGATAATTTTGATAATGCTTTGATAGCATCTGCAACATGCAAATTCTTCTTGTGATAATTTTTTCAAATCTTGCACAGCTTTTGATTCTGCTTTGATAATTTTTTGGGTGAGTTTACGCAGGTCTGATTCTCTTCTCTCTTGACTTTGTACCACTAGCCATCTTTGTTCTATTCCGGCATAATTTTCGGTTTTTGATGCTAATTTATATCCTGGTATTGTACTATCAATAAATTCTGATTCTGGTATTGTTGATATTAATGATTTTGCTGCTTTTATGGTTAATGGTACTCGACATAACCACTGTAAATCTGACATCATTTTTAGGTTTGATTCTGTATATAATGCCGAATCAGCAACAATGAGACTATTAACTTCTAATTGTTTTTGATATTCTACTGCTATTTGACCAAAGCATGATGAATCTGTTTGGTTTCCTGATGCTAGTTTTAAAAATATTGGGATGTCTCCATCCCCTGAACATATCATTTCTATAATGAACTGTTTTAAGTCTGGTCTGTGGTCACGGGAATAACCGTAGGTAATTGTAATTTCTTTTGGTGATTTTACTGCTAATTCCTCTAATTCTTGGTTATCTCCTACTTTTTGATTCTCAAATATTACTTCTGGTAAGCTAGTGTTATACTGCCCATGCACGTGCATTGATGATGAGTCTAGGTGTGATGTTGATAGTGATACTCCAAATTTTTTGGCTGCTTTTACTGCGATGATAAAAAATATTGTATCCAATCCTTTTATAAATAGTTTATCCATGACTCTCCCCAGTTTATCGTCGTTGAGATATTCTGGTTTTACTCCTGCTCCTATTAGATGTTCACAGGCGATTGTTTCAAAATATTTGGGAAACATATATAACGGTTTGGATACAAATCCTAACCCGTTTATGATCATGGCTTTTACTACTTGACCTGCATTTACTTTTTCGTCTTTTTCGATTCCTATTAATTCATTTATTATTTCTACTATTCCTATTGAATCTATTATTCCTGCTACTATCCCTAGATGGTCTATGTTCTGAATTTCTATTTCTTGCGGTTTTAATTTCACAACAGTTGCCTCTAATATTTCTGTTGTCATCAATTATTTCTTATTTGGTTATCAATTCATTTTTTTCTTTTGTTACCAAGTTTCACTTTCTCACACCATGCCCTTTCTAATGCTACTTCTTCTCATTAAGTATCTTAATCTTTGAGTTGTCTTTAGTTATTATGTACTACTTGGCTGGCTTTTTTGATCTGTGAAAGTTTAGGGTGCGGAATGTGGGTTACAAGGGGAAAGGGGGGTAACAATGTGATGAAAATTACGGGATACGACTTTTCAAACATCCTCTAAAAATTTATATGATCATAAACTCCGGGATATGATCTTAAATCTTGAGAGGTTATCAATTTATTCATTTTATGTCTATTTATCTGTTTCAAGCTACTCGTCGGCGGTTGGCAATTTGGTACACGGCTATAACGGCAATTTTACTATTATTATTTGCTAGTGGAGTATATTTATATGTTCGTAGTACATTAGTTGAGCGCATTGATGATACACTATATCATGTAGTGGAAGTTGTCGAGCGTTCTTTAGTAATTGAACCGATAAAATTTCAACCGACTCAATTACGAGTAAATGTAGAAGCTAGTTTTCCTAATAATGCTGAAAATGCCGAAGATGATCGGATTGATTTAGAGTGGTTTAGTCCTAATGGTGAATTATTGTGGTCAACTTTTTCGGAAATACTAGATATTCCTATTCATGCTCATCATACAGGTGAAACTGTGCGAATAGAGGGCATGGGAGGATGGGGAGAATCTGCACAGTTATTTAGACAAGTTACGAAAAGGATAGAAAAAGGAAGACAAGTTTTAGGATATTTACGAGTTAGTCATCCTTGGTTTGAGGTGACGAAACCTAGCCGGGAATTAATTTTCGATTTGGCTTTAGGTATTAGTTTAATGCTATTGTCAGTGGCGGCTAGTGGTTGGTTTTTATCGGGTAAGGCGATGGAACCTGTGGGAGAATCTTATCAACGCCTAAAACAATTTACTGCTGATGCTTCTCATGAATTAAGAAGTCCGATTGCTTTAATTCAAACTAATGTTCAAATTGCTTTGGCTGATTTGGATGCAGGGGAAGAAGAAAAGAATACGGTTGAATATAAACAACAATTAAAGGTAGTAGAACGACTTACTCAAAGATTGGGGAAGTTAGTTAACGATTTGCTATTTTTGGCTAGACAAGATAGTGGTATTAGCACAGATTTATTTTCATCTTGTCCTCTTGATGCTTTATTAATGGAAGTTGTAGAAGAACAACAACTGGTAGCTAGAGAAAAACAAATTAATCTGGTTTTGAATTTAGTTGATTCTGCGCTGACAAAAGTTAATCCTGAATTACTAGAAAATTGGTTTACTCTCAGGGGGAATTGGGAACAATTAGTCAGGCTATTTACAAATTTGATTGGTAATGCTTTGCAATATACTCCACCTCAAGGAGTCATAAAAGTGGAGTTAGAAAGAATAGAGGGGATAAATCGAGTTACAGGCAGGCGTTACACTAATTCTCATTTACAAATAAAAGTTAGTGATACTGGCACTGGTATTCCTGCGGACGCGCTACCAAAATTATTTGACCGCTTTTATCGAGTTGATCCAGCACGAACTCATAGAGGTGGGAAAACCGCTACAGCCACAACTACTGGTTCAGGATTAGGATTAGCGATCGCTCAAGCCATTATCAAGCATCATCAAGGACAAATTCAAGTAACTAGCAATCTAGGCGAAGGTACTACTTTCACCGTTACTCTGCCAATTTTGTCCCAGGAGTCAGGAGTTCAGGAGTATGGCTAAGAGGGTGTTTGAAAAGTCTAATTTATTACTTGCAAGGGCGACTAGAAGGTGCGGAATGTGGGTTCAAAAGCCTTGATTTTTAGTTAGTCCACGCAGGTGGTCACTGAGCAGTTCGACAAGCTCACTGTAACACCTGTCGAAGTGTGGACTTTGTTTGTGTAGTAGCGTATCCCTAACGGGAGCCGGAGGTATCTTTCTAATCGCCGGAAACTTTTCAAACATCCTCTAACGCCACGCTGCGCTATCAGGAGTTCAGAAGGAAGAAGGAGTACGATTCGTTGTGAGTGAATCACGGTGAAAGTCCGTAAATAACCTCACCAACCAAACCCGACGACGGAGAAAGGTTGAACTCTCGGCTAGATATGGGTGAAAGTCCCATCTACCAGACTCAGGTATGAACCCCTATCTGTCCACACTGACCAGACTCGGTATCTGGAGGGTGAAGCTGGAAACAGGGCGCAATCAGACATCCATTGTGGGGTGACACTGGCGCTAACGGGAAGTTCCCATGATGAAACCGAGCCTGGAAAAGCAACCTATCCGATTGCGGGACACAATACAAAAACCCGACCTCACTGGAGTTAATTCCCGCCGCATTTTCTTTCAATAGCGGCTTGAGTCCAGGGAATCCAGTGGTTGAATTGGCTACATCTAACGGAACAATCAATCAACGGAGGGAACGAATAAAAACGGATTGAAGGTCTAAGAGAGGTCAAACCCTAAGTAGGCTAGACGAGCAGTGGAATCCCTTCAATTCGGGTAGGACAGACCGTAATTGGTCTGAGGTGTTCAGAACACACAAATTAGAGTAGAGCATGGTTAGGCACAGTGACAACATTAGTGAACCTTGGATGACATTACCCACAGAAGAAATTCCGCCGTGATTTTATTCCGCCTACAAAAACGAGTGTATAAAGCGATTCTTGCAGGAGACAAGCGCAAACGCGAAAGCTAAGAACATCGGAAGCTGGGTGCAGTGAAAGCCGCACGCCCAGATTTAACAGAGAGGAGCGCGGGATAACCTGAGTTCGACTCTACCAGAAGGAAGAATAAAATTACCCAATGACCAATGACCAATGACCAATGACCATCCTATCTGATTTTGTTAAGCTATCTTAAGCGAAAGCGTTAGCGATAAGATTCTAATATTCGGACTAGAAGGTGGTAGTGTGCCAAAATATATTCGGTTAATTTCGCTTTTAGTGGCAATCAGTTTATGGAGTTTGCCAAAAGCTGCCCATGCTCAGGCATTCATTCCGCATACAGTGCAAGTTGATAATGCTCAGTTAGAGAAACAGGGCTTGAATTTAGCCCAGGAAGCGGCTCAATTAGCTCAGTTTCAGCAAGTTGAAACAGCTTTACTTAGAGCGCAATTGGCGGTGAAATTAGCCCCACAGAATGACAAAATATGGTGGTTACTGGGAAGTTTACATTTACAAAATCGAGATCTTGATCAAGCTGTCATCTCCTTGAACAAAGCCCAAACCCTCAATCCTAAAAATCCTGAAGTGCTGTTTGCATTGGGTTCAGCCAAATTTCAAAAAAAAGATTACCAAGGAGCTATTAGCCATTATCAAGCGGGTTTGAAATTAAAACCCAATTATTCCGGGGGTTTGTTTGATTTGGGTAATGCTTACTTTATGTTACAGAAATTCCCAGATGCGATCGCTCAATTTAATTTAGCAGTTAACCAAGATAAAAAGTTTTGGCCAGCAATTAACAATATTGGTTTAATTAAATACGAACAAGGTGACATTCCGGGCGCAATTCAGCAGTGGCAAACAGCAGTTAATATTGACAAAAAAGCCGCAGAACCTTTACTTGCTTTAGCCGTAGCATCCTATAATCAGGGCGATAAACAAAAAAGTTTAGAAATGGGAGTATCCGCACTCCGCATAGATTCCCGTTATGCCAATTTAGATTTTCTCAAAGAAAACCTATGGGGCGATCGCCTACTTGCAGAAACCAAAAAATTCTTAGAAATACCAGCAATTAAATCAGCCTCACAGCCAAAGGAGGAAATACCCTAATAGGGGAGTGGGGGGAGTGGGGGGAGTGGGGGGAGTGGGGGGAGTTGGGGGAGTGGGGGGAGGAGTTTTACTGATGACAACGGACAACTGACAACTGACAACTATCCTTGTGGCAAAAGAGCCATAATTTGGTCAATAAACAGTTGGTGATCGACGACAGGCTTAGAAATATAACCATCAGCACCACTTTGGTGCAAAAAATTCTCGCGATCGCCTTCCATCGCGTGTGCTGTTACTAAAATCACCGGTAAATTAGCTGTTTGTGGGTCAGACTTTAACATTTGTGTAATTTTGATCCCATCAACAGACTTACCTTGGTATACACTATGTGATAGGGACACATCCATCAAAATTAGGTCAATTTCATGGGATTGAGCTATTTTCATCACCTCCTCTACATCTTCTGTATGTTTTACATCCAACCCCCCACGTTTACTCAGTATTTTAGAAAAAACACGAGCATTAATTAAATCATCTTCAACAATTAGAACAGTTTTCATGAGATTTCATACTAAATAGGGCTAACATCTGATCAAAATCTATTGTATTTTTAATAATCCATAAGCATAGATCACATCAAAAATAATACTACTGCTTTTTCTCATCATGAGTATCAAGATTATGTGAGTATTTCTATTTGATCATCCGTTATGCTGTAATTTTAGAGCGTGTTATCTTCTAGCGGCTGTTGTGTAGTGAAAATTCAGGGAAAAACCTCATGGCAAAACAGTTAAACCTTCTCTCCAAGGGACAGGTCATCACCACCGCCCTGCACACCGAAATGCAACGGTCATACCTAGAATATGCCATGAGTGTGATTGTGGGGCGAGCCTTACCAGATGTTCGAGATGGATTAAAACCAGTACATAGGCGCATTTTATATGCCATGCACGAACTGGGTTTAACACCAGATCGACCTTATCGAAAATGCGCCCGTGTGGTGGGAGATGTTCTCGGTAAATATCACCCTCACGGCGATCAATCAGTTTATGATGCCTTAGTTCGGTTAGTCCAAAACTTTTCCAGCCGTTATCCCCTACTCGGTGGACATGGTAACTTTGGTAGCGTGGATAATGATCCACCGGCAGCCATGCGTTACACAGAAACCCGTCTTGCACCTGTAGGACATGAAGGAATGCTGGCGGAAATTGCCGAAGAGACAGTGGAGTTTACTGGCAATTTCGACAATTCTCAACAAGAACCAACCGTACTCCCCGCTCAATTACCATTTTTGTTACTGAATGGTTGTGCGGGTATTGCTGTCGGTATGGCTACAAATATTCCCCCCCACAATTTGGGAGAAATCGTTGATGGCTTAATCGCCTTAATTGACAACCCAGATTTAACCGATGAAAAATTATTTCAATTAATTCCCGGTCCAGACTTTCCTACTGGTGGGGAAATTGTTGATCATGGTGGCATTAAAGAAGCCTATACCACTGGCAAAGGTGGTATTGTCATGCGCGGTATCGTCACAATGGAAGAAATTCCCGCCACCAGGGGAACTAAACGCCGCACAGCATTAATAGTCACAGAACTGCCCTTTCAAGTTAATAAAGCTGGATGGATTGAAAAAATCGCCGATTTAGTCAATCAAGGTCGGTTACACGGAATTTCTGACATTCGAGATGAGAGTGACAGGGAGGGAATGCGCGTAGTCATTGAACTTAAACGCGATACCAACCCTCAAGAACTGCTCCAGCATTTGTATCACCAAACAGCTTTACAAACCAGCTTTGGCGCGATTCTCTTAGCTATAGTTGACGGACAACCCCGCCAACTAACATTACGGCAACTATTACAGGAATTTCTCAAGTTTCGAGAACACACCCTCAACCGTCGCTACAGTTACGAATTAGGGAAAGCGGAAAATCGGGTAAATGTCCTAGCAGGATTGTTAAAAGCTTTAGCAAATCTAGATGATGTCATTGCTATATTACGACAAGCCCCCGATGGCAGTACAGCCAAGATGACACTTTGTAGCCAGCTAGATTTAACGGAGGTACAAGCAGATGCCATTTTGTCTATGCCATTACGTCGTCTCACTGGTTTAGAACAGCAAAACTTACAACAGGAATTTGACCAACTTAACCAGGAAATTAGCCTATTGCGAACATTACTAGCAGACAGACGGGAATTACTCAAAGCCCTGAAAAAAGATTTGCGAACTCTCAAACGGAAATATAATGATCCTCGACGGACGAAAATAGTTCACATTACAGAAAAACCAGTTTCCGAAGAGAAAGGTAAAGCTAAACCAGCAGCAGTAGCCGCAGAAGAACATTCTCCAGCGAAAATCCCCACTCCTAAACCGGAACAACCCCCAGAAGAAACCATTTTAGAAGTTACTCAACGAGGTTATGTCCGGCGAATTTCCCCCAACAGTAAAAAAACAAAAGGGGAAAATGGCTTGCTAGATCATGATTTCCTGATCCAAACTGAATTAACTAATACTCACAAAGACCTGTTAATCCTCACCAGCGGTGGTAAAGTTTACCCGATTACGGTGGGAGATATTCCCCTAACTACTGGACGTTCAGCGCGAGGAACGCCATTGATTACGATGCTTACCAGTACCGCCCAAGGTAACACGGAAGCTATCATTACCCGGTTCTTGCTGCCAGAAAAACCCGAAACCTTGGAAATGGTTTTGTTAACTAAGGAAGGACGGATTAAACGCCTATCTTTATCAGAATTTGTCAATCTCTCACGGCGCGGAATTACAATTTTGAAGCTTAAAGACAAGGATGAATTAGCGTTTACCCAATTCCTCAGCAGCGGAGAACATCTAATTTTAGCGAGTTCTAGCGGTCGTCTACTCAGGTTTCCCGTTAATGATGAACAACTACCGATTATGGGTCGGGCTGCAATGGGATTACAAGCTTTCCGCCTTTTGAAAAATCAGCAAATGGTTGGTTGTGTCAATGTCAGTAAACATCATCAATTATTGTTGGTTACTGAGGAAGGATATGGCAAAATTATGGCTGCAAATCAGTTGAGGGCGGCGAATCGGGGGGATTTAGGAATACAACTTTTGAAATTTAATAATAAAACGGACAATTTAGCGGCTATGGTTCCCGCAAAACCAGGTTCAGAGGTCGCATTATTAACAAATAAGGAGCGAGTAATTCGCGTATCGGTAGATGCAGTTCCTAATCTCAACAAAGATAGTAGGGGTGAAAGTATTTGTCAACTTAACAGGGATGAGAGGATTATTAGTGTGGTGGAGGTAGAGTAGGGTTATAAGAACCCCACCCCCAACCCCCTCCCCGCAAGCGAGGAGGGGGCTATGATGTAACCTTGTTTAATAATTTCATTTTGGGTTTTCATCATTGCTTTCCTCTGTTTGTATTACTTCTGTCGACGTAGTTATTCACTCCCCCCCTCTAAAATTATCGAAACCCTTGATCTCTCGTTAAAGATAGGGGGGGAGTGTGAGCAGTTAAGTAATTGGACAAAAATATTTACAGTCATTGCGAGGGAAGGGAAGCAATCACAACCCTGGCGATTGCTTCATTTCACTTCGTTCCATATAGCTAACGCCACGCTGCGCTTACGCAATGACATTGTGTAATTAATTCTGTCTCACTACTTACCATCCCCGCAAGCGATGAGGGGCTAAGATGTAAGTAATTGGACAAAAATATTTACAGTCATTGCGAGGGAAGGGAAGCAATCACAACCCTGGCGATTGCTTCATTTCACTTCGTTCCCTATGGCTAACGCCACGCTTACGCAATAGCACTGTGTAATTAATTCTGTCTCACTACTTAATCTCCCCGCAAGCGATGAGGGGCTAAGATGTAAGTAATTGGACAAAAATATTTACAGTCATTGCGAGGGAAGGGAAGCAATCACAACCCTGGCGATTGCTTCATTTCACTTCGTTCCATATAGCTAACGCCACGCTGCGCTTACGCAATGACATTGTGTAATTAATTCTGTCTCACTACTTACCATCCCCGCAAGCGATGAGGGGCTAAGATGTAAGTAATTGGACAAAAATATTTACAGTCATTGCGAGCGAAGGGAAGCAATCACAACCCTGGCGATTACTTCATTTCACTTCGTTCCATATAGCTAACGCCACGCTGCGCTTACGCAATAACATTGTGTAATTAATTCTGTCTCACTACTTAAGATTGGAAATCGCTGTAAACTAAAATTTACTAAAAAATTTTCGGGTTATTTAGTCATCAAAAGACAACTTTTGCTATGAGACTGGGAATATGGCTAACGCCACGCTACGCTATCATTCCCAGGCGGGTTAAAGGTTTTTTGTCTACGGAATTTGTATGGTTATGTCACGCAAGCTAATCGCCGGATGTTTTTCAAACATTTTCTAAAATTATGCCTCTTAAACTCAGTGATTGGGATCAAGATTTACCAATAGAAGAAGATGAAGAATATCAAGCCTTTATTCGTACACTTCAGTTTACAGAAGGCTTTGGTATATTATTTGTGCGTTGTTCTCCGGCCGGAGGTGAACAATTAATTAGTCAAGTAAAAGCAGATATTCATGATCAAAATATAGAAGTTATCAAATTAGATAAAGATGTTACTAGTTTATATGAAATAGTTAATAAATTACCTAACAAAAACAATATCAATATATTATTTATTACAGGCTTAGAGTCTTCATTTTATAAATACGAAGAATCCAAAACTCTAGTAGGTTGGACTAGTCGAGAAACTCATCATTATAGTTGGGAAGGTGTACCACCAATTTTAATTAACATCAACCAACAGCGAGAACGGTTTAGAGATAGTTTTAATATTTGTTTTGTTTTCCTATTACGACAGTTTGCAATTAAATATTTTATTCACCGCGCCCCTGATTTCTTTGATTGGCGTTCTGGTTTATTTGATTTTCCTTTAGATTCAAAAACTCTAGAACAAGAAGCTACAAGGATTATTCAGGAAGGAACTTATGAGAAATATGCAAATTTAACCAATGAAGAAACAAATCAGAAAATCTTAGAAATTACAGAAATTATTGAACATGAAATAGATAATGAACAAAAAGCTGAATTATTTTTTGAATTAGGTTATTTGCAAAGAGTTAGAGAAAATCATGAAGAAGCCATATCTTCCTACGACAAAGCTGTGGAATTTAAACCTGATAATCACCAAGCTTGGTACAACCGGGGCTATTCCCTACGTAAATTAGGCAGGTATGAAGAAGCCATATCTTCCTACGACAAAGCTGTGGAATTTAAACCTGATAATCACGAAGCTTGGTACAACCGGGGCTATTCCCTATACAATTTAGGCAGGTATGAAGAAGCCATATCTTCCTACGACAAAGCTGTGGAATTTAAACCTGATAATCACCAAGCTTGGTACAACCGGGGCTATTCCCTACGTAAATTAGGCAGGTATGAAGAAGCCATATCTTCCTACGACAAAGCTGTGGAATTTAAACCTGATGATCACGAAGCTTGGAACAACCGGGGCTATTCCCTACGTAAATTAGGCAGGTATGAAGAAGCCATATCTTCCTACGACAAAGCTGTGGAATTTAAACCTGATAAACACCAAGCTTGGTACAATAAAGCTTGTGGTTATGCCTTGCAAGGTAATATTGAACAAGCAATTGAAAATCTGCAAATAGCAATTAATTTGCATCCTGAAGTTAGAGAATGGGCAAAAACTGATTCAGATTTTGATGCTATTCGGGAAGATGAACGTTTTCAAGCTCTACTTTAAAATAATCCCTACTTTCCCCAGGGCTAAGTAGTGAGACAGAATTAGTTACACAATGTCATTGCGTTAGCGCAGCGTGGCGTTAGCCATAGGGAACGAAGTGAAATCAAGCAATCGCCAGGGTTGTGATTGCTTCCCTTCGCTCGCAATGACTGTAAATATTTTTGTCCAATTACTTAATCCCTACTTTCCCCAGGGCTAAGTAGCGAGACAGAATTAATTACACAATGTCATTGCGTTAGCGCAGCGTGGCGTTAGCCATATGGAACGAAGTGAAGTGAAGCAATCGCCAGGGTTGTGATTGCTTCTCTTCCCTCGCAATGACTGTAAATATTTTTGTCCAATTACTTATTTAAATCTCGGTCAATGTCTTCATGGAAGATTCGCCGAGAAGTCCACACTCACCTGTTCGCGCAAGCGTGTCGCAGGGAATATGGGAGTGTGTGGAGTATGTCATTAATAGATAAACTCTGGCAATATGCTGTATATTTTTATTAATTGAAATTTGATAGAAAAATGACAACTACAACTGAGCATTTACAAATTTTAGAAAAACGGGTTTGGATTTGGAGAGATTACCAAATTCAATATACTGTGATGGGTACAGGACAGCCTTTGGTACTAATTCACGGTTTTGGCGCGTCCATTGGTCATTGGCGCAAAAATATCCCGGTTTTGGCTAGTGCCGGTTATCAGGTGTTTGCCTTAGATTTGTTGGGATTTGGTGGTTCTGATAAAGCTGTTATAGATTATAGCATGAATGTGTGGGCAGAATTATTAAAAGATTTTTGCAATGCACATATTCAAACACCAGCAATATTTATTGGTAATTCTATTGGCGCTCTTTTAAGTTTAATTGTTTTAACAGAATACCCAGAAATTGCGGCTGGAGGGGTCTTAATTAACTCTGCTGGTGGTTTGAGTCACCGTCCCCATGAATTAAATCCAGTTTTGCGAGTGGTAATGGCAACTTTTAACAAATTAGTGGCTAACCCAGTTACAGGTAAATTCGTTTTTAACCGTATTCGTCAAAAATCGCAAATTCGCCGGACTTTATATCAAGTATATAGCGATCGCACTGCGGTGACAGATGAACTTGTAGATTTACTTTATAACCCATCTTGTGACCCAGGAGCGCAAGAAGTTTTTGCTTCTATTCTCACCGCACCTCCCGGTCCTAGTCCAGAGGAATTATTACCAAAGTTGGAATTTCCGTTATTAGTAATTTGGGGTGCAGAAGATCCTTGGACACCAATTACCGGCGCGAATATCTATGAAGCAGCGCGAGAAAATGGTCAAAATATTAAAGTTGTTCCTATTCCCGGCGCTGGTCATTGTCCCCATGATGAAGTTCCAGAGATTGTTAATAGTGAAATTATTGATTGGTTAGGAGAAGTAACGGGTAATGGGTAATTATTAATTTACTGAATTTTAACACCAACATAACCGATAATAATTTTAGTTGGTTTTAAAGGATGAAAATGAAGTCTCCATGCACCTGGAGTCATCCGAATATGCCAACTAAATAATCTTTTTTCTCCATCAAGACATTCAAAAGTTAACTCTTTTTCAAAATTATCTAATCTTGATTTACTTTCTGGTATTACTTTACTAGCAAAATCATCTTTATTAAAAGTACCTGACATCCATTTTTTAGAATATTCTTCAAGTTCAGATAATTTTTTCATAATTTGTTGGAATATAGGAGAACCATTATTAATATTTTCTAATTGTTTCTCTACGGAATCACAAAATTCTAAATGAGGAAATATCTCTTTTCTGTTATTCCATAAATCTAAACCAGAATTAATATTATCATAAAGACGATTTTTAATCCATTCTTCATGTTCAATAACATGATTTTTACTACTTGCGTGTTTAACTTCTATAATTTCTTCCAGTAATTCTCCATCTTCGTTATTTGTAATTTGCAGGAGAGATATAACATTATTATTCCATAATTCATGGGTTTTGAAACTAACAGATAATACCTTTGATGTATGAGTACAAGCATAAATAAATCCTTGAGGGGTTTCATTATAATCTTCACAAGCATATAAGACTTCATTCGACTGAGATTGATCAAAAAATTCATCAAACTCATCAAACTCAAAAAATTGTATACTTAAAATAAAATCCTGTTCAACTTGATCAACATTTTGATCATTAAGCCATTTAGATATAGGATAATTAGAGGCAAGATTAATATTATGAAAACTATTATAACTTAGTAATTGTTGTTGTATTCCTTGTTCTAATGCTTCTCTTAAAGTTTGAATAAAGTTAGACATTAATTCTCTAGCTTTATATTCGTCATTTTTTAAAGTCAAAAGACATAATTCATTAAATACCAGTTGAATATCCATTATTTAATCTCCCACTGGTGCTAATAATGCTCTTGAACTTTTATTCCATTCATCAAAGAAATTTTTAGGAATTATATTAATACGTCCTTTTTTGTCTAATTTAGGAGAAATAATTTTAATTTCATTCATTTGACTTTGTATTTCAAAAAAGTGTAATTGTACATCTTCTGGCTTAATTTTGCCATCATGAACAGCAATTCTTATACCATTTAGAATATGATCACTGTGACTTTCAATGATTACTTGAATACCATGATTTGCAGCTAAAGCTAATAATTGACCTAGTTGTGATTGTCCTTGAGGGTGAAGATGAGATTCAGGATTCTCAATAATTATCATTGTTCCTGGTTTAGAGGAAAGAATTGCTGTTAGAATGGGTAAATAATAAGTGACACCAAAACCTACATTAAAAGGGGAATATTCTTTACTAACTCCAACTTTACTAACTCCAAAAGAATATTTTATTGTCATTGCATTGGCAACTTGTCTTATGTTAATATTAATATTGGGACTAATTTCTCCCATCCAAGCATCAACTTGATCTTTTAAACTTTGAGATTTACTGCAAGGATGACTTAATTCACTAATGGGAATATCTTGATTACCAAATTCATATAAAAAATGTGCCGTATATTCTCCTTTTTTACCTATTTGTCTATGTTTAACAACATCATTTTCAGATAAAGGATAAGATTCCTCTGGTGTAATTCTTTCTGCACCTAAATAGTGAAAATTATCATTAAATAAATTAAATTGATTAACTTGAGCATCATTAATTATTAATGCAATCGGTAGCACATTACTACTAGGAGAATCATAATCAAAATTCCAGATTGTTTGCTGATCATTTTCCCAAGCAATTCCAAAGCTAATTAATTCTTCTTCCGCATTTTCATATAGAGCATCTTCAGCAGTACCTATATAAGCTATCTTATTATCAAGTTTTATCCCATTATTAGGTAAATAATCTGTTATATAAGCATAGCGTAATAAAACTAATGATTGAATTATAGAAGATTTACCTGTACTATTTAAACCAGAAATTAAGGTAAGAGGTTTAAAATCAAAATTTTCATCTGCAAATGCTTTGAAGTTTTTTAAATGTAATTTTTTAATCATGACAATATACTTTGAATAATTCCTTGAATATGCTTAAATCGCTCTTTGACGATGTTAGCATCTCCAGCACTTTTATATAAGATACTATCAAACTTACCATTTTCTTGTTCTTTTAATAAAACTTTAAGTAAATCTTCTTTTCTTTGTTTAAGAATATTGATTTCCTGATCATTTAATTTAGCCAGGTTAATTGACCATGCTTCCAGTAGTGCTTTATTGATAGGATATCTTGGTTTCTCTCTTGGCTTCCTAAATGCTTGTCCCTCAAATAAATCATGAGCAAGATTCATAATTAACAAAAATCTTTGTTTAATGTTCTCTATTTCAGAATCATCCATTTGATTCATTTCGGTCATTTTTTTATCTAAAAAATAATCATAATCTTTGAAAGTCAGGTTATCTATATTACTTGTCATTAAAGATAAAACTTTTAAAATACATTCTTGGTCAATCATCCTTTTATCTTTAATTCCCTTATCTGTTGTTTTTTTAAATTCTGGAGATTCAGAAAGTTCTTTTAATAAATTTGTGATTTTATTTGAAGAGTTTTTAGCATAACGCATTTCCTGAGCAGAAAGTGCAGTTCCTCCTTGATTAATCCGTTTAAATATATTAAAAGTAATTTCGGGTGATGTTCCTCTTAAAAGTAAATATACTGTTAGTTTTGTTTCTTTAATTCTTCTTTTCCACCGAGGTGTAAGTTCCTGATATTTTTTACCATGTAAATCAGTGAAAAAATCTAATCCATTCAGATTAAAACTTTGATCAGTGACAAATTCCTTAAATGTTGTTATTCTTTGGATTCCATCTATGACTAACCATTGATCATCATTAGTTGCATCAATATAAAAAGCAGGTAAAGGAATTTGCAATAAAAGAGATTCAATTAACCGACTTTTTGCAGTTCTAGTCCAAATACCTTCTTTTCGTTGAAATTCAGGTGTGATCATTCGATGATTATTTAATCTGTCCAGAATTTGCTGTACGGTCATGATATTAGTTCCCATACTAATGCAAGTCGGATCAAATCCTTGAGAAAGAGTTGGTTCTTCTTCTTCCTCTTCCTCTTCAATGTCTATATCTTCCTCATATTCTGAATTAATATTATTTTGTTGCAAATAGTTTGTTTCTGTCATAATTATATTCTTAAATTATTGCTTGTACTTCCTCTACTAATGTATTTTTGCCCTCGACGGGATACCAAAATAAATCTTCATCTACAAATATATTTGGAGCATTAGCAAACAGATAATCTCAGTTTTGCTGAATTTCTACAAGAATAGGAAACTGAATTGTGTTATTTGCCACCAGTCGTCCGTCACAATCTGGGTAAATGACCTCTAGCTGGGCTGGTGCGGCGATTTGTGAAACCATAACCCTATCCTCAGCAAGATTTTTTCTAATTATCTACTAAATCAAGAAAATATAAAGTGATATCCTGGTTAGAAAATTAAGATGATTGATACTTTACTATAACCTGAGTAAAGATAGTATTATTAAGGATTGTTTCACTGTGTAATCTTTCCTTAGCCTGTCAATATGTCAGAAAATCTAGCTGCTTCTTTAAACGATGTGCTTCCAAACGCTCACAATAGCCAAAATACTATCCGTATTCGAGGTGCTAGGCAGCATAATCTGAAAAATATTGATTTGGAATTACCCCGCGATCGCTTAATTGTCTTTACTGGCGTTTCCGGTTCGGGTAAGTCTTCTTTGGCGTTTGATACCATTTTTGCCGAAGGTCAACGCCGTTACGTAGAATCCCTCAGTGCCTATGCTCGGCAATTTTTGGGACAGTTGGATAAACCAGATGTGGAAGCCATCGAAGGTTTAAGTCCGGCAATTTCCATTGACCAAAAATCAACTTCCCATAATCCCCGTTCGACGGTGGGGACGGTGACGGAAATTTATGATTATTTGCGGTTGTTATACGGTCGCGCAGGTGAACCCCATTGTCCAATGTGCGATCGCTCTATTGCCCCTCAGACCATTGACCAGATGTGCGATCGCATCATGGAACTTCCCGACCGTACCCGCTTCCAAATTCTAGCCCCTGTAGTCCGCGGGAAAAAGGGAACTCACCGTAAATTAATTTCTGGTTTAGCCGCCCAAGGATTTGTCCGCATTCGGGTAAATGGAGAGGTGCGAGAGCTATCGGATTCCATTGAGTTAGATAAAAATAACACACATACTATAGAACTGGTTATTGACAGATTAGTTAAGAAAGATGGTATTCAAGAGCGTTTGGTAGATTCCCTAGCAACTTGTCTTAAGCAATCTAACGGAATTGCTACAGTTGTCATTAGTCAGCCAGTGGTGAGTGGTAATGAAGAAACAACTGACAATGGACAACTGACAACGGACAAAGAAGAAGAAATGGTGTTTTCGGAAAACTTTGCTTGTCCCGAACATGGTGCGGTAATGGAAGAATTATCGCCCCGGTTGTTTTCTTTTAACTCCCCTTATGGTGCTTGTCCCCATTGTCACGGGATTGGGACTTTAAGAAGATTTTCCCCGGAATTGGTTGTACCTAACCCAGATTCGCCTATGTATGCAGCGATCGCTCCCTGGTCAGAAAAGGAAAACTCCTATTATTTAGAATTGCTGTATGCTGTCGGCTTGAATTATGGCTTTGAATTACAAACTCAATGGGGGAAGTTGACACCGGAACAGCAAAAAGTTGTCTTGTATGGGGAAGAAAACAAGAAAACTACAGAAGAGAAAAAGCAGAGTTTCAAAGGTGTAATTCCCATTTTACAAAGACAGTATGAAGGGGGAACAGAATTAGTCAAACAGAAATTGGAAGAATATTTAATTGACCAACCCTGCGAAGTTTGTGGTGGGAAAAGATTAAAACCCGAAGCCTTATCCGTAAAGTTAGGACAATATGGGATTTTAGATTTTACCAGTGTTTCCATTCGGGAATGTCGGGAAAGAATAGAAAAATTAAAATTGAGCGATCGCCAAACCCAAATAGCCGAATTAGTTCTCAGAGAAGTTAAAGCCAGATTACAATTTTTATTAGATGTGGGCTTAGATTACCTCACCTTAGATCGTCCCGCCATGACATTATCAGGTGGAGAAGCCCAACGCATTCGGTTAGCCACACAAATTGGTTCAGGACTAACAGGAGTTCTTTATGTTTTAGATGAACCCAGCATTGGATTACATCAACGAGATAACGGCAGATTACTCAAAACATTAACCAAATTACGCGACTTAGGAAATACCTTAATCGTCGTCGAACATGACGAAGAAACTATCCGCGCTGCTAACTATATAGTTGATATTGGTCCAGGTGCCGGAATTCATGGTGGAAATATTATTTCCGAAGGCAGTTTAGAGAATTTACTCAATGCTGAAGAGTCTTTAACTGGTGCTTACCTATCAGGAAGAAGAGTCATCACTACCCCAGCTAAAAGAAGAGAAGGAAATGGTCGCGCCTTAACTATTAGAAATGCCCATCGCAACAACTTACAAAATATAGATGTAGAAATTCCCTTAGGAAAACTTGTTTCGGTTACAGGTGTTTCTGGTTCAGGAAAATCTACCTTAATTAACGAATTACTTTATCCATCCCTACAACATCATCTTCTCAAAAAAGCTCCCGCACCCAAAGATATAGATGAAATTAAAGGTTTAAACTGCGTTGATAAAGCCATTGTCATTGACCAATCACCCATAGGTAGAACTCCCCGTTCCAACCCCGCAACCTACACTGGAGTTTTCGATATTATTCGTGATGTCTTTTCCCAAACCGTAGAAGCTAAAACTAGAGGTTACAAACCTGGACAATTTTCTTTTAATGTCAAAGGTGGCCGTTGCGAAGCTTGTAGTGGACAAGGTGTAAATGTCATCGAAATGAACTTTCTCCCTGATGTTTATGTCCAATGTGAAATTTGCAAAGGTGCGAGATATAACCGGGAAACGCTCCAAGTTAAATATAAAGATAAATCAATTTCTGATGTTTTGAATATGACAGTTGAAGAAGCATTAGATTTTTGTCAAAACATTCCCAAAGCCGTAACGAGATTACAAACATTATTTGATGTTGGTTTAGGTTATGTGCAATTAGGACAACCAGCCACAACCTTATCCGGTGGCGAAGCCCAACGGGTGAAATTAGCCACAGAATTATCTCGACGTGCCACAGGAAAAACACTTTATTTAATAGATGAACCAACCACAGGTTTATCTTTTTATGATGTTCACAAATTGTTAGACGTTCTCCAAAGATTAGTAGATAAAGGCAATTCCATTTTGGTCATTGAACATAATTTAGATGTAATTCGTTGTTCTGATTGGGTCATAGATTTAGGACCAGAAGGAGGAGATAAAGGCGGAGAACTGATTGCTGCGGGAACGCCAGAAGAAGTGGCGAAAAATCCCCGTTCTTATACTGGTCAATATTTACAGCAGGTATTGGCACAATATCCAGCGGTGGGGTGATTTTTCCTCATGCAAAGACCCAAAAAAAGAAAAAAATAAGACGTGAGGCTAGAATATTAATGCACAATCAAAAAGTAACGAGTTATGAATAAGGAGAAACTCAATGAATGATCAGGAGTTAGAAATTCTCCTAAATAATATGGAATCAGATGGAGTGGAACGTAAGGCTTCAATATCCGATAGAGGTAAACTTTGTGAAGCAATTTGTGCATTTGCTAACGATTTACCCAATCATCAAAAATCAGGAGTTTTATTTATTGGGGTTAATGATAATGGAACTTGTGCGAACCTGACCATAGATGATAAACTTCTGCTGACAGTTTCAGGTATGCGGGATGATGGCAACATTTTACCTTTTCCATCAACGATTGTCCAAAAACGCAATATTGGCGGATGTGAACTGGCAGTTGTAATTGTCGAACCATCGGATGCTCCTCCTGTACGTTTTAAGGGACGAGTTTGGATTAGAGTAGGCTCCCGCAGAGCTACTGCAACAGCAGAAGAAGAACATCGTTTAGCTGAAAAAAGACGTTCCAAAGATTTACCTTTTGATTTAAGACCTTTAACATCAGCAAGTTTAAATGATCTCGATTTAGAAATTTTTCGTCGAGTTTATTTACCCTCATCTTTAGCAAATGATGTTTTGCAAGAAAATCAACGTTCAGTTGAACAACAACTCAAATCAATGCGGTTTGCCACAATTGATGCGTTATCTAAACCAACTATTTTGGGTGTATTAGTTATTGGTAATGACCCTAGACAATTCGTTCCCTGTGCCTATATTCAATTTCTTCGTATTGGTGGTACTGAGTTAACTGATCCAATTAAAGATCAAAAAGAAATTGGTGGTGCGCTTCCAGATTTGTTGCGGATGCTCGACGAAATTTTTCAAGTTAATATATCTGTTGCTACTGATATTACAGCCCAACCAATTGAGTTACAACAACCTGATTATCCCATAGTTGCCTTACAACAATTAGGAAGAAATGCAGTGATGCACCGTACCTATGAAGGGACAAATGCACCAGTCAGAATTACCTGGTTTAATGATCGCATCGAAATTCAAAATCCTGGTGGACCTTTTGGTCAGGTAAATCGGCAAAATTTTGGTCAACCAGGGATAACTGACTATCGCAATCCTCACCTGGCTGAAGCAATGAAAAATCTTGGTTATGTGCAGAGATTTGGTTTAGGAATTGAACTTGCTCGTCAGCAACTTCTAAAAAATGGTAATCCCCCTCTGGAATTTACTGTGGAAGATGCCCATGTTTTGGTAACACTGAAGAAAAAATCATGAATGCAAAGATTATTGCTTTCTTTAATAACAAGGGAGGAGTTGGTAAAACTTCCTTAGTCTATCACTTGGCCTGGATGTATCAAGACTTAGGATTGCGAGTAGTTGCTGCTGATCTAGACCCCCAAGCTAACCTTACTACTGCTTTTTTAGATGAGGAACGCTTGGAACAAATTTGGTTAGGAAATAGTGAACCAACAACTGTCTTTGATTGCGTACAACCATTATTAAAAGGTATTGGTGATATTGATAATCCACATTTAGAATATATCCCAGAATCTGAAAACTTAGCTCTTTTAGTTGGAGATTTAGCTCTTTCTGGTTTTGAAGATGAGCTTTCAGCACAGTGGCCTAATTGTCTTGGTGGAGGTGGACAAGAAAGAGCTTTCCGCGTAATTTCTGCTTTCTGGAGGATTCTCCAACAAACAGCCGTTAAACACCAAGCAAATTTAATATTGATGGATTTGGGACCCAATTTAGGAGCAATAAATCGTGCAGCCTTAATTGCTGCTGACTATGTTGTTGTTCCCCTTGCACCAGATTTATTTTCTCTCCAAGGCTTGCGTAACCTTGGACCCACATTAAGAACTTGGCGTGCAGAGTGGCAAGAAAGGTTATCCAAAACAAATTCTTCAGGTAAAAAAAGTTTAGCAAAGGATTTACAACTTCCCCAAGGAATAATGCAACCTGTTGGTTATATTGTTTTGCAGCACTCAGTTAGATTAGATCGTCCAGTTAAAGCTTATGAACGTTGGATTGCTCGTATCCCCACAGTTTATAGAGAAGATGTTTTAGATCAGCCTGGTGAAAATATAATTTCTATCGAAAATGATCCCAATTGTTTAGCCTTACTTAAAAACTACCAAAGTTTGATGCCAATGGCTCAAGAAGCTCATAAACCGATGTTTTACTTAAAACCTGCTGATGGTGCTATTGGCGCTCATACTAAGGTAGTGAGAAATGTTCATGAAGATTTTCAAAAATTAGCTTATAAAATAGCCGAAAGGACACAAGTTGACATTCCCCAAATATAATTAATAAGTAGTGAGACAGAATTAATTACACAATGTCATTGGGAATGAAACGAAGTGAAATGAAGCAATCGCCAGGGTTGTGATTGCTTCCCTTCCCTCGCAATGACTGTAAATATTTTTGTCCAATTACTTACTGTATTAATCAATAGGAAAATAATGATCAAGGATTTATAAAACATCCTCTAAGACAATTACGTCAAAATCGCGCCACCCATTAACCGCTCATACCTATACCTTAACTCATCCTGCATTAATGGCCAACGCGCTAAACTTGCATCCATATCAATCACTTTTTCTGCTGCTTGTCGCGCTAACAGCAAAATGTCCTCATCTTCCACCAAACTCGCTAAAGTAAAATCTGCTACACCAGATTGACGAGTTCCCATCACCTCCCCAGGACCGCGAAACCGCATATCCATTTCTGAGATAAAAAAACCATCTTGGGACTGTTCCAACACCTTCAAACGTTGTTGAGCATCGGGACTTCTGGTACTACTCATTAGCAAACAATAAGATTGTGCTGCACCCCGTCCTACTCGTCCCCGTAATTGGTGCAATTGTGATAAACCGAATCTTTCCGCGTGTTCAATCAACATTACAGTTGCATTAGGCACATCCACACCCACCTCAATCACAGTTGTAGAAACAATGATTTGAGTTTCATTATCACGAAATTTATTAATTGCTTCTTCTTTTTCGGCTGAAGTCATGCGTCCATGCAATAACCCAACTTGAAAATCAGGAAACACACTTTCTTGTAACTTCTGATGTTCATCTACAGCCGAACGCAAATCTAATTTTTCTGATTCTTCCACCAAAGGTAAAACTATATAAACTTGTCTACCTTGGGCAACTTCTCGGCGGATTAAATCATAAGCTTGGGGACGCTGTTGTCCACTTAACATCGTCGTTTGAATTTGTTGTCTTCCTGGTGGTAATTCGTCAATTTGACTAACATCTAAATCCCCATGTACAGTTAATGCTAAAGTGCGGGGAATGGGTGTAGCCGTCATCGTTAAAACATGAGGTTGTTCGCCTTTTTGCTGTAACTTTGCCCTTTGTTGTACACCAAACCGATGCTGTTCATCTATGACAACTAAACCCAAACGTTGAAAATTGACTTTATCTTGAATCAAGGCGTGTGTTCCTACCAATAAAGGTAATTCACCTGTTTCTAACTGGGAATGAATTTCTCTTCTTTTAGCTACTTTTGTCGAACCTGTTAATAATTCAACTGGTAAATGGAGGAGATTAAACCAACTTACTAATTTACGATAATGTTGTTCTGCTAATACTTCCGTAGGAGCCATTAACGCTGCTTGATAACCTGATTGAATTGCTGCTAAAATAGCAATAACAGCAACAACAGTTTTCCCTGAACCAACATCACCTTGGACTAAGCGATTCATAGCTACAGGTTTTTGTAAATCGGTGAGAATTTCATTCACAACTCTCTGTTGTGCGCCAGTTAATTGAAAAGGGAGAATTTCGTCAAATTGTTCTAATAATTTACCTGTGGGTGTCAGTATGGCACTGGTTTGAATTTCTCGCGCTTTTTTTTGCCGTTGCAGTAAGCCAAGTTGTAAATAGAAAAATTCATCAAATACTAACCGACGACGGGCAATTTTTAAAGAGTCACTATCTTTGGGAAAATGAATATTAGGAATTGCCTCTTTCAATTCCATCAAAGCATATTTTTCTCGTAAACCTTTAGGCAAAGGATCTTTTAAATTTACGGCTGCTGTTAAAGCCGTCATTACAGCCTGTCTGACTGTATTAGCCATTACTCCTTCAGTCAAGGCATAAATAGGGACAACTCGCCCAATAGTTAAAGAATCAATGGTATCCCCTGGATTTGCCAAAACTTCTAATTCTGGATTATCCAAAGTTAAACCATATTTACCACCTTTGACTAATCCACAAGCTGCCAACATACTACCTACAGGATAGTTGCGTTTTAAACTTTCTTGCCAACCACGACCACTAAAACGCGCACCTGCGTAAAAACGGGTAACTTTAATTTGTCCGGTATTGTCTTTTAAAATTAATTCTAAAATTGATAACTTCTTATTTTTAGGACTGGTGAAAAAATTAAATCTTTTGACGGTCGCTATGATAGTTACTGTTTCCCCCCCTTCTAATTCACTAATATTCACCTGACGGGCATAATCAATATGATCACGAGGATAATAAAACAGTAAATCCCGAACGGTACGTAAATCCAACCGCGCTAAACTATCAGATTTTTTAATGCCAATTTCTGGTAAATCTCTAAGTTTTTTATCCAGTGTTGGTGCTAATTTTTTACTAATTTCGGCAACAATTGGCGTGGTGGGATGTTGGTTTTTAGCTTCGTAATTTATTTTGGTTTCTTCTGTTTCTAGTTCTTGTTGAAGTTGATTTAGATATCTTCTAATTTCTGCTACTAAGTGTTGTCTTTCTGGTAATGTTAAATTTGGATAGTTGGCAAATTCCATTCCTACTTGATGCCAGCGGGGTCTTTCTTTTGGTGGTAAGGCAGTTGGGAAATTACCAAAAGTCAAACACAGAAATTCACTAAAGCGATACTGCTTACCTATTAAATCTATAAAGCCTTTTTCTGCCTCAAACGCTAAGGCTTTATTTAATCTTATCCAATCGGGTGTTTCATTAGTCATTAGTCAGTTGTCAGTTGTCAGTTGTTAAGAGAGTATAGAGTTTTGAGAGATAGATTTTTCAATAAACTATATAGTTATGAATCTTTAATTTTGCATTTTTAATTCCCCTACCCACTTACTTAATCCTCAAACCAACTGGCACGCCAAGCGGCTTCGGCTTCAGCAATTTTAAGTTCTCTTTGCCTTTTTTGATATTCTCGTCCTAGTTTATTCAATTGCATTAAAATATTACGAATTCCTTTGCGTTCTGCCAATAGTGTCGCTTCAGCAAATTCTATTTCTCCTAGTCGTAAGTGAATAGCCATAATCTGAGTCAGGCTAGAATCTTCGGAATCTTCCTCATCACTAATTTCTATCACTAAGTTTAATAGATTGGGAGGGCTAGGTATCATATTACTAGAACCCTCTGAGGAAGCAGCAGCAGCGGTGGCAGCGACTAAAATCGGTTCTGGTAGTTTTTTGGGTAGGACTCCGGTTTTCTGGATTAAGATATTAACTGCTTGTGAGACTTTTTTCAAAGTTTCTTGAATTGCTTCTTCTAAATCTTGTTGCCATTCAACTAGTTCTACGGGGTTAGAAGGATCTAAGGCTTTAGGTTGTGGTTCGTTTTCTTCGTTCTCTTCATTTTCTTCCTCAATTTTCTCTTTTTCTTCAGTTTCTACAACTGCTTCCGTCTGAGTAACTTTTGGGGGTTGAATATAATTAATTAATTCTTTAGCAGCTTGTTGACTGAATTTACGAATGCCTTGTTGTAATTTTTGCCGCTGATTTAGTGATAAGTTCAGAAATTCATCAGGATATCCCTGGGTACAGAGGTAATAACTAGCTAAAATCAGTTGCTTTTGTAAGGCTGATCCGAGGAGATTTATATATCTAGTATAAGCTAAATTGAGTTCTTGAGCGATCGCACTAATCGCCTCTTTTAAGTCAGTAATATCTTTTTCTATCCGTTCAATTGCTCTCGCCATAAGTTTAAGCTGGTTAGTTGTTAATTGCTTTGTATAGTACAAATATACAGAATTTTGAATAAATAATCATCATATAAAGAACAGGACAGCGTGTTATTTGTTACCTTAAGTTGACACCAATCAGCACTAATAAACCTCCGCGAACGGTATCCAATCTTGTGGGATGGGCATCCTGCCCGTCCTTGTATTATTAGCAGTCAAGATGCTTGCACCACAAGACATTTTGGGACATTTTTTTATTTAGAAGTCTCTAAGAACAAAATTACTTAGCACCAATTTGGGCAGCAACTTCATCAGCAAAGCTCATTTCTTTCCTTTCAATACCTTCACCGAGTACATAACGCACAAAGCGACTGACTTGAATTCCCTCACCAACTATTTTTTCTACTTGCTTCACCAAGTCTTCTACCGAAATACTTTGATCACGGATAAAAGGTTGATCTAGTAAAGTCATTTCTTTAAGACGCTTTTCAATTCTACCTTGAACAATCTTTTCTTTGATGTTCTCTGGCTTATTACCCAAGTCGTCCTTACCCATTTCGATGCTCTTTTCTTTCGTGACAACTTCGGCAGGAATTTGGTCTATGCTAACGTACTCAACGTTAGGACAAGCGGCAACTTGCATTGCTGCGTTTCGTGCCAAGTTTTGGAACTCTTCCTTGGTAGAAGCTGCATCGGTTTGAGAATTTAATTCTAATAGTACACCAACACGACCACCAGTATGAATATAGCTATCTACTATTCCTGGTTTGTCAGTGGTAAGAGAGAAATTCACAAAGCGCCGGACTTGAATATTTTCACCAAGAGTTGCAATTGTTTCTTTGATGAATTCATCAACAGTAACGCTGGACTTTTCAGTATAGGGTTGAGCCAATAAAGACTCAAGGGTATCAGCATTTGCAGCTTGTTTTGCCAGGTTCTTAACTAAGGCTTTGAAAGCTTCATTGCGGGCAACAAAGTCTGTTTGACAGTTTACCTCTATTAGTACACCGACTTGTCCATCAGGTCGAATGTAGGTGTCTACTAGACCTTCTGCGGCAATGCGAGCGCTTCCTTTATCAGCTTTAGCAATACCTTTTTGCCGTAGCCAAGTTGTAGCCGCCTCGACATCACCTTCATTTTCCTTCAGTGCCTTTTTGCAGTCCATCATGCCAGCACCGGTTTTTTGGCGTAGCTCTTGGACGAGTTTTGCAGATATTTCCGCCATATTGCCTCAATTCTTAACTTGACAGATACAAATATTATTCAAGATTATCAGACGATCAGGACTCATTTGAAAATCATTTAAGAGACTTCCAATCAAAAAAATAAGTAATTGGACAAAAATATTTACAGTCATTGCAAGGGAAGGGAAGCAATCACAACCCTGGCGAGTGCTTCATTTCACTTCGTTCCATATGGCTAACGCCACGCAACGCTTACGCAATGACATTGTGTAATTAATTCTGTCTCACTACTTACCCCAATCTTTAGTATAGATTTAGGGGTAAAGCAAAAGCCCATAGGTGTCAACTTAAGCTCAAATCCCTACCGCATCTCGTTCCTAGTCTCTGACTAGGAATGCAGTTGATGAGGCTCTGCCTCTAATATCATTGAAGGCAGAGCCTTCTAGAATTTATTCCCAGTCAGAGACTGGGAATGAGACGAGTTGAGTTCTTTGCGGGATAGATATTTTGCGTTAAGTTGACACCTATGATCACTGCCAAACCCCTACTTATTTGCCAGACTACTAAAAAATTGGCTAATTTATTCTTTGGTACGCCTTAATCCCGATCACAGATGCTTATGCTTCGTCTTCTGACTCAGTGCTATCACTTTCATCATATTCGTAGTCTTCGTCAGCATAATCATCGTAGTCTTCTTCCGCTTCTAGCTGACCATGACGACCTTCATAGATAGCATCTGCTAATTTACCGATAATTAGTTTAATGGATCTAATTGCGTCATCGTTGGCTGGGATCGGAATATCTACAACGTCTGGGTCACAGTTGGTATCCAACATGGACACAATCGGAATCCCCAATTTTTCGCATTCTTGAACTGCGTTATATTCCCGCTTCTGGTCAACAATAACCACGATATCGGGAACTTTCCGCATATTTTTAATGCCGCCCAAATATTTTTGTAGCTTCGTCATTTCCCGACGCAGCATGGAGGCTTCTTTCTTGGGTAATAAATCCAGTGCGCCGCTTTCTTCTCTCCGTTCTAAATCTTTGAGACGCTCGGCTCTGGTTTTAATGGTTGCCCAGTTGGTAAGCATTCCACCCAACCAACGTTGATTAATGTAGTGAGAACCGCAACGGAGTGCTTCTTGGGCAATAATTCCGGCTGCTTGGCGCTTAGTGCCAACAAACAGGAATTTTTTACCTTGCTCTGACTGGGTTCGCATATAATTATACGCGTTATCCATCAACTGGGCTGTTTGTACCAAGTCAATGATATGTACACCATTTCGAGAGGTGTAGATATAAGGAGCCATTTTGGGGTTCCAACGTCTGGTCTGATGACCAAAGTGAACGCCTGACTCCATCATTTGAGCCAAGGAAACTACTGGCATATTTTGTTACTCCTATTCGGGTTAAACCTCCATCTAGGTGTATTTCTCAATTTAAGAAACACCCGAATTCCCAGATGTGCGGATTTTAGACAACTATACTAGGGTAACACAAATATGTTGAGTTTGGTGGTGAACTTGGATTTTTTGTAAAAGGTGTACGGTGTACACACAAGCCGATGTACAAAAAGAAAATATATAACAGGTGACAGGTGCTACGCATAATTTAGTATTTATTTTGTGAACTACCCACACTGACCTGACGGTACAGTGTCGGCTTCCTGTCCAACAGAAAGCACAGTAAGTAGTAGACTTCTTGCGTCCTCTATTACTGCGACTTATTTCTGGGCGACAGGCTTCTTGATGAAGTTGTTCATGGGGGAAACCCCCAAGACCACACTTCATCGCTTTATCCCCCGTTCCAGAGGTCAAAATTCGTAGTCCCTCATCTTTGAGGTTTATTGCTGCATTAATATCTCTATCATGTCTAGTCTGGCACTTTTCACAAGTCCAGAATCTTATATCAAGTGGCAAACTACCCACTTGATTAAGGCATACATGACAAGTTTTCGACGAAGGAAAGAATCTATCAACTTCTTGATAAATCTTCCCTTCGTTTTCTGCTTTGTATTTAAGCATGGTGCAAAACATCCCCCAGCCAACTTGTTGAATAGATTTGGCTAGGCAGTGATTTTGCATCATGCCTTTAACATTAAGATTTTCCACCACAATAACTTGGTTTTCGTTAACTATCCTACGAGATAGTTTATGGAGAAAATCTTCTCTACAATTAGTTATCTTTCTATGGACTCTAGCAACTTTCTTTCTAGTTTTATTGCGGTTGTTAGAGCCTTTTTGTTTTCTGGATAATTGCTGTTGTTTTATTTTTAAGTTCAACTCATGTTTATTCAGTATCCGAGGGTTATCAAATTTAGAACCATCACTGGTAATTGCAAAATGAGTTAATCCCAAGTCAATACCTATTGCTTTACCTTCGGTGACTAACTCTGGTTTCTCCTTGCCATCTTCAAATAAAATAGCAGCGAAATATTGTTCACTGCAATTTTTGGTGATAGTTACAGTTTTAATTTTCCCTTCAATCTCTCGATGAATAATTGCTGATACTTTTCCTATTTTTGGTAGGATTAATTGATTATCGGCAATCTTAACATTTTGAGGATACTGAATAGATTGTTTGCCATGTTTTGATTTAAACTTAGGATATTTAGCTCTTTTTTCAAAAAAATTGTTAAATGCAACTCCCAAATTTAAGCAGACTTTTTGCAAGCATTGAGAATAAGTTGATGATAACCACTCATGTTCTTTCTTTAGCTGAGGAATTATCTTTTTGACTTCGTATCCAGACAGTCCTTTACCCGTTTCTTTATATGTTTCATTCATCAAATTCAAAAAATAGTTCCATAACCAACGACAACTGCCAAAAGCTTGTGCTAATGACTGCTGCTGCTGGGCATCTGGATATAATCTGATTTTGACAACTTTTAACATATTAGAGCGAAAGAAATTTACTATAAAACACTGTAACACACCATAACACAAGATTTGTGAATTGCCTCCATGTTTTTCTCCCTTGCTGTCGCTTTGGTCGAAAAACTGTCGTTAATTCACGCGCCATTCATCCCACGCTGCCCTTCGGGTCAGTCGTGGGGCTTCTGTCGGTTAAGCTAAATCCTTTATTTCCTTGGGAACTCCCGCTGTTAAAACCTCATTTCCATCTGCGGTAACTAATACATCATCTTCAATGCGAATCCCAATCCCTACCCAACGGGGGTCAATTTCCGGTTGGTCTTCGGCGGGTTTGGTATGCGGTACAATATAAAGCCCTGGTTCTACGGTTAGCACTTGTCCAGGTTGTAAGGTTTGGGGGTTTTCTCCATGTTGATAAACGCCCACATCATGAACATCTAAGCCTAACCAATGACTGGTTCGGTGCATATAAAAGGGTTTATATTTTTCCTCTGCGATTAATTTGTCAATTTCTCCTTTGAGTAAACCCAGTTCAACTAATCCTTCTGTTAATATCCGCACGGCTGTATTATGAGGTGCATGGAAGGAATTACCAGGTTTTACTTCTGCTATTGCCTGTTTTTGTGCTGCTAATACTATTTCATATAATGCTTTTTGTTCTGGTGTGAATTTACCACCGACGGGAAATGTCCGGGTAATATCAGAATTGTAATAACCATAAGCGCAACCAGCATCAATCAAGAGTAAATCATTGGCTTGCATTTGACAGTTGTTTTCTATGTAATGCAGTACGCAAGCATTTTTACCTGATGCGACTATGGAAGGATAAGCTGGTCCCATGCCACCTCGTAAACGGAAAATATGTTCTATTTCGGCTTGGATTTCATATTCATAACGTCCCGGTGCGGTGGTTTTTAAAGCATGATTATGAGCTTCTACGGCAATTTCTACGGCTTGACGCATTAGGTCTAATTCTGTTTTGCTTTTATATAACCGCATGGTATTAATGACAGTACCAGGATCAGTAATGGATGTGGGTCCTGTACCGCGTTTGGGATAGGTTCGGAGTAAATTTTGATAATGTTTGAGAATTTTGTCGTTGAAATTGCGATCGCGTCCTAAATGATAATAAATACAATTGGCTTTTTCTAAATATTGGGGTAACTTCTCATCTAACTCCGCAATGGGGTAAGCTGCGTCTGCACCATAAAACTCCTTCGCTGCATCTATTCCACAACGATAACCACTCCAAACTTCCTTTTCCCTATCCTTGGGTTGCACAAATAATATAAACCGATGTTCTGGATGATGGGGTGCTAAGACTGCGACTGCTTGGGCTTCATTAAAGCCAGTTAAGTAAAAGAAGTCACTATCTTGACGATAAACATACTCGACATCGTTGTGCATTACTGCTGTTGGCGCACTTCTGAAAATCGCTGTACCGCTGCCTATTTTCGCCATTAACTGCTCACGACGTTGCCGATATTCTGTTTGCATAGCTGATTTATTGATAGTGTTGTTTTTGACTTTAACAATTATAGACTACTGATAAATGTTGTTGAAAAAATTGCTAATCTCAGTTATTTTAACCAATTTTTAATTTCCTTGACAATCCATGAGGACTTTTAGGGATGAGATTGTCAATGAAACAGGATTTAATTTTTAAATGATGACATTGATAAACAGAATATAAAATATTTTTTGATTGTTTAGATATTACTTCCAAAATTAAAAGTTAGTGTTGATGAACATTATTAAAATGTCTATGAATAATGACATTCAATAAAAATAATTAACCAAATGTTTGTTATTCACAGAATCTTCATGAGAATCAAATTAAAAATGGATATTAATTAATCATAAAAACACATCATGTTTCAAGAAGTGAGTCAGTCAGGATTATATTCAACCAACCTAGAAAATTCTGGATTAGTATCTCTCCAAAAATCACAAGAATTGACGACATTTAGTGATACTCCTATGAGTAGCAGTTCTTCTGTTTCTGCATTAGCAGATCCATTAGTACCAACCAATCCATTAGCTCAAATCCCCATTGGCGGTAGTGCTAACCCGAATCCTAATCCTTATTTAACCAGTGCAGCTATTGTTCCTGATTTCAATGGTGATGGGAAAACAGATAAACTTTGGGTAAATGCTCAAACTGGTGAAATTTTAGTTCGCTTGATGAATGGAACTCAAGTTTTAGAACAGGCTTCTTTGGGTAAATATGACTTAAATACCTGGGAATATAAAACTGCTGATTTTAATAGCGATAATAAGACTGATTTCTTATTACGCAATAAGGCAACTGGTGATAATGTAATTGTACTAATGGATGGGGCAAAAGTTTCCAGTTACTTGACTTTAGATCGAGTTGATCCAGGTTGGAGTGCGAATATTGGCGATTTTAATGGCGATCGCAAAACTGATATTTTCTGGAATAATGCTACTACTGGTGAAAATGCTATTTGGCAAATGGATGGCACAAAAGTAGCCAATGCGACTGTTTTAGAACCTACAGCACCAGGATTGACTGCTACCATTGTTGATTTTGATGGTAATGGTAAGAGTGACATCTTCTGGCGCAATTCCAGCACAGGCGCAAATACCGCTTGGTTTATGGATGGTAGCCAAGCCACTAAGTATGATCTCCAATCTCAAGACGCTTCTTGGACTTCTACTCTTGGTGATTTTAACGGCGACTTCAAAACTGATGTTTTATGGCGCAATACCGCTACAGGCGAGAATAAGATTTGGACAATGAATGGCGTTTTTGTGACTGAAGGTGTTGTTAGCACATTGGGTACAGATTGGAGTGCGAGAATTGGCGATTTCAATGGCGATGGTAAAACTGACATCTTCTGGCACAATGCGACTAGTGGGGCAAATACTGCTTGGTTAATGGATGGTACAGCGGTAAGTTCTGAAGCTTTCCTACCTAGCAATACTCCTGGTTTGACAGCATCTTTAGGTGATTTCAATGGTGATGGTAAGACTGATATCTACTGGCGTGATCAACAAACGTCCGCAGATAAAATCTGGACTATGGATGGAACTCTAGCGACTGAAACTCCTGTTGCTGATACAGAGAAGCTGACTCCAGAATGGTATACAGGTTGATTTGGTAATTGATCTATGATCAATTTATATTAGGCGATCGCTCTTTTGATTTTATGAGTCAGATCCCCGACTTCTTAGAGAAGTCGGGGATCTTATTGATCATCGCTCTTTTGATTTTACGGAAGGCGGCGACATAGGAATCGCTTTTTTGTGGCTGTTAAAGCTAATTACCCATTCTTTCGCTAAGATTGTGTGGGTATTCTCATGATTAGTGATTAGGTGAATGATCGAAGTTGAGCATCTGAGTAAAATTTATGGTTCGACAACAGCAATTACTGATGTTACCTTTAGTGTTGAACCTGGGGAAATTTTAGGTTTTTTGGGACCGAATGGGGCTGGTAAAACCACAACTATGCGAATTTTAGCTGGTTATTTACCGGCTACAACTGGGACAGCCAAGATTGCAGGTTATGATGTTCATGATCATTCTCTGTTGGTGCGACAGCGAATTGGTTATTTACCAGAAACACCGCCATTATATCCAGAGATGACTGTGGAGGGTTTTTTACACTTTGTCGCTCGGATTAAGGGAGTTTCTTCAGGCGATCGCCCGACAAAAGTAACAGCAGCTATTAATCGTTGTAACTTAGAAGATAAGCGCAAAGTTATTATTCGTAAACTTTCTAAAGGTTATCGGCAAAGAGTAGGGATTGCCCAGGCGATCGTTCATGATCCACCAGCTATTATTCTTGATGAACCTACCATTGGTCTTGACCCTCGGCAAATCATCGAAGTGCGAAACTTAATTAAAAGTTTAGCAGGAACACACACCATTATTTTGTCTACCCATATTCTCCCAGAAGTGAGCATGACCTGTAGCCGAGTTGCCATTATTAACCGGGGGCAAATAGTCGCAACCAATACCCCAGAAAATTTGATGACACAGTTAACAGGTGGGGCGGGATATGAGTTAGAAATCGGTGGAGATGCAGCTTTAGCTAGACAAATGCTGCAAAATATAGCCGATGTAAGTTCAGTAGAATTAATGCCTAACCATCAGCAATCGTCAGACAATCATACTTGCCTCCGGGTAATATTGCAGCCAGGAACAGAACCAGGAAAAGAAATTACTGCTGCTTTAATTCGGGCTGGGTTTGATTTATATGAAATGCGACGAATCAATGCCACACTAGAAGATGTTTTCTTAGAATTAACTACAGCAGAAAAGAATTTACCAACGGAAATAACCCCAGAAATTGAAGAAGGAGAAGCTGCATAAATGGGTATAGTTATCCCTAACATTATTGCCATTTATCGTCGAGAACTACAAAGTTATTTTGTTTCGCCATTAGCCTATGGAGTAGCTAGTGCATTTTGGTTCTTAGCCGGGTTGTTTTTCGTGATGATTTTGTTAGGACCAGAAGGAATTTTAGTCACAGTTTCTAGCTATGATTTACAAGGGCAACAAATGGGAGTTCCTGCCCCAACAATAGATGTTCCCTACGAATTTGTGCGGGCATTTTTAGATAGAATGGGGTGGTTAATGTTATTTGTATTACCGATTCTCTCAATGGGACTCTATGCCGAAGAACGTAAACGGGGAACTTTAGAACTACTAGCCACATCGCCGATTACCAACTGGGCTGTAGCTGTGGGTAAATTATTAGGGGTATTGACATTTTTCTTAACCATGATTTTACCATTAATGGGATTGGAGGCGATCGCATTATCCAATTCTCATCCTCTCATATCCCCCATAATTCCTCTACTTGGTCATTTAGGATTACTCCTCTTAGCAGCAGCAATTTTATCTTTAGGAATGTTTATTTCCTCATTAACAGACAGCACAATCTTATCGGCTGTCCTCACCTTTGCCCTCGTCATTTTGCTATTATTTATTGATTTAATCGCCAAAGCCATTCCCGGACAAATGGGTGAAGCAGTGAGTCATTTATCCCTTCTCAAACATTATAACACCCTGATTCAAGGCATTTTTGATACTAGCAGCTTGATTCTATTTGCCAGTTACATTGTCTTAGGTATTTTTCTCACCGCCCAATCAATTGATGCACTCCGCTTTCAACGTCAGTAATTGTCAGTTGTCAGTTGTCAGTTGTCAGTTGTCTGTTGTCATCAGTAAAACTCCTCTCCCTACTCCCCTACTCCCCCTACTCCCCCCACTCCCCCCACTCCCCCACTCCCCCCACTCCCCCACTCCCCCTACTCCCCCGACTCCCTACTATAAAGAATGAATAAAAATAAACTTTGGCAACTTGTATTTTGGCTAGGACCATTCTTTTTAACTTCCGGCTTAACCATTGGTTTAATATCAGAAAAATGGGGAATAATCCCTTTATTATTAACAATACTAGGTTTAATAATTTGTGGACTCTGGATAATAATCCAAAGCCAGCAAAGTAAATGGTGGCAAAAACGTTCCACCCAATCTGGTACTAACGCCCTTGTCGCCACCTTATCAGTATTAGTTATCTTAGGATTAATTAACTTTTTAGGTATTCGCTATCACCTGCGCCTAGATTTAACAGATAGTCAATTATTTACCCTATCCCCTCAATCAAGAGAATTAGTCAGTAACTTACCAGAAACCATAAAAGTTTGGTTATTTAGTAAAGACCAAAATCTCCAAGATCGAGAATTACTAGATAACTATCATCGTCAAAGTAATAAATTTAAATTTGAGTATATTGACCCTCAATTAAAGCCAGGAATGGCCGAAAAATTTGGTATCAAAGATTATGGCGAAGTTTATCTGGAATTTCAAAACAAACGGCAATTAGTCCAGATAATTAATGAAAATGAACGTTTATCAGAAATAAAATTAACTAATCGGTTACAACAAATTACCAGTTCCACAACTGCTAAAGTTTACTTTCTTCAAGGTCATGGTGAACATCCACTTACAGCTAGTAAAGGGGCAATTTCCCAAGCAATTAAAGCATTAACCGATAAAAACTTTACCACATCAGCTTTAAATTTAGCAGAACAGCCGCAAGTTCCTGATGATGCTACTGTTATAGTTGTCGCTGGACCTAAACAAGAATTATTGATAGGGGAAGTTACAGCTTTACAAAGTTATCTCAATCGTGGTGGTAACTTATTATTGATGATTGACCCCAATACTAACCCGAAAATAGACACTATTTTAAAAGATTGGGGTGTACGCTTAGATAATCGTTTGGCTATTGATACTTCTGGCGCAAATTTACAACTAGGACCCGCTGCTATTCTGGTGACAGAATATGGACAACATCCTATTACTAAAGATTTTGCTAAAAATATTTCTGTATATCCCTTAACTCGTCCTTTGGAAATTGATCCTGTTTCGGGTATCGAGTCTATGGCTTTATTAAAAACTAAACCCTATCCCAACAGTTGGGCAGAAAGTGATCAAAAAAGTGAAAAATTAGAGTTTAATGAAGGTCAAGATTTAAAAGGACCTTTAACTTTAGGAGTAGCATTAACTAGAAAGTTATCAAATGCAATTCCCACAACTTCACCAACACCAACTTCCACAACTTCACCAACACCAATTCCCACAACTTCACCAACACCAACTTCCACAACTTCACCAACACCAATTCCCACAACTTCACCAACACCAATTCCCACAACTTCACCAACACCAATTCCCACAACTTCACCAACACCAACTTCTACAACTTCACCAACACCAATTCCCACAACTTCACCAACACCAACTTCTACAACTTCACCAACACCAACTTCCACAACTTCACCAATTCCAACTTCCATAAATTCTCAACCTACTGCTAAAGAATCCAGATTAGTAGTATTTGGAAACTCAAATTTTGCCGTTGATGGTTTATTTGAACAACAATTAAATGGAGATGTATTTTTAAACTCAGTTAGTTGGCTAAGTCAACAAGATCAACAACTTCTCTCAATTCGTCCTAAAGAACCGAAAAATCGCCGCATTGTTATATCAACCCTTCAAGCTAACTGGTTAACAATAATTGCTGTGTTTATATTACCTTTAATTGGATTAACCACAGGATTTATTATTTGGTGGAAACGCCGATGAAAAATAAATTAGTAATTCATGATGCTAAATTCAAGCATTGGCTTTGTTTTCAAAATCCCGATGAAATTATCAAAGCTGATAGTATTGATCAAGTTGTTCCTAAATTGCAACTTGTAAATGATTTAATCGCCAAACATCAAATGTATGCGGCAGGTTTCATTAGTTATGAAGCTTCCACCGCTTTTGATTCCGTACTAGAAACCCATTCTTCTAGTTCATTTCCCCTACTTTGGTTTGGATTATATAAAAAACCAGAAATTATTGAATTACCAAAACCAACCTTACCAACAGAATATCAACTCAATTGGAAACCTTCAGTTAGTGAAGCCGAATATCATCAAGCCATTAGTAAAATCAAAGAATATATTGCTTTGGGGGAAACATATCAAGTTAATTATACCTTACGACTAAATGCACCCTTTAATGGCGATACTTGGGAATTATTTCTCAAATTAGTGCAAGCGCAAAACGCCGACTATGGTGCTTATGTTGACATTGATAACTTTGCTATTTGTTCCGCTTCCCCCGAACTATTTTTTGATCTTGATGGTAATAATTTAACCTCTCGTCCCATGAAAGGAACAGCAGCTAGAGGTTTAACATTAGCAACCGATCATAATATTGCTAATCAACTACATTTTTCTGAAAAAAACCGCGCTGAAAATGTGATGATTGTGGATATGATTCGCAATGATATGGGAAGAATAGCTGATATTAATACTGTCAAAGTTCCCCATTTATTCAATGTTGAAAAATATCCCACAGTCTGGCAAATGACATCCACAGTCACAGCCAAAACTACAGCTTCCCTAAGTGAAATTATGAGGGCGTTGTTTCCCTGCGCGTCTATTACTGGCGCACCTAAAGCCCGGACTATGCAAATTATTCAGAAGTTGGAAAATACACCACGCCGCATCTATACTGGATGTATTGGATTTATTAGTCCCCACCGTCAAGCGCAATTTAATGTGGCTATTCGGACTGTATTAATTGATAAGGAAAATAGTCAAGCTGAGTATGGAGTCGGAGGAGGAATTGTTTGGGATTCTGTAAGTAGTGATGAATATCAAGAATGTCAAATTAAAGCCCAAGTTCTCACATTAAATCAACCAGATTTTTCACTTTTAGAAACGATATTATGGCAACCCAATCATGGTTATTTTGTTTTAGATTATCATTTACAACGGTTGCAGTCCTCAGCAATTTACTTTAATTTTAATGTTGATATCAATAGTCTGAAAAAACAACTTGATGAATTAACAAAAACATTTTTAAGTCAGGCTTATAAAGTGCGGTTGTTATTAGATTATTATGGTGATATTACATATCAAACTATACCTTTATCTCCTGTGAATAATCAGGAATTTGTTAAACTAAGTATGTGTTGCACAGCCATTGACTCTAATAATCCATTTTTGTATCATAAAACGACTAATCGCCAAGTTTATGAAACAGCGAAAGCTGCTTTTCCTGATTGTGATGATGTTTTACTATGGAATGAAAGAGGTGAAATCACAGAAAGTTGTATTGGTAATATTGTGGTAGAGTTGAATGGAGAATTATTGACACCTTCGGTAAAATGCGGTTTGTTAGCAGGTACTTTTCGCGCTGATTTACTTGAAAAAGGAAAAATCAGAGAAGAAATTATTGCAGTGGAACAGTTACAATATATCAATCGCATTTATATAATTAACTCAGTGCAAAAATGGCGAGAAGCAGTTTTAATTTTTAATTGATTAAATAATTTATTAATCTTCAATATGAAATTGCCAAAAACAACTTTAATTTTAATACTTTTAGCCTTGGGATTAGGTAGTTTTGTCTACTTCCATGAAATCAAAGGTAAAAATCAGCAAACAGAAATAAAAACCCAAAAACAGAGAATTTTTGCTTTTAATGCTGATGATGTTCAATATTTAACAATTCAAGTCAAGGAGATAACATTACAATTAGAAAAAAGAACTACATCTGAAAAACCCCAATGGGAAATCAAATCTCCCATATCAGCACCAGCCAATGATGCAATTGTTGCTTATTTAATGGATTTGTTGGTTGAGGGGAAATGTGAGAGAATAGTGTCAGTTTCAAGTGCTGAATTATCAGAGTTTGGTCTGGATAAACCTGTAGCTACTATTGATGTTAAACTAAAAAATCAACAAAGTCATCAATTAATTTTAGGTAAAGGTGATTTTAATAATCAATTTTTATATGCTCAAGCTGATGGTAACAAAAGTATGAATTTATTGTTAGTTTCTAAGGATTTTGTGAATGCAGTTAATCGAGATATATCTGAATGGAAACAACCAGAGGAAAAGACTGATGTACAGCCATTACCTAGTCTTCCTTCCCCAACTCCTCCAAATAAATAATGTAGAGACGTTCTATGTAACGTCTCTACAAAAATTATCTCGTTCCCAGTCTCTGGCTGGGAATGTCACTACAGAGGCTCTGCCTCTACTGTTAAGTAGTGAGACAGAATTAATTACACAATGTCATTGCGTTAGCGTAGCGTGGCGTTAGCTACAGGGAACGAAGTGAAATGAAGCAATTCCAAGGATTGTGATTGCTTCCCTTCGCTCGCAATGACTGTAAATATTTTTGTTCAATTACTTATTGAAGGCAGAGCCTTCTAGAATTCATTCCCATACAGAGTATGGGAACGAGAAACGAGAATGGGAACGAGAAAACGAGAAACGAGAAAATTTACCTAACATCTAACCTTTAAAAACTCCAATGACAAAACAAACAGCAACTTTATTAATTTCTTGTCCAGATCAACGGGGATTGGTGGCAAAATTTGCCAATTTTATCTATGCTAATGGTGGCAATATTACTCATGCAGATCAACATACAGATTTTGAAGCTGGACTATTTCTAACTCGCATAGAGTGGCAATTAAAAGGGTTTAATTTACCCAAAGATGTAATTACTCCTGCTTTTAATGCGATCGCTCAACCTTTAAATGCAAAATGGGAATTACACTTTTCTGATACTCTTCCCCGCATTGCTATTTGGGTAAGTCGTCAAGATCATTGTTTATTTGATTTAATTTGGAGACATCGTGCTAAAGAATTTCATGCAGAGATTCCTTTAATTATGAGTAATCACCCTGACTTACAACCGATAGTTGAACAATTCGGTATTGATTACCATTACTTACCAATTACTAAAGAAAATAAACAAGAACAGGAAGCTAAACAACTAGAATTACTGCATGAATACAAAATTGATTTAGTTGTCTTGGCAAAATATATGCAAATAGTTAGTGCAGATTTCATTGAGAAATTCCCGCAAATTATTAATATTCATCATTCATTTTTACCTGCATTTATTGGGGCTAATCCATATCATCGCGCCTTTGAAAGAGGTGTGAAAATTATTGGAGCAACAGCCCATTATGCCACTGCTGACTTAGATGCAGGACCAATTATTGAACAGGATGTGGTGCGGGTAAGTCATCGAGATGAGGTAAATGATTTAATTAGAAAAGGGAAAGATTTAGAGAGAATTGTGTTAGCAAGAGCGGTAAGATTGCATTTACAAAATCGCGTTTTAGTCTATGGCAATAGAACTGTAGTTTTTGAGTAGATTTATAATCATCATACGTAGGTTGGGTTGACGGTAGGAAACCCAACATTATTATTAATAATTGCGTTGGGTTGCGCTGTCGCTTAACCCAATCTACGCCTATCCCCAGTCTCCAGACTTGCCACCTGTCTTACTGACTAAATGAATCGCCTCAATTTGAATAGACTTTTCTAACGCTTTAGCCATATCATATAAAGTTAAAGCGGCAATAGATACCGCTGTTAAAGCTTCCATTTCCACACCTGTTTCTGCTTTGGTTTTGACAGTGGCATCAATTTGATAACCAGGTAGTTGGGCATCGGGGATAATCTCAACGGTAATTTTTTGCAACGGTAAGGGGTGACAGAGAGGAATTAAATTCGCTGTTTGTTTAGCAGCCATGATTCCCGCTAACCTAGCAGTTGCTAAAACGTCCCCTTTGGGAGTGTTTCCGGCTTGAATAGCGGCGAATGTCTCAGGTAACATTCGCACCTTACCAGTGGCTACAGCTTGGCGAACAGTGGCGACTTTGCCGGATACATCAACCATTTGGGCTTGTCCCTGGGCATCCAAATGGGTTAGTGGAAAAGAATTTGGAAAATTAGCTTGCGTCATTGGGAAAGTATGTGCTATTATAAAAGTCATGAGTCAAGGGTGTGTAGCTCAGTGGACTAGAGCACGTGGCTACGAACCACGGTGTCGGGGGTTCGAATCCCTCCTCGCCCATTATTTGATTTTAAATGCACAAGTTCCTTTTTTGGAGTTTGTGCATTTTTGATAATTATCAGTGCAGGATATGGAAGGGCGCAGGCCCTGCGCCCCTACGGTTATTTGACGGCGTAGATATCTTCTGTGCGACCAAGGGCAAAACGCAGAGATTGAGGAATATTGCGGCTAGACTGGGTGAGGAAGATGATCATGGCAATGACTGTTAAACCTGTAGTCAAACCAAACATATTTCGATAACCAAGTGTTTCGGCAAATGTACCAAAAATTGGCCCTGCGATCGCTAAACCGATATCAAATCCCATTAAGGAAGCGCCAAATATTCTCCCGCGTTCGTGGGGTAAAGCCCTATCTGTCATCAATACAGAAATCATGGGAATGAGTGTACCAGAAGCAGCACCTTCCATGAATGCTCCCAATAAGAACATGAAAGAGTTATTTGCTTGCCAAACGCAGATGACAGAGAATGTATAAGCTATCAAACTCATGGTGACAAATAAACCCCTTCCATATCTATCAGAAGCTTTACCAGTAAATAATCTACAACTAAAACTGGAGACAGCCGCCGCAGTAAAAAATAAACCTGGATTTAAATCAACTCCGGTTGATTTGATAAATAGGGAGATGAAAGTATGCAAACTACCTAAAGTCAAACCACTCAGGAGTAAGACGATAGCGGGAATCCGCACCCGATGACTAGTTAATATTTGCCAAAAGTTATCATTTTTACTGTTAGTTGGTTTGGTGGCAATTGGTGGATTAATAATGGGAATGATACATAATAAACCCAAGGAACATAAAGCCGCAGATGAGAGAAATAATGGGGTATAACCAGCACTTGCTTGTAAAAACCCACCTATAGCCGGACCTATTCCCACACCTAAAGGATTCACCAAACTCATGTAACCAACGACTTCACCGCGACGGTGTTCTGGTGCTAAATCGCTGACTAGGGCAATGTAAGCTGTGGCAAAAGCGGCGATACTAATGCCATGAAAGGCACGAATTACCATGAGGGGAATAATTGATTTTACACATAAATATCCCAAAGGAGCGATCGCCGCTGCGGACATTCCAATCAATAATACTATTTTACGACCCCGAATATCTGCTAAAGCACCCATTGACGGGCGACATAGCAACATCCCAATGGCAAAGCTACCCATAACAATGCCAATTTCCTGTTTGCTTGCACCAATATGTTCAATATATAAGGGTAGGGTAGGCAATAATGAAGCCAAACCTGACCAGAAAAACAGACCCGCTGCAAATAACATGATCAGGTTTTTTCGCAGATTAGCGTCAAAAGTATCAAAGGCTTTCACGGCAGATGCAATAATGTAAAAAGTATTATTTCTCTATTGTTACGTTACTTAACATTTTTTGCCACAACTTCTCGCACCCGATAGATTGGTCGTCCTTGAGATTCATGATAAGTTCGCATCAGTAATTCTGCCAAAAGACCGAAGCAAAATAACTGGACTCCTGTTACTAACAACAACACCGCCAAAATCAATAAAGGACGGCTACCAATATCTACATGAAAAGCCAATTTAACGAAAGTTAAATATATACCTATTCCCCCACCAGCAATCATGGAAATCAATCCCAACAAGCCAAAAACGTGCATGGGACAGGTGAGAAACTTCTTCATAAATAGAATAGTTAATAAATCCATCAATACCCGGAAAGTCCGTGATATCCCATACTTACTTTGTCCAAACCGCCGCGCATGATGACGCACAGGTACTTCTGTAATTCTTGCCCCTTCGATATATGCCAAAGCAGGTAAAAAGCGGTGTAGTTCTCCATAAAGATTCATATCTGCCACCAATTCAGACCGATAGGCTTTCAGAGAACAACCATAATCATGAATATAGACGCTTGTAGCCCCACGGATTAACCAATTGGCAATTTTAGAAGGAAGCAACCGATTGACCGCCCCATCTTGGCGATTTTGCCGCCAACCACTAACTAAATCATAACCCTCATCTAGCTTGGCTAATAACATCGGAATATCAGCGGGGTCATTTTGCAAATCAGCGTCTAAAGTCACAATTACTTTAGCTGTAGCATAATTAAAACCCGCAGACATAGCCGCAGTTTGTCCATAATTACGTCGCAAAATCACCGCTTTTAAATCAGTGCGAATTTGCGCTTGTTCCTTGAGAAATTCCGCTGTACCATCACTAGAACCATCATCTACACAAATAATCTCATAATTCAACTTACTAGTGGTGAGAGTCGTAGAAATGGCTTCTAGTAATAAAGGTAAACTTTCGACCTCATCTTTAATTGGGACAACTACGGATACATCTAAACTTGGTGATTGGTAATTGGTCATAAGGATATTGAAACAGTCTTGATTTAATTAGAGACAAAAATGTGGTTCATTCATAACTTTTCACAACTCTCCCAGCGCCGCGTAACTGTTGATAATAAGCCTGACTAACTTTGTTTCCCTGTTCCGAAAGTTGGTCAATACCAATACCGTTGCGTCCTTGTTCTTTTCCTGAACTGTGAATATAGCAATTATTACCCAAATATAATCCTACATGAGTGGCTTTTTCAGGAGTTCCAAAAAAGATTAAATCCCCTGGTTGTAATTCAGTAATATCAATTGCTTGGGTAAAAGCTTCTTGTTGATAAGCGTCTCTCGGTAGCCACACACCCACAGATTTAAATGCTGCTTGCATTAAACCCGAACAATCATAATTAGGTGCGACTGTGCCACCCCAAAGGTAATAATTATCTTCTGCTTTTGCTGCTTGGGTAAAAGCGATAACTGTGGGTATGTGCTGTTGAATTTCTGCGGTTGAGATGAATTGAGGTTGATATATTGTTTCTGTTGGTTGAAGAAATTGCAAATCTTGAAGTGATAACCATCCTGGATAGTCATCTTCACATAAACATACTGCAACTGCTGTATCTGGATTATTTGATGTTATTTGTAAATGTCGTCCGGTGGCGGCTTGGGTAGCTAAACGGATACATTTAGGGGAATCATAGATATTTAGGTTGGTGTTACAGAAATATTCTGCTGTTGGGGAATGGGGAACTATTAGGTTTATTGACATAAGTAAGTAGGTTGGCGTTGAAAATTGTCGTTATGGCAAGAGGCAATAGGCAATAGGCAAGAGTGAAGAGGGTTTGGGCGATTTTACGTTTCTTTACACAGTTTGGTTTTATTGTGTTCACCTACTTACGCCACGCTATGCCTGATGCGTTCGGCACACTACGTGAACGCTATCAGGATTTAAGGATGAACAGGTTTCACATGATAGTATAAATCGCTTTTTATGGTAACACTTTCTTTAATAAATCCCGATGTAAAAAAGCCTCATTTACTAAGGATTGAATTTTATGAGGTGACAAAGCCACACCATTATTATAATAATCAATCCAAATTTTACTGATTAAATCTACATCATCTGGTAAATCCTTTAAATCCCAACCAGGTATTTCTAAATCTTCCATTAATCGGTTGACCTTGGGATCATAACTTAATGCAAAACAACGAGAACCTTCACTAGCTGCCATAATTAAACTATGGAGGCGCATTCCTATGGACATTTCCACACCGCGAAATACACCTTTTAAAATTTGTGGATCTTCGGAACAAAGAACTCTACTCACATCTGGTAATTGAGTGTGAATTTTTTCCGCAATTCCTAGATCTTCGCTTTTTTGAAATGGTAATAATAAAATAAAAGCTTGGGTTTCTTTTTGCAAATTAACTAAAGCTTGAGTTAAATTTGCTAACCTATTTTCTGTCAATTGAGGATGATTTCTTAAAGTAACAGCAATTCTGGGTTTTGGTAAATCTACTAATTCCGGGACTGGCTTCGATTCCAATGCCCAAACTGGGTCAGGGGCGAGGATATGGGGTATACTCCAATCTGATAATAACCGAGAACTGGAGCGATCGCGCACACTCACTTGAGTACAACCTGTAAAATTCCCCTTTGCTAACCAACGAGTTTGGAAATGCAACAAAGGACCTATACCCTGTCCCCAAGCCACAGTCTTCAAACCCATAACTTGAGCTAAAGCCATCAATCCGCCATAATACAAAGGACTAATGCTGCTGGTAGCATCTTGAATTAAACTTCCTCCACCCCAAACAAAAGCATCACAAGAACGCAAAGCCTTGATAACCTGTAAAACCGCCATCCGGTTGTAACATTCCACACCATAATGCCGATGAGTTTCTTCAGGATTTCCAGAAAGCACCACAGGAGTAACATCAGGTGGTAGCATTTGCAGAAGTGTGGCTAACAAAGCTTCATCACCACCATTACCCTTACCATAATACCCAGACAATAAAACCCGCATTTTCCCCATTTTGAATTTTAGATTTTAGATTTTAGATTTTAGATTTTGGACTACCAATTTTTTTAACCTAGTTATCTACCACTGACAACTGACAACTGACAACTGACAAACAATTATGCACGTACTTTCAATCCCCACCTGGATAATTCATATTTCTAGCGTCATTGAGTGGATAGCCGCAATTTGGCTAATTTGGATATATGGTGAACTTACAGAAAATCGTAGTTGGTGGGGATTGTCCTTTGCCATGTTACCAGCTTTAATTAGCGCAATGTGTGCTTGTACTTGGCATTATTTCGACAATTCTGAATCATTAGAATGGTTAGTCAACCTACAAGCTACCATGACATTAGTTGGTAACTTTACCCTTTGGGCGGCAGCTTATGTAATTTGGCGTTCAACCAAGTCTGCAAAGCCCACTGAGACACAATCTATCAAATCAGAACAATGATATCAAAAGAAACCCTCTTTGCCCTCTCTCTGTTTCCCTATTTGGGTTTCTTGTGGTTTATTAGCCGCAGTCCACAAATGCCACGTTTAGCCCTATATGGATTTTACGGCACATTGGTATTTGTCGCCATCACCATCCCCGCCGCCATTTACGCCAAAGTGCAGTACGGAGAACAACTAGCCAATGTAGACTGGTTACATGGTGGTGCAGAAATCTTTTTAACCCTTGCTAACATCTTACTAGTCTTAGGTTTTCGCCAAGCAGTACAGGAATTAAAAAGCAAAAATTAAACTCCGTCTTTCTTCTCTGCGCCTCTGCGTGAGAAAAAACTATTGTTTATCAGGAAAAAAATAAATGGAAGTAATCCCCGCAATTGATTTACTAGAAGGTCGCTGTGTGCGACTATACAAAGGAGACTACGAGCGATCGCAAGTATTCAGCGAAAACCCCGTTGAAGTAGCGAAAATGTGGGCAGACCAAGGCGCGACAAGACTGCATTTAGTTGACTTAGACGGGGCAAAAGCTGGGAAAATTATCAACTTAGCCGCCATAGAAGCCATTAGAAATAATCTTGACATACCCATTGAAGTTGGGGGAGGATTGCGCGATCGCACCAGTGTCGTACAATTATTCAACCTGGGTGTAAATTGGGCAATTCTCGGCACTGTCGCCGTCGAACAACCTCAATTAGTCCAAGAACTTTGTCAAGAATTTCCCCAACAAATTATTATTGGCATAGATGCCCGTAACGGCTTAGTTGCAACTCGTGGTTGGTTAGAAACATCAACAGTATTAGCCACCCAACTAGCAGTACAGATGCAAGAACTAGGTGCAGCAGCCATTATTTACACTGATATCAACCGTGACGGCACACTAGAAGGCCCCAATTTAGACGCATTACGAGAACTTGCAGCGGCAACTTCCATACCTGTAATTGCTTCCGGTGGAGTAAGTTCTGTGACGGATTTGTTAAGTTTATTAGCCTTAGAACCCCAAGGTGTGACAGGTGTGATAGTTGGGAAAGCTTTGTATACGGGTGATATTATTCTCAAAGAAGGATTACAAGCTATTGGTCCGGGAAGACTGCAAGATATTCCTCCCAATTTCGGTATTTCTAGTATTGCTTAAAATGAAAAAGATTGTAGAGATGTTCTCTGGAATTTCTCTACAAAGCTTCTGAAAAATACAGATAACAGTTTTCATCCCCTTGCGGGGAAGTGGTTATGAAAAACACTCTACTGTGTGCAATTAAGTAGTGAGACAGAATTAATTACACAACGTCATTGCGTTAGCGCACTCAATTACGGATTAACGTCTATCTTTTAAGTGATCAAAATGACTTCTCTTCACCCTGTCCCCTGCACTCTGTCTAATTACTCCAGCATTCTTGAATATCAGATACATTATTAAATGAGTGCAATTATGATCAGGGAAAATGTCAAAAGAATCACAACAGAAAAAAGTCATCGTTGTTGGTGCTGGTTGGGCTGGTTTAGGGGCTACTTACCATTTAGCCAAACAAGGTTATGATGTCACATTACTAGAAGCTGGACAATATCCTGGTGGGTTAGTAGCAGGTTGGCAAACAGCCGCAGGTAAATCCGTAGAAGCCGGTATTCATGGCTTTTGGTATTGAGTTTAAATCACAAAAATATAGTCAAACATAGTCAAATATAATCATTTGTGTGATGATTGGAGAATGCTGTTTCCAAAAAAGCCTTAAAACAAGGTTTAATCTCACCTTCGGGATTACCCATAAGTATTAAAACTAAGCTAACACAAATTGAAGAAGTGAGGATAATTCCTAAAAATAATGTTTATATTCTTGAGGCAGTTTATGAAAGAGAAGAAACCACCATAGAAGTTAATAATAGAATCGCCGCGATTGATATAGGACTAAACAACTTAGCTACTGTCAGTAGTAATTGTTTAGATTTTCAACCTTTTATTGTTTGCGGCAAAGCAATTAGATCTTGTAACCAGTTCTACAACAAAGTTAAAGCTAGTCTTCAATCTCAGTTACCTAAAAATCAAAAATCTTCTCGAAAAATAGAAGCATTAACACTCAAGCGTAATAATAAAGTGGATTACTACCTCCACACAGCTAGTAGATTTATTATTAATCAGCTAGTTAGTCAAAATATAACCCATTTAATTATAGGTAAAAATGAGAATTGGAAACAGAATATTAACTTAGGGAGTAAAACTAACCAAAACTTTACCAATATTCCTCATGCGCGATTCATCCAACAGTTAGAATACAAAGCTAAACTTGTAGGAATTAAGGTACAAATTGTAGAAGAAAGCTATACCTCAAAATGTAGTTTTCTGGATTTTGAACCAATCAAAAAGCATGAGCAATATTTGGGAAAAAGAGTGAAAAGAGGTTTATTTAGGTCTAAGTCGGGTCAGCCTTATTCAGCAGATTTAAACGGTTCTCTGAATATATTAAGAAAAGTAGTTGGGGAGTCTATCTTTGATAGAAACTCAGTAGAGAGGCTTGTAGTTAGCCCTGTAAGGTGTAAGCCTTACCAAGCTGGAAATATTTGACTATATTTTTAGTAACTATCCTTACAGAAATATTTTTTCTCTGATTAATGAATTGGGAATTAGTCCGTTTACAACTTGGACTCGTTCCGCACAATATTCTCCCGCAGGTTTGGAAGTAGAATCTCCGATTTTTCAAGATTTACCTAGACTTCCCACACCTTTAGGAACTTTTATATATCCTCAATTTCAAAGATTACCATTAATTGACCGTTTGAGTGCCTTACCCTTACTTTATAGTTTGATTGATTTTGATAATTCAGATCAGGCTTGGAAACGTTACGATTATCTGACAGCCCGTGAATTATTCAAAACTTTTGGTGTTTCTGCCCGACTCTATAAAGAAGCTTTTGAACCAATGTTATTAGTGGGTTTATTTGCCCCGGGTGAACAATGTTCGGCGGCGGACACATTGGGAATGTTATATTATTTTATTCTGGCACATCAACCGGATTTTGATGTGGTTTGGTGTCGTGGAACTGTGGGAGAAAAAATCTTCCGTCCCTGGGTAGAACAAATAGAAAAATTAGGTGCAAGAGTTCTATCTAAACATAAAGTTACAGATGTAATTATAGATAGCAATAATCACGTTAAAGGTGTAGTTTGCAATGATGAAATTTTTGATGCTGACGCTGTAATCTTTTCCGTCGGTGTCACAGGAATGAAAAAGATTGTTTCCAGTAGTCCGAGTTTACAAAATCGTCCAGAATTTAGAAACTTAAATAATTTAGGGGCTGTTGATGTTTTAGCAACTCGGTTATGGTTTGATAGAAAAATAGATATTCCCCGTCCTTCTAATGCTTGTTTTGGTTTTGATGATTCTACAGGATGGACATTTTTTGATTTGAATGCTTTACATGATGAATTTAAAAATGAACCAGGAACAGTAATAGAAGCAGATTTTTATCACGCTAATCAATTTCTGCATTTAAGTGATGAGGAAATTGTGCAAATAGTTCAAGGTTATTTAACAAAATGTATTCCCGGTTTTAGAGAAGCGAAAGTCATAGATAGTAGTGTGATTCGTTTAGCAAATGCAGTGACACATTTTGCCCCTGGTAGTTATCGTTATCTGTTACCAGCTAAGACAAGTTTACAAAATCTGTTTATGAGTGGAGATTGGATTATTAACCGTCATGGTTCATGGTCACAAGAAAAGGCTTATGTCACAGGTTTAGAAGCTGCAAATTTAGCTATTTCCTATTTAGAAACTGGGGAAAAAGCCAATATTTTAGCAGTGGAAGCAGACGAAAATCATATCCAATTTGCCAGAAATATCAATCAAGTTGTTCGAGATGTGGGTAAATCTATTTTACCTAATTTCTGGTTGCCATAAGATAAGACAAGAATTAAAAAGCCCCCTCCTCGCTTGCGGGGAGGGGGTTGGGGGTGGGGTTTTTGTATTTCACTCAAACGAAAAACGCTATAATAATGTTGGGTTTCCTTACGTCAACCCAACCTAAATAATTTAGGCTCTTTTTCTACCATCTAAACCTTTTTGCACCCAATTTAAACATTCATAAGGTGATGAAAATAATTTGGGGGCGGCAATATTAGTTAATGAGTCTGGTGCATAATGGTCATAATAACATCTACTATTTCTTTGATAAACAATAATTAGATTATGACGATAAACATAGCGTGATTGAAAAAAATTACCTTGACTCACAAAGTCCATATTTAGATCAATATGTTCTTTAGCAATATCAACAATATTGGTAACAGTATTACTATACATTGCCGCTGGATTTTCTGAACCATGAAACCGGCTTTTATGTCCAACTTCCGCTAATAACTTATATGAATAGATTTCATAATCATCAACCTTGCCAAAAACAAAAGGGATAATTAAATATCCTTTATATGCAACAGAACTTTCATAAAGCAGCCGATTCATTTAAATCTCCTTAGAGGGATAAGTATTATATTATTACCACAGACTGAGTTGATGCGAAGATTGTTGTAAATTATTCTCAGGAAGAGGGGGAACGACTACACCACTTTCTTCTAATAACTGTTGGAAATAACGGGCATTATGAGGAGACATATCTTCTATGGGACAATGCACAAAGAAATAAATTTTTATTCCTGCTTGTAACCATTCTTGAATTTGTCTAACCCACTCCTCCATAAATATCTGATTCATTGGTAACTGTGGGTGAGAGATAAAACGAATCAAAGCAAAAGGCGCAGTTATACTAAATTGCACAGGTAATTTGGGTTTACGTCGTTCTGATAATAATTGCGGGTCATCATCTCCGGTATAAATTGGACGTGAATCTAATAATACTCTTCCCACACCTAATTCCTCTAGTAATGCTGTCAAATTACTAGCATGAGGTTCTTGAAACCACTCACTATGTCTAACTTCCAATGCTAAGGGTGTCTCTGTGCGCGGCCAAGCCGTCAAAAAAGCCGTCAAATCGTCCAGTAAAGCCGGAGAATAGCTGGGAGGGAGTTGGGCAAATAGGGGACCCAAATGAGTACCTAAAGGGCGCATTTTCTCCAAAAAAGCTAAGGCTTCGGGAATATGGGGTTGTAGTAATTTTTGGTGGGTGATATTTTGCGGTAATTTCAGGCAAAATTCAAACCCTGGTGGCGTTTCTGTCGCCCAACGAGTAACGGTTTCTGCGTTAGGTGTGGCATAGAAAGTAGTATTTCCTTCTACAGTGCTAAAGCGGCGACTGTAAAGATTTAAGAAGTCAGCATTGCGAGTTCCTGGGGGATAAAGTTCTCCCAACCAACCCTTGTACGCCCAAACTGCACACCCGATATAAAAGTTCACAAAATTAAAATGCTTGGATATGTTTTATTTAATTATACAATTCGATAAAAAACATTGACTATTGATATTATTGTATAAAGATTATACTTGCTAAATAAATTAGTAATTTTATGCCAAGAAAAGACCAGGGTTGGGTGACATTCCAAGCATCTGAAGAAGAACGCAAGATATTAGAAGAATTTTGTCAAAGTTCCCAACGGACTAAAACAGAGATTTTGCGAGAATTAGTCCGGGGACTTAAACAATATTCAGCACCGCCTATATCATCAACTTCACCGGAACAAGTAGAAACAAAAAATAAAAATATTGAATTTGAAATTGTTAGTCCCAAAAAAGCCTTAAAAGTTAGTTCTCGTAATGTTTTAAAAGGAGTTGTAAAACGAGTAACTACAGGCAGTATAAATGCCGAAATAACTTTAGAAATTGTGCATAAAGTTGAATTAACTTCCATGATTACTAGGGTTTCGGCTGAGGAGTTAGAATTATCTGAAGGGACAGAAGCCTATGCTGTAATTAAATCTAATGATATTGTTATCGCCAAAGATTAGAAATTAGAAATAGATGTAAATAAACTTTCTCAAACTTCAAAAAGCTAGAAAAAATTAGTCGGTTTCAACCGACTTTAGCTATTAGACAGGGAATTTATTCCCTGGCTACAATGGCTACAATGGCTACAATGGCTACAATGGCTACAATGGCTACAATGGCTACAATGGCTACAATGGCTACAATGGCTACAATGGCTACAATGGCTACAATGGCTACAATGGCTACAATGGCTACAATGGCTACAATGGCTATATGGTTAATTTAATCTTAGTCTAAGCCTCGACTTTTACGCCCTTCCAGAAAGCAACATAACCTTGGATATTTTTAGCCTTTTCCTTAGTGCTAGGATAGTACCAAGCGGCATCTTTATTAACTTGTCCACCAACTTCAATACTATAGTAACTGGCAACCCCTTTCCAAGGACAAGTGGTATGAGTGCTGCTGTCTGTAAAGTATTCCTTATTAATAGTGTCAACCGGGAAATAATGATTTCCTTCCACAACTACCGTATTATTGCTTTCGGCTAGAATAGCACCGTTCCAAATTGCTTTCATGATTTGAGTCTCAAAAAAAGTTAATAATTCATATTGTTACATTTAAAATGATAATTTACCAACGTGATACAGTGAATTCTAGTAATTTTTTTCAAAATACCACCTGTCAATCTCGAAATAACTTTTATTGATTATAGTAAACCTATGAAACCAGAGGATTTTGCCACAACGGCGATTGATGATTGGGATGCCTTCTTGCCCAAAAACCATAAAAATCAACCCATAGACAATCAAGCATACCGCATTTTTGAACCCCAATGGCAACCAGCAATATTATCCTGGTTTGGACGGGAAGATGTACCCAAAGAGTCAAAAGAGGCATTTATTCAAGCTTTGGTCAATTTTGAAGATGGCTGTGTACCATATCAGGGTAAGGGTTTTTATGGTTATCGCGCCTATTTTTTAGCAGCAGCGGCGATCGCTCAATTCCCAGAATCGGCAAAAGCTGATAACATAGTTCAACAACTGGTAAATTGGAAATTAGATTATTATCGTTTCAATAGCATTGAACAGCAAGTCACTGTAGGACTTCAAGAAACCGACAGAACCAAAGCCATAGATACTTTAGTCCAATCAATCAACACATTACAACAAAATTTTACCCTTTTTCTCGCCATTACCAGCTTAGAAACAATCGGATCTGGTAGTGAAAAATCCATTTCCGCTTTAACCCAACTATTGAATACGTCACAGGATAAAGACATCCGTAGACGAGTAGTTAAAAGCTTAGGAAAAGTAGGCTATGGTAATGAACAAGCTATTTCCGCCATAGTAAAAATTATAACTACATCAGATAATAATGATATCCGTAAGCAAGCGACTGAAAGCTTAGGAGAAATAGGCTATGGTAATGAACAAGCTATTTCCGCCTTAGTGCAGATTTTAGATACAGCACAAAATGATGCTATTTATTGGCAACTAGCTGAAAGCTTAGGTAAAATAGGCATTGGCAATGAAAAAGCCATTTCTGCTCTAGTACAATTACTAGATAAATCAGGCAATAAATATACAAGTCAATTAGGGAAAATAGACAATAACCACCAAAAAGCCGTTATTCTCCAAGCGGCTACAACCCCAGATAAAATAGAAACTGATCACGAAAAAGCCATTACCGATTTAATCCAAATTTTAGATGTATCAGAGGATGATGAAGCTCTTATTCAAGCACTTTATACACTAGGAGAGATAGGCAAAGGTGATACAAAAGCCATCTCTACTTTAGGGCAACTCCTGGACACATCACAGAATGAGTCTATCCTTGTGCAAGTAGCCGAAAGCTTAGGAAGTATAGATCCTGGTAACGAAAAAGCTATCTCCGCTTTATTGCAACTTATTAACACATCAGAAAATGATGAAATTATTGTCTATGCACTAGAAAGCTTAGGCAATATAGGTATGAATAATGAAAAAGCCATTGCCGCCTTAGTGCAACTTCTGGATAAATCACAGAATGAGTACACCCATAAACTAGCCGCTAAAAGCTTAGGAAAGATAGTCACTAGCAATAAAGATATATTCTTGGTGGTGCAAGCTTTACGTCGCTATAACCCACATTCCGCACCCCAACTGTCACAGGAGTGGAATTACATAGGCAAGAAATAAAATTGAGAATAAAAAATAACATATTATCGAGAAAATACATTGGCAAAAAAGAAAAACACCAAAAATGGCATCAAAACCCATTGTCAATAAGGAGCAACAAGAATGAACACCACCCAGAGGGAGAAAAAGATAAATAAATGAAGATATTCAAGATACAGATTATAAGTTAGACTAATAAATTGAAGTAAAAAACGAAATTATAGACATAGTAAAATAGAGCAATAAATCAAACAGATTAGCTCCTAAATCTGATATTAATTAAATTAATGGAGAGAAGAATTAAGTGGCTAATTGATAGTAATGAAAACAATCATCTGGTAAAAGATTCAGAATAAAATCCCTATCTTGAGTCCAATTAGAGACGTGTTGTTCGTTGTTATATTCAACTAAATGAATACACTGAAAGCATTGAAAAATCCAGCGTAAAGTAGGACGGTCAGTTGCTTTACCTAATTGATTTTTAATTGTTGATTTAGAATCTTTCAGAGCATTTCTAATTTGACGTTGAGCCAAAGTATAAACCAGTAGACATAAACCCATAATCATTCCCAGAGACTCTATTCTCTCAGGACTTTTGAGAAAAATACTGTCTGCAAAAAATAATGGGTCTTTAAGAAAACCGAACCCCCGCTCACAAGACTGTTGAGCTTTATATTCACTCAGCATGGAATCATTGCTAAGTTCATTTGAATCTAAAACATTCGTAGCAATAATAAAACGTCCTGCACTCAGCAATTCTGTATTAATTTTACTTTCATTTTCGGAAACTGTAGCTGATATTTGGTAAGATATTTCTTCTGAAGAATCTTTTGTCTTAAATTTGATTTGAGTAACCAAAATTTCGTTAATTTGATGATATTTGAATTGTTTTGATAATTTTGATAATGCCTTGATAGCATCAGCCTCACAAGCAAATCTCTCTTGTGATAACTTTTTCAAATCTTTCACAGCTTTTGATTCTGCTTTGGTAATTTTTTGTCTGAGCTTACGCAGGTCTGATTCTCTTCTTTCTTGACTTTGCACTACTAACCATCTTTGTTCTATCCCTGCATAATTTTCGGTTTTTGATGCTAATTTATATCCTGGTATTGTACTATCAATAAATTCTGATTCTGGTAATGTTGATATTAATGATTTTGCTGCTTTTATGCTTAATGGTACTCGACATAACCAACGTAATTCTGACATCATTTTCAGGTTTGATTCTGTATATAAAGCAGCGTCAGCAACGATGAGACTATTAACTTCTAATTGTTTTTGATATTCTACTGCTATTTGACCAAAGCATGATGAATCTGTTTGGTTTCCTGATGCTAGTTTTAAAAATATTGGTATGTCTCCATCTCCTGAACATATCATTTCTATGATGAATTGTTTTAAATCTGGTCTATGGTCACGGGAATAACCGTAGGTGATGGTTATCTCTTTTGGTGATTTTACTGCTAATTCTTCTAATTCTTGGTTATTTCCTACTTTTTGATTCTCAAATATTACTTCTGGTAAACTTGTATTATATTGCCCATGCACGTGTATTGATGATGAGTCTAAATGCGAGGTTGACAGTGATACTCCAAATTTTTGTGCTGCTTTTAAGGCTATGATAAAAAATAGTGTATCCAATCCTTTGATAAATAGTTTATCCATAACTCTCCCCAGTTTATCGTCGTTGAGATATTCTGGTTTTACTCCTGCTCCTATTAGATGTTCACAGGCGATTGTTTCAAAATATTGGGGAAACATATATGGTTCTTCGGTTATTTTTATGGAAACCCTGGTTCAAAATCATTGAAAGCCCTATTGTGTAGGCATTTCATTGAAAATATGGAAATAATTGTTTATAACCCTTGTCCCGTAAGGGTTTTGTTATCATCAATCCTCAATCACCATAAAAGAGACGCAAGAGCCACATATATAAGGGTTTCGATACAAATCCTAACCCGTTTATTATCATGGCTTTTACTACTTGACCTGCACTTACTTTCTCGTCTTTTTCAACTCCTATTAATTCATTTATTATTTCTACTATTCCGATTGAATCTATCATCCCTGCTACTATCCCTAGATGATCTATGTTTTGAATTTCTATTTCTTGGGGTTTTAATTTCACAACAGATTCCTCTACTTGTTCTATTGTGATTCTCTCATTTCTTGCTTTTGTGAACAATTAATTTTTTAATCATATCGAATTTTCTCTTTCTTTCAGTCCCGTTACGAAGTTCCACTTTCTCACTCCATGCCCAGCTTAATGCTACTTACTATCATTAAGCCTCTTACCCTTCGAATGATTTTTAGTTATTATGTACTACTCGCTAGGCTTTTTTGATATGTGACAGTTCAGGGTGCGGAATGTGGGCTATAAGCTAGATAGTGAAGACTATGATTTGATTTGGAATTGCGCCCAAAATATGCCCTATCCAGAATTTTATCAAGCTTGGCATCATTCTTGATTTATCAGAAATATTTTCCATTTTTCTGTTTGCTGGGTTATATTTTCACACCCATAATTTTTGCTATCTTGTCTACTTCTACTAAGTCTTGACGTTCTAATTCATAAGCAATAAACGGGGCTATTTTTTTTAAATGTTTAAAGGGATAGTCCTGTGTATAATATTCCTTTAACAGCTTAAATCTCCTTTGAGGACGATTTTCTTCATTGAGTTTAAGCCGTGCAATTGTAGAAATTACCCTTCCTTTTAGTGGCTCTAAAAGATTATTATTAGGTTTAATCAACATAGAAGGAAAATTAATAATAAAACTATCTGCTGGTAATGCAAAAGGATCTATAACATCGAGATATGTATGTTTTTTAGAGTTCATTTTTGAGCAAGCAAGGCGGAAATTATCCCATTCATAAGCAGATTTATGCTCTTTAGATTTGGGAATAAAATGATCAACTGTTGGGCTACCTGTGTCAAACGAAATCCATTGTGCTGAATATGCACAAATATGATTATAAGCATCATATAAATCACTTAATGATTCTCGCCAATAGGTAGCTTTGTTATTTTCGTAATCTTTATTGCTAGGATTAGGAAATCTGCTTAAAAAAGCTAAACCTGGTTGTCTAACTTTTTTGTCGAAATCATCAGGTTCAGGCTGGGGTTTAATAGGAATCACAAGTTTACTCCATGCTGTTCTGCAAAATAAACCCACCTCGGCCAAAATTCATCATCTTCTGATAAATACCTTGCCAAATCATTTGATACTTTTGCCACATCTTCCGAATTTGGATTATCTGATAATTGTAAAACTTTCGCTGCTTCTATAGCCTTTTCTGCTTCCAAAGAACGAGCATGACGCAATTTGAAAACATCAGACATTAACCAAGAGTCTACCACACCTTGACGGATAAAAGGAAGTTCTTCAATTTGGACTTCATTACCTGATAAATCGCTTTTCACCAGTTCTAAACTAAATAGCTTATCAACTCTTTCATCAAATCTAGGTTCTACAGATGCCATAACTAAAGGAGAATGAGTAGCAACCATAATTTGCACTTGTAAATCAGATGCTAAATCATCTCTCACATCTAACAAAGCAGGTAAGATAGCCCTTTGCCATTGGGGGTGAAGATGTGCTTCTAATTCATCCACTAAAATAACCATTCTCTTCTGTGGTTCTCTGCGGATAAGTTTTGATTGTATTTTATGTTCTTCATAAGCCCAAACTATCAAATAAGCCATTGTAATTATCCGCTGTACCCCTGCGGAAGCATGAATAATGGGAACAGTTCCATAAGGATGTTCTATAGTGGGAATTTCTCTAGCATCATAAGGAAGTCTGACAGGTTCTCCCGGTTTCAAAATTCCTAAATCACCTTCAGATGGTGGTGATAAACGTTCTAATACTTTTACTAAGGTGTTAAATGGATATTTATCTGGTCTACTTTGCCATTGAATCCAATCTTGTAATAATCCATTAATAAAAGTATTGCCATTTTCATCTTTTTGACCATTCCATAACTCATCTTTTGTAAACACAAAAGGAAGTGGTTTTTTCTCAATATTTCTAATCCGTGAAGAAGATGACAAATATTGTTTTGCTGTGTCCCATACGGCAAAAGAACCATCTACTCTGGCATAAATTAAAAGACCTGGAATAGTTGAGCGATTTTTAATTTCATTCCATCTTTGAAGCTGCCAATCATAAGAAATACTCTCTGTATCAGATTCAGAATCTCCAGAAATTTGAAATGTAATTACAGGTTCATCATCACTTGCAGTTTGCGTTGGATATGCTGGTAAATTTGCCCACTGTCCAGTTAAAGCCCACCAAGCACATTCTAGTAAAAAAGTTTTACCTAATCCATTATCACCTGTGATTAAACTCAGTCGTTCTGCCGGTTCAAAACAAAGTTTTTTTGCAGCGCCTACACCTTGTATTTCTAAATAAGTTAAAGCACCTTCTTCTGGTAAAATATCTGGAGGTTTACCAATAACAGTTTTTAATTCTTCCCAAGACACTACTTTGTCTTGAAAAAGTTGGTTTATATTGATATTTTTAGGTATAGAAATATCAAATAATTGATTAATTTCTTGTTCATTTAATAAAAATTCATTTTTGAAATTTTGAATAATATCTTTTGGTGTTGTTTCAGATGACCATTCTTTTTCACAATATATCCAGACAGCTAAATGAAAAGCAGGAATTACTTGATTGTTATATAAACAAGATTTCAAAATTTCAATATAGTTATCTTTCCACCCCAAGTCATCATTGCTTTGATAATTTAAGGCTTGTTGAAGGATTCCATATATTCGATGATTTAATTCTTCTTCAAATTTATTTAATGATTCTCTAAATGGTTCTTTATAAAAATCTTGTATAATAGAACCTATATATATATTAACTGTTATCCATCTTTTTTCATTTTTTGGTAAACGGAAACATCTATAAGAATATGCTGATTCCTTACAGGGTTTATAATAATTTTCTAAAAAATCTTTAATTTCTGAATGTAGAGATATTTCAATAGTATTACCTACTGGTAATTGTAATTGTTTAAATTTTAAAAAAGTAATTCCCCAAAAAGAATCTACCTTTTCCAAATATTTAAGAGAATCTCTAATCTGGTCAATACTAATAAACATGAGTTTATCCGGTTCACTTTTTTAAATTAATCCGAAGAAATTATAGGTTAAATTCTTTCACAAAATAGCAAAATACAAAAACCTGGATAATTTTTAAAACTAGCTTACCTAGTTTATGACAAAAAATATCCAACAAACACAATCTACCAGAACTAACGCAAAAACTCTCTAAAACTCTTCTTCCTTCGCTACCTTCGCTCCTTCGTGGTTCGTTCATCTAATATCTTATCATCACGAAGACAACAAAAGCATATATCTACGCCAAGTTGGTCATTCATTACTTCATTATCTTCAACCAACTTAGTTTTGCCCAAACTACTCAAACCAATCTTCACCTCCTGGTAATTGTGATAAATAATTATCAATCATCTTTGTTAACTCTTTAGGTTGATATTCATAAGTTAACAACAAAAGATTTTCAGCAAAATCAATTAATTCTTTTTCTTGTAATCTTTGAGAAACCTGACTCGGTTTTAACGTACCGCCAAAAATCTCCGCACTAGCTGGACGAATTGCCATTTCTACGGCTTCTGCTAAATATTCACCCCATTCATCAGATTTAATATAATAGGATTTTTGATTATCTTTAATATTCAACTTGGCAATTTGAATCACAGAATCAGAAATTGAAGCAATCCAAGAATTAGTTAAACGCTGTTCAATTTGATTTTTAATCAGATGAATAACCAACCTCACTAAAAAAGCTTCTATTTTTCGCAAAGTTCCCTGTTTGCTTATCTCCTCCAAATCATCAAGAATTTCCAAGGCATCATCATAACGCCCTTCTAATATAGTTTGTCTTAACTCCATTAATTCTTGCGTCATAGTTATTTCCTATAATTAGTAATTGGTGATAAAACTCTCATCCTCTGTTCATACTCAAATCCTGATATGACTATACCACGCTACCCTCTCAGACAATTTCCCTCCATCTTGTGTCTATAATTATAACTACTATCCCTCTACCAATTCCCCAACGTGCGTTAAAATTCTAATATATTCATCACAACTCAGACACGCAACAGCCATCTACCATGCTTCAGTACCCAGACCTAGAAAAATCTTTAAAACATCATTTTGGTTATGATCAATTTCGCCCTGGACAACGGCAAATTATCGAAGATGCACTAGAGAATCGTGATTTAATGGTAATCATGCCCACAGGTGGGGGTAAATCTCTGTGCTTTCAATTACCGGCACTTTTAAAACCCGGTTTAACAGTGGTAGTCTCACCCTTGATAGCTTTAATGCAAGATCAAGTAGAAGCACTGCGAACTAATAACATTTCTGCCACATTTCTCAATAGTAGTCTCAACGCCTATAAAGTTCGCTCCCGTGAAGAAGCGATCATGAATGGTAAAATAAAATTGCTTTATGTCGCCCCAGAACGCCTTATTAGTGACCGATTTCTCCCCCTTTTAGACGTAGTTAAGGAAAAAGTGGGGATTTCCACCTTTGCCATTGATGAAGCCCATTGTGTCTCAGAATGGGGACATGATTTCCGCCCAGAATATCGGCAATTAAGATTACTCCGCAAACGTTATCCTGATGTGCCTACAGTTGCCCTCACCGCTACCGCTACAGATAGAGTCAGGGCTGATATTATTGAACAATTAGGATTAAAACAACCAAGTATTCATATTGCTAGTTTTAACCGCCAAAATCTTTATTATGAAGTCCGGGCTAAGAGTAACCGCGCTTACGCCGAATTATTAGAAATAGTTAGAGAAAATGAAGGTTCAGGAATTATTTATTGTTTAACTCGCAAAAAAGTTGATGAAATAACTTTAAAACTCCAAAATGATAAGATTTCTGTTTTGCCTTATCATGCTGGTTTAAGTGATGATGAAAGATCAAAAAATCAAACTCGGTTTATTCGGGATGATGTGCGAGTAATGGTAGCCACCGTTGCCTTTGGTATGGGCATTAATAAACCTGATGTGCGGTTTGTGGTGCATTCCGATTTACCCCGAAATCTAGAGAGTTACTATCAAGAATCAGGGCGAGCCGGTAGAGATGATGAACCTTCTAAATGTACATTATTTTTCAATTATGGTGATATTAAAACTATAGAATGGAGTATTAATCAAAAAACCGATCCTCAAGAACAATTAATAGCTAAACAGCAACTAAGACAGGTAATTGATTATGCGGAAGGGACAGATTGTAGACGCACAATTCAATTAAGTTATTTTGGGGAAAGATTTCCCGGCAATTGCGGAAATTGTGATAATTGTCTTTATCCCAAACCTGTTCAAGATTGGACAATTGAAGCCATGAAATTTTTATCTTGTGTGGCTAGGTGTAAAGAAAGATTTGGAATGCTGCATATTATTGATGTTTTGCGAGGTGGAAAAAATCAGAGAATTATTGTTAATAAACATGATCAACTTTCTACCTATGGAATTGGCAAAGATAAAACAGTAGATGAATGGCGAATGTTATGTAGATCCTTATTACATCAAGGATTAATAGAACAAACGGCTGATGGTTATTCAGTTTTAAAACTAAATGCTTTAAGCTGGGAAGTCATGCGAAAACAACGCACAGTTTCCATTGCTGTTCCTACAGTCAAAAAGATGACTTGGGAAGAGGGAAGTGGCAAATCCGCAGATGTGGAAGTTCTCATGCAAAAATTGCGATCGCTTCGTAAACAACTCGCAGACGAACAAGCCGTGCCACCCTACGTTATCTTCCATGATTCTACCTTAAAATTAATGGCACAAAGCCAACCCAAAACCTTAGATGAATTTGGCAATCTCTCCGGCGTTGGTAGCCATAAATTATCTCAGTATGGCGAAAGGTTCTTAGCAGAAATTCAGACTTATTGCCAACAACAAGGTTTGCCAGAAAAAACTATTAATCGAGTTAGTTCCTCACCTTATTCTCACTCACCATCTGGCACAGAATTAACTACATTAGAGTTATATAACCAAGGATTGAGTATTGAAGAAATCGCCCAAAAACGCAATATTCGCCCCACGACAATTATCCGTCATCTCTCAGATTTAATTGAGAAAAAACAATCTTTAGACTTAAGTAAATTAGTCCCCCTAGAACGCCAAAAGAAAATATGGAATGTCTTAGAAGTTGTTGGTGATATTTCACTCACGCCTATTCGGGAAAATTTAGGTGAAAGCTACAGTTTTGATGAAATTCGTTTAGTTAGAGCAAAATGGCGACGGGAAAAACAGAAATCTCCTAAAGATGATATTGACTTTTAGTTTTTAGCCGATAAAGCCAAAGATAGCAGCTTAGGTAAAACCAAACAAATAGCCGCATTTAATAGTGTTAAAAATATACCATCTATTAAATTCATAAATAACTCCTTTTTATAACTACTGATGATCGAAACATCTTTATTTTGCAACTTTGAATTTTTAAATAGAAATCCAGTAGGGGCGCAGGGCCTGCGCCCAAGTGCAGGAAATACAGGGAATACGCCCAAATGCAGGGAATACAGGGAATACGCGCTAACACTCTCCTTAATTAGGAGAACATTGATTACAAAAACGCGGGCTAAATTTACAAAATTGACTACCAGTTAATGCGTAGGCTGTACAGTAGGGAAAACTAGTTATTCCCATTTTGGCGGGTTGGCAATCAGATACAATAGAAAATGGTTGAGATTCTTGAGGTTTACGAGCCAAAATTATAGACAGCAGCTTGGGTAAAGCTAAACAAGCCCCCGCATTGATGACAGTGAGAAATAATACATCCATCAAATCTATAGGGAATTACTCCCCGACGAAATTACATAGGAACAGTTTGGTTAGTCTTAAAATATATGGAAATGTAGTAAGACCTAACCATAGTATTTAGCTTATATAAAATCAGTTTAGCATAGATTTTTATAATGGAAAGGTAATAATTCAGTAATTGTTATCAATTAATGTGTAAACTAAATATTAAATAGCGTTATTAAGAGAACCCCACAAAAAAGATAATCCAATCTTGTGGGACGGGCATCTTGCACATCCTTGTATTATTAGCAGGTAAGATGCCCGCACCACAAGAAATTTTGGGATATTATTTGAATTGGAAGTCTCTAATTGAATTTAACAGTAGCATTTATGACAAAAAAACAATCTGCAACTTCTTTCTTCAATAACATTTCTGCACAAGAAAGTCTAGCATTACAGAGTTCCGTAGATTACACAAATGTTGAGTTATTACCAGAAATTTGGACTCTAGCGGCAAAGAAATTTGATAATATTATTGCTCTACATAATCCTCACTCTAAACCAGAAGTAAAAATTACCTATGGTCAGTTGTCAGAGCAAATTCAACTATTTGCGGCTGGTTTGCAAGCGCTAGGTATCAATACCCACCATAGCGAAACTCTTCCCTATGGTGAACGGATTTCCCTGATTGCTGATAATAGTCCTCGCTGGTTTATTGCCGATCAAGGTATTATGACTGCTGGAGCGGTAAATGCAGTCCGTAGCGCCCAAGCAGACCCAGAAGAACTACTTTATATTATTTCCCACAGTGGTAGTACAGCCTTGGTAGTTGAGGATATCAAAACTCTCAATAAATTAGGGTCAGGACTCGATGAATTACCGATTAAACTCGTAGTTCTGCTTTCTGATGAAACACCACCCACAGAATTTAATTTCCCAGTGGTGAACTTTACCCGGTTATTAGAAATTGGTAGCAATAACACCATAGTAGCAACTAAGCACACTGGTGAAACATTAGCGACCCTAATTTATACCTCTGGAACTACGGGAAAACCCAAGGGTGTGATGCTATCTCACAAAAATTTACTGCACCAAGTTAAAAGTTTAAGGGCAGTAGTACAACCGGAAAAAGGAGATATTGTCCTGAGTATTTTGCCCACATGGCATAGTTATGAACGCAGTGGTGAGTATTTTCTACTTTCTCAAGGCTGTACCCAAATTTACACTAATTTGCGGTCTGTCAAAAATGATTTGAAGAAATTCAAACCCAATTATATGATTGCTGTTCCTCGTTTATGGGAATCAATTTATGAAGGAGTGCAAAAACAATTCCGCGAACAACCAGCTAAAAAACAAAGTTTGGTCAAATTTTTACTGGATATGAGCCAGAAATATGTTGAAGCGCGGCGTATTTCCCAGGGATTGAGCTTAAATCACATTCACACCTCACTTGTTGAACGTTCCCAAGCTAAAATAGCAGAATTAGTCTTGTTGCCACTCCATATACTAGGCGAAAAATTAGTTTATGCCAAAGTGCGAGAAGCCACAGGTGGAAAAATTAAGCACGTTATTAGTGGTGGTGGGGCGCTACCTGCATATATAGATAACTTTTTTGAAATTGTTGGTGTGGAAATTTTACAAGGTTATGGTTTGACAGAAACCTCACCAGTAACTAATGCTCGTCGTCCTTGGCGAAATTTACGGGGTTCTTCGGGGCAACCAATTCCGGGTACGGAAGTAAAAATTGTCAATCCTGAGACTCGGCAACCTCTACCAGTCGGAGAACGGGGTTTAGTGCTGCTCAAAGGTCCACAAATCATGCAGGGATATTATCAAAATCCCGAAGCTACAAACAAAGCTATAGATGCAGAAGGTTGGTTTGACAGTGGTGATTTAGGGTGGGTGACACCTGAAAATGACCTAGTATTAACAGGTAGAGCAAAAGACACCATTGTTTTAACCAACGGGGAAAATATTGAACCACAGCCTATAGAAGATGCTTGTTTGCGATCGCCCTATATTGACCAAATTATGTTAGTAGGACAAGATCAACGTAGCATTGGCGCTCTGATTGTTCCTAACCTAGAAGCATTAGCCGCATGGAACCAATCTGAAAATCATACCGCAAAGATTGACTTAGAGAGTAGAATAGTCCAGGATTTGTTTCGTCAAGAATTAAATCGGGAAGTCCAAAACCGTCCCAGCTATCGAGCCGATGATCGTATTGGACCATTCAAACTCATTGAGGAACAATTCTCAATTGAAAATGGACTCATGACACAAACTCTGAAAATCCGTCGTCACGTTGTCATGGAACGATATTGCGATATTATTGACAAGATGTTTGCTAAATAATTTCCTAATTTCCCCCTAAATCTTGGGCGGGGAACCCCCTACTGACTCCTCTCCACACTACAAACTATTTAAGAGTGAACGTACAAATTTTATGGATGTCTCCAACCCTCAATTGCTTTTAAAACGCCCAATTAATGTCAAAGCCATAGTTACTAGTCTCTGGAAAGAGGAAGTACAACAGCAACTCCAAGCTCAGATTAATCAAGTTGACCAACAACTACAACAACTAGACGTTGAAGGACAAAGAGCAATTAGTGCCATTCAAAAGCAAAGTGTTCAACCACCAGGACCCCAAACACTCCAACAAATTGACAATATTCAACTGCAAGTCAATCAAAAGAAAAGTGAACTCCTAGAGCAGAAAAACCAAATGCTGCAAAACCTCCAGCAAGTACAATTGTTGGAATTAGATCAAGAAGTCAACCAATTTCAAATGGAAAGCTTTTTCCGCATCGAACCAGGTGATAACTTGATTAGTAAAATGCAGGTAGAAGTTGTCCTGCGTGATGGCATTGTTGAAGAAATTCGCGGAGATATCTAAACAACTTAATCCTCGACTTCTTGGAGAAGTCGGGGATATTTCTTGAAGCAGGGGAAGCGATCGCTTGTTTGATAAATAAATGACTATATTGAATCTCTAAAAGATAAATATTACTAATAATAGCTAAAAACCGAAATTTTTGACACACTACCCAATTTATAATCAATTAGATAGTTTGGCTTTGTTCCTGCTAATTAATCTTATAGGGCTTACGCATTGACAAAGGTTTCTAAATATGTAATGTAGATTTTATCTCTTGTAGGGTGCGTCAGACCCAATAATTTGGTAAAAAACAGATTTCCTCTATCTGACGCACCCTACTCAATAAGTGCGTCAGACCCGATAATTTGGTAAAAAACAGATTTCCTCTATCTGACGCACCCTACTCAATAAGTTATTCCCAAAGCCGAAAACGACGCAATTTCGTTCATTAATATGATCGTAAGTTTGTACAGTGCATAAGTCCTATCTTACTATCAAGTTTTCGACTTTATTCGATTATTGTCGGTATTGTCGAGTCGGGTTTCTGTCACACTTATTTCTGCGAAAATAACCTCTTTTGTTTTATGGTACTTGGGATTTGATTCCGTGAATCAGGGGACTATAGTTTATGTTAATGGTGGCGCGATTGATATATATGATCCATGTACTGGGATATCACTCCTGCTCATGCTATTAAGAGTTTCCATCACGCTAGTCATTCTTTTTCCCTTTTTACTGAAAAATATTTATTTGCCTTTTATCCTTTCATTCCTTATTAGCCCACATTCCGCACCCTGAACTGTCACATATCAAAAAAGCCTAGCGAGTAGTACATAATAACTAAAAATCATTCGAAGGGTAAGAGGCTTAATGATAGTAAGTAGCATTAAGCTGGGCATGGAGTGAGAAAGTGGAACTTCGTAACGGGACTGAAAGAAAGAGAAAATTCGATATGATTAAAAAATTAATTGTTCACAAAAGCAAGAAATGAGAGAATCACAATAGAACAAGTAGAGGAATCTGTTGTGAAATTAAAACCCCAAGAAATAGAAATTCAAAACATAGATCATCTAGGGATAGTAGCAGGGATGATAGATTCAATCGGAATAGTAGAAATAATAAATGAATTAATAGGAGTTGAAAAAGACGAGAAAGTAAGTGCAGGTCAAGTAGTAAAAGCCATGATAATAAACGGGTTAGGATTTGTATCGAAACCCTTATATATGTTTCCCCAATATTTTGAAACAATCGCCTGTGAACATCTAATAGGAGCAGGAGTAAAACCAGAATATCTCAACGACGATAAACTGGGGAGAGTTATGGATAAACTATTTATCAAAGGATTGGATACACTATTTTTTATCATAGCCTTAAAAGCAGCACAAAAATTTGGAGTATCACTGTCAACGTCGCATTTAGACTCATCATCAATACACGTGCATGGGCAATATAATACAAGTTTACCAGAAGTAATATTTGAGAATCAAAAAGTAGGAAATAACCAAGAATTAGAAGAATTAGCAGTAAAATCACCAAAAGAGATAACCATCACCTACGGTTATTCCCGTGACCATAGACCAGATTTAAAACAATTCATCATAGAAATGAAATGTTCAGGAGATGGAGACATACCAATATTTTTAAAACTAGCATCAGGAAACCAAACAGATTCATCATGCTTTGGTCAAATAGCAGTAGAATATCAAAAACAATTAGAAGTTAATAGTCTCATCGTTGCTGACGCTGCTTTATATACAGAATCAAACCTGAAAATGATGTCAGAATTACGTTGGTTATGTCGAGTACCATTAAGCATAAAAGCAGCAAAATCATTAATATCAACATTACCAGAATCAGAATTTATTGATAGTACAATACCAGGATATAAATTAGCATCAAAAACCGAAAATTATGCAGGGATAGAACAAAGATGGTTAGTAGTGCAAAGTCAAGAAAGAAGAGAATCAGACCTGCGTAAGCTCAGACAAAAAATTACCAAAGCAGAATCAAAAGCTGTGAAAGATTTGAAAAAGTTATCACAAGAGAGATTTGCTTGTGAGGCTGATGCTATCAAGGCATTATCAAAATTATCAAAACAATTCAAATATCATCAAATTAACGAAATTTTGGTTACTCAAATCAAATTTAAGACAAAAGATTCTTCAGAAGAAATATCTTACCAAATATCAGCTACAGTTTCCGAAAATGAAAGTAAAATTAATACAGAATTGCTGAGTGCAGGACGTTTTATTATTGCTACGAATGTTTTAGATTCAAATGAACTTAGCAATGATTCCATGCTGAGTGAATATAAAGCTCAACAGTCTTGTGAGCGGGGGTTCGGTTTTCTTAAAGACCCATTATTTTTTGCAGACAGTATTTTTCTCAAAAGTCCTGAGAGAATAGAGTCTCTGGGAATGATTATGGGTTTATGTCTACTGGTTTATACTTTGGCTCAACGTCAAATTAGAAATGCTCTGAAAGATTCTAAATCAACAATTAAAAATCAATTAGGTAAAGCAACTGACCGTCCTACTTTACGCTGGATTTTTCAATGCTTTCAGTGTATTCATTTAGTTGAATATAACAACGAACAACACGTCTCTAATTGGACTCAAGATAGGGATTTTATTCTGAATCTTTTACCAGATGATTGTTTTCATTACTATCAATTAGCCACTTAATTCTTCTCTCCATTAATTTAATTAATATCAGATTTAGGAGCTAATCTGTTTGATTTATTGCTCTATTTTACTATGTCTATAATTTCGTTTTTTACTTCAATTTATTAGTCTAACTTATAATCTGTATCTTGAATATCTTCATTTATTTATCTTTTTCTCCCTCTGGGTGGTGTTCATTCTTGTTGCTCCTTATTGACAATGGGTTTTGATGCCATTTTTGGTGTTTTTCTTTTTTGCCAATGTATTTTCTCGATAATATGTTATTTTTTATTCTCAATTTTATTTCTTGCCTATGTAATTCCACTCCTGTGACAGTTGGGGTGCGGAATGTGGGTTACACAGTTTGGTTTTATTGTGTTCACCTACTTAGACAAAAAGATTTACTCCCATACAAACGCCAAAATAGAGTATTAGGGGGTTGACAAATGATTTTGGATTTGTTATCATGAAAACGATAAGGAAGAACTGTCTTCTTACAAAAATTCATTCAATTCCCCAAAACCGCTGACAATAAAGTAGGCGGTTGTGTTTTGGGCAAAAAAACAGATAGTTCTCATTAATCTGATTTTTCCAAAAAATCACCCACTTGATCACAAAACTGTTAAAATTCGTAGATTGAAGTCCATATATTATTGATTCTGAAACCACCATATCATGAGCATTAACGAAGTATTTATGCCGGCGCTGAGTTCCACCATGACCGAAGGCAAAATTGTCTCCTGGGTCAAGTCGCCGGGAGATAAAGTAGAGAAAGGCGAAACGGTGGTGGTTGTCGAATCAGATAAAGCTGATATGGATGTAGAAACCTTCTATGAAGGATATCTCGCCCATATTATTGTTCCTGCCGGTGAAACCGCACCAGTCGGCGCAGCGATCGCTTACATTGCCGAAACAGAAGCAGAAATAGCCACAGCCAAGTCCCTAGCCAATGCAGATGGCGCTGCTGCCTCCTCGACACCTGCTCCCACACCAGTTGCAGTTGCCGCAGTTGCCTCCCCTGTCACCGCATCTCAAAATGGTTCTAACCATCAACCGGGCAGAGTCGTAGTTTCACCCCGCGCCCGTAAACTAGCCAAAGAACTCAAAGTAGATTTAAATACCCTCACAGGTAGCGGTCCCTACGGTCGCATTGTCGCTGAGGATGTAGAAGTTGCAGTTGGTAAAGTTCAGCCAATTACTACCCCTGTTGTCACTACCGCCCCACTACCAGTACCAGTAGCCGCCCCAGCACCTGTGTCTGTAGCCGCCCCAGTAGCAGCACCAATAGTAGCACCAATAGTAGCACCAGTAGTTAGTAGTGCTGTTCCCGGTCAAATAGTACCATTCACTACCTTACAAAATGCCGTAGTTCGGGGTATGGTAGCCAGTCTATCCGTACCTGTATTCCGTGTTAGTTACACAATTAGCACCGATGGACTTGATAAACTTTACAAACAAATTAAGTCTAAAGGCGTAACAATGACCGCGCTACTAGCCAAAGCTGTAGCCGTGACATTGCAAAAGCACCCCATCCTCAATGCCAGCTACTCAGACCAAGGAATTGTCAATCATCCTAATATTAACGTTTCCGTCGCCGTAGCCATGGATGATGGTGGTTTAATAACACCCGTTTTGCAAAATGCAGATACAGTTGACATCTACTCTTTATCTCGCAACTGGAAATCCTTAGTAGAACGCGCTAGAGCCAAACAGCTACAACCAGCAGAATACAACAGCGGTACTTTCACCCTCTCCAACTTGGGAATGTTTGGTGTAGATACCTTTGATGCCATTTTACCGCCTGGACAAGGTTCTATCTTAGCCATTGGTGCATCACGTCCTCAGGTAGTAGCCACAGCCGACGGCTTATTTGGTGTCCGTCAACAAATGCAAGTAACTGTTACCTGTGATCATCGCATCATTTATGGTGCTGATGCCGCCGGATTCTTGCAAGACTTAGCAAAATTGATTGAAACCAATCCTCAGTCTTTGACAATGTAAGCACTAATACTCAGATCCCCGACTTCTTAAAGAAGTCGGGGATCTCAAAAGGGGATCTATAAAAAATATAAACATATACAAATTCCAGATTCTAAGAACTAACATGAAAACAAACAATTAATTAAAAACTGGTGTGTTATGACCATTAAAAAAGAATTCAACAGCTTTGAAGAAATGCTATCTGGTTCAGATGTACCCGTATTGGTAGACTTTTATGCTGACTGGTGTGGTCCTTGTCAAATGATGGTGCCAATTTTAGAACAAGTCAACAGTCAATTGAAAAACCGTTTGCGGATTGTCAAGATTGATACAGAAAAGTATACAGAATTAGCCAGCCGATACGGGATTGCGGCTTTACCAACCTTGGTACTATTTAAGCAAGGACAGCCTGTAGATAGAATTGAAGGTGTTGTGCAAGCACCACAATTAGTACAACATCTGCAAACAAAGCTTTAACCTTTAAAATAGTTACTGTCTTCAATTAGAGATGCAAAATCCCGCGTCTCTATGACAGCAGTTTTCCGTGTATTTCTTCCTTTGCCCCTTTGTGCCTACACCAGCGGGATCTCTAAGAGAGATGGTGCAAAACAAGTAACCGCTCAATAATCCGGGGTAAATCCTTCCATGACAAGCCTCAAATGGCGTAAAATCGTTCCCGAACAGGTAGTCCGCCCCCATTTATTGAGAGGTTACCGAAACAAAATCCTGAAATTGATTCTGGAAAATCCACAAGGGGATTGCGGGAAGGCTGGGAGCCGCGTCTCTTTAGAGCGCGGGGGAAAGCCTACCCGTGCGGTTTTAACCGCTGCCAATATTCTCAACCATGATGCGGGTCATTAATATATCTTTCTATTGTGTCGGCGGCAACATTCCCCGCAGTTGAAAAGAAATAGCTACTAGTCCAAAGTGACGGTAGCTTTTTTAATTCTGGAAACTCTTTTCTTAGATAATTAGATGAGCGTCCTTTAAATGCTTTAACTACCTGAAATATTGCATCGGTTGGATGAATCTCTACAAATAAATGAATATGATCTGGCGCAACTTCTAACGCACGAATATTCCAGTCTTTTTCAATAGCTAATGCCGAAAATATCTCAAAAATCCTATCTCTGATTTTCCCAACAAGTACCTTCTTTCGGCGTTTAGGTATCCAGACTAGATGAATCACGCTCAACCCGACAGCGTGATTATAATGCCGATATTCATAAGAACTTTTTTTCATAGATTTTAGCTATTGACTTCCTTTTAATTGGAGATTAACATAGTTATATCATCAATTACATCAACAAAATAAGCCTGTGCAAATACGCTGGAGATTCAAGCTACAACCGAATATTGGGCAACAAGCCTTAATGTCTGAGTGGCTTGTTACTTTGCGGAAACACAGAAATTATTGTTTGGCAGAACGTCAGCGCGGTTTTGAGACTAATAACCAGAAATCAGATGAGTCCGTGATGTACTATTATGGTGCATTCTCAGACTTAGATAGTCGAATTGAATATGGTTCTTATTGCCCTTTAACCTGCCCTATTGTTAAACATGGCATCATGTATGCTGAGTTAACAAAAAATAGCAAAAAGCATGGTTTAATCTGGGGTAACGCGACTGATATTCAAAGTAAAAGAACAACTGAATTACGTTCTGAGTCTGAATGGTATAGCCGAATTAATTCAGATGTTTTACAAGGCAATTTAGCTAAATTAGATATTGCTTATAACGGATTTTTTCAACACAAAAGGGGTTTCCCTGCGTTTCGTAAAGCAGCTAACTTTAAAACTTTTCAATTCAAGCCAGGACAAGTAAAATTAACTGTTAATCGTGAATCTAATCAGCCAAGATGCTATTCCCATGCCTACTTTCCTGGACTGGGGACTATGCGCTATTTTGATAGTCGTACTATTCCAGTAGATGCTAACATTAGAACGGTAACAGTAATTCAAGAAGCTGATGGCTGGTACATGAGTGTATTGCTCAACTTGCCTGAATCTTTACCTGAAGTTACAGGAATTGAAACCGTTAAGTCGGCAGTAGGTATTGATGTAGGAATTAATAAATTAATTTCTTTGTCTGATGGTTCGTTTATTGAAAATCCTCATCTGGCAACTAATAAGAAAATTCGCCGTCAATTAAGAATTAGACAGCGCCGAGTTAATCGTAAAGTCAAGGGTTCTAACAATCGCAAAAAAGCTGGGAAAATAGTTGCCAAGCTACATAAAAAAATTGCAGATAAGCGAAATGATCATCAATGGAAAGCAGCTAATAAAGTTGTTAACACCGCTGAGGCAATTGTCCAAGAGCATCTAAATGTTAAGGCTATGAAATCCCGCTGCAAACCCAAAAGACAGCAAGGACGATTTATGGCTAATGGTCAATCTGCAAAACGTGGATTAAATCGCTCTATTTCTGATGCCAGTTGGGGCGAATTATTTTCTAAGATTGCTTGGCTGGCATTGAAGTCTGGTAAACCAGTATTATCCGTTAATCCTCAATTTACTTCTCAAGAATGTTCGGCTTGTCATCATATTAGTAAAGCTAATAGAGATGGCGAAAAGTTCATTTGTGAACATTGTGGTCATATTGACCATGCTGATACTCAGGCTTCTCGGACAATTTTACGAAGAGCTAATTTAAAATTTGTCAGCAAAGACATTAAAAACCTACCGGGGGACTCTCGGAAAGTTACGCTTGTCAGAGATGATTCTGCCAGTAATGGCAAACAGGATCAGGGCAAGAACCGTACATCTAAGGTAATACCTGAAAAGCGGATATTATTCGTGCAGTTGTCCTGACAATTATTCGATTAAGAATCCCCGCGTCTTTAGACCGGGGAGTGTCAAGCTATCTTGAATAAAGAATATCCAAGGAGTGCATCTTTATAATGAAAGGCAAACAAGTTTTACTTACAGGTGGCACAGGCGGACTCGGTTTAGGTGTCACACCCGCAGTTATCGCCCAAGGTGCAGATGTAACTATTCCTTATCGTAATCCTCAAGATGTAGAACGGCTCAAAGGAATTATTTCCCCGGCGGATTTTGCAAGAATTCATTTTATTCCTGCTAATTTGGAAGATGAAGCATCAGTAGAGAAACTGGTCAGCCGCATGACAAAAGTGGATGTGTTAATTCATTTGGTTGGTGGTTTTTCTATGGGAAAAACTCACAAATACAGTTTTGATGATTGGAAACAGCAAATAGATTTAAACTTAAATACAACTTTTTTGACTTGTAAATATAGCCTTGCAAGTATGCTGGAAAATGGCTATGGACGGATTGTGACTGTAGGTTCTCGCGCTGGTGCTGAACCTGCTGCACAGTTAGCAGCTTATTCTGCGGCGAAAGCTGGGGTAATAGCCTTAACAAAAGCGATCGCTCATGAAACCAAAAATACTAATATTACTGCTAATACCATTCTCCCCAGTATCATTGATACTCCCAGTAATAGAGCCGCTATGGGTACAGAAAACGCTGATAAATGGGTAAAACCCGAATCTATCGCCCAAGTTATCTGCTTTTTAGCCTCAGAAGCAGCCAAGGATGTCCGTGGTGCAGTCATTCCCGTTTATGGTAGTTTGTGAAATAAACCACGACTGAGAAAGAGAAAGGTTATGAGAGTGGTAAGCTGTTGTGCATTTAGTTTGTATAATTCTAGCGGGCAAGATGCCCGCACTACAAAGTTCAAGTAAATTATGGTTATCAAATTTAGCTGCGTAACAGCTTATCTGTTTGTTACTCAGCAGGTATCACCTATAATTATTAGACATCTCCAAAAATTAAATATGCGTGACCTCAAGTCACTGTAGAGACGTTCCATGGAACGTCTCTACAATCTTTACGGGAGATGTCTATTAGTTAAAGCGATCGCAATTGACTTTTTTCGAGAATCTGCTGTAATCTTCCATTAAGACTAATAATCGAAATTTTCAAAGCTAAAATACAGGTATTACTTAACTACAACTTAGTATGAAATTCAATGTCACGATTGATCGAGATGAAGATGGTGTCTGGATTATTGAATGTCCTAGTATTCCTGGTTGCATTAGTCAGGGAGCAACAAAAGAAGAGGCTTTAGAGAATATTCAAGATGCAATTTCTGCTTGCTTACAAGTGAGGGCAGAAATGGGGTTGCCATTGACTATTGAAACTAAACAAGTAGAAGTCTTAGTATAGTTATGGCATCAAAATTACCTGTTCTGAGTGGACAAGAAGTAGTTCGTACCTGTTGAAAAGCTGGGCTGGCGATTTGCACGCCAAAGTGCAAGTCATATCATTTTGGTCAAAGAAGGTGAAATGGTAACTTTGTCTGTTCCTGATCATCATGAGGTGGCAAAAGGGACTTTACGTGGACTGATACGAACTGCTGGGTTAACAGTAGAAGAATTTATTGCCGCTGTTTAAATATATGGTATGTATTATTGTCAGTATTGGCGATCGCTACGCTGACCTTCTGAATCGCCTAAGCTCCCATTAGAATCCTTAACACCCAGTTTAAATTTCTAGATTTGTAGAGATTAAAATCATGGCGCGATCGCATATCTCTTGACGGTTGACTAGTTTGGCTAACTCATGGGGTTCATAGCGTCCTTCTTCAACCTCTAAGGAGGCGCGATCAACTGCTTCTGTATAAGCTTCAGAAATTGCTAGGCTTAATTCATCGGTATTGAGGTATGTTCCGCCAGCTTTACGTCGCTGGTTTTTGGTTTGGATACCGCGTATAGAGTTGCGAATTGATAGCTCCCACGATTTCGTAGTGCGATTTTCTGCTTTTTGCTTGATTAGATGCATAAGCAGAATTACTGCATAGCTACGAATGTTGTTGATTTTATCGTCTCTGCTCATTTCTTCTAATTCGTCAACAATTGCCAAAGCTCCAGTCATATCACCTTTAAGTAGTAATTCCCTTAATGTCAAAAGTTCTTCCATATCTTTAGTGATGTGAGAATGGGATATATAGTAGTTATAGCATTAGTTACTATATCCATTAAGATAAGAGCCGATAGCGACGCTGACCTTCGGATAGTATAATCGTAATCTTGAGAAGATGATTGTTAAGGCGATTACTAGGTCGCGCTTCGCAAAAGTTAATAATTGAGAAGCGATCAGGGCATAACAAAACATTGGAGCGGACAATATTGTGATATTTTAGTTTTGAGTTGCAGGTGATTGTTTGCCACTCAATTCAACCGCTAACTGCATTGCTAAGTGATCTCAACTATTACCAGTCGTTATGCAACCAAGAACACCTGGAATACATAATTTGTGTCCTGAAATCTTTCATGAACAGATTGAAGATTTAAGAAAAATTGGGATAGATTTATCTTCAGGCTTAGAGCTTGCTCTGGCTCAATCAGTGATAGTAAACACTCTTGGAGGTGACTTTTGGGCTAAGGAATGCACAACATTTGGTCGTAGACAGGATTTTTTTGCCAACAAAGGTGATGTCCGAATTATTCATCTTGCTCATATGCTTTGGTCTTTAAAAGATCAAGAGGGATTTGCCGAGTTTCTGAAAAACAAAGATAGAAGTAATTTTGAGTCTACTTATTATGAAGTGACATCTGCTCACTGGTTCTTGAAAAGTTCAAAATCAATCCGACTTGTAGTTGAAAGCGGTGTCAAGGGGGCAGACTTTGATATCGAGGTAAAAGGCTTCTTTCCCTATGACTCCCTGAATGTTGAAGTCAAAGCCAAACAAATAGACTTTACAACAGAGCAGCAGATTATAAATAAATTTAAGAAAACAAGATCACAGCTTCCAAAAGATGGGAATGGTGTTATTTTTTGCAAAATTAACTTGTCGGGATTACTAACTCAAGAAGAATTCATCCGGGCAACTCAAACCTTCCTCAAGTCAACTAATAGGATTGCATTCATCGTCTACTGCTGGGACTCATGGGATCTTATACAGGAAGGTATTGCACTAGCTTATATAGCTGTTAACCGAGAGGGAGAGATGCACTCAATTTTCGGAGAAAGTTCGACACCAGTGAGACCAGCGTTTCTTGTAGAAGCTATGGAATGGCATCAGAAAGTGATTAATACCTAACAATCCCAATGCACTGGAACAAAATAAATATTAGTTTTGTGGTTGTGTGAAATAGCGATCGCGAAGCACTCCGTAGGAATCTCTTATTGCCGAACGAAGTTTTAATCCTGTTAATCCTTTAATCCTGGATATCCTGATTCAGACAAGAATATTAATTTAAAACCCCCCTAATTCCCTGTTCCAAACCCTCACATACACCCGTGAGAAAATCTAAATCCAAAGTAGCAATAGTATCACTAGGTTTGTGATAATGGGGATTTCGCATAAACGCCGTATCCGTCACCATGATTGCCGGATAACCTTGATCCCAAAAAGGTGCATGATCACTTAAGCGAGTTTGGGGAACTAATAAACCACGATTTGGTGCTGGTAGCCATTGACTAGGTATACCAACTTTGTGAATACTTTTACTTAAACTAATTAAATCACCCAAAGTCTTTAAATTGCCAATTAAAGCTATAAAATCACCACGATTTGGGTAAAATAACTCTAAAGGAAATGGGTATTTTTGAGAACCAGGAGTAGAATCTCGATATCCCAACATTTCCAACGATATCATCAAGCGAAGAGCTTGCTTTTGTTCGCGTAACAAAGCTGCATAATTAGCACTACCTAATAAACCATATTCTTCCATGTCAAAAGCCACCAACCGCAAAGGATATCTCGCGGGTTTTTGGGCGAAACTTCTGGCAAATTCTAATAAAACTGCCACCCCTGTCGCATTATCATCCGCTGCTACTGTACCAGGTACACCATCATAGTGAGCGCCAATTAAAATAGGTGGTAAATCTGCCTTTTGGTTTTTGGCTGAAGCCGGTAAATTTAAAATCAAGTTTTTGCAGCTTTTACCTCTAACTTCAAAGGTGTGGATTTCCACACTTCCCCATTGTGCCAACTGCCGGCGAATGTATCCTTGAACAAAGAAATGACCCGCAGTTGCCATATAGGGATCACGTTCTCTCGCTACTTCCTGAAGATGGTTTTCTAACCGCTGCTTTAAATTCAACTTATTAATGAGAGATTAGTGATTAGTAAATTTTTCGTCTATTTCCTGTTCCCTGTTCCCTGTTCCCTGTTCCCTCTCTTGAAATGCTATCCTAGTTTAGCAAGTAGCACTGCTGTTGCTAAAATGCCTCTAATTCCTGATTTAATAATGATGACTATTATATTATTGGATTGTTGACCTGATTTAGCGCCAAGCTGAAAGCAGTCTTATCATATCATAATAAATTTATAAAACACGCAACAGGAGACGAGTAACGCATGGGCAAGGTAGTTGGCATCGACTTGGGGACAACCAACTCAGTAGTCGCCGTCATGGAGGGTGGCAAGCCGGTGGTGATTGCCAATGCAGAAGGAATGCGAACAACCCCCTCCGTCGTTGGCTTTAGTAAGGAAGGTGAAAGGGTTGTGGGGCAAATGGCCAGACGGCAAACCGTCCTTAATCCCCAAAATACCTTTTTTGCCGTGAAACGCTTCATTGGGCGCAAGTATGGCGAATTAAACCCAGATTCTAAGCGCGTACCTTACACTATCCGTAAAGATGAAGTTGGCAATATTAAAGTTGCCTGTCCTCGGCTGAATAAGGAATTTTCTCCAGAAGAAATTTCAGCTATGGTGCTGAAAAAATTAGCTGATGATGCTAGTCGTTATTTGGGTGAACCTGTTACCGGGGCTGTCATTACTGTTCCGGCTTATTTTAATGATTCCCAACGCCAAGCTACCCGTGACGCGGGCAGAATTGCCGGTTTGGATGTGTTACGGATTCTCAATGAACCCACAGCAGCATCTTTGGCTTACGGATTAGATCGAGGTTACACAGAAACTATTCTCGTGTTTGATTTAGGTGGGGGAACTTTTGATGTGTCCTTGCTGGAAGTAGGTGACGGCGTATTTGAGGTTAAAGCTACTAGTGGAGATACTCAACTTGGTGGCAATGATTTTGACAGAAAAGTAGTTGATTGGTTGGCGGAACAGTTTTTAGAAGCAGAGGGTGTAGACTTAAGACGCGATCGCCAAGCTTTGCAAAGGTTAATGGAAGCCGCAGAAAAGGCGAAAATCGAACTTTCTGCCGTGAGTGTCACCGATATTAATTTACCCTTCATTACCGCCACAGAAGATGGTCCAAAACACCTGGAAACTCGCCTGACGCGATCGCAATTTGAAGGTTTATGTGTAGACTTATTGAGTAGAATCAGAACACCAGTCAAACGGGCGTTAAAAGATGCCGGGCTTTCTCCTGTAGATATTGAAGAAGTCGTATTAGTTGGTGGTTCTACGAGAATGCCTATGGTGAAACAGCTAGTGCAAGACTTAATTGGCATTGAACCTAATGAAAACGTCAATCCTGATGAAGTCGTCGCTGTAGGTGCAGCTATTCAGGGCAGTATTCTGGCTGGTGAACTTAAAGATGTTCTCCTCTTAGATGTCACACCCCTATCTATGGGCTTAGAAACCATCGGTGGTGTAATGAAAAAACTCATCCCCCGGAATACAACCATCCCAGTCCGTCGTTCTGATATTTTTTCTACTTCTGAAAATAACCAAAACAGTGTAGAAATTAATGTAGTGCAGGGTGAAAGGGACATGGCTACAGATAACAAGTCCTTGGGACGGTTTAAACTCTATGGTATTCCCCCAGCACCAAGAGGTATTCCTCAAGTTCAAGTATCCTTTGATATTGATGCTAATGGGATTTTGCAGGTAACAGCCCTAGATCGTACCACTGGCAGGGAACAAAGCATTACTATTCAAGGTGCTTCTACTTTGAGTGAGTCAGAAGTTAACCGGATGATTCAGGATGCTCAAAAATATGCTAATGTTGACAGAGAACGGAAAGAACGAGTTGAAAAACGTACCCGTGCCGAAGCGTTAATATTACAAGCAGAACGGCAACTGCGAGAAGTGGCTTTGGAAATGGGAATGCAATTTGCCCGTAACCGTCGTCAACGCATTGATAATATTTGCCGAAATTTACGGGAAAGTTTACAAGCTGACGAAGATCGGGGGATTGATCAGGCTTATGCTGATTTACAAGATGCTCTGTATGAACTGAATAGAGAAGTCCGTCAGTATTATGCTGAGGATGAAGATGAGGATTTATTTGGCGCTATCCGGGAAATCTTCGTGGGTGAAAAAGAAAGAGAACCGGAACGGGATGTTTACAGAGATAACTATCGCCAACGAGATTCATCTAACCGAGGTGTTAACAGAGATTATGGCAACCCAGGGCGTTCTCCCAATTATGAAAGTCGTCCCACTCGCAGCAAACGCCCCAGCTACCAGGATAACTGGGATGATGACGATGATTGGCTCTAAGATAATTTTAGATTTTGGATTTTGGATTTTGGATTAACTATCTTCAGTCTAAAATCTAACTTTCAATATTTGCAGTGTCAGTCACAAGTAGAAACACCACTGACCACTGACCACTGACCACTGACCACTGACGTTTAAATATATGCAAAATTTGCAAAATTTTCGGGATTATTACGAGATTTTAGGAGTTTCTAAAGATGCCACAAGCGAAGAAATTAAAAAGGTTTATCGGCGTTTAGCTAGACAATATCACCCTGATCTGAATCCGGGGAATAAGGAAGCTGAGGAGAAATTTAAAACCATTGGGGAGGCTTATGAAATCCTTTCCGATTCTAGCAGGCGATCGCAATATGACCAATTTAGCCGCTATTGGCAACAAAACGGCTTTGCTGGCAATAAACAAACTCCCAAGCCTAAAGGTTGGGATAGCCGCGCTAATGGTCGTTCTAGTCAGGATGTAGACCCCAGCCAATTCAACGATTTTGAAAGTTTTGTCAATCAAGTGATTGGTGTCAGCAACCGTAAAGATCCTAAGAATAGTCCGGGAAGCACCACCACTAGCGACCCCTTTCGCACTCCTAGAACTAAAGTGGCATACACTGTCAATACTCCACCCCGTAGCACTCGCAGGGATATCGAAGCCAGATTAACTTTACCATTGGAAAAAGCTTATCAAGGTGGGAATGAGAGAATAAGGTTAGAGGACGGGCGATCGCTCGAAGTGACTATGCCCCCGGCTATGGTGACAGGACAAACCATCCGCTTACGAAATCAAGGAATTAGTGGTGGTGATTTATACTTAAAAATTACCGTTGATCCTCATCCTTTGTTTAAGCTGGAAGGGGCTAACATTTTCTGTCAAGTCCCCGTAACTCCCAGTGAAGCAACATTGGGCGGACAAGTTGAAGCACCTACCCTTGATGGTCCAGTGAAAATGACCATTCCCCCTGGTGTCAGGTCTGGGCAAAGATTCCGTCTTGGTAATAAAGGCTACCCTGGTGAAAGCGGTCAACGAGGTGATCAACTGGTAGAAATTCAGATAGTAACTCCCAAAAATATTACTCCCCAAGAACGGGAACTTTATGAAAAATTGCGAGAAATAGAAACCTTTAAACCTCGTGCTGATTTAATTTAACAATAAAACAAACTACAGAAGCAACAAAAGAAATTAATTTCTCCACAGATGGCTCAGATGCAGAGTGGGTAGAGAATCTTAGATTCCTGGATCTGTTACCATGAAAATAGATCCTCCACTAACTTGCAGCTATGACCGTCACCCAAAATATTGAACCCGGTTTGGATGTAATATTTCCACCAAGTAATCTAGAAAGTGACGAACCCCCTTTGGAATCATCTTTACATCTACAACAAATGCTACTACTAATCCAATGTCTCAATTGGTGGTGGCGAGATATAAATAAAATTAATGACTATTTTGTTGCTGGGAACATGACTATTTATTACAGTCCTCGGCAAATTAAAACCAAAGATTTTCGTGGTCCAGATTTTTTTCTAGTGCTAGATACAGAAGACCGCGATCGCAATAATTGGGTAGTCTGGGAGGAAGATGGTAAATATCCTAACTTAATTATAGAATTGCTTTCTCCCTCCACTGTTTCCACTGATAAAGGGTTAAAAAAACAAATTTATCAAGATATTTTCCGCACACCTGAATATTTCTGGTTTAATCCGCAAAATTTAGAATTTGCTGGTTTTATCTTGTTTGGTGGAACATATCAACCCATAGAACCTAATCCTCAAGGTTTATTATGGAGTCAGCAGCTAAATTTATATTTGGGTGTCCATGACGGTAAATTGCGTTATTTTCTGCCAGAAGGACAGTTAATGCTAACACCAGAAGAATATGGGGTACAAGCAACCCAACGTGCAGAACAACAAGCCCAACTCACAGAAGAAGCAACCCAACGTGCAGAACAACAAGCCCAACTGACAGAAGAAGCAACCAAACTCGCAGAACAACAGTCCCAACTCGCAGAACAACAAGCTCAACGTGCAGAACAACAAACACAACTCGCAGAACAACAAACACAACTCGCACAAGAAGCAACTAAACTCGCAGAACAACAGGCTCAACGTGCAGAACAACAGGCTCAACGTGCAGAACGTTTAGCTGCCAAACTCAGAGAATTGAATATTGACCCTGACATTTTATGAAATAACACACTTTGCTTTGTGCAGGTTGGGTTGACGCAAGGAAACCCAACATTTAAAATCTTCAATTAATTTGCACAGTTAGCTATCAATTGTCAATTGATAATTTATACTTGGCTAGTTTGGGAAAAGTAGACCTTACTTTTTTGAGTCCATAAAGTCAATTAAATATCCAATAAACCATATCGTTTTTGCAAAGCCAATAACTTCATCCTCGCTTCCCCAGCATTATCAGCTAAATCTGCAAATTCCACAAACCGCCGTAATTCTTTCTTTAATAAATTTCGTTCCACTTCAATAGTTTCTCTATCCAAATCTGGCGGTAACACAATCATATCAAAAATCGTTGCCCGTTCTTTGCCGGGGTGAGGACGCAAAACCCGTCCTCGACGTTGGATAAATTGGCGGGGATTTCCTGAACTTGATAAAATCACTGCGGTTTGAATAGCGGGAATATCCACACCTTCATCTAAACAGCGAATTGCGACTAAACCCTGTAATTCTCCACTTTCAAATTGCCGGCGTAAAGTTTCTCTTTCTTCCAAAGAAGTATTTGCTGTGTAGGTACTGACTTTATAACCTAATTCTCCTCCCAAAAGTTGAGAAACTGCTTTGAGTTGACGCAGAGAATAACGTTGTCCGATTTCTTGAGAACCATCACTACAATAAAATAGTGTGTGAGTAGTTTCTCGACGAGTTGACATTAATTCTTTTAAGGCGATTAATTTATTTTCCGCTGTGCCAATTAATCGCGCCCTTTGCATTAATAATGATTTGATATCTTCGTTGTCTTCAAAATCTCCCGCTTCCCCCATATCTCGATCTCGATAAAGGAGAGAACGCCCAATTTTTTTGGTTAATTTTAAATAAGCGATACTCTCAGTTTCCGTCAATTCTACCAACACCGGATTATAGATATAATGAACTAATGCACCTTGAGAAATTGCATCCTGTAAGCTAAATTCAGGTTGAAGAATATTCCCAAAATAATCTAATAAAGATTCTGTACCATCATCATCAAAATATCTTTCTGGTGTGGCTGATAAACCTAAACGTAACCCCACTTTTCGGGGTAAACTTTCTTCTAACTTTGGTGCGCCTAAATTATGAGCTTCATCACCAATAATTAATGTTTTTGGGGGAAAATATTTAAGTTGGGTTTGAAAACCATCACTAATTAAAGTCGAGTTAGTGGTAATTACCGTGACGAAATCTTGAGAACCAGAACACAGATTATAGATTTGTGTAGAAAGCTGACTTTGCCAACTGCGTAAATTATCAAATGCTAAAATCGGCTGTAAGTTAAATTTCTCACATTCTCTGCCCCATTGGGTAACAAGATGACGATAGGGACACACCACTAACAAGACTTGTAAACCAATTTGCTGGTACAATTCGCAAGCGATCGCTAATGCAGTAATAGTCTTACCACTACCAGTAGCCATTTTTAATGTCCCCCTACCATGATTAGCAAACCAGCTAGTCACCGCCTGGCGTTGATATCCCCGCAATTGCAGAGATAAAGGCATTTTTGGACATCCCGGTAATGATTTATTAATTTGATAACTGCCTTTTTTCTCACCCGCATAAGGTAACTTGAGTTTAAAAGTAGGCAATTTCGGTACTGCATTTCCCGTTAGGTACATAAATTTGCAAATTGGTGATTATCGGTAGGGTTTAGCACTGCTCATTGGTGTCAACTTACAGCGATTTCCAATCATATAAGGTGCATCCTAGCCCCCTCATCGCAAGCGATGAGGGAGTTGGGGGTGGGGTTCTTGTTCCGGGTTTGATGACAATTTGCTGTAAGTTAGAAATGGCTTATCCGTTTGCTATGGGTTTTGAGTTAAGTTGACACCAATGAGCATTGCATTTTACCCCTACAACCTGACAAATGACATCCTCTTAGTTGTAATTACGCCAAATACCCACCAAAGAACCTTGTACCTCTACTTGCATTGCTGATACTTCTATCGGGTGATAATTACGATTTGCAGGTTTAAGGGTGACAAGATCATCATGGCGATAAAATCGTTTTAAAGTTGTTCCATGTCCTTCCACCCTCGCCGCGACGATAGTTCCATTTTTTAATTGATTTGGTTCGGCTACAGGGCGCAAAAATACGACATCACCATCTGCTATTAAATCCTCAATCATACTATCCCCCGCGACTCTTAAGGCATAGCTTTGAGGAGGTAATGATAAATTAGCCAAATCTAAATGTTCCACCGCATCAGTGAACGGTTCAATTAAACCACCAGCGGCAATAGTTCCTAAAATTGGTACACCTTGTTTAACAGGATGAACTATCCGCAAAGTTCTTGCTCTGCCTTCATTCCAGCCAATATAGCCCTTATTGCGTAAATGTTCTAACCGACTTTGAATGGGTGCGGGAGATTTCAAATTCATCCCTTCCATCATTTGGCGAATTGATGGAGAATGTTGATTCAATCTGATATATTCTACCAACCATTCGTATAGTTCTTTTTGGGGTTCTGTGAGACGTTCCATAATTTTTTGGGAAGTAAATAATAAATGTCCCTAGAACATTGGTACTACAAAATTCTTCCCTTAACAAGTTTTTATTAAAACTTTATGGTAGTTAGTAACTAATAGGGAATAGGGAACAGATAATAATTTCACTAATTACCCATTACCCATTACCCATTACCAATACTGTTATTTTGCCCCAAGAATACTTGCAAGTAAAGCTTTTTGAGCGTGGAGGCGATTTTCTGCCTGATCCCAAACCCGTGATTGTGAACCTTCAATTACCTCTTCAGTAATTTCTTCACCGCGATGGGCTGGTAAGCAGTGTAAAACAATTGCTTCTGGATCTGCAAGACTTAATAATTGTTGTGAAATTTGATAGGGTTGAAAAACAGGGAAGCGATTATTGGCTTGTGTTTCTTGCCCCATACTTGCCCAAACGTCAGTATAAAGTACGGATGCACCTTTTGCTGCTGCTTCAGGATCGTGAGTCAAGATAACTTCAGTTTTTTTATTAGCTATTTCCCTAGTTTTTTCTACAATTTCTGCATCTGGAGCATATCCTGACGGAAAAGCGATTCTGACATTCATTCCCACCAAAGCACAACCCAACATCAGGGAATTAGCGACATTATTCCCATCACCGACATAGGTTAATGTTAAACCCGCCAAACTGCCAAATTTTTCTTGAATGGTGAGTAAATCTGCCAATATCTGACAGGGGTGTTCTAAATCCGTGAGGGCATTAATTACAGGAATTTTCGCATATTTGGCAAAAGTTTCCAACTCCTGTTGAGCAAAGGTACGAATTGCTAAAACATCCAAATAACGATCTAACACCCTAGCAGTATCCTGGATAGGTTCTCCTCGACTCACCTGAGTGACATTAGGATGCAGATCAATTACCTGTCCGCCCAGTTGGTACATTGCGACTGTAAAACTGACTCTAGTGCGTGTTGAAGCTTTGGAAAATAACAAACCTAGAACCTTGTTACAATGCAACTTCAGTTTTTCTGACTTGAGTTGAGTAGCCAATTCCAGAAGTTCTTGCAGTTCCTCAGAACTCAGATCCGCTAGACTTAATAAATCTCTGCCTATCAATGCTGCCATGCTTGATTATCTATAAAGAACAAATGTTCCTGCGCTTTGGTATAGCCGTGTCACCAGGAATACTCCAATTGCACTGTACCAAATATTTTTGCATCAATCTACAGCACGTCCGCTAGTTTTACTGATTCTTGGCAACTGGAAAAATATTTTGCTTACCCTCTAGACAAATGATATGCCTATGCTATAATATGAAATCGGTGAGGCAATTAAAAACGTTCTTACCCAAACCGCCAGCATAGCACAGTGGTAGTGCATCCGACTTGTAATCGGAAGGTCGTAGGTTCAAATCCAACTGCTGGCCTTTATTAAATGGACATTCCCTTTTTCTTTTTGACGTGGAGTGTGGTTTGCGATCGCATCCCTGGATGAAGGTAAGCCTGTGATTCCTGTGTGGTTAGATGTTATTTATGAGTAACTACAAAAAAATTAACTTTTTAAATGATGAATAATAAATCATATCTTTATTCCAATTATTCCCAAATTTGAAGAAAATAAAACTGTTCAAACCCGCACAATATATCAATTTTAATAAACTACAATTGATACTGTCTCCCTTTGTTGATCAATATCATCAATAACAAAATCATATACTTGTCTATCAAATTGTTTTAATCTTTCAATCTTCTCTCCGTCAAGTTGGCAATAAAATTTATATTCATAAGTTGTCAGATATAAATTTTCGTCAAAACTAACTATAATTAAATCGTCTTTTTCAACATTTCCATTGGTTATAATAAAATCATTAATTTTGATTAATGAGCAATCGAATATATTTGTATTTTTCTCCAATTTTTGTTGTTTTGTCTGGACATTTTTGAAATGTTCTTCAATCTTGCTAATATTTTCATCTTCTACATGAGCAATATCTTTCCATTGCTCAAAACTCAAAGTAAATAACCATCTCTTAAAGTGTGTATATTCTATTTGAGGAAAAGCTAATTGATAGGTTGTACTTAAAGCAATAGCTATCTGACGATCATGAACACCTAAACTAATTGCGTATACTGCTGCGGTATTTGATACTCCATGAGTTATAAATGAGGTAAGACTTTTGAAAATATTAGGAATTTTCTTACCATTTAAATTTAAGTAAAAGTTGATATGACTAATGAGTGAGTTAAAACCCCAAGCAAAAGCATGAATAACTTTTTCTAACTTTTTAACAACAATTTCGCTGTTTCCATCAAAGTATAAATCTGCTAGTTCTTTATAATCTTTTCCATCAAGCCAACCGATTAAAGGATCAATGCCATTATCCAAATGTAAATCTTGTTTGAGTTCTGTAATTTCCTTAAATATATTATAAGTTTCTTGCCAAAATTCTCTAGGTAAGTCACTTAAGTTATTGAATTTATCAATTTCTTTAACAAGTTTGTGAGCATACTCTGTTATTAATTGATTACTATCTACGCCTAATCCAGTAATATTAAATAATTGACGTTTTTGGATATCTGGTAAACTTTCTTTAAGTGAGATAGCTCTCGCTTTTAAAGCTTCTTTAAATTCAGCTAAAATACTTTGTATCTCTAAAGATTGAACATTACATAATAATCTTTTAAAGATAACTTCAATTTTTTCTTCATCAACTTCATCAATACAGGTTTCTAGAATCCATGCTAAAATCTGGGAATCCAAATAAGATAAAATTTCTGCTTGACTTTTCCTTGCTTTTGTTTGCATTTGTTTTGTCCAGGTTTCATAGTTATCACTATTTTTTCTAAATTGACTTGTTGAAGATGTTGCCCACAAAGATAGAAAATCTTCGGTTGAATCAACTGATAGTAATCTTAATTTTACTAAATTCTTTATCCCTGACATGAGAAAACTTTCCGATTTTTCAGTAGTTTCTTCTTGCTGAACTCGTTCCAAATCCTTTTCAGCACAGAAAATAATATGTCCTTCTGTTTCAGCACCTGCTCTTCCAGCACGTCCGACTGCATTTTTATACTGAGTCATGCTAATTATTCCGTGCATTGATAATGAATGAACAATTACATTTTTAATGGGTAGATTAACGCCTTGTGATAATGTAGTTGTAGAAATAATTAGTGGGATAATATTGGCTCGTACTGCATTTTCTACTTTTCGCCGAACTGTGCTAGGAAGTTCACTATGATGATAGCAAAATCCATGATTAATGGACTTTACAAGCAAATGATTATCACCTAAGATTTCAGCTAGTTCATTTGCAATATTTTGCATTTGTAGTGAAATAACCAATTGTTCATTTTCTTGGATTTGAATAAGACATTTAGCAATAGATTCAACAAGAGGTTTTGTAGTTGTAAAAACTAAGGTAGAACCCGTTTTTGAATAATAAATAGCAAGTCTTGCTGCAACAAAATTGCTATCTATGTAAGACCCACCCTTTTGACCTTTTTTCTTACATTGAGATTGAACAAAAGGTAATTGTATGAAAAAATCATCAGTTGGATAGTCATCAGTTTGAACTAAATACTGTACTCTAGCTCTACCTGATACCCATTTAATATATCCTAATCTTTGTTTTGTAGGTCGCCAATCTATCTCTATAACATTATTTTCATCATTACAAAGCCATTTAGCAAAATCTCCAGCATTATTGATAACTGCTGAAATTCCAATTACTCTAATTTTATTTCTTTCCGCAATCGCCAGTAATCTTGAGTAGGTTAATTCCTGCCTCATACTTCTAAGATTTGCTGCTGCTGAATCATGTACTTCATCAATAATAATGAGAGCCAGTTTATTTTTAAATAAATCATTACTACGAGTTAGTAAATCTAGCTTTTCAGGGGTTAAAACAAAAACTTGATTGTCTTGAAGAACATCTTCCTCAAGTTGACTAAAATCATACCCACCATAAAGAATGGAAACGTTTATATTAACACGGGATAAGCTCACAGATAAGCTACTTTCAACCTCATAAGCTAAAGCTCTAGTAGGAACAACATAAGCACATATTTTATCTGGATTATTTTTCAGTGCTTTATAGATTGCTATTTCAACCGTTTTTGTTTTTCCTGCACTGGTAGGCATAGCAATAATAAGATATTTATCTTCTAACAATCCTTCTTGCAAAGCCTTTCGTTGTGATTTCCACATTGACATCATCGGAAATTTACCAAGTGTAGATAAAAATCGTAGGTAAAGTTTCCATTCCTCTTGAATGTCAACAAGATTACTTCTAACCAAATTTTGCGTTGAATTTTCGATTAAATTTTCCAAATATCTACGAATAGAGCTAAGAAGAACATAGGAACGATAATTACCAATAGTTGCATATTGCTTGCCAGCAGCTATTGTCAGCTTAATAATTTCACTTTTGTATAACTTGTTTCCTGTACGCAGATAATGAATAAAATATGCAAATACTTTAGCAGTTAAATAATCTCCAATACTACTAATTTTTTCAGATACCCAGTACATCCATTCTTCCTCTTCTTTTGGAAACTCTTCTACTTCTTCTAATTTATTTTGAGGGAACTGATAGAAGAATTGAGCTAACCTATCTTGTATTTTAATAATTTCACCGTTTAAAAGATAGGCAAGTAAAATTCTTGGAGTGTCGGAAGATAGGCTATCTTGAATATCTTGATGACATAAAATTTTGGATACGAGAACTTTAGCATTAGCGTTATAACCAGCTAAACTATAAAGTAAAGCACTCGTAATAATATTATCAACAGCAGGAAATTTTTGGCCATCCTCAAGTCTCACAATTGCTAATCTTTCATGAATAACAGCCGCTTCCTTGAGTACCTTCTCTGCTTCTTCAGAAGAATCATCTAAGAGATTATATCCTGTTGATGCCAGAAAATTAGCAGATTTTTCTAATTTGATAGGATTGTATTTGTAAGGAGTAGATTTTCTTTGCTGATTTTTTAAATCAATACTTAATGCTTCAGAAGCCAACTGATTATGCTCATTTTTAAAAGTGCGGTTATCCAGTAGTTTTCGTAAATCTTCTAATTCATTAATTTCAACGTCAGGAAGTGTTATTTTGGTTGGTGTTTTATTATCCTCTGGTAATACTAATTGTTTTTGATCCTCTATCCAGTTTGGGATTAAAAAGGCGTTGATAATTAGAGGTGGTTTTATCCCATCAACAACAGCATCAAAATATTCATCTTTCCATTTACTTTCTTGTGTTACGATAAAGGCTAAATATTCAGTGTGATATGAATAATTATAAGGATCATTAAATCTTTTAACTTGTTTTGCTTCATTAAGTCTATCTTTTGTTTTAAGAATATTAATAATAAAACCTAAAAGCGTTATCGAACCTTGTTGAACTTTGAGCAAACCATCACTAGCTTTTTCAACAGCTTGCTTGGGATTAGCACCATAATTTTTAACTTCTACAACTAATAATTTTTGTGGTGTTCCATCTGCATTGAACTTCATTCCAAGTACGTCATCTCCGTGCATTGCCATTGTTCTATTAGTTGCAAAACGAAGTTTGAAAACAGGAATTTTATAGTCTGTAGAACTTAGTATATAACAAGTTGCTATTGCTTCCCCAATAGTTCCATTCCAAACTCTAGTATTATTTTTAGTTGCTTTATGAAGATACTTAACAATAGACTCTAGCCCATCTTCTCTTAACTTCTCTATCTCTTCAAGAATGCTGTGTGGATGTTCACAAAAAAAAGGAATAACTAGCTTTAGATGATTTAAAAATGTTTCTAAATTTTTTGGAGAAACCTTTTGTATTTCATAGTTATGATTAGTAGATTTTAAACAAGGTTTTGACTCTATATTTTCGGCAAATGTTTTTAAAAAATCCATATTGTATTACTAAATTCATTCTCACGAGAAATCTAAAAGTATTATATATTACATTTTGCAATTTAAACTGTCAGACAACGAAAATTGTTCGTTTGGAGATTTAGAATTAGCTCTCTCAATATCCTAAATTTCCTTCTGATGTTCTACCCTAAATGAAGCTAAAGCTGTTATTTCCGTGTGGTTAGATTATTTCTATCTTTGTCATGTGCGGACACTTTTGACAAAACCTGTAATGATTAGAACACAGGCGAAAGCACCCCAAAAAAAAAGAAGCCCAGAAACGAATTTCCGGCTTCTGATTTCCTATATTTAGGGTGCAAGGGCGTTACCACGAATTAAACTACCAAGGGTTTTGGCAGTAATTTTTAACTGGGTGAAGGGGTTAGCGGGAACTACAGTTTTATAGAGATAACTATCAAAAGTTAGCTTTTGTACATCCATGTCATCACACATTTCTACAAATGCTTCACGGGTAGCATCGGAACGATAGAAGACGTTTTGAAGAATGTCTAACACTTTGTAGGTGAGTCCGTATTTCTTATCCCAACGCTTGATGTACACTTTGAGGTCGCGTTCTGTGGGAATCCGCGCCCCACCGTTAGCGGCTTCCACAATGGCTTCAGCGCACATTCTGCCAGATTTAGCAGCGAAGTAGATACCTTCCCCGGAGGACTTGGTAACATAACCAGCAGCATCTCCTACCAAGGCTATGCGACCGACAACGCGACGGGGGCGGGGATGTTCAGGGATGGGATGTGCCTCGATTTTGATGATTTCACCACCAGCGAGTTTTTCCGCAGCACGGGCGCGAATACCAGTTTGAAATTGTTTGATTCTGGCTTTGTTGATGTGCATTGTGCCAGTACCGACGGCTACGTGATCGTGTTTGGGGAATACCCAAGCGTAGAAGTCGGTGGAAACATCATCGCCAACGTACATTTCGGCGAGGTCGTTGTAATAGTCCATTTTGTCTTGGGGAAGACGAATGCGTTCTTGGAAGGCGATCGCATAATTGTAATCTCCAGCGCCCATATCCTTGGCAACGCGGGAATTTGCCCCGTCAGCACCCACGATTAAATCCACCTTTAGGGTTTTGGTAACGCCTTGCGCCCCGTCTCCTGTATGGTCAACATAGTGAATGGTATAGGGGTCGGTATTGTTCCCAGGAATATCAACTTTATGAACAGTGGCGTTAATTAAATTTGCCCCTAATTTTGCCGCCCGGTCCCGCAAGAAACCATCCAGCACTTCTCGGCGGCACATTCCTATATATTCTTCTTCATTTATCAGATTGATATCAACTTCACGATTAGAAGGAGAAATCATTTTCATCTTCCGTACCCGACGGTCAATAATTGCCGGAGGTAAGTCAAACTCACTCACCATGCACAGAGGAATAGCGCCCCCACAAGGTTTGGCGTTATCTAACTTGCGCTCAAACAAATAGGTTTCAATCCCAGCTTTAGCTAGGGTTTCGGCAGCGCATGAACCCGCAGGTCCCGAACCCACAACAGCAACCCGTAGTGTCAAAGGTTTTCTCCTAATTATGAATATTTTCCCAAAGTATCCTATCACGGACTTTTGGCTGAATTTCCTTTGTAGCTCCAGGTTTTGATATAAATACAATATTCCTTAATATTTCGACATGAAACCCGTGTTTTTTATATCTTATGAGTAAATATTAGTCAATGATAACTAGAATAACAACTAATCATTAAATATGGACATTGCTGAACTGAGGTATAAAAATCAAACATTCTATTTCTCAAACTCTTACTCTCTACGACTCTGCGCCTCTTCGTGTTAGCGAAGCGGGGCGAAGCCTGAAAAATCATACCTTCACCCACCAAAGCCCAAAATTCGGCGTTGCTGATTAAGGGTATGAATTTTAGTCTCACGGCAAATCAGTATAACAGCAAATACAGGATATCAAAGATACATTATGATTATTCTTGATTTTCATTGCTTTGGGTAAAATTTACCTGTTCATATATTTCACTTAAAGCAATCTGAAAATCTATAGTTTGTAATGTTAAAATGTCTGATTCCGATTCTAACTCTGTGAATATCCATTTACCATCATTTGTTTTCACATATTGCATGACATGATATTGATATTGATTGATTAAAATATATTCTTTAAATTCAGGTATAGAACGATAATACATGAATTTATCACTTTGGTCATAATTACTAGTTGATTTAGATGAAACTTCAGCAATTAATAAAGGATTCATCACAGTGGTAGTATTTTCAGTAGCATAAATAGGTTCTCCTTGAATTATCATCACATCAGGGTATGTATGTTGACGATAACGCGGTATCCACAAGCGGACATCACCAATATAAACGGCATAGTTTTTCTTTCTTAATCCGTATTTTAAGGAAGCTGCGAAATTAAGAGCTATTTTATTATGATTTGTTGTTCCTCCAGTCATAGCTATAATTTCTCCATCCCGATATTCGCTTTTATACTCTGCTTGTTCTTCGAGTTCTAGGTATTCTTCTGGTGTGTAGTATCTTGTTTGTGTTCGCATAATATCAACACAGAGTTAATAATTGTGATATTAATAAGATTCTATCATGATCTAATTTTGTGACGGTTCAGCAGTTCTAAACCCCTACTTGTCTTCTTGCATACTTCTGACAATTTTTGTGACAAGTTTTCTAGGAATAAACCTCACACATTTTGACATCATTTTATTCATAAACCCAGGAATAACAATTGTCTTTCCTCTCATTAACGCATCATAGCCCATCTGAGCCACAGTTTCCGCATCCATCATATTTTTCCCCTTCAGCATTTTAGAATCTGCCATGCCGGTTCTTTCATGAAAAGCAGATGCAGTTGAACCTGGACAAAGAACTGTGACGGTGACACCTGTACCTTCTAATTCATTAGCGATCGCTTCTGAAAATGATAGAATATAGGCTTTAGTGGCAAAATACACTGCCATTAACGGACCTGGTTGAAATGCAGCCGCAGAAGCAACATTTAATATCTTGCCATGACCTTGTTTAACCATTTCTTTGAGAAACAACTTAGTTAAATGGGTCAGACAAACTAAATTTACTTGCAACATTTCTAATTCAGTCTTGAGATTAGTTTCATTAAATAACCCATAAGTCCCAAACCCAGCATTATTTACCAGAATATCAACTTTAATACCAGATTCTTGTAATTCTGTGAAAATTTCTTCAGGAGATATAGATATAGATAAATCTTTAATAATAGGTTTAACAGAAATTCTAAACTCTTCTGCAAAATCCACAGCTATTTTTGTGATTTTTTCTTCTAGTCTATCTACCAAGACTAGATTATAATTATTATGAGCAAAAATACGAGCTAATTGATAACCGATACCATTAGCTGCACCCGTAATCAAAACTGTTCCCTGACACTTTATGTTCATTTTAAGAAAGTTGAGTTAGCTGAAATTGGCACTGACGAATTCTGCCAATATCCCTATATTATAACAAATTCAAATAAAGCTGCATATAATTAATATTTCCAGAATAATTGACCGCAGATGAACGCGGATAAACTCTGGATTTAATAATTATGTGCAGCTTCACCTAAAATTGATATTAAGCAAGACTTAGGAAACCAGTTTGTACTAAGTAAGATGTATAAATCATCAACAATTGAGAATCAATGGGAGGACAAAGAATGGAACTGCCTTTTAGTGCTGCTAGAGTTTCTTCGCAACTGATAATTGGTCTTCTTGCTTGTAAATATAAATCAGGAATGGTGATTTGTTCATCAGACCAACGTTCTAGTAAAAATGGACGCAAAGTATATAAAGGATTGTCTTGAGATGTGACATTATTAATTAACTCTGCTTGCCACTCTTCATAAGGAATCATCTTCAGTGAAAATCCAAAAGAACGCACCCAATCAACTAAAGATTTTAAAGAAGCAGGTTGAGGATGTTGTAAATGGAAAGCTTTACCTACAGATGTTTCTTGTCGAGAAAGATAAACAACAGATTTGCTCACATAATCAACTGGAGACATATCTAACATATAATCTACATCAGGGAAAGAACCCATTTGCAGACAACCTTTAATCATCAAATTGATGAAATCATGGGTATTGCAAATTCCGGTTTGGCTATCTCCAGAAATTAAAGGAGGTCTATGAATAGTGATAGGTAATCCTCGACTACCAGCAATTTTCACTAATTTTTCTGCCACCCATTTAGTTTGGGAATAACCGAGGAAAATACCTTCCCAATCATGAAAATCATCATCTTCTTTAACTAACTTACCAGCATAAGCACTGGATTCAAAAACAGCCACACTAGAAACATAATGCAATGGCTTAACCTTAGTTTGACAAGCCAAACGCAAAACTTCTTGTGTACCCAAAACATTCGCTGTTTTTAATGCTGAGTAAGGATAAACATAATTCAGTAAAGCTGCACTATGATAAATAGCATCAATATTAGCAGCTAGATTTTGAAATTGTTCTGCATTAATTCCTAAATGTGGCTGTGCTAAATCCCCAATAATGGGAATAATTCTGCCACTATAATGATCTTGCCAAATGCCATATTGTTGCAAATTATTTTCTAATTTGCTTTTACCTGCTTCTACATTATCAGCACGGACTAAACAATAAAGATTTGCGTCCGATACTTCTAGTAATTCCTTGATAATAAAAGCACCTAAATAACCCGTTCCCCCGGTTAAAAAGATGTTTTTAGGGTTAGTAACAGAAACAGCAGTGCCTATGGGTTGAATAGTGGGGTCTAGAACAGCTTCCGCAGCCAAATCTAGAAGAGGAGGAGCAAAACTAACAGGGGAATTTGTGCTTGAACCTGCATCTTGTAGCTGAGAACCATCACTAGATTCTTCTGACAATCGTTGGGAAAGTGCCGCAATATTAGGATAATGCCAAAGTAAAATAGGAGAAGGTTTAAAACCTAGTAATTCCTCTAATTTACTAATGATCATCATGGCTTGAGCAGAATCCAAACCATAATTTTCTAAGTTTTCATCAACATCAATTTCTGCGGTTTCAACTCCGACAACTTCCGCGAGATGGGAAACTAGAAATGATTGAATACTTTCAGAAGTACAAGACTGTTTTAAACTCATTTTTACTTCTCCAATGTAGAAGGAATTGGTTGATATTGACTGTAATAAGTAGGCATTTGTAAACCCTGCATTTTTAAACTGTGACTACGATATAAAAATGCTGTCCCCCTCATAATTTGGTCAGCAACATCAACAACATGACGCTGATTATATTCTGACAAATATGAACCACGCACCCAGTCATTGAAACCACCCATAGCTGGACCACACCATATTTGATAATCAACTTCCCGACCTTTTTCACCAGTGCTAGACCACCGAGAAGATAATCCCAAATACCAACGAAAGATTACAGCCATTTTCAATTTAGGATTATTAACAGCTTTACCCAATTTTTCAGGATTTTTTTGGGATAAATATGCCGCTGCACCTTCCCAAACTTCCGCAAGACTTTTACGGAAAATTTGTTTTTCTAGCTTCTCTTTTTCTGCTGAGGGAATCTGTTCAATAGAGTCGTAAGTGCGATACAATTCATATAGTTTTTGCGCTCGCATGGGAAACATTGTCCCCCGTTTGAGAACTTGTAATTTGACTCCCATTTCAAACATATCGGCTGCGGGAGCCATTGTCATATCTGCCATTTCTGCTTGTGCTAACAACTTTTTAGTATGTTCACAAGCGCCAGATTCCACACAAGATTGATTAATTGAACCAGTCACTATATAAGCAGCACCCATCATAAAACCAGCTAAAGCTGCTTCTGGTGTACCAATGCCTCCAGCCACGCCAATTCTAATAGGAACTGAGTAATTATATTGCCCTTGAATTTCATCTCTGAGGGCAATAATTGAAGGTAATAAACATACTAAAGGACGATTATCTGTATGACCACCAGAATCAGCCTCAACGGTAATATCATCAGCCATTGGCACTTGTCTAGCCAAATTAGCTTGCAATTCGGTAATTAGTCCTTGCTGAAGTAACTCTTTGAGAATTCGTTCCGGTGCTGGTTGTAAAAATTTAGTGGCAACTTCTCGACGGGAAACTTTAGCTATTACCTTATTTCGGATATCAATTTGATTAGCTGCATTTAATCTTAACCCAGCAACTCGATAATAAACGATATTAGGAGTTAAGTCTAAAAATGCTGATGCTTCTACAGTTCTGACACCATATTTCAGATATAAATCTACAGCGCGGCGTTCAATAGCTGGTTCGTTAGGACTGTGAATTAAATTGAAAGCATAAGGACCACTAGGTAACGCTTCTTGAATAGTATTAATCGCAGTTTCTAAGCGTTCTGGAAGTAAACCACCTGCACCAAAAGAACTTAAAATTTTCTCTTTTCCGAGTGCAATTACCATTTCTTCAGAAGCAATACCCCCAGCCATTGCTCCTGTCATATAGGCATATTTTACACCATAAGCGGCGAGAAAACTAGGGTCGCCAAGTTGTTGTAAACGTAGGGGAGGGAGTGATATTAAAAGTTCTGCTTGTCCAGATAAAGCATTATCAGCAGATGATAAATAACCATCATTAGTAGCACCGATTTTCCCAGCTATTTTAATAATATAACAAGGTTTATCTGATGTTAATAGTTTATCTTTGATAGCACTTTTTTCAAAGCTAACACAATCTAATGAACCCTTCCAAATTTGGTTTTGGTGATTACAGGTGAAAAAACCCAGTCCATTATCATGTTTACTTAGTACCGTCTCGATTGTTGTCACGGTAATTATTCCTCAATTTATAAGCAAAGGATGTGAAATGAAGAATCTAGCTCACGCAGAGGCGCAGAGGCGCAGAGAAAGAACATTACATCTCAGTGTAATTTTCAGTCCATTTCTGAACACAGTTCAGTTAAGCATTTTTTCTTCCCTCTGTGTCCTCTGTGCCTCTGTGGTTAGTTAAAAAAGAGTTTTACACTTAACACTAAGTGAATTATTTCTCTTCCTTGAGTAAGTTTTGAGCGCAAGCTAGTTGCAATTGAATAATTTCGCTCATTTGCTGACTAAAATCCTGTCTAGCTGCTAAGAAGTTTGTGTGAGTTTTAGTTAATTTGGCAGTATTGTTACTCAAGTTTTGATACTGAGCTTTTTTTAAATCATTCATGCTAATTTTTTCACCAGATTCTTGATTTATGTTTGGCTTTAAGATTTTTGTTGACTCAAAGAATTTTAGTTTCTTTGACAATTCCAAACCGTTCTCCATGATCGTTTTTATGGTATTTTTTTGTAGCTTTGGTTGGGGTTTGGGGTAAATCTCTGTGGGTGCTATTTTCTCGGATGTCTGTAGAGAATTAATGATTTTATACTCTGGCTGAGTAGAAATTGTTTGCTTTTGGTTATTAGCAAAAATTTGGCGATTTTCTGCATTTAAAATTGCAGCAGTCATGGAACTACCACCTAATGTAACTTTCCTCAGTGCAGCTTTTTTTTGTTGAGTGTTTTCTGAGAATAGGTTATATAAAGGAGCTAGATTCAACTTGACTTGATGACTTAATAGTTTTGCTAATGCTTTAATTAGGGAACTATGGTCATCTGTACCGCGTCGGTTTAGGGATACGGTAAGATGTTCTTGATTAGCTAAATTTTTATCTATCCAGCGTGAACAAATACCACCAGCGCCGGCTTCAATAAATATTTTTGCCCCGTCACCATAAACGCGATTAACCAAGCGGGGGAAGTCGAGTTGTTGACATAACCCTGTAGCAATATTGTGAGCAATTTCTTGGCTATCAAGTTCAATTGATTGATATTCAGCCGCAGAATAAAACTTAATTCCGGGTATTTTTTGCGCTGGTATAGTGTATAATTTTTCCAATTCTTGAGATTCTGATTGCATTGCTTGACAATGAATTACATGATCAAAAGGAGCAGGAAAGGAATTACAACCCAGGGTTTTAATTACTCGTTCACACGCGGCTGGTTCTCCGGCAATTAATACTTCTTCTGCTGTATTAATCTGTGTCAAATAAACGTGAGGTTCATTTTTTAAACATTCTCTAACTTGGGCTGAACTAGCCATGAGAACGTAGTTAGCCCATAACTTATTTTCTGGAACTATGTCAGTTTTTGGTAGTCCCCAATACTCACGGACAGCATTTTTAGGACCAGATAATCTATCTCCAAATAAAGCTGATGAATTAAATGTGTGACTGACTTCATAAAAATTGCTCCATACTCCTTGAGCAACCATCATGCTAGTTTCACCTAAGCTATATCCGAAAATATATTTAGGTTTAATTTGGAAATCCTCAGTAATAATTGTGGAGATTAATCTGGTAAAAAGCACTTCTGCTTCAAACATTGCCAGAGAATCATCTAACAATTTTTTTTCTAGAATTTCTAATTGTCGAGTTGACAATTTACTCAAACTTCTCGGAAATACCAATTTTTCAACATCCGCAGCCCGTTCGTCAAGACTTTTGATAATCACATCATCTAAGACTTTAGGAAATAAACGGAAAAGACTCCGACCAATACCCAGGTAAGTATTAACAGCAGCGGGATAAACAAAGGCAATTTCTCCATCTTTACCCAGGGGTTTGGGTGTGAAATAACTACCTATGGGAGTTTGCCAATCTTTACCATTTGCAAAGGCATTAGTTACACCTTTTTTCGCAGAATTAATTTCTTTAATTAATTCTTTTTTGTTGCGTCCAGTTAGGGAAAGTGTATATTTGCTGTCAGAATTTTGTTGAAATTTAACAAAGGTTTGACTCGCAATATTTTTGAGAGAATCAGCATTTTCAATTGTTGCTTGCAAATGATCCAATGCTGCTAATAAGCTAGATTGATCATCTGCGGCAATGGGTAATAAATGCAAAGGTCTGGATTCTAAATATTTGCTAGTGCGTTCTGGTTGTTGGGTTTCTTCTGATAAGATGATATGGGCAAAAGAACCGTCGCAACCAATACTATTAATCGCAGAAATTCGAGATTTGACTTCTTTTTGCAAAAACCAGGGTCTCGATTCTGTGGCAACATAGAAAGGACTACCTTCCCATACTTGCGGTGTTTTCACACCAGACCAATTAGGAGTTCCGGGAATATATCTGTGATAAATACTCAGTGCAGTTTTAATTAAACTGGCAATTCCAGAGGCAACGAAGGTATGACCAATATTAGATTTAACGCTACCTATAGCGCAGTGTAAACCATCTCCTACTGAGGGATAAGCTTGAAGGATACCGTTAATTTCGGCTTCGTCTTCTGCGGGGATACCACTAGCGCAGACTTCTAAGTAATTAACTTTTGTGGGTTCAATGCCGGCTTGTTGAAAAGCTTGTTGACATACTTGAGTAATGGTATGGCTATCTACAGCCATTGAGGAAGATTGACCAATGCTAATACCATCAATTACTGCATAGATACGTTGATTATTTGCTAACGCTGTATCATGACGTTTAAGAACAACTGCACCTGCACCTTCTCCCACATTCCAACCATTAGCTTTTTCGTCAAAACTTAAGGTATTGACTCCTGTATTAATTTTGCCAAATTGACTTCGCAATAAGACATTTTCTACACCCCCTGCTAAGTCAACAGCACCCACAACTACAGCATCTACTTCATGGGTATCTAGCAGCATTTGCGCTAATTCTAAGGCTTTGAAAGCGGCTGTTTCGACGGCGCTAATCGTAAAGGATGGACCAGAGAAATTCCATAAGGAGGAAATCCGACTAGCCATAATATTAGTAACGTGACTGAGATATTCACTAAGTTCAACTTGATTGTGAATACTATCTTGAACTATGCCTTCTAATTGATTGATCTTTTCTGGTGATAAAACAATTTCTGCACCATTTAAACCATCTTTAATTTGCCAAGGTAAATTCCATCTTTGCTGGAGTTGGTGTACAGATAATTCTGTATCTGCGGCAATAATTACCGCTACGTTGCTATTAGGTAAAATTCCCGCATCTTTGAGGGCGTGGTCAGCAACTCTTAATAATAAAAGTTGTTGAGAGTTGATTTTTTCAACTTCATTAGGAGGAATTTTGTACGCTAAAGTATCAACTTCAAAATTATCAATATACGCTCCTTGGGGGACTTTTCCAGCTTCTAACCCATACTCTCGCAGTAAAGTTTCTTGTTCATTAATACCATGCCATCTTGATTCTGGCAGAGGAATAAAATGCTGTTTTCCATCGTAAATGCTGCTCTCAAAGGCATCTAATTCTTGACATTCTCCAAAAAAGGCATCCATGCCCACAATTGCCATTTTTGCAGTCTTATGTTGCTGAATATTCATTTGCTTACTTCCCCTGTTCTAGAATAATATGAGAGTTTGTTCCACCAAAACCAAATGCACTTAAAGCTACTATTTTAGTTCCTTGACTTGGCCATTTAGTCGGAGTTCTGACAATGTTTTGTGGAGAGATAACATTATTTTCAGAACCTATGGGTTGAGTCACATGAATAGTTGGAGGAATAACGCCATGAGACATACTTAAAATTGTCTTGGTTATACCTACCATGCCGGCAGCAACTAGTAAATGACCAACATTTGTTTTTGTTGAGCCTACTAATGGTGCTGCTTTATATGGACTAAAAAAGCCTTCAATTGAGTTACATTCGGTGGTATCTCCCAATAGAGTACCGGTGGCATGGCACTCTAAATAATCAATAGTTTGGGGGTTAAGTTTAGCTTCTGAATAAGCTCTTTGATATGCCAGAGTTTGCCCTTGAGGATTAGGACTGAGGAGATGTTTTCCTTTACCATCATTAGATAGTCCATTACCACAAATTGTTGCCAGAATCTTGTCACCATCTCTAACAGCATCACTATATCTTTTGAGCATTACCATTCCTGTGCCTTCGGAGGTAATTAACCCGCGTGATAACTTATCTAGTGGACGACTAATGCCATTATCTGGATATCCTTGAATACCGGAAAATAACATTCTCACAAATAATGGATCTGCACAACTAATTGCACCAGCTAACATCAAATCAGTTTTGCCAGATTGCAAATAATGAGATGCTAATTTAATGGCATAAAATGATGATGAACAAGCAGCATCTATACAGAAATGAGTTGCAGATAAAGAAAAGGCTTGGGAAACTATAGCAGCGGGTAAACCAGAAACCATAGCATTGTATGGAGAGACTTTTTTAGAGATTGATAAACCGCCTAAACGAAAGTCTTTTTCCTGTAATAGTTCACTAATTGCAGGTTGAATATTTTGCTGATAAATAGGAGCAAATAGACTATTGGAAGCTTTGGTAGGAAATCCTAAAGTTCCTAAGACTACGCCACATTTTGCAAGTGCAGTTTGATTTCCCAGATAGCCACTTTGAACAATAGCTTGTTTAGCGGCGTATAATGACCATTTAAAGGTATTATCTAAGCTTTCCAGAAATGCCGGAGGTAAGTTATACTCATTAACATCAAATTTAAAGTCGCGGATAAATCCACCCTTTTGAAAGTAGAACTTTTCCGGTTTACCTTTATTTGGATCGTAGAATATAGCGGGATCTATTCCCAAATCCGCTACACTTATAGATGATGTGGAATCCTTTTCTGCTGTGAGATTCTGCCAAAATTCTTCAGGATTATTAGCATCGGGAAATAGGCAAGATAACCCGATAATAGCGATTTTTTCCACTTTTGAAATCCTCATTGGGGGATGAGGGAAAGAGATATTGTTTACTCTGTTCCCTATGTTATTTAGGATTTACGCGATTCCCCAATGTTTATGGATTTATGGACGCAGGAAGATAATTAAGAGAAATGAACCACAAAGGTACGAAGAACACGAAGAAGGAAGAGAAGAAGAAGGAAGAAAGAAGACAATAGAAAATTATATTTCTCTAGGACTTACTCTCTGCGACTCTGCGACTCTGCGTGAAATAAATTCATATTCACCAAAAACAAAAGTCGTATGTTTCTATTGTTTATTTAACATTTTCATTGGCCAAATTACTGCTTTTGCTTCTAGGATTCGTGAATAGATTTTGCCTTGATGATCATGAATAATGAAGTTGACTGTTGCACCTGTATCGGTTTTGGCGATGATTTCACAGGAGACGTAAAAGGGGACGTTAAATGGTACTGCTAAAAATTGTTCACAGTATGTTAATTGTCCGGGTAAACAAACTTCTTTATGGATGTAATTTAACCATAACCATAATGTTTGGGTACTCAAATCAATTATGTAAGGGTTGTGCCAATTGACGGGAAATTGTCCTTGTTCTTTGGCTGTGATTTCTTGCCAACAACATTCGGCTGTGAGTTTTTTGGGACTAATATTTAAAACTTTGGTAATTTTCTGGAATGCTGGTCCATGAAATAGGGATAAGTCACCATTTTGATAAAACTCTCTGGCTGTATTAGTGACTATATTATCTTCTCTGAGATCCATTTCTTGATAAATGGGTGCTTCTGGCATATTTTTTACCAGTCTTATCAAAGAACTAAAGTGATAATGAGTTTTACCTTCGGGGGTTTTGCTCAATATTTTGGTTTGAAATTCAACAAAATCGCCATCAACTTTAGCAACTTCTTTGAGTTCTAGAATATGTTCGTTTGCTAGGGTAGAATTAAAGGTGATTCCTTTGAGAACTTTAAAATCTTGGCAACTCAAATATCTATAACCTGGATAGATTTCTTCACAGCCATTAACCATCCATGATTTAGCACAGGTTGCTGGTAAAACGGGTGAATCTGCAATTGTATGATCGTGCAGAAAGGGGTTTTCTGCTAATATCATTTTTCTGCGAATCCGATAGCTGCGAAGTTCTGAAATTAAAGGAGCAGGTGATAGTTTCATGGGACTGCCAATCACTACTTGAGAATCATTAGTATAGGCAGGATGTAGTTCATTAACTAACATTTGTGTACCAACTTCTACGGGAATAATACTAATTCCTCGTTCTGTAAATGCCTTTTTTAATTGTGGTGTCACCATGCCACTATCCCAACCACCCCAGTTAATTGCGACTACATGACAATTGGGGTTATATTGTTTCATTAAGTGGGCTGATTTACTGAGAATTTCGTTAGCGATCGCATAATCACTTTGACCAATATTACCATAAAATCCAGTCACGGACGAAAACAATACTAAATGTTGTAATTGCTGAGGATTAACACAATTGAGGAGATTTTCTAAACCCTGAACTTTAGCAGTATAAACTTTCTCAAAATCATCTTCTGTCTTTTTTTCAATTAACTTATCGGCTAAGTTACCAGCACCGTGAATAATGCCAGTAATTTGACCAACTTTATCAGAAACTTCTTGTAACTTAGCTTGCAGATTTACAGTATCGGTGACATCAACACTGATATATTCAGCCGTTCCTCCTGTCGCTTCAATAGCTGCTAAAGTCCTCTTAATTTCCCGACTAGAATTAATTTGATTAAATATCTTTTGTACCATCATGGGTGTTGGTTTCTCACCTTGAGAAATCAAATTTTCCATAATGCGCTTTTTCAAAGCAGAATCTTCCAAACAATCACGAACATATTCGGGTTCTGTGATAATTTCCGAACGACCTAAAAGAATAAACTTACAACGTTGTTGTTGAGCTAACTTAATAGTACATTGAGCAGTGATTCCCTTCGCGCCACCACTGACAACAAAAACAGAAGATGGACTAACTTGAACAGTTGCAATCATAACTATGATTTATGAGATTTATTTGATTAATATGTCGGAACTATGGTTTGTGGGATTTGTTTGATGAAAATGTCGGAACTATGATTTGTGGGATCTGTTTGATAAAGATGATTAATTGATTGATAAATAAACAAGTAACTCAATCAAAAAAATCAAAAAAATCAAAAAAATCATAGTTTAGACATTGACTAATCAAACAAATCACAGTTTAGACATTACTCACTCTTTGCCACCAACGTTACTCGTCCTTGATCACCATAACCAACCTCGGCAATATAGCAATTAGAATCGTGCAATTCAGCCACAATATATTGGGCAGATTCATGAGGATCTAAAGTCGGATTGAGGTCAATTGCGCGGAAGAATACCTGTGGCCATTCCCAGCGCAAACTTTTTGTTAAACCAAACAAACCGGCACTAATTGCACTAAAATTACCTTGATGTCCTAAGCCAAATTCACCGTCAAGATGGGCAACTGTGCAAAAACTGGTTCTTCCTGCTAAAGATGCGGCATTATTCAAAGTTGCTTTCAGATGTTTAGCCATTAAAAACACTTGTTTAAGAATTGCCTTTTCTGCTTCTGGATAGGAAATATGTCCAGGTTTTTCCGGTGTAAATTGAGGATGTAGGTGAACAAATGCCCCAATCGCTCCGTGTTTAGTAGTCACACTTTGCAATAATAATTGCAGATGTTGTTCACTCATATTTGCCAATGTGACGCGGGTAACACCTGCTGGTAATGGCAATTGTTCGGGAACTAAGGATTGGGGGAAACTCAAAACTACTACTTTCCAACCTTGTTCTATCAGTGCGTGGACTACTTTGCTAGTAGTTAAAGAACCATCATCAGTAATTAAACCAATGTGTCCTTCGGGTAACTGCGCTTCTAAAAAATCTGGTCTGGGTAAGGTTTTAAGTTGAGCGGGACGACGGGGAAGATTAGGGTCTACGATGGGGGGTGGGGTGAGAGAATCCAGGAGAGGGCGCAGTCCCTGCGCCCCTACGCTGGTGGTTGTTACCGGGTTAACATCAATGTGCGGCTTTTTTTTTTCACCTCCCACCAGTGATTGGAGGTAGTTAACGATTTGCCCGATTGTCCGGAGGTCGCCTAATTCTTCTATATTGGGTTTGGGTAAGTCAGGATACGCTTCCTGCATTGCTCCGAGTATTTCTACCCGTTTGATGGAATCTATCCCTAAGTCGGCTTCCATGTCCATGTCCAGTTCTAGCATTTCGACTGGATAACCTGTTTTTTCACTGGTGATGTTTAACAGGGTTTGTCCTAAATCTGCGTATTCGTTGCTGGGGACTGGGGACTGGGGAATGGAAACTGGTTCTGGTATTACTTCTTCTGTAACCTGTTTTGCTTCTACTTCCTCTATTACCTCTAAACTGTCACCTGTCACCTTTAACCTGTCACCTGTTCCCTGTCCTTGCAGATATTCGACAACTTGACCAATGGTACGTTTTTCTGCCAGTTCTTCCAGGTTGGGTTTAGGCAAGTTGGGATATAATTCCTGCAATCCTCCCAGAATTTCTACTCGTTTAATGGAGTCAATTCCTAAGTCCGCTTCCATATCCATATCGAGTTCTAGCATTTCAATAGGATAACCAGTTTTCTCGCTGGTAATGCTTAAGAGGTTGTTAGCTAGATCATCCAGATTTAAGTTGCTGGTTACAGGTGTGGGTTCTGGGATAAATGCAACTGGGGACTGGGGAATAATAATTGGTTCAGGTTCAATGACCGGTGCTGCAATTACAGGTTCTGCAATTTGAACTTTTGGCTCAATTACTGGTAATGGTTGAGGGGGAATAATGGTGGCTGTGGGAGGGACAGGTGCTATTTCTTGGGTGTCAGAAATAAGTTGAGAATATTCTTCTTGAATGAGTTGGAAAAAGTGTTTGGTATATTCTATCTGTTCCCGCAGATATTGTTCATGAATACGGAGGGTTTCACCTTGTTGGGAATGAAACTGAATCATACTCCGCTCTAAGCTTTCCATGATTACTTGCTTAATTTGAGCGGCTTCGGCGGAGGATTTAGCATTAGCAAATAAGGTGTTTTGCTGCTGCATTAGTTGGAAGAAGGTTTTGGCGTATTCTATTTGATGGTTGAGATAGGTGCTGTGAACTTCTAAATTCTCGCTTTGGTTGTGCTGGAACTGGCTCAGAAGTTGTTCTAAGCTGGTGAGAATTTGTTGGCAATTTATAAGTTTATCTGGTGTTTGCATCTTCTCGCTGGATTGGGGCGCGAACAGTTCTGGACTGGATTGTTTTTGAATGGTTGCAGTGGTAGTCATCTGATGCTGTAGCTGGAACTGGGTTTCAATGAGGGGTTGTTTTTTGTGTCCGTTACCGTTACCGTTATGTTCGTTGGTTGGAGCAATTTTGGTAATTACAGGGGTTTCTATTTCGGAAATATTGGGTGTGATTTCGGAAATATTGGGCGCGGGACCCGCGCCCCTACTGATTTTGTGTCCGTCCTGTAAGGCTTCTTTGAAGGCGTTTTTGGTTTTGTCGGAAATGTAGTTGATGCCAGTTAATTTGACGCTGAGGGTCTTTTTGGTGGCAATGGGGGGAAGTATGGCAGGGAGTTTGTAGGGGTCAAGATTGCCCAAATTCATGCCAATGACGCGCAATTGGACGGCTGCTTCTCGGAGGGAGCGATCGCTGTTTTTGGAGGCACTGGGATTGAGAGATATGGTAAGATGGGGGCGATCGCCTAATGTATCTTTTACCAAGTTACTTAAAACCCGTTTAGGTCCAAATTCTACAAAGCAATAACCACCAGCCCCATAGATATTTTCAATCTCTTGTTTAAACAACACAGAACTAGCCAAATGGCTTTCTAAGTTCTTTTGAATCGCCGCTGCATTTTGCGGATAATGTTTACCAGTGACATTACTAAAAACCGGAATTTGCGGACTTTGGAAAGTTACCGACTTAGTCGCAATAGCAAAAGACTTTTGTGCGAAAGCAATCAACGGAGTATGGAAAGCCGCAGACACAGGCAATAAAACCGCACTGTATCCTAATTTTTGGCAAGCAGCTTGGATTTTCTCAATTTCCAGCTTTGGACCTGCTAAAACAATTTGGGTAGGAGAATTAAAATTAGCAATACTTACTTTCGGAAACTGCTTCAGCAGCGGTTCAATCTTGCTGATATCTTCCTTCACCGCTAACATACTACCAGCATCATGATCTGGGTCTTTGGGTGCAGCCATAGCCTGTCCTCTAGCCTTCACTAAGAACAAATAATCAGCCTCACTCAACACTCCAGCCGCCCACAAAGCCGTTAATTCCCCAAAACTATGTCCAGCGGTGAAATCTGCCTTAAAACCAGCCTGTTGCAAAATTCCATACAAACCAGCACTAAACACCCCAATTGCCGGCTGGGCATATTCCGTTCTTTGCAAAGTCGCAACTTGGGCTTTTTTCTCAACTTCATCAAAAGTAGAACGAGGGAAAACCACCTCAGAAACCGGTTGCAAATTACCCTGCTTGAACAGATGATCCATCTTCCCATACAACTGTCGCAAGCTAGGGAAATTCATCACCGCTTCTCGTCCCATTTCCAAGTATTGAGAACCTTGTCCAGAGAATAAAGCGACAACCTTTCCAGCCAAATCCATACCAGCAGAACGGTAATAAATACCTTGAGGATGTTCCCAAGAAATTGCATCAGGCTTACTTTTTAATAAACCAATACCAACTTCTAGCAACTTACAAGCCTCTTGTAAATTCTCAGATACAAACCCAATTCTGAGTGCAGTTTTGGGAATAGCTAAAGATTGACAATCTAACAATAATTGAGAATAATATCTTTCCCCATCATTAGCTTGCAAATTATTTAAAGTCGCTTCTAACTTGCTAATTAATTCCGCGTGAGTAGCACCAAACAACAGCACCTCACCCGCAGCACCATGTAAACGATAAGAAATTTGTTGTTCCGGTTCGTATTCTTCTAAAACAACATGGTAATTTGTACCACCAAAACCAAAGGCACTCACACCCGCACGTCGAGGAGTTTCACCTTCTGCCTTAATCCAAGGTCTAGTTTGAGTATTCAGATAAAAGGAAGAATTTTCAATATCTAATTTAGGATTTGGTTCAGTAATATTGATCGTTGCTGGTAATACTTTATGATGCAATGCTAGGGCAGTTTTAATTAAACTAGCAGTACCAGCAGCGGCTTTTGTATGCCCAATTTGCGACTTCACACTCCCCAAAGCAATATGTTGTTTTTGGGTGTCATATTTACCAAAGAAATCCTGTAAAGAACTAAATTCTATCGGATCTCCAGCCATTGTTCCTGTACCATGTGCCTCCATTAAACCCACAGTAGCCGGAGAAAAACCAGCATCATCATAAGCCCGTTCTAAAGCTTTAACTTGTCCTTCTTTTCTAGGGGCATAAATACTCTTGTAACGACCATCGCTAGAAGTACCAATTCCCTTAATCACTGCATAGACTTTATCCCCATCTTTTTGGGCATCTTCTAGGCGTTTGAGGAGAATCATCCCAATACCTTCACCTAACATCATGCCATCGGATTTAGCATCAAATGGTTTCACGTTATCGCTAGGAGTAACCGCCGGAGTTTTGCTGAAGGAAATGTAAGCCATGATCGTGTTATCGGTGTCTACCCCACCGGTTAACATCATATTGCTACGATGTTCAACTAATTCACTAATGGCCATTTTTAATGCCCCAAAGGAACTAGCACAGGCAGCATCAACTACACAGTTTGTACCACCAAAGTTGAGACGGTTAGCAATTCTGCCAGCAACCACATTTGCTAACATTCCAGGGAAAGCATTTTCATCCCATTTCACATAAGCAGATTTGATTTTATCAACGATTTTTTTGGTATCTTCGTCAGATAAACCACTGCTTTTCAGCACTTTCTCCCAAATCGGATATTCTAATCTGGCAGCTAATGGCATTCCCAATTGTTTGCCCATAGCCACACCCAAAATCACGCCAATATTTTCGCGGCTAAATTCACGGGAGTCGCCATAACCAGCATCTTCCATTGTTTCTTTAGCAACTACCAAACTTAATAGTTGCGAAACATCTGTAACTTCTAAAATACTGGGGGGAATCCCAAATTCCATCGGATTAAAATCAACTTCAGGAATAAAACCACCACGTTTACAATAAGTTTTATCTTCTGCTGTTCTCGGATTAGGATCATAGTAATCTTCTACACTCCAATGGCTAGAAGGAACATCCGTAATACAGTCAATTTTATTAACAATATTTTGCCAGTAATCCCTTAATGTTCTCGACTGAGGCATTAAAGAAGCCATGCCAATAATAGCTATAGGAGTTGTGTGCAGTTTTCTATTAATTTCGTTCGTTGACATGGAATTTATCGAATTTTCTAAGTTTCCTGAATTCATTTTTCCTTCCTCTATAAACTTCAGCACAGCCTGTTCAAAACTATTAATTTGGGCTTCTAATTCCGTCAAAGAACTTTTTATTGTGTCTATCTTTTGAGGGGGGCAAGACATAGGACATAGACTAATTTTGAGTACCGTGAATTGTGCAGCAGACTATTAACAGATAGTTATCCAATCTGCATTCGTTCGCGCCGCAGGTAAGTTTAAATGCTTGACTTGACAAAATTTTGAGTATTTTTTGGATATTTTTCCACAATTTTAGAACCTTGTATTCGTGAATAAATACTAAAAAATACTCAACTTGTGAAAATGAGATCCAGTCAGCAAATTGTAAAGTCTGTAGGGGCGCAGGGACTGTGCCCTCGATTATATTGCACCAAGCGTGATTACCGCTATAAAAAGTGTCAATTACATTGTGTTAATAACTGGCAAAAGGACATACTTAAACTGAAGTGGTTTTATCTCGTATTCATTCAATGTTTTACCTATTGGATAACAACGTTGTGTATGTTGATATAGAAATTGCCAATTTTGAAAGTCCAGGATAACCTATTTTAGATGATTAGACTGATCAAAGCTGCCAAAATCGTTACAAAAATAATAAACACTCTGTGGAGAATTTTGTGAATAGTGAAAAAATACTTAAACAGGTTTTCAATCATCTAGCAGTTGCTAACTTAGTGAGATCCAAAACCCCGGTTTATTAAGGGATAGGTTTTGTTTCTTTAGGCAATCCTACTGTAAAAAACTGCATGGATTTTAGTATTTTTTCCGTTAATGGAAATCAAATCAACAATTTATCTTTCATCTATAAATGTTGAATTAATAAAAAGACTAGCACAATTTATAAAAACGAAATAGTTCATTTTTGCTAATTTTTGGGAGAAAATATTTGTCAAATTACCTCATGGTCAATAAAAAATAACTAGCCAAGTATAATTCAGAACTATATTTATCCATAACATATCCTGAGTAATTACGGGTTAAACATCAATCTTGGCTTGATAATTCAAGAGTTAGAGTTAAATTGTCTTATAAGTAACTTATAAATAAATACACACAGCCAACATTTGAACATAATTGGGTCTTTTTTGAGCAAACTATCATAATCAAGTCTTTGTTTTTGATGAATTTATAAGATAACTTACCTTTTATAGATAATTGGTTATTTATAAACCAAACATTAATTTATGGGATGTTGAACATTAACCTGTAAACATATCAATTGTGATGAAATATGGACAATTAGCATCTATTTACGATAATTTGCTAAAAAAAGTACAGATTTTTAAATTAATTCATGAGTAATTAAATATAGTATCTAGTCAAAGATTTTCTTGATAAAAACGGCTAAATTTAGTTGACAATATCCAAGTTATTTGGGATAATCACAGGTAAGTTTATTGATTTACCTAAGTTATTAGCATCATCACAACTTGGGCAGTGCAGATTTTTATTTCTCCTTAAAGCTATCGTATTTTAGGCTACTTAATCAAATGGCAACTCAACATAAAATTGATAGCATAGCGTGGCATTAGCCATAGATAATTGTAAGTAAAAAACCGCTAATTTGGGTATTTATAACAGCTAAAATGCTGATAACAATTCATACATAAATAATTAGACATATCTCTGATCTAACAGCAACAGAGAATAAGTCTATAAACATGACCAGGAATTTTAGATTTTAGGTTAAAAAAATTTGGTACAAGTCCCCAATCGTCAATCCCAAATCTAAAATTTTTGAGCTTCTACACTTTAGGTTGGAGTCAATCCAAAATTGAGTGACAAGTATTTTTCCGAAATAATACCATTGGAATAAAAATATGGCAGTAAATAAAGAACGCCAACTATTCAACCTGACTCCATTAAAATGGAGAATAATTCTGGCAACTTCTCTAACTTTCTCTACAGGTTTAGTATCTTTATACATTTTCCATCAATTAAAGACCAATTCTCAAACTCAAACTCCTGCTGTTAGTTCCGTTATTAAATCTCAACCCACGCCTGTTAAAGTTGCCGTAACTGCTTTAGGAAGATTACAACCACAAGATAAAATTACTTATTTATCTGCTCCTAATTCTGTCAATGGTGTTCGCGTAGAAAAATTATTGGTAAAGGAAGGAGATAATGTTAAAAAAGGACAAGTATTAGCCTATCTAGAAAACTATGCTCGTTCTCAAGCAGCTATCCAACAAGCATTTGATAAATTATTAATTGCCAGAACCAAACTTGCACAGGTACAAGCTGGAGCAAAAACTGGAGATATCAATGCTCAAAAAACTGCAATTACTAGATTAAATTCCCAATTAAAAGGAGACGTTGCGGCTCAAACAGCGACAATCAACCGCATTCGGGCTGAAGTTGAGAATGCACAAAAAGAGAGCGACAGATATCAACAATTATCAAAAGCTGGTGCTGTTTCTGCTTCTGTTGCTGATAGTAAAAAGTTAGTTCTCAAAACCACACAACAGCAGTTAAAAGAAGCCGAAGCTACTCTCAAACGCACAAAAGACACATTACAAGATCAACTTAAAGAAGGAAAATTCAAACTTAATAGTATTAAAGAAGTCAGGACTGTAGATGTAGAGTTAGCAAAAACTGAAGTTAAAAGTGCAGAAACTGCAATTAAACAAGCAAAAGCTGACCATGATTTAACTTATATTACTTCTACTATAGACGGCACAATTTTAAGAATTCACACCAAAAATGGCGAAGTGATTGGTACTTCTGGTTTTGCAGAAATCGGTAATACGTCAAAAATGCAGGTTCTAGCAGAAGTATATCAAACCGATATTCAAAATGTTCGACTTGGACAAAAAGCTATCATTACCAGCACTACATTTCCTGGAAAATTACAAGGAACTGTTAGAGAAGTTGGTTGGCAAGTTGATAAACAAGGCATCTTTAGTATTAATCCCAATTCTGACGCAGACCGGAGAGTAATTGAAGTCAAAATATCTATTGATGATTCCACCGATAGTCAAAAAATATCTCGCTTAACTAACTTACAAGTTGATGTTGCTATCCAGATTTAGTCATTGGTCATTGGTCATTGGTTATTGGTTATTGGTTATTGGTTATTGGTCATTGGTCATTGGTTATTGGTTATTAGTTATTGGTTATTAGTTATTAGTTATTTTCTAAAACTGACAACTGACAACTGACAACTAACAACTGACAACTGACAACTGACAACTGACAACTGACAAATAACAACTGACAAATAACAACTAACAACTAACAAATAATATGAATATCAAAATTCCTTTAGGGTGGCTACAACTTGCCCAACAGAAACTTCGTTTTGTCATAGCTGTAGCCGGAATTGGCTTCATTGTCCTGTTAATGTTCATCCAGCTTGGTTTCCAAGATGCACTATATTCTAGCGCCACAGCACTACATCAACGATTGCACGGTGATTTATTTTTAGTTAGTTCTCAATATAAATCTTTGACAGCAATTCAAAGTTTTTCTCGGACTCGATTATACCAAACTTTAGGTTTTGATGGCGTGGATTCCGTTAGTTCAATTTATTTGCAATTTGCAAAATTAAAGAATCCTATCAGCGGGGAGAAATATTCAATTTATGTCATCGGTTTTGACCCTGGAAAATCCGTGCTAGATATTCCAGAAGTCCAGCAAAATTTGGATAAACTCAAAATTCCTGATGTTATGCTCTTTGATAGAGATGCCCGTCCAGAATTTGGACCAATAGCAGAATTATTTAATCAAGGAAATATTAAACAAGCAATTGAAATCTTTCCCTTTGATGCTGTCAAAGGTTATCGAGTGAGAGTAGGTGGTTTATTTAGTTTAGGACCGTCCTTTGGTGTTGATGGTAATTTAATTGTGAGTGATTCAACCTTTTTAAGAATCAACCCTAATAGCCGCCCAGTTGAAAAAATAGATATGGGAGTGATTAAACTCAAAGATGGTGCAGATATAAACCGGGTTTTAGCAAATTTAAAAGCCAATTTACCAAAGGATGTTCAAATATTTACTCGCCAAGAATTTGTCGCTTTTGAAAGACAATATTGGTCAGTTAGAACCCCCATTGGTTTTATTCTTAACCTGATGCTCATCATGGCTTCTGTTGTGGGTGTGGTAATTGTTTATCAAATTCTGTATAGCAATATTGCTACTCAATTTATTGCCTATGCAACTTTAAAAGCTATTGGTTATGCTAATGGATATTTATTGAATGTGGTTTTTCAACAAGCAATAATCTTGGCCTTATTAGGTTACATTCCTGGTTTTATTGTTTCTATTGGTTTATATGATTTTGCCATGAAGGTAACTAAATTACCCATCATGATGACAAGTAATAATGCCTTACTTGTTCTAGTATCTACAGTCTTAATTTGCATTACCTCTGGAGCGTTAGCTATTAATAAACTTCGTTCTGCTGATCCGGCTGATAGTTTCTAAGAATTTGTTGCATCTTAAATTAATCAACTTCTGCTAAATATTTAGCAAATTAACACCAACTAAAGATAGAAGTTTAATGTTATTCACAACGGTAAAATTCTTTTGCAAATACAATAGTTCGTAGTTGCATTTAATCGCAATTTTTCAACTTAGATTGTATAACTTTTTCATTACCGAACACTTATCTACATTCCCATGAACTTACAAAATAAAACTCTGCTAATTACTGGAATTGATGAATTTATTGGCTTACGTGCAGCCGAATTAGCTGTAGCGCAAGGTATAAAGGTTAAAGGTATTCAAAGTTCTCCAGTTAAAGATCAAACATTCCAAAAATTAGGCGTAGAAATTTTTGTCGGTAATATCACTGACCCAGCAATTTGCTCGAAAGCTTGTCAGGGAGTAGATATAGTTTTACATAACGCTCAATTTGCCGAAGAAGCGGGGGATATTAAGCATTTTAGAGAAATAAATGTCAGCGGTACTGTAACCATTGCTAAGGCTGCTAAACAAGCTGGTGTGAAGACATTTGTTCATCTTTCGACTGCCTTAGTATATGGATTTGATTACTCAGATAAAATCACAGAATCAGGTGTGCTGTCTGGGGAAAATAATGCTTATTGTCAAACAAAAATTGAGGCGGAAATCGAAGTTTTAAAACTCAATAATGCTCCAGAATTTGGAGTAATTGTGATTCGGGCTGGTGATGTTTATGGTCCAGGAAGTCTGCCTTGGATTGTCCGCCCGATTCAGATGATGAGACAAAAATTATTTGCCTATGCTAATGAAGGCAAGGGTGTAATGAATCATCTATATGTAGATAACTTAATTGATGCCATCTTTTTAGCTATAGAAAAATCGGCTTATGGAGAGGTTTTTAATATTACTGATGGTAAAGAAACTTCTTGGAAGGAGTATTTTATTCATTTAGCCTCATTGGAAAATTTACCAGCACCAATGTCTTTACCTAAAGAGGAAATGAAATTATTTCTAAAAGTGCGTCTTCAGGGGCAAAAACTATTTCGGAAAAAGGCGGATATTCTCCCAGAATCAGTTGATTTTATGAGTCGTCCCTATGCCTATTCTATTGCTAAAGCAGAAAGTGTTTTGAATTACCAAGCTAAGGTTGATTTAACGGAAGGAATGCGCCGCACTCATGAATGGTTGCAAAAAACTGACCTTCAAAAATTAATTAAATAATACCTAGATTTTAGGAATTTGTGCATGAATAACTCTCAACCAAAGTTAAGTATTGGATTACCTGTATATAATGGGGAGAAATTTCTTGAAAAATGCCTAGATTCGCTATTAGCACAGACATTTTCTGATTTTGAGTTAATTATCTCGGATAACGCATCTACAGATAATACTGAGGCTATTTGTAGGACTTATGCAGCCCAAGATCAACGGATTCGTTACTATCGTAATGAAACTAATATTGGTTGTGCTTGTAATTTCAATCGTGTTTTTGAATTATCTCACAGTGAGTATTTTAAATGGGCTGCTTATGATGATTTGCACGCCCCCGATTTTATTGAGAAATGTATGGATGTATTGGAAAAAGATCCAACATACATTTTATGTCACTCCCACACATATTTTATTGATGAGCAGGGAGAATTTATCCAAAATTATGACATTAAACTCAATACTAATTCTCTAAAAGCTCATCAAAGATTTCATGAATTACTAACTAAACATTTGTGTTATCAAATTTACGGAGTTATTCGCAGTAGTGCATTAAGACAAATACCTCCTATGGGTGGTTATGGGAATGCAGATGGAATTTTATTATTAAGGCTAGGGATGCTGGGAAAATTTTATGAAATTCCCGAATATCTATTCTTTGCCAGAATCCATCCTCAACAATCCCTGAGTATGTTCTTTCCTGATTATTTGTCATTTAATCAAAATAATCCCCAGTATTCATTGAATATGTTGCCTAATTTTTATGATTATGCAGTCTGGTTTGATTCAACGAATAAGGGAAAAATATTGTTACCTCATTGGCGAATTCTACAGGAATATTGGGTTTCTATTCATCATAGTCAACTTAGTTGGTATGAGCAAATTTTGTGCCATATCAGCATCGCTAAAAAGCTATCAGGTACAGAATGGTTATTGGTGAAAGATTTCTTAATGGCTGCCAAAATGTTGTTTCTGCGTAAGTTTAGTTATCAAACCTGAACTATAGCAATATTAGCAATTCATCGGAGAACACAACCCTAGTACCACAAGGCGGAAGTCAAAAGTCAAAAGTCAAAATGAAGACAGTATAGGCTTTTGGAGGATTTAGAATGGTTCATTCACTTACGCCGCAGTGTACTAGTCATTGCGAGCGAAGGGAAGCAATCACAACCCTGGCAATTGCTTCATTTCACTTCCTTCCATAGGCTAACGCAATAACACTGTGTAATTAATTCTGTCTCACTACTTAGTAGAAAGCTACTATTAAATTACTCCAAACTTATTACGGGTGAAATATTGATCTATGTTGAAAATATTCCAAGTTAGTAATTTCTTTCTTGCTACTTTACTAACTGTTAGCTTCACAGATGTGGCCTATGCTGAATCAACAGCATCTTTAACTGTGGTTGTTAATGGTATTACCAACAAAACTGGGGAAATTTGTATGAGAGTTTATAACTCTGAAAAAGGATTTCCTAATAATGCTAAAAGTGAAGTTAAAAGTGGTTGTACTAAAATTACAGGTAGTTCTATAAAGCGGGTATTTTCTGGATTAAAACCTGGAACTTATGCTGTAGCTGTAGTTGATGATCAAAATGGCGATCGCAAACTCAATAAAGACTTTTTCGGAATTCCTCAAGAAGGCTTTGGCATTTCTAAAAATCCTACTGTTTCTATCAGCACTGGCTCACCTACGTTCAATAATTCCAGCTTCAAAGTTGACAAGAATACTACCATTAATATCTTTCTCAAGTATTCTCTTGATCCCTAACTGGGAATTAGACATAATTCCTCATTTCTGACTATTGGGCGGGGAAATCCCGCCCCTAATAACTCCCTTCTAAGACTATAGAAATAATGCCAGACTTTATGATATTTCTATCTAAGTCTTTGTTCGGCTGGCTGGTAATTCAAACTTGTTTAACGTTAGTATTTTTATGGTATTTACGTTCACACAAACCCAAGTCATTACCAGATGAACAATTACCAAAAACGGCAGTAATCCTCTGTTTAAGGGGTGCTGATCCTTTTTTACCTAATTGTTTGCGATCGCTCTTACAACAAAACTACCCAGAATACGATTTAAAGCTGATCATTGACAGTAAAGAAGATCCAGCTTTGAAAATTGCCACCGAAACAATCAATCAACTAGGTGCAACCAACGTTGAAATTAGCACATTAAGAGCAGTTCGTCATAATTGTAGCCTTAAATGCAGTTCCTTAGTTCAAGCTGTTTCTGATTTGGATAATGCCTATCCAATTATAGCTTTTATAGATGCTGATACCGTAGCTCATCCTAATTGGTTACGAGAATTAGTTACCCCCCTTATTGATGATCAGGTTGGACTCACCACAGGAAATCGTTGGTATCTTCCCACAGGTAATTATTGGGGTTCATTAGTTCGCTACTCTGGTAACGTTTCCACCGTAGTGCAAATGTTTCTCTTTCAAGTTCCCTGGGGTGGAACATTAGCAATCAAAACAGAAGTATTAAACCGCATCAACCTTTTAGATAAGTGGGGAGAAGTATTAACAGATGATATGCTTCTCCATAAACTTATCAAGCAAGAAAAGTTACAAATCAAATTTATTCCTTCTTTATTGATGCTAAATCGGGAAGAAAGTAGTCTACGTAACTTACTAGAATCATTAAAAAGGTTAATAATTGGTTCTAAACTTTATCATCCCCGGTGGTTAGCCATAATCAGTGAAGCATATTCTAGTATCATCGTCCCCAATGCAGTCATCATCGTTATTTTTCAGCTATTGATTGAGGCTCAATGGGACGCAGCCGCCTTGCTATTTTCCGCCTATATTTCCTATACCATTGGCTTAGTCTTACTAATACTCTTGATGGAATTTGGCATACATAAAGTGCTGCACAATCAAGGTGAAAAAATACCCAAATTATCGCCTTTAATTATCCTAAAAATGTTGATAGTTATTCCCCTAACACAATGGGTTTACGGGTTAACAATATTATCTTCTTTGTGGGTATCAACAATTACTTGGCGTGGACTTACTTATCGCATTAAAGGGCGTGAAAATATTCGGTTAATTGAATATCGTCCTTACCAATGGCTAGATCAACCAATTGATCCCAAAGCATCTCTTTAAGTAATATTGCTCGGCTAAGTAGGTTAACACAATAAAACCAAACTGTGTAAAGAAACGTAAAATCGCCCAAACCCTCTTCACTCTTGCCTTGCTAAGTAATTGGACAAAAATATTTACAGTCATTGCGAGGGAAGGGAAGCAATCACAACCCTGGCGAACTGCTTCATTTCACTTCGTTCCCTATGGCTAACGCCACGCAACGCTAACGCAATGACATTGTGTAATTAATTCTGTCTCACTACTTATAACGACAATTTTCAACGCCAACCTACTTATTTATGCAAGAGAATAGGGAAATTTTAGATTTTTTATTTCACTTCAATATCTAAAATTCCCAATTCAACAATTATTATAAACCAGCGCATCAGTAATCTATTTTTGCAAAAAATATTTCCTCAAAGTCATGAAAAATAAACCTCTTCGTATCGCCTTATTTACAGGATTATATGCCCCATTTTTAACCGGAGTTTCTGTCGCCGTTCATCAACGAGTTCACTGGCTATTAAAACAAGGACATGAAGTTTTTCTAGTTCACCCAGAAATCAATAATAAATATCCTAACCAAGTGGGAAATCGTCCCATGTCGGGAATAGAAGAACTAGAAACATTTATTAATTTTTCCTCCTATTCATTTCCGACAGAACCACTGATATTTTATAAATCTTTACCCCAACCATTAAACCATCGTCATTGGAGTGATACAAAACTACTTAATCACTTTCAACCCGATATTATTGTTGTTGAAGAAGCCCCACAAATGAGAGGTTTATATTCTGGCTTCCTACAAGGTTATGGGCGTTCCGTGGGAGTACAATATGCCAAAAAAACCAAAACACCCATTATTTCAATTTTCCATACAGATATCATTGCCTATATCCAATATTATTTTGGAAATACATTCTTTAACCTAGTTCGTCCCCTCCTCCCACTTTTAGTTAAACAATTTAGTGAAACTTATGATTTAAGTTTATTCTCTTCCCGCGAACAATTAACTAAATACCAAAAACTAAAAGCGCAACGCAGCGAATACTTACCCTATCAAGGAATTGATTGCGAAAAATTTCACCCTCGCAATATTTGTTATGATCCAATTCCTGATGATAAACGTCCAACTATTTTATTTGTGGGACGTATTACCCCAGAAAAAAATGTCAATCAACTTTTAGATATTTATCCCCTCATTGCTGCCAAAATTCCCGATGTCCATTTAGTAATTGTTGGTAGCGGTCCCCTAGATGCAGAAATTCGCCGTCGTGCCGAAAAATTCCCCAATGGTGTCACAATTTGGGGTGAATCTCATGGTAAAGAACTTTTAGGTTGGTTTGCAAAAGCAGATATATTTGTCAACCCTTCTGTCACCGAAAATTTCTGTACCACAACCAACGAAGCCTTAGCTTCTGGAACTCCTGTAGTGGCTGTTGTTGCCCCTTCAACCGCTGAACAGGTTATTTCTGGAGTAAATGGTTTTTTAGCCGCACCTAATAGCCCTGAAGACTTTGCTCAAAAGGTAATTACCATACTCGAAGATCCTGATCTTAAAAATCAATTGACTGCACAAGCACGTCCCTCGATTCTAGAATTTGATTGGTCAGCTTGTACCCAAAAGTTTGAAAATAAGCTTTACGAATTGGTTAATATCCGTCGCCAGGTAGATATCTAGAGTCTGTCAACCCGAAAATGACGGGAGAAGGGGGTAGGGGAGGTGGGGGAGGTGGGGGAGGTGGGGGAGGTGGGGGAGGTGGGGGAGGTGGGGGAGGTGGGGGAGGTAGGGGAGGTGGGGGAGGTGGGGGAGGTGGGGGAGGTAGGGGGTAGCCTATTGCCTATTGCCTATTGCCTATTGCCTCTTGCCATAACGACAATTTTCAACGCCAACCTACTTAGTTGAGAATTTAAAAATGCCAACTTGGCTACTGAGATAAAAAGACCTCTGCTAGAGTATTTAAGTAGTTGACCTGTGGGCTTTTAGGTTCTTAGTTTGAGATGCTGACAAGGCTATTTTGTGATCAGTTTAAAGATTGCCTACTCCAACTGATCACAACATTGCTATTGTTCTCAATCGTTCCTAAAACTCTTTATACCTCAGAAGTTTTACTTCTGGGGTTTTTGTTATCAGCCGCTTAGTAATGCTTCTACAAATTCGTAACTAGAAAATGGACGCAAATCTTCAATTCCTTCACCAGCGCCTATAAAACGGATAGGTAAGCCTAGTTGCTGGACGACAGCGATCGCTACACCTCCTTTACCTGTTCCGTCTAATTTAGTTAAAACAACGCCACTGAGTTGTGCTGCTTGGGAAAATACTTCAGCTTGTCGCAGTCCATTTTGTCCCAAGGTGGAATCGAGAACTAACAGGGATTCAACGCGGGCATTAGGGGCTTTTTTATCTATGATTTTGCGGATTTTGCTGAGTTCGTCCATGAGGTTTTTCTTGTTTTGCAGTCTCCCAGCGGTATCTATTAATAGTAGTTCGGTTTCTCTTGATTGGGCAGCGGCGATCGCATCAAATACCACTGCTGCTGGATCTGTGTTTTTCCCAGGATTGGCGATAACTTCTACACCGCTTCTATTTCCCCAAACTTTGACTTGTTCCACAGCCGCCGCCCGAAATGTATCTGCCGCCCCAATCAGGCATTTATAACCAGATTTTTGGGCTAGGTGAGAAATTTTACCGATGGTGGTAGTTTTTCCCGCGCCATTGACTCCGGTAATTAACCAAATGGTAAGTTGGTCTTTTTCCGGTGCAAAGCTGGGTTTATCTTGGTTTTGCAGGGGTGCATCTAGCATACCTCTGAGAATTTCTTTAAGATAAGCGATCGCCTGTTCCGGTGGAGTAACTTCCGCAAGTATTTTTTTCTGGAGCGCGGCAATAATATAATCCGTTGCCTCTACACCCACATCTGCCTGTAGAAGTAGTGATTCAATTTCATTTACAGCCGCTTGATTAAGAGGTCCTTGACCAACAATTGCTTTGAGTTGGTTGAGAATATTCCGTCGGGTTTTATCTAAACCTTGGCGCAGTTTTTTCAACCAAGTAATTTCTTCTAGAGAAATATCTTCGGCTTTTCTCCCTTGGGCGGCTAAAACCTTGGCTGACCACTTAAACCCATCATCAAACACCAGTTCTGGAATCTCGACTTCTGTTTCTGTTCGGTTTGTCAGTGTTTCTGGAATCTCTGTTTCTATCGCACTAGCAATTAATTTCTCCTGTTTAGCTTCTCTTTCAGCCGCAGCCCGTTCTAAAAAAGATAAATTAGCTGTTTCTATTTCACTGACAACATCATCAGTAATTTCTGCTGTATTTGTGGCGATTTCTACCGATGCAGTTTCTGCTTCTGCTTCAGTTTCCACTATTTCTTCAGTAATAGTATTTTCTTCAACAGCCACAGATGACTCTGGTTCTATTTGTTGTTTTTCTTGAATATTTTTATAAGCAGCTTTAGCAAAAGCCAACAAATCCGCCGTATCTAGTTCGGTTGTTTCTGTTTCAGTTGCTTCTACTGCGGGTGTTTCCTCCTGATTTTGAGTTTCAGGAGTATCAGCAGATTCATTATTCGGACGACGAAACCAATTAAAAGCCATTGTAGTTTAATTAGAGGAGTTTAGGAGTATGGCTAACGCCACGCTATGCCTTCGGCACACTACGTGAACGCTATCAGGAGGTAGGGGCGCAAGCCCTGCGCCCATTCAGGAGTACGGCTAACGCCACGCCGCGCCATCAGGAGTTCAGGTGTTAAGAAAGAAGAATAAGGAATAAAGGTCTTACTAATGACTAATGACCAATTCAAACAGGTTGTTTTTGTTCGCTAACTCGGCGGAGAACACCATTAATAAAACGATGTCCGTCTTCTCCACTGTACCGTTTGGCTAGTTCTACAGCTTCATTAATAGCAATGCTGTCGGGGACTTTCATAAACTTTATTTCTGCGGTGGCTATTTGCAGGATATCTCTATCAATTTGGGCTAGACGGGTAACTTGCCAATCTACTAAAGCATGAGAAATATATTCTTCGATAGCTTGATGATTTTCACTAACGGTAATAATAATAGCTTTAGCGTAATTACGAACTTCCTTATCTTGATTAGCTAACTGAATTAATTCAGGAAAATCAACGGATGTACCTAATTGATTGATAGCTATTTGGGTATAGGAAATTGCCTCTTTCAACATAGTTCTAGCCGTATTTAAGTCAGCGGCTCTCGTTTCGCTAGTTAATAGGCGATCATTACTCCGTTGTAGTTCGCCTGCGGCATTGTTCAATGTGTCCTGTACCTCTAATGTGAGGGTACGGACTGCCCCTAAAACTAACTTAGAGACTAATTGCTCGTCTGATAGGGTTTCCAGTTTCTTGGGGTTAATTGGTAATTGGCTAAGGCTTAACAGAGCCAATTCGCGGGCTATTTGTTGGGGTTTACGACGTTGCATACAGTTGGGATGATGAAAAATATATGAGTTCTAGCACAGATGAACAATTAGCTTATCTATTTTTTGTTCACTTTGCTAGGTTGGTATCGAGTTGAGTTTCTATTTCGGGAATTTCCCGCTGTTGTATTTCTAAAGATGATCCTGCTGACAGTGGAGAAAGCTCTAGTGATTGAATATTAGGGGCGACTATACCACCTGACACAACTATCTTAAAAGCATCCTCTACAGATATAGAGAGATTAAGTACATCCTCCTCTGGTACTACTGCATACCATCCTGTGGTCGGATTAGGGGTAGTAGGAATAAATAGACTGATGACGGGACGGGATATTTGACTTTGGATTTCATTGCTAATTGCGCCGGTGACAAATGCGATCGCCCAAATGCCCGGACGAGGGTATTCTACTAAAACTACCCGCCGAAATTTACCATTAGAATCTTTTAGGAGAGTTTCCAAGAGTTGCTTAAGAGTTTTATATACCTGTCCTGCCAGAGGAATCGCTTGTAATAACCGTTCACCAAAATCTAATAACCATCGCCCAGCAATATTTCTAGCCATTAAACCGATAGCCAGAATACTTAATAATGGCACGGCTAATCCTACCAGTAAATTAAGTATATTCACTAATATCGGATTTAAGCCATCAAAGGGATTAAGTTGTTTAGGAACTTGGGTGAGAAAGTTAATTACCCAGGTAGCTATGGTAATTGTTAACCAGATTGTAGTTGCCAGGGGAATTACCACCAGCAAACCAGCAATCAGGTCATTTTTGAAGTCTTGTTTCCACCGTTCCATTCCCAAACCCCGATTCTCCTTCTTTAGCTTCGTCAAACTGTTGTGATTATTTTCCATTTCAGCAAATTAGTCACATTGGGAATATCAGCAACTGATGACAACAGGCTTTTATCATGGTGAGAAAATGCCCTTTGTCCTCTTCTCTCATCATAAAAGTCAAACTATCGCTACAAAAGTTCGCAATTTTCCTAGTTCAATGTAAATATAGCCATTAATCCACCGTTATGGCGGCTGGTAAATCTTTTAGAGTGTTACTTACAGATTAATGAGGTACAGAATCTAAATTCAAAGCCAGACAGCAAACCAGTTTTACTCCTGACTCCTGACTCGGTGACTCCTGACTCCTGCTGTATCTTTGTAATACTTGTAAACGATTGTTGCAAATCTGAGAGATATTATCTATCCTACCGCGCCATATCACCAAATGCTCACAATTTAGCCATGACTATTTTAAGTTAATGATAATTAATTTTCGATCGCCTCTCTCACCAAAGTCGCCAATTTATCTGCACTATTAGGAACAGCGATCGATGCAGCTTTCTCTCCCATTTTCCCTAATTCCGTCGGAGACTGCAACAAATTCAATACCTGAGTTGTAAATATTTCTGGAGTTAAATCCGACTGTTTAAAGGACAAAGCCGCACCAGCTTGAGTAAATACTGCCGCATTATAAGATTGATGATCTTCCGCCGCAAAGGGATAGGGAATCAAAATTGCTGGAGTACCGCAAACTGCCAATTCTGTCAAGCTACCCGCACCAGAACGACTAATAGCTAAATTAGCTCTTCGCAACAAAGCCGCCATATTATCATAAAAAGCCAAGGCGATATATTGAGGATGTTGAAGACTATTAATATCGGGATCATTATCACCCGTTAAATGGACAATATAAGCACCGGCTTGAAACAAAGCGTCCGCAGACTGTCGGACTAATTTATTGACAGCTACAGCCCCCTGACTACCACCAAACACCACAATTAGAGGCACACCATCAGGAATAGGTAAATCTAAAGTGTTATTAACAGACTCATCTAAAAACTGAGAACGAACAGGAGTACCCACATAGACAGTTTTTGTCCCAGGTAAATATTGAGTAGTTACATCAAATCCTATTGCCACTGCCTTACACCAAGGACCAAAAAATCGGGTAACTTTGCCCGGTAAAGCATTGGATTCATGAAAAACCACAGGTAAACCCAAAGAACGCGCTGCAATCACCGCGGGACCGGCAATATAACCCCCTGTGGTGAAAACTCCTTGGAACTTTCCTTGTTGCAAAATCCGTCTAACTTTAAGAATCGAACTGATTAATTTCCACAAGGTGCGGACAGAACCAAGACTCAAACCTTGCTGAAACCCTTCAACAGCAACCGTATTTAAAGGATATATCTTGGGAACTAACTGAGTTTCTAGCCGATTTGGCACACCCAGCCATTCAATATTGTATTCTGGCAGTTTTTCAGCCAATGCGATCGCCGGAAACAAGTGTCCACCTGTCCCACTAGCTGCTATGAGTAATCTAATTGATGGATTTACCATTCCCGACTATACCATTTATCTCCCAGTTTCATTAAGATAAAACAAATTCCTGATCTTGTATCATCAAATCAGTAAAATCTTCCCTATGACTAAAATTATCCCCTTATTAATGAAACGTAACAAAACATTAAGCCTTAGTATTTCCCTAATTTCCAGTGTACTAGCAATTGGTTTATCCAGCACTTGGCAATTGGCGCAAGCCGGTCAACCCGCAAATGCTCCTGCTACACTAACTAACCTATTAACACAAATTGATAATGCTGCTAATCAAGGTAATGTGAACGGTGTCATGGAATTTTATAGCCCTAAATTTACTCATGGTGACGGCTTAAATCGCAAAGCAATGGAACAAGCCTTAACAGGACTTTGGAAACGATATCCCAAATTACGTTACACAACCAAGCTAGAATCTTGGAAATCGGAAGGCAATACAATTATTGCGGATACTGTCACCACAATTAGCGGGTTACCAGCATCAGGTAATAATAATTTAACTCTGCAATCTACAATTAAATCGCGGCAAAAAGTCGCAGGTGCAAAAATCGTTCAGCAAGATATTCTATCAGAACGGACTCAACTAACCGCTGGCAGTAAACCACCCCAAGTAGAAATTAAATTACCACAACAGGTAAAAGTTGGGGAAAAATATAGTTTTGATGCCATTGTCCAAGAACCATTAGGTGAAGATTTTCTCTTGGGAACAGCCATAGAAGAACCCATTCAAAGCAGCAAACTCCTCAACCCCACAATTGCAAATTTAGAATTTCTCAATTCTGGTGGACTCTTCAAAATAGGACGCGCACCCTCTACCCCCGGACCTCAATGGATTTCCGCTGTAATTCGCCGAGGTGAAGATATGACTATTATTACTCAACGGTTACAGGTGGTTAAGAAGTAGGGGATTGGGGACTGGGTAATAACTATTTTAACTGTTGGGTGCATTTAACTTTTGGGCGCAGGGCCTGCGCCCCTACTGGACTTTTCTATGCAAAACCAAATTGTTTTGATTACTGGTGCAAGTAGTGGTATTGGTGCTGCTTGTGCCAAGATTTTTGCTAATGCTGGTGCAAAACTGATTTTAGCCGCACGACGGTGGGAACGGTTACAGCAATTAGCCAATTCGTTAGATATTCCATCTGAGAAAATCCATTTATTAAAACTTGATGTGTGCGATCGCTTGGCGGTAGAATCTGCTATTGCTAACTTACCTTCATCTTGGAAAAATATTGATATTCTCATTAACAATGCTGGTTTAAGTCGCGGTTTAAGTAAATTACAGGAAGGCGACTTTCAAGACTGGGAAGAAATGATTGATACTAATATCAAAGGTTTGCTTTACCTTACCCGTTATGTTGTCCCAGGAATGGTGGAACGGAATCATGGTCATGTTATCAATATCGGTTCTATCGCCGGACATCAAACCTATCCTGGTGGTAATGTATACTGTGGGACAAAAGCAGCCGTTAAAGCCATTTCTGAAGGCTTAAAACAAGACCTCTTAGGAACTCCTGTGCGGGTGACATCTGTTGACCCTGGTATGGTAGAAACAGAATTTAGTGAAGTGCGTTTTCATGGTGATACAGAACGGGCTAAAAAGGTGTATCAAGGCGTTAAACCCCTAACTGCTGATGATGTAGCTGATGTGATATTTTTCTGCGCCACTAGAGCCAGTCACGTTAACATTAACGAAGTCATACTTATGCCAGTTGACCAAGCCAGCGCCACCCTAGTAAATCGTCAAGCGTAACTCTTCCAGACTCCGGCTGGGAATGCCCCCCAGAGGCTCTGCCTCACCTCAATACCAAGATAAATCAAAAAAATACAATGGGACGCAGCCGCTATCATGTATTAGGAACTCAACCCCACTTTCTTACCTGCACATTGGTAAATTGGATGCCATTATTTGGCAATATGGAAATTGCCCAAATTATTATAGATTCCGTCAATTTTCTCCAATGCCAGCAGCGGTTGACATTGTATCGTTATGTGATTATGGAAAACCATCTTCATCTTATTGCTGCTGCTGCCAACTTATCTAAAGAAATCGCAAATTTTAAATCATTTACCGCTTGTTCGATTATTAATTTACTTGAGAAAAATAACGTCAGTTATGTACTTCAGCAACTGGAAGTTCATAAATTAAAACATAAAACAAAACAAGATTATCAACTTTGGCAAGAAGGTTTTCACCCCCAAACAATTTCTAATGAGGAAATGTTTAGACAAAAATTAGATTACATTCATCATAATCCAGTGCAACGTGGTTATGTTGATGAGCCATCTCATTGGCGCTATTCTAGTTATCGGAATTATCTGGAATTACCAAGTTTATTGGCTGTTGAGTTGGTTGATTTTTGAGGTGTGAGGCAGAGCCTATGGGGGGCATTCCCAGCCGGAGTCTGGGAACGAGGGTAATGGAGTTGATTGATTCTCGCTACTTTTTGGGTAAATCTTAATTTATGCTTAATAAAGATAACTCTGTTGAGTTTCAATTTTGGTTTAACACAACTTTTAATTGTTTGTAATGTCTTATTCCTCTGAAGTTTCTAGCAACCCAAACATTTGGGCAACTACCACTGATTTAACTACTCTCCGTCAAAAGTTACTAGATTTATTTTGCCGACTTGCGTATCAAGAAGGTGATTTTGTTCTTTCCTCTGGACAACATAGTTCTTACTATATTAATGGTAAACAAGTCACACTTGACCCCCAAGGTGCTTTGGCTATGGCTAGATTATTATTACCAATGTTACCTAAAGATACTCAATCTGTGGCAGGTTTGACCTTGGGTGCTGATCCTATTGTATCAGCAGTTAGTGTAGTTTCTGTGTACGAAAATAGACCGATACCAGCTTTAATTATTCGCAAGGAAGCCAAGGGACACGGAACAATGGCTTATATTGAAGGTCCCAGTTTACCCCAGGGGGCAAAAGTCGTGGTTTTGGAAGATGTGGTAACAACTGGACAATCTGCCCTCAAGGCTGTGGAGAGGCTACAGGCGGCTGGTTATACGGTAGATAGGGTAATTTCCCTCATAGATAGATTGCAGGGCGGTGGGGAGCTATATGAGTCGGCTGGGTTGCAGTTTGAGGCTTTATTTACGATTGAGGATCTTCAAAAACACTATCGAGAAATTAAGTAGGGGCGGGGTTTCCCCCTCCAGGAGTCAAGAGTATGGCTAACGCCACGCTGCGCTATCAGAAGGTAGGGGCGCAGGGCCTGCGCCCATTCAGGAGTTCAGGAGAAAGAAGAAAGAAGAAAGAAATTTCTCCCCTACTCCCCTACTCCCCTACTCCCCCTACTCCCCCTACTCCCCCTACTCCCCTACCCCCCCCACTCCCCTACTCCCCTACCCCCTATTCAAGACTGAGACATTCTGGAAATCAGATTGGTAATTTCCTGATAATACCGCGTATTTCCTGACTGAGAATAGAGATCAGCAGATTTACGAAAATCGGCGATCGCATCTAACTGATTACCTAAATGTTTATGGATATCTGCTCTGACTAAATAGGCTAAAGAATAACGGGGCTGTAATTGTATCGCTTGGTTTAAATCTGCTAATGCGTTATTTAAGTCTCCAACCAGAAAGCGACTCCGACCTCGATTAAACCAATCTTCAGCTAAACTAGGGTTAATGCTGATGGCTTGAGTATAATCTGATATAGCTTTTTGATATTCTTTCAGGGCATAACGAGCATTGGCGCGATCGCTATAAAATACAGCAGACTGGGGATTTAAGCGTAAAGCCTCTGTGAAATCACTAACTGCACCAGCAAAATCCTTAACTGCATAACGACTATTACCTCGATGATAATAAGCAGCTAAAAAATTTGTATCTATTAGCAAGGCTTGATTATAGTCTTGAATAGCCATTTGTATATTACCTAACAACTTATAAGCATCACCTCGCTTACAATAAGCCGGGGCAAATTCTGGAGATACTTCTATAGCTTGAGTATAATCTGTAACTGCATTAACAAAGTCTTGCATAGCCTCTCGTACCATTCCCCGTCCATAATAGGCTGTAGCTAAATGGGGATTGATTTGTAATGCTTGGTTATAATCTTTAACTGCATTTTCATAATTTCCTAATTGATGATGTGCATTAGCTCGAAACCCATATACTAAAGCTAAGGTGGGATTGATTTGTAATGCTTGGTTATAATCTTGAATAGCACTTTCATAATCTCCCAAGTTGCTATAGACTAAACCTCGTTCATAGTATGCTTGAATATCATCAGGAACTATTTTTAATGCTTGATTAAAATTAGCGATCGCTTGGTGATAATCTTGAATACGAGCATAAACTAAACCGCGATTGTAGTAAGCTGCACCAAATTTAGGATTAATTTCTAGAGAAAAATTATAATTAGAAAGCGCATTTTCATATTCTTGTAAAGCATAATAGCTATTACCAAGATTATGATAGGCTTCCGCAAAATTAGGATTTATTTTTATACATTGATGATAATCAGCAATAGCTTTTTCATAATTCCCTAAAACATGAAAAATATTACCTCGATTAATGTAAGCCATCGAAAAATTAGCATATAATTCTAAAGCTGCATCAAAATTAGCAATTGCTTGTTGATAATTACCATCATGATAATGATCTAAACCCTGTTGGTGCAAAGCATTAACAACATCAAAATTGATATTTTTATTCATTTTGTAACTTGTAAGCGCACAAAATATATCTTACCACAAATACAGTTATATCCCTGACTTCTTTGAGAAGTCGGGGATCTGTTTTTTGTTTAACTTGTCAGTACAGTTTCATACTGAGATTTTCCAGACAAATCCACCATTTCTCGTTCCATATTATGTAAAGAAGTTAACATCAAATCATCACGGTGTTGCCAAACTGTAAATATTTTATTTCTACCATCATTGAGAGTTTCTAAATCAATTTTATAACCATCATTAACTTGTTGCAACTTCAAACCCAACAAACTTAAAAGCCTGTTTAATAACTTAATTCCCGCAACAGATTCCTTACCTCTAACTAAATCAATTCCTAAAGCCCGTTTAATATGTCTACTACTTTGTATAGCCACATTTTTCAACCAAATTAAGTCAGCATCACTTTCAGTAAATACCCTTTCTATTTCCAAAAATTGCATTATTCCCAAAGCCCGCATAGCTTCCACCTTGAGAGTATAAGTTCTTAAATCTGGCAGAAAAACCTTACCCTCACCCCACAATAATTGCTGACTCCATTCTTGTTGATCTTTGACATGAAAATATTCACTTTCATGAGTTAAATAATAATGAATTAACAATTGCCCATAATATCCTTTTTCGTCTTGTAATTTCAGTTGAGGAGTAACTACAATTCCATACCTTTGTCTGAGAATATATTTATTAACTTGATGACGTTCGGCATTACTGAGAGAATGTTTAGTCAATAGTTGTTCATATTCTACATAGTTAATATCTTTGGCTGTAGCTACAGAATTGGCTGCTGCTAATTGATTCTGCTGCTTAATGTCCTTGATTTTGCGTTTAATTTCTTTAGCTTTTTGACGACTTTGCGCCCAATCTTTTTGCACTTTTACAATTTCGACAATTAACCGTTTACGATTTTCTAAATCACTAGGTTCAGTGGCAAAAAAGGCTAAACGTAAATCACGGAGAATGTTGTTTTGTACTTCATTACTTCGCATTTGAATATAATGACCATCAGCTATCAATCCATCTTGCATAGATTGCCGATAAAGACGAATAGAGGCATTTACCCTAGCAGATAATTTTGCCCAAGTGCGTAAATGAATGGGATCATAAACTAAAGGTAAATCTACATCTATTTTGTGTAAAGGACTTAATAAAGCCAAATTTTCTTTTTGATTTTCTTGATACCAATGAGATAGTAACCGATAATTTGTACTACCACTACCAATTAAGCCAATACCGCGTTTAGCACACCAAATCACACGGGGGACATTATCTCTAACTCTTGCTAAAGCTTGACGGGCTTCTGAGTCAGGAATTACCCCTTGAAAAATACCATAAACTCGGTCAAAATGTTGGACATCAATACTAATTCCTGTTCCCAAACTAGGGGTAACAAAAACAGTATCATAATCAGTAATTTTTTGATTAATTGCTGCTATCAAATCAACGGCTGCATGGCCAGGTGTATTAGTAGTATGACTGCTAACTACCAGGGTTTCAGGAAATTCTCTTCTGAGTTTTTGTAACCGTTCCCTTAAATAACGTTCAATGGTTTCACAACTGTAACGTCCAGAACGACTATCGGTAGTTACATAGCATCTTCGTCCAGCAATTAGGTCTAATTCCAGTTGATGAATTAGGGGTGTAGGATTGGGTGAATCATAAAAAGTTGTATCCCAACCTTTTGCTGGTTTCCATTCATTGACAACTACCCAAGGGGTTAATTTAATTCCTGATAAAGTCTGTAAATATTCTAAAGATACATCTGATAAATCGGCATCTTGGGCAATGATTAATCCTCCAGTTGTGAGAATTGTAGAAATTAGTTGTTGAAAAATGCGGAGAATTTTAACTCGTTTTTGTTTACAGGTATTGCTATTGAGTAAATGCCATAAAGATTGTTCAACTTCATCTAAAATTAAGATTGCACCACGCCAATCTTCGGGTTTTAATTTCCAAATTGAATCTACACATAATCCTAAAGATGGGGTAATTGCTAAAGGATAAGTAACAGGTACTTCATCAGCTTCTATACTCCATTCTTGATGTTCAAGACCCCATTTAATGCCGATTTTATCACATAAAAACCGTCCTAAGATGATTCTATGGGTAATTAATAAAACTGGTTGATTATGGTTTTTTGCTTGTTGGACAATGCTTTCTAGGGCTGTGGTTTTACCTGTACCTTTTGCTGATTTAACTCCCACTAAACCAGAGGTAGGAAAGGTAATGTTTCCCAAATAAGGACGGTTAATAGTAAGTGCTGCCGGAATTGTTAACTCTGTGTGAGGTTTGGTTTGGGCAATATAAATATCTAGATCTAGACTTTGACGATAAATTTTATCAAATGCTGTTGCACCTTTAGCAATGATAAATTCATCAACTCCTTTTTCTTTTCCTGGAAGTTCGACAACTTTAACAGGGCAGTTTTGTTGTTGAAATAAATAACCGAGTTGGGAAATAGCATTATTTACAGCGGCAATTTTTTTGCCTTGAGTTTCAAAATCGAAACAAATATAAAAATCGCGTTTTGTATGTGTAAATGCGGCTAAATCAGGGATTAATTGCCGACGGGTAACTTTGCCAAATTCATCTTTAATGACCCGATAACCGCTATTAATACCGGGAATCGCAATCGCAACATATCCCTGACTTAAAAGGGCTGCGGCTTTTTTCACACCTTCACAAATAACAATAGCTATTTTATTTTTAATTACCCATGACCAAAAACCTTCGGCTTCACCATCATGATTAATGGTGATATTTTCCGGTAAACTTAAGTTGTAACGTTGTCCAACTTCTTGCCAAATTTGTAAGGATATGCGTAAACAAAATATGCGTGTGGGTGTGCTGGGAGGATGTTCATATTTGATGGATTTACCTTTTTGATTTTGTCGCGGTTGGTTGGGCTTAAAACATCCCCATTCCATATTATGCCAATTGTTGAGGGGGTCTAGTCCTGAACACCACCAACCACCTGCGGTAACATGATAATAACGCTGTAACCAAGCATTTCTAATCATCCCTGTATTGGTGCGAGGGAGTTGGTCAGAAATTAGCAAATATTCATAAGCACTGATGCCCTGAAGCGATTTAAAGTTTAAAAGAATTAAGTCTAAGTTTATACCACTGCTCTTGACTAATTCTTCAAGGTGTTGTGGATGTAAAGAAGGCAGATACATAAGCTGAAGCAGCTAAGGAAGATAACAAGATCAAAACTTTAGCACGGCTCGGCTGATTTTTTATAAAAGAAATTCCTGTTTTTAAGTGTTACTTTTTTTACTTTGTTTTGATAAATACTTCTGTGAATATATCAATGCGTGGTTAGGGTTGTGCAACCGTAAATATAATAAATTTGTATTGTGATATTTATACATATATAATTTTTGGTTATAGGTATTAGCTATTCTTAGGAATGTGGATTAAATAAATTGCAAAAGTAGGGTGTGTAAAGCCCTTGCGGGCATGGCTTCGCTTAAAGCGACAGCGTAACGGGTAGTCGAAAATCCCATCTCTCAAACTCTTACTCTCTGCGCCTGGAGCGTCTCTGCGTGTTCGCGCAGCGTGCCGTAGGCATAATAAAATCATACTTTTACTCAGCAACACCGATAATTTCTATGCTTAAACTCAAAGAACGTCAGCAGTAAATTAGCTAATAGAATCAAGTATTAGTTAAAATTAAACGCAGATAAACGCAGATAAACGCAGATAAAGACGGATGAATTTAAGGATTTGATGATTCTGTTCAGCTTGATCTTAGTTTGGTATAACTATATTTTTAAGCTAAAATCAAGCATTACAGCACTTTTGACACAGATACAATTTACATAATGAATGCTACACAAGAACAACTAAAACTCAAATTAACACAGGCTTTAGTCGCTGCTTTTGGTACAGATTATACCAATACAGATCCAATTTTGGTGGCTGCAAGTAATCCTAAATTTGGTGACTATCAAGCTAATGTGGCTTTATCCCTGAGTAAAAAGTTAGGAAAGCAACCCAGAATTATCGCTGCGGAAATCGTCAGTAAACTAGATGTATCTGATATTTGTGAAACCCCAGAAATCGCTGGACCTGGTTTTATTAATCTTAAATTACAAACATCTTACTTGGAAGCACAACTTAACGCCATTCAGGTAGATGATAGATTGGGAATACCCACAGCGAAAAATCCCCAAAAGCAAATTGTTGATTTTTCCAGTCCGAATATTGCTAAAGAAATGCACGTTGGACATTTACGTTCTACCATTATTGGTGATTCTATTGCCCGGATTTTAGAATTTTGTGGCCATAATGTTTTGCGGTTAAATCATGTTGGTGATTGGGGTACACAGTTTGGGATGTTAATTACCTATTTGCGGGAAGTTTATCCAGAAGCACTGACTACTGCAAATGCTTTAGATATTGGGGATTTAGTTAATTTTTATCGCAAAGCCAAACAGCGATTTGATGAAGATCCGATTTTTCAAGAAACTTCTCGTCAAGAAGTTGTGAGATTACAAGCTGGTGCGGAAGATACACTTCATGCTTGGAAATTGCTATGTGAACAATCTCGACAAGAATTTCAAATCATTTATGATTTACTGAATATAAAATTAACAGAAAGAGGTGAATCTTTTTATAATCCTTTATTACCAAAAGTTGTTAAAGATTTAGCAGCAACAGGATTATTAGAATCAAGTCAAGGGGCAAAATGTGTTTTCTTGGATGGTTTTACAAATAGGGAAGGTGGTCCTTTACCTTTAATTGTCCAAAAAACTGACGGTGGTTATAACTACGCAACCACAGATTTAGCAGCATTAGGTTATCGGATTCAAGAAGATAAAGCCAAACGCATTGTTTATGTGACAGATGAAGGACAATCTAACCACTTTGCCCAATTTTTCCAAGTCGCAAGAAAGGCAAATTGGATTCCTGATGATGTGGAATTAGTTCATGTTCCTTTTGGTTTAGTATTAGGTGAAGATGGGAAAAAATTTAAAACTCGTTCTGGGGATACTGTGCGCTTACGAGATTTATTAGATGAAGCTATTAACCGCGCCCGTGCAGACATAGAAAAGAGATTACAAGAAGATGAACGCACAGAAACAGAAGAGTTTATGCAAAATGTCGCTGAAGTAGTGGGGATTAGTGCGGTTAAATATGCTGATTTAAGCCAAAATCGCACCAGTAGTTATGTCTTTAGTTATGACAAAATGTTATCTCTCAAAGGCAATACAGCCCCTTATCTTCTCTATGCTTATGTGAGGATTCAAGGTATTAGTCGTCAAGGGAATATTGATTTTACCAACTTGGGAATAAATCGCCAAATCTTACTAAGAGAAGATGCAGAATTAACTTTAGCTAAACATCTGCTGCAACTTGATGAGGTGATTAAGGAAGTAGAACAGGATTTATTACCAAATCGTTTGTGTGATTATTTGTATCAACTCAGTGATAAGTTTAACAAGTTCTATGAAAATTGCCCTGTTCTCAAATCTGAAGAACCTGCTAGAACTTCGCGGTTAATGTTATGTGATTTAACTGCAAAAACGCTGAAGTTGGGATTATCTTTGTTGGGAATTAAGGTTTTAGAAAGGATGTAGATATAGCGGTTATTGGTTGGGTGAAATACAAGAACCCCACCCCCAACCCCCTCCCCGCAAGCGAGGAGGGGGGTTATGACTGTATCTCATTTAAGTGCATACTGCTATAAAATAAAAGAATTCGGAAGTAGGTAGGGGTTTAGCTTTTGCTCATTGGTGTCAAATTAAGTTAAAAATGGCTTAAGGGATCACCAAAAAATAAATTACCCAATTTTGTGGGATGGGCATCCTGCCTGTCCTTGGTAATTAGCGGGCAAGATGCCCGCACCACAAGAAACTTTTGGGGATTTTTTTAATTGGAAGTCCCTAAGTAATTAGACAAAAATATTTATTTACAGTCATTGCGAGCGAAGGGAAGCAATCACAACCCTTGGAATTGCTTCATTTCACTTCGTTCCATATGGCTAACGCCACGCTGCGCTAACGCAATAAAATTGTGTAATTAATTCTGTCTCACTACTTATCTGTTGGCTTCCACACCCGCCCGGAAATGATAGCCTAGCGTGGCGTAAGCCATATTTCCGGGCTAATAGCGAAAGTAAACTCAAGTTTACTCAAAAATTTCCGGGTTATTTAGTCATCTTCAGATGACTTCTGCTAAGTAGTGAGACAGAATTAATTACACAATTTCATTGGGAATGGAACGAATTGAAATGAAGCAATCGCAAGGGTTGTGATCCCTTCGCTCGCAATGACTGTAAATATTTTTGTCCAATTACTTATTAGACTGGGAATTCATTCCCAGGCGGGCTTTACCCTGACATAATATCAAACATATTCAGTATTTTTTTGATAATATTCCGGTATTATTCTCATTTATCAATGGCTGAATTTTCTCTTTATATTGACAACTCCTGATGTAATCTAATAAAATAGAGAGGGTTAAGGTTTATCAACAATAAATTATGGGAATTGAAGAATTATTACTACCATTTCGAGAACAAATATTAAAAATTGCCACTAAATATGGTGCTTATAATATGAGGGTTTTTGGTTCTGTTGCCAGAGGTGAAGCAACACCAGATAGTGATATAGATTTTTTAGTAGAATTAAAACCACAAAGTAGTTTATTTGATTATATTGGTTTAATGCAAGATTTAGCAGCATTGCTAGGACGAAAAGTGGATATTGCTGAACCTAATAATTTACATGAATTAATTAGAGATAAAGTATTAAGTGAATCTGTGCCATTATGAAAGATGAGCGTTTATATTTAAGTAATATTCAAGAATGTATTGAACGGATAGAGGAATATACAAAAGGTAGTAAGGAAGAATTTATGCAAACCAAGATGATTCAAGATGCTGTAATTCGCAATTTTGAAATCATTGGGGAAGCTGCAAAAAGATTATCACCTGAGTTGAGAAGTAAATATTCTGATGTTCCTTGGCAGCAAATAGCAGGTTTACGAGATGTTTTAATTCATGATTATTTAAAGGTAAATCTTAATTCAGTTTGGCAAATTATTGAACAGAATTTATCTGATTTAAAAAGACAAGTTACAGCGATTCTGGAAAATTTATGATGGTAAGGGTTTAGCAATGATAAACCCTGCTAATATATTTTAATTTTATTGAATATTAAGCCACCTTCATTAATTGTTCCAAAGATTTAACTACAGGTAAAGGTTTACCATCTTCTTGATATTCGGCAATTAGCATTTCTATAACTTCCTGAGCATTTTTAATAGCTTCTTCATAAGTATTACCATGAGTATGATATTTTTGAGTAGGAAATTCTGGTAAATGAACTAAATAACATTTATCTTCACTACTCCATTGAATAATAATTGTGTAATGTAAATTCATTCTTCTGACTCCTCTTCTTGAATTGATTTTAATTTTACTAATTTTTCGGTAACTTCTTTTTCTATATATAGTTTAGCATCATCTCCATCTTTACCAGATATGGTAATCGGATCACTAGGTAATAAAGGATGATACCACCGGGTATGACTTCCTTTTGCTGAACGGTAAATAAAGCCAGCTTTTTTGAGTAAACTTTTTAATTCTCTGATTTTTTTAGGCATTTTTCATGGGTTTTATGAGGTTTATATCTATGTTGGTTTTAACATTAAATTTAGGGGTTTAGAAATGATATAAGAAACCCACCCCCAACCTCCTTCTCGCTTGCGAGGAGGAGGCTATGATTTACCTTGTTTAAGTGCATATCGCTATAATTAGGGGTTTAGCCAGTGTTTCCTGAAAGAGGGTGATATGATATCTTGAATATGTTAGTTATCTTGTGTTTGATTAACCTTTAGCAATTTCCAAGAGCCAAGTTTTCAAATCACCTTTATCAACATCATTCGCATCTTTGAAATTAAACATTATTTCTATCAGTTCCAACTTGCGATCAAAGTTCCTCTCAATATGCGGAAAACTTACCATCCTAGTCTTACAAGGTAGATAAACTTTTCCTAGCAATAAAATTTCATTAACAATTCCACCATGTAATAAATGTTCATTAATATGCCACAAAAGACATTGACTCAAACAACCTAAAGCATCTACCGCAATTTGCGGCTCACTGATGCGATTTTTTAGCTGATCTAAAACAAAAGATGCTACATTTTCCACATCTATAAGTTTAGCTCGCCATTCCGCAGGTTGACCAAGACTGATAATTCTCGCTAAAGCCCAAAAAGCTTTTTGACGTAAAGCTAAAGGTGAATTAGCTTGAATAATAGATTGCAATCTAGTGATATTTTTAGTAGAAGGTTCTGCACAAATTCCAAAGGAGTTAAGTAAAGAAACAGCACGGGGTTGGTTTGATATTTCTGAGAATTGTTGGTAAATTAACTCGCCAAAATCTGACCACAAAAGTTTACCGGGAGTATGGGCGATCGCTGAATATAGTTGTTCATTGTTAGATTGAAAGCGAGATAACCCAGATTCAAATTGTCGCAGAATCCAACTATGATATCTTTGTTCCAATTCTCTAGTTTGAAAGTCAGCAGCATCAGAAGGTAGAGATTGGATTATATTAGATAAAGCCCTCACTGCTACTATTTGTCTTGTTTTTTGCAAGTCAGCGTTAGTATTACTTCCTTGTTCCAACCATTGCAACAAACTTTGAACAATTGATAGCCGATTTGTAGCTTTACGAGTTTGCCTTTCCAGGTCATTTATTTGATCATAAATATTCCCATGTGGATTTTGAGAAAGACTTAATGACACTCTACCCCATTGGGTAAATTGTACCAGAACACTAGGATCTGGTTCGCTGCCTATCCGTGCGCGGGGAATATTGGGAATGGGAATGGGAGTAACAGGTGCTGGTATTGGGTCATCAATAGTATCTCCGTCTGTGTCCGGTTCTTCCTCAGAAACTAATAACGGAAAACGACAATCTGGACGATCTCGATGTACAAGTGTCAACCATAATCGGGACAACAAAGGTATCACGACGATCTGTAAATGGAGATTCATCAAAAGCCGTTTTTGGGTCTAATTTATCAATTAATTCAGGTTGAATGTCTAGACATAACAGGTCTTTTAGTGCTTCCTGCATCTGACGATAGTTGATACTATAGAATATAGAAAAATTACCATCTAAAGCAACATATTCAAATGGCAATTTGAACTCTTCTTTATCTTGACTAAAAATATATTCTGCTCCCCACACTTGCTTAAATTTTTCGGCATAAATTCTCAATTCATGGCGGAGTTTTTTCTGATCAGGTGCAGATAATTTTTGGATTCTGCTATATTTATCAATTCTTGACGTGCTTGGTTACGAGTTTTTTCTAACTGCTGTTCTTCAGTTGAGTTTTTCTATTAATTCTCTCAGTTCTTGCTGGGGACGCGGGGTAAAATATTTATAGGAGTCTTCTATAAATAATAAAAATTGTCCCCAAGGATTTTTTTCTAGCATTTCTAAAGCAAATGCTTCCTTTAAAGAGATATCTTTTTTTTTGTAGACGAGGACGAGCTAGTACAGAATCTTTCTGAGGCTTGATGATTGGTTTGAGAGTGTGGTTATCCATCAAATTTACTATCAATTTAACTGCTTGATGTAATAAATAATATGTCATTTAACATAATAATTGCATCCAAGCGTAGTTGTAAAGGTGTTACCTGTTTATTTTTCCTAAATTTTGTTGCTACAGGACTTTTTAGCACGGGAAAGCGATACTTTTCGCCATTATAGATATCATTAGGTAGTTCAAAGATGGGCGTTGCTGATTCAGAATATGATTTTACCTCACGTAGAGGCGCAGAGTCACAGAGAGTAAGAGTTTGAAATCATTGATTTTTCAATTTTATACTTCAGTTCAGCAACGCCAATATTCTTATTTGATATCCAGTATTAAGATTTATTGATTTCTACAATCATTTCTCCTTGGCGTAATTTTTCCAACGCATCATGTAAAGTGAAATTCAGAAGTTGACGCAAATTACGATTAGTAACATTTCCACAAGTTAACCAAATAATTTGCGGAGGTGTACCCAAGCGACAAACCAAGTCAACAAAATCACTATCTTTTGTCATAATTATTACATTAGCTATTTTGGCAGCTTCAAAAATATCAATATCTTTAGCATCACGTAAACCAATTTCTTTTAATGAAAATGCTTCGATAGCAAAAGTGTTTGTGATCCAATCTGCTAATGTTGGAGGTAACTGTGCATCAATCCAAATTTTCATGCTGTTAATCTAACAAAATCAGTACGTCTTGCAGCGAATATTAAACAAGCCTGAATATCTTCTAGTTCTAAATCAGGAAAGTCTTCTAAAATTTCATTTACACTGACATTTTCTGCTAACATTTCTAAAATGTCGCTAACTCTAATTCTCATTCCCCGAATGCAAGGACGACCTCCACATTGACCAGGTATTTGTGTGATTCGAGTTAATAGTTCATTCATTGATTTAATTAAAGGTGATAATAAACGATATTTTAGCATAATTCCTGACGCAAACCCAGATAATGACGGTAATCATTTGCCCATTCTATAAATAGGGTATCATCTGATAATATCCCTAGTTTGCGTGCGAATAGGGAAGAACTACAACCAGTGATAATAATCGGAGAAGCGGGAAATAAGAGAACAAAGAATAATAATAAATGGGATAATTTGTGTAATTTCATAGATGATACTCCTGTTATTTGATAATTTGGTAATTGGTTAATTTTTGGTTTGTTTCATAAACCGTCTGGGAATAAATTCCCAGTCTAATAGCCCAAGTCCGTTAAAAGGGACTAAAAAATTCGGCGTTGCTGAATTGAGGTATGAAATTCCCAAATTGAACCTTTAAAACTCAAACCTCAGTGCGTCTTTGCGCCTTTGCGTGAGACTAGAATTCATACCCTTAGGAACGCAAATTTAATAACCTGCAATTCTTATGTAACCTGGAATGCTGCGTTACGCTGTCGCTAACACACCCTACTTTTGCACCTTATTTAATTCACATTCCTTAATCAGCAACGCCAAAAATTCTTCCATTCAGTCGGTTTCAACCGACTTTAGCTTTCAGACAGGGAATTTATTCCCTGGCTTTAAATACCTTGAAAATATCAACAGTACAAGTTAAATTACTACCATAGTGCTTAAATTTCCTCCTGCTTTTACCATTTTTCCGCCCAGTAGATAATTTCTGAAGATGAAACATCAATTGCGACTCCATGACTATTACCATGATTCCACTTTGTACCGGGTTGGCTTTTATCTTCAGCTTTTAATACCAATATTTCATAACTGCTAGGAAAAGTTTCTGTTTCTGAATCGCTAGTATAAAAGAATGTTGTCGGTACGCCGTTGGGTTGGTTACTATGATTATTTGTATTCCCACCCTGGTATTGATGCTGGGAGATTTTTTTGTATTGTTTCAGCAGGTTTTTGATTTTTGTTTGTGGTTCTTTGAGACGAATTTGTAAAGAACTACTTTCGGGTGTGATTCCGGGAGAATAAGCCATTTGTAAAACTTGAGCATCACTAGGAATTTGTCCGGGAAAATGTTGAATTTGTTGAAGATCAGCCCATTTGTGATGACGAATTTCTTGATATTGTGATGTATCAGTAATTGGCTGTAGTTGTTTAGTTTTACTAGTAGCTTTATTAATCAGGAAACCGCCAATAACTAGACCAAAACTACCCAGGGACAGGAGAATTATTGTAGCGAGTTTAACTAAAATAGATTGATTCATTTGGTTGGGTTGCATCTAGCTGGTAGATTAATATCCCAACCTTTAAAACAGTAGTCCTGATAGTTTTAATCTAGCCTGAGTTAGATTGACAGGAAAATTTTGATTTGGTTAAATTGATTACAAATTTAAAAAGAACCAATGATCATTCCTGCCAAAATTAAAAAACCAATCCAGACGTTTTGACGAAACATTTCCCCATAGGCAGGGTGAGGTATTTTTGGCTGTTGTAAGCGCCTAATTTGCCAAATCCAACCGACGGTGGCGAAGATTAAACTGATCCAAAATGCTGTCTTTAAGTGAACTAATACACCTACTCCAGCTAGGAGAATAACTGTCCCCATGAGGAAAATAGCGATCGCTGTAGGGGTATATTTACCAAAGAATATAGCACTAGAATTAATACCTATACGTTTATCGTCTATGCGATCGCTCATCGCATAGATTGTATCAAATCCTAATGTCCATAATACCGTTGCCCCCCAAAGTAACCACGTCGGTGCTGTAATATTGGCTGTAACTGCACTCCAACTAATTAAAACCGCAAAACCCCAAGCTATGGAAAGCACCAATTGGGGAACAGGAAATACCCGCTTTGCACCGGGATACAGGACAATCACCGGAACGGCGGCTACGGACAACCAGAAGCTTAATGGGTTAAGATAGAAGGCCATAACTGCGGCACAGGCGAGGGAGACTAGCCCCACCACAATCCCAATTTTAACGGAAAGGGTGCGAGATGCCAGGGGGCGATCGCGTGTTCTTTGAACTTGAGGATCAATATCTCTATCCCATAAATCATTAACCACACAACCAGCCGCACTGGTGGCGATACTACCGATAATAATCACTCCTACTAGGGGTAAAGGTGGTTTACCGGCAGCGGCTAAGAATACAGCCCATAATGCGGGTATCATCAGAATTAACCTACCTTCCGGTTTATTCCACCTTAACAGCCGGATAATTACAAGCCATAATGGTTCTTGGTTGGTTTTTGGTGTCTTCAACATATTTGGTCATTTAACATATCTTTACATTTATAGAATATCGTTATTTGCTATTTCTCTTTCAGTCCCTATTCATCTATTCACAAGCACGAAAATGGTAAATTCCGTCTCGGCTAACTGGGAGAATACACCCAGTCAATCAGTTCCAGAAAATCAGATGATTGCAGCCATTGATATTGGTACAAATTCTTTGCACATGGTAGTGGTAAAAATTGAAGCAACTTTACCATCTTTTACCATTATTGCCAGAGAAAAGGAAACGGTAAGATTAGGCGATCGCAATTTAATGACTGGCGACTTAAAACCAGAAGTTATGAGTAAAGCGATCGCCTGTTTAGGCAGATTCAAAACCCTTGCTGAAAGCTTAGGAACAAGTAGCATTGTAGCTGTAGCGACAAGTGCAGTCCGTGAATCTCCCAATGGCAAAGAATTTCTTCATCAAATCGAAACTGAAGTTGGCTTAATCGTTGACTTGATTTCTGGACCAGAAGAAGCCCGTCGCATCTACTTAGGTGTCTTGTCGGGGATGGAATTTAACAACAAACCCCACATCATCATTGATATTGGTGGTGGTTCAACAGAATTGATTTTAGGAGACAGCGAAGAACCCCGTAGTCTCACCAGTACCAAAATTGGTGCAGTGCGCCTAACCGGAGAATTAATCGCCTCAGATCCCATTAGCGAAACCGAATTTAAATACCTCCAGGCTTACGCTAGAGGAATGCTAGAACGTTCTGTAGAAGAAGTCCAAGGAAAACTCAAAATTGGCGATTCTCCCCAGTTAATCGGTACATCTGGGACAATAGAAACCATTGCCACCATCCATGCGCGGGAAAAATTAGGTCTTGTTCCCTCCACCCTCAACGGCTATCAATTCAGTCTTCAAGACTTGCGAACCTGGGTAAATCGCCTCCGCAAAATGACCAATGTGGAACGGGCGGCCATTCCGGGAATGCCAGAAAAGAGGTCAGAAGTAATACTTTCAGGAGCAGTAATTTTACAGGAAGCGATGACCTTGTTAGGAGTCGAATCCTTAACAGTATGTGAGCGATCGCTTCGAGAAGGCGTAATTGTAGACTGGATGCTGACTCATGGCTTCATTGACAACAGACTACGGTTTCAAAGTTCCATTCGAGAACGCAGTGTATTAAAAACTGCCAAAAAATACCAAACTAACTTAGAACATAGCGAACGTGTTACCGCTTTTGCGTTAGATATATTTGACCAAACCAAAGGACAACTACATTATTGGAATGCAGATCAACGCCAATTACTATGGGCTGCTGCCATTTTACACAATTGTGGTCACTATATCAGCCATTCATCACACCACAAACATTCATACTACTTAATTAGAAATAGTGAATTACTCGGTTATAACGAAACCGAAATCGAAATCATCGCCAATATAGCCCGTTATCACCGCAAATCTCCACCCAAGAAAAAGCACGACAGCTATCGAAATCTACTCCACAAAGAACATCGGATAATGGTTAATCAACTCAGCGCAATCTTAAGATTAGCTGTGGCTTTAGACAGAAGACAAATAGGAGCTATTGCTTATATTAAATGTGACTATATTCCCAACTTCAAAGAATTTAAGATCTCCATATTTCCATCTACCATTGATGATGAATGTTCCTTAGAAATGTGGAGTTTAGATTACAAAAAAGGAGTTTTTGAAGAAGAATTTGGTTTAAGATTCGTAGCAACATTAATGAATACAGCACATTTTATCTGAATTGGTAGCGGGCATTTTTCCCGCACCACAAATCTTTTAGCATTCATGTCTGTATCTGCAAATCGTAAAGTAGGGGCGCAGGTCCTGCGCCCTCAATTATATTGCACCAAGTGTGATTACCGCTAAGTAGGTGAACACAATAAAACCAATCTGTGTAAAGAAAAGTAAAATCGCCCAAACCCTCTTCACTCTTGCCTTGCTATAACGACAATTTTCAACGCCAACCTACTTATAGGAGATATTCTATCAGCTTTATAGCATTTAAATATTGTTAATATCATGATTAAAACTGCTGCATTTCTGCCAATTTTCCAAGACGTTATTTTGCCATCACGAGAGATTTTAGCAATAAATGGAGCAGGATGCTTACGAACAAATTTTTGCATTTGCTCAGTTGCTTTGATAAATATTTCTGCCATTTCTTCCCCTTTTAAATCTTGGGAAGTTAAAATAAACATTTTTATTTGAGCGCGAGCAACAGCAATTCTTTCTAATTTGTTTCTGCTGATTCTATCATCTTTAGTCAAAACAACCCAGCCTCTTTGACCTATTTCTGGTAGCCAGTCTACATCTTGAGTGCCTTGACCAAAATGTTGATCATAAATTTCAACTTGAATACCTGCATGGCGCAGTTTTTCTGGAACAGTTCCTGTACCTAAGCACCTATCAATAAAAAATATGATTGATTCAGGTTTACTCATGCAGCAGATAATTCACAGCGGATAGCTTCCTCAATTTTTAGGCGATCGCAATTATAATCACAAGCCAGATCCTGAATTGATTCACCAGCCTTTAATCTTTGAGCCAAAACAATCGTAGGAATTCCTGTCTCAGCAATCACAAGACGACCAAAAGCAATTCTAGGATCAGTTTCTCCATAAAGGTTTTTCATAAATGTACCTACCAGAGATTTTCATGTTTATTTATATCATACGCCTTATGTGAGTTAGGAACGCAAATTTAATAACCTGCAATTCTGATTTAACCTGGAATGGTGCGTTGCACCGCCAACGCCCATCGCAGCACCACCAACTGCTTCTGCTGTTCCGGCGATCGCACCAAAAAAGGAATTAAAAAAAGATGGTTGTTCTGTAGATAATTGACTTTCTGTTTTCTGTTCATAAATTTATAAGTGAAAACACTTTACGTACAGTGATTGTATTTTACTTATAAATACCTGTCAATAAGCTTTAACTAAAATAGCACTTTATAGCGGTATGCACTTGAATGAGATACAAAATTGACCTAAAAGCCTTACACTAAAATCTTTTCAACTCTGTCACCTGTCAACTGTCACCAGCAATATAACAATTGTGTTTATTTATTCTCCCGTTGTGCTTGCAGTTTTAGCATGATTTCTGCGTGCATTTCGCGGGTAATGGGATAGAAATAGACTAAAACCAACCCGGCAATTAAACAAACAGTTGGTATCGGTCCAACAGCGATACGAATAGCTAAAAGTGCCGATTCAGGTTGTATGGGTAAAGAACTTTGTCCAGCCACAGCTTCTTTAAAACCATAGGCTTGTAAAGTATTACCGACCAAAAATAGCCCAAAAGCTAAACCAAATTTTTGCAATAAAACCATGAAACCATAGAAAATACCTTCCCGTCGTTGTCCGGTTTGCAATTCATCTAATTCAATCACATCAGGTATCATTGACCAGGGAATTAGATAAGCTGTGGAAACTCCCACACCTGCCATTACAGCCATAACATACATTAATCCAATTTGTTCAGGCTGTAAGAAAAATAATCCAGCAGCAGCAATAATCCAGGAACTCATTCCTAAGAAATAAACCAGTTTTTTGCCAATCTTTTTACTTAAATAACTCCAAATAAATAACATAAACAAAGCCGTTCCCTGAACTGCAATCATGACTGTGGGGACATCTCCCTCTTTAAGTTTCATACAGTTAACGACAAAATAGGGAATAATGCTGGCTGTGATTTGCACACCTAACCAAGAAAAAAGATAAATAGCAATAACAAACAGAAAAGGTTTATTACTAAAGACAATTTTTAGCTGTTCCAAAAAGGGAATTTCGGCTTCTTGTGGTAATTCCATCCGTTTCGCTTCAAAAGCCAAAATGCGATCGCGCACCCCATAAACGCACCAATACAAGGATAAAACCGAAATCACCGTACACACAGCCGCTAAAATTAGATACTGTTGTTGGCGATCGCCAATTTGTGAGAAAATAATTTTTGATAAAATCAACGATAAAATACTGCCACCAATGGAAAACGTAAACCGAAAACTATTTAAACTAGTCCGTTCGTCGTAATCCTGAGTTAATTCAGGAGTCATGGCTGTATAGGGCAAATTCACAACAGTAAAAAATGCCTGAGAGACAATCCCAATAATTACATAATACCAAAACAAACACCACATATTAACACTTTTATCGGCAGTAAATTGAGGAACAATCCACTGCAAGAAAAAGAAAAAACCAAAAGGAATTGCCCCATATAAAAGCCAAGGTAAACGACGACCCCAGCGGCGGGATTGGGTTTTATCGGTCAACATTCCCACCATAGGATCATTGATACCATCCCAAATTTTGCCAATCATCAAAATACTACCTGCCAAACCCGCTGGAATTCCTGCCACATTGGTAAAGAAAACCATCATGTAAAATACAGCAATATTTGCAGTAATAGCTGGTCCTAAATCTCCAGCCCCATAAGCTAGTTTAGTTTTAAAATCTAATTTTTCACTTGTAAGAGATTTGTGAAAATCGTTATTATCAGAATTATCTTTAACCATAAATTACACCCTTATGAATTGACAATTGACAACAGATAATTAACAATTATTAACACACTTATTTTAGTCTTATGTCAGACCTTTACATTTCTTGGTCAGATTATCACCACAAAATTGAACAACTGGCTGTAAAGATTTATCAATCAGGTTGGGAATTTAACCAAATCGTCTGTTTAGCCAGAGGAGGACTGCGAGTAGGAGATATTCTCTCCCGCATATACAATCAACCATTAGCAATTTTATCTACCTCATCTTACAATGGCGCGGGTACATATAAAAGAAGTAATTTAATTATTTCTCGTCAATTAACCATGACTAGCGAAAATTTAGGTTCACGGATTTTGCTAGTAGATGATTTAGTAGACTCTGGTATCACTATTCAACAAACAGTTCCCTGGCTACAGAAACATGATGATTTTCCCATTCAAGAAATTCGCACCGCTGTAATTTGGTATAAAGCTTGTTCAGTTGTTGTTCCTGACTACCACGTTGATTATCTGGCTGATAATCCTTGGATTCATCAACCTTTTGAACATTACGAATCTATTAGTCCTTCCGAACTGGCAAGAAAGCAGAATTTAGGACTAAGAGAACAACTAAAACAACCATAACCAAACAGGAAGAGTAAACAACAAAACTATCATCCCTATAGCTAACGCAGTAACAGCCAAATCTCTATCTAAATCAAAGGTTTCTGCTAGTACCAAGGTAGCCAAAGCTGGAGGCATACCCATTTGTAAAACTATCACCTGTGCTGCGTTACCTGTCACCCCAAACAGCGACAGCATACTGCCAAAAATCATCGGCACTAATAGCATTTTAATAAAGACACTACTCCCTGCTTCTGGTAATTTCCGCCAAGATTTTAGTTGGGAAAGTCGCATACCAATTAACATCAAAGATAACGCAACTGCACCCCAAGCCAATTTCTCCAGACAAAATACCACCGGGGAGGGAAGGGTAACTTGATGTAATAATAAGCCACATCCAAAACTCCATAAAGCCGGATTAATCAAAATTACCTTCGCTATTTGCATCTGATTTTGGATATTATTACCAAACTTAGCAGCAAGAAACACACCTAAACCATAAGCTCCAAACAGCGAACCCAACATATCATAAAATAAAGCCCAGGCAAAATATTCTTTACCTACCATTGCTAAAGTAATGGGAAAACCCAGATAACCTGTATTACCTACCATTGCTGCTAAAATCAAACTACCTTGAGTTGTAGCGGGGGGAACTAAATGAGTAAAATGGGTTTGGGCTTTGATTCTTAACCAAGCTAATAATGCTCCCAGAAAGATTGCCAAATGAGCTATTATCGGTGCAATCCAAATCTGTCCTGATAAATCTGTTTGTATTAAAAAACCAATAATACTGATAGGTACTCCCACCCAATAGAGAAACTGACCTACGTAAGTAGAAGTATTTTTAGGCAATTTACGTCCCAGTATAAATCCCACTAGGATTAATCCCACCAACTTGATATATAGTTCTAAAAGATTTATCAAAATTACACCATAATTCAAAATTAAGAATTAAAAAAACTCGTTTTTTCTTTAACTAACTATTAAACACAAACAGGAGCAAAAACTTGAATAAAGCTGGGTTTCCTAAAAAACCGCACAATTCCTACCCTCTCTCTGGTGATGATATCCCAGTGGCTTTACGTGATACAGATGATGCCGGAAGTAAGATCAAAGTCCAACCTGTGATTTTAATTACAGGTGGATTAACAGGATTTTTGTTGCTGGCTGTGATTAGTGGTTTTTTGTTCTCGTTGACGGCACCTAAGCCAACTGCTAATTCTGTAGCTACACCAATTAGTTCTACACCTGTAGCTACCAATACCCCAGTTAGTAATAATGATACAGTGTTGGGACATTTCCTATACTCAGAAGCACCAGCATCAGAATTAGCCTCAATTACGGGTGACGGCAGAATCAGAATGCGAAAAGCTGCCGCTGTTCAATTTCAAGCAATGGTACAAGCAGCGAGAAGTGCAGGTGTAATTTTAGTACCAATTTCTGGGTTTCGTTCTGTACAAGAGCAAAAGCAGTTATTTTTCGGTGTAGGCGCACAGCGTAATCAAACCCCGGCGGAAAGAGCCGCCCTTAGCGCACCACCAAATCATAGTGAACATCATACAGGTTATGCGGTAGATGTTGGCGATGGCACAGTCCCAGCAACTAATCTCCAGGCTAATTTTGATAATACCAAAGCTTATCAGTGGTTACAAGCCAATGCTGCGAAGTTTAGTTTTGAAATTTCCTTTCCTAAAAATAATCTTCAAGGTGTCAGTTATGAACCTTGGCATTGGCGTTTTGTCGGTGATACTGATAGTTTAGAAACATTTTATAAAGCCAAAAACATCAAACCTGTAAAAACACAATAAGTAGGTTGGCGTTGAAAATTGTCGTTATAGCAAGGCAAGAGGCAATAGGCAAGAAGTTTTCAGCGATTTTACGTTTCTTTACACAGTTCGGTTTTATTGTGTTCACCTACTTAATAATAGTCAGAGAATATCAAATATCTAACACTGAAGCAATAAGTAATTGGACAAAAACATTTACAGTCATTGCGAGGGAAGGGAAGCAATCACAACCCTTGGAATTGCTTCATTTCACTGCGTTATATATGGTTAACGCCACGCTGCGCTAACGCAATGACATTGTGTAATTAATTCTGTCTCACTACTTAATGAAACTGTTTTATGATGTTTATGGAATGAAAAGCCGACCTACTCCCAAATAATTATCAATATCTATGATAATCTCAACTATACGATCAACACATTGTTCTCGATAATCATATTCATGAAGTTGGTGTATTTTCTTCACGCATTACTTTTTCTAATGAATCCTCACCTTTCATATTCCGATTAGCGGTGAGGATCATCATTTGATTTGCTTGAGCATAACACCAAACTGTGCGATGGATACTGAGCCTTGATCAAATCTATTACATCATAAAGGGTGATGCGCGTTCCCGCAATTGTTAGTCCTCGCTCAGTCCGAATAATAAATGCTTTTTCACTTGATAAGATGGTCTTCATATCTAAATTTATTTAGCAACGAGTATTCGTATTCTAATATTAATTAGATAACAATACCTTGTTTGAGATTGATCAGCCAAATACAAGCATTCAGCTTAATCAACAAAATCGGTGCAGTTTCCCGCACCGATTTACATAATTTAACTTTAATTTTCCGTAACATAATTCCTTAGGCTAAGGCAGAAGCTTGGGGTTTGGCGAAAATCATTCTGCCGGCGGAGGTTTGTAAGGCACTGGTAACTACTACTCGTAATTCACCACCGACATAACCTCTACCTTCTTCAACTACTACCATTGTGCCATCATCTAAATAGCCAATGCCTTGAGTTGGTTCTTTTCCTTCTTTAAGAATTTTCAAATCCAGATTATCACCGGGTAAATAAGTTGGACGGACGGCATTTACTAAATCGTGAACATTCAAAACTGGGACTTTTTGTACACTGGCAACTTTAGATAAATTGTAATCATTGGTAAGTAATGTGCCATTGATTTCTTGAGCAAAACGGACTAATTTAGCATCAACAGTAGGAGTGTCTTCATAGTCTACAGGGTTAATTAAAATCCGTTCTGGGTAAGTTTCTCGAATGCGGTTGAGAATTTCTAGTCCTCTTCTTCCTCTCACCCGTTTTTGGTCTTTACTAGCATCAGCTACTTGTTGTAATTCTTGTAAAACAAATTGGGGGACAAGAATTAACCCTTCTAGAAATCCTGTTTCTAGTAATGTTTCAATCCGTCCGTCTATAATACAGCTAGTATCTAAAACTTTGGTGTTGGCAGGTTTGAGAGTTCCTTCCACAACCATGCTTTCGACAGTATTGGGGTTAATTAATCTTAACAAACCTCGTCCGTGAGTATCTGCCAAATTCATCCCTGTAACAGAGAGGATAATACTACCAACAACGGCGACAAGAGGTTTGATAAAACCAAAATCTGGGGGAATGGGTAATAAAAATAGCGGGGCTAACATCAGATTGGCGAGTAGTAGCCCAATTACTAAGCCAATAGCACGGGTTAAGATGACTTCTAGGGGCATTTCCCGGACTTGTGATTCTAGACGGCGGTATGTAGTCTGGAAACTCAGCCCGACTGCACCACCAATAATGGCAGCAAAGACGGCTAGAATTAAGCGTAAGGCATCTAAATTGGTAACTCCACTGAGAGTACCTGGTGGGAGTAGGTCGGTGCTGAAATAACCTATCCCCGCCGCTGCCAAGATAAATGAGAGAATAATAATGACATCCAGCATGGTTGTGTTGTGTTCCTACAACTATATTTATTCGATAGAGTGAAGTATGCTTGTTTGAGTCCTTTTTAGTGATGGAATGATCTTAGCTGTTTAGGCAGACAGAATATGCCAACATTATAACTAAAGGGTTTTTACTGCATATTATTTTTATTTTTAGGGAAAAAGGATAAAAAGTTGTAAACCAACTCCTCATTTTCATTATTTTTAACAGTCAAATCAAATTAACTTCACTATTGATCAGAATGAGTCAAAAAGATGTTGGTTGGGGATTCCCAGTTCTGCTTATGTGCATATTCCCTTTTGTCGGCGACGATGTTTTTATTGCGATTTTCCGGTATTTGTAGTGGGCGATCGCTTACGGGGTGAAAATTCTGGGACAATTGCCGAATATGTTGAAGTTTTATGTCAAGAAATCAGAATTGCGCCAGTTTATGGTCAACCTTTAGAAACAATTTTTTTTGGTGGTGGTACTCCTTCTTTATTATCTACAGCACAGTTGCAATCTATATTGACAACCTTAGAACAGCGATTTAGCATTGCCTCTAAGGTAGAGATCTCTATGGAAATTGACCCAGGGACGTTCGATTTCGCACATATCGCTGGTTATCGCAGTTTAGGAGTAAATCGTGTGAGTTTGGGTGTCCAAGCTTTCCAAGAAGAATTGTTAAAAACTGCTGGGCGATCGCATTCCCTTGTAGATATATTTACAGCTATAGAGTTAATTCACAAGGTCGAGATTCCCGAATTTAGCTTAGACTTGATTTCTGGCTTACCGCATCAGTCCTTAGCACAATGGCAAGATTCCCTCACCCAAGCAGTAGCAGCCGCACCAACTCACATTTCCATCTATGACCTTACCATTGAACCGGGAACAGCCTTCAATCGTTATTACAAACCGGGAGATCATCCCTTACCCACAGATGAAACCACAGTCAAAATGTATCAATTGGGGCAAAAAACCTTAACTGATGCCGGTTACGAACATTACGAAATTTCCAATTATGCCCAAGCAGGACATCAATGCCAGCATAATCGAGTTTATTGGCAAAATCGCCCCTATTATGGCTTTGGTATGGGTGCAGCCAGCTATATTCATGGTAAACGCTTCACCCGTCCCCGCAAAACCCAGGAATATTACCAATGGTTAAAAACCGGTGCTGTGATTGATTGTGAAGTCACACCAAAGGCAGATGTTTTGTTAGAAACTCTCATGTTAGGGTTACGGTTAGCCGAAGGAATCAGTTTAAATTCCTTAGCAACAAACTTTGGCAACCATCAAGTTGAGAGAATTCAAAGCTGTTTGCAACCATACTTTGCTCAGGGTTGGGTGAAGATTGTTGGGGATAGGTTGCGTTTTAGCGATCCCGATGGTTTTATATTTTCTAATGTGATGTTAGCGAAGTTGTTTGAAAAGTTGGGAGAATGAATATGTCTCACGCAAAGGCGCAAAGGCGCAAAGAATTAAGGTTGCAAAGGTTAAATTTTCCAATTTCATACTTTATTCAGCAACGCTCGACTCCGTTTTAATGATTGATATTCCCACTTGAGTAAATGTCCAATTAAAACACTCAGACGATTTCTCAATTCTTGGCGTTCCTTTCTCCCCAAAGATTCAACTTCGTCAATTAAATTATCTAAATCAACTTGATGCCATTGCTGATAAAGTAATAAATTAGCCTGTTGTTGAGTCCAGGCGTAAAAATCAGTTTCATAAAGATGATCATTCAGGTTTACAGCGGATTCTTTCGCCTTTTGTGTCTGCATAATTAAAACCTAGTAACCTTGGATTAATTATAACTCCTTTCTTCCTTTGCGCCTTTGCGCCTTTGCGTGAGCCATAAAACCTAAAAAGTCACCACACTCCGAATAGACTCCCCCCTGTGCATCAAATCAAAAGCATCATTAATCCTTTCAATCGGCATCACATGAGTAATTAAATCATCAATATTAATCTTTCCATCCATATACCAATCTACTATTTTCGGTACATCTGTCCGCCCTCTTGCACCACCAAAAGCCGAACCTTTCCAAACTCTTCCAGTTACTAATTGAAAGGGACGAGTGCTGATTTCTTTACCCGCACCAGCCACACCAATAATCACACTCACACCCCAACCTTTATGACAACATTCCAAAGCTTGACGCATGATATTGACATTACCAATACATTCAAATGAATAGTCAGCGCCACCGTTTGTTAAATCTACCAAATAAGGAACTAAATCACCTGCAACTTCTTGGGGATTCACAAAATGCGTCATTCCAAATTTTTCCGCCAATTCGCGTTTATTGGGATTAATATCTACACCAATAATTTTATTTGCGCCTACCATTCGCGCCCCTTGAATCACATTTAAACCAATTCCACCCAAACCAAAAACTACTACATTTGCGCCCGGTTCTACTTTAGCTGTGTAGATAACCGCACCAATTCCTGTTGTCATACCACAACCGATATAACAAACTTTATCGAAAGGTGCATCTTCCCGAATTTTGGCTACGGCAATTTCTGGCAATACCGTATAATTAGCGAAAGTGGATGTACCCATATAATGATGAATCCTGTCGCCACCAATACTAAAACGGCTAGTACCATCAGGCATTAAACCCCGTCCTTGTGTGCCGCGAATTGCTTGACAGAGATTGGTTTTGAAGCTGAGGCAATAATCACATTGCCGACATTCGGGTGTGTATAAAGGAATTACATGATCTCCTGGTTTAAGACTTTTGACATCAACCCCTACTTCGACAACTATACCAGCGCCTTCATGTCCTAAAATTGCCGGAAATAAGCCTTCAGGATCATTACCAGAAAGGGTGAAAGCATCAGTATGACAAATCCCACTGGCTTTAATCTCAATTAATACTTCCCCTGCTTGTGGTCTTTGTAGTTGTACGGTTTCGATTGTCAGGGGTTTTCCTGCGGTGTATGCTATTGCTGCTTTGACTTCCATTTGGTTCTCCTTTGGGAATTTAAGTAATTTTATCTCACGCAGAGGCGCTCCAGGCGCAAAGAGGAGATGAGTTTGGGAAGGTTTTGGGGAAATTTCTGGTATATTGTAGGTAAAATTAAGAAATATGCTAAGTAAATTGGCGTTGAAAATTGTCGTTTCTGCTTCTGATGACGACACCCTGAAGGTGTGGGATTTGCACACAGGAAAGGAACTCTCTACTTTTACAGGTGAAAGTTCTATATTTTGTTGTGCAGTTAACCCAGATGGGTTAACTGTTGTTGCTGAAGAATCATCAGGTCGTGTTCATTTTCTGCGATTGGAGGGAGGGGATATATAATGAGCAAATCTTATTTTATTTATCTTGATGTTTGTTGTTTAAATCGCCCTTTTGATGATTGGAGTTATGATAGAAATCGTTTAGAAGGTGAAGCACTTATTAAAATTTTCAAGCTGGTTAAATCAGGAAAATATAAATTAGTCACTAGCGAAGCTATCCAAGCAGAGTTAAGAAAAATGACTAATATTGATAAATTAAAAGAAATTAGAGAACTATTAAAGCTAGTTGATTATCAAATAATCTTAAATGAGGAAATAGATCAACGTTCCCAAGAATTAGAAAAACTAGGATTTAGTCTTTATGATTCTTTTCATGTCGCTTGTGCTGAATATGCTAAAATAGATGTATTATTAACAACAGATAATAGATTACTTAAAAAAGCAATTAAATATCGTAATGTATTACAAGTTCAATTAGAAAATCCTGTAACTTGGTTAATGAATAGTTTCCTATTAACTGGAGATGATGAAAATGACACTGATTGAATTACGTACAAAAGGTTATCAAGCCTTAGTTAAAGAGTTAGGACAAATTGACACAATACGCTTTTTACAAGAAATGGGTTGGGGTTCTGGTGATTATACAAAAGAACGCCAAGAGGCTCTAAAAAATGTAACAAGAGCAGAATTTTGGCAAGATATTGAAGAAATTAGAAAGGAGAAAATTTGAACTTTTCATAATCAGGAAGTTGGGCAATAATACCCTTGCTGGGGGCTGTTTCCTTGAAGCCTTTAATAATTACTCGCTGTAGCATGATCAACAATTATTTTCTATACAAAATAATTATCTAAGTATGTGAACACAATAAAACCAAACTGTGTAAAGAAACGTAAAATTGCTGAAAACTTCGGCGTTGCTGAATTGAGGTATGAAATTCCCAAATTTAATCTTTAAAACTCAAACCTCAGTGCGTCTTTGCGCCTTTGCGTGAGGCTAAAATTCATACCCTTAATCAGCAACGCCAAAACTTCTTTACTCTTGCATGATTGCCTTCCTATGACGACAATTTTCAACGCCAACCTACTTATATTCGTGAGTTCGACACATATTGTTAGATCCCTCTTCAAACCTCTCATCTCAAAGGAGAAAGGTTTAAAAATAAGTTAGAATGCCCCTGTGTCGGCTAAGATATATATGGCATAATGAACTTTGTCTTAGCTGCAAAGACCCAATCAACTATCCACTTTGGCGATTAATTCAGTCTGTAACAAACATGATAAAACCTGCCCTTACTAAAATTGGCGCTCAAATGTCCAACTTAACTGGCGTAAGAGCGATTATGAAAGATATTAATGAAACCCTCAGAGCTAGTAAGGGACAGGAATTATATAATTTAAGCGCTGGCAATCCGTTGATTTTACCAGAGGTAGAACGGTTATGGCGGGATTGTACGGCAGATTTATTAGCTAGTTCTGAATATGGTGAAGTTGTTTGTCGTTATGGTTCTAGTCAAGGTTATGCACCACTAATTGGGGCAATTGTCAAGGACTTTAACCAGCGTTATGGGTTAAGTTTAACTGAGCGGAATATTTTAATCACTGCGGGTAGTCAAACTATCTATTTTTATGCCGCTAACGCTTTTGGTGGCTATACTGAAAATGGCGGTTTGAAGGAAATTGTCCTGCCTTTAAGTCCAGATTATACTGGTTATGGTGGCGTTTGTTTATTTCCAGAGGCTTTGGTTGCTTATAAGCCTACTCTAGATATTGATGCAGATGCACATAGATTTAAATATCGCCCTGATTTTAACCAACTCTCGATTACAGAGAATACTGGTTGTGTGATCTTTTCCCGTCCCTGTAATCCAACAGGTAATGTTTTAACTAATGATGAGGTGAATAAAATCACCGCTTTAGCTGCACCTTATGATGTGCCTGTGCTTATTGATTCGGCTTATGCACCACCTTTCCCGGCTTTGAATTTTACGGAAATGACTCCGGTATTTGGGGAAAATATTCTCCACTGTATGAGTTTATCAAAGGCGGGTTTGCCTGGAGAACGCATTGGGGTAGCGATTGGAGATGAAAATCTGATTCAGGTTTTGGAATGTTTCCAAACTAATGTGGGGATTCATTCTTCTCGATATGGTCAAGCGATCGCCGCCCGCGCGATAGAATCAGGTACATTAGCCCATATCGCGGAAAATGTGATTCGTCCTTTCTATCAACAAAAGTTTGATGTATTGGAAAGTACATTAGAAGCAGCTATGCCGAAAAATATACCTTGGCTCTTACATCGCGGTGAAGGGGCAATTTTTGGCTGGTTGTGGTTGCAAGATTTACCCATGACTGATTGGGAATTTTACCAGGAATTAAAGAAGGTGGGTGTGATTGTTGTTCCTGGTAGTAGTTTCTTCCCTGGTTTAAAGGAGGAATGGGAACACAAACACCAATGTCTGCGAATTAGTCTAACTGGTAGTGATGAGGAAATTACTATCGGTATGCAGCGTTTAGCGAAAGTTGCTGAACGGGTTTATCAAGTTGCGGCTGTGAGTGTGTAAAAGAAATGAACCACGAAGACGCAAAGAACACGAAGAAGAAGCAAGGGAGCAGGGCGCAGGGTGCAGGGGGAAAAAGTCAAAAATCACCTGTCCCCAGTCCCCAGTCCCCAGTCCCCAAGCTTGATGATTGGTTGGAAATTGGCAAAATTGTTTCAGCACAAGGTTTAACCGGGGAGTTGCGGGTTTATCCTCATACGGACTTTCCTGAACGCTTTGAAGAACCAGGAAAACGCTGGTTGTTACGTCCTGGGGAAACTGAACTGGAATCTGTGGAATTATTACATGGGCGGTATATTGAGAATAAGAATCTCTATGTGATTAAATTGAAGGGAGTCAGCGATCGCCATCAAGCTGAAAATATGCGTGATTGTCGGTTTTTCGTGCCTGTGAGCGATCGCCCAGAATTGGCAGAAGGTGAATTTCATGTGTTAGATTTGCTAGGGTTGCAAGTCTTTATGCAATCCTCTGGGGAATTTGTAGGAACGGTGGTGGATATATTACCTTCAGGTCATGATTTATTAGAAGTTAAATTTGATCCTGATTTTGTCACTAACCATGAAGAATTTAAACCTGATCAAGCAGAAAAAACAGTTTTAATTCCTTTTGTGATGGCAATTGTCCCTATTGTTGATTTAGCAACCCGCCGAGTTGAAATTACTCCTCCCCCCGGGTTATTGTCAGTTAATAATTAGGGCTTGCTGATAGCGTAGCGTGGCGTTAGCCATATAAACCTAAAACCATTTATTAACAAAGGTTTTCGCGGATTTTTACCCCAAAAAAGTGCCAGGTTTTGGCTAATGGTGTCTCAAAATAGGTGCATTTTTCTTTGTCGGATTTGGAAAATTCAGGATATCCAGACAGTTAAAAATGTTCCCTGTTAAGAGTTAAGAGTTTCCTGCCCTCACAGACAAGAATTATCAATTATTTGGTCAATATCTTGTAATCTTATCTCTAATGGTGAAGCTGTCATGCTGCCAAAATACGATATTTTGTAATTACTACGGTGTGAGCTTGTGCAATAGCTTCGCTCGCCGTAGGCATCGCACCAGAGGCAAAAACTTCTAAATTTAGAACTATGAAAGCAGTCGGTATTGATTTAGGGACAACAAATTCCGAAGTAGCAATTGTCGAAAACGGACAGGTGCGAGTATTGCCAGGAGAAGATGGCGATCTGATTTTACCTTCCTGTGTAGGATTTAGCGATACGGGTAAAGTGCTAGTGGGACGAGAAGCACTGCGTCAATATGCTGCGGCTCCCGAACGCACCGTGAAATCAATTAAGCGCTGGATGGGAACAGACCACAAAACCACTTTAGGGGATAAAGAATACTTACCTCATGAAGTTTCCGCTATTATTCTCCGCGCCCTCAAACAACGGGCTGAAAATGCTTTAGGAGAAACAATTACCCAAGCAGTAATTACAGTTCCCGCTTACTTTACGGATGCTCAACGACAAGCAACCAAAACTGCTGGAGAGATTGCTGGTTTCGAGGTACTGCAAATTATCAACGAACCAACAGCAGCCGCTTTAGCTTATGATTTGCGTTCCGAAGAGACAGAACGGGTTTTGGTTTATGATTTGGGAGGTGGTACTTTTGATGTGTCGGTAGTGGAAATTACAGGCGAAGTCACAGAAGTATTAGCAACTCATGGTAACAATCGCTTGGGTGGAGACGATTTTGACAGGCTGTTGCAACTTTATCTAGTGGATCTATTTCGTAAACAGCATGGTGTGGATGTTCCAGATGATGCTGTCACCCAAGCGCGTCTCTTACGAGCAGCCGAGCAGTTAAAAATTGATTTGAGTTCCCATGCTTTCGCCACAGTTCGAGAAGCCTTTTTAGGTAGTAAGGGCAAGACTGCACTCCATCTAGAAACAGAAGTAGCGCGAGCAGATTTGGAAAAGTTGATTCGCCCCCTATTAACAGAAACCTTAGAGGCTATTGACCGCGCTCTCACCGATGCAGACCTATTACCCGGTGATATTGACCGAATTATCTTAGTTGGTGGTTCAACACGCATTCCCCTAGCCCAACAAATGATATCAGAACATCTGGGACAGAATCCCAGTGATGGTATTCAACCCGACCTTTGTGTGGCCTTGGGAGCAGCCTTACAAGCTGGGGTGTTGGTAGGTGAATCTGTAGATGCCATTCTTGTAGATGTAATTCCCCATTCCTTGGGTATTGCTGCGGCGGTGTCTACACCAATGGGGATTATGCCCGGTTTCTTCAGTGTGATTATTCCCCGTAACAGCGTTGTTCCCGTTTCTCGCTCTCAGGTTTATTACACCGTGTCTGATGAACAAGAAGCCGTAGAAATTGAAGTTTTTCAGGGAGAAAATACCATCGCTGAAGAAAATGTGCCTTTAGGTGATTTTAGAGTCGAGAACTTACCACCCAAACCAGCAGGGGGTATTCAAGTTGAGGTTCACTTTGACTTTGACGTGAATGGCATTCTCACTGTCACTACTACTGAAAAAGGCAAAGGGCAACAGGGAACGCTAGTAGTCAATAATGCAGGGATTGAGAAGCTTTCTAGCCATGAATTGAAGCAAGCAAGGGCAGATTTAGATGCCTTGTTTGAAGTTGATGAAACTATCGAAATCTCCACAGAAGAGACAATCTCAGTAGTAGAAATTGCTCCAGAATTAGCAGCACTTTTAGACCGCGCTCAACAAACACTGCCCACACTAGATTCTGAACAAGCAGAGGAATTACAAGACTTATTAGCCCAGATTGAAAATGCCAGTGCTAACAAGAGTGCAGAATTATCCCAGTTACAAGAAGAACTCTCAGATTTTCTTTACTACGCTAGTACGAATGATGAATAGGAAATAGAGAGTAGTAATTATGAAATGTCCTGTTTGTGGAGCAATTTATCGTCCGACAAGGGCAGTAGGGACGCAAGGGGGAAAAACTGACAGCCAGACTTCTCCATTGCCTCCCCACTCTCCAACTTGTAGACGCTGCAAAGCCGATTTATCCGACTTGATCACTTTGCATGATCAAGCTATTTGGTATCACAGACAAGCCCTGGATTTGTTGTCAAAAGAGCGTTATTCAGAAGCAGCAACGCACAACAATCAAGCTTTAGCTTTGTATTATAGTCATGCAGACTTTCATGCCTTAGCGGGGAAATTATCGGCATTGCAGGGAGAATGGAGAGAAGCGATCGCATCTTGGCAACAAGCACTCAAATTTGACCCAAAAAATGCGATAGCGAAGCGCGACCTAGGAATCGCTTATGATTGTCTAGAAATGATCAAGCTAAATTTAATTATCTGATTCAAACACTTCAACTTTTTAGTGTCTACTGTTAAAATTAAACCAATATGATTAGGTCAACAGAAAAAATTAAGCGTATGTGAAGAAAGGTAAAATCGCTCAAAACTTCTTCACTCTTGCCTCTTGCCATAACGACAATTTTTAACGCCAACCTACTTACATCCTGGAGTTACTATGGAAACCACTCAAGCAGTGATTAATCCCACTACTCCCCCAAGTCAAGACATTCACACCAATAAATTCACATTACCAGATCATACGCAACTACCAGATTCAGACGGAACTTTCGTGTTAGCGAAGCGTACCGTAGGTCAAAATTTCCAGGAGCATCCACAAAGTATAGTCTTAACCAGTTCCATTGAGCCAGTATTACAGAAACTACATCCAGATGGAAACTACTGTATTGGTCAAGATAGCGGTATTTATTGGCGTTTAACTGAACCACCTGAAAAAGGTGCAGAAGCTCCTGATTGGTTTTATGTGCCTAATGTACCACCATTTCTCAATGGAGAATATCGTCGTTCCTATGTATTATGGAAAGAGTTTGTCGCACCATTAATTGCCATTGAGTTTGTTTCGGGAAATGGTTCAGAAGAAAGAGACGCAACTCCTCCGAGTGAAACAGAAAAAGCTGGTAAATTCTGGGTTTATGAACAAGCAATTCATATTCCTTTTTATGCAGTTTTTGAAGCGAGAAAAGCATTACTGGAAGTTTATCGCTTAGTTGATGGGCGTTATGAAAAGATGTAACCAAACGAGCGTAATCATTTTCCAATTTATCCTATGGGTGTGGAATTAGGTTTAATAGAAAATGATGGTTTACCGTGGGTTCGTTGGTGGGATGATGTGGGAAATTTGCTATTAACTGGTGATGAAAGGGCTATTGTTGAAAGACAAGCTCGTTTACAAGCAGAAGACGCAAGACAACAAGCAACTTTAGCCCAACAACAAGCAGAGGAAATTGCCCAACAAGCAACTTTAGCCCAACAACAAGCAGAGGAAATGGCTGAACAAGAACGACAACAAAAGGAGAAATTAGCAACTTACTTAAGATCATTAGGTATCAATCCTGATGATATTTGAACTGTAGGTGTGTGATTTCTGCACTTATTGTGGACATCACATCCCACATTCAAAAAACCCAGGTGTGTAGGAGTCTTAAAGAATGGTACAAACTGCGGCTAGAACGGCGATCGCCCTTGGTAGCAACATAGGTAACTCCCTAGCCATTTTCACAGGAGCTTTAGAAACCTTAGCCCAAACATCAGGCATAAGCATACAAGCCCAATCTCATTGGTATCGTACCAAAGCCATAGGACCAACTCAACCAGACTACTTAAATGGTTGCGCGATATTATCAGTACAGATTTCACCACAAGCCTTATTAGCACAATTACTCACCATTGAACAAAAGTTTGGGCGTGTGCGTCAGGAACACTGGGGTCCACGTACCTTAGATTTAGACTTATTATTATACGATGACTTAATTTTACAGCAACCAAATCTACAAATTCCCCATCCTCGCATGGCTGAACGAGCCTTTGTTTTAGTCCCACTGGCAGAAATTGCTCCAGATTGGATAGACCCCATATCTCAACGAGTAATTCAAGATTTACTACTAGAGATCAACACAAATGATGTACATTTATTCTAGTGGGTAAAAAAATTACTATTTTTATAACCCAAAAAGAACTGATAACAACAGAAAACCCCCGTATAAGTTCTCTGTATTCACAGACGGTAGAATTTACTATGCCATTAGGTAGAGAATTACCACAGTTGCTCAAGCAACGCTTGTTTTATAAAGGACGCAAGTTTAACTTTGAAGTTAACCGCTTGCGTTTACCCAACAAAGCCGAAGGGGAATGGGAATGTATTCGTCATCCCGGTGGCGCTCTGGTTATACCCATAACCGCAGACGGCAAACTTGTACTTGTGCGTCAATATCGGTTTGCAGTGCAGGGAAGATTATTAGAATTTCCGGCGGGAACTGTAGAACCCAATGAAGATCCTTTAGAAACAGTCAAACGGGAAATTGCAGAAGAAACTGGCTATCATGCTCGTCAGTGGGATAAATTAGGAGAATTTTTCCTTGCTCCTGGCTATTCTGATGAAATTATCTATGCTTTTATTGCCAGAGATTTAGAAAAGCTAGAAACACCACCAGCACAAGACGAAGACGAAGATATTGAGACAGTATTACTAACTCCTGAAGAATTGGAAAAAGCCATTTTGGTAGGAGAACCTGTAGATGCTAAATCCATTGCTAGTTTTTTCTTGCTGCGTTCATTTTTAAAATAGGTCATTGGTCATTGGTCATTGGTCATTGGTCATTGGTCATTGGTCATTGGTAAATAATTGGCTGACTCCTGACTCCTGACTTCTTGATTCCTGCTATAACTAGCGGGAATAACTGGTTGCATAATCGCGGGTACGATAATCTATAGCTTGAGCTAAGACTTTTTTTGTTGATGCAAACTCTCGTAATCGTCCCACATGATTCTGATTGTATTGAAATAAAGCCGTGAAATCAGCCAGACGAGAGACTTGTTGGATGTTTTGAGAGATAAAGATAATTGTCAATTCAGAACGCAAACACTCAATGAGTTCTTCAATTTTTGTGGTAGTGATGGGATCAAGTCCACTGCAAAGCTCATCCATGAGAATAACTTGGGGTTTTACAGCTAAAGCGCGGGCAATACACAGTCGTTGTTGTTGACCACAAGATAGTTCTAAAGCCGGCTTATAGAGCTTGTTTTTGACCTCTTCCCAAATATCCGCAGATTTAAGAGCTAACTCCACAACTTCATCTAATTCTGGTTTTGGTCGCCAACCAACTAATTTAATCCCGTAAGCAACGTTATCATAGATACTCATGGGAAAAAGATTAGGTTTGGAATAAATTGTACTAACTTGACGACGGAGACGATTGAGATTAATCCGTCTATCATAAATATTTTGCCCAAAAAACTCTACTTTCCCTTCTGTGTGGACTTCTCCCTCCAAATCGCTCATGCGGTTAAGAGACTTTAAAAAAGTAGATTTTCCACAGCCACTAGGTCCCATAATAGCAATAATTTTATTTTGGGGAATATCCATTGAAAGACTTTCCAGGATTTTTTGCTTGCTGTAGTAAAAACTAAAGTTTTTCACACTAATTGCCGGAATTATTTTACTCATATTAATTAAGAAAGGAGTCAGTAAGTAGGTTGGCGTTGAAAATTGTCGTTATAGCAAGGCAAAAGGCAAGAGTGAAGAGGGTTTGGGCGATTTTACGTTTCTTTACACAGTTTGGTTTTATTGTGTTCACCTACTTAGGAATGAGGATTAAATAAAGTGCAAATCTTGATGGATGTAATTTAACATTAGGTTAGACGGTCGTTATCAAGAATTGTAAGTTAATAAATCCACATTCCTTAGTCAGGAGGAATAAGGCAGAATAACAGGAAGAAGAAGAAGAAGAAGAAGAAGAAATAAATAAAAAGTTAGTAAATCAGAATGCTTGAAAAGCTTGATATTTGCTTATAACCTAAATTAAGTCATCTTATGACCTGCAATGCTGCGTTTAATTAGTGTAATAAAGGTAAACTCACCATGCTACAGCGTTTTATTTTCATCATTACCACTATTATTGTGTGGCATTTGTGTATTTTTAGCACCCTTGCCCAGGAAAAAAAAATTGAAAATATGGATAAGTTTCCTCCCAATCCCCTAGAAATGATTTTACCTGATCCACTGTTACCAAATTTACCAGATAAACGCCAATTAACATTAACAGAATTGCAAAAATTAAGGACAGATTTAGATGGGTTAAATCAAGAGGCACAGGTGACACTACAAGGAGGAGACAGAAAGAAAGCCTTTGAGGTTTGGAATCGTGAACTACGATTAAGACGTTATTTAGGTACATTGGCTGAGATAGAAGCGTTATCACGGGTGGGAGAAATCGCCTGGAATCAAAATGAACGGGACGAGGTGCGATATATTAGTCAGCGATTACAATTAATTCAAAAGGAGATAGGACAACAAAAAAGCGCGGATTTACAATTATGGCAACTCCTGGGTAAAGCTTATCAAAAAATCCGTCTTCCTAAATTGGGAATATCGGCTTATGAACAGGTTTTAACATTAGTTAAACAACAACAGGATTCATCTGGAGAAATAGAGACTTTAAAGAATATTGGAGAATTATATTTAAGTTGGTTTGATTATAACCAAGCTGCCAATACTTACCAAAAACTATTAAATTTGGCAGTTAATCAGGGTGATAAAACTAATGAATTGGGATATTTACAACAATTAGCTTATATCTATGGGCGAGGAAAACAACCCCAAGCAGCAATAGACATATTAAATAAATTAGTCCTTCTTTATACTCGTGACCAAAACCTCGGTGAAATTCCCGCTTTAAAATTAGCCATAGCAGCAAATTATGAATATCTAGCCCAAAAAAATCCCACATTAAAACAACAGGCTTTCGATAATTATCAAGCAGCTTATACTACAGCATGGCAATTAGAGCAATACGCTAAGGCTGGAGAAGCACTAGAGAAATTAGTTGCTTTTTATCGTTCACAAAAACAAGTAGATGCAGCCTTGCAAACTGGCGCAATTCTTTTGGAAACACAAACATTAGCTAACAATTTTTATGGCTTAATGTCAGCCTATGACCAAATTGGCAACTTATATATAGAACGGCGAGAATATAACCAAGCATTAACAGCATTTCAGAAGGGATTAGTAATAGCACAACAACTTAAACATCAAGAATCATACTTTAATCAACAAATTGAAAAGTTAAAAACTGAGATAAAAATGTAAAAAATATCCAGATAAATAAAAAAGTCCGCGCAAGCGGACTCTAGATATTGGATAAGGTTAAGTTGTCACCAAGAGAGCCTACAAGATGTTAGACTTATTTGTATTTTTACGAATTCATTTAAGAAAATCAAGTGGTTTGATCTAAAAGTTAGGACATAATTTCTATATTTATGTCTGAGAAAAAGGGGATTTATTGATGATGATTGCTACAGGTGAATGTCTCCCGTTGCTTGAAGAGGTGGTAAATCTGGGAAATTGCGGACATAACTCAGATTGTTTTGTCTAGGATTTTCTCATAAATAGGGCAGGCTGAGTAAAGCTAAAACCATTTAGAGAACTCCACAAAAAAATGATCCAATTTTGTGGGATGGGCATCCTTGCCCGTCCTTGATGATTAGCGGGCAAGACTTGTACTGAGCTTGTCGATAGCGTAGCGTGGCGTTAGCCATAGTATGCCCGCACCACAAGAAATTTTGGGATATTTTTTTGATTGGAAGTCTCTAATAAACCTGTGCTGCATGAGTTGTCATTGCGAGTGAAAGGAAGCAATCTCTTGACAACTGATAAACCACCTAACGCAAAAATCCCTCAAACCCTTATTCCTCTGTGTCCTCTGCGCCTCCGTGGTTCGTTAATCAGGATAATTTATTTCTTGGAAGTCCCTTATTACAGCGATTTCCAATCTTATGAGGTACATCTTAGCCCCCTCCCCGCAAGCGATGAGGGGGTTGGGGGTGGGGTTCTTGTTCCGGGTTTGATGACAATTTGCTGTAATAAAGGTTTCGCGGATTTTTATCACAAAAAAGTGCAAGGCTTTGGAATATCCGACTCAAAGCACTCAGAACCAACAATAAAGGAGTTAACCAATCACCCCAACGCACATATAAAGTCCGAGTTTGACGGGGATAAATAGTTTCTGCGTGGATTTGATAGGTATTATAAGCCGATTTCCAGAGAGTTTGCCCATGCGGATTAATAAATGCCGAATAGCCTGTATTTGTTGCCCTCACCGCCCATCTATCGGTTTCAATTGCTCTCATGATATCCTGGGCATGATGTTGATCTGCCATTGCTGCCGTATAATGGGCATCATTCGACGAACTGAGGATAAATTTCCCACCCATAGAAGCTTGATAACGAAAATTTTCCGCAAAAGCAGATTCGTAACAAATACCAATAATTACCTTACCAAAAGGAGTATCAAAAATTTGCTGGGCTTTACCCGCAACTTGATGTGCTTCTAGGGGTGATAACCGTTGAATCAGTCCACCTAAAATATTTTCAAAAGGAATATATTCTCCTAAAGGTACAAGTTTAGATTTATCATAACGGCTGGTAACTTCCCCATTACCAATAACCGTAAATAAACTATTTGTATAACTATTTCCCCTTTCACCAAATGAACCTATCCAAGCTATTACACCCTTTTCTCGAATAGCAGCTAACAAAGGAGTTTGAAGTAAATCACGAGAAAAAATAGGTATAGAAGCCTCCGGGGTAAGAACAGCTTGCACACCTTGATTAGTTAAATTTAAATATCCTTCAGTATAACCAGTAATCGCCCGACGTAAACCTTGAGGAAGAACCTTAATTTTATTAGGAATATTACCTTGAATAACACCAATTTTTAAAGCCGTACTTGAGGTTAGATTTAGGGGTGCAGTGTAGAGAATAAAGCCGATAAAATGAGAAATAATTAATAAGGAAACAGCCAAAATTAAATAACCATTAACAAAACCTTTCCCTAAACTCCCCTCTTCCTTTGCGCCTTTGCGCCTTTGCGTGAGATATTCCGCAATTAACCCATTAAACGCCACAATTACCGCTGTTATAGTATTTGGTCCAGAAAGCTGTCCTAAATGGAGAATTACCAGATTTTGCGGTGATTGAGTGTAAGCCAAAGAACTCCACCACAGAGGACTAGCGCTCCAGAGACTTTCTAACCCACACCATAAGGCTGTACCAAATAGAACACGCAACCAAGGATTTCCCCTATCTAGATGCACCATTAAAGCCGCCCAAACAGTAACTAAAATTCCCCCCCACAGGCTAATAAATGCCCAACAAAGGAGGGTAATAGTTAAACTAGGCAACCAAGGAACACCTAACCAATCCATAGGATGAATCCCTGTAATCCATGACAGAGCAACTCCGTGATAACCGATACCCCAGAGCAGGGCAAGGGGCAGGGGGCAGGGGGTAGGGGGATCTGTTTTGGATGTATATTTAATAACTAATAGCCACAAGGGAACAAGGGCAATCCAGGCTAGAAACCATGCACCAATGGGGGCTACGGTTACTCCCATGAGTATGCCACTGAGAAAAAATAAAGTATAATATATAATGAGTCTGGATATCTTTTGCTGTCCGAGTTTGATCATCTCCTAGTGTCCTAAAGTACCTAAAGGAATTCAGATCCCCGACTTCTTAGAGAAGTCGGGGATCTTGTGAATTGTTAATTGTCTATTCTGCTTCTTCTAGCTCCCCATTATCTCCTGTGTCGGGGGGAACAATTGCAACTCCAGTAATGGCATCATCTTCGTCTAGACGCTGCACTTTAACTCCAGTAGCTGATCTTGATTGAATAGAAATGGCATTGACGGCTTGACGAATAATGATACCACGATTGGTGGCCATCATGATTTCGTCGTCGCTGTTAACAATTCTTAAGGTGGCGAGTTTGTCTTTGGTTTTGCGGTTTTTGAATTTGGTAGCCATTAAACCTTGTCCAGCACGGTTTTGCAGTCGGAATTGGGAAACGGGAACGCGCTTACCATAACCGCCCATGGTAATGACTAATACCCAAGGTCCAATACTGTTGGTGTTGGTGACTTCTACGATTTCTTCACTATTTTCGATCTCGGCAATTTCTGCGGTTTCTACAATTTCTAGAATTTCTGCGGTTTCTTCGCTATTTTCGATTTCTACAGTTTCTTCGATTTCTGCTTCTGTACCTGTGTCCAAGGTGTCGAGAATAGCTGCTGGCAGGATATCCATACCGATGAGTTCGTCTTTGTTTTTGAGTTTCATGGATTTTACACCACGAGTGGCTCTCCCCAGGGGACGCAGTTGATCATGGGTGCAGCGGAAGTGAATAGCCATACCTTGACGTGAGCCGATAATTATGCTGTCTTCAACTCTGGCTCTTCTGACCCAGCGCAGTTGGTCGCCTTCTTCTAAGGATATGGCAATTAATCCGTTGGCGCGAATGTGGCTAAATGCTTCTAGGACAGTTTTTTTGATGTTACCGCCTTTGGTGAGCATGACGAGATATTCTTCGCTGCTAAATTCGTCTACGGGGACAATGGAGGTAATTTTTTCTTCTTTGGGAATGGGCAACATTTGCACAATGGGTGTGCCGCGACTGGTGCGCGAACTCACGGGAATTTGATATGCTCTCAGGCAGTAGACGACTCCGCGATCGCTAAAGAATAAAATACTATCATGGTCGCAGCAGGTGAGGAAATGCTCGATGGTATCATCATCTTTGACTTTTGCCCCGGCTTTGCCTCTGGTGGCGCGGCTTTGAGATTCAAAGGTGTTAACCGGCATCCGTTTGATGTAACCTTGTTCGGTGACAAGAATAATTGCCTTTTCATTAGCAATTAAGTCAATATCATCTATGTCTCCTTCCCCATGAGTAATTACTGTTCTCCGGGGTGTGGCAAAGCTGGTTTTAATTTGACTGATTTCCGTTTGAATGATTTCTAGCACCCGTTCCCGTCTGGCTAAAATATCCTCTAAATCGCTAATTTTAAGTTGTAAATCGTCGTGTTCGAGGCGAATTTTATCAGCTTCTAGGGCTGTTAATCGGCGTAGTTGCATTTGCAAAATTGCGTCTGCTTGCACTTCCGACAGTCCGTAAGTGGTGATTAATTCCCCTTTGGCTGTGGGTGCGTCCGGTGCATGACGAATTAAAACAATAATTGCATCTAATCGTGATAGGGCAATTAATAAACCTTGCAATAGGTGATCTCGTTCCTGTGCCTTCCTTAGTTCATAGCGAGTCCGGCGTTCAATGGAGAGAATGCGGAAATCTAGGAAGACGCTGAGGAAACGTTTGAGGTTCAGGGTTTGGGGTTCACTGTTGACTAGTGCCAACATATTTGCCCCAAAATTGGCTTGAAGGGGGGTTTGTTTATAAAGGTTATTTAAAACGACGCGGGGATAGGCATCTCGTTTTAATTCTATAACGATTCTCATGCCGTCGCGATCGCTCTCGTCCCGGATATCGGAGATACCATCAATGCGTTTATCATTCACCAATTCGGCAATTTTTTCAATTAATGCCGCTTTATTGGTTTGGTAAGGCAATTCGGTAATGATGATTGCTTCCCGTTCTGGACGGTTGCGTTGGGTAAGGGTTTCAATATTGGCAACACCCCGCATGGTAATTGAACCGCGTCCAGTGGTGTAAGCTTCTTTAATGCCACTCACCCCCAAAATCTGCGCCCCAGTCGGGAAGTCGGGACCGTGAATATACTGCATTAGCTGCATATCAGTGATTTCGGGATTGTGAATTAGGGCTACTAATCCATCAATCAATTCTCCCAAGTTATGCGGAGGAATATTTGTCGCCATTCCCACAGCAATTCCCGAAGAACCATTTAACAGCAGTTGGGGAATGCGGGAGGGTAAAACTGTGGGTTCTTGTTGAGAACCATCGAAGTTATCGGCAAAGTCTACGGTTTCGGCTTCAATATCTTGGAGGAGGGCAACACTAGTTAAGGCGTGCAGACGACATTCTGTGTACCGCATTGCCGCCGGCGGATCATTGTCCACTGAACCAAAGTTACCATGTCCACTGATGAGAGGCGATCGCATGGAAAAATCCTGCGCCATCCGCACCAGGGCATCATACACTGCCGTGTCACCGTGAGGGTGATATTTACCCAGCACTTCCCCGACCACACGGGCGCATTTCCTGAAGGGGCGATCATGTAGTAAACCCAGTTCGTGCATGGCATAGAGGATGCGACGATGCACAGGTTTGAGTCCATCCCTAGCATCTGGCAGCGCCCGACCTACAATGACGCTCATGGCGTATTCTAGATAAGACCGCGACATTTCACCTCGCAAATCCGTCGGGATAATCCTCTCCTGTGAGGTTGTCATAAACTCGAAAACTCCAAAAAAATGTAGATTTTAGCTTTCAACTTGACAAAAGACAAAATTATGTCAAATTAACTTTGAATAGTTGTCATATTTTGCTATAATTCTAACATATTGTCGCCTGATTCGCACAAATACTATCTAATCTTCCAAAATAGTCAATCTCCAACTTACATAAATAGACTAGATAATTGCCGACAATTTACAAATCCGATTAATTAATTGCATCTAAAAATAACTTACCTAAATAAAAATATCCAGAATATTTTATAGATGCAGCTTAAAAAATCAACTTAAAACTCTAACTGCAAACATTGGCAAATACTGCCATCTTCTTATCAATTTCACCCCAAAAGTTAGATAGTGGATATGTTAATTAGCAGAGGAAATTTCATCTAGAAAAACTTTGGTGATACTATCTTCTGCTCTAGTATAGACATAGGTTTCTGGTTCTTTGATTTTATGAGTTTTGAAGATTTTTTCCGCCCGCTCCCATAAATCAACATCCTCTCCGTAAGCAATATTATTAAATCCCTTTAATTCAAAAAATATGCGTCTTTCTCCGAAAAATGTTGCCCCCGCAATACACTCTCTAATGTTAATTACTTGATCAGGTTGGAAATAATCAGCAACAAAAAATTCTTCTGCAATTTCACATCCACCTACAATCAAATCAATCTCTGGATTAGCTTGCATAAATTCCCACCGTGACTCTAGATGATTGGGTTTATAGGTATCGTCACTGTCAAGAAATGTGATATAGTCGCCAAAAGATGCTTGAATACCCGCATTTCTGGCATAAGCTAATTTCCGATTTTGATGTTTAAGATAACGAATATTGTTAAATTTTTGTAAGTAACCATTGACAATTTCAAAAGTATGATCTTGACTACCATCATCAACTACGATTAATTCAAAATCCTGAAAAGTTTGTTGAAGCACACTATTTATGCAATCATTTAAGTATTCTGCTCGATTGTAGGTAGATAGAATAATCGAGATTTTAGGTTTGGGGTCAAAATTTATACTAGGCATTTTTTGAAGTTGAACAAAAGTTCCCTGAAATTAGGTATAATTCGCATATTATAACCCTTGGTTCGCCTATTTTTAACCTTTAAGATTTACAGCAGGAGTCAGGAGAAACCCACCCTTACTCATAGTAAGATGTAAGCAAGGACGCTTTATACTTCGTGCTACGCATCTTTAAAAAAAATCCTTTTTTAACTTAGCTTTAGGGAACACCAAAAAATAAATTACCCAATTTTGTGGGATGGGCATCCTGCCTGTCCTTGATAATTAGCAGGCTTTTCGTCCCGCACCACAAGAAATTTTTGGGTATTTTTTTAATTGGAAGTCCCTTAAATTCTGAAACTTTAGGTTCTTATCTGTTCCCTGTTCCCTGTTCCCTTGCCATAACGACAATTTTCAACGCCAACCTACTTAGTTAAAAACAATGAAAAAAAATATCATGTTTGTTTCCCTACCATTAAGGGGACACACCAATCAAATGATAGCGATCGCCCAAGAACTAGTTGAACGAGGATATCCAGTTAAATTTGTTATTTCTGAAGTTGCCAAGAACTGGATAGCTACAACTGGTGCTGAATTTATTCCTTGGGAAATTAGGCTAACTGAAACAGAAAATAACAATGATAATCAACCAGAAAATTTATGGGGAAATGTTTCTCAAGAGAAAAACAATTTACGTGGTGAAAATATGATGTGGCAACACTTTATCAAGTTATATGCTCCCATGTATAAAAGTTTAATTCCTATTTTTGAAAAATATCATCCTGATCTATTAATTATTGATCGTGCTGTGATTCCAGCAATGGATTTAGCCCAACAAATGAATATACCTTATGTTATTCAAACTAGATTTTTAGGCAATTTTGTCAAAAAAAGTAGCAAAGATCCACAGTTCGGGACATCTTATTCTATGAACATGAACTTATGGGAACGCTGTCTTAATTTTCTCAGTCCAATTTTATCCCTACCTGATGTTATAATTAATACTAATAAACAGAATCAAGTGCGCCAAAGTTATACTAATAATAAAAAGTTAAATAATCTTTACGATAAAAATTTAATCATAGTCGGGACATCTTTTGGCATTGAAATTTCTAGAGAATTACCTTCTTGGGTACAAATGGTAGGGCCAATTTTTCCGAAAACACCTCCATCTCTTAGTTCTTCTTTAAGTCAATGGTTAGACGATAAACAAGGAACAAATGGCATTATATATGTTGCTTTTGGTACGCTTGTAAATATTGAAAAATGGCAGTTTAAAGCCTTATTAACGGGGTTAAAAAATACTAAATTAAAAGTTTTATGGTCTTTACCAGCAAACCAACATCATCATATTTCCGATTTGCCAGATTCTTTTCGTATCGAAAATTTTGTTCCTCAACAAGCAGTTCTTTCCCATGCCAACGTTGTACTTTTTGTGAGTCATTGTGGTATGAATAGTATTAACGAATCTTTGTATTTTTCTAAACCAATATTAGCTCTACCTTTTTTTGGAGATCAACATTATAATGCGGCTCGTCTTGTAGATATTGGAGTTGCTTTAAAGTTAAATAAACAAAAATTTGATAGTAATGAAGTAACGAGAAAAATTAATAGTTTACTTGCTGATTCTACTTATCAAGAAGCCACGAATCGGATATCAGATACTTTAAAAAAAAGCGGCGGTTTAAAAAAAGCGGCTGATATTATCGAAACAATGTTGGTAGAGGGAATAAATTACTTTATAAAAGCCTAGAAAAACTTAAAAATTTCCAGATTTAACATTATTCTTGCGTCCCTCTAATTCTTCCTCCTGACTCGGTGAGAAAGGGCGCAGTCCCTGCGCCCCAACCTCCCCAACCTCCCCAACCTCCCCAACCTCCCCAACCGCCCCAACCTCCCCAACCTCCCCAACCTCCCCAACCTCCCCAACTTGCCTTCACCCGTCATTTTCGGGTTGACAGACTACTAGCTCAATATCCCATTGTCTCCATCTAGGGTTACTTTTATACCCACAGGTAAAGCAGCATTGGGTCTATCATGACCAAAGGGGAGATTAGAAACTATGGGAATACCCAAATCACCCAAGCGATGGCTTCGCCCGCCAAAGGCATCGCGCAAAACTTCCTCTATAGTAAAACTAGGTATGTGAGGTGGGGCTTCACACTTGGTAAACCCTCCCAAAGCAATACCATGAACTTTAGATAAGGCCCCGCTCAAACGCCACTGAGTTAACATCCTATCAATGCGATAAGGTGTTTCTGTGACATCTTCCCAGGCTAAGATCACACCATCAAGGTTGGGTAAAATCGGTGTTCCTAAAAGATGGGTAGCGACTGTGAGATTACCAGGAAGCAAGATTCCCGTACTTGTTCCACCACCCCAACCACAACCTTTTAAAGGTGCGATCGCCCGACCTTCTACTATGTCTAATAACCGCTTGATTGACCATTCTGGCTCATTGGCTAGGGTAGTCATGACGGGACCATGTACACTGGCAATTCCGGCGTTGTAGAGACTCCAAAGCAGGGCTGTGATATCAGAAAAGCCGATTAACCATTTAGGGGTAATGATATTTTCTTGCCAAGTCCAATCTTCTAAAATCCGGGTGCTACCAAAACCACCTCTCGCGCAGAGAATACCCTTGCATTCTGGATCTTGCCATGCTGTGGCTAATTGTTGACGACGATGGGCATCTGTACCAGCTAGATAACCATGTCTGTTATCTATGTTATCGCTGATTTTAATCCGATAGCCGTGCGATCGCCAAATTTCTACACCTTGATTAAAAGCTTCAACTTCTCGCAATGCACCACTGGGGGCAATGACGCGCAGTAAATCACCGGGTTTGAGGGGTGGGGGTAGGAGGGTAGATTTGAGATTTTGAATGTTAGACATCAAGAGAATTACTGGCGGTTGTTAAATTCTGAGTAGATGTGGTAGTTGTATCGGTGATAGTAGGTTTCTGATTTCCGCCGATATTTTCCCGTTGGTTAATTAAATAAATACTGATTAAGGTAAGAAAAACCCCAAACCATTGAATAGTAGTCAGGACTTCATTGAGAAAAATATAACCAAATATTAAAGCAAAAACGGGTGTGAGAAAAGTCAGAGAACTTAAACTGGTGAGATTACCACTAGAGGCAAAGTAGAAAAATAATCCGTAAGCGATCGCACTGCCAAATACAGTAGCATAACCTAATCCCATCCAGTCCGATAGGACAAGATTTTCCCACTGTTGAGATTCTAATACTGAAGAAATTCCCCACAAAGGCAAGCCACCGATAATCATATGCCATCCTGTAGCCGTTACCGGATCTGCATAGCGGCACACAAACCGAATCATCACTGTTCCCACAGCCATTGATAAAGCGGCGAGTAACATTAATAACTCACCACTATTAAATAACTCTTGCCAATTATCTATGGAAATAGTGATCCCCGCCTCAAAAATATGGAAAATCCACTCTTGAGGTAAACCAATCAGACTAATTCCTGTCATTCCCAAACCTAACCCCAACCATCCCCATAATCCAATATGTTCTTGAAATAGCCAGAGTGAAAGTAAAGCTACCGCTAGAGGTTGAGAATCTATCATCACCGAACCTAAGCCGGCATTGGTTCTGACTAAACCTTCGGCTAAAAAGCCTTGAAATAATGTACCATCAACCAAAGCAAATATAATAATCCACAACCATCCTAACCAACTTTTAGGTTGGGGTTTACCCATAAATGCAGCCACCATGAGAATTAACACCCCCGCAGGTATTAATCTGACTCCAGCCATAAATAGAGGCGTGGTGTGAGGAATTACGCCTTTCATTGCCACCATTGCTGTACCCCAAAGGAAAAAAGGAGCAATTAATAGCAGATACGCAAGGGGATTTTTAGATCCACTGAGTTGCACTTGCATGAGATAATTATGGTTTTTATGAATAGATGAAAAAATTAGTTTAACTGATTTTACGGTTTTTAGAGTCTTGGCTGGTGGAATTAAGGTTCACATAAACTTATAGAACAATTATTAACCGCAGATAAACGCAGATAAACGCGGATGAATAAATTTGAGGATTTTTGTATGATGACAACTAAACCCAGGGTTGAAGATGGTTTTGGGATTACATTAGCGCCATTGTCTGTGGAAGAAATCTACAGTAAAGCAGATAATCCTGCTAATGGTGCTGTGGTACTGATGAGTGGTATGGTTCGTAATCAAACTGATGGTAAGTCTGTGGTAGCTTTGGAATATCAGGTTTATGAACCGATGGCTTTACAGGTATTTTATCAAATTGCTGATGATATTCGCCATCAATGGCCTGATGTGAGTCGGGTGGTAATATATCATCGCATTGGCAGATTATTAGTTGGGGAAATTAGTGTGGTTGTGGCTGTGGGTTGTCCCCATCGTGGTGAGGCTTTTGCCGCTTGTGAGTATGCTATTGATACACTCAAACATAATGCGCCAATTTGGAAAAAGGAACACTACAGCTTGCTAGGCGAAGATGGTTCTCCCATAGCAGACTCTAGTTGGGTATCTATTAAAAACTGTAACCATTAAATAGGGACAGAAGTTTGTGAACCTCCACCCCTACCAAACCCGTTACCTGTTAAGTAGGTAGACAAAATTAATGATACAGAAAAATTGGATTTAGTGTAGGGGTAGCACCCCGGCGCCTACCGCGATATTTGGGGACTAATTAAAGGTTTTTACTGATGTCCGCAATTAATTGATCTAGTTCGCTGATTTCAACTAATATATCAGGGTCACTGAAGGATTTCAGAGCATCGGCTGTTCTTTGTATGATAAAAAAGTCCAGCTTCTAGCCGTTTTGAGTATAACATCCGTCCACCCAACTTACGAAATGAGATTATTTACCAATCATGGCAACAATAATAGATAAAGGCACATGAAAAAAATAATCTCGTTGAAATTGTTCTTCTCTGACTGCGGCTAAAAATTTGTTAATAACATGATCTGCTGGTTGGTAATGATATGTGGAATCCCAGATTATTTGTAGATGATTATCTTGACGTTGGATGATAAATCCTAAATATTTTAATGCTTGAAAACCCAAATATAGGGTTTGATCACTAATACCTAGTTTCTCTAAAAGTTGGACGTGGGTAACAGGTTGATTTTTTCGACTCAGGTATTTAGAAATGCCTAATAAAGTTAACCAAATGTCCTTGGGAGTTAAATTATGGGGTTTTCTCCAAGCAATAACTAATTGTTTTCTCTGATTTAGTGATTGCTTTACCCACAAACGTAAATTATCCCAATTAGTAGGGCAATCTTGCATAATTAATAATGATTTTTCTGAGGTTAGTTCGGTTAAATTTTCCTGATTTCGCCAATCTAAAATCAATGCTGAATTTTTGGTTTTTAATTCACTTTCCGTATTAGGACGGACGGCGATTAATCTAATTTCATAACGGTTTTTAAAGCTGTTAAAATCAATTTCGGCAATACAATCACATCTACCAATAGGCAATTCTTCTTTATAGTGTCCCCACCAAATCCCCGGAAACGGATTGTTGGTAGAATTATCTCGAATATTGAAGTCAGTTTTAATATATTGGATTTTATTTCCTTTTAAATCTTCTTGATTTTTATGCCAAGAATTTTCGAACCAACAGTTTTTAATTAATAATTTGGGGATAGGATTGCCCATTCCACAGGGTTCTAATAGTTTCAATTCTAAAAATAAATCTTTGCCTAAATCGGCAACTGTCACCACCAAATCAGCTTGCACTGTTGGAGTGAGATTTATTCCTCCTAAAGATTGACGTAATTTCTGGTTAATGGCGGCTGTAAATAGGGGGATATTTTCTACTAATAAACTCAAACCCGCAGCAAAGGGATGTCCTCCAAAACGATGTAATAAATGGGCTTGTTCTTGAACTAATTGATATAAATCAACGGAGTTAATGGAACGGGCAGAACCTCGTGCTAGAGATGGGCTAGAATCCGTCTTATTTTCTTTTGCTTCTGTACTTAGCAAAATTGTCGGTCGCCCTGTTTCTTGGGCAATTTGTCCGGCAACCAGACCTAAAACACCACCTGCCCATTGAGGATCTTCTAAAACGATGACGCTGGTGGTTGATAAGTCTAATTGACTGAGTTTTTTAGTAACTTGGACTTGGACATCTTTTTGTAAAGATTTGCGACGGGAATTAGCTAATTCTGTTTCTTCTGCAAGTTGTTGACAACGCTGCATATCTCTACTGGTTAATAATTCTATACAGAAACTAGCATCACCATGAATGCGACTAACGGCGTTAATGCGGGGTCCCAAACCAAAGGAAATATCTGTGGGGCGATCGCCACTTTTCTGGCATAATTCTAATAACTTCCCCACTCCTGGTCTTCTTCTGGCTGATGGGATTTTTTTAAAGTCTGTGTGTAATTGTTGAATTCCCAACTGTGCCAAATAGCGACAATCACCACTTAATTGGACTAAATCGGCAATTAATCCTACTGCTACTAAATCTAATAAATCTGTTAATGGATGTTCGGGAATATCTGGCAAACTTATATATAATGCTTCCACCAATTTATAAGCAACTGCCACACCAGAAAGATGATATAAAGGATGTTCTTTTGCTAAATAACGCGGGTTAATAATGGCGACGACCGGGGGGCGTTCTGGTGGTAATGTATGATGGTCAGTCACAATTATATCTATCCCTAAACTTTGGGCATAGATGATTTCTGAAATATTTGTACTGCCTGTATCACAAGTAATAATTAATTTACAACCTTGGGCTGCTAAATTATCAATTCCTGGCTGATTTAAACCATGAGATTCTATTAAACGATTGGGAATATAATAACTTAATTGACGATGTTGCTGAAAAAATTCACCTAAACCATCCCATAATACCGCAGTCGAGGTAATTCCATCGGCATCAAAATCTCCCCAAATAACAATTTTTTCTCCTGTTTTCCCGGCAGTTATTAACCGTTGTACAGCCAAATTCATTTCCTGACCAAATTCCCAAACATCAGCAGGTTGATAAATTTGATAATTAATAAAAGCCGCTAACTTTTCCTGATCTTGAATTCCCCGTTGCCAAAATAATTGAGCAGCAAAGTTACCACCTGTTGTTGGTACGTATTTTTTCACTAATTCGATAAACCAATCAGGAGGTTGTTCCGTTCCTGTTAAAATCCATTCCATTTTAAACCACATTCTAACTTCTGTATTTCTTTCTTTGCGCCTTTGCGTGAGACAATCTTATTCATTAATTTAAAGTGATACTTCAGCAATATTTTCTAAATTAGGAAATTGCTGGTTAATATCTTCTGTTGCTTGTGTGATTTTTTGACGTTGACACCTCATGGTATATTGACAAGATTCACATATTTTCTGAGATTTGGCAATTTGTGGTAATGATATATTATTCTGATAATCTTTTACCCATTGTGTGAGATTGTCTAATAGTTGATTTAATTCCTGTGCTGTTTTCTGATGTTCTTTCTGATTATAACAAAATTTAATATTTTTAGTTTGCTCTTTTGATTGTACAAACCAGTAGGTTAGGGAAATATTTTCTAATAAATAGTTGCTAGTTTCTGCCATGACGTACAGATAAAGTTTTGTTTGCCAATTTTCAGCTAATGTTTCTCTTTTTGGTGGTTGGGGATAGGTTTTCCAGTCGAGAATTTGAGCTTGATTTTGGTCAGCAATTAATAAATCATAAATGACAGTCAGGAGATAATTACCAATTTGTAATGTTCGATAATGTTCGCTTTCTCGAAAAGTTTGATTATCAATATTAGTTATAAATATTTCTGGAGCAATTTTGCTAAAGTCAGTCATCCAATTTTGTAATTGAGGATCTGCTTGTAGTAATTTATTAATAGGTAAATCCATTTCTCGCTGCTGCATAAGCAAGTGAAACCGACTACCTAAAATTTGATATTCTTCGTGTTTAGGATCTAGAGGAGTATTTAGTTGTTCTAAGTAGCTATGTTGGAATTTACGGGGACAAACTGCGAGTAAGTTTAGATGTCCTTGGGAAAGTCGGAGTATGGGGGTAGAAGTTGGTAGCATGATTCTATTTTATTGATCTAAATCCAAAAATAAAGATTCTATATCTCTATACCCACTAACCACTCGAACAATGACAATACTATTTTCTAATAACCGATAAAAAATTATATAACTATCAATGGGAATACCTCTTAATGCAGAATATACTCCATTATTTTTTATTCTCACGAGCAATTCTAATTTTTTCTTGTAATCTAGCCATAACAACATCACTACTAACCACTTCACCTCGGTCAATTTGGGCAAGTCCTACAGCGACTTTTTTGCGTGTTTCTTGTTCCCATTCCTGATCCTCTTTTTTCCACTCGGATAACACTTTAAGTGCTTTAATTATCACATCGTCGGCATTGGTATAATGACCTGTGGCAATATAGGACTGGATCAGTTCTTCAGTTTCTGGTTTTAGTTGAATTTTCATGATTTATAATCATCAATTACTTAGTAAAAAATAAAAGGTAAAAGGGTGAAGTGTGCATTCCTCATTCATCCTCTTACCTTTTTCATATACCTGATGCTTATCCTATATTATCTCGTGCATCTCTCACTGCGGCAATAAAAAAGAATACGGTGAGAGGAATGCTCAAAGCTAGGATAATGGCAGTGGTTGGGACACCAAAATCTGGTTCTCCATAACTCAATTCAAAAACTGAACCAACAGCGGCGATCGCTGCAACACAAGCACCACCTAAAAATAAACCGCTTTTTGGAGTTAAATACACTACTAGACCACCCTATACTACTGGTTTCACTGCCTGATACGAGAAGCCATTTTTAGATAACTCTTCGTTTAAAGTCAAGGAATTTTCTACACGATCTACAAATACCACACCATTAAGGTGATCCAATTCGTGAAGAATACAGCGACCGAGTAAATCACCTGCTGTTAAGGTTTGGGGACGACCATATTCGTCCTTATAGGCGATTGTTACCACTTCTGGACGTTTTACATCTAGAAAGACATTAGGAATACTTAAGCACCCTTCCTGAGCCACACAGAGCTTACTGCTAACCTGTTTAATGGTAGGATTAATTAACACTAGTGGCGGATGATTAGGTTGATCTGGTTCGCAGTCAATAACGATAAGTTGTTTATTGATGCCAACTTGAGGTGCAGCCAAACCAATGCCATCTGAGCTATACATAGTTTGCAGCATTTCGCGCACTAGTTGGCGGAGTTCGTCATCTATTTTAGTAACCCGCTTTGCCGGTTGACGCAAAACGCGATCGCCTAAGTAGTGCATTTGCAAAGGTGGATTTTTTAATTTTTTCTTCTCGACAGCAATATCAGACGGCATGGTTTTTGATGGCTTGATAGTGAACAATATATTTTAATTCTATCGTTATTGGGGAGTGGGGAGTGGGGAGTGGGGAGTGGGGGGAGTGGGGGGAGTAGGGGGAGTAGGGGGCAGAGAGTGGGGGGTAGGGAGCTTTTTGTACAGGTTAATTTATGGGTGTAGATGTAGATGTGTATTTTTGTTTTTATTTTTATCCCATCCCCCTGGATAGGATATTATGCTACAAATTGATAGAGATAATCTAGTAATTGTCTAGGCTTGTCTCTCTGTTTTGGTTATCTTGAGGAACTCATTGTGGTTGCAACCCCCGAAAAACTGCACGCTACCCATAGCCACGATCATCTACCCAGTAAAGACCGTGTAGCCGTGTTACTTATGGGCTATGGCGAAGTTGAAAGCTATGAAGATTTTGCTAACTATAACGAACAAGCTTTAAATTTACTGACGGCTAAATTCGCTCCTGTTCCCACTTGGATTTATCCCCCTTTAGCAAAGCTTTTGGCATTATTCGATCGTCATGAATGGGGACACACGCATCATGATTTTATTTCCCCTCATAATGCCATTTTTGAAAGACAAAGAGCGGGTATTGAACACGAATTACAACATAAATGGGGTAATAGTGTTCAAGTTTTTAAAGCTTTTAACTTCTGCGCTCCTTTTTTACCAAACCAAGTTTTAGCCGAAATTAAAGATCAAGGCTTTAGCAAACTGCTGATTTATCCATTATTGGTTGTTGATTCCATTTTTACCAGTGGTATTGCGATTGAACAGGTGAATAATGCCCTGGTAGAATTAGCTGATGGTGATGAACATTGGATTAAAGCCCAAAAATATATTCCCTCGTTCTACAATGAGCCAAAATATATTGATTTAATGGCGCATTTGGTAGAAGAAAAAATTCATACTGATTTGGCTACAGGTTATTTACCTTCGCAAATTGGGATTATCTTGATGAATCATGGTTGTCCCCACAAAGCGAAAGGCTTTACTTCTGGGATTGATGAAAGTCAAGCCATGTATGAATTAGTCAGAAATAAGTTAATTAACAATTACCCGTTAATTTCTGTGGGTTGGTTAAACCATGATACCCCATTAATTGAATGGACTCAACCCAATGCTACCCAAGCTGCTCAAAATTTGATTCAATTGGGTGCAAAGGTATTGCTATTTATGCCCATTGGTTTCGCTACAGAAAATCATGAAACTTTGTTAGATGTACATCACATTATTCATGATTTGGAAAAACAACATCCAGATGTAGATTATTTACAAATGGCTTGTGTTAATGATGATCCACAATTTTTAGCGATGGTTGCTGAATGGGCAAATTCACATATTGCAGAGTTGATGGAAACTGAAGGTATGGCTGTTAATTCCCAATCAGCTATTACTCATCATCATCATCATCATTAAGTAGGGGTTGCTGAATAAGTCTTCTAGTAAAGGGAGGTGACAGGCACTTGTGCAAAATTAACAATGCCCCAAACTGCCAAAATTCAAGCCTCCTTTTGCTGAAACTGGTTCAATAACCAAGCACCAACTTCAGATTGACTCATTTCACGACTACGGCGTAAAGCTTCCTCTAAAATTGCAATTGCCAAACCAGGAAATACCTGTGATTCTCGAATACGTTTACTACCTTGATCTGCCATAGCATAAGCGATGATTTGGGCATTTTGGACATCTACTACCCAATATTCAGCCACACCTAAGTCTTCGTAGAGCGATCGCTTTGTCCCCAAATCATCAAGGAGAGATGTTTTCGCAATCTCAATCACCAAATCTGGTGCAGGATACAGATCAAGTTTGATAATACCTGTACCAGTGGGGATAGATTGGGCGCGTTCTCGCAAGTAATACGCCACATCAGGCTGACAGTCCTGAATACCAGTTTTACGAAAAGTAGTGGTGTCTAAACCTGTAGCTAGAATCCCTCTAATTGTCGCAAATAGAGTTACCGCAAAAATAATTACAACATGATCTTTACCGTGATCAAAACTAACTGGTGCCATTTCCAGCCTCATATACCCTTTATAGTAGTAACTTTTCGCTTTTTCGTTGAGCAAATTGACAATTATCTGCTCATAATCTGCCCAAGAAGTGTAAATCCATGTATCTGTGGGTAACTGGGTTTGTAACTCAATCATTTTCTTCAATATGGGAAAAAGTCAGATTTCATCACTGCATCAATATCAAAGGGACATTCAAGCGGAAAAACACCAAGAGATAAACCAGTTTCCGATGATGCTAAATCTCTAGCTTTTTGATAACATTCATTAAATACTTCTAAAAAATAATTCTTTAAACTAGGACTATCAGCAAAATCATCCTCTAAGCGGTTGCGATGTTCCTTAATGGTTGTGCGCCAACTATTCGTCCGTTTATCTGGTTGATACTGCCATTTTAACAGGTGCATCAACAAAATTCGTAAATTACTTTTAACTGATTTCTTATCATTATTTCCCATACTTGCTACTTCAGCAATTAGATTTTTAATATCTAATTCATCAAATCTTTTTTGTTGCAATAATTCAATAGTTGAATTAATCCATAAATTAAAGTCTTCATCATAGAGAACAGGAGATGAGGTGGTTAATATAGTTTTCATAAATACCTCTTGTTGTTCACATAAATTACTCCAACTTACCCGATTATAACGCTACGTCCAGACTAATTTCCTAGCAATGGTGCATTTAAGGTTTTCTCAATGCGATCGCGTGTTTCTAATAAGAAAGCCTGAGTATATTCATCTTCAGAACCCACCCGTTTTAATTTACTATTTAACTGCTTGAGTTTATACCAAGCTAAAGTTCGGGCATCTTCAGGAACAGATTCTTTTCGCAACACCATTTCCATCATTATTTCCAGGTATTCCCGTTGTAAACCTCTCCGCAAACTAGAAATTTGTAATTTACCTTGGGGTTGCAGAACTTCCGACCAAATCCCAGATTGTAAAGTATCAAATAATTCTGGCAAGGTGAGAGATTTTCCTGGTTCACTTTTTAATTCTAAATCCTTGAGACGAGTGAGGCGATCGCTTGCCAATAAATCCCGCAACACGGCAGTCTGCACCGACAAGACTAAATCATGAATCGGATAATCTAACCGTCCTTGCTGAATACTAGTCCCCCAATGTAACCACCGCGAAGGTACTAACTTATTCAGTAATTCCGGCGGAAATTTCAAAGCATCTTCCGCAAAAACATATTTTTGCATTGTCATCAATGCTTGTCGCTGTTGTTCTACCGGCACAGGAACAAATGGTAATTGTCCTTTAGTATCACTTGGTTTAACTCGGTAAAAAGACTGACCACCAATATATTTACTAGTATAGTATAAATTCCGTAAATAATTCCTCAAAATACTATTGAAACGCTCTTCTACATCGCTGGAACTCTCTTCATCTATAGTATATCCCTGATTTAATCGTTCCCACATCCGCCGCGCATTAGCCAATTGTGACTGAGAATAAACCAATACATTACCACTATGATCCCAAGGATTCACAGTGGGATCACTATTAGATAAATCCTCATCAGGAGCATAACTCAATTCCCGTTGATTAGATTGTCCTGCAATTGCCGCTAAAAACGACTTTTCTCCCAGGGTAGTTGTTGCTTGACTAGGACTATAACCATACTCAATTGCCCATTCATCATAAAGTCCCACCTGATTGGGAAAATAATCTCCCTGCTTGACACCATCAGGAGCAATATTAGGAGGAATATAATCCATAACCGATGCTGTCATCCCTTTAGTCCGGGTAATTTCTGGATTATTCATCTCAACAGGAGAGAGTAAGGTACTACCCCGGAAATTATGCCGCAGACCCAAAGTATGACCAACTTCATGGGTAATAATTAAACGTAAATATTGATGGATATAATCTTTTAACTGCTTTGGACTTGGTGGACTATTTCCCAACATAGACATTGCCAAAGAACCAAAAGCTAACTGATTAGATGCTTCCATGCCGTAGCATAAATCATAATCTGTCGCCAGTTTAGACAAATTGCCTAATGATTTGGGAGATTTTTGATTACCTTTGTCACACAAACGCCCATTGTTAACTAATGCTGATAAAGAAGTGCGAGTTTGTGAATTTTGAGGTTGAATAATTTGCCGATAATCATTTTTTAACAACCGGACAAAACTACCATCAATCAAAATATCCGCATCCAGAATTTCCCCAGTTAAGGGATTAACACGGGATGGACCCATCGCAAAAAAACCATCCACAGTATTAATCCAACGGATAGTATTATAGCGAATATCAGCCGGGTCCCAAGTAGCATTATCGGGCATTTGTTGGACTTGAATAGCATCCTTAAATCCCGCTTTCAAAAAGGCTTGATTCCACATCAAAACTCCCTCTTTGATAGCATCACGATATTCTAGAGGCACAGCATTATCAATCCAAAAAACAATCGGTTTTTTCGGTGGAGAAATTGCGGCTGTAGGATCTTGTTTTTCTAAATTCCAGCGATTAATATAACGAACAAAAGGATCTCTCCGTTCATCTTTAGATAAATCTTGATAAGCTGTGAGGAAATAACCTACCCGTTCATCAGCTAACCGAGGTTGATATTTACTTTTTGGTAATTCCGATAAACTATAATGCACTTTTAAGGTAAAAGCGCGACTATCAGGTAAAACATCCGAATTATTGCCTTCATACTTACCCGCATTAGCAAAATTGAAAATCGCTTCAAGTTCTAAATTACTGGGAAATACTTTTGCATTACCAAGATAAGCTTGTTCAGGACTAGCAGCTAATTCTAAATTAGTAGCTAATCCGGCTAAATCTGTAAGTAATAAATCACCTAAATCAATAATGATGGTTTTTCTTTCTGAATGAATACTTTTAATAGGAATAGTATAAAGCACAGAATCACTAAATGATCTAGCTACTGATTTGGCTTGGGGATCTCCCTCACGAGTCCGAAAATTGACATTACGAACCACAAACTGGATTTGGTTATCTATCTTTTGAAAATAGAATAAAAAGTCTTGTAATGGCATTCCACTATAAATACCCTTTTCACCAATTCCAGATTCCAAAGTTGAGTTTGCTAAAAAATTTTTTTTGAGTTGTTCCGGTCTAATTTCTAGATAGATTTTATTTTTATGCTTATGACGATAAATAGTAAAGATTCCCTCTAATTTTTGGGTATCCTTAGTAACTTCCGCAAAATCTTCTAATTCATCTTCCTTCGGTGATTTAGATTCAGGTTTAGTTTTTGGTTTCTCTGTTTCCTTATTAACTTGGAGAAAAGGTTGTTTTCCAACTTCCTTTAAATCTTTAAATACCCAAACAAAATTTTGTTGTTTGACCTGTTGATTCTCATCAATAACTGCTATTTTTGAATGTGGTAGTTTTAATTGTTGTAAAATTTCATCCACATTAGGGGTTTTTCTTTCTATTTCTATATCTGAATTACGATGATTATTTATTAATGATTGAGCGTTAGCAGTTCCTATAGACACAAATAGACTATTTAAAAAAATGAGAGATAAAGTAAATTTATTCATTCCCAAAGTCCCTAATAATTATTGCTTGATAGAAGGATGAAATTCAAACTCTTACTCTCTGCGACTCTGCGCCTCTGCGTGAGATATTATTTGAAAGGTTTTTGGCGAATATAATATGACTGCGCCACGCCAAAGGCGAACGCCTTAATCAGCAACGCCCTAATTTGTAATTGATTGGGCTTCCTGATACATAATTTCTTGGAAGTGAATCATATCTTTTTGGGGGTCAGCCAAACTAACTTTCACTAATAAATTTTCTCCTAAATTAACAGAACGGCGGAAAGACATAGGCAACTGTAAACCTAAATCTTCTAATAAAATTAATGCTAAATTGCTATCTTCTCGTAACCACATTAATACAGTCACCTGCCAAACTTGTTCAGGATGACGACGTAAATATTCTAAGGCGTAATATCTATTTGTTTGTCGTTCCACCATTGTTGCTTCCTGGGTAGTACTCATGACTGTCATCATCACTTCTTTGAGTTGTTCAGCAGAGAAAGGTAAACCTTCACCGCGTAAATGTGCTTTCAGTTGGAAGTGGGTGAGTAAGTCGCTGTAACGACGAATGGGAGAGGTAGCTTGAGTGTAGGTATCTAAACCTAACCCAGCATGACGCACCGGTGTAATGCTCATTTCGCTCTTAGGCATACAGCGACGCATGGCACAGGAACGGACAAAACCAGCGGGAAGTTGCAGTAATTCTTCGTCTGGTGGTAATTCTGGTTGAGGTTGACCGCGAAAGGGGAGAGGGATATTATGGGTTTGACCATAACGCGCTGCTACTTCGCCGGCGAGAATCATCATTTCTGCTACTAATTGGCGGGATGAAGAATCATCTAAAACATCAATATTAATATTATCGTCTTTGACTTTGATCATCGCTTCGGGCATATTGATACTGATAGCACCTTGACCATAACGCCAATTTTTGCGGATTTTTGCCCAATTAGCGATCGCCTCAATTTCCGGTTCAGCCTGTACTCCCAACTCCAACATCTCATCAACATCCTCGTAGGTGAGACGATAGGTAGGCTTGATCAAACCAGCGTGGATAGAATAATCCTCCACAGCCCCAACTGCATCTAAAATCACCCCAAAGCTGAGGGCGCAACAGACCTTCCCCTGTACCAAACTCATGGGACCTGTAGCCAACACCTCTGGAAACATTGGAATCATCCCTGTCGGTAAATAAACCGTACTCCCGCGTTTTCTGGCTTCCAAATCCAACTCATCATCTGGCATTAATAACCGAGTGGGATCAGCTATATGCACCCATAACCGTTCCTTCCCATCTGGTAATACCTCCCAACTCAAACCATCGTCTATTTCCGTCGTGCTTTCATCATCAATGGTGTACACCTTGAGATGTGTAAGATCGAGACGGTTTGTGTCCAAATCTGTAGGAGGAAAATCCAAACGTTTTTGCGCCACTTCTAATACCTTTTGCGGAAATTGAACGGAGATTGATGAACGGCGCAGAAACAGATTCTCATGGGAAGTCCACCAACCCAAATCTATCAAAAGTTGAAATGCCGCCTGGGGCGTAGCAGAACGTCCCAGCATATTCATAGTTTCTAATACTGGGGCTGAAGGCGGACAAGCACGAGCTAAAGAGTCGTAATTTACCTTGAGCATGACAACATCAGCTAACAAAGTCGCATACTTTTCTATGGCTTCTAAGCGTTGGCGGTCTAGTCGTTGCCATTCTACTACTTGTCCCTGAAGTGCTTGTTCTACACGGGCTAAAAATTCCTGCTGTCCCCTGGCTTTTTGGGATTCTACTTCGATCTGGTGTTTGCGTTCTGCTACTTGTGCCGTGCTGCGGGGTTCGTAAGCGTCTCCTTTCTGTTTGAAATAGAGTTTATCCTCCGATAACAAACAATGGGCTGCATAACACTGAGGAAGCGTGGATTCCGAAAATAATATATTTGCCAATTGGCTAGGAGTGACAGTTTCTCCATCTTCAATGAGTAGTTCCCACGCTATTTCTAGACTTGATGGATCTAGATAAGGTTGGACTTGACTTAAGAAATCAGCGATTTCGCCTGGTTTATAGGTTTGTCCATTCACTGTGTAGGTAAATTGGCGAGGTGCAAGACTGTGAGATTGACCCCGTTCATCTACTACAAACCAACGAGTTTTACCGTCTGGACGATCTACCACTCCTAGACGGCGATCGCTTTGAACCCTAAATTCAACTAACGTCCCCTTATCCACAACTGTCGCACTTTAATATTTTTAGATTTTTAGACTGGAGATTGCGGATTAAATAACGGGTATTTAATCCTTTATTTAATAATTTCCTATGAAGAATGCTATCACCTTTGACAATTTCATTCTCAAATTTAGCGATATCGTACCATTTTTGAGAATGAATTAATTAAATGTTTTTGGCAATTTCCTAACATTAAAATATTAAATTTTAGATTTTGGACTCAAAGTAACTGGGCAATATCCATGCAACTGCTACTTTTTTTGGATAATCCAAAATCCAAAATCCAAAATATTCTTAACCTTCGGCGTTAATGAAGGGTAACAAAGCCACAATCCGGGCGCGTTTAATGGCTAAAGTCAGGGCCCGTTGTTGCTGACAGGTTAAACCAGTGATTCTCCGAGGCAAAATCTTACCACGTTCGGTAAGAAACTTCCGCAACAAATCTACATCTTTGTAATCAATGGCATCTCCGGGCTTAATTGGAGAAAGGCGACGACGGTAGTAACTCATTCTTACTTAATTTCCTTGTGAACTGTGTGTTTATTGCAGTGGGTACAGAACTTTTTCAGTTCTAAACGGTTGGTTGTGTTCCTACGGTTCTTGGTACTGGTATAACGAGATACACCAGGAGAACGTTTATCTGGATTTGTCCGACACTCGGTGCATTCTAGTGTCACTATTATGCGCGCACCTTTACTTTTAGCCATAATCTTACAAACTGTAAAGCCTGGAGGATAATTAACACAAATGGTTATTATCTCATATTTCGGGGAAATTTTGCAACTAACCGTTTAATTTTTATATCTAATGAATAACCTCGACGGGAAGAAACTATAACCGTCCGAAAAAAGCGGTCATGGAAAGCCTGACGCATCTGAGTATCAGATAAAGCCGCACCTCCGTCAATGATTAAGGGAAGCAATAATACAACAGCAGCGGGATTGAGGATGATATTCCCCAGAAAAATGGATAATAATAAGCTAGAAAAGCAAATAATCCCTTCTCGCAGCAACAATGTCTGAAATTGAGGGATTCTGTTGACTATTTCCCTATTTACGACTTCTAGGATCTTTAAATCAAATGCCCAACGTCCTAAACTTTGTCCCTGATTGTTGTAAACTACGACTACGCGAAAAATTAACCAAGCAAAAATAAACACAAAGATTTGGGCAAATTGAATACCAATTTCATTACTTCTCACTATAGAACTCAGTAACCATGCACCGAAAAAGTCCATAGCTAAAGCCATTCCTCGACGAGTAAGATCCCCTTTGGGGTAGTGTCTTTGATTTACCTTAACAAGAGTCATACCCTTTACCTCGCTAGTGGTATAATTGTAGATTTATTGAGGCTGTATCCAATTTTGATTCCCTGGGATAAACAATACAACAAATAGTTGATTCTGATACGGCATTTATATTTAAATTAAGAGATAATAATTAAATCAGATTGCAGATTAATAAGGTACAGAATCTAAATTCAAAACCAGACAACAAGCTATTTTTACACCTGACTCCTGAATTCTGCTGTAGATCTTCAATTAATCTTGATGACCATCTGACACAAAATTAACAATTAGTTTCATAACTAATAACTAATAACTAATTAGGTCTTGTTCTGATGTCAAATATTTACAATACCCAAGAGTTAATTCAGATTTTGGCAATCGAACGCCAAGCTTGCTTAAAAGGAGAAAGGTTAAAGTTAGATATAACTGTTGCTAGTAATCCTGTTATAGATCCGTTTATTAAAACCGACGGGGTACAAAGATTCACAGCTTACCAAGATTTTAAAGCCTCTATTCATGAATATCAACGAGAAAATCAAGTTTCTGGAATTATCTGGAAAGATATTCATATTAAAGGTAAAAATCTCCATTATCCAGAAATTGATCCAGAATTGATTGCATTAGAAAGTGATTTAGAAATATTGAAAACTGCCAAATATTCTCTTTTAGAATTTTGGTATCTGGTGACAGAAGAAATGGATTTATATCTAAGTTTTAGTAATGGTAAACAACATCAAAAAGTCAACACAGTAGATGTAGAAAGAATTGTCCAAAGAACAGAATGGGCAACTTTATTAAAGTGGGAAAATCTGAACTTTCTAGAAATTATTTTACAATTAGGGTGGGGACAACCGCAAGAAGCAGCTTATAAACGAGGAAGACCACTAGCAGGTAGTGAATTTATTCATGCCGTCAATCCAGGATGTTATCCTATTGGTTAATATCAGGATAATCCAATGAACCGTATATGTATATAGCATTTCCTAGTTTAACGCGGTACAAATTTATCTGCGTTTATCTGCGCTCATCCTTTTGCATCTGCGGTTAATAATTTCGGCTCATCCGCACTTAAATGAGAATTGCTATACAATCTCATCAAGTAACTGATTCTTGCGCTTCCCGATACAATCTTTTCGCTATCCGAAATAATTCTTGTCCTGTGTGCAAATAACGATCATCATAGCTTAACGGGAAGTAGGCTAACTCCTCTATTCCATCTGCCACTTGACTCATACAATAGTAAATATGGGCGGCTGCGGCTGCAAAACTAGTAGGATTTGGCAAAGAACGAAACTTAATTTGTGCGTCTCGTAAATCTTCCCGACAGGATGCTAAATAATCTTGAAATTCGTCTAAAAGATCATCATCAAAAGGATCTGCGGCTAAGTCGTCAATTTGTGATTCTAAAGAATTGAGAATTGTCGAAAGTATCCGATTTACTGGTTTATAAACTAAACGTAGCCATTCTTCAACGTTTTCATCAACATCTTTTCTCGTTTTCCTAGTTGCTTTGTGGTGCTGTTGGGCATATTCTGCACGTTTTTGGCGAACTTGATGGAATTTTTGCTGACTGTGACGGAGTTTTTCGTCGTAATTGAAACGACTTTTACCGTCACTTAAAACTTCATAAGCAGCATTAACACGAATAATTTGTTCATTGTCTGTGATTTCTTGATTACTATCAGGATGAAAAATTTTCACCAAGCGGCGATAAGCTTGTTTAATCTCCGCAAGACTGGCATTATTACTAACTTTTAGGGTGTCGTAGTGGTTAAAATCGGACATGAATCGAATAGATTGTTAATTGGTGCTAGTTGCTGTTTTCGCTTCTAGGTCTTGGAATAAAGGTGTACTTAAATATCTCTCACCGAAACTAGGCTGAATCATCACAATTAAGCGTCCTTGATTCTCTGGACGTTGGGCAACACGAACCGCTGCACAGAGGGCTGCACCACTGGAAATGCCCGATAGTAGCCCTTCCTCCCTGGCTAATTTGCGACTAAAGGCGATCGCCTCCTCATCAGTCACCGTAATTACCTCATCAATCAATTCTACCTTTAAGACCTGGGGAATAAAACCTGCCCCAATGCCCTGAATTTTATGGGGACCTGGTTTACCCCCCGATAATATCGGGCTATTAGCTGGTTCGACAGCGATCGCCTGAAAACTTGGTTTCCGGTCCTTCAAAACTTCCGCCACCCCCGTAATCGTCCCTCCAGTCCCCACTCCCGCCACAATCATATCCACCAATCCATCCGTATCTGACCAAATTTCCTCCGCCGTAGTTTCCCGGTGAATTTGGGCATTAGCCGGATTGCGGAACTGTTGCAACATATAGGAGTATGGTGTTCTGTCCACAATCTCCTGCGCCCGCCGAATCGCCCCACTCATCCCCTCAATTCCCGGCGTGAGTTCCAATTGGGCCCCATAAGCCCTTAACATTGCCCGCCGTTCCGCACTCATCGTTTCCGGCATAGTTAAAATTAATTGATACCCCTTAGCTGCCGCTGCCATAGCCAAGGCAATACCAGTATTTCCCGATGTTGGTTCTACCAGAATCGTCTTCCCCGGGGCAATTAATCCTTCCTTTTCCGCCGCCATAATCATACTTACCCCAATGCGGTCTTTTACCGATGAGGAAGGGTTCATACTTTCCAATTTCACGAGAATTGTCGCCACACAACCTGATTCTTGAGGAATCCGGTTTAACTTCACTAAAGGTGTCCGTCCCACCAATTCCGTAATATTCTCAACAATCCGCATCATAAAATTTTCCGTCTTCAAATGTAGTACATGATATCCAACTGCTTCCGGGAATCCCGTTTTTCACAAAGATCCTGAAGCGAATAATTTTGTAACACTAAATTTGCCGCTTGACGTGCTTCCTGCCAAATTTCTGACACCACAGAATTATCTAAACTTGTGGGTTTAGTATTTTGTTCACCAGTCTGCACATCCAAACCTTCCAAACATTCTAAAATTTCAAAGATACTAATTTTTCGAGGTTCTCGCGCCAGTAAATAGCCACCTTTTGAACCCCGTTGACTTTTAACTATACCCCGCCGCCGCAAAGTTGCTAACAGTTGTTCTAAATAGCGATCAGGTATCTTTTGTTGCAGAGCGATTTGCCGAATTTGCATCGGTTCACCGTTGTCATAATGAGTAGCCATCTCTAATAACGCCAAAATTGCGTATTCAGATTTACATGATAGTTCCACAAGCAGTAGTCCAAGATCAAAATTGAAGGATAAAAATGAGCAAAACCTGACAGTTCATCTCTTTTACAGTATACTCCGGTTCTCCACTGGGGTTTTTACTCCCCACAAAAAAACCCCGCCATGGGGCAGGGTCAAATCACGTTGAAACTTATTAACAAACTTTTAACTATTTAGAAGCTAAAAGTTGTTCTGAGTGTACCAACAAAGGCATCATTACTGGTATTATTTTGTCCAGGAGATGCCACCCAGATAACTCCAGGAGTTACGGATACATTTTCAGAAACGCGATACTTATAGAAGCCTTCTACTTGGTATGGAGTCTCTCTACCAGTCGCACCTAGTGAGTAAGGTTGAGCGCCACCGAAGATACCCAAGACGTTACCTTTCTTACCAAAATCAGGTAAAGCTAAACCTGCACCATAGCTCCAAGCTTCTTTATCATCATTAGCTCCAAAGCCTGTAACATCATGGTAGGAAACGAAACCACTCAAAGACAGTTTATCGCTAGGCTTGATAGCTGCGGAAATACCGTAGGAGTTGCTGGAAGAGGCACTAGCAATACCTGTTGCTGAATTAACGCCTAAAGTATTCGCTTGTGCAGTACCTACTAAAGCACCAGTACCAAGTCCTGAATCAAATAAGGTAGTACCTGCTTTTTGATAACCATGGACATAGGTGGCAGCCAAAGCGACGCGATTACCAACGTTAAAATTTAACTGACCTAAAGCCGCATAGTTGCCATCAAACAAGCCATTGCTGGGACTAGGATCATTAGCACTTGAAGCTAAGTAACCTAATGTGAGAGAACTTGGTTTCAAGAAACTATCACCAGGTTTCCCAAAGGGTACATTCAAGGCAATACCAGAACCACCACCAATCCGGTAGATGGGGTTTTCAGATGCGAAGGTACTTAAAGCCCCTTTACCACCATCTGTTTTATCAAAAAAGTAAGGATTGTTAACAGCGGCATAATCACTATGTTGCCCACCACTAGCTGAAAGATAAACTCTTGCAGGTCCTACAGGGGCTTCATAGGTTAACTTGTCAATTTTAACGCTGTTAGCTGGGCTAGTTGCACCAACTTCAAAGGTTTGTTTGCCAACTCCACCGGACGCAATAGGACTATTCGCATTATCTCGGAGACTAAAGCCTGTGGCATTACCAGCAGCCAAACGGGTGGTTAATATATCTCTACCCGTAAAGCTGGTTTCTAAACCTAAGCGCACTCTATCCTGGAAAACTGCCCGGTTAGCTTTGCCTGTTTCACCACCAAAAACGTCGGTGACAGCAAAAATAGCTTCACCTTTTAACTTAGTGGTAGTGGAGAATTGATTGGCTTCTAATTCAGCAGTCCGCCCTTCTAAAGCATCTACTCGACCGCGTAAAGTTGCCAATTCCGCAGAAAATTCTTCTTGCAACCGCTGCAATGTTGCTAAATCCTGTTTTGTTACCATATCAGCGGTTGCTGTGGCAATCAATTCATTTACACGATCTAAACAAGAATTTAAACCAGCAGCAAATTCGTAACGGCTTAAAGCCCGATTACCGCGATATGTGCCATTGGGATAACCTGCAATACAGCCATAGCGCTCTACCAAAGATTGCAAAGCTTGGAATGCCCAATCTGTAGGTTGCACGTCAGAGAATTGGGAAACTGATGTTACCTGATTTAAAGAAGTATTGTTTTCGTTGCTGTAGCGGTTAACCTGAGCCAAAACTTGGGCTTCTTTGGTTTCTGTTGCCAATGTTGCTGGCTTTTCAGAAACTGCTGTTGTCGAGGAAGTTTCTATTGCCGATGCGTCCTGGGTGGTACTGGGTGCGGCGATCGCTGTTGAAGATACTAACAGTGCTGCTCCCAAAATTGCTGGGCTAACCACTAAGGATTTCCACAAAATATTAGACATTTTTTCTTTTCTCCTCACACCTTTATATGGATAACTTGAGTTCGCTGTAGCCAACTGGTTACAAGTGCGAAATCTTGTTGAAACCTGTGTAATAGGCATGGCTGCCACTATTACCACAATCATAGCTTTCACAAGGCTAACAATTGATTAACTAATTGTTAAACTTTAATGCAATTAACTTATGCAAAAACTTTCAACTATATCCTGTGGTTATATTATCACTTTTTCTAATAACCAACATAAGATTTTCTGTTTAAGTACGTATGTATACTCAACACGGGTGAGATTTAAACTTTTGCCAAATGACAAACAACCCAGATGTGTAGGGGTCAAGCAAGAGCTTCATTGGTGTCAACTTAAGCTCAAATCCCTACCACATCTCGTTTCTAGTCTCTGACTAGGAATGCAGTTGATGAGGCTCTGCCTCTAATATCATTGAAGGCAGAGCCTTCTAGAATTCATTCCCAGCCAGAGACTGGGAATGAGATGAAAATCGCTGAAAACTTCTTTACTCTTGCCTCTTGCCTTGCTAAGTAATTGGACAAAAATATTTATAGTCATTGCGAGCGAAGGGAAGCAATCACAACCCTTGGAATTGCTTCATTTCACTGCGTTATATATGGTTAACGCCACGCTGCGCTAACGCAATGACATTGTGTAATTAATTCTGTTTCACTACTTATAACGACAATTTTCAACGCCAACCTACTTATAGTGGTCTGTCGAGCTTAAAATGAAGCATTGTTTTCGACTTGACAATATTTATTGATACTTCTTTAGTATATACCCATATCTATCCACTGTCAACTGTTTTGGATAGATTCTTGGACAACTTTGGACACGTTGTCCAGTAGTTTTTTGTTCTTGTGACTTCGCGAACCATACAGTCTTGCTGAAAAAACAGTAATGAGTTCAATCATGTCTGTTACTAATTCTTGTTCAAAAGTGGTTTCTTCGATTGATTTATTGATAATGACAACTTCAGTTTCAAATTCTTCGCACATTGCAAATACAATCTCAGAACCAAACCGGAGAAGTCTATCCTTATGAGTCAGGACTAATCTACCTACATCACCTTGCATAATCCGTTTCAGTAGTTTTTGAAGACCTTTTTTATTGTAATTTAAACCACTACCTAAGTCAGATATAGTCTCAAACTGCCAACCATTACTTCCGCTAAAAGCTTCTAAAACCTTTATCTGCCTAGATAAATCATCTTTTTGGTCATGGCTAGAAACGCGGGCATAATTGATAGTTATGCGGTCTTCTAACTGATTAAAATCTCGCGGTGTAATTCGTTTAATATCTGTAAGAAAAAATCTTCTATGCCCTGATGGACTGCGTTCAAATCGCAATTTACCAGCATCAGCCCATCTACGAACAGTTTTTACTGACACACAAAGCTCTTTAGCAGCATCACCTATTGAAATAGTCACTTCTTGGTTTTCCATATCATTAACTCCCTTGCTTGACTAAGTTAATTATATGGACGTTCCGTAACATAAGGCTAGTTATGGGTAGAAATTGCTGAACAGTTTAAAACCCTTAAAAACTATCCGCCCTGATTTAGATTAGATAATCTAAGTCAGGGCGGTCTAGCGGGTCTTCAAGTTGCAACCAGACTGCCGGAGGGAACTCCGATGTTAAGCCTAGTTAGTTGAGCTAACTTAGTATCTCAAGAGAACTAAAGCTAACTTTTAGAGAACAGCCCCGGCGCACAGCCGGCTAACTGCAACTTGATGACCCATGCGTATACTACTTTCTATCATGGGCATCACCTCCTTGTTGCCTAAATGGTCTTAGTTTCAAAAGGGGCAAAGCAAAATGCTTTGGGTTTGTAACCTGAGACTACTATAACACAACTGCGAAAATTTGCAATACCCTGATTTCAATTTCTGCCACAAAAAAACCCTCACCAATGAGGTGAGGGCTAACTAACAAAGATAAATTCAGGGTAAATTCCAGAGTTAGAGAGCGTTACCACGTGGTAATACTTCTTCTGGGAATACAAACTGTTCGTGGGGTTGATCTTGAGGAGCCATCCAAGCGCGGATACCCTCATTCAACAAAATATTTTTGGTATAGAAAGTTTCAAACTCTGGGTCTTCTGCTGCCCGTAATTCTTGGGAAACGAAGTCATAAGCTCGCAGGTTTAATGCTAAACCAACGATCCCAATGGAACTCATCCACAAGCCTGTAACTGGTACAAACAACATGAAGAAGTGTAACCAACGTTTGTTGGAGAAAGCAACTCCGAAAATCTGTGACCAGAAACGGTTTGCTGTCACCATGGAGTAGGTTTCTTCAGCTTGGGTGGGGTTGAAGGCGCGGAAAGTGTTTGAACCTTCACCGTCTTCAAATAGGGTGTTTTCTACTGTGGCACCGTGAATGGCACAAAGTAAAGCTCCACCTAAGATTCCCGCTACACCCATCATGTGGAAGGGGTTAAGTGTCCAGTTGTGGAAACCTTGGAGGAATAAGAGGAAACGGAAAATTGCGGCTACTCCAAAGCTAGGTGCAAAGAACCAGCTAGATTGTCCTAAAGGATACATCAGGAACACACTGACGAATACGGCGATAGGACCGGAGAAAGCAAGAGCATTATAAGGACGAAGACCGACAAGACGGGCTACTTCAAATTGGCGTAACATGAAGCCAATCAAACCGAATGCGCCATGTAGGGCGACGAAAGGCCACAAACCACCGAGTTGAATCCAACGGGTGAAGTCACCTTGAGCTTCAGGTCCCCACAGGAACAACAGGGAGTGTCCCATGCTGTTGGCTGGTGTGGATACTGCTACTGTTAAAAAGTTAGCTCCTTCTAAGTAAGAAGATGCTAGTCCGTGGGTGTACCAGGAGGTGACGAAGGTTGTACCGGTTAGCCAACCGCCTAATGCGAGGAAGGCACAGGGGAATAGTAATATTCCTGACCAACCTACGAATACAAAGCGATCGCGCTTTAGCCAGTCGTCTAATACGTCAAACCACCCTCTACTGGGGGCGCGTCCAACTGCGATGGTCATGAGAGCAAATCTCCAAAATGTTTTATAAGTACGGATTTTATGCGTTTGTGGCAGGCGAATATTATTCACTTACACAAATCTAACCAGATTGTCAATCTAGTTTACAATTTTTTACGCTTTCTATCATAATAGGTGAAAATCTCTAATTTTGCTAGTGGGCTAAGAAATAAATTTTATTTGGGGATGATCATAGAGACGTTGTATGTAAAACAAGTAACTTGTTGAGAGAGGGAACAGGGAACAGGGAATAGGGAACAGGGAATAGGGAATAGGGAATAGGGAATAGGGAACAGGGAACAGGGAACAGGGAATAGGGAACAGGGAATAGGGAATAGGGAACAGGGAATAGGGAATAGGGATACTGAAAACGGTTCATAGTTTAACCAAATATGAAACCCCTCTCCAAACCTCTCCCCGCACCCCTCCCTGACCCTCCCCTACAAGGGAGGGAAAAGGAGCAGCTTTTATAATTGGAGAGGCTTTGAACTTGTTCCGGGTTTGATGACAATTTGCTGTAAGAGTTCCCTGTTCCCTGCCCTCACAGACAACTTATTCAGCAAGCCTTACTTATGGAGAAGATTTACAAGTAACGGATATTTAATTTCGCCAGATGCAAAAAAGTAAAATCCATCAAAACCTATTGCCTCTTGCCTCTTGCCTCTTGCCTTGCCATAACGACAATTTTTAACGCCAACCTACTGAGAAAACTTATGTCCAACTAGATAAACGGGGAACTTGCATCAATTCCTGACTAAGTTTTTTGTGAATATGACCGTTAGTGGCCAGAATTCTCCCCGACTGAATGTTTATCGGAGTTCCATCATAGGCAGTGACGTTACCTCCCGCTTCCTGAACCAATATTATTCCAGCCACAACATCCCAAGGTGCAATTCCCCTTTCCCAATAACCATCAACTCTCCCACAGGCTACATAAGCTAAATCCAAGGCTGCTGCACCATCACGTCTGACACCTTGGGTAAGATGGGTAAGATGACAAAACTCTGCATAATTGTTGTCAGCAGTTTCCCTGCGATCATAAGCAAATCCACTAACTAACAAGCTTTTACCTAATTCCGCTGTTTGGGAAACCTGAATAGGGCGACGGTTACGAGTTGCACCTAAGCCAGCAGCAGCCCGAAATAATTCATCACGAAAAGGGTCATAAATTACCCCTACCTTGGGGACACCGTGAATTAGCAACCCAATGGAAACAGCGAAACAGGGGTATTGATGGGCGTAATTAGTCGTACCATCGAGAGGGTCAATAGCCCAGAGAAATTCATTATCTTGGTTCCCCAGTTTTCCCGACTCTTCAGCGAGGATGGAATGCTGGGGAAAATGACGACGCAATACTTCTAAAATTACCTGTTCAGAAGCTTTATCAGCAGCGGTAACTAAATCACCAGGACGACCTTTTTCGGTGATTACGTTTTCTAATTTACCTAAATAATCTTGTAAAACTACACCTGCGGCTAAAGCTGCTTCTGTAGCAATATCTAGAAAAATTTGCATATTTGTTAGTTGTCAGTGGTCAGTTGTCCGTTGTTGGTCGTTATACTCTTACATTTAAGGGAACACCAAAAAATAAATTACCCAATTTTGTGGGATGGGCATACTATGGCTAACGCCACGCTACGCGAACGACAAGCTCAGCACAAGTCCTGCCCGTCCTTGATGATTAGCGGGCAATTCGTCCCGCACCACAAGAAATTTTTGGGTATTTTTTTGATTGGAAGTCCCTAAGGAGAGAGACGACGAAATTCTCCAGGAGTCACTCGCATGGGTTTATCTGTATTCCAGATGCCTTTTCCCATGATTCTCGCCCATTGTTGAGCGTGTTCTAGTCGTTGGTTGTATTTGTGATTAGGCGATCGCGCTACAAATAAAGCATATCCTTGTTTGACGACTTCTTCATTTAACAACAGTTTATCTTTCCATACATAAGCCAAGGTTCGGTTAAATTTATCCTTAGCTTCTAAGTCAAATTCCAGATTAACAGCCTGATTTGCACCGCCAATCAAACTTTCAACAAATTGTTTAGCATCCTCACCCCAAGGAATTTGGCGGATATCAGGTGCATCTAAACCAATTAACCGCACCGGGGAAATTAAATTCGGTTGTGACTCCATTCCCAATACTTCCAAACTTTGTCCACTCACAACCCGTGCTACCTTGACACTAGTGGGAGTTATTGAAGAGTTGTTTTGGCTTTGACAACTCACCAAAAGTGAAAAACTAGCCAATATAATTATTTTTGGCACAAAAACGCGAAGATTGACCACTACAGCAGTCATCCTCGCCATCAAATTCATTAACCTAAACACACAAAAAATATTAGTCCTCATCTAAGGGTAAACCTGCTTTAACTTTGCCCTTACCAAAAAACCGCCCAAACTGAAGTTCATAAACCTCATCTTCATCTTGTGTTTCCACTTCCAAATCAGAACGAGCATAACTTACGCATAATAAAGCGTAACCTTGACGGCGTAAATCTGGAGACAGGCCAATGGCTTCCGGTTGGTGAATTTCTCCTGATATAACTCTGACAGCGCAAGTTGTACAAGCCCCATTCCGACAAGAAAAGGGGAGTTCCGTTCCGTTATGTTCAGCCGTGTGTAAAATATAACGGTCTTCAGGAACTTCCAGAGTATGTGATGTCCCAGTTTGGCGATTGTAAACTTTAATTTTGTGGGTTTGAACCATCTTAATTTTCAGATTTGCGGATTTGGAGTTTCACACCTAATTATAAGAAGATTGTTGGAAAACTTCGTATTTTCAGGTCAGGAAGTGGTGATAGACCAGCGTAGCCCTAGTGGTCTGTCAACCCGGAAATGACGGGTGAAGGTAAGTAGGGGATGTAGGGGGATGTAGGGGGGTAGGGGATGTAGGGGGGTAGGGGATGTAGGGGGGTAGGGGATGTAGGGGGGGATGTAGGGGGGATGTAGGGGGTAGGGGATGTAGGGGAGGGAAGAACAGAAGTTTTCATTACCCGTCAAAATAAATTTGACGAACTACTAGCCATAAAAAATCTTTTTTCTGAAAAGGTTGCCTTTTTTTTAATTCTGTTGTAGGATTGCAAAGCGAGACAACTGGAGAGATGGCCGAGTGGTTGAAGGCGCAGACCTGGAAAGTCTGTTATGCAGAAATGTATACGAGGGTTCGAATCCCTCTCTCTCCATTTACCAATAACAATTAAGTTTGATTTAACAATCCTTGCTTTTAGGCGCACAGAGTAGATTTTACCAACAAAACTCAAGGACAATTTCTGGATATAAATAGTGAATTTCGCCTAAAGGTGTGCATATTGTGTAAAGTATATGCAGGTAGACGGACAAATATCATATTCACCTAGAAGAAATTGGCTAAAATCTAGCTTATAGGTATTAATTCAACCAAGGCAGTATCAAGAAATTAGTTAAAATTTAGCTATTATCAATTTACCTACAACAACATCCCCACTTTAATATTTAGAGGTATCAATGCAGTTTGAAAATTTTAGCAAGAAAACAAACGAATATAAAGAACTTAAAGAAAAACCTCATTGGCAAGGTTCCGCAACCAAGGGCAATATTAAGCCTAAAGAACCTAATCCAGCTAATAATACTGGCTTTAATGAGGATGACAATCGTGGTCGGGTAGCAATTTTTATTGATGGATTAAATCTATTTCATGCCGCATTACAACTGGGAATTGAAATTGATTATGTTAAATTGCTTTGTCGTTTAACGAAAACTTCTCGATTACTACGTGCTTTCTTTTACACAGGAATGGACAGTGGCAATGAAAAACAACAGGGATTTCTTTTGTGGATGCGTCGTAACGGCTATCGTGTAGTTACTAAAGATATGAGTGTAGTTGTAGATAATTACAAAAAACCAAATCTGAATGTCGAAATTGCCGTTGATATGATTACTTTAGCACCTTATTATGATACCGCTGTCTTAGTTAGTGGAGATGGAGATTTGGCCTATGCTGTTCATGCAGTTAGTAATGTAGGCGCTAGAGTAGAAGTAATTGGTTTGCAAACAACTACTAGCGACAGTGAAGCGCGGTCTAGAAATCATCTTATTGATGTGGCTGATGAATTTATAGATTTTGATAGTATTAAACAACACATTCAAAAAGATGCTGCTATCGGTTATAGTTATCGGACTTCTGCAAATTACCATCTGCAAATTCCCAATATATAAATCAATGGTTTTGGGAATATTCAATGTTGACACCATCAAAAATTAAGCACTTTTTGCAGTTCTATACTCCGCAAGGGAATAAATTGAGTTTTTGCTTAGAGAACTCCACAAAAAAGATGATCCAATAACTATGCTGATTGAGCAAAAATTTCCACAAATCATTTTTTGAGATTATGAAGGCGGTGAATATGCTGCTGCCATATATTTCAATTATTTTCTTTTTTTCACATCTTTAAAGAAATGATCTAATTTGAGCGATCGCCAAAATTTCCTATTGACAAATTGACAAAAAAGTGATTGTAAACCTGTCAATGTTATTAATTTTAGTGATGGTTTGCTGATAGCGTAGCGTGGCATTAGCCATACTCCTGAATGGACGCAGTCCCTGCGCCCCTACCTCCTGATAGCGTAGGTGTTGATAGCTTGCGTAGCGACGCAGGAGCTATAGACATACCACTCCAGGCACAGAGAACAGAAATGAGGGTTTGAGGAATATTTTGCGTAAGTCCTGATATTAAATCAACATGAATTATACTCCACAAGGGAATAAATTGAGCTTTTGCTTCAAGGTAATATATGGATGTAAAAACGCAAGTTATTATCTTCTCAGGTATACATGATTCTTGCTTCTTGCTTCTTTCTCCTGAATCCCAACATACTACGCCAACTTCAAATTATTTTAAGGGAGTTCATATTTGAGAGTATTAAATGCTGCATTCTATTTGGCACTTTTCTCATATCTATGCTATATCAGTGTGGAACTAGCTAATTAATATCAATAAGTATACAGCATATCACAGATTAATGAGGTACAGGATCTAAATTCAAAGCCAGACAGCAAGCCAGTTTTACTCCTGACTCGGTGACTCCTGAATTATGCTGTAGCTACCATGCTTCAAAATTCAGATTTGAATCAAGTATGATTGCTTGTTAATTTATTTTTAGCATTCACTTAAAATGTATCTGAAATAGCTATTTTTTTAAGAAATTAAATCATTGAAGGAGTAGGTGTAGTGAATCAAATCCAGTCAGCTTTAGTTATTAGCTATGTCTTAATGACTGGCTATTTTCTTATCAATTGGTTAACCTTTTCTCTCCGTAACCCTACATCTTCTCCAGCGGATAAATTTCTATCTTTTGTCATGGTCATTATTACTACTATTTTATGGCCTGTAGTTATCATTATCTCTTGCTTAGAAATATTAAAAAAAGGCAAGTTAGAATTTACTACGGTAGCTCCTGTACTTTTTGCAATATTTGCATTTAGTATTTCCTACTATTTGAGTTCTTTACATGAAAATTGGTTGTGTTATTACGATCTATTTTGCCATATATGAACTACCCCATCTTACTTCGTTGAAGATGGGGTTTCTACATCCCCATCATTCAGAGGGAACAGGGAACGGGCAACAGTGAACAGGAAAAACTCATGTTTAAAAACATGAGATTGAAATAATGACACTGTTTTTTTCGTGCTACGCATCTTTTAAAAACATCCTTTTTTTGACTGAGCTTTAAACTGGTGCAAATGAGTGTTTCTTATTTGCTCCCAGTTAAGAGTTCCCAGTTAAGAGTTCCCTTCTTTTGTAAACAATTCTGCTGCTCGAAGTAAGAAACAGATTTACCAAACTTCTTGTATGAAGTAATGCGGTTGGATACAGCAGCATTGTACAAATCTTTATGAAGTTTGCGGTGGTAGTGCAACATTTCATTGACTTGCTTATTAGGATATAGTCTGAAAGTCGCTCTACGTAACGCCATTGATAATTACCTCTCATTCACTTTCTTAACTTATGCTATACTAGCATTGTAAATTCGCCGACAACTTAATATTTTGTCAAAAACTCAACTGTCCTCAAAATTCTTTTACTTGCAGTAAAAAACATTTTTTGAACGTTTCATTTTTGACTTGCTTACATTACATCCCCACCCTATGAGTACATTGAGGGTGGGGAATTACGCAAAATAGTTAAATTCCTATCAGCAGCAGGTTTAAATTTTGCAATTTTTTCAGCAACCCCTAACTATGCAATCTAACCTAAATTTGTACTTAGAGTAAGCCACAAAATAAATTATTCTTTACAGGAATATCCGGTAAGTGTAAAGCTCAGTGGCTTTAGCGGCTGAGAGTGTCAAGCCGTTCTCAGTGCTACCATTGGATCAAGTTGAGCCGCACGACGGGCAGGAACGACACCAAAAAATAAACCAATTCCACCAGAAACACTAGCGGCTAATATGACTGCACTTGGTGAAATTGTAGCCTGTAGGGGGGTAAATATTCCCACTAAAATGATGCTACCACCGCCTAAAGCAATGCCGATTACACCACCGGCTACTGATAATATCACGGCTTCAATCATGAATTGCAAAAGAATGTCCTGTTGAGTTGCACCAATAGCTTTCCGCAGTCCAATTTCTTGGGTACGTTCGGTGACAGAAACTAACATAATATTCATAATCCCAATCCCACCCACAAATAAGGAAATACTAGCAATTGCAGCCAACATGATTGTCAATGCTCCGGTAATTGTATTCGTGATTTCTAAAAGGTTCTTTTGGGTTTGAATGGTAAAATCATCTTCACGAACAATTTTGTGCCGACGACGGAGTAAGTTTGTCATTTGGAATTCTGCGGCGGAGATGCTATTTTCATCTTGAGCAGATACAGAAATTAAAGAAACATTAATACCAAAGGGGGATGTTCTCCCTACTAACCGACTAAACATGGTATTAATAGGAATAAAAACTGCATCATCACTATTATTGCCAAAGGAAGAACCTTTAGCTACTGTTAAGCCAATTACCTGAAAAGTAGTATTTTGAATGCGGATTTTTTGACCAACAGGATTTTGATTATCAAATAGTTTAGTGGCTAAATCTGGAGCTAATACTGCTACTCTTTTATTCCGTTTAAGATCAAAGTCATTAAAAAATCTGCCTTCTTTGATTTCAAAACTACGAACTGTTGTATAATTAGGAGTAGTGCCGATCACTGTACTAGTTGTACTTTTATTTCTATAAGTGATTGTGCTTCTGTTATTAATTTCTGGGGCAACTTCTTTAACTGCACGCACTTGTTTAGCGATCGCCTTAGCATCTTGTAAAACTAAAGTTCTGGGCATTGCTGTCACCCTTCCCCGGCTTCCTGGACTCCCAGGGATAATAAATAAGGTATTTGGCCCCAATGATGAAAATTGCTTAGTTGCCAATGTTTGTGCGCCTTCTCCAATGCCAATCATGGCAATTACCGAAGCATTACCAATAATAATCCCTAACATGGTTAAACTACTTCGCAACTTATTAGCTAATAAGGTAGTAGTCGCCATTTTCACACTTTCTAAAATGTCCATATTTTTATTTAATTATGATTTTACTTTTCTGGTTCTTTATTTCCTTTGCCCTTGGTTTTAGGTAGATCAATAAATATGCGATCGCCCGCTTTTAAGCCTTCTAAAACCTGGATTTGGTTATCAATATTTGCACCAATTGTGACTAACTTAAATTGGGGTTTATTTTTTTCACCCAATAACCACACGCCAGTTTTTCCCTTTTGAGTAACAATTAACTCTTGAGGTATTAACAGCGCATTTTGGATATTCTTACCAATAAATGTTACTTCACTAACATTCATTCCCGAACGCAGTTTATTTGCTGCCTTATCAATAGCCACCCGCACCTGAAAAGATGTGACATTTTGCTCAACTACCGCTTCGGGAGCAATCAACCGGACTCGTCCCTGAAAAACTTCATCAGGATAAGCATCAATGGCAATTTCCACTTTTTGTCCCCGTTTAATTTGGGGAATATCCACTTCAGGAACTTTAGCCAGCACTTCTAAACCTTTAGCTAAAGCAACTATGGAAGTAGATGTTGCCGAAGCATCATCTGAAGCGGAAATTGCCGGACTCACATAAGCCCCCACTATCGCGTATCGTTGAGTTACAATTCCCGAAAAAGGAGCGCGAATAATTGTATCTTCTAATTGAACTTGCTGTTGTTTTAACTGAGCCTCAGCACTAGCTACTGCTGCTTTTAGTTTAGTAATTTCTTGAGGACGATTACCATTTTTTAATTTTCGTAATCCTTCTTTTTCTTGATTAACTATTGCTGCTTGCTTTTGAATATCTTGGTTGCGGTTGCCCACTTTTAGTAAAGATAATCGGCGTTGTGCTTCTTCTAAATTAGCCTTAGCTTTACTATTTTCACTCACATATTGTTCTAAACTGTCTTGGGAAATAGCCCCATCTTTAGCTAAATCTTGATAACGTTTGACTCTAGATTGGGTCAGTGCTACAGAAGCTTTTGCCGAGTCAACTTGAGCCTGTGCTTGTTGAATTTCTTGTAACCGATTACCATCTCGAATAATCGCCAATTGTGCCTGTGCTTGGTCTACACGGGCTTTTCCTTGGGCAATTTCTTCGGGACGACTGCCGGCTTCGCTATCTGCTAATTGTGCTTTTGCTTGGTCTAAATTAGCTTTGTATTGGAGAATTCGCATTTTAATTTCCGAATTATCCATGCGGGCAACTATTTGTCCTTGTTTGACAGTATCTCCCTGTTCAACATTTAACTCTGCTAACAATCCTGGACTTTTAGGACTAATATTCACACTTTGAACTGGTTGAACTTTGCCACTAGCGGTAATGCGGACAGTTACGCTTTTTGCTTCTACAGGAACAGTTAATTTACTAATATCTAGGGGTTTATTTCTTTGCTGAATGGTTTTGATTGTGGCTATTGTTCCTACAATTAAGAAACCACCGGCAATTAAACCCATTAACCACCGCCATGGATATTTAACTTTTTTGCCAATTAAGGGAATTTCAATGTAAAAAGTCATGATCAAAAATGGTTAGGAATAGAAGTTGGCAAGAATCTTTTATAGCTGAAAATTTATGATAATCATTTGATTTATTTAATTCATCATCTGATTGGGTGAATTTTCAGTTTGTATAGTTTTCTATCTCCGTCCTGGCTATATTAACACATTTTTCTAGGACTTACGTATTGACAGGATCAAGCAAATATGCAGTATTGGTTTCGGGCATTTTAACCCACATTCCGCATTAGATCCCCGACTTCTCAAAGAAGTCGGGGATCTGGTATTTTGTTATTAACGGTTTTTTAATTCATTAAGTTTATAGACTAATAAACTTTCTTGTTTACTATCTTCTAATTTCTGGGCTATGGAAATAGCTTGTGTATATAAATCCTTAGCTTTGGTAAAGTTGCCCATTTTCTCATAAATTTCTCCAGAGACAAATAAATATTTTAGATCTTCTGCGGGATTGTTAATAGAATCAGTTAGTTTAACCCGATTGTCTAACAGTTTCAAAGCTAAATCGTAACGACCTAATGCAGTATTGGCTGTGACTAAACCATCAATTGCTCGTAATTGATTGGGACGTTCAAAACTTTTTTCAGCTAACTGCATTGCCAAACTATAACTACCAATAGTCTTTTGATAATCGCCCATAGCTAAATAAGCATCACCAAGATTATTTAGGGTATTAGCTTCACCAATAGTATCACCAATCTGGCGGCGAAAAGTTAAGGCATATTCGCCAATTTTCACGGCTTTATGATAATCACCTATGCGGAAAGCAACCAAGCTTAAATTACTTAAAGATAGTCCTTGTCCTTCTGGGCTAATAATATTACGAGCCACTACTAAAGCATCTTCAAGAGTTTCTTGGGCGGCGATATTTTCGCCTTTTTGGAGAAATAAGGTAGCTAGATTATTTAGGGCAAAAATTTGATTTTGAAAATCTTGATTATCACGGGCGATCGCTAACTGTCGGCGAATGGCATCTTCAGCATTATTGATATCATTTAATTGCAGATAGGTATTAGCTAATAAATCATAAGTTAAACCCTGGGCTTTTAAATCACCTAATGAGTGGTAAATTTCCAAAGCTGCTAAGGATAATTTTAGGGTTTTTTGGGGAAATCCCTGGGATAATTGCTGTCTACCTTGTCTGAGTAATTTATCAGCTACATTTCGTGATGATTTACCAGCGGGATTATTTAAAGGACGATGAATTTGTTGGGTAATATCAATTGCTTTTACACCTGTGGTAGTCAATAAACAGGTGAGTGTTACCATATAAAAAGTCAATTTTGATAAATTGCTGATATTAATCGGATTTCCTGATAGTAAATGCCGCTGTTTCATAAGAATACCCGGTAAGTGGGAAACGAGCGTGGCTTGGCTCCCTGAAAGGGAAACGACACGAGCGGTTTTAACCGCTGTGGATATTAAAATTGAAACCAGATTTTTGATTGGAATCTGGAAACCAACTCCCATTTCTGGGGTAATGTTAGCCTTGACCTGTTATAAGAGCTTGCTTGAGCTTGCAACACTGTTCCTGTTACCTTAGAACTGTTTAATCACAAGCGACAGAGCAGGGAACTGGCTACGCATTCGGTGGGTGTCGTGACTCAAATAACGGCTACCATGAGAGTAAACTCAGGGTGGTATGGTCAGTACGGCTTGCTTGATTACTCTTGCAAGCCCAGTCCCTTTAGGGCTGGGTTACTGACAATATCTAACCGTGAAATTCTGGCTGTAAGTAAATGGTATAAGACAATTTTTATCTGAGCAAGCCGATAACTAACAAAAGTGATTTTTGCTGTGGTTCTGTACCGTAAATGGGCGACTGTGATTATTATAGCTAAAGTTAGGATTAAATCCCAGCTTCACCTAAGTAAATAGCCCGAATATCAGCAGGTAATTTATCTTCTAGCATCTCATAACCTTCTTGGAGAGAAATTGCGACTTCCGAAGGGGAAATTTGTTCTCCTTCAGCTTGCAAATACGCAGCAATTCTGGTTTCACTCCAGTGGAAGGTTTGCGCCATTAAGACGATTAATCGTGATATTGGTGGTAGTTGATCTAATGCCTGTTCTACATAGCACCATAATGGTGGGGATGTATCCTTGAGGGAATAATGAATGGCTTCTGTGGGTGGAAGCTTAATCTCGTTAATATGGAATGCGGTGATGTTAATTAACCAATTTTGTAAGGTTAAGGATTCCGTTTCTGTGGCTGCTTGGTTTAAGTCCAGTCCTCCTAATTCATAATAGATATTTCGCCAGATGAGAGCAAATAAATAATCAGCTTGCACAGGCGATCGCGCCGAATGCCGAATTAAGGTGTAAACTATGGGACTATAACGGCAAAAAATCACCGTAAAATACTTGCCATAATCTGGATATCGCTGAAATAGACTCAGTAGTTCTTGATCACTGTGATGAAATAGCGACTTCACCAATGGGTGATTAGCTTCGGGAAAGTGGGGAATTTGCACAATCTCTGAACTAGATAACTGTTAAAATATACTAGGGAATGGTGATGCGATTATTAATAATATCAGACAGCAATACTTGTTGGTTCAGGAAATGTAGGTTGGGTTGAGCAAAACCCAACCAAATCCTTGATCATGTTGGGTTATGGCTGATGCCTCAGGCGATAGCGAAGCGCTGCTGCAAGCAGTTCGCCGGGATACCCCAGACTTCGTGAACGTTCCGATTGCTCCGCAACGCTAAAGCGAACAACCCAACCTACCATAAGTAATTGGACAAAAATATTTACAGTCATTGCGAGCGAAGGGAAGCAATCACAACCCTTGGAATTGCTTCATTTCACTTCGTTTCATATGGCTAACGCCACTCTGCGCTAATGCAATGACATTGTGTAATTAATTCTGTCTCACTACTTATAATGACTTTTCAGGCTTAACCGAGCAGTATTGTATTGGAAAGTCAGTTAGTTTGCAAAGTCAGACCGCGAGACTATTGATAAACTAGAAACAAAGACTTAATGTTAGTCTTAACTGACAATACTCAAAGCGTCTCCTTTATTGTGATTGTGTTTGTTCATGGTTATAGAAGCTAGTTCCATAATGTTCCTGCTGAGTCCACTCACTTTCGGCTCTTTCTTGCCCTCCCTGCCCTTGGATAGCCTGTTCTCCACCCAGGGGATTATGATTATGCTATTGGCAGCTTACGCTGGTGCTATGTGGATGTTTCTCAGCAGCGCCCCTAAAGTTTATACTGTCATGGTATCGGATTTAGAAGTTGCCCGACAGTTGTATGCAGGGTTGCTAGATTTACCTGTAGCGGAAGTCCCTTTGCACTATTATTACAACTACGAGCAAACCATTGGGGCAACAGGTATTGACCCGCTGTATATGTCCGCTGGTCCCAGTTGGTCTAATAACACCATGAATAATGGTAGTGACGGACTATGGTATCAACTCAAGAAAAATACTCAATTACATATTATCACTGGTGCAAGTTTAGGCAAAAAAGATCAGCATCGTCATGTTTGCTTTGATCATGATTGTCTAGAATTAATTTTAATGCGGGTAGAAGTCAGAGGTTTAAAGTTCAAAATTCGCAACCAAAAGCCTTTGAATTTTTTAGTTAAGGATTATGAAGGGCGTGTCATTGAAATGGCTGAAGTTGCTAATTAGTCATTATGGGTGTGTTGGGTTTTCCTAATGCACCCTGAATAATATGAATTAGGGTTAATTTAACTTATCACAGAAGGAAATTACAGAGAGAAAAAACTCAAGTGAGAATAAAAACAAACAAACATATTGAGTAAAAAAAGGCAGAGGAGAAACATTAAATCACCAAAAATGGCATTATTTTCCTTCCTTTTCCTGTCCTAAAAGTAAAATCTTGTCATATAAAAGCGGAGAAATCCAAAAATTAGAATTTTCAATCAACTTATCCATCAAAGGCTTAACAGCCACAATAAAACCCTTCTTTTTCCCTTCTAATAAAACCCCCAATGACCCCGTAATTCTAATTCCTAACCGTTCTCAGCCCTTCCCCTGCGTTCATCAATTAACAATAAATCAGTCTTTAACTCCAATGCTAAAATAATAGCCTCTGACTCCCCATTATCTAACTTAGCTTGTTGTTTTAATTCATATACTTTATTTTTATCTTTCACAGTCTTAACCTCCAATAAAGGAGATTTTTCTGCTTGTATTTCGCTTAAAAATAGAGGATGACACCTGGATAATTCTTCATAAACTGCTTGAGGAATAATCACCCTTTCATAAAGTGCCTGCAACAGAAAAATATGTTCAGTACTAATTAAATTAGTAATCACAGAAGTATCGCTAATGATCACAATCTTCCCAACTCCTGTAAATTCTGTAAATCAATCTTAAAATCCTCCAAATCATAATGATACAAAGGTATTTTACGTGCTTTCAGTAAATCTCGAAAAGCATTTAACTCCATTTGTGCCATTTTAGCTGCATAATCACAAGTTAATCGCCCCGACTCAAATAAATGTAATGTAATGCAATATCTTGTAAAAATTCCGTAGGGGTTAACTGGGAAGCGTCTAAAAATTCATCTGCAATCACTAATGACATTACCAAAATCTCTTAATTCTATATTTATATTTTAGCGAACAATGTCCACTTTAAAAATCCGACTTCCTAACAAATTAATGCTTCTGTTCCCCCAATACTATTGCCAATTTTCTAAAATATGTCTGAAACCCAATAAAATCTTGACGATATCAATAGGGTTTCAGGGCTTTGGCAATAGTATTGTTCCCCAAGAAACAATTACGGGAGTAGTGGCAAGACTCACTTTTTACTCAGATGAATATGGCTACACAGTGGCACGCCATTTTGCATAAATGTTGAAAGTATGCGGCAATTATCACAGCGTTATATCAAGTAGGTTGGCGTTAAAAATTGTCGTTATGACAAAGGAACAGGGTGGAGACCCACTCAATGCAGAAAAGAAACCAATCAAGAAAAATAGTGGGAAAAAGAGAGGGGGACAACCAGGACACAAGGGATTTACAAAGTTTCTGTATCCAGAATCTGAGTGTGCAGAGGTAATAAATTATAGGGTTTTGTTGGGTTTCGCAAAGCCATTGCTCCGCGAACGTTCACGTTCCACAACCCAACCTTGTATCTTAGAGGTATGTTAGAAGAAGTGGTAGACCGTCCCAACCTGGGTCAGAAAAGACCGCTTTGTAGCAAGGATCACCACAACAATCTCCATGACAGAACTCGAACAGTCGCCTGGGGTAAAAACTATGAACAAAGACATAGATAATATAGCCCGTATCGTGCAAGGATGAGTGAAATCAAGGGGATGAATAAAAACAAAACAAATTAAAAAGAAGTAATTGAAATTGGAGAGTTAAAAATGGATTATATCTCCCAATGGGTAGGCATTGACGTAAGTAAAGCAACACTTGATGTTTATATCCGTCCAATGGGTAAAGCATTTCAATTTGCTAATACTGAAACAGAAATAGCTAATCTAGTTAAGCAACTTCAATCTAACGATTTAAACCTAATCGTACTGGAAGCAACAGGAGGACTAGAAACAGAATTAATCATTCAATTGCAAGCGGCTCTTTTACCAGTAGCATTAATCAATCCTCGTCAGGGAAGAGACTTTGCTAAAGCTACAGGTAAGTTAGCCAAAACCGATGCCATTGATGCACAGATTTTGGCGCATTTCGGTGAAGCAATGAAACCGGAGGTGTTAGCAATCGAAAGTGAAATGTCACGTCAATTAGGCGAATTAATTAGTCGCCGAAGACAATTAGTAGAAATGTCTACAGCGGAAAAGAATCGCCGTGACCGCGCTCGTGGTAAAGCTTTGACAGATATTGAATCCCATATTGATTATCTTGAGCAACATCTTCAACAACTCAATCAAGAAATTGAGACGTTGACCCAAAATAATCAACAATGGATTGATAAAGTCAATCTACTCAAAACTACTCCTGGCGTTGGTCAAGTAATTTCTACCACTTTAGTTTCTGACTTACCAGAATTAGGTCAATTAACTGCCAAACAAATCTCTCGCTTAGTTGGTGTTGCACCAATTAATCATGATAGTGGTCAGCACAAAGGTAAGCGCATGATTAATGGTGGTCGCGCCCATGTTCGTGCCATTCTTTATATGGGTGCTGTTGTTGCCATGCGTCATAATCCTGTTATCAAAACTTTTTATGAGCGCTTGGTTGAACGTGGTAAACCCAAAAAATTGGCCATTACTGCTTGCGTTCATAAAATGTTAGTTATTTTAAATGCGATGATTCGAGATCATCTTCCTTGGTCTATTTCTCAAGACTCACAACCAATTTCTGCATAAAGTTCTACTGTCGTTTTTATACCTCCAATCTAGTTTGGTAATTTATGGCAATCTATAATTTACCTGTTTTGTTCTGTTCTGTTTTTCTCCTCTATTTTCTGACTTTTTTCCTAGACTTTAAATTTTTCCTTAACGATCGCTTGACAATCAAGACAGTCGCTACATTCTAACCCTCTTTTTGTTCTTGGAAAAACTTCTGATCAATAGTTTTCCTATATTCTCTATTAGCAGAAGTAGCCGTTATATGATAGTCAACTGAATTATCCACAAAGGGGACAGTTAACTTAAATGTACCATCAGGATTGACCTTGACTTTTTGACCATCAATAGTGACATTTGCACCTGCTTCTGTAGCACCATGAAGAACCAATTCTGTATCAACGATAACCCAGAAATCTGTACTGGGACGACTAAAAATACGAACTGTTCCAGAACGCGCTAAACACAACCACTGATTATCACGATTCACATAACCGATTTCTGTCATGTAGTCCCGTTCACCTTTGGAAATAGGTACATAACGATCATTGATTGCGGTTTCACATTCGTATTGTGCATCGAACTGAGGACGCTGATAGCTCAGATCAAGATTGGTAACATCATAGACCCGGATAGCCAACATGGTAAATCCTTGATTGTGTAATGCTTGTTGATGATCTTCAGAAATATACCAAGATAGGTAAGCCCATTTGGGAGTGCGGGGTGTGAAAATAATTCTAGTATTTCCAGTCGCATTGATGGGATTAATATTAGTCCAAGCTTCTATCTCAGCATCTAATTCCATTGCTATAGCTTCATTTGTAGCTGGAAGAGGCAAGGGAGTAGGATATATCTCTTCTTCTATTTCCGGGGTATTGAAGGTAATTTCACTAGTAATGGCGTTTAAAGCCTCCCCTAACTCGAATGGTAAATCAGATAATGAATCTTGAGTTTGTGGTGATTGGCTGACTGGTTGAGGTGCTTGGGTTAGGTTGAGAACTTCTGTTATGCTCTTATCTGACTTAACTGGTGTGGAGGTAATACCAAGTAATTCTGATAAGGATGTAATCTTTTGATTAGATTTAATTACAGGCGTTTCTGGTGCTTCTAATGGAATATTACTGACTTCATTCCTGGAAATATCTGCATTAATTGGCTGGTGGTGAATATTCGGGATTTGTGGAAAGTAACTATTAACGACAATAACAGGGTCTTCTGTCTCCCAAGCCACTTCATCATAGTTGAGATCAAGATTAATTTCAGACATTTCCTGAATTTGATTATTGGGATAAGTTGTCTGTGGTACATCTATAGTGGCTATATTACTCACTGACGTTATTTCCTGGTTATCATTATCTTTGTAGTAATTTGCACCATTACCATTACCATTTAATATTGATGCAAATGCTTCTGAATCTGACAGAGTAAACATTGCCTCTGGAAGAGAATCACTTTCTTGATTTGAGGATGCCTGCGCTTTTTCAATCGGTAGCGAAGCACTGCTGCTGGCAGTTCGCTTTCTTCTTCTCAACCACAATGGCAAAAAGCTACTGAATCCCGCAATTAGTAATAAAGGCATTAGTAATAAAAACCTCATATTTTTGGTAATCATGGAGGGATTATCAAAGAGGTGTATCAACTGTATTTCCTTTCCAGCGTCTTGAGGTTCGGGTATAACTAATTTTTCAGGCGTTGGTGTTACTAGAGATGGACTTTGAGAAACGGAAGGAGTTACTGTGGCTGTAGGTATTTCTGAAGGGGTCGTGGTAGAGATATTAGCCACAGGCAGAGACATAGTTTGTATGGATATGGCTGCAATAGCAATTGCTTCTGCTTCTTTAGCCGCTTTTATAGACTCTTCTCCTGGCTTGGCTAAAACAAAACCTAGAAAATCTCTAACTTTAGGACTGGGATTTTCTTTATAAGCGTAAACAAAAGACTGGAAAAAAGGATATTTAGAATTATCTGGCAAAAAATCTTGTACTTTTAGTACCCGCACATCTGGTAACTTAGCAATTTGACTTGCTAACACATAGCTAATGCCATCATTACTTAATTCTTTAACAATGTTAGGTGTGTCGTCTTTCGCAACCTGCACCGCATTAGTACCTGTCAATACTTGTCCAGACTTAAATACTGAATATTCACTAAAGGAATTACGAGTATCACTATCAAAGGGACGATCTATAAATCTAATCTTACCCTTAGCATTTCCCAATTCTGACCAATCTGTAATTTCTCCTCGAAAAATCTTGGCAAATTGCTCAGTAGTCAAGCCATCATAGAAGGGATTATTCATACCAACAATGATGGCAATTTTTTCTTGACGCACTAGCACCTGTTTTAGACCTTGTGCTTTTTCTTCTGGAGTGAGTTTGCGACCAAGGGATGCTACATCAGCTTTACCATCTAAAACTGCTTTTACGGCATCTTCATTGCCATTGATGGCAATTTCTACTTTAGTTCCCGAAAACTGGGTTTCAAAGTTTTCTTTTAAGCGTTGGTTGACAAGCAGGGAGTTACGAGAACTATCAACTTTAACTACAGTCCCATTTTCTACTTTTTCTGGTAGGGGAAAATCTGGAGTCTCACTTGTGGATTCTGCTTGGATGGGTAGGGAAATTAAGAAATTTGCTACCATTGGACTGGTAACTATAGCCATTAATAAGGCCAGTTTGATAATTACACGATTTTTTTGTTGTTGTTGCCACATATATCTCTGATTTAGCTAATATAAATGAACTACTCGCCAATAATCAAAATATTATTTGATTGAGTAATGCTTTGTCCAAATTGGAAAAAGCCTTGATTTGTAGGTTAAGTTATTCGCCTTAGCGTTGCCCAGCCATAGCATAAAACTTAAAAAATGCGTTAGTTTACGCTTTAGCTTAACCCAACCTACAGAAAATGGTTAAGGTATTGATTGAGAAGATGGGTTAATTATACAGCGTGAGTTATTTTTATCTGTGATAACACAAGTGATTAAATTAGAACAGGAATTAGGAGTAATTGCGAGCGAAGAGAAGTCATTGCAAGCGAAGAGAAGCGATCGCAACCCTGACAATCACTTCATCTCACTTCATTCATTGCAAACGAAGAGAAGTCATTGCAAGCGAAGGGAAGCGATCGCAACCCTGACAATCACTTCATCTCACTTCATTCATTGCAAACAAAGAGAAGTCATTGCGAGCGAAAAGAAGTATACAATTTGATCAGACGATCAAGATTTAACCCCTTGTTACCATAACTTCATTGACATGAAATTAGTTACAGAACTATCTATTGATCAGACCAAACCATTAAACCCATTGGTTGATGGACTGAATGAAAAGTTAATTGATTTACCTAGTTTACATCAAATTATTGATTATTCTCCTGTAACTATTGGTCATGATGGTTATGTAATGGATGCTATTAAATTGATGAATCAGGTTGCAGTTAGTCATTTAACACCAGAAGCAAAAGACTATGTTTTGGTAGTAGAGGGCAAGAAATTACAAGGAATTTTGACGATTAATGATGTACTGAAGGTAGTTGCCTCAAATACTAACCTATCAGCAGTGAAAATGGCGGATGTGATGAATCAGTCACCAATTACCCTCAAAGAATCAGATTCTGAGCATATTTTGACCGTGTTGGCACTTTTACAGCAGCATGGTATTCAACAGTTACCTATAGTAGATGACGAAGACAATTTAATTGGTATTGTCCATGAAAAAGACTTACTACAAAGCTTAAATATAGAAAAAATAGTGGGTGTGATTGAGGCATTACAGGAAAATCTTGGAGATTCTCATACAAAACACACAGCAATTAATCAACAATTAGAAGTAATTCGCTGGCAAACTTATAATTATTTACAACAATGGGTGAAAGAAGAGGTTGCTGATAGTGTAGAAATTAATCTGCAACTTCAGGAAACTTTAGAAGAACTGCAAATTGCAGAAGAAGAACTGCGGCAACAAAATGAACAATTGATCTATTCCCGTGAAATTACTGAAGCAGAACGACAGCGTTATCAAAATCTATTTGAATTTGCACCTAATGGTTATTTAGTAACTGATAGTTTAGGTATAATTCAGCAAGCTAATTATGCAGCAGCATCCTTATTATCTGTAGGTCAAAATCATCTGATTGGCAAGCCATTACTGGTGTTTGTTGTTGAAAAACACCGCTTTCAGTTTGTAGCCCAGTTAAAAAAAATACAGCATTTACAGGAATGGGAAATAGATTTCCAGCCTCGCCAAGGTTCGCTATTTTCTGCTAGTGTCAGAGTAAATCCTATATCTGATAGTGAAGGTAAAAGAACCGGGTTATTGTGGTCAATAACTGATATTAGCGAACAGCAAGCTGCACTGCGTGAACGCAAAAAATTAGAAGCAGCCCTCCGTCAAAATAGCGATGTCTTGGAAACCAGAGTAAAAGAGCGCATGGCAGAATTAGTGATTGCTAATGAGCGATTGCAACAGGAAATCGTGGAACGAGAACAGATTCAAAAGTCTTTACAAGAAAGTGAAGCCCGACTTACATTGGCGCTGGAAGCGGGTAAAATTGGCATCTGGGACTGGCATATCCAAATTAATAAAACTCTCTGGTCTGTTAATTTGGGTTTAATGTATGGTTTACCTATTAATATTTTATCTCCTGATTGTGAAGACTTTCTCAAGTTAATCTATCCTGAAGACCGTGAGCAGTTTCAAAAATGTGTGAGTGCTTCTATTGAGAAAAAAGTTGATTTTGTCTGTGAGTATCGAATCGTTGCTAGTGATGGTAGTCTAAATTGGTTGAGTTCTAGAGGAAAAGTTTACTGTAATGAAAATGGTGAACCGATTCGGATGATTGGTACTACTAGAGATATTTCTGAACGGAAGGCAACTGAACAGCAACTCTATGAACAAGCTGCCCTTTTAGATATTGCAAATGATGCAATTTTTGTCCGTGATTTTCAAGCCCAAATTCTTTTTTGGAATCAGGGTGCAGAGAAGATATATGGGTGGAAACGTCAGGAGATTTTAGACAAGAATCCCAAGGATATTTTTTATGATTCAACTTCCCATGAGCAAGAGATCATTCCTCTGAAAACTGTAGTGAGATTGGGCAGTTGGCAAGGTGAATTACGCAAACGTACACAATCGAATCAACTAATTATTGTTCAAAGCCGTTGGACATTGATGTTAGATGGTGATGGACAACCTAAATCTATTCTCACGGTAGATACTGATATTACTGAAAGGAAAAGACTAGAAGATCAGTTTTCCCGCGCTCAACAGATGGAAATTCATGCTAAAAGAATGGAAAGTATTGGGACTTTAGCAGGTGGGATTGCTCACAATATCAATAATCATTTAACACCGATTTTAGGATATGCTCAATTACTTAGAAGTAAATCTTCCTTAGATAAAGATAATTGTTTGCCAATGCTAATAACTATTGAAAATAATGCTAAAAAAGGGGCAGCTTTGGTAAGACAACTTTTATCTTTTGCTAAGGGAGTAGAGATTCAATATACAATTATTCAGATTGGTGATTTGATTAGGGATACTATTCAGATGGCTAAGGAAACATTTTCTTTTCCTCAATCTATCAGATTTTTAACCGATCTCCCGCCAAAATTATGGACGGTATCTGGGGATAAGAATGAACTGGAACAGGTATTAATTAACTTGATGATTAATGCTGGTCATGCTATGCCTAATGGTGGCAATCTGTCTATTTCTGCGGAAAATTTGTATATTAGTGAAGAGATTAGACGCATAAATCATTACGCTTGTGTGGGAAATTATATTGTAATTACCGTGGAAGATACGGGGACGGGGATGCCACCGGAAATATTAGAAAGAATATTTGAGCCATTTTTTACTACTAAGGATATTGGCAAAGGAACAGGATTAGGACTATCAACATCACTAGGAACGATTAAAAGTCACAAAGGTTTTATTAATGTTGATAGTGAAGTGGGGAAAGGTAGTAAATTTAAAGTATTTTTACCATCGGTAAATCAGGAAGTTATCCCTTTAGAACCGGATTACCGGGAAACGTATCCAGGACGACGAGAGTTAATTTTGGTGGTAGATGATGAACCCCAAGTGCTGGAAGTTACGAAAAATATTTTAGAAAGTTACAATTATCAAACTATTACTGCTAAAAATGGGATGGAGGCGATCGCTATTTATGCCCGGTACAAACAGCAAATTAGAGCAGTGTTGATGGATATGATGATGCCAGAAATGGATGGAAGTTCTGCTATCTCCAATTTGAAAAAAATCAATCCTCAAGTCAAAATAATTGCTTGTAGTGGACGCAATATCCAAAATATGCTGGAATCAAGTAATGAAAATCAAGTTCCTGCGATTTTATTAAAACCCTACACTAATCAAGAATTACTGGAAACATTGAGTTATGTCCTCAAGGAGTCAGGAGTCAGGAGTCAGGAAGAAGGAAGAAAGAAGAAAGAAGAATAAAATTACCCAATTATCAATTACCAATATTTGAGTATTTTGAACAGATTTTTGGGAATCGTAGCACTTATGCTCATAGAATTGACCGATTCATGAGACTTTTATTCTTTCCTGGCAAATCTATGACACCTCAAGAATTTTTAGCAAAGTTGGCAACAGCCCCAACAGACCCCGAAAAACTGGTAATTTTTGCAGAATACTTGGATACAAATGCCTTAGACTATGCCACAACACCAAGGTGGAGAAGTCTTTCTTATAGTAACGAAATTGAAATGGCACTGAAAAATGTGGCCTTTCATTTAGAAGCGCTCGCTGAAGTTGAGTAATAGGTGAGGGAGTGGGGGGAGTTGGGGGAGTTGGGGGAGTTGGGGGAGTTGGGGGAGTTGGGGGAGTTGGGGGAGTTGGGGGAGTTGGGGGGGTAGAGGGAGTCGGGGGAGTCGGGGGAGTCGGGGGGGTAGGGGGAGTCGGGGGGGTAGGGGAGATTATTTATCTTTCTATTACCTATTACCTATTACCTATTACCTATTACCTATTACCTATTACCTATTACCTCATTCACCAATATATATACCTAAAGACCGAGCGGTTTGGACTAAATCACCGTGAGGATTAACAAGAGAGGGATTATTATCTATCACGGCTTGAATGGGGAAAGTGACAACCTTTCCATTTTGCCAAGCTAACATTTGATCATATTGATTTTGGGCAATTAAATCAATGGCAACTTTACCAAACATGGTGGCTGTGAGACGGTCTAAAGCTGAGGGGATACCACCGCGCTGAATATGTCCTAATACAGAAACTCTGGTATCAATCAGGTGATGACTACAATTGGCAATTTTTTCGGCAATATATTGACCTTGACCACATTTAGCTGTTGTGCAAGTAGAAGGATTATTGGCATCTTCTGTACAAACAGATATACCTTCAGCAACAACTATAATGGCGAATTTTTTTTGCCACTGTTCGCGTAATTCGGTCAGATGATTACATATTCCCTTAATAGTATAGGGGACTTCGGGAATTAAAATCACATCAGCACCGCCGGCAATTCCTGAGTGTAAAGCCAAGTGTCCCGCGTTGCGTCCCATAACTTCGATAATCATTACCCGGTCATGACTAGCAGCGGTAAATATGAGCCGGTTAATGGCATCAACAATGGTATTAACTGCCGTATCAAAGCCGATTGCACGTTCTGTAAAGGCGACATCATGATCAATGGTTTTGGGGATAGCAATTAAGTTCCAATTACCTAAAACTGATAGTTGATGAATAATATCTAAACTACCATCTCCACCCACAATAATTAAAGCATCTAAAGCGATCGCCTTATAGCCGGCTAATATTTCATCAGCATGAGCTAAAGTATCCCCTTTATTAATACTACCTAAAACCGTTCCCCCCATATTTAGCAAAGGGTCAATTCCGCGTAAGTCCCAACCATGTATACTTAACGGCACTGTTTTCCGTTCTAGCAACCCTTGGGTGGCGTAAGGGATACCCACTACCTGCCAATCATAAGTCCTTGTGGCATGACTCACAGCCGCGCGAATCACACAATTTAGACCAGGACAATCACCACCACTTGTAAGAATACCGATACGTTTTTTCATAAGTCAGGAGGTAGGGGCGCAGAGCCTGCGCCCAGTCAGGAGTCAGGACTAAGATGGTGTATAAACTCTACCCGAATCCGGGTTATAGGTTTGCAAAGCTTTCATATATTGAGCGCGTTCAAAAGCACTAGGATTAGGACATTTTAACTGGCTCATAGTACCTTGCATTTGCTTTACAGATTCATATTCATGGGTTTTCATCCATTCCAGTAGGTCTTTTTCTAAACACTGAATATGGTTAATTCCCTCTCGTAATAATACAGAACAAAGCATAGTTATATTTGCTCCCACCATCAACATTTTGATCACATCATGGGCATTGTGAATACCGCTAGTTGCAGCCAAACTACCCTGAATATGACCATAGAGAATAGCTATCCAGCGCAGAGGTAAACGCATGGCTTGGGGGGTACTTAAAAGTACATGAGGTTCGACTTCTAAATTTTCTAAGTTAATATCTGGTTGATAAAACCGATTAAATAATACTAATCCATCAGCCCCGGCATGATCTAAACGTTTGGCAATATTTGCAGTATTAGTAAAGTAAGGACTCAGTTTTACGGCTACAGGAATAGTGACGGCGGCTTTAACAGATGTGAGAATATCAAGATAATTTTGCTCGATATCATGACTACTTAAATCTGGGTTAGTGGGAACATAGTAAATATTTAATTCTAGTGCTGATGCTCCTGCTTCTTGCATCAGTTTACCATATTTAGTCCAACCACCGACTGAAGAACCATTCAAACTAGCAATAATCGGAATATCTACCTTTTCCTTGGCTTTGCGAATATGGTCTAAATATTCTTCTGGTCCGACTCGGAAATTAGCGATATTTGGGAAATAAGTTAAAGCTTCTGCAAAACTTTCTGTACCATAGCTTAAATGATGATGAAGTGCAGATTTTTCTAAGTTTAATTGTTCTTCAAATAGTGAGTGCATAACAACAGCACCTGCACCTGCATCTTCCATTAGCTTAATATTATCAATGTCTTCGGAAAGTGGAGACGCGGAGGGAACTAGAGGGGATTTTAATTCTAAACCTAAATACGTGGTAGTTAAGTTCATAAATTTGGTAATGGGTAATTTTTTCTTTCTGTCTCCTGACTCCTGATATTAATTCAATTCAGATAAATGAACCACAGAGGCACAGAGGACACAGAGACAGAAAATCTCAAAAAATTTGGCGCATTTTTACAAAGAAATGGTATGACTCGTAATTTAGCTTTATTGTAATTTTCTGGCGGCTAAATATTGGTACATTTGCCAACGGGTGTTAACATCGAGTTGGGCTTCTCTGAGGAGTTCTTTTGCTGTTTCTGGGTTAATTTTGGTTAACATTTTAAAACGGTTTTCCATGTACATGGAATTTTCTATTGGTATGCGAGGGGTGCGAGAATCGAGTTGTAGGGGGTTTTCTCCCTGTTTAATGCGGTGGGGGTGATAGCGATATAATAACCAGCGTCCAGAGTCTACAGCGGCTTTTTGGTTTTGCATGGCTGTACTCATGTTGATACCGTGAGCAATACAATGACTGTAGGCAATGATTAAGGATGGACCTTCGTAAGCTTCGGCTTCTAAGAAAGTTTTCAGGGTTTGTTCATCTTTTGCGCCCATTGCTACACTAGCAACATAAACGTTACCGTAGGTCATAGCGATTAAACCTAAGTCTTTTTTAGTTGCGGGTTTACCACCGGCGGCGAATTTTGCTACTGCACCTTTAGGGGTAGATTTGGACATTTGACCGCCAGTATTAGAGTAAACTTCTGTGTCTAAGACGAGAATATTGACGTTGCGTCCACTAGCAATGACATGATCTAATCCACCGTAACCAATATCATAGGCCCAACCGTCACCACCAATGATCCAAACACTTTTTTTGACTAAATAATCAGCGAGGGATTGAAGATTTTTAAACGCTGATAAACGCTGATAAACGCTGATAGAATCTTCTTTCATCTGCGTTAATCTGTGTTCATCTGCGGTGATAATTTCTTCTAATTTTCTTTTAAGAATGGAAACTCGTTCTCGTTGAGAGTAAATATCCGATTCGTCTTTTTGTTCAGCGTTGAGGATTTCTGAGACTAAGGTTTCACCTATATGGGGTGCAAGTTGTTGGAGTAAATAAGCGGCAAATTCGGCTTGTTTGTCTATGGAAACCCGGAAACCTAAGCCAAATTCGGCGTTATCTTCAAATAGACTGTTAGACCATGCTGGACCCCTACCTGCGGCGTTTTTTGTCCAAGGTGTGGTGGGTAAGTTACCACCATAGATAGATGAACAACCGGTGGCGTTAGCGACAATCATGCGATCGCCAAATAATTGTGTTACAAGTTTAATATAAGGTGTTTCTCCACATCCAGCACAAGCACCAGAAAACTCAAATAATGGTTCTTGCATCTGTTGTTGATTAATATGATTTAACTTTAAATTCCGTCTATCTGGGTTAGGAAGATTTAAGAAGAAATCCCAGTTTTCTCGTTCTTGTTCTCGCAATGGTTTTTGCGCTGCCATATTAATAGCTTTTTTGCGCGGTTCGGCTTTATTTTTTGCGGGACAAACATCAACACAAATACCGCAACCTGTACAATCTTCTGCTGCTACTTGAATGGTAAACTTTAAATCATGCCAATCATGTTCTTTTGCATTTGCACTTTTAAAAGTTGTTGGGGCATTTTCTAACTCTTCTGGTGCATATACTTTAGCGCGAATGACACTATGGGGACACACCATCACACATTTACCACATTGAATACAAACGTCAGCATCCCACACCGGAATTTCTTCAGCAATATTGCGTTTTTCCCATTTGGATGTTCCTGTGGGATATGTACCATCTACAGGTAATGCACTTACAGGTAAATCATCACCTTCACGAACTATCATTTTCCCTAATACATTGCGGACAAATGCAGGGGCATTATTGAGAATAGGTGACAGGTGACAGGTGACAGGTGACAGTTCTTTAGCTGTAATTTTATAGAGATTTTCCAAGGTTTTATCAACTGCTTGGATATTCATTTGTACAAGTTCTTCACCTTTTTTACCGTAGGTTTTACGAATAGATTTTTTAATTTGATCTATAGCTTCTTCCCTTGGTAAAATACCAGAAACAGCAAAGAAACAAACCTGCATAACTGTATTAATATGTCCACCCATTCCCGCTTCACGGGCGACTTTATAGGCATTAATGACATAGAATTTGAGATTTTTGTTAATTATCTCTGTTTGCATGGTGGTGGGTAATTTATCCCAAACTTCATCTTTGCTATAATGTGAATTTAATAAGAATGTCCCACCAGGAATAATATCTTTTAATATCGGGAATTTTTCTATAAAATCCCATTGGTGACAAGCGATAAAGTTAGCTTTAGTAATTAAATAGGTAGAATGAATTGGTTGATTACCAAAGCGCAAATGAGAGACTGTAACAGAACCAGATTTTTTAGAATCGTAAACAAAATAACCTTGGGCATAATTATCTGTTTCTTCCCCAATAATTTTAATTGAGTTTTTATTTGCCCCCACTGTACCATCTGCACCTAAACCATAAAAAATTGCTCTAATTATATTGTCAGCTTCAATATTAAATTCGGGATTATATGCTAAACTGGTATGGGTAACATCATCATTAATGCCGACAGTAAAATTATTTTTTGGTGTTGCCAAATCTAAGTTATCAAATACCGCTTTTACCATTGCTGGTGTAAATTCTTTAGATGATAAACCATATCTTCCCCCCACAACTTGAATTTTGTGAAGTTGGTTTGCTGCCAAAGCTGTAACTACGTCTACATACAAAGGTTCACCAATTGCCCCTGGTTCTTTTGTTCTATCTAAAACAGCAATTTTGCGAATAGTTTGGGGAAGAGAATCAATAAATCTTTGGGTATCAAAGGGACGATATAATCTAACTTTGATAACTCCGACTTTTTCACCTTGTTGATTGAGATAATCTACGGTTTCATGAACTGTTTCGCAACCAGAACCCATGAGAATAATTATTTTTTCTGCTGCTGGATTTCCATGATATTCAAATAGTTGATATTTTCTGCCTATATTTTGGGCAAATTCATCCATTACCTGTTGAGTAATATCTGGACAAGCGAGATAAAAAGAGTTTACTGTTTCCCTAGCTTGAAAATAAACATCAGGGTTTTGGGCTGTTCCTCGTAATACCGGATGATCAGGTGTTAAAGCCCGTGAACGATGGGCAATTACTAACTCTATGGGAATAAATTTTTGTAAGTCTTCAGTTGTTAATATTTCTATTTTATTGACTTCGTGGGAAGTGCGAAAACCATCAAAAAAGTGTAAGTAAGGTATCCGAGATAATAAAGTTACTTTTGTGGAAATTAGGGCAAAATCATGGGCTTCTTGCACAGAAGCAGCGCATAACATGGCAAAACCTGTGGTTCTTGCGGCCATGACATCACTATGATCTCCGAAAATGGATAAAGCTTGGGCTGCAAGCGATCGCGCCGCAATATGAAATACTGTAGGTGTAAGTTCACCGGCAATTTTGTACATATTTGGTAGCATCAACATTAACCCCTGAGATGCTGTAAAGGTTGTTGTCAGGGAACCAGTTTGTAAAGCCCCATGTACAGCGCCCGCAACCCCCCCTTCACTCTGCAACTGGACCACCGCAGGAACAGTTCCCCAAATGTTCGGTTTTCCCTCACTCATCCAAGTATCAGACCATTCCGCCATCGGTGAAGATGGTGTAATCGGGTAAATGGCAATAACTTCGTTTAATTGGTAAACGACTTTAGCCACGGCTTCATTACCATCTATAGTTGCAAAGGTTTTCATTTTATATTCCTTAACCTTAAATAACTACCAAAACATCCAGTCAGGAGGTAGGGGCGCAGGGCCTGCGCCCAGTCAGGATTCAGAAGTAAAACTACAGCGATTTCCAATCATATAAGGTACATCTTAGCCCCCTCATCGCACCCCCCTAAATCCCCCCGCAGCGGGGGGAAGAAAAGGATAAGCTTTTGATACTGGAGGGGGTTGGGGTTCTTGTTCCGGGTTTGATGACAATTTGCTGTAGCTTGCTGTCTGGCTTTGAACTTAAATCCTCTACCTCATTAATCTGCAATCTGCTGTAAATTATTCAATAGACATCTCCAAAAATTAAAGATACTTGACCTGAAAACCCTGTAGAGACGTTCCATGGAACGTCTCTACTTTTTTGGAGATGTCTAATAATTATAGGATAGTTCGTGAAGAAACCTCCCCATACTAAATGTAGCATGGGGCTAGATAGGAACAAAATCCCAAATTATTAGTTTTAGGGAATAACTTTCTGCTGAGTTACTCTACCTTTTGGCTTAGTAATTGACATGAATCTTTGTAAATATGACTATTCACAAAAGACTCAAATATCTGCTTTTGGTTTATTAGCTGTTCCAGAACCTTGACGGTTTTCTTTAATTAATCGGCTGTAAGTCCGTTGAGGGATATAGTGAATTGGATTATAATCAATACAACGTAAAATCAACACACAAGCCCAAGAATACCGTCCATCAGCAATAGCTTCAATGATATGATTGAACTGTTCGGGAGTGATGGCACTATGAAAATCGTTCTGAGCAGAAGAAGCTTGATAGTTCATAACTAACCCTGATATAATCTTGTAGGATTGAAAGTTAATAGGTTTTAAATATTCAGAACAGACAATCTTTTTAGTCCAAACGAATCAGACTTTTATCGTCAAGTTTAGGAATTCTACTCCTGATTTGACAAGCCTTTTAAGTCCTGACTTTTGATCTCCTAAATTCCGAATAATAGGGAGAAATCAAGGGGATATTTGTGCAATCACAGCAATATATACAGATGATATGCACAGGATGTAATTCTCTTGGTGAATAACTTCGATATCTAAATTCGAGTATAGCGATAACTTACCGATTAAATATCAATATTATTTGTGGTTATAAGAGAATTTTATTAATTTTCTGTGAGGTTTAGTAAGTAGTGGTATACATTCAATTAGTGATATCTCATTAGCGATTTGTAATCTAAATAGATTAAATCCTGCAATTTTTGAGTGTATAAATTGAAAAAATTACTAGACACATTACTCTTGTGTTAGTAAAAATACAGGTAAATTTCTAGCATTGTATGCCCAGGTTGATTGTTTGGTAAAAAATAGGAAATACAGATATTCGTATTATGACACTATTTAAATAGTCATACAACATTGAGATCTTTCCTGTCCATGATTTTGTAAATACTCCTTGTGACACTATTATATGCAGAATACTATGTTTCCCGTAACTAGTGAGCCAAATTGGCACTTTGTTTATATAAATACTACAGAAAATATCGGTTACAAATTACGAATTAAATGACTATTTAAATACTGTCACAAGGGGTATTTACAAAACTGTAGGTAAAATGTACTTCAGTGTTGCATGACTATCTGAATACTGTCACAAGCAGTATTTACAAAGCATTAAATCAAAATTGATTTAGCGTGTATGACTATTCAAATAGTGGCACAAGGGATATTTACAAAATTAAATCTGGCATAAGGTCACAAATTCATTTTCAATTTTTTGGCTAAATTAATTACACCTCATCACGACATACTCAACCTACAAAATTCGTTGAGGATATGAGTATTCAGGTTTTGCTGAATTGAGTAATATTTATATATGTAATATTTTATTCTTATTTTAATAGACTATTAAAGAAGTGTCACAAGTAAGATTTACAAAATGGTAATTAATATACTTCAGAACTATGCTGTAGCGAATAGATATTTCTCTATCTATAAGATGATGTTAGGGTTCATCCTTTAGTTAGAAGTAAATGATTGAGTAACTTATTTACGATTAACTTGGCACAGCATATCAATAATTCTGACTTTCGCTAGAGTTTGGTAATGTAAAATGTATAAATTAGTGCAAACTATTGTTAACAGTGATGAAAAAAATGCTTTAGGTGAGTTTATCTTAGGATTGGGTAATAATCATAAACGTTACTTTCTAAGAAACGAGATTTTACAAGCCTTTGCAGATTATTGTCGCCAATTCCAAAAACCTGCTTATTTTTATCACTCTTCCTCACTAGGAACATTTATTCAGTATACCCATGAAATAATTCTAGATAGTGGAAATACTTGGTTTGTCCTTAGACCAAAAATTGCGAGTCAAGAAGTATGGTTATTAACCGCTGATTTGACCAAGTTTGACTTAATGACACCCAAAGCATTATTAGATGTGAGCGATCGCTTAGTCAACCGTTACCAACCCCACATTTTAGAAATTGATCTTCATCCCTTTTACCCAGCAGCACCAAAAATTAGTGATTCTCGAAATATCGGACAAGGTTTAACAGTTCTCAATCATTATTTTTGTAATCAATCATTGACAGATCCTGAATATTGGATTGACGCATTATTTCAATCACTACAAAGATTAGAATATAATGGCATCAGCCTATTAATTAGTAATCACATTCATTCAGGATTACAACTAACCAAACAAATCAAACTAGCTTTAGAATTTGTTAGTCATTTATCCCCCGATACACCATACATAAAATTTGGTTTTCATTTCCAATCACTCGGTTTAGAACCAGGTTGGGGTAACAATGCAGCCAGAGTTAGAGAAACCTTAGAACTTCTCGAAAAACTCATGGATAATCCCGAAGCTGCTATTTTAGAAACCTTTGTTTCTCGCATTTGTGCAGTTTTCCGCGTCGTCCTTATTTCCATACATGGTTGGGTTGCACAAGAAGATGTTTTAGGAAGAGATGAAACATTAGGACAGGTTATTTATGTTTTAGAACAAGCCCGCAGTTTAGAAAATAAAATGCGAGCAGAAATTGAACTTGCAGGTTTAGATACATTAGGAATTAAACCCCATATCATTATATTAACCCGACTCATTCCCAATTGCGAAGGCACATTTTGTAACTTACCATTAGAAAAAGTTGATGGTACAGAAAATGCTTGGATTTTGCGCGTTCCTTTTGTAGAATCTCAACCAGAAATTACCAACAACTGGATTTCTAAATTTGAAATTTGGCCTTACTTAGAAAAATTTGCCCTGGCTGCCGAAACAGAACTTTTAAAACAATTTCAAGGCAAGCCAAATCTAATTATTGGTAATTACAGTGATGGTAACTTAGTCGCTTTTATTCTCTCCCGAAAAATGAAAGTTACCCAATGTAATATTGCCCATTCCCTAGAGAAACCTAAGTTTCTATTTAGTAACTTATATTGGCAAGATTTAGAATCACAATATCATTTTTCTGCCCAATTCACCGCTGATTTAATCAGCATGAATGCCGCAGATTTTATCATCACATCATCCTATCAGGAGATTGTCGGTACACCAGATACAATGGGACAATATGAATCTTATAAATGTTTCACCATGCCTAACTTATATCATGTAATTGATGGCATTGATTTATTTAGTCCTAAATTCAACATGGTTCCCCCAGGAGTTAGTGAAAATATATTTTTTCCCTACAACGAAACAACCAATAGAGAATCCCACCGTCGTCAACATATCCAAAATCTGATTTTTCAGGCAGAACACCCACAAATTCTCGGTAAATTAGAACATCCCCATAAAAAACCAATTTTTTCTGTTAGTCCTACTACCTCAATTAAAAACCTCACAGGTTTAGTGGAATGTTTCGGTAAAAGTCAAGAATTACAAGAACAATGTAACCTAATTTTATTAACCAGTAAACTGCATCCAGACTCAGGTACAAACTCCGAAGAAATTCAAGAAATAGAAAAAATTCACGCGATTATTAATCAATATCATCTTCACCATAAAATTCGCTGGTTAGGAATGCGTCTTCCTTTGAGCGATATCGCGGAAACCTATCGTGTAATTGCCGATTTTCAAGGAATTTATATTCACTTTGCCCTTTATGAATCCTTTAGCAGAAGTGTTTTAGAAGCAATGATTTCTGGATTACCAACTTTTACAACTCAATTTGGTGGTTCATTAGAAATTATTGAAAATCACAATAAAGGATTTAATCTCAATCCCACAGACCTGGAAGGAACAGCCAAAACAATTACTAACTTCTTAGAAAAATGCCATAATTATCCAGAATATTGGCTAGAAAATTCTCAATGGATGATTGAGCGCATTCGCCATAAATATAACTGGAATTCCCACACAAATCAACTCTTGTTATTAGCCAAAATGTTTAGTTTTTGGAACTTCGTTTATCCCGAAGATAACGAAGCTAGAGATCGTTACATGGAAAGTTTATTTCATCTCCTTTATAAACCTATCGCCGACAATATTTTATCAGAACACATTCATCAGCAAAAATAAAAATTGTAGGTTGGGTAGAACGAAGTGAAACCCAACATTTACAGAAGTTTGTTGGATTTAATTTACAGAAGTTTGTTGGATTTAATTTACAGGAGTTTGTTGGATTTAATTTACAGAAGTTTGTTGGATTTAATTTACAGAAGTTTGTTGGGTTATGGCTTCGCCACTTCGTGAACGTGCCTCAACCCAACCTACGTAAGTTTTAAATATAAAAAAACAAAAATAACTAATCCAAAATCATGGATAAAAAAGACCATTTTCGTAACCTTAGCTATACAGACTGGGTATTAACCGAAACCCAGTTTAATCCCGAATATTTGCACAGCCGAGAAACCATTTTCACCATAGGTAATGGCTATTTAGGAACAAGAGGAACATTTGAAGAAGGCTATCCCCGTGCATTATCAGCGACATTTGTTAACGGTGTTTACGATGATGTTCCCGTAGTTTACACCGAACTCGTTAACTGTCCAGATTGGCTCCCATTAACATTTATAATTGAGGGAGAACGCTTTCGCCTTGATCAAGGTACAACCTTAAAATATCACCGTAAACTAGACTTACATCATGGCATTCTCAGTCGTTGCTTACGTTGGTGTAGTCCCAATGGCAAAGTTATAGATATCCATTTTGAACGCTTTGCTAGTTTAGCTGATCAACATATAGTAGGACAAAGTTGCCAATTAACACCAGTAAATTTTGATGGTTTAATTGAAATTCAAGCAAGTGTAAACAGCTATTCAGAAAATCAAGGATTCAATCACTGGGAAGGATTAGATCAAGGTAAAACTACACAAGGATTCTGGTTGCATAGTCGCACTCGTAATAGCCGCATAGATGTCGGTATAGCAGCAAAAATAAATATTTCGGGAATTAACACAGACTTCCAAATTAATACCACTCCTGGTTATCCTAGCCTGAATGCAACTGTGATAGGTCAATTTCAACAGACGATTACTATAGTAAAGATTGTGAGTATTTTTACATCTAATGAAGTTGCAGAACCAGTTGCAGCCGCTAAAGAAAAACTCGTAAGTTTACCAGATTACATAACCTTAATTGATGCCAATGCCCAAGCCTGGGACACAGTTTGGCAACAAAGTGATATTATTATTGAAGGGGATATTACAGCGGCTTTTGCAGTGCGTTACAATCTGTTCCAGTTACTAATTGCTGCACCTAGAAATAATCATCGAGTTAGTATACCAGCAAAAACCCTATCCGGCTTTGGTTATCACGGTCATATCTTTTGGGATACAGAGATTTTTATTCTGCCATTTTTTACCTTTACCCAACCAAATTTAGCCCGTAATTTACTCAGTTACCGTTATCATACTTTACCAGGAGCGCGACGTAAAGCCTCCCATTATGGGTATCAGGGGGCGATGTTTGCTTGGGAAAGTGCGGTAACTGGAGATGAAGCCACACCGCGCTGGTCACTACGAAGTGACTTTTATGCCGAAGATATCCGTATATGGTGTCGTGATCGAGAAGTTCATATTAGTGCGGATATTGCTTACGCCACTTGGTATTATTGGCAAGTGACAGAAGATAATGAGTGGATGCGAGATTATGGTGCGGAAATTATTTTAGATACCGCCATTTTCTGGAGTAGTCGAGTTGAATTTAATCCCCAATTAGAATGTTATGAAATTCGTGGAGTTATTGGTGCAGACGAATATCACGAATCAGTCCATAACAATTGTTTTACAAATCGGATGGTTCAATGGCATTTAGAAAAATCTTTATTCATCTATAATTGGTTGCATTCCACTTTCCCAGAAGTAGCTATAAAACTTGAGCAAAAATTACAAATCACCTCCGAAGTCCTCACACATTGGCGAGAAATTATCGCTAAAATTATCATTATTCACAACCCAGAAACCTTACTAATTGAGCAATGTGAGGGATTTTTTCAACTAGATGATATTAACTTAGCCGCTTGTGAACCGCGAGAAAAATCCATCCAAACTATTTTGGGGATGGAAAAAACCAATCAAGGACAAGTAATTAAACAACCAGATGTATTAATGCTTCTGTATTTGATGCGAGAATCTGGCGATTTTCCCTACAATCAGTCAGCATTACAGATAAATTGGGACTATTACGCCCCCCGCACAGATATTAGTTATGGTTCTTCCTTGGGGCCTGCCATTCACGCCATTTTAGCCGCAGATTTGGGCAAATCACAGGAGGCTTACGAATGCTTTATGCAAGCGGCAATGGTAGATTTAGAAGATAAACGCGGAAATACCCAAGATGGGATACATGGTGCTAGTGCTGGAGGCATTTGGCAAGCTGTAGTATTCGGTTTCGGTGGTATTCAATTTCGGGAAAATCTCCCAGTCGCCCATCCTCACTTACCCCCAACTTGGACAAGGCTGAAATTTAAGTTACAGTGGCATGGTAAATGGCACGAGTTTGATTTGCGTCAGGAATTGCCAAAGGCAGGAAAAACTAACATCCGGGGCGTGATTTTTGATTTAGATGGCGTGTTGACTGATACCGCAGAATATCATTACCAAGCTTGGCAAAAGTTAGCTAATGAGGAAGGTTTATTTTTTAATCGAGAAATTAATGAATCCTTGCGGGGTGTATCTCGTCATGCTTCCCTAATGTTGATTATTGGTAATAGAGAATATTCAGAAGTGCAAATTCAGGAAATGATGGCTCGGAAAAATAATTATTATGTAGAACTAATTCATAATATTACACCCGCAGATTTATTACCAGGGGCTGTGGCTTTGTTGGCTGAATTGCATGAAGCTGGGATCAAAATCGCCATTGGTTCTGCTAGTAAAAATGCCCGCATGGTGATTGAAAAATTGGGAATTGGTGATAGGGTAGATGTTGTTACTGATGGTGATACTGTCCAATCTGCCAAACCAGCACCAGATTTATTTCTTAATGCCGCCAACCAGTTAGGAATTCCCCCAGATGAATGCGTGGTTTTTGAAGATGCAGCCGTAGGTATTGCAGCCGCTAAAGCAGCAAATATGTGGGTGGTAGGCTTGGGACCAGAGGAGAGGGTAGGGGATGCTGATGTGGTTTTGCCTAGTTTAGCAGGAGTCAAATGGGATGAACTGATTAAGAATTTGTTTCACGCAGAGGCGCAGAGGCGCAGAGAGTGATAGTTTGGGAGAATGAATTTTTTTGACGTTCAATTTTACACTTAATTGGTTTTCACATTCAAGGCATATTCTTTAAACCTTTCCAAATCTGCTTGGATTGTGGATTCTACCACTTTTCCTAAAAATAAGTTATCCATAAGTTTACCAATTAATCCAGGAATAGCATAGGAAACTGTCATTTTCACAACACTCATCTCATGACGATCATAAAAGCGAATAGCCCCTTGATTTGGTAAACCATCAACCGATTCCCATTGAATAATTTGATTAGGAACCATTTTAGTAATTCGCGATTTCCAAGCAAATTCTAACCCTCCTGTACTTAGTTTCCACAGGGAAATTTCTGGGTTATCTGGAGAAATTGTCACCGAATCAATCCATTTCATCCATTTAGGCATTTGCTCTAAGTCAGACCATAATTCCCATGCTAGCTCTATGGGAATTTCTACTTCTACTTGGACGCTGTGTTCTAACAATTCACTCATAGGATTTTAGATTTTAGATTTTAGATTTTAGATTTTAGATTGGTAATAGGTAATGGGTAATCAGTAAACTTCTACTTATTCCCTGCCCCCTGTCCCCTGCCCCCTGCCCCTGCTCCCTGCTCCCTGCTCCCTGCTCCCTGCCCCCTGCTCCCTGCCCCCTGCTCCCTATTTCTTCCCACTTTCAAGGATTACTTTAGCTGCACGTTTTCCAGAAACTGTTGCTCCTTCCATACTGTCAATATAATCTTGTTGTGTGTAACTTCCAGCTAGGAAAAAGTTAGAAACAGGTGTTTTTTGATCAGGACGATAGACATCCATTCCTGGTGCTTCTCTGTACAAAGATTGAGCTAGTTTGACGACACTGTACCAAGTCATGTTTAAGTCTCTTGAAGAGGGAAATAGTTCATGCACTTGTTTGAGAACGTGATTAGCGATCGCTTCATTACTTTGTTTAATGAAAGGATCTCCCGGTGTCAATACCAGTTGTAACAATGAACCCTCTCCAGGACGATAATAATCGGCGGGACTAGTTAAAGCCAAATCAGCAAAACAGGAAAAATCAGCATCAGCGGTATACAACAAGTTATCTATCCCTGCTGCCTGTAAGGGTGGTGTCACTCCGCCTTTACCCCGTTTTTTCTCATCTTGTAGTTCTGTCACCCAACCATCGAAACGTAGCTGTACTGTAGCGACGGGGACAGCATCTAGCTTATAAATGTTATCAAATTCTGACCATTTTCGCCAAGTTTGGGGTAAAACTCGTTGAATTCCCGGAACATCACAAGCACATAGATAAGCGTCAGCAGTGATCACTTCTTCTGTATCACCTTGGGCGACTAATATCCCTGTAACTTGGGTTTGTTCTCCAGACTCAGCAAATTGAATTTCTCGGACTTGACGACGGGTGTATATTTTTGTGCCTCTTTCTTCTAAATACTTAACAATAGGTTTGTGTAAATATTCATGAGGTGAACCTTCGAGCATTCGCAAAATTGAAGCTTCTGTTCGGACAGCAAAAAACTGGAAAATTGTCAACATACATCGGGCGGAAATATGATCACAATCTATAAATCCCAAGGCGTAAGCAATAGGATTCCAGAGACGTTTGATACTGCCTTTACTGCCTCCGTGACTGTAGAACCAGTCGGAAAAACTGATGTTATCTAATTTACGAATAGTTTTCATTGCCCCATCAAAGTCTACCAAACCTTGAACTATTGGGCTAGTCCCCAGGGCGATCGCATTTTGGAGTTTATCCCGTATCGAAAGTTGAGAAGTTGTAAAAAACGCCTTTAATCCATTAAAAGGCGCACCTGTGAAAAAGCGAAAATCTAATGCTCCAGTTTGTCCACCTTTATTGATAAAAGTATGACTATGTTCCTTCAAGCGTAAATTATCACCAGCCCCCACTTTCTCCATCAACTCAAACAAATTGTAGTAGCAGCCGAAAAAGACGTGCAGCCCCATTTCAATATGGTTGCCGTCACCATCTACCCAACTGCTAACTTTACCCCCCACAAACGGACGGGACTCAAAAATTTCTACTTCACAGCCAGCATCTACTAAATCTACAGCAGTTGCTAACCCTGCTAATCCCGCACCCACAATTGCAACGCGCATTCCCTCTTCCTTGTTCAGTTTCTTTACAAATTGTAACTGAATTGGTCAGTTGTCAGTTGTCAGTTGTCAGTTGTCATCAGTAAAATTCCTCTCCCCTACTCCCCCCACTCCCCCTACTCCCTGCCCCCCTGTCGTCTATCACACTCCTGTCATCTCTTCCCCTTGAGGGAGACTTCTAATCAGTTCTCGAATCACATCTGTTGCTGGTCTACCTGTTTGTTGACAATATTTTTCTAGTTTTTCCGCTTCTTGTGTAGCTAGATTCACTGTTATGCGTTTAACCGCCCATTTCTTGTTTGTCATTATCATGCACTTTGCTAGTTTATTAACTTGATATGGAGAGTCTGGTCACTCAAAACAAAAATAATACTATGATAGTTAGTCTGAATTAGAAATGTAACAAAAACACTAATTATATTTGAAATTTTCAGTTTGTCAACTACTTACCCAAATAAATTTGGCGATAACCTTGCTTGAATAGTTACTAAAAATATAGTCAAATATTTCTAGCTTGGTAAGGCTTACACCTTACAGGGCTAACTACAAGCCTCTCTACTGAGTTTCTATCAAAGATAGACTCCCCAACTACTTTTCTTAATATATTCAGAGAACCGTTTAAATCTGCTGAATAAGGCTGACCCGACTTAGACCTAAATAAACCTCTTTTAACTCTTTTTCCTAAATATTGCTCATGCTTTTTGATTGGTTCAAAATCCAGAAAACTACATTTTGAGGTATAGCTTTCTTCTACAATTTGTACCTTAATTCCTACAAGTTTAGCTTTGTATTCTAACTGTTGGATGAATCGCGCATGAGGAATATTGGTAAAGTTTTGGTTAGTTTTACTCCCTAAGTTAATATTCTGTTTCCAATTCTCATTTTTACCTATAATTAAATGGGTTATATTTTGACTAACTAGCTGATTAATAATAAATCTACTAGCTGTGTGGAGGTAGTAATCCACTTTATTATTACGCTTGAGTGTTAATGCTTCTATTTTTCGAGAAGATTTTTGATTTTTCACGGTGAGCGCAGTCGAACCGTTAGGTAACTGAGATTGAAGACTAGCTTTAACTTTGTTGTAGAACTGGTTACAAGATTTAATTGCTTTGCCGCAAACAATAAAAGGTTGAAAATCTAAACAATTACTACTGGCAGTAGCTAAGTTGTTTAGTCCTATATCAATCGCGGCGATTCTATTATTAACTTCTATGGTGGTTTCTTCTCTTTCATAAACTGCCTCAAGAATATAAACATTATTTTTAGGAATTATCCTCACTTCTTCAATTTGTGTTAGCTTAGTTTTAATACTTATGGGTAATCCCGAAGGTGAGATTAAACCTTGTTTTAAGGCTTTTTTGGAAACAGCCTGATTATTAAAAGTTAAAACATTTCTCCCCTGAAGTTTATGTTTATATTTAGGTAGTTTTGGTTCACCTAAAAACTTATCTGGACTTAACTGATATTCCTTCTTTGCCTCCTGGTACGATTTAAAGCATTTATCAACTTGTTTAAATACCATTTGAGCGACTTTACTAGGTAAGGCTTGATAATCATCACTCTTCTTGAGTGAATGATATATTTGATTGAATGTTGGTATTGGTTGACCACTAAAGAAAGCCTGACGACATAAATACACAGCACAGTTAAATAGATTTTTTGAGAAAAAAGACATTTGATCAATTTCTCTAAACCTGATGTGATTCTGTTTAATTATATGTCGCTCAACTAATCGCATTCTGACTCCAGGCACTTAACAATACACTCTGTTTTTCTCTTTTTTTCTTCTTAATCCATAGATTCTAGCACAAAAGCTAGTTATTATTGAAATAAAATCTTGCATCATATCTTCTGTTTCTTCTTCCGCCAGATTTACTACTTCAATATCTTTGCCTTGTTTGTTAAGCAGAACCTTCAAATAATTAAAACCAATTCTGGTTAATCGGTCTTTATGTTCCACAACAATGATTTTGTAATCATCTTCATTGAGTAATGCAACTAACTTTTTACGATTATCATTCACCCCGCTTCCTATTTCTTTAATTACTTTTTTTATTTGGTAGCCCTTAGCTTCGCAGTAATGCACAAGTCTTTGGGCTTGACTATCTAAATTCGCTTTATTTTCAGAGATTGAAACTCTCGCGTAAATAACGACTCCTTCAGTTATTTTTTGTACATCAATAATGACTGTACCTGTAGGTAGTTGCGTAGCTTTAAGTTCACCACGTTTCCACATTCTCCAAGCAGTCTGATAGCTTATTCCTTTTGATTTTGCATAGTCAGATAGTTTCATTCTCCAATCATCACACAAATGATTATATTTGACTATGTTTGACTATATTTTTGTGATTTAAACTCAATACTGGAAATTTCTGGTAGCTTGAGTGTCATTATCATGCACTTTGCTGGGTTATTAACTTGATCTAGAGAGTCTGGTCACTTAAAACAAGAATGAGAGAGACTATGAAAGTTAGTCTAAATTAAAAATGTAAATAGGGAACAGGGAAGAAAATAGATCAGGAGAATCTTACAAAAACAAAATTGGATTGTTATAGATATCCTGTAATTTAATTTATAAATTCTAGGTATATCTATTTATTTAGTCAACCGTTTCCAAGCTTAATTCTTCCGAGGAAAGTACATGAGCTTCTAATAAAGCCATCATATCTCTTAACTGGGGATTACCACGAGAAGATCCAGTCAATCCTTTGGCAATAATTAACCCACAATGTCCTTGAGTATTTTGACACCGCTGATACCATTTTCGCTTGGCTTCTATATGCACTGGGTCGTCATCTAAAAATTGCCCAAACAAAAATAATTCACTGTTATGGGTTTGCAATAACCCTAAATCGTATAGATCATCATCTACTGGATCCGTGACAGTGTGAAAGCAGATTGCGTTTAATCCTCCAGCGGCTTGAATATTTTCAATAATCCCTTTAGCCTTGGGACGGGAGGTTTGAATGACAATCACAGGTAAACCATCACCGACTTGTTCAAATTCCCCTGCTGCTTGGTGATTAGGTGCTTGACGCAGGTAATCTAACGTCTCCCAGGGTAAGACACCCAAACTCATGAAAGCATCTTCTGGGATTAAGTCGTCTCTTAAGGCTTCAAATATGGAATCATCTTCGTCGTCTTCATCTTCGTCATCTAAATCAAAACCAGCCATTTCCTCTAGTTCTGCTGTCAACTCTGGCATGGTAGAAACAGTGACAGTTAAGGATTTGCGATTGTTGTTGGCTTCTGGTAGGGAAATTCGATAACGTTGGCTCAGGGCAAGAAAATCTTCGTCGTATAATTGCCGATGATGGTCACGGAGAAACCGCAATAAACTTTCTACGGCAACAAAACTGAGTAGTGCTTCTTCTTCATACAAAACGGAACGTAACCCTTCTAGGGGGTGAATATTGCCGAAGGTGGGTTGAATTTCGGACAGGGGCATTTGTGCCAAATTACCCGGATCATCATCCTCGTTGTCATGCAGGGAGTCAAATGTGAGAAATAGACAATCTTGTTTGAGGAAGGCTTCTTCTAAATCTTGATTTAGTTCATCTTCGTCAGCTAAAACAGCAGCCCGAAACCGTTTAAGAGAATCTTCCGAACGATAAAACAAAATACCATATTCAATGCCCAACATTCCCATGACGGAGGCATAAAGTTTTTCTACATCCCATTGATTGATTTCTATGGATAAAATTTGCTGTTCTTCTAGAAATCTCCAAGGGGCAGTTTGCCAGACTTCTAAGGCTTTATCATGGAGGAGTTTGGCGTATTTGGGTGGTAAGTCGGGAGTTTGGCTATCAATGACTTCGGCAAAGGAGCGAAATAGTTCGTCAATTATGGGTAATTCCGGTACGTAGTCAATGGCAATGTCTAAATCCTGTAAGACTCCGCGCAGGTAAAATTGAATTTCCCGATCGCGCACAACTATTCTTTGTGGTCTACCGGGTTTGGCTGGGCTTTGGGGATGTTCTATTGCCCGCATGAGGGTACGCACAATGGCTTCTGGACCCAGGGCGGGATCTATCATGTCCATGCCTCTAACAATGCCTTCTGAGGCATCTACCCAAAGAATGCAGTCTCCTTTGGTATCTGGATCTGTAAATGGGGTGTGTGGTGATGACAATGGACGGCGATCGCCCTCCCATACAGAAGGAATCTGGGTTAATTTCTGCAACCGGCGACTGGTAGAGCGATTAAAACTTGTCATAGAGTAAGTGAATCAAAACAAAGCGATTGAGAATGGGAATTTCGGGAATGGTTAATCTTTCAACATACCTAACCCCTCAATTCTAGGATAAAAATCTGAGGTTGCTGACAAAGGAGCAACACTGGATAGAGAGGGGATTATTTGAAAATTTTTTCCTATCTTTCCATCTTCCCATCTTCTTATGCTTTTTTGCCGTCGTAATGTCGCTAAAATGAATACAAAAACATTCACAGCAATCCAGCGGTACAAGAATGCCTACTGGAATATTGATAAAACTAGTTCAGGAGTTAAAAATTTATGACCCAAGCAACTCAAACTCAACAACGGGGAATTCTGTTATCTGAATCGGCATTGCGTCAGGTTAAGTCTCTTCAAGATAAGCAAGGGCAAGATTTATGCTTGCGGGTGGGAGTCAGACAAGGTGGTTGTTCGGGAATGTCTTACATGATGGATTTTGAGGATGTCAGCAAGATTACCCCTGATGATGAGGTTTTCGATTATGATGGCTTCAAAATTATTAGCGATCGCAAAAGTCTACTTTACCTTTACGGCTTAATGCTCGATTATAGTGATGCCATGATTGGTGGTGGTTTCCAATTCACTAACCCCAATGCCGCCCAAACCTGTGGTTGCGGTAAGTCTTTCGGAGTATAATACCGTGAGGAGTCAGGAGGCAGGAGTCAGGAGTCAGGAAGAAACTATTTTTCCATAACAACTGACAACTGACAACTGACAACTGACAATTGACAACGAACAACTGACCACTGACAACTGACAAATGACTAATACAATTGATTCCCTATTTGATACAGGTTTAGAACGTTATAAAGCTGGAGAATCTGTAGAATCCTTGATTCCTGTATTTAAAGAGGTATGCGATCGCTCTCCTAAAGCCAGTTCAGCCTGGATTTGTTTAGCTTGGTTATATCTTCTCGATAACAAAGGTAAATTAGCTTTTAACGCTGCTAATAAAGCCGTCAAACTCAATCCCCAAGACCCACAAGGCAGAATTAATCTAGCCTTAGCTATGCTAGAAACAGGTCAAAAAGGTTTGCGGGAACACATTGACGTAGCACAACAATTGATATTTGTCAATGAAGAATGGCAAGAAGAAGTCAAAAATAGCATTGAAGATGGTTTAACCAGAAAACCTGATTGGAAAAATTTAGCCAAAGTTAAAAAATGGTTATTTGAAGAATAGGGAGTGGGGGAGTGGGGGAGTGGGGGAGTGGGGGAGTAGGGGGAGTAGGGGGAGTAGGGGGAGTAGGGGGAGTAGGGGAGTAGGGGGAGTAGGGGGAACGGAATTTTACTGATGACAACGGACAACGGACAACGGACAACGGACAACGGACAATGGACAACTGACAACTGACAACTGACAACTAACTAATCAAAATGAAAGACAAATTATTAAACTGGCTTAATTTCATATTAGTTGCTGATGTTTTCCTAGTAATTTTTGGTTTTGGGTGGCTTGTGATAGCCGTGATTGGTGATGCTTCTGGAATAAACCTGGGATTAGATTTGTGGCACCAACTGTGGATACCAGTATTTAACCCCGCTATTGGTATATTGATGGGCGGTGCGTTACTTAGTGGTATTATTAGCTGGGTATCTAAAAAGCTGACTAAAAATGAGTTATCGTAAATTTTACTCATTAATCTTGCAGAAGCGTGTAATTTTCGCCCTCTGTTGTATAGCGCTGGACAAAAACCGCTATACTCAACTTAATTGTGCCACAAGTTGATTCTCTACTAAGGTGTTGTTGGTTAATAAGTCTTTAACTGTGATTCTTAAAAACTGTTGTTCATCTACTTGAAAATAGATTTTAATGCGATCGCTGCCGGGAAATCCTGGAGGTTGGAGTTTGGCGATTTTACTGGCATTTACAGTATCATTCAGGGGTTTAACGGTAGTTACACGAGTATCAAGCTGACGAGTAATTAAGCGATCGCCATCAAAGTATATCTCTGTCGCACCTGTTTCTGCACCTAATTCCCCGATAATTAACTCAATGCTGAGTTGATTGTCTACGGAAGCGCCTAAGACTAATTCTACGGGTTGAGTCATGGGGTAAGGTTGTCCGGTTTTAATGATAGGATGCCAGCTATGACCTTGATTACGGCGATTCCAATAACGCACACCATAGCTATGATAAAGGTAGTCTTTAATTTCTATGCCTTGGGTGATTTGTAATGCACCATGAGCGATCGCTTCAAAAGGCAGACGACGACGGATTTTTTCTGGTTTAAAATATTTTTCTATCCATGTCTGCACCACTGGTAATTGTACAGTTCCACCAACTAATAATACTGCATTAATATCATCAATTTCTATGCCATAGCGTCGCGCTTGCTGTAGTAATGTCATCATTGAATCATGCAGCTTATCGAAAAATCCGTTTTCTTTCAAGATATTTTCAAAGGTGTAACGATCAAGATCCATTTCATAACTTTCAAAAGTTTGATCATTAAAATAAACTTCACTAGCTTGATCATGAGTAGATAACTGAATTTTCACTCGTTCCGCGAGTCGTGCGGTGAGAGAACTAACTGGTAATCCCTGGGTTTTTGCAAAATAATCTACTATCCAATTATCAATATCAGTTCCGCCGAGATTTTGCCCTGCTTTAGCTAATACACGGGCTGTTTTAGGCTTTTGTTTAGAATCTTCACCTAGAGTTTTATCACCCCATTTAAGGAGAAATCCTAAAGGTTTGGTTTTAGCCTGTTTCCCCTGATCTAAGCTTACCAAAGACAAATCTAATGTTCCTCCACCAAAGTCAACAACCAAGAGAGTTCCTTGATCTGCTAAACCATACCCCAAAGCCGCAGCGGTGGGTTCATCTAACATTCGTATTTGTGCGACGGGTAGTGATTGACAAACTTTCCCTAACCAATAACGATAGGCTTCAAAGCTGTCTACAGGTGCAGTTAAAACTAAAGAATCTATGTTCCCTTCCAGGATGGCTAATTCGGCAATTACTTGGCTTAAAAACCATTGTCCTACTTGTTCAAAGGTAATGTTTTTACCATCCAGTTCTGGTAAAAAACCCTGAATATCTGCACCGATACCGCGTTTAAAGTTACGGAAAAATCTTTGATCAGTTTTTATATCTAAACCGCGATCACATACCTGTTGTCCAGCTATAATTGTCTCCGCACTGGCATTTTCTACATAAACTAAGCTGGGTATCAGTGGTGGGTTGAGGAATTGTTGCGCTGATAACCCAGGCAGATTTAGGGTTTCTGCTTGTTGAGTAACAGGATTCCAACGAGTGATAACTGTGTTACTTGTGCCAAAATCAATAGCGATCGCCATATCTTAGTATTATTTCCGAAAATAGAGAACAGAATGGAGGGGGCATGGGGATAATTACCAATTACCAATTACCCACTACCTATTACCAGAATAAACTATCTAACTAGCAACTTTTGTGGTATCAAATCTGTCATATTGTAAAAACTACCCAAATATCCATTATGTCTATTGACGCTAAAGGTATTCCTGGTTTACCTGATTTAACACATCCCCAGGAATTACTGCAATTTGGTACTCAATTACTCCAAAGTTCACTATTATTATTTTTTTTAATTATAGCCTTGGGAGTGGCAATTGCCCTAATTAGTTTTTCTCTGCGAAGATATGGGACCGAACAAGCGGTTTTTTTCGGTCAATGGTCAATTCGTTACTCCCAATTATTGCAAGGATTACAGCATTTAGCTTTAATTTTAATTTTGTTAGTAACTGGCTTTTTTTTGTGTTCAACTTTAAGCAATCGTTACCATGATTGGGAACAGGCAAAAGTCTCTCAAGTTGCGGCTAATGTAGCAGGTGATAAACTCGAACAAATTTCTCCCCAAATTCGCTACGTTACTGAAGAACCTTATGTTTATACTACCCAAGTTAATGGAAAAATAGTCAAAGTTAATGACAAACAAAAAGTTACTCGTTACCTAGCTTTAGCAAGTTCAGAAATTCAAGTTAAAATTAATCAAAGTGTAGATGTCCAAAATCGTAGTTCTATTTATCAGACAGACTATACAGCTAATTACAAAGTTATTAACCAACTGAGTAATATTAATAGTTTTCTCTTGGAAGTACCACCCCCTAATGGTTCTTCTATCCTGCGCGGTTACAAAGTAGAACGGGATGGGACAAGACTAAAACAAACAAATAACGATGATTATAGTTTTCCTTTTCGCTTAGAACCGGGACAAGAAACTATTTTTAAAGTTACCTATAAAGCCGATGGTGGTCCTCGCTGGGTTTATAGTGCCGCAAATCAGTTACTTTCGCAATTTAGGCTGGTGGCGATCGCTAATTTTAATAATGCTGATTTTGCCAGTGGGATTACTCCTGATGATATTAAAGTTGATGACAAAAGCACTCAATTCACTTGGACTTTTGCCGAAAATGTGGCTGTAAAAAATCCTTTTGGTGTCTTTACTAGCACTAAACCTATTGGGAAAAATGGCATTATTCCCCGGTTGTTGTTGTTAGCACCGGCTTTGTTTTTATGGTGGATATTGCTGCTGTACTTATCCCTACCCATGACTTTGAAAAATGTCGCCATTGCTGGAGGCATTTTCTTTGCTTGTTTATTAACACTAACCTATCTGTCACGGGTAATTAATGCTGAATTAGCTTGGTTGATGATGGCACTAATTTTATTAGCTTTAAGTTATGGTTTAGGTACAAATCGCCGTGTTTCTTTAGCAGCAATTATTTGTACAATCTCTGGAGTTGTTTTACCTGTATTTGGGTTATTAATTCCTTTTACTGGCTTAACCTTGAGTATTGCTGGGTTACTATCAGCCGCATGGTTAGCCGTGCTACATTGGTACGGGTGGTACAATTTACGAGAGAATTAAATTAATTAATTTAGATCCCCGACTTCTTTAAGAAGTCGGGAATCTGGTAGTTTAGCAGCATAGAAAAATCAAAGTTCCACCCAAACTATCCGGATGGAGGAAGACAGGCAATGGATACTCAAATAGTAGATGCACCTTAATTAAACTATTACCCTCGGCTTTTAGCTGGGGGTTTTTCTTGGCTTTGGGATTTCTATCCTAGCAACATATCATGGGAAATGTCAAAAATTTGGTTCTTCGGTTATTTTTATGGAAAACCTGGTTCAAAATCATTGAAAGTCCTATTGTGTAGGCATTTCATTGAAAATATGGAAATAATTGTTTATAACCCTTGTCCCGTAAGGGTTTTGTTATCATCAATCCTCAATTACCATAAAAGGGAAAGAGACGGAAGAGCCAAGAATTTTCTCTGAAAATATCAGTCAGTAAATTGGAGGCTAACCATGGGGCATAACCAAATAGTAAAGTAATTAAGAGAGTAGCAACATAGCTAACACACATTAGTAAACCATCCGCTTCAATGGTAGCAACGGCTAAAAGTAAAATTCCCACAGTCGGAATAGGATTGGTAAAAGGAACGGGAGAAATTAATAATATTGTTAACCAAGAGATGCACAGCCCGTTAAATCGCCAAATCCAAGGATGATTAGCGACTTTTTGTAATCGGGGACGGGCAATTGTTTCTGATATCCTAGTGACGCGCCGCAGATTTTGTAAGATGATTTTAGCGAAAGCGTTGGGAAATTTATAATTAGCAATTTTTTTGGGTAGCCAAGGTGTTCTTCTGCCTAAAACCATTTGCAATGATAATAATAAACAAGTACCACCTAAAGGACTAGTCACGCCTGGAGGCATAGGAAATAAAAAAGGTAATACTAGTAATGTGATTACCAAGCTAAACCCCCGTTCAGAAGTTTCTGCGAGGATATCACCTAAAGTTAGCGGCTGTTCACTTAAACGTTCTAAAAGAGATTTAATTTCTTGAGAAAAGCGTAAATTCATAGGAATACCCGGTAAGTGGGAAACGAGCGCGTCTTTAGACCTGAGAGGGAAACGACACGAGCGGTTTTAACCGCTGTGGATATTAAAATTGAAACCAGATTTTTGATTGGAACCTGGAAACCAACTCCCATTTCTGGGGTAATGTTAGCCAGATGCCTCCGGCACGCTGGCGCGAACGACCTGTTATTTTTATTCGACGGCGGGACAGGTTTCCGCAGATACAATTAGAAGATATATAGAAGATCCGCATCATGGTTAAGAATCTTGATTGCGAATGAATTCGCCGTTGGCACTTCCTCCACTGTCTAAAGCCAAGTGGCTTCCGTGCCTTTCGTTCTATCTTGTGAACCCCGCTAGATGCTTAATTGTTGACAGATAGGAGTTTTGATGTTAATTTTTTACCTCGTTGACTGGCAACCTACTGTTTAATTACATAAATAATAGTCAAGATATCATCAAATAAATCAGATGAATCAGGTAAATCATAGTTTAAGATGATAGTTAGGGAGCTAAAACAGCGATCGCTTGAGGAACAACCCGAAACACAGCCGGAGTATGGGTGGTGATTTCTCCATCTGTATTAATAGAATGGGGTCTGCGCGTGTATACTGTGATTTCCTGACCTTCCAGGGCGCGAACATTTGGTGAATGAATATGTCGTCCTTGACGCATAGCCGGCAGCAAAGGCAGAATTTGCCACCAATGATCAATTTCTAAGCTATAAAGATCCAGCCTTTGATCATCTATAGCCGCATCGTGAACTACAGCCATACCACCACCATAATAGCGACCATTACCCACAGCAATTTGCACAGTTTTGACATGAATTGATTCATCATTGATCCGAATTTCTGCACTAAAAGGGCGAGATTTCCAAATTACTTGCAATGCAATTGCCGCATAAGCAAATATACCCCAACGCCGTTTAATTTCCTTAGTTAATTGTTGAGTAATTTTTACACTTAACCCCAAACTAGCCACATTAAAAAAATACTTACCATTTACACAACCTAAATCAATCCTGCGTAACTTTCCAGAAGCAATAATTTGACACGCTTCCATTAAAGAGTTAGGAATTCCCAAAGTCCTTGCTAAGTCGTTAGCAGTTCCTAATGGTAAAATACCCAAAGGTAATTGAGTCTCAACTATCGCCTCAATAGCAGCATTCAGTGTACCATCACCACCACCCACAATTACCAAATTTATTTCTTGTTGATAATGCCGAATCAAATCACCTAATTGATTTGGATGTTCTGTAGATTCTGTAATTATCTCTAAACCCAATTTATTTAAACAATTTATCGCTTCTTGGTAACGTTCTTGTCCTTGACGGGAATTACTATTTACTAACAATAGTGCGCGGATACTCATTTTAGCTGCCTTTTGTAGTTTGTATATGGAATTATTTACATCAATTTACTGAAAATCTCAGTACAGGATGATTAAAAGGTTGAGACTTAACTGATTATACAATACAGCAATATGGTTCTAGTATAACGGAGCATCAATTATTTGGTTTTGTATATAGTAATCATTATTTAGTTTGAATAAAAATATTCCCAACTTATTTATATCTATCTAAAGGAATATCTATTATTTAATGATATTTTGACTTGGGTTTATTGATATAGAATAGTGGCAGTTTTACACCCCAAAATAAATATGAATTCATTAACAATTTTACAAAATATTGAAAAACATCTTCCCCTCGTGGGAGATGTGCATACTAAAAGTCCAATTGCTTACAAAGCAACCCGTCTTGCAGTTGGTACAGTTAACCTAGTGCAAATGGCAATAGCCGAGTCTTATATCAATGGATTAGAAGTACCGGATGCTGTGTTGCGATCGCTTTTTGATAGTTGTATGCCCATCTTTTTTAAATATTTTCCATCCCTGCTTGCACCCTACGAATGGGTATTAACAGAAACAGACCATACCGCCGAAGGTTCGCAGGAATTAATGAAGATTCAGTACGACTTACCTCAAGCTATGCTGAATCCCATGTTAGGTGATTGAAAACTCATTTATCCTAAATATAGCATGGGATTGTGGGAAAAAGGAGCAACCAATCTTGAAGAATCACAAATGCAAATGATTGATGATGTCATTGACAAATTAGAAATCAAAGATGGTGATCATATTTTAGATTTTGGCTGTGGTTGGGGCTGTGTAGCTAATTATATTCTTGCCAAATTTCCCAATGTCAAATTCACAGGAATTAACTTGAGTCACCACCAATGTGAATATATGCGTCAGAAAATGCAAGATCCTGAAAGTTACCTTAGTTCCGGTCGTTTTACTCTCTATGAAGGAGATTTAAACGATGCCCAATTTGAAACAAAATTCGACAAAATCCTCTCAATTGGCGTTTTTTGTCATGTAGGTAATTTAACAAAAGCTTTCAGAAAACTGGCATCTTTCCTCAAAGATAACGGCAAAATTTTTATTCATATTATTACAGTCCGCACCCCCAATAATATATCCAGTGTTTTCACTCACAAATACATTTTTCCTCATGGTCGTTACTGGAAATATGATGCGATTCCCAGCCATAATCAAGACCTGAAAACTATTGATAAATGGTATCTTAATGGTTCTAATTATTCCCAAACTTTTGCTAGTTGGTTAAAAAACTTTGATGATTCTCAAGCAATAGTAAAAGATTTGGACTACGGTATTAACTATGCCAAATTTCGTCGCATCTGGAGATTTTATTTAATTTGGTTAGGTGCTAATTTCGCCATTTGCGATGGTGAATATAACGGTAATGGACAATATTTAATGGTTCATGCCTAAGAGGATGTTTGAAAAGTTTTGAGGGGTAAAATTTTATGCTAATCGCCTCGCCATGATCCGGATCATGGCAAGGTAAGATAAAAGTTACTAAAATCCGTGAAATCAGCGCAATCCGTCTAATCCGTGATTAAAAGATTGGGCGGATTAGGTTGTTTGCTATGATAAAAGTTACTAAAATCCGTGAAATCAGCGCAATCCGTCTAATTCGTGATTCAGACCTTTTCCCCGCGTAATGCATATAATCCGCAATTCTAACCTGATTTTAGCCATAGGGAACGAAGTGAAATGAAGCAATCGCCAGGGTTGTGATTGCTTCCCTTCCCTCGCAATGACTGTAAATATTTTTGTCCAATTACTTATTTACACCCCCGACTTGGTGAATTCTGCTGTAAGAATGAATTAACTGCGCTCTTGTGACAAATCTATGGTAAAAATAAATATGCAATATAATAGTGTCATAGTCACCATAGCCACAGTTAATTTTGATAATATAGTCAGCTTTTATACTCAATTACTAGAACAAAAACCAAAAAAACTTATTCCCCATATCTATGCTGAGTTTCATATTGCTGGTTTAAAGTTAGGTATTTTTAAACCTAAATCAACAAATGAGTCAGAATTTGTCGTTAATTCCCAAAGTCCGCTCAGTTTATGTTTGGAAGTGAATAATTTAGAAACTGCCATATCTCACCTGACATCTTTAGGCTGTACCTCACAAAGAGACATTTCTATAGCTTCTCACGGACAAGAAATTTATGCCTACGACCCCGACGGCAACCGTTTAATTTTACATCAATCTCATCAAGAGGAAACAGGCAACAGGGAACAGGCAAATATTATGATCAATGACCAATGACAACTAACAAACAATAAATGTCAATCACACAAAATTACAAATTAAATTTGATTCAATGGTATCCCGGACACATTGCCAAAGCTGAAAAAAATCTCAAAGAACAGCTAAAACGGGTTGATGTGGTTTTAGAAGTAAGAGATGCCCGTATTCCTATAACTACAAATCACCCCCAAATGAATGAATGGGTGGGGACAAAAGCCAGGATATTGGTACTCAACCGGGTAGATATGATTTTGCCACAAGTGCGATCGCGCTGGATAGAGTGGTTTAAAAATCAAGGCGAAGTTCCATATTTTACCAACGCCCAACATGGTCAAGGTGTCACCGCCATAGCCAAAGCCGCCCAAGCAGCAGGTATTGAACTTAACCAACGCCGCACAGATAGAGGAATGTTACCCCGTCCCGTCCGGGCTGTCGTCATTGGTTTTCCCAATGTCGGTAAATCAGCCTTAATTAACAGGTTGATAGGAAAACGAGTCGTAGAAAGCGCTGCCCGTCCCGGTGTTACCAGGCAACTGCGGTGGGTAAGAATTTCTGATCAATTACAATTACTGGATGCCCCTGGTGTCATTCCTGCCAGACTGGACAGCCAAGCCGCAGCCGTCAAATTAGCTATTTGTGACGATATTGGTGAAGCAGCTTATGACAATCAACTCATCGGCGCAGCATTCGTAGATATACTTAACGAGCTTCAAGAAACACATTCTCATTTATTACCACCACATCCATTACTGTCACGGTATGAGATAGATTCCATCATCCACACAGGAGAAGACTACTTACAAGTTTTAGCAGAACATCGTTATAAAGGTGATGTAGAACGTGCTGCCAGACAAATGATCACCGATTTTCGGAAAGGACTTTTGGGTAATATTCCCTTAGAATTACCACCATTTTAAATACTAATTTGTCATAGGTAGGTGAACACAATAAAACCAATCTGTGTAACAATACCTTGTCCAAATTGAAAAAAGTCTTGATTTGTAGGTTATTCGGATCGGAAAGCCCGCTAATCATCAAGGACGGGCATCCTGCCCATCCCAAAAAATTGGGTAATTTATTTTTTTTATCGTACAAAGGGACTTCAAATTAAAAAAATCCCCAAAAGTTTCTTGTGGTGCGGGACGAATTGCCCGCTAATTACCAAGGACAGGCAGGATGCCCATCCCACAAAATTGGGTAATTTATTTTTTGGGCGTTGCTGATTAAGGGTATGAATTTTAGTCTCACGCAAAGGCGCAATCACGCTTCGTGATCTCGAAGAGTAGACGCACTGAGGTTTGATTTTTAAAGGTTCAATTTGGAAATTTCATACCTCGATTCAGCAACGCCATTTTTTGGTGATCCCTCAGAGGAGTAGAGGGAAAAGGAATAACATTTAATACTAGAGAGGTTTACCAGAGGGGTTTCATATTTGGTTAAACTATGAACCGTTTGCAGTATAATTGCACTGATACTTGCGCCCTTAGCTTCGAGCCTGATTTGACAGTCATGAATCAACTTACCCTCGTTTTCCAGCAAGAAGGACATACTGAAACATTAGTTCTAGTAGATAAAGATGTATTTATGATCGGACGGTTGCCAGAATGTGACATGGTATTACCCTTTGAAGGAATTTCTCGCAATCATGTGCGAATCGTCAAAAGTTCTGATCATGTGTGGACTATTCAGGATTTAGGTAGTAAAAACGGTACGCAAATTAATCAGTATTTGATTACAGGTATCCAAGAATTAGCTAATAATGATGTAATTTCCTTGGGCAACATTAAATTATTAGTAAAATTCAAAAATATAAATGGTAATGATAATAGTAATACTAATATATTTTTAGAAAATGTCAATATTCAACCACAAAAAACAATTTTTCGGAATGTTGAAGAACTACAACAACAATGGATAAGTGCTAATACTATTAATAGCAATAACAATAATCAAAATGAAACTATTGCTCGTCTTAAAGATTTGGTAGATATAGCTAAAAATCTTTGTGCTGCTGCATCTATTGAGGAAATTTTCTTCCAAGTACAACAGGTGGTTTTTCGTTATCTTGATAGTATTGACCGATTAGCCCTATTAGTAAAAATTGATGATTCTGGTAATTTAGAGTTAATAAATTCTGCCACTAGAAATATTTCTGAACAAGAACATTTAGCTACGGATGGTAGTTGGATTAGTCGCAGTATTTGTCAAAAAGTATTTGCAGAAAAAATTGCTATTCAAAGCGCCGATACTCAATCTGATCAACGTTTTTCTAGGGAGAAAAGTATTTTAGTTAAAGGTATTCGCAGTGCTATGGCTGTCCCATTATGGGATGAACACAAAGTAATTGGAGTTCTCTATGCTGATGCTAGTCTGTCTTCATCTCATTGGGAAAGTGAAGGGGAAGAAGAACTCAGCTTTTTTTCGGCTTTGGCTAATATTGTAGCTTCTAGTGTGCAACGTTCGTTGTTAGTAGACAAACTCAAAAATGAAGAAGTAATTCGTCATCGTTTAGAAAGATACCATTCTCCGGCTGTTGTCCAACAATTGATAGCTGTTGGTGGTTCTCCAGATGGACGTTTAGCACCTAGAGAAAATGAAATTAGTATTTTATTTGCAGATTTAGTCGGTTTTACGGCAATTTCTGAACGATTGACACCTACAGAAATTGCTCAATTATTAAATAATTTATTTGAAGAAATGTTGAAAGAAGTATTTTTGTATAGTGGCACCTTAGATAAATACATTGGTGACTGTATTATGGCATTTTTTGGCGCTCCTGACCCAGATCCAGGTCATGCAGATAGGGCAGTTGCCTCGGCGAAGGGAATGCTAACTCGGTTAAAACATCTCAATGCTAATCATTTTTGGCAAGAACCTTTACAATTACGGATTGCTATTAACAGTGGTAAAGCTGTAGTTGGTGATGTTGGTAGTTCTCAGAGGGTGGATTATACTGCTTTAGGAACGACAATTAATTTGGCAGCCAGGATGGAGACTATTTGTTCTCCTGGTGAATGTGTAATTAGTGAAGTTACTTATAATATGTTGTCAGAAAAATCTGATTTTTTTGATATCGGAGCTTATCGTTTTAAAGGAATTGATCGTTCCATTAAGTTATATCAAACTAAAATGCATGAACTATAATATTACTGACGCTGTGCTGTAATGGGTAGTAGTCCGTCAACCCGAAAATGACGGGTGAAGGCAAGCAGGGGGTAGGGGAGGTAGGGGAGGTAGGGGAGGTGGGGGAGGTAGGGGAGGTGGGGGAGGTAGGGGAGGTGGGGGAGGGAAGAACAGAAGTTTTTTCCGATCATTACCCGTCAAAATAAATTTGACTAACTACTAGTACAAAACGGCGTAAATAAACCAACTATTCTAAATCCTCCAAAAGACTATACTGTCTTCATTTTGACTTTTGACTTTTGACTTTTGACTTCCGCCTTGCGGTACTAGTGGGTAATCTGGAATAGAGCGTAATTTACAATATTATCCAAAAATCCTGTTGATATTGTGACAATTTTATGGGCTTTTGGCATACTATTTGGCAAATTGGCGAGGTATTGATTTAATGACAAATTATTTTCATTATTTTCTCTCCAAGTCAATTTTCGTGTTAGCTTCTGTAGTGAATGTGTGTAAGACTGGTAAACTACCTCAAACTATTTTTTAATGGGGGGTCAGGTTATGGCTATAGCTACTATTAATCCCACCACTGGGGAAACGCTCAAAACTTTTGAGCCACTAAAAGATACAGAAATTCTTGCCAAGTTGGATTTAGCAGGAAAGTCTTTTGAAGAATATCGTCAGACGAGTTTTCTAGAGCGATCGCACTGGTTAGAACAAGCAGCAACTATTTTAGACCAAGAAAAGCCAGATTTAGGGAAATTGATGACCCTGGAAATGGGTAAACCATTAAAAGCGGCGATCGCAGAAGTTGAAAAATGCGCCCTGGTTTGTCGCTATTATGCCGAAAATGCCGCCAATTTTCTCGCTGATGTCCCCATTGAAACCGATGCCAGTCATAGTTTTATAAAATATCAACCTTTAGGGGTAATTCTCGCTGTCATGCCTTGGAATTTTCCATTTTGGCAGGTTTTTCGGTTTGCTGCACCTGCCCTCATGGCGGGCAATGTAGGACTACTCAAACACGCCTCCAACGTGCCACAGTGCGCCCTGGCGATCGAAGATATTATCAACCGTTCCGGCTTTCCCAAAGGTGTATTTCAAACATTGTTAATTGGTGCTGCCCAAGTTGCCAATTTGATGGCTGATGATCGCGTCAAAGCTGCTACTTTAACCGGTAGTGAACCAGCAGGTATATCCCTCGCGGTTGCATCTGGGAAACAAATTAAAAAAACTGTTTTAGAATTGGGGGGTAGTGACCCATTTATTGTTTTAGAAAGTGCCGATTTAGAAACAGCAGTTAGCACCGCAGTAACAGCGAGAATGTTAAATAATGGACAATCTTGTATTGCAGCGAAACGCTTTATAATTGCTGAATCTGTGGCTGATCAATTTGAAAAACTGCTGGTAGAAAAATTTCAAGCGTTGAAAATTGGTAATCCAATGGCAGCAGATACAGATTTGGGACCATTGGCAACTCCCGATATTCTCCAAGAATTAGACCAACAAGTTAAAAATGCGGTAAAAAGTGGTGGTAAAGTCCTCACAGGTGGACATCCTTTAACAGAAATGCCGGGGAACTTTTATCCACCCACAATTATCATAGATATTCCTGTAGATAAACCAATTGCCCAAGAGGAATTTTTTGGGCCTGTGGCATTATTATTCCGAGTTCCTGATATCGAAGCGGCAATTAAATTAGCTAATGATAGTCCCTTTGGTTTGGGTGCAAGTGCATGGACAACAAATACAGAAGAACAAAATCGCCTAATTCAAGAAATTGAAGCTGGTGCAGTATTTATTAACAGCATGGTTAAATCAGATCCCCGTCTACCCTTTGGGGGCATTAAGCGTTCTGGCTACGGTAGGGAGTTGAGTATTCAAGGTTTACATGAATTTGTGAATGTGAAAACTGTTTGGGTGAACTAAGGAGTCAGGAGTATGGCTAACGCCACGCTGCGCTATCAGGAGGTAGGGGCGCAGGGCCTGCGCCCATTCAGGAGTATGGCTAACGCCACGCTGCGCTATCAGGAGTAAGAAGAAAGAAGGGAAGAAGAAAATTAAGCAATCACCAATTACCAATTACCAATTACCAATTACCAAAATTATGAATACCGCAGAATTATTAGTACAGTGTTTAGAAAATGAAGGAGTACAATATGTTTTTGGACTCCCTGGTGAAGAGAATTTGCACGTTTTAGAAGCCTTAAAAACATCCTCAATTCAATTTATTACCACTCGTCATGAACAGGGTGCAGCCTTCATGGCTGATGTTTATGGGAGGTTAACAGGTAAAGCCGGAGTATGCCTTTCTACCCTTGGACCTGGGGCAACTAATTTAATGACAGGAGTTGCAGATGCTAACTTAGATGGTGCGCCATTAGTGGCAATTACTGGGCAGGTGGGAACAGATAGAATGCACATTGAATCCCATCAATATTTGGATTTAGTGGCAATGTTTGCTCCAGTTACTAAGTGGAATAAACAGATTGTCAGACCAAGTATTACACCGGAAGTTGTGAGAAAAGCCTTCAAGCGATCGCAAACAGAAAAACCCGGTGCAGTTCACATTGACTTACCAGAAAATATTGCGGCAATGCCCGTAGAAGGCAAACCTTTAAATAAGGATAATAGTGAAAAAACCTATGCTTCCTTTGCCAGTATTCGCGCCGCAGCCGGGGCAATTTCCCAAGCCGTTAATCCCATCATTTTAGTTGGAAATGGTGCAATTCGCGCCCATGCTAGTGATGCAGTCACGCAATTTGCCACCCAAATGAATATTCCCGTTGTTAATACTTTTATGGGTAAAGGAGTTATTCCCTATACTCATCCTTTAGCACTTTGGTCTGTGGGATTACAACAACGAGATTTCATTATCTGTGGCTTTGATAATACAGATTTAGTCATAGCAATTGGCTATGATTTAATTGAATTTTCTCCCAAAAAATGGAATCCTGAAGGAACAATTCCTATTATTCATATTGCGGCAACTTCTTCAGAAATTGATAGTAGTTATATTCCCCAAGTAGAAATAGTTGGTGATATTTCTGATTCCCTCAATGAAATATTAAAATTAGCAGACAGACACAATAAACCCAATCCCTATTCTATTAGCTTGCGTTCTAACATTCGCGCTGATTACGAAGAATACGCCAAAGATGATGAATTTCCTATTAAACCGCAAAAATTAATTTATGACCTGCGGCAAGTTATGGGACCAGATGATATTGTAATTTCCGATGTTGGCGCCCATAAAATGTGGATTGCTAGACATTATCATTGTCATAGTCCCAACACTTGTATTATTTCCAATGGTTTTGCCGCTATGGGTATTGCTATCCCCGGTGCATTAGCCGCAAAATTAGTTCACCCAGATCGTAAAGTTGTCGCTGCCACTGGTGACGGTGGTTTTATGATGAATTGTCAAGAATTAGAAACAGCTTTGCGAGTCGGAACACCATTTGTTACCCTGATTTTTAATGACGGTGGCTATGGTTTAATTGAATGGAAGCAAGAAAATCAATTTGGTCCAGGTAACTCATCTTTTGTCCATTTTGGTAATCCTGATTTCGTCAAATTTGCCGAAAGTATGGGATTAAAAGGTTATCGCGTCGAATCCGTTGCGGATTTTATTCCCTTACTGAAAGAAGCGCTCGCGCAAGATGTGCCAGCAGTCATAGATTGTCGGGTAGATTATCGAGAAAATCGTCGTTTTACCAAAAAAGCCGGTGAATTAAGTTGCGAAGTTTAAACAAGGTAATAGGTAATAATAGGTAATAGGTAATAGGTAATAGAAAGATAAAAAATCTCTCTACTCCCCCTACTCCCCCTACTCCCCCCACTCCCCCCACTCCCCCTACTCCCCCCACTCCCCCTACTCCCCCTACTCCCCCCACTCCCCCTACTCCCCCCACTCCCCTGCCCCTATTAATTTATTGATGCTGCACCTGTGCTGATTAGACGCTTTAATAAAGCGGATGACCAGCCAGTTTCTTTTAACACAGCCGAGGTCGAAACATCTACGTAAGACTGTTCAATAAAAGCTAAATCAATCATACAAATCCGCCCTAAAGCAGCTTTTAATTCCTCAGATTTGCCCTCAGCTTTCAGTTTCTTGCCTACTTCATGAATGACTGTAGACATGGCTGGAACAATATGCTGGGGTTGAATTCCCACCTTCACATGAACAACCCCAATTTGCCAACGTCGTTGGGCATAAACAGCACCCCAATCATCAATTCCTGTAAACATTTCGGCAAACCATTTGATGAATGTATCTGTGAGTCGCTGCATTCTGCCTTCACTAGCATTAATAATGGCATTCATTTCTGCATCACGCCCTAGATATTCATAAAAGTGTCCCGCCATTTCCGCTGCAATTTCTTCACCCCAGGCAGCATTGGCGTTCAAAATAGATTTGTCTTCAGCCGTGAAACCAAATCTATTTTCCATTGTCGTCATAAATGCTAGAGTATCTATAGCCATAAGTCATCCTTAATATCAGTATTTTTTGATGTGCCTGTCCTATGGATAGCTTTATACTATCTACCTTTAAAGTAAATCAAAAATTTGAGGAAGTTGTAAGAATAGTTATGAAATGATACATATTTCTGGCAATTATCGGGCAGTTACTCAGTACGGAGTCCCTAGAGGAAGGGAAAAGTCAGAATCTGTGCAACAAACACTACAGATTTTTCCTACTGATAGTGTTATTTATAAATAAATCATCTAAACTGTGATTTTGGTGATGAAGATGATTTTTTATGATTACCTATAAATTGAATCATAATAATCATTGAAATCAAATAACTCATAGTTTAGACAAATATAGTAATAAATATCGTTTTGACAACTTAATAATATTGGGGCTGAATTTTGACAAGATGCTATTTTCTCAACATTCATGCAAATTTGCCAAAATCCCAATTGTTCTAACCCCTTCAACCCGAAAACCTCTAAATCTTGTCTAAGTTGTCAAGAAAGTAACTTTGGGGAAATGCTGCGAAACCGTTACCGTGTTTTGAGGTTATTAGGTGAAGGTGGATTTAGCAGAACCTACGCTGCGGAAGATGTAGATAGACTGAATGCACCTTGCGTAATTAAGCAATTTTTCCCCCAAGTTCAAGGAACTGGACAACGTGCTAAAGCAGCAGAATTTTTCAAAGAAGAAGCTTTTAGACTGTATGATTTGGGCGAAAACCATGCCCAAATTCCCCGACTTTTGGCTTACTTTGAACAAGGTTCTAGTTTGTATTTAGTCCAGGAATTTATTATTGGGAAAACTCTTCTCGAAGAACTACAAAATCAAGCTTATGATGAAACCGAAGTTCGGCAACTTTTAGCTGACTTATTACCAGTTTTGGATTTTGTTCACAAACATCATGTGATTCACCGCGATATCAAGCCGGAAAACATTGTGCGTCGGGATAGTGATAGAAAACCCGTATTAATTGATTTTGGAGGTGCAAAACAAGTTACTCAAACCAGTATCGCTAGACAAGCGACAGCTATTTATACCCTTGGGTATGCCCCAACAGAACAAATGGCTGGGTTTGCTTGTCAAGCGAGTGATTTATATGCTTTGGGTGTCACCTGTGTACGCCTATTAACTCAAGATTTACCATTACAAAATGATTATGGACAACTTCAAGATCATCTTTATGATGCCATGAATGCTAAATGGTTATGGGAAGAACGCTTACGCATTAAAGGCATGACTATTAGTGATGAATTAAAGCAAATCTTAGATAAATTACTCCAACATTTTGCTAGTGATAGATATCAATCAGCACTGGATGTTTTAGATGATTTGAACTTTCCCAAATCTCCCGTAGCTATCAAATTTTCTTCCTTTCCTAAACCACCATTAGCACCACCACTTCCCCAAAAAGTTACTGTTCCCTTACCTCCCTTGTACAACTTTGATTTTTATGTCATTACCGTAGACACTTCTGGCAGAGAAGTTAACCGTGATAGACGGAATACTAAATATTTTAAAGAAGAATTAGGCAGAAATACAACCTTAGAAATGGTATCAATTCCCCATGGAACTTTTATTATGGGTTCTTTGAGTTGTGAAGGTGATGATGATGAACGTCCCCAACATCAAGTTATAGTTCCACCCTTTTTTATGGGGAAATATCCTATTACCCAATTACAGTGGAGAACCATAGCAGCTTTACCTCCAGTTAAACAAGAATTGCACCCTAATCCATCAAAATTTAAAGGTGCAAATTTGCCTGTTGAAAATGTCTCTTGGTATGAAGCTGTAGAATTTTGTGCCAGATTAGCAATTAAAACGGGGAGAGAACATCGTTTACCTAGTGAAGCCGAATGGGAATATGCTTGTCGGGCAGGAACTACCACATCTTTTCATTTTGGAGAAACAATTACTTCTGATTTAATTAACTGTAGCGGTAGCGATACCTATTCTATAGAACCAAAAAGTAGATTTCGGAAAGAAACAACTAATGTTGGTTATTTTGAAGTTGCGAATGCTTTTGGTTTATATGATATGCACGGATTAGTCTGGGAATGGTGTGCAGATCCTTGGCATAATAACTATCATGGCGCACCTACAAATGGTAGTGTCTGGGAAGATGGAGGTGATAAACATCGTCGCGTTTTAAGAGGTGGTGCATGGAATTTTAGTGCAGAACTTTGTCGCAGTGCTAGTAGAAGTTGGAATGAAGCAGACGGTGGTTTAAGAATGTGTGGGTTTCGGGTAGTATTTTCTGTTTAAATTGAATTAGTAGTGAGGACTTTAGTCCTCAAAGTTAACAACAACTAATCTAAATTAAATTCCACAAATTCCGGTAATCCTGGATATATCATATTCCGATCTATCGCTGAGAAAATTTTATTATTAGTATGATCGGAATTTAAACAGCGACAAACTAATTGGGCCACATCTGCACGATGAATAGTACCCACAATCTGAGGATTTTCGGTGATAATTCCGTTGTTGGTTGCTGGTTCTGATTTTAAACCACCAGGACGGATAATTGTATAGTTAAGTCCACTGGAAATTAAATATTGTTCTGCTTTTTCTTTTTCAATTAAAACTGGTTTGAGTGCTTCTAAAGCTTGGGGAGGTAAAGCCACCACACTATCACCACTACCAATGGAGGTCACGAGAATAAATTTCTTAACTCCTGCTTTGACTGCGACATCAATCAGGTTTTTATTACCGATATAATCAGGTTTGATATTATCTGTAGGTAAACCACCTAATGTACTGATAACGGCTTGAATAGGTTCATTTCCTAAAATTGCCTGTTCAATATCAGTTACATTTAACGCATCTCCTAGAATTGGATAAACACCCATTGCTTTTGCTGCCACAGCAGCAGCTTCTGTTCTCAACAGGGCTTTAACTTGAATTTGTTGTGCTATCAAATATTTAGCGATTTCTTGCCCAACACCGCGACTAGCACCGGCTAGAAAAATGGAAGATGAGATTAACATAATTAGTCTATAAAAAAGATGCTATACTTACATTTAGCACAAAACTGTCATTTCATAACGGAACTATTTCAAAGGCAAAAGTACCAATTAAATTTTCATCAATATAGACTTCTATTTGATGTTTACCCAAAGGATCTCCAGCAGCAATAGTCCAAAAGTTTTCAATTACACCATTCACAGGTGTTACTGTGCGGGTGGAAGTTGCTGTTTTTCCATCTTTCGATATGGAGAAATTTTTATTATTTTCTGTTGTCCAAGTTTCGGGGGCTTGTGGTAAAGTTAAAACTTCCCGCCATTTAACTTTACCTTTGATGTTACCTTGATAGTTGTTAAGTGTAATTCTCCAACCATAAGCATCACCTTCTTTTAATGGAACTGTAGTTGTTGGAAAAAAATTAACTTTCCCTTCTGGGTTGACTATCTTTACGCCAAATTCACTCTTATTAACAACTATTTGCTGATTAATAATTGGTTGATCATAATTTATTGTACTTCCTGCCAAAGCCATGTTAGACTTGTGGGAAACCGGAGTTATTATCGGCAATATCAAAGAAATCAAAACTAATAAAAACTGGAAATTTATAATTTTCATCAACTTTATTTTCTAGTAAGTAAGTAGGATACAAAATGTATATATCCTACTAAAAAAAAATATTTTTGGCAATAGTTAATCTTCATCAAGTGCAGGTAAAAATTCTTCAAATTGCCACAATTGATCTTTCTTTTCTAGAAACCAAATTCGAGTTTCTGTGGTTAATTTACCCCAGATTACATCAACAGGAACATGGGGAGAAGCATATTGAAACTCTTCACCAATAATTCTGAGATTATCCTCTATATTCCGAGGCATACCAAAATCTTCCCAATCAATTTTGACATTCCTGCCAGTAACTCCCGCAGTCGGATCAAAAACTAATTGTGCGGTTCTGATTAAATCAGCAAAGTGTTGTGCTTTTAGTCCAATTACTTCTTGGATTTGAGGTGATTGTTGAGGATCTTGAGACATTTTCGCTGGAGTTGTGTAGATGTATAATTTAGAAAAATTACTGCCAGAGATGATCCCAGTAAGTAATTGGACAAAAATATTTACAGTCATTGCGAGCGAAGGGAAGCAATCACAACCCTTGGAATTGCTTCATTTCACTTCGTTCCATATGGCTAACGCCACGCTACGCTAACGCAATGACATTGTGTAATTAATTCTGCCTCACTACTTATCCCCATTTTAGCTCAAAAAATCCAGAGAAAATCAATATTTCCAGCAATTCTCATTTTAAGGTTTTCTGAGATTGAACCCCTTGCAGTTACAGGGTTCTACAATTCTTGACGAATCTAGGAATCGCTGAAATGGCGCAGAATCGTTTCAAAATGAGTATCTTGTTTTTTCGTCGGGAATATCCTTAACCTTACCCCATATTTACATCACCCTAATAGATGTTTTTCCGTATTTACTTATACATTTTATATCAATATAAATTACTTCTATGATTTGTCATTTCAGTCTAAGTATAATTACAATAACTACAACATCTTTATACAGAAATGCTGCGATATTTACTATTTAGCCGTGTTTGATTAACTCCTATTTACTATGCTTCATTTTTAACTAGTGTCAGTTAAGAAAGTGTCACTCTCTACACTAGCCATTTGATTTTAAAAGAGATATTCTTAGTGAATGCAAGGAGTGATACCACTTCATTTTATATTTGTTACAATTTTCCTCGCGCTGCTTATACTTTCTGTTATTTGAGTCGCAGGTTTTAAATGTTACAATAGTAGTGAATTGGTAGAAAGTTATACGGGGAACGCTTGGGTTAAAAACTCAGGCGTTTTTTATATAGCTGTAAGTAGGTGAACACAATAAAACCAAATTGTGTAAAGAAACGTAAAATCGCCCAAACCCTCTTCACTAAGTAATTGGACAAAAATATTTACAGTCATTGCGAGCGAAGGGAAGCAATCACAACCCTTGGAATTGCTTCATTTCACTTCGTTCCATATGGCTAACGCCACGCCACGCTTACGCAATAACATTGTGTAATTAATTCTGTCTCACTACTTATTGCCTCTTGCCTCTTGCCCTTTGCTTTGCCATAACGACAATTTTCAACGCCAACCTACTTACTTCCAAAAATAGTATTAATTTACTAGTGATTGATAAGCGAAAATTTTTGTGCAAAGAACACACCAACAAATAATTTAAGCAGTATTCTTAGAATAGAGTTTTTGTGGCTCAAGTAGGTTAAATATGGAAGCTGAGGAACTAAAACGGCGTTATCTTGCGGGCGAAACATATTTTGTTTCGGCGAAACTAATCAAAGCTAAACTAATTAATGCTTATTTGCCAGGGATTAATTTATGGGGAGCGGATTTAAGTGAAGCTAACTTAGCTAAAGCTAAACTTTGGGGAGCAGATTTGAGTAGAGCAAATTTAGCCAAGGCAAATTTAACAAGAGCAAATTTATCCGGTGTTAATCTCACTGAAGCAAATCTTCGAGGGGCTAGGCTGCATTATACTAAGTTGTATGGCGCGAATTTAAATCGTGCATATTATGATGAAAGCACCAAATTTCCCAGAAATTTTGATCCTCTTAGTCACAATATGCAAAAGCTGTAATTACAGCGATTTTCGGGTAAATGAACCACATTTTTTTGTCTCACGTTCCAGACGCAGAGGCGCAAAGAGGAATCAAGAGTTTGGTCTAAATACATGAAGACTGCTGTAATTGTCAATTAAACTTCTTCTGGTGCTGGTATGGGGAATATTTCTCCAGCTAAATATGCGGAAAAATGCTTTTGAAAATAAAGCCAAGATGTCATATCTTCTCCCTCAATATAACTTTTTGGTGCTGCTTTATATAAAGGAACGCGAGTGTTAATCTCCTGTTGTAAAATTGGATGTAATTCTGTTAATCCACTAACTTTGTTACCTGTAGCACTATAAATTAAATAACCAGGATGTTCACCCATTTTCATCCAGGGCAACCATTGACCAATTCTATCCCAGGATATGCTTAATTGTGTGACTGAATTTAATTGTGAATTTTCTAAATCTGCTGTGGGAACAGAGATTTTAAATAATTCTACTGCTTGATAAATTCCTCCTGGACAATAATCAGCAAATTCGGGATTTTCAGCTAAAGGATTGGGATAATTAGGAAAGATGTCAAATACAAAATTAGTTTTTTCTCCGTCTAATTGCACAGGTAGTTGACCTTTAAATTGACCCTGAACAGGACTATTAGCAACGTGCATAACGGTCACTATTTCCTGTGTCCAAGGATTCTCCCATTTATGTAAAATCTCTTTGGTTTCTGGATTGAGGTAATAGGTTAATTCTCTAGAAGTAAAATCCCAACTATCTTCACCTGTGGTTATACACCGACTCACACTCATTCCCACGATTTTAAATAATAATTGTCGTTTCTCTCCAGGAATAAAACTATAAATATTTCCTGTCCAACTCAAAAAATTCGACTCATTGGCATCTAGAGAAGCACGGGTTTTAATCCATTGTTGAACATCTACTAATTGAGTTTTATCTATCATTATATATCTCCTTCAATACTAAAACAATTGTATTCAATGTTCTCTTTTGACTAATGTTGTGTTTACTTTATTTAACGTGAGTTCGACGAAAATAATTTTACCCCTCTCCAAACCCCCCCCTTTCCCCTTGTAAAGGGCTTGTAAAGGGGGGTAAGTAGTGAGACAGAATTAATTACACAATGTCATTGCGTTAGCGCAGCGTGGCGTTAGCCATATGGAACGAAGTGAAATCAAGCAATCGCCAGGGTTGTGATTGCTTCCCTTCCCTCGCAATGACTGTAAATATTTTTGTCCAATTACTTAACAATAAAAATCCCTAACCCTCCCCTTGTAAAGGGGAGGGTTAGGGAGGGGTAAAAAATATTTGATACATCAACCATAACTTTTCAAACACCCTCTTAAACAAACCTACAAGATTTAGACTTCAAGGTGGTACTAGTACCGCAAGGCGGAAGTCAAAAGTCAAAAGTCAAAAGTCAAAATGAAAACAGTATAGGCTTTTGGAGGATTTAGAATGGTTGGTTTATTTACGCCGTTTTGTACTAGAAATACTATCTTAATGAAATATGATCTTCTTCTTGCATTTCTAAATAGGGAGAATGATGAACAGGTTGCAAACGTTGGCGAATTGTACCAATGATAATATAAAGAATTGGCACAATAAATAAACTTAAAAAAGTCGCCACAAACATTCCGCCAAATACCGCAGTACCTAAAGATTGACGACTTGCTGCACCTGCACCTGTAGCAGTTGCTAGGGGAAAAATTCCTAACAAAGTCGAAAAAGCAGTCATGAGAATTGGACGTAAACGACCTTGTGCTGCTTCTACTGCGGCTTTGGTAATTGATAAACCTTGCTGTTCTCGTAATTGGTTAGCAAATTCGACAATTAAAATTGCGTTTTTACTGGCTAAACCTATTAACATGACTAACCCAACTTGGCAAAATACATCATTATTTAAACCTCGTAATGATTGTGATGCTAAAGCTCCCATAATAGCTAAGGGAACTGACAACATAATAATCAAAGGGTCAACATAATTTTCATATTGAGCAGCTAAGACTAAAAAGACGAAAAGTAATCCCAAACCAAAAATTATCGGTGCTTGTCCACCGGATTCTTTTTCCTGAGCCGCAATACCTGACCATTCATATCCCATGCTTGTGGGTAATATCTTTTTAGCTAGTTGTTCCATAGCTAAAGTTGCTTGTCCAGAACTAGTACCAGGAGCAGGAGAACCGTTAATTTCAATGGAACGAAATAAGTTGTAATGATTAATAGTTTGCGCTCCCGTTGTGGGAGTTAATTTGACCAAACTACTCAGAGGAATCATCTGATTAGTTGCAGAACGCACATTTAATAAACCAATATCATCAGGATTGGAACGAAACTGAGCATCTGCTTGGATGTATACCCGATATGTGCGGGAAAGAAAATTAAAATCGTTGACATATCTTGAACCCAAATAAGTTTGCAGGGTTTTAAAAATATCGTCAATAGAAACTTGTAGAGATTTAGCTTTGTTGCGGTCAACTTCAATTAAGATTTGGGGTGTGTTGGCGGTAAAGGTACTAAATACAGCTTGTAGTCCGGGGGTTTGATTTCCCTGCATCATAAACTGACCAACAGTTTGCAGCATAGAATTCAGGCTGTTAGTGCCGGCTATATCTTGTAATTGAAATTGGAAACCGCTAAAACTACCTAAACCGCGAATTGCGGGGGGGTTAACTGGGAAAACTCTAGCTTCGGTAATTCCTGAAAACCTTTTTCTTAAATTGCCAATAATGGCTTGTACTGATTGATTTGGTTGTTTTCGTTCGTCCCAGGATTTGAGAGTTGTAAAAATTACGCCACTGTTAGCGGTGCTACCACTAAAACCAAAACCACCGATCGCAAAAGTACCTGTAACTTCTGGTAATTTCAATATTTCTGCTTCTACCTCACTCATGACTTTACTGGTGTATTTGAGTGAAGAACCTTCTGGACCCTGGATAATGGTAATGAAATAACCCTGGTCTTCGTCGGGGAGAAATGCGGTGGGTACAGTCATGTACAACCAAGCGGTGAAACCTAATGAACCGATAAATAACAGGAGAATAATCGCTTTTATTCTCGTCAAAAATCTTAAAGAGCGCTCATATCCCCAACGCATGGCTTCTAAAAACCAGTTGATTCGACCGAATACCCAACCAAAAATCCCTCTAGGTGCGGGTCTTCGCCGCAACAATAAGGCAGAAAGAGAAGGGGTGAGGGTAAGAGCCAAAAATGTGGAAATGGCGATAGAAAAGGCAATCGTCAGGGCAAATTGTTTGTAAATTTGTCCAGTTGCACCTGGGAAAAAGGCGACAGGTACAAATACCGCCATCAATACTAAAGAAGTCGCAATTACAGCCCCAAATAGCTCTTGCATGGAGACTGAAGCCGCTTGTCGGGGTGACATTCCTTTTTCTTGAATTAAGCGAGAAATATTTTCTACGACAATAATCGCGTCATCAACTACCATTCCTGTTGCGAGGGTTAAACCGAACATGGTTAAGGTGTTGATGGAAAATCCAAAGGCTTTGACGAAGGCAAAAGTCCCAACTAAGGATAGGGGAATAGTGATCACAGGAATTAAGGTGGTGCGCCAATCTTGTAGGAAAATAAAGATGACGAGAATTACCAGAGCGATCGCCTCTAAAAGAGTTTTTATCACTTCTGCCAAAGATTCTTCTACAATAGTCGTGGTGTCAAATGCCACTTGATATTTCATCCCCGGCGGAAAGCTTTGCGACAATCGCGCCATTTCCTTTTTGACTAAATTAGCCACGTCCAAAACATTACTTCCCGGCGTTGGAAATATCCCCAGTCCCACACCCTCATTCCCCTTAAACCGCAGAAATGAGCTATAGTTTTGCGCTCCCAATTCCGCCCTTCCCACATCTTTTAACTTAATCAAACTACCGTCACCAGCAGTTTTAATTACAACATTGTCAAATTCCTCAACTTCCGTGAGCCTACTAACTGCCCTCAAGTCAATTTGATACATTTGACCATCAACGGCTGGCTGTTGTCCAATTTGTCCCGCACCTACCTGTAAATTTTGTTCCTTCAGGGCATCAATCACATCATCAGTAGTTAGATTTCGACTAGCCAATTTATTCGGGTCAAGCCATAGGCGCATTGCATAGCGACGTTCACCAAAAATCCGCGCCTCACTGACACCTTTAATTCGCTTCAGGGCATCTACTAAATATAAATCTGCATAATTACTTAAAAAGACATTATTTAAGGCTTTATTATCACTAAACAAACCGATCGCTAACAAAATATTGTTAGACTGTTTACTCACAGTCACTCCTGTTTGCTTCACCGCTTCTGGTAACTGGGGTTCAGCCGAGGTGACGCGGTTTTGCACATCAACGGCGGCAATATCCTTATCCCGTGAAGCATCAAATGTGACAGTAATCGTACTACTACCATCATTACTACTGCTCGAAGTCATGTATTTAATGCCTTCGACACCGTTAATTTGCCGTTCTAAAATCGTTGTGACGGTACTTTCAACAATTTCCGCACTAGCACCAACATAATTAGAATTGACGATAATCTGCGTAGGACTAATCTCTGGATACTGGGCTGTAGGCAATGTGGGAATACTGATTGCACCAACAAGTAAAATGATAATAGCGCAGACGCTGGTAAATACAGGTCGCTTAATAAAGAAGTTAACAAACATAAATTGGTAATTGGTGATTGATTAAGATTTACGGAATAACGAACCACAGAGGCACAGAGGACACAGAGAAATGAGGGTTTGAGAGATATTTTGCGTGAGTCCTATTGGTAATTGGTGATTACTTCTTTTCACTATTCCCTGTTTCTTCATTTTCAGGAATTATTGGTAGTCCATCTCTGAGGTTTTGTATTCCTGAAATTATCAATTTTTCATCCCGTTGTAATCCCTCAATTACTTGATAATCATTCCCCTTAATATTTCCTAACTTCACCTGTTTTTGTTTAGCTATTAATTGAGAACCACCTTGAGGAGATTTTCCAGCTTCGGCTACAAATACAAAGGTTTCTCCAGCGATTCGAGATATTGCTGTTGTGGGAACTAGCACCCCAGAACGTTGATTCCAAATCACCTTAGCCCGAATTGATTGATCAGCTCGTAGTTGCCCATTATCATTGTTATAAAGTGCCTTAACTAATATTGATTGAGAGTTATTAGTAATACTGGGAGAAATAAAGAATATACTACTATTGCCAATAATTTTACCTTGGGCGTTAATTAATTCCACTGGCAATCCTGGACGTAATTGTGTACCTTTTTCCAATGGAACCGGAATTTTAACGTCTAAAGGTCGGTTTTGGGTAATAGTTGCTAATGGTGTGGAAGTATTCACAAAATCCCCTACTTTAACGGGAACATCACCAACAGTTCCCGCAAAAGGAGCAGTTATTTTATAATACTGAAGTTGAACTTGTTGTTGTTTAATATTGGCATCAGATTGTTGTAAGGATTTTTCTACCTGGGATATGGTAGCTATTTGAGCTTGAATGCGGGAATCTATCGCCCCTAGTTGGGCTTTTGCTGTCGCTAGTTTGTTAGCATATAAATCTTGAGTCTGAAGAGATACAGCCCCTTGTGCAGCTAATTCAGAATAACGCTTATAATCTTGTTGACTTAAGCGCACATTGGCAACATTCGCTAGGCGTTCTGCTTGCAAAGATTTAAGAGTAGCGCGAACATTTTCTAGTTGCGCTTGTGAACCTCGACCAGCAGCAGATAAACTACTAACTGCGGCTTGTTGTTGTTGAGAATCTATTTGCAGAATCGCAGTCCCGGAGGAAACTGAATCTCCCGATTTCACGAATATTTGCGAAACCTGACCTTGAATTCTCGGTTGGAGGTTGACTGAACGCCGCGATTCCAGACTGGCTATATATTCCGTACTATCTTCAACTGTACCTGTTTGCACTGGTGATAGTTTAACTTTAACCCCTGGAGGTGGAGCATTAGCTACTGCTGAATTTGGTTTTTCAGGATTTAGCAATTTCCATGCTATCCCGCTGAGACCCCCAATTAATAACAGTGCAGCTAATAGTAAGCGCAGCCACCGATTTGACTTGGGAGGTGACGGGTAAATGTCTTTAATATCGGTTTGAGGCTCAGGTAGTGTCATGGCTGATAACAAGTTGACGGAATGAATAGTTAAAAATCTATGTGTATGATATTAATTTTGAAACTTCTAATTTATAATGAACAGACAAAAATATGTATCATCTAATTTAAATATACAGGCTTTACATTTTTTTACAATCTATTAGCAAAATAATTATCCTGATGATCAATTTCTGAATTTAGTCATAGAGAAAACATTATCTACTTTAGCTCACCTTAAATATAGAAATAGCCTGATTTCTTTGTCACTGTCTTGAACTCAGGATTTATGCCATTTAATGACTAGTAAGTTTGTTCTATTAAATAAGTGCTGATTAATGCTTGTTTCTCTTTGGCAAGTCGCACCCGGAAATAGGAAAATTGTCTAGGCTACTCTTTCCCTAGTTAGAATTTAACTTAAGCTGTTATTAACCTCAAAATCAACATGATTAATAAATTAACACAACGGTTATTGACTTTGGCTCTTATTTTTGCCATTACCTTTTTCTCCTGGGAAGTTCCTTTGGCTCGTGCTAGTCACTTATTCACCAACTCTGGAGAAATTAGCGATAATATCAAATTATCTGAATATGATTTTACTCCCCAAGAAAATCAAGCACTACAAGGGATTCGTCAGCGTCGAAATAAAGAGATTGCGGCAATTTTAGATTTATCTCAACGTGATTTGCTTGCTCATGAATTACACAATGGTGATAATATTGATCAAGCTTTGAAAGCATTAAATTTAAGTTCTGAACAACGAGAATTAGTAAATTCTATAAATGTCTTCACTAATTTGAAATTGAAGGGTATTTTTTCCCGTCATGGTTTACTTGATAGTCATAGATAAGGTTAGGGATTGGTAAGTTATGCCAGTTGTGGGAAATATGATTTTTCTGCAACTGGTAATTGTCAGAATCAGGATGTCCAGGATTGAAGGATGAACAGGATGAACGCAATCAATTGCAAAGTATTTAATAGACATATCCAAAAATTAAAGATACTTGACCTGAAAACCCTGTAGAGACGTTCCATGGAACGTCTCTACAATCTTTTTTGGAGATGTCTATTAAGTAATTGGACAAAATATTTACAGTCATTGCGAGCGAAGGGAAGCAATCACAACCCTTGCAGTTGCTTCATTTCACTTCGTTCGATATGGCTAACGCCACGCAACGCTTACGCAATGACATTGTGTAATTAATTCTGTTTCACTACTTATCGACGAACAAAGTTTTTTGCTGGTCTGGTTGCGGTGTTGACAATTGTTATTTTATTTTTTGGGAATATTAATATTGTTTATTCTTATCAATAGGAAATTGAGTAATCATGGTTAACCAAGAACCAACTAACATAGTGGGATTTCCTTGTAAATTAACTACTGTCCCCATTGATTCACGTACAGCACCAAAATCAATTAGCACTGGTTTCCCATCATGATGACGCAAAATTATATTATCGGGTTTAATATCACGGTGAATAATACGTTTTGAATGAACATATTCCAAAACAGGTAACAAAGATAGTAATATTTCTCTAACAGCAATCTCCGTAAGTAAGTAGGTAAAGAGAAAAATTTAAAGGTATGTGACGAAATGTAAATTCAATGAATGCCTTGCAAATAGGTTATTTCACGGTTTTTACAAAACTAAACATATATCGTTTTTATTATGTTTACCTACTTAGTCCATATTGTTGAATTTTTTCTGTAACAGTATCACCCTCAATTAATTCCTGAACTAAATAAAATTGATCATTAAATTGAAAATAAGCATATAAGCTAGGAATTTGATTAGATGTAGAACCAAGTTGTTCTAAAATTGCGGCTTCTCGCTGGAAACGTTCTTGGACTAATTGATAAATTTGTGTATTATTTTGAATCGGTTTTAACTGCTTTATTACACAACGACGTTGGGATGGCATTTGGGTATCTTCAGCTAAATAAGTTTCGCCAAATCCACCACTCCCCAAAGTTCTTAATATTCGATAGCGGTTATTTAATAACATAATTATTAGTTTATTAGGTTTAATTTCATAAAATTTGTAAAGTCAACAATTATTTAGTTTGATCAAATTTAATTACAAAAGAAATGGCAATACTCACCATCAAAATTAATGCCATACTCAATGCTGAACCGAAACCCCAATTTTGACTGGCACCCAAAAACTGATTATAAACTAACCGCGCAGCGGTCATACTCGAAGCACCACCCAGTAATTCTGGGTCTATAAAATCCCCTAACCCAGTAATAAAAACTAGCAGCGAACCAGCAGTGATTCCTGGTAAAACTTGAGGTACAGTCACTTTCCAAAAGGTTTGCACTGGATTTGCACCCAAATCAGCAGCAGCTTCTAATAGCTGCTTATCTAACTTTTCCAAAGAAGCATATAAAATTAACACCATATAAGGTAACAAGCTGTAACTCATGCCAATTAATACCGCTGAGTTACTGTTCAAAATATTCACAGCAGGTAAACTAAAACTGGCTAATATACTATTTAATAATCCGGTGGGACGTAAAATTGTAATCCATGCGTAAGAACGCAACAAGGAAGAAGTCCATAAAGGCAAAACAAAGGCTAATAATAACAAATTTTGCCACCGTTTTGGTGCTGTCAAAGCAATCCAATAAGCAACGGGAAAGCCTAAAATTAAGGTGATAATAGTAGTTCCAAATGCCAGAAAAAGTGAATTAAATATTACTTTTAAATAAAGTGGTTCAAAAATGCGAATATAGTTACCTAATCCACTGGGATTTACTAAATCACCTGGTCGAATATCTGGGACTAAACTTAATTCAAGAATTATTAATGTTGGCAAAACTAGCAACATTAATAACCAAATACCAGATGGTGCTAGTAATCCCCATGTCGGTAGCCAATTTTTCCAATCAGGTTGTAATTTCTCGATTTTTTTGATGTTGCTAGAAGATTCCATTTGCGAATTAGTGATTATATAGCGGTATGCACTTGAATGAGATATTAAGATTTACGGTAAAAGCCATACGGCAAAATAGTTTACTCCTTCTTTTTTCTTCTGAATCCTGAATGGGCGCAGGGCCTGCGCCCCTACTTCCTTAATCATTTTTTAAGTTAGTAATTGAGTCCAATAACGTTCATAAATCTCTTCAAATTTTCCTAAAGGAGTTAGACGTTCACACTTTGCTAAAAGTGATTGAGGAGGAAATAAATTAGTATTCTCTTGAATTGCTTTTGGTAAATTTTCAAATCCTGCCCGATTAGGAGTAGAAATATATAAACGTTCGGAAATTTTCGCTGCTACTTCTGGTTGCAAAATTAAGTTAATCCAGGCATAAGCACCAGCTATATTTGGATTAGATTTGGGAATGACAATGGTATCAGTCCATAATGAAGAACCACTACGAGGAATTACAAATTTGAGGTTGGGATTTTCCTTACAAATTTTGACGGCATCAGTAGAATAACACATAGCGATCGCTAAATCTCCCGCCAGAATCTTATTTTGCCAAGCGTCAGTATCAAAAGCGGCGATCGCAGGTTTTAATATCTGCAATTTCTGATATGCTTGTTTAACCTCATTTTCATTTTGGGAATTATAGGAATAGCCCAACATCCGTAATGTTGCACCCATTACCTCTCGCACATCATTGAGTAAGGTAAATCGTTTATTGAGTTTATCTTGATTTTGCCAAAGATACTCCCAATCTTCTGGGGCATTTACCAGTTGTTCTGAGTTGTATAATAAACCCGTTGTTCCCCAATTAAAAGGAAGACTATAACGATTATTCGGGTCATAAGTGGGATTATGAAATTGGGGAAATAAATTATCTAAGCCAATTAAACGGCTATGATCTATTTCCATCAATAACCCTTTTTCCGCCATCTTTTGTACCATATAGTCAGAGGGGTAAATAATGCTATAAGTACCACCACCTCCGGCTTGCAACTTAGCTAACATGACATCATTGGATTCATATACATCTGCTATTACTTTCACACCTGTTTGGGTCGTGAAGGTAGTTATTAATTCTTTATCTGTATATTGAGTCCAGGTATAAATATATAGTTTGCCACTTTGATTAGAGCTAATATAGTTTGACCCTATATTAGCTAGTCGCCAACCACAACTACCTAAAGACAAGGTAGAAAATGCCACCATTTTTTTGAGAAAATTACGTCTGTTAGTCATTTAATTTACATCTTGACTAATAGCTAAACAGTCAAATTTTTCCCACCAAGCATAAATGGGTGTATTCCTATCTGGTAAACTAGCATAAGTATTAGGTTGTAAAACATTGAGGTGAACACCATTGATTAATTCCACAACATAATTAACATGAGTCCCTAAATACATGACATTAATTAGCCGTCCCTCAAAACAATTTGTGAGTATATTAGTGGGATAAAGGGAAAGTTGAATTTTTTCAGGACGGACACTAACAACAACACTTTGAGCTATTTCTAGGGGAGTTTGTTCGTGACGACTAACAATCATCGTTAATCCGGTTTTAGTAGAAATTTTCATAGATTCTGCATCTACTTCCACAATTTCACCGCTAAATAGATTAGTATCACCAATGAAGTCAGCCACAAAAGGTGTTTGAGGACGTTCGTAAATCTCGCTAGGAGTACCAATTTGTTCTATTTTGCCTTGATTCATCACCGCAATGCGATCAGATAAACATAATGCTTCTTCCTGATCATGTGTCACCATCACAAAAGTTAACCCTAAATCCTGATGAAGATTGGATAACTCAACCTGCATCTCCTTACGAAGTTTTAAGTCTAATGCTCCCAAAGGTTCATCAAGGAGGATAACTGCGGGACGATTAACCAAAGCTCTTGCTAAGGCTACCCGCTGTTGTTGACCACCGGAGAGTTGACTAGGAACACGCGATCGCAAACTTTCCATTTTTACTAGCTTTAAAGCATCTGTAACGCGACTAGCAATTTCCGATTTGGATATTTTTTTCAATCGCAATCCAAAAGCAATATTTTCCCACACATTCAAGTGGTTAAATAAAGCATAACTTTGAAATACAGTATTCACAGGTCGCCGATAAGGAGGAACATCAGTCATTAACTGACCTTGAATGAGTAACTTACCAGCATCCACCCTTTCAAATCCAGCAATCAAGCGGAGCGTAGTTGTCTTTCCACAACCAGAAGGACCTAAAATGCTAAAAAACTCTCCCTGTCTAACATCCAAATCCACTCCGTGTACTGCGGGTTCTTGGTTGAAAAACTTGAATACATTACGCAATTCAACATCAAGTGGCTGTAGTGGTTTTAAACCTCTTTGATTCTGCATCGCAGTTCGAGCCATAATCTTCAGTAGAATACCCTGATATTTAATCTTGTTCGTTGTCAGTTGTTACCTGTTACCTATTTATCCCAAAAAATTATTTTGGTCTATGGCTATTTTACCATCATTACTTAGTATAACAAAAAATACACGCACAGTTGGACGTGGTGTTCAATCTACATTTGTAATTTTATTCACATTATTAATGTTATCTGGAATCGGCGCTAGATTAATATATTTACAAATTATCGAAGGAAAAAACCACCGCATCCGGGCAGAATCCAACCGCATTCGGATTATTCCCAAACAACCAGAAAGAGGTAATATTTTTGATAGAAATGGTAAATTATTAGCCAGCACCCGTTATCCCCGATCTGTATATTTATGGCCAATGGCACATACCAAAGCATCTTGGTCGGTGGTTGGTCCACGTTTAGCCAAAATTCTCGACACTCCCCAAACAGATATCGAGAAAATACTTGAACAATCTGCTGTCAATCCTTCATCACTAATTCGCATTGCTCGAAATTTAAACGAAGCACAGGTAACAGGATTAAAAGAGTATGAAAATGAACTACCAGGAGTAGAAATAAATACGGAAGCTGTTCGTTATTACCCTCATGGTCAAGAGTTGGCTCACATACTTGGATATACCCGTGAAGTTACTGCTGAACAGTTGCAAAAAAGGAAAGCTGAAGGCTACCGCTTAGGAGATGTCATGGGTCAAATGGGAGTAGAAAAAGCTTATGAAAAATTGTTAAGAGGTGAATGGGGCGGTCAGCAGGTAGAAGTTGATGGTAGCGGTAGACCTCTACGAGTATTGGGAAGCAAACAAGCAAAAGCTGGCAATGATTTGCACTTAACCATAGATTTGGATATGCAAATTTCCGCAGAAAAAGCTTTAGGTAATCGTAATGGCGCAATAGTTGCAATTGACCCTAAAAATGGGGCTGTCTTAGCAATGGTGTCTCATCCTACTTTTGACCCCAATATATTTTCTAAACAAAAACTTTCTCAAAAAGATTGGTTAACCGTTCAAGGTTCTGGACATCCTTTGGTCAATCGTGCCATTAGTGCCTTTCCTCCAGCCAGTACATTTAAAATCGTCACCACAACCGCTGGACTAGAATCAGGTAAATTTTCTCCTGATACAGTATTACAAACCTACGGTTCTTTAACTATTGGTGGAACTAGATTTGGTGAATGGAATCATGCTGGGTTTGGTCCGCTGGGTTTTGTAGGGGCTATGCAGTGGAGTAGCGATACTTTCTTTTATCAAATTGGTAAGCGAGTCGGTGGACCAACATTGATTGAATGGACTCGTAAATATGGATTTGGTCAAAGAACCGGGTTTGAATTTACTACAGAAGAATCTAAAGGTTTAGTTCCCGATGAAAATTGGAAACAGAAAGCCTGGAAGATACCTTGGAGTGTGGGTGATACTATCAATATGTCCATTGGCCAAGGGGCTTTACAAGCTACTCCTTTACAAACCGCTGTGATGTTTGCTGTACCTGCCAATGGTGGTTATCGAGTTCAGCCCCATTTATTGAAGGATAATGAAGAAGCTAAAAGCTGGAGAGAATCATTAAATCTCAAACCCACAACGGTCAAAGTTCTCCGGGAAGGATTGCGGAAGGTAGTTAGTGAAGGTACAGGTAAGGTACTAAATGTCCCCAATCTTCCTCCGGTGGCTGGCAAAAGTGGTACTGCTGAAGCTTGGAGAGGAGGAGTTAAAGAAAATCACGCTTGGTTTGGCGCTTATGCACCTGCGGATAAGCCAGAAATTTTAGTGGTTGCCTTTGCTGAACATTCCGGTGGTGGTGGTGGTAGTATCGCTGCACCCATGATTTTAGAAATCATGGAAAAACATTTTGCTCGAAAATAGGTAATGGGTAATGGGTAAATGGGTAATGGGTAATGGGTAATGGTAATAAGAATAATTATTTTTCCCTACTCTCTACCCCCTGCTTCCTGCTTGACATAAAAAAAGACCCTGAAATGATCTCCAGGGTACTTACACGTTTTTCAGGCATTAATAAGTTTAAGATTACTCAGCCTCAAGAAATATTGCTACTACCTAAAGTAGAGTTAATGGAAATATTTTGGCTTGAGGGTAAATAAGAAAGCGTTTAAAAAGTTTTGATTTATAGCAACGGTCAAGGTGGTTAGGACATGAGTTGTTCGTGTTAACGTACCGTAGGTATTCATGAAACTCTGTCCACAACAGGTTTTTACTCTGTGACTCCTGACTCCGTGACTCCTGCTATATTATGTTCCGGCACGAGAGCGAATATGATCTGGTAGATGATGGCGATCGCCTAATATTTCCAACAAAGGTCCATGCACATCAAATTTCACCATACTTACCGATGCGACCAAAATATTGACCCGATAACGATAGCGTCCCAAATCAATCCCCAGTAAACTGCAAAGCATAATCCGAATCGTGGCTTTATGGGAAACCACTAAAACATTACCTTGGGGATGTTTTTCTTGAATTTCCGCAATTACAGGCATAGAACGGTTAGCAATCTCTACCGCAGTTTCTCCACCAATAGGTGCATTCCAAGCGGGTTCTGTCAACCATTTTACATAGTTTTCTGCATAATTTTCTTGAGCAAACAATTTACTCTTAGTTTCCCATTGTCCGTAACTACCTTCTCTGAGTCCTGTCCTCAACTGCATCTCCATCCCAACAGCATCACAAAATGGCTTGGCGGTTGCAATTGCGCGTTTCATTGGGCTAACATAAACCGCCGACCAGTCCAATTTTTGATAAATATCAGCAAAACTAGATGCCATTTCCATTCCTGCTGGTGTCAAATCTGCATCAGTTTCACCACAGAAATTACCACTTTGACTAAAAGTAGTTTCGCCATGTCGCAGTAAATATAAATTGAGTGTCATAGTTTGTATGGCGATGGGGATAAAAGAGTTTGTGCAAAAATAAAATAACATCAATCTCACTATCGAATCTGTGATAGCAGGACAAAGTGATCAAGTGAACTACCCACACTGACCTGACGGTACAGTGTCGGCTTCCTGCCCAACAGAAAGCGGAGTAGTAGATTTCTTTCGTCCTCTATTACTGCGACTTACTTCTGGGCGACAGGCTTTACCCCCCGTTCCAGAGGTCAAAATTCGTAGTCCCTCATCTCTGAGGTTTATTGCTGCATTAATATCTCTGTCATGTTTGGTCTGGCACTTTTCACAAGTCCAGAATCTTATATCTAGTGGCAAACTACCTACTTGATTAAGGCATACATGACAAGTTTTTGACGAAGGAAAGAATCTATCAACTTCTTGATAAATCTTCCCTTCGTTTTCTGCTTTGTATTTCAGCATGGTACAAAACATTCCCCAGCCAACTTGTTGAATAGATTTGGCTAGGCAGTGATTTTGCATCATACCTTTAACATTAAGATTTTCCACCACAATAACTTGGTTTTCGTTAACTATCCTACGAGATAGTTTATGGAGAAAATCTTCTCTACAATTAGTTATCTTTCTATGGACTCTAGCAACTTTCTTTCTAGCTTTATTGCGGCTGTTAGAGCCTTTTTGTTTCCTGGATAATTGCTGTTGTTTTGTTTTTAAGTTCAACTCATGTTTATTCAGTATTCGAGGGTTGTCAAATTTAGAACCATCACTGGTAATTGCAAAATGAGTTAATCCCAAATCAATACCTATTGCTTTACCTTCGGCAATTAACTCTGGTTTCTCCTTGCCATCTTCAAATAAAATAGCAGCGAAATATTGTTCACTGCAATTTTTGGTGATAGTTACAGTTTTAATCTTCCCTTCAATCTCTCGATGAATAATTGCTGATACTTTCCCTATTTTCGGTAGGATTAATTGATTATCGGCAATCTTAACATTTTGAGGATACTGAATAGACTGCTTGCCATGCCTAGATTTAAACTTGGGGTATTTAGTTCTTTTTTCAAAAAAATTGTTAAATGCAACTCCCAGATTTAAACAGACTTGTTGCAAGCATTGAGAATAAGTTAGTGATAACCACTCATGCTCTTTTTTTAATTGAGGAATTATCTTTTTGACTTCGTATTCAGACAGCCCTTTACCTGTCTCTTTGTATGTTTCGTTCATCAAATTCAAAAAATAATTCCATAGCCAGCGACAATTGCCAAAAGCTTGCGCTAATGATTGCTGTTGCTGGGCATCTGGATATAATCTGACCTTGACAACTCTTAACATATTAGAGTGAAAGGTATTTACTATAAAATAGTGTAACACAAGATTTGTGAATTGCCTCCATGTTTTTCTCCCTTGCTGTCGCTTTGGTCGAAAAACTGTCGTTAATTCACGCGCCATTCATCCCACGCTGCCCTTCGGGTCAGTCGTGGGGCTTCTGTCGGTTAAGCTAAAAAAGTCAATTAGGTAAAACAATACCGTTTACCGTTGTAACTGTTCATACTCCCCCCTATCTTTAATCAGAGATCAAGGGTTTCGATAATTGTAGAGGGGGGAGTGAATAACTATATACCGTTTGCACTTAAAAATTAGCAAAATTTACGCATTTGTGATTATAATTACCTGAGTTCGATATAAATAATCATCCTGAAAACTAATTATATCGGGCTTTTCTCAATTAGCAATGATTATTGACAATAAATAAACAAGAGAAAACAATCCAAAATTGAATATTTTGGACTCACAATTTAATTGCATGAAAATAATTAAATTAATAAAGCTGGTAGAGAAGTTACTTCATGTTTATCTAATTTTAAAGAAGGTTTTTTATCTTGCCAAGTATAAGCAATTAAACCAGCAATAATATTAACCATAAAATTAGAAATACTGCGATGACGAGAATGAACAACTTGGGAAATATTTTGAAGTTGGTCATTGACAGTTTCAATTAAAGCTCTTTTTCTTAACATAAGTTTTTCCCACAATTCAACTAATTTATTCTTCATATTCTTCTTAAAAGGAGTAATTAATTTCACATCATTTTCCAATAGTTCCTGAAATAAACTTTTAGAAATATATCCTTTATCTCCAAAAAGTCTTCCCCATAAATTTTGTGCCAAAGTAGGAACTGGTTTCCGGTCATCAACATTTCCGGGAGTAACTTGAAAAGCTAATAATTCGCCTTGTTCATTAATAATTAAATGAAGTTTAAATCCAAAGTACCAATCCACAGAACTCTTGCCCCAGCCCGATAAGCCACGGAAAACTTTATTTCTTTTTGCTCTTTTATTATGACAAATAGGAATACCCATGCTGTCAATAAAAGAGATGCCACTACATTGACCTTTTCGACTATTAAGATAACAAATTAAAGGCAGTAAAGCATCAGGCATTAATTCAACAAAGCGATTATAACTCACTAAAGATGGAAAATATCTGTGGTAGATTGTTAAAATGCTTTTTTGATAATAGTCCTGAAAATTACGATAACTTGATTGGTGAAAATGAACAATAATAGTCATGACTTCACTTAAACATAAGCGACTTTTTCTTTTTCTTTTTTGTGACTGGCTCGAAATTAGTTCTGAGTTCAATTTTGCTTCAAAATCCAAACAGAAATCATCTATTGCACAAAATAATTGTTCTAATTCCATTGTCCATTTTTCCTTGCTCAAACAACTACTTTATTCTTAAATCTTTGGTGCAATCTTGAGTATGATTAGTAATGTTATTTAATGGTTTTTAAGAAAAATTTACAATTTATATTATTTATTCCCAAGAAATTGTCAATAACCGGAAATTATTGATAACCGCTAAAAATTCATTTAATCCTGAAACTCTTTCCAGTCAACACTTGTAAGTTATTCTCTTCCGTCGAACTCAGGTATAATTACAGATGAATTAATCCTGTCATTTCTTTTTGATACAGCATCCTCTATGAAGAACCTAATTAAAGTTTTGGTTTTGGCTCTAGCTTTTGCTTCTCCTCTGTCCATCTCCGCTCCTGGAGTTCAAGCTAAGACTGCTCAATCTTCTAATGTTAAACCTACAGCCAAGCCTACAACCAAGCCTACCGACAAACCCACAGCTAAACCTACCAGCAAACCTACTGGCAAACCTACCAGTAAACCTACTGGCAAACCTACTGGCAAACCCACAGCTAAACCTACAACAACTCCCACTCCACAGTAGAAATAATTAATGGCAACATTCAGTAAATCCAACGGGGAAAGAATGTAAGCGGAAAACAACGATTACAGGTTATCAAAGACTACACGATCACTCGATCTGTTTAATCTATGTAATCTGTGATCGTTTCTTTTATTTACAGTAGATTGCAGATGGATGAGGTATAGGATCTAAATTCAAAGCCAGACAGTAAGCCAGTTTTACTTCTAAATTCAGTTGTATGTTGATCATCAGTGGCGATCGCGTCACAATAATAATTAAAACTATGTAATTTATCTTCACAATGTCCATCTCCCCGCTTACTCCTACCCTTTCATCCCCCCACGCCCCCACAGAAACCTACTGGGGATATGATTATGATTTGGTCATAGTCGGTGGTGGCATTGTCGGCTTAACCCTAGCCGCAGCTTTAAAAGATTCTGGTTTAAAGATTCTCCTCATTGAAGCTAGAGTTGCATCAGCCGCAGTGGCTAAAGGACAGGCTTATGCTGTACATCTGCTATCCGCCCAAATTTTCCAAGGAATTGGTTTATGGGACAAAATTCTCCCCAACATTGCTAAATATAACCAAGTGCGCCTCTCCGATGCTGATTACCCTGATGTGGTGAACTTCCAAACCGATGATTTAGGGACACCAGAATTAGGTTATGTAGCAGAACACTATGCGCTGTTAGCACCTTTACAGGAATTTGTTCAAAGTTGTGCAAATGTAACCATCTTGTGTCCAGCGGAAGTAGTAAGTACACAAAACGAAAGAGATATAGTTGCTATTAATATCAAAATTGGCGACGAAAATCAGATAATTCGCAGCAAATTGTTAGTCGCTGCTGATGGTTCAAAATCTCCCATTCGTCAAGCCGCCGGCATTAAAACCAAAGGGTGGAAATATTGGCAATCCTGTATTGTGGCTTTTGTGAAACCAGAAAAATCTCACAATAACACCGCTTATGAAAAATTTTGGTCTAGTGGTCCCTTTGCCATTTTACCCTTACCGGGAAACCGTTGTCGCATTGTTTGGACTGCACCCCATGAAGAAGCAAAAGCTTTGTGTGCGTTGAATGATGAGGAATTTTTAGCGGAACTAACTAAACGCTATGGTCAGCAAATGGGGAAATTGGAATTATTGGGAGAGAGATTTATTTTTCAGGTACAGTTAATGCAGAGCGATCGCTATGTTCTCCCCAGATTAGCATTAATAGGTGATGCCGCCCATAACTGTCATCCTGTTGGTGGACAAGGTTTAAACTTAGGGATTCGGGACGCAGCCGCATTAGCCGAAATCATCCAAACAGCCCATCAAAATCGTCAAGATATTGGTAATATTTCCATACTCAAAAAATATGAAAGCTGGAGAAAAAAAGAAAACCTCGCAATTTTAGGTTTCACCGATTTATTAGATAGAGTTTTTTCTAACAACTTTTTACCAATAGTCATAGTTCGCCGTTTAGGTTTATGGATTATGCAGCGAGTTCCCATCGTAAAAATATTCGCCCTGAAATTAATGATTGGCTTAAAAGGAAAAACTCCACAACTAGCCAAACGCTGAAATCACCAACCTATTGTAGGGTGCGTCAGATTCGATAACTCAGCCAGCCATAAATAGATTTTTGACATCTGACGCACCTTAAAAATGTACTTTTTTTGATAATTTGTTAATAACATCAACCTAATAACTAAGGACAGTAAGTAATTGGACAAAAATATTTACAGTCATTGCGAGCGAAGGGAAGCAATCGCCAGGGTTGTGATTGCTTCATTTCACCTCGTTCCATATGGTTAACGCCACGCTACGCTAACGCAATGACATTGTGTAATTAATTCTGTCTCACTACTTAAGAGATATCATAACTCGTTTTCCTCGTTTCCTCGTTCCCAGCTTCTAGCTGGGAATGCAATCCAGAAGGCTCTGACTTCTGATAATCTAGTAGTTCGTCAAATTTATTTTGACGGGTAATGATCGGAAAAAACTTCTGTTTCTGTTCTTACCTCCCCTACCTCCCCTACCTCCCCTACCTCCCCTACCCTAGTCATTTTCGGGTTGACAGACTACTAGAGGCAGAGCCTCATAAACCGTATTCCCTGTCAGAGACAGGGAACAAGGAATTAAGAAACTTCTACCTTTTCCTTACCTGCATTCAAAGCCACAACATCTTGCAACCTCGAAAGCACAAAAGACTTCTCCAGATAAGAAAACAAACCACCAGCCTTTGGACCCTTTTCTTTGTTCAAGAAAGATAGATACAAAGCCTTAAAAGCAATTGGTTGTTGAATCCCTAACTCCTTAGTAGTGGAGAAAATTATAGTTTGCAATGCCTCAGCTTCCCAATGAGGAATATTTTGCAAATTCTCCATCAACTTTTGCAAATAAGCAACTTGTTCAGAGTTCAAATCATTAGCTTTCTCTGGAACTTGTTCCAAATACAGAACTAACTTTTCTTCCTCATCTGCATAATCTTGTAACCACAATTGTGCAGCAGCAATTCTTTGATTAATAATTTGCTGATCATACTCATTTAAAGGCTGTGGACTACGTTGGACAACCTCATCTTGAATATTTAAACGCGGAACTTGCAACAAAGAAATTAACGTACTAAAATCAAAAGGTTGGAAAGTTTTAACTTCATCCCCTAGTTGGGCGTAAAATAACGGCATTAATTCCTCCGTTAATTCAGGAGATTTAGAATACTTGTTAATTAAAGTATCGTAATCTCTAAATAAACGAGTAGTAGTTTCATAATTTGGCGCAAAATTAATGACAGTTCTTGGCTGAGTTCGCAACATTAAAAAGCGCAGTAATTCCGGTGGAAGTAAAGCCGCAATTTCTTCAGCACTCGAACCAACTCCTTTAGAAGAACTCATCTTTGTCCCATTTACCAGAATAAATTCATAGGGAGAATGAAAAGGAGGTTGCTTTTGTAAAACCTTGCGACTAATCGCATTAGCAACATCACGAGAACCACCTTTTTGAGAATGATCCTTTCCAGCCATTTCAATAGTTACACCCAACACATCCCACTTAGCCACCCATTCAACTTTCCAAGGTAATTTACCATTACCATTAAAAGGAGAAATCCAGCCAGAATGTCCACAACCTTTTACATAATCAGTTGCATCAGGTTTGCAGGTGTAAAATACTTCTGAACCGTTATAATCTGTCGTGACAGTTGTGGCAATCTTACCGCAATTTTCACAAATAACTTGAAAAGGATACCAGTTATTTGGACGGTCAGCTTTGCTTACTTCCTTATAAGCTTCTCTCACCAAATGGGCATTTTTTAAGAAAGTGTCAATATAGGAATTAAGTTTTCCAGAACGATATAAATCGCGGAGAAAATAAGTTTCTGGTTTAATTCCTAAATACTCGAAAACTTCAAAAAATTCACCAATGAAATATTTAGCATAATCACTAGCATCATCACCAGGAGAAGGCACATTACACAGCGGAAAGCCCAAATAAGGAGAAAACTTTTCCTGATCTAAGTATTTTGGAACTGTATCCAGTGCGTCATAGTCATCCACACCATACAAGAACTTGACAGGTTTACCTGCGTGTTTCAATGCCCGGTAAATCACATCATGGATAACCACACCCCGCAAAGACCCAACGTGTACCCGTCCTGATGGAGTCTTAGAATCATTAACTACCTGGTAGCCTACTGCATCAGCAGCGATTTTATCAGCCCAAAACATTTGCTATTTATCTTTTCACAATCTACCCATTTTAACTTTTGTCATGGAGAATAATCTCATTGTTGACTAAGTTCAATAATATTTCTATCTGGATCTTTAATAAAAATTGCCGCGCGACCAGAAGCACTAGCCTGAAAAGGATAATTTTTAGCGATTAACTCATCTTTCACAACCTGCAAATCAACCACAGCAAAAGCAATATGAGGATTTTGCCCCCATTTTTCCTGTTGCTTATCGGTTGGTACAACAGGCGCAACTATGAGATGAAGTTGATAATTACCGATTTGATACCAGACACCAGGGTATTTTAGAGGGCGTTCTACTTTGTTTAGTCCTAACACCTGACTATAAAAATATTCAGCCTGTTCTAAATCAGTGACTAGAATAGCAGTATGAAGACTCTGTATAATTTGCATTTTTTTTGTTTTGTTAAAATATATAGTCATCATATTTGATTTTTGAACATTGCCAGACTCAGATCCCCGACTTCTTAGAGAAGTCGGGGATCTTATTGTTCAAAAAAAATTAATTTTTTCTTTATGATTACTCGAAAGTGCCACAAATGCTCAGAAAACCACACCTAAGATAGATTGATTTATAATCCACGTAGTTTTTTTTACATAAAAATTGATAATTCTAATACTTCCCCTTCAAATAAAAAAATGTATATTGTTCAAATCTAGCACAGTAGGAAACATCAAGGCAGAAACAAGGTAATGGTGAAAGATGAATTTACTTCTTTCTACCCTTGTCGTGTAAGAATTTCATCTTGATGTTTCTCTTTTTTAATAATTTGTAAATTGTTGATTTTTATCAAAATCTTATCTAATTAATTATTCTTAAATCCAGCAATATTTACTTAAGTAAAGTATAAATTTTACATAAAACCCCCCATGCAATAAAAAGAGCAGGACTTACGCAATTGGCACATTGGTAGGGTGCATCAGATATCAACAATCTGTTTATTTGCAGGATTTACGCAGTCTGGCGCACCCTACAAATCTTGCGTAAGTCCTAAAGATTTTTCCTCTTTCTATGGCAAGCTGGTAGTCAAAGAGGTTATGGATTTAAAAAATGTCGTCTTTAGAAATCAAGCTACCAATTCATGAAACTTTTCAAAGTACAGTTCAGGGAGAAGGGTACTGGACTGGTTGCTTAGTAGACTTTATTCGCTTATCTGGTTGTCCAGTTGCTTGTCCTTGGTGTGATACAGGTTATGCTGACCCAAGAGCAAATTTACCCCGAATAGAACGTCCTATTGCTGAACTTCTAGGGGAAATAAAATCTCCCAGAGTGGTAATAACTGGTGGAGAACCATTTATTCATAAGTATTTACCGGAATTAGTACAAGCTTTGTTAGTTGCAGATAAGTTGGTTAGCATTGAAACATCAGGCTCTTTTTGGCAAGAAGTTTCCCCCGCAGCTTGGATTACTCTATCTCCCAAGGAACATCTTAATGCTAAATATCCCGTGCAAGGTCAGTTTTGGAGTCGAGCTAATGAAGTTAAGATAATCATAGAAACTGGTAGAGAACTTGATTTTTACGAAAAATATCTATCTACTCACCCTAATTTGCTTGTCTACTTACAACCTGAGTGGAACAGTTCCTCGAAATCACTACCGCTGATTTTCCAGATATTACAACAAAAACCTGACTATAGACTATCTTTACAAACACACAAGTATATCGGAGTACAATGACTAATCAGCAGTGGCTACTAGCTAAGGAATTCCGCTTTGAAGCAGCACATAAATTGCCTTATCATGATGGTAAATGTTCCCGGCTGCATGGACATAGTTGGCGTGGAGTTGTTTATGTAGCTGGTGATAGATTAGTAACAGAAGGTGCTAAACAGGGTATGGTCATGGACTATTCAGAAATCAAGAAATACCTCGAACCCTTGCTTGAGAATTATTTAGATCACTATTATTTAAATGAATCTATGGGTTTAGAATCACCAACTAGTGAGGCGATCGCTGCTTGGATTTATGAAAAATTAGAACAAGCAGGATTAGCAGGTTTAATAGCAGTCAGAATTGATGAAACTTGCACTTCTATTTGCTTGTATTCTAAAAATCGCATATCTGGCTGGTTGAATTCTGGTGAAAGCATAAATTTACTTCCCTGAATTTAATTTTGAAAACTCTTACCTTTGGGTGAAAATAATTCATATTTACATAATTCAACGTCTATCACTCCTGCGCTCCAGCTTGTCTTAACATATTACAAATACCACGATAATTATTGAATTCGGCAATCATTAAGGCTGTATAACCCCCTTGATTTTTTAAATTTACATCTGCCCCAGCTTGTAGTAGTATTGCTACTGCTTGACTATAACCTTCTGCTACAGCTAACATTAAAGCAGTTGCGCCAGCGGGGTTTTGCAGATTCACATTTGCTCCTGTTTCTAATAGTAATTGGAATATTTCGGGATAGTTGGCAGCTATGGCTTTGACTAAAGCGGTTTTACCATCATCTGCTAATTTATTAATATCTGCTCCATAATCAAGTAATAGTTTGACAGTTGGGAAATGTCTTTGGGATACTGCTAAGGTGAGCGCAACTTCGCCAAAGTTTTTCTTTTCCATATCTGCTCCTGCATTTAGTAAAACTGCTACTATGTCGCTATATCCCTGGAATGCGGCTATTAATAAGGGTGTATCTCCCAAATGGTTTCTAATTTGCACATCTGCCCCTCGTTGGATTAATATTTTGACTACATCTATATATTCTTCGACAACGGCAAGATGTAAGGCTGTTTCACCTTCTTTATCTTGATGATTAATTTCCGCACCTGCATCTAATAAAGCGGTGATAATAGCAGTGTTGCCCGTTGCTGTGGCTGCTAATAATGCTGTTCCATGATCAACGTTTTTGATGTTGACATCAGCACCAGATGATAACAATGCTTGGACTATTTCTAAATAGCCTAAATCTGCGGCAATTATTAATCCTGTATCACCCTCTGGATCTTGACTATTGACAATATGGTTATTTTGTGATAATGCTTTAACTACTGTTGGATGTTTGTGTTTTATGGCTAGTTTGAACGCGGTATCATCATCTTTGTCGGTAATGCTTATGTCAGCACCGGCGGCTAATAAAATTTGTACAATCTCAAGATGACCTTTCAGTGCTGCTATCATTAATGCGGTACTACCATCATCGTTGGTAGCATTGACATTTGCTCCTTGAGAGACTAACAACTTAACAACATCTATTTGATTAGCACTAGCAGCCAGCATTAGTGCTGTTAAATTATAGGTTTTTCTGGTTAAGTTAATGTTAGCACCAGCATCTAAGAGCGATCGCACAATTTCTGTATAACCTAAATTCGCCGCAAACATCAATGCTGTAGTTCCATTTATATCGCTAATATCCACATTAGCACCGTCGGACAGCAGCGTAAATACTCCCTGTATATCCCCAGTTTTCACAGCCTTTAACAACGAATTATCTTGATTTTCTATCATTGGTTAGATCCTGTTTCGGTAGATGTGACTGATTCCAACTCCAGATTACACTTTGGCAAGATTGAAAAATTTCTACGTAAGAAAAATAAATGTATGCTAAGTTTTATGAAGATTTAATAATCGGAAGTAAAAAATATGGCTTTTGAACTAACTCCAACAATCAGATTCTGGTTGAACTTTGCTCACCCAGTTACTATGTGGGTACTATTAGCACTTTCCTTGTATGCTGCATATTTAGGATTACAAGTACAGCGTACCAGAAATGCTCAGGGAGAAGAAAAGAAAGAACTAATTAAAGGGCGTTATACCATCAAACATCACCAAATTGGTTCTATTATGTTAGCTCTGATGGTGGCAGGTTCAATCGGTGGCATGGCTGTTACCTACATTAATAATGGTAAGTTATTTGTCGGACCGCATCTATTAGCCGGATTAGGGATGACAGGTTTAATAGCTTTTTCCGCATCTCTATCTCCCTTCATGCAAAAAGGCGCAAATTGGGCGCGGATAACTCATATATTGTTAAATTTTGCTATTCTGGGGCTTTTTGCATGGCAAGCCTTCTCTGGTGTCGAAATTATTCAAAGAATTCTCACTAAAGCGTAAATTGTCAGTTGTCAATTCTCAATTTGTAGGGTGCGTCAGACTCGATAACTTGGTAAAAAACAGATTTCCTCTATCTGACGCACCATACCACCCCTGATGCCTCCGGCTCCCGCAGGGATACGGCACACTATGTAAACGCTATCAGGAGGTAGGGGGGCTTGCGCCCATTCAGGAGTATAGCTAACGCCACGCTGCGCTATCAGGAGGATTTAGAAGTAATATTAAGTCTGGAAAATTGAGCGATTTTTGATGCTATGATCATATTTTTCTTGCACCTCATTTACCTTTTATACAGATAAAACTCTTCATGGGTCTGGGTTGTAGGTTTATATGGCTAATGCCACGCTACGCTATCAGCAAACCCTAAATAGGTTTTACAGAATTTCATCAGGATTAACACCGATAGATTTTAGATAAGCCGCTAATTTTTCTTTTTGTTGGCGTTCCTCATCTGCTCTTTGTTGCTGCTCATCTGCTCTTCGCTGTTCCTCGTCTGCTCTTTGTTGTTGTTCATCTGCTCTTCGCTGTTGCTCATCCGCTCGTTCATTGCCAGTCAACAACATCTCACCATCTCCAGTCCACCAACGTAACCAGGGTATTTCCGTATCTTGTTGAATCCCCAACTCCACTCCCATTGGTGGAATCGGATAATGCCCTCGTTCATTAGCTGGTATTTTCTCATACTTACCATCTACAAGATGATAGACCTCAACCGATGATTTTTCTACCTCGTAAATAGCATAAAAAGGAATGCGAATTGCTTGTTCATATACCCAAAATTTACCAGCTTTCTTTGGTTCTCCAGTTTGTTCATCAATATCATATAATGAGGTAGTATCTCTTTCTTCTGAACCATCACCAGAGACAAATTCAATAGCAATTAATGGAGCAACAATTTCTTTCCACATTACATAAGAACGACGATATACTCCTGCTAATAAAGGGGCAACATGGGGAACATAAAACCAATCCGGTGCTTCTGCTCCTCTCACTGGTGGTTCTGTAATTCGCCAATAAATACCACTATCTTGTCCAATACAATATCGTCCGTCAGGGTGTAGTTTTTGTAAAATTGGTTCTATAGAAGTTGTGAGAATTATACTTTGGGGTAGTTCCTGAAAATTTTTCACAAAAGTTCCATCTGAATCTGGCAGTTGTGTATGGTCGGGGAGTGTGATTTGATCGTGTTCAGATGTAGTTGGTGGTGCAATGATTGGTTTTGTTAATACCATAGCAACTTCATCACCTTAATTTATTTTTTATAGTTTAACACAGTCCTAACCGCAGATTTCTACGATGTGACAAAAAGCAATAAGTAGGTGAACACAATAAAACCAAACTGTGTAAATTTAATATCCTCGTCCATTGGAGAACCTGCTGTGTGTGTTTCTATTACCGTCAGGAATGCTTCATTGATTCCAGGTATCGTTAACAGTGCTTTTTTTCTTCCTCCTCCTGGACGGCGAATTCTTGGACTGCTGGTTTTACTCTGCTGTTCCAGATCCTCCATCCCTCTATTGATTGTTCTGTAGTTACATCCCAACAATTTACTTATGTATCCAATCCTCCCGTACCCAAGCTTTTTTGCTTCAATCGCTGCATACCGCCTACGGTCTTTCTCCGATAGAGATTCATAGTAATCTTGCATCTGCTTTTCTAGTATTGGAGAGTAGATTTCTATCACGATATTGTTCCCTAATACTTACTTCTTTAGTCTACTATACCCCTGTCACAACTTTTGCATTTTATTTAATCCACATTCCTAAACAACACCCAAGTTTACTTTAACAATAATGTCGTTGTAATCTTTATCTCCACCCCCTACTAAATCTTCAAAACCAAAGACGTTATTTCCTAATAGGCGAATGTGATCCACCTTATCAGCGTTAGCTCCTAAATAGGCAAAGTAAGCTTGGTCAACTTGTCCATTCAAAACTTGATCCACAGTGCGACCATTGGTAAGAATAAACGGTGCAAAAATGCTTCCTCCCTTCAATGTTTTATCTGTAAAAGTTGCAGTTCCTTGGTTATTAACTCCAAGGTCAATTCCGGCAACACGAACCTTTACAGCCGCTTGAGCATAACCTGAGTCACCAGGACGGAAATCAACAATACCATTGCCATCAATATCAATCCCACCATTTTCATCTGCTACTTGATAAAAGCCAACTAAATTGTTAAAAGCTGCTTCTCTATTACCAGTAAAATTAGCTTTTACATCTTGAGTTATCCCTCTTAAATCAAGGACTTCTCCTTGTTGCTGTCCTTGCAGATTTGTACCCAAGGGTAATAAGTCATTGGTTGATTTAATGTTGACTACCAAATCTTTGAAGTCAGTATTATTATTAGATCCATCTTTCCAAGCTAAGGAGAAACCACCAACACCCAAATCTGTAATTTTTTGGCTTGAGAGGTCAGAGAAAAGTATGTCTGTAGTTGGGGTGATTCCATTGTGGACGCTATCAATTGTGCCGTTTTTAACTAATAAGAATCTCAGGTTATCACCAGAGTTAAATTCCAATAAATGCGTCAAATTATCGGTATTAAACCCATTGGGGAGATTAGTAATAGCAGAGAAAATTACCTTAGAGCGATCTAAAGCCGCTTGGGCATAACCTGCCGTTCCTGGAGCGATCCCGTGGATGTTACCTTGAGCATCATCAACTGTGAATACTCCCAGTTCATTGACAAGATTAGAACTTCTTTCTGTTAGTGTTACTTTAATTTTTGATTTGCCACCGCTATTCGAGATTTTAAAGATATCATCCGCAATTTTTCCCAGATTGAAAGTAGGTGTGCTGTTATTCTGTTCGACAGCTAAGGCAAAGGTATCAGTGGCACTTACACCATGATTATCTTTAGCCTGTACCTCAACTATGAGAGTGCCAAAGTCTGCGTTAGTTGGTGTACCGATGAAGGTGCGCGTAGCTGCATTAAATTTCAGCCATTTAGGTAGATTACTGCCATCTTTTAATGTAGCTGAGTAAGTAAGATTATCGCCTGGATCTATATCAATGAAGGTATTTGCATCAAAAGTAAAGCTGAATGGTGTATCTTGTTTGGCTTTTTGATCAGCGATAGCTCCGCTCGCCGAAGGCATCGCATTTTCTAAGGTGGGTGCATCGTTGATGGAATTGACAGTAATTTCAAACTGACTTTCGCTCGTATCTTGGCCATCATTTACTGTCAATGTAATTGTGGCAGTTCCTGATAGATTCTCGGTAGGTGTAGCGACTAAAAGGCGATTGCTATCTGTACCACTCAATACTAAATTAGTATCAGGTAACAAAGTTTGATTTGAAGACGTTGCTGTAATTGTCAGCGCGGTGACAGAAGTTTCTACATCCCCGATCGTAAAGGCGATCGCTTTTGCCGTATCTTCATCTGTTGTCTGTGCCGAAATAGCACTAATTGTCGGCGGATTTTGGACTGTAAGCGCCACCGTAAATGGAGCAACCTTAACCCCTTCGGAATCAACAACTTCTAGGGATAAACTATCAGCAGCAACGCGTTCGCCATTTTGGACATAGATCACCTTTTCATTGTCTATATCACTTTGGGTGAATGTATCGCCAACTTTGAGATCCACGCCATTTAATTTGACTAAGCCAGCCTGGGGTAGCGCCTTGAGGGTAAACTCAAGATTCCCGTCGGGGCTTTCCGAGTCGGTAGCACGCAGGATATCGCGGCTAATGATTTTGGTAGTTCCAGCTTCTAGGGTGAATCCTGTATTTCTGCTGACTTCTGGCGCATCATTTACTCCTGTAACCTCAAAAGTAACGTTGTGAATTTCATCAGAGAAAAATTTGCCATCGGTGACGCGGAAGCCAAAAAGATCAAAAGGCGTACCAAATAAATTTCCACCTGGTGTATAAGTGAGCAAACCTGCGGCGATGTCTGCCACTGAAACTTCTGTATTTCCCGTAATTTCTTGATCGCCAAGTTTCAGCACACCTAATAGTGGTGTGGTTTCAATAACTATTGATTTTAGAGTGTCATCGGGATCACCTTTGGTAAAGGGGAAGTCAGCAACAGCAAAAGTATAGGAAGTATCTTCGGCAATGGTGCGGCTAAAGTCCTCAGTCTGAGGAGCAAAAACATTAATCCCTATACCTGTTGTGTTATTTAATTGAGTTTGCAAGTTCCTGGTACTAAAGTCATTGTTAAACTGGGTATAGGAAATATCAAGCTCGTTTCGGCTGATTTTTGCCAGTAGTTTTTCTAGATTTTCGCTAACGACTTGTATTTTGCTATTGATGCGGAAAATCTTGTCATAGATATTGTAAGTTTTGGTTACATCACCATAACCACCATCTCCAACGCCATCCCCATCATAATCAATTTGTTCATAAGCTGCTTTTGTTAGAGCAACACTGGCATTTTTGATCGCTGTATCCGCAGCAAATTTTTGAATATCAGTAAATTGAACAGGCAAAAATTGGCGATAGGAAGCCTTTGTTAGACTAAAGCCATTGGAGTTAACCTGATCAGCGAATAGGTCTAAAATTTCGTTAATAGGTCTGCCTGTTAACACTGCTAATTGTTCACTGACAAGTTGGATATTTGCTCCCAGTAAGTATTGGTACGAAGCTTGATCGATGTTTGGTTCATATCCAAGTGGTGTTTCGGGGATTTTTATTGACCATGTAACCTTTACTACTGCCTTTGAGAAGTCGCCTGTCTCGATTTGGGTAGGTGTAAACTGTGGTTCAACACTAAGATCAGTCCAGCCTTTCTCAGCAGCGATATCGGCAATATTAAAATCACTTAAAACCACCTCATCAGTCAGATACTCCCCAGATGCGATGATCTTCTCTGGTTGAACAAAGGGAGGATTACTTAGTTCTATAATTACATATTCCAGGTTATAACTAGACCATCCTTTTTGAGCGGCGATCGCATCAAGATTGTCACTTATTAGAACCTGATCCGTTACGTCAATGGGATTTTGAACACCTTCAATCGAACCATCCTCATTTTCAATAATTTGGGTTATGTAAGCAATAACTTTCAACTCAGGATAAAAGTAATTCTTAGAAGAGAAGGTTAATTTTTCGGACACTAAACTCTTAGCTTCTTCAACAGTTAAATCTACTGTACTGCGGCGGACTACCCGCTCGACTAAGCTCGTAAAAGGAGTAATTACTTCTGAACCCACAGGGGCAGTTAAAATGCCATTAAAGGGCAATTCTGAACCTGAATCAATGCCGCCAATCATCGCTAATCTTCCTTCATTCAGGCTGATTATGCCATCTTGGTTGGTGTCAAATTGCGCGAACATAGCATCAGGAATCACTAACTTATATTGTCCATTTCGATTCGTTAGTGTGGTCGGTTCGCCATTATCAATAATTCCATTCAGGTTGGCATCAAGGAAGACTGTACCGCCTTGGATAAAACCATCTATTGCTTTGCCATTTAACTCAGTATTGAAACTATTTCCAGATGCGCCAACCTTAAATTCTGCTATTTTAAATTTAGCAAAATTTGTCTCCCATACGGTTGATGATAAAGCTCCTATGCCAACCTCAACTTTTGCCCCTAAGAAAGCTTCAATTAAACCATTAAGATTAAATAATTCTAAAGGTGTATCGAGACGAGAAATAATTTCTGAACCGCGAATCTTGCCATCACTAGTCCCATTAAGTTCGCCTTCATCCACCAGATCAAGGGTAATTTTGCCACCAATTCCGCCTTCCACAGCCGCTTTAATAATCAACGCTGTGGCTGCTAATCCAGCCGTGATCTTGCCATTTACTAACAATTCAGGCTTGTCTTTCCCATCCGCACCTAAATCATCTACATAAAAACCATCCAGAACTTGATAAATTTCATCTAGGGCAAAGTCTTCATCTTGCCAAGCTTCCAATCCATGAGTATCATAGCCAACGGAAAGATCGGTTTTAGCAGAAAAATCTCCCGACAGCAGCACCGATAAAGGTAGTGGCGGAGCAATAGGAGTTTCTGATTTCATGGTGTAGGAAAACTCGAAATCAGGGATATCGTATTTGACTAAATCCACATCTTTTTCACCTAAAAGCAACCGCAGAATTGTCACAGGATTACTCAGAATCGGAAACTGTAAACCTTCTAGTTTTTGCAGCTTGGAAAGAATACTAGATTGGGTAGTGTTACCTGCTTGAGTTGTGGGATTAGTAGTAGGTTGTTTTGTAGCAACAGTAGTTCCAGTTCCAGTAGTAGTTCCAGTGCCAGTAGCAGGGACATTGATGGCTGCTGTCGCGTCTTTTTGTTGGCTACTCGCTCCCTTCAAATCGCTGAGAGAGTGGCTACCCATATCGAGGATAATAGATTCATCGGCTGGTAACTTATTTAATGAATCAACAATTTCGATAATTTGGGTGAGGGTATCCGCAAATTTAATTGCTTTATCAATTTTCTCTTTAGTTTTAGGATCAGAACTGAGCGGTGCTAAAGTTTTAGCAATATCAAGTAGGGAAACTCCGGGTTTACCATCAGCATTGAAAGTATTGTCTAGTTTGATGTAAGAGAGTAATTTTGTATCTGCATTCAATAGTTGAACTATGGGTTTAATCGGATCAAGAATCTTATCTGTTGCCGACATGATGGGTTTGATAAAATCGGTGAGGAAACTCCCAAAATCTAGTTTGACATTGTTGAAATCAATTGATAGTCCCTGTTTCTGTGCTTGTTCCTGATTACCATAATTGAATATAGGCAGATTGAGTGCTAGATCAAAAGCAAGAGATGGAAATGCCGGATTACCCTCAATACTGGTTTTAGTATTCAGTCCTAAATTGGCATTGCCGGCAAATTCGTATTTAACTAGATCATTAAATGTGAGATTAGGATCGTTTTTGAAGTTTTTTAGTTCTGTCATCGTCAGGCGATCGCCATCATCAAATAGTTTGACAATTGCCCCGGTTGCTGTTTGCCCTGTGGCAGGTTTAAGTGCATCTAATGAGAATTGATTACTAACATCTGCAAAAGGTTCAATGGCCACATCCTCTTTATTCAGCGTCAGTTCTCCATTAAAATCTAAATCAACAACGCGTTTACCATCTTGCACCCATAATTTTGGCTCAAATTGATAAATATTCGGGTTTCCTAGATTGCCAATATCGAGCTTTTTATCTCCATCTACATCTAAGAAAGTAATGCTTGTATCGCTGTCGGAAATGCGGAAAATATCTTTTAGAGTCATCCCAACTAAAGGATCACTTGCCTCAATTTCCGCTTGCTTGGCGATATCAGAGGGTAAACTCACCTTTGTGGCGATTAAGGTGTCATCTACAGCTTTATAAACTCCGTCCTTATTTTGATCAACATAACGACTTGTCCCAGTACCCAGAATTTTTAAGGTAATCAGAGCATTTTTGCCATCATCAGGTTTGAGGGGATCAACAATGGTGACAGTTTCATCACTATCAGGAATCTCTAAGGTGTCAAAACTAGAAATAGATTGAGGTTCATATTTATCTAGAGTTCCATTCCGATTCAAATCCAGAAAATAGGTTTGCTGACCATTATTTTGAGTTGTGAGGATTTTCACATCCCAAGTATCTGATCCATAATTACCATCTTGATCAAGATCAAGATATGAGCCATCTTCACTCTTGGCTTGATCATCCATTGCCAAGGGGTTAAACTCAGAATAGATAAACTTTTCACTGCTATTGTATTGTTTGTCATTATTGGTGTCTATGAATGCGATCGCCACATCATTAATAAACTTGCCTTCTCCTGGATCATTGATATCTGCATTCAGTTTCAGGTCATTGTTTTTATCCCATGCCTTATTGATTTTTTCCCCTACATCGAGGATGTTGTTATTATTAAAGTCAATGTAATATTCAGGAACTGCCACAGTTCCAGCCGCCGCCGTTGGTGTCTTCTTTTTCAGAACAAACTCGGTATTAAAAAGAGTTGCATTTGTAGTGAGTGGTTCGGTAGCTTTGCCTGTAGTATCCTTGTCTAACTTACCATTACGGTTAATATCAAAGTAATAGGTTTGTACCGCACTTGTTGCATCGGTGGCTGTGCGATATATTCCCTCTTGTTGCTGGTATTGGGCTTGATCAAATTTGCTATTTTTATTAATATCAAGAGGATCGTTAGCTACTGGTTTAAGTTCAGTGTAAGTTCCTGTGGCACTGATTTGGGTAAAAGGTTCTGTAGCATCAAGGATGCCATTGTCATTGACATCAAAGAATCTAATTCCTTGATGATTATCTAAATCTTTGAGTTTGGCATCTACAGTGAAAGAAAGTTTAGAAAGATTAGTTGGATCATTATTAAAGTCTAAACGGACAAATGAGAGGTTTCCTTGTCCACTAAAATTTTTAGATAAACCCACATCAATCCCGGCATTAAAGCCTGTTTTCTTAGTATCAATAAAGAAGCCAAAGTCTTTACTTAAACCAAAACCAAGAGATAAATTATAGTCAAAAGTCGAGACTAATTCCCCTTTGGTGGTGAGGTTAATACCTAAAGCGGGAAGTCCTAAATTATTGCCATCTAGAGAGAGTTTGAAGAGATCGTAGGTTTTCTTTAAGTCCAGATTTACTGTTACTTCCTCCTCATTTACCTCTACATCTACATCAAAAGATTTTGCGCCCAGAGTGCCAAGAATGCTTTCGATAATCTCTTTAAGTCGGATTGCTGAGAGGTTTTCTTCTTTGGCGATCGCACTGGTAAGTTGTCCTGAAAATTCACCTACTAAATCGGGAGCAATATCATCTAATCCGCCCAAAATTGGGACTGTGAGACTACCGAAACTATCTTCTAGCAAACCTAAGCCTTCTTTCAAGGTAGCAGAGGTTTCTTTCGGAGAGAGAACCCGATCAACAACAAAAACAGTTTGTTGGGGAACAAAGAAGTTATTATAACCGCTATCACTGCTAGTAACTTGATAATCAATATTACTGATGTGATAGAGATTTGGTTCTGAGAAAGTATCATCACTACCTTTAACAGCAATAGGTTGAAGCTTATACCAATCTTCAGGTTTAAATGTTATTTCTGTAGTTTGTTTGTCAATGTCAATCTGGCTATGGGTAATCCCCAAGTTGAGGGCGGGATTGGTGACAACATTTCCTGTAACATTAGCCTTAATTTGATAGTCATCACTGCTGTTTTTATCAAGGTTAGCTAGAGTGACATTTTGTGCAATATTCCAATTTGCATTCGTAAAAGTCAGGGTTTTTGTGGGGGTGACTTTTCCTGTGGTTTCAAAACTATCTGCTAAAACAACAGTGACGTTACCTAATGGTTTGTTATTGAGTTTAACCGCAAAATTATTATTGCCTTGATCTGTAGGAGTTGCTGTCAAAAGCTGAATATCTAAAACCTCACTGGCGGTAATTGCATATTTATCGCCACTATTATCAGTGATGTCAAATTCGACAGTTTGGGTAGGATCAAATTTTAATTGGGCATTAATTTGATAGTTGCCAATACCAACATTATTGCGATCCAAATAGGATACTACCACGCTCTGTTGTGGTTGATTCCAGTTATCTGGGGTAAAAGTTAGGGTAACAGGTGCAGTAACTTGGCTGGTGGTTTCCAAACCATCAGTTATAGTCACAGTGACAATTTCAAAAGGTTGTTTTTTCAGTTGTACTTCAAGGGTAAGGGCATCACCTTTATTCGTGGGGACTAAACCATTGAGTTTGACATCAAGAATATCACTGCTGAAACTATTGAGTGTGTAAATATCCTTTTTAACCTTAACTGTAGTCGGGTTAATAGGATTAACAAATTCAACTTCTGCACCAGGAGTTAAACGGATTTTGACATCTTGAGTAGGTTCACTTAATAAGGAAACTTCAAATTGGGCGGCTTCACTTTCTCCCGCAACGGTGGTATATCCTACTTCTACGACTCGCACACCAGGAACATCATCATCAGCGATCGCTAAGTTGGCAATTTTGTGATTATCATCTAGTTTATAGCCATCCCCAGCCAACAATTCCACCGTCACAGTTTCTTCGGCGACTTTAGCCAAAGAATTAACCTGTACAGAATTGACATCAAAGGTGTTGACATTAACAGAAATAGTAGCTTGAGGTTTATCCGCAAAGAGAGCTAAATCAGCTAATTGTAATTCTGCTGCGCCATTATTACCTGTAATATTTAGACGATAGTAACTGTAGTCAGTGGAATTGTTGACTGTAAAAGTGCGTGTTTCAAGTCGCTGACTAAAGATTTCATTACTGCGTTGATCAATCGGTGTAAAATTTATCCCATCTTTAGAGCCTTGTAATTGCCAATTTTTGGGATCGCGTCCACTTGCATCATTAGCAGAAGTTAGGGAATATTCGCGTAAAACAGAAGACTGATTATTTGGTAACTGATATTGAATCCAGCCCGTAGAGGCATACAATAACCACTTGCTATACGCATTACTATCAAAAACATTATCCTTGCTTTCCCCTGCGGGTGAGTTAGTATTTGAGACGGTAATATTTGCTAATATCGGTGATGATGTCAGATTGATCTTCTCAGTAGGAGCAAAGAGAGCTAAATCAGCTAATTGTAGTTCTGCTGCGCCATTATTACCTGTAATATTTAGACGATAGTAACTGTAGTCAGTGGAATTGTTGACTGTAAAAGTGCGTGTTTCAAGTCGCTGACTAAAGATTTCATTACTGCGTTGATCAATCGTTGTAAAATTTATCCCATCTTTAGAGCCTTGTAATTGCCAATTTTTGGGATCGCGCCCACTGGCATCATTGGCAGAAGTTAGAGAATATTCGCGTACAACAGAAGACTGATTATTTGGTAACTGATATTGAATCCAGCCCGTAGAGGCATACAATAACCACTTGCTATTCGCAATACTATCAAAAACATTATCCTTGCTTTCCCCTGCGGGTGAGCTAGTATTTGAGACAGTAATATTTCCTAATACTGGTGATGATGTCAAATTGATCTTCTGACTAGGAACAAGGGTAACGGAACTAACAACTTCCCCAATCACACCTTTAGCAAACTTTAATTTTGTCCCTTGATTGAGAGTTGCCGAAGCTGCTAAATTTGTCTCCACCGTCAAAGTCATCTGGGTATGGTTATTACTGGCTGCACCTACAGTTCTACCCGTAACTTTGAGATTAAGTCCTTCCGCTAACTTGTCATCTATCGGCACAATTAGCAGATTATTTTGAATATTTCCAGGGGCAATCAGTACAGTTCCAGTCGGAGAAATCAGTTGATAATCATTACCATTACTAGCAGTTCCTCCCACCAAACGATAGTTAACAGCAATCCCATTTTGACTGAGGGAATTGCGCGGCGCAGGATTACTTAAAGAAACACTAAAATAACTAGGTTGCCCGAATAATTCAGAAGCTGAGGGACCGGCAATAATTTTAGCAGTTGGTAAATCGTTATCTACGATATAAACATCTTTAGTTAGACCCGTAAAATTATTATATTTCGAGTCTTCATTGGTTAATGTGAGCGTGTAATTGGGATTAGTTATCCCACCATATCCATAAACTTGGATGTAATACTTTCCAGGTGCTAGACCATTAAAATCTAGTTTCTCACTATTATTTGTATAGGAAGATGATTTACTAATATGGTTGGTGAGATCAGAAGCTTTGAATAGCTTCATATCCAGATCGCCCAAGGCATTCTTAAAGTTTATCTGTACATAATCAGAAGCAGTTCCTGTATCGGGAAGAGTGAATTGATACCAGTCTTGATCTGCCGATGTGCCAATGGACAAATCGCGTAAGGTTAGGGTTTCCTTGAGAGTTCCTAAATCAGTCGCTTGACTAGCAATACCATTTGTAGCATCGTTGAGTTCTCCATACAGAACCTTGCCACTTTCTGTAGTTACTTTAATCTGACTGGTGTGGAAATATTCAACTACCGCATCATCTATCGCCAAAACTTGCACCGATTGTTCAAGATTCCAAGTTTTGGCATTAAAGACGAGGGTAATAGGCTTACTAGCACTTTTTTGATTAATTTGAATTTGATCATCACTGGGGGTTAATGTTACCCGTACTTCTCCTGTGGGTTGACTCTTGAGACGGACACCATAAATATTGCTACGTCCTTCAGTAGTTTGCCCTGGTTCATTAATTACCAATCCAAAATCATCATTATCTGTATTCGTTAAAAACAGCGATTCAACGTTTAAGCCATCATATTTGCCATCTTGACTGTTAACGGTCGTGATGATTTTATAATCAATATTGTCATCATCAATAGCATCATCTTGCCCCGCCACTACAAACGATTGCGGTTGATTCCAATTATCAGGAGTAAATTCTAAATTGAGAACACCAACTGATGATAAATCATTAATCCGATTCTTTAATTGTCCTTCACTGCTATCAGTTGTACCAAGGGAAACTTTAACTGTTTTTGTGGGTTTACTATTCAGCTTGATCGAATAGTTGAGATATGTACCAGTTTCAGAAGTAATTGAACTACTAGGCTTAGTAATTGTGACTCCGACAGTATCACTATCGTCTTGTAATGTAACAATCGCAGTGGATTTGGTGGTATCAATGCGATAACCATCTCCCCCCCGCAAGTTAACTTGAATTGTTTCATCATCTTCGTCTATATTGTCTGGCAGAGTTTGGAGGGTAACAGTTGCTTTGGTCTCTCCAGCAGCAATTTTGACGGCTTGCACCTGTTGATAATATTTGAGAGTGCCATCATTACCACCAAGAACTAGATCCTGATCAACATCTCCATCTAAATTCACTAAAACTGGGGCAGGAATACTACCACTCGCAAAAGTAATATCTTTGAAGGGGTTAGTATTACCTAAAAGTGTTTGATATGTGCGATTACCATCGTTACGAGAGGTTTGGATCTTGCCATCAAAACTGGCATTGTTAGTAAAAGATCCAGAAACCAGATCAAGATCCCCATCCAAGTCAATATCAGAAACCGTCGTCATTCCACTCGTTGACAACTGTAAAGAATAACTATTGAAAGTAAAATTAGGAAAGGTTTTTGAACCGTTATTGGTGAATAGTTCAGTCCAATTTTGGGCGGCTTGTGAGCCAAAATTATAGGTAATACCAAGAATTGCAGCTTGAGTTCCATCGCCATAAATATCCCCAAAAGTGGGATAAACGGAGTAATAACTATATTTGCTAAATTGATCAAGCGGATTATTGACACCTGTTTGTTGTTGAAACAGGGGAATGGTGGATGTACCGAAGTTTTTGTAGTAGAGGAGTTTACCATCACCCGTACCCACAAAAACATCTAAGTCGCCATCGCCATCAATATCCACAAAGGCTGGCGCAGCATTAGTAACAGTATTAACACTATTTAAGGGATTATTAACTCCCGTTTGTTTGACGTAGAGGGGACTACTTGTACTTCCTTGATTTTTGTAGAATTTGATCAGCCCATTGCCAGTACCAACGAATAAATCTAAATCTCCATCTTTATCAATGTCTGCAAAAGTAGGGCGGCTATTATTGCCGACATTAATACCATTAAAGGGATTATTAGCTCCCGTTTTCTCAAAGAAAATATTTTGTAAGGTGTTAACATCCTGACCATAAATTGCAGTGCCTCCAGCTAAATCAAAGCTGACTAAAGCCCCGTTAGTTCCGGCGGGTTTATCGAGGTTAATTTCAATTTGTGGCGCAATTGTGTTACCTATTAACTTATCTACTTCAATCGCGGTGGCATTGAGAACTTTAATCGTAGCTAAGGGGAGATTTGTATTAACTTGAGCAGGATCTCCACCTAATGCGGTGTTAATTTCTTGAGCAGTTTTGAGAATTTGTTTTTCATTATCAAGATTGGTAATTTGAATGGGAATTCTTTTGTTTTGATATTGTGGATCACTGCTGCTAGTCGTCCCCATTACAGAATAAGTAATATCGCCATCTGTTTCTAGATCATCTACGCCTTTTATCGTGACACTTTGATACTGATTCCAATTGTCAGCAGTGAAGATAAGAGAGGATTTAGATAATGTCCCTTCAGTAGTGTCAATTCCAGAAAAAGTAACCGTAACGTTAGCCGATGGCTTACTAGATAAACGCAACCCAAAAGCTGATTCAGTGGGGATTCCCAGCCGATTTTCTTCAGTAATTAAGGGGCTAAAAGTTCCCGCAAAAGTTGTATCTTGAGATTGGGTGGTGCTATTAGTGACAACTTGAACATTGGACAGTTGCAGCCCAGCTATATCACTATCAACTAAAGTCAATGTGGCATTACCAACGCCAGTTTTTATGTTGTAAGCTGCGTTACTTTGCAGGTTAATACTAACAGTTTCATTGCCTTCAACTTGGGAATCAATAATTGGAGCGATCGCAATGGTAGCTTCTGTTTCTCCTGCGGCAATGGTAATTGAACCAATCCCTTGAGCATTAATATTAGCTCCAGCTATCGCATAGTCAGTATTGAGAATCGCAGTTCCTGAAATTTGATAATTTACAGTTAACCCTGTTGCTGGTGCGGGATTTTTGAGGCGAATTGTAAATTGTCCACCTTCAGCATCAGTTTCATTAGCATCACCACCACTAACAATACTAACTTCGGGTTTAATCGCTACAGCATCAGTTAAACTGCCTTCTGTTACCCGAACTTTGTCTGAAGGGTTGGTAGTTAGGGGGATAGTTAGGGGAGCTACATTTTGATAGTTCTGGGCTGTGAAACGAAGTTCTGCTTGGGCAGTGGTAATATTTTGTAAAGTTACAGTTTTTGGAATATTCCAATTTTGAGAATTGAATCGTACATCAGCATCATAATCTACTCCTGAATTAGGATCAACTTTCTTGATCAAAATTTGTGGAGAGTAGGGATCAGGTTGACTTGCCAGCTTAACCTTAAAGCTAGTGCTACCATTCTTCACAGAAAGAGGATTATTGGCATTAACAACCTCATTAAATTCATTGAGGACAATAATACCAGGTTGGAATGCTTGGTTATCTTGAATGGTTAAAGTTCGGGAACTATTATTAGGATCAATTCCATAGTTAGAAGCATTTTGATTATAAGTTCTGGTTTCGCGGTCGAAATCATAACCAATTAGGTTGACTTGAATAGTTTCATTAGATTCAGCGATACCATCAGGTATAGCCGTGAAGTAAATTCTACCAGTTCTTTCACCTTGAGGAATGACAATACCATTAAATTGGCTATTAGGATTAGTGGATACTTTGCGAATTTGAGAACTCCAATAATCTTGCGCCTGAGTGAACTGAGTGGCCGTTCCACCTAAAGTATATTGAATCCACAAACCTTGAGGAGTCGTAACATCTTTATCCAAAGTTACATCTACATAACCAATCTGAGTGGCAGGATTTTTGATGTAGTTAACTGTGCCATTGGCAGTGCCATTATTTTGGTTAGCAGTTTTATCTTGAGTATTATTATTAAACTGCCAATAACCAATTAATCCCTCTTCATTACCTTGCAAATCAGTAATCAAGTTTTGATTAATTTGAGCAGCAGTACGGGCAACATTCCAGAGACGAACTTCATCAATTGCCCCAGGAAAGAAGGTAGTTGAGCCTTTGCCAATATCAAAACTAGAAGTATTGGTGGGAATTTTCCCTTGAAATTCAGTAGTTGCATAAGCCTTTAAACCATTCACATAAAGAGTGTATTCAGTGCCATCAAAGGTAGTGGCAACATGATTCCAATTATTTTTGGTGAGGATGTTATCAACCTTAAAAGAATTCCATTTTGTGCCATCACCAAAACCGACTTCAATTCCAGTTTGATTGATTACACCAATGCCCGCATAACTATTAGCCGTGGTGCTAGTGCCTAAAATTCTATGGCGGTTATTGTCAGTAAAGTTAGTAAAAATCCAAGCCTCTTGAGTAAATTGTCCGGTTTTGCTGAGGTCTAAACTGGGTTTACTGGCAACATTAACCCAATTTGTGCCATTTAATTCTAAAGCTTGTTCTAGCCCAATAATTGTACTACCATAACCAAATCCCTCTTGAGGATTAACAACATTACCTAAAGAAACAATTGGTTCATTGTCCCTGATAGTTATTGTCTGTTTATTTGCATTAGGAGCAATACCATAATATTGATTTTGACCCATTGCGTGATCCTTCAGAAAGAGCGTCACAGTTTCATCAGGATCAAAGATATCATCATCAATGGGTTCTACTCCAATGATAATTCCGCTTTTATTACCATTAGGAACAGGAACATCAATTTTGAGATTTGCAAGAGAAGAATTAGAATCTTGAATTAGATACTTTCTGTCTTGATAACCCTGATTCTGAAAGTAATAATATATTTTGTAATCCGCCCCTTTGGTTGTGGCGACAAAAGCACCTGGAGTTGCTGATTTGCTTGAGGTTTCTAGCCCTAATTCCAGAAAAAACTGTTGAGGAGTAGCAACGCTAAAATCAACCAGAAATAATCCATCTTGAGAGCCGTTAAATGCTGCGCCTTCTTGGGGAACTGAAGAATAGGATTGTAAACTAATCAGTGGTTCATTATCAGATAATGAATAGTCCTGATTATCATTAGTTGCTGTATATTCAGAGCTAGAAATTGGGATAATCCGAAAACGTTCTATTTGCCCTTCATAAAGCTTATCATCATTTATAATTGGCAGCGTAAATATCTGCGAGGATGCACCACTAGGAAAAACAACACTTCTGGATAAGTATATAGTTGTAAAATCCTGCAAAATTGCTTTAGGATTAGAGGCAGTATTTAAGTCTATTTGATAATAAAAAGTAATATCTCTATTGGTGCGAACATTATTGTTATTAACAAGTTGAAATTGCGGATTGGCTCCTCCCTCAGTGGCATCGGCAATTCTTGTTATCGTAAAATTTGGTTCATTATCTGTGACATCAATAATTGCTGAAGATGTCCCTCTTAAATAAGAACCACGAGTAATATGGACAGTTATGGTTCTGCCCGGATTATATGAAGTGTCATCAATGTTGATAGATAAATCTTTAGAATAGGAGTCAACTAGAATCTTTTGTTCCTGTCCTCCATCTATCTGGTAATAGACAGTTACACCTTTTCTCCCATCTGTATACTCTGTAAGTGTATCAGTTTTAATCGTGAATTTAGCTTCTTTTGAATTCTCAGATGCAGGTGTACCAACAATGCTAACCGTAGGAACTCTTACAGAGATATTATCAGTTGTATCTGTATCAGGGATAAAGTTTCGTGAAGGAATAATTTCTTTCAATGTACCACTATCAGGTTTTTTCCAAGATAATTGCATTGTTGCATTTCCACCAGTATCCCTCAGTTGAAGTTTAAGAGAATAAGTTGTCTCTGCTTCTAGAAAAATACTTCCAACTACATCACGGTTAATTTGTCCCCACTGATCAATAACTAGTTCCCACACCCCATTTTTTTGGATATATAATCTAGCACCATCATCAGAGGTTATATAAAATTCGTACAAGCCTGGCGTATAAGAAGAAATAATTTTCCCAGTCCACTCAACACTGAAATCAGTTTGAGTAAGTTGAGAATCAGCTTTTTCTCTCTGCCAATCATAATTTATAGTAGGATCAATCCTATTTACTTTTGCTACTTTCGACTTATCCAACGAATTATTATCAAAATAAGCACCTAATAACCCTTCCCCAATATTCCCCTGATACCAGTCTTTGATTGCCAAAACATGATCATAGGCATCTAAAGTTGCATCAGAAATTGCTAAACTCGATTCAATAGTCCCCGTCTGAATTTCTAAATCCCAGTTTCCTCCTAATTTGGCGTTTCCCGTAACATCGTCAGAAGCCGCAACATCAGCCCCCGTAATTTCACTTAATTTCGCTATAAAATCCTTTCCTATTTCGCCCGCGGACACATTACAACCCAACAGCAAAATATCAGCTTCTGCCGTTAAAGCCTTGCGCCATTCCTGCAATTGCTGACTATACTTCTGTAAAGTGGCGCTGTTGAGCAAAGTTGTCCCTAATTGAATTTCTCCCTCACCCCCATGAGAGATAATTTGGACGCTAGTAATCCCTTCTCGTTGTGCTAAAGCCTGGGTGATTTGCTCAATGCCGTCTTTTTGGGCATCAATAATGATCACTTCAGTACCAGGTTTAGCTTGCTGGATCAGGCTTTGATAGTCAGCAACGTTGGAGTCTAGAAAAACGAGGGTGTTGGGAATGTTGTTAATCATGGTTTTTTAAAAGAAAATTTTTACACCGGAGAAAAAATTTGAACTGTCGAACGGACGGTGATATTAACCCACCTTCCGCACCCCCTGGTGTCACAATCGGTAATTTCGGATTTTTGAATACCTTATTGCCAAAGATGGAAAGTCGTGGTCTAATACCTTGATTGGAGCATCAGTATAAATACTTCCTTCTCTATATAAATTGGCAATTAACTCTTTTTTTTACTGTCCATACTAATCACTGGGTTACCCTTCCAATACCACAATTGGTAATACTTTTTCTTCCCATAATAAATAACTTAATCTACCCCCTTCATTTTTGAGTCTCTCCACTCCTAAAGCTAAAAATCCATCGGGAACAATTGATTTAGATTTTGCTGGTTCTTCTGTGTTTGGTTCATAGTAAACACACATATCTACTCCCCAGGACCAATACCAATCTTGGCGATTCATCTCATCACCTCCCTATCGGGTAGGTGAGAGGCTTCTACTGTTTAAGCTAAATCTTTTTTGGAAATTAACCCACTGATAACAATATCTTAGACTGTTATTACCTGTGTTTCTTTTGCGGAAAAGGTATATTCAGAGATTGATGAAAATCTTTTTGTACCTTGTGTGTGAGACGATGGGAAACTTGACGGACGATTTGATTAAGAATGCGATCGCCAGTAGACTGAATTAACGAATAGGGTAATCGCTGAATAAATCTAGGAAACTGCAACTCAACAACCAAGTCCAACTCCCATTCCACCCGCGTAACCCCATCTAAATCACCTATCAATCGTGTTGATGATTTATAATCTACCTCATAACCAGGTGACTGATAATCAGGTACAGGAATAGTTCGGATTTGGAATTCATTATCTTCAGGTTTTAACAACTCCAAGCCAATCTTCGGTTCTACATCGTAACCAAAAGCACCAAATTTACCTACCGCCAAAGCATAACTATTTTCACCTATCCGGCTTACCTTCATCGGTTCTGCACAACGACCAAACCAGGAAGAGTGAGTATTAAAATACTTCTCTACCTGCTCCACAGGAGCATACATTTCCATCCCATCTTGATAATTACCATAAAATTTAGTTGCGCTTAGATGAGCCTCCTGTAATACAGTCTCATCTGCTACTTCCCATGATTGATATTTACTATTGTTTGTAACCATAAATTTGTTTTTTCTATATCTGGAAAGTTGTCTATATTCATCATTCCCACTTCAGGGAAGTTTTTTCGCTTCAAAATCCAATTTTCACGAAAATTTCAAAAAATTGTCATGAACTTTACACAAACGGCATGAACTAATTATGTAGAGTCAGTCAACAACGAGAAAAATGGTAAATTTAGGTGTAAGCAATTCACAGTCATAAGAATGCCCAGTAAGTGGGAAACTCAGCGGCTTTAACCCTGAGAGGGATGGTTCGACGCAGCCCACCAACGAGCAGTTCGACAAGCTCACTGACGACGGTTTTAACCGCCTTGAATATTTTTTTATTCAATAATTGATATTGTAGCTAAATACCAAAATGCAATCATCATAGCAATATTACCGAGCCGAGTAATCTTCGGAAATAAAAAAAAAGTTAATTTTTGCTTATTAGTCCAAAGAAATAACTAAAAGGAGTTAAATTCTGAAAAACTTTGAACTCAAAGGTGTAGAAAAACTCATCGCTCCCATTGCCTCACTCTTGGGCTTTGTTTACCTGTTTCAGTGGTATATTTTTGGGGATATACAATTATCCCCCGAACCTATATCTATATTTACCAGAAAACAGCCCCCTCTAGTCATGAAAGGTGGAGATCCTTATATTCGGGCATTAATGAGAACTATATCCGCCAGCGAAGCCAGTGGTGATCGTCCCTACTCTCTCTTGTATGGTGGTGAACAAGTTCATGATCTCAGTCATCATCCTCAAAAATGTGTCACCATCATTACCGGACCGAATACAGGTAATTGTTCTACAGCCGCAGGTAGATATCAAATTATTAATACTACGTGGGATCAAGTTGCCCCTCGTTATCATCCAAAACCCACCAAAATCATGCTTTGGACTAATTATAGCTTTGAAGCAGAGTATCAAGATGTAGTAGTTTACCGTTGGTTAAATGATTCAAAAGTTTGGGGTGTAGATATCCCTAAACTATTGCAGCAACAAAAATTAAATGACGTTCTCCGAAAACTCTCCCCCACATGGACAAGTTTAGGATACGGGATAGAAAATAATTCTGTTAGTAGTTCCTTACCCAAGATTTACCAGCAAATCCTCAGAGAAGAATTAAAACAAAATACCCCAACTAAGTAGGTGGGTGTTGAAAATTGTCGTTATGGCAAGGCAAGAGGCAAGAGTGAAAAGGGTTTGGGCGATTTTACGTTTCTTTACACAGTTTGGTTTTATTGTGTTCACCTACTTAAGTAGGGCTTGCTGATAGGGTAGCGTGGCGTTAGCCATACTCCCGAATGGGCGCAGGCCCCGCGCCCCTACCCTCTGATAGCGTTCAGGTAGTGTGCCGTATCCCTGCGGAAATAAATACCTTTGTCTGAATAGGCTTTAGCACTTGCAACCCAGTTAAATTTTGCAAACAATCCAAAGCGGCTTCCCGAATCATGACTTCTTGTTCCTGACTCAGTAATAGTTGTAAACATTCCCCGATATCTTGTTGTATTACCGTATCAACTCGCTGACGGGTAATCAGTTTATTGAGTTGACGTATGCAAAGTAAACGTTTTAAAGAATCCTTTTCCGTTAAATTGTTTAACAATTGATCAATATAATCTTCTTCTCGATTTCCTTGAAAACTGAATATTTGCCACACCAGCAAAATTAAAGTTAATAGCGTTCCCATGCCTTGCACAATCGCACCAGCAGCCAACCAATGACTAGGAGCATCAACCCAAATTGCCGAAGCCATGTAAGTTATCACAGTCGCAATACCACCACTGGCGATCGCATAAGCTAACTTACTATTAGTGCTACTCATCAACTTACGTATTTCTAACCAGCGCAATTGCCAATTCCATTTTTGCACTGAGTAAGTAAATACCATCATCCCAATACCCACCACCAGAGCTAACAGCAATTGCCAACTCCAAAGCAGCATAGCTACAATAATTGTCAGTAATCCCAGCAAAATACCAGGTTCAGAAAAATGTTTGGGAATCTTGATCTGAATTTCTGAAACTTGATTCATCAATTGTCGCCAAGAAGACGAAGCCTGTGCCACAGTATTTACCTACTTGATTACAAAATTATAAATAGATGGTTTTTACTAACTTTAAGGATGAAACCAGGAGAATTTCATCCTTAAATAAAATGCTATTTATCCTGTAATCGAATATCAACTACAGACGCATTAAAGTTATAGTTAAAACCTTCTAATTCAAAAGGCATTCCAATTTTCACCTTGCTATTACCAAGAACAGGCCCATCCTTAGTCACTGTAGCTTGTCCTTCTAAAGTCAAGAGAAAATCTGTACTAAAGTTAATTTTTCTAGGATCTGGTAATTCTTTCACAGAACCATCTGGTTGACCAATTGTCAGTGTTCTCTCTAACTGCTCAACAGATTTAATCCCAATCTGACCATAAGGTTGATTACGGATAATTACATTAGTTTTACCACCTTTTGTAAATCCTTCTTTAATTAACTGTTGAGGATTACGAACATTGAGTCCACGTACCAGTAAATCTACCTCAATGGGTACTGTTTTCGCACCCACTTGAGCCACAGAACCAGAAGTACCAGGGAAAATAAAGATACCCACTATCACTAGCAAAATTACTAATGCAGCCCCTAAATCTAATAGGTTAATTTTACCGAATAAGCGACCTTTAGAATCTAAAATAGCCATAATCAGGTTTGGATAAGTTGCAGTTAAGTTTTCAGCTAAGTAATTGATTGTACCGACAGTTTCTTTAAAGTGATCCACAATCTTGATCACTGAATCAGAATTGACAGAAACTAGACTTTATGGTTATGCGACAGTTTATCATAGTAGCAGTAAGTTATTTGAATTGACTATTTGCACTATCTGGAGTTGAAAATGCAACTTAGTAACCTGAAAATTCGTCCTCTGATTTTAAGTTCTTACACCAATCTCATATAACCGGATTATGATTAACTCTCAAGGAATTTGGACAAATTATCGTTTGTGGCAGCGTCGCTGTTTGTATCCGTTCATTTCTGTAAGCGTGGCTTTGACTGTGTGCCTGAGTACACCATTATCAAGTAAAGCTATAGGTTTTAGCGATCTGATCCGTATACTCCCACAAGTAACCCAAATATTTAACCTATCTAATATATCCGATCGCCAGGAAGTTGATCTTGGGCAGCAAATGAATCAAGAAATACAGCAAGAAGTCAGAATTTCTCCTAACTCACAACTAAACAACTATGTTGAACAAATAGGTAGACGTTTAGCAGCTAATAGCACTCGCCCAAATATTGCTTATACTTTTCAAGTAGTCGAAGATCCTGCTGTTAATGCCTTTGCAACCGCTGGTGGTTTTATTTATGTGAATACAGGTTTGTTAAAAACAGCAGATAATGAAGCCGAAGTTGCCAGTGTATTAGCTCATGAAATGGGACATATCGAAGGCAAACATTTAATTAAACAAATGCGACAACAAGCTATAACCAGTGGTGTAGCTACCGTATCCGGTTTAGATAAAAGTAAAGCTGTAGGAATTGGTGTGCAACTCGCCCTTAATCTTCCCCGCAGTCGCCAAGACGAATTTGATGCTGATAAAAGAGGATTAGCAAACATAACCCGCACTGGTTATGCTCAGTCAGCAATGGTTTCTTTCATGAAAAAGCTACAAGGAAGTAGTTCCGTACCTGCATTTTTAAGTACACATCCAGGAGCCAGCGATCGCGTCATCTCCCTGCAAAATCAGATTAAAAATCAACCAAGTCGTCAAAATTATGGTTTAGATAATCCCGTGTATCAAAGCAAAATGAGAGCATTTTTGCCATAATTATTCTCGTTTTCTATGACGGCGGCTACCTGCGAACTCTTGTGGCTGAACAATTGTCATCACCTCTTCCCAAGCCACAGTCCGCACAGACCTACTGAACACATTAGCCTGATAAACCAATTTATTCGTAATATCTAGCCCCGTCAACCAACCACTACGGGGATGATAAGCACCAGTATCAATATCTAACCATCCCTGCCCCCGCGCCAAATTACCAGGAGCCACACCAGGTAAAGTAAAAGTTATAGTATGACCAACTATAATCAACTTATCTGCAAAATATGGTTGCTCTATCCGATGGAACTCATCCCTAATCCAGCATAGTTCTTCCGCCGTCTGTTCTTGCACACTCTTTTTTGGATCAACACCTGCATGAGTTAACCAAAAATCTCCCAAATCTAAATATGTGGGCAAACTCTCAAACCAATCTAGATGTTGTTTAGGAATTGTTGCAGATTGGTAACTAGCAATGGTAGCCTGTCCTCCACTATATAACCACGTTTGCATATTTGTGGACGCAGCATTATTACCAGTCATGATATTTAATAACATCTGCTCATGATTACCTAGCAAACAATGGTAATCATTTTCTTTAACAAACTCAACAACATCGGCACTTTTTGGACCACGATCAATTAAGTCTCCCAAAAAATATACTTGATCCTCTGATGTGGGGGCTATTTTCTCCAACAGCAACATCAAACATTCATAGTGTCCATGCACATCACCAATAACAACCCTGCGTTGACTAATTTCGCTCATTTGCTTCTAGCTTACATGAATTAGCTGAATATCTCGATTAAACTTTGATTGGTCTAATTTTCGTTTAAAAGGTCAAGAAATCTTGACTAAGTTATGATTTCTTTAATCATTATGTAGACATTTGGTTAACTTGCCAAGTTCCCATATGAATAATTACTAATACCCAAGACTCCTATTATACATGAATTTTCATGTTTAAGTAGGCTTGTCCTCGGTAGCAAAATATAACAAGCATTAGTTTTTAATCTTCATCTTGCAATAACCATAAACCACTATAAGTCATTCCCGAATCATCTGGTTGCACCAACAAAAAATGCAGTCCCCGACTTAGTTGTTTTCTCTCTTGGTACAATTTACCCGCAACAGTAACCTCCTCATCAGTAAAAGTCACCAACACCCACTTATCTACTAAACCAGCTTCTAATACTAACCCATCAGGCGCACCAGCGATGTAGTTTAATGAAACGGGCTGACTTTCCTTTAACCACTGCGCCAACCGCATAGATTTCCTCCCACCGTAAATCACCACACCAGGTATAGGTACTGTTGAAGCCAAACCCAGATTAATCGGTTTGAGAAATTCTGGTATTTGCAAAAAAGGAATTAGCCGTTCTGCAAACTCATCCACAATATCACCCGATGGAATCGTCGCAAACCGCCATTCTTCCCCCCATAGATTTTCCGGTAATGGTAATGGAGGTAGTTTATCCATAGTTAGAGAATATTGCTTTGCTGCTAACCACTGTTTTAAAGCCAAAGTTCTCCGAGTAGCTTCAACCCGAATCCCTAAATTATTGGCCGCAATTGTCATTAAACTTAAAGACTGAGGACGAAATACTTGAATTACATCTGGTAACTTGTCCTTACCCGCTAATTGTAATTGTTGGACAAGCCAAGTAGAATTAGCCTGGGATTGGAGACAACTTGCTGTAAACTCAAAACTGCGAGTTTCATCACAAACTAATAACTCCCATAGCACTTGCCCTTCAACATTTTGTAGCGGACTACGATAAAAATCAGCCTGCCAAATCAGACTCATTCCCTACTCCATAAAAATTAAACAACTCAAAAGTGAATATAACAAATTTAGTTTTTGACTAAATTTTTGGCAAATTCTATCGCTGCTTCTACTGTAGAAATTTTTCCCTCAGCTTGAGCAACACCAACTTCCATTAATAATTCACCTATCAGTGGTGAAGCAGGAATGTTTAACGCCCTCATCATGTCCTTACCATTGAGTAAAGGAATAGGGTGTGCAACCACATCGTTTTTGTCAAGATAACGCTTAATTAAGGGTTCATAACTAACTAACATACTTTTTTCAAACATCCCCTTCGCCACAATATCATTTGCTAAAGCTAATACCAACACAGCCGGAAATAAAATTCCCATTTCCCGAAACAGAAAATACTGTTTTCGCAAAGGCTTATGTATCGCTTTTATTTCCGAAAACAGTCTTAATCCCGTTGTCACAGCCCGAATTTCTGCCCGACTATAGGTAAGTTCCTGTAATTCGACTTCGGCAATTTCCGGGTTTAAGTCCACAAGACAAGCTAGTTTAGCAGTAGCTAACCAAGAAGTTTTCACAGTTTCTCGCACATAATTTCCTAATTCTTCTCCTAATTGTTGCCAATTGTTGCTAATTAGAGCATAAGCTTGATCAACAGCAGCTAACTTAATAAAACTTTTATCGGTTGCGTTTTTAAACAAACTAGTCAAAACACCATCTTTCCAAGCAGTATTTAGCCAAAATGTTCCTTGAGAACTTGCTAATAAATAACTAATCTCTACCCGTATCCGTTCCGCTGCTACCTGGATAATACTGGTCACTAAACTGCGAATTGTCTCTTGAGTACCTGGTTCAATAGTAAACCCAAGTTGGGCGGCTTGACGATAAGCCCGCATTAACCGCAAAGGATCATTTTGTAGATTTATAGGTGATATCATCCGTAACAGTCCAGATTCTATATCCTTACAGCCTTGCAAAGGATCAATAATTTCTTGAGTATGGGGATTATAGGCGATCGCATTAATAGTAAAATCCCTTCTATGCAAATCCGTAATTAAACTTTCCCCCTCCTGTTGAGCAAAATCAGCCGTAGCATGAGGAAACACCACACGGGCAATTCTTCTTTCAGCATCAAGTAACACAAAACCAGCTTGATAACGTTGAGCAATCTTCCTCGCCACCTTCACCGCATCCCCTGGAATAATAAAATCTAAATCCACATATTCCCGAACCCTACCCAAAATCGCATCACGCACCGCACCACCCACCATATAAACAGGTTGCGGCAAATAGTCCAGACTAAAAGGCCAACTTTTGGCAGCTAGACGAGAAACAACTAATTCAGATAATTCATCCATTTTAATAAAAATCAACCTAGTAACTAATGCTGATTATTTTTGCTTAACGATTTGCGGAAGTCCCCATCTTCAATGTACTCATAAGGTGGGGATGATGAATCCCCAGTCCCCAGGTTTTCTGGTAAGATATTCATAATCTTGACCACCAATGCCGTAAGCGAAAACCAAGCTGATAGGTAAGTGTCCCAAGGAAAAAATTTGGGTCTTGGGAACCAGGACTCCTGCCCTTGGAGGGAATGTCAGACCAATAGAACTACGAAGTCCTTGAGGCTATTCCCGATGAATTGGGAAGCTCCGTCCGTTTTACGGCGGAGTAGTTCACGCTACATTAACTATAAAGCTTCTGAGAGTTGGTTCTATTATGTGTATTTGCGTGAATTGCCACTATGTAGACCGCTGCGTCACCTACAACGCCGTAGAAACCCAGCACCAACAGCCACACCTGACAGAAACACCAGATTTTGACCCCAACGAACCCTCCATCAACGTCAATATTCGCACACAAGGCGAAATAATTGAAATGGAATGGGACGTTGTTGGTTGTCTCAGCTTCAAACAAGAAACAGGTAAATGGTCTAAATTGCGTCCAGGTGAATTAGTCCCCACCTAATTTAGGCTAGATTTTGGGATGTTGCTGAGTATTCACAGCCAAAATCAGCAACACCAATTCTCACAAACTCCATTAACTTCCAATTATAGAGACATCCGGTAAGCGTAAAACTCAGCGTCTTTAGACCTGAGATATAAGCGACACGAGCGGTTTTAACCGCAGTGGTATTTTATTCACATTTAGTATTTTCTAGCAGAAAAAGAGCAAAAGCCCAAAATCAAGGTTAAGTAGGTGAACACAATAAAACCAACCTGTGTAAAGAAACGTAACATCGCTGAAAACTTTTTTACTATTGCCTATTGCCTCTTGCCTTGCCATAACGACAATTTTCAACGCCAACCTACTTATTTCACCTCTAACTTCTGAATTATGCTGTAATGTTTATCATAAAAATATATTTGCATTTACCTTGACAACCATAATTAAACATCTCTCATCGGATAAATACGCTTTAGCATTACACACAACCACACCAGAACTCGGTTTAGCAATTAGCAACTTTGCAGACTATCCCCAATCTCAAGTTTGGAACTTAGGGCGTGACGTATCCAGTCATATTCATCAATACTTAATTGAAGTGATTAAACCACGAACCTGGGCAGACCTAGAATTTATCGCCGTTGCCAAAGGTCCTGGTGGTTTTACAGGAACTCGTATTGGTGTTGTCACCGCTCGGACACTAGCACAACAGCTAAAAATTCCCGCATTTACAGTTTCCACCCTAGCCGCAGTAGCTTGGCAAGAATATAAATTACAAAGAAATTACCAACATCCAATAATTGCCGTAGAAATGCCAGCTCAGAGGGGACAAGTTTTTGGTGCTATTTATCAACCCAACCCTGATAATTCTGGCATTACTGCTCTATTACCAGATGCAGTGTTCACCCCAGCCGCATGGCAAAAAACCCTAACTAATTGGCATAACAATCAGTTAATATTAGCCACATCTCACTTAGCCGCCACCGTCAACAGCATTTTAGAATTAGCCTATTTAGATTGGCAGCAAGGAAAAAATCCCCATTGGTCAGAAGCCCTACCTTATTATGGTCAACACCCAGTAGATATTTAAAATTATAAGGAAGAACGCCGAAAAACCTTGCTATATAAAGCCCTTGACCGGAAATAGCCTCTGATTTTACCCACCCCTAAAAAAATATTTCTCAAACCCCTTGACAGAAAAAGGAAGGATTGCTATGTTAGATAAGTGCCGAGAGAAAGAAACGACTCCCGGACAACTGAACCGAGAAAAAATAATACTTTGAAAGAATAGATTAAACCAATCCTCGTCGTAAAGATAATTGAAAGAGGATTCGAGATTTTAACTAATTTCGGAGCCAACAAACTCGAAAACACAAAATGGAGAGTTTGATCCTGGCTCAGGATGAACGCTGGCGGTATGCTTAACACATGCAAGTCGAACGGTCTTTTCGGAGATAGTGGCGGACGGGTGAGTAACGCGTAAGAATCTACCTTCAGGTTGGGGACAACCACTGGAAACGGTGGCTAATACCCAATGTGCCGAGAGGTGAAAGGCTTGCTGCCTGAAGAAGAGCTTGCGTCTGATTAGCTAGTTGGTGGGGTAAGAGCCTACCAAGGCGACGATCAGTAGCTGGTCTGAGAGGATGATCAGCCACACTGGGACTGAGACACGGCCCAGACTCCTACGGGAGGCAGCAGTGGGGAATTTTCCGCAATGGGCGAAAGCCTGACGGAGCAATACCGCGTGAGGGAGGAAGGCTCTTGGGTTGTAAACCTCTTTTCTCAGGGAAGAACAAAATGACGGTACCTGAGGAATAAGCATCGGCTAACTCCGTGCCAGCAGCCGCGGTAATACGGAGGATGCAAGCGTTATCCGGAATGATTGGGCGTAAAGGGTCCGCAGGTGGCATTGTAAGTCTGCTGTTAAAGAGTTTGGCTCAACCAAATAAAAGCAGTGGAAACTACAAAGCTAGAGTGTGGTCGGGGCAGAGGGAATTCCTGGTGTAGCGGTGAAATGCGTAGATATCAGGAAGAACACCGGTGGCGAAGGCGCTCTGCTAGGCCAAGACTGACACTGAGGGACGAAAGCTAGGGGAGCGAATGGGATTAGATACCCCAGTAGTCCTAGCCGTAAACGATGGATACTAGGCGTAGCTCGTATCGACCCGAGCTGTGCCGTAGCTAACGCGTTAAGTATCCCGCCTGGGGAGTACGCAGGCAACTGTGAAACTCAAAGGAATTGACGGGGGCCCGCACAAGCGGTGGAGTATGTGGTTTAATTCGATGCAACGCGAAGAACCTTACCAAGGCTTGACATGTCACGAATTCCGTTGAAAGATGGAAGTGCCTTCGGGAGCGTGAACACAGGTGGTGCATGGCTGTCGTCAGCTCGTGTCGTGAGATGTTGGGTTAAGTCCCGCAACGAGCGCAACCCTCGTTTTTAGTTGCCAGCATTAAGTTGGGCACTCTAGAGAGACTGCCGGTGACAAACCGGAGGAAGGTGGGGATGACGTCAAGTCAGCATGCCCCTTACGTCTTGGGCTACACACGTACTACAATGCTACGGACAAAGGGCAGCTACACAGCGATGTGATGCGAATCTCATAAACCGTAGCTCAGTTCAGATCGAAGGCTGCAACTCGCCTTCGTGAAGGAGGAATCGCTAGTAATTGCAGGTCAGCATACTGCAGTGAATTCGTTCCCGGGCCTTGTACACACCGCCCGTCACACCATGGAAGTTGGTCACGCCCGAAGTCGTTACCCCAACCGCAAGGAGGGGGATGCCTAAGGTAGGACTGATGACTGGGGTGAAGTCGTAACAAGGTAGCCGTACCGGAAGGTGTGGCTGGATCACCTCCTTTTAGGGAGACCTAATCCATTTAGAACTCGAAAGCAATGCAAATTGTGAATAGAAACTAAATTGGTCTAACCTAGGTCGGTCGAGATTGGTAGATATCTTTCAAAGTATTATTCGGCTTAGTTCAAAAATTGAATCAAAGTCAGCACCTAACAAACATAGTTAGACTGCTGGGTTAAATTCCAGCCAGAACCTTGAAAACTGCATAAGAGAAAGAGAAAAAGCACCGCAGACACAGACATTGAGATGGATGTGAAAGCAAACAAGAAGAAATTGTGGTCAAGCTAATAAGGGCTAATGGTGGATACCTAGGCACACAGAGGCGAAGAAGGACGTGGTTACCGACGAAATGTTCCGGGGAGTTGGAAGCAAACTAAGAGCCGGAAATGTCCGAATGGGGCAACCCTATGTACTACCTGTTGAATATATAGACAGGAAAGAGCCAACCCAGCGAACTGAAACATCTTAGTAGCTGGAGGAAGAGAAATCAAACTAGAGATTCCCTAAGTAGTGGTGAGCGAAAGGGGAAGAGCCTAAACCAAGGGATTTATTCTTTGGGGTCGTGGGACAGCAATATCGAATCTAGAGGCTAGACGAAACAGCTAAATACTGTACCAGAGGGGGTGAAAGTCCCGTAGTTGAAAGTCAAAGGATAGTAGCTGAATCCCGAGTAGCATGGAGCACGAGGAATTCCATGTGAATCAGCGAGGACCACCTCGTAAGGCTAAATACTACTGTGTGACCGATAGTGAACAAGTACCGCGAGGGAAAGGTGAAAAGAACCCCGGAAGGGGAGTGAAATAGAACATGAAACCATAAGCTTACAAGCAGTGGGAGTCCGATTTAACGGATGACCGCGTGCCTGTTGAAGAATGAGCCGGCGACTTATAGGCACTGGTAGGTTAAAGCGAGAATGCTGGAGCCAAAGGGAAACCGAGTCTGAAGAGGGCGAGATATCAGTGTTTATAGACCCGAACCCTGGTGATCTAACCATGTCCAGGATGAAGCTTGGGTAACACCAAGTGGAGGTCCGAACCGACCGATGTTGAAAAATCGGCGGATGAGGTGTGGTTAGGGGTGAAATACCAATCGAACCAGGAGCTAGCTGGTTCTCCCCGAAATGTGTTGAGGCGCAGCGGTTGTGATTAAATCTGGGGGGTAAAGCACTGTTTCGGTGCGGGCTGGGAGACCGGTACCAAATCGAGACAAACTCAGAATACCCAGAGAACACACAGCCAGTGAGACAGTGGGGGATAAGCTTCATTGTCAAGAGGGAAACAGCCCAGACCACCAGCTAAGGTCCCCAAATCATCACTAAGTGATAAAGGAGGTGAGATTGCCTAGACAACTAGGAGGTTTGCCTAGAAGCAGCCACCCTTGAAAGAGTGCGTAATAGCTCACTAGTCAAGCGATCTTGCGCCGAAAATGAACGGGGCTAAGTGATGTACCGAAGCTGTGGGATTAATTTATTAATCGGTAGGGGAGCGTTCCGTCGTAGGTAGAAGCAGTAGCGGCGAGCAGCTGTGGACGAAACGGAAGTGAGAATGTCGGCTTGAGTAGCGCAAATGTATGTGAGAATCATACACCCCGAAACCCTAAGGGTTCCAGAGCCAGGTTCGTCCACTCTGGGTTAGTCGGGACCTAAGGCGAGGCCGAACGGCGTAGTCGATGGACAAAGTGTCAATAGTCACTTACTGTTCTGTGGGAGCATAGATAGGGACGCATAAAAGGTAGCCATACCCTGATTGGTTTGGGAGGAGTTTACGAACTCCGCGTGGTGAAGGATAGTGCCAAGAAAAGCTATTTATGTGATGAAGATAGAACACCCGTACCCGAAACCGACACAGGTAGGGAGGTTGAGAATACCAAGGGGCGCGAGATAACTCTCTCTAAGGAACTCGGCAAAATGGCCCCGTAACTTCGGAAGAAGGGGTGCCCACCTAAGCAGTGGGTCGCAGTGAAGAGATCCAAGCGACTGTTTACCAAAAACACAGGTCTCCGCCAACTCGCAAGAGGACGTATGGGGGCTGACGCCTGCCCAGTGCCGGAAGGTTAAGGAAGTTGGTCAGCGAAAGTGAAGCTGACGACCGAAGCCCCGGTGAACGGCGGCCGTAACTATAACGGTCCTAAGGTAGCGAAATTCCTTGTCGGGTAAGTTCCGACCCGCACGAAAGGCGTAACGATTTGGATGGTGTCTCAGAGAGAGACTCGGCGAAATAGGAATGTCTGTGAAGATACGGACTGCCTGCACCTGGACAGAAAGACCCTATGAAGCTTTACTGTAGCCTGGAATTGTGTTCGGGCTTCGCTTGCGCAGGATAGGTGGGAAGCGGTGAACTATTCCTTTTGGGGAATAGGGAGCTAACGGTGAGATACCACTCTGGCGAAGCTAGAATTCTAACCCATCTCCGTCAGCCGGAGAGGGAACAGTTTCAGGTGGGCAGTTTGACTGGGGCGGTCGCCTCCTAAAAGGTAACGGAGGCGCGCAAAGGTTCCCTCAGCACGCTTGGAAACCGTGCGAAGAGTGTAAAGGCAGAAGGGAGCTTGACTGCAAGACCGACAAGTCGAGCAGGTACGAAAGTAGGCCTTAGTGATCCGACGGCGCAGAGTGGAATGGCCGTCGCTCAACGGATAAAAGTTACTCTAGGGATAACAGGCTGATCTCCCCCAAGAGTCCACATCGACGGGGAGGTTTGGCACCTCGATGTCGGCTCATCGCAACCTGGGGCGGAAGTACGTCCCAAGGGTTGGGCTGTTCGCCCATTAAAGCGGTACGTGAGCTGGGTTCAGAACGTCGTGAGACAGTTCGGTCCATATCCGGTGCAGGCGCAAGAGTATTGAGAGGAGTCCTCCTTAGTACGAGAGGACCGGGAGGAACGCACCGCTGGTGTACCAGTTATTGTACCAACAGTAAACGCTGGGTAGCCAAGTGCGGAGAGGATAACCGCTGAAAGCATCTAAGTGGGAAGCCCACCTCAAGATGAGTACTCTCACTACGATAAGTAGGTAAGGTCACGGGCAGAACACCCGTTAATAGGCTCTAAGTGGAAGTACAGCAATGTATGAAGCTGAGGGGTACTAATAGACCGAGGGCTTGACCTCTATTCAATTTGTTATTGTGATTTCTCTTTCTCAAATGCAGTCTTCAGGGTTTTGTGAATTTTAGATTTTAGATTTTGGATTGATAAGTCCAATCTAAAATCCAAAATCCAAAATCATCAGGCTTTCCTGGTGTCTATGGCGCGGTGGAACCACACTGATCCCTTCCCGAACTCAGAGGTGAAACGCTGCTGCGGCGACGATAGTTTGGGGGTAGCCCCACGTGAAAATAGCTCGATGCCAGGTCTATTATTCCATACAGTAAAACCTCCTCTGTTCTTTTAGAGGGGGTTTTGTTTTAGTTATTAAGTACCTGAGTGAACTACCCACACTGACTTGGAGTACCAAGTACAGCGTCGGCTTCTGTACTCACAGGGGAGTGCCGCAACTTAGACTTTCGCCCAAGTTTTGGTCTGATCTCCCCTCCTACAGCAGAGACGGCTGATAGCCTGCGTGGCGAAGCCATACCTTCCGCCTTGATAATTTCGGCTGCGCTACCTCGACTGCGCTCGGCACAAGTCAATGCAAGCATTCTGATACCTTCTGCTCTAATATTTATCGCTGCATTACCATCACGATCATGATGAGTGCCACAATGAGGACAAGTCCATACGGACATCCAATGGCATATCACTTACTTGATAGAAACAATTAGAGCAAAGCTTAGAACTGGGAAACCATCTATCAATCTCAACCAACTTTCCGCCTTTGTGTTCTAGCTTATAGGCTAGAAAATTGGTGAATGTTTCCCGTCCTGCATCAGATATTTATTTTGCCAAATTGTGATTACGTACCATGCCCAAGACATGAAGATTCTCTACTTTGACACTCCCCGGTCTAAAGACGCGGGGATTCTAGATTCACAGACTCACCGTTAGACGACAGGTTAACACCAATCGCCCAAGAGGGCAAATCTCCTGTAGCGTAAGTTCCCGTATGCCCTACGGTACTTAATCCTAATGTTAGGATGTTAATACTGGCGTTAATATCCCTATCTTCAACAAACCCACAATGATGACAAACATGAGTTCTAGTCGCTAGAGATTTTTGGACTTTTTGACCACAATTAGCGCAATTTTGGCTTGTATTATGAGGAGGAACAGCAACCTTCACCTTCCCATATTTATGTCCAAAATATTCTAACCCACCTTCCGCACCCTAAACTGTCACACAACGAAAATTGGTCGTTTGGAGATTTGGGACTGGCGAACTGCTTGCAGCAGTGCTTCGCTATCGCTATCTGAAATTTCCCAATTTTTGTATAAAAATTATCCTTTAAGGTATTCAAAAATCCGAAATTACCGATTGTGACACCAGGGGGTGCGGAAGGTGGGTTAAAGACCTACCGGGGGACTCTCGGAAAGTTACGCTTGTCAGAGATGATTCTGCCAGTAATGGCAAACAGGATCAGGGCAAGAACCGTACATCTAAGGTAATACCTGAAAAGCGGATATTATTCGAGCAGTTGTCTTGACAATTATTCGATTAAGAATCCCCGCGTCTTTAGACCGGGGAGTGTCAACAAATCGTTAGATTAGATTGGATCGCGGAATATGCTAATCTCTTGCAATATTCTTTTCGCTGCCTACTTACCCTTAAATGTTTACGGGCATACCTATTTTTAGCTTTTAAATAGTTTTTTGATTGTGGTTGTTTTATGCCTCGGATTGATTGAGAACGATTTCGGTTTTTCCCGCCTTATATCCCGCCACTGATTTGGAGTACCAAATTCAGTGGGGGAGTTACGGCGTAATAGTTAAAGATGAACTTACAAAAACCAACCGTAAGAATGTAAACCCTTACCTAAAAGATTCACACCCAGATAACAAATCCAAACTACAACAAACCCAGCAGCGGCCAAAATTGCCGGTTTTCGACCTTGCCAACCGCGAGTTATTCTAGAATGCAGATAAGCCGCGAAAACTAACCAGGTAATTAACGCCCAAGTTTCCTTCGGGTCCCAACTCCAGTAAGAACCCCAGGCTTCATTAGCCCAAACCCCACCAGCAATAATCCCAATTGTGAGGAGAGGAAAGCCTAAACCAATAATGCGATAGCTGATATTATCGAGGGTTTCAGCTAGATTAAGACGTTGAGGTGAAAGGATTTCAGCAGTTTGAATGGGGGTACTTGTGATTAAATCTAAAACCGCAGTCCCATTTCCGTTGTTGTTACTTTCTACAAGGGAAAAACCATTAGTTTCCGCAGCGAGTGTAGATGTAACTAACTCACCAGCTTTTAGTAATTTATAACCATTACTTCGATAACCGCCATTACCAACGGAACTACCTTGTAATTGGATATTTTGACCGCGAGTAACAATTAAAAAAGCGATCGCTAACAATGCACCCACCATCAAAGCTGAATAACTCAACATCATTACACTAACGTGCATCATCAGCCAATTAGATTTTAAAGCTGGAACTAAAGGCTCTGATACCTGCATATTTGATGGTAAAGTCAGAGTCGCAAAAGCAGCAATTCCCATGGCTACAGGTGCAGTTACAACCCCCACTAAACGGCTACGACTGCTATTTTCGGCAATTAAATGGACAGCGGTAATTCCCCAAGTCAGGAAAAATAAAGATTCGTAGAGATTACTCAGGGGAAAATAACCCGCTTCGATCCATCTTGCTGCTAATAGAGTCGCCATACACAAATTAGCGATCGCCATTCCAGCCGTCCCCAAAGCCGCTGTCACCGATAAACTCGGAAAGGCTGCCCCCACCCAATACACCAACATCGTACAGAATAAGACAGCAAATGAGGCATTATCTAGCCAGTTCTGGAGTACAACCAGATCCATAAACACTTCTCTCCAGTGGATGCTTGAAAATATCAATTCCGATTTCCTTGATCCTAACTGGTTTTGGGTATTAGTAATTGGCAAGATTAATCTTCATAGTTCATAGCGCCCAGATATTTAGTTAAAAACCCAGGTGTGTAGGAGTAAAGCAAGAGCTTAATTGGTGTCAACTTAACGTAAAACCTCTATCCCGCAAAGAACTCAAGTCATCTCGTTATCTCGTTCCCAGTCTCTGACTGGGAATGAATCCTAGAAGGCTCTGCCTTCAATGATATTAGAGGCAGAGCCTCATAGCGCCCAGATATTTAGTTAAAAACCCAGGTGTGTAGGAGTAAAGCAAGAGCTTCATCGGTGTCAACTTAACGTAAAACCTCTATCCCGCAAAGAACTCAAGTCATCTCATTATCTCGTTCCCAGTCTCTGACTGGGAATGAATTCTAGAAGGCTCTGCCTTCAATGATATTAGAGGCAGAGCCTCATCAACTGCATTCCTAGTCAGAGACTAGGAACGAGATGCGGTAGTCTTGAGAATATAGTTATTATTTTATAACCGATTTACCATAAATTAGAATATCTTTGACAGTCTCCGGTCTAAAAACGCGGAGATTCTATAGAGAGTTTTAGCTTAAACAGTAGAAGCCCCTCACCTACCCGATAGGGAGGTGATGAGATGAATACGCTCAAATTTTCAAATTAACGTCAATGCAGGATAAAGCAAAGCAACTAGCTTTCATCCCTTGTCTGAAGCCCAGATGCGTTCGACTTAGGAGAACGCATCTTCAAGGGTTTTCGGCATCTACTTTATAATACCCGGCTGCTTTTTCAGTGACAGACACAGTTTTAATATCAATAGGTTGTTTGAAAGGTGGTATCCCGTAATTTTCACCACATTTTTACCTCCCTTTCCCCTTTAGAAGGGGGGAAACAAGAAAAATCTGGTTCCCTCCCCTTCACAAGAGGAGAGTTAGGGAGGGCTAACCTAACTTAATTCTAGAAAGTGAAGGTAGTCCGTAAAGTACCAACATATTCAGCGCTGTTCTTATCGTTATGCTCAGGATTCAAGATTACCAACACACCAGGAGTTACAAGAATGTTGTCGGAAAGCTTAATCTTGTACAGACCTTCTAGATGATAAGAAGTGTTTGCATCTCTGGTAATATTTGTGGCACCAGCTTTACCACCAGTCAATTTAGGTGATTGACCGAAGATGAAACCCAAGGTATTACCTTCTTTGCCGAAGTCCTTGATACCCAAAGTACCAGCCCAGTACCAGATTTCTCCACTGGTACTAGCACCTGCTAAAGTGCTGGCAGCGGTATAACCACCCCAACCGCCGACTGTGATGTTCTTAGCAGGTTGGAGGGTAGCTTGCACACCGTAGTTGCTTGATTCAATCTTAGTAGCACCAAGACCAAGATTATTAGCTCTCGCACTACCTGTTCCTAAGAATAGGTTAGGAGTACCAGATTGATAAGAATGGGCGTAAGTTAGACCAATGTTGATGGCTTTGTTAGGTTTGAAAGCCAACTGACCAAACATGGTGTTATTACCATCGAACAGTCCAGTTCCAGGTGCAGGGTTAGCTGCATTATCTCTACCTGTAGCAAAATAAGCCCCACTTAAGGCGATTTTATCATTAGGAGTGACATTAACAGTGATACCTGCACCGTCATTCGCCTGACGATAAATAGGGCTAAAACGTCCGTAGCGAGATAGAGAACCTGAACCACTGCTTCTAAAGTCGGGGTTGAAAACATTGACGTTCTCGTTCAACTCAGCACCAGTAGCATCAATCTTGACACGAATTTTGTCGCTCAAGTTGAAAGCGTAGTTGAGTTTGTCTATAGAAACAGCGTTGCTAGTATTTCCGTCATAACCCAAACGGGTCATGTTAGTACCGGTACCAAATGTTGCAGGTGTAGTGGCGGTAGCGGCAGCATTTGGGTTGTTAGCTAAAATATTACCCGCATTTAATCGAGTCTGTAATTGGTCTGTTCCTGTGAAACTGCTGTTCAAGGTCAACCGCACCCGGTCAGAGAAAGTAGCTTTGGAATCTACGTCTCGTGTTGATGCTGTTGGTGTACCAGTTGTTGTACCAGGAGCAGAAGATGGAAGTGCCACTTTATCCCCAAAAGCTTGGGATACGCTAAAAATTGCTTCACCAGATAGTTTGGTGGTGGTGGAGAATTGATTAGCTTCTAATTCGCCAGTCCGAGCTTCTAACGCATCTACTTGACCGCGAAGGGTTGCTAATTCTGTAGAATATTCTTCTTGCAAGCGCTGTAAAGTAGCTAAATCTTGCTTGCTTACCATGTCAGCAGTAGCAGTAGCAATGAGTTCATTAACGCGGTCTAAGCAGGAATTTAAACCAGCCGCAAATTCATAACGACTCAAGGCGCGATTACCACGGAAAGTACCGTTAGGATAACCAGCAACGCAACCATAACGTTCAACTAAAGATTGTAAAGCTTGAAACGCCCAATCAGTAGGTTGTACGTCGGAAAACTGAGAAACGGATGTTACTTGACCCAAACTGTTGGACTCTTGGGATAACTGAGCAACACTTGTTACTTGTTCGTTAACTTCACCAGCAAAGGCACTATTACCAGTTAGCAAGCTCAAAGCTATAACAGGGCTAACTTTGAGTATGTTCCAAAAAGCTTTCTTCATAAATTTTAGTCTCTCACACACCTAAATGAATCCAGTTTATGGTAAAGTCCCAAGGGAACTTATACATAAATGTTCTATAGTGATTCTACATTATTAATGACAATTAAAACAACTAAATATCAAAATTTTTATACAAAGTTATGATTTATTTATGATCTGGTAAATTTGAGTTTATACTCTGTTTATGGTACGTATTGATAAAGATCAATATCAAATTTACGATCGCTGACCTGTGACAATATATGTAACTCGTTGGGCAATATTAGTTGCGTGATCTGCCATGCGTTCTAAGCAACGAATTGCTAAGGTTAACAGTAAAATTGGTTCAATGACTCCGGGAAAATTTTCTTGTTGGGCAAAGGTTTGATAAAGATGCTCATAAGCATTATCTACAGCATCATCTAGCTGCTTCATTCTTTGTCCGCTGGTTTCATCCAAATCCGCTAGGGCGACCAAACAAGTTGCTAACATTGCTTGGGCGTGCTGAGACATAATGGCAATTTCTGGCAAGGAACTATGTTGAGGATAAGGGAAGAGTTTAATGGCAATTTTTGCTAAATCTTTGGCATAATCCCCAATCCGTTCTAGGTCACGAACTAACTGCATAAAAGCACTCAAACATCGTAAATCTTTTTCTGTAGGTGCTTGACGAATGATAATAGTTGTGCAGTCAGATTCTATTTGCCGATAAAAGCGATCAATTTTTTTATCTAGTTTGGGTATTTGTTCCGCTGCTATTAAGTCACCGGCAAATAAGGCTTGATGACTAAGACGAAATGATTGTTCTACTAAAGCACCCATGCGTAATAAATCCCGTTCTAAACGCCTAATAGAGCGTTCTATCTGCGGTATTTCATGATTTTGTGGATCAAATACAGTTTTCACGCTGGTTATATAAAAAGTGTATATATTTCATTAACTATAGCCTTGGCTAGGTGCATTTGTCATGATCTGAGAGAATTGAAGTTGAAGCCATGCTCCACCTGTTTCGGGATGGTTCATGGCTTTGATTACACCATTATGGGCAATAATTATTTGCTGGACAATGGCTAAACCTAATCCACTACCGGCAATTCCCGTTGTCGAATTGACTTCAACGGGTGAACGATATCGAGCTTTGTCTCCCCGATAAAAGCGTTCAAATACGTGGGGTAAATCGGCAATAGCAAAGCCAATACCAGAGTCAATAATGTTGATTTCTAACATTTGACCGTTATCAGTAGAAATTATGTTAGTTTCAATGTCAATAGTGGCTTGAGCAGGACTATATTTAATGCTATTATCTAGTAAGTTGACAAATACTCGATAAAGTTGGGATTTATCTGCTTGAATGTAGATGTTTTCTAGTCCAGTATAGTTAATACTCAAAGACTGACGTTGGGCGATGGGTTCTAGAGTTTCCCATGCTGAGATAATGAGCGATCGCATTTCCACCGATTCTAAATTTAACTGCATGGTAGGATTATTTTCCATTTGCGTCAGTTCCAACCAACTTTGCACCAAATTAATCAGTCGGTCAACTTCTTGCATTAACCTATTAACCCAACGGTCTAAAGGTGTTTCTAGACGGGTTTGCAGAGTTTCCACTACCAGACGAATTGCCGTGAGGGGTGTTCTCAGTTCATGGGCTAAATCAGAAAAAGAGCGATCGCGTTCTTGCTTCATATCTAGCACAGATTGGCAATTTTCCAAAAATACCCCCACTTGTCCCGTTGGTAGAGGTAAACTAGAAGCCCGCAAAAACATAGATTTTACCGCTGTCATCTCCCTAGCATCTTCACAAGCAGGATGAAAAACCCATTCCTGCACCTGTGGCTTTTGCCAATCACGAGTTTGTTCAATTAACTGATCTAATTCATAAGACCGCACTAATTCTAACAATAAACGCACCTGTCCTGGCTGCCACCTTTGAAGATATAAAATTTCTCGCGCTTGCTGATTGCACCATAGCAGTTGACTTTCCTCATCTACCTGCAAATATCCCACAGGTGCAAAATCTAGCAATTCCTGATACATAGACAATGATTGCTGCAAATCCTGTCGTTGTTTATTCACCATAGACATATCATGCCGTAAGCGAGGTCTTAGCAGCAACTTAATGTTATTGGTTTCATGGGAACGAGAATTTAACGGTTGCAACAATCGCTCTAAATACCAGTTTAGGTGAACCTGTTGCCAAACCCAAAAACCAAGGCCGACAACTAAACCCAGAAAAAATCCCAGCAAGAACATGGAAGTCGTTAGTTGGTGTACTATTCAAAACTAACAACTATCTTCACAAATCACCCAAATCTGTAACCAAAACCCCTCACAGTCACAATATGTTCTGGATGACTAGGATCTTCCTCCAGCTTTTCCCGTAACCAGCGAATATGAACATCCACAGTTTTGCTATCCCCCACAAAATCTGGACCCCATATCTGATCCAACAACTGCTCCCGTGACCATACTCGTCGAGTATAACTCATAAATAATTCTAACAGCCGGAACTCCTTCGGAGACAAATTCGCCTCTTCTCCACGTACCGTTACCCGACACTCTTGAGCATTTAAAGTTATATCTTTGTGCTTGAGAACCGGAACTTGTGGCAATGTACTTAAACGTTGACGACGAAGTAACGCCCGACACCGCGCCACCAATTCTCGCATACTAAACGGTTTTGTCAAATAGTCATCAGCACCTACCTCCAAGCCCAGCACTCGGTCAGTTTCACTACCTTTAGCACTCAACATCAAGATTGGCACTGAGTTACCCTGGTGACGCAAAAAACGGCAAATATCTAGACCATTAATTTGCGGCAACATCAAATCTAACAGCACTAAATCTAAAGGCAGTTTTTCAGAATTATCTTCACAATTTTTCAGATATTCTATCGCTGTTCTGCCGTCACTAGCAACAATTACATCATAACCTTCCCCTTCCAAGGCTACAACTAACATTTCCCGAATTAGTTCTTCGTCTTCGACTACGAGAATACGGCTTGTTTGGCCAATATCTGCCCTGGCGGAATATTTAGCTAATTCACTGGTATACATTAACTTTTTCAGTGTATAACAAAGTCTAGTATATTATAAATCATACCAATCATATATTTATTTTTATTTTCTTTGTACTTAAGTTAATTGCAAATTTTTATGTCAGTAATCCAGTTATCACCCTTGACAACCTCCGAGTTGTCAATTACATTGTTAGTACAAAAATACTATAATGAGGAGCTTACAAAGGGGGGTTGGGGGGATCTCGATTAATTCTGAGACTTTTCAAACATCCTCTTAGGAATATGAATTAAATAAAGTGCAAAAGCAATACTGTTCGGTTAGGGAAATGTAGGTTGGGTTGAGCGACTCTTAACCCAACAGGATTAATGATTTGCTTGGGTTTCCTTGCGTCAACCCAACCTAAGATGTAAAAATCAACTATGAATGCTACCATCAGGCATAATTGCCCCAGTTAAGAAAGTTTCACTCATATCTGTATCATCTAAATTAGCGCCTGTTAAATTCGCTTCGCATAAATTAGCCTCGCTTAAATCTGCACCACTCAAATCTGCACCTTGTAAGTCTGCTTTCCACATTCTCACACCTCCCATTTTTGCGCCACTGAGGTTTGCACCCTGCAAATTTGCGGCGGAAATTGATGCCATGTGTAAGTTAGCATCACATAAATTAGCGCCACTCAATAATGCACCGCTAAGGTCTGATTCATTTAGATGAGCAGTTTTTAATGTAGCTTGAGTCAAATCAGCACCACAGAGAATAATTTCGGATAAATGCGCTCTTGCTAATGTTGCTCCTTTGAGATTTGCCTTACTCAAATTAGCACCACTTAAAGAAGCTTCTGTTAGATTTGCTCCTCTCAAATCTGCTCCACCGAAGTCTACACCACCCAAATTGACTCCTTGTAGATTTGCTCCTGGTAAAGCAATACAGTTAAAGCTTCTTTCTCCTGTGGCATATCTATCTAAAAGTTCTTGAACATTCATAGTTTTTTAGAACTTGGTAAGTCCAATTATAAGAAAATAGGCTAAAAACCTCAGCAATTAATAAAACGGAAGTTTAGCAAATGCTAAGTAGTGAGACAGAATTAATTACACAATGTCATTGCGTTAGCCACATGGAACGAAGTGAAATGAAGCAATCGCAAGGGTTGTGATTGCTTCCCTTCGCTCGCAATGACTGTAAATATTTTTGTCCAATTACTTACAATGAAATCACCAGTCTCATAGCCATCCAGTATTTATGAATAATCATAATTTAAAACTAGGAAAATATCTAACCTTAGAAGAATTTTGTACCTGCACACAAACCTATCATAAATACGCCCAAAATATCAACCCCTATCCACAAAATCTACCAGAAGTAATTCCCGCATTACAGGATTTAAATAAATTTATCATTGACCCAGTGATAGATTATTTTGGTAGAGAAAAATTTCGACTTACCTACGGTTTTTGTTCTCCAGACTTAAAAAAGTATCTAGAGAAAAAAGATCCAATTACAGGGCAAAAAAATGGGCGTGTAGCTCCGCATCTTGACCAACATATTAGCCATGAAATCAACAAAAACGGTAAATACTACTGTGAAAGATTAGGTGCTGCTTGTGATTTTCTAATTACAGATTTACCGAGTACAGAATTAGTAGAATGGATATTACAAACAAAAATACCCTTTGATTCCCTCTACTTTTACAGTTATAACCAACCAATCCATATTAGTTATGGACAACAACATAAACGAGATATTTGGACATTCAATAACTCAGGAATCCCCACAAAAAAAGGAATTACAGATTGGGTCAAACTAGCAAAAAAAACATAAATAACCATCTATTCCTCCTCTCTGCGCCTCTGCGTCTCTGCGTGAGCAAAATTCTTCCTTCTTTGTCGAGTTCTCAAAGCTGCTTTAAGTGCTTTCAACTTATAAGCATCTGCATCTTTAGCCCAAGCTAACCTATAACCATTGATAACAGTACAATTTTCCTTTAGACATTTTTCCCAACCAGAAACATGACTAATACTGTGCCAATTATCTAAAAGACCCCTATCTTCTTCTTGACAAGTTAGTTTAACTAATTTCTCATATTGGGGATAATCGGGAGTAACTAAAGCTTCTATTTGGTGTAAGATTGGTGGGTCATCTTCTTGATCATAGTCTTGATAAGTAACGTGCAAATCTCGCAAATCAATTGTCATGACTTTTGATAAAATGGGATGAGGGTTAATATCAAAATCAGGATAAAATAAATAAGATATCTTAGGCGTTTTTAGATGAAATTTAATCACATTAGCTGCTTCTAACCGTCCAATAGTGCGACTAGCACAACCTTCATAAAGACGTAATAAGGGGTCAACTGCTTGTAATGCAGAAATGTGAACCCAAAGGGAATTAGGTAATTTTTTCCCGACCTTGCTTTCCTGACAACGTTTAATAATTAGTTCTGTATTTCCCAGACTGTGTAACATTTGGTCAGCATCTAAACAGGCTTGTTTATAACTACTATATAAACCCAGGATGTCCTCTTGTACTGCTGGTGCTAATTGTCCTAATCGGGGACGACGGCTAAAATTACACAGTGCTAAATAAACCATTAAATCTTGACGGCGTTTGTCAGCGATCGCTTGCCATTCTTCCGAGTCAGTTGCCTGTATAATGATATTAAACGCCCGGCGTAAACTCCCAAATTCCTGAACAATTGCTGATTCTTGAGGTAATTCTCCCTTAATAGGCATTCTTCCCCGTTCCGTCAGAAAAGTCATCAGCGGTGTCAATAATTCCTGATGTTCCTCAAACCTTTTTACACAAAGACGGATTCTGGGAGTAGTCGCGCGGGAACGGAAGCGAGAAGCACGGAATAACTCAGCTTCAGCTTCATCTCGAAACACAAAATAAACCCCCAAAGCCACAGGAATTGCGTCAACGCCTAATACTTGGTCAATGTAAATTTTTAATTCTTCTTGTTCATAATATTTCTGAAATGTGTTGCGATTAGTGATGATGCCATCGCCATAAGCAATTACACCCCGCTTAATATCAGATATCAACACTTGGGCGGCTACCAGCAGGACTTTTTGAGTCAGTTCCCAAGCTTGGATTAGGGCTTCCCGGCGCTCGCTTTGGTGTTCAATGACATTAATCACAAAACCAATATTCACAATGTCCGCAGCTACTCTAGGCGTATGCGTAGAGTAATAGGGGTCCCAGCCACAACTTGTATAACCCTGTTCAGCAATACGGGTAACATCGCCACCATGTCCACAACCATAATCAAAAAAGGTGGTTTCTGGACTAAATAAGCTCAATTCCAAAGCTAACCGCACAGGACGAGATAAATCAGGGCGAATAATTGCGGCTTTGTGACGCTCTATTTTGGGAACTATATTTGTACTTATGGAACTGCTTTCCCGTTTAATTAAGCAATGTCCTTGCACTTCCACCCCAAAAACTTGTAACCGTTGTTCCCAACCCAACTTAGTGCCAATTCCTTTAGGATGATTAAGTAAACCTAAAGCAACTTGAGCGCGAGTTAAAGCTGCAAACTCTTCATAGAGGGGATATTCTGGAGTCACAAAAGTTTCTTTGCGGTGTAGAATGGGGGGATTTTCCGAATCGCTGTAATCCCGATAACCAACTTCTAGAGTTTCTAAGTCAACCTGAATACTAGCTTGTAAAGCCGGATGAGGATCAGTATCAAAATCAGGATAGAATAAATAGGAAATCTTGGGTTTGTTTGTACTAAACTTGACCAGAGTTGCCGACTGGACTTTAGGTAAGACACTAGTTCGACTTCGCTCACTACAAGTACGGGCGCGGCTTTCATATTCCTGAAGCCAAGGGTCAAGAGTATGTAAAGCTAAAATATGAATGTAAAAGGCATCAGGTAACATTTTGCCAACAGGATTGTTTTGGCAATATTGATTTATGCTATTTAGATCAATAGAGTGAAACGTTGAGAGGTTTTCCTCAACCGCATTCCTTATGTTATCAGGTTGAACCATTACTTTGTCATCTTGTAAAAATATAGATAACCTGGTTACATTCACTTTAGTACAAAAAATCTGAAATTGGAAGTTAATAAACTTTAAACCTGAAGTAACCCCCATTCAAACCCTTGTTTATCAAGGTATTGGAGAGTTCTAGAGTGCTTTGTTACCATTTTGATCAAAATTAGTAAAAAGAGGAAAACACAACAAAAAATAACTTTCACTCATCACAAATTGTAGTCCTAGTTAAGTTAAATTAAGTTAAGTTATATAACTTGACATTTCTTAATTTTCAGCAAAATATTTGGTCATTTATTGAATTTTTAATAATAGTTATATCTAGTTGTACATTTATGCAGTCAGTTAATATCATAATTGTGTAATCTAAAAAGAACTAATGATTAATATAGAGGTCTAATGACTCCAACTATCATGCGTCAATTTTGGTCTATCGTTGAAGCCACCCACACAGTAACACTCTTACAGCTTGATGATGCTAGTTTGGTGCAGTGGTTGGTTAAACAAATAACTAATCAAGCTTTTTTAGATCCTCATGAAATTGATTTTTTGTGTGATTACATCCAATCTCGGCTGAGTCTGATTCGTGATTTAGCTTATGAACGCCAACAGTCATAGTCAAGTGGCTGTGCTGTTTATTTAAGTTTCGATGGTAAATAACCTTCTACTAAGCAATCATTACCGACAATCCGCCAACTTACCCGCTCCAACGGTAATGCCTCAGTCATACTAGTTAAACCCAAGTCTCCCACAGGTGTAGGAGCATGATCTCCACCAATAATTTTGGGGGCGATAAATGCCATGATTTTTTGAACAGCGCCTTGAGCGATCGCACTAGCTGCTAAAATACCACCACATTCCCATAGCACGCTACAAAAACCGCGCTCATATAAATAACCCATGACTATTTCTGGAGTGAGGGAGCTAAATTCCACCACCTCCACGCCTTTTAACCGCAGCATTTTTTGAAAAGCTTGTGAACTGCCAACTTCCGTTACAACCAAAGTTGGAGCTTCCTGAGTATCCCATAGGCAAGCCTGTTCTGGTAAATTCAGACTACGACTCATCACAACTCGTAGAGGATTATGAGCAGCAACTTGATGGCTAGTCAAGTAAGGATTATCTTTTCTCACTGTATTCCCACCAACAATCACCGCGTCACAAGCCCCTCGCAATTGATACACCTCAGTGCGAGCATCTTGATTTGTTACCCAAGAACTATGACCAGCAGTAGTGGCAATTTTACCATCTAAAGTCATAGCATATTTCAAAATACCTAAAGGTCGTTGATAGAGAATGCGATGAATAAAACCTTCATTTAAACGCCGACAAGCCGCTTCCTCTACTCCAACTACAACTTCAATCCCCGCAGCCCTTAACCGTGCAATCCCGCTACCTGCTACCAAGGGATTAGGATCAACCATTCCTACCACCACCTTAGACACACCAGCATTGATTAATCCTTCTGAACAGGGAGGAGTCCGTCCATAGTGATTACAAGGCTCAAGACTCACATAAATAGTGCTTAAGTGCGCCCGTTCTCCCGCTGCTCTAAGGGCAAAAACCTCGGCGTGTGGTTCACCAGCACGAGGATGAAACCCTTCCCCCACAATCTCCCCATTTTGGACAACCACTGCCCCCACCAAGGGATTTGGTGAAGTGTGTCCCAACGCAATGCGAGCTAATTCTACGCACCGTAGCATCATCCGCGAATCAAAGTCATTACCTACTAATTCCGGGACTACAGGCTGTGCAAATTGATGGTTTTCAGGTAAGGATGTAGATGCTGGAGAGACTCCTGGAAAGTTATCCATTTGACTTAAGAATTACGAATTAATTTCATCTGCTGCCACCAGCGATTAAGAGGATAATAAACCACAGGCGCCCACAAACTACTAAGAATTGCCGAAGCTAAGGTTGCACGCTGGTAATATGTCCAAATACTGGCGGCATGACGATTTCCCTCCCAAGATAACTGGAAAGCAAAAATAGTGTCTGCCACCACAGCCATCACAAATACAATTAAAGCAATAGAAATAAAGTCTTCTTGAATAAACCGCTGTTTTTGCATTAGGGCTGTTAACATTCCCACGATTCCCAAACCCAAAGCATGAGTGGGATTTGGTGATGTCATTGCATCTTGCAATAGTCCTAAAATGATTCCTGACAGCAGACCAGAAAATACTGAGCGATTAACACTCCAAGCCACTACCCAAATCAGTAGCCAGTTAGGACCAATGCCTAATAATTCCATTCCAGGAAGACGAGTTGGCAACATTATTAAGCATAACATTACAGTTAAAAATATTACCATCCAATCCATAAATTGATGCCACCAAGGATGCCAAAGCGCTAATGGGGGAATCAAAAAATAGGATTTTCGTCTAGTTGAAGTTGATTTTTTATCTCTGTTACTTGTAAATCCAGGTATCTTCATCTTTTTATGATTAGTGATTGATTATTATATAGCAGGGAACAGGGAACAGAGTGGAAAGTCCGTTGGTATATGGTTTTTTAGGTAAATTCTGTATCTTATTCAAGTGCATACCGCTATGTCATCGCTTAATTTTAATCTTTCTCAACCTAATCTGACTACAGATTAATTTCTCAAAAGCTGGAAAAATATACTTATATAATTAGTTACTTTTTTATATATCAGTAGCTTTTGCCGAATAATTAGCGACAATTTTGCCAAAAGATACAAACAAATGTCCAAATTTTTGCCAAGATAGAGATATTATTTTGTAAAAATTCACTTGGCAAAAATCAGTATGAGTGAAAAAACCATAGAAAGCCCTGGCAAAAGTTTTCTCGTTCTAATTTTGCCGATATCGTTTTTGATTATTTTCTTGGTCAATACCTGGAAAGTTTTACTGGTAATTTTGGGGCTGTTAATGGTTTTCAACCTTTGGCAGCAATCTAGATGGGAAAAGTGGTGCAACCAAGTTAACCCACTCTTTTATGAATTGGTTGAGGAAAATCATGGCAAAATTACACCCACGGACTTGGCAATCAAGGGTAATTTTTCGGCAGAGGCGGCAAAACGCTATTTAGATGGCAAAGCTAAGGAATTTGGTGCTAGTGTACTAGATTCAGAAAATGAGGAGGATCAATCGTACTACTTTATTAATGCCAGTATTCTTGGTGATATTCTTGATAGTAGTGAATTGGTAGAAAAACTCCCCGATCAACCAGTTACTAAAATTGCCCGTTCGTTTTTAGCTCCACCTCCATCTATTTCCCTGGAGGGGGAAGCGCAATCTGAATCCTTATCTGTTCCTACCCATGAGGAAGTGAGAAAACCACTAGAAGAACAGTTAGTTTTTGGTTCGCTGATTCAATCTGAATTAGCTAAACGGCTAAATGTCTATTCCAGTACGGTTTACAAGCGACGCAATGACCCAGATTTTGCTGAGTGGTGTCGTAGCCGTGATCCTGATGGTATTGCTTGGTCTTATTCTCGTAGGTCTAAGGAGTTTTTCCCAATTCAGGAATAGGCAACAGGAAAAAGAATTTTTTTTAGCTTGGAGGGTGCTTGAAAATTCATGGTTGCTGGATTTTTACCCCACCCTAACCCTCCCCTTAGAGGTTATCGAATCACCATTATTCCTCAAATTACCCCTCCCTAACCCTCCCCTTGTAAAGGGGAGGGAACTAATTTCTTCGGTTTTCCCCCAAAGCATGGGAACTAATTTTTCCGGTTTCTCCCCAAAGCATCGGGGGGACTAGGGGGGTAAGTAATTGGACAAAAATATTTACAGTCATTGCGAGCGAAGGGAAGCAATCGCCAGGGTTGTGATTGCTTTATTTCACTTCGTTCCCTATGGCTAACGCCACGCTGCGCTAACGCAATGACATTGTATAATTAATTCTGTCTCACTACTTAACAATGTGATGAAAATTATGGGATACCACTTTTAAAACATCCTCTAAAATAGCATTACCTATTACCCATTCCTATCGCTTGACTGATGGATGTTAAGCCGTTTTCTTCTAGCTTGGTTAATAAACCTGCGAGGGTGCGGCGTACCATTATTGGTCCTTCATAAATCCAGCCTGTATAGGTTTGAATAAGACAAGCACCGGCTGTGATTTTTTCCCAAGCATCCTCGGCGGTAAATATGCCACCTACGCCAATGATGGGCATTTGTCCCTGGGTTTGTTGGTAAATAAAGCGAATTACTTCTGTGGAGCGATCGCTCACTGGTTTTCCACTAATTCCTCCCGCTTCTTCTTGGGGAGATTTGCCAGTTTTTTCAATGATTTGGGTTTTGAGTCCTTCCCGGCTAATCGTGGTGTTAGTGGCGATTAAACCAGCGATTTGGTAAGCTTGAGCCAGATTAATAATATCAACTATGGCATCCCATTCTAAATCGGGGGCTATCTTCACAAATATGGGTTTTTTCGCGGTGTTTTCCTGTTGTAATCCGTCCAATATTTGACTGAGCATGGCAGCATCCTGGAGCGATCGCAATCCCGGAGTATTAGGAGAGGAAACATTAACTACAAAATAATCACCCAAATCCTTGAGTAACCGAAAACTCTCTAGATAATCCTGGGCTGCTAATTCCAAAGGTGTGATCTTGGATTTACCTAAATTTATACCTATAGGTATGGGTATTGGATAATTCAAGTTCTCTTTCCCCTCCTTCAGTCTTGCAGCCATAGCGACAGCACCAGCATTATTAAAACCCATCCGGTTAAGTGCTGCTTGATCTAAAGGTAAACGAAACAACCGAGGGGGCGGATTTCCCGGTTGGGGGTGATAAGTAACAGTACCCAATTCAGCAAAACCAAAACCAAAATTATGCCAGATATTAGCGCCAACGCCGTCTTTGTCAAATCCAGCCGCCAAACCCAAAGGATTGGGAAATTTCATTCCCAGTACGGTTTGTTCTAATCGTGGATCATTGAGACACAGATATTGCTGAAGGAGGTTGTTCAACCAATTGGTATAAGGATAATAACTGGCTTTCGACAGCCAATTTAGACTACCGATGGTTTGTTTGTGCAACCACTCCGGTTCGGTTTTCACCAGAGTAAATAGGAAATGACCAACTAATGATTTATAAAGATCCAATTTATGTTACAAGTCAGTTAACGTAGAATTATATTCATATTATAGCTTTACGTGAATCTGAGAATTTTAAAAAATGTTTTGCTTCTTTCAATTCTGATTTCGTAGATGTAATTTATAAAACTGGTAATTTGCAAAAATCCCAACTGAGAAGATTTTTTTAAGTCTAAATTTTCCAGTTTAATTTCACTTTTTATAGCCGATTACTGCAAGATTACCAGCGGGAATAGAAACGGGTAAGTAGCCGATTTTTGTCTTCTTCAGAAAAGAAAGACAGAAGCGCTTGAGTTTTAAAGGAATTGACACTCCCCGGTCTAAAGAGGCGGGGATTCTTAATCGAATAATTGTCAAGACAACTGCTCGAATAATATCCGCTTTTCAGGTATTACCTTAGATGTACGGTTCTTGCCCTGATCCTGTTTGCCATTACTGGCAGAATCATCTCTGACAAGCGTAACTTTCCGAGAGTCCCCCGGTAGGTTTTTAATGTCTTTGCTGACAAATTTTAAATTAGCTCTTCGTAAAATTGTCCGAGAAGCTTGAGTATCAGCATGGTCAATATGACCACAATGTTCACAAATGAACTTTTCGCCATCTCTATTAGCTTTACTAATATGATGACAAGCCGAACATTCTTGAGAAGTAAATTTAGGATGAACGGATAATACTGGCTTACCAGACTTCAATGCCAGCCAAGCAATCTTAGAAAATAATTCGCCCCAACTGGCATCAGAAATAGAGCGATTTAATCCACGTTTTGCAGATTGACCATTAGCCATAAATCGTCCTTGCTGCCTTTTGGGTTTGCACCGGGACTTCATAGCCTTAACATTTAGATGCTCTTGGACAATTGCCTCAGCGGTGTTAACAACTTTATTAGCTGCTTTCCATTGATGATCATTTCGCTTATCTGCAATTTTTTTATGTAGCTTGGCAACTATTTTCCCAGCTTTTTTGCGATTGTTAGAACCCTTGACTTTACGATTAACTCGGCGCTGTCTAATTCTTAATTGACGGCGAATTTTCTTATTAGTTGCCAGATGAGGATTTTCAATAAACGAACCATCAGACAAAGAAATTAATTTATTAATTCCTACATCAATACCTACTGCCGACTTAACGGTTTCAATTCCTGTAACTTCAGGTAAAGATTCAGGCAAGTTGAGCAATACACTCATGTACCAGCCATCAGCTTCTTGAATTACTGTTACCGTTCTAATGTCAGCATCTACTGGAATAGTACGACTATCAAAATAGCGCATAGTCCCCAGTCCAGGAAAGTAGGCATGGGAATAGCATCTTGGCTGATTAGATTCACGATTAACGGTTAATTTTACTTGTCCTGGCTTGAATTGAAAAGTTTTAAAGTTAGCTGCTTTACGAAACGCAGGGAAACCCCTTTTGTGTTGAAAAAATCCGTTATAAGCAATATCTAATTTAGCTAAATTGCCTTGTAAAACATCTGAATTAATTCGGCTATACCATTCAGACTCAGAACGTAATTCAGTTGTTCTTTTACTTTGAATATCAGTCGCGTTACCCCAGATTAAACCATGCTTTTTGCTATTTTTTGTTAACTCAGCATACATGATGCCATGTTTAACAATAGGGCAGGTCAAAGGGCAATAAGAACCATATTCAATTCGACTATCTAAGTCTGAGAATGCACCATAATAGTACATCACGGACTCATCTGATTTCTGGTTATTAGTCTCAAAACCGCGCTGACGTTCTGCCAAGCAATAATTTCTGTGTTTCCGCAAAGTAACAAGCCACTCAGACATTAAGGCTTGTTGCCCAATATTCGGTTGTAGCTTGAATCTCCAGCGTATTTGCACAGGTTTATTTTGTTGATGTGATTGATGATATAACTATGTTAATCTCCAATTAAAAGGAAGTCAATAGCTAAAATCTATGAAAAAAAGTTCTTATGAATATCGGCATTATAATTACGCTGTCGGGTTGAGCGTGATTCATCTAGTCTGGATACCTAAACGCCGAAAGAAGGTACTTGTTGGGAAAATCAGAGATAGGATTTTTGAGATATTTTCGGCATTAGCTATTGAAAAAGACTGGAATATTCGTGCGTTAGAAGTTGCGCCAGATCATATTCATTTATTTGTAGAGATTCATCCAACCGATGCAATATTTCAGGTAGTTAAAGCATTTAAAGGACGCTCATCTAATTATCTAAGAAAAGAGTTTCCAGAATTAAAAAAGCTACCGTCACTTTGGACTAGTAGCTATTTCTTTTCAACTGCGGGGAGTGTTGCCGCCGACACAATAGAAAGATATATTAATGACCCGCATCATGGTTGAGAATATTGGCAGCGGTTAAAACCGCACGGGTAGGCTTTCCCCCGCGATCTAAAGAGACGCGGCTCCCAGCCTTCCCGCAATCCCCTTGTGGGAATAATTTTACCCAGTAATGTAAAGGATAACGATTAAAGATAACTTTAGTTGTTATCGTTGTAAAACCATTCGTTTTTAAAAGATATCTAGCACTTTTTTCCGAGAACAATTGTAAATGTTCAATATCAAAAATGGGAGATCTCATTCTCAAAATTTTAGCTGAGAGAGCGCGATGATTATGACAAATGAAAAAAACAGCCCCACCTTTTTTGACAAGAGTATAAGCATCTTGACACATTTGTTTAGGGTCATACAAATGTTCTAAAGTTTGAAAACAAGTAATAAGACTAAAAGTTCCCGCTTGGAAATCCTCAACCCTGAAAAGACCATTAATTAATGGTTGTATTTCCTCCTTAGCCGCTAGAATAGGTGCTTGGGAAGGTTCTACTCCAATAACAGAAGTAAACCCTGTACGCAGCAATTCCTCTAAAAATGCTCCATCCCCTGTGCCAATATCAATCGCACCATCTAAATTAGGAATATGTTGCATAATTTCGGGTAAAAAACTGGCATAAGTACGACTCGCATAATGGGCTTCTTCTGAACTATCAAAAGCAGCTTCATGATAGGCAGTTGCTAATTCACTTAATTCAGGAATTGGACTGGCATACAGTACATCACAAGTTGGACAAGATATCAGTCTGTAGTGCATATATTCGAGCAGTTTACGACAAGCAAAGGCAAAACTGTCTAATTGATTAAGATCAAAGTCAGCCTCAGCAAAGACTTTAGACTGATCCTTTAAACCGCAAACTGGACAAAGTCCAGAGAGGACAAGTTACCGCCAATATGCTTAACACCACTTTTAAAGTGCATTTTGAGCAATCGTTTTTTGGCTTTATTAATAAGCTCTTTTAGTGTTTTCATAATCAGCCGTTAAGGTAGTCCAGAAACCATACAAATTGGAAAGCTTCCATTACATCTGTTTTCCGCAAATTATCGGAGAATTTGGGAAAACCTATGTAATTAATTTTGCTTGGTTAATTGTAGACAGTACAAGGATTAAAAAATCCTTGTCATCCGTCTTTAGATGTATTTTTTGATAGATGATGTTTTTCGTGTTTATTGTTACGTTATTGTTACGTTATGCGTCCTACTTGTTCTAAATCTGATTTACCGGAAAAAATCTGTGTAGTATGTCAACGTCCCTTTACTTGGCGGAAAAAATGGCAAGATTGTTGGGATGAAGTGAAATATTGTTCAGAACGTTGCCGTCGTCGTCGTTCTCAGGCTAAAAATGAGAGCTAGACCAACCAATAAATATATGGGCGCAGGCCCTGCGCCCCTACGAAGAAAATAAATGATTTTACAAATGCAACCTAAATTAATTATTCATGGTGGTGCTGGTAGTTCTCTCCAAGGTAAGGGGGGATTAATAGCAGTCCGCAACTCTCTGTCTCAGATTGTTGCGGAAGTTTATGCTCTTTTGCTAACGGGTGCAAGTGCGACTGAGGCTGTAGTTCGGGGTTGTCAGATGTTGGAAGATGAACCCCGCTTTAATGCTGGTACTGGTTCTGTCCTCCAATCTGATGGACAAATCCGCATGAGTGCTTCCATTATGGATGGGACAGCGGGGCGGTTTAGTGGTGTAATTAATGTGTCACGAGTCAAGAATCCGATTGAAATGGCGGTGTTTTTACAAGATGCTGATGATCGGGTTTTGTCTGATTATGGTGCGGCTGAGTTGGCACGGGAGTTGCAAGTTCCTATTTACAATGGTCTAACTGATTTGCGGTTGAAAGAGTGGACTCTAGAACGCCAGGATAACTTTAAAAGAACCATGGCTGGGGTAGTGGCAGAACCAGAAATGGCAGAAAGTTCTGGTAGGGGGACTATTGGTGTTGTGGCTTTAGATGGCTATGGTAAATTAGCTGCTGGTACTTCTACTGGGGGCAAAGGCTTTGAACGCATTGGGCGAGTTAGTGATTCAGCTATGCCAGCGGGTAATTATGCGACTAGTCAGGCGGCTGTGAGTTGTACGGGGATTGGGGAAGATATTATTGATGAGTGTTTAGCTGCTAAGGTTGTGGTGCGTGTTACTGATGGAATGTCACTACAGGATGCTATGCAGCGATCATTTACAGAAGCAAAGAGGAATAATCGGGATTTTGGGGCGATCGCTCTTGATGCCACTGGTGCGATATCCTATGGTAAAACCTGTGAAGTATTACTAGCCGCCTACCATAATGGGGAAAACATTGGTGATACTTTGGAATGGAATGATCAAGAACTAATTGGTAATTGGTAATTGGTAATTGGTAATTGGTAATTGGTAATTGGTAATTGGTAATTGGTAATTGGTAATTGGTAATTGGTAATTGGTAATTGGTAATTGGTAATTGGTAATTGGGAAAAGTAAAGATAAATATTTCCTCTATTTTCTTTTCCCTTTATCGTTCTTTGTGCTTTTGTGGTAAAAACATGAATCTCCCAGTAACAGAATCTTGGCAAGATGTTCGCGCAGCATTAAAGGCAATTTGGGGATATGACGATTTTCGTCCTCCTCAAAAAGAAATTGTTAACTGTTTAATATCACAAAAAGATGCTCTAATTATTATGCCCACTGGTGGGGGAAAGTCAATTTGTTTTCAACTTCCCGCCCTCCTAAAAACAGGATTGACTTTAATAGTTTCTCCTTTGGTGGCACTAATGGAAAACCAAGTTGAGGAATTACGGCAACTATCACAAAAAGCAGCACTTTTACACAGTGAATTAACTGCATCTCAACGCAATGCAACCTTGCAAGCTTTGGAAAAACAGCAATTAAGATTATTGTATTTATCACCAGAAACATTACTCAGTCCAGCAGTATGGCAAAAGTTGTGTAATCCTCAACTGCAAATTAATGGTTTAATTCTGGATGAAGCCCATTGTTTAGTGCAGTGGGGTGATACTTTTCGTCCGGCTTATCGGCGTTTAGGGGCTGTGCGTGAAGCTTTGCTAAAATCAAAACCACCGGGAACAAAAATTAGTATAGCAGCCTTTACGGCAACGGCTGATCCTTTAGCCCAAAAGATTATTTCTACAGTTTTAAAATTAGACAAACCTGAGATTTTTCGGATTAATCCCTATCGAGAAAATTTAAATCCTATTGTCCGAATTGCTTGGACTCCTAAAGGGAGAAAACAACAATTATTAAAGTTTATTCAAAAACGACCAAATCAAGTTGGTTTAATTTATGTACGGACTCGAAGAGATAGTGAAAATTTAAGCCTGTGGTTAATAGAAAATGGTTATCAAACTGCTAGTTATCATGCAGGATTAAGTCCAGCAGAACGCCGCAATATTGAAGCTAGTTGGTTAGGTGGAAAAATCCCATTTGTTGTGTGTACTTGTGCTTTTGGGATGGGGATAAATAAATCAGATGTGCGCTGGGTGGTTCACTTTCATGCGCCACATTTATTATCTGAATATGTGCAAGAAATCGGCAGGGCGGGAAGAGATGGCAAACCTGCTGATGTTTTAACTTTGGTAAGTGAACCGACGGGATTTTTAGATGCTGAGGATAAGCAAAGACAGAAGTTTTTTGAGTCACAAATGAAATTGCAACAACAAAAAGCTCAACAATTAGCCAAACAATTACCACTCCAAGGAGAAATAAATACTGTAATTAAAGAATTTCCGAATAGTGCTGTGGCACTTTCTCTTCTGCATAGTAATGGACAGTTGGCATGGCTTGATCCTTTTCATTATTCTATGTCTTTGCAGTCAGGAAATCCAGAAAAAACACAATTACAAGCTGCTAAACAAATGAGTGAATATCTCACTAATAAAAAATGTCGTTGGCAGTTTTTACTAAATGCCTTTGGCTTTGAAACACCAACTGCTAATTGGCGTTGTGGACATTGTGATAATTGTGATTAAATCAAGAAACACAATCTGGAAAGCTAACTAGGGTTTGCTGACAGCGTAGCGTGGCGTTAGCCATATGGAACGAAGTGAAATGAAGCAATCGCAAGGGTTGTGATTGCTTCCCTTCGCTCGCAATGACTGTAAATATTTTTGTCCAATTACTTATAAGGTACATCTTAGCCCCCTCATCGCACCCCCCTAAATCCCCCCGCAGCGGGGGGAAGAAAAGGATAAGCTTTTGATACTGGAGGGGGTTGGGGGTGGGGTTCTTGTTCCGGGTTTGATGACAATTTGCTGTATAACTTCTTCTAAATCCTCCTGATAGCGTAGCGTGGCGTTAGCCATACTCCCGAATGGGCGCAGGACCTGCGCCCCTACCTTTTGATTAGCGCAGCGTGGCGTTAGCCATACTCGCAAACCTTACTTAGTTGATTCTGCTTGGCTACAATATTTATTTAATTGAACGCCTAGAGTATCTGATTCTTTACCGGCAGTTTTGGCGGCTGTTGTTAGTGCGGAATCAATTTCTTTTCTGGCTTTTTCAATTTTTGCTCTACCATCTGATGATGCTTCTGCTTTTTTAGCGTCCCCAAGTGCTTGAGAAGCTTTGGCTATGGCTTCACTAAGATGATCAAAGATTTTGATAAATTTGGTTTCAAATTCTTGCAGTTTGGGATCTTTTAAATTTAATTCCTGAATAGACTTAGTAACATTTTTTAAGTCTTTGGATAATTGCAAGCTGGTTGATACCTGCTGACCTTTTTTGATGTCAATCAGTGATGTACCTTGATTTACAACTGTAACTAATCGCTGACATTGGGAGCTTTTAGTCTCGCTGCAACTGGTAATTAACAAAGTAATGCTCAGGCTAACAGGAGCAATAACTGAATAACGGGAAAACAACATTAAAATCCCAAGACCGATAAAATCCCCTAAATATTAAGCCAATTGATTATTAATTCGCAATTACGAATTTCTGTGTTGAGCAGTTTACCAATCTACTGGCAACCCTAATTTATCTAAGGTTTTGCGATCTTGCAACAGTGTTTGAATGTCGCTGTCTATTTGGATTTTACCCGTAGATAGGACTAAAGCCCGTTGAGTTACTCTTCCTAGCCAATTGAGATCATGGGAAGCTATTAACATCACTTGTACGGGCAATTTTAATAATACGTGAGCTAAATGCCGTCGCCATGCTGGATCTAGTCCGTTGGTGGGTTCGTCTAAGATGAGAATGGCTGGATCTAGGGCTAAAATTGCTGCTAAGGCGGCTAAACGTCTTTGTCCTCCAGAAAGTTCATGGGCGGAACGGTGGGCGTAAGCTTCTAGTCCGAAGTCGGCTAATAGTTGATGGGCTTTATCTTTTGCAGCTATGGGTGAAACACCATAGTTAAGGGGTCCGAAAGTAACGTCTTCCAGGATTGTGGGCATAAATAATTGGTCGTTAGCATCTTGAAAGCTAAAACCAATTTGTTGGCGTATTTGAGGTAAGGTGGTTGGCAATAGGGGGATGCCGTTAATCCAGATTCTGCCACTTTGGGGATGTTTTAAGCCGATGAGGTTTTCTAATAAGGTGCTTTTTCCTGAGCCTGTAGCCCCCATTAAGGCGATGCGATCGCCTGTTTGTAAGCTAAAAGAAATTTCTTGTAATACGGGTTGCTGGCGCGAATAGGCATAGACCAGATTTTGGACTTCAACGACATTGGTATGCGGTTGAGACAGGGAAATTTGGGGATTAGAAGTTAAGGATGTCAAGATTCACGACTCAAATAACAATAAAGTAGGAACTTAGGGTTAAACAAGTAGCTGTCACCCCAGCTATTAACAAGATAAAACGTTCTTTCGATTTGAGGGGGGAATCTATTGGTAATTGTCCATTATATCCACGAGCTACCATAGCAGCATAAACTCTTTCCGCTCTGTCGAGGGTGCGAAGATACAACGCCCCAATCATGGAAGCACTGGCATAACGCAGCCATCCTGCTGCACCATTTAAACCACGTAATTGGGCGCTGCGCTGCATTTGCGTTACTTCTAAAAGTAATATTTCTAAGTATTGCGCGGCTAGGATCAGGTTTTCTTTTAATGGGGCAGGTATTGGTAAGCTTTTAAGGGCAATACCCAAACTGTGAGGGGGTAAGGTTAATAAAAAACTATTCATGGTAATTAAACAAATTAGGGAACGCACAAGTAAAAAACTGGCTTTTTCCCATCCCAAAGGCAAAGCCATCAATGATAGAAAAATTAATTCTGCACCAAGTAAACCGCTTAATTTACGAATGGGTACTTGTAATAGGCCAACCCATAAAAGGGCGATCGCCCCATATACTAGTAAATTAGACCAAGTATGATGTTTTAAAAACGCTGCGCCAATTACAATAATGAGGGATAATTGCAAGCGTAATGGCAAGGAAATTTTAAGCATTCTTAGGTTTCATGACTTTAGCAATTCCAAAAGCTACAGTGAAGCAAGCTGTAGAACCTACCAAACCGGCAATACTTGTGCCGATTTGCCCTAAACCTTTAATCTCATAGTCAGCCAAAGGTGTTGGTACTACCACTCTGACTTGTTCAGCTAAGTTGATAAAACCCAAGTTTTCTGCTACTTTTTCTAAACCATCTGGCCAAGCAGAAGCAAATAGAGACAACACACCCGAAATCAGCAAAATACTCACAACGGGAACTAACCAGCCTCTAACTTTATGTTCTTCACCTGGTAACAAATCTGGACGGGCTGTGGCTAGATAGGTTAATACACCCCCGGTAATTAATCCTTCTCCAATACCAATCAAAATATGTACACCCGTCATGGTGGGTAAAACTATGCTCGCTGGTGCTGTTCCAGAAAGGGCTAATTCAATGGCACAAGCTAAGGCGGCGACAACTACGCTAACTGCGGCGGCTATGCCGGCTGCTAGGGGTAAACGCCTTTGAGAACCGCCCAATAATCGTTGTAAGGTTTGGGTTAATCCCCACGCTACCCACACGCCGACTATCCCCATATTAAAAATATTTGCACCTAAAGCGGTGATGCCACCATCGGCAAATAGCACGGCTTGAATAATTAAAACTGTAGCAATACATAACATTCCCGCCCAAGGACTACCTAAAATAATGGCGGCTAAAGCCCCTCCTAATAAGTGTCCGCTAGTCCCCCCCGCTACAGGAAAATTAATCATTTGGGCGGCGAAAATAAAGGCTGTGGTTAAGCCGAGAATGGGGGCGCGACGAATGCCAAAAGCTGTTTGCGATCGCTCAAAAGCTACAAATAAGGCGGCTGTACTGGCTAAACTGGTGGCTGCGGCTACTGGTACAGAAACAAATCCGTCGGGTATGTGCATGAAAATTCCTATTTCTTTTATGTGGTTTTTTGCAGTGCTAAAGGCAATATAACGACTAACAAAATTAATAGCAAACTAAAATTTATCTGTTCTGACAATAGCCTATTGGTAGATATTTTGGGATTTTATTTAGGATAATTTTTCAATAAAAAATACGTCAAATTATATATTTATTTTTTGAATTGTTAACATTTATAAATCTTTATGACATATTTTCATAATTGTTCATGATTATGAATTTATTAATTTTCTGGAGGATGCCAACCAGCAAGTACCCAATAACTGCGAACTTCTAAAACATCTGCATCATCACTTAAATGCAAAGCTTTAACAGTAGCTCTCTCAGTTGGTGTTTTACCCACAATTTGTAATCCATCTTTTGTCCAGGAAAAATGCTCAGACCAAATTTGAGTACGCGGGTTAAATAATTTAATTATTTCACCTGTTTCTGAATCAATATTTGTTATTTTATCGCTTTTATAAACAAATCAACTTTGTTTAGCAGGTTATAATATTGAACAGGAGGTGATATCAAAATGGCAAAACTAGAAGAATATCGGCAATATATTCAGAACTTACTGAAACAACACGCTAGTATGGTTTGGGATAAACGCAGGGGCATTGGTGTCAACTTAACGTAAAACCCTTAATAAATAAGGAGGAGGACAAGGTAACCGTTCACGGGGGGTACAAAAAACGCTCTATATGAGATTCCACGAAAACAGCATGAAAAACGTTATAGATTTGATTTTTTTAGGTCATTTGAAATTCGCAAAATCTCTATATCGGTTTGCAAATCGTTTTCCAGCCAATTTAAGAACCATTCGTTAATATGTCAAGTTGCCTGAAAAACCCAACAGACAAAGCTTTCAGGTTTTTTAATAAATTCTCACCCCCTGTGAACGGTTACAATTTCATTTTCTATAGCAATCCTAAATTATTTATATACAACAATACCCCCGACTTCTCTAAGAAGTCGGGGATCTGACGCTTAAAATTAATATCGGCAAATAGCCGCCACTTTGACTCCACTAGGCATTGCTTCTGGCTCTAGACTATATACTTTACCACCATTTAACATGGTGTGAATCACGGCAAAATCTAACATATCTTCATCGTCTGGTGCCGGTTCTGGATGTAACTCAACTGTAGCAGTTGGTAAATCAAATTTACCCCATATATATTCTTTTTCAGGCACAAATAAAGTATCAACTCTTTGATAATATGCAGCGGGGACAATTGTTTTGATATCATTGGCAATTTTGTTACTTTCTTCCCCAGCAAGTTGCAGATAAACAGCCATTAGATCTTCATATTCTTGTTGAAATAAAGGGGCAACAATTTCCCAAGCTGCCTGATTTAATTCTTGGTTTTTGAGAAGTTCTACATTGCCAGTAATACCTGTTTCTATTAAATATTGATAAGTATTAGCCTGTCGGTAAATTGGTAACAAATACTCCACACCCGCTAATATTAAAGGTGATTTTTTACCTCGTAATTTTTCATGTAATGCACTATCAACAGCATAACAAAATTGTAAAATGTCTTCTTCATGTTTCTCTCGATCTGGACTACCTTGTCCATGGACAGAACCAGGCTGTTGAGCGGCGGAAGTCGCACCTCTAGCTATACCAACTCTATGCTGTACACCTTTTTGAAATTCATCTTCTAAAAGAGTTTCTTCCAAATTACGAGGCATATTTTCTACTTCTACCTCATGGAGTTGATAGCGCGTTCCTGAGTAAAACTGAACATTCTTTTGACTTAAAGCCAAAATGTAGAATTGTCCATCATTATTAATCAAATTTAGTAAGGGTTTAATGTGGAAATTTTTGCCCACAACCACTAATTTGGGAAAGGAAATAGGTAAACAATAGTAACGAAATAGATTTGGGGAAATAAAAATTACTAATCCCTGATTTTGAATTTCCCAAAAATCAGTATTGTCTAATTCCATTGCTGGCTTGAGCAAATTTATAGTTTCAGCATGGCGTAATCCTATGTCATCTAAGCGATTTTCAGCTTCTCGAATTAAATTTTTAAACCGAATTGGATTTTGTCGCGTTTCTCCGCCTAGTTTTTCCATAGGTAGATACAGAGAAACGCATGGATACTCAGGATTTTGGACTAAATTTTTGAGTTCATCAAGAGAAAATATAGCCATAGATTTCATCCCCGTTGAGGATAATGATAGAATCTAGATTCAATTCAACTCCTGATGTGAGAATTCTGCATCTTTCTTTTGACAAAAAATTACCTGCTTTCTATTCCTTCTTATAGATAGAATAAAAAACTTTGCGCCTTTCCGCCTGGCGTGAGACTTGTTTATCTGTTCATTAAGCAACACCACCCTCAAAGAAAGAATTAAGTAGGTTGGCGTGGAAAATTGTCATTATGGCAAGGCAAAAGGCAAGAGGAAAGAGGGTTTGGGCGATTTTACGTTTCTTTACACAGTTTGGTTTTATTGTGTTCACCTACTTATTGCTGTTTGAGAATACTGGGAATTGTGGCTAGGATGCGTGTGGCAATTTCTTCTGGTGTTTCGGTCGCGCTAATAGTAATATGTAAATCAGCTTGGGAGTACATTGGCTGACGTTGTTCCAAAAGCGATCGCAATTTACTTTCCATATCAGCATCTTGTAAAAGTGGTCTGGTATTGTCTGCCGCCAATCGCTGTAAGATTATTTGTATTGGTGCATCTAACCAAATTATCAAACCATGATGGAGGTAACTCCAATTCCGTTGCTGCATGATAACACCCCCACCAGTAGCTACAACCAATTTAGTATAGGCACAAACTTGAGCTAAGACATCACCCTCCAACTTACGAAACTCTGGTTCACCATTTTCGGTAAATATTTCGTTGATAGATTTACCCGCGGCTTTGACTATCACTTCGTCTGTATCTACAAATCTATAACCAATTTCCGCCGCTATTAGTTTTCCTACTGTTGTTTTACCAACACCCATCATGCCAATTAAGTAGAGGTTAACTCCTTTTAAGATATCAATCATCAGTATTTTTCTCCTGTAAAATTAAAATTACTATTTATGATTTAAGCTGAGATTAGCTTTTTTTGGGTTTATTTTCGTCATCATCCTCAAAATCATCATCTTCAAAAAAATCCCAGTCATCATCATCCGTTACCTGATTTTTTCCTGATTCTTGATAAGGAGGAATAATGACCCGATAATCAGCATCATAAACTGATTCAGTTTTACCTACAGCAGTATTTTTAGGTGATTGAGAACTATAGGAATAAACAGAACTGGCGCGGGAATTAGAAGTTTGTGGACTTGTAGAAGTTGCTTGTGCTGATTCTGAAGTTTCGCTATCATCCCAATCATCTTGATTCCGATTTGTGTCCCAATCATCAAATTCATCATCAGCTTGACTAACAGTCGGTGGCGGACTTTTAGGAGGAGGCGTATTTTCTCTGACACGGGGTGAAGTCGGAATTGATTTAGGGATAGATGGTTGTGCTTGTAAATTTAAATCAGTTGCAAATTTTAATAATTTAATAATTATTAAAGATGTAAAAATACCAGCAGTTATGCTCAATAAAATCCACAATGCTAATGGTAATGCTTGAGTTCGCATTCCCAAAAACATTAATGGAAGTGAGGACGACAAATTTTGAACTAATATTATTATTAGTCCCACTATTGCCGTCACCAAGATAATTAAGCGAATTACAGCCATAACGAATTCAAAATTGCAGCAAAATTTGAGAATACACCAGGGGAAAACAGATGAAAATAGCTATTGCCACAAACGAGCAAAATAGAAATGAACTACCCCATCTTACTTCGTTGAAGATGGGGTTTCTACATCCCCATCAGTAAGTTGAGATTTTTGACGTTTCACAGGACCTAGTTGCTTCATACTTCCAGCATTCTTGCGTTTGCTAGTGTTTGAAGTAGAGCTAGAATCATCTACGTCTAAGAGGCTAGTTCCTAACCCCTGTAGATTATTTGAGTGCCAAAGTAGCATGACTTCTGCGGCGGCGATATCGCGTTGTTGGGTGTACCCGCAGTTATGGCAAACATGAGTTCTTTCGGCTAAGGTTTTTTTCTCTTGATGTCCACATTTTGGGCAGGTTTGAGATGGTTTCACTTTGCGAGTAGGTACTTCTACAAACAAGCCACCAATATCTGATAATTTCGCTTTTAGAGCGGACTTTATCATCCCCATTCCTACATCAAGAATTGATTTATTCAACCCAGCTTTTTGCTTTTTACGTTTACCTTTTTTGGCTTTGGCACTCATGTTTTTGACTTCTAATTTTTCAGTAACTACCGTGCTATTACCGCTGATTATTCGTGTAGTTTCCTGGTGAACAAAGTTTTGTCTTTGGTTAGCAACTTTTCTCGAAAGTTTACTAACTAATTTCTGAACTTTTTTCCACCTTCTAGAAGCCTTGACTTTTTTCTTGAAATTGGGAGCGCGTTTTCTGCGTTTAGCTTTTCCTAATTGTTTATTTTTTTGTTCGGCGTTTCTGAAAAACCGAGGTGCAGGGACTAAACCATTTTCTTCACCGTTTGTCCAAGCAATTGCATCGTTGCAACCTAAGTCAATTGCAATAATCCTATTATCAGTTTTGCGGCTATTTTTTAACAAAGTATCATCAATTTCTAAGACGATGGAAGTGTACCATTTCCCATTACGGTTAACGATATCTAAAGCCTTGGGATGTCCCCAAAGCCTAGCTTTACCCCGCATTTGAATCTGACCAATTTTTGCTAATTCTAAATAACCGTTGTCTCCTGTACTGTGGACTTTCCAGCCCGTAAAAGATGGGTAAGTCCAACCAGAGTAATGACGAATTGACTTGAATTTAGGATACAATGCTAGTCCCTTGAAAAATCTTTGAAAAGCAAAATCAACCCGCTTTAAGGTAGCTTGTAACGCTTGGGAATTAATTACTTTATATTCTATCCATACTTCCTTGAAGTCCGGTAAACAATTCTGCTGCTCGAAGTAAGAAACAGATTTACCAAACTTCTTGTATGAAGTAATGCGGTTGGATACAGCAGCATTGTACAAATCTTTATGAAGTTTGCGGTGGTAGTGCAACATTTCATTGACTTGCTTATTAGGATATAGTCTGAAAGTCGCTCTACGTAACGCCATTGATAATTACCTCTCATTCACTTTCTTCACTTATGCTATACTAGCATTGTAAATTCGCCGAAAACCTAATATTTTGTCAAAAACTCAACTGTCCTCAAAATTCTTTTACTTGCAGTAAAAAACATTTTTTGAACGTTTCGTTTTTGACTTGCTTACATCCCCACCCTATGAGTACATTGAGGGTGGGGAATTACGCAAAATAGTTAAAAATTTAGTCTTTCCATTTTTAATTGTTAATTTTTGAGGCTCTTGAGTACATAATATGCAAAATCTGAACAAAGAAATCTCATAAAGCTTGCTGTGTAGAAGAAATAAGCCATATTTTTGAATATTATGGCAAAATTTTTTCTCTTTGCCCTGTTCCCAGTCAAGAGTTCCCAGTTAAGAGTTCCCTAAGTAGTGAGACAGAATTAATTACACAATGTCATTGAGTTAGCGCAGCGTGGCGTTAGCCATATGGAACGAAGTGAAATGAAGCAATTCCAAGGGTTGTGATTGCTTCCCTTCCCTCGCAATGACTGTAAATATTTTTGTCCAATTACTTGTTACCGACTGGTAACTTAGCATAACAAGTACCGAAGAGCCATTTTTGATTGCTATCAATGACCTTGCCAGCGCTGAATTGGTATACAGTCAATATCTAGTTGATCTAGGGCGCGAGCAACCACAAAATCAACTAAATCCTCAATGGTTTGAGGGTTGTGATACCAAGCAGGAATAGCAGGTACTATTCTCACGCCAGTTTCCGCTAAGGTCGTTAAGTTCCGCAGGTGAATTAAGCTAAAAGGAGTTTCTCTGGGGACAATTACCAGTTTACGTCCTTCTTTAATTTGGACATCTGCGGCTCGTTCTAGTAAATCAGAACTGAGTCCCCCAGCTAGTTTGGCAACTGTACTCATACTACAAGGCATAATGACCATCCCCAAAGTTCGGAAAGAACCACTGGCAATACCAGCACCAACATCACTCCAAGGATGACACCGAAGTTTCCCCTGTTCGGGAACTCCGGCTTGTTGTCGCCAAAATTGCTCTTGTTTATCTGGTTCTGCTGGCATTCGGATTTCCTCTTCTGCTTGCCAAACTATGTAAGTTGATTTAGAGGCTACCAGTTCAATCTGATATTCTGCTGCCAAGAGAAATTTGAGGGCGCGAACAGCGTAAATCAGACCGGATGCACCTGTTACGCCCAGGATTAAAGGTTTTGTGTTATTGGTCATTAGTCATTAGTCAGTGGTCATTAGTCAGTGGTCAGTGGTGAGTGGTCAGTAGTTAAGAGCAATGGACAACTGACCACTGACAAAGAACAACTGACTATTCCTCATCATAGGGTTCTTGATCAAAAGGGTCGGTTTTATTGGGTGAATAAATGTCTCCTGTATCGTCATCTTCATTGTTACCATTTGCACCCATACTTTTTGGTAAACCATCAGCGCCAACGGTGACAAGATCAATTTGTTGACGGTAGTAATCAACACTTTTGACTTGTACCATACAGCTATCACCTAATCGGTATGAAGCTCGATTTTTCCGCCCAAATAAAGCCTGTTGTCTGGCTCGATATTCATACCAATCGTCTTTGAGGGAACTGACGTGAACTAGTCCTTCTACCCGTAAGGTATTAGCGAGACTGGTTTCTGTGGGCGATTCTACTGGGACTTCAATTTCGACAAAGAAGCCGTAGGATTGAACTCCGGTAATTACGCCGGGAAAGACTTCGCCAATGCGTTGTTTCATTAAGGAAGCTTTTTGGAGTCCGGCTAAATCGGCTTCAGCTTCTTGGACTTCTTTTTCCCGGTCATTAATTTGCACAATGACTCTGGCTAAGTCACTTTGGATTTCTTGGTGGAGTTCTGGGGGGAGAACGTTCCAATTAATTTCTTCGTGACAATTGGAATGGCGCAGGTTAATCCGATCTTTAACGCGGGTATTCCGGCGATCGCGCCCATGTTCTATTAAGTGATGATACACCCGTTGTAAGAGGATGTCTGGATAACGACGTAGGGGGGCGGTGATGTGGACATATTGGGATAAAGCCAGTCCAAAATGAGAACCTTTGGTGGTGCTGTAGACGGAAGGCTTGAGGGTATCTTGTAATAAATAGGTGAGAACTTGTTCCGAGGGGGAATCGGCAAAAGCACCGGTCAAGTGTTGATAATCTAGGGGTTGGATTTCCAATTCTGGATCTAGTCCCAATTCCACACCTAAATTAACAGCTAGTTTGAGCATTTCCTGAACATCTTCGGGATCAGGTGTGCCTTGAACTCGCCATAAACTAGGAATCCCCAAGGCGCTGAGGTGATCAGCCATGAGTTGATTCACTAATATTACCAACTCGGTGATGAGCGATCGCCCTGGCAAGTCATTCAGTACCACAGATCCCATTGATCCCTCATCATAATAGGGGTTATGACTAGGTGGGAGATTCAACTGTAAACTACCGCGCTGTAACCGTATCTGTTTAATAGCAGTAGCTAAAGTCTGCAAATCTAGTAATTTCTCTTGGACTGCGGCTGCCACTTTGGTGCTTTCAGCGGCGAGGATGCTTTCTGTATCCCCTTGACTGACAGCTACATTTACATTAATCACACTCGGTTGAATTTCCCATTCCTCCACTTCTCCCGATTGAGGGTTAATGGTGATGATCAAGGAAAGAGCCAAGCGATCGCTTCCAGGGACTAAAGAACACCGTTCTGTCACCGCTGCTGGTAACATCGGCAATAATAACTCTCCTAGATACACTGACTTACCACGCTTGAGTGCTTCCCTGTCCAAAGCTTCATCCGCTTGAATATAGTGGGAAACATCCGTAATGTGAAAAATTAATCGCCAATTGTCAGCACTAATTTTTTCGACACTAAAGGCATTTTCTACCACCGACTCATCACCGTTGCTACTCTTAATAGTGAAGGTAAAAACATCACGTAAATCCAGACGATTTTTCAGGTCTGCTTTCAGGAGTCTCTTGGGTAACTTCGCCGCCGCATCGAGGATCGAATCGGGAAAAGTTCGGGATAAATCATGTTTACAAGTGACCAAATCTATATCCGCTGCGGCTTCAGCATCACTACCCAGAATTTGTACCACTCGACCCAAGGGGGGATATTGTGCCAACGGATAGCGGAGAATTTCTACATGAGCTAAATGGTCAATAGCCTCTTCCAACTTCATACTGTTGAGTTGTAGTTTCAGTTCAAACAGCAATCTGTCATCCAAAGGAACAGCCCGAAACCCTTCCTCTACCTGCTTAATTCTGGCGAGTAAAGTATGATTAGACCGCTCCATAATCAACTTCACCTCACCTTCAGGCGATCGCCGGCGACTACCTTCCTTGAGGACTCTAACCAAAACGCGATCGCCATTCCAGGCATTACTCAAATGACTTTCGCGGATGTAAATATCCTCTGAGCCTTCGCTATCTTGAATCGCAAAACAAAAGCCCTTACTAGAACAACGTAGTTTCGCCTCAATTAAGCCCTCTTCCGTAACGCGGCGATATTTCCCCCGTTCCTTTACCAAAAGCCCAATTTTTTCTAACACATCCAAAGTAATTTGGAGTTTTTCTAGACTTTCTTCATCCTCACAACCCAGTTTCTTTTCTAGGACTTTACGAGCCACCAATTTATCATCTGTAAAATTGGCAAGAAGTGTAGCGATTGAAAATTCCATGCAGTGAACCGACCTTTGGTCAAAACATCATTTGTTGTCGAGTCCGGCCTTTACTGTATCCCCTCACGGTCTACAGACACTTGCTGCCGTACGAATTTCGCCCTTGCGTAGTGTTTCGTAGAAAAGGCAAGTCCGCTCATAGCGCAGCACGGCATTAGCCATAGTCATTGTCAAAGAAAGCCCCTGCGTTGACCGGAAATTTTAGATTTTAGATTTTAGATTAAAAAAATTTGGTATGGGTTTCCGTCTTTCAGGACGGAAAAATACTCGCTGCGCTGCGTACGCTTCGCTAACGTCAATCCCAAATCCAAAGTTTTCGAGCTTCTACACTTGTTTGGTGAAGTCAATCCAAAATCCAAAATCATTAATCCAAAATCGAGTGACTTCTCACTGCACGACAATCTCAGAGTTTGCTTGCGTGACCCTTGACCTGATCTAAACAATTTTCACCATGCACTCCTGATACTCAATAATTAAACACTAAGTAATTAGATAATGGATGAGTGAGAGACTTGGTTTGAAGAACTCTCTATACCACCCACAAGCTACAAACTGGCTTAACCATAGGTGTTTGATGGTTTAGATATAAGGTAATCTCACGCCATCAGCATCTGATAACATAGCGTGGCGTTAGCCATGTCTTCACTGGCAGAAACCGCTGAAAAACCCAATTCTCGCTTATGTAGGATTGGTAACAATCAGGTAAGCAGTAAAACACAGGCAACGAGGGCAGACCTTATCTTTATCATTGTAGATTTAGAGCGCACTTCTTTAAAAATACTTCTAGATATCTAATTGGGTAATTAGTATAGCATTTTAAAGATAGACAACAATTTGTGTTGAACAACTGCTAGTATCAGAACATATTTAAAATTGTGAGTGCTTAGTTCTCAGTAAAACTTTATATTGAAATATATGGTTTTGTCTAGGGGATTGGTAATTGGTATACTAAACACGGTTGAGACATGGACTTTTACAAAATCACGAAAAACCTAGATCTGTAGGGGTTTAGCACTGCTAAACCCCTACCCACAGAATCAAATTATTAAGCCGTGTTGAGTATAATTGGTAATTGGTAATGGAGAAAAATTCTTGACTCATTCCCTGTTCCCTGTTCCCTGTTCCCTGTTCCCTGTTCCCTGTTCCCTGTTCCCTAATTAAGAACTGACGTTATTAGGAAAATTTAGATAAAAATGGTTGAAAGCATTATGTTGGCACAATTCCAGAACTTGTACCCCAACGGCAGTATTATCTCAGAACTAATAGAAATTTTTCAAGGGAAATATATCGTCCGTGTCAGTATACAACTCGAAGGCATCACCAAGGCAACGGGTATGGCAGGGGCAGAAACAGTAGAAGCAGCAGAAGACCAAGCTAGAGATAGAGCATTCACAGTTCTAGGCATCAAAAATCTCCCAGTAGAAGCCACAAAATCAGCTTCACCATCAGTAACTCCACCACCAATCAAACCTGCTCTACAGGAATCACCACCCCTTCCTCCGGTCAGCAACACCAACACAGCAATATATACACCACCCTTTCTAGAAGAGCAAATTGATACTCAAGTTGCAAAACCAGAAATATTCCCACATCAAGAACCAGAATCTCGACCCTTAGCCTTAGCAGAAGTCCCTCCGAGTAATGTTACACCGTTCACCCCTCGGAGTTACACACCTTACGAAGATACTGGTGTCCAGTCAGCCATTGGTAAAAACAAAAGACGTAATGAACCAGTCAACTTATCTGATGTTATTGCCCAAACAGACGTAGAAATCGAGCGATTAGGCTGGACACCAGAACAAGGAAAAGATTATCTAGTCAAAACCTACAGCAAACGAGGACGTTCTCTCCTAAGTGAAGAAGAACTACGAAATTTTCTCACTTACCTTAAATCCCAACCAGACCCCATTGCGGGATTTTAGCATCAGGAGTATGGCTAACGCCACGCTGCGCTATCAGGGGTTCAGGAGTCAGAAGAAAGAAGAAAGAAGAAAGAAGAATTTTCTCAATGACAACTGACAACTGACAACTGACAACTGACAACTGACAACTGACTAATGACAACTGACTAATGACTAAACTAAAGCTACAGGACGACTACCAGCAGCATGACGGTCAATTACTTGGTCAATCAAGCCATATTCCCTAGCTTCAGCAGGAGACATGAAGAAATCACGTTCTGTATCTTCAGAAATTCGCTCAAAAGGTTGGCCAGTATGTTCAGCAAGATATTCATTCAGCCGCTGCTTGTGATACAAAATTTCGCGGGCTTGAATTGCTATATCAGTCGCCTGTCCTTGTGCGCCACCGAGAGGTTGGTGAATCATAATCCGTGAATGGGGTAAACTCATCCGCTTACCCTTTGTACCCGCGCTAAGGAGAAAAGCCCCCATACTTGCGGCTAATCCAGTACAAATTGTACAGACATCGGGGCGGATATGCTTCATTGTATCAAAAATACCCATACCCGCTGTTACTGAACCACCAGGAGAATTAATGTACATATATATGTCCTTCTCCGCATCCTCAGAATCTAAAAACAACAGTTGGGCAACAATCAAGTTGGCCAGATTGCTATCAACCTGTTCTCCCAAAAAAATAATCCGCTCACGCAACAGCCGTGAATAGATATCAAAGGCACGTTCGCCTCGACCCGATTGTTCAATAACGATAGGAATCATTTAGCGTGTTTTTAGCTATTTTTCATTTATTCTATCGGTGACAAAGACTAATTGTGTTGAAATTGCCAATTAACATTCAAAAAAACTGGGTAAAGAGAACAGATAGGATTTTTTATGAAGAAATATATCTTACGCAAGTATCAGTATTTATACGGTTTTCATTAATTGAGTGCCTGGAGTAGTAGAATTGTCTATTTCCGTAAATTTAAAAATAAATTTGTAGTTACAAGACACTTTTTTGAAAAATAACCGTCTTAGTTGTTAGGTACATATAAAGAGAGATCTAGATCACATTCTTTAATAGATTTCTGCGATATTCTCAAGTTATATGCACCGAATCCGATAAACCGATAACGCAAAGTGTATTGAGAATAACAATTTCCTATAGAAGTCCCATCCATATAAATAAAGAGAGGGGTATTATGCTAGAAAAACTTATACAAGCAGCCTTTATTACATTTTTATTGCAACTTATCGCCGTATTGAGTAATACTACTCCAATACGTCCCAAGGCAGTCTCACCTATTTCAGAAATGTCAGGGCCTATAATTAGTTCGACTTTTCATATTTCGGAGTAAAATGCAAGATATAGGAAACAGGGAACTGTCGTCAACTCACCCGCCATTCATCCCACGCTCCTAAGAGTGAGACGTGAGGCTTCTGTCGGGATAGCTAAACAAATTAAGGTATTTCTGAGTCGCTGTTGCTACACTAAATTGCTCAAGCCAAGCAGCATCAACGGACTTAATATTACCTGCTAATACCCGTTTTATAGCCTCAGCCATTGCTTGGCTATCACCAACAGGCACTAACTCTCCGTACTTCCCGTTGGACAGAATCTCCCTTGGACCACTAGGACAGTCTGTAGATATAACTGGCGTTCCTAGAGCGCGATTCGCTTCAATGATCACGTTTGAGAATGACTCAGAAAGAGAAGATAAAACTACGACAGATGAGGCAATTATATAAGCATAGGGATTATTTACAAAACCTGGTAGCATAACATCCTGTTCTACACCCAACTCAGAGATTAAAGCTTTTAGTTGCTTTTCCTCCGCTCCAGTTCCTAAAATCATTAATCTAGCTGGTTGTAACTGTCGCACCATAGCAAAAGCTCGGATCAAATTAGAAAAGTCTTTGACCTGATGTAGCCTTCCCACTGCTAAAATAACTGGAGGTTCTCCCTGCTTAAACCAAGGATGATCTAGGGGCTGTTTTGATTTTTCCAGAAGTTCAGGGGTGATAACAGGGTTATAAATTACCTGAATCCGAGATAGAGGAATACCAGTTACTTGCACAAAATCCTTGGCTGCTGCCTGAGAAACGATGACAATATCATCCGCCCAAGGATAGAACCATCGAGCCGATAATCTTACCCAATGGGCGTGAATTTTATTCAGAATTGACCATCTAAATTCAACAATATGTTCTTGAGAAGAAAGTATGCTTTACCAAAGCGATTGCAAACCCATTGTTCAAAATTTTCTTCAACTGGATGAGGTTTAATTTTAACTTGCAAATAACTAAATAACATTAGCAAACTGTTAATAATTCCCAGATTTGATAAGGCATTAGTTACTTCCAAAGGATAGTTAAAAAATTTCCCATTGTAGTAAATGCGGGATAGCCTAGGGACTTTCAAAAAGTTATTCCCCAATATCTCTAACCAAATTTGCTGAATTTCTCCCACTTTGGTGTAAAATCTGTGACCGCCAATATCAAAGCGATACCCTTTATATGTTTCTGTGCGCGAAATTCCCCCTACTTTGTCAGCTTGTTCTAATACAATTGGCTTAATACCTTGCTTAACTAACTCATGAGCCGCTGTTAAACCAGCAGGACTCGCACCAATTATTACAATATTGCAGTTATTTTTCAAGTATTAGCACCTGATAGTATTATTATTGATAGTATTATATTATGAGCATTTAAATATGATACCTTTCCTTAAAATACCAATCACGAAGGCTAGACCACTGTAAAAATAGTAAAACCAGTGCCAAGGTAATACGCCCAAGGTAAATAAAATACCCCGCTTACTTATAAAAAAATGGTAAACAGAAGCATTAATTCCTGTAAGCAATGCACAGATAACAGCAGACACAATTAATAATCTCCATTGCCACCAACAAGCCAGTAAACTCAGTAACAAAGAGTAAACTAAAATGACACTTAGCCGACTTGACCAACCCAAATTCAAATCAGAAGGCATTTCTCCTTGACGGAGTATTAATTGTGTCCAAGGTAAAGCGCGATCGCACACATCTGCTTTAATTAAAGATATGACTTCCCATTTTTTCAAATGTTTTACTTGTAAAGCTTTCATCAATTCAATTTTGTAACCCGCTGCTTTGAGCCGATAACCTAACTCAATATCCTCCACACAGGGACGACGATAACTCTCGTCAAAACCCCCCATAGCTGAGAAGATATCACGACGAATTGCACCGCAAGCCCCCCAAAAAGTGAAAGCGTTTTCATTGGCATTTTGATGGGTATAATGATGAAGAAGATTTTTGTACTGAGAAAGAAAATTACTCGCTCCTGGAGTATCATCATAAGAACCTATCAACGCTGCTAAACTCGGATCTTTTGCAAAAGCTAATCTTACCTGATTGATTGTATCTGGCGCTATAGTGACATCAGCATCCACAAAAAACAGGATATCTCCTTGAGCCTCAGATGCACCTAAGTTTCTGGCCTGTGCTGGTCCGCCTTTTTCCTTGACTCTAATAACTTTAGTGCCCCAGTCTGTCGCTACCTGCCAAGAATTATCTGTATCCCCATCAGCTACGACAATAACTTCTTGAGGACGTTCCAGTGATGCGCTAATAGCTGACAAACACTGACGAAAAATCTCACCGCCATTATAAACGGGAATAATTACCGAAATTGATAGCTCTGTTAGCAAATTCATAAAAATACCTGCTATGTGGGAAACTCAGCGGCTTTAGCCCTGAGATGGAAGGAGAGCAACGCAATTTTGTGAGGTGCGAAAAATCGGTAATATAATTTACAGGATTTTTTAGCGATCGCAAAGCGCTCCGTAGGAATCGCTAATTAGAAAAGCCAAAAATAAGTAATTGGACAAAAATATTTACAGTCATTGCGAGCGAAGGGAAGCAATCGCAAGGGTTGTGATTGCTTCATTTCGATTCGTTCCATTCCCAATGACATTGTGTAATTAATTCTGTCTCACTACTTAGGAAACTTCTACCTCTGTTTATTGTCAATAAGCCTCCATCAATAATCGTTTGACGAGGCGGCGGTTTACTGGGCTTGCGCTTTAATGCTGACTCTATGCCTTCTTTTACCAATCGCTCTCTCAAATTCACAATTTTTTGCTTGACAGACCACTAGTCATAACTTTATTTTTGCTGTTTTTGCTAGATTGATTATTTCCACCTGTAATGCTGAGGAAATATAGTCCACCAATACTGGTAAGAAATACTAAATATCCTACAGCTTGAACAATATATATTTTGTCCCTATAACCAAATAATGATTTGAGAATGATACCGGGGAACTGTTCATCAGATAAGATTTTTTCCGTATTCCAAACTATTGGACCTAAGATGCAAGAATGAATTCTGGTAAAGTGTTCATAATAGAAACAAAGATTTTCTGAAGAACGACTACTCAGGGACAGATTGGCTATAGCTTCATCAAAGTGTTGTAACCCGGAAACTACTAAGCCAGAAACAATTAATATTAATAAAACGCCCATGATTTGGAAAAATTGGCGGATATTAATTTTCACACCCCATTTAAATAATAGAACCCCAATAGCTGCGGCTGTTGCTAAACCACCCAGTGCGCCTAAAGTTGGTAATAAACCTTGTTGAAAATTGGCTGCAACAAATAAAACAGTTTCAAATCCTTCGCGGACAATAGCGACTAAAATTAAACTAAAAACTCCCCAAGCAGCATTTGAGTTTTTGCCTAATGCTTCTGTGACTGCTCCCTCAACTTGTGCTTTCATAAATCTGGCTTGTTTTGTCATCCAGATAAGCATCCAACTGAGCATAACTATAGCTAAAACACTAAATATACCTTCTAATGTTGGCTCAACAACGGAGGTATATTGAGGATTAATAGATCCTAAGAATTTAATGATCCCCGTAAATAAAATACCGATTAAGCCACTAACTATAATACCAACAATAACACCAGCATAAACCCAAGGGTTCAATCGAGATTGTTTGGCTTTTTTTAATAATGCGAGGACAATACCCACAACTAGAGCGGCTTCCACACCTTCTCTGAGGGTAATTACAAAAGTAGGTAGAGCGGTACTAAAATTCATATTTATTAGTGTTAGTTGTAGATTTTTGCTTCTCCTGATTTCTGTAGGGGGTAAAAGCACAATCCTCTGTTTGTCCCATATAACCCCACCCCCTCCCCGCAAGCGAGGAGGGGGACTAAATTAACTGAAATCGCGTAACATTTTCTTGAGTTCGAGATTGTGCATCTCCTCTTGTCCGATCATACCACGAGTAAATTCTTCTAAATAGATACTGGCATTATTGACGGTTTCTAGAAGAGTTTTGTACATATCCAAAGCTTTCTTTTCATGGGATAAACTTTCTTGTAATATGTCTTTAACATTATGCTTGAAAGTTTCTTCCATTGGAGCAATTCTCAAGGTAGGATGCCCTTCTAAGCCTGTGAGAATTTCTCCTACTTGTTGAGCATGAAGTAAAGATTCTGCGGCTTGTGCTTTGAAGAATGCCACAATGGGGATACGATTAGGACCTGTCACCATTAAGGAATAATGGGTGTAACGAACTACCCCTGCTAGTTCAAATTCCATAATGGAGTTGAGAATATCAATGGTCTTTTGGTGGTCGAGTTCTTGCATTAGTTGTTAAGTTGAGCAAAGTTACATGAGGAGAGTTTTTAGATACCAATTATTAGTGAGCAGTTATACTTTTTTCAGGTTTTAAAACCCCAAACTGGTTTCACTTTTGGTTTTTAACTATTTTCTCTCTTATTCACCATTTTAAACGTCTTATTCTGGACTTCCAATGGTGTGAAAATACTAATTTTGTGCTTTAGTGCTGGTTTTTGTTCGCACTTTTTGGGTATTTTCCTCGATGATTTTTACTAGCTTGGTAACATCTTCTGAAGTGCTGACTGCTTGGACTGGAGGGATAGCAGTAGGCCAAACTTTCACCAATTCCATAAAAGCTGTATCTATGGCTTTGTGCGACTCAGGATGTTCTTGAGTCATTTGGCTAGAAATATCTTGATATAGTTCTTGAGAGTAGACTATAAAGCCACGAGAATCTTGATACTCAATGGGGGCGGTAATTTTGCCGTTGGCAATTGCTGCACCATATTCTGAGTTAGCGGCATCTAGTAAACCGTTGATAACTTGGAGAACAAATTCGGGTTTGCTACGTTCTTCGGTTGGTAAAGCGGCGATCGCACTATCCACAGCTTGCACGGAAGTGGTAAAGTTAGTTTTGATTTTGGCATCCTTGGGATTAGATTTAACTAAGTCGGTTAAACTTACCAAGTTACTTTTAAATTCTTTAACTTTGCGTTCTTCCAGTTGTTCTTCAACATCAATATAAATTTCCTCAACTGGATGTCCAATGTGGGGTTGAGCCTGTTTAGGTTGATTTTGATCTAATAATTCTTTGGCTACTAAAAGATGCCCTTTCATTAATCCCAATTTGGTCATATAGTCAATATCTTTCGCTTCACCGGTCAGCACAACTTCCTCAACTGTCACCATGTCTTTTATTTTATCAAACTGGGTTTGAGTAATAACTTTTTTACTAACTAAATCCACTGGATTGGCGTAGGGACGGTTGGCTTGAATTTTGTTTGATAAAGCTGGGACTCCTAACGTAGCTTCTAATTTATCTAACTGCGATAAAATTGCATTATTGATATTAATTTTAGCTTTATTACCATGAGCGCTCATTTCTGCAACCGGGACTTTGCTTTGTGTTTGCATTTCTGCTTTTGGTATGTCGCTGGTACAAGAACTCAAGGAAATCATGGCACAAGCAGCGATAGACAAGAATAAATAACGGAATCTGATCATTTTTGCTCCTGGTAAACTGTTAATGTTTGTAATTTAAGGATTTAGTAGTAGATAAATTGGCAAATATTTCGTTTTAGATGTAATTATGATTTATCATAAATGCAAATATTTATCAACTATTATTCTAAAAGACAAGTATAAATTAAGTAATCTTTCTGAGTTTTGTCAGGATTTATTGACGGATTTTTGGGAATCTTTTTCCGCGATTACTTCAAACTGTCCCATACACCCGCTTTCAGCGATCGCATCTTGATGAGGATGAAACATATATTTACCTGGATAGGGAAACGCAAACTCTAAAATATGCCTTTCAGCGACACCCATTGTTAAAACATCGGTTTTCTCACTGGGTTTCATTGTCATACCGGAACGATAAACATCAAAGAAGTTAGCGTGCAGATGAAACGTCACAGCAGGATCAAATTCAATAATATTCAAAACATAGACCCGGATTAACTGATTTTGGTAAATCTGAATGGGATGGTGCATATAATGATGTGGCACACCATTAAAAGCATAATATTCATTTTTGTTATCATCATTTACATCATACCCAGACATAATTAAAACAATTTCATCCGCAGGGGGACGAGGTTTAGGCGGGTCAATGATAAACATTCCATATAAACCTTTAGCAATGTGGCGAGTAACCGGGGCAATGTGACAGTGATATAAATGAACGCCATAGGGTTCGGCATCAAATTCATATATGGTCGCTCTACCGTTACTTACAGGTTTTATTCCATCCATTTCAGCAGGATGAACTCCATGAAAATGTAAAGAATGGGAATGTCCAGCATTATTGAGAAAAAGTATTCTTATTCTTTCTCCTTCTTTAGCCCGAAGTGTAGGACCTGGAATCCGCCCGTTTAAGTCCCAAATATTATAGGAGACAGCACTATTAAGCTGAATTGTGGAAGTTCCAGCAGTTAGCTGAAATTCACGGACTGTGCGCCCATTTTCCTGCTTAATTGTTCCATAATCAAAATCTCGTAATACCTGCATAGGATTAGTAGCACCATTAGATGTTGCCATTTCCATCGGTGGTACTCTGACATTGGCATGATTTTTGGTATTCAATATCTGCCAAATTGTGGCTGCACTTAGGACTCCAGCACCGGATAATCCGATTTGTAGTAGTTGGCGACGACTCCAAATTTTATCTTTACTGAAAGTAAAGTTGTCAGACATGAGACTAATAGGAATATGGGTATGTGAGAAATTGCGAATAATTTGCAATTAGCTTTATGTATAATATAAAAATTAGGAATTATTGTCAATAACTTGGAAAAATGATTTTCAGGATTTAGATCCCCGACTTCTCTAAGAAGTCGGGGATCTTGCTATAGTAATTTTCAGAAGTATTCCTGATATATTGGTTGATTTACCGTTGACTAGAGAACAGATGATGCTTGCAGCCTAGTAAATGGAATAAGGTGCTAGGATTTTGACAATAGCTGCTGATGTTAACAATATCTTTTTGTCACCAAGTAGCGCAACTATTTATAGGAGTTCACAAATGACTGCTTTTTCTCGGACTTCAGTATTACAAAAAACTGCGGGCATTACCCTTTCTAAGCCTGTACAGGTAAGTCTTTACATGATGTTATCTTCTTTGCTGATTTGGACTGTGTTTTTCTCTACCTATCCACCAGCGCATAACACAGCACACTCAGCGCGTCACCATGCTTTGGGCGTTGCTTGTCATTAAACTATCATAAAGTTTTAAACGTATTGGGCGATTAGAAATCACTTCTACACAAACAAAGTCCACCTAAGGAAAAATTAAGGGTTCATCCTGTGTAGCTGCGATTTACAATCGCCCAGATAAATAATAAGTTAGACTCAAATTCATTTGCTAAATCTAAAATATTCGGCGTTGCTGATTAAGAGGATGATTTTATTATGCCTACGGCACGCTACGCGAACACGCAGAGGCGCTCCAGTCGCAGAGAGTAAGAGTTTCATTTTTTAATTTTTTAATTTCATACCTCAGTTCAGCAACGCCCAGTTAAATTATAATTTCCTATGAGAAAATATCGTCTGTTTGCTGTTGTTAGTTCTGCTTGTATTTGTTTATCAATTTTATATTCTTTGGTGGGAGTTTCTCAAACGTCCCAATCTCAAGTTTTACTTTCGACAAATCCACCTTTAGAAAAAATTCTGCCTTTTGAAGCTGGTACAGATAGGAAACAATCTCCGGTGACTTTCAAATTACAAGCTGTTGATGCTGGCGGAAAGCTGTTAACAAATGCCTTAATTAAATTGCAGATTTCCACACCTCCCCGGAATCCTTTATTAACTACAGATTTTCCAATTGTTGAGGGAACAGAATTATTAGAACTGGAGGCGGCTGCACCTAATGGTAAATTAGAATTTCAGCAAATTTTACCAATTCGCGGTAATTATCAAATTCAAGTCAATGTTTCTCCTTTGGTTGCAAATGCTTTTGCTAGTTATCAGCAAACTTTGAATTTGAATGTGAGAGAAAATCCTCTTAAATATAAATATTTTGTGGTGATTGCAGCGATTTTATTATCATTAGGATTGTTAGGCGGTTGGGTAATTGGTGGACAAGAGGAAATCAAAGAGGGGGAAATTGCTCCCCAGTCTGTCCGGTTGTTGTTAAGTGCATTAACTGTAGTGGCAATTGTGACGCTATTATTTATTAATATCACGGCAGAAGTTGCGGAAGCTCACGGTGATGCACATGATCATAAAAATGAGAAAATTGCCCCATCAATTAGCCAATCTCAGGGCATGGAAGTGAGGATTACAGGGGATAAACTGGCGACTGTGGGAACTTTGGCAAATTTAGCGGTTGAGGTCAAGGATAGCACTACAGGGGCAGCTATTAAGGATGTCGGATTGCGAGTAAAGGCGATCGCATTAGAAGATAATTTAACGGTGTTTGCTTATCAGGGATTTCCTAATTCAGAAGGGAAGTTAATATGGCAAGAACAATTTTTTGATGGTTCACCTCATAAGGTAGAGGTAGAAGCTATTTCTTTACCTGAATCTCAACGTCAATTTCCAGCGGTGAAGGTAGCGCAATCTGTGGAAGTTGAGGGAATTGCACCACCAATGTATATTCGGTTGATTGGGTTATTTTACTTTACGGCTATTGTGGGTATGGGAATGGCGATTGGGTTGTTAATTCAGCATAGAAAAGAATTGCCAGTTAGGGGAAATTAAGTAGATAAATAAAAAGTTGAATTTATAGTTAAATTTAACTATAGTGATTATCTGTTGAGTGAAATACAATAACCCCACCCCCAGGGGAAACGCGTCTAAATTATCTTGACAAAATACTATATTAGTGCATCAATATGGAAAAATATGTCATTTCATTCAAAATCTGATAAATTCCTTTATTAGTATCCTAAAAATTTAATAAATTTGTAACCGTTCACAGGGGGTGAGAATTTATTAAAAAACCTGAAAGCTTTGTCTGTTGGGTTTTTCAGGCAACTTGACATATTAACGAATGGTTCTTAAATTGGCTAGAAAACGATTAGCAAACCGATATAGAGATTTTGCGAATTTCAAATGACCTAAAAAAATCAAATCTATAACGTTTTTCATGCTGTTTTCGTGGAATCTCATATAGAGTGTTTTTTGTACCCCCCGTGAACGGTTACTTCCCGAATAGGTGGTTCGCCCCCATTTATTGAGCGGATACGTTTTTTCTGTTCTTGATGAGCAATTAAAAAAATTTACAAATTTTCCAGTTGCTTCCTTGCTGCTGCTAAAATTAATCTTTGTTCAGCACGAGCGATCGCTTGATAAGTCCTTTCCACTGCTTCCGGTTCTACAGAAATAGAACTAATCCCCCATTCTATTAATTTATCAATCATTTCTGGATAAAGCACCGGAGCTTGACCACAGATAGAACAGGAAATACCCCCAGCTTGAGACATTTTAATTAATTGAGATATTGCACCCATCACTGCTGGATGACTTTCATCAAGATATTTCGAGCCTATTCCTGGTTTTCCCTGTTCTCGATCTATTCCTAACAATAATTGTGTTAAATCATTTGTGCCAATGGAAATACCCATCACACCAGCTTTAATATATTCAGGTAATAGAAATAATACACTAGGAACTTCTGCCATCATCCATAATTGAAACTGGGATATTTGCATTAGCCCAGCTTGCTCAACCTTGTGACGACAAAATACAAATTCTTCAACACTGCGGACAAAAGGTAATAGCAAATTAATATTTCTATAGCCAGATGCTTGAACTATCGCTAAAGCTTGTAATTCTAATTCAAAAACAGCCGGATTTTGTATATAGCTGAAAATACCCCGATCGCTGATAATTGATGACTTTGATAATGGGGGATCTGTACTCAATGATGGCAAATCATGAGGTAGCCAATCTAAAGACCGATAAAAAATCGGTCTGGGTGAAAAAGCACGGGCAAACTGCATAATTTGCTTAGATAATAACTCTAATAATTCCGCTTTTCTTCCGGCTTTCAACCATTCTTGAGGATGTTTTTTCTCCAGAATATTTAACATCATTAATTCTGAACGCAATAATCCCACCCCATCCACAGGTAAACTTTTTACTTGTTTAATTAATCGTTCTTGACTCAAATTTATGAGTAACTTAGTCGCAATTATGGGTAAATTTATTGGCTGGTAACTGACAATTTTTTCCTCTTTAATTAATCCTTCTATCTCCTCGCTAGGAAAATTTTCCTCATCTCCGGTGAGCCGATATACTTCTCCCTTATCACCATCTATTAATAATTTTTCACCTGCTTGTAAAATAGTTGTTGCACCAGTGGCATTCACCACCGCAGGAATACCCAACTCTCTGGCTAAAATCGCCCCATGACTAGTTAATCCCCCTTGTTCTGTAATAATCCCCGCAACGCCTTGTAGTAAGGGCAAACAATCAGGAGTAATCATTGGGGCGATGAGAATTACGCCTTGAGGAACTTGGATTGCTTTTTGTGATGAATTAAAAATATGGGCATTAGCAATAATTCTCCCTCTGGCTGCCCCAACGCCTTGAATAAATTGCACACTCTTGTTTACAGATTGGGGAACAGTAACTTCTGTAATATAGAGTTTTGTGGCTAAAGATTCTTTGGCAACTGTCCATTTCATAGTTAAAGTTGCACCTAATTCACTGACTATTTGATTGCCTACAGTAATTAATTCTTGCAAGAATTCTTCTGGCAAAGCATATTCTTGTTGTTGAGATTCTTCTAAAATATAAGCTAATAAAAAATCAGTATCTAATGTTGGTTGCAGTTGTTCATCTGTAAAAGCATTACCATGATTAAGACGATACGCCAACATCTTATTACCCAATTGTCTTTCTATGACTGCACCGGTTTTTGGTTCTATGTAGTAAACATCTGGTAATACTTCACCGTTGGTAATTGCTAGTCCTAAACCCCAAGTAGCTTCAATATCCCATGCCGATGATTTAGTATTGATTACACCAGAAGCGATCGCATTGTCAACTGGTTGCACTAACACCCCTAAATTAATGCTAGGCAAACTAATCCCCGCACTGTGCCAATATAGTAAACTTCTCGCCCGGAATAACTGACTCCAAAGCAGCTTTAAAGCTTCACCTATTTCCTCTTCTTCACAAGGACAAAATACTGGTTCTAATAACCCAGATACATTTTTCATTTCTTGGTTATTTGATATTGCCAAACTGGGACGCAAAATTAAACTGCTTCTTTGCCATTGTCTGGCTGCTTGAAAAATTGTCCTCACCCAATGAGGTGGCACAGTCGCTGAGATAATTTCCTGACGTAAGCGTCCGGCTACCTGTTGCAGTTGTCGCCAATTATGTACATCTAAATGTAGAGAAGAATAGGGTAAATCAGCAATTAACGACTCTGAACTATTGAGAGTTTCCAGGAATTGCCGTAAAACATCCGCTTCTACCACAAAACCAGGCAGAACAGGATAGCCCTGCTGTTTAATCTTACTTAAATAAAACGCCTGAACGCCAACCTTGGGGCGGTCTTGTAGTTTAATTTGGTCAAGCCAATAGAGTTTATCCACTCAATTTATTAAATAATATTTATTACATACTTTTTGTTACTATATTACCAATTAGTATGGACAATACACCCATATTTTATGACTAATTTCACAAATTTCCCTATCAAACTATTTACCACCAACAGAACTTGATTAACCCTTACTATATTGCCAGTAGTGACTGGCTAAACACCGGTCTTCGTCTGTGTTTCGCCTTGTTTATTGGGGCTATAATTGGCTTAGAACGACAACTAAAAAATAAACCGGCTGGTTTAAGAACCCATATGTTAGTCAGTTTAGGTTCATCTGTATTTACTCTGATTGCTATCCAAACAGGTGGGACACAACTTAGTGCTGATGCTATTAGTCGTGTAGTTCAAGGTATCGCTGCTGGAGTGGGGTTTTTAGGCGCTGGGGAGATTTTGCGTCAATCTTCCCGATCATCAAAATCTCCAGAAGTTCACGGATTAACTTCTGCTGCTGCAATTTGGGTATCCGCTGCTTTGGGAATTGCGGCTGGGTGTGGTTTATGGCAATTAGGATTAATGGGCGCTGTTCTAACTGTAATCATTCTACACATTTTTAAAAGACTAGAAAAATTTAATTAAGTAGGTGAACAGAAAAATTTATATGACATTAATTGCCTTTTTCACCCAGATTAGGACGGCTGATAATTAACAATTGTACCCCACCATCAGCTGTACTAATAGCCAATACAGGAGATTTACTTCACATATCCAAAATCATCTTGAAGCTACCCTGACGCGCTATGTTTTTTTGTTATGGTTTTGGACGTTAATTAAAATCTAAGAACAGTATTTTTTCTCTAAAGCATATTTAAACGGTGACTCAATTTAATTTATCTTTTACTTAATAAAATACGCCGTACTGATTATTACTATCTTCTATGGTTTTTTCGGTTTATATCAGTTTTAAAATAGCTTGTTTAAGTTGTTCTGAATTATTATTTTCATCTTATAATTAGATTTTAATCTCTTTGTTTTTTTGTCTATGAAGAATGCAACAGTTCAAGAAGCAAGGGCATATCTTCTCGAATTAATAGATTCAGTGTTAGAGGGTGAAGATGTGGTCATTAGTCGAGAGGGTAAACCATTGGTGCGTTTGATCCGCTATGAAGCGGAACCTGAGCCACGGACTCCTGGGGCTTGGGAAGGGCGCGTTTGGATGGCTGATGATTTTGATGATGAGTCAGAGGAGATTAACGCTATGTTTTATGGAAAAGGTTAATGGGGTTTTTATTAGATACCCATGTTTTATTGTGGTGGTTAGCAAATGACCCAAAGTTGTCGGCAGATGTGCGAGAAATTATTAGAAATCCAGTCAATGATAGTTTTGTTAGCGCAGCAACAATATGGGAAATAGCGATTAAAACTTCGTTAGGAAAGTTGAAGCAACCCGATGATTTGTTGGCGGTGCTTCGGGATAATCGGTTTGAAGTTTTGGATATTTCGGCGGAGCATTGTTTAAATGTGGGTAGTTTGCCTTGGCATCATAAAGACCCGTTTGATAGGATGTTAATTTCTCAAGCTTTGGTGGAAGGTTTAACAATAATTACGGTAGACCAAAAGTTTAAATTTTATGATGTGCCATTATTTTCTGACGATTTCGGGTAGTTGAAAATCTCCAATGTTTGCAAAGTGTTTTTCTATTATAATAATAATTTCTATTTAGCTTCAAAAAATTCTGGGGACTAAGGGGGTATAGCCTTAGGGCGGTTGGGGTGTATTTATTGAGATTAGGAATTGCTATAAAATTGGTATTAGTTGTCAATTTTTCCCGCACTTACAGATAGAATCTGGGAAGATTTCAACCATTGAGAATCAAAAGCACCTAAATGAGTAGTAGTAATCAAGGTTTGAAATCGGTCTTGAATAGCATCAAGTAATTGACCTTGACGAGATGGATCTAATTCGGCTAAAACATCATCTAATAATAACAAAGGTGGTTCATTAATCACTTCCTCAATTAATTGTAATTCGGCTAATTTCAAAGCTAAAACTAATGTTCTTTGTTGACCTTGAGAACCATATTGACGGGCAGGAGTTTGATTAATAATTAATTCTATTTCATCGCGGTGGGGTCCGACTAACGTTATCCCTCGATGTGATTCTGCAACTGCTCTTTGTTGAAGTTTAGCAAAAAAGGCTGCTTGTAATTCTTGAGGAGAGGTTTTTTCCAGGGGAATATTAGAAGCATAATTGATTTGCAGAATTTCGGATGCTCCACTAATACTAGCGTGCCATGCAGAAGCTATAGGAGCTAATCGTTGAATAGCTCTATTTCTTCTCATAATCACCTTTGTACCAGCAGTTACTAATTGTGCATCCCAGATAGCTAGTTCTGATTGTAGAGATTTTTCTGGTGTATTTAGATAAAGTTTTAAAAAAGCATTGCGCTGGCGTAAAACTTGGTGATATTGGTGCAAAATGTGAGCATAAACTGGTTCTAATTGAATTAAGAGTGTATCTAGCCAGTTGCGACGAATTTCAGGACTACCACGCACCAATTCTAAATCCAAACTAGAAAACTCTACTGCATTGAGAACACCGAGAAAGTCCATTTGTCTGGGGACTATTTGCCCATTTATGGCGACGGTGCGACGCGCTTGACGACGGAAGGTGAGAGTTAAATCGCTATGGCTATGAATCCGGTCTAGGGTGGCATGAATTTGGGCTGTAGATTCACCTTCCTTAATTAAATCACGATCGCGTGCCATCCGGTGCGATCGCAATGTTGCCAATAACTCCACAGCCTCTAACAAGTTCGATTTTCCTTGAGCATTATTACCTACCAAAATTGTTTTAGCAGCAGTAAATTCAACTTTTTGGTTTTGGTAATTCCGAAATTGTTTGAGGTGTAAAGTTTTTAAGTACATAATGGCTAAGGATTCAAAATCCCTGACTTCTAAGTAATTGGACAAAAATATTTACAGTCATTGCGAGCGAAGGGAAGCAATCACAACCCTTGCGATTGCTTCATTTCACTTTGTTCCCTATGGCTAACGCCACGCTGCGCTAACGCAATGACATTGTGTAATTAATTCTGTCTCACTACTTATAATAAGTTATCTTTGAGAAGAGAAACCTATTGGGAGCATCCCAATTTTGCAGAAATAAGCTGGCGATTAGAAATCACGGATATACAACCCACATTCCGCGTAGGCGGACTAGGGAAATTTAAAACCCACGCAGGTGGGTTTTGCTTGTGTAGCCGTGACTTCCAGTCGCCGGGATTCTTTTGGGGATTTTGTGGGAGATGAGAAAATTTTTTTAAGATCCTGTCACCAAACTTACTTGGTACTTTTTAGAATCGCTTTTCATACATATAAAGTCATTTAATGGGTCGTATGTATCAAAATTCCTAAGATTTTCCTCTTTGTTTATATCATTCTCCAAATATGCTAAGGCTAATGTGGAAGTAACATAAATATTTCCATGTTGTTTGAAGGCTTGGACTAATTCAGATTCGGGAGGATAGTCTTTTAATAAATGTTCAGCGAGATATCCTGTGACAATTAGGCCTTTCAAACCCGTTTCTTTATAACCCTGTTTAGCTATCATCAACGATATAGTATCACCATCGAGATGAGATAAATTATCGTAATCTTCAAAAAATGGGCAAAAAACTTTCATGAGATTTTTGACAGGATTTTTAACTTTCCCGTAGTTGGGATCTTGCTGTTTTCTGCGTTTGGATTCACCCATGATATCTATCTCCTAATTAATTCTAGAATTGTCCCTGCACCCAAAGGGTTTTCTTATCTCGTCGAAGTTGATTTTTAGATACATATTGATGACTAATTGGTAATAAATATCAGAATCAGGATAAAAAATACAAAGATAATGAAATGAAATCCTGTAAATCCTGATTCTGACAATTTACCAATTAAACACTTTTTTTGCCCATTAAGCGGAAGAATATCTTCTCACCTTCAATCCAGACAAACATTAAAGCACTAAAACCGATACAAATTGCTAATTCTTCTAAACTCAGTGCATGAGTACCAAAGAAACTTTGCAGGGGTGGAACATAAATTAACATCAATTGCAAAATCGTGGTGACAATGACTGACCCCAAGACAAAGGGATTAGAAAAGGGATTCATTTCGATGGTAAGTCTATTATTAGAACGAATGGCGATCGCATGACCCATTTGTGCTAGACATAATGAAGTAAATACCATTGTCTTCCAAGTATCTTCATGTCCTTGATACCCGGCTGCATGAGAATGATGGTAAGCCCATTCCATGAGGATAATTGTAATCACAGCGAAGACAATCCCAATGCGAATCATGTAAGAACCTAAACCCCTAGCAAAAATACTTTCACGGGGACTAAAGGGAGGACGTTCCATCACATCAGGTTCAGGGGGTTCTACAGCTAATGCTAAAGCTGGTAAACCGTCTGTTACCAAATTCATCCAGAGAATTTGCAAAGGACTCAAAGGAACGCCTCCTAATCCCAACAATGGCGCAGCCGCAATGGTGAGAACTTCCCCAATATTACTACCCAAAATGTATTTAATAAAGCGGCGAATATTGGTATAAACAACTCTACCTTCCTTCGTGGCAGCAACTATGGTGGCGAAGTTGTCATCTAGGAGGATCATATCGCTGGCTTCTTTGCTCACATCTGTGCCTGTGATGCCCATAGCAATGCCTATATCGGCTTGTTTGAGGGCGGGAGCATCATTCACCCCATCGCCTGTCATCGCCACAAATCGCCCGCGACGTTGCAAAGCTTGGACAATTCTTAATTTGTGTTCAGGGGAGACTCTCGCGTAAATACTCACTAGGTCAACCTGTTCCTCTAATTCCTGGTCACTGAGAAGTTGTAATTCCTTACCAGTGAGGACTCTATCACCCTCTTGGGCAATTCCCAAATCAATAGCGATCGCCTGAGCAGTTAATTGATGGTCGCCAGTAATCATAATCGGACGGATTCCCGCGTGGCGACATTCTTGCACAGCCGCCCTCACTTCTGGACGAGGCGCGTCTAGCATTCCCACCAACCCCAACCAGACCAAATCTACCTCAGATGTATCATGAGAACCATCTGGGGGAACTTCAGCTAAAGGTTTATAAGCAAAACCTAACACCCGCAAACCTTTACCCGCCATTTGGTCATTAGCTACCAAAATTTGGCTGCGGTGTTCGTCACTAATAGGAATCGAGTGATTACCTAAATGGATTTTTGTACACCTTTCCAAAGTTAATTCTGGTGAACCCTTGGTAAACATTAAGTATTTTTCAGATTCCACAAAACCAGCAATGGCTGGGTCAATAGCGGTTAAAGAAGTATCACCAGTGGCTACAGCTTCTAGTTGACAAATCACACTCATGCGCTTCCGTTCAGAAGAAAAGGGAAATTCGGAAACACGAGGTAATTTACTACTCCATTGGTCTTGTTCAATTCCGGCTTTTCCTGCCAAGGTAACTAAAGCCCCTTCAGTGGGGTCGCCTAAAATTGCCCATACTCCTTGTTGTTGTTGCAAAACAGCATCATTACAAACAGCACAGGGAACAAGCAAGGCGGAAATTTCCGGGACTTCATCTAAACTGGCTTTTTCACCATTTAATTGAAAATCGCCAATGGGGGTGTAACCTTCTCCAGTGACGCGAAAGGTGGAATTATTGGTGTACACCGACTGTACCACCATTTTATTTTGAGTTAGAGTTCCGGTTTTATCAGAACAAATAGTAGTTACAGAACCCAGAGTTTCTACGGCTGGGAGTTTGCGAATTAAAGCGTGATGCTTGACCATACGCTGAGTTCCCAAAGCCAGAGTCACGGTGATTACCGCAGGTAAACCTTCAGGAACTACCGCCACCGCCATACTTAAAGAAACTTCCACTAATTCTTGTAAATTCTTCCAACCTATTCCTTTAGTTAGATCATGAATAAGTCCACCACCAACTACTATAGCTACAAGAATTAGAGAACCACTGACGAGAACATTACCCAATTGGGTCATGCGTTGCTGTAAAGGCGTAGGTTCTCCGTCCACAGACTGCAACATAGCGGCAATTTTGCCTAGTTCTGTTCGCATTCCGGTGTGAGTTACCAGTACCTTTGCCCGACCTTGGACAACTTCCGTACCTTGAAAAACTGAATTGAGGCGATCGCCTAATGGTGCATCTTCTGGTAGTGTAAGTATGGCTTGCTTATTGACAGCTTCGGCTTCACCTGTAAGAGCCGATTCTCGCACTTGCAAATTAGACTGTTCTATTAAGCGACCATCCGCAGCTATTTGTACACCCGCTTCCAGCAGCATCACATCCCCCGGTACTAGCTCCTTAGCCGCCACATCCCCCAGTTTACCGTCACGCAGGACTCGCACTGAGGGAGAAGACAGTTTTTTCAAGGCTGCTAGAGCTTTTTCGGCCCTGCTTTCTTGCACATAGCCCAAAATACCATTGAGGATAACTATAGCCATAATGGCAATTGTGTCTTTAAATGGCACTTCACCGGGTTTTAATGTCCCCCCAGTCAAAGCCACTAAATCCAAAAAGCCAGAAATAAGAGCAACGGCAATCAGCATCAATAACATGATATTGGTAAACTGATCTAGCAGAATTTGCCAAGGACTACGACCTCCATTTTCTTCGAGTTCATTGAGTCCATACTTCTGACGACGCTGTTCAACTTCTTGGGAGGTTAAGCCGCTGTTTGCGTCACTATCAAGCATTTCTAAGGCTTTTTCAACTTCCAAACCATGCCAGAGGTGGGTAGATTCAGGTAAAGAATGAGCAGACATCGTGTAGGTTACAGGAAATGGTTACAAAATCCGATCATAATTTAGTGATGTCCAAAAATGTGGAATTGGTCATTGGTCATTAGTCATTAGTCATTAGTCATTAGTCATTGGGTAATTTTATTCTTTCTTCTTCCTTCTTACTCCAGACTCCAGACTCCTGACTCCTGACTCGGTGACTCCTGACTCCTGACTCGGTGACTCCTGGACTCGGTGACTCGGTGACTCGGTGACTCGGTGACTCGGTGACTCGGTGACTCGGTGACTCGGTGACTCGGTGACTCCTGACTCCTTGCTCTATAGCAACTGTTGTTAATAAATAATAATTTATGAGTGTTCCACTACCCAGTTTGACGGTGAGCCAGATGTTTGGGCAAAAAATAATCAGACCAGTTACTGCTGCTACTCTCTATGGTATTGCTTCCATTAAAGATAGACTTATTGCTATTGATACGGTTAAAGGTCATTTATTAGAAATTGACCCCCTTACCGATAACAGCAAAATTATCAATCCCCACCAAGTCCGTGAATTTCAAGAAGTTACTGGTTTAGCTGTGTGGGAGGATGATCTGTGGGTGACTCGTGGGAACAGTGTCTATTTATGTAAATTGGCATCTTTAGGGTTAGAGCATTTTGTGACTTTACCCTATCCGGCTGATGGTGTGGCCGTTTGGGAATCTACCGTTTATGTTAGTTGCCAAAGACTTGGCTATATTTTGATTTTTGACCGGGATACCCGCAAGGAAATAACCAGATTTTATGCCCCTGGTGTCGGTATACAAAATTTAGCAGTTAGTAAAGAAACTTTGTGGGTATGCGATCGCACGGAACAAACAGTTTACTCTATGGATAGGGCAACTGGAGAAGTCCGTTTTAGTGTTCTCACGCCTTTTGACTCTCCTACAGGTATCGCCGTTCACGGACAGGATGACACAGGCAAAGATCATGTTTATGTGGCATACTCCAGCGAAGAACCTTATATTCGGGATAATCCCAACGCTGACCCCTGTTTTGAATTAACTTACCGCGATCGCACATTCATTCATTCCCTACAATATCACTACCAGGAGGATAAACGCTACGCCCTCTCCAATGGCTATCTCATAGAAATGTCTTATGTTGAGGAAATTTCCCCCCTTGATGAAGTTTACTTAGCCGATATAGAATGGCGCATTGCCCTCCCCTCAGAAACCCAACGGCAAAAAGTCCAACAAGTTGAACATATTGGTTTACCTTTCACTGAAGAAATCATTGACGGACAAAGAGTAGCCGTATTTAAATTTGATAGCCTGGCCCCCGGTGAACGTCACATATTTGGCTGGAAGGCATTAGTAGAAGTCCGCGGCATTAAACATCGCATCACTCCTAGAGACGTGGAAGATATTCCAGAACTGTCACCAGAATTAAAAACCCGCTATCTAGTAGATGATGACGATTTAGCAATGGATACCGATATTGTTATCCGTGCAGCCCGCACAGCAGTTGGTTCGGAAACTAACATATTACGGAAAATGTACAGTATCCGTAACTATGTCTATGATCAATTGTCCTATGCCATTAAACCCCATATTGACTCACCCGATATTGCCTTAGAACGAGGTACTGGTTCTTGTGGAGAATATGTAGGTGTATTACTAGCACTTTGTCGCCTTAATGGTATTCCTTGTCGTACAGTTGGCAGATATAAATGTCCAGTCTATGCTGAACACCAGGGCGTTCCTCTCCAACCCGATTTTAATCATGTTTGGTTAGAATTCTATATTCCGGGGATTGGTTGGTTGCCAATGGAATCTAATCCTGATGATCTCGAAGAAGGTGGACCATACCCTACACGGTTCTTTATGGGCTTATGCTGGTACCACATTGAAATTGGTAAAGGCATCACCTTTGAAACCTTAAGCAGAAATGGCATCCGCTTAACAAAAGAAGAGGTTTCACTGGGTGACTTAGCTATTAACCATATTCGCTTCACAATTCTGAAGGAATTACCACCTTTTTAATTTTTGATTGAGGAACGAAACCCAACGCAAAATGTATAAATGTTGGGTTTCCTTGCGTCAACCCAACCTACTTTACTTTGACACTAATTCTTACTCATTTTTTCTTTTGCTGCTATTGGTGGATACTTAGCAACTTCTATTAATAATTGTCTTTCTATAATCCGTTCATTTTTGTTAAAATCGAGAATACGGGCTGTTACTTCACCAATATCTGTTAATGGTTGAATGATAGCTTCATTAAGTTGAAAATGATCACCCCAAAAGTCTCTACGAGGGTTAAAAAATCTGACTAACTCACCAGTTTCCCAATTAATTGAACCTAAATCTGTACCTTTTTGCAAATTACAGAAAACACAAGCATAACAAAGATTATCATCTGTACTTGCTCCACCATGTTTGACACTAATGATATGATCAACTTGACAAGATGTAGTATCTTCTTCTGAAATTAGACAATATTCACAGATATTACCAGCACGTTCCACAACTAAACGCCTTATTTCTAAATTAATGTAAGTACGAGACACCTTATTTACCCTCAGCGTTAATATATTTATGAGCCTTAGCTTTAGCTAATCTAATAATGTGTTCTAACGTCAAAAAATACTCTAATTCTTCCTTGTCTTGTCTCGTTAGTTCATTATTTTTAGCACTATCAATTAAATCCTCTAAACGGTTTTGCGCTGTTTCGGAAAGGTGGAAGTTAATTACACTTTCGGGAGTAGTACCAGCAGCAATGAAATCTACAATTTCGTCGTAGACTTTGATTGTTTTAACAGATGTATTCATGGCGGTATCCTTTTTTATAATAATTGTCTGATAGCGCAGCGTAGCCATATCATTGAGTTATAATTATAGCAAATGCACAAACAACCCTGCGTTAAAATTTGTATGAATATTCAAGATAAAACTGTAGATAGTCGCAACCTAACGCAAAACGGGTAAGTGAATATAGCAATTCCCATTCAAGTGAGGTACAAGAGTTAATAATCAAACGCAGATGGACGCAGATAAACGCAGATCATTTTGTACTTCATTAGACTAGGAAATGCTATATAAACCTTTATCTGAATCAGGATTTACAGGATGTTTATTTTTAATCTTAGAAATGGGAATTTATTTAATCACGTCGAATAACCAGTTTGAGTTATGATAAAAAGAAAGGAGGTATATTATGATTTATTTATCTGCCACAGAAGCAAAACAAAATTTTACAGAATTTTTAGATAAAGCTCAAAAAGAACCAATAACCATTCAGCGTCAGGAACAAGATTTAGTTGTAGTGCTATCTGTCTTAGAGTATCAAAGATTAACTAAATTGCTAAAAAATGAGTTTCAGGGATTTTGTGATCAAGTTGGTAAAAATGCCGAAGTAAAAGGTATGACAGAAGAAAAGCTCAAGGAAATTCTTGAAAGTGATGATTGAGCAAAGAATTGTTATTGACACTAATTGTTTTGTGAGTCGGTTACTAACTCCCAAACCTATCAATTCTCAAGCAGTTCGTTATGCTTTTGATTTCCATCACATTCTTGTTGCTGCGGAAACACTTACAGAATTAGAAATGGTTCTTTCCAGGAAAAAGATCCTGTTTAGACATCTCCAAAAAAGATGTAGGGACAATTCATGAATTGTCCCTAAAAGGATTTCGGGCTACGCATATTGAATTTTTGGAGATGTCTACTGAGTATTTCTTTTTGTGAAGTTCTCTAAAATTGTTTTTGGGTTGCGCTGTCGCTTAACCCAACCTACGATTTTCTATTCTACATTTACCCAAAAATCTGCGGTTTTGATTTGTCCATTGCGATTAAATTGCATCCACATTTTATATGTTCCTGGTTTGGGAAATTTAGTATGAAATTCAACCTTTCCGTCAGCAGGATCTTTCATTGCGTGTGCATGGATATAATCAGATGCAGTGAGGGGAGACGAACTTTTAATAATTACTAAATGTCCTTTTTCCCCCAAATAAGGCTGTAAATCTTGAATTGGTTGATTTTTATTGTCTTTTAAATCGAAACTTAAAGTTACTTCTTGACCAGCTTGAATATTTTTTTCAGAAATATTCAGATTAACCTGAGTATCTGAGATAGTTTTAGTCTTGCTGAACTTTTCTAAATTTTTTGGTAAAGGAACTGAACCGGGAATTGTGATATTCATTAATGAGACATTTTCCTTATTTCCAGCAGGTTTATAATCACTGAAAAGTGTATAATTACCTGATTCTGGAAAATTTGCAGTCACTTCAAAGCGACCATTTTCTTTATATTCGGGATGAATATGAGCAAAAGATCGTAAATCATCACTAATAATAATTAAGTGCATGATTTTTTCCTGGAAAATGTCAAACTTATTAACAGGTTTACCAGACACATCTTGAATATCAATAACTAAGTTAATCGGTTGATTTGGTGATAAACTTTTCGGAGCAGTTAATTTAACCTTAGTAGTTATTTGTGAATTATCCCCATGATTCATATTTCCCATAGAATGTCCCTCATGATTCATCATCATACTAGGTGAAACCTGTGTTTCCGTAGACTTAGTATTTGATGAACAACCAGGAGTTAGTAATAAAGCTGTCACCACAAAAATACCTGAAAAAAGTCGCTTCATTTTAGGAGGGTTGTAATTTGAAATTCATTGTTTGTCGAACATTTCCGAGAGCCAGAATTAACTCCTGACTCCATTTCTAACCACATCTTTTTTTTCTGGATTAGGTAATAAAGCCAGATCAATCAAAGGTAATTTAATAATTACTGTTGTTCCTTGATTTAACCCCAAACTCTCTAAGGTGATTTTACCACCCATGAGTTCAATTAAATTCCGAGAAATTGCTAAACCCAATCCAGTTCCTTCAAACTTGCGTGTAGTTGTACCGTCAACCATGACAAAAGGACGGAATAGTTTACCTTGTTCTCCTGGGTCAATACCAATTCCTGTATCTTTTATGAAAACTAAAACATAATGCTGATGCTGATAAATATTTGTGGTAATTTGAATACTCCCTTCATCAGTGAATTTAGTGGCATTACCAATAATATTAATTAACACTTGTTTAAGTTTAATGGCATCAGATTTTATAGGAATAGGTTTATCACCTATATCACAAATTAATTGCAGTCCTTTATGTTGGATATTAACTGATTGTAAGTTAATTACCTCTAATAATAATTGCCGTAAATCCAGCGGTACTGTAGTTACGGAAAGTTTACCAGCTTCTATTTTAGAAATATCTAGCAAATCATTAATTATCTTTAATAAATGAATTGCTGTATCATCAGCTTTTTTGAGGAATTCTAATTCTTCTTCTCTACTGTCGCATAAATCATCACGGACTAACCGTACACAATTAATAATAATATTCAAGGGATTTCTTAACTCATGGGAAGTTGTAGCTAAAAATTGGCTTTTTACTTGGTTAGCTGATTTAGCTTCTTTCCAAGCAATTTCTAATTCTTCAGCCCAATCTTTGAGTCTTTCGACCATTTGATCTAATGCTTGTGCTAATTGGTTAAACTCCCGAATCTTGAAGTTACGTGGAATGGGTTGTGCTGCGTGGTGACTATGAAGATTAACAGCATAATCGCGGAGTTCTTCAACAGGACCAGCTAAATAAGGAACTAAATAAAATGATGCCAATAAACTTGCACCAATTAAACCGACTGTTAAAACAATGAGAATTAGTTTAATTTCTTCTAAACCAAATAGGGCATTTTCTACACTTGTAACTGCTAGGACAATCCATCTTTGTGATGGTCTTGTGGTGATAGGTTTAGTAGTAGCTGTAAAACCTGTAACTAGTTCCTCTCCTTCAACAAAGGATAAATTACTGGAATTATTACTTCCATCTAAAGCATTTTTCACTATAGCTTGTATTCTTTCCACATCGGCATAATTTTTAATATTAGTACCGACTCTTTCTGGAAATAATGTGTGGGCTAAAACTCTACCATCTTCGGCAATGACTACTAAAAGACCCGTCAATGAGCCTGGATGATTGGGATTTTGTTGATACAATGTGGTTTTAATGCTTAATCGGTAAGCTAAATTACCACGTTGATTAGCAATAGGAATTGATAAAAATAACTGGAGTTGATTTTGTTTGTCTCTTTTACCAGTTTTTCCAGATTGAGATGGTAATATGAATTGAATATCAACATCATCACTGGTGGCAGATAAGCCGGATGGGGTAATTTCTTGAATACCACAACTACTGGCTATTATTTCACCTTTTTTAATGTGGGTGAATTGGAGACAATTAATTTTGGTTGGCAGTTGTTTGTGTAGCTGTTTAAGAAATTGTTCAATTTGGAAAGGTGAACCGGATTTAATTACTTTTGTCTGACTGGCTGTAATTAAATTGGAGCGCAAAGCGGCAATATCATCACTAATTTTTTCTCCTTTGTTAACCGCACTTTCTGTTAAATTTTGTCGGGCAGTATTTAACAGACTAGAACGAGCTTTATTGAGGGCAACCATTTCTCCTACTAATAAAACTGGGACAAATACCAGTAGTATTCTTGTTACTAAAATTTGTCGAAATGACGATTGACGAGATTTAGCCATTGTTTGTCTCACTTCGCATCTTTAAACGACAATTACAAAGATATGAAATTACACTAACCAAAGGAGACATTTTATTAGTTGATGATAAGTTTACTATTAGTTTAAATTTCTCATAGAAATAAGAGATAACAGGTAAGAATTAAAAAATTAAAAAATTAACTAATTCTTACTCTGGTTTAAGGACAAACATGATATAACAAAATTCATAAAATGTAGATTAAATAGTGAGTACTGTTGCATATTAATATTAATGGTATAAAAGTTATCAATCTTGTCTTATTGTGATAAATTGTGAGAAAATATATCTACCAAGCAGAAATATCAGAGCAATGCAATGATGCAACATCGTCCTCATACCACAGTAGTTTTAGCCATGAGTGCTGATGGCAAAATAGCAGATTTTAGGCGATCGCCTGCTCGATTTGGCTCAATGGCTGATAAAATACACCTGGGGAAACAAATTGCTGCATCTGATGCCGTTTTATTTGGTGCTGGTACTCTTCGTGCCTACGGTACAACAATGACCATTACAGACGCAATACTCTTGCAACAAAGAAAAATAGCAAATCAGCACCCCCAGCCAGTTCATATAGTGATTTCCCGTTCAGGCAACCTGAATCCGGACATTAAATTTTTTCAACAACCGGTGAGACGATGGTTACTCACAACCTCTCTGGGAGCTTATTTTTGGCAAGAAAGATCAGAGTTTGAAAAAGTTTTAGTCTTTGAAACTCCTAGCCAAGAAATTGACATTTTGGCGGCTTTAGAATATTTCACAAGTTTACAAATTACCCGTTTAGCTATTTTGGGAGGAGGAAAATTAGTAGCATCTTTCCTAGAATCTAATTTAATTGATGAAATCTGGTTAACTATTTGTCCACTGATTTTAGGTGGTAGTATTGCACCTTCACCTGTTGAGGGGACAGGATTTTTATCTGATCTCGCGCCTAAGTTACAATTATTAGAAGTATCTACCGTAGAGCAGGAAGTATTTTTACACTATAGAATAATTCCGTAGGGGCGCAGAGACTGCGCCCAGACCAGAAATGTAGTGCGCCCAAGCATGAGTCAAAAGTAAATCTAAAATGACTGGACAAATACACAATGATCAAAGAACACAAACCCCATTATTCTCTTGTTTGGACGCACACAATTGCTGATGTTCCCCAAGCAGACTGGGATGCTTTAGCGATGCCGTTAAAAACGCCTTTTTTAGAATGGGATTGGTTGCACAATTTGGAAATATCTCAAAGTGTTACAGCCAATACTGGTTGGTTGCCAAATCACTTGATTTTGTGGCGAGATAAAACTTTAATTGCCGCTGCTCCTTTATATTTAAAAGGACATAGCCAAGGGGAATTTGTTTTTGATCATCAATGGGCAGAATTAGCTTCTCGCTTGGGAATAGAGTATTATCCAAAGTTGCTGGGAATGACTCCATTTACCCCGACTGAAGGCTATCGCTTTTTAATTGCTGCGGGAGAAAATGAGGCAGAAATTACAGCTTTAATGCTCCATGAAATTGATGGTTTTTGTGTGAAACATCGGATTTCTGGTTGTCATTTTCTCTATGTTGATCCCCAATGGCGACCGATTTTAGAAAGTCAGGGTTTTACAACTTGGCTACATCATAGTTATATTTGGGAAAATGCTAATTTTCAAACTTTCGATGATTATTTAACTGGATTTAATGCTAATCAAAGACGGAATATTAAACGGGAACGTAAAGCTGTAGAAAAGGCAGGTTTAAGATTGCAAGCGTTAACCGGTGAAGAAATTCCTAACTCTATGTTTCCGTTAATGTATGACTTTTATGCTGATACCTGTGATAAATTTGGTTGGTGGGGAAGTAAGTATTTAACCAAGAACTTTTTTGAACAGTTACAACATAATTATCGGCATCGAGTTGTATTTTTTGCGGCTTATAATCAAGAAGATCCAGGTCAACCAGTGGGGATGTCCTTTTGTTTATTTAAAGAAGACAAACTATATGGACGTTATTGGGGGAGTTTTCAAGACATAGATTGCTTACATTTTGATGCTTGTTATTATGCACCAATTGAATGGGCGATCGCTCATGGTATCCAAAATTTTGACCCCGGTGCTGGTGGTAAACATAAAAAACGCCGGGGGTTCCCTGCTACCCCGAATTACAGCCTGCATCGCTTTTATAACCACCGTTTAGGGCAAATTATCTTGCCTTGGGTGCGGGAAGTTAATCAACTAGAACAAAAAGAAATGGATGCCATTAATGCAGAGTTACCTTTCAAATAAGGAAATAGATCAAAATAGATCCCCGACTTCTTTGAGAAGTCGGGGATCTAAATATTGTATATTGATGTAATCTGAAAATACTCTTTCTATAAATTTACTTTTGACAATGCCTAAGGATTTACTACTCGAAGATTTGACAGCAATTGATTATAAACTTTCTCACCGTCATATTGATCTTGACCCCAACGGCTATTTTATTATTTACATAGACCAAAAGGAAGGATTAATTTATGCCAAGCACTTCACTAATGTGATCAACGAACGTGGTTTAGCCGTAAATCCCGAAACAGGTGAAGTGATTCCTGTTCGCGGTAAAGTGGAAAGAACCCACACAACTGTATTTAGCGGACGTACAGCCAAAGAACTCTGTATCAAGATTTTTGAAGAAACTCCAAATTGTCCTGTGACTTTATTAGATCATGCAGCTTATTTAGGTAGGGAATTTGTTCGCGCTGAAATGGCTTTAGTGTCAGGCAAAGAGTACATTCAAGATTAAATAGAGTACGCAAGTGAGTGCGAGATACGGAATCTGAGTGAATCAAAGTCAATAAGGGTTGAACCATTTTCCTCCGGCTTCTCTAGCTTCAACGACTATTTTTAACATCAACCTACTTTGTAGTGATTGGGAATTGTTAGCTAATTCCCATTTACCTACGTTTTTTATGACAAAACTAAGACACTCTTACATCTTTGTGATATTGCCTTTTTACTTACGTAATAAGGACAAGAAACTTACAAATCAAAAAACACCCCCAGTCCCCAGTCCCCTATTCCTCAGATTCCTGAGAGGGTGGTTTTTGAAACACCAGATAAATGTAGTATGTAGCCATTGGGATGACAGTGGCAGCAATTAATAGCCCAACCACCCAAGCAGTAGCATTACCCTTATCTGTTTCTCCAGCTTTGGTGAAAGTTCCTTCTACCTGGACTGTTTCCTTAATTTTTGGTGGACCGGGATCTGGTTGACCAGATAACACAGCAACCAGGCGATCGCTCACGTCCAAAAATCCTTGGTTGTATTTATTACCCTCACGTAATGCTGTACCTAATGTTTCTTCAACCACACTCTCGGCAATAGAGTCAGTTAATAATGACTTCACATTATCCCCACTCAGTAAAGTCATTTTATTAGTAACAGTATCGACCAGTAATAATACTTGATTGGTTTGCTCTGCCGCTGTTGGAAACCATTTACTAAATAATCCCTTGGCAAAACTTTCCGGTGTTTCTCCGTAGTCAAGGCTGTGAATAGTGACAATTCTGGCTTCATTGCCAGTTTTTTGGGCTAAATCCTGGAAAGCCTTGCTAATCTGACCTTCATTGAATCGGCTAATCACATCACCTTGATCTAAAATCCAAGTATCTGCCGTTAAACTGGGTATTTGGTATACACCAGTAGCAGCAGCAGGTAAAATAAACAGTGAACTCGCCATCATCATCATCAGTACAGGGAAAATGAGACGAATAACGTATTTTTGGTTACTAAATAATTGCTTGAGTAACTGTTGCATGGGATGAATTCTTAAACAGACTTGCAATCAAAATACTACATAATTAGGGAATAGGGAATAGGGGCGGGGAGTGGGGAGTGGGGGAGTTGGGGGAGTTGGGGGAGTTGGGGGAGTTGGGGGAGTTGGGGGAGTTGGGGGAGTTGGGGGAGTTGGGGAGTTGGGGAGTTGGGGGAGTTGGGGGAGTTGGGGGAGTTGGGGGAGTTGGGGGAGTTGGGGGAGTTGGGGGAGTTGGGGGAGTTGGGGGAGTTGGGGGAGTTGGGGGAGTTGGGGGAGTTGGGGGAGTTGGGGGAGTTGGGAATCAATTTTCTCTCAAACCTATTTCCTCAATCATCGGCGGGGATATGTGCCTATATTCTTATAAGATTAGATTTAACAAAAGTAAAAAATCTTGGTTTTAGAGAAAGATCATGACAACTTCTATCGCCTTTGACTTAGCATCACTAAATAAGCAATTTGAAACTGCAACCCCTACAGAAATCCTAGCCTGGTCTGTACAGAACATCCCCACAGGATTAGTCCAAACTAGTGCCTTCAACGTTGATGACATCATCTTGACACACATTTTTTATAGCGAACTTCAGCATCCCGTTCCCGTTATTTTCCTAGATACCCTTTATCATTTCCCCCAAACCCTAGAATTGGTAGCTAAAGCCAAAGAAATCTACAACCTAGATTTAAAAACCTATAAAACCCCAGACGTAGATAGCCGTGAAGCCTTTGCTGCTAAATTTGGGGAAGCCCTTTGGGATACAGATATTACTAAATTCCACGACATTACCAAAATCGAGCCACTTCAACGCGGTTTAGACGAGCTTAATACAGTAGGTTGGATCACTGGTCGTCGTCGGGATCAAGCTGTTACTCGTGCTACCATGCCCGTATTTGAACTAGATGGTAAGGGAAGATTAAAAATTAACCCTCTAGCTACCTGGACTCGTAAGCAAAGCTGGGCGTATGTAGCTGAACATAAAGTAATTTACAACCCCCTTCATGATCAAGGTTATCCCAGTATTGGTGACGAACCTATTACCACTAAAGTCGGCGAAGGTGAAGACGAACGGGCTGGACGTTGGCGCGGAAGTGAAAAAACTGAGTGTGGAATTCACATTTAATCACACAACTAGATACCCGACTTCTTGAAGAAGTCGGGTATCTTAACCCTTACAACCAATAAACTATGAAAATTCTCCATCTTTCAGATATCCATATTGGTAGCGGTTTTTGCCACGGGCGCGTTAATCCAGCCACAGGTTTAAACACACGACTAGAGGATTTTGTGAAAACATTATCTTTGTGTATTGACCGAGCGATCGCTGATCATGTAGATTTAGTCCTGTTTGGTGGTGATGCCTTCCCTAATGCCACACCTGCACCCTATGTTCAAGAAGCCTTTGCTAATCAATTTCGCCGTTTAGTTGATGCAGATATCCCCACAGTCTTATTAGTGGGAAATCATGACCAACATTCCCAAGGTTTGGGAGGTGCAAGTTTAAATATTTATCGGACTTTGGGAGTACCAGGGTTTGTAGTTGGTGATACTTTAACGACTCATCGCCTTTCTACACAAAAAGGAGATGTACAAATCATTACTCTCCCTTGGTTAACTCGTTCCACTTTAATGACTCGTCAAGAAACTCAGGGTTCTTCTCTAGCAGAAGTTAATCAACTCCTCACAGACCGTTTAGAGGTAGTTATCGAAGGAGAAATTCGCCGTCTTGACCCCAATTTACCCACTGTGCTTTTAGCCCATTTAATGGCTGATAATGCCACTTTAGGTGCAGAACGATTATTAGCAGTCGGAAAAGGTTTTACCTTACCCTTATCTTTATTAACTCGACCATGTTTCGATTATGTGGCTTTAGGTCATGTTCACAAACATCAGAATTTAAATAAATCTAATGACCCACCAGTAATTTATCCTGGAAGTATTGAACGGGTAGATTTTAGTGAAGAAAAGGAAGACAAAGGTTATGTAATGATAGATTTGGAAAAAGGGAAAGTAAATTGGGAATTTTGTCCCTTACCCGTGCGAACATTTCGGACTATTGAGATAGATTTATCTAAACAAGATGATCCACAAAAAGCATTATTAAAAGGAATTGCTAAATATGATATTCAAGATAATGTAGTGCGACTCATTTATAAATTGCGGTCAGAACAATTAGATTTAATTGATAACTCTTCTCTACATCAAGCTTTAAGCACAGCGCACACTTACACCATTCAAGCCGAATTGGTGAGTCAGTTAGCAAAACCTCGTATTCCTGAATTAACCGCAAGTAGCAGTATTGACCCAATGTCAGCTTTAAAAACTTACTTAAATAATCGGGAAGATTTAAAAGAAATAATGCCCTCTATGTTAGAAGCAGCACAGAATTTATTAACAGATGATGAGGGAATTTGCTTAGTACCCCAAGGAGGGAAGTAGGGGCAAACCCCCTGTGGTTGCCCCAAATACCGGGGTAGGCACGGGGGCGCTACCCCTACATTAAATGCCTATCTTCTTATAAAATTAATTTTGCCTGCCTATTTATCAGCAATTCTCTAACCAATTTTGCTTATTTGATTAATGTGCCTATTTCTGTTTAAAATGTCTTTCTTAGGTGAGTTTATCTAGGGTTTGCTGATAGCGTAGCATGGCGTTAGCCTTACTCCTGATAGCGAAGCGTGGTGTTAGCCATACTCCTGAATGGGCGAAGGCCCTGCGCCCCTACCTCCTGATAGCGTAGCGTGGCGTTAGCCATACTCCTAGCCCTCACAGATAACTTTTTCAGCAACCCCTATCTATATTTTCTAGCATATATTTCTTAAAGTTCATCTTCTTCAATCACAGCATTCCGATCTAATATTAATAAGTTACGAAGTTGGTCTGTATCCATTTCTGTTAACCAATCTTCTCCTGCACCTACAACCTGTTCTGCTAGTTGTTTTTTGCTTTCAATCATATCATTTATTTTCTCTTCTAATGTTCCAGTACAGACGAATTTATGGACTTGAACATTGCGGGTCTGACCAATTCTAAATACTCTATCTGTGGCTTGATTTTCAACTGCGGGATTCCACCATCTATCAAAGTGAAAAACATGATTTGCCCTAGTTAAATTCAATCCCACACCACCAGCTTTTAACGATAAAATCATAATTGGTGGTCCTTGGGGGTCATGTTGGAATCTATCAATCATTTCCTCTCTTTGCTTTTTACTGGTACTACCATATAAAAAGAATATCTCTCGTTCTAATTTCTTTTCTAAATACGATTTTAACAACTTACCCCATTCAGCAAATTGTGTGAAAATTAAAGCCCTGTCTCCTTCTGCTAAAACCTCATCTAACATTTCCTCTAGTCGTTGTAATTTAGCAGAATGATGTTTCTCTAAAGTTGCTAATTTCAAATATTGGGAAGGATGATTACAAATTTGTTTTAGCTTCACTAATAACCCTAAAATCATGCCGCGACGTTGTAAACCTTCCGCAGATTCAATTTCTACTAAAGATTCATCTACTAATTGTTGATATAGTGTAGCTTGTTCAGAAGTTAATCCACAAAAAACTGTCATTTCTTGCTTTTCTGGCAAGTCTTGAATTATGTCTTTATCACTTTTTAATCGGCGTAAAATAAAAGGCTGAACCAATGAACGTAATTGATTTAAAGAAGCAGTATCACCATACTTTTCAATCGGCATAGCAAACCGTCTTTGGAAAAATTGTTTATTCCCTAAATAACCGGGATTCAAGAAATCTAAAATAGACCATAATTCTTGCAATCTATTTTCTACAGGTGTACCCGTTAAAGCAATGCGAAATGTCGTTTCTAATTGTCGCACTGCCTGTGATTGTTTCGCATCTGAATTTTTGACATTTTGGGCTTCGTCTAAAACAATTATCTGCCATTCAACTGCTTTTAATAATTTAATATCGCGGTGAATCAGTGAATAGCTAGTAATTACTATATCGTGTTTATTAACGGCTTCTGTAAACGCTTTACCTTTAGGACGTTTATCACCGTGATATTCCAAAACTTTGATTGTCGGGGCAAATTTTTTAACTTCTTTTTGCCAATTGCCCATAACTGAAGTAGGACAAACTAATAAAGTTGGTTTTTCTAGAATATTTTCTTCTTTGAGGTGAAGTAAAAAAGCGATAAATTGGATGGTTTTTCCTAATCCCATATCGTCTGCAAGACAAGCACCTAAACCCCAACGTTCTAAAAATGCTAACCAACCCGCACCTCTTTCTTGATAAGGACGTAATTCTCCCCGAAAACTTTGAGGTGTAGTTAAAGGTTGAATTTCCTGATTATTAGTTAATGCCCCAATTAATTCTGCCAAGGCACCGGAAGCTTCAAAACTGACAACAGGTAATTTCTCAATTACTTGGGTGTCTCCTTTACTAATGCGTAAAGCATCTTCTAAAGAAAGAGACATTTGTTCTTTGCGAGAACTAAAAAAGGTTTGGGCAGTTTTAATATCTTGGGGACGGAGTTCTACCCATTCACCATTAATTTCGACTAAGGGACTATTTAATTTTACCAGTTTATCAAACTGAACTTTAGAAATTGTTTGTCCACCAATTGCCAAATGCCATTGGAAATTTAATAAACTTTGTAAACCCAAACGTCCCGATTTTTCTTGAGGAGTTTCGGCACTAATTTTTAAGCCTAAACGATTTGCCCACCCTTCCCGATTTGCTAAACTAGGAGGTAAAATTACTCCTAACCCGCTATCTTCAAATCTCCAAGTTACAGCTTTGATAAATTCATAAGCTTGCATGGGGGTGAGGTGACAAAATTCGGGAGATGCAGTTTCTAAACTGGGGGTAATTATGGGATACAATCGAGAAGCTAAACCCAAACCTCGCAAAAATGTTTCTTGAGGTTGTGCAATTGTGCGATTTTGATAAACTAATGTATCTACAGGTTGATGCCAAATTGTCGCTGCGCCTATTAAAAACTCTGGGTTATCTGCTGCTTGCAGAAAATACTGCAAAATCCAATCTGGTTCTTCATTTTCTGGAGGAAGCAATTGAAAACAAGTTCTAAATAAAGCTTTGCCTGTAAGTTGATATTGTAATGGTAAAGTCCAAGCTTTTAAAGTAGTTTGTAACCGGTCTCCTCCTGCTGCATCAATTGTATTATTTGCATTAATTAATCCTTGTAACCATTGCTGTAATGTAGCAGGTAAAGACATCATCATTCTCGGTTCTAGGGGAGATTGAGAACTAAGCATTAACCGCAATTGATTATCTGTAACGTGATTGAGGAATGATAATATTAATTCTTGAGGTAATAATGGTAAATTAATGGCTATATTTTCGGTAGTCTGTTGATATGTTCGACAAGCTAAAGGCATTTGTGAAGAGAATTTCTCTAACCTTGTGACATCTATGGCACTATCTAAAAGTATCTGCCATTTGGCAATTAAATTACTATCTTGTTTGTCAACGGTTGGTAAAAATTTACAACGAGAAATTAAATCTAAATGCCATCTGTAAATATGTACCCAAAAATGAATATCTGCTCCTAATAAAGCCGCTTTATTATCGGTTGTACTCAGGGGTAATGATGAGAGAAATTGAATTGCTAATGCTGGAGTGAGACAAAAACCCTCAATTTTCCAAGGATGCAAATATTGTGAGGATGGAGAATCTATATCCACGCTGACAGAATGAACGGGAGAAATTGTCGTTAATTCTGATTTATTAATTCCTGAAAAATAAGTTGGTAAAGAAACTATTTGTGAATAAACAGGTAATTTTATTTCTGTTGGTGGTTTACTTTTAATTCTTTGTTTAGTAGTAGAAGATGGCTGAATTAAATTAGTAATTGATAAATTAGATAATTCTAACCATTCGTTTAATTCCACCGAGTCCATAGCCAAGGGATGTAAAGGAATCTCAGCAGATACTTCAGTATGCACCTGTGAAGAACGCCAAGTTTCTCCCCAAATAAAGAAATAACTATTTTGATGATTTATTACCCAAGTTCCGTGTAAAATTGCCATGTTTTAATATACTAAATAGGGTTTGCTGAATAAGTTGTCTGTGAAGGTAGGGAACAGTTTTAGCTATCAATAGTAACAAACACTAGTAGTTCGTCAAATTGATTTTGACAGGTAATAATCGGAAAAAACTTCTGTTCTTCCCTCCCCTGCCCCCCTGCCTCTCTTCTCCCCCTACTTGCCTTCACCCGTCATTTTCGGGTTGACAGACTACTAGAGGGTATTTTAAAACCTGTCGGCGATTATAAATCGCTACTATACCCAACACGGCTTAATTATTTGATTCTCCGGGTAGGGGTTTAGCAAAAGCTTAATAGTGTCAACTTAAGCTACAGATAGCTTATTTCTTTGGCTAACAGACCCACTATGAAATGAATTGCAGGGGGCTAATACACTACTTTATCCCTTGGGTCACGCTTACGCGAACAGGTGAGTCTGGGCTTCTCAACGACTCCTCTATGAGGACAGTAAAATTTGGCTCTATGCTTTTTATTATTTTCATAAATATGCAATAATTAATGTATCTCTAATTTAGGCGTTGGTGAATTGAAATATAAAAATAGAAAATATGGCTACGCCACGCCAGCTATCACAATTTCAAACTTTGCGTCTTTGCTCCTTTGTATCTTTGCGCGAAACATAATTTATACCGTCATTATGCAATCCCCTAAATTGAAAGAGAATTTCCCTCAAAGCTCAAAATAATCTATTAATCATAACTGTAAAAAATGCAAGTAGAATCACAAGTATCTGATATTGATAATAATATTTTTACTGATTTCGGTGGGGTGATGATTCCCCAAGCACCGGATGGATTTAAATCAGGTTTTATTGGCATTATCGGCAGAACTAATGTGGGTAAATCCACTTTGATGAATGAATTAGTTGGGCAAAAAATAGCTATTACTTCCCCCGTATCCCAAACTACTCGAAATCGCTTAAAGGGGATTTTAACTACGGAAACAGCCCAGTTGATTTTTGTGGATACGCCCGGTATTCATAAACCTCATCATCAATTAGGGGAAGTGTTGGTAAAAAATGCGAAAATTGCCATTGACTCGGTAGATGTGATATTATTTGTGGTTGATGGTACAGTTGCTTGTGGTCCAGGCGATCGCTATGTGGCAGAACTACTGATTAATAGTCAAACACCTGTAATTCTGGGGATTAATAAAATTGATCAACAACCGGAAGATGCCCAAAAAATAGATGATAGTTATATTCAATTAGCTGATACCTATCAATGGCAAAGTGTGAAATTTTCTGCTAAAACCGGCGCGGGATTATTGCAACTCCAAGATTTATTAATTAGTCATCTCGAACCAGGTCCATTTTACTATCCACCCGATTTAGTAACAGACCAGCCAGAACGGTTTATCATGGGTGAATTAATTCGAGAACAAATATTATTATTAACCCGTCAAGAAGTTCCCCACTCCGTAGCCATAGGCATTGATTTAGTCGAAGAAGCTCCAAAAATTACCCGTGTTCTCGCCACGATCCATGTTGAGAGAGATTCCCAAAAAGGTATTCTCATTGGTAAAGGGGGAACAATGCTCAAAGCTATTGGTAGTGAAGCTAGACAACAAATTCAAAAGCTAATTGCTGGGAAAGTTTACCTAGAATTATTTGTCAAAGTCCAACCCAAATGGCGACATTCACGGGTACGGTTAGCAGAACTAGGTTATCGCATCGAAGAATAATATGAGGAATCAGGAAGTAGGGGCGCAGTCCCTGCGCCCATTCTAGTGTTATCCATATTTTTGATTTCAACTTTTTATCCATATTTTTGACTTCAACTTTTTATATCATTTACCCATAGTTTACGGTATCGTAAATTCTTACAATTACCTTCTCTGAAAAAACCAGAATATTATCAATTTATGCCGTTAATTAGTCTCATTGCTGCCATTTCTGAAAATCGAATTTTAGCAAACTCAGCCAGAAAACATATTCGTGCTGGTAATCCCTGGGATATTCCCAGTGATGAAATTTATTATCGGCAAAAGATCAGAAGACATCCTGTAATTATCGGGCGCAAAAGTTATTCTACCATGACTAAACCATTTCCCGATTGTACAACTATTGTTCTCACCAGAGATTCCAATTTTCAAGCCTTTGGTTGTGTCGTGTTGCATTCATTAACAGAAGCAATTGCATGGGCGAAAATGAGTGAAACAGAAGAAATATTTATCGCCGGTGGTGGACAGATTTATACTGAAGCAATCAAATTTGCCGATAAACTTTATTTAACTATTGTTGAAGGTAATTTTGTGGGAGACATATACTTTCCTGAATTTGTCGATTTTGGGAAAGTCACCAAAGAGAACAAGATGCAGGAAAATGGCTTTAAGTTTAATTTTGTGGAAATTGAAAAGTGCGTTAATTAGGTAACGCTACCTTCAATAATTGGCTAAGTAATGGGACACAATTAATACACAACTGATTTTTATGTTCTCTGTTCCTCGTTCCTAGTCTCTGACTAGGAATGCAGTTGATGAGGCTCTGCCTCTAATATCATTGAAGGCAGAGCCTTCCAGAATTCATTCCCAGTCAGAGACTAGGAATGAGATGACTTGAGTTCTTTGCGGGATAGAGGTTTTACGTTAAGTTGACACCAATGAAGCTCTTGCTTTACCCCTACGTTTAGAATCAAACAATCAAGCCGTTTTGAGTATAAAACCTCGCGGTAAGTGGGAAAATCAGGGGCTTTAGCCGCTGAGAGTGTCAATTTATTGTAATTTCAAAAATCTATCCAAAGCTGCTACCATACTTGGTGGCCAGCGACGGATATTCGTTACCCAATTCATATCCTTATAACGGGTATCTAGTCCATAAGCAGCTACCCAATTACTTTCTGCCTCTCCCTTATTTCCCCTCACCCAATAAGCGGCTGTTAAAGCGGCACGCATATCAGCAAATCGAGGATATTTACGGACTATATTCCGCATCTCGCGGACAGCTTTATCTGATTGATTAGTTTCATATAAAGCTAGGGCATAATTAGCTCTAGCAAAGGCAAAATTTGGGTTAATTTCTGTAGCTTTTTGGAAATCTAAAATCGCTTCTTGCCATTTCCCTAAACCTGTTTTAGCATTACCACGATTATTATAAGCCATAGCATCTTGAGGATCTAATTCTAATACACGATTATAATCAGCGATCGCCTCCTCCCATCGTCCCAAACCTTCCAACGCCGTCCCCCGATTCAAATAAGGATCTGTTACAGTAGGCGCAAGTTCTACAGCTTTGTTATAATCCATCAATGCGGATTGTAACTTATTCTGACTGACACGAGAATTACCGCGATTACTCCATGCTCCCGCATTAGTAGGAAATTTTTCAATAATTTCTGTCCAATAAGCCTCCGCCGTCACAAAATCGCCTTGATTCGTAGCAACAAAAGCCTTAGTCGCCAATTCATCCCCTACTTGCAACTCCTCGGCGGTGATAGGTTGAGATTCTGCCATAACTGGTGTATTCCAGCCAAAAACCAGTAATAGACTCAGAAAAATACCAATTAGTTTAATCATCTAACTCTGATGTGATATGCAACAAAATTAATGATATAGCAAATCATGAAACTCAGATTAAAAGAGGCTTTGACTCATTCCTCCCTCTTCCCTCTTCTTTCTTCATTCTGACTCCTCACAAAGAAGATTCCCAAATTTCTGCACTCATTGGTCAATTATTCAAACATTGAGTTAAAATAAGGGGTCGCAAACTTAGTAAGTAAAACCCGGATATTCCCCGGAGGTGTAATTGACCAAGTTCATTTTGAAAATTCTCTGGTTAGACGAAAACGTCGCCCTAGCAGTAGATCAGGTTGTCGGTAAAGGTTCTAGTCCCTTAACCAAATACTTTTTTTGGCCCAGAAATGATGCCTGGGAAGAGCTAAAAAAAGAGTTAGAATCCAAACACTGGATCACAGATGTTGACCGGGTAGAGTTGCTTAACAAAGCCACAGAAGTGATTAACTACTGGCAAGAAGAAGGCAGAAAACGCCCAATGGCAGAAGCACAGTTGAAATTTCCAGAGGTTGCCTTCACAGGTAGCGCCTGATTGTTTTAAATTGGTAATTGGTAGTGGGTAATTGGTGATTGGTCATGGGTAATTAAGTAAAATTATCACCTATCACCTATCACCAGTCCCCAGTCCCCATCATCTTCGCCACAATTTGATTGTCTTGTCCTTACTACCACTGATAATTAATCCCCCATCATCCCTCATAACAACGCTAGATACCGAGTCTGTATGACCGACAAGACTAGCAATTTCTGATTTTGTGCTGATTTGCCAAATTTTCACCGTTTTATCCCAACTGCCACTAATCAGCATTTCTCCATCAGCACTAAAAGCTACAGCCACCACTGACCAAGAATGACCTGAAAGTGTGCTAATTAATTCACCAGTGCTAACATCCCATAATTTGATTGTATTATCACCGCTACCAGTCGCCAACAAATTAGGATGAGTGGGACTAAAAGCCACTGTCAAAACTGCCCAAGTATGACCAAAAAGAGTTGTTAATAAGTGAAATTTTCCGTCTTCTAATTTCCAGATCCGAACTGTGCGATCATAACTAGCACTAGCCAAAAGCTGCCCTTGGGGACTAAAAGCTACAGCATTTACTTGTAATTTATGCCCCGTTAAAGTATTCAGTGCTAAACCTGTATTTACATCCCAGATTTTAATAGTTTTATCCCAACTGCCACTAGCTAAAATTTGCCCACAAGGATGAAATGCTAGGGATTTAACAGCATGAGAATGTCCAGTCAAACTATGAATTTTTGTTAATGTCTTCACATCCCACAAATTGATAGTTTGATCATTACTAGCCGTAGCTAAAACTGTATCATTATCATTAAAAATGACTGCTGTTATAGATTGAGTATGTCCGGGAAAGTTCCCCATTAATTGCTGATTGCTTAAATTCCATAATTTAATATTTTTATTATCTTCACCACTAGCTAATATTTTGCCATCATGACTTAATGCCACAGTATTAATAGAACTATGAATTTGATTTTCTAGAGTATTAGCAAGTTGCCATAAATGACTTTTATTTAGAGATAATAAAGGCAAATAATTATCTTTGATACCCAAATTATAGATAAGTTGATCTGCTGATTGCCAACGTTCTTGTAAATTATATTTTACCAATTTATCAAGGGTTTGTCCTAAATGTTCACTAATTTGATCAGTGAGATAATCTCGCCATACCCAGCTATTATTAGTCATATCAAATAGTTCAAAAGGAGAAATTTGAGTAAGTAAATAAATACAAGTTACACCTAAACTATAAAGATCACTTGCGAAAACTGCTTTACCTTGTGCTTGTTCTGGGGAAATATATTCTGGACTACCAACTAAATTATCTTTATCTTCATTGATATTGGCAAACTTCATATTCGCAAAATTTCCTAAAACCAAATCATCTAATAAATCTCGACTTTGATTTTTAGTCCGCAAAATAATATTTTCTGGTTGAATATTTCCATGAATAACTTGATGATTATGAATAAACCTGATCACTGGTAATAAGCTTTTTAAAATCTGCCAAATCTGAGTTTCATGAAAAACACCTTGTTTGGCTAATAAACTAGCTAAATTATCACCATCAATAAATTCTTGAATTAAATAGTAATATTCATTTTCTGTAAAATGTGTGATTAAAGTAGGAATTTGTGGATGTTTACCTAATTCCGTTAATTTCTGTACCTGAAATTGAAAAATTTCCAGCGATTGATATTGAGATGAAACTTGATAAACAACACAAGGAATTGGCGGAAATTGACTTTCATCTACAGCCAAAAAAGTCTGATACAATCTCCCCTTACTAATCTGTTTAATTAAACGATAACCTTCATTAATCAACACAATTTAGCTCCTAAATTCCTCTCTGCGCCTCTGCGCCTCTGCGCCTCTGCGTGAAAATAAATTCTTTACCATTGATTACCTATTTTGTCAATTCGTAATTTCTATTATTTACAAAAATTAAGATTTTCATTACATTACTTTCCATAAGACATAAGTTCATCATAAACATTTTTAACTGATGTCTTTACAAAGACTAGTAAACACATAACTTTGGAGATTCCGACTGTGGCTTTAACTATCCAGTCTGCTCAAACTATTTTTTCTAATACTCAAGTTCCTAGTCCTATTCCCGCAACCATAGCGTTATTTGATCAACTTAACGTTGATGATCAATTAGCCTATCTTTGGTATGCTTACACCGAAATGGGTAAAACTATTACCCCCGCAGCACCTGGAGTAGCACGCTTGCAACTAGCTGAAAGTTTGCTTACCCAAATTAAGCAAATGTCTCGTGAAGAGCAAACAAAAGTAATGCGAGATTTAGCCAGCCGTGCTGATACTCCTATTAGCCGTTCCTATGGTTTTTTCAGCGTTAATACCAAACTGGCTTTCTGGTTCGAGTTAGGAGAATTGATGAAACAAGGAATCATCGCTCCTATCCCCGTTGGTTATCAAATGTCTCCCGGTGTAAAATTTGTATTAGAAGCTACACAAAAACTTGATCAAGGTCAGCAAATTACCGTATTGCGGAATACCGTAGTAGATATGGGATTTGATACTTCTGATCTTGGCCCTAGCAGTTATCCTAAAGCAGCTACAGAACCTGCTTTCCAACGGACAAGTCCAGTTATTTCCTCCGTTAAAATTGACGGTATTACAGAACCTGCGGTTTTAGGCTACATTGAAGCCATGAATGCAGATAAATTTGATGATGCGATCGCACTATTCACTACCGACGGTGCGCTACAACCACCATTCCAAAAGCCAATTATTGGCCGGGAAGCGATCGCTAAATATATGCGCGAAGAAGCACAAGGACTAAACATGATGCCACAACAAGGTATCTGCGAAGTTCAACCAGACGGTTCTAAACAACTGAAAGTCACAGGAGTAGTACAAACTCCTTGGTTTGGTGTCACAGTTGGAATGAACATTTCCTGGCGGTTTTTAATCAATCCCGATGGAAAAATCTTCTTCGTAGCCATTGATATGCTTGCATCTCCTCAAGAACTTATGAACCTACGTCGAGTGTAATCAAATCATGAGGCTGTCGAAAATCAAATTCACTTGTAATTTCCACAGCCTCGCAATAATAGAGTCAAAGCTATTGACACCGACCAAAAAATTTGTTATCATGAAACCGATGAGGAAGAACTATCTCAGTTGTATAAGCGCAACTAATCAAGTCTTAGGCTAAGTCAGCAAATAATGAAAACAGCTATTGAGATCAACAAATTATATGAGTCTAATTACTCACAATGGCTAGATGAGACAATTAAAAACCTCAAATCTCGTCAATTGGGAGATATTGACTATGATCACTTAATAGAAGAGTTAGAAGAATTGGCGAAAACCGAAAAAAGACGAGTGAGAAGTTTATTAGAACAGATTATTAGACACTTATTACTTTATCAAAATTGGCATATAGAAAAGCCCAGAAATGCTAACCATTGGGCAGCGGAAATTATTAGTTTTCGTAATCAAATTAACGAAGAATTAGCCACTAACTTACGCAATCATTTAGCGGAAAATATCAATATCATTTACAGCAATGCCTTAGATTATGTTAAAGCCAAAACCAAACTAACCAACTTACCAGAAATTTGTCCTTACACCTTAGATCAGATTTTAGATAAAAACTGGTTGCCTTCATCTTGAAATCTTACCTTTGCGCCTTTGCGCCTTTGCGTGAGATAAACTCAATTCTGCCCCAAACTAGTAGATTGTTCATAAACCCGTTTTAAAGTATTTACATCTCTGACAGAAATCAACGGCGGTTTGCGAACTTGAGAAAAATACATAGTATCAGTATTTAGAAGACTATGACCCCAAATGCCCAAAGCATGACCAAGTTCATGACGGGCTGCTGATAGTACATATTCACCAGTTTGACTAGGACTCAGCAGAATTGTAAACCGGTGAGATAAAATATTATTTTCAGTATATAAATTATAAGTAGTTAAAGCCGAACGCGATCGCAGTATCTTACCATTAGGTTCACGTTGCAAAGGTGGTGATTTTCGGGAGATTGTAATATCAGCAATAGCCGATTTTTCCACTATTTGTAAAGGTAAATAAATACTCCATTCTTGCACTGCTTGAGAAACACTATTAACCCATATTTGCGATTGCTTTTCATTAAGATCAGTTGGTGTTTCTATCTTCACTTTCACCGGAAACCGTGACCAAATTAAATAACCAACTTTCGTAGATTTAATTTGATCAAAATAATCTCCACTATTCATTTTATCTTGCCATTGTGCCAGAGTCGGTGGTAAAGGATGGGTTTTTTGGATAAATTGGGAGTTTCTTCCCTGTTCCCTCACACCAGCATTTACTTGAAAGTTAGTCAAAACAACCAGCAGTCCTGTACTTATTGCTAAAGTCAGAACTGCTGCTTGTAGTGAGCGAAGTCGAACTATTAATCTTCGCCAAAAGTTTTGATTTTGGGTGATTTTTCCCATTTTCAGTTTCAATTATTTGGGCAACCAATTAGCACTTAAAACCACAGTTAAACCCATAAAAACTACAACTAATGCCCAAGTAACTCGATTTAAAGTATTTTCGGCACTTTTGGTACTGCTAAATAATTGTGCTTGTCCACCAATAGCCCCAATGCCATCACCTTTAGGACTATGTAACAAAACGAGAATAATCAAACTGAGTGCAGAAAATGCCCAAATGCCTTGAATAATGTTAGTAATTGCCATATTAGAAATGTTGGTTATCAAAAGTTATCAATTTTGTAGCTAAATTAGCGGTTATAAACCGCGTCTACACAGGCAAAACCCACCGTCGTGGGTTTCAAAATCTTGATTTTTCTTGAGTCCGCGCAGGCGGACTTTGATTGTGTAGCCGCGACTTCTAGTCGCCAGGACTTTACGATTTTACAACCCTACTTGTACAGGAGTACGAGTTAGTTGTAAATCATATTCTGCGGCTTTAAGTAATGATCGCCCTGTCATTTCTTGTGGTTGGGATATTTGTAAAATATCCAGAATAGTCGGGGCAATATCGGCTAATTTGCCATCATTTCTTAATTCCACATTTGTTCCATATCCGGGTATTTTGGCTTTTTCGCCTTCTACCAAAATTAAAGGAACTGGGTTAGTAGTATGGGCTGTCCAAGGATGACCGCCTTCATCTAGCATATACTCAGCATTGCCATGATCAGCAGTAATAATTGCTGTACCACCTGCTTTACCAATAGCATCAATGAGACGACCTAAACATTTATCTACTGCTTCAATAGCTGTGACTGTCGCTGGAATTTGTCCTGTATGCCCTACCATGTCTGGGTTAGCATAGTTCATTACAACTAGGGAATAGATACCCTTTCTGATGGCAGCGATCGCCACATCTGTCACAGCTTGTGCTGACATCGCCGGGGTTTGATCATAAGTATCCACCATTGGACTACTGACTAATTCCCGATCTTCCCCCTTACAGGGATCTTCTAGTCCCCCATTAAAGAAATAAGTAACATGAGCGTATTTTTCAGTTTCAGCCGTTCTAAACTGTTTTAACCCGCGATTAGCGATAACTTCACCCAGAATATTACTCAGATTTTGCGGTGCGAAAGCCACAGAAACTGGCAATTCTGGATCATACTGGGTAAAAGTTACAAAAGAAAGTGGTTGAATTGGCTGTCTTTCAAAACCGTTAAAAGTTTGACTAACAAAGGCTTGAGTTAGTTCTCTAGCGCGGTCGGGGCGGAAATTGAAAAATATCACCCCATCACCAGATTCTACCGCGCCCGGTTGCAACCGGACTGGGAGAACAAACTCATCGGTTACACCTTTCGCGTAAGCTGCTTGCAATACCTCTACAGCCGTGAGTCCATTGCCCGCATTATCTGTTGTTATTACATCGTAGGCGCGTTGGACTCGATCCCAACGGTTATCACGATCCATTGCATAAAAGCGACCACTAATAGTAGTGATTCCACCGATGCCAACATGATCTATATAGTCTTCCAACTGCTGGATGACTTGGATAGCATCTGTCGGTTTGGTGTCACGACCATCAGTAATGGCGTGAATACAAACTTGTGAAAGTTGCTGTTCCTTCGCTAAATCAAGTAATCCAAATAGATGAGTAATATGGGAATGCACCCCCCCATCAGAACAAAGCCCCACTAGATGTAACTTGCCATTAGCAGAACGGACTTCCTGGCAAATTTTGACAAGGGCTGGGTTTGCGGCTAAAGAACCGTCTTCTACAGCATCTGAGATCCGTACCAATTCTTGGGGTACGACTCGACCAGCGCCAATGTTCAAATGACCAACTTCCGAGTTGCCCATTTGACCTTCTGGCAACCCTACGGCTTTTCCTGATGTGCGAATGAGGGTGTGGGGATAGACTGCCCATAAACTGTCCATAATCGGAGTTTTGGCAGCGGCAATCGCGTTTCCTCGCGTTTCCTCACAGTAGCCCCATCCATCTAGAATGACTAGCACCACAGGAGCAACAGGTGCTTTGGTCATAGTAAAATCGCCCTTTACTTTTTGTAATACTCGAATGATACCATTGCTAACCAATTATGGAGTTTAAATTCAGCAGGAAAAAATCTTAAATTCCAAATTTTGTTGACCTACTGATACCAAATATTTGAGACAACGCTTGCGAAATGCCATTTAAGTTTTATAGTTTTAGCGATCGCTTGGGGTTTTCTCCGCCTCTGAATGGATTGTGTTAATATTGACAGAGGTAGCACTGAAATTAAGCTCTGCCTTCAGTCCCTGTGGTGCAACTTCTGAGAGTCAAGTATCCCGTGCAGCGGTACAAACTATGGGATTGGGGTCTTGTGTTAGTTGTTGACGAATATCGGGGTCTTAAGAAAAGATAAAATACCTCAAATACACACAAAAAGTTTGTACTTTTATAAAGTATAATTAAGAAAAAGATAAATAAATCTAGCTAAAATAGGCTTATTTCCGCACCTATTGCGCCTAGATCCGGTTAAAGTTTCTTTCTAAACTAAAAAGTACCATTTTCTTGTGCCAACAACTAAGTTAGCATTCAGGATCAAAGCGACGATGTAAAATTCCCTGTTGAAGAGGCAAATAAAGGCGTGGGTCAGTATCAATCTGATGAATTAAAGCAGTATAATCCAGAGGCACTGCCCTGGGCGAGCGGAGCGAACGCTCGTTACTTTCGTTACCGTCCTTGGTTAGTCTGGGGACGACTACTGAGAATAATCTGGTCTTTTGCCGGATTTATATTCAGTCTCAAATGGGACGACTGGCAAGACCAGGTGGAGGAAAATCAGGGGAAACGCGCTACCCAGTTGCGAACCCTACTCACCAATCTAGGTCCGACATTTATTAAAGTCGGTCAAGCCCTCTCGACTCGTCCCGACTTAATCCGCAAGGACTTCTTAGCAGAACTAATCAAGTTACAAGACCAGTTACCACCTTTTGATAATGATCTGGCATATCAGATTATTGAAACAGAATTAAATCGCTCAATTGGCGAAATCTTTCGGGAACTTTCCCCTCAACCCGTAGCAGCAGCTAGTTTGGGTCAAGTCTACCGGGGTCGGTTACTCAGTGGCGAGGAAGTGGCAGTTAAAGTACAACGCCCTAACCTCCGCCCATTACTGATAAAAGACCTATATCTCATGCGTTGGGTTGCCAGTTGGCTTGCTCCCTGGCTACCCCTGAATCTCGGTCACGATTTAACTTTAATTGTGGACGAGTTTGGCACAAAGCTATTTGAGGAAATTGATTATATCAATGAAGGTCGCAATGCGGAAAAATTTGCCCATAACTTCCGTGATGACCCCCAGGTAAAAATTCCCTGTATTTACTGGAATTATACCAGCACTCATGTTTTAACTCTAGAATGGATCAACGGTTTTAAACTCACAGATACTGAAAAGATTCAATCTGTTGGTTTAGACCCAGGAGCCATCATTCAAATAGGTGTAACTACTGGTTTACAACAACTATTAGAGCATGGGTTTTTTCATGCCGATCCTCATCCGGGAAATTTGTTCGCTATGCCCGATGGTCGCATGGCTTACATTGATTTTGGCATGATGGATCAATTGGAGGAAACCACTAAGGAAAGTTTAGTTGATGCTTTAGTACATTTGGTAAATAAGGATTACGTCGATTTAGCGGAAGATTTTGTCAAATTAGGCTTTTTGGCACCAAATACTAATATTACCCCTATTGTTCCCGCATTAGAAGCAGTATTAGGAAATGCTATTGGTAAAAATGTCCAAGATTTCAACTTCAAAACCATTACCGATGAGTTCTCGGAATTGATGTATGAATATCCTTTCCGTGTGCCAGCAAAGTTTGCTTTGATTATTCGTTCTTTGGTGACACAAGAAGGGATTGCCCTCAGTCTTAACCCTAATTTCAAAATTGTGGAAGTGGGTTATCCCTATATCGCTCGGCGGTTATTAAATGGGGAATCTCCCGCATTACGGCGACGGCTATTGAATGTGTTGTTTAAAGATGGTAAATTTCAATGGCAAAGGTTAGAAAATCTGATTAAGATTGCTCGCACCGATAGCCATTTTGATGTTTTACCAACGGCGAAAATGGGGTTGGAATTCATCCTTTCCGAAGAGGGTAAATTTCTCCGTCGTCAGTTGGTCTTAGCTATCACTGAAGATGACCGTTTGCACACAGAAGAAGTCCAACGTCTGTGGGATTTGGTCAAGGATGATTTACCACCAAATCGTTTACTTAATGTCGCCATTAGCCTGTTGACCGAGTTCTCAAAAGAAGGTGTAGCAGCTATTTTAGCTAAATAATCTGTTACCAAATAAAAACGAATTTTAATAACAACCAGGAGTTTGAATGTACTATTACCCTCTGCAACCGCCTTACTTTTTACTATTAGTTGGTTTTTTCACGGCTTTAACTTCTGGGTTAGCTTTGTCTGGGACATTAAAGGTAATTGTCCAGCAATGGCCACAAGATAAATCTCCTAAGGAAAAGACTAATACCCGTTCTTTTTATAAACAATTGTTAGTGCCATTTATTGGTATTACTGGTGGTTCTTGCTTATTTCTTTGTTCTGGTTTCGAGATATTTGGTTTTCCTACGGGCATGGCTTTAAGTATAGGTTTACCACTGAGTCTGTTAACTTGCTTCTTTGTTTGGCGGCAGTTGGGAGGTTTACTCGATTATGTTAAGAGGGAAGGAATGCAATCTTTAGATTTAGATTCTTGGTCTTAGCCATATCATTAGGGCGCAGACCCTGCGCCCCTACATTAATTAAATATATTGTCTGAATTAGGATTAACAGGATGAAGAAATAAATTGTCTGAATCAGGATGTCCAGGATTTAATGATTAACAGGATGAAAATAGATATCTTATTACCAATTACCAATTACCAATTACCAATTACCAATCATAATTTTTATAGGGAGAAAAGCTAATGCAAATCATTCGTTTGCCGGTACTTGCTGACAATTATATATTTTTACTGCATGATCCAGTGCGGAATATTGCGGCTGTTGTTGATCCGGCGGAAGCACAACCAGTTTTAGATGAATTGAGAAAAATTAATGCTCAGTTAGTGGCAATTTTTAATACCCATCATCATGGTGATCATGTGGGTGGGAATACACAATTAATGAAAGCATTTCCTGATGTGAAAGTTTATGGAGGTGCGGAAGACAGGGGGAGGATTCCGGGACAACAGGTATTTTTACAGGAAGGCGATCGCATCCAATTTAGCGATCGCACTGCTAATATATTCTTTGTACCTGGACATACTCGCGCTCACATTGCTTACTATTTCCCCCCAGCAAGTCCAGGAGAGCCTGGAGAATTGTTCTGTGGTGATACATTGTTTGCGGGGGGTTGCGGTCGTTTATTTGAAGGTACACCGGGGCAAATGGTAGATTCTTTAAGTAAACTCCGGTCCTTACCTGATCATACTCGCGTCTGGTGCGCCCATGAATACACTTTAAGTAATTTGCGATTTGCTGTAACTGTAGATGCTGAAAATGCAGATTTACAAAAACGCTACCAAGATGTTAAAGCTCAACGGGATAAATTAGAACCGACAGTTCCATCAATTTTAGGAGTTGAAAAACTCACCAATCCTTTTTTACGTTGGGAAGAACCATCTCTACAAGCAACAGCAAAGAGTGATAATGGAATCCAAACCTTTGCCCGAATTCGCGGAATGAAGGATAATTTTTAATTATTTTGATAATTTTTGTAGGGGTGGGTTTTCCCCCATCCTCGATTGTATTATATCCAAACGATAACTATATTAAAAATTAGCGATAGAATAAAGATAATTCTTATCAATATGTTAAAAAAGTCAAGTCAGCAGTAGATAAACTTTATGAATAAGACATCAGTAAAAAATCTCTACGATCAAGATTTTTATCTTTGGGTTGAGGATACCGTTAGTAAGTTAAAAGCAAGAGACAATGAGCATTTAGATTGGGATAATTTAATTGAAGAGGTGGAATCTTTGGGTAAAAGTCAGCGCAAAACAGTGCGGAGTTTTCTGGTGCGCTTATTAGAACATTTATTAAAGCGGTGTTATGTACCAATGTCCGACTGTTATCGGGGTTGGGAAATTGAAATCAGGAATTTTCGGCAACGGTTACAAATTGAATTAGAAGATTCACCGAGTTTGAAAGGTTTTGTTTTAGAAGTTCTGGACAAAAGCTATGAAATGGCTTTAGAAAATGTGAGAGATGGTTATCCTGATGTTTATTTTTCTGATATTTCTCCATTTCCTAGTAATATAGATGCTTTGTTAAATGAGAAGTTTTGGGGGTGATTTACATTGTAATATTGTAATTGTCATTTATCAATTTTCTTATAATTTACTTAGAAAAGTAAATTTATATTCATCTTATTAAGAGGTGTAAAAACATGACTGAAACTAAATCTCATAAAGTGGTACGTCGAGGCAGATTATTTCCTGAAATTCAGTGGACAGAAGACAGAATAAATCTATATAGAAGATACAGTACAATGTAAATAGCTTTACCCATGATTTCTATGACATTAACAGAAATTTTATCCTCACTACAAAAATTATCTCACCAAGAAAAAATCAAAGCCATTCAATTTTTAGCCACAGAATTAGCTCAAGAAGTGCAAAATTTAGCAACAGAATCACTTGAGTATGGTGAGATAGATACAGAATTAAATTTTCAGCGTCTTAGTCAAAAAGACATGATTGAAGAAAGCAAATCTGCTTTAGAAACCTACCGTCGTACAGGTTCAGGAGTCAAACATGAACAAGTCCAAAAATGGGCAAATAGTTTAACAATTCATAACAATAATGTCTGAGATAGTTTGGACGGAAACTGCTACGAATGACTTAAATCGTCATTATGATTTTATAGCACTTAGTAATGCTGATGCAGCAGTCCGCGCAGTACAAGCAATTGTTTCTTCAGGGGAAGTCTACAACAAAATCCTCGTCGCGGTGGGATTGTAGATGAAATAGTAGGATTGCGAAAGCTTGTAGTTGCTTTTGGTAAGTATGGATTTATAATTCACTACGTTATTCTTGAGGATGATGTAATTATTTTACGTATATATCATGGACGAGAGAATAGACCTATTTAGTTAATTGCAAGATTGCAAGTGTTAGCTTACGCTTTCCTGTATCTGTGGAAAATATTGCTTTTTTTAAATTTCTAGCATTTAGAGTTGCGATCGCTCCCCAAATTTCGCTACAATGTCGAGGCTGTGGGTACGTTAAAAGTCGCTGAGGATCAAGCTACACTTTTATGAGCCACCCTGCGACACCCAAATAACTAAGATTTTACCAAGAAAAGCGAAAAACAATGGCGAAACGTGTGCAATTAGTTTTAACAAAAGACGTTACCAAGCTGGGAAAACTCGGCGATTTGGTAGAAGTAGCTCCCGGTTATGCTCGTAACTACCTCATTCCCCAGAGTTTAGCCGCTCGTGCTACACCTGGATTACTCAAACAAGTAGAACGCAGACGCGAGAAAGAATATCAAAGACAATTAGAACTCAAACAACAAGCAACTGAGCAAAAAACAGCTTTAGAAAATATTGCTGGTTTAAAAATTGCCAAGCAAGTTGGGGAAAATGAAGCTATTTTCGGTACTGTTACTACTCAAGATGTAGCAGATGCTATTAAAGCCGCAGCTAGTCTAGAAATAGATCGTCGTGGTATTACCATTCCCGATATCAGCCAATTGGGTACTTACAAAGCTGAAATCAAACTCCATGCTGAAGTAACAGCAGAAATTAACATTGAAGTCGTCTCTAACTAATACAATTTTGGATTTTAGATTTTAGATTTTAGATTGACTTGAGCAACTCAGCCAACAGCCTGTCAGTTTTGGATTTTAGATTTTAGATTAGCAACTAAGCCAAGACCTTGTAAATTTTGGATTTTAGACGTATCCTCAAATAAACTTGGCGGATGCGAACATTTTTGGATTTTCAATCTTTAATCCAAAATCCAAAATTTAAAATCTAAAATTCGGATGCGGACATTTTTGAATTTTCAATCTTTAATCCAAAATTTAAAATCTAAAATTCGGATATTGGTTTTGGATGATGAAATAAAAATCCAAAATCGCCAACATTTAAAATTTTATGGCTGAAGAACTAAGTTTTCAGGGTGACGGTAGTAATCGTTTACCACCTCAAAACATCGAAGCAGAAGAAGCGATTTTAGGGGGTATTCTCCTAGATCCAGAGGCAATTGGTCGAGTGAGCGATCGCCTAGTTCCCGAAGCATTTTATCTTAGCGCCCATACAACCATCTATCAAGCCGCCCTCCGTCTCCATACCCAGCAAAAACCCACAGACCTACTTTCCATCACCAGTTGGTTAACAGACAACGATCAATTAACCCAAATTGGCGGCAGAAACAAACTAGCAACATTAGTAGACCGCACAGTTTCCGCAGTCAACATTGATGCCTTAGCAGGGTTAGTCATGGAAAAATACCTGCGTCGGCAATTAATCAAAGCTGGGAATGAAATTGTCCATCTTGGTTTTGAAACAGAAACAGAATTACCAATTGTTCTGGACAATGCCGAACAAAAAGTTTTTAACGTCACCCAACAAAAAACCCAATCAGGATTAGTTCATATTGGCGACACTTTAATTAATACTTTTCAAGATATTGAAACTCGTCATCAAGGTATTGCATTACCGGGGATACCTTGTGGTTTTTATGATTTAGATGCCATGACTAGCGGTTTTCAGCGTTCTGATTTAATTATCGTCGCTGGGAGGCCGTCAATGGGAAAATGTCTCAGTTATGATTCAGAAATCGTTTTAGCAGATGGACAAATTGCCACAATTGAAGAATTATATCAGCAACGGCAAGGTTCATTATTAACATTAAATGATGATTGGAAATTTACCTTTACCCAACCATCTGCATTTGTAGATGATGGAATTAAACCAGTTTTCCGCATCACAACTCGCTTAGGTCGGGCAATTGAAACCACAATTACTCACCCATTTTTAACTATTAAAGGTTGGCAAAGATTAGAAAATTTACAAGTAGGAAATAAGATTGCCATCCCTCGTAAAATAGATGTGTTTGGAACAGAAACTATCCGCGAGTGTGAAGTCAAATTATTAGCTGATTCTCTTGAAAAGAGTGATACTAAAACCGTCCCAAACATTGTCTTTAAATTAGAAAAATTACAATTATCATTGTTTCTAAATCGTCTATTTGCCACTGATGGTTGGGCTACAGTACTTAATAGTGGTCAATCACAATTAGGTTATTGTACAGTCAGCGAAAAATTAGCAAGACAAATTCAACATCTGTTGTTAAGATTTGGTATTATTGCTGCTTTGAAAAAGCGGTCTGTGAAATATAATAATACCCGTAGACCAGCATGGCAATTAGATATTACTGATGCTTTATCTATCAAAAACTTCATTGCAGAAATTGGCATTTTTGGCAAAGAAGCAGCATTAGCAAAAGTTACAGCAGCAATATCTCAAAAAAGATATAAAACTAATCGTGACTTAATACCTGTAGAAATTTGGGAACAGATAGCAGCCGCTAAAGGTAGCGAAACTTGGAGTAGTTTAGCTAAACGGGCTGGAATTAAAAGTTATACAAATATTCATGTCGGTAAAAGGGCATTAACACGAGAAAGATTATGGATTTTGTCCACTACCTTAGACAACTTACCACTTCAGCAATTAGCCAATAGTGATGTATATTGGGATGAAATTATTTCTATTGAATCAGTTGGTAATAAACAAGTTTATGATTTGACAATACCTAAAACACACAATTTTGTTGCTAATGATATTTGTGTTCACAATACCGCCTTTTGTCTTAACCTAGCTCATAACATTGCAGCCGGTTATCAATTAGCAGTTGCAGTTTTTAGTTTAGAAATGTCCAAAGAACAACTAGTACAAAGACTATTAGCTAGTGAAGCCGGAATTGAAAGTAGTTATCTAAGAAGTGGCCGGATTAGTCAAACCCAATGGGAACCTTTAAGCCGTGCCATTGATAAACTCTCAGACACGCCAATTTTTATTGATGATACGGCAAATATTACAGTCACACAAATGCGAAGTCAAGCGCGACGATTGCAAGCCGAACAAACTAAAGACTTAGGATTAATAGTAATTGATTACTTGCAATTAATGGAAGGTAGTAGTGATAATCGTGTCCAAGAATTATCGAGAATTACCCGTTCTTTAAAAGGTTTAGCGAGAGAATTATCTGTACCCATAATTGCCTTATCACAATTAAGTCGCGGAGTAGAAGCAAGAACCAATAAACGCCCAATGTTATCTGATTTGAGAGAATCGGGTTCAATTGAACAAGATGCGGATATAGTAATGATGTTATACCGTGATGAATATTATTCACCAGATACCCCAGATAGAGGAATTGCCGAAGTAATAATCGCTAAACATCGGAACGGACCAACAGGAACAATTAAACTATTATTTGATCCACAATTTACAAAGTTTAAAAATCTAGCTAAACCAAGTTGGTAATATGTCAAAAAAGAATTATTTCAGCTTGATATTACTATTTGTTTCTATTAATATTGGTAGTATTCAAAAAATAGCTAAGGCACAAACACCAGTTCCAGAAGTTACGAATATAAAATCAATTTGTCCTGCTCAATTATCATCTGCTATTAATACTATTATCAATCATCCTCAATTTAGTCGAGTCCGTTGGGGGATTTTAATTAAACCATTATCATCAGAAAAGATTCTTTATAGTCAAGATAGCCAAAAATATTTTATTCCTGCTTCTAATATGAAGCTATTTACTACAGCAGCAGCATTACAACAATTAGGGGCAGATTTTCGGATTCGTACTTCTATTTATGATGATGGTAATGGTGTTTTGCGTGTCGTGGGAAGGGGAGATCCTAGTTTCAAAAATGCTCAATTAACAATATTATCGAAACAACTATATAAGCAGGGAATTAGGCAAATTAATCAGTTAATTGCTGATGATAGTTATTGGCAAGGTGAAGTAGTTAATCCTAGTTGGGAATGGGAAGACATTCAAGCTGATTATGGCGCACCAATTAACAGTTTTATTCTTAATGAAAATGCTACTGTATTAACTTTTTTACCACAAACTATTGGAGAACCATTAAAATTAAAATGGACAGAACCAACAGAAGCATATCGGTGGAAAATCGAAAATAATTCCGTCACTACTGAAGCCGATAAACCCAGTTTTATAGAAGTAAATCGTGACTTAAAAGGACAAATTCTGCGAATCAAAGGACAATTGGCTATAAATTCCCAGCCAGAGATTACAGGTTTAGCCGTATTTGATCCAGTTGCTAATTTTATCAGACAATTTCGCCAAAATTTATCTAGACAGGGAATCACTGTTAAAGAAACTGTCAGTAATAATCTTAGTCAAAATCAACAAGAAAAAGAAATAGCCGCAGTAGAATCTCCACCTTTATCGGAATTATTACTAGAGACAAATATGAATAGTAATAATTTATATGCTGAGGCTTTACTCAGAAGTTTAGCTATTAAGAAACCAGCAGAAAAAAATCAAAATACGGCTGATGTCGGATTACAAGTTGTCAGAGAAACTTTAACTCAATTAGAAGTTGCACCAGCAGGTTATGTCATTGTAGATGGTTCTGGTTTATCTCGGAAAAATTTAACGACTCCAGCAGCATTGGTACAACTTTTACAAGGAATTGGTAAATCACCTCAAGCAGCAGTTTTTCGGGCTTCTTTACCTATTTCTGGTGTCAAAGGTAGTCTAAAAAATCGGTTTCTTAATACTGCGGCTGCGGGAATAGTGCAAGCAAAAACAGGTTCAATGACAGGAATTTCTACTCTATCTGGATATATGAACGCACCCAATTATGAACCCTTGGTTTTTAGTATTATGGTAAATCAATCTGAACAACCGGGGAAAGTCATGAGAACAGCAATAGATGAAATTGTAGTTTTATTATCTGAATTAAAGCGGTGTTAAAATAATTGAGTTGAGTAAATGACAGGACTTACGCAAAATATCTCTCAAACCCGCATTTCTCTGTGTTCTCTGTGCCTCTGTGGTTCGTTATTCCATGACTTACTTATATCTATACTTTCGCACAAAATGACCAAAAAGATAAACTCCATTTACAACCTGAGTTTAGGCAATACTGCCGCGTTTTCTTGCTTCTTTGTTGGAAATCCCGACATTTTTGATCCCAGCTTTAATCATTTGTCGTTCTAAAAGGGCAAAGAACCGGGTTCTATCACCACCCCTGACTACAGCCTGATTATGCGCTTCGGCGATCGCCACAGGATAACCATACCCCTTATGTACCTGTGCCAACATTAGCCCTAGTGCTTGATCAAACATGATGGAATTTTCTGCAACCCAAGCAGGAACTTCAATCCGGGCAATTTCCGTCCCGACATGGACGTAACAAAAATAAATAATTTGCTCGTCATACAATTCTAAAATTCGGGCATTACTCCGCCATAATGGTCCTCTTTGTCCAGGTTGAAGTTGGGTGGTCATGATGGTTGTATCGCGCAAAGTATCAAATTTTTTGCAAGGTACGTATTCTAGTTGATTGGGACAATGGGTAATACAATCAGGGACAGGGTGAGGACAAGCTAAAAAGCGTAAAAAGTTGGTGGCTTCGGTGCTACGAGAGGCACTAAGATAGCCCATGAGGGGAATTTTAGCTTGTTGGAGTTGTTGCCAAGCTGTTAAAACAGGAGGTAAAATCATATCCCGTGCATCCATCGGTAACTGATCTAAAAACCAGTATATTAACGAACCATCTATCATTGCTAAAGTGGGAGATTCTGTCTTTACACTGCAAGCCAGTTCCGCTAATACTGTAGCCTCGGAAGCGGTACGCCGATAACCCATCCATTCATCAGTTCTAATGCCCCACTGACGCGATATATATAAATCTTCAGGGCGATAAAATACCTCCGGTAAACTATCGAGAATCGGGTGAAGATTTTGACCATAGTGCAAAACCACTCTCCCAATATTTAGTAAGTAACAATACGCAATTTCGTGATGATTTGGGGAAATTTGCGAACCATCTGTAGAAATAACAGTATGAACTTTGGGGGGAACAGGAATAGTAATGCAGGTTTCGAGAGGTTCAATGGGTGTAGCATTCGCAAAAATAATCCGATTTCGCCATTCTTCTTGACGTTTAACTAACTGTTCTTGACACTCAAAAGCTTTTTTTAAATATTGTTGTGCTAACTCCAACCGCTGATGACTTGCAGCCACCTCTGAAGTTAAATGTTGACTGAAACCTTGCATTTGTCTCGATATTTTTGTTAAATCAAGCATATTCGTTGGGTGTATTTGTGTTGATGTAAATCAATGCTATATAATTACAGCACTTCCCGATGTTATGAGGTACAAGAACCCCACCCCCAACCCCCTCCAGTATCAAAAGCTTATCCTTTTCTTCCCCCCGCTGCGGGGGGATTTAGGGGGGTGCGATGAGGGGGCTAAGATATAACTCATATAATTGGAAACTGCTGTAACAACTGTATGCTAATAATTGGGAAAATAGCGTCATGAAAAAATGGAAATTAACAATTACAACTCTCATATTAGGAACTATATTATATAGTCAAAAAGTGAGTGCTAGGAATTTAGCGAATATTTCCGATTTTAGAATAAAATCATCCCTGTTAGCACAATCTGATCTGAAAGAGGCAATAGTATATTTCCATCAGGGAATTAACCGTCATACATTTGGAGACATAAAAGGGGCTATTGAAGAATATAATAAGGCTTTACGGTTACATCCTAATTTTCCTGAAGTTTATTATAAACGAGGAATATCTCGCTATAAGTTGGGAGATTTAAAAGGGGCAATTGCAGATTATAACAAAGCAATTAGTCTTAATTCTAACTATCCTGGTATTTACAATCATCGAGGATTTACTCTTCATGATTTGGGAGATTTAAAAGGGGCAATTGCAGATTATAACAAAGCATTAAGTCTTAATCCTAATTTTCCTGAAGCTTACCAAAATCGAGGAATTTCTCGTAATAAGTTAGGTGATAAGCAGGGGGCAATTACTGATTTGAAAACAGCAGCTAATTTATTTCAACAACAAAAAAGAATTTCTAATTACCAAGAAGTAATTGATCTGATTGAGAAAATAGAAAATAGATCCCCGACTTCTCTAAGAGGATGTTTGAAAAGTTTTTAATGTATAAAGAAACCCCTCTCCAAACCTCTCCCCGAAGCGGGGAGAGGCTTTGAAACCCCCCTTCCAGCTAAAAAAAGCTTTTCTGCTTCCCTCTTTTTAGGAGAGGGCTAGGGAGAGGTAAGGAAGGGGGAAAGGGGGGTTAGGTTTCTGGAGATTATCGGTTTCATCTAATACTTTTCAAAGTAACTGTTCGCACTCCCCCCTATCTTTAACGAGAGATCAAGGGTTTCGATAATTTTAGAGGGGGGGAGTGAGTAACTGAGTAACTACCTTTCAAATACCTTCTAAGAAGTCGGGGATCTAGGTAATACATAGATTATAACCAAGTGGAAAAATCGTGATTAAAATGAGAAAGTGATATTAAATGAATACGGGAATCATTTTTCCCTGCTTCCCGTTCCGATTGAGTGTTATAACCCCAATCTGCGAGAAAAAGTTGGACATGATTTAAGTCTGATTGCTGTTGGACTAATTGTAATGTTTTTAGTCTATCTTCCACAAACCACAAACTTGCAGATTGGATATTTGCTTTCTTGATTAATTCGCGCAAGGTTTCATATTTTGGGCGTTTTATTTCTTTACCAAAAATATTTTCTGGTGGTAAATTAACTCCTTCTTGTTGTAATAATTGCTTGACAAATCGCCCTTCTTTGGTAGTGACAATATATAACTGTATTTCACTTTTAAGAGTTATTTTGAGTCTTTCTATCACACCCGGATAGAATCTATGCAGACTTAACCAACCATCTAAATCTGTCTGAATCCATTCATCTCGTAGATGATCCAATTTTGTCGAAACTGCTTTTGCTTCTAGATTGTCTGCTGCTAAGATTTGGGGAGTGATGTTTGTCCATGATTGGAGAATTTGATCATCAGAAAACCCCTCAATTAAGGCTTTAATTAAAACGGGCATTTCCCAACCTGTTTCAATTACAGGACGTAAGCGATAGAATCTCAAAGCTAAATCATCCGGTGGTGTGTCGTTAACCGGCGACCAAATTTGACAGTAGGTACGCCATGCTACCTCAAAATATTCAATTAGTCCATCGCAAACCACTCCATCAAAGTCTAAAGCCAAAATCGTCGGACTATTTGCTGTCATTGTTCTGAGGGTAAAAACTGCTTTTGTTAGCTTACCGCATCTTAATCTCTGGATATGTAGCGATTAATCTATGAAATAGGGAATAAAAAATAAAGTTTTTTTAAGGTTTTTTCGGTATTTTTATGGAAATAGGGGAAAATATTGATGTATTAATAGTATCAATTGACTCAAACCGAGTCAGACCATCAGATATTAAGGTGTAAATAGGAGCATCAAAACCATGCAAATCAAGCTGATTTCTGAAAATAAACTGACAGAGGAGCAGGAAGAACAGGTTTTTACCCTGCCGGTAGCTATCGGACGAGATATAACTCAACTTCCTGCCGTCCTCAATGGTGAAACGGTGTCTCCTGTAGTTTTATTGGACTCTAATAAGCAAATTTCTCGGTTTCATGCTCAAATTACCTTAGAAAACAATCAGCTTTATGTAGAAGACAAGAGCGCCAATGGGACTGAAGTTAACGGTGAAAAGCTACTTAAACAACGTCGGACTTTAAACAGTAGGGATAGACTGGCAATAGGTAATCATACCATTACCGTTATTCTCATTCGATCTGAGGATGAGAATGCTACCGTTGTACTGGAAAATAATTCCACAATTTTTAACCCCCAATCTGAGATTATTCCTGTATCTAGGGTGCGGAAATTACCAGATTCTCAATCATCCATCATTTTTAACCCTTATACGGATGCTTTAGAACAGCAAACTCCCGACGCTGTACTTACTCAACCTGCGGGTTTTCCCTATAATCTCAACTTTTGGAATGCAGAAAAGGTTTCCCCGGAAGCTATTCGTCGCAGTGGTATTTTAGTCAGAGAAACAGAATATGTTGCCTGTGGAGGAGGAATGGGTAGTTTTGTTTGGGTGGATATGTTGAGAATTGCGGGAGTTAAACCAGAAAATATTAAAGTTTTGAGTGTTCAAGATAAACCTTATAAACGCTATGAAAGCTTACTAAAAAATTGTCAAATTCCCCGACATAAACGAATTCGTTCGGGTTCAGATTCCTGTCCTGATAATATTTGGGGGTGGCCAGGATATGCTTTAAGAGATGCTTGGAGAGCCTTCTTTTCTGGACAAGTTGGTGCAGCTTTAGGATTTTTGTGGCAAGTTTTTGCTGAACCTGTTTATGCAGATACCTACACCCCTCGTGGCAAAGATGTATTTGAGTCAATGGACCGGGAGAGCGATCGCATTGGTTGGGGTAAAATGTTAGAATATGGCAGTATTCGTAGTCTACGACAAACAGAAGATGGGCGTTATTGTATTGCCTATTCTACTTCCAACCAAGAAGACGGAAATCACCAATTTTTATTAGCTAAATATGTCCATCTCTGCACAGGTTATCCAGCAATTAAATTACTAGAAGACCTAGAACAATATCGTCAACAATATCCTGAAGAAACAGGAAATAAGAGAACTGTAGTTCAAGGTTATGAACCCCATGATCATATTTACCAACAATTAGAAAAAAAGGGCGGTACTATTGTCCTTCGAGGGTCGGGAATTGTGGCTTCACAAATATTAGAAAGGCTGTATGAAGCCCGGAAAATGCAAGGGAATATTCAGGTAATTCATTTAAACCGAGAACCGCGCAAAGGTAATCAATTTGAGCAAGCTAAACGCTATGTAGAAAATGATTGGGAATTTCAACCTTTTAACTGGCCAAAAGGAACTTGGGGGGGTGATATGCGGACAATGTTAGAAGCTGCTGACCCGTTAAGACGAAGGGAATTATTACAGGGTTGGGGGGGAACAACCACAGCCAGTCGCAAAAAATGGCGCGACATTATTCGTCAAGGAATAGCCCAGAAATGGTATGAAATTCGTTATGGTGTAGTCACCAAACTAGAACGTAATTCCCAAGGTCAAGTTATTACTCATGTAGTCACTAACAAAGGTCAAAAAACCCTAACTGCTGATTTTGTTATTGACTGTACAGGATTGATTTCCAATCCTTTAGAAAGTCCATTTTTAAAAGACCTAATACTGCATTACGATTTAGAACTAAACCCACAAGGACGTTTTCATGTAGAAAACAACTTTGAAATCAAAAAACTGCGAAATAATCGTTCTCGCATATATGGGGCAGGAATTATCACATTAGGCGGTCCCTACGCCCCCGTAGACACATTTTTAGGACTACAATATGCTGCCCATCGTTCTATGGAAGCATTGGCGGCTGCAAAAGCTCCAGGAGTCCGCTATATTCAGGGAATTTATTCCCTTTGGCAATGGCTAAAATGGGCATTGAATCAAAAGCCTTAATTTAGAGGATGTTTTAAAAGTATTAGATGAAACCGATAATCTCCAAAAACCTAACCCCCCTGCCCCCTTCCCTACGTTAGCGCAGCGTGCCGAAGGCTGGGAAGGGGGTTTTCAAAGCCTCTCCCCGCTTCGGGGAGAGGTTTGGAGAGGGGTCTGTTTATACATTAAAAACTTTTCAAACACCCTCTTACACATATTATAGGATAATAAAATCATCATGACTCCAACTTTATTCGGACGCTGGCAAACACGAATTTTTTTGTTAGCAACGGTGGGAATGTTAGTTTCTCTGCTTTTTTATGGGGGATATTTAGGCATTGCCTCTAACTTAGTTTACTTTTGGGTCGTCTTTTATGTGGGTTTATTTGGCATTGCCTGGGATATCCTATATGATTTTCTGCAAAAATATCTCTGGGACCATGACTGGCCTGGAGTATTTCAACTTTGTGCAGGAGTTATAGAAGGGGTATTTCTAGGTTTAATAATTGCCAATATCGGTTTACCGCATATTCCTAAAAGTGAATTTGATTTCATCAGATTTACTCAACATTATGGTTTAGTTTGGTTAGCCGTTTATTTATCTGCTTGGGTAGTCATGCGGTTATTATTTCCCCGGTGGCGTTTTCGCGGTGGAGAATGGATTGGTAAATGGCCGAGAATTTCTTAGGGATTTATTCTTGCCACTTTTCCATAATTCTATTTAACATCTGTTCAAAAAATTCCCTCTTGAGGAAACCGGAATTTACCCCCCTTAGTCCCCCCTTGCAAAGGGGGGAAACCGGAATCTAGTCCTCTCACCTTGATAATGGGGGAAACTGGAATTTAGTCCCCTCCCAATACTGTTCGGTTAAGACTAAAAAACAAAAATACGTAGGTTGGGTTGAGGAACGAAACCCAACATTTTCAATGATTTTTTGGTTTTATACAATAGGTTGTTTACGTGGAAATTTTCGTTAACCGAACAGTATTGAGTCCCCTCCCCTTTGCAAGGGGAGGGTTAGGGTGGGGTAAGAACCTGATATTGTCCTAAAACAAATAAACATTTTTATGAATCACCAGAACTTTCTCGCTTTCATCACATCCTCAATATTCATAGTAGGATTAGCTTCAGGTTGTAGTGCTGATTCTACCAACGCAACCCTAACTTCCAGCCTTAAACCCGCTGCCAATGGTAATTTCGATTCAAATGCTATTCAAGGGCAAAATACCCCGGTTAATACCCCTTTAAAGCTGGCTGGTAAGGTGTTTAATGTCCAAGACTCTTTTGTTTTAAAAGGTTTTGATGCTGTAGCCTATTTTCAACAAGGAAAGGCCATTGCGGGTAATGATAATTTCACCTATAAATGGCAGAATGTAAATTGGCGATTTTCTACAGCCGAAAACCGCAACTTATTTATTAAAAATCCTGAAAAATACGCTCCTCAATATGGAGGATTTTGTGCTTGGGCTGTCAGTAGAGGATATACTGCACCTATTGACCCTAATGCGTGGAAAATTGTCAACGGTAAGTTGTACTTAAATGTTAATTTGGACACTCAAAAACGCTGGGAAAAGGACATTCCTGGAAATATTCAAAAAGCTGATCAAAATTGGCCTGGTATAGCCAAAAAAATTCGCCGTTAATGAGTACAAGTAGGTCGGGTTAAGCGACAGCGCAACCCGACGTTCATGTTGGGTTTCATGCTTCAACCCAACCATTCAGCTTTATCTATTTTTTGTAGGTCGGGTTAAGCGACAGCGTAACCCGACGTTTATCTTGGGTTTCGTACCTCAACCCAACCTTGTATCTTAGAGGTATGTTAGAAGAAGTGGTAGACCGTCCCAACCTGGGTCAGAAAAGACCGCTTTGTAGCAAGGATCACCACAACAATCTCCATGACAGAACTCGAACAGTCGCCTGGGGTAAAAACTATGAACAAAGACATAGATAATATAGCCCGTATCGTGCAAGGATGAGTGAAATCAAGGGGATGAATAAAAACAAAACAAATTAAAAAGAAGTAATTGAAATTGGAGAGTTAAAAATGGATTATATCTCCCAATGGGTAGGCATTGACGTAAGTAAAGCAACACTTGATGTTTATATCCGTCCAATGGGTAAAGCATTTCAATTTGCTAATACTGAAACAGAAATAGCTAATCTAGTTAAGCAACTTCAATCTAACGATTTAAACCTAATCGTACTGGAAGCAACAGGAGGACTAGAAACAGAATTAATCATTCAATTGCAAGCGGCTCTTTTACCAGTAGCATTAATCAATCCTCGTCAGGGAAGAGACTTTGCTAAAGCTACAGGTAAGTTAGCCAAAACCGATGCCATTGATGCACAGATTTTGGCGCATTTCGGTGAAGCAATGAAACCGGAGGTGTTAGCAATCGAAAGTGAAATGTCACGTCAATTAGGCGAATTAATTAGTCGCCGAAGACAATTAGTAGAAATGTCTACAGCGGAAAAGAATCGCCGTGACCGCGCTCGTGGTAAAGCTTTGACAGATATTGAATCCCATATTGATTATCTTGAGCAACATCTTCAACAACTCAATCAAGAAATTGAGACGTTGACCCAAAATAATCAATAATGGATTGATAAAGTCAATCTACTCAAAACTACTCCTGGCATTGGTCAAGTAATTTCTACCACTTTAGTTTCTGACTTACCAGAATTAGGTCAATTAACTGCCAAACAAATCTCTCGCTTAGTTGGTGTTGCACCAATTAATCATGATAGTGGTCAGCACAAAGGTAAGCGCATGATTAATGGTGGTCGCGCCCATGTTCGTGCCATTCTTTATATGGGTGCTGTTGTTGCCATGCGTCATAATCCTGTTATCAAAACTTTTTATGAGCGCTTGGTTGAACGTGGTAAACCCAAAAAATTGGCCATTACTGCTTGCGTTCATAAAATGTTAGTTATTTTAAATGCGATGATTCGAGATCATCTTCCTTGGTCTATTTCTCAAGACTCACAACCAATTTCTGCATAAAGTTCTACTGTCGTTTTTATACCTCCAATCTAGTTTGGTAATTTATGGCAACCTATAATTTACCTGTTTTGTTCTGTTCTGTTTTTCTCCTCTATTTTCTGACTTTTTTCCTAGACTTTAAATTTTTCCTTAACGATCGCTTGACAATCAAGACAGTCGCTACAAGCTATTAAATCCCCAAAGCCTAATAAATCGGTTGTTTATTTTTTGATAAGAAATACTTATAATCTTGTGTAACGCTTATGGGTTATAGTCTAGAGAAGAGAAAAGAGCGTCCCTCATCCTCCCCCCCCGGTACAAATAACCCATACCTAACCACCAATAACGCCGGCAGGTGTCCCGGTAGTGCATTCGTACTAAAGGTGTAACTATCGTAACTAAGCCATTCATTATTTTTTCTCCAACCAACGCGGGAGCCTAGCTTTTGAAAAGTATCCCAGTCAGGTTTTCCATCTAACTTACCACCCAACTCCAGCCAAATTTGCTTTTGTACAGAAAAGCCGAATTTGCCATTGCTATATTTTACCCATAATTGATCCATTTTTCGCAATTCCTGTCTGGGAAAATTTTTCACATCTTCAAGTCTTAACCATCCTTCCTGTTCTCGTTTAGTCAACTTTTTCATCAATTCCCAAGTTTCTAAATCTGCATCTTGCCATTTTCCTGCTTTTAACAATGATTCTAATTTCTGAAATATGACAGGTGTAGGTTTATTTGTAGGACTAGGATTATTAGGAGGGGTATTAGCTAATGTGACAGGTTTAGATTCAGTTCTAGGACTAGGATTATTACGAGGGGTATGAGCTTGGGTATTATTTTGAATATTATTTTGAATATTACTAATTAAATTGGGGAATTTTTCCGTCGGGATACCCTGAACTCCTACAATTTCAGTTCTTTGAACACCTTGAATTATAATAGACCGGGTTTCCGCCTTACCGTGAATAGCAATTAGAAGACCTTCTTCATTTAATACTGGACCTCCACTCATCCCCGGTAAAGCTGATCCATTATAGGATAATTCATACCCTTCTTGATTTTGACTCCTGCCTGTTATATCGGCTCGTATAAAACGATAATTACGCGGTTGATTTGCGGTTTCTGCCGGAAACCCTGCATAATATACCGTAGATCCTTCTTTAACTGTCCGAGAATCGGCAATTTTAGCAAGGGGATAATTTTTGGAACTGGTAAATCTGACTAAAGCTAAATCTAATTTTCCCAGAATTTGAGCTTTGTTTTCCATCGGGTATTTTTGCCCGTCATGGGTGATAATCTCATAAATGCCATATCCCGCTTTTTTCACCACATGATTGGCTGTTAGCACGGTGTAGGTATTACCATTTTTGGCAATAATTACTCCTGAACCTTTACCATCTAGTCCTCCAATCATGACGGTGATTGGTTTAGCGATATCATTAACTTGTACAGGAGTTAAGGCAGATACGGGTTGGTATTGTACTAAAGCTAGGGTTGTTGTCCCTAGAACTACGCCTAATCCCTGGGAAAATTTCATAGTCCTTTGTCTGTTATAATACTATTTTTTATAGTAGCCTTTCTTTGTACTTCACGCAAAGATGTAAGACAGACAGACAGCCAGGGAATAAATTCCCTGTCTGAAAGCTCAAGTCGGTTAAAACCGACTGGGGATTTGATTGGGTTTGCTCAATAGTAATGCACCATGATCAAGGATTATGGGTAAAATGAGGTATAAAGCGAGTCATTTATTCTTGTGCCTATATGGCTATTTAATCAATGATTCTCAGTAGGGTGTGTTAGCGACAGCGTAACGCACCATTATCAATGATTCTGTGCATTACGGATTTCATCCTAACGCACCCTACAATACTAAAACTTACAAATAGACTCTGGTTGCAGGGGACATTGTTTAGAGACAAGTGGATTTCCCTCAAGGGAAAGGATAGTCAATTTAGTCAGATTAGACAAAGGTTTGATATCGCTAATTTGATTTTCCCGAAGCCGAAGCCAAGTCAAATTAGTCAGATTAGACAAAGGTTTGATATCGCTAATTTGATTTCCCGTAAGGGAAAGGATAGTCAAATTAGTCAGATTAGTCAGATTAGACAAAGGTTTGATATCGCTAATTTGATTTCCATCAAGGGAAAGGGTAGTCAATTTAGTCAGATTAGACAAAAGATTAGACAAAGGTTTGATATCGCTAATTTGATTTTTATCAAGGTGAAGCCTAGTCAAATTAGTCAGATTAGACAAAGGTTTGATATCGCTAATTTGATTTTGCCTAAGGTAAAGGCTAGTCAATTTAGTCAGATTAGACAAAGGTTTGATATCGCTGATTTGATTTTTATCAAGGTGAAGCCTAGTCAAATTAGTCAGATTAGACAAAGGTTTGATATCGCTGATTTGATTTTTATCAAGGTGAAGCCTAGTCAAATTAGTCAGATTAGACAAAGGTTTGATATCGCTAATTTGATTTTCCACAAGGTAAAGGCTAGTCAATTTAGTCAGATTAGACAAAGGTTTGATATCGCTAATTTGATTTTTCTTAAGCCAAAGCTCAGTCAAATTAGTCAGATTAGACAAAGGTTTGATATCGCTAATTTGATTTCCCTCAAGGTAAAGCAAAGTCAAATTAGTCAGATTAGACAAAGGTTTGATATCGCTAATTTGATTTCCCTCAAGGTAAAGCAAAGTCAAATTAGTCAGATTAGACAAAAGATTAGACAAAGGTTTGATATCGCTAATTTGATTTACCGTAAGGGAAAGCAAAGTCAAATTAGTCAGATTAGACAAAGGTTTGATATCGCTAATTTGATTTTCCTCAAGGTAAAGCTCAGTCAAATTAGTCAGATTAGACAAAGGTTTGATATCGCTAATTTGATTTCCCTCAAGGGAAAGCAAAGTCAAATTAGTCAGATTAGACAAAGGTTTGATATCGCTAATTTGATTTTCCTCAAGGTAAAGCTCAGTCAAATTAGTCAGATTAGACAAAGGTTTGATATCGCTAATTTGATTTTCCTCAAGGTAAAGGCTAGTCAATTTAGTCAGCGTTTGATTAGCTTGACCACAATTTTGGGTTTTAGCAACTTGTAGTAATACTTCTACCGTTCTTCTTCTCTGTTGAGATAAATTGGCTTTTTGTTGACACCATTCTGTAAAAGTTTGAGCAATCAAATAACCTGGCCACTTTTCCGTCGGTATTCCCTGAACACCATCTCTTGCTAACGCTGATTCACTTCTGCCAAATTCAGCCTTACCATAAATACCAATTACTTCCCCCTGGTCGTTTAATATTGGTCCCCCACTCATCCCCGGTCTTGGACTCCCACTCAAAAATAAATCATATCCCAGATTTTCTCCCCTTCCTCTAGCTGTGATTTGGGATGTTAAAAAGAAGTAATTTCGCTGTTGACTATTAGAAATAGAAGGAATAGGAAATCCAGATTTATATACCGTTGCACCTTCTTTAACTGTGCGAGAATCAGCAATTTTAGCAAGGGGATAATTTTTAGAACTGGTAAATCTGACTAAGGCTAAATCTAATTTTCCCAGAATTTGAGCTTTGTTTTCCATCGGGTATTTTTGCCCGTCATGGGTGATAATCTCATAAACACCATATCCCGCTTTTTTCACCACATGATTAGCTGTTAGCACAGTGTAGGTATTACCATTTTTGTCAATAATTACTCCTGAACCCTTACCATCTAATCCTCCAATCATGACGGTGATTGGTTTAGCGATATCATTAACTTGTACAGGAGTTAAGGCAGATACGGGTTGGTATTGTACTAAAGCTAGGGTTGTTGTTCCTAGAATTACGCCTAATCCCTGGGAAAATTTCATAGTCCTTTGTCTGTTATAATACTATTTTTTATAGTAGCCTTTCTTTGTACTTCACGCAAAGATGTAAGACAGACAGACAGCCAGGGAATAAATTCCCTGTCTGAAAGCTCAAGTCGGTTAAAACCGACTGAGGATTTGATTGGGGATTTGATTGGGTTTGCTCAATAGTAATGCACCATGATCAAGGATTATGGGTAAAATGAGATTCATTTAGGTAGGGTGTGTTAGCGACAGCGTAACGCACCATTATCAATGATTATTATACATCTGAATATATCTAATAATTTATTCAAATCATTCTTCAGCAAAAAAGCACAAGTACCCTATATTCTCAATAATCTTGAGAATTTTCTCAATAAGCTAACGAAAAAAGTTAATTTCAGGGCTTGAAATTCTCAACTATTTTTTGTACAATTTTTTTAGATAAAATCTGCTTGGGCTTTTTTTTAAGAAAAGAAAAAACGTTAATTATTGTTAATGGGTTTTCAAGAAATATTATACTAGTATCCAGGACTTACGCACGCTCACTAATTTACCATGATATGAATGAAGGAAATTGCGTCGTTTTCGGCTTTGGGAATAACTTATTGAGTAGGGTGCGTCAGATAGAGGGAATCTGTTTTTTTGTCAAAATATCGTGTCTGACGCACCCTACAAGGGATAAAATTTACCTCACATATTTGGGGAATCTTGTCAATGCGTAAATCCTAGTATCTTCAAATCTGATCAAAGTTGTAGATGTAGTGGGTAATTTATGAATTACCCATAACCGATGAATTACTATTGTGCCGAAAATCTCGCTAATAACTGTCTCTACCTACGCCACTGCTCACTCCAGGCACCAGTCACCTTAAACCCACCGGGGGTAGGGGTGAATGTCAGAGAACCGTAACCGAAATTATTACAGCTTGGTCCAAAGCCATTTCCACATATATCTCCAGCGCCATACCCATTGTTTCCGCGAGTCCCCAAGTGAGAATAAGTATTCCCATTCCAATTCCCGTTCCCAAACCAGGTTGTATTTGCCTGACCAACTTTAAGCATACAGCGCAGACCTGCTCCGGGACGGCCACCACCCAAATCAGATACCCTGTATTGATCAAAATAGCCACCACAGGTTTGAGGACGGGGTAGGGGTCTATAACTAGTTGAGGAAACTGAACGCCACTCCTCATTCCAGGCACCAGTCACCTGAATCACTGTCCAGTCAGGTGTAGTTCCTCGGACTGTTAGATTACGTGGAAAATTGTTGTTGGTACACTCACCATTACCATGAAAATCCGACGCAGACCCAACCAGCATCCTACCTTCGTAAAATGCGTGTCCCAGATGGCGGTAGGTACACCCTCCCCAGGCTCCTTCCCCGTACCACGCCAGACGGGGAATACTAGCGCCGCCTGCTCCTCCTTCACTAAATTTGACGCAGCGAATCCCGGTTCCTGCCCGGTTATCTAGTGAGCGAACTACGTAAGTTTTTAGGTGGGGACCGCAAGTGAAGCTAGTAGCCTGAGTCAGATGGATAGGATTAGTATTAAATTGAGCCAGTGTAGAGGTGGTTGTTGCCAGCACACCTATAGTGCCTAAAGCAACAATCTTAACAGAGTGCATATTCATAAATTTCTCCGAAGATTTGGAAACTATTGTTTGCTTTCTATTTACGCTTTACATAGCAACGGAAAATTTTTGTCTAGTTGAACTTAGCCACCATCAGTAACCTTGGAACTTGCAAAAATTTATTATACTATACGGTATTTTTAGTCACAAATCAATGAATTATATGCCACATTCCGCACCCTGAACTGGCACAAATCAAAAAAGCCTACCAAGTCCGTAGGGTGTGTTAGCGATAGCGTAACGCACCATTATCAATGATGCGGTGCGTTACGGATTTCATCCTAACGCACCCTACAATACTACAATACTACTAGGTAGGGTGTGTTAGCGATAGCGTAACGCACTATTATCAATGATGCGGTGCGTTACGGATTTCATCCTAACGCACCCTACAATACTATATTTTTATATACAGCAGATTTGAGGTAAATGAGGTACACTATCAACAGGCAAGATGCCTGTGTTACAAGGATTTGATCATTAACATCTGTACCTCATAATCACGGAAACTGCTGTATTATATTTTTTGTTTCACCCAAAATTAGAAGCATCAAGGCTTACTTTTGGCAAACAATAATTGCTTGACTGTTTCTAAGGGAATACCCCAGCTATATTGACTTATTTGTTCTCGCTGTGCGTCCGTTGGGTAAGAACCATCTTCAAAAACATAAGGATCACCCCAAATTGGGTTAGCATGAAGTCCATTAATTCCCACTAATTCCCCCGCGCGATTCAATAGGGGTCCGCCACTCATCCCTTTTTCTACGTCATTGGTAGAGCCAATTCGGTATCCTCCCTCTAGGGCTTTATCCAATACCAATTCAATGTTACCGGGTTTAATCACAAACCCCCGATATTTGCTTTGGCTATTTTTGAGGGGAAAACCTGCGGCTATTACTCCATCTCCAATGGCGGCTTGTTGATTTGATTTGGTGGTAATCTTGTATTCTGAGTCAGCTACAAATTCTAATAAGGCTAAATCATGTCCCCTCAGTTGTTTTTTTTGCACTATAAGGTTAGCACGGTGTGTTTTTCCGTCGGGAGTTTGAATAAAATAGGGAGCTTCACCTGCTTGTAAAACATGATTATTGGTAATTACTCCATAGGTTGAGGTGAAGTGATTTTTATGATCTTTATAAAATAGTACACCAGAACCTAATGAGCGATCGCGCTTTTGTTTAGGGCTACTTAAAATCCTAACTGTGATTAAACGGGCTGCTTGTTCAAGTTGAATTTGTTCTTGGCCAGACCGCAAATTAACCATTGAAAAAGGGGGTTTTTGAACTGACGACACTGGAGTTGCCAAAGGCAAAACAGAACCAGTTAGTGCAAAAACAGCGACCATTCCTCTGCGCCAACTCATGATTTTCCCCCCATAATTTCCAATTTACCAGATCGGCTCACTCTTACTGTTAATCACTTGATTAATATCAACGCTGGCAGTGCCATCACGGTTGATTGTTGGTTTAATGTGTCCCGCTTGGTCGCCACTGAGGTAAACAGCCTCCCCACCTGCGGACACACGGGTATTCAATAGTTGTTCGAGAACCTGCTTGGGGTCACGATCCTTGGTCATGGTCAGTAAAACATTTTTGTTATTACAAGCTCCCTGATTAGTTCCTAAACCACAGATAACAGATTGACCGTTAACTGTTCCCGTTTTCAGGATTTTCAGTTCACCTTGATTGTGTAGTTTCTGGAAACGATCTGATACTTTTTGACAACGTTTTTGAGGTGTCCATGTGTCACCAATCAGACTTCCTGGTGTCCACACAATTAAGGACACACTACCTCTGGCTGGGTGACGAACTACGGTTACTGGATAGTTATCACTCAAACCACAACTAAATTGACGGCTTTGAGCTTGGCTGGGTTGATTACTGGCTAAAGTGACACTCAAGGCTAAAGCCAGGCCAGTTAAGGGTGCTGATAGGTTATTTTTCATAACTAAAGCCATAAGAAATCAGGTTATTAAGAGGGTTACAAAAAGCTTATAAGTTGAATCAATCCTACGTTAATATAACTAGTGTGCAAATGTCAACTGGCAAGGTATAAGTAGTGAGACAGAATTAATTACACAATGTCATTGCGTAAGCGAAGCGTGGCGTTAGCCATATGGAACGAAGTGAAATGAAGCAATCGCAAGGGTTGTGATTGCTTCCCTTCGCTCGCAATAACTGTAAATATTTTTGTCCAATTACTTATTACCCCGCTGGGACTTATAAAAATAAAGTAGACTGCAAACGAAAAGACTTAATCATGGTTTGTTCTACATCTTTAAGAAAGGGATCATAGAGTTTTTCTTCGGCTCGATAGGTCAGAATATAAACTTTTGAATTACTGATAGTCCAAATTTCCATGACTTTAAACCTGAAGTTACCGATTTGCTCTTGACCTCTATAAACTATTTGATATCCCTCTCGATTATCTATTTTTATTGGTTGTTGTTGGAGAATTTGTACGTCTTTAACAGATTTTTGAATTTGTTCGATAGCAGCCAGATTATACTCTGATAGAGACTGGGATTTTTCTATCAATACCACACGGATAAATAACCCTACATCTAGATTCAAACTGGAACTATTAGGAGATATTTTGGCAATAGTTCCCCCGGTTAACGGACTATATTGTTGTTTTTCAGCCTTCCAATCTTGAGGATATTTGATCTCAATTCCAAATTGTTTATCCTCAAATAGTTGACCAGGAATAGTTTGAATTTCCCCTGGGGGGACTTGATTTTGATGGCGGTAAATAGCTATTAAAACCCCAGCAGTCGTCAAAATAATTGCTGTTATCAATAAAACTTGAATAAATCGAGGTTGGGAAGGAGAGATAATTATTGTCTTTTCACCACCACCATTATTTTCATCCCTAGTAGACGGCTTTAATTCCTGTCGTTGATCATCACGTTTATTCAGAGATTCCATTACTTCCCGTGCTGACTGGAATCTATAATAAGGATCTTCTTGGAGCATACGCTTTAATATCTTACCTAAATGTTCACTAATATGGGGATATTTTTGCCAATTCCAAAGATTATTAACATCAAGGGAATTATCTGGAAATTCACCTGTTAACAATCGCACACAAGAAGCAGCTAAAGCATATAAATCACTGGAATAATCAACTTTTTCATTTTTGATTTGTTCTGGGGGAGCATAGGAAATAGTTCCAAATACTATAGATTTTTCTGTGGTGGAAATATCACCTTTAATTACTTGTTTAACTGCTCCAAAGTCAATTAAATAGAATTTATTATCTTCTGCGTTGGAGCGCACAATATTACTAGGTTTAATATCCCGGTGAATAACATTGTGATTATGGATAAAGTCCAAACCAGGTAAAATATTATTTAATAGAGTCAAAACTTTTGCTTCTGAAAAACGTCCTTGTTGTTCCAGTTCTTTACTTAGATCTTCACCTTCGATATATTGTTGAACTAAATAATTAAACTCTTGTTGAGTATTTAATTGCGGGTCAGTTACAGTTAAGGAAAAATAATCATATAAGGAGGGAATATTACCACTTTTATCCCCTAAATCTTCTAGAACCTTAGCCTCTCTTTCAAAGGCTTTTTTGATCCCTGCAACAATTTCAGGAGAATGATGACTCTCAATTCGTAATCGCTTAACAACACAACGACGTTGATTAAGTGTATTTAGGTCAATAGCGAGAAAAGTATCCCCAAAACTCCCTCCTCCTAAAGGTCTTAGAAGTTGGTATCTTCCTTTGTTTCCAGCTAAAATCGGGAGTTGTCCTTGATTCTCTGTCATTTTCTTACCCCTGGTTTACCACACTCTTGATCTAACACCTCAAGAATTATAATAGCGGTAATTGTGAACACTTTTCTAGTTTAGTCAAATAACGGCAATTAGCGATCGCTACTACACCAACAAAGTCCATTTATGTGGAATAACGTAAATATAAAGAAGCATTAAATGTAATGAAATTACCAATTTGATAATTTTATCTCCTATTCCCACTAGGAATCAAAATCCCATGTCGAGGACTAAACAATAAAGCCAAGGTAAATAAACCCGAAACCACTAATACAATAGCCAGACCAGAAGGTAAATTTATAAAAGTGGCTAAGATACATTCCGCTAATACTAGAAATTACCCCAATTACCGCCCCTAAAATCATGACTTCATGTAAACGTTTGACTAATAAATAAGCAGTTGCACCAGGAGTAATTAAAAGCGTAACGCACCATTACCAAGGATTCTGTGCGTTACGGATTTCATCCTAACGCACCCTACAATACTGAATATATCCAATAAGTTATTTAAATCATTCTTCGGCAAAAAAGGAGAAGTACCCTATATTAGCCTATATTCTCAATAATCTTGAGAATTTTCTCAATAAGCTAACGAAAAAAATTAATTTCAGGGCTTGAAATTCTCAACTATTTTTTGTAGGTCGGGTTAAGCGACAGCGCAACCCGACGCTCATGTTGGATTTTGTGCTATTGCTCCGCAACGCTCACGCGAACAACCCAACCTTGTATCTTAGAGGTATGTTAGAAGAAGTGGTAGACCGTCCCAACCTGGGTCAGAAAAGACCGCTTTGTAGCAAGGATCACCACAACAATCTCCATGACAGAACTCGAACAGTCGCCTGGGGTAAAAACTATGAACAAAGACATAGATAATATAGCCCGTATCGTGCAAGGATGAGTGAAATCAAGGGGATGAATAAAAACAAAACAAATTAAAAAGAAGTAATTGAAATTGGAGAGTTAAAAATGGATTATATCTCCCAATGGGTAGGCATTGACGTAAGTAAAGCAACACTTGATGTTTATATCCGTCCAATGGGTAAAGCATTTCAATTTGCTAATACTGAAACAGAAATAGCTAATCTAGTTAAGCAACTTCAATCTAACGATTTAAACCTAATCGTACTGGAAGCAACAGGAGGACTAGAAACAGAATTAATCATTCAATTGCAAGCGGCTCTTTTACCAGTAGCATTAATCAATCCTCGTCAGGGAAGAGACTTTGCTAAAGCTACAGGTAAGTTAGCCAAAACCGATGCCATTGATGCACAGATTTTGGCGCATTTCGGTGAAGCAATGAAACCGGAGGTGTTAGCAATCGAAAGTGAAATGTCACGTCAATTAGGCGAATTAATTAGTCGCCGAAGACAATTAGTAGAAATGTCTACAGCGGAAAAGAATCGCCGTGACCGCGCTCGTGGTAAAGCTTTGACAGATATTGAATCCCATATTGATTATCTTGAGCAACATCTTCAACAACTCAATCAAGAAATTGAGACGTTGACCCAAAATAATCAACAATGGATTGATAAAGTCAATCTACTCAAAACTACTCCTGGCATTGGTCAAGTAATTTCTACCACTTTAGTTTCTGACTTACCAGAATTAGGTCAATTAACTGCCAAACAAATCTCTCGCTTAGTTGGTGTTGCACCAATTAATCATGATAGTGGTCAGCACAAAGGTAAGCGCATGATTAATGGTGGTCGCGCCCATGTTCGTGCCATTCTTTATATGGGTGCTGTTGTTGCCATGCGTCATAATCCTGTTATCAAAACTTTTTATGAGCGCTTGGTTGAACGTGGTAAACCCAAAAAATTGGCCATTACTGCTTGCGTTCATAAAATGTTAGTTATTTTAAATGCGATGATTCGAGATCATCTTCCTTGGTCTATTTCTCAAGACTCACAACCAATTTCTGCATAAAGTTCTACTGTCGTTTTTATACCTCCAATCTAGTTTGGTAATTTATGGCAACCTATAATTTACCTGTTTTGTTCTGTTCTGTTTTTCTCCTCTATTTTCTGACTTTTTTCCTAGACTTTAAATTTTTCCTTAACGATCGCTTGACAATCAAGACAGTCGCTACAGAAAATGTACAAGGTATTGATCTAAATTCCCGCTTTTACGCTGCTAATTCTCAAAACATCAGTCATTGTTGCACAGTAATTTGGTAAATTAAAGCTGCTAGGATTAATGGCATTAGCATAGCTAAAATGACGATAATTCATACAGAATCTATCCCAGGCTGCCATTTGAATGCGGAATACAGCAATAATTACATTGGCTAAACCTAAAGATAAAGGAATGCGGAAATAAATCTTTTTACGGAAATAAGCACAAACTTCTTCAATGGCTTGATTTGCTGTTAGGGAAGATTGTCCTAACACAAATCGGCGGGGATCTCCCTGTTGTGGTGGATAATCAATTAAATATTGGATAACTGTGGCAATATCTTTACCATGAATGAAGTGAAAACTGCCATCTGCTTGTAAAAAACGAATAAAATTAATATAGTTAGTAACTTCAGGAATACCAGATGTGAGATGAGAATAGGGTTTTTTGTCATCACCACCTAATACTAAGGTAGGAAAAACCGTGGTAATTTTGGGAAAAATAGCTAACTTTTCAATTTGATGTAAACAATCATATTTAGAACGGATATAATCTGTCCCAATTTCCCCGGCTTCTTTAAGTGGTTTGTTTTCGTTATTTAAAACACTGGCTGTGGAAAAATAAATTACCTGTTCACATCTTTCGGGATTTAGCAGATTCATTAATTCTAGAGTTTTGAAGACATTAATATCAAAAATGCCCTCACCACCCCAGGAAGTGGCTGTTAATACGGCGATATCAATGGTTTTGAGTAAATTAGAGAATTTACCAATCTCTTGCATATCACCCTGAAGAATGGTGATTCCAGGACGGACTGTAGTATCTACTTGGAGTTTATTAGGGTTTCTAACCAGGAGATATAATTCGTGATTGGTGTTTTGAATTAAGGCTTCGCTGATATAGTGACCGATACAGCCACTTGCACCTGTAACTAAAATACGTTTTTTGGTCATGAAATTGGATGTTGGGGTTTTTGGGGATGGTTGAGGTCAGTGCGTAATTGTAGCATGATTTGAGAAGATAGATCCCCGATTTCTTAAAGAAATCGGGGATCTGGGTGTTAGTTAAGTTATATATTTTTTTAAATGAACCCCTCCAGACGCAGAGAAATGAGGTTTTGAGAGATTTTGCGTAAATCTTGATTAATTAGGGTAAAATTACAATGAAGCCTTGGTTGTGAGTCTATGCGTCAATGTCTTAATCCTGACTGTCTTTTTCCTAACCCTGATAATTTTTAATATTGTCAAAAGTGCGGTAATAAGTTACTTTTGCGTGAAAAGTATATACCTAAATCAATTTTAGGTCAGGGTGGTTTTGGTAGAACATTTTTAGCTATTGATGAGGATAAACCATCAAAACCCTATTGTGTAATTAAACAATTTTTACTCCAAGCACAGGGAACAGATAGTATTGAAAAAGCAATTGTTATCAATCTGTTAAAGAAGTTATTCAGGAGTTAAATATTTTAAATCAACCTGAGAGGCGATTGACAATTTCTGTATTCTAAAATTTAGAAATTATAGCCACCAAATTATATACCTTGATAATAGCACAAAAAGTCAAGAGGTCAAGAACCTAGTAAAATCGTTACCTTATTGCAATCATTCTCAACAATCTTGAGAATGAAGCAGATTTATTCTCAATAAACATAGTCTTGTGCTTTTTTTGTAAAAGTCAGATTTAAAAAACTTATAAGAAGATTGGCTTTTAACGAACAACCAACCCACCTCCCCAAAATGTGTCAAAATAAAGAATTGTAATAAAAAATATTGTTAAGGTAATTTAGTGACTTCAACTGCTCAAGCTAGTGCGAGTGCGCGTCGTGCGGTCTTTCCATTTACAGCCATCGTTGGTCAAGAAGAAATGAAACTGGCACTGCTGTTAAATGTCATTGACCCCAAAATTGGTGGTGTAATGATTATGGGCGATCGCGGCACCGGAAAATCTACAACTATCCGCGCCTTAGCGGACCTTTTACCAGAAATCCCTGTTGTCGCCAATGACCCCTTCAACAGTGACCCCAACGACACGGACTTGATGAGTGATGAAGTCCGTCAACAGGTAGCACAAGGGTTGGAAATTCCCATCACTCACAAAAAGGTACAAATGGTAGATTTACCATTGGGTGCGACAGAAGACCGAGTTTGTGGGACAATTGACATTGAAAAAGCCTTATCTGAGGGTGTCAAAGCCTTTGAACCCGGACTCCTAGCCAAAGCTAACCGGGGTATTCTTTACGTTGATGAGGTCAACTTATTAGATGACCACTTGGTAGACGTACTCCTCGATTCCGCTGCTAGTGGTTGGAACACTGTGGAACGGGAGGGGATTTCTATCCGTCACCCAGCCAAGTTTGTTCTCGTCGGTTCGGGAAACCCAGAAGAAGGGGAACTGCGTCCCCAACTCCTTGACCGTTTTGGAATGCACGCAGAAATCCGCACTGTGAAAGAACCAGCTTTGCGGGTGCAAATTGTGGAAGAACGGGGTGAATTTGACCAAAATCCGCCTGTGTATTTAGAAAAACACCAAGCTCCCCAAGTAGCATTACAAGAGAAAATTGTCAATGCCCAAAACTTATTACCACAAGTTAATTTAGACTATGACTTCCGGGTAAAAATTTCCGAAGTTTGTTCAGAATTGGATGTAGACGGGTTGCGGGGTGACATTGTGACAAACCGTGCGGCTAAAGCCTTAACCGCTTTTGAAGGTCGGACAGAAGTGACAGTTGACGATATCCGGCGGGTAATTACATTATGTCTGCGTCACCGTCTGCGGAAAGATCCTTTAGAATCCATTGATACAGGATATAAGGTAGAAAAGGTCTTTTGTCGAGTTTTTGGTGTGGAACTTCCAGAAGACTCAACTCAGAAAACTGGTGCAGGGGTAAAAGCTGGCGCTCGTTAGTTTTAATGTAGAGACGTTCCATGGAACGTCTCTACAACAGTTAATTAACAACTGACAAATTATGAGAACCTGGAATTTTTGGTTAAATAGCCTAATTTTATTTATTCAAGATCATCCACCCCGGTTTGTGGAATTATTAATGTTGACATTAGCGATCGCTCTGCTGACAGTCTCCACCATTGTCCCAGATAAACCCTACATCATACTAGGTTTAAGTTTTGTCGTGGGAGCATCAACTTCTATATTAGTCCGGGAAGCAATGTCTCCCACCGGAAACAACCACACAGTTTTAACTCAACAACGCCTTACCCAATTTACCGCACTACTGTTATTAGGAATTAGTATTTACGGTTTTGCAGATTTAATTCACACGCTATAAATTTTCAGGATCAACTCCTAATTTTTTTAACATCTCTGCTAATTTATTAGCTTTTTTCTCAGATTCTAACCATTTTCTTTCAGATTCTAAATGTTTTCTTTCAGATTCTAAATGTTTTTCCTCACTTTGTTGCATCCTTTCTTCTGGTGTTAAAAATCGTTTTCCATTTTCATCAAACCAATATAACCATTCTCTAGTTATTCCTTGATATGTTGCTTTTTCCATTCCTATTCCTAACCCTATCTCTGGTAGAAAAACAGGGTTTCCTGACAGTAATTTATATTCTCCATTGACTAATTTGTAAACCTCTAAACGTTGTTTTCTTTTACGCTGAGAATTATAAACTACATAATATAATATCCCCAATTCTTGAGCATAAAAATCTTTCTTAGTGCTATATTCTCCCCTATAGGTATGAGACACTATTTCTAACACTAAAATCGGTAATTTTTGTTCTTCCCATAATACATAACTGCGGCGTAAATCTTCATCAATTAATCTGGGAATACCAATACTTAAAAATCCATCTGGGACAATTGCAGGTTTATCTGGATCATAATATATTCCCATGTCTACGCCAAAAAACCAATCCCATCTTTGGAACCAGATTAAGGCTAACATGGCTTTTAATAAACCGGGAATTAAATCTTGTAGTTCGTTATCCACTGGTGTGTCGTCAGAGTCGGGTAATTCCTTAGATGAGGGTAAATAATTTAATTGGCTGTATTTTAGCATGATTGATATTACCAATTCTATTTTTATAATAATCCAGATCCCCGACTTCTAAGAAAAATCTATCATTTATTTACAAAATGAAAACAGAAGTCGGGGATATTTTTATCCTTTAAACTAATATATTCAGCTTTTTCATCAAGCGCAAATCTATTTTCTGGTGCAATATAGGGAACAATTATTTTAGGTAGATGATATTTGTCTTTATGCAGAGGACAAGTGTACTTAAACCATTCACAGTTTCCTCTAATATATGCTGCTCTAGATGTTAAAATATCCTTTTTTTCTTGTAAATACTTTCCAACTCCTTCATCACAGTTTAACTCATCCAAATCATTAGGATAAACTCCCGTACCAGTCAAATAACTAGAAATTTGAAAAGATGGATTTTCATTCTTGAAAATATCTCTTTTATCATTAGCAGAAACTTTACTTAATGGTCTTTCCCAATATTTAGCTTCTGCGATAACTAATACCCTACCATAAAAAGCAGTTTCATTATTTTGAAAAGAGTAAGCTGTATCTCTATCTGCTTCATTTGCAAACAACGCATAATCAGGACGTTCGGCTCTACCTTTACCACGAGTTACAACTTGAGGAATATTAGAAAACCCTAAAATAGCTAATACGGGTTTAATAAATACATCTTCAGTTTGCGCTTCATTGAGAGTCGGTAAAATCGCTTTTTTTGATAAATACAGATTTTTTAATTTTTCAAAATCTAGTTTAATATCTAATTGCCATTCTGGAGATTCTTGAAGCCGATAGTCTAAATAATGTTGAGAAAATAATGGTTTATTGATATTTTTTGCATCTGTCATAATTCCAACTCCAAAATAATATTTATAGATATACGTAGGATGTGTTAGCGACGGTGTAACGCTCCATTATCTTAAAATTTTGCAAATATCATCCATGCTCCCTAATGGTATTTAGTATAACAGCGATCGCCCTTGATCTAATAGAATTTAGTGAATACCGCTACATAACACACCATATTACACAACAGTTGCGAGTTAAATGAGGTAAGTAGTGAGACAGAATTAATTACACAATGTCATTGCGTAAGCGTTGCGTGGCTTTAGCCATATGGAACGAAGTGAAATCAAGCAATCGCCAGGGTTGTGATTGCTTCCCTTCCCTCGCAATGACTGTAAATATTTTTGTCCAACTACTTATATCATAGCCCCCTCCTCGCTTGCGGGGAGGGGGTTGGGGGTGGGGTTCATCTTGTACCTAAATCAATGCCCTTTTCTTGCAACTTTGTTAATAATTCTTGATACTGCTGAATAGCTGCTTCCTTTTCTTGACGTTCTTGTTTCGCAAGTTGATCAAATTCCACAGATGTAAGAAACTTATTACCATCAGGATAATAAATTTCTAAATTATCAGATACAAGTTGAAACCGGATACCCAATCGTGGACTTATCCAACCATTAATATCTTCAATGACGACAAAAGCATCTTGATAACGCACAAAACCAGATAATTCTATACTATCAGGATCATAAATATAATATTCCTCCACACCATAACGTTGATAAAAAAGCGATTTATTAATCATCGCCGAAGTTCGATTTCCTGGAGATAAAATTTCAAAAACTACTTGAGGAGGAATATTATTCTCCTTCCATTGTTGATATGAACCTCTATCTCCCTTTGGTCTGCCAAAAACTACTAATACATCAGGTGCTTGGCGAATTTTCGGATTTCCCTCCACAGGATACCAAAGTAAATCACCGGCAATAAATACATCTGGATTTGATGCAAATAATATTTCTAAATTTTCTTTAACTTTAACAATCCATTGATATTGTTTAGTATTATCTGCCATTGGTTGACCGTCGCTGTCAGGGTAGATGATTTCTGGTGTGGTTTCTGCTGATAATTGCTGTACCATATTGGACATATCTCCCATAGGAATAGATTCTGATATCTACTTAATTAATCATAATAGACATCCGGTGAAAAAAAATGTAGAGACCTTCCACATCGCATTTCCACTGTAAAACCAAAAAATTAGATTTCTTTAACTCTTATTCTTTGCGTCTTTGCGCCTTGGCGTGAGGCTAATTCATACATTCAATTAGCAAAGCCAAAAAATCTCATAATTTTCACCTAATATATAAAATTAGAGCGAAAGACAAATCTAAACAAACAGACTCCATGCGTATTTCTCTAACCTGGTTAAAAGAACTTGTAGAAATCAAACTCACCCCAGAAGAACTGGCGGAAACCTTGACAATGGCAGGGTTTGAAGTAGAAGATATAGAAGACCGCCGCACTTGGGCAAATGGTGTAGTTGTGGGAAAAGTGCTAGAACGTCAACCCCACCCCAATGCAGATAAATTGAGCGTTTGTACCGTAGATATTGGGGCTGCTGAGACTGTAAATATCGTTTGCGGTGCTGCGAACGTCCGCGCAGATATCTATGTCCCTGTCGCCACCACAGGAACTTATTTACCCAATATTGATTTAAAAATCAAACCCGCAAAACTGCGTGGTGTTCCCTCCAATGGGATGATATGCTCTTTAAAAGAACTGGGTTTACCCACTGATATTGACGGTATTCATATATTCCCTGAAGAAAACATGGTGGTGGGTAGTGATGTTCGTCCCCTGTTGGGTTTGGAAGATGTGATTTTAGATGTCACCGCTACTGCTAACCGGGCTGACGCTTTATCTATGGTGGGTATTGCCCGGGAAGTAGCAGCTTTAACTGGCGGAAAACTATCAATTCCCCCAGTTGCAGATGTAGAAAATACCAAGACTGGGAAAAGCATCACTTTAAAAATTTCTGAAATCCAAGCTTGTCCTGCCTATATTGGTACAGTTGTCGAAAACATCAAAATTGCGGCTTCTCCTGAATGGCTGCAACAACGTTTACGCGCTGCTGGAGTTAGACCAATTAATAATGTAGTTGATATCACTAACTACGTTTTATTGGAAAGAGGACAACCTCTTCACGCTTTCGATAAAGAGCGTTTACAATCTGTAGGTGGCGGCGAAAATTTAATCATTGGTGTGCGGTTTGCGGAAACTGGGGAAACTTTAAAAACCTTAGATGGAAATATTCGTAATTTATCAACCCAAAATTTATTAATTACTGCTAATAATCAAGCGGTGGCTTTAGCAGGTGTTATGGGTGGTGCAGAAACAGAAGTTCATGAAGGTACACAAAGTTTAGTTTTAGAAGCAGCGTTATTTGATTCTGTGGCTATTCGCCGTTCTTCTCGCAGTGCGGGGTTAAGAAGTGAGGCTTCTGGTAGATACGAAAGGGGCGTAAATCGTGCCGAATTAGAAATAGCTTGTCACCGCGCTTTATCCTTAATTAGTGAATTAGCCGCAGGGGTGATTGTTCAGCAAGAAATTTCCGATTATCGTCCAGATATTTCTACTTGGTCACATTCTATTAACCTGCGTTTAGATAAAGTTAATGAAGTGCTAGGTCCGATTGAATTAGGACTCGAAACAGGAGAATTACAAGGGTCAGATGTCGAAAAAATTCTCACGGCTTTAGGATGTAAATTAGCCAAAATTGATGACCGAAATTGGACAGTTACCGTACCTCCCTATCGTTACCGCGATTTAGAACGGGAAATTGATTTAATTGAAGAAATTGCCCGGTTATATGGTTATGATAAGTTCTGTGATACTCTACCAGAAAAATCCGAAGCTGGTTATCTATCTTTAGAACAAGAATTAATTCGCAGGTTACGCGCTTATCTCCGCGCTGAAGGTTTAACAGAATTAATTCATTATTCTTTGGTGAAACCAGGTGAAGATAAACAGATCATTTTAAGTAACCCTTTGTTTGCTGAATATTCGGCTTTACGCACTGATTTGATTTCCGGTTTAATTACCGCTTTTCAATATAATATAGAGCAAGGAAATGGGGCATTAAACGGTTTTGAAATCGGTCGGATTTTCTGGCGCGAAGAAGAGGGTTTACAAGAAGCGGAAATCCTGGCTGGAATTATTGGTGGTGATATCACTGTCGGTAAATGGTCAAGAGGTGGTAAGGAAGAAGCGATTACTTGGTTTGAAGCCAAAGGCATTTTAGAAAGTGTCTTTAAACAACTAAAATTAGTGGTAGAATTTCAACCCGAAAATCGAGATTCTCGCTTACATCCTGGACGCACAGCTTCATTGTGGGTAAAGGGTAGTAGATTGGGAACATTCGGACAGGTTCACCCCCAATTACGTCGAGAGAAGGATTTGCCAGAAGCCGTTTATGTGTTTCAATTGGATTTAGATGCTCTGTTGGATGCCTGGGATCATGATGATTTGCTAGTTCCCAAATTCAGTTCCTATTCTACCTATCCAGCTAGTGACAGAGATTTGGCGTTTTTTGCCCCTGTGAAAGTGACGGTTTCCGAATTGGAAAAAGTTATTAATAAAGCTGGGAAAGGGTTGTTAAATTCTGTGGAATTGTTTGATGAATATCGGGGTGAAAATGTCCCCACAGGACAACGCAGTTTAGCCTTTCGTTTAGTATATCGTGCCAGCGATCGCACCCTCACTGAAAATGAAATTGAACCAGTTCATAATCAGGTGCGGACAGCTTTAGTTGAAAAATTTGGTGTGAATTTGAGAAGTTAATCGAAACAGTCGGTTTTAACCGACTTTTGCTATGAGACAGGGAATTTATTCCCTGGCTTTATCTTTATCAATTATCACTAAACCGTCAAAAACTTTTGAATCACATCTTGACTAAGTTCCTGAGTTAGACCGGAAGCAACAATCCCCCCTTTTTGCATGGCATAATAGTAATCTGCCTGACGGACAAAATGCAAGTGCTGTTCTACCAATAAGACGGAAACTCCTGTGGTTTCAATAATCTGACGGACTGCGGCTTCAATTTCCAAAATGATTGAGGGTTGAATACCTTCCGTCGGTTCGTCTAATACGAGTAGTTGTGGTTTTCCCATTAAAGCACGAGCGATCGCTAATTGTTGCTGTTGTCCACCACTTAGATCTCCACCCATACGAGAAAGCATAGTTTTTAGTACTGGAAATAGGCTAAAAATTTCTGGGGGAATTTCTGGTTTTTTGACTGGTTTTTGTCTAGCCTCTAATCCCAAAAGCAGATTTTCTTTAACTGTTAATCGCGGTATAATTTCCCTTCCTTGACTCACATAACCAATACCCATTTTCGCCCTTTCATAAGTTGGTTTACCGTTAATTATCTCCCCTGCAAAATTAATAATTCCGCTGCTGGGTTTAAGTAAGCCAATAATTGTTTTTAGCATGGTTGTTTTCCCCACCCCATTGCGGCCAATTAAACATACCATCTGTCCTGGTAATACAGTCAAATCTACATTTCTGATAATATGACTTTCACCATAATGAACGTTAAGATTAGAAATTTTTAGCATTATAAAATTAACCTGATTAACTATTTTTTTCCTAACCCTCCCTTTACAAAGGGGAGGGAAGTAATTTTTCCGGTTTCCCCCATTTCCAAGGGGGGATTAAGGGGGGTAATTTGACTTGTGTGTACACGCCTTATAACCGGGAGGGGACAGAGTTCTTGTTTCCCAGCTTCACAAGGGGGGATTAAGGGGGGGTATGATTCTCTTCCTGTTTTCCTAAATATACTTCAATAACGCGGGGATCATTTCTGACTTTCTCAAAATCACCTTCACACAATACTGAACCTTCATGCAATACTGTCACCTTCTTAGCAATTTGTCGCACAAATTCCATATCATGTTCAATAACTAAAATTGAATGACTCGTGGCTAATGTTGATAATAAATTACCGATATTATAGGTTTCTTCATCTGTTAAACCAGCCACTGGTTCATCAACAAGTAATAAATCAGGAGATTGTGCTACTAACATTCCAATCTCCAAACGTTGCTTTTCTCCGTGGGATAATAAAGCCGCTGGAATATTTGCTTTTGCAGTTAAACCAATTGTTTCTAATAAGCCTTTAAGACTATTTTTCTCCGCAGAATTGATAGAACGAAACAAGGTTGAGAAGACATTTTTCTGACGATTACTAGTGATTTCTAAATTCTCGAAAGGTGTTAAATTAAGATATATTCGTGGAGTTTGAAATTTGCGCCCAATTCCCAGCCGTGCAATTTGATGTTCGGCTAAGGAACGTAAATTTTTACCCTTAAATAATACTTTCCCTATAGTTGGTTGAACCTTACCTGTAATTACATCCAAAAAAGTGGTTTTTCCTGCCCCATTCGGACCAATTACTACGCGCAATTCACCAACATTCATACTAAAATTTAGGCGATTTAATGCTTTAAAACCGTCAAAACTAACGGTTACATTTTCAGTTTCCAAGATTTTGGCGTTCATGTTTCACTTCTATGTCTTCTTCTAAACTAGGATAGGTATCAGAAATTTTTAATTGCTGACGTTTCCCGAAAGGAATATTTTGTTGATTTAACCATCCCATTATGCCATCAGGAAGCAGAATGACGATAATTAATAATAGTATACCCTGAAAAAATAGCCATATTTCCGCGAATTGTTCACTTAAAAAAGTCCGGGCATAATTAACTAATAAAGTGCCAATAACTGCCCCGATTAATGTCCCTCTTCCCCCCACAGCCACCCAAATCACCATTTCAATAGAAAAGCCAATATCCATGGATCTAGGGGATACAGAACCACTTTGAACGGTGTAAAATGCCCCAGCTATACCAGCAATTGCTCCCGAAACAGCAAATACTAAGACTTTAAAATCTGTGGGGTCGTAACCAGAAAATCTCACCCGACTTTCATCATCACGAATAGCTATTAATAATCTACCAAAACGTCCACTAGTTAACCAGCGACAAAGCCCATAAGTAGCCGCCAAAAATACCACCGTCAAGACGTAAAAAACAAATTGAGTTTTGCTATCACTAACTATAGCACCACTGCCATTAACTCCCCAAGATAAAGGCGGAAAAGTGGTAAAATCTATCAACCCATTTGTGCCATTAAAAAATTGTTGTTGTCCATTAAAAAAATTGAAAAATACAATAATTGCAGCTTGAGTCAAAATCGAAAAATAAACGCCCTTAATGCGGTTACGAAATACTAAATATCCCAGTAATCCTGCTAACAAACCCGGAATCATCACCACAGCAGCCATAGACAGGGGAAAAGAAGAAAAAGGCCGCCAAAATCCAGGAAGTTCCATAACACCATAAAGGGACATAAAATCTGGTAACTCCCCCGTGGGGACTTGCAATTTTAGGTACATAGCGATCGCATATCCACCCAAACCGAAGAAAATCCCATGTCCCAAACTCAATAAACCAGCATAACCCCAAATTAAATCAATTCCCAAAGCCACAATAGCCAGAGACAAAAATCGTCCCAATAAATTCAGACGAAAATCTGAAAGTAAAACCGGCATAATCAAAATCAAAATTAAAGCGATCGCACAAACGACCCCAACTTCAACTAATATTAAATTTCGCCCCTTTTTAATTTTCATCATTTCTAACTTATCCATTTTCTAAAATCCGCGTTTATCTGCGTTTATCTGCGTTTAATTTCCCATAATTTAAACATCAACATGACGACCCTTTTGGGGAAAAATTCCGCCAGGTTTCCACTGTAAAAACACAATAATTAACGCAAAAACCATCACCTTAGCCATACTTGTAGTTGCAAAAAAACTAAATAAATCAGCCAAAGGCTTAACCGCACCCAACAACAAAGCCAAAGTTCCCGAACCAATCAAATAATTAATTGTCCCAATTCCCAAAGCTGCCAAAATCGTACCAGCTAAATTACCCACACCACCGACAACCACCACCATAAAGGTGTCAATAATGTAATTTTGTCCAGTATTTGGTCCGACAGAACCGAGTAAACTAATTGCACATCCAGCTACACCAGCTAACCCTGAACCCAGTGCAAAAGTAATTGCATCAACTTTTTGAGTGGGAATACCCAAACAAGCGCTCATACTGCGATTTTGAGTAACAGCCCTAATTCTTAATCCCCAATGAGAACGTTGCAAAAATAGATAAATTCCTCCCACACAAATAATCGTCAAAACAATAATAAATAACCGGGCATAAGGTAATTGTACACCAGCTAAAGATACACCAGATTGTAACCAACTAGGGGCTGTAACATCCACATTTTGAGCGCCGAACCAAGGTAAAGTTACCGCTTGCTGATAGGTTTTACTCAATAAATTACAAATTGTGATTGTCAATCCTAGTGACAAAAATAGTAAAACTCCCACAACCCAGTTACGAATTTTCTGTAAATTATTCCGAGAATTTAAAATCCATAAACCCCCAAAAAACAAAACAGAAAACAAAACCATCCCCATGACTAATAATAAATTGACACTGCGAACAAACTGCTGAAAAATTAAACTTACGCCCCAAGTTGCTAACAGAGTTTCTAAAGGTCGTCCATAGAGATAACGAATTACACTTTTTTCCAGAACTAATCCCACACCAGCAGTGAAAACAAAAGCAATAATCAAAGCCAGAAATATATAAACTTCAAACCAAACCCCACCCAATTGCTTACAAACATTTTGCACGACAAAAGTTGTATAAGCGCCAAACATCATTAGCTCACCATGTGCCATATTAATGACACCCATTAAGCCAAATATGATCGCTAATCCTAACGCAGCAATTAATAAAACAGCGCCAATACTAACACCATTAAATACAGCTTCCAAGAACCCTGTTAACATTTTATCCCTGCAATTATCAATTTATTCCTAATAGTCAGTTGTCAGTTGTTTTTTAGTTATTTTCACCTCACAGCAAATTGCCACTAAACGAAGTACAAATATGAATAAGTAGGTGAACACAATAAAACCAAACAAACGTAAAATCGCTGAAAACTTCTTTACTCTCGCCTCTTTAAGTAATTGGACAAAAATATTTACAGTCATTGCGAGCGAAGGGAAACAATCACAGCCCTGGTGATTGCTTCATTTCACTTCGTTCCATACAGCTAACGCAACGCTTAGGCAATAACATTGTGTAATTAATTCTGTCTCACTACTTATCTTTTAGCTTTTAGTAATTAAGGATATTACCATGAAAAAATGACAAACTATATCGTAAGTGATTAGACGGACATGATACAATTCCATTGTGATATTTTAACGAAATTTAAGCAAGCAAAAAATCAAGGAGATTCTTATGACTACCATTTACAAAATGATGTTTGGAACTTATAACGCTGACACCTTAATCGGTACAGATGGTCCAGATACCCTGATTGGACTTGCCGGCAACGATACTTATACCGTTAATCATATAGGTGACATTGTTACCGAAGCTCTCAACGCAGGAACTGATTTAGTCAACGCATCTATTTCCTACACCTTACCTAATAATGTGGAAAACCTGACCTTGACAGGAAGCAGCAATATTAATGGTACGGGTAACAGTCTGCATAACACTATCACAGGCAATAGTGGCAATAACACCCTCAACGGTGGTAATGGTATTGATACCTTGATTGGTGGTTTAGGTAATGATGTTTATGTGGTAGATACTACTACTGACACCATCATAGAAAAAGCCAATGAGGGAACAGATACAGTTAAATCATCTGTCACTTATACCTTGGGAGATAATCTAGAAAACCTCACCCTCACAGGAGTAGCCGCAATTAACGGCACAGGGAACGCAGGTAATAACACTCTCATTGGTAATAGTGGCAATAACACCCTCAACGGTGGTTTAGGTGCAGACACCCTCACAGGTGGAACAGGAAGCGATACCTTTGTTTTCCAATTTGGACAATCCCCAGTATTAGGAGCAGACAGAATTACCGACTTTGCCATCGGCACTGACAAAATTGACCTGTTGACCTCCTTGGGTGTAGCTATGAAGGCTCCCACTGCCTTCACTCGTGCTGCTGATAGTACAGCTACTACCTTAATAAATATGGCCAATAGTGTATTTATTGATGCTAACGGAGGATTATCTGATAATCAGGCTTTAGGTGTAAATAGTGCAGCTTTAGTCAGTGTCACCACTTCCGGTATTGCCGGAACTTATTTGGTCATTAATGATGGTGTGGCTGGTTTCCAATTAGGCAATGACCTATTGGTGAATATCACAGGATATAGTGGTATATTACCAGCTTTGGGTACTATTGCTGTTAGTAGCTTCTTTATCTAAGTGCCTAAGCTCTCTTTCTGTGATTGGGGGGCTATTTTCACCTAAATCACTTTCCTTAACCCTCTCCTCTTAGGAGAGGGTTAAGGAATAATATTTAATACTAGAGAGGCTTGTTATTTGTATGATAAAAAAGTCCAGTTTCTAGCCGTTTTGAGTATTACTAACCCCTGACAACTGACCACCAAATTAACCATTCTTGTATTTACCACCTTTTGCAGGATCTGACCAATCACAAGCAAATCCCTTGGTCTCTTTCACAAATTGATTCCAAGGAACTGGTTCAACTGGTGCGGGAGTAGCATAAACAATGTCAAATAGTCCATCCTTTCTGACTTGACCAATCCGCACAATTTTTGATATGTGATGATTGGCATTAACAGTCACTTTTCCTTCAGGTGCATCTATAGTTTGACCATAGGCCGCAGCCCGGACTTTTGCTAAGTCAGTTGTAGTTGCTTTTTCTACCGCTTGCTTCCATAAATACACGGCGATGTATGCCGCTTCCATTGGGTCATTTGTTACCCTGTCTTCACCGTATTCTTTCTTAAAAGCCGCCACAAATTTCTTGTTCGCAGGTGTGTCTACTGTTTGAAAATAGTTCCAAGCAGCATAATGTCCTTCTAGATACTCCACACCAATGGCTTTAACTTCCTCTTCCGCAATACTCACAGACATGGAAGGATACTTATCTGGTGTCAATCCCGCTCCTTTCAACTGTTTGAAGAAAGCAACATTACTATCACCATTAAGGGTATTATAAATTACACCACCTTTGGGTAAAACTTGCTTAATTTTAGTGATAATAGCTGTTACTTCCGTATTACCCAAAGGTAAGTAATCTTCTCCCACAGTTTTCCCACCTAAAGCCTCTAATTGAGCCTTAATAATGTTATTAGCAGTGCGGGGGAAAACATAGTCAGAACCTACTAAAAAGAACTCTTTACCTTTATTCTTCAACAACCAATCAACAGAAGGTTCAATTTGTTGATTTGGGGCTGCACCAGTGTAAAAAATATTTTTAGAACATTCTTGACCTTCATACTGCACAGGATACCAGAGCATATGATCCTTGCTCTCGAAAACTGGCTTGACATTTTTGCGACTAGCAGAAGTCCAACAACCAAAAACTACAGCTACTTGATCCTGGTCAATCAATTTAGTAGCTTTTTCTCTAAAGGTGTCCCAATTAGAAGCGCCATCTTCAACAACTGCTTCAATTTGCTTACCTAAAATACCCCCAGCAGCGTTAATTTCCTTAATTGCTAATTTTTCCGCATCTACCACACTTTTCTCACTGATAGCCATTGTCCCACTGAGAGAATGTAAAATACCTATCTTGATGGTTTTACCAGTAGTACCAGCTACAGGAGATGTACTGGTGGATGCTGCTGGACTATTCGCAGTATTTGGAGAGTTATTAGCACAAGCTTTTAAAAAAATGCTACTACCAATACCTACAGTGCTGTAAAGCAGAAACTTACGTCGGTTAAATTGCTTAGACATATTTTTGATTAATTCTCTTTTAAACTGAGATATTAGTTCTATTTTTAACTATTAAACTGTGATTTGTTATACAAAATCGTAATTTATTTTAATAAAAATATGTCTCAAGATAGATGATAAATATAGTTTCTTCCTGATTGGGACTGGTGTAATAACAACACACCTAACCTCCTCCCTGCAAGCAATGAGCAAGTTAGGATCTACCTCATGTAATTATAAATATCTGTATATATTTTAGCATTATAATGAGTATTATTAAGTATAAGTAGGTGAACAGAAAAATTTAAAGGTATGTGAAGAAAAGTAAAATCACTCAAAACTCTCTTCCTGTTCCCTGTTCCCTGTTCCCTTGCCCCAACGACAATTTTTAACGCCAACCTACTTTAGTGAAATTAAAAACTTGATCATCAATCTCTATCTTAAAAAACCTCATGTTGCTATATTTTTTAATTAGTATCAATAATCAAATCAGAAATTATGACAAAATACATCTTATGGGGAAGCTATTGTGAAGACGTTCTTACCAAACGCGAACCCTATCGTCAAGACCATTTAGCCGGATTAGCACAACAGAAAGAATCTGGAATTTTAATTACCATTGGTCCAACAAAAGATGTAACTCAAGTTTTTGCTATTTACGAAGCTGAAGACGAAAACACCGTTCGTCAATTAGTGGAATCAGATCCCTATTGGCAAAACGGCATTTGGACAGAGTATTTTGTTAAAGAATGGATTCAGGCTTTTTAGCCCCTTGACACAATTTTTAACGAAAATAATTAATTCGTAATGGGTAATTACGAATTAATTATCCCTTCAGTGCCTTTTGAAAATTGCGACGATAGGATGAATTAACTAAAAACAAAGCAGGCCATAGCAAAGCCAAACCGATCCGATTAGGTAAAGTTTGATTAAAATTAGTCCTACCAAATCCAGTCCAAAATTTCCACACGCCACCGATATAAACTACAATTATTGCAAACACAAGTAAATTCATGATTACCGTCAACTCCCTTAATAACTGACATCATCTTATAAGAAGATAAGCTAAAAACCCCGGAATTAATCCCTAAAAATCCCCAAAATTTTTAGAGATCAATGTCTCGTAAGCCGGGGATGAAAGCTGCAAGAGGGGATTTATCCCTCAGTGATAAGTTAATTATATTTGATGTTATAATCTCAATTGACAGTAAAGGTAATCAACCTGTATAAAAACCTAACTGCCTAACGGTAAGCTGTACCTTGACAATTAAATCTATGGGGTTCTACTGCATTGTTTTAGTTTTCTCCTATCAGTAGGTAAAAGATTTATAGGTGCTAGACGAATCAGAATTTTGAAACGATAAGGAATAGGGAACAGGGAACAGGGGAGGAACTATTGGTGTCAACTTAAGCTACAGATGGCTTATTTGTTTGGCTCACAGACCCGCCCAGAAATGAATTAGAGTAAGCCACAAAATAAATGATCCTGTTTTGTCATGCTGAGTGTAGCGAAACGAAGCGAAACGAAGCATCTCAATAGATTCTTCACTACACTTCGTTTCGTAATCCCTCTGACACGCTGCGCGAACAGAATGACATTGGGCATTTCTTTTTGTGGAGTTCTCTAAAGTAAACTCAACAATTTCAAAAATTTTCTAGTTATTGAGTCGTCTTGAGACGACTTTTGCTATGAGACTGGGAATTCATTCCCAGTCGGACTATGGATTTTACGTTAAGTTGACACCAATGGGGAGAAACTTCTTTCTTCCTCCTGATAGCGTTCACGTAGTGTGCCGAAGGCATAGCCTGGCGTTAGCCATAGTCCTGATAGCGTAGCGTTAGCCATACTCCTGACTCCTGACTCAGTGAATCCTTTCAGAGATGTTTCTTATGGAAGGTTCTGAAATTTCAATAACTATAAGAGACTAGAAAAAGAAAAATATCATGGTTTTAGTCAAGTTTAGGAGTATTTATGCGTGCAGTCTTAATGGCAGGTGGTTCAGGAACACGGTTGCGTCCTTTGACTTGCGATTTACCCAAACCAATGGTTCCGATCTTAAATCGTCCCATTGCTGAACATATCATTAATCTCCTCAAACGGCACCAGATTTATGAAGTAATTGCCACATTGCATTATTTACCAGATGTTCTCCGTGATTATTTTCAAGATGGCAGTGATTTTGGCGTACAAATGACCTATGCTATCGAAGAAGATCAACCATTAGGTACGGCAGGTTGTGTAAAAAATATTACTGAACTTTTAGATGAAACTTTTTTAGTCATTAGCGGTGATAGTATCACAGATTTTGATTTGAATGCTGCCATTGAATTTCATCAACAAAAACAATCAAAAGCTACTTTAATTTTAACCCGTGTGCCTAATCCCATTGAATTTGGTGTGGTAATTACGGATACAGAAGGGCGCATTAACCGATTTTTGGAAAAGCCTTCCACTAGCGAAATCTTTTCTGATACTGTCAACACTGGCACTTATATTTTAGAACCAGAAGTCTTAGACTATTTACCAGAACATACTGAATGCGATTTTTCCAAAGATTTATTTCCCCTCTTGCTAGCCAAAAACGAGCCGATTTACGGTTATGTTGCTGATGGTTACTGGTGTGATGTGGGTCATTTAGATGCCTATAGAGAGGCCCAGTATGATGCTTTACAAAGGAAAGTTAACTTAAAAGTGGCTTATCCAGAAATTGCTCCCGGTTTGTGGGTAGGACAAAATACTTATATTGATCCTACAGCCAAAATTGAAACCCCAGCCGTAATTGGTAATAATTGCCGCATTGGCGCGAGGGTGAAAATTGAGGATGGGACAGTAATTGGTGATAATGTGACAATTGGAGCTGATGCTCATTTAAAAAGACCAATTATTTGGAATGGGGCAATTGTTGGCGATGAAGCCCAGTTATCGGCTTGCGTAATTGGTCGCGGTACTCGTGTAGATAGACGCGCTCATGTCTTAGAAGCGGCTGTGGTAGGTTCGCTGTCTACGGTGGGAGAAGAGGCGCAAATTAGCCCTGGGGTGAGGGTATGGCCAAGTAAAAAGATTGAGTCTGGTGCAGTTTTAAATATTAATCTGATTTGGGGAAATACTGCCCAACGCAATTTATTTGGACAGCGCGGGGTACAGGGATTAGCCAATATTGATATTACTCCAGAGTTTGCTGTGAAGTTGGGGGCTGCCTATGGTTCGACTTTGAAGCCTGGTTCAATGGTGACAGTCTCCCGTGACCAACGCAATGTTTCCCGGATGGTAACACGGTCTTTAATTGCGGGTTTAATGTCTGTAGGTGTGGATGTTCAGAATCTCGATACTACGGCTATTCCTATCGCTAGGACAGTGATTCCTACTATGCACGTAGCGGGGGGTATTCATGTCCGAGTTCACCCAGAACGCCGTGATTATATCTTGATTGAATTTATGGATGTTAAGGGCATTAACATTTCTAAAGCCCAAGAAAAGAAAATTGAGGGGGCGTATTTTAAGGAAGATATGCGCCGTTCCCAAAGTCATGAAATTGGTGATGTGGTATATTCTAGTCAATTAATGGACTGCTATGGCAAGGCTTTTGAAAAGTTATTAAATTTGGATACTTTGCGTAATAGTCGGGCAAAAGTGGTAATTGACTATGTTTACGCTGTGTCTGGGGCTATTTTGCCGCAAATGTTAGATAAATTCGGGGCTGATGCGGTGGTGTTAAATGCTAGTTTGAATAAAACGGCAATTTCCAATGCTGATAGAGAATTACTATTGACTCAATTAGGTCACGTTGTGGAGGCGGTGAACGCTAATTTTGGCGTGCAGGTATCAGCTAATGGGGAACAACTGATTTTAGTTGATGAATCGGGTTTTCCCATTCGTGGAGAAATGCTTACGGCTTTGATGGTGGATATGATGTTAAATGCTAACCCTAGAAGTTCGGTAGTTGTACCAGTTCATGCTTCTAGCGCGGTGGAATTAGTTGCCCATCGTCATGATGGTAATGTAATTAGGACTAAAGCAAATCCGACGGCTTTAATGGAAGCTTGTCAGAAGAACCCCAATGTGGTTCTAGGTGGGAGTGGGGAAACTGGGTTTATTTTTCCGCAATTACATCCAGGGTTTGATTCGATGTTCTGTATTGCCAAGCTGATTGAAATGTTAACCATTCAAGAGCGATCGCTGGCAACGGTGCGTTCCGAATTACCCCGTGTCATTAATAGAACTTACACAGTCCGCTGTCCTTGGACTGCTAAGGGGGCGTTAATGCGTTATTTGGTGGAAACTCACCCCGCCCAGAATCTGGAGCTAATTGACGGCGTGAAAATCCGCCAGCCCTATGATGACGATTGGCTATTGGTTTTACCTGATGCTAGTGAACCCCTAGTCCATCTCTATGTTAACAGTAGCGATCGGGATTGGGTTGATGAAACTCTCAGAGATTACCGCGCCCGTGTCCAGTATTTTGTGGAACGCGAACAGGAAAATTACCGTTTGGATATGTAGGGCTGGCTGATAGCGTAGCGTGGCGTTAGCCATATAAAACTGAAACCTTTTTATTAATAAGGGTTTCGCTGATTTTTATCACAAGAAAGTGCAAGGTTTTGGCTGATGGTGTCTCAAAATTGGTGCATTTTCCTGGGTCGGATTTGGAAAATTGAGGATATCCAGACAGTTAAAACTGTTCCCAGTTAAGAGTTAAGGTAACACCAAAAAATAAATTACCCAATTTTGTGGGATGGGCATTCTTGCCCGTCCTTGATGATTAGCGGGCAAGATGCCCGCACTACAAGAAATTTTTGGGTATTTTTCTAATTGGAAATCCCTAAGAGTTCCCTGCCCTCACAGACAACTTATTCAGCAAACCCTATATATTTTCCTCTATATCTTCGTCCATATCCTTCAGATATATTAGCACCGAATAGATACAGCACTTCTTCTAACTTGTTGAACCATACCATATAACTCATCCTTGGGAAAAAGTTTAGTGAGGAAATAGCATCTTTGAGCAATATCCATCCCTTTTTGCCAAATTATTAAGTCTTTAAAGTCATTAATATCTGACATTCCTTCTGTTAAGAGTTCCCAGTTAAGGGTTGCCTCTAGTTTAGCATATTAACTCCGGTAGAGCCTGAAAATTTAACTTTTGCCAATTCAATAATCAATAATGAAATACAATTAGTTCTGATAGGATTTCGCATATCTATGACAATATTTTGAAAATAATATATGCTTCTAAAATAGAGTCAACTGTTCCGAACCATCCAAGCCAATTTTGCGAGGCATCCTTTTTTGGTCATCTTTCAGTCCACCTAGGTTTTTGATGTTTTCTAAAATTGTAGGAATGCAATATTCAGTCATTTCTTCTCGGATCTTTTTGGAATTGAAACGAATAGTGCGCCAACCAACAGTCTCAAGATCGTTATCCCTGAGATTATCCTCAGCAATACGGTCTTTGGCTGAATGCCAAGTATCGCCATCTGTCTCTGCATCTATTTTTCCTTTTTCACAGTAAATGGCAAAGTCAAGGAGATAGGTTTTATCTTTAATTTTCTCTTCCTGTTGACGCTCGGCATCTATAGAATAACGCTTGAATTCAGCCCAAAGCTTATCTTCTAATGGGCTTTCGTCCCATAGATCGTTAATTTCGGCTGCATTTATTAGCTTTTCCCAAGTTGTAGGAATGAACAATATACGTCTGAGCCTACGGCTATAGATTGGCTGCGGTAGTTTTTCCATAGGGTGTATGTCTATTTTGTAATAACGTTTCTGACTTTTGGAGTTTGGTGATTCATCAGGAAAAAGCTCATGTCTGAAAGTCTGACTAATAGACTTTATAGAAGCATAGTAATTGACGGCAAATGCCTCATCACGAAAAACTTTTGGCTGATAAAAGGCTAACCATTTTGGTTCCCAAACATTACGTTGTTTAAGACGTTCCACTTGATCAGCAGGAATCCGATACCAGTTTTGCTCACAGGCAATTTTCATGTCCGATTTTGCTGGCATAATTGCTATAAGTACTTCGCCACGCCTTGCCATTTTTAACCTATTCCTAATAACCTCGAAAGTATTCTAGCTATTTAGTTGTCTATTTATCCCGACCTGTGGCAAGAACTATCGCTTATACTTTGACGCAGTTGTCTGTCTTTACCTTTGGTGATTAATCGCTAATCATCAAGGACGGGCAGGACTTGTGCTGAGCTTGTCGTTCGCGTAGCGTGGCGTTAGCCATAGTATGCCCATCCCACAAAATTGGGTAATTTATTCTTTGGCGTTCCCTAAGAGTAAGCCACAAAATAAATGATCCTGTTTTGTCATGCTGAGTGTAGCGAAGAATCTCAAAAGATTCTTCACTACACTTCATTTCGTAATGCCTCTGGCACGCTGCGCGAACAGAATGACATTGGGCTAAATTAAAAATATTAGAAAGCGTCACCGTCAACAATAACCTTAAAACGGCACAGGACGAAGCTAAACGGCGGCAGATAATATTTTCACTAGATTATCACAAAGAGTACATAACGCCTTGTGAAATATATCCAAACAAAATCCAAATCCCCACAAAAATCCTGAAAATCCCTAAATCCTGGACATCCTGATTCAGACACAATCCAAATCTCCAAACAAATCCTGAAAATCCTGAAATCCTAGAAATCCTGATATGGCTTGCGCCACGCTACGCTATCAGACAGAAAAACGTAGTCAACCTAGTTATATTACGAAATGTAACAAAATTGCAGTTAAAACGCTTTACCATCTTGACAACTGAGAAAAGAGCCGATAAGGTGGTATACATACCCGGGTAAGACCACCAGAAAGTTGTATGCAAACTAAGCAAAAGGTTACGTTATATTTATCACCGGAACTGCACAGAAAACTTAAAATTCGTTCTGCCGTTGACTCAGAACCGATGTCAGACCTGGCAGAAAGGGCGCTCAGTTTCTACCTGACCAACTCAGAAGTAGTAGAAGAGATAGAAGCGTCTTCTCATGGACGAACTCACCGGATTTATTCCTGTCCCACCTGTGAAACTTCCCTGGTACTGCGTGATGGTGAACTCGTGAACTTGGGCAACCAACCAGGAATCATCGGACAAGATCATCTATCTATTGATGGTAGAGAAAAAGAAGAAACCCATCCCAAGGGTGAGGAAGAATTAGTTCCTTGTTAGATAGGAATTAATAATGATTAATAGTCTGGCTTAACGCCATGCGATCGCTGATCGGTACTGTCTCTATAAGGTCTCAAGTAGGTCGATAGTATGAAAGAAGAGCTCAATATTTTAATTCAAGCTCAATACCCTTTAATCTACCTTGTGACCTCCGAGGAAGAGCGGGCAGAGCAGTCAATTTTTAAAGTTTCCCAAGACTTAAAACCCCAAAGACGAGTATATATTTGGACAGTAACTCACGGTATCGTCGAGTACGGTCAACCCCGGAATACCACTCAACACAATACTGTCTCTCCCGAAGCAGCCATTGATTGGATTATTCGGCAAAAAGAACCCAGTATATTTATTCTTAAAGATTTACATCCCTTTATTGATGCGCCGGCAACAACCAGATCGCTCCGGGACGCGATCGCTAGTTTTAAAGGAACGCAAAAGAACATTATCTTAATGTCTCCTGTGCAGCAAGTTCCGATTGAATTAGAAAAAGAAGTTGTTGTTTTAGATTTTCAATTGCCTGACATGGCTGAGTTAAATAAGGTTTTAACCGCCCATCAAGAGCAAAATCGTGGACGACGGCTGACAACCGAGGCGCGAGAAAAGCTACTCAGAGCCGCTTTAGGTCTAACTAAAGATGAAGCTGAGAAAGTCTACCGCAAAGCACAGGTAACAACTGGGCAATTAACGGAAAATGAAGTTGATATTGTCTTATCCGAGAAAAAGCAACTCATCCGCCGCAACGGTATCTTGGAGTACATCGAAGAAGATGAAACCATTGATGCTGTGGGTGGCTTGGAAGAATTAAAAACCTGGCTCACCCAACGCTCCAACGCCTTTACAGAAAGAGCGAGAGAGTATGGGTTGCCCCAACCAAAAGGAATGTTAATTCTCGGTGTTCCTGGTTGTGGTAAGTCACTCATTGCCAAAACTACCTCCCGTTTATGGGGTTTACCAATTCTGAGATTAGATATGGGGCGGGTCTACGACGGCTCAATGGTGGGTCGAAGTGAAGCCAACCTGCGGAACGCCCTGAAAACAGCAGAATCAATTTCCCCCACGATTCTGTTTATTGACGAATTGGATAAATCCTTTGCAGGTAGCGGTGGTTCTGGCGATTCTGATGGGGGGACATCAAACAGAATTTTCGGCTCTTTCCTGACTTGGATGCAAGAAAAGAAATCTCCAGTTTTCGTTATGGCGACTGCTAACCGTGTAGAACGCCTACCTGGAGAGTTCTTGAGGAAAGGTCGCTTTGATGAAATTTTCTTTGTGGATCTGCCCACACCGGAAGAACGTCAGGATATCTTCGGTATTCACCTGACCAAACGTCGGGAGGAAATTGCTAGATTTGATCTAGAACAACTAGCAAAAATGTCCGACGGCTTTTCCGGGGCAGAAATTGAACAAGCGATCGTGGCAGCTATGTATGAAGCCTTCGCCCAAGATCGGGAGTTCACACAGTTAGATATTATTGCTGCATTAAAGTCTACTTTGCCGCTGTCACGAACGATGCAAGAACAGGTCACAGCCTTAAGGGACTGGGCTAGACAGCGTGCTAGACCCGCAGCCTCCGCTGTCGCTGAATATCAGCGCATGGAGTTTTAAAAGCTTTCCTCTGCTGTTTGTCAGGGGGAAAGGTTAGTCACAAGGCTAACAGATAGAAAAAAGCCGTTCCCAATTAATGCGGCTTCGCTGAAAAAGAACCGTTGTCGTTTTTCTCATCAATCTTCTTATTGGAGGAAACCCAAATGTCTCACTTTAGCACTCTGCGTACCAAGATCACCGATGCCGAAATTCTTAAGTCTTCTTTGCGCGACTTAGGTATCAGCGTTAAGACTGAAGCTGATGTCCGTGGTTATAACGGTCAGCGTCTCCGTTCCGACATCGTTGCTGTATTGGAAGGCGAGTACGATCTAGGTTGGTCTCGTAACAGTGACGGTTCTTTTGACCTTATTGCTGACTTATGGGGTGTCGCTAAGAAGCACAACCAGACCGAGTTGATCAACTCTATCAATCAAAAATATGCCGTTAACAAGACTTTGGCTGAAGTAAAACAGCGTGGTCTGCAAAATGCCAATGTTAAGTTGGTATTGCAGTAACAATTTCTGTAGCGCGTTCCCAAAGTGAAACGGGTTAACCTTCTAATAAGCGGTTAGCCCGCTTTTTTTTGTCTTTATTTGTCTTTATTTGTCTGAATCAGGATTTACAGGATTTAAGGATGTAGAGGATAAGAACGCAGATAAACGCAGATAAACGCAGATTGTCTGATAGGGAAGCGTGGCGTAGCTATATCAGGATTTCCAGGATTTGAGTACACATTTTAAACCCAAGACTCTAATGCAAAAGAGTAAACTTGCTGAATACGTCGAAAATCATTGTCTGTGGAAACTATAGTTAGATTATAGTGAATGGCGGTAGCCGCTATCCAAAGATCGTTATCTCCAAAGCCTAGAGTTTGGATATTAAATTTTCGCCGTTCTGCTTTTTCTTTAGGACCAAATGTATTAATGAGTTTGCCTTTGAGATCGCCGTAAATGTCTGATATTGATAAATTAATAGGGTAGAGATCAATGGTGTTTAAAAAAGCTTTCACCTGTTGGATATTGGCCGCTGTTTGTTGAGATTTGGCTGCCATGTAAAGTAATTCTCCACGGACAATGACGCTAGTAGCAACGCCGGCTTCGCAGTGGAGTTCTAGCTGTTGGATGAGATTAGTTTCACCAAAAATGAGGCGACTACAGTGATTAGTGTCTAAAAGATACATCAGAATTCAGCTTCAGATCGGGTATCATAAACAAGCTGGAGACATTTCTCAAAGTCATCACCTTGCCAAGTTCCAGCAAATTGTAGCAAATCTTTGGCTTTAGATCCGCGTAATATTGGTTCTCCATCTTGTACAGGAATACTGCTTGATTTAATGGTAGAGGCAGTTATTTTGGTTTTGAGATATTCGAGATAGTCGAGGGTTTGTTCCAGAATAGGTTCTGGTGCGTTTTCAATTGACGCAATGAGTTTTTCTTTAATGGTGGTCATCAAATGTTTAAGTCCTACTAGGAGTTGAGAATTGTAAATACTGAAAATAGTTTTAGCTACTTAATATTATTATTGTACAGTCACTAAAAATATAGAGTACAACTGATTGACTTAAATTGGGTAGTAGTATTATACTGTGTGATATAGTTTACTTTAACTTCATAGTATGAGTTATAAAAAATACTCAAGGCCATCTTTTCGTTACAAAGAATATGAGAAGGCTTCATTAAAACACTTAAAGGCTTGCCAAGCTATGCTTGCTGGTCTGAGTTGTAAAACGACAACTATTTCTGTAGCAGAAAAAGAATATTTACTAATGGATATTTTTTATTTATCCAGTTACACATTAGAGTGTATTATTAATTATGCTATATTAAAATTAATATATAAGCAATCTTATAATAAGTGGCATGATAACGAAAGTGTTCGCAAAGTTGTAGATCCTAATTATAGTTTTGCTTTTAAAAGTAAAGATCAGAATGGCAATAAATATAGGTTTTATATTGAAAGTCATAATTTTTGGAACAATATTGATTTATTAAATCAATTGCTTAGTGGTAATACTATTCCTCTGATTAGTAATAAGAAAAATTTGCCTCCCAATCACATTTCGCCTATTGTATTAGATATGATAGAAAGTTGGGAAGCTAGAAGTAGATATCATACATACCCAAAATATAATGAAAAAGAAATTAGAGATTTGGTAGAATTGACAGAAAAGGTTTATAACGCAATAATAAACCCGCTATCGGGCGTAGGTTTATAAAGATTTAAAAATTCCTCAGAGGTAATGATATGTTGACCTTATTTGAAGAAGCTCAAAACATAGATTTAGAATTAGCTGAATTTCGCAAAAAGAGGCTGATTTCAGATTATAGAATATTTATAAATTTGAATGTAGAAATCGAAGTATATCTTATTACTGAACATAGCGATGGATTACAAAGCTATTTTGATGGCAAAGAAGAAAAATATTGGATAAATTTTAAACCTTTTACTCAAGATGAAATAAGAAACTACCCTGCTCTAGAAAATATTTTCGTAGATGATCAAGATTCTAAAATACATTTAGGTTTAAAATACCGTTTTCATTCTCTTTTAGACAGTGTAGAAAAGATATCTAATAATGATAATGGCTCAGTTTGTCCTGTAGTTAATTTTTACAGCTACAAGGGTGGAATGGGCAGAACTACCACTTTGACCTCTTATGCAATTCATCTTGCTTTAGCTAAAGGTAAAAAGGTAGTCATTATTGATTGTGATTTAGAAGCTCCTGGTTATTTGAATTTCTTCAATTTATCTGAAAATAGAAGTCTGTTAGCAGGAGATAAAAACGGTATTGTAGAATATCTTTTAGATGAACAATTTATAAAAGAAGAGAAACCAAATTTATAAGACTATTATTTGCATTGGAACGATCCAAAAACAGGAGAAGGTGATATTTTTGTATTTCCTGCGGGTAATCTCAGCGATGAATTTACAGACGAAAGTAACACCTATACACACAGAGAACATTATTTACAGGGTCTTGCTCGTTTAGATACAGCTAGTAGAGAAAAAATAATAGAAGGGTTTAAACACTTATTTCAGGAAATAAATAAAGGCTTATTTCGTCCATCATTAGATGAAGAGTCAGAACCAGAAAAAGTAAAACCTGATATTATTTTAATTGATTCAAGAACAGGATTTAATGACATTTTTGGATTTACTGCATTAGCATTATCTGATTTAATTGTTGGTTTTTTTGGCAGTAGTGAACAAACAAAACCAGGTTTGTTATTTTTATTAGAAACATTTTATAAAAATAAAATAGCCAATGATAAGAATAATGAACTTCTTTTAATTAATTCTATTCTGCCAGCGAACCTAAAAGAAGAGTATTTTGCAAAATTTAATAGTAATATTCATGAGATCAAAATAGTCCAAGACCAACGTGATAATTATATGCCTACTGTACTTCCTTTAAGCAGAGTTGATAATTTAGAAGGAATAGGACTATTCAAAAACTCAGCGGAAGAAACTGATCATAATCAGAAAGAAAGGGAATGGATTAATTTTATACTTGGAAAAAGTTATGAAGATTATCAAACAATTTTTAAGATGATTGATGAAATTTCATTTCCTTTAGTACAAGAAATTGATTCAACTGAGATCCAATTAAGAAATGATATTCTCCGTGATTTACAAAACATACTTCCTGATCTTTATGCTGAAGATGTAGTATTAGAACCTAGTAAGTTTTTTTACAGAGATTGTATGAAAGATTTATTTAACACTGATATGTTCATAGTACAGGGTTTTAAAGGTACTGGTAAAACATTTCTTTATAAGGCTTTAAAAGAACAGAAGGAAATTCAAAATGAATTAAAAAAATTGGCAGAAATCAAGGAAGATTTTGAGTTTAACTTTATTGACATAATTTCAGAGAAAGGTAATAAAAAGAATAACAACAAAGATAAGCTATTTGATTTTAAGTCTTTAAAGTTATCAACTATTGAAGATAAAGACTATTATTTCAAATATTTCTGGCTGGTTTATACATGGAATTCTGTGATGCTGGATGCAGCAGATAAATTAGGCTATAATTCTCAACTAAAAGAGATAGTTCAACCAATTAAACCTGATCTAGATACTACTAAAAGATTTAAGGAAATAATTAAAAATGAATCTAAGTTAATAGATATTGAAAAAGACTTAACTAACTTAGACCAATTTTTGAAAAACAAGAAAGTAAAATTAATTGTTCTTTATGACCAATTGGATAATTTAGTAAGACCAGATAATTGGAGTTTTGTTATTTCACCGCTTATAGACTATTGGTGGAACTCACCATTTAAAAATATTTTTTCTAAAATTTTTGTAAGAACTGATTTATTTGACAGAATGAGATTAACTAATACAGAAAGATTAAAATCAAAAACTATTCAGATTGAATGGTCTAGAAATGAAATATATTCTTACTTTTTTAAATTAGTTTTTTCTAATGAGAAATGCAAACAAAATATCTTTGAATTAATGAGAAGAAGCGGAAAATGTGAAGATACTTTTATTCATAAAGTTAAAAGTGATTTAGATAAAAATAAAAATCAACTTATGTTTGAACGAAATATAATTGAACCTTTCATGACAGTATTTTTTGGTGAAGAAGTAAGAGCAAAATGGTCTTTAGGTAAACCTTATGATTGGTTCTATAAAAATTTGAGTAATGCAGATGAAAAAAGCATTAGTCTAAGACCATTCATTAACTTAATAAAAGAATCTGTCAAATTTGCTTCACAAAATGAAACTTCTTACCCACCGATTCTTCATTATGCCTATTATTGTAATTCGCAAAATCGAGCTAAAGCTGTAGAAGCTCATTTCAATGATTTGACAAAAGGAGAGTTTAACCAAGATTTAAGGATAATCTTTGATGATTTAAGAGCGTTTGGGGATGATTATAAACAAATATTTTTAACAAAAGAAGAATTAAATAGTTTTTTAGATGAAGTTTATAAGCGCAATCAAAGTGACTTAGAATCTAAATCAAGCGGTGATTTAATAAAACTTTTAGAAGCTAATGGTATTATACATGAAAATCCTACGCCAGATGGTCAAATTTATAAATTTGCTCAATTGTATCAATATTGGTTAGGGTTAAAAAGTAGAAAATATGAACTTCGTAGTAATAGACAACGTAGCACTAATAAACCTAGCACTAATAACTGGGAAAAACCCAAACCCAAGAAACACCAATAAGAAGAACTATAAAATTCCTCATTTTGCATTAAAAGTAGATAGAGATTGAGTTTTTAATATAGGAAAATTAATCGGGATTAAATAACATGATAGGATTAATCAAAGAATTTGGGTATATTTAAACATCCTGTAAATCCTTAAATTCTGTATATCCTGATATGGCTTGCGCCACGCTACGCTATCAGACAAATGATTTTTGCAATATAGTTTTCAGAAACCCGAATTTATGCTACAATTGTATCGTTATCAAAAATTATTAAAGTAAAAAATATTAATTGTAATTAGGAGGTCAAAATTATGAACTCTCTTGAATTAAGACAAAAAATCGAACAAAATTTATTAACTATTTCACCAGAAAATTTGAAATTTATTGATGAATTTGTGGAATTTATTAAATATAAACAAGAAACAAGTTTATCAGAAAAAACTAACTATAAGCCAGCTTCAGGACGCTCAATTTTACGTCATGCTGGTACATGGGTAGGGGATGACTTGGAAGAATGTCTGAAGTTAGTCTCTGAAACTAGAGGTAAAGTGAAAATTAATAATCGTATTAATCCTTTTGAGTGATGTATCTTTTAGACACTAATCATTGTAGTTTAATTTTTCTAAAAAATCAGCCGGTTCTGGATTATATACAGGAAGTTGGAGAAACCGATATAGCTACTACTATCATAACAGTAGGTGAGCTAACTTATATGGCAGAAAATTCTAGTTATAAGGAAGAAAATTTAACTCGTATTGAGCAATTTATCGCAGATATTAGAATTTATTATGTAGATGATGTAACTGCTAAAATTTATGGACAAATAAAAGCAGGATTAATTAACAAATTTGGACCAAAGCAAAAAACGTAACCGTTCACAGGGGGTGAGAATTTATTAAAAAACTTGAAAGCTTTGTCTGTTGGGTTTTTCAGGCAACTTGACATATTAACGAATGGTTCTTAAATTGGCTGGAAAACGATTTGCAAACCGATATAGAGATTTTGCGAATTTCAAATGACCTAAAAAAATTAAATCTATAACGTTTTTCATGCTGTTTTCGTGGAATCTCATATAGAGCGTTTTTTGTACCCCCCGTGAACGGTTACCACTATTGGTCATTCCAATCATACAATTGAAACATTTATCGAACTGTTACACCAACATCAAGTAACAGCCTTAGCTGACGTGCGTTCTAGTCCCTATAGTCGCCGATTTCCTCAGTTTAAGTTGGTATTGCAGTAACAATTTCTGTAGCGCGTTCCCAAAGTGAAACGGGTTAACCTTCTAATAAGCGGTTAGCCCGCTTTTTTTCTGGGTAAATTTTCCATCAATGCCTGAAACTGGGATAACTGAGGGATATAGACTGAAACTCCCTATAGAATCTCCGCGTCTTTAGACCGGAGACTGTTAATAGGAATCAAAATCCCATGTCGAGGACTAAACAACAAAGCCAACGTAAATAAACCCGAAACCACTAATACAATCGCTGGACCAGAGGGTAAATTATAAAAGTAGCTGAGATACATTCCACTAATACTAGAAATTACCCCAATTACCGCCCCCAAAATCATTACCTCATGTAAACGGTTCACCAATAAATAAGCAGTTGCCCCTGGAGTAATTAAAAGTGATAATACTAAAATTACTCCCACAGCTTTCATACTGGCAACAATTGTTAAAGCAATTAACAACATTAAACCAAAATTTAAGCGATTAACTGGTAAACCGGCAGCTTGTGCGCCCAAAGGATCAAAAGTGTAAAATAACAGTTCTTTGTATAATAAGAAAACTATTATTAAAACAATAGCTGCAATAATAGCAGTGTCTCGGACTTCGTCTCTAGTTACGCCCAAAATATTACCAAAAAGAAAGTGATTCAAATCAATTTTATTATCCTTTTGAATGACTGTAATTAAAGTAATTCCAAGGGCAAAAAAGGCAGAAAAAACTATGCCCATAGCGGCATCTTCTTTAATGGGAGATCGGGTTTTAATTACGGCTATAGCCATTGTACTCAAAACACCGGCAATAAACGCCCCGACAAAGATATTAGCACCAATCATGAAGGCGATCGCTAGTCCTGGTAATACTGAATGACTAATAGCATCACCCAGCAATGCAAGGCGTTGTACCATTAAATAACTACCAACAATGGCACACAATAAGCCTACTAATATGGCGATGATTAAGGAACGCTGCATGAAGCCATATTGCAACGGTTCTATTAGTGCTTGAAACATATTGCTGATTGGGAAACAAATTAATTATCCTAAAATAGTCGGTTAAAACCGACTTTAGCTATAAGACAGGGAATTTATTCCCTGGCTGATTCTGGCTGATTCAAACACATAATAAATTAAGCCGCAAAGTACATAACTTTACCACTATAAGCACGATATAAGTTTTCTTCTGTCAAGACTTGTTGGCGTGAACCTGTGGCAATTACTTCGCAGTTTAGTAAGATTAAATCATCAAAATGGGTGATTGATTCGCCTAAATCATGATTAACTACTAAGACGATTTTATTGTTTTTTGCTAATTCTTCAAAGACTTCAAAAATGATAGCTTGGGTTTTTTGATCTATCCCGACAAAGGGTTCATCAAAACAGAAAATTTCCGCTTCTTGAGTTAACGCCCTGGCTAGAAATACCCGTTGTTGTTGTCCTCCAGAAAGTTCACCAATGGGACGATTTTTTAATTCTTCTATTCCCACTCGTTCTAATGCTTGTTTAGCGATTTGACGGCTAACTGTGGAGAAGCTCCGTAACCATCCTGTTTTTTTGACACGCCCCATCATCACTACATCCCACACAGTAGCGGGGTAATTCCAGTCAATTTGGCTACGTTGTGGTACATAAGCAACTTTTTCTAGTTGCTGCATTAAAGGCTTGCTTTTATATAAAACTTGACCACTACTCATGGGAACTAATCCCAAAATAGCTTTCATTAATGTACTTTTACCCGCGCCATTGGGTCCAAAAATTCCCGTTAGCTTTCCTGGTTTAATTATGCAGTTAACATCCCGAAGTGCTTCTTGTGAGCGGTAATGTACACCTACATGAGTGATGTTAATTGCTGTTGATGAATTCATGTCAATAGATTTGATAATTTGTGCAGGTATATCTACTTGATTTACAGGAGATAGGCTAAATTTTTGGTAAAAAGAGAAGTTTTGCATAACTCTATTTAAAATACTTATTTTTTGAGCTTACCATAAAAATGAGAGAAATATGAGAATATCTATAACTAGAAGTAATCAGTGAGATAAATGAAACTAATAATTAATCCAATGTATGACTTATTACTGAAATCTCTCTCCAAACCTCTACCCTGTGAGGAGAGAGGCTTTTATTCTTACTCCCCTTCCCTCGCAGGGAAGGGGTTGGGGGTTAGGTTCTCTTTACTTAATCCCCTTTGGCTAGGAATGTTCTTATCTTTGGCTTTAATGAGTTGTACTCCCAACTCCCAACCCCAGACAAATACTCAGCCGCAGGTTGTAGCAACAAGTACCATTATTGCTGACTTGGCTGAAGAAATTGGTGGGGAAGAAGTACAGATTACGGGTATTCTTAAACCAGGTGCAGACCCTCACGTTTACGAACCTGTACCCGCAGATAGTCGGGTTTTGGAAAAAGCTAACTTGATTTTGTATAACGGTTACAATTTAGAACCGGGACTGATTAAGTTAATGAATGCAACTGGAGGGAAAGTAAAAAAAATCCCTGTGGGGGAAGTTGTTATATCTTTAAAGTTAGATAAAGGTAAAGGACAAATTGTTCCAGATCCTCACGTTTGGGGCAGTGCAGAAAATGTTATATCTATGGTGAAAGCCATTCGAGATAGTTTAATTGAATTGTCACCAGAGGACAAAAATAAATTTACTCAAAATGCCCAAAAGCTAACTGATGAATTACAGCAATTACATATTTGGATTCTTCAAGAAATTCAAACAATTCCCGCAGATAAACGGAAACTCATCACTACCCATGATGCTTTTCAATATTATGGAAATGCTTATAAAATAGCGATCGCTGGAACTTTAATTGGCATTAGTACGGAAGAACAACCCAGCGCCCAAACCGTGAAAAAGTTAGTAGAGTCAATTAAAAAAATCGGTGTTCCTGCCATATTTGCTGAAACAACAATTAATCCAGCTTTAATTAAAACAGTAGCCGAAGAAGCCGGAGTAAAATTAGCACCAACTTCACTTTATTCTGATTCTATTGGGGCAAAGGGTAGTAATGGCGATACTTATATAAAGATGATGGCAGCAAATACCCGCGCTATTGTTGAAGCATTGGGGGGAAAATATACGCCATTGCAATTAAAAAGTGAAAAATAAGGATTAGATCCCCGACTTCTCGAAGAAGTCGGGGATCTGATTGATTGATTAATTAACAAACTTGTTCACGAGTTGCTTCTGTGTTGATGGGTTTAATCAGAAAAATCTTGAACATATACCAAAAAATCATTAAAGTCAAGGGAATTTTTTGGATAAATTTCACAATTCCCCAATCATTAATTTGATTGAGATCAATTATTTTCTGATTATACAATGCACATTGTTCCAAATACCAGAAAAAGTATGGGTGATTGGTATTTAAAATAATTGGAAATGCCTTAGCTGCGGTTTTGTTGGTTTCCTCAATTACTTGAGTATTATATTTACGAGGGTGCATACCTAAGATTTCATAGAAATTCCCTCTTTCAAATACTGTCATAGTGTGGGTAGCGAATACAGTTAATAGGAAGAATCGCACCCATAGCCGAGATTTCCAATTATTCCATAACTGGGGTTGAGAACGTAACAAAGCCTTGAAAAAATCACCGTGTCTATTCTCATCTTGACACCAACTTTCAAACTTTCTAAATAGAGGATAAAACTGGTACTCTGGATTTTTTTCCATATGGCGAAATACCAAAATGTAACGCCAATAACCGATTTTTTCCGATAGGTAAACTGTGTAAATAACCCACTCGATTGGGAAAAATGTATAGGTACGATTTTTAGTGAGATAACTCAAGTCAAGGGAAAGGTTAAAATCTGCCATTGACTTATTCAAAAAGCCAGCATGACGGGCTTCATCTCGCGCTAAATAAGCAAATGCTTCTGATAGCAAAGGGTTACTATCCTTGAGACGACGAGATAATTCTTTAAATAGTAAAAACCCAGAGAATTCCGAAGTACAAGAACGTTCTAAAAAGTCAATAAAAGCAAGTCGTTTTTCACCAACAATGTGATCCCAACCTTGCTTAAATTCATCATCTCGCACAAAGTGATGACGGTTATAATCAGCCTTGAGTTCGTCAATTACAGCCCTTAATTCCGTTTCATACCCAGAAATATCCATTTTTGCCACCGTATCAAAGTCAGTGGTATAAAACCTGGGTGTTAATAATGTTTCTTGAACTGGTGTTTTTACACCCGATTTCGATAAATCAAGTGGCGGTTTATCCAACGATTTAACCATAAGTAGTCCCTTTACCATTATCTGCCTTAAAATTATATAAGCATAAATATTTGTTATTAGTCATCAGTTAAATTATTGAAACTAATTCTTACAAAAATACTGAATTATTCTTGATTTTCGTATAGTTTAAATACCTATTTACGGGACAAATGTATTTATGAAACCATAAATAAATATGAATACTCTTATAGTTATACAAAGAATAATAGTTAAATAATTTTAGGAGCAGTAGAAATAGCCGAAATCCACATCGGTAGTAATTTGTGCTAGAGAAATTATTCTCAAAACCCTATTCCCACAGAATAGCAATTTTCCTGTGATGATAACGACGGTGAACTGATAAACAAGTCGTTGAAATTTGCAAACCCTGACACATAAACAAGAAGGAACTAAGAATGAGTAATGATTTAGCAATGAAACTGCGTGTAGGAACTCAACAAGCACATACAGATTCAGAAAATCTCGGCTTCATGAAATGTTTTGTGCAAGGAGTTGTAGATAGAGATTGTTTCATTCAATTGTTGAGAAATTTCTATTTTGTTTATAGTGAACTAGAAACAGCAATCGAGAAACATAAACAGCATCCTGTGATTAGTTTGATTTATTTTCCCGAACTAAATCGCCAATCTTCCCTAGAGCAAGATATGTTATTTTATTATGGGAGTCAATGGTACAAGCGCATCACCCCTTCACCTGCTGCTCAAGCCTATATTGCGCGTATCCAACAAATTTCCACTCATGAACCTGCACTATTGTTAGCTCATTCCTATACTCGTTATTTGGGTGATCTTTCTGGTGGACAAATGCTCCAAAAAATTGCTCAGTCAGCCTTAAAACTTTCTGGATATGAAGGAACTGCATTTTACAATTTTCAGCAAATTCCAGACAAGCAGGCTTTCAAAGGAAAGTATCGTCAAGCATTAGATAAAGTTAATATTGATGATACAACCGCTGACAAAATTGTAGCAGAAGCTAACCATGCTTTTAAGTTAAATATGCAGATACTTCAAGAATTGGAAAGTATCTTAATCGAAGCTCTTGGTAGAGCCACTTACAATGATTTAGTTTAAGTCACTGCATAATTTACAAAAATATAATTCATCACCCAATTAACTTTAGCAACGATGAATTATATAAAAATCCATTCTCTTCCTCTGTGTTCTCTGTGCCTCTGTGGTTCGTCAAAAAATAATGCTAACTACAAACAAATAGAATAAATATATTCTATTTGCTAAATCCTAAATTACAACATTAAATCGGGAAAATTGATTACTTCCCAACAACACAGAAATATACTCACATTTATTGGAGACTGTAATGGTTTTTCTATTACCTGGCGTTAAGTTTGATTTTGATCTAATTCAAAAGTATGATACTCGCGCTCCTAGATACACGAGTTATCCCCCAGCAACAGAATTAAGTGAAAATTTCACCGCAAGAGAGTTTCAATCTGCAATTACCGCTTCCAATCAACGAAAAACTCCCCTATCTTTGTATTTTCATATTCCTTTTTGCCAAAGTGCTTGCTATTTCTGTGGTTGCAATACGGTAATTACCAATAACAAGAATATGGCTATTCCATATCTAGAACATTTGGAACAGGAAATCAAAAATACTTCAGCTTTAATTGATAAAGATAGAAAGGTACTTCAGATTCATTGGGGTGGAGGTACACCAAATTATTTAGAACTTAATCAAGTAGAATTCCTGTGGAAAAGTATTACCCATAATTTTCAAATTGCTTCAGATGCAGAAGTATCTATTGAAATTAACCCCCGCTATGTGACTAGAGATTACATCTTGTTTCTGAGGGATATTGGCTTTAATCGTATTAGTTTTGGTATTCAAGATTTTAACCCAGAAGTACAAAAAGCAGTGAATCGCATTCAACCAGAATCATTGCTATTTGATGTGATGAGTTGGATTAAGGAGGCTAAATTTGATAGTGTGAATGTAGACTTAATTTATGGTTTACCCTATCAAACTCTTGATACTTTTCGGGAAACATTACACAAGACAATGACGTTAGATGCTGATAGAATTGTTGTGTTCAATTTTGCCTATGTGCCTTGGATTAAACCTGTGCAAAAAATGATTCTTCAAGACGCATTACCGGGAGCAGAAGAAAAGTTAGATATTCTCAAAATGACAATTGAGGAATTAACTAATAACGAGTACCTGTTTATTGGCATGGATCATTTTGCTAAAAATAATAACGAATTAGCGATCGCTCAACGTCATGGTACACTAAAACGTAATTTCCAAGGTTATACTACCCATGCAGAAACCGAATTATTTGGGTTTGGGGCTACATCTATTAGTATGTTAGAAGATGCCTATGCTCAAAACCACAAGGAATTAAAGGATTATTACAAAGCAGTTGCGAGTGGTGTAATTCCTACTAGTAAAGGTATTAAACTCACTCAAGATGACATTATTAGACGGGATGTAATTATGTCCATAATGTCTCACTTTCAACTAAATAAGTTAGAAATTGAACAGAAGTATCATATCAATTTTGATAGATATTTCTCCTATGAACTCAAAGAATTAGCACCTCTACAAGCTGATGGATTAGTAAATGTCTTAGCTGATGAAATCCATATTACTGATATTGGCAGATTGCTAGTTAGAAATATTGCGGTTGTTTTCGATACTCATACAAGAACTAGAGAGACAAAATTCTCTCGTTCTATTTAATTAGAATTGCTATGCAATACTACTCGGTTAAGACTAAAAAACATTATATGGTAGGTTTGGTTAACGCAAAGAAACCCAACATTATCAAGAATTTTGTTGAGTTTTGCTGTGGCTTAAACCAACCTACATTTTATTAACCGAGCAGTATTAAATTGGTATGTGTGATGATTTATGAAGAGAACAAAACTACATACCTTTTGATTTATATAGTTTACGTCATTAGATAGAAATAAATAATATGAAGCTTTGATAAATTTAACATAACTTGAGTCAAATTTTTGAGGACATCCATGAATATTATTACTTGGATAATTTTAGGACTATTAGCTGGTGTAATTGCCAAATCAATCTATCCTGGTTATCAAGGTGGGGGGATGATATCCACCATGATATTAGGTATTGTTGGTGCTTTTATCGGTGGAACTTTATTTACTCTCATTCGTACAGGGACCTTACAACTTACATCTGCATCTTTAAGTATTCCTGGAGTAGTAGTGGCAGTTATAGGGGCAATTATTGCGATTTATTTATGGGGGTTATGGCAAAGAAGCAGCAGAGTATAACTTAACAATAGTTAGGATGATAAATTTTGTTTTTTAGGTGAAAGTTTGCAGGAGCTAAAATCATGCTTTTTCACAAAAAAGAATCAATTCACCCTGTCAAAGTTGAGTGAATGTCTTTTTGGTAATATTCAACCAGATGAAACTGTCTGCTAAATAAAAATTTTATTGTCAGAATCAGGATTTACAGGATTTAAGGATTTACAGGATTTATTAATCATCAAGCATCCTTAATCCTGATTATCCTGATATGGCTACGGTATCAGACATTTTTATGGTTCTACAGACTTTGCTATTACCCCTAATTGTAAACCTGGGGGAAAGCTCCCTTCCTCCTTAATTCGTTTAATTTCCGCAGCAGTAATTGGCAAATTTAACTTTTGTGCTAATGCTTGGACAATATCCCCTCTATCAATGACACCAGCAACAGCATCCGCAGGAGAAAGAACAGTAATTTGAGATAGTTGTTCGGTTTCTAATTTCCTAATTACCTCAGCCAAAGAAGCGGATTCAATCACAGTGGGAATTGTCGTCAAAGGGTGAACAATAGTTTGTAAAGTTTGAGTTTCCCATTCACTTCTTTGCGTTGTCCGCAAGTCATTAATTTTAACTAAACCCCGATAACGACCATCAGCAGCCGCAAAATAAACTTGCGATGTAGTAGTTTCTAAAAGATATAAATCAGCAAATTCTCGCAATGTTTGATTGGCATCAACTACCCGAAAATTACGAGTCATGCCATCGGCTGCTACTAACTTGAGTAAGGTTTCTTGTAATGTGGTGACACGGTCATAACTCTTAGCATTGCGGACTGCAAACCAGCCGATCAAAACCATCCATAAACCCGTGATAAATTCTCTGGTAAAGAAGTCAATCGCAAACCCCAAAGCGATCGCACAATAACCTAAAATTTGTCCAGCTTTTGCTGCCCAGTGTACCGCTAGAAAACGATCGCCTGTAACTTTCCACAAAGCCGCTTTTAATACCTGTCCGCCATCCAAAGGCAAACCAGGAATTAAATTAAATAAAGCCACCACCAAGTTAATCCTCGATAAATCTCCCGTCATTTCATTTAAGGGGTTACTATCAGGAATCAAACTTGAACCTAGACGCAGTAAGAAAAATAGAATCACACTTACCGCCGGACCAGCGATCGCCACCTGAAAAGCCTGACCAGGAGTTTTTGACTCCTCCTCAATTGCCGCCACCCCCCCAAACAAAAACAAAGTAATTGAATTCACCTTAATACCTTGGGATTGTGCAACCAAGCTATGTCCCAACTCATGTAGCAGCACCGAAGCAAATAACAGCAGTGCCATCATCAAACCAGCACTCCAACCCGCAATAGCCCCCCATTGCTGATAAGCTAACCCAAAATTGAGAGTTGTTAACCCCAAAATCACAAACCATAAGGGGTCTAAAAATAAAGGAATGCCAAATAAAGAACCTATTTGCCAATTTGTTTGCATTATTAGATATTTCCAGAAATTCTTTTATAGACAGAAATGTATGTATAAGTAGGTGAACACAATAAAACCAAACTATGTAAAGAAACGTAAAATCGCCCAAACCCTCTTCACTCTTGCCTCTTGCCTCTTGCCTTACTATAACGACAATTTTCAACGCCAACCTACTTAACTCTAGGATAAACAATTTTAAATAGCATAGATCCCCGACTTCTCCAAGAAGTCGGGGATCTGGAATTTGTTAATCTAACTTACAAACGACCAATATTAGTCAGTCCTAACACAATACCAATACCAATTACATGACCAAAAGCCATTGCTCCAATGAATCCTGGTACACTTACAGGCAATACAGGCATCGCGGGTCCAACTTTAGCAGATTTCAGTGCGAAAGTAAATAATAATACAACTGCGCTGCTGGCACTGATAATGATACCGACCGTAGGACTCCACACTGGTGTAACAGGAACGGATGCTGCGGCTAATAAAATTGATGACATGAAATTGTTTTCTCCTAAATGAAAAAATGAATATAGTCCTACAGAATTATAAAATTACCCAGGACAAAGCAAAAGTCTTTAACTTGAATTAAGATACTTTTGTGATTATTTGTAACTTTTCTGATAGAAATGCGGGTTAAAATTTGCGGTATTACTCAACCAGAGCAGTCTCTAGCTATAGCTGCCTTGGGTGCAACAGCACTAGGATTTATCTGTGTTCCCACTTCTCCTCGTTACGTTACCATAGCCCAAATTCAGGCAGCCATAGCTGCACTGGCTGAAGGCAACGCCCCGATTTCCAAAAATATTGATAAAATCGGCGTTTTTGCTAACACTACTATTTCTGAAATTAGTCAAATAGTCAAAAAGTCTGGTTTAACCGGTGTCCAGCTACATGGAGACGAAACACCAGAATTTTGCCAGCAATTACGTCAATCCCTACCCCAAGTGGAAATCATCAAAGCCTTGCGAGTCCGCAGTTTAGAGCATCTACAAACCACCATACATTACACCGATTATGTAGATACTCTACTACTTGATGCTTACCATCCCCAACAACTAGGAGGAACAGGACAAACCTTAGATTGGCATCAACTAAATCAGCAATTTAGCCCTAATCTTCCTTGGTTCTTAGCCGGAGGACTCACACCAGATAATATTTTGACTGCTTTAAGTCAAATTAAACCCAATGGTATTGATCTATCTAGTGGTGTCGAACATTCACCAGGTAACAAAGATTTAGATAAAGTAGCCCTATTATTTCAAAAGTTAGAGAATTGGTAATTGGTAATTGGTAATTGGTAATTGGTAATTGGTAATTGGTAATTGGTAATAGGCAATAGGCAATAGGCAATAGAAAGATAAATAATCTCCCTGCCCCCTACTCCCCCTACTCCCCCTACTCCCCCTACTCCCCCTACTCCCCCTACTCCCCCTACTCCCCCTACTCCCCCCCTACTCCCCCTACTCCCCCTACTCCCTACCCCTATCCCGCATTAAAATAATGACGCTTGATGACGAATCAAGTTGAAAAATTCTTCACGGGTTTTGTGTTGTTCTTGGAAAATACCTACCATCGAACTGGTAACTGTCCAAGAACCAGGTTTTTGAACCCCCCGCATCACCATACACATATGAGTAGCTTCCATGACTACAGCCACACCTTTGGGTTCGAGGACTGCTTGTAGTGCCTCAGCAATTTGTCGAGTTAGTCTTTCTTGAACTTGCAATCGGCGAGAATACATTTCCACAATTCTTGCCAGTTTGCTTAATCCTACAACTTTTTGATTGGGAATATAAGCAACGTGCGCTCTACCCATGAATGGCAGCATATGATGTTCACACAGGCTAAAGAAGTTAATGTCTCTTACCAAAACCATTTCATCATGTCCTTCATCAAATATCGCACCATTGATGAGGTCTTCTAGAGATTGATTGTAGCCGCTGGTAAGAAATTTCATCGCCTTAGCTACGCGCTTAGGTGTTTTTAGCAGCCCTTCCCGTTCAGGGTCTTCTCCTAATCCCACTAACATTGTCCGCACAGCTTGCATCATCTCATCCATTGTTTCTTCCGAGGGTGGATGTATTTCTGGTTCTTTGCCATTATGGGTATTGCGGTCTGGTCGGACATTGATAGCTTCTGCTAAATCAGGAATCAGAGGCGATTGCGAGGTATTAGAACCGTTTGAACCAGCGATAGTCATGATTAAATTTTAGTAATTTTTCAGTTGTCAGTTGTCAGTCGTCAGTGGTAATTAATCATTTAAAGGGATAAATGAGGAAATTACCAATTAGAGAACGCCAGCATTAGACATAATCGTCAATTCTTCAATTACTGCTTCTTGTGGTAATAAGACAGTATGTAAAATTGTTGTTGCCACAATTTCTGGAGTTAACATTTGGGAACGGTCAAAGTTAGCCTGGACGGTTGGAGTATCCCAAATTGCCGTATTGACAGAACCAGGACAAATGGCAATGACGCGAATACCATTAGCCCGTTCTTCTTGTGCGAGGGTTTGGGAAAGGAAAAGAAGTCCTGCTTTGCTGACGCAGTAAGCACCCCAACCTGGAAAGGTTTGTTTGGCTGCTATAGAAGCAATGTTAATAATTGTGCCTTGCCCTTGTTGGCGCATTCCTGGCAAAATTCCCATCATGCACTGAAAGACACTGGTGAGGTTCAAGTCAATGACTTGTTGCCAGTCTTCCAAGGGTGTTTCACTCAGGTTGCCTGTATATCCAATTCCAGCGTTATTAATGAGAATATTTATGTTGCCAAATTCGTCAGCTATTCCTTGAATTTTGGATTTAACTTGGGTAACTTCAGCTAAGTCTAGACAAAAGGCTTGGGCTTCTACTCCTAACTCCTGTGCGGCTCTAGCTACAGACTCTAGTTTATCCTGAGAACGGCTGACTAATGCTACATCTATTCCAGCTTTTGCAAATGCTAAAGCTGTTGCTCTGCCAATTCCGCTACTAGCACCAGTAATTAAGGCGCGTCTTTTTTGCTCAGAATTCATAAAATCAAGTAAATACAAATGCCTATAGCTCTTGAAGATTGTTAAAAATCTTTAAGCAGCCATAGGCAATTATAGCATTGCTATTATTCTATACCATTTTCTTGAGTATTTTTAGTGGGCAAGTTCTGTGAAAACGCCGATATTACGGAATTTATCATAACGGAGTTGGCGGCGCTCCGCTGGGGTGAGACGATTGAGTTCGTCTAAGTTTTCCACTAAGGCTTGTTTTAAGTTGGTAGCCGCTGTTAAGGGGTCTGAGTGTGCGCCACCCAAGGGTTCAGGGAGGATTTGGTCAATAATACCCAAGTTTTTGAGGTCGTGGGAGATGATTTTCAGGGCTACGGCGGCTAAGTGAGATTTACTGGCATCTTTCCACAAAATTGCGGCACAGGCTTCCGGGGTAGCTACGGTGTAAACTGAGTGTTCAAACATCAGTAGACGATCGCCTACACCAATACCCAAAGCCCCGCCAGATCCACCTTCACCGATAACTGTACAAATGATGGGTACGTCAAAACTGAACATTTCTCGCAGGTTATAGGCGATCGCCTCTCCTTGTCCTTGATGTTCGGCTTCGATGCCTGCCCAAGCCCCAGGAGTATCAATAAAGGTCAAAATTGGCATACTAAATTTATTGGCGTGTTCCATGAGGCGCAGAGCCTTCCGGTAGCCACCAGGAGCAGCCATACCAAAGTTGCGGGCAACGTTGTCTTTAGTATCTCGACCTTTTTGATGTCCTAACATCATCACTGGTTGTCCAGCTATGCGACCAACGCCACCAACTAAAGCCGGATCATCGCTACCACAGCGATCGCCATGTAATTCCATCCATTCATCGCTGATAGACTGGATATAATCTAAAGTGCTAGGGCGGCGGGGATGACGAGCTACCTGCAATCGTTGAGATGGTGTCAGACTGCTAAAAATCTCCTCCCGCAATTGCGTCGCCCGCGTCTCTAGTTGGCGAATTTGTCCAGAAACATCAACACCATTTTCTTCAGCTAATTGGCGAATTTGGTCAATCCGAGTAGCCAGTTCTGCTAAAGGCTTTTCAAAATCTAACAGTAGCGGTTTGCGCTCAGTGGTTGCCATAATTATGTTCGTTGTCAGTTGTCAGTTGTCAGTTGTTGGTTGTCAGTTGTCAGTTGTCAGTTGTCTTTTCTTTGCCACTGACCACTGACCAATGACCAATGACTAAACTAGTAATGGTCTAAAACCGTGTTTAATGGACACACGACCAATTTGCTCCATTTTGTCTACGGTAATCTGATTACGCCCCCAAGAAAAGTTTGTATATAACTTCTCAAATTCCAGCAGCATTGATTCGGCAAAACAAGCAAATAATTGCCGCCCTGGCACATCCATATTGACAATTTTCATGATTTTCCAGTCAATATCTAGGGAATGCTCCACAATGCCGCCATTTAATACATATACCCCCGGATGCTGAACTTTTGTGCCTAAGTTTTTAGGATAGCCCCCATCAATCAATAGACAGGGTTGTTTTAATGTTATTGGGTCAATTTCTACGCCTTTGGGCATACTCGCCACCCAGACGACAATATCCGCTTGGGGTAATGCTTCCTGTAATCCCATAATTTTACCCCGTCCTAGTTCTGCTTGCAGTTCTTGGAGACGTTCTTGATTTCTCGCAATTAATAATAATTCTTGAACATCTGTTTTTTTATCTAGCCAGCGGGTGACTGCGCTGCCAATATCCCCCGTTGCACCGCACACAGCTACAGTTGCTTTGGACAATTCAATCCCTAGTTGTTTGGAAGCTTCTTCTACTTGCCGACAAATAATGTAAGCTGTATGAGTGTTGCCTGTAGTAAAGCGTTCAAAATCTAGGTTAATATTGCGGACTTGTTTGAACTGCTCTAAATTAAAGTTCTCAAAAATAATTGAGGAAAATCCACCCAAGGCTGTAATATCAATGCCATGCTTTTGAGCATGAGCCATAGCATTAAGAATTTTGCGTGTTGCGGCTTTAATGCGGCGATTAGCCAGCATTTCCGGTAAAAAGCATGATTCTACATACTTTCCTTCTATTTTCTGCCCGGTGATACTGGTGACAGTGATATGATCAACTATTTGCGGCGGGGCGCTACACCAAAAGTCTAGCCCTTGATCGGCATATTCTGGATATCCCAATTCTTGAGCTACTGATTGAGCGTGTTCTAAACTAGTCAGATGTCCAATTAAACCAAACATGGAGTGATATATTAGGCGTGTGCTGTCGTGCAAAACCAATTTTAGATTTTAGATTTTAGAGAAATCGAAAAACTATGCCAACTTAGAATCAGATACAGCAGAATTCAGGAGTCAGGAGTAAAACAGGCTTGTTGTCAGGCTTTAAATTTAAGATCCTGTACCGCATCAATCTGCAATCTGCTATATGATGTCTAACTATTAAAAATACTACATAAAGTGTCCAAATAATTCGTAATTCGTAATTAAGTACGGCTTGCTGAATAAGTTGTCTGTGAGGGCAGGGAACTCTTAACTCTTAACTGGGAACAGTTTCAGCCATCTGGATATCCTCAATTTTCTAAATCCGACCCAGGAAAATGCACCAATTTTGAGACTCCATTTGCCAAAACCTTGCACATTCTTGTGATAAAAATCAGCGAAACCCCTATTAATAAAAGGTTTCAGTTTTATATGGCTTACGCCACAATACGCTATCAGCAAGCCCTAAATAACCCAGAAATTTTTGAGTAAACTTTAGATAAGTAGTGAGACAGAATTAATTGCACAATGTCATTGCGTTAGCGCAGCGTGGCGTTAGCCATATGGAACGAAGTGAAATGAAGCAATTGCCAGGGTTGTGATTGCTTCCCTTCGCTCGCAATGACTGTAAATATTTTTGTCCAATTACTTATTAGCCCTGATAGCGTAGCGTGGCGTTAGCCATAATCCATTTCAGGGTGGGTCTGTCAGCCAAACAAATAAACCATCTGTAGCTTAAATTGACACCAATGAAGCTCTTGCTAAACCCCCTACAAACACGGTGTTTTCGTGATTTTACAAAAGTCCATCTCCCAACCGCTTTGAGTATAAATCCTTTTTCTCCCTGCTCCCTGCTCCCTGCCCCCTGCCCCCAAAACCTAGGGTAACATAGTTGTCACCCTAAGGGCATTATTAAGCGGCTACAAGTCCGTAGGCAGAAAGACGCATGATATCACGGGTAGTGAAGCCAATGTTACTTAAGGCATCACCATATTGAATCATAAAATCTTCTACTAAAGCGTCTTTTTCCATAGCTAAAACTTTGGCATCATCTGCTACTTGATTGAGCATTCTCCATACTAGAGGCAGGTTTTGGCGGTTAGCTTGCTCTAATTCGGCTTTGGATTCTGTAAAGTTTTTTTGCAACCACACTTCACCAAAGTTGAGATGGCTGTATTCTTCTTTTACTACCCCTTCTGTGATTTTACGAGCAAAATCATCAGCCACAGGAATATAGATATTGTAGGCAGCGATCGCAAAACATTCGATAATTAATGATTGAATCAAAAGGCAAGTCACGACTTTGCCTTCTTTGGCTGCGGTTTGGAAATTGTCATGTAGTCCCAAGAAAAACTTTTTCGCAAATTCTAAATCTGGAGTCACTTTTAAGTTCCGTCCACAGGCTTCAAATCCTTTTTTGTGGCGACTTTCCATTTTCGAGAGAGCAATTAGTTCCTTTTCCTGTGCCGGCAGTAGTTGAGCTAATGTAATGTAATTTTCGTGGGCTTCCTGTTCCCCTTCAATTACAATGGCATTGATGCGGCTATAGGCATCTTTATATATTTCACTTTGAAAATCAATTGTTTTAATTTGGTCTACAAGTTGCTGCATTGTCTGTATTACTCCGTTAACCCTGCTTATTTGATACAAAAACTCAACTTACCCGATAAATTTGGGGTAATTATCACTGTGATTTAATTTAACTTAACAAGAAACTATAGTTATTAGATTAATTTTTACTGATAATTGTACTACCAGAAAAACAAATGTATGAAGTCATAGCCAATGTCCAAGCTAAACTGGAATCTCAAAAATGCCAATTTTGCAACCTGTTAGCCGTAGAAACAGGTACATTTAGAGTTTTGCTGCCGCTAATTGTGGTTTTCCTGACTTCCTTTGGGTTTGAAGCTACCACAAACAACAAAGTCTTCCCAGTATTATCTTGTGGTAGGGAAGTTTTTACTGGACTTTGAATATTCTACCTTAGTAGCGATCGCACTTACAACTTTTCCAATTTTCACTTAGGGATACACAACTAATGTAGTTATACTCAAAACGGCTAAAAGCTGGACTTTTTTATCATACAAAGAACAAGTTCAAAGCCTCTCCAATTATAAAAGCTGCTCCTTTTCCCTCCCTTGTAGGGGAGGGTCAGGGAGGGGTGCAAAGGAGAGGTTTACCAGAGGGGTTTCATACTTGGTTAAACTATGAACCGTTTGCAGTATAACCAAGGTCAAATAGCGTCAATTGCTTATAATTCGCTCTCTGATTGACCTTACTCGTAAGTTTGCTTTGAGGTTCTAGAGCCTGGGTCACTATCCTTGCCCGTTATCGCCTCGGTTTCCACTAGGGAATCGGTGAAACTTCTGAGTCCGTTCTAACAAGATTACCTTCACAAATGATAGTAGCAAGGATAATTGCTACGATAGCCGTAATAATGTTATTTTTAATTAGTCAAAGCGAATACTTTTCAAATTCAGGAATGATTGATCTAATTTTGTTCGCCACGAAGAAAAGCGATTAATTGTCATTCCACGTCTTGTTGAAATTCGCTAAAAGTTCTATGTGTCTTTTTTAAGTCGAAATCAGTCGCAATTAAATCAATACCATCAATAATTTTACTGGGTTCGGCAATTCGCAAAGCCGTAAAACATTTGTCTCGATAATTGGGGTGATTTTGGAAAAAAAGTATCGCTTTTTTTAAAGGTTCAATTACAGGATAAGCTGATTCTGCCTTCTCAATAGCTACTTGAGGAATGGGAGAATTGAGCCTTTGCATAGCCAAATCAATCAAATCTCTCGACTCTACTGAGGAATCATTCCATCTGTCAGAATTAGCTAAAAGTTTTTCTGCAAAACTGTCAATTTGATTTAAGCATGGGACAGGCGACCAAATGGGATAATTTGCTTCTCCCAATTCAATCCGTCCTTCCATAATTATCTCAAATTTAATCAGGGTTTCATCAACTATAATGGCAAATCTTATTCCGTACTGGTCAGCTTTAATTTGTCCGGGTAGATTGAGATTATTTTGAGTGTTGAAAAGGGCATTATATTGATTTTCAGCTATTTTTTGTCGTAGTAATCGGTAGCCTGTACCAGTAGAACAGAGAAAATCTATATCTTTGCTTAATCTATATTCTCCATGATTTAAACTAACCAGAGTCCCACCGCCAAAATATGCGCCACACTCTAATAAAAAATTAGCCTTTAATTGATTAAGAACATTTAAAATTTTTTGATGAAACTCCCTCTCAAACATTTTCGCTCCTAACCATGAATGATAATATTGAGCTAATTGTTGCACAAATAAGGTTTCTATTTGGCTTAAGTCGCCTAAAACTCCCCGGTAGTGCCACCCGCGTTCATATATTCTCAGTATTTCTAAAGGAGTAAGATCTTCGGTATTTTCTCTTTGCCAACATAATTTTTGCAAAAAGGGTAATTTTTCAAATTGGGTTAACATTTTCATCAATGAGATTGCAAACGCAGATGGACGCTGATTAACGCAGATGGGTTGGTGTTAGGTTTTTAACTCTTTTCTTAAATACTATCATTTTCTACTGCCCCTTCTAATAATTTGGCTGCATCAGCATCGGTTTTTCAATGGGATGTTCTTTGTCCCATTGCTGATTAAAATTTTAGGATTTCGATAATATTTTTACATTTCTACCAATTTCTCCGCCAACCGACTTAATGCAGGTCAGACAAACAAATCAAACGTCTGACCTGCGGATTTAACTTTTAAGCACAAAGAGCTAAAATCTGTTCCACAACTTGGGGGTTAACGTCTTTATTTTCCCCCAAAGCGGTCATCCCATGTTTTTCTAAATTTTTGATAACTGCGGGAATAGTTTCTACTCCCACACCATAATCAGATAAATGAGTGCGAACACCAACTGATTCAAAGAAATCACGAGTTTTAGTAATTGCGGCATTTACCCGTTCTTCCTCCGAACCACCGACAACTTGCCAAACTCTATCTGCATATTGTAGAAGTTTTTGCCACTTGCGATCGCGTCTAATCGTCAAAGTTCCAGGTAACACAACCGCCAAAGTTTGAGCATGATCCATACCATGTAACGCTGTCAACTCATGACCTATCATGTGAGTCGTCCAATCTTGAGGTACACCAGCCGCAATTAACCCATTTAATGCCATTGTCGCCGACCAAACCAAATTTGCCCGCGCATCATAATCTGTAGGATTTGCTAAAGTTTTGGGTCCTTCTGAAATCAAAGTTAGTAAAATTGATTCAGCCATGCGGTCTTGTAATGGTGCATTCACCGGATAGGTCAAATACTGCTCCATCACATGAGTAAAAGCATCAACAATACCATTGCTAATTTGCCGAGGAGGCAGGGAGAAAGTTGTTTCTGGGTCAAGAACGGAAAATTTCGGAAACACCAAGGGACTAGCGAAAAATAACTTTTCTTTAGTTTCCCACTTAGTCACAACTGAATTTGTATTCATTTCTGAACCAGTCGCAGGTAAAGTCAAAACCACCCCCATTGGTAAAGCCGCCGTTACTGGTGCGCCATGAGCTAAAATATCCCAAGGGTCGCCCACAAAAGAAACCGCAGCCGCTATAAACTTAGTCCCGTCTGCAACAGAACCACCACCCACAGCCAACAGAAAATCAATACCTTCTTTGCGGATTAACTCAACCGCCTGCATCAAAGTTTCAAAATGAGGATTGGGTTCAATACCGCCGAACTCAAATACATTTCTACCAGCCAATGCCGATTTTACTTGATCATAAACCCCATTAGCTTTAATACTACCACCACCGTAAGTAATCAGAATTTTCGCGTTCGCCGGGATTTCTGAACCAATATTAGCGATTTGACCCCTACCAAACAGGATTTTAACTGGGTTGTAAAAAACAAAATTTTCCATAACTTTAGTCACTCAAGAGAATTAGATTTCACCTTGAGTATTGTAATCACTTTCTTGATTTTTGTGCCTGTACCTACAGAATACTATTTTCCCCCAATCTAATTAAAAGTTGGGGAATTGTGTCCCAGACATTTTTATCAATTTAAACAAATAAACTGCCAACAAGACAAACAAAATCAGGAAATAAAGGTGTTGTCATTTACTCACTATCAACAGCAGTTTTATTAAATTTACCATTACGCCAAGTATCAGCGATATCTTTAATAAAACTAGCAAGAGGAATAGCAACCAATAACCCCAATACACCGCCTAACTTTGCGCCTATTAATAAAGAAATTACCACCCATACAGGATTTAAACCAGTTAAATTTCCTAAAATACGTGGGGCAATAATATTAGAATTAATTTGATCAATAGCCACACCTATAGCCGCAACCTCTAACCCTAAACCAAAGTCTTTTAAAGTTATTAATAAACTAACAATACCAATACCAATACCAGTACCAAAAGGAAATAGGGAAAACAAACCAATTCCTATGCCAAAAAGTAGTGATAAAGGCACTCGTAAAACGACAAAAGCCAATGTTATGGATACGGCTAAAATAGCCCCTAAAGTAGCTTGACCAATGAAATAATTATTAAAATCTTCTCGCAGTAATTCTCGCACCTTTTTCGCTGTTTCTGGGGGAAACCAAAGATAAATGCCATTCCATAAACTTTCCCCATTCAATACTAAATAAATAGTCAAAACTATGGTAATTAATAAATTCAATAAATTGCCAATAGTATCGAAAGCAAAACCTAAAATTTTCCCAGTAAAAGATTGCAATTGACTTGATATTTTTCCTAAAATTTCACCAGCTAATCCACTTAAATTTACTGGTAGTTGCTGAGTAGCTGCCCAATTTTGCAAAGCTTCTATTTGTTGAGTTGCCGATTCTATCCAATAGGGAAGAAGATTAGCTAACTCATTCAATTGTTCCAGAATAAGTGGTAGCAGAATTACACCTACAGCACCCAAAATAATAATAGATAACAGTAATACCACTACAACTGCTAAAATTCGAGGTACTCCCCGTTTTTGGAGAAGTTGAATGGGGTAATCTAGTACAAAAGCCAGAAGAATAGCAACGGAAATAACGCTAACCAAAGGCTGAAAATAGTTAATGAATTGAATTAATAACCATCCATTTAAAAGAATCACAGGAAAGGCTAATCCTATGTTTAACCATTTGGGTAAATTTGTTAGACTTTTTACTGGCTGCATGGCATTTATTAATAATATAATTTTGGCAAAATGTCTGGAAAACTCAAAAAGTTCGTGAATCGGATTATCAGACTATAGAGTTTTGATAAAATCCAGCATAATTTTCTGAGGCAAAGTTGCTAAAGGTCTAATATCTCCGGCTTTTTGAGAATAATATTCACCCTTGTCAATATCTGCTGCTGTTAATAAATCTAAATCCCACCCTTCAGAAAGTACAAGTTGACTCACTGGGACTAACAATGGTGCTTGAAATACATAACGCACAGCTTTTTCATCGCTATAAATTCCAAATTTTGTAAAGTCAGTCAACTCATAACCAATTTCTTCGACAACCTCGCGCTGAACAGCTATTTCTGGAGTTTCTCCTGGTTCTATATGTCCACCGAATAAAGCCCAACAACCAGGAGCTATAATATTAGGAATATTATCCCGTAATTGCATTAAAAACTTATTCTCTCGATAGAGAATGGCAACGGCTACATAAGCTAGTTGACTGTTCATAAATTACTTTTCCTCTAAATAAACTTCACCGTATTCTTTACCAGCCAAAGGCACACTTTGATACTGAACATTACCCTTCAATACTACCTGTTCTCCGACTTGGAAATTACCCTGATTAGTGATTACCCAAATTTTCCCAGTTGAGTCGTTAATTTGATATGATTTTTTCTTGATTAATGGAGCATACTTTTCTACTTTACCTTGAATGTAAACTGTCGTGTCCTGATTTTTTTGGGTAATTTTTTGAATCTGTGTTACATTAGCACCAATATTGAAATTTTGAAGATTGATACCAGAATTTTGTCTCTTACCACAAGCATAAAGTCCCGTTACCAGAGAGAAAGATAGTCCCACAGTAAAAATTTTTGCAGGTGGCATCAAAGCTATAGATTGAGCGAATTTTTGCATGACTGCCAATTTTATCTCCAGGTTACACAAATTAATCGCTATTGATCATAATGCTATTTGGTCGCAAAAAGATAGTCATTCTGTCAAAATCATAAAGAGATGCATAAATTCTCAGCGATACCTTCAGTTAGTAACCTTCTTATCTTTCTTGTTTGAGAACGAGTCAATATTGCAAATAATGGCTTTTTTATGTTATTAATTAATTTATACCAAAATAAGATGAATCTGCATAGAATCAGAGATCAGAAATAATTGACCGCAGATAAACGCAGATGAATTAACAGATTTGATGATTTTGTGCGGACTCATATAAAATTGGTATTAGCAATTTAGTACAATTTATCCTAAATTTATGTCTAACTTTAACCAACCTCTGACCTATCCTACTGTTAGCAAAAGTGAGCAGGTGGATAATTATCACGGAATGGCGATCGCCGATCCTTACAGAGCCTTAGAAGACCCGGATACAGACGTAACAAAGGCTTGGGTAGAAGCCCAAAATCAAGTTACCTTTAGCTATTTAAACGAAATTCCTGCCAGAGAAAAAATCAAACAGCGGCTAACAAAACTTTGGGATTATGAAAAATATGGAACTCCCTTTAAAGAAGGTGAAAGTTACTTTTATTTCAAAAATGATGGACTGCAAAATCAAAGTGTCCTCTATACTCTGCCAACTTTAGATGCAGAACCAAGAATTGTACTTGATCCTAATCAACTTTCAGAAGATGGTACAATTGCCCTTTCAGGAATTTCCATCAGTGAAAATGGTCAACTTTTAGCCTATGGTTTATCTAGTTCTGGTTCAGATTGGCAAGAATGGAAAGTTAGAAATATTGCCACAGGTGAAGATTTACAAGATTATCTCCAATGGATTAAATTTTCCGGTGCTTCTTGGACTCATGATCATCAAGGGTTTTTCTACAGTCGTTATGATGAACCAAATGAAAAAACCAAATTAGAAGATGTTAATTATTACCAAAAACTTTATTATCATCAACTTGGTACACCCCAATCAACAGACATCTTAATTTACCATCGTCCTGATGAAAAAGAATGGGGTTTTACTGGGAATGTCACGGAAGACGGCAAATATTTAATAATTTCAATCTGGCTAGGAACTGACTCCAAAAACTTAGTTTTTTACAAGGATCTAACAAATCAAAATTCTGAAGTCATCGAACTAATCAACCAATTTTTAGCAAATTATAGCTTCATTGATAATGACGATTATGTTTTCTACTTTCGCACAGATTTCAATTCTCCAAAAGGTAGAGTTATTGCCATTGACACGAGAAAACCAACTCCCGAAAATTGGCAAGAAATTATTCCTCAAGCAGTAGAAACATTAGAAAGTGTCAGTGTCTTAAATAATCAATTTGTGGCTGATTATTTACAAGATGCCCATAGCCAAATTAAGATATTTAATCTCAAAGGTAATTTTATTCGAGAAGTAGAATTACCCGGAATTGGTGCAGCCAGCGGATTTAGTGGTAAACGGTATGATACGGAAACATTTTATAGTTTTACCAGCTTTACTACCCCTGGAACTATTTATCGTTATGACATGAAAACAGGTAAGAGTGAACTTTTCCGTCAGCCAGAAGTAGATTTCAATGCTGATGAATACGAGACAAAACAGGTTTTCTATGCAAGTAAAGATGGTACAAAAGTGCCAATGTTTATTACTCACAAAAAAGGAATTAAATTAGATGGTAACAATCCTACTTACCTCTATGGATATGGTGGGTTTAATATCTCCTTAACACCAAGTTTTTCTGTTAGCCTTTTAATATGGCTAGAAATGGGAGGAGTCTATGCTGTTCCTAATTTACGTGGTGGTGGTGAATATGGAGAAGAATGGCATCAAGCAGGAATGAAATTGCAAAAGCAAAACGTTTTTGATGATTTCATTGCTGCGGCTGAATGGTTAATTGCTCATAATTACACCCAACCTGGAAAATTAGCTATTGGTGGAGGTAGTAATGGTGGTTTATTGGTGGGTACTTGCATGACACAACGCCCTAATTTGTTTGGTGCAGCCCTACCCGCAGTAGGCGTTATGGATATGTTGCGCTTCCATAAATTTACCATTGGCTGGGCTTGGGTGGCTGAATATGGTTCTTCAGAAAACGCAGAAGAATTCGCAACTTTATATGCTTATTCACCTTTGCATAATCTGAAGCCGGGAACAGCTTATCCAGCTACGTTAATTACTACCGCAGATCATGATGATCGTGTAGTACCTGCTCACAGTTTTAAATTTGCTGCGGCTTTACAAGCAGCGCATAGTGGTTATGCACCTGTATTAATTAGAATTGACATGAAGGCAGGACATGGTGCTGGTAAACCAACAGCAAAAATTATTAAGGAAGCAGCAGATAAATGGGGTTTCTTAGTCAAAGTTTTGAAAGTTGAAATTTAATTTCCCCTACCCATGTACCAGCATGACGTAAAATCGAGCGTCCTGAAACTAACCTTTGTCAGAATCAGGACATCCAGGATTTAAGGATTTACAGGATGATAATAAGATTAACTTGATAGATTACAAGTAGGTGAACACAATAAAACCAAACTGTGTAAAGAAACGTAAAAAGGCAAACCACGTTGTAGAGACGGTTCATGAAAGATCTCTACATCAGCATTAAACCATCCTGTAATTGATGAGATATGTAAGGGTAAAGCATGAGCTAAACCCCTACGATATATCGAAGTTCAGGAGTATGGCTAACGCCACGCTGCGCTATCAGGGAGTAGGGGCGCAGGGACTGCGCCCATTCAGGAGTATGGCTAACGCCACGCTGCGCTATCAGCAAACCCTAAATATCGCTAAAATTAATAACATTGCCAGGTTGAATACTACTTTTTTGTCAATTTGTCAATAGAAAATTTTTGCGATCGCTCAAATTAGATCATTTCTGAGCAAAAACGCCAAAGGGTGTATGAAATTCTACTTTTCCCAGAACAAACTGACCTAGCTTATATTTAGATTTAATATTTTCCGAACTTGTACTATCCATAAAAAATTATCTTCACCCAAGTTGCTAGTTACTCTTATCCTACTATTAAATTACCTAAATTTTTAATAACGAACCACAGAGGCACAGAGAACACAGAGAAAAAACATGAGTAATTTTGGAATGGGAAGGAAGTATCAAGTCGAGGTTTGTACAAGTGATGATACGTAATTAGTGAGAAAATTACTGTCTTCATCCTGTAAATCCTTAAATCCTGGACATCTTGATTCTGACATTCTCACATACAACAGGCTTGAGAAAAAAGTCAATTAGTCTGAATTTTAGTTACAGTTAGATCACAAATAAATCGTGAGGGGTGATACTATGCGTGTTTTGCTAGTTTATCCAATATTTCCAAGTACATTTTGGTCTTATGAGAAAATTCTGGCGCTAGTTGACAGAAAGGTTTTGTTGCCACCATTGGGTTTGGTGACGGTAGCGGCAATTTTGCCCCAAGAGTGGGAGTTTAAGCTTGTAGATCGTAACATCCGCGCTGCTACTGAGGAAGAATGGGCATGGGCAGATATGGTGATTTTCTCCGCCATGATTGTCCAAAAACAAGACTTACTTGAGCAAATTCGGGAAGCGAAAAGACGCGGTAAGCTGGTGGCTTTGGGTGGTCCTTATCCTACCTCTACACCCCATGAAGTGGAAGCAGCAGGGGCAGATTACCTGATTCTTGATGAAGGGGAACTGACTTTACCCATGTTTGTGGAAGCTGTGCAACGGGGAGAAAAATCGGGAGTTTTCCGGGCTGCTGAAAAACCTGATGTTACCAGTACACCTATTCCCCGCTTTGATTTATTAGAGTTTAATGCCTATGATATGATGTCGGTGCAGTTTTCCCGGGGTTGTCCTTTCCAGTGCGAGTTTTGCGACATCATTGTTTTATATGGACGCAAACCCCGAACCAAAACTCCTGCACAACTGTTAGCCGAGTTGGATTATCTCTATGATTTGGGTTGGCGGCGGGGTGTGTTTATGGTGGATGATAACTTTATTGGCAACAAGCGAAATGTGAAGTTGTTGCTGAAAGAGTTAAAAGTTTGGATGGAAGAACATCAATATCCGTTCAATTTTGACACGGAAGCTTCCATTGATTTGGCACAAGACCAAGAAATGATGGAGTTGATGGTTGATTGTGGCTTTAAAGCGGTATTTTTGGGGATTGAAACCCCAGATGAAGATAGTTTACAACTAACTAAGAAGTTTCAAAATACTCGCAGTTCCTTAACTGAATCTGTAGAAACCATTATCAGAACTGGACTGCGGCCAATGGCTGGGTTTATTATTGGTTTTGATGGTGAAAAAGCGGGTGCAGGCGATCGCATTGTCCGTTTTGCTGAACTCGCAGCTATTCCTTCTACTACCTTTGCCATGTTACAGGCGTTACCCAATACTGCGTTGTGGCATCGTTTAACTAAAGAAGGCAGATTGCGAGAAAACCAAGACGGGAACATCAATCAAACCACATTGATGAATTTTATTCCTACCCGTCCTCTAGAAGAATTGGCTAGGGAATATGTGGAAGCCTTCTGTGCTTTATATGACCCGACTGCTTACTTGGATCGCACCTATCGCTGTTTTATGATGTTGGGTTCTCCCAAGTGGACAGCACCGGCAAAAACACCAGAATGGGTAGTTGTCAGGGCCTTACTCATTGTGATTTGGCGACAAGGATTTAAACGACAAACTCGCTGGAAATTCTGGCATCATTTGTTTAGCATTCTCAAGCATAATCCCAAGGTAATCGAACAATACGTTTCTACCTGCGCCCACATTGAGCATTTTATGGAATATCGGCAAATTGTCCGCGATGAAATCGAAAGTCAATTAGCTGCGTATTTAGCCCAAGGTGCGGAAAAACCTTATGTACCTGTGAAGGAAAAAGTCGTAGAAAAGGCAGAAGCGGTAGTTTAATATAATTCAATATTTTTTAGATCCCCGACTTCTCTAAGAAGTCGGGGATCTATTTTGTTATCGGCAAAGTCACTGTAAAAGTTGAACCTACTCCTACTTGACTATTAACTGTAATTTCCCCTCTGTGGGCTATAACGCACTGTTGGACGATTGTTAATCCTAGACCACTACCAGGAATTATGCCTACATTTTCTCCCCGGTGAAATGGTTGAAATAATTTTTTTTGGTCTTTTTCGCTCATACCAATTCCCTGATCTTGAAATCTCAAAATTACGGTTTTTTCTTGTTTAATTAATTCAAATAGAACTGTACCTCCGGGAATTGAATATTTAATGGCATTATTGAGTAAATTATTGATAATATGCTTTAAGAGGGTTTCATCTCCCAGGAATTCAAAACAGTGTTCAGAACTGGTGAAAATTAAGTTCAATTGTTGTTCTTGGGCAGGTAATTGAGATTGTTCTACTAATTCAGAGCATAAGTTTTCTAAATTGAGTACGTGTGGTTGGTATGCTAGTTGTCCAGAATCAGATTTACCAATTAGTGAGGCTTCATCTACTAAATGTGATACATTTTTGATGGCAGAGCGGATGAGTTGTACATAGTCAATTTGGGAATTATTTGTCAGTTCTTTTTGATATTTTTCTAGTAATCCAGCCGCGAGAAGAATGGTGTTTAGAGGATTGCGAATATCATGGGAAAGCATAGCCATAAATTCAGATTTAAGCTGATTAATTTCTTGGGATTTTAAGAGTTCTGTGGTTTTTTCTTCGACTTGAGTTTCTAATGTTTGATTAATTTGATTTAATTGTTCTAAAAATTGTTTGCGTTCTACAGCATATCGCACAGAACGTACCAATGTATCTGGATTTACGTGCCTTTTGACTAGATAATCTTGCGCTCCTTGTCTCACTGCTTCAATGGCTAGTTCTTCATCATTTGTGTTAGTCAGAACTATGATGGGATTGCTGGGATTTTGCTGAAGTAACTGAGGGATGGAACATAATCCTTGACTGTCAGGAAGGGTCAAATCTAATAAAATTACGTCGTATTTTTGGCTATTTAATTGTTTGATTCCGTCTTGAAGTCTTTGGACGTGAACTAAACCAAAATTTTGAGATTTTGTGAGTTTAATAAACTCTTGCAATAACCTGGCTTCTGCTAAGTTATCTTCAATTAAGAGGATTTTTAGTGTGGAAGTTGCGGTAATCATTTCCTGGTTTTACCTTTTGCGAGTTCTTGGTTAAATAGACTTTTATTAGATTAGTTTTCAAGGATATATTGAATGTAGTAGTATCTACTTATAGGAGATATAAAATTTACAGTAAGAGCCAGAAAGTAAAAGACTATTATTCCTAATTCTTTCTTCTTCCTGAATGGGCGCAGGCCCTGCGCCCCTATCTCCTGATTCGGTAGTTTTATTCTAATGGTAAGGTAACGGTAGAAAACCAAAATTTCTCAATACTCTGGATGATTTGGAATAGCTGACTCAGGTTACGAGATTTGGTAATATAGCAATTAGCGTGTAAGTCGTAACTATGGAAAATGTCATCTTGATTTTTTGAGGTTGTTAAAATGACGACGGGAATGCGTTTGAGTTGAGGATCGGATTTAATTTCTGCTAATACCTCTCTACCATCTTTTCTGGGTAAATTTAAGTCTAATAAAATCAAGTCAGGACGTGGTGAGTTAGCATATTCTCCTTCTTGGTGGAGGTAATTCATAGCTTCTACACCGTCCCTAACTGTGATTACTTGATGAGGTAATAAACTGGTTTTTAATGCTTCTTGAATGAGACGAATATCAGCCTTATTGTCCTCCACTAAAAAGATAATTTTGTGTGTTTCTGCCATTTTGACGCTCATGATTACAACCTCTGACGGGAATTGTAAAGTAAAAAGTCGCACCCCGACCGAGTTGTGACTCTACCCAGATTCGTCCGCGATGACATTCAATTATTTTCTTACAAATAGCCAAACCTATTCCTGTACCCGGATATTTATCTCTGGTGTGTAGACGTTGAAAGATGGTAAAAATGCGATCGCTAAATTGCGGATCTAAGCCAATTCCGTTATCTTGAACTGAAAATAACCATTCATCTTCCAATCTTTTCGCACTAATATGAATCCTTGGTGGTTGACTACTGTGGAATTTGATCGCGTTACCAATGAGGTTCAAAAATAGCTGGATTAACTGTGTTTCATCAGCCATAACTGCGGGTAAGGGATCATGGGTAATAATTGCGCCGGTTTCCGCAATGCGTTGACGTAAATTCTTCAAGGTCCGATTTAAAGCTGTTTCGACTTCGGTAACTTGAAAAGTAATTCCTAATGTATCTACGTTGCAGTATGCGAGTACGTCATCAATTAAGGTCTGCATTAAAATTACACCTTCGACAACATAGCCAATAAACTCTTTTGCATCTGCGTCTAGTTCTGCTTCATAGCGCATTTCCAAAAGCTGCACATAATTGGCTACTTGATTTAATGGTTCTTGCAAATCATGGGAAGCGACATAGGCAAATTTTCTCAATTCTACATTAGAACGTTGTAAATCTTCAGCTAATTGGGCTAATTCATCAGCTTGACGGAGGATAATATTGATGATGGATTTTTGTAATTCTAATGCAGCTTTAACTTCTACATTTTGCCAGGGTAAAGATGTTAATTGAACTATTTCTTTCCATAATTCAAATGATTTACGGGGACACAAACGGACATTTCCTTCAGATTCATCAACTGAAAAAGCCTGATGGGGATTTCCACCCCAATTGACAGTTTGAATCATTTCTGGTCGAAACCATAATATATAATTTTTCCCAGAGATGGGGATAGCTAATAAACCACTCGCCACATTTTTAAAGCTAATCGCCTCTGGATAGATTTGCGGTAAAGAATCGGTGAAAAATACATCGTCTTCTCCATTGTTTCTCAGCCATTCTCCTAAAAAATTCAATTCTTCTTCTTGAGGAGTATTACCAATCAGAGTATATTTCCCACCAAAATAGATGGCTGCACCTTCAGCATTAGTTAAATTGAGCAGATTTATTTGATTTTTGACTAAACCATCAATAAAGTTCGGTTCTTGAGACATATATTCAACCAATAGTGATTGAATATGGTTTAAATTTAGCTGATAGTCGTAATCTTCAGTTTCTTCTTTGCCAGAAATTTCTGAAAATATGATTCTTCCTAAAAATTCACAAGCTTTTCGTAATTCATAGGAAACATATTTGGGTGATTGATGATGACAAGCAATTAAACCCCAAAGTTTGTGATCCTTAATTAAGGAAATTGTCAAAGATGCAGCCACGCCCATATTATGTAAATATTCTAGATGACATGGTGCAGCACTTCTGAGAATTGAATTAGTTAAATCAATGGGTTGTCCGCTAACTGGGTTAATTCTAGGGAAAAGTTCGGCTGATGATTGAATATTTGTATCGGGAATAACTCTAATAGAATTTTCTAGAAATAATTGTCGTGCTGGCTGAGGAATATCTGATTCTGGATAATGTAATCCTAAATAAGACTCTAAAGTAGCTATTTTTTCTTCAGCAATTACAGAACCATGTGCATCATCACAGAATTTATATAACATTACTCTGTCAAATCCGGTTATTTTGCGGATTTCTTGCACAATTATTTGACTAAAATCACGGAGACTTTTACTTTTTTCTAAGCGATTAATTGAGGATTTAGCTAAATGATAAAAACTCAAGAAAGGAATATTTTCTTGAGATGCTGTAGGTTCTAATTCTAAGATTAAAAATCCTTCAGAGTTACGATAGAAAGTGGCATCAAATATTGTGTATTCATCCCCTTCTTTCTTAATCCAAATTTTTGTAGGATTAATAAAATCCAGATTTTCTTCTGACAACCAAAATTTGATTTTCTGGATTTGGTAAGGATCTAGTAAATCTTCTAATTCCTGTTGCAGTATATCTTCTGGCGATATGCCAAAAGTGCTGAAAGTATTTTGACTAACTTGTAATATTTGTAAATCTGGCTCTTGTAAGACTAACAAAACCCCATGAGGCTGAATTTCACTAACCAAATGTATTGGTGCTTCTTTTAAGCTGGTGATATTAATATGCTGCTGCTTGACATTGATATCCATAAAACCCTTTCCCTATAATTTTGGAGCATAAAACCTACGGGTTTAATCTAAACTCCTCACACCTATAAAAATTCTTTTCGATTCAGTACCTGTGATAGTGGCAAAGCCCATAGTTATAGTTTCTCTTACTTAATATTCTTACACAGAAGAACTAGCTGTCACCAAATATATAGATAAGAAATGTAAAAATTTACATGATTGAAGCTACAGGATTTGTGTATATATATTAAGAAATTTCTATTAAATCCAGGAACTAAACCACATCCGCATTCTATATCCATCAGCAGAAATGGGTAAACCTAGATAAATAGGCATCCAGAAGATGAAAGCAGCAATAATGACAAAAGTTATAGTCACACCTACTGCCCGAATTTGCCGATGATAACTCAGCAGACATTGATCAACAACCCAAGCGATCGCTATAAATGTAAATACAACAGCAGACATATAATGATAGATAAAAACACACCTTGTTACCTCCACCCAAGGGAGGAGATTAGCCCCATAATTTATGACTAAAAATAAGCCAATCCAAGTATCAACGGTGAGATTTTTGGGGATAAATAACCGCTTTTTTGCGATTATCGGCATTGTAATTGTGATGATTACCATACCAATTAAAAAGATCATTGCAGCCAAGCCAAACCACCATAGAAAAGGATTCCCCATAGCATGAACATCATAAATTACTTTACCAGCACCATCAGGTAAGGGTGGTCCAAATACGGGTAAGGAATCCTTGGTACTTTGAGCAGTTTGATAATAATAAGCCATTGGTCGAGTTAATAATGGCCATTTATACCATGCAGCACAATAAGGATGAACGCTAGGACTATTACCACCTAATTGCAGATGAAAGTGTAAAATTTGTTTATGAACTTCAATAAATCCATATCTTTTATCTAGTTGGAGGTGAGGAATCCAAATCAGACTATAAATAATTGTGGGAATAATTCCTAAATAAGAACCCATTTGCCAAATATTTATTTTTGTCAGATTTTGTAAGGGTGATTTTATAGTATCCGTTGGGGAATTATTCGCAGAATTTAAGAATCGTAACCAAGAAAATAATGGACTACGAGATGGATGATCTTCATATTGCAACCAGCGAATTATCCAGGCTGCTATCCATACACCATAAGCACCCGCTAAAAACCATAAACCATTCCATTTTGTACCCATAGAAGCACCAAAACTAATGCCAGAGAGCATTAACCACAACCAACGGTTTTGTTTTTGCTGATCTAATGCCAATAATAATAACCATTGTCCGAGTAAACCAAAGATAACTATATAGACATTACTTAAAGCATAACGAGATTCTACTAAAAATAATCCATCACAAGCTGTAAAAAATCCTGCTAATAAAGCAAACCGATGACGATAACTAAATTGATAAGTTAATAAAGTCACGATTACGGGAATTAATGAACCAGTGAGCGCATTTACCCACCGATAATTCCAAGGAGATAATAAAGAATCTGTGAGACTATTGACAGTATCTCGACCAATAGGAATATATTGACTCATCCAAATCCCTAACCCAATCAGATATTGACTTAATGGTGGATGAGCATTGAAAAATGGTGTATGGGTCAGATAGTTGTTACCAAATTTAGCAAAATAAACCTCATCAAATACTAAAGTATTAAATCGGCTTAGTCCCCAAAAACGTAAGCTCAAGGAAAGTAGAAATATGCCTATTATGCCTAATCGAAACCAATTTTTTCTCATGATGTTCTTCAGGTATTTTTGCAAAAACGGGTTATATCCCCGACTTCTTAGAGAAGTCGGGGATATAGTTGTCGATCTTGTTGTCCACAAATGTAGAATAATAGCTCTAACACCTTCAGAAAACTTAATTTACTATGTCACAATTAGAGCGATTGTTAAAAATGGCAGAAGATGAACTTACGGAGTATAGCACTGATGCCCGCAAAATGGAAAAACTCCGCCGCAAGATTAGTCTATCAGTACCATTAGCAGAACAGAGGCAACTAAGAGCGACATTATTAGCTACAATACCATCTGGTAAAATTGCAGAAATTGTGGAAGAGCAAAGACAAACCGTAGCTTTGCCATTTTGGGGAATTGCTGGTTTGGGTTTGTTATTGGGTATTTCCCTGAATCAACCCATTGGCTTATTAGCAGCTATTGGGGGGACTGTAGCAGCCTTTAGGATTCAGAAATGGGGTTGGCAATTACAGGCAAATCGCCTATTATTGCGGACTTTGGAAGATATTGAAACCCGGATTTCTCAACCTAGTAATTGAGTACAAACAACAAATTAATTGAGGAGATAGAAGTTATGACAAAGTATGATTATATTTTCAAATCGAAAGAGACGATCAAAGAATCATTAAATGCACAAGAAGCGGTAGCGGCGATCGCTGTAATTACAACAATAGTTGATTCTGGCAGTGAAGACATAGATGCCGAAAGTTTAGCTGATATTCTTTGGGAGTTTGAGATATTTGATGAATACTCAGAAGAAGAAATGCTAGAAACGGTGGATAGACTCATAGAAATTGCCGGAGAGGTGGGATTAGGTTCTTTGTTTAATGCTGCTAATGCGGCGATTTCTGGTGAGGCAGTTTTAGATGGTTTTGCGGCTGGAGTGATTATGCTTTTAGATGCGGAAAATTTAATTATTCCGGCAAATAAAAAGGTTTTTCTGAAACAACTACAAATAGCTTTAGAACTGGATGATGAAGAAGCAGAAGAAATTATCCAAGAGATAATTGCCTCAGTAGAAGCTGGGGATGAGGAGGAATATGTCGAGGAAGAATATGAAGCAGTTATTTTCAATGAATCCGGTGAACAATTTTATCAATCACCTTTGGGTAACTTTATAGTTCCTATTCCTGTAAATTCTGAACAGGGAGGAACACTGCAAACTGAGGAAGGAATGGTGAGTTTTGCGGACGATACTGGGACTTTACTCAGAATTGATTATTATCCTCTCTCTCTAGAAGAAATTGATGATCTAGAATCCCAAGAAGATGAGGTATATCTACATAGAGTTTTGGTGGATAAATATGTCCCTCAAGCCATTATTTCTCATGTTCCTACGGCGGAAGTGAAACATAAAGAATATTGGCAAGATACTTTAGAAACTTATTACTATGTATTAGTAAATATGCCTCAAGGTTCAACTATATCCAAGCAAGAAACTAATGGCAATAATGGCATAAGATTAGATGCCTATAGAGGATTGCTGTCTTTTGTCAATAATGAATGTTTGTATATAGTTAGTAGTCAACGCAGCTTTTTAAATGGTGAAACATCTGGTTCTGTGAAGGAAGAGGCGAAGAAAATGAAAAAAGCTATTTTAGATTTTGTCAATACAATTGAGTTTGCCTAAATCTAAATTTCTCAATTTTAGGTACTCTTCTGGGGTCCGTCAGATTTTTGGGCGCAGGACCTGCGCCCCTACTGGCTCTGGTTATAAAAGATTTGAATTTAATGTAGGGGTAGCGCCCCCGTCCTACCCCTGTATTTGGGGCAACCACAGGGGTAGGCCCCCTACAAGATTGATGGGTTTAGTGATTTTGAAAATGTTCAATAAATTTTGCACAGGTACTTATTAGCGATCGCATAGGACACAATTGCGAGAAACTAAGAACAGGTCTATTGAAAATAAGGAGAATCTCATGGCTTGGACTCAAGTTTTAGCTGCTAACGCACTGGCTGCTGGTGCGCGGGAAGTAGTCAAAGTGGGCGATCGCAAGATATTACTCTTAAACCACGAAAATCAGCTTTATGCTGTAGATGATACCTGCCCTCACTTAAAAATGTCTTTGAAAAAAGGAAAAATTGAAGATGGGGCGATAGTTTGTCCCTTCCACCGCAGTGCATTTGACTTGGGTAATGGAGAAGTAAAAACTTGGTGTCCCTTCCCACCCGTAGTTGGTAAATTGCTGTCAATGGTTTCCTCGGAAAAAACCTTACCAACCTATCCTATTAAAGTGGAAGCAGGCAACATTTTAATTGATGTCTAAGCAGCATCATAGCAAAAGTAGGGGCGCAGGGCCTGCGCCCAGAAATCTGAATTTCACGATCAATTAATATGTGACTACCTTGTCCGGTTCTCAATTTCTCTCATTCCCATACTCTGTATGGGAATGAATTCTCAAAGGCTTTGCCTTAAATCATTTTTAGGTACAAAATCTCAATACACAAAGCCAGTTTTACTCCTGAATTCTGCTGTAAGTAGGTGAACACAATAAAACGAAACTGTGTAAAGAAACGTAAAATCGCCCAAACCCTCTTCACTCTTGCCTCTTGCCTCTTGCCTTTTGCCTTGCCATAACGACAATTTTCAACGCCAACCTACTTAACTGATTTCTGAATATTTAGTAATCATTGTTTTCACATTTAATAAATGTTCTTCAACAATTTCAGGAACTTCAGTATTGGTTTCAATAATTAATTCACCAATCGTATTACTAGCTATTTCATTAATAGCATCAATCAAAAGATTGGGCATAGTAATATTAGCTTCAGCAATTTCTTTAATAGTAGCTTTGGGGTTGTCTTGTTCCAGTATGGCTTTCAAAACCTGAATTTCATAACCGGGGAGATGGTTGAAAAAATTATTCCATTTCGCTGGTAAATTCTTGGTGTGATCAGGTTTCCCATTTATTGGATCTAATGGTTCTAATAATTCATCAAAAGGAAATAAATCTAAATTATTTTCTTCATTATCGGGCAATGTTGAGGGATTGATTGTTTCCACTTGTTGAAGTAATTCCCAAACTTGATTTTGTAATAAATCCCGTTCATCTTGTAAGACAGAAATTTGATTTTGTAGTTGATTAACTTCCGTTTTTTGTTCTAATGTCTTATTCTGTAATGATTTGAGCGTATTTTCCAGATTATTTTTAGTTATACCTGTTTCTACTAGTAGATTATTTTGTTTAGTAATTTCCAGTTCTTGATTTTGAATTTCTATTCGTAGTTCATAAAGCTTTTCTTCTAGTTGTGGTTTAAGTCTTTCTAATAAAATTACATCATTTTCTAATTCTTTTTTCTGCTGTTTGATCGTATCAATTTGAGGTTGAATTTGGTTGATTTCAACACGGGAGGCGTGACAATTTAGTTCTAATCTTCGCTTTTCTGCAATCAAATCATTGCAACTATTATTTAGCTCTATATTACTATTCTCTAAATGTACAAATTCATTTTTAAGATTATAAATTTCGGCTTCAATTTGCTTTTTTTGAGCCGCAAATGTCCCGATATCTCGATGTAAACTATCTCTTTGACTACGACAATCTCCAATTTGGTTTTCTAACTGCTGAGTTTCTGCATACAATAAATTTCTATATTCTTCTAATTGGTGTATTTCTTTGAGGATACGCGATTTTAACCCTTCTATATCTCGAATCCGTCTTTGGAGAGAACCAATCATTTTCCACTCATCATTTCTTCGCCGTTTATCAACGAAAAATGCGGCTGTATAAGTAGCTAATACCGTAATTATTCCCGTCAAAAAGGCTCTAGAAATATCCCAATTAGGAACAAGACTTAAACCAAAACTGACACTAAAAGCGGTTATTCCTAGTACGACTCGATGACTAACTATAGTTGGTTGCATCTTACTAGGTTTTATGGTAGCCAAGTTGTTAGAATTATTAGTAATTAACGTCATTATTCCTCACATTTTCACCAAATACAGCTAAATCTGCCTTTAAAAAGTCAATAAACTGCCTTGCGGTTCTGCCAGAACGACCATTATGACGGGTTGCCCATTGTAAAGCTTTGTATTCTAAATCTTCGGGAGAAATATTGATATTTGCTGCTAGGTGCTGGACTATTTGTAAATAGGTTTTTTGATCTGCGACTTCAAAAGTTAATGTTAGACCAAAGCGATCGCTAAAAGACAACTTTTCTTGCATTGTATCCCAACCATGAACTTCATTGTTATCCTTGGGGGCTGGTCTATCAGTAAAATATTCCCGGATTAAATGGCGACGGTTAGACGTAGCATATACAACTACATTTTCCGGTCTGGCAGTTACATTTCCCTCTAAAACTACTTTCATTGCTTTAAAACTATTATCATCTTCTTCAAAGGAAAGATCATCTACAAAAATAATAAATTTCTGGGGAACACCTCGCAACAATTCGACAATTTTTGGTAAATCTGGCAATTCTGACTTAGACACTTCTATTAAGCGCAAGTTTCGATGACTATATTCATTTAATAAAGATTTAACTAAAGAAGACTTACCTGAACCACGACTACCATAGAGTAAAACGTGCAATGCAGTTTCGCCTGACAATAAGAACTCTGTGTTTTTGACTAAAGCATCTTTTTGCCACTCGTAACCCACCAATGTAGACAGTTTTACCGCATCAGGACAAGTAATACCAACTAACTGCCCACTTTGCCAACGGAAAGCCCTATATTTGGCAAATGAACCAGTTCCATATTGCTGATAATAAGCGGCTAAATCTGCTACCGCATCACCCCAATTTGCCAACAAGGGAAGAGATACCATTAAACCCGTTTCTCCTGCTAGGGTTTCCGGTTCTCGATACCAAACCACAGGAGAAATCGGTAAATGCGCCGCCATTTGTACCCACTCGCTCAAAACCGCACTATTACATTCATACAAACTTTGTAATATTTGCAAATCATGTTGCACAGCCACTACTAAAGCCGAGGGTAATTGCCTAAACTCTTCTCGTTGTGCCAATTTGCTAAAAGGATTATCCGCAGTCAGAATTTGCTGAATCAGATATTCTTCCCAGGTTTGATGACTGTTGGCTAAAGCTTGGAAATAACTACCGTAAGCCTGGAGGCAATCCCGCCCATCTGCATCAGTATAACGGATGGTTTGTAATAAATTCAGAAACGCTCTGCCTACGTCGCTGTCTAGGACAGATTGGTACAGTAAAAGAGAGGCGGCTTGGCGTTGTAAAAGTTGAACCGCTGTATAAGATATAGTATTTGCCGTCAGCATTGGTAGATGATCCATCAATCAACTGGTTAAAAGGGAACAGGTAACAGGTAACAGAAAAATCAATTGTGTAATTAATTCTGTCCCATTACTTATGTCTAATTTATATTATTCTTGCCTCCCTCCAATTCTTTCTCCTGAACTCCGAACTCCAATTCTTCCTCCGAACTCCGAACTCCGAACTCCGAACTCCTGACTCCTGACTCCTGACTTCTGACTCTTGTACCTACAGGAATACAAGTGTAGTCATTTATATATTATACTAGAGGGGATTGGGGACAAAAGTAAACTAATACTGATTGTCAGGATAAATTGCTAACATACATACAGGAAACATGGATCACTGACAAATGTAAGTAACCGTTGTTTTCACTGGATATGTACCAGCAATTATTTTGGCAACAGTAATGTTTGATTCAAGGTGCAAAGCTCTACTACAGATATTGTAAAGATTTTATAGTTTCTTCCGTAGACTTGAAAGTAGAAAAATAGCTAATATTGCCATTTTGGCAGGTCTTTCTGACACAAATGGGATATTAGTAGATAGTAGCAATGGTTCGTAAATTTTTTACCATTAACTTAAGAACTGCTACAGCCACCTCAATATTGACTGCGGTAATTCTTTAGCCATTTAAATAACTAGGAAATAATTCATGTTATTATCACTGTCTTCTCAAAATGTTATCCAGTATCTGCACAAGGCAGGGCTGTGTAGCGCGGAAGATGGCGCTGCATATAAATCTGTATTGCCAGAAAATAGCAAGAAAAATGGGAATTTACTGGTAATCCTGGCAGATAATCGCCAACTGCTAATTAAACAAGAACGTCACATTAATAATGGGCAAAATTGCCATGAACTCTTTAATGAGTGGCTATTTCATCAACTATTACAGCAATTTCCAGTAATTGGTAATATTGGAGCGATCGCATCATCATTGTTACATTTTGATGAAGAGAATTCTATTCTGGTGCGGAGCTACTTCAGCGAATATGTGGAGTTAGGAAAATTTTATCAACAGAGTAGTATCTTCCCCACAGCGATCGCCAGCGCGATTGGTAATACGTTAGCAGGATTACACCGAGCCACGTTTAATAAACGTGAGTATCGTGATTTTATGTCCACTGCCCCCGCAGGACAGTTTCGCTATAATTTTTACAATCCTGCTCAAGGTATACCCTCAATAAATCCAGACACATTTGGGACAATTCCCACCGAAGCACTACAATTTCATCTCCTGTATCAGCGTTACGAAAGTTTAGAATCAGCGATCGCTGACTTAGCTTATGATTGGAAACCATCTTGCTTAACTCACAATGATCTACAATTAAGCAACATTCTAGTTCATTCTCGATGGGAACAGCTAGATAACTGCTTGACAAAATTAATTGACTGGGAAGCTTGCGGTTGGGGAGATCCAGCTTTTGATTTAGGAAACTTATTAGCCAGTTATTTAGGCGTGTGGCTGTCTAGCCTAGTAGTAGATCCAACATTAGACCTAGAAGAATCTTTAAATTTAGCCATGATTCCTTTAGAAACAATACAGCCTTCTATTTTAGCTTTAATTCAGGCTTATCTTGATGCTTTCCCCATGATTTTAGAATATCATCAAGACTTCATTTTACGGGTAATTAAGTTTGCAGGTCTAGCATTAATTCAACAAATTCAACACAGAATTGAATCCCAAAAATCCTTTGATAATAGTAATCTGTGTATGCTCGAAGTTGCTAAAAGCCTCTTAACAGTGCCAGAACAGGCAGTATTGACGATTTTTGGCATCTCCGCCGCAGAAATCCTCCAATCTGTCCCCACACTCCAGAAACTTCCTCAACCCCATAAAGAACAACAATTAGTGCGTCTTTATTACGAAAAAACTCGTCTACGCGGTTGTTAGTAATAATGATTCCATCATATTGTGAGGCTAAACAGAATCATAAAATCCATGAACTCATCCCTTCTTATCCGCGTTTATCTGCGTTTATCTGCGGTCAATTTTCTTGGAAATATTATGCCATACAGCCTCATCTAAACCTGATATTTCCCATATATTTTCCGAAAATTTGAGGTGCAAAACAAATTAATGCTTGATGACTCTACCAATCAAATTCTCAATTCATTATTCGATATTGCCAATAATATCCAGATTGAACCTAATTTTTGTATTTACCATCCCAATTATCAACCTTTTGCCTTACCCACAAATATAGCAAACAGGTTTCAACAAAACTCACCTTCTTTAAAACAGAAATATTTGAATATACTGTTGAGAAATTTCCTCTATGGTATTTATTACAACGGTTCACTACAAACAGTCTTAGCCACAAACAGTAATTGTCAATCTCAGATACATTTCCTAGAAAATAATAGTTTGGGTGTAGATGAAGAATTCTATGAACAACTACATCATCGCAATCATGGTACAGGTTATTATGAACCGAATTGGCAGATTTTGAGAATTGAACCTGATGGTAGTATGGCTGTAAATAAGGATGGATTAACCTTATATATTGAGCCAGAATGTCATCTGCAACCCCAGAAAAAGTCCCCTAAAGTGGGGGAATTAATAGCAATATGGATGCCTAAAAATCGCTTGCAAAATGGCTGTTATGTGGCAGTAAGTAATACAGCAATAGAAAATCAAGCTCCCCAAAATACTGATTTAGGAGGAGGACGAATTTATTTTCATGTGAGATCATCCGGGGCAATTGTCCTCATGGATAGCTTAACCAAAGCCTTGAATAATGTGGCAATTGCCTTTAGTTTCCAAGTTCTTTATAATCCCGCAGCATATCAGCGTTATGATGCAGGTGTGCTGCATTTTAACCGCCAAGATTACCCCACAATTCGGAATATTCTTCAAGATATTTATCAAAAACATCAAGCTTACTTTCAGCCGGAAATTCCCTTATTTACAAAATTTTTAGCACCGGGATTAGGGTTAGCCGAAGAACCAAATCAAAAATTTGCTCCTCAAGAAAGTTTTGGGATGAACCGTTGTCAAATTGTTGCCAATGCGCTGTTAGAATCTTGGCAAAGGGGTAAAAATGCTTTAGAAGAAAGAATAGAATTAATTAACCAACACTTTGCCAGAAATTTGATTGATGTGCAGCATCCCTATCTTAATCCGGCTTCTGAGGATATTTATCAGCCGTTAATTTGAGGAGAAAATGATTAGTGATAAGCTATCAATCATTTTATAAATTTAACCAGCTAAATACTTCTTGAACAGTTATATCTAATTCAACCCCTGTGAGAACTGGTAAGTGATTGCTATTTTTAAGTTCCCTAACTCGGCGATCGCTATCTACTACTAAAATACTCTCATCTTCAGGATCAAGCAACCAACCCAACTCAGTACCATACTCAGCACAGTGTAGTAATTTGGCTAGGACTTGTTTATATCTCTGATCGGGAGAGAGAATTTCAATAGCCCAATCTGGATGGATTTCAAAGCGATTGGCAATGCGTCCTGATGGCAACCGAGGGATTCGCTCCCACCGAAATACGGCTATATCTGGAACGATCGCTAATCCACCAAAAACACAGCGTAGTTCTGGAAAAGCTTTGGCAATTTTTTGAGGTTTAGTAATTTGATTAATAGTTTCGCATAGATCGATCTGAAGTTGGCTATGTTCCCCTTGAGGCATTGGTTTCTGTGTGATTTGTCCATGAATAAATTCAGAAGCAGGTTCTGTTTCTGGCAATTGCAAAAATTCTGCGATAGTTGTGGGTTTAATTGCTGCAGTAGTCATAGCTTTATAAGAAGATAGGCTATACTCAACATGGTTGAAATATGGACTTTTGTAAAATTACGAAAAACCTAGATTTGTATGTAAAGCAAGAGCTTCATTGGTGTCAACTTAAGGTAAAACCCATAACCCGACTGGGAATGATAGCGTAGCGTGGCGTAAGCCATATTCCCAGTCTCATAGCAGAAGTTGTCTTTTGATGACTGAATAACTAGAAAATTTTTGAACTTGTTTAGTTTAGTAAACTTTAGCTATTAGGACTGGAACTGAAGTTCCAGGCGGGTCTGTCAGCCAAACAAATAACCCATCTGTAGCTTAAGTTGACACCAATGAAGCTCTTGCTTTACTCCTACCCGGAGAATCAAATAATTAAGCCGTGTTGGGTATATATCTAAATCGGGATAGTGGGTTATGAACCCACTTGATAAAACTACACATTTAACGGCTTTTTTGTGATAACTGGCGTGTGATTATCACTATTTACAATTGGTACAGGGGCAATGGTTTCCTTACCTGTAATTAATCTCGCGCCACGATTGCGGGTAAAATAACTCCACAACCATTGAATCATCACAACTAACTTATTATCAAATTCAATCAAGAAGTAAATATGAATAAATAACCAAACAAACCACGCCAAGAAACCTCTGAGTTTGATAAATCCTAAATCAACAACTGCGGCGTGTTGCCCAATCATTGCTAAACTACCTCTATCCACATATTTGAATTGGGGTAGTGTTTCACCTTTCAAACGTTTTTGAATGAGTTTAGCTACATATTCGCCTTCCTGCATGGCGACTGGTGCAACTCCCGGTAAAGGTTTATCATTTTGATGGGCGAAATTTGCTAAGTCACCAACTACGAAGATGTGGGGAAATCCTTTAATACTTAAGTCTGGTTCAACCATAACACGACCAGCACGATCGCTCTCAACTCCCGTCTTCTCTGTCAAAACTTTCCCCATTGCTGAGGCTTTCACACCCGCAGCCCACAACACAGTTTTTGCTGCAATTTCTTTGACATCATCACCTTGCTTAATCGTCACAATATCATTTTCAATATGTGTTACCAAAGTTTTGGTTTGCACATCTACGCCCAAAGCCTTTAATGATGTTTCCGCTGTGTGGGATAATTCCGGGGCGAAAGGGGGAAGAATCCGATCTAAACCTTCTAACAATAAAACTCTGGTTTCTGAGGTGTCAATGTTGCGGAAATCTTCTGTCAGGGTTTTAGTTGCCAATTCAGCGATCGCCCCCGCCAATTCTACCCCAGTTGGACCACCACCAACAATCACAAAAGTTAACAAAGCTTGGCGTTTTACCGGATCACTTTCGCTTTCAGCCGCTTCAAAGGCAGAGAATATCCGCCGACGCATCTCAATTGCATCTTCTACAGTCTTTAAACCCGGTGCAAATTCTTCCCAGTTATCCTTACCAAAATAGGAATGCTTCGCCCCTGTAGCCACAATTAAGGTATCGTAGGGGACAGTTTCCTCACCCACCATCACCTTTTGGGCGTTAGCGTCAATATCATTCACCTCACCCAACAGCACTTTTGTATTCTTACTTTTGCTGAGGACAGCCCGCAAGGGAGAAGAAATATCCGCTGGGGATAAAGCACCTGTGGCTACTTGGTACAGAAGAGGTTGAAAGAGGTGAAAATTGCGTTTATCAATCAGGGTGATTTGCACATTAGCCTTAGCCATAGACTTAGCGGCATACAATCCACCAAAACCACCACCAATAATCACGACTTGATGAACCGGTTTCTTGTCAGCTAGATCAACCATAAAAAATATTTCCTTCCATTACAGGGCTGTAACTATTCTTAACAAATTTGTATCAAAATTGTCACAATTATTTCTGTTTATCTTGAACTTCTTAAAAAAAAAGAAAAGTAACAGATTTGGTAGGGGCGCAGGGCCTGCGCCCACCCAGGAGTCAGGAGTCAGAAAGAAATTCCCCCTATTCCCTATTCCCCAATTTGCGATACAATCATAAGTCTGCCAATTTCATGACAGCCTTTATAAACAGGAGATGCTTCTATGGCGCGTATGTATTATGATGAAGATGCTAATTTAGACCTTTTAAAAGGTAAAACCGTTGCTATTATTGGTTATGGTTCTCAAGGTCATGCTCACGCGCTGAATCTCAAAGATAGCGGTGTAAATGTCATTGTCGGATTATATCCCGGCAGTAAGTCCACAGCCAAAGCCGAAGCTGCTGGTTTGACAGTTAAAAATGTGGCTGATGCTGCCAAAGCTGCTGATTTTATCATGATTTTATTACCTGATGAAGTCCAAAAAACAATTTACAAAAACGAAATCGAACCCAATTTAGAAGCTGGAAACGTTTTAGCTTTTGCACATGGTTTTAATATCCATTTTGCACAGGTTGTACCCCCTGCTGATATTGATGTCGTCATGGTTGCGCCTAAAGGACCTGGACATTTAGTGCGTCGTACCTACGAACAAGGACAAGGTGTACCTGCATTATTTGCAGTTTATCAAGATGCCACTGGTCAGGCACGCGATCGCGCTATGGCTTATGCTAAAGGTGTTGGTGGTACACGCGCCGGTATTTTGGAAACTACTTTCCGTGAAGAAACCGAAACCGATTTGTTTGGGGAACAAGCAGTATTGTGTGGTGGTTTGAGTGCCTTGATTAAAGCTGGGTTTGAAACCTTAGTTGAAGCAGGTTATCAGCCAGAACTCGCTTATTTTGAATGTCTGCACGAAGTCAAATTAATTGTTGATTTAGTCGTAGAAGGTGGTTTAGCCACCATGCGCGATAGTATTTCTAATACTGCCGAATATGGTGATTATACTCGCGGTCCTCGCGTTGTCACCGCCGAAACTAAAGCGGAAATGAAGAAGATTCTCAGTGAAATTCAATCTGGACAATTTGCGCGGGAATTTGTCTTAGAAAACCAAGCTGGTAAACCTGGTTTTACTGCTATGCGTCGTCAAGAAGCTGAACATCCTATTGAAGCAGTTGGTAAAGATTTACGTGCCATGTTTAGTTGGTTGAAAAAAGCGTAATTTGGGGGAATTGGTAATTGGTAATTGTTTACCTTTTACCAAATTCTTTATTTTGCACGCAGAAAATATTTAGCAAAGTATGACAAATATTTGCATAGAAGTTAAACTAATATTTGTAAATAAAGAATTAAATGCCATGACACTCAAAATCAAATCTATTACTAGTCTTAAAGTCCAGGGGTTAATCTTAACTATCCTGCTATCAACCTTAATACCTGAAACTGTTCAGGCGCAAATTATTCCCCCCATCAAATTACCAACCACTACAGTTCCTAAGCCAACCATTAAATTTCAAGTACCTAAGCCAACCATTGAAACTCCATTAACCCCATTAGTATTTCAAGGACCTAAGCCAACCATTGAAACTCGATTAACCCCATCAGTATTTCAAGTACCTGCTAATTTTGTCGTCAGTCCAGCAGTTAATACAACTTCTAGCTTCGTTTCTGGGATCAAAGAGGGTAGTAATTCACCTCAAATTCAGACAAGGACAGTGACAGGGACGGGAAGTGAATCTATTGCTATTCCGGTCGCAACTACGACATCAGGAACTGTATCTACTATTAATGTAGTTCTACCTTCTAAAAATTCTGTTTCTAGTGGAGATGTCAATTTTAATGTTGATACAACTCCAATTTCTACCGTTGGTTCTGTAATAAATAGTGTTAACCTTTCATTTCCTGTACCAGTTTTAGATTAGACATCTCCGAAAATTGGCGTTGCTGAATTGAGGTATGAAATTCCCAAATTGAACCTTTAAAAATCTTACCTTTGCGTCTTTGCGCCTTTGCGTGAGACTAAAATTCATACCCTTAATCAGCAACGCCCAAAAATTAAGTATGCGTGGCATGAAACCCCTGTAGAGACGTTCCATGGAACGTCTCTACAATTTTTGCTGGAGATGTCTACTGATTTGGAAGCTAAAATTTAAGTTCTAGATTCATGTCCCCTCTAAAACCATCCTCACTTTTACCTAAACGAGAATTCATCACTAAACCAGAATTAGCACTTGCATAACGGAATATCATCCCATAGTTAGGATCTTTTAACTGACTTTCAAATCCTTTGGTAGCTGTAGAATAAGTTGAATAGTATGGACCAATTGTGACAGTCCCTAATTCTTTATCTTTCAAAACATCATAGGTAGCTTCAAGTTGATATGAAGGTTCTTGATTACCAAAAGAGAAAGAACTATTAAAATTCAAACCACTTTTATGAGAAAAATTAAGCAATAAAAAAGCGCTAATTTTATCTAAACTAGTAGATTGAATATCAGGATTAAGCATTTTAGGAGAATAACTCAATACTGGATAAAAAGTTATATTAAAATCTGGTTTGACAAACTGAAATACATTACCAATAGTCAGGCCTGATAGATTCAAACGATTAGGATTAGTGTTATAAGTTAGTGAGAAAAAAGGCGAATTAACTATAATCGTATGCCATTGTTGATTTTTATCATAAAAAGTATTGCGAAAATCTGCTTTAGTCGCAAACTTTAACATTCCTCCCAGAGAACTTTCTGCTGTAGCATTAGGATTCAACTTACCCAAATTATTATCAATCATTGGTGCAGAATCAGGAAATAGATTAAACCACATACCTGTGGATAGGGAATAACTTAAATTATCAATACTTCCAGACATGACAAATTCCACTGCTGGTAAATAAAGATTTCCAGTATAAGAAGATGTTTCAATTTCCCTTTGTCGAGACGTACTCATTTGAATTCTATCAAAATTTATATCAAAAGTTTTCTCTCCCCCCATAATAGGAGCTGCTGTAAACAAATTATTGAGATTATGACTAAAGACATAGGATTTATCAAATAAAACTCTTCCATCTGAAGTTTCTGCCCGCAAAAAGCTAAATCTAATCGTTTGAGGAGCATCAATTTCAGTTAAACTAGTAGGAATATTAATACCTGTAAAAAATATTGGACCAAAATCACTAAGATTAATTGAATCTATGACAACAGGAGTTTCATCAGTCCAAGGTTGGATGATTTGCTCAATAAATTGGACATTTCTTTGATAAATACCTGTTCTTAGTTGTAATAATAATGAACTATCTGAAGCGATATTTCCTAAAAAAGTATAACTTCCAGAAACTTGGGCAAGGTTACTATTAGTATTACCATAACTTAGTGTATTATTTAACCTTTCATTCATCTGTCTGCGTTGTTGAGATGTAGCTTTTGTCTTCAAAATTCCCAAAGGTTTTAAGGTGTTATACTGTTCTTTTGCTTCATTAATAGTTGCATCCAAATTACCCGGATTAATAGCACTAAAAACACTACCCAATATTAATCCTAAACTAGCATTTGTGGTCTGATTCAAATCCGTATCTTCCCATTGGGCTGTAGTTACAGATAAGCCAGGATTAGCAAAAACATTTAAATAATTTAATCTAATTTTTTCTGGGTCATATTCTAGTAAGGTGCGGTTATGTGACCAACTCAAAGTATATCTATACCAAGCTTGAGTTTTAGGACTTAATATAGAGTAAGTGGTAACTTCAGGGCTTTGTGGTCCAAAGTTATACCACATCAAGGAATTGAGATAATGAAAATCTTTCTGTTCTTTAGTTAAAAAGGGATTGCTAAGAACTGCCAGAAGATCATTATTATCCATTTGATTAACTTGTAAAGTTTTGATCCCAGGTAGAGACGTAATTGGAGCTTTGAATGAATATCCCTGTCCAGTAAAAAAATCACCTAATGTTAGTCCGGTAGCAAGGAGATTTTCACGGGGAATAATACTACCAGCTTCCAATTTGACACCATTATTTAATAAAGGTTGTAAATTGACAGTTGGAAAGCCTTGCAAAAATTTTGGTGCATTTGTAGCATCTAAATTACTAAACAAAGTGCCTCCTCCTAATAGTTCATCTGTAGTTGCTTTGTCTGTGTCATTTAGGAGAATAATTTTTTGGAATAAACTACCATCAGAGCGAGTAATATTCAGATTAAAACTGGCATTATCAGGTAGATTAACTCCCGGAGGTAGGACGATTTCCGCAGCCGCACTAGTAATATTTACGTCATTTAATTTCTTCTTATCTCCTACTAAATCTGCTAAAACACTAGGAAGACCAAATGCTGTTTGTAAACCCCAAAAGGACGTAGAAACTTTAGCAAATTGTCTCAATTTTTGTTGATAACTATTGCCCTGATACCCAAAATTTAGATGGTTTCCATGGGTTTCAATAACCACACGATTACCATCTAATACCCAATATAATTGTTCGTCATCGGGATAAATAGAAATATTAGCTGATTTAAAAAGGGGATCACTAAATTGCTCTTTTTGAAACGCATTATCCGGATCAAAGTTATCTAAATCAAAACCGAAATTTGCATAGAAAGTAAATTTTGAGGGTTGAAAATTACGAGGATTAATAATTAGTTTATCACTTGTGTTTACGAAAAATGGATATCTTGACGCGCTGTTTTCTAACAAACTACGCATTAAAATTCTCAGGGCTTGTTTATTTTGTTCTGGAGCTAATGCTGGTTTCTCCTCTGGTTTATCATCTGGAATCGGTAAAGAAGGTACTTCCTTGGGAAATACAGGTAGATTTGGCTCAACTGGAGTTAATTGCGCTTGCTGCTGATTGCTTGTTTCCTGTGCGATTAATGTCTTGCCACTAAGAGTAGTGTTGTAATTAGATTTATATAAATGAAAGTTATTAGTATTATTTATATTTAAATCTTGATCTGAAATATTATAATAAGTCCTATTAGCACTATATTCACAGCCAAAGGTGTGTCGCTTTAAATCTTCCTTCTTTCCTAGCCTATTTTCCTCACAACTAGACGTTGTCTGGAGGATATTTTCTGGTAACTGATATGCAGAATATTGATTGAGACTGATTTCTGTATCGTTTAACTTTTGTTGTGGTGAGAAAGGAGTAATAGTAGTTATCTCTGGGGTAGAAGAAGTTAATGCTGGTTTCTCCTCTGCTTTCGTTTCTGGTTTATCATCTGGAATCGGTAAAGAAGGTACTTCCTTGGGAAATACAGGTAGATTTGGCTCAACTGGAGTTAATTGCGCTTGCTGCTGATTGCTTGTTTCCTGTGCGATTAATGTCTCGCCACCAAGAGTAGTGTTGTAATTAGGTTTGTATAAATGAAAGTTATTAGTATTATTTATATTTAAATCTTGATCTGAAATATTATAATAAGTCTCATTAGGACTATATTCACAGCCAAAGGTGTGTCGCTTCAAATCTTCCTTTACACTGGGGATATTTTTCCTAGTGACGAGTATTGGTGCAGAATCCTTCAGCCTATTTTCCTCACAACTAGACGTTGTTTGGAGGATATTTTCTGGTAACTGATATGCAGAATATTGATTGAGACCGATTTCTGTATCATTTAACTTTTGCTGTGGTGAGAAAGAAGTAGTAGTAGTTATCTCTGGGGTAGAAGGAGTTAATGCTGGTTTCTCCTCTGGTTTCGTTTCTGGTTTATCATCTGGAATCGGTAAAGAAGGTACTTCCTTGGGAAATACAGGTAGATTTGGCTCAACTGGAGTTAATTGCGCTTGCTGCTGATTGCTTGTTTCCTGTGCGATTAATGTCTCGCCACCAAGAGTAGTGTTGTAATTAGGTTTGTATAAATGAAAGCTGTCAGTATTATTTATATTTAAATCTTGATCTGAAATATTATAATAAGTCTCATTAGGACTATATTCACAGCCAAAGGTGTGTCGCTTCAAATCTTCCTTTACACTGGGGATATTTTTCCTAGTGACAAGTATTGGTGCAGAATCCTTCAGCTTATTTTCCTCACAACTAGACGTTGTCTGGAGGATATTTTCTGGTAACTGATATGCAGAATATTGATTGAGACTGATTTCTGTATCGTTTAACTTTTGTTGTGGTGAGAAAGGAGTAATAGTAGTTATCTCTGGGGTAGAAGGAGTTAATGCTGGTTTCTCTTCTGGTTTCGTTTCTGGTTTATCATCTGGAATCGGTAAAGAAGGTACTTCCTTGGGAAATACAGGTAGATTTGGCTCAACTGGAGTTAATTGCGCTTGCTGCTGATTGCTTGTTTCCTGTGCGATTAATGTCTCGCCACCAAGAGTAGTGTTGTAATTAGGTTTGTATAAATGAAAGTTATTAGTATTATTTATATTTAAATCTTGATCTGAAATATTATAATAAGTCTCATTAGGACTATATTCACAGCCAAAGGTGTGTCGCTTCAAATCTTCCTTTACACTGGGGATATTTTTCCTAGTGACGAGTATTGGTGCAGAATCCTCCAGCCTATTTTCCTCACAACTAGACGTTGTCTGGAGGATATTTTCTGGTAACTGATATGCAGAATATTGATTGAGACTGATTTCTGTATCATTTAACTTTTGCTGTGGTGAGAAAGGAGTAGTAGTAGTTATCTCTGGGGTAGAAGAAGTTAAATTATTTAACTCAAAACCTATGTCTCTAGATTGTACCTGTATTTCAGTCTGATTATTGGTATTAACGCTGATAAAATCGGTTGCTTTTTCTTCGTCATTTGCCAGGACTTTTACGGGAAGCAGTGCCGACACCGACAAAGCTACCAGCAGTTCAGCACCGCAGAAAATATCTTGTTTCTTCATTTTATCGACAATATTTCAATGAGGTTAAGTAGGTAAACAAAATAAAAATGAGGGGTATTGCATTTTGTAAAATGACTGAAACTCAATCGGAATCTCGCATTGAGACAACTTTACATACCGTTATATACCTTTAAATTTTTCTGTTCACTTACTTAGGGATCACCAAAAAATAAATTACCCAATTTTGTGGGATGGGCATCCTGCCTGTCCTTGGTAATTAGCGGGCAAGATGCCCGCACCACAAGAAACTTTTGGGGATTTTTTTAATTGGAAGTCCCTTAGAGGATGTTTGAAAAATTAGTGAGTGTGTCAGAAGTGTTGACTTCTTTGTTAGTCCGTCAATGCGTAAGTTATATACATAATATTATTGCATTAGTGCAGCGTGGCGTTAGCCATATAAAACGAAGTGAAATGAAGCAATTGCCAGGGTTGTGATTGCTTCCCTTCCCTCGCAATGACTGTAAATATTTTTGTCCAATTACTTAAAGCCTAGTGTGTTACTTCTACATATTTTTGGAGGGACTGTCCGGAAAATTATTGATATTACCGTAATTTACATTTAAAACATCTGTTACAGGCACTTTCTCATAAAAATATGGCGACGTATTTTGTGCATTAAGTCTTATGGGATAAGGAATTCAGAATTAACACCCTACTTAAAGCCAAACATTATAAAGTTTTATTGCAGAAAAATTGTCTTAAAATTGTCTTGAATATAACTTGACAGACAAGAATATTCACTTATATAATAAAATTTCACATATATCCCACCAGTCAAAAAGACTACTAAACCATAAGTTTGTATAATTCACACTGGTGGGGATTTTTGGCATTTAAGTTCAATATCAAGGAATGAGTAAAATCATGAAAACATCTAACAAAGTATTAAAAGCTGCCGCCATTGCTTCTCTCTTAGCAGGTGGAACAGTTGCAGGTTCATTCATCAATGCTGAGTCCGCTCAAGCTGGTCCTCAATCTTCCAAAGTATCCGGTGCGCTGACTAGTGTTTTAAGCAATGGTGTAACCAATAGCTTTGCTTCTGAAGTTGTACTGCCACAGGAATCTATAGCCTCTACTGGTGCAGTCACAATGAATGTTACATATGCTTCAGTAGGTACTGATGGCAGTCAACTTGCGATTACAACAGCAAACATGAGCGCTGGTACAGCAACTTATTCTGCCATGACAGTTGAAGCTGCTACTGCTCGTACAATTGGTGCTGCTTCTGCTGCAAGTCGCTTCGGTGATATTATCGGTATCGTTAAATCTTTTCAAGGCGGTGGGTTGGACTAGTTAGAGAAAGTCGGCGATCCCTACTCATTAAAGGAAATAGAAGGAATCGTCAACCACCTTTATGGGACATAGGCTAAAAAATTGATGCCCTATGCTCCAGACTTTATCCCCTAGCTTCAACTAGGGGATAAGTTGATTTTATTCTAAATTTGAATTAATGTCTGCTATCTTTGCTCCAGATGTGAAAATTTGAGTTGGGAAATATTGGGATAGTCCAACACTGGAGTGTCCCAACCATGAATACCAACTGTATCCACACATCAAAAGCATCTGTCGTTACATTTTTGTTGACAGGGATAGCAGTTACCAGCTTATTTATCCCTGGGAAACCTGTTCAGGCTCAATCTGTTGGTAATAATTCCCAGTCTAGAGTTTCTGCGGTAGTTACTAGTATTTTATCGAATGGGACAACTAACCGTTTCGCCTCGGAAATTGTATTTCCCCAAGGTTCTATTAGCCCTAGTGGTGATCTGACAATAAAAATTATCTATGGTTCTGTAGGTAATGATCCCAGTCAGGTGGCAATTATTAAAGGCAATATGAATGCTGGAACTGTTAATTATCCAGATAACACCATTCAAGCTGCGATCGCTCGCGCCATTGATACTGCTATTAATGATCATCGCTTAGGTGACATTATTGGCATTGTTAAATCATGGCAAAGTGGTGGTTCTGCTGCTTTAGATTAACGATGTGATATTTGGAAAGTAACAAACTTATGCAAAAACCTCTCTCCTTGCTTTATACAAGGGAGGTTTTATAAACCCATTGTCATCTCAAAACAGTTTGTATAGTTTTTTCGCACTATCTCTAACAATATGACTATTTCTGAGAAAGAATACTTTGCCCAACGTAGTAAACAAATCGAGAACCGTAAACGAATTTTTACCATAGTTTCCATAGTTTCATTTTTCGGTTCTATTGCTTTTGGGGGTATCAGTGCGGTATTATCATCGCTATCATCAGCAAAACAGCAACCTCAGCAACCTGCTACTGAGTCAGTGATAACGCAATTGCAAAAACAGGCACAGGGTTATAAATTAGTTTTACAGCGAGAACCCAATAACCAAGTAGCATTGGAAAAGTTATCTATTATCCGGGTAAGGTCTGGAGATACACAAGGAGCGATCGCGCTTATAGAGAGACTAGTTAAGCTGCATCCTGATAGGCAGGATTATAAAACGGTGTTGGCGGAAGTGAAGAAAAGAGTGGGAAATTAAGAGCGATCGCTAGAAAAAGCATACAAAAAACTAGGTTGATGTTGTCAGCTTAAGTAATCTAATAAAAATTCTCTGACCAGATTCAATTAAATATTTAAACCCTATACAAACGGAGTTAGAAATAATGACATTTATTTCCTATGCCCAGAATTATGAAGATGTTCTGCTAAATCGTGTATTTAAAGATAAAACTCAAGGTTTTTATATTGATATAGGAGCATTGCATCCAACTTTTGATTCAGTAACAAAAGCTTTTTATGATCGAGGATGGACAGGGATAAACATAGAGCCTATCAAAGAATTCTATAGCATATTTATCAAAGACAGACCAAGAGATATTAACTTAAATATTGCTATTAGTAATACAGAAAGCAATCTGGATTTTTTTGAAGTATTAGGACAACCAGGAAACTCTACTTTAAATAAAGATATAGCTTATAAAATTGCTCAAGAAAAAGGTTTAGATGTTGTTCAATATGCTATTCCAGTGAAAACTTTAGCCTCTATTTGCCAAGAGTATGTTAATCAGAAAATTGACTTTCTCAAAATTGATGTGGAAGGATTAGAAGAAGAAGTTATTTTAGGTGGAGTCTGGGAGCTATTTAGACCTACAATATTATTAATAGAAACAACTCTGCCAAATACTAACATTCGCTGTGAAAATAATATTCCTGAAATTCTAAAACAAAAAGGTTATCAGCACGTTTTTTTTGACGGAATCAATGATTATTACATAGCTGAAGAGTCAAAAGATTTAGTCAGACATTTTTCTTACCCAGTCAATGTTTTAGATTTTTATGTAAATTACATATTCATTGAACAGCAAAGACAGATAAACGAGTTAAGCACAATGATAAATTTAAATAATAATGCACTTCAAATAGTGCAACAAAATAATTGTCTATCAGAAAACATAATTTTATATAACCCAATTATTCTCATAGACTGCGTATTCTTTCAACTCTACCAAACAGGTATAGCTCGTGTTTGGAAATCTCTGTTCCAAGAATGGGCCAACAATGGATTTGCTAAACATATTATCATTGTTGACCGGGCTGGAACTGCACCCAAAATACCAGGAATTAGATATCGCACTATTCCCGAATGCGACTATAACAATACAGAAGCGGATAAACAGATGCTCCAGCAAATCTGTAATGAAGAAAGAGCAGATTTATTTATTTCTTCATACTACACCACGCCAATTACAACACCGTCTGTATTCATGGCTTATGACATGATCCCAGAGGTAATGGGATGGAATTTGAATGATCCTATATGGAGAGAAAAACATCAGAGCATTAAACACGCATCTGCATATATAGCCATTTCCCAAAATACAGCCCGTGATTTGTGCAAATATTTCCCAAATATAGCTGTAGACTCTATTACCGTTGCCCATTGTGGAGTTAGCAATATTTTTGCACCAGCTAACCCATTACAAATCAATACATTTAAACATAGATATGGTATTAATAAGCCATATTTTTTATTGGGAGGTAATCTAGGTGATTACAAGAATAATATTCTATTTTTAAAAGCTTTTTCAAAACTCGCCAACAGGTACGAATTTGATATTATTTTCACTGGGTTCGGCGGAGTATTTCCACAAGAATTGAGAGATTATACATCTGGTAGTGCTGTACATCTTTTATCACTTAGTGATGAAGAATTAGCAATAGCTTACTCTGGTGCAGTGGCTTTAGTATATCCTTCTAAATATGAAGGTTTTGGAATGCCTATAGTGGAAGCAATGGCCTGTGGTTGTCCTGTAATTACTTGTCCTAATAGTTCAATTCTAGAAGTAGCTGGAGAAGCGGCTATATATGTCAATGATGATGACGTGGAGGCAATGGCAAATGCTCTGATTTCAGTGCAGAATCATAATTTACGCACGTCGTTAATTACAGCCGGTTTAGCTCAGGCACAAAAGTTTTCTTGGACTAAAATGGCAGAAAAAGTGAGTTCAGCATTAATTGATGCAACTTCTTTGTCGTTAAAACTCAGAGAAATTAATTTAATCATCTTCCCCGATTCTTCACAACCAGAACAATCAATTTATCAAGACTTGGTAAATGTTATTACAGCTTTAGAAAATCATCCTGATAGTGAAAAGATCACCCTACTGATTAATGCCAGTAATTTCCCTAGCCAATTTACACAAATATTTATGGATAATTTGTGTAAGCAAGATGAAGAAGAAATCAATGAAGGATTAGAAATTTCCTTAGTAGGTAAATTATCGCCTATGCAGTGGGAATCTCTATTACCTCAACTTACTGCTAGAATTATTTTGAGCAACGAGGATCAACAAGTAATAGAACAACTGCAACTAGAGAAACTGCCATCTTACCAGATTGATAATTTAGAAAATCAATTATTTACTCTATTGAAGGTAATAAGACAAAACAAATATCAAGTATACAAAAATTGTGTTACTTACCATATCAAAGAAATCCCTCTTAGCCTTCCTCCTGATCATGCCTTGCCGCAATATCAGAATATGTTTAGACTTTATGATAAATTTATTGGTGTTCTCGCTAAACATTTACCAAATAATGAGGATTTAATAGTTGACATAGGAGCAAACGTTGGTGATACAACAGCTTTATTACTTCAATACTGTGAAAATCCAATTTTATGTATTGAAGCAGATACAGATTTTTTCTCAATTATGGAATATAATCTTTCTGATTATAGAGAAAGAATTACCTTTGTAAATTCTTTTGTATCGGCAAAGGATTTAAAGAATGTAGAACTGGTAAAAAATAGAGGCACAGCAAGAGCAGTAGAAAGCAAAGATAAACTTGTGAAATCAGATTCATTAGTATCTATTATTAAGAATTCAGAATTAGGTAAATGTATACTTTTGAAAACTGATACAGATGGATTTGATCTTGAAATTCTACTTTCTAGTCTTAGTAGAATCGAGGAAGATAGTCCAATACTTTATTGGGAAAATGAAATTTCATCCCTAAAAGATATAGAAGATGTAAAAAAATTACTCGAAGAATTAGGAAAAATTAATTACACAAAATATATTGTCCTAGATAATTTTGGAAATCCCTTAATTTATGAAGGAACATCAGAATTTGTAAAACAAATAAACGAATACTTGTTAAATAATAAGTATAATAAAAACCAGACTTTTTATTATACAGACATAGCGGCTTTTCCAGATAAATATAGTTACCTAGTTGCAACAATTGCATCTGACTATAATAATTTTATGAGAAGCTCAAATGTATACCCATGATTTTAGCTGTTGTTTAATTGTTGTTTAATAAATACAGGACTGGTTTTGAAATATGATTATTTTTTGTGGTGGAATTAGTAATGATCAGAGAATTATTGCTTACGAACTGTGTCAATCTCTACTCTCTCAAACTGGGAAAATAAATATCCAAGGAACTATTTGCAATACTGCCTTGGAAATAGATGCTTATTTTCAGCTTTTACAACAACCCTCATCTGTAACACTAATTCAATATCAGATTCCTTCAAAATTAGCTTTAGAGAAAATTCAGCACGGTGAAGCTAAGAGTATTTATCTGCATCAAGACCCCCGTGAAATTTTGGCTGCTGTTCTTGCTTCTTTAGAACAGAAATTAACCTTTGAATCTACTTTTATCAAACTTTGGCAACAATATCAAGACAAGTGGTTTCCTGATAGCCATCAAACTTTATTAATGCGTAGAGAAAAATTAATTTCAGAACCACATTCAGAAATTTCTAAGTTAGCCACATATTTAAACATTGAATTTACAGAATCGGAAATTGATTTGTTATTAAAGCAGTGTCCGTTACCAGCACAGGCAACTGTACCACAATGGCAAGAAATTCTCAGTTCTGAGCAATGCTTAATTATTGAAACCTTACTAAAACCATTACTACTGCAATTTAATGACGAAGACGAGTTGAGTATATCTGAAAGATTAGAACAACATTTAGCAGCAATTCAATTAGAACCATTACTAATCCAAATTGATAAAATTATTGGTCAATTTAGCCAGATAAAGCCCGAAGTACGGGGGCAATTTTACGAATCCATTGATCAATATCTGATCACCACTTTAGCGGCAATGGGGCGGTTAAATGAAGCAGCGGAAGTCTGCCATTTACTAGGAACAGCCCTAACTTTACAAAATGACTTACAACTAGCAGTAAAATCGTATTTACGCGCTCTGAATATCCAACCTCAGTTAGCCAAATATCACTATAATCTAGGCTTTGTTTATGAACAAGAGGATGATTGGGAAAAGGCTATTGATCATTATACTCATGCTATCACCATTAATGATAATTATACTAAGGCTTACTATCGCTTAGGATTGATTTTTAAACGTCAAAAGCAATTTACTCAAGCCATAGAACAATTTTCTCAAGTCTTGCACCTAGATCCAAAGCATCAGGGGGCAAAATTCAATTTAGCTTTACTTTGGCAACAAGGAGAAGGTGCAGATTTCATTCAAAATTTGTTAGGAGAAACTGACCTGGAATTATTGCCTCATTTGACAGAAGAAATAAACGACACTGGGGCAATGTTGGTGGGTGAACGAAAATGGGAACAAGCTAAAAGCTGTTTTAAATCGGTGATTGAGCTAGATCCTGATTGTGTTTTGGCTCACTATAATTTAGGTTGTGTTTTACAAAATCAAAACCGCTATCCAGAAGCAATTACTTCCTATCTTCGGTCTTTAAAGATTGATGCAAATTACATTGATTCCTTAAAAAATTTAGGTTATGTTTACTATAGAAATGGACAAGCAGATTTAGCCCAAGAATGTTTCCAAAAAACACTAAAATTAAATCCTAATTATAGCGAAACTTATGAACTTTTGGGATTTATTGCTGGTGAACAAGGAAAATTATCAGAGTCTATTAGTCTGTTGAATGAAACTCTGAAAATTAATCCTAATAATCCTAAATTACATTCTGCTTTTCTGTTTAATTTATCTTCTCTTGTCAGTTTTACACCCCAAGAAATATTAGATTCTGCTAAATTGTGGTATCAACAGCAAGTAGTTAGTCAATGGCTACCGACTTTAACCACTCACCCTAACGATAAAACTTCACACCGTCGTTTACGCATTGGCTATATTTCCCCTGATTTTCGCAGACATTCGGTAAGTTCATTTATTAAACCCGTTTTTCAACACCACGACCGCACCCAGGTTGAGGTTTTCTGCTATGGGGAAGTCAAAGAACCGGATGCAATTACAGAGGAAATTATAGATATCTGCGATGGTTGGCGTTCTACTGTCGGTCTTTCTGATTTACAAGTAGCTGAATTAATTCAAACAGACCGCATAGATATTCTGGTTGATTTGGCAGGGCATACGGCAAACAACCGGATGATGGTCTTAGGAATGAAACCAGCACCGATTCAAACTACATATTTAGGCTATTTTGCTACTACAGGTTTACCCACCATTGACTATTGGATTACTGATCAGGTTCTTCATCCCCATGATACAGAGGAAAAAACCAGCGAAACTATATGGCGTTTACCCCGTTGCTATGTAGGTTATGAACCTCTGAAAAATGCCCCGGAAATTACTGGGCTTCCTAGCAAAAAAACGGGAATTTTCACTTTTTCATCTTTCAATAATTTACGCAAACTTACACCAGAAACTTTTGCGCTGTGGATTGAAATCCTCAAAGCAGTTCCTAATTCTCGCTTGGTATTAAAATGCGCTAGTTCTGATGTATTCAGTCCCTTAATTACTGAAAAAATCCAAACTCCCTTTGTGGAACAAGGTATTGATCCTAAACGGATTTTCTTATATGGTGCATTTGCTACTGATGAAGACCATCTGAATCTTTATAATCAGGTTGATTTGCATTTGGATAGTATTCCCTATACAGGATGTACTACGACTTGTGAGGCCTTGTGGATGGGAGTACCGACATTAACCCTAGCAGGGACTCGGAAAATGGAGCGCATGAGTGCCAGTATTCTCCACAGTGTTGGTTTGGATGATTGTATTGCCCATAGTGCCACAGAGTATGTTCAAAGAGCGATCGCATTAGCCCAAAATCCAGATTATCTCCAATCTTTGCGCTCAACTATGCGCGAACGAATGCTGCACTTTCCTTTGTTGGATGTGAAAAACATCGCCAGCACTTTAGAAGCAGCTTATCGCCAAATGTGGCAGATTTATATTGAAAAAAACACAGGATCTAACAGCGCAAATCTCCCTAATCATGCTTCTGTTCCGGTGGAATTAGAACCCGCTGATGCTATTAATTACTATCAGCAACATATCGAAAATCATCCTGATGATGCCCAGGGATATTATCATTTAGGTCTAGCTTATCAAGCCTTAGATGATGTAGAAAATGCGATTCCATCTTATTTGCAATCTCTTGCCATTAATCGCGGTTCTGCTGCTACTTATCAAGCTTTAGGTAAATTGTTAGAAGAACAGGAATTAATTGCAGAGGCTGAAAAATATTATCGGTGTGCATTGTTATTAGCACCTGATGATAGTGAAATACGAGAAACTTTCAAAGGTTTTTTACAGGAATATCGTTCTCAACCTGCTAATAAAATTATTCCCATTTTTCAGGAAAATGCTAACAATTCTGAAGAGCGTAAATACTTTAAATTCACTAATGCTGATCCTCATGAATGCCTAGTAGAGATTGAGGGTGGAATTAAAGTATGTGTTAAGAATGATATCAACAGCTTGACAACTTATGTTTTGCTAGAACAGGGTGATTGGTTGGAGTCAGAAATGGAGTTTATTCGCAAACTGATTACACCAGGGATGGAAATCCTAGATATTGGTGCTAATCATGGAGTCTATACCTTAACTATGGCTAAGTTACTCCAAGGAGAAGGTAAAATTACGGCTTATGAACCTGCTAGTTCAGTTGTTTCCTTATTGCGAAAAGGTGTAGAAGCTAATGGTTTCACGAATGTAGAGATAGTTAATGCCGGCTTATCAGATTGTCAGGGTGAAGCAACTTTATTTCTATCAACAAATAGTGAACTAAATTCTCTACAGCCTGATAATTTATCTCAACAACAAGAAATTATTAAACTGCTAAACTTGGATCAAGAATTAGCCCTGCGTAACTGGCAGAAGATTGACTTTATTAAGTTAGATGCAGAAGGAGAAGAAGCCAAGATTCTCGCAGGTGGTAAAAGATTCTTCTTTGAGCAATCGCCATTAATTATGTTTGAACTCAAGCATGGCAAACATATTAATATGCGGTTAATTCAACTATTTCAAAATCTCGGCTATGAGACTTACTACTTAATTTCTAGCATCGGTTGTTTAGTGCCTTTTGATGTAAATCAGCCAGTAGATGGCTATCAATTAAACTTGTTTGCTTGTAAGCCAGAGCGATCGCAACAATTAGCTGAACGTGGTTTACTAGTAACACAAGTTAAAGAAAAGCCTCTACTTCCACAACCATCCTACTGGTTAGAAGCAATAGCAGCTTATAGTTATGCAACTCCTTTCCTAAATCAGTGGCAAGAATACGCAACGGTTGCCAATGCTGATAATCAAGTTTATTTAGAAGGGCTAAATTACTTCTTTCTCTCAAAAACAGTCAGCCTTTCCCCAGGAGAAAAGTTTGCCTCCTTAGAACATTCCTTTGAATGTATTCAGCAAGCTGTTAAGGCTCAACCTTCGTTAACTAGATATTGTAGTTTGGCTAGAGTAGCGGCAGAGTTAGGGAAAAGACAAGTTAGTGTGGAAATACTGGAAAAATTAATTACCAATATCAATTCTGGCAGATTAATTAGGGTAGATGAGCCTTTTCTGCCTGTGAGTCAGCAATACGATCATCAGATATTTAACAATAATCTGCAAGACTGGTTCTTAGTAAGTGTTGTTGAAACCTGCGAGAATAGCCGCGTTTTCTCATCTTACTTCTCAGCTAAACAATCAGTATCTTTACTCAATCAGATTATTCATAAACCCTTCCATAGTCATCAGTCAGAAGGCCGATTACTTCTTGCCAACAAACGAATTGACGGATAACGATAGGATGAAATTAGTAATGCACCATTATCAAGGATTTGGTGCGTTACGCTGTCGCTAACACACCCTACGTATTTTTAACGTGAATTCGATAGCGTAGCGTGACGACGTAGGAGTCATTGAACCTCACCCCAACCCCTCTCCGACACGGAGAGGGGCATTTTAACTTATCATTATACTCAAAACGGCTAGAAGCTGGACTTTTTTATCATACAAAGAACAAGTTCAAAGCCTCTCCAGTATTAAATATTATTCCTTTTCCCTCTCCTAAGAGGAGAGGGTTAGGGAGAGGTGCGGGGAGAGGTTTACCAGAGGGGTTAAAAATTATTATATATTGAGTATATCATAGCCCCCTCATCGCTTGCGGGGAGGGGGTTGGGGGTGGGGTTCTTGTACCTCATAACATAAAATCCACATTACATATTTAGTAAGGTGCGTCAGATAGGGGAAATCTGTTTTTTACCAAATCATTGGGTCTGACGCACCCTACAAGAGATAAAATCCACATTAGATCAAAACTATGCACAATAAAGTTTAAAAAATGAATTACCAAGTTGTTAACCAATTAAATGAAACTCAAATTTTTGAACTTGTGGAATTATACAAACATGAATTTTGGAGTAAAAACCGAACATATCAAGGTGTTAGCAAAATGTTGACTGCATCTGATATTATTATTGCTTTAATAAATGAGGAAAAAGAACTAATTGCTTTTTGTCGTGTTTTGACTGATTTTGTTTATCGGGGAGTTCTTTATGATGTGATTGTTAAACCTAGTTATAGAAAAATGGGATTTGGTGCTAAATTATTAGATGAAGTCGTTAATCATACCCAATTAAAAGCAGTAGAAGATATTGCTCTTTTCTGTTTACCAGAAATGATTCCTTTTTATGAACGGTGGGGTTTTATATATGATGTAAATGCACTGAAAATAATGCACCGGTATGATTCAGTTATGGGAGGAATAGAACCATGATTATTAACTATGATAGTCTGAAGATTATTGACTAAAATTCGTCAGTAATGACTTTCTTGATGATATTTACAGTTTGATACTTGCACTATGTCTACTCAACGTCTAATTCAAAGTATATACACAGATGGTGCTTGCACAGGCAATCCTGGACCTGGTGGTTGGGGTACAGTTGTTTATTTTAATGATGGTTCAGTTCACGAAATGGGCGATTCATCCCAGCACACCACTAATAATAAAATGGAAATGCAAGCTGCGATCGCCGCCTTGGAATTTTTCCAATCATCTGGACAAACTCAACCCATTACCCTGTACACAGATAGTAAATATGTGATTGATTGTGTGACAAAATGGGTAAAAAGCTGGAAAAAGAACGGCTGGAAAAAGTCGGATGGAAATCCCGTCCAAAACCAAGACCTCCTAGAAATTCTTGATCAACTCAATAGCCAAAGGGTACAATGGCAGCACGTCCGGGGACATTCTGGTAATGTTGGCAATGAACGCTGTGATCTAATTGCCCGTTCTTTCGCAAATCACAAAATCCCCCACCTCAAACAGTCATTAGCCGACTTTCTTCACGAAACTTTACCTGAAATTGGGGAAATAAGCGTAGTAAAAGTACCTAATGATCCGATAAACTCTACAATAACTAATAAAAATACACTAGAAAGCAGTCTGTCTGCATCAGATACCAGCACTATGGAACTATCTACAACACCAACTGCGACTACAACCAACGAACAACCCACTGAAATCAGGGTTTTACAACTTCGCAATTTGGTGGAAACCTTGCGTATTGCAGACGAAATTGCCGAAAAAGGCTACCTAATTACCAGTTCAGAATTAGCAGACTTAATGGGTGTTCACTCTAGCGCCGTTACCAGCAGAGGTGATGAATGGCGTTGGCGAAATTGGATAGTTTCACGGGTCAGACGTGAAGGTAATCAAATCCTTTGGGAACTGGAACGTGTTGATACTCTGCGGTCTAAAGACACGCAGATTCTTTAATACTTGCTTAAAAAGGATAGTCAATTATCCTCCTAAGTAGGTGAACACAATAAAACCAATCTGTGTAAAGAAAAGTAAAATCTCCCAAACCCTCTTCACTCTTACATGATTGCCTCTTGCCAATTAATTTTACCATATCACAGCAAACCCTAAATAGAGCCTCCGGCTTCCGAAGGGATACGCCATTGGCACTTCCTCCACTGTCTGAAGCCAAGTGGCTTCTGTGCCTTTCGTTCTCTCTTGTGATTTGTAATTAAGTTTACACACAAGTTAAATTACCCCCCTTAATCCCCCCTTATAAAGGGCCCTTATAAAGGGGGGATTAAGGAAAAATTAGTTCCCTCCCCTTTATAAGGCAAGGGGAGGGTTAGGGAGGGGTAAAACATTTGATAGCAGCAACCATAAATTAGTGATTTAGATCATATAGATGCTGCACACCTTTGATTAAGCTCCTAACATTTGTAAATTGTGTAAAGTGGCATAAAATCCCTGTTGTTGTAACAATTCCTCATGACTTCCCTGTTCAATTAATTCTCCCCGTTTCAACACAAAAATTCTATCCACATTCCGAATCGTTGAGAGACGGTGAGCAATAATAATTGAAGTTCGTTGTATTAACAACTGATTTAAAGCTTCTTGAACTAAAGCCTCCGTTCCCACATCTAAACTCGCTGTAGCTTCATCTAAAACCAAAATTTGCGGATTACGAATAGCCGCCCTCGCAAAGGCTAAAAGTTGTTTTTGTCCACTAGAAAGATTAGTTGCTCGTTCTCGTAACTGAGTATCATAACCTTGAGGTAATTGGTTAATAAACGTCGCCACATTTGTTTTTTCTGCTGCTTGTTGAATTTCTGCGAAACTGTAATTGTCACCCAAAGTAATATTACTTTTGACATCACCAGCGAATAAAAACGCCTCTTGCAAAATCACCGTCATATAACGTCTTAGTTCCACCTGGGGAATCTCGCGGATATCCACACCATCAATCAGAATGCGCCCTTGGGTTGGTTCATAAAGACGACATAACAGGCGAATAATCGAACTTTTCCCGGCACCAGTTGGACCGACTAAAGCCACCTTTTCCCCTGGGTGAATGGTAAAGTCTAAATTCTTAATAACGTAATCATCATCTTTATAAGCAAAGGAAACATTTTCAAACTTAATTTCTCCCAAAGCCGGAACGGGTGTAAAATCTTGAGATTCTAACTTAGAAGCTATCTCATTAATATAGCCAAATTCAAAATCTACATTTAAACTTCGAGGCTGAGAGTAATCTTTAATTTCGATAGGTTCATCTAAAATATCAACTACCCGTTCAATAGCCGTAAAACCAGATTGAATCACCGTAAACTTTTCCGCAAAATTCCGCAATGGTTCAAAAAATTGTTGGGCATATAAAATAAATGCTGATAAAATCCCAAAAGAGATTTGTTGATTTAATAATAACCAACCACCTAAACATAGTACCCCAGCAACGGCAATTAAACTAATCCATTCTAAGGTTGCAGAAACTGCGGAATCATACCAAATGCTAATATCTACCTCCTTAACATAACGTTGGTTAGCAGATCGAAATAACTCAACATTAAATTTTTCGCGGCGAAATAATTGAACTATATTAATACCGACAATATTTTCTTGAAGTTGAGAATTGAGTGTAGAAAGTTCTTCCCTGGTTTTATAATTAGCCCTTCGATACTGCTGTTGAAAATAAATTATCAACCAACTTACTGGCAAGAGGATGAATATCAACAAAGAAGCAAGTTGCCATTGAATTGAGAACATCAATCCTACAATTACTACCATAGATAGTAAATCAGAAACAATGCCTACAGCCCCAGTGGAAAAAACATCTCCTAAACTTTCGACATCACTCGTTAGTCTAGTAATCAATTTACCTACAGGTGTCTGATCAAAAAACCGCACAGCTAAAGATGTCACATGAGTAAATAAATCCTCACGAATAGCCGCCGTAATTTTTTGCCCTAGTTTCTGAACTAAATAACCTTGGATACCTGTTAATACTAAGCGCAAGGTAGTTGCAATAAGCAACAGTCCAATCAGGATATTTAAGCCTTGCCATAAAGGCATATTTTGAAGAAATTGATATGTGCTAGGTTCTTTGCGAATTAAAGAAATTGCCTGTCCTACTAATAGGGGTTTGATAGCACTAGCAACAGCAATAGGAACAAGCATCAACATGGATACTGCTAATAGTTTGCCATGACGACGACCATAGGGAACTAAGCGTAAAAATAACCGCCAGTCATTTTCTCGACGACGGTATTCGGAATTGGATTTAGTTGGAGATGGAGAGATGCCCATAAATAACAATTTAGGAGGAAAATAATGTGAAATTCTGCCCTGGGGGACTAATTTTTTTCAAAATTTAAGCCATTGATTTCTTGACATTTTGCCTGTGCTGCTTGATAAGCTGTCAAATATTCTGGACCACCCAACATGACATCACCATAATAATCATAGGGGGCTTCGCCATAAATAGGTAAGGGATCATCTTCTGGATAATCTTCTTTGGATTCTTCAATAATGGCTTTGAGCTTTTTGGCACTCAGGTTTTGGGCGGGAAAATAATACAGTTCTTGGGGATTTTTCTGTAAATGGGGAAGTGTCGGATCTATAATTACATCATTAACTTCAATCCAACTATGTTCCACTGGTTTATAGGGCTGACCTGCAAATACTAAAAAGCCTTGAATATACTTTGCCCCTTCGGTGATTAAAACTGCTTTATAGGCATTATCAAAAGGTTTTTTGGCTTTACTTTTGATAGTTTTGGCAATTTCATTAGATAGGGTTTCATCTAATAATTTGTTCATGGAGTAAATTCTCCTTTAATTATTTTGTCAATTATTAATATACACTGTACTAGGCAATTTTTAATCACCTGGACTATATAGCGATCGTAAATTAGTTATGAAAAACAAGATCCCCGACTTCTCTAAGAGGTTGTTTGAAAAGTATTAAATGAAACCGATAATCTCCAAAAACCTAACCCCCCTGCCCCCCTTCCCTACGTTAGCGCAGCGTGCCGGTTAGTAACTTCAGGAATACCAGATGTGAGATGAGAATAGGGTTTTTTGTCATCACCACCTAATACTAAGGTAGGAAAAACCGTCGTAATTTTGGGAAAAATAGCTAACTTTTCGATTTGATGTAAACAATCATATTTAGAACGGATATAATCTGTACCGATTTCTCCGGCTTCTTTGAGTGGTTTGTTTTCGTTATTTAAAACACTGGCTGTGGAAAAATAAATTACCTGTTCACATCTTTCGAGATTTAGCAGATTCATTAATTCTAAGTAGGTGGGCGGAGGAAAATCAAAATATATTTCGTTTTTTGAAATGGCTAAAACGCAACGACAATAACCCATCGAGGTGAATTTACATATCGTTACACATTTTGGTTATTTCACGTCCACCTACTTATTAGCAGAAGGTAAATGGAAAGAAGCAGATGAGGAAACAAAACGAGTAATGTTAGCAGTAGCAAAAGTGAAAAAATCAGATTTTGAAAGTGAGGAAAATTGGCTGAAGTATATTAGTTTAGATTATGAAAGTATTGATAATTTTCCCTGTGAAGACCTCCGCAGTATTGACTGGTTATGGGTAAAATATAGTAATGGTAAATTTGGCTTTTCTGTGCAGAAACGGATTTATCAAGGTTTGGGTGGAACAGAAGAGTTTGATTATAAAATCTGGGATGCTTTTGCCGATAGGGTAGGATGGATAAATGGGAAGATATACCAAGGTTTTTTATACCACAGTGATGTTTCTTCTTATAATATAAAAAAAGCACCAGAAGGTCGCCTCCCTCACTTAGTGGTCGGTGGGTATCATTGTCCCCGTGGGTTGGTGTGTTCTCTCGCGTCGAGACTTGTGGACTGTAAAATCTAAAGATTACAGAAAAATATTTAGTCAGAATCAGGACTTAAGGATGTACAGGATGTTACTGTTAACCTATTCAAAAATAACAGAAATTTCTCTCTGTGTCCTCTGTGCCTCTGTGGTTCGTTATTTCCTCATCTGCGGTTAATAAAAATCAGGTGGGCAAAAAACCCACCCGAAAAACTAGACCAAAGCGTTGAGATTTTTGGCAGTTTCAAAGAAGAAAGCGACGTTTTCTTCTGGTGTTTCGGGGAGGACACCATGACCGAGATTGAGGATATGTCCCCAGTTACCAGCTTTGCGAACGGTGTCCAAAACGCGATCGCGGATAAATTCCTTAGAACCAAATAATACACCCGGATCAAGATTACCCTGTACTTTGACGTGCTTACCTAATCTAGCTCTGGCATCTGCCATATCTACTGCCCAGTCTACAGTAATGATATCTGCACCAGAAGCAGGCATTCTTTCCAAAAGTCCGGCACTACCTGTTACCAACAAAATTAATGGTGTGTCAGGATGAGTGGCTTTTACCTTCTGAAACACCATTTTTTGATAAGGTAGAGCAAAGGTATCATAATCTTGAGGGCTTAATTGTCCTGCCCAAGAATCGAACATCTGTACTACTTGAGCGCCACAATCAATTTGATAGCGGACATAATCAGCGATAGAATCAGCTAATTTAGTGAGTAGCTGATGGAGAATTGTCGGATCTGAGAAAGCCATGTTTTTGATGATGGAATAGGTTTTAGAACCCTTACCTTCCACCGCATAAGCTGCTAAAGTCCAAGGTGCGCCGACAAAGCCTAACACCGTTGATTGATTACCCACTTCCTGCCGTAATGCTTGCAAAATCGTTTTGATAAACGGCAGTGCTGTTTCTGGATCTAAGGAATGCAGTTGATCAACTTGTTGTTTAGTGCGTATGGGCGAATAAATAATCGGTCCCTTTCCTTCCGCAATATCCATATCAATCCCCATTCCTGGTAAGGGGGTGACAATATCGGAAAACAAAATTACTCCATCGGGTTGGAAAGCTCTCCAGGGTTGGAGGGAAACTTCGATCGCCACTTCGGGAATTTCTGAGCGATCGCGGAATGAAGGATATTTATCCCGTAAATCCCGGTAAGCTTTCATGTAGCGTCCCGCTTGTCGCATCATCCATACAGGGGGACGATCTACTTGTTCACCACGAGCAGCCCGAAGGAGGAGAGGAGCCGTTAAGGAAACACCCATTTAACACTTCGTCCTAAGTCACTTTTATATTTCACCATTTAGCTTACCATCCTCAGATTCCTCTTGATCTACCTATCTATACAGGTCTTAAGGTTGCTTGACTTAACTTAATAAAACGTTATGTTTTTCCTGGTGAATGGAGAAAAGAATCAAGTCAATGGCTGAATAAGCTAGTAGTTCGTCAAATTTATTTTGATAGGTAATGTCTTCCCTCCCCTGCCTCCCCTACCTCCCCTACCCCCCTGCCTCTTTTCTCCCCCTGCTTGCCTTCACCCGTCATTTTCGGGTTGACAGACTACTAGGACGCATTTAATTTTGATTTAGTGAAGTTAGAAAATAGACCATTCTCAAAATTACTAAGTAGGGTTTGCTGAAAAAGTTGTCTGTGAGGGCTAGAAGTATGGCTAACGCTGCGCTATCAGGAGGTAGGGGCGCAGGGACTGCGCCGATTCGGGAGTATGGCTAACACCACGCTGCGCCATCAGGAGGATTTAGAAGAAGTTATAAGTAATATCAAGTCTGGAAAACTGAGCGATAATCTGTGTATTTGCAGGATTTATGTAGTCTGACACTTGCGTAAGTTCTAATAAATAAGAAATATTAATAAAACTTGACTAAGCATCCTTTTTATTCATTCTTAAGCGACAATGGAAACATAAGAAAATAGAGTTAAAAAAAACAACTAGTTAAGCACTAGCTAGGTGGAGGTGGAATATGACAACCCAAAATTTGCTCATCCCTCATGCTTATACGTATCTGCTCGTAAAAATTAGTGTTTTAGTTTTAGCATTGTTGCTGTGGTTTGTGTTTACAGCCGCACCTGTTATTTAATTGCATTTGAAACTTAGAGATGTTGCAGAAAACGTCTCTATTTTATGGACATTAGCGGTGAATATCTTTTTTAAAATTAACAGAATTAGTCAGCCAACCCCGTCGCCAGAAAAAGTATATTAGACTAATAGCAATTAACCCCATTGCTCCTAAACATAGCGGATAGCCCCAATACCAATTTAATTCTGGCATATTGTGGGGTGATTTTTCAGTATTGAAATTCATCCCATATACCCCAGCAATAAAAGTTAAGGGAATAAAAATAGAAGAAACCACCGTTAGCAACTTCATAATTTCATTCATTTTATTACTGATTGCCGATAAATACACATCCATTAAACCAGCCACTAATTCTCGATAAGTTTCCACTATATCCATCACTTGGACTGCATGATCATAACAATCTCGCAGATATATTCTCACATCATCACTAATTAATTCACTACCATCTCTAATTAAAGAATTAATTGCATCTCTTTGTGGCCAAATTGCGCGACGTAGTTGTAATAATTCTCGCCGAATTTGATATATTTTTTGTAATGTTTGTTGACTAGGATTGACGATTACTTCTTCTTCTAAATCATCAATTCTTTCCCCATACAGTTCTAAAACTGGGAAAAATCCATCAATAATTGCGTCTAATAAAGAATAAGCCAAGTAATCACTACCTTGTCTGCGAATAATACCTTTATTCTTATTAATTCTCATTCTCACCCCATCAAAACAATCATGTTCTGGTTCTTCCTGGACTGTCAAAACATAATATTTGCCTAAGACTAAACTTACTTGTTCACTATAAAAACTGCCATTATTATGATTAGGTACAACCATGTGGGCAATAATTACTAATTGCTCTTCATAATCCTCAATTTTTGGTCGTTCTACCATGTTGACAATATCTTCCAAAATTAGAGGATGTAAATCAAAAGTTTGACCTAAACGCTGTAAAATATCTTTACTACCTAAACCTTGAACATCCACCCAAGAAACTGATTCTGTATCCAAATAATTAAGACATTCTTCAGGGTAACTTATTTGTTTATGAATGAGTTCAGTTTGATTATAGTCAATGAGAAAAATAATTGGTTGTTCAGCATTTTCATCAACAATGATTGTTCCTGGTTGAGTTCCTGGTTCGTGATAGAATTCCTTCCCCCGTGACTTCTTCATAGCTTTGGTAGCGCGGCGAATTTTTATAACCATAAATTTTTACTCTGTAGATATTACTGTCTAAAATTTTAACTCATATCGTATAATTTTCTTATTTTAGATTACGGAAATGGTAATTTCTCTAGACAAATAAAATAAAAATATGCTTATGCAACCAACTCAGCAAACATTTTGGTTAATTGAAACTGAAGCAAAACCATTGCAGCAGATTATAGGTGGTGGTTTTATTTTACCAGATGGACAGGTAGCGATTGCCCGAATCTTACCACATTCCAGTTACATCACCTTTCCATCTTTGGCATCCTTTCAACAACTGCAAAATCAAAGAGGGAGAACATTAGTATTTGGAGAAAACTCACGAGATAATTATCACCTACAAAGCTTTAAACTGGTAAGATATCAAGATGTAACAGGTATCAGCGGTACTGGTGTAGTTGCCATAGGATGTTATTTTCAACTTTTCCATCAAGATATTAGTCAAAATTCTGCTAATATTGCAGTTATGCAATGGTTGAAAGCGCCTAAATCCACAGCTTGGTATACTCAAGGATGCTCCCAAATTATATTAATTCATGGACATAAAGGTAAAACCAAAATTATTGTAGATTAAATATCCCCTATTCCAGAAGTCTTCCATTTATGAACACTAGTGAAAATCTCATCTTAGTTGTCGGTTCTACCGGTGGAGTTGGACAACTTGTAGTTAGTAAACTATTAGAAAAAGGCTTACCAGTTCGTATTCTCACCAGGGATGCCGAAAAAGCCGCAAAAATGTTTAATAACAAAGTAGAAATTGCAATTGGTGATATCTGTAAACCCAGCACATTGACAGCAGCAATGGCAAACATTACCGCCATTATTTGTTGTACAGGAACTACCGCTTTCCCTTCTGCAAGATGGGAGTTTAATCAAACCCCCAACATAATCGAATTAGGGATTACCGTATTTAATCCCCAATTCCTAGAAGATAAAGCCAAAAATACCCCCACTAAAGTTGATACACAGGGTGTAATTAATCTTATATCAGCAGCACCAAAAAACCTCAACCGCTTCGTATTTGTTTCTTCCTGTGGAATTCTGCGTAAACATCAATTTCCGTTTAATATTCTGAATCTTTTTGGTGTACTTGACGCTAAAGAAAAAGGAGAACAAGCCATTATTAATTCGGGAATTCCTTATACTATTATTCGTCCCGGACGTTTAACCGATGGACCATATACATCCTATGATCTCAATACCTTACTCAAAGCCACAAGTGGAGGTAAATCAAACATCATTTTCGGAACAGGAGACACAGTTTCTGGTGATACCAGCCGCATTGATGTAGCTGCAACTTGTGTAGAAAGTTTATTTTATCAAAGTTCTGTGAATAAAGTTTTTGAAATAGTTAATCAAGGAAATAGACCGACTATAATTGATTGGCAAAATCTTTTTTCACAATTATAAAAAAGAGAGCAAAAAACATGAAATTGAATAACTTTAACATCCCACTTCTTTTAATATTTGCTAGTTTTGTTTTTTCACCAGCAGGTTATACTCAAACCCCAGAATCACAAACATCTCAACTATCTGAAGAAGTTACTAAATTACGGACACAAGGACAAACAGGATTACAAACATTTCTCAAATTCCATATTAATAACCTAACATCTCCACCAAAACCACAAATTAAAACAGCTTTAGATCAATTGTGTCAACAACGAGATTGTTATGCTTCCAAATTATATTGGTATACCGATTTAGAACAAGCCAAAACTGCTGCTAAACTTAGTGGTAAACCAATCCTTTCTTTAAGATTATTGGGGAGATTAGATACAGACCTTAGTTGTGCCAACAGCCGGTTTTTTAGAGTAGCATTATATCCCAATACCGAAATTTCCCAAGAATTAAGAGACAAATTTATCTTGCATTGGCAAAGTGTTCGTCCTGTTCCCAAAGTCACAATTGATTTTGGTGACGGACGCAAATTAGAAAGAACAATCACCGGTAATAGTATTCATTACATTTTAGATAGTTCTGGTCGTCCCATTGATGCCATTCCCGGACTTTATGGACCAAAAGCTTTTCTTAAACAACTCCAGCAAGGGGAAGTAATCGCCAAAATTTTGAGTAACCAAAATGGTGAAAAATACAATTTATTATTACAACAATACCATCTGCACCGTCTTGACGACATTCAAAACCAATGGAGAACAGATTTATCTAAATTGGGTATTCAATCTCCACCCCAGTTAGTTCGCACAAATAATCCTACATCACTTCCTAGTGCTAGATTAGCAAGTTCCTTAGCAGTTTCTAAAGCAGTAGTTGAAAGACCAATTCTGAATTCTATTCAACCAGAACCAGCAGAAACTTCTTCAGAAATTCTTAACCAAGCAACTTGGAATGAATTATCTAGGCTATATCAAAACGATGCTAGACTGGATAAAAATAGTATAACTTTAATTGAAGATAAAAAGTTACCAAATACAACAGATAAAAATAATTTATCCAGAGTAATTCGTAATTTTGAAACCGTCATGGCTTTAGATACTGTCAAAAACGAATATCTGCTACACAGACAAATTCATCAATGGTTTTTAGCAGAAAATCAAACATCAAATATTAATCAGTTGAATGAAAAAGTTTATGCTGAATTATTTTTAACTCCCAGTTCTGATCCTTGGTTGGGTTTAGTCAACAATGATACTTATAGTGCCATAGATAACGGTGGTATTGTGGAAAAGAATTAGAGTTGAGGAGTGTAAATAACCTCAGCAAAAACTTTGATTTTCTGGCGTTGCTGAATGAAAGTATGAATTTTTCTCACGCAGAGACGCAGAAGCGCAAAGAGTAAGAGTTTGAGAAAGGGAATTTTTGATTTTCAGAGGATGTTTGAAAAAGGTAGGGAAGGGGGGTTAGGTTTCTGGAGATTATCAGTTTCATCTAATACTTTTCAAACAACCTCTCATACCGCCATTATCCAACGCCTATTTTCTTACCTGGTCCCTTTTTTTGTAATCTAAAAAAACTTCAAAGAATCTAATCTTCCCAGAATAGTCATATCTTCAGCATCTAATTCTACGGGAATACCACTACGAATTAGTTCCGAAAAATCCTCATTGGGAACCATAATGGTTAAGGCATAAAGACGGTTTTCACCAGTATTTTTAATTAAATGCGTCCCTGTTGGTGGTACTAATAAACTATCTCCAGCTTTGATATTTACCGTTTTCCCGTCACAAATTGCGATGCCTTCTCCTTTGAGGATAAAAAACATTTCTACAGCCCATTGATGCCGATTTGGTGGTGTTTCTCCAGCGACATCAAAGATTTCTATACAACAAGTTAAAGAAGTATTTGCACTTGCAGAATCAAAGATAATTGCTAATCGGTTAGAGTCATAGGGACTAATCCGATATGCTTGATAATCTTTGGGAGATTTAATAATGGGGATTACACAACGAGTATCGTACATATTGGTAATGGGTAATTGGTAATGGGTAATTGGTAATGGGTAATTGGTATTTTTACGACCATTAAATTAATGATGAATTGCGGTTACAATTGCAGAAGAATCTGTTACAAAACCGAAACATTGTTGGACATTATATAAAGTTGCTAACCAACAATATTCCGGTGAAGTTGTCGCGGTACAATCTTTGACTAAAATACAGTCATATCCTAAAAAATTGGCATCACACAAAGTTGATAAAACACATTGATCAGCATTTACACCAGCAAAGAATAGTGTAGTTATACCCAAATTTCGTAAAATACTGTCTAACGGTGTATCCCAAAATCCACTCATACGATACTTATCAACCCGGATATCTTCTGGTAGCTGTTCTAGTTCTTCCACCACAGCAGCAGCCCAACTGCCCTGCATTAGTACCTGAGAACCGTTGCTGGGAAGGGGATCACCTAATCCGACTCCTGCCCCTGTGGGGTTGTATACGTGCAATAAACCAGCGCTGATATTTAGTAAATCTGGACGATTTCCCCAATTTAGCCAAATTATAGGTATATCAGCAGGCCGCAGTTGTGGTAACAATTGTTGTAGGGGGGCAATCGGTTGACGGGCAGGGTTAACATCTACACCAATGTGTGCTAACCAACCATCAGGATGACAAAAATCATTTTGCATATCAATGACAATGATAGCAGCTTTGGATAAGTCGCAACGCAGAGTTTTAGTTTCTGTGGCTAAAATGGCTGGTCGTGGAGTCTTTTGAGGACGAGTAATATCTGCAAATGTCTGATTTACTTGCCAGTTATTGGGTGCAAATCCTAATTTCTGAGTGGGTAGATTCATAAATGCCAATTCTCGATATCGTTTTTTACGTTGTAGCTTAAAATTAGGCTAATAGATCAATTACTTAATTAAGATTAAAATCATGAACTTTACAATTAAGAATACTTTAATTAGCGTTGCCGATAGTTACGTAACTACAGACGTACAGGTTATAGATGGTAGAATCACCGCTATTACCCCTAATTTAGAAATAATTGGCACAGAAATTAATGGAGAGAACAAACTGCTGCTTCCTGGTTTTTTTAATGCCCATACCCATTCTTCGGAAATGTGGCAACGAGGAGTAATTCCCCCTTTACCTCTTGAATTATGGTTAGCACATTTATATGATTTTACTCCTTTAAATACAGAACAAGTTTATCTTAGTGCTTTGGGAACGGCAGTAGAAACTTTACTTTCTGGGGGAACAAGTGTAGTAGATCATTTAGTATTAATTCCTGGAGAAGAATTAGAAACTATTGCTACAGCAGTTCGCGCTTATCAAGAGGTAGGTATCCGGGCTTTTATTGCCCCTCTAATTCAAGATGAATCTTTGAGTATGGGCATACCTAATGGAGAATCACAGGCAAATCATGAACCTTATTTTCGTTCTTCTGGGGAAACTTTAGCAATTATGGAAACAGCGGTAAAACAATTTCATCAACCAGAGGTAGGAATTAATATTTTAGTTGCCCCGACGGGAATTCAATTATGCAGCGATGATTTATTTACAGGATGTATTTCATTAAGTAATAAGTATGATCTTTGCCGTCATACCCATTTATTAGAAACCAAAGCCCAGGAAACCCTGGCTAAAGAAAAGTATGGTTGTACTGCGGTTGCCCATTTACAACGACTTGGTTTTTTGAACAGTTGCACAACTTTAGCACATTGTGTATGGTTGAAGGAATCTGATATTAATATTCTTGCCCAAACACAATCTACAGTCGTCCACAATCCTTTAAGTAACCTCCGTTTAGGCAGTGGTATTGCCCCAATTATCAAATATATTCAAGCGGGGGTTAATGTGACCTTTGGCTGTGATGGTGCTTCTAGTAATGACTCCCAAGACTTGTTAGAAGCTATTAAAATTGGTTCGATTCTACATAATCTTACAGAACCAGATTATCAATACTGGATTACACCCCGTCAAGCTGTAAAAATGGCATCTTTAGGGGGTGCAAAAGGTTTAAATGTAGAAGAGGAACTTGGTTCTCTTACTGTTGGTAAAAAAGCTGATTTAGTTTTATATGATCTCAATAATTTATCATTACTTCCCCGCACAGATCCTATTGGTTTATTAGTTTTAGGTCGTCCTGTTAATGTTGTTAGTAATGCTTGGGTAAATGGTAAGCAAATTATTAGTAATGGAAAAATTACTACAATTAATATTGATGAACTACGACAAGAATTATTTAACCGAAGTCACTGGGAAACACAACCTAAATCAGTTAATGTAGATAAATTAACACCTCATTATCGGCAAGTTATGGGATTAGATTAATGTTAAGTTAAGCAAAATAAGGCGTTGCTGAATTGGCGTATGATTTTTGAAGGTAGAGACGTTCCATGGAACGTCTCTACAAGAGTCTTGAACGTGTGCAAAATTATTTTCATCCCTAAAATCAGCAACGCCCAAAATAATTGAGGACGGGGTTTCCCCGCCCCTACAGAGCAATTTCATCACCTTGCAGGTAGGTGAGGGTGGTATGAAGTCAAGTAACTAGTACAGGTCGGCGGAAATAAACAGACCATTCCAAATCGCTGGAAAGATCATTATATATTCGTTTTGACCTTTGACCTTTGACTTCCGCCCTGCGGTGCTAGGGTTTTTTCTCGGTCTTTACAATAGCTTCTAACTTGACACTTTTCACGCCAGGTATTGCTTTAATGAAAGTTTCAGCCTGTGTGATTTCTTTTTGAGAAGTTGCTGTTCCTTTGAGGATAATTTCACCGTCTTTGTTAGTTATTTCTAACTTGTTTCCGGGTAGAACTGTTTTCAGTTTTTTGCTAATTTCAGTTTTTAAGTCGGTTGTGGATTTAGAAGTTGTAGTGGGAGTTGTAGTGGGAGTTGCGGTAGGAGTTGCGGTAGAATTATCTATAATTCTTGTGGTATCAGAAGCAGGTTTGGCTGGAACAACGGGGGTTGCGGTGCTAGTACCAGTAGTTTCTGAACCTGTTTTTGGTGCTTCTTGACAACCAACCATGCCAGCTACTAAAACGCCACTAACTAGAAAAGGAATGAGCTTTTTCATGTTGATTTCCAAAGTTGAATACTTGAAGTGATGGAGTTTACTGTGAGTGATTCCCAGGAGCAAATCTTAAAAAAGAATTAAATTTCTACAACCAAAAGTCATGAACCAAACATCCAGATAACTGATAGAATGACAACTTTTCAATAACTAAATTAAAACGCTTTTATTGAAAAGAGCCAATTTAATTGTACTCATGGCTATCGAATATTAACGGTTTGATGCTCACAGGTAGCCACTATCTATATATTCTCTATCCTCAAGACTCAGCCGCATCTTTTTTGGGATTGGTTTACCGGTGATTGGGAATGGGTGACTGATTCGGTGACAAAGAGAGGATATTGCACCTTGAAGGTTCGGTTATACCACTTTCTATCTTTACCCCAATGACGATAATCTCGTGGATGTAGAGTGCAAATGTCTAATATAACCACCATTAGCTGCTGAAGCAATCAAGAGGTTAAAAACTGTGTACGAATGGATTTTGCCGAGTCTCAAGGAAGTTTTATCTAAAAATCAATCTCCTGTCGCTGAGTGTTCTACGGCTAAGGCGGAGCAGCAATGGCGTGTGAGTCTGGCAGCTACGGAGAACTTGCTGTTGAAAACTTTAGCCACAAGTTCATCTCATGATCCTCAAGGTTTGGTATTAGCCGCACCTGCACCTTTATTTAGTCACCCCGAACTAGCACAACGATTACAAACAATAACTTTTACAGCTAGACCTTTTAATCCTTTGGCGTTGATGCCATTTATGATGCCGTCAGAAGTGGCGCAGCATATAAATAATATAGAAACAAATACTTTCCATACTGCTACTTTTCAAGAATCTATTTTACCTTTATTGCCGGCTGATCCTCTAGGTGCGGAACAGTTTTGTTTGATATTTACAGATAAATTTAGATTAGTTTTGGTTTTGGCGGAAGATGAAAATGGCAAGAAGGAATTTTTGTTTTCTTTTGAATCAGCGGTTGTCCAAAAAGCTTGGGAATCTATAGGCGCTAGGGTGGTTTTGACTAATCCTGAATTGTTTACTGATTTAGATATTAAGGTACAAAATTATCCAGTTGTTGCCCCAGATTATCAGGTCATAATTCAATTTAGTCAGTTATTACTGCAAGAGTTAACTATTCCCACAGAAAGTAATCCAGTTACACATACTTCATTATCTTTTCATTCACCTACTCCACCGCCAAAATCTCCATCTCGTTCGGATGTGGAGTTGCTCCAAGCTTTTGCCCATGAGGTTCGCACTCCGTTAACGACTATTAGGATGATGACGCGGTTACTATTAAAAAGGAAGGATTTGCCTGTTAATGTTATCGGTCGTTTGGAGGTTATTGATCATGAATGTACTGAGCAAATTGACCGGATGGAGTTATTATTTAAGGCGGCAGAGTTAGAGAATTTATCACAACCTTCAAAATTTGCTAATTCCCAATTATCGCCGATGTGTTTGGATGAGGTTTTACAACAGAGTATTCCCCGTTGGCAATTGGCGGCAACTCGGCGTAATTTAACTTTAAATGTGGTTTTACCGAAGCAGTTACCGACGGTGGTTAGTAATCCGGCGATGCTGGATAGGGTGCTTACTGGTTTAATCGAGAATTTTACGCGCAGTTTACCTCCTGGTAGTTGTATTCAGGTGCAAGTAATTCCTGCTGGTGATCAGTTAAAGTTGCAATTGTCTCCTCAGTTTGATTGTCAAGATCAAGGCTACCGGATAACGCCACCAATTCGGAAGTCGTTGGGTCAATTATTGATGTTTCAGCCGGAAACAGGGGCAATTAGTTTAAATATGGCGGCAACTAAGCATTTATTTCAAGCAATTGGGGGGAAATTAATTGTGCGTCAACGTCCCCAAAATGGGGAAGTGTTGACTATTTTTTTACCTTTGGAAGTTAGAGGTATCTGAATGTGAATATGCTGCTGCCATATATTAATTGGGTTACTATTGTTAATTTTGGATCTTTCAGAAGATGTTAGTCTCAAACCCTTTATTGACAGTAGTTTCAGAAATTAATTTCCCAGGCTAATACAAAACTTTACAAAATTAATAGCTATTCCCTCAACAATTTTAGCCATGAATTCGCTCAGAAATGATCTAATTCGAGCGATCGCAAAAATTTCCTATTGACAAATTGACAAAAAAGTGGTGTTCAACCTGGCAATGTTATTAATTTTAGTGATATTTAGGGTTGGCTGATAGCGCAGCGTGGCGTTAGCCATACTCCTGAATGGGCGCAGGCCCTGCGCCCCTACTCCCTGAACTTCGATATATCGTAGGGGTTTAGCTCATGCTTTACCCTCACATATCTCATCAATTACAGGATGGTTTAATGCTGATGTAGAGATTTTTCATGAACCGTCTCTACAACGTGGTTTGCCTAAAGGATACCAGAAGCTACACCAAGGTGGTTGTAAAGTTATTGAGTCCTAAAGTACCAGTTAAACCTGTCACCTCAATGATGGCAATAAGCACCTCTTTTTTCAAGGTGGCTTTCAGGCTCTATCCCTGATGAAACAAGCTGTTTAGTCACCTTGTCACCCGTTAAGGGCTTCGCCTCCCGTTAGGGATACGCGGCTACATAAACGTTCGCGTAGCGTCCCGTAGGGATAGTCCGCCTACGCGGACTAACGAAAAATTAAGGAACCTAATTTTGGCTTTTTATTCTTTCCTGTAAAGCTTCTCGTGCTTGTTCTCTGTCGTCAAAGTGAATTTTTTCAGTACCGAGAATTTGATAATCTTCGTGACCTTTACCAGCCAATAATACACCGTCTCCAGGTTGAGCCTGTAAAATAGCTGTCCGAATGGCGGTAGAGCGATCGCTAATCACCATTGCCTGTACCAGATCAGGAATACCTGCCACCACATCCTCTAATATCTTTTCCGGGTTTTCCGTGCGAGGATTATCTGATGTCACCACAGCCATATCTGCGAGTTCCGCCGCTATTTTCCCCATTTTCGGGCGTTTAGTGCGATCGCGGTCTCCCCCACAACCAAATACACATATCATTCTACCAGGAATAAACGGCCGAGCCGCCTTGAGCAAATTCTCCAAACTATCGGGAGTATGGGCATAATCCACAATCACACTAATATCCTGTTGTGAACTAATTTGCACCCGTTCCATCCGTCCAGGAACACCGGGAAACCCAGGAATAGCACCTGCTACCAATTGCAAATCTAACCCCAAATGGACAACCGCACCCACCGCAGCTAAAAGATTTTCTAAGTTATATTGACCAACTAAAGGAGAACTAAAATCTACATTTCCCTGGGGAGTATGTAAAATTCCATTGACACCATTTGGTTGATAATTTAAATCACTCATCCAAAAATCTGCGGTACTATCATTAACGCTATAACTCCAAACCTGTTCCTGATTCAAAGATGCAATTATTCGTTGACCGTAGATATCATCAGCATTGATAATTGCTCGTCCTTGGAGATAATTAGGACTAAATAGCAACGCCTTCGCCGCAAAATAATCCTCCATATTCAAGTGATAGTCCAAATGATCTTGGGTGAGATTAGTAAACACCCCCACCTCAAAAGCACAACTCAAAACCCTACCCTGGTGCAAAGCATGAGAACTAACTTCCATCACCCCAGTATCACAACCGGCATTCATCGCCTTAGCCAATTGTTGCTGTAAATCCACCGAAAAAGGAGTAGTATTCACAGCGGTTTCCTCAAAACCAGGCCAGCGCGTATACAGCGTACCTATTAACGCCGTCGGTAAATTAGCCTGAGTTAAGAAATATTCAATCAAATGAGTAGTAGTAGTTTTCCCATTTGTCCCCGTCACACCCACCATTTTCAATTTTTGTCCTGGATAACCATAAAAAGCCGCAGCTATTTGGGCGCAAGCTTTAGTCATATTATCGGCACTAATGACCACAGAGTTTGCTGTAGGCGGATTTTTCCTCATAGCTTCGGGGGAAACAATCGCCGCTACAGCACCAGCAGCCAAAGCCCCCGACCAAAACTCCCCACCATCTACCCTAGTTCCTGGCATCCCAATAAACAAATCGCCCACACCACAGGTATGAGAATTAGTTTTCAGTCCTTGAATATCAATATCTGGTACATTTACAGACTCAATTCCATCCACAGCCGCTAATAATTCCCGCAATTTCATCTAGTGAACCTCGCCACAAGCTTGTCTTGCGCTTATTTAAACATTATTTTTTGTTTATTGGGAGAGTACAACAAAATTCAAGAAACGTCTTCAGGTGGATGCCAACCAGCAGAAACCCAGGCTTGTCTCACAGTCACTGCGTAGATATTATTAAGTTGTAAAGCTAAAACTGTAACACGACCACAGGCAGTTAATCCTATGATATGTGTACCATTGTTAGTCCAAGCAAAGTGAGATGACCATGTTTGCTGACGAGGATTAAATAGTTTTACCTTGCTGTCAGTAACTTGATCTAGACCATGAGTTTGAGTACCTTTGTATCCGTTGCATAGTCTACAAGCAAGCCATAAATTTTCTTCGTTATCAGTCCCACCTTTGGCTTTGGGAATAATATGATCAATCTCTAAAATACCCAATACATACTTTTGCAGACTAAGACAGTAACCACATTGATGATTAGCCTGGTTTCGCACCTTAACCCGAACTTCTTCAGAAATTTGACTAGAACTCACGCACCTAACTCTTTTATTAATCCACGTTTGACAGCTTCACTTAATGCAGTAGCTTTTCGCAATAGTCCTTCCTGATAAATTTGCATTAGTGTTTGCAATTCAGAATGTTCTGATTCTGTAACAATACCAGCTTGTTGTTTATCTAGTAACTCACTTAAACGAATATCTTCTTCAGATTCCATTTGTAATTCTGTCAAAGCTAAAACTTGCTGGTCAGAAAGTGCTGATACAGGTTCAAGGGTTGTTGCTTCTAGGCTAATAGGTGGGATAGAAAACTGGATAGTATCAACTAAGATGCTGGCTAAATCCCTGTTTGCTAGACGTGCAAAGTGTTCAGCTTTTTGATAAACGTCATCTGGTAGAGTAATTGTGATTTGGTTACTCATATTTTTTAGATAGGTTTCCTTCATATTATTGATTATAAATATTTGTTATATCTTATAAACCTTTATTTTTATAAAAAGTTACAATACAACTAGTCATACGAAATCCAAACCATGTCTGAATCAGTGCAGTATATAACTAATACCCAGGGAGAAACAGTTGGTGTATTGTTAAATCTGGAAACTTACCAACAACTAACCAACTTATCAGCAGATACTGAATTATTAATTGGGTTAAGTTTAGATGAATTACAAGCTTTGGTAGAAAGTGTATTATCTCCCAAAACTCACACTCAATTAGATAATTTATTAATGAAAAATGCTGATAATCAATTGCTACAGAAATTGTAGGACTTACACCTGTGGGGAGAGGCACTATTTCTGTTTTAAAAATGAACCGTCCACAATTAACTCGTGTACGGAAAATGTGGGTAAAAATGGGTGAACATCCACCAAATATTTGAGATTTTATAACCGATTGAGGACGATTTTATTCATCAAGATAATGACAGCAAAAAACTACATCCTTCGTAGGGGTTTAGCAGTGATCATAGGTGTCAACTTAGGCTACAGATGCCTTATTTTTTGGCTTCCACACCCACCCAGAAATGAATTTCCGGGCTAATAAGTAAAGTTTACTAAAGTAAACTGGGGATTTTTAGTCATCTTCAGATGACTTTTGCTATTAGACTGGGAATTCATTCCCAGGCGGGCTATGGGTTTTACGTTAAGTTGACAACAATGAGCTTTTGCTTTACCCCTACCATACTTGTCTGTTTACGATAAATAAAATCATTCATCAAACGCTGAAACAAGCTATTTTAAATAAATTTCCACATTACCTAAAATCTCTCTATGTCTCGTCCAAAACGCAATTTACAACTAGGTTTCTGTTATCACATTACTACCCGTTGCAATAACCGCGAATTTCGACTTACACGGTTAGAATGTCGGGAAGTGTTTCTGTTTGCGATTAAAAAAGCACAACAAAAGTATGGTTTTAAACTCTATGCACTGTGCATTATGAGTAATCATGTTCATTATCTCCTAGAACCAAAACAGCCAGAAGAATTACCAAAAGTTATGCACTGGCTAAACTGGTACACTGCTATGTGTTTTAATCGCATGATGAACCGTACAGGGCATTTTTGGGAAAAGCGATATCACAGTACAGGTTTTGAAAATACTGATTATCGTCGGGCTTTAAATACTTTGCGATATATCCATGCTAACCCCAAAGCAGCAGGAATACAGCAAGGGTTTTTTTATGACTTTAGTAATTACGGAACTCATGACCGTTTGAGTAATGATGGTATCACTCAATGGCATCCGGCGTTTTTGCAACTGGGGAGAACTTTGGAAGAATGTGCAGCTAAATATCGGCGGTTTTGCAAGAAGTATAAACCAAAGGCCAAACCAGAAAAAAGAAACTATTGGGGAAGTCGGTTTTTACCGTCTATGAAGAAAAGCAGTAAGGGAAAGAAGTCACCAGGACAGATGAGTTTACCTTGGGATAAGCAAAAGGTAACGGAAAGTACGGACGTACAGGAGGTAGCAGAAAAATTCATCCACGCAAATAGCTTTTTCTCTGCCGTGAATAGCTTTTTCTAATTGCTTCATAAAAGAAGACTTACCGCTACCCCATTCACCTTCTATAGAAATAGTCAGAGGTGGCTTAGTTTCGGGATTAGTTAAGAACTCAGCAATAGCTATAACGTAAGGTTCAAAACCAAGATAGTCGTTTTCTGAGGGTTGATCGCTTACACTAGCTTTGAGAATAGATTGATTATTATTGGTATTATCTGCCATGAGGATCTTACAATAGGCTAAAAAATGGGAATATTGGCTCTATCGTAGTTAAATTTACCATAGATGGGATAAAAAATATATAGGGGATACTTACGTTCTTTTAGATCCCCGACTGTTTACAAAAGTTGAGGATCTGAATAATAGAGTTTCAAGTTTTCACATAATCACTTAACATTTTTTCCAGACGTTCCACACTCAGACGAGGAGAAGGACGGGGTATCAGTTTTTCTTTACCGTCACCAATGAGTAAATGCAGTACCGGAATTTCATATTGATATGCTGCAAACCAATCATCACGGGTGGTAATATCCCGTACTTCCAACTCAAAACTAAGATTTTTGATTTGTTCTAGTTTTTCCTGTAATCCTTCACAAAGATGACAACCAGGTTTGCTGTAGAGAATTAATTGCATGAGTTGAGATTAAACAATGAAAATGTGTTTTATACTTATTTTAACTAAAAATACAATTTTATAGAAAAATATCTGATAGCGTAGCGTGGCGTAAGCCATATCAGGATATTCAGGATTACAAGATTAACAGGATAAAAGAATAGATGATAATTAATGATGATAAATAAAAACCCCAATTACAGCGATTTCCAATCATATAAGGTACATCCTAGCCCCCTCATCGCACCCCCCTAAATCCCCCCGCAGCGGGGGGAAGAAAAGGATAAGCTTTTGATACTGGAGGGGGTTGGGGGTGGGGTTCTTGTTCCAGGTTTGATGACAATTTGCTGTAAATTATCATCTGTTACAAAATAGACTTCTCCGGTAAAGATTGTAGAGACGTTCCATGGAACGTCTCTACAAGGGTTTCAAACGACGCACATTTAATTCTCGGAGATGTGTAATTAATATCAACGTAATGCACTCTACAATAATACTGATAATACTGACATTCACAAAACCTTACCAAATCCTCCACCTCCAGGAGTTTCTATCACAAAAACATCCCCCGGCTGCATCTCTACTGTAGCTGTATTCCCTAAATTTTCTTCAGTTCCATTTTTACGTTTTATCCAGTTTCTTCCTACTTTTCCGCTTTCTCCACCATCCAAACCAAAGGGAGGAATTAACCGATGACTAGAAAGAATATTAGCTGTCATTGGTTCGAGAAATTTAAGACGACGAATTACGCCATTTCCACCTGTATATTTACCTTTACCACCACTATCAGAACGCAAACTAAAGCTTTCTAATTGGACAGGATAACGAGTTTCTAAAACTTCTGGATCAGTTAAACGGGAGTTAGTCATGTGTGTATGAATTGCATCAGTACCATGAAAATTTATCCCCGCACCTGAACCACCACAAATGGTTTCATAATATTGATATTTTTCATTCCCAAAAGTAAAATTATTCATCGTTCCCTGGGAAGCAGCCATGACACCTAATGCACCATATAAAGCATCAACAATTGTTTGTGAAGTTTCTACATTTCCTGCTACCACTGCTGCGGGATAAATTGGGTTTAACATACAACCTTCAGGAATTATAATTTCTAAAGGTTTAAGACATCCAGCATTGAGAGGAATATTATCATCAACTAGAGTACGGAACACATACAAAATGGCTGCTTGTGTTACGGCTTTGGGGGCATTAAAATTACTATTTAGTTGTGCAGATGTTCCCGTAAAATCAATTTTAGCACTCCGATTTTCTCGGTTAATTGTCACTGAAACCTGAATTTTTGCACCACTATCCATTTCATAAATAAATGCACCATTTTTCAAAACATCAATTGCTCGTCTGACGGATTCTTCAGCATTATTTTGGACAAACTGCATATAAGTTTGTACTGTTGTTAGTCCATATTGATTAACCATTTTGCCTAGTTCTTGGACTCCCCTCTCATTAGCAGCTATTTGAGCTTTAAAATCGGCAATATTTTGGTCAGGATTGCGACTGGGATAGGGATGATTTAAGAGATAATTTCTCACGGCTGTTTCTTGAAAGTCTCCCTGTTCAACTAAGAGAAAATTATCAAATATAATTCCTTCTTCTGCTACTGTGGTACTGTGAGGAGGCATAGAACCAGGAGTAATACCACCTATATCTGCTTGATGTCCACGAGAAGCAACATAAAAGATAATTTGTGTTTTTTCTCCATCAAAAATTGGGGTAATGGCTGTGACATCAGGTAAATGTGTTCCCCCGTTATAGGGGTTGTTTGATAAATAAACATTTCCCGGTTTAATATTGTCACCTTGATCATTAATTAAACTGCGGACACTTTCACTCATTGAGCCTAAATGTACAGGAATATGAGGTGCATTTGCAACTAATAAACCGGAAGCATCGAAAATAGCGCAGGAGAAATCAAGTCTTTCCTTAATATTAACTGATGTTGCTGTATTTTGCAGCACAATTCCCATTTGTTCGGCGATGAATTGGTAGAGGTTTTTGAATATTTCTAAGCGAATGGGATCTGGTTGAGATGTGGTGTACATTTTTTTACTTAATTAATTTCAAGATAAACAATATGTTGGGTTTCCTTGCGTCAACCCAACCTACATTTTTTATTAAATTGTATCTGGATCTATATTTAATTCTCGTAGTTTTGCAGCTAAACGTTCTGCTTTTCTTGCTTCCTGTTCTGCGGTTTCTTCTGGTGTGGGGACTAAATTGCCTTCTGATGTGAAATAACGCAATAAACCTTCATGAATTCCTAAATATAAACCTAATTGTTGACTCCATAAATGCCCTTTTTCGGTGGCTTTTATAGGTTGATATTTTCCGTCTGTGATATGAAATCCTGCAAATTCTAATGTATAAGGATCAAACCAAAAATAGTCAGGTGTGCGGAAAGTTTCTTGATAAAGTTCTTTTTTTGATTCTCTATCTATTTTGGCTGTTGTTGGTGAGAGAATTTCGACAATTACATGAGGATATTTACCGTTTTCTTCCCACACTACCCAACTTTTACGAGTTTTTCTGTCAGTTCCTAAGACTACAAAAAAATCGGGTCCACGAAAATTTTCTGTTTTCTTCTGATGTGGACTATAATAAATACTCAGATTTCCCGCAGCATAGAAATCAGTTCTGTCTTTCCATAACCATTCCAAGCATTTGAAAAGTAGGATTATTTGTCGTAGGTGTAGTTCTGTTTCCACGGGGGGTTCATCACTATATAGGTCACTGGGAGGAAAAATAACATCTGGAGAGATGATTTTTTCAGATGCTATTTCTTGAGTAATCATCATGATATGATACCAAGTAGTTATTTGTTTATTCTAACATTAATTACCAATTGATAATTAATCCATTCAAGGTCTTATCTGTGTTTATCTGCGTTTATCTGCGTTCAAATATTCTGAAAATCTTATTTTCTTTGGAAATGTTGGGTTTCGCAAAGGCTCAACCCAACCTACGAAAAATGGCGTTGTAAAATCAAGTGATTTTGTTTAGTTAATCTTGCTTCCCAGTGAGGTTCAACGACAATTGTGCTGATTTTTTCGACAATGATAGCAGGTCCGACTATACTATCTTCTGGTTGTAAATTATCTCGGTAATAAACAGGGGTATCATGCCATTTATCAGCCGTAAACATTTTTACTATTTCTACAGGTGTGGGTTTTTGATCGAAAGCACAGTTACGAGTAATTAATGGTTCTTCAGGAGTATCCATTTTTTGAATTACTTCTACTGAGACTGATTCGACAATTAAGGTTTTCTCGGTTTGAATAAAACCATATCTATTTTTATGTTCAGTTTCAAATTCTTTTCTCATTAATGCCAGATCATCAGCAAAATTAATATTTAATGTAGAGTTAGTCCCATCATATTTTAAGTTAATTTTTTGGACTATTTTTTCTCTACTTGTTTCATCGGAGTTAATAGTAGTTCTTGCTTGGGTTTCCAAAGATGCTATCAATTGCTTTAGTTGTGGAATCAATGTTTGATTCAAGGGTTTTTCTACGCCTGTTTCTTTAATTGAGCGAATATCAGCTAATCCCATACCATAAGCAGAAAGAACTCCTGCATAGGGGTGAAGAAATATCTTTTTCATTCCTAAAGTATCAGCAATTAAACAAGCAACTTGTCCTCCTGCACCACCAAAACAACAAAGGACATATTCGGTGACATCATAACCTTTTTGTAAACTGATTTTTTTGATGGCATTTGCCATATTTTCCACAGCGATCGCTATAAATCCGGCTGCTACTTGTTCGGGTGTAGAAGTGTTGTCTGTGGCGGCTACAATCGCCTGGGAGAGTTGGATAAATTGTTTTTTGACGATATCTTTATCTAAGGGTAAATTGCCTGCAATGCCAAATACAGAGGGGAAATATTGAGGGTGAATTTTTCCTAACATGACGTTAGCATCTGTGACGGTTAATTGTCCTCCACGTCGGTAACAAGCTGGTCCTGGATTTGCACCCGCAGATTGGGGTCCAACACGATAACTAGAACCATCAAAATATAAAATTGAACTGCCTCCAGCCGCAATAGTGTTAATTGCTAATACGGGAACTCGCATCCGCGCACCTGCAATTTCTGAGTCTAATTGGCGTTCATATTCTCCTTTAAAGTGGGCAACGTCTGTACTTGTTCCACCCATATCAAAGGTAATTACTAATTCAAAACCTGCTCTTTTGCTGGTTTGAACTGCACCGACAATACCACCAGCAGGTCCACTTAAAATACTATCTTTTCCTTGAAATTGTTGTGCGTCGGTTAACCCACCATCAGATTTCATAAACATTAATTTAACTCCAGGTAGTTGACTAGCTACTTGGTTAATGTAGTGCCGCAAAATCGGAGTTAAATAAGCATCTACAACAGTTGTATCTCCTCGACTGACTAATTTCATTAATGGACTAACTTGATGGGATATGGAGATTTGTGTAAAGCCGATTTCTTGAGCTATTTGTGCTACTTGTTGTTCGTGGTATGGATAGCGATCGCTGTGCATAAAAACAATGGCACAACTGCGAATTCCTGTGTGATAAGCTGCTTGTAAGTCATTTTTAGTTTGTTCAATATTTACGGCTATTAATTCCTTACCATGAGCATCATAACGTTCCTCTATTTCAATTACCTGTTCATATAGCATGGTGGGTAAAATGATCTGTCTAGCAAAGATATTTGGACGATTTTGATAACCAATTCTCAACGCATCTTTAAAGCCTTTAGTAATAGCCAAAACTACCCGATTTCCTTTTCTTTCTAACAGGGCATTTGTGGCTACTGTTGTCCCCATTTTGACTATTTCTATGGCTTCACTAGGAATAGGTTTTTGGTTGGAAATACCCAAAATATCCCGAATACCTTGAATTACTGCATCTTGATATTGTTCGGGATTTTCTGAGAGTAGTTTATAGACTATTATCCATTCTTGATTAGGGAGAGGAACGATTAAAAACCGTTCTTGATGTTTTGAAAGTCTGTTGATTATTGTTTGATTATTAGTGACAGCAACTATATCTGTAAATGTGCCACCCCGGTCGCCAAATACTTTGAACATTATTTAATTTCCTCAATATTATAAAAATATAGGAATCCGGTTTGATTCTGTGAATTTACTTGTGTGGTCAGGGAACAGGGAAGAGGAAAGACAGAATTGATACCTACTGTTAGGTTTCTGGAGATTATCGGTTTCATCTAATACTTTTCAAACAACCTCTTACAGCAAATTGTCATCAAACCCGGAACAATAACCCCACCCCCAACCCCCTCCCCGCAAGCGATGAGGGGGCTAAGAGGATGTTTGAAAAGTATCAGAATTAATCGAGATCCCCCCAACCCCCCTTACGAAGGGAGGCTAAATTCCTCAAAGTCCCCCTTTTCAAGGGGGATTTAGTGGGATCTGCGGGTGTCAGATCCCACACGAAAAAGTTTTCAACTCCTAAACTTTCAACGTCTTTTCAGCTTGGAAATGCAGCAATAATCCATATTCCAAACCCTCAACCACAGCTTGATAAGAAGCCTCCAAAATATTACTAGAAACTCCTACAGTAGTCCACCGTTGTTGACCATTACCCGATTCTACTAAGGCACGAGTTTTGGCAGATGTTCCCGTATTTCCGTTAAGAATTCTCACCTTATAATCAGTCAACTCAAAATCGGCAATTTGAGGATAAAAATTCACTAAAGCCTTACGCAAAGCCGCATCTAAAGCCGCCACTGGTCCATTACCTTCTGCGGCTTCTAGAATATTTTTACCATTAACAGCTACTTTAACAGTTGCTAAAGAATTAGTAGTTTCTTTCACCTCTACTAAATCACAATGAACCTGAAAACCTTGAACTTCAAAAAACTGTTGACGACATGATAAAGCCTCATACATCAAAAGAATAAAACTAGCCTCTGCGGCTTCAAATTGATAGCCTTCACTCTCCAATTCCTTCATGCGTTGGAGAATTTGTCTAGCTTGAGGATGATCTTTATCTAATTCAATCCCACAAGTTTTAGCTTTAGCTAAGACATTACTTAAACCAGACTGTTCAGAAATGACAATACGGCGTTGATTTCCTACCAATTCTGGTTGAATATGTTCATAGGTTAAAGGATTACGTTCCACCGCAGAGACATGAATCCCACCCTTATGAGCAAAAGCTGAAAGTCCAACAAAAGGTGCGTGTTCGTCAGGTGCGAGATTAACAACCTCACTCACAAACCGACTAGCTTCTGTAAGTTGATTTAGCTGGTGTTCACCGATACAACTATAACCCAATTTTAGTTGTAAATTGGGAATCACAGAACACAGATTGGCATTCCCGCAACGTTCCCCATAACCGTTAATTGTTCCTTGTACCATCTTAGCTCCAGCCATAACTGCTGCTAAGGCATTAGCAACCGCCATCTCTGAATCATTATGGGTATGTATGCCAATTTGGGGAATGGGTAATTGGTAATTGGTGATTGGTAATTGGGAAAGAGTTTCTTCTGTATTCCCTGTTCCCTTAACTACAACTGACACAATTTGCGAAACTTCATGAGGTAAAGTCCCCCCATTGGTATCACATAAAACTAACCATTCTGCACCTGCTGTGACTGCTGCTTTGAGCGTCTGTAGAGCATAATCAGGATTTTGCTTATAACCATCAAACCAGTGTTCAGCATCGTAAATTACCCGTCGTCCTTGAGAACGGAGATACTCGATGGTATCACCAATCATGGCTAGATTTTCCTCTAGGCTGGTCTTGAGTCCGGCTGTAACGTGCAAATCCCAGGATTTACCGAAAATTGTCACCCAGCGCGTTCCTGCTGCCAAAATCGCTTGCAGCATGGGTTCATCTCCGGCTTTGGTATGAGGACGACGGGTGGAACAAAAGGGGACAACTTCTGCTTGTTTGAGGGGATTTTCTCGAAGTTGCCAGAAAAATTGGACATCTTTGGGATTTGCTCCCGGCCAACCACCTTCAATGAAAGGAATACCTAATTCATCAAGTTTGTGAGCAATGCGTAACTTATCTTCTATGGACACTGACAATCCTTCCCGTTGAGTCCCGTCGCGGAGAGTAGTGTCGTAGAGCCAAAGTTTATTTGAGGGAGTTTTGGTCATAAAAATTTGGTGAACCTTTGCTTCAACACTTACACCTAAGAGACAACTTTGCGGCGATATGCCAACATACTACAAAACGCTATTTCGGTAATTTCAATATGCCGATAAAAAAAATGCTAACAATGGCTAACATTTTTTTCCTGTTTCCCTCTGAAAGTGTTGGCAGTACCAATCCATAAGCTAACACAGTCTACCTGACCACTATATGTATCGTAGAAGCTGGGAAAACTTCTATGGGGTGAGGATGTAATGACTATTGTTAATAACTCAATTCTAGTACAGCACTGCGTAAATAAACCAAGCATTCTCAATTGCCAAAAAGCTTGCTCAATATTACCTTTGACTTTTGACTTTTGACTTTTGACTTCCGCTTTGCGGTACTAGGCTGTTTTAATGCAAAAGACAACCCAGGGGAATACAACCTAAAATCCTGTTAAATTTGAGTAGAGGCATTGGCACTTATGGTACTTATGCGGTTAAGGTAGAAGGTGAGTAGCCGCAGCAAATTGGCGTAAGTGAACACGGCGTTCCCTTTTTGCCAACTTTCCTGCAAGTTGCTTGGAATTAGCTTGTCACTTGATTTGGGATTGACGATTTTGGACTTCGACTTCGCTCAGTCGAACGATTTGGGATTGACTCCACCCTCAAGGACGGGGATTGTACCAAATTTTTGTAATCTAAAATCTAAAATCTAAAATCTAAAATTCTTTTCATGGGTTTTGGGATCAAGGTTCTCAATTAGTTTGGACACCAGAAGGTTTACAAGGAGAGAAACAAGATGGGTAGATGGACACCCTTGATTTTAATGGCTGGCGGCGTAGCAATTTTGCTAGGTACGTTACTGGGGATTAATTTTCCTATGGGCGGACAACAAACTGCTAATGTTCCTCAAGGACGGAAAGCATCTAGTGTTCTCCCGGCTAATATTAATGTTAATAGTGCTGCCAATGGGAAGGATTCAGAAAATATTAGTGGTAATGAGTCAGAAACTTCTAGCGGAAGTAATTCCACCAGTGAAAGCCGCCGTACTAGTGTAGCTCAAGGTAATTTTTCTACGGAGACTACTAACAATTCTTCTAATACTACTCAAGAAACAAGTGGTAGTAATGACAGTTCCAGTTCTACCAATGAAACTGCCACTACACAGAGTAACTCAAGTGCTAGTGGTAATGAAGGTCAGAAGAAAGAACCAATTCGCGCTTTGTGGTAAGTAGGGAAAAATTAAGTCAAAGGTCACTCGATTTGGGATTGATGTTAGCGAAGCGTACGCAGCGCAGCGAGTATTTTTCCGTCCTCAAGGACGGGGACTTGTACCAAATTTTTGGCATCTAAAATCTAAAATCTAAAATTCCCGTGACCAATGACCAATTTTCGCCCCCCTTGTGAGCCATTTATGAGTTATTAGTTATTTACTGATGACTAATGATTGGGCGCAGGCCTTGCGCCCCTACTGACTAATGACTAGTGATGTTTTAATTATTGGTGGTGGTATTATTGGGTTGGCTTGCGGTGTTGAACTGCGATTACGGGGTGCAAATGTAACTGTACTTTGCCGTGATTTTACTGCGGCAGCCAGCCATGCCGCAGCGGGAATGTTAGCTCCTGATGCGGAAAATATTCCTAATGAGGCAATGTTGGCTTTATGTAGGCGATCGCGTAATTTATATTTAGACTGGACACAAAAACTAGCAGAATTAACTACGGGAAAAGATTTAAACAATACAGGCTATTGGTCTTGTGGTATCCTCGCACCAGTTTATCAACAACCTAAAGACACAGGAGACAAAACGGCTTACTGGTTAGATCAAGATGCTATTAACCAATATCAACCAGGTTTGGGTGCAGATGTGGTGGGTGGGTGGTGGTATCCTGAAGATGGGCAAGTTGATAACCGGGCGTTAATTAAAGTTCTGCGGACTGCGGCTGACTCTTTGGGTGTTGTCTTCCAAGATGGAATTACAGTGGAAGCGATTTCTCAACAACAGGGAAAAGTTATTGGTGTACAAACTAATACTGGTTTATTTCGCGCTGACCATTATCTTTTAACTGCTGGTGCTTGGGTAAATCAATTGTTACCTTTACCAGTGCGTCCCCGCAAAGGACAAATGCTGAGTTTGCGAGTCCCAGATTTTCTGACTGAATTACCCTTAACTAGGGTGTTATTTGGTGAAAATATTTACATTGTTCCTCGAAGGAATCGCTCTATCATTATTGGTGCAACTAATGAAGATGTAGAATTTACCGCCGATAATACCCCTGGGGGAATTCAAAACTTACTGCAATCAGCCATTCGCCTATATCCGCAATTAGAAAATTATCCTATTCAAGAACTGTGGTGGGGATTTCGTCCCGCTACCCCCGATGAATTACCTATTTTGGGTCATAGTGATTGTGATAATTTAACTTTTGCGACTGGTCATCACCGCAATGGGATTTTACTTGCACCAATTACAGCCACATTAATTGCTGATTTGATTTGTGAACAAAAAGCAGATCCTCTTTTAGCTAATTTTCATTATTCTCGCTTTTCTACTGTGTCATCTACTACTATACCGATGTTAATTCACGCGACTCCTGCCACTAACGGACACCGTAACCCGGAGATATCAGATTTAATTATTCCCGATTCACCATTAGTTATTGCGGGAAAAAGCTTTAAATCTCGGTTAATGACGGGAACCGGTAAATATCGCCATATCCAAGAAATGCAGCAAAGTGTCACTGCAAGCGGTTGTCAAATTGTCACGGTGGCTGTGCGACGGGTACAAACTAACGCCCCAGGACATGAAGGTTTAGCCGAAGCCTTGGATTGGAGTAAAATCTGGATGTTACCCAATACCGCTGGCTGTCAAACTGCGGAGGAAGCTATTCGGGTGGCACGGTTGGGACGAGAAATGGCTAAGTTATTAGGACAGGAAGATAATAATTTTGTCAAGTTGGAAGTTATACCTGATGCTAAGTATTTACTACCTGATCCCATTGGCACTTTGCAAGCTGCGGAACAGTTGGTAAAAGAAGGTTTTGCTGTATTGCCTTATATTAATGCTGATCCTATGTTAGCCAAGCGGTTAGAAGAAGTAGGTTGTGCCACAGTCATGCCTTTAGCTGCCCCCATTGGTTCGGGACAAGGGCTAAAAACTACCGCCAATATTCAGATTATTATTGAAAATGCCAAGATTCCAGTAGTGGTAGATGCTGGCATCGGTGCGCCCTCTGAGGCTGCTGAGGCGATGGAATTGGGGGCGGATGCGTTATTAATTAATAGTGCGATCGCCCTGGCTGAGAATGCTCCAGCAATGGCTTATGCGATGAATTTGGCAACAGTAGCCGGTCGTATGGCTTACTTAGCCGGCAGAATGCCCATGAAAAATTACGCTAGTGCTAGTTCTCCTTTGACGGGAACGATTACAGGTTAGTTTTGTTTTGTTCAGATCCCCGACTTCTTAAAGAAGTCGGGGATCTGAATTTTGTCTTTTTTATGTCTACCAAAAGTAAAATTAATTGTATAAATAAATCCCTCTTTTGATACACGAAACTCTCTTCTATTATCCCCAATAATGAGGTCAGAAAAAGATTAGTAATCCTATCTTCTCAAAAGGGAGAATTATCATGGATAACATCATTAATTATAACAATGATAAAGGACTCTTAGCATACATTCAATTTCTCGCCTCAAGAGCATTAAGAACCCAAGACGCTGGAACTGATCCAATCTTTGATTTTGAAGATGCACTTGACCAAACAGAAATAGCACATTTAACTGTAGACGAACTGAAAAAAGATCCTGAAATCAACTCTTTATTTACAGAAAGATGGCTACCTAAACCCATAAATTTAGATGAATTAAGCAAACTTCCCGAAGGAACTTTAGGTTATATTTATGCTAAAGGAATGAAAGCTAGAGGCTTCGATCCTCATTTCTATAAAAAAGTGCCTGTTGTTGATGATATTTCTTATATGAAAATGCTGTGGAGAACTACCCATGATATTTATCATGTAGTCACTGGATTTGAAACTAATGTGGTGGGTGAATTGGGTTTACAAGCTTTTGTTTTAGCACAAACTCCCACACCTATTAGCATCATGTTAGTAAGTTTTGGCATGGTTTCTATTAGTCTTTATCAACCTACTAAATTCAAACCTTTAATGACGGAAATATCTCGTGGCTATTATCTAGGTTCTCATACTCCCGTCAAATTTATCTCCAAAAAATGGGATCAGTTTTGGAATGTCCCCATTAGTGAAATTCGCACTCAATTAGGAATGAATTATATTCCTGAATTAGCAGTCAGGTAAAATAGAAGTTCTGAGGAAATAAGGTTTTTTAATCTATTTTGAGATTATGCTACCGCATATTATCAGATCAAAAAATATTCGTAGATTGTTGGGAGTAGAAGTTTGTATGCTGTTCAAATACTTTCTTCTAAGACCTTACTTTTATACTTGATCAGATCACCAGAATCTTTACCATTATGTTTTTTCAGACGGTTCTTAAGTTTAATTTCTACAGAACTATTAATATCAGGAGTTGGATTTCTATTTAAGACAATGCGCGCATAAATTTTGAATTCTTTTATTTCAGTCATCAGGTTAGTTAGAGATGAATCTATTTGTCCTATTGCTTTTTTTAAATCATGTCCTTTTAACTCTACAAAAAACGCTGATTTATCTTCACAGGACAAGATTAGGTAATCACATCTTTCAGATTCTTTAATTAAGCACCCATCAACCTTAATCTTACAAATTTCTTTACCGTTATTATTGGTGACTCTATACTCTTGTTTATTCCCAGAATCTTTGACAACTATGGTTTTTCTTGAATCACAAAATTCCTGACATTCACTTTCTCGAAAAAAATCGTTACACATAGTTATTCATCCAGATTGAACAAATCATTAAATTTGTCATTAATTATACTGGATGCACTATCTATTTTTTCCGCTTGAATTAATTTTAGTTCTTCATCAATAATTGATTCATAGCCATTTTCTGAGATAAAGTAAGCTGAAATGCGATCAGGATCAATCCAACTTTTACTATTAACAATACTTGCTACGGCTTCTCTTTCATCACCAACTTTATTTGCACCCACTTGGTGAGCATATAAAAGATTGTTAAACGATGATAAAATATAAGGACTATGAGTAGTTATAATTATTTGATTGTTGCAAACATTTGCTAATAATCCAATCAGTTCTACAATATCACTTTGGGTTTCAGGATAAAGGTGTGCTTCCGGTTCTTCAAAAACCATAAATACACTTGTTCCATCTAAAATATATCGAAATATCAGCAATAAAATCCAAACAGATTCTTGTTGTCCTGAAGAAGCATATTGTAGTTTAACATATTGGTTATTTTTAAAATAAATTCTTTCTTTATCAATATCAGCATTAAACCTATATTCACCCTTGAGGATTTTTTTTAATAGTCTTGATAAATCATCACCTAGATTTAAAGCGATATCTTTATTTTGAATGAGAGTATTTAAGTCATCAGTAAAGTAAGTTTTTAATAGATTAATTCTCTCTACAAAAGATTTGGTAAAATAGTCTAATGTATCTGGATTTTTGATTTCTTGAAGTTGATCTGTTAATGTAGACATCAAACTTCTACCAGCAGGAATAAATACAGATGAGTGCTTTTCCTCAAATATTTGATCAATACGTGATTTAAAATTTTTAAACTGTAATCTTTTATCTGATTCTATTTCTCGTAATTCTTCTAATGATTTAAATTTATTTTGTTGTTCTTGAAAAATTATTTTGTAATTTAAAATTTCTGTAATTAGCAGATTTAATTCTTGTTCAAGTGTTGAACTAATTTTGATTTCTAGGTTATATGTTTCCGAACTAGAAACTGTTATATATTTTTTATTTGAATATTGATATTTTACAATAGATCCTTCACGATCTAGTTGAATTTCAAAATATGTGAGAATTTTTCTGATTATGTAATTTAATGATAATAGATTCTCAAAAGTATTAATATATATATAATTAAGAATTTCATCTTTCAGAGACTTAAATAGAACAATAGATTTACTAATTGTACTTTTACCACTTGCTTGGGGTCCAATTAACAGCATTATATCCGTAACATCAGCCTCAAATTTTTTCACTGGTCCAAAATTTTCTATAGAAATTCTTTGCATAATTTTGGTTTACTGTTGATTGAGATTCAGAAATATAAGATAACTATTGACAGTGTAACAAAAATTTTATGCCAAATAATCATGTAACTGAACTTCGCACTCAATTAGGAATGAATTCTATTCCTGAATTAGCAGTCAGGTAAAATAAAATAGCACAAAATCAAGCATGAGTTGTCTATTTTGTCAAGAGATAAATCAAAATACCAGAAATGTAGATTCATGTAATTATTTTTTTATTTTTATGAGAGTGCTGTAAAATTTATTTAACATTAAGTAAAGAAAGATAATAAGGAATCACTTCATGCCTTACACAAACGAAGAGGGCGGTCTTCTCAATAACTTTGCTAAAGAACCCAAGCTTTATCAAGCTGAACCACCAACAAACTCTCAAAAGCGTACTTATATTATATTAGGAATTGCAGCGGTGCTTTTAATTGGAGGGGTAATTTTTGTCGCTTTCACTGTCTCTAATGTTAGCTAATTGGAAAACTGTCCTTTAATAGCCTTTCCTGATTTCAGGTTCTTATTTTGATCAAGAGCCTGATTTTTTGCTATAATTGCAAAATACAAGTATAATTATAGTCTTTTTTTTGGTATTCTAGCCCGTAAAACTTGATTCATCCTGAAAAAGATAGCATCTCCGTGAAAATCCAAATTATGAGATGTGACATTAATATTTAATTTATTCAGTCGGGATGTATACAGAAACAAGGGGTAAAACCCAACTAAATACAAGCGTGAATGAAACTGTCCACACAGAAAACACTGGTTTGAATCGGCAAGTATATCAACGCCTAAAACTTGCTCTGAGTCTGGGTTTACGTAGACAAATTTTATTTGCTATATGTGATGATTTACATTTAAGAAACCGGATAGCAGCACGTTTACACTCAACCCTTGCTTATCCAGTGGGCAAGGTTTTATATCAACGAGATAATGTGGGAGACTTTAGCACACCAGCCTATCCACGATTGGTGACAATACGATTAAATCTCAGTGATCCTAATCCCATCGCGCAAATTAACCAATGGTTAGCTAATTACCCACCTCCACTGGTTGGAGGTTCAACAGAGAATCCTGGTCGTCCTTTACCAATTCCAGGATTTCAGATTGTGGGGGTGGAAATGCTGACTAAAGAACCAGTTGCAGTCCAACGTTTATTTTTGAATTATCTCCATTTAAGTGAACAACATTTATCTGGTTATGAATCTAGTCGCTTTTTAGAATCTAGTTTGTTATTTTGGGTTTCTCGTCCTTGGTTATCGGCAATTCAGCAATCAGCACCCAAATTTTGGCATTGTCGCACGGGTGTATTTGTATTTGAGGGAGAACCGACACCAACTATAGATAATAGGGGTTATTCAGAGGTTGTGGCTGACTCCCGTAGTTTAGAACGAGAAAATTTAGATAATTTAATTGTGAATGAGGAAAAGATTTCTCCAGACATTAAAGCCACAAATAAACCTGATTTACCTTTAACAACAACTACAGATTTAAGCACAGAAATACCGGAAAAATCTCCTGTTCCATCTCCTCAAACTACCAATAATCAGCGCGAACTTGCCTTATCTCATATTAATCAGGAGTTGCAAGGATTAATTAAGGAAACAATAACTGCTGATAATAGTGATCAAATTCAACAAATACTTGGAGAAATTGAACAGTTACATATTCAAAAGGCTAAGGAAGAAGAGTTAGGGATAGCTTATCAGAATCTTGGTAATTTCTATCGGTTGCAGATTGAGGAAGGAAAAGCAACGGCGGAAAATTTAATGATAGCAATTCTAGCTTATCAGGAGGCTGTTAGTTATGATGAAAGTTCTCCACAACTTCCAGATGTTTTGAATGATTTGGGGACTCTTTACTGGATGTTGCACCGTATCCCCGATAATTCTGAAGAAGCAAAGATTTATATTCAGCAAGGGATAGATTTTTATAAGTTAGCACTCAAGTTGATTACAGGTGATACTCAGCCGGAAACTTATACTCGTATTCAAAATAACCTGGGTACTGCCTACGGTGATTTGGCTAGGTTTGCTGACGCGGTGGAAAACTGGAATTTAGCGATTGTGGCTTATGATGAGGCGTTGCGTTACCGACAGGAGGATATAGAACCTTTAAAATATGCTGCTTGTCAGAATAATTTAGGTACAGCTTACTGGCATCTAGGACAGTATAATCAGCCTGTGGAACATTTGACAAGGGCGATCGCTGCTTATAAATTAGCAGTTATTCACTATCAACCGACAGATGAACCCCTAAAATATGGCATGATTCAAAATAATATTGGTACTGCTTATTGGAATCTTTCCCAGTATGAACAACCAGTAGAAAATCTCCAGTTAGCAATTCAGGTTTATAATGAAGCACTAAAATATCGGACATCTGCTGATGTTCCCCAAGCCTATGCTGCTACTCAAAATAATCTGGGTATCGCTTACTGGCACTTAGCAAATCAGCCGCAAACAACAAAGGAAGATCAACAAAAACTCATAAAATTATGTATTAATGCCTATGAAGAAACTGTGAATATAGCTCACTCATTTACTAATCTGCCTTTAAATTTTGATTTATATGTGACACACAATAATTTAGCATTAGCTCATCATGATTTAGTGACAAATTTATCTTTTAATGGTGACAAAAAAACACTGTCTCAACATTTAGAAGCTGCTTTAGAAAATCATTTACACGCACTCAGTGGATTTGATAGAAAAACAGAAAACTATCAAACAACAATCGGTTATATTGTTAACATAATTCGTACTTTTCACAATGAGTTAGGAATTCAAGGACAAAATTTAGCTTTGTCTAAACTTCCAGGACAATTGCTACCAGATATTTTGCGGAAGTTGTAAATTAGTAATTGGTGTTATGAAAGAAATAGTTTTAGGGGTTCGCAATCTACAAGTTGAATTTATCAGTGATAGCAGTAAAGTAAAAGCTATTGATGATATTAGCTTTCAGCTACATCAGGGTGAGACTTTAGGAATAGTGGGAGAGTCGGGAAGTGGAAAGTCAGTTACGGCTTTAGCAATTATGGGTTTGTTGCAATATCCGGGAAAAGTGAGTGGAGGGGAAATTTTATTTTCTCGGACAAGTGGACAACCGTTGGATTTATTAGCATTATCACCTGACGAAATGCAGCTTTATCGAGGTGGTGATATTGCGATGATTTTTCAAGAACCAATGAGTTCTTTAAATCCGGTTTATAGTATCGGGTTTCAGTTGCAAGAAGCTATTATGCGCCATCAAAATGTGAATGCAATTGAAGCAAAAAGAATTGCGATCGCCGGGTTGCAAGAAGTTAAACTTTTACCTAGTGATGAACAAATTGAGGAACAGTATCTTGATCATGATTTGTCAGCACCCGGTAGTTTTAAATTGGCACAGTTGGTGAAAGAACACAAAGAAGCTATGCTGGAAAGATATCCTCATCAGCTATCTGGAGGACAATTGCAACGAATCATGATTGCAATGGCTATTTCTTGTAATCCATCTGTATTAATTGCTGATGAACCAACCACAGCTTTAGATGTAACTGTGCAAGCGACAATTCTAGCATTGTTATATGAACTGCAACAAAGCCGCAATATGGCAATGATTTTTATTAGCCATGACTTGGGTTTAATTTCGGAAATTACTGACCAAGTAGCAGTGATGTATAAAGGTAAAATTGTTGAATATGGTGCAGCAGCACAAATTTTCAATAACCCCCAACATCCCTATACTAAAGGACTTGTAGCTTGTCGTCCTAGTCTGAATCGTCGTCCCCACAAACTACTGACTGTTTCTGACTACATGAGTGTAACAGAAGATGAATTTGGAAAAGTGACAATTCAGACTAAAGAACCTGCACAACCAGCGGAAATTACTGGGGAAGAGATTAATGCAAGATTAGCAAATATTCGTTCACAACTACCTCTGTTGTCCGTTAGTAACTTGGAAGTCGGTTTTCCAGTCAGGGGAGTATTTGGCAGTACAAAACGTTACCATAAGGCTGTAAATGGGGTTTCCTTTGATGTTTTTCCGGGAGAAACTTTGGGATTGGTGGGAGAATCTGGTTGCGGTAAAACTACTTTAGGGAGAACGTTGCTGCGATTAATCGAACCGATGAGCGGTAAAATATTATTTAATAAACAGGATATTACTCACTTGACTGGGAAAACTTTGCAGCATTTACGACGAGAAATGCAGATTATTTTCCAAAATCCTTTTAGTTCCCTCAATCCCCGGATGAAGATTGGGGAAGCGATTGTAGAACCTCTGTTGATTCATGGGGTGGGGAAGTCGAAACAACAGCGACAAGCTAGGGTAGTGGAATTGTTGGAACGAGTGGGTTTAAGTGCGGGTGATATGAAAAAATATCCTCATCAGTTTTCTGGTGGTCAGCGTCAACGGGTTTGTATTGCTCGCGCTTTGGCTTTAAATCCTAAGTTTATTATTTGTGATGAATCAGTTTCAGCTTTAGATGTATCTGTGCAAGCGCAAGTTTTAAATTTATTGAAAGAATTACAAGAGGATTTTCAACTAACTTACATTTTTATTTCCCATGATTTAAGTGTAGTCAAATTTTTGAGCGATCGCATTTTGGTGATGAATCAAGGGAAAATAGTGGAGTCAGGGACATCTGAAAGTATTTATCTCCACCCCAAAGAAGAATACACCCAAAAACTAATTGCTGCAATTCCTACAGGTAGTCCAGAAAGGATCAGAAATCGGCACAATGAAATTATGCGGTCGTGAAGCTTAAATTCCTGGATGAAAAAAGGCTGAAACCTCTGCCAGGATTACTTGTGTGTTTTCAAACACCCTCTTAGCGACTTTGCGGGAAACAAAATCAAGATTTGGTTCATTCACATAAAAATGGCTAGAAATGTCAAAATTTGATAGCGAAGCGCTGCTGCAAGCAGATCGGGAAAAACTCAGGTAGATGCAAAATGGATATCAAAAATGGATTTGTTGGTACAATTGGTAACACCCCATTAATTCGTTTAAACAGTTTTAGCGAAGAAACAGGTTGTGAAATCTTGGCTAAAGCCGAGTTTCTGAACCCTGGTGGTTCTGTCAAAGATCGGGCTGCGCTGTATATTATCGAAGATGCAGAAAAAAAAGGACTTCTCAAACCCGGTGGTACAGTAGTAGAAGGAACAGCGGGAAATACGGGAATTGGGCTGGCACATATCTGCAATGTCAAAGGCTATAAATGCTTGATTTTTATTCCCAATACCCAATCCCAAGAAAAAATAGATGCTTTAACTACCCTGGGTGCGGAAGTTCGTCCTGTTCCTGCTGTACCTTACAAAGATCCGAATAATTACGTCAAACTATCTGGTAGAATTGCGGCAGAAATGGAAAACGCCATTTGGGCTAATCAATTTGATAATTTAGCCAATCGTATTGCCCATTATGAAACCACAGGTAGAGAGATTTGGCAACAGACTCATGGTAAAGTAGATGGCTGGGTGGCATCCACTGGTACGGGTGGTACTTATGCTGGTGTGGCAATGTACCTAAAAGAACAAAATCCGGGCGTTAAATGTGTTGTGGCTGACCCTTTAGGTAGTGGACTATATAGCTATATCAAAACTGGGGAAATCAAAATAGAAGGTAATTCTATTACTGAAGGTATTGGGAATAGTCGGATTACTGCTAATATGGAAGGCGCACCTGTTGATGATGCGATCCAAATTGACGATTCTGAAGCCTTGCGTGTTGTTTATCAACTATTAAGAAAAGATGGTTTATTAATGGGTGGTTCAACGGGAATTAATGTCGGTGCGGCTGTGGCTTTAGCTAAACAATTGGGTCCAGGACATACTATTGTGACTATTTTGTGTGACAGTGGTTCTCGCTATCAGTCACGAATATTTAATAGTGCATGGTTAGCCACTAAAGGATTAGTGATCAGTTAGGATTTTTTAGCGATCGCCACACATACAACATATAGTATCATAGTGGCGATTTAGCCTATTTTTAAGGCAAGGAAGGACGAGGAGGTAATTCCGGTTTTGGTGGCTGTTTTTGCTTAGTTGATGATGGTGATGACGGTTTTCCTGGTAATGAACAAAAACGAATTAATATTGATTTCCCAATTTGGATGATTGCAGCTTTAGAACATGAAGCTAAGAGGATGTTTGAAAAGTATCAGAATTAATCGAGATCCCCCCAACCCCCCTTACAAAGCTTACAAAGGGGGGCTAAATTCCTCAAAGTCCCCCTTGGAAAGGGGGATTTAGGGGGATCTGCGGGTGTCAGATCCCACACGAAAAAGTTTTCAAACAACCTCTAAGGGTTTGGGTGTTACTTCTGATTCTATTATTAAATTATGGCTGGCTGAACGTCTGGATAAAAAAGTTACTAGCGGGTAAAAACAGGGAACGGTCAACAGTTATTACTGATCGAAATGATATAATCAGAATTATTACCGTTGTCCGTTTTCCTAACTAGGGGGTAAATCCATCATGGAAAAAATAGAACTTGAATTAGATAGACTGACTTTTGAACGGGCAAAAACTATTGCAATAGTCAATCAGTCAACGTTATCAGAATTGATTACTCAAGTAATTGAACGTTTAGCAGAAATTCAGGAAAAGAAAGATCCCTTAATGGGATTATATGCGGATGTTCCAGAAATCGTTGATGAAATTGTCGTTGAGGCAATGGAAAAAAGAGGATATAGTTGATAAAATGAATAGAGTAGAGAAATCCCTACTTGATACTGATATTCTTTCAGAAATTATTAAACGGGCAAATCCTCAGATTATTGCCAAAGCCGATATTTACTTATATGTTATTTTTTATTCTCAATTTTATTTCTTGCCTATGTAATTCCACTCCTGTGACAGTTGGGGTGCGGAATGTGGGTTAGAAATAACAGGAAAGAGGATTGGTTATCCTGATTGCATGATTGCTGCTATTGCTATTAGTCATAATCTTACCTTAGTTACAGGTAATTTATCTCATTATCAAAGAATTCAAGATTTGGGTTATTCACTAATACTAGAGAATTGGCGTTTATAGTCAAAATGGCGATGAATGAATTAATATCAAATATCCAAAGTCAGGAACAGCCCCTTCTGATTTCTGTAAAAGTATGTCAACATCGTACTTGTAGAAAACAAGGTGCAAAGGAAGTTTTAGCGGCTTTACACGATTTACCTATACCTAATGTGACAGTCACATCTAGTGGCTGCTTAGGTCAATGCGGTAATGGTCCAATGGTGCTAGTTTTACCCGAAATGGTTTGGTATTGTCGGGTGTTACCCCAAGAAGTACCCAGATTGGTGGAACAACATTTATTAGGTGGTAAAAGAGTGAAGAAAATGCTTTATTATCGGTTTCATCCCCAGGGATAAAGATCACTGAAAATATATAAATGCTGTAATTTGGTACAGTAAGAAGTGAGGGAATGAATGGATATTCAGCATTTACGTCAATCATTAAAAAAGAAGTGGCTAATTTATTACGAACAAAATCGTCCTTGGCTAGTGAAAATGCGAATATGGAAAGATTATTATGGTATTCGCCGACCTTCTTCTGGTTACATCTTAGCGACTTTATCTACTTTAGAACCAGAGTTAAAAAAAATTCTCCCTTTCATTTTGGATTTAAACAATGATCCTGATCAGATAATTGCAGCTTTGTGTTTGCACTTCAATCCTGAACAGGAGTTAAACTTATTAAAATCCCAGCATTCTACCGCCAAAAATGAGATTGTTAGTACCTCTCCGGCTCATATAGCCCTGACAGACTCACCTGTACCCAAAGAACATAAACAGGTGTTATTGAAAATGACTACAGGCATTTCTGTGATTGCAGTTGCTACACCGATTCATGATCATTCTTCAGTTAAGCTACCTCTCGGATTGGGAAGGGAACAAATAGATAAACGATTGATAACTACGGGATTTCCTAGCCCAAATATTCCCCGGATTTCATCTACTCATAGCAGTATTTTGCCTTCTTGGATAGATGAATTGTGTCCAGGTAGGGGAAATGGGTAATGGACAATTAGACATGAATTGATGGATATTCGTGGGAGACAAAGGGAATAGCAATTATTTCTCCTGCTACTTCTCCAACTTGCACTTTTAAGCCAACTCCACCAGCTTTACTCCTGATGTAAACTAGTCCAAAATGACCATCAGGAGTGGTTGTATAGCTAGTGAGTTTACCTACTTTTTCTTCGCCAATGGTGATTACTGTTCCTGGTTCAGCCGCAGCACTAAGACGAATTCCCCAAAGGTATTGTTTTACACCTTTATATGTATTAAGTCTGGCAATGGTTTCTTGACCGATATAACAACCTTTATTAAAGGAAACTGCCTGCCATAAGCCCACTTCCAGAGGGTTATAATCATCCGTGAGTTCCGAGTCGGGAGCGGGACGACCTTGTAATATTCGTAACATTTCCCAAGTGCGATCGCTCAATTCCACAGCCCCCAATGACCGTATTTTCTCCCACCATGTTTGTTTTTCAGCGCGGGGTAAAATCAATGTATATCCGGGTGCAGCCAAGCCGCTACCCACCGCAACTATCACCCCACCAACCAAAATGTGATTACCATTTGGTTGACCAATTAAATCACCAGCCCCCAATTTTTCGATAACAGCATGACTTTGGGGTCCAATGAGGCTTAATATTGCTGTTTCTTCTGTCACATCAGTTAATTTAACCTGATCAGAAGGGAAGATATACCGATCTAACCATTTCATAAGTTCCTGACGACGGTTCGGGGAAACCAATAATAAAACAGCATCATTTAAGACATAAGCCGTGACTAAATCTATCGTGCGGGCTGTAGATGTCACCATCACAGTATCGCAGCCCTGACCAGGTTTACGAGATTTAAAATCATTAGTGCTTTGATTGTGTAAGAAGCGAAGACGATCATCGCCAGAAATACGGATAAGTCCCCAGGGAGAGCGATCGCACACTACCACCCCTTCCCGTACCGATTGCATAGCATTTACATCTTTAGTATCAATTGCGGATGTTAACATAGTGGTACAAAGTTATCCTTAATTTTAATATTATCTTTTGAAAAAAATTAGCAAATAATTTGGTAATTAGCAAAAACTCTTGCCAATACCCTATTCTGCCATACAATAGCGATCGCGTCCCTGTTCTTTATCATGATATAACCGTGAAGGCAGGAAACTCTTAACAGAGAACAGAGAAAATTTTAATAGTCATATTATTTCCGCCAAGCTGTACTAGTAGATTCTGACCATGAAAAATTCAGAAAGTAGGGGCGCAGGGTCTGCGCCTAGAAACGATTCATCAATAACAGCATGAAATTGATTTACCCCAACCCGTAATGGCTATTAAGAATGGTTGCTTTATTTGCACCATGCTGTACTAGATTTACCCATAAACTTTCCTGTGCTTTAATAGTACCTAGTGACTCTTATTTCATAACATAGCAAAAGTCCTGAACAACTGAGGATGATTTTTCGCACTCAGCCGTCAGGACTATCATTTTAGAATAAATTGACATAAATCTAATTATGGATGAATGCTGAGGGAATAGGACAAATCTCCCCGGTGTCAATTTTAGATCCTATTAGTGACATACTCAACACACCCCCTTATGCCTTGCGGCACGCTTGCGCGAACAAGTGAGTGTGGGCTTCTCGGCGACTCTTCCATGAAGACATTGACCGAGCTTTAAAGCCATAAGCACTAGTACAACAAGGTGTAAGTGAACGAACCATTTTCAAGCCCTTAATCAATCAAATTTTCGGAGCTTTTAATAGTCATATTATTTACGCCAGCCTGTACTAGGTTGTTGACGAAATTATTTTTTTGGTGAAATCAGCATCATCATATTCCGCCCTTCTTTCTTCGGTGCTTGCTGAAGTTCACCAAAAGGCTCTAAATCCGTAGCCATTCGTTTAAGCAACGTTTCTGCCAAGTCACTGTGTTGAATTTCCCGCCCTCGGAACATCACAGTAGCCTTAACTTTATCGCCATCTTTGAGGAAGCGTTCGGCTTGTTTAACGCGCACATTATAGTCATGTTCTTCTATCTTGTAGCGCATCTTCACTTCTTTTACATCAGCTGTGTGCTGCTTCTTCCGGGCTTCCCGCGCCTTCTTCTCCTGCTCAAACTTATATTTCCCATAGTCCATTATTCGACATACTGGCGGATCAGCCTTGTCACTAATTAGCACTAGGTCTAATTCCTTTTCCTCTGCTAATTGTATCGCTTCCTGCGGAGTTATAATTCCCAGTTGTGCGCCATCAGTGTCAATCACCCGAATTTTCGGGAAGCGAATCCGTTCGTTAATTTGGGGCAGATCGCGAGTTCTTTTTTTCTCAATCACAGGCATTATGATTAGTGGCAGCTCTTTAGTTAAGATTTTGGACTGGTCTTGATTTAGTTAGTTTAGTTTGATATGCCATTGAAGGCAAAATACAACAGTAACTCAGAATTGGAAAATGAATATCCCTCTCTAGTGTAGCAAATTTATAAGAGAAGTTCGATCAAGTCGTTGACTGTATAGCCGGACTCTGAGTTGATTCCACTGCATTATTTAATGTAAATTACATGATATTTGACACTAATAACTATTGTTACAATTTTCTTCTGAGATACATAGAGGTATGATATCTAGAAGATGTTTCTATGATAGCAAAATTAGGTATACATTGAAGCTAACCAAATATAATGTAACATATTAAGAAACAACGCACAAAATTAGTAGTCTCCAACTAAGTAGGTTGGCGTTGAAAATTGTCGTCATAGCAAGGCAAGAGGCAAGAGGCAAGAGGCAAGAGGCAAGAGGCAAGAGGCAAGAGGCAAGAGGCAAGAGTAAAGAAGTTTTCAGCAATTTTACGTTTCTTTACACAGCTTGGTTTTATTGTGTTCACCGACTTAATCATTAAGAGATAACTGTGACTACCGCAAGAGATTGGCAGCAAAGAGTTGGTAATCAAAGGGATTGGGTGTGGCGTGGTTGGCAAACCCGTTATACTTATATTCGTCCTCCCCATGATTATGCAAGAACAACACCCTTAATTTTACTTCATGGTTTCGGTGCTTCCATTGGTCATTGGCGACATAATTTAGAGGTTTTGGGTAAGTCTCACACGGTTTACGCTTTGGACATGATTGGTTTTGGGGCTTCGGAAAAAGCTGCAACTAACTACAATGTGGAATTGTGGGTAGAGCAGGTTTACGATTTTTGGAAAACTTTTATCCGTCAACCAGTGGTTTTGGTGGGTAATTCCATCGGTTCACTGATTTCCCTAGTCGCAGCCGCTAACCATCCTGACATGATCCAGGGGATAGTGATGATCAGTTTACCTGATCCTAATTTGGAACAAGAAATGATTCCGACTGCTTTGCAACCTCTTGTCAGCGGGATTAAAAGTATATTTACTTCCAGATTAATATTAAAACCGATATTTTATTTTGTGCGTCGTCCTAGTGTGCTGCGCCCTTGGGCTAGTTTAGCTTATGCCAATCCCGAAGCGATTACTGATGAACTTATAGATATTTTAGCAGGACCACCCCAGGATAGGGGATCTGCTCGTGCCTTTAGAGCCTTGTTCAAAGCCACAACAGGGATTAATTTTAGTCCTAGTGTCAAGAAAATTTTACCAAACTTAACAATTCCTATGCTGTTAATTTGGGGAACAAAAGACCGATTTGTGCCGCCAAAACTAGCAAATCAATTTGTGGGCTACAATGAGAGACTGCAATTGCTATATCTGGAAGATGTCGGTCATTGTCCCCATGACGAATCACCAGAACAAGTTAACCAGGCGATTTTAGATTGGATTAGTAATGGGTAATGGGTAATTGCCTGTCCTCATCAACAACTTATTTAGCAAACTCTAATTAATCTAATTTAAATTAACTTGTGTAGTATCAACATCTGTAGTGCCATCAACAGTGTAAGCTACGGCAACTAGTTGATTAAGAATATCCTGAGTGGGAACTTGACCTTTTAGTACCACAATGCTACCTGTTTGAGCAACCCAGAGAGTATCAATATCATTAAGGTCAGGATCTTGATCAAATGCTAATGCTACTCGCTTGGCTAAACCACTTTGATCATATTCTCCATTTAGTCCTATACGCTCTGGTTCTATGGTTTGTGTATTAGCATCATAGCTAGAATTTGGATTAACTTGGGTGCTTTCCGATTTTTCTAAGCCAAACATTCTTTGCAACCAACCCATAAATACTTTGTTCCTGTCAATTTTCACTGCTGATGACAATATATGGCGTTAAGTTAAAGGCTGCATCTACCTTTAAAAATAGATATATCTAAATTAGTAATATTCCTGCTAAGAGTTAGATATTTATGATCATGGTGTATTACTCTGTCGCCAACACATCTTACGGATATTTATGGCTGATACCTCCCGTAAGGGATACAAAAATTAAATATTATTCTTATGGATAACTTTTCCACAGGAACGGAATGATTGCAATTATTAAGTATAAAATAAAAATTCAGACCGACAATGCAGCGTAGTAGAAACTCGCTTTGCAGTCATGAGTGCCGGTCTGCGTTCATGTCATGCTCCTTTAGTCGCCGATGAAACATACGCTGTCAGTTATTGTGGAAGATGAAGCGGGGGTTCTATCCCGCATTGCTAGTTTATTTGCTCGTCGGGGTTTTAATATTGAAAGCCTGGCTGTGGGACCTGCGGAACAGAATGGAGTATCCCGAATTACGATGGTTGTCCCTGGCGATGATCGCATTATTGAGCAACTTACTAAACAACTATATAAGTTGGTTAATGTTCTCAAAGTGCAGGATATTACAGAAATTCCTTGTGTAGAAAGAGAATTGATGCTTCTCAAGGTTAATGCTACTAGCATTAATCGTTCGGAGATTATTGAATTGTCTCAGATTTTCCGAGCGCGAATTGTAGATGTGGCTGAAGATTCTTTAACCTTGGAAGTTGTTGGTGATCCTGGTAAAATGGTGGCGATTGTGCAAGTGCTACAGAAATTTGGATTGAGAGAAATTGCTCGCACAGGTAAAATTTCTCTGACTCGTGAATCGGGTGTGAATACTGAATTACTGAAGTCGTTACAAGCAAAAGTCTAGTACCGCAAAACAGAATTAAACATTAGTAATTAAAAATTCACACAGCAAATTCAACAGGCTGTTTATGGATTTTTAATAGTTGGATTAAAAGTCAACAATCGGAGTTTTCGCTCCAATTAAGCAGCAGATATGGTGTAAACACTATACTTGCTGCTATTATTTTTATTTAATAGGGAATTTGTGTCAAACTGGCATGACTTAAGCAGTGGAAATTTGATAAAACCTCTATAAGTTCAAGATAAAAAATAATAACCCATACATTAATGTTTATGTTTAGTTGATATTTATCAACGCTATGGCATTTTCATTTAATTGGTGAAGATTTATTTTTGTAAATCACCACATAATTAATTAAGAGGGTGATTGGAAGGGAGCAGATTGCAGATTAATGAGGTACAGAATCTAAATTTGAAGCCGGACAGTAAGCCAGTTTTACTTCTGAATCCTTACTGCTGCTGCCAGACGGTGATTTGAATATGTCATGTCTTTGAGATTATCAATTAGAATCTCAGGTGTTTATCTAGTGAAAAGATTTCATATATTTTCCTGGAGATGTTGATGTGAATATCCTATTTTTCGTCTCTCATTTTACTGTTCAGAAAACAATTAAAACCTTATCCAATCAATTAAGTAAACTTAGAAATAGACATTGGTTTATTTTTGATATTACTATTTTTGCAATGACACCATTGCTAGCATTATCCTTGCATTTTGATGGTGATCTGAATTTGCAAGAATATATTTCACAGTTAGCAGTTGCTACAATTTTATTTTTAGTAGTTAAACTAATTGTTTTTTGGGGATGTGGTTTTTATAAACGCTATTGGCGATATGCAAGTATTGAGGAAGTAATCTACATAGTCATGTTGATGATGGGTGTGATAGTCATCCAAACAACGCTATTTAATATATTGGATAAAACATTCAATATGCTATTAGGTAATCTTCCGCAATCACTACCAATTTTGGAGGGAATACTTTCTGGTATTTGTGTGATTGCACTACGGTTTAGTGTGCGGGTTGTAGAAAGGGTAAATCATAGACAGAAAATATCTAAGCATAGGGAGAGAGTGCTGATTATTGGTGCGGGTAATGCGGGGGTTTCTCTTGTGGAAGATATGCAAAGAAATCCCCAGTTTGGGGTTTATCCTGTAGGCTTTATTGATGACGATATCAAAAAACAGCATATACATTTACGGGGAATTCCGGTATTGGGCGATCGCTATAAAATTTCCGAGGTAATCAAAACATTAAAAATTCAGAAAATTATTATTGCCATGCCTACAGTTTCTGGACAAATTATTCGAGAAATTGTTGATATTTGTCAAGCCAATGGAGTCCAACCTAGTACTTTACCAGGAATACATGAAATCCTCAATGGTCGTGTCCGAGTAGATAGTATTAGAGATATCAAAATTGAAGACTTACTCAGGCGAGAACCTATTCATATAGACATTAAAAAGGTGTCTAAATTTATTAAAGATAAAACAGTTTTAATTACAGGTTCAGGAGGATCAATTGGGAGCGAACTATGTCGGCAAATTTTCCGTTGTCACCCAGCAAAAATTATCCTGATTGGACATGGAGAAAATTCGGTTTTTAATATCCAACAAGAACTAGAACAACTAATCCAAATTCTCAAAAATAATGGTCAATCAGTCATCAATATACCGCAGATTTATACATTCATTGCTGATATTCGAGTGCGATCGAGATTAGAACACGCTTTTGAGAGATTTAAACCAGATGTAATTTTTCATGCTGCTGCTCATAAACACGTCCCTTTGATGGAATTAAATCCCGCAGAAGCAATTACTAATAATGTCATTGGCACCAGAAATTTACTACAGGTAGCACTGCAATATAATGTCGAACATTTTGTCATGATTTCCACAGACAAAGCAGTTAATCCGACCAATGTAATGGGTGCGAGTAAGAGAGTAGCTGAAATGCTAGTTTTACAAGCAGCAAAACAAAGCGGTAAATCCTATGTAGCTGTAAGGTTTGGGAATGTTTTAGGGAGTCGAGGTAGTGTAGTTCCTACTTTCCAAAAACAGATATTAGCCGGTGGACCAATTACAGTTACTCATCCCGATATTTGTCGTTACTTCATGACTATACCGGAGGCTGTACAACTAGTTTTACAAGCATCTGTTCTGGGTCGTGGTGGTGAAGTTTTAATGTTAAATATGGGTGAACCTGTAAAAATTGTGGATTTGGCGAAGGAATTAATCCATCTTTCGGGATATGAGGTTAACAAAGATATTGACATAGTATTTACGGGTTTAAGACCAGGAGAAAAGTTATTTGAAGAGTTGTTTATTGAGGGAGAAGAGTATGAAAAGACGGAGCATGAAAAACTGTTAGTTGTGAAAAATGCGAGCCAGATTCTTCCTAGTTATTTGGATATTACAGTAGAAAGATTGCTAGGAGTAGCAGCTAAGAATGATGCTGATTCGATTATGGCATTGCTGTCACAATTGGTAGCTGGTTACGAGCCTAAATATTTAGAAAAAAATGGCTTAGGAGATACTGAAATAAATACTGTTTTCATCCCAATTGCCAATAGTAATATCTTGGCAAGTACTGAGCCACAAGGGGTGTAATTAATAATAAATAATTCAGATATAAACACCACAAAGTTCAAGGATATAAGTAGGTGAACACAATAAAACCAAACTATGTAAAGAAGCGTAAAATCGCCCAAACCCTCTTGCCTTTTGCCTCTTGCCTCTTGCCTTTTGCCTTGCCATAACGACAATTTTCAACGCCAACCTACTTAGTCAAAGACCAGAAAGAATTATCCCTATCCAAGGCAATTGAAAATGAAGCAAAGTTCCCAAAAATTTATTGTGACTTTATTGTTAGCTACTGTGATGATTTTGTGGTACTACCCAAAGAGTTTAGAAGGATATGCTCTAGACCTAACTCATATCAAACTTGCAGGCGGCAAAGAAGAGGCTTACTATATCGCCGGGGATAAGTTTCTCATAGCTGGCTTTGACATCATGGATAGATACTGGAGTGAGATTGCTAAAACAGGTAAGCATCTTCTCCGGGGTCACTTAGACAATTACTTGCCGATCGCACTTAAGTCACTAGATTATCAGCCTGCCGAAGCAATGATGGGTTTATTTGCTGAATCTTTCTTTTCTAATCGCAATCATAATACAGGACTAATTCCCTTCTCCTATGACTCGCCAGATCAGTTCACCAAAATGAGTACAGGGAACAAGCAACCTGTGGCGTTAGTAAGTAAAGGAGTTGAAATTTGCCAGTGGTTTCCTAACGACTTAAATCTACTGAAAAAGTGTGTAGCCTTGGCGGAGGCAACTATCAAGTACTTTGACTTTAACCTGGAGTCGGGAAAGAAGGGTGGGATGTGGGGCTGGGTAGAGGTGAAAGATGGTCAGCCAAAGAGTAAGCTGACCCTAACACAGGATTACGGTGCAATAGCTAATGGGTTAGCCTATTTGTCCCAGAAAACCGGTGATCCTAAGTTTATAAAATGGGCAAACCAGAAATTAGAGTTTGTTTGGGATAACCGAATGAACCAGCATCTGGCTTTACTAGAAGAGCAATTCACCCCTACTAAAGCCTTCATTCGTCCAGAGGAAAGGTCTAGCGATACAGACACCCTATACTACGTGCGGCAACTGTTTGATCTCCACGAACTGACGGGTGAAAAGAAATATCTAGATAGGGCAATGGAAGTAACGAATGTATGGTACGACAAGGCATGGGTCGAGCAGTGGGGTCACTTTATCCGCAAGCTTAATCCCGATGGGAAGCCCGCTGTGAATCAGCTTTATGGTGACGGTAAATACAATACTCTCTATATCCTGGTTCAAGCCTATCGTGCCACCAAAGACGCTAAGTACATTCAGCGGTTCAAGCAAGCGTGGGATAATTTGCTGAATATGGGAAAGGATGGATTCGTACCGGAATATATTGAGCAAGGAAAGATGGTCAATAAGTATGACTTAGATCAACAGCAGACTATCTTTCTCGACATCCTTGTGGCAGCCTATGAAGCCAGTGGAGATAAAGAAATCCTAGAGGCAGCAGAAAACTTGGGGAATCGGATCTTGCAACGGGGCGAAAAGGTCATGCGGATGGAAGGGGGTCAAGCAGGACAAGCATTTTTGCGCCTGGCATTAGCACGGCAAAAAATCAGCCGTTTACAGGTGGCAGTAGGTAAAGCTGGTACGCCAATGAAGGTGACGCAGAACGGAAATAGGGTTCTAGAGGTTATTGTTCCCGCCGAGGTGGCAGTAGTTTATCTACCAGAAGGTATGTATAACTTAGAAGTTGGCAAGCATGGATTCAGTCGGAAAAAGAATATTCGGTTGGGTGGTAACAACAATGAGAAATTTTCTATTGTTTCCTGTGATTTATCTAAGTAGGGTTTGCTGATAGCGTGGCGTTAGCCATACTCCTGAATGGGCGCAGGCCCTGCGCCCCTACCTCCTGAAACAGTAGTTATTCACTCCCCCCCTCTAAAATTATCGAAACCCTTGATCTCTCGTTAAAGATAGGGGGGGTGTGAACAGTTACCTGAAACAACTTCTTAGAATTAGAAACTGCATTAAATATTCGGAGATTAATAGATATGAATTTTGCCAAAAAATTTATCAAACAATTTGTAAAAAAGCAAGAAAATTGGTCAATTGGAATTTATGTAGGCACATCTCTTGTAGATTTTGTTGCTCCTGAAAATATCAACAACCCAGTTTTGACTGCTAAAGATGTAAAAGATGTGCTAGCCGAATTCGTCGCAGACCCATTTATGATCAATGAAAATGGGATTTGGTATATGTTTTTTGAAGTCATGAATGCCGATGATCAGAAGGGTGATATCGCCCTAGCAACTAGCACTGATGGTTTTAGTTGGACTTATCAACAAATTGTAATTGATGAATATTTTCACTTATCTTATCCATATGTTTTCAAGTGGAATAATCAGTATTATCTGATTCCAGAAAGCAATGAAGTCAACTCTATTCGCCTCTATAAAGCAGTTGATTTTCCTACGAAATGGACTTTTGTTCAAGATTTAATGTCTGGTGATAAATATTCTGATGCTTCTGTTTTTTACTTTCAGGATTATTGGTGGCTTTTGACTTCAGTAAAAAGTAGCGATGTTTTATATTTGTACTATGCAAATGATCTTTTGGCAACTTGGATTGAACATCCTAAAAGTCCGGTCATCAAGGGCAACAAAAATATTGCTAGACCAGGAGGTAGAGTCATAGTATCGGATGGCAAAATCGTTAGATATACTCAAGATGATGAACATTTATATGGTAATCAAGTTCGAGCATTTGAAATAACCGATCTAACAACTGAAAATTACGAAGAGAAACAAATCAGCAAAGATTCAATTATTAAAGGAAGCGGCAGGGGCTGGAATAAAATAGGAATGCATAATATAGATCCTCATAAAATTGATGAAAATAAATGGATAGCCTGTGTAGATGGTTATCAAACATCTTGGAACTTTCGTAGTCGCAAGCATAATTCTTTGTGAATCACATAATTTATAAAAAATTATCAAAAATGAGTAAAGCAAATGATGAAGATAAAAAAAATATTAGTGTGTAATTACTTGCTCAAATTCAGGAAAATCGTCAAAGATTTTCATCCAGAAAATCGTCAAATTATCGGTAATACAGGTTGGCTTTTCGTGGGAAAAGTTTTTAGATTATTTATAAGTCTTTGCATGGGAACATTAGTAGCACGTTATCTGGGACCGGAAAAGTTTGGTACACTTCAATATGCTTTGGCTTTTTCCAGTTTCTTTCTGCCACTATCCACTTCACAAATGGGCAAAATTGTAACCAGAGATTTAGTCCAAAAACCAGTATCTAAGGATAAGATATTAGGCACAGCTTTTATTGTTCAAATTATTGGTGGAATCCTGGCAGCCACATTGTCAATAATGTTTATTAAGATAATATATCCCCAATCTTCTTATATTCATCTATTAGTTGCAATTGTAGCTATTAAATTTATATTTAATTCTTTCCAGCCAATTGAAAATTGGTTTGAATCTCAAGTTAAATCTAAATTTCAAGTGTTAGCTAGTAATTTAGCTTTTTTAATAATAACGGTTATAAAAATTTTCCTCATTGTATTTAAAGCACCTTTGTTTTTATTCGCTAGTATTATTAGTCTAGAAGCAATAATTTATGCAACTGGATTAATATTTTATTATCAACTAGATCATCAAAATATTAGAACGTGGACAACGGATTTCCAGTCAATTAAATATTTGATCCGAGAGTCATATCCTCAATTTCTATCAACCACAGCTATTTTAATTTATGCCTCACTTGATCAGGTGATGTTAGGAAGTATGGTTGGTCATAGTTCAATTGGAATTTATTCTAGCGCAGTGATTCTCTGCGAATCCTTGTCTTTTTTACCCCTTATAATTAGTTCTTCATTATATCCAAGTATGATTAAGGCTCAAAGCCTTAGCAAATCTACATACAGAAATAAGCTACAGAAAATTTATGATTTCACTAGTCTTCTCGCCTATGCTATTATAATTTTAATCGTTCCCTTGTCAGGCTTTTTAATAAATCTCCTGTATGGAGATAATTATCAACTAGCTAGTCCTATTCTTTCTATTTATATATTTACTTCTCTATTTACATTTCAAGGAGAAGTGATGAGCAATTGGATAGTTACAGAGGGACTGCAACATTTTAATTTATACGCGAAACTAGTAGGATTAGCGGCAAATATTATGCTCAATCTATTACTTATACCTCTTTACCAAGGAATTGGAGCAGCAATTGCAACTCTGGTATCTGCTTCGCTTGCTAACTATTTCTGCTTTCTTTTTTGGAAAAAAACTAGAACAAATGCAATACTTACAACCAAGGCTTTATTATTACCATTTAGATTACTAAAGTTGTTAAAGCGTAGTTAAATAATAAATTAAGAGGTTTCATGAAAATGAAGATATTATTAGTTTCTGGTGTATATCCTCCTAAAATAGGCGGTCCATCAGCACAAACCCAACATATTGCACGTAACTTGATATCTAGAAATATTGATGTACATATTATTACTTATGGTGATCCAAATTCTAGTGGAATAATTGATGGAATACCCATAACCTTTATTGATGAAACTTCACGTCAGGGTTGGCTAGATAAAATAGTGCGTAATACACGAATTTATTATGAGATAAATCATATTATTGGCGAGTTTAAACCGACTGTTTTACATATGCAAACTATGAGTTTCAATTTAACGATAATGGCTGGTATTATTGCTCGGTTTCATCGAATTCCATCAATTGTAAAGTATAGTTCAGACTTAGTTTGGGATATAATTAATCAAGATAAAATGATTAATATTTCTGCTAAGAATCCACCTCAACAGTTATATACTTTTGTACTGGAGTTACTCCAAGGGTTTTTATTCTCAGTTTATGATTGCATTTGGGCGACTACACCACTTTATCAAAACCGCCTTGTGCAGCATTTTTCTATTTCTAATAATAAGATATTACTCCTGCCAAATTTTACTAAATTGCAACCTTTTGAAGCAATTGCCGCAGCCCGTAAATCTGCGGATTATCAACAAGGAGTCATTGAATCATTCCCTCACCTAAAACCAATTGTCTTACTCACAGTTGCTCGTTTAATTCCCTTGAAAGGAATTGAAATTTGCCTTGAGGCAATTTCTCATCTGCTCGATCTTCCAGTTAGTCTTCGCATTATTGGTAGTGGATCTCCTGATTATGAGTTGTTTTTACGAGATATGGCAGAACGGCTTGGTGTTAGTAACCGGGTTGAGTTTGCTGGTGCAGTATCACCCACTCATATTCCTGGAGAATACCAGAGTGCAGATATATTTATCTTAGCCAGTTATTACGAAGCTTTTGCTACTGTTCTGATAGAAGCTATGGCTGCTGGTCTTCCTATCATTGCTTCTAATGTGGGTGGAATCCCAACTATTGTGGAAAATGAAGTTTCTGGTAAACTCGTACCTGCTGGAGATGCACTCAGTCTGGCAATGGCAATACGTTTTCTGGTTGTCAATGAGGAAGAACGCCATGCTATGGCAATTGCAGCTAGGACACGAGCAAAGGCATTTGATTGGGATATGGGTGTAGATAAACTCATTGAAACTTACAAACAGCTTTGTCCTGAGCAGAAAATAAATGAGTTAGAAAAATGAATAATTCCGAACTAGCAAAATTAAAAACTGACAGTCATAGATACAATAATGAATCACCCTTTGTTCCTATGCACTGGCTTCACCGAATTCTACTAATTGCCATCATTGTTATTTATTTACTCTTTGTAGTTATTCAAGTATATTTTAACCCAAAGTCTACAGTTGCCTTACAATGGGTCAATTTAGGATTGGTAGTAAATTTTTTACTTCTACTCATACCTATTATTTTTTATCAACCTTCCTATGGATGGTTTCATCCTTTAATATTCAATATTGTTCTAACTCTGATCCATGAAATACGTAAGACTCCTATTTATATAAATGGACTTGAATCACATATAGCTCTACCGAATTGGAATAGCGAAAGTTTGACTTTCTTATTAGCTGATAGTGTATTTCTTAGTATAGTTGGTCTAGTTAGTTACTATTGTGGTTTCTTCTTCTCTCTGAGATTTGGTAATTTACAATTAACCTTTTTGCCACCTCGTCATCTAAAACTGAAAGTTTTGTGTGTAGTAATTTTCTCTATCGTAGCCTGTGCAGCTTATATGCAAATTCAAGGTGGAATTGCTGCACACATCCTCTCCTGGGGACAAGGACGAAGGGCAACACTGGCGGGTCAATTCTACTGGCAATTTTTGATTCAATTTGGTGCTATTGCCTGCCTAATATGGTTAGCAAAAGATCCTAAAGCCCATTTTCAAGGACTATTCTGGATATGTTCATTAAGTTCACTTGTTATTAATTTTTTAAGTGGAGGCTCTCGTTCAAGTGTTATTTATTTTATCATTTTTGGGTTGCTAGTATCTATGATCCGCGATCGCAAAGTTGCCTTCACTCAAATCCTAACTTTTGCTTTAATCGGATTGTTTCTAATAGGTATATTAGGAGATTTTAGAAACAGTACATGGAGTGGAGAAATCAACTGGGATAAATTAAATCAACCCTCTTCAACAGAATCTATTTTCGGCTTGGCAACAGATGAATTAGGATCACGAAGTGGAGATGGCAGCGGTGAAATTCCCATTTTAGCTTTAGTACCTAATCAGGTTGATTTTCTCTATGGTAGATCTTATTTAGCTGCCCTAACAATTCTGATTCCCCGGGGATTTTGGACAGGGAAGCCTGGATTGGTAGATGGTGTTGTTGGCAATACATTTTTTGATTTAGATATAGGTATTCCCATTGAACCTACTCTTGAAGCCTATTGGAATTTTGGTGTTCCTGGTGTATTTATAGTTTTCTTTGCATTTGGCCTTTTCCATAAATGGCTAGTTTGGACTTTCCGCAATTATGCCACTCAAACTTCAATGATAGTTCCCTATGTAATCACCCTCTATCTAATCGAACCATCGGGTCCGGGAATAATCCGTGGGATGATTTCCGTCACTTCATCTGTAGTACTTCTCCGTGTATTTGGACTGTTGTCATTTCGAGTAAAAAGTCAATAAAAACCATGAACAAACCACAAAGTAAATTTGATCATCGAATACATATACTATTCTTTGTTCCCACCCTTGGTGGTGGTGGTGCAGAGATGCATTTATTACGAATCATCAATCACCTTGATCCTCAAAAGTTTCGTTTTTCTCTAGCTTTATCCCGGTCTGGAGGTTCTTATGAATCTGACTTACCTAAGGATGTTAAATTGCATTTTTTAAATACAGGAAAAACTAATTCCAGTGTTATCCGCAATATTCGCTCAATAGCTCCACTTCGCCAACTTATCCAGGACCAAAAGCCTAATATTCTCTGCTCAATCATGGATCACGCCAATGTCGTCGCAGTTTTAGCTGCTAGTGATCTGCCGACTCGTCCAAAAGTTATTCTCTGTGTTCAGAATCCTCCCACTGTTGAGCATCAACCCTATTGGCATATCACTAACTTGCTGACGTTATCACTAATTCCCAGACTTTATCCACAAGCTGATCAGATAATTGCGCTTTCTCAGGGTGTAGCAGAGGATTTAATGACGCTGTGTCCTCATATTAGCAATCAATTAGATGTAATTTATAACGCTGGCTGGGATAGTAGGGTCTTGAGTGGTGCGGAAGAGTCTATCCATCAGGAAGATTTACCCGCAAATGTACCGCTAATTGTCGCCTGTGGACGACTGACTGATCAAAAAGGTTTTCCCTATTTGATTGATGCTTTAGCACAGGTGCGGCAAGTCATCCCAGTACATTTGTGGATTATTGGGGAAGGGAAACAGCGCGAGATGCTAGAAAAACAGATTCAACAACTAGGATTAAATGATTGTGTCCGGTTACTAGGCTTTCAAAGTAACCCATACAAATATATGGCAGCGGCAGATATTTTTGTGCTGTCATCTCTCTATGAAGGTTTTGGAAATGTGATTGTAGAAGCTATGGCCTGTGGCACTCCTGTGATTGCGACAGATTGTCCCTATGGTCCAGGGGAAATTATTGAAAATGGTGTCAATGGTATTCTTGTACCTCCGGCAAATGTGGAAGCTATAGCAGAAGCTGTTATTAGACTGCTAACAACAGATTCAGAATTAAAGCTGAAATTGTCTGAAAACGGAAAAAGCCGCTCTCAACAGTTTCATGCTCAGGTGATTGCATCTATTTACGAAAAAATGTTTTTACGTAATTCTTGTATTAATTCAATACCTTGTCCAAATTGAAAAAAGTCTTGATTTGTAGGTTGGGTTGTGGAACGTGAACGTATCCCTGCGGGACACTGCGTGAACGCGGAGCAATGGCACGTTCACGTATCCCTGCCGGGAGGCGTTAGCCATAGTGTGGCTATAGCTTGCGTGGCGACGTAGGAGCCATAGCCATAACCCAACAAATGCGTCGGGTTGCGCTGTCGCTTAACCCGACCTACAAAAAATGGACAAGGTATTGTTAATTAAGAATTGGGCGTTGCTGAATCGAGGTATGAAATTTCCAAATTGAACCTTTAAAAATCAAACCTCAGTGCGTCTACTCTTCGAGATCACGAAGCGTGATTGCGCCTTTGCGTGAGACTAAAATTCATACCCTTAATCAGCAACGCCAAGAATTGATACTTCCAGCCCGCTTTGTGCTTGAGTTTTCTACTTACCACATATCCTTATGAAAGTTGTCGTTGCACTTGAACATCGTTTTAATCTGACACCAGATGGGATTGTCTGGACACATACTCAGTTTCCATATTCATTTTGGCAGAGGTATTTAGAGGTTTTTGATCATGTGCGGGTGGTTGCCCGTGTTCAGGATGTCCTCTCAGTCCCGTCTGACTGGAGGGAGTCCAATGGCGATCGCATTTCTTTTGCTGCTATTCCCTATTACATTGGACCTATGCAGTATTTATGGCGATCGATCATGGTTAAACGTGCTGCCCAACAAGCTGTAAATACAGAAGATGCCGTAATTTTGAGGGTAAGTTCGACCATTGCTTCCTGTATTGAACCTAAACTACGGGCTACGAATCATCCCTACGGTCTAGAAGTGGTTGGTGATCCCTATGATGTCTTTGCACCTGGTTCGATTAAACACCCTTTGCGTCCGTTTTTCCGCTGGCGATCCCCTCGAATCTTGCGGCGACAATGTGCTAGAGCTTGTGGTGCAGCCTATGTCACTGAGTGCGCTCTCCAAAAGCGGTATCCACCAGGAAAAGATGCTTTTTCCACACATTACTCAAGTATAGATTTATCTCATGAGGCTTTTGTCTCTGTTCCTCGCTTACCTAAACAGCAAAATCAGGTTTTCACCATTGTCTTTATCGGCACATTAGCACAACTTTATAAAGCACCAGATGTGTTAATTGATGCTGTCGCTAATTGTATACGGGAGGGACTGAAACTTAAACTAGTTCTTGTTGGTGATGGTAAGCATCGAGAAGAATTGGAAATGCGAGCAGTGAAATTAAATTTAGGAGATTATGTAAATTTTCGGGGTCAGTTATCCGCAGGAAAAGCTGTGCGGGATGAATTGGATCAGGCGGATTTGTTTATCTTAGCATCTTATCAAGAAGGTTTACCCAGAGCAATGATCGAGGCAATGGCACGGGCATTACCATGTATTGGTTCTACAGTAGCGGGCATTCCTGAACTACTAGCACCAGAGGATATAGTGCCACCTGGTGATGTTGCTGCTTTGTCTAGCAAAATTCGGGAAGTTGTGACTAACCCAGAACGCATGGCTCGAATGTCAGCCCGTAACTTAGAGAAAGCCAAAGAATACACAAATGAAATACTTCGGGAAAGGCAAATTGCTTTCTACAATTATGTACGAAAAAGTACGCAAGATTGGCTGAATGCACAAAAAAAGTAAAAAGCATTAAATAAAAAAATATTTATGTGTGGAATCACTGGTTTTTGGGATATATCTCGACAAATTAGCACAGATTATCTACCAATAATTGTGCAGCAAATGTCAAAGTCATTAATTCATCGTGGTCCAGATGATGGTGGCAGTTGGGTTGATGGAGAGGTCGGTATTGCTTTAGGACATCGGCGACTATCTATAGTAGACCTTTCACCGCAAGGACATCAACCGATGATATCTAGGGATGGTCGGTATGTAATTGTTTTCAATGGTGAAGTTTATAATTTTCCAGAATTAAGAAAGCAGTTACAAAGTCTTGGATATAGCTTTTGCGGTCATTCTGACACAGAAGTAATGTTATCAGCTATCTGTGAATGGGGAGTTCTAGAAGCAACCAAGCGTTTTAATGGGATGTTTGCTTTTGCTGTATGGGATCGTCAAGAACGGGTTTTACATTTGGGACGCGATCGCATCGGCGAAAAGCCACTATATTATGGTTGGTGCGGTCATACTTTTATATTTGCCTCAGAATTAAAAGCTTTTAAAGTCCATCCTGATTTTCAACCCGAAATCAACCGTGATGCCTTGGCTTTATTCCTCCGGTTTTCTTATATTCCTGCCCCTTATTGCATCTATCAAGGCATCTATAAATTACCACCCGCAACTCTTCTAAGTTTGAATGGGACGGCAATTCATCCCCAGCCAGTACCCTATTGGTCTGCAAAAACTGCCGCAGAATCAGGTGTTGCTTATCCCTTCACAGGGTCAGAAAATGAAGCTATAGTACATTTAGAGGTGCTACTAAAAGATGCCGTAAAAATGCGAATGCTGGCAGATGTCCCTTTAGGTGCTTTTCTATCAGGTGGGATAGACTCTTCGACAATTGTGGCTTTGATGCAGGCTCAAAGTCAGCAACCTGTGAAAACTTTCAGCATTGGTTTTCACGAACAAGACTATAACGAAGCTGAATATGCTAAGTCTGTGGCACAGCACTTGGGTACAGACCATAGGTCACTTTATGTCACCTCAGAGGAAGCTATGGGAGTAATTCCCAAACTACCAAGTTTATATGACGAGCCATTTTCCGATCCTTCCCAAGTTCCCACATTCTTAGTATCTCAACTTGCCAAAAATCATGTCACCGTCAGTCTTTCTGGTGATGGGGGTGATGAATTATTTGCTGGATATAAGCGCTATTTTTTGGCAAGTAGTATCTGGCAGAAGATCGGCTGGATACCGCAAACAGTTCGTCATTCTACAGCCAAAGCTTTAACCAGTGTTTCTGCCCAGACTTGGAATCGAGGTTTTGAACCTATAAATACCATATTGCCAGCAAAATTGAATTTTGGCGATAAATTACATAAGTTAGCAAACATTTTAGCAGTTTCCCACCCCGATACTATGTATGCGGATTTGGTATCCCATTTGCAAGAACCAGAAAAAGTTGTGATTGATAGTTCTCAACTCAGCACAGTTTTTAGTGATGGCAATTTGTGGGCAAATTTACCGAATTTCACAGAACGCATGATGTACTTGGATTTAATCAGCTACTTGCCAGGTGATATCTTAGTGAAAGTAGATCGTGCCACTATGGGTGTGAGTCTTGAAGGTCGCATACCTTTTTTAGATCATCGGGTTGTGGAATTTGCTTGGCAAATCCCCCTATCCATGAAAATACGTGGTAATCAAGGTAAATGGTTGTTACGACAGGTTTTATATAAGTACGTACCCAGGGAATTAATTGAGCGTCCAAAAATGGGTTTTGGTATTCCGATTGGTGCATGGTTGCGTGGACCTTTACGAGCATGGGCAGAAGATTTGCTGGATGAGTCTCGATTGCGAAGAGAAGGGTATTTTCATCCTCAACCAATTCGGCAAAAGTGGGATGAACACCAAAATGGCGATCGCAATTGGCAACATCATCTCTGGGTTATACTCATGTTCCAAGCTTGGTTAGCTGAAAAATCAGCCGGAAATTAGGAATAAATCATCAATCTTTACACCTGTTAAACAAGCAAAAATTTTTCAAATTCCCTTAAGGAAATAGAAACATGAATCAGATCGCAGTCATTGGTCTTGGCTACGTCGGTTTACCTGTGGCTTTAGCAATTGCCAAAAAATTTCCCAATACAATTGGGTTTGATATTAATCAGGAAAAAATTGCTGCATTAAATCAAGGCATAGATTTCACAGGTGAAGTTGCCAGTGATGAACTCAAAAATACATCTCTCAAAATAACTTGTGATCCAATTGATTTAGCTGATTGTAACTTCTTTATTGTCGCCGTCCCTACGCCAATTGATAATAACCGTGTTCCTGATTTGACTCCACTGATTAAAGCCTCAGAAACCATTGGTAAAGTCCTTAAAAAAGGTGATGTCGTAGTTTATGAATCCACCGTTTACCCAGGAGTGACAGAAGAAGTTTGTGGTAGTGTTCTGGCGCGGGTATCTGATTTACAACAGAGCGTTGATTTCAAATTAGGCTATTCTCCCGAACGAATTAACCCAGGTGATAAAACTCATACCTTAGAAAAAATTGTTAAAGTTGTCGCAGGTGAAGACCCAGAAACATTGGCACAAATCGCCAATATATACGGTTCTGTTGTTGAAGCTGGTGTTTACCGCGCTCAATCAATTAAAGTAGCTGAAGCGGCTAAGGTCATTGAAAATACCCAACGGGATCTTAACATTGCCTTGATGAATGAACTAGCAATAATTTGCGATCGCCTGAATATTCGCACCCGTGATGTCTTAGCCGCTGCGGGGACAAAGTGGAATTTTCTACCCTTCACTCCAGGTCTTGTGGGGGGTCACTGCATCGGTGTAGACCCTTACTATCTCACAGCCAAAGCCCAACAAGTTGGTTATTATCCCCAGGTAATTCTCGCCGGTAGAAGGATTAATGACAACATGGGTCAATTCTTGGGGAGTCGGTTGGTGAAACTGCTTGTAGAAGCCAATGTGACAATCAAAAATGCGCGAGTGGGGATTTTGGGACTTACCTTTAAAGAAAATGTCCCAGATTTAAGAAATAGTCGCATTCCCGATATCATTCATGAATTGCAACAATTTGGGATTGACCCCCTAGTACATGACTCTTTAGCGGAAAATAGTCATGCAGTCCATGAATATGGTATTCAATTATCTGATTGGAAAGAACTTACATATCTTGATGCCTTAATTTTAGCAGTTCCCCATCAAGAATATTTAGAAATGCCAGCAGAGAGACTATTTGCTCATATTCGTCCAGGTGGAATCTTCATGGATATCAAATCAATATTTGAACCTGGGGATATACCGACAAATGTTAATTATTGGAGTTTATAAAAGGTGAAATTATGGCAAAAATTTTAGTTACAGGTGCGGCTGGTTTTATTGGTTTTCACCTCAGTCAACGCTTACTAGAAAGAGGTGATCAAGTTGTAGGTTTAGATAACCTCAACGATTACTACGATGTTACCTTAAAAAAAGACAGATTAGAGCAACTTTTAGCAAACCCCAACTTTAGCTTTCATTTATTGGATTTAGCAGACCGAGAAGGCATCCCCAAATTATTCGCTCAATCTAGTTTTGATAAAGTCGTTAATTTAGCTGCACAAGCCGGAGTCCGTTATTCCTTAAAAAATCCCCATGCTTATGTAGATAGTAATTTAGTGGGATTTGTGAATATTCTCGAAGGTTGTCGGCATACAAACGTCCAACATTTAGTATTTGCTTCTTCCAGTTCAGTTTATGGTGCAAATACAAAAATTCCCTTCTCCGTTCATGACAATGTAGATCATCCCGTGAGTTTGTACGCAGCTACCAAAAAAGCCAACGAATTAATGGCACATACCTACAGTAGTTTGTATGACTTGCCGACTTCGGGATTACGATTTTTTACAGTTTATGGACCTTGGGGTCGTCCTGATATGGCATTGTTTCTGTTTACTAAAGCAATTTTAACAGGACAACCAATTGATGTCTTTAATTACGGTAAAATGAAGCGTGATTTTACTTATATTGATGACATTGTGGAAGGTGTAATTCGTGTTCTTGATCAAGTGGCTGTATCAAATCCTCATTGGTCAGAAAATGCACCAGATCCTGCTACAAGTTATGCACCATACAAAAATTACAATATCGGTAATAATCAGCCGATTGAATTAATGCACTTTATCGAAACCTTAGAAAATTGCTTGGGAATCAAAGCAGAGAAAAATTTGCTTCCCATGCAACCTGGTGATGTGCCAGAAACCTATGCCGATGTTGATGCCTTAGTAACAGATGTGGGTTTTAAACCGAATACCTCAATTGAGGTGGGAATCGAGCGATTTGTGAAATGGTATCGTTCATATTACCAAGTTTAAAAAATCCCCTGTTTCTATAAATTTTAATAATAGCAAAGACCACAGACAGAAATATGAAAATCTTACATATTTGTGCAATTGGTGATACGGCGGAGGGACTTTTACTACCTCAGATAAAATACTTTTTATCGCAAAAGTTTGAGGTTGGTATAGCCTGTTCTCCAGGAAAGGCAGTAGAAAAATTACAAAAGAATGGATACACAGTATATGCTGTAAAAATTGACCGCAAGATATCGTTAGTTTCCAACTTAAAAAGTATTTATCACCTTGTAAAAGTTATTCGGCAAAATCAATATGATCTTGTCCATGTCCATACACCAATTGCTGCTGTTTTAGGACGGATTGCAGCTAAAATTGCTGGGGTTAAACGAATTGTTTACACTTCCCATGGGCTGCCATTTCATGATTTATCCACTCCTACCCAGTATTACTTTTACTTTATAGTTGAAAAGCTGACTGCTTTAATCACTGATTTAATTCTCAGCCAAAATTATGAAGATATTAGCACTGCTAAAAAACTCGGTCTTTGTCCACCTGAAAAACTGGCTTATTTAGGCAACGGTATAGATATTGATCGCTTCCACCGTGAGCGACTCAATCCCATTCATCAGAGTGAATTACGGCAATCTTTAGGTATTCCAACAACCGCGAATTTAATTGTTGGTACAATTGGGCGGTTAACTCGAAAAAAAGGTGGTGGATACCTGATAGAAGCTACTGCTAAATTAGTGGATAAATTTCCTAATTTACATATTCTGATAATTGGGGGTCAACTTAGTTCAGATCCTGAACCTTTCCAAACAGAACTAATAGCAAAAATTCGCAATCTGGGAATTGAGAATCACGTTACACTCACAGGCAAACGCCAAGATATACCAGAAGTTTTAGGTCTTTTAGATGTCTTTACTTTACCTACTTTTACTCATGAAGGATTACCCCGATCTATTTTAGAAGCAATGGCGATGGGTTTACCAGTTGTGACTACAGATATTCGGGGATGTCGAGAAGCAGTATTACAGGAAAAAACAGGTTTAATTGTGCCTTCTCAAGATAGTGATAAATTAGCCGAGGCATTGGCAATTATGTTATCTAATCCCGAATTGCGGCAAGCCTATGGTAATGAAGGACGGAGGAGAGTAACAACCGAATATAATGAAGATTTTGTATTTGAAAGACTGACAAAATACTATCAAGAATTAAGCATTAAGTAGGTTGGCGTTGAAAATTGTCGTTATAGCAAGGCAAGAGGCAAGAGGGAAGGGGTAAGGGGCAAGAGTAAAGAGGCAAGAGTAAAGAAGTTTTCAGCGATTTTACGTTTCTTTACACAGGTTGGTTTTATTGTGTTCAACTAATGAACTGATTATTAAACAGGTGAGAAATGGGAATTCTGTTGTTAATAATTCAGTGTTTAAATCAAAATTAATATCAGTTGCTGAAAAGCATTGCCGAAATGACTAGATGATGGCTAAAAATTTGTTTATTATTGCTAACAATTAGCAAGTTAGAACAAACTAATAATGCCAATTAAAATCTCCTTATAATCCAAATAAAACAGATATGCAAAGATCAAGCAACATCTCTGCATTGAGTTTTATCTGGAAAATTCTCCTGGGTTTAATCCAGGTTTTGAGCGGTTTTTAATTACTTTAAATACAAGGTTTATTCATGATGACTGAAAATTTTCGGAGGCATCATCTAATCAGCAGATTGATTAAGTCTGGATTAGATAAACTTATGGCGATTATAGCCTTAATTATTCTTTCTCCTTTAATGCTAGTAATTGTGATCGCTCTTTATTTACATGATGGTCGTCCGGTTATTTTTAACCAACCTCGTCCAGGTAAAGATGCTCGGGTTTTTAATTTCTACAAATTCCGCACTATGACCAATGAAAAAGATGAGGAAGGTAATTTATTACCTGATGAAAAACGCCTGACATCTCTTGGTAAATTTCTGAGAAAAACTAGTTTGGATGAACTTCCTCAACTGTGGAATATTCTCAAAGGTGATATGAGTTTTGTTGGTCCACGTCCTTTACGTGTGGAGTATCTTGAACTTTATACTCCCGAACAAGCACGACGACATGAAGTGTTACCTGGTATCACAGGATTAGCTCAGATCAATGGACGCAATGCTATTAGCTGGGAAACAAAATTTAAGTTAGACGTTTCCTATATTGACGATTGGAGTCTTGGGTTAGATTTCAAAATCCTCTTGTTAACAGTCTGGAAAGTGCTGAAGCGTGAAAATATAAATCAGGAAGGATATGCAACTGCTGGGGATTTTAAAGGTCAGGTTTAGATATAAGTAGGTTAGCATTGAAAATTGTCGTTATGGGAGGGCAAGAGGCAAGAGTGAAGAAGCTTTGGGCGATTTTACTTTTCTTTACACACTTTGGTTTTATTGTGTTCACCTACTTAAAATAAAGAATGAGAATTTTATGGACAAAGTTGTTATTTTTGGAAACAGGCCTTTTGCAGAAACTATTTACTTTTATCTCAAGCACGATTCTGAATATGAGATAGTTGGATTTACTGTTGATGAAGACCATATTCAAGCAGAAAGTTTCCATGATTTACCAGTTGTACCCTATCAAAAACTAGAAAAATATTATTCACCCAAAGAATACAAACTGTTTATTCCTCTTGGTTATGAAAATCTCAATAAGCTGCGGGCAGAAAAATACTATAATGCTAAAAAAAGGGGATATAGTTTTATTTCCTATGTTAGTTCTAAGGCATACTATCATGGCACAACCGTAGGCGAAAACTGCTTAATCTTGGAAAACAACATTATCGAACCTTTCAGCATCATTGGTAACAACTGTATTCTCACAGGTGGAAATTATATTGGGCATCACTCTGTCATTAATGATCACTGTTTCATTGCTTCTCATGTCGTGCTTGGTGGTGGAGTGAACGTAGGAGAATATACTTTTATTGGCTTGAATGCTACTATCAGAAATTACGTCAAAATCGGCAAGGAAAATATTATTGGCGCGGGATCAATAATTCTTTCTAATACGGAAGATGGGGCTGTTTACTCTCCAGGAGAAACTGCAAAATTTGACGTGCCAAGTAATTTAGTGAATATCTAATAATCTTGAAAATTGCTGTTACCAAATATTATATAAAGCCGTCATTTCAATAATTTGTAAAATTCTGGCAAGTGAATTTTTTTTAGAAAGTTTTTGGCTTAATTTGTCCGCAAATAAATTTATCAACGCTAACTTACTTATCTAAATCTCTCATTCATACCCAGAAGATTTGTGTCAGATTTACGAGGATACATAAATTATGTCCAGCTTTTCCTGTTTTGTTGTCGGCGATGGTATTGTGGCTTTGAGTTGCTTGAAAATCTTGTTACAGAAAGGTTGGCAAGTGCTGGGAGTGTATTCAACAGATAATTCATTACAAAAGTGGTCTCAGGAACATAGCATTACCCACGCTGCCTCTCGCTCCATGTTTCACAAAACACTCCTGGGCGTTGAGTACGATTATCTTTTCAGTATCAATAACACCCAATGGATCATTCCTGGGGATGTAATTGGACGGGCAAAAAAAGCAAGCATCAACTACCATGATGCGCCATTGCCAAAATATGCTGGTTTGTATGCGACCTCTTGGGCTTTGCTGAATGGTGAAACCCAACACGCAGTTACCTGGCACGAAATTGTCTCAAAAGTTGATGCAGGTCCCATCTTCAAGCAAAGAATAGTTCCAATTGGGCCAGATGATACGGCTTTGACTTTGAATGTTAACTGCTTTGATGCAGCAGTCAACTCCTTCGAGGAACTGGTACAAGAACTGGCCATAGATATTATCAAGCCGTATCCTCAAGACCTCTCTCAACGGAGTTATTTTAGTCCCGGCGATCGCCCAGATGCTGCCTCTGTGATCTCTTATGATGTTAGTAGCAAAGATATCTGCAATCTTGTCAAAGCTTTAGATTTTGGTTCAACTCGCAATGAACTGGGTCTGACCAAAACCTGGCTACCAGGCGGAGTAATTGTTGTGGGGTCTGCCCGGTTAATGACATCTGAGTACGGTACTCCTGGACAAGTGCTGAAACTAGATTCCCAAGGGATGTGTATTGCTACCATAGATGGGGCTGTTGAGTTGAGTCGTTTAACCACATTAAACGGCAAGGATATTTCCCCAGAACAGTTAGAAGAAGATTATGGTGTCCGCGTTGGTGATATCTTACCGGCAATTGATACCAAGACAAGAAAGGCAATTAGCCAGAGGAATGCGGCAATCTGTCGTCATGAGCAATCTTGGGCAGAACGTTTAATGCAGCTTGCTCCTTTTAGACATCCCTATTTACCATTGACAACATCTGGTCAAACCCTAGATATCTCCATGCACCACTATGCTATTTTGTCGTTAACAGCGCAGGTAGCAGCGAAATCTCTGTTGTCTATGTTTGCTGCTTACTGTGCGCGACTGACAACCGAAATGGAATTTGATCTGGGACTGCAAACCGATGCACAGCGCAGTATTGCCCCCGAAATATTTGCCCAACGAGTTCCTCTTCGCGTGCAAACTCAGGTTAATGAGTCTTTCCATGATTTTCAGCAGCGATTTGAAAAAGCCCTAGATGATGCCGTTCGTCTGGGTAGCTTTAGACATACGCTGTTGAGACGTTATCCACAATTGCATGGTGATGGGAATGGAGGTAGCGATGATAATTTTCTGCCTGTGGCGATCGCTCTTGTTGCGTCTCCTGATCAACTAGATTGGCACTCCCTGGGAGCTTCTATAGCTTTGGTGGCTTATGAAGATGGAACTTTACCGGAATTAGTGCATACTGGGTCACTCAATAACACTGACTCTAAAGCCATTGTTCAGCAACTTCAAACTTTAATCACCGCTTGTATAGAAGATCCTCAACAATCTCTGCATCAATTACCACTGCTTTCTATTGCCCAACAACAGCGAATTTTGGTGGATTGGAACGACACAGCCGAACCCTTCCCCACAGATAAATGTATTCATGATTTATTTGCGGGACAAGTAGAGCGGACTCCTGATGCGATCGCTGTAGCCTTTCAAGACCGAGAATTAACTTACCGAGAATTAAATGAACAAGCCAATCAATTAGCCCACTATCTAGGGCTACAGGGGGTTGGTCCCGATGTAATCGTCGGTCTTCAGATCGAGCGATCGCTAGAAATGATGATCGGCTTATTGGCAATTCACAAAGCTGGTGGGGCATATCTTCCCCTTGATCCCGATTTCCCCGCAGATCGTCTGGCTTTCATGGTAGAAGATTCCCAGGCGATCGTCATCTTAACCCAGGAAAAACTTAATCAAGATCCCCGACTTCTCAAAGAAGTCGGGGATCTGGGGATGACCCGCATTATCCCCATTGATACGCTGTGGGCAGAAATTACTCAACAACCTACCACAAATCCCCATAGTGGAGTTAAGCCCGAAAATCTGAGTTATGTAATTTACACCTCCGGTTCTACAGGGAAACCCAAGGGTGTGATGGTAGAACATCGTAACGTGGTTAACTTCTTCACGGGTATGGATGCTGTCATTGACCATGAACCACCGGGAGTATGGTTAGCAGTTACAAGTTTGTCATTTGATATTTCCGTCTTAGAACTGTTCTGGACATTGGCTAGGGGATTTAAAGTAGTTATCTATAACCCCAAACAAGAACGGCAGCAGTCTAAGTCCCAACAACCCATAGCTGTAAATAAATTACAACATACCGATTTTAGTCTCTTTTACTTTTCTAGCCATGAACAAGGGCAAGATGCAGCGGAAAAGTATCGGCTCTTGTTTGAAGGAGCTACATTTGCTGATGCCAATGGGTTTAAGGCAGTTTGGACTCCAGAACGTCATTTTCATGCCTTTGGTGGCTTATTCCCCAATCCTGTAGTCAGCAGTGCAGCGATCGCCACAACCACCAAAAACATCCAAATTCGTGCAGGTAGCTGTATTTCCCCCCTACATAACACCGTGCGACTCACAGAAGATTGGTCTTTAGTAGATAACTTTTCTCACGGTCGGGTAGGAATATCCTTTGGCACTGGCTGGCAACCCAATGACTTTATCCTCTCTCCCCAAACCTTCGAGAACCGCAAGGAAATTATGTTCCAGCAAATCGAGGAGGTACAGGCACTTTGGCGCGGAGAAACCCTACCCTATCCCAACGGTAAAGGAGAAATCATCGAGGTGCAAACCCTACCTCGTCCCATTCAACCCACCCTTCCCGTTTGGATTACAGCCGCCGGCAACCCCGAAACCTTCCAAATGGCAGGAGCGAGAGGCTTTAATATTTTGACTCACTTACTGGGGCAAAGTTTAGACGAGTTAGCCGCCAAAATTGCCATCTATCGCCAGGCTTATACAGAAAACGGACATTCTGGGGCGGGAATTGTCAGCCTGATGATACATACTTTTGTGGGAGAAAGTGATGATCTTGTCAAAGAAATTGTCCGTCAGCCCATGCGCCAATACTTGGCTAGTTCCCTCGATTTAATCAAGCTTGCAGCTTGGTCTTTCCCCACTTTTAAACAGAAAACCACCAACGACAAAGGACAGTTTACAGTATCTCATCTATCTGACCCAGATATGGCGGAAGTCCTAGATTTCTCCTTTGAACGGTACTTTGAAACTAGTGGTCTATTTGGAACTGTGGACACCTGTTTGCAGATGGTTGATCGGATTAAAGCCGTTGGTATCAATGAAATTGCCTGTCTGATTGACTATGGGGTAGATACGGATACGGTGCTATCTCAACTACCCCTGCTGAATGAATTAAAGACACGGGCTAATTATCAAATAAGGGAACAGGGAACAGGGAACAGGGAACAGGAAATCGGGAACAGGGAATCGGGAACAGGAAGGAACAGGGAATCGGGAATCGGGAATCGGGAACAGGGCAAAATTGAATCTATAGCGGATCTCATCAACCGTCATCAGGTAACACACCTGCAATGTACCCCTTCTATGGCTGGTTTATTGATGGCAGAAACCGCTAACCACGAAGCTATGGGGCAACTTCAGCAAATGATGGTTGGTGGTGAAGCCTTGACTGAAGCCTTAGCAAATCAACTTCAGCAAATTATTCCCGGACAGATTCACAATATGTATGGTCCGACCGAAACCACCATCTGGTCAGCAACCCATACTCTAGCTGAAGTTGATGGTATAGTTCCCCTGGGTCGTCCTATTGCCAACACGGAGTTATACATTCTCGACAAGAATCAGCAAAATGTGCCTGTTGGTGTCCCTGGTGAACTATATATTGGCGGTAAGGGGGTGACACGAGGCTATTTGCACAGACCAGAATTAACCCAGGAAAGGTTTGTACCTAATCCCTTTAGTGATGATGCCACTGCTCGTTTATACCGAACTGGCGACCTAGTTCGCTACCGAAGAGATGGCAATGTAGAATTCTTAGGACGGATGGACTTCCAGGTAAAAGTGCGGGGACACCGGATTGAATTGGGAGAAATTGAGACGATTTTAAGCCGCCATGAAGCAGTTCGGGAAGCCGTGATTATCGTTCGTGAAGATATGCCCGGAGATCAGCGCCTTGTAGCCTATCTACTCCCACATCCAGGGTATCAGCCATCTCATGCAACTATGCGAGAATACTTGCTCTCTCTATTACCTGAGTATATGGTTCCTTCTAACTTTGTTGTTCTGGAGAAATTTCCCCTTACTCCTAATCATAAAGTTGATCGCAAGGCTTTACCGGCTCCCCTATTAGTTGTTCAGGCTGAGGATAGTGTAAATACAACAATACCTAAAAACGATATTGAGCAAACCCTCATGGAAATCTGGCAAAAAGTGCTTCAGATACCTCAAGTGGGAACTCAAGACAATTTCTTTCATCTAGGGGGTAATTCCTTAGTGGCAGTTACATTAATTAGGGAAATTCTCTCAGCATTTAATGTGGATTTACCCTTAATTAGCTTGTTCCGCTCTCCAACTATAACCGATCTCGCCCAGCAGATTTCAGTGCAACCTTTTGCGAACAAATCTAATAATAGCAAAGTTGATCTGGTGGCTATGTCCAGATCAATATCAATATCAATCTAAGTTGCTAATAGTTCGTCAAATTTATTTTGACGGGTAATGATCGGAAAAAACTTCTGTTCTTCCCTCCCCTACCTCCCCTACCTCCCCACCCCCCCTACCTGAAATCTAAAAACCCTGGACTGGTTTAAGTAGTAATATTAATGTAGTTACAAAAATAGAGAACTTTGAGCGTTGCATAATGGCGGTATAAATTATGTTTTACCCTAAATTTAAGGTTTTAAATTTACAATTGATATTCAGTGATTTCTTGATCAAAATCGTGCCAAACTGACAAGATTATTTCAAAGTATTTAGTGTATATTATCTTGTAATTGTGGTTCTACCGCTTCCCTTATAGACAAGAATATTAATTTAATTTTTGTAGGTTGGGTTGAACGAAGTGTTCGCATAGCGTCCCGAAGGCATAACCCAACATTAGAGGGAAGATGATCAGGAGTGTTGGGTTATGGCTACAAGTTAAATTACCCCTCTTAATCCCCCGGGGGAAACCGGAAAAATTAGTTCCCTCCCCTTTGTAAGGTGAGGGTGAGGGTGGGGTAATTTGAGGAATAATGGTGATTCGATAACTTGTGTGTACACCGTAACCTTTGTAAGGGGAGGGTTAGGGAGGAGTAAAATATTTGATCCAGCAATCATGACTTTTCAAACACCCTCTAATTAATAAATGTAGATAAGCATTTATTAATTAGTGAGACAGAATTAATTACACAATGTCATTGCGTTAGCCATATGGAACGAAGTGAAATGAAGCAATTCCAATGGTTGTGATTGCTTCCCTTCCCTCGCAATGACTGTAAATATTTTTGTCCAATTACTTAGCTAAAGGTTTAAAACAAGAGAATTTTCTAGGAGTAAATATGATAAATCGCCAAAAGATGCTGGAAATTTTAGGAAATCATCTGGAAATTAACAGCGCGAATCTTATGGAAGAAACAGTGCTAGAAAACTTAGGAGATGCGTGGGACTCAGTGGCTATATTATCGGTAATATCAATCATTGATAGTTATGCTAACCGACCTATTCCTGTCAATGCTATTGTCGAGAGTAAAACGATTAAAGACCTCATTGATCTTGTCTGTGTGAATGAAAATCAAATAATTAGTTGTAAGTAATTTTCATAAAAAAGGAGAATAATATGTTAGATGTAAACAGGGAAGAAGTTGTTAAAATAATCAAAAAAGCGTTTCAAGAAGTTGGAGATAAGTCAAATATTAATTTACCTGAAAATATAGATGAAAAAATGAGGATTTTAGGAGGAAATTCGCCTTTTGACTCTATGCACGTTGTTAACATTATTGTCATCATAGAAGAATATATCGCAGATACATTTGATCTGAATATTACCCTAGCCAATGAGCATACTATGTCTCAGGGTAAAAGTCCATTTTTATCCATTAGTACATTGACAGATTATATAGTAGGTAATCTGTTATGAAAAATGTTGAGAATAGTCTTTATCAAGACCGCATTGTTTTAATTACTGGAACAACTAAAGGTATTGGACTTCATTTAGCAAAACATTTTTTAGATCAACAAGCTATTGTTTGTGGTTTTGCTCGTTCTGAATCATCTTTGCAGCACAATCAATACTATCATTATCGAGGTGATGTGACTAATATTCATGATGTTCAAGGAGTTCTAAAAGAAATTAGAAAAAAGTTTGGCCGTTTAGATATACTGATTAATAATGCAGGTATAGCGTCAATGAATCCTTCTCTGTTGATGCCAGAAACTGTTGCTAAAGAAATACTTGATATCAATATAGTTGGTGTTTTCAATATGTCGCGGGAAAGTACCAAGCTGATGATGAAGAAAAACTATGGCAGAATTATTAACTTTAGTTCTGTTGCTGTTCCTATGCACATTGAAGGAGAGGCAATTTACGCATCTAGCAAAGCAGCTATTGAACAATTTTCCCAAATTTTTGCGAGAGAAGTCGCCAGATTTGGCATCACAGTTAATGTCATTGGACCTTCACCAATTATGACAGATTTGATTGCTAAAGTATCTCCAGAAAAAATTCAAAGTCTCGTTAATAAAATGCCTTTAAGCCGTTTGGGTGAATTTCCAGATGTTGAAAATGTTATTGATTTTTTTGCTAGTGAAGCCAGTCAATACATTACAGGACAAGTTATTTATCTTGGAGGTGTTTCATGAATAATCTTGAGAGATTTTTATCCTATTTTGCAGATTATGGTGAGCAAAATGCCTTAATCTTGAATCATCGAAACTATAGTTACAACTGGCTATTAGAACGGATAAAATATTGGTATTATATTTTATCAGAGGAAGGCATAGAAAAATCTATTGTTGGTTTTCGAGGAGATTATTCCCCGGAAATTATAGCTTTATTCTTCGCACTCATTTGGCTCAAGAATATCTTAGTCCCTTTAGGTGTAATTAACCAGCAAGAACAAAATAGATATTTTGATATAGCAAATATTCAGTATCTTTTGTCAATTGAAGAGTCAGAAACTTTGGTAATAGAAGATTTGAAAGCCGTTATAAATAATCAGATTCTGACTGATTTTATAAAACAGCAATCTGCGGGAATTATTTTATTCTCTTCTGGTTCTACAGGAACGCCAAAAGGAATGCTTCACGATTGTGAAAAATTATTATCCAAATATACTAAAGGTGGAAAAAGTTTCAATACATTGGCATTTTTATCCCTGGATCATATTGGAGGAATCAATACTTTATTATACCAATTATCTAATGGAGGAACAACGCTATTAGCTAATGATAGAAGACCGGAAAATATTTGCCAATTAATCGAAAATTGTCAGATAGAGTTGTTACCAGTTTCTCCAACTTTTCTAAATTTACTTTTGATGTCTGAGTCTTATAAAAATTATGATGTAAGTTCTTTGAAAATCATCAGTTATGGCACAGAAGTAATGCCAGAAAATACATTAACTGCCCTAGCTAATGCTTTCCCTGGTGTCAGATTAAAGCAAACCTATGGACTATCAGAATTAGGAATATTACCCACTAAAAGTGAAAGTTCTGATAGTAAATGGGTTAAATTAGGTGGGGAAGACTACGAGGTGAAAATAGTAGATAATATTCTCTGGATCAAAACTAATTCAGCTATGATTAGTTATTTAAATGCTCCCTATCCGTTTGATGATCAAGGCTGGTTGAATACAGGTGATGTAGTTGAAATGAAAGGGGATTACTTCAAAATACTTGGTCGTCAATCAGAAATGATTATTGTAGGTGGTTTGAAAGTATTTCCACAAGAAATAGAGAATATTTTAATCCAAATGCCGGAAATTGATGAAGTAACAGTCTTTGGTGAACCAAATGCAATTACGGGAAATATAGTTGTTGCTGTAGTTAAACCAATAGATATATCAATTGATGAACGGAAAATGAGAAAGCTCATTCAATCCTATTGTCAACCAAAGTTACAAAGTTACAAAATTCCAGTTAAAGTTTACTTAAATTCTCATGAACATCACAATCATCGCTATAAAAAAATTCGTTCTCAAGTTAAGGAGATGCTATGAATAAAACAAGTATTCCTAATATCAGTATGCGAGGTATTGCGATCGCTTTACCTCAAGAAACTGAATTTAATCATGAATTATCTGATGTGTTAGGTTATGAAGAAATAGAAAGAGTTAGTCAAACAATTGGTATTTACAGCAGAAGAGTGGCAGGTGAGGGAGTAACAGCTTTTAATCTGATGTCCCAAGCTGTAGAAAACCTTTTAAAAACTACAAATATTAGGAAAGAAAATATAGACTGTCTTGTATGTATTACCCAAACTCCAGATTATTTAATTCCTGGAAATTCATTTCTGTTATCTCACCAATTAGGATTAGAGACAAAGGTATTGACACTAGATATAAATGCTGGCTGTGCTGGATTTACCCATGGTCTAATTGTACTAGGAAAATTAATTAATAATGGTGATATTAAATGTGGACTTTTGGTGGTAGGAGATACACTGACAAGGTTAGTAAATCCCCAAGATAAAACAGAGAGGTTGTTATTTGGTGATGGAGCAGCCGCGTGTCTTTTAGAATTTGATAAACAAGGGAAAGGACTAACAGCTTGCTGGCGAACTATTGCTGATGATTATAATAAATTAATAGTTCCTGCTGGTGGTATAAAAAAACCAACTACAGAACATACAAAAATTGTAAAAATCCAAGAAGACGGCAGCCACAGAAGTGAAAATGATTTAATTATGGATGGTGCTGCTGTTTTCTCATTTTCAATTAAGGAAGTTCCTGAAATTGTCAACTTAGCTTTAAAAAATTGTAATTTAATCAATGAAGATATTGATTTATTTATATTTCACCAAGCTAATAAATTTATGGTTGATTATATCCGTAAAAAATTAAAGCTTAGTGAAGAAAAAGTTCCCATTTTGGTAGAAGGAATAGGTAATACCAGTAGTGCATCTATCCCAATTGCTATTAATCGCTATGCCTTAAATCAAGGAATTAATAAAATTAGTGGTCGGCTGTGTCTGACTGGGTTTGGAGTAGGCTTGTCTCTGAGTAGCATCATTATTGAAGTAGAAGATTTAATTGTAACGCCTATGTAATTAAGTAGGTTGGCGTTGAAAATTGTTGTTATAGCAAGGTAAGAGGATTTTTTAAAAGTGGTATTCCGTAATTTTCATCACATTGCTACCCCCTTTCCCCTCTTTACAAGGGGAAACAATAAAAATCCAGTTCCCTCCCCTTGTAAAGGGGAGGGTTAGGGAGGGGTAAAAATATTTGATACATCAACGATAATTTTTCAAACACCCTCTAAGAGTAAAGAAGTTTTCGGGGATTTTACGTTTCTTTACACAGTTTGGTTTTATTGTGTTCACCTACTTATTTTGATTAGGACTGATTGAGAAATATGTACAAATTTCATTTATATAGGTAAGTAAAAATGGATAAGGTAATTTTGTTTGGTAATGGACAAATAGCAAGTGTAGTTTACTATTATCTAACTTATGATTCACCCTATGAAGTTGTAGGATTTACTGTTGATCGCTCTCACATACAAGAAGAAAGTTTATTTGGTCTACCTATAGTGCCTTTTGAAGATGTCCAATCCATATTTCCACCAGACGAATACAAAATGTTTGTCTCAATTAGCTATCGACAAGTTAATAAACTGAGAGCTGCTAAATATTATCAAGCAAAAGAGAAGGGATACAGATTAATTAGTTATATCAGTTCTAAAGCCAGCATCTGGACTGGATTAGTTATAGGTGATAACTGCCTCATTATGGAGAACAACGTAATTCAACCATTTGTGGAAGTTGGAAACAACGTCATTATTTGGAGTGGTAATCATATTGGACATCATACAGTTATTAAAGATCACTGTTTTCTTGCCTCTCATGTTCTCATCTCCGGTTATGTTACTGTCGAACCATACTGTTTTTTCGGTGGTAATTCAACAGTTAGAGACGGAATTGTAATTGCAAAAGAGTCTGTAATTGGTGCAGGATCGTTGGTTTTAAAGAGTACGAAAGAGATGGGTGTCTATATTGGTAGTCCAGCCCAGTTGTTTCCGCAAAGCAGTAATAATTTAAAGCGAATTTAAATCAGTAAGTAGGTTAGCATTGGAAATTGTCGTTATCGGAAGGCAAGAGGCAAGAGTGAGTAAGCTTTGGGCAATTTTACTTTTCTTTACACACTTTGGTTTTATTGTATTCACCTACTTAGTTTACTATCCATTTTAAATAAACCACACTCCTATGATGAAAATTAAAATCATTGATGTAGCTAATCCATTGTGGCTGGAAACACTCAGAAAATTACGGCATGATATTTACCATTTACCTGAATATTTATTATTAGAAGCAAAGCGGATTCAAGCTGTACCTGAAGCTATAATTATTAGCCATCATGATCAAATATTTTTCATTCCATATCTCCTGCGATCTTGTGATATTGATATTAATAGAGAATTAACCATAGGAGAGATTTTTGATATTATTTCACCCTATGGCTATTCTGGAATTTTACTGAGTGAGACAGCCATGCAATCAGTAGATTTCCTCAATCTAGCGATGCAGCAACTCAAAGAAGTTCTGAAATCCAGAAAAATTTGTTCTGCTTTTTTCCGTCTTCATCCAATTCTTAATCAAGAATTGAATGAGATTTTTACATCTGAAATTTTTCAAATCAATAGTAACACAGTTTCAATTAATTTGAAGCTTTCTGAAGCAGAAATTTGGCAGCAAACAAAGCCTGAACATCGAAATAAAATTAATAGATGTAAACGACGTGGTTTTCAGGCTAAAATAGTTAATTTCGAGCATAATATTGACAATTTTATAGCTATTTATGAGGAAACAATGGATAGAGTAGGAGCAAGCAAATACTATTATTTTGATGATAATTACTTTCGCCAGCTTTCTCTATTAGAAAAATTAATTCATTTATGTATTGTTGAACAGGATAACCAAATTGCTTGCGTTGGTTTATTTACAGAATGTAGTGGTATTGTTCAATATCATTTAGGAGGAACAAAGTCCGATTTCCTCAAGGAAGCTCCTAGTAAGTTGATGTTTGATCATGTTCGCTTTTGGGCAAAAGAGCATGGTAACGAGGTACTTCATTTGGGAGGAGGAGTTGGCAGTGTTCAAGACAATCTTTATCGCTTTAAAGCCGGGTTTTCTCAACAAAGACATCCTTTTTTAACTATGCGCTTAATCACAGATGAAGATAATTACTATCATCTAGTCAATTTGCAAGCTAAATACTTAAATATCCATCCCGAACAGCTATTAAAATCAGATTTCTTTCCGGCTTATCGTGCTTCTCATTAATACGGAAACTAATTTGTAAAGACTAATACACTCCACAATGGCATAAATTGAGGATAAAAAATTGCAAAGTACAATTAACGCAAGAGGCAAAAGAGGATCAGCGTAACTACGGAGAATTAACCCTACACATTCCCTATTCCCTATTCCCTATTCCGTATGAAAATTATTTCTCTCGGTCATGCAGGCTTACAAGTAGAAACTCGAAATGCTAGAGTGCTGATTGATCCTTGGTTTTCACCAGAAGGGGCGTTTCTGGGTTCATGGTTTCAGTACCCAGCTAACCAACATTTGATCACCCCCTCACTGCTGCAACCAACGGCTATCGCTATTTCTCATGAGCATTTAGATCACCTTGACCCTTGGTTTTTGTCCCAAATACCAGCAAATACACTTATTATTATTCCTCACTATCCCTCACCAGTCTTAAAGAGAAAAATTGCTGCTGCCGGTTTAAAGGAAATTATCGAATTACCTCAGTGGCAACCAATAGAAATAGCTGGAAGTATTAGTATTTTCTTTGTATCAGAACAGTCACCAATGAACCATGACTCAGCGGTGGTCATTGTTGCTGATGGGCAGACTCTACTTAATCTCAATGATGCTCGCTTGTCAGGATCTCAACTTAGCAGCATCCGTAACAAAGTAGGTGGAGTAATTAATGTGTTAGCACTGCAAGGAGCAGGGGCTTCTTGGTATCCCATTTGTTATGAGTACCCCGAAGAACGTAAAAGAGAACTTTCCCAGAATAAGCGCCTAGCTAAATTTAAGTACATGGAACGGGCGATCGCTATTGTTGAACCAGTAACAGTTATCCCCTGTGCCGGTCCTCCCTGTTTTCTTGATTCAGAACTGACTTGGGTAAATGCACAGATCGAAGCCGGAATTTTCCCAGATCAACAGCAGGTAGTAGACTGGCTAGGGCAGGAGGGAGTTAAGAATACTATGATTTTGCTACCAGGTGATGCTTTTGATATTACTACAAATCAAAAAGCAGCCGATCCTATCTGGGATGATTTTCGCTTTAGCGATCGCTCCTCCTACCTAAAAAACTATGCTGAAACCAGAACTGGCAATCTTCTAGCATTAAAGGCTCGTTATCCTCAACCTACCGAATCTCTTTACTTACCATTCCGCGACTATTTCCAGCGTCTTTTGGCCATGAGTCCTTACTTCAACAGTAAAATCAGGATGCGAGTTGGCTTTGATATCACAGGACCTGGTGGGGGAAAATGGGCAGTTGATTTTCGACCAGGTTTAGAAGGGGTATATGACGAGATGAGTGAATGCAGCTATGGATACCGTTTTGCATCAAGATGGCTGCCTTCTTTGTTAGATGGGTCCTTGCCTTGGGAAGACTTCTTTTTGTCTTTGCGATTTCAGGTATGGCGAAATCCAGACATCTACAACGACCATCTTTTAGGACTCTTAAAATTTGCTTGTCCCCAGTCCCTACAATCTGTAGAGGATTACGAAAACTCCATGGATTCCCAAGAGCAAATGACAATTCATGCCGAGGGAAATAATTACTTAGTACAGCGCCATTGCCCCCATGCAGGTTTTGACTTGCAGGAGGTGGGAGAGGTTTTACCCGGAGGAATTCTCCGCTGTCTAGGTCATCACTACGAGTTTGATTTAAACACTGGAAAATGCCTCAATGGAAAATGCAAGTTACTCAGCAGCAAGCACATTATTTAGGTCATACAGATGAATAAACCAATTCTCCTTTCAACCCCCCACATAGGAAATTACGAATTAGCATTTGTCAAAGAAGCATTTGACACTAATTGGATTGCCCCTATAGGTCCCCATGTTGATGCTTTTGAACAGGAATTTTGTCAAGTTACTGGTGCTAGTTATGCGGCTGCTGTGAGTTCGGGAACTGCGGCTTTACATTTAGCTTTGCAATTAGTTGGAGTCACATCAGGAGATGAAGTTTTTTGTTCCACCTTAACCTTTGCAGCTACTGCTAATCCAATTGTTTATTTAGGGGCGAAACCAGTTTTTATTGATAGCGATCGCATATCCTGGAATATGAACCCAGAGTTGTTGCAGGAAGCTTTACAAAACCGCGCCTATTTTGGTAAATTACCCAAAGCAGTTATAGTTGTACATTTATATGGTCAAAGTGCGGACATTGAACCAATTCTCAAACTTTGCGATCAATATAATATTCCGTTAATTGAAGATGCCGCCGAAGCTTTAGGAGCTACCTATAAAGGACTTTCTCCCGGTACATTTGGACGGTTTGGTATTTACTCCTTCAATGGTAATAAAATTATCACTACATCCGGTGGAGGAATGCTAGTTTCTGATGATGATCAACTAATTACCAAAGCCAAATTTTTAGCAACTCAAGCCCGCGATCCTGCCCCCCATTATCAACATTCAGAAATAGGATATAACTATCGTCTTAGTAACGTTCTAGCAGGTATTGGTCGAGGTCAATTACAAGTTTTAAATGAAAGGGTAGCCGCTAGACGGCGGAACTTTGAAATTTACCAATCTACTTTGGGAAATATACCAGGAATAGAATTTATGCCCGAAGCTGATTTTGGCTATTCTACTCGCTGGTTAACGGCTTTAACAATCACCCCAGAAGCTTTTGGTGCAGATCGAGAATACATTCGCATCCAACTTACTAAACAACAAATTGAAGCTCGTCCTGTATGGAAACCATTACACCTGCAACCCGTGTTTTCTGAATATGAATGTATTGGTGGTAAAGTCGCCGAAAATTTATTTTTACATGGTCTTTGTTTGCCTTCTGGTTCTAATTTAACGGACGAAGATTTAGCAAGAGTAATTAATGCCATTAAAACCATTCACTCTACAACTTGAAAAACATACATAAAAGAGTTAATTTATTATGGAACTACAACAATCTTCTATATCACCACAAAAATACTGGACAATTCTCAAGCGTCGTTGGCTTGCCACTTTATTAATTACTATTTCCGTTTTCATCATAGCACAGTTGGCTGCATCTTTGAAAAAACCTATTTATCTTGCAGAAGGTAAATTACGGTTTCAAAGAAGCAATACAGCCTCATCTATCACAGGATTAGGTGCAGAAATAGGCAAATTAGATCCTTTAATGGAACAAAATAACCCCCTCAGCACAGAAGTAGAAGTAATAACTTCTTACCCTATTATAGAAACAACTATTAAACGACTAAATCTCAAAAATAGTCAAGGTTCTACCCTAAAACCTAAGCTATTTCTCAAAAATCTTGTTGTCAAAGAAGTTAAAGGCACTAATGTTATCCAAATTAGCTACAACGATACTAATCCCAAAATTGCCGCCCAAGTTGTAAATGAACTAATTAAAGTTTATTTAGATCAGAATCTGTCTTCACGGCGAGCCGAAGCAAGCGCAGGACGTAAATTCATAGAAAAACAATTACCCAAAGCCGAATTAGTAGTCCGTCAAGCCGAATCTGAATTAGCAGATTTTAAAGAAAAAAACAAAATTATTTCCTTACAAGAAGAAGCTACTGAAGCAGTACGAGTTATTGGTAATTTACAATTAAGGATCAACGATACTCAATCTCAATTAGCTAATGTCAAGTCACAGTATCAAGTAGTTGTTCAGCAATTGGGAATGAGTCCAAAACAAGCCTTAACAATGACTTCTATTAGCCAAATCTCTGGAATTCAAGATATTCTTAGAGAAATCCAACAACTACAATCACAACTAGCAAATAGACAAACAATTTTACAGGCAAATCATCCACAAATCATAGATTTACAAGATAAAGTTGCTTCTCTAAACAATGTTATTGACAAAAGGATAAATCAGTCCATAGGTAAAAATAAACTACAAGCAGAAGACAATTTACAATTGAGTGCTTTACAACAACAACTCTCTAGTAAACTCGTAGAATTAGAATCCAACCGTCTAGGTTTAGCCAATCAAGCTAATTCTTTATTAAAATTACAATCTACCTATAAACAAAGATTGAATACGTTACCTAAATTAGAAGAACAACAGCGTCAATTAGAACGTAAACTTCAAGTAGGACAATCTACCTATTCCTTATTACTTCAGAAACTCCAAGAAAGTAGGATAGCTGAAAATCAAAACTTAGGTAATGCAACTAGAATATCCGAAGCTCAAGTTCCTGATGAACCTATTTCTTCTGTCATAATTTCCTATCTCAGTTCAGCATTACTGAGTATACTGGCAGCTTTTATGACTATATACATCTTAGAAATGAAAGATAAATCTATTAAGACTATTGATGAAGCCAAAAAATTACTAGAATTAACCTTGTTAGGAGTTATCCCTACCGCTACTAAATGGAAAATAACCTCTAAAAATAATGAAGTAGATGAATCCTATAGTCAAAGAATTATAATTCGAGATTTTCCTCGTTCTTCTATTAGTGAAGCTTACCGGATGTTGAGGGCAAATCTTAATTTTATCAGTGCCGATAAAGAGCTAAAAGTTATTATTGTTACCAGCTCTGTACCCAAGGAAGGTAAATCAACAGTAGCAGCTAATTTAGCTACAGCAATGGCACAAATGGATAAACAAGTTTTATTAATAGATGGAGATTTGCACCGTCCAGTTCAGCATAAAATTTGGGACGTAATAAATAATCAAGGTTTAAGTAATTTAATTTTCAAACAGGAAGAAATTACTGCGATAATTAAAAAAGTCATGCCTAATTTAGATATTTTGACTTCTGGTATAGTTCCTCCCAGTCCAGCATCTCTTCTCGACTCACAACGCATGGCAACTTTAATGGCTAACTTCTCTGATAAGTATGATTTTGTCATTGTTGATACACCAGCTTTAAATGTGGCTGCTGATGCTGTTACTTTAGGACAAATGGCTGATGGTGTTTTATTGGTAGTGCGTCCTGGTGTAGTTGATTCTGTGAATGCGACTTTTGCTAAAGAACTATTAGCAAAATCTGGTCAAAATGTCTTAGGACAGGTAGTTAATGGTCTAATTGTGAAAAATGAACCCCATAGCTATTACTACTTCCAAAAAGAAGACTATTTACAAACAATCAATGTAGAGTCTCAGGAATCTGTAAAAATTTAACTAATTAGAGTTTGCTGAAAAAGTTGTCTGTGAGGGCTAGTACCGCAAGGCGGAAGTCAAACGTTATGGCAAGGCAAAAGGCAAGAGTGAAGAGGGTTTGGGCGATTTTACGTTTCTTTACACAGATTGGTTTTATTGTGTTCACCTACTTAGATGTTTAATGGGTAATGGGGATTAGGTACTACAGTGAACAATTATTAATTTGTTCAAAGTAACACTTGCTTGTATTTACGCTTTAGTGTATTGTCAATTATAAGTAATCTGACAATATCTACACCAAGCACCCAGTTAAACCGATGATCCTAATCAAATCCTCTGAAACACTGAACTTGAATGGGCTAACCCATAATGATCTATTAGGTGTTGTGCAAATAGCAATTCGAGATACTGAGGAACGGCCTCAGCAGTTTGCTCAAAGACCGGATTTTCGTGAAAAGATGATACTGGCCTTTGGTACATCACCAAAAGGTTTACAGGGTGCTTGGGCGAATGGGGTGAGGAATGTGGGATTTAAGGCAAAAGAAAATTCAGGAATAGTTGTCTTTATTGATCCATCTGTTTCCGATTATCAAACTCTACAGGCGGGAGTTGCAGAGGGGGTAGAAGCGATCGCTCTTAACCCAAATCAAGACGGTATCAAACAAATCACCGCAGTTTTACGACAGCATCCCGAAATTACCACCATTCATATCGTTTCTCACGGTGCGCCGGGATGTTTGTATTTAGGAAATAGTCAACTTAATTTAGATAGTATCAGTAAATATGCTGATTTATTACAGCATTGGCAAAGCAATAGCATTTTACTTTATGGGTGTAATGTGGCTGCTGGAGATGCTGGAGAAGAATTTATTCGCAAGTTACATCAGATTACAAAAGCAAGTATTAAGGCATCGGCAACAAAAACAGGCAATGCAGCTTTAGGCGGAAATTGGCAGTTGGAGGTGAGTTTTCCCGTTACAGATGACAGAAAATCCGTAGTTTTAGTTTTTTGCCCGGATGTATTAGCAGCATACAGTGGTACTTTAGCACTTAATGAGCCGTACCTGGTTTCAGATATCAATGCAACCACCTACAGTTCTAATCCCAGCAGTTTTATCAACGTTGGAGGGATTCTCTACTTCACTGCTAACAATGATGCCAATGGGATTGAGCTATATAAAGCTGAACCCAGTACAGGAGTTGTTAGTCTCATTGATATTAATGCGGGTAGCGGTAGTTCTTCCCCAACTAATTTAACCAATGTCAATGGCACTCTCTACTTCCAAGCTTATGACCCCACTAATGGTTACGAACTCTGGAAAATTGGCACGAATGGTACACCCACACGCATTGATTTAGGTACTGGTGGTTCTTCTCCAACCAATTTAACGAATGTCAATGGTACGCTCTACTTCATAGCATATACTCCAACTAATGGCTATAAATTGTGGAAGATTGACCCTACCACAGGAACTCCCAGCATTGTTGATATCGTTTCTGGTAGTGGTAGTTCCTCTCCAGGTAATTTAACTAATATTAATGGCGTTCTCTATTTTACGGCTTCTACATCAGCTAATGGTAATGAACTATGGAAAATAGACTCAACTACAGGTAAACCTGTTTTCCTCAAAGACATTCAAGTTGGTACTGGTAGTTCTAACCCCGGAAACCTGACTTACAGCAATGGCAAAATCTATTTTACGGCTGATAACTTCACTCAAGGGGTAGAACTTTGGCAAACAGATGGTACTCCAGAAGGTACGGTTCTCACTCAAGATATCAATGCAACTACCTATAGTTCTAATCCCAGCAGTTTTATCAATTTTGAGGGGATTCTCTACTTCACTGCTAACAATGATATCAATGGAACTGAGCTATATAAGGCTGATCCCAGTACAGGAGTTGTCAGCCTCATTGATATCAATGCAGGTAGTGGTAGTTCTTCGCCAACTTATTTAACTAACGTCAATGGTACGCTTTATTTCCAAGCCTATGACCCCACTAATGGTTATGAACTCTGGAAAATTGGCACGAATGGTACACCCACACGCATTGATCTAGATACTGGTGGTTCTTCTCCAACCAATTTAACGAATGTTAATGGCACGCTCTACTTCACGGCATCTGGATATAATGGTGTCAATTATCTGGGTCAGGAGTTGTGGAAAATTGACCCCACTACCGGAACTCCCAGTGCTATTGATATCGTTTCTGGTAGTGGTAGTTCTTCTCCAAGTAATTTAACTAATATCAATGGTATTCTCTATTTCACCGCTTCCACATCAGCTACAGGTTCTGAACTATGGAAACTAGATCGCTTCCCAAAATATCATTATCAGCGCCGCCGCAGGTAACAGCTTCTACCAGTATGGCAGTAAACCTGGATTAGCTTACCCGGCCATAGATCCCAATGTCATCGCCGTTGGTGCGGTTTGGGCGCATAATTCTGGCACTCAGAAAAACTTTGTTGGTGGTGCGATTGATTACACGACAACTGCCGATCAAATTGCTAGTTTCTCCCAACGTGATCCCAACTTGTTAGATGTATTTGCTCCTGGTATCTTAATTACAGGTGCTAATGCCAGTGGTGGTACTACCTCAATGGGAGGAACTAGCCAAGCAACGGCATATATGACAGGGGTGGCAACTCTCACACAGCAGATAGCAGAGGAAAAACTTGGTCGGAAACTCACAGTTAATGAGTTCCGTAATCTCCTGGATACAAACAGTGTCATTATTAACGACGGTGACAACGAGAATGACAACGTTACCAATACTGGCAAAAATTATCCTCGTGTAGACTTATTAAAACTCGCAGAAGGTATTCTCAATCTCAGTGGTTCAACTTCTAACCCCAATCCTGTTAATCCAGGTAACAACAATAACAATGGCGTAACTACCATATTCGACAACACCATTAACCTTGTTCATACCGTCAACCTGACAGCAGGTGAAGTCCGTACAGGAATTGATTTCGGCAACCAACAAATCATAGTTAATCATCCGCCTACGGTTACTAACCTGATCGCCAATCAAATGGCAACTGAAGATACAGCATTTAGTTTCACTATCCCAGAAAACACCTTCACAGATATTGATGCTGGTGATGTTCTTACCTATTCAGCAACCTTAGAAAATGGTAATACTTTACCAAATTGGTTAACCTTTAATCCCACAACTCAGACTTTTAGCGGTACTCCTAGTAATGACAATGTGGGTAGTTTGAATATTAAGGCGATCGCTACAGATAAAGCCGGGGCAAATGTTAGTGATATCTTTGTAATTGCCGTTGAAAACATCAACGATGCGCCGGTTTTGAGTAATGCGATCGCCGATCAAAACGCTAAACAAGATAACCTCTTTAACTTCCAAATTCCCACCAACACTTTCAGCGATATTGATGCTGGTGATTTTCTGACTTATTCCGCAACATTAGAAAATGGCAATGCTTTACCAAGTTGGTTGACTTTCGATTCTACAACTCGCACCATTAGCGGTACTCCCACTAATGACAATGTTGGGAACTTGAATGTTAAAGTCACAGCTACAGATAAAGCTGGAACATCTGCTAATGATATTTTTGCGATCGCAGTTGAAAATGTCAACGATGCACCGATTTTGAGTAATGCGATCGCAGATCAAAATGCTAAACAAGGAACTGCTTTCAACTTCCAAATTCCTACCAACACTTTCAGCGATATTGATGCTGGTGATGTTCTAACTTATTCAGCAACATTAGAAAATGGTAATGCTTTACCAAGTTGGTTAACCTTCAATCCCACAACTCGCACCTTTAGCGGTACTCCCAGTAATGATAATGTTGGTAGTCTGAATGTTAAAGTCACAGCTACAGATAAAGCCGGAACATCTGCTAATGATATTTTTGCGATCGCAGTCGAAAAAATCATTGATAACCAATCTACAACTGTAGGAACTCCAGGAGATGATAAATTAATTGCCACTCCTGGTAGTCAATTCGATGGTCAAAACAATATTGTATTTACAGGTGCAGGTAAAGATGAGGTAGACCTGTCCACTGTATCTGTTTTTCCCAACTCAGGTAACAATATCGTTGATCTGGGTAGCGGTGAAGATACAATTTTTGTGAATAAAGGCGATCGCGTTTTCGGTAGTGATGGTAATGACACCTTTGATGCTAGAGATGGACAAGGTGGCAACCGCATATCTGGTGGTGTCGGTGATGATACCTTCTACTTAGGTAGCAATGACCGCGCTTTGGGTGGTGATGGTAATGATATCTTCAGAGTTAGTCTTGGTGGTGGTAACTTAATTTCCGGTGGTGCTGGCGCTGACCAATTCTGGATTGTCAATGCTGAACTACCCTCTTCGGCTAATACCGTGCTTGACTTCCAACTGGGTACTGATGTCATTGGTATTCAAGGTGCTGTCAGTTTAGGTATTACCACATCCACACTCAAGTTAAATCAAGTTGGTGCTGATACTGCGATTGTCTTCAATAATCAAACTCTAGCTACTCTGACTGGGATTCAAGCCAGTAGTTTGAATTTGACAGATTCTAAACAGTTTGTCTTTGCTTAGAATCTAATTCTCCCGTAGATACTGTCTTGAAAGTCAAGTGGTGGGAGAAAGAAAATTAGGGTCAAAAGCGGTCTGAGACTTGAGAACACCAAAAACTTGGCGTAAAAGCTTGTGCATGACTGCACCAATGACAGACTTTTTAGATTTACCTTTAGCCAAAAGACGCTTAACGGGTGACAAGGCGGCTAAAGAGCTTGTTTCATAAGGGATAGAGCCTGAAAGCCCCGTTGAAAAAAGAGGCGTTTATGAGGCTTGAGATTGATTAAATTCAGAGCTAAATCAGCCCATAATTCCATACCATAAATCCATAGTTGTCCGCAGAGAGCAAAGCTAAAATCACTTTGACGTGGGTACTTGTCCTGATGTTGTTGAATACGTCCGGCATAAGTCTCTATACCTAATTTTTTCATCCGTTGACCGTGCATAGTGGCTAAACTATAAGCAATGACAATCAATAATACTAAAGCTAAAAAACGAGTTTCATTTACTTTAGTATCCTCTAGATTATAACCACCAGTTTTACAATCCTTAAAGAATTGCTCAATTCCCCATCGACATCTATAGAGGCATAAAGTTTGTTGGAGAGTTGGTAGATTCGTCAAGATATACCCAGGTTCTTTTGGTCCAGAGTTCCGATATTTTCTCTTCCAATAAACAGCGATATTAAATAAGCCTAATTCATCCCCTTTACTACATTTAACTTTTTCATAAAATCTCGACATTCCTGGCTTAAATCCTTGATTTTTAAGAACTTGATATTCTTGTTCAGGTTTTTCTTGAAAATAAAGGTTTTTCTTCTGGCGTAGAGCAAAGTAAACTCCTTGCTCATCAAGCCATTTAGCCAGTTTTGGACTATGAAATTCTCTGTCTGCTAACACCACAATTCGACATTTTTTGTAACCGTTCACGGGGGGTACAAAAAACACTCTATATGAGATTCCACAAAAAAAGCATGGAAAACGTTATAGATTTGATTTTTTGGGTCATTTGAAATTTGCAAAATCTCTATATCGGTTTGCTAATCGTTTTCTAGCCAATTTAAGAACCATTCGTTAATATGTCAAGTTGCCTGAAAAACCCAACAGACAAAGCTTTCAGGTCTTTTAATAAATTCTCACCCCCTGTGAACGGTTACTTGTATAATTACAATAATATTATTATACCAATAAACAAATATGCAACAAATAATCATTCAAATTGCTAATAAAGAAAAAGCACAAATCCTATTAAAACTTATTTCTGCTTTAGATTTTGTTAACTCTGTAGAAGTAATAGAAGATAACACTAATATATCTGATGATAAGCAAGATTTTTTTTCCTTGGCAGGAATCTGGGAAAATAGAAATATTACTACTGATTCCATTCGTCAATAAGCATGGAGACAAGAAACGAAATGATTTTATGTGATACAAATATTCTCATAAAATTTTATAAAATTCATATCACCATTAAACCTACTTTTAATCCTAAAGACTCTAGCAATATTCGTAAAAGATTAAATTCAATTTCACCTGTTTCTTGAAGTTTTTCTGCAAATTTTATGAGAGTTTTTTGAACATCTTTAGACAATAAATTCACCCCGCCTCTTGCTTCAATTACATTAAAAAAGGCTTTTTTAATCATCATTGGATCACCTTCTTCTAGCACAACTTCAAGATAAACTGCTGCTTCAGAAGGATCTTTTAAAGATTCAATTAATTCAGTATGATAACTAATACTTTTAGGCATTGTCTTGACTCCTGTAATCTTGCCAATAATCTTGATCTTGACGAATATCTTTATTTTGTCTGCTTTTATCGCCACCCCATAGCAATAAAATGATCACATCACTTTCTTGTCCAAAATAAATTCGATAACCAGGACCATAATCAATACGCAGTTCATATACTCCTTCACCAACAAACTTACAATCTCCTAAATTTCCCTCTTCTACTCGGTCTAATCTTGCTCTAATTTTAGCTCTAGCTCTAGCATCTTTCAAGGAATCTCGCCATTCTAAGAAAGGAGTAGTTCCTTCTAAAGTTGTGTAAATCCTAATTTCTTTAGGGGTTGCCTCCATCATATCTAAATAGTGAGACAGAATTAATTACACAATGTCATTGCGTAAGCGTTGCGTGGCGTTAGCCATGTGGAACGAAGTGAAATGAAGCAATCGCCAGGGTTGCGATTGCTTCCCTTCGCTCGCAATGACTGTAAATATTTTTGTCCAATTACTTATATGCAAAAAAGATTTTAGAGAACGAAACCCAACAATTGTATCAAATTTTAATGAAACGATGATTAACGTACTTACCTGAGCAAAATTTAATCAAAATCCCTGTACCTTTTCCCTATACCCTGTCCCTGAAAACTATTGACAAATTTCCCGTAGTGTGTTTATGAAGTTGGGATAAGAAATAGCAGCAGCTTCAGCGCGGTGAATGGTAGTTGTACCAATGGCGTTGAGGGCGGCGATCGCTAAACTCATGGCAATACGATGATCTGTATGGCTATCTACTGCCGCACCGACTAAGGGAGTACCGCCGGTGATTTCCATTCCGTCGGGTAATTCGCTGATTTTTGCCCCCATTTTATTGAGTTGTTGTGCCATGACGGTAATGCGATCGCTCTCTTTGACTCTTAACTCCTCCGCATCCCGGATAATTGTTGTCCCCTCAGCAAAAGCCGCCGCCACTGCCAAAATAGGAATTTCATCAATTAATCTGGGAATGATATCACCGGCAATCGTACAGCTTTTTAAACCACCGGAACGGACGCGGATATCAGCTACAGGTTCTCCTGCTACTTCCCGCTGGTTCTCTAGTTGAATATCTGCCCCCATTAATTCCAAAGCTTCTAAAATCCCCGTGCGGGTAGGATTGACACCGACATTTTCCACTACCAAATCTGAACCAGGAACGATCGCCCCCGCAACTAACCAAAAAGCCGCTGAACTGATATCACCAGGGACAATTACGGTTTGTCCGTAGAGTTTCGCCCCACCTGTGATCGTGACGCTGTTTGTGTCTGGATCTATACTTAATTCTGCGCCATAAGCCCTTAACATTCGTTCACTGTGATCCCGTGATAAAGCAGGTTCGGTGACGGTGGTTTGTCCTTCGGTGTTTAAACCCGCCAGGAGGATACAGGATTTAACTTGCGCCGAAGCAATGGGAGAATGATAATGAATGGGTTGGAGGGCTTGTCCTTGAATGGCTAAAGGTGCTAAAGTATTACCCTTACGTCCCCAAATTTGCGCCCCCATTTGTTGCAAAGGCTTGACAACACGGGACATGGGGCGCGATCGCAAAGAACTATCACCTGTCACCGTGAAAAATCGCCCTGGATGGGATGCTAATAAGCCCAACATCAACCTCATCGTTGTCCCAGAATTACCAGCGTCTAAGACATCTAGAGGCTCTTGAAAATTGCCTAAACCGATGCCTTTAACTTTCACCAATTCCGGATTTAATTCCGAAATTTCCGCCCCTAGCGCCCGAAAACAGGCAGCAGTGCTACGGGGGTCTTCACCTAACAGCAGTCCTTGAATTTGAGTTTCCCCTTCAGCGATTGCCCCCAACATCAAAGCGCGATGGGAAATAGACTTATCACCAGGAACTCGGATACGTCCCTGCAAAGACAATCCAGCCGCAGGGCGCTGAATAATTAAGTGATCCGAAGAGTTTGCTTGAGTTTCTAAAGTAATAACAATAGCCGACATTAGGATACAATGACTTTTGAATAGAATAAAAGCTAAACAGCGACTTGTTTATCACTATTCACTTCCAATTTAGTATCCTACCGCTTTTTGACAACTATAATCTTTCTTCTGGTAGATAACAGGTGACAGGTAATACCATATTGAATTGTCTAGATTAACAAATCAAAATATTTGCTGACGATGAACCAGGTTTTACTATTTATTAGACATCTTGCTTGAATGTCTTGTTTTTTGTTGCTTCCAACCACCAAAAGCTTCAGCCGTAACGTTAAATAGTAGGTAGAATCAGCAATTTAGAAAATCGCTCAACTTTTATTCTTTATTTGTAACCTCTCACACTCTCATGCTAACTCACCACCGCAAACCCGTATGTTTATCAATGATTTCCACGGACTTACCGATTTGGTCTGTGGTTGACACTGCTGGAACTTTAATCCAAAAGGATACAGATAAATTTCATTTACTATTAACTGCACCACCTCTTATTAGTTGTGAAGTAGGCAGTTATTTAAATCCAGAAGATACAATTTACCCAACTAAAAACAATTTTTCTCCTCCCAGCAGTCCCAGAATTTTATGGCTGGAAATTTCATCTCGGCGGTTAATTATGACAATGCAAGGTAATGCACAAGTCAGTTACCGTCACTTTTGGGAGTTAGGTATATATGGTATTAGTCGTTTTTGGTTGCCAAATGAATCATTACAACCCCATCAACCTATCCGTTTGCGTAATTTTACCAAAAGTTTCACTCTCACTGGGCATCCCTTTCCAGAACATCTTCGTTTAGAGTACGAATTCTGGACAGGAAAAGTCCAATTGGGTCATTACATTCTCAATTTGGAAATTCAGCATTGAAGGGAATAGGGGGTGGGGGAGGTAGGGGAGGTGGGGGAGGTAGGGGAGGTAAGAGTTTTACCAATTACCAATTACCAATGACTAATGACTAATGACTAATAATTAGGTTCATTACCTACTTTCCATTTGATATTGCAACCAATACTCGGTTTTTGTTCACTTATCACAGGTTGATTATTTAAAACTGCGGTAATAGCTGATCTTAAGTCTTTGCCTGTTACGGGTTGATTATTACTAGGACGACTATCATCTAATTGTCCACGATAGACGAGTTTTCTGTCGCCACCAAATAAAAAGAAATCTGGTGTACAAGATGCCGTATAAGCTTTTGCTGTTGCTTGAGTTTCGTCGTAACAGAAGGTAAAATCAAAACCCAATTCTATACACATTTCTTTTAATGATTCTGGGGCATCATTAGGATAATTTTGAGCATCATTCGCACTAATGGCAATAATCCCTAAATCACTGTTGCTATAATCTTGATCTAATCTGGCTAATTCTTGTTGAATATGCTTAACAAATGGACAGTGCCGACAAATAAACATAATTAATAATGCCTTCTTATCGGCAAAATTATTAAGAGAAATTGTTTTTCCAGATACTACTTCTGGTAGATGAAAATCTGGTGCTTTCGTGCCTAGAGGCAGCATCGTGGAAGCTGTTAGAACCATAATGTTTTAAATGTTTTAAATGTTTTGATCAGGGTTTTTTCTAATAATAGAATAATCCATCTTGATTTAGGAAAATTACCAAATTCAAATACATAACTTATTAAAAAATTTAAGTATATTATGAATTATTTAGTTAAGTTATGGGAAAAGATCAATATTCCCTGTTCCCTGCTATAATAACTGACCGTTGATTGAAAAAATTTTAATAATGATCACTTGGTGTTCCTTGCTAATGAAACAATGGGGTAGGATGACAAAATTCCTATCTTTGTTCTGTCTTTGTTTATTATTGGTCGTTAGTTGTACTCCTAAACAGCAAACAAATACACCACAGTCTAGCACTGTAAATACTACTACGGGTGATGGTCGGATTACTGTAGGGACAACGGAAAAGCCAAGAACTCTTGATCCTGCTGATGCGTATGAATTGGGATCTTTGAGTTTAGTATTTAATATGAGCGATCGCCTGTACACTTATGAACCAGGTAGTACAGAAATTAAACCACAATTGGCAACAGCATTACCAAAAGTGAGTGCAGATGGTTTAACTTATACTATTCCTATTCGCCAAGGAGTCCTATTTCATGATGATACTCCCTTCAATGCCAAAGCAATGGAGTTTAGCCTGCAACGCTTTATCGAAAATAAAGGTAAACCATCCTTCCTGCTGTCTGATACCGTAGCCTCAGTTAAAGCCACAGGAGAGTATGAATTAACAATTAAACTGAAAAAACCCTTTGCCGCTTTTCCTTCATTGTTAGCATTTTCTGGAGTCTGTGCAGTTTCGCCAAAATCCTATGAAATTGGGGCGGTAAAATTTAAACCGAATATTTTTGTGGGAACTGGCGCTTACAAATTAGCCAAATATGGAACTGATTCCTTAAAGTTTGATGTATTTGATAAATATTGGGGAACAAAACCCGAAAACAAAGGTGTCAATGTCCAAATTCAAACCAGTCCAGTTAACTTATTTAATGCCTTTAAAACTGGGGCGATAGATGTCGCCTATCTATCCTTACAACCGGATCAAATTCAGAGTTTAGAAGCCAGTGCGAAAAAGGGAGATTGGCAAGCTATATCTGCTCAAGGTAGTGTAGTTACTTATATGACTTTAAATCGCAATCAAAAACCTTTAGATAAAGTAGAGGTGAGACAAGCGATCGCATCATTAATTGATCGTAAATTATTAAATGATCGGGTATTATTATCACAGGCTGATCCTCTTTATAGCATGATTCCCACCACCTTCAACGTTTCCCAGCCATTGTTTCAAGATAAATATGGTGATGGTAAATTTGAAGAAGCCAAAAAATCCTTAGTCGCTGCTGGTTTCTCCAAAGAAAATCCAGCAAAAGTGCAAATTTGGTATCCTGCAAGTTCAATGACGCGCAGTTTAGTTGCACAAACCTTAAAATCCCTAGCTGATACTAAAATGGATGGTATTTTGCAATTTGAAGTTAAAACCGTCGAAGGTGCAACTTTCTATAAAGAAATTTCCAAAGGTTTATATCCCAGTACCTTAACTAATTGGTATCCAGACTTTTTAGATCCAGATAACTACGTACAGCCATTTTTAGCCTGTGAAAAAGGTTCAGTTGCTAAAGGTTGCGAAACTGGAGGTAGTCAAACTCAGGGGTCATTTTATTATAGTGAAGCTATGAATAAACTCATAGATCAACAACGCAAAGAACAAAATCCTGAAACTCGGAAGAAAATATTTGCCGACATTCAAACCCAAGTATTAACTGATGTTCCCTACATCCCTTTATGGCAAAGCAAAGATTTTGTATTTGCTCAAAAAGGCGTAGCCAATGTCAATCTTGATCCTACCCAAAACCTGATTTACAAAACAATTAAAAAGTAGGGAATAGGTGACAGGTGACAGTTAAGAGGAGATAGGGAGAAGTTTTCTTCTTTCATTCTTCTCTCATTCCCAGACTCCGGCTGGGAATGCCATTTAGAGGCTCTGCCTCTTGTTAATTAGATGAGGCAGAGCCTCAAGACTGCATTCCTTGTCAGAGACAAGGAACGAGGTTAATCCTTCATTCTTCATTCTTCATTCTTCATTCTTCATTCTTCATTCTAACTCCTGACTCCTATAAAAAATATGTCCCGTTCTAAAGCATTACAGTATTACATAGTTTCCCGGTTACTATTTGCGCCACTGCAACTATTAACTATTATCACCATTGTCTTTATTTTACTTAGAGCCACCCCAGGAGATCCAGCAGATGCAATTCTGGGAGGAAGAGCGCCAGAAAGTGCAAAAGAAGAATTAAGAAAACAACTTGGTTTAGACTTACCAATTTGGTTACAATATCTCAATTATTTAGGTAACTTACTACGCTTTGACTTAGGAACTTCCTTAACCAGTCGCGGGCAAAATATAGGTGAAATAATTGGTCAATATTTTCCAGCCACAGTAGAATTAGCATTTGCGAGTATGGCTGTGGCGCTGATTGTCGGCGTTTTAGTGGGAACTATTTCCGCTTCTCGTCCGGGAACTGGTTTTGATATTGGTGGGCGTTTATTTGGGATTATTACCTACGCATTACCGATGTTTTGGGCAGGTATGTTATTACAATTAGTTTTCTCAGTTCAACTGGGTTGGTTTCCTAATTCCAATCGGTTTCCCCCTAATCTTCCCGCACCTACAAATATTACTGGTTTATATACAATTGATAGTTTATTAGCTGGGAATTTAAGTCAATTTTTCACATCTTTACATCATTTAGCTTTACCAAGTTTAACTTTAGGAATTTTGCTCAGTGGCATTTTTGAACGCATTGTCAGAGTTAACTTAAAACAAACCTTAAAAGCTGATTATGTAGAAGCGGCTAGAGCGAGAGGAATTTCTGAAAGTAAGATATTAGTTTCCCATGCTTTGAAGAATGCCTTAATCCCGGTAATTACGGTCTTAGGATTAACATTTGCTTCCTTGTTAGGTGGAGCAATTTTAACAGAAGTGACATTTTCCTGGCCAGGGTTAGCAAATCGTTTATATCAAGCTATTTCCGACCGAGATTATCCTACCGTCCAGGGTGTGTTAGTATTTTTTGGGGCAATTGTGGTGAGTGCCAGTATTCTGATTGATATTCTCAATGCTTATGTAGATCCGAGAATTAGATATTAAAAAAGGAGTATGATTTTAGCATGGCTAACGCCATACACCATATAGTGCTAATAGAAAGTGATTAGCTGGACTGATAACTTTGTCAAAAAAATTTTAGATCGCTACTTTTTAAACTCATGTAAAAGAACATCATTCTTGTGAAAACAGATACTATATTCTATCAACTATTTCAGACATTACTTAGTATCCTTTTTGAACTGATTGGCAAGCCAGCCACAGAAGCGGAAGCATATCAATTCACATCTGTAGAAATTAAGGAATTAGCATTTCGCTTTGATGGTTTATTTATACCTGATTCAGAAATACCTGAACAACCGATTTACTTTGTAGAAGTTCAATTTCAACCGAAAGCGGATTTTTACTGGCGGTTATTTACCGAAATCTTTGTTTATCTGAATCAATATCAACCCAAGAATGATTTTCACGCAGTAGCCATTTTTGCTAAACGTAGTTTAGATCCTGGTGTACCAATGCAGTATCGGGGTTTGCTAATGAGTCAGCAAATCACGTTTATTTATTTGGATGAGTTGGAGGTAACAACCGATAATTCAATAGGACTGGGAATGGTACAGCTAGTAGTGGAAAAAGAGGAAACTGCTATTGATCATACAAGGCAGTTAATCCAAAAATCTCGACAACAATTAGCAGATGCCAGTAAAAGACAAAAAGTCTTAGAATTGTTAGAGACGATCTTGGTTTACAAATTAAGTAATTTAACTCGTCAGGAGATTGAAGCAATGTTTACTCTAGATGAATTAAAGCAAACAAGGTATTTTCGAGAAGTTGCGGAGGAAGCGAAAGTACAAGGTAAGTTAGAAGGTAAGTTAGAAGGTAAGTTAGAAGGTAAGTTGGAAGGTAAGTTGGAAGGTAAGTTGGAAACAGTACCTTTGTTATTACAGTTAGGTTTGACTGTGGAACAAATAGCCGCAAATTTGGCTGTAGATATTGAAGCGGTAAGAAAGGTTGCGGAAACATCTGTTAATGAAACTCCTTCAGATTCAGAGGGAACAGGGAACGGGCAACAGGGAACAGGAAAAACTCATGTTTAAAAACATGAGATTGAAATAATGACACTGTTTTTTTCGTGCTACGCATCTTTTAAAAACATCCTTCTTTTGTAATAGAAGAAATGGAAAGTGATTAGTTCAACTGATCACTTTTTTAATATTTTGCAATTAATTGTCTAATTTTTACTCCTTGGTCTTTTAAGGCTTGTTTCAAGTCAAACTTTAACTTTTATTCCTACCTGCTAAATTGTTGTACTATCAGACACATTATTACCTTTGCAAACTACGAGGATCAAGGGCATCACGTAAGCCATCACCTAATACATTAAATGACAAAACGGTAATAATAATCAGAATTGCTGGTGGTAAAATTAGCCAAGGTTGTAATACTAAAATAGAAGCATTACTGGCTAAAGAAAGCATATTTCCCCAAGAAGGATCTGGTTGTTGAATACCTAAACCAATTAGACTTAATACTGCTTCTGCTCCAATAAAACTAGGAATTGTTAAAGTAGCAGAAATAATAATGTAAGTTGCAGTTTGTGGTAAAACATGACGAACAATAATATAAATGGGATTACCACCCATTACCTTTGCTGCTTGCACAAATTCAAGTTCTTTGATTGATAATACCTGTCCGCGAATTATCCTCGCTAAACCTGCCCAACTAATTACAGAAGTGATGAGAATGATTAATAAAAATCGCTGAGTGCTGGTTAATTTTGGACTCAAAATTCCTGATAGTGCTACTAATAAATAAATACTCGGAAAGGTCATCAATACTTCTGCTAAACGCATGATAATACTATCAATTATTCCGCCAAAATAGCCGGAAATACCACCAATAAGCAACGCCAATGGATAGGTAATGATAATTCCAAAAATACCAATAAACATACTAATTCGACCACCATGCAACAGCCGACTAAATTGGTCGCGTCCTTGTTCATCTGTTCCCAAAATATTCAATTTTGCGTCACCAATAACCCCAAATAAATGCCAATTTAAGGAAATACCAGGGATAATTGTGACTTCCTGCCATTTGGGTGGGAGGGAAATACTCAAATTGAATAATTGATATTTAGGTCCAGCAACAAATAATCTTAATGGTGAAGGTTTTGTCTGGTCTATAATTATTTTTCTTTCCCCAGTTTCTAAGTTAGTATCGCCTTGTGTTGTAGGATATACGTGGGGTCCAATAAACTGCCCTGATTGAGATACCCAATGAATCTGAGTCGGTGGCAGTAGTGAACCATTGGTTTGTGAATCATAAGGGTTATAAGGAGCGATGAAATCAGCACCAATTACTGCTAAATAGAAACAGAAGAGGACAATTGCCCCAGTTCGTGCTAAAGGGTTTTTGTTGAGTCGTTGCCACCAATTCATAGTTTTTGACGTAAAAGTTAATGTTGATTAATTGTTGATAAAAGTATATATCAATAGATTAGATAAAAAATCGCAAACCTATTTTATGAATAACCTGCATCACCATCGGTCACAATTTCCCGCTTTAAGTAATAAGCTTTATTTTAACTACGGAGGACAGGGTCCAATGCCGCAAAGGGCTATGGATGTTATCACTCAATCTCAAGCCCATATTCAAAGTATAGGTCCTTTTGGGAGTGAGGCATACAGTTGGATCGCACCGCAAATACAAGCCAGTCGGGAGGCGATCGCCTCTATATTAAATGTACCATCTGATACAATAACTCTCACTGGTAATGTCACAGTCGGTTGTAACATTGCCTTATGGGGAATTGATTGGCAACCGGGTGATCATCTTCTCCTTTCTGACTGCGAACACCCTGGTGTCATTGCTACTGCCCAGGAAATTGCTCGTAGATTTGCAGTAGAGGTTACTACCTGTCCGTTAATGGCTACTTTAAATGAGGGGAATCCCATCAGTATTATTGCTGAAAACCTCCGTCCCAAAACCCGCTTAGTAGTTTTAAGTCATGTCCTATGGAATACAGGTCAAGTTTTACCCATTGATAAAATTGTAGAAATATGCAAAAGCAATAATTCTCTGTTATTGATAGATGCGGCTCAATCAGTGGGCGTTCTTCCTTTGGATTTAACTGCTTTGGGTGTAGATTTTTATGCCTTTACTGGTCACAAATGGTTATGCGGTCCTGCTGGTGTGGGTGGTTTATATGTGCATCCTCAAGCCAGGGAAAATCTGCATCCCACTTTCATTGGCTTAAATGGAGTAGTTACTAATAATCAAGCCCAACCGACGGGTTGGCAACCAGATGGACGCAGATATGAAGTATCTACTTTACCAACTTCATTATATGTGGGTTTAAAAGAAGCAATTACAATTCATGAACAATGGGGGACAGCACAGGAAAGATATGAGCAAATTTGCAAAAATAGTAATTATCTCTGGCAAAAATTAAACTCTTTACCCAATGTCAAATGTTTAAAAAATTCACCCCCAGAAAGTGGATTGGTTTCTTTTCAATTAACTAATCAGCCTAGTTCTAAATTAGTGCAATCTCTAGAGTCAGAAAATATTTTAACTCGAACAATTGCCAGTCCTAATTGCATTCGTGTGAGTGTTCATTATTTAACATTAGAATCAGAAATTGACCAATTAATAGCAGCTATAAAAGGCGACTAGTACCGCAAGGCGGAAGTCAAAAGTCAAAAGTCAAAATGAAGACAGTATAGGCTTTTGGAGGATTTAGAATGGTTGGTTTATTTACGCCGTTTTGTACTAGAAGTCACTGCTAAACAGACAAAACCCACCTTTGTGGGTTAAATCATATTAGTCCGCGACGGCGGACTTTGCTTGTGTAGTAGTGATTTCCAATCGCCTAATACCCTTTTTAACCTTGTTTTAAATCATGAAAAGACCAACTATATATATAGCCATCACAAATCACGGTTTTGGTCATGCTACCCGCACAGCTTCCATTGCTAACACTATCCAAAAACTATGTCCTGAAGCATTATTAATTCTAGTCACCACTGCACCTCGCTGGTTACTGGAATCTTATATAGAGGGTGATTTTATTTTACGTCAACGGGCGTTTGATTTAGGTGTGATTCAAGCTGATAGTTTGACAATGGATAAACCAGCAACTTTAGCAAAACTGCGAGAAATTCAAAAAAATCATAAATCTTTAATTGCTTCAGAAGTTAATTTTATTCGTCAAAATCGCGTTGATTTAATTCTAGCAGATATTCCTTTTCTAGCTGCTGGATTTGCTGAAGCTACGAATATTCCTTGCTGGATGATTAGTAACTTCGGTTGGGATTTTATCTATCGAGATTGGGGGGAAGAATTTACGGAAATGGCTGATTGGATTAGTGATTGGTATAGAAAATGCGATCGCCTATTTCGTCTTCCTTTCCATGAACCCATGTCAGCATTTACCAACATTACAGATATCGGTTTAACTGGTGGTTCTCCCCATTTTAATATTGATGAATTACGCACTAATTGGCAAATAAGTACACCGCCAGAAAAAACCATTTTACTGACATTTGGTGGTTTAGGTTTGCAAGAAATTCCTTACACTAATATCAGCAGATTTCCCGATTGGCAATTTATTACTTTTGATGCCTCAGCCCCAGATTTACCTAACTTAATTAAAATTACAAATCATCAATATCGTCCTGTGGATTTTATGCCGATTTGTGGGAGAATTATTTCTAAACCTGGATATGGGACATTTTCAGAAGCTACCCGTCTAGAAATACCAGTTGTAACCATACCCCGTCATGATTTTGCCGAAGCAGCTTTCATGTTAGCAGGAATTGCTAATTACAATCATCATCAAATTCTCACAACACCAGAATTTTTTCAAGGAGATTGGGATTTTCTTGATCAATCACCCCAAGCACCAAAGCAACCCAACATCATAGCCAAAGATGGGAATGAAACAATAGCCAAAGCTGTGATAGATTATTTAGAGACAAATATAGCGGTATGCACTTGAATAAAATACATCATAAGCCCCCTCCTTGCACCCCCTGAATCCCCCCGCAGCAGGGGGGAGAAAAAGATAAACTTCTTGTATTTCACTCAGCCAAAAACCGCTATATATAAACTACTATAAACTAGCCATGACCCACTACCAAAAACTATTAAGAGTTTCCACCAATGGAAAATCATTTCACAATATTACCGCCAAAATTGAAGCTATTGTTGCTGAATCTGGTATAGAAACTGGGCTTTGTAGTTTATTTTTACGTCACACCTCAGCTAGTTTAGTAATTCAAGAAAATGCTGATCCTGATGTATTACTTGATTTAGCTAATTTCATGACAAAAATAGTCCCAGAGGGAAACCATTACATTCATGATGCTGAAGGGCCAGACGATATGCCAGGACATATCCGCACAGTTTTAACCCATACCTCCGAACAAATTCCCATTAATCGTGGTCATTTGGTATTAGGAACATGGCAAGGAATCTATGTTTGGGAACATCGTCAACAGAATAATGTGAGAGAGTTAGTAGTTCATATTTCTGGATAGGATTGAAAAAGTTATCTGTGATGTTCTTCCCCCCCTACCTCTCTTCTCCCCCTCCCCCCCCTACCTCTCTTCCCCCCTACCTCTCTTCCCCCCTACCTCTCTTCCTCTCTTCCCCCCCTCTCCCCCTCCCCCCTCTCCCCTCCCCCCCTCTCCCCCTCAGCAGACCCAAAACGATAACCTCTACCATAAACAGTATGAATCATTGGTGTTTCATCCACTCCTTCTACCTTGCGACGCAACAGACGAATTAAAGCCGCAATCACATTACTATTAGGTTGCTCCTCATTTTGCCATAAATGCTGCAAAATTTGACCATGAGTCAGTAATTGTCCCGAATTTTCCATGAAGTATTGTAACAACTGACTTTCTTTTTGAGACAGTTCTATCATTCTTCCGTGACGATAAGCTATTTGATTTTCTATATCAAGTTCTAAATCTGCTACAACTAACTTTCCTTTTGTACTACTATAAGATTCTGTACCAGTACGACGTAACAAAGCCCGGACTCTTGCCAGTAATTCCCGTAATTCAAAAGGTTTGACTAAATAATCATCAGCACCTGCATCCAAACCTTGAACTCTGTCATCTAAAGTATCTTTTGCCGTTAGAAATAGCACAGGAGTTATTTTCCCTTGCCGACGTAATTCCTGACAAATCTCTAACCCCGTTTTTCCCGGTAACATCCAGTCTAAAATCAGTAAATCATAACTGCCTATTGCCGCTAAATTACTGCCACTTATTCCATCATCAGTAGCATCAACACTGTAACCTTCACGGGTTAACAGACGACTTAAAGGGTCAGTTAGTTCGACTTCATCATCAACTAATAAAATTTTCATATGTTAGTAGTGAGTAATATAGATATATTCTCAATATAGTGAACTGCAAACACATCAAGAATACCAAAAAAAAGAATGTTAACTGTTGCCATACCAAAAGGGGAACTACTTAAACCTAGTCTCCGCATATTACAATCTGTAGGATTAGATTTTAGTGCTTTTTTAGAATCAGGCAACCGCCAATTGCAAATTCCTGATGCCAGTGGACAAGCAAAAGCGTTGTTAGTCCGAGCGCAAGATGTACCTGTTTATGTAGAATATGGTCAGGCACAATTGGGAATTGTCGGCTACGATGTCCTGAGAGAAAAACAGCCTCAAGTTGCCCAATTAGTGGATTTAAAATTTGGATATTGTCGGATGTCTGTGGCTGTAAAAGCTACCAGTTCCTACAAATCTCCTTTAGATTTACCTGCTCATGGTCGAGTTGCTTCTAAATATGTAAATTGTGCGCGAGAATATTTCCAAGGTTTGGATTTACCAATAGAAATTGTCCCCTTATACGGTTCTGTGGAATTAGGTCCAATTACCGGAATGTCGGAAGCAATTGTTGATATAGTTTCCACAGGAAAGACTTTAAAGGAAAATGGTTTAATTGAAATTGCGACTTTGTATGAAAGTACAGCCCGGTTAATTGTCCACCCTTTAAGTTATCGGTTGAATACAGGTAATTTAGATCAATTAATTGAACAAATGCGATTAGGACTTCTCACAGCAGTTTAATTTAGTTTCTCAGATCCCCGACTTATCCAAGAAGTCGGGGATCTTAAATTTAGGATTTTTTGACGTTATTGACAGCACTAAGTTGATCTAAAATTGCGAGAACCTCTTGTTCAAATGCAACTTGAGCGCGGTTAGTTTTTCCGCCAATATACAAAGTTTCGCCCTTTTGTAAAGCCCAAATTTGAGAATGGGAGAAATAACTCATAACTACACCTAACATCAACAAACCAAAACCTGTATAAACAATAGGAATACCAGGATCAAATTTGATTTGTAAACCCGTGCTACCCATGATATCAAGAATTTGTAAATTTACCCCATTTACAGGGATAGACATTCCTGCACGCACAGTATTAATTAATTTACCTTGGGCATCATAAATTAATACCATACCTTGCAAATCCTTGGCTAATAGGGAAACACCTTCACTTAAATCAGGTTTAGTCGGAATCCAAGTTCCCCAAATTCTCCCTCTACCTTTGGTGTCTAACTGTACCATTGGTAATTGAAAAATTGGACTTTTATTTAATCTCACCCGAATATTAGAAATTCCCCAATCTGTTTGATAGAAAACGACACCATGATAACGGAGAGGTTTGTTAACATAAATTTTCTCATGGTTAACTTCTTGACCATCATTATTCAACACAGACATATCTGAATAAAATTGGTCAATCCCCCCCGTTGGTGTGTAATCAATCCAAAAGCGATTGACACGCACAGACCAATCTTTTAACACATCTTTAGATGACCAAGCACCAGCATCAACAATATTTTTTACCTGGAATGTATCACCGCTAGTAATCATTTCTTGAGCCATGAATCCCGTCATTGCTCCCCAAATTCCTCCCAGCAAAATAGCAACAATACCGATGTGAACAATGATCGGACCAATGCGCCCAACTATACCTTTACGGGCATAGAGAATATCATCTTTTTTTTGATTTGTTCCTTGAAATATTCGATAACTTTTTTGCTGCAAAATTGACGGAATTGATGACAAACAAACACCCTCCAATTCAGCGCTCAAAGCTAACTTTGTAAAGTTACGAGGTTCTTCGTAATATTTCCACTTCTGAGCAGCTTTGAGGGCTGGTAATTGCCGAGTAAAGGTACAAGCTGTTAAACTAGTTCCAAATAAAACTAATAAACTCAAAAACCACCAAGTTCTATATACATGATCTAATCCAACTACTTGAATAACTTTCCAAGAAAGAAAACCAAATAAAGCAGGATGTTCTGGATAATTAGATTGGTAAAAATCAGGCAATTGTCCCTGTTCAATTACTGTACCACTAACACTAAATAAGGCAATAACCAGTAATAGGATAATTGCCAACCGTAAATCAGTTAATACAGGTAAAATTTGCCGACGGATAAACCTGCCAGGGATTAACCACCAACTTAATTCTGTGGATGTTGTCTGATCTGAAGTCATTGCTTAGAAACTACCAATAGGAATGCGAGAAAGTAAAGAAAAAACACCAAAGCCGACTAATAACCCACCACTAACAGGATTGATCCAACCAGACCAACGGCGCAATTCTAATAAGTTTTTAATTGCAGCAGTAAATGTACCTGCTAGAATTAATGGAGTCACATATCCGGCTGTGTAAGAAAGTAGTAAAACAGCACCTAAAACTAAATCTTGAGTATTAGCAACCCAACCTAATAAACTAGCTAAAACTGGTGTGCTACAAGGGGAAGCGACTAACCCAAATGTTAAACCAATCAAGTATGAACGGACTCCGGCAGGTAAATCTTGAGAAATCCAATTTGTTTCATTCAAAGAAGGAAATTGTATGGGTAATGCTTCTAATAAGTTTAGTCCCATAATAATAGCGATAATGCTGACAATAATTGGTAAACCAATTCCTATCTGTCCATAGACTTTACCAACTAAACCTGCAAGGATTCCCATACCTGCTAATGTAGTTGCTAATCCCAACGCGAACCAAGTTGATTGGGCTGCTGCTTGCAAACGACTTTTAGCCTCATAACCACCAATATAGCCAATGGTAATGGGCAGCATAGATAGCATACAAGGCGTGAGGCTGGTCAGCAAGCCAGCCAGAAAAATAATGCCAATGCTGACGAAACTCAAGTGGGTGAGTTGGTTCGCAACAAGGGTGTTGGCAAATTGTTCAAGTTCATAAATGCGTGTTTCCAGAGTTTCTAGCATGGGTATATTTACGTGATAAATGCTTACTCTGCTTGAATTTTAACGTATTTTAGGTGATGAAGTCATAAAAGCAAGTATCATACTGCAAATTATACTTCCGGATTTTTGTGAAAAATTAAGGAATTTATAGTAAAGATTACCCGAAATTGGATTAATTGTCCTGACAGTTGCCTTAATGGCACATTATCATCAAATACACATTTAAAATCAAAAAGACTCATTCAGAAGGAATCTACCACCATGACTCGCAAAGCCAACAAAGTCTTACAACAATCTGGAGTTATTCCCTATCGAATTATAGATGGAAAAGTTGAAGTTTTATTGATTACCACTCGTAGCCGTCAAGGTTGGGTAATTCCTAAAGGGGGACTTTGTAAAGGTATGAGTCCCCATGATTCAGCAGCTAAGGAGGCATGGGAAGAAGCAGGAGTTGTTGGTAGAGTCACAACTGAAGAGTTAGGTAATTATAAATATCGAAAACGCGGGAATACCTATCAAGTAAATTTATTTTTACTACCTGTAGAAATAATTTTAGAAGATTGGCCAGAAGCTACCGCCAGAGAAAGAAAATGGTTAGAGGTGAATCAAGCCGCCGAATTAGTCAAGGAAACTTCACTCAAAAAAATTATTCAAAATTCATGGATATAGACACCTATCCAGAATATCCAGATCCCCGACTTCTTTAAGAAGTCGGGGATCTTATTTTAAATCATCTCAAAAGCTAAATTATGACTTTTAAGAAAATTATGAGTAAAATGATCTACTACATTTGTATCACTCAATTCTAAATTATAAAAATCTACAAACTCATGATCAAAATATGGTCCTGCGTGCCAAGTTCCTACACTTAATTTAATAAAACAATTTCCCGGAATCCGAAAAGCCGCAAGTTTTGATAATAGAGGTTCATTTGTCTCATTATCAGGTGGACAAACTGCCATTAACCAATCTTTACCCTCCAAAGAACCTAAACATTGAGTACATTTGATATGACGAGTAATTTGGTGAAATTTCCGTCCTTTTTTTTGCAATCGCATAATATAAAAACGGGGAATACCATTTTGTAAATTTAACTGTGCATCTTCTTGATCAAAATTTTTCCCATCTTTACTTGCGTATATTACCTGTCCATAAGGTTGAAAATTTTCTGGTGTAATTAATTGAGATGGCAGTTCTTGTATTGTTGATAATGCACTCATAACTTTTTTACTTGATAGTTTAGCTACAATCTAACAACGCCTGTTTAAATTCTGCTGCTGTTTGAAAATAAATTTGCGGTTTTTCCTGCAAAGCTAAATCTATCACCTTTGCTAACTTTTGGGGAATACCATGATGACGCTGAAGAATAGGAACAGGGCTATTTTGTAAAACTGATAACCAAGGATCACCTGTAAAATTACGGGGGAAATATCCCGTTAGCATATTATATAAACAAGCTGCTGTTGCCCAGATATCAATTTCCGGTAATTCGTCTTTAAAATTTAGCACCTGTTGACGCGGCATAAATGCAGGTGTTCCCATCTTTGTGCCGGTTAAAGTTTGTCCACTTAACCCAGCTAAGTCAAATGCTTTGGATAAACCGTAATCGCCTATTTTTACAACTATTTTATCGTTAATTTTACTGATGAAAATATTATTGGGTTTTAAATTTTGATGAACTAAACCCTTATCTTTTGTCATTATTCCATCAACTGATTTAATATAGGGAATTTCGACTTCATGGGCATATATTAAACCATCAAGAACTTGTAAGGTTATATCTACGGCAATATCAACAGGTAAGCGCCATCCTGATCTTTGCATGAAGTCCCAAACATTACCTCCTGGAAAATATTCCATTGTGAAAAAGAAAGTATTTTCTACAAAGCCATAATCTAACAATTGCACAATATTAGGATGTTGTAAAATCTTGATGTTTTCTGTTTCTCTCAAAAACATTTCTATCCCATTTTTTTGATTCGCAACCGCAGGTAACATAATCTTAAGAGCGATGGATTTCTTGGTTTGAATATCCTTGGCTGCAAATACTTCTGCAAAGTCACCTTTACCTAATGATTTGGTTAAACTATAGCCAGAGATACTTTGCAGACTAGCATGACCACTTTGAGATAAATTTATGAGTTTTTCAGCAACGGTTAAAAAATTCCGTTGTTCGTTTTCTTCTGGGACAGGTAAATCTGGTATTTGGTTTAATTGATCTTCTACTTGTACGCTAATTTTAAAAAGAATATCACCCAACTTAATTTCATCACCGTCCTGTAAATTGTATTCGGGAAAACTTAATTTTACAGCTTCTTGGGCTGGTTGTTGCCTTTGTCTTTGTCCAATTTTTTTACCGTTTACAAAAGTACCATTTAAACTTCCTAAATCTCGCACACGAATATCTGGGGGGTTAATATCAAGTAAACAGTGATAGCGGGAAATAGTCATATCAACCTTGTCAGCTATTTGCAAGTTACAATCATCGTTTCTGCCAACAATACAAGTGCTGCGAGATTCAAAAACATATTGTTTTCTAGAAAGTTTACCCTGTGTGATGGTAAGTGTAATTTTAGATGGCATTTTTAATAATTAATAATTCAAACTTGAACTAGTAGTCTGTCAATCCAAAAATGACGGGTAAAGGCAAGCAGGGGGAGAAGAGGGGCAGGGGGAGTAGGGGAGGGAAAAACAGAAGTTTCTTCCTATCATTACCCGTCAAAATAAATTTGACGAACTACTAGTGCTTATGCGAAGTTAATTTATATAGCATAACAGATTCATGAATGCTTAGATTATTATTAAAACAAGTTATGAATTATACTCAGAAATTACTTCCATATATTTAGCTTAAACTTAAGGTATCCACTTTTCAAACATCCTCTGATAAAAAAGGGAGAAAATATATATATTTCTCTCCCTTTTTTTAATCAGCAGAACTTAGATTTTACCAATACTGTGTAGTCCTAAAATAATACCTGCTCCTAAAATATGCCCAAAAGAAGCAGTTGCTAATACCGCAGGTAAACCAAAACCACCGAAAAGTTGAGGTGCTGGTAATTCTGGTTTAGCGTTAGGATGCTCAATAGTGAATTTGCCAACAGCAATAGCGAAAATATTGGCAATAATCATAATTATGCCAATATTAGGACTCCATTCTAGAGATGTGGTGACTGTAGCCAGTAAGTTTGAAGTCAACATCTAATTTACTCCTGATATTTTCGGATGCTTGACAATATCATCCAAATATTGATTAATAAAAATCTATATAATTGCTTACTTTGTAGTAAATTTTAACATTTGTTTTCAATTCTTAATAAGGATAACTGCTGTACTGAATAACAATTTTTGATATTTGTCGCTGTTTTAATGGTGTATCTGTAATGGCTGGTAATTGCTAAAATAAGGGTAATTATTTCCTGGATTGATCATGTCCTCAACTCTTGATTCTTTACCGCCGGCACTGAATAAAATTGTCCACCGTTTTCAACGTGCTACAGAACCTAAACGACGATATGAGCAGTTGATATGGTATGCTCAAAAGCTACAAGAGTTCCCTGAAGATGGGAAAATTCCCGAAAATAAAGTTCCAGGTTGTGTTTCTCAGGTGTATGTTACGGCATCATTAGAAGATGATAAAGTCATCTTTCAAGGTGATTCTGATTCCCAGTTAACAAAGGGATTGTTAGCATTATTAATAGAAGGATTAAATGGATCAACACCTACGGAAATAGTTCAGCTTACTCCTGATTTTATTCAAGAAACTGGCTTAAATGTGAGTTTGACTCCTTCCCGCGCTAATGGTTTTTACAATATTTTCAAAACAATGCAAAAAAAAGCTTTGGAATGTAAATTAGAAAATTAGGAATTGGCGATTCAACAACTCAAATACTTTTTCAGGGTTTAAATTATTCTTTCTTTGTTCTAAACTTCCCTCGGCTATGGAGACTGGGCAACCACGGGGGCATTGGTGTCAACTTAACGTAAAACATCTATCCCGCAAAGAACTCAAGTCATCTCATTCCCAGTCTCTGACTGGGAATGAATTCTAGAAGGCGCTGCCTTCAATGATAAGCCGTTGTGCATTTAGTTTGTATAATTCTAGCGGGCAAGATGCCCGCACTACAAAGTTCAAGTAAATTATGGTTATCAAATTTAGCTGCGTAACAGCTTATTAGAGGCAGAGCCTCATTAACTGCATTCCTAGTCAGAGACTAGGAACGAGATGTGGTAGGGATTTGAGCTTAAGTTGACACCATTACGCGGGGGGTTGCCCCTACCTATGGAGACTGGGCAACCCCCCGCGGTTGCCCCTACAAATTCTGAATATTAATAATGATAGATTATGCTCCTTCTGAGCGATCGCTTTTTTGACTAGGAGAAGATTCATAAAGAGCATCCAACTGTTCCCGTGCATCCTCAATATTAATTGAACGCATGACTAGCAGTGGTTCTTTAATCATGTTACCTGCGCTGTCTAACAATTCAGGATGGGAAACATACTGCTTTCTACCCGCATAATAACCAAAGCCACCTTGTGATGATTGGTTAGCTGAATATGTCCTTTCTCTATCGAAACTGAACATGATCAGATTCCGAATTAAGTTACCGACAGCTATGAATGCCAAAACGGTGAAAGCTAGAATATAAAGTAGGTGTAGCATTGAATTTTCCTCCAGAACAGTAAAGGTTAAAAATGTTATTTCGTAAAACTTAAAACTCCGCAAATAAATGATTCGCGGTAAAAAAAGAAGAATGTAAAATTTCTTACTTGTGCGCCTATGTTATTTGATGCAATCCTTATATTCAGATTAAGGTAACATGAGACACATTATTTTTTTATGAAAACAATGTTAAGAATTGTCTAATATCTTTACAATTTCCAACTCATTTAGATTTTGCCAGGGATTTATTATTCCTTGGATTGACCTAAACGCATTCCCACACTCCAACATTCTGTAACTAATTGATGCCAAGGCATTACAGTTGCCATATCAATTCCCACTTGTTTTTCAGTTGCTGTAAACAACATCCTCACTGTGTTCAGTTCACATTCTGCATCTTTGACTCGTTTTAGTAAGTTTAGTTGCTCTTGTTCACTCATGAATTGAACTTTCTCATTTTCCAGGATTTGACCATATCGCTCAAACCAATATTGAAAATCCTCTAACAGCGGTTCTAAGACTGATTTCAGTAAATCAGCACTTGGTAAATTTGAGTCCCTCATATATGAGAAGCATATTTCCTAATTCTCTTTTTATATTAACGTTATTTACGATTCTTAACAATCAATTCATAACTTCTCACATCAAAAATCTTGTAAATCTGTAACTTCGTATCTGAAGCACAATTATATAAATTTGGCAATAAATTTGTAAAGCTCCTTGGGAGTAAGCCTGGATACCTCTAAAGGAATAAATCATTCAGGAGTCAGAAAGAAGAAAGAATTAAAACTGCTATAGCGGTATGCAGTGGAAATAAGATCCAACATTTACCTAAAAAACCGTAAACCAAAAGACTTTCAACTATGTTCCCTGCTATATATAGGGTTTGCTGAATAAGTTGTCTGTGAAGCGTAAGCGTACCCCAAGGAGCAAGGGAGTATGTGGAGTATGTCACCAGAAGTCTGTGATTGAGCTAAATTAGGAGAAACCATAGCCAGTGGACTATTATTTATTTTGTAAAGATATTTTTTGTCAAGTTTATTTTTAACACTTCGCCAAAAGTTTAACAGCCAATGTCGCCAAATCAAGAAACCCAAGCAGTCGAAAAAATCTATTTACCCCGTACCAGCGAATCAGAAACTTTAAAAAAGATTCGCCATACAGCTTCCCATATCATGGCAATGGCAGTACAAAAGCTGTTTCCCAAGGCGCAAGTCACAATTGGTCCTTGGATTGAAAACGGGTTCTATTATGATTTTGATAGTCCAGAACCCTTTAGCGATAAGGATTTGAAAACCATTCAAAAAGAAATGGTGAAGATTATTAATCGCAAATTGCCATTAATTCGGGAAGAAGTCAGCCGCGAAGAGGCACAACACCGCATTGAAGCTATTAAAGAGCCTTATAAGCTAGAAATTCTGGCTGATATTAAACAAGAACCCATCACGATTTACCATTTAGGAGATCAATGGTGGGATTTGTGTGCTGGTCCCCATTTGGAAAATACCAGCGAAATAAATCCCAAAGCTATAGAATTAGAAAGCGTTGCTGGTGCTTATTGGCGGGGAGATGAAAACAAAGCCCAGTTACAGCGCATTTATGCTACGGCTTGGGAAACTCCCGAACAATTAGCTGAGTACAAACGCCGCAAGGAAGAAGCTTTACGCCGTGATCATCGTAAACTGGGTAAAGAATTGGGATTATTTATCTTTTCCGATTTAGTCGGACCTGGTTTACCTTTGTGGACTCCGAAAGGAACTTTGTTAAGAACGATTTTAGAGGACTTTCTCAAAAAAGAGCAGTTAAAACGGGGCTATTTATCTGTGGTGACTCCCCACATTGCTAGGGTTGATTTATTTAAGACATCGGGACATTGGCAGAAATATAAGGAAGATATGTTTCCTTTGATGGCTGAAGATGAGGAAGCAAGAGCCATAGAACAGGGTTTTGTCATGAAACCGATGAATTGTCCTTTTCATATCCAAATATACAAGAGTGAATTACGCTCTTATCGGGAATTACCGATGCGGTTGGCGGAATTTGGCACGGTTTACCGTTATGAACAGTCGGGAGAATTGGGGGGTTTAACCAGGGTGCGCGGTTTTACGGTTGATGATTCTCATTTGTTTGTAACTCCTGAACAGTTAGACAGCGAATTTCTGAATGTTGTAGATTTGATTTTGAGCGTTTTCAAAAGTCTGCAATTGAAGAATTTTAAAGCCAGATTGAGTTTCCGTGACCCAGCCAGTGATAAATATATTGGTGGGGATGAAGTTTGGGATAAAGCGGAAGGGGCGATTCGTCGCGCTGTGCAACAATTGGGAATGGAGCATTTTGAAGGCATTGGGGAAGCGGCTTTCTATGGACCCAAGCTAGATTTTATCTTCAGTGATGCTTTGGAACGAGAATGGCAATTGGGAACGGTGCAGGTAGATTATAATTTACCTGAACGGTTTGATTTAGAATATGTGGCTGAAGATGGTTCGCGCAAACGTCCGGTAATGATTCACCGCGCACCATTTGGTTCTTTAGAACGATTAATTGGGATTTTGATTGAAGAGTACGCGGGTGATTTTCCCTTGTGGTTAGCACCTGTGCAAATCAGGTTATTACCTGTAGGTGATCTTCAGTTAGATTTTACCAAAGAAGTGGCAGCAAAGATGGTTGCGTTAGGGATTCGGGCGGAAGTGGATTTGAGTGGCGATCGCCTGGGTAAGTTGATTCGTAACGCCGAAAAGGATAAAATACCTGTCATGGCGGTGGTTGGTGCGAAGGAAGTAGAAGCCAACAGCTTGAGTATCCGCACCCGTGCTTCTGGGGAATTGGGAGTCATAACTGTAGATGAAGTTGTGAATAAGATCACAGAAGCAATTACTAACTTTAGTAACTTCTAAAAAAGTAGGTTGGGTAGAAAGAAGGGAAAGTTTAAAACTCTCTGCGACTCTGCGCCTCTGCGTGCAAAAAAATCACTTTTCTACCCAACAAAATCCCAAAACTTCTCACTCAAAAGCGCATCAACATTCAGACTAAACTCCCACACATCAGGAAATTGAAAACTAGAATAATCTTCCCTCACTTCCATTAGCGCCTCTTCCCAAGCTTGATCTAATACTGCTGTAAAATATCGCTTCAGACTAGGGGATTGTTTGAGAAGAATTCTTAACTGACGACGTTGTTCTCGAATTGTCACTTCCCATCCACGATTATCATATTCACTATTAACATAAATCCGTTTTAATAAATGCACCCATAGCACAATTAGGCGGCTTTCAACCTCAGCCCTGTCCCTACTCGCCAAGATTTCCATCTCATCAATTAAATGTTCCACATCCAAACCGTGAAAATCTCGCGCCTTGAGTTTTAGGATTGTCTCCTCTAACCAGAGGTACTGATCTCGATTATCAAGACCTGTTTTAGCCAATTGAATTTCAGTCATAAGAATACCCGGTAAGTGGGAAACGAGCGCGTCTTTAGACCTGAGAGGGAAACGACACGAGCGGTTTTAACCGCTGTGGATATTAAAATTGAAACCAGATTTTTGATTGGAATCTGGAAACCAACTCCCATTTCTGGGGTAATGTTAGCCGATGCCTACGGCACGCTGCGCGAACGACCTGTTATAAGAGCTTGTTAGGCTTGCAACACTGTTCCAGTGACCTTAGAACTGTTTAATCACAAGCGACAGAGCAGGGAACTGGCAACGCATTCCAGGGTGTCGTGACTCAAATAACGGCTACCATGAGAGTAGACTCAGGGTGGTCTGGTCAGTACGGCTTGCTTGATTATTCTTGCAAGCCCAGTCCCTTTAGGGCTGGGTTACTGACTGATTTAACAGTACGTCTAATACCTTATTTTAAATCATCGGGGAGACAAAGGAAAACGTTTCAATCTACTCAATCCTAAGCATAAGATTTATTTAGGTATATATTCTCTTATGCTAAACTGAGGTAAAAACTTATAAAGAAATTGTTAAAAAGTTTAGTACAATAACATCATTAACCAATAAGTATTTTTTCCTATTGACATGATAGCGGCTCAATTTCCTTGGCTTACCGCAATTGTCCTATTTCCCCTCCTGGCATCTTTTCTCATCCCTGTATTGCCAGATAAAGATGGCAAACTCGTCAGATGGTATGCACTGGGCGTAGGTATTGCCGACTTTATTTTAATGTGTTGTGCCTTTTGGCAACATTACGATGCCAGTAATGCGAATTTTCAACTGGTAGAAAATTATGTCTGGATGCCCCAATTGGGCTTAAACTGGGCTGTTTCTGTGGATGGTATTTCCGCCCCGTTGGTACTTTTAGCGGGCTTTGTTACCACACTGGCGATGTTCTCAGCTTGGCAAGTTGACCGCAGACCAAAGCTTTTCTATTTTCTCATGCTTGTGTTGTATTCTGCACAGGTTGGGGTATTTGTCGCCCAAGACTTGCTGTTATTTTTCATTATGTGGGAAGTCGAACTAATCCCCGTATATTTACTAGTTTGTATTTGGGGTGGACAACGACGACGCTACGCAGCTACAAAATTTTTACTTTATACCGCAGCAGCTTCTATATTTATCTTGGTAGCAGCCCTAGCAATGGGGCTATATGGCGGCGGAAATGTCACTTTTGATATTGCAGAACTCGCACAGAAAGAATATCCCCTCACCCTGCAACTCCTACTATATGCGGGTTTGTTAATTGCCTTTGGTGTAAAATTGGCGATTTTCCCCTTGCATACTTGGCTACCGGATGCTCACGGTGAAGCATCTTCTCCAGTATCCATGATTTTGGCGGGTGTGCTGTTGAAAATGGGCGGATATGGACTAATTCGCCTGAATCTTGACTTACTTGCCGATGCTCACGTTTACTTTGCGCCCGTTCTGGCTATTCTCGGTGTTGTCAACATTATCTATGGTGCTTTAAATTCCTTCGCCCAAACGAATATGAAACGGCGTTTGGCTTATTCGTCAATTTCCCATATGGGTTTTGTATTAATAGGAATTGCTTCTTTCACCGATTTGGGTATCAACGGTGCAATGTTGCAGATGATATCACATGGTTTAATTGCTTCCGTGTTATTCTTCTTGGCTGGTGTAACTTACGATCGCTCCCACACGATGATGATGGCAGAAATGGGCGGTATTGGTCAAGCCATGCCAAAAGTGTTTGCCCTGTTTACAATGGGGGCTATGGCATCTTTGGCTTTACCGGGAATGAGTGGCTTTGTTGGTGAACTTTCGGTTTTCGTGGGAATAGCAACTAGTGATGTTTACACCTCTACATTCTGCACCGTCACAGTTTTCCTAGCGGCTGTGGGAGTTATCCTCACACCTATTTATCTACTTTCTATGCTGCGTGAAGTATTTTATGGTTCTAGTGCAGCCCTGATTTGCGATATTAACAATGCTGATTTAGAAAATCAGGAAGATGAAGGAACGGCTTGTTTTGGTACAGATTGCCTTTTACCAACGGAAACTGTATATAGTGATGCCAGACCCCGTGAAGTGTTTATTGCTGCCTGTTTTCTGGTGTTGATTATTGGTATTGGTTTCTACCCCAAGGTGGCTATGCAAATGTATGATGCAAAAACTGTAGCTGTCAATGCTCATGTTCGCCAATCTTATACGATTATTTCCCAAACCAATCCTCATATTTATGCGAGTGGATTCTTAAATCCGCAGATTCCAGCGACTGAGTTAACACCTGTTTTGGGAACTTTAAAATAGGTAATTGACGACTAACACAAAGTAAGTAGTGAGACAGAATTAATTACACAATGTCATTGCCAATGGAACGAAGTGAAATGAAGCAATCGCCAGGGTTGCGATTGCTTCCCTTCGCTCGCAATGACTGTAAATGTTTTTGTCCAATTACTTATGGAGAATATATCCTCTAGTAGTCTGTCAAATTTATTTTGACGGGTAATGATCGGAAAAAACTTCTGTTCTTCCCTCCCCCACCTCCCCCACCTCCCCTACCTCCCCCACCTCCCCACCTCCCCTACCTCCCCCACCTCCCCCACCTCCCCTACCTCCCCCACCTCCCCACCTCCCCCACCTCCCCCACCTCCCCCACCTCCCCCACCCCCTGTTCCATTCACAATGACATTGTGTAATTAATTCTGTCTCACTACTTAGTTATCAAGTAACTGACTTTATCTCTAGGACAAAGAGAGTTAAGATACCAAGGTTTACCAATTTTTTCTATAGAATTGTTGCCCTAATTAAACTCATGAATGCTGCTACCTTAATTCGCTTAACATCTTTATCACTCATAGTATCTTTGGGACTGCTATCACCTACCTATGCTGAAGGGAAAAAGGTATCCAATCCTATTAGTCAAGCCAAACCAAACCCAATTGATACAGATAAACCTAATACTCTTACTCCCACAGGAACAAGCAATAATCTTTTAAGTATAGAGGGGGGCGATCGCTTGATGAAAGAATCAACCGAAGCGGTTTCTAGTCAAAACTACGCCCTAGCAGCCAAAAAACTCCAAGAAGCCCGCCAAGTTTATAATCAATTATCAAGCTTTTACCAAGACCTCAACTCTAGTTTTGCCGGTATTGACATTCGCGCCGCCGATACCTACCGCAAAAATGCTTTAACAACTGCCCAAAAGCGAGATGAAGCCACCTATCAATTAGCCCTAGTACATCGAGCGCAAAATCAGCCAGAATTAGCCATACCTTTACTAGTACAAATCATCAAAAGTCAAAACCCCACCAGAGAACTAGGCACAAAAGCATACCAACAATTATTTGAACTAGGTTTTGTAGATGTCCCCTTTCCGCGTCAAGGTAAAAAATAATCGGCAAATGCTAACAGGCAACAGCCAACCGCTACATATCTGTTAATAATAGAGAAGTAAGTTTTTCAGGAATTGCGATGATGAGTCCGCAACAGGTAGAGACAATGATCAAGGCACAAATGCCAGATGCCCAAGTGCAAGTACAAGACTTGACAGGTGGTGGTGATCACTATCAGGTAACAGTAGTTTCATCGCAGTTTGCAGATAAGGGACTTGTGCAACAACACCAACTAGTTTATGGCGCATTGCAACAAGCCATGTCCAGCGAAGCTATTCATGCTTTAGCACTTAAAACCTACACTCCCGAAACTTGGCAAGCAACAAACTAATTTTAGATTTGGGATTTTGGATTCAGAAAACAAAATCTAAGATCGGATCAACTCTTGAATTTCAGTAACATAAGGAAATAACTAATCATGACCCCAGAACTTAAAGAAAGAATTGATACTTTGGTAGAAGAAAACAAAATTATGGTTTTCATGAAGGGCAATAAATTAATGCCCCAATGTGGTTTCTCTAATAACGTTGTCCAAATTCTCAATACATTAGGAGTTCCCTTTGAAACCCTTGACATACTTGCAGATCCAGAAATTCGTCAAGGCATCAAAGAGTATTCCAACTGGCCAACAATTCCCCAAGTATACGTTGCTGGTAAATTCATTGGCGGTTCTGATATTTTGATTGAAATGTACAACAAAGGTGAATTACAGGAAGTGGTAGAAGTAGCGATCGCTTCTTAATATCAACACAAGATAAAGATCCCCGACTTCTTAGAGAAGTCGGGGATCTGATTCCTTATTACAAAAACTATGAATAATAAAACGAAGATAGAAGATTGTGGTTATACATTCATAGGTTCAGCAGTTGATAATTTAGTTCGCCATTTTGAAGGTCAATCATCCCTACAATTATATCCTGACTTTCGAGAACGACGAGAACGTGCCAATGAATTATTATTTGATTTAGTTGGTAAACAACCAGGTTTATTTTATATTCGTCGTCAAGGAACAGGAAAAGAATCAGGAGAAGAGATTTGGGAACTAACTATAGCCACAGACCAAGATAACTTTCAACTCCCAAAAAAACTGAAACAGCTAGGAAAGACCCTAGCATTTAAAGCTGCTATTCGTCAAGATGGACATGGCGGATTTAAAATTTTATCAGCTTACTTACTACATGAATTGCGAGGAAATATTGATGGCTATGCCTTACCCTATTGGTTGCGACTAAGCCCAAATCATCAACATCGGTTGGATATTCCTAAACCATTATTGGCAAAAATAAAAAATATGCCAATTTGTGGAAATCATGTCCCCACCGAAGATCAACTTAAAGCCTGGAAAGCCTTTTTAAAAGTAGAAGAACGTATTGCTAAATCACGCCAATTTTGTGTATCTTTTCTGATTGCTAACAATAGCTCAAATTCTCGACAAATCGCTTTAGAGATTAAAGTTAATTCAGCTACGCTTAACGGTTCTGAAGAGAATATTTTAGGTGTGGAGAATTTCTGGGAACGGGTCAAAAAAGCCAAAAATCAGGAAGTCAACTTTCTCGATTCCGTACCGACAGATAAAAATCGTCGCCACAGTCGTCAATTAGGAACTATTGAAAAAATTGATCAAAAACATAATCTTATTCATATTCGCCTAGAACGAGAACTAATCGAATATATAGCCAAAGGTAATTATCAACTTCCCAATAAAGGCTACTTATTTTTTGATGCTGCTGGAGACATCAAACAAATCGAACGTAAAGAAAAAGCTCTAGAACAATTAAGACAAGGACGCACTCAAAATCCCTATTTAGGTAACTTTTTATTCGACGCTTCCCAAGCCAGACCAATTATCAAAAGGATTAAACTTAACTCAAAAGACTTATTATTATCCTCCGCAAATGCTGGACAAAAAGCCGCAGTTGAAAAAGTCCTGTCCGCAGAGGACTTAGTGCTAATTCAAGGACCACCAGGTACAGGGAAAACTACCGTAATTGCGGAAATTTGCTATCAGGTAGCTTTGCGTGGAGGACGGACATTAATTACCTCTCAAGCCAATTTAGCCGTTGATAACGCCCTCAGTCGCTTAGTACATAATCCCGTTATTCGCGCTATTAGGAAGGGACGAGCCGAAAAAGTTGGCGAAGAAGGACAGCCATTTTTAGAAGATCAAGTAATTGGTACATGGCTACAAAATACCGCCACTGACTGTGAAAATAATCTCAGTCAACGTCACGAAAATATCAGAATTATCAATCAATTATTACTATTATTACCACGATTCACAGACTATTTTCTGGCAGAAGCAGAAATAAATCAGCAACAGCATGAACTCAAAACCGAAAAACAAAATTTAGAAGCAGCTTATCAAAATCAACAGCTTGAATATCAGCAAACTTTAGTCAAGAAAAAAGAAATTGAATATTTAATTACTGGTTTAGAAAATATTCTCAAAAATTCCACAAATATAGACTGGGAATCTTCAGAAATTAACAATTTTTTACCACAAATTAAACCTTATACAGAAAATAACCAACAAGTAGAAGATTTTCGAGAAAATGTGCGTCAATCTATCAAATTTATTGAAGAACTTGGTTTTGTCCGTCCAGGTTTTGGCGCATTTGGGTTAGCAGTTTGGTTACAGGAAAATATCACAACTCATCTTTCTAGATTTAAACCAGGATTAAAAAATGCTAATGATGTAGGTTTAGCTATTTCCGAAGTAGCAAAATTAGTTTATATTTTCCAACAGCATTCTTTATCCTTGGAGAAATTAGAAACAGATTATCAAAAATTTAATAACCAAAACGATTTACAGCCAACAATCCAAATTTGGGAAAATCGCAAACGGGAAATTGATTATATTATTGAAGCTGTTGTTGAATGGAAATCTACAGCTAACAACAACTTGTATCAAGTCTTAAAAGAATGTCAACAATCTAATTTAGTTTTAACAGAAAATATGGTAGATTTACCATTAGGTCTATTGATGTTTGCTAAGACATTAAAATTAACTATTGTTCCTAAAAACTATCAAATCAGTTTACCAGATTGGGGAGTATTAACAAAAGCCATAGCTTATGAAATAGAAGGTAATTTTATAGATAGAAAAGGTAAAAAACATGATTTTAGTTATTTTTTGCAGCAAAGTTTTAGTCAAATTCCGATAGTATTATCAAAACCCGATCAAATTCAATGGCAAACAACCTATCAAAAACTCCAAAATTATCAACTCCTCAATCCTAAACAGCGAAAATTGCTAGTTGAAAATACTCAAGTCTTTTTAATTAGATTGGAAAAAACATACAGTAATTCCTTTGAATGGAACAATGTTGAAGCTACTCTTACCCGCATTACCCAAGAATTACTAGATATTATCTTAGTTCATGCCCGTCAATGTGTTTTAAGAGTTAAAACTGAAGCTGAACAACAATTACAAATTTTAAACCAGCAATTTCAAGAACTTCCGCAAAATGCAATTTCTTCAGAACAAATATCTGAAGCTAAATCTCAGGTAAGAAAAAGCAAAGAAGCTGCTAATTTAAACCTGGCAGAAGTTATTCATAACTTACAATTACTTCATAAACAGCAAAATATCCCTGCGCCATTAAGGATTATAGCAGAAAAATATCTGACTAGACAAGCAAATATTTGGGAACAACCGCAGGAGTTTTCCCAGCAAGTCAAATTTTGGGAAAATCGCGTCAATGAAATGGAAACTCTGATTTCCTCATTAGCACCTTTTACTATTTTAGCAACAATTAAAGACTCTTTAAATCAGGAGTTCATAAATTTGCAAGCAGAAGCTGATATTTATCAACAAGAAATTGCAGAATTACACATAAAAATAGCTGATTTAGAACAGAAATCACAATTACAGTTATCAGATAGTTTAATTAGCGAACGGAATTGGTGGCAGTCAATTTGGCAAACAATCCCAGATAAACTCAAACCAGAATTATCTAATGATAATTTATTTGACTCAGACTCTTTATGCAGTATTCAAAATAAATTTAAGTCATGGAAACGACAGCTAAAAAGTGAAGAAAATTATCTGCAAAAATATCAAAACTTTGTGCAAGATTGGGTTGCAAAACTTCGTAAACCTTCAGAACAAGATAGTAAAGATTTAAGGGGAATCTATTTAGATAATGCTAACGTTGTTGGTATTACTTGCGTTCAAGCGGCAAATTATAATTTCTCAGAAGAATTTCAATCTTTTGATGTTGTGATTATTGATGAAGTTAGTAAATGCACTCCTCCAGAATTGCTAATTCCGGCTTTGAAAGGTAAAAAATTAGTCATGGTAGGAGATCATCGGCAATTACCACCTATGCTTGATACTAGCACTGTGGAAGAAGTGGCGAAAACAATGGGTAATACCAGAGAAGAATTGCAATTTTTAGAAGAGTCATTATTTAAAAGTCAGTTTGAAACCGCCGATAAAAGCATTAAAAAAATGCTGAATACTCAATATCGAATGCACCCGATGATTATGGGCGCAATTAATCAATTTTATCATGGTAAATTGGAATGTGGGATTTTAGAACCTGATACAAAACGCGCTCATAATTTAGCAGGGGAAATTATTCAACCTGACAATCATTTATGTTGGGTAAAAATGCCCAGAGAAAATGAATTTCAAGAAGAACGAAGTGGAACTTCATTTTTGAATACTAAAGAAATTGATGTGATTGAAAGTATCTGTCATCAATTTGAGCAGGTTTGGGTGAATAAAGTTGCAAATGGAGAACCAAGAAAAGAAATAGCTGTAATTACATTTTATGGCGCTCAATTACGAAAAATTGATGAACGGTTGCAATCTGAACTTTTCCCTTCTTTACAAATCAGAACAGGTACAGTTGATAGATTTCAAGGTATGGAAAGACCAGTAGTAATTGTCAGTATGGTGCGGAATAATCCTCAAGGAGATGTGGGATTTGCAAATAAACCAGAACGGGTAAACGTAGCTTTTTCTCGCGCTCAGGAATTATTGGTAATTGTCGGTTGTCACGATTTATTTACCGCTAAACCCGGTACAGTGGGTAATATGTATTCTGAAGTTGCCAACACTGTTAATTATCATGGAGGTTTTATTGATGTTTCCTGCTTCTGTAGTTAAACAGATTGATGAAAATCTAAAATATATAGTTGAGAAAATTGAAACTGAAAATTCTGGTTTGTTAGTTTTAGCTGCGCGTAAATTTGGCTATACAGTAACTCAAAATTTCTTAGAATTAACTATTAAAGAATCTCGCAAATTTAACGTCTTAGAAGAGTTTATTATTCGTGCTGGTATGGAGTTTAATCCCCCACCTACCGCTAATGATTTAGCCTCTATCTTAGGACTAGATTCTGTATTTGTTAAAAGCACTATTGCTAATCTGCAATCTTTACAAACTCTAGCAGATACATCTCAAATTACTGTCACAGCAGAGGGGAGTTTATTCTATGCACAGGGTTCTGTACCTAAACCTCCATACTCTATGCAAATTTATGCAATTACTGATAATTTAGCCGGGAAAATTACATTTCAATATGAGTCATTAGAAGATATTGTAATTAAGCAACCAGACTTAGCAGAATTTGTGAATATAGAAGCGAAAATTACCGCAATTTCCAGGCTAAAACTTGCAGAGATGCAGGACATTATTCAATCTTGCCATTTACCTCTTCATGTCCCCACAGAAGGTAAATTTGTGACTGATTTTAAGGTGAAAGGTAGTACACAAACTATTGGGAGAAATATATCGCTATTTGTGGTTTTTGATGAAAATCTAAATAAATTAAACATCGAAATCAGAAGTGGTCAGGAAATTTTAGAAGCTGCTACCAAGAAGATTGAAGAATTATACAATGACAAAAAGATATCCCTAGAAGAATTGTGTCAATTATCTGAGGAAACCATCCATTTAAAATCCAATCCAGATTAGTGACTTCTTAAATAAGTAGGTTGGCGTTGAAAATTGTCGTTGGGGTAAGGGAACAGGATTTGGGCGATTTTACGTTTCTTTACACAGTTTGGTTTTATTGTGTTCACCTACTTATCTAGATCAGAAATGAGTTTTTTCATTGATACTCGCTTTTGTTCAATCCACCATAAATAAATTGCAAATACTGTAGAAATAACTAAGAGAATAGTAATGAAGCGAAAAGTAACTTGTGTACCTAAAATTAATGATGCAACAGGTGCATTAGTGATATTAATATTTGTGTTTAGTTGAGTATTGTTAAGAGTCACAAATGAAAATATAGCTCCCACTAATGGCACACTTATAGTTTGTCCTAATATTCGTGACAAGGATAATAAACCCGAAGCAATCCCTAAACTATCTTGTGGTGCTGCTCCCATAATGGCGCTATTGTTGGGAGATTGAAACATTCCTATACCCAACCCATAGGGAATAATTGCAATTATATAATTGATTATCGTTAATTCTGCGTTAAATGTGCTGATTAAAAAGCAGCCAATAGCCATTAATAATAATCCTGTTATGCTAATAATCCGTGAGCCAAATTTATCAGAAAGCGTCCCAGCCATAGGTGCGGTTAAAACAATAATAATCGGTGGAATTGCTAATAGAAAACCAGCTTTACTAGTAGGATATTGTTTGACTAGTTTGAAAAAGAAAGGGAGGATAAAGATTGATCCGGCAATCACGAAGTTACCTATAAACCGCAATCCTAAACCTAAGCTTAAGTCTAAAGATTTAAAAATTTTCCAATCTAAAATAGGGGTGACAGTCCGCATTTCTATGAAGATGAAAAAAGCTAAACTAATCATAGATAAAAATAGTAAAGCTAGAATGATATTTAAGTCATGATTCTGTTCTTCTAATAAGGTTATTGCCAATATAAAGCAAGTTAATATAAATGTGATAACTATAGTTCCTATGATATCAAACTGTTGTTTTTCTCCATTAACAACAGAAGGAGGGACAAAATAAGCCATAATTAAAATCCCTATAATCCCAATTGGCACATTAATAAAGAAAATTAAAGGCCAATCTCCGATACTAACTAATAAACCTCCTATTGTTGGTCCTAACATCATTCCTAAACCAAATACTCCAGCGCGAATACCTAAACCCAACCCTCGTTCTTCCACTGGGAAAGCTTCTACAATCATCGCTGTTCCTAGTCCTGAGATAAATGCAGCCCCTACTCCTTGAATGGCACGAAAAGCTATTAAAAAGCCTATATTTGGGGCAAGTCCACATAGCAAAGAACTAATTGTAAACACTATCATACCGATAATGTACAATTTCTTTTTACTCCATATATCGCCTAATTTAGAAGCACTCAAAACAAAAATAGATATTGCTAATAGGTAACTCAATACTACCCATTGACTATTTGCAAAGGTTGTATGTAGTGATTCTAGCATTATTGGTAGAGCTAGATTAACTATATAAACATCTAAGGAAAAGATAAATACACCAATACTAACGCTCAGTATAGTCCACCATTTTGTAGATGGGTTGATTTCAGTTCTGAGACAATTAAATTCAGGTTCTTGAGTTTTTAACATTATTATATATCAGGAGTCAAAAAGAAGAGAAAAGAAGCAGCAGGAATAATTAAGACAAAATAAGCAAGGGTGAACTTAATTCCTAAACTCAAACAGACAAATTACAAATATCGTTCCCAAATGGATGTGTTGCTACACTAAATTTTTCTATAATTTTCGGTAGTTCTGCTTCGATATCAATGGGAGTTCCTCTTTTGGCAATTACTTTAATCTCTTGGAGAATTTTATCTACAAGGTCTTTATTTTCAGCTAGTTCTCCTTGACCAATTTGCTTCAAAGCCAGTTGTACAGCAGTATATCCTGATTGCATCCCTAATGCCAAGCTGCTTTTTTTGCCAAGAATATGCGGATTTAAACTTTGATAAAGTTCCTCATTTTTGGCTACAGCTTTAACATGAACTCCAGCATAGTGGGTAAAGGCATTTTTTCCGGTGATAGCTTGATGGGGAGGAATGGGAATATGAGAATGCTGACTCACGAATTTATATAACTCTTCTAGACAGTTGAGTTGCCATTTTTTTTCTTTTTCACCCATATCTATTAAATTGATTAATAGTTCAGCTAAATCAACAATTCCTGCTCTTTCTCCTAATCCCATTGTGGCTACATCAATAATGTCTGCGCCTCCTCTATAGGCATCTAAGGCATTGGCTAAAGCTAAACCTTTATCATTATGACAATGCACCTCTATCTGTGGATATAAACCACGATTTCCTAATTCTTCTTTTAGGGTTTTGACATAAAAATACATACTACGCTGGGGATGGAAAGGTGTGGAGTAGCCAGTTGTATCTGCTATACTAATGATATTCACTCCTGCTTTGACTGCGGCAGTGGCTGCGGCAATGACATTTTCTATAGGCGATCGCACTGTATCTTCTGCTGTATATCTAATTAATAAGTCATGCTTCTGTTCTTTGGCAAAAGTAACTACTTCAATAATCTTTTCAATTGCTACATCTAAATCAATATTATAATCTTGTTCTAATCGCTTTTTAGAAACACTAAAAAATATCCCTAAAAAATCAATACCACAATCTAAAGCTTTTTGCACATGATCTATTTTACAAAGGGAATGAGCGCCTATTTTCGCCTTAAGTCCTGCTTGAGAAATGCGCGTGATAGCTAAAGCTATTTCTCGATCTACTGCGGGATTACCCACTTCAATAATATCAACTCCTATCTGATCTAAAAACTGGGCAATTATCATTTTTTTGTCTGGAGAAAAATAAACTCCAGGAGTTTGTTCTCCTTCTCTTAAAGTAGAGTCAAGAATTTGCAACATATTTACCCTAAGTTTCAACCTATTCAATGTCAATTTTACTCAAGAATATTCGTAAAGTGTAGTCTATTAATGCTCATATAAGTAGTGGGACAGAATTGATTACACAATGTCATGGCATGAGCGTTGCGTGGCGTTAGCCATATGGAACGAAGTGAAATGAAACAATCGCCAGGGTTGTGATTGCTTCCCTTCCCTCCCAATGACTGTAAGTAGGTGAACACAATAAAACCAAACTGTGTAAAGAAATGTAAAATCGCCCAAACCCTCTTCACTCTTGCCTCTTGCATGAGTGCCTTTTGCCTTGCCATAACGACAATTTTCAACGCCAACCTACTTAATGTATGGTTAATAATCTTCTAAATTGACAAATAAACAAAAAAATTCCCCTTAGTGATGTACAACTAAGGGGGCTTGATTTCATATTAATTGCAGTATTTCCCAAATTTAATCCCCTATACCCCATCGACCAAGGCAAAAATCGTGCTATGATCATCGGCGGTAGTAGGCTAGTTAGCAAAATCGGATAGTACCTTTAATAGTAGCCATGTTGTTTTTCGGGTTCTGGTTGAACCATTGCGAAGTTAGATACATCATGCAAATAACGGCTGGCTTCTTCTTCTAAGCGATGAATCCAATATGGTTCGATAATGTTACTATGTCGAAGTGCGGCTAGGTATCCATCCAAATACATCCGCATATCATTCATACGATAACCGCGATTCCATAATTCGACGAAGGCGTCGGTAAGTCTTTGGTAACAGCGGATGGTTTGTGTGTCTTGGAGCATAACTGCTGTATTAATCTCTTTGCGATGAGAATTGTAGATGATGATTCACGCTTAATGAAGTATCACTTCCCTCTTCTGTATTAACTTATAAGTTAATATTTTCACCTTGGGTGAGACCCCCCAGCAGCTAAAAACTTAATTAGATCCTACGCCAAAAAATTGGAAATATGCTGATTTTGTAAGGTATTTTTACGATTTTTTGTCAGGATTTTGATCTGATAGCTTGAGTTTAGCTATCTATTTGTAACCACAAGGGTAATTTATTTTTATCCAATTTTTTAGACGTTGTTCACTGGGAATACAAATCTAGCCATTAGTGGATAAATCTGTAAAATCAAGTTTTAGAATTTACTAGTAGTTTCCGAGCTAAATAACAACCTGTCTCTACCTTTGGTTATAATCGGGTGTGATTTTTGTGCTACTCCCTTTGGTAAATGATTGTCCTATTGAGTTTACCATATCTCTTAAGGAGTAGGACAGATTGCTAAAAATAAACTTTAATGATATGGGGTAGGAGTCAGGAATTACTCGATTTGGGATTTTGGATTGATTCCGCCCTCAAGTGTAGAGCTTGAAAATTTGGGATTAACGTTAGCGAAGCCTCCGCAGCGCAGCGAGGATTTTTCCGTCCTCAGGGACGGGGATTTGTACCAAATTTTTTTCATCTAAAATCCAAAATTCCCGGTCAGAAGTCAGAGGTCAGCACTTCGACTTCGCTCAGTGACCAGTAGTTCGTCAAATTTATTTTGACGGGCAATGATCGGAAAAAACTTCTGTTCTTCCCTCCCCCACCTCCCCTACCTCCCCTACCTCCCCTACCTCCCCCACCTCCCCCACCTCCCCCACCTCCCCACCTCCCCCACCTCCCCCACCTCCCCCACCTCCCCTGCCCCTGCCCCCTGCCCCCTGCCCCTGCCCCCTGCCCCCTGCCCCTGCCCCCTGCCCCTGCCCCCTGCCCCCTGCCCCCGTCATTTTCGGCTTGACAGACTACTAGTGGTCTATCGCTACAATTAATAGAAAAGTAATTTTATTTACCTATTACCGTTGTCAAATGGATATAATGTAAACGTAATAAAAATTTAATAAAGCTACTAGCTTGGCTGTAAATAACGTAAAAAATAAATTTTCTGCAAGGTTTTTGAGGAAAATGTGAAGAATATGTCTATTGAAGTAACAAAAACTACAAAACCTTAACCATGAGATTGTTAATTTGAGATTCATCAACGCTAAGGGGTCTTACCACTGTGGGTTCGGTTTGTATAGAAATTGTTGAGGGGAATCCCCATCTGAGGTCGTTGTTGGGTTGGCACTTGCAACAACTAGAATACCGAGTTCATCAAGCTGCCAGTATTTATCAAGCAAAAGAAGTGTTTATCAGCCATCAACCCACTCTAGTCATTCTAGATGCGGATTTATCGGATGGTGATGGGGTCGAGTTTTGCCGCTGGTTACATCGTCAACAACAGCCTTTAATTCTTATGCTATCTGCTCGTACAAATGAAGCCGATATTGTGACGGGATTAAAAGCGGGGGCGGATGATTATTTAAGCAAACCTTTTGGAATGCAGGAATTTTTGGCTAGGGTTGAGGCAATTATCCGCCGTAACCGGACACCTACTGCACCAGCCTATTTAGATTATGGCAGTTTGCAAATTGATTTAGTTCAGCGTCGGGTGCGGTTTCAAGGGGAGTTTATTGATTTAACGCCCCAGGAGTTCAGCTTATTATACGTTTTAGCACAAGCTGGAGGAGTGCCTTTAAGTAGATCGGAATTATTACGTCGTGCTTGGCCTGATGCTATTGATAATCCACGCACCATTGATACTCATGTTTTATCGTTGCGGAAAAAGGTGGAACTTGATCCACGTCAACCCAGTTTAATTCAAACTATCCGCAATGTGGGATACAGATTTAACATGGAAATCTTGAATGTTAATGTTCCACAAACACAAACAAAATTACCAAGAGAAAGATTTACTAATCAAATTCCTGTACTAACTAAGTAATTGGACAAAAATATTTACAGTCATTGCGAAGGAAGGGAAGCAATCACAGCCCTTGGAATTGCTTCATTTCACTTTGTTCCATATGGCTAACGCCAGGCAACGCTTACGCAATGACATTGTGTAATTAATTCTGTCTCACTACTTACTCAAAGTTCATGAGTTACAGCAATTCTCGTTCTTATGAAATACAACGGAGGGCGCAGACCCTGCGCCCCTACGAGTTCTGCGATAAAAAACTGTACCTCATAACATCAGAATGTGCTTTAAGTCCATTCTGCTAGTGCTTGAGTTTCGGCTTGAATTAAGCTGGTTGCTAAGTTACTCCAATCTATCTCAGCAGCAGGTTGATTGACTACTAATTGACCTTGTTGAAGATGTAAGAGGTGGGTACAAAATGCTTGAGCTAAATCTATTTGGCGATTTACCATCAGAATTGCCGAGGAATGGGGTTGATTTAGGTGAGTTAGTATATTGATTAAGTGAGTGGATGTGGGAGTATCTAAGGCTGATGTAGGCTCATCTAGAAGTAAAATCTGGGGTTCGGTAACTAGGGCGCGAGCGATCGCAATTAACTGTCTTTGTCCAGCAGCAAGTTGCACCTCAGTTCGTCCTAACCATTGTTCAGGAATTTGCAGTTGTTCTTGCCAATAACTGACTTGTTCCTGAATCTTTTGCTTTGGTAGACCGCGCAGAACTAAAGGATAAGCCAAGGCTTCGCCAACTGTCATCCCCAATAACTTAGATTCTTGTTGGACAAGCATTACCTGTTGACGGAGTTGGATAACGGGTATTTGCCGATATTCCTGATTTTGAAGATAAATTTTGCCGCTCGTGGGTTCATTTAAACGGTTGATGAGGCGTAATAAAGAAGTTTTCCCAGCGCCGGATGTACCGACAATGGCTAGGCGATCGCCCGGTGATATCCTGAAGGAAATATCCTGTAAAATTGGGTATTGGTGTTGATGCTGTAACCGCCGATAAAAATTAACAGATTCTAGCCTCAGCATAGGGAATAGGTAACAATTAACAATTATTTTGATACAGCAGATTGGGTAGTTAGAAGTTACAAAATCTGGTGCTGCTGATTAAGGGTATGAATTTTAGTCTCATACAAAGGCGCAATCACGCTTCGTGATCTCGAAGAGTAGACGCACTGAGGTTTGAGTTTTAAAGGTTCAATTTGGGAATTTCATACCTCAATTCAGCAACACCCAAAATCTAAAACCCTTGCCATAATAGATGGGAATGATATAACCCAATTAATTATCTGCTTATTTAAGACTGAAAAAACCCTATGTTAGCAGGAACAATTTTGCAGAATGGAAAATATACCATCCTCCAGGAAATAGGGCGGGGCGGATTTGGTGTTACCTTCAAAGCTATGCACCACTATTTAAATCAAGAAGTGGTGATGAAAACTATCAATGAAAGGTTGCGGCAACATCCCGATTTTCCCAAATTTCAGCGCCAATTTCAAGATGAAGCCAGGAGATTAGCCGCTTGTATTCATCCTCATATTGTCCGAGTCAGCGACTTTTTTGAAGAAAACAGTTTACCTTACATGGTAATGGAATACATTCGCGGAGACACTTTAGGTGCAGCATTTGTTTTACCAGGAATCCCCTTACCAGAAGCTACAGCCATTCATTATATCCGCCAAATAGGCGCAGCCTTGCAGGTAGTGCATGATAACGGGTTGCTACACAGAGACATTAAACCAGATAATATTATCTTGCGTCAAGGAACTCAGGAAGTAGTGCTAATTGATTTTGGCATTGCCAGAGAATTTAATAATGGGGCAAAACAGACACATACAGGCTTAGTCAGCGAGGGATATGCACCCATTGAACAGTATTTAACTCAAGCACGGCGCACCGCAGCCACAGATGTTTATGGGTTAGCAGCAACCCTCTATGCACTCTTGACAGCACAAGTTCCCATACCTGCATTATTGCGTGACCGAGAACAAATGCCTTCTCCTCGTGAATTACAACCTCATCTGAGTGCGGCTGTTAATCAAGCAGTTAGCCGAGGAATGGCTGTAGAACCACAATTTCGCCCCACCACAGTAGCAGAATGGCTGCAACTTTTACCAGGAAATAGGTTGGCTGTCACATCACCAAGTTTACCTACCCAAGCAATCCCCACCATTAATTTATCGCATTTAAAATCAGAATATTCACCTAAAAAAGCTACTTTTCATCCTCTGTCCACACCATCAAAAATCGCTAACATTGGCAAAAAAACAGGTATACCCAAGGGAGTTATTAGCATTAGTATTGCCTTGGTTGCAGCTACAGCAGGTTTTAGCATGACGCGGATATTATCAAAACCCAATTTACAATCATCACCTAAACCATCTTTTGCACAATCTACTTATCAACCTATTCTACCTAAACCTGTTGTGGAAATATCACCATCATCTGCAAATCAAAAACTTCAAAATTCCTCATTCAATCAATCTGTACCATTACCTCGTTTGCGGAGAAAACGTAAGAATATTCGCGTTTCTCCAGAACCAATTCCTACTAGCGATTCTCAAGAAACAACGGCTGAGAATCAGAACTCTCAACCCACACCAAATCCCGACAATACCACCAAGAAATCAACACCGGTTGTGACTTCCTCACCATCCTTAATGGATACCCTGCGCGATTCTAAAGAATCCCAAAAAGCTTCTCCACCTCCAGAAAATACAGCACCAGAACCTCGTCCCGTAGTGACTCCACCCCAGGAATCTCAACCAGAAAATTCTTCGGGTGTGGTAGTTCCCATTGTGGAAACCAAGCAAAACCCAGCACCGGAAATTCAGCAACGAAAGGAAGAAAAGCCGCAGTTATAACTTGAAGAAGGAGTCAGGAGTCAGGAGTCAGAATCAATCAGTCGGGGATTGGGACTCGCAAATGAATTGTTGCACCACAAAATCTACGATTTAGTGGTAGTCTTAAACCCGGTTATTTATTCGCCACTCTTACAGAACCCATTCAGCAGTTCTGACTCCTGAATTCTGTTCGATAAATTCAACGGAGAGGGGGGGATTTGAACCCCCGTTGAGTTTCCCCAAAACGCATTTCGAGTGCGTCACCATCAACCACTCGGACACCTCTCCAACATAAACTATGAAGTTTTGCTTCACTAGTAGCGTCTACTATTATAACACAACCTATGGAAAATTCCTGGATGGATCTGAATTTAATCTTCCATAACGTGCTGTCATCACAGTTTCGGGATGAGATTGATTATATAACCAAGCCCACATTTGATCACCAAAGGAGAAATGCCACCATTCTCTAGGATTGCGTTGAAATCCAGCTTTTAACATGATATCCCGTAAGAGTTGACGGTTAGCATCATATTCTTGATGACTATGAGTATAATATTCTGGATGGGAGCGATCGGACATTTCATCAATAGGTGAACCCATATCTAGAACTTCCCCAAGATCATTGACTAGAGTAATATCTACCGCAGCCCCCGTACTGTGGGGAGGAGGGGTTTTCATATCCAAACTGGGTACAGCCCAAATTTCATAAACCACCTTCCATACATCTTCCCGTTGCTGGGGTGATAATTCCTTTTCTGTCAAACCCCGTTCTCGCAACGCTTCCCCAAAGCTGTAATCTACCATAAACTGCTGCACAGCCACAGGACGATAAGCATCAAATATTTGAATATACCAATTAGGACATAGTAACTGTAAATTATTTTGCGCCTGAATCAAATTTTCGACAACACTTTGGCGCAAATAATAAGGTGAATGTCCGCCGTAGTTAGCACCTAACTTTTGATAAGGGTGAGGAGATTCCACCGCAAACAATTCTAGAGGAATCTTAACTAAAGGTTCACCACATTCAATAATGGGGATTTGGTAATAAGGTCGCATTTTAAGTAGGTTAGCAGTACTGTTAAAAAGCTGGATTTTTTTATTTATTTTAAATGACTATAAAGTATTATACAACTAGCGATAAGATCCCTGACTTCTTTTATTTATTGTGTCCACAAATTATAAATCAATGTCAGAAGTCGGGGATCTTGCTATAGCTAAATACTTACTTGGTTTCAACAAAGCATCCGTGTAATCCAGTAATCCCTTAAATCCGTGATCACTCTTCATGTTCACAACAAGATTTTGCTTTCGCATCTGGAACAGGATCATAACCTCCTGGATGAAAAGGGTGACAGCGTAAAATCCGCATGATAGCCATCCAACCACCCCGAAATACCCCAAACCGTTCAATAGCTTGAATCGCATACATAGAACAAGTAGGTTGAAAGCGACAAGTAGGGGGAAATAGGGGAGAAATAAATAAGCGATAACCCTGAATTAGCCAAATCAATAATATTTCCATATCCAAATCCCATAAAGTAGAATTAAAGTTAAAAATACCCCTATTCCCTCATTGTTTAACACATTCATCAGCTTAGAAACTCTTTCCCCATTGTCGCTGTCAATTGCCACCGCTGCGGCTTGGGTAGGATTAATTATCTGCATTGCTTGGGTAGTTAGCCGTTTTACTGATAGCGAACCAGAAATCATTCGTAAAATCGTGCATATTGGCACAGGTAATGTGATTTTAATTGCTTGGTGGTTAGATATTCCTGCTTATGTGGGAATTATAGCGGCAGTTTTTGCGAGTATCATCACCTTATTATCTTATCAATTCCCCATTCTTCCTGGTATTAATAGTGTTGGTCGTCAAAGTTTGGGAACATTTTTCTATGCTGTGAGTATTGGTGTTTTAGTAGGTGTTTTTTGGCATTTACACCAACCGCAATATGCTGTTTTAGGAATTATGACTATGGCTTGGGGAGATGGATTAGCTGCTTTAATTGGGAAACGGTTTGGCAAACATAAATATATAGTTTTCGGTTCTCAAAAAAGCTGGGAAGGTTCTTTAACAGTGACTTTAATCAGTTATTTGATTTGTGTAACCATTTTACTTGTTACCCAAGGTAGTATTTGGCAAACCTGGATAGTTTCTTTAATTGTTGCCTCAATCGCTACGATTTTAGAAGCTTTTTCTTTTCTGGGAATAGATAATTTAACAGTTCCTATCGGTAGTGCCACCTGTGCCTATTTATTGAATCAGTTACTAATTAATTCCTGATATAGCCAAAATGATATTTATAAAATTAGAGATAAGTAGGTTGGTGTTGAAAATTGTCGTTATGGCAAGGCAAAAGGCAAGAGGCAAGAGGCAAGAGTGAAGAGGGTTTGGGCGATTTTACATTTCTTTACACAGTTTGGTTCTATTGTGTTCACCTACTTATCTAAAAATATAGATATTTAATTTTTTGTTGATTGTCAAACTTAACGAATATATATATATTCAGAGTTCTCTGGAAAAACAAAAAATAAATACTATGCAGAATCATGCAGGTTTTATTGAACTAGAATTTATCTTTATTATTAATAATACTATTTTAATAATTAAAACCTATTTTGTCTCTACTTTTAGAGGTAAATTTGCAAACTTTACTTTCTACCCGTAGGTTTATGAATTATTAGGCAACAATGCTTATAGTTGAGTTGTTAGGTGATGAAACACCTAATTTTGTAAGTGAGGCTAATAATTGTGTTAAATCAAATGGACGCATCCGATTTGATTGTTGCTTTATCTGATCAGCAGCAAGAAATAGTGACTGGTGGGGCTGACTTTGAACTAGCTTCTAGTAACTATGCTAACAAGGGATCGCTTTTAATGGGATCAAGCGTCTCCGGTCCTCAAGGTAGCAGTGCTACTTCCGCAGGTAAGTCTAATACCATTCTAACTGCGGGACAAGATTTCTTAGGCTTAGGTGCAGAACCCCCCAGCACCGTCGGGGCTTTAGGTCCAGCGGTGCTACCAGGTGATGGAACAGCAACAACGACTGTACCCGCAGTTCCCATTCCTCCAGTTGCTAGTGGAGTTGGATCTCTAGGGATTCTTGCGTAGATATGGGCTAGTCAGCCTATAAATTACCTAATCTTGAACCAGGAGTGAACTAGTGCGGCGGAGTGGGATGGAAAATTGAAACATAAAAACTTAAAAAGCAACTTGCACCAGCTTTTTGTGAGTTTTTAATGGTTAGTTATTCCCACCACTCTGCACGGCTAGTACCGCAAGGCGGAAGTCAAAAGTCAAAAGTCAAAAGTCAAAATGAAGACAGTATAGGCTTTTGGAGGATTTAAGTAGGTGAACACAATAAAACCAAACTGTGTAAAGAAACGTAAAATCGTCTAAACCCTCTTCACTCTTGCCTCTTGCCTCTTGCCTTTTGCCTTGCCATAACGACAATTTTCAACACCCACCTACTTAGAATGGTTGGTTTATTTACGCCAACCTGTACTAGTCAACACTTTTTGCGAGAACAAAAGGGGGTAAGGGAAATGATAAAAGCTTGCTCAATGTAAGTGAGGACTTTGAGAAAGTTTGAGCTTTTCCCTACTTCTTCTTAATGCTTGATCTGCGTTAAAGATTTGAGAAAGCAATTTCCACAGCTATGGAAGAACTATCTCTACCCCCTTCACTAGATTATAACCTATCATCCAATTATTTTTCACGATGTGAACACAGAAATTTGCTTGTTTTTATTCCTAATAATTTATTACCTGAGATAGTTGATGTTTGATTGCATCATATTAGCAATTTCTATCTTAGATCAGACTATTTTAGCCCTCATAGAAGGTGTAATACCGTGAATTCCTTACAGAGTCAAGATAATAATTCTTGGTATAACTTCAATAATCCAACTACAGAAGATTTGCATATACTAGAAACTAATGAGTTTCTCCCCCATATTGGTAAATGGATTCATCTTGGTGGGGGAGTGATGATTGCGATGTTTGTAGTTGCTGTGAGTCTCACATCTGTTCTCTATTACAACATCACAGTTAAAGTTCCTGCAACTATCCGACCATTGGGAGAATTACGGTTAGTTGAATCTGCAATGACGGGAACTATTAAAAAAATTGTAGCTAAAGAAGATCAGGTAGTAAGCAAGGGAGAAATAATTGCTTATCTTGATGACTCCCAACTCCAATCTCAGAAAAAACAACTGCAAAATACTATTCAGCAAAGTCAATTACAACTTCTTCAAATTGATGCTCAAATTAATCAAATCAATACTCAAATAATTGCTCAGACTAACTTAAATGACCGTACCATTATGGCTGCACAGGCCGAATTAACTGGCACTGAACGCAACTATAAAGATCAGCAAATTAAAACCGGTGCGGAAATGACACAAGCTAAAGTAGCTATAAATTTAGCAAAGGAGCAACTAGCAAGATTACAAAAAGAAAAGGTATTAATAGCCACTGTGGAAGAAGCAGAAGCAGGTTTAAAGTTGGCTATATTACAGCGCGATCGCTTGCAGAATATAGCTCAATCGGGAGCAATAGCTCAGAATTTAGTCGAGGAAAAAGAACAGGCTGTTAAGTCTGCTCAAGCCAAATTAGAACAAGCCAAATCTAGTTCTAAAAATCTCCAAGAAGAAAAAGAACAAGCTGTTAAATTAGCACAAATAAACATACAAAAAGCAAAAATTGGCATTAATCCCAGTAATGCAAGTGTAACAGTAGCTTTGGAAAGAATTAGGCAAGAAAAAGCCAGGGGTGAGGGCAATTTAGCAGCTTTAAAAAAAGAACGGGAACTATTAATCCAGCAACGTCTAGAACTGCAAAAACAACAAATTCGCACTCGTCAAGAATTACTACAACTAGAAAATGAGTTGAATAAAAGTGTAATTCGCTCCCCAACAAATGGCACCCTAATGCAACTCAAACTCCGCAACTCTGGACAGGTTGTACAACTTAGTGAGGCTCTTGCTCAAATTGCTCCTGTGGATGCCCCTTTAATCATCAAAGCTCACGTTTGGGCTAAAGATATTGACAAAATAAAAACCGGTCAAGCAGTACAAATGCAGGTTTCATCTTGTCCCTATCCAGACTATGGAACTCTTAAAGGAACTGTAAAAACAATTGCACCAGATGTTCTAGCAACTACACAAAATAACTCTATTATCAGCACCCCCCAGGTAGCTACTTACGAAATCAATATTGAACCACAAAGTCTATTTTTAGGAAAAGGTAATCATTTATGTTATCTCAAATCTGGCATGGAAGGACGTGCTGATATTATTTCTCGTCAAGAAACTGTACTACAATTCATCCTCAGAAAAAGCAAATTAATCACCAATTCATAAATTAAATTGTAGACAGAATTAAGCAATAATTCAAGCCAATACAAGCGTTAATCAACCTAAGTTCTTCTGGATAATTATGTTTAATATCTTCAAACCTCATGAGAATTATCAATGTGTTTTACAGTTAAGTGAAGAAGACTGTGGAGCAGCTTGTTTAGTTTCTATTACCAAACACTATGGACGCTTTTTAAGTATGATTAAAAGTCGAGAAGCTGTTGGTACTGGACAATTAGGAACAACATTATTAGGGTTAAAAAGAGGTTCAGAAAATCTTGGTTTTAATGCTAGAGCCGTCAAAGCTTCTCCAGAAATTGTAGACAGAATTACAGAAATTACATTACCTGCAATTATCCATTGGCAAGGCTATCATTGGGTTGTTTTATATGGTAAAAAGGGAAAAAAATACGTTATTGCTGATCCGGCTGTGGGAATTCGTTATCTGACAAAAGAAGAATTAATCAATGCTTGGGATGGGGTAATGCTCTTATTAGAGCCAGATCCAGACCGCTTTTTTGAACAACCCCAAGAAGAATCAAAAGGTGGAATAACGCGCTTTTTTCGCCGGCTTTTACCCTATCGTGGCTTACTAGCTCAGGTTTTAATGATTAATATTGTCCTGGGTTTACTAGCTTTAGGAACTCCGGTTTTGATTCAATTATTAACAGATGATGTTCTCGTGCGTGGAGATGTACAATTACTTACTGTTGTCGTTTCCGCTGTTGTTGTTATGAGTTTATTTGGCGGAGGATTGCAAGTATTTCAAGCCTTAATGATTTCTCATTTTGGACAAAGATTACAACTAGGTTTAGTTCTAGAATTTGGTCGTAAACTTCTCCAATTACCATTAAATTATTATGAATCCCGTCGAAGTGGAGAAATTACTAGCCGACTGCGAGATATCGGCGAAATTAATCAATTAGTATCACAGATTGTGATTGTTTTACCTAGCCAATTTTTTATCGCTGTAATTTCTTTTGGCTTAATGTTATTTTATAGTTGGCAATTAACAATAGCCGTTTTATTTGTTGCTGGTTGCATGACTTTATCTACCTTACCTTTCTTACCCATTCTCCAACAAAAAACCCGCAGTCTTTTAGTCTTAGGAGCAGAAAATCAAGGTGTTTTAGTAGAAACATTTAAAGGCGCACAGGTAATTAAAACTACAAATGCTGCTCCTCAATTTTGGGATGAATTTCAAAGTCGGTTTGGTCGTTTAGCTAATCTGGCTTTTAGCACGGTGCAAATAGCAATTATTAACGGGACTATTGCTAAAATTATCTCTACAATTGGTGGTGTTATCTTACTAGGCTTTGGAAGTATGTTAGTAATTCAAGGCAATTTAAGCATCGGTCAAATGTTAGCTTTTAATGCTTTACAAGTAAATGTTGTAGGTCTAATTAACTCATTAGTTGGCTTTGTTGATGAATATTTTCGTTCCCAAACAGCAGTTTCTCGATTGTTAGAAGTTATTGATGCCACACCAGAAGTAGTTGGAGGAAGTCAAAAACCAACTGCACAAATTTCTAGTGTGGCAGATATTAATTGTTCTCATCTCCAATTTCATCACGCAGGTAGAGTTGACTTATTAGATGATTTTTCTCTTCAGCTTCCTGGGGGAAAAGTCATTGCCTTAATTGGTAAATCTGGTTGTGGTAAAAGCACCTTAGCTAAATTATTAGCTGGGTTATATGTACCAGATTCTGGGAATATCCGCATCGGCTTTTTTAATATCCAAGATATTGCTTTAGATTGTTACCGACAACAAGTAGTTTATGTTCCCCAAGAACCTCATTTTTGGAGTCGGACAATTTTGGAGAACTTCCGTTTAGGTACACCTAATATTTCTTTTGAAGACATAGTTCAAGCTTGTGATATTGCTGATGCTGATGGTTTTATTAGTCAATTACCTAATAAATATCAAACCGTATTAGGGGAGTTTGGGGCGAATCTTTCTGGGGGACAAAGACAAAGATTAGCGATCGCTCGCGGAATTCTCACAAATCCACCTATACTAATTTTAGATGAAGCTACCGCCGGATTAGACCCTATGAGTGAAGCTAATGTTTTAGATCGGCTTTTGAAATATCGCAGAGGTAAAACCACAATTTTAATTACCCATCGTCCCAGCGTTATCCACCGGGCTGATTGGATTGTTCTCATAGAAAAAGGTCAAGTCCAAATTCAAGGAACTCCTGATACTTTCTTATCAAAACCCGGAGAGCATTTACAGTTTTTAACCGTATAAATAAATATTTTTAAAGTTCTTATTTCCCTATCACTCAACTTAAACTAGTTACTTATCTAAGGAGTAATAATATGCTGAAAAATACTCAATTAAATCACCATCAATTATTTAGATATCTTGATGATACAGAGCAAGAATCTCTTGTTGGTGGGCAAATTTTACCCATGTTAGGTTTATTCACTGATGGTAAATTATTCTTCCAAAAAACCGATCTGGAAACTGAGGGACAAAATGATTTAACTCTCGCTTCAGGTGATTCTACTTCACAAACTACTAAATATAAATTATCCCAAATAACCATAGCACTTTCTTTCACATTTGGATTGCTAAGTAGGTGGATGTGAAATAACCAAAATGTGTAACGATATGTAAATTCACCTCAATGGGTTATTGTCGTTGAGTTTTAGCCATTTCAAAAAACGAAATATATTTTGATTTTCCTCCGCCCACCTACTTAACAATTAGTTCTAGCGGTGATAAATTGAGTAACTTATTACCAGATTTTCTCCATAACTTCCTTTGACAAAATAGATTAAGAGAACTCCACAAAAAAGATGATTCAATTTTGTGGGATAGGCATCTTGCCTGTCCTTGTATTATTGGCAGGCAAGATGCCTATCCCACAAGAAAAGTTTCTCAATATAATTTTGGTTGCAAATCAAAATTATGTATTATCAGGTATGTTACTCTGTCGCCAACGCAGCCTAAGTAGTTTTTTGAGAACCAAACTAGATTGCTATATTTTGTCTAAATAGAACTATAACTCAAGAGTAATTTAAGCTATATAAACCTATGACTAAGGGGGCATTTTTTTCTAATTATTAATAGTTATAAAAGAAGTATAGGCAACATTCACTTATTCATAAATTGAGGCTAATAATCATGTTGAATAAAAAACATGAAATCTGATTTTATCGTGAAGTTGTCAGCAAATTAAAACCGGAAATAATTCAACTAAGTGAGGCTTATAATGTTAAATCAAGATAATAAATCTACGTTGCTTGTAGAACTATCAGCAGAAGAACAACAACTTTTATCTGGGGGATGTTACCAGTCACTCCCTCCCTGTTGTTGTAAACCTAAAAAATGTGGTAAAGACTATCCAAAATATGATCGACCTACACCTTATTTCAGAGAAGATAGCTATCCTGAGCGTAACGACTAGTGTGATAGTTCATACTCTTCCTAAATAGGCAAAATATCTAACTGGACTATTTTTGATAGTCTTAGGGTTTCAATTTTGTAATTATAGGGTGAGGAGAAATTTTCAGATAGATTGCTTGATATCAAACATTAGCAGTATCTTATGCCAAAATTCTGGCTTAATTTTCTCCTCCTTCCTTTTTTATCATCAGGCTTTAAATAAAATTGCATGAGTCTATCTCTAGTTATATAATAAGTTGATTTATTGGCATCAAATGATATAAGTTATCAAATAATATTTCTAACCATAGAATCATTAAATTGATCAGAAATATCTTTATAAAAGTAAACATGGTTGTACAAAACCTAGCAAAAAATTAATTGAGGTTAACAATTATTATGTCAAACCAAAATATTCCATCTCAAAATATCCCATTTGATTTAGTTGTAGAACTATCCGTAGAAGAACAGCAACTTCTATCTGGTGGTCATGGTGGCTGGCATGGTGGCTGGCATGGTGGCCGGCGTGGTGGTCGGCATGGTGGCTGGCGTGGTCATCGTCGCCACGGATGGTGGTAAGTTAGCCTAGGCTACAAAATCAGTCTTAATAGTTTAAAGTTAATTTCTCTGAATTTGCTTTTTTTCTGTACTAGTGCCGCTGGGCGTAAATCAATCAACCATTAAAAATTTCTGAAAAGCTTGTGTAATCAGCTTTTTTTTATTTTTAATAGTTGATTTTTAATTCCGCCCTACGGTACTAGTAGTTCACCAATCCAATCAAGTAAAATTGGATTTACCAACTCAGGAGCTTCATCTTGAGGACAATGTCCTACACCTTCTAAAGGAATAAACTTTTGAACTTGGGGGAAATTGGCTAACTCTCTACCTAAATTAATAGGTTCCCAAGGGTCAGCCGTTCCCCATAAAATAATGACTGGACAAGATATTATAGGTAATAAGTCTTCCGCTAAAGGACCACTAGAATAAGCAGTAAAAGCTAAAAATACAGCCGCAGCCCCAGGATCTTTTGCCGGTGTCATCAAAATATCTACTAACTCATCTGTCACCGTTTCGCCCTTAGCATAGGCTTGTAAAAGAATATTTTTAACTGTTGGTGGTTGAGCTAGACGATTAAAAAAGAAATTACCTACTGGTTTAATTGCTAGAAAGTTTTGTAAAATTGGTGTACCAAATCGCTTAATCCAAGGTAAGCTTGGACGTTTACGATCATGTAATAACCGCAAAGAACAGTTAAGCAAAGCAGTTCCCAACGCCATATCCGGGTTAATTACCGCCGCTTGCATAGCGACAATACAACCAATAGAATTACCTACCAAAAATGCAGGTTCACCCACCACTTCCCGACAAAAATCTGCTACTTGTTGTCCCCAAGTTTCTAAGGTATAGGTAATTTCTCCTGGCTTGGGTTTAGCTGAACCCCCAAAACCAATTAAATCAATTGCATAAACTCGGCAATTTGCGGCTAAAGCTGGAATATTTTTGCGCCAGTGTCCCCAGGATGCACCAAATCCATGTATCAGAATTACAGCGGGTCCTGTCTTCCCTTGAGTTTGGTAACAAATAGGAAAATCTTGCCAAGTCCAGATTTTTGTAGAGGTAAATGCCTTTGTATCAGCTTGCATGGTAAATATTATAATGATACAGTAGAATTCAGGAGTCAGGAGTAAAACTGGCTTTAATAATCATCAACCAAAACTCAACCAACCAAAAATTTCTTTAACTGTCAATTCCAAATTTATATTTGCCAAAATTGGTAACTTATCATCACCTTCATATATTTCTATTTTTTGTCCAGGAAATACAGCTAATACACTTTCTTCTTCGGGATTTAATAACCAACCTAATTCAGTTCCATGTCGAGAACAATGTAATAATTTAGTTAATATTTTTTTCTGTGGTTGTTCAGGAGAAAGAATTTCTATTACCCAATCAGGATGAATTTCAAAGCGGTTAGCAATTCTCCCTGATTCAGTTTTAGGAATTCTTTCCCACCGGAACACCGCAATATCAGGCACAATGGTACTACCACCAAAAGTACAGCGTAGTTCTGGGAAGGCATAAGCAATCTTGGGTGTTTCCGCTACTTGATTGATATTAGTACAAAATTTAATCTGTAAACGACTGTGTTCACCTTGTGGCATGGCTTTTTGCAGGATTTCCCCATTAATAAATTCTGATGCTGGTTTAGTTTCTGGTAACTTGAGAAAATCTTCTAGTGTAATTTGGCGTTCAGTGGCTATAGTCATAATTGGTAACTAGAAAGCATAGTTTTATTATATTGTCGGAAATTTGGGTCACGATTTTATTGATTTTGGTTATAGCGGTATGCACTTGAATGAGATACAGAATTTACCTAAAAAACCATACACCGAAGGACTTTTAACTCTGTTCCCTGTTCCCTGCTCCCTGCTATATTGCTTTGGGGATGATATAGAGTAAAGTCAAGATACGCACAAGATTTATCACGATATAAATACTTATTTTTATATTTTCTCAAAAATACCGCTTTCATACGTATATCATACAACTCATATTTCGCTAAAGTAAATCTAGGAAGATAAAATTTCCGTCGTTCAAAATATTCAAGCCCCAAACTTTAATCGGGTGCATATCATGAATAGTAAGCGGTCTACCAAAAAATCTCCAGCCAATGATGCCACTGCTCAACCATCTCCACAACAGCCAGGAAAAGAAAAAGAATTATTTCCCATTGTCGGGATTGGTGCTTCTGCGGGTGGCTTAGAGGCATTTACCCAACTATTGAGCCATTTAGCAATAGATACGGGTATGGGATTTGTGCTGATACAGCATTTAAGTCCCAACCAAAAAAGTATGTTACCCGATATTCTTTCCCGCACCACCCAAATGCCTGTAACTGAGGCGCAGGAAGGGATAAAAGTACAACCGAATCATGTTTATGTGATTCCGGCTAATGTCACCATGACCATAGCTCAAGGAGTGCTGCAACTCAGCCCCCGTGAGAAAACTCGCGGTTTGGCAATGACTATTGATAGTTTCCTGTTGTCTTTAGCAGATGATTTAGGCAGTAAAGCCATTGGCGTGGTACTGTCGGGGGGGAATGAAGATGGTACAAGGGGTTTAGAAAGTATCAAAGGTGCAGGAGGTATTACCTTTGCCCAAGCTGAAGAACCGGGAATGGTTAGTACCATGCCGAATACTGCTGTTGCTTCTGGTTATGTAGACTTTATCCTCACTCCCCAACAAATCGCTGATAAACTAGCGAACATAAGCTCTCATCCCTACATTACAGAATCAGAATCAGTTCCAGCCACTGAAGTCACCACCGAACCAGCAGATCCTTTATTAAATATTTTCCAAATTCTCCGGGCAGCTACTGGTGTTGATTTTACCTATTATAAACATACTACTTTGAAGCGGCGAATTCAGCGCCGGATGATGTTGTATAGATTAGATAAACTAGAAGATTATATTTGTTTTCTCCAAACTCACCCAGTTGAAGTTAACGCATTATATCAAGATGTATTAATTACTGTCACCAGTTTTTTCCGAGATCCAGAGGCATTTGAAGCTTTAAGAACTAAAGTATTTCCACTTATTACTAAGGAACGTCAAACTGATGATCCTATCCGTATATGGATAGCAGGATGTTCAACTGGTGAAGAAGCTTACTCTATAGCCATCTGCTTAATAGAATTCTTAATGCATCAGGGAATGAATATCCCTATCCAAATTTTTGCTACAGATGTGAATGAGATAGCTATAGAAAAAGCGAGAAGTGGTATTTACAAACCCAACCAAGTGGCAGATATTTCTCCCGAACGATTGCAGCGTTTCTTTGTGCCTATAGAGAATGGCTACCAAATTAGCAAGTTAATCCGAGAAATGTGTGTTTTTGCTAAACAAAACCTGATTAGTGATCCGCCTTTTTCTCGATTGGATCTCATTAGTTGCCGCAATGTCTTAATTTATTTGGCTTCTCCTGTCCAGAAGAAAATTGTGCCAATCTTCCATTACAGTCTTAAACCTACAGGCTTTTTGATGTTAGGTACATCAGAAAGTGTGGGAGATTTTGCTGATTTATTTGCTGTGGTGGATAAAAAGTACAAAATATATGCTCGAAAAGTTATATTTGTCCCATTAGCGATTGAAATCATCCCCAGTCACAAACCTGTGGAAAGTCCCAAACGGCAACTACCAGCACCTGATATTTCCTGGAATGATATAGAAATACAGAAACAAGCTGACAGGATTGTATTAAATCAATTTTCTCCTGTGGGTGTGGTTATTGATAAGAATTTAGAAATTTTGCAATTTCGAGGTCAGACAAGTCTGTATTTAGAACCAGCACCGGGCAAACCCAGTTTTAATTTGCTGAAAATGGCCAAGGAAGAATTCCGGTTAGATCTACGTACCTGTATTCATCAAGCTAAACGGCAGCGGGTAGCAGTTAAAAAAGAAGGGATAAAAATCATCAAAAATGAGTTAGTTAGACTGGTGAATATTGAGATAATTCCTTTTCAAATGCCTAGTCAAGAGGCAGAGGATTTGTTTTTAGTTTTGTTTATGGAATTATTGCCAGCAGTTACTTCTGTAGAAGCATTATTAAATAGCGATGTTGAATCTGTGCAGAAGCAAAACAACATTTATATCCAAGAAATTGCTGATTTGCGACAGGAATTAAAAAATAATAAAGAGTATTTGCAATCAATTATTGAAGAACAGCAAGCTTCTAATCAAGATTTGAAAGCAGCGAATGAGGAAATTCTTTCTAGTAATGAAGAGTTGCAAAGTACCAATGAGGAATTACAAACGGCAAAGGAAGAAATTCAGGCGACTAATGAAGAATTAAATACTATTAATGATGAGCTACAACGGCGGAATCTCGAATCTAATCAGGTCAGCAGTGATTTACAAAATCTCCTGAGTAGTATTAATATTTCTATTCTTATGTTAGGTGGTAATTTAGAGATTCGCCGCTTTACTCCAGTGGCGGGATTAATATTTAATTTGATTCCTTCCGATGTCGGCAGACCATTAAGTGATATTAAACATAGGTTAAGTATACCGGATTTAGAAGCACAAATTTTAGAAGTAATTAGCTCTCTGAATTTTAAAACTCAGGAAGTGCAAGACCAGGACGGTCATTGGTATGATTTACGCATTAGACCCTATCGGACAATAGATAATAAAATTGATGGTGCTGTGGTAGTTTTAGTGGATATTGATGAACTGAAACATAGTACGGATCAACTCACAGCAGCCCGTAATTATTCAGAGGCGATTGTAGATACTGTCCGCCAATCTTTAGTGGTTTTGGATGCAGATTTACGGGTGGTTACGGCTAATCAATTTTTCTACGACACATTTAGGGTGGTGCGAGAAGAAACAGAAGATCACCTGATTTATGAAATCGGTAATGGACAGTGGGATATTTCTCAATTGCGATCGCTCTTAGAAGATGTTATCACCTACCAAACCCAGTTTCAAGATGTGGAAGTTGAGCATATTTTTGAGCAAATTGGACACAAGGTTATGCGCCTCAATGCCCGACAAATGCCGCATATAGGCGATGACCTACTGATCTTGCTAGTGATCGAGGATATTACTAAACAGAAGCAGTTTGAAGCAGAACGGATTCAACTCCTAGAACAGGAACAATCAGCGCGGACAGCCGCAGAAACAGCTAACCGCGCCAAGGATGATTTTTTATCCATTCTCTCTCACGAGTTGCGAAACCCCCTCAATTCCCTACTAGGTTGGTCAACTTTGTTGCGTCATAAGAAGCTGGATGAAGCTAGGACTGAACAAGCATTAGCAGCAATTGAACGCGCCGCCCAAGCTCAAAACCTGTTAATTATGGATTTATTGGATGTTTCCCGAATTAGCAGTGGTAGTATGCGTCTCGATGTCCAGCCCATTAAGCTGATTCCTGTGATTTCAGCGGCTATAGAAGTAGTGAATTTATCCGCAGAATCGAAAAACATTCAAATTCAATCAAGACTAGATTCTAGTTCCTACACTATAGTCGGAGATCCAATCCGCTTGCAACAGGTAATTTGGAATTTACTTTCTAACTCGATTAAATTTACTCCCCCAGGTGGAAGAATTGATATCAGTTTAAATTACAGTGATTTTCAAGCTGAAATTCAAGTTAAGGACACAGGAAAAGGTATTAGTTCTGACTTTCTCCCTTATGTATTTGACCGTTTCCGCCAATCTGATGGCACTAAAACCAAGTCAAATCCAGGTTTGGGACTAGGGCTTGCCATCGTGCGTCATTTGGTAGAACTTCACGGTGGTACAATCTCAGCCACCAGTCCAGGTGAGGATCAAGGCTCAACTTTTACAGTTAGGCTACCTCTGCAAACTAACCTCAAACCGACCGATATAGCCATAGAACCCGTTGCTCCCCCCACCTCCCCCACCTCCCCTACCTCCCCCACCTCCCCCACCTCCCCCACCTCCCCCACCTCCCCTACCTCCCCCACCTCCCCCACCTCCCCCACCTCCCCCACCCCCCCATCTTTAGCCGGTGTGCGGGTGCTAATTGTAGATGATGAACCAGATATCCGCCAATTATTCCGAATAGTCTTGGAGGAATACGGTGCTGAAGTCACAGATACTGGATCTGTAAGGGAGACTTTATCAATATTCAGGAATAATCCTGGTGGCTACGACGTACTCGTATCTGATATTGGTCTACCAGAAGAAGATGGTTATATGCTAATTCGTCAGATTCGGGAGCTAAGTCCCGAAGCAGGTGGGCAGATTCCCGCTGTTGCCCTGACTGCTTATACCGGAGAAGCGGAGGAAACAGCCGCTTTGGCAGCAGGATTTCAAATCCATATTGCCAAACCAATAGAACCGGATCAATTAGTATCTGTGGTTGGTTCTTTAGCCGGAAGGTAGGGGCTGATTTGAACTTTTAAAAATACCTACTCCCTGCCCCCTGCCCCCGCTCTCTCCTCACAGATAACTTTTTCAGCCAGCCCTAAATAGACACAGATAGTCACTCTACTGCTATCTTAAATTGGAGGCAATTGCAACTTTTTTGATAAAGCGGAACTTCATGGGAACGAATTACCGACGGGTTTTACTTAAACTGAGCGGTGAAGCCTTAATGGGCAACTTAGGCTATGGCATTGACCCAGAAGTGGTCGAGGAAATAGCCAAGGAAATAGGAGAGGTGATAGCCACTGGTGTGCAGGTGGCTATCGTGGTTGGTGGTGGCAATATTTTTCGAGGCATTAAAGCAGCATCAGCAGGTATGGATCGGGCAACCGCTGACTATATCGGGATGATTGCCACGGTAATGAATGCCATGACCTTACAAGATTCTCTAGAACGGATGGGAATTCAGACAAGGGTGCAAACTGCGATCGCTATGCAAGAATTAGCAGAACCATATATTCGCCGTCGTGCCATTCGTCATCTTGAAAAAGGACGGGTGGTAATTTTTGGCGCAGGTTCAGGGAATCCCTTCTTTACTACAGATACTACTGCGGCATTAAGAGCGGCAGAAATTGAAGCAGAAGTGATTTTCAAAGCTACTAAAGTAGACGGCATTTACGATGCTGACCCCAAACTTTATCCTGATGCCAAGCGTTTTACCACCCTTACCTACGCCCACGTATTGGCTAAAGATTTGCGAGTTATGGATAGTACCGCAATTGCTCTATGTAAAGAAAATAATCTCCCCATTTTAGTATTTGACCTCACGGTGCGAGGTAACATCCACCGGGCAGTCATGGGAGAATCTATTGGCACTCTTGTGGGAGGTTCTTGTGAAATTAGCTGAAGCTGAAAGTACGATGCAAAAAACCGTTGAGTCTACTCAACGAGCTTTTAATACAATTCGTACTGGTCGCGCCAATTCGAGTTTATTAGATAAAGTCCAAGTGGAGTATTACGGTACACCAACATCCTTGAAATCTCTGGCAAACATTACCACGCCAGACTCTTCAACCATCCTGATTCAGCCCTACGATAAGGGCAGCTTAAATATCATTGAAAAAGCTATTTCTCTGTCGGACGTGGGCTTAACTCCCAGTAACGACGGTGTTGTGATTCGGTTGAATATTCCCCCACTAACCAGCGATCGCCGGAAAGAATTTGTTAAGCTTGCGTCCAAGTATGCTGAAGAAGGTCGTGTAGCAATTCGCAATATCCGCCGAGACGCTATTGATTCCATTCGCAAACAGGAAAAAAGTGCGGAAATCTCCGAAGATGAATCACGAGATCAGCAAGACAAACTCCAAAGACTGACCAACAAGCACACAGAAAAAATAGACCACTTGTTTGTAGAAAAGGAAAAAGAGATCACCACTGTGTAAGGTGACAGGTGACAGGTGATAGGTGACAGGTGACAGGTGACAGGTGACAGGTAAGAATTTTACCAATCACCAATCACCAATCACCAAACTCCATTTACTAAAAATTAATAAAAAAATCATCACCCCTTATATATACTGGACATCTCCAGAAATTAAATATGCGTATCCTAGAACCCTTGTAGAGACGTTCCATGGGTAGGGATTCTCGGCTCTACATTCTTTTCTGGAGATGTCTACTGAAAAATCAACTAAGTTAAGATAAGTAATTGGACAAAAATATTTACAGTCATTGCGAGGGAAGGGAAGTAATCACAACCCTTGGAATTGCTTCATTTCACTTCGTTCCATATGGCTAACGCCACGCTGCGCTAACGCAATGACATTGTGTAATTAATTCTGTCTCACTACTTAGAACGCAAAAAATTAGCCATTATGTACGACTGCATTATTGTTGGCGCAGGTCCTGCCGGGGGAACAGCAGCATATCATCTAGCCAAAAAAGGACGCTCAGTCTTAGTCTTAGAAAAAGAATCCCTACCCAGATATAAGCCCTGTGGCGGTGGCGTGTCACCTAGCGTAGCTCAATGGTTCGACTTTGACTTTAGCCCTGCTATCTCTACCAAAGCTGACTCTTTGCGCTTTACCTGGGAATTGGGCGATCCTGTAGAAGCAAAAATTGACACCAGAGAACCCGTTTGGATGGTGCGGCGGGATATTTTTGATCATTTCCTGATCCAACAAGCTCAAAATCAAGGGGCTGAACTACGAGACAAAACAGAAGTTAGAGGAATAGAATTTAAAACCGATGCTTGGCAAGTTACCACAGCCACAGGCATAGTCACTGGTCGTTATCTCATCGCTGCTGATGGTGCAAAAGGTCTCATGGCTAAATGGCTAGGGTTTAAAGACCGTAAACGCCGATTAGCCGGGGCATTAGAAGCAGAAATTCCGGCAATTGTCGAGAAAAAAACCACAATTCACTTTGAGTTTGGCTTGGTCAAAAACGGCTATATCTGGAACTTCCCCAAAACTGACTGTCATTCTATCGGAGTCGGCACTTTTATGGGTGGCGAACCCCAAGACTTTAAGAAAATTTTAGATGAATATGCCAAATCTTTTAATTTAGATATCAAAACTAGTAAACAATACGGTCATCCTCTATGTATTTGGGATGGAAACCAAAAACTCCATACCCAAAATGCAGTTTTAGCTGGAGAAGCAGCCTGTCTAGTTGATCCCTTTACCGCCGAAGGTATTCGTCCCTCGATTTTTAGCGCCGTTCTTGCCGCAGGATTTATTCACGATGCTTTAAATGGTGATATTAACGCCCTAGAAAACTATACCGATGCCATTAACGAACAATGGGGAAATGATATGGCTTGGGCGCAAAAACTAGCAGGGGCATTTTATCGCTTCCCCGGTATTGGTTATAGAGTTGGTGTTAAACGTCCCTCTGGCGCTCAAATCATGGGTAAAATCCTCTGTGGAGAATTACGTTATAGTGATGTCGCTGGTCGCGCCTTAAAGCGGTTAATTCCTGGTTTTGGTTGATATTGCAGAAGTCACCGAGGTAGGGGCGCAGGGCGTGCGCCCAGTCAGAAATGAATTACGCCAACCTACTTAATCAAAGCAAAAAAAAAGAAAATTTCTCCTCTACACTCCTACACCTGATCATTGATATCGGAATATTCCTCAACAATCACTAATTCCGTATGATCTTCTTGATCATTATTCCATTGATCTAAAACATCTTTAATTAATACTTCTTGTACCCAAATTTTGGCAACAACCGTCAGAGGAAGTGCTAAAAATAATCCTAAAAATCCAAAAAATGTCACAAAAAATAACTGAGAAATTAAAGTCACGGCTGGTAGTAAAGATACTTGATGTGCCATAACTACAGGCGTGATGAAATTACTCTCAGCCTGTTGAATAAAAAAGTAGAGAATAAACACAGCAACAGCTTTCCAGGGATTATCTAAAAGAGCGATCGCCATTGCTGGGATTACACTCATAGTCGGACCCAAATTAGGAATTAAATTCATAAATCCTGCTAACACTCCCAAAGCCAGAGCAGCTTTTACACCCAAAATTGATAACCCTAGCAAACTCATCAACCCAACTACAAACACGCCAATAGAAGCACCAGTTACCCATCCCTCTAAAGAAACTTCGCACTGTTCTATAATTCCCACCACCCGCCGCCGATAAAAGGAGGGAAATAAGCGAACAAATACTTTTTGATAAGCATCAGGATTAGCCAAAAACATTCCTGTTAAAACCAGGACTAATAAAATTTTGAGAACAACTTCTAATGATCCAGAAACAAAAGCAAAAGAATTACCTAATAAGCGATTAAATAGCGGTTGGGCTTGTCCAATTAAACTATTCAGATCCGGTATATAAGGTAATAATTGTCCAGGAATATGACTTCTTTGGACATAAATCCAACTATTAAAACGCCCAAATCCTTGGGGAACTCGATAAGTGAGTTCATGAAATTGCTGGATAAAAGGTGGTACAATTAACCAGAAAAAACAGACAACACCCGCAAAGAAAATCCCTACAGCTAATAAAACTGATAATCCTCGTTTTATTCCTAAACTTTGAAAGCGCCGGGCGAGACGATTTAAAGTCGTCGCTAAAACCACCGCCGCAAATATTAGTAATAGAACGTCACGAAGTTGCCACAATACATATAAAGATATAACTAAGGCAATTAAGCCTATCCATTGACCAAGATTCACAAGCAAGACTCCCAGCTTGGTAAAATGCCTTTTGATGACAATGCAGTTAAGTAGGTTGGCGTTGAAAATTGTCGTTATGGCAAGGCAAGAGGCACTCATGCAAGAGGCAAGAGGGTTGGGGCGATTTTACGTTTCTTTACACAGTTTGGTTTTATTGTGTTCACCTACTTAGGTTAGCTGATTTTAGCAACACGGACTATATTTTTTCTGTTAATTTTGCTTTTGTCTTGGTATTCGCCACAGTAGAGCGATCGCCATAATCATAGTTGGTGATAAAATCATAATTAACACATTTGCCACCGTTGCGGGAATCCATAAAAATGGAGCAGCATATTTAATTAATACTGAGAGCAAAGTCGAAAATAATAGCAGCTTCAGCAAGAATCCCAGTTGATTTTCCATAACAGTGCGGTAAACACATAATTTTACAGTGCATCTACTAATTTAAACCTTACTGTCCAGTTTCTACAATAGTCATTGAATATAAAGTAGGTTGGCGTTGAAAATTGTCATTATGGCAAGGCAAAAGGCAAGAGGCAAGAGGCAAGAGTGAAGAGGGTTTGGGCAATTTTACGTTTCTTTACATAGTTTGGTTTTATTGTGTTCACCTACTAAAACTTGCCATTTTTATTAAGTTGATATTTATCAGGCGTTAAAAATTAACTAACTAAGTAGGGTTTGCTGATAGCGCAGCGTGGCGTTAGTCATACTTCTAGCCCTCACAGATAACTTTTTCAGCAAACCCTACTTACTGACTCATGACCAAATTTCCTAGAGGTGAAATTATGCCCGTAGAAACTAATCATGAAAACGAGATGAAACCCCCGAAAATTAGACAATTTGGTGGTAGCCTTCTAATTTTATTGACTTTTTTGTTATTGCTAAACTTGATAATTCCCAGTTTAATGGGAACTCGATTACAGCAAGTTCCCTATAGTGATTTTATTGCTCAGGTTCAAGCAGGTAAAGTAGATAAAGCCATTGTTGGTAGCGATCGCATCGAATATTTTATCAAAACCCAAACCCCCGCAGGTAAAATCGTTGAACAGGTATTTCGCACCACACCAGTCGCCATTGACTTAGATTTACCGAAAATTCTCCGGGATAATCATGTCGAATTTACCGCCCCACCACCCAACGAAACCGCCTGGATTGGGACTTTATTAAGTTGGGTTGCGCCCCCCTTAATTTTCTTCAGTATTTGGGCATTTTTAATGAGTCGTCAAGGTGGCGGACCTGCTGCACTCACAGTCGGGAAAAGCAAAGCCCGCATTTATTCTGAAGGCGGCACAGGTGTAAAATTCCTGGATGTAGCGGGTGTAGATGAAGCCAAAGCCGAACTTGAAGAAATCGTTGATTTTCTCAAAAATGCCAGCAAATACACTACTTTAGGGGCAAAAATTCCCAAAGGTGTCTTATTAGTTGGACCACCGGGTACAGGTAAAACATTACTAGCAAAAGCGATCGCTGGCGAAGCCAGTGTTCCCTTCTTCAGCATCTCCGGTTCTGAATTTATCGAATTATTCGTTGGTGTTGGTGCAGCGCGAGTCCGTGATTTATTTGAACAAGCCAAAGAACAAGCCCCTTGCATCGTCTTCATTGACGAACTGGACGCACTGGGTAAATCTCGCGGTGGACCGAGTGGTTTCGTCGGTGGTAACGATGAACGAGAACAAACCCTCAACCAACTACTCACGGAAATGGATGGTTTTGATGCCAACACTGGTGTAATTATCATCGCCGCCACCAACCGTCCCGAAGTTCTTGATCCCGCTTTACGTCGTCCTGGTCGTTTTGACCGTCAAGTTGTCGTAGATAGACCTGATAAAATCGGTCGGGAAGCCATTCTCAAGGTTCACGCCAGAAACGTCAAATTAGCCACAGATGTTGATTTAGGAATTATAGCCACCCGTACTCCAGGCTTTGCCGGTGCAGATTTAGCCAACCTAGTTAATGAAGCCGCATTATTAGCCGCGAGAAACAATCGTCCAGCCGTAATCATGGCAGATTTCAACGAAGCCATTGAACGTTTAGTAGCGGGTTTAGAAAAACGTTCTCGTGTCTTAAATGAACTTGAGAAAAAAACCGTCGCTTATCACGAAGTAGGACACGCTATCATTGGTGCATTAATGCCCGGCGCTGGTAAAGTTGAGAAAATTTCCGTTGTTCCCCGTGGTGTTGGTGCATTGGGTTATACAATCCAAATGCCAGAAGAAGACCGCTTCTTAATGATAGAAGATGAAATTCGCGGACGGATTGCCATTTTATTAGGAGGACGTGCCGCTGAGGAAATCGTGTTTGGGAAAGTATCTACCGGTGCTGCGGACGATATTCAAAAAGCCACAGACTTAGCAGAACGGACTGTGACTATTTATGGTATGAGTGATAAACTCGGTCCAGTCGCTTTCGAGAAAGTTCAACAGCAGTTTATGGAAGGTTATGGAAATCCTCGCCGGCCAATCAGTCCCCAAGTAGCAGAAGAAATTGATCACGAAGTTAAGCGGATAGTGGATCATGCTCACCATATCGCCTTAACTATTCTCCAATTTAACCGCAACTTACTGGAAGAAATTGCCCAGGAATTGCTGCAAAAAGAAATTCTTGAAGGTGGGTATCTCCGCGAACGTATTACCAAAACCCAAGCCCCAGAAGAACTTACAGAATGGCTACGTACTGGTAAGTTGGACAATGACAAGCCATTAATGCAAACTCTGTTAATGTAAGTAGGTTAGCGTTGAAAATTATCCTTATAAGTAATTGGACAAAAATATTTACAGTCATTGCGAGCGAAGGGAAGCAATCACAACCCTTGGAATTGCTTCATTTCACTTCGTTCCATATGGCTAACGCCACGCTGCCCTAACGCAATGACATTGTGTAATTAATTCTGTCTCACTACTTAGCAAGGCAATAGGCAAGAGTAAAGAGTAAAGAAGTTTTCAGCGATTTTACCTTTCTTTACACAGTTTGGTTTTATTGTGTTCACCTACTTAGCAAAAATTATTCCCTCAACAATTTTAGCCATGAATTTGCTCAGAAATGATCTAGTTTGAGCGATCGCAAAAATTCCCTATTGACAAATTGACAAAAAAGTGATGTCTAACCTGTCAATGTTATTAATTTTAGTGATATTTAGGACTTATGCACGAGTCACGGAATAACGAACCACAGAGAACACAGAGAACACAGAGAAATGAGGGTTTGAGGAATATTTTGCGTAAGTCCTGATATTAAATCAACATGAATTACCTTAACTTCGATATATCGTAGGGGTAAAGCAAGAGCTTCATTGGTGTCAACTTAATGTAAAACCCATAACCTGACTGGGAGTCACGGAATAACGAACCACAGAGAACACAGAGAACACAGAGAAATGAGGATTTGAGGAATATTTTGCGTAAGTCCTGATATTAAATCAACATGAATTATCTTAACTTCGATATATCGTAGGGGTAAAGCAAGAGCTTCATTGGTGTCAACTTAATGTAAAACCCATAACCCGACTGGGAATGATAGCGTAGCGTGGCGTAGCCTGGCGTAGCGTGGCGTAAGCTGTATTCCCAGTCCCATAGCAGAAGTTGTCTTTTGATGACTGAATAAGTAGGTTGGCGTTGAAAATTGTCGTTATGGCAAGTCAAAAGGCAAGAGTGAAGAGGGTTTGGGCGATTTTACGTTTCTTTACACCCCACCTTCCGCACCCCCTGGTGTCACAATCGGTAATTTCGGATTTTTGAATACCTTGGAGGACAATTTTTATACAAAATTTGGGAAATTTCAGATAGCGATCGCCAATCCAAAATCCCCAAACGACCAGTTTTCGTTGTGTGACAGTTGAGGGTGCGGAATGTGGGTTACACAGTTTGGTTTTATTGTGTTCACCTACTTAGCAAAAATTATTCTCTCAACAATTTTAGCCATGAATTTGCTCAGAAATGATCTAGTTTGAGCGATCGCAAAAATTCCCTATTGACAAATTGACAAAAAAGTGATGTCTAACCTGTCAATGTTATTAATTTTAGTGATATTTAGGACTTATGCACGAGTCACGGAATAACGAACCACAGAGAACACAGAGAACACGGAGAAATGAGGGTTTGAGGAATATTTTGCGTAAGTCCTGATATTAAATCAACATGAATTACCTTAACTTCGATATATCGTAGGGGTAAAGCAAGAGCTTCATTGGTGTCAACTTAATATAAAACCCATAACCTGACTGGGAGTCACGGAATAACGAACCACAGAGAACACAGAGAACACAGAGAAATGAGGATTTGAGGAATATTTTGCGTAAGTCCTGATATTAAATCAACATGAATTATCTTAACTTCGATATATCGTAGGGGTAAAGCAAGAGCTTCATTGGTGTCAACTTAATGTAAAACCCATAACCCGACTGGGAATGATAGCGTAGCGTGGCGTAAGCTGTATTCCCAGTCCCATAGCAGAAGTTGTCTTTTGATGACTGAATAAGTAGGTTGGCGTTGAAAATTGTCGTTATGGCAAGTCAAAAGGCAAGAGTGAAGAGGGTTTGGGCGATTTTACCTTTCTTTACACAGTTTGGTTTTATTGTGTTCACCTACTTAGCAAAAATTATTCCCTCAACAATTTTAGCCATGAATTTGCTCAGAAATGATCTAGTTTGAGCGATCGCAAAAATTCCCTATTGACAAATTGACAAAAAAGTGATGTCTAACCTGTCAATGTTATTAATTTTAGTGATATTTAGGACTTATGCACGAGTCACGGAATAACGAACCACAGAGAACACAGAGAACACGGAGAAATGAGGGTTTGAGGAATATTTTGCTTAAGTCCTGATATTAAATCAACATGAATTACCTTAACCTCGATATATCGTAGGGGTAAAGCAAGTTGACAAAAAACTTTTTCAAGAAACTCTATATATTTCCTGATTGTATAATTAAGAACGGAATAAGTAAGTGGAGATGAGATAACCAAAATGCGTGAAGACTTGCCTATTGCCTATTGCCTTGCCATAACGACAATTTTCAACGCTAACCTAATTAGATGAATGGTAAGACACCTTTGATTAATTTTCTTAGATAGTTTAGGATATGGCAGAAATTATAGCGACGTAGATTCAGCTACTATGATTGCAAAGTTATCAGCTTCTTTTTAGCCATACTTCGCAAAGACTTATACTTAACCATCATCCTTATGCGTCATGGTACTAATTTTTAAAGAAAATTCTCGCCAGAATAGACATACTTATCAAGCCTTGAATAAGCTAATTTTGACAGGGAAATCTGTGAGAGTTATGGCTTGTCTCCTACCCTTATTTATCTGGTGGGGGTGCAAAGCAGTACAAAACCAATTTGTACAACCACAAGCAATATTAGTTTTAGGCGGTTCTACTCCCTTACTAGAAAGAGAAAAGTTTACAGCCAAATTAGCTCGTCAGTATCCCAATATACCTATTTGGATTTCTGGAGGCAGTCCACCTCAGCATACTAAAAAAATATTTGCCAAGGCAGGAGTTAATACCCAACGTTTAAATTTAGACTATGAAGCTGTAGACACAGTTACTAATTTTACTACTACAGTGGATGAATTGCGATCGCGGGGGATCAAAAGTGTTTATTTAATTACATCTGACTTTCATATGCGTCGTGCTTGCGTCGTTGGTGAAATTATCTTGGGTAGTCGGGGCATGAATTTTAAACCCGTATCAGTTCCTTCAGAAAATTCACCAGAACCGATTCAAAAATCTATTCGGGATGGTGCTAGGGCAATTATTTGGGTAGCCACAGGTTATACAGGTGCTAATTATGCTAATAAAAGCAAACCCTAGCACCGCAGGGCAGAAGTCAAAAGTCAAAAGTCAAAAGTCAAAAGTCAAAAATAATATGGCGTAAGCTTTTTAGTGATTGAGAATGGTTGGCTTATTTACACCGTTCTGTATCTAGCACATCGGAACGGAATTAAAAATTAGAAATTTTGAATTGTCCCCAATTCCCAATATCACCACAATTTGATACCCTAGCTTAAACAGTTTTGAGAAAAGTTAAAGCGTGGAAATTCAACTTGGGCGGGGAAAAGTGGCGCGTCGAGCCTATGGAATTGACGAAATTGCTTTAGTCCCTGGTAACAGAACTCTCGATCCGAGTTTAGCTGATACTAAGTGGCAAATCGGCAATATTGAGCGAGAAATCCCCATTATTGCCAGTGCAATGGATGGTGTGGTTGATGTACAAATGGCTGTTCGCTTGTCCCAGTTGGGGGCATTTGGCGTAATTAATTTAGAAGGTGTCCAAACTCGCTATGCCGACCCCGAACCGATTTTAGATCGGATTGCCTCCGTCGGCAAAGATGAATTTGTCAGCCTGATGCAAGAACTATATGCTGAACCAATAAAGCCGGAATTAATTGAAAAACGTATTCAGGAAATTAAACAACAAGGCGGTATTGCGGCAGTTAGCGCAACTCCAGCAGGTGCAAGCAAATATGGCGAAGTCGTAACTAAAGCTGGAGCAGATCTATTTTTTATCCAAGCTACAGTAGTTTCTACTGATCATATATCTCCAGAATCTATTACTCCCCTTGATTTAGCCGAGTTTTGCAGTTCTATGGCTATCCCTGTGGCTTTGGGAAATTGCGTTACATATCAAGTCACCTTAGAATTGATGAAAGCTGGTGCAGCAGCGGTATTGGTAGGTATTGGACCCGGTGCTGCTTGTACTTCTCGTGGAGTGTTGGGCGTGGGCGTACCTCAAGCTACTGCGATCGCCGATTGTACAGCCGCTAGAGACGATTATTATCGGGAAACCGGTAAATATATCCCCATCATCGCTGACGGTGGTTTAATCACCGGAGGAGACATCTGTAAATGTATTGCCTGCGGTGCTGACGCTGTTATGATTGGTTCTCCATTTGCCAGAGCCACCGAAGCCCCTGGGCGTGGTTATCACTGGGGTATGGCAACTCCTAGCCCAGTCTTACCTCGTGGGACTCGCATTCGCGTGGGTACAACTGGAACTCTAGAACAAATACTCAGAGGACCGGCTGGTTTGGATGATGGTACTCATAATCTTTTAGGAGCTTTAAAGACGAGTATGGGAACTTTAGGGGCTAAAAACATTAAGGAAATGCAGCAGGTTGAAGTTGTCATTGCTCCTTCTTTGTTAACAGAAGGTAAGGTTTACCAAAAAGCCCAACAGTTAGGTATGGGTAAATAACTCACTCAGGTCATTGGTCATTGGTCAGTGGTCATTGGTCATTGGTTAGTGGTTAGTGGTTAGTGGTTAGTGGTTAGTGGTTTTCTGCTAACAATAGACATCTCCGAAAATTAAATGTGCGTCGTTTGAACCCCTTGTAGAGACGTTCCATGGAACGTCTCTACAAGCTTTACCGGAGAAGTCTAATGGGCAACGGACAACTAACTACTGACAATTGACAACAACTTTGAGAATGACTGAAAAAATCACATATCTAGCCTACAATAGAGATGGCGGAGACAAAAGTTTCCGTTCACTCCTCACACCACACTCCGCCCGGACTAATGTTCGGGCGGTTCCTTATGGTAGGGATTAGTTTTCTAGTTTCCTGGCAAATGTATATCCTTTATCCTTAATAGGATGTTTTTGCTATGGTAGAATTTTCACCAACCTCGGAAATATCTTATGTAAAGGTTTTTAGGTATGTCAGCAGCAGAACAAGTTACAGATTCTACGTTTAAGCAAGAAGTCCTCGACAGCGAAGTTCCCGTATTAGTTGACTTTTGGGCTCCTTGGTGTGGTCCATGCCGCATGGTAGCCCCTGTTGTGGACGAAATCGCCACTCAGTATGGAGATCAATTAAAAGTTGTGAAAGTTAATACTGATGAAAATCCTCAGATTGCTAGTCAGTATGGTATTCGCAGTATTCCTACATTAATGATTTTCAAAGATGGACAAAAAGTAGATATGGTGGTCGGTGCTGTACCTAAAACCACTTTAGCTAACACTTTGGAAAAGTATCTTTAAGCTGAATAGACAATAAACTTAGCTTAAACAGTAGAAGCCTCTCACCTACCCGATAGGGAGGTGATGAGATGAATACAATACGCGTAAGTGAAGAATTGACCAACGAGCAAAATTGAGCATAGCGAAATCAGCAATGTTGGTCGGTGTTAGCGCAGCGGCACAAAGTGCGGAACGAACACTTTTTTCGTTTTTCTCCAAATATCTGATATAACACTCAGTGATAGGTGTAACCCAAATTAAATGCACCAGAAGCAGCCTATTACAAAAGTTAAAAATTATCTCCAAATGTTTGAAAAGTCATGATTGCTGTATCAAATGTTTTACCCCTCCCTATCCCTCCCCTTTATAGGGGGAGGGAACTGGATTTTTATTGTTGGTTGATTTGCGCTTTACTGTATTAGCAACTTTCGTTAAAATATAATGCCATTATTGCGGCAGTAAGTATGACTTCTGAAGCGTCCTTTTTTTCATTAGATTCTCTCCAAGCAGATATTGCTGAACTCATAGACCGTTTACCGACACTAAAACATAGGCAATTTATTCAGCAATCACTCACTACAATTTTGCGTCTTGCTGATAGTGATATTGAACGTCTCGATTGGAAAATATTATCTGCCGCTTTAGCAGATATGGAATGTGGTTTCCAATTATTTTATAACTACCGCCATGTTCGGAAAATTACTATTTTTGGTTCTGCCCGTCTAGCACCAGATACACTAGCATATCAAATGGCAGTTGCATTTAGTCGCGCTGTTTCTGCACTAGGATTTATGATTATGACAGGTGGTGGTGGTGGGATTATGCAAGCTGGTCAAGAAGGTGCTGGTAGGGAAAATTCTTTTGGTTTAAATATTCAGTTACCTTTTGAGCAACAAGCTAACCCAATTATTGATGGTGATGCTAAACTAATTAATTTTAAATACTTTTTCACTCGCAAGTTATTTCTTCTGAAAGAAAGTGATGCTGTGGCTTTGTTTCCCGGTGGTTTTGGCACTCAAGATGAGGCTTTTGAATGTATGACATTGAGCCAAACAGGTAAATTTGGTCCAGTTCCTTTGGTGTTAATTGATCAACCAGGAGGCGATTATTGGCGTTCTTGGAGTCAATATATTGATGAGAAATTGGTAAAAACAGGGCTTGTTAGTGCAGATGATCCGAGTTTGTACACTGTTACAGATAATCTTGAAGTTGCTTGTAATGCCATTACTGGATTTTACCGAATTTATCACTCTAGTCGTTATGTTGGTGATCAGTTGGTGATCCGGTTAAAAGAAGATTTATCCGATGCTCAAGTGGAATTACTTAATACTCATTTTTGTGATATTTTGCTGACAGGTAAAATTGTTAAAACCCAAGCATTACCGCAGGAGGAACAAGATGAAACATCTAGTTTACCCCGGTTAGTTTTAAATTTTAATCAACGAGATTTAGGGCGTTTATATCAAATGATTGGAGTAATTAATCAGGTGGGTGTTCCCACTCCAGAGGAATTGGCACATCCAGAAAGGAAGTAACCTATACCAATTTATTAATTAGCCAAAATATTTTACTCAATACTTACAGGTCGTAAACAATAAACCAATGATAAGTAGGTAAAGAGAAAAATTTAAAGGTATGTGACGAAATGTAAATTCAATGAATGCCTTGCAAATAGGTTATTTCACGGTTTTTACAAAACTAAACATATATCGTTTTTATTATGTTTACCTACTTAGTTCTAGAGTATAAAGTTAAGGGTAAACAACATCAATACAACGCCATAAGTAGGTGAACACAATAAAACCAATTTGTGTAAAGAAAAGTAAAATCGCCCAAACCCTCTTCACTCTTGCCTCTTGCATGAGTGCCTCTTGCCTTTCCATAACGACGATTTTCAATGCTAACCTACTTAGACGATGCAATTCGGACTACCCAATTCATTCGCAATAAAGCGATTAGATATTGGATGGATGCACCACGCAAGCTAAAAATTGATAAGTTTGCTCTTAATAAATACTCTACTGAACAACGGATAGAATTCCCCTTTGCTGCTGAATTAAACTCAATGGCTGTACAATCAGCCGCAGAAAGGGCTGGGTCTGCCATATCAAGGTTTTACGACAATAAACACTTAAAGTATCAGTGTCAACAATACTGATAAATATAATCAGGCTCGTATATTAGTATAAGTTGCTAGGAAAAGAGGGAATTAAAAGTTAAAAATAGTTTCAGAATACAGCACTTCCCGATGTTATGAGGTACAAGAACCCCACCCCCCACCCCCTCCAGTATCAAAAGCTTATCCTTTTCTTCCCTCCGCTGCGGGGGGATTGAGGGGGGTGCGATGAGGGGGCTAAGATGTACCTCATAAGAGCGGAAACCGCTGTATCAATACCTTGTCCAAATTGGCAAAAGCCTTGATTTGTAGGTTGGATATCAGCTTAAGGGACTTCCAAGAAATAAATTATCCTGATTAACGAACCACAGAGGCGCAGAGGACACAGAGGAATAAGGGTTTGAGAGATTTTTGCGTTAGGTGGTTGAGTATTTTTTTATTTGGAAGTCCTTAAAAAATATGAAACCCAACAAATGCGCTGGGTTGCGCTGTCGCTTAACCCAAACTACAGAAAATGGACAAGATATTGAATATAGTTTACGCTTACGAAATTAAAGAAAACTCTTACCAATTAACGAATAAAGGAATTTAAATATGCTGGAATTATTAGGATCAGGTTTGTTTTCTATGTGGCTAGAAGTGGCTAAGGCGCAGATTCAACCTTTAGAAGCCTTAAGTGTCTTGGCTTGGCAAGGTAGCTCTAGCTTGATTCTTGTCCCTGATCCAAGTCCAGCAGGCGCTATTACGGTTCACGAATATCTTAATGGGTTAATTACGTCAAAATTAATTGACCAAAATCTTATGTCCTCTCAGGGGATTTGGTTACAGTCGGGACCAATGCTGATGGCTAATCATCAAGGTACTATACCTTTACCCGCTGCTTCTTTAACTAAGGTTGCTACTTCATTGGTGGCTTTGAAAGCTTGGGGACCGAATCACCAATTTGAGACTTTAGTTAGTAGCACTGGACCTTTAGTAAATGGGGTGGTGCAGGGTGATTTAGTGATTACTGGTAGTGGTGATCCTATGTTTGTGGGGGAGGAAGCGATCGCCCTGGGAAATACTCTGAATAAAATGGGTATTAAGCAAGTTAAGGGCAATTTGGTAATTACTGGGGCTTTTGCGATGAATTTCCAACGTCATCCCTTGCTCGCCGGTCAATTACTCAAACAAGCACTAAATCATCAAACTTGGTCTCGTTCTGTGGTTTTCCAACACTCAGTTATGCCCAAGGGAACACCCAAACCCCAAGTGATTATTGCTGGTAATATTCAAGCAGATCCTCAACCGAGAGTTGGACAGACTTTACTAATCCGTCATTTTTCCTTACCTTTGCAAAAAATCATTAAGGAAATGAATGTTTTTAGTAATAACGATATTGCGGAAATGTTAGCCGATTCTGTGGGAGGTGCAGATGTAGTTAGCGCCACAGCATCCCAACTGGCTAGATTCCCAAAGTCAGAAATTCTCTTGATTAATGGTTCTGGTTTAGGGAAGGAAAATCGAATTTCTCCCAGGGGGGTTTGTGCTATGTTCATGGCATTACAACGGGAAGCTAGTTTTTATCAGTTAAATTTAGCTGATTTATTTCCTACCTCTGGACTAGATCATAGAGGCACGATACATTCTCGACATATGCCCAAAGCAACGGTAATGAAAACTGGTACTCTCAATAATGTTAGTGCTTTAGCTGGAGTTGTCCCCACACGCGATCGCGGTTTGGTTTGGTTTACAATCATTAATCGTGGTGGCAATGTATCAGCTTTTCGGGTTCAACAAGATAAACTTCTCCAGACTTTAGAAAAAGAATTAGAAGTATCTACTGACACTCCCGATCCTGTCACACCTCGATTAGATAATTCTTTACCAAATTTTGGTGCAGCTAATCGCAATCAAGTTTTGTATAAGCAATCATAGGAGTTAGGAGTTAGGAGTTAGGAGTCAGGAGTCGGAAGGAAGAAGGAAGAAGGAAGAAAATAAATTTATACCCTGCCCCCTGCCCCCTGCTCCCCTGCCCCCTGCCCCCAACTCCCCCTACTCCCCAACCCCCCCCACTCCCCCAACTCCCCCTACCTTTCCCCCTGGGGGATAATTTCTGTGACTACTCTGCTTTCGGAGGAATTACCACCTTTAACAACAATATTTTCTGTTTCCAAATTACCGACGGCTGTTTCCCCTTGAAAAGTTAATTTTGGTTCGATTTGACGATAAATTATATTTCCTTGAGCTTCTAACAATTTTTTATCTAAATACCAAGTTAGTTGATTTGATTTTAAAGACTGACTACGTTTTCCAACCGCATTAACATTACCAGTGAGATACACCGTGTTTTCTGGTATTTTCATTTTTCCCTGATTAGCGGTGACAGTGACATTCTCAGCAACTTGGAATATGCGAATAGGAGAATTTGTGGTAATATTTTCTTTGTTAATATTCCAGGTTATAGAGTTACTAGTAATTTGCATTGGTGGATCTATTAACTCTAATTTTGCCTGTGGTTTGAGAGTCGCAATTTGAGTTTTTAAATTAATTTCTGCGGCGTTACCCTGACCACGTGCAGTAATTTTGTTATCTTTATATCTTTCTATTTGAATTGGGCGATCGCTAAATAATTTCTCTTCCTTAAGATGCCACATTAAATGCTCAGTTCGCATTTGCAACTGTGGATCTGTGGATTTAGCAACTACTCCTTGTGAAAATTCTACCCGTTGTTCACGAGTTTTAATCTTTGCCTCTTGAGCTACAGCCTGTAATTGTTTATGACTACCATTTAACTGATTGCGAACAATTAATAAATCTTCTTGAGGCCGCCATTCTAGCTCATTACCCTTGAAGACAATCCCATTACGAGTATCAGTAGCGACAATTTTACCTTGAAGAAATAGTTGCTTACCATCTTGCTTAATGTCAGCTTTTTCTGCTTTAATTTGGTAGACAACTTTTCCATCTTGGTAAAGTTCCCCTTCAGGATTTTCCGCCTGACCTACTTGTTTATCTGTAGTGTACTTTGCCTCTTTAGCTTTAACTTTCCAAATTGGTCTACCTACCTCATCAAATTGTTCAAAAACAATCCTAAAAAAAGTTACCTTAGTATCATCATCTTTTGGAGATGAAGGATCAGTTTTTGATTGGGTAGGTGATGGATTACCGCAACTCGACAAGCATAAGCCTAAACATAATATCAAAGGCAGGTAAAACCAATTAGTTAGTGATGTTAACCCCAAAAATGAATAGAAGTGGGGAGAATGATTTTTAATTCCCCTCTGATGTTTTCCATCTTGTCTTCCATTCTCCCTCGCTTGTGAATCTTGCATTATTCTGGAACTTCTAGATGTCTATTACTATCTCTAGGATCGTCTAAAAAGCCCATACTAGACAATGGCCGATATGGATAACTTTGGCGGGGAGTTTTTTGGATATCTTCTTTGATGGCTTCTAAATCTATATAGCGATCGCTCACATTAATTAAACTATCACTAGTCATAGAACGCAAACTCACCACCTCTACCCTCACCCCACGATAGCTGACAGAATTGACAGCATAAGCCAAATCGCCGTCACCGCTGACTAAAACTGCGGTATCATAGGAATCGCACAATGCCATCATATCAACAGCTATTTCCACATCTAAGTTAGCTTTTTTAGAGCCATCTGGTAATTGCACCAAATCCTTAGCAATCACCCGATAACCGTTACGACGCATCCACAACAAAAAGCCTTGTTGTTTCTCATTTGTCCGATCCACTCCTGTATAGAAAAAAGCCCGTAATAGCCTTGATCCGCCAGTCAACCGGCACAATAACTTAGTGTAATCAATTTCGATTCCTAGTTGTAGTGCCGCATAGAATAAGTTTGAGCCATCAATAAAGATAGCCACCCGACCCCGATTTTCCAAAACCTGTTCTGGGGTAAATATTGAGTCGTTTTCAAAATTGTTCAACATTGTTGTCATACCTTGTGTTGTTATCCCTGTTATGATAGAAATTTCTAACTATCTACTTGTTAGAGTTGCTTATGATAAGTCTCTGGGGCTAATACATTAGGAGTTATCAATCATCAGTAAAACTGTTTTGATTATTCACTCCCTTTAGCTGCTACAAGCCTTTAATAGTAGCCCCGAATTGTTTTTTGAAGAAATTCGCAGTTCCCAAAATTAATCTTTTATTGTGAGAAGTCACCGAGTCAGGAGGTAGGGGCGCAGGGCCTGCGCCCAGTCAGGAGTCAGAAAGAAGGATGAAGAATATTTTCTGATTCTCTTCCCTATTGCTTGCCATATCAAACATTCTGTATCCTAAATCCTTACCTTTTATTTTGATGTTTCTATCCGTTTAAAAACTGGTTTTGGCGTTCCCAATATTTGTTTATCGGATAATATTCCCCATGTTGAGTGGGTACAAAAAGGAGCTAAAATTGCACTTTCTTTTTGTTCATTAAAATTTATTCCCCAGCCTAATTGCTGATAAATATCACTGCTGATATTAGGAATAATTGGGGAGAGAAGATAAGCTGCTAGTCTTACAGATTCCAGCACCGCATATAGCACCACTTCCACTTCCCCCTGCTTACCTTGTTTATATAATGACCAAGGAGCTTGATCATCAATAAACTTATTACTGGCTTGTACCAGAGATAGAACATAGTGACAGGCTTCATTGAAAGCTAATGCTGTGTATGCTTGTTTCACCTTTTCTCCTAACTGCAAACCCATTGTTTTCAAAGGATTGTCAATGGGAATAGCTGATTGGCTAATGGACGGTACTTGACTAGCACAGTATTTCTTCACCATGTTTAAAGTCCGATTTAACAAATTACCTAAATCATTCGCCAAATCTGCATTCAAAACATTAATGAACCTTATTTCATTAAAATCGCCATCTTTACCAAATTCGATTTCCTTAAGGAAGTAATAACGAACGGCATCACTACCATAATTTTCCACTAAAGTAATAGGATCAAGGGTATTACCTAAAGTCTTCCCCATTTTTTGACCATCTTTAGTTAAAAAACCATGTCCAAATACCCTGTCTGGTAAAGGTAAACCTGCTGACATCAACATTGCTGGCCAGTACACAGCATGAAAGCGTAAAATATCTTTACCAATCAGGTGCAGGTTAATCGGCCACCATGTTTGTAAAGCATTAGCTATAGTTGGTTCTGCATCTGGTTCTAACAATGCCGTAACATAACCCAGCAAGGCATCAAACCACACATATAATGTATGTTGAGGATTCACAGGTACAGGAAAACCCCAATCCAGATTTACCCGGGAAATTGAAAAGTCCTGTAAACCTTGAGCGACAAAATTGAAAACTTCATTCCGTCTGCTGACAGGTTGGATAAAATCTGGGTGGGATTGGTAAAACTCCTCTAGCTGGGTTTGATATTTAGACAAGCGAAAGAAATAGTTCTGCTCGTCTCGCCACTCTACTTGTTTGTTGGTATGGGTGGGACAGTGTTTGTCTGCAAGTAAATCCCGTTCTTCCTTGAATTCTTCACAGGAAACGCAGTACCAACCTTTCTGTTGTCCTTGGTAGATGTCACCAGTTTCCCAAACTCGCTGAAAGAACTCTTTCACTATCGCTTGGTGACGGGGTGCTGTAGTCCGACTAAAGCGATCATATTGAATATCGAGTAAATCCCACAAGTTAAGAAAACTAGGAACGATTTCATCACAAAAATCTTGGGGTGGTTTTCCTAAATTTGCTGCTGAACGCTGAATTTTTTGCCCGTGTTCATCTGTACCTGTAACTAGTAGTACTTGATGTCCCTGTAAGCGATTAAATCTGGCTACTACATCCGCTGCTATAGTTGTATAAGCACTGCCAATATGCGGAACATCGTTGACATAGTATAGTGGTGTGGTCAGTGCAAAAGTCTTTTCTGTTTTATTCACAAGATTCATGGACTATAAAAGCAAATTATTAATCAGTTTTCTCTATTAATAATCTAGATGATTTAGACAAAACTACGTAATTATATAACATTGCTACTTTTTTTTCAAACTCCTGGCGATGGATAACAAGTTTATGGACTGAAGAATTGTTTAATTACTTCTATAAATCCACCTGATTTTTAACTAAATCAGAGAAAGTATTTACTAATAATCATGGTAAAACTTGTTTCTGTCCTTAGTAGTTACAGAGAATACACTAACTGAAAATCTAGCGATATAACTAATTGTGTGGATATGATTTTGCATATTAGATGTTCCCAGTAATAATTGACTAAACTGTTAGTTGCAATTCTGAGTAATTTACTAGGTTGTTGTTCTAGAAATTCCTAATTTAGCGAGCCTTGTTTGGGAATTTTAATTCATTAATCATTGAACTAACTATTAGAAATTTACTCGCAGCATTTAGCTAATGTCTAGCGACTGAATGCCGACTCACATACTTATATATCATGAATACAAATTGCTATAAATTCTGTAATTATGGTTTCAGAGTGGATGATTTTTTATCTGGAAAGGTTGATTTTAGACAGATGAGAAAAGATAAAAATTTCATCACAATCCCTATCTGGATACCGAAGAGGGTAAAGTTAAAGATAGAGTAGACGAATAAAAATAAGTAAAATGCCAGCAGTTGATCCTAAACCTTGTTTTTTAACGCCAAATCCAGTAAAATCAGATTCTCCTTTATTCATCTATTTACCAGGTATGGATGGGACTGGTGAGTTATTTCAATCTCAAATCCCGGAATTAGCCTCTGGTTTAGATATTCGTTGCTTGGCTATACCCAAAGACTATCTGGCAACTTGGGATGTTTTAGCGAGGAATGTTTTGGACTTGGTTCACGCTGAGTTAGAAAAAAGCTGTCAACGGAAAATATATCTATGTGGTGAATCTTTTGGTGGTTGTTTAGCAATACAAGTCGCCATCCAGTCACCGCAGTTATTTAAGCGTATTATCTTAATTAATCCTGCTTCGGCTTTGCAGCAGCAATCTTGGTTTAATTGGATATCCCCGGCTACTCAATTTGTGCCATCATTCCTATTTGATATTGGTGCGTTGGGTTTGTTGCCGTTTCTAGCATCATTAGAACGGATTTCTCCAAGCGATCGCCATACACTACTTACAGCTATGCGTTCCCTACCATCAGCAACCGTAAATTGGCGCTTATCCTTACTGCGAGATTTCCAGGTTGATAGCAAAGAGCTACAACAGCTAACACAACCAATTTTACTCATTGGCAGTGGTAGCGATCGCTTATTACCCTCTGTAAGTGAAGTTACTCGATTGGCAGGTATTTTACCAAATAGCCAGACATTCATATTACCACATAGCGGTCATGCCTGTTTATTAGAGAAGGATGTCAATCTCTATCAAATTCTCAAAGATAATGATTTTTTAGAAGTTAATATTAATATACCGAAAATTACCAAATCAACGGACAGTCCTATTTTCACCAAGTCCGTGTGAAGCCCGGTTGTATTAGTATAGGGGGTATAGGGGCAATTTATCTAGCTTGCGTCCGAAAGGGTCTTGCCCCTACAATGTGCAATTCTCCAGAGAGATGATCAGCCTATTTTCATCCTTCTATAGGTAATAGAAAATAGCAACCTGAAATACCAATATATTGTCAGGAGATTATCGGTGAGTTTTCACACTTCCCGCTGTATTCTGTAACATCCGTTTACTCTTCGGAGATGAATACTCAGTACCTCTAGAAGTTTGCATCGCCTCTTTAACAAGGGTTGCTAGTTCTTCTAACTGATTAATTGCTTCTGCACCCTCTAATTTCATTAACTCTCTATCATCACGCATTTCTGTCCAAGTAATCCCATAATCGGATACTAAAAAGCGAATTAAGTGATTATCGCCTAAGCTTACCATAAAAGATGCACTGTTCATTTGGTCGCCGCAAGTATAACAAGAAGCCGGATAACCATACCTCTCTAGTACAACTGCTAGAGCTTGCAAATTCATTACTAAATCTTGAACAAATTGTCTATGCTCGTTTGCTAGTCTTAAAAACACTTGTCCCTCCAGACACCACAGTCATTTGAGTTTATTTTATATTTTCTTTAGATTTTCTCATGAATCGGTGTTGTAAAATAGATTTTACAATTTTTAGTGTTTCATGAGTTCGTTAATTAGTTAACTTGTCTAGGTTAGTAGATAACGATTCTTGAATAAGTATCAGGCTATTCAATTCATCAGGTAGTTATAGCAGGCTCAATTACTAAAATTTACATTTTGGCTTTATTGCTCTGTCGGAACTGTACCTAATAAAATTTAGACCTTATTAGCCTAGCTTAAATTCCTTCATAGTCAAGTCCTTTAAAGCCATACTTGGCACTATTACAGGTCATATAGAACCATATTAAGATGATTTATTTAGTCTAACGCTTATTTTCGTTCTTTGTGTTTTTACCTCCACTTCAAATAAACCTCGAATGATATAGCATAGATTGAGATTAACGCAAGTGTTGAATATACTTAATTAATGTATCGTTTTTAATATATATTTTTAATACCCTCCATAACACTGATTAGGATTAGAGGATTTACAGGATTGTAATTTGATGGTTAATGACTCAGTTTATAATATTTTGTCAGAATCAGGATAACCAGGATTATAGGATTAACAGGATGATTATTTGATAATTACTAGACGTGAATGATGTATTGATTATTACAATAATTTGATAAAAATGAACCTTTCTTCATACTAATCATCAACAACCAACCAATAATTAAGAGACTTCCAAATAAAAAAATGTCCCAAAACTGATGCAGAAATTCTCTCTCTGTGTACTCTGTGCCTCTGTGGTTCGTTTCTTAGGATAATTTATTTCTTGGAAGTCTCTAAACAATCACATCCTGTACATCCTCAAATCCTGGACATCCTGATTCAGACAAATGTAAATTTTTGACTTCCCTAAGAGTGTCCTGATTCTGACAATAATATGCTATTTTTAATCAGTTTTGCTTTTGCTAATTCTGAACAACTAGAAAATCATGATAGTGGTTTTTTTCGTAATCTTAGAAAAGATGGTTTAGTAATATGAATCCTGAACAACAAAGATTGTTAGAAAAAGCTGAGAGGAGATTACAAGCAGCAGAACTTAATAAAAGTCATATCTTCCTCCATTATCAATTAACAAAGGGATTTTCAATCTTTAGTCCAGTAATTCCTTTAAAATCACCGATATTTCTTGTTACTCAAAATGCGTCTTGATTTACTGCTGTAGCGGCGATAATTGCATCAGGAAGTTTAATTTTATATTGTCGTTTGATTTGGATTGTCTGATTTTCAATTTCTCGTAAAAATGGAACTGTATTAAACTGAGATAGTAAATCTTCAATAGACTGTTCCTCCTCTTTTGATAAGTCGGCAAAACTCAGTAATTCAATGCGGATAATCGGTGAAACTAGAATTTCGTGCAAATTCAAAAACTCTTCTGTAAACTATGAATTAACTGTTATATCATCGGCTAGATAGTAAATAAAAATATTGGTATCATAAAGATATTTTATTCTTCCCATTCCTGACGCAGAGTATCTAAATGAGCTAACATTGCTGCTTTTTTATGCTTTAAAATTCCTTTGGCTTGAATAATTTTTTCATAGTTTTTTTTCCAATGTGATAGCATTGATTCTGGTACATCTACTGTAATTGAATCTTCATCTTGAGATACAAGATAATGTCTTGGTATTTTGATTAATGGCATAGTTTTATGCTCCTGTTTCTCTCAATTCAGATTGTAACATAATGTCAGAATCAGGATAACCAGGATTAGAGGATTTACAGGATGATTATTGTCTACATCAAATATAGCATCAATTAATAGCATAAATAATTGCCATAATAGCAGAAGTATCAATAACCATTATTCTAGGATTCCAAAATCGTTATAACCAATAATTTCATCAGGAGTTCTGCTATCAAGAACTGGTAAATTTCTAATCTGATGACAAATACTCCGAACAAGATTAATATCAATTTTGTTCTCTTGGCGATTGGGTAAGGAAATAGGATGAACTTGATATAAAAGTTTTCCTGTTATTTCCATCCCGGCAAAATTTGGGGGAAGTTTCAGGTATAAACAACCATTTTCATCTACACGAGCATCAAAATTAATTTGTTGCATGGTCTTTTCTGATCAATTTAATTACGGAATTTTTGATTTTACCTCTATTCCAATTGTAACATATTGTCTGATAGCGAAGCGTGGCGTTAGCCATATCAGGATACCCAGGATTATAGGATTTTCAGGATGATTATTTGATGATTACTAGACGTGAATCATGTATTGATTATTAAAGTAATTTCATAAAAATTAACTTTTCTCCATACTAATCATCAACACCTAACCAATAATTAAACAATCACATCCTGTACATCCTTAAATCCTGGACATCTTGATTCTGACAACATTAAATCTATCTAAAAACTTAGTAAAATTACCCAAATATGGTCTTAGCTATTAATACTTTGAGGATGAATAATCGTAATTTCTGGAACAGCTATAAAATCTTTGGGGTTTAAAGTTAAAATATGGCTGATATTATGAGCAAGCATCACTGCTAATATGTGTATATCATGAGTTCGTTTACCAGAAATATTATATGTTGTTACTAAGTTCAACCAAATAGAAAATACATCTGGTGTTTCTTCTAGTAAATCAAATTGATTTATTAGCATTTGTACTGCTTGAGTTGTTTGTTCTACAGTCCATCCTAAGCCATTAACATTAACAGGACGAGTAGCAACAACCCAAAATTCAATAATTACTTGAGAGGTAATAAAACATTGATGATTATTAGATATTAAATATTTAATTGTTTTATCAACTAGATGAAAATCAGGAGATGTGATATCTCTTGAACGTAACAGAATATTGGTATCTAATAAGTAATTACTCATGTTCCTCTATCATCATAAATGTTTTCTCGACGTAGTGCTTCATCAGGAAGATTAACAGAACTTTGAGGAGCTTTTTCTATCCACTCTTGCCAAAGTTGTAATCTTTCTTCAGAGGTTAAAGGCTTTTTAGTTTGTTTGTTGAAATCTTGATAAGTTAACCTTTGTTGGAAAAGTTGTTTTTCTTCAGGAGTTAATTTTAAAACAATTTCTACAAGGGAATCAACAAGTTGTACATTCATAATTGTTTATGTGATTTACTAGGTTATAGGCATATTGTACTGTATTTTAATTATAATCTGTCAACTGTCAGAATCAGGATAACCAGGATTATAGGATTTACAGGATTGTAATTTGATGGTTAATGGCTGTTGTTTATGTATTTATTCTTCCATGTGACTTTATGAATATTTATTTAAAATTTTGTCAGAATCAGGATAACCAGGATTATAGGATTCACAGGATGATTATTTGATGATTACTAGACGTGAATGATGTATTGATTATTAAAGTAATTTCATAAAAATTAACCTTTTGTCTGAATCAGGATATCCAGGATTATAGGATTTACGGGATGATTATTTGATGATTACTAAACGTGAATGATGTATTGATTATTACAGTAATTTCATAAAAATTAACCTTTTGTCTGAATCAGGATAACCAGGATTAGAGGATTTACAGGATGATTATTTGATGATTACTAGACGTGAATGATGTATTGATTATTAAAGTAATTTCATAAAAATAAACCTTTTGTCTGAATCAGGATAACCAGGATTAGAGGATTTACAGGATGATTATTTGATGATTACTAGACGTGAATGATGTATTGATTATTAAAGTAATTTCATAAAAATAAACCTTTCTCCATACTAATCATCAACACCTAACCAATAATCATCCAATCACATCCTGTACATCCTTAAATCCTGGACATCCTGATTCTGACAACCACAACTTTCACCACACAACAAAAAATCATCCAATCACATCCTGTACATCCTTAAATCCTGGACATCCTGATTCTGACAACCACAACTTTCACCACACAACAAAAAATCATCCAATCACATCCTGTACATCCTTAAATCCTGGACATCCTGATTCTGACAATATTAAATTTATCTAAAAACCTAGCAAAATTACCCAAATATGGTATATTTAATAGAGGATATATCAAACAAAAATTGATTTATAACAATGTACAACTGATTGAGATAAAATAGAATAAGTTAAATGAATTTATGGAATGGAATATAATATTTGATCCTGATTTTAGAATTTGGTTTTATCAACAAGAACAGGGATTTCAAAATGAAGTATTTGCTGTATTAGGTATTTTAGCAGAATTTGGACCCGGTTTAGGAAGACCAAGAGTTGATACTTTAGAAGGTTCTGATTTCAGCAATATGAAAGAACTGCGTATTCAACATCAAGGATAACCTTGGCGGATTTTATTTGCATTTGATCCTAAAAGACAAGCGATTTTATTAGTTGGAGGTAACAAAGCTGGTAATAAAAAATGGTATAAAGAAAATATTGCCATAGCAGATAAACGATATAGAGAATATTTGGAGACAATCAAGGAAGAAAAATCATGAAAAAATATACAACTTTATCTGAAGAATTAAATCAACTTTCTCAAGAAAGAAAAGAAATTATTGCTGCAAGAACTTCTGAAATAAGGTTAGAAGAAATTACGCTTCAACATTTGGGGGAAAAACTGGGTTTATCACAATCAGAATTAGCTGCTAGTTTGGAGTTATCCCAAAAAGAAATATCTGATTTAGAAAGTGGAGAAAGTTTAGAATTAAATACGCTGCGTAATGTTGTTAATGCTTTAGGAGGAACTATGGAAATTATTATCAAACTTCCTAACAAAGAACCTATTATGATGAATTTGTCAGAATCAGGATATCCAGGATGAAAGGATTTTCAGGATGGTTATTTGATGGTTAATGGCTGTTATTTATGTATTTATTTTTACATCTCACTTCATAAATATTTACTTTCTCCATACTAATCATCAACAACCAACCAATAATTAAACAAGAACATCCTGTAAACTTTAAATACTTGACATTGTGATTTTTATACTATTAAGATTACAAGATTATTGTATAAATCATAGCAGCTTATATTAACTCATGGGTAAAAATTTTAATACAGTCAAAACGGAGGTTAAACACTGGAGAAATTTCACATTTAATGGTCAAGTTTACGACTTATCACATCTTGATGTTCACTGGGTTGAATATACTGATGATACAGATGAAAATAACCCATTCACATACAAATTTATCGTTACATATAGCTCACATTGTTTTACTAAAGAATCGGATGAACTGAGTAGCGAAGAATCAAATTTATTGATGTATAATGCTCCAAGAGAGTCTAGACCATTCAATTTTGAAAGATACAATTTGTCAAAGCATTTACCCAGTATTATCAAGTCACTGGGTGAAAAAACAACATTAGTATGTCATGCTGGATATGGAAACTTTGCAACCGTTAAAATTTTAGATTCCAATGGTATTGAATTTGATTATTTTGTTGTTTTTACAGTATTTCGGGAAAGTAAAAAACTGAGGTTGCACGTAGAAAGCGCCTACCCTAAATATGATGGTATAGGTAAAATCAAAAAAGTTCGCTTTTTTGTGATAGCCAAAAACTTATTAAATAATAAAAAATTACCCAGTCCTTAAATAACAAAGACTCCTTGAGGAGTCTTCGCCAAAAATCAATTTTTGGTATTCAGAACGTCTTTACCGGAATTCCTCGACCATAAAGGTAACGGGATGTCATGTTTAGACTATCTTTCAACGCCTAAATCATGTCTGCTGCATCCTATATTTTTATATTAGAGTATATTTTCAACTTCGTCAAGTTTCTATTTGTCAGAATCAGGACTACCTTCGGGAAGTCAAAAGTCAAAAAGTTAGAATTTTTTGTCTGAATCAGGATAACCAGGATTATAGGATTTACAGGATTGTTATTTGATGGTTAGTGACTCAGTTTATAATTTTTTGTCAGAATCGGGATAACCAGGATTAGAGGATTTACAGGATTGTTATTTGATGATTACTAGACGTGAATCATGTATTGATTATTACAGTAATTTCATAAATATTTACCTTTCTCCATACTAATTATCAACACCTAACCAATAATTAAACAATCACATCCTGTACATCCTTAAATCCTGGACATCCTGATTCAGACAACCACAACATTCACCACACAACAAAAAATCATCCAATCACATCCTGTACATCCTTAAATCCTGGACATCCTGATATGGCTAACGCCACGCTACGCTATCAGACAATAATATGCTATTTTATATACAGCATACATGAAACCAACCATTAACCAATCATGAATAATCCACAACAACCGCGAGAATACGATGCTGTGCTTGGTGGTAATAGTCAATCACTAGAAGGTGCAGCCGTTTTAGGTGGTATTGAAGGGGTAAAGTTGCGGTTACAAAATCCAGAGGCAAAGGTGAGAATTGCTGCACTTGAGCAAGCTTTGAATTATGGAGAACAGGGTTTAGATTTAGTAATTGCAGGTTTAAAGGATGAATCTGTAGAAATTCAGATACAAGCACATCATATATTAAATTCTAGAATTGAATCAAAAGCGAAACAAGCAGCTTTTAATTTTAATCCCCAAGGTTTAAAACTAGAACAAATTGAAGTAGTAACAGTCAACAAATTTGGCGAAATTATTCACCGTCAGCCGCGTGTAGCTAGATATTTCATGGAAGATTTAGGTAGTGGTGTAAAGTTAGAAATGGCTGCAATTCCTGGTGGTACTTTTATGATGGGTTCACCGGAAAATGAAGATAGAAGAATGGATAATGAAGGTCCTCAGCATCAAGTTACAGTTCCTAGTTTCTTTATGGGAAAATATCCGGTAACACAGGCACAATATCAAGCTATCACGGGAACTAACCCTTCTTCTTTCAAAAGTAATAATCGCCCTGTTGAAAGAGTTTATTGGTATGATGCAGTGGCATTCTGTGAAAAGTTAAGTCAAAGGACAGGAAAAAACTACAGACTGCCAAGTGAAGCCGAATGGGAATATGCTTGTAGAGCGGGAACTACCACACCATTTCACTTTGGAGAGACGATTACAACGGATTTAGCTAACTATCATGGTCATTATACTTATAGACAAGGACTCACAGGAGTTTATAGAAAAGAAACAAGAGAAGTAGGGAGTTTTGGAGTAGCCAATAACTTTGGATTATACGATATGCACGGCAATGTATGGGAGTGGTGTCAAGATAATTGGCATAGTAACTATGAAAGTGCGCCAACAGATTCAAGCGCATGGTTAGGTATTGAAAAGATTGCTAATACAAAGCTGCTGCGCGGTGGTTCGTGGAACGACGGTCCTGGGAATTGCCGTTCTGCTTATCGCTACTTCGACGACCTCGACTACAACTACAGTGTTGGTTTTCGGGTTGTATGTAGTGGTGCGGCGAGGACTTGATAGCACTATGCGCTTTTGCCCTCTTGCTCTTTTCTTTTCTTATCCCTCTCGCATAGCGAGAAAAATTTTTTGTCTGAATCAGGATATCCAGGATTAAAGGATTGACAGGATTGTAATTTGATGATTAATAGATGAGATTCATATATTTATTCTTCTATCTCACTTCATGAATATTCACTTTCCTCTATACTAATCATTAACAACTAACGAATAATCAAACAATCACATCCTGTACATCCTCAAATCCTGGACATCCTGATTCAGACAATAATCTTCCATCTCACTTCATCAATATTCACTTTTCTCCATACTAATCATCAACAACTAACCAATAATCAAACAATCACATCCTGTACATCCTCAAATCCTGGACATCCTGATTCAGACAATAATCTTCCATCTCACTTCATCAATATTCACTTTTCTCCATACTAATCATCAACAACTAACCAATAATCAAACAATCACATCCTGTACATCCTCAAATCCTGGTCATCCTGATTCTGACATTTATTTTCTTCTTTGCAACTTTGCGCGAAATAAAAACCCGAATAAACTAACAACTAACTCCCCTATTTATACATAATGAATAACCCCCATCAACAACTCATCCAACAAATAGACTTAATGCTTCGCGCCCGCTATCCCCTACTATATATAGTCGGAGTCGAAGAAGAACCAATAGAACAAGTCCTCCAACAACTCACCCAAATATCCCAGACACCACGACAACTATTATTATGGGATATCGTCACCGGTTGGGATGACAACGGAACTGATAAAGGTTCAGTCATGGGAGCATTATCAAGAATTACCAAAACCCCAGAAAATACAACCACAATATTTGTATTGCGAGACATCCATTTTATCCTCAAAAACCCCGAAACAGAAAAAAATGCTCCCGTAATTCGGGCTATCAAAAACCTCACCCGTCAACTCAAACGCACACGCCAAACCCTCATCCTCACCAGTCATACATTAACCATTCCCCCAGAACTACAAGAAGAAATTACAGTAATTGATTTTCCCTTACCCAACATCGAAGAAATAGATTATTTAATTCATCAATTAATAGTCCCCGAAAAACTTAACTTAAATGGACTAGGAAAAGAACAATTAATCAAAGCCTGTCAAGGATTAAGTCGCGCCAGAATTAGAAGAGTTTTAGCCGCCGCTTTAGCAGCAAAAGGACAAGTCAACGAAACAGATATTGATAGAGTATTAGAAGAGAAAAAACAAGCAGTTCGCCAAACTGGAATCTTAGAATTTTACACCGCTAATGAATCATTAAAAAATGTCGGTGGTTTAGAAAATCTTAAACAGTGGGTGCGAATGCGTCAAGATGCTTTTACCGAAGAAGCACGACGTTATGGAATCCCCAACCCCAAAGGCGTTTTATTAGTAGGAATCCAAGGAACAGGAAAATCATTATCAGCCAAAACTATCGCCCATGAATGGCGTTTACCATTGTTACGTTTAGACGTGGGGAGATTATTTGGGGGCATAGTCGGAGAAAGTGAAAATCGCATTCGGCAAATGATACAATTAGCAGAAGCAATATCACCCTGTGTATTATGGATGGATGAAATAGATAAGGCTTTTGGTAATATTAATAGTGGTGTAGATGGTGACTCTGGAACATCGCGCCGGGTATTTGGTACACTCATTACCTGGATGCAAGAAAAAACCAGTCCGGTGTTTATGGTGGCTACTGCTAATAATGTGCAAATATTACCAGCCGAGTTATTAAGAAAAGGCCGATTTGATGAAATATTCTTTTTAAATTTACCCACAGAAAAAGAACGCCATGATATTTTTAAAGTCCACTTGCAAAAAATCCGTCCTTCCCGACTGCGAGATTTTGATTTACAGAAACTTGCAAGTCATAGCGAAAATTTTAGCGGTGCAGAAATTCAACAGGTAATTATTGATGGTATGCACCGCGCTTTTGGTAGTTTAATAGATGGTAATAGGCGGGATTTTCACACTGAAGATATTTTAGCGGCGGTATCGGAAACTGTTCCTTTGGCTGCTATTGCTAAGGAACAAATTACGAGTTTAAAACGCTGGGCTGCGGAAGCTGGCGCAAGAACGGCTTCTATTGATACACTGTTAATTGAGGAGTTAAAGGTTTATTCTCAGCAGCAGGGTTTGGGTCCTTTGGAGGTGGATTAAATAATAAAAGAAAACGAACCGCAGAGGCGCGGAGGACGCGGAGGGAAGAGGTTTTGGAGAGATTTTTATAGGAGTTGATTTTTTATGTCTCATTTTACAACTATTAAGGTGCAAATTAAACAGGGTGAAGTGCTGCTTCAAGTATTAAAGGAGTTGGGTTATCAAGTTGAACAAAATACTCAGGTTCGGGGTTATATGGGTGATAAAACTAATGCTGAGTATGTGATTAAGCAATCTAATGGTTATGATTTAGGTTTTCGTAAAAATGGCGAAAGTTATGAATTAGTGGCTGATTTTTGGGGTGCGAAAATTAATCAGCAGGAGTTTATTAATAATATTAGTCAAAAGTACGCCCATAAAACTTTGATGGAAACCATACAAACTGAGGGTTTTAGTGTGGAGGAAGAGGAAGTTTTAGCAGATGGTACGGTGCGGGTTTTAGTTGGTAGATGGGTTTAAATAAGATCCCCGACTTCTTTTTAAGATTTTATCAATAAATGATTAAATAAGGTAAGAAGTCGGGGATCTGAGGACAAAAGGAAAAATCATTATGGCTGAATATCAAAAAGTTGAATATCGCATTGGTAAAGATGGTAAAATTGTGGAACGGGTTTTAAATGCAATCGGTTCTAGTTGTGTGGAAACAACAAAAGGGTTAGAAAAGTCCTTGGGAGAAATAGAATCTCAGGAATTGTTACCGGAATATTATCAAGATGATGAGTTAATTACCACTTCCGAAAATCAATCTTTACAACAACAATAAACTAGAATAAACTAGATCCCCGACTTCTTAAAGAAGTCGGGGATCTGAACACCAGCTAGATAAACAAATAATATGCTAGAACAAATTAATGATATTGCTTTTGCTGTAATTCTCGTAATCATCGTTTATATTATTCTCCGGTTTTTATTCCCAGCAAATAATCAAGATATACCTATTAATAATCAACCCGTAACTTCTCCAGACACAGAACAGAAGATTAAAGAGTTAGAAATTCAATGTCAACGACTACGAGAAGAATTAAAACAACAATCTCAACAATTACAAAGTGATTTTCAATATGAAACTTTTACCAAATTACAAACTTTACTCAGCAATTATCCCACAGTCAAAAAAATGGCTTTAGCTAAACCTGACTTACCTGCTAAAAACTTAGTTTCTCTATTTACATCTTTAGATAATTTAATTACTAATTGGGGTTATAATGCTATTGGTGAAACTTGGGAACAGGTTAATTATAATCCCCAATTACATCAAGCTGATAGTGATGATATTCAAGAAGGTGAATCAGTCTATATTCGTTTTATTGGTTATCAAGATGGTGATAAAGTTCTCTATCCTGCAAAAGTTAGTCGCACTCTTCCACCAGGATTCAATAATACTTAAACTCATGAATTTGTAGGTTGGGTTGAGGAACGAAACCCAACATTTACTGCTTACAATTTTTTAGATAATATATTTATTCTGTCTTAACCCAACATCAAGATATCAATTATCTATCATTTTTGTTGGGTTGCGCTTCGCTTAACCCAACCTACTTAAATTATGACAACTATCGCAATTGATTTTGGTACAAGTAATACTGTAATTAGTATTTTAGAGGCTGATACTCAACTACCTAAAAGTTTACGTTTTCCTAATTTATCCCGTGTATTTGTGGGTGTCACTTCTCAAGGTGAAAGAGTAGAATATCCGGTTATTCCTAGTTTAATGTTTATTAAATTAGGTAATAATATTATATTAGGTGAAGGTGTTCGTAGTCAAAGATTAGGACTTTCTCAAAGTTATCCTCCTGAACGGTTATTTAAAAAGTTTAAACGTGATTTAGCTGGAGATTATCAACCACCAGCAAGACAAATTGATGGCATAAATTATAATTCTGTCTCTGTTTGTGAGTTATTTATCCAAACTATTTGGACAGAAATACAAAAGCAAAATATCCAACCTAGTCATTTAATTTTTACTGTTCCTGTGGGTGCATTTGAACGTTATTTAGATTGGTTTCGAGATTTAGGTCAAAAATTAAATGTTCCTCAAGTTTCCATTGTTGATGAATCTACAGCAGCGGCTTTAGGTTATGCTGTTAAAAGTCCCGGTAAATTGATTTTGGTAGTAGATTTTGGTGGGGGAACTCTCGATTTAAGTTTAGTTAAAACTGTGACTAATTCTGATGATAATAATAGTTTACGGGCTGAGGTTTTAGCTAAGTCGGAAGCCTATGTAGGTGGTGAAGATATTGATGTTTGGATAGTTGATGATTATTTACGTTCTCAAAATCTAACACCAGAACAAGTAGGGAAAATTGGTTATCAGAATTTATTAGAAATTGCTGAAAGATTGAAAATTCAATTATCGAAAAATCCATCTGTAGCTGAAAGTTGGTTTGATGATGAATCTTTTATGTCTTATGAATTAAAAATCAATCGTGAAAAATTAGAGGAGATTTTAGAATATAGACAGTTTTTACAACAGTTACGAGATACCTTAGATGAGGTTTTAGCTTCTGCTTTACGAAAGGGTATTAGTAAAAATGATATTGAACAGGTTTTATTGGTGGGAGGAAGTTGTTTAATTCCCGCAGTTCAACAATTAATTATTTCCTACTTTGGTAAAGCTAAGGTAAAACTAAATAAACCTTTTGATGCTGTCCGTCATGGTGCATTAGCTATTACACAAATTACTGAAATAGATGATTTTTTGCGTCATAGTTATGCAATTAGATTATGGGAAAGTTATAGCAAAAGTTATATTTATCATCGCTTATTTACCAAAGGTGAAAAATATCCTTGTCAACGTCAAGAATGGTTAAATCTGCAAGTTGCTAATCATGGACAAAAAGAAATTCGTTTAGATATTGGTGAATTAGCTGATATGTCACTAACTGAAATTGCTTTTGATGCTTCGGGAAGAATGACTTCTAGCACTCTTCAACATCAAGAAAGTTACCGTTCCTTAGATAATCAAAATCAACAGGTTTGTGTGGCAAAACTTAATCCACCAGGAGCAGCAGGAATGGATAGAATATCGGTGTTGTTCGAGGTTGATTCTCGACGGACTCTATTAGTAACTGTGAAGGATTTATTAACAGCAGAAGTCTTAGTTAGTAGGGGTGAAATTTATAAATTAGCATAAAACAATACCAGGGTTAGTATGATAAAAATCAAATGCTTTTTGCCAAATAACAAAGAAACCAGACGTGTAGGGGTAAAGCAAGAGCTTCATTGGTGTCAATTTAAGCTCAAATCCCTACCACATCTCGTTCCTAGTCTCTGACTAGGAATGCAGTTGATGAGGCTCTGCCTCTAATAAGTAGTGAGACAGAATTAATTACACAATGTCATTGCGTTAGCGCAGCGTGGCGTTAGCCATATATAACGAAGTGAAATGAAGCAATTCCAATGGTTGTGATTGCTTCCCTGCGCTCGCAATGACTGTAAATATTTTTGTCCAATTACTTATTATTGAAGGCAGAGCCTTCTAGAATTCATTCCCAGTCAGAGCAGGGGAATGAGATGACTTGAGTTCTTTGCGGGAAGAGGTTTTACGTTAAGTTGACACCTATGAAGCTCTTGCTTTACCCCTACGTTTAGAATCAAACAATCAAGCCGTTTTGAGTATAGTTCAATAAAATATTTCAAATTCCATGACTTTTGCCAATTACCCAATTACGTCGGAAAAACCGTGCTAGTGCTGATTCTTCCAAAGATAAATAAATCGGTCTACCATGAGGACAGGTGCGCGGGTTGCGGGTATGTTGCCAATTATCTAATAAGGTCTGCATTTCTGGTAAACTCATTTTTGTGCCATTGCGAATTGCACTCCGACAAGCAACAGCAACTTGAGCAGTTTGTAAGTCCCCTCCCCAACTTAATTCTAAAATTGCTTCTGCACAATCTTCTCGTTGTTTTAACATGATAGGAATGTTACGCACTGCCCAAAGGTTATCACCAAATGGTTCTATATCTAAACCAATGCGTTGTAATTGGGAAACCTGGGCTTGTGATAATTGATAAATAATAATTGGGGTTTCTACAGCTACTAATTGCCAACTATCACACAATTGTTCATATAATACTCGTTCATGGGCTATATGTTGTTCTACTAACCACATTCCTCCAGAATGTTCAGCAACAATATAAGTATTACTCAGTTGGGCAATGGCTTTTAAATAGGTTTGATTTTCACTACTTTGGGATTTTTGAGAGTTGAAGTTATATTCACCTTTTGATTCTGCGACTTTCAATAAATTACTAACTCTGGTTGTGTGAATGGATTCTTTTATATTGGTTTCCGAAATCCGCAGAGATTTGTGAATAGCTTCAGTAATTTGTTCTTGCCAAAAAGTTAGTTCATTGAGATAAATTTCTGTTTTGGCTGGGTTACGATTCCAGTTAATTTGTTCTGGAGAAATAGTTAAGTGTAGAAAACAAACGGGATAGCGATCGCGTGGTAATATCTTATGAAAGGCTGAAAATATTGTCTGTTCTAGTTCTGGCGTTTTAATCATTCTGCCATTAATTGCCACTTTTACCCAATCAGGACGATGACGATGGCATCTATCGGGTAATCCTATCACCAAATGCAAAGACGAATTTTCCAGATTTGGTATTTGTAAATTCACCTCATGTAAATCACCTTGTCGCACCTGGGGGAGAATTTGGGGAATTAGTTTTCCCACAGTTGGTGCGGGACAAATCGTAAACCATTCTTTGTCATTTTGCCAAATTTGATAATTAACATGAGGATGACACAAAGCTATCTGTTGAATGACATTTTGTACAGCCTTTAATTGCTGATTTGTCGCCGGTAAACCCTGACGACGAGCTTCATAATTAGCAAATAAATTATTAACTGTTACTACTGTACCCGGTGCGATCGCTACCACTTCTACTTGTGATACTTCTCCTTCATTATTATAAGCAACTCGCCAACCTTCACTTCCCCCCAAAGGACGACTTAAAACTTCTAAATCTGCCAAAGTCGTTAAACTATGTAGCGCCTCACCACGAAACCCCAAACTGCTGATTTTCCATAAATCTGCACTGGAATGAATCTTACTGGTACTGTGGGCAGTTGCGGCTTGTTGTAAATCATCTAAATTCATGCCACAACCATTATCAGCCACACGAACTCGCCACATTTGCGGCCATAAAGAAACGACAATGCGTGTTGCTCCAGCATCTAGGGAATTTTCCACCAACTCCCTGACAACAGCTACCCAAGAGTCAATTACTTCTCCTGCCGTAATTAGATATACAACCTCTGTTGGTAAAGCTTGAATCGTAGATGCCATTATCATTAAAAATTACTAATTAAAAATTAAAAATTGTCTTTACGGTTAGATAATTAGCTTACAATATTATGACTGCAAAATATTAATTTCTCAAATCTGCTGTGATCCTAAAGAAATACGAATTAATAAGGGATATTTGGTAAATTTCTGATTAGATTAGAAGCAGAGAAAAGCTTATGAGTATTAATTTAGTTGCTGATGTTAACGACTTAAAGAACAGTCTTCTATGGGGTCAACCTGCTTTTACAATTATTGATGTGCGCGATCGCTCAAAGTACAATTATAGCCGCATTACCGGAGCAATTTCCATCCCCCTCAATGACTTGGAATCTCGCGCTCAAACCTCCCTATACAGAGAACGCCAAATCTACATTTACGGCGAAAATGACAGCCAATCAGCCCAAGCTGTGAGAACCCTGCAATTCCTCGGTTTCACAGCCGTAGCTGAACTGGGCGGTGGCTTACCAGCCTGGAAATCTATCAACGGTGCGACAGAAGGGGTAGAGGGTTGAAAGGAGTAGGGGGAGGTGGGGGAGGTAGGGGAGGTAGGGGAGGTCGGGGAGGTAGGGGAGGTAGGGGAGGTAGGGGAGGTAGGGGAGGTAGGGGAGGTAGGGGAGGTAGGGGAGGTAGGGGATAAAAGAATCTTGCCTCCCCCGACTCCCCCGACTCCCCCAACCCCCCGACTCTCCCAACTCCCCCAACTCCCCCAACTCCCCCAACTCCCCCAACTCCCCCAACTCCCCCAACCTCCTCCACTCCCCCAACTCCCCCAACCTCCTCCACTCCCCCAACTCCCCTGTCACCTACCTCAACAACCCAGTTAACAAAGATGCTGGACGTTGACTATGAGGCCAAGCGAAAGCATGACGGAAAGCTGCCTCTTGACAAGCTTGTAACTGTTGAAAATTGATAATGTCGTAAGTCAAAAGATTTTCATATTCAAACGGAAGACGCACATTATGTAAACCCGCATTATCCGTACAAATAGCGATATCCACCCCAGCTTCAAAACATCGGTCAAAAACCAACTTGAGTTGCCGAATATCCTGTAAAGTCCCTGTTTTTAAATAAGTTGTCGGACAAACCTCTAAACATTGTCCTCTTCTGGCAATTTCTGGCAGTAGTTCAGGATACAAAAGCGGAACTTGGATTCCGTGACCAATTCGCATTAAATAGGGTAACAATTCTGGATAACAACCATCCTTAGTTTCATAAAGATGCCCTGTGGTGTTAATACCCAGTGAATGGGCATAATTATATAAACTAATCCATTCTTCCATGCGTTCATCATAATAGCGATCGCCACCAGCCACATCTATCGCACAAACATACTTTCTATTTTGCGCTGCCAAATCAATAATTGCCTTATTCACCTCAAAAGATAAACGGGAGTGCATACAAAGAATTTGACTAGTAACAATCGGATAGTCGGGTACATAACTAGATTTACCCACAATATCCACAATTTCCGCCATTTTATCAATTCTTTCACCTTGACTCAAATGTTCAGGAGTTCGCAAATAGGGAGTATAGCGTAACTCCAAATAAGCCAAATTCTCAAAAATATAAGCACCACGTAATAAACGGTAAATAAAGTAAGGTAAAGTCTCCACCGTTTGCACACTTTCCACAAGAGTATGCAATTCTAGATATTCATCCAAAGTATTACGAGGACGAGTATAAAAATCTTCAAACTCTGCATATTCACCAAAGCGAGAAATCAACTCAGCATTATGACGCTGGAAATACCGCCATAGTACACGAGGTACAACTGAACCACCTAAATGCCGATGTAATTCTGCGTATAAAGCCATAGTGGTATTTCACCAGGAAAATTTCATCAATCTTAACAAAAACCACTATAAAAAACTAGGACTTAGGAATTGACGCAGTTTACCAATGGTCTATTCCCAATTACTGATTTATAAAAAGAAATATCAAGCTTGTAGTTTAAATCAACATTTTTTAGCTAATTAGTGAGATAATGAATTCGTGAGGCAAAGAACGGACATAACTATATTGTGAGAGGGGGAAATTTTATGAAACTTCAACTATTAGCCGTTATGGCCTTGATAACTCCCCTGTTTCTAGCTAATTCAGTTCAAGCTGGCAGCCAAAAAGATTTACAGAAACTTTTGTCAACTAGAGAATGTGTCCAATGTAACCTATCAGGACTCAACCTCAGTGGTACTCATTTAATTGGTGCAGACTTACGAGGCGCAAATCTTCAGGGCGCTAACCTAACAAATGCTAACTTAGAAGGTGCTGACTTAACTGGGGCAAACTTAGCAGGTGCTAATTTAACATCAGCCTTTGTTACCAACGTCAATTTGAAAAAAGCTAACTTAAACGGCGCAAATCTTACCCGCGCCACAGTCAATGATTCCAACGTCTATCAAGCATCAATGGACAATCTTAACATTACTGATGCTGGTATATATAACACAGGAATCGGTATTGGTGGCGAAGATGGAGCTAACTTTCCTGACTGGGATTAAGTAAATTAACTTGTAAAACTCCAAAAAAAGAGGCTATAGATAATTAAACCGTCTATAACCTCAAATTAAGTTTGGGTATTAAACTAACTGATTAAGCAAACGCCGCTTTCTTTAAAACGTCTACCTTATCAGTGTGTTCCCAGGGTAAATCCAAATCCGTTCTTCCCAAATGACCGTAAGCTGCAACGTCCTGATAAAAACGTCCGCCTCTTTCACTTGGTAAGTTGCGTAAATTGAACACATGGATAATTCCCGCTGGCCGGAGTTCAAAGTTATCCTTGACCAAGTTCAACAGAATTTCATCATCAACCTTACCTGTACCAAAAGTATCAACAAAGATACTCACAGGACGCGCTACACCAATGGCGTAACTTAGCTGCACTTCACATTTTTCTGCTAACCCAGCCGCAACAATATTTTTCGCTGCATAACGAGCCGCATAAGCCGCAGAGCGGTCTACCTTAGTGGGGTCTTTTCCAGAAAAAGCCCCGCCACCATGTCGAGAATAACCACCGTAGGTATCAACAATAATTTTCCGACCTGTTAAACCGGAATCTCCTTGTGGTCCACCAATCACAAACTTACCGGTGGGGTTGACCAGAAACTTTGTTTCCTGACTGGGTTTAACAGTAATATCACCAAATATAGGTTCTACTACTTCTGCCCACAGGTCAGCCTTAATCTTAGCCTGTACCCCAGCATCATCGCTAATATCCCCAATGGTAGCTGTATGTTGGGTGGAAATTAAGATGGTGTCAATACCCACAGGTTTGCCATCTTCATAAACCACAGTAACTTGGGTTTTACCGTCAGGACGCAAATAAGGAAGAATACCAGCCTTACGAACTCCTGCCAATCTTCGCGCAATGCGGTGCGCTAAACTGATAGGTAAGGGCATAAGTTCCGGTGTTTCGTTACAAGCGAAACCAAACATGATACCTTGATCACCAGCACCAATTTTATCGAATAGCTCTTCACTATCCTCAGTTCTGGCTTCTTTAGCAATATTCACACCTTGAGCAATATCCGCTGATTGTTCATCCAAGGCAATTAGAACACTGGCACTATCCGCAGAAAAGCCATTATCAGCGTCAGTATAGCCGATTTCCGCAATTTTTTTACGGGCAAGATTGACGTAATTAACATGAGCTTTAGTGGTAATTTCTCCAGTAATTAGCACCAAACCAGTATTAACTACAACTTCTGCTGCCACACGGCTATTAGGGTCTTCTGCTAATAGCGCGTCAATAATGGTATCCGAAATTTGATCACAAATTTTATCGGGATGACCTTCTGTAACTGACTCGGAAGTAAATAAATAGCGTCGAGACAAAGGAATTTCCTCCTGAAAGAATGTTTTCACTGATGAGATACATCAGTTACTAATTTCTGAAATCATAACAATATTTACAGTTTTTGGAATAAGTATCTTTTATCCCAGTGTCTAAAGGCTTATATGTATAACAAGAGCCACTCAGATCCCCGACTTCTCAAAGAAGTCGGGGATCTTGTTGTTGAGAGTATCTACCAGAAAAGTCCTCAGTAACCTGAGATTGGATCACCGTTACGGTTTTGGTAACTATAAAGGATACAATACTTCATATACACAGTATTGGTAATATCTTCACAAAACGATGGTGATGAAAAGAATTCTTATTTTAACCGCTAACCCTACTAACACAAAACCGTTACGTGTAAGCGAAGAAGTGAGGGAAATCAAAAGTGCTTGGGAGCGATCGCTCAACCGTGAACAATTTACAATTATTGTAGAAGAGGCAGTCCGTCCTCAAGAACTTCGTCGTACCCTATTAGGTCATAAGCCAGATATTGTGCATTTCTCAGGACATGGTGGAGGAGAACAGGGTTTAGCTTTAATGACAGATAATGGAGAAGCCTTTTTAGTCAAAGTTGCTCCTTTAGCCAAATTGTTTAAAGCATTACAAGAAATCTTTTTTATTGATTGTGTTTTTCTCAATGCTTGTTATTCAGATGTACAAGCAGAAGGTATTTATCCTTATGTTAATTATGTCGTCGGAATGAATCAAAAAATTGGTGATCAAGCCGCTAAACAATTTGCTATTGGTTTCTACGATACTTTATTTGCAGGACAATCAATTAAAAGTGCTTTTGATTTAGGATGTAATGCGATTGAAATGGAACATATTCTAGAGCATTTAACTCCGATTTTGAGGACAAAAGATGCAACGACTAAAAAAGCTATTATTCAGGGTGTACCTGAGTCGAAATCTAAACCTATTCAACCAAGAGATATTAATATTCCTTTTGAAAATTTAGATGGCCAAGTCCCCCTAAATTCTCCTTTCTATGTTGAACGTCCTCCCATTGAAGCTACCTGTTACACTGCTATTGTAAAACCTGGGGCATTAATTAGGATTAAAGCACCTCGACAAATGGGGAAAACTTCATTAATGAGTAGGATTTTAGATCAAGGAGAAAAGCAAGGTTATCAAACAGGATTTATTAATTTATGGAGTCGAGAATTATTTAAAAATCTCGATAGTTTTTTAGAGTCTTTTTGTGCAAATGTCAGTTTAGAATTAGGGATTGAAGAAAAGATAGATCAATATTGGAAACCTCAACGTTATAGCAGTCAAACTAATTGTACAAATTATTTCCAATCCTATCTTTTAAAAGAATTGAAACAGCCTGTGATTCTAGGATTAGATGAGGTAGATAGAATCTTTCAATATAGTGAAATTGCTGATGAATTTTTCACTATGTTACGTTCATGGCATGAAAAAGGCAAAAATAATGAAACTTGGCAAAAACTGAGATTAGTTCTTTCCCATTCTCAGGAAGTTTATATTTCTTTGGATGTGAATAAATCTCCTTTTAATGTGGGTTTACCAATTGATTTAAATAAGTTTAGTTTAGCACAGGTTCAGGATTTAGTTAAACGACATGGATTACAATGGTCAGATACAGAAATTAATCAATTAATGGGGATGATTGACGGTCATCCTTATTTGGTGAGAACGGCATTATATCATATTGCCACTAACGACTTAACTTTAAAGCAATTTTTAGAAATTGCTCCCACTGAAGAAGGACTATATGAAGATCATTTGTATCGTCATCTTTTGATTTTGGAAGAAAATCAAGAACTAAAATCAGCTATGTTAAAATTGGTTAATAGTGATGATGCCGTTACCTTAGAACCAATTTATGCTTTTAAATTAAAAAGCATGGGATTAGCAGAATCAAAAGGTAATAAGGTGATTCCACTATGTAATTTATATCGGCTTTATTTTAGCGATCGCTTGCAAAGATTAATTGATGTCATTTAAAATAATGACAATTAACTAAATCTAACCAGAGTTATTTTGTTATAAACATAAACCGCCCTGAACTGAAGTATGGCTTACGCCACGCTTCGCTATCAGGGCTAATAACTAAAGTCCGTTGAAACGGACTATGAATTTTTCTTCAGTCGTCTTTAGAGGACTTTTGCTATTAGACTCAGAATTCATTCTGAAGCGGGCTATGTAATTTATATCGGCTTTATTTTGGCGATCGCTTGCAAGATTAATTGATGTCATTTAAAAAGCAAAATTTAGGTAATAGTAAAGTTTTGTTACATGATGTTTGATAGAATAGTTGTCAAAGTCCTGTCATGGTATATAATGCAAGTATTATCGGTTCTTTGGTTATTTTTATGGAAAGCCTGGTTCAAAATCATTGAAAGCGCTATTGTGTAGGCATTTCATTGAAAATATGGAAATAATTGTTTATAACTCTTGTCCCGTAAGGGTTTTGTTATCATCGATCCTCAATCACCATAAAAGAGACGCAAGAGCCGTATTATCTTACTTATCAAAGTGCTATGAAAGTAGATATGGAATCTAAATAACCAACAGTTAACAAAAAAATGTCTAGGAGAGATAATTTACACTTATCATTACGTCATACCTTAGAAAAGGATGGTTGGCAAATTACCGATGATCCCTTAATTTTAGCACTAAAAAAAACATTACTCAAAGCCGATCTAGGGGCAGAAAAATTTTTCAGTGCTGATAAAGAAGACCAAAAAATTGCCATCGAAATTAAAGATTTTGATGCTCCTTCTGTAATCAGTGAACTAGAAAAAACCATAGGACAACTTCAACTTTATCAATGGGCTTTAGAAGAACAAGAACCAGAGCGAAAACTTTTTTTAGGAATTAGTCAAGCTATTTATTTAAAACACTTTCAAAAACCTATTTTTCAATTGGTTATTAAACGTAATAAAATTAATCTAATTGTTTTTGATCCTGAAAATGAGGTAATTTTACAATGGATAAATCACTAAAGTATACTCAGATTTTAACCCAAGTTTTAAGAAAAGAATCTGCTATTCAACCTCGATTACAAAAACTTAAACTTAGTTCAGTTTGTGATCAAGAATCAGGACAATTTTTGATTATTATGACAGGTTGGGAAAAACAAACTTGGACTGATACTATTTTATTCCATGCTAGATTACTAAATGATAAAATTGTTATTGAAGATGATAATTTTGAGCAAGGATTAACAAATGCTTTAATTCAAGCAGGAATACCTCCAGAAGATATTGTTACCGAAATTCTTCAATAATAAGTAGTGAGACAGAATTAATTACACAATATCATTGCGTAAGCGTTGCGTTAGCCATATGGAACGAAGTGAAATGAAGCAATTCCAAGGGTTGTGACTGCTTGCCTTCCCTCCTTGAGTTTGGACTAACTGACATTTAGCAGCAATGAAAAGAAGGCAAGAGAAAATTACCCAACGTCTTTGAGAGACCCAGTGTTGTTGAATCGTGGAAAAAGAAGCAGAAACTAAGCAGCAGTTAGGTCGGCGTTCTTAAGTGTTTCTTCTGATTTAGGTTTTTTAGATGCGTGTTTTTTGACAGTGGGATAACGGGGACGTGGAGGTGGCTGATGTCCTTGGGCGCGACCAGGTGATTTACCGCGAGTTTTGGGGGGTTGGGCAGGAGTGCCAATAGCAGCTAAAATTAGAGGAAAAGCTTGTGCTACACGCCCTGGAGACAGTGTATCCTGAGTTGATTGCCAAGGCAATGGGGAGTCAATGCAAGCTGCCCTTGCTAACCATAGTTGCCAAGTTAACAAGGGCATCAAGTCACTCCATCGCTCTGCCGCCTGAGTCGAGCTAAGTTGAGGTTGTGTCCAATGTAACCTTTGCTTCGCAAAACGATACCAATGTTCTAGAGTAAAACGGCGTAAGTATTTGTGCCAGAGATCCTCTAATGCGGGCATTGTCTGACCCAACCAAGCCAGCCATAAGGGTTGAAACTGACGATTGCGTCCGACCGGTTGGAGTATCTCGACGCGAATGATTTCCATTGCCCGGTTTGGGGATTGAAGGAAATGAAATCCACTCCAACGCATGACTTTCACTCGTCCAACTTTCGGGTCTTCCATTTCTAGAGTTTCAGTGGACCCTGGCCAAGTTTCCGGATCATTGAACTAATTACTGAAGATTATAATATAACGATATGCACTTGAATGAGATACATCATAAGCCCCCTCCTCGCTTGCGGGGAGGGGGTTGGGGGTGGGGTTCTTATATCTCACTCAACCGAGAACCGCTATAGCATAGGAGCTACGCTAATTTATTAGTATTCAACAAGTGAAATGGAAAATTTAAACTCAGTTAATTATGAATATCAAGTAGGTGGTTCTCTCCCTGCTTCTGCGCCTACTTATGTTACCAGAAAAGCCGATAATGAACTATATCAAGCTATAAAAAAGGGAGAATTTTGTTATGTGTTAAATTCTCGACAAATGGGTAAATCTTCTTTAAGAGTTCAAACAATGAAACGACTTAAAGAAGTAGATGGATTTGCTTGTGCTGCTATTGATTTAACTGATATTGGTTCAGCCAATATTACCCCTTTACAATGGTATGCAGGAATTATTAATGAATTAATTAATACCTTTGAATTAAATGAAAAATGTGATATAGATAGTTGGTGGGATAAATATGATCAAGAATCTTTGTCTGCGGTGAATTTCTTTGGTAATTTTCTCCGAGATATTCTTTTAAAATATGTTGAATCAAATATCGTTATTTTTATAGATGAAATTGATAGTATCATTAGTTTACAGTTTAATGTTGATGATTTTTTCGCTTTGATTCGCTCTTTTTATAATCGTCGAGTTGATAATATTGAATATAATCGTCTGAGTTTTGTGTTATTAGGTGTAGCTACTCCCAGTGATTTAATTCAAGATAAAACGCGGACTCCTTTTAATATTGGTTATGGCGTAGAATTAACAGGTTTTACTTTTGCAGAATCTCAAGCATTAGCAAAGGGATTAAGTGTTAAAACCAATCAACCGGAAAAGTTATTAGAATTAATTTTAAATTGGACTGGAGGACAACCTTTTTTAACTCAAAAAGGCTGTAATTTAGTTTTAACTGACCCCCCACAACCCCCCTTGGAAAGTGGGGAGTATACAGAATGGTTAGAGAATTTAATTAGAACTAATATTATTGAAAATTGGCAAGCAAAAGATGAACCGGAACATTTACGCACCATTGAAAGACGGATTTTAATTGATGAACAAATGGCAGGTGAATTATTAGATATTTATCAAAAGATTTATCAACTGGGAGAAGTAATTAGTCAGAATACTGGAGAGGAAGGAAAGTTACAGTTATCGGGTTTAGTGGTGAAAAGAAATAATCACTTACAGATTTACAATCCCATTTATCGAGAGGTTTTTAATCAACAGTGGATTGATAATCAATTAACTGCTTTACGGCCCTATTCTGAGGCATTTAGGGCGTGGTATAATTCAGGTTGTCAGGAAAATTCTTGGTTATTACGAGGAAATGCTTTAAAAACAGCAGAAGCATGGGCAGAATCTAAGAATGTAAGTTTTCAGGATAAACAATTTTTAGCAGCTTCTCGTCAACAGGAAATTGAGGAGGAAATCAATGAACGGGAAAAGGAAGCTGAGTTAGAAAGGGAAAGAAAGGAGAAAGAAGCAGCAGAAAGGGCGAGAATTATTGAGGAAGAAGCTAAACAGAAAGCAGAAAAGCAATTAGAAACTGCTAGGAAAAAAATGAGTTTTGGCGTAATTATTTTATTTATTACTTTAGGTATTACAGGTTTATTAGGAATAGCTGCATTTATAGCGGGTAATAAAGCTATAATTGAACAAAAAAAAGCTAAAAACGCTCAACAAATAGCTACAGAAGCCACAAATAAATCGGAACAAGCTACTAAAGAAATTAAATCAAAAAATTCGCAATTAGCAACTGTGAATAAACAAATGGAAAAACAGAAGGAAGAAGCGAAAAAAGCCGAACAAAAAGCTGAAATAGCTAAAAAGGATTTAATTAAAGTTCAAGATGATAAAAAGAGTTTAGAAACACAAAAAAATAAGTTAGATAATGATACTAAAAAATTACAAGGAGAATTACAGTCAAAGTCTCAACAAATCAAATATGCTGTTTCAAGGTTCCAAAAAAAGCAAGCAGAAATAAACAATCAACTTCTGACAAAACAAAAAGAACTTAATACTGCTAAAGAACAAACAGAAAAATCTCAAAAAGATATTGCTCGCATTAAACAAAACATTGCTAAAATTACAGAATTATCAGCAGTTGCTTCTAAACTACAACAAAAAGGTAAAAATAACGAAGCTAACCAATTTTTAAATATTGCAGGTTTAGTTTTACAAGATAAAATCAAAAACCCAGAACTTAAAGAAGCTTTATTGGATAGTTCTTTAGTTTTAGGATATGAATCTTTAAAAATAGAAGAGGATAAAAATCCACAATTAGAATCACAATATAACAAAGCTAAAGAAGATTTGAATAAAAGTTTTGAAAAATTACCAAAAGAAAATAATATTGAGAAAAATGATTCTAGTTATTTAGCTACTTTAGTTTATATTTACTATGTAAAAGGTAAATTAGGAAAATCATTAAATAATTACAAAATAGCCTCAGATAAATATAATCTTCTCAAATCTCAATTAAAATCTTCTAATACTAATTTATTTAAGTTAGACCTGAATATTCTCTACAATGGTAATGCTGATATTGTCGTTTCACTTTATCGTCAGCTTAATGATTTAGATAGTTCAAATACAGTTTATTATGAATTTTTAAAAGCACATTTATTAGATGAATTAGACTATTTAATGAAAGAAAATAGATGGAAAGATGCAGATTTTAAAAATTGGCAGTTTATTCTAGTTTCTGCTAAAAGAGAAAAACAAAGTTATTTAGAAGTAAATAATATTAAAAACTTTAACTGTAAGGATTTACAAAAAGTAGATAAATTATGGGTGGATAACTCAAAAGGAAAATTCGGTTTTAGTGTTCAGAAAAGGATATATCTGGAAACAGGTAATTCTTTAGATTTTGACTGGGAAAAGGGAACATTTACAAAATGGAACGAGGAAGGGTATAATAGTTTTGTCGAAATGGTGGGATGGAAGAGGGGCAAAGACGAAGGGGGAGACTGGATGAGATACGATGAATTACCTTTATGGGAAGTAACTAATTTAGACTTGCATAAGCGTCGAGGTACGTTACCGATTACGGAGGTACTGCGGATGAAAATTGAGATTCCTCTCTTCTTGCAGAGACTTGTAGGTTGTAGCAGATAAGGCTTTCTTAGAATTTAGAATTTAGAATTTAGAATTTAGAAAAAACGGCTCTTGCGTCTCTTTTATGGTGATTGAGGATTGATGATAACAAAACCCTTACGGGACAAGGGTTATAAATAATTATTTCCATATTTTCAATGAAATGCCTACACAATAGGGCTTTCAATGATTTTGAACCAGGGTTTCCATAAAAATAACCGAAGAACCGAAAAAACCATCATAAAATTTTTCTTTTTTGCCACCAATTATTAACAAATTACCAGTAAATTGTTTAGATTAAATATCATTAAAAATGGCCAATAAAGATATACAAGAAAGAACTCTAAACTTTAGCATAAGAATAGTTAATCTTTGTAAGTTTCTGAGAGAAAATGGTGGAACAGGATATGATTTAAGTAAACAATTAATACGCTCTGGAATCAAGTATTGGTGCTAATGTTGAAGAAGCACAAAATGCAGAAAATAAACCTGATTTTATTCATAAAATGAGTATTTCTTTGAAGGAGGCTAGAGAAACAAATTATTGGTTAAAAATCCTAATCGCCACCGAGAAACAACTAGAACCAAGATTACTTCCTTTACTAAATGAATCTAATGAATTGATTTCTATTCTTCATGCAATCATTAAAAATAGTAAGGCTAAAAATTAATTCGGCTTTTGCGTTGTTTTTATGGTGATTGAGGATTGATTATAACAAAACTATTGCCCCGTAGGGGTTAGAAACAATTATGCCCATATTTTTAATGAAATGCCCACACAATAAGGCTGTCAATTATTTTGAACCAGAGTTTCCATAAAAATTTTCAACGTAAGTCTGTACAAGCAGTCATCCAAGAAAATCAACTTTTATTAATAGTTGTGAATACAGAAAAGGAGGAAATTGAACAATGGATAAACTAGAACAATATCGTCATGCTATCAAAAAGATATTGACAGAATATTACGAAATGAGTAATCCTCAAAATGTTGAAAATGGCAAAATGGAGGCTAGTGAACGTTTAGCTTTTGATGAAAACAGAGATCAATATATTTGGTTTCGATTTGGCTGGGATGACAAAAAACAAATACAGCATATTATCATCTATCTTTGCATCAAAAACGGTAAAGTTTGGGTAGAAGAAGATGCAACTAATTTATGTGTTGTTGATGATTTGCTATCAACAGGAATACCTCAAAGCGATATTATTTTAGGTTTCCAGCATCCCAGTAAACGCAGTTTAACAGAATTTGCTACTGCTTGAATAGGTGACTATTCGTTATTCAAAAAGCCTTTTTGCATTTCCGCAGCCTTTAGGTTAGCGTAAATATATCTGAGTATAGAGAAACACCTGACGGCTTTTGTGACGAGTTAATTAAAATTCACGGTTATTACAACGAGTGGTAATATGATAACTGTATGCTGGTATTGAGTCGCGCTTTGGTCGTGGCATCAGATGACGGTTACATTGTAAAAAATAATTTACCTTTATGTCACAACTAACGCCGATTCAACTAGAAGACGGAACAATTATTTATATTGAAGCATCAGAAAATATTGCTGTATCTATTCCCCAACCTCCAGAAAATGAGAACCTAGATTTTCTAATTCCCACCCCTGAACAAGCAGACCGCAGTTTTGGCTTAGAAAAACTGAACGAAAAACTGAATATTAAAGAACAGGGAGACAAACTCCAAAAAACTATTCAATCCTATTCAAAACATATTATTCAATCCTTCAAAGATTTAGCTTTAGCCGAAGTTTCTGAAGTTACATTAGAATTTGGGGTTAATGTCGGAGGAATGACAGGAATCCCTTATATTGTCACAGGAAAAACTAGCAGTAATATTAAAATTACTGTTAAATGTAAATTTAATCAGAAATAAATTTTGTCAGAATCAGGATATTCAGGATTAAAGGATTTACAGGATGTTATTTTTGAATTAGTCTAGGAATCTTCTGCAATTTATAGTGTTTAGAGAATGTTGTTTATTTTAGGCATTTACTAGATAAGCTGTTACGCAGCTAGATTTGATAACCAAAATTTACTTGAACTTTGTAGTGAGGGCATCTTGCCCGCTAGAATTATACAAACTAAATGCACAACAGCTTATTCTTTTCCACTTATCATCATAATCCTTAATTCTGCCACAATCAAACAATATGCAAATAACAATCCTGTCAATCCTCGAATCCTGGACATCCTGATTCAGACAAAATATTCACTTAATTCTGCCACAATCAAATAAGTAGTGAGACAGAATTAATTACACAATGTCATTGCGTTAGCGCAGCGTGGCGTTAGCCATATGGAACGAAGTGAAATCAAGCAATCGCCAGGGTTGTGATTGCTTCCCTTCGCTCGCAATGACTGTAAATATTTTTGTCCAATTACTTAATATGCAAATAACAATCCTGTCAATCCTCGAATCCTGGAAATCCTGATTCAGACAAAATATTCACTTAATTCTGCCACAATCAAATAAGTAGTGAGACAGAATTAATTACACAATGTCATTGCGTTAGCGCAGCGTGGCGTTAGCCATATGGAACGAAGTGAAATGAAGCGATAGCGTTCGCGGAGCGTCCCGGAGGGAACTAGCGCTGCTGCAAGCAGTTCGCCAGGGTTGTGATTGCTTCCCTTCGCTCGCAATGACTGTAAATATTTTTGTCCAATTACTTAATATGCAAATAACTATCCTGTAAATCCTCAAATCCTGGAAATCCTGATTCTGACAAAATATTCACTTAATTCTGCCACAATCAAATAAGTAGTGAGACAGAATTAATTACACAATGTCATTGCGTTAGCGCAGCGTGGCGTTAGCCATATGGAACGAAGTGAAATGAAGCGATAGCGTTCGCGGAGCGTCCCGGAGGGAACTAGCGCTGCTGCAAGCAGTTCGCCAGGGTTGTGATTGCTTCCCTTCGCTCGCAATGACTGTAAATATTTTTGTCCAATTACTTAATATGCAAATAACAATCCTGTAAATCCTCAAATCCTGGACATCCTGATTCTGACAAAATATTCACTTAATTCTGCCACAATCAAATAAGTAGTGAGACAGAATTAATTACACAATGTCATTGCGTTAGCGCAGCGTGGCGTTAGCCATATGGAACGAAGTGAAATGAAGCAATCGCCAGGGTTGTGATTGCTTCCCTTCGCTCGCAATGACTGTAAATATTTTTGTCCAATTACTTAATATGCAAATAACAATCCTGTCAATCCTCAAATCCTGGACATCCTGATTCAGACAAAATATTCACTTAATTCTGCCACAATCAAATAATATCCAAATAACAATCCTGCAAATCCTCAAATCCTGGACATCCTGATTCTGACAAAAAAAAGAGGGAACATATTTAACTGTTCCCCCTGAACTTTGACACAAACTGCTGTTTTAGACTTGAACTGCTAATTTTGCTTCTTTAGCTGTCAATCGCTCATAAGCATCACGCATTTTCAACCCTGTCAATACTTGGAATAAACCAGTACCATTATTAGAACCTGGGTATTCACGGTGTTGTAGTAACAAGTGAGTCATCTCACCTTGATATTTGGTGGATGTTTTGCTCAAATGAGTTTCAATGTAAATTACTTCATCGAGGTTATCAAATTGACCGTCTACTTCTAAAACAGAGACGTAACGACCATAGTAAACATCAGAACCGTAGTAAAGCTGCATACCGGGGTAAGAACAGGTCAGTTTGCGTCCGCAAGGAGTCCACTGAATTGTTGAACCTTCGTCAAACAGGTAACTTGGCTCAAAGCCTTCTTTACCTTCCCGTTGTAACATCCGTACCCGTAAAACTTTACGTTCTGTATCGTTTTTAATTAAGTTTGTGGGTAATACTTGCAGAACCACGTCAGCAAATTCTCTTTGTGGTTCGATGAATTTTTCAAAATCAGGTTTACGAGAATTGATTTGTGCTAGAACATCTTCATAGCGGTGACCTCTTTCAGCCATATCGCGTTGAATTTTCCAAGCAATTTTGACTTCATCGCCGATATCAAAATAAACACTGAAGTCTAAAAGCGCTCTTACTCGTTCATCATACAAAGGATGCAGCCCTTCTACAACAATAATATGATTTGGCTCAATCCATTCTGGTGGATCAATCATGCCAGTTTCGTGGTTATAAATTGGCTTATGAATCGCCTGACCTTCTTTAAGAGACTTAATTTGTTCATACATTAAGTCAAAGTTATTTGCTCTGGGGTCAAGTGCAGTTATGCCTGTTTCTTTACGTTGTTTACGATCTAGGCAATGATAGTCATCTAAACAGATAACTGTCATAAATTCTTCGCCAAATAAATCAATCAACCGACGCAAAAACGTAGATTTACCGCACCCAGAGTCTCCGGCTACTCCAATTAGTACCACGCGTTCCGGCTTAGTCATAAATTCCCTCTAAATACTAAATGTGTCAATCAATAATTTTTCTCACAGCAGATTCTGAATCTAGGAGCTTACCCCAAAGGTATTGTCCTACGTTCTGGCTATCCAGCATAACGATGACAGATTTCAACAAATAACTTGTACGCCTATAGCAGTTACTCGTCCTAATTAGCCTAATTTTATAGCTGGTAAGTATTTAATCTTAGTGTTGCCCTAAATTTTAACAGAATGGGGTGTACTCTCACAAGATTTACCTTAAGAACGAATCTAGTTTCCTAGCAATTATCTGTTTAATATTCTGCCATAGATGATACATTTTTTTTAGATGTGAGAGAAAATAGGAGTTAGCACTTTGGCTGACTTCGACAAGCTCAGTACAAGTCGCTCAGTTCCTGATCGAGAGAACAAAGAATGTGTAAAAGCTTGTTAGTGTTTGATAGTACAGTGTAACCTATGGCTCAACTCGCACTACGCTAAATTATGTAGTAATTTTAACGCTATATTTAATTTATACTCAAAATGGCTAAAAATTGGACTTTTTTCTAATACAAATAACAAGTTCAAAGCCTCTCCAATTATAAAAGCTGCTCCTTTTCCCTCCCTTGTAGGGCTTGTAGGGGAGGGTCAGGGAGGGGTGCAAAGGAGAGGTTTACCAGAGGGGTTTCATATTTGTTTAAGCAATGAACCGTTTGCAGTATACTTAAAATGTACTGTACATGTAAAATTGATTATTAAGTAGTGAGACAGAATTAATTACATAATGTCATTGCGTTAGCGCAACGTGGCGTTAGCCATAGGGAACGAAGTGAAATGAAGCGATAGCGTTCGCGGAGCGTCCCGGAGGGAACTAGCGCTGCTGCAAGCAGTTCGCCAGAGTTGTAATTGCTTCCCTTCGCTCGCAATGACTGTAAATATTTTTGTCCAATTACTTAATAGAGTCCGTTACTGCACTGTCATGGTAAGATATTACTGGTAGTTTTAGTTCAATCCAAACTAAAGTTATAAATCGAAAGGCTTTTTTGCAAACCCAGGATTTTTGCATGATCAATATATAGTAGAATGTTTGATTAACAAGCCTAAGACTATGTAGTTCAAGAAAAAAAGATTAAAGTGATTCACTATTAACATTCTCGCAAAGACTTATCCTCTAATTTAGAAGGTGAACAGGTGTGTTTTTTGCCATGCCTACTGGTCTTGGGCGAGTGTACTGAGCAGGGCATCATCATAAATGATGTCGGTTTCCCAGATGGCTAGTTTTGTGATCCGAAAATCCGGTAAACTAAACCTCGCATAAGGATGGGAATGGTTTTTTTTGATAAACGGTTAAGTAAATATCGGAGTGTTAGAAGGAATGTACAATCAAGGTGCTGTTGAGGGTGCTGCCAATATAGAATCAGGTAGCCGCGTCTTCGTTTACGAAGTGGTGGGTCTGCGTCAGGTTGAAGAAACTGATCAAACCAACTACCAAATTCGTAGAAGTGGCAGTGTATTCATCAGAGTACCTTACAACCGCATGAATCAAGAAATGCGACGGATCACTCGCCTGGGCGGTAAAATTGTTAGTATCCAATCTGTTACAGCTTTACAGCAACTCAATCGCAAAGTTGACTTAGTAGTTAACGAAAAAGTTGAATTGGCAACTACTGACATTAAAGTTAGCAGCGAAGTCGCGGCTGAAGTAAGTGCTAACAAAGATGAAAATGGTAAATCCACACCTGTAAGTAATGTTAGTGAAGCTAAAGGCTTTGCTAAAACACCAGCTAAGGATAAGAAAGGCAACTCCATGACTCAAGCAAAAGCCAAAAAAGATGCTCATGCTGATGTTCCTGTGAACATTTACCGTCCTAATGCTCCGTTTATTGGTAAGTGTATTTCTAATGAAACATTAGTTAAAGAGGGTGGAATTGGGATTGTTCAACATCTCAAGTTTGACCTGTCTGCCGGCAACTTGAGGTATTTAGAAGGACAAAGTATTGGGATTATTCCTCCTGGTGTAGATAAGAATGGTAAGCCTGAAAAACTCAGACTGTACTCCATTGCTTCTACTCGTCACGGCGATAATCTAGATGATAAAACAATATCTCTGTGTGTTCGTCAGTTAGAGTACAAGCATCCAGAAACAGGTGAAACGGTTTATGGTGTTTGTTCTACCTATCTGAGTAAAATTAAACCAGGTGATGATGTCAAAATCACTGGTCCTGTTGGTAAGGAAATGTTATTGCCGGAAGATCCTGAAGCTAATGTGATCATGTTAGCAACAGGTACGGGTATTGCGCCTATGCGGACTTATCTGTGGCGGATGTTTAAGGATGCAGAAAGAAAAGCTAACCCAGAATATCAATTTCAAGGATTTTCCTGGTTATTGTTTGGGGTGCCAACATCTCCCAATATTCTCTACAAAGAAGAATTGGAAGCAATGCAAGAGAAATATCCAGAAAACTTCCGTCTCACCTATGCTATCAGCCGGGAACAAAATAACCCCGCAGGTGGCAGAATGTACATCCAAGACCGGGTTGCAGAACACGCTGATGAATTGTGGCAGTTAATTAAAAATGAAAAAACTCACACTTACATCTGCGGTTTGCGCGGTATGGAAGATGGCATTGATGCTGCTTTAAGTGCTGCTGCGGCTAAAGAAGGTGTAGTTTGGAGTGATTACCAAAAGGATCTAAAAAAAGCTCACCGCTGGCACGTAGAAACATACTAATTTAGTCAGTGGTCATTAGTCATTGGTCATTGGACAATTAAAAGAAGATAATTAGTAGGTAGGGCTTATGCTCTGCCTACAATTGTTTTATTGTTCTATATTTCTATATAAGTTCATTGTGGGTGCAAAATCTGTGGCTGTCAAATTAGGAATACTTGGATTAGGTACGGTGGGAACAGGGACAGTGCAACTGTTGCAAGACAATGTAGGTCGTCATCCGCTGTTACAGGACATTGAAATCTATCGAGTGGGTGTGCGATCGCTCACGAAACCCCGTGCTGTAGAATTATCTCCAGAGGTGATAACTACGGATTTAGAAGCAATTGTTAATGATCCAGCCGTAGATATAGTTGTAGAACTGATGGGGGGATTAGAACCCGCACGCACACTCATCTTGACAGCTATTAAAAATGGTAAGCACGTAGTTACTGCCAATAAAGCCGTAATTTCTCGATTTGGTGGCGAAATATTCACCGCTGCTAATCAAGCGGGTGTCTATGTGCTGCTAGAAGCCGCCGTTGGTGGTGGTATTCCTGTAATTCAACCCCTCAAGCAATCTTTAAGCGTTAATCGCATTAACGCTATCATGGGTATTGTCAATGGTACAACCAACTACATCCTCACCAAGATGCAAACAGAAGGGAGTGAATTTGATGATGTCTTAGCAGATGCTCAGAGGTTGGGTTATGCTGAAGCTGACCCCACAGCGGATGTTGATGGTTGGGATGCCGGAGATAAGATTGCTATTTTGGCATCTTTAGGATTTGATGGCCGAATTAATCGAGATGATGTTTATTGCGAAGGTATTCGCCAAGTTACAAAAACAGATATTGCATACAGCGCTAAATTAGGATTTGTGATTAAATTATTGGGGATAGCTCAACACTTAGATCAAGATAATTCCCGACTTTCCGTGAGAGTTCATCCTACCCTAGTTCCCCAAACCCATCCTTTAGCTAGTATCAACGGTGTTTACAATGCCATTCTTGTGGAAGGAGAACCTATAGGACAGGTGATGTTATTCGGTCCTGGGGCTGGGGCTGGGGCTACCGCTAGTGCTGTATCATCAGATATCTTGAATCTTGTCGCTACCCTTAAAACTAATACAGCTAAACCAAATCCTCTCCTCGCTTGTAGACATCAACATTACTCGCAAATTACCCCCATTTCCGAGTTAGTAACCCGGTTTTATGCCCGTTTCCTCAGCAAGGACCAAGCGGGAGTCATTGGTAGACTGGGAACTTGTTTTGGCAATTATGGCGTGAGTTTAGAATCAGTCGTCCAAACTGGTTTTCAGGGAGAACTAGCAGAAATTGTTGTTGTTACCCACACTGTCCGAGAAGGGGACTTTAGACAAGCTTTGGCAGAAATTCAAGCAATGGAATCAATAGATAGTATTCCTAGCGTGTTGCGAGTGCTTTGAATCACAAAAACATCCTCGGCTTCTTGAAGAAGTCGGGGATTTGTTACTCTATTCTTAATTAACAACAAGATAGTTCTTCCTTATCAAGTTTACCATAGCATATTTAAAATTGTTTGTCAATACTATAAATCTCTTTTTTCGGTTGGCGTTTTTGCGTTTTTTAGCGAAACATCATCACCCCATGATGTATACGTAACACGGCTTAATAATTTGATTCTAAACGTAGGGGTAAAGCAAGAGCTTCATTGGTGTCAACTTAAGCTCAAATCCCTACCACATCTCGTTCCTAGTCTCTGACTAGGAATGCAGTTGATGAGGCTCTGCCTCTAATATCATTGAAGGCAGAGAATTGATTCCCAAATAAGCTTTCACACCCGCCCGGAACTGAAGTTCCGGTCTAATAGCTAAAGTGCGTTTCAACGCACTGTGATTAAATCAAAATCAGGAATTATCCTATTTTAGAATAAATACCGCCAAAATAGTCGGTTTCAACCGACTTGAGCTTTTAGACAGGGAATTAATTCCCTGGCTGGGAGGTACTTGACACTGTTGAGCAGTGGTAAACCTTTACAAATTATTATACGACACTAGAATGTATTATTTATAAACACAACTGTGATCTTTCAGTTATAAATAATCTTTTTGCCACATATATTTAGAGTTATATGAGTGATATATATGCAGTTTAACATTTATACTCAACACGGCTTAATTATTTGATTCTCCCGGTAGGGGGTTAGCAATGCTTAATAGTGTCAACTTAACGTAAAACCCATAACCCAACTGGGAATGATAGCGTAGCGTGGCGTTAGCCATATTCCCAGTCTCATAGCAAAAGTCCTCTCAAGACAACTCAATATACTGCAAACCGTTCATAGTTTAACCAAATATGAAACCCCTCTGGTAAGTAGTGAGACAGAATTAATTACACAATGTTATGGCGTTAGCGCAGCGTGGCGTTAGCCATAGGGAACGAAGTGAAATGAAGCAATTGCAAGGGTTGTGATTGCTTCCCTTCGCTTGCAATGACTGTAGAATATGAATTAAATAAAGTGCAAAAGTAGGGTGTGTAAAGCCCTTGCGGGCATGGCTTCGCTTAGAGCGACAGCGTAACGCACCATTTCAGGTTAAGTCAGAATTGCAGGTTATTAAATTTGCGTTTCTGTAAATATTTTTGTCCAATTACTTAAACCTCTCCAGTATTAAATGTTCTTCCTTTTCCCTCTTAGGAGAGGGTTAGGGAAAGGTGCAAAGGAGGCTTTGAACTTGTTCTTTGTATGATAAAAAAGTCCAGCTTCTAGCCGTTGTAAAAAAGAAAAAAGATACCCGATTTCTTTAAAGAAATCGGGTATCTAAGATGATCTAAATTTGTGAGTTAAGATTTAGAAGTGTGCTTACCCACAACTTGGGATTTGAGTGTGGTAATTTCTTCAGATAACTCCTGTCTGCTAGAAGCTTTGAGTAAATAGCGATAAACAAACCACACAGAATAACCAATGCCAATTAATTCAAAGGTAGGTGCTACCAAAGGAACATCATTAAGAGCATCTAATACAGCCAATAGTACCTTAACTGTGATTACTCCTGTCACTACTAAGCCAATACTAACAATGGGCTGCTGATATTGACCAAAGAATTTACCTACATAGTCTGGTAATGTCCCCAAAAAACCAGAAATTTGTTGTCCATATTTCAGCCATTGTTCTTGAGACTGCATAGGAGGTTGAAGTTTGGTCAAATTCCCGGTTTGAGTGTTAATTTCGGGTATGGTTGTTTCTTTAGACTGGGTTTCTTTAAATTCTGGTTCTTGCATTTTTGTTTCCATGATTTTGAAAGTTGAGTTTCTTACCTAGATATTTACAACCAAAAGGCTGTTAACCGGCACTTTCCCTCGCTAATCAGAGTGAGAGATTAGAGATTATTGGTTTATCTTACATCTAGAGTTCTTCACAAGTATGATAAAACTGGAACAAGAACCCCACCCCCAACCCCCTCCCCGCAAGCGATGAGGGGGCTAAGATGTACCTTATATGATTGGAAATCGCTGTAATATATATAGGTTTTCGGTTTATGTGGCTATCGCCACGCTACGCTATCAGCAAGCGCTAAATAATCTAATACTATATCAAATTTTCTCAAAGTTTAGCAATTTAAGTAAATTTTTATCATTTTTGCCCCATTATGCTGCTTTTGTTTAATTCTTTGTACTGAGTTCGACGTTGACAGAATAACCCGATAACAAATTGTCCTTTTCATCATTGTTGTAGTTTATGACCACAAATATTGATTTTCTTGCTCACCTTAATCCTAGTCAACGTCAAGCAGTCGAACACTACTGCGGACCATTGTTAGTGGTGGCTGGCGCTGGTTCCGGGAAAACCCGGGCACTGACTTACCGCATTGCCAATTTAATTATAAAACATCGTGTTAATCCTGAAAATATCCTCGCGGTGACATTTACCAATAAAGCTGCTAGGGAAATGAAGGAAAGAATTCAAAGGATATTTACTGAACAATTAGCAATATCACAACATGGTAAAAAGTTTGATTTACTGACAGAATATGAACAAAGCTTACTAAAAACACAGGTTTACCGCACTACTATTAAAGATATGTGGTGTGGAACTTTTCACAGTTTATTCTCGCGGATTCTGCGCTGGGATATCGAAAAGTATCAAGATGAAAAAGGCAGAAAATGGAATAAGAACTTTTCTATCTTTGATGAATCGGATGTCCAAAGTGTGATTAAAGAAATTGTCACCAAAGATTTAAATTTAGATAGTAAAAAATTTGAACCTAAATCTGTTCGCTATGCTATTAGTAACGCCAAAAATCAAGGACTTTCTCCCCAACAATTTGAAAGTGAACAACCAGACTATCGGGGTAGAGTTATTACTGATGTTTATAATCGCTATCAAGATAAACTTGCCCAAAATAACGCTTTAGATTTTGATGATTTAATTTTAATTCCTACCCGATTATTTCAACAAAATGAGCAAGTTTTAGCTTATTGGCATCAAAAATTTTCTCATATTCTAGTTGATGAATATCAAGATACCAACCGGACTCAATATGATCTAATTCAGCTTTTGGTGACAAATGGAGAAACCCGTAAAAGTGAATGGAAATGGCAAAATCGCTCTGTGTTTGTGGTTGGTGATGCTGACCAGTCAATTTATAGTTTTAGAATGGCAGATTTTACCATTTTGCTAGAATTTCAGGAAAATTTTGGGGATGGTTTAGCAGATGATGATACTCGTTCTATGGTGAAATTAGAAGAAAATTATCGTTCATGTGAAAATATTCTCCAAGCGGCTAATGAATTAATTGAAAATAATACTCAACGGATTGATAAAATCCTCAAAGCGACAAGAGAACCAGGGGAAGAAATTTATTGTCATAAAGCTGATGAAGAAATGGCAGAAGCAGCTTTTGTGATTAACCAAATTAGAAATTTAGAACATCAACACCCGGAATTAAATTGGGGTAACTTTGCAATTTTATATCGAACAAATGCCCAATCTCGACCTTTTGAAGAATTATTAGTAAAATATCAAATTCCTTATACGGTTGTGGGAGGCATGAAGTTTTACGATCGCAAAGAAATTAAAGATGCTGTGGCATATTTAAGGGCGATTAATAACCCAGCGGATACTGTCAGTTTATTACGAGTTATCAACACACCTCGGCGGGGAATTGGTAAATCTACTGTTGATGCTTTGGTGAATGCTTCCCAGCAATTAGGAACAACTTTATGGGAAATATTAAGTGATGAAACATCTGTAAATACTTTAGCAGGACGTTCGGCGAAAGCTGTGAATAATTTCGCCGCCATGATTCAAAATCGTCAAGAACAAATCAAAGTTGTTCCCGGTTCGGAAATTTTACAAGGGGTTTTAGAGGATTCTGGCTATATTAAGGAATTGCAAGATCAGGCTACAGATGAAGCTGATAATAGAATTAGTAATGTCAATGAATTATATAATGCTATGCTGCAATTTCAAGAAGAAAATGCTGGAGAAGATATTTCTTTACAGGCATTTTTGCAAAGTGCGGCTTTGAGTTCTGATTTAGATAATTTAAAAGAGGGACAAACAGCGGTTTCTTTAATGACTTTACACGCTTCTAAAGGGTTGGAGTTTCCTGTTGTCTTTTTAGTGGGTTTAGAACAGGGACTTTTTCCGGGTTATCGTTCTTTACAAGATCCTTCATTGTTAGAAGAGGAACGGCGTTTGTGTTATGTGGGAATTACCCGCGCTCAAGAACGGTTGTTTCTATCTCATGCCAGAGAAAGGCGTTTATATGGGTCTAGAGAACCGGCAATGCGATCGCAATTTCTCGATGAAATCCCCGCAGAACTATTAACTACCCAAAATAAAGTTACCCGGAGTTCGACTAAAACCACTTCTGCAACCACTAGTAAACAAACCACCCCCGGAATTTGGCAAGTAGGTGACAGAGTATTACATAAGTCCTTCGGACTTGGAGAAATTACCCACGTTTTCGGAGAAGGAAATAAAGTTTCTGTAGCGATTAAATTCCTGAGTTTAGGACAAAAAATTGTAGACCCCAGAGTAGCCCAATTACAAAAAGTCTAACTTATCATAGAAACGTAGGGGCGCAGGGCCTGCGCCCATGATTAGGTTAGGTTAAGAGACAGCGAAACCCAACAAAATTCTTGATAATGTTGGGTTTCATTCCTCAATGTTGGATTTATAATGTTGGGTTTCGTTCCACAACCCCACCTACAAATTTTGTAACCATTGTTCTAAATCGGTAATCGAAGAAAAATCCAAAAGTGCTTCACCCAGCAATTCTAATTGGTCAATTGTTAAAGTCCGAATTGTGTCAATTAATGATGATTCAATTTCACCAATTCGCCGATTTAGTTGCCGGATAATTAGCTGTTGTTCTCGTTGTATACCCTGTTGTATTCCTTTTTGCTCACCCCGTTCCATTGCCAGTTCTTCGGTTGGACTAATAAAAGGCATTTTAGTTTCCTCCTCAAAATGTTTGATTTTAGCGACTAATCCTGCTTGTATACTCAAAGCGGCTTAATTATTTGATTATGCGGGTAAGGGTTTAGCAGTGCTAAACCCCTACAAATCTAGGTTTTTCGGGATTTTACAAAAGTCCATATTTCTCACCCCGTTTCATTTCAAAATACCTTATTTGTTGGCTTCCACACCCGCCCGGAAATCAATTTCCGGTCTTATAGCTAAAGTGCGTTAAAACGCACTCTGATTAAATAAAAATTAACTTTTATATCCTAAATTAAATAAAACAAATAAACTAAAACTAGTCGGTTTTAACCGACTTCAGCTATAAGACAGGGAATTTATTCCCTGGATTCTGAGACTGTAACTGTAATAAATTTCGCAATTATTTAGCCCTAGTAACAGCAGTAGAACTTACTTGTAGAGTTGTTGAATCTGTTTCTGTTAACTTACCATATAAAGATAGAATAACTTGACGGGTATTGGAAATACAACCATAAAAACCACTAGTACCTACAGACACATTAGAACAGGAAGGAATACTAGTCGGTGCTTTCAGACCATCAACAAGCATCACACCAGTGTTTGCTGGTATAGTAGAACCACTAGCATAAGTACCATTGGCACGAAAAAGGGCAAATGGACACTGCCATAAACTAGTTGTTTTATTACAGGTACTCGCCTTGTCACTAGGAGCTACAAAATATACACTTTTTGTATTATCGGGAAATGTCAGCACAAGACCATTGGTACTTGAGGGTATATTAAAACCACTAGGTAATGCTAAATTATCACCAGTATTAGCAGTATTATCAGTAGTTTTTATACTCTTAGCGCTTCTCACTTCATTGCTAATATAATCTAAAGCCCGATTCAAATTAGCACGCCTGTCGCTTTCTGATGCTGCTTTCTTGTTCTGATTGAGCATAGCCACAAGACCAACGCCAACTATACCCATAACAACAGTCATGATAGCTGTTGCTACTAATAACTCTATCAAAGTAAATCCCTCATTGCCATTGAGAGCAGATTGACGGGTTTTATAATTTTGAAGAAAAAATTGGATATTTTTTTTGATATCAAAAGTATTGTTTAACATATTTTTTAAGGAGTACAACTAGATGAATAATTAGTACCACTAACAGGATCAATATATTTGCCAGTGGCAATTAATCCTAATGGTTGGGAAATAACTATACATTTTTTACCTCCAATATTGCTTTTATGTCGCAACACAATTGTTATAGGATTTGTTTCCGTCATATTACCAAGATAATCAAATGTCAAACTAGAAACTGCACCTGTTCCATCTTTATATATGTTCATGGAAACGTTATATAAAGTTCGCGTACCCATAGATAAACAGTTATCACTAGAACTACTAATAATAGGTTCACCGGAAGCGGAAACAGAGAAAGACAGGGTACAGTCTTTACCCCGACGCATAGCCCCTCTTTGTGCTTCTAATAGGGCATTTTCAGCATTAGTAACATCCTGAGTAACTTTATTCCTTTGATTTAAACCTATGAAACCAGGTGCAGAAATGGCAGCGAGAATGCCGACAAAAATCATGACCACCATTAATTCTAGTAAAGTAAATCCATCTTCATTATGATGGGCATTGTAATGACGCATAGGGTATCACTTCCATATAAGATGTAGCTAATGTAGTTTGTGTATTGGTTGGATCAGTGCTAGTACCTGTTTTAACTACATACTTTAGTTGTAAAACATTATAAGGAGCATCAGTAGAAACCTTTTGATTCCTCAACAACCAATAATATTGACCTTTTACCTGTTTAGGAGTACCTGCAACAGGAGAATAAGTAGTCCCATTTGCTGAGGCTGTAATTGATAGAGAACTCATGAAATAAGTTGCCATACCCTTGTCAATATCGGCAGGTTTACATGAAGTATTGTTTAATGCAGGAGTTAATGAATAGGTATCAGCAGCACTCTTGATTGTTTCTATATCTTGCTGAATAAGGTTGATGGCGTTTGTGTACTGAACTGCTTTCTTTTTAAAAATACCAGAAATTACAAACATATTCAAAGCAACATTAGTAAAGAAAAATATCATCAGTAAGGCAACTACTACTTCTATGAGGCTGAATCCCGAATCGGGATTATATTTGAGGTTTTTCATATATACATAAAATCAGTTCTATTTTGATAAAGGTTGTATAAAAAATGTGGATTTGGGTATTCTGAATTAAATTCAAAATACCCATATCTGTTTAATTAACTTTTTGCTTTGTCCAGCTACTGGGAAGATCAATTGTTGGTGGTAATTCTGTTAGCGTTACTACATCCTTTAAAAGATTTTTCCCTTGTGCTGTTACAGTCGCAGATGTTTTAACAACCACTTTATTACTGCTAGAACCACATCCATTTAAAGCATTCCATGACTTTGCCCACACATTACCATAGATGACAGGATCAGCGTTACCACCACCACTCACAGCTACGTCATAAGTAGGAGCATAAATAAAGGCACTTATAGTATTGCTACCATTGAGGCATATACTAGGATTGCCAGAAGGATATTTTGTACCTGTACCAATAATTAATACATCGGAAGGAGAACATTGAGCCTCTGTATAATCGCTACAATTGTGATTTATAGTCACATTTTTATCTATACTACCTGTAAGGAAGATTACAACTTTTTGTGTTGGCGGAATTGTAAGTGTAATCTTGCCATTACCACCAATATCGCCAACCTTATAAACAGGGCGACCTTGATAAGATGATGTAGGCGTTGGTGTTGGCGTTGGTGTTGCATTACCATCGGCAGATACACTACCCGATAATGTAGTATCTTTAGTAATATCTCCCAAATCAGTATATGTATTAGGCAAAGCTGGCGCTGCTCGCATTGGTGAACTGGATTCAATTACTTGATTAACATTGTTATTGGCGAGATTATTCTCTTTCATTGTAGTAATTTGAGCAGGTGTTAATTCACCACATTTAAATTTAATATCACCATCAATTTTTTGATTGTTACTACCAACAATAGAACCACTTATAGTCCATAATGCCTCTCCATTACCTGGATCGGGGGCTTTGACAGGTATTTTTACCTGTATTTGTGCTGTAGAGGTACTAGTAGAATTATTATTAACTCTACCCTGAACAGTTAATGTACCCGTCCCTGGCAATGTTCCTGATGCTGCGTTTGGATCATCTTGTTTATAAGTGTACGATACAAGCTTATACTCTCCTTGTTTAGGATCATCAGAAGTTACAGGCAGCCAATAGTCTTTATCTGATGTACCTGCATAAGTGTTGACAATTTTCTCCGTAGTAATAGCGATGTTTGAACATTGTGAGGATGAGGATAAAGCACTTGTATAGCTTGATGATAAGTTAGTGGAAGTAAAATCAACTTTTGCTAGGTTTCGGTTAGTATTAATTAAATACTGATAACGAGTAATACTTACTTCTGCGATTGATAATGCACGAGATGTATTTTTTTGATTTAAACCGAGAGCTACATCACCTTGTGACCTAAGTGCCATAGTCAACCCAATTAAAATCATCACCAAGCCAACTCCCACAGCAATTACCGAAGCAAAACCTTGTTCGCCTGTGTGCCGAATTAGAGCCAGTTTTAATCTAGGATTCATATTTCACCTCACCACTGATAACTATGCAATTAGAAAAAATAGAATTTTATTTGTTGGGTTTCGCAGTCGCTACATTTCCTTAACCGACAAGATTAATCCTGATTTTCATCCTGTCCATTTTTTAATCTTGGATACTATCTCGACTATGGCTACGCCACACAAGCTATACCCGCATTTCTCACAAACAATGGGATTACTAGGTCGCGTTTAGCGATCGCAATCTATATAATCCTTATAGAGAAACGGTTTCGGGCATTTTTCACGAGGTTGATTTTTGATGCAGTGTAAAAACCCATAATCCAGATTTTATCAGGGTTTGAGGATTTTGGTGAGAAATCAGGGTATACCGCAATAACCACCTGATTCTGACAATCACCCACCCATAAGCTCACTTTCTGATTGGGTAAATTACCAAGAGGAGGTTAGGAACGGGTTTAAATTATACTGTACTTAATAGGGAATCACTATCACTATAATATATCATAGCTATTAGTAGTGATACTGATGAAACTACTGAATCTGATCAAAATTTCCAGAAAATTCCTATTTTTATCTCGAATCTTGTTACTAGGGAACACCAAAAAATAAATTACCAATTTTGTGGGATGGGCATCCTGCCTGTCCTTGATGATTAGCGGGCAATTCGTCCCGCACCACAAGAAATTTTTGGGTATTTTTTTACAGCAAATTGTCATCAAACCCGGAACAAGAACCCCACCCCCAACCCCCTCCAGTATCAAAAGCTTATCCTTTTCTTCCCCCCGCTGCGGGGGGATTTAGGGGGGTGCGATGAGGGGGCTAAGATGTACCTTATATGATTGGAAATCGCTGTAATTGGAAGACTTCCAAGAAATAAATTATCCTGATTAACGAACCACGGAGGCGCAGAGGACACAGAGGAATAAGGGTTTGAGTTCCCTGTTCCCTTTCTCAACGAGTGAATTTAATTTTGTCCGACTACTTATTTTTGTTACAGTCAAGCGTCAATATCCTCTATTTCCTAATACTTCAGATAGATATTTAAGCAAGCGATTATAAATATAGTAATAACCGGGGTATTAATTCCCATCCCGTAAGTTTTAAGACAGTTATCAGGTATGTATCGCAAACGTCAGTTATCAAAAATCTTCACCAAATTGATTCGGCGGTTTTTGACCCACTCAAAAAAACAAATTATTTGGTTACTGTGGACTACTTTCGGTACTCGGAAACAATGGAAAGTAACAACCGCAGGTTTCGTATTACCGACAGTGGCAATGGTCTCAATGGTAGTAGTATTATTGACCACTACTATTATGTTACGTTCCTTTGACCGAGCCAAAAATGCTAGTAATGTCCGCATTAACGAAATTGTACTTAGTGCTACTATTCCAGCAATTGATCGCAGTCGAGCTAAAATCAACAAACTGTTTGAAGATATATCATTACCAAAAATCACCCCCACAGACGCAGAATTATATAAAGTTCTTGATGACATAAACAATATAGACAACATTAATAAATACACCTTTGCAGACGAAACCAAACTGCAAATAAGTTTTGATATTAGTGGCAATAGTATAATTGAGCAACCTACTACAAATACATCATTATATGATAACGAAACAGTAAATACAGCCTGGAAATTTCCCGTTGATACTGACAATAATGGGAAATTTGATAGTTACACTCTCTATGGCATTTTATTTAGAACTCCCAGAAATATTAGTGGTAAATATGCCCGCGCGAGAAACCGCTTAGAAGCCAGAACTTCACCAATGGTCAAAGGAATTTTAGATGCTAATTGCACCACAAATAACAACCCAATATTGGTCGGTAATACAGGTTGGATTAAACAAAATAATGAGCTAAAAAAATCTTTTTTTGTTTATACAGCTACAGTACCAATTATAACTTTGCCTAGTGATACTACTAACTATGAAAAATATCAAGGTAGTAAAGGTTTCGCTGCCCTAGAATATCAACAAGACCGCATCCAAATACCACCCAGTAACATTGCTATTTATAACGATGATCTAGAAATTAATCCCGATACAGCCCTAAATCTTAATGGTGGAATATTTACTAATAGTAATTTTTTAACAGGTGGTTCTGGTCAAGTTCAATTATATCAAATTAGTAGTAAAGAATCCTGTTATTACAAATCTAAAAATTCTAAAATTATCGTCGGTGGAAATTTAGGAGCAGGTGGTTTTAAAAGTGCGGGAACTACCACAACTAAAGTTGATTTATTCAAAGGTACCACTACTAATCCTGCTGCTTCTACATGGGAGGCATCTGTTACTAACAGTTCTAGTAACCTCATGTACAATAACCTCGCTTATATAAATCGGATTAATAAACTGATTGCTAGTCAATTTGCTAATGCTATTAGTAGTGATCCATCCGAAGTAAAAACAGGTATTGAAAATAAAAAACAAGATTTAGGTTTATCCAGTTTCACAACAGCGGAATTTGATGCAATTCGTCGTCAACAATTACAGCTTTATTTCCAAAAACGGACTCGTCGCGTACCTTATCAAGAGGTTAATTTTGCCAGTACAGAGACATTTCCTGCTAATGTACTTCAAGGTAGTGGTGATAAATTGCGTCCCATTGATAAATGGATGTATGCCACAGATCCCGGTGATGATGCTTTACTAGATGCGTCTGGTACATCAGGCATACAAACAGACGCGCAAAAATTAGTAAGTCCTGTTGACCATATTCTTGATTCTACTCGTCGTCCCAATGCAATTATGCTCATCAATGGAAGCAAACTAGGACGGGGAACAACAAATACTTACCGAGAAGAAGAAAAAGGTTTAATTTTAGCCAGTAATTTGCCCGTATACATTAAAGGTAACTTTAATCTCCATACTCAAGAGGAATTTACACAAACTCTAGCAAATGACTGGAATAATTTTTACACTCGTACTAGCACCAACCTTAATCCTAACTTTGCTTGTCGTTCTGGTAATCCTCAACTACCCAATTGTCCTACTGGGGATGAATGGCGACCTGCAACAGTGTTAGGTGATGCTGTTACCTTGCTTTCTGGCAACTTTAGAGAAGGTTTTCGTGATGAAGGAGATTATGACTGGAACAATAGTCTAGTTGGTACACCAGCGCCAGGGTTTTCCGCAGTTAATTTCTTTGGTGCAAATGGTAAATGGGCTGATATAAATAATTCTGGTTTTCCTAAAGACTTTGATACAGCCACAACAGGATACCAAGGTAGTTCCTATGTAAATAACTTTGTCACACCACTGGTGAGGATGATACCAGCCAGACAGTATGCTTATGAAATTTGTAGTTCAGCAGTGAAAGACGAATGTTTTTGTAGTGCAACGAATACCACTGCTCAATGTGCTGTCAAAACTAAACGCTGGACAATAAATAATGTTGCTTTCAATGGATATAACAGTTCTAGCGGAAATTCAAATGGTTGGGAAGCATTACCATTTAAGCGGCTGGCTTTGAAACGTAATTTAACTACCACGTTGCTAACTACTCCTCTAACTATCTACGGAATTCCTGCCAGTGGCAATAAACTAGCAGAATATCCAGTAGGTGGCACAACCTCACCAGCACTAGCCCTAGACTCCAGTGGTAATCAATTTCTTGTTCCTTGGTTGCTACCCAATAGTAGTAATGTATTTGAACCAGTTTTACAAATTCAAAAACCCTTTGCCACTGAAACTGACTCTACTAACACTACAGTCATAAGTAGTGTGACTAATACATCAAAAACACCAAAAGAGAATCAAGATAGTAGGAACTGGTTGCAGCCAGTATTAGCAGACACTACTTTTAACTTGAATGTCGCCGCAGGAGATAGTCCTGCCCGGCCAACAGAAGATAATGGTGGTTTACAAAACTTTACCCGGTTTATGGAGAATTGGGCATCTTCTCATGGTCAAAAAACAGCAAAGATTTCTGGTTCTTTTATCCAGTTGAAAAAAAGCACTTATGCTACGGGAACATATAACGTCAATGTGGGAGCAAGTAGCATTGTATATGCTATTGTGACTGATAGTGGTGCAACTACAGGTTATCTTCCTCCTAGGAGAAATTGGAGTTATGATGTCGCGCTTTTATCCCAATCTCCCGACAGATTCGCTAGTAAATTGGTACTCACATCACCTGATTTACCAGATGAGTATTTCCGGGAAGTTGGCAAAGATGATAAATGGGTAGAGACTTTGTTATGTGCTAAAACGACCAATTCCGGTACTCCCTACGCCCTAGCTCAAAATCAGCGCCCTTCTACCTGTAAATAATGAAACCCAAATCACAATCCAAAACATTATTTTACCGTGATTCCGGCTTTACAATTATTGAATCACTCATAGCTATGGTTGTAGTTAGTATTCTCCTAGTATCTATCACTCCTATCTTAGTCCTGTCGACAGCTATTCGTGTTCAATCCCGGCGCGTAGAAAAAGCAACTCAGGCTGCAAATACTTTTATTGATGGTATTAAAACTGGTTCAATTGTTACGGGTTCAAGTACAGCACCAAGTAAAAAAATTACTTTAGACCCGACAACGGTCAGAACTTCCGCAGATTATCTAATTGGTATCACACAAATGCCAGTTCCTAAAAGCAAAAGCGATGTAGATGTAAACTTGTATCTCTTGAAAGAAGATGGAAATACTTGTATAGCCAGTGATTCAGCTTGTCAACCAGACCATACAAATCTATTCAACGAGTTTTATGTTCAAGCTATGCCCATAATCGTTAATGGTATTCATCCAAAAACCAGTGGTTATCGTCTAGCAGTTCGGGTTTATCGCTCAGATGTTGATTTTAGTAAGCCTCTTTTAGCGAGTACAAGTAATGCCAAAAAAGTAGCTTCGTCTGTTGTGTCTGGTATAGGTAATCAGCAAAAACCATTAATAGAAAGAACTGTTGATATTGCCCACAGTAATACTACATTTCAGGCTCTATGTTACCGACTTGGACTGAGAAAAAATCAGAATGGTAATAATCAATTTTGTCAATAAATTGCGGCTCTACCGTTCCCTTTATCTAAGAGGATGTTTGAAAAGTTTTTAATGTATAAATAAACCCCTTTGGTAAACCTCTCCAGTATTAAATGTTATTCCTTTTCCCTCTCCTAAGAGGAGAGGTTTTGAAACCCCCCATTCCAGCTAAAAAAAGTTTTTTCCTTTTCCCTCTCCTTTTACAGCAATTCTCGTTTTCACGAAATTACAGTCATTGCAAGGGAAGGGAAGCAATCACAACCCTATCTAAGAGGATGTTTTAAAAGTATTAGATGAAACCGATAATCTCCAAAAACCTAACCCCCTGCCCCCTTCCCTACGAGGGAAGGGGGTTTTCAAAGCCTCTCCCCGCTTCGGGGAGAGGTTTGGAGAGGGGTTTGTTTATACATTAAAAACTTCTCAAACACCCTCTAAGTAATTGGACAAAAATATTTACAGTCATTGCGAGGGAAGGGAAGCAATCACAACCCTATTTAAGTAATTGGACAAAAATATTTACAGTCATTGCGAGGGAAGGGAAGCAATCACAACCCTATTTAAGTAATTGGACAAAAATATTTACAGTCATTTCGAGGGAAGGGAAGCAATCACAACCCTATTTAAGTAATTGGACAAAAATATTTACAGTCATTTCGATTCGTTCCATTCCCAATCAATACTGTTCGGTTAACGAAAATTTCTACGTAAACAACCTATTGTATAAAACCAACAAATCATTGAAAATGTTGGGTTTCGTTCCTCAACCCAACCTACGTATTTTTGTTTTTTAGTCTTAACCGAACAGTATTGCATTCCCAATGACATTGTGTAATTAATTCTGTCTCACTACTTACTCCTGCTAATGTTGGGTTATGCCTTCGGCTCCCGTAAGGGATACACTTCGTTCAACCCAACCTACATTAAATTAAAAGGTGAAATTAGATGATGATGAAAATGCTGAAATTGATCCTTGTAAATCAAATCAAAGTTTCTAGATTTATCCATAAATCTGGCGGTTTTACGCTCATTGAATTATTGGTAGCTTTGGTAATTGCATTTTTGATTATTGCACCATTATTCAACTTTATGATTAGTATCATAACCGCAGAGAGAGATGAACAAGCTAAGGCAAATTCTGACTTAGAAATTCAAACTGCACTTAATTATATTTCTCGTGATTTACAACAGGCTGTTTATATTTATGATGCTGCTGGTATTAATGCTATAAAAGCTCAAATGGCTTACCAAAGTGATAATACTAAAACTCCTATATTGGTTTTTTGGAAACGGGAATTAGTTAGTGGTGTAGTTCCCACTGTATCAGGAAATGATGATACTTTTGTCTATTCCTTAGTTGTTTATTATTTAATCAAAGATAGTAATACAACTTGGTCAAAAGCGGCTCGTATTGGTAGATGGCAAATTAAAGATGGTGTAGAACTTTCTAGTGGTGTAATTTGTACCGGATATGATAATAAAAAGTATGTTAATAACAAGAATTGTCCCAGTCCAGGTTTTGCTCCATTTCATGATTATTTTCAAGACTCTGATAGTTTAGAAATAGGAATGAACAAATGGAAGAAAAAACCTGAAATTACTTATACTGCTGATGCTATAGTGTTGATTGATTATGTAGATCAAACTACAGATTCGCCACCAGCAGCTACTTGTCCTAGTGATATCGCAGCTACAACTACAACACAGGGAATTACTTGGTCAGCAATTAAGTCAACGAGTATGACTGGTTTTTATGCCTGTGTAGATAGAGCGAATACAACAGTGCAGGTATTTATTCGAGGCAATACCCTGGCTCGTATTTATAATAGTGAAAATGCAATCAAATATACAGAGACTAGAAAAAAATTTTTTCCTACAACCATTGTGAGAGTGCAAGGACGGGGATTTTTATATAAATAAAGATATCAACTAATTAGTAGCTATAAAAAATCAAATATCAGTAAAAAACCGCTATGTAAAAAGGCATTATATATAGCAACATATGTATAGCAATTCCCAAGCTAAAAAATACACCCCACTCGCGCCGTCGGGTATCCTCCCCTTGGTAAGTGGAGGGTTGGTGAGGCAATACTTGTCGGTTAAGGAAATGTAGGTTGGGTTGAGCGACAGCCAAACCCAACAAAATCCTTGATAATGTTGAGTTATGGCTGATGCCTCCGGCGATAGCGAAGCGCTGCTGCAAGCAGTTCGCATGGGATACGTAAACGTTCCCCAACCTACCGGATAATAACTTTTTAGGCTTAACGGAGCAGTATTGGTTGGGGAACGGAATTTTGTATCTCATTAGAGTGGGTTAAACCAGTGCTTTTAAGATAGTTACCGACTTCTAACATTGTCATTCGCGCCAGCGTGCCGGAGGCATCTAGCTAACATTACCCCAGAAATGGGAGGCTCTTCGGAGCAAAATATTATGTCCAAAGTATTTGTTTTAGACACTGAAAAAAGACCACTAGTACCGCAAGGCGGAAGTCAAAAGTCAAAAGTCAAAATGAAGACATCCTGGAGGTTTAGATGATTTATTTATTAAATAGGCGATTTCAGGATGGGTTTACTTTAATAGAAATGATTGCGGTGGTGTTAATGATAGGGATATTATCAGCGATAGTTGCACCAAACTGGTTAGCGTTTATGAAAACTCGCAACTTAAATGTTGCCCAAGATCAAGTTTATCGAGCCATGCGTGAAGCCCAAAGCCAAGCCAGAAAGGAAAAGTTAACTTACCAAGTTAGTTTTCGAGAACAAAATAATATTGTGCAATGGGCAATTCATCCGGCTACAATTAACCCATCTAATGCTCAATGGAACGACTTAGATACTAGTGTGAGTTTAGATTCAGAAACCACATTAGAAGAAGTAGCTAATGGTGTGAGACTAGTCCGATTTGATTACATAGGTAGTGTAAAAGTTCCATTAGGACGAATCACCTTATCTAGTAAATCTGGTGGCAAAGCAAAGCGCTGTGTTATTGTTTCTAATATATTAGGTGCAATGCGAACCGCAAAGGAAAATAGTAAACCTGAAAGTAGTAAATATTGCTATTGATTTAGGAATGATACTCGGATACCCGACTTGTTAAAAAAGTCGGGTATCTATGACACTTCATTAAAAAAACACTAAGTAGGTGAACACAATAAAACCAAACTGTGTAAAGAAACGTAAAATCGCCCAAACCCTCTTCACTCTTGCCTCTTGCATGAGTGCCTTGCCATAACGACAATTTTCAACGCCAACCTACTTATATGATAGAGCAAGTTATTGCGGCTTTTGAACGGAAAGATTATCAAACAGCAGCCAAATTAATCCAACAAATGTTGGTAGAGTCCCCGGATAATCCTTGGGTACAATTGTATTTTGGTAAGTTAAAAGAAGTTTCTCTTCAATTCCCAGAAGCTGAAAAAGTATATCGTCAATTACTCCGCACCACGACTCATAGTAAAATTATTTCTCAAGCTCGTCAAGGTTTACAGCGATTACAAGAAGTTAAACAAGAAGAAAAACAAAGAGCTATAGTTAAATCTATATCTGCACCTCATAACAATGAACTGGGAATATTAGTTTTAGAACCGATTAATAATGAACTCAAAACCAGCGCCGCCAGCAATTTTGCCCAAATTATGCAAGTAGACGTTTACACAGCAAGAATGATATTACCTAGCCAAAATTGGCGAGTTTATCGCATTGCTCAAGTCGGAGAATTAGCATTCTATGGAACACAATTACAACAGGCTGGTATTCCCTGTTTTTGGGTAAGAATTCCCCAAATTCAACAGATTCAAGTATTTCAAGTTAAACATTTATCAATAAATAAATCTCAAATCAAGGTAGTTTGTCAAAATGAAGCAAATCAAACTGGTTCGATGAGATTTGATTTATCAGAAGTTACTAATAGAGTAATGGGACTTTTACCACTTTTTGAGCAAGTTATAGATGTTAATGCTAGAGGTCAACTAGAACGAAAAACTAAAACTCAAGATTATGCTCAATTTTGTGATTTACATCTACCAAATAGACGGAGTATTTTGCGAATTTATGATCAAGGCTATGAATTTCAACAAGGTTTAGACTCTCAGTCTCAAGCTAACCATAATACTATAAGAATAAACTGGAATAATCTAATGGTATGGATTGAGAAACAGTTACCTGAAGTTAAGGTGTGGTCAGATTTTCAACCCTTTGCACAAATAGTTATAGACCAAACGGACATCCTCAAACAAATCCCATCTCAGATTAATCTATTTCGTAGAGAACAAAGTAATTGGGATGCAGCTTTTCATTTATATAGTGGGATTATCTTTACTAAAAATGCTTCGTAGGGTGGTTGACAGTATTGGAGATTATAAATCGCTACTATAAGTAATTGGACAAAAATACTTACAGTCATTGCGAGCGAAGGGAAGCAATCACAACCCTTGGAATTGCTTCATTTCACTTCGTTCCATATGGCTAACGCCACGCAACGCTTACGCAATGACATTGTGTAACTAATTCTATCTCACTACTTACAAACAAAGTCCACGCAGGTGGACTAATGCAAAATTAGTTTTATCTGTATATACTCAAAACGGTTTGATTGTTTGATTCTAAACGTAGGGGTAAAGCAAGAGCTTCATTGGTGTCAACTTAAGCTCAAATCCCTACCACATCTCGTTCCTAGTCTCTGACTAGGAATGCAGTTGATGAGGCTCTGCCTCTAATATCATTGAAGGCAGAGCCTTCTAGAATTCATTCCCAGTCAGAGCAGGGGAATGAGATGACTTGAGTTCTTTGCGGGATAGAGGTTTTACGTTAAGTTGACACCATTAAGCTTTTGCTTTACCCCTACACATCTGGGTTCTTTGTCATTAGACATCTCCGGTAAAGATTGTAGAGACGTTCCATGGAACGTCTCTACAGGGGTTTCATGTCACGCATATTTAATTTTCACCAGATGTCTATTTGGCAAAAGTTTAAATCTCACCCGTGTTTAGCTTAATCAGCAGAAGCCCCACGTCTCACTCTTAGGAGCGTGGGATGAATGCGCGTGAGTTGAGTTGCGTAGCCCAAATTGTATTTAGCGTAGCGAAAACAAAGAAGGCTACAGCGACGAAACGAACAAAATATTGATTTTATGTTATTATAAAAAAGTAGGTGTAGTCCAATTAAATGCAGAAATGCAGCCTACAAAACAAAAAACAAATCTCAAAACCAAAGAACCGTGGGGCGCACGGTCTTAAAGCTCAGTTAATGTCCTCATAGAGGAGTCACTGAGAAGCCCACACTCACCTGAAAGGGAGTGTGTGGAGTACGTCACTATAGCCCCGATTTATGATCGTTTTGATACTTATCCGGGAGTTTTAACTTGACTTGCCATATCTAAAAAGACATTCATATTTACGCCGGGACGACGACGAGGACTATTGGTAGGAATGAGATATTTGGTGGCAAAATTGGTTTCAGTGGGGACTGATATTTTAACAGGTTCGGGCTTAGTCACTTTTACTGCTGCCGGTGTAGCTTTTGGTTCAACTTTTGGTGTAGGTTGTGCTGCTACTGTTGCTGGAGATTGAGTAACATTAGCTTCTTCCTTTAGTTCTAAGTAGTAGCTATTACCCTTGTTGCTAAACAATCCAGTAATAAAACCCACAATACCCGCAATGATATTTTTGATAAAGCCCATAAAAAATGCTCCTGGTTTGAATAGTTGGGACTGTTACCGAAATTGTTAAAAATTACGGTGTAATATTAAATTTGATGGCGTTATCTGCGGTCAATCGTTAAACCTCATGTTTGCTGATGAAAAGCCTATAATTACTACTGGCAAGTATTTGTAGGTCTTTTTTGTCGAAAACAGTTTTTAGTAAATAACGCAAATTAATTATTAAATTTTATTATAACTATAAGATTATGAGAACTTATTTCATAAATCTTAATAATCTAGATTCAGTCACAAAATTCTCATACATTGTATATCAATACTGCTCGGTTAAGCCTAAAAAGTCATCATCCGGTAAGTAATTGGACAAAAATATTTACAGTCATTGCGAGGGAAGGGAAGCAATCACAACCCTTGCGATTGCTTCATTTCACTTCGTTCCATTTGCAATGACATTGTGTAATTAATTCTGTCCCATTACTTAGGTTGGGTTGTGGAACGTAAACGTATCCCTGCGGGACACTGCGTGAACGCGAAACAATCGGAACGTCCACGCAGTGTGGCGTATCCCTGCGGGAGCCGGAGGCATCAGCCATAATCCAACCGAATCCTTGATAATGTTGGGTTTCGCTGTCGCTCAACCCAACCTACATTTCCTTAACCGATAAGTATTGCATTGTATATTTAAGATTGTAATACTGAGTTAAATTATTGATAATATTAACTAATTAAGATGATGGCAACAAAACAGCAAAATCCCGTTTTATTAGTGCATGGTATTAACGATACTGGGGCGGTTTTCAATAAAATGGCGTTTTCTCTGCGACAACAAGGGTTGTCTGTGCATACGGTGGATTTAATCCCTAATAATGGTTCTGAGGTTTTGGAGAAATTAGCCCAGCAAGTAGCTAATTATGTAAATGATACTTTTGCAACAGCGCAACCACTGGATATAGTGGGTTTTAGTATGGGAGGAATTGTCAGCCGTTATTATATTCAGCGGTTGGGGGGAATAAATAGAGTCCAGCGATTTATTACAATTTCTTCACCTCATCATGGAACTATAGTTGCTTATGGTACTTGGCTGGCTGGTGCTTTGCAAATGCGTCCTCATAGTGATTTTCTCAATGATTTAAATTCTGATGTCGAGATGTTAAAGCAGTTGGATTTTACATCTATTTGGACACCTTATGATTTAATGATTATCCCAACAGAAAGTTCACAACTTGGTATAGGCAAAGAAATAACTTTACCAGTGTTATTACATCCTTTAATGTTAACAGATTCTAGAACTTTATCAATAGTGGTAAAGATATTAACAAAATCAGTGAAATCATGAATGTTTCTTTACCAAAAAATACACTTCTTTTGTGATTCTGAAAGGTATTTACTCAATATACTCAAAACGGTTGGAACCTGGACTTTTGTAAAATCACGAAAAACCTAGATTAGTAGGAAAATTGTCGTTATGGCAAGGCAAAAGGCAAGAGTGAAGAGGGTTTGGGCGATTTTACGTTTCTTTACACAGTTTGGTTTTATTGTGTTCACCTACTTTTGTAGGGGTAAAGCAAGAGCTTCATTGGTGTCAACTTAACGTAAAACCTGTAGCCCACCTGGGAATGAATTCCCAGTCTCATAGCAAAAGTTGTCTTTTGATGACTAAAAATCCCTAAAAATCCCTAGTTTACTTTAGTAAACTTTAGCTATTAGCCTGGAACTTCAGTTCCAGGTGGGGCTGTCAGCCAAACAAATAAGCTAGACTGAAAACGGTTCATAGTTTAACTATTATCATCTGTAATTCGTTATGGACAGCTAATTTCTATCACCAATTTGGGTATGTTCAGTATTGCCAAAAATTGCTTCTGGATGACGATAATATTTAAATTCTATTAAATTATAAAAAGGGTCTTCTAAGAAAAAAGTCCGATGCTCTAGAAGGGAATCGGTAAAGCGGTATTTGGGTTCTTCTCTAAATTTTAAATCTTTGTTGTTTGCCCTTTCTAGTAATTCTTGCCAATCTGCTTCTTGGGTGAAAATTAGTCCAAAGTGTCGGGGATAAATTGCTTTTTGAGGTGTGAGGATGTCTTTCGTTGTATGTGCTACTAATTGATGTCCATAGAGGTTGAGAATCAAAGCGTGGGGGTTTTCGCGTCCGGGAATGCAGCCTAAACCGTCAACATAATAGGCTTTGGTGTCGGGGATATTGGTGACGGGGAAGGCGAGGTGAAATGTGGTTTGGTTCATGGTGGAGTAAGATGAATAAAAGAGGGTTTGATAACTAGTTATGGAATTAGTATCAGTTATTTACAAAGATTGAATTTGAATTTCTGTTTGAATTTCTGTTTCAATTTGAGCTTCAACCATTGGTGTATAAATGGGAATATCAGCTTGTATTGCTTCAAAACTTACAACTAGAGAGTATGGAACTTCAGCAAAAGGATCGTTATTCCAGCCTTCGTGTCCTACTACTGCTATGCAAAATGCCTCTCTTAAGTTATAAGATTTTACAACAGCCCAATCTTTTTGGATAGTTCCTATACTTCTGGATACATTTTTAATGCTTCTATAACGTTTTTCTTTACCAAGAGTCCAGGTAAATAATTCGTCTCCTTTTTCAGCATCTTCTGGAATCTTATGATTAGCTAACATTCTACCTAAAAAATGTTTTGAATCTTCACCTGCTTTGCTACAATCCCAATCTAACCAAGTTGATAAATACTTTCTTTTATTACGCCTTGTTCTGCGAGGTTGGGCTTTATATGATAATGTAATTTCCAATAAAATCTCAAATTCTTCTCCTGGTGATCTGAGACTGTCTGGTAATTTTACTTGATAAATGTCAACCTCTCCAGCTTTAATGAATTTCTCTCCTTGTGTGATTAGTGTGATACGATTAGGAGTATTACTAATGGCACGTTCAAGATTAGAAATACCATAGCCTATTTGACGGATTACATTATATTTTTCTTCATTTGTTTTTGCTAATGCCCAATCTGGCCAACGTGCTGATTGAACAATTAATGCTCGATATAGCAAACAACTTTCATTAGGGAACTCAGCAGCAAGTCTGGCCGCAATATGTGTTACTCTTGGTGCTGCAAAGGAAGTTCCAAAGGCATCCGCAGCAACTAAAGGACTAGGAGTAGGACTTAAAGTTGATCTTACTAATTCTGGACTGGTATTGGAATTACAACCCAAGGTTGGGGGTTGATTATCATCTTTCAAAATATCACCGCCATACTCTACTACTTCTGGTTTAACCGTGTCCCATATTCCCAAACCAGAACATGAAAATGGTGAGGGTTCATCTTTTTCTCCTAATGAAGACCAAGATAAATCACGAAAAGAATTTAGGGTAATTGAACCGACTGTTAAGGCTTGAAAACTTTGTGACGGGTTGGCAATTCTACAAGAATTTTCTGTCAGATAATCTGGGTATTCTCTACCAGCTAATAAGTGATATTTAACGGATAATCTTGGTGAAGTTCGATAGCTATCTAAAGGAATATTCCCAGCAGCTACTATAAAAAGAATATCTTTTTCATAACTTAATTGATCTATAGTATATGCCCAAGCACTCATATATCTAGTCCGACAAGGAGCATCACTAGCAAGTGAATGATTAAAGATTCTCGTTGCTGTTTGACTATAGTAATATTCAACTATCCTTTCTAATAAGTCTGGTGGATACAATTTATTTAATAATCTGCAATTTTTATCTAGTATTCTGGCGTTTTGTAACCAACAAACTGCTTTATAGATTCCTTTTCGGGGAATAGTTCTTGGATATAAAACTGCTCCTGCAACCCTTGTTCCATGTCCACCATTAGTAACCATGTCAGCAGTTAAATTGATTTCTGAAGGTATCAAAGATATTGAGTTAGCAGCATCAATAGCATTCTTTAGTAAAGGATGTTCCTGTTGAATGCCACTATCAATAATACACACTTTAGGAGCATTTTTATCAGGAGATTCTAATATAAATGAGTCATTTTCATATTCAGATATTTCATGATTAGGTAAAACTGTTTCATAAATATTCTCTTGTTCTGTTACTTCAAAAACATAAGGAAAATTAAATACTAAATCCTTTAATCCTAAGCCAGAGATTTGAATTAGGCATGAAAAACTATCAGGTACTCTAGAGAATTGAGGAGTAATACCATCTACAATACTTAAAATTTCACCATGATACTTAGGATTTGCCAGAAAATTTGATAAATCTTCTTGCCTTTCTGATGCTAATTCATCCCATTCTTGATAGGTTAGCTTACGATCTTCAATCCATTTATTGATTGCTTTTACATAATTTTCAGGATTTTTGTAGTTTTTTTGCTCAGGATATTCAGGTAATTTTGTTTTAGTTCCTAAACAGGATATACCTACTTCAACTATATAAATTTGGTCATCTCTTATTTGATCCCATTTCTCTAATAAACTGGGAGATAAAATAAATTCTGGATGTTGATTTTTATCAAGAACATTCAAAATTTTGGCGATTACACCGCCACCTTTTTGATTATTTATAAAATTTTCTATTTTCTTTTGTAGTTCACTAAGGTTAGTATCTGCTGATGCACCAATAATATATCCGTCTTCTAATTCGGATATGATCGCTATATCTGAAGTTCTCAAATCATCTAAATCAAAGGTTTCAGGATCAATTTCTAATATTAAACTTATGGCATCGGGAAGAGTAGCTTGCTTATTTTCTTGTTCTTCTTTCTCTTTTTCTTCTTTGAATGTTCGCCAATCATCCACTACGGAAGAAACTATGTTTTTAATTTTGCTTCCATGTCCTTGACGATTGTTTTTATTAATCTCTGTTTGAGTTTCTTTACTACCACCGCCACCACCTAGAGATTTAGCTGTTTCTTTGTGTGTAAGCGTAAGCTGAATATGTGGAAAACCTTGAGAACTTTGAACCATTTTTTTCTCCAAACACCAAAAATTTAACTCTCAAAAAACTAGGAAACCTTGATTTCCGCGATCGCTTCTTCTAAGTGTTCCTGAATCACTAATCCCTCTCGCTCTAAAATCGCTCGTTTAGCTGCATCTTGTGCAACTCTGACAGATTGAGCCGCAGAAAAATCTCTCATCTGCTCAATGATTCTTGTCCAGTTGATAGATCCCACTTCAATTGCAGATAGTGTTTCTTTTAGTATAAATTCTAGCTCCTGTTCTCCCGGTTTGGGTACTGCAATCAAATCATCAAATCTTCTCCATAAAGCTGTATCCAAAGATTTATTCAAATTTGTAGCTGCTACTAACAGACCAGAAGAAGGTTGATACTCATCCAGAATTTGCAAAAATGTATTTACAACTCTCTTAATTTCTCCTACTTCTTGATTGTCCTCTCTTGACTTAGCAATTGAGTCACATTCATCAAGGAACAACAAACATGAACTTTTTGCAGCATCCTCAAATACAAGTCTCAAATTACTGGCAGTCTCCCCTAAAAAAGACGACACCATTGCATCAAACCGCACTTTCAAAAGTGGTAGACCAGTATTCCACGCTAAACGTTCTGCTCCCAGCGTCTTTCCACAGCCAGGAGGTCCATAGAGAAGAATTTTTTGTCTGTAACGCAGTCCATGATGCGCTAGTCTGTCTCTGGCTGCATATTCACGTTCAATTCTTTGAAAACGTTTTTCGATGTTTTCAGGCAATACCATGTAATGACGTAGTTTATCCCTTGGTATAGTCGTTACCAGGGGAAGATTAAAACGCTTACTAGTTGGTAGTTCACTTAAACCTTGTAAGTTTTCTGGTGCAGAATAAGTAGGTTTAATGGAGTTGGGAGATTGATCTTTAGGTTTCTTTTTAGTAATGTTCTCTAACTGATCAGCAAGGAGAGTATGTCCTTTGCTGCGTTCTTCTTCTATAACTAGATATGTTAATTTGTCAATCGCTTCTTGATCTGAACTAGCGATCGCCCTAAAAAACCTTTTGAGAAGCTCTCCTTTCATAAAAATACCCGGTAAGTGGGAAACTCAGACACTTCAGTGCTGAGAGGGAAACGACTCGTGCGGTTTTAACCGCCTTGAATATTTTTTCATTACCGCCTTGGAGTTGGTAAATTCGGTGTACTTTTGTAATGTACTTTCAACGGGACAATTACCGATTCAAAATTCCCAACTCTGTACGCATAATGTGTTGCTCCGAAGAGCCTCCCATTTCTGGGGTAATGTTAGCTGATGCCTACGGCACGCTGCGCGAACGTCAATGTTTTAAGAGCTTTTTAGACTTGCAACACTGTTTCAGGGACTTTAAAACTGTTTAATTGCAAATGACAGAGCAGGGAACTAGCTACGCATTCCGGGGTGTCGTGACTCAAAAAACGTAGTCAGTGAAGACTTAGACTGGTCAGTACAGCTTGCAATTTCTTACAAGCTCAGTCCCTTTAGGGCTGAGTTACTGACATTGTCTCTCTCCGCAAAAATAGCAATTTCTTATTTGTGTAGTACAATTATACTGTTAAACATGGTGCATTGCAAATTATAACGCAATCACAACGTTTATATTAATTATATTAAGTTTTACAAATTCAATTTTGTTGATCTGACCTGACCACAAATGAAGACAGACACGATATTTTACACCCTCCTGCAAAATCTCCCCAGCGTTTTATTTGAACTGCTGGAAAAACCACCCCAACTAGTAGTCTGTCAACCCGAAAATGACGGGTGAAGGCAAGCAGAGGGAGAAGAGAGGCACCGGGGGCAGGGGAGGGAAGAACAGAAGTTTTTTCCGATCATTACCCGTCAAAATAAATTTGACGAACCACTAGCTACACACTACGAATTTTCATCAGTCGAAATCAAGGAACTAGCACGACGCATAAGTAGGTGAACACAATAAAAGCAATCTGTGTAAAGAAAAGTAAAATCGCCCAAACCCTCTTCACTCTTGCCTCTTGCATGAGTGCTTCTTGCCTTGTCATAACGACGATTTTCAATGCTAACCTACTTATAGCCGTCAGGAGTTAGAAGCGATGTTTGGATTAACAGAATGGCAACAAACCAGATTTTATCAAGAAGTTAAGGAAGAAACTAAGTTAGAAGCAATTCCTCGTCTTTTGAAAATGGGTTTGAGTGTAGAACAAATTGCCGAAGCACTGGAATTAAAAATTGAAGTAGTACAACAAGCAATAGAAAAGCAAGGGAGAAAGGAATCTTAATATGAATGTGGTAAAAGAGGATAAAATCATTTCATTAGCATGGAAATCTGAAAATACTCATAATTTATCACAGATGTTATCTTTAATAGGTTCTATTAATCCCTGGTTAATGGGAGTAGGCTTAAATGCAATTTTACTAGGAATAGTCGCAATTATTCCCAAAAAGTTGCTCACCCCGGCAGGTATACTTAATGCTGGATTATTAGGAGTAATCATTTGGGGAACACTAGGTTGGCAGGGATATCTAGTGGTGGTATTTTATTTTATTGTCGGTTCCGGGGTAACGCGCATTGGTATGGCAGAAAAAGAAGCCGCCGGAATTGCGGAAAAACGTGCTGGTGCAAGAGGTCCAGAAAACGTTTGGGGTTCAGCATTAATAGCGGCTTTATGTGCGTTGGGAGTGTTGTTTTTACCTGATTTTAAATATTTGTTATGTTTGGGTTATGTTGCCAGTTTTAGTACCAAACTATCTGATACTACAGCCAGTGAAGTTGGTAAAGCTTATGGTAAAAGGACATTTTTAATTACGACACTACAACCAGTTCCCAGGGGGACAGAAGGGGCGGTAAGTTTAGAAGGGACTTTAGCTGGTATGGTAGCATCAATAGCGATCGCCCTCATTGGTTGGGGAGTAAATTTAATTAATCCCCTTGGCATCTTATGGAGTGTCATAGCCGCATTTATCGCTACAAATTTAGAAAGTGTCATTGGTGCGACTTTGCAATCTAAATATACTTGGCTGACCAATGAGGTTGTCAATATCTTTAATACCCTGATTGGTGCAACTGCGGCGATAATATTGGCATTAATTTACCAAAGTGTTTTTGTTTAACTATTGACTAAAATCACTCCATGTAGGTTGGGTTGACACAAGGAAACCCAGCATAATCATTTTAGTCATATTGCTTACAGATTGAAAAATAGTTATCGCCTAAAATCATTTAGTTCACTATTTATAAAAAATTAGGATATTTTATTACCAGATATTGATTACATATTTAATTTATCGAATCTTTATTATTGCTAGATATAGTTTTCTACTGTTTTCCCCATTATTTAATGGAAAGTCTTATAGATGTTTTAGTATTATCCTGAGAATCACTTCATGGAATCTTCATCTTTTTTAACTGTAAATGATCAGGAAATTACCCTAACTGAAGTAGTCAAATACTTACAAATATCTGGTAGACTAGGAAATTTCATGAGTGACGTACTGCGTCAGCACGTAATTGAAAAAGAAATTAGTGCTAGAACAGATATTGAGATTAGTTCCACCTTAATTGAGCAGACAATTATTGATTTTCGTCTAAAAAATCAACTAACTGATGCCCAAAAATTTCAAGAATGGCTAATAGGCAATGGTACAGATTATACAACTTTTCATACATCTATTACCTTTAGCTTTCAGTTAGAGAAACTCAAAGAATTAGTCACAGAATCAAAATTACCAGAATACTTTATTGAAAAGAAAATTTATTTGGATAGAGTTATCCTGTCGCGGATTCTAGTTGACAGTCGGGAATTAGCAGAAGAACTACAAACTCAAGTTGAAGAAGGAAGTAGTTTTGAACAACTGGCAAAAGAGTATTCATTAGCCGATGAAAGAGTATTTAATGGCATGATGGGACCAATTAGTCGGGGGACGATACCAGACATATTACGTGCGGCTGTAGACTCAACCACCCCTGGAAAATTGATCAATCCCATAGAAATAGAAGGACGTTTTGCTTTATTTAGATTAGAACAAATTCTTCCAGCATCTTTAGAAGATACTCAATTACAACAATCACTAAAAAATGAGTTATTTGAGAAATGGCTAGGGGATAAGATTCAAAATCTGACAGTCAAAATTCAATTGGATTAAAACTTCTAAATAATCAATTTTAACGAATAAATGTGTTAAATAATTTACCCTGGAATGAACCGCCACTATCCTGGCTAAATGCTGAAGAACAAAATGAATTAAAACAGCAAGCAGAAATACATAACTACAAACTTGGCGAAAAAATTTGGTCACAAAAATTAGGTAGTGATGCTTTTGGCAAGCGAAACTATCAATTTTTGATTGTCGCTGGTAAAGTGCGTTTACGAGAGGAAGAAGAAAATAAAACCGTAGCTACTTTACAAACAGGAGATTGGTTTGGCAACTGTCAACCATTATTTGCTGATTGTAAAGCTGTAGCTGCTAGTAAGGAAGTTATAGTTGTGTGTTGGAATTCGGCTTTGTGGAAAAAGGTTTTAAATCCTCAAGTTAATGAATTTTGGAATAATTCAGCAGAGGTAGAAGAAATTGAAACTATTTTACCAGTTCCTAATTCTCCCATTTCTTCACCTTCACATCCTGCGAAATGGGAACAACCCACAATTTCTAATTATCCCTTTGTGGGAAGTGGAAATACAGGTGCAGCTTGTTTAACAATGGTGGCGCAATATTTACAAAATCCTGTGCAATTAGAATGGGTACAACGTCAGTTGCGAGGACAAAAGCCAAAAAATCTGGTAGAAGCAGGGGAGAAATTAGGGTTAGTATTGCGGAAATTACAGGTTAATTGGCATGAATTACGCCAATTAACTTTTCCCGCTGTATTGTTGTGGAATCAAGGTAATCAGGAAGATAAAAATCCCCAATTTAATTGGGTTGTAGCTTATGGCATAAAAGGCAATTTTTTAATTATTGCCAATCCTCAAAATCCTGATTACATTTGTGAACATTTACCTCAATCTGTGGTGGATAATTGTTGGGATGGTACATTATGGCAAACTGAATTAATTTCCCAACAAGAGAAATTTAATTTAGCTTGGTTTACTCCTGCGGTTTGGAAATATCGAGGTTTATTAGGTGAAGTTTTATTAGCTTCCTTTACCTTGCAATTATTGGGTTTAGCTTCTCCATTAATTACTCAAGTCATCATTGATAAGGTGATGGTACAGGAGAGTTTAGCTACTTTGGATGTGATGGCGATCGCCCTCTTGTTTGTGGCGACATTTGAATCTATCCTGGGTATGCTGCGGCTATTCATCTTTACCCACACAGCCCGGCGTTTAGACTTGAGTTTATCGGCTCAACTTTTTCGCCATTTAATGCGTTTACCCTTGGCTTATTTTGAGTCGCGGAGAGTGGGTGATACAGTTGCTAGAGTCCAAGAATTAGAACAAATTCGCCAATTTCTCACAGGTACAGCTTTAACCGTCATTCTTGACAGTATCTTCGCTGTAGTTTACCTGGGATTAATGTTTTATTACAACATTCCTCTAACATTTGTAGCCTTAGCCGTCTTACCATTATTTGCCACATTAACTATTATCGCCACACCGATTTTGCGAACTTGGCTAAATGAAACCTTTAACCGGAGTGCGGACAGTCAATCATTTTTAGTAGAGACAATCACTGGCATTCATTCTGTTAAAGCCCATGCCGCAGAACCAGTAGCGAGAGAACGGTGGGAAGGTTTATTTGCCCGCTTCATTCGTACCAGTTTTAAAGCTTCCACCACATCTAATATTAGTAGTAACATTGGTGACTTTCTCACTAACTTTTCTACCTTAATTATCCTGTGGTTTGGGGCAAAATTAGTAATTAATCATCAACTAACCATTGGTCAATTAATTGCCTTCCAAATGTTATCAGGAAGAGTGACAAGTCCCCTATTACGGTTAGTTCAGTTGTGGCAAAACCTCCAACAAGTGCTATTATCAGTAGATAGAATTGGTGATATTCTCAACGCTGCCCCAGAAACAGAAGCCGGCACAGGATTAGTATTACCACCCCTCAAAGGTGAAGTTGATTTTGATCAAGTTTTCTTTCGTTATCATGCCAATACCGAACCAGTATTAAAAGGCATCTCTTTTAACATTAAACCAGGACAATTTGTAGGCATTGTCGGCAGAAGTGGCTCAGGAAAAAGTACCCTTTCTAAACTTCTCCAAAGACTCTATCAAATTGAGTCAGGACGAATTCTAATTGATGGATTTGATATCAAAAGTGCTGACTTAGCATCTTTAAGACAACAAATAGGCGTAGTTCTCCAAGAAGACTTTTTATTTAATGGTTCAATCTTGGAAAACATTACATTAGGCAATCCAGATATCACCTCCGAACAAGTTGTCGAAGCCGCCAGATTAGCAGTAGCCCATGACTTCATTAGTCAACTACCTTACGGCTATGAAAACAACGTAGGAGAAAGAGGAACAGCATTATCTGGAGGGCAAAGACAACGCATAGCATTAGCCAGATTATTCCTAGCATCTGCACCAATTCTCATCTTAGATGAAGCCACCAGTGCCTTAGATAGTGAAACCGAACAACAAGTATTGCAAAACCTCAAAAATGTTTCCTCTAACCGCACAGTATTCTTAATTGCCCACCGCTTTGCCCCCCTCAAACGAGCCGATTTAATCTTAGTCATGGAAAAAGGAGTCATAGCCGAAAGAGGAACACATTTAGAACTCTTAAAACAAAAAGGGTTGTACTGGTCACTTTATCAAAGACAACAAGCGAATATTTAAGATATCTCTCCGCGTCTCTGCGCCTCTGCGTGAGAAAAAGAGTTTAATCCAAAACATTCAAACCCAAAGCCACAGCCCCCCATAAAGGGGCATCATCACCCAATAATGCCCGCACAACCTCAAAATTTACCTCTGGGAGTGCGGTTTCCCTAGCCACCTTTCGCACCACAGTCCAGAAATTATCCCCAGATTTGGTAACACCACCACCTAAAACAAACCGTTGAGGATTCATGAGGTTGGCGACATTACCAATACCGACCCCCAAAGCCCATGCACCCCTGTATAATACTTCTTGTGCTATTTCATCTCCGTTGGCTGCTGCGGTGCTGACGACTTTGCCTGTAAGTAAGTTGAGATCATTACCAGTCAAATACCTGAGTACGTCTCCTCTGATTTTACCGTTAGTGCTAGGTGGTTCTTTCTCCAACATTTCCCGTGCATTTTGCGCCATGTAGGGACCAGAAGCTAAACGTTCTACACATCCCCGTTTTCCACATAAGCATAAGGGACCTCTAGGATCTACCACAATATGTCCAACTTCTCCCGCCATGCCTAATGCACCTCGCCAGGGCTTACCATCAAGTATCCAGCCTCCACCCACACCTGTACTAATGGTAATGTAAAATAGGCTATCATATCCTTGACCAGCCCCAAAGCGATGTTCACCAACGGCAGCAACGTTAGCATCATTATCTATACTGGCAGGTGCGTGATAATCTTCTTCGAGTATTTGTTTAAGGGGAACATTTTCCCAGCCAGGAACGTGATGAGATAAGCGGACTAACCCGGTGGTGGCATCCACTGGACCACCAAAGCTGACACCAATGGCATCCGGCTTTCTTCCTTTTAGCACGGAATCAATGAGCGATCGCATAATTTCCAAATCAGTCAAAGCATCACCATTTGTAGGAGAAAATCGTGATTCATGATCCAACCACTCCTTACCACCAGCCTTAACTGTTGCTGCTGCCAATTTTGTCCCGCCAAAGTCTAGAGCTAAAATTAATGTCATATAATTAAAAATAGGGAATTTACGAAACAACTATCAAGCATTCACCATTATTACTGAATAAAAATTTTGCTGTAGTTCATTATAAGGAAGAACGCCGAAAACCCTTGAAAATGTAGGTGACTCAGGAAGCCACATTTGGGCTTTAGACAAGGGATGAAGGCTAGTACCGCAAGGCGGAAGTCAAAAGTCAAAAGTCAAAAGTCAAAATGAAGACAGTATAGGCTTTTGGAGGATTTAGAATGGTTGGTTTATTTACGCCGTTTTGTACTAGAGGCAGGATAAATCCTGCATTGATTTTAATCCATATTCGTGATACGATTAAATTGTCACTAAAGACATAAAAAGCTACCGAGGGACTCTCGGAAAGTTACGCTTGTCAGATATGATTTCGCCCGCCAGGGCTAACGAAATCAGGGCAAGAACCCAAATATTTAAGGCAGTGCCTGAAACTGGGATAACTGAGGGATATAGACTGAAACTCTCTATAGAATCTCCGCGTCTAAAGACGCGGAGAGTGTCAAGAAACCGTCTTCACTATTTGGATATAAAATATTTCTATAGGAATCCGGTTTGATTCCTGATAGCGAAGCGTGGCGTTAGCCATATTTACTTGTGTGGTCAGGGAACAGGAAAGACAGAATTGATACCTACTGAGTCTTGTATGGCTACGCCACGCAAGCTATCAAAAATCAAATAGGAGTCCTATATATTAATCATGCTTATTTTTGTAGAATTCACCTAACTAGTAATCTGTCAACCCGAAAATGACGGGTGAGGGCAAGTGGGGGGCAGGAGGTAGGGGAGGTAGGGGAGGTAGGGGAGGTAGGGGAGGTAGATTAGGCTGGAATTGAAATACATGATTAGTTCAAGATAAAGATTTACATCTTTATATTTTTTTATCAGACAATTGAGAATATTTCGCAATATAGATAAATTAAGATATAATTTACTAACTAAGTAGGTGAACACAATAAAACCAAACTGTGTAAAGAAACGTAAAATCGCTGAAAACTTCTTGCCTCTTGCCTCTTGCCTCTTGCCTCTTGCCTCTTGCCTCTTGCCTCTTGCCTCTTGCCTCTTGCCTTGCCATAACAACAATTTTCAACGCCAACCTACTTAGCGAATGTATTTCATTCGGTATCCATCAAATAAGTCATAAATTAGCCGTAACCATTTTAAAAATAACTCCTGTAAATTATAAAATAATGCTGTATTTTTAATTATTGTATATTTTTGAATAGTTTTTGAGATAATTTTTTCAATAGGATTTATTTAAGCAAAAGCAATTTAAAAAATCAGGATTTTATCTAAACATTGACCATTAACTTTCTACTTGAGTAAGTCTAAATGAATAAACTTTTTTGTGCAGATAATTCACGAGAAATCCGAGAAGATATCATTGGTAGTGCTACCAACTACCAAACTTACATTTTAATAGAATGTCCTGCCCCTTGGGTTTATGAAGCCTTTGAATCTAAATGGGTACCAGATAACTTACGCAGTTTAGTAGAAAATATAACCCGCGATCAACTACCAATTCGGTTTCTATTAATTGCCAATGATGAATCCCATAGACGACAAGAAACAACCCTATTAATTTATCAACAGCAACAGGGATTAAGTCAAGGATACCGAAAACAAGAATTTAAATTACCAAATATTGAACAAGTCGCCGGAATTGTCAGTAAATGGTTAGCAGGAATAAGTGTTGATTATGAAATAGAATCTAGTATTACCAGAGATATCTTAATATGTACTCATGGAAGCCATGATCAATGTTGTGCTAGATATGGCAATCCTTTTTACTTTTACTCTCAAAATACAATTGCTGATTTACAGTTAAATCACACCAGAATTTGGAAATCGAGTCACTTTGGAGGACATAGATTTGCTCCCACAGCCATAGATTTTCCCCAAGGAAGATATTATGGCATCCTCGATCAAGATACCTTTAAATCAATTCTTACTCACACTGGGGATATACAATGTTTACATAAAGTTTATCGTGGTTGGGGAATATTGCCAAATCCCCTCCAAATCTTGGAAAGAGAACTCATGCTGCGTTTAGGTTGGGATTGGTTTAACTATCAAGTAACAGGTAAAATCATCGAAAAAAGCTTAGATAATCATACAATTATTGGTGAGTTGAGTTTTGAACAACCTCCCGGTACTCTCTACACTTACCACGCCAAACTTATAAAAGATGATGTGAAAACACAAACAGTTAAGGTTTCTTGTCATGCTTCCAAAGAAACAGTATGTTTGAAATATGCTATATCTAATCTTTGGCTTGTAGCGAAGAAAGTGGCAACTTATAAGTAGGTTAGCATTGAAAATCGTCGTTATGGCAAAGCAAGAGGCAAGAGGCAAGAGGCAAAAGGCAAGAGGCAAGAGGCAAAAGTGAAACAGACTACTAGTAGTCTGTCAAGCTTGAAATTGTGAGTTATTAAATTTTATAACCGTTTGTTAGCAATACTTTCAAACTTCGTTAACACAAATATTGACAGACTACTAGTACCGCAAGGCGGAAGTCAAAAGTCAAAAGTCAAAAGTCAAAAGTCAAAATGAAGACAGTATAGGCTTTTGGAGGATTTAGAATGGTTGGTTTATTTACGCCGTTTTGTACTAGTAGTTCGTCAAATTTATTTCAACGGGTAATGATCGGAAAAAACTTCTGTTCCTGTTCTTCCCTCCCCCACCCCCCTACCTTCCCCACCCCCCCCACCTCCCCTACCTCCCCTACCTCCCCTACCTCCCCCACCCCCTAGTCAAAACGAAGACCGTATAGGCTTTTTAACGATTTAGAATGGGTGGTTTATTTACGCCCTGTGGTACTAGAATCCTGTATAAAATTAAATTTTATGGAGTAGAAAAATAAAAAAATGTCTAATAACCGTTCTGGAATCTTTATTGGTGGTTTGATGTTAGGAACAGCTATCGGCACTTTAGTCGGTTTACTAGTTGCTCCGCGAACAGGACGTGAAACCCGTAAACTGATTAAAAAATCTGCCAATGCTATCCCCGAATTAGCGGAAGATATTTCTACCAGTGTCCAAATTCAGGCAGATCGTCTTTCTAGTAGCACCCTAGATAACTGGGAAGAAACTGTAGATAGATTGCGGGAAGCGATCGCTGTTGGCATAGATGCCACCCAGCGCGAAAGCCAAAGTTTCCACAAACAAAATACTGTTGATATCAGCAGCACCCCAGACGACACCGATTCCCTGACTGAAAAACTAGAACGTTCATAAATGCCATAATCGTGATTGATCCTTTATTTTGGCTGGGACTATCCATCCTCCTAGTTACTGTCAGTCTAACAACCGTTTTAGTGGCAGCCATCCCCGCTTTGCAGGAATTAGCCCGTGCTGCTCGTAGTGCCGAAAAATTCTTTGACACCCTTTCACGGGAGTTACCGCCCACTCTCAACGCTATCCGCGACACCAGCATAGAAATAACAGACTTAACCGAGGATGTCAGTGAAGGTGTCAAAAGTGCCGGTCAAGTTGTTAAACAATTTGATCAAAGCCTGGATAATGCCAAGAAACAAGCAGAAAGTATGCAAATCGGCACTCGTAGCGTCTTCATTGGCTTTAAAGCCGCTTGGAAAAGTTTCACACGCCAAAAAAATCCCAGGAAAAATACAAAAACACTTGCCAATCCGAAAACCGAATGAGAAACTACCGAAACATACAGCAGAAGTCAGGACTCAGGAGTAAAATTGGCTTTGCAGTTATACTCAAAACGGCTAGAAGCTGGACTTTTTTATCATACAAAGAACAAGGTTCAAAGCCTCTCCAGTATTAAATATTATTCCTTTTCCCTCTCCTCTTAGGAGAGGGTTAGGGAGAGGTGCAAAAGAGAGGTTTACCAGAGGGGTTTCATATTTGGTTAAACTATGAACCGTTTCAATTTGCCGTATCAAATTTAACTATGTGCATATTTAAGTGTTGATACCATCAAAAATCAAGCATTTTTGTGGAGTTTATTCCTGACTCCCGACTCCTGTTCCCAATTTCTTGATCAGATTTTGTTAAGATACCTAAATATTAGAGTAAAGTAAAGAAGTGTAAAGAAATATCACTTTTACATTACGCTTTAACAAGCACTTGTTACATTATCCTCTTGATTCTATAGTATAAAAACGTTCATGCACCTGTGTCTTTGGCGACGAATTTTAGTATCAATTGCCGTATTTTGCTTTGTTGGCTCAATTTTAGTAATTGATTCCCCATCAGCCCTAGCTTATGAAAATCCCGATTTACTACCCAGCTTTGTAACACCAGTAGTAGATTTAGCAAAAACTCTCCCTGACCCCCAAGAAGAAAAGCTAGTTAAAGAATTAGAACAGTTTGAAACTGACACCGGTTGGAAACTGCGTGTTTTAACTCAGTACGACCGTACCCCAGGTAGAGCAGTGATTAAATATTGGGGTTTAGATGATAAAAGTATTCTTTTGGTAGCAGATGCCCGTGGTGGTAACATCCTCAGCTTTAGTGTGGGTGATGCAGTTTATGAATTCTTACCTCGCACGTTCTGGATTGAACTACAAACTCGCTTTGGTAATTTATACTTTGTTCGTGAAGAAGGAGAAGATCAAGCCATTCTCCAGGCTCTAAATTCAGTTAAAGGTTGTTTACTCAAAGGTGGTTGTAACGTCGTTCCAGGACTACCTAGAGAACAATGGATACTCACCCTTGTTACCTCCGCTGTTGGCGGGATTATTTGTGGTTTTGCTGGCCAACCCCGTGGCGATAAAAAAATAGTTGCTTGGCAATGGGCATTAATTTTCTCACCTTTATGGGGAATGTTATTTATTGCCTTCGGTATTGCTCCAGTTATTACCCGGACAACCGATTGGTTGCCTCTAGTCCGCAATATTTCCGCTTTTGCCATTGGTGCTTTAGTAGCTTATTTATCTCCCATGCTGAATCGGATTTCTCCCGATGCTGAATCCTGAAAAGTGACTGGGGAATAGGGATTAGGAAGGGAAATTTGCAATTTTACAGTTCAAACTCCAAAATACTGATAAGCTGAAAGCTAATATATAAGAAGCTAAATAGCAATGGAATGGCACGTAACTGATGCTCAAAGTTTGGCAATTATTGATAATGAAATTGGTGATCATATTTTTTCACCAGCAGAGTATGAAATCGTCCGTCGCGTAGTTTACGCTACAGCCGATCTTGAGTATAAATCCTTGATTCGGTTTTCAGAGCAAGCATTACAAGCTGGAGCAGCCGCCTTAGCTACGCGAACTACTATTGTGGTAGATTCGCCAATGGTGCAGGTGGGTATATCCCACGATATTCAAAATACTTTTGCTAATCCAGTGTATTGCAGTATGGAAGCAATAACACGACCCCAAAAGGAAAAAACCCGTGCAGCTTGGGGCATTGAAACTCTGGCTAGGCGTTATCCAGAAGGGATATTTGTAGTTGGTCAAGCACAAACAGCCTTAACTGCACTGGTGGAATTAATTGAAGCGGAAGAAATTAGACCCGCTTTAATAGTTGCTACCCCAGCAGGTTTTATCAATTCAAAAATTGTAAAAGAACGATTACAAGAATCCTTAGTTCCTTATATTACTGTTGAAGGTCGCAAGGGTAACGCTGTCGTAGCTGCTGCTATTGTTGATGGTTTAGTGGATTTGGCTTGGCAAGCCTATGGACAGGATAGAAGTGTAGGCGGATGATCTAGGGCGGGGAGTTGGGGAGTTGGGGGAGTTGGGGGAGTTGGGGGAGTTGGGGGAGTTGGGGGAGTTGGGGGAGTTGGGGGAGTTGGGGGAGTTGGGGGAGTTGGGGGAGTTGGGAGCAATTTTCCTTCTTTCTTCTTTCTTCTTTATTCCGACTCCCTTCTTCTTCTTTCTGACTCCTGACTCCTGACTCCTGACTCCTGACTCCTATTTCCCGAACGACGGCGGGGTCTTCTCTCCTGATTTGCACGCAAGCGCACACTAACCTCGTTGAAAAAGTCTCTGCGGACATAGGGGTAATCACTTACCCATAAATCACGACTAGGAATATATATATCGCTGAATTCTTCAATAGTGCTTAAATCAGAACTATTGGACATAACCACCATTTCAGCTATTTGTCCACGAGCAATGACTTTATGAGCGTTACGTAGTGGAGCTTCAAACTCCACTGTAAATCCTGTATCGTCGCCTATTTCTAAGTTAATCCGCTTTTCGCGGTTTTCGATGATGACTAACTCACCTTTACTATTCACGGTTTCCTGTTTACCCATTAACCGATCCGTAATCCACCAGTCTAACACTCGTCCCCGAAAAAAGCCACTGTATTTGTAACGGCGGCATTTTCTATTGCGTATACTTGCTTGGAATATGGGATACCAAAGCCAAAAGAAAGCACCAAATACCCCAAAAAAGAATATTAATCCAAATTCTAATCTAAACAAGAATTGTATCAGCAGTAGTACAGCTAAGATCACCACAGAAATTAGTATCCGTTGCACAAAACTGCTTACTTTCCCCCAATAGTATTTATATTGTGGTCCAGAGGCAATTAGAGGGATGATTTGTTCAAATTTTTGGCGAGTTAAGGGAACGAGCATATTTTACATTTTGGATTTTGGATTTTAGATTTTGGATTGGAAAATCACCAATCGAAAATTGCTAACAGTTAAAGTATTTTTTCTAGCCCATATACTAATGACTTTAGCTGATTAACTTTGCGAATGGCTAATATTACTCCTGGCATATAACAGGCGCGATCGCTTGTATCATGACGTAAGGTATAAATTTGTCCTGCTGCGCCAAAAATTACTTCTTGGTGGGCAATTAGTCCTGGTAAGCGGATACTATGAATTCTAATCCCTTCGTCTGCTAAACTGCCTCTAGCTCCGGGTATTTTCTCCGTTTCTTCCACAATAGCAGTATTAAAAGTTTTGCCCATTTCCGCTAATAGTTGAGCAGTTTGAATGGCTGTACCGCTAGGAGCATCAGCTTTTTGGTTATGATGGAGTTCGATAATTTCTACATGATCAAAATACTGGGAAGCTCTGAGGGCGGCTTCTTGGAGTAGTACCATACCAATGGAAAAGTTAGGAATAACTAAACAACCGGTACTGGCTTTTTCGGCAAAATCAGCTAATTCTTCGAGTTGTGCCGGACTTAAACCCGTAGTTCCCACAACTGGACGAATTCCATAGGCGATCGCACTGCGAATATTGCTATAAACTGCATCAGGATGAGTAAAATCAACTAATACCCCCGGCTGCATCTGTCTCTCCCCAGCCACATACGCCAACATTGGCTCTAATTGATTCGTAATTGGTACTTCCAAGGGTTCACTTAAACCCGCCAATTCCCCCGCATCTTTACCTTGATGTTCAGGAGTTGTGTCAATTGCACCCATTAAAGTCAAATCAGATGCTGCTGCTACTGCTTTAATTACCTCTCGTCCCATTTTACCAGCCGCACCGTTGACAATAACCGGAATAGAAGTTTGATTGCTCATAGATTTAAGAATTATTTTTAATTCAACAAAGAAATTGTCTCACAAGAGATAACCAACGGCACAGAAGCCACTTAATCTTCTTGATTTTGAGGATTTTCGCTTTGCCAAGCTAGATAATTTAACAAGCTAAGAACCTCTTGTAATTTATCATCAGGGATGACTTCCAAAGGTTGTACTACCTTGTTTCTGAGTTTATTCATCTCTGTAATGCTCTGAATAGTTTTTAGTATGGATTAATCTCAGAACGCTTTTTAGAAATGTAGAATATCACACAAAATATCCACAATTAAGGTTTGAGTCTTTAATGATAATGAGCCTAACTCACGCTGAATAAGTGAGGATCGAAGTGTTACCAAATAATCAAGTCTGATGGTTGATGATTTACGAAGACCACTCATAATAAAATCTGGATTTTCTGGTCTGAGAATAATATCTGTATGAAGGGGATTTTCGGGAATACGGCTGGTGATTAGGGCAAAAATAATGTGCTGATATGCTCAAATTGTATTGGTTAGACAATAGGCAGGACGGACTTTACTGGAAGATAAATCGTCAAAGGGAAATTGAATTAAAACGATTTTACCCTTCATAACCTACAGGTTGTCCATCTTTCAGGGTATAAATATCTTCTTCTGGATCATGCAGAAAAGCAAAACTAGGGTTATTTGCAACAGTATCTAACCAAGTTTGTTCATTAAAAGGACGTTTATAGGGGGGATGTAAACCTAAAATAATATCTGACGCGGGAACTCCTTTTTCAACTAATTCTTGACCAATATCAGCTTCAGTCATATTATGTTGAATCCAGATTTTGCCGTCTTTAATATCTAAATGAATATAACAAGCATAACTACGATTTAGTCCTTGCCAGCCCAGATCGAGAATTTGATAATGATCATGTTCTGTATCAAAAATGAGTTGACATTCAATATTTGGCTCATTTGTGGTGGCATGAGAAATTAGTAACTCGCGGACAATTTGGCGATATTTAGCTAGTTTTTCCATGAGATAATCTCCTCTTTATTTGGTTCGTAAGCTATGATTTTTAGGTCATACTGTAAAATTGCTGCTTGAGTAAAACGTAGTTATTTGACCTTGATTTGATAATTTAGTAATTTCCATTCTGTTTAATTCTCACTTTAAAACATTAATAATAGGATATTGAAGAATTTTTTGATCAACTGTAATGATTGTTAAGTCATGCTGAATCGCTTGACAAATTATCAGACGATCAAACGGGTCACGATGTAGAGGTGGTAATTTAATTAATTGTGCAACACTTTCTTCATCAATAGATAGGCTATCAATTTGATGACGGATACGTTGTTTTGTTAAATAGATTTCTGGAGATTGAGGAAAGAAAAGTTTTCCTATTTGATATTTAATGATGGCTTCCCAAATAGATGCAACGCTTAAAAATATCTTATTGTTAGGGTCTTTAATCTCTGCACAAAATTGATTTGAAAGTTGAGAATCACCATTCAAAAACCAGAGAAAAATATGAGTATCGAGTAAAAGTCGCATAATTTTTATAAAGGGTTTTCAAAGTCCTGTAAGATTTCATCGGGTAAGGGATCATCAAAGTCAGCAGGAACAGTAAATTCTCCCTGACAAAGCGCGTAAGGTCTGGGCGTTTTTTGTTCTTTTTGTTGATTTCTTCGAGTTTGGGTAAACAATAAAAAATCAAGCAATTCTTCGACTATTTCTTCAGGGACTTGGTAGATTTCTTGGATGAGTCTTTCTCTTGTTGTCATTAGATTGTCTCCTGTGATCGTGAGATTCTACGTTTTTGGTTTTTAATTCTGAAAATGATTTTAGCGATCGCACTACTATCATTTTTACCTTTGAAATGTTGGGTTTCCTATTGTCAACCCAACCTACAAGATCGCACTAATCGCTTTTTGATGGGGTTTTAAAGGGGCGCATAAATGACAATTTTAACTCAGTTTGATAATTTTATTATAGCGGTTATCGGTTAAGTGAAATACAAGAACCCCACCCCCAACCCCCTCCCCGCTCTTCGAGAGGGGTCTTATGACTGTATCTCACTCAAGTGCATACCGCTATATAACTTGAAATGTTGGGTTTCCTTTCGTCAACCCAACCTACAAGATCGGCGATCGCACTCGCGGACAATTTGGCGATATTTAGCTACACAAGTATCAAGTAAATATTGCATAAATTCAATTAAAAATATTAAACTGAAAATATGGTTTCATCAGGTGGCAGCAATTCGTTTCGATAGGACTCAAAGGTAATACTATCTGCAAAACCTTGATGTTGCAAAATTAGATTTGACCAAGTTCTAGTTTTGTTTTCTAGAAATGTAACTAATACAGTGCCTTCGTGAATGTCCTTTGGTATTTCAGCAAGTTGGATCTTTCCATCCTTATAAATTCCCTGAACGGTTTTTAGCATGGATTAACCTCTATCAATTGTGCCACAAGAAACCGCTTGTTATTATCCAAGAAAATAAATGTTACTCATAAATCTTACTACGATGAGCGATCAGAATAATATTAACCAAAACTACTTCATCATCAATGGAATAAACAACTCGATAATCTCCAACTCGATAACGATAATAACCTGAATAATTACCTTTTAATGGCTTAATATTAGGATGAAAACTAGGATTTTCTTCAAGTGTTTGAAAACATCTTGCTAATTTTTTCGCTAAGGTTTTATTGCTTTTAGCAAAAACTTTTTCTGCCTCTAATGATAATTGAACTTTATACGTCATCTCTAATCATCCGCCAATCTTTTACCTTCCCTTCTTGAACTTGTTGTTTTGCTTGTTCAAAAGCAGATTCAAACCCAGAAATTTTTAATAATTCTTCTGTTGCATCTTCATTTTCATCATTAAGTAAATCACGTAAAAATTCAGCAATAACTATTAGTTTTTCTGGAGATAATTTATCAATATTTTGTTTGACTTGATTACGCATTTGAGTTGTATTCATAATCTATATGCCTCATGACTATTCTTAGTATATCATGACTCGCTGTAATAATCGTGAATTTCGCTTAACTTGCTGATAATTTAGTAAACTAAACTAAGATTATAAGTATCAGGACAAAGCAATATTAATTTTTCTGATTCTAGGGAAACTAACGCTTAATTTTGTAGCAAATTGGAGACAGGCATAAATATCTTCTCTGGAGAGGGAAGGATATTCTTCTAAAATTTCTTCAATGGAATCTCCTGCTGCCAAAAACTCCATCACTGTTTGTACAGAAATTATTGTGCCAGCTATAATGGGTTTTCCATTGAAAATATCTGGATCAACTGTGATAGAACTTTTCATGGGGTTTTCTTCATTTTGATCTAATAATAATGGAGATAATGAAAAAAGTGATTTCATTCATTTTATTTGACGGAAAATTTTGAAGAAATAATAATTTTAACTCGGTTTAATAGCTTTATTGTAACTTTAATTGACCTTCTGTGGCAAAAATACTAGGACATAATGGTATTATGTCCCTACGATGAGATAACAGGTAATGAAATGATGTAAGCCTTATCCCATTGTACCTTAACTTTTCATAAATAATATTAATTTGACTGAAAATTCTTTATAAGTTATAACTTAGAGAAGAAAAAAGAGTAACGCATCCCAACTACTCGAAAACCCCAGACAACTCACCAAACAAACAGGGAGGTGTCCTTTTTTACTGATACTAAAAGAAAGGTCAGAATAACCCAACCAATCTCCTCCTTTTCTCCAGCCGACTTTATCTCCTAGTTTACAGTAGGTATCGGAATCATAGCTTCCATCGAGTTTACCACCTAATTCAATCCAGATTTGTTTCTGTACAGAAAAACCAAATCTGTTCTGAGAATACTTTAACCACAATTGGTCAATTATGCGTAACTCCTCTTGGGGAAAATTACGATAACTATCAATATCTAACCAACCTTCTTTTTCTCTATTAGTGCATTTGACCATTAATCGTGTGGTTTCTTGATCTGCTTCCTTCCATTTCTTGGCAAAAAGTAAATCCGATAGATTAGTATAATCAATTCCTAAACCTGACTTTAATTCTACCAGTCTTCGGGTAGGTAAAGCGAGGGAAATAGGCGGAAAATCGCTACTATCAACCCGAATATCTTGAGGATTGTTAGCATATTTTGTCGCATTCTCAGCAATTATATCTAATTGATGTTCTAACTGTCTTTTCCCATTTCTCAAAACATCTTCTTCCACACCATGAAACTGCATCGGATTCAAAAGAATCTGGTCAATTTGAGCAATAGTTTGAGATTTTTGTTGAAATATATCAAAAAGGTCTTGCAATGGCCGTTGTTGGCGTTGTAAAGTCATCATATCAATCGCCTTCAACCCCCTCGGAAAAGACAGTAAATCTTGATAAGGCTTACAAATCACTTGCAAAATACTGGGCGACTGCCGTAGGTAAGCCGGAAAATTGAGGGCATAATTAAGGGCATCTTCAGGGTTTGTCACCAACAAACCATCACCGCCTTTACGATAACATCGCGCTTCAATCTGCACCTGGCTGTTTTTTGCCAATTGTGAAAATGTTGATTTTAGCTCAAGATTAGCCTCAAGAGAGCCATTACCAGGAACAGGCGAACTAAAGGACATTTGCGCGTTGAGGGTGGCATCAACTTTTTCCTTAGTTTCCCTGTTACTAGAAACAATCTTAATGGTACTGATAAACTCACCACCAGGAATAATCCCAGCGATATATTCATAACCAGCCACCTGATAAAAGTCATCTAGTCCATTTTCTTTAAGAAAATTACGTATTCTGGGACTTAAATCAACTTCCTCAAGCATTATTGGTGCTTCGCGTACTTTCACATACAACACCGAAAAAGTAGCAAATTCCTCAGTTTTTTCGCTAGATTCCAGAGAAACCTTCGCTTTGAGAGAAGCTTGTCCCGTAAACCAAGAAGCATTCAAACTCGCGCTGGCATCTATGCCCAAAACGCTATTTAATTCAGCAGTAGATGTTACTCTTTTGAATGATAACTCAGCGATCGCACCTTTTTTTTCACCTGCAACAACCTTTCGTTCATAAGTAACATATTTATCGTAAATCTTGCCTGTAAGCGGATTATAGCCGAATCCTTCGATCATTCCCTCACAATAGTCTCTGGTGATTTGCAGCATTTGGTTTTTAATATTTTGTAAGGTTAAAATAGTGCAATATTATGATTACCAATTATCAGCATAACTATGTCCACAGCCTTTTCAAAACTAGGCGTTTCAATATAGCTAGAATTGTGCAAGTGATCAAAATTAGACTGGAAATCAGCACTAGAAAAAAACGCAATCGGAAATAATCTGCCAAACCCTAAATACTGGTAATTATACACAAAAATAACGCTTTAGTCCAGCCCATAGCGATCGCCATTCTTGTCTGTTAGCTTAATAATTCGTTGTCTTCCTTAACATAATCTATAGGAATAATGGTGATCTTTATATTACACTGCAATAATTGGCGATCGCACTAATAACTTTGAGCCTGAAAATTATTGGGAATATCCAACTCGAAAACTTGATCATGAATACGAGCCACATAAAGCCCTTCTTGCAGAATTTTCTCGCGTAATTCGTTAGACAAATCAACAGAGGCTAATATGCCATAAAGTCGTTTGTCTTTGTGTTCAGGAAAAAAGTTACGAAACCGTTGTAAAATACTTTTTAATTGAGTAATAGAATCTTCCCTTGCATGACTTTTAACCTCAACAATATAGGCAGTATTTAGCTCACCATTAGCATAGGCAAGAACATCAATTTCCATGTGTTGTCCTCCCTTACTAACTCGCACACTGGGACTGATAACTTCCATCCCAAATTGTTGTCCCAAAATAGTTTCCATTGAAGGCAGGGCAAGACCTTCTGTAAAACTGCCAAATTTTGCACCAAGTCCCCCAATTTGTTTACCTAATTCTTTGAGTTGGCGGTCAGTTTCTTTTTGAGCAGTAGCTAATTCTGCCAACAGTTGCCATACGTCTTCTGATGTGGTTGCCATAGATGATTTTTCTCCGTAATAATGTTTATATTACCCTGGACTGGCGATCGCACTAATAACTTTGAGCCTGAAAATTATTGGGAATATCCAACTCAAAAACTTGATCATGAATACGAGCCACATAAAGCCCTTCTTGCAGAATTTTCTCGCGTAATTCGTTAGACAAATCAACAGAGGCTAATATGCCATAAAGTCGTTTGTTTTTGTGTTCAGGAAAAAAGTTACGAAACCGTTGTAAAATACTTTTTAATTGAGTAATAGAATCTTCCCTTGCATGACTTTTAACCTCAACAATATAGGCAGTATTTAACTCACCATTAGCATAAGCAAGAACATCAATTTCCATGTGTTGTCCTCCCTTACTAACTCGCACACTGGGACTGATAACTTCCATCCCAAATTGTTGTCCCAAAATAGTTTCCATTGAAGGCAGGGCAAGACCTTCGGTAAAACTGCCAAATTTTGCACCGAGTCCCCCAATTTGTTTACCTAATTCTTTGAGTTGGCGGTCAGTTGCCTTCTGTTGTTCGGCATTCTCCTTCTGTTGCTGACTAACTTCTTTCAATAGTATGTCAGTTTCTTTTTGAGCAGTAGCTAATTCTGCTAACAGTTGCCATACATCTTCTGATGTTGCCATAAACACTTTTTTTCCGTAATAATGTTTATTATAATCTGCCAAATTTAAAAAATCTGGTAAACCCTAAATACTGGTAATTATACACAAAAATAACGCTTCAGTCCACTCCACCACAGCCCCATAAGTATCTCCTGTATGTCCACCTAACTTATAATTAAACCAAGCTGCGGTAACAACAGAGATCACACTTCCAGCTAAAACCATCCCCACAGATAAAACTAACTTTTGGGGATAAATTAACCAAACAACAGCACTCAAACCCAGCAATAAAAAGAAGCTTGGTAATAAATCTAAATAAGAACGTATCGCTTGTTTATGAACCGCACCTTTACCAGTCGGTTTCAGATAAGGGTATTGACAAATAGCCATTTGTTGTCCCCAACGTCCCCACCCACAAGCAGCCATTAATACAAAATAATGGTTTTCAGCTATCTCTGTTAAAGCTGTTGTTTTCAAAATAATAATCACAATAGCAGACATTGCCCCAAACGCACCAGTAGCACTATCCATCATTACCTCTAACCTGCGTTTCGGATCACCTACTGCTAAACCATCAGCCGTATCCATCGCACCATCTAAATGTAACCCTCCCGTAATTGCTATCCACGCACCTACTACCAAAGCATTACGAGTTAGCACGGGGACACCCAAATAATTCATTCCCGTATCTAATCCACCTAAAATCCCCCCAATCATCAACCCAATCACCGGTGCAAAACAAGCAACCTTCTGGAAGTCCAAATTTTGCAGATAGGGTAAGGGAATAGCTGTATAGAAAATCACAGCCGCAACTAAATTTAGCAATTGCTGTTGCCACCAGCGCAAAACATTAGCCATACTTTAGAAAGAGTTCAATTAGCTAAATACTTCCAGTATTCATGAATATAAATGTTCTCATCATAAATCACTCCCAGGCTGACAATCTACCTCAAAAGATGAGACGATCGCCTCCTAAACTTGATATTTTGGAACTATGGGAAATTAACAATCCATCTCATTGATTGTCTGGCTGCGTTGTCACTCACCTTCCATAACCCGCTATTTCTCTGTCAGTAACCCAGCCCTAAAGGGACTGGGCTTGCAAGAGTAATCAAGCAAGCCGTACTGACCAGACCACCCTGAGCGAAGTCGAAGGGTAGCCGTTATTTGAGTCACGACACCCCGGAATGCGAAGCTAGTTCCCTGCTCTGTCGCTTGTGATTAAACAGTTCTAAGGTCACTGGAACAGTGTTGCAAGCCTAACAAGCTCTTATAACAGGTCGAAGCTAACATTACCCCAGAAATGGGAGTTGGTTTCCAGGTTCCAATCAAAAATCTGGCTTCAATTTTAATATCCACAGCGGTTAAAACCGCTCGTGTCGTTTCCCTCTCAGGTCTAAAGACGCGCTTGTTTCCCACTTACCGGGTATTCTTATGAGTCATCATCTACCCCACACCAAAATACCAGCCCCGTGCATAGTCAACATGGGCATAGTTGTTAATAAACTCGATATCCGCCAATTGCTGCGTGATTTAGGTAGAGTCCACTACATTTACACCCAAGAAAACAAGCTACTAAGTGAGGGTGACGGAGATGTAATGGAAGTATTCGCTAATTCCCATCGGTCTACCCTAGTCACTAACCATGCACTATATGTGAATGTGGATAGTTTTGATTATCTGGAATTAAAACAATCTCCACAGCAAGAAACCTACTTTGACTTGATTCAAGAGCAAATGTGTTTACGCTTGATTCCTCTTTCCACACCTTTGCAAGCCCGACGCGATCGCCAATTTAACGTTACGGTTATAGAAGCGATGATGGATCAAGTCTTAGCAGCTAGATGGGATGCGGAAATTGATGACGACTGCTGTGATTCTTTTTAAAGGAGTCAGCACTATGGCTAACGCCACGCTACGCTATCGACTTCGCTCAGTGACCGTCAGGAGAAAGAATGAGGTAGAAGTAGGACTTACGCATAATTCATGGAATAACGAACCACAGAGGCACAGAGAAATGAGGGTTTGAGGGATATTTTGCGTAATTCCTGAGAAGAAAGGCGGTATCACAAAACCTTAACTAAAGAAATCATATCCTCTTTGGGGTCATAGTGGATTGCGGGGTATGACCCTCACAAGACAAAAACCCCCACGAACGCCCTAAGTAACACCAAAAATGTTAAGTTGATGGATAAATTTAGCTAATTAGTATTTTTGCCTTGAGCGCCAATTTTTCCTTTGAAAGTCTCGCTACCTGTAGCCAGACCAAAGCTAGAGCCGGAATATTTTCTACTCCCCACGGAATTGTAGAAACACCCAGGTTTATGCCTGTGGGAACATTAGCTAATGTCAAAACTATCACCCCTGCCCAACTGGGAGCAACAGGAGCGCAGATGGTTTTAGCTAATACCTATCATTTACATCTCCAACCGGGAGAAGCTATTGTTGCTGGTGGTGGTGGATTACATAAGTTCATGGGTTGGTCTGGTCCCATGCTCACCGATTCCGGTGGATTTCAGGTTTTCAGTCTGAGCGAAATGCGGAAAATTACTGAAGAAGGTGTAACTTTCCGTTCTCCTCATGATGGGCAAATCATTAAATTAACGCCAGAACGCTCTATTGAAATTCAGAATATTTTAGGGGCGGATGTGATTATGGCTTTTGATGAATGTCCCCCCTATCCTGCCACTCGTCAAGAAGTAGAAGCCGCAACAGACCGAACCTACCGCTGGTTAAAACGCTCTATATCCGCCCATCAACGCCCTGATCAGGCATTGTTTCCCATTGTCCAGGGGGGAGTATATTTAGACTTACGCGCCCGTGCTGCTCAAGAATTGGCGCAGTTGGATATGCCGGGATATGCCATTGGTGGGGTGAGTGTGGGTGAACCAACGGATTTAATGGCGCAAATTGTCCAAACTACAGCCCCGCTGTTACCAGTGAATAAACCCCGCTATTTGATGGGTGTGGGGACTTATCGAGAAATGGCGATCGCCATCGCTTCTGGTGTAGATTTATTTGATTGCGTTATTCCCACCCGCTGGGCTAGACATGGAACAGCTATTGTGTCCGGTGAACGCTGGAATATCAAAAATGCTAAGTTTCGTGAAGATTTTACACCATTGGATACAACTTGCCCTTGTTATACCTGTGAAAATTTCAGTCGTGCTTATTTATCTCATTTAGTGCGATCGCAGGAAATATTAGCTTATACTTTGTTGACTATTCATAACATCACCGAACTGATTCGCTTTACCCAAAAAATTCGCGCATCTATTTTGAGCGATCGCTTTGTCACAGATTTTGGTCATTGGTTAGAACCATCAGAAATTGAACTAGCAGTCTGTCAATCCGAAGATGATCGGTGAAGGGAAGCAGGGAAGTGGGGGAAGTGGGGGAAGTGGGGGAGGTGGGGAGGGAAGAACAGAAGTTTTTTCCGATCATTACCCGTCAAAATAAATTTGACGAACTACTAGAAAAAACCGATAACTGAATCAACACAATCCCTTTAAAACCCACCTGCGTGGGTTTCGCCTGTGTGTCCGTGACTTCTAGTCGCCCGGATTCTCAATCAATCCAAAATCCAAAATCTAAAATCTAAAATCGGATCACCTAACCATGTTAAAATGGATATCGCATATAAAAGATATTTGATTATTAGGTGGATTTAAACAAACATGGAAGCAGCACTATTACTAGCGAAATTGCCTGAAGCTTACCAAATTTTCGACCCCTTGGTAGATGTATTACCTGTTATTCCCGTCTTCTTCTTGTTACTTGCATTTGTTTGGCAAGCAGCAGTGGGTTTTAGATAAATTACCCATCTCCAATTTTTTGGACAGGTAACATCCACCTGTCCTATTTTTTTGTAAAATTAATATTTCTTAATATTTTGCAATAAATCAATATAATTAATCCAGTTACATCCTCAATTACCAGGAAGCTACGATGGGAAACATCAAATTTGTCAAAGAGAATAAAGAAATAATCGCCGCAGATGGTGCTAATCTCCGACTCAAAGCTGTAGAAAATGGCATTGATATTTATAAATTTTTCGGCAAAATGACCAATTGCGGCGGTGCTGGACAATGTACTACTTGTGTTGTCCAAATTGTCGAAGGACTAGAAAACCTATCTCCCCGCACAGATTTAGAAAACCGCAAATTCAAAAACAAGCCTGACAACTACCGTCTAGCTTGTCAAACCGTAGTGAACGGACCTATTACAGTCATCACCAAACCTTAAGAGCTTTTAAAAAATTTGGCTTCACTCTGTCATCTAAGTAGGTTGGCGTTGAAAATTGTCGTTATGGCAAGGCAAAAGGCAAGAGTGAAGAGGGTTTGGGCGATTTTACGTTTCTTTACACAGTTTGGTTTTATTGTGTTCACCTACTTATAATGCTATTCTGGAATAGTTGACTCGAAATTAAACAAAAGGCTATCTTGCTATGCAAGTTAATGATTTGGGTTTCGTAGCGAGCATTTTGTTCGTACTAGTACCCGCCGTGTTTTTAATCATGCTTTACATCCAAACTTCCAGCCGCGAAAGTTAATTAACAGCTTTGCGAACAGCTATTAGCTTTTGTGAGCAATTTAAAATCGGTGGAAAAGATAGATAAGATAAAAACCCCCCTAAACTAAATATAGTGCAGGGGTTTTTATTTATGAATCGCTAATATAAAGACACTACACAGTAGTACGCGCCAGAAGCACTGGACAGGTAGAGTTAACACGAACATAATCAGATAAAGATGAGCCAATTAGCCGATCTATATCAACAAAACTCTTAGCAATAGATGGGCGACGGTCCGGAGAACCAATCAATAATAAGTCTATATTCAACTCATTAGTTAAACGACAAATTTCTTCTCCTGGTTTACCACTGCTGGTAACACAACGGACTGCTACAGATTGTCTTTGAGCTTCTGCTAAAGCCATTCCCAAAACAGAATTCTTCTCGGGTTTAAGGTCAGTAATACCTGATAATTTACCACCTAAATCTGCATTAATATTAGCTAAAACCAATTGTCCACCCGTAACACCCCGGAGTAAGAACAAAGCTAAATTTAAGCAATTTTTAGCAGCATCAGAATTATCCATTGCCACCATAACGCGCTTAATGTTCTTGACATAAATGTCATCTTTCACCAGCAACATGGGACGAGAAGACAATTGAAAAACGTACTGACTGACGGAATTGGAGAAAATTGATTGTAGTCGCTTCATTCCCCGTGAACCCATAATAATCAAATCAGCTTCCATTTCGTCAGCGACTTGACAAACCACATCCTTGGGATCACCCTGACGTAAAATTGAAGAAACTTGGCTAGGGTCTAAGTTTAAATACTGAATAGCCTTAGCCAGAATTTTGCCCCCTTCTTCCCATTTGTCAGTCATTACAGACGCGGTGCTTTGTGGAGTAACAACGTGGAGAACTGTAACTTTTGTGCCTCGAAATGAAGGTAGTTCTTTCAAGTTCTTGAGCATTTCTTCCGCGTGTCCCAAACCGGAGACAGCCAACAAAATTTTTTGGATCATATTTACGTCTTTGTCGTGAGGGTTTCTGTGGTTTATTGCTGCTAGTATTGAGCCATGGCTGTGCCACGCAAGCTATCAGAATGTTTTTCTGATATGCTGAACAACCAAGTTAAGTAATTAAGCATAAATTAACTGATTAGCAGTCAAACTAATACCAACGAGCAAAAAAGTGATGGAATATTAAGTTTCTTTACGCCTAATTACGTGAAGTTACAACTAGGTTGCCTATCATTAAGCATACTGCTAATTTTGCCTGATAAAATTAATAAAATCTGATGTTAGTTATTATTTGTAATCTATATTAATTTTTTTTAATTTAAGTTAATTATTACTGAAAAATAGTTATATTTATCTTCAGGGTTAGAAAATTACTATATTTTTTATGATGATTAAATATTATTTAATATCAACTCATAGTAAAAAGTTTCTGTTAATACTGTAAAAGCTCAAATTCCCATTCCGTGCAATATATCAGAGAACTTTAACTTTATGTACCCAAATTATAATTCCATAAAAATAATTAGCATTGCCACAATAGTATTATCCTTAATAGCTTGTAACCACAACCCAAATACACCCCAATTAAAAATAAATAGCGAGTCTTTAAAAGTTGCCATTCCTAACAATCAAGTCAATCTCAAATCACAACCACCAGCTAAAGTTGAAACCCTGAATTTTACCGTTCCTGCTAAATATCAGGCAAAAACCGTTTATAAAGTCGCTCCCAGCAACAAAGAAAAAGTCATTGCTTTAACGATTGATGATGGTCCCTGGCCAAAAACTACCGCAGAAATGTTAGATATCCTCAAACAAAATCATGTCAAAGCTACATTCTTTTGGGTAGGAACTGCCTTACAAGAAAATCCTGAAATTGGTAAACGAGTTGTTGCTGAAGGTCATGCTATTGGTAATCATACTTGGCATCATTGGTATCGAAAGATGGATCAAGCTACAGCCAAAAGTGAAATTGAAAAAACGAATGAGTTAATTTATCAAACTACAGGTGTAAAAACATCTTTTTTTCGTCCCCCAGGCGGCTATTTAAACAACGGATTAGCTGCTTATGCTAAAAGCCAAAAAAACTCTGTTGTCATGTGGTCAGTGACTTCAGCAGACACCGATCCTCATGCAAAATATCAAGTATTTATTAAAAATGTTCTCAGAGATGCTAAACCAGGGGCTATTGTCTTAATGCACGATGGTGGGGGGAATCGAGAAAGAACCGTGAAAGCCTTGCCAGAAATCATCAGCGGACTCAAACAACAAGGCTACCGATTTGTTACAGTTCCTGAACTTTTAGAAATGCCGTAATGACGGGGAATTTTAGATTTTGGATTTTAGATTTATTCCCCGAATAAATTCGGGGCTTCAGACCTTTTTAAATTTTGGATTTTGAATCTTCAATCCAAAATTTAAAATCTAAAATTCGGTGACGACAGAAGCACAGACTTGAGACTCTTGCCAAAGTTTATACAAAAAAAACTCCGCACTATAGCTCATAGTGGTGACAAATACACCTACAGCATCATCATTACCATCAGATAACCAAGAACCATCTAGGGTAACTTCTAAGTATTCAGCATCGCACTTACATAAGCCCATAATTTCACTATCATGGCGATTTACTTCCGTCTTCAGTCTTTCTACTCCTGGTAAATTAAGAGGTAGCAAAAAGGAAGCTGTGGTGGGTGCAACACGCAAAGATTGACTGACACGCAGTGCCAAAATCACTCTTTGCGCGACCCATTCTTCGAGAGATTGAGTGAGACACTCTAAATAAAAACTGTTATCGGTGTAAGTTAATTTCAGCATTCCTTTTGCTCTCCTGTTATTCCAGGTTTGCTTGCATATTCATCCAAAACTTCTCAGCAAATGTCACAGTTGGGTGAACAGGTGCTTTAGGTAATTTACGTAGAAGCATCCCAGCTTCAGCGGGTGTTTTATCGCCTTTGCGAGAATTACATTTTTCGCAAGCTATGACTACGTTATCCCAAGTATGTCGGCCACCTTTAGATCGGGGGATGACATGATCTAGGGTGAGATGTTTGTTAGTACCGCAATATTGACAACTGCTATGATCTCGTCGTAAAATCTCCCGACGATTCACTGGGGGAGTGTCAAATTCGTTCCGTCGCAGCAATTTTTAAGCGAATGTGTTTGGGTACAGAGAGGACGAATCTAGATGAGTGAATTAACCAGTCGTCTTCTGTAGAAAATTCCAATGGTTCGGCTTTATTGCTGACTAGCAACACTATCGCCCGTTTAATATTTACTCGACACAGTGGCAAGTAATTCTGGGAAAACACGACCACAGATTGCTCTAATACTTGGATTGCGCTTGTCACAGCCTAACTCCTTATAAAAAAACCCCCGCTTGTTGTCTGAGACACTGCGGGGGTTAATAACTGACCTGATGGTTTTTAGTCTTATTTTGGTACAGCATTTTTTAGCTTGTACCTCCCGCGTTTGATCTCTATTTGTGGTTTTGTATTCAGCAAATTCATGCTGGGATATTTAAAATCATAATTGCCTTGATGTTGGCTATCCTCGCCCATAAATAAATTCTCCACGTCCGCAGCAGCAAATTCCCAACTGCCGAGGCATTTGGTTGCTTGTGAAGAGGTAGAGATGGGATAAATGGATTTCACAGAAAATTTCACCTATTGAACATTCTTTTAAACATACTACACTTGTATTACTATCCTGTCTATATCTATAAGGAGAAAAAATCATGCAGACCATTACACGCACCCCAACAACTGAGATGGAAGTTACTAGTATTCGTCTAGAACGGGAACTGAAGGAAAAGCTCAAAGATATCGCGGGCAATCGGGGATATCAGTCTTTAATTCGGGATATTCTCTGGAATTATATCCAGCAAAAATCAGGTGAATGGAAACCCCGTTTTTCTAAATCTGATATTCGCGCCAGTATTTCTGCTGTGGCACAACAAGATGAGTGCTGTGTACTTACAGGTAAATTAATTGAATCGCAACAATCAATGTTATTAGGACTGACTAGGAATGGTGATATGGTTCCTCTGAGTCTTGAGAGTTTGGTTGATTAGTCGGCAGTTTTAGTTAATTTTACCCGGGAACTACCTTAGTAACTGGGTAAAATCCTAATCTTTAAATTTATTTAAGATAATTGTACTGATTAGGTCAGGTTTCCCGTGTTAATTCGGATGTAAAAGTTGATATTTCTAGGTTAATTATAGAGGGATTACGGTTTATATCTAGTTAGAGACAGGATATCCTAAATGCCAGATTCACACAAGATCAAAATTTCAAATATTATTTTCACCATCACTTAAGTAGGTTGGCGTTGAAAATTGTCGTTATCGCAAGGCAAGAGGCAAGAGTAAAGAAGTTTTCAGGTAACACAACGCCACGCTGCGCTAACGCAATGACATTGTGTAATTAATTCTGTCTCACTACTTAATGTAGAAAAACTACATACAGTTCCTAGTAATCTCATGCAGCAACCAGAAGAAATTGCCCATGTTTATGCCAACTCCTATTTACAGATCCGGGAAAACCAATTATGAGTCATAATTGTGAAGATGAAAATACTAGTAATTCTGCTCCTTTATTTGCCATTAAAGAGGTTACTCATGGGATATTAATGCCATTGGAAAGTCAAGGTAAGGTTTTAGGATTTGTAGTTTTACAGCCAGCAACTACTCGTAACGGGGAAACAACAGACGTAAATTTAATAGAAATACTTTGCGCTCAATTAAGTGATGCTGTTATTCAATCCCAAAGATTGCAACAAGTCCAAACTTTAGTAGATGAACGGACTGAACAACTCCAGCGCAGTTTAGAAGTCCAAGCAAAATTGTATGAAAGAACTAGGCAATACGTAGAACAACTACAACAATTAAATGAACTTAAAGATGAATTTGTCAGCAATATTAGCGATCGCTTGCGCTATCCTCTGACAAATATGCTTATGTCTATCCGTAATTTACGTTTACCAGGAATATCTCCAGAACGTCAAGACCGGTATTTAAACATCTTAGAGTCAGAATGTACTAAAGAAATTAACTTAATTAACGACCTGTTAACCCTGCAAAAACTAGAATCTCATCAAGAATTACCGCAATTTGAAAGTCTAGAGTTAAACACTAAAATTCAAGAACTGCTCACGTCCTTTGATCAACAACTTACAGATAAAGAATTACGTATTGTAGTAGAATTACCGAATCAGCCTTTAAAGTTACAAACAGAAGTCGAGATTTTTGACCGGATTATACAAGAACTATTAACTAATGTCTGTAAATACTCGGAGCATGATACAACCGTCCGCGTACAAGTCACTCCCCAAGTGATAGGGAAACTTGATCAGGTTATTATTAAGGTGACAAATACTGGACGGGGAATATCTCCAGAAGAAGCAGCTTATATCTTCGATAAATTTCGGCGTGGTAAAGGGCGCTGGATTCCCGGAACTGGTTTAGGACTGGCTTTGGTTAAGTCTTTAGTGCAACATCTCAATGGTGTAATTACTGTTGAGAGCATTCCTATCCTCAATTCTCAACTCAGTGAGATTACTTTTACACTCACTCTACCTCTATCTTTCTCACCAATTAACTGATATGTGAGGAGCGTAGGGCCTGCGCCCCTCAGTCACTTTTTGCCCAGTTTTTCTATTTTTTCGATAATTGCTAATTTTATGAGGGATTTAACTAATAAATATAGACAGAAAGCACATATACAAAAAATGGCGATCGCCCAATTATGATACTTAGAGATGATTAAGATTAACCCCGTCAATAGACTAAATCCTGTTAAACAAGCATAAATTAAGGTTTTGATGGCTAGATAAATTTGTCCTAAGATGCGATCGCTTTCAACATTTTTAACTCTTAATTGTAACTCTCCCCTTTCAACTCTTTCTGCTAATTTTTTCACTAAAACTTCAGTTTTATTCGGTTTTGTCAATTGATATTGAATAAAATCCCTAGCTTGATGGCTTAATTGAGCGATAGTATTTCCTTTACTTTTTGTGACTGCTAGACTTTTGATAAATGATTGGGATAATACTGTAGGATTATATTGAGGCTCTAAAGTTCTGGCAATTCCATCTAATGTGGTTATGGATTTTAAAATAAATGTCATTTGAGCAGGTAAGCGAAATGGTTGCTGTTCAAACATTTCATAAAGTTCAATTTTTACCTCACTCAATGCTTTAATATCTAAAGGTTTATCGGTGAATTTATCTAATAAAAATGTGACTAATCTTTTTACTGGAGTCATGTCTGGGATCGGTTCAAGTAATCCCATATTCATCAAAGTATTTACTACCTCATTACTATCCTTTTTTAAAATAGCAAAAAAAGTTTTAATCATCTCCTCTTTGTCCAAAGTTCGGACTTCTGCCATCATGCCAAAATCATAGAAGATAATACTACCATCTGAATTGACTGCCATATTCCCTGGATGGGGATCAACTTGAAAAAACCCATCTTGTAATAGTTGCTTTAAATAACAACAAATTCCCGTTTCATTTACTTTATGAATATTGATTCCGCAAGCTTCCAAAGCCGCCTTATCATTGATTTTAATTCCTGGTTTATATTCTAAAGTTAATATCTTCGTTGTCGTATATTGCCAATAGACTTTAGGGACAATAATTCGCGGATATCCACGAAAATTTTCTCTAAATTTATCAGAATTTTTACCCTCTTGAATATAATCAATTTCTTGAAACAACAAATCAAAAAACTCATTATAAATTGATTGTAAATTATACTTTCTTAATCCAGCAAAATATTTATTACAAAATTTAATTAACTGTAATAATATTTTAAAATCTAAATTAAATAAAGCATCTAAACCCGGACGTTGGACCTTAACAACCACCTCTTCATTAGAGTATAATGTCGCCTTATGAACTTGACCTAAACTAGCAGCAGCCAAAGGATTAAAATCAAATTCTTTATAGATAAATTGGACAGGTTTACCTAATTCTAATTCAATCATCTGAATTGCTTCTTGACTACTAAAAGCCGGAACCTGATCCTGTAAAGTTCCCAAAGCTTCTATATATTCTAAGGGCAATAAATCGGCACGAGTGGACAAAGTTTGACCAATTTTAACAAAAGTGGGACCTAAATCAATTAAAGTATTCACCAGCCAAGTAGCGCGGGTTTTCTTATGTTCTAAAGAATCTTGAGGAAAAATGCTATCCCACCACAGAAATGACATAAATTTAGCCGCAGCCCTGAAAATGTCCATTTTTCGGGCTAAGGTAGAATATTTAGTTTTTTGCCAACGAAACTTTTTAGACTTTGCCATCATAAATATAAACGAAAATTGATGTCTGCATGATTGATTTTTTATAATAACTTTTTTTAAACCATACGGACTTCCGTTCCATATCACTTAATTTATTCGGCGTTGCTGAATTGAGGTATGAAATTCCCAAATTGAACCTTTAAAACTCAAACCTCAGTGCGTCTACTCTTCGAGATCACGAAGCGTGATTGCGCCTTTGCGTGAGACTAAAATTCATACCCTTAATCAGCAACGCCATTTATTCTTATATCAGTAGGGTGCGTCAGATAGAGGAAATTTGTTTTTTGTCAAATTATCGGGTCTGACGCACCCTACAAGAGATAAAATCCACATTACATAAGTAATTGGACAAAAATATTTACAGTCATTGCGAGGGAAGGGAAGCAATCACAACCCTTGGAATTGCTTCATCTCACTTCGTTCCATATGGCTAACGCCACGCAACGCTCACGCAATGACATTGTGTAATTAATTCTATCTCAATACTTAAAAGGGATAGAAAAAAACTATTGTTCTTTTTCTATCCCTTTCATAATACCCCCAAGGGAATTCGAATCCCTGTTACCTCCGTGAAAGGGAGGTGTCCTAGGCCTCTAGACGATGGGGGCTTGTTTCTCTTCACTTTTAAGAATATAGCGGTTTTTTTTGAGAATGTCAATAGGGTTAGGAAAAATTTTTTTAGCCGTAGGATCAAGGGGTACAAACAGGTAGGACGAATATCTAGTAGTTCGTCAAATTTATTTTGACAGGTAATGGGAAAAAACTTCCCCCTCTACCCCCCTACCTCCCCTACCTCCCCTACCTCCCCTACCTCCCCTACCCCCTCCACCTCCCCTACCCCCCCACCTCCCCTACCCCCTCCACCTCCCCTCACCCGTCATTTTCAGGTTGACAGACTACTAGCCATTACCTCTTGCCTTTTGCCAAAAAAAATAATCAGACTACAATTTTTGTAAACTTAATGTTTATGATTCTTTAGAGAGGATTTTGAAATCAATGGCTCAAAATCTACAACATGGAAGCACCTTTTGAAATCACCCTCCAGATGGTGATCACTGTTTTTGCAGGCATTAGCGCCCAGGTAATGGCTGCATATTTCAAATTACCTAGCATCGTGTTACTACTCTTATTAGGCATCCTGTTAGGTAAAGACGGGCTGGGAATATTGCAACCCCATTTACTAGGAACAGGATTAGAAGTGATTGTTTCCCTAGCAACAGCAATCATTTTGTTTGAAGGAGGACTCAAATTAGATCGACAGGAGTTAGGCAAAGTTTCCCTCAGTCTCCAGTTACTCGTCACCTTGGGAACTCTGATCACCCTACTAGGGGGAAGTCTTGCCGCACACTGGCTAGGGGAGTTTCCCTGGAATATAGCAGTGCTGTATGCGTCCATTGTTGTTGTCACCGGACCGACCGTAATTGGTCCTTTAATTCAACAAATAAACGTAGATAGACAAGTCGCAACGCTATTAGAAGGCGAAGGAATTTTAATAGATCCCGTGGGAGCTATCCTGGCTTACGTTGTCTTGGATACAATTTTAAACGGTGATACAGACCCAATTAATGCCATTATTGGTCTAATTTTACGTTTCGCTGTGGGTGCGGGCATTGGTGGCGTTGGTGGATATTTAATGAGTTGGATGTTCAAACGCGCCAATTTCATCTCTTTTGAACTGAAAAATCTGGTTGTACTGGCAGTTTTATGGGTGTTATTTGCCCTAGCGCAAATGATTCGCTCTGAATCAGGAATCATGACCACAGTAGTAGCAGGTGCGGTATTTGCTAACTCTTCAGTTCCCGAAGAGCGGTTATTGCGAAGCTTTAAAAATCAACTGACAATTCTCAGCGTTTCTGTATTATTCATCCTCCTAGCGGCTGATTTATCCATTGCCAGTGTCTTGGCTTTAGGTTGGGGGAGTTTATTCACCGTTTTGGTGTTAATGTTTGTGGTTCGCCCCATTAACATTATTTTGTGTACTTGGAATAGTGATCTAAATTGGCGACAGAAACTATTTTTAAGTTGGGTTGCACCCAGAGGCATAGTTTCCGCCTCTGTAGCGTCTTTATTTGCGATTTTACTGACCCAGAGGGGCGTTAATGGTGGTGATTCGATTAAAGCCTTAGTCTTTTTGACAATTATCATGACAGTTTTTTGTCAAGGTTTAACCGCTGGCTGGTTGGTTAAATGGTTGCGAATTACTTCTAAAGATGCAACTGGGGCGGTAATTGTCGGCTGTAATCCCCTGGGTTTATTAATTGCCCGCTTTTTTCAAGAACGGGGAGAAAGTGTAGTGATGATTGATACTGACCCGGAACGTTTAGCCCAAGCTGAAGCCCAAAATCTGCGAGTGATTGCTAGTAGTGCTTTAGATGGGGAAATACTGGAAGAAGCTGGTATTGGTTCGCTGGGGACTTTTTTAGCTATTACTAGCAATGGTGAAGTGAATTTTGTCTTAGCTCAACGGGCTGCTGAGGAATTTAATCCTCCCCGGGTTTTAGCTATATTTCCCCATCATCCCCAAGGTTCTCCCTTGGTTAATAGTAAGGTTGAGCAAGCCTTTGTCTCTGATTTCCCGGTAAAAACTTGGAATGAATATTTGATAAATGGACAGGTGAAATTAGGAACAACTACATTAAATGCGGCGGAATTTGACTCTCAACATGAACATATCCAAGAAAAAATTCGAGAGGGGATCTTAGTACCACTATTGTTAGAACGAGAAGAACGGTTACAGGTGATGTCTGCAAGCCAACAGTGGGAAATGGGCGATCGCATTATCTATCTATTATATGATGCCCGTCCTAATTTGTTAAAACTTCTCTCTGGTGCTAGTCAATCTACACCCCTAACTATGGAAACATTGGCAGAAGTTGAGGAAGTAAGAGTTAAAGAAGCTTAGATTTTTGGCAAATATGAATATGTCAGGCTTCGCCCCGCTTCGCTAACACGCAAAGGCGCAAAGAATCAAGGTTAAATTTTCAATTTATCCCCATAATCTTCTTCCTGCTTTCCCCTCCAATCTTTTATGGGTATCTTTTAGCAAAGTAGGAATATCTAAATTTTCTGGACATTTGGGCAAACAATCACCACATTCTGTACAACGGTTAGCTTTCATTCCTGGAAACCAATGACCGGCATTTTCAAACATTCCATAACGATATTTACCATAATCTGTCATATCATAAGCTACGGCTAGATTTCGTAATCTTAAAACTTCGGGAATATGAATATTTTCCGGGCAAGGTAAACAGGCATAACATTGACTACATTTATCGGTTAATAACACATTATTTTGCTGATTTTCTAATTTTTCAAAAATATCAATTTCGGCTTTTGTTAATTCATTTTTCTTCTCAAAAAGTTCTGGAGATATTACTAATTCTTCCTGGTTTGCCGGTCCTATACTCAAAGTATGAATGTGGTTATCACTCAGCAAAAACCGATAATTTAAGTCTAATGGTGTCAATGGGTGACAAAGTTCCTTTAAAGTTTGGGGTGGAGTATATAATTTTCCGCCCTTATCCGCAGGAGAAATAATAAAAACGCCCATATCTTTCTCTTTTGCTAACTTAATAGCGGGGGCATTATGTTGAAAAAAATAGTAATAATGGAGATTAACAAATTCAAAAAGATTTGTATTTATCGCTGCTAAAATTACATCTAATGAACCGTGAGTAGAAAACCCAAGATGTCGCACTCTCCCATCATTAATAGCTTCCTCAACAGCTTGCATACAGCCATTTTTAGCTTGTACCCATTCTAAATGTTGCCAAGTATTTAATCCATGAATTCCTAAACAATCCAGATAATCTAAATTCAAGCGATTTAAAGATTCATCAATATACCGACGCATAGAATCAGCATCAGGTGTTGGGGGAATTTTGGTAGTAATGTGAATTTGACTGCGAGGTACTGATAAACCAGCTTTTATAGCCTTACCTAAATATGCTTCACTGTCACCGTAACCTCTAGCAGTTTCTAAATGATTAATTCCTAAAGATAAAGCTTTTTCCAGAAGTTGTTGGACATTCTCCCTATCAATTAAACAGCGCATTGTTCCCAAAGAAAAAACAGAAAGATATAAATTAGTTTTACCAAAACGACGATATTGCATATAGTAACGTAAGTTGCTAGTTAGAGAAATTGTCAGAATCAGGATGTCCAGGATTTAAGGATGTACAGGATGAGAACTGGAATTTTATCACCTATTACCAGCCTCAACTAGATAACTATACTCAAAACGGCTAGTACCGCAAGGCGGAAGTCAAAAGTCAAAAGTCAAAAGTCAAAATGAAGACAGTATAGGCTTTTGGAGGATTTAGAATGGTTGGTTTATTTACGCCGTTTTGTACTAGAAGCTGGACTTTTTTATCATACAAACTTTTTTATAACAAGTTCAAAGCCTCTCCCCGTTGCGGGGAGAGGTTTGGAGAGGGGTTTCATATTTAGTTAAACTATGAACCGTTTTCAGATAAGTAATTGGACAAAAATATTTACAGTCATTGCGAGCGAAGGGAAGCAATCACAACCCTTAGAATTGCTTCATTTAACTTCGTTCCATATGGCTAACGCCACGCTGCGCTAACGCAATGACATTGTGTAATTAATTCTATATCACTACTTAGCAACTTGAGTTAGTAGGTAACAAAGCAACAATTATTTGTCTATTTACTCCGTAAAAATAGCACAGAAAACAGATTTCTGTGCATAACCGGGAAACGCTATAATTAACCTGGAGGCCAGGACATAGGACGACGACCAAGGATGTGTATATGTAGATGATGGACTGTTTGACCGCCATCAGCGCCAGTATTCATAACGACTCGATAACCGTTTTCTAGTCCCGCTGCTGCTGCAACTTTCTGGACTGTTAATAATAGATGTCCTAAAAGTGCTGCGTCTTCAGGTTCTGCGGTAGCTAGACTAACTATGGGTTTTTTGGGAATAACGAGGATATGAACTGGTGCTTGGGGGTTAACATCTGTAAAGGCTAGGGCTAAATCGTCTTCATAAACAATATTCGCGGGAATTTCTTTACGAATGATTTTACTGAAAATGGTTTCTGTGTTCGGACTCATGCAGTTTTTACTTACTCATCTGTTAAAGATTTTAAGCGATCGCTCGAACAAGCGATAAAAAGTTAAGCTATTGTGTAGTTAGTGCATCTATAGTTTTATGGCCAAGCCTGCGGATGTTAGTACCAAACGCTTAATTAGTCTTGCACCCAATAATTGGGTAAAATGGGTAACGCAAATCCCAGATGTGATTGCTGGAGAAATTCTCAATTCTGAATTTCAATGGATTAGTAGAGAAAGTGATGTACTTATCCGTGCTGAAAGTAAAGAATATGGGCAATTTATGGTTCTTAATGAATTGCAATTGCGGTACAAATCAGAACTGCCGCGAAGGATGCGAGCTTATACAGGATTAGCTGAAGAAAAATATAAATTACCCACATATCCTGTATTAATTAACATTCTCAAAACAGGTGATGCTGAAATCCCCACGCGATTTGAATCTAATCTTGCTGGTTTACAAGTTCGTCAAGATTACCGTGTAATTAACCTGTGGGAAGTAGATGTTAACATTGCCTTAGAACAACCTTTAGCATCTTTACTGCCTTTTGTGCCGATTCTCAAAGGTGGTGAAGATGAATCTATAATTCGGGAAGCATTGCGTTTATTGCAAGCTGATGAACAATTAAATCAACTAGAAACGGTTCTTGCTTTTTTTGCTACGTTTGTATTAGATAGTTCCTTAGTTCAAGAAATTATGAGGTGGGATATGACAGTTTTACGCGAATCACCTTGGTATCAGGAAATATTGCAACAAGGAATGCAACAAGGAATGCAACAAGGTGAACAACAAGGAGAAAGAAAAGACAGACTCTCTAGCATTGAGTTATGTTTAGAAGTAAAATTTGGTAATGAAGGATTAAGATTCATACCGAAAATATCACAAATATCTGATCTTGAGACACTAAAAACAATTCAACGTTCAATCCTCACGGTTGAAAGTTTAGAGGAATTAAGAGGATGTTTGAAAAGTTTTTAATGTATAAATAAACCCCTCTGGTAAACCTCTCCCCGCACCTCTCCCTAACCCTCTCCTCTTAGGAGAGGGAAGCAGAAAAACTTTTTTTAGCTGGAAGGGGGGTTTCAAAGCAGCAATTCTCATTTTAAGGTTTCATGACATTTTAATCCTTACATTCTTATGGTTTTACAATTCTTAACGAATCCGGCGATGTGCCTCCGGCAAAGTCAGAATCGCGGATTATAGGGATTAAAAGATGGGGCGGATTAGGTTGTTTGCTATGATAAAAGTTACTAAAATCCGTGAAATCAGCGCAATCCGTCTAATCCGTGATTCAGACCAATATTACCAGCTTGAAAAATCTGTTGGGCAGTCAAACTCAAATCTGGAAAAGTTGGTGATATGATCTTTTCATCATTTCTAAACTGCCTTACTTGATACTCACCTTCAATTAATAAGTAAATAGATATAGTAGGTTGTTTAGGACTACCTATATAACGAATACCTCCTAAAGCTAAATAATCAATAATCCAATATTCAGGAATGCCAATCTCTTCATAATCTCGTAATTTAGTTAAGTAGTCATCACGCCAATTTGTACTAACAACCTCAACAATTAAGGGAATAGAAGCAGCTTGAGTTACAGTTGATTGTTTTTGCCACAGAGGTTCATTGACTAAATTAGTTTTGTTTAATAATAGAATATCTGGTACATAACCTGATTCGCTTTTAGGTGGTTTGACTAATGCTTGCTTGGGAATGGAATAAGATAACTTCAGTCTTTTGTATTCAGTTACTAATTCTTCTATCAATAATCCTATGACATCTTCATGTGGTCCTGTTGGTTGTGACATTTCCACAATTACTCCATTATGCAGTTCATAGGGTTCTCCATCTGGTTTCCAGTCTGCAAATTCTGCAAAGGTTACTGGTTTTTGTAAAACTTGAACCATGATTTATATACCTTAACTTCACCGTTATGGTTGATTTAATTATACTTGATAGAAAATGAATTATCCCAACTATCAACACCAGGGCATCACATCATCTAAGCTCAGTTGCAGGGAGTGTAAAAGAGGCTTAACGGGTGACAATGTGGCTAAACAGCTTATTTCATAAGGGATAGAGCCTGAAAGCCCCGTTGAAAAAAGAGGCGTTTATGTGTTCAGTAACTTTATTTACTTATTCTGGAATATATGTAAATGTTTAAGTAAGTAGGTGAACACAATAAAACCAAACTGTGTAAAGAAATGTAAAATCGCCCAAACCCTCTTCACTCTTGCCTCTTGCCTTTTGCCTTGCCATAACGACAATTTTCAACACCAACCTACTTAATTGGACAAAAATATTTACAGTCATTGCGAGCGAAGGGAAGCAATCACAACCCTTGCGAACTGCTTGCAGCAGCGCTTCGCTATCGCTTCATTTCACTTCGTTTCATATGGCTAACGCCACGCAACGCTTACGCAATGACATTGTGTAATTAATTCTGTCTCACTACTTATTTGTAATCAATGCAGCTAAATAAAATTGGAGGTTGCTAGTAATTTAATTAGTGGTGGTTCTAGTCTAACCACTATCCTGCCCTTTGGGGCTTTAGGACTATCCCTAGCCGCCAGTAGTGAATCAGGAATACCGGGGGCTGCGGCTGCTCTGACTTATAGCTATTCTCGTCGTAATATCGGTTTTGGTGGTTCGGTGCGGCTGTTGAGTGACCGATATGCTAATTTAAGTTTGACAGCATTAGATGACAGAGCTAAGTTAGAAAATAATGCTTTTATTTCTATATCTCCTACCCGTAATTTAAGCTTAGGTTTGCAGTATGCGTCCTCTGACTTCCGTGACAAAGGACAGAATAACCGTCTAGGTTTCACTAGTAGTTTGCGTCTCAATTCCCGTGCAGATTTATCTATAAATCTCACCCAGTCTAACCAACCTACACAACCAACCACAAATGCACTATTTATCGGTTTCAATTATACTTTAGGTAATGCTAGAGCCAGTATTAATCGGCAAAATACCAATGGTAAAACTGCAATTAACTCCACTGTATCTGTGCAGAAATCTCCACCGACTGGTAATGGCTTGGGCTACCGTCTTCAGGTTAACCCCAACGGGGAAAAAATTCCCGCCAATGGTAGTATCCAGTATCGCGCTCCCTTTGGTGTTTATGAGTTAAACCTCAACCGCAGTAATGGTACAAATAGTGGCTCTGTTAATGTCTCTGGTAGTATTATCGGCATAGGGAATAATGTCTTCTTTGCCCCTCCTGTTACCCAAAGCTTTGCAATCATGCAAGTTCCAGGGGTGAGGGGTGTGCGTGGTTACAGTAATAATCAGGAAGTTGGACGCACTGGTTCTCAGGGTAATTTAATGATTACTAATCTGCGCCCTTACAATGGGAATAATTTGAAAATCCAAGATGAGGATATTCCTTTAAACTACAAAATTGATGCTAATGAAAAAGTAATTACCCCACCTTTTCGAGGTGGGGCGGTTGTGCGTTTTTCTGTGCAACTAATTCAGAGTCTTGTCGGTACTTTGTCGGTAGAAACATCAGGAAAAACTGTAATTCCGTCCTATGGTCAGTTAAATATAACTGTGAATAATCAAATTATTAACTCACCTATTGGTAAGGAAGGAGATTTTTATTTAGACAGTGTTGCTCCGGGAAAATATGCAGCTAATGTGGACTATGAAGGAGGTATTTGTTATTTTCAGCTAACTATTCCCCAGTCTCAGGAACAAATGGTTAATTTAGGTAATTTAAAGTGTATCATTCCTTAGGGATCACCAAAAAATAAATTACCCAATTTTGTGGGATGGGCATCCTGCCTGTCCTTGGTAATTAGCGGGCAATTCGTCCCGCACCACAAGAAACTTTTGGGGATTTTTTTAATTGGAAGTCCCTTGGAGGTTGTTTTAAAAGTTTTTAATAACATTTTTATTCAGTGATTTCACTCATTGTTAATTTACCTAAAAATCTGCTTTGATATCCTCAAGGTTTATTCATATAGAAAAATGCTGGCAAGAGTTTGGAGTGCATCTATCATCGGGATTGACGCTGTAAAAGTGGGTGTGGAAGTTGATGTTTCCGGTGGTTTACCGGGAATTGTGATTTTAGGTTTACCAGATTCGGCTATTCAAGAATCTAAAGAACGGGTAAAAGCCACTTTGAAAAATGCAGGTTTTGCCTTTCCTATACGGAAGATTGTCATTAACCTAACTCCCGCAGATTTAAGAAAGGAAGGACCTGCTTTTGATTTACCAATTAGTGTGGGTATTTTAGCAGCTTCTGAACAAGTTAATGCCGATTTGTTGGGAGATTTTTTATTTTTAGGTGAAGTTTCTCTAGATGGTAGTTTGCGTCCGGTTGCTGGTGTTCTTCCTATTGCTGCAACTGCAAAAAAAATGGGAATTACAGGTTTAGTTGTTCCTATTGATAATGCCCAAGAAGCTGCTGTTGTTGAAGGTTTAACGGTTTATGGTTGCAAAGATGTTGCTGATGTAGTGGACTTATTAAATAATCCTCAAAAATACCAACCTGTCCAGTTAAATCAAACAATTGAAACTTCCCAGTCAACATCTTTGAATTTAGCAGATCTACAGGATGTCAAAGGACAAGCGCACGCCCGCAGGGCTTTAGAAATTGCGGCTGCGGGGGGACACAATTTAATTTTTGTTGGACCACCAGGAAGCGGAAAAACGATGTTAGCAAGGCGGTTATCGGGAATTTTACCACCTTTAAGTTTTCCTGAATCTTTGGAAGTAACACGCATTCATTCTGTGGCTGGATTGTTGAAAAATCGGGGTTCTTTAGTTAGAGAAAGACCTTTTCGGAGTCCCCACCATTCCGCATCTGGTCCATCTTTGGTTGGTGGTGGTACTTTTCCCCGTCCTGGCGAAATTTCATTATCTCACAGAGGTGTACTTTTTTTAGATGAATTAACGGAATTTAAAAGAGATGTTTTGGAGTTTTTGCGTCAACCGTTAGAAGATGGTTTTGTGACTATTTCTCGAACTAAACAATCTGTGACTTTTCCCGCACAATTTACATTAGTAGCCAGTACAAATCCCTGTCCTTGCGGTTATTATGGCGATACAATTCAAGGCTGTACTTGTTCACCTCGACAACGGGAACAATATTGGGCAAAATTATCTGGACCATTAATGGATAGAATTGATTTGCAAGTAGCAGTAAATCGGTTGAAACCAGAGGAAATTACCCAACAACCAACAGGAGAAGCATCGAAATCTGTAGCGGAACGAGTGGAAAAAGCTAGAGAAAAAGCTGTAATTCGGTTTCAAAAAGAAGAAAATTTACAATGTAATGCCCAAATGCAAAGTCGTCATTTACAAAAATGGTGTAAATTAGATGATGCTAGTCGGACTTTATTAGAAGCTGCAATTAGGAAATTAGGCTTATCTGCAAGAGCGAGCGATCGCATTCTTAAAGTATCCCGAACTATAGCAGATTTAGCAGGAGATGAAAACCTCAAAACCCACCACGTAGCCGAAGCAATTCAATATCGGACAATTGATAGAATGCAGTAAGTAATTAGAAAAACATGAATAATAAAATGCTATATCATATTGGTTTTAGCAAAGCAGATTTAGGTGAATTTCCTCCCGAAATTGCTTTATTATCAGGTGATCCTGATCGGGCTAATTTTATCGCCCAAACTCATTTACAAAATGTGCAGTTACTATCAGAAAATCGGGGACTGCATAGCTATTTAGGCGATTTACCCAATGGAAAAAAGATCTTATCTGCTACTAGTGGTATGGGTGCGCCTTCTTTGAGTATTGTGGTTAATGAGTTAGTACAAGTAGGTGTTCAAAAAATTATTCGCATTGGTACTTGTGGCTCAATTCAACCATATATATCTGTTGGGAGTATTGTTATTAGTAAGGGAGCTTTGTGTCGTCAAGGTGCAGCTAATGATATTGCACCTGTAGAGTATCCAGCCACAGCAGATCCTTTTCTCACAGTAGCTTTAGTGAAAGCAGCACAAGAATTAAAAATTGAGCATTATTTAGGAATTACAGCATCAGTTGATACCTTTTATGAAGGACAAGAACGGACTGATTCAGCTAATCCTTATTTAATCCGATCTCTTAATGGAATTACCGAAGAATATCGCCGCTTAAATATTTTGAATTACGAAATGGAAGCAGGAATGTTATTCAAAATGGCAGGTGTTTATAACTTTGCCGCTGCGGCTGTTTGTGCTGTCGTGGCTCAACGTACAATGTCAGAAGATGTTATTTTATCAAAAAAGGATTTAGCTATCAACAATGCCATTTTAACTGCTATCTGTGCGGCTGCAAATATCTAGTTAAGCATCTTTAGGCAAATTATTGGGGTCAATTCCCTGCGATCGCAAATAAGCTATTAGCCGTTCTTTTTCCTCCCGTTCTTGTTCCGCCCGTTGATGTTCCTGTTCCGCCCGTTGACTTTCCTGTTCCGCCCTTTGGCGTTCCTGTTCAATCAATTCCACAGCCCAAGGTAACAAATTACCTGATTGATCCCACCATCTTAACCAATACCCAGAACGACCTTCCTTTTCCCCTCGCCAAGTTCCTAAAAACAGTCCCATTGCGTCAATCCAATGACGACCATTCTCATCTGGTTGTTTTAATTCATAACGTCCATTTTCCAGTTGATAATATTCTAATAATCCCCCATTTGGCTCAAATATGATGTAAATGGCAACTTGTAAAATTTGTTCGTAAAAAAACCATTTTCCCAGCGGATAGGTACGCTTAACTGAATATTCTCCACCGTCTTTATCTGATAAAAACTCCATCACTACAGCAGGTATATCCCCTTCCAAATTGGGTGTATAGCTTTTCCGTTCTGCTAATATCTCTTTAACAGAAGGCACATATACCCAATCAGGTGCTTTAGCCACAAATTGCTCATTTAATGTGGCACACAGCCCGAAATTGGCAGCGATTAACATCTGTGGTTGAATAAATCCACTGATTTCTAAACTTTCCCGCAAAGCCCCCGCTAAAAGTGGCTGTCCTGTATTTTCCACTGGTTCATCCTCTAACTGAAAATCATCGGGTAAGGCTTCCCAAGAGATGACCAGTCCAGTCTGTGATTTGATTTCACTGAGTAGGGTTGCCATAAACGCCACCTTTGGTTGATTTATTTTTATTGTATCCTAATATATTTTTATTGTAAATCTCAGAAAAAATATTGTATAATTTTCTCAGCCAAAAAACATTTTTATATAGTTTAAATTAAAAAATATGGATCAACCAATTCTTAAATTTATTTTTACCCAAAACTATAAAAATCTCTCGTTATCTCAATCTGTAGAGTTAAAAAATCTCAATATTTTTATAATATCAAATGGTTCTGGAAAAAGTATAGTCCCAGAAAATTTACAAAAAAGATGTCCTTTATTTCGTGAACTTTATAATTATCTACATGATTTCTGTAGTAATTATTAGTCATCATCATTCACCTAATCTAAAAACTCTCCCAAACTTGGTACATTTACCCAACTTCCTCTTTCATGAGATTCATGGGATAAATCCATTAACAATTGCGAATAAACCCCTTCTTTTAGAGAAGGTGTAGTTTGTTGATGATTAGTAATTCCTTTTACCCATTCATCAACAACCCGAAGAAAAGCACAAATTCGCCCATCATGATAATTTTGAGGAAAGAGAAATTGTTGCGGAACTGCTATTTCTTTTAAAGATTCACCCGGTTGAGAACCCCAAACTTGAAAACCATGAATATAGTCTTTTTGATTTTTGCTACCTAAAACTAATGTTCCCTTATCCCCATATACTTCTATCCAATGAGTTCTTTCTGCATGAACAACTGCACTAATAGAAACTTGACAAGGTGTACCATTTACTAATTCCAAAGATAATAAACAAGTATCATCAGTATCAACTGCTTGTAATTCTCCATTTGCAGGGTTCACTCTTTCAGAAATAGCAGTAGTTAAATGAGCATTTAATTTACCAACTGAACCGAATAACCAATTAATATAATCGAAAGCATGAGAACCTAAAGAACCTAAAGCACCTCCACCTTTTTCTTTACTAGAATACCAATTCCAAGGACGAGAAGTATCAGCGCGAGAAGAACCCAACCAATCAATTTTAATTAATCGGATGTTCCCCACATAATTTGCAGCCAGAAGTTGAGCGAAAAATTGCCATTCTGGGACAAACCGAAATTCAAAATCTACAGTTGCAATTACACCTTGACTCTTTGCTAAGTGATATAATTCTTTAGCTTCGGTGACATTTAAAGTTAGAGGTTTTTCTAACAAGAGATGTTTACCAGCTTGCAAAACCTGTTTAGCCATTTCATAATGCAAAAATGGCGGTGTGGAAATGCTGACAGCTTCAACTGTGGGTAAAGCTAGAATTTCTACTAAATTAGCACTTGCATAGGGGATATTATGACTGGTAGCAATAGTTTTTGCTTTATTAATATCTCGATGATAAACAGCGACGATTTTAGTATTATGATGTGCTTGAAATGTAGGAATATGAACTTTTTGACCAAATCCCGTACCAACAACTGCTACCCCAATCATGTTTAGTTTTTATAAAATTTACTTAATAATAATTGTACAGATTAATTGGATTTTTAGAAAGTTAATGGCGAAAATTATTAATAAATAAAAATAATCGCCATTAAATTCACAGAGACAAAATACTCAAACCTTAGATAGAAACTGAGGGTGGGGTAATAGTGTTATTAGCAAGTAAATCTACATCTTTCGATGCTTCATTTACGCGCAGAATTTTCGCTCCTAACTGCTGCAACTTTAGATCCAGACGATCATAGCCTCGATCTAAGTGGTGTAATCCTTGAACAATGGTTGTTCCCGTCGCTGCTAATCCGGCTATGACTAAAGCTGCGGAAGCTCTTAAATCCGTGCCTATGACTGGCGCGCCCGATAATACTGGCACTCCCCGGACAAAAGCAGTATTACCTTTAACACGGATATCCGCGCCCAGACGATTTAACTCAGAAGCATGACGCAAGCGATTTTCAAAGACTGATTCGTTAATGATACTGTCACCTTCAGCTACAGTTAGTAAAGCCATGAAAGGTGCTTGCATATCCGTAGGAAAGCCAGGATGGGGCAAGGTATCAATATTTATAGCTTTGAGAGTTTTCGCTGGCAAAATCCGTAAGCAATCTTTCCCTTCCTCAATAATAGATATACCAATCTCCTGTAACTTGGCAATAACGGGGATTAAATGATCTGGTACAACAGGAGATAGAAGTAGTTCAGAACGGGTAATTGCACCAGCAATTAATAATGTTCCTGCTTCAATGCGGTCAGGAATAATAGTATAATCAGTAGAGTGTAATTTAGGTACACCGACTATCGTAATTGTACTTGTTCCTGCACCTTGAATTTTTGCTCCCATTGAGTTACAGAAGTTAGCTAAATCAACTACTTCTGGCTCTCTGGCAGCATTATCAATGATGGTTTCTCCATCTGCTAGGGTAGCAGCCATCATCAAGGTTTCTGTCGCACCAACACTGGGAGTATCTAAATAGATTTTTGCTCCTGTTAATCTGCCATTATTCCCAGGAACATGAGCATTGCAAATACCGTGTTCAATTAACACTTCTGCGCCCATTGCTTGCAGTCCTCTGACGTGCAAATCTACCGGTCTAGCACCAATGGCACAACCCCCTGGTAAGGGCATTTGTGCTACTCCTAGTCGAGCTAAAATTGGACCAATGGCAAAAAAACTGGCTCGCAGTTGGGTAACTAGTTCATAAGGGGCTTTAGATGTGGTAATTTCTCGCGCATCAACATCTAAAATGTCCCCTTCTCTATTTAAACGTAATCCTAAAGCTGATAAAACTTGTCCCATCCGTTCTACGTCCGCTAATAAGGGAACATTGCGAATGCGACAATCACCGGAACAGAGGAATGTTCCAGCCATGATTACCAGGGCGGAATTCTTAGCTCCGCTAATTTTTACATGACCCCCCAAAGGATGCCCTCCACTGATTTGCAAGACTGAGGAGTCTGTTGCCAGTGAAGACTTGGCATCTGGTAAGCTGCTAGAAGAATTAATAAGCCTACCTCCAAAAGTACGTAATTATAAAGGTTTGACGTTGCTTTTTATTCTAAGTCGATTATCTTCTGGCTAAAAGCAAAGAAGAGTCTTCTCTAAGTTGTCAAATGCCATAAATGCCGTTAGATTCTATCATGCAGTATGCCAGCTTGATTGGAAAAATGGGGATTGGCTAGATGTGAACAAAATTTTAAAATTGTTCTGTCTCTATTCTGGCAAATCTTTTCTTGACAAATCAAAAAAATTAGGCAATAATGATGGACTGTTAATAAAATTCGATGCCTGCGGAACTGGCGGAATTGGCAGACGCGCTAGATTCAGGTTCTAGTGCCTTCACGGGCTTCCGGGTTCAAGTCCCGGGTTCCGCATATTAATTCTGGATGTAGCTTTTTACTAAGCGTAAGCCACAAAATAAATGATCCTGTTTTGTCATGCTGAATGTAGCGTTCGCCGAGCGTGGCGTTAGCCATAGCGAAACGAAACATCTCAAGAGATTATTCACTACACTTCGTTTCGTAATGCCTCTGGCACGCTGCGCGAACAGAGTGACATTGGGCATTTCTTTTTGTGGAGTTCTCTAAAACGTTCTTGTATAGTTAGCGGGCAAGATGCCCGCACCACAAGAAAATTTGGGATACTTTTTAAATTGGATAACTCTAAGAGGGTGTTTGAAAAGTCATAATTGCTGTATCAAATGTTCTACCCCTTACCTTATAAAGGCTATCGTGTACACACAAGTTAAATTACCCCCCTTAATCCCCCCGATGCTTTGGGGGAAACCGGAAAAATCAGTCCCCTCCCCAAAGCATCGGGGAGGGTTAGGGTGGGGTAATTTGAGGAATAATGGTGACTCCTGCTGTAAGTAGGTGAACACAATAAGGGACTTCCAAGAAATAAATTATCCTGATTAACGAACCACAGAGGCGCAGAGGACACAGAGGAATAAGGGTTTGAGAGATTTTTGCGTTAGGTGGTTGAGTATTTTTTTATTTGGAAGTCCCTAAAACCAAACTGTGTAAAGAAACGTAAAATCGCTGAAAACTTCTTTACTCTTGCCTCTTGCCTCTTGCCTTGCTATAACGACAATTTTCAACGCCAACCTACTTATCAATGTTCAAATAAATCCTTGAATTGTAATAAATCTAAAGTAACTATTGTGGGTAAAACTTGAAAACATTCTTGGGCAACTTGCGAACGTTCTTCCCGTTCTAACATAGTTGTAAGCTTTTCTCGTACACTTAACAAATAACGGACATCATTAGCCGCATAACTTAATTGTGCATCAGATAAATTACTAGCATTACCCCAATCAGAACATTGGGAACTTTTGTCTAATTCCACCTTTTCCAACTCTAAAACCACATCTTTTAAACCATGACGATTTGTATAAGTTCTAGCTAACTTACTAGCAATTTTAGTACAAAAAATTGGCTGTACAATAATATCTAAATTCTGCCGTAAAGTAGCAACATCAAATCTAGCAAAGTGGAAAACCTTGACAATATCAGTTGCTTCCATTAAAACTTTCAAATTTGGTGCTACCGTTTGTCCTCTAGAGATCCGAATGGCTGTGACTTGTCCTTCCGGGTTGCAGAGTTGAACTAGACATAAGCGATCGCGCCCAGGTAAAAGTCCCATCGTTTCCGTATCAACAGCGATCGCCGGAGATGTTAAATACTCAGCTAGAATTTCATCACTTAAGTCGCGATCGCTAACCTGAAAATCTTGTAATGTCATGAACTTATCAAATATAAATTATCTTTATTTTGCCAGACAACATGACCCAAAATTTCTTTCTTCCCCCTGACTCCTACCCCATCAGCAACCCCTACTTATTAGCATTCAAAAATATTTGCGTTAAATACACTTCCCCCTTCTGATTAGTAGCCACACCAACCCCAGTTAAATTATATTTACCCTGAAGATTCTTCAGATGACCGGGACTTTTTAACCAACCAGAAACCGCCTCATTGGCAGGATTGCTATATCCAGTATTATAAGCCACATTTTCTGCCGCACTAGTGTATTTAAGAGGAATCGCCATCACCCGCTGTTCAAATCCTTGATGGCTAAAAGGAACTTCACCCGTCGCCATATTTTGACTGTGAATCCTGGCTTGCTGACTGATTTTTTCGCTTAAATTTAGTTGTTTTAGCCCGCGTTTTGCCCGATATTGATTAATTTGAGTAAAAACCGATTTCTCTAAATTAGTAGTTTCAAACCCAAGATTAGATATTTTGGCTTGACTTGTCACCAGTGATGAAGGCTGATATCGGCCAGGTTGTTTAGCAGAACTATTATCTGGATTCGCAGCAGTCATATAGCCACTAGCGATGACAAGCGTACTTAAAGCGATGCCAAAAGCAGTTTGTCGTAACATAGATTTTTAAGCTAAGTAATGTATGGATTTACTGGATATATACCCTATCTTCTGATTATCAGAATACTTACCAGGATACTATTTGCCGAATATAAACTAAAGAATCATCAAATTTTCACAATTCAAAGCAGTCATATCTCACTCATGACTATAAAATTAATAAATGTTATTTACACTACATTATTAATCAAAATTATTAGCAATAAGTAGTATCCAATGATAGATGTCATAGATACTATTTTTATTAATCAATTATTTTTGACAAAAACTTGTAGCAGGAGTCACCGAGGAAGAGTTAGATCAAGGTAGGAATAGCAGTAGGGGTAAAGCATGAGCCATTGGTGTCAACTTAAGCTCAAATCCCTACCACATCTCGTTCCTAGTCTCTGACTAGGAATGTAGTTAATGAGGCTCTGCCTCTAATATTATGGAAGGCAGAGCCTTCTAGAATTCATTCCCAGTCAGAGCAGGGGAATGAGATGACTTGAGTTCTTTGCGGGATAGAGGTTTTACGTTAAGTTGACACCAATGAGCATGAGCTAAACCCCTACCTTGTGAATCAAACAATCAAGCCGTGTTGGGTATAATTAGTGAATTAAGAACTTAGCCGCCGTTTGCACATCCTTATCGCCGCGCCCAGAACAGTTAATAATGAGCTTAGGACTACCTGCAAGTTGAGGACAGAGAGTTTCCAGGTAAGCGATCGCATGAGAAGTTTCCAAAGCTGGTATAATGCCCTCCAACTTCGACAAGCGTTGGAACGCCTCCAAAGCCTCAGCATCCGTCACACTGTAATATTCAGCCCTGCCAATATCCTTCATATAACTGTGTTCAGGACCAACACCAGGATAATCCAATCCAGCACTAATAGAATGGGGTTCAATCACCTGTCCATCATCATCCTGCAAAAGATAACTCATCGAACCATGTAACACACCAACCTGTCCCTTTGTCAGAGTAGCTGCGTGTTTGCCAGTATCCACACCCTCACCAGCAGCCTCCACCCCAATTAACCGCACAGATGATTCTTTCACAAACTCGTGAAATAGTCCCATAGCATTAGAACCACCACCCACACAAGCCAACAGAATATCAGGCAACCCACCCCATTTTTCCAGAGCTTGAGCGCGAGTTTCCTCACCAATCACCGCATGAAAATCCCGAACCATCATCGGGTAAGGATGGGGACCAGCCACAGAACCCAGGATGTAATGGGTCGTTTCCACATTCGTTACCCAGTCCCGGATGGCTTCAGAAGTGGCATCTTTGAGAGTTCCCGTCCCCGCAGACACCGGACGAACTTCCGCCCCCATCAGCCGCATTCTGAACACATTTAAAGATTGGCGTTCCATGTCGTGAACACCCATGTAAATAATACATTCCAAACCAAACCGAGCGCAAACAGTCGCCGTTGCTACACCATGTTGTCCTGCACCAGTTTCCGCAATAATCCGCCGTTTACCCATACGCTTGGCTAATAATACCTGACCGAGAGCATTATTAATCTTATGTGCGCCAGTATGGTTCAAATCTTCCCGCTTCAAGTAGATTTGCGCCCCTGTACCATCAGGACGAGCATAATTAGCAGTCAGCCTTTCAGCAAAGTATAAAGGAGTAGCCCGTCCGACATAATCTTTCAATAAACCTTGTAATTCAGCTTGAAAAGCCGATTCATGGCGATACTTCTGATATGCTGCTTCTAATTCAGCCAACGCCGGCATCAAAGTTTCAGGAACATACTTACCACCAAAGCGGCCAAAACGTCCTAGAGTATCAGGTACTGAAGCCGTTTGTGAGAAATGAGGAGAGAGAGGAGTAGTAGTCACGGATTGGGTAAAATAAGAGAACAAAGTTAATTGTAATTCTAGAACAATATTGTAGTCAGGGCTTCTAGCTAGTCCCCCCTTCCCAATCTCCACAATTCTCGTTCCCAGTCTCTGACTTTCTCGTTCCCAGTCTCTGACTGGGAATGCCATTTTCGAGGTTCTACCTCCAGTTATAATTGAGGCAGAGCCTCTTAACTGTATTCCCACGCGGAGCATGGGAACTAGAGAGTTCTCTATTTAAATAAGAGAATTTCATCTTATTCCCTCGTTCCCAGTCTCTGACTGGGAATGCCATTTTCGAGGTTCTACCTCCAGTTATAATTGAGGCAGAGCCTCTTAACTGCATTCCCACGCGGAGCATGGGAACTAGAGAGTTCTCTATTTAAATAAGAGTTAAATAAGAGAATTTCATCTTATTCCCTCGTGAGCAATCCCTCGTTCCCAGTCTCTGACTGGGAATGCCATTTTCGAGGTTCTACCTCCAGTTATAATTGAGGCAGAGCCTCTTAACTGCATTCCCACGCGGAGCATGGGAACTAGAGAGTTCTCTATTTAAATAAGAGAATTTCATCTTATTCCCTCGTGAGCAATAGATAATTACTATAAATTACTAGGTACTGTTTTAAATTTATCTATTGAACCTAGAGAATAATCCTCTAATTTAAAATCAGCGAAAGGCTTTTTCTCTAATCTATCTCTTAAAGCTTCATCTAATATTACCCCTTCAGCTTGTTTTTTGACACCAATGATAATAATACTACGTTGATAAGCTGTTGAATCAAGGCTTGCTTGACAATCTTTTCTCTGAAATTGTCCCAGATTTAATAAGCGATAACCTTTAACACTGGGTGTACTACTAAATATCTTTTTTCCTAATAATTGGATTTGCTGAGAACGTTCTAAAGCACGTCTTTGTTCGGCGGTAATATCACCTTCACAAGAGGCTGTGCCTACGGAAATAATCTCGCTGGGATTTTCCATAATTTTCTGAATTCCTTCTTGTTCTAAATTAGATTTTAAGGAATCAAGGGTAATAGTTTGATCATTATATTTAATTTGATATGTACTGCCTAATTGCCATTTATATTCTACTGATAAAACCGCAATATTAAATTCGGCAACTCTCCCTTGACTATCTTTTCCTTCTTCATAGGGAAAATAATCAACCTTACCTTGTTTAACTGGTGCTTGTCCATAGTCAGGAGGTAAAGCCGCAAATTTGGTATTTCTAAATGCTAATGATACCCACCAAAGTAGTAATAAAGAAAATATTAAAGCTGCAAACCAGGATAATAATGGTAATTTTTCAGGTTGTTTTAGCGGGGTAATAACGGTATTATTGGTGGTTGGGTTATTAATTATTTCCGTTTTTCCTAACCCGCCAATATTCCTGGTTGTGGATGCATTTTCTGTGAGTTGATGTTCAATTTCTGCTAATCTTCTAGAAATTTCTTCAGCATTGCTAGGACGTTGATTGACTGCCATTGACATTAACCAATCAATGAAATCTAATAATAATGGAGAAATATGATTGGCATGATGTCGCCATTGTAAAATATCTAAATGAGGATCATACAATTGTTCGGAGGAAAATCCCGTTAATAAAAATACAAATGTCCGTCCTAAAGCAAAGAAATCTGATGAAGGTATGGCTTGTCCTCGCATTTGTTCTGGGGGACTATAACCTGATGATGAAATTGCTGTCATTCCCCCACCATTGGCTAAATAGGTTCTGGTAATTTCTCTGGCTGTACCAAAGTCAATTAATACTAATTGTCCATCTGGACGAATCATAATATTTGATGGTTTAATATCTCTATGTAGGTATTGTTGGTTATGAACTAAATCTAATATTTCTAATAGTTGTTTTAACCAGACTATGGCTTGGGCTTCAGAAATGGGACGGTTTTGTTGTTGTTTTAACCATTGTTCTAAATTTGGTCCTGCAATTTTTTCCATCACCATACAATGCAAGATGAGATTATTTCTGGTTTGATAGGGAAAATAACCTTCTGTTTGGGGAATTCCAGGATGATTTAGTTGTTGTAAAACGTTGGCTTCTTGTTGAAATAGTGCTAATGCTTTACTATCATTTGTTAATTCTTCTTTCAGGACTTTGAGAATTTTTGGGGTGTCTTGTTGGTAGGCTTCGTAAATTTTGCCAAATCCAGTTTTATCACTCAATAAACGTAATACTCGATAACGTCCTATCAATTCCAATTGAGAACCACAACTTTGACAAAAACGGTTTTCGTCATTATCTGGATGGTTGGGTTGAGGACAAACTGGATTAATGCAAAGGCTCATAATAGGGAACAGGGAACAGGGAATAGGGAATAGGGAATAGGGAATAGGGAATAGGGAATAGGGAATAGGGAATAGGGAATAGGGAATAGAAAATAGGGAATAGGGAATAGGGAATAGGGAATAGGGGTAAATATGTATCTTTAATTTTGCTTTCTACCAATTACCAATTACCAATTACCAATTACCAATTACCAATTATCTGATGTTTGTGATGCTAAAAAAGTGGCAACTGTTTGATTAAATTCTGTGGGGTTGGTTAAAAATGGCCAATGATTTCCGGGAACTTGACACAAACTTAAGTTCTTGAGGTTGGTTTTGTAAGGTTGAATTTGCCAATTTTGGCGGTTTACACCTTTTTCTGGTTGTATAAAGAGAGCAGGTGTATCAACTGGGTGAATAAAACCTGGTACTTCCATAACTGCGTCAAAAATGCCATCACGGGCGGCTATGGTAAATTTGCTACCCCAAGTCCCGTTGGGTTTTTGTTCAATTGCGGCTTGAAAAACTTGCTGTTGCAAAGAACTCCAATTTTGATATTGACTGAGTTGTTTAATTTTGTGTTCAGCTTCTTGGTAACTGGTAAAGGGTCCCATACTTTTGAGGAAAGGTAAGACGCGATACAAGAGAGGAAATGTGATTTTTAGGAAACTGGGCATTTTCCAGATAAAAATGGGATCTACTAAGGTGATACTTTTTAATCTGGTTGGGTTCTCTCTAGCCCAAATAGCGGCTAATTTCCCTGTCCAGGAGTGGCTGACGATATGAGCCGCAGACCATCCTAGTTTGTCCATTAATGCTTCCAAATCAGCGATCGCACTGGCAAAGCTATAATCTTGTTCTGGCTTACTACTCTCACCATGACCACGCATATCTGGCGCAACTATATGGTAATTTGCTGCTAAATAATCTCCCAAACTAGACCAAACCAAGGCATGATCAGCCATACCATGTAATAACAGTAATGGTTCTTGACCTTGACTCCATTCTAAATAAGAAAGTTGAATATCAGATGTTGATAGAGTTTGACGTACAGGCATGATTTTGTCAATCTTTTCCAGGACAGGGGAAGAGGGAATTTTACCAGAAAAATAACTTTTTTGGGATTAATTTTTAATTTTGATGATTGTACTGATTAGCACGAATTAATGGAACTAATAAATGTCAAAATCAAGAGTAGAACTACAAGGATATTAAAATTACTATGCCAGAAATAGAACAATCCATTGCCCAACACTATCACGACCGGACTAAGTACCACCCTGAAACCCTGGCTTCTAAAAGTCGTAATTTAGACTGGAATAAACAGCCAGTACCGTTCAAAGAGTATAAAATTGGCTCTGACATTGACCTTAAACCTTATCTGCAAGAAACAGCGGCAACTGTTGCCAATCAACAAGATACCAAATGGTGGTGGCGGCTTTCTCAACTATTATTTCACAGTTATGGACTCACTGCAAAAATGCCTTCCTTGGGTAATACAGTATACTTACGTTCTGCGCCTAGTGCGGGGGGCTTATATCCGGCTGAAGTATATTTAGTTTCTCGCGGGACACCATTATTACCGCCGGGACTTTATAACTATCAATGTCGAACTCATTCGTTAATGCACTTTTGGGAAAGTGATGTTTGGCAAAGTTTACAATCTGCTTGTTTTTGGCATCCTTCCCTGGAAAGTACCCAATTAGCTATGATTACAACTGCGGTTTTTTATCGTTCGGCTTGGCGTTATGAAGACAGGGCTTATCGGCGGATTTTTCTGGATACGGGGCATCTTTTAAGTAATATTCAGTTAGCTTGTAATATTGCTGATTATCGCTCTCATTTAATTGGCGGTTTTGCTGATGAGGCTGTTAATGAATTACTTTATATTGATCACGAACAAGAAGGAACAACTGCTGTTTTAGCTTTGGCAGATTTGTTAGATGTGCGCCAAAATTTACCACTAGGACGGACTGCTTTACCTTCGACAACTGCAACTAATTATCCATCTATTCCTGATGGTGAATTGCTGAAATATTTTCATCTAAATACCCAAATTCCTGTGAATAGTAGTAGTAAGTTAAATTTACCAAATGTGGAACTAGAAAAGTCTTTGGAAGATAAGTATAACTTCCCTTTTTGTGAAAAATTTTCGACTCGAACTACACCAATTTATTGGGGCGCAGATTTAGCAGATTTATCGAATACTCTCTATAAACGCCGTTCAACTCGTGCTTATACTGGTGATGATTTAAGTTTTGATGAATTGAAGGCTTTACTTGATTTTACTTATCAACCCCAAAATTATATTGACCAAAATTTAGATCCTCACCCTGATTATTTTGATTTGAATTTAATAGAAACATTTGTAGCTGTTTCTGGAGTGGAAGGATTAGATCCGGGTTGTTATTATTACGCACCTAAAGCCCAAGAATTACGGCAAATTCGGTTTAAAAATTTCCGTCGAGAATTACATTTCTTATGTTTAGGACAGGAATTAGGCAGAGATGCAGGTGCAGTATTATTTCATACTGCTGATTTAAAAAATGCGATCGCTCAATATGGAGATCGTGTTTACCGTTATTTACACTTGGATGCAGGTATTTTAGGACAAAGGCTTAATTTAGCAGCCATTCGTCTTAACTTAGGTGTTAGTGGCATCGCTGGTTTTTTTGATGACCAAGTAAATAATGTCTTAGGTATCCCTATGGATGAAGCAGTGATCTACATTACGACATTAGGAAAACCCAGGTAGAAGTAAAGGAGTCAGGAGTCAGGAGAAAGAAGAAAGAAATTATTCCCCTGCTTACAATATCAACCATAATCACAACATCATCATTAAACTTCCGGTTCAATACCAAGGGACTTTAATTGGGCAATTAGACGATCATTTTTCTGATGTTCTAATTCCGCCCTTTCCTCACCACTTAATAACAAATTACCCTGTGAATCCCAGAACCGTAGCCAAGGTAATTCCAAATTTTTATATTTACCTTGCCAAATCCCTAACTCAATTCCTAAAACGGCAATCGGATAATGTCCACGTTCATTGGCTGCTAATAATTGATATTGTCCTTCCATAAAATGATAAACTTCTATACTGGCTTTGTTCACTCCATAAATACAATAAAAAGCCGGATGAATCACCTGTTCATAAATCCAAAATTTACCTTTCCAGAGAGTTTTATCTCGTTCTTTATCACCATTTCCAGAAACAAATTCCAAGACAATTAGTGGAGCAATAAATTCCTGCCAAAGTACATAAGACTGTCGTATTTCACCATTGACAATAGGTGGCACGTTCGGCACATAAAACCATTTTGGAAATTCTGCACCGCATTCTGGAGTGTAAGTCATTTTCCAATAGATACCTAAATCCTGTCCAATACAATATTGACCATCTGGGTGGTATTTTTGTAATATGGGTTTGATAGATTCTGTTAGTAAAATACCTTGAAAATGTTCTTGCCAATTTTGACCTACGGTACGCTTTGCTAACACAGGCGTACTGTCAGACTCAGGTAGTTGAGTATGGTCTGGAAAACCATTTTTAGCCGTAGAGTCGCCGCTAACCATTATATACTTTCACTTTTTTGCTGAGTGTATAAACTATTGTATACCAATCTTCAACCATTACTTAATCAATATCAAATTCTCAACACATCTCCAGCAACTGTATTTGATGAAATTGCCCAACTAGTAGTCTGTCAACCTGAAAATGACGGGTGAAGGTAAGCAGGGGGTGGGGAGGTAGGGGGGGTGGGGGAGGTGGGGGAGGTGGGGGAGGGAAGAACAGAAGTTTTTTTCCGCTCATTACCTTGTGGGTTGGGTTTCGCTATCGCTCAACCTGACAAAATTCTTGATAATGTTGGGTTATGGCTGATGCCTCCGGCGATAGCGAAGCGCTGCTGCAAGCAGTTCGCAGGGATACGCCACACTTCGTGAACTTGATTGCTTCTCGTCCCTCGCAATGACTGTAAATATTTTTGTCCGATAAAAGTTACTAAAATCCGTGAAATCAGCGCAATCCGTCTAATCCGTGATTCAGACCTTTTTCTCTGCGTAATGCATATAATCCGCAATTCTAACCTTATTTTTTTCAAAATGAGAATTGCTGGGCAAATACGGGCGGTTGCCCCTATGGATTTTTAATTATCTTGACGGATTACGCCACCAACAACGGGTTTAATTTCTCCACTGGAAAATGGATCTGTGCCACCTGTCCAATTAAAGTCACTAATGCGAATACTAAAACCGCCTAATTCTAGCACCGGATTATAACGCAGAGTAATACCGTAGGTGCGGCGGCTGTATTCGACTATGTAATCAGTGCTGGTGCTTTTACCTGTATCTAGATTAATGGATGTTTGCAAACCTAACTTAAGTGATCCATAGATTTGCTGATAAAGTCCTGCATTCAGGACTCTGTTATCCACTGAACGATCAAAAAGAAAGGGTGATAAACCGCTATTAGTTCCTTGGGAGTAGGTGAGATTAAAGGCGGTATAATCTAAGTAAGGGCGAGAGAAGTTACCAATCTGTCCTACTAAGCCAATAGTCCCAGTTAAGGTAGTTTGGTTATCACTGCTACTATAATAGCTAGTAGTTCCTGTGACACCTGCGATCGCCTGCAAATACGGTACGATAGGAGTAGGGGTATATTTTAATCCCTCACTAGCTGTAGCTGCCAATGGTTTCCCTTGCCACAAATTGATACCACCACTCAAGGCCACAGTTCCTTGTAAACGACCCAGAGAAATGCGATCGTTTTTTCGTCCTGGTGAGAGTAAATCTTGACGGTCAGTATTTGCATCTATATATTGAGCGCCGCCTTGATAACTAAGATTAATACCGGTTTTGCCTAAAGGAATAATAGGAGAACTGATGATGCCACCGAGACTACTTTGGACAGTTTGATAGCCAAGGCTACCATTATATAGGCGATCGCGGTAAATAGACTCCAAACTCAATATATAAGGATTAACATTACCCAAATTTTGGCGTAACCGCAAACTTCCGCGCAAGTTATTTTCTAACTGATTGAAATCAAAACTAGTTAACTCCCCCGCACCTTCCAAAATAGTTTTCGGACTAAAAACAGCATTTAGCCTAGTCTTCACCCCAAATAAACTAGCCACATTCTCCCTATCTTTAAAAGTCCTTTGCAGATAAAACTGGGGCGTAATAGTCCAACGTTTTTGATTAACATTAATCGGTTCAAAATCCCGTTCTAAATACAAACCACCTCGTTTACTCGTATCAAAACCAGGAGAAACAATAGTCGGATTTACTTTACGTGGACGACGATCTATTGTCCGACTATTAACAGGCAAAGGGATAACAACCTTTTGATCAAAAACCACCCTTTGACGCTGGGTAGTAATTTTATCTATCAAAGGCGCTTCCCGCGTCACATTTACCTGCTCCGCTCTTAATTCTAATTCTGGTGGTGAAAAAGGATCATTAGTAATTCTCACATCTTGCGCTTGAAAACCTCGCGGATAAAATTCAATCCGTTGAGCTTCAAACCTGAATCGTTTCACCGTACCCCCAGACTTAGGCGCAGGGACGTTTCGCGCATCTGATTGACCACTAGCACCAAATTGGATACCCCCTGAACTGTTCACACTCGTCAGCGGCTGATTAGCGCGAATGCGATTACTTAACGGCTGGCTAGATACGCCCCCTGCCGTAATATCTGTAGGTAGAGTTGGTGAAAAAGCAAAATCTGTACTTGCTGTGGGGATATAAAGTTCACCTTTACCGGTTTCTAAATCCCCATTATCTTGAATAAAATTATAGGTAAACCGTTGTCCCTGGAGTACCTGATTACCTCTAGTTAAAACCACATTACCTTCCCCCACCGCAATCAAATTATCCAAATTAATTTGTAGGGTATCGGCATCAATCACAGCCCCATCAAATCTGACGACAACATTACCATCAGCAGTGACAACTCGCCTTTGCTCATCATACTCCTGGCGATCGGCAATTACTTCCACAACTCTGCCTTTCCCCACAGGAATCTTCTCTACTGTCGGCGGTTGGGGTGACGGCGGAAATTCTACAGTCCTAGGTGTAGACTCTTGATTTTCGGGATTGCGAAGCTTGAATTCAATAATATTTTGGATTGGTGCAGCAGGTTTCTTATCACCAACAGACAGCCGTAATTTCCCCCCCGATTCCTGTAAATTCACATTACTGGGCTGATTTGGGGGGATAGATGTTTCCGCTAAAACTGCCGATTGTTCAGGATAGCTAGGTAAAGAATTGGGTGCTAAATTTTCCGGTGGAGATAACAGAGAAAAAGACTTCTCAACAACATTTGCCTGGAATAGGCTGGTACTTGATTGATATTTGTCATCCTGATTTTTACCAACAATTATCAGTTTTCGCTCATCAGTTTTCACCTTGATAATAGGAGCAGAAGCAGCATCATCAACTGGTTTTAAAGATTCAAGACTTGGAGGTAGCTGAGGCGGTAATACTGGATGAAACATATTTTCAAGCTGACCAAAAAGCAAAAAATAAGTAGTGAGACAGAATTAATTACACAATGTCATTGCGTTAGCGCAGCGTGGCGTTAGCCATATATAACGAAGTGAAATGAAGCAATCGCCAGGGTTGTGATTGCTTCCCTTCGCTCGCAATGACTGTAAATATTTTTGTCCAATTACTTAGCCGGAAGGTTAAATCACATCTTAGCCTGTTTCTACCTTCCAGCCACTAGCGCTAATTTATTGGCTATTTATTCTGCATCCCGACGACCAGGGTTACGGGCTGGGTCATTAGACAAAAACCCGAATATGAAAATGCTAACAAACAAACCGACGACAATATAAACAGCGATTTTTAAACTCAACATAGAACTAACTCCCAGGGGTTTACCAAATAGTAATTAACTTATCTTACCCATATCTTGTTCCTTTTGCGAAGGAATAGGAAGAGGCAGGGGGCAGGGGGCAGGGGGGCAGGGGGCAGGGGGCAGGGGGCAGGGGGCAGGGGGCAGGGGGGCAGGGGAGTTGGGGAAGTTGGGGGAGTTGGGGGAGTTGGGGGAGTTGGGGGCAGGAAAAATATTTATTACCTATTACCTATTAGCTATTGGCTATTACCTATTACCTATTAGCTATTGGCTATTACCTATTACCTATTACCTATTACCCATTACCCATTACCTATTACCTATTATATTGGCAACACGATGTTTGATAACTTTTGCTGGTACACCTACCGCAATGGAATAAGGGGGAATATCTTTATTGACTACTGCACCTGCACCAATAATGCTACCTTCACCAATGGTAACTCCATCTAATACAGTCACACCATGTCCTAGCCAACAGTCATCTTTAATAGTAATTCCTTCACGAGTCACACCCTGCTGTTTCATGGGTAGTAACAAGTCTGTAAAAACATGATTATTGGCATAGATGCCACAATGAGAAGCTATCATGCAGTTCTTACCAATGCGGATATCTCCCTGACCAGCAATACATACGCCAGGAGCTATATAAGTATTTTCATCAATATATATAGATGTGTTATCCATGCATCCAATGTCCACATTTCGCTCAATTGTGACTTGATTACTAATATACATTCTATTGTTTTGATGTCCTTTGGCATCTAAACGCACACCCTTGAAGATATTCACTCCATTCCCAATTTCAATAAATGAACTTCCAGTTATTTCCACTCCATGTTGAATAAAAACTTTATTACCCATGCTGCCAAAAATATTTTGATATACCAATCTTCTTAGCTGTGGTCCCATTGCAATTGTTGGTAAATCTCCCAATAAAGTAGTGATTAATAGTTCTTGAAATCTTTGAATTTTTGCAGGATATTTTTGTTCAATCATGATACATATCTCATCAATAAATTATTTCTAAGACAGAAGGAATTCAGGAAGATCAAAAATAATTTTCCTCGATACTAGAAGCAAGCAAATTCATCCATAGGACTCCCAAAATATCTACAAAATTCCCAATTATGGCAATACATAAGTTTGCCTACAGTTGTCAATTGTGTACTCAATTACTGAAAAAATTTCGATTTAAACAGTTTTGCAATGATGTCTAAATAAGTTATTTGATCTAAGTTTAGACTCATTTTTATATGCACCTCTATTGAATTAATCAGCAACGTTAATCACCTTTTTCTGGGTTGCATAAATTCACTAGCTAATATCAGTGCATAGCAGTAGTTAGTCTCAGTTAATCTCTCGGCAAGTAATGGGACAGAATTAATGACACACCCTGTTTTTTGTTCTCTGATAACCTGATTGAAGTTAATTTTGTCAAACTACTGATGAGATTAATTTGGTAAACATATCAACTTTTACTGTATCGGGAAAGTTGAGACAGTTGGTAATGCAACTACGAATACAGAAATATTCATGCAGATCAATTACCAGGAATTTTTGCTATGTTTTTTCCACAAATTGTCTTAAATATTTGTGTTTTCACAACAATGAATTTCCGTAGGTATTAATAGTGCTAGAATCACTTCTTTTGTGTCACAATTTGATTTTTATTCAATTGGGATGATTATTTTTAAATAAAAACTACTATGGTGGAGTGTCTCCCACATCTGCCATGATGTTAAAATTCACCATTGGTGCAAACAAGAAGGCACTACCGCGACTGCTGTGGCGGCTTTCTTGTAAATAACTTGTAGAGTATACGGCTCTAATCATGTTGCACACAAATGATTTATAGACTAAGTAAATTACATTTTCAATTACAGAATTGTTGTTTGGAACAATTGCTATTAAGCATAACATATTTTTGATTGGGTGAACAAGTTTTATCAAAAAAGATTAAGGTAATAAATACAGCAGAATTCAGCAGTAAAAATGGGTTACTGTTCGGCTTTGAATTTAGAGCGTGTACTTCATTAATCTGCAATTTTCTGTAATATATTTAGATCCCTGACTTGTGAAAGAAGTTGGGAATCTTGGATTTAGATTTACTCAATCAATAAAATTTAATTTGTTTTAATTAAGTTTGGACAGAACTGTGAAGTGATCTACTGGTAGCAGTGCTTTGTGACCTGTTTGCATTAGCACTTTGCGATCGCTATTTTGCCTACATACACAGCAGATAATTAAATTTTACTAAAACTTTAGCCATAAATCAGGAAACCCCGTAGACTCATGACACCTTTTAGTTTCATGTTTATCTCTAGAAATTAAATAGTTGCCAATTCTTAACAAAGTCATCAAACGTTGACAAATACGGTATAAAGAGTTGGCAATATTAGGTAAAAACAGTAAACAATATCCATAGCTGAACTTAAAGTTTTTCTAAACTATGCAGCCAATTCGTACTTTTAATGTATCTCCTTCACTACCATCCAGACTAGAACCCCTGCGGAAACTAGCCTATAATCTCCATTTTGATTGGAATGTGGAGAGCAAAGACCTATTTCGGCGTTTAGATCCTGATTTATGGGAATCTACCCACCATAATCCAGTATTGATGCTGGGAACTATTAGTCAAAGCCGACTACTAGAAGTTGTTGAAGATGAAGGCTTTTTAGCGCAAGTAGACCGAGCAGCGCGGCAGTTAGAAGATTATTTGCAGGAATACACTTGGTATAAAAAACAAAGAAATCAGCACCAGAAGGAATGTTACGCCTATTTTTCTGCTGAATTTGGGTTAGTAGATTGCTTACCTATCTATTCAGGTGGTCTGGGTGTACTCGCAGGAGATCACCTGAAATCTGCGAGTGATTTAGGATTACCTCTGGTGGGTGTGGGCTTATTATATCAACAAGGCTACTTTGCCCAGTATCTTAATGCTGATGGTTGGCAGCAGGAACGCTACCTCATCAATGATTTCTATAATATGCCTTTGCATTTGGAACGCAACCCCGATGGTACAGAATTACGGATTGCGGTAGATTATCCTGGACGCAAGGTATATGCACGGGTGTGGCGTGTTCAGGTAGGGACAGTACCTCTGTATATGCTTGATACTAATATTGAGCCGAATAAGGCTTATGACCACGATATCACCGATCAGTTGTATGGTGGTGATATAGATATGCGTATCCATCAGGAAATTATGCTGGGGATAGGTGGGGTGCAAATGCTTAAAGCCTTAGGCTATGAAGTTACTGCTTACCACATGAATGAAGGTCATGCAGCTTTCTCGGCTTTAGAACGCATTCGCATTCTGATTCAGGAAAAAGGACTGAATTACAGAGAAGCTAAACAGGTGGTGTCTTCTAGTAATATCTTCACTACCCACACTCCAGTTCCCGCGGGAATTGACTTGTTTGCTCCTGATAAGATGTTGCATTATTTGGGTTACTATGCAGATATCTTTGGTTTACCGAAAGAGCAGTTTTTAGGCTTGGGACGAGAAAATACTGGTGATTTGTCTGCACCTTTCAGTATGGCAGTTTTAGCACTGAAGATGGCGACATTCTCTAATGGTGTGGCACAATTGCATGGTGTTGTTTCCCGGCAGATGTTCCAAGGTTTGTGGCAGAAAGTTCCTGTGGAAGAAGTGCCAATTGCCGCTATTACTAACGGTGTCCATGCCCGCAGTTGTGTAAGTAAATCTACGCAAGAGCTATACGATCGCTATCTTGGTCCAAATTGGTCATCAGCACCACCTGATAGCCAATTGTGGGAACGCATGGATGCAATTCCCGATGAGGAGTTATGGCGGAATCACGAGCGCTGCCGTTTGGATATGGTGTTGTATGTTCGAGAACATTTAGTCAAACATTTGCGCGATCGAGGTGCTTCTACTTCTGATATTATTCAGGCACAAGAGGTGCTTGATCCTAACGTTTTTACCGTTGGCTTTGCCCGTCGTTTTGCTACTTACAAACGCGCTACTCTATGGATGCGTGATTTGGAAAGAATTAAAAAGATTTTACTCGCTAACAAACACCGCAAGGTGCAGTTTGTGATTGCTGGGAAAGCACATCCTAAAGATATTCCTGGTAAAGAATTGATTCGGGATATTAACCACTTTATCCACGAACACCATTTAGAAAAACAGGTGGTATTTGTCCCTAACTACGATATTCACATCGCTCGCTTGATGGTAGCAGGTTGTGATATCTGGTTAAATACTCCCCGTCGTCCCCGTGAAGCTTCGGGAACAAGTGGCATGAAAGCTGCTATGAATGGTTTACCAAATCTCAGTGTTCTTGATGGTTGGTGGGATGAAGCAGACTATGTTCGCACAGGTTGGGCAATAGGACATGGTGAAAACTATGATGATCCTAATTACCAAGATGAAATAGAAGCTAACGCCCTCTATGAGTTGTTAGAAAAGGAAGTTATTCCCCTATTCTATGATCATCGTGATGGTGATGGTTTGCCTCGTCCTTGGGTAGCAAAAATGAAAGATGCGATTCGCTTGAATTGTCCTTTCTTTAATACAGCCCGGATGGTGCGAGAATATGCAATGAGAGCTTATTTCCCGGCGAGCGATCGCTATCATACCCTCACCGTTGATAATTATAGCCCAGCCAAGGAATTAGCCGCCTGGAGAGCAAAATTAGGTGAACACTGGTTTAGCATCAAAATCAAAGATGTTGACGTATCCGCAGCATCAGACATTGAAGTTAATCAAACTGTAGCGGTGAAAGCTAAGGTAGATTTAGCAACTTTGAAAAATGATGATGTGCAAGTAGAACTATATCAAGGCTCTATTGATGCTAACGGTGATATTGTCAATGCTGTACCTGTGATCATGGATTATCAAGGCCAAGATGCGGAAAATTCCAGTCTTTATACCGCAAATATCACCTACACAACTTCTGGTTTGCAAGGTTTATCTTTGCGTGTCTTACCTCGAAATCAATATCTCTCTAGCCCTTATGAACCCAGATTAATCGCTTGGGCGGAATAAGCAAATAATGTAGAGATGTTCCATAAAACGTCTCTACAAAAATTGTTAAAAATATAGATTTCACCGTTTAGGGGGGTGTTTGAAAAGTCATGATTGCTGTATCAAATATTTTACCCCTCCCTAACCCTCCCCTTTATAAGGGGAGGGTTAGGGATTTTTATTGTTTCCCCCTCAAGGGGAAAGGGGGGGTAACAATGTGATGAAAATTACGGGATACCACTTTTAAAACAACCTCTTAGGGTATAGCCCGGAGTAGACGATTCAAAACGATCTTACCTCTATCAATTACCTGAACACGAATATAATTGGGATCATTTGGTTTCCAAACAACTTGATATTTTGTCCCATTATTATTCCAAGTGTAAATTTGACGTTCATGAGAACCAGAAGCAACAGCACCAGATAAATTAATAGAAGTATTTTTGGGAATATGCTTCCCATAGTATTGATAGGAATTATTGCTAAACTTTAAAGTCACCGTCCACTCTTGATCACTAAATGTATTATTTGGATAGTTAAACTTTTGCACAGCCATAGCTTGGTGAGGAATAGCTATATCAATCATTGCAGGTGTAGAAATTCCTAAAATTGCCGATAAAATAATAGCTTTAGTGTTCATAATCTTCCTATTTGTAAACCTAATGTTATCTTATTGTGTGTTTAGTCGTGAGCAAAATTAAGCTGTTGTGCATTTAGTTTGTATAATTCTAGCGGGCAAGATGCCCGCACTACAAAGTTCAAGTAAATTATGGTTATCAAATTTAGCTGCGTAACAGCTTATTGACGTTATGCTGTAGTTTATTCGTTCCGATAACTTCTGGAATTAAACAACTTAGGAAAAAACAAACCAGAATTTTCTTTGTATTCCGCAAACTCAGGATATCGAGATAAAGATTGATCTTTTTTCCGCATATTGGGAACAAATATCATGGCTATAAATAACCCCAGAATCAAGAAAGGTAGCCAATGTTGACTTAACATAGCAAAAGCCAGATAAATCAACACTTCTCCTAAATAATTAGGATTACGACATTTAGCAAAAAAACCTTCTGTAATTAATCCAGTTTTGTACTTCAGTGTATAGTATTTTTGAGCATCACTAGCAAAATGTAAAAACACTCCCGCAATATTCAAAGAAATAGCAGCAGCTACTAAAGGTAGAGGGGGAACAGTACCACTACTAATGAGAATGAATGGTGCTACCCAGTACAAACAAAGGAGAACAAAGGTAATAATTCCTTGAGAAGTAGGAATTTCTTGCTCCCATTGCTTATCTGGAAATATGCGATCTTTTAGTAACCAAAGAAAACCATAAGTACCATGAAGGGAAAGATAAACCCAAGCTCCAATAGTAAAATTATGGTATAAAACCATTAGTCCTAAAACGATAGCGAATGTTAGACCTTTGTGAAAATTAATGGGATACTTTATTTTCATATCCTGCTTCTTTTTTTAAAGGGCTGAAAGTTAGGGAAAGAAATAGAGAGATAGTCCAGTTTCCTCTATCTCTCTGAGATCATTACTTCTTCGCAATTATCCACACTGCATGAACAATACCCAGAATATAAAAACCAAAGATTGTCAAAAGCAAATTAATCCAAAAATCCTTACCAAACCCGACCTGCAAAAACACTCCTAAAGGTGGGAGAAAAATTGCAGCTATAATTCTGACTACATCCATATCCATGTTATTCTCCTGTTGATGTTCTATATTTCTAGAGTTAACATCACCTAATGTGGTGACGATTCCTGAAAAATTTGGTAAACCACACCTTTTAACCACCGCTGATTTTAGCTTTATAACCCAACTTCACCAAAATCTCTAAAATCTTCTGTTTGTGGTCTCCCTGAACTTCAATTTCATTATCTTTCACAGTTCCACCTGTACCGCATTGGGCTTTTAACTGTTTTAATAAAGTAGCTAAAGTTTCCGGTGTCGTTTGAAAACCAGTAATCACTGTGACAGTTTTCCCCTTTCTTCCCGCGCGAGTGGCTTGGATTCGCACATTTTGCTGATTGGGGGGTAAGTCTTGGATTCCCCGTTCTACAGCGCGTTCCAGTGCGGGTGAACTACCGTTACCAAATTCTTGGTAGACAAAGCCTTTGTCAGATTTGGGATTAGCCATAATATTTAATGCAGGAAAAATAGACTTTTATTGTAAACAATTTTAGCCTACCCATCTATTTATTCACAATTCAGGTGGAAGAGGTGGTCATTAAACGCAGATAAACGCAGATAAACGCAGATAATTTTATATTTCATTAATTAAACTATCACATCCTGTAAATCTTTAAATCCTGTACTTCAACTATGGCTACGCCACCCAGGCGATTCGCTCAGTAACCGTATATCCTGATTCTGGCATGGTTTTAAATTATCTGCTATTATTTATGATAATAAGATAGTTTCAAAAAGAAGAGTATGATTTCAATAAATCAAGCACAACAACAACTACAAAATTTAATTGATTCAGTTAATCAATCTCATCAACCTATTGTTATTTCAGGAGACAATAGCAACGCAGTCTTATTATCTGAAGCAGACTGGAAATCTATCCAAGAAACTCTTTATCTTCTTTCTATTCCAGGGATGAGAGAATCAATTAAAGAAGGATTAGCAACACCGATAGAAGAATGTAATGGAGAATTAGATTGGTGAATTGGAATTTAGTTTACACCAAACAAGCTCAGAAAGATGCTAAGAAATTGGCTGTGAGTAATTTAAAAGATAAAGCACAAATTTTACTTAATATTATTCAAATCAATCCGTTTCAAAATCCCCCACAGTATGAGAAATTAGTCGGAGATTTAGAAGGTGCATATTCACGACGGATTAATATTCAACATCGTTTAGTGTATGAAGTAATTGAATCTGAAAATACGGTCAAAGTTTTGCGAATGTGGACGCATTATGAATAGTATGTTTTTTAGGCGTTGTTGATTAAGAGTATGATTTTATTATGCCTACGGCACGCTGCGCGAACACGCAGAGGCGCTCCAGTCGCAGAGAGTAAGAGTTTCATTTTTTTGATTTTTCAATTTCATACCTCAATTCAGCAACGCCTTATTTTGGCGTTGCTGATTAAGGGTATGAATTTTAGTCTCACGCAAAGGCGCAAAGACGCAAAGGTAAGAGTTTTAAAGATTCAATTTGGGAATTTCATACCTCGATTCAGCAACGCCATTATTTTCATCCCTAAAATCAGCAACGTCATTAATTCTTTAAATACTTCATGAAAACATCCATAGTTAAATTATAAAATATCATGGCAGGTGAACAAAACCAAAAGAATATCTTCTCTGAAAAAACATTTGAAGTCATGTCTGAATTTTTAAAAGATTCCAGGACTTACAGGTTTTTCTCTAGAAAGAATGTTTAGATTTCTCAATGCTTTTGAAATTGATGTAGAAATTAGAGTAAAACCTAAATCTAGCCATAATGCACGCATAACTGTAGTTTAAAGATTCCTTCAATGACAGAAAATATTGATCCAAAAACCAGTACCAGCAACGTAATTATCGTCTTAGTAGAACCAGCCGGTCCATTGAATGTCGGTTCAGTGTCCAGAGTTATGAAAAATTTTGGCTTATCTAAACTAATATTAGTCAATCCTCAATGCGATCGCACATCAGATGATGCCTTAAAAATGGCAGTTCATGGTAAAGATATTTTAGAATCTGCGGTGATAGTAGACACATTACCACAAGCCTTACAGGGCTGTGTCCGTGCTGTTGCTACTATGGGACGGGAATACAGTGGAGAACTCCCCCTAGAAACCCCTCACACCGCTTTACCCTGGTTATTAGCAGAAGCAGAAAAGCCTGTAGCTTTAATTTTCGGTAGAGAAGATAGAGGATTAACTAATGAAGAATTAAATTATGCCCACAAATTAGTTTTTATTCCTACCAATCCCGAATATCCATCTTTGAATTTAGCTACAGCGGTTTCTATTTGTTGTTATGAATTATCACAATCTACTAACTTATTTACAGATCAGAATATACCCGATTCAGAAATTGCCCCATTAGATGCTATGGAAGGATTCTATCAGCAATTAGAATCTTTGTTGCTTTCTATTGGTTATCTTTATCCCCACACCGCAGCTAGTCGCATGGAAAAATTTCGCCATTTATATAATCGTGCTTATCTACAAACTACGGAAGTGGGAATGTTACGAGGGATTTTACGACAGGTAGAATGGGCAATTAATAGAAAAAACTCCGAAAAGCTGGATTAATTGTGAGAATTTGCTCAGAGGATGTTTTAAAAGTGGTATTCCGTAATTTTCATCACATTGCTACCCCCCTTTCCCCTTGTAAAGGGGGGTTGTGATTGCTTCCCTTCCCTCGCAATGACTGTAAATATTTTTGTTCAATTACTTAACACAATTTTTGCTACTGTATTCGACAAAATCAACTTATCAATTCAACTGCAACTTCCTGTGCTTCCAACACATTAATTTCATCTAAAATCCGCCAAATTTCCTGCATCATGGGATCTAAACCAGTGCGAGTTACAGCAGAAATTATGAAAACCGGCGCAAAAGCCAGATGATTTAATTGAGTAGCTAAAGCCTCCAAATCAACAGTTTCTCTATCAACAGCATCTATTTTATTTAATGCCAAAATTTGTGGACGTTTAGCTAAACCTCGTCCATAGGCTTTAAGTTCTTCTTGAATAGTATGGAAATCAGCGATGACATTTTCACTTGTGGCATCAATTAAGTGTAATAAAACCCTTGTCCGTTCAATGTGACGCAAGAAATCATGACCTAAACCGGCACCATGAGAAGCACCTTCAATTAAACCCGGAATATCAGCGAAAACTGTACCATCACCTGTGGGTTTTTTGACTACACCCAAATTAGGAATTAAGGTAGTAAAGGGATAATCGGCGATTTTTGGACGTGCCGCGGATAAAGAAGAAATTAAAGTTGATTTTCCCGCATTTGGTAAACCAATAATTCCGACTTCTGCTAACAATTTTAACTCTAAACGTAATACCTTTTTTTCCCCTTCTAAACCAGGGAGGGCATATTCGGGAACCCGGTTGCGGTTACTCAAAAAATGTTGATTTCCCAGTCCACCTTTGCCACCTTCTGCGACTCGAAAACTTTGTCCGGGTTCAACTATATCACATAGTAAAACACTCGTTACCGCATCATATACAGAAGTACCACAAGGAACTTCAACAATTAGATCTTTCCCACCTGCACCAGTGCAATTATTTGGACCGCCACGTTCTCCATTTTGTGCCTTAAATAAATGCTTGTATCGAAAATCTAACAAGGTTTGCAGATTAGTATTACCTACAAAAATTATTGAACCGCCTTTTCCGCCATTCCCACCAGATGGACCACCTGCTGGGACATATTTTTCTCTACGAAAAGCGACAATACCATCGCCTCCGTTACCTGCTTCTACTTCAATTACTGATTGGTCTATAAATTGCATAATTTAGTCATTAGTCATTAGTTATTGGTCATTAGTTATTGGTTATTCTTCCTTTGGAAGTTTACCAATTGAGTTTAGATAGGCGTTTAATTGGGGTGCTAAGTCATTGATGATAACTTTTAGTGTGTTTACTTGTTCATATTTTAAGAGGTTACGGCTATATGCTCTTCTTAGCCAGTGTTGAGTCTCATATAATGACCCTCGTGCTATTCTAATAAATCGCCGATTGTCTTGATAACTCCCTCTGCCTACACCTTCCGCTATGTTCGCACCAATGCTATCTGCTGAACGAATAATCTGTTTACCCAATGTATTTTGCGGTAATGACTCCCATTGGTTAACGATTTTCCAAATATCATCAGCCAATTTTTCTGACAGTTGATATACTCTTAATTCCTGAAACCTTCCACGCCCCATTATCTCACCTAACTAGCAACTAATGACCAATGACCAATGACTAACAACTAATTTAAATATAAGGTGTAACATCTTCCCCACAGTCATCTGCTAGGTAGGAAAGGGCGCGAAAGCGTAACCCTACCATTTGTTCATAAAGGGGGTTAATTTTACACAGGGGCGGAATATGAACTATTTTCCGGCCAAATAAGGTTACATCTCTTTCAAAGGGACATTGGGAAGGAATCATCTTACACAAAAATTTCGCCACTCTGGGGTCTTGAATATCTAATCCGTCTAACCATTGACGCAAGGGAGTTAAAGCGTCTGGGTGGGGGGCTTGAAGTCCAGTAGGGGGGAAATCAGTTGTTTGTGCGGTATCTTCTAGGGTATGACGTAAGGCTGTGAGTAAACTCTCTTGCAGTTCTAATTTTTGACACAATTGCTGAAGTAGGTCATCTTCACTAGGTGAGTATATACCATCAGCGATCGCTACCATTACCGCTGTCCGCAAGAAATTTTCCGCTATAGGTGTACCTTTACCTAATATAGCCGCTAATTCATCTGGTTCAATTATCTCTAGAGTATCCCAATCAATGGCAGGGGCTAATTCATCTTTGGTAAGATTAGTAATTAATTCCTGTTCTTGAGCATCAAAGTTACCATCAGCCCAAGCAATGGTCAGTAATCCCCGTAACCAAGCAATAATTTGTTCGCTACTGTAAGCAGTTTGAGCAGTATTTGTCATAAAAACTCACGCCTTGTAATTTTCTATTAGATAATCTTAAACTACCTTGAAAAGAACTATATTTCTGTACATTTAATTGGCAAAAATAAAGGGAATTTAGTTTGAGTTGAGCGACTCTTAACCCAACATGACCAGGATTTTTTTGAGTTTCCTCGCGTTAAATCAACCTACGATATAAATACTTTTTAGCCTGAACTCAACAGTATTGATTCACAACGGCATAAAATATAGATATAATTGATTATATTTGTCATTAATTAGGTATAAAGTATGTTCTGCTTTGGTATTGAACATGAAGTTGCTTTTCTCAATAATCAAGGAAAGTTTGCAGATTTCCATAATACAAAATTTGGAGATTTTCAGCAAATTGTTGACAAATTACCTATCTATACTACTGATTACCCACAATTAAGAGTTGGTGATGCTGGGATTAAGAAAAAGCGTTGGTATATTGAGGGCTTTGAAAGATTTAACGACTCTGAAGAAGTAATTGACTGTGTAGCTAAAGGCATCGAAATTAGAACAACTATCCACCCTACTATTCAAGGAGCAATTGATGAATTAACCGCAAGTTTTATTTTATTAAGTGATGTTGCTGCCAATTTTGGTTTTTCACCTGTTTTAGCCAGTTTTAATCCCTATACTTGCGTATTTGAGCCACAACCTCCATTAAATGATTTTGAAATTAGACAATTACAAGCTTATCCAGATGAACAAACTGCTCATATTTATATGGTTTCTTATGGACCAGATTTAAATATTTCTTTGGCAAATTTGTCTACGGAAAGGTTAATTGATATTGGGAAGAAGTTAACTTATTACAGTCCTTACATCATTCCTTTTAGTTATAGTTCTCCTTTTTATAATGGTGGTTTATGGGGAGGTTTATCAGTGAGGACATTTATCAGAACGGGAAAAAGATCCGCAACATTAGTTTTTTTGGATAAAACAGAAGAATTAATCAAAAGTGTGCCTTCCTTAACAAAAATTGCCCGCATTCCTTCAGAAGTAGGACGGATAGAATTTAAAGCTTGTGATAGTTGTGATAATTTCGCTATTTATGCAGGTTTATTAGCTTTATTAAAAGGTCTAGTATTGGATCAAACTTTACCAGGTAGAGCGATTATACCTGATGCTAATTTACACCAGATTTCGGCAAAGTCAGGCTTTGAAAATGAAGATGTTTTTGCCAATTCTCAGCAACTTGTACAAGTTGCTGAAATCGCCCTTAAAGATGATCCTGATCTAGAATTTTTAACCCCACTGAAAGGAATTTTATCTGAGAAAAAAACAAAATCTCATGAATTAATTAAGTTATTCCAAAATTCAGGTTCAATTGAAGCCACTCTCAACCAAACTTATGGCAATTTTGGATTTTAGATTTTGGATTCTAGATGACCAATTTCCTCTATATATTCGCTAGTAGGGCAAACACAGGGCAACACGGGGGCATTGGTGTCAACTTAACGTAAAACCGATAACCCAACTAGGAATGAATTCCCCTACCCTCCCCACTGTCCCCCTACCTCCCCCACTCCCCCTACCTCCCCCACTCCCCCTACCTCCCCCACTCCCCCTACCTCCCCTACCCCCCACCTCTCTTCTCCCCCTACTTGCCTTCACCCGTCATTTTCGGGTTGACAGACTACTAGGTGGAATTTGTTCAATAGGAATTAGTGATTCCATTACAGTTTTAACAATTGGTGCAGCTACAGTAGAACCATAGGCATTTTCTCCCTTTGGTTCATCCACAACTGCAAACACCACATAACGGGGAGATTCCACAGGCAAAATAGCGACAAAACTGGTAATTCTTGCACCTTTAATATATCCACCGTTAGGACTAGCTTTTTGCGCTGTTCCTGTTTTGCCACCAATCCGGTATCCTGAAATTCTGGCTGCTTTACCAGTACCTGAACTGACTACTGTTTCCATCATTTCCACAACCTTTTGGGTGGTTGTAGGTGAGAAAATTTGTCTTGGTTCTGGAAGAGTACGTGAATAGTGCATTCCGCCCTTGGTATCAATCAGTCCTCGGACTACATGAGGTGTGACTAATTTGCCACCATTAGCTAATGCGCCGTGTAGTTGTACCAGTTGTAATGTAGTTAGAGAAAAGCCTTGTCCAAAAGATGTGGTAGCTGGTTCAATGGCTGAAGAAATAAATTGTTCTTGACTTTTTAATTGACCACCAACTTCAAAGGGTAAATCTGTTTCAACTTTTTGTCCTAACCCTAAACGTTCTAGCCAGTTGTAGTATATGGATGGTTTTATTCGTTGAATGATTCTGACCATGCCAATATTACTAGAAGTTTGTAAAATTTCAGGAATAGTTAATCGGCGATAACCAGTTTTTTCGGCATTTTTGATGGTATGTGTGCCGATTTTAATAGAACCAGGATCTTCAAAAGTGTCATCTGGTTTGATTGCACCATTTTCGAGAGCGATCGCCACATTCACCGGCTTAAAAGTTGATCCCGGTTCATAAAGATCAGCCACAGTCCAATTTTTGAACAGAGAAATATCAGACTTAGCATATTGATTCGGATTATAGGTAGGCTGAGAAACCAAAGCCAATAAAGAACCATCCACTGCATCCATGACAATCACTGCACCCCGTTTGGCACTAAATTTAGTCATCTGTTCTTTTAAGGCTGCACGGGCTACCCGTTGCACACGATTATCAATAGTCAATTGCATTTTTAAATCATCAGAATTCAGAAATCCCTCGGTCACATAATTCGGCATCAACGACCCATTTCCCGACTTACTCATCCGCACTGTTTGTCCAGAACGTTCTAGTAACTTCTCCTGACTATATTCCACACCAGCTTGACCACGACGGTCAAGATTAACATAGCCCACGACATCCGCCACTAAATCATCTTGGGGATAAAATCGGGAGTATTTTTGAATAAACTCAAACCCATTCAAACGCAGTGATATTAACTTATCAGTAATATCTTCAGAGACCCCAGAAGCTAGTAAAATTCCACTCCGTTTACTTTGGAATGTTTTGACCAAATCAGCCTTTTCTTTGCCGATAATTGGTGCGATTTTCTCCGCGATTTCTTCCTGGGATAGCTCGAATAACTTAGGATGACTATATACAGTATAAACGGGACGATCAATAGCCAACACATTATTATCCCGATCCACTACTGGACGACGAGGCATATAAGGGCGCACATTCACCATTTGCTGATTTCGCGCCTTCTTAGTCAGCTTTTTTCCCTGAATAATTTGTAATTGATATAAATTAAATGCCAAACCTACCATAGCAATCATTAACACACCCCATACAGCAAACAGTCGTAATTGAATGTTAGGTGGAGTTTCCGGTGTTTTTGGCTCAATATTTTCTGATTGAGTCTGTCTAGAAAACTTTCGTTTGCGTCTGAATTCTAAATTACGTAGATTTCTAAGTTGTGTTTTAAGTGATGACTTTAGCATGAGTCAGGAGTTCAGTAGGTAGGGGCGCAGGGACTGCGCCCATTCAAGAGTATGGCTAACGCCACGCTATCAGGATTTCAGGAGAAAGAAGAAAGAAGAAAGAATGAAAAATATTAACTAACGACCAATGACCAATGACCAATGACCAATGACCAATTAATATCCTAATGGAGAAGGGGGTTCAGGTTGCGGTTCTGGTTGAGAAGTTGAGAATGACGACCGGGGATAATTATTAGATGTTGGTGGTAAGAAAATTGTCCCCTTAGAAGTTGGTGATACCAGTTCCGTACCGGGCTGTTCTGCTTCCTGTGCCATTTTGCTAGTTAGTGTCGCATTGGCAGTATTTAACTGTCGTTCATGACGTTGTAAGCTTTGTAGCTTACGGTAAGAATCACTCCAAAGCTCTTGTGAATATACAGTCCAACCATAAACTATTAATGTTGCTACCACTAATAAAAATGCTAAAATTGACGAATAGCGATTGACCATATACATACGTAGTAACCATTCAGGCATGGATGGAGTATGACTCATCCTATAAGCAGCAGTATTTGATTGTCTATTAATATCAGTAGTTTGTTGTTTACCCGCGTCTAAACTTGAGGTGCGAATTGCTGTTTTATTTCGGCGAGAACCTAAGAAATTCAGCCAAGCATTTCGGGGACTAGACGATTTAACTGCGATCGCTTCACTGTCTAATCGGGAGGAACTCTGGCTTTTTTTATTCAAATTTCGAGAACGTCGCTTATTCAATGACCCAGGAGAATTGCCCCAGAACCAGGTATTTTTTGCGAAAACTGCTGATTTACGTTCAAAACCCATGATTTTTCTGATAATAAATACTTTATTTTTGACTTAATTAGATTTTGCCCAAAGTTACAAAAAAAGGGAACAGGAAATATCCAAGTTTTCAATTTCTCTCTTTTCAGGGGGATTTCACCCTTCTCTCTAGCAAATTTTTAGAACAATGATCGATATCATTCTAACCGTTAATTACACACTGTTTGTGTTACATATAATCTACAAGAATGTTACAAAAAAGAATGGGTTGAAATATGTAATCAGAAAGTCCTTAAAAAAAATCAATAAATAAGGTATCTTATTCAACAGGCGAAAGATTTTATTGCCACAATTGGTGAAAGAGGAGTTATGAAGACAAAAATTTTTGGTTTGGCTCTAATGTTAAGTCTGGCTACCATGCTTGGAGCTTGTGACGGTGGTAGTCAACCAGCAGGTACTACCAGTTCTCCAGCAGCAACAACAGGTGGCGAACCAGCAGATACTGGTGCTACCCCCGCAGCTACCACATCTCCTGATGCGGCGACATCTCCTGCTGCGACCACATCTCCCGCAGCTACCACATCCCCTGCTGCGACCACATCTCCTGAGGCTACTCCCAAAAAACCTTAGTATAGGGTAGGATATTAGCCTTTCCTGGGTAGTTGATATCTTTAAAAATTATTTTCTACAAACCTCTACTGAGAAAGTTAAGATGGTTTGTAGATTAAGGAATAAAGATTCAACTGCCTAACGGCGTTAAGTTGGGTAAAAAAGGCAACATTCATCAGGTTTTGCTTCTGGGCTAGATTCAGTTCTCGCCCAGTTTGATTTTTTTTTATTTGTTTTGTCAGTAACCAAAGTAATCTCAATATATGCTGTTACTGCAATTTAGTACATCTCATTATTGTCGCAAAGCCAGATTGGCATTGGGTTATAAAGGAATTAGTTATCAAACCGAAAATCTCACTCCAGGGCTGCACATCTTGAGGCTAAAGTCCTTAACTGGATTGACAACATTACCTGTCCTGTTACCCCAAATTGTCGGACAACCCCAAGCTATTGGCGACTCTACGGAAATTTTTAAATTTTTAGAAAGCTATCAACCCGAACCTACCTTGTTTCTACCCAATTTAGAACAGCAAACTCAAGCTGCGATGTTAGAAGACTGGTTAGATGAAAGTATAGGCACGGCTACTAGATTTGTATATTATCAATTTCGCGCTGGTGAAGGTAAGGCAATTGACCCGTCACTATTTAGCCAAATGGTGATTAAAGTAGTCAGACAACAATATGGTATTAATGATACTACCGTTGAATTAGCTAAAAAAAGACTCGCTAATGCCTTGTCATTATTGTCTATGTATTGGCAAAAAGGTGATTATTTAGTGGGTAGCCGCTTGAGTATAGCTGATATTGCAGCGGCGGCTTTGTTGAGTCCTTTAGCACTAATTCCCGATTATCGTCAGGCATATCCACAGATTTTTGCACGAATTATCAATATCCACCAGTTATGTGGTGAACCATTGCCACCAGGACTTGAGGACGTAGGGGCGCAGGGACTGCGCCCAATCAGGAGTTAAGATGAAACGGATACTACTAGCTATTTTGAGCGTTACTACTAGTATTTTAATCGGGTTTAGTGGTCATAGTAGTAAAGTCGTGATGGCATTACCACCACAAGCAGATATACCAGAGGAGATATTGCGAACAGAGATTATTCTAGCAGCGCGATCGCCCATTGATGGCAGAATCCTCACGCCCGCAGAATATGCCGAATTGCAAGCACAAATGCAAATAAGTCCACCACCACGTTTAGCCTCCGGTATCCGCGACAAAATATTCTTGCTGCAACTACGCAAAACATTATTACAATTTTTCCCATTTTTAAGTATTTAATTAGGGGAGGTGGGGGAGTAGGGGAGGTGGGGGAGGTAGGGGAGGTGGGGGAGGTGGGGGAGGTGGGGGAGGTGGCGGAGGTGGGGGGAGAAAGAATTTTCCCAATGACCACTGACCAATGACCACTGACCAATGACCACTGACAACTAACAACTGACAGTGGCGACAAAGATGCGAGAATATGAATAGATGTTAAAAAGTAGATTTAGTTAATCCCCATATATCACATAGGTAGCTTCATGTCCACAACCACAGTCGCCCCTGAACAGGTTAATCGCATTGTTGGGAATCAACATCACGATCCCTTTGAAATTCTGGGTTCTCATCTCATAGAGCAAAATGGTAAAACTGTCTGGGCTGTGCGAGCCTACCTGCCAAATGCCAGTGCTGCTTATGTAGTATTTCCAGAGGAACGGAAAGAATACCCAATGGACACAGTGCATCATCCTCATTTTTTTGAATGCACCATTGAAACCACAGAACTGAAAAATTATCAGTTACGCATTAAAGAAGGAGAACATGAGCGGGTAGTTAATGATCCCTACGCTTTCCGTTCTGCCCACTTAACAGAATTTGATCTACATTTATTTAGTGAAGGCAACCATCACCGCATTTACGAAAAATTAGGAGCGCACCCCACAGAAGTAGATGGTGTTAAAGGCGTTTACTTTGCCGTCTGGGCTCCCAATGCCCGCAACGTTTCTTTGTTAGGAGATTTTAACCTGTGGGATGGACGCAAACACCAAATGCGGAAAGGACACACAGGAGTTTGGGAATTGTTTATTCCCGAAATTGGTGTAGGAGAACATTACAAATACGAAATTAAAAATTTTGAAGGACATATTTACGAAAAATCTGATCCCTACGGTTTCCAGCAAGAACCGCGTCCAAAAACAGCATCTATTGTTACCGACTTAACTTCCTACACATGGAATGACGAAGACTGGCTGGAAAAGCGGCGACATACTGACCCCCTGACCCAACCCATTTCCGTATATGAAGTACATTTAGGTTCTTGGTTACACGCTGCTAGTGCAGAACCTCCCAAATTACCCAATGGAGAAACCGAACCTGTAGTTGTCGTTTCCGAACTAAAACCCGGTGCGCGGTTTCTGACTTATCGGGAACTAGCAGACAAACTCATTCCCTACGTCAAGAAATTAGGATATACCCATTTAGAACTGTTACCAATTGCCGAACATCCCTTTGATGGTTCTTGGGGTTATCAAGTAACCGGTTATTTTGCACCTACTTCCCGTTTTGGTACACCCGAAGACTTCATGTACTTTGTGGACGAATGCCATAAAAATGGTATTGGTGTCATTGTAGATTGGGTTCCTGGTCACTTCCCTAAAGATGGTCATGGTTTAGCCTTCTTTGATGGTAGCCACTTGTATGAACACTCTGATGCTCGCAAAGGTGAACATAAAGAATGGGGGACTTTAGTATTTAACTACAATCGCCATGAAGTCCGTAATTTCCTAGTGGCTAATGCCCTGTTCTGGTTCGATAAATACCACATTGACGGAATTCGTGTTGATGCGGTTGCTTCTATGCTCTACCTGGACTATTGCCGAGAACCAGGAGAATGGTTGCCTAATGAATACGGTGGTCGAGAGAATTTAGAAGCTGCTGATTTTTTACGTCAAGTTAATAGCTTGTTATTTAGTTATTATCCTGGTGTGCTTTCCATTGCGGAGGAGTCCACATCTTGGCCAATGGTATCTTGGCCTACCTATACGGGCGGATTGGGCTTTAACTTAAAGTGGAATATGGGCTGGATGCACGATATGCTGGATTACTTCAGCATGGACCCTTGGTTTCGCCAATTCCATCAAAACAATATTACTTTTAGTATGTGGTACAACCACAGTGAGAACTTCATGTTAGCTCTGTCCCACGATGAAGTGGTACATGGTAAGAGTAATATCATCGGCAAAATGCCCGGTGATGAATGGCAGAAGTTAGCTAATATCCGCTGTCTGTTTACTTATATGTTCGCTCACCCCGGCAAGAAAACCATGTTTATGAGCATGGAATTTGGACAGTGGAGTGAGTGGAATGCTTGGGCTGATTTGGAATGGCATCTATTACAGTTTGAACCACACCGACAGTTGAAGGATTTTTTCCAGTCTCTTAACCATTTTTACCGTTCTGAACCAGCTTTATATACTCAAGATTTTGATCAAGCGGGGTTTGAGTGGATTGATTGTACTGATAGCCGCCATAGTGTGGTTTCCTTTGTCCGTCGTGACAAGAATTCTGACGATTTTATGATTGTGGTTTGTAATTTTACACCTCAACCCCATTCTCATTACCGCATTGGTGTGCCAGAAAAGGGCTTTTATACTGAGTTGTTCAATAGTGATGCTCGTCAGTATGGCGGTAGTAATATGGGCAATTTAGGTGGTAAGTGGACTGATGATTGGTCTTTACACAATCGTCCTTATTCCTTGGATTTATGTTTACCTCCTTTGGGCGTGTTGATGCTCAAGTTGGATAAACAGAAATCTGCACAGGTGATGGAATAATCCTGTAGGGTGGGCAATAGACATCTCCAGAAAAGAATGTAGAGACGTTCCATGGAACGTCTCTACAAAGGTTCTAGGAAACGCATATTTAATGGGACAGAATTAATTACACAATGTCATTGCAAATGGAACGAAGTGAAATGAAGCAATCGCAAGGGTTGTGATTGCTTCCCTTCGCTCGCAATGACTGTAAATATTTTTGTCCAATTACTTATTTAATTTCTGGAGATCTCTAATGCTCACCCTGTGTGCTTGTTAGGGATTTTATTTGTAAACATTAATGTACTATGAATTGACTATAAGTATGCTACATGGTAATATGCTAAAATCTGTAGCCCGCCTAGGAATGATAGCGTAGCGTGGCGTTAGCTATATTCCCAGTCTAATAGCAGAAGTTGTCTTTTGATGACTAAGGAACACCAAAAAATAAATTACCCAATTTTGTGGGATGGGCATCCTGCCCGTCCTTGATAATTAGCGGGCAATTCGTCCCGCACCACAAGAAATTTTTGGGTATTTTTTTAATTGGAAGTCCCTAAATAACTCGGAAATTTTTGAGTAAACTTTAGTTTACTTTCGCTATTAGCCCGGAAATTCATTTCCGGGCGGGTATGGAAGCCAACAGATAAGCCATTTTCAACTTAAGTTGACATCTATGAGCAGTGCTTTACCCCTATCCGCTTAAATTAAATAATTAAGCAGTGTTGAGTATACCATTTAAATTTGTTTGTATGAGTATGATTTTGGTAACAGGGGCTGCTGGACTAATTGGTTCTGAATCAGTCAGGTTTTTTGCTGATCGCGGTTTTACAGTTGTTGGAATTGACAACAATATGCGGCAGGTTTTTTTTGGTGAGGATGCGTCAACAGAATGGAACCGCGATCGCCTTTTACAAGATTATGGTGATAAATATATCCACCATAATGTTGATATTCGTGATCACAAGGCCATCTCCCAAATATTTCAAACCTATAGTCAAGATATAAGTCTAATTATTCATACTGCGGCTCAACCTTCCCACGATTGGGCAGCTAAAGACCCTTACACCGATTTTACAGTTAATGCCAATGGTACATTGGTGTTATTAGAAAATACCCGTCAATATTGTCCAGAAGCCGTATTTATCTTTTGCTCTACTAATAAAGTCTATGGTGATACTCCCAATTTATTGCCCCTAATTGAACAAGAACTGCGCTGGGAAATTGCACAGACACACCCCTACAACCAGGGTATTGATGAAGGCATGAGTATTGATAACTGCAAACACTCGCTATTTGGAGCTTCTAAAGTAGCGGCAGATATCTTAGTCCAGGAATACGGGCGTTATTTCAGCATAAAAACAGCTTGTTTTCGGGGAGGATGTTTAACTGGTCCTGGTCACTCTGGGACTAAACTCCATGGCTTTTTATCTTACTTGATGAAATGTACCATGACTGGCCAGCCTTACCAAGTATATGGCTATCAGGGTAAACAAGTTCGTGATAACATCCACAGTTATGATTTAGTTAATGCTTTCTACCACTTTTATCAAGCTCCCCGTGTAGCTGAAGTTTATAATATTGGCGGTAGTCGTTTTAGTAATTGTTCAATGTTAGAAGCAATTGGGCATTGTGAACTTATCGCTGATAAAAAGTTAACCTGGAGCTATGAAGAATCCAATCGAATTGGCGATCACATTTGGTGGATTAGTGATGTTCAGAAATTCAAAAATCACTACCCTAACTGGGATTTAACCTATACAGTGACAGGTATTTTGAAAGAAATTTTTGCCGAAAACATCAGCCGATGGAGCTAAGGATACCCTAGTTTTAAGCGCTTGTTATTTTGGGATTTGCTTACCATGTTGAAAAAGCTATTTCGGCAAAAAGTTTTTAAGTTTCTCATCGGTGGTGGTGTTGCAGCAGTCATCAATTTATTGTTGATATTTGGTCTGATTGAGTGGCTAGGATTTAACACCCCTACTTTACGCAATGTCGCTAATGCAGTATCAATTGAATTATCTCTGTTAGCAAGTTTTTTCATCTACCGGGTTTGGGTTTGGCCGGGAGGTGTTTGGACAATAAGAGAAGTATTATGGCGACAAATTCCCCTTTATCATCTGTCCGCTGGGGCTGCTGTAATTACTCGGATCTTCATTCTCTTTCCTTTGTTAGATAGGTTAGGAGTTAATTACGCCATTAATACCTTAGTAGGTGTATTATTAAGTGCGGTTATTAACTATTTGATTAGCGATCGCTTAGTATTTAAAACCCCAGTTCAATCTGATCAAACACCAACACAATTTACTACAAAAATCTATTATCCTGAAGGATTAGCTCCTGGATTAGAGAATAAATCTTCTCACCCCAAATACCCTAAATTAGACAATTTAACAGGAATTAAAATTTTCTCTATTGTCATTCCTGCTCATAACGAAGAAGGTTGTATTGTCCCAACTATTGAGTCCATTAGCAAAATATTAGAACAAGAAAAGATTGCTTACGAAATTCTAGTTGTTAATGATAACAGTCGGGATAAAACAGAAGAATTATTGCAGCAGCTAAATTCTGAAAATAGTCAAGTCCGTTATATCAATAACTATTATCCCAACGGGTTTGGTTTTGCTGTACGCTGTGGCTTAGAGAATTTTCAAGGTGATGCGGTAGCCATTGTCATGGCAGATAGTTCTGATGCACCAGAAAATATTGTTGATTACTACTATAAACTGCAAGAAGGATATGATTGTGTATTCGGTTCTCGGTTTATTAAAGGAGGTAAAGTCATTGATTATCCGATGCACAAATTATTAGTGAATCGGTTGGCTAATTTATTTATTCAAATCCTATTTGGCTTGAAGTTTAATGATACAACCAACGCCTTCAAAGCATATCGTCGGGAAGTAATTGAGGGTATTTCGCCTCTACTATCGCACCACTTTAATTTAACAGTAGAAATACCTCTCAAGGCTATTATCAGGGGATATTCCTACACAATTATGCCCATTACTTGGCAAAACCGCGCCACGGGAGTATCTAAACTGAAGCTGAAGGAGATGGGTAGCCGCTACTTGTTTATTGTTCTTTATGCGTGGCTAGAAAAATATCTTTCTAGAGGAGATTATCGGCGTAATCAGGCTCAGTTGGTAAATAGAAAGCACAAGATAATTTAAAAGGTAATTTAAAAGAAGTTAATTTTATGAATAATCATCCAATAGTAAGAGAATTTGATAAGTCAATTAGATGGAAACTTTTGTTCCCCAGTTTTATCTTATTTATCTATGTTTTTATTGCTTTTCTCCCTCTACCTAGTCCTATACAAATGGGATTAGATCCGTCCTGGTCTTATGCAATTAGCCAAGCGAACCAAAAACAATTGATTTTTGGAAAAGAAATTATATTTACTTATGGACCATTAGGATATTTAATTACTGGTGCGGTATTGCCCGAAAATTTCTTCCAGATAATAATTTTTCGTTGGCTAATTTATTTATTTTTATTTATTATTTCAATTGTCAGAATAGTATCTCTAAAAAATCATCTTCAACAACTATTCATAGGTTTAAGTATTTTATTTGCATTATTTACAGGCTCTGCTTATGCATCGGTAGGCATTGGTGCATCAACAGATTATCAAATTTTGTTTATATTATTAATGATATTGAGCTTTGACGATTTTATTAAAAAATATCCTCGTTTAATATTTCTCTTGCTGGGTGCTGTGTCAGGTTTCTGCGCTCTTACTAAATTTAGTTCAGGGATTTATACATTTGGTTTAATTAACTTATTTTTATTAGTCAATATTTATCAGTCCTTTAAAAACAAATCAAGAACAGATATAGTTAATTATGTTTTTGCAATCATAAACTCTGGTTTAGGATTCATTTCTATAGCTTTCATATTTTTATCGCCATATCAATATATATTATCTTTAAACAAGATAACTATTAATCTTCTTATAGCAGGGTTAATAGGAGTATCAGTTGGGTTAGTTCAAAAGCAAATTAAAGAGCAATTTGAGTCGAAAGCAGAAATAGTAGCTAAGTTACTCAATATATTTATAAATCAGATATTATTACATTGGTTGGTATTTTACGTTATCTACTTCTTGTTACTAGTACACACAATCTCCTCTAATGAATATCCTTCTTTAATAGAGTTCCTGAGAAACTCTTGGGAGATATCATCAGGTTATTCTAGCGCAATGAGTATAATTGGTAGCAAAAATGAAATAGCACTTGCTATATCAGAATTATTTTTAATACTTTGGCTGATGTTTTTCATAACTAAAGAAGGATATTTAAATTTATCCTTGTCCTTCTTGTTTGTTCTTCTTATATCCTTTAAACATGGCTTTGTTCGCCAAGATCTTCATGTTATAGTTTTTGCCATAACGGTTCCCCTAATTACTTCACTATTAATTCTGAAAATTTCCAAATTTCGCCATCAAAAAATATCTTACTATTTCTTTACTTATATATTGATAGCTTCTCTAATCATTTCATTTCCTGTTATTAACTTTAGCAAAGTATATACAATGGCGAGACTACTGCCTAAATATATTGTCAACAGCGTTATAAATTTAGTAGGAAAAATGCCAAATCAATCCATTCTGGATCAACTCAGTTATGAATCGGAAATAAATAGTAACAAGTTTAATATAGGAAAATTACAGTCGATAATAAACCAGAAATCTTTAAGCAATTTAGCTAATATGCAACTTCCTGACAATGTTAAAAACTTAGTTAATGGCAAAACAATAGATATAATTCCTTGGGAAATTTCATTAGTTCCCGCTAACCAACTTAACTGGAAACCTAGACCAATATTCCAATCTTATTCAGCATATACAAATACCCTCGATAATTTCAACTTTGAAAGTATGTCAAAATTACCAAGAGATTATATTTTTTATAATTTCACATCAATTGATGGTAAAAATCCTCATCCTTTCTTTGATGAACCTAAGACTTTTTCTTATGTTTTCTGTAATTACGAACCATCAGGAGATGTACCTGATTTTATCAAGACTCCTAAACTCTCAAATATAGTCCTTTTAGAAAAGCGTCAGGTGAGCCGATGTTTGCCAGATTCTTTGGGTGAAATATCATCAATTCCTTGGAATAATGCTTATTCTATAGAAGTTGGTAATGGGAAGATAATTAGGGCAAAAGTTAAGTTTCAATATTCCCTTTTAGGAAAAATTTATAAAACTCTCTTTAGATCACCACCTGTAATGATGAAAATAAGTTATGTAGACGGATCTCAAAATACTTATAGAATAATTCCAGAAAATTCAGAAAATGGCGTTATAGTCAGTCACCTCCCCAAAGATGATAATGAAGCTTTGTCATTCTTGCGAGGACAATTACCAGCAAAAGTTAAGTCATTCAGTTTCCAAACAAGCAACTCTCTTTTGTACGCACCGAAAATAGAACTAAGTTTTCTATCAAATAAATTACGTTATTAACTAATACAAAATAAATCCCATGAGCAAACAGATTTTAATCACAGGTGGAGCAGGATTTGTAGGTAGCGCTTTGGGTCTAGGACTTGCCCAACGCTATCCTGACTGGAAAATTACCGCTTTAGATAACTTAAAGCGACGAGGTTCAGAATTGAATTTACCCCGACTCAAACAAGCAGGGATTCAGTTTGTTCATGGTGATATTAGAAATCAAGAAGATTTATATCTGGTAGCACTTCAACCTGATTTAATTTTAGAATGCTCCGCTGAACCTTCAGTATTAGCTGGGTATACTTCTCCGGGTTATGTGCTGCAAACTAATTTGGTAGGAACAATTAACTGCTTAGAATTAGCACGACAAACTCAAGCGGATTTTATTTTTCTGTCTACCAGTCGGGTTTATCCCATTGCTTACCTCAATGCTTTGGAATTTACAGAAACAGAAACCCGTTTTCAACTCTTAGAACAACAGCCTTTAGTAGGGGCATCAAATCATGGTATCTCTGAGGAATTTCCATTAGATAAAGCCCGCTCTCTTTATGGCTCAACTAAACTCGCTTCAGAATTACTGATTGCTGAATATGCTGATGCTTATGGAATCAGAACTTTGATTAATCGTTGTGGAGTGCTAACTGGTCCTTGGCAAATGGGCAAAGTAGATCAAGGTGTGTTTGCTTTGTGGATGGCGTTTCACTACTTTCAAAAACCTTTAAAATACATTGGTTATGGGGGGACTGGTAAACAAGTTAGAGACTTTTTACACATAGCAGATTTATTAGACCTAATTGACATCCAGATTTGTAGTTTGGAGGAATTAAAGGGGCAAACTTTTAACGTTGGTGGTGGAGTTAATAACACCCTTTCACTGTGGGAAACAACTCAGCTTTGTCAAGAAATTACCCAGAATCAAATTCCCATTACCCCTATTCCCGAAAATAGAATTGGTGATGTACCAATCTTTATTACAGATTCTCTCAAAGTGATGAATGCTACTGGATGGCAACCTCAAAGAGATGCCAAAAAGACCCTAACTGAAATTTATGAGTGGATTTGTCAATTTGAGTCCCAAGTCAGTGATATTTTTAATTAAGAGTTGTTTTTTCACTCAAACTTGGGCAAATAGCCATAGGAGTGAAAATTATCGTAGGGACAATTCATGAATTGTCCCTACAAGGGTTTGGTGGTTATGCACATTTAATTACCACCAGATGTCTATTACCAAAGACTCAAGTACCGCAAGAACCTCATGTTTTTTCTCGTAATGAATGGGGTCAAGTCCAGGGGAGAAAGAGAACAATACAGTACATAACGTATTAAATTCAACAAATATACTCATTCCTAACTTTTCGTTACATAGTTATAAACTTTTCCGCAGACCTACTTACTTACTTCTTCTTTAAATTGTTTTTGGCAAATCAGAAGGTAAAAGAAAGCAGTAATCCAAATTGTACTTTGAATGATTTGTACAAATGGTAAATCCGTGACTTTTGAAGGAATTAATAAACTCAATAAAACTAAGGTTAATATCAAAACATTTGATTTATTTGGCTTATTAAAAGTCAAATCAATTACTGCTAATAACAAGAAAACTAACATGACATTATCATGAACTAGATGATAAGTCCATAACCGACCTATGACAGAAGCAACAGCAAAGAGAAACAACAAAGAATGATCCTTAAATAAATAAAATAACCCGATAATTACAACAGTGGCCACTACAGCTAATAATATTGTTGCTACAAGTGGATTAATTCCGAATTTCATTAAAACATTGATTCCCGAAGTTCCTGTATCAACATAGTATTGGGAAACTTTAATCATTTTCTCAACCATATAAATAGGAGAAACTTTCACCAACATTCCTATTATTGAACTAGAAATAACAATATACAAACAGCAAGCTATGACCGCATTAATTCTTTTTTTGATAACGGGGATAAAAAAGTAAAGGGCAGAAATATTTGGTTTGAGTAAAGCTAAACCTAAAATTAACCCTGCTGATAAATTATAATTTTTCTGCAATAACCAAAACATAACAATTAACAAGGCATTAATAATAATGCCATATTGTCCAGCACTCAAGGTAGTAGAATGACTAGCAAGTGAGAGACAAGCACTGACTGTAAACCAGGTTTTTAATTTTCCATAACGTTTGCCTATTTGATAAGCAAAAATAGCTAAAATAACTAAGGCTATGGTATTTAATAAAGCATGATACCAGCGAGTTAATTCCAAAGAAATAGGTGGAAAAAATATCAAGCCTGAGAAAAAAGCCCAAGGTGGATATCCCCCAGAGGTTACAGCACCTAGTTGGGGGTCTATAAAAGGTGAATTTCTAGTAATATCGTAGGGATATAAACCCCGATAAATATATTGTTGTTCTTTCCAGCGACTATATAAATCTGCTGCACCAATTTCCTGATCTACAATTAAGTAATAATAGCCTTTGATAAAGTAAGCAAAACAGAGTATAGTTAAAACTGTAGATAGACCAAAGATAATTTTTGCAGGAGTCAGCTTTTTGAAAAATACTGGGTTATTCATTTGAAATAGTATCTGATGTTTTTGCTTAGTGTTGCTATTAGTTCAAGAGAGTTATTATGAAATTGAAAGATATCCCATTTCTTTTAGATAAAATATCACCTTACTTGTACTTTCGTCAACAGTTTCATATTCAGTATGACAAATAATTTCAGCATTGACAGGTTCTTCGTAGGGATCATCAATACCTGTAAATTGTTTAATTTCTCCACTTCTAGCTTTTGCATATAAACCTTTCACATCTCTTTTTTCACAAGTATCTAAGGATGCTTTGACATAAACTTCTACAAAGTTTTCTGTCATTTCTCTTACTTCTTCTCTAGTTTTTTGATAGGGACTGATAGCGGAGACAATCACAATTACTTGATGACGACTCAATAAACTAGCCACAAATCCAATCCGACGAATGTTACAATGTTTTTCAGAGTTAAATTATGAAAAATTTGGGAGCGATTAATCTATTATTCATTCGATTACAAAAGTTAGCTACTATTACCCGATCTAATGAATGGTGGGCATCTAAGGGATCACCTGTACTAGCTACAGCCTATGCTACAGCGTCAATTCTCAATATTCCACTTGTTTCCCTATGGAATTCACTCATATTTCTCCTGATATCTTTAACAGTGGTCGCAATTTATGCTCACCTCCTAAATGATATCTCAGATCAAGATGAGGATCTCATAGTGGGTAAATCTAATGGTTTAGCCGGTCGTTCAAAATCCTTCAAGGGCATAGCAATTATATTATGTCTATTTCCAGGGCTTTTAGTAATAGGATGTTTAATTAAATTACCTTTAGCTCTTGCTATTTATATCAGTAACTGGCTGATTTTCATTTGTTACTCAATTCCGCCTATACGGTTAAAACAAAGGGGATTTTTAGGTGTCTTAGCTGATGCAACTGGGGCGCATTTGCTGCCAAATTTATTTGCAGTGGTCTGGATAGCTCATGCTTCGGAGCAAAAGATTCCATTACTATGGATAATTCTAGTAGGCATTTGGTCACTGGCGACTGGGTTACGAGGGATTCTCTGGCATCAGATAAAAGATATAGAGAATGATCGTTTAACTGGAGTTAATACTTTTGCAGTTCAAACATCCATCAAAACCTTAAAAGGCTTAGGTCAATGGGTTGTTTTTCCACTAGAAGTTATAGCCTTCACTGGCATGGTGATTATTTGTGGCAATTACTTACTTATTATTTTTCTGCTAATTCATTTGGTAACACAATGGCTAAGATACCATTTTTGGCAAATTAATAGTATTATTGTTGCGCCTGTTTCCTCAGATAGTATGCTCCTAGAAGAATACTACGCTTTATTTTATCCCTTAGCCTTTTTAGTCTCAGCAGCCTGGCAGAATCCACTTAATCTAATCTTTTCAGGAATTCATTTGATACTTTATCCAAATCATTTACGGTGGTGGCTTAGAGATATTCATGGTCTGCTAAGATGGGAGATTCCTAATTATTTCAGTAAGTTTCAAAAAAGTTAATCTAGTGAACTACCCACACTGACTTGGAGTACTAAGTACAGTGTCGGCTTCTGTACTCATAGGGGAGTGCCGCAACTTAGACTTTCGACCAAGTTTTGGTCTTATCTCCCCTCCTACAGCAGAAACGGCTGCACCTTCCGCCTTGATGATTCTGATACCCTCTACTCTAATATTTATCGCTGCGTTTCCATCTCTATCATGATGACTACCACAATGAGGACAAGTCCATTCACGGACATCTAGTGGCATATCACTCACTTGATAAAAACAATTAGAACAGAGCTTAGAACTGGGAAACCATCTATCAATCTCAACTAATTTACCACCTTTACGTTCTAGCTTATAGGCTAAAAAATTAGTGAATGTCCCCCATCCAACATCAGATATTGATTTTGCCAAATTGTGATTACGAACCATGCCTTTGACATGAAGATTCTCTACTATAACAGCTTGGCTATCGCTGACTAACTTATAACTAAGTTTATGTAGAAAATCTTGCCGAGAATTACTAACCCGTTCGTACACTTTGGCAACAACTTTTCTATATCTATTTCTTGATTTACTTCCCTTTTGTTTACGTGCTAATTTTTTCTGTTTGCGTTTAAGGTTTTTTTCCTGCTTGGCAAGGTGTTTAGGGTTATCATATAAGACAACCTTTTCACCATCAGTGACAACAGCAAAATGTTTTAATCCTAAATCAATACCATAAATCTTCCCTTCGGAAATAGTTGGATTTTCCCTTGTGTTGAGCGGAGTCGAAACACCTTCTACTTCAGTCAGGATAGATGCAAAATATTTACCTGATGGAGTTTTACTAATAGTGACAGTCTTAATTTTGCCATCAATAGGTCTATGTATTTTGGCTTTGACTATCCCTAGATTGCCGGGAAGTTTGATATTACCATCTACAACCTTGACGTTTTGAGGATATTGGATAGACTGTTTACCGTGCTTAGATTTGAATTTAGGAAACCCCGCACGTTTATCAAAAAAGTTTTTATACGCTGTAGTTAAATTTAGTGTTGTAGCCTGTAAAACTTGGCTATAACAATCACCTAACCAAATAGTATCTTCTGCTTTTTTGAGAACAGGAAGTAATGCGTTGAGTGCAGCACGGCTAAGTCCTTTACTCGTCTCTTTGTAAGTCTCAATTGACTTATTTAGAGCATAATTCCACCACCACCTAGCACATCCAAAAGATTGCGCTAGTTGTGCTTCCTGTTCTTTTGATGGATATATACGAACTTGAACAGCCTTGTGTATCACCCAAATTACCTCCTGGATACCTCTATTTTAGCATGATATATTATTTTGAGTAATGGCATAATACATAATATTGGAAAACCCTCAAATGTTCTTTGCTATTACTCGGCTATGCCTCGTATTGATTGAGAACGATTTCGGTTTTTCCCGCCTTATATCCCGCCACTGATTTGGAGTACCAAATTCAGTGGGGGACTTACGGCGTAGTAGTTAAGCTAAGTAAAAAGTTTTTTGAAAAGTCTAATTTATTACCCACCTGGCGACTCGAAGTCGCGGCTACACAGACGAAACCCACCTTCGTGGGTTCAAAAGCCTTAATTTTTGATTAGTCCACGCAGGTGGACTTTGTTTGTGTAGTCGCGTATCCCTGACGGGAGCCGGAGGCATCTTTCTAATCGCCGGAAACTTTTCAAACATCCTCTAATTCGGCACGATCAAATCAATATACATTTTGTTTTGTAAAAACCCTGAAATAACCTATTTATCAGGTATTTGTTGAATTTACATTTCGTTACATATATTCATTGTTTAACGCCAACTTGTTTATCATGGATTCATATATACTAATCTAGTTTTAGCCATAGCAACAGTAAGTTAAATATTAGGTTCCGCAAATGACGGAGAACAGGGAAATATGAGACAGTTTTTTGCCGACTCAGTATTACAGGATCAGTTCCTACCTGCTGGATATGTCCAGGTTCCGATGCTCTCTGCCAAAGAAATATCCTACTTGATCTCGGAAATTGGGAAATTGCGTCCTGATGATAACTTTAACCCACCACCTGGTGAAAAATATTGGACTTCTTATCACTGCTCTTTTCTTGATAAAAACGTCGACTACAAACGTCAGGCATTCGGCTTGATTAAAAAGGTCTTTAATCCCTATTTAAAGCGGTATATGCCAGACTTCGAGATTGTCAATGCCAACTTCTTTGTTAAGCCGCCGCATAGTGGAGCAATGAAGATCCATCAAAACTGGACGGCGTTAGAGATGGAGGATACGACAGTAACCCTCTGGTGTCCTTTACAAGATGTAGATGCTCATAATGGCGGAATTCACGTTGTTCCCGGTAGCCATAAAATTATTCCTCACGTTGAAAGTGTTATGTGTTCCCCCTATTTTAAAGACATTCAGGAAGCCCTGATGGAAAAATACCTTCAGCCGATACCAATGCGGGCTGGGGAAGGGCTGATATTTGACGATGGACTTATCCACTGGACACCAGTGAATAACTCTGAGGTGGCAAGAATTGCTGTCCAGATTTTTTGTGTGCCAAGTGACGCAACGCCCTTTCTATATCTCTTTGATCAGAATCATCCAGAACACTTTGAGAAAATTGAGGTGGATGAAGAGTTTTTCCTATCTCAGTCAATAACCGATATGATTGTCCGTCAGCCCCACTGGAAAAGTCTGGGCTTTGTCGAGAACAAGAACCGTTATATTTCTGAAGAAGAATTTATTGAACTCCTCAAAAAAGGGGACGAAATCCGTCAGAAAATCTACTTTCCGAACACAAATCCTAACTCGTGAGTAATTACCATGCGAAAAATACTTAATAATGAAACCCAAAATAGCTTGTTGATCAAAAGAGGTTATATTCAACAGCAAATTTTGTGCGAATCCGAAATTCAGTATTTGTTGGATCAGGTTCGTAAAGTCTGTCCTGAAAGTAATTTTCAGCCCCATAGCGATGCTTCTTCACACCCCTACATCTTTTCCAGTTATACACATACTCAGAATCTACGCGAATTTGGTTCCAGGATTGTACAGGAAGTTCTATTCCCTCACGTTGAGCAAATTTTTGACAACTACCGTATGATTAGTTGTGGATTGTTTATTAAGGCTCCAAAAGGTGGATGGCTTGACATTCATTATCATCACCAGATAATCATTGATGTAGAGAAATATTGGCTGATGGACATCTGGTGTCCTTTAATCGACACAGCCGTTGCTAATGGCACGTTCCATGCTGTTCCAGGAAGCCACAAAATCTTTCCAAAAATTATTCATCATACGGACGGTTACGGTCCTTTTTTTCAAAATTATACCCAAGTTATTCGAGATAAATACTCAATTCCGCTATCATCAAAGGCAGGGGAGGCGGTCATTTTTGAAGATAGTATGCTGCATTGGTCGCCGAATAATATGACAGGCTACCCACGATATGTTATTCACTGTACCTGTATCCCAAAAGAAGTGATGCCCATTCATGTGCATTTTGATCCTAAGATTCCCCAGCAGTTTGAACTTTATGAGGCAACAGATAAATTTTTAACCGAAACCGTCTTTGATAAATCATTACCAAGACCAAACAATCTAAAACTGCTGGGAATTATCCCTAATAACAATCACGCTTATACTCTGGAAGAGTTTGAGGAACGAATGCAGAATCCTGATAAAATTCGACGTGAACTTTATCCCAATATCCCTAATATTTCTGAGGAGGAGTTTCTGGAACTCCTTGAGAATGAGGACGAAATCCGCCAGAAAATCTATTCTCCGAACGTAACTTTTAACTAGGGAGCAATTACCATGCGAAACATACTTCATAATGAAACTCAAAATAGCTTGTTGATAAAAAGAGGCTATATTCAGCAGCAAATTTTGTCAGAATCGGAAATTCAGTATTTGTTGAATCAGCTTCGTAAAGTCTGTCCTGAAAGTGATTTTCAGCCCCATAGCGATGCTTCTTCACACCCCTACATTTTTTCCAGTTATGCTGCGGTAGATTCTGAGTATCTACGTGAATTTGGTTCCAAGATTGTAAAGGAAGTTCTATTCCCTCACGTTGAGCAACTATTTGACGGCTACCGCATCATGAGTTGTGGATTGTTTATTAAGGCTCCAAAAGGGGGATGGATTGACATTCATTATCACCACCAGATAAACATTGATGAAGAGAAATATTGGCTAATGGACATCTGGTGTCCTTTAACGGATACAGACGTTTCTAATGGCACGTTCCATGCTGTTCCAGGAAGCCACAAAATCTTTCCAAAAATCGTTCATCATACGTGTAGCTACGATCCTTTTTTTAAAGATTATACCCAAGTTATTCGAGATAAATACTCGATTCCGCTACCATCAAAGGCAGGGGAAGCTGTCATTTTTGAAGATAGTATGCTGCATTGGTCGCCGAATAATATGACAGACTACACACGATATGCTATTCACTGTATGTGTATCCCAAAGGAAGTGACACCTATTCATGTCCATTTTGACCCCAAGGCTCCCCAGCAGTTTGAATTGTATGAGGCAACAGATAAATTTTTAACCGAAACCGTCTTTGGTAAACCAATACCGAGACCAAGCGATCTAAAACTGCTGGCAATTACCCCTAATAACAATCACGCCTATACTCTGGAAGAGTTTGAGGAACGAATGCAGAATCCTGATAAAATTCGACGTGAACTTTATCCCGATATCCCTAATATTTCTGAGGAGGAGTTTCTGGAACTCCTTGAGAAGGAGGACGAAATCCGCCAGAAAATCGACTCTCCGAACGTAATCCATAACTTGTCAGCAATGAACCCAGAAATGAGGGTGAGTTTGGACGATACTCAGCAGAAGGTAATGACATCAGGGATAGCAAAAGTGCCTTCAGTTCTGACTCGCATTGCTGCAACTTGTATGGATATCCTGGGTATGAAGCCCCGATCAACAGCAAAGGTGCTTTCCGTTCCTCAGACATCAGGTGTGATTCGTCAAGCTGGCACTCCGATTAAGCAGCATACGGTTGCCGATGTCACCAATTACTACAACGAGTGGACTCAAAGCTATATCGAGGGCTTTGGAGAGGTTTTTCAGGGATCAAGACCTGATTCGACGGATGAACTACTCGATTATATTATTGGCGCGGCTCAGTTAGAGGATGGCATGACAGTGTTAGATGCGGGGTGCGGTGTCTGTGGACCTGCCATCGCGTTTGCTGAACGCCGAAACTTGAGGATTGAGGCCGTCACACTTTCCAAAGTTCAGGTTGCGGAGGGGCAACAACGCATTCAGGATCGAGGGCTGCAAAACCGTATTACTGTGAGAAAAGGGGATTTTCACCAACTTGCAAAAATTTATCCACCCGCCCACTTCGACCGGGTTTTATTTCTGGAATCGCTCTGCCACGCTGAGGATTATCGAGAGGTTATCCGACAAGCAAAACAAGTCCTCAAGCCAGGTGGGTGCATTTACATTAAGGACTTTTACGCGGCAGATTACCGTTCCAGTCCCCATCTGCTCGAAGTGCAGGCAGAAGATTTGCGTGAGTTGAATCGAATTTACTGTCTGATTATGCCAGACCTTCCCAGTACGGTGGACCTGATTAGTGAGTTAGGATTTGGTATCATTTATTTGCGAGAACCCCAGTACACCTATTCTCCGGCAGCTTGGGAAAACTTTATGCGACATACCAATGTTTTCTGGCTTCCGAAATTGGATAACCCAGAGCGGGCAGTCATACGACCGATAGAAATTTTTGCGTACAATTATCATTGATGACTAGACACTACTAATTAAGTTGGCATTAAATAATCAATCTATCTATACAACAAATGTTAAGTTAACGAATATCTTACCAAAGAAGATGTTTCACAGATTTGACAAAGCCAAGTATGTAATAAGTTTATTATGCCAACTTACTTAACTTCAAAATATGAAGAATACTCGTCACGCTTTCAAAGATTCAGTCCTTCAAGAAGAGTTCTCAAACAAGGGCTATGTGGTTGTAAATTTGGCTGAACCTGGTGAATTAAAAAACTTGGCTGAGGCTTATCAAGATCTCTATCCAAACAAAGAGCAAGGCTGTGTATTCTCATGTCATGATACTGATTTCGAGCGTAAGTTAAAGGCACAAAACCTGCTTCGTCGTGTGATTGGGGAAAAGGCACTTAATTTGTTTGATGCTTATAAATTCGTGAGTGGAGCGTTTGTTGCCAAGCACCCTGGAGAGACCAGTGTTGTTTCACCCCATACTGACTTGACCTTTGTTGACAACAAGCAGTACTCAGCCGTGGCTGTCTGGACTCCTCTTACAGAACTTACTTCTGAGGCGGGGCGGTTACACATATTGGCAGGATCTCATCATTACACACCCCTGTGTGGGTCAAATCTTTATAGGAATTATACAGACATCGCCATCTCAAGCATGACTGAGATTGACCTAGAAATCGGACAGGCTGTCTGTTATGATATGCGGACGATTCATGCATCCCCTGCCAACAAATCATTGTCTCCCCGTATTGCTGGAAATTGTGTCTTTATCCCAGACGAAGCCGACCTCTGGCATATAACTCGTCAAGATGGGAAAATCCTGATCTATTCCGTTGACAATGATTTCTACAGTAGACAGTGCGGTGATGAGGCAAGCAATCAAGAGCTATTGAGGAATTATCGAGTTATTCATTCTGAACCGTTTGAATCAGATTTACTTGAAAATGAGTTCCAAAGGAATAATTCTCAACCCTTTGGCTTCTTTCAACGGGTAATCAAGCGGTTAGGCATTGTTTGAAAAGTCAACTATTTTGCATCGCAGGATCGGTAAAATCAAAAATAAGAGTAATTTCTACTCCCATTGTACTGGAATATGAAATAGGCATTTAGCACTTCGAGAAAAATTCAAACTAGGGTCTGCCAAACCTTTAACCTCAAAGCTGTAAAGTTGATCTCTGATCCCTTTCCATCCTAAAAAGTCATGGGTGTCATACTCTACCACATGTACTTCTAACTGATATTTTCCTGGGAGGAGTGGCAATTGATTAATTGTGCATCTAAATTCATTTTGTCCTGCTTTTATTTGATAACGGTGATCTCCATAACTACCAGTCATATTCGCCATCTGAAAAAGTCCATCTTTTCTTAAAGAAAAACCAATAAGGATCGGGTGGTTATCAAGTTGTGAATGACAAGTTAATCGAATTTGAACTTGACTACCTGGAAAAATTTCTTCCCCGTTTGTAGCAACTACCTCTACTTGTTCAATTTTGACTGTACCTAGTTTCTCTCCTGTTATTAGATATTCATCTTCATTTGCTTGTTCGTATGGATTATTAACTATTGATAGGGAATAATTCTGCTCCATCAAATCATTGTAAGCGTGAATTATATCATCAGGTTTACCAGTATTATGTACTTGTCCCTGATTCAAAAGAACAACTTGATGACATAGTGATTTGATTTGATACATTTGATGAGAAACCAATAATATGGCTCCACCTTTTTGAATATAATCTCTGAGATAAATTTGAAACTTCTGCTGGAAGTGAATATCACCACCTCCTAAAGCTTCATCTATGATAAAAACATCTGGTTGCAGTTGAGTATAAATAGAAAATGCTAACTTTAATCGCATTCCTGTACTATATGTACCTACGGGAGCATCAATAAAGCTTTCAATACCTGAATAATCAATAATGTGATTGATCTTTTGTTTGATTTGGGATTCACTGAAGCCATATCTTGATAGTTGATTATAGATATTTTCTCGCCCTGTTTGAAAAGTATTTAATCCAGCTTGAGCATCTATCATCACTACTTGATTAGTATGCCATATTACCTGACCTAATGTGGGACGTAAAGTCCCCATAATTAAATTAATCAATGTGCTTTTACCAGCACCATTATGTCCAATTAAGCCTAGCACCTCACCTGCTCTCAATTGTAAATTGACATCATAAATAGACCAAAATTCGCCAGGACGTAAACGATTTTCCCCCTCGGATTTACGGCGAAATTCCCAGAAAATATCTGCAATTGTATACCGGATTGATAACTTGGGATTACGACAAAATCGTTTTGATAAATGGTTTGTTTCTAAAAGTATCTTTTCCATAATTTAATTTAGCGATCGCTCGATTATATAAGGTAAACATAAACGACAAAATAACCAACTTACTAAAAGTAATATTACAGTTAGAGGTAGTAATGTAAATAAAGCTAAAGTATTAACTGTACCCACACCATAGGTTAAAAATCTTATTCCTTCAAACAGATAAGTTAGGGGATTAAATTGCTGTAGAGAATAAAGCCAATTTCCGGGTTGTACAATTACAAATACAGGAGTAACAAGAAATACCAACCAAGGGAAAAACTGCATAACATTTTCTAAATCTTTACTTAAAGCATTCCAAGGAGCTAATAATAAACCCAAACCAGAGCCGAAACTTATAATTGAGGCAATCCCCAAAAAAGCCAGAGGAAATGTTAAAGCAGGATTGATATTAAAAACTAAAAGAATAGCAATCAACACTGGCAACCGCATCAAGAAGTTAAAGGTAGTTTCTGCCAAACCAGCCATCATAATAGCTTCTAAGGGAACTTTTTGTCTAACCAATATGTGAATGTATTGGTTAAGTGAAACCCGCTGAATATTTAAAGCTTCCAGAAACGTTTGTGCCATAATTAGCCCAAAGATACCATAAACTTGTGGTGGCACTGTACCTGCAATTAAGATGGGAAGGCGATCGCCAAAAGTGGGCATTTGATCGCGCTGTCCCAATGTTAGTAAGATAGCTATTAAAGCTGAAGGAACAAATGCCCAGAATAGTCCAAGAGATGAATAACGATAACGTTGGGCTATATTTTGCAAAAACAGTCGTTTAGCAAATCCCGACGATGAGCGTAAATCCAGCCATGCACTTGTCAAAAATGCTCTAATTGAAAATAACTGACTTCTAGCACTGTTAATCCTTACAGAACTAGATAAATCACTACTGGTTTTTTCAGACGGAGAAGAAGGCAAATTCACATTCTATCTCCCATAGACGCGGAATTAACTGGCAAAGTAGATAACTGAAGCAACTTATCAGCAAATATCTGTTCTGGGTGGGGAGGAATTAGCTCCCTAATGGATATAGATGCTTCCTTGCCAATATATTCCCATTCATAACGACGCTGCCAAGCTCGTTCCAAAGCTTCATCAATTGCTGCAAAAAAAGCTCCCTTAGCTATAAACCCAGTTAGATCATCTTCTACAACCTCGGAAATACCTCCAACATCTGTAACAATTCCTGGTCTACCACACATCATCGCTTCTACTAAAGCTATGGGTAAACCTTCCGCACGAGAAGGCATAATCAGCGCGTGATGATCATGCCAAATATCTAGAATATTCTCTACAAACCCAGGGAAACTAACGTTTTTTAGGCCTAAAAGTTTGGTCATGTCAATGAGTCCATCTCTATCAACTCCCTGTCCGAAAAAGGAGATATGTAAATTGCGATTTTGCCACTTATCTTCAGCGAGAACTCTTAATAAAACATCTTGTCCTTTATCTAAAATCCACAAACGGCCAACACAAGCAATTTTAAAATAATCATTTTCTGGTTGGGGATAAGGTAAAGCCTCTGGAATTATAGCTCGATGGGGATTTCTGACAACTTCAGCATTGGTCAGACTGTAACCAATTTGAGCTTCTGTTAAAGACAAATTGTGTTTGGAGACAAAGAAACAATATTTGGCTTGAGCATAGACATCTCGCATTAGTTTACGAGTAATACCATGTTTCCAAACTGCATCAGATGCTTTCTGGCTGATGATCACATAGGGTAGATTGAGTCTAAGACAAAGCTTGGCAATTTCTACTCCATCGAAATTTTCCCCCTGAGAAATTACTACCAAAGATACTTGTAGATATTTGAGTAGATATTTGAGTAGATATTTATTGAAGACTATGAGCAGGGATAAAACAGGATGATTAGAAACCAGTAAAAAGTCTAGTTTGCGTAGGAGATTAACTAAGTATTTTATATCTTTGACCTTAATTCCATCTGCTTTTAATTGTTTAAATTGAGTACTTGTGTTTACCCCATTCTTATAAGCAGTAACGACATAACCCAATTTTTTTAAATATTTTGCAGATTCAGACCATAGTTCTTCACTACCTCCCCAATGTTCGTAGCAAGAACTGATAAAAACAAATTTTTGAGTATGGCTTTGATGTTTATTGTTCTTAGAGTGAGACAACATTTCCCTATCCTATGTATAAAAAAATAGCTTGTTACAGTGTTGCTTAATTTGTGACTTGAGTCAATTAAGTAATTGGACAAAAATATTTACAGTCATTGCGAGGGAAGGAAAGCAATCACAACCATTGGAATTGCTTCATTTCACTTCGTTCCATATGGCTAACGCCACGCTGCGCTAACACAATGACGTTGTGTAATTAACTCTGTCTCACTACTTATCTTGGATTTTTGACATCAGTTTATGTAATGGTGTCTTGTAACTTGTCAACATATATCTGGTAAGTTTTATCTGCGACCTCTTGAATAGTTAAGCGTGGTGATATTCCATTAGATAAATTTTCCCATAAACCCTCTTGAGTGACTGCTCTAGTGATACATTTAGCTAAATCCGTAGAATCCCCAACCCCAAAATGTAAGCCTGACTTTTCATGTTCAACTTTTTCAGCCATGCCACCGATATTACTACATATTATTGGTCTTTTGTGCATGAAAGCTTCTTCTATCACTAAAGGAGCATTCTCCCACCAAATTGATGGAACAATTACCCAATCTATGTTTGCTATTAATTTAGCTAATTCTTCGGATTGATAAAGTCCATGGTAGTGGACACAGTCTTGCGTTTTGTCCAGCAATACCCAAAAGCTATCTTGGAAGGATTTTGGTTGCAATTCCAAATTAGATCCATAAATATCTAAAGAGATAGTTGTTCGTATTTCTGGTGTCAGTTTTTCTATAGCTTCTAGTAGTACAAGCAGTCCCTTATATATATTGAGTTGTCCAAAGTAAGCAAAGTGATTTCTGGGTTTACCAATAGCTAGGTTTCTGGGTGGGGTTGGAAAACTTACTGGTTGACCATAATCTAAATAAATTATTTGTGTTCTAGATATACCCCAGTTTACGTATCTTTCCAGCAAAAAATTACTAGGAGCGACGAATAAATCAACCAATCTGAAGAAGGATTTGATATAAAGCTCTCTAAGTTTGAAGTCTTCCGCGCTCTTATTGGGAAAGCATTTATGACAATTATCAGGCTCATATTGGTAGCATAACTGGTTGTTAGATGTTTTTACCATTTGTCCATCATTATTACAAATTGCTAAATATTCATGTAGTGTCATCAAGATTGGGATATTTTTTGAGTATTTACGAACTTCTCTAATAAATTCAAGTCCCAGATGTATGTAATGGTGAAAATGAATAACATCAGGCGCAAAAGATTCTAGAAAACTGCGAAATTCCCAATGGTGTAATCGAGTATTTAACTGAGAAAAATTATAATAATCGAAGTATCCTCCCGTTATTAATATCTCAGAACCATCAGATTTAAAGGTTTCAAAAACGCTAGAAGAATAAATAGGTTTGCCTTGTTTATAGGCGAGAAAAACAACATCACAATTATCACGTTTTTTTAATTCTTTGAAGAGGTTATAAGCAGCAATTTCTCCACCTCCTTTGATTATTGCCGGATGTCCATGAGAAATGATTAAAATTTTGATTCTGTCTAGCATTTTATTTACATAAATTGGTAATTAAAGATGATTCTCACTGATATATTGTCCCCACTTTTGATTAAAAAGCCAACAATTATACTTGGTGCAATTTGCTCGCCATAGTTCCTCATTTTTATGATGAATAGATAAGGATTGTCTTTCCAAATGAAATAGTTCTATATCAGGTATATAATAATTATCAAATCCCTGAGTATGTAATTTTAAGCAAAAATCAGAGTCTTCAAAGTCACCAATAATATATTCTTCATCTAGACCGCCAACTTGCTCATATAATTGCCGGGAGACCAGCAGACAAGCCCCTGTTACTGCTGCTAACTTTTGTGGTTTAGAATCAAGCCCAGAAAAGTTAGGTTGTTTTTTACGTGGATGGTCATTGATCAATAAATTACCCCAAGGGCTACATTTGATAAATTTCATGCCAGCATGTTGAATACTACCATTTGCATAAAGTAATTTGGGTCCTATTGCTCCTACATTATCAAGGCTCTTATATATATTGACCAATGATGAAAGCCAACCCGATCCCATTGGCATCACATCTGAATTTAAAAGAAGGATTAGCTGTCCACTAGAAACAGATACCCCTAAGTTATTTGCCCCTGAGTACCCTAAATTTACCCCTGAATAGACTGTTTTAAATGGTACTAGGAAAGTATTTGCTTGTGCATAACAATAATCAACAAAATCTTTATATAGTTGAGGATCATCAAGAACATAGATCAACTCATTATTTTGAAAATTGGGATCATCAGCAAATAGAGCTAATTGATACTTCATGAAGTCTATTCTGCCGTAAAGAGGAATAATGATAGAAACTTCAGGATGAATAACTCTGCTTCCATATTCTTTGACAACTTTGATAATTTCTGGCTTTCTTCGATTCTTCCAGATGTTTCTAATAGTAGTTCCCAGATAACCATTTAGAGTCGAACTCATATGATAGCCTGGGAGAGGGTAAATACTTAATAAAAATTTGATTATTTGTGGAAAATTCTTATTTTTTTTTAAGCTCATTTTATCTTGCAAAATTTCTTGCGATCGCCCAAGAAAGTAAAAGAAAAAGTTGATCAAAAGCTTTAGTAGCTCTAGGAGAATTTGAAAATTTAGAAAACCTTGTTTAATCATTACTATTGTTTCAATATGTAAAAAAATGACTAACTTTTTTATTAACTACTAAGCAGGTTGGCGTTGAAAATTGTCGTTATGGCAAGGCAAAAGGCAAGAGGCAAGAGTGAAGAGGGTTTAGGCGATTTTACATTTCTTTACACAGTTTGGTTTTATTGTGTTCACCTACTTATGCACTTGAATGAGATACAGAATTTACCTAAAAAACTATACACTCTCATGACTTTCAACTCTGTTCCCTGTTCCCTGTTCCCTGTTCCCTGCTATAATTAGCATGAAGGATTTGGTATAACTCAAGGAAATTGTCGACATACTTATCTTGACGGTATTGGTCAATAGCCAACTGTCGACCTCTTTGACCCATCTGTTCTGCCAATTCCTGATTTTGTAGTATCCGCAACAAAGCAGCCGCTAAAGCTTGTGAATCTCCAGGGGGGACAAGCAAGCCTGTCTGATTGTTTTGAACAATTTCCGCCAGTCCACCAATTGCACTTGCTATCACTGCGGTTCCTCGCATCATCGCTTCAATCACCACCATGCCAAACGGTTCTGGCCAAAGGGATGGGACTACCTGTACCCAAGCAACGGAGAATAATTTTTCCATCTCTATCCTTGACATGAAACCATACATTAAGACGTTAGTAGCAATATCTAAGTCAATGATTTGCTGATGTAAAGTTTCTCTTTCGGCTCCATCTCCCAATAATAATAACCTTGCCTCTGGTATCTGATTTACTACCAGGGCAAAAGCTTTTAACAATACCTCTGCTCCCTTTTCTTTGACCAGTCGAGCCGCAAATACTACTGTTGGAGGTGATGACAAAGGAGGACGTTGGCGTTGAATTGGTGTACCGTTCCAAACTATCTCGACTGAATTGATACCTGCCCCTATTAAATATTTTTTTACTGCTTGACTGGGGGCTACAAACAAGTTGAAAGCATTGCTCCAACGTTGCCATAATTTCATTTGGATCATTAATGGCAACCAATCCCGTAAAGGTAAGCAATGATTCTGATAACAAGCCATACCCATTTTTACTTGGCAAGCTGTTCCATTAGGTAGAATTTTAGTACCAATGGGACACATAGACCGATACCAAACCGCATAGTAAAGACTCGGTATATTTTTGAGTAGGGGCAGTATTAAGGGTGAAAGTTGAGTTAAAAATATTGTTACATGAACTACATCAGGCTGAAATTCTGCGAGGATTTGTTTTAATTTCCCAAAAGCCCAAAAGTTAGCCGTTTGTAATAGGGTACGCAATCTAGATGTTGTCCCTAAACAATGATAATCAGCTTGGCTTTGGGCATTTAGTGGACAGGCAGAACTGGCAAATAGGCGGGCATCATGGCCGCGCGATCGCAATCCATCTCTCAGGGCAATAGTCTGTATTTCTGCCCCTCCTGTCGGGGTAGCATAATCAGTAATTAACAAAATTTTCATGGATTTTCTATGTGATAGTAAACTAAAAATTCTGCAATTTTGTTTGAAAAAATCCCAAAGTATTAGCTAATTGGGAGATAAATAATAAGCCAGAAATTAAAACTTTAGATAGCATTCGGTATTTTGTTATCCATGGGTAAGCTAGTAATTGTAAATAGAAGTGCAATGGTTCGACTTTCATTGAAGTTTGATTACGCCGTGACCGAATCTGATGAAAGTAAAATGCACCACAACCATAATTAAAATGTTGTCGCCAAAATCTGGGTAAATTGAGATCATGGGCATGGTAAATTATGGCTTGAGGAACATAATATAAGGAATATCCAGAAAATAACCAGCGATCGCAAAATTCCCGATCCTCCGCCGCAGCTAAGGGAAAATTAAGATCAAATTGTCCTACTTGATTAAATAATTCCCTAGAAACAGCAAAATTATTAGAAGCGAAAAACTCAGGTTGAGAAGAATTTAGATTGTAATAATCGTAAATATAATCAATGAGTAATTGACTAGCTGTGGAGTATGGGTTGTCCGCTAAGGCGTTGATGGTTTTTCCTCCTAACAGGGCATTTGGTCTGTTGGAGAAAGTATTTTCCATAACTGAGAGCCAATTTGGATCGAGGGTGCAGTCATCATCCGTAAATCCTAAATATTGCCCTTTGGCCAGATTAGCACCTGTATTTCTAGCGGTTGCTGGACCTGCATTAGCTTGGTGAATTAAGGTGATATCTAGCTGACTTTGAAACGATTTAACCACCCTATCTAAAGAGATTTTGCTACCATCATCTACTACTATCACCTCAAAGCAGTTATGAGGATAATCTAGATTAGCTAGAGATTGCAAGCAATTAGTTAATGGCTGTGGACGATTGTAGGTAGGAACAATGATTGAGAATAAAATCTGGTTTTCTAACATAGCTGTGGATTTTAGTTATTTTTCCTTAAATCCTTTTTTGTGAACTCCTCATAATAAGAACGTTCAGTATTTACATCCCACAAATCATGATTCTCCCCCAAAACATTTTTCGCGGCTAATAATCCTGTTAACATCGAATGATCTTGATTATTATAACGGTGCATCCCATTCCGTCCAATGGTTTGTAAGTTATCAAACCCCTGCAAATAATCTTGAATCACCTGCAAATGTTGACGATATTCCTGATCATAAACAGGATAAGCTTTTAATTGTCTAATTACTGTCCCATCTTCAATTTTATTGATATTTGACAATAGAGATAAATCTACAATTTCTCTACTAGCAAATTCGATTAATTCACTATCCGATCTTGACCAAAGTTCATCACCTTCAGAACAAAAATATTCCATACCCAAGCAAGTTTTACTACTATCAGGAACCATTGCCAGACTCCAGTTTTTAAAGTTTTGTATCCGTCCTACCTTAAATTCTGGACTATGAATATAAATCCAGTTATCTGGAAATAAATCAACTGCATCAATTATTAAAGCCACAATTAAAAAATCTCGATATTTCAAACTGCGTGCTGCTTGTAAAACTGCTGTTGGTGCTGGTGGTTCTAGCTTTAATATCAAAGCACTAATTGGCATACTAGAAATAAATTCGTCTGCTTGTAAATCAAAAGTTTGATTTTCTTGCTGAACGGTAATTTTTTGAATTTGATTATGTTGATGGTAAATCTTGTTTACTTCGGTATTGAGATGAACTATTCCCCCCTGATTAGTAATGATTTCTTGGCATTTTTCCCACATCATCCCTGGTCCTAATTCCGGGTAGTAAAATTCCTTAATCAAGGATTTAGTTTGGTGATTTTTAACCAAACTGTCAAGAATTACCCTTTTTAATGACATTCCTTGAATGCGTTGCGCTGCCCAATCTGCTCTAATTTCTGTACAGGAAATGCCCCAAACTTTTTCAGTATAAGTTTTAAAAAAGGTTTCATATAACCTTTTACCGAAACGATTACAAACCCATTGTTCAAAATTCTCTTCCACTGGGTGAGGCTTGATTTTAGCTTGCAAATAACTAAATAACATGAGCAAGCTGTTAATAAATCCCAGATTTGATAAAGCGTTATTTACTTCCAAAGGATAGTTAAAGAACTTGCCATTGTAGTAAATGCGGGATAGACGAGGGACTTTTAGAAAGTTATTCCCCAATATTTCTAACCAAAGTTGCTGAACTTCTCCGACTTTAGTATAAAATCTGTGACCGCCAATATCAAAGCGATACCCTTTGTATGTTTCTGTACGCGAAATTCCCCCGACTCTATCAGCTTTTTCTAATACAATTGGCTGAGTATTTTGCTTAATCAAGTCATAAGCTGCTATCAGTCCAGCAGGACCAGCACCGATAATTAAGACGGTTTTTCGATTAGTCAATTAGTAGATCCGTATACTTGCCGTACAGGTTTTTTAAAAAGCACGAGGTTAACTGAAAATATGTCTTTTGGCAGATTTTAAATATCTCTATTAATGAGTATAGCTATAAACTATCAACCTTACCCCCTCCCGCAGAATAGTGTAAATACTGATATTCTTTTCACAATCAAGTATCAGACAAAAATAATTAGACATCTCCAAAAATTAAAGATACTTGACCTGAAAACCCTGTAGAGACGTTCCATGGAACGTCTCTACAATCTTTTTTGGAGATGTCTAAGTAATTGGACAAAAACATTTACAGTCATTGCGACCGAAGGGAAGCAATCGCAGGGGTTGTGATTGCTTCATTTCACTTCGTTCCATTGGCAATGACATTGTGTAATTAATTCTGTCTCACTACTTATTACATAATTTCCTCGAAATTCCTTGAGAATTTTTTCAAGAGTTGAAACGAAAGTTTTCCAATTTTTGTCAGTATCTACATTAATTAATTTATACTTGGTTTAATGGACTTTCATGAAATTTTAGTGATTTTTTATACAGTATTTTTGGAGAATTTTAACAAAAATATACCAATTGCAAAAGCTAAACCACTGTAAAAATAATACAACCAATGCCAAGGTAACACACCCAAGGCAAATAAAACACCCCGCTTCTCAGAGAAAAAACGGTAAACGGAAGCATTGATATTTATAAGTAGTATAGATATAACAGCAGCAAGAATTAATAGTTTCCATTGCCACCAACAAGCAACCAAAGTCAGTAGAAATGAGTAAACTAAAATCACACTTAGCCGACTTGACCAACCAAGATTCAAATCAGAAGGCATTTTTCCTTGACGGAGTATCAATTGAGTCCAGGGTAAAGCGCGATCGCACACATCTGCTTTAATTAAAGATATTACTCCCCATCTTTTTAAATGTTTTACTTGTAAAGCCTTGTCCAGCCTAATTTTATAACCTGCTGCTTTGAGCCGATAGCCTAATTCAATATCTTCCACACAGGGACGACGATAGGTTTCATCAAAGCTCCTCATAGATAAGAAGATATCACGGCGAATCGCACCATAAGCCCCCCAAGAAGTGAAAGCATCCTCTTTAGCATTTTGATGGGTGTAATGATGAAAAAGATTTTTGTATTGGGAAAGAAAACTTCTTTACTCTTTACTCTTGCCTCTTGCCTTGCTATAACGACAATTTTCAACGCCAACCTACTTACCTGAGTTCGACATAAGTTTACACAGACATTACATAGCTTGAGAATATCAGCCGATAAAGTTTCTTAACAAAAGCGATCGCTACTAGTTATAATTTTCTGTAAGTTGAAAAAAACATTAAGATTAGCGTAAAAATTACATTAAAATAAAGATTACGCTTCTATTAAACTGACTAGCTAAATACCCAAATTAGGAGGAATATATATGGCTCTCGTACCAATGCGGTTGCTTTTGGATCATGCTGCTGAACACGGTTATGGTATCCCCGCTTTTAACGTCAACAACTTAGAGCAGATTCAAGCAATCATGAAGGCTGCGGTTGACACAGATAGCCCCGTAATCTTACAAGCTTCTCGCGGCGCTCGTAATTATGCCGGGGAAAACTTCCTCCGTCACCTGATTTTGGCTGCGGTAGAAACCTATCCTCAGATTCCCATTGTCATGCACCAAGATCATGGTAATGCTCCTTCTACCTGCTACTCAGCGATGAAGAACAACTTCACCAGCGTGATGATGGATGGTTCTTTGGAAGCTGACGCTAAAACCCCTGCCAGCTTTGAATATAACGTTAGAGTTACCAGCGAAGTTGTCAACGTCGCTCACGCTTTGGGTGTCAGTGTTGAAGGTGAACTAGGCTGTTTGGGTTCTCTAGAAACTGGCGCTGGTGAAGCTGAAGATGGTCACGGTTTTGAAGGTACACTAGACCATTCTCAACTGTTAACTGACCCTGATGAAGCTGTTGAATTCGTAGAAGCAACTCAAGTAGATGCTTTGGCTGTGGCTATCGGTACAAGTCATGGTGCTTACAAGTTTACTCGTAAGCCTACAGGTGAAATTTTGGCTATTAGCCGCATTGAAGAAATTCACCGCCGTTTACCTAACACCCACTTGGTAATGCACGGTTCTTCTTCTGTACCTGAAGATTTGATTGCACTGATTAACCAACATGGTGGTGCTATTCCTGAAACCTACGGTGTACCTGTGGAAGAAATCCAAAAAGGTATCAAGAGTGGTGTGCGTAAGGTAAATATTGACACTGATAACCGTTTGGCTATTACTGCGGCTGTGCGTGAAGCTTTGGCTTCTAATCCCAAGGAATTTGATCCTCGTCACTTCCTCAAGCCTTCTATTGTATATATGCAAAAGGTTTGTGCTGACCGTTATGTACAATTTGGTACTGCTGGTAACGCAAGCAAGATTAAGCAAGTCTCTTTAGAAGATTATGCTGCTAAGTATGCTAAAGGCGATTTGGTCATGAGAGCGGCTGCTAAGGTTTAATCTTTTTCAGTCATAAATTAGGGTATAGCATGGCTATGCCCTTACAAGAATAAACCAGGTGGCGTTAAAGTCTCCTGGTTTTATTAATTAATGTGATAGACTTAAGTAATAGCAGTAAGTAAGGCTATTTGTGTCAGTAACCCAGCCCTAAAGGGACTGGGCTTGTAAGAGTAATCAAGCAAGCCGTACTGACCAGACCACCCTGAGCGTCTTGCCCTGAGCGAAGTCGAAGGGAGTCGAAGGGTAGCCGTTATTTGAGTCACGACACCTCGGAATGCGTTCGCGCCAGCGTGCCGTCAGGCATAGCTAGTTCCCCGCTCTGTCATTTGCAGTTAAACAGTTTTAAGGTCACTGAAACAGTATTGCAAGTCTAAAAAGCTTTTATAACTGGTCGTTCGCGCAGCGTGCCGTAGGCATCAGCTAACATTACCCCAGAAATGGGAGGCTCTTTGGAGCAAAACATTATGCGTACAGAGTTAGAGAATTTGAATCGGTAATTGTCCCGTTGAAAGTACATCACAAAAGTACCCCGAATTTCCTAACTCCAAGGCGGTAATGAAAAAAGATTCAAAGCGGTTAAAACCGCCCGTTTCGTTTCCCTCTCAGGGAGCCAAGCCGCTGAGTTTCCCATTTACCGGGTATTCTTATGACTACCAATTTACAATCTACATCCTTGAGTAGTTATCTTTATAATCAGGATTATTGTTTATGGCTAGAAACGACAGCTAAGTTATTGCGTAATCATCAATTAGATCACGTTGATTTTGAGCATTTGATTGAAGAAATAGAGGACATGGGGAAAGAGAAAAAACGTGAACTTAAAAACCGACTCATAGTTTTACTCATGCACTTACTCAAGTACCAATATCAATCTGAAAAACGTTCTTCTAGTTGGGTGAGGACAATTTGGGAACAATTTTATCAAATTGAATCTTTATTAGAAGATAGTCCCAGCCTTAAACCTTATTATTTAGAAATATTTTCTGATTGTTACTTAAAAGCAGTTCGTGCGGCCAGCACTGAAACTAAATTACCTATTAATTCTTTTCCCACAGAGTCTTCTTTTCTCGCTGATGATCTGACTAATCCTGATTTTATCACTATGCAATTAAGTTAAGAAATGTAACTGCAAATTCAGTTTCTTTAATTGATTGCAATGGGTAAGCTGTTACGCAGCTAAATTTGATAACCATAATTTACTTGAACTTTGTAGTGCGGGCATCTTGCCCGCTAGAATTATACAAACTAAATGCACAACAGCTTAATCTATTGGGGAAAAAAGGCCAAAAAATAGGGGGAAGTTGAACTTTCCCCCTGGTTATTGTTGTGATGATCATTTGGCTTGTGATTGTCTTTGAGTTTCTGTCTGAGCATTTGTCTTTGTTTTTTCAGTTGCCGTTTTCTAGCAGAACCACCTCGACCTTTATCGTTTCTGCCTTCTTGACGCGGGGATTCCCAGCGTTTTAGTCGCATAGTTTTTATTGGTAAAGTTTCACGATGTAGTTCTACAGTAACATGGTTTTTCCTCAATGGCTACTGTATTTTGCCGTAGGGAGAAAATATTTAACTTTGCTGAATATGACTATGTAACATGACTAAGGTTTCTGCTAATTGACTCAAGCGATTTTCTAGGTCTTGTTTGCGTCCTAAAAGTTGTCGTAATCTTTGGTGACGGGCGATCGCTATACTAACACTAGGAACTTGTTCAACTGGACAGGGACGAGACCACACTTGACCGGCTGTATCTACTCCACATAATCGGTAGTCAGTGTGTAGTGGTTTATGAGATTCTTTTTCACTACTAGCACAGATTTCTTCGACATAGTTCATGAGACGCTCTACTTCTGCATGGCGCAATGCGGCTGTTCCTACTGTTTCTGGTTCTTGAACATTAGATTCCAACCAACCATTAATAATTGGTCCTTCCAAGTAAATATCCTGAATCTGCTGTATTATTTTTTGTAGTTCTAGTTGCCAATCAGCTACTTTGTCTTGAATTTCTTGGAGCATATTCATGGCCAGTGCTGGGTTAGCGCTGTGACGATGATTGCTGAATGATGGAGTTTTAAATTTCGGGAGAGTTGGCGTTTTTTCTCCATTGTCTTGGGCTGGAAAGGCTGAGACGGAATTATGGTGAGGAAATAAATTTGCCTCTGGAGTTTCATGAATAACTGGATCTGCTTCTAAGTTACTATTATAGGCTTGGGTTGTCTTTTGGGAATTTTCTGGAGATTCCTGGGGACCGATACTAATGCGAAAGGAAAAGGAACGTTTGCTTTCTTCACCTGGTTCTGTGGTGACATCATCATTGCGAGTTTTTAAATCATGCAGCGTAGCCTCTATCCGTTTTAGCCCTGGTTTCATAAGCATATCCTAAAATTTATGGTCTTTGGCAAGAAAGAATTCAGGAGTACAGAAAGGTGTTGATTTTGGGGATACTTGATTTAACTCGTGTATTCTTCCTGATGAAACATTATATTATCAAATAATGGGGAAAATAATTTTGGTGACAGGTGCAGCCCGCTCTGGTAAAAGTGAATGGGCGGAAGATTTGGCGATAAAGTCGGAAAAAAATGTTGTCTACATTGCCACAGCTACACAAAATCCTGATGATCTAGAATGGCAAGAACGCATTCAAAAACATCAACAACGCCGTCCTCAAGATTGGATAACTCTTGCTGTCCCTGTGGAACTAACTGCTGCTTTGGCTCAATCTCAGCCGCATACTTGCCTGTTGGTGGATTCTTTAGGAACTTGGGTGGCTAATTTTCTGGAGGAGGAGGATTTAGTTTGGGAAAATATTGTGGGGGAGTTTCTGGCAATTCTGCCGTTAGTGGCTGCTGATGTCATATTTGTGGGGGAAGAAACAGGTTGGGGTGTAGTTCCAGCTTATCCTCTAGGGCGCAAATTCCGCGATCGCCTGGGCGCTTTAGTGAGACAATTAGGGACAATCTGTGAACCTGTTTATTTGGTGACGGGTGGTCATGCCTTGAATTTGAGTTTATTAGGTGTAGCATTACCAGTAGCTAAATAGGGAGTGGGGGGAGTGGGGGGAGTGGGGGGAGTGGGGGGAGTAGGGGAAGTGGGGGAAGTGGGGGGAGTAGGGGAAGTGGGGGGAGTGGGGGAAGTGGGGGGAGTGGGGGAAGTGGGGGAAGTGGGGGGAATATTTCTTCCCAATGACTAATGACTAATGACTAATGACTAATGACGCTAGAATAGGTCTTAAAGTGAAAATTCATTAATTCTAAATGTTTACCATTGACTTAAGCATCAGAAATACTGCTTTCCCTATATCAGTACAACGTAAGTCTACTGAAGATGCCGAGGCTGTTTACCAGCTAATTTTGGCGGCAATGCGTTCTGGAAATCCTGATATTGTGGAACTCAAGTGCGAAGGCAAAACAGAGAAAAAAATTGCTGTCCGTGCTAGTGAAATTTCGGGAGTCCAGATTATCCAAAAAGATAGTGCGGCTACTAGCAGTGGTAGAGCGCCTGGCTTTGCTGCTTTTACTGCTGAATAACACAAGGTATAAACATGACAGCAGTAGGCATTGAAGTTAATAATTTAAACTTCTTTTGGCCTAATGGGGAGCAAGTGATCAAATCTTGCTCTCTTCAAGTACCTAAAGGTGAGTTTTGGATGCTTCTGGGGACAAATGGCAGTGGTAAATCTACGCTTCTGAGATTAATAGCGGGTTTATTAGCTCCTCAATCTGGGGAAGTTAAGATTTCACCTGCTGTTGGTTTTGTGTTCCAAAATCCTGATCATCAATTGGTAATGCCAACGGTTGGTGCTGATGTGGCTTTTGGATTGGTGGCGGAAAAGTTACAACCGGCGATGGTGAAGGCTAGGGTTGAGGAGGCTTTGGGGGCGGTAAATTTATTGTCTCTACAGCGACGACCTATTTACGCGCTTTCTGGTGGACAAAAACAACGGGTAGCTATTGCTGGAGCGATCGCTCGTCATTGTGATGTTTTATTATTAGATGAACCTACTGCTTTACTAGATCCAGATAGTCAACTCGATTTAGTGGCTAGTGTCCGTAATCTCGTTAAAAGTCGTGGCATTACGGCATTATGGGTAACTCATCGCTTAGAAGAGTTAAATTACTGTGATGGTGCTTTTTTATTGGAAAAGGGTTGTTTAGTTGATTCCGGTGAAGCCGAACGTCTTAAACAGCGATTAATTCAAGTACATCAATAGACAGGAGGTAGGGGCGCAGGGCCTGCGCCCAGTCAGGAGTTCAGGATGAAGAAGGAATAAGTAATGGGACGGAATTAATTATACTAAACACGGTTGAGACATGGACTTTTACAAAATTACGAAAAACCTAGATTTGTGGGGGTTTAGCAGTGTTTAATGGTGTCAACTTAAGCTCAAATCCCTACCACATCTCGTTCCTAGTCTCTGACTAGGAATGCTATTACAGAGGCTCTGCCTCTAATAAGCTGTTACGCAGCTAAATTTGATAACCATAATTTACTTGAACTTTGTAGTGCGGGCATCTTGCCCGCTAGAATTATACAAACTAAATGCACAACAGCTTATCATTGAAGGCAGAGCCTTCTAGAATTCATTCCCAGTCAGAGACTGGGAATGAGATGACTTGAGTTCTTTGCGGGATAGATGTTTTACGTTAAGTTGACACATATCAGCACTGCTAAACCCCTACCCACAGAATCAAATTATTAAGCCGTGTTGAGTATACACAATTGATTTTTCTGTTCCCTGTTCCCTCTCTCAACGAGTGAATTTAATTTTGTCCAACTATTTATTTAATTAATTAATTATGAATGAAGCTTTATTTAGTGTTGAAAATCTCCGTGTAGCTTATCCTCGACGTGGTGAAGAGGTGGAAAGCTGGGCGGTTGATGATGTATCTTTTATTCTTCAGCCTGGGGAAAAAATGGGATTGGTGGGAGAGTCCGGTTGTGGAAAATCTACGATTGGACGAGCAATAATGCGTTTATTGCCTAATTCCAGTCGCACGGAAGGATTGGTGAAATTTCAGGGGCAATCTGTATTGGATTTGACACCAGCGCAAATGCAAAAGTTTCGTGGTGAAGCAGTGGCTTTGATTTTTCAAGATCCCATGACTCGCCTTGACCCGTTGATGACAATTGGCAATCATTGTATTGAAACTTTACAAGCTCATGCACCGGAGTTATCCAAACAGCAAGCGAAAGAAAAGGCTTTAGCGACTTTGGAAAAGGTGAAAATTCCTGCTAGTCGTTGGAGTCAATATCCCCATGAGTTTAGTGGGGGAATGCGTCAACGGGTAGCTATTGCTTTGGCTTTGCTGTTGAGTCCTAAGTTAATTGTGGCGGATGAACCAACTACAAGTTTAGATGTGACTGTTTCTGCTCAAATTCTCCAAGAACTAACGCGATTGTGTGGGGAAGAAAACATGGGATTATTATTGATTTCCCATGATTTGGCAATGGTGGGGGAATATTGCGATCGCATTGGAGTTATGTATCAGGGTAAAATTGTGGAAATGGGGAAAACGGCAACTGTATTTGCTCATCCTCAACATGAATATACTCAGTCTTTATTAAAAGCAGCTTTATATATTCAAAAGGAAGAGGGAACAGGGAAGAGGGAACAGGGAACAGAAAAGGTAAATCCCATTTTAAAAATTACAGAACTTAAACAGCATTACACCATAGAACCGAATTTTATTGAACGGATATTTAAAGAAGAAGGACAAACAATTAAAGCCGTAGATGGAATTAATTTAGAATTGTATGCTGGGGAGATTTTAGGCTTAGTGGGAGAGTCTGGTTGTGGAAAAAGTACACTTTCGAGAACCATCTTACAGTTGATTAGTCCCACATCGGGAAAAGTCGAATTTTTAGGACAGGAATTAACCAGGTTATCCCGTCAAGAAATCCGTTCTTCCCGTAGACAAATCCAAATGATCTTTCAAGATCCTCATGCTTGTTTAAATCCAGCTATGACGGTAGGACAAAGTATAGCAGATCCTTTATTAATTCATAATTTAGCTAATTCTGAAAAAGCGAAAGAACAGGTTTTATGGATGTTGGAAAAAGTGGGATTAACCCCCGCCGAATTATATTATCACCGTTATCCCGCCGATTTATCTGGGGGACAACAACAACGGGTAGCCATAGCCAGAGCTTTAATTACTCGTCCCAAACTGATAATATGTGATGAACCAGTGAGTATGTTAGATGCCAGCGTGCAAACACAAGTTCTTGATTTGATGTTACAACTCAAAGCAGAATTTGATTTAACCTATTTGTTTATTACCCATGATTTGTGGTTAGCAAGATTTTTGTGCGATCGCATCGCCGTAATGAATGGTGGTAAAATAGTAGAACTAGGACAGACTAAACAAATTTTTGCTCACCCCCAACATCCCTACACCCAAACCCTCTTAGCTGCTGCCCCTCTCCTAGCAAAAGCGTGACAGCGCAGGGCCTGCGCCCATCAATCATAAATAAGGACGAAGAAATAATAAAATCACCAATCACCAAAGTAATAAATGTCTAAAAATTCACCCCCTAATTTTTATAAAACAAATACCTATTCCTCAGACAAATGGCAAGAGAGAATAGCACAAGTAGCATATCGCTTTAATCGCCAATATCAAAATCAGAAATTTGAATTACCCGACGAAGTTCAAGAAATGCCAATATATAAAGAATGGATTAATGGCAGATTAAGCGAGAGAATAGTTTCACCATTTTGGGAAATTGCTCAACCTCAAAAAAACGAACATTGTTTAGATATTGGTTGTGGTGTTAGCTTTTTAATCTATCCTTGGAGAGATTGGCAAGCATTCTTTTATGGGCAAGAAATTAGTAATATAGCAAGAGATGGTCTTAACTCTCGCGGTTCACAGTTAAATTCAAAATTATTCAAAGGTGTGGAATTGGGACCATCCCACCATTTAAATTATCCTGAAGATCAATTTGATTTAATAATTGCCACAGGCTTTAGTTGTTATTTTCCTCTAGAATATTGGCAAGCCGTTTTAGTCGAAGTCAAACGAGTATTAAAACCAGGGGGACATTTTGTATTTGATATTCTTAATTCCGAACAGCCTTTAGCAGAAGATTGGGCTGTACTAGAAACCTATTTGGGTGCGGAGGTGTTTCTCGAAACTGTTACAGAATGGGAAAAAACCATTAAAGCTGGGGGTGCTAAAATCGTCAAAAGACAATTAGGAGAATTATTCGAGTTGTACAAAGTCCGGTTTTAAGATAAAATTATCGAATAAATGGCCTCTTAACGCTGTATTATTTGGAAAGATTTTATCAAGAATTTTGCCCAAATAGCCGCAATGATGATCCGCCATGCCCTAGAATCTGATTTACCCGCCATTGTCGCCATTTACAACGCTGCTGTTCCTAGCCGCATGGCTACCGCTGACTTAGAACCTGTGTCTGTGGAAAGTCGTATGGCTTGGTTTAAAGGAAGAGTCCCCTCAAAGTTTCCCCTATGGGTAATGGAAACGGAAGGGGTAATTGCTGGATGGTTGAGTTTTCAATCATTCTACGGTAGACCAGCTTACTATGCCACAGCGGAGCTTAGTATTTATATTTCTCCAAATTTTCAAGGACGTGGTTTAGGAAAACAACTTTTAGAAAAAGCTATTCAGGAAAGTCCCAGTTTAGGTTTAAAGACTTTAGTTGGTTTTATTTTTGCTCATAATCAACCCAGTTTAAAGTTATTTGCTTGGTTTGGTTTTCAAGCTTGGGGAAATTTACCGAAAATTGCTGATTTAGACGGAGTGGAACGGGATTTAATGATTTTGGGTTTGCGGGTGATGTAGGCATGAATTATGCTCAATTTGTTGATAATCATTAGGTGTATCAATATCAATTGCCCCCAAAGGAAAGGGAATACTAAAAACTTCGTGATAGTGGTTTCTAATTAATTTCTTCGCGCCTACATCTTCAGTTAAATTTGCTAATTTTGAGAAAAAACTCTGATTAAATAAAACGGGTACACCTAATGTATTTGCATATTCACAAGCAATAATAGGTTTCTTTGTATTATAGTATTTTGAGACTAAATTATTGATAATGTCAGCAGAAAGAAACGGTTGGTCACAAACAGTAATAACTACTGCATCTATATTTTGATAATCAGTGATAATTGATGAAATTCCTCGACGAATTGAAGAACTCATTCCTAAATGCCAATCTGGATTTTCAACTATTTTAATATCAGATTCGCTAATTTGAGAACGGATATTTTCTGCATTTGCTCCCAATACTACTACTATAGGTTTGCACACCGAAGCAACTGCATTTTCAATTGTATGCCTCAGTAAGCTACTTCCTTGATAGGGTAAGAGTTGTTTTGGTCTACCCATGCGAGTTGATGCCCCTGCGGCTAGAATAATTATAGCAATATTTGATTTAGTCATTGTTCAATTTTAATTTCTTGCATCTGATTTCGAGAGTAAATTGGTTCATTGCGATCTTTTAAAAAACCACCATTACGACTTTTAAGTATAGCTTGAATTTCTGTAATTATAGATAATGCTATTGTTTCTGGTGTATCTGCACCAATATCTAAACCCACAGGAGTATATAACTTTTGTAATAGTTCTGGTGTTTGTTCTATTCCTTCAGTTAGTAAATCATTTAATAATCTTGCAGTTCGCTGTTTTGATCCTAAACAACCTAAATATTTCAAATTAGATGGTATTAGCAATTTCAAAATTTCTAAATCATCAAAATAATTATGATTCATGACCACAGCAATAGTATTTTCTTTGATAGATATATGTTGATGAACAATTTCCCGATGAGTTAGGATCACGTTATTAGCCATCATAAAACGTTCCTTGGTTGCTTCAATAGCACGACAATCAATAATAGTAACTTGCCAACCTAAAGCTTTAGCAAACTCTACAACTGGTACAGCATCACGACCTGCACCAAAAATAATTAGGTGTGGGAGAGGCTGAATGAATTCAATAAAAACATTAACTTCACCTGATAAAAGTTGATATTTATGAAAACTTGAATATTGATTTTTTAATGCCGATTTAACATCTTTAATTAAGGATTGAGTTAAACTAGATTCAGCAATGTTAGTATTTATATTCCCGTCAGAATTGAGAATTAATCGCGCTCCTAACTGGACATTAATATTACCCTCAACACTAAAAATAGTGGCAATAATTCCTGGTTTTTGATTGTTAAAACATTGATGAATAAAAGTTAATGGATTAAGTGAATCATCTTGATAAAGACACTCAATCAAAACATCTACCACACCATTACAACCCAAACCAAATCCCCAAATAATATCTTCATCAGCATTGGTGTCATAAGTAACCAGTTTTGGCTGACCATCTGTGATTAAGCGAGTATGTTGAAATACATCATTTTCCAGACAACCACCACTGATAGTTCCCACCATTTTACCTGTTGACGTGATCAACATTCGCGCTCCCGGTTGACGATAGCTAGAACCTTGAACATTGACAACAGTTGCGAGAAAAACTGGTTCACTATTGTCTTGACTGTCTAAAAATGCTGTAATAATAGAATTTATCTCTTTCATATTTTTGCAGTATCCTCATTTGGGAAACTGGTTTAATAAATTACATGAATTTTAGTCTCACGCAAAGGCGCAAAGACGCAAAGGTCAGAGTTTTAAAGGTTTAATTTGGGAATTTCATACCTTAGTTCAGCAACGCCAAATCCTAAAGCTCCCTCTGCGCCTCTGCGCCTCTGCGTGAGAAAAAAAGAAATTGATTCCCACACAGAGGCAAAACACACAGCTAAATTAACTTATCCGGCGTAATTGGTAACTCACGAATCCGTTTACCCGTAGCATGATAAACAGCATTAGCGATCGCTGGTGAAACACCCGTAATGCCAATTTCACCCACACCACGCACCCCAGCAGAATTAAAATTCAGATCAGGTTCACCCACAAAAGAAACTTCAATGCGGGGAATATCTGCATGAGTTGGGTAATGATAGGTAGCCAAATCATAAACCACCGGATAACCGATATTGGGATCAAACTGGCAATCCTCCATTAAAGCGTGACCAATCCCCATAATTACAGCCCCCCGCACTTGAGAAGCGGCAGTTTTAGCATTCATCACCTTGCCAATATTCATCACAGACACCCACCGCGTCACCTGTAAGCGGCCGATTTCTTCATCTAGGCTGATTTCGCAAAAATGTGCGCCCCAGGACTGGAAAGCCCATTTTTTAGCTTCCTCACCCGGTGCAGAAGAACCCGTCGCTTCAAAAGCCGCCCGTTGGGACTGACGCAGACTTGTAAACGCCTCTTGGGCAGTTTTCGCTTGGGCAGTTTTCAGCACCTCCTCACAGGCCGTCATCACTGCTGGTATAAGACTTGCCGTCATTTGCGAACCACCAGCAAGACCACCGTTAGGGAATAAAGAATCACCCAATTCCACCCGCACCTTTTCCACTGGTAGCCCTAAAGCATTGGCCGCCGTACTGGCAACAATGGTATAAGCACCCGTACCCATATCATTACCACTGGTGAGAACATGAGCAGTACCATCTGCTAATAACCTGACTTTTACCGAAGCTGAACTTCTTAAACCGGGAAAAGTGGAAGCAGCCATACCCCAGCCGATGAGTTTACCGTCGCGGGATAAAGAACGGGGTTTTTGAGTTCGATTTTCCCAACCAAATTGTTTTGCACCCACCTGCAAGCATTCCGCAAAATGTTTTGCAGAGAAAGGTAAACCCCGGCTTTGATGTTCCTTTGTTTCGTTCTTTAACCGTAATTCTACGGGGTCTATGCCCAATTCCCAGGCTAATTCATCCATTGCGGACTCTAAAGCATACAAACCGGGATTTTCCCCAGGCGCTCGCATAAAGGTAGGTGTACCAATATTCATGACTCCTATTTGTTGGGATGTTCGCAAATTCGGAGTAGCATACATTGCCGGGGTAATACCTGTACAGGGTTCAGAAAAAACATCTACAGGGGAAGTATAAGATTTTGCTGTATGTTCAATTCCCTGCAAACTACCATCAGTTTTAGCAGCTAAACTAATAGTTTGCTCAGTTTGCGAACGGTGTCCCGCATTTGCTGTCATTTGTCGCCGACTGAGAACCACTTTCAGCGGACGCTGAAGTTTTCGCGCTGCTGCGGCACAGAGAATAGCGTGTGGCCAGGGAAAGGCTTTAGAACCAAATCCTCCGCCTAAAAATGGCGTAATAATTCTTACCTGTTCTGGAGCAAGTCCAAATAATTCTGAATATGTGCGTTGGCTACCCCCTACCCATTGAGTCGGTTCATAGACTGTCAGGGAGTTGGAATTTTGCCACTGGGCAATAATGGCATGAGGTTCCATGGGTGCGTGGAGTTCCGTCGCTGTTTTGTAGGTAGCGGTAATTTTCGCTGCTGCACCTGCCATTGCATCCGTTGAATTACCAGTAGCAAAACTACCCTTGGCAAATTTCAAGTCTTCCCCAAACATGGAGGGAGCATTTTTTAAGGTAACTTTTTGGGGATCTAAAATTGGTTTTTGGCTAGTATATTCAACTTTAACTAAATGTGCTGCTGCCTTTGCTTGTTCAAAGGTTTCTGCTACTACTAAACCGATAATTTGCCCGGCATAATGAATTGTGTCATCTGCTAATGGTAGTCGCGCTTCGTAAATTTTAGAATTGACAAAATTATTGCTAGGCTTAGAAATTTTGGGGGCATTTTTATGGGTGAAAATGGCAATTACACCGGGATATTTTGCTGCTGTTTGGGTGTTGACACTTTTTATTTTTCCACTGGAAATACTAGCAGTTATTAAATAACCATGAACTAAATTTGGTATTTGATGTTCGGCGGCATAGGTGGCTGTACCTGTTACTTTTGCCTGTCCATCTTTACGATTAATATTGGTTGTAGTTATTTTATTCATGCTATACCTCCTCCTTGAGCCGAAACCGTGAGAGCGCGACGAATTGCCCGTTTTGTTAGTTCAATTTTATAACCGTTATGAGCTAAAGGTTTTGCTCCCTGTAAAGCGATATTTGCCGCTTGGGTAAATGTGGAAATATCTGCTGGTTTACCAATTAAAAACTTTTCTGCTTCTACTGCTCGCCAAGGTTTATGGGCGACTCCACCCATTGCTAAACGAGCATCTTTGATTTTTTCCCCAGCAATTTCTAAAGCCGCCGCTACAGATATTAAAGCAAAAGAATAGGAAGTGCGATCGCGCAGTTTTAAATAAACTCCTGATTTCGCAAAAGCTAAAGGTGGTAAAATCACAGAAGTAATTAATTCTCCTGGCTGTAAATTACTATCTTTTTCTGGTGTATTTCCTGGCAAGCGATGGAAATCTCCAAAGGGAATTTGTCTTTTACCTTGAGGTCCTTCCACTTCTACCACCGCATCTAAAGCCGCCAATGCCACACACATATCAGAAGGATGAACTGCGACACATTGATCACTTGCAGCGAGTATTGCGTGCATTCGATTTATCCCCGTTGCTGCTGGGCATCCAGTTCCTGGCTCACGTTTATTACAAGCAAAAGCAGTATCGTAATAATAAGGGCAACGAGTTTTTTGTAAGAGATTACCACCGACTGTGGCCATATTGCGAATTTGTTGAGATGCACCAGACAGAATTGCCCTAGTTAACATCGGGTAATCACGGCGAATATCAGTATGATCAGCTACAGCCGTATTTGTCACCAACGCCCCTAACCGCAGACTACCATTAGCCATTTTTTCGATCTTCTGCATCTGTAGGCGGGAGATGTCAATTAGTTGTGATGGCTCGTTCACAAAGGCTTTGAGACGATCAACTAAATTTGTACCGCCACCAATAAACATAGCATTTTGGTCAGCAACGGCTCGGTTGACGGCATCTTTTACCGTGGTAGCGCGAATATAAGTGAAGTTATTCATTATACTGATACTCCCTGGGATTCACTGGTAATGATATTTGCCATTGGCGAAGGAGGTTTTTGGCCAATTGCTTGTTGAACTGCGGCGACAATTCCGTTATAAGCACTACACCGACAAAGATTCCCACTTAATCGTTCTTTAATTTCCGCTGTCGAGAGTTGAGCTAATTGGGGAGGAGCTTGTAAATCTGAGGTGACTACACTAGCACAACCGCGTTTAACTTCCTCTAGCAGTGCCACAGAGGCGCAAATTTGCCCTGGTGTACAGTAACCACACTGAAAGCCATCGTTGTCAATAAAGGCTATTTGCATGGGGTGGAGACTATCACCGCTGGCTAGTCCTTCAATGGTGACAATTTTTTTGCCTTCCTGCATGACTGCCAAAGAAAGACAAGAATATACTCGTTCACCATCAATCAGCACAGTACACGCGCCGCACTGTCCATGATCACAGCCTTTTTTACTACCAACTAATCCTAAACGTTCCCGCAGGGCATCCAGGAGAGTCACACGCGGCTCAATAATGAGGGGGCGTTGTTCACCATTAACATTGAGTGTTATATTCATCTCGCCGTTGCCTCCTAGAGTAGTTTCTTTGGCTGCACTTTCTTGAGTCAGCAATGCAGGAACAGTAATAGCCGCCCCGGCTGCGGTGAATGCTTGTCCGAGAAACCCACGTCGGGATGTTTTCCCTGGTTTCTGGTTAGATTGTTCCATAATTGGGAATTGATAACAATATTACTGATGATATAGCAGGAGTCATGATGTAGGAGCGCAGAGTCAAAAGAGATCGCACTCAAGGGGGAAATTTTACGTTTATGGAATCAATTAATACTGTCACTTCCACAAACATCCTCTAAAAGGTAGAGAATCTCAAAATCTAAACAGTTCCACCCATACCTTCGATAAATGTATCAATAAATAACTGGATTTTTTCGGAAACGCGCTCAATAGTTTTTTTCATGGTTCTCAACAAATCGAGAATATACGCCACATTAATCTCATCTCGATGAATTAATTCTAGTTGGGCTTCGGTTTGGGTGGTCATGGTTGATATTTTTTACACACAAGACTATTTTAATATAAAGAGTTATGATATTTATATGGAAGTAAAGCATCATTTTCTTATAATTGATGTAAATATTCTTAATTTATGACTAAAAAAGTAAAAGAAGTAATTAAATTACTAGAAAATGATGGATGGGTACATATACGAACTACGGGTAGTCATAGACATTTTCGGCATCCAAATAAGCAAGGGACTGTAACTGTTCCAGGAAAATTGTCTGATGATCTTAAGTTAGGTACGCTTAATAGCATTTTTAAACAAGCTGGTCTAAATGGAGATAATTAATTATGATCGCTCTAACTCCGAAAACTATAAATTATATTGTGATAGTCGAAAAAGCTGATCACAATTTTTCGGCTTATGTCCCTGATTTATTGGGATGTGTAACTACCGGTGAATCAATTGCAGAAATTGAAAAAAATATGAAAGAAGCTATTATTGGGCATTTAAAAGTAATGCGAGAATATGGTGATCCTATTCCTGAATCATCCTCTATCTATGAACTTGATAGTCCTGCAAGTATTATTCTGCAAGTAAGTATTCCTATAGGTTTTTAATCTTGACTCTGGCATATTTCATGCTTTGCAGTTGGGTAATTAAGTCTGCTTCTAGTTGGGCTTCCGTTTGGGTGGTCATGGTTGATATTTTTTAAGTATGAGAGACTATTTTAATATAGCAATCCTATTTGAGTTTTTTAATCATCTGTTGGCTTCCACACCCGCCTGGGAATAAATTCCCTGTCTCATAGCTCAAGTCCGTTAAAACGGACTAATAAATTTTCCTAGTGTTTAGTCATCTTCAGATGACTTTTGCTATTAGACTGGGAATATGGCTTACGCCACGCTACGCTATCATTCCCAGGCGGGTTATAGGTTTTACGTTAAGTTGACACATATCAGCACTGCTAAACCCCTACCCATAAAATCAAGTAATTAAGCCGTGTTGAGTATAAGTTATGAGGTATTCAAAGGGTTAAGTTCCTTTTGAGACCACGATAATGTTACCACTACAAACAATCTAATTGAGATTTTTGTGAGCGATCGCTCATTTACCTGTCAAAATAAATTTGATTGACATAAAACTAAGATTATCGCTGTCCAGATGTGTCTAGACTTTGGTAATTTTGGGTAAGTTTTATAGAACGGTTAGGAGTCAAGTTACAGTAATCATCACACCTGCACTTTCATTCCCTAATCTATCCACAGCACATACCGCATAAGTTCCCGGTGGAACTGTCGCAAAGGTAGTACCAGCGGATAAAATGCGTTGAATTATCCAATTATTGCTATTTTGCGAATATAGAGTCCAAGAACGCACAGGTTGACTATCTCCTGCTTCCCAATTTAATTTTCCATCCATAAACTTGAGGTTTTTGGGAGGTGGTGGCGTGATGGAACTTTGCCATGACATAATGGGAACTAAGGCAGGTGTGGGATAATCGGTTCTAAATTGGTCAGCAATGCCTTGACGATTTTCTTTAATGCCAGTCATGCTGAAAAAGATATTACCCAAAGATAAACTACCTGCTAAATTCCGAGAAATCTGAATCTGCTTGACAATTTCGCTGTTTTTCCATTCCTTCCCATCTAGCTGTCCGAGATTGTTACCTGCATAGACATGACGCTGTTTGGTATTAATCTCCGTCCACCATTTCAGCAAAGTTTGATAACCTTGTTTAGTTTGGTCAGTCCGCCAGTAAAGTTGAGGAGCAATATAATCTATCCAGCCTTGCTGTAACCATTTTTTAGAATCTGCATAGAGAACATTATAGGCATCTAACCCGACAATTCCCGCAGGTTCTCCAGAACGATAAATACCAAAAGGACTAATCCCAAATTTCACATGAGGTTTGGTGGCTTTGATTCCTTGGGAAAGTCGCAATACCATTTGATTGACGTTTTCCCGTCGCCAATCTTCTAAACTCAGTTTACCGCCACTGGCTTTATAAGCTGCGTAGGTTTTATGATCGGGAAAAGGTTTACCAGATATGGGGTAGGGGTAAAAATAATCATCTAAATGAATCGCATCTAAATCATAACGGCGGACAACATCAATAATGACGTTGTATGCTCTGTCTTGAACGATTTTTGCACCGGGGTCCATCCATAGTTGACTACCCCATTGATAAACAACTTCGGGATTTGTCACGGCAATATGAGGACGAACAGTGGAAACTTGACTGTTAGCTCTAGCGCGGTAAGGATTAAACCAAGCGTGTAATTCAATATTGCGTTGATGACATTGGGCGATCGCAAATTCCAAAGGATCATAAAATGGACTTGGCGCTTTTCCCTGCGTTCCCGTAATCCAAGCACTCCAAGGTTCTAAGTCAGAAGCATATACAGCATCACCTTCCGGTCTGACCTGCAAAACTAAAGCGTTGAAATTCAAAGCTTGTAACTGTTTAATAATCGCCACCAATTCCGCTTTTTGCTGTTCCACAGACAGTCCTGGCTTAGAAGGCCAATCACTATTCCACACAGTCGCAACCCAAGCGCCTCGAAATTCTCGCCGATGATTTACTTTAACGGTATTAGAGGTTGTCGGTTTAGGTGTAGGAATCGTTGTGGTTATAGGTGCTGCAACAATATAATCAGAAGGAATTTTTTCCGCTTTTCCCAAATACACTAAAGCCTGATAAACCATCACTGCCACATCTGCACGAGTAGCGGCTGTTTTATAATTTAGTATTTTGACGTTGGGATAATTCACCACCCAACCAGCACGGGTCGCCAAACCTATTTGATTAATTCCATAGTAAGGAATTAAAGATCCATCTTGATAAATTTCTGCCAGTTTACTCACTAAATCCAGGTCAACTTGACCAGCAATTCCCAAACCATTGACAATTGCGACTAAAGCATCACCCTTAGCAATACTTTCATCTATCCCAAACCGCTTGTTCGGATAACCCGTCAAAAATCCAGTTTCATAAACTTTCTTAATCGCGTTTATTGCCCAATGGGTCTGGGGAACATCTCCAAAAGGCAGATATGCACGTTTAACTGGTTGGGAAAAAACTGAAGCGATAATGGCAGCAAATTCAGCGCGAGTTACAGGGTTATTGGGGCGACAAGTTCCATCAGGATAACCGCTGATAATCCGCCGTGCTGCTAAAGCTTCTATAAATGGTCGGGACCAATGATTTTGAATATCGGAGAAAGTTATAGGAGTAGATACCATATTTAAGGAGATAGTTACATCTTCTGTTAATTTAGCAATTTTTAAGTCATAGTTGCTAATTTTCTGGGAATGCAGTCAAACATATAAGTTTTTTAAATCTCTCTTTTCCAAAAAAATCACATTTCTATGTTTATTGAGAATATACCCAGTTAATTCTCAAGATTATTGAGAATGTAATCAATAAGCTAACGATTTTACTAGGGTATTGACATCTGGAAATTTTATGTTATTGTCAAGATATATAATCTGGAAGTTTCTATATCTAAAAATTAGGATTGCGGAAGGAAGGTTAATTTGTACAGTGTGTCATTCCTAGATGATACTCCTTGTCAATGCGTAAGTCCTATATCTTTATGCCAGAAGTTACACGGTTTTATGGAATAGTTATCAAAATTTTCTTTGCTGATCACCCACCTCCTCATTTTCATGCAGTTTACGGTGAGTATAATGCCTTAGTTGGTATTGAGTCTTTAAAAATTATTGAAGGAGATTTACCCAGTCGTGCTGAAAAAATGGTAATAGAATGGGCTACATTGTATCAGAAAGAACTGCTCAATATGTGGAATAGCCAAGAGTTTAGTAAACTGCCACCTTTAAAATAATGGAGAGTTTAGATGAAACCTGCTCGTATTGTTTTTGCTCAAGCTATAGATGATCATAACTTGATCATTAAGTTTACAAATAACGAACTAAAAAAATATGATATCTCTAAATTATTAGATAACCCAATGTTTTCTCCTTTAAAAAATCCGGCATTTTTCAGAAATTTTATCATTGATTCAGGTGGTTATGCGTTGGTTTGGAATGAGGATATTGATATCAGTGAATATGAACTTTGGCAAAATGGAATCAGCATTACAAAGGAAGGTAACAGGGAACAGGGAACAGATAAAATCCAGTTTCATAAATTTTCTTAATCGCGTTTATTGCCCAATGTGTATCAGGAACATCTCCAAAAGGCAGATATGCACGTTTAATTGGTTGGGAAAAATGGCGTTGCTGAATTGAGGTATGAAATTCCCAAATTGAATCTTTAAAACTCAAACCTCAGTGCGTCTTTGCGCCTTTGCGTGAGACTAAAATTCATACCCTTAATCAGCAACGTCGGGAAAAATAAGTTTTTTAAATCTCTCTTCTGCAAAAAAATCACATTTCTATGTTTGTTGAGAATATGCTCGGTTAACTCTCAAGATTATTGAGAATGAAATCAATAAGCTAACGAATTTACTAGTACAGCACGGCGTAAATAAATCAACCATTCTTAATCGCCAAAAAGCTTGCCCAATATTGCTTTTGACTTTTGACTTTTGACGAACGCCTTGCGGTACTAGGGTATTGACATCTGGAAATTTTATGCAATTGTCGAGATATATAATTGTATTCAAAAATTGATATTCCAAAATCCAGGGAATAAATTCCCTGTCTTATAGCTAAAGTCGGTTAAAACCGACTATTAGGAACGTAAAGTTTTATTTTTTTAGTTTTATTGAGTATAATTTGTGATATAGTAATCACGACTTGACAAGTAATACCAGTTAACATGAATAATCGTCAGTTGCTAGAATTTAGCGAGTATATATGTTTGGGGTTATTAGTATTGGGAACAATAGTAGCTACAGTGACGCAACAGGTAGTTTATGCGGTTATTCCCCTGAGTTTAAGTGTAGCTTTAAATTTAGTCAATCGTCCTAAGTTTAATTATTCCCAATCACAATCACAAATAGACCAATTACAGACAGGTTTGCAAAATATTACTGAAGAATTTCACCAAGTAGAAAAAACCATGAATACCTCTAATCAACGTTTGGAACAAATCGAAGCTTGGAGACAACAACTCAGCCAAATTATTGACCAAACAATTGAGATGGCAATTAATGAACGTTTGGGAAAACTTGAAGTTTATAAACAGGAAATTAGTCAAATTGTTGACCAGAAAATTCAAATATCAATGCAAAAATTGAGTACGGAATTTAATGCAGTTAATCAACAAATGCAAATTGTCAATAATCGGTTGCAGCAATTAGATATTTCTCTAGAAAGTTTGAACTCTAATGTTGATAAAGATGAATATTTGAGAAATATTGCAGAATTGCAAACTGAATTATCACAAATTAATCAACAGCTACAAGTCTTTAATTCTCGATTTGCAGAAATTGAAACTTCTATCAAAAATGGCAATGAAAGCAATCAACAGCAATTAGCAGAATTACGGGACAATCAAGAAAATCAAAGTCAGGAATTTACTCAGATTCATCAACAAATCGAAGTTGTTAATTCTCGATTTGCAGAAATTGATAATTCAACCCAGAAATTGCATCAGACAATTTTAGAACAAAACCAATCAATAGGTGAGATTAAAGAAACTCAAAAAAGTGAAATTTCCAAAAATAATGACATCCTTGATTCTATTAACCAACGGTTGACAGATGGATTAACAGAATTAGATAGTTTATTTACAGCTTTGGTACAACCGTTACAGGTTGAAAATAAATCAAATCCGCAAACAGCAAGCCAAGAAAAAGAAGAAATTTCCCCAATTAATAAATTAGATTCTATTGGCAATTCTATTAACAAATCGTTGAAAACATTAGATGTATTGACGGAATTAAATACTTGGTTTAACCCGTCACAGTTAGGAAATGAATCAAGTATAAAAGAATCAGATAATTATCAAGAACCACTAGAAGTAATTGCTACCACATCTTCATCAAATGACAACACCGAAAAATTAGTATTTGTTCGTACTCTCAAAGGACATAAAAATAAAGTTCTCTCTGTAGCTTTTAGTCCAAATGGGAGATTTTTAGCAAGTGGCAGTGATGATACAATTATTAAATTGTGGGATTTAGCAACTCAGCAACATCGCACCTTTGCAGGACATGGGGAATATTCTTGGTCTAGAGGGATTAATTCTCTAGCTTTTAGTCCAGATGGTAAATTTTTAGTAAGTGGTAGTGATGATAAAACTATTAAATTATGGGATGTAAATTTAGGAATAGAAGTTTTCACTTTTACAGGACATGAAGAAAGAGTTAATGCTGTCTCCTTTAGTCCCTTGGGGAAAATTTTAGCCAGTGGAAGTAAAGACAAAACAGTTAAACTGTGGTCATTAGAAACAGGAAAAGAAGTTTACTCTTTCAAAAGTCATACCGATGATGTTTTATCTGTAACTTTTAGTCCCGACGGTAAACTATTAGCTAGTGGTGCAGGTGGTAATGATAAAACTATCAAGATTTTACAATTAGCTGAAAATAAAGTGAAAACCTTAACAGGACATTCTGATTGGTTTGGAGGGATTACATCTCTAGCATTTAGTCCCGACGGAAAAACTTTAATTAGTGGTAGTCAAGACAAAACTATTAAACTTTGGAATCTAGAAACTAGTCAAGAAATTAAAACTTTATCAGGACACTCTGATTATATTTGTTCTGTTGCATATAGTCCCAATGGACAAATTTTTGCGAGCGCTAGTAAAGATAAAACAGTGAAATTATGGTCAGTCGCTAGTGGAGAAGAAATTTCTAGCGTCAAATGTACTGATTCTGTAATTTACTCAATTACTTTCAGTCCAGATGGTAAAATATTAGCGGCTGGAAGTGGAGATACAACCATTACTCTGTTTCCCATAGCATAAGTTTGATTCTACAGGTAGGGTAAAGCATGAGCTAAACCCTTACACCTCTGGGTTTTGAGCGTTGCTGATAGCCATATTGAAGTAGAAAAAAGGAAAATTAAAAATCTTCACCTTTGCGCCTTTGCGCCTTTGCGTGAGACTAATTCATACTTTCATTCACCAACGCCATAATCAATAAAAACGGGGAAATCTGCAATCTGAGGATTATTTAAATGCTGCTATATTTAAGAATTGAAAATTTCGCCTTAATTGATCATCTGGAATTGGATTTTGGTGTAGGTTTAAATGTATTAACGGGAGAAACCGGCGCAGGAAAATCAATCATATTAGATGCCATTGATGCCGTTTTGGGTGGTAAAGTCTCTAGTCGGGCGATTAGAACTGGCACAAATCGCGCTATCGTGGAGGCGACTTTTAGCGTCACTCCGCCTTTAGCTGCTTGGTTAAGTGAACAAGAAATTGATTTAACCGATGATCATGCTGTGATCATTAGTCGAGAAATTGCCACCACTACTAGTAATATCCGCAGTAGATCAAGAGTAAATGGAGTGCTGGTAAATCGCCCCTTAATGGCAGGATTACGAGACAGTTTAGTAGAAATTACAGCACAAGGACAAACGGTACAGGTGGGACAATCTGCCCAAGTTCGGGATTGGTTAGATTTATATGGTGGTGATGCCTTGTTGCACAAACGCCAAAATGTTGCCGCTGCTTTTATTCTATATCAACAAGCCCGGCAAGCACTGGAAAAACGCCGGACATCAGAACGGGAACGGCTGCAACAATTGGATTTACTCACCTATCAAGTGCAAGAATTGGGTGCGGCTAATCTTGATGATGCCCAGGAAATGGAGCAATTAAATCAAGAAAGAGAACGCCTCAATCATGTTGTGGATTTACAACAAATGAGTTACAAGGTTTATCAGGCTTTGTATCAAGATGATCAGGAAACTCGCACTGCTGCTGATTTATTAGCCGATGGAGAGATGACATTAACTCACATGGTGGAGTATGATCCTCAATTACAATCTCTCTTGGAATTGGTGCGAGATGCAGTGGCAGCAGTGATGGAAGTGGGGAGACAAATTAGTATTTATGGAGAAGGGTTAGAAGCAGATCCGCAACGGTTGGAAGAGGTGGATGAACGGATACGGGAATTAAAACAAATTTGTCGTAAATATGGACCTACTTTAACGGAAGCGATCGCTTATTATGAACGTATTCAAACTGAATTAGCTGAACTAAATAATAGTGAACAATCTATCGAAACTTTAGAACAACAAGAACAATTATCTTTACAAGCACTCCAGCAAGTTAGCCACCAATTAACCCAATTACGTCGTCAAACTGCGGCTAATTTAGAATCTCGGTTATTAGCCCAACTCAAGCCGTTAGCAATGGATAAGGTGAAATTTCAAGTAGAAATCGTCCCCATTACCCCCGCAGCTACAGGTGCAGATAAAATTACTTTTATGTTTAGTCCTAACCCCGGTGAACCTATCCAACCATTAACAGAAATTGCTTCTGGTGGAGAAATGAGCCGTTTTTTACTAGCTTTAAAAGCTTGTTTTAATCAAGGAAATGAAGTAGGAACAATGATATTTGATGAAATTGATGTGGGGGTTTCTGGTAGAGTTGCCCAAGCTATAGCAGAGAAATTACACCAACTTAGTCAAGGACATCAAGTATTATGTGTAACTCATCAGCCTCTAATTGCAGCAATGGCAGATCGTCATTTTCGCGTTGATAAATTAGTAATTAATAAAGCCAGAAATAGTAATGATGAACAGCGGACTGTTGTGAGAGTAACAAGTTTGGATAATTTAACTACCCGACGGGAAGAATTAGCACAGTTAGCCGGTGGTAAATCAGCAAATGAAGCAATTTCTTTTGCTGAATCTTTATTATTACAAGCTGCTAATCATCGAGAAAAGAGAAAATAGATGGTGAAATTGTCAGAAGTGGCTAACGCCACGCTTCGCTATCAGGATGTCCAGGATTTAATAAAGTCATCCTCTCAATTATTCTATTATCTATCAGACAAGTGGTAGCATTTGAAAAACTACAATTTCTAAATCGGGAAAATCTAAAGGAGATATTTTTTGCTGTTCTGTGATAATTGCTTGATTTTGATAACCTTCTGTTGTGGGATTTCTAAATACAATTAATTCGCGTTTCACTACATCTAACACCCAATAATCCTTAATTCCTGCTTGAGAATAAGCTTTAGCTTTGATTTCTGTATCTAGTTTTAAACTACTATCTGCAACTTCGATAATTAAATAAACTTCTGCTGGGGTAGGATGATGATCTGCATAGTCTAGGGGATCTATTTTCACCACAGCAATATCTGGTTCTGGTTCAGATCGTTCATTTAATTTTACAGGGTCTTGAATAGCTATGCAAGCTTTATGACCAATTCTGTTTTCCAACAACTTATATGTTCTACCCACTGCTGAACGGTGGGCTGTTCCTTTAGCAACCATCCAGATTATTTTCCCCTCTAATAATTCTACCCGTTCACTTGGTTCAAATATTCCTGCTTCAGCCATTCTGTGGTATTCATCAACAGTCCACAGCCGCAATTGTAAGGGTGATTCTGTGGTTTGCATAGTTAATTAAGGTGAATATTTATTTTCTATTACAATACCTTGTCCAAATTAGAAAAAGCCTTGATTTGTAGGTTGGGTTGAAGCATGAAACCCAACAAATGCGTTGGGTTGCGCTGTCGCTTAACCCAACAAAGCAGGAAATGGACAAGGTATTGCTATTATAGAATTATTTGTCTGAATCAGGATGTCCAGAATTTAAGGATTTACAGGATTTTTGTCTGAATCAGGATATCCAGGATTTCAGGATTTTCAGGATTTTTTATGAGATAATACAAATAAAGACACTGTGAACATACAATGGCTACTCAATTAATGGTTCAACCTTCGTCTTTAATATCTTCTGGTATGAAGATGAGTGAATTTGGTAATATTTATCTATTTAAATTTACCGAAGAACTACAGATACGTTTTGAAGAACTATTAGCAAAGAAAAAATCTGATAAACTGACTTCTGAAGAGGAAGCGGAATATGTAGGTATCTCGGAGTTACAGCGAATATTTACCTTAATTAATGCTCAACTAGCGGCTAAAAGTAAATGGTGTCCGAACCAACTCGACGACTTATAAGAAAACGAGCTAAATTTCTCTGTGAATATTGTCACTCTCCAGAATATCTGAGTCCTGATCGTTTTACTATTGATCATATTATGCCGCAGTCTTTGGGGGGTTCAGACGAACTGGATAATTTAGCTTTGGCTTGTCATCGCTGTAATGAGCGTCATTATAATTTTATAGTAGCTACTGATCCTAAAACTCAAGAGCAAGTTGCTTTATTTAACCCTCGTCAGCAAGAATGGTCAGAGCATTTTATCTGGACAAAAGATGGTATAAAAATTGTAGGTACAACGCCTACAGGAAGAGCCTTCTCACAATGGAGTAAGTCGCCAGATTTCAGTCTTTGAATAAAATCAGTCTGCTGTGCTTTGAGTATTGTTGTCCAGTCCATTTGTCAAAACTCACCTTTATCTGACAAGGAGTATTTATTCTATTATTCCCTATTAAGCAGCAAAAAGCACTAATTTAGATCATATTGCAGTTTTTTGAGTCTAACCGAAAAGTATTGAATCCTCAAACCCTAAAAATACAACTCAAACAAACATCCTGCAAATCCTTTAATCCTGGATATCCTGATATGGCTTGCGCCACGCTACGCTATCAGACAATTTAATTTTATAATCCTAATTATCAATTGTTAATTACTTTTCCCAAAAGCGAAAATTGAAAGTTGCAGAGTCCCGACGGAAGCGCCGAGTAGGTTTTCTTTTGCGTCTCTTTGCATTTCTTTCACTCGGCTGTTCTGGATTTATTTCTTCCGCAATCTCCTCTGATAATTGTGTTTGTAATGCCTCCTCACTTCTCCACCAACCAATAATCCAACCACCACCAACTCCAGCGATCGCACCGAATATAATACTAATAAGGGCTGAATAACCGAGGAAAAGGCAGCCCATCATAAAAAACAACCAATATTTTAATCCAGCATCAATGCCATCATTAGAGGCGACAGTAGCAGGTTCAGGATTATTATCATTGGCAAATGTGAACCACCCCAAGGTGACACCACCCATAATGGCTATAAATAGACTGAGAGGAACTGAAGCATTAGCAATTCTGGAGATAATAAATAAAAATAATCCAAATAACAATTGAGAAAGAAAGTTAGGAGAAGAAGAGAAAATATTGCCTAGTAGATTATTTTTTGGTGCCATAATGCTAGAAATCAGGAGAAAGAATAATTATATCTCGGTTATCTCGTTATCTCGTTCCCAGTCTCTGACTGGGAATGCTATCATAGAGGCTCTGCCTCTACTATTCTTGTCAGTAACCCAGCCCTAAAGGGACTGGGCTTGCAAGAGTAATCAAGCAAGCCGTGCTGACCAGACCACCCTGAGCGTAGTCGAAGGGTAGCCGTTATTTGAGTCACGACACCCCGGAATGCGAAGCTAGTTCCCTGCTCTGTCATTTGCAATTAAACAGTTTTAAGGTCACTGAAACAGTGTTGCAAGTCTAACAAGCTCTTATAACTGGTCGTTCGCGCCAGCGTGCCGGAGGCATCTAGCTAACATCACCCCAGAAATGGGAGTTGGTTTCCAGATTCCAATCAAAAATCTGGTTTCAATTTTAATATCCACAGCGGTTAAAACCGCACGTGTCGCTTCCCTCTCAGGTCTAAAGACACTGAGTTTCCCACTTACCGCGAGGTCTTATGAGAATCCTATCATAGACATCTTGCCTCTACTATTATTGAAGGCAGAGCCTTTAGAGTTCATTCCCATACAGAGTATGGGAACGAGGAAAGCGCAATGCTAAACCCTAAGTTAACTAGACAAAAATTAAATCAGTTTTGATAATTGCGTGTCTAGCGGTTGAGTTGTATCCACAACTGTTATATAAGGTTGTTCGAGATTTGTAAATGGTTCAGATTGCTTGATTTGCGATGCTAATAAATCAGCGGTTGCGTCAGCAATATCACCAGTACGGTTCAGGAGTCGTTCTTTGATAACTTCTAGGGGTGCGGTACAGTTGATAATATGCACAGGTAATTGATGCTGTGTGGCTTGGGAAATAACTGTCTCCCGTAAATCCTGGCGATCATATTTGGCATCTAAAATCACAGACCAACCTTGATTAGCCAGTATAATTCCTAATGCTAATAATCGGCTATAGGTTTTTTGGGTCATTTCTGGTGTGTAGATTTCATCACCACCTTTTTCTAGGAGGGGAATTCCTGCTAAATGCTTACGCACAGCATCAGAACGGAGATGAACTGCGTTGAGTTTCCGCGCCAAATATTTAGCTGTGGTACTTTTACCAGCGCCAGATAATCCTGACATTAAAATCAGTCTTCCCTGTTGGGGTTTGGTATATTCCCAGGCTTGACGGTAATATGCAGATGCGGTTTTTGCAGATTCTTCTTTGACCGCAGCCGGGATATTAGGATCATCTAATAAAAAGGAATTTACTTTAGCTCGTACATAGGCTTGACGGCTTAAGTATAAAGGTAATACCTGTAAACCTTCCCAGTCTCCAGTTTGCTCTACGTAGGTATTTAAAAAGGCATTTCCTAAGTCTTTCCGTCCTCTGGCTTCAATATCCATGACTGTAAATGCTACGTCATACATGACATCCACAAAGCGGAAAGGCTCATTGAATTCTATACAATCAAATAGCATAATTTTGTCATGCCAAAGAGCAATATTTCTGAGGTGCAAATCGCCGTGACATTCACGAATATAGTTATTGTCAATTCTGCTTTTAAATAGTTCTGGATGTTGGAGAAAGAAGTTGTCTGTATATTGTTTTGTTTCTTCAAATTGTTCTTTTGTTTGTGGTCCACCAATATATTTTTCAGCTTGTTGATAATTCTCATCAATTGCTAATCGGACTTGGGAGACTTCTCCAAAACTGCGAATATAATCGTTTGTCTCGGTGTTTGCATGATATTGAGCTACAACTCGTCCCAATTCTTCTAAGTGACTTTCTGACAAATTTCCACTGGCAAAAAGTTCACTAAATAGGGTTTCTTGGGGAAATTGACGCATCTTTACTGCATATTCTACGGCTTCTTCTGTGCCACCTAAATGGTATTGTTCACCTACTACGGTGATGGGAAGAACTTCTAAATATAATTCACCTGCACCTCTTTGATTTAGTCGCAGTTCTTCTTGACAAAAATAATGCCGTTTTTCTAAGGTGGAAAAGTCTAAAAAACCAAAGTTGGCTGGTTTTTTGAGTTTGTAAGCATAATCCCCGGTGAGGAGGACATAGGAAATATGAGTTTGAATTAGTTGAATTGGTTCTGTTACGGGATGAGGATAAAATCCTGGTTGTAACATTTGTGAGATTAAATTCGGGAGATTGGTTTCTGTCATTTTTATTGGTAATTGGTAATTGGTAATTGGTAATTGGTGAACTCTTCCCCGTTCCCTAATATAGATAATTTTTCCACAAAAAAACCAGGGCTAACCCTGGTTCTCTTCTTTATTACAGCAGGTTGCGTAGTTAGGAGGTAAACAATCTAAATTGAAACCTATACAAGTAGTGAGACAGAGTTAATTACACAACGTCATTGCGTAAGCGTTGCGTTGCGTTAGCCATATGGAACGAAATGAAGCAATCGCCAGGGTTGTGATTGCTTCCCTTCGCTCGCAATAACTGTAAATATTTTTGTCCAATTACTTACAAAGCCAGTTTTACTCCTGACTCTTGACTGGGCGCAGGCCCTGCGCCCCTACTTCCTGACTCCTGCTGTATTACCTGAATTTTAGCCTTTAGCGCCAGCAAAAAAACTTAGGTGATAAGGTGTGCCTTTGGCTGGGTGGATCTGAAGTTCGCGGATTACGGTTATACCAGTCCACTCCAATTCAGGAATGCTGAGTTCTATTTCGGTTTTGTTGGGGGTAACTTGCTTGAGCAGGCGTTCTACAACTTTAGCGTCAAGAACTAGAGCAATTGATTCAATCCCTTTGTGACCATACAAGTTGGCGGGAATTAAGCCTGAACGGCGCAAAGCTCTGGGTTTGCTACCTTCGGGACGGGGTTTAGATTCGAGTGCGATCGCCATATAATTTGTTAATTTGTTAATTGTTAGTTATTCGTTGTCTGTTGTCAGTTATTTTGCCACTAACCAATGACCAATGACCAATGACTAAACAGGTGTACCGTTGGGTTGTAACAGTGCGCGTTTGGGACCGTGAATCGGGTCTTCGACAATGATAGTTTGATCACGACTTGCTCCCAAGGAAACAATTGCGATCGGCACTTTCATTAATTCTGCTAAGAATTTCAGATAGTCCAGTGCTTTTTGTGGTAACTCTTCCAGGGTACGACAGTGACTTGTTGAAACTTGCCACCCCGGTACAGTTTTGTAGATGGGACGACAACGAGCGAACTGACGAGCGCTGGTGGGGAAGTCTTCGCAGCGTTCACCATCAATTTCATAAGCCACACAAACATTGATTTCCTCTAGTTCATCGAGAACATCCAGTTTAGTGAGTGCCATGCAATCCATGCCGTTAATACGGACTGCATAACGCCCGATAACCGCATCAAACCAACCACAGCGACGTTTACGCCCTGTAGTTGTGCCAAATTCTGCACCGCGATCGCCTAGCAAGTCCCCAATTTCGCCATTTAGTTCTGTGGGGAATGGACCTTCTCCCACTCTTGTAGTATAGGCTTTGGATACACCAATTACCCGATCTATCATTGTTGGACCTAATCCACTACCAACGCAAGCCCCACCAGCGACTGGGTTGGAGGATGTGACGTAGGGATAAGTTCCATGATCCAGATCAAGCAATGTCCCTTGTGCGCCTTCAAACAAAATATTTCGTCGCCGTAAAACTGCATCGTAGATTTTCAACGATGTATCAACGACAAAAGGACGCAAGCGTTCTGCATAACCTAAATACTCCTCAATCACTGCTTGTGGATTCAAGGGTGGTAGATTATACAGCTTTTCTAAAATGGTATTTTTATAGTTTATCGTCCGTTCTAACTGCTCAGGCAGTCCATCGGTGTCCATCAGGTCCAACATCCTGATGCCTGTACGTTCCGATTTATCCGCGTAGGTGGGACCAATGCCTCTACCTGTTGTACCGATTTTATGATTTCCCCGGACTTCCTCGGATGCCTTGTCAATCATGCGATGATAGGGCATGGTGACATGAGCCGTCTGAGATATCAACAGATTAGCCGTAGAAATATTTAATTGTTCTAGTTGTTCGAGTTCTTTGATCAAAACCTGTGGATCTATGACTGTGCCACAGCCAATGATACATTCGGTTTTTGGATACAAAATACCAGAGGGGATTAAGTGCAGCTTAAACGTCTGACCTTGGACTACGATTGTATGCCCAGCGTTAACTCCCCCTTGATAACGTACCACCACGTCTGCGGAGCGGCTGAGCAAGTCAGTTATTTTACCTTTTCCTTCATCGCCCCACTGGGCACCTATGACAATGACGTTAGCCAAGAGATTATATTAAAGGGTAAAGTTTCCACAAATTACAATTATCAGCATATTTCATATCTTTTGTCAAGAAATTTGTCATAAATTCAATGAGTAAGCACAAAAAGGAGACAACAAAAGATGTCTTTCGGTTTCTCTCGAACTGTGACATACTGAATACTTTTAACCGCGACACTCCCTGACATCTGAGATATCGTGAATGTCCAGTACAACATTACCAACTGAGTTGATGAAGGTGCATTGGTGTCAACTTAAGCTCAAATCCCTACCACATCTCGTTCCTAGTCTCTGACTAGGAATGCAGTTGATGAGGCTCTGCCTCTAATATTATTGAAGGCAGAGCCTTTTAGAATTCATTCCCAGTCAGAGACTGGGAATGAGATGAAAAATTTCCGGGTTATTTAGAGAAATCCACAAAAAAGATGATCCTAGTGCTTACGCATTGACAAAGTTTTCTAAATATGTAATGTAGATTTTATCTCTTGTAGGGTGCGTCAGACCCAATAATTTGGTAAAAAACAGATTTCCTCTATCTGACGCACCCTACTCAATATGTAATGTGGATTTTATCTCTTGTAGGGTGCGTCAGACCCAATAATTTAGTGAGGGACTTCCAAGAAATAAATTATCCTGATTAACGAACCACGGAGGCGCAGAGGACACAGAGGAATAAGGGTTTGAGAGATTTTTGCGTTAGGTGGTTTATCGGTTGTCAAGAGATTGCTTCCTTTCACTGGCAATGACAACTCATGCAGCACAGGTTTATTAGAGACTTCCAATCAAAAAAATATCCCAAAATTTCTTGTGGTGCGGGACGAATTGTCCGCTAATCATCAAGGACGGGCAAGGATGCCCATCCCACAAAATTGGATCATTTTTTTTGCGGAGTTCTCTTAGTCATCTTCAGATGACTTCTGCTATTAGACTGGGAATTCATTCCAAGGCGGGCTAAAGGTTTTAGCACATCTTTAGTTGGTTTTTAGATGGGAGTGGGGGGGCTCGAACCCCCACGACCTTTTACGGTCAACGGATTTTCATTCTCTTGTAGTTTTCACTACTACTTAGGTGCTAAAGCAATCATAAGTTTTGAGAATTGGACTCTCCCTTTACCCTCGGCTTTACGTTAGGGTAGCTCCCGTCGAGTCTCTGCACCTTCCCAGTCAAATATTTTTCTGGGCTTGGCTCAGGATTGCCATATCTATAAACAGATTTAGGTTTCCCTGAGTTTGAGAGCTGCCACTTGAAAGATTTCTCTATCAAGGCTCAATTCCTTTAAGTCCGTAGCGTCTACCATTCCGCCACACTCCCGTAAGGTTGTTTACTGTTTTTGAGGCAGTATTTACCCTCTTGTCTGTTATACCACTAATTGCTTTTTTTTGGCAAGTAGATTTTAAAATTTTATTTGCTAACGCTAATATTTGACATTTAGCACCGAAACAAAATATTAAACTAGCCAGTTAGTTCACGCTTAATGGCTAAGGACGATCATATCATAAGTTTCGATTTTTGGGCAATTGGTTTTTAAAGAAGATGGAAAATAACAGAATTACCGACTTCCTCAAACCAGCCATTGGGCATATCATAAGAAGTGAATGCACCAAATATAGTTCAAATTGCGGTAAGAAATATGGTTGTAGCACTACTGTATCTGAGTTTGGCGGGCGCTTATTTGCTGGTAATACCCATTGCTGTATTTTTCTACTTGAGTTTAAGATGGTATACCTGTGGTTCTGTGGAACGGGTGTTTATGTACTTTTTAGTGTTCTTTTTCTTTCCGGGGTTGCTAGTTCTCTCCCCGTTTGTGAATTTGAACCCCCGTCCTCGAAAAATTGCTTAAATTAAAATTGGTAGGTCATAATTCTCATGCGACGTATTGACGCAATTGGTATTGGCTTCGGCGTTTTTGTGGCTGGTGGCTTGGCTTATGTGGGTTTGCAAGGGGTGGGTTTAGATAGTCAGAATGCTGGTATCTGGAGTCAAGTTTTCTTGATGGCTGGCTTAATTGGCTGGTTATGCACCTATATTTTCCGAGCGATAGGGAATAAAATGACCTACCATCAACAACGGGAAGCTTATGAAACGGCTTTTTTGCAAAAGCGGCTTGATGAACTCTCTCCTGAAGAGTTAGCTAAACTGCAAGCGAAGATTGAAGAGGAAAAAGAATCTCAGGTTTAGAGTTATGATTGTTCAGTTGTCAGTTGTTGATTGTAACTACTGACTACTGACCACTGACTACTGACTAGGCGAAATGACTGCTATTTCTCGTTGCTTTGAAAATTTAAGACGGAATCAAGAGTGCGCGTTGATTCCTTTTATTACGGCTGGTGATCCGGATTTAGAAACTACTGCTAAGGCTTTGCAGGTTCTGGATAATTCTGGGGCGGATATTATTGAGTTGGGTGTACCCTATTCTGATCCTTTGGCTGATGGTCCGGTGATTCAGGCTGCGGCTACTCGCGCTTTGGAGAGGGGAACGACTTTAGAGCAGGTATTGGAAATGCTCAAGGGGATTAGTCCGAGTTTGCGATCGCCTATTATTTTATTTACCTATTACAATCCGATTTTACATCGAGGCGTTGATAAGTTTTTGAGGCAAATTAAAGATGCTGGGGTAGCAGGTTTAGTTGTGCCGGATTTGCCATTGGAAGAGTCCGCAGGGCTAATTAAACCAGCGGCGGAGATGGGGATAGATTTAACCTTATTGGTAGCTCCTACGAGTTCTCCCGAAAGAATAGAGGCGATCGCCCGTGCGTCTCAAGGATTTATCTATTTAGTCAGTGTTACTGGTGTCACGGGAATGCGAACCCAACTGCAAACGCGGGTTGGTGAACTGCTGCAACAAATCCGTCATGTTACAGATAAACCTATTGGTGTGGGGTTTGGAATTTCTGAGCCTGAGCAAGCAGGACAGATAAAAGCATGGGGGGCGGATGCGGCAATTGTCGGTAGTGCTATGGTGAAGCGACTGGCAGAAGGCACACCAGAGCAGGGATTAGATGCGATCGCTCAATTTTGCCAAAGTCTCAAAACAGCCATCAAAAATCCCTCTTAATCAAAGAGAGCAATTGCCAAACAGTGTATTTTTTTGTTATTTTTTAGTGGACAATTTGACTGTAATCGTCTTAAATAATAACAGCATATCTTAGGATAGACAAAAAACTAACTGATACACTGGTTAATCTTGAATTTTCTTATAATATCAAAGTAGGCAAAAAATTATGCGTGTGAGAGTGCATCAGTCACAACTGAGTTACTATTCAGTAATATTTGGGGGGTAACAGCAATGAGCGAAAGTATGGCATTTATTGGCGGAGTCGCAGTAGCTGGGTTAGCGGCTTTAGTCTTGCTGAAAGGGACAAATACCCCGATATCATCGAACTTTGCTGTCAGTCCCCAAATGCCTGGGACAGTCATGGCACCCCAGGTAATGCAGTATCCCCCTAATTACGGGCAACCTGTCTATTCTAACCAGCCCCCAACCGCTCCTAATTCTGATCAGCGGCTAGAAATGGAAAAGCTGAAAATGAATATGCAAATAGAGAAATTGAAAACTGACAATGAACAACTAAAGTTACAAAACCAACAATTCCAGGCACAAGCTCAAAGTTTTACGCAACAGCAGTGGCAATTAGCACAACAAGCTAATCAACAAAAAATGGCCACTTTACAACAACCTGAGCAAAATAATTGGTGGTCTTCACCTATGCTTTGGGCTGTGGGTGGTGCTACCTTGACTATTGGTGGTGGTGTTGTTGTCGCCGGTGTCTTATCTTTATTTGCACCAAAACAGCGACCTACTCGTACTGTTCAGGTGATTCATCCCTACAATGGATCAACACAATCTTTAAATCCTGTGCGTCGTGCTGAGTTTTTACCATCTTCTCCCATGGAATCTAGAAGGATCGAAACCGCAGAATACGACGAAATGCACTAAAACGTTGTGCTGAATAGTTCAGACATTGAGAAAGTAAAAACCAAACATCAGAATCCAATTAGTAGGGTTTTAACATTAGTAGCAATTGTTTTCATAAAACCTCGCAGTAAGTGGGAAACTCAGTGGCTTTAGCCCTGAGAGTCCCAACCTTGCATTTCCACCAACTCCATACACAAATCATTAATTTGCTCCAAATCAGGACGATGTGGTAAACTAGATTGCTCATAAAAAGCATCCATTTGAGCAACCAAATCTTCCGCCATTTTCATCAACTCTTCATAACTATAATTACCCCGCAGAATAGCCTTTAAATCATCAATATCACCAGCTAAATTTCTATCTACAGTTACTTCTCCCCGCTGCAAAATTTCCAATCCACTGCGTAGTAATCTAATACAGTGCATTCCATGTTTTAAATCATAACCTGATTTTTTTTCCATTTCGGCTCTTGCAGGGTTTCTATTTTCCTGCCAAGATATATAGGCCTTCCATTCTCGCAACGCAATTTGATAACTTTGACTTTTTTGCAAAAGGCGAATAAACTCTTTGCGTCCATGAGTTAAATTTTGGGTATATGCTAAAGTTTCATCTGCTAAAGTGTATTGTTTTAAAACACCTTTAAAATCAATATCCGCAGTCAGCAATTTATATAACTGTTCTGATTCTTCCAAAAATTCAATTTTCCCCCTAATTAAAAGATAAAGATATTCCAAAAAAGCATTTAACTCATCTTTACTTAAAGGAACTTCATCCATAATATTAAAATCAGCAGGAATAGGTTTTTTCGTGGGTGGATTTAATAACCATTTACGATGAGTTTCCATCTTCTTGATTTGAGCAAAAGCATAACCAGAATAAGTGTGTTTTACCTTTTTACTCAAAAACAACCTGCGATGATTAATTAAATGTTGTCCGACATTTGTTAAAAAAGGATAATTCGTTAACCACAGCAATTCTAAAACATTGGGATTTGCACCAGCCAATAAATGTAGAACTTTCCTTAATTCATAAATAACCGTATCTTCATTACCATCTATAAACGGGAATATCCCTGGTTCATCCCATCCCGAATCCTTTTGCTCAATACTATCAAAACCTAAATAATAGCGTTTAGGAGCAATAAATACACCACGATAATCATAATCTGATTCAGGACGATTTAAACCATAACCATGACTACCAGCTAAACCCACAAAAATAGTTCTTTGTTCAACTTCTATCCTTTTCATATTTATCCAATAAAAATTAGGCGTTGCTGATTTTAGGGATGAAAATAATTTTGCATAGGTTCAAGACTCTTGTAGAGACGTTCCATGGAACGTCTCCACCTCCAAAAATCATACGCCAATTCAGCAACGCCAAAAATACCGTTGTTTCCTATGAGCCGGGATTTCTCCGTACTAGGATGCTTCAACACATAAATGTTTTCTTGTTCTTACCCACAATTTAATTGTAACATACCACAGGGATTAAAATCCCTCGTGTCGCTTATAAGCTTTTGTGCATTTAATTTGTATAAGTGGAACAGGCATCTTGCCTGTTAAACAAGAGTTCAGAATATTAGGATTATACAATTTAGCTGTGTAACAGCTTATCTCAGGGAACCAAGCCGCTGAGTTTTACGCTTACCGCGAGGTCTGATAAAATTATATTTTCTAAAAGGTTGACTGATTAGCTATCAATCAGGTAATATATTAGATTGTCTGTCTAACTCCTGCTCGGATCAGGTAGACATACTTCAAAGGCTGGCAAAAGCTATAAATAGCGTCTCTACGGGAGATTATAGCCAGCTACCTGTACGGCAACTTCAAGGACAATTTAATGACCTACGCGATTATTGAAACTGGCGGTAAACAAATGAAAGTAGAAGCAGGTCGCTTTTACGACATTGAACTACTAACCGCTGAACCAGATGAAAAAGTTACCATCAACGCAGTGTTACTTGTACACCACGAAGGCGCAGTTTCCATTGGGCAACCTTTAGTAGAAGGTGCGACAGTGGAAGGGACAATTATGCGACATTTCAGAGGTCGCAAAGTCCTGGTGTATAAGATGAAACCTAAAAAGAAAACCCGCAAAAAACGGGGACATCGCCAGGAAATTACCAGATTTTTGATTAATTCTATCAATCTTAACGGCGAAGTTTTAGCTTACGAAGAAGCCCCAACGATGGCGGAAAGTCCCGTCATTAATGCTGATTTCGTGGAAGAAACCGCAGAAGAATCATAAATAAGGTTAAGTTGCTAGTTAAGGAATAGGCAAGAGGTGAGCAAGAGTAATTTAATTACCAATCATTAATCATCCTTTTCCTAGCCTAAACTAGATAACTAGCTGGGATAAATAAAGTAAATAGAAAAGAGGAAATCATGGCTCATAAGAAGGGAACGGGTAGTACGCGAAACGGTCGTGACTCTAATGCTCAACGACTAGGTGTAAAGCGTTACGGTGGACAAACTGTACGCGCAGGTAATATTCTCGTCCGTCAACGTGGTACTAAGGTTCACCCTGGTAATAATGTTGGTATCGGTAGTGATGATACTTTGTTCGCTTTAGTTGATGGTGTAGTTACCTTTGAAAGAAGAGGTAAAAGCCAGAAGAAAGTTAGCGTTTATCCAGTAGCAGTAGAACTTGTAGAAGCTGTAGCCAGCTAGTTATTTATTAGTTATTGGCCATTAGTTATATCCAAAACGGCTTAATTATTTGATTCTCCGGGTAGGGGTAAAGCAAGAGCTTAAGCTCTTGCTTTACCCCTACAAATCTAGGGTTTTCGTGATTTCGCAAAAGTCCATGTCCCAACCGTTTTGAGTATATTAATTAATTACTAATGACTAATTCTAAATGTAGTAATTGATAAGTGCGCCCAATCCTAAACCCAGCAGTGAGCAAAAAGATATATAGCCAAAAGCTAGTGCTGGTTTTAAACCAACTGATTGAAAGTCTATTTTAGCTAAAATAGTGGCGCAGATAATAAGTAAAGTATCAAGAAATACCCGAAACCAGGCAATCATTAGAAAAAATAGGAAAGCTGCTAAGATAGCCACCAAAAAAGTCCTAGCGTTTGACTTGAAGAAAATATGAGAATAATCATCGAGTTTTAACCAAGGGTTGGTGACAGAAATTAGTGACAGCAGGATGGTTAGCACAGTTATCAGCCGTACATACCAAGGGGCTTTTTCTTCAAATATCACCCAGCCTAATGTACTGTAACTCAGCAATACAAGTGTTAGAGAAAACCAAGGAATTTTTTTCAACATTGACATATAGCAAAAGTCAGGAGGTAGGGGCGCAGGTCCTGCGCCCAGTTAGAAGTCAGGAGGACGGAAAAAGGAAATTTCTCCCCTAGTTCTTATAAACTTGGCGGGTGCTATAACTTTACCCTTTTGTACCCCACTCAGTTACAAATCGTTATATACTGGTATTTTGAATATCAGTTGCATTCATTATTTCACAGATTTACTGAACCTATAAGGTTTCTAAAGGTTGAACTTCACTCCTGATTCCCATGTCGAGAGAATAAATATCAACATTTAGTTAAATCGTTCATAAATATTTGTAAACTGTTAACAGTTGAGTAGCCATCTGGCATATCATTAAGGATTGATCATGAGACAACTTGTTATCGTCGAGCGCGTATGCCTAATTGGTCATATCGTTTCTATGGTATTTGGACTGGTGGGAATACTGATTGTTATTCCCAATGCTGAACAAATTATCAGCTTATCAGAGTTTGGACAAAGCGTCATGCAGTGGAGCATGGCGGGCGGCGGTGTGGTATATATGATTTTGGGGGCGGTGGGAGTGTTCCTCTATGCTTACCGGACTTTAGGTTTGGGACGCGCTTTAGGATTTTTAATCCCATCTGTATTAATTTCTTTGGCTAGTGAATTATTAGGAACTAGCACTGGCTTTCCTTTTGGTCACTACAGCTATCTGAGTGGTTTGGGGTATAAAATTTCTGGTTTGGTACCTTTCACGATTCCCCTTTCATGGTTTTATGTAGGATGTGTTTCTTATGTGTTGGCACGGGCGGGTTTAGACGTAGATAAAAAACCCACTTTGTTCCGTCACGTTGGAGCAATTGTTTTGGGGGCTTTACTGCTCACTTCTTGGGATTTTGTGCTTGACCCAGCTATGAGTCAAACTTCTCTTCCCTTCTGGTATTGGCAACAACCTGGAGCTTTCTTTGGAATGCCTTACCAGAACTTTGCAGGTTGGATGGGTACTGGGTCGTTATTTATGACTGTAGCGGCTTTGTTATGGAGCAAAAACCCGATTAAATTGGACAATTACCAATTGAATATCCCTTTATTAGTTTATTTGGGTAATTTCGGTTTTGCGACAGTGATGAGTTTGGCGGCGGGGTTTCCTATCCCGGTATTGCTAGGTGTGGCGCTAGGTGTAGCTCCTGCTGTGCTACTGTGGTTTAAGGGTTCTAATGCACCTGCAACGGTGAATATTGAAGCATCTGCTAAGGAAGTTGCTGTTGCTAATGTGAAAGTTGCTTTCAAATAAGAATAGGGAAGAGGGAATAAGAAAAGCAATTTTTGTAATTTCCTCTTCCCCAATTGCGTCAGGAGTCAGGAGTTAGAAGGAAGAAGAAAGAATTATCTAAAGTGCCTGATTTTTTATTGTTTATTTTTGCCATTCTTTCTAATCCCAAAATAATGTAGTGTTTCAGAGTCAAAGGTAGGAATAAGCATCTTTGCTGTGGAGTTTTTTAAAATCAGTTAGTTTCCCGCCGATTCTTTTTCCATCTACTCTTATCTCTAGTCTGGTCGCAGATTGCACGGGTTGTGATTGCTTCCCTTCCCTCGCAATGACTGTAAATATTTTTGTCCAATTACTTATATAGGGTTTGCTGAAAAAGTTGTCTGTGAGGGCGGGGAAACCCCGCCCCTACTTTACGATTTGCTGACTGGATTTCACAAAGAGTGCGTACCCCTCTATATTAATTTTGATCACGAGGGGCATTGAAAGCTTCCCAAGCCGCTTTAGCAGCATTTTGGAATCTCTCACCTAAATCTGTGATATCTTTATGCAGTAAGTTCCAATTATGGTCTAATTCTTCTTGAATTCTTGCCCAAGAATATTCTAAACGGTCACGTTCAATGAGTTTATCTCTTTCAATAGCTTCCCGCACCTGACGCACAGCATTCAAATAGGTTTCACGGGTAATAGTACCAGCAGATTCAGCTTCAGCTTGGGCGCGTTTTTTAATTGCTTCCAATAGTGCTGTAGTTTCCTGCTTAACTTCGTCTGTTTCACCATTTTGGCTAGTTTGCAGACTAATTTCGACGATTTCTATAGATTCAATATTGTTAGTAGTCATGGTTGCCACATCCTGTTGGTCAAGTTTACTTGTGGATGAAAATTGCACCTGTAATCATCATAATTTGGTCATCAGTTAATTGGGGATTTATCAATATACTTATGACCAAAGATAGATTATTAACGACTAATAAGTTGCGATTCTAATTGCAGTAAAGCTTCCACTCTTGCTTCAGTTGCTGGGTGACTAGAGAAAAGATTTCCCAAAAACTGACCGGAAATGGGATGAATAATTAATAATGGTTCAAAGGCTGGGTTGGCATTCAAAGGCATTTGTCTAGCTGTGGATTCCAACCGTTGTAACGCTCTAGCTAATGCGCGAGGATTACCTGTTAATTTTGCTGCTCCAGCATCAGCCGAAAATTCTCTTGTGCGGGAAATTGCCAACTGAATCACAGTAGCAGCAATGGGCGCAAATATGACTGTAGCTAACACACCTAAAGGATTGCCACCTCTTTCATTATCCCTTGAACCGCCACCAAACCACATACTATAACTGAGCATCTGCGCCAGGAAAGAAATAGCACCAGCGACAGTGGCGGCGATCGCTTGAGTTAAGGTATCACGATTAATAATATGGGTAAGTTCGTGGGCAATTACGCCTTCTAATTCATCCTGTGGGAGGATGTCTAAAATCCCGGCGGTGACAGCCACAGCCGCGTGTTCAGGATCTCGTCCTGTTGCAAAAGCATTGGCAGTGGGACTAGGAACAATGTACACTCCCGGCATGGGAATATTGGCACGGTTAGATAATTTTTGGACGATACGATACAGTGCTGGTGCTTCTGCTGCGGTGACAGGTTGGGCATTATATACTGCTAAAGCAATCTTATCTGATTGATACCAAGAGAAGAGGTTAGTCGCTGCTGCTAACCCAACTCCGATGACTAAGCCCCCTGCACCACCAATTACCCAGTAACTAATTGCTATTAATAAGCCACTGAGGGTAGCTAGTAAAATAGCAGTTTTCAGTTGATTTCCCATCTTGATAACTCTCCTACTTATGCTGTATTAATTTTTGTAACTTTATCTGGACAACAGCATCTCTTTACCCACCCCTTGATTGTATCGAGTTCAAATTTGGGGTACAGTGATGGAAACCTCTCACTAGAGTACGGTTTTCCGTTTGAGGTGAATTAGATTCAATTTGTTTTGGATATACTCAAGATAATTGATAGTTAATTTTTTCACATATTGGCTCTTGCGTCTCTTTTATGGTGATTGAGGATTGATGATAACAAAACCCTTACGGGACAAGGGTTATAAACAATTATTTCCATATTTTCAATGAAATGCCTACACAATAGGGCTTTCAATGATTTTGAACCAGGGTTTCCATAAAAATAACCGAAGAACCCATATATTTTTAAATTCAAGAGTCTTTAAATACATCTAAGAATGGTTGGTAAGCAAAAACTCTATTACGCTTCTGTCCGGTGATTTCCTCTAACAAACCTACGTCACAAAGTTCTCTAATTAGAGTGTTTGCATTGGGATAGGATAGTTGAATTATTTCTTGAACATTTTCCACAGAAACAATTGGTTTAAAATAAAGTCTTTCTAATAAAGTTATTGCATTTCCTGATTTTTTACGTCCCATCTTACTAAGAACTAACAACCGATGTTCTTCTTTCATACTAACTATTTTACGAGCATTAGTAGATGCTTCTTGAGCAACTTCATAGACACCATGCAAGAAGAATTTTAACCAACCCTCCCAGTTTCCATTATCCCTAACAGCTTGAAGGCGATCATAATATTCAGAACGATTTTTTTTAAAGTAGTAAGAGATATACAATAATGGTTTTTTGAGTATATTTTGCTCACAAAGTAGAAAAGTAATTAGTAACCTTCCGGTTCTACCATTACCATCTAAAAAAGGGTGAATTGTCTCAAATTGAGCATGAGCCAATCCAATTTTAATCAAAGCAGGAGTTGGTCTTGGATCGTGTAGAAATTTCTCTAAATTGTCAAGAGCTTGGTTCATTTCGTATGGTGGAGGAGGAACATAAGTAGCGTTACTTAGAGAACATCCACCAGAGCCAATCCAATTCTGAGTACTACGAAATTCTCCGGGATATTTTTCAGCACCCCTTACTCCATTCATTAACTGCTTATGAATTTCCCGAATCAATCTCAGCGATATAGGCAAATCTGCCAATCGTTCAATACCGTAATTAATCGCTGCTATATAGTTCACAACTTCAGCAATATCTTGAGGATTGTCTGGTTCTAGGGCTTTAGATTCAAACTCTAGAACATCAATAAGTGATGCTTCTGTACCCTCAATTTGACTGGAGAGGACAGCTTCTTTGCGAACGTACATAAATACAAATAGGTCTGGATTAGGCAAGGCATCTGTTGATCCATCTAAACGACCTAGCGACCGATCCGCAAGAGAAAGAAGTTGCCACCAGGGGATTGCGGGAAGGCTGGGAGCCGCGTCTCTTTAGAGCGCGGGGGAAAGCCTACCCGTGCGGTTTTAACCGCTGCCAATATTCTCAACCATGATGCGGGTCATTAATATATCTTTCTATTGTGTCGGCGGCAACATTCCCCGCAGTTGAAAAGAAATAGCTACTAGTCCAAAGTGACGGTAGCTTTTTTAATTCTGGAAACTCTTTTCTTAGATAATTAGATGAGCGTCCTTTAAATGCTTTAACTACCTGAAATATTGCATCGGTTGGATGAATCTCTACAAATAAATGAATATGATCTGGCGCAACTTCTAACGCACGAATATTCCAGTCTTTTTCAATAGCTAATGCCGAAAATATCTCAAAAATCCTATCTCTGATTTTCCCAACAAGTACCTTCTTTCGGCGTTTAGGTATCCAGACTAGATGAATCACGCTCAACCCGACAGCGTGATTATAATGCCGATATTCATAAGAACTTTTTTTCATAGATTTTAGCTATTGACTTCCTTTTAATTGGAGATTAACATAGTTATATCATCAATCACATCAACAAAATAAACCTGTGCAAATACGCTGGAGATTCAAGCTACAACCGAATATTGGGCAACAAGCCTTAATGTCTGAGTGGCTTGTTACTTTGCGGAAACACAGAAATTATTGTTTGGCAGAACGTCAGCGCGGTTTTGAGACTAATAACCAGAAATCAGATGAGTCCGTGATGTACTATTATGGTGCATTCTCAGACTTAGATAGTCGAATTGAATATGGTTCTTATTGCCCTTTGACCTGCCCTATTGTTAAACATGGCGTCATGTATGCTGAGTTAACAAAAAATAGCAAAAAGCATGGTTTAATCTGGGGTAACGCGACTGATATTCAAAGTAAAAGAACAACTGAATTACGTTCTGAGTCTGAATGGTATAGCCGAATTAATTCAGATGTTTTACAAGGCAATTTAGCTAAATTAGATATTGCTTATCACGGATTTTTTCAACACAAAAGGGGTTTCCCTGCGTTTCGTAAAGCAGCTAACTTTAAAACTTTTCAATTCAAGCCAGGACAAGTAAAATTAACTGTTAATCGTGAATCTAATCAGCCAAGATGCTATTCCCATGCCTACTTTCCTGGACTGGGGACTATGCGCTATTTTGATAGTCGTACTATTCCAGTAGATGCTAACATTAGAACGGTAACAGTAATTCAAGAAGCTGATGGCTGGTACATGAGTGTATTGCTCAACTTGCCTGAATCTTTACCTGAAGTTACAGGAATTGAAACCGTTAAGTCGGCAGTAGGTATTGATGTAGGAATTAATAAATTAATTTCTTTGTCTGATGGTTCGTTTATTGAAAATCCTCATCTGGCAACTAATAAGAAAATTCGCCGTCAATTAAGAATTAGACAGCGCCGAGTTAATCGTAAAGTCAAGGGTTCTAACAATCGCAAAAAAGCTGGGAAAATAGTTGCCAAGCTACATAAAAAAATTGCAGATAAGCGAAATGATCATCAATGGAAAGCAGCTAATAAAGTTGTTAACACCGCTGAGGCAATTGTCCAAGAGCATCTAAATGTTAAGGCTATGAAATCCCGCTGCAAACCCAAAAGACAGCAAGGACGATTTATGGCTAATGGTCAATCTGCAAAACGTGGATTAAATCGCTCTATTTCTGATGCCAGTTGGGGCGAATTATTTTCTAAGATTGCTTGGCTGGCATTGAAGTCTGGTAAACCAGTATTATCCGTTAATCCTCAATTTACTTCTCAAGAATGTTCGGCTTGTCATCATATTAGTAAAGCTAATAGAGATGGCGAAAAGTTCATTTGTGAACATTGTGGTCATATTGACCATGCTGATACTCAGGCTTCTCGGACAATTTTACGAAGAGCTAATTTAAAATTTGTCAGCAAAGACATTAAAAACCTACCGGGGGACTCTCGGAAAGTTACGCTTGTCAGAGATGATTCTGCCAGTAATGGCAAACAGGATCAGGGCAAGAACCGTACATCTAAGGTAATACCTGAAAAGCGGATATTATTCGAGCAGTTGTCTTGACAATTATTCGATTAAGAATCCCCGCGTCTTTAGACCGGGGAGTGTCAAATCTCCTGATCCATATTTATCTCCGGTACAGGTGGCAATGGATTAGGTATAAATGCTTGATATTTTCCAAGTTGCTCAACGTACCGACCTGCTCTGGTATAGTTATTCATTATTATCAGTTTCGTTAATATAGCATAACTTCCATAAGTATATTATCAATAATAGCTCATTTTCATTAATAAGATAATTTATTTCAAAATATTAATTATAATTGATCCCATTTTCGTTAATTTAAAATATCTTACATGAAAAAACCTGTTACAATTAATAGCATTATGATTAATCCTGTGCCTAGTCCTAACTTGCGTGTTCCCATTGCCATTAGTTTAGGGGCAATAGCTGGAGCTTTAAGTCGCTATTATTTAACATTGTGGGTTACGAACCGCTTTGGTTTAAATTTTCCCTATGGAACTTTTTTTATTAATATTAGCGGTTGTTTAGCAATGGGGTTTTTCGCAACTTTAGCTATGGAAAAAACAGCGCTGATTTCCCCAGAAATTAAGTTAATTGTCGCTACAGGATTTTTAGGGGCATATACTACTTTTTCTACTTTTGGTTTAGATACAGTTGGCTTGTTACAACGTGGTAATTGGTTAGCTGCTGCTGGTTATTTTTCAGGTAGTACAATCTTGGGAATTATCAGTGTGCAATTAGGGATGGTTCTTGCTAGAATGTTCAATTAAAAGTTATTGAAAATTAATCAATACAGAAAATGGTGCAAACACAATTTTTTATCAACGAGAATTCTTTAACAGAAATATTACCTGGAGGGAGTAATCCAGATGCTTTTGAATTAGCAGAAGCATGGTATCCAGTTCACTACCTTCAAGATTTAGACAAATCCAAACCCACACCTTTCACTCTTTTGGGTAAAGATATTGTGATTTGGTGGGATCAGAAAAACTCATCTTGGCAAGTATTTATAGATCAATGTCCTCACCGTCTTGCACCTCTTTCGGAAGGCAGAATTAATGAAGATGGATTGTTAGAATGTCCTTATCATGGTTGGTCATTTGCTGGAGATGGAAGTTGTCAAAAAATTCCCCAACAGGTTGCAGGTGCAAAAGCAGAAACCTCTCCCAGGGCTTGCGTACCATCTTTACCAACAACAGAAAAACAAGGATTATTATTTGTCTATGCTGGTAATCCAGAAAATGCTGCAAATACGAAAGTTCCTGTAGTTGAACCCATAGAAGCAGCACCGGAAGGATGGGTAATTATGAACACTTTTCGAGATGTTCCTTATGATGCCCTAACATTATTAGAAAATATCCTTGATCCTAGTCATATTGCCTTTACCCATCATCGCACAGTTGGCAATCGTGCCAATGCTGCACCCTTAGAATTAGAAATAGTTGAATCTGGAAAATATGGTTTTGCAGGAATTTGGAAACAAGGATTAAAAGCGGGACAATCGGGAAAACTTTCCACAACATTTATTGCTCCTGGTTTGATGTGGCATGATATTAATGCGGAAAAAGGCAGAATTTTAACTGTTGTTTATGCTGTGCCTATTCGCAAAGGTGAATGTCGGATAATTGCCCGTTTTCCTTTTAAGTTCAAGTCTAAACTACCAGGATTTTTTATTAAAATTCGCCCTCGTTGGTATGTCCATATTGGTCAAAATGGCGTTTTAGAAGATGATCAAATTTTTCTCCATTATCAAGAACGTTATTTAGCCGATAAAGGTGGTAGTGCTAATTTTAATAAAGCCTTTTACCTAGCAACAAAAGCTGATACTTTTGTGGCTGAATTCCGTCGCTGGGTAAATCAATATCACGGGGAAACATTTCCAGAAGAATCTTTACCACCACTTTTACTAAATAGAGAATTACTGCTAGAAAGATATCATTCCCATACAGAAAAATGTGCTAGTTGTCGTCAGGCTTTAAAGAAAATTCAACAGTTAAAATTTTGGTGTGGTGTTCTTACAATTCTCACTTTAGCTAGTAGTCCGTTATTCGCATTTTTGGTGGAAACAAAATCAATTCTATTTGCGATGACAGAAACATTTATTCCTCTTTTATTGGGTGCAGCTTGGTGGAAATTAAGTCAGTTGGAAAGGGAGTTTTATGAGGGGAGAATAATCCCTCCTCGTAATTTACCGGAGAAAAGAAGGTAAATTGGCGGGTTCAAATTTCACTTAATACTATTGTCAGCGTCCAAATATGAAAGTTTGAATTCATACTCTCGGTATCAATCGGGCTTTAATGTTTTAGATGCTGAGTCTATACCTGTTCATCTGTCTGAGGTATTGTCAGAATCAGGATGTCCAGGATTTAAGGATTTACAGGATGTTTGTTTAAGTTGCGTTTTTAGGGTTTGAGGATTCTATACTTCTCGGTTAAACTCAAAAAACTGCAATGTGATCTAGATTAGTGCTTTTTGCTGCTTGATAGGGAATACTAGAATAAATACTCCTTGTCAGATAAAGGTGAGTTTTGACAAATGGACTGGACGACTATACTCAAAGCACAACAGACTGATTTTATTCAAAGACTGAAATCTGGTGACTTACTTCATTGTGAGAAGGAAGGTCAGCATAGTGAGTTGACGGTTATCTCTGGAGGGAGGTTAAAGCAATTACGGGATTTTTGCTGGGAGATGGCTAATAAATTTAAGCAACAATACGATGTTAAGAACATCTTCTTCAATAATATGAAGGGAAAGCTGGGTGAGGAAGTTGTTAAAATCCGTTTAGGTGATTTTGTCACTGAAATTGATTATGAAAAACGCATTGGTGGAGATGGAAAAATTGATTTTACTTTAACTTCTGATTCATCTATTGGTATTCAGGTTAAAACCCGTTATGGATATTTTGATAAAGTTCAATGGACAATTGATAAGGAAGAAATTGAAAAAAATGCTGTTTTGGTTTGTATTTTATGTCAAGAAGAATTTAGTGAAATGGAAAAAGAATATGGTCTTATTATAGCTGGTTTTTTACCAACTAATATGATTAAATCAATTTGTGATAAAACTTTAATTGGAATAGATGAATTACTTTATCCTGGTGGGTTACATGGTTATTTAGAGAATTTAAAATTATTTACATCTTATTCTTATGATTATGATAAGTATATCACATTGGGTGATGAATGTATTAATAATCAAGATTATCAAGGTGCTATTTTCGATTATTGTCATGCCTTACATTTAAGAAGATCAAATGAGGTAATTACTTATTATGAAAGGGATGCAATTATGACAATTATTTATTGCAAAATAGCTAACACTCGCTATACTTTAGGAGATTATAAAGGTGCTATTTCAGATTATACTCAGGCACTTCTTACTCAACCAATTCTTATTAATCCTGCCGATACTGAATTATACTATAAGCGGGGTTTGGCTCATTCTTATTTAGGAGATAAGCAAGCTGCTATTTCAGATTATACTCAGGCAATTAAGCTTGATAGTAATTATATCGATGCCTACTATGAACGAGCAGAAATCTACTCTAAATTAGGATACAAATTAGCTGCTATTGAAGATTTAACCAAAATTATTAACATTGCTCCGAATGAAGTTCGTGCTTGTTGGAAGGTAGGAAATATTTATTATAATTTGGGGCTATATCAAGATGCTATATGGACATATACACAGATTATTGAAATTTTACCCACTGATAATTATGCTTACTACAACCGAGGAGTAGCTTGTTATAATTTAGGAGATCATCAAGGTGCTATTGAAGATTTTACATACCTTATTAAACTTTCACCACGTGATGCTAATAACTATTACTATCGTGGGTTAGCTCGTTTTAATGCAGGAGATAATCGAGGTGCTATTGAAGATTTATCAACTATGATTGCAATCAATTCTAATGATGCTCAAGCTTATTTTAAGCGCGGATTAATTTATTATAATTTGGAACTATATCAAGATGCAATTAGAGACTATAATCAGGCAATAAAAATTCTTCCTAATTGTGCTAACACCTATTACAATCGTGGCTTAACTCTTTTAAATGAGATGTCATATTTTTAATGGTTTTTAATAGTTGGTAATCTAATGTTGAAACACCTTCTAAAAAACCGTGATCTTTAGCATAGCTAAATACAAGTGCTGAGATACCTTCTTCAATAGCTACTGCACGACCTCCATCTTCAACTTCGTCAATAAGAGGATTACTTTTGCGCTTACGTTTAAGGATACTACGAGTAACTACAGACCAACCCAAAACTGCGGCATAGGAAAAATGAAAAATATCATGAAAGCGGTATCCATCACTTTTATAAGAATTATCTGTGAGGTCATTTCCTATTTGTTCTTTATTTATAAATGCTTTCATTTTGACTGAATTATCTTTGCTTATCTCTGTAATTTCTACTTCAAATTGTCGTGGTAAACTTTCATGCTCTGGAAATTTATTATCAAAGATATAACTTGTATTCTTATTATCTGTTTCTGTTGAATCTCTCCATCCCCAACGGTCATTGCACTTTCTTAAATTATCTTCTGCAATTTCTTGTAAATCAAGGTTAAATTTACTGGCTATATTGGAAATATACCAAAGCATATCTCCTAATTCTTCCGCAATTCCTTCTTTAAATAATTTGTGTGCATCACCATCGCGTAAATGTTTTTTATATTCTGTCATCAAAGAACCAACTTCACCCACTAAACCTAATAGCGGTATGATTAATTCACTACCTCCAACAGCAGGGATTTGATCTGTATTCAGTGCTTGTTTTTGATATTCAGAAAAATTCATAATCTAATTCCTTAAATTTCAAAGCCTGTAGGGTGTGTTAGCGAAAGCGTAATGCACCATTTTGAGTTAAGCTATAATGGTACATTCATAACGTACCCTCCAAAATTAATTGGATAATTTATTTTTTGTAAGCCACATTTTTAGATAAAAAGCTTTCTTCCTTTAATAGGTCGAGCGCGTTGTAGTGGGTGAAATGGATGCCCATCTTTTGTTCGATCATCACCACGATTATTAACAAGACAGTAAAGCTTATAGCCAGAAATTAGACTTAGCACTTCTTCGTTCCGGTCCATAATTTTAGGAAACTTACCCCCACCCCAAGCTACAATAATTGATTCAGCACGTTTTGTTGCTGATTGAATATAAATATTATTTTCTGATCCTACAATATGATCAGTTGTTAGAAGAAGATCAGGACGTTTTGTAGCACGATACGCGAATAGATTAACTACTTCAAGAGAACCATAATCCCAAGATTTAGCCAAATTAATACATTTCGTGAGTGTTCTATCATCTTGTTGATGGTCAGCGGTACTTGGGTTAAGCATCACAAAAGTAACTTGTGGCAAATTTGCATCCCATTTACGCCCTAGTAAGTAGCGATAATTTCCGTCAATCTTGGCATACTTTTCCATTCCACCATACTTTCCTTTGAATTACTGTTGATTTATAAATACTAGAAGACATCAAAACAAACACAACTGTTGAGATTTTTCTAACTCTGTATTTTGCAAAGCTTTTGATTTTTTCTTCTGCGTTTCTTGCTTATATTGTTTATGCAATTTTAATAAAGTATCTGATATTTCAGATGTAGTTTTTACCAAAGAATCTAACTCTAAAGATAACTGCTGACCATTATCCTGCAAATTAGGAATTTCTAATGGTGGTAATCTCTGGGCTAAAGTTTCTTGAACTTTATCATTAATACACCATTTAGGTGGATAAAAATAATCAATTAGTTGGGGTGTTGCAGTGAATTTTGCTTTGATCTTTTTGCGATTACTTTTTAAATCAGGAAAAGCCGCTCGACAGTATTTGTCAGTTTCACAAAAAAGATTTTGACAGTCTATAGCTTGTAATGGACGACCCCAGAGAGATTGAAAATTTAAACCCAAACGTTGAAATTCATTTTCTTGATTTTCTGTCATCCAATAAATGACATCAGCATAACTTTTTCCCTCAGTATCAATAAAACATTTATTAATACCCCGTTCTGCTCCTGGTCCTGCTATGGTAAAACTATTTTCATCAAAATTAATAACTTCACTATAGTTAATATCTGTTGCTAATTGGTAAGCCATAAACTTACCTAACAATGGATATGATTCAATAATATGAAAAATCTCTTCTAAACTTTTAGCTTTGACTATGGGATTAATTACCTTATCTTTGACAACCATTTTATCAATTAATGCCAAGTGATTTTGGTGTTTTTTATCATAACCAAACTCTTTACTAGCACAGGACATATATGCACTAGTATAAATCACATATCCAAGATCCATAGCTTCTTGTAATATGGTTGAATATGCTTCTAAATCGAAGTTAGATACTGTAATATAATCTCCTATCTTGTTTTCTAAGTATTCCCATGTTTCTATTTTATTGAAAATTTTAAATAGCAAAATCCTAAATAAGACTTCTTCTTCATTTTGACTCCTATTCTCACTATAAATTACATTCTTGATCAAATATTGAGAAACCCGATCACTTACTCGATAAGCATTACAAAATTTATAAGTATTAAGAATAGGATCGCTTGTCCAGGGTGGTGGTACATTTTTAAGTTTGTTGAAAAATACTTCTTGACGCATAGCAGCAAATCGCCAATAAGTATCAAAAATTTCTTGTCTTACTTGCATATTATATTGTTCTCCTTGGTTCTCATCATCATTTATGGGGTAATAAAGTTTAGTTAAGCCTAAAAATCAACATTATCAAATTTTTAGTTGGGTTGCGCTTTTGCTTAACCCAACCTACCATTTTTTAACTTTACTTTACGCAAAGACACAAAGAGTTTTTTGTGTCTTTGCTTATTAGCCTCTACCCTTCAGTATCTCTAAAAGAGATGGTGCGAAACAAAACTCAAATAGATTGAACCTTATCCCGCAGCGTCAGGTAATGGTTTTTTGGGTGTTGCTAGTTGCAGGATGATTTCTAGTAACCAAGGGGCGAGACGTTGGCATAATACGGCTAAGTGAGATTGCCAGCCAACTAGGATTTCTGCGGTATCGTTTTCTATGCCGATGACGAGCGCTTGAGCGACTTGTTCGGGTGTCATGGGAATTACTCCCCGAAATGATTGCAAGTCACGCACCATGTCTGTTTCGGTGAGGGAAGGGAGTAGGGCGATAACGCGAATATTGTGTTGGGCGAGTTCTTGACGTAAGGCTTGGGTAAATCCGACAATGGCAAATTTAGTGGCGGAATATGTGGCCATTGTTGGGGCGGCAACTTTCCCCATTAAACTGGAGACATTGACAATGATTCCCTTTTTTTGACTAACCATGCGTTTGGCTATCAAGCTGGTGAGGGTGTACATTCCCAACAAATTGACGGAGAGTTCTTCTTGCAGTTGGGGAAGTTTTGATTGCAGAAACGAGTTTTGATGTGCGACTCCGGCACAATTTACGAGGAGATGAATTGGTCCATAACTGCGCCAAAGTTGAGCTACGGCTATGTTAACGTTGATGGAGTGGGTTAAGTCCAAAGCCATGATTGTAGTTTCTACGCCTAAAGCTTCAATTTCGGCGGCTACTTCGGCTAACTTTTGGCGATCGCGTGCTACCAATATTAACCTTTTCATGCCTTGTTTGGCTAATTCTAGGGCGATCGCTTTACCAATGCCACGAGAAGCTCCGGTAATGAGTGCAACTTTTCCTTGAATCTTCATCGGGTTTCACCTCTAAATTCTTCATTCTTCGTCTTCCTGTTGCGTTCTTGGCAATCAATAGGTAAGACAATTAATGAACAGTACACAAAAATCAAATCTCCATGCAGTGACAAGATGGAAGCTACTTTTTCTGCTCATTTGCAATACCCCTTTATTGCTTCTCGAAAGTAGAAATTCCTGGTTGTCAGCATGGGAATAATCAACATAAAAGACTTTTGGCAGGATGGATAAAGCTCATTGATTTCACCTCTTTTAAATAATCCGAGCATTCACCAGTGCTGTCGTACCCACACACACTAGCAACTAAATCAAGTTATTGCAATATTTTTTAATCAGAATTCCTGATCAGTCATTTTCGTAAGATATATATATGGCAGTCGTGATTGATATAAGTTTTTATGAATAGTCAGCAATTTATATCATGATCCCCTCACAATTCTGGGAATTTTGTGACCATGAATACATTTTTTTAAGTTATTCAAGACAATTAATCTGTTGCATTTCTAGGGGATTAATTATAATTTTTGGTGAAACAACACTAATTTATCTGTGGTCAAATATTATTATTTTGTGTAACTGCTGATAATATAGACAAATTTGCTAACGAATCCCCCAAAACAGCAGTTAAGTAAGTGGATGTAAAATAACCAAAATGTGTAACGATATGTAAATTCACCTCAATGCGTTATTGTGGTTGAGTTTTAGCCATTTCACAAAACGAAATATATTTTGATTCTCCCAAGCCCACCTACTTAAAATTACCTTGGTAACAGCTTATCAGGTTTTACTCTGCGGGTGTATTTGAAAACCCTTACTCTGTCCATAAAATACAGTTTTAAACTGTACCTGATTTGTACCAGGATTGTAGAGAGTATAGGTTGCTTGTCCTGGTATCCGTCCCACATTTCCGACCCCAATCACTTGACGAGGGGTAACTGTGACTGTTTGTGGGGAAAATTGATGATCAAGAGTAATGATTTCACTGGTAATAGATCCTGCTTGTAACTGATACTGAAAAGTTAACCCAGAACGACCGCAAAATAGATTATTTGCTTGCATTCTTGACAATCTATCTAACATTTGAATAGGAGGAGTATCCGGGGTCAATTCATCATTTACCCCCATTGTCGAACCATGTATTAATAAACAATCTAATTCAAAGAAACCAAAATCGAGCGATCGCAACCATTGTACAGTCTGACGGGAAACACAATCCCACAACATCTGCACCGTATCACCCCCATATTTTGCCAGCAATTCCGGTGCGTCTCCAGTCGGACCCAAACCATGTAAAATCAAACACTGTTCTTCCCACCATCCCTTGCAAATCATTGGTTCTAATTCACCCCGACGAGGTGATTTCACCCTTGCCACTAGCTGTTCACATTCCCGTCGCGGTCCAACTAAATCACCGATGATATACAATGCCTCTAAATAACGATTTCTCGGCTTAATATCAGCTATCACAGCCTCATAAGCTGCTAAATTTCCTTCAATTCCGCTTAAAATTGCCCACATAATCAATTTTAGATTTTAGATTTTGGATTAGTTATTAGGACTTACGCATTGAGGAAGTTCACCAAATATGAAATGTGGATTTTATCTGTTGTAGGGTGCGTCAGACCCGATAATTTCACAAAAAACAGATTTTCTCTATCTGACGCACCTACTCAATCAGTTATTCCCAAAACTGAAAACGACGCAATTTCGTTTATTCATATGATGGCAGGTTTTACATTGCCTAAATCCTAGTTATTTTATCTAGTACAAACATGAGTTGGATCATCTGCGCGTTCAGCATACTCTAAGCCACGCGCTAAACGCCACGCAAAGATTTCTGGTAATCCTTTCTCTATAATTGCTGCACAGGTTTTTTGATAATCATAGGTCACTTCTCGCAAAGTCACCCCTTGAGTATCAGTTTCATAAATTACATAAGTTGCATTTGGTCGTCCATGTCGAGGTTCTCCAACAGAACCAACATTAACAATCTTCTTCAGCGCAGATGAAAAGCTAATTTTCCGTGATGCTGCTTGATTATCAACCTGAACTTGTAACTCACCAGCATCAAGATTTCTTGTATAAGGAACATGAGTATGTCCGCAAAACAGCACATCTGCACCTGTGGAAAGTACCCGTTCTAAGGCCACAAAAGCATCGAGTTCAGGTAATAAATATTCATGATTACTATGGGGACTACCATGAACAAAAGCTAAATTTTGCCACTGGAGACTATAGGGTAAACTGGCTAAAAATTCGCGGTTTTCTGGATGAATTTCTTTATTAGTCCATTCATGAGCTTGAAAACCTCTTTTTTCTGCTAATAATGAAGGATAACTACAATCGCAAGCATTCAATCCTTCCACAACATCTTCATCCCAACAACCAGCACAGGTAGGAATATCTAAAGAGCGAATTTGGTTAATTACCGCATTAGGATGGGGTCCATATCCTACCAAATCACCAACACAAAATATCTTCTCGGCTTTTTGTTGGTTAATATCTAATAATACAGCATTTAAGGCTTCATAATTACCATGAATACATGAGATAACAGCTATTTTCATACTTGTTGACCTTCTAATAAAATTTGTTGTACTTGTTGTTGATATTGAAAAATCAAGGATTCCGATAAACAGCAATCCGATAATGTTGCTTTTAAAGCTGTTTTATCTAAATTCTTGCCTACTATTTCTATGCCACTAAACCGCTGAGGTCTACCTTGTAAATGTCGTGGTAAGTCTAATTCTAAAAAATCTATTTGGGGAACACCATTGACAAAATCACAGTAAAGAGAACGCCCATCATTAACATCGAGAATTGCCTTAGCACGGGTAACAATCCCATAAGCACCATGAGTTATTTCATACCAAAATTCATCCAAACTATTTTCATCAATAACTTGACCTGTAGTTGCTACCCGCCATAAATTTTCTCCAATTATCATGGGTGCAGGTGCGCCATATATAATTTCATTTGCCCAACTATCATATTCCGAATTTTTTAACTCCGGAGGAATAACTGCTATAGCGTGGTAAGTGCGATGATCTAATATTTTTGATACACTGTCTAATTCCAAATAAGCACCCAATTCCACATAAACACTATCTGCTGTGGGTATTTGATAAAGAAATTCAATTTCTTGACCATCACTAAAAATTCTCAACTCAGGAAATTCAGTAGCTATTTTAGTTTTATCAATAGGAACATTCCCAGTTCCTGGACAAAAATAAATGACTTTTTTAACAGATTGAACATCTCGAATTTGTTGACAAATCCAGGTAGTTTTGCCCGCACCGGATAATCCAGCAACAACAGTAATCATGGGTAAAGACATAATCAATATAAATTATAATTTACGAGAGAAAATTTCCACAGAATTAAAAAAGCAACTTCTAACCCCAGTATGACAGGCAATACCGCCAACTTGCTCAATTTTAATGAGAATTGTATCACCATCACAATCATAAAAAAGCTCTTTTACCTTTTGAATATGTGCAGATGTTGCCCCCTTATGCCATAACTGAGAACGAGAACGACTCCAATAATGAACTTCACCTGTAGCCAGAGTTTTTTGAATTGATTCTGCATTCATCCAAGCCATCATTAAAACAGTACCATCATAGTAATCTTGAGCTATAGCTGGAATTAAACCTTGCTCATTAAATTTCAGATTCCCAATCATTTCAGTAGCTAAAACCATATTTACCAAATTGATAACTTATCCCTTCTCATCTGCGTTTATCTGCGTTTATCTGCGGTCAAATATTATCATTTCGTGTAACTAATCATAATGTAGAGATAAAAAATAGCTTATCTCTACATCACACTCAGCCAATTTAAATTTCCATCAGTCAAACCCTGTTATTTAAAATTAGCATTGTGTCGAATCAAATTCATAAATTCTTCACGAGTCCGTGCGTCTTCAGAAAACACCCCACGCATGGCGCTGGTAACAGTCCAAGAACCTGGTTTTTGGACTCCTCTCATCACCATACACATATGAGTTGCTTCAATTACCACTGCAACTCCTTGAGGCTTGAGTAAACCTTGCAGTGCATTAGCAATTTGTAAAGTCAGCCTTTCTTGCACTTGTAAACGTCGAGCATACATTTCACAAATGCGGGCAATTTTTGATAAACCTATCACCTTACCATTAGGAATATAAGCAACATGAGCGCGACCAATGATTGGTAATATGTGGTGTTCGCAGGAACTAAAAATATCAATATCCCTGACTAACACCATTTCATTTGCATCTTCTGTAAATACTGCTCCATTTAGCAATTCATCTACAGATTGATCATATCCATTGGTCAGAAATTTTAAGGCTTTAACAACTCTTTTAGGAGTATCCTTTAATCCCTCACGGTCTGGATTTTCTCCTAATCCAATCAGTAAAGTGCGTACAGCTTGCATCATCTCTGCTTCTGTTACGGTTGGTTGTTGCTGATGAGATAAAGATGAAATTACATCAGCAGCAGTTAGTTCTGGACGAATGGATAAAGTCATTATTTGAATTTAATAGAATGAGTTATGACGGAAGTTAATAGTTAAATATCTATGAATAACTACTAACTAAAAAAAGAGAATTTATCAACACTTTTAAATTATAACAAACATTTGTTAAGTTTTGTGTAAATCTCATTATTATCCAGTTTTCTGCCAACAAAAACTACCTGGTTTTTAGGTTGATTAGGCCATTCGTCAGCGTTCAATGTGTAACGAGGTCCACTCAGTTGAAAAATATGACGTAAATCACTATCACTAAACCATAAAATACCCTTAGCTCGAAATACATTCTCTGGCATTTCTTCGGTTAAGAAATTCTCAAATTTATGGACATCAAATGGTCTATCGGTTTGGAAAGAAATGGAAACAAACCCATCATTTTCTAAATGATCGGAGTGATGATGGTGATGTTCATGTGCATGATGATGTTCATGTTCATGTTTATGGTGATCTTCATTATCAATGGCAATATACTGATCTTTTGGTGTTAAACCCACATCTAAAATTAGAGGTAAAGCAACTTCACCGTATTGAGTATGTAAAATTCTCGCTCCATGTTTAATATCATGGATGAAATTTTCTACTTCTTGTAGTTTTTCTGCGGTAACAAGGTCTGTTTTATTGAGGAGAATAATATCTCCATAGGTAATCTGTTTTAAAGCTGCTTCACTCTGAAAATGTTCTTCGTTAAAAGCTTCAGCATCTACTACTGTGAGAATTGAATCTATATTGGTTAGATCTCTGAGTTCTGTGCCAAAAAAAGTTAAGATAATCGGTAAGGGATCAGCTACACCTGTGGTTTCAATAACTAGATAATCAATCCGTTCTTCTCGTTCTAAAACTCGATAAACAGCATCAACTAAACCATCATTAATTGTACAACATATACAGCCATTACTAAGTTCTACCATATCTTGGTCTACAGAAATTAGTAATTGACTATCAATGTTGATATCGCCAAACTCATTAACGAGGACAGCGACTTTTAAATCTTGTTTGTTCTGAAGAATTTGATTTAAAAGTGTGGTTTTTCCACTTCCTAAAAATCCGGTAATAATAGTTACGGGCATTCCTTGTTTGGGAATTTCAGGAATGATGTTTGTTGTGTCGAGAGTGATGGTATTCATATCAAAATCTAGTGGTTTTATTTGTTGACTGTTTAAATCAGTGTTCTTAAAAGATTACTGACTTCTTTGATCTTAATGTTTTATCACTTGTAAATGATCTACAAGTTCACTTAAAGTCAAAACTCCTAAATCTCCAGCTTGTCTACTTCTGACACTCAAAGTTTTGCTTTCTACTTCTTTCTTACCAACAACGGCAACAACGGGAATTTTTTCCAATTGTGCTGTCCGAATTTGTTTCCCTAAACGTTCACCACTGCTATCTACTTCTACCCTAAATCCAACTTTTTTAAAATCTGCTGCTACTGATTTTGCATATTCTCGAAAGTCATCACTTACAGGTAACAACCGCAATTGTACAGGTGCTAACCACAAGGGGAAATCCCCTGCATAGTTCTCAATTAAAATGCCAAAAAAGCGTTCCAAAGAACCAAAAATAGCCCGATGAATCATAATTGGTCTTTGCCGACTACCATCAGCAGCAATATATTCCATATCAAACCTTTCTGGCAAATTAAAATCTACCTGAATAGTTGAACATTGCCACAAACGACCAATAGCATCTTTTATTTTAATGTCTATCTTTGGTCCATAGAAAGCTCCACCACCTGCATCAACAACATAATTCCAGCCTTTAGTATTTAAAGCTTGTTCTAGTGCTGTTGTGGCTAATTCCCAAACATCATCAGTTCCGACTGATTTATCAGGACGGGTAGAAAGATTGACCTCATATTCTTTAAAACCAAAATCTGATAAAACCTGCTCAGTGAGATTTAAAACTCCTAGTATTTCATCAGCAATTTGGTCAGGTAAACAAAAGATATGAGCATCATCTTGAGTAAATCCTCTCACTCGCATTAAACCATGTAATGCTCCAGATCGTTCATAACGATAAACAGTTCCTAATTCTGCCCATCTTAATGGTAATTCTCGGTAGGAATGAAGTTGATGTTTATAAGTTAGAACATGAAAAGGGCAATTCATAGGCTTAATTTGATAAGCCTGATTTTCCACATCTATCGAGTCAAACATACTTTCTTGATAAAAGTCAAAATGACCCGATGTTTTCCATAGGTTGAGATTGGCTATGTGAGGTGTATACAGTAATTGATAACCAGATTCTAGATGAGATTTGCGCCAATAATCTTCAATTATGTAGCGAATAATTGCGCCTTTGGGATGCCAAAATACTAAACCACCACCGGCTTCTTCTTGAATACTAAATAAGTTAAGTTCTTGACCTAACTTGCGATGATCTCGACGGAGGGCTTCTTCTCTTAGTTGGAGGTAATTTTCTAATTCTGCTTTTGTTTGCCAAGCTGTCCCGTAAATCCGTTGTAGCTGAGGTTTAGTTTCATCACCTTGCCAATAAGCACCAGCAACATTTAATAATTTAAAGGCATGAGGATCAATTTCACCAGTAAAGTTAATGTGAGGACCTGCACACAAATCCCACCAATAGTTATTCGCTGGTTGAATATCTGTGACAAACAATGAAGTTTCTGAATTACCAGTTTCAGGAGTACCAATGAAGTAGCGGGTGATAATTTCTGATTTGGGTATACGTTCTAAGATTTCTAGCTTGTAAGGCTCGTTTAATTCGGCAATTTCGGCGCGAATTTCGGCTCGTTCCACCTCTTCCCGGATAATAGGTAGGTTAACTTTGATTATCCGTTGCATTTCGATTTCAATTTTTTCTAAGTCATCGGGGGTGATGCTGACTGGACAATCAAAATCGTAGTAAAATCCAATTTCTGTGACGGGTCCAATTGCTACCTTAGTCCCTGGAAATAGTCTTTGTACCGCCATAGCCATGATATGGGCGCTGGTGTGCCGAATTCGTGTAAGTTTGTCGTCTTCGTGCAGGTTCAAGGTGTCTTGAGACTGGGTTATTGAACTGACCATATCAAACAAAAATGAGAATCGTTATCATAATAACGCAAAAAGGTGTGAATGTTACTAATTTTGGGGAAAATATTTTGAAGTCTAATTTATTACTTGCCTTGGTGACTAGAAGTCGCGGCTATACAGACAAAACCCACCTGCGTGGGTTTCAAACCTTTGATTTTTCATTAGTCCACGCAGGTGGTCACTGAGCTTGCCGATAGCGTAGTGTGGCGTTAGCTATAGTGTGGACTTGGTTTGTGTAGGAGCTTATCTCTGACGGAAGCCGGAGGCATCTTTAATAATCCCATAATTGCCGGAAACTTTTCAAACATCCTCTTAGCTGGCTTTGACTTCCGTGATACTATGGGAAAAAGATACACTGGGATTAACGATCGCTGGGACAATTTTTTCACAAGCCATTCTTGCACCGGATAAATTTCTGGCGGTGGGTCCAACTTGTAAAGCTGCTAAACCACCCATGATAAATAATTCACAACTAGGCCAACGCAGATAGCTGTCTAAAACTGGCAAACCTTTAACAATTTGGATGGGATAAGCGGTTAAGATATCCTGCAATAATGGTTCAGTGGTGACATCGAATTTAGTACCTGTGGCTAACCAAATATAATCACACTCGAATATATTACCATCGCTACATTCTACCTGCCAATTATGACTTAACCATTCAGCTTTAACTATTTGACAGTTTTCATCAATTCTAATATTACCACGATGATGTTCTTTGCGTAATTGGGTGGCGATCGCTGGTGTCATAGAACCACCGTCTCTAGCTTGCTGGATCATCATCCACCGTTGTTCCCAATCTCCTTCAAAAAATCCTTTGAGATATTTTGGTCCTAACCAACCCGGTTCAGCATCAAATAGTTTTTCTGATAACTGTCTTCGGATCATCAAATTGACTTTTGTACCATGAGCGATCGCACCTACAGCCAAATGTCCACTTGTCAAACCACCACCAACAATTAAGACTCTTTGAGACTTTAACTTTAATTTACGTAAATCTACAGTTTGAGAATGGCAAAGTTTATGTTCTGGATAGGGTGAAGGAATCTGACTTACCCAATCAGGGATATGTATCTTACCACTACCAGTTGCCAACACAACTCGCCGGGCAGTTACCATTTGTCCATCTTCTAACCATAGCTGGAATTGAGGACGAAAATGATCAAATGACGGTTTAACACTACTTACAGCCAAAGGGATAACCTGCTCCTGCAACTGATAGGATGTAATCACATCCTCACAAAAATCTTCAAATAGGCGCGTTCCAGGTAAATCATAGGGGGGAAATAGTTCCTCAGACCGAGATTCAGAAAATTTCCTTAAAGCGAAGGGGTTGGGGTGGGGATGATGAACAGCAGGAGAGCGCAAATGAGGAATTTCCAAAGCCGCAAATTGCTGTTTCCAGTTACTTATCCATGTACCACTGGGATCAAACACTACAATTTTACCCTTCATTGTTTGCCGTTTTTGCAGCAAATGGGCAACTAAGGTAAGAGCATGAGGACCAGCACCAATAATTGCTAAGTCAATTTTTGCAGGAACTGTAGTCATAATAAATAATAGGGAGATAAGGACTGGCAGCTATTACATCAACATCAGTGCCACTTCTTTAGCAAAATAAGTCAAGATTAAATCAGCACCAGCCCGCTTCATGCTGGTTAAAGTCTCTAAAATCACCTTTTTCTCATCAATCCAACCATGTTGAGCCGCAGCTTTAATCATTGCGTATTCACCACTAACGTTATAAGCTGCAACGGGTAAATTTGTTGCTGCTTTTACTTGACATATTATGTCTAGATATGCTAAGGCTGGTTTGACCATAATCATATCTGCACCTTCAGCAATATCCAATTCAATTTCTTTTAAAGCTTCTTTGGCGTTAGCTGCGTCCATTTGATAGGTTTTTTTGTCGCCAAATTTGGGGGCTGAATCTAAAGCGTCCCGGAATGGTCCATAGTAGGCTGAGGCGTATTTTGCTGAGTATGCCAAAATCCCGACATTGATATAACCTTCAGCGTCTAAAGCTTGACGGATTGCGCCGATTCTACCATCCATCATATCCGAAGGAGCAACAAAATCCGCGCCGGCTTCTGCTTGGGAAAGTGCCATTTTTACTAACACTTCTATGGTTTGATCATTGAGAATTTTGCCATTTTCATCAACTAAACCATCATGGCTATGAGTTGTGAAGGGGTCTAGAGCAACATCAGTAATAATGATGATTTCTGGAACTGCATTTTTAATGGCTTTGACGGTTTCCTGCACCAATCCCTCTGAGTTGTAGCTTTCTGTAGCTGTGTCGTCTTTTTGTTCTTCGGGAATAACTGGGAATAGTGCGATCGCATTAATACCCAATTGTGACACTGCGGCTATTTCTTCCAGGAGTAAATCTAAAGAATAACGATAACATCCTGGCATGGAAACAATTTCTATTTTTGTGCTTTCACCTTCCATGACAAACATCGGATAGATCAGATCATCTACAGTTAAAATCGTTTCCCGCACCATTTTTCGGAGGGTTGCAGTGCGACGGAGACGACGGGGACGTTGAGTCAGATGTAAGGCTTGATTGGTAGACGAGTTCTCAGACGACATAATAGCTCTGTAAAAATGATAATCATTATTATAGTCGTATTACATAAGTCCTAACAACAATACCTTCTCCATTTTTTGTAGGTTGGATTAAGCGACAGCGCAACCCAAGGTATTTGTTGGGTGAGCCTCCCGTCAGGGATACGTCCCTCAACCTCAATCCAACCTACAAATCAAGACTTTTTTCAATTGGAACGAGAATCTTGAGGTAAAATCATTTCCCGAATGGCTGTGGCTGTGGCTGGGGCGAGTAAAACCCCATTGCGGTAGTGTCCCGTAGCTAGGAGTATATTTGTAAAACCCGGTAGTTTATCAATTACTGGTGCAGGTCTGCCTTCTGGACGGGGGCGCAACCCTGACCAAGTGCGGAGAACCTTGGCTGCGGATAACTCTGGGGCGAAGGCGATCGCCTGTTGTCTGACAATATCCAATAATTCCTGACTTGCAGATATTTGATTTTCATGATTGGGAAATTCTATGGTTGCTCCCACCCAATAATCACCATTTCCCATTGGTACAATATGCACATCATTACCAGTAATTACAGGTTGAAAATCGGGATTTCCTAAACTGCGTCCTAAGCTCAAATATAAAGCTTGTCCCAGCACTGGACGGATATTTACCATTTGATCTAATTGTGCAGTTAAGGCTGTTGAACCCAAACCCGCAGACACAATAAACCAATCAGCGGTAACTTTGCCCTCTGTAGTTTCAATAAAATTACATTTATGCGCTTCTCCCAATCCTTTTTTGATGTGTAAAGGTGTTGGGGAAGGAGGAGGAGGCGTTTCTGTGCCGGTCACAGACACACCAAACTTGAAATTTACGCCATTACGTTGGGCTGCATCTACTAAAGCTAAAGTTAAAGCTGTGGCATTTAGTTGTAAGTCTTCAGGAGAATAGACAGCACCAATAATTTGCGGATGACTGATTTGGGGACAATATTTTTGCAGTTGTTCTTGATCCCAAACTTGTAATTCCCAACCTTGGGATTGGCGAATTTCTCGCAGTTGTTCCCATTCGGAAAGGACTTCAACGCCACTTTCTAAGGGACGCTCTAAGTTTTCTGATAATAGCATTACGATTCCTTGCCGATTACAAGGGATTTTCCGCCCTGTAATTCCTTCTAATTCAGGAATCAAAGTTTCATAGCGTTGGATGCTACTTTGTCGCATTCGCCAAGCAATACCCTTGGTTTTATGGCTAATTACGCCCATTAATACACCGAGAGCGGCGCTGGTAGAACCTTGTGCTGGTTGTTTTTGCTCGAAAACGGTGATGTTTAAACCTTTAACTTGGCTGAGTTCATAGGCGATCGCCGCCCCAACCACCCCACAGCCGATAATTACTACATTCATGGTTTTTGCGCTTGAGTTAGGGGTGAAGCATGAAAAGTCTTCCCTATCTCTGACTCTCCACCTTATCACTCCATTACCCTAGCATTTTGTGATTCAAGACTCGAAAGGAGGCAGGGGAGCAGGGGGCAGGGGGCAGGGGAGAAATTTCATTCTCTATTCTTCAATTTCTTTCTTCTGAACTCCTGACTCCTGACTCGGTGACTCCTGACTCCTGACTCCTCTTTTAGCTACTCTTTTCGGGAACTAGTTCTAGGAATTTGTCAATATCCGCAAACGCTTCTTGGTATTTACTCGCAGCTAGGCTAATATTACCCGCAGCAGCAGCTTGATCAATTCTTACTAGGTCATTCAACAAGTCTTTGCTAATTTGTCGAGCTTGAGCTTGGTTTTGCTTGGCTAGGTTGGGAATGATATAAGTCATATTTAACCTAGCTTCTGTCATCGGTCCGTGAATAAAATTACCCACTTTCACCCATTCACCTGCTTTAATCAGGTTTTGGAGTTCGAGAGAGCGATCGCGCACCATCTGAATTCCGGGAACATATTCCTGAATTTTCGCAACTTCCGCCGCCGTATAAGATGGTGGTACAGTAGCAACAGTAGGACTACCACAACTAATCAAAAATGTGGCTAATAGTACAAAAATCAGTGAAAAAATAGAACGTTGACGCACCATAAATGGAAATTAATTTTTTGTTTGTTTACAGATTAACAGTGTTATTTTAGATCGCTATGTAATGAACCGTTACAATTAACTCAGGTTTTTCTGTCTTGATCTTCCCCGCAGACCAACCGCATAGAGGAGTATTATTGAGTGAACGCAGCCGAACAAGCCACAAACCTAGAATTTGCCAGCAAAATTGCTACGGTAGTAAATTTATTTAAATATGAATTTCCTGATGTCAAATCCGATCTTAAACCCTGGCACAATGACCCAGAAACCAGAGAACTAGTAGATCCAGATTCTATAGACATTGGTTTTCACTTTCCTGGCATTAGCAAATCTTGGCGCTGTCGGAGTATTTTGATTCAAATCCGATTTTATCAAGATCCGATTAATAATCACCGTCGCGCCATTGGTGTCGAAGCCGCTGGATTTGATCACAGTGGGGAAGTTTGGCGACTTTCCACTATTGAAACCTGGAGTTTTGTCGGTGACTCCACACCCTCTGCTGAAGTTCGGGAAAAACTGAAACAGGTTTGTCGGCAAATTTTAGAGGTGTTTAATCAGCCGAGTCTGTAAAAATGAGAGTATTGAAAAAATAGTAGAAAAAGCTCTTGAAGATGGTCACTTATACTCCGCAAGGGAATAAATTGAGCTTTTGCTTCAAGGTAATATATGGATGTAAAAACCCAAGTTAAGTAGTGAGACAGAATTAATTACACAATGTCATTGCGTAAGCGTTGCGTGGCGTTAGCCATATGGAACGAAGTGAAATGAAGCAATTCCAAGGGTTGTGATTGCTTCCCTTCCCTTGCAATGACTGTAAATATTTTTGTCCAATTACTTATTACCTTCTCAAGTATAACACCGACAATGGAGGCAGGAGTTGGGCATACAGTAAAAGACTTTTATTCCTGAATTCTTACTGCTTTCATATTTTTATTCACGTACTAATACTTGTGTACCTATACTTACTTGGCTATACAACATTCTGACATCAGAATTACGCATTCTTAGACAACCGTGGGAAACAGCCGCCCCTAATAAATCAACATTTGGTGTGCCATGAAAGCCGAGTTGATTCCGACCATCAGACCAAAAACCAATCCATCTATCCCCTAAAGGACTGTCAGAACCGCCCTCGAAAACAGCATTTGTAATGGGATGTCGCCAAATGGGGTCGTGTTCCTTGTGGATGATTTTAAAGTTGCCTGTTGGTGTTTCCCAACCTTTTTTACCGATAGCAATGGGATAACTAGCTATTATTTCATTATATTGAGAAACATAGACACGGCGATCGCTCAAATCTACCACTACTTGAGTTGTATTTGATACTGGTATTGATCCCTGAGAACTCTTGACCGGATCTGTAACTTGATCCTGATTTGACCTTTGTGTTCTCCAAACAGCAGCTTTTTGGGGAGAGTTAGGCACAGAAGCCGCAATTGCACTGTTGCCAATTTCCACTGATGAACCCTGTGGATAAATCTCTGTGGATATAGACTGATTTAATTGTCCTGTTGTTCTCATATTGTGCCAATGGACAGCCAGAGATAAAATTGCTGTACCAAAACAGAGAAACATGACCATACTCGCTACAGATTCATTTCTTGCCATTGCCATCGCCTATTCATAAGAATACCCGGTAAGTGGGAAACGAGCGCGTCTTTAGACCTGAGAGGGAAACGACACGAGCGGTTTTAACCGCTGTGGATATTAAAATTGAAACCAGATTTTTGATTGGAATCTGGAAACCAACTCCCATTTCTGGGGTAATGTTAGCCGATGCCTACGGCACGCTGCGCGAACGAACTGTTATAAGAGCTTGCTTAAGCTTGCAACACTGTTCCTGTTACCTTAGAACTGTTTAATCACAAGCGACAGAGCAGGGAACTGGCAACGCATTCGGTGGGTGTCGTGACTCAAATAACGGCTACCCTTCGACTACGCTCAGGGTGGTCTGGTCAGTACGGCTTGCTTGATTACTCTTGCAAGCCCAGTCCCTTTAGGGCTGGGTTACTGACACTTACTTGACGATGGAATAAAATGCTGAAAACTCCTTTCTATATATATTTCCGTGTTCCGATTATAAATCCGTCACCTTACCGAGGAACTTTTGATCTACAATCTAGTCTAATGGAAGGGAGTGATTTAACGCCAATCTGATCCATGAGTCAATCCATTAGTGTATCCTGGTCAACAGTGGATGCCACCTATCCAATAGCATCGGTGCAAGTTGACAAACTCTCAAACAACGATCTTATTTTGCGCTGTCAAGTCGGATTGCGTCCAGAACGTGCTGCCTTTTCAGAACTGTTACGTCGCTACCAGACTCAAGTTGATCGAGTTTTATATCATTTAGCCCCCGATTGGTCTGATAGAGCCGATTTAGCCCAGGAAGTTTGGATTCGTGTCTATAGGAATATTAACCGACTACAAGAACCTGCCAAGTTCCGGGGGTGGTTAAGCCGCATTGCCACAAATTTGTTCTATGATGAATTACGTAAACGCAAACGGGTCGCTAGTCCCTTATCATTAGATGCTCCCCGCACCTTAGATGATGGGGAAATGGATTGGGAAATTGCCGGTGATACCCCAAGTCCAGATGAGCAACTAACTACTAGAGAATTTTATGAACAGTTGCGAGAAGCGATCGCCGACTTACCAGAAGTTTTTCGGACTACAATTGTTTTAAGAGAAATTGAAGGCATGGCCTATGAAGAAATTGCCGAAATTACCGGAGTTTCCCTGGGAACGGTGAAATCTAGAATAGCTAGAGCCAGATCAAGATTACAAACTCAGTTACAAAGCTATCTAGATACATAATCTACACCATGTTTCCTCAATTCTATGGCAGATTTTAAGAAATATTAAGGACTGTCAACGAAAATATATATTTTCTGCCATTGAGAAGCAAAAATGAATCAACGGGTACTATAAATATGGAGAAGCGCGATTGTTTCGAGTTATTAAGTGCTTACCTGGATGGCGAAGTTACAGCTACTGAACGCAGGCAAGTTGAAGAGTGGCTATTAACTGATGCCTCAATTAAATGCCTATACAAGAGACTATTAAATCTTAGAAAAGGCTTGCATAACATCCCTGTTCCCGCCAACTCTCAGTCATCAGAAGCAACGATTAACCAAGTTTTAGTCCGTGTTAATCGCCGTTATCGCTTGAACTGGATGTTAGGTAGTGCAGCCGCATTAGCTTGTATTTTGGGAACAATATCTGGTTTATGGCCAAGTAATTCCAGAATGCTAGAAATAGCCACAACACAACCAACAGAATTAACACCAACAGCCGCAGATTCGCCCTTAATGGTGGCTTTAAATAACCCAGTTATTGAAATTCCCAAAACAGCAGTAGCTCCTAGCGAGAAGCCAGTTAACAACCTCAATTAATTAATAGCTAAACTGTCACCACTCTAGCAAGCATCAGTGAGTATGCCTCCTAGCTGTTCAACTTTTTATGATGTCATAAAATACACCCAAACCAAATCTAAAAGTGAGCCGTTTAGCTTACAAACCTCTATTTACTGGCGATTATAGAGGTTTTTTGATGTCGGTTGATTTCTAAACGAAACGTAAAAAGCAAGTTTGGCAAGAATTTTAGGTTGTAAGTGGAAGAATATCGAAAAAATTAAATGAATCGGATTTCTTATAATGTCTGATCAAAAATTTGATTCATCAATACTTTTAGTAATTGTAGATAAGTAGGTTGGCGTTGAAAATTGTCGTTATGGCAAGGCAAAAGGCAAGAGTGAAGAGGGTTTGGGCGATTTTACGTTTCTTTACACAGTTTGGTTTTATTGTGTTCACCTACTTACATCTGTTTTCATCTCGGCTTTGTTGAGTAAAAATAATTCTCTATTTCTTGGCTAATATGACATAATCATCTAATACATAGTGTGATTCATACTTTTGACTGAAATACTTTTTAAGTAACCGAGTCATATATAGTTGCTTAGGTAATTCATCTTGAGCAAATTTGGCAAACTCAGAAATAGCTAAAGGTTTTCTTAAACCCGTTGCATTTATATATTTATACCAAACTAATTCTAATCCAAGTTCTTCTACAAACTTATATACTATATTTTTTTCCTGTTCTTTATCTTCAACTTGATAAATATTGTAAGCCTTGAATAGCTTCTTGTCTTGGATAATTAAGAGTACATACCCCTGATTATTTAAGCTTTCAGAAAATATTTCTTTATATATATTATTAGCTTGAATTCTTTTGGTATTATCTGCGAAAAAACAATGAGAAATAACGATGAAATCAAAAAAGTTTTTGGGAATATTCCTAGATTTCGCATCCCATAAAAAGATGTCAGAACTAACAAAACGAAAGTAATTATTTAGAGGATTTAGTTGCGACTCGATATATTTACGCCAAAATTGAAGTCCTCGATACTGGAAAGCGGCTTGTTTTTCTAAAGAATAGTAAGATATGTGCATTTGGGGAATATCAAAAAAGCTGCTACAACTTTGGAGAAATAAAGCCAAACCATAAGCTGTTGTTCCCGGTCCAGCAGCGATATCAAGAATATTCAATTTAGTTGGTAACAACCCATCTTGGTAAATGAAAAACCAGGCTAAATAGAGACAATAGACATTTTCTAAAAAATATTTCATAAAATAGACATGAGGAGTCAGACTAAAACGGTAGTCTGGATCTTGTCCCATTTTTAAGCTAGTAATATCCTCAACAGCGTCTTCTAATTTAATTGCTAATTGTTTATCAGAAATTTTACTAAATTCTTCTTGAAGATATTCCACTAGTTTAACTTCAAAATTACCAAATATACTCTCATCAATTCCTGTTGCTTGGAGTTTATATTCATCATGATCCACTAATTTAAAAGCTTGATATATAAACTTAATAAATTCTGCATTTGGATTTAATAACAGATGAGATTTTGATTCTTTTGCTGCTGTTATTTGGTTTCTTAAATTTGCAGTTTCGTGTTTATTTTCCTGTAAATTTCGTTCAAGTTGCAGTTTATCCCTAAATAGTTTCTCTAACCATGAAAAACTTGCTCCCGATTTTTGAATCTCTTGCAAAATTTGTACAGCACTTCGTGTATCACCACGCTGTAATGCTGATTTAAATTGCTGACTTCTCCACCAATTAATAATAAAATTACTCATAACCAAACCCGTCTTTTCCTTCTTTTATTTCTACACCCGGAAGCTGAGAGACTAACTTTTCTTTAAATCTCTGATAACTAAATCTCTCAGAATTATACCACCAAGCATACTTTTGTTTGATTTCTTCAGCTTCTTGACGAGTTCCGGCGACAAGAGAACGATTATTATTAGGATGAAAATCTTGAATTACTACTCTATCTGCAATAGCTAATTTCTTAATAAAAGCATCTTCATCTGTTAGTAATGTTGGAAGTAAAGGTGTAATTGTAATAGAAATTTTAGGAATAAAACCTTTAAAACTATCAATACTTTGTCTGATTTTAGTAATAGCATTTAATCTGGCTTTAATACTAGGAGAACGGGGTTCAAAATCTCTTCTCACGGCTTCGCTACCTGTGGGAATGCTCATATTAATTCGCAACCGTTGAAACCTTTGTAAATAATCAATATCTCTAGTAATAATGGGACTGCGAGTTTGAATTACTAAATTTGGCCGATAATCAAGCATTACTTCTAATAAACTGCGAGTTAATTGATGTTTAGACTCCAAAGGTTGATAAGGATCTGTGACACTACTCATGTAAATTCTGGGAGGTTGCTTGGGATTTTTTCGATACCAAGTTTCTAATTCTTTTGCTAAAATTTCCGCAGCATTTTCTTTATAAATTACCCATTTACCCCAGTCTTGACGCATTTTAGGATTAGGGCTAAATGCAGCAGCATAGCAATAACTACAACCATATTGACAACCCCGATAAGGATTGAGGGTAAAGTCATAAGCAGCAATAAACCCAGTCGCTTTTGTTAGCAGTGATTTAGCATTTTGGGCGTAAACTGTAGTATCTCCAAATTTTTCGCGCACGCATTTTGTAGGAGTTTCGTCGCTATAACCTTCATACCTTGGTTTCGCCATATTTTAATCTGTTATTTACTTGATAGATCCTAAAAATGCTATTGAATACATTTAAATACAAGCACTGCTGATACACAAACGTATATTCACGTATTTTTCCGTTTTTTTCTAAACATAGAGAAAACGAAAGTTAGTATTTTGTGAAAAGATAAAATATCTCTATGAATATACTAATTAACTTTAATCTTTTTCAAATCGTAAACGTGCGAAAACTTCTACATAACTAGCGATATAAAGTAAAAAATATTTTCATACAGCACCTTTACGAATCATCTCAAATCCATATACATAGATATCCGCAAATTTATAGCGTTGATCTTTCTCGCGCAATTGAATAATACCGATTTCAGTTAAAAAAGAAGCAAATTCTTCAAAGTCTGCTATATCATGTGCTGATTCTTGCCATATGCTATGTAATTCTTCTTTAGGTAAAAGAGCTGGTTTCTGCTTGAGAGAGTCAAAAAATTTAGTCAAATGACGATATTCTTCTTTGATTTCATCACAACGTTTTTCTGATGCTTTTTTCAATCCCATTTCTAAAGATTTACTACGTAATAAACGATCTGTTGGTGTTTGAATTGATGATTTTCCTTGATAGCTTAATTCTTGTTCTTTTGCACCTGTTAATAATATACTTAAACTACGAGGAAAAGTAGTACCACTAGAATCAGTTAATCTTTCATAAACCCATCTGGATAAATATTTAGCTTTGTCTCCTCTTCTGCGACGACTTCCCCAAAGCAATTCTAAAGCTTTATCAATTGTATCTTCAGTAGTTTGATCAATTGCATCTTCAGCAATAGGAGAAAATCTATTTACCAAATCCTTAAAATCTGGAGATTGTATTGATTGACGGAAAGCTAATCTTAAAAAGTCAACCCTAGTCCATTGTAAAATAATATCGCGTCCAGTAAAATGACTTTTATTGTCAAAAATTAAACGATTCCATATATCTTCTCTCAAGAAAATCTTAAATCTAATTTCTGTTAGGCGATTTGCATCACAAGATTGAACTAATTGAAATAATCCAGATAATGCTGATTGTCTTACTTCTCCTGCTTCAGGAAAATCTTCATCTAAATCATCATAAAGCAACCAGATTTTCTGAGATTTATTTTTGGCTTCTTCATGAATAATAATGTTAATGGTATCATTGACTATTTCACTTAGTATAGCGTTAGTAGATAATTCTAACAAAACTTGATTGTACTCAGATTGCCATTTTCCTTTAGGTAAATTATTGATAATATTTTTCAGTTCACTAAATTTTTCACCTTTCCTATTTTTAGGAAAATTACATAAATTTTCCTGATGACATCTAAGGAGTAAATAAGCTCTCCAGAAAGCCTCCCATGTGCCACCCTGCTGCTGTAAATTTTCATGAATAAATTGGAATTGTCCACGAGTCGGACGACTTTCCTGATATCTACCATGTGCAGACAAAAATACAGTATTATCTAATCTACCACGAGCTAGTTTTTGAGCATCACTTTTATATTTGAGAAAAAGCCAATATAGAGCAGTTTTACCTGTTCCTTTTCTACCTCTAATTAAACAAGTTGCATGATCTAAAAATTTCTCAAAATCATTGGTACGCTGGAATAGGAGGGTGAAATCCTGTTTTTGATCTGTATCCGCAGCATTTACTTCAGGAAATTGCAAGCTTTTGATAATTTTCCAGCGTGTTTCTGAATTAGTTAAAATATTTGTTCTGTCAATTTCATCAGTTTCTTCATCAATTAAATTGACAATTTTATTATAGTAATCTAGTAAAGCTCTTACAGGGTAATTATCAGCTAAAGCAATGGGTTGAAGATAGGGAATTACTAAAGGTTCTGGTAGTTCTAATGGATCATTATCATCTATTTCAAATTCTTCATCTGTGGATATTTTTATTTGATCTAGAAAAGATTTATAAATCTCGTTTACTTTGTCAAGTTTGCTAACATCAGGAACAGGAGAAAAAACAAAATTGATTGATAGATTTTTTAGAGTGTTTAGCGAACGCAATAGTAATTCTATTCCTTGTTTATTTTGTTCATTAGGAAAAAGAAAAATAATTGCTTCATTAGCAGCTTGAATTAATGATAAAGCTCCCCATTGATTAATTCCCGTTCTCGAATCAATTAATATAACATCAGGTTTTAATTGTTCGTAAATTTTCCGCTTGAAAACAGTCCAAAGATTTTGATCTCCATCAATAACAGTATTAGCATGAAGATCATCAACTTTAGAAATATAATCAAGACTAAGACAACCAGCAGGAACAACAAATAATCTTCCTTTAGCGTTTGGTATTCTTACTTCACCAAATATTTCAGTAATGGAAATATTCGGCTTTATTCCTTCTGGTAAATAGGAACGTTCATAAAAATAGTCAACAATTCCATATTTTGGTTGTGGTTGCAGGTTAAAAGCCGTACTTAGACCAGGTGCTTCTAAATCTAAATCTACAGCCACAACTTTACGTCCCCGCATTGCTAAAATCCAAGCAACATGAGTTAATGCTGTAGTGCGTCCTACTCCTCCTTTAAAGGAATAAAATGTTACTGTTCTGGGTAGACTAAGTTCGCGCTGAGGTGCTGTTGCTTGGTTTTGTGGGTTTGCTGCTTGGATAGCTAAATCTTGCCAAGTATGTATTGATGCTGGATCAAAAATCTGTGGTGGTGAAATATTAAGTGATTCAGCTTCTTGAAGTGTATATAGGGAGAGAAAACCAGGAGATAAATGAGGAACTTGTGATTGAAGTAAGTTAGAAATTTGTTCTTTACGTTGAGGAATAGATAAACTTATAAAGCGATCGCTTACAATAGTTAAATTTAATAAACCAGATGTAGAAATATTTACATCAACCCATTCCTGTGACTTCTGTACATACTCGGTTTTAATCTGCTGTTTTAGCAAAGACTGCCAATTTTCCTGCATTTGATCACCTCTTTAAAGTGTAGCGATTTGCTCCTGTAACCAACGAATAAGGTTCTGATATGCGTCGAACCAAAGTTGATAACTTTCATCATTAGGCTCAAGTCCAGAATAGCGCAAATCTATGAAATGTTGGCTCATTGGGTTCTCAACTGTGTTGAGCCATTCCATAACATCTGGAAACCTTTCAATTCTAGATCGAAGTCGATTATGTCGTCTCAACGCCTCATCGTATTTGTGTCCCGGATTTTTGATTGTATGTCCAGGATTATTAGAACTTGTTTTCCATTCTCGACTCGCGCCATTTGGTAAAGTAGCAAAAATCATCGCTTTTAATAAACATTCGATGGTTACACCACCAAAGTGCATAGCCCCAACTTTCCTTACAGGATGCAGTGTTTCAGTATCAGTATGGCGCTCCATAAAAGCTGCCTGGTAATCTTCCATACTTGTTAGACTTAAAATTCAAGCTTTATCAGTATATTATTAAATTAGGATTTTTAAGCTAAAAATTAAGCATTAACAACAAAAAACAGCCAACCCTTTCCAGAAACAGCGATTATTCAAACTCGAATGGCAAACACCCAAGATTATTGGGAAAGAATTGATTAGAACTAAATAGGAGGCAGGTATGGCGTGGATATTTAGTTTATCAGCAGAGTGTGGCTCTGATGAAAACAGTGCTAAGAAATTTGCTCAATATTTTGGGGAAATAAGAGGGTATCAATGGTTACTTTTGAAGTCTACTATATATGTGTGTCGCACAGACATTTTTCAAGAGATAGAAGACAATTGGTGGTGTCGGGTTTACCCTGAACGGGTTTACTCAGATAATGTTAGCGAAGTGGGAATATATAGCCCTGAAAGTGCTTATTTAATGACGGAGTTAGGTTTGTTATTCTATAAAGCTCTCAAGTTTGATTCTAGCTTTCGTTATGCTTTAGTTGGTGTAGAAGTTGATGAATTTAGAACCTACAGTGAACTAATGGAAGATTTACCTAATTTATCTATTCCAGGATTAGTTTTATCTACAGCACTTGCAGAGGAAGTAAAAACATTACCAGGTTTCCAACCATTTAGTTATGGTTATGTTTGGCAACCTTACAAGGGGGAAGTTTATTACAGCGCCGTTTTGACCAGCGTTTTCGGCAATTCTCTTCAGAGGAGCAGGTAAAGCCCGAACAACGATTAAAGCACCAGTCAACTCTTCATCCTTGAGGTTGATGTGCGCCCAAGCTTCCAATACAGGAGCGAGGTGAGCCAAGGTTGTACCACCACCGGGAACAATACCTTCTTCTACAGCAGCCTTAGTAGCGTTGATAGCATCTTCCAAGCGCAGCTTCTTGTCCTTCATTTCGGTTTCGGTAGCTGCACCAACTTTAACTACAGCGACACCACCGGACAATTTAGCCAAACGTTCTTGCAGTTTTTCTTTGTCGTAGGAAGATTCGGTTTCTTCCATCTGAGGACGGATTTGTTCGCAACGAGCCTTCACAGCAGCTTCATTACCTTCAGCAACAATTGTGGTGCTGTCTTTGGTAATGGTAATGCGACGAGCTTTACCTAAGCATCATAAGGAAATTATGAGCAATTTTGAGGCAAGCTAGGATTAAAGCGGATGACTTTCTTGAAAATTAAATTCTTTCCAATTAACCGCAATATTCATTATTCATGTATGTTTTAAATAACGAATTTAACTGAAATTTTACTTCTTCTTCTCCTAACACTTTTTCTACTAAACACCGTCGTGTTAAAGATTGTATAATTTGCAAAAATCTAGCATTTGATAATTCAATATCAGCAGGTTTTTGGGAAATATCTATAGGTTCATTTTGTGTGGATAACCAGTTAATAACCTTATTTTCTAATTCTGATAAACGTTCTAAATGATTTTCTAAAAGTGCTTCTATATCTCCTAAAAATAGATCATCATTATCTGTTAGAAATAGGGATACTTTACCATTAAAAAATTCTATTATAGTCAATATAATGATATTTAACCAACCAGGATGACCTTGATAAAGTGTTATTAATTCATCCCATTTATCCTCATCTTTTAAGCCTTTATCTCTGAATATTGCTTTAGCATCTTCTTCTAATCCTTGAAGATATAATGTTTTTGTGTATTTGTTTTGAATTTCTAAAGTTTCTATATCTGGGGGTTTTGCTGAACTAATCAAAATTAAACAACTTTGATGAGATGAGGTGGCAATTTGTTGAAAAAATTTACTATAATCTTTATATTCTGTTAAATATTGACCTGCTAAGTTACCAAATTGAAAAATATTATCCACGTCATCAATGATTACTAAACAACGAGATGAACTAAAATAATCTATGATTTCAGGTAATGGGTTTTGTGATTGAGAAAGAAATTGTTTCAGTTCATCTTTAAGAGTTATCAGTTGAGGAAGATTATCAAGACTGCGATAAATAATATAATCAAATTCTGTTTTAATTTCTGAGATTAGTTTCAGAGTTAAAGCAGTTTTACCAATTCCATTTAATCCATAAATTGTGACTAGTCTGGTTTTATTTTCTAATATCCATTGTTTTAGGGTAGAAATTTCTGAAGTGCGTCCATAATTATAGTTTAGTTCTGGTGCTTTTGTTAAGTCAATTATTGAGGTTTGATGTTTGGGTTGAGGAGGTTTAAAATGCTCTTGTCTATAGTTATTAGTTTGTATAAATTGACCACCAATATTAATATTATCAAGTAATAAACAATCCCCGAAATGAGAAACTTGAGAAACACGATATTTCTTTTCTACTCTAGAACGAAAATTATCTTTATTCAGGTCTTCTCCTAATGATTGTCCTAGTTTTTTCCATAATTTAGCTGCTTCTTTTTTAATGTGAGATTCACTACAATTATTAAATCCTACAGCTATTTGCCAATATTTTTGACCTTGCCAAACACCTTTGAGAATTGCTTCCTCTACAGGAGTAAGATTTTCGTGTGTTTTATCAAACAATAAATTATCAGTGTATTGTAAAACATCCTCGATATTATTCATTTGTATTTACACTAAAGGTATTTAAAATAATATATTATACCAAATCCTACTAAATTACTGCCGGATTCTGCAAAAATTGTGTACTAAATCCTACTCTGTGCTAACAAAGAAGAAAATACAATACTGCATATAAAGTAAATTAGCTTAAGTCATTATAATACACCATTCACGTGGAGTGATGGCTTCTAACACAAAATAATTAGTAAGGGTGATCTCAGTTATGTACAAAGAACAGTTTAGTGCTGGAAACCCAGGGTTTATAGTCATTTTGATTGATCAATCAGCTTCAATGTCAGACCCTTATGATAACTCTACCAAGGCTGAGTTTGCTGCATTGGCAGTCAATAAGGTTTTGGCCGAAATTATTACAGCTTGTACAGCAGGTGACTTAATCAAAGACAGATGTTATCTCGCTGTAATTGGATATGGAGCGAGTGTAAAACTAGTTTTTCTAGACAAGGCATCTGATTTAGCTAAGAATCCTAACACAACTACGAAAAAGAAAAAAGTTTCTGATGGTGCAGGTGGATTAGTTGAAGTTGATGAAATAGTCAGAGTTTTTGTAACCCCTACTGCTAGTGGTGGTACACCCATGGCAGAGGCCTTTCAACAAGCTTATCAAGGCGTAGAAAAATTTATTTCTGGCCATCCAAATAGTTTTCCACCCACTGTTATTAATATTACTGATGGAGAACCAAATGATTTTAACAGTGCTACCAATGAGGCCAAAAAACTAGCACAACTGAAAACTACTGATGGCAATGTAATTATCATCAATGCACATATTGACACAAAATTGGGAAGCAAAATAGAGTTGCCACATAGCAATTCCGGTTTTAGCAGTAATAAATTTGCTAACTTTTTGTTCGATATTTCCAGCGTACTACCAGAGACTCTTGCAAATAGGGCAAAGGATCTCGGTTTTAATATCCAATCTGGTTCGAGAGGCTTTGCATTTAATGCTGATGCTGAAACACTTATTAAGATTCTTGATTTTGGTTCTCAAACAGGTTTGCGCTAAGGCTCTCTATCACTCAACATTTTGGAAATTAATAACACTATGTCAATTAGTCTTATTTTTCATGGTAGGACGCAGAAAGAAAAGGAAAACCTTAGTGATTGTCAAGATTATTTAGAAACTAACACAGAAAAGAATTGTTTTGCGATCGCTGATGGTGCAAGTCAATCATTTTATCCGAGTATATGGGCAGAACTTCTTGTCAAACATTTTTGCCAAACCCCTGAAATTAATCAGGATAACTGGCAGGATTGGCTACAACCAATTCAGGAAAAATGGTTTGCAGAGGTAGAGGAGCGAGTAATAAAAGCCAGAGCAGAAAATAGTCCTGTTTGGGTTACAAATCAAAATCGCTTCAATTTCCGTGAATCGGCAGCATCTACATTTATAGGGTTACAATTTATTGGAGATCTGGTAGAAGTTTCTATTATTGGTGATAGTTGTTTATTTGTCGTGGAAGACGATAAGCTAATTCAGGCATATTTGTTAGATAACTCAACAAAATTTAATAATCTTCCAGAGTATTTTGCCAGTCGTAGCAAAGATAATAATTTTTCTCCTCAATGTTTTAATCTACACTTAATTCAGAAAAAATCCACAAATAATCTTTACTTTATTCTTGCAACAGATAGTTTGTCAGAATACATCTTCAAATGTGTGGAACAAAAAAATAATATTTTTAGAACCTTGATAGGTATTTCTTCAGATTCGGAATTTGAAAAGTTTGTGATATCTGCTAGAAATTCTGAAAATATAAAAATGAAGAATGATGATGTTACTCTCTTAATTTTATCTATACCTAACAGAAGCATAGATCATCAGTCCTCTTTACAATCAACAGATAAAGTGGAAGGAAATACCAAAGATGTTCTATCTTCAAGCAATGAACAGTCTGGTGATAAAAATAAGTCCTCTTCAAAATCAACAGATGCAGTAGAAGGAAATACCAAAGATTTTCTATCTTCAAGTAATGAACAGTCTAGTGAAGCAACAGAAAGCAGTTTAAACTTTATTTTTCATATTTTTCGTCAACTGATGTCTGCCGTTAAATTTCGTAATCTAACACAGAAAAATATTCCAAAAGTTTCTCTTAATCGCGATAAGCTTGTTCCAACCATTGAAGAACTACAAAAACAAAACACAAGATTAAGGTATCAGCGTTTTGGTTTGGGTTTAGGTTTAGGTATTTGTCTTTTTATAATATCGCTATTACTTGGTATGCTTTTTAATAAAAAGCAAGAAAGTATTACTGAATCCGAACAGCTACCTAATACGAATTTAAATCAGACTAAAAAAAATGCAACTCCTGTATCTACTGAGAAATCTAAACTTTCACTTAAAAAAGAAATTAGCATCTACAATAATCAAACTCTTACGAATGTTTTTGCAAATTTATTACTTGATTTATCTGAAGTAGAAATTATAGGAGAAGGTGACAAATGGACTAAATTTAAAAAAGAACTTTATATTTATAGAACTCTAGTTACAGATAATTGTAATGATTGTAAAGGTGACGAAATTGAAACAATCACAACCAATCAACCAATTAATCTTAGATTATCACCTGACCCTAAAGGAATTATTTTTGCATCATTAAAAGATAAATCAAGGTTCAATAAACTAGAATTTGAATCAAAAAATTGGTATAAATTTGAATTTGTAGGGTATATAAAAAATGAAGTATCCACTCAGAAATGACTATGATATCGCTGTCAGAAATCCTGATAAATTCCTTCTTGACAGTGTTTTGAAAACAGGAAAACCTGTTATGCAAACCAAACATCCTAATCTTTTACGTTCATCTAATGGTGGGAAGGCTATTGTTTATGAAATTCAAACAAAGTCTCACAAATATGGTCTTAAATGTTGGGTAGAAGATTTGGGTGATTTAAAAGTTCGTTATAAAGAAATTGAGAACTATCTTCAAAAAATTAAACTTTCTTGCTTTGTTGATTTTTGTTACAATGAACAAGGCATTTTAGTCAATGGTCAAAAATTTCCAATTGTGAGAATGGAATGGATTGATGGTATTAGCTTTACAACATTTTTAGCTAATAATATTAATAATCCTGCTCATATTCGTGACTTTGCTGGGAAATTTTTGGAAATGGTAAAGGTTCTACACCAAAATAATATTTCTCATGGAGATTTACAACATGGTAATATTATGGTGCGTAAAAATGGGGATATCTGCTTAATTGACTATGACAGTTTGTATGTTCCCCAACTAATCCATGAAAAAGATAATATTAAAGGACTACCTGGATATCAGCATCCTAACAGAAATAAATTAAATAAACTCAGCCCAAAATCCGACTATTTCTCAGAACTTATTATTTATTTATCATTGCTTGCTATTTCAGAAAAGCCAAGCTATTGGAAACAAATAGAGCAAGAAGAAAGACTACTCTTTTCTGAGAAAGATTTAGCTAATCTTAAATCATCTAGGATATTTTCAGAGCTTAAAAATCTCTCGGATGAAGTTAAGTATTTTGCATTAGAATTAGAGAAGTTTTGTCGAGAATCAGATGTTGAAAAATTGCAGCCGCTTGAAGATTTAGTAACTGCTTACAGTGGTTCAAAAGTAAGTTGGGATTTTGTACCTGGTGCAATTCCAAATTTATCCGCAACATCAACAATTCCTGCGCCAATTCCTATAGATTTAAAGAGTTCTGGTTGGAGTATCTTAGCAACAAATACAACTAAATCTCCTACAGCAAATGTCCCAAGTTCAGATCCTTGGAGTAAACTTGATACCAATCAATCCAATGCTTGGGATAAATTAGATGGAAATAAAACACCTACTAATGCTTGGGACAAATTTGATCAGCTTGAGCAAAGCAAGAAAACAGAGCCGACTACAGAGGAAAATAACTGGAATAAATTTGATAATATGTGGAATAAATTATTGAAATCTGTCTCATCTGTCTGGAGTAACTTTGTCAAGTGGTTTAATTAGAGACGAAAATTGTATAAAACGGCTAAAAAAAGCTTAAAAAGTAATTAATAAGCATAAAAGCATATTTACCCAAATATTTGCTATTATAAAAACAACTTTTCCTATAAAAAATCTTATGCCATCACCTAAGATTATTGAACTTGAACAAATATTACAAACTTACTCCATTGAAGATAAACAATGGTTATTACAACAGTTAATTCAACAACTGGGATTAGATAATCAAGAAAAACCACCAGTAAATTATAAACAACAAGCAAAAGGGATTATTGCAGAAACTATCAGTGAAGTTTTAGCTTTATCCAATGACTGTGAAGGGCAAGTTTGGCAAAAATTTTATGCAGCTAGTGGAAGAATATCGGAAAAATTAAATGAATCGGATTTCTTATAATGTCTGATCAAAAATTTGATTCACCAATACTTTTAGTTATCATTAAAATTTAAATAAGATCAGATTCGGTTAAATCTGCTTGTTTCATCAAACTTTTTAGAAGTCCGATTTTCAAATCTTCATTACCATGAATTGGTATAGAAATACTGATGTTATCTTTTTTAAAACGATGATGACTGCCTTTCACTCTGATTAATTGCCATCCGTTCTTTACCAGTATTTCTGATAATTTTTTACCTGATATTGCTTTCATACAGTTAATTCCACTACTCTGTCAGAAGAGCTAAGATTTTCTGGTTCATCCTCTGCATATAAACTGATTACTTCTTTAAGATTCTCTAATACTTCTTCAATGGTTTCTCCTTGAGTGTAACATCCATGAAAAATTGGTACTTCAGCCCAATAACCGCCTTCTTCGGCTGTATGAATTATTGCTTTAATTTTCATAGTTGAACCTCTTCAAAATAATATCGTTGTTGGACAATGTATTATATTTTGGGTAAAATAGCAAATTGTGGTCTTAATTCCGTTTTACCCAAATAATACTCTAATAGAAAAGTTAGAATTTACGCTACTAAAGAAATACGCTCTTCTCCTTTTTCAAGAATAAGACGATAACCACAAGATTGAACTATCTGTAAAAAATTACTAATGTTCATATCTTTTTGCTGACCAGAACAAATATCTTGAATAATAGCAGGAGGAATATTAACTTCTTCAGCTAATTGAGCAATGGATATATGGTCATTCTCCATAATAGAGATTAACAATTCAGATAGCAAAAACTCCTGATATCCTGCTGCAAATTTAGCTTTAAAATCGGGATTTTGCATCATTCTATCAAAAGTTGATAGTTCTTCAATTTTCTTCATAATATGCTCCTTATTGGTTACGTTTAATATAATCATTCATATAGTTGATAGCTTTTTCTTTCTGGTTTTTTGGTAATTTTTGTTGTTTTTTCTCAAAAGCATTGGTAACAATAATTTTTTGACCAGTAAGAGGATGTTTGAAAAGTGTTATTCCGTAATTTTCATCACATTGCTACCCCCCTTAGTCCCCCCTTGTAAAGGGGGGAAACAATAAAAATCCAGTTCCCTCCCCTTTACAAGGGGAGGGTTAGGGTGGGGTAAAAAATATTTGATACATCAACCATAACTTTTCAAACACCCTCTAAAGAAGAAGCATAAAAATCGATCTGGTTGTGGTTTAAAAGCGTAGATTTTATCTCCTTCATTACGAAATTGCTCTTTATTACTTATTTGACCAAAATCACCAATTCGTTTGACTAAAAATAAAAATCTTAATTGTTGTTTTTCATCTAGTCTATTAAAATACTCTTGAGCATTGCTTTGACCATTTTCATCAAAATACCACTCCAACTGAAACACTGAACCAACATAAATTAAATATTCTTTAGTCATACAAGTCCTATTATAGCAAACACGCCAGGGAATAAATTCCCTGTCTCATAGCTCAAGTCCGTTTTAACGGACTAATAAATTTTCCCAGTATTTAGTCATCAAAAGATGACTTTCGCCATTAGTAAAGGACTTGAGTTCCTTGCGGGATAGAGATTTTACCTTAAGTTGAATTAAAACTCAATATTCTCTCCGCGCCTCTGCGCCTCTGCGTGCAAAAAAAAACAGCCGCCCCCTTACGGAAGCGACCATTATTTAAAACTAAGAAAAGATTTTAGTAGTCGTAATCTCCGCCACCCATACCACCAGCACCAGCAGGAGCGCCGTCTTTAGGTTCAGGTTTGTCAACAATGATACATTCGGTTGTCAACACCATACCAGCGATAGAAGCAGCGTTTTGCAAAGCAGAACGAGTTACCTTAGCGGGGTCAACAATACCAGCTTCCAACATATCAACGAATTCGTTGGTAGAAGCATTGAAACCAATGTTGAAATCCTTCTCTTTCACTCTTTCCGCAATTACAGCGCCGTTTTGACCAGCGTTTTCGGCAATTCTCTTCAGAGGAGCAGGTAAAGCCCGAACAACGATTAAAGCACCAGTCAACTCTTCATCCTTGAGGTTGATGTGCGCCCAAGCTTCCAATACAGGAGCTAGGTGAGCTAAGGTTGTACCACCACCGGGAACAATACCTTCTTCTACAGCAGCCTTGGTAGCGTTAATAGCATCTTCCAAGCGCAGCTTCTTGTCCTTCATTTCGGTTTCGGTAGCTGCACCAACTTTAACAACAGCTACACCACCGGACAATTTAGCCAAACGCTCTTGCAGTTTTTCTTTGTCGTAAGAAGATTCGGTTTCTTCCATCTGACGACGGATTTGTTCGCAACGAGCCTTCACAGCAGCTTCATTACCTTCGGCAACAATTGTGGTGCTGTCTTTGGTAATGGTGATGCGACGAGCTTTACCTAAGCTTTCTAGTTTGGTTGTATCTAGTTTCAACCCAGCGTCTTCGGTGATCAGTTGACCACCAGTTAAGACGGAAATATCTTCTAGCATAGCCTTACGGCGATCGCCAAAACCAGGAGCTTTCACAGCAGCCACGTTAAGGACACCGCGTAAACGGTTAACTACCAAAGTTGCCAAAGCTTCTTTTTCAATGTCTTCAGCAATAATTACCAAAGGACGACCGGAACGAGCTACTTGTTCGAGGACAGGAACTAAATCTTGTACCAAAGCAATTTTCTTGTCAGTTAACAAGATATAAGGCTCATCGAAAACGGTTTCCATCCGTTCTGCATCGGTAGCGAAGTAAGGGGAAATATAACCCTTGTCAAAGCGCATACCTTCGGTGATTTCCAATTCGGTGGTCATAGACTTCCCTTCTTCTAGGGAAATTACGCCTTCTTTACCCACCTTGTCCATAGCTTGAGCAATCATGCTACCGACTTCTTCGTCGTTACCAGCAGAAATTGCCGCAACTTGGGCGATCGCCTTAGAATCTTCTACAGGGCGAGCGTGTTCAGCAATTTTTTCGACTAAAAACGCAGATGCTTTATCAATACCGCGTTTCAATAAAATTGCATTAGCACCAGCCGCAACGTTCCGCAAGCCTTCTTTAACAATAGCGTGAGCCAAAACGGTAGCTGTGGTTGTACCATCACCAGCAGCGTCATTGGTTTTGGAAGCAGCTTGACGAATTAGAGCTACACCAGTATTTTCGATGTGGTCTTCTAATTCAATTTCCTTAGCGATGGTGACACCATCATTCACGATTTGTGGAGCGCCGAATTTCTTCTCTAGAACCACGTTACGACCCTTTGGACCAAGGGTAACAGCTACAGCTTCAGCGAGAATATCAATACCACGCTCTAGAGCGCGACGGGCGTTTTCGTTGTAAATAATGCGCTTTGCCATAATAAGTCTAAATCCCGGTAGTAAATTAATTAAATTTTGCGAAGAATTGGTGAATGGTGAGCAGGTAATTAGGAAAACTCCTTACCCATCACCCAGTCCCAATTAGTTAACAATCGCTAAAATGTCTTTTTCAGAAAGGAGTACATATTCATCTGTACCCAGCTTGATATCAGTGCCAGCGTACTTGGAGTACAACACTTTATCGCCAACATTAATATCCATTGTTTGACGAGTACCGTCGTCATTGCGCTTGCCAGGACCAACAGCGGCGATTTCGCCTACTTGGGGTTTTTCCTGGGCATTATCGGGCAAATACAAACCGCCTGCGGTTTTTTCTTGGGGGGCGCTCACTTTGATGAAAACGCGATCGCCCAGGGGCTTAACGGTGGAAACGCTTAGAGATACAGCTGCCATACAAAATTTCTTGCTAAATTAGCACTCTCGACTCATGAGTGCTAATTTAGCTTTATCTATGCCCCAATAGCAATCATGGCTTGTGTACGGGTTTCCGAACTAAGATTAGGGTGGCGATACTTAAGTGCAAATATCCAATTATTTTAGTTGTCAGGGTTTGTTGCGTAAGTAATGAATATTTTGATATGGACAACTTTATTTGCAAACTTGGGAAATTGTTATAGAACTGTAATCAGGGATCTACTCAATGAGTAACATCACAATGATCCACAAACAGTCATCTCATCCCTAAAACTACTAGGGAACAGGGAACAGGGAACAGGGAACAGGGAACATTACCAATTACCCATTACCCATTACCTAAAACAGATAAATGCTCAATTCTGTTATAAATCGGCTAGTCTAGAACTTGGTAATGTTGTTAACAAGGACTGGGAGAGCGATCAATCCATCAGTTAACACATAGTTATTCCATAGACATCTTCACAGCCCAAGTCAAAAACTTGCGTGTTTGTTGTTCTAGAACGATAATAGTAGTTTACCTAGATGGGGTCTGGTATCGCCAATTAAATCCAGAAGTCATTAGAGTAGGTCATCCAAGACCAGTAGATTGGCAACGAGTATGGTGAAGAAATCTATATTTTTAACCCATACTTGTCCAAAAGATTCCCCGGTTGATTTTGAACCTCTAAATAGAGGCTTCACATCCGAAGGATAAGTAAAGCAGCAGTATACCAATGAAAGCGCGGGCGAGTTTTGAGCTAGGGTCATCTTGAAAAATACTGACTTGTGATTATTCACAATGACAATAATTTTATCAGGGTTTTCAGCCTGCAACTTTCAAATGGATCTATAATAGCGCATTATAAAGACTACTGCTATACGTATCCTTACTAGACTTTTTCCATTCACTTGCAAGTCTGTTGAAAGTAACTAACACTTTTAAGACTTCGGGGAGTTAAAGTAAGTTAAGTGGGAAAAAAGACAACATCCGAAGTCATCCAACATACGGGATAACTATATCAATACCTTAATGGATCGAAGCGCAAGAAGTGCCACTGTTATGAAAGAACCCAGCATGAAAGACCACAAACGACTTCTACTTATTGATGATGACCCTAACCTCATCTTGCTGGTGAAGGATTACTTAGAGTTTCGGGGCTATGAAGTCATCACGGCTGCAAATGGCAGAGAAGCTCTGGATCTTCTAGAAACCGAAGTTCCAGATATGATCATCTGTGACGTGATGATGCCGGAAATGGACGGATACACTTTTGTCGAGGAAGTCCGCAAGACTGAACGAACTAGTTGGATTCCCGTTCTTTTCCTCTCAGCTAAAGGTCAAAGTGCAGACCGAGTTAAGGGGTTAAATAAAGGTGCTGACGTATATATGATCAAGCCCTTTGAACCTGAAGAACTCGTAGCACAAGTAGAATCCTCACTCAAGCAAACTGTGCGTTGGAAAGAACATCAAACCAAGGGCGGGGACAGCGGCTCTCGCATCCAAGTTCCTTTCGATGTCCAGTTAACCCCAACGGAACTAAAAGTAGTCCAGTTTGTCGCTAGGGGTTTAGCAAACCGCGAAATCGCTGAAGAATTAAATGTCAGTCAGCGAACTGTTGAAAGCCATGTGTCCAATATGTTGGGCAAAACCAATCTCCACAACCGTACTGAATTAGCACGTTGGGCGATTGAAAATCAAATGGCTTAAACAATTTTAGATTTTGGATTTTAGATTTTGGATGATTTATCTAAGGTCTAAAGTCCAAAATTTCTGATTGTGGATTGGGGAAAATTACGCTGGCTGCGGAAAATCTACATCTTCATAAAGTTGTCTCATTGTTTCCGCAAAGCTAATGCTGTGTAATTGAAATGAAGTTTCTTCTCCTACATAAGACTGTAATACCCAAAATCCATCTTGATTGCGGCGGAAAGATTCAACTCTCGGTTTTTTTGTATTAATTAAAATATATTCTTGTAAAGTTTCTATAGTTTGATAATCAGCGAATTTGTCACCTCGATCAAATCTTTCGGTAGAATCAGATAAAACTTCGATTATTAAACAAGGAAATCTTTTATATCCTAGTGTTTCTTGATCACGGTTATCGCAAGTTACCATAATATCAGGATAAAAAAATCTATTTAAAGATTCAATTCTGGCTTTCATATCAGAAATATATACTCGACGACCAGAACCACGCACATGATTACGCAGTAGTGCAAACAAGTTTCCAGCAATGGTAATATGAGCGTCTAATGCGCCAGCCATTGCGTAAATATATCCATCAATATATTCATGCTTGACGGGGCTGTTTTCTTCTAATTCTAAATATTCTTCTGGAGTGATGTAGATTTGGGGAGAAGCAACCATATTTAAAACCTCACAAATTAAGATGTAGGCTTAACACTTGCTATAGCGGTTATTGGTTGGATGAAATACAATCGAGGGCGCAGTCCCTGCGCCCCTACAGGGTTTTCGATTTACTGACTGTATCTCATTCGAGTGCATACCGCCATATTGATACTAAGTTAGGCATCTACAATAAATTATAGAACTAAAAAATTAGTTTAATCAAATCAAGTTGCAAAATTAAATTGAAAGTGGTTTTACCAAAAAACTAATAGTTCTCGTTGCTGCCATAAAATTAGCATTCCACTGAACAAAACAAAGGAGATAACCAGTCGCCGGAATTGTTTTTCACTGATTTTTTGCAAAACTAAATGTCCCAACCAGTTTCCAGGTATAGCAGCCAAACCAAGGACAATTCCATAACCAATATATGGCAATTTGAAAGCACCCAAAAAACTATAGACAAAAATCTTGACAATATGAACAATCACTCGATTTGTTGCCTGAGTTGCTAGTAATTCTTCTTTTTGTAAGCCATAGTTAATATAAAGTGGAGCTAATACAGGACCCATACTCCCTATTAATCCAGAGAAAAAAGCATAGGCGAAACCTGCTGGTAAAAAGTACCAAGCTTTGACTGAAAAAGATTTTTCTTCATTTTTAAAAAAGTAACTAGTAGCTGAAAAAATCAGAAATATAGCAACTAAAATACTTAACCAATCTAATTTAAGTTTTGTTAGTGTAAAAGCTCCCAAAATTCCGCCAAAAATTGCTCCTGGTAACTCCCATTTAACAACATCCCAATTAATTTTTTGCCAATACACAAATACTCTTTCACTGTTTCCAAATAGCCCACTAATAGTAATTACGGGAGCAATAGCTACAGCCCCTAGAAATATACTTACAATGGGCATAAGGATTAATGCACTTCCACCACCTGCTAGTAAACTGACAAACCATCCTACAATTCCAGCTAATGCTAACCAAAATATTGTCATAAATATTGAATAATATGTTAAACCGAATAAATCAGGCACTTGATTTTTACTCTACCCTATAAATGATTGATAACTCTCAGACAATACAGGGTTGGCATGGTCAACTTAACTTAGTTTATGCTCATCGCCGAGATTCCACTCAGTTAATTTATAACCACCATCAAGCCCCATTAAAGGTACAACGCCCCTTTTACCCGGAAGGACAAGAAATTTGTCATAGTGTGATTTTACACACTGCTGGGGGCATTGTGGGGGGCGATCGCCTATCCTCTCATATTCACCTCCAACCCTATACAAATGTCTTGATTACTACAGCCGCTGCTGCTAAAATATATCGTAGTAATGGCTTACAAGCAAGACAAACCGTAAATATCCAAGTTGATGCTCATGCTTGTTTAGAATATTTGCCCCAAGAAACAATTTTATTTAATGGAGCAATTTACCGCCAAGATTTGCGGGTAGAATTAGCTCCAGGTGCGAGTTATTTAGGCTGGGAAATTACGAGATTTGGTAGAAGTGCTAGGGGCGAAAAGTTTTTAGAGGGAGAGATGCGATCGCACACGGAAATCTGGCAAAATGATATTCCCTTATGGATTGATAGACAAATCGTTCCCGGTAACGAAAAAGTATTTCACAGTCCTCATGGTTTAAGAGAACATCCCGTTGTTGGTAGTTTTATTTGTGTTGGTTTTCCTCTATCTCCAGAAATCATCAACCAAGCACGTTCTTTAATTATTCAAAACTCTGATGCTGGGGTAACTCGCTTACAACATGGATTTTTGTGCCGATATCGTGGTAATTCTACATCTGAAGTCAGGAGTTGGTTTACAAATATTTGGCAAATGTTACGAGTATCTTGTCTAAATCGTGGTAATTGTATTCCTAGAGTCTGGCAAATTTAAACGAACCACAGAGACGCAGAGAACGCAGAGGAGAGAACAATGCAGCTTACACCCCAAGAAAAAGATAAATTATTAATTTTTACTGCTGCTTTAGTAGCGGAAAGAAGGAAAAATAGAGGTTTAAAATTGAATTATCCTGAAGCAGTCGCTTTTATTTCTGCGGCGATTTTGGAAGGTGCAAGAGATGGTCAAACTGTGGCAGATTTAATGAGTTATGGCACAACATTATTAACTCGTGATGATGTCATGGAAGGTGTACCAGAAATGATTCATGATGTTCAAGTAGAAGCCACATTTCCTGATGGGACAAAGTTAGTTACTGTACATAATCCAATTCGGTAGAAATGATTAAGATAGGAGAAAGTGCAAATCAAGGAAAAACAACATGAGATTAACATCAGTTAATATTCAAGGTTATCGGCCTTTCAGAAATTTTGAAGCCCAGTTACAACCACTAGAAATTATTGTTGGTGCTAATGGTGCGGGGAAATCAAGTTTGTTTGAATTTCTCAAATTTTTGCGAGATAGTCTTTATCAAGATATCCCTCCAGAAATTATTTCTGGTTCTATTGGTCAGCAGATTTTTCATATTCCAGGACTAGCTAAGTTCCAATGGGACATTGAAATTGATACAGGTCTTCCAACTGGTATTAGATATCTGGGAGAACTTATGGGTCCGGTTGGTCGAACTCAAGTTTCCTACGAAAGAGTAGAATCATCTCAACCTTTTAGTGATAGATACAGTAGTCCATACATATATATGGATATTCAAGGTAATAAAGGTGTAATTAGAGAACCTGGAGAAACAGGATTTACAACATTAACATCAGATAAATTAACACAGGATATTGCTTTAAAGCGTTCTAATCAACTGACGCTAAATGCAATGACAAATCCATCACTGGAAGCATTATATAACTTACGTGAATATATTCGTGATTGGAGATTTTATAGTTCCTTCAATATAGCAAGTCAGAAAATTCGTCAATCAGTTCCCATTGAACAAGAACCGATTTTACATGAAAATGCAGGTAATTTAAGTTCAGTTCTTTTTTCCTTAATGACTGAACATCGTCCAGCATTTGATGAATTACAACAACATTTACGTTCTGTAATTCCTGGCTTTAAAGGTTTAACAGTAAAAGCACGTGGTGGACCAGGAGAAGTGATCGCTTTTTGGCGAGAATCAGGTGTTGATGATGAGTTAAGTCTTGCTGATTTATCAGATGGAATTTTGCGTTTGATTTGCTGGATTTGTTTATGTGTACACCCAAATCCACCATCTTTAATTTGTATTGATGAACCGGACCAAGGTGTTCATCCTCGGACATTACCTGTTTTGGCTGCTTTATTTGAAAAAGCCTCTGAACGCACTCAAATTTTATTAGCAACGCATTCGTCTTATTTTCTCACACAATTTGATATTTCGCAAATTGCTGTACTCAGAAAAGAAAAAGGGGAAGCAAAATTTATTAAACCTGGTAATTCTCCGGTATTAATTGATATGCTTGATGATTTTGGTGCAGATGAATTAGAACAATTACACCGTAGCGATGAATTAGAGAGACTTCCATGAAAGTTGAAATTTATGTAGAGGGGACATCTGATAAATATGCAATGGAGGCACTATTAGCACCTTTAATTGACCAGAAATTACAGCAAGGTATTAGTATCAAATTTTTTGCAGTTAAGGGAAATGATAATGATAAAGGAGGAGATGCTAAGAAAGATTTATTAACAAAGACACCAACTAAAGCAGTCAATATTATCTGCAATCAGCCAGATTCAATTGTGGTAATTATGCCAGACCTATATCCCAAAAATAAAGGCTTTGAACATGAAACAATTGAAGAACTAGAAAATGGGATTTCAAATACGTTCAATCAGGTATTAGAGTCTAAAGGAATTAATGATAATCGCTTAAAAGAGCGTTTTCGAGGTTTTTGCTTTAAACATGATTTAGAATCCTTAATTTTGGCTGCTGAATCCCAACTAATGAGTATACTTGGTGTTAATTCTCTTGCTGTAAAATGGATAACACCAGTTGAGGAACAAAATCATAATATTCCACCGAAAGATATTGTAGAAAAAATATTTCGAGAATGTGGTAAAAAATATAAAGGTTCTGTGGATGCACGCAGAATATTAGAAAGTGCAAGATATCAAGATATAGCCGAACTATGCCCTCAAGCATTCAAACCATTTGTACAATTCTTAGAAAATTTGGCAATATAAATTAAAAGAGGAAAAACTCAATTATGATACCAGGCGAAATCATTACCCCATCTGGAGAAATCGAATTAAATGCAGGTCGTCCCACGACTAAAATAATAGTGGCAAATACAGGAGACAGACCAATTCAAATAGGATCACATTTTCACTTTTATGAAGTCAATACCGCTTTAAACTTCGACAGAGAAAAAACACGAGGAATGAGATTAGATATTCCCGCCGGCACAGCCGTCAGATTTGAACCAGGAGACGAAAAAGAAATAACATTAATTCCCCTAGTTGGTAGTCGTCAAATCTACGGCTTCAACAACAAAATTGATGGAAACCTCTAAAACTCTCTCTGCGCCTCTGCGCCTCTGCGTGATAAAAAAAAGGATAAACTATGACATACAAAATGAACCGCCAAGCCTACGCCGAAACCTACGGACCAACAGTAGGCGATAAAATTAGATTAGCAGATACCGAACTATTTATAGAAGTAGAAAGAGACTTCACAACCTACGGTGATGAAGTAAAATTTGGTGGCGGAAAAGTCATCAGAGATGGCATGGGACAATCTCCTATTTCTAATCAGGATGGGGCTGTAGATTTAGTGATTACAAATGCTTTAATCCTCGATTGGTGGGGAATTGTCAAAGCAGATATTGGCATTAAAGAGGGGAAAATTTACAAAATTGGTAAAGCCGGCAATCCCTATATTCAAGACAATATAGATATTATCATTGGACCGGGAACAGAAGCTTTAGCCGGTGAGGGAATGATTCTGACGGCGGGGGGAATTGATACCCACATCCATTTTATCTGTCCTCAACAAATTGAAGTCGCTATTGCTTCCGGTATTACTACCATGATTGGTGGTGGTACAGGACCAGCTACGGGAACAAATGCCACGACTTGTACCCCTGGACCTTGGAATATGTATCGAATGTTGCAAGCTGCTGACGCATTCCCTGTTAACTTAGGATTTTTAGGAAAAGGTAATACCAGTCAACCTCAAGGGTTAATAGAACAAATTGAAGCCGGGGCGATGGGATTGAAACTCCATGAAGATTGGGGAACAAATCCAGCCACAATTGATACTTGTTTAACCGTTGCTGATGAATATGATGTGCAAGTAGCAATTCATACTGATACTCTAAACGAAGCCGGCTTTGTGGAAGATACAATTGCCGCTTTTAAGCATCGTGCTATTCACACCTACCATACAGAAGGGGCTGGAGGAGGACACGCACCAGATATTATTAAGGTTTGTGGACAAAGTAACGTTTTGCCATCTTCTACTAATCCTACCCGTCCTTACACTGTCAATACTCTAGATGAACATTTAGATATGTTGATGGTATGTCATCACCTAGATGCAGCTATTCCTGAAGATGTATCTTTTGCTGAATCCCGTATCCGTCGAGAAACGATCGCTGCGGAAGACATTCTTCACGATTTAGGCGCGTTTAGTATGATTGCTTCCGACTCCCAAGCAATGGGGCGTGTCGGTGAGGTAATCATTCGGACTTGGCAAACGGCACATAAAATGAAGGTGCAAAGGGGAAGCCTTGCTGGTGATAGTCATGCCGATAATTTACGAGCTAAACGTTATGTTGCTAAATATACAATTAATCCGGCAATAACTCATGGTATCTCTGAATATGTGGGGTCGGTAGAAGCGGGAAAATTAGCCGATTTGTGTTTGTGGAAACCTGCTTTTTTTGGTGTCAAACCGGAAATTGTGATTAAAGGTGGCATGATTGCTTGGTCACAGATGGGTGACGCTAATGCTAGTATTCCCACACCCCAACCTGTATATATGCGACCGATGTTTGGCAGTTTTGCGGGTGCTAGAAATGCGACATCATTAACTTTTGTGTCTCAAGCTGCTTTGTCCAGAGAAATTCCTCAACAATTAAAATTAGGGAAGTTAGCGATCGCAGTTTCAGGAACTCGTCAAATCACTAAGCGAGATATGAAATTAAATGATGCTTTACCCGAAATTGAAGTAGATCCAGAAACCTACGAAGTTCGCGCAGATGGTGAATTATTAACTTGTGAACCAGCAACCATTTTACCAATGGCACAAAGATACTTTCTGTTTTAGAAACCCTCCAGATTGAGAATTATTTTATTTCCCAAATTTTGAGTTCCTAATCAACATTTAAGATATCACCGCTGATAATCTAAGTAGGTGAATACAATAAAAATTGGTGTCAACTTAAGCTACAGATAGATAGGTTATTTGTTTGGCTGAGATCCCCGCCCAGAAACGCCATGCTATCATTCCCAGGCGGGTTTTACAGGAATATTCGGTAAGCATAAAGCTCAGTGGCTAAAGCCGCTGAGAGTGTCCTTATTTGAGAATAGGGCGATCGCCTTATCAGTGGCTTGTTTAAGATTCCGAAAACAGACAATATTTCCCTGAGAGTGTCAATAGGTATTTTGGGTTGAGAAAGTCATCAGGTCTGCAACTTAATCAATTGTCCGAGATTTCCACGGTAATGGATCAACAGATTGTCCGTTCACATACAAACCCCAGTGTAAGTGCGGTCCAGTAGATGCACCAGTTGAACCGACTGCACCAATTTTTTGCCCTGCTTGCACAAAATCACCTTCCTTGACATCTATACGACTTAGGTGCATGAAAATGCTGATAACTCCCTGACCGTGATCAATGCCTACTACATTACCATGAACCCGGAATCCTTGGGATACTTTACCCACTAAAGCAACTCGTCCAGCCGCTGGGGTAATTACGGTTGAACCCACTGCACCTGCGTAGTCTTGTCCACGATGGTAGTAGTCTTTGGCAAATTCACCATTGTAGTAACGACGGACTCCATATTTAGTGGATGTTCTCCCAGCATTGGGGGTAAGAAAAGCACCATTCCAATATTTTTCTGGTGTCTGTAGGGCTTTTAATTCTTTTACGCGCTTAAGTTCGTACTCGGTAGCATTAACTCCAGCTTTTCCAGGTGGTAGGGTAATCCGTTGAACGGGAAATTGGCGATCGCGCACCTTTACTGATAAATTTTGTTCTTGTCCATTTTCGGAAACTTTAATGGTTCTCACTCCAGCCTTTTCTAAGGGAGTTGTAGGCACAAAAGAACGATATTTACGAGGTGCAATTTCAAAGGCTGGATATATTTTTTCCCCCACTGTTACAGTAGGATTGCTGGTTTTTTCTGGGGTATTTGCCTCAATGACAACGGAAATTGTATCTCCCAATTGAGGATTTTTAGGTAATACTTGTACTTCTAAAGCCTTTGCTGATGAGATTAAAGCAATGGGAAAAGCAGCAATTATGCCTATAAACATTTTGGCAGGGTTGATAATACTAAAACCTGACAATTTATTCTCTGGATTAATAGGGTTACGGATGATAGTCATAGGCTGATCAACAAATTTTTTGCGGCTGTTAATTAACAGACTAATTTATTTTAGTTAATGTTTCCCCTCAAGGTTAATAAATAAGTAAGTAGGTTGGCGTTGAAAATTGTCGTTATGGCAAGGCAAAAGGCAAAAGGCAAGAGGCAAGAGGCAAGAGTGAAGAGGGTTTGGGCGATTTTACGTTTATTTACACAGTTTGGTTTTATTGTGTTCACCTACTTAGTCTGGCAAAATAAATTGTATATTTGGAGAGGAAATAGGTAACAGATCAGAAATATAGAGATTTTTGTGTCCTCAGTGAGTTATAATTACGGTATAAACTGGAAATTAAATTATGAATTATTAACAATACTATTGCCAAAGCCCTGAAACCCTATTGATATAGTCACGATTTTCTTGGGTTTCAGACATATTTTGGAAAATTGGCAATAGTATTGATTAAGCTCCCATACCTGAATATTTTTTCAGTCCTCTGCGCCATAAAAAACGATTGGCACCAAAAAATATAAGAAACCAACCTGAGATTGATAGAAATCCTCTGGTTAAATCTACAGGTAGTCCTACTAAAATACTAGCTGGAAAATTAATCATATAAGGAAAAGGTGTGAACATAACTATGTTTCTAATATTTTCTGGAAAAACATCTAAAGGTGCTATCAAACCTGATAAAAATACAAAAAACAACAACCATAAATTTTCCAAAGCTGCGGCTCTTTCTGTCCAAAATGCAAACATAGCAAAGGTATATTGAATGATAAATCTTAAAGCAAAAACCATAATTACTGCTAAGATAAATAGAAATAAGTTAGTTATACTTGGCAACCAAAAGGCTTGAGGATAGAGAACAAAAAAGAGTGCTGCTAAAAGCAATACAAAAGGCATTCTAGCGACTCTTTCAGCCAGATGGTTGGCAACATGGTGCCAAACTGGATCTAAAGGCTGTAATAATTTTGGCGAAAGTTTACCTTCTAATACTTCTTTTTCAAAATCATAAATTACCCAGACAACGGTGATTTGCCTAGCCAGAAAAACTGCGAAAAAATATCGAGCGAAGTCTACAGATTTAAAAGCAAATTTACCACTATCAGCAGCTTGCATCCAAATACCCATCATGATAATTGGTAAAGAACCAGCTAAAACCCAGAAGATTAATTCGGATCTATATTCCAGCAGATTAGCATAATATACTGATAGCAAAGTTAAGGATTTTTTAACAATTTTGTTCATAGTTATTAATGGTTAAATCCTCTTTGAAAAACCCTACCAATTACCTCTTCTATTGGTGGTTCTGTAACTGTTAAATCTATCACTTCTAAATCGGCTAAAATCTGAGAAACAGTGCGAGTCATGGTTTCTTGTTGGACAATAAATCTCACGGCTCTTCCTTCTAGCATTTGCACATCACCATAGGACATAAGTTTTTCTAGTGGTAATTCTTGAGCTAATTCGACATAAATTTCTCGATAAGGAGCAAAATTTTCTAATAATCCATCTAATCTACCATCGTACATGAGTTTTCCTTGATGAATTAATAACACCCGTTCACACAAAGCTGTAATATCAGCCATGTAATGACTTGTTAATAATATTGTGGCTTGATATAGCTGATTATATTCTTTTAAAAAGTTACGCACTCCTACTTGAGCATTAACATCTAATCCTAAAGTTGGTTCATCTAGAAATAAAACTTGGGGACGGTGTAAAAGTGCTGCTAACAGTTCAGCTTTCATCCTTTCACCTAATGATAATTTGCGGACGGGTTGGGTTAATTTACCTTCTAAAGCCAGCATTTCTGTTAGTTCTCCAACTCGACGTTGAAATTCTTTATCAGAAATATTATAAACTGCGGCGTTAATTCTGAGAGAATCTAATGCTGGTAAATCCCAAATTAATTGCTGTTTTTGTCCCATCACTAAGGTGATTTTTTGCAAAAATGCTTCTTGACGATTAAAGGGAATAAATCCACCGACTTTAACCGTACCTTTAGAAGGATGAATTAATCCTGTTAGCATTTTTAGTGTGGTAGTTTTGCCGGCACCATTAGGACCTAAAAATCCCACTATTTCTCCGGTTTCAATGGTGAAAGTGATATCTTGAACGGCAGGAATTGAGCGATAGGTGCGACGGAAAAAATGGTTAATTGTTCCCTTAATACCTGGTTGTTTTGTGGATACAGGATAGAATTTATTGAGTTTTTCTGCTATAATCATTGACATGAAAAATTTATTTCCTTCTGCCTGATAACGTTGAGTTTCTTCCCTCTAAATAATAATCACACAAATTGCCAGAAAAAGTCTGTCTTGAGGAGGAGGATCATTTTTTTCTAAATTTTCTAATTCCTGATTATTTTCTAGTTAATCTATTCTTACTTCTCTTTAATTCTTCGTCCTGACTCCTGGACTCTTGACTCTTAATAGGGAACATACTGACCTATGACAGCCTACTATCAGTCTGTCATTTTTCGTTGTTTGCTAATATCATAACTTGCGATAAGTATAACATATCCCCACAACTAGTACATCATGGCGTAAATAAAGCAACCATTTTTAAGCCTTGTCATCAATAGACATCTCCAGAAATTAAAGATACTTGGACTGAAAACCCTGTAGAAACGTTATATTGAACGTCTCTACAATCTTTTTTTGGAGATGTCTAATCAAATTTTCAGAGCTTTTAATGGTCATCTTATTTACGCCGCAGTGTACTTACTCAAAACGGCTTAATTGTTTGATTCTAAACGTAGGGGTAAAGCATGAGCTAAACCCCTACACATCTGGGTTCTTTGTCATTTGGCAAAAGTTTAAATCTCACCCGTGTTTAGTATAGTTAATAACCTGACAAATATTTGCCATAGCTACTACCAACTGTGGGGAATTCAAGACTTTTAACTCTGTTCCCTGCTATCACACAGGGTTTTGATTATGACATCGCTTGAATGATGTAATCAAAGTAAGGTGCAGTTTCCCCAGCGTCTTCTGCATTTAATAAATCCAAGGACGCTTGTTTGAGAGAGGTAATAGCTTCTACCATTCCAGGTACAGGAACGCCTAGAGAGTTGTACATTTCCCGCACACCAACCAAACCAATTTTTTCAATAGGTTCTTTGTCACCAGCAAGTACACCGTAAGTAATTAGGCGTAAGTACCAGCCAAAGTCCCGAATACACAAAGCCCGTTGTTTTTCACCGTAAGCATTACCACCGGGGGCGATAAAGTCAGGGCGTTTTTGCCAAAGTTTTTTGGTGGCTTCTTGAACGATCTTTTTCTCGTTTTCGGAAAGGGTGGCGGCGATTCTTGTGCGCTGCACACCTGTTTCCAAAAATGCTTTGATGTTTTTGAGTTCGCCACTGCTGGGGTAACGCAGTTCGTCGTCAGCTTGGAGAATAACTTGGCTAATTACAGTCATGATTATCTAAATGAACTGAAATATTTATATCTGCTAGTTTACCGACTTTGAGGGACATTCGTGAAGTGTATGGGAAGATAGAGATAAATGAATTTACATTCGACATTGGGGAACTTCCGCTTCCCAGTGAGAAAGTTCCCTGTTCTCTAGCAACTGACTAATGACTAATATAATGTGGCGACAAGATGAAATTATTGAACTGGAAATTACTGATTTAAGCGACACTGGGGATGGTGTGGGACGCTTTGAACAGAGGGTAGTTTTTGTTCCTGATACTGTTCCAGGCGATCGCCTACTTGTTAAACTATTCAATGTTAAGCCAAAATATGCCTATGGTCAGGTGCAGGAATTATTGCAAGCCTCGCCTCAACGGGTGCGTCCCAGTTGTATCGTCGCTGATAAATGTGGTGGTTGTCAGTGGCAACATATAAATTATGACTACCAATTAATCGCCAAACACAATCAAGTAACTCAAGCCTTAGAAAGAATTGGCGGTTTTGTGAATCCACAGATAGATCCAGTCCTGGTAACTGCTGCATCCTTTGGCTATCGCAACAAAGTCACCTATCCTATTGGTAGGTCAGCCACAGGTCATATCCAAGCTGGATATTATCACAAAGGTACTCATAAATTAATCAACTTGAATCAATGCCCCGTCCAAGACCAGCGATTAAATCCCCTATTAGCTGAAGTAAAATTGGATATTGAAAAGCAAGGTTGGTCAATTTATGACGAAACCCGGCATAAAGGCTTAATTCGCCATTTGGGTTTACGCATTGGTCGTCGCACAGGAGAAATGCTGCTAACTTTGGTGGTCAAAGATTGGAATTTACCAGGAATTGAAACCCAAGCACAGCAATGGTTACAGCGTTATCCTGAGTTAGTTGGTGTGTCACTTAACCGCAATAGCGATCGCACAAATGCTATATTTGGATCAGAAACCCGTTGTCTAGCTGGAACCCCCCACCTCCAAGAAAAATTCGCCGGACTAGATTTTCAAATCGGACCGGATACATTTTTCCAAGTGTACACAGAAACAGCCGAAGCACTCCTAGCAGTAATTCAGTCAGAACTGAACCTACAAGGAGATGAAATCCTCATTGATGCCTATTGTGGTATAGGAACATTAACTTTACCCCTAGCTAAACAAGCACGGCACGTCACAGGGTTAGAATTGCAATCAACAGCAGTACAACAAGCAACTATCAATGCCAAAGAAAATGGAATCAATAATGTCACATTCCAAGTAGGCGCAGTAGAAAAGATTCTCCAGAATCTGGAAATCATCCCAGATGTCGTCTTACTTGATCCGCCCCGCAAAGGATGTGAAGCTAACGTCATAAAAATATTAAGAAACCTGAAACCATCTCGAATTGTTTACGTCAGTTGTAAAGTAGCCACCCTCGCCCGTGACCTCAAATTACTTTGCGAAGATGGGCTATATAAACTCACAAGAGTGCAACCTGCCGACTTTTTTCCTCAAACTGCCCATGTAGAAGCAGCCGCTTTTCTCGTCCTATCGGAAAATGATCAGAATAGTTAATTCCTCCCAAAAATAAAAATCAGGAATTTGTAATTTAGTTGATACTCATAATGCTAAGATGGAATTACATAAAAATAGAAACTCATTTTGTTTTAAAGAAATCGAAGCTGTATAGAATCTGAAGGAAGAGATTAAATTGTGTTAAATACAAACTAGCAGTTAATCAGAGCGTCCTACCCATTCTGTTTAAAAATAGCAATTCTTATTCATCTAATGAACGGATTGACTTTAGCAAATTGTAAACAAACAATATGAATTCTCATTTTCAGTTATCAGCCAAGAGCATTTTTATAAATTTAGTTTTACAGACTCAAATTTGAAGGCAGCATGACTACCTAATTTTTATCAGAATGCCTGAAAAAGCTTTCCTGATGTCTAGCTAAATAAAAGCTACGGGGTTTCTCTTGTGATTACCATTTCTCTTCGTCCAGTTGGGCGTTATTGGGGGACAATTAGTTTTGCCTCCACCCTCTATCTTTGTCCAATCCTAGATTTACTCTTGAACGATATTCCCGTAAAATTACAATCAGAACTACGACTAGGACTCCAAGAAGCCCTAGTCAACGCGGCTAAACATGGGAACAATCTTGATCCCGGTAAATTAGTCGTAGTTCAGTTCTCATTAATAAATAATCAGTATTGGTGGATTATCTCAGATCAGGGCAGCGGTTTCACACCCTCCCTCGAAGATCATAGTGATCCCGATGACTATTTACCACCGGACGAAGCAGAAAGTGGGCGGGGTATGTCCTTACTGCATCAGATTTTTGATCAAGTAAAATGGAATGGCAAAGGGACAGAACTTACCCTTTGCAAGCAAGTAGAAAGCCGTCGGTTACTATCTTTGCGAAGATAACAGGTGCTACGCCACGGGGACAGGTGAGAGTTATTTCTTTATTACCTCGCGCTGATGTCCGTGCGTGGGGCAAGGAGGGGCGGAAATTGACTTATCTAGCCAGCCCACAGCCTGTTCTAGCCTAGCCTGTGCTTCTTGGGGTTCATTTTTGACCAAAAATACCATTGCGGCGGCTGCCTGTTCACTAGCGCGGACATTGCGATTAGACTTGAGCCGATGCCAATCATCAGGAGAAATACTCAGCCGTTCCATAAGTGCCTGTGCTAGTTCTAGAGTGCTAATTTCATTGAGTTGGCTAGTTTGCGACATAAGACCAAGTGCCGAGTTAAGAGTAAAAGTTATGATTTAATCATCATAGCTAATGAACAATCACCAATGACTAATTTAGAGGAAAATCCCCAGCCAGATTTTGCACAGGAATTGGTAGAAGTGGAAACTTCACTACGGTTATTAAAAGATAGATATGCTCAAGTGCAAACAGATCAACAACAAAAGGCACAATGGCAACAAGAATTAAAAAATTTAAAGGAAAATAGAAAGCAGACTCCAGAAATTAAAGCCGAGTTAAATCGCCTTCAAAAACAATTAGAAGGATTAGAAATCAACTTAGAAAGCCAGTTGTTTTCTTGGGTAAGTCTGAAAAGACCTTTTTGGCAAGCTATTCGTTTTGGCGGTTTAGGTGTTATTATAGGTTGGTTATTAAAATCTTGGGTTGGTTGATTTAAAAGATCCCCGACTTCTTTAAGATCCCCGACTTCTTTGAGAAGTCGGGGATCTGACTCTTTAAAAAATACAAATTGTAGAAAATGCTAAATCCTCGTATTGCAGAAATATTAAGAAGTGGTAAACCAGATGAAAATTTGGTAGTCCAAGGTTGGGTAAGAACAAAACGCGAATTAAAAGGATTTGCATTTTTGGAAGTTAATGATGGTTCATCTTTGGGTAATTTACAAATTGTCATTAATCAAGATTTACCAGACTATCAAGGAATATTAAAACAGATCAATACAGGTGGTTCTATTGAAGTATCAGGAGTCCTAGTAGCTTCCCAGGGTAAAGGACAAAGAATAGAATTAAAAGCAGATACAGTGAAAGTATACGGAGATGCTGATCCTGATACCTATCCTCTGCAAAAGAAACGCCATTCCTTTGAGTTTCTCCGCACCATAGCCCATTTACGTCCGCGAACTAACTCCTTCGGTGCAGTATTTCGAGTCAGAAATGCTTGCGCGACTGCTATTCACCAATTTTTTCAACAACGGGGTTTTTTATGGGTACATACTCCCATTATTACTGCGAGTGATTGTGAAGGTGCGGGTGAATTATTTAGTGTGACCAATTTCAATTTAAAGAATGTTCCTAAAACAGAAAACCAAGAAATTGATTATAGCCAAGACTTCTTTAGTAAACCTGCATATTTAACAGTCAGTGGCCAATTAGAAGCCGAAATTATGGCAATGGCTTTTACTAATGTCTATACTTTTGGTCCCACATTCCGGGCTGAAAATTCTAATACTTCTCGACACTTAGCCGAATTTTGGATGGTTGAACCAGAAATGGCTTTTTGTGATTTAGAAGGTGATATGGATTTGGCTGAAGAGTTTCTCAAACACATTTTTAAATATGTGATGGAAACCTGTCCCGAAGACATGGAATTTTTTAATGAACGGATTGATAATACTGTCTTAGAAACTGCCAATAATATTATTAACAATCAGTTTGAACGATTGACTTATACAGAAGCAGTCAAACTTTTAGAAAAAGCTGATGTTAAGTTTGATTACCCTGTGAGTTGGGGTGCGGATTTACAATCAGAACATGAACGCTATTTAGCTGAACAATTGTTCAAAAAGCCTGTTATTGTTACAGATTATCCTGCCCAAATTAAAGCTTTTTATATGCGGTTGAGTGACGATGAAAAAACCGTCCGCGCTATGGATATTCTCGCACCGAAAATAGGCGAAATTATTGGTGGTTCACAACGGGAAGAAAGACTTGATGTTTTAGAAAAACGGGTATTAGCCCAAGGTATGAAACCAGAAGATTTGTGGTGGTATTTAGATTTACGTCGTTATGGTACTGTTCCCCACGCTGGTTTCGGTTTGGGGTTTGAAAGATTGGTGCAATTTATGACGGGTATGGGAAATATTCGAGATGTCATTCCGTTTCCTCGCACACCACAAAGTGCGGAGTTTTAATTATTTTAGAGGCGTTATCAATAACGTCTCTTCTATCCTCCTGGATTATAAATTATCCAAGGTTTTAATTGGCGATCGCACCATTTACCCGCAACTAACTCTGTTACTAAAGGTGTAATCATAAATTTAGCTGGAAAACCCCCCAATACATCCACTCGCACACAAGAATAAGGCTGTTTACTCTCAAAACCACTCCCACTCCGTCCCACATACAACAGCGAATCAGCAACCTTACGACTGGAAAGATCCCCATTATTATTGAAAGTTTCCAGCAATTCTCCTCCCTCTTGACGTTGACGACGAAGACGACGACCACTACCACCGGAAATAATATAATTAATATAAGAATCTGCGTGTCCTGTATTAACAGTTTGCAAATGCTCAAGACAATGTGCGTGTCCGCTGAATATTATATCTACTATTGGGCGTTTCTGAGTTATATTACCTAAACTTGTTGCCACCTCATCAAAAACTTCCCGTAACCGATGACGAACCGCTAAAGTTTGCCTTTGATTCCATTTACTGCCTTCTGTAACATAAGGTGGATGATGGAAAAATATTACCCGTCCTCTAATTGCGGTATTCTGCCAAGATGCAATTAACTTTTCTTTTAACCAAGTCAATTGTTCAAAATCAACATTAGTATTTGTATGAGATTCTAATTGCTTTTCAATATCAATTTTCACTTCATTGATTTGGTCTAATTTTGCCCCAAGTTCAGCCAATAATTCCGCGTCATCAGATTTCTCAGGATTGAGTTTGTCACATTCCGTCAAAATCCGTAATTCTTCCTTGTCAATTTCCTGACGACGTTGCCCTAATTCCCGACGAAAATCATCCCCAGCTTGGTTATTAGGTAAAGGGTCTGGAGTATTGAAAGTGTTAGAATCTAAGGCAAAAAAGTCAATACCAGCGTAACAAAAATTATAGTAGCGATTAGGTAAACGAGTAAAATTCCCCGGCTGATAACGCAAACATTTACCCGTACCGATTTTAGCGTTGTAATGCTGTTTTAAATATTCTTCTAAGTCAGTTGGAGAAACTGCCGCCAAATAATCTAAAAATGCTCTAGCATAAGCATCACCTTGATTTGAACCATACCAACCAATCTCAATATCTTTATAACGCAACATCCGCCGCAAAGGCAAAGTTGGACCAGTTAACAACCGATAGAGTAAAGGCACATCATAGTAATCATGATTACCCAGCACTGGTAAAATCGGTAGCTTAAATACCATCTGATCATAAGCGATATCTTGAGGCTGATGACCACCCACCAAAAATTCCCGATAAGGTTCAATAAAATTGGCTGGGTAATATTCACGAGAACCCACCATATAAATCACATCACCAGTGTGCAGTACAAAGCGGCAATCATTACCATGATTTACCATCATTTTGGCAACTTCCCGTTGGGGATGGTGTCCAGAATAGGACTTAGTGCCAGTATCACCCATCACCATAAACGAAAAATCTGGACTTTCTGAGTTGCCATCATCTATCACCATGCAGGTTTGGTCAATTCCCTGCTGTAAAATACTCGAATGCTGCCAGCGCACCCGTTGTTTCATCTTTTGAATTTTGACAGAAATCGGTGGTTCAGAAATCAATTTCATAGGAAATAATATTGTCAGAATCAGGATATCCAGGATTTAAGGATTAACAGGATTACGGTTTAAAGGCGTTGGTGAATCGAGGTATGAAATTTCCAAATAGAACCTTTAAAAATCTTACCTTTGCGTCTTTGCGCCTTTGCGTGAGACTAAAATTCATACCCTTAATCAGCAACACCCGGTTTAAATTAGTCCGCGCAGGTGGACTTTGTTTGTGTAGAAGAGAAATCAATTTCATAGGAAATAATATTGTCAGAATCAGGATATCCAGGATTTAAGGATTAACAGGATTACGGTTTAAAGGCGTTGGTGAATCGAGGTATGAAATTTCCAAATAGAACCTTTAAAAATCTTACCTTTGCGTCTTTGCGCCTTTGCGTGAGACTAAAATTCATACCCTTAATCAGCAACACCCGGTTTAAATTAGTCCGCGCAGGTGGACTTTGTTTGTGTAGAAGAGAAATCAATTTCATAGGAAATAATATTGTCAGAATCAGGATATCCAGGATTTAAGGATTAACAGGATTACGGTTTAAAGGCGTTGGTGAATCGAGGTATGAAATTTCCAAATAGAACCTTTAAAAATCTTACCTTTGCGTCTTTGCGCCTTTGCGTGAGACTAAAATTCATACCCTTAATCAGCAACACCCGGTTTAAATTAGTCCGCGCAGGTGGACTTTGTTTGTGTAGAAGTGACTTCTAGTCGCCTAATATTGATAAACTAGCGAAAACCTGTTTCACCAATTGCTGAGTTTTATTTTCTAACTGTTGCCAATCCACATCCCCATATTCATCAATTAAGCTAGTATCAATATTAACTGCTGTATTCTCTGGACTATAATTCAGAAAACATACTTGATAACACAAATCCCACAAATCTAGATTGACTTGTTGTCCATTACGTTGTAAAAGCAAATGATATCCTGCATGAGGCATAGGTAAACTCGCCAGAGTTCTTCTAATTTCCTCCGCTTGTATGGGTGTTGTGGTTTCTATTTCTTGTACCAACTGAGTTACCAAGGCTTTGGTTTTATCAGGGGTATTGGCAGGCCAAGTTAATACATCTTGATAAGTGCCTTGCCAATCAGATATATCCAACTGCTTGCGAAGATTATCAATCACACGAATGAACGCAGGTTGCATCAAGATTTCAGCTTGTTGCCATGAGGTAGAATTAGTTATCTTAGGTGGCATAGCTAGTCAATAGGGATACTGATATAGGAGGAGTCAGGAGTCACCGAGTCAGGATTCAGGAGTTAAGAGTTAAGAGTCTCTTACCATAAGGCTTTTACTATAGATTCTGTATCTCATTTAAGTACATACCGCTGTAGTAAAACTAGCAATTTGGTTCAATACAAAACTATACTTCATAGCGATCGCCAAGGCATACTCAAAACGGTTAGGAAATGGACTTTTGTAGTAGTAGGGGTAAAGCAAGAGCTTCATTGGTGTCAACTTAGGTTACAGATGGCTTATTTGTTTGGCTTCCACACCCGCCAGGGAATAAATTCCCTGTCTCATAGCTCAAGTCCGTTAAAACGGACTAATGAATTTTCCTAGTATTTAGTCATCTTTTAGATGACTTTCGCTATTAGCAAGGAACTTGAGTTCCTTGCGGGATGAAGATTTTGCGTTAAGTTGACACCATTAAGCTTTTGCTTTACCCTCCTGGTTGAAACAAGGAAACTCTTCTTCTTCCCTCCTGACTCGGTGACTCGGTGACTCGGTGACTCGGTGACTCCTGATTCCTAATACAATTTAAATCTTTTCTCAAGATACCTGATTTTAGAAAGAGAAATTTGGAGATATTGACTACTAGCGGGAAAATTAAGCTGTAAAGCTGGAGAGGGAAATTATGATAGGCAAATTACTAGATCATCGCTACCAAGTCATTCGCGTCTTGGCGACAGGGGGATTTGGTCAAACCTATATTGCCCAAGATACCAGACGGCCAGGCAATCCCATCTGCGTGGTTAAACACCTGAAACCAGCTAATTCTGACCCTAACATCTTTGTTACTGCTAAACGCCTGTTTAATAGCGAAGCAGAAACGTTAGAAAAATTGAGTAACCATGACCAAATACCCAGACTTCTTGCCTATTTTGACGAAAATAAGGAATTCTTTCTAGTTCAAGAATTTATTGACGGTCATACTCTCAATGAAGAACTTATCCCCGGACAGCCTTGGAGTGAAGCCCAAGTCATGCAAATGCTGCTGGAAATCTTGAGTATTTTAGAGTTTGTTCACCAGGAAGGTGTGATTCACCGCGACATTAAGCCAGATAATATTATTCGTCGTGCGGCTGATTATAAATTAGTTTTAGTAGATTTTGGTGCAGTTAAACAATTACGCTCTCCCTTGGTGGTGGTCGGCGGACAGCAAACAGCTACAGTAGCCATTGGCACGCCTGGGTATATGCCTACAGAACAGGGACAAGGTAAACCCCGTCCTAATAGTGATATTTACGCTTTAGGGATTATCGCCATTCAGGCATTAACGGGAGTCCCAGCTAGTCAATTACAAGAAGATCCAGATACAGGGGAAATTAACTGGCAACATTTAATTCCTGTGAATCCTGGTCTAGGCGCAATTTTAACGAAAATGGTGCGTTACCATTTCAAAGAACGTTATCAAACAGCAACGGAAGCTTTACAAGCTTGTCAAGAGTTGGTAAATATCACCCCCGAACTTGCCCAACCTTCCGTATCTCCTCAAATTATTTATCAATCTCCGCAAAATCTAGCTTCAAGATTTACACAGAAAACAATGGCGGTTTCGCCCGCTAATCATGTTCCTGTTCAACCTGCACCTCAACAATATATTCCCCAAGAATCTAATAAACCAGATCCTTTACCTTTATTAATTGGCATATTATTAGTTGGTAGTGTAGCCGCTTTATTTACAAATGTATATCCCAATTTTAAGAATTTAACTGGTAATCCAACAGGAGAAAAAACCAAATTAACAAATAACTGTATGGCTGTAGTTGCAGCTAATTCTAATATCCGTTCTGAACCCAGTGCCATCAATTCTGATAATATTTTGAAAACCTTGGGTGCAGCCAGTGAATTTGAGGTGACAGGTAAACGCACAAATCGAGGTTGGGTAGAAATTAAACTGTCATCTGGACGTTTAGCATGGGCGCATTCTGATATTATTGCTAATAATGAAACATGGATTTCTTGCCGTCGAGATAAAGGTTTGGCTATGCAAACTGTAGATGATAGTTCTTTAATTGCATCTCGTCCAGTTCCCCAAGTTTCAGCAACATCTGCTGTAGTACCTTCTCCAGTAAAACCATCCCCACCAGCCATTGAAGATAAGACAAAAACGGTGGCAAAAGCTCGACAAAAGTTTGAATCAGGAGATTTACAAGGAGCAATTTCTCTGTTAAAATCAACTTCAGGAAATGCTGTTTCTAGCATTAAAGAAACCGTTGATACTGTTAATCAATGGCAGAGTGATTGGGCAAAAGCAGAAGCGTTAGCTAAAGATATTAATAAAGCTATTGATAATGGTCAATGGGATGAGGTTTTAGCTTATCGAGATCATCCAGAAAAGCTCCCGAATATTAAATACTGGCGTGATAAATTAGAACCAATGTTTAAACAAGCTGCTGATAATGCCGCTAAACAAGTATTACCCCAGGAAAATAAACCAACTCCTTCAGCAACACCAAAAGATGGGGTTTAAAATGAAATTTGTCTATAATAAAAACAAATGAGGTGAAATTATGCAATTTGTTTCAGATACAGAAGTGAATCAAGCTTTTGCCGCAGTTATTGATAAAGTACAACGTGAACCTGTGACTATACGTCAGCAAAATCGTGATGTTGCGGTTATTATGTCTATTAAAGAATATCAACGCATAACTCGGATTAATATTCAAGAATTTCAACAATTTAGAAAAAATATCGGACGTAAAGCTCAAGAACGTGGTTTAACTGAGGACAAGTTAAATAAGCTTTTAAGTGAAGATCAATAGTTTTATGCGTCTAGTTCTTGATACTAACGTTTTAGTTAGTGCCCTTCTGTCTCCTAATTCTGTTTCGGCACAGGTTTTAAACTGGGGAGAAGACAATGGAATTGTTTTAAGTAGTGAGACAGAATTAATTACACAATGTCATTGCGTTAGCGCAGCGTGGCGTTAGCCATAGGGAACGAAGTGAAATCAAGCAATCGCCAGGGTTGTGATTGCTTCCCTTTGCTCGCAATGACTGTAAATATTTTTGTCCAATTACTTATATTCTACCGCTACTTTAACAGAACTTTTGTCTGTTCTGAGGCGATCGAAATTTGCTAAATATATTGATTCTGATGACATTGATGGGTTATCTGTCCGTATTAAAACTGCATGGTTTCCTGTAAAAGTTTTGAAACAGGTCAAATTATGTCGAGATGCTAAGGATGATAAATTTATCGAATTGGCTTTAAATGGTGATGCTTCACATCTCATTACTGGAGATGCTGATTTGCTGATCTTACATCCAATTCAAAATATTCCTGTTATCAATCCACGTACTTTTTGGGATGAAATAACGAGATCAAATGAATTTTAGAAGACTCTGTCTGCCTTCTATTAAAGCAGAGGCAGAGCCTCTATGATGGCATTCCCAGTCAGAGACTGGGAACGAGATAAAAATAAATTATATACTTCATCACTCTATGGGAAACCCAGGAATAATTATGTCAATTTCCTGCATGAGTCGTAAAGTTTCTGTTAAAGTAATGACAATTTTTTGATAATGGTTAATTTCCTCAGCAGATAATTCTCGCTTGGCGTTTTTTCTGTCTTTTAACCATTTATCTAATACTTGATATCCACCAATCTTAAATTCCCAGATATGTGGGGGAATATCTGGAAAATAACTCTGTTTATTGATATAAACCCTTTGTAATTCTGAATTATAGGTAACTTCACTAACTTGATTATCTCCTATTCCTTGATAGATTGTAATTAAATTATTGAGTATATCCGATTTCATTAAATGTAAATTAACTAATTCTTCTCCTTTAATAGCTAATTCGTTAAATAGGTTTTCGTTACTGGTTAAGGGAAGACGGGGAAAATCAATCTTGAGAAATTCAGCGTAGCGAGTGCGATAAGTGGGACTATGAAATATTGCATAAGCATAGTAAAATATTTGTTCTGGAGTTGGTGTTTTACCCAGTTTTTCTTTGATAGCTTCTAAGAATTTTGGAGATAAATTAGGAGTTTTTTCTAGGAAAAGGTTAGTTTGTTTATTTTCTGTATTTGGATATGTGTAAAGTGGGAAAATACTTGGTCTTCCCCTATTACTAAAAAAACTACGATTATCAGCAATTGTATTAGAAACCATAAAATGCGTATATTGATTATCTCCTGAAGCTACTTGTCGCATTAATAATAAACCTAAATTATCTTGAATTAAATTATTTAAAACTTTTTCTTGCATCCTTCTTAAAATGCTGTGATAATAGGTAAATCTTATATCAAATGGTCGGTAGTAAATAGGTTTAATTAATTCTTGGTTTAAACCGTCTCTTACAAGTAGTAAACGAGATTTAAAAAAGTTCCAATTAGGAGAATCAGAAATTTTATAAATTTCAGCTATATCTTGATCCAAAATACTATCATTGCATAATGTTTGTAGAAATTGTAATAATGTGTCTCGTTCAAAACTAATTAAAACATCATCTTTACCTGTTTCTATAACATTAGAGTAAACTGAAAATATATCTTGAACACTCCATAAACTTTGATATTCTTGTTCTATATCTAGGGAGAAAATTCTAGGTTTAAAAAAGTAATTAGGTTCAGTAGGTTGTACCTCTATCCAATCAACATTATCTAAACTTGCAGATTCTAAAAAATTATATTTATCCTCACGATTTCCCCAAACATCATAATATAATACCTTAGCCATTTCCTTAATTCCATCTCTGGATTTATAAGCACTAGAACCATAATCAGGGTTACTTTTTTCTCGCACAGCAATTAAAATAGATACACCTTGTTGAATATCAAAAACATTTTGATCAATATTACCATCTGGAGTAGTTTCTTTTAATAAAGAATTACCATGTAAATCCATAATATATAAAGTGTCAAAATACTTTAATAATTCTTCTCTCATTCCCCGATGAACTAACCCATTAAGATAGGAATGATTAGTAATAAAACCAATAATACCCGCATTGTGACTATTATTTTCTATTTGATATTGAGCAAATCTAATAAATTTAATATAATCATCATCCAAAGGTTGAATATTTTTCTCACCTTCTAATCTTACCCTACCTTTATATAATTCTAAAAGTTCGCCAATGTGGGTTAATTCCGTAATAGTTTTACCTACTTTACCAGATTTATAAATTCTATTCCACACTGAACCAGTATATTCCACATCTGCTAAATATTTTTCATCTTGATTTAAGATTCTTTTCCGTTTACCAGCATTTTGAGAACTAACAGAATAAGGAGGATTTCCTAATACCACCGTAATGGGAATTTCTGTTTTCACTTTTGCTGCTTGACTTGATTCTTCCGCGATAATTTGGGTAATTCCCGGAATTAAATCACCTTCTTTTATGCCTTCTTCCAACGCATTAGTTAAATATATTTTTAATCTTTCATTTGGTGCAAATTTATATTTTAAATATCCCAGTAATACGCCTATTTTTAAATGTGCTATGGTATAAGGAGTCATTAATAACTCAAAACCAAAAAGACGATTTAAAAGTTCTGTATCTCTTAATAAATTATGCAAACCACGAACATCATATTTAGCAAAATTATGACAAATTTGTTGAATAACTGCATATAAAAATGTTCCTGTTCCTGTTGCGGGATCAAGAATTGTTACTCTTCTATTTCCTAAACCATATTCTAAATCAAAAATTGTTCTGTCTACTAAAATATCATTCACAGCACGCACGATAAATTTAACTACAGGTTCAGGAGTATAATAAACTCCGCGACTTTTTCTTAATGATGCCTGATAAGCAGCTAAAAATGTTTCATAAAAATGAATTACAGGATCTTCTGTGCGCGTTTCTCGACCAAAATTTTCTAAAATATTGGTCATATCTATTCTGTTAAATAACTCAATTAAATTTTCAATTGATTTGTGAATTTTACTAACGCTACCAGTTCCTAAAACTAAATCAAATAAACCTTTTAAAAAAGGTATTCTATTACTAATATAAATACTTGCTGTAGTGCGATTAAATGCAAATTCTTCAGGATTTTCTGTATGACCAATTTTTGCAGTAAATAACCCATAAGCAATAGTTTGGGCGTACATATCGGCAAATTTATCATTATCTATATCTAACAATAGTAATTTTTTAAAGCTTTCTTTTAGGCGATTTAATTCTTCGGTAGAATCTTCTATTACTAAAGATAATTCTATGGCATTTCTAATAGTTTTAGTATAAGCAGCCATTTCTCTAGCCAAATCATAATAATTATTAATATCTTTGGCTTTTTGGTTCAGAAATGATTGTAATAATTCTGTAATAGGTTTTAAATCATCAACTAGAGTAATTTCTCCTTGTTCTAAAGTAGCTAATTCAGCAGTTTTTTCACATTCCCCATCTACATACCAACGGAATTGTAAGTAATTAGTTAAGATGAAGTTATAACCTATATTTGATTCTAAATAACGTTTAATTTGCTGTTCATTTTGTTTGTCTAATTTAGTAATGTTGATATTAATATCTTTAGCTTCTATATATCCGACAACGCGCTCATTTTTTCTGATAGTTAAATCAGGTATTCCTGCTTGATTACCTTTTTCCTCTACTGTAGTATTAATGCCAATTTCTAAACCTTCTATTAAACCTTGTAACCGGGAGTAGTGACTACGTTCTCCACCATGTTTAATATTTTTTTGGAGGTTTTGGATGTAGTGATTAAAGTTAAACATAGTTGTTATTGTTTAGATGGTTGAATGTTTAGAACAGCATATATTTGTTCATTTCGCATTGATAAAAATAAAATTTTATTAATCTTAGTAAAAAATTACAATTATAGATTTTAGGTAAGAATGCAGCCATAGCGATCATTCATGGACAGATCCCCGACTTCTTTAAGAAGTCGGGGATCTATAATTTGGGATTTACCACTTTTATATAAACCAGAACTTAGGGAACACCAAAAAATAAATTACCCAATTTTGTGGGATGGGCATCCTGCCTGTCCTTGATGATTAGCAGGCAAGATGCCTGCACCACAAGAAATTTTTGGGTATTTTTTTAATTGGAAGTCCCTTAGGCAAAATACCTCTAAAACTCTCTTTATCTTCGTGTCCTTCGTACCTATGCCTTCGGCACGCTTCGCGAACGTGGTTCATTCTTTCGTAACTTGTGGGTAAGTCCTATTGGTCAAACTTACCCAAAAATCCCTGTTAAATCTCCTTTCTCCGTGTTCTCTGTGTCCTCTGTGGTTCGTTTTTCCTTTCTTACTACGTAAGGAAAGACCTATTACCAACTAAAACACCTTCAAAATTACGGTTTACCAGATTCATCAGTTGCTAGACTCAGATAAGCTAGTAAAGAAGATCCTTAAAAACTGAGTAAATATTCTCCACAGACTAACTACGTTGTAACTGAAATATGTTTGATGCACTATCTGACCGTTTAGAATCCGCCTGGAAAAAACTGCGAGGACAGGATAAAATCTCCCAATCCAATATACAAGACGCTTTACGGGAAGTGCGTCGGGCTTTGTTGGAAGCAGATGTTAATCTCCAGGTAGTCAAAGATTTTATTAGCGAAGTTGAAACTAAGGCACAAGGGGCTGAAGTTATCGCTGGTGTACGTCCTGACCAACAATTCATCAAAATTGTTCATGATGAATTAGTGCAGGTAATGGGGGAAGAAAATGTTCCCCTCGCAGAAGTTCCAGGTAAGACCACCGTTGTTCTTATGGCTGGTTTACAAGGGACAGGGAAAACCACAGCTACTGCTAAATTGGCTTTGCATTTACGAAAACAAGATCGTAGTTGTCTGCTAGTGGCTACAGATATATATCGTCCCGCAGCTATTGACCAGTTAATTACCCTTGGTAAGCAAATTGATGTCCCAGTATTTGAACTGGGAATTGAAGCAGACCCCGTAGAAATAGCCCGTCAAGGTGTGGAACGTGCCAGAGCCGAAGGCATAAATACAGTAATTATTGATACTGCCGGACGCTTACAAATTGACGAAGATATGATGGCGGAATTAGCCCGCATCAAAGAAATAGTCCAGCCCGATGAAACCCTGTTAGTTGTGGATGCAATGACCGGTCAAGAGGCGGCAAATCTCACGCGCACCTTCCATGATAAAATCGGTATTACTGGGGCAATCCTGACCAAAATGGATGGGGATAGCCGAGGTGGTGCGGCGTTATCTGTGCGGCAAATTTCCGGTGCGCCGATTAAATTTGTGGGTGTAGGGGAAAAAGTCGAGGCTCTGCAACCGTTTTATCCTGACCGGATGGCTTCGCGGATTTTGGGCATGGGGGATGTTCTCACCTTAGTTGAAAAAGCCCAAGAAGAGATAAATTTGGCAGATGCGGAGCAAATGCAGGAGAAAATCCTGTCAGCGAAATTTGATTTTACTGACTTTCTCAAGCAAATGCGGTTGTTGAAAAACATGGGTTCTTTGGGCGGAATTATGAAGATGATTCCGGGCATGAACAAGCTTTCTGATGACCAGTTAAAGCATGGAGAAAGCCAGCTAAAACGCTGTGAAGCCATGATCAATTCCATGACGGGCAAAGAACGCCGTGACCCAGATTTATTATCGAGTTCTCCCAGTCGCCGCCGTCGAATTGCTTCTGGTTCTGGTTACAGAGAAGCGGATGTAAGCAAACTGGTGGCAGACTTCCAAAAAATGCGATCGCTCATGCAGCAAATGGGACAAGGTGGTATACCAGGAATGCCCGGAATGTTTGGTGGTGGTAATCCCTTAGCCGCAGGTGGTAATCGCCCCTCAGCCGGCTGGCGTGGCTACCCCGGTGGCGCACCACCAGCGAAGAAAAAGAAAGAGAAAAAGAAAAAAGGTTTTGGGACTCTTTAGAATTTAAGCACAAAATCCCGGATTTCTTCCATAAATTCGGGATTTGCCAAATGCAATAACTACGGTGTTTGTTCAGGGTCTATCGCAAATCACTATAATTGTTAATATATTCGTCAGTGCTACTGCTTGTGTTCAAAACTTTATTTACCTTTGGTAAAATGGAGATTCAGATATGGTACAGCAACTTATACCACCAGAAATCAAACCAGAAATCATCTACCCTGATAGTGATGGCAACCCTATGTCCGATAATACTAAACAATATGAATGGATTGTTAAAATTAAGGAAAATTTAGAAATATTATTCGCCGCAAACAATGATGTATTTATAGCCGGTGATTTACTTTGGTATCCTGTAGAAGGAAGTGTAAAAACCAGACAAGCACCTGATGTCATGGTGGTGTTTGGAAGACCCAAAGGTGATAGAGGTTCTTATAAACAATGGCAAGAAAATAATATTCCTCCCCAAGTGGTATTTGAAATCCTATCTCCGGGAAATAGCACCAAAGAAATGGCCAAAAAAATCCTCTTTTATCAGCGTTATGGGGTAGAAGAGTATTATATATACAATCCAGACACAATTGAATTAACAGGATTTATTCTTGAACAAGAATGTTTAGAAGCAATTGAGGATATTAATAATTGGGTTAGCCCGCGTTTAGACATACGTTTTAAACTCACAGCAGATAACTTAGAAATTTATTATCCTCATGGCGCTAAGTTTCTCACATCTGTGGAATTAAATCAACGTGTCGAACAAGAAAAACAACGTGCCGACAAAGAAGAACAGCGTGCTGAACAAGAAAAACAACGTGCTGAACAAGAAAAACAACGTGCTGAACAAGAACATAAAAATTATCAAGACCTATTAGCAAAATTAGCAGCTAAAGGTATTGATATCAATAATCTCTAAAAAGGTGTTTTTGTTTACCATTGATGTTAGTGACAGAATTCCTGTGACTTTAGGTCAAGTTCGATCTTGGTCTTTGCGGAAATAAGCACGTAGTCTATGCTCTGATCAATAATTTATCAAAATTGTTTATAATGAATTAGTGCAGGTAATGGAGGAAAGATTGAGGTACTACAACTGTTTTATCCCGAAACGACGGGAACAGGGAACGGAGAGAATATCTTTCCAACTGACAACTAAACTAATAGCCATTCACAGCTAGAAAGTGCTAAAATTAGCATTTCAGTGTTGGAAGTTGTGAAGGCGGGTATAATAATCCCAATCACTTTCTTATCAATCAGTTACAAACTCACTCACTAGGAACAGGAGAAACAGTTCTCAACATGATCAAATTGCGTTTAAAAAGATTTGGCAAAAAGCGCGAAGCAAGTTACCGGATTGTTGCTATTAACAATCTTGCCCGTCGTGACGGTCGCCCCCTAGAAGAACTAGGATTTTATAACCCCAGAACTGATGAAGTAAAATTAGATATTCCTGGTATTGTTAAGCGACTGCAACAAGGCGCTCAACCTACCGATACAGTTCGTCGTATCCTCGTAAAAGCTAACGTTTTTGAACAGGTCAGTGCAACAGCCGCATCATAGTCTTGAGATTAAATCCCTAACAACCAATCCCAATTATGTGGGGCTGGTGAAGTTTCTTGTGCAACCGTTTTTAGAATCTCCAGAATCTTTAAGCGTTGATTGTGAAATGTCTCAAACCCTTAAGCGGGCTTGGGTTCGCATTGCTTTTAACAGCATAGATAAAGAAAAAGTGTTTGGTCGGGGGGGACGAAATATCCAGGCAATTCGCACTGTAATTTCCGCAGCAGCAGAACTAGCTGGGCAATCAGTATACCTGGATATTTACGGCGGCAGTTCCCAAAGTCGAGATAGTATGTCTTTTGATGAAGACCAGGAAGAGCGGATACTACCACCCAAGTCGAAAGAAAGAGAGAGCAATATTCCCAAACCTGTTGTTAAACCACGTTTACGCTAGATCATAACTGGTCAGTTTAAATGGTTGATTACAGATTATTTTCTGGGAAAGATGGAGAAAGGGGACAACAAAATTGTCAAGTCTTGGCGAATATTTCCGTGTTCACTGCGGATTTACCAGCCAAGAATTAACAAATGTTGTCAGCCTATTTTCCAATATGGGAGGAGTCAGGAGTCAGGAGAAAGAAGAAAGAATAGTGTAGAACCTGCTGATAAATTGCTTGAGTTTTAGTTTTATTTAATAAGCCTTAATTAATAGAAAATTATAGAATTTTCAATTTACATTTAATATGGCGGTATGCACTTGAATGAGATACAAAATTTATCTAAAAAACCATACACCACAAGAGTTTCACCCCTGTTCCCTGTTCCCTGCTATAGGAAAATATTAATTTTGTTAAAAACCACCTTTCACCCAATTCAGCAATAATATGGCAGATGATTCCATAATTCAACTGCCTAGTATGTCCAGTGCGATCGCTCTAGCTGGTTATGGTGAGGCAAATATCAAGTTTTTATCACAACAAACAGGGGCTAACTTAGTCCTGCGGGGGCAAGAATTATTAATTTCGGGAACACCCAAACAGATAGAATTAGCAAAGCGGTTAGTGCGATCGCTGGAAAATTTGTGGAGTAAAGGTAATAATATCTCTAGTGCCGATATTCTCACAGCCCGTCAAGCCCTCGATACAAATACAGAAGACCAACTCCAAGACCTACAACGGGATATCCTCGCCAAAACTCGCCGGGGTTTTGAAATTCGTGCCAAAACCTTTCACCAACGCCAATATATAGACGCACTTCGTAGACGTGATTTAACCTTTTGTATTGGTCCTGCGGGAACAGGGAAAACCTATCTCGCTGTAGTTATGGCAGTCCAAGCCCTACTCAGTAATCAATTTGAACGACTGATTTTAACCCGTCCCGCAGTCGAAGCAGGAGAAAAACTCGGCTTTTTACCAGGAGACCTACAGCAAAAAGTCAACCCCTATTTACGTCCCCTATATGATGCCATAAATGAATTCATAGACCCCGAAAAAGTCCCCAACCTAATCGAACGGGAAATCATCGAAGTCGCACCACTAGCTTATATGCGGGGACGGACATTAAATAACGCCTTTATCATCGTTGATGAAGCCCAGAATACCACACCGGCGCAAATGAAAATGGTTTTAACCCGATTGGGTTTTAACTCCCGCATGGTAATCACAGGTGACATCACCCAAACCGATTTACCACCCCATCAAAAATCAGGTTTAGATGTAGCCTTACAGATTCTCAGAAACGTGGAAGGAATCGCCATTTGCGAATTTTCTCAAAAAGACGTTGTTCGTCATCCCTTAGTGCAGCGGATTGTTGCTGCTTATGAAAAATACGAAACGTAGGGGCGCAGGGTCTGCGCCCTCTTGCCTTCTGGATTGTATTAGATCCAAAAAAACGCTATAAATCTGAAATTGAACACTAACAACTAAAAAATCAACACCTATGAGTACAACATTGAAAGAATTTTTAGAAGCTTGTGAAACCTTGGGAACTTTGCGCTTAATTGTCACCAGCAGCGCCGCTGTTTTAGAAGCTAGAGGAAAAATAGAAAAGCTATTTTACGCCGAATTACCAAAAGGTAAATATGCGAATATGCACACCGAAGGCTTTGAATTTCATTTGAATATGGATATGATTCAAAAAGTGAAATTTGAAACAGGTGAAGCCAAAAGAGGAAATTTTACAACCTATGCGATTCGGTTTTTAGATGCAGAAGAAAAACCTGCATTAAGCCTCTTTTTACAATGGGGTAAACCCGGAGAATACGAACCAGGACAAGTAGAAGCTTGGCAACTTTTAAAAGAAAAATATGGAGAAATTTGGCAACCTTTAGCCCTAGTAGTCTGTCAACCCGAAAATGACGGGTGAAGGCAAGCAGGGGGAGAAGAGAGGCAGGGGAGGGAGGAACAGAAGTTTTTTCCGATTATTACCCGTCAAAATAAATTTGACAAACTACTAAAAGCCTTGTAATTTCGTAAGCTTCAGATCCCCGACTTCTTTGAGAAGTCGGGGATATTTAAATCTTTAAATCTTTAAATAAATTTAACTTTTAGTTGTTGAATATGTTGATGAAAATAATTGTTAGTTTTTGCTTAATGCTTTTATTATTCTTAGGAAATAACGAAGCACAAGCTGGAGAATTAGCAGAACATTTAGCCAAATTCCCCCAATGGGAAAAATTAACATCAGTCAAACCAGCGAAAGGAGATTTAGTTTACCCTGACTGGATAGCTGGGACTTGGAAAGTTACCAGCACATTAGTAGATTTAGCCGCACCTTTAGCACCGGATATAGTGACACCAGGCTTTGAAGGTAATCGCAGTCAATTAAATCAACCAATTAGTTTTTTAGTGAAATTCATTAAAGTTAAACCAACTAATTCTGGGTTTAAAATTTTTGGTAACTTTCAAAATCAAGCATCAATATTAGTAGCAGATAGAGAATTTAATAGTTTAAATTTATCCAGAGCTTATTTAGGCGATGAGGCTGTATTATCATCCAAAGTAGATCCTCAATCTCCCAATCGGCAAATTACATTTTTGCGGGGTGAACGGCAATTAATTTCCATTATCAGCGATCGCGCCACCGAAACAACAGCAGATAATCAATTCATCACCACAGAAGTTTTCCAACAATTATTTAAAGGCAGTTCTCGTCCATATTTGAATACTGTAGAGTCAACCACAGCCTATCAAAAACTCTCCACACCATCTCCAGCCATTACCGCAGATCAAGTAACCGCCGTCTACCTTTCACCCCAAGATCCCGATTATTTTGCCGCAGGTTCTCGACCAGTGGCATTATATCGGTATCGCCTAGAATTTGTCCCCGCAAGCTGAACCTGGTAAATGGTACGAACTAAGGGACTTCCAAATAAAAAAATACTCAACCACCTAACGCAAAAATCTCTCAAACCCTTATTCCTCTGTGTCCTCTGCGCCTCTGTGGTTCGTTAATCAGGATAATTTATTTCTTAGAAGTCCCTAATGGCGTAAACTTCTGAAACTAGCTGGGAGTAAAGGATTTAGACGTTATCAAAAAATATTTTCTCTAACCCCTTGCTAAATCCAGAGAGTGCTGCTATTATAGTTAAGCAGTGGGAAACAAACGGGTCGATGTCCGAGTGGTTAATGGAGACGGACTGTAAATCCGTTGGTTTACGCCTACGCTGGTTCAAATCCAGCTCGGCCCATATCCTACAAAGATTAAGAATTATAAATGCTGTACCATAAGTGTACAGCATTATAAGCCTTAATTTTGTTTCAGCTTTCGCCCGTGTGGCTCAGTGGTAGAGCACACCCTTGGTAAGGGTGAGGTCACGAGTTCAATCCTCGTCACGGGCTTTTGAAAATGACGAAGATTATCAATTTTGTTTTATAAACCAACTCCTTAAGCAACACGAAAACATGGAGTCTGTTGAGTTTCATTTTTTTCTATCCAACCTACGATTCTATGGCATTATGTCATCTAATTTAAGTTTCAAATCTGGAAATAGAGGAGAAATTATCCTATCTCCTAAACGATATTTTTCTTGTTGATAGACCCCATTAATTAATTGACAAATTGTTAATGTCGGTTGTTTAGGGTTGCCAATAAATTGAATTCCACCTAATGCCCGAAAGTCTATTATCCAATATTCTGGTATTTCTAAAAAAGCATATTCTTCTATTTTTCTGGCATAATCATCTTGCCAATTTGTACTCACAACTTCAGCAACTAATTTAATAGTATTTCCATGACAAATTATTGGTTCTTTTTGCCAAAGTGGTTCTTGATTAAGTTTTGCTTTATCTAAAACAATTACATCTGGACGGAGTGCTGTAGCTGACCCAGAGAAGGGTTTAATTAAGCAATTTTTAGGAATCAACCAGTTTAATTTATTATGAATAATCTCAGTGTAAATTCTCCCGGCAATATTTCCAGCAACTTCTTCATGGGGTCCTGTTGGTTCCATATCTCTGAGTTCTCCGTCAATTAGTTCATAGCGGGTATTGTCCCCATATTCAATTAAAAATTGCTCAAAGGTGAGTGGTTTTACTGGGGTATAGGTCATAATTTTAGATTGTTTCTCATGTTAGGTTTATTTTAACTAACTTTTGACTCATCTGCCTGTGATTCATCTCTAATATTAAAGTAGTGAAAAAGATTAGCAACTGTTAAATCTGATGCTTGTTGTAAATTAGATGTAACCAATGTTCTGTATCCAGAATTTGCGGCTTGTTGACTCACATAATTTTCATACTCACGGCGTAATTCTGGCGCAAACATAAATAATAATTGATCACGTAAGGAATAAAAATGAGATTTTTCGGCTATATTTTCATAGCTGATTTGTTCTGGTGGTATTTCTGAAGCGGTTACATTTTGGGTAGTTTCGGAATTATTAAAATCAGCACTATTTAAAAGTTTTAATTCTGCTGGAGGTAGAGATTTTACCCAATCTACATGATTTTGCCATGATTCGATGATTACTAAATCATGATGATGAATGCGGGTAAGTTCAGGAAAGAGAAAATCAAGTTCGTCGTGGGATTCACATTGATTAATTACAGTATGGGCATCTTCACATATTTTAGTTTGGAGTTGCGATAGGCGATCGCTCACTGCGGAAACTTCATTTTGGACTTGATAAGTGGTAATAATTGCTTGTTCAATAGCCCAAGAACATTCTAACCGGCGCAGTTGTCCAGGCGCACAGGTTTCTGCTAATAAATGGGGATTTGTATAATCTGCTAAAGCCTCAAATAACATACCTCTAGCAGCGTCAATTTCTGCATTTCTGCGGCTAATATCTTGTAATTGCATAGCAGAACGTAAACGGTTTATAGCTTGCAAAAATAAACCATAGGCTCTAATTAAAACCGTGCGATGTTGTTCAAATTTGATATCTTGGGCTACCTGTTCAATTAGTTGTCTAATTTCTGCTCCTTGGTCTTTTAAGGCTTGTTTCAAGTCAATAAAGCCATTTTTGACCTCTAACCGCATTTGCTCAACTTCTTTTCTCAATTTCAGGGTTTGGTGTAAGTTCACTGCTGTTAATGCTACACCTGCAACTGTTCCTACACCGATGAGGGCGGTTGTTGCTTGTAATACTCCCAAGCTGTTTTGTATTGTTTGTAAGCTACCCATGACGGCTGTAAAATTTTGCTGATTTTGATACATCTGCAACCCAGTCATGAGAAAATTAGGAGCGGATACAAGTGGTGATAATGGATTGACAACACCAATAGCATGAGACACAAACTGACCTGTAACAGCATCTCTAGCAATGCTTAGGGGTACACCATTACTAAAGACGGGGATATATTTACCAGCTTCAATACCAGCTTGAATGATAGATGGAAATTGATACATCATATCTTTGTAGAGTTTATTGAATCAATATGTACTTTTATAGCTTAACTGATAAATTTCAATACTAATAACCGTGATTGTGCGGTAAATGTGTTAATTTTGATTAAATTAGGGAATAATATTTTTTAAACACTCTATCCACTGGTGATTTTTATGGATACTTCACGAGTTACTTCTGAGACTGTTGATTTATTATCACGCATCACAGGACAAAAATTGAGTCAACGGGATATCACACCACAGGTATTATTTTTAGCTGGTTTAGTAACAGTGCTAATGGGAGTAATATTTGTAGATGGGACAGTTTCAGAAGAAGAAAAACAACATTTACAGAAAATTTTATCTCGATTTAGTCAATCAAATAGTGATGTACAGAAATTAACAAACTTGATGATTAAAGGAGTTAAAGAAAATCAAACTTATAAAAAAATTCAGGATTTGTTAAAGTTAACATTGCCACTTTCAGAATCAGAAAAAATATTATTAATTGGTTTTGGTTATGAAATGTCAGTCGCAGATGGTGAAATTGATTTACGAGAAAAGCAATACTTAGGAATAGTTGCTAAAAATTTAGGTGTTGAATCTGAATATTTAGAAGTTCGTGATATAGACATCAAAGAAAAGCAATATTTAGGAATAGTTTCTAAAAATTTAGGTGTTAAATCTGAATATTTAGAAGTTTTTGAGATTGCATTTACTCATCAAGGAAATTTTGATGCAAATGCTTTAAATGAACTACATTTTTTACTAGATGCTTCTCGGTTTCAAGAACTTGATACAGTCTTTGTAAAAGCTGCAAGTGATATGTTGGCAATTTTACCTGCTAAACCAGAAATTAAAACTACTCAAAAGCATACAAGTGTATCCTATGATGAGTTGAAAAAGTTCCAAGTCTATCGTCAGAAATTAGATAGATATTGTTATCAAGTATTTCAGATAATTCAAGAATGCCAAAACCATAATTTATTACCAAATACTCTCATCAATGAGGTGAGTACAGTATCTAAAAAAATACAATCTCAGCGATTTAGGTTAGCCGTTATTGGGGAATTTAGTCAAGGTAAATCAACTTTGTTAAATGCTTTGTTAGGTGAAGAAATTCAGCCAGTTAGAGCAATTCCTTGTAGTGGTACAGTTACAGTTCTCAAATATGGAACTCAAAAGCGGGTAATTTGTCGCTATAAAGATGGAAGAAGTGAGGAAATTGCTTTTGAAGAGTATAAAGTAAAAGCTACAATTTCTAAAGAAGCTGCTCTAGAACATCGTAGTGATGAATTAGCACAATCTAATATTGAGGAAATTATTTTTGAACATCCTGAATTAGCATTATGCAAAAATGGTGTAGAAATAGTAGATTCACCTGGATTAAATGAACATCCTCAAAGAACAGCTATTACTCAAAAAATACTAACAGATACAGATGCAGCCATTTTCCTAACTAATGCTACCCGTCTACTTCCTGAAAAAGAAAAAGAATTACTGCATGATGTAAGATATCAGCTTAATAATAGTTCTAAAAAAGAACCTGCTGATAATCTTTTTGTGTTAGTAAATTTCATGGATAACCTCGATAATCAAGAAGATATTCAAGATGTAAAACAGAGACTTGAAAGTTTTGTCAAAAAAGAAAATTTACTTGTTTTCAAAGAAATCAATCGTGTTCATTATATTTCTGCTAAAGCAGCACTGAAATCAATTCAAAATGGAAATAATGATGAATATTTACAATCTTTCCAAATGTTTACTCAATCTCTAGAGAAATTCTTGACTTTAGAGCGTGGAACATTAAAAATTAATCGTGCAGTTAACGATATAACCCAAGTAATTACCAAATGTTTAGACAGTTTGTATATTGTCGAGGAATCATTAGACGGGAAAATAAAACTTTCAGAAATAGGAAAGAAAGAAATTTTAGACAAAATAGGTGAAGCTAGTGGCTGTGATATCAGAATTTATAATTTAGTAGAAGAAAGAAAAGAATTAGTTATTGAAGAAGCTAAAAAATCTTGGGAAGAATGGAATCAAGGATTAGAAAAACGCATACTTCAAAAAAGCAAGCAATGGTCTTCTAAACATAGCCCAGTATTTAGTCAGGACAAACTTATTAAAGATTATACTAATCAATTCACGAATGAATTAATGAGATATATAGATATATGGGGAAATCAAATATTAAAAGAAAAAATTCTTCAAAAACATCTTGAATCATTAAGTGCCTATATAAACTATGAACTAGATAAAATTGAAAAAGATTTTTACAAGCTAGATCAACAAATAAAAACCAATTTTAGCAAGCAAATTAATATTTCTATCACAGGTTTAAATGATGACTTTATGGGTTTTGGAGGAATAGTTGGAGGTTTGGGAATAGGCGGTGCTTTAGCTGCTGGATTAATCTTTTTTGCAGGCATTGGATTTATTGCAATTGCTGTAGCTTCTGTTGCTGCTGCAATTGCTAGTTCACTTGGCTTAGGTATGCTAGATGTAGATGGGATACATACCAAAATCAAAACAACAATTTGTCAAACAGGAATGCAAAAATTTCGTGAACAATCGAAGGATAAAGTTTATCAAACAGCCCAAGAAATTATTAACACAGTTTTTGATAATCGCTCTGAAGCAGCTAGTAGAGTGATCACAGAAGCAATTTCATTATATGAAAATTTGCTAGAACAACAAGAAAAAGCTCACCAAGAAAACCTAGAACAACGGGAAATTGAAAAAGCATTTATTAACCAAAAACGTCAAGAACTTGAACAAGTGCAGAAAGAATTACAAACTATAATCAATAAATCTACAACCCTGTAATTACAAAATCAAACCCACCCAAAAATTAACCAACATGAAAACATCCACCGACAGACAACGCACCCTAGAAATGGCTTGTATTTCTCAACTCGCTTACGTCGCCTATAAACAAGGAAATGATATAGTTAGCGATATCCTGAAAACAGGTACTCCATCATTTTTACAACCATATCAAACCATAGAATTTATCTCAGCACCACGTCCTTTAAGTGATACCGATGAATTAGTTTGTTGTGGTTTACTCCTATCCACAGAAAATGATATTGTCATTGCTATTAGAGGTACAGAAAGATTAGATGATTACTTCTTTAACTTACTTGCATTCCCCAATTCAGAAGCAATTCACTCCGGTTTTAATCTTTATGTTAAAAGTTTCTGGCAACAATTACAAGACTTTATCCAAAGAGAAGAAAACGCCAACAAAAATATTTTCGTAACTGGACATAGTTTAGGCGGTGCTGCGGCTACATTAATTACTAAACGAATTAGTGAAAGCGAATTAAAACCTATTGCACCTTATACCTTGGAAACTTATACATTTGGCGCACCACCAGTTAGTACAATCGAATTAATTCTGGATACTCCCATCTATAGATTTAGAAATATGGGTGATTTCATTCCTGATTTACCGAAAATCATCACTGTTTTATTAAATAAAATCCCAGGAATCAAACAAGTAATTATTAATTGGAAACCAGAACTATTAAAAACACTGGCTGATTATTCTCATGTGGGTAATGAATATTGTCTTAATAAAAAATATGAACTGATTGAACAAACCGAAGCTAACTTACCTAATCTTAAATTGATTTTGCAAATTTCCAGTTTATTAGCTTCACAATTAAAATCACCATCTCAAGCAGATGTTAATAAATTTCGGTTGTTAATAAACACCTTAATTAAAACATCATTAGAAGAACATCACGCCATTAAATATATAGAAAGAATCAATTTTGGGAAACTTCCATCTTATATTTCTAATTTGCATGATGATGAGGAGTAAAATAGAAATTATAAAATTGGAGGAAGAATAATGCGTTATCCAGTAGTAATTGAAAAAGGAAATACCAGTTATGGTGCTTATGTTCCCGAATTACCCGGTTGTATAGCTGTAGCTGAAACATTAGCAGAAGTTCAACAACTAATTGTAGAGTCCATAGAATTTCATATAGAAGGTTTAATAGAGTCAGGTTTACCAATTCCCCAACCTACAAGTATCGCTCAAGAAGTTGAAGTTTTAATTTAAGTAGCAAATAACTATGAATAAATACGGAAATTGGCAACCTGTGATAAAATTACAAGAAACATAATTAATTAATAGAATGCAACAACTAAGAAAAGAAGTAGGTTTAGCTGCTTATGATGCAGCTTATTTAGAATTAGCATTGCGCTTACAATTGCCATTAGCAACACTTGATAATCGGTTAGCATAAGCAGCGGTTCGCCGTGGTGTTAGTCTGATTCTTGATAAAGAATAAACCTGTTATAAGGAATTACAAAAATATCTGCGTTTAATTATTACTTCTTGTACCTTTGGATCGGAACTCACGCAGAATATGACAGGCTCATTGGTAAGCTTTAACCAGCAGTCCAGCCGATCTTGTAGTGCGATCGCTTTTTTTAGGGTGCGTGATCAGAAGGTACAGCGATCTTTAAAATTTATTTGGTGACTAATTATGACTAAACCCAAAATTCTCCAAGAAGAACGCGAATATACATTTCGTTCCTATTTTGAAATGACCTATCCACCACGAAGAAATTTTAATAAGCAACTAATTTTGGCGTTGCTGAAACCAGGTATGAATTTAGGTGTAGAGACGTTCCATGGAACGTCTCTACAAGGGTTTTGAAATCATCAAAAATCATTTTCATACCTCAAATCAGCAACGCCCTAATTTTGAGAGTGCGATCGCAGTGCTAATTACTGTCTATTGTCCTGATCCAAATAAATGGATTAATTGGCGGATTAGAAAAAAAGACTGAAAATCTAAATCAAACTAAATTACTATCTTAGATAGAACTGTCTAAGTCTTATCTAGTAATAGTTCCAATATATAGGAGTTAATAATTATGCTTCCCATTGATAAATGTGTTGTTTGTAATGGCAACTTATTAGAAACTAACGTTACAGAAATTATCAAAGGTGGTGGTAACACCGCAACATTAAAAGTTAAGGCTTTAGTTTGTCAAAATTGTGGAGAGCGTTTTTATCATGCAGATACAATCAGAAGATTTGAAACTATTAAACTTAAATTAGAAAAACAAGAAACACAAGACTTAATTCCAGTAGGACAATCTTTTGAAGTTGCATGATCATTAAATTAACATAAATGATGACGATCTCAGAGTTGAAATATCAACGCTATCATAACTGCTTTGAGTATTGTAAAATGTTTAGATAACCTTTAGAGGAGGTTGGAAAATGACATTACAAGAAATAATTAAATCTCTGGATGATTTATCTGTGGAAGATAAAACTTCTCTGTTTAATGTACTTGAATCTCAGTTATCACAAATAAAGGAACAGGTACAGGCAAAACCGTTACAAAATAAGGGAGATAGCTTTTGGCAAGGGGTTTTAAGATTTCGAGAAACAATTGAAAGAGAAGGAATTGAATTTACAGATGAAGATTTTGCAAATCTTAGAGATCCTAGTCCATGACGGGAGATAGAACTGTGAGTTTTCGTTTTCTTTTAGACACTAATATTATTTCGGGAATTTTCACGCTAACCTATAAATAAACAATAAACATACCATCCCTAACGAAAATGGCACAATTAACAATTCAAGTACCGGATGAACTAGCAAACCGCTTACAACCCATATTACATCGTCTTCCAGAATTGCTTTCACAATTGATAGAAACACATACACCAGAAACATTAAAATTCACTAATTCTAGTGATACTGCTAACACTTATACGGAGGTTTTAGACTTTTTAATTAAACAACCAACACCGGAACAAATAGCTAAATTTAAAGTTTCAACCCAAGCACAAACACGGTTAGAAGACTTATTAGAAAAAAACCGTATGGGGACAATTTCCAAAGCAGAAAATAGCGAATTAGATATTTATGAACAGCTAGATCAATTAATGATTTTACTTAAAGCTAGAGCTTACAGCGTAATTAGAAATGACAAATAATGCCATTTCTTTTAGTCTACGTCAATTAGTCATTGAACGCGCTTAAGGGCGTTGTGAACATTGTTTAATTCATCAAGATTTTTCTATTTACACCCACGAAATTGATCATATTATTGCTGTTAAACATGGAGGTCAAACTTTATCAGAAAATCTGGCTTTATCTTGTTTACCTTGTAATCATTATAAAGGATCTGATTTTGCTACTCTTGATCCCAATAATGGGGAAATTATTCGCTTATTTAATCCTCGGTTACAAGTTTGGGATGAACATTTTACATTAAAAAATGCCGAAATTATTGGTATTACTGATATTGGTCAAGCTACATCACGTTTATTGATGTTTAATACTTCAAGCAGAATGCGATCGCGTAAATCATTAATTGATCAAAATTTGTACCCATGACTGGCTGACTATAACTGCTGATTCTATCATAATATAAACATATAGCAACCTAGCTAGATAAAATAATATGTTAACCCTCAATTACCCACATATCGTTAAAAACGATCATCAGTCAGCAAGACTACAGCGTTTACCGAGAATTAGAGTAGCGCAAATTGTCATGGATTATCTGGCTTATGGTTGGTCAGTAGAGGAAATGTGCCGTCAACATCCTTATTTAACATATAGTGAAGCTCATGCTACTATGGGTTATTACTTCGACCACCAAGAAGAGATTGACCAAGAAATTAAACAAGAATGGGAACAAGTACAGGAAAGTATTAAGGAATCAGTACCATCCCCTTTTTACAGCAGAATGAAAGCGAAAGGACTGTTGTAAATGCCTATTGCTTTATATATGGATGTTCATGTGCCTCAAGCTATTACATCACAATTGTGCCGTCGTGGTGTAGATGCATTAACTGCCTTTGATGATGAAACCCAAGAACTTCCTGATGATAAATTATTAGAAAGAGTGACTGAACTAAAACGAGTCCTGTTTACTCAAGATATCCGTTTTCGCGTATTAGCTGAAACTTGGCAAATAGAAGGAAAACAATTTTCAGGATTAATTTTTGGACATCAATTAGGCGGCGCAATTGGTCAATTTGTTAAAGATTTAGAATTTATTGCTCAGGCTTCTGAAATTGACGAATGGATGAATGTAGTTGAATATGCTCCTTGCAAATAATCTAATATGAAGAAAAATATCATGAATTATCACATCATCATTAACTTTACCAATAAAAATAGAGTATAAATTGAAGTTCAATAATTATTAATAATTGATGATTGGCCATAGTTCATTTTACAACTACCTCCAATCACCAATCACCAAATTAAGTAAGCGCTTCCGCACCACCGACAACTTCCAGAAGTTCCTGGGTAATTGCAGCTTGACGAGCTTTGTTGTAAGACAAAGATAGACTTTTAATCAACTCACCGGCGTTTTCGCTGGCGTTACTCATTGCTGTCATCCGTGCGGCTAGTTCACTAGCTGCTGATTCTTGTAATGCTCTTAATAGCTGATTGCTCAGATATAATGGCAACAAAGAATCCAGAATTTGCACTGGATCTTGTTCAAAAATCATGTCACTAGGTAAAGCTGTCACTGTACTAGCTACCTTTTCCCGTTCCACTTGGAATTGACCACCACGGGTAGTTAGACGGAAAACTTCATCATCCGCTGCTTCTAAACCTTGGGTATCCAAAGGTAGAAGGGTTTGGATTACGGGACGAGAACTGATCAAGGAGACAAATTTTGTATAAACTAACTCAATCCGGTCTACTTTTTCCGAAAGGAAGAGAGAAAGTAGTTCATCAGCAATATTTGTCGCTTCTGCGGCGGTAGGAATTTGTTCTAAACCGCTGTAGGTAGCGTCAATAGGCTGATTCCGGCGTTGGAAGTATTGAGTAGCTTTACGACCAACCAATACATAAGTATAGTTTACGCCTTCAGCTTGGAGTTCCTTGGCGCGATTTTCGGCACGACGGATGACGTTACCGTTGTAACCACCACATAAACCCCGATCGCCGGAAATTACCAACAGACCTACTGTTTTAACTTCGCGTTTTTTCAGTAGGGGGAGATTGACATCTTCAAACCGCAGTCTGGTTTGCAAGCCATACAATACTTGCGCCAAACGGTCTGCAAAGGGACGGGTAGCAATTACCTGTTCTTGAGCGCGACGGACTCTCGCCGCAGCTACCAGCCGCATGGCTTCTGTGATTTTCTTGGTGTTTTTGACCGACTGAATGCGATCGCGTATTGATTTGAGATTAGCCATAATCCGATTTTAGATTTTAGATTTTAGATTTTAGATTCGGAATTTCGGATTTTAGATTAGACTCATCTGCAAATAAATATCAGATCCCTGTATTTTATAGGCTGATATCTAATTTTTGGACGAGTCTATTTAATCCAAAATCCAAAATCCAAAATCCAAAACTTTTACGCTGCTGCTTGGAAGGTCTTTTTGAACTCGGTGAGAGCGGCTTTCAAAGCTACTTCTTCTGTATCACCAAGGGCTTTGCTACCTTGTACGCCTTGGTAATAGGCAGTGTTAACATTTTTCAGATAATCACGTAAACCCTTAGCAAAGGTAGTTACTTGATTAACTGCGATGTCATCTAAATAACCGTTAATCCCAGCGTAAAGAACTGCTACTTGTTCAGCTACGGAGAGAGGATCGTTTTGGGGCTGTTTTAAGAGTTCCCGTAAACGCACACCACGCGCCAACTGATCTTGGGTGGCTTTGTCTAAATCGGAAGCGAATTGGGCGAAAGCTTGTAAGTCGTCAAATTGCGCCAATTCTAGTTTAATCTTACCGGCAACTTTCTTCATTGCCTTGGTTTGAGCCGCAGAACCTACACGGGATACAGAGATACCGGGGTTTACAGCGGGACGGATACCAGAGTTAAACAAGTCAGAAGACAAGAAAATCTGACCGTCAGTAATAGAAATTACGTTGGTAGGAATGTATGCGGATACGTCACCAGCTTGGGTTTCAATGATAGGTAATGCAGTCATGCTACCTTTACCTAATTCATCGCTGAGTTTAGCAGCACGTTCCAACAAGCGAGAGTGAATGTAGAATACGTCTCCAGGATACGCTTCCCGACCGGGTGGACGACGGAGCAGCAAGGACATTTGGCGATAAGCCTGGGCTTGCTTAGAAAGGTCATCATAGATGATTAAGGTCGCTTTGCCTTTGTACATGAAATACTCAGCAATACTAGCGCCTGTGTAGGGAGCGAGGAATTGTAGGGTAGCTGGTTCACTGGCACTAGCAGCTACAACTACTGTATAGTCCATCGCGCCTTTTTCTTGTAGGGTTTGGACTACGTTAGCAACTGTGGAAGCTTTTTGACCGATAGCTACGTAAACGCAAACGACATCTTCACCTTTTTGGTTGATGATGGTGTCAATAGCGATCGCAGTTTTACCAGTTTGACGATCTCCAATAATCAATTCCCGTTGACCACGACCTACAGGAATCATGGAGTCAATAGCGGTAATCCCTGTTTGCATCGGTTCATGTACAGACCGACGGGCAATAATCCCAGGGGCTGGGGATTCAATTAACCGAGTTTCGGTAGTCTTAGGATCACCTTTACCATCAATAGGACGACCCAAAGCATCAACAACTCGACCAATGAGAGCGTCACCTACGCCTACTTGGGCAATTCTACCAGTAGCGGTTACAGAGCTACCTTCTTGAATACTCCGACCCTCGCCCATCAGTACCGCACCAACGTTATCTTCTTCTAAGTTTTGGGCGATACCAATTGTACCATCTTCAAATTCCAGGAGTTCCCCAGCCATAGCTTTTTCCAAGCCATAAATCCGGGCAATACCGTCACCAACTTGTAGCACTGTACCAACGTTAGCAACTTTAACCTCTTGGTCATATTGCTCGATTTGTTGTTGGATGATGCTGCTGATTTCGTCAGGTCTAATGGAAATACTCATTTGTCAGTTGTCAGTTGTTAGTTGTTAGTTGTCCGTTGTCAGTTGTCAGTTGTTTTTTATGAGCTATTGACCAATGACTACTGACATTTATTCAGAACTTTCTAGTTACTGCTTAAACGTAGGGAAAGACGACGTAGTTGACCACGCAAACTAGCGTCAATTACTTGAGAACCAACTTTGATAATTACACCACCAATTAAATCGCTGTCTATTTTGGTGGCTAATTCCACCTGACGAGCTTTGGTCAGAGTAATTACCTTTTCTGTAATTGCTTGCTGTTGGGTTTCTGTGAGGGGAACCGCAGAAGTAATTTCAGCCAATACAGTTTGATTTAGCTGGCGTAATAACGCCAAATACTGCTGTAAAATCGGTTCTAAAAAAGCAATCCGTCTTCTGTCAACTAACAGCAGTAAAAAGTTACGTAGGCAGGGGTTTACACCTTCGCCAAGTAATTGTCTGAGGACATTTTTCTTGTTTTCTGGCTTCACAAAGGGATTGCTCAAAAAGCCTGTGAGTTCTTGACTCCCTGTTAGTAAGCTCAAGAAAGTCCGTGCATCTCCCCCAACTTCTTCTGTTAAGTTTTGAGATTGAGCAATGGATAACAATGCCTGTGCATAAGGCTGAGATACTTCAGCGGTTGCTGCATCACTTTTCATGTCTCCCCTCCCAGTTGTGCGATGCTACGATCAATTAAAATTTGTTGAGCATCTGCGCTAATACCACCCTTGAGTTGTCCTTCTACTTTTTGTAGTGCTTGCTGCACTACTTTTTGTCGAAGTTGGGAGATAGCTTTCTCTAGTTCTGCATTCAAATCAGATGCTGCGGTTTCTTTTAACCGGGCTACATCTAAATTTGCTTTAGCTAAAATAGCCTCTTTAGCAGCCTGAGCATTTTGTTCAGCTACTTGAGTGATTCTCTGTGCCTCTTGCTGTGCTTGGGTTAACTGTCCTTGGGCTTTAGCCAAAGAAGTTTGTGCTTCCCGCAAGCGTCCTTCTGCATCTTGAATAACGCTTTCAATACCGGAGCGTCTTTCAGTCAAGATATTAGTTAAAACTTTGCGTCCAAAGTAGAATAGTATGCCAATCAGAATTACTAAGTTAATTAGATTGGTTTCCAGGATGTCTAGGTTTAGACCAAACCCGCCTTCTGCTGCGCCCTCTGCCATTTCAGAGTGAACAGCTTCCGCGGCAAGTAATAAAATATTGCCCATGTTACCCATCTACAAGTGCGCTGCTCGCTTGGTAATTCGTTAATTTTTCCCGACAGGGAAAAAAGTGCCAATCTTTTGGACACTTAAATTTCATCACTTTCTAGGCAAATGCCCTTAAGTGTTTATGCTTTCGTAGAACCAGTTTGGTGATATAACAACCGCCAAGGTAGTAAGAAAATCAATCAAGGAACTCTGACCACAAACGGGTTTTACTCCTGAATTCTGACTCCTGACTCCTGTTATATTATTTCGCCAAAGCTGCTCCTAATAGTTTTTCTAGAATCTGGTTGCTGAGGGCATCAACTTGTCCTTCTAGGGTAGCCATAGCTGCTTGCTTTTGCTGCTCTATTTCTTTAGCAGCTTGTTCGCGTTGGGCTTGGGCTTCCTGTTGGGCTTCGGCTATTTTTTGTGCCGTAATTTTCTTAGCTTCATTTTGGGCAGCTTCTATAGTCAACTGAGACTGCTTACGCGCAGATGATAGTTGCTGCTCATACTCTTTTGCTAAGGTTTCAGCTTTAGCCAAGCGCTCACGAGCATCAAGGTTATTGGTACGGACATAGTTATCCCGGTCATCCAATACCTTAGTCATAGGCTTGTAGAAAATTGCATTCAACAAAGCTGCCAACAACAGGAATTGCAATGCCATCAATGGCAAGGTAGCATCGAAATCAAACATTTCTCTCCTCTTTGGCTGGAATACTAATTTTCTTGGCTAGTGATATGATCTAGCCTTTGATAATTTTACGAATCCCGTTCTGACTAATTATCAATAAGTTGCTAGTTTATAGAGGCGTGTAGATATCCAGCTTTTCGCTATCTGTCACCGGGAATTTTAGATTTTAGATTTTAGATTTTAGATTCAAAAAATTTGGTATAAACTCCGTCCTTCAAGACGGAAAAATACTCGCTGCGCTGCGTACGCTTCGCTAACGTCAATCCCAAATCTTCAATCTCTACACTTGTTTGGTGGAGTCAATCCAAAATCGTCAATCCAAAATCCAAAATCTAGTGACATCTTTCACGTCTCTACACTAACAAAACTTTTTCGGTCTTAGGCAAAAGGGTTAGCGAATAGCAATACCAAGGCAATTACCAAACCGTAAATTGTCAAGGATTCCATGAAGGCTAAGGTTAAAAGTAGTGTGCCGCGAATTTTGCCTTCTGCTTCGGGCTGACGGGCAATACCTTCTACGGCTTGACCTGCTGCATTACCTTGACCAATACCAGGTCCAATTGCAGCTAAACCGATAGCGAGAGCAGCAGCTAGAACTGAGGCAGCTTGTACTAATGGATCCATGACGATTTTCCTTGCTTTAACTACAAAAATTACAAATGTACGTAACAGCTAGATGTGTGCTTTCACACTGCACTAGGTTTTCAAATCGCTGTGGCGATGTTTTGAGCAAGTTTGCTCGTCTACACTGGGCTATCAACTGAGGGCGTTAATGCTCCTCATGTCCTTCTTCGCCGTGTCCCTCTAAAGCCTCATGAATATACGCTCCGGCTAAGGTCGCAAATACTAGGGCTTGAATGGCACTAGTAAACAAACCCAAAGCCATTACTGGCAAAGGCACAAAGAGAGGCACAAGCAACACCAATACCGCCACTACTAATTCATCCGCCAATATATTTCCAAATAAACGGAAGCTTAGGGAGAGGGGCTTGGTAAAATCTTCGAGAATGGCAATTGGCAATAGAATCGGTGTTGGCTCGATATATTTTTTAAAGTAGCCTAAACCTCGTTTGCTAAATCCAGCGTAAAAATACGCCAAGGAGGTTAGCAATGCCAATGCGACTGTTGTATTTATGTCGTTGGTAGGTGCTGCTAGTTCACCAGAAGGCAAGTGGATTAGCTTCCAGGGAATTAATGCTCCTGACCAATTTGATACGAAGATAAACAAGAATAGCGTACCAATAAATGGTACCCAGGGGCGATACTCTTTCTCTCCGAGTTGGTTTTTAGCTAGATCCCGAATAAATTCTAGGGCATATTCCATCAAATTTTGGATGCCACGAGGAATTTTTTGGACGTTTCTGGTGGCAGCTAGTGATGCTATTACTAGGATAGCAATCACAAACCATGAGGTGAGAAATACTTGCCCATGTATTTTGAGACTGCCCAATTGCCACAAGAAGTGATGACCTACTTCTAATTCGGCGAGGGGAAAAGCGTTAAAAGCGTTTAATACACTAAGCATGGGCGTTCTTCAAGGGTTTTCCCCAAAAATCGAGGATTGGAGGATTGTCTGTAGTCTGTAGAGGTTTAGGTTTAGCAATGCTAGACCCCTACACCCTTTAAGCTTCAGGAATGAATGCAGTTTGCACCATATAGATGAGGAGGGTAGCTTTGTAGGTGAGAAATCCCAAGAATATAGGCAGAATATGTAGCTGATGCCATTGACTCGCCAATATAATCGGTATCGTGATCAGAGCAAAACGATTTTTACTCAAACTTTGTTTTTCACCACCAAGTCTCTCGACATCGTTAGCCAGCATTTTTAAGTAAACCACACCTGTACACGCCCCAATCAAATAATTTAGGGCTATGTTTAAGGAATAAAAAATCCACACAGAGATAAAAATAATCCCCGTCAACACAAGTGTGATTACCAGCAACTTCTGATAGAGTTGATAGAACTCTTGCATGGAAGAGCTTACTGGTTCTGTTTGAGCAAAACCAGATTTCTCATCTTGTTGTGTTGTCTGAGTCGGTGCAATTGATTCTTCTGACAAGCTCACGAGACTTGAAACCAGTACAGCTAATATGAGATGACTGCACATTCAGTCAGTTGAATCATATCACGATCCGGTAACACTACTTTAGAAAAAAACAATTAACTTATTTTTGTCAGTTGTCAGTGGTCAGTTGTTCGTTGTCAGTGGCAACAGAGTCACTTGTTACTGATTTTTTCATGAAGCGGGGGTAGTAAGAGTAGTTGTGGTTTGAGGAGGTGTCTTACTCCGTCTAAGTCTAGCTCGATTTGGGCTAAAATCTCAGCCACAATGGCAGAAATATGACATTTTTCCGTGAACTCAAATTTGATATTGCTATGAAAACATCATATCCAAAAGAGATAATATGAGACGTTCTGTTCCCTGTTCCCTTTTTTTGTAAGGGACTTCCAATTAAAAAAATCCCCAAAAGTTTCTTGTGGTGCGGGACGAATTGCCAGCTAATTACCAAGCACAGGCAGGATGCCCATCCCACAAAATTGGGTAATTTATTTTTTGGTGATCCCTAAAATAGTAGTGTTATACAAAGCAGGTAGATTATGGTTCAAGTTTTACCTAAATCAGTGACCTTTGATGAGTTTTGTGAATGGTATCCAGATACAGGGGTCAGATATGAATTGCACGACGGAGTGATTGTTGAGATGAATCCATTTTCCTTTTGGGCGTTGCTGATTAAGGGTATGAATTTTAGTCTCACGCAAAGGCGCAATCACGCTTCGTGATCTCGAAGAGTAGACGCACTGAGGTTTGAGTTTTAAAGGTTCAATTTGGGAATTTCATACCTCAATTCAGCAACGCCTCCTTTTGTACTTAACCGGGTGTCAGTAAAATCATTTGTTGTTGCAAAAGACTTCTAACTCCATCTAAATCAAACTGCGCTATGGTTAAAATCTCTGCTACGGTAGATTTACCATTGCAGCTTTTCATGAATTCAAATTCGGCTGTGGATAAATTAACAATTTGGTAATCATAGTTAAATAAACATTGACTGGGAAACCCATCTATGCAGGGGTTAAGTTCGGGGATTGCAGTTAATAAGATGTTATCTGCTGACCAGTCGGTTTTGGGTAGGGGGGGGCGACTGAGGAAAAATTCGTAATGGGTGACTTCGGGATTCAGTAATTCTATCAACCGATAACGTTGACGTTCTGTGAGTTCGGCGGCTCTTTCAATTAGTTCTGGGGCTTTTTCTAGCAGCTTTTCTAGTTGCCAAAATCCGGGATTAGAAAAACCTACAAAGTCTAATTCAGAAGCATCTATGAATTTAAATAATGTATCAATATTGTAGTCTGTTTCCTGGGGATGGACATACATATCAGCAAAGCATTCATCCCGCTGGTTTTCCATTGACCATCTTTCTTTTTCACGCTTGACAATGCGGTTATTTTCTGGTAGAGAAGCAAAGATTTTTCTTCCGACTTGAACGCCATCACGATAGTCACCGCGTTTGTTACCTTGAAGAAGAGCGATCGCCTTTTGCATAAGTTGTATTTCCCATCTTCCCAGTTCTCCATACACAAAAATGTGCATTAGTCCACCTGGAGTGAGTTTTTTCGCTAATGCTTGGATACCACGAATGGGATCTGGTAGATGATGAAGTACCCCAACACAATTTATTAAATCAAACTGTCCTGGAATTTGTTCCACATCATAGATACTTAAGTGATGAAATTCCACACGGTCAGCACCGGAACTTTTACAGCGTTTTTTTGCTACTTCTAATGTACCAGCACTTAAATCTATTCCCACTACCTGTGCTTGCGGGTTGAGATGTACTAAATATTCTGTGCCGACTCCTGAACCACAACCAGCATCTAAGATGCGGATATCTTGCCTTTGCGGTTTTCTACCTGTGCAGAAGCTATAAGCAGCTAACCAATTCCAACGCCAATTGTAACCTGGTGGTGGTTCGTCGAGGATAGGTTCGGGGGGGAAAGGGTAGGTATCGTAGAGTTTCGCAACAGCAGCACTTACTTGGGAGTCGGACATGATTAGGAGTAACTCAGCATTTCTGAGTTTAGCTGATGGGGGGATTTTGGGCAAAAAATAAATTCTGTCTATTCGTAGGGGTTTAGCATTGCTAAACCGTTACTGTTAATGGCTATGGGTATTGATTCCGTAATAACACTAATGTTAAGCTATGTAGTAATAAGTAAAATCTAGTTTATACATTTTGCATCTTACTTTGATTAATCAGGAGTATCAAAAATGCCAGTAGGTTTGCCTGAATTTGTGGAAAACCCGGAAAATCGTTGTCCGGTAATTCTCTTGCTAGATACTTCTGGCTCAATGTCAGGAGAACCTATCCAGGAGTTAAATAGAGGTTTGGCGGCTTTCAAAGAAGATGTAATGAAAGATGCTCAAGCTTCTTTAAGTGTAGAAGTTGCTATTGTCACCTTTGGACCTGTGAAACTGACGCAAGATTTTGTTACTATAGACCATTTTACACCGCCCAAGCTAGAAGCAGATGATGTTACACCAATGGGTGCAGCTATAGAATATGCTTTGGATTTATTAGAAACCCGCAAACAGTCTTATAAAGATAACGGTGTCCATTATTATCGTCCTTGGGTATTTTTAATTACCGACGGTGCGCCTACAGATGCTTGAAAGGGTGCAGCGCAAAGGGTGAGGGAAGAAGAAGCACAGCGCCGAATGTTGTTTTTTACTGTTGGTGTTCAGGGTGCTGATATGCACAAACTTAAACAAATTGCACCTCGTCCTCCAGTAATGCTGAATGGCTTAGATTTTCGCTCTTTATTTGTTTGGCTTTCCACTTCCATGAAACGGGTTTCTAGTGGCAAAGTAGGGGAAGCTGTGGCATTACCGCCGGTGGGATGGGGGCAAATTACAACATAATCTGAATAGTTTGAAAAGGCGATTATAAATCGCGGCTACACAGGCAAAACCCACCTTCGTGGGTTAAAAATCTTGATTTTTCATTAGTCCACGTATCCCTTACCGGACCGAAGGAATAGGTGGACTTCATTTGTGTAGTAGCGTTCGCGCCAGCGTGCCGTAGGCTCTATTATATTCGCCGAAAACTTTTCTTAAATCAGATTACTTAAATTTAAAGATTAGATTTTGAGGATTTATTTATTGTGGGTTGGAAAGCTATAGCGCGTTCTGCTGTGGGAACGAGTCATGAAAAGCAAAAAATACCTTGTCAAGACTGCGGAAATTATCGCATTTTTAATGATGTGATTGTGGGCGCAGTTGCTGATGGTGCTGGGAGTGCTAAATATTCTCATTTTGGTTCTGAATTGGCGGTAGAAACTGTAATTAAATGCTTTGTTGATATTAATGAATATCCTGATAAACAAGGTTTTTCTCAACCACTTTCGGAAATGGAAGCTAAGGAAGTTTTTACTAAATTTGTCAAGGATGTTATTACTGCGTTAAACAAAAAAGCAGAGAATAATGATTATTCTGTTCATGATTTATCTTGTACTCTTTTAGTTTTTATAGCGACTTCTGAATGGGTTGCAGCTATGCAAATTGGGGATGGATTTATGGTGGTGCGATCGCAAGATGCAGAATATCAATTATTGTTTGAACCAGATAAGGGGGAATTTTTCAACGAAACAACTTTTGTGACTTCAGCTAATGCGCTGGAGGAAATGCAGGTACAGGTAATTTCAGGAAAACAAGAGTTTATTTGTGCTTCTACTGATGGATTAGAAAAAGTGGCAATTCGCTTGAGTGACTGGAAACCTCATGCACCATTTTTTAAACCTTTGGAGGAATATTTGCGAGATTCATGATATTTTGTTGGGTTTCGCAAAGCCTCAACCCAACCTACGGATTTTAGGATTTTAGACATATCATATATTTCAACCCATCTAATTAAAATTATATGACAGTTCTTACTTGTGCCAGTACGGGAAAATCAATTACTCTCTTAAAAGAGATTGCTAATAGTGGTGAAGCGAAAGTTTGGCGAACTAATCAAAATGGTTATTTAGCGAAAATTTACCATTCTCCAACACCTGAACGGGTGCAGAAGTTAGCGGTAATGATAGCAAATCCACCCACAGAACCAAATTCCCATCTTCATCATATTTCTTTTGCTTGGCCTAAGTCAGGTTTGAAAAATGATCAGGGTGATTTTGTGGGCTTTTTAATGCCAGAAATTAAAGATGGAAAAGAACTTATTGATGTTTATAATCCCCAGCGTCGAAAGCAGTTAAAACTTGAGATTGATTGGCAGTTTTTGCACACAACGGCGCTGAATATTGTCTCAATTATTGAAGCACTGCACGCTGCTGGTTATGTTTTGGGAGATATTAAACCACAAAATATTTTAGTGAATAATCGGGCTTTACCTTCAATTATTGATACTGATTCTTTTCAGGTGAAAAATCCGAAGAATGGTAAGGTTTATCGCTGTTTAGTTGGTTCACCAGGTTATACACCACCGGAATTAATGGGAAAAGATTTTGATATTATTGAGCAAACGGAAATACATGATAGATTCCGGTTAGGGGTAATTATCTATCAATTATTATTTGGTGGTAATAATCATTTTCAGGGAAAATGGACAGGTGCGGGGGAACCTCCAGAACCTGATGAAATTATCCGTCGGGGTTTATGGCTGTATTCACCAAATAGTTTGATTGAACCTGTACCGAGAACAATTCCTATGATAATTGTTCATCCAGCAATTCGGGAATGTTTTCTTAAATGCTTTAATGATGGTCATAAAAATCCCAATTTACGCCCCACAGCTAGGGAGTGGTTGAAGGCTTTAAGAACAGGAAATGATAATTTAACTATTTGTGGCAGAGTAGATAGTCATTATTATAGTAGAACTTTTGGTAATTGTTATTGGTGCGATCGCTCTACAAATCTTGGTATTGATATTTTTCCTGGAAAAGCAGCTTCCACTTCAAAACCAATTACCAACTACTCTCTACAGAATCTAAAAAGTCTCAACAGCCAAAAACTTACTATTGGTGGTAATAACACTATCCAATTAACTCCTAACTTTTCTTCACAGAATCTGACAAAGGCACATAAAAGATCATGGTGGTTTGGTCTTATTCTTAGTTATTGTGTAATACTAATCCTACCGACTACACTATACCTTATTCAGGTAGGTCGTAATATTAATACTAAGGATGCTGGAGCGTACTTCAAGCGGGGAGTTTCCCGTTCTAAATTTCCAATTACTAGTGAAAGTAATGGTGTAACTTTTAGTGTAGAATCTGTTAGCTACTCTGGTGGTGATTTACTAATCAGAGTGAATATGCAGAATAAAGGTACTAATTCTGTAAGATTCTTGTATAGTTTTTTGGATATTACCGACAACAAAGGACGAACACTGAGTGCTATAACAGAAGGTTTACCAGCAAAATTACCTCCCAATAGCCGAGAGTTTTCAGGTACGGTGAGTATCCCCACAGCTTTACTGGATGATGTGAATAAGATATCTCTGTCTCTAGTGGACTATCCTGATCAAAAAGTGAAGCTAAACCTAGTAGATATTCCTGTCAAGCCATTTGAGTCACAGAAATCAACATACGATGAATTAAATAATATTATTGTCACAGCCACTGAGGATAGCGATAAACTTTATCAAGCTCAAGCTTTAGCGAAAAATCTTAATATTGAAAGCTTACTGCAAGCAATAAGATTAGCAGACTCCATTAAACAAGATAGTTATCTATATCAAAAATCTCAAAAATTGATTGCTGAATTAGGACGCAATATTCTAAAATTGGCACAAGAGCAGATGGATAGGCGAAATGCAGATACAGCATTAGAAATCGCTAGAAACATTCCGCCCATTCCTTCCTTGCAATCAGAAATTGATGATTTTCTGGTTTTGGGGGAAGCTCAAAACAGTGCCTTTATCGGTACGGTTGCTGGTTTAGAAACTGCAATTTCTCAAGCACAACAAATTGACACTTCTAGAAAAGTTTATAAAAAAGCACAAGAATTAATTGCGCGTTGGCAATTAAAAATTGAAGATTTGTCTCCCCAATAAAATAGTTAATATGAATCCTCATCTCCAAGACATTAAATCCTGGACATCCTGATTCTGACAATTTTACTAACCTATTTCCTCACCATAAATCTATGAATCATAAAGTTTTTTATCTTGATGGTAAAAAAATCAATAGCAAACAAACATTTTTAAAACAAGCTGCTGAAGCAATGGAATTTCCTACATACTTCGGCGCTAGCTGGGATGCTTTTGATGAATGTATCACCGATTTAACATGGTGTCCGGCTCAAAGATATGTTATATTATATGATCATGCTGATATCTTTGCTCAAGCAGAACCGACACAGTACCAAATAGCATTGGATATTTTAAATTCAGCCAAAGAATACTGGGAAGCTAATAATATTCCTCTCAAGTTTTTAGTTATTAACAAATAGGTAAAGTTACTTTTTCACTATTTGGAGATTGTTTGTTGTGGTTGTCTGAATCAGGATTACCAGGATTTAAGGATGTACAGGATTTGATTGATTTTTTACCTGATGAAAATAAATGTAAGATTCAATCATTCCCAATAGTCGGTTTAAACCGACTTGAGCTTTTAGACAGGGAATTTATTCCCTGGCTTCTTATTTGGAGATTGTTTGTGGTGGTTGTCTGAATCAGGATAACCAGGATTTTAGGATGTACAGGATTTGATTGACATTTTACCTGATGAAGATAAATTTAATATTCCATCATTCCCAATAGTCGGTTTAAACCGACTTGAGCTTTTAGACAGGGAATTAATTCCCTGGCTTCCTATTTGCAGATTGTTTGTGGTGGTTGTCAGAATCAGGATTTCCAGGATTTAAGGATGTACAGGATTGTTATTTGTAGGTTTTCTGTGAATATTTAATGATTATAAATTATGATTCAGAGGAAAATATATTTTATATTATTCATAAAAACATTCATCCCGCTGGTTTTCCATTGTCATAACCTAGTAGTGGTTCATCCAGGATGGGTTCGGGGGGGGGAAAGGGTAGGTATCGTAGAGTTTCGCAACAGCAGCACTTACTTGGGAGTCGGACATGATTAGGAGTAACTCAGCATCTCTGAGTTTACTGGATCGGGGGATTTTGGGCAAAGGAAATTTAAGAGAACTCCACAAAAAGAAATGCCCAATGTCATTCTGTTCGCGCAGCGTAGTGAAGAATCTCTTGATATGCTTCGTTTCGCTATGGCTAACGCCACGCTCCGCGAACGCTACACTCAGCATGACAAAACAGGATCATTTATTTTGTGGCTTAAGTAGGTTGGCGTTGAAAATTGTCGTTATAGCAAGGCAAGATACATATCTTAACTTTCTTCATCCTCCTTTAGTTCATATAATCTATAACTTCGTTGTAGTCTTGTGAATGAACTACTCTAAGTGCTGATTATGCAAAGAGGGGAGATGGTAAGATTTGGTTTAGGTCGTTTCTGTGTACTTATTGTCTTAATTTGTAGCTTATTAGCTGGTTGTAGTGAGAATTATCGCCCAAACAAAGTTCTCCAAGTGGCGACTGAACCGACATTTCCGCCTTTTGAGTTTCAAGGTCAAGGTGGAGAATTAGAAGGTTTTTCTATTGACTTGATGAGAGCAATTGCTACTGCTGCTAATTTCCAGATAGAATTTCAGAGTTTACCTTTTGATGGCATTATTCCCGCACTGCAAGCTAAAACTATAGATGGGGCGATTAGTTCGATGACGATAACCGCAGAAAGGGCGAAGACGGTAGCTTTTTCTCGTCCCTATTTTAAAGCAGGTTTGGCGATCGCTATTCGCACAGATAATCAAAATATCAAAGGTTTTAACAGCCTCCAAAATAAAAAAATTGCTGTCCAAATGGGGACAACCGGCGCACAAAAGGCTAAAAGTGTGATTGGGGCGGAAGTTCGCAGTTTTGACTCTGCACCATTAGCCCTCCAAGAATTACAAAATGGCAATGTTGATGCAGTTATTAATGATGCACCTGCGAGTTTGTACGCCATTAATACAGGTAATTTGCAAGGAATCAAAATCATCCAGCAATTACTAACTGAAGAATTTTATGGAATTGCAACTGCTAGAAATTCTCCTTATTTATCTTTAATTAATCTAGGTTTAAGCAAGATTTTAAAAAATGGCAACTATCAGCAAATTTACCAAAAATGGTTTAAATCTGCACCGCCAAAATTACCAGAAACATTAGCATTTATTAATCAAAAATCAGCTATATCTAATTCTCTGACTGTGATATGGCAATCTTTACCAACTTTATTAACGGGTGTATTGGTAACATTACAATTAGCATTTATATCAGGTTTATGTGGTTTAACTAGCGGTTCTCTGATTGGTATAATTCGCCTTTCTCATATTAAATCTTTGCGGTTTTTAGCTAGAGTTTATATAGATTTTTTCCGAGGAACGCCGTTATTAGTGCAGATATTTATGATTTATTTTGGTTTACCAGCAATTTCTCAAGAGTTAGGGTTTACGTTCCCTTTAAATCGTCTTTTAGCTGGGATAATTGCTTTAAGTTTAAATAGTGCAGCTTATGTTGCGGAAATTGTGCGAGGCGGAATTCAATCCATTGAAATTGGACAATCAGAAGCAGCAAAATCACTAGGATTAAATTCTGTACAAACAATGGCTTATGTGATTTTTCCCCAAGCATTTCGGCGGATGATTCCCCCTTTAGGGAATGAGTTTATTAGTCTATTAAAAGATACTAGTCTAGTCGCGGTAATTGGGTTTGAGGAATTATTTAGAAAAGGACAATTAATTGTTGCGGGGAATTATCGCGCTTTTGAAATTTACGCGGCTGTGGCTGTAATTTATCTGTGTTTAACTCTGATTTCTTCCCAACTTTTTAGTCGATTAGAAATATGGATGAATCCAAGTAAGTAGCTTGGCGTTAAAAATTGTCGTTATAGCAAGGCAATAGGCAATAGGCAATAGTAAGTAATTGGACAAAAATATTTACAGTCATTGCGAGGGAAGGGAAGCAATCACAACCCTGGGAATTGCTTCATTTCACCTCGTTCCATATGGCTAACGCCACGCTGCGCTAACGCAATGACATTGTGTAATTAATTCTGTCTCACTACTTAAAGAAGTTTTCAGCGATTTTACGTTTCTTTACACAGTTTGGTTTTATTGTGTTAACCTACTTATGCACTTGAGGGTAGAGTCAATCCAAAATCGAGTTACATTCCACTAATCTCTAATTTGTCTCTTTATTTTCCGATAATCCCAAGGGTCAACAAATTTTTTATCGCTCCAAACCCCAATTTTTTGCTGTTGCGCTTGTGCTTCAACTTGCTGTATTATGTCCTTGCTTGGACATTTACTTAAATAAGAACGATATACTTTAGCCAATCCTTCTCTTAGCAAAACTTGCTGTAAAAAAGTGCCATCTTTTAAACGCACCTCTGCAATTTTTCTGCCATAGCTATCGCTATCTGTGATATTTAACTGTACACGATCATCTGTTCGCTTGATCAGTTCCTCTATCCGTATTTTTGCTTTCATCCCCCAAACAAACTGATTTACATCTTTAGTAATTTTACTCTTTTTTTCTTTCTGAGAATGGGGTATTTCTGGAGCATCAATACAAGCAAACCGCACTGTGAACTTTTGACCATCAGCATTTTTCAACACTAATGTGTCACCATCACTGACTCTCTCAACTAGAGTACCTTGAGGGGTAAACAAGTTATCGCACGCCATTAAACTTAAGGCAATGGTAGCTATACCCAGCCAAATTAACCCTTGTTTTACAAATTTATTCATCTTCATACGGAAGGTTGGATTAGTCACTGCAACTCATCATTAAATACATCAATCATGATTCTCTTATGAAGATTATGAAACCTATTAAAGACTCTCAAAGCAATTCTGTTGATCAAGATATTGAGGAATTGCTCAATCAGTTAGAAGATATTGTTCTAAATCATTCCATATCAGATACAAGTAATTCTACAAACCAAGAAAGCAGTGAGAATACTCATACTTTTGATCTAGCCGCTTGGGAAGATGCAATTGCTGATATTGAACAGTATTTAGAGCAAAAAAACAAATAGGAATCAGGAGTCAGGAGGAAGAAATAATATTAAATCTGGAAAAGCAACCGATAAATGAACGGTTTCAAAGCTGATTTCTTACACCTAATTCACCTTTTCAACCCGGAAACTCTTGATTTACTCAGGTTTTCGGCTTATCCAGAATTTTCTGCCTTTGAGCTTCATATAACATTAAAGCAGCAGTGATCCCTACATTCAAAGATTCTACTCCAGGACTGAGGGGAATTTTCACCTGGATATCCGCTAATGCGGCTAAATCCGCTGATAATCCTGCCCCTTCGTTACCCAATAATATTAAACTAGGTTTACGCCAATCTACTTGCCAATAGGTTGAATCGGCATGAGGTAAGGTAGCTATTACTTGCATTCCTGCTTGCTGACTTTGCCGAACTGTGGTTTTCAAATCTGCACTTACAGCCATGTTTAAGCGAAACCATTGTCCAGCAGAAGCTCGTAAAACCTTGGGATTATCTAAATCTACACTATCTTCACTTAACCACAAACCTGATGCACTTGCGGCTGCGGCTGTGCGAATCATAGTTCCCAAGTTACCAGGATCTTGGACAGTCTCTAAAGCCAGAACTAAGCCAGTGAAAGGAATTTGTCTTGGTTGTGCTTCTCTTTGAGCGATAGCTACTATACCATCAGGATTGACAGTTGTAGCCATTGCTGCTAAAACTTCTGGACTGACAATTTCCACCCGATAGCACTGACTACAAATCACTTCCCATAGTTGGTAATGTGTATCATGCCATTGCGAAGTACAACATACCGCATCTAAGGGATAGGAAACCGCACAAGCTTCCTCCAGCAAATGTGTTCCTTCTAATAAAAATAGTTGTTGCTTATTTCTCTCCTTTGTGGAGTGCAACTTGCGGATTTGTTTAACTAAGGAATTTTGTAAACTTGTGATCACAATCTTAGATTTTAAATTTCGGATTTGAGATTAATCCAAAATTGATATGCGGAACCCCGGACTTGAACCCGTTCGTTAATCTCAATCTCTGATTATAGCGTTACTTGTATTGACTCAATTGCCCAGTATTTTCGGAAAATTCAGCGATCGCTAGGTAACAAATTGGTTTATGCTGTGAATAGTCAAAGTTTAAGAAATATTAAGTTCTCTTCCCAGTATACTCATGCAATGTATTGTTAATCGCCGCGATCAGTTTTCAGCAGTTGGTCGGTATTGGTTCCCAGAACTGAATGAAATCGAGAATTTAGAAAAATTTGGTGCTTACTCGAAATTTCCCGGACACGGACATAACTATGTCTTGTTCATCTCTATGATTGGGGAATTAGATGAGTATGGTATGGTACTAAACCTGTCCGATGTGAAGCACGTCATCAAAGAGGAAGTTACCGGTCAACTAGATTTTTCCTATCTCAACGATGTGTGGACAGAATTTCAACAAACTCTCCCTACTACGGAAAATATTGCGCGAGTGATTTGGGAACGGTTAGCACCCCATTTACCTTTGGTGCGCGTCCAGTTATTTGAACATCCTCAACTTTGGGCAGATTATCAAGGAGAGGGAAAACAAGCTAATTTAACCATCAGGACTCATTTTAGCGCTGCTCACCGTCTAGCACCCAACCTCAGTGCTGATAAATATGGTAGATGTACTCAGACTCATGGACATAATTATCATCTAGAGGTGACTGTAGAAGGGGAAATAGACTCCCGTACGGGCATGATTGTGGATGTAGCTGCTTTAAATCGAGTGGTGGAAGATTATGTGGTGAAAATATTTGATCACTCTTGTGTAAATGAGGATATTCATTATTTTGCCGATATTGTACCCACTACAGAGAATATTTCCCGTTACATTCATAGTCTTCTAGAATCGCCCATTGATGGATTGGGAGTGAAGCTATCCAACGTTAAACTGTTGGAAAGTCATCAGCTTTGGGCAGATTATTCGGGTCAGGGTATGGAGGGGTATTTGAGTATTAGCACTCATTTTAGCTCTGCTCATAGATTGGCACACCCTGATTTGAGTTTGGCAAAAAACACAGAAATTTATGGTAAATGCGCCCGTGTAAATGGACATGGACATAATTATCAGTTGGAAGTAACTATCAAAGGGGATATTGACTCCTCTACGGGGATGGTGATTGATTTGGGGGCATTAAATCAGATAATTACAGATTACGTGATTGAGCCATTTGATCATACTTTCTTAAATAAGGATGTTGCTTTCTTTAATCAAGTTGTGCCAACTGCGGAAAATATTGCTCTTTATATTAGTAATACTTTGCGATCGCCTATTCAAGAATTAGGTGCAACTCTTTACAAAGTTAAACTGGTGGAAAGTCCCAATAATGCTTGCGAAATCTATACGGCTGATTCTGAATCCATATCTGTTAATACAGCAGTAAGTCAACCAGTATTGGCGATAGTTTAAACCTATCCAGATCCTCAACTTCCTTGAGAAGTCGGGGATCTATTTTGATTCATGATGATAACAAGCTTGTAAAAAATAAACTTTTTTCGGCGTTGCTAAATGAAGGTATGAATTTGTCTCACGCAGAGGCGCAAAGAGTAAGAGTTTGAGAAAGGGAATTTTTGATTTTCATACCGCCATTATCCTTTGCTGAACATTCTTTTTTTTTAAGAAGTTATAGAACTATATTGTACAGTATCAATAGTAACCGTTCACGGGGGGTACAAAAAACGCTCTATATGAGATTCCACGAAAACAGCATGAAAAACGTTATAGATTTGATTTTTTTAGGTCATTTGAAATTCGCAAAATCTCTATATCGGTTTGCAAATCGTTTTCCAGCCAATTTAAGAACCATTCGTTAATATGTCAAGTTGCCTGAAAAACCCAACAGACAAAGCTTTCAGGTTTTTTAATAAATTCTCACCCCCTGTGAACGGTTACTAGGAACTCAAAGCTAGTTAATCAGATCATTATTTGGTTAGTAAAAATATATTTGGATATTTTATGCGAACTGCAAAAAGCCGTCTTCAGGATTATAAAATTCACTCAAGATTGTAAGGATTGATAATTTTAACTGGTGTCATTTTAAAATCATCAATATTGCGAGTAACTAAAGTCAATTTATGATAATGCGCTGTTGCGGCAATCAGACTATCCATTACGGCTAATTTTTTACCTTTCAATTCTGCATTTGCAGAAAATTTTGCCCAATTATCTAAAATATCATCATGTATCGGTAAAACACGGGAATAAAATTCAATTTCTACTTTTTGCAGCCATATTTTTAGTTTTTGATATCGTTCAGGTTGTGAGTTTTGGATTTTATAAATCCCTTTTTTTATTTCAGCGATGGTAATACTACTTAAAAATAGCTGTTCCATTGGTTGCTGATTAAACCATTGACTAACTTGGGGGTTGGGAGCTTTTTTAACAAACTCAGACATTACACAAGTATCAATTAGATAAGTCATAGTTCAAAATTTCTGCCTGTGTCTTGATCACGTTCAAACAATGAGGCGATATCATCTTCGGCAGATTCATCATCTATAAAACGTAATCGCTCAAATAAAGGCAGTTCCTTTTTTTGTTGCTGCAAGTAGTTAGATAATATGTTTATGACTGCTTCCTGTGCATTTTCATAGTGACTGACTGCGATAATTTCATTAATTAATTCATCATCTATTGTGATAATGGTCATTGTTTTATTCTCCGTTGTTTTCATAAATGCCGACGACTGGCTAAACTGCGTAAATAGCGATAAATTAACCAAGCTAAAAGTCCTAACCCAAAATTGAATAATAGTTCTTGGACTATAAACCAGAAAATTTTCGGATCAAACCAAAGTTCCCACCGCAAAGGACTAATTTTTCTGGAGAGAATCAATAATCCAAATAGAGAATTTCCGCCTATTGATAGGATTAACAATACTAAACCCCTTTGCCAGGTGCGGGCTGAGGATGTTCGTCCAGAAATTAACACTAAAGGATGTTTTTTCTGGAGTTTTCGCAGTAGTTGTTCTAACCGCCAAAACATCCATAATAGTAAAGGAAATAAACAATAAATGAGTAAATTTGTGGGTCGTGAAAACCTCACAGAAATAGATAAAATATTGACTAAAGCATGAAAGAAAACAGAATTTAACCAAGCAACAAAAATTAAATGCCGATGGCGATTAAACCTTTTACTGGCAGAAATGTATATTGCTAAAGCATATCCCCAAGGAGCAGAAAACATGGCATGGACTGGTGTACCAATGCTACGGTCGAGAATGGAAGATGTGCCGTGAGATAAATAAATCCAGGTTTCTTCGGCTGTGAAACCTAAAGCTACGGCTATGGTAAATAAAAAAACTGTGGTAGCTCGGAGATGATACTGACGTTGTAAATAGGAAATGGGCAGGATAACTGCTACTAATTTACAACCTTCTTCAATGGGAGCGATCGCTAATATTTGCCGAAAAACCACCCCAGAAAAATGACGCTGGATCTGTTGCCAGTCTAAAACCCGGTTAGCCACATTTTCCATAGCCCATTCTAAGCCCAGAGCAGCAAAACCAGAGATAGCGCCAATAATGAACAAAACCCATAAATTGAACCAAGGTGGGGCAGCAGGAGTTCTGCGGTAATAAAACCACAAAAACAGCAGGGGGGGGATAACTGCCCACAACACTAAATATAAATTAGCCACTCACCTGAGCAATGATAGTACGGTGACGAGGACTATTGCTAGTAATAGAAGGAGCTTGGAAACCTGCCCCAATTAAGGCTTGTTCAATATCCAAACTGAAATATTCATCTAAATAAGGTTCGGTACTTTTAAGCAACGTCAAAATATAAGTTGGCATTTTTTTGTAAATTTCCGATTTGGGATTCATGTCCATAATTGCTAGGTGTCCACCAGGACGCAAAATACGTCTAGCTTCAGCAAAAATCTGGTGAGTTGCTGATTGAGGTAATTCATGACACATCAAAAAAATCGAAGCTAAATCAAAGGAAGCATCTGCTATGCCTGTAGATTCTGCTTGACTATGTACCCAGTTAATTTGGGTTTGACGTTCTTGGCTACGATAGTTAGCCACAGCTAAGAAGTAAGGGGATAAGTCTAAACCAGTAATTTTGGCGTGGGGATAAACTGCCTGTAGGGCAAAGGTACTTATGCCGACGCTACACCCTAAGTCTATAACATCTTGTGGCTGCTCAGAAATAGAATTTTTGAGGATATCATGAAAGCTTTGGCGAAGTTTTGCGTCACCTTGATTTTCCGGTTTCTGCCAAATCCTAGAGTGGACAGCATGAGCCGCAGATTCTACTTCAAAAGCAGCTTGCCAACTGAGATTTCCGGTTTCATAGGCGTGGAATGAGGTGACGTAGTAATCTGGGTAGTTTAGCTGCGGATTTTGGACTTGCGCTAAATCGCTTCCCCAATCACGGGTTTGCAGTTTCTCTACTTCCTTTGTCCAAAATACACCAATTTTTTCAGCCCGTTTAATCATCATTTGTCTAGCTCGGTGTTTAGCAAGATTAGCTACGGGTTTAATGGCTAAGATGCTATTAACGAAACGGGATGCTAAATCAGGTTCGGTCTTGATGGTAGTAGTCATAAATCAATTTTCTCTGGAACACTCTTTTTAACTTATGACATATTGGCTGGATTTGGGGCTATATCTGGCTAAATTTAGTATTTTCTCAAGTATTTTTACTCTGCCGAAAGATTAGATCTTGCTGGCTAAAACCGCGAGTTGTGTATAGTTAATCAAATTAATGGTGTTGTTAGCAGTATCAATTTTAATCCATTCCTTTTCAGCGAGTTTTTCCATGATTTTGGTTGTTTCTTCTAAGCTGATTTCTGTCACCTCTGCCAAATCTTTCAGGGGAATGTTAAAAATTTTCTGGACTTGTTCTGATTCTTGACTATAACTATCGGTTAAACTGACTAAGATATGGGCAAGTTTAACCGCAGGTGGTGACAAACGCATTTGTAACCGCAGATTAATTTGACGAATTCTGCCTACCATCAGTTGCAGCATTCTATGATGTAAATGTGAGTCTTGAAACAGGATTTGCAGAAAACTCTCTCTAGAAACACTTAGTAGTTTTACTTTGGAAAGGGAAACAACGTCCGTTGACCTGGGGGATTCATCTAAAACAGCCATTTCTCCGAAGAAATCACCGGGTCCTAAAATTGCTATGGTGAAAGATTCTTCTCCATGGGTGCGGCGAACTTTCACCCAACCGGAAACAATAAAGTAAACTGCATTACCCCAGGCATCTTCCATTAAAACAGCCCGGCCTGATGGGTAATCATGTTCAGTTGCTATATTCAGCAGCCATTCTCTGGTTTCTAGACTGGATGTACTTAGGAGTGGAAAAGTATCAATAACAATATCTTTTTTCATAAGACCTCGCGCTAAGTGGGAAACTCAGTGTCTTCAGACCTGAGAGGGAAACGACACTATGGCTTACGCCACGCTCCGCTATCGACAAGTGTTACAGTGAGCTTGCCGAACTGCTCAGTGACCGCTCGTGCGGTTTTAACCGCTTTGAATATTTTTTCATTACCGCCTTGGAGTTGGGAAATTCGGGGTACTCTTGTGATGTACTTTCAACGGGACAATTACCGATTCAAGTTTCCCAACTCTGTACGCATAATGTTTTGCTCCAAAGAGCTTCCCATTTCTGGGGTAATGTTAGCTTCGACCAGTTATAAGAGCTTGTTAGGCTGGCAACACTGTTCCAGTGACCTTAGAACTGTTTAATCACAAGCGACAGAGCGGGGAACTAGCTATGCCTGACGGCACGCTGGCGCGAACGCATTCCGAGGTGTCGTGACTCAAATAACGGCTACCCTTCGACTATGCTCAGGGTGGTCTGGTCAGTACGGCTTGCTTGATTACTCTTGCAAGCCCAGTCCCTTTAGGGCTGGGTTACTGACGAATATATCTAAGGAAGGATGGTAAGTAGAGAATAGGTAAGAGGCAGGGGCTTTCTAGCATGGGTAGGGGGCAGGAGGTAAAAATTTTGACTATTACCAATTACCCATTACCAATTACTTATTACCAATTATCCATTACCAGCCTAAACTAGATAACTAGCAACTTGGGTTATTTAGAAAAATTCTGAGGTTTTTATGAACACAAAATTATTTTTTATACTTTATTTCATGGGTTTGAGGTTTAAATATTTTTACAAAAACAGCAACCGTCAAGGTGGTTAGGACATGAATTGATAATGAAACTCCGTCCACAAGAGGTTTTTACTCCTGACTCCTGACTGGTCACTGAGCCTGTCGAAGTGCTGAATCCTGACTCCTGCTATAATTCTGAATTCTCAGAGTTTGGGCGGCAAGATAAATTTTTGTCCATTCACCTAGAACTTGATGATTTTTAAGTTGTAGTTGTTGGGCTATAGTTTCTATGGAGTTACCTGCTTTGCGGAGGTTGAGGATTTGTTGTCCTAGAGGGGTGATTTTTTCTGGAAGTTGTTGCCATTGGGTTTCTGTTAGCCCTAGATTATGTTCTTCTAGGGAGGTGGACAGCCAGTTATCAATCAGTTCTGGTTGACCTTTGATGGCAAAAACACGGACGGCATGATAACTGAGTTTTTCCCGCAGACGATATACTTCTTTGATGGGTTTATGGAGTTGTTTGGCAATTTCTTCTTGGGATGTACCTTGCAAATATAAGCGCAACCAATCTACTGCGTGTTGTCCAATATTTTCTAACAGGTATTGTTCAAATTTTTCCTGTACGCGTTGACGGTTGACTATTTGTTCTTCTAGGCGTTGGGTTTCTTGATATTGAGCGATCGCCTGATTATCAACTAAGTTCACTGGATTGTCGTTGTTTTCGGCGAGAATTTCCTCGGAAACAAGTTTCACTAATTCGCTGCTAGGTACTTGTGTTAAGCCTCCCCGCTGAATCCTTCGCAGGTAGTTAACAAAGCGGTATATTAAGATTGGTTGATTCCGAACTGGACGTAAACAATATTCTTCGATGCTGGCAAATAGTAATGTGTCCCGCAACCTTTTGTCCGTTGTTAATGCGGCAATGTGAGTCATTTGTTGTTGGATATATGAGTCACTTTGTATCAGGTCTTGGAGGACTTCTTGCAGGACATCAATAACGCTCCGTTGGCGATCGCGGCTGAGAGATATCCAAGTTTGAATTTTGTTTCTGACTGCCACTACACTACCCAATCGGCTAATCAGTTGACGATAAGCCTTCTCTCTGCCCATACCTAAATAACGTTTGTGCAGAATTCGCCACCGATATTCCATTGCTTGTTTAGCAATTTCTAGTTCTTTTGGGTTAAGTAAATTAAACCTTTCTAAATCTACTCCCAAAAGCCAGTTAAGAATACTTTCTCTAGTAGTCTGACTTTGTTCTGGACATTCTGTACTTAGTCGCTGTTGCCAATATTGAGCTAGATTTTCCCCATCTTTTGTCATAGCAATATTGCACTCCTCGAAATTAGATTTAGCGATTTAGTAGCAGGTAATAGGTAATAGGTAATAGGTAATAGGTAATAGGTAATAGGTAATAGGTAATGGGTAATAGGTAATGGGTAATCGGTAATGGGTAATCGGTAATGGGTAATGGGTAATGGGTAATAGGTAATGGGTAATAGGTAATAGGTAATTTGACGACCTACTAGTTAGGGAAAGAGGGGATAGGAGGTCACTTGATTTTGGATTGATTCCACCAAACCAGTGTAGAGGTTGAAAATTTGGAATTGACGTTAGCGAAGCGTACGCAGCGCAGGGAGTATTTTCCCGTCCTCAAGTACGGGGACTTATCCCAAATTTTTGTAATCTAAAATCTAAAATTCCCGGTCATTACCCACTACCCATTACCCATTACCCATTACCCATTACCAGCCGAATATACAAATTAGCCTCTAGCTGCACCAATGATGGGATTTTCCACAGAATCTCGATACTGTTGAACGTCTGCTGTGTAAGCAATTGGCAATACAGCTTCTACGTTTTCATGGGGACGAGCAATAATTACCCAAGATTCGAGAGTACCACCATAAACTTTTTCTACAGCATCCACACCGGCTGCCATAGCGGCTTTGACTTCGGAAACATCACCACGAATATTGACGGTAAAGCGAGCGCTACCAACTCTGATATAACCAACGAGGGTAACTCGACCGGCTTTTACCATTGCGTCTGCTGCTGCGAGAACGGCGGGAAAACCCTTGGTTTCTAATGATCCAACAGCTTGTAGTGACATTTTAATCTCCTGTTATGAATATAAAGTTATCGGTTGCTACAAATTATTTTTATGAAGGAATACTTCAATTTTTGATAGCTAACTCTCTTAGAAAATACGGAAAGGTTCGGATTTGGAAGTGAAGTGGATAGGTAAGATTGTTTCCACATTTTCCGGGGGATTGGGAATAATGTAGTGGGTAATAACCTCACCACCATAAACTTCTTCACCAGCGGTAATTCCAGCGGCTACGGCTGTTTGCACTTCCGCAACGTGGCCTCTGACAGCAACTATCATACGACCACTTTCGGCGATACCGTAATAGACAATGGTGACACCAGCGGCTTTAACCATTGCGTCTGCTGATGCTAAAACCGCAGGAAAACCTAATGTTTCAATTACGCCAACTGCCATTGGCATGGCTTGAATCTCCTACGTTTGGGATAACCGATTCCTATTTTACGAGGATTGTGTACCTATTTTAATTTTTGCGGAAATTTTCTTTTTTAACTTTTTTAAATTGATCACTGGGTATTGGTCATGGTGGTACGCACTGATGTAGACTGGAATTTATGTTTCCAAGTTTTCTTCCTGCCGCCGTTGGTCAACTCACAGAACCAACATCCATCGCTTTGGCTCAAAATATCCAAAGTCAGGCGATTAGCACTTTTCTAGCTAATGAATCCATTAATACCACTTATATCCAACAGGGTCACGGTGGTACACCAATTTTATTAATTCATGGTTTTGATAGTTCGGTGTTAGAATACCGCCGACTTTTGCCGTTACTGGCAGAAAAAAACGCAGTTTGGGCTGTAGATTTGTTGGGATTTGGCTTTACAGATAGATTACCGGGGATTGCTTACAGTGCGATCGCCATTAAAACCCATCTCCACTCGTTTTGGCAAACCCTGATTAACCAACCTGTGATTTTGGTCGGTGCATCAATGGGTGGTGCTGCGGCTATAGATTTTACCCTCACCTATCCAGAAGCAGTAAAACAACTGGTATTAATAGATAGTGCGGGATTAAAAGGTAATTCCCCATTAAGTAAATATATATTCCCACCTTTGGACTATTGGGCAACGGAATTTTTGCGAAATCCCAAGGTACGTAAGAGTATTTGTCGAACCGCATACAAGAATCCTAATCTCATCTCTGAGGATGCTTTATCCTGCGGAGAATTACACTTACAAATGCCTAATTGGACTCAAGCCTTAATTGCCTTTACCAAAAGTGGCGGTTATAGTGCTTTTAAATTTCCCCAACTTGCCCAAATTGAGCAACCAACTTTAATTTTATGGGGCGATAGTGATAAAATTTTAGGAACTGGGGATGCTCCCAAGTTTGCCAAAGCTATTCCCCAAAGTAAGCTAATTTGGATTAAGGATTGTGGACATATTCCCCATTTAGAACAACCGCAAATTGTCGCTCAACATATATTAGAATTTCGGAATTAATTTCATAATTCATAAGTTTTATCAGAGGATAAATAGTAAATTATCATGGCTGAATTTAACTGGATTAACGGTCTAATTGGGGGTATCCTCATTGGTATCAGTGCCACTATTCTTTTAGCATTTAATGGTCGGATAGCTGGAATTAGTGGTATGGTTAATGGTGCTATCAGTTTTAATAAAAACGATGCTTGGCGGTGGTTGTTTCTGTTAGGAATGTTAGCTGGTGGTGCTATTTATGAATTTGTTTTGTCACCCCAACCGACTCCTACTTCCAAGTTTGCACCCTTAACAATGATTATTGGTGGCCTTATTGTTGGTTTTGGGACAAGAATGGGAAGCGGTTGTACCAGTGGACATGGAGTATGTGGTTTAGGTCGCCTGTCAATGCGATAGCGAAGCGCTCCGTAGGAATCGCTTATAGCTGTTTTGACTTTTCTTTCCAGCGCCTTTTTAACTGTATTTATTGTCCGTCACTTGTTAAATTAACTTGGTTAATAATAGCTGATTTATTAGTTATTAATTTTATACATTTATTTACTATTTTATGCAAGAGTAAAGTATCCATGAATACTAAACAGTATTTGACAGTTTTTATTTCAGGTTTATTATTCGGGTTGGGTTTAGGGTTTTCTCAGATGATAGATCGAGGACGAGTTATTGGTTTTTTAGATTTAGCTGGAGTTTGGGACCCGACACTGTTGTTCGTCTTAGGAGGTGCTGTTACTGTAACTTTAATCTCCTTTCGCTTTGTATTAAAACTTCCTCATCCGTTATTAGACGATAAATTTTATTTACCTACTCAGAAAAATATTGATTCATCTTTAGTTGTAGGGTCAGCAATTTTTGGTATTGGTTGGGGAATTTCTGGCTATTGTCCCGGACCGGGAATTACTGCTTTAGTATTAGGCATTTTCAACCCTGTATTGTTTTTAATTGGCTTAATTATAGGTTCTTTAACTTATAAGTTTTATAGAGATTTTAATCAATAGTCAAACCTTAATAGTTAACCAATTAGTAATAAGTTGATGAAAAATTTTCAACAAATATTGCAGTACATAACATTTAGGAAAATAAATCAATGAGTTTACCGCTAAATACAGAAAATCTGCAATTATTGATTAATTTAATCCCTGAAGAAAAAATCTCTTTCTGGAAAAGAGTTTTTGAACAATTTGATGTAGATAACAGCAAAACTTTAGATGTGGCTGAATTAGGTGAAGTAATCCACTCAATGGGATGTAGACGGTCAGAAGAGCAGATTCGTATGGCGATCGCCACCATTACCGGCAGTCAAGACACACATATAGTTAACTTTAAGCAGTTTGTGGCTTTGATGCAACTCGATTTACTGGGAATATCAACCTTACCAGGAGAATTAATAACTGAAGCAGCCCCACAAGCTATTACCGAACCAATTCAGATTACTTATTTTATTGATATTCTTTGTATTTGGGCATATATTGCTCAAATTCGGATTGATGAATTGAAATCTACTTTTAAACACCAAATAGTGATTAATTATCACTTTGTTTCCGTATTTGGAGATGCCCGTCACAAACTAGAAAACCGTTGGCGCGATCGCGGTGGATTAGCCGGTTATAGTCACCACGTTCAAGAAGTAGTAGCAAGATTTAATCACCTCAGTGTACATCCAGAAGTTTGGAAAAATGTCACTCCCCATTCCTCCACCTCAAGTCATTTATTCCTCAAAGCTATTCATTTACTAGAAAGCAAAGGGTTAGTGGAAAGCAAAGGAACACAAAGTTGTTGCGAAAGAGCTATTGCTGGTTTACGTCAAGCTTTTTTTCAGGATTTACAGGATATTTCCAATCGAAAGGTACAGTGGTCAATTGCCGAAGCTTTAGAATTTCCTATCAGTCAGATTCAAGAAGAAATTGATAGTGGTGCAGCCTATGCCGAACTGTCGAGAGATTTTCAAGAAGTGAAAGATTATAACGTGACTGTTAGCCCGACAATGATTTTTAATGAAGGACGACAACGTCTCAACGGAAATGTGGGCTATCGGGTTATGGAATCTAATATTCGGGAATTAATTTACAATGTACCTGGAGAAGCATCGTGGTGCTAGATCTGTAAAAATTTATCTCTAGTTGTAGGGTGTGTCAGACTGGATAAATCCTGTAAATAAACAGATTGTTGGTATCTGACGCACCCTACCAATGTGCCAGTTGCGTAAGTCCCGTATTATTCTCACTTTAGTCATATAACCAAGTATTTTGGGAAAAATCCGCACTATCTTGATTGGGCTTTTCTTGCAGTCTTTCTATTGATCTATGAGATTTTTTGTATTGGATAGATTTGGAAATTTGACTACCTTGTTGGCTCAGTTGTGGATAAGATGGTGGAGTAGGTTGTTTTAAAACCTTGATTTCTTCTAGCAACTGAGAGTTAGAATCTGCTAATTGTAATGCGGTTTGTTTTGTCTCGTAAAGTTCCCTTGTTAAACGTTCTACCAATGCTTCTTTTTCTGAAAAAGCTGTTTGTAAATCACTAATTTGTTTGATTAAAGTAGATTCTTTTTGTTTTAATGTAGAAACTGTTTTTTGCAATTCTTTAATACTGGCTTCTAGTTCTAATTGATTATTGATGGAAATGACAGAATTATTATCCGTTTGTACTTGAGTTTCCAATACTGCTTCAGCCGAAACCTCAATTACAGGTTCACCTTGTAGGGGTGTAAATTTTGTGGTTTCTTCTTGTATTAAGTTAGAGAGATTTTTTTTAAGCATTACTTTATGAACTCCAATTACGTCGTCATTATTTAATTATACGTCTGGAAGTGACAACAAAATCTCAAATTCCCAATTTCTTGGAAAAATTGACTAAGTAGGTGAACACAATAAAACTAAACTGTGTAAAGAAATGTAAAATCGCCCAAAGCTTCTTCACTCTTGCCTCTTGCCTTGCCATAACGACAATTTTCAACGCCAACCTACTTAGACACTAAGCCAGTTTTACTCTTGACTCCTGACTCCTGCTCTATTAGTCCAGATAATAGGTAAAATTAAGATGTTTACTTATCTATCCTTTTTCTGTTTTGGCTACTATACCTTGTCCTCGTTGTCATCAAATTATTGATAGTCAAGCAATTACTTGTCCTCAGTGTCGCTTATTGCTGAAAGCTTACGGACATCCTGGTATTCCCTTGCACCACGCTCAAGGAAATGATTATTTATGCGACAGTTGTAGTTATCATTTTGATCATACCTGTAATTTTCCCCAATATCCCTATGCTCAAGATTGTCTTCTCTATCAAAATATGGAAGAAAGTACATTAGAATTGCAAAAGCAAAATTCTCATTATAGCTTGAGTATCAGGGTTAATAATTGGATAAAACGCCATCAAACTCTGTTATTAATACTAGCTTTGTTATTAGTTTGCTTATTAATAACCTTGTTTAATGCTTGATTCTCATGGTATTAGCTAAGTAGGTGAACACAATAAAACCAAACTGTGTAAAGAAACGTAAAACCGCCCAAACCCTCTTGCCTTTTGCCTTGCTATAACGACAATTTTCAACGCCAACCTACTTATCTCCTTAAACTTGGTTTAATTCTAAGGTTTCTGGCATAGTTTCCACAGTTGATAAAATCTCTTCCTCAAATATTTCTAAATCAAACCAAAAAGTAGTACCGATACCAACTTCACTCACCAAATTTACTTGACTATGATGCCTGTCCATAATGTTTCTAACAATTGATAAACCTAAACCTGTTCCTTCTAGAGTATGAACTCTATTTTCTACACGAAAGAATCGGTCGAAAATTGCTTGTTGATCTTCTGGTGCGATACCAATTCCTGTATCACTAATTTCAATTCTCACTTTACCAGCATGATGGTGAGAATGAGAATTAGCATCTAGTTGATAGGCACGAATAACTACCTTACCACCGGCTAGAGTAAATTTAAGAGAATTACCAATTAAGTTGCCAAATACTTGCAGCAATAAATCATAATTACCTAAAACAAAAGGTAAATCAGGATTAAGTTCTTGGTATATTTCAATGCCTTTATCTTTGGCATTAAGCTGATAGGTACGTAATGTCTGTTCTATTGCTTGTGGTAAATCTACTTTATCAAAAGTGTAATTTCGACCTGATTCAAGTTTTGATAAATCTAAAACGTCATTAACTAAACGGGTGAGTCTATCAGTTTCATTATTAACTGTTTGCAGAAATTCTTTGCGTTCATCAATTCCTAAATCTTCACCATAATCATGCAGGGTTTCAATATAGGTTTTAATGTTAAATAAAGGTGTGCGTAATTCGTGGGAAATGTTGCTGATAAATTGGCTTTTTGCTTCATTTAGTTCTACCTCACGGCTAATATCTTGGACGGTGATAGCTATGCCTTTAATACTTTCTCGTTGCAGGTTGAGAACTGTGGTTAAAACAATGCGAATTGTGCGTTGAGTAGGTTGTTTTAGGAGGATACGAAATTCGGCACTTTCACATTCACCGACTGCCATTTCATACAAAGTCCGGGATATTTCCATTTGGACACCATGGGGTAAGTGATGCAGTATATTACTACCAACAACATCCAATCCTTCCCAAGCAAAAATCCGTCTGGCTGTAGGATTGACTAATATTACTTGCATATTATTATCAATCAAGACTGCACCATCAGCAATGGTAGAAACTAAGGTTTCTAACTTAGCTTTTTCGGCAGTTAATTCTTCAATATTTTGTTCTTCATAACGTTCTAGTCGTTCTGCCATTTCATTGAAGCTGAAAATTACTTCTCCTAGTTCACCACCTAGAGGTATATCTATCCGTTGTTTAAAATTTCCAGCCGCAATTTGTTTAACACCTACTAGTAATTCTTTAATAGGTTTAGTAATAGTTAAAGCATTAATTACTCCTGCTAAAATTACCATGACCCAAATTGTGATAAAAACGGCAATGGTAACATCACGGGTGAAATTAGTGGATATGACTGCGGTTTGATTAGGGTTAATACCAACTGCTAACACACCTAAGTATTTTTTATCTACTATTAAAGGCACAAATACATCTGTAACTGCGCCATCGGGGGTGTTATGCTGCCTAACCATTGGCTGGTCTTCATCGCCAGGATAATCTTCTGGTAATTGGATATGGCGCTTAATAGTGAGGGAGTTTTCTACCTCTGGTTCCCAAAAAGGAAGACCAAAAAAGATTTGCCCAGTTTCATCAGCGTATAACATATAACGCACGCTAGAAGTGGCACTGAAAAAACGTTGAGAAAATTGGGCAACTTCAGTTAAATTGTGATCGGCAATGAAGGGGGCTACATTTGCCCCCAGGAGTAATCCTAGATCTCGACCAAAGCGGGTATCATTGAGACGTGCATCTTGCTGAATTGTGTTTATAGCCCAGAAGGTTAAACCACTCATGACTAAGGAAACCATGAGGGTGGCGACGGCTAGGAGTTTGGTCTGAAGGGTGAATTCTGACCACCAATTGGCGATACTTGCTGCAAGGGATGCGTTGCCTTTTGCCAGCGCAGCGATCGCTTTTGACGCGCCAGAGACACATTCATCTCGGAAATTTCTGAAAATAGCCAGCATCTTAAAATATAAGTGTTAGTAAGTATTTGAACAAAATTAAATTCAATCGGGTCGTGAGGGAAAAGGGAACAGAAAGACAATGTGTGTAATTAATTTTGTCCGATTACCTCTTCTTTCCTAATTTAACTATGTTTTTGCAGTAATGGTGAAAACTAAGTTGAAACAGAGGTTATGTGATGTGACTATTACAATGTAAAATCGGTAATAATCTCAGGTTCAACATCAAGAATATTTTGACTTTCCCAGTTGGACTCACATTCTAACTCAGTAAATTATTTCCCAAATACTTGTAACCGAATTAAAATTTTTCTACCCTATTTATGACTTCTCCTGAAATACCCCGCAAATCACCCAGTCAAGCGATCGCTGCCAGAATTTTTCACACTGGCAATGTCATCAGTTTATTCATTATGATCACCAGCGGCTTGCAAATTTACAATGCAAACCCTGTCTTTGGTGGGCGTGGTGGATTAAGTATTTTTCCCCTGTTTACTTTAGGTGGTTGGTTGGCTGGAGGCAGACATTGGCATTTTGCAGCCATGTGGCTATTTTCTATAAATCTGTTTTGCTATGGAATTTATATTTTTGTTACCCAACGCTGGAAAAAAAGATTTGTTAGCGACAAAGATATCAAGGCATTACAAAAAACTCAGAATCACCAACGTTTAAACTATGCTTGGCATCGAATTATTTATACAGCCATCATTCCTATTTTATTACTAGCAATATTTACAGGTATAGGAATGTATAAACCTGCTCAATTTTCTTGGATAGTTGATATTTTTGGCAGTTGGCAAGCATTAAGAATTGTCCACTTTGCTTCTGTACCGATAGTGGTAGTATTTGTCTGGTTTCATTGGCGGTTAGGGCAGAATGTAGGCGGCAATGCCTTAACAAAATCTATGTTTTGATAAAAAAAACTAGCAGCATTGAGGAATTAAAATGAATAATCATGAATTTGCACGGAGAAAGTTTTTACAAATTTCCGGTTTGTCGAGTATGAGTTTATTACTGGGTGGTTGTGGTACACCCATGTTTGCAGATTTTGTAGGTAAACTGTCTGAACCTCTCAATCAGAAATTTGAAGAGTTAATATTTCAATCTCAAAAGCCAGTTCCAGAATTTTTACCTAGTCAAATTGAACCAAGTCAATTAATAATTAATAGCTTTAAATCTACACCAATTATTGATTTAGAAAAATATCGTTTAATTATAGATGGCGAAGTAAATCATCCTCTGAGTTTGAGTATGGCAGATATTCAAGCCTTACCTCTCACTTCCATGATTATTCGTCATGTTTGTGTAGAAGGTTGGGCAGCAATTGTGCAATGGGGTGGCATTCGTTTGCGGGAAATTATCGCCCTTTCTCAACCTAAATCTCAGGTTAAATATGCCTATTTTAAATCAGCAGATGGTTATTATGAAAGTTGGGATATCGCTTCAGCTTTACACCCACAAACCCTATTAGCTTATCAAAAAAATGGTGCAGCTTTGCCTGTGGAAAATGGTGCGCCTTTGCGATTAGCTTCACCCATTAAACTTGGCTATAAACAAAGTAAATGGGTAACACGAGTTACCCTCACCAGTAAATTATCAAATGCTAAAGGTTATTGGGAAGATATGGGTTATGAATGGTTCGCTGGATTGTAAATTGAAGAAGGAGTCAAGAGGTAGGGGCGCAGGGCCTGCGCCCATTCAGGAGTTCAGGAGAAAGAAAATTATCCAATAACCAATTACCTTATTTTTTTACTAAAATATAGGCATTTGTATATTCAGGTAATTTTTGAATATATTGTTCAAAATCTTTTTCACTAGCAAAAGTTCCTGCTAGGAAATCAAGTTGATAAAGGTTGGGTAAAAATGCCCCACCTGTATCGGCAATTACGCCCATTTTTAACCGTTTTTGATTGTCTTCAGTGACAATTATTCTGCCTAAACCAATGTTTAGCACATCTCCTGCAAATGTTACTCCTGGTTTGATGGATATTTTAGCATCTATTTTATATCCATAACCTTTAATTGCATCAACTTCTTGAAAATACCAATAACGCTTTTGTGCAGTGGCTTTTAAACCCCGAATATAGGACATTCCATTATTTTTGTCTACGTTTAAAAACTCTTTAGTTCCATCAGTAAAATTAACTAAAACAGTTCCCTGCATTAGTGCTGCCTCTAAACCATTGCGAGTTAAATAAGCAATAGGTTTAACTTTGCCAAATTCCTTACCTCCAGGTTCATAAATACCTGATAGAACATCTTGTTTTGTATATTGAGTGTAAAATTTATTTTGACTTAATTCTTCCTTAATAGCATAAATTGGTGTATTGTATTTAGAAGTTTTTTGTCGAGAACCGGGATGAATAAAAGCTGCATATTTAGTAATTCTTAATTTTTTCTGTTGGGGATTTTCTGGGTTATGGGCAGACCATTTAATTACGCGAAAATTGGCGTTAATAAAGTTAGGATCTTGTAACCGAGTTGTCCGCTTATTAGAAATGTCTTCTTCTAAGACGACAATCATAAAATCTAATGTTTTTAGAATATCTTTAACGGTAACTCCTTGAGTTACTAAGATACCTGTGCGTTGAATATCGGGATCTTCTTGAGAGTATTGTTGAAAGTATTTTCTAGTATTGGTGAGTACGGTTAATAAGTCAGCCTGATTAAAATTTATGGGGTTATTTGGTAATTTTCCTGCTGTCAATACTTGATTAGAATTAATACTATATTGATATTTTTGCCATTCATTAATAACTGAATAAAATGTGGACTTTTCATTATTTTTGGCATTTATATTAGATGGTTTTGGCGTAGGTAAATTATTAGAAAATACTTGAATTGGAGGATTTTCTATTTGGGATAATGATACATTTTTAACAATTTGTTGCTGTTGAATTGGTTGCTTGCTAGTGAAGACAATTACTAATAAAGCAGCAATAAATACTGTAATTTTGAATTTTTGATTAAATAGAATACGCATAATTCATGAAGACCAACAGTGATTATGCCCCATTTTAGCATTCTCAGAAATGTTGACAATGGAAAATATGCCTAATTATGATGATTAATCATTCATTTCCTTTAAGGTAGCTAATGCTGAAGGTGATAAACGACTAAGATAGCGGAATATCCAATATTTAACTATAGTGTCTAAAATTACAGGAAATGTGGCAATAAACATAAAGATATAATTTCTATTTGCTGGTAAACCTAAGTGTTCTGTAAATCCTTCCAGAATTACTTCCCAACCATGGGGTGAGTGAAAGCCGACAAATACATCTGTAGATAGGATAATTAAAAAAGCTTTAGCACTATCGCTTAAGCCATAAACAACTTGATCTATAAAGTGTTGAAGAGAAATAATATCTTTTGTACTAAAAACAATAACCAATGCAAAAGCAATTAAGGCTATAATATCAGCAAAGATATTACTAATGGCATTGGTACTTTTATGTTGAAATTCTGCTGCTAGTTCTATGGCTTTGGCTTTAATCTTGGATTCTCGATTTTCTGGAGAGATTTTAGTTTCTGAATCCAGTAAACTTTCAAACTTTAATTTTGCTGTAAATATTTTTAATTCATGAAAGGCTTTTTCTTCCATTTCTTGATTAAGAAAAATTTGCCCGGAGTGATCGTTTCTCAGATTTTCTACTATGGGAAGAATAAACAGCCGTTTGGACAGGTGATGAGTTAGCAGGGGAATTATTATCAATAATAATAAGAATTTGACGGCTATAGTTGTCCTCTGTCTGGATATTTGATATTTTTTAATAAATTCTTGATCTGCATTTGGAGATATATCACTGAGAATTTTCTGGAATGTTTTCCCGATTGATTTGGGAAATATGCCCGTTTTTAAGAATGTAAATGGTGGTGAGGAAACATCTTGATTAGATCGTGATGATTTTTTCATAGTTAGGATAAATCAGAGGTTAGATGTAGCCATGATCAATGCCTACAACTATAACAATTAAAAAGGTTGATGTTCAACTATAAAATAAATACCATTTTATTGTAGTGTATTACCAGTTTGATCTAATTTAACTGAGAGGGTAGTTGAAAATTTAGAACAATGGTAAAAACACATCTCAGTATAGGCTAAAGGCGTGATTTGTCAAAAAATCTTAATATATTTTCCTAATTGAAGTAGGATGGCTATATTTAGTGTAAAAATACTCCTACTGAAAACTTGCTGCAAAAGAAAAATTATGACTATGTATCCTAACCTCAACCGGGCATTTTCTCATCCTGTGCTAAAAGTAATTAGCGGTTTGAATAACTTCAATGCTGCTAGTGTGGCTGCGACTGTGAAAGCGGCTGATTTGGGTGGTGCGACTTTTGTGGATATTGCTGCTGATGTGGATTTGGTAAGATTGGCGAAAAGCTTGACTAAATTACCTATTTGTGTGTCTGCGGTTGAACCGGAGAAATTTGTCACTGCTGTGGCTGCTGGCGCTGATTTGATTGAAATTGGTAATTTCGATGCTTTCTACGCCCAAGGACGCAGATTTGAAGCTGCTGAGGTTTTGGAACTAACTCGCCAAACCCGTGCCTTGCTGCCAGAAATTACCCTATCTGTAACTGTTCCCCATATTCTTACCTTAGACCAACAGGTACAATTGGCTGAAGATTTGGTGAAAGCGGGTGCTGATATTATTCAAACTGAAGGTGGTACTAGCAGCAATCCCATTCACTCCGGTACTTTGGGTTTAATTGAAAAGGCTGCTCCTACTTTAGCCGCTGCTTATGAAATTGCTCGTGCGGTTTCTGTGCCTGTACTGTGTGCTTCTGGTATTTCTAATGTTACTGCACCTCTAGCGATCGCCTCTGGTGCATCTGGTGTTGGTGTAGGTTCTGCTATTAACCAACTCAATAGCGAAATCGCCATGATTGCTGCTGTGCGTAGTCTAGTAGAAGCTTTAGCGACTGCAAATATTCGCACATTTGCTTAAGAAGTAAAAGGCAAGAGGCAAGAGGCAAGAGGCAAGAGTAAAGAGTAAAGATATTCTCCGCTGCCCCCCCTGCCCCCTGCTTCTTCTCACCCCGACAATTCAAGATAAACAATTTTTCAACGTATCAATGACTTTATCTTGTTGTTCTTGCTCCAATTCGGGGAACATGGGTAAAGATAAAACTTCTTGACTTGCTTGCTCTGCTGCTGGTAATTGTCCTGGTTGATAACCTAAATTTTTATACACTGGCTGCAAATGTAAGGGTAAGGGATAGTAAATCATGGAATTAACCCCCTGTTCCTGCATTTGATTTTTTACGGAATCTCGATATTTACCACTAGCACCATTGCGTCTTTCTCCAGAAATCCGAATAGTGTATTGATTCCAAACACCAACTCCCCCAGGAAATTCTTGGGGGACAATAATATCAGAAACTTGGCTGAGTTGTTGGTAATAATAATCAGCGATTTGCTTACGTCTAGAGTTCCAAAGATCAAGATAGCGCAGTTTAATTTGCAGAATTACGGCTTGAATGGCATCTAAACGACTGTTGACACCGATTTCCTCATGAATATATCTTACTTTACTCCCATGTTCTCGCAAAACTCGTAGTTGAGTAGCGATCGCTGGATCATTCGTGGTAATTGCCCCACCATCACCGCAACCACCAAGATTTTTGGTAGGGTAGAAACTAAAACAACCAATATGTCCAATACTCCCAACTTTTTGATTTTCCCAACTTGCACCGGTAGCCTGAGCGCAATCTTCAATTACTCTTAAATTATGAGCTTTGGCAATCTCCATTAATCCTGTCATATCCACAGGGAGTCCAAATAGATGCACTGGCATAATTGCCTTGGTTTTTGATGTAATCGCTGCTGCTACTTTTTCTACATCTAAATTGAATGTAGTCGCATCAATATCTACAAATACTGGTATTGCCCCGACAGCACTGATAACTTCCGTTGTCGCAAAAAAAGTAAATGGTGTGGTAATAACTTCATCACCTGCCCCAATTCCTAAAGCCCGTAATGCTAAAAATAGAGCATCAGTACCAGAGTTACAAGCTACGCATTCACTGACACCATGATAATCTGCAAACTGTTGTTCAAAATCTGTAACTGCTGGACCACCAATATAACGCCCAGAAGCCAGAACCGCCAAGACAGCGGCACTTACTTCAGTTTCAATGGTGGCATATTGTTGTTTAATATCAAAGGCGGGAATCGAATTTACACTTTTAATCATGAGTTTTTATTTGTAAAGGAGTCAGGAGTAAGAAGTCAGGAGTCAGGAGTCAGAAAGAAGATTTTTCCCTTCCCTCTCCTGCGACAACCCGATTTAATTTTTTCAACTACTTATGCTAAAGTTTTCAATCGTTAAGAGGTGGATAAATTATGCCAGAGCTAATCAAGTTAGATATGGTAGATTTGGCTTTAGCGATGGGTTTAATGGCGATCGCCATTGGCATATCGGCATGGGAGAAATTAGGACTAGAATTAAATTTAAGCGTAGCTACTGGTAGAACTATCCTCCAACTACTTGTACTAGGATACATTTTCGACTTCATTTTTGCCGTTAACAATGTTTGGGCGGTAGTGGGAATTTTAGCAATAATTCTGACAATTACGGCAATTATTACTCGCAACCGCATCAGTCAAAAAATTCCACAAGTCTTACCTTTAGCTGGAAGTGCGATTTTTGTCAGCACCTCCTTAACATTGCTTTACACCAATTTTTTGATTATTCAACCAGAAAGATGGTATGAACCACGTTATATCATTCCTTTAGCTGGTATATTGCTGAGTAATGCCATGAATGCAGCCGCAATAGCCGGAGAACGTTTAGTTAGTAGTATCAACCAATTTCCCACAGAAATAGAAACCCATTTAAGTCTGGGTGCAACACCTGAACAGGCAATTAAGCCATACCGCAAAGAAGCGATTCGTGCTGCAATTATACCGACTTTGAATCAAATGATGTTGATCGGTATGGTGACAATACCAACCTTCACCAATGGACAATTATTAGCCGGTATCACACCGCTAGAGGCTGTATCCTATGAGATTTTAATTATTTTTATGGTAGCTGTCACCAATTTGTTAACAACTATTTTAATTACCAAGGGTTTATGTCGGCAGTTTTTTAATTCTGCCATGCAGTTGGTTCGGTAATGGGTGATTGGCGAATAATTCTTGGTCAACAATTCGCAATATTACTGGAAGCTGAAGGTAAGTAAGGTTAAAATTACAAGCAATGTCTAAATCTGAAGTAGAACTATGAAGACGGCTGAAAAACTGGCTGCTGGTTGGCTACTCACACTTGGATTCATGTTTTTGGCAATATCAGTTTCAGAAATCATAGATAAATCAGCGCAATCAGGAGTAATAGTATATCCGGTGGAGGGGGAACAGGTATTTTCTGCTCCCAATGCGGTTCAGAATAGCAAAGATACTATTGTAGGCGGAATAATTTTTGGTGTTCCTAGCGCGATATTGGGGAGTTGGTTAGCATTAGGTTTGTATAAACAAAGTCAACAAGAGAAAAAAGCCTTAAAACAAGAAAACAGTGAACAATTGCAAGCCCAATTTTATCAAATGCTACTACAAAATCAAGGAAGAGTAACTTTGTTAAATTTTGCCATGCAGTCCCAATTACCGGCAGCGGAAGCTAAACAATATTTAGCTTAACCGACAGAAGCCCCACGACTGACCCGAAGGGCAGCGTGGGATGAATGGCGCGTGAATTAACGACAGTTTTTCGACCAAAGCGACAGCAAGGGAGAAAAACATGGAGGCAATTCACAAATCTTGTGTTATGGTGTTTTATAGTAAATTTCTTTCGCTCTAATATGTTAAAAGTTGTCAAAATCAGATTATATCCAGATGCCCAGCAGCAGCAGTCATTAGCACAAGCTTTTGGCAGTTGTCGTTGGTTATGGAACTATTTTTTGAATTTGATGAATGAAACATATAAAGAAACGGGTAAAGGACTGTCTGGATACGAAGTCAAAAAGATAATTCCTCAGCTAAAGAAAGAACATGAGTGGTTATCATCAACTTATTCTCAATGCTTGCAAAAAGTCTGCTTAAATTTGGGAGTTGCATTTAACAATTTTTTTGAAAAAAGAGCTAAATATCCTAAGTTTAAATCAAAACATGGCAAACAATCTATTCAGTATCCTCAAAATGTTAAGATTGCCGATAATCAATTAATCCTACCAAAAATAGGAAAAGTATCAGCAATTATTCATCGAGAGATTGAAGGGAAAATTAAAACTGTAACTATCACCAAAAATTGCAGTGAACAATATTTCGCTGCTATTTTATTTGAAGATGGCAAGGAGAAACCAGAGTTAGTCACCGCAGGTAAAGCAATAGGTATTGACTTGGGATTAACTCATTTTGCAATTACCAGTGATGGTTCTAAATTTGATAACCCTCGGATACTGAATAAACATGAGTTGAACTTAAAAATAAAACAACAGCAATTATCCAGAAAACAAAAAGGCTCTAATAACCGCAATAAAACTAGAAAGAAAGTTGCTAGAGTCCATAGAAAGATAACTAATTGTAGAGAAGATTTTCTCCATAAACTATCTCGTAGGATAGTTAACGAAAACCAAGTTATTGTGGTGGAAAATCTTAATGTTAAAGGCATGATGCAAAATCACTGCCTAGCCAAATCTATTCAACAAGTTGGCTGGGGGATGTTTTGCACCATGCTTAAATACAAAGCAGAAAACGAAGGGAAGATTTATCAAGAAGTTGATAGATTCTTTCCTTCGTCGAAAACTTGTCATGTATGCCTTAATCAAGTGGGTAGTTTGCCACTTGATATAAGATTCTGGACTTGTGAAAAGTGCCAGACTAGACATGATAGAGATATTAATGCAGCAATAAACCTCAGAGATGAGGGACTACGAATTTTGACCTCTGGAACGGGGGATAAAGCGATGAAGTGTGGTCTTGGGGGTTTCCCCCATGAACAACTTGATCAAGAAGCCTGTCGCCCAGAAATAAGTCGCAGTAATAGAGGACGCAAGAAGTCTACTACTGTGCTTTCTGTTGGACAGGAAGCCGACACTGTACCGTCAGGTCAGTGTGGGTAGTTCACTTAGTGGTTGGTTATTTATAATTGGTGTGGTAATTTTTTCCGGCAGCTTATATGCTATCAGTTTAACGGGTATTAAGTCTTTAGGCGCAGTTGCCCCATTAGGAGGATTGGCATTAATGCTGGGTTGGGCTGCTTTAGCTGTGGCTGGTGCAACTATCAAGTTTTAATCCGTAGTGAATGGGAAATGGAGTCTAAATTATCACTCAAATTACCCTGATTTCTCTTGCCTGTTACCTTTTCTATCTTAATAGATTGAAAAATAGTATCGTCAGTTGGTGACATCAAGTAGGTAAAATATTACCGCAGTCTTAATAAAATAGGTGTAGCCAGCACGTGAAGATATTTGTATATCACACTCCCGAATTGACCCCAACTGATACAGTTCCAGAATGTGCGATCGCCGTTGATGTTCTGCGAGCAACTAGTACAATGGCTACGGTTTTAGCCGCTGGGGGCGAAGCTGTGCAGGTTTTCAGTGATTTAAATCAACTCATGGAAGTAAGTGAAAAATGGCCTCCAGAAAAGCGACTCAGGGCTGGAGAACGGGGTGGAGCTAAAGTAGCTGGTTTTGAGTTGGGTAACTCACCCTTAGATTGCACACCAGAATTAGTTGCCGGGAAAAGGTTATTTATTAGTACCACCAATGGGACAAGGGCTTTACAACGAATCCAAAATGCCCCCATTGTCCTGGCAGCAGCTTTGATTAATCGGGCAGCCGTAGTTAAATTTCTCTTAGAAAAGCAACCGGAAACTGTCTGGATTGTGGGTTCTGGTTGGGAGGGAAGTTATTCCTTAGAGGATACAGTATGTGCAGGGGCGATCGCTCATAGTATTTGCCAACAAACTAATTGTTCCCTCGCAGAAATCGGTGGTAATGATGAGACGATTAGTGCGATCGCTCTTTACTGCCAATGGGAAGATAACTTACCAGGACTACTCCATCAAGCTAGTCATGGTCAACGCTTATTACGTTTGGAATGTTTTGAAGACCTGAAATATTGTTCCCAAACCGATATTTTAGATATTTTACCAATTCAAACAGAACCAGGAGTATTAAAAAGTCAAAACAACTAACAAGTCAGGAGGTAGGGGCGCAGGTCCTGCGCCCAGTCAGGAGTCAGGAGAAAGAAAGAAGAAAATTTCTTCCTCTCTCTCTTCTTTGGCAAATCAAACATAATAATCAGGAATTTTCATCCTGTTAATCCTTTAATCCTGGACATCCTGATTCAGACAATTAATCCTTTAATCCTGGACATCCTGATTCAGACAATTAATCCTTTAATCCTGGACATCCTGATTCAGACAAAGACACACCCAACCACCCGGCAAAATTCTCCATTTGTGTGAAAGAAGGATTTTCTACAACTTTAAGTTGATACTTGCCAGGAATTGATGCAGCTAGAGTAACAGAATAAGTCCGCAATTCATCTTGATGAAAAACAGTAACTTGAATAGAATCATCCGCTCGATAATCCTTCAAGCGTTCATTGAACTGATTTCCCACCCTAATACCATCAATCGCTAATAATTCATCTCCAGCATCAATTCCCGCAAATTGTGCCGGTGAACCCGCTTCCACAAACTTAATTATCTCCCGTCCATTTTCAGTATTTATCCTCACACCCAAATAAGGTTCTTCATTCTTTTCCTCAACTAATTGCAAACCAAAAGGTTGTAAATATTGATTAAAAGGTAAATCGTCCAAACCATGAAGATAGCATTGAAAGAAATCTCCTAAATCCATACCCGCTACAGACTCAATCACACCCTCTAATTGTTCGGGAGTATAACCAACTTCATCCTTTCCAAACTCCTCCCACATTTGCCGCATCACATCATCCAAAGAACGCTGATTCCCATGATGAACGCGAATTAATAAATCTAATAACAGTGATACCATTTCCCCTTTGATATAATAGGAGATTTGGGAATTACCACTATTAGCATCTGGACGATAAAGTTTAATCCAAGCATCGAAACTTGACTCCGCCAAAGGTTGTACCTTCCGTCCTGGAGTCATTAAATATTTAGTAATTTCCTTACTCAAATAATTCAAATATGCCTTAGCATTATAAATACCTGCCCGTAAAGGAATAATTAAATCATAATAACTGGTTGTTCCCTCACAAAACCACAAAGATGGTGTATAATTTTCCTGATCATAATCAAACACTTCCAAACCCAAAGGACGAATTCTTTTAACATTCCATAAATGAAAGAATTCATGTGCCACCAATTGCAAAAATGGTTCATACTTATCCAAAGTCCGAAATCCCAACCTTTGATAAATTAACGAACAAGAATTTTTATGTTCTAAACCACCAAAACCCTGTTGAAGCAAATGCAGCAAAAATACATATCTATCATAAGGTAAACCACCAAACATTTGTGATTCTACCTCAATAATTTTTTGGCAATCAGCAATCATTTGCTGTGGTTGAAAATTTCCTTTTCCCCAAACTGCTAATTCATGAGGTTTTCCCAAAACTTCAAAATTGTATAATTGATGAAAACCAATTTCAAAAGGACAATCAACTAAAGTATCAAAATCAGCCGCGACAAAAGTATTTTTTGTTTCTGCAAATATTGGTAAACCAGTAGTTATTTGCCATTGAGGGTTAGCTGGAATCACCCGGATATATATGGGTAAACTTTCACAACCAGGGATTCTGAAAAATAACGCCGCCCCATTAAAATAACCGTGAGTAGCATCTAAATGATTTGTTCTGACTGTTAATTCATTAGCAAATACACGATAATGAATAGTTACTTCCGAACTATCACCTTTTTCTACTTGCCAATGATTTTTACTAACTTTATGCCAAGACAAGGGTTCATGATCAGCAAAAGCTGCAAAATCTTGTAAATGTCTCTCATATTCCCGGACTAAATATGAACCAGGAGTCCACACAGGCATTTTTAAATCAAGAACTGCCGATGGATAGTTGACAATGTGTAAAGTCACCTCAAACAGATGGGTTTCTGGCTGAGACATTCCCACCAAGTAATGAATTTGTGGAGAGAGTTCTGAAATCATTTTGTGTGTTGAGTTTTGAGTTACTTATCCATAATTAACAGTCTATGGTTCATCGTCAAGTCCAGGCATATAAAATTAATAATATGATGTATTTATATGCAAGACTTGGGAAAAAACAAGCCAAGGAGTTACTAATTATGACAGTACCTTATGACGAACTGGTTTTTCAATCACCATATTTAGCTGTAGTGAAAGCAAAACAACTGCTAGAGGAGGGGAAAATTAAAGAAGTTGATCATATTTTAGAGAGTTTAGCCGAGTCTATGGGGCGATCAGAAAAAAGAGCAGTAATTAGTCAATTAACTCGATTGATACTGCATATAATTAAGTGGAAATGTCAACCGGAAAAACGTAGTGCTAGTTGGGTAATTTCTATTCGTTCAGCTAGGGGAGAAATTACTGCCAGTCAAGAAGAAGTGCAAGTCTCAATCGAGATTTTTTGGAATCAATTTGGGATAAGTGTTTTCTAGCTGCAAAACAGGATGCTAGAGATGAAATGGGCAAAAAACCAGATATTATTGCTTTAAGTTGGGATGAAGTTTTTAACGAAACTTATACACTTTGGGACGATTAGAAAATTTCTATTTGGTAAAAAATCAGGTTATTTACAGCAGATGTCAGCAGTAAAACAGCCTCACTGCAAAGTTTTGTGATTAAAGAAAGGTTGTATACTCAAAAAGGCTAAAAGCTGGACTTTTTTATCATACAAAGAACAAGTTCAGAGCCTCTCCCCGCACCTCTTCTAAAAGGAGAGGGAAAAGGAATAACATTTAATACTGGAGATGTTTAGCAGAGGGGTTTCATATTTGGTTAAACTATGAACCGTATTTAGTATACCTCATTTACCTGTAATAGGCTGTATCTTAATTATTGGCTGTTCCCTCTTTCCCAATCATTACACTTCATTGCGAAATAGGCAGCTAGGTAAAAAACATGATAACTTTTGATCTAGGATAGCAAAGCAACTACACCAAATTCATCAAGGAGAACCCAGTGGCAATGGAATCAAATGTACTAACGGGCGCAATTGTAGATAATCAAGATACAAGTGAATACGTTGCTCATCTACAACTGCACATGGCACTACAAGCTCGCAACTTGGTTCCCAACTTGGTTCCCAACTTCAAACAAACAATTCAAGATAGTCGTCAACAATTACTGCATCAAACCCAAGCGGAGTTTGAAAAATTTGCTTCTCGCCAAGGTCTATATATGTGAACTACCACACACTGACTTCGGTACAGTGTGGGCTTCCCAATTCATCGGGAGTAGCCTCCAGAACTTCGTAGTTCTATTGGTCTGACATTCCCTCCAAGGGCAGAAGTCCTGATTCCCAAGACCCAAACTTTCTCTGGTAACACTTACCTATCAGCTTGGTTTTCGCTTACGGTATTGGTGGTCAAGAGGCTAAGATTTTACCACAAAATTTTGGGGTTTTAAACTGATTCTTCATCCATCTAAATAGATAATATTTGGAAAAACTTCAAATGTTCTTCGCCTTTACAAGGCTTACGCCTCCCTCCTATTAGTTGAGAACGATTTCGGTTTTTCCCACTGATTCACAAGTACCAAATTCAGTGAGGGACTTACGGTAAATAGTTAAGAGTATTTTTAGCTTAAACAGTAGAAGCCTCTCACCTACCCTACTGGGTAGGCAATGAGATGAATACAATACGCGCGAGTGAGGAATTGCCCAACGAACAAAATTAAGCTGCGCTTAATTTTGTTCGTTGGGCGATGTTAGCGCAGCGGCACGAAGTGCGGAATGAACACTTTCTTGATTTTTTTTCAAATATTTGATATACTTTTTAACAATGGGTGTAACTCAATTAAATGCACCAAAAGCAGCCTATCAAAATAAAAGCTAATTGTTCGGCTTAACCAAAGAACCGTGGGACACACGGTCTTAAAGCTCATTTAATGTCTTCATAGAAGAGTCGCGCTCGTTGCCCACACTCACCTGTTCGCGCAAGCGTGCCGCAAGGCATAAGGGAGTGTGTGGATTATGTCACTAGAATTACCATAGAATAGAAGCAGACATTGTGGTTTTCACCCCAAAGGTATACTCACAAGTTCTGCTTTTTATATTTTTTTACGCATTTAGTTAAGAAAATCACTCTTGGGAAGCAAGACCTAAGAGCAAAAAGCCATTAAAATGATTGCAGTATTAGATCACCAATCATATTTTGTAAAGGTTAAATGGCGGCTTGAATCAAAATGACTTCACTACTCCCTCGAAATCTCAGCGTTGTTATCCGACCAGTCCAGCATAGGGATTTGGAAGGAATCGATCGCTTAACTCAAGAATCATTGTCCCATCTTTCTTCCCAAGAAACTGATGCGGCGATGCAGCAAATGCAATGGTTAAAACACTGGTATGGGTTACTCAAATTCTTAAGTTGGTTTCCCAATCCTTTCCAGTACCGTTTCTGGGTCTATGTTGCCGAACAGGGAAGGACACTACTGGGAATGATTCAAGTCTCGCCTTTTAACCGCACTCGCAGCACTTGGCGAATTGATCGGGTGATGTTAGCAGGGACGGGCGATCGCATGGGAGTAGGTTCACAACTACTGCGCCATTGCTTTGAATCTATTTTAGAAGCACGAACCTGGATATTAGAAGTTAATATTAATGACGTTGATGCCTTGGCGCTATATCGCCACAATGGATTTCAACGACTGGCGGAAATGACATACTGGGAAATTAGTCCCCAGTTATTAGCAGAATTAATTCAAACCGAGCCAGATTTACCCAACCTCTTACCAGTCAGTAATGCTGATGCTCCCTTACTATATCAACTAGATACAGCATCAATGCCCCCCCTGGTACGGCAAGTATTTGACCGGCACACCCACGATTTTAAAACCACTTTGTTTGGTGCTATTGGTGATGCCCTCAAGCAGTGGATGACAAAAACCGAAGTTGTCAGTGGTTATGTCTTTGAACCCCAGCGGAAAGCAGCCATTGGTTATTTTCAGGTGCAACTGGATCGCACAGGGACAAAACCCCATATCGCCACACTGACAGTTCATCCTGCCTATACTTGGTTGTATCCTGAACTATTATCTCAATTAGCCCGTATCGCCCAAGATTTCCCCCAACAGGGATTACAATTAGCTTCTTCAGACTATCAACCAGAAAGAGAAGAATATTTAGAGCGCATTGGGGCTAAACGCCAAGAACATACCCTGATCATGTCTCGTTCCGTCTGGCATAAACTACGAGAATCGAAATTTGTCTCCCTAGAAGGGATTCAGTGGCAGGAAATGTTACAAGGACTGCAACCAACCCGGAAGCCTATTCCTGGGGGGATGTCATGGATGCCGCAACCACAGCAGGTGCAGCCAGAAAGAGCTACACCAGTTCAGTCGGAAATTGTAGCTTTCAATCATCAAAACCCTAATATAATAGACACACCTTGTCCATCAGATTCAGCTACAGATGAACCCTATGAGCAACAATAGCGTGATCTCCCAACAGCCATCAAAATCATTTATTTCCGCGTTGGGCGTGGATGTTGGTAGTAAACGCATTGGTTTAGCTGGGTGTGATGGCACAGGATTAATTGCTACGGGTATAACCACAATTGAGCGTAAGTCTTTTGTCGAAGATGTCGAGAAAATTCAGCAAATAGTCAATGAGCGACAAGTGCAAATTCTCATTGTTGGTTTACCTTATTCAATGGATGGTTCTATCGGTTTTCAAGCCCGTCATGTCCAAAAATTTGCGGCTAGATTAGCAGAAGCACTGAAACTTCCTTTGGAATATATGGATGAAAGATTGACTTCTTATCAAGCAGAACAACTGCTAATAGCTGAGAATCGCTCCCCATCAAGAAATAAGGGTTTAATTGACCGTAAGGCTGCTGCATTGATTTTACAGCAGTGGCTAGATGCTAGACGTAGTTCAGCACCGAGATCGGTAACATTTGCTGATGAGTGATCCCTTTTAACATGGTATTCTAAAAACTATTACTTCTATCTCTGAATTTATGGTTGACATCGGCTGTCATTTAGCGGTTCAATGATTTCCATATGTAAGAGTATTGTTACAGTTACATAATTCAGCTATGTATTCATCTCCACTTCCTGAAGACAATGATCACGATTCCGAAAGTTCTCTGATTTTAACAGATGAGCTAAAACGAACACTAGAATGTTACATCGAGCATACCCTCGATGTAGAGGGAGAAAAATATGTTCTCCTTCTTCCTGTAGATTCACCAATAGAAATTTTTGCTTGGCAAGCCGATGGCGACGAAGAAGAAGCCGTTTTGGTGGAAGATGATGAAATCATAGACCAAATTTTCGGCACTGCTCAAGCTGTGCTTTCCGAGCAAAATCTAATTCTCAAGAATACTGCTTATGCTTTGACTGTAGCAGGTGAGTTGCCTCCTGAAGATGAATCGAAATTCTTTACTTTAGAAATTGAAGATGAAGAAAATGGTTTAGAACCAGAGCAATTAATGGAAATTGCCACTTTTTATCATGATGAACAGGAGTATGCAATTTATACTCCCCTCGACCCCTTGCTCTTTTTTGCCAGAATTACGAAAACAGGTGAACCAGAATTACTTTCTCCTGAAGAGTTCCGTAAATTTCAACCCCTCTTAGAAGAACATCTTTTTAACGAAGTTGAGTAATGGGTAATGGGTAATTGGTAATTGGTAATTGGTAATTTAATTACTGTTGCTTTTTACCTTTTGCCTTATTCAAAAATCTAAATAAATCTAAACCTAAAATTTTTCTTTATTCCTTTCTTTCTTCCTCCTGACTCCTGACTCCTGACTCAAAAAATTATGACTCGCAACCATCTATTAGAGCCTAACTTGATTTTAGCAGGTTCAGTTTTGACGCTGACACCAGATATGATCCGACAATATGGGCTGAAAGGGCTAGTATTAGATGTGGATGAAACTTTAGTACCGATGACAACAAGTTCTACTTTCCCAGAATTGCAAGCATGGATAGAAGAAATTCGGGTTTGTACGACATTGTGGTTAGTTAGTAATAATTTAAGTGAAGCGCGAATTGGTGGCATTGCCCGTTCTCTTAATTTACCTTATTATTTGGGTGCGGCTAAACCCTCCCGACGGAAAATTCGGGCGGCGTTGCAGGAGATGAATTTACCTGTACATCAAGTGGGGATGGTAGGCGATCGCTTGTTTACAGATGTTTTAGCTGGTAATCGCTTGGGAATGTTTACAATTTTAGTTGAACCAATTATCCATCCCGATTTTACAGCCCTCCGTTCCCATCCTATCCGTAATATTGAAGTTTGGATATCAGAGATATTGGGTGCATCTATTACAGGTAAAGCTATTAAACATTAAAAATTGGGCGTTGCATAATTGAAGTATGAATTTATCCTCACGCAAAGGCGCAGAGGTAAGAGGTTTAAAAATTCACATCATGTTGAGAAAGCAATTTTTCTACTTTTGCTTCTTCAATGCGGGATTCATAAAAAATTTGTACCAGTTTTGTAAGTGGCACAAACTTGTAGAGACGACCGCAGTTTTGATCTAACTCCGCTGCCAAATTTTAATTGTTTTGTCCAAACTCCCACTGACTAACATTTCTCCAGAAGCAGTAAAGGATAAAGCTGTGACTGTATTAGCATGACCGGCAAATGTCCCTAATAATTCCCCAGATTGTAAATGCCACAATTTGATAGTTTTATCAGCACTACCACTAGCAATAATTTGTTCATCAGGACTCAAAGCAACTGTATTCACACTATCTCGATGTCCTTTGAGAGTGTGAACTAATTCCCCAGTAGCTAAATTCCAAACTCGAATAGTTTGATCTTGACTACCACTGACTAAAAATTTAGCATCAGCACTCATGGCTAGGGAACTAACAATATGAGAATGACCCATCAGGGTGTATATTGGTTGTGTATCTGACAAATTTTTCTGATTGAGTGTTGAGGATGTTTCCCAAACTTTAATTTTGCGATAACTACCTGTAATTAAAATTTTGCCATCTTGACTTAACACCATTGAATGGGCTGCTGTATCATCTAAGGATAGGGTATTTTCGACTTGGCGATCGCGCAAGTTCCAAAACAAAATCTGGCGATCATGACCACCAGTCGCTAACATCTTACCATCAGGTGTAAACGCCACACAACGGACATCTCCATGATGTTTATGGAGAATATCAATTAGATCCAACGCCCCAGTATGCCAAATTTTAACGGTGGAATCTGCACCTACACTTACTAATGTTTGTCCATCGGTGCTAAAAGCCAGGGAATTAATCTCATCTACGTTGGCAGAAATAACCCAAGGATATTCTGATAATGTCTCGATTAATTCACCTTTTGATAAGTCCCATAATTTTGTTTCTCCCCTGCTACCACTAGCTAACATCGGGATTGTTTTCACATTTTTAGTTCCGGCATCCTGGACTACTAAAGTTTTGATAGCATAGGCTAAACAGTTAATACCTTTGGTATGTCCTTTTAATGTTTGCCAGCATTCCCAATCACCAATAATCTTCTTTTTGGGATGTTCTGGTGGTAAGGTTTGAATGGTTTCTACCATCATTTTCTCATCAGTTATTGGTACATCATCTGGTTTACTACCCAGAGACTGTAAATACCAATTTAATCCTCCTGCATAAAATAGGCTGCTGGGAGTTAGATAAGTCTTTGAGTCTGAAAAATCTAGTTGATTTGTCGGTAAAAAACCAGTAATCACTGTTTGTTTGTGGTATCCTGACTGGGTATTTCCTGGATAAAACAAACACAAGAAAATCAATACTTGGTGGTTATTGATATCTTCTTGACTAACAGACCAACGAATTTTATCTTTTTTAATACCGTTAAAACTTTCTCCATCTGCTACGTGAATTTGAATACTCACTTTTGGGTTATTTGCTAACAAATAAGTAAACTTACTTTCACCACGTAAATTTCCTTCATCATCCAAACCCATATTTTCTAAAGTGTCTTGTGGCACTTTTCTCACCAATTTTCCTAACCGTTCCGTAATCATCCAATCAACAATTTGTTCACGGACAAGATAATCTTCTGCTTGGCGTTGAAAATAGGTCGGAAAGGGAATGATCCAATCAGGATATTCAGGATATTCAGGTGGTATCGGTGGGGGATTTTTGGCGAGGATTTCAGCTTGCTGACGAGAACATTCAAGAATTTTCGTTAATGAATCCCCCGCAAATGCCATTACCTCACTGTGATAACCTTTAACTCGACTTTCTAAAAGAGAAAGATCCGCCGTTTTCGGTTTTTTCACCCGGTTTAAGAAGTCAGTTTGTTGCGCTTTTAGTAAACTAATCCAATTCATCTGCATGATAGTGGCACACCATTGCATACCCAAGATAACTTATACTAATACAATAATTACTCAATTTATAACTTCAGCCAAAATTTAGTAATTATTACAGTCTGATGGAATACAAAAACTAGCTAAATCTAATGGTGAACATCAAGCCCTACTGTGATTAAGCACTGCTTAACTTTATATAAGTAGTGAGACAGAATTAATTACACAATGTCATTGCGTTAGTGAAGCGTGGCGTTAGCCATATGGAAGGAAGTGAAATGAAGCAATCGCCAGGGTTGTGATTGCTTCCCTTCGCTCGCAATGACTGTAAATATTTTTGTCCAATTACTTAGCAGTTATTTTTAGGATGCAATACAATGGAGGACGGGAAAACCACGCCCCTACAGGCTTAACGATTTGCTGACTGGATCTCACAAAGAGTGCATACCGCTATATGGTAGGTTATGGGGATTTCGATGATTTCCATAAATTCTAACTAATCTAACTGATAATTTACTGTTTCTATAGAAACACTTCTGGCTAGAAAAATAGTAAGCATTCAAGCCTTAGTCCTCAACTAATCCAGCTTTTTGTAAAATATAGGTAATTCAAATTTATTCTTTGCTATTCCTCCATGCTACTGAGAGGTTGTTTGAAAAGTGGTATCCCGTAATTTTCATCACATTGTTACCCCCCTTTCCCTTTGTGAAGAGGGGTGACAATAAAAATCTAGTAGTTCGTCAAATTTATTTTGACGGGTAATGATCGGAAAAAACTTCTGTTCTTCCCTCCCCTGCCCCCGGTGCCTCTCTTCTCCCCCTGCTTGCCTTCACCCGTCATTTTCGGGTTGACAGACTACTAGTTCCCTCCCCTTTATAAGGGGAGGGTTAGGGAGGGGTAAAATATTTGATACAGCAATCATGACTTTTTAAACACACTTTGAGAGAGTTTTTTGGCATCTATCTGATTTTTAAACACTTTCTTATTGATATGTTCAGCATAACTTTATTAAAAAAATAAATACTTTTGTCTAGGGTTTGACTATTATAAAAATAGTTATTTTAAGTATGGGAAGCATCAATATTTATTATCTACAAAACTTGAATTTTGTCTGGAATCAATTTTAGATTTATGAATCATAAAAAAAACCTAATCTCTTTAGAAAAAATCATCCCTAATAAATTGTTAAATCAGATACAATATATTCATTGTAGTTTAGTTTCATGGTGGATTTTGCATTGGGGAAGTCAGCCTTTGAAATTTTCTGAAAAATCAGCAATGGTTTTTTCTCCTCATCAAGATGATGAAACCTTTGGTTGTGGAGGGATGATTGCCCGTAAAAGAGAACAAGGAATACAAGTAGGTATAACTTTTTTAACTGACGGTAGAGGTTCTCATGGCTTAGATCCACTTATGCAAAATCAAGTTATCCAGATTCGTCAACAAGAATCTTTGATGGCGTTAAATATTTTGGGAGTAACCCCTTCAGAGATTCATTTTTTAAATCACCAAGATGGCAGTTTAGCTTCTTTGAATATAGAGAAAAGGCAACAGATAATTACTGAAATTTCAGAACTACTAAATTTATATCAACCGGGAGAGGTTTATGTGCCTCACCGTAAAGACTGTCATCAAGATCATGAAGCTACTTATAATTTAGTGAAAGAGGCAATTATCCAATCGCAAATTCATACAGAAATACTTCAATACCCTATTTGGGTATTTTGGCGATCGCCATTATTTATTCTGTTGAAGTTACAAGACATTGCAGCGGCTTATCGCTTATCAGTAACATCAGTAAAAGAGAAAAAACAAAAGGCTATTGCTGCCTATTCTTCCCAGCTTGAGATGTTACCTCGGGGATTTATTAACCGATTTTTATATTCGGAAGAAATATTTTTTAAATCCGAGTAAAGTGGGGACAGGGAAAACGCATCTGAAGATTTGCTATAAATAATTACAGTGGAGAAAATTTAAATGCGGATTCTACATATTACTAATCATGTTCAAAAAATCGGTAATGGAATTGTTAATGTTGCTGTAGATTTAGCTTGTTTACAAGCAGAAAGTGGTCTGGATATTGCTGTAGCTTCTGCTGGTGGAGAATATGAAAAATTATTAGCAGATCACGGTGTTGAACATTTTTATTTAAATCAATGTCGGACACCATTAAATCTGATTAAAGCTGCTTGGCATTATCGCCAAATTATTAAAGATTTTCAACCGGATATTGTTCATGTACACATGATGACAGGAGCAATTTTAGCAGGTATTTTTCGCAAGAATCGAGAATATCATTTAGTTTCTACTGTCCATAATGAGTTTCAACATAGTGCTATTCTTATGGGATTAGCTGACCAGGTAATTACAGTTAGTAAAGCAGTAGCTAATTCAATGATTAACCGGGGTATTCCACCTCAGAAGTTACGAGTGGTTAGTAATGGGACTTTAGGAAGTCCTCGGCATAAAAAACTTGCAGATTATCAACCAGTAGAAATGCCACATCCATCTATAACTACTGTGGCTGGGATGTATACCCGCAAAGGTATTTATGAGTTAATTGAGGCATTTAAAATAGTTTCCATAGACTTTCCACAAGCACATTTATATTTGGTAGGAGATGGTCCAGACCGACTGATGTTCGAGTCTATGGTGCAAAATACAGATTTCAGCAATGCCTACGGCGGGCTGCGCCAACGCATTCATTTTGAGGGATTTCAGGCAGAACCGCAACGCTATATGTTAGGAACAGATATCTTTGTTTTGGCTTCACATTGTGAATCTTTTGGCTTAGTGCTAACGGAAGCGCGGGAAGCTGGTTGTGCAATCGTAGCCAGTGATGTAGATGGCATTCCTGAGACTTTAGATTATAGTCAGGCGGGGATTTTAGTGCCACCCAAGGATATTTCAGCCTTAGCTAATACTTTGACACAATTATTGAGCGATCGCCAACTTTTAAATCAGTGGAAATTCCGCGCCCAACAAAATCTAGAAAGATTTAGTGCAGCACGAGTGAATGAAGAAACACTAAGTGTATATCGTGAATTAATGAGAAAAGACAATATCATCAGAGTCATGGAAACCAGAGAATTAGCCAATCTTAATTAACTCCTGTTTGCTAATGTGCATCGCAATTCCTTTCTCGTAATAGGCAGCTTCATTAATAAAGATCGGATAAACAGTAGAATTTCCTTGATAGAAAATTTCTTCTCCTGTGAAAGTCATAAAAATAGGATCACCAGGATGCAAAGGTTCATAATCTTGAAACTGAAGTTGGGGATGAATCATCGCCTGAATTTCCCCTGCTTCATTTCTCGGATAATCAATCACACCAATTGATTTATAAACTGTTAGTGTGTTATTTTTTAGTAAATTTTTTCCTTGATTATAGTCTTCAAAATAATCTAAAACACTATAAATAAGTTGTTCAGTTTGTTGAAATAATTCCGCATTTAAAATTCCTTGAGGTACAGCACCAACTTCAATTGCAAAACCTAAATCACACAAAGAACGTAGAAAACCACTACCTTGAGGTTGTTCATGAATATAAACCTTCACAGAAGGATTAACTGCACTCAAAGCAGCAGCTAATTTCAGCAGAAAAGGATGCCAATTTCCCAGAATAATACATAATCCCATATTGGCAGTAGTCGTATGTACATCAATAATTGTATCTACAGATTCTTGATTTTCTGGTTGTAATATTTGTTGAATTTCTCGCGCCCTTAATTCTTCGTAACTTGAAATTTTTGAATTTGATAATTTATCTTTATTAAAGCAACGATTCAGATCCGTATCAATATATCTTGTCCGTGCAGCAATAGCTTTAGGATTACCAAGTAATGATAAAGTTTCAAAACTGCCTCGATGAATTAAATGGGGATATTGTTGAAACTTTTTCACTAAGTAAACTCCCGTTAACTCATTACCGTGATTTCCGCCGACAATCGCCACCCGATGAATTTGATTCATAAATACCCCGGTTACAAGCAAATTAGCTATGAAAGTGAACACATTCTATCAGTCCATAGCCACTTTATCAGGACTTACGCAACTGGCACATTGGTAGGGTGCGTCAGACTGCATAAATTCTGCAAATAAACAGATTATTGATATCTGACGCACCCTACAACTCAATTAAATGCACCAAAAGCAGCCTATCAAAATAAAAGCTAATTGTTCGGCTTAACCAAAGAACCGTGGGACACATGGTCTTAAAGCTCAGTTAATGTCTTCATAGAAGAGTCACGCTCGTTGCCCACACTCACCTGTTCGCGCAAGCGTGCCGCAAGGCATAAGGGAGTGTGTGGAGTATGTCACCCTTAACCGAATAGTGTTGAGTCCAGATGCCAATAGCAAGATGAAGGGAATAAGTAGTGAGACAGAATTAATTACACAATGTCATTGCGTAAGCGTTGCGTGGGGTTAGCCATATGAAACGAAGTGAAATGAAGCAATAGCGTTCGCGGAGCGTCCCGGAGGGAACTAGCGCTGCTGCAAGCAGTCCGCCAGGGTTGTGATTGCTTCCCTTCCCTCGCAATGACTGTAAATATTTTTGTCCAATTACTTATGATTAATGATGGTAAATTCTTAAATATTCTTTAAAAACGGCAGAGAGAGTATATAGTTTTTGATCATTTTCTAATTTGCTGACTAAAAATCTTCTTGTTAATGATTGTAACCCGTTAATTATATCCATTGATGACAATGATAAAACCTGTTTAATCTCATCTCTAGATATAGGTTGCTCATTTTGACTAATTTTGGTTCTACCGCTCCCCTTATGGAAGAGAATATTAATTTAATTTTCGTAGGTTGGGTTGAACGAAGTGAAACCCAACATTAGCGGGAGGATAAATAAGAGGTGTTGGGTTTCGTTCCTCAACCCAACCTTGTATCTTAGAGGTATGTTAGAAGAAGTGGTAGACCGTCCCAACCTGGGTCAGAAAAGACCGCTTTGTAGCAAGGATCACCACAACAATCTCCATGACAGAACTCGAACAGTCGCCTGGGGTAAAAACTATGAACAAAGACATAGATAATATAGCCCGTATCGTGCAAGGATGAGTGAAATCAAGGGGATGAATAAAAACAAAACAAATTAAAAAGAAGTAATTGAAATTGGAGAGTTAAAAATGGATTATATCTCCCAATGGGTAGGCATTGACGTAAGTAAAGCAACACTTGATGTTTATATCCGTCCAATGGGTAAAGCATTTCAATTTGCTAATACTGAAACAGAAATAGCTAATCTAGTTAAGCAACTTCAATCTAACGATTTAAACCTAATCGTACTGGAAGCAACAGGAGGACTAGAAACAGAATTAATCATTCAATTGCAAGCGGCTCTTTTACCAGTAGCATTAATCAATCCTCGTCAGGGAAGAGACTTTGCTAAAGCTACAGGTAAGTTAGCCAAAACCGATGCCATTGATGCACAGATTTTGGCGCATTTCGGTGAAGCAATGAAACCGGAGGTGTTAGCAATCGAAAGTGAAATGTCACGTCAATTAGGCGAATTAATTAGTCGCCGAAGACAATTAGTAGAAATGTCTACAGCGGAAAAGAATCGCCGTGACCGCGCTCGTGGTAAAGCTTTGACAGATATTGAATCCCATATTGATTATCTTGAGCAACATCTTCAACAACTCAATCAAGAAATTGAGACGTTGACCCAAAATAATCAACAATGGATTGATAAAGTCAATCTACTCAAAACTACTCCTGGCGTTGGTCAAGTAATTTCTACCACTTTAGTTTCTGACTTACCAGAATTAGGTCAATTAACTGCCAAACAAATCTCTCGCTTAGTTGGTGTTGCACCAATTAATCATGATAGTGGTCAGCACAAAGGTAAGCGCATGATTAATGGTGGTCGCGCCCATGTTCGTGCCATTCTTTATATGGGTGCTGTTGTTGCCATGCGTCATAATCCTGTTATCAAAACTTTTTATGAGCGCTTGGTTGAACGTGGTAAACCCAAAAAATTGGCCATTACTGCTTGCGTTCATAAAATGTTAGTTATTTTAAATGCGATGATTCGAGATCATCTTCCTTGGTCTATTTCTCAAGACTCACAACCAATTTCTGCATAAAGTTCTACTGTCGTTTTTATACCTCCAATCTAGTTTGGTAATTTATGGCAATCTATAATTTACCTGTTTTGTTCTGTTCTGTTTTTCTCCTCTATTTTCTGACTTTTTTCCTAGACTTTAAATTTTTCCTTAACGATCGCTTGACAATCAAGACAGTCGCTACAATAAATCTTGTTTTACATAAAGGGAACGGTAGAGCCATACTTTTTAAAGTAGCAAGTAGGTTGGGTTGAGGTAACGTTCGCGGAGCGTGGCGTTAGCCATAACCCAACATTTATTATATTTGTCATCAAAATTATTCCATAACCTGTTCTATAATCCCTTGAATAACTGTAACAGCAATATCCTCTTGATCACATTTAGAATAGACTGTTAATAAAATAATACTCGTGGCAGTTTGTAGGTAATAAATAAGTCTATATCCACCACTTTTACCTTTTTGAATATTACTATTTTTAACTCTAACCTTATAAACTTGATATTCTTCTCCCAAACCTACAAGACGATCACCTGTAATTTCACCTTCCTGTAACTGTACAATAACAGGTTGAATATAATCACGAATTTTTCGATATCGTTTTGATAATTTATACAGTTGCTTTTCAAACTCAGGAGAAAATCGAATTGAGATAGGATTTATGTTATTCATTCTCAATTCTCTCCCATAATTCAGAAATAGGTCTAGTTTTGCCAGATTTTACTTCTTCAAAAGCCCTAGTTAAACTCTCTTTTATTTCCTGAATTGGAGTATCATCAACATCAATATCATCTGCTTCTGGTAGGAGAATAATTACCTTAACAGTATTAAAATTATCAATTTCTAAAGGATAATCTAAGGTTAATTGTCCCTGTTGAATTTTTCCAGTAACTTCTAAGGCTTTCATAGTTTCTAGCTGCTTTTTGTTTAACTAATTTTGATGAAGAAAATATTTCTATTATATTTTATCATATTTACTAGAATTATTTTTAATATATCATGCTTTAATCAGATTAAAAATTCAAGTCTATCACTATGTCTTCCATAGAAATCACACAGGCAATTAACCAAACATCGGAATTATTCCATCTAGCGTTAAACGGAGAAGAAATTATTATTACCGAAAATCACCAACCATTGTTAAAACTAACTGCACTCAAATCTAAATATCAACGTCCCTCTCTATTTGGTATAGATAAAGATATCATTTCTATTGCTGATAATTTTGATGCACCATTAGAAGAATTTGAGAATTAACCATGCAAATTAGCATTTTTTATTGTTTATTTAACCATGCTTCTAAATTAGAGATTTTACTAAAATAATTAATTCCCGAATTAGCTAATATCTGTTGAATATTAGCAAGTAGGTTGGGTTGAGGTAACGAAACCCAACATTTATTATTTCTCTTATTGGCGTTTTTTATTCATCTCTATAAAACTCGTCTAAAATAGAATTAATCTCATGATCAGTAATATCTTCTTGTTCAGATTTATTGTAAATTGTTAACAATAAAATGCTGGTTTCTGATTCAAGTAAATAAATTACCCGATAACCAGCACTTTTACCTTTTTGAAGATTAAGTAGTGAGACAGAATTAGTTACACAATGTCATTGCAAATGGAACGAAGTGAAATCAAGCAATCGCCAGGGTTGTGATTGCTTCCCTTCGCTCGCAATGACTGTAAATATTTTTGTCCAATTACTTACTATTTTTGACTCTAGCTTTATAAATATAAACATCTTCATTAAAACCAGTTAATCTATCTCCTAATAAATTTCCTTTTTGCAATTCTGTAATGAAAGATTGAGTATCAGAACGAATATTTCGGTATTTTTTGGCTAAATGTTTTAAATTTCTCTGATATTCAGGAGTTAAATCAATCAATATTAATTAAAAAAGAATCATTCTGCATCAATTCCTTCCCACATTTTTTCCAAAGGGATTCTTTTTCCTGCTTTTGCTTCTTGTAATGCTGTTTTTAAACTCTCTTTTATTTCCTGAATTGGAGTATCATCAGGATCAGATTCAATGTCATCTGATACAAGGATAATTACTCTCACTTGACTAGATGTATAAATTTCTAAAGGTTTATCTAATAATAATTGACCTTTTTCATCAACTTTTCCCATGACTTCAAAAGCTTTCATTACTTAACCTCAAATGAATATTAATATAACCATAGCAATGTAAGTATTGTAACACAAAATATCTTACTTATGAATTAGTTTCTAAATAAATAATAATCATAATAATTCCTCTGTAGTACCATCACACAAAAGAGTAAATAAGCCAATTTCCTTCATTTCCTCAATATAAGGAGGGGTTTCACTTTTCCAATGATAAGCTAAATCTCTTAACCATGATTGAGTTAAAGTTATTAAAGTAGATTGATAGATGATGCCTTCGATACTTTTTGGATTATAATGTTCTAAAACCTTTTTCGTGTCCAATCTTGCTACTTCTGTAAAAGTCGGACTCTTAAAGATTCTCATGACATTAGAATTAACAAACATTAGAAAAGGAATATGCTGGTATTGTTCCATTTTTAAGATATTAATATCTGGGGAAGAATACATACCTGAAAATCTCACATCTATCATCAAAATAGATTTATCATCCTTATCTTTAGCAGCAATTGCTGGTTGAAAATCAATTACAGTTGGAGGTTGTATTTTTAACATGGTATTTCACCTCTTGTTTAATAGTTTAACTAGTTTTCATATAGGAAATATTTGTACTAAATTTTATCACAATTTATCAATAAAATGTGAAAAGCTGGCGACTAGAAGTCACGGCTACACAGGCAAAACCCACCTGCGTGGGTTGATTTTTCATTAGTCTACGCAGGTGGTCACCGAGCCTGTCGAAGTGTGGACTTTGTTTGTGTAGTAGCGACTTCTAGTATACTGCGGCGTAAATAAAACAACCATTCTCAATCACTAAAAAGCTTACGCCATATTATTTTTGACTTTTAACTTTTGACTTTTGACTTCCGCCTTGCGGTACTAGTCGCCTAAAATTTTTAAACTCTCAGAAGGGGTTTTAATTCAACTCTGTGGTCTGCTGTAGTATTTATGACCTGCCATAGCCATTGCCAAAAATCCCCACATAATCATCCCGGCAATACTCAGCATCCCGCTATAGATAATTAACTGGGCGCAAGAACTGATACCAATAGCGCGGGCAGCACTGAGAAAACTATCAAAGCGACCTTCTGTATAATTACTAACGGTAATTAGCATTAATACTAACCCACTAATATAGGGTATAGCACCAATCCAACCCAAGGTAAAAAACATATCTAAAATGCCGCTATCAATAACAATGACTTCTATTTGTCCAGTTTTTTCATTCACTTTCCAGATATTTCCAAAGCCGTTACCGACAACATTAGAAAGAGCTAAATTCAGGTTTCTGTCATAAGTTGCGGATCTATCTCTAAAACTACCATCTTGTTCGAGATTGGAAAAACTTTCAAATCGAGTGGTAATAACTTTAGAAAGCGGTTCGATAGTCACCAAGGGAATAACGCAGATTGACATTACTAAAATTATGGTAATTAATCGCATTTGAATTTTGGGTTTTACTGAACCAAAAATCATAATTATTCCTAATAACCAGCCGCCCCAACTTGTCCGCACTTGGGAAAGTAAGAATGATAAATAACCCACAGCAGAAGCGGGGAAAATTAATGGGCCAGTGCTGGTAAATAATAATAGTAAACCAGCTTGCATGACAGTTCCGAATGGACCAGGTGAGTGTAATGTACTCCAAACGCGCATTCCAAAAGGAATTGGGTGTCCAGCACTGGTAAACATTTTCGATTGGATTAGCCAATATCTATCCCATTCAGGAGCGACAACAAATTGATAGACACCGTAAGCTCCCAGGATGAGTACACACCAAATAAATGTTCTTTGCAGATGTTGACGATAACTGGGATAATCTCGCCAATTAGAAAAGAGGTGAAAAGCAAAAATTATCGGACTTAACCAATCTAAAAAACTCCGAACTACAGGGAGTGGTTGATTGTAAATTAAACCTATTAAACATCCATAACAAACTCCTATGGCTGCTAAAAGAAATGGCAGTCCCCCTTGACGAAGACTGCTAGGTAGATGTTTGAAAAAGGTGAATATGGTCAGGAATACGACTAAATAAGGTGCAATTAACATTTGTCTGGTGGGGTCCCAGCCAACTTTATAGTCAACGAAACGAGTGATTATAGGGGTCAGGAACCAAATCCACCAAGTGAAACCAATATAGTGGATGGGATGCCGTAAATACAAAAACACAGCGACTAGAAAGGCACTGGCGGAAAAAACAAAGTGCAAACTGCCTGTACTGGTAAAGTAGCAAGCTGTTGTGATTAAGATAAAACCTAGGATGATGATCCAACTTTGGGCTGATCGATCTTGGGGAGAAAATTGTTCTTTTAAAACTGTATTGAAAAGTGTTGGTTTGGAAATCATTTTGATCTCAATATTCTATAAAAAGTTTGGTTAGGAGATAGATCCCCGACTTCTTCAAGAAGTCGGGGATCTCGGTTGGGGTAATTAATAACTAAGATGGTGATTTCCTATCTTTCTATATTTTTGATATCCTAACCATCTTCCTTGTAAGGATGCTCGCAATTTTTTACTGGCAATTTCTTTTTGTTGGGGAAATAGTCTCAGCCATTGACATATTCCTAAACTTTCTCTTGTGCCAACTAAAATTGACCAGGATAAAAATATAATTTGACGCAGGGGCGAAAGATGTTCTAATAAAATTAAGGTTTCGTTGTGGACTAGGTTAATTAATGCGCTGTCGTTAAAGTTGTGGCGTTGATCTTCGTCAAATCTTTGGGCGGGATAGTGATCTACTGCAATGCTGGGATCATAAATTATTTTCCATCCAGCCCGTTTGAGGGTGAGGGCGAAGGACATTTCAAAATGTACTTGTGCGCCTGTTCCTTGCATTCTGTCATCAAATCGCAATTTACCGATCGCCTGGGTACGAAAGCTCATATTCACGCCTTTGAGAACATCAACTTCACGGGGTGCGCCTATTCCTAAGTGGTGGTTGCCAATGACGCGCCCCCACCATTGCAATTTACCAACTATGGGACGAGAACCATTTTCCAGTTTGTCTCCTTGATACACCCAATCACGACCACCAACGCCACCAACGGCATAATTAACGCTAAAGTGAGTATTAATTTTTGCTAACCAATCCGGGTGGGGGGCGGCATCATCATCAGTGATGGAAAGAATGTCTCCCTGTACTTGTGCCAGTCCGGCGTTGAGGGCGGCGACGACTCCCGGCTGAGTGACGGTGACAATCTGTAAGGGGAGGAGGTGGGGTGGAAATTGTTGGAGAAATTGCTGAGTTTCTGTGTCTGTATCTCTGACAACAACGATCGCCTGATCAACTGATTTAGTTTGCTGTTGCAGTGCTTTCAGACAGCGGGCTAGGTCTTGAGGACGGCGATAGGTGGGGATGAGAACTGTGTTTCTCATGGGTGATTAACTCCTCAAATATATTTAGATAGGTTTGTGCCATTGTTGACCAGCTATGTTGTTCGGCAATAGTCCGGGCAACTTTACCCATTTGTTGACGCAGTGAGCGATCGCTATTTAACAACCTAAGCGCATCGGCTAAAGCATTAACATCATCACAATCGTCTAAAACGATGCCACAGTCGGGATTAACTAAATCAGCCGCACCAGTAGTAGTGGCGGTAATCACGGGCAAACCTGAAGCCATCGCTTCAATCACTACAAGTCCAAAAGGTTCATAACGGGATGGAAACACAAATAAATCTGATGCCCGTTGAATTTGGGGCATATCACGGCGATAACCTAAAAAATGCACTCTTTCACTAATATTTAATGCTCTTGCCATTGCCGGATAAGGGCTATCTTGAGTACCACCGACAACTGCTAAATGTAATTCAGGAAGTTTTACCAAAGCGTGAAGTACAGTATCTAAGTTCTTCCGAGAAATGCGAATATCACCTGCAAATAATGCCAAATTAACATTCTCAGGCAATCCCAATTCCCTCCGAGAACTGACACCAGGAGCAAATTCTTGTAAGTCTACACCATTAACAACAACCCGAATTTGTGAACGAGGTACATCAATATTTACTAATTCTTGGGCAACTTTTTCTGAGACAGCAATAATAATCTTAGATTTCCGAAAAGCTTGTTTTTCCCAATAAGCATTAGCCGCAGTAAATAACCATTGATATAACCCGTACAAATCTTTACGGTTATGGGAAATATGCACAGGCGATTTCAACCAAGAACCATGTACAAAATGCACGGCATTGACATCACTTGCCCCCATAGTAATCGCGCCATTGACCTTAATCAAATCTAAATTGGCTCTATTTTTACGCAACCAATCAGCACTTTTTTGAGCAAAAATCAAATTGCGAATAAATTCCGTAGGATACCCTTCTACTGGAATATAAATACAATTAATAGCACTATTCTCGGCTAACTCTGGGGCAATTTCACTAGCTAATAATGTCAGATCATGACCACGCCGAATGGCTTCTTGAACTACTTCATAATTAACTCTACCTTGACCATCACCTTTTCTGATTTTGTGGGTAACAATACAAATTTTCACTGATAACCTCTTGTGATTGACTAAATTAGGAAATTTTCCAAATTTTATTCGTTAGATTGGTAGGAATAAAACTAATAATTAAAGCCACTAAAGTTCGTAAATTAAATTTTTGTTCACTTAAAGTTTGCCAAAAATAACGACGGGCATCTGTAATTTTTCGATCTCGTAATAAGCCAATTCCTAAAGTTGTATTAGCTTCTAACCATTTGGTTTTAAAGTAGGACTTAAATTCCTGTAACCGTTGATCTTCCATAAAGGTTTGATAACAGAATATCTCACTTTTACCTTTACGGATTTTTGCTTGAACATTGCGACTACCACTGAGCATAGTATCAGTTTGTTCATGCTCTCGATATTGGGTTAATTTTTCGGGAACATAGTAAACTCCATAGCCAGAAATACAACAAAGATATGTTAAATATAAATCCCACATTCCGTCAACCTCTGAAGGAATATTATCCCAATTAAGCACTCCATTTCTAATTACACAAGCCGCCGCAGTGGGAATACTTTTATCAATTAAGCCAATTTGAGTAAAATTTTTATGAACTCCGGGAGTGATTTGATCACGTTTATAACTGCGGGTATTGTTTTCAGTGGCAGCCACATTAATTTTACTATCACCATCTATAATATATTGGTCACAAAATGCTAAAATTAAATCGGGATTTGCTTCTAAATTGGGAACAAGTTTCGATAAAAAATCCTCATTCCATATATCATCATCATGGAGACTAGCCACATATTTACCCGTAGCAATTCTAAAACCATGAAACTGATTAGCTAACATCCCAATATTTTCTTCGTGTCGCCAAAATTTGATGCGTGAATCTTGAAATGATTCAATTAGTGCTTGAGGATTTTCAGAACTACAATTATCAGAAACGATAATTTCTAGATTTTGATAGGTTTGGTTAACAGCACTATTAATTGCTTGTTTCAGGTATTCTGGGCGATTATAGGTGGGGATAATGACGCTTACCAAAGGTTCGGAGGAGTTAATATTTAACATTGGCTGTAGGATGAGAAAATAAACTATGGGAAAATTGAATGCTTGTTTATCTCACTTCATTTTGAATTTGATAATATTGCCAAAACTTGCCACGTTGTTGAAGTAGCTCTTGATATGCTCCCTGTTCTACGATTTTTCCTTGTTCTAAAACTACAACTTTATCGGCTTTAGCTATAGTAGAAAGACGGTGAGCGATCGCAATTACTGTGCGCCCAACAGATAGCTTTTCTAAGGATTCTTGAATTAACCGCTCAGACACAGAATCTAAGGCACTTGTAGCTTCATCTAGAATCAGGATTTGGGGATTTTTTAGCAATGCGCGAGCGATCGCAATTCTTTGTTTTTGTCCACCTGATAACCGCACACCTCTATCTCCTAATTGCGTATCAAAACCCTCCGGCATTTCTAAAATAAATTCTAGAGCATTTGCCAATCGTGCAGCTTCTTTAATTTCTGCTTCTGTAGCTGTTGGTGTCCCGTAAGCAATATTATTCCAAACAGAAGTATTGAAAATAAAAGTATTCTGACTAACAACTGCTATCTTAGAACGCAGAGAGTTAATGTCAAATTTGCGAATATCAACTTCATCTATATAAATATAGCCGTCAGTAGCATCATGAAAGCGAGGAATTAAATCTGCAAGTGTGGTTTTACCAGCCCCAGATGAACCGATTAAAGCCGTCATTTCCCCTTGTTTAATCGAGAGAGTAATATTATGTAAAACTCGTTGATTAAGACTATAATCAAAATCTACAGACACCAAATCAATTGATCTTCTAAAACCAGGAAATCTTAATGCGCCATTTTGAAAATAGATTTTATCATCAGGTTTCAACAAATCCTTGATATTTTCCACTGCTCCCGCTTGGGTACTTAAAAAAGCCACTACCCCATTCAAATCCTGAGTCATAGGGATAATGCGGAACAGGACAAAAAAGAAAGTTAACAAAGCCGAAACTTTCATTAATCCTGTGGCTAAAGCCACAATAATCATACTAATCAGAATTAGCGTAGATATACTCTCAGCCAAAGGCTTAACTATCAAAGAAATCCAATAAACACTTTTCCAAGTATTAACAATTTTTTCACTGGCTTGATAATAGCGGTTTCGCTCAAATTCTTGAGTAGAAAAAGCATGAATTGTGCGAATACCTTCGATAAACTCTAGCACCCTAGCAGTAAAATTATCATTAGCGGAAGTAATCGCAAAACTACGTTCTCTAATTTGTTTATTTAAGGTAGATAATGCTACCGCCAAAAGACTAAATAGTAAAATAGAAACTATAGTCAGTTTCCAGGAAAGTATAAACAAAGAAATAGAATAGACAATCAGTGTAAAACTTCTAGTGATTAAAAAAGCTAGTCCACCAAAAATTTGTCTAATTCTCTCCATTTCACTGGTAAGAATATTAACTAATTCTCCAGATTTCTTATGACTAAAATAATTGAGAGTTTGAGCCTCTAACTGTTGAAAAATTCGTTTACGCAGATTATCTACTAAACTGATTTCACTAAACTGGATGCAAATCTGTCCTATATAATTAAAGGATGCCCGCATACAGGTTGTAACAACAATTAAAGCAGATATTCGATATAATCGCTCTGTTGCTGAACCATTAATTCCTAAAATCAAAATATCAAACCACTCTATCCCTGTTTTCACAGGTTCAGAACCAGGAGTAGTTAGGCTTTGCAGGAACACCAGCAAAAATCCTAAACCAAACCCTTCAAAACTTGCAGCTAAAGCCGAAAATACGATAGCTAAAATAGCCACAACTCGAAAGTGTTTAAATTCTCGTAATATTACCCGATTATTTTGCCACAAACTTGTAGCTTGCAATATTTTCATAGTTGACGGTAGAAATTTGGAATCCATAAAAATTTTGACCGATAATTTTGATAATTAAGTATAGAAGCACCAATCTCAAAAAAATTAATATGCTTACATAGGAGCGCGACGAATAAAACGACCAAGAGCAGAACCACAGAGAATTTCAAATTTTTGCCATAGTATTTTTGGTATTGAATATAATTGAATAGGTGTTTGGCTATGTCGCCAATATAATTTATCAGTTATGGTGGGAGAACTACCTTCTAAAGCACTTAGGAGTAGTTTTTTGCGCCAAGGTTTAATATGTGGGACTGTGGCGTGAGACATAATAGTACCACCAGGAACAAAATCCATGCCGTCTGGTCCAACGGTACTCAAAGGATAATTAGTTAGCATCAATGCTAAGTTCAAATAAGTCTGATCTCCATACAGATATGGATAATGATTAAAGGTATTACCGTTATAAAGATCCTTTAAATTGGCATATCCTGCCATTTCACCCAATTCTTCTAATTTCTGCCAAACTTTCAAGATAGATTTGTAGTTTTTATGAACTCCAATGAAGCCACTATTGTAGTGATAATCTAACTCGCGCTCACAAGCAAAACCATTATTTTCAGCAAATTCTTTCCATGCTAACCGTCTCGGATGATTCGCCGGCACAAGATACCAAGAATCACCACAAAGAGCAATTCCTCGACTTACCCAATTTTCATAAAAATCCCAGTTACATTTATTGACAATATCAGGATCAAAGTAAAATAAGGCATCAATATCTGGGCAATAATTTTCCCACAATTGGGACATAAAATCAGGTTTATAAAAGCCTAAATGTTTTGGAGTTGTTAGTTTGACAAATCGGATTGCACAACCTTCATCTACAGAAAACTCTTGATAACCAGTTTCTGTTTTTAGCTCCTTAGCCCAATCGGGTGTATTTCCACGATAACCAGCCCAAATTATGCCTCGAAAACCATGATAATACAGGGAATTTACCAAAGCCCCCACACCATAATGGTAGTCTTTTTCAAATACGGTACAAATCGCTGTTTGCATGATATTTATTATTTTTTAATTAGCTACATAATTCATAGTCATCAATATGAGAACAGGAAGTATTCATCAATTAGATAAAAATGCTTGAAAACACAGAGCCAATAGATTTATTCTCAACTATAGGCAGTTTATCCTTCCCATCTATTTACGATACACCGCTGAATTTATTTTGCTTTGCTTTTTTAATTTGTTATTTTGTGATTCTAAACTTAATTTAACTGCACCTTCCAAAGATAAACAACGATTATTGATTAGACAAAATTTTCCCTGCAATAGATTCAATACATTAGATAAATTATTCAAAATGAATGTACCTAAAATAATGTTCAAATCTGTCATTTCCTGTTTAGCCATAGAACTAAACCTAATAGCCTGAAAAAGTTGCCCATGTTCTCCGACATACCACTCATAATCAAACAGCAATTCTGGGGAATATATTTGCATAGTTATTAATCCTCCGAGTATGACTGGACTCATAAATAACAGCAAAAGTAAAGCCCAAGTCCAATCAATTATTATTTGTAAAGTTCTGAAAATTTGATTACCTTTCTTTGGTAATTTTTGATGCCCAGAAATGTTTATAAATATGGGCTTATTAGCTTTTTGACAAGCATTTGCCCAAACTTTTAATAAAGAATCACCGATTTTGGGATCTATGCTGACTAAACTAACTGGAGAATGTTTTAAACATTCTATTAAAGATTCTTCATTTTCTAGTGCAGCTAAATGGGGTTGTGAGAATTTTTCAGAGGCTTTTACTAATAATTTTCCTCTGCGCCATTTTAATGAGCATGATAGGAAGTTAAAATTTTCAGATTGCTGGGGGACAATAGAGTTACTATTTAGACTAGAAATGACTGAAATTGGCATATATTAACAGCGATAAATTAGTAAAAGATTGACTAAATATTTACCATTAGAAAATTAATATTTTCTTGACCGAACAGTATTGTATAGGAGTCCTATAGCAATGATTAAATATGACAACAGAAAATTAGGAACACTTGGATTTATGATCAAGAGTAGTCATCTCAGAGAAGATACTAACTTTTTGCAACCCTGATAAAATTACTTCGGTTTCGTCCTGAAGATTTTGATGATGGGTTTCAATCTCTAGAATATAAGACTCTCGATAAATAAATCATCAAGAAACAACTTCTTTATTCACTCTTTAAATAAATATTACTTTCTTCTCTATAATATTAAGATATGGTGAAATGAATTAATCGTAACTAAATAAAAATAAACCTTGTTTTATACTCGCAAATTATATCATAAACTACTTATTAAGTAAATGAAAATAAATGTGAATTGTATTAGTAATACAACAAAAATATTTTGGATAGTGAATGGTCATTTGCCAACATACTACAGTAATAAATTGAAAATTAAAAAAGCAAATAATATCATTTTTTTAGCAGAGATTTATAAACAAAACTCAATACATTTAACCAACAAGTATCTAACCCTAATTAGACGTGAATTCGATAGCGTAGCGTGACGACGTAGGAGTTATTGAACCTCACCCCAATCCCTCTCCGCGTTGGAGAGGGGCATATTGGTTTGTTTTTATCAGCATAAAATCAGAGTTTTAAGCCTCTCCAGTATTAAATATTATTCCTTTTCCCTCTCCTCTTAGGGAACACCAAAAAATAAATTACCCAATTTTGTGGGATGGGCATACTATGGCTAACGCCACGCTACGCGAACGACAAGCTCGGCACAAGTCCTGCCCGTCCTTGATGATTAGCGGGCAAATTCGTCCCGCACCACAAGAAATTTTTGGGTATTTTTTTAATTGGAAGTCCCTTAAAGACTGTTTTAAAGGTGGTATACCGTAATTTTCATCACATTGTTACCCCCCTTCATAAGCTACGGTGTACACACAAGTTATCGAATCACCATTATTCCTCAAATTACCCCACCCTAACCCTCCCCGATGCTTTGGGGAGGGAACTAATTTTTCCGGTTTCCCCCGATGCTTTGGGGGGATTAAGTAGTGAGACAGAATTAATTACACAATGTCATTGCGTTAGCGCAGCGTGGTGTTAGCCATATGGAACGAAGTGAAATCAAGCAATTCCAAGGGTTATGATTGCTTCCCTTCGCTCGCAATGACTGTAAATATTTTCGTCCAATTACTTAAGAAGGGTAATTTAACTTGTGTGTACACGATAGCCCCTTTATAAGCGGAGGGTTAGGGAGGGGTAAAACATTTGATATAGCACTACTTAATTGATCTTGAGTAGTCAACACAAAAACCCCTGTCTAATGCAGGGGTCAATATATTTTTTTGACACTCCCCGGTCTAAAGACGCGGGGATTCTTAATCGAATAATTGTCAAGACAACTGCTCGAATAATATCCGCTTTTCAGGTATTACCTTAGATGTACGGTTCTTGCCCTGATCCTGTTTGCCATTACTGGCAGAATCATCTCTGACAAGCGTAACTTTCCGAGAGTCCCCCGGTAGGTTTTTAATGTCTTTGCTGACAAATTTTAAATTAGCTCTTCGTAAAATTGTCCGAGAAGCCTGAGTATCAGCATGGTCAATATGACCACAATGTTCACAAATGAACTTTTCGCCATCTCTATTAGCTTTACTAATATGATGACAAGCCGAACATTCTTGAGAAGTAAATTGAGGATGAACGGATAATACTAGCTTACCAGACTTCAATGCCAGCCAAGCAATCTTAGAAAATAATTCGCCCCAACTGGCATCAGAAATAGAGCGATTTAATCCCCGTTTTGCAGATTGACCATTAGCCATAAATCGTCCTTGCTGCCTTTTGGGTTTGCAGCGGGACTTCATTGCTATTTTTTGTTAACTCAGCATACATGATGCCATGTTTAACAATAGGGCAGGTCAAAGGGCAATAAGAACCATATTCAATTCGACTATCTAAGTCTGAGAATGCACCATAATAGTACATCACGGACTCATCTGATTTCTGGTTATTAGTCTCAAAACCGCGCTGACGTTCTGCCAAACAATAATTTCTGTGTTTCCGCAAAGTAACAAGCCACTCAGACATTAAGGCTTGTTGCCCAATATTCGGTTGTAGCTTGAATCTCCAGCGTATTTGCACAGGTTTATTTTGTTGATGTGATTGATGATATAACTATGTTAATCTCCAATTAAAAGGAAGTCAATAGCTAAAATCTATGAAAAAAAGCTATTTCTTTTCAACTGCGGGGAATGTTGCCGCCGACACAATAGAAAGATATATTAATGACCCGCATCATGGTTGAGAATATTGGCAGCGGTTAAAACCGCACGGGTAGGCTTTCCCCCGCGCTCTAAAGAGACGCGGCTCCCAGCCTTCCCGCAATCCCCTTGTGGGTTAAATAGTCAGCAAATATTCTGCTTTATTCTTCCATTGCTGGTTGTAAAACTAATTGTTTTGGTTTTACATAAGGTACATAGGTGCTATCAGATGGAGATACGCCATTGGCTACAACCCCAATCAGATTTAACCTACTCAACATCCCTGTGGCTTGATTAAGTTGGGTGCGGGTCACTTTACCAATACTTGCCATCATCACCACACTACGACAGGATGATGCCGTGAGCATAGCATCTACTAACCCAAGAACGGAAGGGGCATCTATGATTACCAAATCATAATTTTCTTCAAATGCAGCTATTAATTGAATCATCCGGGGAGAACTCAAAAGATGAGCAGGATCTGTCGGAATTGGTCCGGCTGTTAAAATATCAATGTAAGACGACCCAGAGTAAGGAACACTGATCTGATTAGGTAGATTAACTTCACTTTCTAATAAACTAGAAAGTCCTTGTTCATTAGGAAGATTTAACTGTTTGTGCAGATTAGGATCGCGTAAATTGGCATCAATTAGTAAGACTTTTTTATGTAGGCGAGCCGCACTCATGGCTAGACCTAATGCCAAAGCTGATTTACCATCATCTGGTAATGCTGATGTCACCATTAATGATCTTAAATCTGAGACTTTATTGAGTAGTTCAATATTTTTGTAAATGAGATCAAGTGATTCCCAACGGGGAGAAGATTGTAATACTTGAATTGTCCAAGGTGCGAGAACTTCTGGTTTGCCAAATGGCAATTTTATCATGGATTCTCTGGGCTTGGGAGGTGGCAATTTAGGAGTTGTTCCTAATAATGGGAGAGCAGCTTGTTTTTCTAATTCCGCAGTGGTATGTACAGCGTCATCAGATGCTTCACGAATAAAGGCAGCAAGTCCTCCTAACATTAACCCAATTACTCCTCCTAATAAGAGATTTTGTCTCATGTTAGGACCAGTATGAAGACCTTCTTGGGGTTCTTCTACTACCTCCCAATTAAATCCACCTTTAGAAAGTTCTTGGCGTAATTTTTGTTCTGCTCTTAATAATTGTTCTAATCTTTCTCTGCTAAATTGTAGTTGAGGCAGGATGCGATTGTAATAAGCCAATAGAGAAGGAAACCGCTTGAGGTCGGCTTGTAATTCTTTCTCTTTGGCTGCTAAGGTTTGATCGCGGGCGGTTAATGCAACGATGGTTGTTTGGGTTTCTACTAATTGACCTGTGAGATTAAGATCAATTTGTCCTAGTTGTCCTTGTTCTAAAAGATTGTCTCCGGAATTAAAGGTAGAGTTGGTTTTTTCTCCTAAAGTTCTGCTAACTTCTTTTTGTAAAAGTTGCTTTTGACTTTGCAGTTGTTCATATAATTTTTGAACGCTGGGAGTATCATCTGTGAAACGTAACCGTTCTTGTGCTAAAGCCAGTTCTGTTTTTTGGATTTCATTGAGTAAGCCTTGGTAGCGGGTAGACTGACTCAGACGAGAAGAAACTAAGGCATTTTGTGGAGAACGGTTTAGTTGTGCTTGTAAAGATTTTTGCTTTGCTAAGGCTTCTTCATATTGAGAACGAGTTGTTTGTCGTTCCTGTTGGACAGTATTTAAAGCTGTCTCTACGGTTTTAGCTTGAGCATCTGGATCAATTAAATTTTGACTTCTGCGAAATCTTTGTAAATTTGCTTCGGAAGCGGTTACTTCATCAGTCGCTTTTCTTAATTGATCTCTGATAACTTGTAAACCTTTTTGTAGGCGTGAATCTTGTTGTTGTTTATTGTATTCTAAATAAACTTGCTGAATTGTTTTCAGAACTTTTTGAGTTTTTCCTGGATCGCTATCGGTGTAATCAACTTGAAATATTTTAGTAGCAATATTATCCTCTGGAGTCTTAATTTGAGTGAGGACTAAGGATTTTTTTAAATCCATTACAGTTAAGTCTGGATATTCAGTTTTAAGTCTATCAACTGCTTTTTTAATCAGTCCAGAACTCTGCATCAAGTTTAATTGAGTAGCTGTATCTACCTCCACATTAGCATCAGTAAATTGACTTTCAGTGTTATCTGTTTCTTTCTTGCCTTGATAGTTAGGCTCTACTAACAATTGCATGGTGCTTTTGAAGCTGGGTGGAGTTTTTAATGTAATGATGCCAGCAATAGCCGTAGAACTGAGCAATACTAATAATAACCAGGGAAATCTTCGCAGAATTACTGCAAACATTTGTCCATAACCTGGTTCTGTTTCTGATGCTGAATTTATATTGGGATTTAGACTAGTTTGAACCACTTTTATTATCCTTATCTGCGATACACTACGCAAACACCTAAAAAATTAAATGAATTAGTGATGCACAACTCCAATGCTGCAAGGCAGAATTAAAAATTAGAAAAGCAAATTATATAAGCTTTCTCGGAACTTTTAATGATGAGTTATTTTTGCCATGCTGCACTAGTAGTCTGTTAATCCGAAAATGACGGGTGAAGGGGAGCGGGGGGAGCGGGGGTAGGGGGGTAGGGGGGGTAGGGGAGGGAAGAACAGAAGTTTTTTCCGATCATTACCCGTCAAAATAAATTTGACGAACTACTAGCTTGATCAATAACTTGCTCAACTTTACTAAAGAATGACTGTTCTGAGAAATTGCTAACGGCATGATTACGGATAGTTTCGTAATCCCAAGATATTCCTCCAGCTTCTAGTAAAGCTGCTTGTAAAGAGCATGGCGCTTGTCTTTTGAAAAACACACCTGTTTTACCTGGTATTTGAGTGTCTAAGACTCCTCCGGCTCCATAAGCAATGACTGGTGTACCACTGGCGTTTGCCTCGACTGGAACTAATCCATAATCTTCTAAAGCCGCAACAATAACTGATTTGGCTTTGGAAAATAAGTCTTTACGTTCTCTATCACTGACATGACCTAGAAACTGGATGTTGGGTAATGCCTGGGCTTTTAATCTTTCTTGTTCTGGTCCATCACCTGATATTAATAAGTTCCAGCCTAACCAATTAAAAGCTTCGACTATTATATCAAGACGTTTATAACTTATCATCCGCGCCGATGCCAAGTAGTATTCTTCTTTCGTATCGGAAAAAACAAAGTTGCTAGTATCAATTGGATAGTTGATGGCGATCGCTTGTTTGTGATAAATTTTTTGAATTCGTTGGGCAACAATGGTAGAGTTAGCGATGTAGAGATCGGGTTCTTGAGCATATTTCAGGTCTACATCTCTCATCATTTGAAAGATTTTTTCGATGAGAGGAGCAAAGTATCTATAGTCTCCGTATTCCCGTAAGTATGTTTCTGTGTCCCATAAAAAGCGGGTAACATTATGACAAAAACAAATATGTTTTGCTTGGGGATTTTTCCGTACTGCTTTGGCAAAACTGGTGCTACTGCTGATAATTAGGTCATAATCTTGAAGATCCAAGGAACGAAATGCGGGAAAATATAAGGGGGCTAACATCCGAAAATATTTGGTTGCACCGGGAATTTTTTGTAAAAATGTGGTATTGATGATTCTCTCACCTAAATCAATACTTTTTTGTGGGTCGTATAATGAGGTAAAAATGTCAGCGTCGGGATACCGTTTACACAATAATTCAAATACGCGCTCTGCTCCACCGCGTTGGGTTAAGTAATCATGGACGAGAGCTATTTTCATCTTTTTCTTGATAATTTGGTAAGTGATGATTGGTTTTAATATTTATTCTCTAGTAATTGAAATTTTAATGTTGCATTACTAGGTTGTATCAGTTGTTTTGTATCAATTATTTTATGTTGTTTAATAAGGAGTTGAATCATGGTAAACCTCGCAAGATTATCAAAATAATCTCTGTCATTTATTGTATATATGTGAATTCAGAGGTTAAATGAAAATATCAGGAAACCTCTGAATTATCTTGATGCGAAGAAAGAAAACTATTTTGTTAGTGCTAAAGTTTTCACAGGAGCAAAGTAAACTGTTTGTTCGGCGCGTAATTGATCACAAAGTCTACCTTCTGGTAGTTCCACGTCATCATAAGTGAGGACTTGATCTTTAGGAATATCGCGCTTTAAGCGACATCCTTCCGCTAGACCCATTGGCAGTAGGTTTTGTTGTTGCACAATGGGGGAATTTTCACATTGTCCATAGGTCATGTAATAACCAATACCATCAAGGGTTTCTCCGGCTGTGAGATCAATTTTGGCAGTGGTGACGACATCAACAACGGGACCCGCTATTGGTGCCAGCACAGCATCATGGAAGAGGACAGCGCGGGCTACGGAGAGGGGAACTTCAAAATGGCATAGGTGATAGGGGGTGTAGAAGCTGTAGAGAGGTCCTTCACCGAGTTTATATAGGTTGAGGTAATGACGTTGTTTGGGGTCTTCGTGGGTGGCAAATACGAATACTCCTGGACCGGGTTTAGTACCAACTACGTAATCAACGATACCGCCTAGTTCTTGCAGTTGGTCAATGTCGTACATTTTGGTCATTTCATCAACATGACCTGTGTAGTCATATCCCAACATCCCCCGCTTGGCTACTTTCATGCCTGTGCCGTTGGCGACTATGGCTTGCTCAAAGGAGATTTTTGTACCATCGGCAAAGCTTGTCACCATAGCCGGATTTTGACCCCAGCGTTGAGCAAAACCGGCTTGGGTGGTGGGGTTGCGGTAGGGGTCTTGTAAGCCTTTGATGTTGCCGCACAGGAGGGGTTTTAACCCGATGCTTTTGACAAAGCGGTAGAGGTTCATTTCTACCCCTGGTTGGTCGCCGTCACAGGCACTCAGGATGACTCCAGCGCGGTCTGCATGGACTTTGAGTATCGGTCCAATTGTGCCATCTAGTTCGGCATTCATGAGGATGATATGCTTGTGATGAGCGATCGCACACATCACCAAATGAGCCGCGTATTCAATTGTCCCGGTGACTTCAATGATTGCATCTATGCCATCAGCTTCGCACAGGAGCATGGCATCTTCGGTGATTGCATATTCATTTTGAGCGATCGCTTCTTCTAAATCAGCTAAATTAGCAACAATTTTGATATTTTCAATTCCTGCTTCTAAATAAGCTCGTTTAGCGTTATCAATGTGACGATTAGAAATAGCCACCAACTCCATTCCTGGCACAGAATTGATAATTTGATTAGCAATTCCTCGACCCATAAAACCAGCACCAATCATGGCAACTTTAACTGGTTTACCTAAAGCCGCTCGTGCTTGTAAAGCTTTATCAACAATAATCATGATTAAACTCCTATCAAAATAGATTCTAGTAAAGGCCAATTGCGATCTTTATCAGACATTTCTGTTGCACTCAGTGGCCAGGAAATTTCTAAAATTGGATCATCATAACGCAAACCCCGTTCATATCCAGGAGTGTAAAATTCACCCACTTGATATACAACTTCTGCACCATCTGTTAAAGCTTGATAACCATGAGCAAACATTTCTGGAACATAAAGAGCGCGGCGATTTTCTGCACTCAGTTCTACACCAATATGCGCTAGATAAGTGGGAGATTCAGGACGCATATCCACAATCACATCATAAATAGCTCCTTGAGTACAGCGAATTAATTTTGTTTCCGCTGCGGGGAGAGTTTGATAGTGCATTCCTCGTAATGTGCCTTTTTTATGATTAAAAGAAAGGTTACATTGGGCAACTGTTGGTTTTAACCCATGAGCGATAAATTCATCAGCGCAAAAAGTCCGAGCAAAAAAACCACGAGAATCAGGCTTTTCTTCCAAGTCAATAATAAAAGCACCAGCGAGTTTAGTAGAGGTAAAAATCATGGTTATTTAGGAAGTTTTTTGAAGATAATGGAATGGTTTTGATTTTAGATAGCAAAATTCAGGAAATAAACCTGGCATGATCATGGTTGATACCAATTAAGTAATTGGACAAAAATATTTACAGTCATTGCGAGCGAAGGGAAGCAATCACAACCCTTGCGATTGCTTCATTTCACTTCGTTCCATATGGCTAACGCCACGCTAACGCAATGACATTGTGTAATTAATTCTGTCTCACTACTTATTCTGACTCCTGAATTTGTGCATTTTAGGTTTATACCTTTAATCCTAATTGGGGATTTATTTTGGGAAAGGTATCATCATGATATTGTGTACAAAGTTCAGGTCGTTTAGGAGATTTAGCCGTGTATGTGAAAAATATAGTTGATCGTTCTTGGGTTCTCACAGTCCCATGATGTAAAATATTTCTCACATCTGCAAAAATCACAGTTCCAGCTTTACCAGGACATGATTTCCAAGCTGATTTAGGAATGACTTTCATCATTTTATCATCGTTAATTCCCAAAAAATTAACACGCCATAATTCATAATCAACTTGATAATTTTTAACTTGCTCTAAAGCATTAGCAGGTAGGGGAATATATTCAAATGGTCCATGTTCTTCAGTCACATCATTGAGATAGATAATGACTTTAATCATGCGTCTATCTTCAGAATCTTTATGCCATAGTAAAGTTTCCAATTGTTTTTCATTAGGAAAGTCTTTTCGTACATGAACACCATGAAAAGCGATAGGTAAACCTATATAATGCTCAATGATATTTTGTAGTCGGGATTCCATTCCCCAATTAAAAAATTCCGGTAAATCTGTGACTGTATAAATTTGTGGTAACTTGTATCCTGCATGAATATCTCTAGGATTTACCATCCTATCAGTACAACTATTAGCAGTAGCTAACATTGTAGCCGTAGATGAAAAACCTAAATCTTCCAAAGATGTGATATAAACACCTGATGTTTTTAGGGTATCAACAATCAATTGATCTTTTGCACTAATAGCAGGTAAGTTTTTACCATGATGCCAAAGTGATACTCGATAATTCAACTCAGAACTTATAGTTGAAATTTTGTTCAGCATGACAGGAATTCCCTTCCTATTTAAACCTAAAGTTTCACTTGATAAGCTAACTCATCTTTTAAGACTGAGATTTTTTCTATAACGGTGTTAAGCACAATCCGAATCCCTACCAATCAAAACTTATTTTGTCCAAACAATTGCTGATTTATCCCTTATAGTTTCTGACTTCTGAAGTCGTTGTTCTGTCCATTTCTGTTTCTGCTACTTTAAATTCTCTCATTGGTATTAATTCCAATGCTGCCACACTAGCTAAACCTAAAAAAGGAACTACTGTCTTAATAGCCGATACAGGCCATCTTCTCATCGCTCCTAAAAAAACTTTCAGGTCTACTTCATGGTAGTTTTGTAAAAGCATCCGACAACAATATGCTTTAGAATAACCAACTTGCTCAAGTTTTAAAATAACTTCAGGTATATGTTGGTATTGCATTAAAAGTGCAGATTTCGGTTCTTTTTGCCAATAACTAATACCAATAATACATTCTAAATAGATATCTTTAGTCACAATTACTCTGCCATTAGCAGCACAATAACCGGCTAAATATGCTAAAGATATCCAATTATTACTAGCAGTTGGCCAAATTTGGAGAGCGCGTTTAATTAAATCAGCACGATATACTGTAGCAGTTAGAAAAATTACTGCTCCTACACTTTTAGTAAAACAATGTTCAAATATTGCTTTACCATCACCTTCACCATCTTCAGTATCGGCATCAAACCAGCGATTACCAACTATTTTTGGTGGATGTACTGCTTCACCAGTAATTTTATTTCGACCAGAAAAATTCAGAAACAATAATGATAAATCATCAATATTTTTAATTTTATCCATCACATAGGCAACTGCTCTTTCCTGAATTGGATCATCATCACCAATTGTCCAAACATACTTGGTTGTGGCAGAACTTAGGCAATGAAAAATATTTCGCATTACGCCGATGTTTTCAGGATTTTTATTGGATTTAAATGTGATGTTTGTGAGAATATTTTGCCATTTGCTAATAATAGATTGAGTATGATCTGTAGAACAGTTATCAGAAACTAAAATTTCACACTCTGATTCAAATCCTTGAATAGCTTGGGATAACCAAGTTAATTGTTTATCTAGTAACTCGGCTCGATTGTAAGTAGGAATAGCAATAGTTAGTAGTTTGCTCATAATTTTTGATGGTTAATAGAGAAGGATTTTATCTTTTTTTTAATTACTTATTCGTGAGATATCTATTGCTGATTTTTTCTGATTAAAATTCAGTTGATAGATGAATCTGCCTACTAATTGCAAGTAGGTAATTATAATATTGGTGGCTAGAACTGGCCATCTTCTTAAAGCACCCAATAATATTTTCCAATCACTCAGGTTGAAAATATTTTCTAGAATCATTCGTTGACAAAATTTAGCAGAATATCCTAAACTTAATAATTTCAGATAAATCTCCGGGATGTAGACATATCGCATCATTAATGACCATCGAGGATTTTCTTCTAGGGAACTAGCGTGCATTGTACATTCCAAATAATTATCTTGAGTAACAATGATATTTCCATAAGCCGCACAAAATCCAGTCCAATATGCTTGGGATGCTAAATTTTTACATGAAGTAGTCCAGTTTTGCAAAGCTTGTTGCACAAGTTCGGTATTATAAATGGTAGCTGTCATGAATAATACGCCCCCAAAACTGCCCTGTAAATACCTTTGAAATACAGGTTTACTATCAACAATGATTTCATCACTATCACTAGGAAACCAGTGTTCTACCAAAACTTTATTTGTATTTTTGTCTCGTCCACAACAGTTGAGAAACATCAGTGATAAAGTGGGATTTCTTTTAATTGTAGTTACGACATGAGCCAGAGTTCTTTCCTGAATTGGATCGTCATCACCCACAGTCCAAACATATTTACTACCAGCAGCTTGAAGACAAAAAGCAATGTTTGGCATTAACCCTATATTTTCACGATTTCTATTCGCTATAAATACAGTATTACTAAAAGCAGTTTGCCATTTTTTCACAACTCCCGGTGTATTATCTGTTGAGCAATTATCAGAAATAATAATTTCACATTCTGATTCCCACCCTTTGATTGCTGTTGCTAACCAAGCCAGTTGTTTATCTAGCAATGCAGCACGATTGTATGTAGGAATAGCAATGGTTAGTAACTTTTGCATTATCTGGTAATGTAACTTGGTATAAATTTAAAAGAGGCTTTTCAATCGAATATCTTGAATTAAGAAAATTCAATTTAATCCACCTTGATGCAATAATGTTTGGTTAAGGAAATGTAGAAATGTAGGTTGGGTTGACGGAAGTAAACCCAACAAAATTATTAATCATGTTGGGTTTTGCTGTCGCTCAACCCAACCTACAATATTTTCCGAATAAATTAATAGTTTTCCTGCTTGTTCCAGAAGAAATCTTTGTCAATTTGTTCTGTGCGAATTAGATATTCTAATTGTTTTAAGCGGGTGAATCCTCTAGACAAGAAAGTATCTTCATTCATATCAATTTGCTTGAACAAACTAAATAGTTGTCCAGCACCAAGTTGAGCATTCCAATCACACTTAAATCCAGGTAGAATTGTGTTAATCTTTTCAAAAGATACTCGATAGCTGCGATTATCTGAACCATTAGTTCCAAAAGATAATTGACAACCGGGGAAAACATCAGCAACGATTTCCGCTATTTCTTTAACTCGATAATTATTTGCTGTATCGCCAACATTAAAGATTTGATTGTGAATAATATCTCTGGGTGCTTCCAAGGCACAAACAATGGCTTTACAAATATCTAAAGCGTGAACTAATGGCCGCCAAGGTGTACCATCACTGGTCATTTTAATTTCTTTTGTAGTCCAAGCTAACCCCGCCAAGTTGTTTAAAACAATATCAAAACGCATTCTGGGGGAAGCACCAAAAGCAGTAGCATTCCGCATGAAAGTAGGAGAAAAGTCATCATCAGCTAATGGTTGAACATCTCTTTCTACTAATGTTTTACATTCTGCGTAAGCTGTTTGGGGATTAACTGGTGATGATTCTGTAATATCACCTTCACTAGCCACACCATAAACACTACAGGAGGACATATAAACAAAACGGCGGACACCTACTGATTTTGCCAAATTAGCTAGACGAACTGAACCTAAATGATTAATATCATAAGTAATGGTAGGAGATAATTGTCCAGTAGGATCATTAGATAATTCCGCCATGTGAACAATAGCTTCTACACCTTCTAAATCTTCGGGATTGATATCACGAATATCTTTATTTAGGGTTTTAGCTGTGACGTTAGTTCCATTATATAGCCAACCAACTTTATAAAAACCAGTATCAACACCAATAACTTCATGTCCTTTTTGCATTAATAAAGAAGGCAATAAAGAACCAAGATAACCTTCTGTGCCAGTTACTAAAACTTTCATGATTGTTAAAAATTTTGATGTGGGAAATTAACTTGTTTCTTGAAGAGTCGCTAGAAAAGAAGATTGCCAGAATAATTAAACGCAGATAAACGCAGATGAACACAGATAAGAGATGATTCGGTTACGCTACTAAACTGTGTAAATGAGTAGGTTCTGGTATTTGCTTAACTATAGCTTTACCAATTTCTAAGGAAGAAGTTGCAGCGGGTGAAGGTGCATTGCAAACATGAATGGAATTCTCACCTGCAATGATTAAAAAGTCATCTACCAGAGAACCATTATTCATTAATGCTTGAGCGCGAACTCCTGCATGGGTGGGAATTACATCTGCGGCTTGAATTTCGGGGATGAGTTTTTGCAAACTTTTGACAAAGGCTGCTTTACTAAAGGAACGAATGATTTCTTGAATTCCTTCGTCGGCGTGTTTTGCTGCTAGTTTCCAAAAGCCAGGATAGGTGATAACTTCGGCAAAATCTCTGAAGTCAAAGTCGGTTTTTTTGTAACCTTCACGTTTGAGACTGAGAACTGCATTTGGTCCTGCGTGGACAGTGTTATCAATCATCCGGGTGAAATGCACGCCAAGAAAGGGGAAATCTGGGTTAGGAACTGGATAAATGAGAGTTTTCACCAAATAGCGTTTTTCGGGGGTAAGTTCGTAATATTCACCCCGAAAGGGAACGATTTTAGCTTCAGGATTAGCTTTACCTAATTTGGCAATGCGATCGCTATGCAATCCGGCACAATTGATCACAAATCGAGTTTCAAAACTGCCATTATTAGTTTCTAATACCTGATTTCTACCACTGCGGACAATTTTTAAAACTTGGGTGTTGAGACGTAAATCTCCCCCTTGATTGCGAATTAATTCCGCATATTTTAAACAAACCTGTTTGTAATTGACAATTCCTGTGCTGAATACCTGAACTCCACCAACGCAACTAACATGAGGTTCAATTTCTTTAACTTCTTCTGGGCTAATTCTTTTAACAGGAATACCGTTTTCTAACCCGCGTGTGTAGAGATTCTCTAAGCGAGGTAATTCTTGTTGATTACTGGCAACAATTACTTTACCACAAACTTCATGATCAATATCATATTTCTGGCAAAATTCTACCATTGAACGGCTACCATCACGGGAAAATTGAGCCTTAAAGCTTCCCGGTTTATAGTAAATACCGGAATGAATGACACCGCTATTATTACCAGTTTGATGAAATGCCCATTCGCTCTCTTTTTCCAACACTAATACTTTAGCATGAGGATAACGCTCTCCTAAAGCCATTGCAGTGGAAAGTCCAACTATTCCTCCACCAATAATTGCAAAATCGTACATTAGTAATCTTTCCCCAATCCAATATTTAAAATCTCAAATCTCAAATCCAAAATCAAAATTGCTATTACCAAACTTGCCAAGGAGCTTTACCACTTTTCCATAGCTCCTCTAGATAGTTTTTATCTCTTAATGTGTCCATTGGTTGCCAAAAACCATCATGTTTGTAAGCCGCTAACTCTTCTAAATCAGCTAACTTTTCTAATGGTTCTTTCTCCCACACAGTTGAGGTATCAGCAATAAAATCAATTACTTGGGGTTCGAGAACAAAATAACCCCCATTAATCCAAGCACCATCACCTTCAGGTTTTTCTTTAAAACTAGTTATTTTAGTTTGTTCCTGTCCTAGAGAAATTGCTCCAAATCTTCCTGCTGGTTGCACTGCGCTGAGTGTTGCTAATGTCTTTTGCTCTCGATGGAATTTAATTAATTCTGTAATATTAATATTACTTACACCATCACCATAGGTAAAGCAAAAGGTTTCATTCCCAATATGTTCACGAACTTGCTTTAAACGTCCCCCTGTCATTGTATTATCACCTGTATTTACCAAGGTGACGCGCCAGGGTTCAGCATATCCAGAATGGACATTCATTTGATTAAATCGCATATCAAATGTCACATCTGACATATGTAAAAAATAGTTGGCAAAGTATTCTTTAATGACATAACCTTTGTAACCGCAACAAATGATGAAATCATTAATACCATGAGCAGAGTAAGTTTTCATTATGTGCCAAAGAATTGGCTTACCACCAACTTCAACCATTGGTTTGGGTCTGATACTGGTTTCTTCACTTAACCTTGTACCCAGACCTCCTGCTAAAATTACTGCTTTCATGTAGTTACCTCAAAGATTTGCAGGTGGACGATAATTTCAACTAATGGAAATGAAGAGAATGCACAATGATGGTAAAGAAATTAAATAATTTTTTCTTTCTCTTTATTAGGTAGATAAACATAATTTAACTGTTATTTTCTAGAAAATCATAAAGAATAAGTAAATTAAGATATTTTATCTGTAAAATATTTATAGTAGGAGTCAGGAGTCAGGAGTCAGAATAAGAGAGAAGAATAAGGAATAAGGAAGAAGGAAAAAAAAAAGAAGAATAAGAATAAGAAGAAGAAGTAAAAGTCTTTTTGTGTTTGTCTTTTTCCGTGAATTTTGTGCCTTATTCAAGCTACATTCCGCTATAGTAATTTTAATCACAAAAACAAAAACCCCCAATTTCTTAATGAAGTCAGGAGTGAATTTTAACTATTATTTTTTACAGATTATTCACACTTTAGATGATTTTAATTCCTTCATTCTTCATTCTTCATTCTTCATTCTTTATTCTTTCTTATTCTGACTCCTGAATCCTGACTCCTGACTCCTGACTCCTGACTCCTACTAAATCAATTACTTTGTCTAGTGAGAATTGTGTTAGATAATAAACTACCACATTTATTAGGAACAACGATACAAATACTACTCAAAGACTGTTGATAATTATCCATATCATTTTGCTCCAAAGAAACTTTAGCGGCTGTTTCTAAATCCGCAACTGCTTGAACATGATTTTTGTCAGCTATACCTTCTCTATATTGTGCTAATTCATAGTGAGCCATCCCACGTTTTAGATAACCTTTAGCCAATCGGGGATTAAGTTTTAATGCTTCAGTAAAATCAGCGATCGCCTGTTTATATTCTGTGGCATAATTGGTGCTATATTGCGCTATTTGATAACGAACCAAACCCCGTTGAAAGTAAGCATCTATTTTAGCTGAATTGAGTTTAATGGCTTCAGTAAAATCAGCAATTGACCTTTGGTATTCTGGAAAAGAATTATTGATGTATTTAGTAATTTCAAATCTGACAATACCCCGTCTGACATAAGCTTCCGCATCAGTTTTATCTATATTGATGGCCGCATTAAAATCAGCGATCGCTTGTTTGTATTCCTTATCAGGATCACTACTATAGTCAGCCAGCATATAGTAAGCATTACCGCGATTTATATAGGCTTTAACCTCTTGAGGATTCAACTTCAAAGCTTGGTTATAATTAGCTAATGCCGCCTCATAATTATTTAAATTATATTGGGCATTACCCAAATTTATATACCCTTTGGCAGATTGGGGATTCTTTTTAGTAGCTTCGGTGAAGTTGGCAACTGCTTCTTCATAATCTTTTTGATGATAAGCAGTATCACCGCGCTGGTAGTAATCCGCAAAAGAAAGACTTGGCAAATCAGCAGTTTGATTAGATGTACGAGACATCAAACTTTGTTGAGTGTAGGGATTTTGGGAAACAAAAGGACGGGTAAATTTAATCATTACATCCAAATAGCCCAAAAGACCCAATCCCATCACCCCACAAATCACACCATATACCTTGCGATTTAATTTTTTACCAGCAGGAGGATGATAAAATTGCTGATTAGCTATAGGTTGCCAATGATATACCGGAGAATTTGGTGTTAATGGCTGAGTGATACGGGGAGTAGGAATATAGCGACGTTTAGACTTAGGTTGGGCGCGTGGTTGTAGATGTTGTTTAGAAGCGATCGCCAGCAATGACGGAAATGGATCTCTCCCACCCAATCTTTTAGTCCGCTCACACCAAGGACACTTATCCAAATGATTATGATAAAGATGCTGAAGATTCACCTGACAAATCATCAGACTCTCCTCCACCGCCGTTAAAGCCGACAACCAAGTTTGAGCATTAGGGCGTAACAAAGGTTGATCATGACCATCCTCAAAACAACGCACAAATAAATCCCGCAAACTAGGATGAAGTAGATCCCAGCTAGGAGAAATAGGCGTTGGTAGATAGGGAACTTGTTTCTTTTGACTATAGGTAAAATGTCCAGAAAGAATCCTCCCTTGGTAGGTTGGAGGATCTACCGCCCCTTGAAATATCCCAGAGAATGGGTGAGTTCCTTCCATTAACAACTGAAAAATCAGCACAGCCAACCCAAACAAATCATGATGAATTTCTCGATCATAGTCCGCAAAAGTTTTATTCTGTAATTCTGGAGGCGTATATTCAGGCTTACCCACAGAACAACGATAAACAATATTCTGCAACGGTTCGGTCACTTGAAACGAGTCCGTATCCACCAACGTCACCAAAGCCGTATCACTCACCAAAATATTCGACTCATTCACATCACCAACACAGTATCGGCTGGCGTGCAAAGCCGAAAAAGTCGCAGCCAGATTCCGGGCAGTTCGCAACAAATATTGATAATTAAACAAAGGGCAATGTTGTCGGCGAATCCCTGGATTATAAAAATCCATAATTGGCCGCATTCCCCGAATCCTGGGCATCACAAAGCCAACGACCTTACCACTACCATCCGCAGCTTGCAATAATTCCTGTGGCCAAGCAATAGAAATATGCCCTAAATTATCCATTGGATTTACAGGAGGATTAGCAAGCATCGCCCGCAGTTTTTGGGCATAAGAGACAGTCGGTTTATGATATACTTTCGCTACCAAATTCTCATCCGATGGAACTGCATAGATACAAGCTTCACCACCATGTCCCACACTGACAGAGAGGTTGAGAATTTCCGGGTTAGGAAGATGACGTAGTACCTGCATGGCAGAATAAAGGTTATATGAGGTGATTAGAATCCGTCAAAAGTTCAGACACTCAAGGGTATGGCTAATACCATACTGTCTTTAATCCCTAATGACTATAAATTATGAGTTAATAAATGCAGCCAAAATTAAAGTTAAATCATCATCAGTCCGCTGAGTAATCTTATCAGAACTTAAAAACCGCATTAAATGTTCTTTTGCTAATATTTTATCTTCAGCATTCGCTACAAACTGAAATAAAGGAAAAAAGAAAGGTTTGTGAGGTTCACCAACAATCATATTCAAAGCTAACATTTGTAACCCATCAGTCAAAACACCCACATTAACAATCTCTTCCCGGCATACTTCAAATTGTGCTGTCTCCAAAGCACCAGGAGACGTGAGAAAAGTTGTTTGATTGATATATTCGCCATTACTAGGAATGGTTAACGCTATCAGATTACCCATAACATTTTTAGCCACAGCCAAACCGTCCCCAACCTGCCCTACAGCCACAATTTCTGGTGTAGCAATCATCAGAATTAAGGTAGTTGCTAAATCATGAGGTTGATGATTACAAATATCCGCTTCAATTTCTATAGCTTTGCGGGCTACTAACATAGCGTCACTGAGCAAATAACGCAAAACACCATCATTAGCCAGAGAATCACTCGTCATCTCTTGGCGAGAAAGATGATCTATTGCCGTTTCCACCGCAATCATTGATCCCACCTTTCCTAGTTTAGCAGAACCCGCACCATCGGCCGCTGCTATCACCAACACATTATTAGCCAATAGCTGCCAATGGTGAGCATCCTGACAAAGTTGCTGGTTTTTTGAATGACTAGTCCCACATACAGAAGCAGCCACTACCCGCCATTGAGAAATCTGTTTTGATGTATTCATATAATTTGTTTTCCACAGCTAGTTCAGTTTAAACAACAAGCTGCAATTTTCATTAAACAGATCCCCACCCAATTGGTGGTAGTGCTACCTGTTCATCTACCTGAGAATGAGACACCGCTGACATACTCGCAGACAGCCAAACAAACATCTCAATGAAATTTAATCCCTTTAATTTCAGCGGACTTCGTACAGCGATTTGACTTAATCGGCTCATATTCGCATTCTCTACACCCACCGTAAAAAACGCCACCCGCTTATTAGACTCATCCCCTTGCAGTCTTTGGGCAGCTTGTTCAACAACATGATCTAGTTCACCCTGGGGTTCACCATCAGTAATCATAAACACCCAAGGACGATAATAAGCAATACCATTCGTGCGATATTGGGATTTGCGCTCTTGAATAATATCCAAGGCTTTATGAATAGCCGAACCCATAATTGTTAACCCCTGGGCTGTAAGAATCGGCGGGTTAAATTGATCAGCAGTTACAAAGTCCTGGACAAGATTAACATTACTATCAAATGTAATAATTGCCACTTCTACCCTTCTGGATGCTAAGGAATTTTTAACCAGTTCATCCTTTAAACTCAACAAACCTTGATTTAAGGCTTCGATTCGTTCTCCTTGCATCGAACCAGAAGTATCTAGCAATAACACGCATGGACAACGGGGTTCGGGGTTTTCTGCAAATTCTACAACTTCGTCAAGATTGAATGTATCAATCATAACTTTCTGTGTTATGTTATAGTCCAAAGTCTTATTTTCCTTTTACTCAAAGTATATAGTTTCTGGTGCAGATTCTCCAATTTGTTGAGTTACAATCTGCTGTAATAATCAATATATACATTTACCTCCATAAATTTTTAAAGATTTTATGTGGGATTTAAGTCTGTCCTTGGGTAAATTAATTCATTACTGTTAAATCCAGGAAAAGTAAGCAGATCCGGCTGAAAATTGATGAATTTAAATTACCAAAAAAGTCTCAGCATACTCAATAGCATCACTATATAGTTAATCAAGATGAAATAGCGACAAAATATGACAAAACAGAGATTTTTATCCAGACCAATGATAAAAAATCAACATAAAAAACTATAAAAATTGTCACATTCAACGGAGGAGGATAATGCTTAAAAGATGTTTTTCATTGATATTCATAATTTAACAACTTGTGATCATAACCATATTTCCAGATGATATCATATTGCAGCCTGATATTTAATCTTTTCCCATACTATGTTGATGTATCCGCCCAAAAAATTGTAAAAACATGAAGAATACTGGCACATTTACCAAATTATCACCCCAAGGTTTATTAAGACAATTAAGCAATTGTTATGAAACTACCCGTTTGCAAGCACATAGTAACTCTGTATCTTGGTTGATATATATAGAACAAGGAAAAATTATCTATGCGACTCATTCAGTAGAACCCTTTGATAGATTAGAACGACAAATGCGTCGTCTCCATCCACAAATTCCTTTAGTTGATAATGAAGTGCGGGTAAAAATGCGCTTGATATTTGAACCTGAAGATAATCATCATTTACCTCACCAAATTCCCGAATATGAAGCGATTAATTGGCTGGTTAATGAACAACATCTCCTTCTTGATCACGCAACATTACTGATTCAAGAATTAGTTAAAGAGGTAATTGAATCATTTCTCCTCATTAAAACAGGTGATTTTGAACTAACAGAACCACTAGAAAATTTTACCAAAATTTGTAAATTAGATATTAATGATATCATTGAAAACTGCCAAAATCAGTTACAAAATTGGCGCTATCTTGGTAGATACATATCTTCTCCATATCAGCGTCCGTATTTGTTAGTTAGTAGCAAGTTTCAGGATAAAAGATTACCACCACTCAAAGAAAATATCACCAATTGGATGAAGGGTTTTAGCTTGCGTCATCTAGCGATTATTATGAATCAGGATGAGTTGCAACTAGCTTTAAGTTTATACCCCTATATTGTTAAGGGTTCGATAGCATTACATGAACCAGATCCACCATTTGATAAGTTACCAAAAACTTGTGGAAGTTCATTACTATTTTCTGAAGATAGCACAGAGTTAATGAGGGGTAAATTATTTGTTGCGGATGTAGCACCCAGTCAAGATGCTTCTTCAGAAACTCCAATCATTTCGCAGAATCATCTGGCGGTTCAACAGCTAGTACCAGATGTTGCTGATTTACCTCCAGAGGATTTTTCACCTGAAGCTGTTAATAGTAACATAGAAGTTGATTCACAAAAAGTAAAAATCAATACGAAAATCACCCAAAAGACTTACAAAATTATTTCTGTAGATGATAGTCCTACAATTCTCAAAGAAATCAGTCGTTATTTGGAAGATGAGAATTTTACTTTGGTGACTATTAATGAACCTGTGAAGGCAGTAATGTCAATTATTAGACATAAGCCGGATCTAATTTTACTGGATTTAAATATGGCAGGAATTGACGGTTATGAACTGTGTAAAATTATCCGCAATAATTCCCTGTTTAAAACTATTCCCATTATTTTTGTAACTAGCAATAAGGGAATTATAGATAAAGTAAAAGCGAGATTTGTCGGTGCGTCTGGATACTTAACCAAGCCTTTCACTCGCGCTGAGTTGCTGAAAATGATCTTTATGCACTTGGCATAACTCGGAACGTAGGGGCGCAGGGCTTGCGCCCAGTCAGCAATTAGCAGTGGAGTTTTGAAAGTGTTGGGTGTTTTTGCGTCAATCCAACCTACTAGTCTGTCAACCCGAAAATGATGGGTGAAGGCAAGCAGGGGGAGAAAAGAGGTTTTTAGCCTATTTTCTTATAAGTTTTTTAAATAGACATTTTCGTAAATTTGGTAAAGTTGATGTTTATTGAGAATAGATAGTCTGTATTCTCAACTTTATTGATAATCTTGTCAATAAGTTAACGGAAATACGTTTTTACAGGATTGATAAATACCCTTGACTTTTTGTGCTATTATTATGGATATAATTTACTTGGGTTGTTTTGGTTTTTTGACTTAGCTACAAGTTTGTATGCTGTTGGGTTTCCTTGTGTCAACCCAACCTACTATGAAATTAGTTGAAGCGGATAAGTTGCAATTTCTATGCTGCTTCTCTTAATGGGGTGGGTACAGAGATTTCTGGAAACGGTAGGGAAAGCTGTTCGGGTGATGGTGATGGAGCTTCTTGCAATACCGTTACTTCAATATTTACACTGACTAAATAACTACCTGTATCTGCACCTACGGCTTCAGAAATTAATTTAGCTATATCTGGACGTTTTGCCGTTAAAGGATCACGGATAATACAACGATCCCATTCATGCTTGGCGGTGGGGTTAAGATTGAGAATATAATGCTTCATCATAGGTGTAGTCCTTAAAATCCCTATTCCATAAGTCTTTCCAGGTTTGAAGACCATTTTGATATAGTAGTACAAATTTACTATATTGCCAAGGGGACAATAAAAATCCACCCTGTTTGATTTTATACTCTAAACAGGGCGGCGGTAGATTTTGGATTATTTTACAATTACCAATCACCAATTATCTAACTTTCGGTTTCACAATCAGGAACACCTTCTCTAAATACTCGACTGGCTAGAATATCTACTGCTTCAATGGTAATCTTCTTTTCAGCTTGAGTTTTATTTTTACTACATTCTTCAATTGTTTGTAAAAGGCTGGAGATAGGTTCAACGTCTGGATTTTTTTCGCGCCAATCGGCTGTTAAATCGCCTCTAAAGGCTGCTGCGAGGACGGATTGACGAAAGCGATCGCACAACTGCGGTATGGTTTCTAGGGCTTTCTGGGCTGTTTGTGAGCGATCGCTCAATTCCTCAATTTTAGCAACAATCCGTTTTTGTTCGTTGAGTGGTGCTAGTGGTACTGGACCTTTCATTACGCCAGCAACACCAACATTTCCTTGATTAACACCACCTGTCTCATGTGAAAAAAAGTGATCTTGATAAACTTTTAATTTGCTGCTTAAAACAATATATTTAGGATTTACTGAAGGATGACAAGAGATTGCTAACAAGCGTTGATTTAGGAGTAAGTTTGAAGCATTATTGGGAATGATTACAAAATGCCCGTAATCACGCTTAAATCTAGTACCTGTTTGAGAAATTATAATATGACCTGGTTTTAAGACAAAATTGCTTGACAAGAACTCTTCAGGGAGAAATATAGGATCACGACTTAGATTGAGTTCACCCTTGTATATATTTCCAAGTCGAATAACTTGTATTCCGTGAGTAGTAAAATTTGTACTTTTGAAAGCATTACCACTGACATGACTAGCAATTTCTTCTAGAGTTATCCATTTCCAACCTTCAGGCAATTCTAATAACTCATCACTCATAATAAACTATCTCTTACCCTTTGCGTCTCTGCGCCTCTGCGTGAGGCATAATTATATCATTAAACCATTAAAATTAAAAATCTAAAAATCCGAGAAATAAAAATTATCTGTGTTCATCCGCGTTCATCTGCGTTCAATAACTTAATTAATATAACCCATCAGCATAGAAACTAATAAATTAATCCTGTAAATCCTAAAATCCTGATATGGCTAACGCCACGCTTCGCTATCAGACAAAATATAGTTTTATCCATTTATCCAGGGAATAAATTCCCTGTCTAAAAGCTAAAGTCGGTTTCAACCGACTATTTTTATATAAGGATATTTTTCTATAATTCTATCCTGTAAATCCTTAAATCCTGGATATCCTGATTTGTGACAATTAAAATTAAACTTCCCAATCTTCAAAATTTAAACCATTTACCCGGCTAAACTCCTTAACATTATGAGTAACTAAAATCAAATTATTAGCCATAGCAATAGCCGCAATTTGTAAATCATAGGGACCGATAGGAGTACCAACAGCAGCTAATTCTGCTCTAATTCTGCCAGTGATTTTAGCAGCTTCAGGAGTAAAATTTATAATAGTAAACGTACTAAAAAAACGTTCTAATATTTCTAAATTTTGTTCTTTCTGAATACTGCGGTAAGCACCATAATATAATTCTAGCTGAGTGATAGTAGAAATCAAAATATTCTGTGGTTTTTGAGATGCTAAACGACTGGTAACAGCAGAATTAGTATTATTTATTAACCGAATACAAACATTAGAATCAAGTAAATAGGTCAAAATAAAACCTCTCTAATTTCATATTCACCCTGATCAGGTCTTTCTAAAGGTTCTCCTACCCAACCACCAATCACCTCTTCAAAAAAACCAGCAGGCCAGCCTAATTCCTCCGGTGATTTTTGAGGTGTATCCTGTTTTTGTGATAACAAATTTAAAGACTCAATAAAATTTAAAACCTGCTCTTGTTGTTGAGGTGTTAAATTCTGTACTTTCTCTAAAATAGCCTGTGTCATAGTCATTTAATTTGCTCCCTTAACTGAATAAAACACATTTTCTTAATTATACCCTATTTATTCTCCATCCTATAAATCCTAAAATCCTGGACATCCTGATTCTGACAAAATAATTACAAATTATCTGACAAACCCACCGAAGCACTAACAGCCTCTGCTGCTTCTTCCCCTTCTAGTAATATTATTAAAGCAGCCATTTCCTTAGTTGCAATTCGCAGTTTCTCCATAATCTCAGCAGCGATCACCTCCGGTTCAGGTAAATTATCCCCAGATTGTAAACTTTCATCCCGTAGCCAAGAAATATCTAAATTTTCATTTCTTTTTTCAATATATTCTCGACTAAAACAACGAAATCTACCCTCTTCACCCAAATCTACACGGAGACTATTACCATTAGCATCATCACCATAACATTGTGCAAACTCTGTAAAATGTTCACGGGTTAAAGGATAACGTTTACCAAAACTGGGCATATTAGTCCGCATATCATAAAACCAGACATTTTTAGTATTACCTTTCTCCGTTGTTCCCCGTTGGAAAAATAACACATTCGTTTTCACACCTTGAGCATAAAAAATCCCAGTTGGTAGCCTTAAAATCGTGTGTAAATTACATTTATTCATCAAATCAGCGCGGATAGATTTACCCTGTCCATCCTCAAAAAGGACATTATCAGGTAATACTACCGCCGCCCTTCCTCCTGGTTTGAGTGACCTGTAAATGTGCTGTAAAAAGCCCAATTGCTTGTTTGAGGTCGAAGAAGTAAAATCATCTCTGGAAGGCAGTCCACCGCCTTTTTTAGTGCCAAAGGGAGGGTTTGTGAGAATGATATCAGCCTTTGCTAAACGCTTTCCAGCATCACCCAGAGTGTCACCTAAATCAACAGCCCCTTCGATGCCGTGAACATCATATTCATCAACAGCAAGCGGTGAGCATCCTGCACCAACTCCATCCCATAAAACGCCTGATACTGATGAAAAGATTGCTGGGAGTCTGACCATTCAAACACATCATGATTTTGCCGAATATAGCGATCGCCGGCAATTAAAAACCCACCCGTACCCGCAGCCGGATCTTGAATTAATTCCCCTGGTTGGGGTTTAATCAAAGCCACCATGCAATCAATCAATGGTCTAGGGGTGAAATACATTCCCAGCCTCTGACTGAATTCTAGAAGGCTCTGCCTTCAATGATATTAGAGGCAGAGCCAACTGCATTCCTAGTCAGAGACTAGGAACGAGATGTGGTAGGGATTTGAGCTTAAGTTGACACATATCAGCTTTTGCTTTACCCCTACTACACATCTGGGTTCTTTGTCATTTGGCAAAAGTTTAAATCTCACCCGTGTTTAGTATACAAATGGAGAATAGGAGACTCGAACCCCTGACCTCTGCGGTGCGATCGCAGCACTCTACCAACTGAGCTAATTCCCCTTAGTCGTGCTTAAGTCAAAAACTTTAGCACACCATATATCTTAACACTCAGGAAGGACAGATTTCACATCTTTTTCCAAAAAAACTTCCTGTACCTGCTGCAAATCCAAATCAATCAGATAATCAATCGTCCAATTAGCTTGACGGTGTAGCATCTGAAAGGGATAAGTATTTGCTACTCCCACCACTTGCATTTGGGCGCATTTAGCAGCTTGAATACCTGCGGGAGTATTTTCAATCACTAAACATTCATCAGGTTGTAAGTTTAATTCTGGATATGCCTGATTTAAGCGATAAACCGCCAGCAAATAGCCTTCCGGGTTAGGTTTATTGCTGCTGATATCATCCCCCGACACAATCACAGAAAAGTATTCAGCTAATTTAGCAGATGTTAATACAAATTCTATTTCCGAGGATAAAGCATCACTAACTAACGCCATTTTGAGATGACGGGAACGAATCTGAAAAATCACATCTTCAATTCCCGAATACAAAGGCAATTCTTCCAGCTTCTCCAATTCCAGCACATAAGCTTGAGCTTTGCGGGTAAGTAACTGCATCATATAAGCTTCCGTCACCACCCTACCACGACTTTTTAACAGATTTTGCAGATACGCGCGAGAGCCTATCCCTAAAAAGTCTTCACGTTCTTTTACCCGTTGAGGTTGAAGATTTTCCTGTACAAGAATCTCATCTATCAATTGGATATGAATTGATCCATCTTTAATAATGACACCATTAAAATCAAATAAAACTGCCTTTAAACTCATAGTGCAAACTGGAAACAATCCTCTAGATTATCAGAGTAAATTACCGGAATACATTTAAGATTAACCCATTTTTGGAGATATAGAAGAGTCAGATCCCCGACTTCTTGAAGAAGTCGGGGATCTTGTTCCCACGGTGCAGGGCGCTTAATGTCAAGAAGTAAAGCTAAAAATGTCTATACTCTTGATGATTTAATCGAGCAAACACAGGGGGTAGAATGTCGTAAGGATACGGGAGTTTTAGATGAAATTCTTGCTGCTTATAAACCCATTGAACAGGTAATGGCAAATCAAGCTGATTTGGTGGAAATTGTGGCCACTTTGAAACAAGTTCTTTGTGTTAAAGGGTAATTTGTCTGAATCCCTGACTTCTCATTTATCACACTCATTATCTTAGAAGTCAGGGATATTTTGTCTGAATCAGGATATTCAGGATTTAAGGATGTACAGGATCTGGATTTTTTCGTTTAGTATTTGTTTGTGATTCAACCTGTGTTGTCCTACATTTTTGACTTTTTTTAAGGGTGTATTAGGTATCAGAAACCCATAACCCCAATACTTCGTGGAAAATCACCTAGTTATAATTTTTAATAACTTTCTGTAAGCCTTATATGTTACAACTTACAAGTCTCGACGCGAGAGAAGAGTCCCCCTCTAGAATACCCCAAGTACCCCAGTCCATCCGTTTTCAACCCAAAAGCTATTGGGATCTGGGCTTTTGGTGCTTTTATATCAAAAGTAATATCTTTGTAGTACAATGTTTTCTTTCCTTTTTGCCACTCTACTTTGTCTAAGAACTTCTCCCAGATTTCATAATTGTATTCTCTTGTTCCACCCAAACTTTGATAAATACGTTTTTGCACAGAAAACCCAAAACGCCCGTTACTATATTTTACCCACAACTGGTCAATGGTGCGGAGGTCTACACAGGGAAGATTATCAATACTTTCAACATCTAACCAACCTTCCTGTTCTCGTTTCGCCACCGCTAACATTAGCCTTCCTGTTTCCGCGTCTGCTTCCTTCCAGTTTCCCGCAACGAGTAAATCTTGTAATTTAGTATAATCCTGTCCTACTGCTGACTTGAGTTCTACCCCGCGCATTGGTAAAGCTAAAGGAATGGGGGGAAAATCAACAACATTAATTGATTTTATGGAGTTTTTAGCAAACTGGATTGCTTGATCATTAACCTCTTCTAACTGATGTTCTAACTGGGCTTTTCCTGTTCTTAAAACCGCCTCATTTACCTGAGCAAATTTCTTTGGATTTAGAAGAATATATTCCACATCAGCAATTTGTTTAGAAATCTGCTGAGAGCGCTCCCAAAGACCTTGCAATACCCGTGTTTGCTTTTGCAAAGTCATCATATCGATCGCTTGCATTGCCGTAGGAAAAGATAGCAAATCGTGATAAGGTTTGCAAAGTACCTGTAAAATACTCGCCGATTTTCGCACCGAATCTGGAAAATTGACTGCATATTCTAGAGCATCTGCGGGAGTTGTCACCAGCACCCCAGCACCACCTGTGCGATAACAACGAGCTTCAATTCGCACATTGCTATATTTTGCTAGATTGGCAAATCTAGACTTTATTTCAGCCTTAGCATCAATAGAAGCAACACTGCTATAGGAAATTTGGGCGCTCAGTTCCGCATCCATTTTTTCCTTAGTTTCCCTATCACTAGAAATAATCTCAATGGTACTAACAAATTCACCACCTGTAATTATTCCAGAGATATATTCATAACCCGCCCGCCGATAAAATTCATCTATTCCATTTTGATTGATAAACTTAATTATTCTGGGACTCAAATCAACAATTTTCAGGTTTTTCTCAATGTCGCGGACTTTGACATACAGCACGGAAAAGGTAGAATATTCGTTAGATTTTTGGCTAAAATCACTCACAGCTTTAGCTTTCACAGAACCACTTCCCTGAAACCAGGAAGCGTTCAGATTTGCCTCAAAATCAATTCCTAAGACGCTACTCAGTTCAGCACTAGATGTGACTCGTTTGAATAATAAATCGGCTGTTTGTCCAGTCTGCCCACCAGCGGGAACTAAGTCTCCATAATCCACATAGGTATCGTATATCTCACCTGTGAGGGGATTGTAGCCCATTGCCACATCCATGCCGGCACAATAATCTCTGATGATAGGCATAAAATTTGTAACCTGTGTGGTGATCAAGAGTCAAGTATTACCAGTGTTGATCATAGCTGTGTCCACAGCCTGAATTTTGACAAGTGCTGGCATTACCTTCATATTTTTGACAATAACAGCCGCTATAGGAGCAATTTCCATAACCGCAACGCAGTTCTTCGAGCAGCGTTTTCTGCAAAATACTTGGGAATACTACAGTCTGTTTGCTCTTGATTACGGATTTCTGTGCTGGGACTTGTTTATTTTTTGTAATCACGATATTCCACAACTTTGTAAAATTACGTTTACTTGTAATTATACCCAAAATGGACGCATCCTCAAATTCAACTTAACGTAAAACCCATAGCCTTGATTTGTAGCGACTGTCTTGATTGTCAAGCGATCGTTAAGGAAAAATTTAAAGTCTAGGAAAAAAGTCAGAAAATAGAGGAGAAAAACAGAACAGAACAAAACAGGTAAATTATAGGTTGCCATAAATTACCAAACTAGATTGGAGGTATAAAAACGACAGTAGAACTTTATGCAGAAATTGGTTGTGAGTCTTGAGAAATAGACCAAGGAAGATGATCTCGAATCATCGCATTTAAAATAACTAACATTTTATGAACGCAAGCAGTAATGGCCAATTTTTTGGGTTTACCACGTTCAACCAAGCGCTCATAAAAAGTTTTGATAACAGGATTATGACGCATGGCAACAACAGCACCCATATAAAGAATGGCACGAACATGGGCGCGACCACCATTAATCATGCGCTTACCTTTGTGCTGACCACTATCATGATTAATTGGTGCAACACCAACTAAGCGAGAGATTTGTTTGGCAGTTAATTGACCTAATTCTGGTAAGTCAGAAACTAAAGTGGTAGAAATTACTTGACCAATGCCAGGAGTAGTTTTGAGTAGATTGACTTTATCAATCCATTGTTGATTATTTTGGGTCAACGTCTCAATTTCTTGATTGAGTTGTTGAAGATGTTGCTCAAGATAATCAATATGGGATTCAATATCTGTCAAAGCTTTACCACGAGCGCGGTCACGGCGATTCTTTTCCGCTGTAGACATTTCTACTAATTGTCTTCGGCGACTAATTAATTCGCCTAATTGACGTGACATTTCACTTTCGATTGCTAACACCTCCGGTTTCATTGCTTCACCGAAATGCGCCAAAATCTGTGCATCAATGGCATCGGTTTTGGCTAACTTACCTGTAGCTTTAGCAAAGTCTCTTCCCTGACGAGGATTGATTAATGCTACTGGTAAAAGAGCCGCTTGCAATTGAATGATTAATTCTGTTTCTAGTCCTCCTGTTGCTTCCAGTACGATTAGGTTTAAATCGTTAGATTGAAGTTGCTTAACTAGATTAGCTATTTCTGTTTCAGTATTAGCAAATTGAAATGCTTTACCCATTGGACGGATATAAACATCAAGTGTTGCTTTACTTACGTCAATGCCTACCCATTGGGAGATATAATCCATTTTTAACTCTCCAATTTCAATTACTTCTTTTTAATTTGTTTTGTTTTTATTCATCCCCTTGATTTCACTCATCCTTGCACGATACGGGCTATATTATCTATGTCTTTGTTCATAGTTTTTACCCCAGGCGACTGTTCGAGTTCTGTCATGGAGATTGTTGTGGTGATCCTTGCTACAAAGCGGTCTTTTCTGACCCAGGTTGGGACGGTCTACCACTTCTTCTAACATACCTCTAAGATACAAGGTTGGGTTGTTCGCGTTAGCGTTGCGGAGCAATTAGCATGAAACCCAACGCATTTGTTGGGTTGCGCTGTCGCTTAACCCAACCTACAGAAAATTGACAAGATATTGTTTGTCCAATTTATTTTGCAGGTAAATCTGCCACTTCTCCAGCGCTCACCATTGCCCGATACAATAAAGCAGAAACATCGGCTCTAGTGGCAACTTTTTTAGGATTTAGTAATTTTTTATTAGGATAATTAGTAATTACATTATTTTCTGTTAAAGCAGCGATAAAATTCCGATGTTCACTTCTAATACTAGAAGCATCACTATAAACTGAAAGGATATTTTCGGTTGAACCAGTAAATTTATAATTCAATCCTTTGGCTAAAGTTATTAAAACATCTAGGCGATTCAGCTTTTGTGTGGGGTTAAAGTTTTTGCTGTTGAGAATAGTAAAAAAGCCCATTTCGTAAGTTTCTCGAATGGCATTATAAGCCCAATATCGCTTAGGAACATCTTTAAAATTAATTGCTTCTCGAACTTTAGTTTTAATAAAAACTTTTTGTAATAATGCTGCTAATTCGGCACGAGTTACTGGTGCATTGGGACGGAAAGTGCCATCGGGAAATCCACCAATTACTTCCATTGCTGCCAATTCAGAAATATATTCCCTAGCCCAATAGTTTTTGGAAATATCAGAAAATGAGACTTGAATACCCTTACCTACACCTATTGTCCGATATTCACTTAATAATTTGCCCAGTTCAAAACTGGAGTTGTCCTGAATTGGAGTCAACTTTACTAAACTACCAGGATTAGCAGTTAAGGCTTTTGCTAAGTTAGAATCAAAGGCATTGACAGATTTACCTGCTACAGCAAAATCACCTTCGCTAAAAGAGGTAGGATAAGCGCCAGTGGTGGCAACTTTGGCAAATCCTGCGGCTTGATATTGGACAATATTAATCTTTTCTGAACTATTCAAGAAAGTAACTTTTTGGTTATTAACTTCCGTGAAATAATCGTAGGCATTGGTATTATCAACAATGCTATCATTATTGGCATCAAAACCATAAAAGGTGCGGACTACTTTGTTTTCTGTGGGATTAGCAGATAAAATCAAGTTAACCGCCGTATTTTCCGGCAAACAAACAAATTCACTGTAACCAATAAAGCGATTACTGGTATCATATAAGCGGATGACGATGCGATCGCCTAATTTAAACCCTTTAACAAACTTAGCCTTTTGCTTAATCTTATATTTATAATCACCTAAAAACCTTTCTTGCCGATATTTATTACCATATTTACTCTTAATAGAAATCCGGGCAATTACTTCTTTGATTGTTCCCCCAGGTTGCCATATATAAAGCGTGAATGCTGATTTCTTCTCTGGTGAAAAACTCGTGTTAACGGGAGTATCAATTGCTTCGCCGTCAGATTGACCTACTAAAAGTTGTGTTTGTGGAGAATTACCTAATTTTGATGCAACTGGGGAAGAAAGTCTTGATACTGCTAATGCAGAAAATATTGGCGATAATGCGACAACAGAAACGGTTGCGACAACCAGCTTACTCCAACTTAAATTAATGGGATTCATAGTATTTATCTCACACCTGGCCAATGGACTTAATGTTCTCTAGAGCAAAAATTTTTGATGCTAGTGAACCGTACTGGTAACACAGGGCATTTTATATTACTTTTGTCAAAGAAGCAAAAAGGAGACAATTACCCATTACCAGTCTCAATGTGAACAAGCTGTTACACACGGCAGAATTTACAAAATAAATGTAATTATTAACACAGTTTAATTTTATAGATTTTGCGTAGGTAACGGTAGAAAAACAGCAGGTGAGAGATGGAAAAACTCTGCTAACTCTTGGATGTGACTGACAGTGAGTTGGCTTTTTTCTGTTAGGATATCTAACACCATAGATTCTGTCTTAAATACAGGAATCAAATCTTTTTGATGAAAGCCATATTCTTCCATAAGAGCTTTGAGCAATTCTATTCCATAAATATCAGGAACTGGTTCTTTTGTTTGCTCGTATTCGTACACTAAAGTACCAAGTAAATCAAGATAGTCTTGCTCATCTGGTGTTAATGGAGTATTGTCTAACAGAGAATCAATTACATTTTGAGTAGCAAGCAGTTCCTCATCAGATTTGATAGGTCTAGGAGGGAAAGTTTGTAATAATTTAATGTAGCTTGGCGCTTTATCTGAGGTCTTAATCATAATTTTTACCTTAACACCCGTTACGGTCGGTGATGCTTTTATTAATAGCATGGCCACGCAAGCTATCAAAATCTTAAACTTTGCGTCTTTGCGTCTTTGCGCCTTTGCGCGAAATATAATTCGTACCGTAGTAATATCACATCCAAAATACCAAAAATCTCACGCCCAAACACGAAGCCACTCAAAATCATCTTTGCGTCTTTGCGCCTTTGCGTGAGAAATTATCTGACTATAACCACCGAGCCGCATCCTTAGCGTGGTAAGTCAAAATCAAATCAGCACCAGCCCGTTTAAAGCCAGTCAAGGTTTCCATAACCACACGCTGCTCATCAATCCAGCCATTTAAAGCCGCAGCCTTCACCATTGCATACTCACCAGAGACATTGTAAGCTGCCACAGGTAAATTTGTAGCTTCCTTAACGCGCCAGATAATATCCATATATGCCAAAGCTGGTTTTACCATCAGCATATCAGCACCTTCAGCAATATCCAACTCAATTTCTTTCAGGGCTTCGCGGGCGTTACCGGGGTCCATTTGGTAAGTGCGTCTATCGCCAAATTGTGGTGTTGAGTCCGCTGCATCTCTAAATGGTCCATAATAAGCCGAAGCATATTTAGCAGCATAAGACATAATGGGGATATCTTCAAATCCCGCCTCATCCAAACCTGCGCGAATTGCTTGCACAAAACCATCCATCATCCCCGAAGGTGCGATAATATCTGCACCTGCTTGAGCTTGAGAAACTGCGGTTTTCTTTAATAATTCTAAAGTTGGGTCATTTAATACTCTACCTGTTAAATCACCAACTTGTAAATAACCACAATGACCATGACTTGTATACTCACATAAACAAGTATCAGCCATGACAATTAAATCAGGAACGGCATTTTTAACTGCGGTTGCTGCTTTTTGAACAATGCCACAATCATGCCATGCCCCGGTAGCATCTATATCTTTATCTGCCGGAATTCCAAATAAGATAATTGCCGGAATTCCTAAGTCATAAACCTCTTTAGCTTCTTCAACAATCTTATCTACTGAAAGTTGATAAACACCGGGCATAGATTTGACTTCCTTGGCAATACCTTCTCCAGGTACTGCAAATAATGGATAAATCAAATCGTTAGTAGTTAAAACGGTTTCACGTACCATACGGCGTAATTGGGTATGGCTACGCAGACGACGAGGGCGATGTATAGGAAACATAAATTTTTATCACTGATTTGACGGATTTAATGATTTCACGGAATGAAGGATTGTATTCGTAAATAAAAAGGAGTTTAAATTCCTTTCTAAACACGAAGAGTGTGCCGTAGGCAAACTGTTTTTTCACTGAATGTAACAAAAAACAATAAGATGGACACAGAATAAAGCGTCACAAAAGCAAGTTTATAGATGGCTCTATTCAGACAAACTACAAGCAGTGCTTTAACTGTCTTTTGCCCTGCTGTTGATGAAGCTGTGGGGCAATTTTATATTTTACAACTTGATAGACATTTGCTTATAACAAATTTGCAAAAAACAATCTTAAAAGATTATGCAATTAATTTTGGTAAATTGTTTAATCAAAAATCCATGATTAATTAAACTACCATATTTTCCCTGATTTGATCTAAAGAACTCGAAAAATAAACGGATAACGGCAAGGTTGATTAGGATTGCTAAAAACACCAGTTAGCGCCCAAATTGTCAATCCCCAGTGGAGGATATAACCTAAACCTGCGAGTGGAAACAAGATGAATAATGGTACAATCAACCAACCAATCAGAAAAAACAATGCCCCCAGAATTGTTCCATATAACCAAACGTTAAAATGGAAATTGATAGATTCTTTGGCGTTGTCTTTGACGACAGGATCATCTGATACAAATAGTATGGCTATAGGTAATCCAATGGAGACAACAGTGGTGCTAAAAAAAATTGCTCCATGACACAATGCTGATAATAATTTACGTTTATCGCTGTCGTACATTGTTTGCTCCTATTCAATTCTAGTTAATTATTATATCAAACATGAGTGCCGCAAGCATCGCACATTCCCTCAACTGTCACTTCATACCGTTCTACTTTTAACCCCTGTCGCAGTTGACTGACATCAATATTCGGGAAAGTATTCCAGTTGATATCTTCAATTGCGCCACAGCAGTTACAGCGGAAATGATGGTGAGGGGCAACGTTAGCATCATAACGAGATACACCTTCCTCTAATAGCACTTCTCGCACCAAACCCGCCTCTCGCAGTGCCTGGAGTGCCGCATATACGGTAGCTTGAGAGGAAGTAGGTGCTTCTTGATTCAAGTCCCTCAGAATTTGATCAACTGTCGGGTGATCTTCTCTGGCTAATAGGTTGGCATAAACGCCAAATCTTTGGGGGGTGACTCGCAACCCTCTATTTTTCAGGGTTTTGATAATATCATTGGCTTTTGGCTGCATAGGATTTACTTAATTATATAAAGATATAAGCCCCTATTATAACTTTTCCTTTTTAAGAACTAAACTTTTTTAAAAAATACATTATAAAATAAGTATTTATAACTATTGACTAATTCCTAAATCAGAATTATTCTGATTTACAAGATAAGCTACTGATGCACTAAGCAAAAGCAGCAGCGCGAGTTAAAATCTTCCATCTAAGAAAGAGGTATTTATGACTGTTATTACTCACGTTCCAAATGTAGTATTCAAGACTCGTGTACGGGATGAATCTATAGGTGGACCCAATCCTTACACTTGGAAAGATTTAACCACACAAGAAATTTTTGCCGGTAAGAAAGTAGTATTATTCGCTCTCCCTGGTGCTTTCACTCCTACCTGTTCTTCTACACATTTGCCTCGCTATGAAGAACTATTTGAGGAATTTAAAGCGCAAGGTGTTGATCAAATCATTTGTTTGTCAGTTAATGACGCATTTGTGATGTTCCAATGGGGCAAACAACAAGGTGCTAAAAATGTCTTCTTGTTACCAGATGGTAATGGAGAATTTAGCCGCAAAATGGGAATGTTAGTTGATAAATCTAACATCGGTTTTGGTATGCGTTCTTGGCGTTATGCAATGGTTGTTAATAACTGCGAAATTGAAAAAATGTTCATTGAACCTGGTTTTCAAGACAACGCTGGTGATGACCCCTTTGAAGTATCTGATGCCGATACAGTTCTTGCTTACATCAAAGGTGTAGAACGTCCTGCTGCGATCGCACCCCGTTTAGCATTTGTTGGTTAATTACTAAGTAGGTTGGCGTTGAAAATTGTCGTTATAAGTATTGGGACAGAATTAATTACACAATGTTATTGCGTAAGCGTTGCATGGCGTTAGCCATATGGAACGAAGTGAAATGAAGCAATCGCCAGGGTTGTGATTGCTTCCCTTCCCTCGCAATGACTGTAAATATTTTTGTCCAATTACTTACCCCGATGCAAAGGGGAGGGAACAGAAAGAAACTTCCACCTTTTGATAGAGGTTGATAGTTTTTAATTCATCTAAGGCAAGAGAAGTTACTTTTATGAAACTTCTTTTGCTTTTTTGTTTTGATAGACAAAAAGTTGGTAATTCTGTCCATTAAATCAGATATAAGAACTTGAATTTAGCCTATAAAAAACGAAAATACAAGAGAGGGAATGTTAAATTTATAGCTTTATTTTATCCCAGCTTAGATTGGGAAAGGAGAGCCAATTATGCCGATAACCGTCTCTGATATATATCCTCTGGGTAGGGAACAGATTTTCAATGATCTCAGCATTGAGGAATTGACGAATATTATAGGTGGTTACAGAAGCCGACGCGGAAATTATCGGTCTACAGAAACCCCATTATCTCTTAACATAGATACTCAACTTCAAGATTGGAGGACAGAACTCAATACAATGATGGATGATCTCAGACAACGATTCGATACTTAAGAAACATAGCAATAATTGAACATTTTCCTAAAAATCGTGTGTTTTCATGCTTATAAACAGCTAACACACGATTTTTTCTATGATTTAAATTAAAAATATCATCTTCAGGAAAAGAGAAGATACTTTTGTCTTTGAATCTATACCTAATATTTTATTAATAAACAGACTCAACTCATTTAATTATGTCTTTTTTAACTAGGTTTAAGCCTTGATTTTCACTAATTTTATGAATAAAAATTAAATCAGCAGTTAAGAGAAGGCACAAACCCAGCTTAACTGCTTTTCGCAGAATATCAATTGACTGATGATTAATCTAGGAGGAAAGAAATCATGGCTAGTATCAAACTTTCTCAATTACAAGCTAACGGTTCTGAATTGTTCCAAGATTCCGAAAGCTTTTTAAACGAAATGAATGATGTAGATACCATTTCTATTCAAGGTGGTAGCGGTTCTGGAATCCATGATTTAGTACACTACAGTATTAAGGGTAAGGAGTTTGTTTTGTTAGGCTTTGCTATTGATAGTGCTGTATCTCTAGCTAAATCATTTAGCCATAGCCATAGCCACAGCAATCACTATAGCAATTAAAATACATGAGATGAATAAGTAATTTTATATTGCTTATTCACCCCATGAAAATCTGGTTCAGTTAAGAATTTATCGCCCTAATTGCTCTATTTTTTCAGGGGAATTAGGATTACCGATAAAAAAACAAGCTTAACTGACTTTCGCAGAATATCAATTGACTGATGATTAATCTAGGAGGAAAGAAATCATGGCTAGTATCAAACTTTCTCAATTACAAGCTAACGGTTCTGAATTGTTCCAAGATTCCGAAAGCTTTTTAAACGAAATGAATGATGTAGATACCATTTCTATTCAAGGTGGTAGCGGTTCTGGAATCCATGATTTAGTATACTACAGCATTAAAGGTAAGGAGTTTGTTTTGTTAGGCTTTGCTATTGATAACGTTGTATCTCTAGCTAAATCATTTAGCTACAGCAATCACTAACTATAGTCATTAAAATACCTGAGATGAATAAGTAATATAAAATTACTTATTCATCCCATAAAAATCTGGTTCAGTTAAGGATTTATCGCCCTAATTCCTCTATTTTTTTAGGGGAATTAGGATTACCGATAAAAAAACAAGCTTAACTGACTTTCGCAAAGCATCAATTGATTGATGATTAATCTAGGAGGAAAGAAATCATGGCTAGTATTAAACTTTCTCAATTACAAGCTAACGGTTCTGAATTGTTCCAAGATTCCGAAAGCTTTTTAAACGAAATGAATGATGTAGATACCATTTCTATTCAAGGTGGTAGCGGTTCTGGAATCCATGATTTAGTATACTACAGCATTAAAGGTAAGGAGTTTGTTTTGTTAGGCTTTGCTATTGATAACGTTGTATCTCTAGCTAAATCATTTAGCCATAGCCATCACTATAGTCATTAAAATACCTGAGATGAATAAGCAATATAAAATTACTTATTCATCCCATAAAAATCTGGTTCAGTTAAGAATTTATCATCCTAATTCCTCTATTTTTTCAGGGGAATTAGGATTACCGATAAAAAAACAAGCTTAACTGACTTTCGCAGAATATCAATTGACTGATGATTAATCTAGGAGGAAAGAAATCATGGCTAGTATCAAACTTTCTCAATTACAAGCTAACGGTTCTGAATTGTTCCAAGATTCCGAAAGCTTTTTAAACGAAATGAATGATGTAGATACCATTTCTATTCAAGGTGGTAGCGGTTCTGGAATCCATGATTTAGTATACTACAGTATTAAAGGTCAGGAGTTTATTTTGTTAGGCTTTGCTATTGATAACGTTGTATCTCTAGCTAAATCATTTAGCCATAGCCACAGCAATAGCTACAGCAATCTCTAACTATAGTCATTAAAATACCTGAGATAAATAAGTAATTTTATATTGCTTATTCATCCTATAAAAATCTGGTTAATTTAAGAATTTATCATCCTAATTTCCATTAAATAACAGAGGATAAGGATCTTAAATAACTGACGAAACCAGATTAAATAATCAATTAATATCTGGTGTTTGCTTACACTTTACGGCTATGACAATTTTGTAATTAGTGGGTATTAAGCAAATGGCAAGAATTACAATTTCCGATCTAAACACAACCCAAGAGAAATTATTAATTCATGAAATTAGTAGCATAGAGTCTGTTTCTATAGTTGGGGGAAATAGGGGTAATTTTCATGAATTAGTCAAGTTCGGGATTAAGTCTATGGAGTTCATTTTATTAGCCTATGCTATAGATTCTATTTCCTATTTAGGAAGTTCATTTAATGGCAATTATTAAACCTGATTGTCTATAAAATCAGCCTATATTTTGTTAATTTGCCAACCCATTGTTAACTAATCTTTCATGTAAATTTATGCCACTTCTCATAAGTTCTACCAACGTTTTTGACTACTTGGTTAATCGCGGAATTTGTCCCCCACAAGATGAATCATTAAGCAAAATTGAGTTAAAACCAGCTAAAAACTTTAATTTATTAGTCAGTTTACCACAGGAACGTCAAATCTTAGTTAAGCAAGAGCGTCATGATCGAGATGGTAAGACTTTAGGTGAATTTAAAGAAGAATGGAGAATTCATGATTTTTGTCAAAAATTCCCAGAAATAAATCACTTACGTTCATATTTATCAGAAGCAATTCATTTTGATTTAGAAAACTCCATTATGGTGTTTAACTATCTAAATGAATATCAAGATTTGGCAGAATTTTATGCCAAGGATCAGGTATTTTCTCCTGAAATTGCTCAGTTACTTGGTACGACGCTGGCAAAAGTTCATCGTTCAACGATAGAAGATCAAAATTATCAAAAGTTCTTTAAAAATTCTCTAGAGGGTGCAAATTTGAGCAAAGGATTAGATAGAATTACACCACAAATATTTGGTAATCTTCCTGCTGATGGATTGAAATTTTTTGCTCTTTATCAACGTTACGATAATTTAGGAAAAGCAATTGCAGAATTAAATCAGGCTTTTATGCCTTGTTGTCTAACTCATAATGATCTTAAACTCAATAATATTCTTTTATCTGTGAATTGGGAAACAGAAATTGAAGAGAAATTACCTGGAAATAAAAATATTCTCAGACTGATTGATTGGGAAAGAGGTGATTGGGGAGATCCTGCCAATGATTTAGGAACAATAATCGCTAGTTATCTGCAAATTTGGTTATATAGCATAATCGCTAGTAAAACTATACCTATTGAAGAATGTTTGCGTTTAGCGGCTATTCCGTTATCAATGATTCAACCTTCTTTATCAGCATTAGTTACTGGTTATTTAGCTAACTTTCCAGAAATTTTAGAAGTTCGTCCAAACTTCTTGCCATTAGTGATGCAGTTTAGCGGTTTAGCCTTAATTAGAGCTATTCAAGCTAAACTGCAATATGAGAAAACTTTCGGTAATTCAGGTATCTGTATTCTTCAAGTTGCTAAGAGTTTATTATGTCGTCCCCAAGCATCTATTTCCACAATTTTAGGAATGGAATTTTCAGAAATAATCTCTAAAAATTTATCTCTTGCTTAAATAAGGAAACCCTATATGCAAGTATTAGATTCTCTAGATAGTCAACTTTTTCAACTACCACAGGAATTACAAACGTCTCTGCAAAATATTGCTAATTATCTGGAAATTGAATCATTTTATGCTATTAAGCATCCAGAATATAACTTATTAGCATTACCAGAATCAGTTATTTCTCGCTTTCAAAATTTACCATTGGATATTCAAAATAAACATTTAAGTATCCAATTACGTAATTTTCTCTACAGCGCTTATTATAATGGTTCTTGGCATGACTCTAGCAATGCCGATTCCCAGGATAATAATTTAAGTAATAATAGCTTATTTGGCATAGATTTAGCTTTCTATGAACGATTACATACAAGTAATAAAGGCACAGGCTATTGGAGTAAAAATTGGCTGGTAGTTAATGAAGAACCTGATGGATCTTTGGCGGTTCATAAAAATGGTTTGACTTTGCATATTGAGCGTGATTTATATTTATCACCGATTGATAAATATGCTACTCTTGGTAACTTAGTGTCCATTAAAATGCCTAAAAATCTAGTTCAAAATGGATTTTATATGGCAGTGTCTAATCTAGGAACTCAAGACAATCAAGATATTGTCAGAATCTACTTTAATGTGTCACCAGAAGGAGCAGCATCAGTGATGGATAATGTGACTAGGGAGTTCAATAATATGCAAGTTGCTTTCTCTTTTAAAGCTCTATATAATCCTGATGAATATAAACGTTATGATTCAGCAGTGCTTTATTTCAGTAAGCATCACTATAAAACTATTCATCCTATACTGCAAAAGATATATTTAGAAAATCGAGACAGTTTTTCTCAAGAAGTACCGTTGTTTACTAAGCCACTGGCACCGGGATTAAGTTGTGCTGAAGAACCAGAAGATAAATTTGGTGAAAAGGAAAGTTTTGGTACTAATCGTTGTCAAATGATTGCTAATGGTTTAATTACTGCTTGGCAAACGGGTAATAATTATCCTGAAAGTCGCATGAAAGCTATTCTAGAACAGTTTGCATTGCACAAAATTAATTTACAATATCCTTATCTTAATGCCCATTCAGAGGATATTTATACGACCTTAATTAAATAATAACAAATAACAAGATCCCCGACTTCTTCAAGAAGTCGGGGATCTAACTCTTGGCAATTTTAACTAGCTTCATTAAATATTTCTATTGGGGAAGGAGGAGAATTTATTTGATCTCCTAATGTGGCGACAATTTCTAATTTATTAATTTGCTCTCTTAACCAATTAGTAAATAAATCTCCGAGAATAGCTACGCGCATTTGTTCATTCAATTCGGGGGCAATGATTTCTTCAACTATAATGATATGGACTCCTTTGGGTGTAACGACTGGTTTAATAATTTCTGGGGGATTAGCTGCAAAAACTGCGGCAGCAATTTCTGGTCTAAAATCACTACGTTTGCGGATACCTTGATATCCTCCAGCGCGACGAATTTCGGGATTTTCGATATATTGACGAGCTACTTCTTGAAAACTAATTTCTCCTTCTTGGAGGGCATAAAATATTTCTAAAGCTAAATCTTCATCATCTAATATGACTTCATAGGTGACTACTCCGCTATAATCAAGTTGGTGAGCATAAAAGAATGGTTCAACTTTCTCGGCAAATAAATGATGAGCTAATTTTGCCGATAGGAGATTAATGTTTGCGATTTCTTCAAAGTTATCTAAGGTAAGATGATGTTTTTGTAACCATTCCCAGGTGTCTTCTGCTTTAATCAGGTTGTTAACTAATCGTAAACTATCTGCGGTTTGTTGTAATTCTGCTATTTCGATGGTAATGCCTTCTTTTTGGGCAGTTTCTGTGATAATTTTTCTGGTGGCGATCGCTTCTAATAAACTAGGAATTTGACAAGATATTTTTAGATGATAAATAATATCTTCTTGGGATATTTTTACAATATTAGACATGATTTAATCTCCTTAATTTACTAAATTTAGTAAAAATCATTTTTTCAAAATAAGAATTCAAGAATTATTGACCGCAGATGAACGCAGATGAACGCAGATAAAGATCGATGAATTAATGGATTTCATAATTTTGTGCGGTCTCATATAAAATTAGTATTACTTAAACTAAGTTATTAGGGTATCTATCATATTTACCTGATATGTTATTTTCTTATCTCTATCTAATGGTAGTTTTAATATTTTTGATAATTTATAGCCACAGAATTTGAAAATAAAAACCAAAAAAACCAGATCCCCGACTTCTTTAAGAAGTCGGGGATCTAAATTGCAGTCGGGGATCTGAAATTTTTAGCCTAGAGAAACAGTTAAGCTTCCAGGTTTAGCAAAATCACCAGTTAATACTACACCCCGATTATTGGTGTGTAAATGACGGAGAATTTTGTAAATTGCTTCTACTTCTTCAGCAGCACCGGACATATCTGCCAGTTCAGAAATAGAAAGTGCTTTTTTCTGGGTTTGCAACACTTCTAAAACTCGTTTTTGTAAATCGAGAATCACAGCGGCAGCTTTTTTACCAGCTTCCACACCTGGTTGATGATAAGCATTGACATTTATTAAACTGGCATATAAACCCACAGCCCGTTCATATAATGCAATTAACGCGCCAACTGTGCGAGCATTAACTTGAGGAATGCTGACTGTAATCGAATCGCGGTTATTCTCATACAATGCTTGACGAGTTCCTAACAAGAAACCACAGAGATAATCACCAGAAGTCACTCCAGGATCAACTTCTACGGATGTTCCTTGGCGATCTTCTAAAACTTCAATTAAGGTGGCAAAGAAGTTGGGGACACCTTCGCGCAACTGTTGCACATAGGCGTGTTGATCAGTTGAGCCTTTGTTGCCATAAACTGCAATCCCTTGAAATACAGTTTTCCCATCTAAATCTTTTTCTTTACCCAAAGATTCCATGATGAGTTGTTGCAAATAGCGGCTAAATAGCAACAAACTGTCTTTGTAGGGGAGGACTACCATATCTTTTTCACCTTTGCCATTTCCAGAGAAATACCAAGCAAGGGCTAATAAAGCGGCTGGGTTGTTTTTGAGATTGGGGACGCGGGTGGCATCATCCATTTCTTTTGCACCATCTAGCATGGCACGGATATCTATGCCCTGTAATGCCGCAGGTACTAGCCCTACAGCGGACATTTCTGAGGTACGTCCACCAACCCAATCGTACATGGAAAACCGGGCTAACCAATTTTCAGCTTTGGCGACTTTATCCAGGTTGCTATCTTGTCCGGTAATAGCGACTGCATATTTAGCAAAGTCTAATTTTTGGGCTGTGTAGGCTTGTTTGACCTCAATCATGCCGTTGCGAGGTTCGGGTGTGCCTCCAGATTTGGAAATGACTAATACCAAGGTTGTGGCTAGTTTATCGCCAAGTTGGGCAAGAACCCGATCAATTCCGGTGGGGTCGGAATTGTCTATAAAGTGAATTTGTAGGGGTGGTAGGTCGGGGGATAGGGCTTGGGTGACAAATTGTGGACCCAAGGCTGAACCACCAATACCAATGGAAATGATATCCGTGAAGCGGCACTCCTTGGGGGATGAATTGCCCCGGTGTGTACCTGGTCGGCAAAAGCTTCGATTTGTTCTAAGGTTTGAACTATTTCTTGGGTGAGTTCGGGGGTGGGGGCTAAATCTGGATTCCGCAACCAGTAATGTCCTACCATGCGGTTTTCGTCGGGATTGGCGATCGCCCCTTTTTCTAATTCCACCATATCCGCAAACGCTTTGTCAAACTTAGGTTGCAATGATGCCAGAAACGCATCATCAAACCTCATTCGACTAATATCTAGATATAGTCCTAATCCTGGATGAAAATACAACCAGTCCTGGTATCGTTGCCAAAGTACCCTAGAATCCATAGGGAAATCTCAAATAAAGTGTTGGTCAAACACAAGTTTAATGTATGCTTTTGGCGATCCCTGCTTTGTCTTATACAGTTTTTAATAGAATAACGGATATAGAGGGGTTTCAGTTTACATTGCGTTACATTAACGGCTGATAACTGATAACTCAAACATGACAAATGGCAAGTAACTAAATTATGATCGAATACCTGATTTTTCTCGCTATTTCTACCGCCACCTTCGCCCTGTTCGGACTAGGACTCAATCTCCAATGGGGTTTTACTGGTTTAATTAACTTTGGTCATATTGCTTTCATGACTTTGGGTGCGTATACGACGGTTTTATTAAGTCTCAAGGGCGTACCGTTACTGCTATCGGCGGGAATCGGAGCAGTTGTTGCCGCAATGCTTGGTTTAGTAATTGGCTTTGCAACTTTGCGGTTACGCGAAGATTATCTTTCAATTGTCACCATTGGTACAGGTGAATTAATTCGATTAATAGTCAATAACCAGAATTTGCCTGTAGGTAATACGTGGATATCGGGATCTTTCGGTGTGCAAAGTTATGTTATCCCTTTATCAACAACTCCCAATTTATTTTTCCGCTTGGTTATGATTATTGTTCTCTCTCTCTTAACAGGAATCACATTATTTTCTCTATGGCATTGGGTGCGAACTGCTCAAATTTCTGTAAATAATAATACAGTCAGAAATAGTAGTCTTAAACAAGAATTTACTTCTCGGTTAATAGTCGGAATTGCTTTAGGGTTATTAGCTGCTGCAATTTATATTTCTGGTGTGATTGGACTATATAATTATAATCCCAAAGCCGGGTTAATGTTGTTCATATTATTAATCTTAGCTTTTGTTTTTTGGCGGTTGGAAATTTTAGTGCGATCGCCTTGGGGAAGAGTGCTAAAATCTATTCGTGAAGATGAAGAAATTCCCAAAGCATTAGGTAAAAACGTCTTTTCCTATAAACTCCAATCATTAATGTTAGGTGGGGCAATTGCGGGGATTGCTGGAGCATTTTTTGCTTGGCAACTAGGCGCAATTTACCCCGATAACTTCCAACCCCAACTTACCTTTGATGCCTGGATTATGGTAATTTTAGGTGGTTCTGGCAACAATCTGGGAACTATTTTAGGTGCAGTTATTTTCTTTACCTATGATGCTATCACTAGAGAATTTTTACCCAAAATTGTTCCCCTAGATGTAGAACGGATTGGTGCGTTTCGGATCATGTTTATTGGGTTACTTTTAATGGTGTTGATGATTTGGCGACCTCAAGGGATTTTAGGGAAAAAGGAGGAACTGACTCTTGGTAAATAATTGGGCATTTGTGATGTTAAAATAGTTGATACGAGCCGTTTATGGGAGGAATAGCCATGATAGTTGCAACTGCTAACAAGATGACTTTTGAGGAATTTCTTAATTATGACGATGGGACAGATAATTTATATGAATTTGAGAACGGAGAATTAATTCCTATGCCTTTAGAAAGTGAGATAAATCGGCGCATAGCAATGTTTTTAGTTGCCTATTTTCTGCAATTGGGTATTCCCTATTACCGCTTGAGTATGAAAACAGAAATCGCTGTGAATAGTCGTCAGGTGGGGGTGCGTGTTCCTGATTTGACGGTGTTTTCTGAAGAATTAGCTCAGGTAATGCAGGGGGCTACACGCTCGCTGATTTTAATGGATATGCCGCTGCCTTTGCTGGTGGTTGAGGTAGTGAGTCCAAATCAGGAAAATCGTGATTATCGTTATAAGCGTTCTGAGTATGCAGCGCGGGGAATTACTGAGTATTGGATTGTTGATCCAATTGGGCAAAAAGTGACGGTTTTAGAATGGGTGGAGGGTTTTTATGAGGAGCAGGTTTATAGGGGAGATGAGATGATTTGTTCGCCTCTATTTAGTGATGTAAAGTTAACTGTGGCTGAGGTTTTACAGGGATGAAATTTGATCAAATCCGACAATCTTTATTTCATAACAATAATTAAAAACCAACAAAAAAACCTAGAAATGAAGTTGAGAAGAAAATTATAATGGTAAATAATATCGCATCACCCCAACTATCTCTTTTAGCTGCAACTGGACTTTCTAAAAATTTTGGCGGAATTAAAGCAGTTCAGGAAGCGAATATCGAAGTTATCAAAGGTAGCATTACTGGGTTAATTGGTCCCAATGGGGCTGGGAAAACTACTTTATTTAATTTACTCTCTAATTTTATTCGTCCCGATAAAGGTAGAGTGATTTTTGATGGTGAACCTATTCATCAATTACAACCATACCAAATTGCCCAACAGGGATTAGTGAGAACCTTTCAAGTTGCCCGGGTTTTGTCGAAGTTATCAGTATTAGAAAATATGCTTTTGGGAGCGCAAAAACAAACCGGTGAGAATTTTTGGCAAGTGCAATTTCAACCCCACATTGTTGCTAAAGAAGAAAAGCAACTAAAAGAACGAGCAATGTTTTTGTTAGAGTCAGTAGGCTTAGAAAAAAAAGCCGCTGATTATGCCGGTGGTTTATCTGGGGGACAGCGGAAACTTTTAGAAATCGGTCGGGCATTGATGACTAATCCTAAGTTAATATTGCTAGATGAACCTGCTGCTGGCGTAAATCCCAGATTAATTGATGACATATGCGATCGCATTTTAGCGTGGAATCGTCACGACGGCATGACATTTTTGATTATTGAACATAACATGGACGTAATTATGTCCTTATGTGATCGAGTTTGGGTATTAGCTGAAGGACAAAATCTAGCCGTTGGTAGCCCTACAGAAATCCAAAATAATACCAAAGTTTTAGAAGCATATTTGGGACAATGATATTATATTAGATATGCCTAAGAAAATTAGAGAACTGAAAAATTTATTACTGCAATCCGGTTTTACATATAAACCGGCAAAGGGAAGTCATAGCAAATGGATACATCCAAAATTATCTAAAGCTATTATCATTGCTGGTAAAGATGGTAGTGATGCTAAACAATATTTAGAGGATGTTTTAAAAGTATTAGATGAAACCGATAATCTCCAAAAACCTAACCCCCCTGCCCCCTTCCCTACGAGGGAAGGGGGTTTTCAAAGCCTCTCCCCGCTTCGGGGAGAGGTTTGGAGAGGGGTTTGTTTATACATTAAAAACTTCTCAAACACCCTCTTAGAGAAGCAAGTTAATGAAGCAATAGTAGAATTGAATAAAATAGAAACAGAAGAAAAGGAGGAATCAGAGGAATGAAATATACAATTATTATTCAATGGTCTAAGGAAGATGAATGTTATGTAGTTTCATTACCAGATTTTACAGATGTCATGCAGCCTTGTACTCATGGAGACACTTATGAAGAGGCTTTAAAAAATGCCCAAGAAGTTTTAGAAATGCTGATTTCATCTTATTTAGAAGACGGACAACCAATACCCGAACCGCAAATTATCGGCATTAATTAGATCCCCGACTTCTTTAAGAAGTCGGGGATCTGAAAATCCACAATCAAAAATCCTATGACTCGTAACCTGCAAGAAACACATTTAAATCGCGCCCGTGCTAGTCTCAGACAAGCATTATCTTGGTATGGATATCTCCGTAAATCGGGACAACTAGCCGCAAATCCAGAATTAGCAAGGTTGCTAAAACCAGAAATAGAAACTTTAAATGCCACACTCAATAAATTAGATGCCAATGTCATCAGAATTGCGGCTTTTGGTTTAGTCAGTCGGGGAAAATCAGCAGTATTAAATTCTTTATTAGGAGAAAAAATTCTGCAAACCGGACCCCTAAATGGTGTCACTCAATCGCCACGTTCTGTACCTTGGAAACCAGGAGATAAGGTATTAGTCGAATTAATTGATACTCCCGGTTTAGATGAGATTGCCGGAGATTCACGGGCGCAAATGGCACGAGACGTAGCGCGTCAAGCTGATTTAATTTTGTTCGTGGTTTCTGGGGATATTACGAGAACTGAATATCAAGGATTATTGGAATTACGTCAAGCCCAAAAACCTTTAATTTTGGTATTTAATAAAATTGATTTATATCCCGATACAGATAAAAATGCAATTTATAAAAATCTGCAACAATTAGGGGCAGGAAATACCCAAAATCAGCCATTGTTACCTGATGAAATTGTCATGATATCGGCTGAACCTGCACCAATGGAAGTGAGAGTAGAATATGCAGATGGAAGCGTTACTTCTGAATGGGAAACACCACCACCGCAAGTAGATGAATTAAAGCAAACAATCTTAAATATATTAAATCGAGAAGGACGATCTCTTTTAGCTTTAAATGCACTCATTCAAGCTAGAGAATCCGAAGAAAATATCGCCCAAAAAACCGTTCATATCCGCGAAAAAGAAGCAGAAGATATTATTTGGAGGTTTAGCCAATATAAAGCCCTAGCCATTGGCTTAAATCCCATTGCTTTTTTAGATATAATAGGTGGTTTAATTACCGATTTAGCTTTAATTCGGGCATTAGCTAAATTGTATGGTTTACCCATGACTAGCTATGAAGCCAGTGAATTATTAAAAACAATTTTATTTAGTTCCGGTGGTTTATTATTAAGTGAAATTGGCAGCAGTCTTATATTAGGCTTAGGTAAAAGTGCCGCAGCGATCGCCAGTGGTGATAATCCCTTTAATATTACTACTTTTTTCGGGAGTGCTATCGCGCAAGGTGGAATTGCCGGTTATGGTGCTTATACAGTCGGTAAAGCCGCCCAGTTATATCTAGAAAAAGGCTGTACTTGGGGACAATTGGGGGCTAATACTGTCATTCAGGAAATTTTGTCACAAGTTGATAAAAATACTATTTTGTATCGCTTACAGCAAGAATTAGGCGGTACTTTTGGTGAGTTTTGAGAGATTGAATCTAAGAGGGTGTTTGAAAAGTTTTGAATGTATAAATTGACCCCTCTCCAAACCTCTCCCCGACGCGGGGAGAGGCTTTGAAAACCCCATTCCCTGGTAGGGAAGGGGGGCAGGGGGGTTAGGTTTTTGGAGATTATGGGTTTCATCTGATACTTTTCAAACAACCTCTAAGTAGCCATCACAAACTTTATGATTTGGGATTTTTACCTCTTTTCCATGCTTTTGATGCTGGAAGTGTAGGTTCACAAGGCTTTTGTAAAATTTCAATAATGGTAGCAATAACTTGATTTATTTTTTCATCCCTTAATTTTCCGATATTCCTAATAACATTACTTTTGTCAACTGTTGCAATGATGTTAGGACGAATATAACAGGGACTTAAATTAAGTTTACCAAACATAAAATCCTGGTCTTCTAACTTAATTTCATATTCTCTACCTGGTTTACTGGTAATAGGACAGAGAATAATATTATTACTATCTGATTCTGCTATAATCAAGGCAGGTCTTCTTTTAGTAGCAGATGCGTCAGAAAATGGAAAAGGTACAGAGATAACGTCACCTTTAGCAAATTTTTCCATAAGCATAAATTCTATAAATCCTTCCAAGCTTCGTCTTCTTCTGGTTCAAGCCAAACTTTATTGAGTGATGATTCACTTAACTCAAGAAAATCTTTTACTAAAATTTCCAAATCATCTACATTACTAACTTGCAAATTTTGAATCTTTTCAAGTGGTAGATTAGTTAGTTTAGCTACTAGAGATAAATCAATACCTTCTTGTAGCATATTGAGTGCAACTTGAGTTAAACCTTCTTGTAACCCTTGTTCCCAGGCTTCACGTAAAGATTGAGATTGAAGTGCTAATTCACGCATAATTATAAGTTACAGATACTCTGTTTAAATTATAACTAAAATATTTAGATTATCTACTACTTTAGCATTAATAAATCCCTATTACGGAATGTTTAAGTCATGATTATATCATCATAGAATCAAAAAGTATATAAATTAACTAAAAATAATTATTGGAATTGTTACTTTGAAAAAGAGTTTACCAACTATGAGTAATTCTCTTCATTAGCAATCCTTAAAATTCCTAATTAACCTTTATTCTCCACTAACAAAGGTAACATGATCATGGTATCCCTAAACGAAGTTATCAACGGTAAAAAACCCATTGAAGAAGCAATTCTTGAAGCCATTACAGAAGCGCGGACAACCTGTACAGAAAATGGCAATAATTCCGCCAATTGTGCAGTAGCATGGGATATTGTCGAAGAATTGCAAGCAGAAAAAGCCCATCAAAAGCAAGCAAAACACCGCAAAACAGCCCTAGAAGACTACTGCGAAATGTATCCAGATGCGTTGGAATGTTTGATTTACGATCTTTAATTATCTTTAATTTAGATCAGGGTTTAGCATTGTGCTTTACCCCTACCCAATTTATGATCAAAAAATATAAAACCCCCTACTCCACAGCCCCCAACGCCTTCAAAGTTAATATTTCCGCCCGGCTTAACCCCTTCACCCCCTGAATCTTCAACCCTGCATATAACCTATGGTCAAAGGTAGCGATACAGTCCCCAGTCTGCACATTCCACAGTTTCACCGTTTCATCATAACTACCACTAGCCAAGGTCAGACCATCTCCACTCCAGGCTACTGACCTAACAAAATGGCTATGACCCTCTAGGGTTCGCACACAGTCCCCAGACTGGACATTCCACAGTTTCACCGTATTATCATTACTACCACTAGCCAAGGTCAGACCATCTCCACTCCAGGCTACTGAGTTAACCCAATCGCTATGACCCTCTAGGGTTCGCCCACAGTCCCCAGACTGGACATCCCACAGTTTCACCGTATTATTATTACTACCACTAGCCAAGGTCAGACCATCTCCACTCCAGGCTACTGAGCGAACCCAATCGCTATGACCCTCTAGGGTTCGCCCACAGTCCCCAGTCTGCATATCCCACAGTTTTACCGTTTTATCTTTACTACCACTAGCCAAGGTCAGACCATCTCCACTCCAGGCTACTGAGTTAACCCAATCGCTATGACCTTCTAGGGTTCGCACACAGTCCCCAGTATGCACATTCCACAGTTTCACGGTTTTATCTTTACTACCACTAGCCAAGGTCAGACCATCTCCACTCCAGGCTACTGAGTTAACCCAATCGCTATGACCTTCTAGGGTTCGCACACAGTCCCCAGTATGCACATTCCACAGTTTCACGGTTTTATCATCACTACCACTAGCCAAGGTCTGACCATCTCCACTCCAGGCTACTGAGTTAACCAGACTGCTATGACCCTCTAGGGTTCGCACACAGTCCCCAGTCTGCACATTCCACAGTTTCATCGTATTATCATCCAAACTACCACTAGCCAAGGTCTGACCATCTCCACTCCAGGCTAATGACAAAACCAAATGGCTATGACCCTGTAAAGTCCGCACACAGTCCCCAGACTGGACATCCCACAGTTTTACCGTTTTATCATTACTACCACTAGCCAATGTCTGACCATCTCCACTCCAGGCTAATGACATAACCCAATGGCTATGACCCTCTAGGGTTCGCACACAGTCCCCAGACTGGACATCCCACAGTTTTACCGTTTTATCTTTACTACCACTAGCCAAGGTCAGACCATCTCCACTCCAGGCTAATGACAAAACCAAATGGCTATGACCCTGTAAAGTCCGCACACAGTCCCCAGACTGGACATCCCACAGTTTCACCGTATTATTATTACTACCACTAGCCAAGATCAGACCATCTCGACTCCAGGCTACTGAGTTAACCCAATTGCTATGACCCTCTAGGGTTCGCACACAGTCCCCAGACTGGACATCCCACAGTTTTACCGTATTATCAAGACTACCACTAGCCAAGGTCTGACCATCTCGACTCCAGGCTACTGACAAAACCCAATTGCTATGACCCTCTAGGGTTCGCACACAGTCCCCAGTCTGCATATCCCACAGTTTCACCGTATTATCACCACTACCACTAGCCAAGGTCTGACCATCTCGACTCCAGGCTACTGAGTTAACCCAATTGCTATGACCCTCTAGGGTTCGCACACAGTCCCCAGTCTGCATATCCCACAGTTTTACCGTATTATCACGACTACCACTAGCCAAGGTAAGACCATCTCCACTCCAGGCTACTGAGTAAACCCCACTGCTATGACCTACCAATGTCAATAATTCCCGTCCTGTTAAAGCATTCCAAATTTGAACTCTATCATCACTATCTCCTGTAGCAAGGTATTTCCCATCTGGACTAAAAGCAACAGAATAAACTGATCCTAATGCCTTAGCAAAAAAAGCATCTGTTAAATTTGCTCCCGTCAGGTTGACATTATACAAACTGGCTAAACCAAAATTTACACCAGGTATAACTGTCTCACTCAAATCCTGTTTTTCTAAAGCAAACCGACTCCCTTTTAATAACAACTGTACCGCATTACTACCACAGTAACCTGTGATTGTTTCAGTTTTACCTTTGGTGGCTTTGACCTCTGCTAATAAACGTTGATTTGCTGTTGTTGACAACATGGGAAACATTAAATCTAAGACGGCTTTGGCTAAGAGAGTTTTCCCAAAAGTTTGACTTAAATCTATTTTTCCTTGGTCGTAGGGAAGAACCTCCACAACTTCCTGAAAATCTGCTGCTAAAATGCCTAATTCTCGTCCCAATTTATAGGATACAAAAAATTCTAATAATGAACGATGAGCAGGATAATAATCACCATCAGCATTTCTAATTAACATGGTTTGCCCCATCATGTCATAATGCCAATGATCTAAATCTTTTTGTTCCTGTACCGTTTCACCAAAATAACTACGAATTAAATCTGGAAATTCTTTATAATTTAAACTCATTTTGTCATTCGACAGCATTTCCCAGGATAATTCACACAAGAAATATAATTTATCTGCCATTGAGGTAAAAGTGCGGTCAGCTTTAATATCCCGTGCCATTTTCTGACGCACTGCATAGAGATAAACACGGGAAATATCCACAGGTTTACCAGCTTCAATATCCGGTAATGCTTCCATAATCAAATCAATCATTACCGGACGACGTGCCAAATCTAATAATTGTTCATTATTAATGATACTATCAACGGTTTCTGGTGTGGCTTTAAAATTAAGTACCTGTTTGATCTGTTGATCATCAAATTTTTCTAATTCTAAAACTTCAAATTGGGGTGGTTCTCCTGTGAGATTAGAAGTAGATGCTTGTAATTCTGCATTTAACAGGCTGCGTCCTTCTAATGCTTCGGGGAAATGTTCAGTCCGACAGGTTAAAATTGCTTTTGTTCCTTCTGTTCCCACAACTTTTGCTAATTCCCAGAAATTATTAATCATTGCTTGACGGTCTACCCGTGCGGCCATTTCGTCAAAGCCATCAAAAATTAATAATAATTTCCCCATGCCGTTAAGTTGTTCAAAGGCAGAATATCCAGGTAAACCAATTTGATGTTTACGAAAAAAGAACTCAGAAAATAGAGATTCAATACTCACCGCCTTAGCATAATCTCTTAAAGGAATCACTAAAGGAATACGCGGTCTTTGAGTACCTTTCTCTTTTGCTTCTAAATATTTTTTCAAAGCCAACCAAGCATAATGGAAAGCAAACCAAGTTTTACCTGTACCAAATTCCCCTAAAACCGATAAATGTTCTTTAACTGGGTCATCTAACCATTGATTAATATAACCCTCAATCCAATCGTCTTCTTTACCATAATGACTAACGCCAATATGACGTTTAGTTACTAAATCAATTTCTTCTTTAGTACAAGCCAAGGGAACATAATATTTATCAATTCCTCGGCTTTTAACTTCTGTTTCTAACCAATTAAAATAACCATTAAAATCAGCTTTTTTTTCGATTAATTCATCAAAGGTATAACAAAAAATCTGTTTTTTTTCTGATTTTTCAACTGTCTCTCTAGCTGCTTTACTAACTCGACGCGGTGCAACAATCCAACCTTGATCAACTTTTTGAGTTTCTACGATTGTTTTAACTGCATTAATATCATTAATTCCTGCTTCTGCTTCTACTCCGTGAATTAAAATGCGGTAATATCCTCCTAGTGGATGGGGAATATTAATAATCCATTCAAAATAATCTTTTTCTAAGACTTCGTATTGTTCAAATTTATAACCCAGTGTTTCAAACCATTTTTTTAATTGTTTAGCTAATTCCGTTTCTCTGGGAATTTCCCCAGGTGGTAATAATTGCTGTTGACTTTGGGCTAATTGGGCAATTTGTTTTTGAATTTCTGGTAAACTAAGTTGGTTAATTTGTTCACGAATTTGATTTAAACTATTTTGTAAACTATCTAATTTATGGTCTTGTAAAGTTTCCGTTGCTGTTCTAGTTCGTTTGGCAATTTCAATAAATAATCTGGCAAATTCAGTCAATTCTCGGCGATAATCAATATTTTGATCTTTGATTTTATCGCCAATATCAGAACTTTGAATAAAATTATCTAATGTTTGAATATTAAAACTTCTATTTTGACTAAATGCTTGCTGAAATTCTTTTTTAATTTCTGTTTCCTTAAATAACTGTAAAATAACTTTTTGTTTACCTACACCATACTCAATTAAAGTATAAACATAAACTCCCTCAAAATCATTTGGTGGTGTATCTGGTTTTAAACCAAATTTATTTAACAATTGTAATCGTATTTCACTATACTTTAATTTATCTAAGACTTCATGTACTGTTTCCCCAATTAATGCGTCAATAATTTTATCAAGCATAAACAAAACTTGGTATAATAAGTATTTACTTTTTATACCATCAAACACATTTATCTGTCAAGCTGCTAAAAAATCACGGTTTATTTTGAGTACGGTGTATGGCGTTCTTATAACAAAAGCAGTGAGGGTAAGTAATGAATCAGCAAGAATCTAATTATATTTTGTTCACCTCTAACCAAGAATTAGCAACCCCGATGGATTTATTACTTAATGAAGAATGGTTGAGAAAAAGTATCCAAGCTGAGGAAGAAGTAGGGGGTAATATTGGTGCTGGTTTAGATTGGGGTTCTGGTTTTGATCAACTGTTACTTAATCCCGAATTGTTTTATCGCTTAAAAACTTTGCGGATTTCTTTGAATCGAGAAGTGCGTTTGTTGCTCAAAGATTGGAATTTAGGAACTGCCACTTCTATAGCATCTGCTACCGCCAGAGAGAAGTTGCTGGAAAGATTCAGGCTACCTACATCTACTGTTAAAGAACATATTCAAGCTGTGTTGCAGAGTGATGAACTTTTTGGTGAGGAATTTATTTCTAATCATCAGGTATTGCGCGAATTGCTTGGGGTAATGTTGACAGAAAACGATTGGGAAAATATTGCTTCAGTTGCGGCGGATTCGTTGAAGCAGCAAATTATGAATCAGATTTTGGTTGAGAGAAGGCAACAACAATTCCAGTATCAATTAAAATAAGGAAATAATTATTCATGAGTCTTCATGAGTCCTTGTCTGATGTTTTGCCTGAATTCTGTCAGCGATCGCTTTTTTGCGTACATCTCTATCTGACAAATCTCCTGATCCTTCTAGTAAAAATTTGGGATAACCACCCATTCGTTCTAAAACTGTTTTAGCTGAAGTTGGATAATTGTTAACAGGTGTTTCTAGGGATGAGATAAATTGCAAGACAAGTGGGATTTGTTGATTCCTACGGAGCGTTTCGCTATCGCTAAGGTTGGAGATCGCTTGTAAGAGTTCTTGGTGTGGATTGGTGGAGTACATAGTGATTAATTGGTGTTATGATAATTGCAATTTTAGCAAATGTATCGCTCTTTGGGAATTGGGGGGTGGGATAATCATACAATGATACTCAGGAAATTTAGTAGTTGTCATAAATGTGCAAATAGAATTATTAATAGTATAGTAAAATAAATACACTGAGATCAAGGATTAAACTCTAGGACAAAATAAAGCTATAATTTTCTCAAGAATAAAGAGGTAAAACTATTTATGTCACAGCTTGAACAAATTGAAACTGCAATTCTCTCACTTCCATCTCATGATTTTGAGAAACTGAGACAATGGTTTTTAAACCTAGATTATGAACTTTGGGATGAGCAGATAGAACGTGATATTGCAGATGGTAAGTTGGAAGCATTAGCAGCAGAAGCGTTAGCGAAATTTACCGAAAGTATAAATGAGTTTGAACTTTAACGAATCAAATTAATTGTAATTCCCAGAGATAAACTAGTCCAGACTTTATCTGCTGTTAATACAGGTAAATTCAAGCGTTTACCTAAAGCAAGACAAGCACGATCTCCTAATGATAATCCTGTACTTTTGGTTAAAGGTCGAAATTTAGCTATAGTTATAGCATCTTGCTCATTGCAAGCAACAATTTCTAGACTATTTTCTAATAATCCTTCATCTCTCAATCGTTTAATAATTTCCTCTGGTGATTCTCCTAAATCAACAACTTTTGACAATACCTCTACCCAATTAATAATACTAATATAGCACCCATCAATCAACGCATTTTCTACAATTTCTGCTCCTGGTTCATCTCTAAGATAAGCTAAAAAGGCAGAAGCATCTAACACAGATTTATTCACTTAAATACTCCTGTCTGCGTTCGGTAATAAGTTCATTTACCAAATTTCTATCAGGTGATTTATCTTTTAATAAACCTCTTAATTTTTTAACTTGTTGTTTGAGGCTGACTAATTGGATTTTGCCATTATCTTCAAGAGTTAAAATTAATCTGTCTCCAGATTCTAAATTAAGTATTTCTTGGATTTCTTGGGGTAAAGTTAAACGTCCTTCTGGTTCAATATCAAGTGTATATTGTTGAGGAATTGATAAATTAGCAAGTGTCATAGCTGAATATTTCCTTGGTTTATAGCCATTTACATTTTAGCAAAACTCTAAAAATTAAAAAATCTCAATTTTTTCTCTATCTTCAACTCCTACTCATCAATATCCATTGCCAAATTTTCAAAATTAGTAATTGTTACTTCAACATCAGGGAATATTGCCGTTATTTTCAACTCTCCTCCCATAGCTTCAATAACTTGTCGGAGATGACTAACATACATATCAGTACGATTCTCTAATCTAGAAATAGCAGGTTGTTTAATTTGCAACTTTTCAGCTAATTGAGCTTGAGATATTTTTAAAGCTTGGCGTAATTCAGCTAATGCCATTTCCTCTTTTAATTTAGCTGTTTGAGTAGCAATTTTGGCTTTTCTTTCTGCCGATAAATCTTTAGTAAGATTACTAAACTTTTTATGTCCTGTCATATTAAACCCTCCTGACTAATTTCTTGCAGATATTCTTCATAAAGACGATCTGCTATGGGAACATATTTTTCATAAAATCGCTTATCTCCTGTTTTATCTCCACCAATAAGTAAAATTGCCACTCGTCGCGGATCAAAAGCATAAAATACTCTGATTGGTTTACCACGACTTTGAATACGTAACTCTCTCAGGTGAGAGTTTTTTGCACCTTTGACATCGGATGAATAAGGAAAGGGTAATTGTGTTCCCTTTTCTTCAAGTAGTTGAACAACGCTGACAATATCATCTTGTTGCTCTTCTCTAAGAGTTTGCCACCAAATATCAAACTCATTCGTATATTCTATTTCCCAACTCACTTTCTATTATATTACGTTGATGTAATAAATCATAGCTTTAATTTGTCAATTTTCACAACTTTTTTTGCCTATACTGATACTCATCATTTTTTCCCAAACTCCTGCATGACTTGTTTAGTAATTTCTTGAATTGCTGCTAAAGTTGGGGGTATGATTTCGCTTTCCATTCCCAACCATAAAAGATATTCAATATTTCCCGCAGGTCCTGTGATTGGCGACCAAGTTAAACCTTTATATTTCCATCCTAGCTCTAACGCCCCTTTCATCACATTAAAAATTGCATCTCCTTGGTCATCAGAATCGCGGACAACGCCTTTTTTACCGATGCGAGACTTGCCAACTTCAAACTGTGGTTTTACAAGTAATACAGCCTCTCTGGGAGCTTTTGTTAATTGCCATACTGCCGGCAAAATTTTAGTTAAAGAAATAAAGGAAACATCCACAACTATCAAATCAGGAAATATGGCATTTTCAGCATATAATTCTGCTGGTTGTAGTTGGCGTAAATTCGTCCGTTCTTTTAAAATTACTCGTTCATCAGTTCTAATTTTCCAATCCACTTGTCCATAACCAACATCTACACCATAAACTTGTTTTGCGCCAGCTTGTAATAAACAATCTGTAAATCCACCTGTAGAAATTCCCCCGTCTAAACAAATTCTGTCAGTTACAGAAATTCCAAAACATTCTAAAGCTTTGACCAGTTTTTCCCCACCACGAGACACAAAAGGAGGACGTTCTTTAACTTGAATTTGGGCGGTAATATCAACTTCTGTGCCGACTTTATCAATCTTATGTTGATTTACAGTTACTTCTCCAGCTTGAATTAGCCGCTGTGCTTGTTGACGGGAAGCACATAATCCCAAATCTACTAATAATGTATCTAATCGCTGTTTCACCAATTTCACTTTTTATAGTTTTTTATATTTGCTTTTCTATTTTAAATCTAAATAGGAATTTTTTGTTGATATCCCCAACTTCTTTAAGAAATCAGGGATATTAAATTTACAGTAGATTAATAACTCAAGTTGCTAGTTATCTCGTTGAGGCTGGTAATAGGTAATTGGTAATAGGTAATTGGTAATAAAAGCTCTGGTTTCATCCTGTTCATCCTTTAATCCTGGATATCCTGATAGCGCAGCGTGGCGTTAGCCATTTCTGACAATTTACCTAACTAGCAACTTACATTAATAAGTTACAGAATCTAAATTCAAAGTCGGACAGCAACCCAACAAATATCGGTAAATGTTGGGTTGAGGAACGAAAACCAACCTACGTAATTCTATTTTTTGAGCTTAACTGACAAGTATTGGAACAGCGAACCAATTTCACTCCTGAATTCTGGTGTATGTCATTAGTTAATATTGTGAATATGATGATCATTTAGTTGTGAACTAGCACCATTGTTAACAAAACTCAAAGTAATTCGTTTCATAAACCAATACAAAACCCAAAGAATTACAAAAGTAATCGTAATAATTATCAACGGCTGTTTACCAAGTATTTCCTCTACACCTTTCGTGATTATCGCATCTGGTTGAGTAATAAAGTCCCAACTGTTAAACCGTAAAAATCGTCCCCAATAAATACCAACAGCAGAAAGAGCATGAGTCATTAATTCAACAGAAAAAATCCATTTGCTTTTACCCGTTCGGTGTAAATAATAACCTAAATTTATCAAAGATATGACATAAGCCTCAAATCCGCCAAGAATGACCACAAAATACACAGGCATTAACACTAATGTAATCATCCATACTGACTGAACTCGCCGGATATCATCTATTAAATGAATAACATCAGTTAATAAATAAGGCGCATTTGGTAAAAAAGCATAGAAACTCAGAAATCCTAGCCACCAAATCCATGAACCTCCGCGTTTTTTGCGAAATAGCCAAACACTTAAAGCCAAAGGGATAAAAGCCAAGAATAGATTCCAAGTCATCCACCGCATATTAACTCGTAAAACATGGAAAACCGTTGTTATTAATTCAATCACTTCTGCTTTCATAGAATTGAAATGTATAGAATAAATGTTATTTCTTTCTTGACACAATATTTGCAGTTGTGGAGTCTTGATAACTCTAAAAACATTGTGTGTAAGAATCTATTTTAGATCACAGTTGCAGAAAACAGTTGTTTTTCAGAATTTTGGCTTTTACGTATTTTTTACGGTGATTGAGGATTTATCATAACTAAACCTTGATGTAGCAAGGTTGATTAGAGGAATTATGGTGATTTTTTCATGGCTTTCCATAAATTGAGATGTACAGGCAATACTTGTCGGTTAAGGAAATGTAGGTTGGGTTGAGCGAAGCCATAACCCAACAAAATCCTTGATAATGTTGGGTTTCGTTCCATTGCTTCGCGTCCACGCAGTGTCCCGCAAGGATACGTTTACGTTCCACAACCTAACCTTGTATCCCTGACGGGAGCAGGAGGTATCTTTCTAATCACCAGCTTATTTCTGCAAAATTGGGATGCTCCCGTTTCAAAGCCTGGTGTTGCTGAATTGGCCTATGATTTTTGGACGTAGAGATGTTTCATGGAACGTCTCTACAAGAGTCTTGAACGTATGCAAAATTATTTTCATCCCTAAAATCAGCAAGGACCAAAGCCTCTCCCCGCACCTCCTCCTAACTCCTCTTAGCAGAGGGAAAAGGAATAACATTTAATACCGGACAGGTTTACTAGAGGGGTTTGTTTATACATTAAAAACTTTTTAAACATCCTCTAAGGTATGATTTAGAAGTTTTAAATTTACAAGATTGTCATCAACTACTAAAATTGTGGTGCAGTTGGGTAATTTTTCCAAAATTTTTTCCTTATCCCCTAACTTGATCCAGTTGGATTCTGTCGAATATTAACTTATGAAGTCTCTTATGAAATCAGTATATACTGCCAAAACAAAATATACTCAAAACGGCTTGATTGTTTGATTCTAAACGTAGGGGTTTAGCAGTGCTAAACCCCTACACATCTGGTTTCTTTGTCATTTGGCAAAAGTTTAAATCTCACCCGTGTTTAGTATAATGGCGATCGCAGTTAATAAACAATTAAGTCTGTATGTAATACTTGCCCTAAAGCCACTGTATCTCCATAATTAATTTTCTTGTTCATACATCAGTTTGCGTAGTTAGGAGGTACAAAATCTAAATTGAAATCTGTACAAAAAGCCAGTTTTACTCCTGACTCGGTGACTCCTGATTCCTGCTATATCTATGGATATTAAGTATTACCATTTACTTTATTCAGTATACACGAAATCTGATATACTATAATCTTAATAAAAAGTGTAATTTGCTACATTTTATATTAAGTAACCGGAGTTGCACAGCAAATAATTTTTCTTTTTACCCCTTCTTATTTTTTTATTTCTCCTGACTCCTAATTTTTCATCACACCCTATTTAAGACTACCAATCAGTTATGAGCTTAATTCTAATTATTGAGGATGAAAATTCGATTCGGTTAAATCTCCAAGAATTTTTAGAACTAGTAAATTTCTCGGTTATTACCGCCGTAAATGGCAGAATTGGCTTACATTTAGCCAAAAATAGAAATCCAGATTTAATCATCTGTGATATCCTCATGCCAGAATTAAGTGGATATGAAGTGTTAACCGAACTGCGGCGTGATCCTAAATTGGCTGATATCCCGTTCATTTTTCTTACCGCTAAAGCAGAACGCAATGATTTTCGTCAAAGCATGAATTTAGGTGCCGATGATTACATTACCAAACCTTTTCAGCCTCGTGAAATCTTAGAAGCAGTCAACGCTAGGTTGAAACGACATTCAATTTCTAATCAAGCATATTTAGAAGAGTCCCAAAAATTAGAAATACTCGAACAGGAAATCAAAAAAAATCGGTCGGAACTGCAAGACTCCCAGCAACTAGCGCAAATGCGGGGAAATCTTCTAGATCAAGTCTCCCAAGACTTACGCAATCCGCTTTCTAATATCAATATGGCAATTTGTATGCTTAAACAGGTTGAAAATGAAAAAGACAGAGACAAATATTTATTGATATTACAGCAAGAATGTAAACGACAAATTGAGATATTAAATGAGATGAGTAGCTTACAGGAATTACTAACAGATGAAAATGCTAAGTTGCTGAGAACTTACAAACTATTGGGAAAACTTTAATTAATTGAGGAGTCACCGAGTCAGAAAGAATTAAGGAATAATGGGCGAATACTATGCTGTTCCCTATTCCCTGTTCCCTGCTCCTAAAAAAGATTACATTTAATGAAGTTAAAAACAAATAACCAATATGTCCATTGAACTGCAAACAGAACTAGGTGAAGCGGTGGAACAGCGTCGCAATTTTGCGATTATTTCTCACCCTGATGCTGGTAAAACTACTTTAACTGAAAAACTATTATTATACGGAGGTGCTATCCACGAAGCTGGAGCAGTCAAAGCCCGTAGAGACCAGCGAAAAGTGACCTCTGACTGGATGGCAATGGAACAACAACGGGGAATTTCCGTCACTTCAACGGTGTTACAATTTGCCTATCGCAACTGTCAAATTAATTTACTTGACACTCCTGGACACCAAGATTTTAGTGAAGACACTTATCGGACTTTGGCAGCGGCAGATAATGCGGTCATGCTGATTGATGCGGCTAAAGGCTTAGAACCCCAAACTCGGAAATTGTTTGAAGTCTGTAAAATGCGGGGGATTCCCATTTTCACCTTTGTGAATAAACTTGACCGTCCAGGTAGAGAACCTATAGATTTGTTGGATGAAATTGAGAAAGAACTGGGATTACAGACCTATGCAGTGAATTGGCCTATTGGCATGGGCGATCGCTTCAAAGGAGTTTTTGACCGCCAACAACAGCAAGTTCATTTATTTGAACGGAGTTCTCATGGTAGCAAGGAAGCAAGGGAAACTGTTCTTGATATAGGCGATCCCCAACTAGAAACCTTACTAGAAAAAGAACTTTACCACCAATTAAAAGACGAATTAGAACTCTTAGAAGGAGTTTGTCCAGAATTAGATTTAGACCTGGTACACGCTGGCAAAATGACCCCAGTATTTTTTGGTAGCGCCATGACCAATTTTGGGGTGGAATTATTCCTGGAAAACTTCCTCGACTTTGCCCTGAAACCAGGTACACATAGCAGCAGCGTCGGCGATATTCCCCCCACTTATCCAGAATTTACCGGATTTATTTTCAAACTCCAAGCCAACATGGACCCAAAACACCGAGATAGAGTGGCTTTCGTCCGGGTTTGCACAGGCAAGTTTGAAAAAGATATGACAGTAAATCATGCTCGAACTGGTAAAGTTGTCCGTCTATCTCGTCCGCAAAAACTATTTGCCCAAGAAAGAGAATCTATTGATGTCGCTTATCCGGGGGACGTGATTGGTTTAAATAATCCGGGTGTTTTTGCAATTGGCGATACTATTTATACAGGACAAAAACTAGAATATGAGGGAATTCCTTATTTCTCACCGGAACTTTTTGCTACTTTGAGAAACCCCAACCCGTCGAAATTTAAGCAGTTTCAAAAAGGTGTTTCTGAATTGCGAGAAGAAGGTGCTGTACAAATTATGTATTCAACTGATGAAGCCAAGCGTGACCCAATCTTAGCAGCGGTTGGTCAGTTGCAATTTGAGGTAGTCCAGTTCCGTTTACAAAATGAGTATGGTGTGGAAACCATTCTTGATTTATTACCCTACAGTGTCGCCCGTTGGGTTTTGGGTGGTTGGGAAGCCTTAAAACAGGTAGGACGTTTATTTAATACCACCACTGTTAAAGATAGCATGGGACGACCTGTGTTGTTATTCCGCAATGAATGGAACTGTCAACAGTTAGAAGGTGATCATCCAGGATTGAAGTTAAGTGCGATCGCCCCCGTCTTTTCCCATCAACAATCAGTAGAGAGTTAGGAGTTAGGAGTCAGGAGTCAGGAGTTCAGGAGTTCAGGAGTCAGGAGTCAGGAGTCAGGAGTTCAGGAGTTCAGGAGTCAGGAGTCAGGAGTCAGGAGTCAGGAGTCAGGAGTCAGGAGTCAGGAGTTCAGGAGGAAAAAGAATTTTCTCAATAACCAATGACCAATAACCAATAACCAATAACCAATAACCAATGACCAATGACCAATAACCAATAACCAATGACAACTGACAACTGACCAATTATCAGGGTATATCAACGAGCGTGCTATTTGTCACCGAGAACAGATTGGAGTACCAAAGTTTGTATGCCTTCCTATGCTGAATCATGTTTAGAGGCTGGTTTAGCTGCCCTCAAGCAGGGGAATTACTATACAGCGATCGCTAACCTTGAACCACTAGCCAAAAATCAAACCGAAGAAAAGATTTGTTTACAGGCACAAGTGGGGTTAGTTATGTCCTATGCCCGCACTGGCGAAATCTCCAAAGCGATCGTCCTGTGCCAAAATTTGATCGCTAATAGTAGTCCCCAAGTTCAAGAGTGGTCAAAACTTGCTCTTGAACACCTGCATAAACGCAAAAACCAGCAGAAAAAATCCCGCAAACCGAAGACTGGAATTATTTCCGGTTTAAATACCCCCCCACAACAGCTAAAAACCGCTTATGTTGGGGCTGATGGTAATACTAATATTCAACCCGTTAGCATTTACTGGCGAAATGCTAGACGTGCTAAAGTGTGGCAACCTCTACGCAAGCCTAATATTATTCCCTCCCGACTAATTGCCCTCTTCACATTCATGGCACTATTCTGGACGTGCCGAGAAGCACTGAAATTTGTATTGGGTTCAGTTAATCAAATTCTATATCAACTGCCATACTTAGAACCTATCCAGATTTTATATCGTGATCCTACCGACTTGATTCTAGGGTTATTTATAATCTTAATGGTATCGTCCCCTTGGTTACTCGACTGGGCGCTAACGAGATTTTCTGGTCAAGAAGAGTTGTCCAAAGAAAAATTAAACTCCTACAGTCGGGAAACAGTAAGGGTATTACAAAGGGCTTGTCAACAGCGGCGCTGGAATACCCCCCAACTAAGAATACTACCAATTGCTGCCCCTATGATCATCAGTTATGGCAATCTGCCCCGCACAGCCAGAATAACTGTTAGTCAAGGCTTATTAGAACAACTGGCAGATGATGAAATAGCTGCTATTTATGCTTTATCCTTGGGGCAAATTGGGCGTTGGGACTTTGCAGTGATGTCCCTAGTGTTACTCGTAACCATGCCATTTTATGGCATATATCAGCAAGTGTCAGTTTGGGAAAATCAACATCACAGTAAAATTTGGCGTTGGCTAGGTACAGCCTTAGCCGGCATTAACTATGGAATTTGGTGTCTGTTCACAGGCACAGCTTTACTTAATTCTCGGGTGCGACTTTACCATAGCGATCGCCTATCCGCAGAAATCACCGGTAATCCCAATGGACTAATTCGCGCCCTATTGAAAATATCCATTGGTGTAGCCCATGATGTCGGGTTAAAAGAACAGACCTGCTGGCAGTTAGAAAGCCTGAATCTGCTTTCACCCGTCGCATACCAGCACAGCATAGTTTTGGGTAGCACCGCTGGTCATCTACCTTTTGAATCATTCTTAAAATGGGAAAATTTTCATCCCTACCGTCAATGGTTAACAATCAACAGTTGTCATCCAGCGATAGGCGATCGCATCGAACGTCTTTGTGAAATAGCCCGCCATTGGCATTTAGACACCGAATTATATCAAACACCCCCATCACAACCCATCCTCATTAAGTCCCAAACCTTCTGTTTACAAATTGCCCCTTGGTTGGGAATCCCCCTTGGTCTTCTCTTCGCCTGTCTGATTTGGTTAGTTTGGCAAACAGCATACACCTTACATTTGTTAAACTTAAAATGGATTTATGATAATTGGTCTTTTGTTACAGGTTGTATGTTAATTGGTTTTAGCATTGGCACAGTCATGCGGATCAATGCTTTATTTCCCGAAATCATCCCTGCAAATGTTCAAAAAGACGAAAACTTGATCAACTTATTAGCAGATCCAGCAATTTTACCAATTGATAGCACTAAAATCCGTTTTACTGGTAAACTGTTAGGCCGTCTCGGAATTGGTAATTGTTTAGCACAAGACCTAATCCTACAAACTAGCCAAGGTTTAATAAAATTACATCATATTCCCTGGTTAGGAAAGTCATTCAATCCTCAAGACTTGATTGGCAGACAAATCACTGTCACAGGTTGGTTACGACGTGGGGCAACTCCCTGGATTGATCTCCAAACCCTAGAAACCCAAAGCGGCAAAAAAATTCATAGCCCTCATCCTATTTGGTCTACTGTCATCGCAGTCGTTGCCCAAGCTTGTGGTGCTTATATTATGCTTACAGGGTCTTAGTCATTGGTCATTAGTCATTAGTCATTAGTCATTGGGAAGAAATATTCCCCCTGCCCCCTGCCCCCTGCCCCCTGCCCCTGCCTCTTATCTTTTGCCCCTGCCCCCTGCCCCCTGCCCCCTGCCCCCTGCCCCTGCCCCCTGCCCCTGCCCCCTGCCCCCTGCCCCCTGCCCCCTGCCTCTTATCTTTTGCCCCTTGCCTTAAAAATGTGTTTTATGTTACGATGAAGCAATACTATTGGCTATTAGCGGAAAAGTTTCTGCTGAACTAGCTACGTAGAAAATACCATAATGTTAAGGAATGGTATTTTGTTCTGCGGGCAAGAATTAAGAAGAATGAATTTACTGTGGTGGATAGTTGGCTATTAAATTAACAATTCCTAAAATTAAAGTGATATTAGCCCACGATTGCATAATTGCTTTCGTGGCGAATAAGCTTGATCCCAACAAAAAAACTGTATTCTATAAGTTGATAGCATGACTCACGCCACGCTACAATATCGGATTGCAGAAATTGGTTTGTGGCAGTTTTAGTCCATAGTATCTATTCAAAAACCAAAGCCAATTTATTGTTTTTGTCTTGCCCTGTTTAATCCCAATTCGGAGGTATGTTCCATGTCCATTCGCCTATATATAGGAAATTTGCCCAAAGAAGAAATAGATCGTCAAGATTTGCAAGCTGTGTTTGCAGAAGAAGGCGATGCTGTCACCACCAAACTAATTAAAGACCGGAAAACAGGCAAATGCCGGGGTTTCGGGTTTTTAACAGTGAATAATGACGAACAAGCAGATCAAATTATTGAAAAATATAATGGTCAAATGTTCAAAGATACACCCATTAAGCTAGAAAAAGCTTTACCACGGACTAAAGGTGAGGAAGGTGAAGAACAACAACCACAACAACAAGTTCCCAAACCAATTATCCAAGGTAGTAGCGCCCCTAGTCCTAGCGGCAATAAAGAAGGTAATCGTCGGGATAGAAGTAAGAAATCTCGGCGTGGTAGCGGTGGTGGTAGTGCGCGTGAGACTGCTACTAGCGTTGATAACGAAGCTTTTCGTCCAGATCCCCGTTGGGCAGCGGATTTAGAAAAGCTAAAACAAATGCTGTCAGCACAAACTACGAACTAAATTGTCTGTTTAGTAAATATGCTTTGAGAGTAATTCTTAAAGCTTATTTTGGATTAGTGCCAGCAAGCAGGAATGTCTTTCGTCACCCAAGAAAGTCCAAATTTAATCAACAAGTGGTGCAGGTAGCTATATCAGGTTATCTGCACCATTTGTTTTGGCAATTTTTGCAGTTTGACCGAAAAATTTTAGATTTTGGATTTTAGATTTTGGATTGGGACTTTTCGGTACAAGTTCCCCGCCCCTTCAGGATGGAACTAATCAAAAATACTGGCTGCGCTGCGAACGCCAATCTAAAATCCTCAATCTCCACACTTGTTTGGTGGAGTCAATGCAAAATCTGTTGACGAGGTGATTACACAAAATTTGTGATTTTTTAGGAAAACTGTATCTAAATTAACAAAAATTCTCACAATGTAGGAATAGTATAAGCTAATACAATTAGCTTAATTAAATCAAGGGTTTTGAAAATGATGGTAATTAAGGTGATATTTTCGGCAATTTGATTTTGATGTATTGACTTTGAGGAAAATTATTTTGATTGATTGAACTTTGTAAATAATCAAGTGTAAATGTCTAACTTATGATGTGATGTGGCGTTGCTACTTCAGGTAGGTTTTATCATGGATTAACTAATATATCATGATAGATAATATCCGTTTGTCTATGTCAAAAGATAGGCAACAATATCTATCAAGGGTATTAAATATAAATATAGAAAGTGGGGAAAATTAACCAACATTTTGGCAATAGTTAAAATATAATAAATATTAATTATTCAAAATTCCCCGCAAAAACACAGATTTCAGTTTAATAAGCGCAAGTTGAAAATTCACTCCCATATTGTTGAAATCGGAAACAGAAAAAATCTATGAAAGCTACCACTAAAAAACACATTGCTTTAATTTCAGTTCATGGTGATCCAGCGATTGAAATAGGCAGAGAAGAGGCAGGAGGACAAAATGTTTATGTCCGCCAAGTGGGTGAAGCCCTCGCACAGCTAGGATGGCAAGTAGATATGTTTAGCCGGAGGGTCAGTGCTGATCAAGAACGGATAGTCCAACATAACCCTAATTGTCGGACTATTCGGTTAACCGCAGGCCCGGTGGAATTTGTGCCAAGAGATCAGGGTTTTCAATATTTGCCAGCTTTCGTAGATCAGTTACTAGAATTTCAAAAAGAAGCTGGGATTAATTATGATTTAGTGCATACTAATTATTGGTTATCTAGCTGGGTAGGAATGGAACTCAAGAAAAGACAAGGAACTAAACAGGTTCATACTTACCATTCTTTAGGGGTAATCAAATACAACACCATAGAAAATATTCCTCTGGTGGCAAGTCAACGTTTAATAGTAGAAAAACAAGTATTGGAAACGGCGGAAAGGATTGTTGCCACCAGTCCGCAAGAACAAGAACATATGCGATCGCTTGTTTCCCAAAAAGGCAAAATTGATATTATTCCCTGTGGTACAGATATTCAGCAGTTTGGTTCAGTGGAAAGACAAGCTGCCAGGGCTAGTTTAGGAATTGATCCAGAAGCTAAAGTGGTGTTATATGTAGGTAGATTTGACCCCCGAAAAGGCATAGAAACCTTGATCAGGGCAATGCGGGAATCTAAGTTTTACGAATCCAAACAATTGCAGTTGATTATTGGTGGTGGCTGTACACCGGGGAATAGTGATGAAAAAGAACGCGATCGCCTCACCGGAATTGTCAACGAGTTAGGAATGGGTGAATGCACCTCTTTTCCCGGTTGTCTGAGTCGGCATATATTACCAGCTTATTTTGCTGCTGCTGATGTTTGTGTTGTTCCCAGCCACTACGAACCCTTTGGATTAGTAGCTATCGAAGCGATGGCGTGCGGTACACCTGTAGTCGCTAGTGATGTCGGTGGATTACAATTCACTGTTGTCAATGAAGAAACTGGTTTATTAGTGCCACCACAAAATGTCCCAGCTTTTAATCACGCCATTGATCGGATTTTGGGTAATCCTATATGGCAACAAGAACTAGGAAAAGCTGCCAAAAAGCGTGTTATCAATAAATTTAGCTGGCATGGCGTAGCTGGTCAGTTAGATGAACTATATACCCAACTGTTGCAACAATCTGTTAAAGAACCTGTATTAGCTAGTAAATAGGGAAGTTGGGGGAGTTGGGGGAGTTGGGAGAGTTGGGGGAGTTGGGGGAGTTGGGGGAGTTGGGGAAGTTGGGGAAGTTGGGGGAGTTGGGGGAGTTGGGGGAGTTGGGGGGGGAGAAAGAATTTTCCCAATGACAACTGACAACTGACAACTGACCACTGACTACTGACTATTCCTGCAAAGTTGTAAGATAGGAAAGCATCAAGTAAGCTCTAAACATAGTTGCAGTTAGACGGTGAAATGATGGAAGTTCAAGAAATCAAAAAATTCCCGAAGCCCAGGAAACCAGACAGCGAATCCCAAAATTTTCAGCACGTCAAGATCCTTGACTGCAACGAACCAGTATGCAGGGTAATTTGTGAATGTTGGCACTGCAAACAGGGGATATTATCTGAGGTAGACGTATCATCTTCACAGTATTTAGAGGTAGAATGCCCAAGTTGTGGGAAAACTGCCGTGAGGTTAATGGCAGAAAAGGTGATTTCCACTACACCTATCCCTTCACCCTGGCAAGGATGATTTAATAGATTAGATCCCCGACTTCTTTGAGAAGTCGGGGATCTGGGTGTTACGTAAACTGAAAAATATTTATTTAGTCAATAACCCCACCCTGAAGAGGGATGGGGCTTGTAACTAACAAAGGTTATGTGTTTGACTAGCCCACTGAGACTAATTCTGATACGCACTTCCAAATACTTCCCCAGTTTGGATTATCTGCAAGACTGTTTGTTCAGTCGTTGGGTTAAGCCAAGACATTTTGAATTAGTTGGGCGAGGGGACTTAAACTTTACTCCAAGGATTATCTCTTTATGCGAGTACCTGTAATTTCAGTAGACAATATTCCATTAATGCCAACAAAACCTAGCCGCGCTAGACGTTGGATTAAAGAAGGTAAAGCAATTGGTAAATTCAACAAATTAGGTGTTTTCTATGTCCAGTTAAAATCTGAACCATCTAATACAAAAGCTCAAGAAATAGTAATTGGCTTAGACCCAGGAAAAATGTTTTCTGGTATCGCGGTTCAAACCAAGAAATATACCTTACAAATGTTGCATCTAGTTCTTCCATTCAAAACAGTTAAAGACAGAATGGAGCAAAGAGCTATGATGCGACGTAGTAGACGTGGTAGAAGGATTAAGCGCAAATTGCCCTATACCCAACGTAGTCATCGTCAAGCAAGATTTGATAATCGCCGAGGTTCAAAACTACCTCCAAGCATTCGAGCAAACAAAGACCTAGAATATAGAACAATAACTTTATTATGTGATATTTACCCAGTAAAAACAATTGTCGTTGAAGAGGTAGAAGCAGGAGGAAATAAGAGTTTTAGTCCTGTCATGGTAGGTCAAAGATATCAAATTAACCGATTATCCGAACTTGCTAACGTGACTCTAAAAAAAGGTTGGGAAACATCAAATCTTCGTAAATATTTGGGATTGCATAAAGAAAAATCGGAAAAGTCTTTGCAAATCCCGGAAACTCATGCAGTTGATGCTGTCACCTTAGCAAGTTCCGAATTTGTGAAATACCAAACATGGAACGACATTAAAAATCATGGTGCGTCTTGGGTAGGTAATGTAACTATTACTAGGTCGCAATTTACTATTTTACGTCGTCCTCCAATTAGTCGTAGGCAACTACATTTAATGGTTTTCTCTTCATGTGGGAATAGACGTAAATATGGTGGAACTACAACAAGGCATGGATTTAGAAAAGGTGATTTTGTGGAAGCTACCCAAGGTCAGAAAACATTTTTCGGTTGGGTTAGTGGAGACACGGAAAAACAAGTTTCAGTTAGTGATTGTAACTGGAAACGGTTAGGACAATGTACAGCTAAAAAAGTCCGATTGATACAGCCAAACACGGGTTTAATCGTGTTTTCAACTCGGAAAATGTTTAATTTAACGGCGTTGAGCCATTAAATTAAACGCGCTATCCCTCCCCATCCTGCTTGCGCTGAGGATGGGGTATCTCGCAGAAAACAAGATGAACCAAGAAAATAATCCAGAAAAAAGTAATTTTGTCGTGAAAAAGGGGTAATTGTTTTGCAACCCCTGGATTTTACCGCTTTAACCGCCGCTTGTGGCGAAATCCGCGCCAATTGGTTGCCTGCACGCATAGAACAGGTATATCAGCGCGATCGCTTTACCATTGCCATTGCCTTACGCACCTTAAATCAACGGGGTTGGCTGGATATTTCTTGGCATCCTCAAGCCGCCCATATTTGTATTAGTGAACCACCACCACGCGCCCCAGATACTTTTACTTTTAGTCAACAATTAAGACATCAATTAGGTGGATTAGCTTTAGTGGGAATTGAGGCTATTTCCCCTTGGGAACGGGTAATTGATTTACAATTTGCCCGTCGTCCGGGAGAAACTGCCCTTTATCACGTTTATGCGGAAGTGATGGGCAAATATAGTAATGTGATTTTAACTGATGCGAGTAATGAAATTATCACTGCTGCCCATCAAGTTAGTCAGCAACAATCTAGTGTTCGTCCCATTCAAACTGGACAAAATTACGAAACACCACCGAAATTAACGGGAAAAGTCCCCAATTTTAGCGAATCTATCGAACGCTGGCAAGAACGGGTAAGTTTAGTCCCCGGAGGTATTAAACGCCAGTTACTCAAAAGTTATAGTGGTTTAAGTTCGGCTTTGCTAGACACGATGCTGTTAGCGGCAAATATCATCCCAGATACGAATACTGACGAACTTACTTCCCAAGATTGGCAAAATTTATTTCAACGTTGGCAAGAATGGTTACAGGCTTTAGATTCAGGTAAATTTCAACCTGCTTGGACAGAAAATGGATATACGGTGATGGGTTGGGGTGGAATTGCACCAACAAAGAATATTCAAGAGTTAGTTTACCGTTATTATTCTGATCAACTGAATGAACAGTTATTTGGACAACTGCGTCATCAGTTAAGTCAAAAATTGTTGAATATTTTGGGTAAGTTACGCACTAAAGCGAAAACTTTTAGCGATCGCCTGCAACAATCAGATCAGGCTGAAGAATATCGTCAAAAAGCTGACCTATTAATGGCTAACCTGCACCATTGGCAACCAGGGATGCAGGAAATAATTCTACCAGATTTTGAAACCGAACAGCCAATTGCGATCGCTCTTTTGCCAGATAAAAACGCCGTCCAAAATGCCCAAAAGCTTTACAAACAGCACCAAAAACTCAAACGCGCCCGTGCTGCCGTTGAACCCTTACTATTTGCAGTCAAAGCAGAAATTGACTATCTTGAACAAGTAGAAGCGGCAATTTTGCAAATAGACAAATACCAAAATCCAGAAGATTTACAAGCCTTAGAAGAAATCCGGGATGAACTCATTGGGCAAAAATATCTAGAAGACCTAGAATATCGCAGCCGTAGCAGCAACGACACTCCCGGCACTAATTTTCATCGTTACCGCAGTCCGAGTGGCTTTGAAGTCCTCATTGGTCGTAATAACATCCAAAATGATCAACTGACATTCCGTGTCGCTGGAGACTATGATTTGTGGTTTCACGCCCAAGAAATTCCAGGGAGTCATGTCCTCCTGCGTCTAGAACCGGGTACAGTGGCAGAAGAAGCTGATTTACAATTTACAGCCAATCTAGCAGGTTATTTCAGTCGCGCCCGTCAAAGTGACCAAGTACCAGTAGTTTACACCCAACCCAAGCACGTCTACAAACCCAAAGGCACTAAACCAGGACTTGTGGTTTATAAACAAGAAACGATTATTTGGGGAAAACCGCAATTAGTCATTAGTCATTAGTCATTAGTCATTAGTCATTAGTCATTGGGAAAATTCTTTCTCCCCCCCAACTCCCCCAACTCCCCCAACTCCCCCAACTCCCCCTACTTCCCCAACTCCCCCTACTTCCCCTACTTCCCCAACTCCCCCAACTCCCCCAACTCCCCCAACTCCCCCAACTCCCCCAACTCCCCCAACTCCCCAACTCCCCCAACTCCCCCTGTTCCCTCTTACCTCTTACCTCAAATAGAAAAGCTACCCACCCGAAGACAGATATTTTTTGAGATATTTTCATGAAAAAACTGTACTGGCTGTTACAATCTTGTTAAGAAAAGTTGCCCGTTGAATTTTGGGAACGCGCAATTTGGTTTTGACTCTACTGAGAAGACAACTCGAACAACGTTTTTTTATAGACCAGCCCTGTGGGAGGGGTTGGTCTTTTTGTTATCATTCTCAAAATCACGTTAATCACACTCATCACAAAAATCACATCTTTCTCCCCAAGAAAACAGAAACAACATCTGAACTATGATTTGTGAGATTTATCTAAGAGAACACCAAAAAATAAATTACCCAATTTTGTGGGATGGGCATCCTGCCTGTCCTTGATGATTAGCAGGCTTTTTAGCCGGCACCACAAGAAATTTTTGGGTATTTTTTTAATTGGAAGTCCCTAAGAGAACTCCAAAAAATAAATTACCCAATTTTGTGGGATGGGCATCCTGCCCGTCCTTGATGATTAGCGGGCAATTCGTCCCGCACCACAAGAAATTTTTGGGTATTTTTTTAATTGGAAGTCCCTAAGAGAACTCCACAAAAAGAAATGCCCAATGTCATTCTGTTCGCGCAGCGTGCCAGAGGCATTACGAAACGAAGTGTAGTGAAGAATCTCTTGAGATGCTTCGTTTCGCTATGGCTAACGCCACGCTCCGCGAACGCTACACTCAGCATGACAAAACAGGATCATTTATTTTGTGGCTTACTCTTACATGGAACGTCTCTACCATCTTTTTTCGAGATGTCTAATTGCTAAGTAGTGAGACAGAATTAATTACACAATGTCATTGCGTAGGCGTTGCGTGGCGTTAGCCCTATGGAACGAAGCGAAATGAAGCAATTCCAAGGGTTGTGATTGCTTCCCTTCGCTCGCAATGACTGTAAATATTTTTGTCCAATTACTTATGATTAGAAACTGAAAGTAGTTCTCAAAGCACCAATTACTAAATTACTACTGCTATCATCGTGATTTGGGGCTGTTAGCCAAATTACAGCGGGGGTAATGGTGATATTGTCGCTGACCTTGTATTGATAAAATCCCTCAACATGATAAGAGGTATTTGGATCTTTAGTAATTCCAGTAACAGTAGAATTCGTGACCTTTGGTTCCATACCAAATATAATACCAGCTAAGTTACCTTTTTTACCCAAATCTGGTAAACCTAAAGTAACAGCATAGTTCCAAATTTCCGCTTTTCCTTTGGTACCAGTCAAAACTTGACTATTGGTATATCCAGCCCAACCACCTAAAACAAGCTTCTTCGTAATACCTAAAGATGCTTCCACACCGTAGGAATTACTGGAAAAGTTTGTACCAGCGGCAAGATTGGTAAACGTGGCGTTATTACTACCTGTAGCCAGTGACTTGTTATAGGAATTGATGTAAGTTAAACCAAGGGAAATGCGATCGCTTGGTTTGACTGTTAATTGTGCTAGACCGCCGTAGGGACCATCAAACAACCCATTTCCCGGAGTAGGGGTATTGTGCTGACTAGCCAAGTAACCTAAACTGAGAGTTAAATTTTCACCGAATTTTTGTTTTACACCTAGTCCTGCGCCACCCAATTGGGCATAGATGGGGTTTCTGGTTCCAAATGCGGACACAGCACCGGACCCACCATTCCCATCAAATAGATTCAATGTGGTGTCAAGGTCGAGAATTATACCATCATTGGCTATGATGTTGGCATAAGTGTTTTTACCAAGAGGGAATCCATAGGAAAGCGCACCTATGGAAACATTGTTATTAGGTGTGCCACTGGCAAAGGACAATTTACCTTCTGTAGTATTAAGACCAAAACTGTTAATATTATTGCTTTCTAACCTGGTAAACAGTGTGTCTTTTCCAGTAAAACTGGTGACAAGCTCCAGTCTAGTTCTAGCGCCTAATGTCGTATTCTTGCTAGTAATGTTACTATTACCGACTTTATTGCCAGAAGCAACACCACTAACAACCGCAACAACCTGTCCTTGCAGTTTGGTGGTAGTTGAAAATTGATTAGCTTCTAAATCAGCGGTTTTGGCTTCTACAGTGTCTACACGCCCTTTTAAGGTTGCTAATTCTGCGGAAAAGTCCTCTTGCAACTTTTGGATTGTTGCTAAATCTTGTTTTGATACTAAATCACTGGTAGCAGTAGCAATTAATTCATTGACTCGATCTAAACAGGCATTTAACCCGGCTGCAAATTCGTATCGTGACAACGCCCGATTACCCCGAAAAGTAGCGTTAGGATAACCTGCAACACATCCATAGCGTTCTACCAATGATTGTAATGCCTGAAATGCCCAATCATTAGGTTGAACATCGGATAACTGAGACACGGAGGTAACTTGAGATATTCCCTCTTGTTGATTATTTATATTTAATTGTTGAGAATTAGTATCAGTCTGGAGTTGATTATTTGCTGGTATTTCTTCAGCCAAGACTCCAGAACTTGTCCATAGTACAGCACTGATAACGGTCGAACTAGCAAGTAAATATGTTGAGAACTTTTGCATTTTTCTTCACACCTGGTTTTTTAAAAAAAATTGGAGCTATTAAGAATTATTCTTAATAACTCTGACTGGGAAACTAGAAACTAAAAGTAGTTCTCAAAGCACCAATCACTAGATTACCATTACTATCATCGTGATTTGGGGCTGTTAGCCAAATTACAGCAGGAGTAATGGTGATATTGTCACTGACCTTGTATTGATAAAATCCTTCAATGTGATAAGAGGTATTTGGATCTTTTGCAACTCCAGTAACAGTCGCGCTAGAACTTGTGACTTTTGGTTCCATACCAGCTATGACACCAGCCAAATTACCTTTTTTACCCAAATCAGGGAATCCAATAGTAACAGCATAGTTCCAAGTGTCAAACTCTCCCTTTGTACCTGTCAAAACTTGACTATTCGTATAACCAGCCCAACCACCGAGAACAAACTTCTTGCTAATTCCTAAAGATGCTTGAACACCATAGGAATTACTGGAAAATTTTTCACCTGAAGTGACGATATTAGATGTAGCGTTATTACTACCAGTGAGCAATGGTTGATTGTAGGAATTGATATAAGTTAAACCAAGAGAAATGCGATCGCTGGGCTTGACGGTTAACTGCGCTAAAGCACCATAATTCCCATCAAATAACCCGTTTCCAGGAGTGGGGTTATTAGCTGTACTACTTAAGTAGCCTAAACTTAGGCCTATTTTATCGCCAAGCTGGTGGTTAACTGCTATGCCTTTATCACCCAGTTGTCCATAAATCGGGTTTCTTGTCCCAAAAGTAGACACAGCCCCAAAAGCACCATCACCATCAAACAGATTGACTGTATTGGTAACATCGTCCGCTGCACCAGCATTAGCAATCAGTTTGACCTGAGTATTTTTGCCCAGGGGGAAAGCATACCATAGCCCATCTATAAAAGCATTGGTGTTACCAGTAGTACCAGCAAAAAATAAGTTGCCCTCATTAGTGTTAATGCTAGGACTGCTGATGTTATTAGCTTGGATTCTGGTAAACAGTGTGTCTTTCCCCGTAAAACTACTTACTAATTCAACCCGCGCCCTTGAACCTAAAGTGGTATTTTTCCCAGAAATATCCGCACCATTGACTTGTTTGTTTGATAATACATCACTAACAACTGCCACAACTTGCCCCTGTAGCTTAGTGGTGGTAGAAAATTGATTAGCTTCCAATTCAGCAGTTTTGGCTTCTACCGTATCTACACGCCCCCGGAGAGTGACTAATTCTCCTGAAAAGTCCTTTTGCAACTTTTGGATTGTTGCTAAATCTTGCTTTGATACTAAATCACTGGTAGCTGTAGCAATTAGTTCATTGACTCGATCTAAACAGGCATTTAAACCAGCCGCAAATTCATATCGTGACAACGCCCGATTACCCCGAAAAGTAGCATTAGGATAACCTGCAACACATCCATAGCGTTCTACCAATGATTGTAATGCCTGAAATGCCCAATCATTAGGTTGAACATCGGATAACTGAGATACGGAAGTAACTTGAGATACTGCCTGTTCTTGGCTATTATTAACCTGTTGTTCTGAATTAGTTACTGGTAATGGTTCTGCCTTTGCAGCAGCATTCATACATAATATGCTACTCACAACTGTTGAACTAGCAATTAGATAAGTCCAGAATTTTTGCATTTTTTCTCACACCCGTGTTTAAAGTTGATAATGCTACACTCGAATTAGTACAGCTATTGATAGTGATTTTTAATATACTACAGTCCTAAGTTAAGCTGATCACAATAAAAAGTTAAGAAATCCTTATGAACTGTAAATACCCTCAGTATACAGCAGTATTACCTGAAATTTTTTAATATTCTGTAATGCTTGATACAGTAGCATTTTTCTGATAATTTATATGAGAATGGATCTCATTATGAGATATAATCCCAATGAAGTTTTATTGTCAACCCCAAACCATGAGAAGTTTTAGAGAAGTCAAAATAGATAGAAAAACCAGAAGTTTCTTACCTCTGATTACCTTAATAATTTTGTCAGTAGTTTATGGATGCAATGATACTAACAGTGGCGAGGTTGTAAAAACAGAACCAACCCCAGTCCCAAAATCACCAAAAACTAAAGTAGTTACCACGTTTTTACCAGTTTATTTATTTACTAAAGCAGTAGCCGGAGATGTAGCAGATATAGATATTTTAGTTAAACCTGGTACGGAAATACACGAATATCAAGGGACACCAGCGAATGTAAAAGCGATCGCTACAGCTAAGGTATTAGTCAAAAATGGTTTAGGCTTAGAGGAGTTTTTAGCAGATACAATTAAAAATGCCGGAAATTCCCAACTAATGGAAATTGATGCTAGTAAAGGTATTCCAGCTATTAATAAAACTTCCCCCATAGATAAAACAGCAACGGGAGAACATGATCATAATCATGAACACCAATTGGGAAATCCTCATGTGTGGCTAGATCCAGTTTTAGCAAAACAGCAAATTATTAATATTCGAGATGGTTTAATTATCGCAGATCCGGTCAATAAAGCCAACTATCAGACCAATGCAGCGGCATATATTCAGAAATTAGATAATTTAAATAATGAATTTCAACAGACTATTAAACAAACACCAAACTGCACCTTTATCACCTTTCATGATGCTTTTCCCTATCTTGCCAAACGTTATAACATTAAACAATTAGCAGTAGTAGAAATTCCTGAAAAGCAACTTTCCCCAACAGATGTCCAAAAAGTGGTGAATACAGTCAAAAAATACCAAGTTAAAGCCTTATTTAGCGAACCAGGGTTAGATAACAAATTACTCACCAGTATTTCCCAAGATTTGGGGTTAACTGTGCGGACTTTGGATTCTTTAGAAACTGGTGATACCAATCCAGAGTATTATTTTAAAGCAATGAAAGCTAATTTGGAGAGTTTAGTCGCTGGGTGCAAGTGAAGAGTAGGGGTAAAGCAAAAGCTTAATGGTGTCAACTTAAGCCCTGGCGAATGGAATTCACGGCTACACAAACAAAGTCCGCCTGCGCGGACTAAGGAAAATTAAGGATTGGAAACCCACCCAGGTGGGTTTTGCCTGTGTAGAAGCGGTTTCTAACCGCCCGTTTTACTTTTCAAACAACCTCTTACCAATACTCCTCAATCCTTCTTTTTTTCTGACTTCTGACTCCTGCCATATCACTATAAATTATTGGCATCTTAAATCCTAAATTACATGACTGACGAACAAGCAGAATTTACATTACCAATATTAAAAGTTTCTGGGTTAACAGTCTACCAAAGCAGCTATCTAGCTGTGCGAGATGTTTCCTTTGAATTGTTAGCAGGAACAGATACAGCCATAGTTGGTCCGAATGGGGCTGGGAAAAGTACCTTAATCAAGGCTATTTTAGATTTAATTCCCCGAAGTGCTGGAACAATTGAAGTTTTTGGTCGCCCAATTTCCAGACTAGGAAATCTGCGGAATTGGATGGGATATATGCCACAAAACTTTATTTTTGATCGCAGTTTTCCCATTTCGGTTAGTGAATTAGTAGCTTTAGGAATAGGGAATAAAAAACATTCATTTTTCTCGAAATTTTGGCAACAAAAACGGGAAATATCAGCAGCAGTTATCACAGCTTTACACCGGACTGATGCTTATCGCTTGCGAAATCAGGCTATTGGGACTCTTAGCGGTGGTCAACTCAAACGGGTATTATTAGCTTATTGTTTGGTAACACCGCGAAAGTTGTTAGTATTGGATGAAGCTTTTGCAGGGGTAGATGTCCAAGGAACAACGGATTTTTATGCTTTGTTAAATGAATTAAAACGAGAAGAGAGTTGGACAGTGTTGCAAGTTTCCCACGATATTGATATGGTAAGCCGTCATTGCGATCGCGTCATCTGTCTCAATCAAACTCTTGTCTGTTCCGGTAAACCCGAAATAGCCCTTTCACCACAAAATCTTTTAGCTACCTATGGTCCTGGTTTTAGTCGCTATGAACATCATCATTAGGGAACGGGGGGCAGAGGAAGTTGGGGGAGTTGGGGGAGTTGGGGGAGTTGGGGGAGTTGGGGAGAAATTTCTTCCTTCTGAACTCCTGAACTCCTGAACTCCTGAACTCCTGAACTCCGAACTCCGAACTCCGAACTCCGAACTCCTCTCAGTATGACCATTAACTATCATGACTTGGTGAATTTATTACAATTTCCCTTTATGCAGCGTGCCATTATGGGTGCTGTATTAATGGGCATTTTAGGCGGGTTATTGGGCAGTTTCGTTACATTACGGCAATTATCCTTTTTTAGTCATGCCGTTGGTCATGCAGCCTTGGTAGGTGTGGCATTAGGCGTGTTACTCAACACTAATCCTGCCTGGATGTTACTCCCGTTTACCTTAATCTTTGGAGTTGTTGTTCTCTACCTAATTGATAAAACTGATTTGGCTAGTGATAGCGTTCTCAGCATAGTGCTATCTGGGGCATTAGCGATCGGTGTGATTCTCACCAGTTTTATTAAAGGATATCGCGGTAACTTAATGGGGGTACTATTTGGCGATATTTTGGCTATAGATAACACAGATTTAATTTTGACGCTATTGGTACTTGTTGGTAGTAGCGTTTTTTTATTATCAACTCTGCCGCAACAGATTCTGTTAACTCTTAATCCCGACGTTGCTCAAGTGCAAGGCATACCTGTACAGTTATATCGCTATGGATTCGTTGTTTTGCTTTCTCTTGCCGTAGCTGTAGCAATTAAAGCCGTTGGTGTTTTATTAGTAAATGCGTTTTTGGTAATTCCGGCTGCTACAGCCAAACTTATGAGTCACCATTTCAGCCGCTTCCTGATTCTATCGGTGGTTGTCGGCTGTAGCAGTAGTATTGCGGGAATGATGGTTTCTGGTTTGTTTAACCTAGCATCTGGACCAAGTATTGTTTTTGTGCAATTTCTGGTATTTGTGACTGTGTTTAGCTGGGTGAAGTTGACAATGAAGATTAGCTAAAAATTATTTTCAATAACCCCTTGACTAATCTTTTTTCTCATGCTAACGTTAATAACAGTGGTAAAAGAAGCCCGCCGGGATAGCTCAGTTGGTAGAGCAGTGGACTGAAAATCCACGTGCCACGAGTTCAAGTCTCGTTCCTGGCATTGATTAAAATAGCTGAAAACCTTAGTAATCAAGGTATTTAGATAAATTCTACTGTAATAAAGTAAATTTCCTTTGGGAGTTTTTGCATTTTTGGGCTTAACTTTGACTATGAATTGACTATCTATGATAGTCTAGATAAGAGGATAAATCATAGTCACAAGGACGGAAGGAATGTCAGTAACCCAGCCCTAAAGGGACTGGGCTTGCAAGAGTAATCAAGCAAGCCGTACTGACCAGACCACCCTAAGCATAGTCTAAGGGTAGCCTTTATTTGAGTCACGACACCCCGGAATGCGTAGCCCCTTCGGGGTTCAGCAGTCGCTCATGGGGGAAACCCCCAAGACCGCGCTGCTTCACTAGTTCCCTGCTCTGTCATTTGCAATTAAACAGTTTTAAGGTCACTGAAACAGTGCTGCAAGTCTAAAAAGCTCTTATAACTGGTCGTTCGCGCAGCGTGCCGTAGGCATCGGCTAACATTACCCCAGAAATGGGAGGCTATGAGTGAGCAAAACATTATGCGTACAGAGTTGGGAAATTTGAATCGGTAATTGTCCCGTTGAAAGTACATTACAAAAGTACACCGAATTTACCAACTCCAAGGCGGTAATGAAAAAAGATTCAAAGCCTTTATTACCGCCCATGTCGTTTCCCTCTCACCGGCTAAAGCCGCTGAGTTTCCCACTTACTGGGTATTCTTATGAAGGTGGAACAGAAAGCATCTAAAGGTTCAGTCGGTGTCGAAACGTTCCAAGACAGACTCAGACTGCGTTTACCACGTCACCTATATGGAGGAAAACAAAAGTATCTCACTTTGGGAATGTCAGATACATCAGAAAATCGCAAGCTTGCTGAGGCTAAAGCTAAACAGATAGAATCAGATATTGCATTTGAACGCTTTGACCCCACATTAGCTAAATATAAACCTCAAATTCATTTAACACTTGTTGCACCTATAACAGAAAGTCAGCAACTACCAACATTGATTGATTTATGGGATAAATACACAACTTATAAGTCCAAGACTTTGAGTATAACCACTATAAATAAGGATTTTCAGAAAACTAGAAACCATATTGCTAGTTTACCAACACACAACCTTTTAGAAGCGGTAATAATCAGAGATTTCTTGCTAGAGAAATTAACACCAAATGCAACAAAGCGTGTTTTGACTCAATTAAAAGCTTGTTGTGATTGGGCAATAGATTGTGAGTTGATTAGTAGTAACCCATTTATAGGGATGTCACAGAAGATAAGAGTAGCTGTGAAAGATGAAGATGAAACAATCAACCCATTTAACAAAAGTGAGCAAGAACAGATTATTGCGGCTTTTGAGAGAAATACGTACTACAATCACTACACAAATTATGTTAGATTTCTGTTTATGACGGGTTGTAGGACTTCTGAAGCTATAGGGTTAATTTGGGGACATATCAGTAGTAATTTAACTTTAATTACCTTCAGTGAAGCAGTTGTAGAAGGTAATCGTAAAGACACCAAAACTCATAAGAGCCGCAAATTCCCTATTAATCAATCACTCAAAGAGTTGTTACTTTCCATTAAACCAAGTAATGCTAATGCAGATACACCAGTCTTTAAAGCTCCCAAAGGCGGTTTAATTGATGCTCATAACTTCCTTAATCGAGCCTGGAAAACTGTGTTATCTGAGTTAAATGTTCCTTACCGTCCTCAATACCATACACGACATACGTTTATCACAAATTGCTTAGAGACTGGTGTGAGTGTTGTGCAGGTTGCTAAATGGGTAGGTAATTCACCTGAAATAATTATGAAACATTACGCGGGTACAATAAGACAGGTTCAAGTACCTGAGTTTTAACTGCATTATCAAAATGCAAATAACACCACTTCAAATAAATACAGTAATAAAAAGGGATAGTAATGAACACAGTTCTACTATTCTTTTATTTTGCACCATTTAACTATTGTCATTATCAGATAATCTGTAAACGCCATAAGCATCAAAACCGATTAGACTAACTAATCATTGTTTTGTTACCTATTGTTTGGATACAGTCAGTAATGATGATAAAGAGTATTATTTATATGGTATCACATATGTCGTTACACAAATAAGCTTTGTATTGACTTGATTAAACGCAATCATAAATCAACTCTTTCTATATGCCTCTAAAACAGCCGATATCACTTTTGCATGACTGGTTTCTACCTGAAACTCAAAACAGAGGTATTACAGGTCAATATTGCGTGAGTAGTTAGCTGATAGGGTTATCTGCTAAAGCTTGATAAATTTGTTGGATTAGGTTTTCAGATAACTATGATCTATACTTAATCGGCTACTTGCCACGATGTAAAATATGTCAGATAACGATTGGAGACAAGAGGAAACAGCTATAGCCGTTGCTAACGATAATACTGGTGAATGGGAGTTTCTATTGTTACCATCGTGGGAGGAAGCCAGACAAGCTGTTAGTTTTCATCGTTGAGAATAGATTCTAAAATTTCTGGGGTCATTCCGTTAGCAATGGCTTGTTGACTCGCTTCTTCCATGATATCTAAGAGTGGTTTTTGACTGACTGCTTTTTGCAGCATTATGTTGAGAAATATTTGGATTTTTTGCTGTTTTTCTGGTTCTGCTTCTCGGTACGCTTTGGCAATTTCTGGGTCAACTTGAATGGTAATGTTTTCCATGATAAGTTACAAGTTAATTAGTCTAGTTTTATTATAGCGATCGCCAGTTATTTCTGTTTTATACTATCCTGAATTATCTTAATCTCCTCTTCTGTTAACCTATACAATTTGTACACTATAGGGTGTGTTGGCTAGTGTTAAGGATGTTTTAAATGAGATGCAAGCATAGGAAATGAGAATTTCAGACCGGCTGTATGTGCAGGTTTTGACTTTAGCACAGGAAAAGAAAGTTTGAGGATAGGTAAGGTAATTTATCTCGTGAGTAGTTGTTAGTGAGATTTCAATGGCGAACTGCTGACGCGATCGCTATGAGTAGTATTTTTAGAAAGGGCAAGTATAGATTAGTATGGCTGGTTTTAGCGATCGCCCTTGGTTTATCTACTATAATTTGTGAGGACAGCGATCGCGTAAGCGCTGCTGCAAGCAGTTCGCTGCTATTGTTCTTGGTAGTGAAGGGATTGTAGTTACACCTATTGCTGTACCTTCATTGGGATATAGGTCAGAATTTTTACTTAAAATGTACTTCTATTTTTTTCACATACCATCAATATTTACAAGAAGTTAACTGTTTACTAATTCCTTCAGGTCATGATCTACCATTAGTTCTACCAATTGTTCAAAGGAATATTCAGGTTTCCAACCTAATTGGTTGTGAATTTTATCAATACTACCCACTAATTGCACTGATTCATCTGGTCTGTAAAAAGCCGGATCAACTACTACGTAATCTTGCCAATTTAATCCCACAAATTTAAAAGCACACTCTACCAGTTCCTTAACTGAGTGGGTTTCACCACTAGCAATAATATAATCATCAGGCTGCTGTTGCTGTAACATCAACCACATAGCGTGTACAGCATCTTTGGCGTAGCACCAATCACGATGGGCATCTAAATTTCCCAATTTTAATTGATTAGCTAATCCCAGCTTAATCATGGCCGCAGTTCGGGTGATTTTACGAAATACAAATTCTGCACCACGTCGGGGTGATTCGTGAGTATATGTAATACCGCAGCAAGTGTAAAGGTTATATTGTTGGCGATAATTGATAGTCATCCAATGGGCATATGCCTTGGCGACACCGTAGGGATTGCGGGGGCGGAAGGCAGTAAGCTCGTTTTGGGGAGATACGTCAGGCTGACCAAAAACTTCACTGCTGGAGGCTTGGTAAAATCTCGCATCAGATTTACAACGACGAATGGATTCTAAGAGACGAGAAACACCCAAAGCAGTGTATTCCGCAGTGAGAGATGGTTGTGTCCAGGATGTAGGAATATAGCTTTGAGAAGCCAGGTTATAAATTTCGTCGGGTTGGGATTCTGTAATCACATCCATGAGTGAGGATTGATCTAGGAGATCACCAGAAAGAATTTCAACAGTACCACTGAGGTGATTAATCCGTTCAAGGTTTCCAGAACTGGAACGACGGACTAAGCCAAATACTTGGTATCCTTTGGATAGGAGGAGTTCGGCAAGATATGAGCCATCTTGACCCGTTAATCCGGTGATTAGCGCTTTTTTAGTCATTTTTTATAATAAAGTATTGACGTATTTACAGATTCCTCGATGAGAAAAATGTTTGAAGCTTTTTTTTAGGTTTTGTGGAAAAAACTTGTTATCATCGCCAGCCTCAACGTAGATTAGTTTTATCCTTGAGAGAATATCTATATCTATTGAGTTTATTGCTATCTCTTCCAAACCTTCAATATCCATTTTGAGAATATCAATAAATTTATGAGAATCCAGAACTTGTGATAGTGCGAAATTAATATCGATAGTCTGAACTGTTATTTGAGATTCACTTTTGACTCCGATTCCTCCATATCTACCTGAATTTTCTACTCCCATCTGAGTTATACCACTTGTGTCGCTTATAGCAACCCTCTGATTGAAAGCTCTATCCTTAAATTGACTTATGTTGTTTTGAAGTTGCTCATATAGCTTAGGTACTGGTTCAAAGCCATAGACAATGCTGCTATTATTTCTAGATAAAAAATATAGTTCAGATACACCAATATTTGAACCGAGATCAACAATTACTTTAGGCTGATTGTCGGTATAATAAATTTCCCAACAAAATATTTCGTTAATAGTAAATGTGTCCAAGGAGTTCAATATCTCTATTGAATTAACTCCAATTGGAGTTTTGAGACGAACTATACGCGGATAATTACCATTTTGGAGGATATAGCCTTCCAGAAAATCCAGGATAGGATTCACGTATACAAAAGGTGCTTTTATAACTGATAGATAGTTTCTATAGTCAAATAATGCTCTGAAAACTCTACTCAATGATCTTCCAAACATAATTTATGTTACTCCTATGTATCCGACCTTCCGCACCCTAAACTGTCACACAACGAAAAATGGTCGTTTGGGGATTTGAGATTGGCGAACTGCTTGCAGCAGCGCTTCGCTATCGCCACCTAAGATTTCGACGATTTTGTATCAAAATTATCATCAAAGGTATTCAAAAATCCGAAATTACCGATTGTGACACTGGGGGGTGCGGAATGTGGGATGTATTATTTAGATTTCTTTGCTTGAAAACTTCAGTTTATCTGCTTGTATCAAGCATTATATGATTGTACAGGTTTTCAACTTGGTTAGCTGAAAATTCCCAGCTATATTTATTAACAACAAATTGTCTTGCAAGATTTCTAATCTCTCTAGCTAGATCAGAGTTTTGTAGTAGAGTAATCGTAGCTTTCGCAAAATCTTCTGGACTATCTGCTATCAAAATTTCCTTGTCAGGGTTTGCACTCAGAGAACCAAGTCCCAAGGTTGTAGTAACTACAGGTAGTCCAGAAGCCATTGCTTCCAGAATTTTGCTTTGCATACCTGATCCTGATTGCATGGGAGCGATCGCAATCTTAGCTTTTTTTAGAGTTTCTGGCATAGACTTTACAAAGCCAGTGACTATAACTCCTCTCTTTTGCTCTAAACTGCGAACTTCTGTTGTAGGGTTTGCTCCAGCAATCAAAAGTGTAATATCAGGAATTGTTTGTTGAATTATGGGTAGACAAAGTTCAACAAACCACTTAACAGCATGAATATTAGGTGCATAACTCATATTTCCAGAAAAAATTAGGGTTGGTTCTATTGGTGGTTGTTTTTGTAAACTAAAAAATTCAGTATCTATTCCGAAGGGGATAACCTTTACTCGTTCACTAGGAATTAGTTGTGCATCCTTTTCAGATACAACTACCAAATTATTAAATAAGTTAGGTAAATCACGTTCATAACGGGTGACTCGTCGAAGTTCCTTCTGAAAAATCAAGCGCTTAGGAAAAGATTCTAAAGCTACACGACGCTCTAAATTTAATTGCATCGAGTCAATCAGTTCTATAATTTTAGGGGTATGTATATGATGAAAATAAGGGGCTATCCTCATCATAAAAGTATGAACTACATCAAACTTATTGGCTGCCAAAATCGAATCTAGCTGTTGCTGAAATTTACTAGAAAAGTAGTAACAAGCTTGAAGAGGTAATTGTGAAGTAAATAAACCTTTTCCTACATTGATAAGTGATTGCCATTTAGGGAGATGAACAGGATATATTGCTTTACAGTACGGACGTATCCGATCAATATTTTCTAGTTCCCAGGCACTATGATAAAGGGTTAACAATGTAAGTTCATGTCGCTGACTTAATATGCGAAGGCGATGATAAGGTATAAACTGATCTCCTCGTAACAGAGGATAAGGAAATCTCGGAGTAACAAAAAGTATTTTCATAAGTTATTATCATCGGCAATAATAGATTTATAGATATCTAGAGTTTCTTCAGCCATTCTTCGCCAAGAAAATTGCTTTGCTCTTGCTAATCCACGTTGAATTAAGTTATCTCTTAAAGAATGGTCAACTAATAATTTATATACTGCTGATTCAAGTTCTTCTTGATTGGTGGGGTCTACTTGCAAAGCGGCATCTCCAACAATTTCAGGAATAGATGTTGTATTGGAGGTAATAACTGGAGTACCACAAACCATTGATTCTAAGGGTGGGATACCAAAGCCTTCATATAAAGAAGGATAGATAAATAATGTGGCACAATTATAGAGATATACTAATTCCTCTTGAGTAACATAGTCCGTAAAAATAACATCATTTTCGCATTGAAGCAAACAAACAAGATCATAAAATTCAGACTGCTTCCAGTTTGGAATTCCTACGATAACTAACTTTTCATTAATGTTTTTCGTTTGCTTTAGCTTTGAAAAAGCTCTAATAACTAATTTTGTGTTTTTTCGTGGATCTGTACCACCTAAAGTTAATAAATACTTTCCAGATAGATTAAAACTATTCTTGATAATTTTAGATGCGTTTCCCCTGTCAAGTATGCTAAATGAAGCATCCGGTGCTTCATAGGTAGTTATAATTGAGCTTGTTTGAAGACTGGGGAAGTGATGCAAAATATCACTTTTAGAAAAGTTAGAAACTGTAATCACTTTAGTAGCATTTCTAATAGTTTTGCTGACAATAGCACTTCTGTATATCCTACCTAGTCTTTGATAAGCAACATTTGACTTTGGCAATAGTACGGAATCTTTCAGATACATCACATCATGAATAGTGACTATCAGTTTTGTACTTTTTTTTAGAAAAACTGGAGATGTGTTAGCAGTGCAATGAAGTACGTCTATACCATCTTTAATTGCTTGTCTTGGCAGAACTAGCTGTTCCCATAGTAAATAATTGGCTGGGACTAGGATTCTAACTTCAAAATTTGCAGCTTTTGGTAAAATATTTTCAGAATCAGGTTGATCTGTATAAAGAAAATACTGATTTTCCTGATCTATTTTTGCTAAAGATTGCAATAAATTGAGGGTATAGTTGCCTATTCCCCTACGCTTTTTGAGTGCAAAGCGGGTATCAATTCCAATAATCAATTAAAGGTACTCCTTCAGTCTTGACGTAATCGTAAATAGCAGGTAGGGTTAATGACTATTTCATGTTGAAATAAATTATGGTGTTGATGCAAAGTAATAATCCAGCATAATTAAGGCTTATAGCCTATAACCCACCATAATTTATCGATAAACCTCTTTAGCAGAAACCAAAGAGAACCTTGACTAAATGAAATATCACGATTAAAAATTTTCAGTGTATTCGGTATTAATCTGAGCAAAGCAATATATTGATGTCGAGAAAGCTGATATAATTGGGAGCGATGTCAAAACTTTATCAAGATATGTTATTGGGGTATCTAGCTGTTCACGTATCGGGCGCAAGAATTTTAATTGTCTTCCTAGAAAGATGGGCAGAAAGCTATCATACCCAATCTGATCAACCCTGAAGCTGAACATCCTTAACATAAATTGCAATTCTGATTTTGACATACGTACTGCATGAGACCAGCGCCCGGATTTACGGGCGATGTATTCAGAAATAGAATACTCTGCAGGAAACCGAAATATGAAAAACCAACCGCCTGGTTTGAGGATTCTACGAATTTCTTTTAATGAATCGATAATGTTGTGAGCATGTTCTAGAGTTCCACTGGAAATCACAACATCAAATGAGGCATCAGGAACATGAATCTGAACAGGCGAAGTCAAGGGAAAATAGTTTATCCCTGAATCCAGAAATTCTGGTATTTTAAGATCTTTTGACCAATCACAAGCATCAACTTGATAGCCATTTTTTGCTAGCAGATAAGATAGCTGTCCGTAACCACAACCCCAATCAAGAATCCTGCTTCCAGGTAGCAAATAAGAAGAAATTTTAGCAGCATCTCGAACGTAAACTGCGGCACCTGGAAAATTATCAATATGTCCTACATCAGATGTAAAATCTGGATTTTTGACTGCAAAATTATGTGCTGCATTAATGATATATTGACAGTCTGATTCAAAGCTTTTAATCATTTTACAATTCCTTATATAAAAGAACAATTTCGTTGTCATCAAATAAACAACCTAATAAGTAATGGGACAAAATTAATTACACAAACATTTGGAATGAAATCCTTAATGGACAAAGGATTGGTAAATAAATAATATGTAATTAATTCTGTCCAGGTACTTAACTCTTGGAATCTGCTCGCTTATCTTGCTTTTTTCCAAAATTTAATATCAGTCTATAAGCTAAGAGCATTGTTAAATCTGCCAATCCAAAAAACAGAACAATCCGAAGCATATTTCGGACTATATTCATAGATTGTACTGACAGCAAAGCTACTAGAAATCGATCCTGTCTGTGGTCAAGCATTTTTCTATGTAAAAAATCTGCTAAATAGCCGAGCAAAAAACCCATAAGTATAATGCCAAACAACCCAAAGTGGGCATAGGCAATTTCAAGTCCTGGTGCAACAACTGAACCTTGAGAATATGGATACAAGGAATCTAAAAAGTCTGCTAGAGCAGCAACTAAATATTGGTCATTACGAATTACGTTTGGTATAAGTTGCGTAAATAAGGTGAGGTTCGATAACCCAAAATCATGGTCAATTCCACCAACTTGGCCTTCATAAGTTAGAATACCTGCTAAACCCACAAATCCTTCAACATTAGTACGATAAAACCAATTAACCGGGTTTTCGTCCTGACTGAAGCGGTTAAACAAGTCATCTAACTTTTCATGCCAGTCCAAACCAATATTTGTAGCACCATTATCTCTATACAATCCATATACAATAAAGATAAAAATAAGTATTAAAATACCACCAAGCATCCAACGACGCGAAACTTGTTTATGGCAGTAGTTAAATAATAACAGCACTTGAACAAGCATAAATACGCCTATAAAGCGGGAATTGATCAAAGTGAGGAAGAAAGTTATAGCGAAAATTAGTATGTCATAAATGTTTACCCTTTGTTTAACTGAAATTTTATGAAGCAAAGGCATCTTCCCTAAACTTACAAATATCAACAGCATAGTCTGACCACCAACAGATGTTCCTGGACTATCTATAGCTGCTTGCAATCCACCTAGAAGAAGTATCAACATCGCACCAAATATAATAACCCAACTTGCTATTAGGACATATGAAAAAAGAGAGTTTGTCTGTTGCGTTGGAATTAAAACTTGGTCGTATAACTGTGATGGCAAGGGTAGTTTGAATTTGTGCCGTGCCATAAATACATAAGTTATGACTAGACTAATAACACATAAACCAGCATAAAGATTTGCTAATCGTGTGCCTTCTAAACTTATTGATTGATACAGATGTACAATATTTGCCTCTCCTTGTTGGAACTGATTTAAAATCCACCATGCTTGTCCTTGAACTAAAACCAACATCGTGAATGAAATTAATATTATATACAAGTTACGGTTGCGACTATAAAGAAACTCTCGAACAATTAGAATCCCTAGTAGACCAATTTGTATGTATAGACATATCCAATCAAAAATCATATCGAACATATAATTTTGGCTTTTCAGTATTTGTTATGCTAAATTATTAGACAAAATGCCAAGTTAATTAGCATCTAATAACAAAGCAGGTTTTGCAATTTTAATGACTCTATCTCATTCAATTGCATATCGCTATCAATACACACTCCTTCGTTACTTCATTAGTCAGAGAAAACTGTTAAGAGTTTGGGAAGCTTGAAAATAATCTCTATAACTGCAAGTTTTTTGGGTTGGCTAATCTTGGGATTTATAAGATTAAAAAATAGAGATATGATAAAAAACAATAACCAAAAATCATAGCCAAAGTGCTTCTTCATTACGAAGATTTTGTTTTTATAAATATTTAACCATGATGTATAGACACGCGAATCATTACTGGAAGCACCTATTTTATGATAGACAACAGTATCTGCACATTTCATTTGAATCCCTTGTTTTTGGGCACGTATGCAATACTCATTTTCTTCAAAATACATAAAGATATTGCTATCAAACAGTCCAATCTTCTGTATAACTTCTCTACTCATCATTAAACTGGCTCCATTTATAAAATCCAGTTTTTTGGGAAAAATCTTGGTTTCGCTGACCACTCTACTAGTGAATGAAGAGAAATAACCACCCCCATAGGCTTGAACTTTTTCAGGTTGGGAATAAAATTTAAGTATAGATCCAGTCATGCTGAGACAATCATTAGAAGCTTCAACCATTTTTTTGATTGCTGCATTATCAATAACGGTGTCGTTATTAAGTAACCAAACATATTCACAGTCATTTTGTAATAAAGCGTAGCGTAAGCCAACATTATTTCCACCACCAAAGCCTAAGTTTGCGCCAGTCTGAATTAGTATCAAGTTAGCATCAGCATCTTCCTTATTTCCTCCTGCTTCTGCTTGGACTAGATCATATTGTACATAAGAAACTGGCTTAGAAATTGGAGGGAAGCTTAAAGAGTGGAAAGTATGGCTTTTTGGCAAAAAAATATCTATTTTACCTTCTGCCCAAGCTTTTATATAGTCTAAAGAGCCGTTACTTGAATTGTTGTCGCATACAATAACGCAATAATTAGGATAATTATTCCTAAAAACACTCTCTAAGCATTCTATAGTGTCAGCCCAACCATTCCAATTTACGAGGATAATGTAAACTTTATTTGTATTTATCATAATTAATATCTGATTTTTTTGTAAGCGTTCACGGGGGGTAGAATATTACTCTAAATGTTTACAGTTGTTTTTGTGCAAGGTTTTGGGATGATTTATGCCATAAATGCCTAAAGAATAAGTTTAAATCTCAGTATAAAAAGAACTTTTGCTTATTTAAAATAACCTGTAAAAATCAAATTTGGGTTGGTTTTCATGATGATTCCATTTAATCTTATACAGGGTATTTTTTTGATCACCCCCTGAACGGTCACTTTTTTTAGTGTTTTCTACACAATAGGACAAGATTTTCACCATCATCAAACTGATTTCTAGTTAAAAACACTTCATAATAGTGAAGTATTAATGCTATAAAGAAAATCAACAATTTTGGTTCTCGTGATACTTCGTGATTTCCAAATTTCTGGATACTAAGACTACCGTTTAACACACCTATTGAGTTAGTGGCAGTAGTCCAAGTATTAATATTATTGAATCCTGCTTCCGTAGCACATTTTCGTATTGTATTTTGTGCAAATAAATGAAGGTGTCTTGGTGGTTCCAGTCCACGCCAATTATATCTAAAGATTGTATGTCCCCAACTATTAATATTAGGAGTTACTAAAACTAAATAACCACCTGGTTTAAGAATACGGTAACACTCTTGTAATAAAACCACTGGTTTGGATACGTGCTCGATTACATGACTCATGGTGATTGCATCAAAAGTGTTAGCTGGATAAGCAATGCGCTCTAAACTACCAACGTGAACATTGAAACCATATCTTGTACGAACACCTTCCACTGCTTTAGAATCGAAGTCAACCCCTTCAACTTCCCAGCCAGCCAGTCTCATCTGATTTAGAAATTTGCCATTGCCAAAACCAACTTCTAGCAACTTGCCAGGACTGATATCATCCAGATACATATTATTAAGTCGTATCTCTTCTTGCCTGATTCCTAGAAAGTGTGAAGGTATTATCTTCACTACATGATAAAATTTACGGAGAAAAATCCCTAGCACACTTTGTTTCGTGTATTCTATGTTATGAGTATAGTAGTTTTGATATGCTTTTCCAATATCTTCCTCAAGCGGCATTGGATCTAACCATACCAAACCACATTCAGAATTTGAACATTTCTTTAAATTCCATTCACCTGGCGCACCAAACAGGCGATCCTTTAAACTCTGATACAGGAACTTACCTTCATTACCACATAAATAACAGTTTGGACAAGAAGAAGACCGAATTTCATTACTATCTTTTACTTCAACCATAATTCCTTGACTCACTAAAAAATTAAACTGCCTTTAGTTTCTTCTTGATCATTGTCCGTTCATCAGTTTCTAGAAGTATAAACCATGTTGTGACAACAAAAGCCAACAATGTGAATACACAATATATTCCTTTCGTGTAAAGCTCCAACTTTAAGGTTGCAAGAGCCAACATAAATACGGTTACACCTATAGCAAAACCCATAAATTGCATTAGTGATTTATTATTTGGTATAAACCTAGATGCTATATAGAACAAAAGTATAGTATCTATCATTGTCCTTAATACCCAGGCGTAAGATGCACCTACAATTCCAAAAGCTGTTGTAAACTTCCACAGTATCAGCATATAAAATGGCAGCTCAATAAAATGGAATTTTGCCGTAATATCTGGTCGTCCAACACCTTGAATAAGGGCAAAAGGAACTTGAGCAAGGCTATTAATTAAAACCCCAACAGCCAACCATTGCAATACCAAGGTGCTATTCTGAGCAAAATCTTTTCCTATCCAAAGAGTTAATCCCTCATTGGCAAAAGTAATAATTATTAAGGTAATGGGGAATAATATCAAAAAAATATATTTCACACCCCTATTAAACATTTGCTTTGCACGCAGAGGTTCTTGGACGAAACTAGTAGAAAAAGCGGGGAAAAGAACACTAACTAAAGAACTAGGAATCAGCCAGAGCTTAGTTACGACCTCATATGGTGTAGTGTAGTAAGCAACAGCAGTAACAGAAATTAAACCTCCAATTAAAAATCTATCCATGTATACCATAAGTGGACCAACAATGTTAGTTACAGTCATCCAGCCACCGAATTTTAATAAAAGGGTTAATAATGCTTTCTTAAATTGTATCTGATGCTGTAACCCTGGCATGGCGTGAAAGCATAGCCATATATAAATTCCCCAAGCTAAGAATCTAACTGCTAATAAAACAGCTATAACTGGAACAAGACTATGGGAAAATGGCAATACCAACAGAGGTCCTAGAAACATCAATAGACCCAAGGGAATGCGAACTGCATTAATCAGGTCAAATCTTTGTAAAGCAGATAATACACCCACAGTTCCTGCTGTGCTAGTAACCAGAGGCACTGAGGCTGAAAGTAGATAAAATACAACAACAGTCTCGCTTTGTAATTCAGTAGGAATCTTGAGAAGATTATAAACTATCGTAGGTGATAAAATTACAAAAACTAATGTTCCTATTAGCCCTAAAATCAACATTAAGAAAGAGGCTGTCCCAACTAAAGCAGGAATTTCTTCCTCACCACTTTCCTGTCCCAATTTTTCAGCTACAAGTTGAGTTAAGGCTCTACCCAAACCCAAATCGAACAAACTGAAATAACTAAGAACCATCCAAGCCAGGGTTAGTATACCAAAACGATCAGTACCTAGTCCTTTTAGGAGTTGCGGAATTGCAAAAACAGCTACTAGTAATGGCGCCCCCTGACCGATAAGACTGTAAATTGTATTTCGGGCTAATATTCGTCCACTTGTTAAATTCTGAAGTTGGGATTTAGTCATATTGAGCAACTGTTGAAAGTGAACGCCATTGGCGATGAATTTTTTGCGTCTTGCATATTGCCTTAATATTGGCTTATACAGCACTTTTATTGTTAAAGTGCCACACCTAAATGTCCAAAAGGTTTATGCGGCAAGGATTATAGGATTTAGTTTTGTGCCAAACAGTTGAGCAAAGTGCTGTAAAGTAGTTAAATATCGCCTAGATATCAATTTTATTGAGTCAAAGACATCATCAACAGTTAATTTTTAAATCTAATCCTACTAATACAGGTAGAACACCGTTTTTTTCATCGATGTTGGTTTGGTGATTCTGAATTCGCAATAATCCCCCTCAGTTTATCAATTGATTTAAGAAATGACAACTTTTTCTTGAAATTTAATTTACTTAGCATGAGCCAATTTTTATTTTGGGCATATTTCCTGGCATGAATAACTAACCTTGTCCAAAAACGAAGTTAAGTCCGGCAAATAATTTATCTAAATTGGATATACTATACTCTTGGATATTTTTAATAAAATTCTGTTCTCGCAGTTGTCCAAATTCCCATATTTTACCATTAGAAACAATACCATATAATAATTGTTCCGGTTGATTATTTAGCTTCTGAGCAGCAATTAATTCGGCTAAACATTGTCCCCAACCTTCCTCAAAGTTGTCTTTTTTAGCTTCTACTAATATTAAATAAGGAGACTCAAAAACAATTTTACCTCTAGGCGATCTTTTAGCAACAATATAATCAGGGATACCTGATAGTCTTTCATCAAAATTTAATGGCTGATGACTCCATATTAATAACTTATCTTTATACTTTTGCCAAATTTTAATTAAAATAGGAAAAATAACTCCTTCACAAATAGCATACTCTGAGTTAAATACAACTCCTTCCCGTAAAACCAATTCAAAACGATTACGAAAGTAATCATCAATCTCTAAGGGATTTTCTTGGATGAAATTCTCTTCTTGATAAGTTAAAGATGCTTGACCTGAAAACCCTGTAGAGACGTTCCATGGAACGTCTCTACAATCTTTTTTGGAGATGTCTAATCAAATTTTTTTGAGCTTTTAATGGTCATGCTATTTACGCCCTAGTGTACTAGATTTTGCCAATGGTGATTTTAGAGAAATTCTTGATAGTTTTTTCGATTCTACTAGAGTTCATTGAGATTTATTCCCTTTGCCCGTAATTGTGCCAGCAACTTCTCCATTCTCTGTTGTTCTTGTGCTAGTAATAATTCTGCTCCCTCTGCTCTTTGCAGAGCTTCTTGAGCTTGCTGTTGTGCCTCCTGAGCTTGCTGTTGTGCTTTCTGAGCTTGCTGTTGTGCTTCCTGAGCCAGTTCATGCTCCGTAGGTAAAAGAACCCCATCCAAAGTTGCCCACCGACACCAAACAGTATCGGCATAGCCAAACACCCCCGACCACTGCACTAAGGCTAACCCTAACTGCTTACTAACCAGTCTATTTTGGGCATCGGGAGTTATCGGCTCATAACCATCACTGCCCATACTAAACCCAGCAAAATCACTAGAGTTAAAGGGATCAAACCAGAAATACTCTGGTACTCGCAGCCGTTTTTGGTAAATTTCTTTTTTCTCTGTTTTATCCCGCGACGCGGTGCTTGCAGACAGTAACTCTACTACTACATCTGGACTTTTACCCTCTTCCCAAGTTACCCAGCATTTACGCTCACCTTTGGGAACATCTAGGACGGCAAACATATCTGGACCGCGAAAATCATGATTTTTTAATTGATGGGGGCTAAAATAAACAAACATATTTCCGCCCACAAAGGCATCTCTATCGCGTAGCCAATATGACAAAGGATCAACTAGTAAATCCATTTGCAGTTTATGGCGGTAAGTCTCCATGGGAATGCCATCATCGTAGAGTAATTCGTCTTGTGTCGGCGGCTTAACAAAATCTGGTGATAAACTATCTATCTGTGGGTTATTTAGTTTAGACAATGTTGATTCAGTCATAGTATCCTGCGATGGCATTCCCATAGGGACTAATTTAACATTGGTGGCGGGGAGATAACTTCTCTAAGGTATTGCTTGATTAAGCCATTCTCAACCAGCCAAATACATCATCAACAGTTAATTTTAACTCTACTCCCGCCAATACAGGCAGAATATCGGTTTTTTCCATCAGTATTGGTTGGCGATCGCACAAAAATACTAGAATACTTAAATCATCAGGATCAAGAAACCATCCTAATTTACACTTATGCTCTTAGAGAACACAAAAAAACAAATTACTCAATTTTGTGGGATAGGCATCCTGCCTGTCCTTGATGGTAACAGGCAAGATGCCTGCACCACAAGGGATTTTTGGGTATTTTTTTAATTGGAAGTCTCTAAGAGAACTCCACAAAAAAGATGAACTGCTTGTATTGTTAGCAGGCAAGATGCCTGCACCACAAGGAATTTTTGGGTATTTTTTTATTGGAAGTCTCTAAGACTCTTATCTTGTCCAATGTATTGCTTAGTTAAGCCATTTTCAACCAGCCAAATACATGATCAACAGTTAATTTTAAATCTACTCCTGCCAATGCAGGCAGAAGATCGGTTTTCTCCATCAGTATTGGTTGGCGATCGCACAAAAATACTAGAATACTTAAATCATCAGGATCAAGAAACCATCCTAATTTACATCCATGCTCCATACAATACAAGATATTGCCAATCACTTTATTTGATTTCTGTTCAGGAGAGAGAATCTCAATTACCCAATCTGGGGACTGTTCAAATCTATCTGGGACTTCTCCACTGCTAAGGAAAGGAATATGTTCCCATGTAAAAACTGCTATATCAGGAACAATTGACCTACTACCAAAGCTACACCTGAGTTCAGGAAAAGCATAGGCTAACTTCCCCTTTTTTGTAATCTGATTAATTCCATTACATAATTCGTACTGTAAACAACTGTGTCTTCCTTTAGGCATAGGTTTTTGAATAATATCTCCATCCAAGAACTCTAATGCAGGCTTGGTCTCCGGCATCATTAAGAACTTTTCTAATGTAATATCTTTTACGGCACTGATGGTCATATATTTATGATTGGGGTAGCCGACTGTGGAAATCGTTTAAGGGAACACCAAAAAATAAATTACCCTTTTCAAACATCCTCTAAGGGAATTATATCCTATAGATCAGAACTTGGGAAACGTATAAATCCTTTCCTACGAGGGAATGGGGGGGTTCAAAGCCTCTCACCGCACATCTCACTAACCCTCTCCTCTTAGGGAACACCAAAAAATAAATTACCCAATTTTGTGGGATAGGCATCCTGCCTGTCCTTGATGGTAACAGGCAAGATGCCTGCACTACAAGGGATTTTTGGGTATTTTTTTAATTGGAAGTCCCTAAGAGAACTCCACAAAAAAGATGAACTGCTTGTATTGTTAGCAGGCAAGATGCCTGTACCACAATAAATTTTGGGATATTTTTTTAATTGGAAGTCCCTAAGAGAACTCCACAAAAAAGATGAACTGCTTGTATTGTTAGCAGGCAAGATGCCTGCACCACAAGGGATTTTTGGGTATTTTTTTAATTGGAAGTCCCTAAGAGAACTCCACAAAAAAGATGAACTGCTTGTATTGTTAGCAGGCAAGATGCCTGTACCACAATAAATTTTGGGATATTTTTTTATTGGAAGTCTCTAAGACTCTTATCTTATCCAATAGACATCTCCGAAAATTAAATATGCGTGACATGAAACTCCTGTAGAGACGTTCTATGGAACGTCTCTACAATTTTTACCGGAGATGTCTAATGTATGGCTTAGTTAAGCCATTTTCAACCAGCCAAATACATTATCAACAGTTAATTTTAAATCTACTCCTGCCAATGCAGGCAGAAGATCGGTTTTCTCCATCAGTATTGGTTGGCGATCGCACAAAAACACTAGAATACTTAAATCATCAGGATCAAGAAACCATCCTAATTTACATCCATGCTCCATACAATACAAGATATTGCCAATCACTTTATTTGATTTCTGTTCAGGAGAAAGAATCTCAATTACCCAATCTGGGGACTGTTCAAATCTATCTGGGACTTCTCCACTGCTAAGGAAAGGAATATGTTCCCATGTAAAAACTGCTATATCAGGAACAATTGACCTACTACCAAAGCTACACCTGAGTTCAGGAAAAGCATAGGCAATTTTTTCAGATTCACTCACCAAATTAATTTCGCTGCTAAGTTTCCCTTGCAGTCGGCTGTGTCTTCCTTTAGGCATGGGTTTTTGAATAATATCTCCATCCAAGAACTCTGACGCAGGCTTGGTCTCCGGCATCATTAAGAACTTTTCTAATGTAATATCTTTTGTAATATTTTTTACGGCACTGATGGTCATATATTTATGATTGGGGTAGCCGACTGTGGAAATCGTTTAAGGGAATGTAGGAATAGGTGGACTTGGTTTGTGTAGTCGCGTATCCCTGACGGGAGCCGGAGGCATCTTTATAATCGCCGGAAACTTTTCAAACATCCTCTGAGATAATTATATCCTATAGATCAGAACTTGGGAAACGTATAAATTCTTCCCTACGAGGGAATGGGGGGTCAAAGCCTCTCTCCGCACCTCTCACTAACCTTCTCCTCTTAGAGGTTGTTTGAAAACTTTTTCGTGTGGGATCTGACACCCGCAGATCCCCCTAAATCCCCTTAAAAAGGGGGACTTTGAGGAATTTAGCCCCCCTTTGTAAGGGAACACCAAAAAATAAATTACCCAATTTTGTGGGATAGGCATCCTGCCTGTCCTTGATGGTAACAGGCAAGATGCCTGCACCACAAGGGATTTTTGGGTATTTTTTTAATTGGAATTCTCTAAGAGAACTCCACAAAAAAGATGAACTACTTGTATTATTAGCAGGCAAGATGCCTGCACCACAAGGAATTTTGGGATATTTTTTTATTGGAAGTCTCTAAGACTCTTATCTTATCCAATATATTGCTTAGTTAAGCCATTTTTAACCAGCTAAATACATTATCAACAGTTAATTTTAACTCTACTCCTGCCAATGCAGGCAGAATATCGGTTTTTTCCATTAGTATTGGTTGGCGATCGCACAAAAATACTAGAATACTTAAATCATCAGGATCGCAGACATTGTTTCGAGAGTTATACCTTAATTAGACATAGCTTTCCCCTGCTCCGGCCTTCTCAGTTACGAGGAGGTTGCGAGGGAGGAACCGAGATCAAAAGACCATCAAAGCTCAACTCCTAAAACACAGACAATTTAATTAATCTCGTCAGAGTGTAAAGACAAATTACACCCGACCAAAAAACCCTGACCGCACATTAGCCTCCGAAGACTTCTTCTTGTCTTCTTTACCTCCGTAATAACCACTGGCATAGTAATATCCACCATAACCACTTTCCTTACCAATACCATTCACCACCATGCCCAAAATAGGCACTCTCGCCTGCTCAAGTAATGACTTCGCCGCAGTTACCGCTGAATACTCCACTGCACCGGGACGGACAACCAGCAATAACCCATCCACATACTTGCCAACAATCAGGGGATCAGTAACAGCCGTTAAGGGAGGTGTGTCAATAATTACGAAATCATAATCCTTACTAGCCTCTTCAACCAAGGCAGCCATGCGCTGGGAATCTAACAGTGCCACTGGGTTAGGCGGAATTTTTCCTGCTGGTAACATATTCACCAGAGGGGATACTTCCTGGACAGCATTTTCTAACTGCGCCTGACTGGCCAAGATATTGCTTAATCCCAGCAAATTGTGTATTTCCCAAATCCAGTGCTGACGGGGAAGACGCATATCAGCATCCACTAACAAGACTCGTCTTCCTACATAAGCTGCTGCTAGAGCCAGATTTGCCGCCACAAAAGATTTACCCTCTCCTGGGGTTGCACTAGTCACCAAAATTACCCGCAATTCTTTGTCAGAGCAAGTGAACCCCAGGTTAGTCTGGAGCATTTCAAAAGACGTACTGACTGGTGAATAGGGGTCATCCAATAATGGCAACTCTTGCCGACCTTCCTGCCGATTTTTCGGATTTTTTTCCCCATATTGGGGAATCGTCCCCAGCAAAGGAAAGCCCAACAGCCGATTGGCTTCTTCAATATTTTTGAGGGATTGATTCATGGATTCCAACAGTAGCGCCGTTCCTGCGCCTAAAATAACTCCCAAAAATCCGCCTAGTGCTAGGTTGAGGGGAATCTTAGGAGAAATGGGACGTTCAGGAACTAAAGCTCCAGAAATGATCCGCGAATTACCTACATTCTGATTCTCTAAAACCTGAACCAACTGGAATTGCTTCAGAAATTCTTGGTAGGTGATTTGTGCGACAGTTAACTGTCTCTGTAGCTGTAGCTGTTGTTGTTCCAGTCGAGGCAAGCTATCCAAACGTTTTCTGTTAACTATAAATACCCTTTGCAATTCCTCCACTTGTTTTGTTAATGCTAACCTTTCTACCTCCGATTTGACAAGGTCTTGAGTTAATGCCTGTTTAAGTTCTCCTATTTGCAAATTCTGTTTAGATAGGGACTCAAAATTACCAACGGTCTGGCCGACTCGTTCTTCTAGTAATTTTTTCAGAGATGTCTCTTTCATGGCTAAATCCACGACCTTTGGATTATCACCAGTATAAAGACTTCGCGCCACTGCTAGTTCAGATTGGGTTTTTTGGTATTCTGTGAGGACTTGTTGTACACCGGGTGATTGACTTAAGGTACTGAGATCCACAGCCTGTTGTGTACCCAGTTTCATTTCATTCTGTAAAGCTACGGAACGAGTCAAGGCCGCCGCCAATTCCCCTTGGCTCTGGGTAATTGATTCATTCAGCTTTCCCAGAGATTCCAAACTAGTTTTCGCTTCTACATCCAGAGCCACCACTCGGTTGTTCTCTTTAAACCGGCGCAAGTTCATTTCTGCTTTCGTAACTCGGTGTTCAACCTCTGGTAATTGCTTGGATAAAAATTCTCGCGCTGACCTAGCTTCGGTGCGGTTAGTGCGAACATTACTCTCTAAGTAATATTTCATCAGGGAATTCACCACATCTGCTGCTTCCTGGGGATTTGTACTTCTGTAAGAAAGCTGCATCACATCTGTTCCTCGGACAGTCTTCAGCTTCAGTTTTTTGAGAAAAACTTCCAAAGAAAGCTGTTTGCCTTGATCATCTGTTAACTTCAGTGTGGTAATAGTTTTTATAACGATGGGATAGGAGCGGATGATCTCAGATTCAGTATCTACTGGGTTGCTAAGGTTTGTCAGTGCGCCCAATTCTCCCATCTGTTGAGAGAGACTTGAGAGTGATGAAGCCCCACTTTTTTTAGTGAAAACCAATTTCCCTTCTGACTCGTAAACTGGTTTTGTTGAGTAAGTGACAAGGGCTGTGACTCCGAAGACAAAAGCAAATACGACTGATGCCACAGGCCAACGTCTTTTGAATATTAGCCAGTACTGTTGAATATCAATAGGGGAATCTTGTTCTTCTTGGTTAATGGACATAAATTAATTTAAGAAAATATACTAAGTGTAGGAAGCGCTGTACAAGTTGTAAGTAGGTGAGCGTTGAAAATTGTCGTTATGGCAAGGCAAAAGGCAAGAGGCAAGAGTGAAGAGGGTTTGGGCGATTTTACATTTCTTTACACAGTTTGGTTTTATTGTGTTCACCTACTTAGATCATCCGTTTGAACAAAAATCACTCATCCCCGGCTTTTGGCATTTAACATTTGTAAAATAGCGATTATTTGTTACGCAGTTTGATTGTCGTATTGAGTAGGGTGCGTCAGACAGAGGAAATCTGTTTTTTACCAAATTATTGGGTCTGACGCACCCTACAAGAGTAAAATCACTCAAAACTCTCTTCCTGTTCCCTGTTAAGAGTTCCCTGTTCCCTTGCCCCAACGACAATTTTTAACGCCCACCTACTTATAGCTTTGTAACAGCTTACCTTTCTCCCAGGCGAGAAAGCTGGAGATGATATTATCCAGGTCATTATACTTGGGTTGCCAATTCAATACCTGTTTAATTTTTTCTGCATCAGCCGTCACACAGGCTGGATCTCCGGGACGACGCGCCACTTCAATCACAGGAAAATTTACCCCAGAAATGTCCTTAACTCGTTCCACAACTTCCCTGACACTATAACCTTTGCCATAACCACAGTTGAGAATTTGACTTTCTCCACCCCGTTCTAGATAGCGTAACCCATCAACATGGGCTGTGGCTAGATCTTCGACATGGATATAGTCTCTAATTCCTGTCCCATCTAGGGTGGGGAAATCATTGCCAAATATCTTGAATTCTGGTTGGCGTTTCAGGGCTGCATTACAAGCATTGGCAATTAAATGAGTTGCATTGGTTAAGTTTTGTCCAATTCTGCCACCGGGGTCGGCTCCTGCGACGTTGAAATAGCGGAGAATTACATACCGCAGCCGAGATGCCAGTCCGTAGTCTTGAATCATCCATTCGCTCATCAGTTTGGAGCGACCGTAGGGGTTAATCGGTAAAGTGGGAGTAAACTCTGTGACGGGATTTTCTCTAGGTTCGCCGTAAACTGCCGCTGTGCTAGAAAAGATCAATTGGTCAACACCCATGATACTACAGCACCGGAGTAAATTCAGGGTATTCCGGGTGTTATTGGTGTAGTAATCGAGGGGATAGGCAACGGATTCTGGTACAACTAGACTGGCAGCAAAATGCAGCACTGCGCTAAATTGATGTTTGCCAAAGACTTGGTAAAGGCGGTCTATATCTCCTAAGTCGCCAACAATTAGCTGACCATAAAGTACAGCTTGTGCTACTCCTGTAGAACAATTATCATATACAACCACATCATAGCCAGCCTCACCTAGTTGACGCACGACGTGGGAACCAATATAGCCAGCACCTCCAGTTACCAAGACTTTTTGATTCATCTGCCTTTACCTAATAAAACAACTCTGATGGTTTTCAAGACTATCACTATGTCCAACCATAATGAATAGTTTTTGATGTAGTAAAGGTCGTAAGATAGCTTTTCATAGGCATCTTCTAGAGAAGATCCGTAGGGATAAAGCACCTGCGCCCAACCAGTAATTCCTGGTTTGACTAAATAGCGCATTTCGTAATAAGGAATTGCTTCTTTGAGCTTGACATCAAACTCTGGCCTTTCTGGACGTGGACCAATCAGACTCATTTCTCCACACAGCACATTCCAAATTTGGGGGAGTTCATCAATTCGCAGAACTCGTAGCCAATATCCTACTCTGGTAATGCGGGGGTCACGTTGACTTGCCCATTGTGCGCCCCTCTTTTCCGCGTCTTGATACATGGAACGGAATTTGTAAACCCGAAATGGTTTACCATATAATCCTGTTCGTAACTGGCTATAAAAAATTGGTCCTGGACTATCTAATTTGATGATTAGTCCTACAAATATCATGAGTGGCGACACCAGCAGAGACAACAGACCAGTGACGATTATATCCATAACCCCTTTTATTTTGAGACTGTGACCACAAAATACTAGGTTAAAACCACTGCTGAAAGCAAACCACTCATCTTCGAGTAGAGATGAGGGAAGTTTGTAGCATAGGGTTTCCCAAATATCAGGTAGACGGTAAACGGGAATCCCTTTCAGTCGGAGTTGCATGAGACTGTGTACTTGTTGATCAGAGAGACCTTTTTGAGTTCCTACTACTACTCCTGATAAGGGTTGATGACTCCAATAAGATAAGTCATTGAGAGATCCTTCATGACTTAATTGGGGTTCGATTTCTGCTAATTCAGGGATATGTTGACCAGTTTCCGTCAAGATAACTAATCGCCCCAGTGGATTTTGGGTTAAGAACATTTGGGCAAATTTTATGGCATGATTGTTGGCTCCTAGCATTAACCAACGACTTTGTTGAGCTTGCGATCGCCACCAATTAAATGCCCATATTCTTAATATCATTGCCCAGATAGTAAAAATTCCCAGGTTAACTAATAATATACCCCGCATCCCTACTGGATTATCTTCCCAGTTTCCCGATAAATTAATTAACACGGAAGTTATGATGGCAACTATTAGACTGCTGATCAGGATGCGAGTCGGAGATTGTAACCCAGCAATTTCTTTCTCTGGATGGTATGTATTTAACAAATACATTCCTGTTAAAGTCAGTAGTATAAATCCATATACAAATGGATCAAATCCTATCAATGGATGATTCAGAGTCCCGTAAGAACTAATTCCTAAACAGACAAATAGGCCAAAAACATCTCCCATCATCAGAAATAGAGAGATAAAGCGTGGGAGTTTCACTAACTGAATACTGCCCCTATTAGTCTCAAATCCTATCTCTAGCATAAGTATTTTTTTAGAGCTTGGCTTGTAAAAACATGAATTTGTGAATCAATGCCTTTTTTGCATTTAAGGTAAGAAAAGATCTTAAGCCAGATGATATGCAATTGTGTAGCAGTAAACCTTGTACTTCACAAATCTTCCCAAATAGACACACCTTACTACACTGCGCGATTTTACAACAGTTCGTAATTGAATCTTAAATATATCTACCTGGTATTAAACACTTAATCACAACGCATACCAAATTGTCAAGTTTCTAGCCACTTGAGTTTAGACTCAGCGATAGAAATAGGAACAGCATCAAATTGAGTTAGTCAGAGACTTACATCAGAATTGAGGAGTCAGTATTCAGCGGAAGAAGCAACAGGGAACTGGAAAAACTCATGTTTAAAAACATGAGATTGAAATAATGACACTGTTTTTTCGTGCTACGCATCTTTTAAAAACATCTTTTTTTTGACTGAAGCTCTAAACTGGTGAAACTTTAGTTTCTTATCTGTTCCCTGTTCCCTTCTTTTGTAAAGCTAGATTGCTGTTTGGCTTTGAATTAAGATCCTGTACCTCATTAATCTATAATATGCTGCATCAACCTAAACGCTGTCTGGAAAATAGGATTAAGTATCATCGGGGAATGTGGAATGTTGATGGTTTGTAAAATGTCTTTTTGTGATGTGTAAGAAGAACTAACTTTTATTTTTGGTTTACATTTCTTGTTCAGTAATTACAGATGATGAAGCTTAAAATACGGAATATGTAGTGAAATTCAGTGGATACACCATTTTGTATCCGCTCAATAATCCGGGGGAAATCGTTCAATGACAACCCTCAAATGGCGTAAAATTTTTCCCGAATTAGGTAGTTGCCCCTAGTTATCCAGCCGATACCCCATTTTAGTCTAAAGTTTCCACATTGCCAATACCAAAAAATAAATATACTTGAGAATGTAATAACTTGCGTTTTTACATCCATATATCCCCTTTAAGTAAAAGCTCAAATTTTAACCTTACGAAGTCCAATAAAACACAATTTATGCTGAATATTCCCAAAAATTTCTTTGATTTCACCCAAACTCCCCATAGTGGCTACCATTGGGATGGGAGCGATCGCCGTTTTTTTGAGGGCTGGTATTACCGGGTAACACTGACCGAAATTCGGCAAACTATCGCCTTCATGTACTCCATCGAAGACCCAAGAGGCAATCAGCCCTACAGTGGCGGAGCAGCCCAAATCCTGGGTATAAATGATGAATACCTTTGTCGCACTTTTCCTGATATCAACAAATTTTGGGCAAGTCGGGATATTTTGGGATTAGGACATTGGGGAAAAACCAACTTACAAGTTTCACCTCTGTATCTTATTCCTCGTGAATTTGCACACCATATTCAAGAAGGCTATCAAGCCACAGCTACCTTAAACCAAGGCATAATTACAGATCCTACCACTGGTAATTATTGCCGATGGGAGTATGCAATTCAACCCATGTACGCATGGGGAAATCAAAATAGTCCTCAGCAATCAACCGCCGGTTGGTTATCATTTTCTCAGATATTTGAACCTGGTTGGCAAATTTTAATGGCTCATGGTTTAGCCAGCGGTTGGATAGATTGGCATGGTAAAATTTATGAATTCACAAATGCCCCAGCATACGCGGAAAAAAATTGGGGTGGTGCTTTTCCCCAAAAATGGTTTTGGCTAAATTGTAATGCCTTTATCAATCAACCAGACTTAGCTTTAACAGCCGGTGGCGGCAAACGTGGTGTATTATGGTGGATGGAATCAGTCGCCATGATTGGTATTCACCACCAAGGCAAATTTTATGAATTTGTTCCCTGGAATTCAGAGGTAACATGGCAAATTCAACCCTGGGGTAGATGGCAAATGCAAGCCAAAAACCTCAATTACGAAATTGAACTGACAGGGACTACCCATCTTCCCGGTACACCCCTCCGCGCACCTACAACTAATGGTTTAACTTTTTGTTGTCGAGATACCATGCAAGGGGAAATCACTTTAGAATTGCGAGAACTTAATAGCGGCAAATCTCAAGTTATCCTGACTGCAAGTAGTAATCTTTGCGGGTTAGAAGTCGGTGGTGATGATTGGGATTATTGTTGGCGATCGCAATAAAAATGCTGCTATTATGATATTTACGTCATCCTTGGGGTTGTAGCTCAGTTGGATAGAGCGAGCGCCTCCTAAGCGCTAGGCCGTGCGTTCGATCCGCACCAATCCCACTTTTAAGTAATTGGACAAAAATATTTACAGTCATTGCGAGGGAAGGGAAGCAATCACAACCCTGGCGATTGCTTTATTCAACTTCTTTCCATATGGCTAACGCCACGCTACGCTAACGCAATGACATTGTGTAATTAATTCTGTCTCACTACTTATTTATGATGGCTGATGCCTCCGGCGATAGCGAAGCGCCGCTGCAAGCAGTTCGCAGGGATACGCTCCGATTGCTCCGCGTTCACGCATTGTCTCGCAGGGATACGTTTACGTTCCACAACCCAACCTTGTATCTTAGAGGTATGTTAGAGGAAGATGCAGATTAATGAGGTACAAGATCTAACTAACTGCAAAGCCACACGCAAAGAGAAGAATTAAAATAATTCATGTGGTGTAAATACATAAAAACTGCTGTAAGTTTATTGTAATTTACTGTGAGCAGCCAAAATAATTCTTTCAGTTTCCTGCCAATTGATACATTTATCAGTTACGGAAACACCATATTTTAAGTCTTCACGATTCCCTGTAATTACTTGACTACCTTCATACAAATTCGATTCTAGCATCATTCCTACAATGGAATTAGTACCATCTAATACTTGCTGGATAATATTCTCAAACACCATAGATTGTAATCTGTAATCTTTATTAGTATTACCATGACTACAATCAACAACTATTCTTGGTGATAAGTTAGCTGCTTTTAATTGTTCCTCTACTAACTGAATATTCTCGGCATCAAAATTAGGCTGATTTCCACCACGCAAAATTACATGACCATGAGCATTTCCCCTAGTTTGAAATACACTCACTTGTCCCTTTTGATTAATACCCAGGAAATTATGGGGAGTTTTTGCTGATTTGAGGGCATTTACAGCAACTTGAATATTACCGTCAGTACCATTTTTAAAACCTACTGGCATAGATAAACCACTAGCCATTTCTCGGTGTGTTTGCGATTCGGTTGTCCTTGCACCAATTGCAGACCAGGAAACCAGTTCACTTATATATTGAGGTATGATTGGATCAAGTGCTTCTGTAGCAGTGGGTAATCCTAAATCTGTTAACTTTAATAGTAAGTTTCTGGCAATTAAAATTCCTTCTTCTACATGAAAAGAATCATCCATTTTCGGATCATTAATTAATCCTTTCCAGCCTACAGTAGTTCTGGGTTTTTCAAAATAAACCCGCATGATTAACAGTAATTTATCCTGAACTTTTTCTGCCAAGCCTAGCAACTTTTCTCCATATTCTATCGCCGCTTTTGGATCATGAATTGAACAAGGACCGACTACAATGAATTTACGTCGATCTTGAAAATCTAAAATATTTTCTATTTCTTGTCTGAATTTTAAAATTGTATTTTCAGCAGTTTTAGTTAAAGGTAATTTTGCCTTAACCTCATTAGGAGTTGGTAAAACATGAGAACTCTTAATGTTAGTATTAATTAATTTGTTGATCATAGCAGAAATCTCTTTATTTGTGTTATACAGCAGTAATCCTATCTAAATTATTTGTGAAACCGTTTTTGATTCTTGTTAGCCCTAAAGTAGTTAGTTAGAACAACAAGTTGCACAAATTAGCTAAGATTACTATATGCAAGGGTAGAATATATTAATATACACAGTTTTGTAAAAAAATACAAGATATGTCCGTGTTATTTCCATAACATTTAGACATAAATCCTGCCTCTAGTAGTTCGTCAAATTTATTTTGACGGGTAATGTTCCCCCCACTCCCCCAACTCCCCCAACTCCCCCAACTCCCCCAACTCCCCCAACTCCCCCAACTCCCCCCACTCCCCCACTCCCCCCACTCCCCCCTGCCCCCTGCCCCCCTGCCCCCCTGCTTGCCTTCACCCGTCATTTTCGCCTTGACAGACTACTAGTACAGCTTGGCGGAAATAAACCAACTATTCTAAATCCTCCAAAAGCCTATACTGTCTTCATTTTGACTTTTGACTTTTGACTTTTGACTTCCGCCTTGCGGTACTAGCCTTCATCCCTTGTCTAAAGCACAGATGTGGCTTCCTGAGTCAGCAACATCTTCAAGGGTTTTCGGCATTTTCCTTATAATTTAATTTTGCAAATCGGACGCAAGGCTTATATCCCCAACTACTTAGAGAAGTTGGGGATATTTTAAGTAATTGCTAAATATAGCAATTTTACTCAATTGTACCAGTGGTTATTAACATATAACTTAATAACCAATTTGCTGATGTGGCTCTGCGAGTTTGTCGAGGACCAAATTCACCAATTTTGTAGCCTTTAAAACCGAGTCTTTCCTTGAGTATCTGTTTATTTTCCTGGGGAATAGAACGAGTTAATTTCATAATTGCTGGACGAGAAGCAATAAAATCCGGTGGTTGTGAATATTCATCTCGCCATGTTGATGATACTTGACTATTATCCCAAGTTTCTGTAATCCCATCATAACGATAACCTAAGTGATACCATAATAATTGGTTTACAGTGGTATCATCAATTGTATCGTTAATAATTGCCCAAATTGTTTCTGTATTTAGCGGTGGAAGATTAGACATGATTTCCAGGTAAGGGGAAGGAATAGATAATAGGTAATAATTTTACCAATTACCAGTCTTTGCAGATATAATCAGTGATCAAACCCACAAAATATTACTTAGCAAATATTTCGGCAAAAAACTGTCGCATAGCTTGCCAAGAACGCTGATCTGCCATTGAATTATAAACAGCACCTTTGGGATTATTTTTGGCTTCTGGATTAGTGAAAGAATGAAGCGCACCACCATAGTATATTAGTTGCCAGTTCACATTACCTAGACGCATTTCTCTTTCAAAACCTTGGACTTGCGCTTCTGGGACAAAGGGATCATCAGCGCCATGCAATACTAATACCTTAGCTTTAATATTTTTAGCATCATTAGGATTGGGTGTGTCTAGGTTGCCATGAAAACTAACTACACCTGCAATATTAACACCACTACGGGCTAATTCTAAGACTGTACCACCACCGAAGCAATACCCAATGGCAGCAATGTGTTTAGAGTCAGTTAAGGGATAATTTTGTAAAACTTGTAACCCAGCTTTTGCCCGTTCGCGGAGTAATTTTCGATCTTGACGATAAATAGTTGCTTGTTTACCTGATTCTTCGATGTTTTTTGGTCTAATTCCTTTACCATAAATATCGGCGGCAAAAGCCACATATCCCAATTTAGCCAACTGTTGGGTTCGTTTTTTGGCATAAGACTGTAACCCATTCCATTCATGAACTACTAATACACCGGGACGTTTAACTTTAATAGCATCATCATAAGCAAGATATCCTTCCAATACTGTGTTTCCTTGCTTATACTCAATTATTTTGGTTTTAATTGCTGCTAATACATGAGCAGAACTCAACAAAACCACCGCAGGTGTCAGCAAAACAGAAAGTAAAAATTTCATACCTTTATTAAGTATTCAAAATTGATTATGGTGAATTATCGCCACAAAACTCGACAAAATAAAAGTAATTATTGGGAAAATAGTTGCTAAAATTCTGCTCTTAGCTTTCCTATGATATAGGAGTCCGGTTTGATTCTTGTTCATTATACCGAGACTCAATCGTTGATTCGATGGGGTTTACGGTTTACAGCTTGTATGGCTTACGCTACGCTATCAAAAATCAAATAGTAGCCCTATGTATCTGAGCCATCAAAAACAAATTCAGTAGTTATAAAGTTGCAGTAGTATGGTTTACGCCACACTACGATACACTATCAGAATGAACTTTTTGTATAACTGGCATAGGAATAGAGGTAGATTTAATTATTTTTCGTATAGAAATATACTTATTTAATTCTGGTCTCCTAATTTCTGTATCTGTTGAGTAAGATTGCCATTCTAGCAACGCGAAATTTTGTCGCAACGCTAAATTATTAGTTATATAAAGAAAAATCAATCGTTGTTCCCCACTAATTCATCGGCTATTAACTCACTACCATGCGTGCAACTGCTACTATTTATCAGAATCCCCTACTTCAAGGCTGTAGTTTACCCGTATTTGCGGATATTAAATCAGAGCAAGTCGAACCAGCTTTTAGTCATCTATTGGCAGAACTGGAAAAGCAATTAATTGACTTAGAGGCAAATATAGAGCCTACTTGGAACGGTTTAGTAGAACCTCTAGAAAAATTGACAGAAAGACTAAATTGGAGTTGGGGAATACTGAATCATTTAATGGGTGTAAAAAATAGTCCAGAACTACGTATTGCCTATGAAAAGGTACAGCCGCAAGTAGTTCAGTTTATGAATATCCTGGGTCAAAGTAAACCTATTTATAGTGCGTTCAAAGCAATTCGCAATAGTCCTAGTTGGGAAACTTTAGATTCAGCCCAGCAGAGAATTATCAAAGCTGCAATTCGGGATGCAGAATTGTCTGGTGTTGGTTTAGAAGGAAAAGATAGAGAGCGTTTTAATACTATCCAGATGGAATTAGCAGAACTGGCAACTAGGTTTGCTAATCACGTTCTAGATGCGACTAAAGGCTTTATTTTAATTCTCACCACCCCACAAGACATTGATGGCTTACCAAGTAGCTTTTTGAGTCTTGCAGCCCAAGTTGCTCGTGCATCTGGTGAAGAAAATGCCACCCCGGAACATGGACCTTGGCATATTACTTTAGATTTTCCTAGTTATTTCCCATTCATGCAGCACAGTACCAGGCGGGATTTGCGGGAAAAACTCTATAAGGCTTACATTACCCGGGCATCTTCCGGGGAATTAGATAATAATCCTTTGATTATACGAATTTTAGAGCTAAGAAAAGAACTAGCTAAATTAATTGGCTTTGAAACTTTTGCTGAACTGAGTTTGGCTAGTAAGATGGCTAAGGATATTTCCTCTGTAGAAAGGCTGTTAGAAGAACTCCGTCAAGCTAGTTATAATGCTGCTGTCAAAGATTTAGAACAACTCAAAGCCTTTGCCAAGGCGAAAGGAGCCGTAGAAGCCGAAAATTTGCAGCATTGGGATATTAGCTTTTGGGCTGAACGTCAACGGGAAGAACAATTTGCCTTTACTGCCGAGGAGTTAATTCCCTATTTTCCCCTGCCTCAAGTTCTAGATGGGCTATTTGGGCTGGTAAAAAGGCTATTTGGGGTGACGGTGACACCTGCTGATGGTCAAGCCCCAATATGGCATGAGGATGTTCGTTATTTCCAAATTGCTGATAAATATGGTGAACCCATTGCCTATTTTTACCTAGATGCTTACAGTCGTCCTGCGGAAAAGCGTGGTGGTGCTTGGATGGATGCTTGTATTCACCGTCGCAAAGTTACAGAAAATGGTTTAACTACTATTCGGCTACCTGTAGCTTATTTGATGTGTAATCAAACTCCCCCTGTAGATGGTAATCCGAGTTTAATGGCTTTTGATGAAGTTGAGACATTGTTCCATGAATTTGGACATGGTTTACATCATATGCTGACTAAGGTGAATTATCTGGGGGCAGCAGGTATTAATAATGTTGAGTGGGACGCAGTGGAATTACCGAGCCAGTTTATGGAAAACTGGTGTTATGACCGCCAAACCTTGTTTGGCATGGCGAAACATTATGAAACAGGGGAAGCATTACCAGAACATTACTACCAAAAATTGTTGGCGGCACGTAATTACATGAGTGGTTCAACTATGTTGCGGCAACTGGATTTTAGTAGTGTGGATTTGGAGTTACATTACCGCTATTGCCCTAATAGTCAGGAAACTGTGACAGATGTGCGAAACCGGATTGCTAGGTTAACGACTGTGTTACCACCATTACCCCAGGATGCGTTTTTATGTGCTTTCGGTCATATTTTTGAAGGGGGTTATGCAGCGGGATATTATAGCTATAAATGGGCTGAAGTTCTCAGTGCTGATGCTTTTGCCGCTTTTGAAGAAGTAGGTTTGGAAGATGAAGCTGCAATTCAGGCAATTGGCAGAAGTTACCGAGACACGCTGTTAGCACTAGGTGGCAGTCAGCATCCAATGGATGTATTTAAAACCTTCCGGGGACGAAAACCCAGTACCAAGGCTTTACTCAAGCACAATGGACTGCTGGCTGCTGTGTAAGTTAGAAGTCGAAGGGATGAGGGAATGAGGAGAATATTTATCTTGAATTGTGCCTCTTACCTCTTGTCTCTTGTGGATTTACAGGAATACCCGAAGTCCCTTGGGGAGAACCCCACCTCTGGTTTAGAGAACGCAAGGAATCCAAATTAAGTGGTTTCGGTGAACCAAGAATCTCGTTGAGAGTGTTAAATGACAACTTCTTCCCGTTGGCAATCAAAGAAAAGCTCAAAAACAGTGTTAGGAATCATCTGACGGATGTGCTGAATATAGCCTTCGGCATCAGAACGACTGCGAAACCGGGAAACAATTACTTTTTCTTGTTCTGTGACAACACGGGCTACAGCCCAACCATTCAGCCTTTTTTTGTAGGCGTTATCTTCTCTTGCTGTAGGCATGGCTTGATTTTCTGAGGTGATATTTTTGTAATCCGTATTTTGTGGCATGATTATTTTATGCGTATGAATTTGAGTGAAGGGCGTTAGTATGTCTCTTAGCTAAAGATGTACTAGCGTTTTTTATTGATGATGCCACCTTGTTATTACACATTTTCAAAATTGTCAATACGTGATGCAACAACTTATCTTTTAAGAATGTTTAGTTTTATTTGATGTCAATGGGTATTTACTGAGCAACTTAGTGTTTAGATACACATAACAACTAAAGTCATTGTGTAATAAGTAGTGATACAGAATTAATTATATACAATGTTATTGCGTAAGCGTTGCGTGGCGTTAGCCATATGGAATAAAGTGAAATGAAGCAATCGCCAGGGTTGTGATTGCTTCCCTTCCCTCGCAATGACTGTAAATATTTTTGTCCAATTGCTTATATGGCATAATTCAGGAATGATTTGAGGTTTCGGTTGGGAAATATTTACGAATATTGCCATACTTTTTCAGGGTAATTTTGAAAGAATCCGAGAAAATAAAAAATGTCAATTACATCAATCATCCAAAAAGTAGCATTGCAAATAGGGGCTGTGGTTTTAGTTGAACCAGAATATGAATTTGTGGGGCATATTACTTTTAAAAATGGGAAAAAGTCAGTTTTTAGTCATGCCAAATTGAATATTAATGGTTTCGCCTCAGCCGAATTAGCTAAAGATAAAGCCTATAGTAATTTTTTCCTGAAGCACTTTGGATATCGGGTGACAGAGGGAAAGACATTTTTTAGTGATCAGATGTGTGCTAAAATAGCTCATCCTCGAAATATTGATGATGGATTTAATTATGCACAATCAATGGGATTTCCTGTGATTGTTAAGCCGCTAAATCTGAGTCAAGGTATATTGGTGACTAAGGTGCATAATCAGGAGGAATATTATGATGTTGCTAATAAGATATTCCAAATTAAATCAGGGTTGATTGTTGAAAAGTTTTACAGTGGTAATGACTATAGAATTGTGGTGTTGGATGATGAGGTGATTACGGCTTATCAAAGAACTCCTTTATGTGTTGTTGGTGATGGTATATCTAATGTTTTGGAGTTGCTACAACAAAAACAGGAAAAAATTATTAATACGGGTAGAAAAAATGTGATTAAATTTGATGATTTTCGCATTTCCCAAAAATTAAAAACACAAAATTTTGATTGGGATAGTGTGATTCCTCGTGATCATACTGTTTATCTTTTGGATAGTGCTAATTTATCGAGTGGCGGTGAAGCGGTGGATTTTTCGGAAACTATTCATCCTGATTTTCAGAAGTTAGCAATTAATATGACTAAAGATATTGGACTAAGATTAGCTGGGGTGGACATACTTACCGATGATATTACTATGCCGATGGTAGATTATACGCTGATTGAAGTCAATGGTTCTCCTGGGTTAAATCACTATGCTGCTAGTGGTAAATTAGCAGCAAAGAGAGTGGAAGAGTTATATTTGAAAATTCTCCAGGTGATAGAGAATGAGAGTTAAGGGTTACAAGTTTTTTCTGAGTAGTGATTCAAGTTCCTCTGACAAAGAGTTCATATCTGCGACTCTAGCTACGAGTAAACTATCATGTCCGGCATCGTTTAAGCGGGATTTCCAATAGTTAATACTTTCAGCATTATTCATCCAAAAGTCAATGACTGTATCTACTACTTGATCTAAGTTCCAACCCCATTTAACGGGGATTGGTTCTATGGATGATAGAAAGGCATCTAATGTGCAAGTATGAGTTCCTATATATTCTATGCCTTGATGCTGCGGTTTTATAAAACTCTGTTGTTGGTGATTGAAAAAATGCAAAACAGGAGATACACCTACCAGATTGAAACTGTATTTAATCATAAGAATACCCGGTAAGTGGGAAACGAGCGCGTCTTTAGACCTGAGAGGGAAACGACACGAGCGGTTTTAACCGCTGTGGATATTAAAATTAAAACCAGATTTTTGATTGGAATCTGGAAACCAACTCCCATTTCTGGGGTAATGTTAGCTAGATGCCTCCGGCACGCTGCGCGAACGACCAGTTATAAGAGCTTTTTAGACTTGCAACACTGTTTTAGTGACCTTAAAACTGTTTAATTGCAAATGACAGAGCAGGGAACTAGCAACGCATTCCGGGGTGTCGTGACTCAAATAACGGCTACCATGAGAGTAAACTCAGGGTGGTCTGGTCAGTACGGCTTGCTTGATTACTCTTGCAAGCTCAGTCCCTTTAGGGCTGGGTTACTGACTCTAGTCCTCCAAATGAATTCATCAACTGTCGAGAAACTTGAATTTTAGGCAAGAATCTATTGCGGAAAAGTCCGCTAACTCTATCTAGGAAAAGGAGAATTTTTGCCTACTACATCAGTTTCAAGATTAAGCTAGAAATTAGCACTCAACCCCTGTGAGTGCTAGGGTTTATTTGGTTGTTACATTGTATTATCCATGATTTGGAGGATAATTTCAAGGTGAATAATATGCGAGTTACGCTATTGCTAACGCACCCTACAAAAGTTTAGTTTAAGCCAATAAAGTTCGATTTAACGATTTTTGGCTAAGGCTGGCTAAGGCTATATTAGTAACTGGCAGACTGGATTATTATGGGTTTTTCAGTTAAAATATTTTTAAGAAAGCGCATATAGCGGTTATCGCTAGGATGCAATACAATCTAGGGCGCAGACCCTGCGCCCCTATAGGCTTTACAATTCGCTGACTGTATCTCGCTCAAGTGCATACCGCTATAATATCACCAGACAGGTACGTAAAAAATGGTATACAGCTTTATACTCCCAGAAGAGACTATTACCAACTTTCAGGAAAAGATAGAATTCCTGGAAAAGTGCCTGAATAATGCTAACCCGCAAGATGAAATATTTGCAGAAATAATTGAGTTGGAAAATAGCGGACTAATATCTATCAATAAACTTATAGAGGAAGTGAAAAATCTACAGTACAAACTTAATAAAATTATTAAGTTTGTTAAGGTATTAAAGGAAAAAGTAGAATTGGATCAATCATCAGTTATACTTTTTGTTAGATACAATTTTCTGCTTAAAGAAATTTTAGAACAATGCTGTGAGTTTAGTTTTATCAAACATAGTAAAGAGATTTTTATGGACATAATTGTGTCTACTCTAGTGGTATATCAGAAAATTAAGAAGGAAGCTTATTCTGTAACCTATTCGCAGCATGAAATATACATTCTTACAGAAACAAAAAAACACGTAATACAATCAATCATTAAAGCTAGTGTACAATTTAAAATATTTACTGAAGATTTTTTTAAATCACTAGAATTGGAAGATGATATCACACCTAAAGAATCGGAAGCTATGTTAACTTCTTTAGCATCTACAAAAAAATGGGATTATGTATATAGAAAACTTGCATAGTCCTAAATTTATTGCAAAAGAAGATGTACTAAGTATACATAATAAGCAAATTAACTTATATGGTGGCTCATACGGTATCCGCGATGAAGGTTTATTAGATTCTGCGATTTACCAACCTCAAGCAAGTTTTGGAGGAGAGTTTTTACATCCTACTATTGTTGAACAAGCAGCAGCATATTTATTTCACATTACTAATAATCATGCTTTTATAGATGGAAATAAACGCACCGCTTTTGATGTTATGGTGACATTCTTGAACTTGAATGATTATGAACTGAACATGACACCAGAAGAAGCATATCAATTAACAATGCAGGTTGCTGATAATAAAGTTAGTAAAGAACAGTTAATTGAGATATTGAGAGATTGTATTATAGAATTATTTTAAAATATGATTTGAGATGTGGTGCGTTACGCTGTCGCTAACGCACCCTACAATTAAAGCTATTAAACTGTCACCCCTTCCAATTGTTCATCACTCAATTCATACAACTGACGCAATTTTTCTAACTTATCTGCGTCAGCTTGCCATAATCCGCGTCCTGATGCTTCTAACATTCTTCCCAGGATATTTTTAAAGGCTTCAGGATTGGCTTTGCGTAATTTTTCCGCCATTTCTGGATCTAAAGCATAGGTTTCTGCTGCTTGATCATATACCCAATCATCTTGGAAATCAGCAGTTCCACCCCAACCTATTAACGCCGTCATGCGTTGGGAAATTTCAAAAGCGCCCCCAGAACCTTGATTCGCCATTGCGTTAGCCCATTTAGGATTTAATAACTTAGTTCTGTATTCCATTCGCAATAAATCATCTAAATTGCGGGGTGTGGTGTCTTTAGAAAAACTTTCGACAAAACTGGCTTGTACTTTTTTGCCGCTTTGTTTTTCTGCGGCTTTTTTCAAACCGCCTGTATTGGCATAATATTCCTGAATATCGGTTAATCCATATTCTACCGAATCTATTTCTTGAATAATGCGATCGCTAGTTTTTAATAAGGTCTGTAATACTTCTGGTCTAGCTTGTCCTTTATCATTTCTACCATAACTAAAGACATTGCGACTTTCCCAAGTATTTCCCAAATCTTCTCCAGATTCCCAATTACCATCAACCACCCTATCATTAACTAAAGAACCAAAATCGCCAGAGGGATTAGAAAACAATCTTGCGGAAGAATTTTCCACACCTTGGGCTTTCAAAATCAAAGCGTGTTTTCTAATAAAATTCATTTCCTCCGGTTCATCAATTTCCGCAGCCCGTTGAAATAAATCATCCAATAATTCAATGATATTCACAAAACTATCTCGGAAAATACCCGATAGATTTGCTAACACATCAATACGCGGATGTCCAACTTCAGCGAGAGGTTTTAAATCATATCTAACTATGCGTCCTGTTCCTTCCTTGACAGGTTCAGCGCCTACCAATTCCAAGAGAATCCCCAAAGATTCACCCTTAGTTTTAATAGCATCCAAACCCCATAATAAAACTGCCACTGTTTCTGGATATTTCTTATTTTCATCTAAAGACTGAGAAATAATTTTCTTAGCAATTTCCTTACCTCGTTCAAAAGCAGCAGGAGAAGGCATCCGATAAGGATCTAAAGCATGAATATTCCTACCCGTCGGTAAAACACCAGCACCATCACGCAACAAATCACCACCAGGTGCAGGAGGAATAAACTCACCATTTAACCCTCTTAAAAGATTCGTTAACTCATCAGTAGATTGATTTAATAATCTTGTAATTTCCTCTTCCTCCTTCTCTCTGTGTTCTCTGTGGCTCTGTGGTTCGTTTCCAAAATAAGCATCCAAATAACCAGTTAACTCCTCCTGATTCGGTGCTTCACCTAAAGTATGTAAACCAGAAGAAAAAAGACGATTTTCGAGAACTTGGAGATACTCATACAACTTGACCAAATAATGATCAAAAGCATGATTACTAAACATCCTCACATTTTCCGGTGTAAAGGGAATACCCAACCTTTTAGCATCATCAAAAGGACAATCTACCTCCAAACCGGTATCAACAATTTTTTTACAAATCCCTTCCTTTAACAGATAATTCTTTTCTGGATCTTCCCGATATTCTGCGATTAAATCGCGTAAATTCACCAATTCCTTATATAAACCAGCGCGTCCATAGGGTGGGACATTATGAGAGATTAATACTCCATAACCACGACGTTTGGCTAAGATTGATTCTGAAGGATTATTTGCGGCATAGACATAGAGATTTGGCAGATTTCCCAAGAGAATATCAGACCAAGAATAGCCAGTATTTCCTAATGGTGAACCGGGCAACCATTCAACCGTTCCGTGCATTCCGAAATGAACAACTGCATCAGCTTCAAATTCATTTTGTAACCATTTATAATAGGCTGCATATTGGGGATGGGGGGTTAAATCTCTTTCAAACATTAACCGCATGGGATCACCTTGAATTCCCAAAGGTGGCTGGACACCTATCCACACATTTCCTAATTGCACACCACCAATATTAAACTCATCACCATAGGTTTTAATGCCGCTACCGGTGAGGTATTTCCATTGTTTTTCAATGCGAGTTGTGAAAAGATAACCTAACCATTTTTCTAAGGTTCTGGCATTAACGGTAGAACCCCCCCTAGCCCCCCCGTTTACGGGGGGGGATATGCCTTCCTCTCGGCTGGCGATAGGATTAATTTCATCTGCTTCTTTAATTTGTTGGATTAATACTTCACCATCTTCAGGAATATCACCAACTGTATAACCCTGTGCTTTGAGTGCATTTAGTAATTTAATTAAACTGCGAGGAACGTTTAATAATGCAGCAGTTCCCACTGCACCATAGCCAGGGGGAAAACCATATAAAATAATGGCTATTTTTCGTTGGGAAATAGGTTTTTGGCGGAGAGAAACCCAACTTTTGACTCTATTAGTTAATCGCTGCATTCGTTCAGGAACTAAATAAATTTGTTCACCGACTAAACCACCGAGGGGAATTGTATCAATCGCACCATCTAATTCTGGCAAAGCATACAGTACAACACTTTGCAATCCGCCTACACCTTGGCGCGTCCAAGAATAAATATCTTGAATTAATAACGGTGCAGCGACGATATAAGGGACATTTTTGGCTGTGAGAATGCGTTTAGCTACTTCCACCTGTCTTCCTGCTTCCATTGAACCAGCCGGACCACCAACTAGGGGAAATCCAATGGTAGAAACTATGGCATCAATTTTTACTGCTTCTGCGGTAAGGGAAGGAGTTTCAATGTTACCTCTTTGACGTTGTTGGGTTTCGTAGTCGCTGGTCATCCAATCTCTGACGGCTACGTGACCTTCTACGCCGTTGATAAAGATGGGTAAGGGAGTTAAACCGGCTTTTTCAAAATAGCGGATCAGTTGGGGAATATAGGGCAATTTGGTAATGACGTGCTTTCGATAAAGTAAAATACCGATGATTGGGCGCAGACCCTGCGCCCCTACGCCCTGGTCTCTTTTCCGATACCATTGTAAATATTCGCGCGGTGATCTAAAAAAACCTTGATATTCGGGATGCAACAAACCCATGTCGGGGGTTTCAATGGGTGGCGGTATATCTCCAATTTTTAAATCTAAGTATTTTTCCGCAATTGTCCAAAATAAGGCAGCGACGTTTTCTGAACCGCCGGCGTTCCAGTAACCATAGATAATTAACCAGTTACGAAGGTCTTGGACTTTTTGGACGGGGATGAATTTTAATAACTTGGGTCCAATTTTCAAGAAACTGATATAACCGGCGAGTTTGTCTTCTTCTTTACCGTTGCTGAATTTGTCAAGGATGAATTTAATGGGTTTGGGCATTCCTGCGGGTTTGTCACCAATAGCGAATGCTCCTATTTTGGTTAAACTAATTAATTCCAGTGCTGACTCGAAAATGAGACGGATAGGAATATTAGCGACGCGCTCTCGCAACCACACAACTTGGTCATAATCGAAGAGTAAACTGCCAAAGAACACATCTGCGTTTTTGAGGGCTGCTTCTACTTCCGGGCTATTGGTGGTAATATTGCGATCGCTAAATACTCGAATATCCAACTCTGGACACCGGGAACTAGCCAAATCAGCCGCTTTTCGGTACAAGTCCACGTTAAACGATTCAAACCCAGCAATCAAGACAATGCGTTTCATGCGCTTTTGCTACGAAATATTTCTTTACATTGATCTTAAACATTTTTGGGGATTAATGGGGGAATCTCTACCTAGAGATTAAAATAATGTCTATGCTTTTTGGAACTAAATTAACCAGTAGCAGACTCTTGGCATAGCAACAAAGTCAATTAAGGAGATAAAAATGAAATTCGGCATTGATATTGGTCACAACTGCCCTCCCGATAGTGGTGCAGCTGGTATTAAATCGGAAGATAAGTTAACAATGGAAGTGGGTAACAAGGTTATCGCTAAATTAGAAAGTTTAGGACATATAGTAATCTCATGTAAACCAAATAGTGCCAGTACAGTAAATCAATCATTAGGTAGTCGGTGCGAAAAAGCCAATAATAACCGAGTAGATTTTTTTGTATCTATTCATTTTAATGCTTTTAATGGACAAGCTAATGGGACAGAAGTATTTGCTATTAGTGACGCTGGCAAAAAAGTTGCCCAAAAAGTATTAGATGAAATTGTCAAATTGGGCTTTTTTGATCGTGGTGTTAAAAGTGGTTCACACCTATATGTTCTGAAAAGAACAAATATGCCAGGGATTCTCATAGAAGGTTGCTTCATTGATTCTGCCAAAGATATGCAAATATATGATGGTGAAGCAATGGCTAATGCCATAGTTGCCGGGTTAACAGGTAAAGTAGCAAATATTTCTGTAAATCCTGCTTCTAATGCTCCTGCAAATACTGTGCCTAATGCTCCTGCAAATTCTGTTATAGATGAAGAACAGAATAAAGATAAGAGCATTCTCAGACTACAACAGGCTTTAAATCGGCTGAAAATTACTGATAAAAATAATCGGACCCTAGTAGAAGATAATGGCATGGGGGCGGCTACATCTTCGGCAACGGAAAAATTCCAGAGAATTGTGGGAGTTTTACCAACAGGAATTGCTAGTAATACTACCTGGGATGCTATCAATCAAATATTAGCTAAACGAGTTATTCAAGGAACTCATGCTAGTGGTGTGATTATCAGATATTTACAATATCGTATAGGTGCTAATCCCGATGGTATTTATGGTTCGCAAACGGAAGCAGCACTCAAGAAATTTCAACAGCAAAATGGTTTAACTGCTGATGGTATTATTGGGGCAATGACTTGGCAGAAATTGATAGGTTAGCAGTAATTTTTTACCTAATATCTATCTAGACTTCATAAAGGATATTGCTGGTAAATAGGGGGTTATACTCCCTATACTAGTAGTCTGGAAAATGACGGGTGAAGGCAAGCAGGGGGAGAAGAGAGGCAGGGGGGAAGAACAGAAGTTTTTTCCGAAGAACTCAACTCGTCTCATTCCCAGTCTCTGACTGGGAATGAATTCTAGAAGGCTCTGCCTTCAATGATATTAGAGGCAGAGCCTCATCAACTGCATTCCTAGTCAGAGACTAGGAACGAGATGTGGTAGGGATTTGAGCTTAAGTTGACACCTATGAGTTTTTGCTTTACCCCTACACATCTGGGTTCTTTGTCATTTGGCGAAAGTTTAAATCTCACCCGTGTGTAGTATAAAAGTTCTATGGCTATTATTAGTCCTGAGTTAGCAGCAGCTTTTAATGATGAAACTAAGAGGATGTTTGAAAAGTTTTTAATGTATAAATAAACCCCTCTCCAAACCTCTCCAGCATTAAATGTTATTCCTTTTCCCTCTCCTCTTAGGAGCCTCTTAGGAGAGGGTTAGGGAGAGGCTTTGAAACCCCCATTCCAGCTAAGTAATCTTATTTTATTTACTTAAATTTGTAGGAAAAGTAACGTCTTCATAAACATTAGTTAGAGAACAAGAAAAATTCACACTGTTTAACTCTAATTGTTGATTTACTCTATAGCTATAAAGAACCCATCTTCCTTCAGCATTGCGCCGAAAACAATCAATCCTTTGCCGATTCTGGCTTACTAAAACATATTCTTGTAAAGTGTCTAATTCTTGATAATCACTAAATTTATCACCTCTATCTAAGGCTTCTGTAGAAGGTGATAAAACTTCAATAATTAAACTCGGATATCGTTTAAAATATTCAAATTGTGTATCTCTTGAATCGCAAGTTACCATAATATCAGGATAATAGAAAATATCTAGAGATTCAATTCTCGCTTTCATATCAGCGACATAAAGACGGCATCCTGTACCACGAATATGATTTCTTAAAAGGGCGACTAAGTTAGCGGTAATTGTCACATGAGCATCACTAGCACCAGCCATTGCGTAAATTTGCCCTTGGATATATTCATGTTTAATAGGGCTGGATTTTTCAGCTTCTAAATATTCTTCTGGGGAAAGATAGGGGTGAGATTGGCTAAGAGTCATATTAGAAAATTTTTATATTGATTATTTAGATAATATCATATATTGTGTTACAATGTTAGTTAGAATTGAGGTTAAAAATATGACTCCCATAACATCAAAAAAAGGGTCAAGTGATATTAGACGGAAAGCAGTATCAAATTCCTGTGAATGTGGGTAAAGGTATTAATGAAATTTTATTGGGTTCTGAGTGGTTGAAGTTGTTGCGTTTGGTGGTGGATTTTCCAGAGGGTATTTTAACTTTGGGATAATTTTTTATTTCGCGCAAAGATACAAAGGAGCAAAGGCGCAAAGGAAGAGAAGTGTTATAAAATATATATAGGTCAAATACCAGGATAAATCATGACTATTCGAATTAATGCTCCTCCTGCTATTGATTATGCACCTCTGGAATTACAAGGGGAATTAATCGCTATGCAAGAATTAACTATTGAGGAGTTATTAACTATTGCTCAAAGTCGAGTTCCAGAAAGTCAGCAAGAATTACATTTACAACTTTTAGAAAAAAATCAAAATAATCAATTAAGTGAATCTGATAGATTATTATTGAAATCGCTGCGAGTGAGTGCTGATTATTTAATGCTGAAAAAAGCCTATGCCTATGCACTTTTAAAATGGAAAGGTTATTCTCTTCCAGATGTTGAGCAATTAGTATAATACCAGTGTCATCTATTTCTAAATCTCTTCGTCAACAAGTTATTAATGAGGCGAGCTATAGATGTGAATATTGTCGCACATCTAGCCGTTTAACAGGTATGCCTTTAGTTATGGATCATATTTTGCCTAGTTCTTTAGGGGGAAATGATGAGCGAGAAAATTTAGCTGCTTGTTGTTATCGTTGTAATGAGTTTAAAGGAGCGAAAATAACAGCTAATGATCCTGTAACGAATGAATCTGTATCTTTGTTTAATGCTCGTCTACAAAGATGGTTAGAGACTTCCAAGAAATAAATTATCCCAAGAAACGAACCACAGAGGCACAGAGTACACAGAGAGAGAATTTTTGCATCAGTTTTGGGACATTTTTTTATTTGGAAGTCTCTTAGATCATTTTCAATGGGCAAATGGTGGTACTCATATTATTGGGATAACTGCTATTGGCAGAGGTACGGTTTTAGCTTTACGATTAAATAATGAAGATGTTGTCCAAGCTAGGGCTATTTGGATTGGTTTAAGTTGGCATCCTCCTAATGATTAATGATGGGGATTTTTGGGGTTTTTATTTCGCGCAAAGAAAAAATGAAACCCCAAACAAAGGTTTTTGTAATCTTACCTATTGACAAATGATAAGGGTTACGTATAATAGTACGTAATATTATCTTTATATTAAGTCAGCGTTTCTGGAAAACGCAGGTATCATGTCAATGGCAATTTTTAGCAATGCTTACTCAGATGAGTTAGTGACAGCTACTGAGTTAAATCGTCAACCTGGAAAGGTTTTAGATAAGGCTTATGAACACCCAATTACTATTACTAGAAATGACCAATCTTTTGCGCTGTTGCGTCGTGAGGATGTGGCTTATTTAGTGAAAGGTGTAACACAAAGTAAGGCGGTTTTTGAGGTGTTATCGGTGGCGTTTCGGTTATTGTTGGGTCAAGAAATTGGTTATGAACATCCTTATGGTTGGTTGCGGGTTTTTGATGCTGATGAATTGCAAGAGTTTATTAAAGAAGTGAGTGAGGCTTTTCGCTTAACTGATACTTCTAATCAGGCTTGGGATTTGATTGATGCTATTATTTATGAATGGAAAGAAAGTTCTATAGCTATTAGTAGTCCTGAATTAGCAGCAGCTTTTAATGATGAAAATAAAGAGGGAAAATCATGTTAAAATTCATGTTCAAATAATGATAAAAGTTGCAATTAAGCACAATTTAAGTTAAGATAATAAATAGAGTTAAAGTTAATGATATGACTCACATAACATCAAAAAAAGTGGTAAGAAGAGGAAGAATTTTTCCTGAATTGATTATATCACCAGAAGAATTAGCTAGACGAGAAGCAGAAGATGAAATATTTTATCAACGTTGTCGGGCAATTTTTGATCGTGTCCGTCCTGAATATATGGAAAGTCACTATGGTTGGTATATTGCCATAGAACCAGATAGTGGAGAATACTTTCTTGATCAAGATAATATCCAAGCTCATAAAAAAGTCCATGAAAAATATCCAAAGGCTAAGAATTATGTGTTTTGCTTAAATGAAACAGGAACGACTGGGAGAATATGATTCAGGGAAATTTTGGTAGTGAGGGGCAGCTATTTTTTGAGATTGATTTGATTACGGCTGATGGATTAAATCTACCTGTGGATGCGATGTTAGATACAGGATTTACCAAGTTTATGGCAATTAATACTCAAGATTTGGATGGACTGGATTGGGTTTTTCTTGGTAATGAACCTATGCAAACAGCACAAGGTGAATCAAGGTTTAATATCTATTTAGGTAAGGTAATATTGGATGGTAAGGAATATGAAATTCCTGTTCATGTGGGGGATAATATTACAGAAGTTTTATTAGGTTCTGAATGGTTGAAGTTTTTGCGTTTGGTTGTGGATTTTCCAGAAGGTATTTTGAATTTAGGATAATTTTTTATTTCGCGCAAAGGTGAAATCATGAATATCCAAATTAAACCGGAATTAGAGCAAATTATTCAAGCGCAAATTGCTACGGGTAGATATACAAATCCTGAAGATGTAATTAGTAAGGCTTTGAAGTTACTTTTGGAGTGGGATAAGGGTTATCAAAATTGGGTGGAAGAAACACGGGAAAAGGTTGATATTGCTATTGAACAATTGGATAGAGGGGAAGGTATTAATGGAGATGTTGTGATTTCACAATTGCGGGATAAGTTGCGTCAAGCGAGAGAGATAAAAGGATGAAAATACATATTATTTCTCCAGAAGCTAGTCGGGATTTATTAGAAATTATTGATTATTTTGCCAATAGAAATATTGATGCTGGAGAGCGTTTTGTTGATGAATTTGAGAAAAAATGTAAATATTTAGCTAATTTCCCCAATATGGGGCGTAGCTATGAATATATTAGGGTTGATTTGCAGGGTGTTCCTTTGGATGGTTATGTTATTTTTTATTGAGTTATTAATGGTGGGATTGAAATTGTGCGTGTAGTTAGTGGTTATCGAAATCTGGAATCTTTGTTTACAGAATCAATGGATGATTGAAACTTTATCTCACGCAAAGACGCAAAGGAAGAATACAAAAAATTTAACCCTCTGCAAAACCAGTAAACTGCCTAATATGAGGCGCTCTAAATCGCTTTACCTGCTTCAATGATAATAATACTTTCTCCTGCTGCTACTTGGTGAAGATAGCTAGTGAAGTTTTTCTGGATTTCATCAATGGTTATGGTTAACATGAGATGATTGTTTAGGAATGTTTCTAGTATATCAAGAAGTTATGAATATTTTTATTTCACGCAAAGGTGCAAAGGAAGAGAAGTGTTATAAAATATATACAGGATAAATAGCAGAATAAATCGTCAGTAACCCAGCCCTAAAGGGACTGGGCTTGCAAGAGTAATCAAGCAAGCCGTACTGACCAGACCACCCTGAGTTTACTCTCATGGTAGCCGTTATTTGAGTCACGACACCCCGGAATGCGAAGCTAGTTCCCTGCTCTGTCGCTTGTGATTAAACAGTTCTAAGGTCACTGGAACAGTGTTGCAAGCTCAAGCAAGCTCTTATAACAGGTCGTTCGCGCAGCGTGCCGGAGGCATCTAGCTAACATTACCCCAGAAATGGGAGTTGGTTTCCAGATTCCAATCAAAAATCTGGTTTCAATTTTAATATCCACAGCGGTTAAAACCGCTCGTGTCGTTTCCCTCTCAGGTCTAAAGACGCTGAGTTTCCCACTTACCGGGTGTTCTTATGAATGCTTACAAGACTTATATCACCATTGAAGACCCGAAGCAGGTAGTTTTATCTGATTTACCTTTTCAAGTTGGACAGCGTGTGGAGATTATTGTTTTAGCTGAAGATAACCCGCAGGTTACAATTAGTAATAAGTTGCGGAATTTATTTGATAAAACTCAGGCTATTCCTGGTGTGGAAGAGGTTACAGAGGAGGATATAGCCGCAGAAATTGAAGCTTATCGGCGTGGGGAATGAAAGTTATTATTGATACTAATGTTTTAGTTTCTGCTGTTCTCAAGGGGAGAGAACCAAGGGATGTTATTCAATTTGTTGTGGATAGTCCTAATTGTGATTGGGTTGTTTCTGAGGAGATTTTAGCAGAGTATCAGGATGTGTTAAGTCGGAAGAAGTTTAAGTTGACAGATGAAGTCAGAAAAGAATGGTTAGATGTTATAGATTTGGTAACTAAATTAGTTGATGTTCAGGTAACTATAGATTTTGCTAGAGATAGAAAGGATGAAAAGTTTTTAGCTTGTGCTATCGCAGCAGAGGCGGATTTTTTAATTACTGGAGATTCTGATTTTAATCAAGCACAGAATTTAGTGAATACTACTATTGTTTCTGTGTCTATGTTTAAGCGGTTGGTTTGTGATTTTAGGGAATAATCAAGCTATTAGAAAGATACATAAAAAATTTAACCCTCTGCAAAACCAGTAAACTGCCTAATATGAGGCGCTCTAAAACCTAACACAATATCTGTTTTCGGTACTCCTAACTCTACTAATTGATGAGGAATTCCTTCTTCTGTAAAATCGCGCTGAATCCAAATCTTTCCATCTTTAATACTAATATGAATGGGAAACCAATAAATTCTCTCTTCATCTTTCCATCCTGTAACCAATAATAAATAAACATCCCTTTCTGTATCAAAAACAAGTTCGATATTTTCTGAATCTTCTACACATTCTTCTTGTGCATACTTTTGAATGAAATTTTTAACTATTTCTCGATAATCTAACTTTTCCATAGTAAGATTTCCTCTCTTTTTACATCAAACACTAATAACTTAATGTCATAAGTCTGTAAAACAGTTTGAATAAAAGAATCCAGAAAAAATCCTTCATATATATCTTCAGATATAGCTAGATATAATATCCTGTGAGGATCTTTCTGTGTTAATACTACCTTATAATTCAAAAACTGACCAATAGCTGTATGAAATTCAGAAATGGCTGAAAGTCCTATAAAACTTTTTACCTCTACGGCTATTCTCACCTTAACTTTTTCAGTAAGTTCAAAAGATAAAGGATCATGAGTAATTAGCCAATTATCTTTTTCTAAAGCTAACCTAACTGCATTGTGAAAAAAGTCTTTTGCTGACATACAAACTTAAAATAACACCCCATCCTATTATATAAGAATCCGGTTTGATTCTTGAAAAGATACGTAGGGTGTGTTAGCGATCGCGTAACGCACCAAACTCTTGACAATGGTACGTTACTGATTCTATACTAGAATACCCTACAATGATACAATACATGGTGGTGTATTAATTTGGGAATTTACGAAAAGCCCTGGCGATTAGAAATCGCGGCTATACAAACGAAGTCCACCTGCGTGGACTAAAAGTAAGATTCTTGAACCCGCGAAGGCGGGTTTTGTCTGTGTAGACGCGATTTCTAATCGCCTGGTGGTTCAATATTTTTTATTTCGCGCAAAGTCGCAAAGGAGCAAAGACGCAAAGTAATACAAGTATCATAATATATGATATACAAGTAAATAAGGTTGAATAAGCTAACTTTACTCAATTAGTGATTAAAGAGGTATTTCTATGATATATATCATTACCATTTTGATAGCCATAATCTTAATTATGAGCTATCTTTTATTTACAAAGGATAACAACCAGCAACAGAAGATTGACACGCAAGGTTTTCGGAATGTAGCTAAATATAATTTAATTATTAAAGTTTTTTTAGATATATTTTCTCAATCTCAGCAGTTGAATACAAAATTTGAAAAATTGACTGGTGACAATGAATCTTTAAAACAGGAGATTCATAAATTTGAACAACAAATTAATATTTTACATCAGGAATATCAAACAATATTAGAACTGACTAATAAATTACAGATACAAAATACTATCTTTAATCAAAGAAATCAAGACTTAGAAACAAACCAAAAATCATTTATTCAAAAATTAGGTGGTATTGTTTATAAGGAAAATTTAGAAGATAAGACATGGGATTTAGTTTTGGAAAAAACTCAGGTATTAATGAATGAGCGAAATGAAGCATTGATAAAAATTCAAGCTTTTAACCGAGAAAATGAAGTTCTCAAACAAGAAAATAAATTTCTTACTCAAGAGAAAAATAACTTTAATCAATCTCAGGAAATTCTCAAGTCTATAATCACTACAAAAGATGGTGATATTAATTCCTTAACGCAGAAGTTGAGAGTTTTAGAATCACAAGTTAATGAGTTACAATCTAAACCTGATCATAATATTGAGTTACAGAATATTCAAAGTGAATTAAATAAGGTTCAATCTTTAATAATTCAAAAGGATGGTTTGATTCAACATTTAGAAATCGAAAAAGGTGAGAATTTACAAAAGATATCGTCATTAGAAGCGATTGTTATTACTGAAAAATCTAATTGTGAATCACTGACACAAGAGAAAACGATTTTGAATAGTCTTGTTCAACAATTAGAAGACGAAATTAAAGTTTTAAATGATAAATCTATATATAGTGATATAGAAAGGTTAGAATCTCAGATTGCTCAAAAAGATAATGAGATTAAGAAATCAGAATTTGAAAAAAATCAAAATCTTCAAAAAATTAATCAGTTAGAAATACAACTTACTGAAAAAGAATCACAGTTAAAAACAACTATAGAAGATAGTGATAATCGTAGTCAAGAATTAGAAAAGGAAAGAGACTCTTTAACTGGAAATTTAAGAGACGTTGAATGGGAATTAAGTGTATTGAAGAATAGTGGTAGTAGCGTTTTAATTGCTCAAAAAGATACTGTGATTAAAAAATTGGAATCTGAAAAATCTGAAATTCTTGAACGTGTCAATTCATTAGCAGAAAGTTTTGATGAATTGGCAGAGGATTTCAGTCAATTAACAAGTAATTTTAATGAGAAAAAATACCAACTAGAAGTAGTTAAAAGAGAGAAAGAAGTAGTTACAAGAGAGAAAAATTATCTGGATAACCGTGTTAAAGAGTTGGAAGGAGAAAAGTCTTTTTTAATTCAGAAGTTAAGAGATAAAGAATCAGAAGTTAGTAAATTACAGCAGGATATTTTATTTTTAAATGATAGGTTAATAGATAGAGAATCAGAAATTAGTGAATTAGAAGAGATAATTAATAAACCAAACATTATAGAAGAATTAGAGCAGTATCTAGAAGAATTAGAACAGGATCTAGAAAATTTAGAAAAGTATGTGGAAGATTTAGAACAGTATGCAGAAGATTTAGAAAATTATTATTTAGAGAAGTTAGAACCCTATTCAGATACTCCTGATATCAACGAATTAGAGAAGTTACAAAAACAAATTAATGAGAAAGATAATTGTATTAGGAATTTGAAATCTTATATAAGTCTTCTTTTGGAAAATCAGTCTTTAAAGGAGCTAGAACAGTATATTAATAAGATACATGATTATTTTTATGAGGAATATATTTATATATATACAAGCTCGTTTAGGTCAAGAATTTCTATAGGTATTGATATTGATATTATTGATTTTTTAAAATACCTTCTGTATGAAGAACAATGCAAAATCAAACATCTTTGCGGTATGATAGGAACACTAAATAGTTTGATGAGGTATAGATAGGTTATATCCTTAAATCCTAACCCACCGCAAAATCAGTAAACTGTCTCATATAAGGTGGCTTAAAACCTAAAACAATATCCGTTTTTGGTACTCCCAAATCTACCAACTCACTAGCTACCCCTTCCTCAGTAAAATCTCTCTGAATCCAAATTTTTCCATCTCTAATATCTACATGAATAATTGTCCCATAAGCCCTTTCATTATTTTCCCATCCTACATGAACTACTAAATAACTATTTCTTTCACAATCAAAAATTAACTCCTTTTCTGTTCCTTTGGAAGCATGATTTTCTGTATGTCTTGCTAATACAGTTTTTACCAATTCAGGATAATTCATTCCTTCCATAAAACAATCTCCTGTTTAATAGCTTCAAATATCAGTAATTTTAATTGATGTTCAGCAATGATTTCTTGAATAAACGGAATAAGAAAAAACTCTTTGTATATTTCATTACCAATTGCTAGATATAAAATGCGGTTGGGTTCTTTTTTTCTTAAAACAGAACGGTAATTAAGTGTTTGTCCTAAAGCTGTATGAAATTCACTAACGTCAGATGGACCCAAAAAAGATTTTATTTCAACTGCTATTTTTTGTCCTTCCTTTTCTGCTCCTAACAGTCTTTCTGCTCCTAAATCAATCCGAAAATCAAGAGTATCTACTGTAAATGATAAAGGATCGTCAGTAATTAACCAACCATCTTTTTCTAAAGCTAACCTAACTGCATTGTGAAAAAAATCTTTTGCTGACATACAAACTTAAAACAACACCCTCCTCCCATTATATCCTCCCTCTGCGCTCTCTGCGTCTCTGCGGTTCGTTAAAAAAAGGGATAAGCAAAACGCCTATCCCCAAAAAATCAACTAAATGACTTACGTTCCAGACTGCCAAGAATTGGTATAGTCAATTTGCGCTGCTGTCAAACTATCAATGAAAATACCCATAGCTTGCAACTTCAAACGAGCAATTTCTTCATCCACTTCTCTAGGAATAGAATGCAAACCAGCAGCTAAACTACCCTTATTCTTCACCAGGTATTCAACAGCTAAAGCTTGGTTAGCAAAACTCATATCCATAACTGCGCTGGGGTGTCCTTCAGCAGCAGCCAAATTAATCAAACGTCCTTGTCCGAGTACAACAACGGATTTACCATTTGTCAATTTATACTCTTCAGTGAAAGGACGGACATCCTTGATTTCCTTAGCATTAGCGGCTAAGTATTTCAAATCAAGTTCTAAATCGAAGTGACCAGAGTTACAAACGATCGCACCGTCTTTCATGACATCGAAGTGTTCACCGCGAACGACGTGCTTGTTACCTGTGACAGTAATGAAGATATCACCGTGAGGCGCTGCTTCCGCCATTGGTAGCACGCGGAAACCATCCATAACGGCTTCAATTGCCTTGATGTGATCAATTTCGGTGACAATGACGTTTGCACCCATCCCACGGGCGCGGAGGGCTGTACCCTTACCACACCAGCCATAACCGACAACGACAACAGTTTTACCAGCTAACAAAATATTTGTAGCGCGGATAATCCCGTCTAAGGTAGATTGACCAGTACCATAGCGGTTATCAAAGAAGTGCTTGGTGTCTGCGTCGTTGACGTTCATGGCGGGGAAGGTGAGAACGCCTTCTTTAAACATGGCGCGTAACCGCACGATACCAGTTGTGGTTTCTTCGGTGCTACCAATTAAATCTGCAATTTGGTGTTGACGATGTTGAACTAATTCTGCTACCACGTCGCTACCGTCATCAACAATGATGTTGGGGCGATGATCTAAGGCGATTTGCACGTGGCGGTTATATGTAGCGGCATCTTCGCCTTTTTGAGCAAATACGGCAATACCATGATCAGCTACAAGGCTTGCAGCTACGTCATCTTGAGTTGATAGGGGGTTACTAGCAATTAATACTGCATCAGCACCGCCGGCTTTGAGTGCGATCGCTAAATGTGCAGTTTCTGTGGTGACGTGGGCGCAAGCTGCCAGGCGTAAACCAGCGAAGGGCTTTTCTTTGGCAAAGCGATCGCGGATTTGCTTCAATACGGGCATTTCTCTTCCAGCCCATTCAATCCGTTGTCTTCCCAAGGGAGCGAGGGCGAGGTCTTTAACCTCGTGCTTTAATATGGGAGTTGTTGCAATCATGAAAAATTATCCTCTAAAAAATGAAACAGGTCTATAAACCTTTACGTACTTTAACAATATTTTCTGACAACTAGCCACATTTTCTCGTAAATACTGATTCCCGATTTATCAGCAAAAGTAATTTTGCCAATTATATGCCTAAATATATCAGATTTGATATAGTAAAAATATGGAACAAACTGATAAACCTCTAGTTTTATTACATGGATAAGTTCAGAAATTAAGTACAAATCATGAGAGAACGAACCACGAAGGAACGAAGAAAACGAAGAAAAGAGGGTTTCAGAGATATTTTGTGTAAGTCATAAGATAGTCAACCCAGGATTGCTAATGCTGAAAATGGCGATGATTCTGTTTCCATTGAGTTATTAATACGTGCAATGTTAGCTACTGGTGCAACTCCCCAGGATATCGTCCAGATAATTGCTAGTGTGCAGGGGTGAGAGTATTTTCTAAGTTAATGAAGCCAAAGTTTGTATCAACAGATGAGATTCTTTACCAATATCACCTTGTAATAAAAATTGATACCATTGTTGTAACTGTTGCCGAGCTAAAGTATAAAGCGGATCATCAATACCTGAGTGAAAAAGTTCTATTATCGCCTGTCTTTGAGTCTTTCCCCGTCCTAAAATCCTCAACCAGAGAGTGGAAATATCTATAGGTAGTTCATTTGTAACAACGATAGTAGTAGAAAAAATTGCAGGTAAATTATAAACACCTGGAATATTCACAGCAGATGATTTAATTCCAAATCCTTGAAAATGGTCAGGAAAAATAGAGGGAACGATGATCAATTGAGTTTTATTATCATCCTCTTCCGATTTTTCCCGATCTATATCTTTTAAAGTTTCATTTACAGGAATAATCCCGCCATTAGTTTCACTTGTCCACGTTAAAAAATGATTTATACAGTTTCTTACTTCCTGCGTGTTTGGTGTCCAGCGTAGAGGTTGAATAATACAGGGAGTTGAAGTAAGTTCTCCCAATAATCTCAAGGATATCCTAGATTTATTAATATCAGGTTCAAACAATACATCTACTATTTTTGCTTCCGCCACCACTTCGGGACTAACTAATATATTAGGGTTATTAGTAAAGAGTGTTTCTATATATGTACGTTCCCAACCAAATCGAGAAGGATGTTTATAGACTCTTAATTTAGGGTTGCGGGGAATAAGTTCATTCAGGAAAACATTACCATAATTACTAAGTAGTGCAGAAAGGTAATTTTGGGCAAAAATCACAAAAGATGGTCGAGACATAGGAAATTTTTCAAAAATATTATTTCTAAGATATTATACATTTAATTAGCCATATTTTATCATAAATACCTATTAGCTAGTAGATACTACCTTTATCTTCAATATAAGTAAGATTAAGACCTGATCTAACTTTTGGCTTTTTCATCCTTCTCTGATAAGACTATAGCAACCTTGCGAGTTACCCAAGGAGGTATTTGAGTGCTAGTTCAATTTTTAGCTATTACGGGTTCAATGATCATATCTATTGTACCTATACCTAAAGCTACAACCCAAACTCCAGAGAATTTACACAAAACTGCATTTATCAAAACAGCATTAACCCAACCACAACCAGAAACGCAAACTCAATTTTTCCAACAAGTTGGTATTGCTACTGCTAGTACCATCACTATGATGATTATGAGTTGGGGAGTCCGTCGTTTCCAAAAACGTTTAAGTAATAATTTACTAAAATCATTTGAGTCTAATTCCTTAGATGATCAACCCATTACCAAATTAATTAATCAACAACAGCAACATCTTCAAGAAGTTAAAACCAGACTATTTCAACTTGCACAAGCTGGAATTTGGGTCAGTGGCAATTTAATTATTTTAGGACTATTTCCTGCTACCCAAGCCTTACAAATTGGGATTCTCACCATTGCCAAAATTCCCATCAAATTAATTATTGTTGGTGTGGGAACTTATGTCATAGTCCGGTTTACTTATGCTATCATCGATCATTTTACCTCTACCATCATTAGTGGTGGAGCATTACTAACTCCAGAAACTTCCGAACGTCTACAATTGAGAATATCCACATTTTCCGGTGTCACTAAAAGTATCACCACCATTATTTGGGTAGGTGCGGGAATTTTAATGTCCTTAATTGCCTTGGGAATAAATATTGTTCCTCTTCTGGCTGGTGCCGGTTTGGTCGGTGTGGCTATATCTCTCGCTTCCCAAAACTTAATCAAAGACGCAATTAACGGCTTTCTAATTATTTTTGAAGATCAATATGCTCTGGGTGATATGATTACCGTCGGCACTGTGGGCGGTTTGGTGGAAAAGTTGAATCTGCGAATGACTCAAGTTCGAGATTCAGAAGGGCGTTTAATTACCATTCCCAATAGTGAAGTCAAGATTGTAGCTAATCTCTCCAGCCGCTGGTCACGGGCTGATTTAAGTATTCCGATTTCTTATCAAGCTGATGTAGACAAAGCTTTACAATTAATTGAAAATGTGGGTTTGGAGATGAGTCAAGATCCTGAATGGCAACATCAAATTCTGGAAAAGCCGAATGTTTTAGGCGTTGAACATTTTAGCGATCGCGGTATCATGATTCGCGTCTTAATCAAAACTCAGCCCCTCAAGCAATGGACTGTAGCCAGAGAATACCGTCGTCGTCTCAAAATCTCCTTAGACGCAGCCGGAATTTATATTCCCGTACCCCAACAAGCCAATTGGGTTACTGAATTTTAGCCTAAACAAGTTCAAAAATTTTCTAGTTATTCAGTCATCAAAAGACAACTTTTGCTATGAGACTGGGAATATAGCTAAGGCCACGCTACGCTATCATCATCTCGTTCCTAGTCTCTGACTAGGAATGCAGTTAATGAGGCTCTGCCTCTAATATCATTGAAGGCAGAGCCTTCTAGAATTCATTCCCAGTCAGAGACTGGGAATGAGATGAAAAGACAACTTTTGCTATGAGACTGGGAATATGGCTAAGGCCACGCTACGCTATCATCATCTCGTTCCTAGTCTCTGACTAGGAACGAGATGATGAGGCTCTGCCTCTAATATCATTGAAGGCAGAGCCTTCTAGAATTCATTCCCAGTCAGAGACTGGGAATGAGACGAGTTGAGTTCTTTGCGGGATAGAGGTTTTACGTTAAGTTGACACCAATGAAGCTTTTGCTTTACCCCTACCCGCAGAATCAAATAATTAAGTTGTGTTGAGTATAGGTTGACACCATTAAATGAAGCATACCCCCATACTCAAAACTAACTAAGAAAGGTCTTTCAACTCAGCGGTGCGGACGGAAAGCATCTGTGTCTGATTTCCTCTTTGCACTTTTATCTGCAACGCTTGACCAAGGGTACTGTCTTCCACTACACCTTGTAACTGTTCAGCACTAGTAATTTCTTTACTATCAATCTGTACAATCACATCACCGCGACGGATACCCGCAGTTGCAGCCGGAGAATTAGGGACAACTCGCATGACTAAAACTCCTTTAACTTCAGGAATTGCAAACATGGAATTAGGATCATTGTTATTTTGTTTTGCTAATTCCGGTGTTAATGTCACCATTTGCACACCTAAATAGGGGTGAGCAACTTTGCCATCTCGTTGCAATTGTACAGCGATCGCCTTAGCCTTATCAATAGGAATTGCAAACCCAATCCCCATCGCATCGGCGCGAATTGCGGTATTAATTCCAATCACTTCGCCTAAACCATTTAATAATGGTCCACCAGAGTTACCGGGGTTAATAGCTGCGTCAGTCTGGATGAAATCTAACCGTTTATCACTGATTCCTACTTGAGCGCTCGAACGTTTTAGGGTGCTGACAATCCCCAAGGTAACAGTATTATCAAATCCTAACGGATTACCCACCGCGATCGCCCAATCTCCCACCTGAACATTATTAGAAGCACCCAAAGGAGCAACAGGTAAATCTTTACCAGCATTAATCTTAACTACAGCCAAATCCGTAACTTCATCAATGCCTTTCACCTTACCCTCAAAAGTCCGACCATCTTTTAGACGGACTGTAACCTTATCAGCCTTATCAACTACGTGAGCATTAGTGAGAATTACGCCGCTTTTGTCAAGAATAAAACCAGAACCTAAACCCCGTAATTGTTCCGTCGGTGATTGTTGGGGAAAGCTATCACCAAAAAACCGCCGAAAAAATGGATCTTCCATCATCGGATCATTGCGGCGAGTAATCGTTCGTTCAGTATCAATTCTCACCACCGCCGCACCCACACGATTCACCGCTGCTGTCACAAAACTATGACTACCAATGACAGCAGTAGCAGAAGATGGTTTTTGAGCAACTTGTGTGAATGACTCAGTGACAGGATTTGGTCCCGGTTCTGCTGCTGAAGGTAACACCCGCAGGGAAGTGACAGTCAACACCACTCCCATAAAAATCGCTAACACATGGGTACTGAGTTGTCTAATAGACCGAGGCATTTGAAAAAATCGCATAATCACAACCTAATCTACAAGCCTAGTTTTTGCTGTTTCTTGATAAATCTATCTACATCTCATTCTAGTTTATTGACATTTTCACGTTTCGGGGATTTTGCCAAATCTTGGCTCAAACATGAATATTTCCCATCTGTCACTAATTCAGTAGCAGCAGTTAAACAACATACAAAATTCCTATCTCTCTAGGCTAAAATATTGATTAAGTAATTGGACAAAAATATTTACAGTCATTGCGAGCGAAGGGAAGCAATCACAACCCTGGCGATTGCTTCATTTCACTTCGTTCCCTATGGCTAACGCCACGCAACGCTAACGCAATGACATTGTGTAATTAATTCTGTCTCACTACTTAGAGCCAAAATGCCAAAACCAATATTCATAGAACAACTCATGAATGGAGCAACCCCCATCACAAACGACTCCTCACCTGTATCAGAACCAGGCGAACATATCCACAATCACAGTCATACGGATCATACACACATTGATTCTGTTCATCCTCATGTCCACAGTGAAGAGTCCTTACGGCGGATTATTAACCGACTATCACGTATAGAAGGTCACGTTCGCGGAATCAAGACAATGGTACAACAAAATACGCCATGTCCTGATGTATTATTACAAATTGCCGCCGTGCGAGGAGCATTAGATAAAGTAGCACGAATTGTCCTAGACGAACATTTAACTGAATGTATTGGTAGAGCCGCTCAAGCAGGTAATATAGAATCAGAAATTGAACAATTAAAAGCCGCTTTAGATAGATTTTTGCCTTGATTATCCATAAATATCAATTTCACTATTCTTTAAATCATCAACCAAACAAACCAATAATTCTGTTTTTACATGGCTTCATGGGGAATATTTATGAATTTGATCAAGCGATAAAACTACTAGTTGATGATTTTTCCCATCTTACCATTGATTTACCGGGACATGGCAAAACTCATGTTTTAGACGATGAATGTTATACAATGGCATCTACAGCCGCAGCCATTATCCAATTATTAGATCAATTAAAAATTGACCAGTGTTATTTAATTGGTTACTCAATGGGAGGAAGATTAGCCTTATATCTGACTCTGCATTTTCCCCAAAGATTTATTAAAGTTATCCTAGAATCTGCTTCTCCTGGTTTAGCAACAGAAACCGCAAGGTTGGCTAGAATTAAAAGTGATGCTCAAATAGCCAAAAAATTAACGAGAATGACAAATAAAGATGATTTTGTTCACTTTCTCCATAATTGGTATCAACAGCCAATTTTTGGGGATATTAAAAATCATCCACAATACCAATCTATGATAGCCAGTAGATTAGCAAATAATCCGCTAAATTTAGTTAAATCACTGCAATTTATGGGAACAGGTTCTCAACCTAGTTTATGGGAATTTCTACCTAAAAATACTATTCCTCTATTATTATTAGTTGGTGAGAAAGATGAAAAATTTATGAAAATTAATATGGAAGTTACCAAAAAATGTAACTTTGTTAAATTACAAATAATTGATCAAATTGCACATAATATTCATCTAGAAAGCACTGTAGCATTTGTGCAAAATATGCAAAAATTTTTTAGTAGGGTGTGTTAGCGACAGCGTAACGCACCATTATCAATAATTTGGTACATTACAGATTTCTCATTGTTGTTGTTATCGAATTCTGGGCGCAGACCCTGCGCCCCTACGTTGCGAACTGTTTCCCTATTACCGTTGCACTCAGAACTCCCAACTATTGACATCTTTATGAGTCCAACGATAAATTAAGGATTTAAAGGCGAACTCTGGTAAGGCTAACATTCGTTGCCAGCGCCAAGGTTCTTGATATAGTCTATATAGCCATTCTAAGTTATTATTTGCTAACCAACGGGGGGCGCGAGTTTTTCCACCTGACCAAATATCAAAACTACCACCAACACCTATCCAAATTGAGTGGGGACACAAATGACGGTGTTCAGCAATCCATAATTCTTGCCGTGGTACTCCCAAACCAACAAATATTACCTGTGGCTGGATTTGGATGAGAGTTTGCAATAACTGTTCTTCTGCTGCTGGGGAATGATAACCAGAATGTGTACCAGATATTTTGAGGGTGGGAAGTTGTTTCTGCCATAAATCTGCGGCTTTGGCGGCTATTCCTGGTGCGCCTCCATAGAAAAATATTGAGGTGGATGTTTGCTCTTGAGCTATTGTTTGTAAAAGTTTCTCGGCTAATTCAATTCCGGGAAACCGTTGGACTTTTTGTCCTAATAAAAATTGTAAATAGAGAACTACTCCTGCGCCGTCAGGAATAACTAATTCAGCATTTTTAATAATTTTTGCTAATGGGAGATTGCGCTCTGCTTGCATAGTCATTTCGGCATTGAGGGTGACTACGTGAGTCCCTTTACCTGCTTTTAAACAATCTAATAACCAGTTTGGATAATTATTCATTATATGCACTGGTAAGCCTAGTACGGGGAATGCTTGCGGGAATTTAAACATAGTTTTTTTAAAATCAGAATTTAGGAGAATGTTTGATAAAGATTAGTGTATCAAGTTTTTCCCTGAATGAACGACAAGAATTTGTCAAGTAAAACAGTTTAGGTGTTACAGCAATTCTCGGTTTCATGAAATATAGTGGAGGGCGCAGACCCTGCGCCCCTACAGGTTTGGCGATTGAAAACTGTACCTCATAACATCAGAAAGTGGGGTTAAGATCCTCTGGACGATCAATATCTGCTAAAGTTTGCAGATAGCTCATTGATAAGTTTAACTTCTGGGCAATTTCTACTGTTTTTACAAATACTTGAGCGGTTCCCCAGGAAATATTTGTAAATAATTCTGCTATTGGTTGTTGTAACCCAATTAAATAATAACCACCGTCTAGGGCAGGACCCAGGACAAGATTACAAACTTTTAATTCCTCGAAGGCGGTTGTTAAAATTTGCGAGTTTAGATCAGGGCAGTCTGTACCAATGATGATGACTCGCTCTGCTTTTTGATTAAACGCATTGATGAGCGATCGCTCCATTCTTGCTCCCAAATCTCCTTTGCCCTGAGATTGATATTTTAAATCATTTCCTAACCAATTTTGCATTTTTTCCAAATTACCACCTGTAAACCGCACTTCTACGGATACTCTGGTTGTCCTTTGCAGTTCTTTGACCTGAAAAATAGTGTGTTCGGTCATTTGTTTGTGCAAGTTAGCAGCACCAACGTCACCCAAAACAGGTATTAACCGGGTTTTTGTTGTCCCTGGTTCTGGGTAGCGGGTAAAAATAATCAGGTGTTGTTTTGATGGTTTCCAAGATATCATTCAAAATTTGCTGCTATTAAAGATATGGCAACTATGGGTGCGGTGACTGCGCGAAGAATCCGACGACCCAAGGAAATGGGACCAAATCCTGATTCTTTGGCTATTTCTATTTCTTGATTTGTCCAACCTCCTTCTGGTCCAATGGCAATAATGATCTCATTGGCGGTTTTATTGATTATCTGCTGTAAATGAGGATAATCTCCACGAGCTTCACAGATATAACGATGAGTGGCATAATTTTCTTTGATAGCAGTGTTGAAAGCTACTGGTTGGAGGATGGTGGGAACTACAGCCCGTTCTGACTGTTCAGCGGCTTCTGATGCTATACGCCGCCAACGTTCTAGTTTTTGGGGGCTAGGATTTAATAGGGTGCGATCGCTCAAAATAGGTGCAATACAAGTTACCCCTAACTCAGTACAACACCGGACAATTTCATCAAATCCATTGCCTTTGGGTAATGCCATCATCAAGGTAATAGCCACAGGTAATTCAGTTTTTACCTCCAGCGGTTCTAAAATCTCTCCTTGTTCCCCTCGTAACTGCGCTAACCACCATTTCCCCATACCATCCATAACAATAAATTTATCACCATCTCGCAAGCGCAATACCCGCAGCAAATAATGTTGTTGTTGAGGTGTTAATACAAGTTTGTTAGCTTGAAGTTGTTGGGGATGAACAGTGATGCGTTGAAGTTGGGACATATTAGCAGGAGTCAGAAGTCAGGAGGAAAAATTAGGGGAAATTCAGAGGGAACAGGGAACGGGCAACAGGGAACAGGAAAAACTCATGTTTAAAAACATGAGATTGAAATAATGACACTGTTTTTTTCGTGCTACGCATCTTTTAAAAACATCCTTTTTTTGACTGAAGCTCTAAACTGGTGCAAATGAGTGTTTCTTATTTGCTCCCTGTTAAGAGTTCCCTGTTCCCTTCTTTTGTAAGAATAGTCTTAGGGACTTCCAAGAAATAAATTACCCTAATAAACGAACCACAGAGGCACAGAGGACACGGAGGAATGAGGGTTTGAGAGATTTTTTGCGTTAGGTAGCTGAGTGTTTTTTTATTTGGAAGTCCCTTAAATCTGGGAAGGTGATATACTGCAAATGGTTCATAAGTTTAACCAAATATGAACCCCCTCTGGTAAATCTCTCTAGTATTAAATGTTATTCCTTTTTCCTCTCTTCTTAGGAGAGGGTTTGGGAAAGGCTTTGAACCTTGTTCTTTGTATGATAAAAAAGTCCAGCTTCTAGCCGTTTTGAGTATAGGTCTTTAGACCGGAGAGTGTCAATGTAACAATTGCTGAAACCGCTGTTCACCGCGAATTTTAGCAAAATCTGGGTCGGTTTTCGCTAAATCTTGATATTTTTTGGGTACAAGTTGAATAGCTTTTTTCAGGTTATCAATTGCTAGTTCCAGATTATTTTGCAAGGCATAATTACAAGCCTTGTTATAATATGCTTGGTGCAAATTGGGTTGAATAGTAATTGCTTGATTATAAGATGCCAAAGCTTCTTTGTAGCGTTGTAATTTAGTCAGAGCAATGCCTCGGTTAATCCAAGCTTCATGTTTATTGGAGTGAATAGCGATCGCTTCATCATAAGATTTAACAGCTTTTTCATAATTTCCTAAAGCCGTTAAAGCATTACCACGATTATACCAAGCCTCATCTTTATTTGGGCGAATAGCGATCGCCTTATCATAAGATTCTACCGCTTCTGGATACTGTTGCAAAGCAATTAAAGCATTACCACGATTTACCCAAGTCTCCGCACTATCAGCTTTAATAGCTATGACCTGATTATATACATTTAAAGCTTCTTGATAACGATGGGTATCCAACAAACCATTACCTTGTAGTAATAAATTTTTGGCTTTTTGACTATCTTGCACCTCTGTAATTAGTTGATTAACATTGCTTTCCTGGGCAACTTGTTGAGTATTATCTGGAGAAGAATTTGCCAAATCACTACAGCCAATCGCCAGAAAACTAATTAAACTAGAGGCAATTAATTTTCGCCAAACTACCATGTTGCACCTACAAAAATCATATAATTTATCCTAAAACTGATGGAAACTTTAGAGTCGTATCGAAATCAACTAATCATTACTAATTGTTTTTTATTTATGTAAACTCAAGATGAAAATTTGGATAAGGTTTTCATAAAGTATGAATATCATACCATATCTGCCAGAGTCAGATCCCCGACTTCTCTAAGAAGTCGGGGATCTTATTTATAGCTGTTGTAGCGGAGTCATTCGGTGAGTTGTCAAAAAAAAGAATCATCCCACATAAAAATTCTAAATGATTCGTGATAAAATTACCTGCTTGTTGCTTGTGGGGACAAAAATTTGATTTACGACCGCACAGAACCATAATTATCCGCATTTATCTGTGATCAATTGTCCAGATTGATCTGAGATTGCGGATAAAGATTATATAATACTGTGAAGACAGGTGTTTTGACAGCGATTAAATTGATAATGAGACGATGGGAGGAAATTAAAAAATATGAGTATTGAACCTGACTCATCCAACTCAGAAATAAATCAAAAAGATGAATTAGAACCTGGTGGTAGTGATCAATCATTACTAACAGCAGGATTAGGAAAAAAACAAATATTCGGACAATCTGCATTCAAGGCGAACATGAGCAAGGGGGCTGCGTTTCTTGTGGAAAGTAACTCCAGTTTGCAAACTGCTATTACCCCAAGAATTTTATTATTTACCAGTTTGGCGATCGCCACAACTATCATTAGTATTGTCATTAATAACTCATTTCTGGGGATTTTGGGAACTTTAGCAACCTTGATTTTATCACTGTTAATCCTGTTCCCCTGGCTGCAAAATATCATTCAAGAATGGTTTTCACCCCAAGATAGAAATGTATTCATTGGCTTAATAGGAGTAATAGTAGCAATAATTGGCTTATTCAGATTTACTAATTTGGGTAGTGGTTTACTGAGTTGGGGAAAAAGAGTTAACTGGGATGCTTCTGGAACTTTAGCAGAATGGTTTGGAGCATTGGGACAAATTGCCATTGCTATTATCGCCGTTTATGTAGCATGGCGACAATATGTAATTTCCAAAGACCTCACCATTCAACAAAACCTGCTAACTGTACAGCAAAACATTATTACCCAACAGCAAACCATAGATTCCTACTTTCAAGGAATTTCTGACCTAGTCTTAGATGAAGAAGGATTATTAGAAGATTGGCCACAAGAAAGAGCGATCGCTGAAGGACGCACCGCCGCTATATTTAGTAGTGTAGATGGCAGTGGTAAAGCCAAAATTCTGCGATTTCTCTCCCGTTCCAAATTACTCTCTCCCCTCCAGCGCGATCGCCGACTAGGAAGAGCTATTCTAGATGGTAGTGGTGGTTATGCCGAAGATCGTTTAGAAGGAGTGCGCGTCATTGACTTAGGTGTCATGTTAGCAGGTGCAGATTTAGCCGACAATGATTTACGCTGGACAGATTTAAGTGAAGCTAACCTCATTCGTGCTAATCTTAGCAATTGCGATTTAGTCAAAGCCAACCTTTCCCGCACAATCTTATATGATGCCAATTTAAGCAACGCCGACTTAAATGGAGTCCGCCTATTTTATGGTTTACCTGAACAGGCATCCCCCCGCAGTCGCAGCGAACCACCCAACTACGAAACAGGAGAACAGACCGGCGCAGTTATCGAAAATGCCGACTTCACCAACGCTCAAAGAATGTCCGAATCTACCCGTTACTATTGCTGTACTTGGTGTGGAGAAAAAACCAGACAGACAATTCCCGGTGGTTGTGAAGGGATTCCCAATAAATTAGGGAGATAAAATTTAGTATTCTTTAAGTTTCTAAATCTTTAATTGCCCTTTTCAACCTCAATTAAAAGTAAAGGTAAATCTTTAGTGATTACTTGCCAGACAATATCTAAATCAACATCAAAATACGCATGAACCATACGGTTTCTCATGCCGATGATTTGTCGCCAAGGTATTTTTAAATACTTAGATTGGCAAGATTCAGAAACATGATTAGCCGCTTCACCCATAATTTCAACTAATCTTACTAGAGCTAAAGATAGCATTCTATCATCATCTAAATCCTCTCTCCTGCGACTCTTTACAAAATATAACGCTTCCCTTGCCGAATCTTTGATGTGTTTTAGCCGAGTTAAATCATCAATTTTGCTCATAAATAACCATGGCTTCTATTAAGACTTGCTCACGAAAATAACGACTTAAATCGGCTGCTGTTCTTAAATCTATCTGCCTATTTATTATCCTTGATAACTCATCCTCCATCGTAATAATAGCTAAACCAGGAGTTTTTCCCGGTGCAAATTCTACTAAAACATCAACATCACTCTCTTTTGTAAAATCATCTCTTAATACTGAACCAAATAAAGACAACTTGCGAATCGAGTGACTTTGACAAAAATGATTAATTTCTTCTTGAGACAAATTAATAGGAAGAGTATTTTGTTTCATAAGAATACCCGGTAAGTGGGAAACGAGCGCGTCTTTAGACCTGAGAGGGAAACGACACGAGCGATTTTAACCGCTGTGGATATTAAAATTGAAGCCAGATTTTTGATTGGAACCTGGAAACCAACTCCCATTTCTGGGGTAATGTTAGCTAGATGCCTCCGGCACGCTGCGCGAACGACCTGTTATAAGAGCTTGCTTGAGCTTGCAACACTGTTCCAGTGACCTTAGAACTGTTTAATCACAAGCGACAGAGCAGGGAACTAGCTTCGCATTCCGGGGTGTCGTGACTCAAATAACGGCTACCCTTCGACTCCCTTCGACTTCGCTACCTCGACTTCGCTCGGCACAAGTCAGGGCAAGTCGCTCAGGGTGGTCTGGTCAGTACGGCTTGCTTGATTACTCTTGCAAGCCCAGTCCCTTTAGGGCTGGGTTACTGACCCTTAAAACTCCTGATTGATGATTTTATTTTCATAATAACTAGAATTTTGAATAAAAATCAACGAAAATGCTAAGTAGGTTGGCGTTGAAAATTGTCGTTATGGCAAGGCAAGAGGCAAGAGGGTTTGGGCGATTTTACGTTTCTTTACACAGTTTGGTTTTATTGTGTTCACCTACTTATATTAAATCAACCTTGTATAAAGTATTCAACTTAACAAGTATAGCCTTACTTGAACTTTAGTTGTATAGTTATAACGTTACAACTTACGCAAGTGCCACACCAAAAATCTGTTTATTTGCAGGATTTATGTAGTCTGACGCACCCTACCAATGTACCAGTTGCGTAATTCCTCAAACTTTCTCTTTGACCTATCTAAGAGGGTGTTTGAAAAGTTATGGTTGATGTATCAAATATTTTTTACCCCTCCCTAACCCTCCCCTTTACAAGGGGAGGGAACTGGATTTTTATTGTTACCCCCCTTTACAAGGGGAAAGGGGGGTAGCAATGTGATGAAAATTACGGAACACCACTTTTAAAACATCCTCTAACAGGAAATTGACAATTCTTAATATTCAAAAATCTTGGAACTAAACCTATAAACCACAGGTCAACGGCAATAAGTAATTGGACAAAAATATTTACAGTCATTGCGAGGGAAGGGAAGCAATCACAACCATTGGAATTGCTTTATTTCACTTCGTTCCATATGGCTAACGCCACGCAACGCTAACGCAATGACATTGTGTAATTAATTCTGTCTCACTACTTACCCTGTAATGGGTAAAAAAATCTTTAAAAAACAGAACTAAAACTGAACTAACAAGTTTAAGGAGCATTTAACTTGATGAAAAGTTCCAAATTTCTGCAAATATCTACTGCGGCTTTATTGAGTTTAGGAATCTTCCAGAACATAGCCCTTGCTCAACCAGTTAAAACCCAAATAAGAATCCCCGCATCTCAAACTGTAGATAAAAATTTATCGCCAATCAAAATCAATCCCCTTTATCTGGAGCGCGAACAAAAAGCTCCCTTAATCATTAAAAATCAATTACTGGAATTACGCCGGGATATCCAGTTAAAAAACCTCACCTTTCAAGTAGGTTACACCACAGCCTTAGATTATAAACTAGAGCAACTAGCCGCCACCCAAGCACCGGATGATTTACCGACACAGGCTAACATCCAAAACGCCGTTGCTGCACAAATCTTAAATCTTGATTCAGCCGAACGTGAGAAATTTGAACGGATCAATCCCGGCGTAATCCCTGAATTACAATTAATTAAACGTAATAGCTGTTTTGCCTCAGCCAAATCCTTTGACTGGCGGAATTTAAATAAAGTTACCCCAGTTCGTAACCAAGGAGGTTGCGGTAGTTGTTGGGCATTTGCTACCTTGGGAGCTTACGAAGGGAATAACCTCATTCGCAATAACTCCACTGCTGATGCTTCCGAACAGCAAATTATTAACTGGGGTGGTGCAGGTAGTTGTGGTGGGGGTTGGTGGTCCAAAGCATTTGATTTCCTCATTAACAAAGGCACAGCCACAGAAGCCACCGTACCCTACACCGCCACCAACAATCCCTACAATCCCAGCGTAGACGCTCCTTACCGTTCCATAGCCTGGGGATATGTTAAACCCAACGGCGGTATTCCCACAGTTGCAGAAATGAAACAGGCTATGTGTAAATATGGACCCTTAACAGTTGCAGTGCGGGTTACTCCGGCTTTCCAAGGTTATGTTAGCGGCGTATTTAACGAGCAAGCAAATGGTCCTATTAATCATGGTGTCACCCTCATTGGTTGGGATGATCAAAAACAAGCCTGGTTAATCAAGAATTCTTGGGGTACAGGTTGGGGTGATAATGGTTATATGTGGATTGGCTATAACAGCAATAGCATTGGTTATGGCGCAGCTTGGACTCAAGCTAGAAGCAATTTCTACAAGCTTTCTCCTGACTTGTTGAAAAAAATCACTCCGTTAAAAATCAATCCAGAATTAATTAAAGTTAATTCCAAAAACATCTCTCGATAATTGTTTTGACTTTAGCTGTCAACTTAAGCTCAAATCCCTACCACATTTCGTTCCTAGTCTCTGACTAGGAATGCAGTTGATGAGGCTCTGCCTCAATACTTGAAAAGGTAATAACTTGCGTTTTTACATCCATATATTACCTTTAAGCAAAAGCTCGATTTATTCCCTTGCGGAGTATAATCTCATTGAAGGCAGAGCCTTCTAGAATTCGTTCCCAGTCAGAGACTGGGAACGAGATGAAAAAAAATCACTCCTAACATCAGAAAGTGCTGTATGTCCCTTAGCAAGCGAGTTTTTTTAATTATTTCTCTGTTAACTAGCTTGACTATTATTTTTCAAGTTAGTAATGCGGCTAATCCTCCTATGTCTAAATCAGAAATCACTGTGAATGATGCTAACAATAACAGTCAGATTATTATTCAAAAAGGTAATATGATGATTGTTGAATTGTTAACTAATCCAGGAACAGGCTACAGTTGGCAAATTATTAAAAATGATCCTGACAAACTCAAACCTTTGGGAGATTCAGTATTAAAACCGTTAGAGACAGAAGTCCCAGGAGCATCTGAAAATCAGGTTTTCCGGTTTTTAGCCCAAAATTCGGGTTTAGCAGTGCTAGAACTTCATTATTTACGTCCCTGGGAAAGAAATATTCCGCCCTTAAAAACCTATCAAATCAACGTCCAAATTCGTTGACAGTAAACAGCGTTTTCTGTTTCTACCCCCTCCTTCTTCCTCCTGACTCCTGACTCCTGACTCCTGACTCCTGCAATATTAATTTTCTGGTAAAGTCAGAATTTCTACGCCATCTTCGGTGACAGCAATGGTATGCTCAAATTGAGCAGACAGGAGGCGATCGCTTGTTACCGCAGTCCAACCATCTCCAAGCATTTGGGCTTCATGAGTTCCTTCATTAATCATCGGTTCAATGGTAAACACCATCCCGGCTCTCAGTTTCTTCCCTCTACCCCTAATGCCATAATGGGGAACATCTGGTGCAGTATGGAAAATATTACTAATTCCATGTCCCACAAAATCCCGCACCACTGAAAAACCAAAAGATTCCGCATATTCTTGAATTGCTGCGCCAATATCTCCAATTTTTGCCCCTGGTTTAACCTCTGCAATTCCCAACCGCAGACACTCTTGAGTTACTTCTACTAATTTTTGGGCTGTGGGGGAAGGATTACCCACTAGAAATGTTTTTGATGTATCACCATGATAACCCTCAACAATGGGTGTAACATCTATATTAATAATGTCCCCATCCTTGAGAATTTGTTTAGCATTGGGAATACCGTGACAAATCACCTCATTCACACTTGTACAAATAGACTTAGGATAACCTTTATAACCTAAAGGTGCGCTCTTTGCTCCATGCTTCTGAGTCCATCTTTCCGCTTCATCATTTAATTGCAGAGTGCTAACTCCCGGTTTAACTAAAGGTTCTAGATGTTGTAACAACTTAGCCGCTAAACTGCCAGCACGGCGCATTTTTTCGATTTCTCGCTGGGATAAAATGACTATGGTTTCGGTTTTCATCAATTTTCTATCTACTCTTTTAAAAATATAGTTAATCCAGTTGTCGCTGCCCTGCTTGCAGCATCTGCTACCTTTAGAGTATACAAGCTTTGTTCTGGGGTGATATATAAAGGACTACCATCGCATAGATGATCTAATACCATAGTCGTATCTTTAGCAAATAAACCCCGACGAGTACCCACTTCAATCAACTTTGTTCCGGCTGCTGACACTAGCATTCCCGTATCACCATCGAGAATTATCTCCCCTTTTTCACCTTGAACTTCTAATTTACGTTCTGATTGCCACAAAGTTTCACCTTTGCCATAAATTACCTGTGCCAGTAGTCCACTTTCAAAGCATAATTGGGCTGAACATAAACAGGTTTGGTAATAATCAGGCTCAGTTTCCCAATATCGTTGGTGACAATTGACAGTGAGGACTTCACCAAACAAATCAATCAGCCGATTTAACCGAGATAACGCCCCAATTAGGGGGAAGCCAAACATATCATGATTATAAGTCCACTTCCGCGGGGCTGGATGCTGGGGATTCAGGGTGCTATAGCGAATATAAAACAAATCACCAATTTGGTCTAAGTGTTGTTTTAAAGTTTGATGCCAACCCCCCAATAATTCAATGTGTTCGACGTGCAAAAGCTTGTTTACTCTTTTTGCTAAAGCAATCAGTTCTTCTGCTTCTTTGACATCCACAGATAAGGGATATTCAACAATAACGTCTTTGCCAGATTCTAAAGCTGCACGGGTAATTTTACCATGATCTCGGTTAATGGTGCAGATGACCACCATATCTAAATCGTCTCGTTCTACTAGCTGTTGCCAAGAATCCATCGCCACAGTTGCATATTCTTGGGCTAAAACCGCTGTCCTTTCAAGATTACCAGCTATCGCTACTAAATCAGTTCGGGGATCTTGTTGCAATGCCTCAGCCCTGAGTTTAGCTGCATAGCCTGTTCCCACTAAACCCACTCTCAGACTGTGTGTGTATAAAGGTAGTTGGTTGTCGTACATGAATTCATCACCAGTTTTCAATGTTTCGGTTTAATGCCATTAATATTTTATCAACAAGCCGACATTAGGAAACATTTAACACCTCTAGTACCGCAGGGCGGAAGTCAAAAGGCAATAAGAGATCCCCCAATTCTTTTATTTATTGTGTCCACAAACTATAAATTAATGTCAGAAGTGGGGAATCTGTCCATGAAGCAGCGCTATTGTATGGAAAGTTGGCGTTGGTGAATTGAGGTATGAAAGTCGAAAATTCCATCTCTCAAACTCTTACTCTCTGCGCCTGGAGATCCTCTGCGTGTTCGCGCAGCGTGCCGTAGGCATAATAAAATCATATTTTTACTCAGCAACACCGGAAAGTTTTATGGCGATTTCGGTAATTTTGGAAACAATACCATAACTATAATACAGCGTAAGAAGCCGTATAAAGCTGATGATAAATAAGTAATTAAACGATTTTGAATTTTGATATCTGTTTTTTCCTGATTTTTAAGCTTAATTAGGGTTTGCAAATAATTAGGTTCTGTTATAAGTTTTACATGATATAGTGCATGGATTAGAAAATACCAAAAACAAGCTATACATTTTGTGTATAGAGTGCGGGCATATTTTACTTAAAACACCAAACTCCCGGATAATTTTTGCGATTATCTACTAAATTTCTATTTTTCCAATATCTAAGATAATGACACAAATACAAAATTTGCGGATTTTTTATCCATTTCTAGTGCCATTGACAAGTTCATCTCCGATTTATTGGTTATATATACTTTCGGCCTTGTTAATAGCTTTAATTATCTATAAATTAGGGTTATCTCAACAAGACAAACAGATAAGTTTAAGTCAGTATCTTTTTCCCAAAGAGGTTTATTTACATCCTTCAGCGATCGCCGAATACAAGTATTATTTTTTATCTTCCCTCTTAGAAATATTTGTAATATTGCCAATTATATTATCTCTACCAAATCTAGCAAATATCATTTGTGATTATTTAACAGAAATTACGCACTTAACAACGCCTTTTTTAATTACCCATCCTCAGTGGTATCATTATGTCACATTGAGTATTGTTGTAGCTTTGGCGGGGGATTTTGCCTATTATTGTTACCATTATTTAGCTCATAGAAGTTCATTCTTTTGGGAATTTCATAAAGTCCATCATTCTGCGGATGTATTAACTCCAATGACTGTTTATCGTTCTCATCCCCTTGATTTGCTTTTAAGTATGAGCGTGGCGACAGTAATACTAGGTTTTACTACAGGGATCTGGGTTTATTTATTTGGAAATCAAGTCTCCTATTTATCTATTTATGGAGTTAACTGGGAAATATTTCTATTTTATCTAACTGTCGCCAACTTACGACATTCTCATATTTGGTTGAACTACCCTCATGGGGTTAGTCATGTGTTGATGAGTCCTGCCCAACATCACATTCATCATAGTGTTGAGCCAAAGCATTATGATAAGAACTTTGGTTACATTCTGTCTTTTTGGGACTGGATATTTGGGACTTTATACGTACCGCAAAGTTATGAAAAGCTTGATTTTGGTCTATCAGATGGGGAATCAAGTTTATTTAATAATCCAATTAATTTATTAGTACAGCCATTTAAATCTATTTGGCAAAAATATAACCAAAAGATAAGTAGGGAGTAATTTTTTATAGCAGTTCCCATGCAAGTGAGGGACAAGAAGTAATTATGGAACGCAGATAAACGCAGATAAACACAGATAATTTTGTACCTCATTAGATTAGAAAACGCTATATCAGGAATCTAAATACAAATTCAATCAAAAATTAATTGGGAATTATAGTTATGAATAACATGAAATTAGATTTGAGTTCAGATTTATCAAGTACGACTACAATCATCAATGATTTGCCAGAAAATGGTGTTTGTATCCATGATTTATTTACAATTCAGGTAAAAACAGCACCAGATTCAGTAGCAATAATATTTGAAAATCAGCAACTTACTTACCAAGAATTGAATGCTAAAGCCAATCGGTTAGCACATTATTTACAGAGTATTGGTGTAGGTGCTGAGGTGATGGTAGGCTTATGTTTAGAGCGATCGCTCGATCTGATTATCGGTATTCTTGGTATTCTTAAAGCTGGAGGTGCTTATGTGCCTATAGACCCGGACTATCCCCAAGAACGCATAGCATTCATGCTAGAAGATACTAAGTTGCAATTTGTGGTGACACAACAACAATGGGTAGGATCTCTACCGAAAAACTCCACAATAATTTGCTTAGATACAGATTGGCAGAAAATTAAATGTCAAAGTTCCTATGATCCAGTTAGTGAAGTCACAGCCGAAAATCTCGCTTATTTAATCTATACCTCCGGTTCTACTGGGAAGCCGAAAGGTGTACAAATGCCCCATTCCAGTGTAACTGCTTATTTACAGGCGATCGCTAAAATATTACCAGTTAATCATCAAGATATTTATCTCCATACAGCATCTTTCTCTTTTACTGCTTCAGTCAGACAATTATTTTTACCTTTATCCCAAGGTGCAACCAGTATTCTTGCTACTCGTGAACAAACAAGAACTCCTTTAAGCCTATTTGAATTAATTCAAAAACGTGGTGTTACCATTTCTGACGGTGTACCTTCTGTATGGCGTTATGGACTAATTGCTTTAGAAAGTTTAGAGCAAAAATATACAAAAGCCCTGAGCGCATCAAAATTAAGATTAATAGTATTTGGTGGCGAATTATTACCCTATCAACTAATTAAAAAGTTACGCAACCTATTTAAAACACCACCCCAGTTTTTTAATATTCTCGGTCAAACGGAAAGTATTGGACATGGTTTTTATCCCATTCCAGACGACTGCAACCTTGAAGAGGGATATGTACCCGTTGGTAATCCTCTAAAAGACATTCAGCAGGTTTACGTCCTCAATTCCCAACTTGAGCCAGTAAAAATTGGTGAGTCTGGAGAAGTCCATATTGCGGGTTTTACCTTAGCACGAGGCTATCTAAATCGCACCGCAGCAAATGGGGAAAAATTCATTATCAATCCTTTTAATCCTCAACAACGACTTTTTAAAACCGGAGATGTTGCCCGTTATTCAATTGATCACAATTTAGAAATTCTTGGTCGGATGGATTTTCAGGTAAATATCCGAGGAATGCGGGTTGAACTGGAAGAAATTGAAGCAGTAATTAAACTTCATCCCAGTATTCAAGAAGCTGTGGTTTCTGCTAGAGAAGATGTATCTGGTGGTCAGCGACTAGTTGCTTATATCGTAGTCAATAGCCAAGATTTTAATTCGGGAGAATTACGCAATTTCCTGTCCAGTAAATTACCAGATTATATGATTCCCCATACCTTAATGGTCATGGAGAAATTACCAGTTTTACCCAATGGAAAATTAGACCGTAACAGTTTACCCGAACCTGATCTATCGGCAATTCAAAGTAAATTTGTCCCTCCGCAAACACCTACACAGGAAATCATTGCTAAAATCTGGGCGGAAGTTTTAGGCATTGAAAAAATTGGTATTCATGATAACTTTTTAGAATTGGGTGGACATTCCCTATTAGCAAGTTTAGTTATATCAAGATTGCGTGAAGCACTATCAATAGAATTATCTATTGCCAATTTATTTGCCGCGCCAACAATTGCCACATTTAGTGAACAAATTGGATCTTCTGCCCAGAATATACTGCCAACTTTAGAACCAGTTTCTCGAAATATTGAATTACCACTTTCATTAACCCAGCAGCGGTTTTGGTTTCTTGATCAAATGGAAGGGGCAAATCCTGCTTACAATATTGTCAGAGTCTTAAACCTACAAGGATCACTTAACTTTATAGCACTTGAAGGGGCGATCGCCACAATTATTAATCGTCATGAAACCCTGCGGACAAGTTTTGGAATTGCTGATGGTAAACCTATTCAAATTATTGCTGATAAATTAGCATTCACCTTACCTGTAATAGATTTACAGGAATTAGCAGAAGATCACAAAACGACTGAAGCACAAAAATTAATTACTCATGAATATCTTCGCCCTTTTGATTTAGCTGAATCATCTTTATTGCGGGTGACATTGATGCGATTAGGGGAAAAATCCCATCAGTTATTAATAATCATGCACCATATCATTTCTGATGCTTGGTCAGTGGGGAATTTTCTCCAAGAATTATCGGTTATTTATTCAGCATTAACAGCGGGTTTACCTTCTCCCTTACCCCAATTATCAATTCAGTATGCAGACTACGCTTATTGGCAACGACAATGGCTGGAAAATCAACCCGCGCTTAATTACTGGAAACAACAATTAGCAGATATTCCCGCAGTCATTGAATTACCTACTGATCGATCACGAACAGCAATGCAAACCTTTCGCGGGGATCTCCAAAAATTTCAATTTGATTCCCAACTTACTCACAAACTTAAAAACCTCAGTCAAAAATCGGGTTCTTCCCTATTTATGACACTGCTCACCGCTTTTGTGATCTTACTTTCCCGCTACAGTGGTCAGGAAGATATTGTTATTGGTTCTCCCATTAGTAATCGCAATCGTGTCGCGTTAGAGCCATTAATTGGCTTCTTTGTGAATACCTTGGTTTTACGGACTCGTCTTGAAGGAAATCCCACATTTATAGAATTACTCCAACAGGTGCGACAGGTATCACTTGATGCTTATGCTCACCAAGATATCCCCTTTGATCAACTTGTAGAAACCCTCCAACCTCAGCGCCATCTCAGTCATAGTCCTTTATTTCAAGTTATGTTTGTATTGCAAAATTCTCCAATTTCAAAACTGGAATTAAGAGATTTGCAAGTGACCCAAATGGAATTAGCAAGAGCCACTGCGGGAGCAACTTTTGATTTAACTATATCAATGCAGGAAAAAGATTCAGCATCAGGAACTGAATTGATAGGTGCATTTGAATATAATGCTAATTTGTTTAATGCTGATACTATTGCCAGGATGGTTGAGAGTTTTCACACCTTAGTTGAGGCAGTTGTGGCAGATCCTCAAGCGCAAATTAGGACATTACCTTTATTAACAGCATCCCAAGAACATCAGTTATTAGTTGAATTGAATCATACGGGAACTGATTATCCCCAAAAATCCATTCATCAATTATTTGAGGAGCAAGTAGAAAAAACACCTGATGCAGTAGCATTAGTATTTGAAGATCAGCAATTAACCTACCAAAAATTAAATTTACAAGCTAACAAACTAGCTCATTATTTGCAGTTTTTGGGTGTAGAACCAGAAATATTAGTAGGTGTTTATTTAGAACGTTCTTTGGAAATGATAGTCGGATATTTGGGAATTTTTAAAGCTGGTGGTGCTTATGTGCCACTTGATCCTAACTATCCCCCAGAACGCCTCAATTACATGGTGGCAGATTCACAAATGTCCATCATCTTGACTCATTCTTCCTTACTCCCACATTTATCATTAACCCTAGAGCAATCACAAACTAAAATTATTTGTTGGGATAAAGATTTTGAAATTGAAATTGCCAGTCAGAGTTCCCATAATCCTATTCATAATTTCACCCCTGAAAATTTAGCTTATGTCATCTATACTTCTGGTTCTACAGGGCGACCTAAAGGCGTACTAATTCAACATTCAGCACTATTAAATTTAGTCTTCTGGCACTTAAATAATTTTGAAGTAAAATCATCAGATCGAACTACACAGTTAGCAGGAACAGCCTTTGATGCTGCTGTCTGGGAATTATGGCCTTATTTAGTAGTTGGAGCTAGTATATATTTAATTAAATCAGAATTTCTGTTGTCAGCCAAAACACTTCAAGAGAAGTTGATATCACATAATATTACTATTAGTTTTATTCCTACACCCTTAGCCGAACAATTATTTCTTTTATCCTGGTCAGAAAATACAACTTTGCGAACTATGTTAACTGGTGGAGATAGACTTAATTCTTATCCATCACATAAGTTACCATTTAAGTTTTTTAATAACTATGGTCCCACCGAAAATACAGTAGTTACAACTTCTGGGCAAATTTTACCAGAAGCATCAGATAGTAAATTTCCACCTATAGGTCGTCCTATTGCCAATACTCAAGTTTACATTCTTGATCCCTATCTTCAACCCCTACCTATTGGCGTTTATGGAGAAATCTACATTGGTGGACTAAGTTTAGCCAGAGGGTACTTGAATCGTCCTGACTTAACATCTGAGCGATTTATTGCTAATCCTTTTGTGGAAAATAAGCGACTTTATAAAACTGGAGACTTAGCACGCTATTTACCAGATGGAAATATTGAATTTCTGGGACGGATTGATCATCAAGTCAAAATTCGGGGTTTTCGGATTGAACTAGGAGAAATTGAGACAGTATTAACCCAACATCCTCAAGTTCAGCAGGTAGTAGTCATTGTCCGCGAAGATCATCCAGGTAACAAGTATTTAACAGCTTATATTGTTAGCGCCACAGAAACATTAACCAGTAGCGAATTACGTCAATTTCTGAAAGGAAATCTGCCTGAATATATGATACCTGCGGCTTTTGTCATGCTCAAAGCCTTACCTCTGACTCCTAATGGTAAAGTTGACCGGCTGGTTTTACCACAGCCAGAAACAACGAATTTAGAGCTAGAAACCACTTTTGTTGCCCCTGAAACTGCGTTAGAAGCAAAATTAGCCGAAATCTGGTGTACGGTATTACATCGGCAGCAGGTAGGCATCTATGATAACTTCTTTGAATTGGGGGGACACTCTCTCTTGATTACATCTGTAATATCTCGTATTCAAGAACATTTTTCCATAGTTCTGCCCCTGCGTTCTCTATTTACAGCCCCGACTATCGCTGAACTTAGTCAAGTAATAATTGCACATATACTGGATTCCATAACAGTTGATACCTTACCACCGCTTGTCCCGCAAGCACGAGACACCTGTATCCCCCTGTCTTTTGCCCAAGAGTCTATCTGGTATTTACAACAATTAGCTCCTGAAAGTTGCGCCTACAACAGCTTTTTTATTTTACGTTTCACTGGCTCTCTTTCTGCAATTGCGTTGGAGTCCAGTTTTAATGAAATAATTCGTCGTCATGAAATATTACGTACAGCCTTTAGTGTAGTAGAGGGTCAACCTGTACAAATAATTACTCCATCCTTGACTATCCCATTGGAGATTATAGACTTACAAAACCTACCTTTAATAGAGCGAACGTCTGAAGCAGAAAGACTAGCTGCGCTGCAATATAATCACCATTTTGATCTGGCTTTAGTCCCCCTCATGAAAACAACTTTACTGCGACTAACTCCAGAAGAACATTGGTTGACAATCAATATGCACCATATCATCACAGATGGCTGGTCATTTGGTCTGTTGTTGGAGGAGTTAGGAATCCTCTATGCAGCTTTTGTCAATGGTTTACCTTCACCCCTACCCGAATTGCCTGTTCATTACGCAGATTTTACCCTCTGGCAACGGCAATACTTTAATGAAAAGGTTATAGAAAAGCAATTGGCTTACTGGCTACAAAAACTAACTAATACTTCACTAGAATCTGATCAGATATCTAGCAATCAGCTACAGTTGAGTAACAAAAATAGTAGCGCAGCTATTTATTCTGTGGTTCTGTCGGCGAGTCTTGTGACATCAATCGAAGCCCTCTGCCGTTCTCAAAGGGTCAGCATCTTTGCGATTATTCTCACTGCTTTAAATATACTTTTGTTCAAATATAGTAGTAAGAACGATATTTTAGTCGTCGCAACTATTGGTAATCGGAGTGCGGTGGAAACTGAAAAAATGCTCGGTTGCTTCATCAATGATGTCATTTTGCGATCGCATCTTTCCTGGGAGCAAACTGGACTGACTCTTTTTGAACAAGCCCAAGAAACTCTCACAGAAGCTATTAATCATAAAGAAATTGCTTGTCAAACAGTCATTGACACTATCACCAGCAAACAACCATTGAATATCTCGGCAGCCCTGGCTATGCTACCTCCACAAAATTGGCATAATTGGATGTTAGATGTTGACTTTGTATCAATTAAGCGCGATCTCAACTTGTGGGATGGAGAAATTCCTTTAGAAATTTATGTTTCTTCACCTTCAGTAAATAATCCCACTATAGAAATTAAAGTCTTGTACAGCACGGAGTTATTTACAAATGAAACCATCGAGTTTCTATTTAGCTATTACCAGCAAATTCTTCAGCAGCTTGTTCAAGATCCCACTAGTCAAGTTTGTGAATTTGAATAATAGAACCTTTATAGTTCTCACATTTATCGTAGGTAATGGCACAAAATACTATATTTTTATGATAAATTAAATTTTAGTAAATTTTTGACTTAGAATAGGTGTGGTTAATATATAGTCTTTTGATTACACAAGGATCACACCAAAAATCTGTTGTAGGGTGCCTCAGACATCAATAATCTGTTTATTTGCAGGTATGCAGTTTGACGCATCCTCGTAATGTGCCAGTTGCGTAAGTCATGTCTTTCATACAAAAAAAGGATCTACTGGCAAAATATATGGTGCAGGAATTTAGTACGGCATTGAAACCCACCCTAAACAATACACTTCCATTGGCTTTCTTATCATTATTACTGGGAGTTTTCATTTTATCTTTTGCGGCAATTTTCACTCGACTGGCAGAAAATGAACTGAGTCCGTCAGCAACTATTTTTAATCGCTATTATATAGCTACAGTAGTTTTATTTGTTTGGCAAGCAGTTCAATCTAGAATCAACAATCCATCTAAACCCAATCAAGTCATTGAATTACGAGACTGGGGAGTTTTTCTTTTATCATCAATATTAGGGACTGCTGCTAGTTTTCTTTGGGCTTTGTCATTAACTCAAACCAGCGTTGCTAGTTCTAATTTGCTCCATAATGTCACCCCTATCTTTGCCGTATTAGGTGGTTGGTTGTTCTTATGTCAAAGTTTTGACTATAAGTTTTTATTAGGAATGATCATAGCAATTGTTGGCATAGCTATCATTACTAGTGGAGATTTTCAAGCTGAGGTTAACTCCCTTTATGGTGACTCTTTAGCTCTCCTATCTGCTGTTTTTTATGCCTTAAACTATCTAGCCAGGGAAAAATTACGCTCCAAATTTTCAGCATCTACTATATTATTGTTTACTTGCCCATTAAGTGGATGTTTTACTTTCCTCATTGCATTAACTAGTGAAACACAACTATTTCCAAATTCCTGGGAAACCTGGCTGGCAGTAATTTGTTTAGCAGTTCTATGTCAAATTATCGGACAAGGATTGCTAACTCATAATCTTAAACAATTTTCTTCAGGTTTTGTTACTCTCTTGATGCTTCTAGAGCCTTTGCTAACAGCCTTATTTGCTTTTTTAATTTTTGCAGAAAAGTTAAGTGTTCTCAACTGTTTTGCCTTTATCCTCGTTTTAATGGGTATATATATAGCAAAATTAAGCATTGGCTCAGGAAAGGTAGAAGAAAAAACCAATCTTGATATTCAGAAAACTGCATAAATAAAAATTAAGGTAAGGAAATTTTGCAAACATTTTAATTTTTAGATCACCAATCCACAATGAGTTTACCCACTCCACCCCGTTGTCCTGATCCCAACCGAATACCCCTGGAAGGGATGGCAATTGCCACGCAAAAACAGGGTTTACTACCCCTGCATCAATCCATGATGGAGTTAGATGGGCGTGTTGCCCGACACCAGTTTGAAGGGATTGCCACGGATGATAATCTCTCAGAACGGGATCGGCTTGTGCGTGATTTGGGTGACAAGCCCTGTATAATCCTTTGTAATCACGGACTCCTAACCGTCGGACGATCTGTGGCCGAGGCCTTTTACTGGATGTGGTATCTCAATCAGGCTTGTCGAATTCAATTGGCGGCGCAAAGTTCAGGTGCGGAATTATTCATTGAAACCCACGCAGGTGGGTTTTGCCTGTGTAGACGCGGTTTCCAACCGCCCGTTTTACCCCTACAAATTTAGGTTATTTGAATCCGAATTACCAAAATTTCGCGGATCAGCACTTAGTTAGGATTTGCTGATAGAAGCGTGGCGTAAGCCATAAAAGTCTTCTTTTGATGGTAGGTGACAGGTGACAGGTGACAGTTTTAGCCAGTTGGTATAGTTCAATTTTATACCCTCCAAAAAACCTTGCACTTTTTCAGCAAGTAATAGTAAGGGAAAAATAAGAAATAAATGCTACACTGAACTATAGGCTTTGTCACTTACGGATAATCACTATTGCCATGTTAGAAAACAGCCCACCAGAGTTGAAACAACAACCCATATTTGGATCATCTTTATTGAGGTGGACTGAGTATTTTTCCAGTCAATCAGGAGAGATGACTCAAAGCATGAGCGTTTTTATCTTGATCTGGTTTGGTCAAGTGTTGTCTCTGGTTGGCTCGCGGACAACGGGTTTTGCGCTCAGTATTTGGATTTATCAACATACGAATTCCACAATTCAATTTACACTGCTGATTCTCTCCACAACCCTACCGACAATTTTGATCTCCCCCATTGCCGGTGTGGTTGTCGATCGCTTTCCTCGGCGCTGGATCATGATTATTAGTGATTTCTGTGCAGGTTTATGTACCTTACTAATTGCTTGGTTATTTATCAGTAATCACTTAGAAGTTTGGAGTCTGTGTCTAGTCAGCGCGATTAGTTCCAGCTTCAATGCTTTTCAAGGACTAGCCTATTCCTCCGCCACCACATTACTTGTGCCGAAATCACAGCTTGGTCGTGCCAGTTCAATGACACAGATCAGATTGGCGATCGCTGAAATTCTCTCCCCTGTATTAGCAGCAGCTTTATTAGCAACTGTACAATTGTCAGGAATTGTCATCATTGATTTATCTACATTAGTCTTGGCCTTAATCTGTTTGCTGGTAGTTAAATTTCCCGAAATTTCGTCCACAGAAAATCCTGATGCCGAAACCAATTCATTTTGGCAAGAAATCACCTTTGGCTGGAAATACTTAGTAGCACGTCCTGGACTACTCGGATTAGTCATGTTCATTGCCATTATCAACTTTCTCGTTGGTAGCGCAGAAGCTCTGACTACACCCTTAGTGCTTTCCTTTGCTTCCGCTCAATCGCTAGGGACTATCTATTCTATTTCTAGTTTTGGACTATTACTAGGCAGTGCCGTGATCAGCATTTGGGGCGGGCTAGAACGCCAGATCAATACCATATTTGTATCCATGACATTTTTGGGCATCTCCTATGTATTAGCCGGGTTGACGGCTTCCACAGTTATATTTACGATCGCCAATTTCTTGATATTTCTGATGTTTCCCATTATCAATGGGTCAATTCAAGTCATCTATCAAAAAAAAGTAGCACCAGAAGTTCAGGGAAGGGTCTTTGCTTTTCGCAGTGCCGCTGTTCAGGGGTTTTTACCACTGGCCTACCTGACCTGTGGAGCATTAGCTGATCAATTTTTTGAACCAATCATGGCGAAAGATGGGGCTTTAGCCAATAGCATTGGCCAAATTATTGGGGTTGGTCATGGTCGCGGCATGGGTTTAATGTTTATCATCCTGGGTCTGTTTTCTCTAGTCGTCACCTTGATTGCCTACTTATATCCGCGTTTGCGCTGCGTAGAGAATGAACTACCTGATGCCTGAGTTCGGTGTTAGGAGTTAAAATTTAAGAGAGAACTTTAACTTTTGCTGTCAGGATTGTCAAACTTTGTCGCTTTCTCCATGATTTGGGTGGCGTAGAAAAAAAAAAAAAAAATTCTCTCATCTCAACTCATTCGTAGTGGTACTTCCATCGGTGCGAATGTAAGAGAAGCTCAGTCAGCACTTCAGCCATAAAGACTTTCTCCATAAAATGGAAATTTCTTTAAAAGAAGCCCGCGAAATGGAATATTGGCTGATTGTTTTAGTTGAATCAGAAGCTATTAACCCAGAAAAGGTCAAATGTCTTAGGCAACAAATTGATATCATTATCAGAATTTTGGTAACTATCACGAAAAAAGTCAAGGAAAAACACCAAACTCCGAACCCCGAACTCCGAACTCCGAACTCAGGTCTGATGCACTTTGACATCTATCCACCTACGGATTTTATATAACAAAAACTTATTGGTAATAAGTAACTAAATTTCATTACTAATCGGGGTCAATTTTCTGTCATAAATTTTAACTTTTCCCTTAGTATCAGAATTGAAGCAAATTTAAACCAGCGGCTAATCCCATCAGAATAGCTGTAGTGTTTCCTGAAATATCACTTATACTGCCGATTTCACAAGAAAGGATAATTAAATGGCTACTTACAAAGTTACTCTAATCAGCGAAGTAGAAGGTATTACTACTACTACAACTATTGACTGTCCCGACGATACCTTCATTCTAGATGCAGCAGATGAAGCTGGACTTGACTTACCCTACTCCTGTCGCGCTGGTGCTTGCTCAACCTGTGCCGGTAAAATTATTTCCGGTACTGTTGACCAATCAGAGCAGTCTTTCTTAGATGATGACCAAGTTGAAGCTCAATATGTATTGACTTGTGTTGCTTATCCTACTTCTGATGTCACCATCGAAACCCACAGAGAAGAAGACCTTTACTAAGTTTTAGTACAAAAGTCCACTCTACAAAGGAGATTGGGAATTGGCTACTGAGTAAGACTTTTAGCAATTGCCCAACCAATTGTTCCCTTTAATTTTAGTTCCCGGATCATAGAACTCTAAAGTCTTGGAACTAGACTAACCTCACAAAGTTAATTTTCTGTCACCCCTTGTAACCTTTTCCTGGGGATCAGAACTCAAGTAAATTGAAACCAGCACCTAATCCCATCAGAATAGCTGTAAAATTTGCTGAAACATCACTTATACTGCCGATTTCACAACAGAGGATAATTAAATGGCTATTTTCAAGGTAAGACTATTCAACGAAGCCGAAGGTTTAGACCAAACTATTGACTGTCCCGACGATACCTTCATTCTAGATGCAGCAGAAGAAGCTGGACTTGACTTACCCTACTCCTGTCGCGCTGGTGCTTGCTCAACCTGTGCCGGTAAAATTATTTCCGGTACTGTTGACCAATCAGAGCAGTCTTTCTTAGAAGACGACCAAGTTGAAGCTCAATATGTATTGACTTGTGTTGCTTATCCTACTTCTGATGTCACTATCGAAACCCACAGAGAAGAAGACCTTTACTAAGTTTTAGTAAAAAAATCCACTCCAAAAAGGGGATTGGGGATTGGCTACTGAGTAGGACTTTTACCAATTCCCCAATTACCTTTTTCCTTGAATTTTAGTCCCCGGATAATAAAACTCCAGAATCTTAGAACTAGACCAACCCAGTTTGGCTAAATTCTGAGCGCCTGTTTGACTTAAACCTACTCCATGTCCTAAACCACCACCAATAAAAGCATATCCCCACAGATTAGTTTGACCTTTATTCAATGGTTGAATGTAGAAAAGCGTGCTAATGGGGGCAGCAAAGGCACTGCGAACTTCATCTTTTTGTAAGGTAAAAACACCAATATCTGTTTTCACAGCCAGTTTTAAAATCCGTCCACTGGAACTGCGCCGAACGACGGACATGGCTTGAATTGTTTTGAAATTGCTATAGGGACTTTTTTTCGCTTGTAAGAACTTTTGCAAGTCTTTGGTAATTTTATTGATGTCCGTTTCTCTATGCCAACGGAATACATCCCATGTACTTTCATTAAATCCGGCTTTAAGATTGATAAATTTCTCAAAGTTCCGATCATCTGCTAGATTCTGATGTGATAAGTTCCAAAGATTTTGATTAGCAGCATCTATGACCGGTTTTAAATAGGGACGATCTTCTCCATTCCAGATATCACTAAAGTTAGCGGTAACACCACCTGTAGTGGAAGAATACAAAGCATCAACTATTTCGTTATTATAAGTGAGGATCTGACCTCTGGTCGAGGCGATCGCCTGATCTGTATTTTTAGCAATTCCGCTCAGTCCTTGATAAACTTGACAGTGAGTGTCAGCACATAACTGATAATTATCTACCGCAAATCTGCGAACATTTCGCAAAGCATAGGTGCGAGCAATAATCGCTTGTGCTTCTAGGGCTGCCATTGGCGCATCTATGCCAATTTCATGGGGTAAAACTCCTCGTACATAGGTTTCCAAGGGGACGGTGTTCACTAAGGTATAATTCCCATAGGCGTTAGGCTGCAAGGTCACTTTTCCGGGATAAACACCCTTTGATTCGACTTTGTTATCGGTACTGACTTTGACCAATTCCCTACCCGCCGTTACTTCCAGATAATTGGGACTATAATTTTTACCATTTACTACCCAAGTAATTTTTGGGACTTTTGATAAAACATTGGTTGCTAGGTAAGCATTTTGATCACCGGATGTTTCTATACTTTTTAATAGTAAGCGGCGAATTAAGGGAGTGCTGTAAACCGCCCGTTTTGCCCATACTTGCCAGCGTTCTGGTTGGGATATTTCCACTTCTATACCCAGGGAACGCCAGTGATTAGCGTTATCTTCGGCTGTTTCAAAGGTGCGAAAGTCACCCAGCACTAATACTTCCTGAACCACTGTTTGGGTTAAGGGCTGCATGAATGTTGCTAACTGGATGGGTTTGTCTGTGACTAGGGTTTGCTGTTGACTACCTACTGCAAATTTTAATGTTAAGCGATCGCCCTTGGTGGCAGATAATTCTAACTTGTCTGTGGGTTTAGCCCCAAATCGTTGGACAATACCAATTTGCAATTTTACATCCTGGTTTTTGCTTACGGGTTCTGATGCGGCAGTCAATCCCAATAAGCACAAGGTTGTTATTAATCTGTAGGAAGAACGCCAAATAAATATTTTCATGCAAACTAATTCTGATTGCCCTTATATTGTCGGAGAGGTTTTAAATTAATTAACTCAATTTACAAAAGAAGGGAACAGGGAACAGGGAACAGGGAACAGATAAGAAACACTCATTTGCACCAGTTTAGAGCTTCAGTCAAAAAAAAGATGTTTTTAAAAGATGCGTAGCACGAAAAAAACAGTGTCATTATTTCAATCTCATGTTTAAAAACATGAGTTTTTCCTGTTCCCTGTTGCTTGTTCCTCTGAATCATGATAAGAAGATGCAGGGCGGCAGGAAGAATCACAAATTACCAATCTCAAGTTAGATAATTAGCAACTGGGAATATTATATATTTTTCACTTATGCGCTTCTATAATACCATTACGTCTTTTCTTCGGCACAATTGCAAATAAAACTCATTATGAGTATGATTTATTTAGTGATGACGACAATTTTTAATGACAACCTGCTGCTGTATAAGCCAACTATCTCAATGCGGCTTAATTATTTGATTCTATTTGATTCTATAAGTAGGGGAAAAGCAAAAGCTTAATGGTGTCAACTTAAGCTCAAATCCCTACCATATCTCATTCCTAGTCTTTGACTAGGAATGCAGTTAATGAGGCTCTGCCTCTAAGGGATCACCAAAAAATAAATTACCCAATTTTGTGGGATGGGCATCCTGCCTGTCCTTGGTAATTAGCGGGCAAGACTTGTACTGAGCTTGTCGTTCGCGTAGCGTGGCGTTAGCCATAGTATGCCCGCACCACAAGAAACTTTTGGGGATTTTTTTAATTGGAAGTCCCTTAATATCATTGAAGTCAGAGCCTTCTAGAATTCATTCCCAGTCAGAGACTGGGAATGAGATGACTTGAGTTCTTTGCAGGATAGAGGTTTTACGTTAAGTTGACACCAATGAAGCTCTTGCTCTACCCCCTACAAATCTAGGTTTTTCGTAATTTTCCAAAAGTCCATATTTCAACCATGTTGAGTATAGAAGAATAGTTTAACTGGAAAAAAGGTATAATAGCTAACAATATCTTATATCCCATATTTTATGGCGCAAGTTGACTTGACTGATAATTTGCGAAATTTAATGCAAAAAGTTGGTTGTGATAGTTTTAACGCTTTAAGTCGTGCTGCTGGTGTTTCCCAATGGCAAATTTTGCAGTTGCGGAGGGGGAAAATCGGACAGATGCGGATGGAAGTATTGGTAAAACTGTCAGAGATTTTACAAATATCTTGGATTGAGTTGGTAGAAACTTTCAGTGTTAATGGTTTATTTTCAAGTGTCAACAACACCCATTCCTCTCATAAAAACATAAACTTATTAAGGCAAATTACGGATTTACAATCTGAGTATGAAAGATTAACATTATCAATGTTAGAACAACGAGAAGTATTACAACAGGAATTTCAGCGGTCGAGTTTACAAATATTAGAATCCTTACTATTACAATGGCCAATAGCAGCACGTAGAGCCAGGGAGGATCATCAGTTATCAGCGGTGAAAATACTACCTTTGGTAGATAAACCCCTAGAGACATTATTACAGACTTGGAATGTGCAAGCGATCGCCGCTGTCGGCGACCAAATTCCCTATAATCCACAATTTCATCAATTATTAGAGGGAACAGCACAACCAGGAGAAATCATTAAGGTACGTTATCCAGGTTATATGCAACACGACCAGCTTTTATACCGAGCTAGAGTCAGTCCCATATAATTATTTGTTGTATTTGTTGCGACTCAATCTCCCAAAAATGCTCTAAAGGATCACTATTTTGGGTTATAAGAAACTGGAATAAATGCCTGATGAAAAATTGCTCAATATTTTTGTGTACAAAATGTCTTTATTCAATTTAACGTTAAGATATACTAATAAAATCAAAATCAGAACCTTATTAAATAAATCAAAATTAGCATATTATGAATCAGCAGGTGAAAGTGATTTCCATTAGTGGGAGCTTTAATGCCAATAGCTCTCAAAACTTTCGAGAAAGTATTACAGAAGTAATGGAAAGTGGAATGTCCATTGTATTAGTTGATTGTCATAATGTTACCTTTATGGATAGTTCTGGATTAGGCACTCTGGTTTTAACATTTAAAGCTTTACAAGAATTAGGTATAAAGATGGTAATTTGTTCAATTAATGAGCAAGTTAGAATGCTATTTGAATTAACTGGGATGGATAGCAAATTTACAATTGTTCCTAGTCAAGAAGCATTTGAAAATCTTTTGCTTTCTGCCAAGTAGGTTAGCATTGAAAAGTGTCGTTATAAGAAGGCAAAAGGTAAGAGGTAAGAGGTAAGAGGCGAGAGGCGAGAGTGAAGAAGCTTTGGGCAATTTTACTTTTCTTTACACACTTTGGTTTTATTGTGTTCTCCTACTTACTTGATCAATCAAATTTAACTTGAAGAATAGATAAATCATCTTCAAATATCTCTTTGGAGTTTAAGTTAATTAGGTAATCCAGTATATAATCAAGTTGATTATCAACAGAATATTGTAAGCTAATTAAAATCTGAGTAAACCCTTCCAAACTCCAAAGATTACCATTTGATTGAGTGATTTCATAAGCACCATCACTAAAAATATAAAGGGTACTAGATTTTTCAATCTGACAATAAGCATCAACATATTTAGCTTCAGGAAACATCCCCACCGGCATTCCTGGAGTTTTTAATCTTTTTACTTCTGTGTTAGTAGGAGAGTTACCAGAAATGATAATAGCTGGTGGATGTCCAGCACTAGAGTATGTTAACTGCCGACTAACTCGATTATAAACTCCATACCAAATCGTAAAATATTTATCATTTTGATAATTTATTTGAAAGGTATTATTTAAAGCCGCTAATACCTCGCTAGGTTGATAGTAATTTAAATCTTTGAGAGCGCGGGAACGTAAAAGATTTAATACAGAAATTGAAGGCAGAGTTGCTTTTAGTCCATGACCAGCAACATCTAGTAGGTAAATAGCTAAAGAATCAGCGTCCAGCCAATTATAGTCCAAACAATCCCCACCAAGTTGCCTGGATGGCAAAAACTTAAACTGAATACTCAGGGGGTTATTTATAGGCCGGGGTAAAAGGGATTTTACATATTCTGTAGCTTCGGATAATTCTGTTTCTAAAAGTAGCTTTTGGGTCTGTAAATCCTGACTTAATTGATGTAGACGTAACCCGGCTCTAACTCTTGCTTGGAGTTCGTTTTGTTCGATAGGTTTGGAGATAAAATCATCAGCACCAGCATCTAATCCTTTAACTCTATCTGCGACTGAATCTAAAGATGTTAATAAAATAAAGAATGTGGTAGATAATTTGGGATCTTTTTTAATGACATTACATACTTCTATCCCAGTTAATCCCGGCATAATCCAATCACATATAATTAAGGCTGGAGGTGAATCCAGCGTCCTTAAAATCCCTTCTTCTCCCGTACTCGCGGTAATAACTTGATAACCTTGTTTTTCTAAAATTCTTTTGAGGAAAATTTGGATGGATCGGTCATCATCAATAATTAGGATTTCAAACATGAGATTATTAAGAAAGGGGATTTAACCAAAACAATATAACTTGTTTTAATTGATTTAAATCTCGATAAACTTCTTGCTTTAACCATTGTCCTAAAGCATCAAAGGGACTAAAGGAAGTTCCTGGCTGCCATTTAACATCTTGTCCTAAAGGTGTGGTATGAGTGCCTGATAAAGTTTGTGTTGTCACCATATCAGGAAAGAGTTGTTGTAAAATTATTTTTAAGTTTGCTGATTGATCTAGGCTATCTTTATTAAATCTTATTAATAAATTTCGCCGAATCTGATAGCTGTCTTGGACTATTTGGTTGGTTTGTGCGGGTGTAGGTGTAAATTCAATGTCTAATTGGGAATTTAACTGGGAATTTAACTGTTCTACTAATGGTATGGCTTCACTGGCGGCAAAGTTATTAAAGGATATTAAAATATTACCAGCCCTTTGGGTTGGAAACAGGCTACCAATTAGTAAATGCAGTTTACAACCCATGCTATGTCCGACTCCATAGGTGGGAAGATAAATTTTGCGGAGTTTTCCAGAGTCTTGTAACTTTTCTAGGGTATATTCAAATTTACGGAGGACAGATTTAGCGATCGCTGTATGATCTAATGTATTCACAAAAGGTGTAGCAATAATGACATATCCTTGATCCGCCAAGTTTTCCAGTAACCAACGATAAGTTAAATGTGGTAAGGTGGCGACAAATGCACCACCTAAAAAATGAATAATCCCGATAGGATTACGGGGAATAAGTACCCAATTGCCTCTAATTTCTTGCCAGTTCATTTCCAAAGTTTGTATAATATAAGACTTTACGATTTGCTGACTTTATCTCATTCAATTGCATACCGCTATAAATATATATAAAGTATTAACTCTGACTTTGCAACTTTTTCATTTCCTGCTGTACATCTAGGGAAATTTGCAGGGCTTCATTTAATAATTTACCATGTTCTGTGGCTTCTTCAGTAACTTGCATTGATGCCAAAGTGGCTAAATTATTAGTAAATAAATCAGAATTGGTGATAATAAAACTTTTATTTTCTCGCAAAATTCTCTCTGTTTTTAAAGCGCGGATTAAATCATTTCTAGTTAATTCGAGTGCTAGTAATACTTTTTCTCTTTCTTGTATACTTACTCCTAAGTTGCCAACATCCTCAATTTGGTCGTTAATATGTATGGCTTTAATCACGGAATTATATCTTTCTACATCATTTAGTAAAATCCGCAAGGAATTGGTCATATTCTGCTTCAGAAACTTCATTTTACCTCTCCATAATAAATATAATAATATTTGAATACTCCCACTTGTCCATAAAATGAAAATAATTAATGATAGCCAAGATGATAGTTTTACTAATAGATAAGTACAAACAGAAATGGTAATTCCCGCGAAAGCCACAGTAGCAATTTCTGTTTTTCGAGCTTTTTTTAGCAACCTTATACTGAATTGCTGGATAATATCAGTAATAATTATTAATTTATTATCAACAGGTAAGTTAGTCGCATCTTGAAGTTGATCATGACTAATATCCAATCCCTGTAAATCATCGCGCACAGTTGCTAAATCCTTAACTACTATTGATTTAGTCTAATATAACAACTGGATTTCCAGAATGGCAATTACCAATTACCAATTACCAATTACCAATTACCAATTACCCATGACCAATTACCAATTACCAAACTAAGTTACTTGTAACAAATAGGTCATACAGTTTCCCATTAAAAAATAAACTACTAGCATTGCTGCTGCGGCTAATGCCACCAGTATACCAGCCAGCATGAAGGAAAATTCTTTATGATGATAGGCTTTTTCCATTAGGTGTAGCGACCATGCTACAAGTGCGACATCAAAGATTAAAATAGGAATCAACATATTTCTTAATATTTCTTCATAGAAGTACGATTATCTTAACACTGTTTTGGATAACTGTGTTTTACCTTCAATAGATGCAGTTGGTCGCTGTATTTGATATCAAGTAGGAAGACGGACAGGAACATGGCGTTCTTGCAAATAAGTTTTAATTTGTGCTACGCTTAGTTTCCCAAAATGTAACAAAGACGCTAAAAGTGCAGCTTCGGCTTTACCTTCCGTTAAAGCAGTGTGAATATGTTCACAATTCCCTGCACCACCAGAAGCGATGACGGGGATTTCTACAGCATTAGCGATCGCTTTTGTCAAGTCCAAATCATAACCAGCTTGAGTTCCATCAGCATCCATACTCGTCACCAACAATTCTCCAGCCCCCCGTTTTGTTACTTCCTCCGCCCAGCGAAGGGCATCAATACCAGTATTTTCTCTGCCACCGCGAACGTATACATCCCAGCCAGGATTCTCAGGATCAAGTCTACGTCTAGCATCAATAGCCACAACAATACACTGATTGCCAAAGCGATCGCTGGCATGATTAATTAAATCTGGATTTCTGACCGCCGCAGAATTAATACTAACCTTATCAGCGCCTGCCCTTAACAAACCTTTAACATTTTCTAAGGTTTGAATTCCACCACCCACAGTCAGGGGAATAAAGACCTGTTCAGCAGTCCGGTAAACCACATCAATAATTGTGTCTCTGTCTTCATGAGTAGCCGTAATATCTAGAAACACTAACTCATCTGCACCGGCTTCATTGTAAACCTTGGCTAGTTCTACAGGATCACCCGCATCCTTGAGATCCACAAAGTTAATTCCCTTCACAACCCTGCCCGCCTTGACATCTAAACAAGGTAAGATTCTTTTAGACAACATAATGACTTTTTCACTCCCGGTAATTGCTAGGAATTTTAATTGTAAAGGTAATTGGGAAATAGATGACAAGAGAGGATCAATATATAATGGGTCTTGTCCAGACGAAAAGCTAACTAAATAACTATACTTTGAAACATATAAAATAACCATACCTTGAGGATGTCTTACCAAATTTGAGAGGATGTTAGTATTGAGTACATATTGATAGGTCAATGAAGCGCAGTGCGATCGCACTCCTCAAAATCATCCTACAAGCGATCGCCCTATCTACGAGATGCTAACATATACTAAACACGGGTGAGATTTCAACTTTTGCCAAATGACAAAGAACCCAGATGTGTAGGGGTAAAGGGGTAAAGCAAGAGCTTCATTGGTGTCAACTTAAGCTCAAATCCCTACCACATCTCGTTCCTAGTCTCTGACTAGGAATGCAGTTGATGAGGCTCTGCCTCTAATATTATTGAAGGCAGAGCCTTCTAGAATTCATTCCCAGTCAGAGACTGGGAATGAGATGATATTTTTAATGAAATGCCTACACAATAGGGCTTTCAATGATTTTGAACCAGGTTTTCCATAAAAATAACCGAAGAACCTAATTTTCTAGAATCAATTCCTTGAAATAACATTTCTGCATCTTACAAAAATGGTTCTCGCTCTAACAAGTAATCTAAAATAATATTAGTATCAATGAGAATTTTCATTAAAGATACTTCTCCACTCGATGTTCTTCTAACATTGCTTTTATCTGTTCATTGGTTGGTGCTGGTTGATTGGTTTTTAATAAACCTTTCATTTGTTTAATAATGCTAGTCCGTTCTGATTTTTGACTGGGTTGATTTTGCAATGATTCAATGATTGCACGGACGAGTTCTAAGCGATCGCTTTCTGGTAGTTGAAAGGCTTGCTCTTTCAGTTTTTGTAGGGACATAGAGGTTATTTTACTACGATTTAGGTTTAATCTCAAATTCCAGTTGGGAACGATAGAAAGAAACATCAAATTCCATAAAAAAGTTAGTTTGTCCCAAAATTAAGGGTGCATTTGGTTTACTCACCCATGCAAAAGCCAATCTAACTGAGGGAAATTCACCTATTTCAGCATTTGCGAAAAATGGCATTGCTGCTTGACTGATATTACCTGCTAATTGGATAATGGCTTTGCTTTCATCCCATACTCCGCCTAATTGAAGACCTATTTCATAAGGTAAAACGTTGATAGTCGCACCACTATCTACTAAACCAATTGCTTCTACTATTTGATCTCCTCGACGCAAAACTAATAGAACTCTTGGTAAACTATCAAATTCGTTTTGGCTGGGGTGGCTTGTTGAATACTTAAACGCATAAAATTTAATCATTATAAATTGATTGATTTAGTGCTTCCATGAGAATTTCTCCTGCACCAAAGTTATTATAAGGCGTTGGTAGGTGATATGTTTTAAAGGGTTCTAATGGAGAAATGTCTTCAGCAGTGTCCAAATCTTCCGCAAGGATGCGAATTAATTTGAGTTTTTCTGGTGCTGAAAGTTGTTTAATTGACGGAAGTAACTCGGTTAATGTCATATTTTCCTACTGGATGTGTTTGAGATATGTAGAGTCAGAATCATCTTATTCTATTTTATCTAATAGCGATACCTTCGGTGCGCTTCGCTATCGCACTCCCCAAAATCAAGGTCGTCCACCGGAAAAGGCAATTCTTGCCAGTCGTCTGATTGACCGTCCACTTCGTCCTTTATTCCCCTCATGGTTGCGGGATGATTTGCAAGTTAGTAGTTTTGCTTTCTTTGAAGTTCCACAACGAAAACAATGAAAGGCGATCGCTTCTTTAAATCGAAACTGGTGTAAAGGACCACGAGGAGAATATTCCTTCTCAATTTGTGATAGAATAGGTTTCACTAAATTACCTCAGTAACAGTTATATTTTTGTTTAATTGATTAGATTGTTACCAGTTTCAACCTAATAAAGATTTTTAACGACAATTATCTTAACCTTCTGCTACAGGTGCTTTCGCCAAAAAATAATGAGCAGTTTGGGAAATTCCGTCAAACTGCCAAAAAATATATCATTACTAACTTTCCTCACTACTCAATCTTTGTAACAACTCTTCACGGGATAAATTAGGATAAATTACCCAAAGAAAGAAGTAACTGAGTTGGTGTTAATTTAGCCAAAAAGTGAGATACTAGAAAAAAATTATTTCCCTTATTCACATAACAACACCCTTATTCACATAACAACAAATGGAAAAAGTACAATTGTTCGGTATGCCTGCTGAGAAAGGGCGATGGATACTGATACCTCTAAGTATCACTATCCTGCTGTGCTTGGGTACAGTTTATTCTTGGAGTATTTTTAGAAAACCTTTAGAAAAACTTCTCAATGTAGGTGCCACTGATAGCCTGTTGCCATTTACTGTGCTGTTGGTTGTCTTCGCAATTTTAATGCCAATCACTGGCTTTTATATCAATCGTTTTGATACTCGTCTGATTACAGGTGTTGGTGGGTTAATTACGGCATTAGGTTATATTCTCTCTAGTTTGGGTGGCAATATTCCCACACTAACTATTACCTATGGTGTAATTGCTGGTATGGGTGTGGGTATCGCTTACGGTGTACCGTTGGCTGTGGTAGCTAAGTGGTTTCCCGATAAAAAAGGTTTGGCTGTTGGTGCTACTGTGATTGGGTTTGGTTTGTCACCTTTAATTACTGCACCTTTGGCAAAGTTTCTGATAGATGCTTTTGGAGTTCGGCAAACTTTTGTAATTTTAGGTATTGCTTTTGCAGCTATTATTACCGCTATTTCTACTATCCTCACAACTCCTCCTCAAGGTTGGCAACCGGAAGGATGGACTCCACCTGTAACTATTCAAGCAAATTCTCATACTAAAACTTCAGGATCAATTCTTCAGACTTCCGGTTTTTATGGCTTGTGGTTTTGTTATAGCATTGGTTCTTTTGCCGGACTGGCAGCTATTGGTATTTCTAGTCCTCTAGCACAGGAAATTATTAAATTAGATGCAGCAACAGCCGCAAATACAGTCTCTCTGTTCGCTGTCTTTAATGGTGCAGGGCGGTTATTTTTTGGGTGGTTCACAGACAAATTTACGCCAAAATTGGCGGCAATTGTTTCCTTTGTTTTGATTTTGATTGCCTCGATTATGATGCTGAGTGCTGGAAAGGGAAGTGTACTCACTTATATAGTCGCTTTTTCGCTATTTTACTTCGCTTTGGGGGGTTGGTTAGCGATCGCTCCTACTTCCACTTTAATCATATTTCAACCCCAAGACTACGCCAAAAATTACGGTATTGTCTTCACTGCTTACGGTATGGGGGCTTTGGGTGGAACTTTATTAGCTGGCAAAATTAGGGACATTTTCGGCAGTTACACTAATTTCTTTTATCCAACTGCGGGATTAGCAATTGTGGGAATTATCTTGGCTGTATTCACGCTGAAACGCAATTCTACCAATGCCGATTTAGTAACATAATTTGTTCGTTTTCGACATCCCCTCTTGGCTTGTGCTTTCCACAAGGGGATTGCGGGAAAGTACCCACTTCAACTTCCTATATCAGTTTATTACAAATAACCCATAATTAGATTTTAGATCCCCGACTTCTTGAAGAAATCGGGGGTCTTGTTGTTTCGTAAATCTCCTCAAACTTCCTCATTCCCCAATCTTTGCAACAACTCCTCACGGGATAAATTACCCAAAGCAAGAAGTAACTGAGTACGTTCAGAAATAGGAAATTTAGCAATCTTTTCCACCACACCAGATAACTCAGCATCTAAACTACCAAAGCGCCCTTCCAGAAGAGAAGTTATCAAATAAAGTTCTGCTTCTAGCTTACCTTCTTGTTTTCCTTCTTGCTTCCAGTCTTCTATTTGTTGTAAATAAGCCGGTGATAAGTTCATAATTACTTCCTCTTCTTCCCTACTTAAATTATCTCTCAATTCTAAATTCTTGCGCCAGTCCGCTAAAATTTCTAACAAATTCTCTCGAAAAGGGTTATTTTCTGGTAACTCAGTTAACTCCTCTACCGCTCTTTTTTGTGTTCCTCCTTTCCCCAAAACTCTCAACCATAACGTATCTTCATTTTCTAGTAACTGATGAATCACAACTATTGCTGTTTTCAGAATATTCGGCAGAAAATAAACACCTTGAACCCAATCCTATACAATTTCATTTGCACCTAAACCCGCAATCATCCGATCTGAAAAAGTTGGTGTTAAAATCCATAAAATCGGTAATTCTGATTCAGCAATATTTCTGTTTTCGCGTTTTGCTTTCCTAACTACATCACCATGAACGGCATATAATTTAAGTAAACAACTGCGAATTTCTATTTCTGATGGTGGATTGCGAAAAGGCTCAAATAAACATTGAGTTTTTGCCATCTTCCCTAATAAACCTAAAGGGAGATTTTCCTGAATTTGAGCAGAAAATGGTTCAAACCAAACATCAATTTCTTGAATTTCACTTTTAACCTTTTCGTTTTTTTTAATCGTTCCTAAAGGTGTTAATAATTCCTGTAAATATTCTTTGGCGAATTGGTCATGAGATTGTCGAGTCATTTCATTATATCAAAAATAATGGTACAATATTCTTTATGAAAATCACTAATTAACTCAATGAACGAATTATTAACTCGTATTACACAAATACCTGGTCAATGTGGGGGTCGTCCTTGCATTCGCGGCATGAGAATTAGAGTTAGCGACATTTTAGAAATGTTAGCAGAAAATGTCAGCATTAGCGAAATTTTAGAAGACTTTCCTGATTTAGAACCGGAAGATATTCAAGCTTGTCTTGTGTTTGCTGCACGACGGACTGATTTTGTGCGGTTGACAGCATGAAAATTTGGAGTGAATCTATACCCATGATTCCAGGGAAAAAGGCTGTACTTGATGAATACGTTGAAAATCGCTATCAGCAGAAACGAGAGTGAGATTGTGTTGAATAGCTGTCGCTGCTATCCAAAGATCATGGTCACTAAAGCCCAAGTTTTCAATGCTGAAATTACGACGTTTGCTTTTGTCTTTGGGAGCAAAATAATTAAAAACTGATGATTTTAGACGACTGTAAATAATGGCAGTTTCTTCATCAATAAAATACAAATCAACGTCAGACAAAAAAACTCGAACTGCACCTAAATTTTGAGATTTTAGTGCTGATTTTTCTGTCATATATAGTAGTTCTGCATAAGTGATAATGCTAACGCCAATGGTAACAGACGAGCAAGATTTTAAGGTATCCGTAACTTGAGGATTACCATTAATAATGTAGCTACAGTGATTAGTATCGAGCAAATAAGACATAGTAACAGAAATTAAAACTGCGTTTGGGAACGGGTTTCTTCAACTAAACGCAGACAATCTTCAAGATCATCACCATGCCAAGTTCCAGCATAATGTAGTAAATCACCTGCTTTTTTACCTCGCTTGATGGGGGAAATACGACGTAATGGGCGTTGATTTACGGTGCTTTTTTCCTGAATAGAGTCGAGAAAATCACTAACTAAGGAAAGCTGTTCTGGTGGTAGTTGGGATATCTGTTGTTCAATCTTTTGATGTAGTTCTAAATAAGTCATCTGTACCTCGTTTTGATAGGAAGAATGGGGATGATTCTATTTTATCTCTTTATTTTACAGCGATTCCTACGGAGTGCTTCGCTATCGCTCTCCTCAAAATCTCACTATAAGCGATCGCACAAATTACTTTGTCAGTACAGCCAAAATACTAACTATCTGGTGTATTAATGGCTAGTTTAAATCGTCTCGGTTGGTGTGATTTGTGATAACTCTTCCAACTTTTCCCTTCGCAAAGTATGCAATGTTTTATTTGTAGGCTGATGAATTACCCACTCATAAATGTTAATAGCTGACCATCTCTTAATTTTCTTTCCCCAATTGTTATAAGTCATTTTTTGATTTTGATATTTAACATAGGTATCATCAATAACTGTTGCAATTTCTCTTTCATTATCCTTAATATATAAAGAATCACCTGGATCTACCAATTTCCAGCTTAGTATATCTATCATACGAGGTAGCTTTTTCTTAGGTTGGATTGCTATACCAGATGTAGATGATGAATTACTTGTTTTAGGTTCTGCAATTTCAACATAATATTCCTCAATTTTTAGGGGTGGTATTACTTGCTCTACTTGAAAAAAATATTGTTTTTCGTATTGTATTGGAGAAATAGCAATGCAACGAATATTAATATTATTTTGAGCTAACCAAGCACAGGCAGATAGAGTTTGATCATCGAATGAAGAAGCAATCAAAATTATACATTGGTGGCGGTTTAGAGTTTCCTGAGCCTGGTTATCTTCCAAAAATTTAGCAAGCATACGAGTTGCCTTCTCTGAAGCTGTTAGACCATTATCTAATGATTGCTTAAACTCAGCCTCCTCTTGATGACGCTCAATATATGGAGCAAACAATTTTTGGACGATATCTTGTTGGGTTTTGATTAGAGCATAGTTAGCTGCATATCGGATAGCTTGAAACTCAAATGCTTCTTTGCGTTGAGAAATATCAGGTAGAGTCGAGGAGGGATATTATTCCCTGCCCCTCTCTGTTAAATCTGGGCGTGCAACTTTCACTGCACCCAGCTTCCGATGTTCTTAGCTTTCGCTTTTGCTGATATGAATATAATCGTGGCAGCTTTCATGAATTGCTAGAAGGTTTTTAGGTTTACCATTCTTATGGTTTCCATCTATATGATGTAAATGTACCTTCTCATCACTGAGCATTTTTAAACCACAATGACCACATTTATGGCTTTGCCGTTTGAGGGCTTTAGAGGTATGGTTGTCATAGAGCTTGCTGTTACGCTCGCTCCAATAACTCAAATCTCCGTCATAGGGTGATTTCTCACCTTTAACGTTGATGTATTTGTTTTCGGAGTAAGGAACTGATGGAAACGCTTTATCTAGTAATTCCTTGCTAGTGTAGCGATTCTGTTTGGTTTCCTTGTTGAATACCCTGTAAGCTCTGTGTTGAATGTGGAATAACGAGTTGCGTGACCCTTTCATCTTACAAAAGCGGTGGTAGTTCCTCCAACCTCTAACTACAGGGGCTAATTTCTCAGCCTTAGTGATAGCACCATAATTCGAGTTGTTGACGATGTGTTTTACTTTCTTGCGAAAAGCTTTGAAGTTATCCACTGATGGAACGCATTTAAACTTCCCGTTTTTCTGGACTTTAAAGTGCCAGCCGAGGAAATCAAACCCACCTGTCGCGGCGGTTAGCTTGGTCTTTTTCTCACTGACTTTCATTCCCCGCTCTGCTAAGAACTGACTGATTTTGTCAAGTATAACGGTAGCATCGTCTTGAGGTCTAAGTATTATCACCATGTCATCCGCATATCGGACTGATGGTTCTATTACGTTGTTTCCGGCATCTTTATATCTGTGGATACTTTCGATGCCGTTTAAGGCGATGTTAGCTAATAGTGGACTTACTACCCCGCCTTGAGGTGTTCCCTGTTCTGGGAATTGAGGGTTAACTCCGGCTTTGAGACAGCGGAATATTCCCTGTCTTATGCTATAAGGAGCGATGAGTCTATCCATGATGGCGGTGTGGTTTATCCTGTCGAAGCATTTTTCGATATCGAGTTCTATAACTCGTTTATCTATTCCTTTTCGTGTAGAGCATAGGTTGTTGTACAGGTATTTCTGTGCGTCATGCGCTGAACGACCCGTCCTAAACCCATAGCTCCTGGCGTGGAAAGTTGCAACGCGCAAGCTGGTTCTAATGCGTATTTGACAAGGCATTGGTAAGCTCTGTCTGCAATAGTGGGGATTTTCAGCATCCTCATAGTACCGTCCTTTTTGGGGATTGGTATTTCTCTTAGTTCCTGGTGTTTCCAGTTGCTAACAGATGCTTTTAGCAGTTCATTAAGCTCGAAGTGTTCCTTAAAGGTAAGGGACTTTTTGCCATCAATTCCTGCGGTCTTTTTCCCAGCGTTTAGCTGTGATACTTGACGAATAGCCAGTAATCTTGCTGCGGTTGATTTCAGAATCAGCTTCTGTAGTGACTGCGCTTTCCGCTTATCTCCAACTTGAACCGCTTTATACACGCGTCTTTGTAGGCGGAATAGGTTACGGCGGAATTTCTTCCAGGGCAACGTCTTCCAAGATTCACTAGAGTTTTCTCTGTGTCCAATCATGCTCTGCTCCAATTTGTGTATTCTGAACACCTCAGACCAATTACGGTCTGTCCTACCCGAATTGAAGGGATTCCGCTGCTCGTCCAGCCTACTTATGGGGTTCGACCGCCCCTAGACCTTCAATCCGTTTTTATTCGTTCCCTCGGTTGATTAATAGTTCCGTTAGGTGTAGCCATCTCAACCACTGGATTCCCTGGACTCTGACCGCTATTTAAAAAAAGATGCGGCGGGATTTCGCTCCAGTGAAGTCAGGTTTTTGAGTTGTGTCCTGCTTGCGTGTAGGTTGCTTTTCTAGGCTCTGTTTCACCGTGGGAACTCCCCATTAACGCCAAGTGTCACCCCACAACGGATGTCTGATTGCGTCCTGTTCCTAGCTTCGACCTCCCGAAACCGAGTCGGGTCATCGTAGGCAGATAGGGAGTCATACCTGAGTCTGGTAGATGGGACTTTCACCCATATCAGACCGAGAGTTCAACCTTTCTCCTTAATTGGGTTAGGTTGGTTAGTTTATGTACGGACTGATTACCGTGATTCAACTAACAACGAATCGCACTCTTTATCACGCTTTAACTCAATCAGAACAATGTTGCCTTTTCCATCAATTCCAACTAAGTCAGCACGACCTGCCGCTTTATTTCGCACCTGTTGACCAATAATAAGAAGAGTTTCTTCCCCATCAGGGAATAAAATTTCTACATTTTTACGAACAAATTCCTCTAAATCTGCTTCAGTGAGACCAATCTCTTTCATTGTTTGCTCATAAATTTCTTCACGAGTAATGATTTTTTGACCGTCTTCTTCTTGTATTTTAATAGGGAAAATATTTGTACCTGGCATTTTAATAACTCCAATAACAGTTAATAACAAATCATTAGACCAAGATTGATAATATCACTTAATATTCCAACTTATGGCTTTTAATTCCTAAAATATTCTTACCAGATTTAAACCAGTAAGGATATTTAAGGAAAATTATCTTAACCTTGCGCTACAGGTTCTTTAGCCAACCTAAAGGTGTTAATAATTCCTGTAAATATTCTTTGGCGAATTGATTATGAGATTGTCGAGTCATTTTATTATATCAAAAATCACACTAAACATCAAAATATTATATAATAATTATGTTACTACCAAAAGCATAGTTTTAAAAGTAGTTTACCCCAAAAATTAAACTAATGTTACAGTCAATCGAAGGCATTTACAAAGACGGGAAAATTGAGCTAACCGAAACTCCAACAGGCATAAATACAGCGCGAGTAATTGTAACTTTTCTCGATACCAATGCTTCCGTAGATTTGTCATCTCGCGGAATTAATGAAGAACAAGCCGCAAAATTAAGAGCTAGATTACAATGTTTTGCACAAGATTGGGATCAACCAGAGATGGAAGTTTACGATGCCTTATAATCGTGGTTCAGTAGTGCTGGTTTTGTTCCCAGACTCAAACTTAAAAACTGCTAAACGTCGTCCTGCTTTAGTTGTTCAATCTAACAATATTGGTACTGGTTTATCGCAAACTATTATAGCTATGATTACTAGTAATGTTTCCCGTGCTGGACACCCTAGCAGAGTATTTGTGAATATAGCAACACCAGAAGGAAAACAAACAGGATTAATTACTGATTCTGTGATTATGACAGATAATCTAGCAACTGTTTTAGATACAGAAATTGATAAAGTTATTGGTTTTTGGTCAGAAATGTCTTTAGTAGATGCAGCACTCAGACATACATTAGAAATTTAACTTGGTGTTTTGTCTAAAATCGCAATTTGCGTCAACTTCTGACAATTACTTTACCTGATGCTTTGGAACAATTACAGCAAGGAGAAATGATTGTGGAAATTAGTAATAGTAGGTAAATAATTACTTTATCTCAAAGCGATCGCACTAATTCAATTTAACCAACCAAAAAGTTAGATATTTCCGCATATCTTCGGTTTTTGCTTCTGTAATGGATGATATCAAAAATGCGTACAAAATAATACATGATAACATTATTATTCCCGCACTGAGATATATCATATTTGGCTGCCAACGTTGATTATGAATAAACCATGCTTGGCAGAAAACTAGCAATGGAAGATGTACAAGATTGAAAACCTTTAATTGCCGGAAATAATTTCAAATATTTCATTAGATCCTCCGATAGTTATTTTTAGATCTCCGACTTCTCTAAGAAGTCGGGGATCTGGTTGTTCAGTATTTAACCTTGCGCTACAGGTTCTTTAGCCAAAAACTTCTCCAATTCAGTCAAAGCATCAGCATCAACCTTAGTCTGCATTGGACAGAACTTAGGACCACACATGGAACAAAACTCAGCAGTTTTATAGATATCTGCTGGTAAAGTTTCGTCGTGATATTCCTTCGCTCTTTCTGGGTCTAAAGATAACTCAAATTGACGATTCCAGTCGAAATTATAGCGAGCTTTGGAAAGTTCATCATCCCTATCTCTAGCACCAGGGCGATGTCTAGCAATATCCGCTGCATGAGCCGCAATTTTATAAGCAATTAAGCCATTACGCACATCTTCAGCATTAGGTAAACCTAAATGTTCTTTAGGAGTCACATAACACAACATCGCTGTCCCATACCAACCCGCCATAGCAGCCCCAATGGCCGATGTAATATGGTCGTAACCAGGCGCGATATCTGTCACTAAAGGACCAAGAACATAAAAAGGTGCTTCCGAACACTCTTCCATTTGCTTGCGGACATTAAACTCAATTTGATCCATAGGAACGTGACCCGGACCTTCCACCATTACCTGGACATCATGTTCCCAAGCTTTGCGGGTGAGATTTCCCAGAGTTTTCAGTTCTGCCAACTGAGCTTCATCTGAGGCATCATGGGTACATCCGGGGCGCAGGGAGTCGCCCAAACTGAAAGAAACATCATATCTTTTGAAAATCTCAATGATGTCGTTGAAATGGGTATAGAGGGGGTTTTGTTTGTGGTGATGCAACATCCACCGCGCCAAAATTCCGCCACCACGAGAAACAATCCCTGTAATCCGGTTTCTCACTAAAGGTAAATGTTCAATCAAAATTCCCGCGTGGATAGTTTGATAGTCTACCCCTTGCTGGGCGTGTTTTTCGATGATGTGCAGAAAGTCATCAGCAGTGAGATTTTCAATTGTGCCGTGAACACTTTCTAAAGCTTGGTAAACTGGAACAGTCCCAATGGGAACAGGTGAAGCATTGATAATTGCGGTACGAATTTCATCTAAATTACCGCCACCTGTGGATAAATCCATAACGGTATCAGCACCGTATTTTACCGCCAGGTTGAGTTTATCAACTTCTTCCTGCAAGTTGGAAGAATTGGGAGAAGCACCGATATTGGCGTTAACTTTGCACTTAGAAGCGATACCAATAGCCATTGGTTCTAAGTTAGTGTGATTAATATTCGCAGGGATAATCATCCGTCCCCGTGCAACTTCGGCGCGAATAAGTTCAGGCGGTAGGTTCTCCCGCTTGGCTACGTATTGCATTTCTTCTGTGATTACACCCTGACGAGCGTAGTGCATTTGCGATACGTTCTCTTGTCCACGTCTCTTGGCTACCCATTCTGTACGCATATCCAAATTCCTCAATAAACAGCTTCCCTCCGCTGGTATTATCCAGACTCAGGTGTTAAGGGTTTGATCTCAGCTTGTTTTCCCAAGCACCCCTAGCATGGTGTAGATTGTAGCATTTTGGTGATGATTGGAGGGAGGGGGATGATAAATCGTGAAGATATGGGGAAAGGAGGATTTGTAGTTGGTTACACAAACCGCCTATGGTTGAAACCCCAGGCTAATAGCGAAAGTCCGTTAAAACGGACTCATATCTTTTCTTTTTTCAGTCGTCTTGAGACGACTTTTGTTATTAGCCTTGCACTTCAGTGCTAGGCGGGTAAGTTAGCAATAGTTTCTAATTAAGGCTTTGGCATTTTCGCGTTTTTCGCCTGTGAATAAATTAAATATTACTTCTTCATTTTGATAGTAAAGATGTAATAATCCAAAGTCTTTAATTCTTGAATAAATTAGGGGAACTCCTGCTAAGGTTAGTAAATGTAATTTTTTATTATCACGCTCTCTTGCGTCATGAGAATCATGATATGTAGATTGAAATTCCACAACTAAACAAGGTTTATAGTCTTTGTTTGTGATCAGAGCGTCTACACTGGAACTAAAGAAGAAGTTTCTGAGTTTAATATCAAGGCTGCTACCTAATTCACAAAATGAGCATAAGCTTACCTGTGTATGAATTTTATAATTTTCATCTATGCAGGTTTGCAGAAACTCTAGCATTCTTTCTTCGTAAGGATTAACAAGTCTTTTGGGTTTTACAGACATTAGTTTTTCTCCATTAATATTTTTGCAAAGTGGTAAATAAATTCTTCTAAAACTTCTCTTAATTTAATTTTGGTTTGCCAAGTATAAGGAAAAAGTTGATCTTCTTCTAAATGTACCCAGATTCCTCTTTCTTCAAAACCTATAGGAGGTTCATAATCAACAACGGTTTTAAAATAACCAATGACTTGATCATTTGTCCAGAATCCTTCATTAGCTATTTCTTCTAAAAAAAGGTCTGAATTACTTGGTAAAACCCAATATTGATCTATGAAAGGATATTTACATTCATAATATGTTATATTTAAACACAGTAAATATGGTTCCCATATATCACGAGGTAAAGAAATATATAAACCATCTTTTCTCTGTGTGAAAATTAACTGATAGCGTTTAGAACCTTTTCCAGGATTTTTAATTCGATAACCTATATATTGAGATGTTCGCTTCTCTTCAAACTTCTCATAAAAACCCAGTTTAGCTAACATACTGATAGCTAAAGACAGCAAATCTTCCCCACCTTCAATTACCTGAATATTTGTTGAAACCAAACGAGGAACGCCGTTTTCAACCTCAAAGCGTTGGATGACATCGTAGATAATTTTTGACATTGCTTTTTTCCAAAAATCTTCTTTAAGGTTCATGGAAATATCTTAACCCCTATTTTCTAAAATCACAAGAGTCTTGGCTAAGGTTTTTGGATTTTATGGAAAAGGCTAATTTTCGGGCTTTTTCTTCAGAACACAGTACATATTGCTTATCAGTGTGCAAGAAGAAGTTATAATGAATACGAACCACAGAGACGCAGAGGACACAGAGGTAAGAGGTTTGGTAGAGGTGATAATTGGGTTAATTTGGTAATTAGTTGTTTTTGCAAGGATTATGTGATGAAAACGAACCGCAGAGGCGCAGAGGACGCAGAGGGAAGAGAGTTAGGAGAGGAGATGAGTTGGCTTACAGGGGAGGTTATTGGGGCTGCTATTGAGGTACACCGGGTTTTAGGTCCTGGGTTTTTGGAGGAGGTGTATAAGGAGGCACTGGTTGTTGAATTTATGATTCGGGGTATACATCATGAGGTTGAAAAGTCAATAAGCTTGACATATAAAGGACATGATGTAGGTAGAGGTAGATTAGATTTTTTAGTTGCAGACTGTTTAGTTGTAGAATTAAAAGCTGTGCAAACCCTAGCCCCCATTCACGAAGCTCAACTTCTCTCCTACCTCAAAATAACCAAGCGCACTTTAGGACTCCTCATCAACTTTAATGTTCCCCTCCTCAAAGACGGTATCAAACGCATAGCCCTCTCTCTCTAACTCTTCCCTCTGTGTACTCTGCGCCTCTGCGGTTCGTTAATTCCTCCATAACCGTATCAGTCCAGCCAAAATCATGTATTTTTGTAAATGTGGCGAAAACCTCCAGCAATATCGCTAAACAAAGATCACAAACTGCGATAATTTAAGAACAGCTTTTGGATTCATCCATGTACCGTGAGACAACCGGGAAGTTATCCAGCATCGGATAACAGCTTGGGTAATTATTTGTGGCAAGCACACGAGTAATTATGAACTGTCAACCCTGTAATTAGACTAATCTAAACCAGGCAAGTTCAAACCAGGAATCCTTCGCCTGTAAAGGTTTAGGAATGTCTAAAAAAATTTAAAAAAGCTTTGGCAACTAATTCTTAGGTGAACTATGGCACAACGGACTAGGTTGGGAGATATTCTCAGACCCTTAAATGCTGAGTATGGTAAGGTATCCCCAGGTTGGGGAACAACACCTTTAATGGGTGTGTTTATGGGTTTATTTCTGGTATTTCTGCTAATTATTCTCCAAGTTTATAACAAGTCTCTGTTAATTCAGGATGTGGTTGTGGATTGGCGTAGTTTAGGCGGCTAATGGCTATCCAGTCATCAAGCTAACATGATTACCTACCCGGCTTGTCCGGGTTTTTTTATGATTCAAAAAAAATGCCTAAAAATAGCGATAAAATTAATCTAGATCCCAAAGCTATAAGGTAGTTGTGGCGGTTTTTCTGTATACAGGAGAGAGAAGAATGAATATATTTGGTATCGGCTTACCAGAAATGGGTGTCATTATGGTAGTTGCATTATTAATCTTTGGACCGAAGAAGTTACCAGAAATTGGTCGCAGTTTGGGGAAAACCATTCGCAGTTTTCAAGAAGCCTCTAATGAATTTCAAAGCGAGTTTAAAAAAGAATCTGAACAATTAAAAGAAACTGTGCAAACAACCGCTGAATTAGAACATAAACACATTGAAGCTGGAAAAAACCAGCCAGAAAATATATAAGGATGAAAGATGAACAAGTAAAACCAATGGTTTTGGTAATTCCCCAGCTAATTGTTGGACTGGGAAATCCAGAGCCTAAATATGATCAAACTCGTCATAATATTGGCTTTGCAGCTATAGATACCCTAGCTCGCGCTTGGCAAATCTCTCTAGCTGAAAATCGCAAGTTTCAAGGACAGTTTGGTGAAGGGAATGCAGCCGGTAAGGGTAAAGTCCGCTTGCTCAAACCCTTAACCTATATGAATCTTTCAGGACAAGCTATTCAAGCTGTGACAAATTGGTACAAAATACCGCCTGAATCAGTATTAGTAATTTATGACGATTTAGATTTACCTTTGGGCAAAACTCGCTTACGTTTATCCGGTTCTGCGGGTGGACATAATGGCATGAAAAGCATTATTTCTCATCTAAATACCCAAAATTTCCCCAGATTGCGAATTGGCATAGGTAAACCAAAGGGCGCAATAGATGGAGATAATTCTCATACTGTTTCTCATGTTTTGGGACGATTTTCCGCCGCTGAGAATAAAGTTATGTCTCAGGTTTTAAACTTTGTTGTCGAGTGTGGAGAATTTAGTTTCAAACAGGGAGTAGAAAAGGCAATGAATCTTTGCAATACCCAGAATTTTACTGGTATTGATTCTTGATGAGGGGTTGCTTGTTCACGGAAGGAGTTAGGAATCCTGACTCCTGACTTCTGGGACAATGTGCGATTAGTTAAATTTTGTAATATTCTATAAATATGGCTTTCATAATATGTATCTAAATTTATGGACTTAGAACCCGCTACGGTGCTTGGAATTGCCTTTTGCTCGGCATTGGTTGCTATTACTGGTATGGCAATTTATACATCTTTTGGACCTCCAAGTCAGGAATTAGATGATCCTTTTGATGATCACGATGATTAATAGGGTTATTAATTTAACATGATGGATCATGGTGGGCAATGCCCACCCTAACGAGCTAAGATGTATATAAACTTGATTTACTTACTTTTTGTTTCAGCATAAGCCGCATAAACACTCTTGACATTATACCAATTCAAGAAAATCCGGGCAATTTCCAAAGCCAATTGCGGTTTACCAATATTAATTACCCATTGTAAGAACGGAGACATAGTTCTTTCATTCAATAATCCGTTTACAGAAAGAATCCCCCATAATAGACGATGAAACCAGGTCATTTGAATCATCATTTTTACTTCCCAAGTAGGATGTTTTTGATAAAACAAAACTCCCATGCGTCCCCGTTGAATTTCTTGATCAATTAACTTGGGAATTTGCTGTAAACTAAATGGTGGATGCCAGTGATACCCAACAGCTTCAGGACATTTAATTAATTTTAAACCCAAGTTTTTTAACCTAACACCTAATTCTAAATCTTCCCAACCATAAAGTTGAAAACCATTATCAAATAACCCAGCTTCTTCTAACCAATGTTTGGGAATAGCCACGTTACCCGTAGCAAAGAAAGCAGCAGAAAAATCTGTAATTTTATAAGGTTCAGCCGTAGGATTGGTGAAGTTACAAGTATTAATTACAGCACCGTAAGTAAAAAAGCGATCGCATTGTGTACCGGAGGTATCGCTCCTTAATTTCTCCCTTCCCTGTACCAAAGCATTTGTATGAGCTTGGAGGAAATTAGACAAAACCACTAAATCACTATCAATAAAAATAATTGTGTCACCTTGCGCTTTTTCCACCCCTAAATTTCGCGCTGCTGCTGGACCTGCATGATTTTGTTCAAAACAGCGGACGTGGGGAAACTCATCTTTATGTAATGCTAACCAATTCAAAGTACCATCAGTAGAACCATCATCTACTAACACAACTTCATAGTCTTCTATATAAGTTTTATCGCTGAACTCCTGACTCTCCAAAGCGCGGAGGCACTTTTCCAAAATTGGTAAACGATTATATGTAGGAATGACAATACTAAAAAACACAGTTGCACCCAAAAAACTATTACCCATATTTAGGATAAAACAAATATAGCAAAGTCACAGTTGCATAAAAAAATATACGCTAGGCAAGTCAGATATAATAATGACTCATTCTTTGTTTTCCTAAGTGGAGAAATTCATGGGTCGCGCTAAAAAGGTTGTTCTAGCATATTCTGGTGGAGTTGATACTTCTGTTTGCATTCCTTATCTCAAGCAAGAGTGGGGAGTAGAGGAAATAATTACCCTAGCAGCAGATTTAGGTCAGGGAGATGAATTAGAACCAGTTCGAGAAAAAGCTCTTAAATCCGGTGCAAGTGAATCCTTGGTAGCGGATGTTAAGGATATATTTGTTAAAGACTACGCATTTCCGGCGATTCAAGCCAATGCGCTCTATGAAAACCGCTATCCTCTTGGTACAGCCCTGGCTCGTCCCTTGATTGCTAAGATACTGGTAGAGGCGGCTGCAAAATATGGTGCGGATGCGATCGCTCACGGTTGTACAGGCAAAGGCAATGATCAAGTACGCTTTGATGTTTCCTGTACAGCCCTCAACCCTAACCTGAAAATTCTAGCGCCAGCCAGAGAATGGGGCATGAGTCGGGAGCAAACTATCGCCTATGGTGAGAAATTTGGTATTCCTGCACCCGTGAAAAAATCCTCTCCTTTCAGTATAGATAAAAACTTGCTAGGTCGCAGTATTGAAGCTGGTACATTGGAAGACCCAGCAAACGAGCCACCGGAAGAAATTTATGAAATGACTAAAGCCATAGCTGATACTCCCAATGAACCGGAATATCTAGAAATTGGTTTCCAAAAAGGGCTTCCTACCACTATCAATGGCACATCAAAAGAGCCTGTTGAGTTAATTGAACAACTCAATAAAATCGTGGGAAATCATGGTATTGGGCGGATTGACATGATTGAAAACCGCTTAGTAGGCATCAAATCACGGGAAATCTACGAATCACCAGCCATGATAGTTTTGATTAACGCCCACCGTGACTTAGAAAGCCTCACCTTAACAGCCGATGTCACTCAGTACAAACGAGGCATAGAAGAAACCTATACCAAAATTGTATACAACGGACTTTGGTATAGTCCACTCAAAGCAGCCTTAGATGCCTTTATTCAACAAACACAAGAAAGAGTTTCCGGTGTAGTGCGGTTAAAACTTTTCAAAGGTAACGCTGTCATAGTTGGGCGCTGGAGTGATAATACTCTTTACACCCCAGATTTAGCAACTTACGGCGCAGAAGATCAATTTGATCACAGGTCCGCAGAAGGCTTTATTTACGTTTGGGGACTACCTACTCGTATTTGGGCGCAGGGCAACAAGTAAAAGGTAGGGGTGGGGAGTAGGGGGAGTAGGGGGAGTAGGGGAGTAGGGGGAGTCGGGGAGTAGGGGGAGTCGGGGGAGTAGGGGGAGTAGAGGGAGTAGAGGGAGTAGGGGGAGTAGGGGGAGTAGGGGGAGTAGGGGAGTAGGGGGAGTCGGGGAGTAGGGGAGTAGGGGAGTAGGGGAGTAGGGGGAGAAATTTCTGACTCCTGATAGCGCAGCGTGGCGTTAGCCATACTCCTGATAGCGCAGCGTGGCGTTAGCCATACTCCTGAACGGGCGCAGGCCCTGCGCCCCTACCTCCTAGCTCTTGCCTACTCTTCTGTTTGCTGCTTAACTTCGCGGGACTCTAACCAAATTGGTACAGCAATCACAGCAACTAAAATAAGTAACGCCAAAATTGCAAATTTACTTACCCAGGCTACCAATTGTTCTAGGGAAATAATTCTCCCCGCGAAAAAAGCTAATGTCACCATGACGCTACCCCAAGCAGTCGCTCCAGCTAAGTTATAAATCAGGAATTTGCCAAAGGGCATTTCCGCTATACCTGCAAGTGGTGAAGCAAAAATCCGCAATAAGGCAAAAAAGCGACCAAAAAATACAGCCTTACCAGCGTTTTCCGTAAATTGCTCTTTAATACTCAGCAGTCGGACTTCGGAAATGCGGAAAATCTTGCCAACTTGCAGCAGAAAAGGCCAACCACCAACTCTACCAATCCAATAGCCGCAATTGCCACCAATTACAGCACCCCCCACAGCGTTACCGAGAACCAGCCAGTAATTTAATTCATTACTACCAGCAAGGAAACCACCAACAATTGTTACGGTTTCGCCAGGAAGGGGAATGCCCAAATTTTCTAGCAATATTCCCAAAAAAATTGCTAAATAACCATAATTATGAGCAATTTCTTGGATGTTTTCTAGTGAAAGTAGCTCAAAAGACATCCAGCACCACCGAGTTTACAAATTTTTACCTTTACCATATCTTTGCTTGCTTTTGGCTAGGGTGTCAATCAAACCGCAATAGGAGGAGTCAGAAGTATGGCTAACGCCACGCTGCGCTATCAGGAGTCAGAAAGAAGAAAGAAGAAAGAAGAAAGAAGAAAGAAGAAAGAAGAAAGAAGAAAGAAGAAAGAAATTTCTCCCCCTACTCCCCCTACTCCCCCTACTCCCCCTACTCCCCCTACTCCCCTACTCCCCCTACTCCCCCTACTCCCCTACTCCCCTACTCCCCCTACTCCCCCTACTCCCCTACTCCCCTACTCCCCTACGAGTAATTTCAGGAATCAAACCAGATTGCTATAGATAATTTAGATAATGATAAGTTTGTTACCGAAATTAGCGGTAAATTATGCTTATACTAGAAGGACATATCAACAAATTATACGGCATAAATACTGAAAATTTTTTTCTCCACTGTCCTGCTGTTAATTCTCATAAACTTTGCGAAAACAGTCATTATGCGGTTGAATTATAAACAGTATGGATGTCAGTTTGCCCTTTCTTTTGTGTTTTAAATACTCAGTTAAATTTATGACTCTTACACAAGAACGCCAAGTGATTTTGTTCAAACCCCAAGGTAGTATAGACCTGGATAGTGGTACAGTCTTGAGCGAACAGATGGCTGCTATTAAACCTCAGCATCACCAACTCTGGGTTATAGATTTAGCAAATGTAGATTTCATGGATAGTTCTGGATTAGTCCCCCTCGTTAAGGGACTTACATCAGCGCGTCAAACTGGTTGCAAGTTAGTTCTCTGCAATGTCAAAGCTCCAGTTAAGTTGATTTTGGAACTTACCCAGCTTGATTCAGTATTTGAAATTTTCCCAAGTTACGAAGATATTTTTGCTCCTGTTACCAATCAACAGCCAGTAGTAACTGGAGTTTAGACTAAATTAGTATTTTTATATCTTTTAATATCCCCGACTTCTCTAAGAAGTTGGGGATATTAGGCTAGAGTAATGATAACTGTTCATTAGGGGGTTTAAAACCCATGTGTTGATAGGCTGCTTTAGTCGCTATTCTCCCCCTGGGTGTCCGACTTAAATAACCTATTTGCATTAAATATGGTTCATAAACTTCTTCAATGGTTTGGGTGTCTTCCCCCGTGGTAGCAGCGATAGTTTCTAAACCGACTGGACCACCATTAAAGTTTTCAATAATCACACTGAGCATTTTTCTATCTGTCCAATCTAAACCGCAAGGATCAACTTGGAATAGCTGCAATGCTTCCGCTGCAACAGTTTCATTTATTTCTATAAAAGATTTTACTTCTGCATAATCACGGACTCTTTTTAGTAGTCTATTAGCTATTCTTGGTGTTCCTCGTGAACGTTTGGCTATTTCTGTAGCCCCGTCTAAATTAACCGAAGTTTGTAATAATTCGGCAGTGCGAACCACAATTTGAGTAAGTTCGGCGACTTCATAAAAACGCAACTTTTGAATTAAGCCAAAGCGATCGCGCAATGGGGAAGTTAAAGCTCCGACGCGGGTTGTTGCCCCGACTAGGGTAAATTTAGACAAAGGTATACTTCTGATTCTGGCGCTAGAACCCTTACCTACTGTAATATCTAGGCGACAATCTTCCATTGCTGGATAGAGAATTTCCTCTGTCATCCGTGATAACCGATGAATTTCATCTATAAATAACACATCTCCTGGTTTCAGGTTCACCAATAACCCCACGATATCTCGTGGTCGTTCTAAAGCTGGGGCGCTGGTAATTTTGCAACTTACCCCCATTTCTGAGGCTAAAATCATCGCCATTGTGGTTTTACCTAAACCTGGTGGTCCATACAACAGCAAATGATCCATGACCTCATTCCTAGATTTAGCGGCTTTAATGGCTATATCTAAGACATCCTTTAAATCCTTTTGTCCAATGTAGTCAGCAAAGCGCTGGGGACGAATATTTTCTTCTGGTTTCCCTTGTTCATTAATGGCAGCTTCTGATTGCAAGAGATTTTCTGCGGGGGGTACTTTGGCTGATTCCCGTTGCTTTTTGGGTTCTCCGTTGGGTTCTGGAGGCTGTTTTTTGGAGGAGATAATCGCCATAATTTTCAGGGATTTCAGAAGTACAGAAATGGGGGTTTAGTTATTCATAGGTAAGATTCAGTATAGGATATTTGGGGTTCATTGAGAATATAGATATTTATTGAATTTTGTAAATTTACTATTAATGTAAGTTGGTAGTTAGGTAAATTGTCAGAAATGGCTAACGCCACGCTGCGCTATCAGGATGTCCAGGATTAAAGGATGAACAGGATGAAACCAGAGCTTTTATTACCATCATGATAGCCGTTATTTGAGTGAGGACGGGAAAACCCCGCCCATACAGCACTTACCGATGTTATGAAGTCCAATGACCCCAACCCCCTCCCCGCAAGCGAGGAGGAGGCTAAGATGTAACTCATATAACTGAAAACCGCTGTATCTTTAGAAATCAACTCCGCGCTTCAATTCTACGCCTTGATTTGCATAGTGTTTATGACAGTAAACCTCAGAGTGAATACTAGCTAAATCAAAATAAGCGGGTTGGTTTTGACAGCGACCTGTGATGATCACTTCTGTATCACGAGGTTTGCGTAGCAGGGCTTGAACAATGGGATCAACAGGTAACAATTCTAAATCAACGGTGGGATTGAGTTCATCGAGAATAATCGTTTTATAGACACCAGAGGCGATCGCAATTTTGGCAATTTCCCAACCTCTTTCTGCTTCTATATAGTCTAAATCTTGACGAGAATTCCGCCAAACAATGGCATCCCGTCCACAGCGTTGATGATCTACAATTTCTGGATAGGATTGTTGTAAGGCGGCGATCGCTGCGTCTTCAGTATAACCACTACCGCCTTTGAGCCACTGCATAATTAATACACGAGTAGAACCAGGATGATTGATGCCTCTACCAATTGCTTGCAAAGCTTTACCCAAAGCGCTGGTAGATTTACCCTTACCTGCACCTGTATAAATTTCAATGCCTTCAATGAAAAGTTCTGCGGCTGTGGGGTGGTGATGGGGTTTCATTTCCGAATGCAAATCCGCAATATCCAATAATTGTGGCGGTGCTGCGCGTCCAGTGGTGATGATTTCCAGTTCTTGGGGTTTAGATTTTAAAGTATTGACTACCTCATCCACTGACAGCAAACCCAAATCTAAAACCGGGTTAATTTCATCTAGGACAACTACTGAATACAACCCCGAAGCGATCGCCCCTTTGGCTACATCCCAACCCCGCGCAGCTTCTGTTCGATCAAAAGCTGTAATTTGATCATGACCAAAAAATTCGGCTCTCCCCGTGCGAACCTGATCAATTAAATGGGGAAAACCGCGCTGTAATGCAGCGATCGCTCCGTCTTCATCATAATCCCGTTCTGGCCCTTTCAAAAACCGCAACAATAAAACCCGGCTAGAATCACTAGGTGTATTGATTCCCAACCCAATAGAGCGCAAAACCACCCCTAAAGCCGCTTGGGACTTACCTTTCCCAATACCATCATAGACGTGAATTTGACCCGTAAGCCGCTCAGAACGGACTTGCGCTGTGCGAATACCGATACCGTTCCTTGTCATCTTTTGAAAAGCTATAAAGTAGCAATTCTCTATCTTAACGAAACTAGAATCTAGTGCGGCAGGGCATAAATAAATCAACTATCCCAAATCATTAAAAAGCCTATCCTGTCTTGGTTTTGACTTTTGACTTCCGCCCTGCGGTGGGCGGTTTGTATCTTTGCGTATTCAAGCTTGATAGATGTATTAATAAAATCAATCTAAATATCCTGTCACACTCGGATCATAAATGTCAGAACAATGAGATAATTGCCGATTATCCGTATTCTTTCAGTTATACTCTGTACAACTAAGTCAAAAAAACGTAATCTCCAGATCCCCGACTTCTTCAAGAAGTCGGGGATATAACTAACTCCTAAAATTTTCTTGTTGTTACCATTATGTCTGATGAATTATCACTACCCATAATCTTGCCTATTGGGGCGATATTTTTTGAAATATTATTCTTACTAACTGCCATTCCCATAGAAGCCTATGTTCTTCATAAATGGTTAAAGTTTGATAAAAGAACCAGCATTTTTTATGCCATTGCCTTAAATGTTTTTTCGAGTGTCATTGGCTGGATTGTGTTTTTCACAGTCGAACCAATGTTACCTATCCCGATCAAAGCCGAATTGATTAATTATGTATTTTTCAATAAGATTAAAGCTTCTAGCATTAGTACAATGATAATTGTATTATCATTTACTATTTTCATAGCGACTTTCTTAGTTAAATTTTTATTGATGAAGATCCTCATCATTTTTATGGGTGAAGGCGGAAAAAACACCCAGCCAGAAACCATTTCTTCACAGCAAAGAGCTAGTTATATCAATATAGCTAAGTTGCAGAATACTAATTTAATCACGGCAACATTAATAGCAAATTCACTCAGTTACAGTGCCATAACCTTTATCATATTAATTCGCTCTCGGTAAAATGATCAATATTCATCATTGCATTAATTAGAGGTAATCTCATGAACTTTTTATTGAAGGAAATAGGTGGCATATTTAAATATATTCAAGATTTATTTGCAGGAGTGCAAAAATTTCTGACACCAGCCAAAGCATACTCATGGCAAACATTTATCTATTTGAGTGTTTTTTCTTGGGGAATATCATATTTTGCCGTAGGGTATATTAGGGATATTATTGCCTTTTGTGGTTGGTTATTTTTATTAGCAGGAACAACTTGGTATACCACAGACGATCCTTTAAGAATTCCCGGAACTTTTATGCCAGTTGGGGCAGTAATCACAGGCTTTTTAGTGAGCGTCTTTGCCTTTGGACACAAAGAAGGTGTATTAACATCGAATACGATAGTTATTTGTCCAACCATAGCTGCCATAGTTACAGCCATACCTAATTTCTTTGAAGGCACAGGTGGAAAATCAGCAAAAGCCAAACTTCCTAAATTGCAAGATCGTCAAAAAGTTGTAGTTTTATTAGCTTGGTGTATGCTAATTAGTTGTTGGCTTCAGTTTTACTTTGTGATAGATAAATGGTTAAAAGAATATCCTAGTTTACGAGCAGATAATTTCCAGAAAAGTGCTTTTGTGATTAGATTAGAACCACCAGCACGAAAGCCAAAAACTGGTGATTTGATTTTAAATAAATTACAACCTTTAGTTAATCAACAACTTGCCAATAAACCTTGGGGTGAAGTAGAAAAATGGTTACTAGAAGCTAATCAGCAACTAGGCAACTTGGGAAGAAGAACGATTAATAGTAATTTAGGTAAATCTCAAGAAAGACTACTATGGCGAGTTGAACCCCGTGTAGTCAATATCAAGCCTGGATATGGATATAGGCTAGATATTTTGACAATTTGGGGTGGTCCAAGTGCCAACTCTCAAGGATATTACTGGAAAAAATCTTGTTTGATAGAACCATCTAACTCTGGTAAACAAACAGATAATAAAGATACCGTTGCCCGTGTGACTTGCGATCGCACAAGTAAATTTATCATGGGTTCTCCACCAGCACAACAATAAGGAAGAAGTAATTACTATGAATGTAATTAGAACTGTCGTCATGGCTAAGAATGTATTTCAGGAAGTGATCCGCGATCGCATTCTGTACATCATCGGTTTTTATGCTATCATCCTGGCTATTGCCTTCCGTGCCATTCCCGAATTTGCCGGCACCACCAGTAATAAAATATTTTTGGACTTTGGTTTGGCAACAATGAACGTCATTGGTTTAATTGTCGCTATATTTATCGGCACAGGATTAGTTAACAAAGAAATTGAAAAACGCACCATTTTAGTATTAATTGCCAAACCCATCAGCCGCAGTGAATTTATTGCTAGTAAATATTTAGGGTTATCAGCAGTTATCGGTGTCCTCATTACTGCAATGACAATAATTTATTTAGGATTCTTACAAGTTGGTCAAGTATCCTATCCAATTATTAGCATTTTTTTGGCTACGCTATTCTTATTTTTGCAATTATGTTTAATTACTGCCGTAGCCATTACTTTGGGCGTTTTTACCAGTTCACTAATAGCTACATCCCTAACATTTGCAGTGTATTTAATGGGGAATGTTACTCAAGATTTAGTGGCATTAGGTAAATTAAGTCAGAATCCTGGGATGGAACGCATTACCCAAAGTTTATATCTAATCTTGCCAGATTTATCTAGATTAGATTTAAAGAATGATGCTGTTTACGGTTTGCAAGCACTACCTGATCCAATCACATTAGTCGCCAATGCAGGTTATAGTTTACTTTACAGTTTTATGTTGTTAGCGATCGCCATTATTATTTTCTTAAGACGAGAATTTTAAATAACGTCTGAACTATGATTTGTTTGATTAATTTGATTTAGATGATTATTAACAAGATCCCCGACTTCTTAGAGAAGTCGGGGATCTGAAACTCTCGACTTTAAAAAATTTTGTGAAAATAATTATTGTCTATGATTTACGATTCCCCAATAAATACTACTGACAGTCTCATTTATCCTGATATTTATCATCACCAAATTTCCTCGAATCAGCCTTTGAAACTAGGAATTATGGCTTCTGGCAATGGTAGTAACTTTGAAGTAATTGCCCAAGCCATTGCCGATGGTAAAATTAACGCCCAAATTCAAGTTTTAATTTACAATAATCCCGATGCGAAAGCAGCAGTCAGGGCTAAGAATTGGGGTGTAGAATCTGTATTGTTAAATCATCGGGACTACAAAAATCGAGAAAAGTTTGATCATAAAGTTGCCCAAACACTACAGCAGTATGATGTAGAATTCGTGATTATGGCGGGATGGATGCGATTAGTCACACAAGTTTTAATTGACACTTTTCCTAATCGGATGATTAATATTCATCCCAGTTTATTACCGAGTTTTAAAGGCGTGCAAGCTGTAGAACAGGCTTTAGTTGCTAAAGTCAAAATTACTGGCTGTACTGTACATCTTGTTTCTTTAGAAGTTGATAGTGGCGAAATTTTAATTCAAGCGGCTGTTCCCGTTTTACCAGATGATACATCAGAAACACTACACGCGAGAATTCAAATCCAAGAACATCGGATTTTACCAATAGCAATTTCTTTGTTAAGTTAAAGGGAATAGGGAATAGGGAATTGGTAATTGGTAATTGGTAATTGGTAATTGGTAATAGAGGAAGAGTTTTATTACAACTGACAACTGACTAATGTTAAAATTCTCAGTGAGAAATTTAGGATATTTTTATGTCAGTTGTAACTAACCCAATCAAATTCGGTACAGATGGTTGGAGGGGTGTGATAGGTGAGGAGTTTACCTTTGAACGTCTGGCATTAGTCGCAACCGTAGCAGCCAAAGTTTTACATAATACTTACTTTTCCCAAGTGGGTAGCCGAACGATTATTATCGGTTATGACCGCCGATTTATGGCGGAAGAGTTTGCCCGTGTGGTTGCCAATGCTGTCACCGCAGTGGGTTTTGATGTCCTGTTTAGCGAAACCTTTGCCCCCACTCCGGCTTACAGTTGGGCGGCTAAAGAACTCAAGGCTTTAGGGGCATTAGTTGTCACAGCTAGTCATAATCCTGGCGCATATTTAGGATTAAAAGTTAAAAGTGCTTTTGGTGGTTCAGTACCACCGGAAGTTACTCAAGAGATAGAGGCTTTATTATCAGAAAAAGTTGCCCCAGCAGTGATTCCAGGTAAGGAAAAAACCTTTGATCCTTGGCCGAGTTATTGTCAAGCATTAGCCGCTAAAGTTGATATCGACAAAATCAAAGAAGCGATCGCAACTGGCAAGTTAACAATATTTGTGGATGTCATGCACGGGGCAGCGGCTGGAGGATTAGCCCGATTATTAGGGGAACAAGTTAAGGAAATTAATAGCGACCGTGATCCTCTATTTGAAGGTGGTGCGCCTGAACCTTTACCAAAGTATCTTTCCCGACTATTTACAGTTATGAAAACCCATCGGCAAACCCATAAAACCGGGTTAACTGTGGGTTTGGTATTTGATGGAGATTGCGATCGCATTGCCGCCGTAGATCAAGATGCTAATTTCCTCAGTTCCCAAATCCTAATTCCCATCTTAATTGACCATTTAACCCTGCGCCGCAACTTTCAGGGCGAAATCGTCAAAACTGTCAGCGGTTCGGACTTAATGCCCCGTGTAGCCGCATTACATAACCTTTCTATCCATGAAACAGCAGTAGGTTATAAATACATTGCTGATCGAATGTTAGCCACCCAGGTATTACTAGGTGGTGAAGAATCCGGTGGGATTGGTTATGGTAGCCATATTCCCGAACGCGATGCTTTATTATCGGCACTTTATGTCTTAGAAGCTGTGGTGGAATCGGGGTTGGATTTAGGTGAATATTATCGCTATTTACAACAACAAACTGGTTTTTCATCCAGCTATGATCGGATTGATTTACCTTTAGCAAATATGGAAGTCAGAGGGCGACTATTAAAACAGTTGCAATCCCAACCTTTAACAGAAATTGCGGGTAAAGAAGTCATCGGTTGTCAAACAATTGATGGTTATAAATTCCGACTAGCTGATCAAAGTTGGTTAATGATTAGATTTAGCGGCACTGAACCAGTTTTACGCCTTTATTGTGAAGCTGCAACCCTGGAAGAAGTTCATCAAACTCTCAATTGGGCAAAAAATTGGGCAGAATCAAATTAATTGATAAGAGACTTCCAAATAAAAAAATGTCCCAAAACTGATGCAGAAATTCTCTCTCTGTGTACTCTGTGCCTCTGTGGTTCGTTTCTTAGGATAATTTATTTCTTGGAAGTCTCTAACTTTAATTCCTAGTCGGTTTTAACCGACTAATTTCTAAAATGTTGTTTGGGTACTTTATCAGGTTTTGGTGATGATTTGGTTGAAACCGACTAATTTCTAAAATGTTGTTTGGGTATTTTATCAGGTTTTGGTGATGATTTGGTTGAAACCGACTAATTTCTAAAATGTTGTTTGAGTATTTTATCAGGTTTTGGTGATGAGTAGATAACAATTTTCAAGTATCAGTAATTATTGTCTCACCTGAAACTTCAAATATGTTCCTCCCAATCCTTCTACAATGATTCTTGTATTAGTTGTCATCATTTTTTGATAGGTTTCTCCGTCACTTCCTAGTTCACCTAGTCCGTCAATATAAAGTGGTTTTTGAGAAACTTTGACTTCCGCTGCTGTCGCTACAGGTGCGAGTAAATTGGAATTGGTATTTGTATCTGCAAAAATTGTTGGTACTTTAGCTTTTTGAATATCCTTAGCCAAATTTCTGACTTCTGTATCTGTCAATTTTCCCATATTTTTAACATTACCTAAATTGATTGAATAGGGGATATCATAAGCTTTGACATAATAAATCATGGCTGAATTTGTTGTAATTAATTTACGATTTTTATCGGGAATACTAGCTAGTCTGACTTTAATCCAATTATTGATTTGATTGATTTCTTGGGTGATTATTTTTGTATTTTTATTATAGATTTTCTTATTTTTTGGTACTAGTTTAATTAAACTACTATTAATTATCTCTACCATTTTGATAGTATTATTTGGATTATGCCAAACATGAGGTTCAACAATTTGTTTACCGTCTTTTCCAATTTTGATGAAATTTACACCGATAGTTTTAGCAACGGCAATTTTTAATTTAGGTTTTTTAATCTCTTCAATAATTTTAATTAAACCTGGTTCAAAGTTATAACCATGATATAATACTAAATTAGCATTTTTAATGGCTTGATTATCTTCTGGTACGGGTTTATAATTTATAGGATTTATCCCAGGAGGAATTAAACAAATAAGATTAATTGTATCTCCAGCAACTTGTTTTGTTAAATCGCAAATTACGCTATTAGTTGCTACGACAAAGGGCAAATTATTATTAATATTATTATTGGTGGTATTATATGGTGTACTAATAGTTTTATTTCCACATCCAAATAAACCCACCATTACACCTAAAATGATAGTTTTCAATAAATGTGAAGATAGTCTTTTTTCTAACATGATTTATTTTAATTGATGAATATATTAACAACTCCAGAATTTGAACCTTCTAATTTTAATAATTATAGCGGTATGCAATTGAATGAGATACAGAATTTACAATAAAAGCCTTATGGGAAGAGACTCTTACAGCAAATTGTCATCAAACCCGGAACAAGAACCCCACCCCCAACCCCCTCCAGTATCAAAAGCTTATCCTTTTCTTCCCCCCGCAGCGGGGGGATTTAGGGGGGTGCGATGAGGGGGCTAAGATGTACCTTATATGATTGGAAATTGCTGTATACTCAAAACGGCTTGATTGTTTGATTCTAAACGTAGGGGTTTAGCTCATGCTTTACCCCTACACATCTGGGTTCTTTGTCATTTGGCAAAAGTTTAAATCTCACCCGTGTTTAGTATAACTTCTGACTCTTACTATATATAAAGTAATAATGTAAGTTGCTAGTTAAGTAAATTTTCAGAATCAGGATGTCCAGGATTAAAGGATGAACAGGATGAAACCAGAGATTTTATTACCAATTACCTATTACCTATTACCAATTACCAGCCTCAACGAGATAACTAGCAACTTGAGTTAATAAAGACACAGATTTGCTGTGTCCCTAAAATATTGTTAAATTCCCACCATAGGTAATTTACCTTGTAATTTTTGTAAATTAGCTTGAACACAATTAGTGCAACTACAACCAGTTTGTTCGATTACAGAGTGTGTGATGCTATTTATTTGCGGTGTAACTATATCAAGATTGGCTTGAGTAGATGTCACCACAATCATTTGCACAGCAGGTATAGGTTTGAAATTGGCAGCGTGTGCTGGGTTAACTACTAATAGCAGAGATGCGAAAAACATAGGAAAAGCCAGTAAAATCAGTTTGACTATTTTCATAATTCACACATAAACCATAAACGTCATTAGTCAATTATCAGAGGATTTTCCTACCAGTCAATACTTCTCGCACTTCCAGCATGGCTGAATAGGTGGGGAGAATGTGTAAGGTTTCATTTGCGGGTGTATGCTCTAGAGCAGTAGCGATCGCTTGCTGCAAATTTGGCTCTACAATCAGATTGATGTCACTGTCCAGAGATTCCTGACTATAACGTAGACGTAAAGCCATATCATACACGCGATCGCCACTCACAATCAACGTTCCACCCCGTGCTACCAACTTTTCTGTATCCACATCCCAAATCCATGATACATCAGTACCATCAGGAGTCCTATCATTCAAAACCAATAAAGTAGTTTTATCGGTACTTTGAGTGACGACACGAATAGTTTCATTTGTTCCTACAGGGTTTTTTGATAAAAGAATCCGCACCCGTTTACCGTCAATCACTAAATCTTCCGCACGACCAAAAGCAGCTTGAAAATTATTAATTCCATCCCTAATATTCACCTCATCAACTCCTAATGCTTGCGCTGCTGTAGCTGCTGCCAAAGTATTATATTTGTTATATAAACCCACGAGAATTTGTGGCCATTCCTGACTTAATAAAGCAGGTTTACTTTTAGTAAAACCACAACTAGGACAAGTAAAATCTCCCAAATGGGACAAATAAACCCCTTGATAATCTAAAGCATGACCACATCTAGGACAATAAATAGAATCAACCGCATGAGGAATAGCTTCTAAATAATTCTCAGGCTCATTTAAACCAAAAAATAACACCTTTTGCGGTAACTGTTGACCCAAATAGGATAAAGTCGGATCATCAGCATTGGGAATAACTACCGTTGTTGGTGGTAAAGTAGCAATCACCTGAGTCCACCGCTTACTAATACTATCCACTTCCCCATATCTATCCAACTGGTCACGGAACAGATTCAAACAGAGAATAATTCGCGGTTGTAATGGTTTTAAAACCTTGGGAACTATATTTTCATCAACCTCCAAAATTGCATAATCTACATTCAGATTTCCCAGCAGACTAGCATTGTCTATCAAAGCCGTCGCTAACCCATTTTCGAGATTTGCACCAGTAGAATTATGGGCAACACAGAAACCATTCCGTTCTAAAATAGTGCATAACAGTAATGCCGTAGTAGTTTTCCCATTCGTCCCTGCAATGAGAATTACCCCATTTTTAACCTGCTGACTCAATAACTCCAAAATCCGAGGTTCTATCCGTCGCGCAATCGAACCGGGTAAAACACTAGCAGCACCAAGACGCAATGACCGCACCAAAAACGTCACACTTTTAGCCATTGATACCGCAAAACCCAAGCGGAGTCTATCTATAACCTTTATTTTCTTACCCACAGTCATGATTTATAAATAACCTATAATTGCCAAAAGAATTTTAACCCTTAATCCCAATTTTATGTGAAGTTGCACAGAATCATGAAATCCTTGAAGAAGGAGTCAGGAGGAAGAATTAGAAGAAGAAAAGAATAGTCTTTAATCCAAGTGATAGGTTTTTGCTAATTTCCACCCTTATTCCTTGCACCTGATTCACCTTTTTCAACCCTCAACCTCTTGATATATCTAGGTTTTATCTTTATATGGCTTACGCCACGCTATCAGCAAGCCCTAATTAGAAAAGATATCATCAATTGGAGTGTAGCCTCTCAATACCTTGTCAATTTTTTGTAGGTCGGGTTAAGCGACAGCGCAACCCGACGCATTTGTTGGGTTATGGCTATGGCTCCTACGTCGCCACGCAAGCTATCGCCACACTATGGCTAACGCCTCCCGTTAGGGATACGTGAACGTACCTCAATCCAACCTACAAATCAAGACTTTTTTCGATTTGGACAAGGTATTGCTAACAAATAATTTTTTCTCTAAAAACACCATGTAAAGGTTATCATGAACTACCCCATCTTACTTCGTTGAAGATGGGGTTTCTACATCTCCATCAGTAAGTTGAGATTTTTGACGTTTCACAGGACCTAGTTGCTTCATACTTCCAGCATTCTTGCGTTTGCTAGTGTTTGAAGTAGAGCTAGAATCATCTACGTCTAAGAGGCTAGTTCCTAACCCCTGTAGATTATTTGAGTGCCAAAATAGCATGACTTCTGCGGCGGCGATATCGCGTTGTTGGGTGTACCCGCAGTTATGGCAAACATGAGTTCTTTCGGCTAAGGTTTTTTTCTCTTGATGTCCACATTTTGGGCAGGTTTGAAATGGTTTCACTTTGCGAGTAGGTACTTCTACAAACAAGCCACCAATATCTGATAATTTCGCTTTTAGAGCGGACTTTATCATCCCCATTCCTACATCAAGAATTGATTTATTCAACCCAGCTTTTTGCTTTTTACGGTTACCTTTTTTGGCTTTGGCACTCATGTTTTTGACTTCTAATTTTTCAGTAACTACCGTGCTATTACCGCTGATTATTCGTGTAGTTTCCTGGTGAACAAAGTTTTGTCTTTGGTTAGCAACTTTTCTCGAAAGTTTACTAACTAATTTCTGAACTTTTTTCCACCTTCTAGAAGCCTTGACTTTTTTCTTGAAATTGGGAGCGCGTTTTCTGCGTTTAGCTTTTCCTAATTGTTTATTTTTTTGTTCTGCGTTTCTGAAAAACCGAGGTGCAGGGACTAAACCATTTTCTTCACCGTTTGTCCAAGCAATTGCATCGTTGCAACCTAAGTCAATTGCAATAATCCCATTATCAGTTTTGCGGCTATTTTTTAACAAAGTATCATCAATTTCTAAGACGATGGAAGCGTACCATTTTCCATTACGGTTAACGATATCTAAAGCCTTGGGATGTCCCCAAAGCCTAGCTTTACCCCGCATTTGAATCTGACCAATTTTTGCTAATTCTAAATAACCGTTGTCTCCTGTACTGTGGACTTTCCAGCCCGTAAAAGATGGGTAAGTCCAACCAGAGTAATGACGAATTGACTTGAATTTAGGATACAATGCTAGTCCCTTGAAAAATCTTTGAAAAGCAAAATCAACCCGCTTTAAGGTAGCTTGTAACGCTTGGGAATTAATTACTTTATATTCTATCCATACTTCCTTGAAGTCCGGTAAACAATTCTGCTGCTCGAAGTAAGAAACAGATTTACCAAACTTCTTGTATGAAGTAATGCGGTTGGATACAGCAGCATTGTACAAATCTTTATGAAGTTTGCGGTGGTAGTGCAACATTTCATTGACTTGCTTATTAGGATATAGTCTGAAAGTCGCTCTACGTAACGCCATTGATAATTACCTCTCATTCACTTTCTTAACTTATGCTATACTAGCATTGTAAATTCGCCGACAACCTAATATTTTGTCAAAAACTCAACTGTCCTCAAAATTCTTTTACTGCAAGTAAAAACATTTTTTGAACGTTTTGTTTTTGACTTGCTTACATCCCCACCCTATGAGTACATTGAGGGTGGGGAATTACGCAAAATAGTTAAAAAATAGTGCGTGCGTGTGATTATTATCCAAACCAGTTAACATCAATTCAGCACAAACTCACAAAAAATAGTAGCAAAGACAAGGTTTCTGTTAATGAATAGCATAAAGTGGCTTTTTTCACAAACTCAAATAATTACTAATTGGAAACGGTTAGTGTCGAAATGCTTATTGCTGCTTGTTTGCCTATTCATAATTAGTATGCAGCCAGCATTAGCAGGTATTAAAGATGACCGATATGATGGCAATATTTTTGTAATTTATGCTGGTAATGGTTCTCTCGTTCCCTCCAAAGAAACTCTAGCACAGGCATTAGCAGAACATAAACCAGCCATAGTAACATTCTACATTGATGATAGTAGCGATTGCAAAAAATATGCGCCGGTTGTTTCCGAGATGCAAGCATTCTATGGTCGCGCCACAGAAATCATTCCTGTCAGCGTTGATACTCTTTTAACTAAGAATACCTATCAACCCACAGAAGCGGGATATTACTATGGAGGAAGTGTTCCTCAAGTTGTAGTTTTTGACCAGTCAGGTAAGGTGATCTTGAACAAAAAAGGTCAAGTACCTTTTGAGGAAATAGACGACAAATTGAGAGAAATATTTGATTTATTACCCCGCACTGAGTCAGTCGAGTTAAAACGACGTTCACCTAAAGAATTCAGCAGTCAGTTAGAAGACCAATAGAAAGCATAAGTCATACATCATACCTCGTTCCCAGTCTCTGACTGGGAATGCCATCACAGAGGCTCTGCCTCTATTATTATGGAAGGCAGAGCCTTCTGAATTCATTCCCATACGGAGTATGGGAACGAGAAATACGGAGTATGGGAACGAGAAAAGGAGAAATACATTATTTCACTGAGAAAATTGCCGTTTTAAAGCTGTAAAAACTGGACAAGGGGCTGATGTTTGTAAATTCTCCGGTTTATTCCAAGTAAAAGGTGCTTTTTGAGCCGCAGACATCCATAAGAGTCTTTTGGCTCTAGTCATGGCAACATAAAGTAAACGATATTCTTCAGCAATTTTCAGGTATTTTGATTCTTCCCAGGCTGGGTTAATATCCGGTATGGGTTTTTTGTGAAGTCCGGCACGAATTTGGGCGCGGGCAACTTCTGATAAAGTAAAATCACCTAAAAATTGTCCTTGGGGGGGAATCCAAAATCGTCCAGGAATTAAATTTTCATGGAGAAAAGGCAAAAATACATAATCCCAGTCTAGCCCTTTGGCTTTGTGCATGGTGATAATTGTTAATTGTCCGGCTTTGGTATATTGTGCTTCTACATTTTCTGGTTCTACAGATTCAAATCTTTCGGAATTGACAATTTCACTTAAAGTTGAGATCATTGCCCCCATAGAACTATTACCAAAAATTTGCAGATTTACCCGTTCTGCAAGTTTGTCAGCAGTGGCTAATTCGGCTTGATCATATTTTAAGGTTAAGGCGAAAAAAGAAATTATTTGATAAAATGGTAATTCTAAATAAGCCCTGAGTAAACTCCGACAAAGATGAGCCGCTTTTTGGACTGTTTCTGTTTGGGGTGTGGCTAAAGGACCCGGATATAGAAATTCTTCAGGTAAACTAGCTAAAGTGTTAATATCTTGGGTAGGAATTAATTGTCGTTCTACAAGGACTTCTAAGGTAGCTTTGAGATAATCGGGAGAATGGGGGCGATCGCAAAACTGCAATAATGATAGAATTTCTTGAGGAACATGAGAACGGCGTTCCTTTTCTCCCACATCATAAAGTTTAATTTTATGTTCTTCACATATTGGTTCTAAAGCCGCAGCTAACCATCGTCCTTGGCGATTTTCTCTCACTAATATCGCTGCACAAGCTTGGGGATTTTCCCTAAATAACTCAATTACTCTTTGGGAAAGTAATTCAACTGTATGATGAATATCTCTAGGGGTATGAAGTTCTAAACCCTGTCCCACAGGTTGAGGATTGCCATTTTCTTGCTTAACTGGGTGAATTTTTTGATTTCTAAATGGTGCTTGTCTATGTTGAGTTTTGGCAAAATCTTGATTATTGACCCATTCTAAAGCAAAGTTAGCTGCATCAATAATTATTTGTGTACTGCGCCCAGCTTGATCCATTTGGGCTAGTCTATCTTGAATTTGACAATCTTCGCAAAATTCCCGAAAATAAATCGGGTCAGCAGGTGTAAATGTAGAATTAATGGCTTGATTAGGATCACCAACTCTGATTAAATTCAAAGCTGATTTATCTAATTTATCTGCATATTCTTGACTAGCGAGTATTTCTAATAAATCTGTTTGTAATGGACTAGAATCTTGAGCTTCGTCTTCAAAAACAGCAAAAACTTTATTTTGTTCAATGCGGCAGGTGCTAGGATTTCGCAAAACTTTTAAAGCCCCTAAAATCATATCATCGTAATCAATAAAGTCTTGTAACTGCATGATTTTTTGATATTGTTCATATAATCCAGCGGCTATTCTTAAAATGTCATATTTATTATGAGTTTGTTCACTCCACTTTAATAAATCTGCTGGCGATATTCCCGAACTTTTGGCTTCATGAATCACCGTATAAGCTAAATCTGGTAATATTTCCGTTCGCAGCACCGATTGACGACGGAGTTTTTCGGTTTCTTCTCCATCAAATTGCTTTCCTGCAAGTAAGCGTAGATAAATTTCTGGATAATTAGCAATCCATTGTTCTACTGCTGTGCGAATGAATTTATGACTTTGATTTGGTGTGATTAAAGTCGAATTTTCTAATTGTAAACCCGATAAATGAGGATGACGACTAGCAATAATTAAAGCTAAACCATGCAAAGTATAAACTGCAAATCCTGTTTGTGGTAAAGATAATTTCTTTAAGTTTTCCCGAATTTTAAGTTTAATATTAGCAGTGGCAGAACGGGTAAAAGTAACAACAATTAACTGTTTATAATCCTGATTGCCTGTGTTTAAATAATCCTCATATTGACGAGCAATGGCGATCGCTGCGGCTGCCGCCATCCCCGTAGATTTGCCCGCCCCAGGCACAGCAGACACAGCCAATGGTCCCCATCTCCAATCCGCCATTTGCGTTTGTCCTGGGCGCAGTTGGGCGCGAATGGTGGCGATATTCTCTTTTAACTTAATCAGTGGTGATTGGTCATTAGTCATTAGTTTTTATACAAGCTGTGTAATTTGATTTAAGTTAATATCCTCAATTAGAGGAGTAGGTTCATTACATCATACGGAGCGCTGGGCGATCGCTTTCCCTCCTATTATTGCTAAACTAAAATAAACCTCACACCAGCAGGAGGACATAATGACTTTTACAACTGATGTCCAGGAAGATCAAGACTTACGCCCTTATCCAGAAACCTCTCTTCCAGACCACACTCAACTCCCAGAGTCGGACGGTACATTTGTGTTAGCGAAGCGTACCGTAGGTCAAAATTGGCAAGAACATCCTCAAAGCATCTTACTGACTGACTCCATTACACCCATCCTCAAGAAATTAAATCCTGATGGTCAATATTGTATTGGACAGGATTTAGGTATTTATTGGCGTATTACTGAACCACCAGAAAAAGGTGCAGAAGCGCCAGACTGGTTCTATGTTCCCAATGTACCACCTTCTTTAAATGGTAAAACCCGACGCTCCTATGTCCTTTGGCAAGAATATATTTCGCCGTTAATTGCGTTAGAATTTGTTTCTGGGAATGGTAGTGAAGAAAGAGATAAAACGCCTTGGAAGGGTAAATTATGGATTTATGAACAGGTGATTAAACCTGCTTTTTATGGCATTTATGAAGTGAATAAAGCCAGTATAGAAGTTTATGAATTAATTGGTGGAAAATATCAGTTATTGTCAGCAAATGAAAGGGGACATTATTCAATTACAACTATGGGTGTGGAGTTAGGTTTATGGCAAGGAGAATATCAGAATGCAGAATTACCCTGGTTGCGGTGGTGGGATTTGCAAGGTAATTTGTTGTTAACCGGTGAAGAAAGAGCCGAACAGGAAACACAAAGAGCAAATCGGTTGACTGCACAATTACGGGCTTTGGGAATTGAACCGGAAGCGTAATATTAAATTAAATGTAATGGTGACGGTTTTGGATTTAATGGAAGTAAAAACAAATAGCCCGACTGAGAATGAATTCCCAGTCTAATAGCAAAATTCATCTAAAGATGACTAAATTTGATATTAGGCGTTAAAACTAATTCTCTCATTAATCTTCTGTTAAACTTGCTTGTAATTCAACAATAATACTCTCCATAGATTGAGGTTTTAATTCTCCTCTGTGAAAGGCTGAAATCGCTTTTTTTGCATCTTCAGCAATTTCTTCCCGACGAGATTCAATCATTTGATTTTTAATAATTTCTAATAACATTTCTCTTTGTTCAAAAGGAAGTTGATTAACAGTTAAAATTGCCTGTTCTAATGTCACCATAATCTAGGTTCTCTTGATTTAATGGACTTTATTTAAATAGATTATAACTTATGGAGTAATTCAAACGCAGATAAACGCAGATAAACGCAGATGGTTTTTGGGCTATTTAAGGAAGCTAGGGATCATTTATCTAACGTAACCGTTCACAGGGGGTGAGAATTTATTAAAAAACCTGAAAGCTTTGTCTGTTGGGTTTTTCAGGCAACTTGACATATTAACGAATGGTTCTTAAATTGGCTGGAAAACGATTGCACATTAGTCAGGGAACTGTAGTCAACTCACGCCCCATTCATCCCCCGCTCCTAAGAGTGAGCGGGGGGCTTCTGTCGGGAAAGCTAACTACATTATTCGTCAATCTGCCAAGCATCCTTGGTATATTCTTCATCAAGGACTTTCTTGGGACGGACTAAGACAATCATTTTTCCTAACAGGGGAATTGCTGGTGCGGTTTCAAACCATTGAAAGTCAATACTATCGCCGTTTTCAAACACAAAGTAATTGGAAATATCCCATTCTCTTTGAGCGCGATCTATGACGATCATGATCGGTTCAACTTTGTTTTGATGGGGGTTGGGGAAAATATCGCTATTACCAATGACAACTACAGGATCTTCTGCATTTAGTAGCACTTTCCAGCCCGGTAAGGCTACCCAAGCTTGTTCTCCGGCAAATTTAACAATCCGAAATGGTTGAATTTCGGTAATAAATGGTACAGCTTTTAATTCCTGTGATGTTAATGGTAACTCGCCTACAACTGGTAAAATCCGGGGTAAATCTTCATCAATTTCTAGACGATAAAATGGTAAAATCGGCGGCGCTACTTTAGCCGTAACGCTAAAATCCATTAACAGTTGTTCTAGTTGTTTTCTGGCTGTTTCGGAATGAGCAAAGCGTAAGCCCTTGGCAATTAAGCGCGATCGCTCGGATAAGTCAGATTTTTGTTTAGCATATTTCCAGGATTGATAGGCGATCGCATCTCCTGGATGTTTACTAAAACCTTCAGGTAAACTAGAAAACCAAGAATAGTCTTTCACTGCTTTGGCTATATCCCTGACTACATCAGCATCAAGTTTGTATTGATAGGTCAAATCCGCAGTCGTGGCTCGGTCTTCTTGGGTTAATCCACGCAATTCATATAAGACATCACTACTCTTGGTGCTATAATATGCCAATGTTGCCGATGATGAGCCACATTTTTCCATAGAATTATAAACCTGAGAGCCAACAATTACCTGATTTTGTTGAATTGGTTCAAATCCAGTGGCTTCAAAGATGTCTTGGGGATTGTAACCATTTTTTTGCAGGTAGGCGATCGCCTGTCCCCATTCTACCCAAGTCCCCTGTTTTTGTCTCAGCTTAACTAATAATTCTGTGGCTGTTTCTTGGTCAGGATTTGGCAAATTGGGCTGTATTTCGGTCATAATTAAAGGATGCGTCTTAAAAAGTTAATACTGTCTGATGAGCGTGAAGAAATGTAAAGCTAGAAAACTATCTTCTTCTCTTATGTGTATTTTGACTTATTACTCATGAAAATAGTCAGAAAAAATAAGTGAGATATATAGTTGTAAAATTAGTGTATCAAAGAAATTTGCATCTCATTTGAGTTTTCAGCGCTATTCTTAACATCATACAGATAGAAAATATAACAAAATAGCAGCTAACACGGATATATTTATGGATAAACCCAATTTTGAATCTAACCAAGTTCGCCGTCAACGCCTAACCCCTGAAAGTGCCAAAAAACTTAATGTTCCCTATTCCCTCAACAAATGAGTAACGAAGTCCGCGCTATATTTAATCGTATTGCTCCTGTTTATGACCAACTTAACGATCAGTTAAGCTTGGGACAACACCGCATTTGGAAAGAAATGACAGTCAAATGGAGCGCAGCTAAACCTGGTGATACTGGCTTAGATTTGTGTTGTGGTAGTGGGGATTTAACCTTTCGGTTAGCACGTCATGTAGGGAAAATAGGCAAAGTTTATGGAGTAGACTTTTCCGCTAACTTACTAAATACTGCTCAAGAACGCTGCAAAAATTACTATCCCCAACCTCCTATTAATTGGATAGAAGCAGATGTATTAAATTTACCTTTTGATGATAATTATTTTGACACAGCCACGATGGGGTATGGATTAAGAAATGTTAAAGATATTCCCGGTAGTCTCAAAGAAACACACCGTGTTCTCAAACCAGGTGCGAAAGCCGCAATTTTAGACTTTCATCGTCCCGACAATCAACAGTACCGCGCTGTGCAACAGTGGTACTTGGATAATCTGGTAGTTCCCATAGCTACTAATCTAGGCTTAAAAGACGAATATGCTTATATTAGCCCTAGTTTAGACCGATTTCCCACTGGGAAAGAGCAAATAGAGTTAGCTCTTGAAGCCGGTTTTATGAATGCCACACATTACCCCATTGCTAACGGTATGATGGGAGTATTAGTAGTAAGAAATTAAAAATTAAGGTTCTACTGCTCCCCTTATGGAGAAGAATATTAATTTGATTTTTGTAGCTTGGGTTGAACGAAGTGTATCCCTTACGGGAGCCGAAGGCATAACCCAACATTGGCGGTAAGATAAGTAATTGGACAAAAATATTTACAGTCATTGCGAGCGAAGGGAAGCAATCACAACCCTTGCGATTGATTCATTTCACTTCGTTCCATATGGCTAACGCTACGCTAACGCAATGACATTGTGTAATTAATTCTGTCTCGCTACTTAGTAAGAGTTGTTGGGTTTCCTTGCGTCAACCCAACCTACAATAAATGTCGTTTTACGTAAAGGGAGCGGTAGAACCAAAATTAATAATTCAATAAAACTTCCATCCTTACCCATTACCCATTACCTAATCCAAAAGCCTGTGGATTTGTCTAGAATTCTATTATATATATCTCCCCCTATTCTGGGTGGATTAATTGGCTATTATACCAACGACATAGCCATAAAAATGTTATTTCGTCCCTATAAAGCCGTTTATATTTTTGGACGAAAAGTACCGTTTACTCCTGGTTTAATTCCTAGTAATCAGGAACGGTTAGGACAGAATATTGCTAATGCGATTATGAAATCGCTACTGACTCCAGAAGAAATGCAAAATCTGGCGCGGAAACTCCTACAACCTGAACGATTACAAGGTGGAATTCTCTGGTTATTACGTCTGGTAGTTGATCAAGTTAAAGGTGATAAAAACCCTCGTAGCACTAAAATTTTAGCTGGTATTTTACGGGATTTATTAGGTGAATCTTTACCGCGTCTCTTGAAGGTTTTGGCGAGAAAAGAAACATTTTTAGAAACCCAAGTTAACCAAATATTTGACAAAGTATTACTAGAATTTCAACTCAGTGATGAACAATCTATCCGGTTAGCTGATTGGTTGCTAGAGGTGGTTTTACCTTCAGATAGATTACGACAAGTTATTATTGATTTTTTAACAGATCGGACAATTCAAACTATTGATGAAAGCTTTCGAGAAAAAACCAGTGGTACTTATTGGGTAGTGGCAAATTTGTTTGGGTTGAAAAATACTTTAACTCGATTACGGACATTTTGCTTAGATGAGAAAGAAGCAACTAACAAGCGATTGCAAGAATTAATCAAAGATTTAAGAATGCGCGATCGCATTAAAGAATTATTACAAAATTTATCTTTGCAAAATCTCCCAGTTGGTACAGTGCGTCAACTGCGAAAAACTATTAGAGATAATGTCCGTCAATATCTACAAAATAGTGGTAGTGATTTACTGAAGGAATTAACAGAATCGGCTGACTGGGAAAGGATTTCTATTGTATTACTAAATCGCTTAAGTAGTTCAAGCGTTGTTAACACCTCCTTAGAATTTGTTGCACGGGATTTAGCATCAATTTTAGAAAAGTATCTGGAAAAAGATTTAGAAGTTATTGTATCTCAAGCAATTCCTATTTTATCTATAGATCAGGTAATTGTAGAACGAGTCAAAGGTACATCACCTGCTGAGTTAGAAGATGCAATTGAGGGAATTGTCAGAAATGAATTACAAGCAATTGTCACTTTGGGTGGTGTTTTAGGTTTTGTTGTTGGTTTGTTACAAGTAGGATTTTTATTTTTGAGCCAATCTATGTAATGGGTAATGGGTAATGGGTAATGGGTAATTAATCGCTTCAGAAGTATCTGGCAATCTAAGTAGGTGAACAGAAAAATTTAAAGGTATGTGAAGAAAAGTAAAATCACTCAAAACTCTCTTCCTGTTCCCTTGCCCCAACGACAACTTTTAACGCCCACCTACTTAGTTAAATACCTTCATAATTTGAGATTAAACTAGTATTTAACAATTGTCTTTGTGGAAATTACGGAAATTAAAAAATTTAACTTTTGTAAGAGTTAAAAAAATATCAGCAAATCCTGAATTTCTTGCTGGTCAATAGTTTATTCCGTGTTTTCTATTTTGAGGGGGTAACTATAGCTACATTATTTTATTTATAATAAATCAAGCAAAAATGGTATAATACGTCAATACTATTGCCAATTTTCTAAAATATGTCTGAAACCCAATAAAATCGTGACGATATCAATAGGGTTTCAGGGCTTCGGCAATAGTATTGCTACGTACTTTATGCTTCTCACAGAGGCATAAACACGGCCTTTTTTTAGTCAACCCAATATTTGATATGCAGTTAGAAGAAATTTTATCGGAACTAGAAAACAATACTGGAGTATTTCCTCGTCTAGCTGTGGAGAGAGCTATTGAAGAACAGGAAGCTATTACTCCTTTGTTGTTAGCAACTTTGGAAGAATGCAAAAATAATCTAGAGGAACTATTTGAAGAAGAAGCATATATTTTACATATTTATGCTCTATATTTATTAGCACAATTTAGAGAAGCTAAAGCTTATCCTCTAATTATTGACTTTTTTTCAATTCCGGGTGATATCGCAGTAGATTTTTCTGGAGATGTAGTCACTGAAGATTTAGCAAGAATTCTGGCTTGTGTTTGTCATGGAAATATTGAGCCAATTAAGCAACTAATAGAAAATCAAGAAGCTAATGAATATGTGAGAGATGCGGCTCTACAATCATTAGTTGTTCTCGTTGTGCAAGGAGTTCTTCCTAGAGAGCAGGTTATTCAATATTATGATGAACTTTTTTCAACTAAATTTGCCAATGAACCTGATGATTCGTTTGTTTGGACTCATTTAGTAATTAATAGTACGGATATTTGTCCTATTGAATTAAAGGAACATATTGACAAACTTTATGAACAGGATGTAATTGATAGGTGGTTTATAAGTCAAGAGAATGTACATGATGCTATTGAGATGGGTGTAGAAGCTGCCTTAGCTAAACTGCAAAAGAATCAACGTTATTCTTGGATTGATGATACTGTATCAGAAGTGGAATGTTGGGCTTGTTTTCGGTCTAATACAGATAATAAAAGGGATATTTCTCCCATGTTATTAGAAAACTTTAAGTCATCAAATAAAAGGGATGTTTCTCCCATTGGTTTGGAAAGAATTGATGGTTTCTCAAGAACAAATATAGATAAAGCTAAAGCTGATAAAAAGAAAAAAATGCAGAAAGAATCTCGACGGAAAAATCGTTCTAAGAAAAAATAATTTCCCAAAGGAGTATTTGGGAGATTTAAAATACAAGAACCCCACCCCCAACCCCCTCCTCGCAAGCGAGGAGGGGGCTATAATGTATCCTTATATCTTTAATAGTATGAGCCTGTTTTCCGGTGGTTAATAGCAGTCATAACATCCGGCTTGAGTAATTTACCGTTGTCAACAGTTGCATAAATTACCCAATGATCACCACATTCTAGGCGCTGTTGTACCAAACATTCTAGATATGCACAAGCTTCTGTTAAAATGGTACAACCATTATCGGCTTCCGCTGTGGGGAAGTTAGCAAATCTATCTTCTCCAGGTTTAAAACTTTTGCGGAAATGTTTCATGTATTCCACATGAACACCTTCAGGAAGGATATTCAAGACAAATTTACCACCAGGATATAATAGTGATTCGACTGCCCGCTCTTTGGCGATCGCTACAGTAATTCCCGGTGGATTAAAAGTAGCTTGAGATACCCAAGCACCCATCATCCCTGTCGAAAATTCTCCCTGCTTGGCGGCAATGACACAGACAGAACCAATAATCCGGCCGACAGCTTGTTCTGTGGGGGTTGCAGATTGTTGAGGAACACGCACTTTCTTAGCTTTTCGCAAACTTTGAGCAAAGTCTGTACCGACTTCTTCGCAATATTTGAGAGTGACTTCATCTGGTTTAAATTTGACTTTCAAGGTATCAAAACCGAAACGATAGCCAGCGTCTCGGAGTTTGCATTCTACCAAGTCTAAAGCTTCACCACTCCAACCGTAAGAACCAAATACCCCCGCCGGTTTGGTATTATCACCGCTAGAGAGGACAATTCCTAATGCGGTATGAATGGGAGTAGGTGCGTGTCCACCAATGGTAGGAGTACCAATGATAAAACCATCTGCTTGTTCCAAGCTGGTACGGATTTCGTCAGCGGTTGCAAATTCACAGTTGACAGATTTAACGGCAACGCCACCTTTGGTTAATCCTAATGCCATTGCTTGTGCTAAGGTGGCAGTGTTGCCATAAGCGGAAGCGTAGAGAAGTGCTACGGATATTTCTCGATCTTTTTGAGCGCGACTCCACTCACCGTAGGATTTGGTTAGTTCAATTAAACTGGTGCGTACCAAGGGTCCATGACCGACAGCATACATTCTCACCTGCAAATCGGAGATTTTCTCCAAAGCTGATTCCACATGAGTTGCATGGGGAGCCATGAGGCAGTTAAAGTAATAACGTTGGTCTTCTTTGAAAGTTTCCCAATGATCATCAAATACTTCTTCACCACAGATGTGAGCGCCAAATAGCTTATCTGTAAAAAGAATTTGGGTTTGTTGGTCGTAAGTACAAAGTGCTTCAGGCCAGCGGGGACTAGGAGTAGGTAAGAATTTCAAGACATGACCTTTACCTAAATCTAGGGTTTCTTTCCCCCGCATGACGAGAACTTTGATATCTTGGTCGGTGAAAGCAGCACGTAAATTATTAGCGGCGGGAAGGGAACAAACAAAGGTAATTTGGGGTGCGATCGCTAAAATTGCTTTTAAAGTAGGAATACGATTGGGGTTAAAATGTCCCAAAATTACATAATCCAACTTTTGCACATTAATATTTTTCTGTAATGCTTCCAGATAAATTTCTGTAAATCCTTCGGCGGGAGCGTCTGTTAATGCAGTTTTATCGGCTTCTATTAAATAGCTATTAGAAGTAGTTCCCCGTTCTAGAGCATATTCAATTTCAAACCGCAACCGCGACTTACTGCGCGATCGCATTACTTTTGTGTTGGTAGCAATTGGTAGTATTTGTACGTCCCTTGGTCTAGAATCGCTCATGGATACTTGTTGGGTCGAAAAAACTTGAGAAACCCAATTTTTAGCTGATTCAACAGCGTTAGAAAATGAATCTGGAAGTGTCATAGTTATTATGAAAGATGGTTAGTTAATAATTAGGTAATGGGTAATAGGGAACAGGGAACAGGGAACAGGGAACAGGTAGAGAAGAGGGTAATCACCAATTACCAATTACCTATTACCCATTACCTATTAATAGTAATTTCCGACTTTGCGATGACGAACTGCGGTAATTCCATCGGGTTTAGAAACTTTGCCATCTTCAACTGTGCAGTATAAAATCCAGTGATCACTACATTCCATGTTGCTGATTACTTCACATTCCATGTATGCGAGTGCGTCGGTAAGAATGGGTGAACCATTTTTAGCAGTTTGGATTTTTACGTCTGCAAATCTATCAGCACCGGGATTTAAACGTTTGAGAAAATGCTTTTTCAGATCTTGATAGTTGCCTTCTTCCAGAACATTGAGAACAAAGCGATCGCCTACTTGCATTAAGTCATCGAGAGCGCGATCTTTGGCTACAGCAATGGTAAAACCTAAAGGCTGTAAACTGGCTTGTGTTACCCAAGAAGCGATCATTGCGCCGCTAATATCGCCTTTTTTGGCAGTGACAATATACAAACCATTGCTAATTCTTCCCAACGCTTTTTCCATGTTCACGTCGAGAGATTTGATTTGTTTAATATTGCGTTCTCGCACTAACAATTGTCCCAAAGCATTGCCTGCTTCTATAAATTGTTTATAGGTGGAATCTGTGGGGGTTTCTTTAATCCGAATGGCTGGAAAAGCTTCCTTAATACCTAAATCAATAAATTTGCGTCTGAGAGTATCAATCGGTTCATCATCGCCACCATAGGACTCAAATAAACCCACAACTTGCTTATTTTTAGCAACGGCTAATAAAGAACTAATTGCGGCTTGTGCTTTAATTGCACTAGTAGAAGGCATCCCTACAATTAAACCAGATGCTCTGCCGGCTAATTCTTGAATTTCTTGGCTTTCTGCGGTGTTGAGATCCAATACTTCCACACCAACACCAGCTTTTTGCAAACCATCACCAATTGAGTGTGCCAAGCGATCGCTATGTCCATAACCAGAAACATAAAACAAACCGACAGTAGTTTCTGTTTTTGCTTGTTTTTGACTCCAATTATGATAATATTCTCTGAGAATATCCAGGTTATGATGTAGTAATGGTCCGTGTCCATTGGCAATAATTTTGATTTCACCAAGTTCACCCATTCTCTTCATTGCATTCAGCAAAGAACGAGCATTTGGACCCATTAAGCAATCATAATAAAAGCGAAAATCAGCTTCAATAGCTTCTAAATCTTCGTCGAAAGTGCGATCATCACAGTAGTGCATTCCAAAGGCATCACAAGTGTAGAGAACTTGAGTTTTGCGATCAAAGCTAAAAATAGTATCTGGCCAGTGTAAATTTGGCGCACTGACAAATTCCATTTCGTGATCTTTACCAATTTTTACGCGATCGCCACTTTTAACAATTCGCTTAGAAAAAGGTTCATGTACCAAACCTTCTAAAAATTGCAAAGCCACTTTAGAAGCTAAAACAGTGGCTCTAGGTGCTAACTGTAAAATATCTTCTACTAAGCCACTATGATCAGGTTCAGTATGGCTAACAATTATATAATCAATCGTTTTAGGATTAACTAAACCCTTAAGAGTCTCTAAATAAAGTTCACGAAACTTCTGGTGAGAAGTATCAATTAAAACTGTTTGTTCACCTCTAATTAAATATGAATTATAGGTTGTACCATTTTGTAAACCAAATTCAATATCAAAACGATCCCGATCCCAGTCTAGAGAACGAATCGCAGTGGTATTAGGGGCAATTTCTACAGTTTGTATAGTTAATCGGTTCTGAACGTTCTCTGATATCACTACCATGATTTCACAATAGAAAATAAACAATCATTTCTTCTGCCCCCATTCTCGCTATTATTCTTATTTAAAGCTGTAATGAAAAATATATTTCGGAAAATTAAAGTTGTAGGTACAGATACAGTTTTTACTTTAATTTAGATTAAATTGGACTATGAAATCACAAAATACAGCAGTAATCAATACCCTATTTTTCGTAAGTATTATTTATACTTATGTCCTATTGGTAGAGTATCAATACTGTTCGGTTAAGACTAAAAAACAAAAATACGTAGGTTGAGGAACAAAACCTAACATTTTCAATAATTTGTTGGTTTTATACAATATGTTATTTACGTGGAAATTTTCGTTAACCGAACAGTATTGGGTAGAGTATCCTGGCTGTAACCGTACTCATCATAAAACTAAGTTTACTTTTAAATCTTCATAATTTATGTTTAAACTTTACGATTACTTGATATTTATTTTGTAGCTTTATTTTAAAATAAGAGAGAGACATTATTTATGTCGCTAAAAAGGTATTTTGTACGAAGAGTACATCAGTAAAATTTATTGACATACTATGATTACAACAGCGGTATATTTAAAAATTGGCTCAAAGGAAGCCGTTACAGTAATCAGGGAAGTATTTATTAATTCCAAATATAAAAAAGTATTTGCTCTGATTTTTGAACAAGTACATATAGCGGATTACCAAATTTAGTTACAAATCAATCAGCATCTTTTGTATAGCCATCTACAACATTTAAATAACCTCTATTTAAGAGGCATTTTGAGAACCTTATAGCTTAGGTGAAAAATCTCCAAAACCCTCTTTTTTATTGTCATTTAGTTCCTTAATCATTCATATTTTGTGACTTTTGTGTAAGTCCTAAAATTGTTGTGGGTTTTGCAAATACTTGAAAAACTTTATATTGTATTTCTTCTTGATAATTAATTTGCAATCCCAAAATGCAAATAGAGAAGAAATGCCCGTACAAAAATAGCATAGGAGATTAGTTGAATGACTAAAATTATCGGAGAATCCACTAAAAAGAGACTTCATCTTCCTTATTTAGACGGATTGAGGGGATTAGCGTCTTTATATATTGTCCTCGTACATATTGAACCATCAATTGAAGGACAATTGCCTATAATGTGGTCATTATTTGGAGAAACCATGAAATATGGTGCATTTAGTGTTGTCATTTTCATTGTTCTTTCTGGTTATGTTTTGATGCTGCCAGTAGCGCGTTCTGAAAATGGTCAGTTATCAGGAAGTTTCATGAATTATATTAAGAAGCGATCGCGGCGAATTTTACCACCCTACTATATAATACTGTTAATCTGTTTACTATTAACAGCAATTATCTTGGGTTTAGAAAAATTTACGGATTTTCAATGGAATGCAGAAGCAGGACTAGGAGCATTTTCTCCCAGATTTTCTTTGCTGGATGTCTTGCTTAAACTACTCCTAGTTCATAATCTTGACAGTAACTCATATCTAACTATTAACCCACCCATGTGGACTGTCGCCACAGAATGGCAAATATACTTTTTATTTCCGTTATTATTGTTACCTATATGGCGAAGATTGGGATTATTTGGGATTGTCATTATTACCTTTTTAATTGGTTTAACTCCTCTATATTTGTTGAATGGATTATTTGAATCAGCCAATCCTTGGTTCTTATGTATATTTTGTTTAGGAATGGCAGCAGCAGATATTGGATTTTCCCAAAAACCCAAGTTAGTAGCTATCAGAAATTCCTTACCTTGGGGTTGGTTGGCTATTATCTTTACCTGTCTTGCTGTCATCACTGAATGGCGACGGCTAGGACTGCATATATGGATTAATCAAACTTTCGCCGGTTTAGCATTTGCTTGCCTATTTATTTCCTTAACCAAGTCAATAATAGAGGACAAAAAACCATCTTTAATCCTACGGATCTTACAACATCCTTTAGCGATCGCCCTGGGAACATTTTCCTATAGTCTCTATCTTACTCATGGACCAGTTTTAGTTTTTGTGCGTTACTTCCTGTTTTACCTACCAATCTCACCAGATATGTTTGCAGCAGGATGTTATTTACTAGGAACGGTAATGTCACTCATTATCGCTTACTGGTTTTACTTATTCTTTGAGCGGCCATTTATGTCTAATTTTTTGAAAAAGCGAAAAATCAAAGATGCCGTGATCTCATAAAAGTCTTAGACATAAAGACCCCATGAAAAATCTAGCAGCGGTCAGTAGTAAAACCCTTTTTGTGCATCTAAAATATCTAAGAGACTTCCAAATAAAAAAATGTCCCAAAACTGATGCAGAAATTCTCTCTCTGTGTACTCTGTGCCTCTGTGGTTCGTTTCTTAGGATAATTTATTTCTTGGAAGTCTCTAATCCAGAAGATTTTGGCTTTAAGGCTGACTTATTTCATATTAATACTTATAAATAAAACATCCTCCAGCCGAATAATTAATCATCACCAATTAGCAAACCAGTCCACTTTAACGGTAAACTCATATATTGCAGATCCCCGACTTCTCAAAGAAGTCGGGGATCTAAATCCAAAATGTTTACCCTCATGACTGGAGAATTAAGACTTTGGGCATAGAACTACGCAGTTTCGTATTTCTAGACAATCTGCAACCTCAACACGCCGCATACATGGGAACAGTAGCCCAGGGTTTCTTACCATTACCGGGGGATACATCCCTATGGATTGAAATTTCCCCTGGTATCGAAATCAACAAGATTACCGACGTAGCCCTGAAATCCGCTTCCGTTCGTCCTGGAGTGCAAGTAGTAGAACGGCTATATGGACTATTAGAAGTGCATTCTGGCTCTCAAGGGGAAACACGAGCCGCTGGAGATGCGATTTTGGCATTTTTAGGCGTAAAAAAAGAGGAATGTCTCAAACCTCGTGTAGTTTCTAGCCAAATTATCCGCAATATTGACGCTTACCAAACCCAACTTATTAACCGTACCCGTCGAGGACAACTGCTACTAGCAGGACAAACCCTCTATGTATTGGAAGTTGAACCAGCCGCTTATGCAGCACTAGCAGCTAATGAAGCAGAAAAAGCAGCGCAAATTAATATCCTCGAAGTTCAAGCTGTCGGTAGTTTTGGCAGACTTTATTTAGGTGGCTCAGAACAGGATATTTTAGCAGGAGCAGCGGGCGCTTTAGCCGCAATTGAAAACTCACCTGGAAGGGAAAATCCCCAAGGTAAGCGTAACGAATAAGGAACAAGATTGACGCAACTAACATATTAGTAGGGTGCGTCAGATGTTAAAAATCTGTTTATTCTTACCCCATAATCGAGTCTGACGCACCCTACAAGAAATAGTGTGAAACTTGCATAAGTCCTAAAGGAGCAAAAAATGGCAAATCAACAACATCTCAATGTATTACGTTCAGGAGCAGTTACTTGGATAGAATGGAGAAACAAAAATCCCCAAGTTGAAATTGATCTTAGCGGTGCAAATTTACTAGGAGAAAACCTCCGAGGAGCAAATCTCCAAGGGGTAAATTTGAATAAAGTCAATTTAGCTCATGCTTTATTAGTACGAACTAATTTTAGTCATGCTAATCTCAGTAATGCTATTTTTTATCAAGCCAAGTTAATAGAAGCTAACTTGAGTCAAGCTAATTTGAGTATTGCTAATTTGAGTGGGGCAATTTTAAGCCAGGCTAATTTAAGTTTTGGCAACTTTATTGGTGCTGATTTCAGTGGTGCAAATCTGGAAAATACTATGATTACAGATGCTAATTTAATTGGTACAGATTTCCAAAATGCTAATCTAAAAAATGCTGATTTAGCCGCAGCCCAACTTATTCGCAGTAATTTAAGTTTTGCAACTTTGATGGCAGTTAATTTAATTACTGCTAACTTGAGTGAAGCAAATTTATATGAAGCAGAATTAATGACTGCTCAACTTTATCAAGCCAACCTACATAAAGCTAATTTAACAAAAGCTCATTTAGGAAACGCATTTTTATCTAAAGCAAATTTGAGTGAAGCAAATTTAACAGAAGCTGATTTAAGTTGGGCAAATTTAAAAGGTGCAAACTTAGCAGGAGCAAATTTAAAAGGTGCAAATCTTAGAGGTGCAAATTTTCAGGGAGCAAATTTGAAAGGGACAATTTTAGAAAATAAGTTAGAATTATTAACACCAAAGAAATGCAATTAACGGTAACGAGGTAATATGTTAAAATAAAATCAACTGTAACACACCAGATTGATAATATGAATGCTCATAAAATCGAAACTGCTTTAACTGAAGATGGAACTTTGGTATTAAAAGGTTTGCCTTTCCATGCTGGTGATGTTGTGGAAGTGATTATTTTACAACCTCAAACCCCACAACATCAAATTAAATCTCTAGAAACACAAAATACCAATCTTTATCCTTTACGTGGCAAAGTGATCCGTTATGATGATCCTACCGAACCTGTAGCTTTAGACGAAGATTAGTAATTTTATCAAGAAAAATAAATCAATGCACATTCAAAAAGTTATTATCAAAAACTTCCGCTGCTTCGAGCATTTGGAAGTTAATTTAGATCCCGATATCAATATTTTTGTTGGCAATAATGGATCAGGTAAAAGTGCGTTATTAGATGGTATTGCTGCGGCAATGTATCCGTATGTAGTTCAAATTCAACAAATTGTAGGCAAAAAATATCGAGAAGCTTCACCTGTTTTTCAAAGAGATTTGCCAGTCCAAAAAAAGGATAATGAACGAAGAAATCAGGCAGAGTTCACTGTATCAACTACAGGTTTTCCAGATTGGACAATTGTTTATAAAAAACCACCTGCTGACAATGACAACGAAAGGATAAATGTAAGTGTCTCATCTTCGTCTATTTCACAAGAAGGAACAAAGCAGCTTTATTCTGCAATGCGCTCTAGAATAGATGAATTGTCTGTCCTAGCTTATTATCAAGGCAATCGCCATTTAAACGATATTGCCTATGTTAAAAATATTTCACACCAATCTCTTAATAGGTTTAATTCACTAAATCATGCCCTTGACGCAACAAGTAGTTTCACTGATATGGCTAATTGGTTTTTTGTGCGTGAGTTTCAAGAATTGAGAGAGGCAAAAGAGAAGGGAAATATTAATCTTGAACTTCCTGATTTAAAGCGAGTACGAAATGCTATTTCTAGTATTATTGCACCAAATACTCATGTTTATTTCTCACAGATTGTATCTGCAAAACTGATGGTTGAGTGGACAATGGAAACAGGAGAGAAAAGAGAACTTTTATTAAGTCAATTAAGTGCAGGTTATCGTAATATGTTAGCCTTGGTAATGGACTTTGCGCGACGGTTAGCACAAGCAAATCCAGATATGGAAAACCCGTTAGCAGCAGAAGCAATTTTGATGATTGATGAGTTAGATTTGCATTTACATCCAACTTGGCAACAAAAGATTATTCCTGATTTAAAAAAGGTATTTCCCAACACTCAAATTATCGCCACTACTCACAGTCCTGAAGTTGTGACAACAGTTAAACAAAATCAGGTGAAGATATTAGAAGATTATCAAATCAAGGAATGTCCATCACCTACCAGGGGGATGAAAAGTTCAGATATTGTCAGATATGTTTTAGGGTTGAGTGATTTAAGACCAGATACAGAAGAATCAAGAACACTGACACGCCTTTTTGAAGCAATTGATAATGGTCAATTAGAGGAAGCAAAACGCCTTAAAAAAGAATTACAAGATTGGGAATCTTATGATCCAGATATGACTAGAGCAGATATGCAAATCCGCCGCTTAGAACGGAGGAATGCGGTATGAAAAAAGTGCTGAAATCCCCAGAACCAGAGGAACTTAAAAACTATAGGGAGCAATATTCTTCTCAATTTAGGCGATGGACAGGAAGGAAAAGTAAGAACGGAAAAAAAAAGGAAAAAGGATTAACAAGTGACAGTAAAACTTTTAATGCAATTCGTGATACTTTATTTGCTGATCAAAAAGGACTTTGTGCTTATTGTGAAATGTCTCTTCATAAAAATAATCGCTCTGTAGAACACTTTATTCCTCGTAACCAATCAACAAAAGAAAATAATTATGATCTAGATTGGCAAAATATGCTTGCTATCTGTCTTCCTCCAGGTGGACTAAAAGATGATGATTTGGAAAATCCACAACTGCTGAAAGATTTCCCCTGTTGCGGTAAAAAGAAAGATGGTAAAATCCCTGATAGCAGATTATTAAACCCTCTCAATTTACCAACATCACGTCTATTTAAATTCAGTAGTAAAGATGGTGAAATTAGACCTGATGAAATCACTTGTTTAAAAGCTGGTATTCCTATAGAAAATGTTGAATTTACTATTGATACACTGGAACTTAATGTTCAAAGATTAAAAGATCAACGATTAGCTGTAATTGACGAAATAGAAAAAGAACTTGATGATGAGACAATTGATATAAATGATTTAGAAGAGAAAATTGCAGCCGAATATTTTGGTAATGGTACAGACAATTGGCCTCGGTTTTTCACAACTCTTCGCTGGGTTTTAGGTGCAGGTGCAGAACGACATCTGATTAATATTTCTTATTCAGAACAATAAATAAGATCCCCGACTTCTTAGAGAAGTCGGGGATCTGACTCCTGCGACGAGATGTCAAAAATATGTTAATTGAGCAACATTTGATTAAACAAAATAAAATCTGCCCTTTCATCTATCTAAAGAAATAGATTTTAGTTTGTAATTAATCTAAAATTAACTTATTGATAAAAAGGTGCTTTTTTTTTGAACAAAGTTACAATTTTGGAAAAAAGTCTGATAGATTATAGCCATAGTGTGGCGTATCCCTGCGAACTGCTTGCAGCAGCGCTTCGCGATCGCCGGGTGCATCAGCCATAACTCAATATTATCAGGGATTTTGTTGGGTTGAGCGACAGCGAAACCCAACCTACATTTCCTTGACCGACAAGTATTGTGTCTCATCTGCGAGAATCTTATCAACTCGATTCCCTATTATTAATTCAGTTAGTGCATATTATGGATATCTTATTTGTTCACGGTGAAGAAAGTCAAAACATCATCGGATGTTATGGAAATACAGAAGGAATTGCGGCTGTGGTTGTCACAGTATTTCCAGACAATAGTAAGTATGAAATTATTGATTCCGTTTTCCGTCGTCGTCTGGGATTGAAGCCAACTGCTAATGATTTAATAGAACTGGCTAACACCCATAAAGTTAAATATATTATCGGCAATAAACTCATGGAAAACGTTTACAGTGGGGGAACATTAGAAAAAAATTATGAGTTTCCTATTGAAATTCAATGGGAAACCAATGAAATTAATGTTGAGAAATTACTGTTTCTCACCGAATGTTATCTCAATGAAGGTAGGTTAAATTTAGCTGCTGATGTCGAAAACGTTATAGAAAAAGAATTACGGTCTTTCGACCTGCAAAAATGCCGGGATCATGGTCAAGCCAGCCACAGGATATTTGCATTCTTTCATGCGATCTCTGCTGCGCGTTCATTCATCCCCTCCTGGGCAAAAGCTTAAAAAAACCTAAAGGTTAACTGCACAAAATAATCAAACTTCAAAAAGCTTATATTTTCTTTCTCCACACTTTTTCAGAGTCTCGCTATATTAGCAAGTAATAGGAAAAGTTGAAAAGGAGTTGAGAAAAGATGGAAACTAAGCCCATGAACCCATCTCTAGGACTCGCGGACATTCCCCCCGGTTATTTGAACATTATGGGTTATGTTGACCAATCAGAAGTTAATGGACCCGGTTGTCGGGCTGTTGTCTGGGTACAAGGTTGTAACCGTGAGTGTTCTGGTTGCTTTAATCCCGACTCCTGGGCATTTGAGATTAATGATTTGGTTGCTATTGATACCCTCGCTGAAAGTATTCTCAAAAATCCCCAGAATACGGGTGTAACTTTTTCCGGTGGTGAACCATTTTGGCAAGCACCTGCACTAACAATTTTAGCCAAAAAGTTAAAAGCAGCGGGTTTAAATGTCATGTCTTTTACTGGCTTCACTCTTCAACAATTACAATCTGATTCCGCACCTCCCGGTGCAAAAGAATTATTGGCAGAATTAGATATTTTGATTGATGGTCCTTTTGTCAAATCCCTAGCAATTAATTCTCCTGATTCTCCCGTTTCTTCTAGTAATCAAAAAGTCAATATCTTTAATCCAGAATTCGCCGATAAAATTACTTGGGCTAGTGATCAAATTGAAGTCCACATTCTCAAAGATGGTAATCGTATTGTTACAGGCTATCAAGGTTTATTAGAATTAAGTTAATTTTAGGGAGGCTGAAAAAATCAAGGTACGTTCGTTTTTCAGTCTCTCCAATTTGGAACTGCTAAAATTCTTCATACAACCAACCGTAACGGTTATAAATCAAGCGCAATATCCGGCTTCCACAATGGTTTATACAGGCTTTGACTTATACCAACTTTGATACCATTGCTGCATTTGCTTAATTTCTGCCATTTGAGTTTTAATGATAGACCTAGCTAAATTACGGATTTCTGGTTTGGCAGTTTTTTTAACAATCATCTGTGACATTTTGACAGCCATACGATGATGAGGAATCATTTGACGAATAAATTCTTTATCAAAATCTGGTGCATTTTTTAATGTTTCTAAATCCATATTCATGCAGTGCATTTTACCATTCATCGGCATTTCCATCGTCTCTGGTGGATTCATCTGTTGACACATATTCCCAGAACCTGCCATCATTCCTTGATCAGTCATAGTCATTATAGGTACTTCTTTACCGTACCATTTCTTATACCAGGTTCTCATCTGTTCAATTTCGCGGGTTTGGTCTTTTTTAATAGCAACTGCTAGGTTCTTAATTTCTGGATGTTGTCCGCGAGTTGATGCGATATCAGCCATTTCTACTGCTTGCTGATGGTGCGGAATCATCATTTCGATGAAATGCTGATCTGTTGGCATCATCATTCCTTTTTTTGGGGGATTAGCTTGTTTAGATGAATGATGAGAATTGTGTTCAGAATTGGGACTCTGTGCTTGTGTGTTACTGACGATTAATAATCCACTCATAGCACTACTGCTTACTAACCCAATCAAACCATAAATCAAATTTTTGCTGTTCATAACTTGTTTTTCCTTGAAAATATGAAGATTTAATAGTAAAAGTCATTAAACCTAACTGTTGCAAATATTTGGAACCAGTTATGTGTTTAACTATGATTCTAGCTTTTCATGGGAATATGAAATCCAGATGAAATGTTTTGTGATATTAATCTTTATTAACAAAATAACTGTCTATCAACTTTCAACGTTTAAAAATTATCATTTTATTACCCACAACTGGACTACGGGCAATTATTTTCCCTTGAAAATCAACAACTTCTAAATGGATAAAATTAAGTTCTTGGGAACGTTGTAATATATCCGCTGCTAGTTTATCCTGTTGAGATTTTTCCAGGTTATACCAAATATCACTAATTTTCACAGTTAAATCACTAGTACGGAAGTTAGCTTGAAGAGGTTTTATGAGTTGAGAAATAATATTTTTATCCTGCGTATTTTTAACAGCAATGGTAATATCCGAAAACTGATTTTCAATTGCTGCTAGTAAAGCTTGTTCAGGTGTTAATTCGATAACTGGAGTTGGGGTAGTTTCAGTTTCTATAACCGGAGTTGGTATGACTTCCGGTTCAACAACTGGGGTGGGGGTTGGTATGACTTCAGGTTCTATAACTGGGGTGGGAGTTGGTTCTGGTTCTATAACTGATTTTGGTGGGATAACCGCTTCTACCGGGGGAACAGTTGCGACTTCCACAGATTTAGGAATAAACATAAATGTAGTTATTCCTATTGTCACCACAAAAATTACTGCAAAAATCCCTGTCAGCAGCGTATCTGATACATTGTTAGATATATTTGATGGTAAAAATAAGCGGAATGTCCTTAAAAATCCATCCCAACGCCATAAAAAATTAGTTTTTTTCTGAGTATCAGCGGGTGTTTCTGTCTCCAGTTTAACTACTGTAGTTTCTAAAACACCAATCGTCCCCCGCAAAACTTGGATAATTGCCGTTTTCCAAATTGGTTGATTTTTTTGATAGAGTGTAGGTGCGGGTTCACTTCTTGGTTTTCTACGTTTTTCTCCTGACATGGAACTTTTACCCAAATTAGCGAATCAAAAATATCAATACCTTGTCCAAATTGGAAAAAGCATTGATTTGTAGGTTGGGTTGAGGTACGAAACCCAACAAATGCGTCGGGTTGCGCGATCGCTTAACCCAACAAAGGAGAAAATGGACAAGGTATTGAAATATAGCAATACCTTGTCCAAATCGAAAAAAGTCTTGATTTGTAGGTTGGGTTGAGGTACGAAACCCAACAAATGCGTCGGGTTGCGCGATCGCTTAACCCAACCTACGAAAAATGGACAAGGTATTGAAATATAGAAAGCATATTTTGACTATAATCATCTATTGTGCCATTTAATGAATTATGAATATTAACCGCCGTCAATTTTTGTTTTTAGGTGGAATTAGCACCATAGCATCTGGATTTTTGAGTGGGAAATTGTCAAATTCAAATTCTCTCATACAATCAGCAACAGCAGCTAAACCAGTCAAAAAAGATTTATTATTGCGCTTTGTATCCGTTGCTGATACAGGAACTGGGACTAAGGGACAATATGCTGTAGCAAATGCTATGAATTTTTATCATCAGCAAAATCCTTATAATTTGGTAGTTTTAGCTGGTGATAACATCTACAATAATGGGGAAATTGAGAAAATAAAGGAAGTTTTTGAACGCCCTTATCAACCTTTACTAAAAAATGGTGTCAAGTTTCATGCTTGTTTAGGCAATCATGATATTCGCACGGATAATGGTGTTCCCCAAGTTAAATATCCTGGTTTTAATATGCAGGGACGTTATTACACATTTAGTCAAAATAAAGTTCAGTTTTTTGCCTTAGATACTAATGGTAATGCTGATTGGAAAAATCAATTAATTTGGCTAGATAAAGAATTAAGCCTGAGTAAAGCACCTTGGAAAGTTGTCTTTGGTCATCATCCGATTTATTCGTCTGGTCATTATGGAAATAATACAAGTTTTATTAAAACCTTTACTCCCCTATTTAAAAAATACAATGTTCAACTTTATATCAATGGTCATGAACATAATTATGAACGAACTCGCGCTATTAATGGAACTACCTATTTAATCTGTGGTGCTGGTGCTGGTAATCGTCCAGTTGGTCGTTCTCAATGGACAGAATATTCAACCAGTGATTTGAGTTTTGCTGCCTATGATGTGTATGCAGATAGAATGGAAGTGAGTGCTATTGGTACTAATAATCGCGTTTTTGATCAGGGTGTAATTAAATTAAATAGTGTTTAATGAAAGGAGTCAGGAGTCAGAAGGAAGTAGAAAGTAGAATAATCAATATCAAAGGGCTGCCCCCTGCCCCCTGCCCCCTGCCTCTGACCTGTTCCCTATTATTTAGTAATGGTTGAGGTTGATTCCTGCTTCTTTTGCCATTGCGTCTAAACCTTTAAATTCTAAGGTTTTAATAGCCTTGGTGGAAAGTTTCAATTTTACCCAACGGTTACCAGCAGCCCACCAAACCCGCTTGGTTTGCAGATTAACGTGCTGTAGACGCTTGGTGTGACGGTTGGAGTGGGAAACGGAACAAGCGTTATTGGCTTTTTTACCAGTTAGTTCACAACGACGGGACATAATAAATATCTCCTAGAGTTCTATTTTAAGACAACCTTCCCATTATATCCCAACAAGTTCGGGAAAAAGAATAATTATCTAGTGTCTATGGAATTATGGCAAGTATTACCGACCTTTTGAGAAAATCTTAATCTTTACCATTCGTCACTAATGTTACTATGGTGTATATACAAAATGTATCTACAGGTCTAATGGAATTTGAATGGGACGAACATAAAAATCAACAAAATCAGAAAAAACATGGACTTAGCTTTGAGGAAGCACAAGAAATTTTTCAGGGAATCATTTTTACGTCAATTGATGAACGATTTGACTATGATGAAGAAATTAGAGAAATTACTATTGGTGCAATACAAGGAATTATTGTTGTCACCGTAGCCCATACCGAAAGAAACGGCAAAATTCGTCTGATTTCAGCCCGAAAAGCCACCCCTAAAGAAAGGAGACAATACTATGAATATCTCGCCGAAACGTCTTGAAGAAATCCAAAATATCCCAGATTCTGCTATTGATACTTCTGATATTCCCGAATTAGACGATCATTTTTGGGAAACAGCTAAAATGGTGAAACCAATCACTAAAAAAGCTATTTCCATTCGCTTAGATAGTGACGTTTTGGAATGGTTTAAGCACCAGGGAAAAGGCTATCAATCAATGATTAATACTGTGCTTCGTTCTTATATTAACCATCAAGAAAATCTCTAAAAAAATCAAGTGTTATAACCGACTTCTGCGAGAAGTCGGTTATCTGGCTGTTTATTTGCTGGCTTGTTCTGTTAGCTTGGTGAGTACGTCATTGGAACGTTCGACAAAGGATTTCATCCCATCTGCATCAAAGCCTTTTTGCGATATCAGTGCTAAGTCATAAACGTGCTGACACATCATTGTTACTAATTGACTAGATTGTGACTCCCCATCACCCTGAATAATACTACCTTGACTGAGATTAACCAAGTTTTGAATTAACGGGTGAGCAGTATTTACTAGTAAAATATGTTCTTCGGGGAATTCGACGGTTTGCTGCTGCATCATAGCACTCATTTCTCGCATCCGGCGGAGAAATTCGGGTAATAATACCATTGCCGGTGGTGTTCCTTGAGGGTCGTCTGATTTCAAGGACTCGGTGCGGATGTTGAGTTTTGGCTTGTTGAGGGCTTTCTCAAATAGTTCTTTAATGACTTCTCCTTTGGTTTTGTTGGTGGTGGGGTCAACAATTTCGCCAGTTTTGTCATCGAGGAGGGTATTATCGAGGTCAGAGTCTACCCGTGTAAATTTGACATCTCGATATTCTTGTTCTAGGAAGTTGATGAAGTGGGTATCAATGAAGGAGTCCATATAGAGGACTTCTAAACCTTGATTTTTGTGGAGTTCAATATAAGTGGCTTGACTGGCTGCATCTGTGCTGTAGAATACCTTATTTTCGTGACGTTCTTTGTTCCGTTCTAAGTATTCTTTCAGGGTGGTGTAGGGGATGCTGGTCGCGGTTGCTGGGGTAACATCTTGCCACGCATCACCATCGGTAGATTGGACTTCAACGGATGGGGTGTCGGCTACAGGGGCTTCTAATTTGGCTGTGCTGCGGAAGATGATAATGTCTTCAACTTGTTTTTTGAATTTCTCATCGTTGAGAACGCCAAATTTCACGAATGTTCCTAAGTCTTTCCAGGCTGTTACGTATTGTTCGCGGTCATCACGGTATAACTCTTTGAGTCTATCACCAACTTTTTTGGCTATATAATCGCCAATTCTTCTAATAGTGCGATCGCCTTGCAATGCACTCCGTGATACATTTAAAGGTATATCAGTGCTATCAATCACGCCCCGCATGGGCATTAGAAACTGGGGAATAATTTCCTCACAGTTATCACTGACAAACACCTGATTGCAGAATAACTTAATTTGTCCCTTGGTTACATCCACATCAGGACGCATTTTCGGGAAATACAAAATCCCGTTAATCACAAAGGGATAATCTGTATTCAAATGCACCCACAGCAAAGGTTCTTCTTGGAAAGGATACAAATAGCGGTAAAACTCTAAATAATCTTCCTTGGTGAGATTAGTGGGAGATTCCCGCCATGCAGCTTGTTGTTTATTTAAAACTTCCCCATCCATTTTAATGGGAACTGACATGAAATCGCAGTAAGTCTTGACAAGATTCCTAATTCGTGCTGGTTCGAGAAACTCCTCTTCTTCCCCTTCCAAGGTGAGAATAATTGTAGTTCCACGAGTGGTGCGAGGAGATTCATCTAAAACAAATTTAGGTGAACCATCACAAGTCCAACGCACAGCTTGTGCGCCTTCTTGATAGGAAAGAGTATCAATCTCTACTTGCTTCGCTACCATGAAGGAAGAATAGAAACCTAAACCGAAATGACCGATAATTGGTTGATCTGCTTTACCTTCATACTTGTGAATAAATTCTTCAGCACTAGAGAAAGCAACTTGGTTAATATATTTTTTGACTTCCTCTGCGGTCATTCCAATGCCATTATCAGTAATGGAGAGGATTTTGTTGTCTTTATCAATGCTAATGGTAATTTCTGGTTCGCCAATTTCGCCATTGTATTCCCCAGCGCGGGATACCATGTTTAACTTTTGGATAGCGTCTACTGCGTTGGATACCAGTTCCCGCAAGAAGATTTGATGATCTGAGTAGAGAGACTTCTTGATAATCGGGAAAATATTATCGGTATGAATACTGATATTGCCTTGTTCTAACATAGTTATCCGTCGGTTTTACTTGCAGATATATTTTATGAAAATCAATTTTCCGTGATTTTATCGCTTTTGGGGTCAGGAATACCTCTTCATTATGATTCGGATTACACTACCATCATGCTAGACTGGGGACTGAAGACTAAAGACAGTGGTAAAGCCCAACTGCGTAATATAGTGAATTTTAGCATTAATGTGAGGGTATTAGCAGTATTATCCGATTTGTGGAATAAGAATTATCTATTACACACTCCTATTGATTTTAGATAGATAAAATTGATATAACTGACATAACATAAAAACTGTCAACATATAAGGAGCATAAACAATGGCAACTGATCGGATTGAGGCGTTTCAAAAAGCATTTCGTAATCTGCAATTGCAACCTTTGGTAACAACAGAAGAAACCGCAGATTTTCGAGTTCCTTATGGTGATGATTTCATTGCAGAATTAGAACAGAGAGTTTTGGATGGTAATGATTATACCAATCAACTAATTTTTGCAGGACATCGCGGTTGTGGTAAGTCTACATTGTTGGCAGAATTTGCCAGAGAATTTGACGATAATTATCTGACAATCTTCTTTTCTATATCTGATTTAATTGAAGCTACAGCCATCAATCACATTAATATTCTTTTTGCTATTGCTGTCCAAATTATGGATAAAGCGGAGGAGCAAAAAATTGAGATTGATGCTAACAAAAAACAAAGATTTTTTAATTGGTTTCAAGAACGCACAGAAATTGAAGAAAGTAAAATTGGGGCTGAATTAGAAGTAGGTTTTGATTTTTGGAGTTTTCTGAAAAGCAAGTTAAAGGCTGAAGCAAGTATCCGCGAAGTTATAGAAACTAAATTTAAACGTGATTTTCGAGATTTAATAGATACTCTCAATCTGATTGCTACAGAAGTTTCTTTAGCTTGTAAAAAAGAGATTGTGGTAATTATTGATGATTTAGATAAACTAGATTTAGCAGCTATTGAAAGTATATTTCTCAAAAATATTAAAGCACTATTACAACCTAATTTCTTTGTTATTTATACAATTCCTATTGCCACAATTCGTGATGGTGTTTTAAAAAGACATATCGAAGATGAAACGAGTAATCCGATTTTTGTAATGCCTGTTTTAAAAGTTTATCCTAAAGGTGAAAGTCATAAAAATGAAGCTCAACCTGTAACTGCAACAATAGCTAAATTACAGGAGATTTTGCGGAAACGAATTGACAGCACTTTATTAGCAGATGATATTTTGCTGGAGATTGCTTTATCTAGTGGTGGTGTAATTCGGGAATTGGTTCGCATTGCTCAGAAATGTTGTAGTTTAGTATTAGTAGAGTTAAGAAAAAAAGCCAGAAAGCTAGAACCGATTGATGATGTGCAAATTGATGCGACAATTTTGCAGCAAGCACTTGATATTTTGCGAAATGATATGACAATTACTTTGAGCAAAACTGACCGAGAGATTTTACAACAAACATATACGAATTATCGCCCTGATGATCCTAAACAGCAAGAATTTCTTGATTTGCTCCACAATGTTTATGTGATTGAATATAGAAATGCTGAGAGTTGGTATGATCTTCATCCTCTTGTAATTCAACAGTTAAAGTTAGAAGAATTAATTTAATGAACACCTTAACCAATGAATCCATTATCAACGCAAATGAACAGACTTATATGAGTTTGTTAGTTTCAATTGAAGCTGGCATTGGGATGTTACAGATTTTCATTGCTGTGTGTGATGCAGATCGTCAGCGTGAAAATATTATAGCTAATTATGAAAAGGAATTAGCATATACTGACAATATTTATCGAGTTTATCTTGATAGTCAAGAACCTAGTTTAAAGCAAGCCATCACACAACAAGTTACATTAAAAGAAAATGCCATAGCCACAGTATTAGGTGCAGAAAAATTAGGATCATTCAATCAAGATGAATTGTTGAAAAAGTTTTTTGGTTATTTGCAATGGACGCGAGAAGCATTGCGAGAACTAAAAATGCCGATTATTTTATGGATACCATCACGCATTTATGCTCAAATTGCCAAGCAAGCACCTGATTTCTGGAGTTGGCGTAATGGTGTATTTCATTTTCAGCCTGAACCGTCTTTAGTTACAGGTGAGTTATTAATCAATCGCAATTCTGAGGTAATTCTAGATAATCAAGCAAGTTCGATTTTTTCACCAGAACAATTAGAAGCATCTTTAGTAGAAGCGGTTAACCAATGGGGAGTAAATAGTAGTAAACTAGAAACTCTCTATAGCCAGTTAGGTAATTTATATTCTAAACGAGTGCAATCAGGAAAATCAGCAGATAGAGAAAGGGAATTAGCACTAGCAGAAAAATATTTTAATAGAGCAATAGTTTTGCAAACTCAATTTCAACAACAAGATGCTCTTGCTTCCAGTCTAAATGATTTGGCAGGATTGTATGAATCTCAAGGACGTTACAATGATGCTGAACCTCTTTATTTACAATCTTTAGATATCTGGAAACGCCAATTAGGTGATGATCATCCCTCTGTAGCTACCAGTCTGAATAATTTGGCATTATTGTACAGGTCACAAGGACGTTACAATGATGCTGAACCTCTTTATTTGCAATCTTTAGATATCTGGAAACGCCAATTAGGTGATGATCATCCCTCTGTAGCTACCAGTCTGAATAATTTGGCAGGATTGTATGAATCTCAAGGACGTTACAATGATGCTGAACCTCTTTATTTGCAATCTTTAGATATTTGGAAACGCCAATTAGGTGATGATCATCCCGATGTTGCTTCCAGTCTAAATAATTTGGCATTATTGTACAGGTCACAAGGACGTTACAATGATGCTGAACCTCTTTGTCTACAATCTTTAGAGATATGGAAACGCCAATTAGGTGACGATCATCCCAATGTAGCTACCAGTCTAAATAATTTGGCAGCACTATATATATCTCAAGGACGTTACAACGATGCTGAACCTCTTTGTTTACAATCTTTAGAGATATGGAAACGCCAATTAGGTGATGATCATCCCAATGTAGCTACCAGTCTGAATGATTTGGCATTATTGTACAGGTTGCAAGGACGTTACAACGATGCTGAACCTCTTTGTTTACAATCTTTAGAGATATGGAAACGCCAATTAGGTGATGATCATCCCTATGTAGCTACCAGTCTAAATAATTTGGCAGCACTATATATATCTCAAGGACGTTACAACGATGCTGAACCTCTTTGTTTACAATCTTTAGAGATATGGAAACGCCAATTAGGTGATGATCATCCCAATGTAGCTACCAGTCTGAATGATTTGGCAGTATTGTATGAATCTCAAGGTAAATATTCAGAAGCTGAAAATTTAGCTCAACAAGCATTGGCAATATATCAAACCAGATTAGGTAATGAACATCCTGATACACAAAACGTAGCAGTTGGTGTAAAGTTATTTTATGTAATGGGACTTTTACATTGTAATAAAAAAACTTTGATTGATATTCTCCAAAAACTTGCACAACAAGCAAACTTTCCCGCATTTAATACAGAAACAGCGTTAACCTTACTAGAAAGAATAGAAAATAATCCTGAACTATTGTCATCTATTCGAGAATCTTTGCAACAGCAAACAGACGCATCTGATGACAATACATAAAAACAGGTTTACGATACAATCATAAAATTGTCTGAATCAGGATATCCAGGATTATAGGATTTACAGGATGATAAGTGTCAAAATACTTGATAAATTATTAAAATCCTGAAGAAGATCATGCTTGAGTTAAATAAATATAGTGCAATTTGTGGGAAACCCTCACAAAACTAATTTTGATTCGCGTAATTCATCATCATAGCAGTATGCACCTAAATGAAATATATCTTAAGCCCCCTCCTCGCTTGCGGGGAGGGGGTTGGGGGTGGGGTTCTTATATCTCACTCAACCGAGAACCACTATAACTTATCAAAAACCATTGAGAATAACTACAAAAACCATAAATAGAAAACTACTTAGATAGAAAATGACGCAATAATCAAAGTAAAATCCCTAAATGATCCATAACAATTACTCTTATACATATCATTCTATAAATCCTATAATCCTGGACATCCTGATTCAGACAATTATTCCCAAAGCATCAGATAACAATCCAGAAAAATACTCTCATCATCCATTCATAACCCATCACCAAAAAAAGATAATAAAGCTATTGACTTCTCATTTTAAATATGTTATCATGAACTTGATAAGGAAGAACTGCCTCACAAATAGACAACTTAACTCTCCGCGCCTCTGCGTCTCTGCGTGAGAAAAAATCATAGTGATGCAGCCCAAGCAGTAGGTTTCAAGAAAAAATCAGAATGGAACCGTCCCACCAAAAAGAAAACCGAGTAGATAGACAAGGATATTCTGATGATCTTAGAATGAGCGATCGCATTTATATTTTTTCTAAAATCAAAAAGTAATGATATGGGAAAGTAGGATCAACATATTCTTCCTTCACTATCAAACCAGCTTTAGCGACAGATTCCAAAAACCGCTTTTTGGGATATCCTTTCAATCCCAATTCCCAATAGTGTTGATCACAAAGTGGTGTTGTACTCCAAAATAGGGGAATTTTCCAGAGTAAATGTCTGGCTTTAAGCAAAAAGGAAGTTTTGATTTGTAATGACAGATATTGAGTAGTATTGGGAATAGAAATCACTAAATATTTCTTAGTAACTGCGGCGAGTTTTTGCAATGCTAATTCTGATTTCTCGTAGGGAAAATGTTCTAATACTTGAAACAGAACAATTGCATCAAACTTGTCTTGTGGTAGTGTAAAATCCGCTGTCAAATCCAAGATTATATCTGGCTTGAGATTGGGGTCAATATCCGCCGTAGTGACGTTATAGTTATTTTGTTTGAGTATTTCTGTAAACAAAGAATTAAAAATACCAATTTCTAGAACATTTTTAACTTGACTACCCAAGGAAAACAATAACCGCGACTGATGATGATAACTAATAAATCTTTCCTTGGAAAGATATTGCGAACCTGTAATTCCTAATGAAGAAATAAGTTCCATAGAAAGCCCCCTATTTATTAATGCAAATTCATTTAAAGTTTTTTACTAAAACTTAACCCAGTTTCAGCCTTATCAATGATGATAGTATCACCAGAAACAAAAGTATTTTCCAGTAACTTCGTAGCCAGAGGATTTTCTACCTCGCGCTGAATTGAACGTTTTAATGGACGTGCGCCGTAAACTGGGTCATAACCAGCCTCCACAAGATGATCACAAGCGGCTTGGGATATTTCAAAAGAGATTTTTTGTTCTTTGAGCAGATTTTCCACCCGTTTGAGTTGAATACGGATAATATGCCCCATTTCTGCACGATTAAGGGCGTGGAATAGAATCAGATCATCTATGCGGTTGAGAAATTCGGGGCGGAAGTGACTTCGCAAACCTTCCATCACCTTATTTCGCATCAAATCATACTTGGAATCATCCCCAGCTACATCCAAAATATGTTCACTACCGATGTTGCTAGTCATGACTATGACAGTATTGCGAAAATCTACAGCCCGTCCTTGGGAATCCGTAACTCTACCATCATCTAAAACTTGTAGCAATATATTAAAGACATCGGGATGGGCTTTTTCCACCTCATCTAACAGCACCACCGAGTAAGGATGTCTGCGAATCGCTTCCGAAAGTTGTCCCCCTTCTTCATAACCAACGTATCCGGGAGGCGCACCCACAAGGCGGGAAACTGAGTGTTTTTCCATGTACTCGGACATATCTAAACGCACCAAAGCATCATCCGAATCAAAGAGAAACTGAGCTAAGGCGCGGGCGAGTTCGGTTTTACCCACGCCAGTTGGTCCCATAAACAAAAATGAACCAATAGGTCGCCCAGGGTCTTTCATTCCCGCACGGGCGCGACGAATCGCCGCAGAGACGGCGGAAACGGCTTCTTCTTGACCGATTACCCGTTCGTGTAAATGACTCTCTAATTTCAGTAATTTTTGTCTTTCTGATTCTAAAAGCCGATTTACGGGAATTCCTGTCCATTTTGCCACAATTTCGGCAATATCAGCTTCCGTCACTTGTTCGCGCAACAGAGTTGAACTTTGGGTTTGCATTTCTAAAAGTTTCGCTTCTTTAATTTCTCGTTCTCTTTGCACTCCCTCTAATTTACCATACTTGAGTTGAGCAGCTTTATTTAAATCATAGTCTCGCTCTGCTTGCTCAATTTGCACCCGCATTGCATCTTCTTCTTTTTTTAGCCCGCTAATAGCTTCTAATAACTGCTTTTCACCTTGCCATTGTTCGTTAAATATTTGCTGTTTGACTGTTAAAGTAGCAATTTCTTGTTGAATCCGTTCTAATCGTTCTCTTGTTGGGGAAATACTCTGTTCTTCTCCAGATAATGACAGCTTTTCCATTTCTAGCTGCATTAAACGCCGGTCAATGGTTTCTAATTCCGCAGGTTTGGATGTAATCTCCATTTTTAATTTCGCCGCGGCTTCATCAACTAAGTCTATCGCTTTGTCTGGTAAAAAGCGGTCAGCAATATATCGCGCTGATAAGGTTGCCGCAGCGACTAAAGCGGAATCGGAAATTTTAACATTATGATGCACTTCATAACGTTCTTTCAAACCTCGCAAAATCGAAATTGTATTTTCTACTGTTGGTTGATCTACATATACCTGTTGAAATCTTCTTTCTAATGCTGCATCTTTTTCAATAAATTTGCGATATTCATCTAAGGTAGTTGCCCCAATGCAACGCAATTCACCCCGCGCCAACATTGGCTTAAGTAAGTTTCCGGCATCCATTGAACCTTGTTGATTAGAACCAGCCCCGACAACGGTATGCAGTTCATCAATAAATAAAACTACTTGTCCATTTGATTCCGTAACTTCACGGAGGACATTTTTTAAGCGGTCTTCAAATTCACCTCTATATTTTGCTCCAGCAATCAAACTACCGATATCCAAAGAGATTAATTGGCGGTTCTTCAAAGATTCAGGAACGTCACCATTCACCATTCTTTGGGCTAATGCTTCAGCGATCGCAGTTTTGCCAACTCCCGGCTCACCAATTAACACAGGGTTATTTTTGCTACGTCGAGACAATACCTGAATTACGCGGCGAATTTCATCATCTCTACCAATCACAGGATCTAATTTTCCCGCTTTTGCTTGTTCTGTCAAATCTCGTCCAAATCTTTTTAAAGCTTCATCAGGTGCTTCTGCTTCTACCTTTGGTGATGCTTTAATTTTGGGAGTAGCGCGAACAGATTTAACCCCAAGTTCTACTTGAGCAATATCTATATTTAAGCTTTTAAATAACCGTCTACCAACACGTTCATCATTACCAAACGCTAAAATTATATGCCCTTCTGAGATTTCCTCCTCTCTCATTTTGGCTCTAATTTCATCGGCTTTATCTAAAAGTAAATCTAAATTCCGCCCCAGGTAAAGTTGATCACTTTTACCAACCTTGGGTTGACGTTGGGTAAAAGCCTCTAGTTGTTGTTTGAATCGCACAGAATCAACTTCTGCACGGGTGAGAATGGCTGTAGCTAGGCTTGTGGGTTCTTCTAAAAGGGCGAGAATTAAATGTTCAACTTCTAATTGTTGTTGTTTATAAGCACGAACCACGTCTTGGGATTTTGTTACCGCTTCCCAGGCTGTATCAGTAAATTTATCAGGATCTGTAGGCTGCATTTGTAAAATTTTAGATTTTAGACTTGTAATTTAAGTTTAGGGGGGGAATTGGGTAATGGGTAAAGAAGTTCTCTTCTTACCCTCTACCCTAAATCATTCTGGAGTTTTTAACTGAATCAATTCAACCTTATAACCATCTGGGTCTTCCACAAAAGCAATTACGGTTGAACCATGTTTCATTGGGCCTGGTTCTCGGACTACCTTACCACCCAGTTTCCCAATAGTCTCACAGGTAGCGTAAATATCATGCACACCCAAAGCGATATGACCATAGGCACTACCTAAATCATACTTTTCTACGCCCCAGTTGTGGGTGAGTTCTAAAACGGAATGATCACTTTCTTCTCCATAACCGACAAAAGCCAGGGTAAATTCTCCCGCTGGATAATCTTTACGTCGGAGTAACTTCATTCCCAATACATCACAGTAAAATGTTAAGGACTCTTCTAAATTACCGACGCGAAGCATTGTGTGTAGTAATCGCATATTTAACCTTTATTCAATTCTTATATTTTATATCTGATAGGGAATTTTCATCTCAAAACCCTTATTCCTCTGTGTCCTCTGCGCCTCCGTGGTTCGTTAATCAGGATAATTTATTTCTTGGAAGTCCCTTACTTAAAAAACAGCTTAGGAACGCAAATTTAATAACCTGCAATTCTGACTTAACCTGAAATGGTGCGTTACGCTGTCGCTAACACACCCTACTTTTGCACTTTATTTAATTCATATTTCTTACCTCTCTACAGACAAGTAAAAAGGTACTTTAAATCTTTAAAAAGGCGTAATAGAGAGTGATTTAACTTTTTTAGTTCCTCTTGGTGGTGAAAAGGTGAAAGACTGGGGAGTGACATTAGGATTTGCGATTCTATTGAGGATTTTTTCAGTTAACATGATATCTAATCCTTCACTTTTACCAACTAACTGTACTTGTTTGAGGTTAGCATTGTCTGGTTGCACAAAAGCACTAAATGTAAATCCCTCTTTAGCATCTTTGTAATGATAGACATAGAAAGAATCAGTATCTACAGTAGCTTGATTTCCTTTAATTACTCCATCAATAGCCAAAACAAGATAAGACAAAACATTTTTATCTGATAAACTACTATTAGCAATCTGTTTTCTTTCCTTAGCAGGAATATTTAAAAATGCTGAGGATGATATACTCATAAAAATTCCATCCCCTGATTTATCGAACTTTTGATAAGTAGTGACAGCATATTGCTTTAAATCAGGTCTGTGAATCCAAACCTGTTTACCGTCAGAAACTATTACAGTCAAAGGTTTGATTTCACCTGTAGTTCCTACAGTAGCGATTTCTGAGCGAAACTTTTGATCTGACTGGACAATGGTTTTGGTTTTGAGGTTGATATCAGCATTCACACCTTGACCACCTACTTTGAATTTTAGCTCTGATTCGGTGAGATAGCGATCGCTCTGCAAAAAGCCAGTAATAGCCTTAACCAGCAAGACTAAATCTATTTTTTCTGTAGTCTCATTGGTGGTTTTGACACTCCCCGGTCTAAAGACGCGGGGATTCTTAATCGAATAATTGTCAAGACAACTGCTCGAATAATATCCGCTTTTCAGGTATTACCTTAGATGTACGGTTCTTGCCCTGATCCTGTTTGCCATTACTGGCAGAATCATCTCTGACAAGCGTAACTTTCCGAGAGTCCCCCGGTAGGTTTTTAGTGTCTTTGCTGACAAATTTTAAATTAGCTCTTCGTAAAATTGTCCGAGAAGCCTGAGTATCAGCATGGTCAATATGACCACAATGTTCACAAATGAACTTTTCGCCATCTCTATTAGCTTTACTAATATGATGACAAGCCGAACATTCTTGAGAAGTAAATTTAGGATGAACGGATAATACTGGCTTACCAGACTTCAATGCCAGCCAAGCAATCTTAGAAAATAATTCGCCCCAACTGGCATCAGAAATAGAGCGATTTAATCCACGTTTTGCAGATTGACCATTAGCCATAAATCGTCCTTGCTGCCTTTTGGGTTTGCAGCGGGACTTCATAGCCTTAACATTTAGATGCTCTTGGACAATTGCCTCAGCGGTGTTAACAACTTTATTAGCTGCTTTCCATTGATGATCATTTCGCTTATCTGCAATTTTTTTATGTAGCTTGGCAACTATTTTCCCAGCTTTTTTGCGATTGTTAGAACCCTTGACTTTACGATTAACTCGGCGCTGTCTAATTCTTAATTGACGGCGAATTTTCTTATTAGTTGCCAGATGAGGATTTTCAATAAACGAACCATCAGACAAAGAAATTAATTTATTAATTCCTACATCAATACCTACTGCCGACTTAACGGTTTCAATTCCTGTAACTTCAGGTAAAGATTCAGGCAAGTTGAGCAATACACTCATGTACCAGCCATCAGCTTCTTGAATTACTGTTACCGTTCTAATGTCAGCATCTACTGGAATAGTACGACTATCAAAATAGCGCATAGTCCCCAGTCCAGGAAAGTAGGCATGGGAATAGCATCTTGGCTGATTAGATTCACGATTAACGGTTAATTTTACTTGTCCTGGCTTGAATTGAAAAGTTTTAAAGTTAGCTGCTTTACGAAACGCAGGGAAACCCCTTTTGTGTTGAAAAAATCCGTGATAAGCAATATCTAATTTAGCTAAATTGCCTTGTAAAACATCTGAATTAATTCGGCTATACCATTCAGACTCAGAACGTAATTCAGTTGTTCTTTTACTTTGAATATCAGTCGCGTTACCCCAGATTAAACCATGCTTTTTGCTATTTTTTGTTAACTCAGCATACATGATGCCATGTTTAACAATAGGGCAGGTCAAAGGGCAATAAGAACCATATTCAATTCGACTATCTAAGTCTGAGAATGCACCATAATAGTACATCACGGACTCATCTGATTTCTGGTTATTAGTCTCAAAACCGCGCTGACGTTCTGCCAAACAATAATTTCTGTGTTTCCGCAAAGTAACAAGCCACTCAGACATTAAGGCTTGTTGCCCAATATTCGGTTTTAGCTTGAATCTCCAGCGTATTTGCACAGGTTTATTTTGTTGATGTAATTGATGATATAACTATGTTAATCTCCAATTAAAAGGAAGTCAATAGCTAAAATCTATGAAAAAAAGTTCTTATGAATATCGGCATTATAATCACGCTGTCGGGTTGAGCGTGATTCATCTAGTCTGGATACCTAAACGCCGAAAGAAGGTACTTGTTGGGAAAATCAGAGATAGGATTTTTGAGATATTTTCGGCATTAGCTATTGAAAAAGACTGGAATATTCGTGCGTTAGAAGTTGCGCCAGGTCATATTCATTTATTTGTAGAGATTCATCCAACCGATGCAATATTTCAGGTAGTTAAAGCATTTAAAGGACGCTCATCTAATTATCTAAGAAAAGAGTTTCCAGAATTAAAAAAGCTACCGTCACTTTGGACTAGTAGCTATTTCTTTTCAACTGCGGGGAGTGTTGCCGCCGACACAATAGAAAGATATATTAATGACCCGCATCATAGTTGAGAATATTGGCAGCGGTTAAAACCGCACGGGTAGGCTTTCCCCCGCGCTCTAAAGAGACGCGGCTCCCAGCCTTCCCGCAATCCCCTTGTGGATATAGTCAGTTTCATGAGTAATTTGTGATTAAAAGTTAATCATAAACTAGTATTTTATCCCACATTCCGCACCCCAACTGTCACAGGAGTGGAATTACATAGGCAAGAAATAAAATTGAGAATAAAAAATAACATATTATCGAGAAAATACATTGGCAAAAAAGAAAAACACCAAAAATGGCATCAAAACCCATTGTCAATAAGGAGCAACAAGAATGAACACCACCCAGAGGGAGAAAAAGATAAATAAATGAAGATATTCAAGATACAGATTATAAGTTAGACTAATAAATTGAAGTAAAAAACGAAATTATAGACATAGTAAAATAGAGCAATAAATCAAACAGATTAGCTCCTAAATCTGATATTAATTAAATTAATGGAGAGAAGAATTAAGTGGCTAATTGATAGTAATGAAAACAATCATCTGGTAAAAGATTCAGAATAAAATCCCTATCTTGAGTCCAATTAGAGACGTGTTGTTCGTTGTTATATTCAACTAAATGAATACACTGAAAGCATTGAAAAATCCAGCGTAAAGTAGGACGGTCAGTTGCTTTACCTAATTGATTTTTAATTGTTGATTTAGAATCTTTCAGAGCATTTCTAATTTGACGTTGAGCCAAAGTATAAACCAGTAGACATAAACCCATAATCATTCCCAGAGACTCTATTCTCTCAGGACTTTTGAGAAAAATACTGTCTGCAAAAAATAATGGGTCTTTAAGAAAACCGAACCCCCGCTCACAAGACTGTTGAGCTTTATATTCACTCAGCATGGAATCATTGCTAAGTTCATTTGAATCTAAAACATTCGTAGCAATAATAAAACGTCCTGCACTCAGCAATTCTGTATTAATTTTACTTTCATTTTCGGAAACTGTAGCTGATATTTGGTAAGATATTTCTTCTGAAGAATCTTTTGTCTTAAATTTGATTTGAGTAACCAAAATTTCGTTAATTTGATGATATTTGAATTGTTTTGATAATTTTGATAATGCCTTGATAGCATCAGCCTCACAAGCAAATCTCTCTTGTGATAACTTTTTCAAATCTTTCACAGCTTTTGATTCTGCTTTGGTAATTTTTTGTCTGAGCTTACGCAGGTCTGATTCTCTTCTTTCTTGACTTTGCACTACTAACCATCTTTGTTCTATCCCTGCATAATTTTCGGTTTTTGATGCTAATTTATATCCTGGTATTGTACTATCAATAAATTCTGATTCTGGTAATGTTGATATTAATGATTTTGCTGCTTTTATGCTTAATGGTACTCGACATAACCAACGTAATTCTGACATCATTTTCAGGTTTGATTCTGTATATAAAGCAGCGTCAGCAACGATGAGACTATTAACTTCTAATTGTTTTTGATATTCTACTGCTATTTGACCAAAGCATGATGAATCTGTTTGGTTTCCTGATGCTAGTTTTAAAAATATTGGTATGTCTCCATCTCCTGAACATTTCATTTCTATGATGAATTGTTTTAAATCTGGTCTATGGTCACGGGAATAACCGTAGGTGATGGTTATCTCTTTTGGTGATTTTACTGCTAATTCTTCTAATTCTTGGTTATTTCCTACTTTTTGATTCTCAAATATTACTTCTGGTAAACTTGTATTATATTGCCCATGCACGTGTATTGATGATGAGTCTAAATGCGACGTTGACAGTGATACTCCAAATTTTTGTGCTGCTTTTAAGGCTATGATAAAAAATAGTGTATCCAATCCTTTGATAAATAGTTTATCCATAACTCTCCCCAGTTTATCGTCGTTGAGATATTCTGGTTTTACTCCTGCTCCTATTAGATGTTCACAGGCGATTGTTTCAAAATATTGGGGAAACATATATAAGGGTTTCGATACAAATCCTAACCCGTTTATTATCATGGCTTTTACTACTTGACCTGCACTTACTTTCTCGTCTTTTTCAACTCCTATTAATTCATTTATTATTTCTACTATTCCGATTGAATCTATCATCCCTGCTACTATCCCTAGATGATCTATGTTTTGAATTTCTATTTCTTGGGGTTTTAATTTCACAACAGATTCCTCTACTTGTTCTATTGTGATTCTCTCATTTCTTGCTTTTGTGAACAATTAATTTTTTAATCATATCGAATTTTCTCTTTCTTTCAGTCCCGTTACGAAGTTCCACTTTCTCACTCCATGCCCAGCTTAATGCTACTTACTATCATTAAGCCTCTTACCCTTCGAATGATTTTTAGTTATTATGTACTACTCGCTAGGCTTTTTTGATATGTGACAGTTCAGGGTGCGGAATGTGGGTTTTATACAATTTGCCAATCTTATACCCCACATTCCGCAGGTGTTTTTTGAATTTTCGGAATTATCCATAACCCAATGATAACAAGGCTTTCAGACAATGACACGCAATTCTATATTAGAGCGATGGCTACGCCGCGCCGAAGGCATCGCCGATATATTTAAAGCTCGAATCAAGTTTATTGAGAATAATGTCAATAAATTAGTTGGTTTGAGATTAAATTCATTGAATACCGACCTAGATAGCAAAAAGCATGAACTGGTCATTATGATTGGGTTTTAGCTGTTTTATGAAATTCTTTTTTTGACAAAATAACCTGCTGGGAAAAATATTTTGAGTATATTTACTCATGCTGAATGTGGGTTATACCACATTTTGCCCTAACTCCCCTACTCAACATAAAACAAAGACGCAGAAAAAACTCTCTGCGCCTTGTGCGTCTCCGCGTGAAAATATTACCTTAAACCATCTCAGCAGTTTGCTGCGCTTGAGGCTGGAACATAAACAGAGAATAAACCACATCACGGCGGATATTCACCATCATATCCAAGAACAACTCATAACCCTCACTCTTATACTCAATCAGTGGGTCCTTTTGCCCATAACCACGCAAGCCAACCGACTCACGCAAAGCATCCATTTGTTGCAGATGCTCCCGCCATAAAGTATCTATGCGTTGGAGAATAAAGAACCGTTCCGCTTGACGCATTAAACCTGGTTGAATTTGGTCAATTTGTGATTCCTTCATATCATAGGCAATTCGCGCCTGTTCATGGAGGAAAGCCTTAATTTCCACCACCACCATATCCTCCAACTGACTAGACTGCATATCAGCCAACAGGTAAACAAACTCCTTCACCTTATCCACCAACTTATCCAATTCCCATTCTTCCGAAGGTAAATCAGGGTTGATGTAATAATCAACAATGTCATCCATCGTTTTTTCCGCGTATTTAACCACCTGTTCCTTCAAGTCTTGACCTTCCAATACCCGGCGACGTTCCGCATAGATCGCCCGACGTTGATTATTCATCACCTCATCATACTCAAACACCTGTTTACGGATGTCGTAGTAATAGGTTTCGACCTTTTTCTGTGCGCCCTCTAAGCTGCGGGTTAACATTCCCGACTCAATCGGCATATCTTCTTCCACTTGGAAAGCATTCATCAAGCCGGCAACGCGATCGCCCCCAAAGATTCGTAATAGGTTATCCTCTAAACTGAGGAAAAATCTGGTAGTTCCTGGGTCGCCTTGTCTTCCCGCCCGTCCGCGTAATTGATTATCAATCCGTCGTGATTCGTGTCGTTCCGTTCCAATAACGTGCAAACCGCCACGTTCCACCACTTGATCATGTTCGCGGCTGGTAAACTCTTCATACTCATGCTTAACCTGTTGGTAAGCTTCCCGCAACTTCTGAATTACCACATCATCTGTCGGGGCTTTTTCCGCCGCCACAGCCACCTTATCTTCTGCTTCCAACTCCGGTAAACTCCGTTCACCGTAAGCCTTAACAGCCACCTCTACAGCCGCTTTTAAAAGCTGTTCTGTTTCCTTGGTTAATTGAGTGGGAAAAATTTCTGGAGAAGCCCGCCAAGTTTTCACCTTTTTACCAGGAACAAAGCCTTGTCCACCACCGCTACCACCCATAGGTAGTCCCGAAGCCCTTTGTACGCCAAATTCATCATCTTCAGGGCTGACAATGCGGGGCATAAAGTATTCCCGTAGTTTCAACCGCGCCATATACTCGGAATTACCACCCAGGATAATATCTGTACCCCGTCCTGCCATGTTGGTAGCGATAGTTACAGCCCCACTGCGTCCAGCTTGGGCAATAATTTCCGCTTCCCGTTCCACATTTTCTGGTCTAGCGTTAAGCAACTCATGGGGAATATCCATTTCCTTGAGGAGTCGGCTGAGAAGTTCGGATTTTTCGACACTGGTTGTCCCCACTAACACAGGTCTACCATTTTCGTGCATTTCGGCACATTCTTTAGCGATCGCTCTCCACTTCCCTGGTTCAGTCTTAAACACCATATCAGACAAGTCTTCCCGTCTTCTAATCCGGTTAGTGGGAATAATCGTGACTTCCCGTTTGTAAATCTTTTCAAATTCCACCTCTTCCGTTTTCGCCGTTCCCGTCATTCCCCCCAATTTGGGATACAGCAAAAATAAGTTTTGATAGGTAATAGTCGCCAAAGTTTGGGTTTCTGGCTGAATTTCTACGTGTTCCTTCGCTTCAATTGCCTGATGCAACCCATCACTCCACCGTCTGCCCGGTAATACCCGACCCGTAAACTCATCCACAATCACCACTTCATCATTGCGGACAATATAATTTACATCCTTGAGAAACAATTCCTTGGCTTTAATCGCATTAAACATAAAATGCGCCCAAGGGTCTTCCGGGTCAAATAAATCTGTCACACCCAACTGATTTTCCGATTCAGCAAAACCCTCATCTGTCAAGAGAACGTTACGATCCTTTTCATTAACTTCGTAATGCTCATCTTTTTTGAGACTAAAAGCAATTTCCGCCGCTTGCAGGTATTTTTCTGTCGGTCTTTCCACCTGACCAGAAATAATTAATGGAGTTCGCGCCTCATCAACTAAAATCGAGTCTACCTCGTCAATCACACAGAAATTAAACGGACGTTGCACCACCTCAGCCATAGATGTAGCCATATTATCCCGGAGATAATCAAAGCCAATCTCGCTATTGGTGACATAGGTAATATCACACGCATAATTTTTTTGGCGCTCGCTGGGGGTCATAGTGGACTGAATTAGCCCCACACTTAACCCCAAAAACCTGTGTACCTGACCCATCCATTCCGCGTCCCGACGCGCCAGGTAATCATTCACAGTAATTACGTGGACACCCTTACCAGTCAGGGCATTTAAATAACTTGGTAAGGTAGCTACCAAAGTTTTCCCCTCACCGGTTTTCATTTCGGCAATTTGTCCAGTATGCAGAATTATCCCACCCTGCAACTGTACATCAAAGTGACGTAATCCTAAGACACGCCGCCCCGATTCCCGAACCACAGCAAAGGCTTCCGGTAAAATATCATCTAGAGTTTCGCCTTTAGCCAACCGTTGTTTAAACTCGACGGTTTTAGCTTTTAACTGTTCATCAGACAGCGGCTTAATATCTTCCTCTAAGAGGTTAATTTCTGTAATGTAAGGTTGGTATTTTTTAAGTTTACGAGCGTTGGGATCGCCCAACAAAAGTTTTAGCATGGCAGTTTATAGAATTAAATCAAGAGGAATGGAGATTAAAGCTTTGGTTATTCGATTATAGACACTTAATCTAACCCAGCCCTTTTGCTTAGGGATGGGTGTAAAATGAGAATTTACTCAAAAACCAAATGAAAGCAAACCTGTCGCCTTTATACAATCATAGATTTCAATTAATATCTTAATATTTAAACTGCTTCATTAGTCAGTTGTCATTAGTCATTAGTCAGTTGTCATTAAATTATTTCTCCCTGCCCCCTAACTCTACTCCCATTCTGCACTGAGGCTGCGGAAATTATACTTATCAGCCCCAATAGTTTGGGTAATTTAACACCAGGATGCAAAGCCTTAAAATAACGAGAGTCATTGAGACGATAGGGTGTTGCTTCCTCTTGTAGTTGGACACGGGAAAAGGTGTAAAGATATTTTGATACCAAAAGATGTGAAAACTTATCTAAGGGCTTAATTTGTGCGCCATAGTCCTGGATTTTTCCAGGTTTGACTAGGAGATACAGCAGGTGGTAATGCGATGTGACAAGATGAGCAGTTTTCTAAATACAGTTCTTGTCCTGGTTGATATTGTGCTGGTATGACATCAACAGTCACAATTGAGTCCACCGGGGTTGCACTGTGGGCGCTAGTGACAAATCCCAATATCCAGCCTATAGCCACACTCCAAGCAAAAATCACCAGCATCACCATAAGTAGTTGGCGTTTTAGTCGGCGGTGGGATTTACTTTTAACTAAATTTGGCATAAAGTTCTCAATTTACTTTTGCGTTGAGAAATGGTTTTTATATGAAAAATCTGATAAAAACTTTTAATCAAACCTCTGGACATCCAAGAATATAGCAATCTCCAGAATTGTACTCCTTCTTCTTTCTTCTTTCTCCTGTAATTATGCACAACTATTCATAGACTTTCTAGATAGCTTAAAAGGTCTGCCATTTCTTGGATACTGGGCTGGAATTTGGGCATGGGGGGAGTTTCCCCGCTAGTTACTTGATGAATTAGTCCATAGCGGGATTTATATTTGGAGATTTCATGTAAACTTGGACCAACTAGTCCGGTTGCGTCTAAACCATGACAACCAGCACAGTTGATTTGAAAAATAGCTTTCCCCTGGACTGGGTTGCCTTGACGGGATAGAACACTTTTAACATAAGGATCGGAGGCTTTGACGATCTCAATCCCAAACAGGATCAATGGGAGGGCTATCAGTATCGCTACGATGAAGATAACGATCTGTTGAATGAGGGTTTCAGGTTTGATTAGCTGGTTATCCAAAAGGTTTGCTTTGACAATGTGCAAGTTTTCATTTCCTACACATAGCTTAAAATTTCTTGATTGTGTTCGCAAGTACAAATGATAGTTTTTATCTAGTATTCATATTTAAAGCTACTATGGAACGCGGGATTAATGCAAAATTTGGTAAAATGAAAAACAGGAATCAAATCTTTCAATAATTGCAACAAGGAGCTTTACAGTGGTTGAACCCCTACTATCAGGTATTGTGCTTGGTTTAGTTTTTGTGACTTTAAGCGGTTTATTTTACGCTGCCTATAGACAATATAAGCGTCCTACAGAATTGGGCGGCTGATATTGATTGATGAGTCAGGGAAGAGGCAGGGAGGAGGCAGGGGGGAAATCATTACCAATTACCCATTACCAATTCCCTGTTCCTGATAAAATGTTAAAGCTGTTTTACCATAGCTTTTTTGCCGACAGATTTCCCAGTTGGGGATAGTTAGTGGTGTCCAATCTTGGTGACGATGTTCGACTGCTATTTCTCCCTGGGAATCTAAAAGCTGATATTGAGCGATCGCTTGTAATACTGATTCATATAATCCACTAGTATAAGGTGGGTCAAAATATATTCTGTCAAATTTTTGACCTGATAATTTTTTTAACTGTTGAGTAATATTTCCCCGTAATAGCTGAAATTTCTGTTCTGGTTTGGCTACCTGTTGCCAATTTTCTTGGATGATGGCACAAGCTTGACTTGATTGTTCAATGCCAATCACGACGCTGGCTTCTCTGCACAAAGCCTCCGCACCCATAGAACCACTACCGGCGCACAAATCTAACCAGCGACAACCACTGATTCTCCCCTGCCAAATATTAAACAATGCTTCCCGGACTCGCGCACTGGTAGGTCTGGTATGTTCACCTGGTAAAGTTTTAAGCAGACGATTCCCGTAGATTCTTAGACTCATTATTCAATTTTAGATTTTGGATTTTGGATTTTAGATTGACCCTAGAGAGAAATAGGACCATACCATCAAGATCATCCGATTTTGGATTTTGAGTAAATAAACACCTGAAAATATTGCAAACTTTTGTTAAGCAAAAACTTTTTCACGGACTTGAGCCACAAAATTAGAGAGGATTTGCAATCCCACATTTGATGATTTTTCAGGATGGAATTGGACAGCCATGAGATTTTCATGAGCGATCGCTGCTGTAAAACTTTGATCACCATGAGTCACAGTCGCCGCCTGCACTTGGGGATTTGTCGGTTCAACATAGTAAGAATGGACAAAATAAACCCAAGGATCTATAGGTAAATGCTCCCATAAAAGGTTTTTTGGCTGGTTGAGTTGGAGTTGATTCCAACCCATGTGGGGAATCGTCATCCCCGGTTCAGAACGAAACCGGCGGACTTTTCCTGGCACAATTCCTAATCCTGGTAAAGTTCCTTCGGCGCTGGATTCAAACAAAATTTGTAATCCTAAACAAATACCCAGGAACGGTTTACCAGAGGCGATCGCATCTTTAATCGGTTGTTCCAAACCACGCGATCGTAAATGTTGTACCGCCGGATCAAATGCTCCCACCCCTGGCAAAACTATAGCATCTGCTTTTGCCAACTCTTGAGAACAATAAGTAACCAGAGGAGTCGCCCCAGCTTTTTCTAATCCTTTGCAAACAGAGTGCAAATTTCCCATATCGTAATCAACAACTGCAATCACTGCCATTTAGCTGCTCCTTGTAAATTTATGAGGGAGGGCTTTTAATTATTCTAATTCTAATTATTATTTATAATGCAAAAAAAAATACTATTAACTTCTTTTGACATTTGGTTAAGCCAACAAGAGTCAAATTCATCCGATGACTTGTTACTCGCACTAGCCAAAATGGCTTCACTCCCCCATGATTTAAATTTTTTGCCCCATTTACCTGTAGACGTGCAACTGGCAGGTTCTCGCGTCATTGCCAAAATCAATGAACTCCAACCAGACTACATTATTTGTTGTGGCATGGCGGAAACTCGTTGCCAATTAAGCGTAGAAGTCTTTGCCCGTGGTACAGGCATCTTGCCTGTAAAATCTCCAAATTCTCTCGACATCTTGCCTCAAGAGTCTATAAATTCCCCTGAAAATATTTTCCAAACCAGCGTTGATCTCGAAAAATTATTAGTCGGAACAGCAGCAGTTGAGATTAGCTACGACTGTGGTAAGTTTGTCTGCGAGGGACTTTATTATAAAGTATTGGACTATTTACACCAGTTCCAACTGTCAATTAAGTGTATTTTTGTTCATGTCCCAATTTTAAACCCAGAAAATTCGCCAGAGATAATTGCCGATTTCGTTTTGATCATTAACAACTTGGCACTTCTTTAGAGAGATTAACGTCTGTTTAAACAAATTTACTCAGTATTATGTTGCCATTATTACTTGCTTTCACCCTTGCTCAAGCTGTTCCTGCCGCGCCACCACCAGAAGAAATATTACAAATACAGTCAGTACGTCCTTTACCGGGAAAATTGGATTTATTACCAGTATTTAACAGCAATAGTCCAGAACTGGTATCAGAAGAAGGAATTTTACTTTCTACCTTTCCAGAAACGGGAAAAAAAGTCCCATCAGCCCATTTAGATTTTCCCTTGCGCGGACAGTTTGATATTTTTGCCCATCATATTGCCAAAGCTGACCCACCGGAAAATTTACGTTCTTTGTATTTGGGCATCATCTTACATAACCCTGGTTCTCAACCAGTGACAGTAAATATATTGCAAGGTGCGAGTTATTTAAGTCAACCAGATGCCCCGTTTAAGGAAATAGCATCTTTAATTCCCAATGACTTAGGCACAGTTTTTTCTGGTCCTGGGAGTCGGGTTATGTCTGATATTTTGAGAGGGAAAAGACAAGATATTTTTCCTCCCCAAATTGTTATTCCCCCAGGGGAAAGCCAGATGTTATTAAATTTACCAATTCCCGTCCAAGGATTAACACCCCCTTTAAATGGTCGATCCACATATCTGCGACTGCGAAGTAATGGTAATGTTTATGCTGCTAGTTTAGCGATGTTTGCCCGCATAAATACTGATGGTAGTGAACGTGCGCCGAATTTATCAGAATGGCAAAATTTATTAGATAATGGTGAATTATCCACACCCAGAGATAAAGTCCCCACACCCATCACAGGAAACAACAAACCGACAATTTACGGGCGTGTAGCCGGAGTATCCAAGGGTTCTCGATGGTTAGCAGACATAGTAGATGCCCCAAAAAGCAAGTATTTAACCATTCCCCAACCTGGTGCAGCCTTTTCCTACGGTTTGAGTACCTTACATGGAGGAACATTAGGCACAAATCAAATTCAAACCGCACCCATGTTAGTCCGCTATCCTGACACCGCTTATTACGCTCATGGTAATTATGGGATTCAATATAGTCTCAAGTTACCTTTATACAACAATACTCAAAATCCACAAAATGTGAGTGTTGCGATTCAAACTCCACTCAAAGAAAATCAATTAAGTAAACCTGGACTCCGCTTTTTTAAGTTACCCACTCGTCAAATCTTTTTCCGAGGAACTGTACGCTTACGTTATCAAGATCAGGGAAAATGGCAAAATAAATTTGTACATTTAGTTCAGAAGCGCGGTGAATTAGGAGAACCATTAGTCTCATTAGATATAAAACCAGGAAATACATCTTTAGTTCAAGTTGACTTTCTGTATCCACCAGATGCTTCACCACCACAGGTTTTAACAGTATTAACCCAAGCCAAGTAGTTTAACATAACCAAGTCATATCCCCGACTTCTTTAAAAAGTCGGGGATATTTGTCTTTGGGGATCTTTTTGTTCATAGTGGCATCATCCGACAAGAGATTTTTTGATCAATTAGATATTAAGTAATTGGACAAAAATATTTACAGTCATTGCGAGCGAAGGGAAGCAATCGCCAGGGTTGTGATTGCTTCATTTCACTTCGTTCCATATGGCTAACGCCACGCTGCGCCAATGCAATGACATTGTGTAATTAATTCTGTCTCACCACTTAAGTAGGTGGGCGGAGGAAAATCAAAATATATTTCGTTTTTTGAAATGGCTAAAACTCAACGACAATAACCCATCGAGGTGAATTTACATATCGTTACACATTTTGGTTATTTCACGTCCACCAGGGGATCGCGGGAAGGCTGGGAGCCGCGTCTCTTTAGAGCGCGGGGGAAAGCCTACCCGTGCGGTTTTAACCGCTTCCAATATTCTCGATCATGATGCGGGTCATTAAATCTTTTCAACATTTTATTTCTCTCTAACTAATCTTTTTAAGGCTGACGAAAGACTCATTCCCCAACCTTGGGCGATATCCTCAAGTTTCTTTCTTTCAGTTTCATCTAGGTACACCGCTAGAGGTTTTTTCTTCATATACAATATTGGGTTGACATTACTGTAATACTGCCATATAATAGTTATATCGTCAATCACATCAACAAAATAAACCTGTGCAAATACGCTGGAGATTCAAGCTACAACCGAATATTGGGCAACAAGCCTTAATGTCTGAGTGGCTTGTTACTTTACGGAAACACAGAAATTATTGTTTGGCAGAACGTCAGCGCGGATTTGAAACTAATAACCAGAAATCAGACGAGTCAGTAATTTACCAATATGGTGCATTTTCAGACTTAGATACTCGTATTGAATATGGCTCTTATTGCCCTTTGACCTGCCCCGTCGTTAAGCATGGTGTAATGTCCTCTGGGTTAACAAAAAATAGTAAGAAGCATGGTTTAACCTGGGGTAGTGCGACTGATATTCAAGGCAAGAGAACAACTGAACTACGTTCTGAGTCTGAATGGTATAGCCGAATTAATTCAGATGTTTTACAAGGCAATTTAGCTAAATTAGATATTGCTTATAACGGATTTTTTCAACACAAAAGGGGTTTCCCTGCGTTTCGTAAAGCAGCCAACTTTAAAACATTTCAATTCAAGCCAGGACAAGTAAAATTAACTGTTAATCGTGAATCTAATCAGCCCCGATGCTATTCCCATGCCTACTTTCCTGGACTGGGGACTATGCGCTATTTTGATAGTCGTACTATTCCAATAGATGCTGATATTAGAACGGTGACAGTGATTAAAGAAGCTGACGGCTGGTACATGAGTGTATTACTCGAGTTACCTGAATCCCTACCTGAAGTTACAGAAATTGAAACCGTCAAATCAGCAGTAGGTATTGATGTAGGAATTAATAAATTAATTTCTTTGTCGGATGGTTCGTTTATTGAAAATCCTCAATTTGCAACTAATAAAAAAGTCCGCCGTCAATTAAGAATCAGACAGCGCCGAGTTAACCGCAAAATCAAGGGTTCTAATAATCGCAAAAAAGCCGGGAAAATAGTTGCCAAGCTACATAAAAAAATTGCAGATAAGCGAAATGATCATCAATGGAAAGCAGCTAATAAAGTTGTTAACACCGCTGAGGCAATTGTCCAAGAGCATCTAAATGTTAAGGCTATGAAGTCCCGTTGCCAACCCAAAAAGCAGCAAGGACGATTTATGGCTAATGGTCAGGCTGCAAAACGTGGATTAAATCGCTCTATTTCTGATGCCAGTTGGGGCGAATTATTTTCTAAGATTGCTTGGCTGGCATTGAAGTCTGGTAAGCCAGTATTATCCGTTAATCCTAAATTTACTTCTCAAGAATGTTCGGCTTGTCATCATATTAGTAAAGCTAATAGAGATGGCGAAAAGTTCATTTGTGAACATTGTGGTCATATTGACCATGCTGATACTCAGGCTTCTCGGACAATTTTACGAAGAGCTAATTTGAAATTCGTCAGCAACAGACGTAAAAAGCCGACGCACCAATCGTTAGTGCCTACTCCTGGACTGGGAGAAAGTAACGCCCTTTTATGCAACGATGCCGCCAGAAATGGCAAACGGCATCAGGCGGGGAACCGTACATCTAAGGTAATACCTGAAAAGCGGATATTATTCGAGCAGTTGTGTTTGCAATTATTCGATTAAGAATCCCCGTGTCTTTAGACCGGGGAGTGTCAACTACTTATTACTCCAGGTGTTTGTCATACATTATGGCTCTTGTTACTTTTCGGACATCCTCCCAAGAGGCACTAAAACTACTACAACTACTGAAACTAATAAGTAAAGATTTTATCAAAAATATCATACAAAAAGCCGTAATTATGACAATATCTTTTTGATGAAATTTCGGTTATCGTCATTTGAGCATCCCCGTGTCGCTTCTTGCTTTTTAGGTTTAGAGATTTCCAATTAAAAAAATATCCCAAAATTTCTTGTTGATAGCGTAGTGTGGCGTTAGCCATAGTATGTCCATCGGACAAAATTGGATACCGTTCGCGGAGCGTCCTGGAGGAAACTGGCGCTGCTGCAAGCGGTTCATCTTTTTTGTGGAGTTATCTTAAATCCAGTGTTCAATCTCATACTTCAATTTGGTAACGCTAAAATTCTTTATCGAGAAAATAAACATGAATAAAGACAGGATAGAACTAGCTAAAGAGACTTTAACAACGCATAAAGAAAATATGCGAAAAACGTTAGAACGTCGCTTACAATTAGCCAAAGCACAGAATGACGAAAACTTATCACGTCAGTTAGAAGGGGAAATGAGAGAATATAGCGAAAATCCTGAACCTTCTGGCATTAAAATTGATTCTCTTGGGTTTCTACGCATCTTTAAGACTATTCTTGCTCCAAAGAGGGGAAAATAGTAAATAAGCCATCGCTGCTGCCAATTGCATCATTATCCCTTTGGTCAGCGCGATCATGAATTGTAAAGTTCAGGATATTTTCATAGCAATTGCCAAAAATTACTAATTTAACAAAGTTAAGGATAATTGTCTCAAGTTAATTTTTTTTCACATAAGGCTACAACCAAGTTGTACAGTGATTGCGAAAATTGTTATTGAAGAACTTTGCTTAACTTTGTTAAATTCGCACATACTATCGAGAATTTGAGCAATAATGAGGCTCTTCAGATTAAACTTCAGTGTCTAATCTGATATAAATCTAAAATTCTTTGTTAGGGTAACGAAAATGAGTATAAAAAGAATGGAATTGGCTAAACAAACTGCAAGAAAGCATCAAGAAAATATCCAAAAAATCCTAGAACATCGCTTGCAAGTAGCGAGAACGCAGGATAACGAAAACCTATTGCATCAGTTAGAAGGGGAAATGAGAAAATATAGCGAATACCCTGAACCTTCTGGCATTAAAATTGATTCTCTTGGGTTTCTACGCATCTTTAAGACTATTCTTGCTCCAAACAGGGCAAAGTAGTAAATAAGCTGTCGGGGCTGCTATACTCAAAACGGCTAGAAGCTGGACTTTTTTATCATACAAAGAACAATTTCAAAGCCTCTCCCCGTTGCGGGGAGAGGCTAGGGGTGGGGTTTTATGGCAACCCATAGGTGGCAACCCATAGGTATCAACTTAAGCTCAAATCCCTACTACATCTCGTTCCTAGTCTCTGACTAGGAATGCAGTTGATGAGGCTCTGCCTCTAATAACTCAAGTTGCTAGTTATCTCGTTGAGGCTGGTAATGGGTAATAGGTAATTGGTAATAGGTAATTGGTAATAGGTAATTGGACAAAAATATTTACAGTCATTGCGAGCGAAGGGAAGCAATCATAACCCTTGCGATTGCTTCATTTCACTTCGTTCCCTATGGCTATGGATGCCAGCAAATACTAATCAGTCCCAACAAGGAATTAGGAGCGGTTCTTGAGTTCTTATGTGGGGAGTCAAATAAACTTGCTAATTGTGGGACTTATTATGCCAGACAATTGTTTTTTAAGACGGGTAAAATTCCTGGTAAGTTTGACTTGCATCGTGAGTTAGCAAGTAATTCACATTTTGGGGCAATGTATTCTCAAGCTGCACAGCAATGTTTAACAACTGTGGCGGAATCGTTCAAGTCTTATATTGGACTTTTGAAAGGGATTAAAAATGGTACAGTCACTCAAAAACCTAAGCTACCTGGATACCGAAAACCTGGATTAAATCTCGTAACTTTTCCTGGACAAGCTATTAAACTAAAGGGCGGTAAGCTAAGATTTCCGATGGGTAGTAAGGTGAAAGTTTGGTTTGGGCTTGACGCTTTTTATGTTCCCATGCCTTCTAATTTAGAGCATAAGGACATCAAAGAATACCGCATACTGCCAAGGAATAATGAATTTTATTTGGAGTTAATTTATAAAATAACTTCTCACAAGCCCGACGTAAATATTGAGAATGTTTTATCAATTGATCACGGGTTGAACAACTGGCTAACCTGTATCAGTAACGTTGGTACGTCATTTCTGATTGACGGACGCAAGTTAAAATCAGTGAATCAATGGTACAACAAACGAGTTTCGGTTCTCAAAGAAAATCAATCCTTTTGGTTTTTGGTCTAAGCAATTAGCGTCAATAGCTGAAAAGCGGAATCGTCGGATGAGGGACGCTACTAATAAAGCAGCTAGAATCGTAATCAACCATTGCATTGATCATAAAATTGGGACTGTCGTTTTTGGCTGGAACGTCGGACAAAAAGATTCTATAAATTTAGGTTCTAAAACTAATCAAAAATTTGTCCAAGTTCCTACCGCAAGATTAAAAAACCGCATTGCTCAACTGTGTGAACAATACGGCATTAAGTTCGTTGAAACTGAAGAATCTTATACCTCAAAAACATCGTTCCTAGACAATGATTTTCTACCTAAATTCGGTGCAAAACCTGAAGGGTGGAAAGAGTCAGGAAGAAGAGTTAGCCGGGGTTTGTACCATTCTCAAGATGGTACAAAAATCAATGCAGATTGCAACGGTGCAGCTAATATTTTCAGAAAAGTAGCGGTAAAGCTAGGATTAAATTCTAGTGGAATCAGTAGAGGCGCATTGATATCGCCGTTAAGATTATTTATTTGGTCTTAAGAATCCCCGTCCATTTATGGCGGGGAGTGTCAAATTAATATCATTGAAGGCAGAGCCTTCTAGAATTCATTCCCAGTCAGAGACTGGGAATGAGATGACTTGAGTTGTTTGCGAGATAGATGTTTTCCGTTAAGTTGACACCATTTTACCCATTACTCATTACGTGGCGTTTAAAATCTCATCATCTACAGAAAAATCAACTTCTTTTTTATCTGCACCAGTCGCTAAATAGTCATTTTCTAAAGAGTCTTGCAAACCAGAAATTAAATCATATTTAGGTTGCCAATTTAGTTCTATTTGCGCTTTATTCACCGATGCAAAGAAATGCTGCACCCGCATGGGAAAAGCCTTGCGTTTACCAAAATCAAACTTTTTCGGATCATAATGGACAATTTTAATATCATCAGCAGACTTACCAGCAGCCACAGCACAAGCGCGGGCTAAACCGTCGAAAGTGACAAAGCGATCGCCCGAAATATTATAAATCTGCCCAATTGCCTGATCATTACCAATTATTTGGGTCATCGCTTGAGCTAAATCCCAGACATGACCAAGCTGAGTGATGTGCATACCATTTCCGGGAATACAAATCGGGCGATCGCGCACAACTCTATCAAAAAACCAACTTTCCAAGGGATTATAATTTTGCGGTCCGTAGATATAAGTAGGGCGAATAGAAGTAAAAGGAATTCCTAACTGCTTGAGGTAAGCTTCCGTTTCATGTTTACCCTTGTGACGACTCTTAGGATCAATAGCATCCCCTTCTAAATGGGGCATTTGGTCAGATTTGAGGTAAACACCCGCAGAACTCATATAGACAAAATGTTTGACCCGTCCTTGAAAAATTTCCGCCAGAGGTTGTGTATCCGTTAGTTCCCTACCATTATTGTCAAAAACGACATCAAAACTTTCTGGTGCTAACTTTTCTTGAAGTTGAGTTGAGTTAGTGCGATCGCCGATAATTTGTCCTACCCCCGCAGGTGCAGCATGATTACCACGATTGAACAAAACCACCTCATGTCCAGCCTTCATCAGTAATTCAGTCAAATACACCCCAATAAACCGAGTTCCACCGATAACCAGAATCCGCATAACTTTCTAATTCCTGAATAAAAATCACCCTTATTTGTAGAGGTTATCAGGTTGTAGTATCACTAGAGGAACATCTTTTGGTAGGATTATATCTTCTATTCAATCTAGAGATTTTCTTACTTCTAGATCACAGTGAGGAATATTTAATATAGCGGTATGCAGTTGGATGAGAACATAAACTTGTCATAGAACTTAGGCAGCACAAGACTTTAAACTCTGTCACCTGTCACCTGTCACCTGTCACCTGCTATATCACCTCATTAAAATAGCCTAATTACCTTCCACCCATTCAACTTAACCGTGTCCCTAGAATATGCCTTAGTTCATGAGTGGTTAACCCCTCAAGCCACAGGAGGTTCAGAACTCGTAGTCCAGGAAATATTAAATCACATTGACGCTGATTTATACGCCCTGATAGATTTTGAATCCAGCAATCCAGAAAGTTACCTGTACAAACGTCAAATTGGCACAACGTTTTTACAGAAATTTCCCCAAGCCCGTCAAGGAGTCCAAAAATATTTACCCTTATTACCCTTGGCTATTGAGCAATTGGATTTGCGAGAATATGAAGTTATCTTATCTTCATCTCATGCTGTAGCTAAAGGAGTCTTAACCACCCCTAATCAATTGCATATCTGTTATAGCCATAGCCCCATGCGCTACGCTTGGGATTTAACCTTTGATTATCTCAAGGAAAGCAAACTAGGGCAAGGAGCAGTCGGCTGGATCACCCGCCAAATCCTCCATAATTTGCGGCAATGGGACGTAATTAGTGCCAATCGAGTAGATTACTTCATTGCCAACTCCCAACACACAGCCAGACGGATTTGGCGTTGCTATCGTCGAGAAGCAACCGTCATCTATCCACCAGTCAACCTAGATGAATGTCTCTTTCCCTCGGAAAAAGAGGATTTTTACCTGATAGTTTCTCGATTAGTTGGTTATAAACAAGTTTCCTTAATTATTGAGGCTTTTAATCACCTAAAAAAACCCTTGATCATTATTGGCACAGGTCCGCAAATGAACAAACTACGGGAAATAGCCCAACCACATATTCAAATCTTAGGATGGCAACCCGATCATATCGTCAAAAATTATATGTCTCGTGCCAAAGCCTTTGTTTATGCAGCTTGCGAAGACTTTGGCATTGCCCTAGTTGAAGCCCAAGCTTGTGGAACTCCCGTAATTGCCTATGGTGCAGGTGGTGCATTAGAAACAGTTAGAGATATTCGGACACATCCTGATACAGGAACTGGTATATTATTCAAAACCCAAACAGTAGGAGCTTTAGTAGATGCCGTAGAAAAATTTGTAGATCAGCAACATTTATACAGTTATGAGTATATACAAACACACGCTAATCAATTTTCTCGCCAGGTTTTTGCAGAACGCTATCTCAGTTTTGTGAATGAATGTCGTGAAAAAGGAGTTTACAGACAGTAAACATCAGCCTTTTGTATTTATTTTCTCAGAAGACAGGAAATTTTTCCTCAAAATTACTGCCTTTTAGCTTTAAGATCGGGACTATGTGTGGTGTGGATTATAAAGGAGTATGATGACTGCCCAGAGTTCACTCCTCTCCGGCAAGCGATACCCGCGGAAGGATAACAGTACATCTACGACTGTTTTATCAAAACGTGGTCAAAAAGTTAAACAGCCAAAGGTGAAATCCAGAAGTTTATCTTTTGAGGGTTTATACGGAGAGTTCTTTAAACGACTGTTTGATATAGTTTTTTCATTGTCGGTCTTGATTTTGTTTTCTCCCATTTACATGATATTGGCTTTATTGATAGCCATAAGCTCCAAGGGTCCGATTTTTTATGTTCAAGAACGGGTGGGCAAAAACTACCGCAGCTTTAATTGTATTAAGTTTCGTACTATGGTCAACAATGCCGACGAGATGCTCGTCGAAATGATGGCCACATCACCTAGCTTGCGAGCAGAATTTGAAGACAACTTTAAGCTGAAAACAGACCCAAGAATTACTAAAATTGGCCATTTTTTGCGAATTACTAGCTTAGATGAATTTCCCCAATTTTGGAATGTTCTCAAAGGAGATATGAGTGTAGTTGGTCCAAGACCTTTAGTGGCAGAAGAATTAATCAAATATGGTGATTATATCAATCATGTTTTAACGATTCGTCCTGGAATTACTGGTTTGTGGCAAGTATCTGGACGGAATGATATTCCATATCCTCGCCGGGTGCAAATAGACCTACATTATGTCAATTTTAGGAATTTTTGGCTCGATTTGCGGATTATCCTCAAAACAGTTAATGTTGTCATCATGCCGAAAAATAAAGGAGCTTACTAAGTAAGTACAACAATTCCCTCTTATGGGGCAACATTATGCCCCAAAAACCATTTTTGACAGCAAAGGTATAAAATTCATTTTTTTTATAATATAAGCAATAATTAATACACTAAGAGGGTGTTTGAAAAGTTATGGTTGATGTATCAAATATTTTTTACCCCTCCCTAACCCTCCCCTTTACAAGGGGAGGGTTAGGGATTTTTTTGTTTCCCTTGCCCCAACGACAATTTTTAACGCCCACCTACTTAATTGACATAAACCTATAATTATTTGTTAAATTGTTTTTTAACCAAAATATTTGTTGAACCTGATTTAATAGCGACTAAATATTTGCAGCCTGACTATTGGGCAGTTATATCACTTAAATGCTAATTTATATCAGACTGTTTGTAATCTTCAACTAAAAACAACAAGGCATCACCAAGCATGACACAAAGAAAACGAGCTTTAATTACTGGTATTACTGGTCAAGATGGTTCTTATTTAACCGAACTTTTACTAGAACAAGGTTATGAAGTACACGGAATTATTCGCCGTACTTCCACCTTTAACACAGACAGAATTGATCATATGTATGAAGATCCTCATAACGAGGGCGCAAGGCTATTTCTCCACTATGGTGATTTGACAGACGGAACAACTCTACGGCGGATTTTAGAAGAAGTTAAACCTACAGAAATTTATAACTTAGGCGCTCAATCCCACGTTAGGGTAAGTTTTGACTCACCTGAATATACAGTAGACGCTGTAGGTATGGGGACATTACGGTTATTAGAAGCAATCCGCGACTACCAACATCGGACTGGGATTGAAGTCCGTTTCTATCAAGCTGGTTCTTCGGAAATGTATGGTTTGGTGCAAGCAGTTCCTCAAAGTGAAACCACACCTTTTTATCCCCGCAGTCCCTACGCTTGTGCTAAGGTGTACGCTCACTGGCAAACCATCAATTACCGCGAATCTTACAATTTATTTGCTTGTAACGGTATTCTTTTTAATCATGAATCTCCAAGACGGGGAGAAACATTTGTTACTCGGAAAATTACTAGAGCAGTAGCCCGCATTGTTGCTGGTAAACAAAAAAATATCTACATGGGTAATTTAGACTCCAAGAGAGATTGGGGCTATGCGAAAGATTACGTCAAAGCTATGTGGTTGATGTTGCAGCAAGAGCAACCGGATGATTATGTGGTGGCTACAGGTGAAACCCATTCAGTGAAGGAGTTTCTGGAGTTAGCATTTAGTTATGTTAATCTCGATTGGCAAAAATACGTAGAGTTTGATCAACGCTATTTACGTCCTGCTGAAGTGGATTTACTAATTGGTGATCCCACTAAAGCCCAGCAGAAATTAGGCTGGCAACCATCGGTAACATTTAAAGAACTGGTTGCGTTAATGGTGGAAGCTGATTTACAAGCTGTGGGTTGTACTTCCTCCAATGGGAATGGTGGAAAACAAATTCAAGATATTGCTACTACCCGTCAAGAATTGGGATCTCTGCACTTTTAATTCCGATCAAGGATAATAATATGACAGCCTTAGAATTAGAAAATAAACGAATTCTTGTCACTGGTGGGGCGGGTTTTCTCGGTCGTCAAGTGATAGATCAATTGTATCAGCATGGCGCTAATCGTGAGAAAATTACTGTAACGCGATCGCACGATTGTGATCTACGGGTATGGGAAAATTGTCAACGGGCAGCAGACCAACAGGATATTATCATTCACTTAGCCGCTCATGTGGGGGGGATTGGTTTAAATAGAGAAAAACCCGGTGAGTTATTTTATGATAACTTGATCATGGGGACTCAGTTAATCCATGCAGCTTATCAACAGGGGATAGAAAAGTTTGTCTGTGTAGGAACTATTTGCGCTTATCCTAAATTTACCCCTGTACCATTTAAAGAAGATGACATCTGGAATGGTTATCCAGAAGAAACTAACGCCCCCTATGGAATTGCGAAAAAAGCCCTGTTGGTACAATTGCAATCCTATCGTCACCAGTATGGGTTTAATGGTATTTACCTGTTACCTGTAAACTTGTATGGACCCGAAGACAACTTCAATTCCAGCAGTTCTCATGTAATTCCGGCTTTGATTCGTAAAGTGCAAGAAGCCCAAACTAGGGGAGAAAAGCAACTTCCTGTTTGGGGTGATGGTTCTCCTACCCGTGAGTTTTTGTATTCTACAGACGCAGCACGGGGAATAGTCATGGGAACTCAGTTTTATAATGATGCTGAACCCGTCAATTTAGGAACTGGTTACGAGATATCCATTAAAGACTTAATTACCCTAATTTGCGAATTAATGGAGTATGAGGGTGAACTTGTCTGGGAAACCGACAAACCCAATGGTCAACCCCGACGTTGTTTGGATACGGAAAGAGCAAAACAGGCTTTTGGTTTTACTGCTGAGGTAGAATTTAGAGAAGGCCTGAAAAATACTATTGACTGGTGGCGGAAAACCGCTACATAAGAGTATCTCGTTCCCAGTCTCCGACTGGGAATGCTTCATAGAGTCTCTGACTCTAGTATACATAGAAGGCAGAGTATGGGAACGAGGGAAATCTAAAATCTAAAATCCAAAATTGTCACAACTAACTAAAAAGGAATTGCGACGGGTTTTACTCCAAAAACGTCAGTCTATGACATTATTAGAATGGCGGGGAAAAAGCGATCGCCTTACCACCAACATCCAAAACTCAGTTATATTTAATCAAGCAAATACAATTCTGGCTTTTTTCAGCTTTCGTCAAGAACCTGATATTAGCTCGCTATATACTAACACTAATAAACGTTGGGGTTTTCCCCGTTGTGTTGATAAATCTCTAGTTTGGCATTCTTGGCAACCTGATGACACAATTAATATCGGCGCTTATGGGATTACAGAACCTCACCACGAAGCACCGATAATTGAGATTGAGGAAGTAGATTTAATTATTGTTCCCTGCGTGGGTTGTGATGTCCAAGGATACCGCTTAGGTTATGGTGGGGGATATTACGACCGTTTGTTAAATTCTCCCGGTTGGGAGACGAAAGCGACTATAGGAGTAGTTTTTGATTTTGCTTATTTATCTCAATTACCTGTTGATAGTTGGGATAAGCCTTTAGATAGGGTGATTACAGAAAATGGATATTGAAGATGAATGAACCACAGAGGCACAGAGGTCACAGAGAAATGAGGGTTTGAGAGATATTTTACATAAGTCCTGATTTTATTAAATCGGAAATTTTTGATAAGATAAAAATATCATCTTGTTGGCGGTTTTAATTTACAATTATATTCAATTTATAAATATGCGTATTGAAGAATTACATTTACAAAACTTTCGAGGTTTTCGAGAACTTAAATTAACGCTTCCCTCTGATTTGGCTGTGTTTATTGGAGTCAATGGTTCAGGTAAATCATCTATTTTAGATAGTATTGCTATATTTTTATCTCAATATGTATATCAATTAAGATCAGGGGATAAATTTGATCTAAAAGATGATGATATTAACATCAATTCAAATACAGTTTCAATATCTACTCTTGTTAAAGTTGACTCACAGAATAAGTTGGACTGGAAAATTTGTAAAAAGAGAGATAAAACTCAATTGGAAATATACACGAAAGAAATTGATAATTATGCTAAAGAAACCATTTCAAAATTAACAGATAGTAGTGATGATTTAAGCAATTTTTTGATTGAAAATTCGATCATAGAAACTGATGATAATTATAATCATTGTCCTTTGCCAATTATAGTTTATTATCAAACAAACCGAATATTTATAAAATCTTCAGCCATCAATGAGATAAGTGAAGAAGAGAGAGAAAATACTTACGGAAGTCGGCTTATTGGTTATCAAAAAGCCTTTTCAGGAAATATAAATGATTTTAGAGATTTCCTATATTGGTTTAAAGAAGAAGAAGAATATGAAAATGAAGTTAGATTAACACAAGATACCAACTTTAGAAATCCACGTCTTCAAATCATAAGGAAAGTATTAGAAACATTTTTAGAAAACTTTCCTAATGCGGAATTTTCCGATTTACACATAGTGCGTGCAAATTCTAAAAGAGAAGGTGGTATTCGTCGTTTAAGTAAACCTTCGTTAGTTATTAAAAAAAATGGTGAAAACTTCAAACTAGATCAACTTTCCGACGGGGAAAAAACCTTACTAATGATAGTGGTTGATATCGCAAGACGGTTAGCAATTTTAAATCCTAGTATTAATAATCCTGCCGAACTGCTAGAAAAAGGAACAGGAATAATATTAATTGATGAAATAGATTTACATTTACATCCTCAATGGCAAAGAATTGTCATTCCGAGTTTTAGAAAAACATTTCCCAACTGTCAATTTATTGTTACTACTCATTCTCCTCAAGTTTTGAGTGAAGTCAACCGAGAAAACGTATTTATTTTAGAAGATTCGGAAATTGTAGAATTAACACCCCATACTTTTGGTAGAGACAGTAACTCAATTCTTTCTGAGGTTATGGGTGTGGAAAAAAGACCTGTGAAAATGCAAGAAAGAATAGATAAATGTTTTGAAATGATAGATAATGATAACTTAGAAGAAGCTAAATTAGAACTGCAAAAATTATCTGAATCCTTGGGAAATAATGATCCAGACATGGTTCAAGCTTATACACTTATTGACTTTTTAAACAGGGTAGAATGAAACGCATTATCAAAGGTTCAGAACCTCCATGTCTTTTACAATATCGTCAAATAGATGGTGCAAATTATGACGGATATAGTCCAAAAAAGCCTTTAAAAGAGGCATTATTGACTGAACAAGGTTATATTTGTTGTTATTGTATGCGACGAATATCTGAAGAGAATATGGAAATTGAGCATTGCGAACCACAAAGTAAATATCCAGAATTACAAATAAATTATAAAAATCTCCTTGCTTCTTGTTCAGGTAATCGTGGTAGTAAAAAGGATAATCAGCATTGTAATCCAAGAAAAGGCGATGCAGAAATAACTATTAATCCATGCGATTCTACTAAAAATTGTGAAAATTATATCAAATATAGTTCTACTGGAAAAATTTTTTCTGATGATGAAACTATCAATCATGAACTAAATGAAATTTTAAATCTTAACCTTCAAACTCTCAAGGATAATCGTCAAACCAAATTATTTACTCTAATTAATGCGTTAAATAAAAAATTCCCTAATAAAACTTGGTCAAAAGAAGCTATCAAAAAGAAACTAGAGGAACTTAGTAGCAAAGATGCAGAAGGCAAATATACTGAATATGTCCAATATATTGTTTGGTATTTAAGCAAAAGATTAAATAACCCTTAAACCGTGTAATAAGGTACTCTCACATCATGATCAAATCTGATATCTTCTGTAAAAATTATGTAGAAGTTATCAGGTGGAGTCATGAGTAAAATTAACGGATTTGTAGATCGTCGTAAATTCTTAAAATTCGTAGGTTTAAGTACCTTGAGTATGGGTACTTTGACTGCTTGTAATGAAATCATTACTAACCGTTCAGAAATTACAATTCCTGAAAATAATCCTAATCCTAATCCAGTGAGTGCAGAGGAAGCAAAAAGAAGATTAATAGCAGGAAACAGAAGATTTGTTAATCAAAATCGTCAATATCCCAATCAATCAAAAAGACGGTTGCAATCAGTATCTAAAAAACAATATCCCTATGCAGCAATATTAGGATGTGCAGATTCTCGCGTACCCCCAGAAATAATTTTTGATCAAGGATTAGGAGATTTATTTGTCGTGCGTATAGCTGGTAATATTGCCAGTAATGAAACTATTGGGAGTTTAGAATATGCTACTGCTAATTTAGGAACACAATTAATAGTTGTTTTTGGTCATAAAGGATGTGGTGCAGTATCAGCAGCGATTGACAATCAACCAGATGATGGTAAAATTAACTCTGTAGTTGATGGCATTAAGCCAAGTTTGTCTCAACCTCAAAGAACAAGAAGTAATATTAATGATGATAACAATCCAGTGATTAATAATATTGAATACCAAGCTAGGAAATTGCAGAATAGTTCACAAATTATAGATAGATTAATCCGTGATGACAGATTAAAAATTATCGGTGCTTACTATGATATTAATACTGGTAAAGTTAGATTTTTAACTTGATATTTATTCCTCTTTTTTCTTTATCTGCGTTTATCTGCGTTTATCTGCGTTTACAAGCTACCATGAATCTTCAACTCAAAACAAATCATATAGAAATTATCAAAAATCATGCACAAAAAACCTATCCAGATGAATGTTGTGGGCTAATTTTAGGTTATAAAAGTAGTGAATATAAAATTGTAGTAGAAATCATCCCCACAGAAAACGTCTGGAATACAGAAAAAGGCAATTTTACAGAAGACCAAAAACATAGTACCAGCAGAAGATATGCAATATCGCCCCAAGTCATGTTACACACGCAAAAAGCAGCGAGAAACCGTAGCTTAAACATTATTGGCATCTATCATTCCCATCCCGATTATCCCGCCATCCCCTCAGAATGGGATAGAATATATGCTTGGACAGAATACTCTTATGTGATATTATCCGTACAAAATACTCAAGCTAGTGAACTGCAAAGCTGGACTCTTGACGACAACCACCAGTTTCAAGCCGAGACAATTAAACTGATAAAATTAGCAAATTTAAGTTAACATTAATACTCCGCGCTGATTCATACAACTGCTATGCTAAATCCCAATCTGGATGAAATCCAGTTGACGAAAGACGACTACGAACGCTATTCCCGCCACTTAATTTTGCCAGAAGTGGGCATGGAAGGGCAAAAACGCCTAAAAGCCGCCAGTGTATTGTGTATTGGTACTGGTGGACTAGGTTCACCATTGCTGTTATATCTTGCAGCAGCAGGTATAGGCAGAATTGGTATTGTTGATTTTGATGTGGTGGATACCTCTAACCTGCAACGTCAAGTTATTCACGGGACATCCTGGGTAGGTAAACCCAAAATCGAATCAGCAAAAAACCGGATTCATGAAATTAACCCCCATTGTCAGGTTGATTTGTATGAAACCCGTCTGAGTGCAGAAAACGCTTTAGATATTATCCGTCCTTACGATATCGTTGTTGATGGCACTGATAATTTCCCGACGCGGTATTTAGTCAACGACGCTTGCGTATTGTTAGATAAACCCAACGTCTACGGTTCTATCTTCCGTTTTGAAGGACAAGCAACCGTCTTTAACTATGAGGGTGGTCCTAACTATCGTGACTTGTACCCCGAACCACCACCACCAGGAATGGTTCCTTCTTGTGCAGAAGGTGGAGTGCTGGGGATTTTACCGGGAATGATTGGCATTATCCAAGCTACGGAAACAGTGAAAATTATTCTGGGCAATGGTACTACCTTGAGTGGTAGACTTGTGCTTTATAATGCCTTGGATATGAAATTCCGGGAGTTGAAACTGCGTCCTAACCCCATCCGTCCAGTTATTGACAAGCTAATAGATTACGAACAATTCTGTGGTATTCCCCAAGCCCAAGCTGAAGAAGCGAAACAGCAAATGGAAATTCAAGAAATGACTGTGAAGGAGTTGAAGGCGTTATTAGATGGTGGGGCAAAGGATTTTGTGCTGCTAGACGTGCGTAATCCTCATGAGTATGAAATTGCGAGAATTCCTGGTTCTGTGTTAGTGCCTTTACCAGATATTGAAAATGGTGATGGTGTGGCTAAGGTGAAGGAATTACTCAATGGACACCGTTTAATTGCTCATTGTAAAATGGGTGGACGTTCCGCGAAAGCCTTGGCTATCTTGAAGGAAGCGGGGATTACTGGGACAAATGTTAAAGGGGGAATTAATGCTTGGAGTCAAGAAGTGGATGCTTCTGTTCCTCAGTATTAATCATTTTTTTTCAGGATTGTTGATCATGTTTAGCAAAAACCTATAACCATCTCCAGTCCGATGTTAACAGCAAGATACCCGATATTTTAGATGGTTGGGTATCTTGTGATGATGTATCTAGAAGCATCTATTTTATTTATTGATATAATTTATACAAAAAAATCTTTAAAAAATACCAAAATTGTCCGTTACTTATACTTCTTTTAAAGAGTAAGATGTCTAAAGTTTGCACAAACTTCATGAAAAATTTAGCTTATAACAGTTTCCAGCTAGAAGAGGACATCCCGTAATCATAAAACATGGCTTGAGCAGAATGTGGTACTACCCTTGCTGCTTGATTTAGATACTAAAAGACTTTTCGCTTTCCTGCTATCAATAAACAGGGATTGAGGGTAAATTTACTTTCAAAAACTCAACTTGAGCAGTACCTATGGTCACAGCAACTTGCCGAAACAACAATATATTGCATTATGGATACGCTTTCCACAACTAAGTCTAAGATCCTGATTGTAGATGATGATGCCAGTGTCCGTAACCTGATTCAGCGTTTCTTGAGTCGTAAATATGAGATAGAATCAGCCGCGGACGGTAAAACGGCTCTTGTTGCTTTTGAAAAATTAAATCCGGCTTTAGTAATTCTTGATTGGAATTTACCAGATGCAAATGGATATAAACTGTGTCAAGAGATGCAGAGCCGTAATAATGCTTTGGTAATGATGCTTACTAGTCGCAATGATGAAGCTGATAAGATCAAGGTTTTAGCTGCCGGTGCGGATGATTTTTTAACTAAACCATTTAGTTTGGCTGAGGTGGAAGTTAGGGTGGAAGCACTATTAAGGCGTGTTCGCTATATTCAGCCTAGTGTTTCACAACGTCTCACTTTTAATCAGTTGTCTATTAATTCGGAAGCACGGGAGGTTACACTCAATAATAAGGCTTTGCCTTTGACCGCTTTGGAGTTTAATATTTTACATTTTCTGGCTACCCATCCTAGACAAGCATGGAGTCGTACTCAATTAATTCAAAAGATTTGGGGGTGTGATTATGTAGGCGATGGGCGCGTTGTTGATGTGCATATTGGTCAATTACGCAAGAAAATGGAGGCTGATTCTAGTATGCCGGAGTTTATTAAGACGGTACGGGGTTATGGCTATAAGTTTGATCCACCTGAAAATCCCACAGTTTAAATTTGGCGAAATATGATGGTTGTGATGGCTTAACAATTTGCTCAAATCTGGGCTTGATGAGATGATTTAGGTGATTAATCGGTAGATATTGGGGCTAAAGTCTGTCAGGGAGTCGTATCTACTCAAGCCTCGGATAAAACCTTTAATTTTTTGCTTCTATAGGATATTCTCTAGTTGAGGAAAAACTGCACTGTTAGCTTTAAAAAATATATATGCAAATTACTGTAATGACTTTTAACCTCCGCTATGATAAACCAGATCCTGGGGTGCGTCAGTGGAAAAAGCGTGTAGGGGCGATCGCTTCTTTAATTCAACATTACAAACCGGATTTGCTGGGTACACAGGAGGGTAAATCTCATCAACTGGCGGATTTACAGGCGCTCTTACCTGAATATAACATTATTGGGGGCGATCGCACTGGGACAGGAACGGGTGAACATTGTGCAGTTTTCTACAACCCACAATGTCTGAAACTTCAGGAAACACAGGATTTTTATCTCAGTGATACTCCAGAAATTCCTGGTAGCATTACTTGGGGAACTCGTTTACCACGTATGGCTACTTGGGCTAATTTTGAAGTTGCTAATCCTGGTCTATGTTTAACTATATTAAATACCCATCTAGATCACGAAAATGCCAAATCTAGGGAGTTAAGTGCAGCTTTAATTAGTCAACGGTTGGCAGAATTTCCGTTAAAAAACTACTTACTGCTAACGGGGGATTTTAACGCTAATCCTGATACTCTAGAACGGCAAATTTTTCTATCCCCTTTAGCTAATGGCAAACAATTACAAGATCCTTTAGACACTCTGCCTCTAGAACAACAGAAAACTTTTCATAATTTTACGGGTCAAGCCTGGGATGCTATTGATACTATATATTGCGATCGCTGCGCTGACCAAAGGTATCGCTCTTTCTCAGTAGAACAAGTCATTATTGATCGTCAACAGTGGGAAGGGGTGTGGCCTTCTGACCATTTTCCAGTGATTGTAAAATTAACAATTGAAGTTTTAGCAGATATTGCTGAAAATGCATTGAATCTATGCTTTGACTGATTTTTCAGCAGCATTAATTAGTATTTCATCCATCCAGGAATTGATACTTTTTCCAGCTTTTTTAGCTGCAATAAAAATTTTTCTGTGATGTTCTGGAGTAGTTCTAAAGAGTAATAAAATCCATATTTCTTCTAAACCAATGTCATAACTTTACTATATTCTTCCTGATGACTTTGCAAAGCATCCCAAACATCAACCTTTTGCTGAAGATTTAACCACAATCTCGGTCCATTACCTAAAGCTTTACCCAGACGAATTGCCATATCTACAGTAATTGATTTTTCACCATTAATAATTTCCTGAATGCTTTGATTAGATACTCCTAAAATTTGGGCAAAATCGTGATAATTAATTTCTAAATCATCTAAAATATCTGCAATTACTTCACCTGGATGTATTGGTCTTGCTAATCTAGCATCAGTAATATTTTGCCAATTATTCATAATTAATACTCCTTGATAATTTGGTGAAATTTATTTAACGATGTTCCACTATTTACTACTATATTAACACAACATTAATGGTAATCTTCTAAATTGACATCATAAGCATCACCATCTTCAAATTTAAAAGTTATTCGCCAGTTTCCTGATACCTTAATAGACCAAGTTACTTTTTTATCTCCTTTTAATTCATGTAAATCATAACCGGGTAATCTTATATCATCTACCATTAAAGCTGAGTCTATAACTTCTAATCTAATTCTAATTTTCTTTTCTAGGTTTGCTGGAACTCCTTTATTAAAATTTTCTCTGAATAGATTTTCTAAGGATTTATTTTTAAATGTTTGTATCATTTATCTTTGAATTTTATATCATTGTATGAATTATACAAAATTTCTACTTACAGTTACGAGATCGCACTTCCCCACACCCTCAAACGTGAACTGACAAGTTAGCACTTGCGCTATCGTACCATCCCACACCCCAAACAGCGATATCTTCGGACAGCTATCTCTATTCCTTCGGAACGCTATCACATTAAATATTTGACAAAAATTGACAATATTTGCCATAATTAAATAATCAGAAAAATCAATACTTGTTAGCTATGACTACAGTAAATATTTCTCTTCCCGATTCTATGCGGGACTTTATCAATGAACAAGTTGAAAAAGGTGGTTACAGTACAACTAGCGAATACATTCGATACTTGATTCGTCAAGACTTAGAAAAAGCACGACAATCACAAATAGAAAAATTACTATTAGAAGGATTAGATAGCGGTGAGGCCATTGAGATTACGGATGAATGGTGGGAACAAAAACGTAGCCAACTTCTTGAAAGAATTCGCAAATCATAGCAATGACTAGACGAATTGTAATTAGACCAAAGGCTAGTACCGCAAGGCGGAAGTCAAAAGTCAAAAGTCAAAATGAAGACAGCATAGGCTTTTGGAGGATTTAGAATGGTTGGTTTATTTACGCCGTTTTGTACTAGTGCTGATCTTGATGAACAGTTTGCTTATATCGCAGATAATAATTTTGATGCAGCATTGAGTTTTTTTGATGCTACTAGGCAGACTTTTTCACAAATAGCACAACTACCGGGCATTGGTACGGTTTATAATAATAGGAATCCGCGTCTAGAGGGTTTACGGAAGTGGGCAGTTAAAGGATTTGAAAAGCATCTAATTTTTTATTTGCAAAGGGATGAGTATATTGAAATTGTTCGGTTAATTCATTCTGCACGGGATATTTCACAGATATTAGCAGAAGAAGAATAGTTATATTTATCCAATACGCGATACCTTCGGTAAGCTTCGCTAACGCTCTCCCAACATCCCAAACAGGGAACTGCTTGCAGCAGCGCTAGTTCCCTCCGGGACGCTCCGCGAACGCGATCGCTCTCCCAACATCCCTAAAACAGCGATCTGCTGAAAGCAGCAGCGCTTCGCTATCGCCTCAATTCATCACCAGAATAAAAAATGATAAGATACTAATAAGATTTTAGGCGTTGCTGAATCGAGGTATGAAATTTCCAAATTGAACCTTTAAAAATCTTACCTTTGCGTCTTTGCGCCTTTGCGTGAGACTAAAATTCATACCCTTAATCAGCAACGCCAGATTTTATTCATATTAGAAACTTGTCAACCACCCATCACTTCCCTTCGGGTAAGTGAGGGCTTGTAAAAGCCTAGTTGGACTCAGTTCTTAACCGAACTACGTTAGAGGTAAGAGTTAAAGACCTACCAGGGGATGCGTAGCTAGTTCCCTGCTCTAGAACTTCAAAGTTAAACAGGCTTAAGGGTTAAACCAGTGCTTTTAAGATAGTTACCGACCTCTAACATTGTCAAAGCTAACATTACCCCAGAAATGGGAGGCTCTTCGGAGCAAAATATTATGTCCAAAGTATTTGTTTTAGACACTGAAAAAAGGCCACTAGACTCACAAAAAGGACGGTTACGAATATGGAAAATCAAAGATTTGTTAATTGCTCAACTGTCCCTCTCATTGTTTGTGCTGGCGCACAAAATTACTCAAGGGACGTTTCACAATTAACCCTCCATTCCTCCGATCACCAAACTGAGTACAGTTTTGGTGGGGGTCTCCTGGAGGTTTAGATGAATGTGAGTTTTCCGATACCAAAAGAACTTGAGTCTTATCTTGAGGTTCAGCTTCAATCTGGCAATTATGATACTGTAGCGGACTATTTTTTGATGTTGTTGCAGCAGGATCAACGGCGTAAGGATGCTCAAGCAAAATTAGCTAGTTTGTTGCAAGAAGGTTTGGACTCAGAAGCAGAACCTGTAACTCCTGAATATTGGCAAGATTTGCGCCGATCAATCTTTGGTAAGGCGCAGTAGTGAGTATGGCTTTCCAGGTAATTGTTCGCAATCGTGCTACCCAGGATATTAGACAACAAGCAAATTATATTTTGGTCAATGACAATCGGGAATCAGGGGAGAAGTTTTTGGAGTTTGTTGAGTCTGCTTTTGCTCAATTGGCAATAACCCCCAATATGGGTAAGGTTGTGTTGTCTTTGTCTGATATGGGAACAATTCGTCAGTGGCGGATTAAGAATTTTAAGGACTATTTGATTTTTTATAAAGTCCAAGAGGAACAAGTGGAGGTTCTACGGGTTTTGCATGGAGCGAGAGATTTAGAGGATTTATTGCCATTCTTAGATGAGGAAGTTTAATTTTTTGATTGCACCCTCCCCACATTCTCAAGAAGCGAAATGCTTGCAGCAGTGCTAGTTCCCTCCGGGACGCTCCGCGAACGCTATCGCTCTCCCACATTCCCAAAACAGCTATATCTTCCCTTGACAAAGTATTTTCATATAATTAACATGAAATTATCAAATAATTTATTGAAATTATGATTTTTAGCTTAAGCGATATTTACCCCTTATCAGAGTTTCAGCGAGGAGCAAAGATGTTTCTGGATAAGTTAAAAGAAACTAAATCTCCTATTGTGCTGACTGTGAATGGTAAAGCTGCTGCTGTGGTTCAAGATGCTGAAAGTTATCAAAAAATGATTGATAGACTGGAATTACTGGAATCTGTTGCCAAGATACGTCAAAGTATAAATGAGTTTGAACAAGGTGAGGGTATGCCATTAAATCAAGCATTTGCAGAATTTAAGGAAAAGTATGGCATACCGGATTGAGATTTTACTTAGTGCTATTGCTGATATTGAGAGTATTTTCCTGTGGATAAAAGAGGATTAAAAAATGTATGTCTAATTATCAAGAATTGTTAGAGCAAGCTAAAAATCTGACTCCTGAAGAACAGCTTAAATTAGTTGAAAATTTATCTATCTTAATTCGTCAACAATTGAAAATGACATCAAAACCAAAACGTAATATTTTAGAATTGCGTGGTTTAGGCAAGGAAATTTGGGGAAATATTGACGCTCAGGAATATGTCAATCGGGAGCGTGATTCATGGAATGGTTAAATAAATTACAGGGTAAAATTATAGGTTTAGATACTGCACCGCTAATTTATTTTATAGAAGAAAGTCCTAGTTATTTAGAAGTTACAGATGCTTTTTTTACAGCAATATATAGAGGTGAGTTTAGTGTTGTTACGTCAGTTTTAACTATATCAGAAGTATTAGTTTATCCTTTACGTGCAGGAAATACAATATTGGCTCAACAATATCGTGATATTCTTTTCAATTCTCAAGGTTTAACAACTATTGAAGTTTTACCAGATATTGCTGAAAATGCAGCTAGATTAAGAGCAGATTACAATTTAAGAACACCGGATGCTATTCAAATGTCCACTGCTATTTATGGTGGTGCGTCTTTTTTCTTAACAAATGATATTCGTTTACCTTCTTTACCAGGGTTAACAGTATTGGTTTTAAATCAATTGATAAGTTAAGTGCTTTGAAATACAGCGATTCCTAGGTCGCGCTTCGCTATCGCACCCTCCAAAACCCCAAACAGCGAACTGCTTGCAGCAGCGCTAGTTCCCTCCGGGACGCTCCGCGAACGCTATCGCTCATCCCCACATATCCAAACAGCGAACTGCTTGCAGCAGCGCTTGCGCTATCGCTCTCCCAATATCCCCAAAAAGCGAAATGCTTGCAGCAGCGCTAGTTCTCTCCGGGACGCTCCGCGAACGCTATCGCACTCTCAACACCCCCAAAACTAAAACAGCGATCGCAAGCATCCCCACATCCCAAACAGCGATTGCTTATCTATAGTGTATAGTTAAAGTAATAACATCAGCTAAATTAGCTCATGGTAAAAATTATGTTGCAAGCAATTGAAGGAATTTATAAAGATGGTAAAGTAGAACTTAAAGAATTACCATCTGATATTTCAGAAAGTCTGGTTATTGTCACTTTTTTAAAGTGGGAAAAAAATCACCCAAAAAATAAAATAATGAAGTTTGGTATGTTTTCTGGTAATAACCAGTCAACAGAAGCGGATTTTGAAGTTGCTGAATTTCATGGGGATAGTGAGGACAGTTTAGACTGGTCATAATAAATTATGAAATATGTCCTAGATACTCATGCTTTAATCTGGTTTCTTGAAGGTAATTTAAAGTTAGGTGCAAATGCTAAAGCCATCCTTTGTGATCCTAATTCACAGTTAGTTATTCCTGCGACTACTCTAGCTGAGGCTGTTTGGATTGTAGAAAGAGGTAGAACATCTATTCCTGCTCCTAAAGATGTAATTTTAGCAGTAGAAGCTGATCCTCGTGTGGTAATTTATCCCCTTGATCAAGATGTTATTGAAATGACTATGAGCTTATATTCTATTAATGAAATGCACGATAGACAAATTGCGGCAACTGCATTAGTTTTAGCTAGTAAAGGTGAAGTTGTACGGTTATTGACGTGCGATAAAAATATAACTACGTCGGGTTTAGTTGCTATTGTTTGGTAGTTTGTAAATGAAGTCTATTTTAGCGATCGCACATCCTCTACATCCTCAAAAAGCGAACTGCTTGCAGCAGCGCTTCGCTATCGCATCCCCACATCCCAAAAGCGATTCCTGCGGAGCGCTTCGCTATCGCACTCCCAACATCCTCAAAAAGCGAACTGCTTGCAGCAGCGCTTCGCTATCGCACTCCCACACCCCAACAGTGATCGCACTCCCACACCCCAAAAGCGATTCCTGCGGAGCGCTTCGCTATCGCACCCCCACACCCCCAAACAGCGATTCCTGCGGAGCGCTTCGCTATCGCACTCCCCAAACCTCCAAACAGTGATCGCACCCCACATCCCCAAAAGCGATCGCAATTGCATAGTATTTTTGTACCTATTAAGATTTTACACCAACAATCAAATACAATTTCCGTAGATATGACAGTTTAGGGGGTAATTTTGGGTAATACTAAGAAAGCTCAATAAGTTAAATATAGCTTTGTATGTCTACTGAATTAACTGCTGAAACTTTAATCCCACTTTCTGTCCAAGAACGGAAAGCACTAATTTTGCATCATGCTTCATTAATTGATGTGACTCACATCGCAGATGAAGATTTACACATAGCATATAAATATGGAATAATTATTTCCTCAATAGCACCAGCTTACTTTCAATATCAAATTGCACAAGACAAGCAGAATAGATCTGTTTTAGAATTAGATAGACAATCTCAGTTAATTAGTAGTAAAACTGAAAAATTTGCAGACGATTTTATTGAGTGGTTAAAACTTGACTTTGAAAAGAAAAATTCAATAATTAAGGATCATCCTAACCCATCCAATCTTTTTGAACTCTGTGGAGCTAAATTGCTAGTTACTAGCAACTCAGTGACAAGAAGTCTGAGTACAACAATGGGAAGTCTCTGGGAAAAGATATCTGATATTAGTCCTTATATTATTAACCCAGAATTTGAATTTGGAATTAAAATTACTGGAATTGATATTCTACTCTTTTCGGAAGAAACAGTTAAGTTTGCACAACTAAAAACCCTAAAAGGAACATTGACTGGTTCGCAAGTACCAAGAGCAAAAAAAGAATTAAGCATTCATAAAAACTCTTTGTTTATAGCAGCTTTTGATTTAGGTAAATGGACTTTTTCAAATAGAAGTAACATTCCTCGTATTGCTGGTAAACCATTTTGGAATATGATTTGCATGGATTATGATCTAGTTGAAAATCATATCCGAGATATGTTACAGAAAATTGATCAAGCATTTGCTGAATTAGCCACAAAATAAATAGTTACCAAATCTATAGAGAAAAAAGTGAAAGTTGTTCAGATATCTCTTTACCTTTTGCTTTGTTTCCTTGAATTAAGTTGAAAAGATAACTCCCAAGTTCTTTCGCAAGTAATACCGGAACTGCATTACCAATTTGTTTGTATTTAGAACTGACAGAACCATAAAAAATCCAATCATCGGGAAAAGTTTGAATTCTTGCAGATTCACGGACAGTTAAAGAACGTAATTCTACAGGATGACACATATCTGTAGCTTTTTGGTGTGGACTTGTTGTAATTGTTGGAGAAGGTTTATCCCAAGATAATCTTCTATAAAAACCCACTTTTCCACCTCCCGAATTATAAGCACCTCCCATAGCTTCTTGTTTTAATTCTTCTGGTAAATGCTTCCAGTTTTGTCCAGCTTCCAATAATCTTAAATATTTTAAGCGACTTTCTGGATAAGCCATAAATTCTTGTTCTGTATCAACTAAATCTGTTATAGCATCTTCTAAAGTTCGCCATTTAGGTAAAATTTTACCATCTTTGCAATATTTCGGAATGGGAAATGTAGCAGCTTCACCATCTCTAGAACCAATAAATACTACACGCGATCTATTCTGTGGAACGCCATAATCTGCGGCTTCTAAAAGGTTATAAACGACGTTGTAGCCTATTTCCTTCATTTCTGATAATACTACTTTTAAAGCAGCACCAGCTATTTCATCAACTTCTAAGGGTGGGTAATCTTTTCCTCTTTGGTTAATTGGTCTATGACGAAGTGGAGCAGAAAGCAAACCTTTGACATTTTCCATTAAGAAAAAACGGGGTTGGACTTCTTCAACGATGCGAACAAAGTCCATGAATAAACTACCGCGAGGGTCCATAACTGAACCTCTTTTCCCTGCGGTACTAAATGGCTGACAAGGTGGACCACCAGTTACTAAATCTACTTCTCCTGGTTGTAAAGCACGTCCTAAATTTAAAACCATTCCCCCTTCTTCAAGTAATTCTTGAGAACTGACGTTTTGTATTTCTCTGGGAATAGCACTTTCCTGCAAAAATGGACGATTAAGCGCAATTGTTTTTGTAGCATCACGGTCTTTTTCTACTACACTTACTGTATGAAATCCTGCTTGTTCCATACCCAAATCTAGACCGAAAGCACCTGTAAATAAGGAAATAGAAATAGCTTTACCATCTATCATTCTTGTCGTTCCCCAACAATTACTAAAATCAATAGTTATATAATGAGATGTATAAGGAACTTGCTCATATATGACTAGTTAGATTAAGTGTATCACTTTTTGGAGATAAATAGATTTAATAATTGTAAACATTACCAAATCATCCCCAAATTCAAAACAAAACCCTTTAAAACATCTTCCCCCGAAACCGTAGCAGGAGAATCTAAAACCTCAACCTCCTTACCTGGTCAATTTTCACCTGACAAGATTTACGATTAATTAATATACCCAAACGTACACCATTATCTATATATTCCTTCATCTTTTCCTGTGTAGTTTTCAAACTATCACTAGGAGAAAGTAACTCAATCACAAAATCAGGACATAACGGAGGAAACTTTTCCTTTTCTTCATGAGTTAAATTATTCCATCTTTCCAACTTTATCCAAGCAGCACTAGGAGAACGAATCGCACCATTTGGTAAAATAAAACCGACATCAGAACCAAAAACTACACCTTGTGATTTGTCATCGTTCCAATTTGCTAATTGAGCAGTTAAACCAGAATTAATATTGCCAGTTATACCACCCAATAAAGGCTTTAATATCAGACTACCATCAGCATTACGTTCAATTTTGATTAATTCATTAATTTGACATAATTCAAAAAATTGATCATCAGTTATTTGAATTGATGGAGGTAGATAGAGAGTGATAAAATCCATATTTATTCTACACTAATGTCATAATGTCATAACTTTATTATATTCTTCCTGATGACTTTGCAAAGCATCCCAAACATCAACTTTTTGCTGAAGATTCAACCACAGTCTCGGTCCATTACCTAAAGCTTTACCAAGACGAATAGCAATATCTACAGTAATGGATTTTTCACCATTAATAATTTCTTGAATTGTTTGATGAGATATTCCTAAAACTTCGGCAAAATCGTGATAATTAACTTCTAAATCATCTAAAGTATCTGCAATTACTTCACCTGGATGTATTGGTCTTGCTAATCTCTCATCAGTAATATTTTGCCAATTATTCATAATTAATACTCCTTGAATATTTCAGCCCACAGCATATGCTGACATACATATCTATCATTACTCCCGGTTCGCTCATTTTTTTTGGAGTTCGAGAAATTGCCAAAAAAATAGAAAATCTAGGTTTCGTAATGGTTTTAGCGATTTCCCGAAATTTAGCTTGAACTACCCTCGGTGCTAAAAACTCTATTTTTATGCGAACTGCTTGCAGCAGCGCTTCGCTATCGCCTACGTCATAGTACATTTGAATTACAGGCTAAAACCCCTATTAAATCGTTCAGGTTTTTTCTAACTCAATTTAAAATAGGCGAACCGGGAGTCATTAGACTTCTCCGGTAAAGATTGTAGAGATGTTCCATGGAACGTCTCTACAAGGGGTTCAAACGACGCACATTTAATTTTCGGAGATGTCTATTGTATTGCTTATTCCATAATTACAGTACCAAAAAGCGATTCCTACGGAGCGCTTCGCTATCGCACTTCCCAACATTCCCGAAATAGCGAACTGACAAGTCAGCGCTTGCGCTATCGCACTCCCAACATCCCAAAAGCGATCGCACCCCACATTCCCAAAAGCGAACTGCTTGCAGCAGCGCTTCGCTATCGCTCACAACCCCCTAATTTTAAGTGATCGCAATTTCAACTTACTCCTAAACAGCGATCGCACTCCCACATCCCAAAAGCGATCGCCTTGAGTTATCCCACTATTTTCTCTTAACTGGTATAATCATTCCTATAGTTCACTGTTTAAAGCAACTATGCAAATTAAAGAAATGACGGCGGAACAGTTACAAAACTTAATCCGTAACACAGTAGATGAAATGCTAGATGAATATTTCGGTGATCCTGATGAGGGTAGGGAAATCAAAGAATCATTTAAGCAGAGTTTATTGGAAATCCGGCGTAAACGTCAAGAAGGAAGACCTACTATTCCTCTAGACGAAATTTATAAAAGGTATGGGATAGAAGGTTAAATGAGTTATTCTGTAAGTTTTGAATCAGAGTCTGTCACTGATTTAGATAATTTAGATCAGGTTGTGCGTCTGAGGATTCTGAATAAAATTCAATGGTTAAGTCTCAATTTTGAGCAGATAACTCCTCTATCTCTTACAGGTCAATGGTCAGGTTTTTATAAGTTAAGAGTGGGTGATTATCGAGTTATTTATGAGTTAGATATAGAAGAACAATTAATCATTATCATTAGAATTGGTCATCGTAGGGAAATTTATTAGATCAACATCCCCAAACAGCGAACTGCTTGCAGCAGCGCTAGTTCCCTCCGGGACGCTCCGCGAACGCTATCGCACTCCCAACATCCCCAAACAGCGAACTGCTTGCAGCAGCGCTAGTTCCCTCCGGGACGCTCCGCGAACGCTATCGCACCCCCCACACCCCAAAAGCGAACTGCTTGCAGCAGTGCTTCGCTATCGCATTTCCCACATCCTCAAACAGCGAACTGCTTGCAGCAGCGCTTCGCTATCGCATTCCCACATCCCCAAAAGCGATCGCACTTCCCCTCATTCCCCAACAAGCGATCGCACCCCACACATCACCAAAAGCGATCGCATCCCCACACCCCCAAAAAGCGATCACATCCCCTCATCCCAAAACAGCGATTCCTAGGTCGCGCTTCGCTATCGCACTCCCACATCCCCAAACAGCGATTCCTGCGGAGCGCTTCGCTATCGCACTCCCAACCCCAAAACAGCGAACTGACAAGTCAGCGCTTGCGCTATCGCATTCCCACATCCCCAAAACAGCGATCACATTAGATTAAAGAAAGTTGTGTAATTTCTTCATTGACATTTAATTTACTTTTCGTTACAGACTGAGATGATGTTTTTTGAGTGGTTCTAGGTTTGTTTACTCTAGGTTTTTGAGAAACATATTTATACTTAGAAGGAGAATACAAAATATATCTGACAGGCTTTTCTAATTTTGTAACTTTACCTGATTCTGTTGCTAGTTTAAGCCAATCTTGCAACTGTTTCTTATTAACCGTTTTAAAATGCTCTAAAATATTTTCAAAAGCTAGGGGAGTTTGTAATATTTTTTCTAATTTAGGTAATACCCAATCTTCAAAAATATTATCTTCTTTCTCTTCATCTTCCTTATTTACATTTTTATTTATTTCCGTGTGGCTGGGTAAAATATTTTCATCAATTTCTTTAACAAGATTTACTTCTTGTTGTTTATGTTCTACTATATTTCCATTAGTTTCATCATAAATATTGATTTCTTCTTGTTTATTTTCATAATTTAGCTTTGTATCATCTATAAATGGTAAATCTGAAGTATTTAACTCAAAATTTTCCCTCTTAACTGAATTAATTATATTTTGATTTAATACAATATTTTCAACAGGTTGATTAAAAAGGTAGAAATTAGGAATAGATGGAGTCTTTATAAGTTCTATAAAATTAGCACCTTGTTTTAAATGTTCTCTTAATTCCATTAAAAGACGACCTAAAACATTTGCACCAACTAATTGATTATTTTCAGTTGGTCTTGCACCCCAGAAGTCATCTTTACTAGAGTCTTCTACTATAGATTTATCTCCTGTTTGTAATAATAATTGTCCAAACTTATCCCAATTTTGCACAAGCTTAACTCGTAAACACCAGCGCATGATATTAACTCTTACCTTATCCCAATCTTGTCGAGATTGATCTCGATAAGGTTTACTTTTCATCTTAGCTGTCATGGGACTATTTTGAGCAATAATTAATTTTTGCACTTCAGGAAGATGAGGAAAACGACAAACTTGATATAATGCTTCTGCTGTAAGAATATTGACTCCATTAACTTTTAAATTATAACCTCCAGCCATATTTGACAATCCACCAAAAGCTTCTTTGGTTTTGCGGAAAGTTATACATTCGTTTCTGTTGTAAATTCTTATTTGTGAAGATTGCATGAGTTTACCTCTCAAAACTGGGTAATAGATTAGTTATTAGTAGTACCTGATGATTCATTTCCCTTTCGAGGAAATAAAGGATACCATTTGCTAAAAGGATGACTATGATGATAATTTGTGTCACCCCACCAAAGAACCAAAGGACAGTTATTAGCAATATTTCTGTAGGTAATAAATACTGAACCAAAGCCAAGAGATTCAAAATACTCAAAACCCATAGGTCGCATAGAATCTTTACGTTTCTCTGGTAAAGAAGCTATGTAAGCTCCTTTTCTTAAAAAAGCTGATTCTACAATATTCCTAGCTTCAGGTGTAGAAAATAATGTCTCTTGCTTAGGTACTGTATCAGGACGAAATAATCTTGGATTAACAGATTTTTGGATAGATTTTTCTTTAACTATATCAACAAATTTATTGACTAACTCATCATTCATAAATTCCACTGGCCAGAAAGACTCGTATTTTTCCTTATCCCAAGGTAAATTATTAAATGTCATGTGACTTTTGATTTTTATATGAATATTTTTTTGTGTTGCTTTTGGGATTAGTTTAGTCTCAAGATAACGTCTTGCAGAAGTATGACAACCTAAAAATATTAAATAAACGTAACATGGATTATTCGTATCAGAGATTGAATTATTCAACCAATCTTGCATATCATGCAAAGCTCTATTACCAGAAAATAAACAATCATCTAAATAAATATATAGACGAGATTGTGAAGATGATTGATTAATGCTAATTCCATATTCACGCATGGTTATTTCATTAGCTAATTTCAGTAAATCTTTTTGACTGTCTCCTTTTTTTTGAATATCTAGAAAGTGTCCGTATTGAATAAGTGCTGAAGGATTCTTACCAAAAATTTCCTCAGATGTTAAAATCTCGGTTAGAAAAGATTCAGCCTTAGATTTAGATATATAATATTTACTGAGAAGATGATCCATTTCCGAAAGAATAATTAACTGTTCATCATCATCAAACTGAGATACCCACCTATCAACGTGAGAAGTTGTCATAGGAGGAATTTCACCTAAGCGATAATCACTAATAGTATTAGCTATTGATTCTAGTAAATTTTGCCTATTCATATTTTATGGTTAGATGCTTAAAACTGATTTCGGTAATAATATTTACCACTTTCACCCATTAAAATTGATTAAGGCAGGTATTTTACCTGCCCATGTAATCCTATTCTATACCCTCAATCCGGTTTTCCACCTCCTGATACAACTCTCTCAATCTGTCTAAATTCTCCTCGCTAGTCTCCCAATAACCGCGTCCATTCATTTCCAACAAAGTAGAAACAATCTTGCGGAAAGAATGAGGGTTGAGATTCATCAAACGCTTTTGCATTTCCTCATCTTTGATGAAAGTTTCGTTCGTGTCCTCATAAATCCAATTATCCACAGCGCCAGCAGTCGCACTCCAACCAGTAGTATTTACCAACCGCTTAGAAAGTTCCCGCACACCTTCATAACCGTGAGATAACATCCCCTCATACCATTTGGGATTTAACAACTTCGTCCGCGCATCTAAACGCACAGTTTCCGATAAAGTTCTCACCTGTGCATTCGCTGTAGTTGTATCTGCAATGTAAGAAGATGGTTTCTTCCCATCAGCACGCAGACTTGCAACTAACTTAGTAGGATCAGAGTCAAAATAGTGAGAAACATCTGTTAAACTGATTTCCGAAGAATCGAGATTCTGGAAAGTTGCATCAGCAGTTTTCAAAGTCGTTTCAAAAATCTCCCGCGACTCATCCATAACCCCAGGATTATCAGAATTGAAAGAGAAAGATTTCCGTTTCAAATACATTTCCTGTAACTCAGCTTCACTATCCCAAGTGCTATTCTCCACCGCCAGGTTAATGTTAGAAGAATAAGAACCAGAAGCATTAGAGAAAACGCGAGTTGCAGCTTGACGCAGATTTATGCCCATGTCCTCAGCTTGTTTCAAAGCGTGCTTGCGGACAAAGTTCATTTCCAAAGGTTCATCAGCTTCAGCAGCCATTTTCACACCTTGATCCAGCAAATTCATTTGGTTAATGAACAAGTCACGGAATACACCAGAACAGTTAATGACAACATCAATTCTGGGTCTGCCCAATTCTGACAAAGGTATCAATTCCAACTTGTTCACCCGTCCCAAAGCATCGGCAACCGGACGCACACCAATCATCCACATAATTTGGGCGAGGGATTCACCGTAGGTTTTGATGTTATCTGTACCCCAGAGGACACAGGCGATGGTTTCCGGCCAGTTGCCCTCATTTTCTGATCTGTTCCGTTCCAACAACCTATCAACGACGATTTTTGCAGATTGGACTGCGGCGGAAGTGGGGATAGATTGAGGATCTAAAGCGTGAATATTTTTACCTGTGGGTAATACGTCAGGATTACGGATAGGATCACCACCGGGTCCGGGTAAAATGTATTCACCGGCTAAACCTTGGAGAAGTCCACCCAGTTCGTTATCTGCACAAACTTGTTTTAGACAAAATTCCAAATATTCAAACAGGGGTTTTAACGCAGAGGTGTCAACTTTGGGATAACCTGATTGGTGCAGTGATTCTACCCAAGGTTCTTTTCTGCCCATATTGAAGAAGTTCAACTTGGAAACCGCTATGACTCTACCTTCTGCGTCAATTTGTTCTTGGACTAAAGCTGTGACAGCCGCACGGGTAGCAAGGGTGATATCTTGTAATAGTTGCACATCTGCCAAAATGCCGGCATCGTTGTTTTTGTAGATATCTTCAATGTTGCGTCCCAGACTTCTAGCAATAATTCCGGGTAAACCTAGCAGTTCTTCCTCTTGTCGGTCTAAACTAGCTATATTGACCAAAGTGGCGATCGCTTCTTCGGCACTAGGAGGCTTACCAATCACGTGCAGTCCACAAGGTAACAAGCGCGATTCAATCTCCATCAACCGCCGATAAACGCTACCCACGATGTTATCCCGTTCTTCCGAGGACATATCCTTAGAGTCGGTTTCTGGTAACTCAATATCCTTGTCTAAGTTGACAATGCGGCATTTATCCATGATGGAATTGACAATAGAAACGCCGCGTCCTGTGTCCTTCAAAGTTTGGTAAGAAGCAATTAACTCGCTAAGTTCCTTCAAACCCTTGTATAAACCAGCATTTTCCGCAGGTGGTGTTAGGTAAGAAATAGTTTCTGCATAACTGCGACGTTTGGCAATTGTGGCTTCGCTGGGGTTATTGGCTGCGTAATAATACAGATTCGGAATTGAGCCAATTAGTTGATCTGGGTAACAATCACCAGACATTCCCATTTGCTTACCGGGCATGAATTCCAATGAGCCATGTGTCCCAAAGTGTAACACAGCATCAGCGCCCCAGATCCGTTCTAGATAGGTGTAGTAAGCTGCAAAACCATGATGCGGACTTGCAGAACGGGAGAATAACAACCGCATGGGGTCGCCTTCATAACCAAATGTTGGCTGCACACCAATGAAGACGTTACCAAATTGTTTCCCATAAATCAAGAGATTTTGTCCGTCGCTGTTGAGGTTTCCGGGAGGTGGTCCCCAGTTTTCTTCTAAACGTTGGGAGTAGGGTGTCAGTGCTTCATATTCTGGCACAGACATTTTGTAAGCAACGTTGAGTTCAGGACTGTTGTATTGTGCTTGTGCGTCGTGGATGACTTGTTCTAACAACTCTTGGGGAGTTTCGGGAATGTCCTGCACGTCGTAACCGTTGTTTTTCAGTCCTTTCATGACTTCATGGATAGAACCGAATACATCTAAATATGCGGCTGTACCCACGTTACCTTTGTCGGGAGGGAAGCTGAAAACAGTGATAGCGACTTTTTTGATTAATTTAGGTTTGCGGCGCAGAGTTGCCCATTTTAAGGCGCGTTTGGCGACTATTTCTACCCGGTCTTGGAGGGCGATCGCTTTCCCTGTTGCCCCATCTTTACCTGACAAGATAATAGGCTCAATTGCCCCGTCTAATTCAGGGATAGCAATCTGTAAAGCTACTTGAATGGGATGTAACCCCAAATCGCTATCTAGCCATTCTTCGGTGGTTTGGAAGACCAAAGGCAAAGCCACCATGTAGGGACGATTTAACCGTTTTAAGGCTTCAATAGCTTTCGGATGATCTTGTCTCGCTGGTCCACCCACCAAAGCGAAACCAGTTAAAGAGACTACCGCATCTACTAATTGTAATTTGGTTGTAGGTTCATAGAAGTAAGCTTCTATTGGTTTAGAGAAATCCAAACCACCAGCAAACACAGGCAGAACTTTCGCACCTAATGATTCTAATTCCTGGACAATTGCCACATAATGGGCATCATCACCGGTCACTAGGTGAGTTCTTTGTAAAACCAAACCTACACATGGTGCAAGAGGGTCTTTGAGATTTCGGGAAATATCCCTGCGGACAGAATACCAGTTAAGATATTCTCGCACATCCTCAAACATACTTGGCGCTAAAGGATGCCAAATCCCCATATCGGGATAAACAACTGGTGCTTGGTATTCAGCAGCAGCAAAGCTTTCTTTTTCTGCGCCTTTCAATACGTATTTATCAGCCAGCATCAGTAAAAAGTTTTCCAGGTTTTCCGCTGAACCACCTAGCCAATACTGAAAACTGAGCATGAAGTTTCTCGCGTCTTGTGCTTTTTCCATAGGGAGGAATTTCAGCACTTGGGGAAGAGTCCGCAATAACTTCAACATTCCGTCTTGGAAACCAGCGCCAGATTTTTCTTTGCGCTTTTTCATGAAGTTAGCGATAACGCTCTTGGATTGTCCTAACTGCGCCAAGGAGAAGCTACCCATTTTATTGAGGCGCATAACTTCGGGCATGGAGGGGAAGACAACGGATACATCGAGATTATCACGATGGGGTTCTACTGCGGCAACTACTTTCTGTGCTAAGTCTTCAATAAAAATCAGAGAAGCAATGAATATATTAGCACTGGCTATATCGCGTTGAAATCCTTCAAAGTTTTCAGTTCCCCGCAGTTCTTCAATCAAGTATCCACTGATTTCTATGGCAACGCTGGGATGATTAGCGTTAATTTCCCGTACCGCTTGTGATAATGCACTTTGGTATTGGGATTCTAGCACGACATAGACAACCTTGATTAATTTACGTCCCCGTAAATCATCAGGTGCAATATGTCGAATCGTGGACTTGACTTGGGTAAACATTCAAATAAGCTCCTTTCAAGCGTGTTCTCATGAAGTTCCTCACGGCATAACCGTTTGTAACTTCAATTATTTTCGGCAATAAGAGTTTTTTAGCAGAAAACTCGGATTCTGTGGGGGTTTTGTCCTATATCTGACACAAAATGATATAGAAAACAACATATTTATTCATGAATCTTAACAAAGAATACAGGTTCTCTCACCTGGTTTTAAATTTTGTTTACATACTTGTTTCAGGATCTAGTGCTAGTGGTAGAAAAATAAGTACATACTTCTGTATAATTAAGAGAATATTAAAAATAGTTGTCTTTGTTAGCTTGGTGAGTGCCAAATGAGTGACATCAAGAAAATAGATACCAATGCCTATGTGACAGTACAGGGACAATATGCTGTGGTCAATGAAGGTGCAGGTTACGCAATTATCAACATTCAAACAAAGCAGATAGTTGCTCGTAATATTTCATCTTTCCTTGACTGTGTAAAAACGCTGGAATACATTGTTGGAAAGGGTGAATCCCAAGATCCAATTCAATATTCTACATCTAATGAAAATCAACCTCAGATACAATTAACTAACTTTGGTGTTAAACCAGATGTACAACGACTTATTGAAATCTACGCTCCAGCCACAGTGAGAGTGGAGAAGAAGGTGCATTGGAATCGAAGCCGATACAAGTGCTACGATCTATCTGGTAACTGTCTTGGACGGGTTAAAGGAAAACAAGGAGATCGCTATTGGGAAGACATAAACGGTAATAAACATTACTAAGAGAAACTTTCCTCCCATTTGTCCTGATTTTGTAATTGAGTTACTTTCTCCTAGTGATAGTTTGAAAACTAGACAGGATTTACAGATTAATCAATAATCAAGAAATTGGTTTGTAATCACTTAGGAATGAATTTGTCAGAATCAGGATAACCAGGATTAAAGGATTTACAGGATGTTATTTAATAATTGTTGGTGAAAATTTGGGGATGATTTTGTTTATTCTGATATGGCTAACGCCACACTACGCTATCAGACAATTACAACATTAAACACCAACAAACAAATGAGCAATTATATCCTGGACATCCTCAAATCCTGGACATCCTGATTCAGACAAAAAATCCGCGTTTATCTGCGTTTATCTGCGTTCACCCCTGAATCAAGAAAAATAGGCGATCGTTTAAAATTAGGGTTGTGAGCGATAGCGAAGCGCTCCGTAGGAATCGCTGTTTGGGGATGTTGGGAGAGCTATCGCCCCTGAGTTTAAATAAAATAGAATTATATAACCAAAAAACCGTACTATGACTTCACGACTCGAAAATGCGATCGCTGCTATCCAACAGCTATCATCTACAGAACGTCAACAACTATTGCAAATCTTTACCCAAAGCAATTCATCCTCACAGTCTCAAACCGATCTTAAAAATCTCAGTCATCAGTTTTGGCAAGATACCACACTCAAAGAACTACTCGCCACACAGACCCCTATCACCGTAGATAACCTCAAACATCTTGCTGCTGACTTTTGGCCGGAAGAAGACTCCATCGAAGATTTTCTCATTTTCCTACGACAACAACGCCAAGAAGTGATTTAACCAAACGCCATGAGTTTTTACCTCATTGATACTGATATCGCTTCTTTCATCTTCAAAGGTAGTGATTATGCCGACCCTTACTTACCATATTTAACTAGCTGAACTGTTTCAGTGGGCAATTTTGCGTCAATGGAGCGATCGCTGTTTCACACAACTAGAACAATACCTATCTAACTACTTAATTATTCCAGTTGATCAATCACTTTGTCGAGAATGGGCGTATATTCGTGCCAAGCGACAAAGCGCAGGACGACCAATATCTCCACAAGATGCTTGGATTGCTGCAACAGCTTTACGCTATGACTTACCGCTAGTTACTCACAACATCAAAGACTTTTTGGATATTCCCAATTTACGGCTTATTATCCCTTCATCCCCATTATGAAGGTCATAAATAAGAACGATCGCTTAAAATTAGGGTGGTTGTAAGCGCAAGCGCTGACTTGTCAGTTCGCTGTTTGGGGATGTTGGGAGAGAGATAGCGAAGCGCTGCTGCAAGCAGTTCGTTTAAAATTGGGGTGGTTGTGTGCGTAAGCGTTGCGCGACCTAGGAATCGCTATTTGGGGATGTTGGGGTGCGATAGCGTTCGCGGAGCGTCCCGGAGGGAACTAGCGCTGCTGCAAGCAGTTCGTTTAAAATTAGGGTGGTTGTGAGCGTAAGCGTTGCGCGACCTAGGAATCGCTGTTTGGGGATGTTAGGGTGCGATAGCGAAGCGCGACCTAGGAATCGTTTAAAATTAGGGTTGGGAGCGATCGCTGTTTGGGGTGTTGGGAGTGCGACTTCTAAAATTGGGGTTGGGAGCGATAGCGAAGCGCTGCTGCAAGCAGTTCGCTGTTTTGGGGTGTTGGGGTGCGATAGTTTAAAATTGGTTGTGTGCGATATCTAAATAGCTACTCAATGTGGCCAGATTTAGGAAGATGCTATGATCCAAATCAGATAGCAAAACCTGATGTTTAATATGCCTCTTAGCGAACTTCTACCAACTGTTAGTCAACTAACACATCAAGATAAGCTCAGACTTATACACTTTCTTTTGCTTGCAGTAGCTAAAGAAGAAGGATGTAGCCTAGACACCGCAAGTAATGAGCATCATGAAAATATGCTGATGAATCAACTAACAGTTACTGAGGCAGTTGTATGGTCACCTCAAGTAGATAATGAAGCTGTTCAAGCCTTATCTCAGCTTTTGCTAGAGGCACAGGGAGTATAAAATGCTTGGTGGTCATCGCTTGTTATTTACAGAACGCACTGACAGTTCTGGTCGTTCTAGTATTTTGCCATACTTGCCGCTAATCTTGACTAATGGAAAAAGTTCCATAGAAGTTATGGCTTTATTAGACACTGGCGCTAGTGTTAATGTCTTACCCTACGAAATTGGATTACAGTTAGGAGCAGTCTGGGAAAGTCAAACCGTTCAAATTCCACTTAGTGGAAATCTCGCTCATAGTGACTCACGAGGGCTAGTTTTAACTGGGACAGTAGCCAATTTTGCACCTGTTTTACTTGCCTTTGCGTGGACTCAATCAACAGATGTACCTGTCATTTTAGGTCACATGAACTTTTTTGCAGAATTTAATGTATGTTTTTATCGCCATGAATTGGCTTTTGAGGTTTGTCCGATCCAGAAATAAAGTGTGATAGCGATAGCGTAAGTGCTGACTTGTCAGTTCGCCTAAAATTAGGGGAGTTGTAAGCGATCGCTGTTTGGGGATGTTGGGGTGCGATAGTTTAAAATTGGGGTTGTATGCGATAGCGAAGCGCTGCTGCAAGCAGTTCGCTGTTTGGGGATGTTAGGGTGCGATAGCGAAGCGCGACCTAGGAATCAGGAGACTGTGGTGCAATTCAATGATGTTATTCAGGCATAATAACAGGAATAACCTTATTTTTATATTGACGATAAACCCTAAAATCACTATCTAAAGTGAAAACACTACTTCCTCTAATTAATTCACTCATTCTTACTAAACAAGCATCAGCTAAAGACATAGGAACGGAGTGATATTGTTTCATTAATTGCTTAATTACTGTTACTTCTTCACTTAAATTAAAAGGTATTTTAATTACTTCTGCTTCCAATAAAGATAAAATAGCACTTTCTCCTCCATGAACATTTTGTAATAAAAAACAAGATTCCGCAATAACCGCTTCACAAGTAAATAAAGGGGGACGTAAATTTTTCCATTTTTCTACTGTCCATTTATGAAGATTATCACTTTTATCAATAAAAGCCACTAAAGGCGAAGTATCTATAATAATTTCTGATTTCATTATTTACCAAATCCTTGAAGATACCTTTTATTAGTAGATAAATCACTAATCCCACTTTCTACAGATCCAGCCCATTCCTTAGCTAAATCATAAGCTGAAACCTCTTGATTGTCTTGTGATTTTGTTTTTTTACTGTGCATAAATTCCATAAAATCTAAGATAGTTTGTTGTTGTTCAATAGTTAGATTTCTAAATTTATCTAACAGTGTGTTTTCTTGAATTATAGGTTTATCAGTTGCTTGAGACATAGTTTTTCTGCAAAAATTAAACAGTTTTCATCAACATCATATCAAATTTTTAAACCTTCTACAAATTATTTGTGCGATAGCGAAGCGCTGCTGCAAGCAGTTCGTTTAAAATTAGGGGGTTGTGAGCGATAGCGTTCGCGAGTGCGTCCCGGAGGGAACTAGCGCTGCTGCAAGCAGTTCGCTGATTAGGATGTTGGTTGGGAGTGCGATCGCCTAAAATTAGGGTGGTTGGGGTGCGATCGCCTAAAATGGGTGTAGTTGTGAGCGATAGCGAAGCACAACCTAGTAATCGCGCTTATATATTAACTATTATTTCTTTCAAGGCAAAATCTCAAAACAATCACAATGCTGAGGTCGAAATAATCTAAAATCTCGCTGATCTAAAGTCAATATTCTTTTAATATCAAAACGTTCAGCTATAGCCATAACACTTGCATCTACAAAATCAATCCGACTATCTGCATATTCATCCAAAATTTCCGCAACAAGCACCAAATCTTGATCTGTCAAAGCTACTAAAATAAATCTACTTGCAGATAGTCCTTTTAAGAAAGCTACTAATGTTGCTGAACCTGCATTACGTCCTACTAAATAAGCCACTTCTGCTAATACTGTTTGTGGCAATAAAATTTGTTTTTGTTGTGTGTATACTGGTGTTACACTATTGTGCATTGTATCCAAACGATTCAATAATGCGACAACAAAGCCAGTATCAGCTACTGCTGGGGTTCTTTCCATGTCCAACCTGATTTCTCTGTCACTTCATTTTGGAGAATATCTTCGGAATTAATAGCTAAATCAGGTGTGGCTGCAAATAAGCCAATTAATGGATCAGATACAGCATCATTAACTGTTTCTAGTGATTGGATTTCCAGGTATGATCTGACAGCTTCACTAATAATTGATTCCGGTGATTGACCACGGTTACTAGCCAGATTGATCAGTTTTTCGAGTAAAGTCTGTTCTGGATTCCAGTTAAATGTAGATTTCACAAGATAATTTCTCTCTTATTAACCACAAATAATATTATAACAAATAAGTGCAATTTTATTAACTAATTATTTGCTTAGTGTCTTAATGAAGAAGCGCGACCTAGGAATCGCCGAAAATTAGGGTATTTGTGAGCGATAGCGAAGCGCTGCTGCAAGCAGTTCGTTTAAAATTAGGGGGTTGTGAGCGATAGCGAACGCGAGTGCGTCCCGGAGGGAACTAGCGCTGCTGCAAGCAGTTCGCTGTTTGGGGATGTTGGGGTGCGATATTTCATTATTAGCAAAGCTACAAGAGAAATACTAAAATAAATAAAGTAATTTAGTTGAGAGCATTTATGCAACAAATTAACACATTTGAAGAAGTTCTCAATCTAGTGACTGATCTACCACTTGATCAACAAGAACTACTAATTAGTATCCTACAACGTCGAATAGCTGATATGCGACGAAAAGAATTAGCAAGTTCATCACAGGAAGCACTAGCTGAATTTAGAAATGGTAATCTTAAACCTCAAACCGCAACTGAAGCGATCGCTGAGTTAAGAACTTACTTAAATACTAATGAAACATAATGAGAAAACTGGTTCTTACTTCTCGCTTCAAGCGATCTTTGCGAAAATTAATCAAACATGATCAGAATTTACAAGCACGAATTGAGGAAACATTACAGCAAATGGAAACAGATTTATTTGCTGCTAACCTTGCTACTCATCAGCTAAAAGGTGAGTTTGATGGTTTGCGTGCTTGCTTCTGTGGATATGACTGTCGGATTATTTTCTCTATAGAAAAAGACGATGAAACTGGTGAAGAAATAGTGGTTCTTTTAAATATAGGTTCTCATGATGATGTCTACTAAAAGAGAGCGATCGCTGTTTAGGAATAAGTTGGGAGTGCGATAGCGAAGCGCGACCTAGGAATCGCTTAAAATTGGGGTAGTGGTGAGCGATCGCTATTTAGGCATAAGTTGGGAGTGCGATCGCTGTTTTAAACTGTCCAATCTTCGAGTAATAATCCGGTCACCTTACCAAAATCTTGATGATTGCGAGTTAATAAAACCAATCCACGAAAGATGGCAATTGAAGCAATTCGCGCATCCATCTTGGCCAGTTGAATACGTTGTGATTGTAATTGATTAAGTGCCTGGGCTGCTCCCATGTCAAATGAGACTAAAGGTAATACCTTGAAATCGTTAAGGAGTAGTGTCATCATTTCATACCCTTTGACTACGTCATTAGAATTACGCGCACGATTAATATAAGCATGGCAACCCAACATCTGCTCGTGAAATGTCACTGTTGATACAGCAAAATCTGACAATGGATAGCGATTCATCCGCGTTGAAAGATTGCTGTAATCGTTTCCTGTTTGTCGTTGAAGAATGCTCAGGTGATCTGTATCTAATAAATATTTCATAATTCTTCTGGCGTTTCCAGAATGGATTCATCACCTTGACGAATTACTCTTCCATAAGCAAGCAGTTCTTCAAAAGCTGAGTCATTCTTAAAAGAACCTGTAATTTGTTCTAGCCAATTCATTGGTTGAGGAGCTACAATTTGCTTTTGTAACTGTGCAAGTGCAATTTCTACTGCTGAAAGCCGTTCTTCTATAGATGTATTGATTGTCATTTGAGTTTTCCGTTAATCATTCGTTTCTATCTGAAGCATAATGATTTCAAGAGGATTTGACAACCACTGCTGTTTGGGATGTTGGGGTGCGATAGCGAAGCGCGACCTAGGAATCGTTTAAAATTAAGGGGTTGTGTGCGATAGCGTTCGCGAGTGCGTCCCGGAGGGAACTAGCGCTGCTGCAAGCAGTTCGCTGTTTGGGGATGTTGGGGTGCGATAGTCTAAAATTGGAGTAGTGCGATAGCGAAGCGCTGCTGCAAGCAGTTCGCTGTTTGGGAATGTTGGGAGGGCGATCATTTAGAATTAGGGTAGTTGTGAGCGATAGCGAAGCGCGACCTAGGAATCGCTTAAAATTAGGGTAGTTGTGAGCGATAGCGAAGCGCGACCTAGGAATCGCTGTTTGGAGAATGTTGGGGGGCGATAGCGAAGCGCTGCTGCAAGCAGTTCGTGTAAAATTAGGGTAGTTGTGAGCGATAGCGAAGCGCGACCTAGGAATCGCTGTTTAGGAATAAGTTGGGAGAGCGACCGCCTAAAATTATTGTGGTTGTGAGCGATAGCAAAAATACACTAATTATCTTTTATATGGTTGTATTGTTATTAAACCTGGAATAACAGCATAATGCTTCACATTAAATGTATGTAATGGTAAACCGAAAGCAATTGATGTTTGACCGATTAAAGCATCAATTAACCCAAGATTATGACTGAGATTATAATCTGCAAATGTTTCTAATGCTTGATCACAAGTTTCAGGTGTTGGCCAAATTACTTCAACATTAGCAATAAATTTGCGAATTTCCTGCAATTCCAACTTATTCCTACATCCTTGCATCAATTCCATCGCTACATAACCAGGTAAAGCAATTTCTTCCTCTCCCAAAGAACTTAACCAACTAATAGCAGGTGGATATTTACGAAGAAAGTCAATCATAATATCACTATCTAGGAGAATCATAACCTCTCCTTTGTGACTGTTCACGCAACTGACGAGCGTAAGCAAGGCTATCTGTAATATCGTCGCGTTCTTCCCATAAACCTATCAAGCTCGAATCAAGTAATTCATGAGCAGTTAATACCTTTTTCCTTGTAGGAAGAATGGATAATAAAACAATTACCTCTACCTCTTGTCCTTCTACCACAGGTAAATTTTGAAAAGAGATTTCACCATTTTTCTCTATAGTTTTTTGTAACCTAATTGCTTGCATAATTTTGTCATCCTTACAATAATATAATGCTGCTGTTTAATTAAGTACATTTCTAATTATAGAATATCACAAAAAGAGATCGCTATTTGGGGATGTAGGGAGGGCGATAGCGAACGCGAGTGCGTCCCGGAGGGAACTAGTGCTGCTGCAAGCAGTTCGTTTAAAATTAGGGTGGTTGTGAGCAATAGCGAAGCGCGACCTAGGAATCGCTTAAAATTAGGGTAGTTGTGAGCGATAGCGTTTTGGGGATGTTGGGGTGCGATCGCGTACAGCGCGACCTAGGAATCGCCAATCTTGTAGTGCCAGGATACTACGAAGAACCGTTTGCTATGATTGAGATTAATTCTACAAATATTATAGTAACTATGAAGTGGCGAGTCATACTTGAACCTGATCCAGAAACAAGCGAATGGGCAATTTGGTGTCCAGAACTCCCTGGATGCACCTCTGCCGGTGTTACACAAGAAGAAGCCCTTAATAATATAAGAGAAGCGATCGAGCTTTATTTACAGCCCGATACTATTCAACTTCTTCCTGGAGCAGTAATCCGTGAGGTTATGCTCGGATGACTCGACTCAGGAGAATGAAGGCTGATGATGTTGAACGCATATTACGTAAACATGGCTTTGAACTGATATCTCAGAAAGGTTGCAAGCAGTTCGTTTAAAATTAGGGTGGTTGTGAGGGATAGCGAAGTGATCTAACTAGATCCCCGATTTCTGAACATAACTAATAATTGATTGATATGATCAAAGAAGAAGTCGGGGATCTTAGAGGATGTTTGAAAAGTTTTAAATGTATAAATTGACCCCTCTGGTAAACCTCTCCAGTATTAAATGTTATTCCTTTTCCCTCTCCTTTTAGGAGAGGGTTAGGGAGAGGTGCGGGGAGAGGCTTTAAAAACCCCATTCCAACTAACAAAAGTTTTTCCGCTTCCCTCCCCTACAAGGGGCTACGGTGTACACACATCCTTCCTTACACTAGGTTTTCAGCCATAACAAAGGATGTATTCTCAATCCAGTCCCCCTCCTCGCTTGCGGGGAGGGGCTAGGGGTGGGGTTTTATGGCAACCAACAAACAATTTCTTACTTGTGTGTACACCGTAGCCTACAAGGGGAGGGTCAGGGAGGGGTAGGGAAGGGGGGTAGGGGGGTTAGGTTTTTGGAGATTATGGGTTTTATCTGATACTTTTCAAACAACCTCTTATAACCCAAAGATAATCTTCTTCCTCTGTGTCTGGAGTGGTTCGTTATTTCTTCAAGTAGGAAAATTACAGATAAATCAATAATCAAGAATTGGTTTGTGGTCAGTTATGATTTTTTTGTCTGAATCAGGATAACCAGGATTAAAGGATTTACAGGATGTTATTTAATAATTGTTGGTGAAAATTTGGGGATGATTTTGTTTATTCTGATATGGCTAACGCTACGCTATCAGACAATTACAACATTAACCACCAACAAACAAATGAGCAATTACATCCTGTACATCCTCAAATCCTGGACATCCTGATTCAGACAAAAAATCCGCGTTTATCCCCGTTCATCTGTGTTCACTCCTGAATCAAGGATCAAAAATAGGCGATAGTAAAGAGTAGGTGATCGTTGTTTGGGGATATTGGAGTGCTATCGTTTAAAATTGGGGTAGTTGTGAGCGATAGCGAAGCGCGACCTAGGAATCGCCTGAATAATCTATAACTTGTGGCATAATCATAATGTAAATTTTAGGAATGCAAATTAAAAATTTAGTATAATAATGAATAAGTTGGAATTTACTTGGGATTCACAAAAAGCCGAGAGTAATATTCAAAAACATGGGATTTCTTTTAAAGAAGCAAAATCTGCCTTTATTGATGATAATGCTCGTTTAATTTATGATCCCGATCATTCTCAAGATGAAGATAGATTTATTTTATTAGGAATCAGTGTTTATTATCGCCTTTTAGTTGTTTGTCATTGTTATCGAGAAAATGATACAACAATTCGGATTATTTCAGCAAGAAAAGCAAATAAACTAGAACAAAAACAATATCAGGAGTTCCTATGAGAGAAAATTATGATTTTTCTAAATCTGTTAAAAATCCCTATTCTCAACAGTTAAAAGAACAAATTACAATTGATTTAGAAAAGGATATAATTCAATACTTTGAAGAAATAGCTCAAGAAACAGGTATTTCTTATTTGAATTTAATTAATCTTTATTTGCGTGAATGTATGGAAAATAAACGTAGGTTATCGTTGATAGAAAGCAACAATTAAATCTGTATTTCCATCGGCGATAGCGAAGCGCGACCTAGGAATCGCTGTTTAGGAATAAGTTGGAATTGCGATCATCTAAAATTAGGGTGGTTGTGTGCGATCGCGCAATCGCTATTTGGGGATGTTGGGGTGCGATAGCGTTCACGGAGCGTCCTGGAGGGAACTAGCACTGCTGCAAGCAGTTCGTTTAAAATTCAGGGGGTTGTGTGCGATCGCCCTTGAGTTTAAATAAAATAGAATCATACAACCACAAAACCGCACTATGACTTCACGACTCGAAAATGCGATCGCTGCTATCCAACAGTTATCATCTACAGAACGTCAACAACTATTGCAAATCTTTACCCAAAGCAATTCATCCTCACAGTCTCAAACCGATCTTAAAAATCTCAGTCATCAGTTTTGGCAAGATACCACGCTCAAAGAACTACTCGCCACACAGACCCCTACCACCGTACATAACCTCAAACATCTCGCTGCTGACTTTTGGCCTGAAGAAGACTCCATCGAAGATTTTCTCATTTTCCTACGACAACAACGCCAAGAAGTGATCTAACCAAACACCATGAGTTTTTACCTCATTGATACTGATATCGCTTCTTTCATCTTCAAAGGTAGTGATTATGCCGACCCTTACTTACCATATTTAACTGGTCAACAATTAGCAATGTCATTCATGACCGTAGCTGAACTGTTTCATTGGGCAATTTTGCGTCAATGGGGCGATCGCCGTTTCACACAACTAGAACAATACCTATCTAACTACTTAATTATTCCAGTTGATCAATCACTTTGTCGAGAATGGGCGTATATTCGTGCCAAGCGACAAAGCGCAGGACGACCAATATCTCCACAAGATGCTTGGATTGCTGCAACAGCTTTACGCTATGACTTACCGCTAGTTACTCACAACATCAAAGACTTCTTGGATATTCCCAATTTACGGCTTATTATCCCTTCATCCCCATTATGAAGGTCATAAATAAGAACGATCGCTTAAAATTAGGGTTAATGCGATCGCGCAACCGCTCCGCAGGAATCGCTGTTTGGTAATGAGTATTAAAAAATTAATTTATTGAACAATATAATATAAATAAGAATTAATTAATCGGAAATCTCGTCAAGTGGAGATTTATAGACAAGGAAAGGAGGTTGAGGTTTTGGATTCTCCTGCTACAGTTTCGGGGGAAGATGTTTTAACTAAATGTATAATTACGGAGATTTAATCAAATCATGTATAATCAAATCAGTCTTTGGGATTATTTACCAGATAATAATATGAAAGTAGAAAATCAGGTTAACAAAAAAACAATTATTTCTACTGATGGAGAAGTAATATTATATCTGAATTTTTTTAGCACCAAAGAAAGTAATCAACTTTTTTCAGATTTATATTCCAGTGTTAACTGGAAACAAGAAATAATCCAATTTTTTGGTAAGCAAATGCCTATACCAAGATTGACAGCGTGGCATGGAGATGAAGGAAAATCTTACACTTATTCTGGCATAGAACAACATCCAGAACCTTGGAATCCTACATTAAAATTAATTAAATCTGAAATTGAGAAAATTGCACAAGTTAGTTTTAATAGTGTTCTTATCAATTTATATCGTGATGGTAAAGATAGTGTTTCCTGGCATAGTGATGATGAACCAGAATTAGGGAAAAATCCCATTATTGCTTCTGTTAGTTTTGGTGCAAATCGTCGTTTTTCTTTACGACATAAGCATTTCAAAACTCATAAGATTGATATTGATTTAACCAGTGGTAGCTTGCTATTAATGCAAGGTGAAACTCAGCATTTTTGGCAACACCAAATTGCTAAAACAGTTAAAGAAATTCAACCACGAATCAATTTAACATTTAGAATTATTCACTAATTTAACTCAAGGTGCATCAATTTGATGGAAAAACTATACGAGTATATTTTACGCTGAATAAGTTGTCTGTGAAGGTAGGGAACAGGGAACAGTTTTAGCTATGCACCTATTTTGAGACACCATCAGCCAAAACCTGTAAGAATTGAAAGCACAAAAATAAAATAAAATAAAATCAGTTACTATAAATATAGCTAACTTCATTTTCAATAACTACCATGACGACAAATTCTATTTTTCGCCTATCCCCCATCATTCGCATCACATTATTAACATTATATATAGCTTTAACAGTTCCTTTACCTATTTTGGCTAAAGTTACTTCTGCCTCTGTTTCTCCATCATTGTTAATCGTAGGAATTATCGCCGGTTTTGTGATTTTATATGCTGTACTTTCTGAAAGAGTTATAACAGATGAGGAAAAAATTCAAGTCACTTATCCAGTGTGGATACCACGCTTTTTCCTTCCTGGTTGGTCTTTGCTTTGGTCGGATGTTAAAGATTTGAAACCACGTACTACAGGTCAAGGTGGATTAGTATATTATTTTGTCAGTCATGATGGTAAAGGTTATTTATTACCCATGCGTATAGCTGGTTTATCTCGGTTACTCAAGATTGTTCAAGAAAAAACTAATATTAATACTCACGATGTTAACCCTTTCTCACAACCTTGGATGTATATTATTTTATTTGGTTGTACTTTATTATTGCTTTTAGTGGATATTTGGACTATTACTAATAGTATGACCGCTCTGCCGTAGGTTGGGTTGAAGTATTATCACACACAATGTAACAGGGGTAATTTAATTCTTTTACCATCATTTTTAATCGCTGGTTTCGCCTTAGTTCCTGATTCTAAATAGAAAGAATCGTGTTGTCCTTTTTTCTTGAATCGTGGTTGTTTTGATGTTTTTTTGAACCACCTATGCTTTACGAAAAGCTGTAACCTGTCCGTTATTTGGAATTAATGCGGTTTTGAATGATAAAAGCATTGATTCGACCTTCAATGTTGTGCTATGATATCTAGTATATCAGATATATTAAGATTTGGCAATGCCTCGGATTAAATTTAAACCACAAAATCAAGTAGCCTCCGATAAATCACCCTTGCAATTTAAGGTTTTACCTGGAGTCAGGGAAAAAATTAAAACCGTCCCTGATTGGCAGCAACGGTTGAGGGATTTTGTTGATCAACTTCTTGAAGACTTGGACAAACAGTAATATATGGATAGTTATGGGTAGAAATTATCAAGCTGTTTCTACCCCTTTGGTTTCCACTCTACGAACTCTTCAAAGGTTGCTGCTTTGGTTTTAAATAAGGCTTGAACCATAATTTACCTACCCTATTGAGTTTTCATGGTTCTGCTGTAGTTAAAAGCGTTGCTGGGTAGCAGTTGGTGATAACCGCTCAATATTATACTAGCTAACCACCAACAATTAAGGCAATTCTACAGAATTAGGTTTAGCAATATGCGGTAAACCCCAACCAAGTTTTTCCCTAAGAACACGGAAAAATTCCGGTGACTGGAGACGAATAAATCGGGCGCTATAGGGCGATCGCTCTAAATATACCCGATCCTCACAGCAAATATAACATCCACCATTGCCATCTACCACCATCACCAACCGGGGAATGTTCACAGGATAGATATTAATCGGTTCGCTATCGGGAAACACCAAAGCCCTAGAAGCCAGAGAATGAGGACAAATAGGTACTAACTGCAATACAGGCACACCGGGAGTAATTACTGGACCACCTGCGCTTAAAGAATAAGCCGTTGAACCAGTTGGAGTAGAAACAATAATTCCATCAGCAGCAATATCCACAGGTGAATGTCGTCCCACCGCAATTTCAAAATGGCACATACAAGTTAAAGGTTCTCGATGTAGCACCATTTCATTTAAACAGAGGGCTTCCCACTTCACCGTATCTCCCCGCATAACTTTAACGGTGAGCATAGCTCTATCTTCAACCTGATATGCACCCGCCATTGCCTGTTCTAAGGCTTGGGGCAATTGGTTAAGATAGATTTCCGTCAAAAATCCCATGTGACCAGTATTTACTGTCAGCATGGGGATACCAGAGGGGGCTACCAGGCGTGATGCTGCTAATACAGTTCCATCACCTCCTAACACCACAGCAAATTTCATATCTGAGTCAAAGCCAGGGGGCGTAAGACCTTCAATGGGGGTGTGAAAGACAGGACTATCTGGTTGAGAATAGCCCAATATCCCACCGATACTAGCTGTGATGTAAACATCCCAACCAGCAGCGGTAAGTTTGTCTTTTAGTTCAATAGCGACACTACTCGCTATCGGTTTAACGTCGTTATAGATAATGCCTGCTTTCGGCACACTCAAATATCCAAGTCTAAGGGCTGTTTTTTATGTATCTCATAGTTACACATTTTGGACTAATGAAACCATAAGTCTCATATTTATTGACTATTGGCTTTGGAAGATTCTTTAAAGGGAGCCTTTTTACTTTTGAGCTTTTTGCTTTTAGCTTTCTCGTAATCTAACTGTTTCAGCTTGTTCATAATCCGGCTGAAATATTCTTGTAGATATACTTCCAGTGTGGTGGTTTGCTGTTTGTCTAAACCAAAAATAGTATATACTTCGTCCATATTTTCTGCATTCAGAGCTTTACCACTAGCTAAAACTTCTGTAAAAGCTAGTCTATCAGCAACATTCCATCCCCATTGAAAGCAGCGCAGTAAATTCCGTACAGCCCGTAATAATCCGATGGGCATTCGTGTAACTTTTGCGTCTCTATCAGATAAGCGCTCGCAAAGATTAATAATTTCCTCGGCACTCCAAGCACGAGTTCCCACGACTGGGAAAGCTTGCTTTTCTGTTTCTGGTACTGTCAAAGCCCGCACTGCAAATTTAGCAATATCTTGAGTATCCATGTAGCCAATGGGTGAGGATGTTCCTGTCACCCATACTGGTTGTTTTTCTAAAATAGGTATGCCGTATTGACCAATCAATCCTTGCATAAATCCAGCTAAACGTAAAATTGTGTAGTTTAAACCGGATTCTACCAAGTATGCTTCTGTACATCCCTTAATTTCCATCAGCGGTACATTGGGATATTTATCAGCATCGAGAATTGAAAAGAAGATGAATCTTTCTACACCAGCGGCTTTGGCTGCTTGAATTAATGCTACTTTTCCATCCCAATCTACCTCTTTAATAGTTAGAGAATCTGTAGCGCGGGACGTAGCGGCATCAATAACTGCTGTTACTCCCGTCAATGCTTCCGTCAGGGTTTGCGGATTGCACAAGTTTCCTCGTACCAGTTCTGCACCCCATTCTTTCAAAAAAGCAGCTTTTTTAGGACTCCGAACGAGACAGCGGACTTTGTATCCTTCATCAATTGCGCGACGGGCTACTTGTCTTCCCAGAGTGCCAGTTGCACCAACTATTAATAATGTCATGGGGTTGGTTATATATCTTAATGTTTATGAGAAGAATCTTAACAGAATTAGTTATGTAAATAAAAATTTACATCATTTTAATAAAAAATTAGGAGTCAGGAGTCACCGAGTCAGAAGTCACCGAGTCAGGAGTCACCGAGTCAGGATGAAGAATTAATTTTTCTTCCCCTACTTCCCCTACTTCCCTACTTCTTCCCCTACTTCCCCTACTTCCCCTACTTCCCCTACTTCCCCTACTTCCCCTACTTCCCCTACTTCCCCTACTTCCCCTGTGTCCCCTACTTCCCCTACTTCCCCTGTGTCCCCTACTTCCCCTACTTCCCCTACTTCCCCTACTTCCCCTGTATCCCCTGCTGCTGTTCTACTCTTCTGCGCCTTGAATTTTGAGTAACAAAGCACCGATTGCCCAACCTACGAGGATTAGACCGAAAGATAGCATAGCTGCATTTAATATTTCGCTGCCCATTTGCTGTAATGCTCCTTTGTGGATTGTTGATTTATGTTTCTTGTTTTTCAGACCGCTGAATTTGATTTGAAGGCTCAAATCTTATTTTCAACTTTGAGGATTCAGATAAACTGGGTCTATCAGAATTATTGAGATTAAACCTCTATCAATAATTCTAAACCAATTTAGGGATGATATTCGGGGATAGACGACGATGGGCAGGGATACAAGATCATGATTAATCAAGATAAACGTCCGCGTTTGGTGCTGACAGTGGGAGATCCGGCGGGTATTGGTTCTGAGGTAGTTTTGAAGGCTTTGGCTGATCCTGAAGTTACTCAGAATTGTGATGTGGTGGTGGTGGGGAATAAAATTTTATTAACTCAAGTTTATGAAAATATCAGTAAAAATATTGATAATTCCCTCGCTTTGGTAAATCCTGCTAATTTGTCTGTAGTTGATGTGCCTAGTGCTGGTGAAATTATTATTGGTGTGGGGAATACGGCTAGTGGTGCGGCTAGTTTTGCTTATATGGAATATGCCATATCTCAAACTTTGGCGGGTGAGTTTGATGGAATTGTTACCGGACCTATCGCTAAATCTGCTTGGAAGGCTGCTGGTTACAATTATCCAGGACAAACGGAACTTTTAGCCGCAAGGGCTGGTGTGGAGCGTTTTGGGATGTTGTTTGTGGGGCGATCGCCTTTTACTGGTTGGACTCTTCGCACTTTACTTGCTACCACACATATTCCTTTACGTCAAGTAGCCGAGGCATTAACACCCCAGTTGTTGACACAGAAATTAGATTTGCTAGTGGAGTATTTGGAAAATGATTTGGGGATTAAAAATGGGAGAATTGCGATCGCCGGGTTAAATCCCCACAGCGGTGAAATGGGACAACTAGGAACAGAAGAAATAGATTGGTTAATTCCCTGGCTGGAGTCAGAACGCCAAAAACGCCCCCATTTACAGCTAGAAGGACCCATCCCCCCAGATACAATGTGGGTAAAACCAGGTATGGCTTGGTATGGTAATTCTTCAGTTAAAAATCCCGCTGATGCTTACTTGGCACTTTATCACGACCAAGGATTAATTCCCGTGAAGTTGATGGCTTTTGATCGGGCTGTCAATACTACCATTGGTTTACCGTTTGTGCGGACTTCTCCGGATCATGGTACAGCTTTTGATATTGCAGGCAAAGGCATTGCTGACGCAACAAGTATGAAAGCAGCGATTAATTTGGCGGGAGTGTCAAAGGAAAATAGAAAAGGTGAGCCTATTCAGCCCACCTAACAAAATTAAAAAATATTCCGTGAAGATTAACGTGACATACTCCACACACTCCCTTATGCCTTGCGGCACGCTTGCGCGAATAGGTGAGTGTGGGCTTCTCGGCGACTCTTCTATGAAGACATTAACCGAGCTTTAAAGCCCTATGCCCTAGGGGCAATTCGTCACTTACGCGTATTCATCTCATCACCTCCCTATCGGGTAGGTGAGAGGCTTATACTGTTTAACCTAACAATGCTTTGGCTTTAGCTAAAACATTATCAACAGTGAAGCCAAACTTCTCCAAACAAATACCACCAGGAGCAGAAGCACCAAAAGTATCAATACTTACGGTGTCACCTTCACTACCTGTATATTTGTGCCAGCCGAAGCTACTAGCAGCTTCTACGGATAGACGCTTAGTAACAGCTTTTGGTAGAACAGATTCTTTGTAAGCTGCATCCTGTGTATCGAACAAGGTAGAAGAAGGCATAGAAACTACACGAACCTTCGTACCGACCGCAGTTAATTTTTCTGCTGCACTTACACAGAGGCTGACTTCTGAACCAGTACCAATCAAAATGATATCTGGTGTACCTTGGCAGTCAACAATTGTATATCCACCCTTAGCGACACCTGCAATGGATGTACCTGCCAAGTTAGGAACGTTTTGACGAGTGAACGCCAATAAAGTGGAAGCGTGTGCTTTAGACTTCTCAATTGCGACTTTGTAACCACCTGAGGTTTCATTTCCGTCAGCAGGACGAATTACGGTTAAATCAGGAATGGCACGCAAAGAAGCAAGGGTTTCAATCGGTTGGTGAGTAGGACCATCTTCACCTTGACCAATGGAGTCGTGAGTCATGACCCAAATTGAACCAGCTTCAGAGAGCGCAGCCAAACGAATAGCAGCCCGCATATAATCTGTAAAGATCAGGAAGGTTGCACCGTAAGGAATCAAACCTGAGTTGTGCAACGCCATACCATTACAGATTGCACCCATTGCGTGTTCCCGCACACCAAAGTGGATGTTGCGGTTGGCAAAATGTCCTTTTTGGAAGTCTCCAGCACCTTTGAGTTCGGTGAGGTTGGAGTGGGTTAAGTCAGCAGAACCACCAATTAATTCTGGTAAAACAGCCCCGAGTTTGTTGAGGCAGTTTTCTGAATGTTTGCGGGTGGGTAATGCTTTGTCTTCGGTTGTGTAGGTAGGTAATACTTTGTCCCAACCGTCTGGTAATTTGCCGCTAATGAAACGGTCAAATTCCGCCGCTTCTTGGGGGTATTTAGCTTTGTAACCAGCATAAACTGTGTTCCATTCAGATTCGTAACCGGCACCGCGTTCAACAGCCTTGCGAGCATGATTTAGAGCATCTTCAGGAACTACAAAGGCATCATATTCCCAACCTAAGTTTTTGCGGGTAGCGATGGTTTCTTCAGGACCCAAAGCCGCACCGTGAATACCAGCGGTATCTTGTTTGTTAGGAGAACCATAACCAATGGTGGTTGTCACCTTAATCATGGTGGGTTTATCGGTGACGGCTTTTGCAGCTTCAATCGCTTTGGCAATTCCGGCTAAATCGGTGTTACCGTCTTTAACGTGGAGAACTTGCCAACCGTAGGATTCAAACCGTTTGGAAACGTCTTCAGTGAAAGCTACATCTGTAGAACCATCAATGGAGATGTGGTTGTCGTCATAAAGAGCAATCAGTTTACCTAATCCCCAGTGTCCAGCAATGGAAGCAGCTTCACCGGAAATCCCTTCCATGTTGCAACCATCACCCAGAATTACATAAGTATAATGATCAACTATCTTGGCATCTGGTTTATTGAACTTAGCAGCTAGGTGTGCTTCTGCTACTGCTAAACCCACTGCATTGGCGATTCCTTGACCTAAAGGACCTGTGGTAACTTCTACACCGGCTGTAACAAAATTTTCGGGGTGTCCTGGGGTCTTAGCACCCCATTGACGAAATTGCTTGATGTCGTCTATGGTAACGCTATCGTAGCCGGTTAAGTACAGTAGGGCATACTGCAACATTGAACCATGACCAGCGGATAAAACAAAGCGATCGCGGTTGAACCACTGAGGATTTTTGGGGTTATAGCGCATGAAGCTATCCCAAAGCACAAAAGCCATTGGAGCCGCGCCCATAGGTAGTCCAGGGTGTCCCGATTTAGATTTTTCTATGGCATCTACAGCCAAAAAGCGGATCGAATTAATACAAAGTTCTTGGATGGATTGGGTTGCAACAGCCATAATCTCTTATTGTTAACGACGGGTTAGGACTCTTTTTAGCTTGTTCTGGTTGGGTTCATTATCAAGTGATCCCACTTTTCTCATCATCCCATTCCTAATTGTCAATGGACAAGGGGGATATTGTGAGTTTTTGGTGATGAATAAAGCCAATAATTTGATCTTGCTGTTCCCAAAGCGTGGCATAAGCCATACTAACGGTTCAGCAAAGGATGATCTCTATCATACTTGCCACAGGTTCACTTCTAAAAAGCCAACCAGTAACAAAATTACAGTAGGAGTTCAGGAAGTAGGGGCGCAGGGCCTGCGCCCATTCAGGAGTATGGCTAACGCCACGCTGCGCTATCAGGAGTTCAGAAGGAAGAAATTTCTCCCCAACTCCCCCAACTCCCCCAACTCCCCCAACTCCCCCTACTCCCCCAACTCCCCCTACTCCCCCAACTCCCCCAACTCCCCCAACTCCCCCAACTCCCCCAACTCCCCCAACTCCCCCTGCCCCCTGCCCCTGCCCTAACAGCGATAGGATATTTTTTATTTGCAAATCACTAGAGAGTAAATTTCTTGAATGCCAGGGTAACATTATGACCACCAAAGCCAAAAGAATTAGATAAAGCCACCTCGACTACCTGATCACGGCTAGTATGGGGAACATAATCTAGGTCACATTCAGGATCAAGATTTTCGATATTGATGGTGGGGGGAATTTTGTTATGAGCGATCGCCAAAATTGTCGCTACAGCTTCAATCCCACCAGAACCACCTAACAAATGTCCTGTCATGGATTTAGTCGAACTAATCGCCACCTTATAAGCATACTCCCCCAAAGCTTTCTTAATAGCAGCAGTTTCATTCACATCATTAGCTTGTGTACTAGTTCCATGAGCATTGATATAACTAACCATTTCCGGTGTCAGCGCCCCATCTTTTAAAGCTAATTCAATTGCTCTAGCCGCACCTAAACCACCGGGAACAGGCGAAGTCATGTGATAAGCATCACAGGTCATCCCGTAACCGACAATTTCCCCATAAATCTTTGCACCACGACTAATGGCGTGTTCCAATTCTTCAAGAATTAAAATTCCTGCCCCCTCACCCATAACAAAGCCATCCCGATCCCGATCAAACGGACGACAAGCATGGGCTGGATCATCATTGCGAGTTGATAAAGCGCGAGCAGCCGCAAACCCCGCCACCGACAAAGGTGTAACTGCCGCCTCACAGCCACCGCAAATCATCGCCTGGGCATATCCGCCTTGAATTTGACGAAAAGCATCGCCGATAGAATTAGAACCAGCAGCACAAGCCGTTACAGAACAGGAATTTGGACCTTTTGCACCCGTATGAATTGCCGTTAATCCTGCTGCCATGTTGGCAATCATCATGGGAATCATGAAGGGACTACAACGATCCGGTCCGCGATTCAAGTAAGTGGTTTGTTGGTCTTCTAATACCTTAATTCCACCAATACCCGAACCGATGATCACACCAACTTGTTCTGCATTGAGATCATTAATCACCAAACCCGCATCTGCTACAGCTTGAATAGCTGCCGATACACCCAATTGGGCAAACCGATCCATCCGCTTGGCTTCTTTGCGTTCTAAATAACTCTCTGGATCAAAGTTTTTAACTTCACCCGCAATGCGGCAACTATGTTTAGACGCATCAAAAGCAGTGATATAGTCAATTCCATTGCGTCCGCTTAATAATCCTTCCCAATATTCAGAAGATGTGTTACCAATAGGTGTAACCGCGCCCACACCTGTTACAACAACGCGGTTACGTTTATAGTCTGTCATGATTACATTAAATATGGCGAAAAAGCAGCAGATTGGACAATAAGGAGTGCTGAGTTCCGAGTTAAGTATCCAAAGTCCAAGAGTATACTGTTTGCTCAATATTATGAACTTTTAGTGCTTTTTTTTGAAGTCAAACTTATAGCTTAGACACTCAACACTCATGTACGGGCGGGTTTATCCAGTTAATTAATATACTCTTAAAGTGTCCATTTAAACCCGCCAATACTGAATTAAAATTTGTCTATGCAGATGCAGCAACGTGATTATTTATATAATCTATAACGTGTTGAACAGTGAGAATTTTTTCAGCCGCTTCATCAGGAATTTCGATATCAAATTCTTCTTCCAAAGCCATTACCAATTCAACTGTATCTAGGGAATCAGCCCCTAAATCATCAACAAAACTGGCTTGTAGTGTAACCTTAGCCTCATCTTCTACACTAAGTTGCTCAACGATAATTGCTTTAACCTTTTCAAAAATATCTGCTTGGCTCATAAATAAAAGTCCTTAACAAGTTGCTATGATTTGCTCTAAATGAACAAAGTTTTTTTTGGGCATATACATCTTATCGGAAAGAGTGAACCTGAGTATAGGTTCTATCATTAAAACTGGGGATTAAAGATTAAGGAGATCCTGAAAATCAGAGATAGAGAGTTGAATAACCCAATTAACTCCCAATAAATACCCATCACATCTAAAACATTAAACCTAATATAATTCTATGCTATCTAAAACGCTAAAATACGCTTATTATCCAGGCTGTGTAGCTCAAGGAGCTTGTCGAGAACTGTATATGTCAACCCAATCTCTCACCCAAGCCTTGGGTATTGAACTGGTTGAACTGAAAAAAGCCTCTTGCTGTGGTTCAGGGACATTTAAAGAAGATTCTCAACTCTTAGAAGACACAGTTAACGCCAGAAATATCGCCTTAGCAGAATCATTAAATCTCCCGTTACTCACCCATTGCAGCACTTGCCAGGGTGTAATCGGTCATGTTGATGAACGGTTAAAAGAATGCCAATCAACAAATCCCGACTATCTCCACAAAGTTAATGGTTTATTAGAAAAAGAAGGCTGTTCACCCTATCGGGGGAGTACAGAAGTTAAACATCTTCTTTATGCTTTAGTCGCAGATTATGGTTTAGAAGAAATTACCCAGCGAGTCACCAAAAAATTAAGTGGATTAAAATGTGCAGCTTTCTATGGTTGTTATCTACTCCGCGCTCAAAAATCCATGCCCTATGATGATCCTTTTCAACCCGAAGCAATGGAAAATGTATTTCGGGCTGTAGGGGCTACACCTGTATATTATCGTGGCAGAACTCAATGCTGTGGTTGGCCTTTATCCAGCTACGCGACAACCGAATCTTTCCAAATGGCCGGAAATCATATTCAAGAAGCTTTAGCCAATGGGGCTGATTGTATTGTCACACCATGTCCGCTGTGTCATTTGAATTTAGATTCTCGTCAACCAGAAGTGGAAAAAGTAATTGGTCAAAAATTAGGTTTACCAATCTTACACCTACCCCAATTGATTGCTTTAGCTTTAGGTGTCAGTCCCAAAGAACTTGGTTTAGAACGACATATAGTATCCACAAAACCCATCTTAGAAAAATTAGGATTTTGATGAAATTGTGGGAAGGGAATAATATTTTTCTTCCCATTACCCATTACCCATTACCCATTACCCATTACAGATTTCTGATATTCTTCCTCACTAATTAAATCCTGATTGTTTTCTACCCGATCTAAAAATACTAATCCTTCGAGATGATCATACTCATGTTGAAAAATTCGGGCAATAAAATCAGTTAATTCTTGTTTTTGTAAATTGCCATAACGGTCTGTATATTCAACTTCAATTGTTTGATATCTAGGAACTAAACCCCTAATTCCAGGAACACTTAAACAACCTTCCCAATCTTTAACCACTTCTAAAGAATTGGCAACAATTCGGGGATTGATCACTGCTGTTGGTTGCATTTCTGGCGCATGGGGATATCTAGCATTAGGACGGGAAGCGACGATAAATAAACGGTAGGATGCTGCTATTTGTGGTGCAGCAATTCCCACCCCATTAGCTTGAGCAACTGAGGTAATTAATTCATCAATCAGGGTTTGAATTTCTTGACTTTGAATATTCTCAACCGCAGCAGCTTTTTGTCGTAATATCGGATTACCTAATTTAATGATTGGTGCTAATTCATTCATTTTTACATCTCTATATTTTTCTGTTTCCATCCTGTTCATCCTTTAATTCTGGACATCCTGATATGGCTTGCGCCACGCTTCGCTATCAGACAGTTTTATTTCAATTTAAATAGATCACCGCTTTTTGAAGTGATGGTAATTATACCATTGATAATGTGCGATCGCCCTCCGATTGCGTCGCCTTCTACCTCGCACCGTCATGAATGCCCTATCAGAAAAAATCCCTCCTGGAAATTTTTGCCACCTTAGATGATATTGAAGAAGATTTTCCCAATGTTGATGAAGGATTATTACCCCTAGATGATATTGAACTGTAAAAATGTCTTATTCTTACTTACTCGACACTAATGGAACGACGTGAAATGAAGCAATTCCAAGGGTTGTGATTGCTTCCCTTCGCTCGCAATGACTGTAAATATTTTTGTCCAATTACTTATACTCAACACGGCTTAATTATTTGATTCTGCGGGTAGGGGTAAAGCAAAAGCTTAATGGTGTCAACTTAACGCAAAATCTTCATCCCGCAAGGAACTCAAGTTCCTTGCTAATAGCGAAAGTCATCTAAAAGATGACTAAATACTAGGAAAATTCATTAGTCCGTTTTAACGGACTTGAGCTATGAGACAGGGAATTTATTCCCTGGCGGGTGTGGAAGCCAAACAAATAAGCCATCTGTAACCTAAGTTGACACCAATGAAGCTCTTGCTTTACCCCTACAAATCTAGGTTTTTCGTGATTTTATAAGAGTCCATGTCCTAAAAACCACCGTTTTGAGGATAAAAATTTCGGCATTTCCGCTTCTACCCCTTATAATATGGCGATCGCCATCTGGGCTATTAGCAACGCCAAGTTTTATCAGTTTTGAGAATCTGGGCAGGAAATCCGGGACAACTGACTAAATATCAATTTTCTTTGTTAATTGGTAAAGGTGCAGGTTTAACTAAGAATTCAGAAATTTTGCCATTACGCTCTACTTGCACTTGTAAAGGAATACCAACTTGACTATTTTCTACTATTCTTTGCACCTCATCAACTTTCAAAACGGGTTGATTATTCATACTTTTGATCACATCTCCTGGACGTAATCCAGCAGTGGCTGCGGGTGAGTTAGGAACAATCCTCACTAATAGAATCCCTTGATTTGCAGATAAATTTATTTTCTCTCCAAATCGAGCAATGATTTTTTCCTTAATTTCTGGCGTTAATGTTACCATTTGTATGCCTAAATAGGGATGATCAACTCTACCTTTAGCAATTAGTTCTTCGGCAATTTTTTGGGCGGTATTAATAGGAATAGCAAATCCCAAACCTTGAGCGCCTTGAATAATTGCTGTATTCATCCCAATCACTTCACCACGAGCATTTAGTAATGGTCCACCAGAATTACCAGGATTAATTGCTGCATCAGTTTGCAGATAATCAACACGCTTATCACTAGCGCCAATATCACTACTAGAACGATCTGTGGCACTGATAATTCCAGAGGTAACAGTATTATTTAAACCTAAAGGATTACCAATAGCAATAACTGCTTCTCCTGGTTGTAAAGTATCAGATTTACCTAAAGCTAGACTGGGTAAATTACTGGCATCAATTTGAATTACTGCCACATCTGTTACCGCATCTTCACCTAATACTTTACCTTTAAAAGTTCTGCCGTCTTTGAGGGTAACTGTAACTAAATCAGCACCGTCTACAACATGAGAATTAGTTAAAATTTGCCCAGATGAATTAATGATAAATCCCGAACCGCTACCTCTTTCTACTCGTTCTCTAGGTTGTGTGGGGATTCTATTAAAAAATCCGCGAAAAAAAGGATCGGAGAATTCGTCTGGAGCTTGAGTTGTGACGGTTCTAGTTGAATCAATGCGAACAACTGCATCTCCCACCTTTTGTACTACTTTGACAACAAAGTTAGGATCTCCAGAAGAGGAAAAAATCGCGGGAGGAGCAATTTCTGTGGTGGGTACAGTAGTTTTTTGGGGTTGTGCATTGCTAGGTTCGATTTCTGTGGTGGTTTTCTTGAGATTCGTACAACCTCCCAGCATGAACACGGCTACACCACACACTGCGAGCCATTTTTTACCCTTATTTCCCCAATTTTGCCCTAAAAATCTAGTATTAATATTCTGCGCTGCTAAGTTATGATTATTAATTTTTATCATGTGATTATTGCTCCGTATTCGTTAGTAGGTGCTAGAATATTAGCTACCAGGTTTTTATCAGAATGATTATAGATGACACAGGGGTAATTACAAATTAGGAACGACTAATTACGGATAAAGGTGGTGTGAATGGAAATTCCCATAGATGATTTATGGAATCGTGTATTAGAGCGTCTACAGTTAGAGTTAGCTCCGCCTACCTTTGAAACTTGGATTAAAACAGCTTATGCACAGCAACTAGAAAATAACTGTTTGGTAATATATGCTCCTAATCCTTTTGCTCGCAATTGGCTTCAGAAGTATTACATTAATACTATTGCTAATGTAGTCCACGATATTGTGGGTTATCCAATAGAGATTTATATTACTGTAGTTGAGGATAAGGGAGTTTCTCATGTGGATAAACCGGAAGTGGAGGGGAAATTACCAGCAATAAATCATATTTTGGCAAATGCTCCCATAAATTCGCAAAAGACTTCAGATTTAAATTCTAAATATGTTTTTTCTCGTTTCGTTGTCGGAGCTAATAATCGCATGGCTCATGCGGCTTCTCTAGCTGTGGCAGAATATCCGGGTAGGGAATTTAATCCGTTATTTTTATGTGGTGGCGTGGGTTTGGGGAAAACTCACTTAATGCAAGCTATTGGTAATTATCGCTGGGAAATCTCTCCTCATTCTAAGATATTTTATGTGTCTACGGAGCAGTTTACAAATGATTTGATTACTGCAATTCGTCAAGATAGTATGCAGAGTTTCCGCGAACATTATCGGGCTGCTGATATGCTGCTAGTTGATGATATTCAGTTTTTGGAGGGGAAGGAATATACTCAAGAGGAATTTTTTCATACTTTTAATACTTTACATGAGGCGGGTAAACAAGTTGTAATTGCTTCAGACCGTCCTCCTAATCAAATTCCCAGTTTACAAGAACGGTTGTGTTCACGGTTTTCTATGGGGCTAATTGCTGATGTGCAAATGCCTGATTTAGAGACGAGAATGGCAATTCTGCAAAAAAAAGCTGAGTATGAAAATATTCGTTTACCACGAGAGGTAGTTGAATACATCGCTTCTAATTGTACTTCTAATATCCGTGAGTTGGAGGGGGCGTTAATTCGAGCTTTGGCTTATATTTCTATTTGGGGTTTACCTATGACTGTGGAAAATCTGTCACCGATTTTAGGCACTCCTAGTCAGAAAATAGAAACTACTCCTGAGATAATTTTAAATATAGTTGCAGATGCTTTGAATGTTTCTATTGAGGATTTGAAGGGTAATTCCCGTCGCCGAGAAATAAGTTGGGCTAGGCAAATAGGAATGTATTTAATGCGACAACTTACGAATTTGAGTTTACCCAAGATAGGGGAGGAGTTTGGTGGGAAAGATCATACGACGGTGATGTATAGTTGTGAGAAAATTACCCAGTTAAAGGAGAGTGATCAGAGTTTAATTCAAACTTTACACCAATTGAGCGATCGCATCCAAATGGCTACTACCAAAAATAGAATTAATATCGTTGATGTTTTCCACAACCCAAAAAACTAACTTATCCCATTCAAATCTGCACTATTGAGTCTGAATTTTAAGAAAAATATCATAAATGATGAATTTATATTTAAAATTGCCGCCAAAATCCAATTTTTTGCCGCAAACCTGTGGAAAACTTTAATTTATTACTTATCGGTTTCATGAAGTATGATGATTTTGGGAAAATTTAGGATAGTTTTTCCACAGTTTTTCCACAGGTAACTATCCAGATTATTGGTTTTTTTATATCATGAGTATTGACAAATGGATGAATTTATGAATGCTGCAATTTTCCAGGCTAAACAAGGTAGACAAGAAGGGGTAGAAGATATTGGGAGATAGGAGTCAGGAGGTAGGGGCGCAGGGCCTGCGCCCATTCAGGAGTATGGCTAACGCCACGCTGCGCTATCAGGAGTTCAGGAGGAAGAAGAAATGAATGAAAATTGACACTCTCAGGGAGCCAAGCCACTGAGCTTTACGCTTACCGGATATTCCTGTAAAATTGTCCAAAAACCTATTACCCATTACCCATTTATATTGACCCCACAATTAAAATTGAGAAATTAGTGTCAATTTTCTCCAGTTGCGTTATGATGGCGATCGCAAGCCTAAAAACCTTGTTGGCTGGATATTGCCACGACTGTTCAGCATAAATAGCGATCTAGTAGTGGTAATTACCGTACAAAACCGAATTCCCAAGCAGCTTACTCTTGTTAGTTATGGTATAGTGGAAAAGTTAGAACTAGCTTTACCAAACTATAATTGCTCTACGCGCAGGTAATAATTGCAAGCGGAAGGCTGTTTTGATCAAGAATTTACACACAAAAATCTGAAATACACCGAGTTTATGATTCAGCAAGTAATTCACCCAATGGTGAAATTGCAGCGCAACGTGCAATCACTCGTAGAATCCAATATTATCAAACCCAATGATAGGATTTGGAAGATTGCCTTACTCTATGGCGATGACTGGCAACATTGGAAACAGGAGTTGCTGGACTTTGGATTTAGCACCCAAGATCCAATTGGCGATTTATTAGCGGTAGAAAAGTGGGACGACGATTAAATATCTAAATTAGATTGGCTATATCTAGGATAGATTTGACGTAGATAAGCTGTTGTGCATTTAATTTGTATAAGTGGAACAGGCATCTTGCCTGTTAAACAAGAGTTCAGAATATTAGGATTATACAATTTAGCTGTGTAACAGCTTACACCTACCTCCAGCAATGATAGAACTTTGTCCTTGTTTTATGGTGGGTGCAATTCTTTCGTCACTCGATTTTGGATTGATGATTTTGGACTTCGACTTCGCTCAGTCGAACGATTTTGGATTAACTCCACCCTCAAGTATAGATATGGAAAATTTTGGATTTAGAATTGACGTTAGCGAAGCGTACGCAGCGCAGCGAGTATTTTTACATTAGTAACTGATACCAAATTTTTTAATCTAAAATCTAAAATTCCCCGTCCAAACACACACTCAAGCATTTTTATTAAGGTAGGTAAATTATGGTTCAAACCTTACCTAAAACCCAGTTAGTAACCTTTGAAGAGTTTATTAAATGGAAACCAGAAGGCGGATTTTATGAACTGCATGATGGGGAAATTATTGAGATGAATCCACCATTAGGAAAACACGAAAGCAGAACCGGGTTTTTATCCAGAAAATTGACAGTCGAGTTTGACAGACTTGATCTTCCCTATTTTATTCCCAAACAGGCATTAGTTAAACCACCAACAACGGAATCAGCCTACTGTCCAGATGTTTTGTTGATAAATTCCACAAATCTAGTCAATGAACCGCTTTGGGAAAAAAAAGCAACAGTAACTCAAGGTGATTCTGTGCCATTAATCATCGAAGTGGTGAGTAGCAATTGGCGAGTTGATTACTATAGAAAATATAGTGATTATGAAGAAATGGGAATTAAAGAATATTGGATTGTTGATTATCAACCCTTTGGTGCTGGTAAATTCGTGGGTGAACCAAAACAACCTACCATATCAATTTGTTCTCTAATTGGTGATGAGTATGAAATTAACCATTTTAGAGACAATGAGCCAATAATTTCCCGCACTTTTCCCGAATTGAACCTAACCGCTAACCAGATTTTGCTAACTGCTGATTGATATTAATGCCTGAGCCAACTCCTTTGCAGTATGATAGCGATCGCGTGGTAAAGGTTCTGTCACACAATCAATTACCTGTCTTAATTTATCATTAATTGTTGGTATCCCTTTAACCTCAAAGCGAAAATTACGCCCCCTTTGGCGATAAAATTTTAAAGGATTTTCCCCAGTTAATAAAAAAATTAACGTCGGACCAATAGCATACAAATCAGATTGGGTAAGCGGTTGTCCCCGTTCCTGTTCAGGAGCGCAAAAACCCTCAGCACCGATTCTTGTCCCTGGTTTTGTGCCAATTTCCTTAACAGCACCAAAATCCAATACAACAATACTATTATTACCACTTCGCACCATCAAATTAGCCGGCTTAATATCCCGGTGAATTAATGGTGTATGTTGGTGATGAAGATAATCTAGAATATCACAAGTTTGGATCATCCAAGCGATCGCTTGCTTCGGAGTTACGGGTCCAGTTAAGCGAATCCGTTTGTCTAAATCTTGTCCATGAATTAACTCCATAGCCAAGTATTTTTTACCATCTTCCACAAAGAAATCATAATACTTGGGAACTCCCCCATGATTAAGATGCTTGAGAATACTAGCCTCTCGGATGAATAACTCTTGAGCTTTGGGAATTTTCACCATATCAGCATTCATCTGCTTAATTACCAGTAATTGTGGTAAACCAGTAATTTCACCAACACCATCCCAAGCTAAATAGGTAGTACCCATACCACCCTTTCCCAAAGTCCGTAATACCTGATAATGACGAATAGTTTTTTGCACCAAAATTGGTTGACCACAGTGAACACAAAACACATTTTGAGGATGATTCCCTTCGTGAGTACAACCAGCGCTGGAATATTCTGGAATTATCTTTTGATTAATTTCTCCATTTCCTGAACCTGAAGCTGGGATAAGTAGAGGAGATAATTCCTGAACTTGTACCTTGAGTACAGGACCACCCTGAGCTAATTGCAGCAAAGAATTATCAGCAACGATAGATTTAGTAACCAAAAAGCCATTGAGGAAAGTGCCATTAGTTCCATGACTAATTAACTCCCAATCATCCCCTCCAGCATTAGTAACTAATTTCAGTTCTAAATGATACCGAGAAACTAAATTGTCAGCCAAAACAACGTGATTATCTACCGCCCGACCAATACGAACGACGGTAGAACCCTCAAAGCACCACTGTTTCAGCGGTGTTTTTGTGCTTTTTTCTAATAGGGTCAAAGTAATCACAATACAACCTAAAATTTAAGATCAAAAAACTAATTTTAGAAGCAACTTTGCTAAGATAGTCGGACTTTCACTCGCACTAGTATAGCTGTAATATTGTCATGACCATTGTGTTCATTACCCAATTCAATTAAATTTTGAACCCCTGTGACTAAATTACTAGAAGAACTTAATAAGGGTTGGAGATGGGTTTGCCAATGAGTTTCTAAGCAGTCATTATCTGATAAACCATCTGAAACCAATACCAGAAGCATATCTTCATTGATATCAAATAACATCACATCAGGATGGAGAGCATCTTCGTTGCGTGGACCTAAAGCTTGGGTAAGTTGATAAGCATCTGCACGTCCATAGGCAATACTAGGTTCTATCCCCCTAGCAATTTCTCGTTGACCAACTTCATGGTCTATAGTTATTTGTTCTAGTCCTTGCTTGCGAGTCAGCCAATAAAGACGACTATCTCCCACATGAGCAATTGCCGCTTGATTATCTTGAAGTAGTAGCATGACCAAAGTAGTACCCATGCGACCAATACCAGAACGAGCTTCTTTTTGATTAAGCTCATAAATAGCCTGATTAGCCAGATAAACTGCGTGACGAATAGACTCCTTGCCAGGCAATTCTGTATCTACCCAAGTTTCTTGAAAGTATTGACGGATAGTATTTACCGCTAATTGACTAGCTATTTCACCTCCAGCATGACCACCCATACCATCACAAAGAATATATAAACCTTGTGCTGTAACTTGACTATTTCCTGGTAACTCTATCTTGTGAACTTGACTATCAACACCAAAATAGTCCTCATTATGATTACGTTGACGACCCACATCAGTAGCTGCTGCATATTCCACGCTACTTAGCTGCACGGATAGAACTAGAGTTGGGGCTTCATCACTTTTATTTTTTGTATCATTACCTAGCGCCAAGACAGGTGATGAAGTTGGTTGTTCCTGATGACATTCTTCTGCTATTTCTTGTAAATGCGATAGCAATTGCGCCAGAGTTTGAATATTCCCAGATTCCACATCCTCTAACATCTGCACCACAGAATCCAATGGAGTGTGTTGGGATTCTCTAAACAAAGTTTGCCACATCCGACCCAAACTTTTAAGAGTTAAAGCTTGTTGTCCATTCTCTCGTATTTTCGTCAAATCTAAAACTTCGGGTGGTTGTGGTGTCAGTAACGGTGTCTCTGTATATAGCCTTTGTAATATCAGAGTTTGGTCTTCATCTAAGCGCAAGTTCGACAACTCCAACAAACTTTGGCGACAATTTACAGTTTCTAACAACTCCCAAAGTTGAGTCATTTGATAAAACCAATGTAAAATTTCCAACGGACTTACTGTATCTCGTCGCAAAACATCAAGCAACGTCGGGAAATTGGATCTGTCTTCTAACAAGACTACTTGAAAATGATCTTGCTGCCAAGCATCATGAATATTTGGTATTCCTGGGCGCTTATCTACCTGCAATTTTAGATAAGCTTCCGCCGAACCCGGAATTGTCCTTATATCCATCTTGGTTTCGTGCAAAAGCATTGCCCCAATCAGTGATATTTCGTAAGGTTGACAATCTAGAACTTTGACTTCTATATAATTCGCAAATTCTTGTGGAGATTCTAACAAGCGATAACGTTGCCAAGGATCTAAATAAGCATCTAAAACAAATTTGGATAACAGACCAGAATCTCCGCCATCATCCGCTATATTTTCTATATTTTGGCTTAATTTCGCAGTTTCCGCCACAACAGAAACTACCTTATCCACTGCCTGAGTAATGAGCGCATACCAAACTGTGCTAGATTCTGCACCACATTTATAACAATACTGTGCATCTAAAGCCATATCGGCACTACATTCAGAGCAGATTTTATGAGCTAAGGATATACCACAGCTTTGACAGAACTTATTACTATCACTGTTTTCAAATTTACACTGGGGGCAAATCAGCATAGTCGGACTTCCTTGATTTTCCTTGTAAGGTGCTTTTAGCTACAAATATTCAAACAGTCCACAATTAAATAACTAAAATTAAAATTATGTAACCTAAGAACTAAGTGCTATTGTTGACACTCTTTTTGTATACTGATATTACAGTACCTTAATCTATTTTTCCGGTTAATGATTTAATCTTGCAACTTCTAGGGGAGTCAGTTCTCGCCATTGTCCTGGTGCTAAATCATCTAATTGAATATTACCAATACTTATCCTAATTAACCGCAAAGTCGGAAAACCCACAGCAGCAGTCATGCGACGGACTTGGCGATTTTTACCTTCAGTTAAGGTCATTTCTAGCCAAGCTGTGGGAATACTTTTCCGAAATCGAATGGGGGGAATACGTTGGACTACGGATGGTTCTTCTAACAATAACCTAACTTGAGCAGGACGAGTCCGGTAATCTTGAATTTCTACCCCAGTTTGTAGCTGATGAATTGCATCAATATCAGGAATACGTTCCACCTGCGCCCAATAAGTACGTTGATGATCAAAGCGCGGATGTGCTAGACGATGCTGTAACTGTCCATCATTTGTTAGTAACAGTAACCCCTCACTATCCCAATCTAAACGCCCCACAGCATAAACATCGGGAACATCTATATACTCTTTTAGCGTAATATGTTTGGGACTTTCTTGAGTAAATTGGCTCAAAACCCCATAGGGTTTGTGAAAAATAATATACCGATTATTCATAAAATATAGAAGGAGTCAGGAGGTAGGGGCGCAGGGACTGCGCCCATTCAGGATTCAGGAAAAAGAAGAAAGGATTAATAAACATCAATTATGACAATTAGCAAAATTAGCCGCAGATCCTTTTTATTTCTGGGTGGGGCAACCTTAGCACAAGGATTAACCTTAACATTACCTAGTTATGCTCAACCAGTCCAGGTAAACAAAAGTCAAATTAATGGTATCCCTTTTTATCAAACCATAGTTGATCTCACAGATCCAAAAACCTTGATGACAATGGGTTTAGCCAAAAATGCCAGCTTTGCCAACACCATTCAAAAAACCAGTGGTGATGAAGAATTTAGTAAATTAGTAGCGCGTTATAAGGCTGCTGTAGTTGCTAACGGTACATTCTTCGCCAAAAATCCTCAAAAAACAGTGCTGGGTAACATGGTAGCTGGGGGAAGATTTGTCAAATATAGTCGCTGGGAAAATTTTGGGACTACCTTGGGATTAGGAGTCGGCAATAAACCAGAAATGGTGACAGCCAGAGTAGACGGTAAACCGGAATGGAATAAACATTGGTTTTCCCTAACCTGTGGACCGAGATTATTGCGACAGGGGGAAATATGGATAAATCCCAGTATTGAAGGCTTTAAAGATCCTGTTGTTTTAGGCAATAGCGATCGCACAGCCATTGGTTTTACTCAGGACGGCACAAAACTGATTTTAGCCAATTTTGAAATTAACCTCTCTTTACAGCAGGAAGCAGAGGCAATGAAAGCGATCGGTTGCTATGAAGCCATGAATTTAGATGGTGGAGCATCCAGAGCCTTAGCCAACAAGACTAATATTGTAGTTCCCGCGGGTAGACCTTTAACCAATGTAATCGTCATTTATGATGCCACAAATCCTGCCCCCACAGCCTTAGAACAAGCATGGCTGAAGTTTCAAAAAGGAGAACGTCCCCCCATACCTGCCTCGTAAATAAGGCACGGTTCAGGAATTAGAGGAATAATTACCAATTAGCCAGCCCTTGATTACGGAGTCAGGGGTATAATATTTAATTTTTAATGGGGTTTGACGGCAAATACGACTATAAAGTTACGGTTCACCCCAATTCCTGAAAGTATTAATTCCCATACATTAGTCAATGTGAAAGCACATAAATCCATGAAACCACTAGACATAATTTATAAAATTCACCGTTCCCCTGACGGTTCGGTAAACCACCCTGCATGGAATGGCTACCACTGAGTTTATTTCTATTTCTTGCCCTGGGTAGCCTAGTTTGGGATTGTATTCCCAGCAAAGCCATTAGTTTCTTTTTGGGCAACTGATTGTTATTAGCAGTTAGTTAATGCAATTTTATATTCTCTCTGAGTTCATTTAGTAATTTTATACGGAGCAAACACCCAAAATGGCAAAAGTAGTTGGAATTGATTTAGGAACGACTAACTCCTGTGTGGCAGTAATGGAAGGTGGTAAACCCACCGTTATCGCTAATGCAGAAGGTTTTCGGACAACACCCTCGGTAGTTGCATTTGCCAAAAACGGCGACAATTTAGTTGGTCAAATCGCTAAACGCCAAGCGGTAATGAACCCCGAAAACACTTTTTATTCGGTAAAACGCTTTATTGGTCGTCGCTTCGACGAAATTACCAACGAGGCTACAGAAGTTTCTTACAAAGTTCTCAGCAGTGGCGGTAACGTTAAGGTAGACTCTCCCGGTGCTGGTAAACAATTTGCTCCTGAAGAAATTTCTGCAAAAGTTCTCCGCAAATTGGTTGAAGATGCTAGTAAATACCTGGGTGAAACTGTTACCCAAGCTGTAATTACCGTTCCTGCTTACTTCAACGACTCTCAGCGTCAAGCTACTAAGGACGCGGGAAAAATCGCTGGTATTGACGTTCTCCGCATTATCAACGAACCTACCGCAGCTTCCCTAGCTTATGGCTTTGATAAAAAGAGCAACGAAACTATCCTTGTATTTGACTTGGGTGGTGGTACTTTCGACGTATCCGTTCTAGAAGTAGGCGACGGTGTATTTGAAGTATTATCAACATCCGGTGATACTCACCTGGGTGGTGACGACTTTGATAAAAAAATCGTTGACTTCCTCGCCGAACAGTTCAAAAAAGACGAAGGTATTGACCTCCGTAAGGACAAACAAGCCTTACAACGTTTGACTGAAGCCGCAGAAAAAGCCAAAATTGAACTTTCTAGCGTTACTCAAGCAGAAATTAACCTCCCATTTATCACTGCTACTCAGGACGGTCCAAAGCATTTGGATACAGTTCTTACTCGCGCTAAGTTTGAAGAACTTTGCGCTGATTTAATTGACCGTTGCCGCATTCCTGTGGAAGATGCACTTAAAGGTGCGAAGTTAAATAAGACCAATATTGACGAAGTTGTTCTCGTTGGTGGTTCTACCCGCATTCCCGCAGTTCAAGATGTGGTCAAACGGGTGTTAGGTAAAGATCCTAACCAAAGCGTTAACCCTGATGAAGTTGTAGCTGTTGGTGCTGCTATTCAAGCGGGTGTCTTGGCTGGTGATGTTACGGGTATCTTGTTGTTAGACGTAACACCATTATCTTTGGGTGTAGAAACCTTGGGTGGTGTGATGACTAAAATTATTCCTCGCAATACTACAATTCCTACCAAGAAATCAGAAGTGTTCTCTACTGCTGTAGACGGACAAACTAATGTGGAAATTCACGTTCTCCAAGGTGAGAGAGAATTCGCCAATGATAACAAGAGTCTAGGAACTTTCCGTTTGGATGGTATTCCCCCTGCTCCTCGTGGTGTTCCCCAAATTGAAGTTACTTTTGATATTGACGCTAACGGTATTCTCAATGTTGCGGCTAAGGATAAGGGAACTGGTAAGGAACAATCTATTAGTATCACGGGTGCTTCTACTCTGGATAAGAATGATGTAGAACGCATGGTGAGAGAAGCTGAACAAAATGCTTCTTCTGATAAGGAACGTCGTGAAAAAATTGAACGCAAAAACCAAGCTGATTCTTTAGCTTATCAAGCTGAAAAGCAGTTACAAGAGTTGGGTGATAAAGTCCCTGATGCTGATAAGACTAAGGTTGAAGGTTTAGTTAAGGAAGTACGGGAAGCTGTTGCTAAAGAAGATGATGCTCAAATCCAGAAGTTGATGCCAGAATTGCAACAAGCTCTGTTTGCTATTGGTAGCAATATCTATCAACAAGCTGGTGATGCTGCCGGTGCTGCTGGTACTGAACCTCCAAGCGGTGGTTCTGCTCCTTCTGGTGATGATGTTATTGATGCTGATTTCACTGAAAGCAAGTAGTCATAAATTCTCATCAAGTACACTATTAATACCCATCCAGTTATGGCACTGGGTGGGTATTTTTTATTTTTTGATGGTAGTTAAATTATTTATGGTGAAATAGTGATTATGGTTCTACCGTTCCCCTTGTGATCAAACATCCCTTTTAGGTGTCCAAAACCATTGCTGTACATTGGTTTGATCTAAATTAATGCGATCGCCTATTGTTGAATTTATTAAACCCTCAAACCTAGTTAGGGTAAGGGTTTATGCCATATTCATTCCGAAAAATCATCAAGGGAGCGGTAGAACAGTTTACTAGCGCCCTGAAGCAAGCACCATGCAAATTGCTTCTTAATATCAAATTCACAAAAAAAAGAGGTCTTTTTAGACCCCTTCCAAAATCAAAATAAAATAATGTTTGATTTAGAGAAATTAAGACAAACCAGCATTAGTACCTTGTTTACCGGTTGCTAATTCCACTTTAACAATCTTGCCACCCATTTTTTGAATCCGTTGTTGTTCACGGAACCAATTTTCATAAGGAACTAACTTAGTAAAGTAAGTATTTTGTAATTCGCGTTGGGTGCGAGTCCGAGATAGGCTAGGAACACAAGCAGTTACTTTAAATAAACGAGCCATTTTGTTTTAAATCTCCTGATATTGTTTGGGAAACTTTTTTATCTCAAATGTCTTGAGTGAAAATCTTTAATTTATCTGTAAGGATTTAGCTATCAGTGGTCAGCTTTTCTAAATTCTATGCCAAAAACTATATTTGATTACTTATCAATATATCAAATATTCTGACTCGGTGACTCCTGACTCCTGACAATTATTTTTTCCAAGGCTGGAAATCAACCATCAGCACCAGACTGATAACACTTACAATCAATTAGCAAGAGAACCTTCTAGCAATCATGATTGATCTCCAGACCTTAATAATGCCGCACCTACATCACTAAGTGCAAAGCTAACTCCTAGCTCAAGCCAGAGGAGATATAGTCGAAGTAAACGCCCATTTCTTTACCAGCGTCAGGACCAACCAAACTAGCGGTTACTTCCTTCATAGCACTGATAGCTTGAATTGTAGCTCCTACGGGTACTCCCAAGGAGTTGTAGGTTTCTTTCAAACCATTTAATACACGCTCGTCCAAAATGGAAGCGTCGCCAGCCAACATAGCGTAAGTAGAATAGCGCAAGTAGTAATCCAAGTCACGGATACAAGCTGCGTAACGACGGGTAGTGTACATATTACCACCGGGACGGGTGATGTCAGAGTACAACAAGGATTTAGCTACAGCTTCTTTAACGATCGCAGCAGCATTAGCACTGATGGTTGTAGCTGCACGAACGCGCAGTTCACCAGTAGCGAAGTAGCCTTTTAGCTTTTCGAGAGCAGCGGTATCAAGGTATTTACCTTGAACGTCTGAAGAATTGATAACGGAGGTAATTGCGTCTTGCATTGTTGTTTTTTCCTTATTTCCAACCTTATTGCTACAGTTTTAGTTTGAGCCTAGTTACAGCTAAAACTTACTGCATTGCACCAACAACGTAGTCGAAGTAAGAACCAGCTTCACCAGCGTCTTCAGAAGACAATAGGGTAGCAGCAACGTTCTTCATAGCGGCAACGCCACCAGCAACTGCATCAATGGGAGTACCCAAAGATCTGTACATTTCACGCACACCAACGATACCGATTTCTTCGATGGCTGTAACATCACCAGAAACGATTCCGTAGGTAACGAGACGGAGGTAGTAGTCCAAGTCACGCAAGCAAGTAGCTGTCATTTCTTGACCGTAAGCGTTACCACCGGGGGAAACAACGTCAGGACGCTTTTGGAACAGTTGGTCGCCAGCTTGCTTAACAATGCGCTCGCGGTTTTCGGTCAATACTTGAGCGATGCGGAGACGTTGTGCGCCACCAGCAACAAAACCTTTGATTCTATCTAATTCACCGGGGCTGAGGTAGCGAGCTTCCGCATCAGCATTCACGATGGCTTTCGTGACGATACTCATTAATGGATTCCTCCAAAACTAATGGAACCAGAATTTGATTAAACTGGTACGACTTTATGTGGTTGATAGTGACTTGACAACTTGGTTGACATTTTTAGCCAGATTGTCTGGATTTGGTGTAAACCAGGTGGAAAACTCAATTACCTCCCGCAAAATATTGTCCAGTATTATGTTGAGCATTTATTACTGCTCTTAATATTTTGTAACACTTATTTTCAGATTTGCTCATTCTCAGGGAACAGGGGGCAGGGGGCAGGGGGCAGGGGGCAGGGGGCAGGGGGCAGGGGGGCAGGGGGCAGGGGGCAGGGGGCAGGGGGCAGGGGGCAGGGGGCAGGGGGCAGGGGGCAGGGGGGCAGGGGGCAGGGGGCGGGGGAGCAGGGGGCAGGGGGCAGGGGGCAGGGGGCAGGGGGGCAGGGGGCAGGGGGGCAGGGGGCAGGGGGCAGGGAGAATATTTATTGCCTATTGCCTATTGCCTATTGCCTATTGCCTATTGCCTATTGCCTATTGCCTATTGCCTATTGCCTGTTGCCTTCTTCCTGTCACCTGTCACCTTCTTCCTGTCACCTATCTATTGGGAAGACCACCTGTTAAAACAGAAGGAGATAAGCTAGACCAGGATTGCTTCACCAGGTCGGCTTCAGCTTGAACACTGCCTAAATAGTTACCTGCTGGTAAAGAGGGATAGCGTTTGTAGGGAACAACGTCTTCACCAAAGTAACGAGCATACTCAGGACTGTTAACAATTGCCTCTACTGCTGCCCGTAAACCGCTATCAGCCAATAGTTTGTTGTACTGACGGATTTCGCCCTGAGTAGCGGGTGCGCGTCCCAAGATGTGACGGAATAGGAATTCAATTACCTTGGTGTTGGGATAGGGAGTGTAGAACCGTTTGCGGTAGATTTCGGAACTGGCTAGTTCGAGAACAAATTCCCGCACGGTAATTTCGCCGTTACGCAATTTGCTGTCTAAGTCAGAACGGCGGAAATAAGCAGGTACTTGACCGCTAAATACGTCCATAATTTGGATATAGATAGCATTGATGACCTGATTGGTTTCTGGGGAATTTGTGCCAGTGGTAGCACGGTAAATCCGGGCTGGTTTACGGCGGCTTGTACCGACACCAACTTCTACGGATTGACCACGACCATCGTTGAAAGAACGACCCAACTCAATAAACAAGGGTTTTGTCTTGTCCATTTTCTTGGCTTGGGCTGCTAAATCTGCGATCGCCTTCGCTAGAATTGGCGTATTCTCAGTTTTAATCCGTGGCTTCACAGTTGCAAAACTAGGAACAACCACATCATCATTTTGCTTGGTTAGCTGATTGTAAAGCTTCTCGGTATTGGGGAAATTAGCCGCAGGTAAAGTGGGGAAGCGACGGAAAGGAACGGTATCTTCACCAAACACCTGACCATATTCTACACTTTCAACCATCGCGGTAATAAAGGCACGAATCCCTTGAGTAGCGAGAATCTGGTTGTATTTACGAATTTCTGCTTGGTCAATAGGAGCGCGACCCAAGAAATGCTTAGTACCCAACTCAATTACTTTTGTATTGGGATAAGGTGTGTAGAACTCCTTCAGGTACAAGCTAGAGTAACCCAAACCTTGAATAAATTCCTTAACGCTGATTTCACCATTCACCAACTTACTTTCTAGAACCGTGAACTCGTTCTTAGAGATGTAAGGAGCAATATCTCGCTCGAAAATCTGCCGATAAGCACCGCTAATCACAATCTCAGCCGCAACCTTGTCATTCTTAACTGCTGTCAGTTTAAAGACCTTGGTTTGTTCACGCTGCTTAGTGACACCTTGATTCATGCGGAACTCAATATCTGGTTCAGTCCGCATTTCTGTGACTGCACCCAATTCCACAAAGCGAGGAGTTTCTTCTTTTTCAACATTTGCCACATCTTCGCGGATAGTTCCCACCCGCAATTGACGTAAAGACACACCCGCAGGAGTTAGATAGCGCTCGTAAGGAACAGTATCTTCATTAAATGCTTGGCTGTATTCATCACTATCAAGAATGACATCAACCACCGCATAGAAGCCCTTCTTCGCAGCAATATCAAAATACTTATTGTTTTCTTCCCGACCATAGGTAGGACGACCTAATAAGCGACGGTGAATATATTCAATCGCTTTACAGACATAGAGAGAAGTCCAGTACATCTTGCGGAATAAATCCGACTTCGCCAACATCCGCACAAACTCGCGGACGGTGATATCGCCATTTTCCAGCTTAATTTCTGCAACCTTCAGACGTTGACCTTCGTAAACATCACGACCGAAAACTTGCAGGTAACAAGCCTTAATTACCGCTTGGGTAGAACTTTCGGAGAACTTGACACTTACACCCTTGGCAGCCTTTTTACCAATAGTTCCAGGTAACTGGTCTAACTTGAACACCTTAGCACCCAAAGTACCAGGAGCAACACCACGCGCACCAGGATTACTGAGTTGGTTATTGATACCAGGTCCTTGGTGAATCAAGATCCGACGGGTATCCTTACTAAATGGTGCAGGGCTGCTGCTGGGGTTGCGGGTTTCTTTCGGGAAAATCGCCCCAAATTGGATTTCCAAGGGGTCATTACCAGAACCGTAGGGATGTTGGTCAGGTAATGGTTGTTCGTAAGCAGCAAAAGTTGTAATAAACTGAGGAACTTTCCGGAAAGGCGCACTGTATTTAAACAGATCCTGCTGTTGTCCCCAGTTACGACATTCTTGGGCTTCTTGACCCAGACCCCGAATGTAGGGAACTGTTTCTTCACCAAAGTAATCGCTGTATTCGGTAGAATCTACCAAAGCATCAACTAAACCGGCTAAACCTTTAAGTGAGACAATGGCAAAGTATTTTTGCACTTCTTCCCGGCTACTTGGACCCCGTCCTAAAATGTGACGGAAAGCCAATTCAATCACCCGGCTATTAATAAAAGGCTGGTAAAACTGTTTTTGGTAAAGGGGGGATTTAGCTAAACGGCGAATAAACTCCCGCATGGAGATTTCGCAATTTTTAACTTTAGATTCTAAGTCAGAAATAGACAAGCTATAAGCACGGGTGATATCGCGCTCAAATACTTGACGGTAAGCCGCTTTGATGATTTCAGTTTTCTCGCTAGAAGACAAACCTGGCTTCATGGCGTACTTAGGACGACGTTCTGCGGCAACAGCGTAAATTTGTGGCAGTTGTAACCCTTGTTGGTCGCCGGAAGAACGTTGACGAACTTTAGTAGAAGGTGTTGGTGCTTTAAATTCTGTCAGCAACACATCCATGTACTGAGTCACAATTTCTGTAGCTGCGGCATCTTTACGGAAATAAGACAGGGACGCTGCTTTAATTTCTTGTAAAGCAACGATGGTTGCTTCCCCAGAACAAGCATTTTCAATAATTTCCCGCAAACCTCTGGTATTCACAGAGATGATATTGGGGTCGCCAGCAACAATGGCGTAAGTGGCATAGCGTAAGAACCAGGACAAGTCCCTTAAGCTCTTGGCCATGTTGCTAGGACCATAACGAGCAACGTTAATAGGTCTAAAGCCTGGAGGTGTTGGTCCACCAGCAGAAGTATTAAAGATAGAACGGAGGTTTTCAAAGAAACCACCACTACTTTCAACGTAGGTGACTGTTCCTAGTTTCATGCCCTCTTGGACATTAACACCTGCGCCGACCATTGCTAATTCTCGTTCTTGGGGCTTTTCTAAGAAAGCCATTGGTGAACCACCAATGAAAATCCGGTTAGCCGCACGAGAAACGATAATCTCGGAATTGTCGGTCAAAATCTTGGCAATTTCTAATCGCTTTGCACCGGAGGCAAAATAGCTGCTAAGTTCACTTAGTTCACCTCTTCCCAAAAAGCGGTCTTGTTGTTCCGCTTGGGAAATGGTAGAGACAGGTAAGGTTTGATATAGTTGCGGACGCGCAACTGAGCTTCCACCGCTTGCCTTAACACTCATGGGTTTTTTAAGACTCCTATCATAACTGTTTATGTGTTAAGCCTGAGTTATTTATTTTAAGGCTTGACATTTGTGCGTATCTATGGATTTTACGCCTATAAAACCCAGTAAATTAACTCGGTCAATTTTTAGATTAGAACGTTTTGCGTTTACGCTGTTGGTTTATTAAGAAGTATGTCGAATCTGTAATCTAAATTTTGATATTCAAGAGGATACATACTTGGATTTTCTTGGCTGAACACAGATTTTATCCCAAATTATGCACCAATTTAATTCTTAAACTTATTTAGTAAGAAAACAGGCTAAAAACTAGTGTGTTAATTCTGAATCCCTTATCTCATAAGACTTCATACCCAAAATGTGTCGCATATTTTTATGAGAAAGTGCCTGGAACAGATGCTTTCGGTGTAAACTATGGCAACACCAATAATTTCCCAGGAAATCGCTCCAAAACCTACAAAATTAACATACTAGCTTACTCCTCAAGAGTTTTCTTCTGGTTCTTCCGTTCATGGCAAACCTCGTTTGTCTAAAATTGGCGATTCCCGTTTGCGTCAGGCTCTTTTTATGCCTGCGATTGTTGCTCGTCGCTATAATCCTTTGATTCACTCCTTCTGTGAACGTCTTTTGGCTAAAGGTAAATCTAAAAAGTCTGTCATTGGTGCAGTCATGCACAAGCTTTTACGCCAAGTTTTTGGTGTTCTCAAGTCTCAGACCGCTTTTGACCCTAATTTTCTTTCTCCCACCACTTGACTTTCAAGACAGTATCTACGGGAGAATTATATTCTAAGCAAAGACAAACTGTTTAGAATCTGTCAAATTCAAACTACTGGCTTGAATCCCAGTCAGAGTAGCTAGAGTTTGATTATTGAAGACAATCGCAGTATCAGCATCAACTTGATTTAACTTGAGTGTGGATGTGGTAATACCTAAACTGACAGCACCTTGAATACCAATGACATCAGTACCCAGTTGGAAGTCAAGCACGGTATTAGCCGAAGAGGGTAGTTCAGCATTGACAATCCAGAATTGGTCAGCGCCAGCACCACCGGAAATTAAGTTACCACCACCAAGACTAACTCTGAAGATATCATTACCATCACCACCCAAAGCGCGGTCATTGCTACCTAAGTGGAAGGTATCATCACCGACACCACCAGATATGCGGTTACCACCTTGTCCATCTCTAGCATCAAAGGTGTCATTACCATCACTACCGAAAACGCGATCGCCTTTATTCACAAAGATAGTATCATCACCGCTACCCAGATCAACGATGTTATTACCTGAGTTGGGAAAACCAGATACAGTGGACAGGTCTACCTCGTCTTTACCTGCACCTGTAAATACAATATTGTTTTGACCATCAAATTGACTACCAGGAGTGGCAATTAATTTATCATCTCCTGGAGTTCCTACAGTCGTAGATCGGTTGTCAATGATTTTTTCGACTGCGATCGCAAAAATATCATTAGCAGATGTTCCAGCTTTATCTGTAGCTGTGACTTTAACATTCAAGTTCCCTACATTATCATTAGTGGGAGTTCCGCTAAAGGTGCGAGTTGTAGAATTGAAGGTTAACCAATTTGGTAAAGCATTACCATTTTCTAATGTTGCTGAATAAGTCAGAACATCACCAGCATCAATATCGGTGAAGGTGTTGGTAGGAATTTGGAAGTTGAAAGCGTTACCTTGTTTAGCATTTTGATCTGCAATTGTATTTGCTAATGTCGGTGCATCGTTGACATTTTCAACGGTAATTACAAAGATATCACTAACAGTTGCCCCGGCTTTATCTGTAGCGATCGCCTTAACATTCAAATCCCCTACATTATCATTAGTGGGAGTACCGCTAAAAGTGCGAGTTGTGGGATTAAAGGTTAACCAATTTGGTAAAGCATTACCATTTTCTAATGTTGCTGAATAAGTCAGAACATCACCAGCATCAATATCGGTGAAGGTATTGATGGGAATTTGGAAGTTAAAGAGGTAAGGAACCATGATCGCAGCCAAAGATAACGCCCACCTCACCCCAGAAGAGTATTTCACTTGGGAAGAACAGCAACTAGAAAAACACGAACTGATCGACGGTCAAGTTTATGCCATGACTGGCGGTAGCGTTAATCATAGCCGCATTGCAATTCGATTTACGACTATGGTTGATACCCATTTAGATGCTAGTAGTTGTATAACAGGTAACTCAGGACTGAGAGTTAATATTGTTGGCACAAATAACTACACCTATCCCGATGTCAGCGTCACCTGCGACGATCACGATAAAACCAAAACCCAATATATTACCTACCCCTGCTTAATCGTTGAAGTTCTCTCAAAAACTACCGAAGCCTACGACAGAGGGGGCAAGTTCAGAATGTATCAAAATAACCCCGTCTTGAAAGATTACTTATTGGTTAGTTCCACTGCGATCGAAATAGATTTGTATCACAAAAATGATGCCGGACAATGGATGATTATTAACTATGGAGAAGGTGACACCATTGAACTAAAAAGCATCAATCTCAGCTTCCGTTCTATAAAACTTACCCAAAATCACCAAAGTCTAGACACATCTGGACAGCGATAATCTTAGTGTTTATTTCCTGCTTCATCGCGGTCTTAGAATGACTTCCAATCTTGTTTGCCCGCTCCACAGGCAATCTCGGTAGAACTTACCGTTTCTGACCGTAGTTCCTAAAAAGAACCCCAGAATCTTAATCAATTCGATCATTTCAGACAATCACGAAGCACTGCGTCGAGGGTTTTTGAGTTTGCCATCCTTGTCAGTTTTAGCATCTTTCCACGGCTCTCCACTTGCTCCATTTTTACTGACAAAACAAGTTAATGGACAAGCTTCTGCTTTAGTCCTAATATCACAATTTGCCGTTGCGGCAAAGTTATGGGTAAAGTCACATATATGGACAAAGTATTAATTATAATTTGCATGGAGCTAAGCGGATTCGAACCGCTGACCCCCTCAATGCCATTGAGGTGCGCTACCAACTGCGCTATAACCCCGAAATCCTAATTCAGTAAGCAAAAAGGCTTATTTGTTAGTTTTTTTTAGTTGTCCCTTTCCTGATTATATGTCAATCTAGGTCAATTCAGTCAAGAGAGTTATGTTAAGAAATATTAAGCAGTGAATCAGACAAATCTTCTCACAATAGGGTAAACAGGGCGCAAGTGAATAAACCATCTTCAAGCCTTGTAATCAATAGACATCTGGTGAAAATTAAATATGCGTGACATGAAACCCCTGTAGAGACGTTCCATGGAACGTCTCTACAATCTTTACCGGAGATGTCTAATAGACATCTCCAGAAATTAAAATCGTAACTATTTTATTGGGTTTAGAACCTATATTTGGAAAATTGGCATAGGTATTGCCCAAAATATCGGGGTAGGCACGGGGCGCTACCCCTAGGATAATCGCTATAAGTAGTGAGACAGAATTAATTACACAATGTCATTGCGTTAGCGCAGCGTGGCGTTAGCCATATGGAACGAAGTGAAATGAAGCAATTCCAAGGGTTGTGATTGCTTCCCTTCCCTCGCAATGACTGTAAATATTTTTGTCCAATTACTTATTTACCCTTTACCAAACACAGTGGTTAGAGAACGGGCAATATTTTTCGGTTGCATTGCATCCATCGCTGCTGTCGGTTCATAACCACAATGCACCATACAATCAGCACATTTAGGATTACCACTAGCGCCACCGTATTGACTCCAATCAGTCTTATCTAACAACTCCTGAAAGGTTGTATAGTAACCTTCATTCAATAGATAACAAGGTTTTTGCCAACCTAAAACACTATAACTAGGACTACCCCAAGGGGTGCATTCATAGTCTTTTTCACCAATGAGAAAGTCTAAGAATAAAGGGTTGTGATTAAAGTTCCAGTTCTTTTTTCCAGATGTGTAAGGTGAGAGAATTTCTTTAAATAAAGCGCGGGTTTGTTCTTTTTGCAGAAAATGATCTTGATCTGGTGCCCATTCGTAACTGTAACCAGGAGAGATCATCATCCCGTCAGTACCCAAGGTTTCCAGAAAATCGAAAAACCCCTGCATTTCTTGGATATCGCAACCTTCAAAAATGGTCGTGTTAGTAGCGACACGAAAACCTTTAGCTTTAGCGGCGCGAATTGCTTGGACAGCAGTATCGAAAACGCCTTTTCTGTCTACACATTTATCATGCCATTCTCGCATTCCATCTAAATGGATGCTAAAGGTTAGATAGGGAGAAGGTTTAAATTTATCGAGACTCTTTTCTAGTAATAAACCATTAGTACACAAGTAAATATATTTCTTGCGTTTAATTAAACCTTCAACAATTTCACCTATTTGGGGATGCAGGAGGGGTTCGCCACCGGGAATAGAAACAACCGGTGCGCCGCATTCTTCCACAGCCGCAAAACACTGTTCGGGTGTGAGATTTTGCTTGAGGATCTCTACTGGATGTTGGATTTTACCGCAACCAGTACAAGCTAGGTTACACCGGAACAGCGGTTCTAACATCAATACGAGGGGGAAGCGTTTCCTCCCTAATAAGCGTTGTGTAATTAAATATTTACCTATATCTATTGCTTGTTGTAAATTAATTGCCATGAAACTAACACTCCTCAATTTGGTCATTGGTCATTGGTCATTAGTCATTGGTCATTGGTAATTAATTTCTGTAACCTGTCACCTGTAACCTGTCACCTGTAACCTGTCACCTGTCACCTGTCACCTGTAACCTGTAACCTGTCACCTATTCACATAACCATTAGACACAAACCAATCTACAGCATCCTTGAGGGCTACATTCAGGGGTGACTGAGGTAAACCTAATTCGCGGATAGCCTTAGAAGCATCATAATACATTGGTTGCTGTGCCATGCGGACTCCATCTATGGGAACTGTGGGAGTTTTCCCTAGTGGTGCGAGGATTTTTTCTTCTACCCAAGCTACTGTAAGGGGTATCCAAGCTGGGATGGATGTTTGTGGTGCTGGTAAATTGGTGATTTGGGAGAGTTGTTCTAGGAGTTGTTTGAGGCTAAGATTTTGATGACCGAGAATATAGCGATCGCCTGATTTGCCTTTTTCTAAAGCTAATAGGTGTCCCTTGGCTACATCGCGCACATCAATAAAATTTAACCCCGTATCCACATAAGCGGGCATTTCTCTCCGCAAAAACCGCAGAATAATGTCCCCTGTAGGCGTAGGTTTAATATCTAAGGGTCCAATGGGACTGCTAGGATTAACGATCACAATATCTTGACCTTGGTTCACCGCAGATATTGCCACTTGTTCAGCTAGGAATTTAGATTTTTTATAATCCCCCACTAATTTTTCTACGGGACTTTGGTAAGTTTCATCTACAACTTGTCCCAATTTACCCACACCAATAGCGGCAACGGAACTAGTATAAACTGTACGTTCAATTCCCGCTTTTTCGGCTGCGGCTAAAATATTGCGCGTTCCTTCTACATTGTTAATATAAAGCAAGTCTCGGTCTTTTTGCCACAGGGAATAATGGGCGGCGACATGAAACAGATATTCACAACCCTGCATCTGTTCCCAAATATTCGGGTTATTCAAATCACCTTTGACAATATCTACAGCCAAACCCTGTAAATTACTCAAGTTACTATCAGGACGTACCAAGGCTGTCACTTGGTATCCTTCCTGTAAAAGCGATCGCACCACATGAGAACCAATAAACCCTGTACCACCTGTTACAAATACTCGCATTCTATCACCCCTTACTGCTCAAAATTTAATTATCTATGTATCTGGGTAAGTTACCAAAGTTTTTTGTTTTCGTGTAATCAGTTAATGATAAGATAGTCTTATGTACTAAAGTTTATATCACTTTAAACTATGTCCCTACAAGAAGAAATTGACAAAATAAGGCAAGAGATTCAGACAGATGGTTACTCAATGTCTATTGGCGAATGGATGAGTCTTTATCAGAGTAATGAGATTGATATTAATCCAGATTTTCAAAGATTTTTTCGCTGGTCAAAACATCAAAAATCAGCTTTTATCGAATCAATTTTATTAGGCATACCAATTCCCCCAATCTTTGTTATTCAAAGAAATGATGGTGTTTGGGATGTTGTAGATGGTGTTCAAAGACTATCAACAATATATGAATTTACGGATCTTCTTAAAAAAAATGAACAAGAAGAAAATACAGAGCCAGTCGCTCTACAAAAAACTACATATTTACCTTCTTTAGAAGGTAAAAAATGGGATGACCCAAATGACACTATAAACTCCTTAACTCAAACACAACGTTTATTAATTAGGCGAGCAATAATTCCTGTCAGTATTGTCAAAAAAGAAAGCGATGAAATGATTAAATATGAGCTATTTCAGAGACTCCATACAGGAGGATCTATTGCCACACTTCAAGAAGTAAGAAATCGTATCCTTTTAATGTTAAATAGAAATTTATATGAATTGATGAGATCACTTGCCGACTATGAACCCTTCAAAAACTGTATTTCTTTGAGTGATAGGTTTCAGGAAGAACGGTATGATATGGAGTTAGTATTGCGGTTTATTCTGCTATTTGATCAGGATGTGGAAATTATTAAAAAATTGGGTGATGATGTTAACGTTTTCCTAACAGAGAAAATGCGCGAAATGGCTCTTAATCAAAACTTAGATTATAGCCATATAGAAACAGCATTTAAGACAACATTTGATATTCTTAATCAAACCACAGGGGATAATAGTTTCAAAAGATATAAATCTGAACAAGATAGATTTCTGGGCGGTTTTCTATTATCTGCATTTGAAGTGATAGCATTAGGGATAGGATATAATTATCAAAATATCCCAGCAACAAACACAATATCTGATTCAATCAAAACTATTTGGTCAGATTCAACTTATAAAAAGTGGTCTGGTGCAGGTGTGAATGCTGTCAGACGTTTACCCTATCTTATTCCACTGGGTAGAGAAGTATTTTCTCCTGGTCAAGGAGTATTTTCTCCTTTATGAGCATCCAAACTCCTGAAGACTTAAATAAGACTCTGGCAACTGATATTGCTTGGAGAAAAAAGGAACTTTCAGAAATAAAAACCTTGATAGAATTAAAAAATGTTTCTCCTCAAAGGCATAATGTATGTATTCGTAGTGGAATATGTATTTTGTATGCTCATTGGGAGGGTTTTGTTAAATTAGCAGGAAACTCTTATGTGGAATATATTAGAACCAAAAGACTACGATATGGACAACTTTCTAGTAATTTTTTAGCTTTGGCAATGAAAGAAAAACTCAAACAGGCAAAAGAGACAAATAAAGCATCATTATATATACCTGTTTGTGATTTTTTTCTTTTCCAGTTAGATGAAAGATGTTCTTTACCCAAAAATCCAATTTCTACTGCATCTAATCTGTCTTTGGAAATTCTAAAAGAAATAACTCATACCCTGGGAATAGACTTTTCCCTTGACTCCACTAAATCTAAACTCATAGACGAAAAACTTTTAAAGACAAGAAACGAAATTGCACATGGTGAAGATTCTTTGACAATTGATAGAAAACAATATATAGAATTACAGACAATGGTTATGGAGATGCTAGAAGAATTTCGTAATCGGATAGAAAATGCTGCTATTAATCAAGATTTTCTTTTGAAAAACTAGTACCACAAGGCGTTCGTCAAAAGTCAAAACGAATATACAATGAGCTTTCCAGTAGTTTGGAATGGTCTATTTATTTCCGCCGACCTGTACTAGTAACCCGTTATCCATACACCATTATATGTCATGATCTTGTTTTTATTAATTCATAAGTTAAAGTTATTGATTTTAAACTTTAAATAAGTTTTTTTGAAAAAAATTTTTTATTTTTAGGGTTCGGGTCGCTGCCGGCGTGGTATTATAGATATATAAATATAATGGAGCATAAGCAAAATTTTTATTAAGGCACACATTTCCATTATAAAAATATCATATTTGGCGGGAAAAGTCAACGGGGTTGAACCCCAAAAAACGAATTTTTTTCAAAATTTAATTTTTTTAAATTTTTGATGTCCTGAAAAATTTCAGATCAATCAGATCCCCGACTTCTTCAAGAAGTCGGGGATCTTGATCCTCTCTATATTTCCACATATTGCCAGCGTTTGGTTGATTCTGTTTCTCGACAGATTAAAATCCCAAACCATTCTAATCTTTCTAGATTTTCAGCAATGGCATTTTTGTATTTTCCACCATTTTTGAATTGAGCAGCAATTTGATCCACAGTCCAGTCGCTGGTATTGGTGCGGAGTAAGTCGCGGATAGCTGCAAGTTGCTCTTTTGGTTGTTTGGGAAAAGTTTTTTGTTCGGTGGGAATAATGACAGTTTCTTCTGTTTCCATGACTTCCGTTAGCACCTGTTGGGTAACTTCATTTGGTGCTTGATATTCAGGACGCAACCAGCGAATTGTTCCGTTACGTTCTTCTTCTGCACGTTCAGCATTGAGCGCAACTAAACGTTCTAAAATTATTTCTTCAATTTCGGCTTTTGTTTTTTGATTATCTTTTAAATCTTGCCATTCATAAGCATCAAAAACCGCGTTATCTAATTCATCATGAATTTGTTTGAGGGTGGAAACTAAGGCTTTATTGTTATATGCTTTATCTGCTTCTGTAAATGTTTCACCTTTGCGGAGTTTTTCAAGCAGGTTATACATTCCCGTAATTGTGATTTCAGGATGTTGTGTTTGTACTCGTTTACGGTGGGAGTCTAATTTTTCTCCTAATTCTCGGATTTTCTGTTTTTGTTCTGGTTTAGGATTTGGCAAAGGGAAAGGATCAAAGCAATGAGATTTAATATATCTTGGATCGTTACCAACTCCGAGTCTTGCACCCGCAGCTAAAGCCCAAGTAATGTGTATATGACTGCTAATAATTCCAAGATAATAAGCATCATCCAAAGCAATCACTACAATACTAATCTCTGATCTAATATTAGAATCTAGGAAGATAAAAACACGATGTTTAGAAGTTAAAACTGTGGCTATATAGCGTTTAATTCCCAATATAGAACTTCTAACTTTTTCATTACTTCGTCTTGGTAGCCACCAATATTTTCTTAGCTTTGGATCTGGATTTATTTGCCTCTCAGGATAGACTTTTTCAAAAAGATATTGATATGTTTTAGGGACATCATTTATCAAATATTTTTCAGAAAAATTAAAAGTATCAATTATCCATAGTTTTCTATTTTTATCAGTTAAATCTCTTCCATTTACCACAGGAAAAATGAATAACTTGCTTTTTGGTTCAGTATCAATCAGATATTTATATTCTTTATCATCTAATATAAAACCACGTCCACCAACTGTTAATCCTGTATTTGCGAGTTTTGAATTTGCTTGTAAAGCTATTGTCTTTGTAACTGAAGCTCCTATAGTAAGATTTGACTGAATTTTTCCAGAAATATTCTCCAAAGATAGTTGAATTTCTCTGCCTTCAGATAGTTCAATATACTCTTCATTAATAAGCTTTAGTAGTTTTCCATCATTATTACCCAAAGTTGCTACTGTCATTGAAATACGGACATCAGCACCATCTACAGAATCTAACCAAGGATGATCTGGAATAGCAAAGATAATAGAAATGGGATTTTTACTAGATTCAAGATAAGATTCTGTAACACGACGATTATATGTTTGACGTAATGAGTTAGTTGATATAAAACCAAAGGCTCTAATTTTACTTTGCTGAGTTAACTTAGCCGCTTGATTCCACCAATACATAACCAAATCAGCAGAAGCTGGTATGTCCTTATGAGTATCTCTTATTGCCTGGACATAACCTTCTCCTAAAGACTCAAGCATATTTATTTTACCAATAAAAGGAGGATTAGAAACAATATAATCTGCATCTGGCCATTGAGCAGGACGAGGATTAAGATAACGATAAATAGGAACTTGATCACTCGAATCAGGAACATCTTCACCCGTCACAGGATGCTTGATCATTTTTCCACCCCAGCGAGTTTTTACCTTACCCGTTTTAGCATCAATATCTAACTCCTTGCCATCATAATCTAACACCGCATCACGAAATTCAATATTATGAAAATCCTGTAAAATCGGTTCTGGTGGTGGTGTACTTCCATAGCGTTTAAAATGCCATTGTAAATAACCAATCCAAATTACTAACTCTGCGATCGCCGCCGCTCTAGGATTAATTTCAATCCCTAAAAATTGCGCTGGATTTATCTGTTTTCTTCCTGCTAACCGGGGATCAAATTCCTCTAATAAATTTGTTGTCACCTTACCCAAAACATCCAGCAAGCGCATCTGTACTTCCTGTTCCAATGTTTTCAGCAAATCTAAAGTCACATACAAGAAATTACCCGAACCACAAGCAGGGTCAAGAATCCGAATTTGTTGTAATTTCTCTAAAAATCCCCGAATCTCATTTTCAGCCTTTTCTATTTGTGTCTTTGTCGGTTTTTGCTGTTTTTCCTTCAGAGTTAAAAACCGATCAACTTCCGATTCAACTAATAACCATTCTGATCGTAAAGGTTCTATTACCACCGGACGCACTAACCGCTCAACATAGGATCGGGGTGTGTAATGCGCTCCTAAACTTTTCCGTTCCTTACTATCTAAAGCTCGTTCTAATAAAGTCCCAAAAATCGCCGGTTCTACCTCTGTCCAATCTTTATTTGCAGCTTCCGATAGGACTTCTAACTGTTCTTTGGGTAAATCAAAAGCTGTAGCATCTTTAAAAAAGCTGCCATTAAATTGGGGAATTTCATCAAAGTTAAATTCTCCCCCAGTATTCATAACTTTCCAAAGTTTTTCAATCTGGGTTTTAAATGTTTTCGGTTCAACCAACCAACGTTCTTTTAAAGCTTTAGTAAAAACATCGCCTTTCAATAATTTTACATCTTCTGCAAACATGGTAAAAATGCAGCGCATGAGGAAATTGGCGACTTCTTTAGGTTCGTATCCTTGTTGTTCCAACCACCGCGCTAATTTAGCTAAAGTATCAGCTACTTCTCTTGTTACCCGCGCTCGATATTTTTCCGGGTTGAGACTTTGAGGATCATTAAATATCGCAACAAAGCGATTAAATACTTTCTCATCTAAAAGCTGATCAAGATTAATTTTTTCCCGCGCACCATAACCGCCATAATTACCACTAAAACTCATCCAAATTTCAAAATGTGAACCAATATCACAGGTAATTAAAAAGGGAGGTTTACTTGGTAAAAAAGGCGTATAACTTTGAGCTTGATAAAAAGCTTTTTCCATTGCTATGTCGTAGGTTTTTGTTCCTCGTTTAGCAGTACCACGTTTAGCTGCATTTCCCCCTTGTTTAGCTTCAATTAAAAAATGTCCTTCTTTGTAGAAGTCTGCAAAGTTTGTAGTAACTCCATCTTTGTTAAAAATTTTGATGTCTTTATCAAAACAATAAGGATCATTTGCCATACTACCTTTAGGTAATGGACGTTCTACCGTCAAAGCATCACAAAGTTCTAAAAAGAAACCCTGATAATTTGCTCTCTCATTACCTTGCGAACCTTTCCATTTTTTGAGGAATATTTCTACTCGTTGGCTATCTTCATTTTTCATCAGAATCATGATTTACAACATTTCAGGATTTTACAGGATTTTTGTCTGATAAGTAATTGGACAAAAATATTTACAGTCATTGCGAGGGAAGGGAAGCAATCACAACCCTTGGAATTGCTTGATTTCACTTCGTTCCATATGGCTAACGCCACGTTTACGCAATGACATTGTGTAATTAATTCTGTCTCACTACTTATTTGGTTAAACTATGAACCGTTTGCAGTATAAGGGATCACCAAAAAATAAATTACCCAATTTTGTGGGATGGGCATCCTGCCTGTCCTTGGTAATTAGCGGGCAATTCGTCCCGCACCACAAGAAACTTTTGGGGATTTTTTTAATTGGAAGTCCCTAAGTTTTTCTTCAAAAAAATTCTTTTTTTAGGGGTGGCGATCGCGCTGAATGTGGTAATATAGTTATATTAATATAATTGGATGTGGGCAAAATTTTTATTAATGCACACACTCCCATTATAAAAATATCACGCCGAGCTAAAAAAGTCAATCGGGTTAAACCAAAAAAAAGAAATTTTTTTTAAATTTTTTAAATTTTTTAAATTTTTTTGAATTTGAGAACGTCGAATCAAGATTTAGACAATACTCTGCCATAGCGATCGCCTATTAATGACATTCTCTCCACAAAAATCTGTTAATCTAGCTTTGTCCAGAATTAGCAAAATAGTCAATGGAAATTAGTAACTTATTCAAAGCTGGTGGCGTAGTGATGTGGCCACTGCTATTTTTTTCCGTTTTAGGAATCACTCTTATTCTGGAACGGATTACCTTTTGGATAGGAATTAGCGGTCGTCAAAATCGCGTAGTCAAGGAGGTGTTAGGTTTTTATCGTCAAGGTAATGTAGTTACCTCCTTAGACATCTTACATAAAAACGCTGATTTACCGATCGCCCGAATTTTTTTAGCGGCTTTAGAATTGGAAGAAGCCAACCCAGAAGAATTTCGTTTGGCTTTGGAAAGTGAAGCCCAGGCAGAAATCCCCTTATTAAAAAGGTTTCAAAACATTTTCGATACAATTATTGGTTTAGCACCCTTACTGGGATTGCTAGGGACAGTTTTGGGGTTAATTGGCTCTTTTGCATCCTTAAATATTGGTGATGTGGGGGGGACAAAAACCGCCGGTGTTACCTCTGGAATTAGTGAAGCTTTGGTATCCACAGCATCGGGATTAGTTGTAGCTATTATTACTTTATTTTTTGCGAATAGTTTTCGCGGTATGTATTTGCGGCAAATTGCTTGGATTCAAGAATATGGTGGTCAGCTAGAATTGCTGTATCGTCGTCATTATGAAAGAGGGGATAGATCCTATGCGTCTACCAGATGAACCTGATGTACCAGCCCAGATTAATATTGTGCCGATGATTGATGTCATCTTTGCTATTTTGACATTTTTTATTATGTCTACTTTATTCTTACATCGTTCTGAAGGTCTGCCAGTGAATTTACCTAAAGCAGCCACAGCCAAAGCCCAATCATCAGCCGCACCAATTACCGTTACGGTAGATTCAGCAGGGGATCTGAGTTTAAATCGCCAGCCAGTCACTTTTGAGACTTTACCAGTAAAAGTACAGGAGTTGATGGGCAAAAATACGCAAGTAGTAGTTATTATCAATGCTGATCAAAGTGCTACTCACGGTCAAGTGGTGATGGTTATGGATCGGGTGCGGCAGGTAAAAGGGGCAAAATTAGCGATCGCTACCCAAACACCTTAGAAGAATGAAGAATGAAGAATGAAGAATGAAGAATGAAGAATGAAGAATGAAGAATGAAGAATGAAATTTCTCCCCAACTCCCCCTACTTCCCCTACTTCCCCAACTCCCCCTGCCCCTACCCCCTACCCCCTACCCCCTCTTTTGTAATTTTTTGAGATTTTGATAAATTTCTGGCAAGCGGCTATAAATTGCTGATGCTCTGAGGTAGAGTTTGTGTGGTATGGCTGGACTACCTGAGACAATTTCTCCCGGTGCAACATCCTTGAGAATACCAGTTTGAGCGGAAGCCATTGCCCCATCTCCAATTTTAGCCTGATTGGCAATTCCCACTTGTCCAGCTAAAATTACTCGATTTCCAATCTTTACGCCTCCAGCCATGCCTGTTTGACCTGCTATGGCGCAACCAGAGCCTATTTGACTGCCATGCCCTATCTGCACTAAGTTATCAATTTTGGTGTTTTTACCAATTCTTGTTTCTCCGACTGCGGGACGGTCTATGGCTGTGTTACAACCTACTTCTACTCCATCTTCTAAAACGGTGTAACCCGATTGTTCCATTTTCAACCAACCTGTCCGAATAGGGACAAAGCCAAAGCCTTCTGCACCAATCACAGCACCGCTATGAATAACGCAATCTGCACCGATTTGGGTGCGTTCGTGGATGGTACAGTTAGCGTGTAGGGTGATGCGATCGCCTATTTTTACTTCTGGATAAATAACGACATTAGGATGAATAATGGCATGATTGCCAATTTCTACATCATGAGAAATAACAACATGAGCGCCAATATACACATCATCACCAATTTTGGCACTGGGGTGAATCACGGCACTAGGATGAATTTCGGGAGTAGGACGGTAAGGTTGATAAAATAGGGCGATCGCTTTCGCAAATACCAGTCTGGGTTGAGTTGTTGATAACCAAGCTAGACCCTTTTCTCCGGCTTGATTCTGCAATTTTTCATCTGGGGGCAAAATTACAGCGCTCGCACCAGTAGAATTGAGCAATGCGGAAAATTTAGCTCCTTCTACATAGCTGAGAGTCCCCGATATTGCTTCATCTATGGCTGCAACTCCAGTAATTTCTAAATCAATGTTAGGGCTACTTTCGGTAATATAATCACCAAGTTGATTGAGAATTTCACTAAATTTCATACTGATTTACAAAAGAAGGGAACAGGGAACAGGGAACAGGGAACAGGCAAGAGGCAATAGGCAAGAGGGAACTTAAGAAGAGTTTGATGGTTTATTTTCTAACTTCACTAAAACGATTTATAGATTTTTGTCTCACGCAAAGGCGCAAAGGCGCAAAGGAAGAAATTAATTTCCTGTTGCTTTTGTCATGGACTGACCGGCTAAGTAGGCTGTTGTCCAAGCACTTTGGAAGTTAAAGCCACCTGTGACACCATCAATATCTAATATCTCACCAGCAAAATGCAAGCCGGGGACTATTTTACTTTCCATTGTTTTGAAGTTGACTTCTTTGAGGTTCACTCCTCCACAGGTGACAAATTCTTCTTTAAATGCACCTTTACCTGTGATTAGGTATTCTCCTTGGGAGATTTCTTGGACTAGTTGATTTAAGGTTTTGTTGGATATGGTTGCCCAACGTTCTTCTGTGGGAAGATGGATACGATTGATAATATATTGCCAAAGCCGATGTGGTAAGTCTACACCACGATGTAAGGCGATCGCTTTTTGTCCCCATTCAGCTTTGACGGTTAAAAGTTTTTGTCTCACTTCTTCTTGTGATAAATCTGGCAACCAATTAATCAGTAATTTGTGTTGATAGCGATTTTCATTAAGAATTCTTGCACCCCAAGCCGAAAGTTTCAACACTGCTGGACCACTTATACCCCAATGGGTAATTAATAATGGACCTGTTTGTTGTAATGGGGTTTTCCCTGTACCTGGTAAGCGCAGATTTACAGAACTAATGCTAATTCCCGCTAATTCCCGCAGTTTAGCATCCGCAACGTTAAAGGTGAACAAGGAAGGTACAGGAGTTTGGATCTCATGACCTAATTCCCTAGCAATTTTATAACCAGCTAAACTGCTACCTGTAGCCAATAGTAAGCGATGACACTCTTTAGTTTCTCCCGACTTGAGGAGAATTTCAAAACCTGTATCTTTGCGGGTGACAGCCGTAACAGGTGTACCAATACAAAGTTCTATGTTGGCATCAAAAACCGCCTTAATCAAACATTCAGCAATGGTTTCCGAACGGTCTGTAATCGGGAACATCCTTCCGTCAGCTTCCGTTTTCACATTCACCCCATGCGCCGCAAACCAAGCTATGGTATCTAAAGGTTGAAACCGGGTAAAAGCACCTAATAAAGCCTTACCACCTCTAGGGTAATTCTGGACTAAAATTTTTGGTTCAAAACAAGCATGAGTAACGTTACAACGCCCTCCACCGGAAATCAGCACTTTCGCCAAAGGTTGACGACTCGCTTCAATTAAAGTAACCTGGGCTTGGGGATTAGCTTCAGCACAAGCGATCGCACCAAAGAATCCCGCAGCCCCACCACCAATAACTACAATTTGCAAAGGTAACAACTTCAAAAATTTTTTAATATTTCAGATTTCAGACTTCAGATTTCAGATCCCCGACTTCTCGAAGAAGTCGGGGATCTATCCTATGTCCATATTACTCTTCATATAACTCAAAGTCCGATTTTGCTGCACCACAAACTGGACACACCCAATCATCGGGAATATTTCCAAAAGCCGTTCCTGGCGCTATATCACCATCAGGATCACCTATTTCTGGGTCATAGATATAGCCACAAACCGTACATATATACTTTTGCATCTTTTTTACCTCTGATCAATGACTTGTCAGTTTTTTTGATGTAATAATTATTGGTGGTAAATCTAAAAACGCCACCATCTCCTTGAGCAATAACTGAAGATTGCCAAAGCTATAGCCCCAAAGAACAGTAGAGTAATTACACCACCAGGAAGGAAAGTGATAATACCCAATCCTCTCAGTACGAACAAGGATACGCTCATCCCCAAGAGAATCCCAAAACCTTGGATTAATTTGCCATTTAAAGAAGATTGACTCACGGTGTTTTCCTGTTAACTCCAATTTGCGTTGGATATAAAAATGATGCTTCCATAAGTGAACATAAACTTTAGACTCATTGCGAAAACTCTATGAATTCGACTGTAATTAGAATTGAGCAAGTTAAACTCAATTAAATTATCAAGGTTAATCAGTTAAAACGTTACCAAAATCACTATATCTGCATTATATATGTCAAACTCAAATCTTAAAAATATCGCTTACGCCATGTTACCATTACCAGATAGCCTCTGGAATCAAGATCAGCAAAGACTGCTGATTCAGGGGGAAGTATTAGTACAAACAAGATCCCATACTAACTGGGGTGGTGCTGTTACCGCTTGTATGTATGTACCCCTAATGAGATCCCATGTCTGGCAACAAATTACAGATTACCCCCGTTGGGTACAATATTTTCCCGATATCACCAAAAGTGAAGTCATATCTAAAGGTGATGTTAAACGTCTCTATCAAGCCGCACAAAAAGCCTTTTTATTTTTCACGGCTCAAGTAGAAATTTATTTGAGCGTGGTGGAGGTATTAGGGCAGCAAGTCCAGTTTCGCATGGAAAGAGGCTCATTTGCAGATTTTCATGCCAGTTTAGAACTCAAAGATATGGGTAATGGCACTTTATTAGCTTATACCGTACAAGCCACCCCCAACATTCCCATCCCCTCAATTTTTATTGAACAAGCAATGAATTTGGAGTTACCAGCAAATCTATGTAAAATGCGACAGGTGCTTTGTAATCATCAATAATAGCAATGTCACAGGCAAAAACTATTTTGGATTTTTGGTTTGGTCATCCAAATGACCCAAATTACGGGAAGATTCAACCATTTTGGTTTGAAAAATCGTCAGATTTCGATGCTAAGGTCTGCGACTTTTTTTTGGAAGACTACCAAAAGGCGGTAGCAGGATCTTTACATGATTGGATGAATTCACCAGAAACCTGTCTAGCTTTAATTCTGTTGCTAGATCAATTTCCCCGAAATATGTTTCGTGATACCCCACAAGCCTTTGCAACTGACTGGGAAGCACTATCATTAGCGCAACACGCCACAAACAAAGGCTATGATAGACGATTATTAGCTGTGCAGCGCTGGTTTATATATTTACCCTTTGAACATAGTGAAAACCCTATTGATCAACGGAAGTGTATTAAGCTATTTCAACAACTTAGTCATGATCCCTACAGTGCAAAAGCGATTGAATCGGCTTTTCGACACAAGGAAATAATTGCTCGATTTGGTCGCTTTCCCCATCGTAATGCCATTTTAGGACGGATTTCTACCCCAGAAGAAGAGGAATTTTTGGAAGAACCAGGTTCTTCCTTTTAAGTTGGGAATTGGGTTATTTTCCGTGTCTAGCGACTCCAGAAGCCTTGCGAAAAGCTGTAATCTGTCGGTTATTTGGAATTAGTGCAGTTTTGAATGATAGAAGCATTGATTCGACCTTCAATGTCGTGCTATAATATCTAGTATATCAGACATATTAGGATTTGGCAATGCCTCGGATTAAATTTAAACCACAAAATCAAGTAGCCTCCGATAAATCACCCTTGCAATTTAAGGTTTTACCTGGAGTCAGGGAAAAAATTAAAACCGTCCCTGACACAGAAGATATCGGATTTCTTGTCCTACTATTTCCTTTTCTGGGGCGATCGGACAACGGTGAGGCATGGAAGCAAGAGTATCAATTGCAGCAAGTAATCCATTAAACCAATTAGCCCCATTTACAGGAGAATCTTGAGAAATCCACAAATAAAATTCCTCCGCATCGTCTAGTGCTATTGGAGTAATTCTAACGAGGTATTTCATGCTTTAACCGTAATTCTTCTAATGCTTCTACCGCGTCTTTTGTCTTTCCAGCAGCAGCTTCAGCTATGCCTTGACGAATTTTTGCGGCTGACCTTGCTAGTTCTAACTCATCCAGTAATTCTTGATAAGATGCTGCATCCTGCATGATCACGGATGCTTTACCATTAACAGTGAGAATAATTGGTTTATGACTCGACTGTATTTGTTCAATGAACTGTCTAGCATTGCGCTGAAAGTCTGAAAGGGGGTAAATTTCCCGTGCATCAAGCATTATTATTACTCTCCATGAAATTCTCATGATATTTCATGTTAACTTATTGGTGTAAAAATTTCAAGCACAAAAGAATATTAGGTAACAATCCTTGTCCGCGATGAAGCAGGAAATAAACACTAAGATTATTGCTGTCCAGATGTGTCTAGACTTTGGTAATTTTGGGTAAGTTTTATAAGGAAGAACGCCGAAAACCCTTGAAAATGTGGGTGACTCAGGAAGCCACATTTGGGCTTTAGACAAGGGATGAAGGCTAGAGGCAGGATTTATCCTGCATTGATTTTAATCCATATTCGTGATACAACTAGATTGTCACTAAAGACATAAAAAGCTACCGAGGGACTCTCGGAAAGTTACGCTTGTCAAATATGATTTCGCCCGCCAGGGCCAACGAAATCAGGGCAAGAACCCAAATATTTAAGGCAGTGCCTGAAACTGGGATAACTGAGGGATATAGACTGAAACTCTCTATAGAATCTCCGCGTCTTTAGACCGGAGAGTGTCAAAGAACGGGTTCATTCACTTACGCCGCAGTGTACTAGTACAAAACGGCGTAAATAAACCAACCATTCTAAACCCTCCAAAAGCCTATACTGTCTTCATTTTGACTTTTGACTTTTGACTTTTGACTTTTGACTTCCGCCTTGCGGTACTAGTCATCTTTAGATGACTTTAGCTTTTAGACAGGGAATTTATTCCCTGGCTTGAAGGGACTCTCAAATCTAACCCGTAAACACCTCTGCGGGTAAACGATTAAAGGCAAGACGCTCATTTTGGACATCTACAAAAATGGTGTCACCGTCGCTGAAATCACCGCGTAAAATGGCTTTGGCTATTTGGGTTTCTAGTTCCCGCTGAATTGCTCTTTTTAATGGTCTTGCCCCAAAAACGGGATCATATCCTACCTCTGCCAAAAAGTCAAGAGCAGCACTGGATAATTTCAAAGCCATTTTCCTATCAGTTAATCTTTGTCTGAGTCTATCTACTTGTAATTGAACAATATTCCGCAATTCGGATTTTTGTAAACTGTGGAAAATAATTAATTCATCTAGACGGTTTAAGAACTCTGGACGGAAACTATTTCGCATTGCTTCCATCACCCGATTACGCATTTCATCGTAACGGCTATCGTCTCCAGATATATCCAGGATATATTGAGAACCGATGTTACTGGTCATGATGATAATACTATTTTTAAAGTCTACTGTGCGACCTTGGGCATCTGTCACCCGACCATCATCGAGGATTTGTAAGAAAATATTAAATACGTCGGGGTGGGCTTTTTCGATTTCGTCGAATAAAATCACCGCGTAGGGACGACGACGAATGGCTTCGGTTAATTGTCCTCCTTCTTCATAACCCACATATCCGGGAGGCGCACCAATTAAACGAGAGACGGCGTGCTTTTCCATGTATTCAGACATATCAACCCGCACCAAAGATTCCTCTGTATCGAACATATAGGCGGCTAAGGCTTTCGCTAGTTCGGTTTTACCGACACCGGTTGGACCAAGGAAGACAAAACTGGCTATGGGACGGTTGGGGTCAGAAAGTCCAGCGCGAGAACGTTGAATGGCATCTGCGACAGCGGTAACGGCTTCATGTTGACCGATAACCCGATGATGTAATTCATCTTCTAAATGCAGGAGTTTTTCTTTTTCTGATTCCACTAATTTATTCAGAGGAATTCCTGTCCATTTAGAAATAATTTCCGCAATGTCGGCTTCTGTAACTTCTTCGCGCAATAGTGATTTTCCTGTGCCTTGGGTTTGGGAAAGTTCAGTTTCTACGGCTTGTAATTGGCGATGTAAGTCTGTTAATTTACCATATTTTAATTCCGCAGCCCGGTTAAGATCGTAGTTTCTTTCTGTCTGTTGAATTTCTAGATTAACTCGGTCAATTTCTTCTTTAATTGATTGAATTTTGGTGATAATACCTTTTTCAGATTGCCATTGTGTGCTGAGAGTTCTTTGTTCTTCTTTGAGGTCAGCGAGTTCTTTTTCTAATCTTTCTAAACGTTCACGGGAAGCGAGATCACTTTCTTTTTGTAAGGAAAGTTTTTCCATTTCCAATTGGAGGATTTTTCTGTCTATTTCGTCTAGTTCTTCGGGTTTGGATGTAATCTCCATCTTCAGTCTAGCAGCGGCTTCGTCTACTAAATCAATGGCTTTGTCAGGGAGAAAGCGATCGCTAATATAACGATTTGATAAAGTAGCCGCAGCGACTAAAGAACTATCAGAAATTCTCACCCCATGATGGACTTCATAACGTTCTTTCAAACCGCGTAAGATGGAAATTGTATCTTGAACGTTAGGCTGATCTACATAAACTTGTTGAAAACGTCTTTCTAAAGCGGCATCTTTTTCCAAATATTTGCGATATTCATCCAAAGTTGTCGCCCCAATGCAGCGTAACTCACCCCGTGCTAACATCGGTTTCAATAAATTTCCGGCATCCATCGCCCCTTGACTTGCACCTGCACCGACAACGGTATGAATTTCATCAATAAATAAGACAATATTGCCGCCGGATTCGGTGACTTCTTTTAATACGGCTTTGAGACGTTCTTCAAATTCACCTCGGAATTTTGCTCCCGCAATTAAAGCCCCCATATCTAAACTGATGAGTTTGCGATCTTTGAGAGATTGGGGAACATCACCCGCCACAATGCGCTGTGCCAAACCTTCGGCGATCGCAGTTTTCCCCACACCAGGTTCACCAATTAAAACCGGGTTATTTTTGGTTCTGCGGGAGAGAATTTGTACTGTGCGTCTAATTTCATCATCACGACCGATTACGGGGTCTAGTTGACCTTTGCGGGCGGCTTCTGTGAGATCACGTCCGTACTTCTCCAGTGATTGATATTTACCTTCTGGATTTTGGTCAGTCACTTTTTGTTTCCCCCGAATTTCTTTAATAATATTTTTGAGTTTGTTTTCATCTAAACCGAATTCTTGCAGTAAACTTTTGCCAAACCGATCATCTTTGGCGTAACCTAACAGTAAATGTTCAATAGAAATAAATTCGTCTTTAAATTCTTGACGATATTTTTCTGCCCGATCTAATAATGTATCTAAACTGCGTCCTAAATAAACAGAAGCACTAGTCCCCGATACCTTGGGTTGACGTTGGATAAACTGCTCAGTGCGATCTCGAACTTTTTGCAAACTTGTCCCAGCTTTGGTGAAAATCGCGCTGGCCAGTCCTTCCTGTTCCAGCAACCCTTTCATCAGGTGTTCACTTTCTAGCTGCTGTTGCTGATACTGTTTAGCGACATCGGGGGTATGAGCGATCGCTTCCCAGGCTTTTTCTGTAAATTGATTGGGGTTAGTCGGCTGCATAAGCTTTTAGAATAACAAACTACCGTTTAATAAGATCATTGTAAAAATATTTGGCGTAATTGCTAGATCGGTCTTCACGTCTTTAAAATGTAGTATTATTGCCCAATCTGGAGTAACAAAGCGTATACTACAACCGGGGAATTGCCCCTCCCTCGTTCCCTCGTTCCCTGGCTCTGCCGGGGAATGCCCACAGGAGGCTCTGCCTCCACTATATTCACTGTATTTGAGGCAGAGCCTCAAACTCCCATTCCCAGCCGGAGTCTGGGAACGAGTTCAATTTATCATTGATGAAGATAAAAAATCATCTTCCCTCGTTCCCTGGCTCTGCCGGGGAATGCCCACAGGAGGCTCTGCCTCCACTATATTCACTGTATTTGAGGCAGAGCCTCAAACTCCCATTCCCAGCCGGAGTCTGGGAACGAGTTCAATTTATCATTGATGAAGATAAAAAATCATCTTCCCTCGTTCCCTGGCTCTGCCGGGGAATGCCCACAGGAGGCTCTGCCTCCACTATATTCACTGTATTTGAGGCAGAGCCTCAAACTCCCATTCCCAGCCGGAGTCTGGGAACGAGTTCAATTTATCATTGATGAAGATAAAAAATCATCTTCCCTCGTTCCCTGGCTCTACCGGGGAATGCCCACAGGAGGCTCTGCCTCCACTATATTCACTGTATTTGAGGCAGAGCCTCAAACTCCCATTCCCAGCCGGAGTCTGGGAACGAGTTCAATTTATCAATAATATTTTGTCTGAATCAGGATACCCAGGATTTAAGGATGTGCAGGATGTGATTTTTTGATTGTCTATAAACATTCAGATTTAAGGATAAAAAATCATCTTCACACTATAAAAGAAATTAGATCTGTGACTTCACCAGATCATCAACAAAAATCCTGAAAATCCTCAAATCCTGGACATCCTGATTCAGACAAGGGCAATTCCTCACTCACGCGCATTCATCCCACGCTCCTAAGAGTGAGACGTGGGACTTCTGCTATTCTTGTTAAACTATTAGAAAAATGCAGTCAAAGTGGTGATATGGCAATTCAGTCAACGGCAGAAACTTTATTTCAAACTGCTTATGAAAGTCGTTACACTTGGGATGAGAATTTTCCTGGTTATGCTGCCAATGTGCAACTGCTACAGGAAGGTGAGGTTTATACTGGTAAGATTCAGATTGACCCCAGCCTGAATATACAAGTTACAGAAGTCGCAGATAAACAAATAGCAGCAGGAATTGATATTCAGTTACAGGAAATAGTTACCCGCTGTCAAAAAACCAGTTTTTTAGATTCCTATGGTCAACATGACTTTATTTTAGGTGAAACGGTAGAAAATGACGGTGTAAAGGTTTTTGTCAAGAGTGAAAATATTGATTCTCACTATCAAATCCGTAACCAAAAAATATATCAAGAAGTTCGGGTTATGGGTCGGATGTCCTTGGAGATGAATTATGACGATTTTCTAGCTACAGACTGCGGTTATATCCCTTCTGCTTATCATGTAGTTTTTCGTAATTCGCAAACAGGTGATGTTAATAGCATTCTCAAATTTACGGATACATATCAAAAATTTGGTGATTATTACATTTTGACAAAGCAGATAGTGGCAGAGTATGAAGACGGGAAAACTGAAACTCCGCAATCAATTACTGAGTTTGTTTATTCCAATATTCAGCTACTGGAATAGGCGGGGAGTAGGAGGAGGGGGGAGGGGGGGAGAGGGGGGAAGTGGGGGAGTGGGGGGAGTGGGGGGAGTGGGGGGAGGGGGCGGGGGAGAAAAATATTCTTTTGCAACTGACAACTGACCAATAACCAATGACCAATGACAACTGACAACTAACAACTGACAACTAACAACTGACAACTGACAACTAACAACTAACCAATTAGTCATTCCCAGCCTAAACTAGATCATTAGCAACTTGGATAATTACCAATTTATTTACTGAGCAGGTCTGAAAGCATGGAACTAACGCTAGAAAATGTAGAAACCGTATTAGACGAGATGCGCCCTTATCTGATCTCTGATGGTGGTAACGTGGAAGTTGTAGAATTGGATGGACCAATTGTTAAACTCCGGTTACAAGGTGCTTGTGGTTCTTGTCCTAGTTCTACTATGACTCTGAGAATGGGTATTGAACGCCGTCTCAAGGAAATGATTCCCGAAATCTCCGAGATAGAACAAATCATGTAAATCACTCGTAATGGGGAATGGGGGAAGAGGTAATTGGTAAGATATACTTGTCACCTGTTCCCCGTTCCCTATTTTCCATCACCTACTCTCTTATATATTATATGTCTCATCCTTTGCACGTTGCGTTTATCTGGCATCAACATCAACCGTTGTACAAGTCTCCTGAAAATGGTAGTTCTCTAGTGACTAGCCAGCAGTACCGCTTGCCTTGGGTACGTTTACATGGGACTAAGGATTATTTGGATTTAGTATTATTGTTAGAGAAGTATCCTAAACTGCACCAAACGGTGAATTTAGTTCCCTCGTTAATATTGCAAATAGAAGATTATGTTGCAGGTACGGCTTTTGACCCTTATTTAACTGCTAGTTTGACTCCTGTAGAAAAGTTGACTCGTGAACAAAAAGAGTTTATTGTTCAACATTTCTTTGATGCTAACCATCATACTTTGATTGATCCTCATCCTCGTTATGCCCAGTTGTATTATCAAAGACAGGAACAGGGACAAAATTGGTGTTTAGCAAATTGGCAGTTGTCAGATTATGGGGATTTACTAGCTTGGCATAATTTAGCTTGGATTGATCCTTTGTTTTGGCACGACCCGGAAATTGCAGCTTGGTTAGAACAAGGACGTAATTTTAGTTTAGGCGATCGCCAACGCATTTATTCCAAACAGCGGCAAATTCTCAGTCAGATTATTCCCCAACATCGGAAAATGCAGTCAAGTGGACAACTGGAAGTTACCACTACTCCCTATACTCACCCGATTTTACCCTTATTAGCTGATACTAATTCAGGACGGGTGGCTGTGCCGCAGATGACATTACCCAATCAGCGGTTTCAGTGGGTGGAAGATATCCCCCGGCATTTACAAAAATCCTGGGATTTGTATATAGATAGGTTTGGGCAAGATCCTAGAGGTTTATGGCCTTCTGAACAGTCCGTTAGTCCAGAAATTTTACCGTATATTATTAAACAAGGGTTTAAATGGATTTGCTCAGATGAAGCGGTTTTAGGCTGGTCATTAAAACACTTCTTTCATCGTGACGCTGCGGGAAATGTCCAAGAACCAGAATTGCTCTATCGTCCCTATCGTCTGCAAACTGCCGCTGGTGATGTATCTATAGTTTTTCGGGATCATAGATTATCGGATTTAATTGGTTTTACCTATGGATCTATGCCGGCAAAGAAAGCAGCAGCGGATTTAGTTGGACATTTGCAAGCGATCGCTAAACAACAAAAAGAAAGTAACGATGATCAACCTTGGTTAGTGACAATTGCCCTAGACGGGGAAAATTGTTGGGAATTTTATCCCCACGACGGGAAAGACTTCTTAGAAACATTGTATGAAAGTTTGAGCAATGAACCCCATATCAAACTTGTCACCGTTTCCGAATTCATTGAAAAACACCCACCTACCGCCACTATTCCTGCTGCACAACTCCATAGCGGTTCTTGGGTAGACGGCAATTTTACCACATGGATAGGAGATCCCGTCAAAAACCGCGCCTGGGACTATCTCACCGCAGCTAGACAAGTCTTAGCAAATCATCCCGAAGCCACAGAACAAAGCAACCCAGCAGCCTGGGAAGCCCTATATGCGGCTGAAGGTTCAGACTGGTTTTGGTGGTTTGGAGAGGGACATTCTTCTAATCAAGATGCCATTTTTGACCAATTATTTCGGGAACATCTCTATGGCATTTACAAAGCCTTAAATGAACCCATACCTCCATATCTGCACACCCCCCTAGAAATCCATCAAGCCCGTTCTGACCATAAACCACAAGGCTTTATTCATCCCGTCATAGATGGTAAAGGTGATGAACAAGATTGGGACAAATCTGGGCGCATCGAAGTTGGTGGTGCCAGAGGAACAATGCACAACAGCAGCACTATCCAACGTTTATGGTATGGGGTAGACCATTTGAATTTTTATGTGCGAGTAGATTTTAAAACAGGTGCTGTTCCTGGCAAAGATATACCTCCAGATTTGCACCTATTCTGGTATTATCCAGATAGAACAATGGTGAATAGTTCCATACCTCTAGCGGAAGTACCAGACAGCGCACCTTTGAATTATCTATTTCACCATCATTTGGAAGTTAATTTACTCAGTCAATCGGTGCAGTTTCGAGCCGCAGGAGATAATTATCTATGGTATCCCCGTGCCTCTCGCGCCCAAGTTGCCTTAGATTCTTGTTTAGAAATAGCAGTACCTTGGGCTGATTTGCGAGTCCCTCCAGATTATCCTCTGCGGTTGATTTTGGTGTCTTCTGATGATGGTTGTTTTTCTGGTTATGTTCCAGAAAATGGTCTGATTCCGATTGATGTTCCTTAGAGAACTCCACAAAAAAAATGATCCAATTTTGTGGGATGGGCATCCTTGCCCGTCCTTGATGATTAGCGGGCAATTCGTCCCGTACCACAAGAAATTTTGGGATATTTTTTTGATTGGAAGTCTCTAATAAACCTGTGCTGAATGAGTTGTCATTGCGAGTGAAAGGAAGCAATCTCTTGACAACCGATAAACCACCTAACGCAAAAATCTCTCAAACCCTTATTCCTCTGTGTCCTCTGCGCCTCCGTGGTTCGTTAATCAGGATAATTTATTTCTTGGAAGTCCCTTAGAAACTTCCAAATAAAAAAATGTCCCAAAACTAACGCAAAAACCCTCCCTATTTCTTCTCTCTCTGTGTACTCTGTGCCTCTGTGGTTCGTTTGTTCATTTATTTATTGGGATAATTTATTTCTTGGAAGTCCCTTAGTGATAATTCTCCCGATTTTTATAAGAAAGAACGCCGAAAACCCTTGAAAATGTGGCTGACTCAGGAAGCCACATTTGGGCTTTAGACAAGGGATGAAGGCTAGTACCGCAAGGCGGAAGTCAAAAGTCAACCTCAAGTCGTCTCGTTCCCAGTCTCTGACTGGGAATGAATTCTAGAAGGCTCTGCCTTCAATGATATTTAGAGGCAGAGCCTCATCAATTGCATTTCTAGTCAGAGACTAGGAACGAGATGTGGTAGGGATTTGAGCTTAAGTTGACACATATCAGCTTTTGCTTTACCCCTACTACACATCTGGGTTCTTTGTCATTTGGTAAAAGTTTAAATATTACCCGTGTTTAGTATATATAAGTAAGCTTTTTGATTTACTGATAGCTAATGTACCATCCCTGTATATTAACAAGGATGGTTCATGGCTATATATTAACCTTCAACAATGACTTGACCAACCATGCCAGCACCACGGTGAGGTTCACAGTAGAATGTGTATGTACCAGGAGCAGCATCAACAGGAATAACTGTGGTTTCAGTTTGTCCAGGACTCATTAATAACTTCTTGTGGGACAAAGATTTTGCTAAAGCAGCATCTGCGGTAGGATTCTTCTTAGGATCAAAGACAACGTTGTGGGGGGGAACTTTGTTGTTCTTCCAAACAATTGTGTCACCAGCTTTAACAGTCAATTTCTTGGGTTCAAAGGCTAACATACCTTTATCACTGCCCAGTTTAACTGTATATGTTTCCGCAGATGCAGTAGGAGTGAATACCGCAAAGCTACCAAAAATTACAATAACTGTTAATACAGCTAGGCTCAAGCGTCGCAAAGTTGCTGCGATAGATTTCATGGTTCTGTCCTGTGGAAGTATGTTTATTGTTCTCATTTCATTTTAAATACAATCAATGCCAAATATGACAACCCGTCATATATTTTTTTTGTTAACCACTATCAGCAGCTAGATTTCTGAAATTCCATTGCCACCAAATTTCTGATACAATCAAAAGTCCGACTCCTTTAACGTAGATTAATGTATGAGCAAGGGTACACTATTTGACAAAGTTTGGGACTTACACACCGTTGGTACATTACCATCAGGATTAACACAACTATTTATTGGACTACATCTTATTCATGAAGTTACCAGTCCCCAAGCCTTTGCAATGCTCAAGGAGCGGGATTTAACAGTATTATTTCCACAACGGACAATAGCCACAGTTGATCATATCGTTCCCACAGAAAACCAAGCTCGTCCCTTTCTGGATAGCATGGCTGAAGAAATGATTCAGGCATTAGAAAAGAGTTGTCAAGAAAATGACATAACTTTTTACAATATTGGTTCAGGAAATCAAGGAATAGTTCACGTCATTGCCCCTGAATTGGGACTAACACAACCAGGAATGACCATCGCTTGTGGAGATAGCCACACATCAAGTCATGGTGCATTTGGAGCGATCGCCTTTGGTATCGGTACAAGCCAAGTTAGAGACGTTCTCGCCTCCCAAACCCTATCATTATCAAAACTCAAAGTTCGCAAAATCGAAGTTAACGGCACATTAAAACCCGGAGTTTACGCCAAAGACGTAATATTACATATTATCCGTACTCTAGGCGTTAAAGGTGGAGTAGGCTATGCTTACGAATTTGCTGGTACAACCTTTGCCCAAATGAACATGGAAGAACGAATGACCGTTTGTAACATGGCCATAGAAGGTGGGGCGCGATGCGGATACGTCAACCCCGATCAAATCACCTACGATTATCTACAAAATAGAGATTTTGCTCCCCAAGGTGCAGACTGGGAAAAAGCTATTGCTTGGTGGGAATCCCTCAGTAGTCATGCTGATGCAGAATACGATGATATCGTAGTATTTAATGCCGAAGATATTCCCCCCACAGTCACATGGGGAATTACACCCGGTCAGGGAATTGGCGTAGATGAAAAAGTCCCCACAGCCGCAGAACTCCTAGAAGAAGACCGCTTCATCGCCGAAGAAGCATACCGCTACATGGACTTATATCCCGGTCAACCCATCCAAGGCACAAAAATAGATGTCTGCTTCATTGGTAGCTGCACCAACGGACGCATCAGCGACCTGAGAGAAGCCGCCAAAATTGCCCAAGGTCGCCAAGTTGCAAAAGGTATAAAAGCCTTCGTAGTTCCTGGTTCAGAAAGAGTCAAAAAAGAAGCCGAAGCCGAAGGACTAGATAAAATCTTCCAAGCAGCCGGTTTTGAATGGAGAGAACCAGGATGTTCCATGTGTTTAGCCATGAACCCCGACAAACTCCAAGGCAGACAAATCAGCGCCTCCTCCTCCAACCGCAACTTCAAAGGCAGACAAGGATCATCCTCCGGTCGCACCTTATTAATGAGTCCCGCAATGGTAGCCACAGCCGCCATCAAAGGTGAAATCGCCGATGTGCGTGAACTACTGTAGGTGACAGTGAACAGGTGACAGGTGACAGAAAAGAGTTTTTTCAATTACCAATTACCAATTACCAATTACCAATTACCAATTACCAATTACCAATGGTCAGTGAAGTAAAACAAATATCCGGTAACGCCGTTCCCCTCATTGGTAACGACATAGACACCGACCGAATTATCCCCGCCCGCTACTTAAAAGCCATCACCTTTGACGACTTAGGAGAAGGCGTATTTGTTGACGACAGAAAAGCCTTAAATGGTGAACACCCCTTTGATCAAATCCAATATCAAGGCGCAAAAATTCTCATAGTTAACCGCAACTTTGGCTGTGGTTCATCACGAGAACACGCACCCCAAGCCCTAGCAAAATGGGGAATTAAAGCCCTAATTGGTGAAAGCTTTGCGGAAATCTTCTTTGGTAACTGCGTAGCAATGGGGATACCATGCGTAACTGCTGATGAGAAAGTAGTCAAACATCTACAAGAATTAGTTACTACCAATCCTCAAGCAGTTAAAACCATAGATTTGGAAAAATTGCAAGTGCAACTTGGTGATTTTACTGCCTCAGTTATGATTAGTGAAGGCACAAGAAGCACTTTTATTAGCGGAACTTGGGACGCTTGCGGACAGTTAGTAGCAAATGCCCAACAGGTAAAAGCAACAGCAGCAAAACTACCTTATATTGCTTGGGGTAATTTAGCAGCAAGTTAGTATATATAGAGGCGTTCTCTGTAACGTCTCTACAATTATGGAATTAATTATTAAGTAGGAGAACACAATAAAACCAACCTGTGTAAAGAAACGTAAAATCGCCCAAACCCTCTTCACTTTTGCATGAGTGCCTTTTGCCTTGCCATAACGACAATTTTCAACGCCAACCTACTTAAATGAATACAATTAATTATTGGTTAATGAAGTCAGAACCAGCAGTTTATAGTATTACAAACTTACAACAGCAAGGTGAGACGATTTGGGACGGTATACGTAATTATCAAGCCCGGAATTTCTTGAAGCAAATGCAAATAGGAGATTTAGCATTTTTCTATCACTCCAACACTGAACCACCCGGTATCTTTGGTTTAATGCGGATAGTTGAAACAGGTATTGCAGACCCAACACAATTTGATATAAATAGTAAATATTATGATGCCAAATCAACTCTTGAATCCCCCCGTTGGCAAACTGTAAAAGTGGAATTTGTCGAAATTTTTAATCATCCTCTTTCACTATCAACACTCAAAGTTGAGTTTAATGATGATGAATTATTAGTAGTGAAAAAAGGCAATCGTCTATCAGTAACTCCGGTAATAGAACCAGTCGCCAGTAGAATTTTAGAAATGGGCAAAGATAAGTAGGGCTTGCTGAGTAAAGCTAGAACCGCCTCTCAGTAAGGGTCTCACTGATTTTGAGAACAAAAAAGTGCAAGGTTAAGTAATTGGACAAAAATATTTACAGTCATTGCGAGGGAAGGGAAGCAATCACAACCCTGGAAATCGCTTCATTTCACTTCGTTCCCTATGGCTAACGCCACGCAACGCTTACGCATTTTCAGAGGGGGAATTTTTTTATTTCACATCCTATGAATTATAAATTATCAATAATTTTAGTTTTATGCTCAACTCTGTTAACTGGGTGTTTTGGCTACCCGCGTTTACTCAGTTACCCATTTGATTCCGGGGGAAGGAGTTTAAATAGCTTCTCGTCCGAATTAAATCCGCAAATTTCTGGAAGATATATTGTATTCACAAGCGATCGCCGAGGCAGTCAAGATGTATATATGTTTGATACATTGACTCGTAATTTAGTAGACATACCCGGCTTAAATTCCTTTGATACAATTGCTTCCCATCCTGCGGCTTCTGACAATGGCAAATTTATTGTCTTTACTGCTAGTCGTCAAGGACGAACACAAATTGTTTTTTATGATCGAGATGTGCGTCAATTACGGAATTTAGCAGGTGATGTGCAAGGAGAAGTCCGCAATCCAACAATTAGTGCTGATGGTAGTAGAATCGCCTTTGAGTATAGTAATAATGGACAATGGGATATTTTGGTTTACGACCGATTTGGGCGAAAATTGAACATTCCCCAAGAGCCAAGTTAATCAAGGATGTAGGGGCGCAGGGCCTGCGCCCATTCAGAAGTCAGGAGTCAGAAAGAAGAATTAAGAAATAAGTAGCGCAAGAAAGGGAAACATTCTTTTGCAACTGACTAATCACTATTTTGTACAGATTCGATGAGCGATCGCACTTCCTGAGTTCCTGGGGACGGTTCAAAAGAAAGAGGAAATTTACCCTTAACTAACATTCTCAAGCCCAAAGGTGCAAGACTGAGTAAACCTTGCAAATCGCGGAAATAATTACCAACCACTTGAACCCCAAATTGGCGTTCATCAATCCAACCACCTTGTTTAACTAAATCCACTAAAACCTTACGATGACGAATTGCCCGACTGTCATCAGCTTGTTTACGCTTCAGAATTTCCTGTTTAATTTTCGTAATTTGTTCTAATGGGGCAACTTCCATCGGACAAACCGAATCACAATAAAGACAACGAGTACAACCCCAAACCCCTTGAGTTCCTGTGCTATAGGTTTCTAATCTTTGTTCTGTATTACTATCGCGGGAATCTGCCACCATGCGATATGCCTTAGCCAAAGCATGGGGACCAACAAAATCAGGATTAACTTCCAGAGCATTACATTCAGAATAACAAGCTCCACACATAATACAATTGCCCGTTTGATCAAGAAGCGATCGCTCTTGAGGCGTTTGCAAGAACTCTCTTTCAGGAACTTGTCTAGCAGCGGTACTCACATAGGGAGCAACCGTCTCCAAATTGTGCCAAAAACCATTCATATCCACAACCAAATCTTTAATTACAGGCATATTCCCCAAAGGTGCAACTGTAATTTCTGGAGTAGTTTGAGGCTGATTTGCAGATGATGATATTTTCTCCAGTCTAGCCAGTTCACTGCCCACATTCTCCTTACAAGCCAAAGCAGAACGCCCATTAATCCGCACAGCACAACTACCACAAATTGTATTGCGGCAATTTTTGCGAAATGCTAAAGTTCCATCTTGTTCCCACTTAATCTGATTGAGACAATCCAGGATAGTATTACCTGGTTCTACCTCCAAAACGTAAGACTTGAAAACAGGGTGAGAATTTTCTTCTTGTCGAGTAATCTTAAAAATAACTTCCATGATGATCAATCAATCCAAATCTTGGGTGCAAATCTTCTGTCTTACCTTACCTACCTCAAAAATCATGAAACTAGGGAAGGATGAAGTATGAGGCGTAAAGTATAAAAATAGATTTTCTCTTCCGCTTGAGTTGACGGCAGCCCTCACCCTTGATCCTTTACACTTAATACTTCTTTCGTCAAGCCCTAGCTATAAAAATTCTACATCCTTAAATATATATAAATGTTAAAGCCAGGGAAAATCTCAAAAGAGTGGCTATCAAATATCCCGGAGATATGGTAAATTTATTCTTCCCATAGACAGACGTAGATAATCTGATTCCTGCGAAGCGCTTCGCTATCACAGCTTTGAATCTGATAATGATTAACAGCAGGGATTTTTCACCCCGCCTTTTGTTTATAGTCCCAGATAGCTCCTGGAGTGAAGCCATAGAAACTCTAGAATTTAACTGACTCACTCATAGAAAGCACGTCTAAATTAGATTAACTTTTATAAAAGTCCTGGCATCATCCTCCCGACAGTATTAAGCTTGAGGAAAATCTCGCCTGGATTTTAGCGGCTCAACTCCAGGGATCTAGATCAAAATTTAGTTGTAATATGAATTTTAAATTCAAAAAATATTTTGCTATTATTATTTCATGCTAGTATTTAATAGAAAATTACGAACTAACAAAATCACAATAGCCGCATAAGCACGGCTAACACTTCTTTTGTTTCTTCGTAATGTAGAGACTAGAAAATTTATGTCTCTACTGGCAAAATAAAAGGGTGTATGTCCATCAGACCACACATAAATCCTATGCTGTCTTTATTCCTATAACTCAAAGGCAAGAGAAAAGCAGCGCTGAATGTGAAAAACCTGTAATTTATTGGCTCTACGCGGCAGTTCCTCCATTTGGGGAAACCCCAAGACCGGACTGCTTTATCTTTTTTGGAGTAGAACTAACCTGACTTGTAAAGGTGGCTTGAAGTTACACCCTTACAACAGTGACCAAAGAGAAAATAATTTAATTTCCGATGGCCAATGATGGTTAAAAAAGCCGTAAAATTACTGAAATAAATGTCTGTGGCAACTATGACTTATAAACCTATTATGGACAACTGTAATAGAGTCTTCTGTTGCTGACATATCAGCAGGAATTCACCCATCACCCTCGTGTTTTGTTGACCTATGAAGTCCAGTTGCGCTGATTGCTCAATACTAGACACACAAGAAAATTCTGAAATGGCTAAGTCCATGCTACGCTATCAATTTGAAGAGATTAAGGAAAATTAGAGCATAATGACCGAAACTGCAACTGCCCCATTAACCGGAAAAACATTGCTGGCGAAAGTTAAAGAACTTTCCACCTTGCCACGTCGAGAAAGAGCAAAGCAATGTGGTTATTACACCGTTACTAAAAATAGTCAAGTTCGAGTTAACTTAACAGACTTTTATGATGCTTTATTGTCAGCTAGAGGCATTCCCCTCAGCCCAGAAGCACCAAAAGATGGACGTGGACGCGAACCGACATACCGGGTCAGTGTTCATCAAAATGGTCAAATTGTGATTGGTGCAACCTACACCAAAGCAATGAACCTAAAGCCCGGTGACGAATTTGAAATTAGACTCGGTTACAAACATATTCACTTGATTCAGCTTGGTGAAAGTGATAAACAATTAATCCAGTCTGATGATGCTGATGAATCAGATGCAGAAGAATAAATTTTTTCACCTATCAGGGATAAGTTTAAGGTAAATTCTCATGAATTTATCCCTAGAGCTACCGCTAATTAGTAGCTGTGGTTAAATAATTGCAGTGGGATAAAACATAAAAAACGTTTTGACCTCTTCCATGAGTCACAAATTCTAGTAGAGTCTTGATTATTCGTCAAGAAATCTGTTGTTGCAGGAAGTTAGTCATGTTTTTTATGTCTATTCCACTGTCATTTTTAGACTCATCAGTCCATACTTTACTGGAGTTTCTCAAAGATACGCCAGTATTTTTGGTCATGGCTTTTTTTATTGTTTGGATAGGTTGCTGGTTGCCATTGGTAGCAGTTTTAGCCATTACTTTGAATTGGCAAATACACAAATCTTTACAACCAGAGCAAAAAATTCCTTTATTAGTATCTCTTTATTTATTAGTTCCTCTAATTCTCTGGGGATTTCAAGGGTTGCAATTGGCTTCTTTCCCTGATTATGGATTAGTGGGGAAGGTTTCTATTTTTGGTTCTCTATTACTGGGTTTTAGCTTGGGTGTTTTGGGTCTAGCTATAGTGTTTTTTGGGCAAATTCTCGCCGGTTGGTGCTATTTAGAAAAATCTCAGATCAAGTTAATCCCATCTAGTTTATTAACGATTTCCCTAGTGGCTTTGTTTGTGGGGGGAATAGAGGAACTTGTATTTCGGGGCTTTTTATTCACTCAGTTACAACAAAATTATCCAATTTGGTTAGCTGCAATTATTTCTAGCTTGGTTTTTGCTGTCTTACATTTGGTATGGGAACAAAAAGAAACTCTTCCTCAACTGCCTGGATTATGGCTAATGGGTATGGTTTTAGTATTAGCTAGATTAGCTGATGGCAATAGTTTAGGGATTGCTTGGGGACTTCATGCCGGTTGGGTATGGGCGATCGCTACTATAGATACAGCGGGATTAATTACCTACACAGATCAAGTTCCTACATGGGTGACAGGGATCAATAAAAAACCCCTCGCGGGGTTGACAGGAATTATCTGCGTTTTGGCGACGGGAGGAGTGCTTTTATGGATATCGTAATTACTAAATGATATTTTTCTCACGCAGAGGCGCAGAGACGCAGAGGGGAGAAGTTACTTGGTTGGGGCGATCGCTACTATAGATACGGGGGGATTAATAAAAAACCCCTCGCGGGGTTGACAGGAATTATCTGCGTTTTGGCGACGGGAGGAGTGCTTTTATGGATATCGTAATTACTAGATGATATTTTTCTCACGCAGAGGCGCAGAGGCGCAGAGGCGCAGAGAAGAGAAGTTACTTGGTTGTGGTTAAGAATTGACGTAAGCTAACTAAACTCAGGGTTTGTCCTAAGTTTAGGGGTAACATGGATATGCCTTCTATGCGGGATTGTACCCAGCCTTCGCCCCAGTACCATTCGTGAAAGCCGTCAATGCCTCCACTGAGTAGTAAGCGTAAACAATTGGGTTTTACTACGTCTACTTGGTGATGAATGGAGACTGGTCCTGTCCATGTGGTGAACTCAAATCCTGGGGGTAATTCTGTGGGCATTTCCGGGGGAAAACTTTGCCCCAATAGCCATTTTTTTAGTTTGGCAGGATGCAAAATACTGTCATGAATGGCATCGGCTGATGCTGTAACTTCGATACGAATTTGGCTTTGTTGAAATGTACCTAGCATGGTGATTGGTAATTGGTAATTGGTAATTGGTAATTGGTAATTGGTAATTGGTAATTGGTAATTGGTAATTGGTAATTGGTAATTGGTAATTGGTAATTGGTAATTGGTCAGTTAGAAAAAATTTTCTCCCCTGCCCCCACTTCCCCCACTCCCCCCACTCCCCCCACTTCCCCCACTCCCCCTGCCCCCTGCCCCCCCTCCCCCCCTCCCCCCTCCCCCCCTCCTCTTACCTCCCGACTCGAAACCACTTAAAATAAGAGAGTCATCTTGTAAAGAATTGTCAGGTTTTTCATGGCAGATCAATTAATTCGTGCGACTGCGGCGGATGGTGGGATTAAAGCTATAGGTGTGATTAGTACCCGGTTAACAGAAGAAGCTCGACAACGCCATAAACTATCTTATGTGGCAACAGCAGCATTGGGAAGAACTATGGCTGCTGGTTTGTTGATGGCTGCCAGTATGAAACGGTCAGGTTCTAGGGTGAATGTTCGCGTTAAGGGCGATGGTCCTTTAGGTGGTGTATTGGCAGATGCAGGATTAGATGGTACAGTTAGGGGTTATGTCGGGAATCCGTCTGTGGAATTGCCACCTAATCATAAGGGTAAACTAGATGTGGGTGGGGCAGTAGGTGCAGGCTTTCTATATGTAGTCCGCGATCTCGGTCATGGTTATCCTTACTCTAGTACAGTAGAACTGGTTTCGGGGGAAATAGGTGATGATGTTGCTCACTACTTGGCAAGTTCTGAACAAACTCCTTCGGCTTTAGTTTTGGGTGTATTTGTGGGAGAACAGGGCGTAACGGCAGCGGGAGGAATTTTGATCCAGGTGTTACCCAAAGCTGCTAGGGATGAGGAGCTAGTGGCTACATTAGAATCGCGGATTGAGGCTTTATCTGGGTTTACGCCATTACTGCAAGCAGGTAAAACACTGACGGAAATTTTTAACGATTTGTTAGGAGATATGGGATTGAACATATTTCCTGAAAGTCAGATGTTACGCTTTCATTGTGGCTGCTCTTTTAATCGGGCGCTAGGAGCGCTGAAAATATTGGGAGAGGCGGAACTACAGGACATGATTGTAAAAGATGATGGTGCAGAAGCTACTTGTGACTTTTGCGGTAATATCTATCAAGCAAGTAGTGATGATTTAACTCAGTTAATTGGAGATCTACAAAGAGAATCTTTAATTTCTGATTAATGTCAACAGTCATACTCAACCCAATAAACAGTAATGTTAGGGATGGGTTTTTTAGATAGGAAAGTGAGGATAGCAAACATAAAATTATCTATATTGATCTATCTACTTTCATATCGCTATTCAATTAGTGTGGTGTGAGCAATGACAGAGCGGGATATTCCAGATAATTGGTCTTCAGACCAAGCAGGAGAACCAATTGGGGTTCAGCCTAACTACATACAAAATAATCAAACTGCTGATACCGCTGCTATTGGTTCTCATTCTCAGTCTATGAAGCAAAGAAAAAAGCAAGATGGCGATGTTTTGGCTATAAATGATAATTCAGAACCTACTTTTAATCTCAATATTTTAATTGAGAAAATGCCGCGCTGGACTAAAAATTGGGTAGTTTGGGCAGCAGTATTAACTTTAATTCCTGGAAGTATGGGTTTTCTAGCTTTATCCATGCTGTTTAAGTTACCTACTGCTCCTAATTGTCCACAAATTTTTTGGCCTTTGGCTAGTGCGTCAGTAAGGCTACACTGCGCTCAGTTGGCGGCTTCTAAGCAAACTATTAATGATTTGCTCCAAGCAATTACTCTGGTTAAACAATTACCAGAAAATCATCCTTTGCGGGGCGAAATTAATCGTCTTTTAGAGGAATGGTCACGGGATGTTCTCAGGTTGGCAGATGAGAGTTTCCAAGCGGGGAATTTGGAGGAAGCGATCGCTACAGCCCGAAAAATTCCTACTGACGTGAAGGTTAGTGAACTAGTAGAAGAGCAAATTCAAAAGTGGCAAACGATTTGGTCAAAGGCGGAAGGAATTTACCAAGAAGCGGAAAAAGAATTGCGCCAACGACATTGGCAATCAGCTTTTATGCTCACGGCTAGATTGCTACGGGTTAATAATAAATATTGGGCAAGCACTAAATATGATCAATTAAATAACATTATTGTTACGGCGCGAGAAGATGGGGATAAACTTTACAAAGCAGAAAATTTAGCAAATAATCGCAATTTAGATAGTTTACTTAAAGCTATTAAACTGGCTGAAACGATTAAACCAGATAGTTATCTGTATCAAAAAGCCCAAGAGTTAATATCTGGATTTGCTAGAAAAATGCTCAAATTAGCACAGGCTAAAATGAAGGAGCGAAATGCTGATCAAGCCTTGGAAATTGCCCGACAAATTCCCCCTATTCCTGAATTGCAAGCTGAAGTTGATGATTTTATGGTTTTGGGTGAAGCCCAAAGAAGTGCTTTTATTGGGACTACAGCAGGGTTAGAAACGGCTATTTCTCAAGCTCAACAAATAGATGCTTCTAGGGATATTTATAATGAAGCTCAACAATTAATTGCCCGTTGGCAATTAGAAATTCAAGATGTTTCTCGGTTAGAAAAAGCTCGGAATCTCGCTAGTCAAGGCACTGTTAATGATTTAACAGCAGCGATTTCGGAAGTACAATTAATTCCTGGGAATAATCCCCGGGCTACAGAAGCCCGTCAAGAAATTGGTCGTTGGCGTGGCCAGGTGGAGTCTATTGAAGATAGACCATATTTAGATCGGGCGGAACAAATAGCTATTAACGAGGATGTTATCTCATTACAAACAGCGATCGCTGAACTTAATCAAATTCGCTCTGGACGAGCATTATATCCAGAAGCCAAAAAAAAGATTAGGCTATGGACAGCCAAAATTGAGCGCATTCAAGATCAACCGTACTTAGATCAAGCCAGGGCATTAGCCGACAGTGGTAATTTGACAACGGCTATTAGTGAAGCTCAAAAAATCGCCTCTTCAGGACGCGCTTTATCTAGTGAAGCTCAATCCTCCATAGATACTTGGCAAGACCAAATTCGCGCCAAAGAAAGTTGGCAAAAAGCCAAGCAAGTTGCAGTTACTGGCACACCAGAAGCTTTAATGCAAGCTATTCAGTTAGCAAATCGGGTATCTAGTCGTAACACTTTGCGTTTAGATGTGAATATTGCCATTGACCAATGGAGTCAACAATTGTTGCAAATAGCACGTTCTCAAAGTGAGATTGATGTTGCCAAAGCCATTGATACAGCTAATTTAATTCCTAGTGGTAGTAGTGCTTATACTGATGCTCAAGAACAAATTAGAACTTGGCGGCAATTTATGATTCCCAAATCAGCACCCAGTCCTTCTGTAGAATCTACACCGGAGGAAACGCCAGCAATTCAAAAAACTCAGCCTTTAACAATGCCTAATTAGGGTTTGCTGATAGCAGGAGGTAGGGGCGCAGGGACTGCGCCCATCCAGGGGTTAAGAGGGGCAAGAATAGTCTCTGTATAGCAAAAGTGATAAGTAATTAAAACTCTTACCTTTGCGTCTTTGCGCCTTTGCGTGAGACTAAAATTCATACCCTTAATCTGTCATCCCTTCCCCAATTCCTGAGCGCGTTCCTTCGAGGCTTTAACAGCTTCGATGACAGCGGAACGAAAACCAGCTTTTTCTAAGGCGCTGACACCGGCAATAGTTGTACCACCGGGACTGGTAACTTGATCTTTGAGTTCGGCGGGGTGAATTTTGGTTTCTTGTACCAGTTTTGCTGTTCCTAAAACTGTTTGTACAGCTAGTTGTTTAGCGATCGCCCTTGGTAAACCCACAGCCACACCCCCATCAGCTAAGGCTTCAATCATCAATGCCACATAAGCCGGGCCACTACCGGATAATCCTGTCACCGCATCCATCAGGCTTTCCGGTACTTCCACTACTTCCCCCACAGCGGTAAAAATCTGCTGTGCTGTTTGTTGGTGATGAGGATGAGTATAAGCCCCTAAAGAAATTGCTGTTATTCCTGCACCCACTGTGGCGGGAGTATTCGGCATAGCGCGAATTATGGGAACTTGAGGAAAAGCTGCTTCTAATTGTTTTAAAGTTACCCCCGCTAGTATGGAAATGATCAGGGGTGAATGTTCTGTTGGTAGGATATCTGCTAATTCTTGAGCTACAGCCGTAAATATCTGGGGTTTGATTGCCAACATCACCGCTGTTTTCGCTGCCCCTAACACTAGACTATTATCCGTTGTCACAACTACCCCATATTTCTGTTCTAAATAGCTGCGGCGTTCACCTTGGGGTTCACTGACAATGATTTCTGCGCCTTGATAAATGCTACTTGTAATAAGGCGGGATAATAGAGCTTCTCCCATTACCCCACCGCCAATTAAGCCAAATTTTATATTCATGATTTTGGATTTTGGATTTTGGATTGACTCTAAGTAATTGGACAAAAATATTTACAGTCATTGCGAGGGAAGGGAAGCAATCACAATCCTGGGAATTGCTTCATTTCACTTCGTTCCATATGGCTAACGCAACGCTTACGCAATGACATTGTGTAATTAATTCTGTCTCACTACTTGCCCTAAAGTGTATAAGCTCGAAAATTGGGTTCCCTGTTCCCTATTCCCTTCTTTTGTAATTTAAGTTTTTCGCCTTCTTTGCGAGTAGCTAAAATATCTATGATTTGAGTATTTACCCAGTTGTAAGCGTGTCTAGCGACTCCAGAAGCCTTGCCAAAAGCTGTAATCTGTCGGTTATTTGGAATTAGTGCAGTTTTGAATGATAAAAGCATTGATTCGACCTTCAATGTTGTGCTATAATATCTAGTATATCAGATATATTAGGATTGAACAATGCCTCGGATTAAATTTAAACCACAAAATCAAGTAGCCTACGATAAATCACCCTTGCAATTTAAGGTTTTACCTGGAGTCAGGGAAAAAATTAAAACCGTCCCTGACTGGCAGCAACGGTTGAGGGATTTTGTTGATCAACTTATTGAAGAATTGGACAAACAGTAATATATGGATAGTTATGGGTAGAAATTATCAAGCTGTTTCTACCCCTACTGTGCCATCCGAGTGGGTTCATTTCCCCAAGTAGGAGTTGCTGCTGTAGCTGGGGGACGGGCGGGACGGGCTTGGTTGACAGGTACTTCATGTATCAAACCGCCTTGAGTGCTAACTTGCACGCAACTGGGGGTAAACAAGAAGATACTTTCACCAATTCTTTCTTGATGTCCGTCTAACGCATAAGTACCACCAGCAACAAAGTCAACTGCGCGTTGAGCTTGATCAGGGTCCATAATGGTCAAGTTCAATACTACTGATTTGCGCTCCCGGAGGGCTTGAATCGCCTGGGGCATTTCTTCAAACGTGCGAGGTTCGAGGACTAGGACTTCAGAGATTCCATTAATTGCGCCTGGCATACCAATAACGTTACTCATAGGTTTAGATACTGTTGCAGCTACTTCTTCTGTATTGTTAGGTTGATTTTCTCGCCAACGCCGATTTGGAGGAGTAGTTTCCTGTGGGGCTGGTTGGGGATTTTCCTGTTGATAGATATTCTGATAATTATTGGTTGTATCAGCTTCTTCTTCGTAGTATTCGTATTCTACCTGCTCATTCAACCCTACAAAATCCCTGAGTTTAGAAAATATATTGCTCATGTTGTATGCTCCCAGATTAAAATTCCCCTAATTTTCCTGGCTATAAGTTACATTGAAGTTCCTTCTAGGCAGTAGTCGTAACTATAGTAGATGTTTGACGTAGTAATCGTACTACTGATTTTACCCTTTAGTACAAATTCCCAATTATTAACAGATATTGATGTTAACGCCTGCACATTAACGAATCTGTAACATTGAGTTAAAATTGTAGCCTAACGATCATTAAAAATAAAGGGGGGTATGACCACCTTTGCAATTAAGAATTACTTATGAGAGTATTATATTTTTTGACAATTATCAATACTTGGTAGTAAATTCGCAAACGATTGTTAATCATGCCCTCTGGAAGTATGACTACAGCTATGTCTAAGCTCGTTCACCAAACAAAATTGTACCTAATCGTACCATTGTTGCTCCTGCTTGCACTGCCAATTGGTAATCTCCAGACATACCCATTGATAACTGCTGCATGGTAATATTTGGCCAATTTTGTGATTGGATGGTTTGTGCTAATTCATACGTAGTATTAAATACTGTTAAAATTTCTGCATCCGCCAACCCTTGAGGCGGAATTGTCATCAAACCTTGAATTTGTAGATTTTGACATTGGTTAAGCGCTGCTAAGTCCGCCAATAATTCTGGAACCATCCAACCAGATTTATTTGCGTCGGGGAGAATTTTGACTTGTAAGCATACCTTTGGATTCACTCCCAGTTCTGCCGCTAGGATATTTAACCGTTGTGCCAGTGGCAAGTTATCAACGGAGTGAATCCATGAAAATAGTTCTAAGGCTTTTCTCGCCTTATTGGTTTGGAGATGTCCAATCAAGTGCCAGGTAATATCCCCTAGATCTTGCAATTCGGCTTGTTTACTGGCAGCTTCTTGGATGCGACTTTCAGCAAAATCACGAATTCCTGCGGTGTATGCTTCCCGCATTAATTCAGTAGATACTCTTTTCGTAACAGCAATCAACCTCACTGTAGATGGGAGTGAGGCGTGAATTTGAGCGAAGCGATCGCTAATTAAACTACTCATTGGAATGTGCGCTGAAATACACCTTGAAGTTGCTCGTACTCCTGAGAATTACCACTGCGGCGCAAAGTCCGTAAGCGATTTTCCAGCATCATCCTAGCCTCAGTCCGGCCAATTGGCTGAAATTTCAGGACTTTAAGCTCAGTTGTTACCAAAAAAAATAAACGTTGGGCGTAGAGTGTGGTAAACAGATCCTGGTTCTCATCAACCATACAGATCCTATAGAGTAAACCCCAAGTTGGATGATTTATGTAAGTTTCTGAGTTTTCTGGATTCATTTCCTAGTCAAGGTGGGGAGTATATGTAGCCGAGGACGGGGAACAGGCATTAAAAGTCATGAAGGCAAATCAGTGTGATGATAACTGGATGTTTTCATGCAACTGACAACCGCTATAGCTTGTTCTGCAATTTACTAACATTCAGAGGATAGTATATCCCTTCCGCCAAATTTTTCGTTGACAGTGCGAAACTAACAATCTTCTTGACGGGTTCTTCTGCAAAACAACACCCTTGCAAGTCTGTGATGTTGCACAGGCTTCTTTCCATCCTGCCACAATTCTCCCCCAACGGCGCAAAGATGGACATTTATCTAGCCGGCATATAGTAGTTCAGGGGTAAAAGTCTTGTACTGTATGACTTTTGCGGTAATTTTTAGTCAGATATACTCCGCAAGGAAATAAATTGAGCTTTTGCTTAAAGGTGATATATGGGTGTAAAAACGCAAGTTATTACCTTCTTAAGTATATATAGCTGAAATTATTACTTCAGTTAGCACTCAACATCATTTAAGAGGATGTTTTAAAAGTGGTATCCCGTAATTTTCATCACATTTCTACCCCTCCCCTTAGTCCCCTCTTACAGCTTTCATCCCCGCCTGAAAAGACATTGATTGCTCCTAAGAATTTTGGGGATTTTTAGGGATCAATTCCGGGGTTTTTAGCCTATATTCTTATAAAATAAGCGATCTTAGATGGTCTAGTTTATTTATCACCACATTGGAGCCATTATCACTAGCGATCGCACTTCTGGTGCTTCTGGCATTAATGACCTTTGTAATAATGCTAATCCTAGCCCCACTGGAATGATAACTACTGCTATCAGCCCGGCAGAGGCGAAGGCTTGCACCACCATTATAAAAATGATTACAGTAGGATCTGGTTCTATCCTTTCAGTTGACCACCAGTACACTGCTAAAGCTGGTAGCACGCCTAATAAAAACACAGCTACTAAGGGATAAAACCCTAAACCTTGACCATCTAAGGCTGGTGATTGAGTAAGTTTGTTAGTAGTGAGGAGTAAATCAGCAAGTGGTGTTTTGCTTGCACTACCTCCACCTCTGATAATCAATCCCAGATTCCATCCTTCTAAAGCCACACTCACAAGATTAGCTATTAATACTCTATATACTCCAGGAGCTATTAGAGCATTAGTAGCCGCAGAGAGTGATAAGCCCGGCGTTATCCAGGCTAAACCAAACACATACAATACCAAACTTACTCCAGGCGGTTGGTCTATACCTCTTTCTGCTAGACTCTTACCTGCATAGTGTGGATCTATAAGATTAGGTATTGCTAACCCTGCTAGTAGGGGAAGTATTGGCGTGTTCACTAACCAGAACATCTTGAGTATCCACATTACCAGTGCTGCAACTCCAACACTCATTGCAGTGAGTGTCAAGAAGCCGAGGTAAGTACCTCTATGCCATACATCTTTATTGAGGTATATCAGGGAGCCTACTATTAGCAAGGCTACTACTCCTGTTAAATAACCGGGTGGTTTTGGTATTGGAAGCCAGAGGAATGCGACCAACGTTATCACTCTTGCTACTTTCATCCACCCTGCACCAGATAACTCAACTGCTGACTCCTCCCCGCGTGCTAGTAATTGGTTAACGTCTACATCTTCATTGAGTAGATAAACCAATAAGTAAGCCAGTACCACTGCTATCACTTTCACAGGTGGACTGGCTTGTAAGTAAACACAAATAGTCATGGCTGCCGCTCCTGCTATATAAGGACTGGTTAGCGAGTGTTTTGCTAAGGCAGTTGTTGTCCATAGAAAGAGGAGCAGTGCGATCGCTAAAGTGAGATTCATATAGTGGGGAAAGTGGTACTAATTCTTTACTCTATTCTTTTTTACTAACTGCTTACCAATCAATCTCAATAACGTACTCCCCAGCGGCTAATAATCCTTTCTCATGTAAGTCATTAGCCAGGATCTCTACACTAGGATAAAAGTTCCTGTCCCACCACAGAGCTATATCCCACTCAACATTGCTCACTCTATCAGGTCTTTCATTCTTAAGTGGCTGCTTGGGGTCACGTTCTAACCACGTAGAGAACTTAATCCCCTGGTCTTCATGATTTACAACTTCTGGCAGTTCAGTGTTTTCATAATCTTCAGCATCTTTGCATGGGACTTGAAGGCGGTAAATACCTCTATCTCGACAGCCGTCTTGCTGCTGGAAACTGTAAGGCTTTCCATAGGTTTTGGTTACTAGGTCATCCCATTCCTTAAGGGATATTAATGTTACTTGTTTCATGAGATTCTTTTGTCTTTTATACTTCCTTTTCTCTTTCCTTTTTTCTTATATCCTTTCTACTTAGTTCATATAAGGATTATATTAAAGAGAGATGGGTTTTAGTCACCATGGTGACTAAAACCCATCTCTAAACTCTATTAGGTTTGATTATTCTTCACCCGCAATATCATAAGTTAAGATTCTTTCCACTAGCTGCTTCCTTTAAGCTATTCTCAAAAGCTGCTATAAAACATTTAGCCTTGGCAATTTGCTCTTCTTTCTTATAAGTAGGGAGTCTCCTCTTTAAGAAAGCTAACGCTGCTTCCTTATGAGTTTGTGACATCTTCTTAATAGAGAGTCGCTTGCCTTTCTCAGTTACCCACTTAGGAACAGATTCTTGATAATCACCAAGACTAACCCCACCTTGAGACTCTAAATCAAATATAGTGTGCTTTCCTACCTTTCCATTGCTACACCATTCAGTTACGTCGGTAGTGTATATGAAGGTGTGGTGGGTGGTCAGTAGGACTTCATGAGATTGGTTGGTCAGTAGGACTTCATGAGATTGGTTGGTCATTTACACTCTACAGTTTCATAAGTTCCATTAGGTTTACCATACGCATCAGTAATCTCTTGATTACCTACAATTCTTGCTCCTGAAGAACTAATTCTCACAGACTCTTCACAAGCCCGCGCCACACCTTTATGAAAGCTGCTAGACACTAGCTCGCCTTTAGGGTCAACTACAACGTCAACCCACTCACTACCTATTGCTTTATTGGCTCTTACTTCTACTTCCCCCCTTTCAGTCGTTAGAACGATAGTGTCACTATAACGACCCATGCGAGTCACTACTGCTTCCTTAAACAATCCAGTAGATTCATTTCTCCAAGGTGAGGCTGGTTCTGCTGACATAGGTAAAGAACGATAGGAGTCTAACCCTGCGGCTGCTAATAGTACAAACACTAACATAGGTAGGAAGTTTTTCATTGCTCCCACCCTACAAGTGTTGGTCGGTTATAACCATCTACAGATAGTCTTACTACACCTGTTCCTATTACCTTTACAGCCTGGCGTGGGTTTTCAACCCTCATTCTCTTGCCATCAAACAGCAGAACTACACAGGTAGCACTACAAAAGCCTCGCACCTCAGCCTTGACACTATAAGTCCCTGGAGCAGGATAAACAGAATACTTTAACTTTGGATACTCACCACTTGCAGGACTCACAGCAAGCCCCGCTAACCCTAACCACCCAAGACTGCTGATGAGCAGTCCTAATAACCTCACTCTTTCCATTGGTACTTTTACAGTAATGATTATTAATCATAGGCTGAAAGTGTTTGATAAGTGGGTATGGCGGTTAGACGTAGAGAGCTTCTAGAAGCTTTGCTTGGTGTTGTACTAGGCTGGGGTGGCTTGGTCTTTCACTAGGCACATCAATCCTTATACCTCTAGCTATAGGTTGTTCCAGGATAGATACCAATAGAACCTCACAGGGAGGGGTAAAATATTTAACTCAGCAATCATGACTTTTCAAACACCCTCTTGAAGAAGTCGGGGATCTTGTTAGCGATTTTTCAGAGAAGGGAAATTTTTCCCACCTAATTCAATTTGTCCAGTCACACACCCAGCCTTTAACCTATTTACTAAATACTCCAAATCATTAGCAATAAAATTTGTCCCATGATCTGGTTCTACTAAGCTAATTAAATTGACATCACTGATTATTTGATCACCTAAATCAGCAATTCCTAAAAAATTGAAAACCCCTGATTCATAAGTTCCACAAGGTACAGAAGGATTATTCATCCCCACACAATATTCCTTTTCTTGAAACCAATCAACATCAGGATAACCATGAAAGTGAACAATTGGCGCACCATTAGCAATTAATTCTGGTGTATATAAAGCCGCAGCCAAACTAATAGCTAACATCACATAGATATCATAGGATGGTTTAATATCTGCTTTTTGTGCATTACTTCCTAATGGTAATTGCAGATGTAATTTATCTTGTAAACCAATCCGCAGAATATCAGTATCAATGCTTAAATCTGTCTTATTTGCCCCAGAACGAGAACTAACTAGCCAAATATCAGGTATTTGCTTAAATCTATTTTCGGCGTTGATATTTAGTTTTATATAACGTCTACCTTGTTCATTTTGGCGAAGTTCATAACTACTAAATCCCGCTACAGGTAATAAATTATCCCATTCATCAATAGTGATTTCTGGCTTACCTACATAATGAGGAGGTTCAGCATAAGCCACAAAACCATAAGATACTCCTGTTCTGCCATTCACAATGACATTCACAATATCTCTATGGGATTTTCTTTTAACAACTTCATCTAATTTAAACCCAGCCGGAAATAATCCTGTAGATGCTAAATCTTGCCCTAATTTAATTAATTTTCCAGCATAGCTTGATAAGTGAGGATTATATTCTCCTATTTCAAAACGACTAATTAATAATGGAGTAATCGGCACAAATACTTTAGGAATCAGTGATTTTAAGGCAAAGTTCTCGACTTCATGGGGGGCAAAATTAGAATCAGAAAGATTCATATTCAGAATTGAAAATTTTTCATGAGATACACCAATCACAATTTCTGAAAAAGTCTTAACTAATGTATTTATGCCAATGCGAATTTTTTCTGGATAGGGTGTAATTGGACTAACAAATTCATCATCTATATCAGTTAAAATTATTACTTGTGTATTTGTTGGATCTTCAACATATTTGGCAGCATGATCTTCAGCCCAACTACTTAACTTGGCAATTTGTACAACGGACATTTTTTGTTTTTCTTTCAGCCATGTATAAGATAACTTATACCAAGTTTCAGCGACAAATATTCCTAATTTTCTTAACCATGAATTTGGTCTTTCTACATCTATTACAGCATCAATATCTGCTCTAACACTCTGCATTTTCAAAGATTTATGCCAGTTAATAACGGGAATTTTAATGGTATGTTTCAATTCCGTTGTTGCTTCTTTCCAAGGAATTACCTTCACCCCATGCTTTTGGAGATAAAATATTAATTGTTGGCGAAATCTGACAATAACTTGATTATCATAATTATCCGGTAAGGGTCTAAAAGTCACTTTTAAGTTCTCAGCCATAAACTGAGGATTAATAACTGGAGTTTGATATCCCGTAGGTGACTCTCCAGAAAACCCACCAATTAATTTACCAATAGTTTGTAAACTAATACCTTGCATTAAAGGTTCATGAACATAGTCATTAGTAACATTCATTTCCTGAATTAATGCTAAAATATCTTCTTTATATTTAGCTATTTCTACTTGTATTTCTGGAGTAATTACACCCTTGGGAGAACGAATATTCAGTTTGCTATTTTCTGACCAAAATAATACACCTTGTTGAGTGAGTTTTGCTAAAATTTCCGCTGCGTTCATCACAAAATCTCCCGTGTTGAAAAATAGGAATTTAGAAAAGAGGACACCTGGCTTAATTAGGCTACCCTAATCTAGCAAAGTGTCCCAATAATCAAGGAGGAAAAACTGGTTTGTCAGTAATTAAACAGAATTTGTAGAGGTTATATCTGGATAATTTCTGACTGAGAATTTTCTAATTCTTCAGATAATCTGAGAGAAAGTTCTTCAATGGTGGGATAATACCAAAGGTGGATAAGTGACAATTTGAATCCCAAAAACTTTTCGGCTTTACTAGCGATAACTATGGTTTGTGCTGAGTCTAAACCGTAACTATCTAAAGGTTCACGAATATTTATTTCTTCTGGATTAACTCCCAGTAAAGAGGAAATTTCCGAAACTAACCAAGCTTGTATTTTAGTAGCGTTATCTTGGTTTTCTGAGAGAGAATTAGAGATATTGTTATTCATTTATGTACCTACTGGTATTAAGTAACGCGATGAGACTTTCATGATAGAATCAATGCAATGATCAACAAGTCTTTCCATAGTTTGCTGATTAAGTGAAGGTTGAGAAAAGACAAAATTTAGGGTCATTTTTTCCTGAAAAGTAGCAGCGTGAACAATAAACATTCCTGCATATAAAGCATGAGAACCAACAAAACTGATTTCCTCTAGTTCTAATTCTCCATAAGTATGGGGAATATTGACTTTACCAAGATTGGAAACTGAGACTGTAGGAGATACTTGATTAGGGAATAGTAAAGAAAAATTTATCAAATATTTAGCTAGATATATCATTTGAAAAATTTCTCCTTGGTGAATTTTTTCATTGAGATTATGTTTGACTTTTCGCGCTAATTCCCAAAAAGATGTATTATTGGTAATTCTATAAAATTTCATCAAAGACGCTGCTAAAACCGTCATATTCTCTGTACTAATTTCTGGTTGTAACCGTCTTCTTAAATCAAGATATGATAAACAACTAACTGGAATATTATCTTCATGGTTTTTAGCCAGTTGTTTGGAGACTGTTAACATTAGTGCCGCACATAAAGCACTTTGTACTGTAGTATTTTCTTGTCTGCATTGCTGAATAAACTGCCGTGTTGATTCTTCACTAAGTTGTCTATGAATGATTTCGCAACGACGTTGAGAAATAGGAACATATTTTTCTACTCTTAATGCTTTTGGTTGATTCCAATATTTTTGAAATGCAATATTTAATAATAAAGCAACTCTACCTAGTTTGCTTTTGAAACTATTTGTCCAAGTGGGTAATAGTTTTTCAATGGGTGGAAGTGGTTCTAAAGTAGTAACTATGGGAAGAGATTTACCTTCGGTAATCTTTTGACAGTAGGTTAAAATTTCTGAGTGAAGTTGGACACTTGATAAACCGTCGGTAATAGCATGATGTGTGGTTGTAATCAGATAATTAATATTTTGCTGATTTAATATCTTGACAAGTACGACCCGCAGCAGGTATTTACTACTATCAATTACCTGATTCATTTCTGCATTAACGATCGCTTCCCATTCCTGACTTTCTCTAATATTAACAACTTGCAAAGGAAGTTTTCCTGTACCTTTAGACTGATAATAGTAAGAATTCCGAGAGTTAATAATATGAGAATTAAGCGCAGGATGACGATATTGAATAATATTTAAAGACTGTCTGAGAACTGTTTCTTGAATATTTCCTCGAATCCGGCTAATGGTAACTACATTCCATGTTTTAGCCCGTTGATTCAGGATTTCCATTGTTTCTTCTAGCTGTCCTAACTTTCTATTTATAGCCATATTTATCACAACCTTTGGTAAAATGTAGGTTTGGTTGAGGTACGTTCACGTAAAACCTCTATCCCGCAAAGAACTCAAGTCATCTCATTCCCAGTCCCTGACTGGGAATGAATTCTAGAAGGCTCCGCCTTCAATAATATTAGAGGCAGAGCCTCATCAACTGCATTCCTAGTCAGAGACTAGGAACGAGATGTGGTAGGGATTTGAGCTTAAGTTGACACCAATGGACGAAACCCAACACCCCTTGCTATCCTACCGCTAATGTTGGGTTATGCCTTCGGCACGCTACGCGAACACTCTCGCTCAACCCAACCTACTTTGTGGATGATATTGACTGTATTCTTCTGGCATTTGTAAGCCTTGAATTTTTAAGTTTTGAATCCGATACAAATACGCTGCACCTGTCATGATTTCATCTGCCACATTAACTACTCGGCGATTATTTATATCAGCTAAATAAGAACCACGTACCCAATTATTAAAACTTCCCATTGCTGGTCCACACCAAATTTGATAATCAATTTCTCGACCCTTTTCTCCAGTATTAGACCACCGGGAAGATAATCCTAAATACCAGCGAAATATTAACGCCATTTTTAGTTTAGGATTATTGGCAGCTTTACTTAATTTTTCTGGGTTACGTTGAGATAAATAAGTAGATGTTTCTTGCCAAATTTCAGAAATTGTTTTTCGCAGAATTTGTTTTTCTAACTTTTCTATTTCATCTGGGGGAATTTCTGCAAATGAATTATAGTTTCTGTATAATTCCCATAATTTTTGAGCGCGAAGGGGGAAGAGAGTTCCCCGTTTAAGAACTTGTAATTTGACTCCCATTTCAAACATATCAGCCGCAGGTGCCATCATTACATCAGTCATTTCTGCTTCAGCTAGGAGCTTTTTTGTATATTCTGAAGTCCCAGCTTCAACGCAAGATTGATTAATAGAACCAGTAGCAATATAAGCCGCACCCATCATTAAAGCTGCTAGGGCTGATTGCGGTGTAGAAATTCCCCCAGCCACACCAATTCTTACGGGTTTTTCATAATCATATTTACCTTGAATTTCGTCCCTTAATTCTAAAATAGAAGGTAATAAACAAACCAGTGGACGATTATCTGTATGTCCTCCTGAATCTGCTTCTACGGTAATATCATCAGCCATAGGAATTTTTGCGGCAAGATTAGCTTGCAATTCAGTAATTAACCCTTGTTCAACTAATTGAGTTAAAACTTTTGTGGGTGCAGGTTGGAGGAATTTAGTAGCAACTTCCCGACGAGAAACTTTAGCAATAATTTTGTTTTTGATTTCGATTTCATTGGCTGAATTTAAACTCAGTCCAGCCGCCCGATAGTAGACGATATTATCACTTAAATCTAAGAATGCAGAGGCTTCAATTATTCTGACTTGATGCTGTAAATACAAATCAATTAACCGCCTTTCGATAGCAGGTTCACTAGGACTATGAAGTAAGTTGAATGCATAAGATTTGTTATGCAAAGCTTGTTGAATTTTGTGAATTGCTGCTTCTATCCGGGTAGGAGATAAACCTCCTGCACCAAAGGAGCTTAAAATGTTGGCTTTTCCCAAGGTAATTACCATTTCTTCGGATGCAATACCTTGAGCCATTGCTCCAGTCATATAGGCATATTTGACGCTGTAGAACTCTAGAAAAGCTGGATCACCTAATTGATGAAATCCGATTGGAGGAACAGTTAAAAGCATTTCTAGCTTTTGAGTTTTACCGTTAGCACTATATGATATACTGCCTTCATTGCTAATACCAATTTGTCCTTCTTTATTCAGAATATAACAAGGGCAATCCAAATTCATCAGTTTATTTTTAATATTTTTTGCATCAAAAGATACAGTATTTAAATCGCCTTGCCATCCTTGATAATTGTTATTCATGGAAGGGGAAAATTTGAGTTTTTGATGTTGTTTTAACATAATTTTTGTAGTGAATATTCTATTGAATTGATTTTGATGAAAATGAAGCTGCATAGAATAAGATTTCAAGAATATTTGACCGCAGATAAACGCGGATGAATTAATTGATTTCATGATTATGTGCAGTTTCCAGTATTATTGAGATAATAATTTTTAGGCGTTGCTGATTAAGGGTATGAATTTTAGTCTCACGCAAAGGCGCAATCACGCTTCGTGATCTCGAAGAGTAGGCGCAAAGGTAAGAGTTTTAAAGGTTCAATTTGGGAATTTCATACCTCAATTCAGCAACGCCATTTTTACTTTTCTTTTTTGGCTTGTATCACCATTTTTTTGTACAAGTCTAATTGCTGTTGGAGAAAGAGACTAAGTTGTTGGAGTGATGTTTGCCGGGACTGTAATAAAAAGTTGTGTGCTTTAGCCATACGGGCATTATTTTTATTTAAACTTTGATAATTAGGGATAGGTGTCATTTTGTGTTCATAATCTAATAAAGAAGTATCTTCTGCAAATTTGATATTAGGCAAAGAATATAAAGGTGATAAATCCAACTCAATTCGATGACTAAATAGTTTGGCTAAGGCTTTAATAATCGAGGTATGATCATCTACACCTCTTCTATTTAGGGATACAGCTAGATGTCCTTTGTCTTTGAGAATTTCGCTAATCCAACGACTACAGTTACTACCAACACCAACTTCAATAAAGATTCTGACATTATCATTGTAGGCACGATTAACTAAGCGAGGAAAATCAAGTTGGTGACAAAGGGCTTTAGCAATATTTTTGCCTATTAAATGGCTATCAATTTTCATGGGTGCGTATTCTGCCGCAGAATAGAAAATTGTTTTTGAATTGGTTTGGATAGGTAAGGTATTGACCTTTACTAATTCATCATATTCAGAGTGCATTGGTTCACAATGAATTACATGATTAATTGATGTGGGAAAAGCGTCACATTTTAAAGTTTGAATAACTCTTTCACAAGCTTTAGTTTCACCAGCAATAATGACTTCTTCAGGTGTATTGATTAAAACAGTATAAACCCGACTTTCATTTTTTAGAACCTCTTGCACTAGAGAATAGGAACATATCAAAATGTAGTTACTCCAAAATTCTTCCCTTTTACCTTCATGAATTAAGGGTAATCCCCAATGTTGACGAACTGCGTTTTTAGGACCAGATAGCCGAGTTTTAAATAAAGGAGACGAGTTCAAATAATCGCTCGTACTTTTAAAGCTAGTCCAGACACCTTGCGCTAACATCATACTGGTTTCACCAAGACTATAGCCAAAGCTGTATGGGGATTGAATCTGGAAATAGGTTTTCAGAATTGCTGTCATTAGTCCGGCGACACCAACTTCTGATTCCAGCATAGAAACGGGATCATCTATTAATGTTTGTTCTATGCTTTCTAGTTGTCTTCTTAATAATTTATTGATGCTTCGAGGATAGAGAATTTTTTCAATATTGGCGACTCGGTTATAAACACTTTTGATGACAACATCATTATGTAGTTGAGGAAAAAGACGAAAAATATTTCTTCCTAGTCCTATATAGGAAGTAAAAGAACCAGGATAAACAAAGGCGACATGACCTTTTTTCCCTTGGGGATTAACCGTAAAATAACTACCAAGAGGAGTTTGCCAGTCTTTCCCAGTCGCAAAAGCAATTTTTACTCCTTGAATTGCCCTTTCAATTTCTCGTTTTAATTCTTCTGGATGTCGTGAGAGAATTGCTAAGGCGTAAGTTGATTGTTTATATTGCTGATATTTTTGAAAATAATCATTAGCAAGTTGAGATATGGAAGAACCATTTGTGAGACTTTGTTGAAGTGCGGTAATTTGTGTTAATAAAGAAGAACGATCATCAGCCGCAATAGGAAATAAATAATAAGGCATTTCTGCTAAATATTGACTACTGCGTTCTACTTGGCTGATTTCTTCTGACAAAATTAAATGTCCATAAATATTATTTTCTTCCATCATATTTACCGCAGCCACTCTTTTAGTCGCACCAGGTTCTAAAAACCAAGGTTTTGATTCTACCGCTACATAAAAGGGACTTCCGCGCCAAATTTCTGGCTGTTTAGGATTAGACCATTGGGGAACACCAGGAATATAACGATGATATAGGCAAAGTGCGGTTTTGATGAGGCTAAATATACCAGATGAGGCTTGTGTGTTACCAATATTTGCTTTAACGCTACCCAGTCCACAACTCAGATTTTCTCCCCCTGTATGATAGGCTGATATTAAGCCTTGAATTTCTGCTATATCTGCGTTGGCAATCCCTCTAGCAACCACTTCTAAATAACCAATATCTGCGGCTTTAACATCTGCTATCTGAAACGCCTCCTGACAAGCTTGAGTAATGGTTTCCGGGTGATTGGGAGAATGTTTGACCACACTGAAACCATCCATGATTGCATAGATGCAATGATTTTGTTGCTTGGCTGTTTCATGCAGTTGTAACACTACTGCGGCTGCACCTGCTGTTTTAATTACATTTTCAGCTTTTTCGTCATAACTAAAAGTATATACACCTTCATTAATTTCTATCGGGTAACTCTTGTCTATGCCGACAATTAAAACAGCTTCAACTTGCTGGGTAGTTAATAATTTTTGACTGACATCCAAAGCCGATAAAAGCGAATTTTCCTCGGCAAAAAATGCTAATTCAGCAGAGATATAGTTAGCTAATTTAGCAGAATTTTCTGTAGGAGAAATGATAATTAAAGCTATCTTCGTTTCTGGTTGAATTTTAGCATCTTCTAGAGCAGAATTGATTAATTCTCGACTTAATGGAGTTTGCTGATAATCTTCAGATGTAACTAAATTTTGCTTGCTTTCATAAATCAGACGTTCAAATTTATTTAATGTTGGTGAATTACTAACAAAACAATCCATACCGACAATTGCTAATTTTTGATTTTGTGCAATTGATTTCATTATTATTCTCCGGTTTTTAAAATTGAACCTAATTATGTTTCGCACAAAGACGCAAAGAAGCAAAGGCGCAAAGTTTTAGAGTTTTAATTTTGGCGTTGCTGAATCGAGGTATGAAATTTTCAAATTGAACCTTTAAAAATCTTACCTTTGCGTCTACTCTTCGAGATCACGAAGCGTGATTGCGCCTTTGCGTGAGACTAAAATTCATACCCTTAATCAGCAATGCCTTAAATCCTCTCTGCGCCTCTGCGCCTCTGCGTGAAAAAATCTAATCTTTGGCTATTTGTCGAGGTAGAATTGTTCCTTTAGCACCAATCATGCGATTATAAACTTGTCCTTGACGGTTATAGGTAATCACATCTGTAACTACTGATGATTCTGTTTTTGATTGGACTTCACAAGTAACATAAAATGTTTCACCAAAAGGGACTTTTGCAAACTGTTCAAAATGCTTTATTTCTGATGGTAAACATCCAACTTGATGAAAGTGTTGTGTCCAAATCCAGAGAGAATGAATCTGGACATCTGCTATATAAGGATTGAATGTTTGCACCGGAAATTGTCCCTGTTGCTGTGTAGTTGGTTCTGGTAAACAGCATTCAATGGTTATCTGACTAGGACTGGTATTTAAAACTGATTTTACGCCTTGAAATGTGAATCCATGAAATAGGCTAGAAGCATTTACTTGATATAATTCTTGATTGGTTTTGAGAAAATTTTCATCCTGATTAAAGTTCAAGTTTACATAACTTGGAGGTGTGGGAATTTCTCTTTTGAGAATTAGATTTGTGCTGAAATGATAGCGGATTTTCCCGTCTGGTGTCTGACTACTAATTTTAGCAGCAAATTCTATTTCCTGATTTTCATGTTTCGCAAGTTCTTGAAGTTCTAAAATATATTCACTTGCGAAGTCCTCACCAAAAACTATGCCTTTTAAAACTTTGAAATTGGGAGAACTGAAGGCTGTAAATCCAGGATAGAGTTGTTCACAAGCATTAGTCATCCATAATAACCCACAGGTAGCAGGAAGTACGGGACGACCGGCGATAACATGATCCTGTAAAAATGGGTTTTCTGTTAATGTTAATCGGCGTTTAATCCGATAGGTCTTTAAATCATTTGATAAAGTTGCAGGAACATAAATTAATGGACTACCAATCACTAATTGAACTGTGCCTTGATTAGCCGTTGTTAGTTCATCAACTAATATTTGTGTTCCTGTTTCTACGGGAATAACTTCAATTCCTCTGGCTGCAAAAGCTTTCTTTAATTCTGATGATACCATGCCACTTTCCCAAGGTCCCCAGTTAATAGCCATAACATGACAGTTAGGGTAATTATGTTTAATTAGATGGGCTGATTTGTTGAGAATTTCATTGGCTATGGCATAATCTGATTGTCCTGCATTTCCATAAAATCCCACTACGGAAGAAAACAAAACTAAATATTGCAATTGACTTGCTGGTACACACCGCAGGAGATTTTCTAAACCTTTAACTTTAGCTGCATAAACATTTTCAAAATCTTGAATTGATTTCTTTTCAATGCGCTTATCAGCTAAGTTTCCTGCACCATGAATTATACCTGTTATCGCCCCAAAACGTTCAATTACATCTGCAAGTTTTGATTCTAGTAATACTGTGTCAGTAATATCTACACTCAGATATTCTGCTTCCCCTCCAGCTTCTGCAATAGCTTTCAGAGTATTTTGAATTTCTCGCTGTGAGGAAATACTTTGATACTTTTTCTGTACCATTATCGGTGTTGGTTTTTCCCCTTGGGCTTGAAAATTTTCTAAAATTCGCTGTTTTAATTCTGCTTCATTTTCACAATTTTCTGCCCAAACTGGTTCAACTTCTGTGCTGGAACGCCCTAAAAGAATAAATTTACATTGATATTGTTGGGCGATTTTTATGACACATTGGGCTGTGATTCCTTTTGCACCACCACTCACGAGAAATACTTGATCTTTAGTAATTTCTCTTGCAGAATTGGTAGTTGGTAATGGGCTAAAATCTGCAATTAAAGTAACTCTACCTTTGTTGCTATATCCTACTTCTTGAATTAACAAGTTTGCATCATAAATTTCTGCAAGGATATTTTTTACAGATGTTTCTGGATCTAAGTCTGGATTTAAGTCAAGGGAACGACAAAATACATTTTCCCATTCTTGATTAATACTCTTGCTAAGTCCGAATAATCCTCCAGAAATTGCACTAAAATTATGGCTTTCTCCTAATCCAAATTCACCATCTAAACGCGCAACGCTAATAAAACAACTGCGTCCAAATTTGGCGGCTGCGTTGAGTGGTTCTTTCAGATATTTAGCGATTAAGAAGACATGACGCAGAATAGATTTATCTATGTCTAATGATGTTGCTGGGTGAAGGTGAATAAATGCAGCTACAGTCCCATAATTATCAGCAATTTGTTTTAAATGTTGTTGTAAACTGTCTTCATTCCAATCCGTTAAAACTACTCTATTGATACCCGCATTAACATTTGAATCGACACCGGGGAAACTTAAAACTACAGTTTTCCAACCTTTCGCTATCAAACTTTCTGCTAATTTCTCTGTAGTGGAAGAACCATCATCAGTGATTAATGCAATGTGATTTTCAGAAAGAGAAAATTCTAAACTATCTGGTGTGGGAAGTTGCTGTAATTTAGCAATACTGCGGCGGATATTTGGTACAGATGTGATTGTGATATCTTCTACTATTTCTTCAGTCAATAAATTAGGAATTCTCTGGGCTTGTTGCTGCATATAAGTGGCAATTTCGCCTAAAGTTCTCAATTCTCCAATTTCTTCGGGGTTGGGTTTAGGTAAATCGGGATATAGTTCTAATAAACCTCCTAAAATTTCTACTCGTTTGATAGAATCAATTCCTAAATCTGCTTCCATATCCATTGACAGTTCTAGCATTTCCACAGGATAACCTGTTTTGTCACTGACAACTGTTAGCAGAATATCGCTTAAATCTTGGAAAATTTCTGCTTCTTGTTGCTGTTCTTCAACTATGGGTGTGGCTGGAATTAATTCTGGTTGGGGAATTTCTACTAATACCTCTTTGCTAATAATTGCTGTTGATATTTCTACTTGTTTATTTAAGATATCTGGAACTAAAGTTTGCATATATTCAGCAATTTGTTCCAAGGTTCTTAATTGTCCTAATTCTTCGGGGTTGGGTTTAGGTAAATCGGGATATAGTTCTAATAAACCTCCTAAAATTTCTACCCGTTTAATAGAATCAATTCCCAAATCTGCTTCCATATCCATTGACAGTTCTAACATTTCTACTGGGTAGCCTGTTTTATCACTGACAACGTTTAGTAGAGTTTGACTAAGGGTAGCTTTATCTATATTTGGGATGGTTTTTTCTTCACGCAGAGGCGCAGAGGCGCAGAGAGGAAGAGGTTCAGAAATATTCTGATTCAGTAAGTCTGGTTTTTGATAGGTTTCTAAGTCTTGTTGAATTTGAGGATGATTTACAAAGGTTTTTTCTTCACGCAGAGGCGCAGAGGCGCGGAGAGGAAGAGGTTCAGAAATATTCTGATTCAGTAAGTCTGGTTGTTGATCATTTTCTAAGTCTTGTTGAATTTGAGGATGATTTACAAAGTTGATGACTTTATTTTCTGAGGTCAGTAAATGCAAATGTTTTTGCAGAAGTTGAAAGTAATTTTGGGTATGTTCATGTTGATATTTGAGATATTGTTCATGAATGCGGAGGGTATCACCTTGATGATCATGAAACCGCATCATGTTCTGTTCAGAGTTGGAAATTGCTAGTTGTTGAGTTTGGGATTGATGTTCTGTAGTTTGATTATTTCCCAATAATAAATACTGTTGCTGCATTAATTGGGAAAATGTCTTTGTGTATTCTGTTTGATTGTGTAAAGATTGTTCATGAACGTGGATAATATCTCGTTGTTGCTGGCTAAATTCTGTGATAATTTTTTCTAAGCTGTGAATAACTTTTCCCTGATTATCAGGTTGGATTTCGACTTGTTCTAATTTACCATTGAGTGAAGTTGGGTGGTCGTTGTTACCCTGTGGTTGATGATTCTCATTAAATGCAGTTGGCGGTTTGTTGTTACCCTTTAATTGATGATTCTCATTAAATGAAGCTGGTGGTTTGTTGTCAATTGTTGGTTGGGGAGATACTACTCCCACATGATGACCATTTTCTAAAGCTTTCGCAAATGCTTTTTGAGTTCTTTCGGTAATGTTGGTACTATTTAAGCGGACATTTAAAACTTTTTTAGCGGGAACTTCGGGAATTTTAGTTGCGACTTGATAGGGATCTAAATTTTGCAAATATAATCCAGCTACCTGCAATTGAACTATGGCTTGTCGAAGAGTTTTGTCGCTGTTTTTGGTATGACTTGGATTTACGGCTATAGCTATGTGTGGCTTATCATTTAGAATTTCTTTCACCAAATTGGTAAGGACATTTTTGGGACCAAATTCTACAAAATAATAACCGCCAGCAGCATAAATATTTTCAATTTCCTGCTGAAATAATACCTGATTCAACAGTTGTTCTTTGAGGATTTTTTGAATGGCGTGGGGTTCTTGAGGATAACGGCTACCTGTAACATTAGTATAAACAGGAATTTGGGCTTCGTTGAAATTTACTTTTTCAACGGCTTGGGCAAAAGGTTTTTGAGCATGAGATACTAATGGTGTATGAAATGCTGCGGAAACTCCTAATAAAAAAGTATTAAGACCTTGATTTTTGAGAATATCTTGGACTTGAATAATTTCCTCTTTCTTGCCAGCTAATACTACTTGGTGCTGAGAATTTTTATTAGCAACTGCTACCTGGGGAAACTTTTTAATTACTTCCGTTATTTGATGAATATCTCCTTTGACAGCTAACATTCCTCCGGTATCAAAATTGGGATTGGCAGGTGCAGCCATAGCTTGTCCTCTAGCTTTTACTAGGAACAAATAATCCTCTTCATTTAACACTCCTGCGACCCACAAAGCTGTTAATTCACCAAAGCTATGACCGGCAACAAAATCGGGTTTAAATCCAGCTTGTTGCAAGATTTTATATAAGCCTGCACTAAATACACCAATTGCCGGTTGTGCATATTCAGTTTTTTGCAATGTTGCTAACTGAATTTGCTTTTTTGTTTCATCAAAAACAGGTTGAGGAAATACTACACTTGATAAAGGCTGTAACCCGTCTTCACACAACAGGCTATCCATGTGAGTGTAGGTTTGGCGCAAGCAGGGAAAATTCATTACCAATTCCCGCCCCATTTCTAAGTATTGTGAACCTTGTCCAGAAAACAAAGCCACTACTTTAGCTGTTGTGTCTGTCCCCTTTTGGCGGTAGTAAACCCCTTGCGGATGTTCCCAGGATTTGGCTTCAGGCTTGTTTCTCAGCCCTTCTATGACAATTTGCAGTAATTCCCCAGCTTGCCCTAAATCATCGGCGACAAAGCCCACTCTCGCATAATTAACGGGAATTTTAGCGGTTTGAGAATCAGTAATTAATTGTTGATAGTATTTTTCTTTATTCTCATTCTGTAATTGTTGTTGGATTTGTTGACAACGAGATAACAACTCTGAAGGGGTGGGGGCAAATAGCAGTAAGGATTGTGGAGTATGGTGTAAACGGTAAGGGTGATGATGTTCATGTTCATATTCTTCTAAAACAACGTGATAATTCGTACCACCAAATCCAAAAGCACTGACTCCCGCCCTTCTGGGTTGAGTAGGATGACTTACCCAAGGTCTAGTTTCCGTATTTAAATAAAATGGCGAGTTCTCAATATTCAGTTTAGGATGGGGGGTACTGACATTAATCGTCGGTGGTAAGACTTTGTGATGTAATGCTAAAGCCGCTTTGATGAGACTGGCAGCACCAGCAGCCGCTTTAGTGTGTCCAATTTGAGATTTAACAGTTCCTAAAGCAATATGCTGTTTTTTCGGGTTATTTTCGCCAAAAACACTGGTAATAGATGTAAATTCTGTAGGATCTCCTACCATCGTTCCTGTACCATGTGCTTCAATTAAACCTATACTAGCAGGAGAAACTCCTGAATCTGTATATGCTCGATTTAAAGCACTTATTTGACCTTCGGCGCGAGGTGCATAGATACTTTTATACTTACCATCACTGGAACTGCCAACGCCCTTAATGACTGCATAGATGCGATCGCCATCTCGTTGAGCATCTTCTAGGCGTTTAAGTACCAACATTCCCACACCTTCACCTAATAGCATTCCATCTGCATCAGCATCAAAGGGTCTTACCTTTTCCCCTGGAGAAACAGCAGGAGTTTTACTGAAGCACATATAGGCGAAAATTGAGTTATCAGTATCTACGCCGCCAGTAATCATCATGTCGGCGCGATGTTCTACTAATTCGCTAACAGCCATCCTTAATGCACCCAAGGAACTCGCGCAAGCTGCATCAACTACGCAGTTCATTCCCCCCAAATCCAGACGGTTAGCGATACGTCCAGAAATCACATTTGCTAACATTCCGGGGAAAGCATTTTCTTCCCATTGCACATATCCACTTTTGAGTTTTTCAATAATTTTCTGGGTATCTTCGTCTGATAAACCACTATTTTTGAGAACTTTTTTCCAAAGTGGATCTTGCAATCTTGCACCTAAAGGAACAGCCAATTGTCTACCAATTGCTACTCCCAATACTACTCCTGTTCGTTCATGATTAAATTGTCGAGATGCACCATAACCAGCATCGTCTAACGCCTCTTTTGCTACTACCAAACCGAGTAATTGAGAAATATCTGTCACCTCCAAAATATTGGGAGGTAAGCCAAATTCCATAGGATTAAAATCAATATCTGGTAAGAAACCACCGCGCTTACAATAGGTTTTATCTGGTGTTTTTGGATCAGGATCATAATAGTCATCTATATGCCAACGGGACGCAGGAACATCAGTAATACAATCTACTTTCTGAATAATATTTTCCCAGTATTCTTGCAAACTCTTCGCCTGGGGAAAAATAGAAGCCATACCAATAATTGCGACATCATTTGTTCGCAATTTAGCATTAATTTCATTTTTCATATTTGTAGTCTCAGGCATATTTTTTTTCACTTTTATCATCTTGAGTACAGACTTTTCACAGTTAATAATTTCATCTTTTAACTGTGTGAAAGCAGTTTCAAACTGGGAGATAGCCATGATCATATTTTGCTCTTTTGAGCAGGTAATATGGAGTTAAAGTTTCAAGAGTAATTGACCGCAGATAAATACGGATGAATTCAGATATCTGATGATTCCATACAGCCTTAGATGAAGTTGGTATAGGTAAACATTGACTTTCATCCTTAACAGTATTGAAATCTTTTTTTGCGTTAATTATTGATGAATACTCTGGCGGCTTAATATGGAATCCTCTAATTAATCCTGTAGTCTATAAATTAATTTTCGCCCAAATTAATCTGAGTTTGGTGACAACTCTATTGCAACTCATAAGCAATTTATGTGCAACTTCATAAAAGTCTTGCAAATGTAAAATTGATAGAGTTATCTGCAAAATGTGTTTACTTATCCAATACATAAATTATTATCTAAGTTTTAGCCATTTTGACCAAAGTTGCACATAGATTGCATATCCTTAGTTTTAATTTATTAAAGATTTTATTTTTCCCTGAGAGGATATTTTAAAGGTGGTATCCCATAATTTTCATCACATTGTTACCCCCCTTAATCCCCCCTTATAAAGGGGGGAAATCGGAAAAATTAGTTCCCTCCCCTTTATAAGGGGAGGGTTAGGGTGGGGTAATTTGAGGAATAATGGTGATTCGATAACTTGTGCGTACACCGTAGCCTTTATAAGAAGGGAAACAATAAAAATCCAGTTCCCTCCCCTTTATAAGGGGAGGGTTAGGGTGGGGTAAAAGATTTGAATAGGATTTTGAATATGTAATTATTGTTCATTAGTTTCTAATGCCAAATAGTGAATCTTTGCATCTATCTCCAGAAAGATTTTTTTATATTTTGTAAAATTAGTCACCACCAAATATATCTAAAGAATTAAAAAAATATTTTTCTATCAAATTGATTCTAAAGTTTGAGATAATGAAAGATCAGTAATTCTTAATCTATATAAGGAGTTAATAATTTGATGCTTGCAATTTTTACCAATCCAAGATAGTGCGACAAATAAGGTTTTATGAAACAATTAGTTGCATATAGGTTGAAATTCCCAAAAAATAAGTTTAACCTAAATTATTAAATCAGGGAAGTTTAGACCGTGAATTTAAAGCGGCCTTTGAGCATTAAATTAGTCAATTAAACTTTATTGCATTATTTGGCTTCTGCAATATTGGAATTACAAAACTACAAGGAATTGCTGGCATGAGACTATCTGAATTAGATCCACTCATCCCGCTGAATGAGTTACGAGAAGACCTCCTCAAATTACCAAAAGGTTACTCATTTCATGAAGATGAATTAGTAGATTTTCTATCACGGAGAAGATGGCCTGAAAGCAATCGTCGAATTGATAGAACAACATTTTGGCGGTGGCGTAATGACAACGCTATTGAGCATCAAAAAATATTCAGTCGTTTGGATCTTCTCAAACTTTGTCAAATTTGTGATCACTATCGAGTAGACGGAACACGGAGTGAATACTTGGCAATTATGCGGAAGAAAAAAGAAAAAGAGGTTGTGCTGAATAAATAAACTTTTGATATTGGTAATTGGTAATTGTCAGTAACTGATTACCCATTACCTATCAAAATTTTAGCATTTAAATATTTTGTGTAACTGGTAATTAATCAACTCAGCAAATAATTCTTGATCAATAGTATTTTTTTGGATATTGGATCATATATAAGGTTGTCAAGAGATGTTATCAAGGATAGGGACTTTTCTGGTTCTTATTGAGAATCAGAAATACTGTCATATTTCCTAATTTAAAAGACAAAATCATGGTACACAAAGAAAAGCACTCATTAATAAAACCTGTGAGTTTGTGGCCGATAATGTTAGCAAGTTCTGGAGTTATAGCTACTAGTCTAATATCTCTCTATAGCCTTTCATATTTTCAGAAACATTCTAAATCAACTTCTACAATATCTCCTATTATCCCTATTTCTGCACCTACCATTACTGCTGTTGCTGCTTTAGGACGGTTAGAACCCCAAGGAGAAGTAATTCGTCTTTCCGCACCCAATTCTCAGACAGGGATAAGAGTTAATCAACTTTTGGTGAAAAAAGGAGACAAAATTCGTCAAGGACAAGTAGTAGCAATTCTTGATAGTTATATTCCTAATCTTGCAGCTTTAGAAAAAGCAAAACGACAAGTAGAAGTCAGTCAAGCGAATCTTCAGCAAGTAGAAGCAGGGGCGAAAAGAGGTGATATTTCGGCTCAAAAAGCCGCAATTTCCCGGTTAGAAGTGGAATTACGAGGATCAATTTCTACCCAAAAAGCCACAATTGCTCGTCTAGAAGCTGAACTAAAAAATTCAGAAACCGAAAATAACCGATATCAGAAATTATATGAAGATGGTGCTATTTCTGCTTCTGATGCAGATAATAAAAAATTACGCAGGGATACTGTGCAAGAACAACTTAATGAAGCTAATGCTAACCTGAAACGGACTGTAGAAACTTTGCAAAAACAGTTAAGTGAGTCTGAAGCTAGACTGAATAGTATTGCAGAAATTCGTCCTACAGATGTGCAACTAGCTCAAGCAAATGTAAAAAGTGCGATCGCATCTGTTCAACAAGCTCAAGCGGAGTTAGATTTAAGTTATATTCGTTCACCTATTAATGGTCAAGTCCTAAAAATTAATGCTTGGCCAGGAGAAATAATTGCCAATAAAGGGATATTAGAACTAGGACAAACTCAACAAATGTATGTAGTTGCAGAAGTTTACGAAACTGACATTAAAAAAGTTCGTTTAGGTCAATCAGCAACTATCACGGGTGACGCTTTCGCAGGAAAATTACAAGGGACAGTTACAGATATTGGTTTACAAGTTGGCAGACAAAATATCTTTAACACTAATCCTGGTTCAGATACAGATAATAAAATAGTTGATGTAAAAATTCGCATTGATAAATTAGCAGATAATCAACGAGTTTCTAATTTAACTAATTTACAAGTCCAGGCACTTATTCAGATATAAGCCTGAACTGTAAGTTGTCTAATTAATTTGATGGGGATGATGACTAATGGGTATTTTGAAATCCTATGATGAGATAGGAAAGAGGAGAAAATATGATTTTAAATATACCTTTAGCTTGGCTACAATTAGCAAAGCAAAAAGTACGCTTTTTTGTAGCATTAGCGGGTATTGCTTTTATTTCTGTTTTAATGTTTATGCAAATTGGGTTTCAAGATGCTCTTTATGCCAGTGCGACTCAAGTACATAAACATCTTCGAGGTGATTTGTTTTTAATTAGCTCCCAATATAAATCCTTGACTTCTACTCAAAGTTTTCCTCGCAGTCGTTTATATCAGATATTAGGTTTTAATGGGATTGAATCAGTTGAACCTTTATATGTCCAATTTGCTAAACTGAAAAATCCTCTCAATGGTCGCAAATATCCTATTTATGTCCTGGGATTTGATCCGGTTAAATCCATATTTAGATTACCTGAAATAGATCAAGATTTTCAATCACTCAAAATTCCTGATCAAGTATTTTTTGACCGAGCCGCACGTCCAGAATTTGGACCAATTGCTGAATATTTCCAGAAAAATAAACATATCAGTATGGAAATATTTAGTTATTTAGGAACAGTTGGTTACAAGGTTAAAGTTAGTGGTTTATTTACCCTTGGGCCCTCTTTTGGTGTGGATGGTAATTTAATAGTCAGTTCTTCTACTTTTTTGAAAATATTTCCAGAACGCAGAGCAAATGAACTAGATATAGGCTCAATTAATCTGCAACCTCATGTTAACCCAAAAACAATTTTAGCAACCTTATCTGCTAATTTACCTGATGATGTCACAGTGATGACTCGCCAAGAATTTATTGATTTTGAAAAAAACTATTGGACATTAAGAACACCGATTGGATTTGTGTTTAATTTGATGGTAACGATGGGTTTTGTTGTTGGTGTCATTGTTGTTTATCAAATCCTTTATAGTAATATATCAAGCCATTTTGTCCAATTTGCTACACTCAAGGCCATGGGATTTAGAAATAAATATCTTTTGAATGTTGTTTTTCAGCAAGCTATAATTTTAGCTGTCTTGGGTTATATTCCCGGTTTTGCTATCTCTCTAGGACTATATGATATTGCCAAAGATGCAACTAAATTACCAATTGTGATGGATATAAATAAGGGTTTATTAGTATTTACGTCTGTGATTATTATGTGCTTAACTTCTGGTTTCTTTTCTACTAATAAATTACGTAAGGTAGATCCAGCAGAAATTTTTAATTAACCACCTAAGAGGATGTTTGAAAAGTTTTTAAGTTTTTTACCGTTCACCCACTTATGCGATATTCACATTCTGCTAATATTTTACAAATCACAAATCTTAATCATTACTTTGGTAGTAGTAAATTACGAACTCAAACCTTATTTGATATTAATTTGACGATCAAATCTGGAGAAATTGTCATTATGACTGGACCTTCTGGTTCAGGAAAAACTACTCTATTAACATTAATCGGTGGTTTGCGTTCTGTTCAAGAGGGAAGTTTAAAATTTAGTGGACAAGAATTATTAAATGCTAGTAATGAAGAATTAGTTCAAATACGTAGGCAAATTGGTTATATTTTTCAAGCTCATAATTTACTAGATTTCTTAACTGCTATGCAAAATGTACAAATGTCTTTAGAATTGCAATCTAATATTTCTCAATGGGAATCTTATATTCAGTCTGAAGCAATACTTAATGCTGTGAAATTGGGAGATAGAATTAATTATTATCCCTCTGATCTTTCTGGGGGACAGAAGCAACGAGTGGCGATCGCTCGCGCTTTAGTGAGTCATCCTAAGTTAGTATTAGCCGATGAACCTACGGCTGCTTTAGATAGTAAATCAGGACGAGATGTGGTTAATTTAATGCAGCAATTAGCAAAAGAACAAGATTGCTCAATTTTAATTGTTACCCATGATAACCGCATTTTAGATATTGCTGATAGAATTATCAACATGGAGGACGGTTATTTAATTCAAGATGAAGTTTAGGGTGATCTCCTAGATTTGTACTTAACCAAATTTACTAAGAGAACTCCACAAAAAAAATGATCCAATTTTGTGGGATGGGCATCCTTGCCCGTCCTTGATGATTAGCGGGCAATTCGTCCAATTCGTCCCGCACCACAAGAAATTTTGGGATATTTTTTTGATTGGAAGTCTCTAATAAACCTGTGCTGCATGAGTTGTCATTGCGAGTGAAAGGAAGCAATCTCTTGACAACCGATAAACCACCTAACGAAAAAATCTCTCAAACCCTTATTCCTCTGTGTCCTCTGCGCCTCCGTGGTTCGTTAATCAGGATAATTTATTTCTTGGAAGTCCCTAAGAGGTTGTTTGAAAAGTATCAGATGAAACCCATAATCTCCAAAAACCTAACCCCCCTGCCCCCCTTCCCTACCAGGGAATGGGGTTTTCAAAGCCTCTCCCCGCGTCGGGGAGAGGTTTGGAGAGGGGTCAATTTATACATTCAAAACTTTTCAAACACCCTCTAAAGAATAAAATCACTAACCAAGGTATTGTTAAATCAGGAATTAACCCGGCATAATTTCTTAAAAAAGGTATTTGCCTTGGTAAAATAAACCTCAAAGAACGTAAAGACGCAGAACCACCTAACGAAAAAATCTCTCAAACCCTTATTCCTCTGTGTCCTCTGCGCCTCCGTGGTTCGTTAATCAGGATAATTTATTTCTTGGAAGTCCCTAAGAGGTTGTTTGAAAAGTATCAGATGAAACCCATAATCTCCAAAAACCTAACCCCCCTGCCCCCCTTCCCTACCAGGGAATGGGGTTTTCAAAGCCTCTCCCCGCGTCGGGGAGAGGTTTGGAGAGGGGTCAATTTATACATTCAAAACTTTTCAAACACCCTCTAAAGAATAAAATCACTAACCAAGGTATTGTTAAATCAGGAATTAACCCGGCATAATTTCTTAAAAAAGGTATTTGCCTTGGTAAAATAAACCTCAAAGAACGTAAAGACGCAGAACCACCTAACGAAAAAATCTCTCAAACCCTTATTCCTCTGTGTCCTCTGCGCCTCCGTGGTTCGTTAATCAGGATAATTTATTTCTTGGAAGTCCCTAAGAGGTTGTTTGAAAAGTATCAGATGAAACCCATAATCTCCAAAAACCTAACCCCCCTGCCCCCCTTCCCTACCAGGGAATGGGGTTTTCAAAGCCTCTCCCCGCGTCGGGGAGAGGTTTGGAGAGGGGTCAATTTATACATTCAAAACTTTTCAAACACCCTCTAAAGAATAAAATCACTAACCAAGGTATTGTTAAATCAGGAATTAACCCGGCATAATTTCTTAAAAAAGGTATTTGCCTTGGTAAAATAAACCTCAAAGAACGTAAAGACGCAGAACCACCTAACGAAAAAATCTCTCAAACCCTTATTCCTCTGTGTCCTCTGCGCCTCCGTGGTTCGTTAATCAGGATAATTTATTTCTTGGAAGTCCCTAAGAGGTTGTTTGAAAAGTATCAGATGAAACCCATAATCTCCAAAAACCTAACCCCCCTGCCCCCCTTCCCTACCAGGGAATGGGGTTTTCAAAGCCTCTCCCCGCGTCGGGGAGAGGTTTGGAGAGGGGTCAATTTATACATTCAAAACTTTTCAAACACCCTCTAAAGAATAAAATCACTAACCAAGGTATTGTTAAATCAGGAATTAACCCAGCATAATTTCTTAAAAAAGGTATTTGCCTTGGTAAAATAAACCTCAAAGAACGTAAAGACGCAGGACGATTACCATTTTCATCTACAAATCCATATCTCTTGGCAACTTCAGCGACAATTTGGATTTTACCTGTATATTTGATAATATTAGCATCAGCAGCTAAACTAGCGATCGCCCTCCCAGTGAATAAGGGTGTTTCCCAATTATAACTATCACCAAATGATAGAGATTTACCATCTTCTGAACTCTGTTCTTTAGCAAAACTGGTAATCTGTTCTGTACCGACAATCCCCGGATAAATAGCCAAAGAAGTCACATGATATTTTTTCAATTCTTTAGCCATATCTGCGGCTAATCTATCACAAGCACTTTTGCCCACACCATAGGGAACACTAAAAATATAAGACATTCCGCCCCAAGAAGAAATAGTAAAAATAATTCCCTCCTTGCGCTTTGTCATCATCCTCGCGGCATAAATACTAGCGACATAATGACTTCGTAAACCGACATGATTCGCAGCATCCCAAAAACTCGGTTCTAACTCCCAAAAAGTTTTACCAAAGCCTTCTCTAATAGCTTGTACTCCTGCATAGACATTATTAACTAAAATATCTAATTGACCATTTTGTTCTCTCTCAATCCGGGCAAAAAGTTGGCGAATTTGCTCATCATCACTATGATCAACCTGCACGGGAATACAGACCCCACCAGCTTCTATAACGGCGGTTTCAGTTTCTTGTAAACTCCCACCAAGACCGTCATTATTAGGTTCAAGAGTGCGTCCTGTAATATAGACTGTAGCACCAGCTTCACCTAATCCAATTGCAATTCCTTTCCCAATTCCTCTAGTAGCACCCGTAACTAATGCTATTTTTCCTTGCAGATGTTTAATCATTTTTTATGAGGAAATTTATATTTTTATTATAAAATCATTATATTAATATTCTCAATTTTGTCAATAATCATGAATTCGCTAATCAACGACATCAAACAAATTAAGTAGGTTGGCGTTGAAAATTGTCGTTGTGGGAAGGGAATAGGCAATTTTACCTGTTGGTTAAGAAAACCAGATAATTGGAACAATAACATTATTGATGCCGATTTATTTTGTCCTTTCGGATATCAACAATAACCAGTTAAAAATCCCTAACCCTCCCCTTGTAAAGGGGAGGGTTAGGGAGGGGTAAAACATTTAACACAACTTACACAAGCGTTATTAAACGTATATATTTGTGCTATATTTTACTTAAATATACTAAAACTCGACCGTTAACAAGAAAACTAGCAGCAAGAATTTCTAATTTGCGAATATATCCCGAAAAGACAAGATATTGTTACAATATTTAACAACGTTGATTTAACTGGTGGCTTCTTCATGATGGTTAAGACACTTCCCCCTAGTTCTCGAACAAGTCAGGAGGACAGTCGCGGAGGCGAATTGTCCGTGATTGAGGTAGTAGCAGAACAAAGTACACAGACGGTAGTAATCAAATCGGCGCAGGCTTCTCAACAGCCAAGGCACAAAGTGAGGACAGGATCTGAACCGGAGTCGGTGCTGTATGATCCTGTGGAAATAGCAGCACAGTATAGTGGGCGATTCCTGCAAGTTGTCCGGCGGATTCTGACGGTTTTAAAACCAATTCTTGCCTTTGTCTTCGGGTTATGGTGGGATAAGCAATGGAGAATTTTGGTTAAAAATGAACGTCGTCGCGCTGTTCAACTGAGAGAGTTATTAACAAAGCTAGGACCAGCTTACATTAAAATTGGTCAAGCTTTATCCACTAGACCAGATTTAGTCCCACCAATTTACCTAGAAGAATTAACTAGACTCCAAGATCAATTACCAGCTTTTCCTAATGAAATAGCTTACCAATTTATTCAGGAAGAATTGGGAGCAACACCGTCAGAAATTTACGCAGAATTTTCGTTACAACCGATTGCGGCGGCTTCCTTGGGACAAGTATATAAAGGCAGATTGAAAACTGGGGAAGAAGTAGCGATTAAAGTCCAACGTCCAGATTTACGGGAACGAATTACGATAGATTTGTATATTTTGCGGAAACTGGCTGCTTGGGTACAGCGGAATCTCAAGCGGGTACGTAGTGATTTAGTCGGAATTTTGGATGAGTTAGGCGATCGCATTTTTGAAGAAATGGACTATATTCATGAAGGCGAAAATGCAGAACGCTTTTTTGAATTATATGGTCACATGAAGGATATTTATGTACCAAAAATTTACTGGGAATACACCAACCGTCGCGTTTTAACGATGGAGTGGATTAACGGCATCAAATTAACTCAACCCGAAAAAATCGCCGCTTTAGGAATCAATGCCCGGTATTTAATTGAAGTTGGAGTCCAATGTTCTTTGCGTCAATTATTAGAACATGGATTTTTCCACGCTGACCCCCACCCAGGTAACTTATTAGCGACAATGGATGGTAAATTAGCTTATCTCGATTTTGGCATGATGAGCGAAGTGAAACCAGCCCAACGTTATGGTTTAATTGAAGCAATTGTCCACGTCGTTAATCGGGAATTTGATAGTTTAGCAAAAGACTATGTAAAGCTAGAATTTCTCACTCCCGAAACAGACCTAACTCCCATTATTCCTGCTTTTGCCAAAGTATTTGCTAACGCCCAAGGTGCAAGTGTCGCGGATTTGAATATTAAAAGCATCACCGATGATTTATCGGCTTTAATGTATGAATATCCTTTCCGTGTTCCCCCATATTACGCCTTAATTATTCGTTCGCTTGTGACTTTGGAAGGAATTGCAATCTATATAGATCCCGATTTCAAAGTTCTCAGTGAAGCCTATCCTTATGTTGCTAAAAGGCTGTTAACAGATCCCGCAAACGAGTTAAGAACATCATTACAAGAATTACTGTTTAAAGATGGGAAATTCCGCTGGAATCGTTTAGAAAACCTGCTAAAAAATGCCCGCAGCAACCAAGAATATGATCTGAACTTAGTCGTTAATCAAGGAGTAGAATTTCTCTCCTCTGACCGAGGTGCATTTATTCGTGATAGATTAGTTGATGAATTTTTCAATAGTATAGATGCTGTCAGTAAAAATGCCTTGCATAACTTCACTTATGTACTTCGAGAAAAGGTAGGAATTACCGCAGTTCATCAAATTCCTTCAGCCTCAGTTGAACAACAACAAACCTTAGAATATATTCAACGCATTGGGGGAATTTTACAAGACACTAAAGGCTTTGATGCCACAAAATTTGCTCCTCAATTAGCCCAAATCATTGTTAATCCAGGAGTCCAACTTTTAAGTCAACAAATTGCCACTCGCGTCACCCAGAAAGCCGTAACTCGCGTCATTCGGGAGTTATTAGCATCTGAATAATATCTAAACTGTCTAAACTGTGATTTTTTTGATTTAGATGATTGAGATAATTAATTAATCAGAAAAATCAAATTAATCACACAAATCATAGTTTAGACATTTCTTTGATTGAGACAATTAATTAATCATAAAAATCAAATTAATCACACAAATCATAGTTTAGACGTTTTTTTGATTGAGACAATTAATTAATCAGAAAAATCAAATTAATCACAAAAATCATAGTTTAGACGTTTTTTTGATTGAGACAATTAATTAATCAGAAAAATCAAATTAATCACACAAATCATAGTTTAGACGTTTTTTTGATTGAGACAATTAATTAATCAGAAAAATCAAATTAATCACAAAAATCATAGTTTAGACGATGATTAATTAATCACACAAATCATAGTTTAGACGATGATTAATTAATCAGAAAAATCATAGTTTAGACATTAATTAATCACACAAATCATAGTTTAGACAATCAAATATTCGTTCCTAAACTCTGAGCGTAAATCACCTCAATATTGCTACCAAAATCCAATTTATCCAAGGATTCTGTGAAAAACACAAAACCCTTATACGCAGTTACATACTTATATATTTTCGTAAAATAACCTTCACTGGTGACAATGACAAGCGGCTCTTCACCTTTGGCAAGAATATCCAAAAAAGCATCTAACTTTACACATACACCAGTACCCTGATGAGTGAAAATACTCCCACCAATAGTAGCAGGTTGAGCAGCCGCATCACCACTGTAATAGCTCATTTAGCGCTAACTTTTACTTATGTTATTGACCAGCTAATTTTAAACTTTCGTCTCCACTACCTGCTGTGAAGTTTGTAACGTTTGGGGTAAACTCCAATCGGGACGCAATTTAGCAGCGTGACGTAAATAAACGTGGTGAATTGGCGTAGAAGTTGGTAAATTAGCGTGAATGAGAAAGCGAATACAGCGCGGTAAACTTCCTTCAACGTGCATTTGTTGGACATCTAACATAGCTACACTATCCCACAAAGGACGACTGCGGGCGATCGCTGCTGGAAAAATAGCATCCAAATCCTTTGTCACTGAAAAAGTCACACTAATCATATCGTCCGGTTGGAGTTTATTTCTTTGCTCCAATTCATCTAATAATTCTGTCACTGAATCTCGAATTGCTTCAACACTATTTTCCGCAACAGTTGTTGCACCCCGAATTGCTCGCATTTGCCATTTCACTACCAAAATCCTCCTTTTGTTAGTTGTCAGTTGTAATAATTCTTCCCTGTTCCCTGTTCCCTGTTCCCTGTTCCCTACTTTCTATGGACGATATAACCACATGGGTAAACCACTGGTAGACACTTCAAATTCTAGCCAATCAATCCCCCCACCAATAACCGATTTAGCTTGACGACTTCCGGGTAGAACACGACTCAAAAATGGTTTCTGTTCTTCTAGCGTATAGCAAAGAGTTTTCTCAGGATCAAGTCCTACTAATTCCGCTGTCCATCGTCGTGCATCCTCTTCTGTTCCTAAGCGGTCTATAACACCCAACTCTAAGGCTTGCTGTCCGGTAAAAATTCGGCCGTCAGCGAAACTTTTCACCTTCTCTACGGTTAATGAACGAGCCTTTGCTACCGTTTCCACAAATTGTTGATAGCTGCAATCAATCAAGTCTTGCAGAATAGTTTGTTCCGGTTCTGTTAATTCCCGATCAAAAGCTAATATATCTTTGTACGGTCCTGACTTAATGACCTTAAAGGAAACACCAATTTTTCCCAATAGCACCTCTAAATTATTCCCCCGCAGAATTACCCCAATACTGCCCGTAATCGTGCCTGGATTCGCCATGATATGTTCTGCACCCATACCAATATAAACGCCTCCAGAAGCGGAAATATTCCCAAAACTAGCAACAATCTTGATTTTTTTGGCTAATCTCTTTAGTGCGCTGTAGATTTCTTGAGAATCACCCACTGTACCCCCAGGACTATCAATGCGTAGCAGTAAAGCGGGAAATTTACCTTCCTCTACGGTTTTCAATGCTTCTAGGACGTGCTTACGGGTTGAACCAGCGATCGCACCGCTGACTTCAATCCGCGCAATTTGTTTCCGAAAGTTGGGCTTAAATGGCCAAATCATGGGCAATCAAATAACTTTTTAATCTTCTGAATATCTTTAATATAGAACGCCCAGCGCGAACCTAACGGGTTCTAAACAAGTAGGCAAAATTGATTATATAAACAATACCTTGTCCAAATCGAAAAAAGTCTTGATTTGTAGGGGTAGCGCCCCGTGCCTACCCCGATATTTGGGGCAAGCACTTATGTAGTCTCGTTGAACCAAGAATCCCCGTGTCTTTAGGGACTTCCAAATAAAAAAATACTCAACCACCTAACGCAAAAATCTCTCAAACCCTTATTCCTCTGTGTCCTCTGCGCCTCTGTGGTTCGTTAATCAGGATAATTTATTTCTTGGAAGTCCCTTAGACCAGGGAGTGTCAACTCTAATCCAATTGGGAAAAGTCCCAAAGACAAGGGTAAGAATTTTATTTTTAACCCCTGACTCGGTAACTCTTGCTATATCACCCGAATCATTAGAGACTTCCAAGAAATAAATTATCCTAAGAAACGAACCACAGAGGCACAGAGTACACAGAGAGAGAATTTCTGCATCAGTTTTGGGACATTTTTTTATTTGGAAGTCTCTTATTAAAAAGCTTAAGGAAATTTTTATATTTTATATGTAGTTTTATTTGGTATTTTTAAGGAACAAGAGCCAAGTATTAAAAAATATTAGCCTTCACCACAAATATACCCATCTCAACCCTATTGTGTTGTGTCACTGCACTGCACGAGAATTTGGGAAAATAACGACCTTAAAAAATAGAAATCTCCAGCACAGAGCCAATAGCTTCTAGTAAATATAGAAATACTCAGCTATGGATCGCAATTATTAAGATTACTCGTTGTGGGATTCTTTAAATCATCAACCTGGCTTAAACGCTTTTGCAACATTCAAGAATCAGTATGAAGAATTTGATAACGGTAATGAACATAGATATCAAAGAGCGCCCCAACAAAGCCGCAAGTTAAACTAATCGTAAATAGACCGTTGAGGGAACTACCACTACCGAAAGTAGCGAGAAAACGCAGAATTTGCATAGAGACATCCGAAATTATCCCTTGTAGACCAGGGACATAGCTAAAAAGTGATAAAACCAAGAACAAACCACCAACAAGGAAGACAGGGACAAGAAAACTAAAAATGGTGGTAAGGACTAAAGATCGGAAAAAGTTACTAAATATAGTCATAATCAGACCGAGGTAGTGGGTAACTTGAGAGATAACCGAAAAATTATCTGCCAACTTCTACAATACTGGCGATCGCCCCCAAACATTCATTTCGTCAAGAATCTTAAGTTTTCATTAAATTGCACTGGTAGTAGTTACCCCAAGTGCATTGAGTATTTTTGAGGTTTAAAACCTGTAAAACCTTGAAAAAATCAGGATTTACATCTCAGTATGCAGTTTACTAGAAGTAAAACCACTGTAAAAACTCGCTCAATTTTATGAGACTAGCCGTAAACTAAGTTAATAATTTGCATATTGTCTAGTGTTAATTCTATCCCCCACCACCAGTGACCAATGGCTAAATCCAGTTTAGGAACATGGAGTCAGCGCTTGCTGGCTGCGACCTTTTTAGGTGGACAAGTCATATTTCACCTCCTTCAAGGTAAAATTCACCGTCGTAACACCCTAGAACAATTGGCAATAGTCGGACCCGACTCTTTCTTCATTGCCCTATTAACAGCCATATTTGTGGGTGCAGTATTCACAATTCAGGTAGCACGGGAATTCATCAACTTCGGGGCAGGAAACCTCGTTGGGGGCGTATTAGCAGTAGCATTAACCAGAGAACTTAGCCCCGTATTGACAGCAGTAGTTTTAGCAGGACGGGTAGGTTCAGCTTTCGCAGCAGAAATCGGCACAATGAAAGTTACAGAACAAATAGATGCTCTGTTAATGTTAAAAACAGATCCCATTGATTATCTAGTTATTCCCCGACTTCTGGCTTGCTTCATCATGTTACCCGTCTTAACTTTGCTATCCTTAATCACAGGAATGTCTGGAGGACTGCTCATAGCCACCCATATTTACAACCTTTCCGATACAGTATTTCTAGACTCAGCCCGGGACTTTCTCGATATTTGGGATATTGGTAACGCCATGATTAAAGCCTGTTGCTTTGGTGTACTAATCGCCATTATCGGATGTAGCTGGGGCTTGACTACCACAGGCGGTGCTAAAGGTGTAGGACAATCAACCACAACTGCTGTTGTCACAGCCCTATTAGTTATATTTATTAGCAACTTCTTTTTATCTTGGGTAATGTTCCAAGGTCCCGGTAGTGGATTATCGCCAGGAAAGTGATTTAAAAGGAAAAATTTTACCAAATCAAAACACCCCCCCACTCCCCCCACTCCCCCAACTCCCCCCACTCCCCCCACTCCCCCAACTCCCCCCACCCACTCAACGAGTGAATTCAATTTTGTCCGACCACTTAACTAGGAGAAAAAGATTTTGCATAGTTCATTCACACCTAACACCATATCAACAGTAGAACTCAAGCCAAGTTACAATATTCCTATTGTCTTAGTCTTGGTCGCCATTCCCGTCCTATTAGTACAACATTGGGTGGGAGGAATATTAATGCTCTTGGGTTTGTTTTTGATGTTGCAAGCTGTAACACTGCGCTTTCTATTTACCCCTACTGATTTTGATCTTTATAGAGGCGAAAAGTTAATTAAGCGTTTTCCTTACCAAGAATGGCAAAATTGGCGAATATTCTGGAATCCGGTTCCCATTTTGTTCTATTTTAAAGAAGTGAACAGTATTCACTTTTTGCCAATTTTATTTGACCCCAAAACCTTAAAATCTTGCCTAGAAGAACGTTGTCCACGCATTGATTAGATTTTGTTTCTAGTCAATTGGATATTTCAAGAAAGATATTTTTGTGTTGCTGAGTGAAAGTATGATTTTATTTCACGCAGGGACGCTCCAGGCGCAGAGAGTAAGAGTTTGAGAGATGGAATTTTCAACTTTCATACCCCAATTCACCAACGCCGATATTTTTTGTATCATGGAAAATTTATATAGTTGTTATGAACCCAGAAGAATCTCCAACTCCAGAACCCATAAATGAGTGGTTAGAACAAATAGAAGTGCAACCCCCTACAGATGAACTACCAGAAAAACCGTCCACCGATTTACAATTAGAAACTAAAGCATCTGGTGAATTGGCAACGTCAGAAACAACAGAACTAGAAGCAGAAGATTCACTATATATACAAGCAAAACAAAGATTAGCCCAATTACAGCAAAAGTCATCAGACCTTAGCGCAGAAATTGCTCAATTGGAAACTACTTATGCCACCCTGCGGACGCAAATTAGTGTAACTCAAACCGCACTCTCCCAGGTTGTCCAAGAGTCATTATCACAGTTAGAACAACGCAAACAAGCCTTACAAATTTCTGTCGAACAACTCGAACGTCGTCAAGAACGAATTCGTAATGAAATGCGGACAACCTTTGCAGGGACATCTCAAGATATAGCAATTCGGGTGCAAGGTTTTAAAGACTATCTCACAGGTAGTTTACAGGATTTGGCATCAGCAGCAGAACAAATGCAACTGGTAAAACCTGCACAAGAACGGGAAAAGCCAGCGCCGAAAGAAGCTAAACCTGTGAAAGAACAAATGGCTAACGCCACGCTATCGCTATCGGAAATGCCACAACTTGGTCAACAGCAGTTTCAGGATACCACTAAAAAAATCCGGCGCTTACTTGACCAATACCGCAACCAACCAGATTATTATGGACCTCCCTGGCAATTACGCCGCACCTTTGAACCAATTCATGCAGAAAAAATCTCAAATTGGTTATTTACCCTTGGTGGACGGGGTGCTTTACGGACAATGGGTAGCCGCTTACAGAATATTTTAATTGCTTCATCGGCAATTTCGATATTACATCAATTATATGGCGATGCCTCCGGCGAGGGAAGCTATCGCGTGCGAACCCTAATTTTAGCAAACACTCCAGAACGTTTAGGTGAATGGCGACGCGGTTTACAAGATTGTTTAGGTATCGGTCGTCCCGATTTTGGACCCGACAGAGGAGTAGCATTATTTGAAGCACCGACAGCTTTAGCCCAAAAAGCCGAGAGATTAGTTAAAGCCAATCAAATGCCTTTAATTATCATTGATGATTCTGAGGAACAAATTAGTTTAACATTACTACAATTCCCTCTCTGGTTAGCTTTTGCCCCTGACCCAAAAACCATGAAAGATCGGGTAGAAGCAGCTTGATAATTTCTACCCATAACTATCCATATATTACTGTTTGTCCAAGTCTTCAAGAAGTTGATCAACAAAATCCCTCAACCGTTGCTGCCAATCAGGGACGGTTTTAATTTTTTCCCTGACTCCAGGTAAAACCTTAAATTGCAAGGGTGATTTATCGGAGGCTACTTGATTTTGTGGCTTAAATTTAATCCGAGGCATTGCCAAATCTTAATATATCTGATATACTAGATATCATAACACAACATTGAAGGTCGAATCAATGCTTTTATCATTCAAAACCGCATTAATTCCAAATAACGGACAGGTTACAGCTTTTCGTAAAGCATCTGGAGTAGCTAGACACGCCTATAACTGGGCAAATGCTCAAATCAAGGATATTTTAGCTGCTCAAAAAGAAGGCGAAAAACTTAAATTACCCTCAGCGATTGACTTGCATAAAAAGTTAGTCGCCGAGGTTAAATCTGAACACGCTTGGTATTACGAAGTTAACAAAAATGTCCCACAAAAGGCGTTAACTGACTTACGCCAAGCATGGGATAGGTGTTTTTCCAAAACATCGAAACAACCCCGATTCAAGAAAAAAGGACAGCACGATTCTTTTTATTTAGAGTCAGGGACTAAGGCGAAACCGTTAATTAAAAACGATGGTAAAAGAATTAAATTACCGTCAATCGGCTGGGTAGGTTTAGCAGAACCTTTACCGATTACAGTAACTCATAATTGCGTGATTTCTAGACAGGCTGATAAATGGTTTATTTCTGTTAAATACGAAGTTGAAAAACCTCCTATACTTGCAGACAGACCGACCATTGGCGTTGACATTGGTATCAAAGAATTAGCAGTTTGCAGTAATGGTGAAGTATTCAAAAACCCCAAAGCCTACCGCCGGATGAGTAAACGCATGAAACGTTTACAGCGTAGTGTGAGCAGGAAAATTAAAGGCTCTAATAACCGTAAAAAAGCTGTGAGAAAATTAGCTAAATTACACGCCAAAGTTTCTAATATTCGCAAGGATTCTATTCACAAATTAACCTACTATCTAGCTAAAAACCACAGCATAATTAAGATAGAAGATTTGCACGTTAAGGCATTTTTGAAGAACCACAAATTAGCAGGTGCAATTGCAGATTGTGGGATGTATGAATTTAAAAGGCAATTAGAGTACAAAACTGAGAAGTTTGGCAGTGAATTAATCCTTGTAGATAGATTCTTTCCTAGTTCGCAAATATGCTCTAACTGCGGTAATCATCGTCATAAAATGCCATTAAAAAGCCGCGTTTATGTTTGTCCTAATTGTGGACATAGAGAGGATCGTGACCTCAACGCAGCTAAGAATATTGACCGATGGTTTGTGGATATTTTTATCCCTGTAGCGTAGCGGTTCTTTTTAGGAACTACGGTCAGAAACGGTAAGTTCTACCGAGATTGTCTGTCGAGTGGAAAAACCTCTTAGAAGTCATTCTAAGACCACGATGAAGCAGGAAATAAACACTAAGATTATCGCTGTCCAGATGTGTCTAGACTTTGGTAATTTTGGGTAAGTTTTATAGAACGGATTTTAACGATGATTTTTAATTAGTCATTGGTCATTGGTGATTGGTCATTGGTGATTGGTCATTGGTGATTGGTCATTGGTCATTGGTCATTGGTGATTGGTGATTGGTCATTGGTGATTGGTCATTGGTGATTGGTCATTGGTAAAACAACTGACAACTAACAACTAACAACTGACAACTGACAACTGACAACTGACAACTGACAACTGACAACTGACAAAATTTATGTTTCTTTGGTTAAGTTTGTGTGGAGTGGTGGTTTTATTAGCTTACCTATTTGGTTCTTTCCCCACTGGATATCTAGCAGGTAAGCTATTAAAAGGAATTGATATTCGGGAAGTTGGTTCTGGTTCAACAGGTGCAACTAATGTTTTGAGAACTTTGGGTAAAGTCCCAGGGGGATTTGTGTTATTAATTGATGCTTTAAAAGGAGTATTAGCCATAAATTTAGGTTATGCCTTATTTAACATTGCTTATAGTCAAAACTTAATTCCACCAACTGTAAATCCCGGAATTTGGCAACCTTATTTAGTCACATTAGCTGGTTTAGCCGCCCTTTTAGGACATAGTAAATCAATCTTTCTCGGCTTCACTGGTGGTAAATCTGTAGCTAGTGGTGTGGGAATTTTACTAGCTATAAATTGGCAAATTGGATTATCAACATTAGGAGTATTTGCAGTAGTCATTGCCATTTCTAGAATTGTATCTTTAAGTTCCATTTGTGGAGCGATCGCAGTTTCTATTTTAATGGTAATTTTCCACCAACCTTTAGCCTACATTCTTCTTGGTTTGACTGGCGGTTTATATGTAATTATCCGTCACCGCAGTAATATTGAGCGATTAATTGCGGGTACAGAACCAAAAATTGGTCAAAAGGTAGAAACACAAACAGAACAAATTACTTAGAACTTTTTGCTGGTTCGTTATTTGGGGCAACCACAGGGGGTTTGCCCCTACCTAATGGTGTCAACTTAAGCTTAAATCCCTCCCACACCTCGTTCCTAGTCTCTGACTAGGAATGCAGTTGATGAGGCTCTGCCTCTAATATCATTGATGGCAGAGCCTTCTAGAATTCATTCCCAGTCTCTGACTGGGCGTATGGACTGACTGGGCGCAGGACTTGCGCCCCTACTCCTATTCAACAACTTTTCTTGCCTGAATTACCTGCAAACTTCCACCAGCATATAAACTAGGTTTAGCCACATCAAAACCATAATCACGTAACAAACTAGGTAAATCTGTTTTCAACAATTCCCAAGCCGTCTGGGTTTCAAACAACCAGAAAAATATCGCCAACCCCGGCCAAAATATCGGATTTGTAGGAGGGTGAAAATCCACCAAAGTGAAAACTCCTCCCGGCTTTAATACCCGATAAACCTCTTGAATGATTTTTCGGAGTTGTTCTGGCTGCATTTCGTGTAAAGCTGCGCTAGTATGTACCACATCAAACAAATTATCTGCAAAAGGCATATCCTCAGCAAATGCTTTTATATAAGTGGCATTTGGCACATTTTTCTGGCATCGTTTTATAGACAATGGAGAAGCATCCAAACCGGTGACATTTTCCGAAAAATTTACTAGAAATCTGGTTACTTGACCACTACCACAACATAAATCTAAAATCTGAGTATCTGATTGTAGGTTTAAATTTTGTAAAGCCAGTTGACGAAACCGGGGTTCACCACCCACAGTTACAGCCGCTAACCGAGAGATGCCATCATATAGCCATTGGTATCTATAACTTAAATCTCTAAAAATTGTTGCCATTGTATTTTTCCTGCCGATAAAGCTTTATATTTAATAAAGATATATTGTTAACATTAGTGAAAAATCTGTAAGGATTGGGGGAAAGTAACTGCTATGGGTCGTATAGGGGTATTATTACTTAATCTTGGTGGTCCTGATAAACCAGAAGATGTCAGACCTTTCTTATATAATCTGTTTTCAGATCCCGAAATTATCCGTTTACCGTTTCGCTGGATGCAAAAACCTCTGGCCTGGTTTATTGCTACACGCCGAGAAAAAACATCTCAAGAAAATTATAAGCAAATTGGCGGTGGTTCTCCCTTACGAAGGATTACAGAAGAACAAGGAGAAGCTATCAAGGCGAAGTTAGGTGAATTAGGACAAGAGGCTAATATCTATGTGGGAATGCGTTATTGGCATCCTTATACCGAGGAAGCGATCGCCCAACTTACCCAAGATAACATTGATAAGTTAGTAATTCTCCCACTTTATCCCCAATTTTCCATCAGCACCAGCGGTTCTAGTTTCCGGTTATTAGAACAACTATGGAAAGAAAACCCCAAACTCCAAAGTCTTGAATATACAGTCATTGCCTCTTGGTACAAAGAACCAGGTTATCTACAAGCAATGGCAGAACTCATACTTGGCGAACTTGATAAGTTTTCACATCCTGATGACGTGCATATCTTCTTCAGCGCACATGGTGTACCTAAAAGTTATGTAGAGGAAGCAGGAGATCCCTACCAAGTAGAAATTGAGGAATGCACAACCTTAATTATGCAAACTCTCAATCGTCCCAATCCCCACACCCTCGCCTATCAAAGTCGTGTTGGTCCGGTAGAATGGCTACAACCCTACACAGAAGATGCACTGAACGAACTCGGTGTTAAAGGTGTGAAAGATTTGGTAGTTGTCCCCATTAGTTTTGTTTCTGAACACATCGAAACACTGCAAGAAATTGACATTGAATATCGAGAAATAGCTGAACAAGCAGGAATACACAACTTCGGACGAGTTCCTGCCCCCAACACCAATCCAGTTTTTATCAAAGCTCTATGCGACCTGATAATTGATGTCCTGCAACAACCTAATCTCAAACTCTCTCAAGTTACCCAAATGAAAAAAAGGGTGAAAATGTATCCCCAAGAACGGTGGGAATGGGGAATCACTACCAGCGCAGAAGTTTGGAATGGTCGGATAGCCATGCTAGGTTTTATTGGGTTGATTATTGAATTAATCACTGGTAAAGGCTTACTGCACGTTATCGGACTTTTACATTAGTTGTGGTGATTGGTAATGGGTCATGGGTCATGGGTAATAATTATTTCCCCTGCTTCCTGTCCCCTGCCCCTTGCCCGTAGGTAAAAGATTTATAGGCGCTAGACGAATCAGAATTTTGAAAGAAAAAAGTTTCATATTCCCCAATCACCAATTCCCCAATTCCAGTTCTAAATACCCAATCGTTGATAAACCTGTTCTAAATGCTTGAGATGATGTTGTGGATCAAAACAGGCTTCTATTTCTGCTGGGGATAAGTTTTGAGTGACGCGAGGATCTGTGCTGATTAAATCACGGAAGTTGCCTTCTGGTTTGTTCCAGGCAGTATGGGCGCTTTCTTGGACTATAGTATAGGCTGCTTCTCGATTTAGTCCTTTATCTATTAAGGTTAATAATACCCTTTGACTAAAGACGACTCCACCATAACAGTTAAGATTTCGTGCCATATTTTCGGGATAAACCAACAGGTTATTTACCAATTGGGTGATTTCATGCATCATAAAATGAGTCAAAATGCAAGCATCTGGTAAAACTACCCGTTCTACAGAACTGTGGGAAATATCCCGTTCGTGCCACAAAGCGACGTTTTCTAATACTGCCCCTGCATGACTTCTCACCAATCGTGCCATCCCTGTTAATCGTTCCGAACGGATGGGATTACGCTTGTGAGGCATAGCACTAGAGCCTTTTTGCCCTTTGGCGAAAAATTCTTCAACTTCTAAAACGTCTGTTTTTTGCAGGTTACGAATTTCTACAGCAAAACGTTCTATGGATGCAGCCAGTAATGCTAACTGTTGCACAAAGTCTGCATGAATATCACGGGAAATTACCTGAGTAGAGGCAATATCGGGTTTAAGTCCCAGTTTTGCACAAGCGATCGCTTCTACACGGGGTTCAATGTTGGCGTAAGTCCCCACTGCACCTGATATTTTACCGACAGCGATCGTTTTTTTGAGAATTTGCAACCGTTCTTGGTGTCGCAACACTTCCGCTAACCAACCAGCTAACTTAAAACCAAAGGTAATAGGTTCAGCGTGAATACCATGCGATCGCCCAATCATTACCGTATTGCGATGTGCAGTAGCTTTTTTACGAATAGCATCAATGACATCTTCTAGGCGTTTTAACAACAGATCCAGACTAGCAACTAATTGTAGCGATAAAGCAGTATCCAAAACATCAGAACTAGTTAAACCCAAGTGAATATAGCGTCCTGCATCACCTACATATTCATTAACATTTGTCAAGAAAGCAATCACATCATGACGAACTTCTGCCTCAATTTCCAGCACCCGTTTCGGGTCAAAATTCGCCTTAGCCTTAATTTCCTCTACTGCTGCTGCTGGAATATAACCCAGTTCTGCCTGTGCTTCGCAAACCGCGATCTCTACATCTAGCCAGGTTTTCAGCTTATAGGTTTCACTCCACAAATCGCCCATTTCGGGCAAGGTATAACGCTCAATCACATTCACAGCATCTAATACAACTGTCATATTTTACATTAGACATCTCCAAAATAGTAATACTCTATGGTTAAGGGTGAATTTGGCTCAAAATAAACCGCAACCGATCATAATCATCTTTGAGTAACATACTCAGATGTCTTCCAGCTTTAATCAACCATTCTCGATCAGTTTTTCGTAACTGGTATACTCCTCGAATAGCGGCGGCAGCTAAAGAATCTACAGGCGCACCACTAATAAAAATTAATGTTCGTAAAAAATCTAGTTCTTCCGTAAACTGAATAATTTCTTCTGCCTGACAATGATTAACAGCCTGGTGGATTTGTGGTGGACGGGGTGGTAAGTATTGATATACCCTGCCGTTATTACCTATATTTATAGACTTTTCCTTAAATCCCACAATCGCCGCTCGAAATTCAGTTTTGAGCATAGAAAATATCTGGGGTTGTTCCTCGCGCAAAGCTTCTAAAGATAATCCCAAAGCAACTGCCCGATGTACAGAATCAATAGGCATAGTTGTGGCATGATAAACTACAGCATAAACTTGATTACCAGATTCTTCGTCCACAGCGCAAACCCAACTCCCAAAAGGTGGCATTGGTGGAAAACTCAAGTCTTCTGGTTCTAAACACTGAGCCAAAAATTCCGTACTTGTCGTTTCAATTATCTCTGCAAAGTGATGAGAATGGCGATTTTCAATAGCAAACTGTGGTAAAGGTAGACGCATAAGCAGTTAAGGAACAGGGAACAGGGAACAGGGAACAGGGAACAGGGAACAGGGAACAGGGAACAGGGAACAGGGAACAGGGAACAGCAAAATCATTGTGTAATTAATTCTGTCGCATTACTTATAGGAATTGCAGAATTTTTTTAAAATTGCCATTAGTCAATAGTCTTAGTAAATAACTAATAACTACTGACTAATGACTAAAGACTAAATTACTATTTCCCTTTTTTCGGAACTGTAGTTTCAACAGGTTCTAATTCTGTTAAGCGGAAAGTAATTATTTTATCCCAATTACCACCTTCAAATAATACAGCTACTTTACCATCACTCACTCGTTGGACAAGTCCTTCAGACCGATAATATGTATCTGCGGGATTTTTGACGCGAACAGTTGCTCCAGGCAGGATCATCTTATTTACCTTCAATAGTTTCCTATTAATAGCTTAATGCTTATTAGGGAACGGGGAACGGGGAACGGGGAACAGGGAACAGGGAAATATTTATTATCTTCTTGCCTTATTTTTACTGTCACCTGTCACCTGTCACCTATTCCCTTTAATAGCTTAATGCTTATTAGGGAACGGGGAACGGGGAATGGGGAACAGGGAACAGGGAAATATTTATTATCTTCTTGCCTTATTTTTACTGTCACCTGTCACCTGTCACCTGTCACCTATTCCCTAATAATACTTCTGGCGCTGACGATAATTAGCTACAGATTCTACTATACCGATCGCAATAAAGTTAGTCAGCATTGCTGAACGTCCATAACTCATCCAAGGTAGGGGAATCCCCGCCACTGGTGCCAAACCAACTGTCATACCAACATTCACAATCAGTTGAAACACAATCATAGACAAAACACCTATAGCTAAAAGTGAACCGAAGTTATCTTTGGCTGTTTGAGCTACGTGAAGCAACCGAAAGCAAATCAAGCAAAAAACTGATAGTAAAATTAAGCACCCCACCAGACCAAATTCTTCAGCAACAGCGGAGAAAATAAAATCTGTGTGTTGTTCAGGAACGAAATTGAGTTGAGTCATGGGACCTTTAAACAAACCCCAACCCCAAACTTCACCAGCGCCAATAGCAATGCGAGATTGAATCAGGTGATAACCAGCACCAAGAGGATCATGTTCAGGGTTAATAAATACACTAAGTCGGTTTTTTTGATACTCCTTTAAGATATGATTCCAGGCAAAAATGCCTAATTCGCCACCAAGCAGATTAAGACATAATGATCCAATAGCACCAATACCAAAACGCTTCCAGGGCAGACTAACCCAACCAACTATCCCCATCGCTACTGCCCATATTAAACCCAATACACTCAATGATATTTCTTTAGATAAAACTATGGGTGTTGATAATGGCCAAGACATACTAAATAAGATTGCTGCTATGACCGGAGAAATCATGAGTATTAACCAGCCGGGGTTAGCGTTTGCCCAGTACAGCATTCCTAAAAATATTGCTCCAAATACCAGTGATGTTGCCAAGTCTGGCTGTAAAAATACCAATGCCCAAGGTACAGCCGTAATTGCCAAGACACGGAAAACATTCTCAATAGTAGAAGCAGTTTGCTTATGTAACAACGCAGCTAAGGTAATGATTAGCCCTATTTTGGCAAATTCTGAGGGTTGGACATTAAAACCAGCAATACTAATCCAACGCTGTGCGCCTTTGGCACTAGTACCAGCGAGCATCACAGCTATTAAACTAAAGTTGGTCAGCCCGTAGGTGAACCAATGCCACTGCATTAAGTTTTCATAACGGCAACGAGCTAAAAACAAGGCAATAGTTGAACCAATCGCCGCTATCAGCCAGTGCCACCACCAGTCAGTTACAGGTTGCTTTAATTCTGTACTCAGAATCATTAGCCCCCCGAACATACTAACAGCAACGGGGAGGATAAATAGTAGCCCATCCATTTGTTGCCAGGGTTTAAGCCAGAATTGCCAACGCATTTTCGAGAACGAAGGTTTTAATAACATTGTGTGAGGAGGGAGGAGGGAGGGGGGCAGGGGGCAGGGGGCAGGGGTAGGGGGTAGGGGGAGTTGGGGGAGTGGGGGGAGTGGGGGGAGTTGGGGGAGTTGGGGGAGTGGGGGGGGTTGGGGAGAAATTTTCTTCTTTCTTCTTTCTTCTTTCTTCTTTCTTCTTTCTCCTTTCTTCTTCTGAACTCCTGACTCCTGACTCGGTGACTCCTGACTCGGTGACTCCTGACTCGGTGACTCCTTTTTTACTTATGTCAAAGCATTAACTGAAACTTTACCTGCTACAGTGAGAGCGATCGCCTTTAATGCTTTAGCAGCCGCTGAATTAGGTTCACCAATAACTATCGGCACACCACTATCACCCCCAATTCTGGTAGAAATTTCTAATGGTACACATCCTAACAGAGGAACTCCTAATTCTGCGGCTGTTTTTGAACCACCACCAGAACCAAAAATGTCATATTGCTTATCCGGTTGATCTGGGGGAATAAAATAGCTCATATTTTCCACAATTCCCAAAACTGGAACATTTAACTGCTGGAACATCCGCAACCCCTTCCGGGAATCCAACAAAGCTACCGTTTGTGGTGTAGTCACAATCACTGCCCCTGCCATTGGTACAGATTGGGCTAAAGTTAATTGAGCATCACCAGTCCCTGGGGGCATATCCACAATTAAATAATCCAGTTCTCCCCATTCCACTTGATAAAGAAACTGACGAATCACACCATTGAGCATCGGACCGCGCCAAATTACTGGCTGATCTCGATCAATCAAAAAGCCCATGGAAACAAGCTTGACACCATGATTAAAAGCTGGTTCGAGAATGTCCCCTGCCTCTGTAGACCGGACATTAATTTTAGCATCGCTCAAACCCAACATGGTAGGATCATTAGGCCCATAAATATCTGCATCTAATAAACCAACCTTAGCACCAGTTTGCGCTAAAGCAACGGCAATATTTACAGCCACTGTACTCTTACCAACGCCACCTTTACCGCTAGAAACAGCAATAATATTTTTTATCCCAGGTACACCGTTGCGGTCTGGTAAGCTTTTCTGCTGGGGTGTTTCCGCTGTTACTTCTATACTCACATCTGTAACACCAGGGAGCTTTTTAACAGCTTTTTGACAATCTTCGACAATAAACTCCCGTAAAGGACAAGCCGGAGTGGTTAACACCAAAGTGAAACTAACCTTGCCACCGTCAATTTTGACGTTGCGAATCATATTTAACTCTACCAGGCTTTTGCGAAGTTCTGGATCTTCTACTGGTCGCAACACTTCTAGGACTGCGTGGGAATCTAGGACATCATGCATAGTGTGTTTACCGTTGCCGCTGACTATAAAGCTTAAAAAATTTTCATTCACAGATACTAGAATCTTAACTTTATTAGAGTAAGTAGGTGAACACAATAAAACCAAACTGTGTAAAGCAACGTATAATCGCCCAAACCCTCTTCACTCTTGCCTCTTGCATGAGTGCCTTGCCATAACGACAATTTTCAACACCAACCTACTTATATAATTAATTTTGCCTGTGTACTTAATCAAGGATATCAAAAGTTGCAACTTAGGAAGGGCTGGTAAAATATATATCTATTGATCAGTATTAATCCCCCCCAATTTTTTTTAGGGACTTCCAATTAAAAAAAATCCCCAAAAGTTTCTTGTGGTGCGGGACGAATTGCCCGCTAATTACCAAGGACAGGCAGGATGCCCATCCCACAAAATTGGGTAATTTATTTTTTGGTGATCCCTTAGAGGATGTTTGAAAAGTATCAGAATTAATCGAGATCCCCCAACCCCCCTTACAAAGGGGGGCTAAATTCCTCAAAGTCCCCCTTTTTACGGGGGATTTAGGGGGATCTGCGGGTGTCAGATCCCACACGAAAAAGTTTTCAAACAACCTCTTAGCTGTTGATATTGCATATTCTGAAAAAACGTTATAACTTGTTAAGTTGTAGGGGAATAATTTATTTTGTCATCGCAATAGCCAATTGTTAATTAGGTAGATATACTACATTTAAGTGGTTCTACATACAGAAGAATCCACGTTTCTAGAAATTCAAAAAACTGTTAAATATGATGCAGTTTACAATACCTTTGCCATTTCTTATAAATTGGGTTAAGTGACAGTATAACCCAACGCATTTATTGGATTATGGCTCTCAACGCCACCTACGAATCAAGGCTTTTTTCAGTTTGTCAAAGGTATTGAGTTTAATTTTGGTATTGACTCATATTTAGTATTTTGAATGAATTGATATTTGCTATTTCAAAGTTATGATGAAAATAACATGAAAAATAATTAAAGGTGCATCTATTCCCAACAAGTATACTATCTAAATGGAGTTAGTCTGGTAATGCAACTAAATAAGTTAGAGACAAGTAAAAATATAGAAAATGAAGCTTGGCTTGCATTAGAGAATTCAATTCTCTACTACAAAGGTCAGCCCGTTGGTACTGTAGCGGCTTATGATTCATCCGTCGAAGCATTAAATTATGACCAATGTTTTATCCGGGATTTTGTTTCCTCGGCGTTAATTTTTTTGATTAAAGGCAGAACAGATATTGTCAAGAATTTCCTAGAACAAACATTAAAGTTACAGCCGAAAGAAAAGGCATTAGATGCCTATAAACCCGGTAGAGGATTAATTCCAGCTAGTTTTAAAGTCGTTTCTGCCAATGGGGAAGAGTTTTTAGAAGCTGATTTTGGTGAACACGCGATCGCCAGAGTCACACCTGTAGATTCTTGTTTATGGTGGTTAATTTTATTACGTGCTTATGTAGTTGCTACTCAAGATAATTCCCTGGCTTATCAACCAGAATTCCAAACAGGAATTAGGTTAATTATGGACATCTGTTTAGCTAATCGGTTTGATATGTACCCGACGCTATTAGTTCCTGATGGCGCTTGTATGATAGACAGACGCATGGGAATTTATGGACATCCTTTAGAAATTCAAGTTCTATTTTTTGCCGCTTTACGTGCAGCCAGAGAACTGCTAATTTGTAAAGATAATGAGGATATTGTAGAAGCAATTGATAACCGCTTACCTTTATTATGTGGGCATATTCGTCAGCATTACTGGATAGATATTAATCGTCTGAATGCAATTTATCGCTTTAAGGGTGAGGAATACGGAAAAACGGCGGTTAATCTTTTCAATATTTATGCCGATTCCTTACCTTATTATGAGTTAGATAAATGGCTACCAAAAAAAGGTGGTTATTTTGCCGGAAATGTCGGACCATCACAAATGGATACTCGGTTCTTCACCCTCGGAAATTTGATGGCTGTAATTTCTGATCTTTCTACAGAAGAACAGTCCCAAGCAATTATGAATTTGATTGAAAAACGATGGGATGATTTAGTCGGAGATATGCCCGTTAAAATCTGTTATCCCGCTTTACAAGGTGAAGAATATCGAGTCGTCACAGGATGTGACCCCAAAAATATACCTTGGTCATATCATAATGCTGGTAGCTGGCCTGTCTTAATGTGGATGTTAGCAGCAGCAGCGGTGAAAACCAAAAAACCACAGTTGGCAGAAAAAGCTCTTGAAATTGCTAAAGTCAGATTATCGGAAGATGAATGGCCAGAATATTATGATGGTAAAAAAGGCAGATTAATTGGTAAACAAGCGAGGAAATATCAAACTTGGACAATTGCTGGTTATTTATTAGCGCAGGAACTTATAGATAATCCTGATTATTTACCATTAATTAGTTTTGATAAGTTACCTCCAGATGTGGTTTCTAGAGCCTGTGAGTTTGAAGTTGGTGGGATAGATACCTACATGAATCTTTAAACCTAATTTTATCTGAAAACCGTAGGGTAGGGTGGTTTAGTTATGAAAAACAAGATCCCCGACTTCTTAGAGAAGTCGGGGATCTGACTCTTGCAATGTATCCCTACGGGACACTAAGCTGTTACGCAGCTAAATTTGATAACCATAATTTACTTGAACTTTGTAGTGCGGGCATCTTGCCCGCTAGAATTAGAGACTTCCAAATAAAAAATGTCCCAAAACTGATGCAAAAATTCTCTCTCTGTGTACTCTGTGCCTCTGTGGTTCGTTTCTTAGGATAATTTATTTCTTGGAAGTCTCTTATACAAACTAAATGCACAACAGCTTAGTGTTTGTGTACAGAATCATAGATTATTTATGAGATTTTAACCATTCTTCCAGGTCGGTAATGTCTATAAAGTCTAATAATGCTTCTCCCAGGTCTTCTAGTTGTTCTATTGTGAGGTTGCTGATAGTTTCGATGTAGTTACCACTCAATTTCCCAAATTGCTTGGATAATATACGCACCAATAAGTTTGTTGCTTCTTCCTGCTTTGCTTCTTGATATACCCTAGTTTGCTTAATATCACTAACTAAAAACATCGCTTCAATCTCCTGACGGCTTAGAGGTCGTTTGAAAAGTATTAGATGAAACCGATAATCTCTAGAAACCTAACCCCCTTCCCCCCTTCCCTACAAGGGAATGGGGGTTTCAAAGCCTCTCCCCGCGTCGGGGAGAGGTTTGGAGAGGGGTTTATTTATACATTAAAAACTTTTCAAACATCCTCTTAATTGTGAAAATTTGGACAACAAAACAGTCTCTAACAATTCTATAATACCTTGTTTTTCTCTGTTATTATCAATCTCTGTCTTTGTTCTTGCCATGAGATTTTTGACTAATTCTGGTGCTTGGGTTTCTTTACTGACAATTAATTCAATTAACCCCATACCAATTGAACCAGGTGGTAGTTCATCTAAATAAATGCGTTTGATACGTCCACTATTAATTAATTCTTGTTGGTAATTAGTTAATACTTCTACATCTAAACTCCGTTTAGCAAATAAAGCTACTGCTTGCCAATCTTGTACTGGTTTAAATTGATTGAGATAAATGTTTATTTCTGCTATTAATTCCCAATAAAAATCAAGTTTGGGTTGGAATTGCACTTCGACAAAATAGATGGGTTTTTCCAAACTATCTGGCATGAAAATACCATCAAATCGAAAGGCTTTTTCTTTAACTTCGACGGAAGTAAAATTATAACCTTGAGCATTTTCTATTGGTTGTCCAAGCAATTCAAACAATAGAGTGTGAAAAGTGAGGAAAATTTGATAAAATATTGTATCTGTGTGCATAATTTATAAGGAATCACCAAAAAATAAATTACCCAATTTTGTGGGATGGGCATCCTGCCTGTCCTTGGTAATTAGCGGGCAATTCGTCCCGCACCACAAGAAACTTTTGGGGATTTTTTTAATTGGAAGTCCCTAATATTGAGCCAGTTAAGTCTTCGGTTTCCCTACCAAGCTAACTGGCTCGGTTTTATATTTGGATATAGTCACCCACATCACTGGGTTTGAGTTTGGACTCTCTGGTGTACGCTTGATAGAATCCGTTCTATAAAACTTACCCAAAATTACCAAAGTCTAGACACATCTGGACAGCGATAATCTTAGTGTTTATTTCCTGCTTCATCGTGGTCTTAGAATGACTTCTAAGAGGTTTTTCCACTCGACAGACAATCTCGGTAGAACTTACCGTTTCTGACCGTAGTTCCTAAAAAGAACCCTCCTATCAACTCTGACTGTAGAGAGTGCTGGCGAGGAAGACCCGAACACAACACGAAAACCGAGATTATTGTCTTGATTACGCGCGTTGTTCCTGTTACGATTCGCCGAACGGCAATTGATAGCATTGTTGTACCAAGAACCGCCCCGTTTAATAACTCAACCCCAAGCTATGTGCCATACATACTAAGAAGTATAAGCAAGGATAGCCACCCTCAATTTACAATATCCGAATATTAATCAGCGATATTGTTTACAAGTCTTTAACAAGTGATTTTTGATGATATTAAACCCTTTGTAGAAATGTTTTTGTAGAGACGTTCCATGGAACGTCTCTACAACGCCAAAAAAATTTTTCGCCTAAAGGCGAGAGGGAAGGGTAAAGAAATAAAGAGAAGAGCGCAAAAGCGCAAGAGGGTAAAGGGCTAAGAGAATCCTGGCGAGGAAGACCCGAACACAACACGAAAACCGAGAGAATAGTCTTGCCTACGCGCGCGGAGCCCGTAACGAGCCGCCGAACGGCAATCGAGAGCATAGAGGTACCAAGAACCGCCCCGACAAACATAAGCGCAATTATCTTCTTCACTTACTTTTAATTCTCCCCAAGCTTCATTACCATTAATTTTTAAACGCGCTGGCTTTTCGCTATAACTGTCGTGAAATTCATCCAAACACCATTCCCAGACATTCCCGTGTATTTGATATAAACCCCAGGGGTTAGGGGTGAAACTATCCACATTTACGGTACATTCTCGATATTTGCCCTTGGAAGTATCCGCATAAGGATAATTGCCGTTATAGTTAACTTGATCAGTTGTAATAGTCTTACCAAAGGCAAAGGGTGTAGTTGTTCCAGCCCGACAGGCATATTCCCATTCTGCCTCTGTGGGCAATCTGACAGCCCGCTTTGTTTGTTCAGATAGCTTTTCGCAAAATGCCTGGGCTTCGTGCCAGGAAACGCCAACTACAGGCTGCTTATCACCTTGAAACTTGGGGTCATATTGTTCAGATGGCTTAGTTTTCATGACGGCATACCATTGGGCATTGGTAACAGCATATTTGCCCATTAAAAATTCTTGCAGATACACCTCATGCTGTGGGGTAGACCAATCTAACCATTCTTCAGTATTTTCTCGTTGGTAGCCACATTTCAGGGCATTTTCTAGGGCTATTTGGCGTTCTTCTGGGGGCATTCCCATCATAAACTTCCCTGCTGGTACGCGCACCAGTTCCAGGGTTAAGCCTTGACCTAAATTTACAGTCAACTCCTGGCGTTTTGCTACTGCTATTTTCTGTCCCTGTGCTTCTGCTTCTCGATGCTGTTCCGTTTGAGGCTGAGATTGCTTGTTTGCTAATCGCTCAATTGCATCAAATGCTTGATTATCATCTCCACCTGAAGCGACAAGAACGCGCCTCCATAACTGACGAGCTAGAGGAATATCTCCTACTACTTCGGCATGAAAAGCATCATTTTTTAGAGCATAAATATCTGTGAGATTAGCAGATTTAGGCAATAAAATATAATGCAATTTTGTTGCAGGTTCTATGGCAGCATAGGGAGTTTGAATATAACTTTTATGCTTTTGGGTCAATTGGGGAACTTGATAGCGCAAATAGTTATACAACCGTTCAACCGTCGCGCAGTTGCTTTCACCTTGAATTTGCAACCCATTGAGTAAAACATGAGTAAAAGCACCCTGTTGAATTTCCTCAATTTCGTAGGAAACCTGACTGGGACTACAGGAATAAAAGGTAATTACACCTTGCTGTTTTTCTTCACCAATTCCCAAACCAGCGCTTTTTTGACCAGTGCTGCGACAAGCATCAATAAACAACACTACATTATCCGCACCACTGCGCCGCAAACGTTCTGTGATGTAGGTAATGGGAATTGCTAAATTGGGTACAGTGCGAGGATTTCCATCTATGGGTAGTAAATAATCTCGTCCTTCGTGGGGCATCCCATGACCGCTAAAATAGAACCAGAGAGTATCCCCAGATTCTAAAAAAGGCTGTTCAAAGCGATCATTGAAAAAGCTGTTTAGTGTACCGTAGGTTGGTTGAGTTTTCTTTCCCAGGCTGTTGCGCGGTGAATCATCAGAGAAAAAATATAGATAGTTTGGTTGTACACCTAAACCAGTTGAAAAATAATCGCGCACCCGTTCTGCATCAGTTTTTGCATACTGGAGGCACTGAATTTCGTCATATTCGTTAACGCCAATGACAACAGCGCAATTCTTAGCCATATTGCGGTCAATTTACAGGTGATTGGGGTGATAAACGCTTAAATTTTAGCTCAATTGCGCCCTTACCAGCAGCCTTTACACCCGTACCCAGCAATTTAATTTCACCTTCACTACTAATTTCTACCGTGAGGGTAATTTCATCAAGCTGGAGTTCCCCTTGGGTTTCGACTTGCTTCTGAACATTACTAAACACACCACTGATTACTCCCACAAAGTGCGACATTTGCTTCGCTAAGGTGCCGGCTGTAATGCGACTGTTTTTTATTTCTTCATCCGTAACCGCAGGACTACTGTAAGGATTACCATTACCTCTAACAGCTTTCATCCCTTGTTTTGAAACATCATCAGAACTACTTGCGGTGACAATCCACAGTTCTTCATCTTGCCAGTTTTTGTCTGTCATACTACATCCTCACACCTGCTCTGACAATTTTCGCACATAAGTGAAGTGTAATTTGTGATGAAGTTGTCTGAATCAGGATGTCCAGGATTTAAGGATGAACAGGATTAGGATGGGAATATTTTCAATAGGTGTTTTGATGATTTTGGTACATAAGAGACTTCCAAGAAATAAATTATCCCAAGAAACGAACCACAGAGGCACAGAGTACACAGAGAGAGAATTTTTGCATCAGTTTTGGGACATTTTTTTATTTGGAAGTCTCTAAGTGTAATTTGTGATGAAGTTGTCTGAATCAGGATGTCCAGGATTTAAGGATGAACAGGATTAAGATAGGAACATTCAAAATATGTAAATTAAGTAGTGAGACAGAATTAATTACACAATATCATTGCGTTAGCGTTGCGTGGCGTTAGCCATATGGAACGAAGTGAAATGAAGCAATCGCCAGGGTTGTGATTGCTTCCCTTCCCTCGCAATAACTGTAAATATTTTTGTCCAATTACTTAAGTGTACCAATTTCAACCAAAGTAAACAGGATGATTATCTTTCATGACCAATCCCCGCCAACTCGCCTTTATTGCTCTCAAAGAAGTACACAAAGGAGCTTATGCTGATGTTGCCCTAGACCGAGTGCTACAAAAATTTAAATTACCCGACGCAGATCGCCGATTAATGACAGAATTAGTCTATGGGAGTGTGAGAAGACAACGCACTTTAGACGCTATCATTGACCAACTTGCTACAAAGAAAATTCAGCAACAACCAAAAGACCTTCGCACAATTTTACATCTGGGTTTTTACCAACTGCGTTATCAAGAAAGAATTCCCGTTTCTGCGGCTGTAAATACCACCGTCGAATTAGCAAAAGAAAATGGTTTTCCTGGTTTAACTGGTTTTGTCAATGGTTTATTACGTCAATATCTCCGCCTTGCAGAAAAGTCATCAGAACCGCTAAAGTTACCAGAAAATCCGGTAGAAAGATTGGGAATCTTACACAGTTTCCCTAATTGGATAATTGAGGTTTGGTTAAAAGAATTGGGTTTTGCAGAAACAGAAAAACTTTGTGCTTGGATGAATCAAACCCCAACAATTGATTTACGAGTAAATATCCTGCGTAGTTCTTTAGAAGAAGTAGAATCAGCTTTTGCATCTGCTGGTGTTTTAGTGAAACCTATCCCCCATTTACCCCAAGCTTTACGATTAATTGGTAATAACGGCGCAATTCAAAATTTACCTGGTTTTCATGAAGGTTGGTGGACTGTCCAAGATAGTAGCGCTCAATTAGTTGGTCATTTACTTGACCCTCAACCCGGTAATGTGGTGATTGATGTTTGTGCGGCACCAGGGGGGAAAACCACCCATATTGCTGAGTTAATGGGAGATAAAGGCAAAATTTGGGCTTGTGATAAAACTGCTTCCCGGTTACGGAAATTAAAAGAAAATGCCCAACGTCTAAATTTACAATCTATCGAAATTTGTTCAGGAGACAGCCGCAATTTACCACAATTCTACAATTCGGCTGACTGTGTATTGCTTGATGCTCCTTGTTCGGGTTTGGGAACTATGCACCGTCACGCTGATGCGCGTTGGCGACAAACACCGGCTTCTGTTCAAGAACTTTCCCAATTACAAAAAGAATTGCTATCACATAATGCAACTTTTGTCAAGACTGGCGGCGTTTTAGTTTATGCTACTTGTACACTGCATCCAGTGGAGAATGAACAGGTAATTTCGGAGTTTTTAGCCGCAAATCCCCATTGGCAAATTGAACCTCCTAGCTTTGATTTTGCCGATATTTCTCCCCTGGGGTGGTTGAAAGTTTGGCCTCACCAACAAGATATGGATGGTTTTTTTATGGTGCGCTTAAGAAAAACTAAGGATTCCGAGTGAATACCAATAGTGATTGTAAGATTTAATCAAAGCCCGAATCTACCAGAGGAGGCAGTGATGGTTAATAATTCTCATGTAAAAAACCTAGTAAAAATCCTGATTGGAGCAGCTTGGATTGATGGCAAAATCCAACCAGAAGAACGGCAATATCTGCGAGAAATAGCCCAAGTTAAAGGTTTAGCCAATGATCCAGAAATTAAACCTTGGTTGTATGAATTAGTGCCAGTCAAGCCAAATGAGTGTTACCAATGGGTCAAGGAATATTTAGGCGATCGCCCAACTCAGGAAGATTACGAGGATTTGATTGAAGCTATCAGTGGCTTAATTTACAGTGACGGTGATGTAGCCGTTGAAGAAGCAAGACTCCTCTCTCAATTGGAAGAGTTAAGCAAGTCTAGTGAATCTCACCCCAGTATCCATATAACTTTGCTCAAACAGATTAAAAAACTTTACCGTCGTTGGGTGGATGTACAGAATTAGGTAATGGGTAATGGGTAATGGGTAATGGGTAAAACATTCTTGCCAATGACCAATCACCAATCACCAATTACCGAATCTATTCCTTTTCTACCTTGGGGATAATGTCAGGGCGTTCCTTATTTTCCCAACCGGGGGGACGTTTGGAGTTGTACCAGGCAATTGAACCAATGGTGATAGCAGCGACAAAACCCACTACATACACCAAAGTAAAAGCTAGGGGAAAGTGATTTCCGGTATCTGGTACTTGGACTTCGAGCAATAAATAACTCATGACTGTATTTGTCTAATGTAGGTTACACCTCTTAACAAAGTATAAACTGACTTAATCACCTACATCTACCCCAGGAAAAATCTTTGCTGTTTCTAGGGAGTAGGGGGCAGGGGGCAGGGGGCAGGGGGCAGGGGGTAGGGGGAGTTGGGGGAGTTGGGGGAGTTGGGGGAGTTGGGGGAGTTGGGGGAGTTGGGGGAGTTGGGGGAGTTGGGGGAGTTGGGGGAGTTGGGGGAGTTGGGGGAGTTGGGGGAGTTGGGGGAGTTGGGGAGAAATTTCTTTCTTCTTTGTTCTTGCTTCTTTCTTCTTTCTCCTGATAGCGCAGCGTGGCGTTAGCCATACTCCTGACTGGGCGCAGGGACTGCGCCCCTACCTCCTGATAGCGCAGCGTGGCGTTAGCCATACTCCTGATTTTAATTATTTCCTGAAGAATCGGGTTTAAGTCTTTCTCTCCAGGAAGGTTGTGATGATGGAGATCCTCCAGGACTGTTGTTTTCTGAAGATGATCTAGACGGTGCTGATTCTTGACTGCGGCTGCGTCGGGAACGAGATGATTGAGAAGAGGAATCGCCATTGGATTCTTCACTGCGTCTGCGGCGGCGACGGGTAGAATAAAATGTATCATTATTCTCTTGACTATAGCGTCGTCTTCGTCTTGGCCGATTTTCTTCTGAATTTGATGAATCGTCTGATTGATTATATGTTCTTCTGCTTCTACGTCTGCGTCTAGTTGAGGAATCAGAATTATCGGTATTGTCCTCATCTGATTTTTGATTATTATCATCAACCGACTTATAGATAAGTTTTCTTGGTTTAAGAGGTTGGGCTTTGATAGTACCTTTACGATTTTCTAAATTAGGTCGTCGGGGAAACTTTTCTACAGGCATTCCCTTGAGAGCTTCTGCCATAAATTCATGCCAAGCATAAGCTGCACTACCACTATTACCATAGGTAGGGGTGTTATCATCATTCCCTAACCACACCCCAGCCACTAACTGAGGAATATAACCAATAAACCATAAATCACGGGATTCATCAGTAGTACCTGTTTTGCCGGCAACTTGTCTATCATCTAATTGAGCCGCAGCACCAGTACCATCGGTGACAACATTTCTTAACATCCAAGTCATGATGGCAGTGCTGTCAGCATCTAGAACTTGTTTGGGTTTATATTTAACTGACCAAATGACATCTCCTTCGCGGTTGAGGATGCGACGAATGCCATGAGATTCTACATAATTGCCTTGATTGGCGAATGTACCATAGGCGTTGGTCAATTCTAATAAGTTGACTTCATTAGAACCAAGCGCCAAGGAATAGTTAGGTTTGAGTTCTGACTTAATTCCCATGTCATGGGCAAGTTTAATGGTGGGTTCAAAACCTGTTTCTATTAAGACTTTTACCGCAATTGTATTGATGGATTTGGTGAGCGCGTCTCTGATGTTTAACCAACCGGAGAACTTATTATGGGAGTTCTTTGGCTCATAACCATCTATTGATAAGGGTTCATCTAAATAACTATCATAGGGACTTTTACCAGTAGCGATCGCTGTAGCATAGACGAAAGCCTTAAAGGTTGATCCTGGTTGTCGTTGGGCTTGGGTTACACGATTAAACTGGTTTTTACCAAAGTCTTTACCGCCGACCATTGCCTGAATTTCGCCACTCCCAGGCTCTATGGCCACCATAGCCGCTTGTTTAAAGTTTTGCCACCGACCTTCATTTTTTAATATCTTGGCTACTGCGGCTTCTGCGGCTTTTTGCGAGGTTGGGTTTAAGGTTGTTTCTACTATTAAACCACCACTAGCCAAAACATCAGCGGCAACGTACTTTGGCAATTCCTTGTGAACGTAGGTTGTAAAGTAGGGAAAATCAACTTGTAACCGTTTGGGTAAATTGCTGTTAACTATTAATGCTTCCTCAGTCGCGGCTTGTTTTTGGGCGGGTGTAATGATGCCATCTTCCAGCATCCGCTGTAACACCAGATTGCGCCGTTCTGTAGCTATTTTAGGATTTTTGTCGGGGGCGTAGACGTTAGGTGCAGGAGCTAAACCCGCCAAGGTAGACATTTCTGATAAAGTCAGTTGATCAACGGATTTACTAAAGTATACCCAAGCGGCATCTCCCACGCCATAAGCCCCAGAACCTAAGTATACGAGATTGAGATAACGTTCCAGAATTTGGTCTTTAGTCAATTCTCGCTCTATTTTTTGGGATAGTCGGACTTCTTTGAGTTTACGCCAGAAGGTTTTTTCTTGTTTGAGAAAGAGAATTCGCGCTACCTGTTGAGTGATGGTACTACCACCTTCTACCACATTTTGCGATCGCAAGTTATTGATAACTGCTCTGGCAATTCCCTGGAGATCAAATCCATTGTGTTGATTAAATCTTCTATCTTCTGAAGCAATAAAAGCTTTCTTTAAAGTATCTGGTATTTGCTCTATTTTCAGTTGCTCTCTTGTAGCTTCTCCCTGCTGTTGTAGCACACTACCATCAGCAGCTTTAATCGTCAGTGTTTGCTCTCGTACCAATGCTCTGAGTGCGGACTGATCTGGTAAATTTTTATCTATTTCTAAGATTGTGTAATGGAAAGCAATGATCCCACTACTAACACCTAATCCTGCCCAAAACCAAAAACGACGATAAAAAGGTTTATCGCTGCTGGCTATTCTGGTCAAGATTCCAGATGATACCGTTGTCACCTGAGTTATTAACTGCTTTGCATTCACCTGCATTTTCGGTAGTAATTTTTTTGTGGACTTGTGATTTTGTTGATGATTACTCAATGGCAATAGCAGTTTCTCCTGTTTGGTTTGAGTGCAATATATTGGTGTTAATATAATATCCCATATAATGCCCCATAAAATATTAACTTAATTCAGTGTGAATATATGTTTTCTGCAAAGCCATATTATTGGTATTCATATTATTAATGACAATTAATTCATGCAATTATCGCATGAGAAAAGTCTGATAAGTGGTAAAAAATTTCTCTCAGTATATGCTGTAAACAAACTTTGCAGATACTCTCTGAATGGAAAATGTTAAGTAGGTTGGTGTTGAAAATTGTCGTTATGGCAAGGCAAGAGGCACTCATGCAAGAGGCACTCATGCAAGAGGCAAGAGTGAAGAGGGTTTGGGCGATTTGACATTTCTTTACACAGGTTGGTTTTATTATGTTCACCTACTTAGGCTCTTACGTACTTATTATCCTAAGTTACCAGTCGGTAATAGGGAACTCCTAACGGGGAACTCTTAACAGGGCAAAGAGCCAAAATTTTGCCATAATATTCAAAAATATCGCTAATGAGATTTCTTTGTTCAGATTTTGCATATTATGTACTCAAGAGCCAAATGTTACAAATCCCTGTAACATTAATGCGAACTGCCTACTAATATAGAAATTAAGAAAGTAGTTGGAGCCGCCCTTAACTGTCAGTAACCCAGCCCTAAAGGGACTAGGCTTGCAAGAGTAATCAAGCAATCAAACAACAATTAGGAAGAAAGCCCAGTGGCTAAACATCAGTCTAAACAGCACTCACAACCACAGGTCTCTAGCACAGAGACAAAAGTTGCGGAAAACTCCTTCCAGAAGCAACTGCAAGAATTGCTGAACCAAAAAAAATATCGGCAAGCATTAGAAGAAATCAAGAAAAATCAGCGATTACACCCTAATATTGAATTTACACCCCCAGAATCAGAAATTTGGTTGCTACGGGGTCAGCAAGAATTTCAGAAACAAGATTTTAAACAGGCAGAAAAATCCTTTGCTCGCGCTCTAGAATTTGGTTTGGTGGGAGAAGTTCATTACTGGCAAGCTAAATGTTTATTGGAATTGAAGCAATTAGATGCGGCATTAAAATTACTTAGAAATGCTTTTGAGGCAGGTACTCTACCGAAAGACTACAGCATCTCTTACCTAAAACTCTTGTTCCTCAAAGGAGATACCGCTACAGTTGAGCAATTAATTCAGGAACAATCTAAACGCTTTAGTGCTAATCAACTCCACTGGGTACGAGGTGTTCTGGCACTCAAAAATGGTCAACCAGAAACAGCTTTAACATCTTTTCAGAAAATTAAGCGAGCCGTCACCAATGGAGATTTGCCCATAGCTTGGATTGTTTATACTCAACAAGTCAGTGGTAATTGGGATGCTGCGGCCAGTCTTTTGGGGCTGAAATCACTTTCATATGGTCAACCAAAGTATTTGGAGCATCCAATTTTAGAGCGATTGGCGATTTTTCAACATGGAAGAACAGAACAAAAACCCTTCCAATTTATAAATTCACGAACAACAGTAGATAAAAACAGCCAACAGGCATTAGCGATATTGCGAATGTTGCAACTGATTGACCAAGGTAATCACCATGATGCCGCCCATCTGCTATTGAAGATGGAGCGACGTTCCCCACGCTTTCCAGAACTAGAAAGTCTCCGTCCACTGCTACTTACCCTAGCCGGACAACAAGCACTGAATCAAGAAGAACCAAGTTGTGCTGAACTATTCTGGCAGCCTTTGTTGACAGAGCAACCCTTTAACCCCCAATTGGCAATCAATCTCTTAGAAGTTTTCGATGCTAATGATCATGATCAAGAACGTTCACGCCTGTTGACACGGTTTTTGAAGTGGTTAGAACAGGAAGCAAAACGAAACCCTCAAGAATGGCCTGCACAAAGATTGAAACTGACCCAAGCACATCTCCACTGCTGGATGGCAGATGCTTACATAGCAATAGATCGTGATCGGGCTGCTTTGGGATCTGTGCAACAAGCAGAACGAATCTGTCCCACATCACCAGAAGTGCTGGGACGTAAGGGATTAATTGAAGCAGGAGACGAAAATTATGATGAAGCGATCGCACTCTTGACCCAAGCATTAGAAAATGGATGTCGGTATGAAGAAGTTTATATAATGTTGCTGCACTGTTGGAAGATACTAGATAACAAACAAGCATTCAATGAAGCTCGACGCAAATTTGGTAAGCATTTTGGCGACTTGAATCTTGAACTTGAAGTAGAAACATTGCCTTGGGTAGATGCGCTCTCTACGTTAAGTTATCCCTTATTTAGCCGTTTTGTGAAGACAGAAGATCCCACAAATCCGCCTATCCGTGCCTGTCAAATATTCGTGAATGCAGTCCAAAGTCCGCCCAATTCCGGTGGTCGGGTTTCATTAGACCAAAAAGCCGCAGTCGAAGCATGGGACAATCTCCTCCAAAGATTAGCAGGTGAAGAACAAATTTCCGTATTGCAAGCGATCGCCCTTTCGATTCAACTCTTTGCCAAACGGGAAAAAGGCATCGCTGCTTTACTAAGTCAGTATCAGCAAAAGTTAATCAACCTATCCATAGAATACCCAGAAGCTAGAGTTGCCAATTTAGTTATCTTAGCCGTTAAAGAAAATAGTCCCAAAAAACTAGAACTTCCCGTGCGTTTCTATCTCGACACCATGCCCCAGCCAGGTAGCGCTCTGGCAAATATTCAACTTCAAGCCCGCCGTTTTGGCGAAATTACAACCCTTGTACCGTTCCTAGATGAAGCACTCCGTCGAGAACCACAAAACCCTTTATTGCTATTAGCTAGAGCCACTACCTACCACGTTGATCACCCAAACTATGAACAATTAAAACAACAGGGATTTGAATTAGCCCGTCGCCTACAAGATGCCAAAGCCTTACAAGCATTTCGAGAAGAACAGGCATTTGTTAATGATAGAGAAACTCAGAGTGCTATGCCAGATACAGATGAATTTGACAATCTCGATATGTCAGATATGAATGACTTATTAGAAGGGATGATTAAAAAATTATTTGGCAATAAAATGTCTCCAGCGGAGTTTGAACGGGTGCTTCCAGAACTCAAAAAAATGATGTTAAACAATATGCCTGATTTCTCAGGTGATGAAGATGATGAAGATGATGAAGACGAAGAAGATGGAATAGATTTAGACTTTATCTTTAGAAATTCATCTCCATCTAAAAAACGCAAGGGTAGAAAAAAAGCGGGTTTTCAGGAATTGTTGTAAAAGTAAAATATCAAGAGTAATTGAACGCAGATAAACGCAGATAAACGCAGATGAAGACTGATAGTTTAATTGATGTCATCTTAATGGGAAATTATTTATGGCTGACTACTACGAACGTTTAGGAATTTCACCAGGAGCAACCAGCGCCCAAATTAAAGCGGCTTATCATGCCAAATTACGTGAATTCCCCGCGCATACTTATCCAGAAGAGTTTAAAGCAATTCGAGGAGCTTACGAGGCACTTCGCAAAGGAGAGACAAGTCAATCGGAGGAGTTCTTGAAATTGCGTCCCCTAGAAGCAGAATTGAATCCAGAGATATTAAAACAGTTGCGAGAAAAATCCCTGGCGCAACTAGAAGTTAGCTTAGATGATCTAATTCGTGCCACATTTTAAATAATTCATATAACAGGGAACAGGGAACAGGGAACAGGGAACAGGGAACAGGGAACAGGGAACAGGGAACAGGGAACAGGGAACAGGGAACAGGGAACAGGGAACAGGGAACAGGGAACAGGGAACAGGGAACAGATTTTTACCAATTACCAATTACCAATTACCAATTACCAATTACCAATTACCAATTACCAATCACCAATGACAACTGACAAAGAAGCTTTATTTGCCAATTTTCTAGATTATTTACAATCAGAACAACTACCCCCTGAATATTTAGGTGAACCACCATCATCTGCTCATGCCTTTGATCCTTATCAAATGGTGTCCGAGTGGACTGCTCTCCGTCATGAAGTTAAGCAACAGGGTAAATTATTGCATTCTACCCAAGATGCTCTGGTACAAGCATTGGCGGTAATTCGGACAGAGCAAGAACAGATACCAATACGTTTGGAAGAAATTCAAAAACAGGCATCGGGAAAATTTGAACAGCAGCAGGAGAAACTCCTCAAAGATTTGCTAGGTATTGTGGATGCTTTAGATCAGGCTTGTACTTACTGGCAAGAAGAACTAGAAGCATTATCTACTACCTCAAACTCAAAACCACTAATAAAAAAAGGCTTCTGGGAAAAGTTATTGGATTGGATTAATGGTAATTATACTGAATTCAGTGAGCCAGAAAAGTTACCAATGTCAGAATCATTAACGGAAATTTTCACCAGCAATCAACAGGGAGTGGAGTTAATTAGGCGATCGCTTTTAGAAATACTCAAACAACGCCGTATTGTTCCTATTGTCGCCCAGGGTAAACCTTTTGACTCCCAGACAATGTATGCTGTAGGACGTAAATCAAGGGCAGATGTCGCAGAAAATACGGTGATTCAGGAAGTAATCCGGGGTTATTTATGGGGCGATAGAGTCTTAAGAGAAGCACAGGTGATTGTATCAACACAAAAATAGAGGAGTACCCGGTTAAGCGATCGCCTTTAGAGGACAGACTGTTGATGCGATCGCCTAACTCCTCTGCCCCGGTGCCTCTTTTCTCCCCCTGCTTGCCTTCACCCGTCATTTTCGGATTGACAGACTACTAGTACAAAACGGCGTAAATAAACCAACCATTCTAAATCCTCCAAAAGCCTATGCTGTCTTCATTTTGACTTTTGACTTTTGACTTTTGACTTCCGCCTTGCGGTACTAGATTCCTGCACCATCAAAGAATTCTTGAATTTGTTTATCTCTGATATTACAAAAATTGTGTTCTTTTGGTAATTCATCTTCTGGAAGGAATTTACCAACTAAAACCGGAGTTTTTGCGGGAGTTTGCAAAGCTTGAATTTGTTCTTCTAACGCTTCAATGCGGTCAACTAAAGTGCGAATTACTTGGGCTTCTGAATCTGGCAAATTGCTGTGTTCTAATGGTGCAACCCGGACTCCAGAACGATAAATAATCCGTCCAGGGACACCGACAACGGTACAACTAGATGGTACGTCTCTCAATACCACCGAACCGGCACCAATGCGGACATTATCACCAATTTCAATATTTCCTAAAACCTTTGCACCTGCACCAACCACGACATTTTCCCCTAATGTGGGGTGACGTTTACCGCTTTCTTTACCTGTTCCCCCCAAGGTAACACCTTGATAAATCAGCGCGTAGTTGCCGATAATTGCTGTTTCCCCAATTACTACTCCCATTCCGTGATCAATAAATACGCCTTTACCAATTGTAGCCCCTGGATGAATTTCTACACCTGTTAAAAACCGGGCAATGTGAGAAATCAAGCGGGGGAAAAAGGGAAGACCAAGACGACGCAACCAGTGTGCAAAGCGGTGAAACACTAGGGCTTGCAAACCTGGATAACAAAACAAAACCTCCAACCAATTCCGGGCTGCGGGGTCACGTTCAAAGATAATGCGAAAATCGGCACGGAGTCTAGAGAACATTGAGATAGTACCCTTGATAGCACAACAAGCTACTCTCCCATATTATCGTGACTTGGTAATTAAGTAGGTTGGCGTTGAAAATTTTCGTTATGGCAAGGCACTCATGCAAGAGGCAAGAGTGAAGAGGGTTTGGGCGATTTTACGTTTCTTTACACAGTTTGGTTTTATTGTGTTCACCTACTTAGGGTTTGCTGAATAAGTTTTCTATTAGACTTCCCCGGTAAAGATTGTAGAGACGTTCCATGGAACGTCTCTACAAGGGTTTCAAACGACGCACATTTAATTTTCGGAGATGTCTATTGAAGGGAGGCGACAGCAGATCCCCCTAAATCCCCCTTGGAAAGGGGGACTTTGAGGAATTTAGCCCCCTTTTGTAAGGGGGGTTGGGGGGATCTCGATTAACTCTGATACTTTTCAAACATCCTCTCAAAAACCTTGCACCTATTTTGAGACACCATTAGCCAAAACCTGGCACTTTTTTGTGGTAAAAATCCGCGAAACCCTTTGTTATTAGATGGTTTTAGGTTTATATGGCTAACGCCACGCTATCAGCAAGCCCTAATTAGGGCTTGCTGATTGGTCATAAAATCCTTATTTTTATAAGAATTACGCAAAATATCGCTCAACCCAACCTATGTTTTCTTAACTGAACTGTATTGCTATTCATCCTGTCTATCCTTTAATCGGTGGATATCCTGATTCTGACATTTAATGCAGTTGCCAGAATACTCCGCCTTTAATTGTTCCTGGTTCGCTGCTATAACTGCTAACTGTCAGGGATTTTAAATTATCAAAAAGTGGCTTACCTAACACTTCTACAAGTTTAAGCAAAGGTAGTTGACGTTTGAGAATATCTTGACTATTTTCCCAGTCTAAATAAATATACCCTTGATTGGGTTGGGGAATTGTCGCAATACTGTTTTGAAATTGAGGATTTTCTAGGAGAGATTTTTGCTTTTGACTCAAAACAGTTTTCAGGGTTTTTAAGTCGGAACTGAAAATTTCATAGTTATCTAAGGTTGTATGCACTCCTTTAACTTTTGTGTCAACATCAATAGATGTGTTATTTTTACTTGTGGCTGTAATTTTTGTCCAAGCTGATATTTTTTGTTGATCTAAAGTTAGGGAACTAACATTAAAGCCACTTCTACTGGCAATATTATTTAAATGTGTGATTCCTGCTGCTAATTCTGGGGTTTTTTCGCTGACAAATAACCAATTAGGGGTTGTATTTTCCGCATTGGGTAATAAAGCTAAAGCGTATTCTCCCGTTACCCAATTGAAAATATCTGCGCTAAAGTTTAAATTCCAATGGTCTTGGATTGTTGCTAGGGGCTGTAGTAATCGAGCCGTACCATCTTGACTAGAACCGTAAATGCTTGCTGTTACTTGCTTCCACAGTTTTGCTACATCGCTATTATCTAATTTACTCAAATTTGTGCCGGCGATCGCTAAAGCTGTTGATTTTGGAATATACTGTAATGCTCCCACAGGTTGAGATAGTGGTAAATATGAAGGTAAAATCTGGGAATTTGTGAAAAATGTACTTTCTGTGAGCAACCCTTGGGAGTTGAAAACGAAAGAGAGAATTTGGCTATTATAAATTGATTCTGCTAATTCTAACCCTTGCCATTTACCAACTTCCGGTAAATTTAAGAAAGTTATAGCTACAGCATTTTTAGAGATTTGTTGAGTAGCTTTTTGATATTCTAGAGAACTAATTAAGTTTAAATCTGGAGCTTGTAAATTATTAATTGCTTCCTTGATCACTTGAGGATGATTAGCCAGCAAAACAAAATTATTAACAACCGCACCAGCTAAATCATTTTGGATTTTGGATTTTGGATTTTGGATATTTACCCCTGATGAATATTCAGTATTATCATAAATAACCTTGACACCTTTGTAACGTTCAATTCCTAAATTAGTCCCACTAAAAGCCCGTTGAGAAAATAACAACTCCAAAAACTCACGGCTTTTCTCTGGTTTTGCAGTGGCAAGTGCCATTAAATACCCAGTCTGTAGTCCGTTCTCTGGATCACGGTCTATATCTATAGTAGTTACAGCTAGGGTAATTTCATCACCCAACCAGGGTTTAATATCATCTTGATAATCTATATTACTTTTTGCCAGTAGACGATTTTTGAGTTGAGAAAATTCTCCTTTTGGTGCTATTTTCTGTAACCCGTCGGGATTGATCAATAATGAAACCATTGCTGGTGAGGACTTGGAGACAAATATAGCCGCAGCGGGTTGAGAGTTGTGAACTACAAGACTAACTGGACTTTTTTCCGCAAACCAGGAGAATTTAGCTAAACAAACTAGTACAAGCGTAATTATGCCAGCTATAAGGAAACCAAGTTTAATATTTTTTGTTAAGTGTTGACTGTTCACATTCTTTATATTTTCTAGCTTTTCTGCAAACATGAATAGTATAGGATTTTTTAGAAAAACTGCATGACAAATACATCATTTGATCAACCCTTTTCCGAAATTACTGTTGAGGAACTAGCCAAACGGCTTGAAAATAATGAAGAACCCCTTCAGTTAATAGATGTACGTGAACCCCAGGAAATTGCCATATCACGGCTAGATGGTTTTGTCAATCTTCCTTTAAGTGAATATGAGCAATGGAATCAACAAGTCCCTGTTCGCTTTGATGTCCATGCAGAAACTCTGGTTCTCTGTCATCATGGTATCCGTTCCGCTCAGATGTGCCAGTGGTTAGTTACTCAAGGATTTACAAATGTTAAAAATATTACGGGTGGCATTTCCGCTTATTCGATTTTAGTTGATCCTTCCGTGCCGCAATATTAGGGAACAGTAGGGGCGCAGGGTCTGCGCCCAAAATTCAGAAGGAATCAACAAAAAATTTCATCATCGTATCCCTTCCGCGTAGGGGCGCAGGGTCTGCGCCCAGAATTCAGAAGGAATCAACAAGATATTTCCACCCCTACCCTCTACTGGCGCGGTCAAAATTTTGATCAATAGAAAATAATATTTTGTGACTAAAACCACAACTTAGGTTGATAGACTATGAGATAATACTGAAACAGAGAGAAATTCATCTTCTTTTTGGATTTCAGCTATGTAGTAATAACAAATGCAGCAAATAAATGCTGAAAGTAAATTTTGTGTTCAATTAATACAATATAAGTATATAATCTGCTATCTTACTTTAATTAATAATTAATTCTTTTTTCCGTTTTTGCGGTGAAAACCGCATTTTTTTCCAATTTTGATTAAGATTTGCCTTCAGTAGAAAAATCACTTATGCAAGTTCATCTGACTAATCGGCAACAGAATATACTTTATGCAACTGTACGTCACTATATTACCACAGCAGAACCTGTTGGCTCTAAAGCTCTAATTGAAGGATTCGATCTGGGTGTTAGCTCGGCTACGATTCGCAGTGTGATGGGTGTTTTGGAAAAATCAGGGTTACTTTATCAACCACATACCTCTGCGGGTAGAATTCCTTCTGATTCTGGTTATCGTATTTACGTTGATCAATTAATTAAACCATCAGAAACTTTAGCAAAAGAGGTAGAAACCGTATTACAAAAACATCTGCATTGGGAAGATTGTAGTTTGGAGGCCTTATTACAAGGCGCTGCCCAAATTTTAGCAACATTAAGCGGCTGTATTACTTTAATTACTATGCCGCAACCCACAACCGCAAAGTTACGACATTTGCAACTGGTGCAAATTGAATCAGAGCGAATTATGTTAATTGTGGTGACAGATAGTTATGAAACCCATTCTAAGGTGATGGATTTATTTTTACATAATCCAGAAAGTAAACCAGAAGCGGAGGTAATTGATCATCAATTGCAGATTGTTTCTAACTTTTTGAATACTCATTTAAGAGGACAGAGTTTATTAGAAATAGGCTATCTTGATTGGAGTAAATTGGATCAGGAGTTTAGAGTTTATGGTGAATTATTAAAAAGTTCTTTGGTAGAATTGACTCATCGCGCTCTAGCACCAACAACTACACAAATTATGGTGCGCGGGATTGGAGAGGTTTTACGACAACCTGAGTTTTCTCAGGTACAGCAGGTACAGACAATTATGCAATTATTGGAAGAGGAACAAGACCAACTTTGGCATTTAATTTGTGAAGAAGCAGAAATGCACGATATGAATAAGTCTAAGGTAACAGTGCGAATTGGCACAGAAAATCCTCTTGAACCTATTCGGACTTGTACTTTGATTTCTGCTATTTATCGGCGGGGTTCTGTGCCAGTAGGAAGTGTGGGAGTTTTGGGTCCAACTAGGTTAGACTATGAGAGTGCGATCGCTGTAGTTGCAGCAGCAGCAGATTATCTCTCGGAAGCTTTTAGTTAATTTCCATAAATTCATGTTGAGAAAAATCACTTTTGGTCTATTATGGCTAGGATTTGTTTCCTATGCCTTTTTCTTTGCTCCTCCCGAACAACCTGATACTTTTGAGTTAATCAAAAATCTCTCCACAGGCAATTGGCAAGGCATTAATCCTCTGATTATATCTTTATTTAATATCATGGGGATTTGGCCTTTTATATATAGTGCAGTCGTCTTTTTTGATGGTAGAGGTCAAAAAATCCCAGCTTGGCCTTTCGCTAGTGGTGCTTTTGCATTAGGTGCTTTTGCACTTTTACCCTATTTGGCTTTAAGACAACCCAATCAAAAGTTTATTGGTGAAAAAAATTTATTTCTGAAAATCCTAGATTCTCGCATTTTAGGAATTTTATTAACTATAGGAACGGCGGTTTTATTCGCATCTGGTTTACAAGGCGATTGGGGTAATTTTGTCCAACAGTGGCAAAGTAGCCGATTTATTCATGTGATGAGTTTAGATTTTGTGATGTTGAGTCTATTGTTTCCCACATTACTAGGAGATGATATGGCGCGACGAGGTTGGAAAGATAATCAATTATTTTGGTTATTTGTAATGCCTTTATTTGGAGCTTTGATTTATTTGTGTGTCCGTCCACCTGTAGAGATAGAAAATAAAATAGGAGTTGAGAAGCCTATAATCATCTAACTCCTAAACAATAAAATCAAAAAGGTGAGTATCCAGTTGTGAACATTTTATAACCCGATGTAATACAAATTAAGGAGAGAAAAAATTGCCATAAACTGGTAGGACTAAGAATTGCACGACTACTAATAAATACCGCCATAATACCCACAGAAATAGCAACCCATCCCAGATTTTTCATACTTTCTGAGAAAAAAACTAGCATCAATACACCTAATGTTAGTGCTAACACTGAAATATCAGCGGCAATTCCTCGCCACCAGTAAGGATAGACATTGGTTGTAAAAAATATATTTTTCCCAACTAAGTAAATACCTAAAATCAGCAAACCAAAGCCGGCAATTCTCATTAAAAAGCGCATAATTACCCTGATTACACTCAAAACAGTTAGGACATAGACTTTTATAAAATCACGAAAACCCTAGATTTGTAGGGGTAAAGCAAGAGCTTCATTGGTGTCAACTTAAGCTACAGGTGGCTTATTTGTTGGCTTCCACACTCACCCTGAAATGATAGCATAGCGTGGCGTTAGCCATATTTCAGGGCTAATACTGCTCGGTCAAGCCTGAAAATTCATTATATGGTAGGTTGAGTTGTTCGCGTCAGCGTTGCGGAGCAATGGAACGAAACCCAACATTATCAAGGATTTTGTTCGGTTTCGCTATCACTCAACCCAACCTACATTTCCTTAACCGACAAGTATTGATTTCAGGGCTAATAACCAAAGTAAACTAAAGTTTACTCAAAAACTTCTGGGTTATTTAGTCATCAAAAGACAACTTCTGCTATGAGACTGGGAATATGGCTTCCACACTCACCCTACGCTATCATTCCCAGTTGGGTTATGGGTTTTACGTTAAGTTGACACCATTAAGCTCTTGCTTTACCCCTACCCAGAGAATCAAATAATTAAGCCGTGTTGCGTATAACTATTGATAATCGAGAACACCGCACTGAGTTTGACAAGGCTGGGGCATCATTAGCGATCGCCTCCCAAAAAATTGAGGAACAACATTTACGAGCTTCTGCTGATATTCTCGCCAAAGTTTCTGATGATTTAACCTCTTTACATTCATCAATAATTACGTAAGATAATGGAATTTTATCTTTAATTTTACCTTGCAATTCATGTGAATCTAATAATTGTTTTAACAGTGTTTCTGCGGCGATAGCTGCGCTCGCCGAAGGCATCGCGCTCAACCCAGGAACTTTACCAAGTGCTGACAAATCAAATCTAACGACGGGTAATTTTAAATTAGGTTGTGGTTTATTAAATATCCCATATTCAAACATTGCTGCTAATTTTAAAGCTAATTTAGAAGATTCTCTACATCCATTCTCTATTCTTGCTGTAATCTCATTTTGTAAGTCTTGAAAAGTTGGTGGTTTATTAGTCCAGGTGCTTACACTTTCCTGAGTAATACCCTTTTGTTTATAGCACTGACTTAATATTTCTATAATTAATCCCTCTTGATTTGCTCCCATTGTCAAAGCTTTACGCAATATTGCCGCAACTGCTATTCCTTGCAGTGCTGGTCCACCACCCTTAGAGGATGTTTGAAAAGTTTTAAATGTATAAATTGACCCCTCTGGTAAACCTCTCCAGTATTAAATGTTATTCCTTTTCCCTCTCCTTTTAGGAGAGGGTTAGGGAGAGGTGCGGGGAGAGGCTTTAAAAACCCCATTCCAACTAACAAAAGTTTTTCCGCTTCCCTCCCCTACAAGGGGCTACGGTGTACACACATCCTTCCTTACACTAGGTTTTCAGCCATAACAAAGGATGTATTCTCAATCCAGTCCCCCTCCTCGCTTGCGGGGAGGGGCTAGGGGTGGGGTTTTATGGCAACCAACAAACAATTTCTTACTTGTGTGTACACCGTAGCCTACAAGGGGAGGGTCAGGGAGGGGTAGGGAAGGGGGGTAGGGGGGTTAGGTTTTTGGAGATTATGGGTTTTATCTGATACTTTTCAAACAACCTCTTAGTATCTAAATCAATTGTTAAAGGGTTAATGCCAAAAGGAGATTCCATATCTAAGGGATAACAAACTTCATTCGGTAACTGTTAGTCCCCATGATAATCAATAATAATATTCTTTATAGTGGGAAATAATTTAGGTAATTCATAGGCGATCGCTTTCAATGTTTGAGTTTTACCACTTCCCGACGTTCCAATAATGGCGACATGACCATTTGGTAAACTAGCAGGATTCCAATAACATTTATCCCCTAAGAATATGCCAGAGTGCGATTTTTCTTTCTCAATTGGCTTACCTTGTGGTAATGGCTTCATGTTAATTGGTTTTAAAGCTTGTGTGTTTAGATTTAAAAGTTTTAGTGGTATAGAAACTTTATATTACATCTATCCTATAGCTTTTTTGACGTTAAACCTCCATTTACCGACTTTTCTACTTCGGAAAATGTACGGATTGAATTAAAACAAGACTAGATAGGGTATAGTTAGCAAACTACAGTTGTACGGGCAAATTTGTGATTTTCAGGTTTAGGTTTAACTGTAATTTCTACATCACTACCTAATTTGTTAAGATAAGCCATCAATCTATCGGTTGAAAAGCCACTTAGTCTACCTCTAATTAGCAGAGAAACCTTTGGTTGATCTATTCCTAAAATTTCAGCAGCTTGAACTTGTGTTAATTTTTGACTATTGATAATTTCACTGATTTTACGTGCTAGTTCAGCTTTCAATAATCTTTCTTCAGAATTAGCTAAACCCAAATCAGCAAATACATTTCCACTGCTAACAGTAATTCTATTTTCACTATCCATTTTTTACTCCATTTTTTTGAGCAGTTTCTTGTAAGTAATCTAATTCAGCAGTTTTCAGTCTTTTTCTTACCAAATCTATATCTTGTTGTGGTGTAGCAATACCATGTTTTGACTTCTTCTGAAAAGAATGTAACAAGTAAATAACACCTTTAAATTTAACGGTGTAAATTGCTCTATATGTATCCCCATCAAAATCATCTACAATTTCCACAACACCCGATTCTGGAAAACCCTTTAAAGGTTTCGCGTCAGGGTGTTTTTGACCGTGTTGCGCTAAGTCAAGAGCGTAACCCATTACGTCTTGTACATCTTCAGGAAACTCCTTTAAATCGTCAAGTGCGCTTGCAACCCATTTGAGAGGTTTTTCATTTATGTCATGTAATGTCTAATATGCTAAATCTAGCCTATTATGTCAATAGGTAATTATATTGTATTAATTTATCATGGCTTGATAAAAACCTATTCACACAAAAAAGTAATAGCGTTTTTCAAACTTAATACATAGATTTAATTACAATGCAATCAATTTAAAGTTTTACTAACCAACCACCCCATCTGATTACCCAGCTTACCCGCTTTGGTGAAGGTAAAGCTACCCCATACAAAGGTCATTTCATCCTTACCTACCCTTGGGGTAATACCAATCAATTCTTTTACCTTAGCTGTACTCAGTATCCACTGATGAGTAACAGCTTTTTCTAATTCCTCATATTCCACCAGGGGCGATGCAATTAGTGTAAAAGGCGTGTTTCATTTTGCTTGTAAAAATCATTCACGAATACTTGGTAAAAATATTTATACCAAGAAACTCAGTGGTGCGGATTTTTATTATTAATACTGTTTAATTCATTCAACAATTCTTCATTCTCTAACATATATTTGTCTAATTCTTTCATATTGATTCGATCCCAATAAACTCTCATCTCCCAAATTTTAATTTCCGAAAAGTCAGCTTTACTTAAATTGGATTTTGTAAATATAGTTCCACCTAAATGGCAGTATCGGAAACTAGCATTGATTAAAATTGCTTCACTGAAATTTGTTCCCAGCATTGACGTATCTTCAAATTTGCAATTTTCAATATTAGCATTTATAAAACTAGCTTTATTTAATTCACTTTTATCAAATGAAGCATTAATTAGAATAGAATTATCCAATGTTGCTAAATTTAAATTGACATTATTCCAAGTAGAACATGAAAAATTTGCACCGTTTAAGTTTGCACCTTCTAAATTCACATTATTAAGATAAATATGGTGAAGATTAATGCCCTCAAAATTAGCATTTTTAAGATTGATATCAAAAAATCTTCTTTGTCCTTCAGCGTATTTTTGTAAAAACTCTTCAGAATTCATAGTATTGCTGTTTCGTAAGAGTCAGATGAATTACTAACCGCTGATTAAGAGCATGAGCGATTTTTTGCAGCATGGAAAGAGAATGTCCTTCATAGTCAGCATCTTCTAGCCGTGCAATTACTGGTTGTTTTGTGCCAATCAGTTCCGCCAACTGTTTCTGCGTTAACCCAGCTTTGGTTCTGGCTTCATATATTAACTGTGCCACTTCTGCATTAATGGTAGATACCGCTACCATTGCCTCAAGTTGAGGATCAGTACGAGTCATCTTGTAGATAATTTTAATCGCATCCTTAGTCTTGTCCATCATCATCACCATCATCCTCCTCGTGGTAAGTGTGCGCTTCTGGGCTTTCCTCAAATAAACGCACTTTGCTATCAGGACTGACGATAACTTGGGCTTTCCTCAAATAAACGCACTTTGCTATCAGGACTGAGGATAACTCGGATTCTCAAGTTTTGCCCAGCTTTATTACTAGAAACAAAGGGTTTGCCAATTTCGGGAATACCACTACTATCAATGTATTTTCTGGGCTTGTTGAAATCTTTTATTATACTTATCGGTAGTTTCAAATTCGTCTTTTTGAACCTTCATAAGAATAGGTAAAGTTTCTAAAAACGAATTAAAAATATATTTATGATTACTTACAGAGTATTTTTGTGTTTGAACTAATTTATTATTCAATTGAACTTCGATAGCATTTTGGGCTTGCGATACTCCCTTACTGAAAAAAAACTGTAATGCTACTAGCACAATCCCACTGGCTACGCTAATTATATTTAGATTTTTAAGCATGGTTGACTATATTTAAATGATGTAATAATTATTACAGTATAAAGGCAAGGTATTATGATTCTCGATAGGATACAATGTAACTGAGTGCGAGTAAAAACTAATCTTAAAGATTTTATTCTGATATCAGTATATTACAAAAGCGTCAGGTAAAATTCTTATAAGAAGAAAGATTAGTTGACGCGATTGTGTGACGCAGTAAGAAAAATTGCTATAACAGAAATAGCTGAAATTCTTATCCCATAAGGGATATAGGCTATTTAATTATTTTTTCCCAAAATAGGGACTGTCTCTGGAGTAACCCCGCCCCTTCCTTAGACCCCCCGCCATTGCCTCGACTCCTCCCTAAGCTAAGGGTTAAGCTAAGGAATTAAAATCCTGAATTCCGGCAATAATCCACGAAATACAGGTTAGAATAACCACCCACCGTTTTTGTAAACCTGCGGTGGCATGGCTAAAATTTGCACCTTTCAGGTAGGCATTGGTGAAATTTGCACCCCTGATATCAGCATGGCTAAAGTTTGCACCTTCAAGATTTTGACCTTTGAAACCCACATTCCGCAGGTGTTTTTTGAATTTTCGGAATTATCCATAGCCCAATGATAACAAGGCTTTCAGACAATGACACGCAATTCTATATTAGAGCCATCGCCGATATATTTAAAGCTCGAATCAAGTTTATTGAGAATAATGTCAATAAATTAGTTGGTTTGAGATTAAATTCATTGAATACCGACCTAGATAGCAAAAAGCATGAACTGGTTATTATGATTGGGTTTTAGCTGTTTTATGAAATTCTTTTTTTGACAAAATAACCTGCTGGGAAAAATATTTTGAGTATATTTACTCATGCTGAATGTGGGTTGGAGTGTCTTTGTATTCATAACCAGACCCCCTGAAAAATCAATGTTGTTTTGTCTGGTATTACCTACTTTGACTCATAAGTTGGTATTTGAGTTCCGATTGCATTAATTAGTAACTATGTACTAAAATATGTCTGCTTGTAGCCTTCTTAATGTTTGGAAAAAACGAGAGATACTCAAAACCTGAAAGCTATATATGATAAGCTTTTTCAGCTTCTATTTCCGTTTGAGCAAGGATCTCGGCTCAATGCCTTTTTACTTTGATATTTCTATTATCCTGGAAGAGGTAACAAAAGCGCGCAGTTTATTTCTTAACTTACTGCTTGCGATCACCGCACTGCCGTAGCGATCGCTTCCTTACTGACATCGCTCTTGTCCTCCTCCTTATTTATTAAGGGTTTTACGTTAAGTTGACACCAATGCTCAAATCCGTACTTTTTAGCGTTGCTCCTATGAAATTAGCATCAGTGAGATTAGCGTTGCGAAAGTTTGTACCACCAATAGCTGCAAAGACTATAGCTATGTTCCGAATCAAAGAGTATTTTTCATCTCCTTTCATCGCTCGCCAAGCAATGTAGCCACTGAATAAAACTACGGCTACGGCTACGGCTACGGCTACGGCTCCGGCTACGGCTCCGGCTACGGCTACGGCTACGGCTCCGGCTCCGGCTCCGGCTACGGCTCCGGCTCCGGCTCCGGCTACGGCTCCGGCTACGGCTCCGGCTACGGCTACGGCTACGGCTACGGCTACGGCTACGGCTACGGCTACGGCTACGGCTACGGCTACGGCTGCGGCTACGGCTAAGACTAAGCCTGGGGCCACCAAGCCTGCGGCGAAGCATGTGGCGAAGACTCCGGCGAAGGTTACGGCTACGGCTACGGCTACGGCTACGGCGGAGGCTGTATTTAATCCTTGACGAATTATAACGATGCCCAAAATAATTATTACTATTAAGGCAGTCCAGCCTAATAACGGATTCTGAACTATTATACGTACAAAAAATCCAATAAAAGCTGAGAAAAGTCCTGAAATTCCGGCAATGATCCACGAAATACAGGTTAGAATAACCACCCACCGTTTTTGCAAACCTGCGGTGGCATGGCTAAAATTTGCACCTTTCAGGTAGGCATTGGTAAAATCTGCACCTCTGATATCAGCATGGCTAAAGTTTGCACCTTCAAGATTTTGACCTTTGAAAGAACGTCCTCTGAGATTTTGATGAGAAAAATCCTGGGGTATCATTTGTTTTGTGGCTTACTCTTATTGACTACTGACAATTGACCGGACTTGCAAACTACCACTGGCGAATTCATCCCCCAAGGATTTCATCACAACTTTTAGTGGTGCAGCCTCTAACTTAATATTACTAGGTGATGCGTCTATAAACTTAAATTGGTAAGGGTCACGGGGTAAAATTGAGGTGTCAAAATCCTCAACTGACAAATCACCACTAATGAATACATTTGTATTAGTACGGTTAAATTTACTTATCGCCTCCCCAATAACCTGATCTTCCACAAATACCGATTCAATAGTAGTAATAGCAGGTGTAGAAACATCTGCTGTAATTTGTTCAATCACAATCTGACTATCAGGATCAGTTGCCGCTTTATATAATTTATTTGTCTTAGGTTCAAGAACTATAAATCCAGTCCCGTTAGGTTGAATAATCTGAAATTGTCCATCAACTTTTGACCGATCGCCCGCCCTGACTCCCTTAATATTGGCAACAATTTTATGGGTACTTCCCGAACTATTGTACACACCCTGTACCCCTGATGTAGAAGCAATCAGGCGATTAAATTGAGTTAAAATTCCTCCCTTACTATTGATGCTAAAAGCTGATAATGCGATAGCGAAGCGCTCCGTAGGAATCGCCACCAATATACAAAGTACAAAATATTCAGCATTACTCCCAGTCTTTAACCTGAGATTCCGATTACCAGGACAAACACAACGTACAGATGAAGGCCAGAACATTTCTACCCCGCCTCTAGTGAAACAATCAGCAAACCAGCCGAAAGTATAACCAATCGTTAAAGCTGATGCTATGGGAATAAATTGGGGAATAAATATTGATAGTCCATAGGAGGCGATCGCCACAACAGCCGATGCAATTATGGAATGAGTCATACTTCTATGGGGCATTGTTTCCTGAAAATATCCAGAAATCCAAGGAAAAACCTTACCTGCTGGAGAAGTGGAAACATCAACATCTGGGAGTAGACCAGCGATCGCACCAACAGCAATCAAAACCGGGTCCGCAGTTTGCAGTAATAAACTGGATGCAGTCCCACTAATTAACAGGTGAGATATTCCCAACATTACCTAATTCTCCTTTCCTCTTGAGGCAAACTGTACAGCAATCGGGAAAGTCCCAAGAATATAGCCGCAGCAATACCACCAAATATATATAGTGCTTGGTCATTAGTACCAAGTCCGATAAAGCGCATAATCACGAAGATTACACCCACTACTAAAATTAATGGGGTGATGTCAAAATATCTTCTGTGATCCGCGCCCTCGATGTCTAACCCTAGATATTCCTCCTCGATGGCACGAATAGCTAACATGGGATTTCCCCCAGCGCGTTCCTGAAGTTTAGATAAATCGGCAGACGTTAGGGCGATCGCTCTTTCCTGCGCTGCGCTTTTCATAATTTGTCTGATTGCCTTCTCTGGCAAAGGTTTCAGTTCGATTCTCGGAATGTTTATGAAAATATCAGAACGGGGTGGGTCTGTAGCAAGTACAAGCATCGGTACACCCTTACGGCGTAACTGTTTCAGCCAAATCCTAAATTTCATATCACAGTTTTGAGCGTCATCGAGAACAATAAATGCTGTGTTCTCTGAAAGGAATTGGGCGATAGCGAAGCGCTGCTGCAAGCAGATCGCTCTTTTAAGCTTATCCATAGTCAGATTTTTCCCCTCGATGTCTTCTGTGGGAAGTTCAAACTGCTGGGCAATTTCTAACAGCATTTGCTTAGGTGTTGTCGGTTCAACAAAAGCCACTAAAAACCCATCGTCAGTTAATCTCTCAACAACGGCATTACCCAGTACAGACTTACCACTCCCTCTTCCCCGACAATTAAAATTGCCCCATTAGCGAGTAATGATGCTGTAGTGCGGTTTAATTCCGCTTGTCTATAAATTTGAAATTCCTCAACCTCAAAACATCCCTCCCCAACTCCCCCAACTCCCCCCACTCCCCCAACTCCCCCCACTCCCCCCACTCCCCCACTCCCCCCACTCCCCCTACTCCCTCATCAGGGGATGACTTAGGAAACACAGAAGTTACAGCCAAGATAATTGACAGGGGATTGAATGAACTGACGGCCAGCAAAAAACCACTCAGAGCTAACGTTAACCAATTAGTTCTAGTCCGTCTTCTCTTTGGGATTGTTTGATTTTCTCCATCGCTAAATTGATCAGGTTCTGAGGATTGTACGCAGCTTTGTTCGTGTTGCTGCGCGATTGCGTAAAATTTCCTCTCGCACCCTCCAATTGCGCTCTTAAATCAGCCGGTAATTCATCAGGGTTTTGGTAAAAATGACTGGCGATCGCCTCTTGAGCAATTAACGTTCCTGCGGCTTTTTCTGCTCCAGCCCGAACCATACTATTGATATCACTATCAGGAATAAAAGCAGGATTTACTGATGTGGCGGTTAATTCTTCCGTTGTGTCGGTAATTACGGATTCTTGAGTCAATACAAGATGAGATTCTGTACCTGATTCTGTACCTGATTCTGTACCTTCATCCTCTATTTCTGTACCATTTAGACTATTAAACTGTACAGATTTGAGTTCTTTCCATTCACGTATCAAAGGACAGATTGTACTAAAACTACCACCGCCTAGCTGTTCTCGTACAATATTTCTATTTATTTTTTCATTTTTTATATATAAGTTTTCGCAAATTTCAAAAACTCTTATTTTCAAATCTTCATGTTCTTGAGGTACAGTCATAAATTTTTCAAAAAAAGTTTGTACCATTGTACAACAATGTATTAATTTATGTATCAGTATTTGTACAAGAATACTTGATAAAAAAAGCAACTTTGTACAGCGCGGCTATTAATTGTACCGGAAATTTTTATACATCAATTAGAATCAATGAAAAACCCGACCAGCAATTCTCATTTTGAAAAAAATAAAGTATTAGCCCCGATTTTGGAATTCAAAATATAGTACAAAGTAACTATTTATTAGCCATTGCCTCTGGCTAAAAAAAACAGTCGGGTTGAAAAATAAGTATGAATACTCAATGAACTAGAGAGATTGCTTGACAACGAATGGGGAAAATCCAGTTCATCGTTCGGGTTTTAGAATAGGGAATTCAAGGGAAATAAAAATTTATAATTGTTGTCAGATGATGTAAACTCGGCGAGTTAAAAATCTGACAGTGCATCAAATTACTCAAACATGACTCCAAAGACAGCGACACTAGAAATTCCTGAATTAATGCAATTTTTACAAAAAAAGGGAATAGGGAACTCTTAACTGGGAACAGACATCTGTCACAAGTTAAGAAGAAGAGTCAATTGTCAAGGGGGTATGTCAAAAAAAGGGAAAATAGGCTGTAAGGTTTATCCTGAGAGCATTTGCGACATCCTTGAAGCCTATAATGAGTAGCACTTTTAGTATCAATCAAGACTACATAAACAAGAAGAATCGCCCCCAACTAGAATGTCTGAATCAGGATGTACAGGATTTGAGGATGTACAGGATGGTTATTTATCAATTCTTTGTTAGATGGAAATATTTTTTTGTCTGAATCAGGATGTCCAGGATTTGAGGATGTACAGGATGGTTATTTATCAATTCTTTGTTAGATGGAAATATTTTTTTGTCTGTTTGAGGATTACAGGATGGTTATTTATCAATTCTTTGTTAGATGGAAATATTTTTTTGTCTGAATCAGGATGTCCAGGATTTGAGGATGTACAGGATGGTTATTTATCAATTCTTTGTTAGATGGAAATATTTTTTGTCTGAATCAGGATGTCCAGGATTTGAGGATGTACAGGATGGTTATTTATCAATTCTTTGTTAGATGGAAATATTTTTTTGTCTGAATCAGGATGTCCGGATTTGAGGATGTACAGGATGGTTATTTATCAATTCTTTGTTAGATGGAAATATTTTTTTGTCTGAATCAGGATGTCCAGGATTTGAGGATGTACAGGATGGTTATTTATCAATTCTTTGTTAGATGGAAATATTTTTTTGTCTGAATCAGGATGTCCAGGATTTGAGGATGTACAGGATGGTTATTTATCAATTCTTTGTTAGATGGAAATATTTTTTTGTCTGAATCAGGATGTCCAGGATTTGAGGATGTACAGGATGGTTATTTATCAATTCTTTGTTAGATGGAAATATTTTTTTGTCTGAATCAGGATGTCCAGGATTTGAGGATGTACAGGATGGTTATTTATCAATTCTTTGTTAGATGGAAATATTTTTTGTCTGAATCAGGATGTCCGGATTTGAGGATGTACAGGATGGTTATTTATCAATTCTTTGTTAGATGGAAATATTTTTTTGTCTGAATCAGGATGTCCGGGATTTGAGGATGTACAGGATGGTTATTTATCAATTCTTTGTTAGATGGAAATATTTTTTTGTCTGAATCAGGATGTCCAGGATTTGAGGATGTACAGGATGGTTATTTATCAATTCTTTGTTAGATGGAAATATTTTTTTGTCTGAATCAGGATGTCCAGGATTTGAGGATGTACAGGATGGTTATTTATCAATTCTTTGTTAGATGGAAATATTTTTTTGTCTGAATCAGGATGTCCAGGATTTAAGGATGTACAGGATGGTTATTTATCAATTCTTTGTTAGATGGAAATATTTTTTGGTCTGAATCAGGATGTCCGGGAATCAATTCTTTGTTAGATGGAAATATTTTTTGGTCTGAATCAGGATGTCCGGGATTTGAGGATGTACAGGATGGTTATTTATCAATTGTCTGTTAGATGGAAATATTTTTGGTCTGAATCAGGATGTCCGGGATTTGAGGATGTACAGGATGGTTATTTATCAATTCTTTGTTAGATGGAAATATTTTTTTGTCTGAATCAGGATGTCCAGGATTTGAGGATGTACAGGATGGTTATTTATCAATTCTTTGTTAGATGGAAATATTTTTTTGTCTGAATCAGGATGTCCGGGATTTGAGGATGTACAGGATGGTTATTTATCAATTCTTTGTTAGATGGAAATATTTTTTTGTCTGAATCAGGATGTCCAGGATTTGAGGATGTACAGGATGGTTATTTATCAATTCTTTGTTAGATGGAAATATTTTTTGGTCTGAATCAGGATGTCCAGGATTTGAGGATGTACAGGATGGTTATTTATCAATTGTCTGTTAGATGGAAATATTTTTTGGTCTGAATCAGGATGTCCAGGATTTGAGGATGTACAGGATGGTTATTTATCAATTCTTTGTTAGATGGAAATATTTTTTGGTCTGAATCAGGATGTCCAGGATTTGAGGATGTACAGGATGGTTATTTATCAATTGTCTGTTAGATGGAAATATTTTTTGGTCTGAATCAGGATGTCCAGGATTTGAGGATGTACAGGATGGTTATTTATCAATTCTTTGTTAGATGGAAATATTTTTTGGTCTGAATCAGGATGTCCGGGATTTGAGGATGTACAGGATGGTTATTTATCAATTCTTTGTTAGATGGAAATATTTTTTGGTCTGAATCAGGATGTCCGGGATTTGAGGATGTACAGGATGGTTATTTATCAATTCTTTGTTAGATGGAAATATTTTTTGGTCTGAATCAGGATGTCCAGGATTTGAGGATGTACAGGATGGTTATTTATCAATTCTTTGTTAGATGGAAATATTTTTTGGTCTGAATCAGGATGTCCAGGATTTGAGGATGTACAGGATGGTTATTTATCAATTCTTTGTTAGATGGAAATATTTTTTGGTCTGAATCAGGATGTCCGGGATTTGAGGATGTACAGGATGGTTATTTATCAATTCTTTGTTAGATGGAAATATTTTTTGGTCTGAATCAGGATGTCCGGGATTTGAGGATGTACAGGATGGTTATTTATCAATTGTCTGTTAGATGGAAATATTTTTGGTCTGAATCAGGATGTCCGGGATTTGAGGATGTACAGGATGGTTATTTATCAATTGTCTGTTAGATGGAAATATTTTTGGTCTGAATCAGGATGTCCGGGATTTGAGGATGTACAGGATGGTTATTTATCAATTCTTTGTTAGATGGAAATATTTTTTGGTCTGAATCAGGATGTCCAGGATTTGAGGATGTACAGGATGGTTATTTATCAATTCTTTGTTAGATGGAAATATTTTTTTGTCTGAATCAGGATGTCCGGGATTTGAGGATGTACAGGATGGTTATTTATCAATTCTTTGTTAGATGGAAATATTTTTTTGTCTGAATCAGGATGTCCAGGATTTGAGGATGTACAGGATGGTTATTTATCAATTCTTTGTTAGATGGAAATATTTTTTGGTCTGAATCAGGATGTCCAGGATTTGAGGATGTACAGGATGGTTATTTATCAATTGTTTGTTAGATGGAAATATTTTTTGGTCATCCCTAGTTTTAGAACCTAATTGGGTCGCTACTGCTCGGTTAAGCCTGAAAAGTCATTATATGGTAGGTTGGGTTGTGGAACGTAAACGTATTCCTGCGGGACACTGTGTGAACGCGGAGCAATGGAACAAAACCCAAGATTATCAAGGATTTTGTTGGGTTTTGCGATTCCTACGGAGCGCTTCGCTATCGCTCAAACCAGCCTACATTTCCTTAACCGACAAGTATTGGATTGGGTCGCAGTAGATAAGCTGTTGTGCATTTAGTTTGTATAATTCTAGCGGGCAAGATGCCCGCACTACAAAGTTCAAGTAAATTATGGTTATCAAATTTAGCTGCGTAACAGCTTATTCAAGATACTTTAAAAAAAGCTCATGATAATTACTGGGTTTAATAAATACAGATTTTTACTTTGTACTGAATTTTCTATGAATCCATCTATGATAAAATTATTTAATAATTGACAACTAACAACTGATAATTAATCAAATGAATGATTTTTGGAATACGATTTTAGACTTTGCGGAAACTACTACTACTAGAGTAGGAAAACAATTAATGCAGGATTTTGGCAAAGTTCAAGCTTCACAAAAATCTGATGGTAGCTTAGTCACAAAATCTGATAAATGGGCAGATCAAGAAATTCGAGATGCAATTGTTTCTACCTTTTCTGGTTACGGCATTTTGAGCGAAGAAAGTGATAGTGAAGATATGCTGCAAGCAGGTCAAACTTTTCCGAATACAGAATGGTGTTGGGTTATTGATCCTTTGGATGGGACAACAAATTTTACCAGAGGAATTCCGATTTGGTCTATTTCCTTGGGCTTACTTTATCGTGGAACTCCCATTTTTGGTTATGTTTACGTACCACCATTAAATCAAGTCTTTCATGGATTTTGGGCGGGTTCATCGGGCTTAACAACGCCAACGGGAGCATTTTTAAATAATCATCCCATTCATACCAGTAAAGATGCTCCCAGCAAAAACCACTTTTTTAACCTTTGTTCTCGCAGTACCGACATTATTCAACCAGGTTTTCCCTGTAAAATTCGGATGTTAGGAGTTGCTAGTTATAATTTTCTTTCAGTCGCCACTGGTGCGGTTTTGGGAGGAATTGAAGCCACACCAAAGGTATGGGATATTGCAGGTGCTTGGGTAATTGTGCAAGCTGCGGGTGGGACGTGGGTACCGCTCAATTCTGAGTCTTTTCCATTATCGCCGGGAGTAGATTATAGCGATCGCTCTTTTCCTACGATGGTTGTGAGTAATTCCGATATAGTTCCGATATTTACACCATTTCTAGAAAATGTAAAATTTTAATAACTAATAATTAAAACCGAATAATTATACTCCGCAAGGGAATAAATTGAGCTTTTGCGTAAAGGGGATATATGGATGTAAAAACGCAAGTTATTACCTTCTCAAGTATAACAACTGACAACTGACAAAATTATGAAAGGACTTTGGTTAGAAAATAATCAACTAGAATTACGCACCAATATTCCTATCCCTGAACCACCACCAGGAGAGGCTTTGGTGCGGGTTTTGCGAGCAGGAATTTGTAATACTGACCTAGAATTAATTAAAGGTTATTACCCCTATACTGGCATTATCGGTCATGAATTTGTTGGTATTGTCGAACAAGGTCCTAAACAGTTAATTAATCAAAGAGTCGTTGGTGAAATTAACGCCGCTTGTGGTAATTGTCGTTTTTGTCGTTGCGGACAACCAACACATTGCGAAAATCGCACGGTTTTAGGAATTGTTAACCGTAATGGTGCATTTGCAGAATATCTATCTCTACCTATTGAGAATTTGCATCTTGTCCCCGAAAATGTATCTACAGCAGCAGCAACTTTTACTGAACCCATAGCCGCAGCATTGGAAATTCAACAACAAATACAAATATCTAAGGATGACCGAGTATTAGTGGTTGGAGATGGTAAGCTAGGACAACTAATAGCCCAAACTTTAGCCTTAACTGGTTGTGAATTATTGGTAGTCGGAAGACACGAAGACAAATTAATAAATTTAGCAGGAAAAGGAATTAAAACAGGTTTAGCTGATAGTGTCACCAATAGATATTTTGATATCTCTGTTGATTGTACCGGAAATCCTGAAGGCTTTAATATTGCTCGTCGGGCTTTACGTCCTCGTGGGACATTAATCTTAAAAAGCACTTATGCGGGAAATCTTAGTTTAGATGCTTCCTCGTTAGTAGTAGATGAAATTACCCTGATTGGTTCTCGTTGTGGTCCTTTTGTTCCGGCGTTAGAATTGTTGGCGACGGGAAAGGTAGATGTCCAATATTTAATTGATAGTTCTTACCCTCTTTCTCAAGGTTTAGAAGCTTTTGAAAAAGCTAAAACTAAGGGGGTTTTAAAAGTGTTATTGGAAATGAGTTCGTAATCAGGATTAATAGAATTACAGCAAATTGTCATCAAACCCGGAACAAGAACCCCACCCCCAACCCCCTCCCCGCAAGCGATGAGGGGGCTAAGAGGGTGTTTGAGAAGTCATGATTGCTGTATCAAATTTTTTACCCCTCCCTAACTCTCCGCTTTATACTCCGGTGTACACACAAGTTAAATTACCCCCCCTTAATCGGGAGGTGGGGGAGGTGGGGGAGGTGGGGGAGGTGGGGGAGGTGGGGGGAGTAGGGGAGGTGGGGGAGGTAGGGGGGAGTAGGGGAGGTAGGGGGGAGTGGGGGAGTGAAGAGTAAAAGAGTAAAACGTTTAGGAATATGAATTAAATAAAGTGCAAAAGTAGGGTGTGTTAGCGACAGCGTAACGCACCATTTCAGGTTAAGTCAGAATTGCAGGTTATTAAATTTGCGTTCCTTGGTGACTATGATCAATAACCCATCACGCTAGTTAATGAATCATAAAAACCATAAATATTAATCTTCCCCCACCTCCCCACCTCCCCCACCTCCCCCACATCCCCCACATCCCCACATCCCCCACCTCCCCCACCTCCCCCAACATCCCCACATCCCCCAGGCTAACGCCACGCTACGCTATCAGCAAGCCCTAAATATACATTTTTGCAGTTTTTGATCCTTTTTTTATTTCTTTGTTAGAAATCCGGGTTAACCCCGTAATATTTTTTAATTTTTAATTTCCTGGAGATAAATATCGTGTGTTCAGTTACAGTTATTTTGCCATAAATTAAGCAACAATGAGGATTATTGAATTCAATTCTGAGTCGGTGATGCTTTTCTTGATAACTGATATGTAGCCCTTTATATAAATTTTATGTTGCGGTTTTATGAAACCTCGAATTATTGTTTGTGGCTTAGGACGTACCGGATATAAAATCTTTCGCTTACTCAGACAACAGGGGGCTTTGGTAGTAGGTATTCATCGCAAACCTGTTTCTGGTGAACCTGCTGCTAATATAATTGTTGGTGAGTTACACGCAGCTTCTACTTTACAAGCGGCAGGAATTACAGAAGCACATACTTTGGTAATTGCAACTTCTGATGATGCTTTGAATTTATCAATTATGATGCAAGCACGGGTTCTTAATCCCCAAATTCGGATTATTAATCGGTTTTATAATACGAATTTAGGTGAACGTCTTGATCAAACTCTGTCGAATCATTTAAGTATGAGTGTTGTGGGTTTGGCAGCACCTGTATTTACCTTTGCGGCTTTGGGGAATAAGGCTATTGGTCAAATTAAGTTACTTGAGCAAATTTGGCCAATTCAAGAGGAATATATCCACGAAAATCATCCCTGGAAAGGCAGAAAAATTAGTGATTTATGGGAAGATCCCACAAGGATGCTGATTTATTATGTGGCTGTGGAAGGAAAGCTAAATTTAGTATCTGCGGTGCTGTTGGAACAACAATTAAGAGTAGGCGATCGCTTAATTATTGGTACTCAACCTCGCATTCGTCCCCAACGTAAGTCATTAGTCAGAAAATTAGTTAAAGTTTTTGCCAATATTCGGGAGTTTCAGAAACACGCCCAATCAGTTGTGGGTATGGCAATTGCTTTATTCGTAATTATTTTAATATCCACTTTTACCTATTTTGCTAGTAAACATAGTATCTCTTTTATTGATGCTTTATATTTTGCTGTTGGCATGATTACGGGGGCTGGTGGTAATGATAAGGTTGTCGAAAATGCACCAGACAGCATTAAGTTATTTACTATTGTGATTATGCTAATTGGGGCTGCGGTAATTGGGATTTGGTACGCGATGCTGACGGATTTTATCCTGGGTAGTCGCTTAAAACAATTTTTGGATGCGGCAAGAATTCCTCAACATCATCATTATATTGTTTGTGGTTTAAGTGGTATTGGCATTAGAATTGTTCAACAATTGCACCTGAGTGGACATGAGGTAGTAGTTATTGAAACGGATGCTAATAATAGATATGTGACTACTGCTAGAGGAATGAGTATTCCGGTTATTCTTGCTGATGCGAGTTTTCGGGCTACTTTACAAGCAAGTAATATTAACACTGCTACCGCAGTTTTAGCTGTTACTAATAATGATGCGACTAATTTGGAAATTGCCCTCAAGGCTAAGTCTTTAGCGCCAAAGATTCCTGTAATTGTCAACTATGCTGATCCTGATTTTGCTGGTATAGCACAACAGGTATTTGATTTTGAGGCTGTATTTAGTCCTGCTGAACTCGCTGCTCCTGCTTTTGCTGCGGCTGCTCTCGGTGGTAGGATTATTGGTAATGGGATTATTGCTGATAATTTATGGGTAGCTTTTGCAACTACTATTACACCAATACACCCTTTTTGTGATGAGTGGGTGAAGGATGTGGCTAAGTTTGCGGATTTTGTGCCTTTGTATGTGGAAATCAACCATGAAACTGTACAAGGCTGGGATTTGCTGGAAACAATTCTCGCTCCTGGAGATGTGCTGTATTTAACTATGCCCGCTAATAGGTTAAATCAGTTATGGCGAGAAGAAGGAAAGGGGATCGGGGTTTAGTTGATTTTTACTTTATGATAGTTCTTCCTTATCAAGGATAAGGATATCAAATTCTCAGCAGAAAGTCAACACTTGATTGAGAGATTTTGGGCAACGTGAAAAAATTAGGCAGTTAGGACATCAATTAAGGGTTCTTTTTAGGAACTACGGTCAGAAACGGTAAGTTCTACCGAGATTGTCTGTCGAGTGGAAAAACCTCTTAGAAGTCATTCTAAGACCACGATGAAGCAGGAAATAAACACTAAGATTATCGCTGTCCAGATGTGTCTAGACTTTGGTAATTTTGGGTAAGTTTTATAGAACGGTGATTATTAGCGATTAGTACAACTGACTACTGACAACTAACTGAAAATGATGGTAAAGAAGGTAGAGGACGATATTTCATGGCTAGGCTAGTAGTTGGTCAAATTTATTTTGACGGGTAATGATCGGAAAAAACTTCTGTTCTTCCCTCCCCTCCTCTACCTCCCCTGCCTCTCTTCTCCCCCTGCTTGCCTTCACTCGTCATTTTCGGGTTGACAGACTACTAGGCATTAGCTTGGGCTTAACCTGATGATATTAAAAGTTTCTAGGGTTAAACCGGAAAATTGTCAGATGTTCGCTATGGTATTGCCAAGAAACAAGCTATGTAATGATAATGCCATGAACAAAACTGTTGAAGTCCATTCCAGTGTATCGGCACTCGTTCAACGGGCGCTAGAATTGATACTGTCGAAAGCGGAAACTGCTATTGGCGAACGGGGGCAATTTACAATTGCTTTGTCAGGGGGTAGTACACCAAAACCTTTGTATGAGGCGATAGCTAATCAAAAGTTGCCCTGGGATAAAATTCATGTATTCTGGGGAGATGAGCGTTATGTACCAGCAGATCATCCTGATAGTAATGAACTGATGGCGAGACGTGCATGGTTAGATCAGGTGGCACTTCCCCAGGCGAATATTCATGCTATCCCTACTTTATCTGCTAACCCAGAGGTAGATGCAGCTAAGTATAACCAGCATCTGCAAACATTTTTTAATTCGGCATCGGGAGAGTTCCCAGCATTGGATGTAGTTTTACTGGGAATGGGTGATGATGCCCATACTGCATCTTTGTTTCCCTACACGGAGGCTCTCAAGGTGAGCGATCGCCTAATTACTGTTGGTAATAAAGATGATAATCTCCGCATCACTTTTACTTACCCATTTATTAACGCGGCTCGCAGTGTGATTTTTATGGCTGCTGGTGCTAATAAAAGACCGGCTTTAGCCCAAGTTTTTGCACCGGTAGCGGATGATTTCGCCTATCCATCACGGTTAATTCGTCCCCAAGGAGAACTCTATTGGTTGCTAGACGCAGCGGCTGGTTTGGAACTCTAACGTTGACTATGATTTTTGAGATTTGGTTGATTGAGATGATGAAGAATCATCACCAATGATCAACTTGTCCTCACTGTAAGTAATTTTTAGCATCACTAGCTAAAGTTACTTATGTGCTTGTCAGTAATATTTTTACAACGACCTTCACTAAGGCTTAAATCCATGATCGTCTGCCCTAATTGCAATCATCCTAACCCAGACGGCGCTGTTCAATGTGAAGCTTGCTATACGCCGTTACCAGCTACAGCTAGTTGTCCTAATTGTGGAGCAACTGTACAGTCAGATGCTGCTTTCTGTGGTCAGTGCGGTTACAATCTCCATTTTGGTGCTACTCTTGCAGTCGCCTCAACTGGTGCTGTTAATCCTGTGCCAGCACCAGTGGTCGCTCCTGACTTAATGATGCAACTGCTACAGCCTGATGTGTTGGAAGTTGCGCCCCGATCTAATCCGACCGTATCTGCACCTGTAGCACCTGAACCAGAAGTTTATATTCCGCCTGTACTGACTCCTGCACCTGCACCTATGGCTGTAGTTCAGGAACAAGCTGTTTATGTTCCTTCTGTACCTGCACCTGTAGCACCTGAACCAGAAGTTTATATTCCGCCTGTATTGACTCCTCCACCTGCACCTGTAGCACCTGAACCGGAAGTTTATATTCCGCCTGTATTGACTCCTGAACCTGTGGCTATGGATACAGTACCAGGATCTGAGCCTTATATTCCACCTGCTTATGTACCCCAGATAGATCCTATATCTATTCCTGAAGTTGCTCCAGTCGCACCATCAGGAAAGGTGGCAAATACTCAATTACAACAGATCGTAGCGCGATTATTCCATGTTCAAGCTAATCAGGAAATAGAATTACCACAAAATCTCTCGGTTGTGCATATTGGTAAGCCTAATGATCGTGTTCCTCCAGATATAGATGTTTCGGGATTCCCAAATTCGGAGATTGTTTCGCGGATTCATGCGGATATTCGGATTGAGGGAGATGCTTGTTATATAGAGGATGCAAGTAGTTCTAATGGTACTTACATTAATAACTTACCTCTGTTACCTGGTAACAGACATCGCCTCCGTCCAGGCGATCGCATTAGCTTGGGTAAGGGAGATTTAGTTACTTTCTTGTTTCAACTTTCTTAGGAACAGGTAATGGGTAATAGGTAATGGGTAATAGGTAATAGGTAATAGGTAATAGGTAATAGGTAATGGGTAATAAGTAATGGGTAATGGGTAATGGGTAATAAATATTTCCCCCTGCCCCCTGCCCCCCTGCCCCCTGCCCCCTGCCCCCTGCCCCCCTGCCCCCTGCCCCCTGCCCCTGCCCCCTGCCCCCCTGCCCCCTGCCCCCCTGCCCCCTGCCCCCCTGCCCCCTGCCCCCTGCCCCCTGCTATGATCACAACAGGTTATTAACTCTTGTTGCTAGTTATCCAATAAACTATATAACTAGCAACTTGGGTAATAACATGATTAATGATACTGAATATATCAGGCAAGCTGAAGCTAATCGCGTAGAAATTCTCAGCGAAGCACTACCTTACATTCAACAATTTGCCGGTCGTACCGTTGTGGTTAAATACGGTGGCGCAGCGATGAAGGATAGCTCTCTTAAGGATAAAGTTATTCGTGATGTGGTGTTTTTATCTTGCGTCGGCTTGCGACCTATTTTAGTGCATGGTGGTGGACCAGAAATTAATAGTTGGTTAGGTAAATTAGGAATTGAAGCACAGTTTAAAAATGGTTTGCGCGTAACTGATGCACCAACGATGGATGTGGTAGAAATGGTGTTGGTTGGGCGGGTGAATAAGGAAATTGTGGCTTTGATTAACCAAGCTGGGGGAATGGCTGTAGGACTTTGCGGTAAGGATGGTAACTTAATTACGGCTCGTCCTCAAGGTGATGAGGGGATTGGCTTTGTGGGGGAAGTGAGTAATGTCAATATCAAAATTTTAGAAACACTTGCGAGTAATGGCTATATTCCGGTGGTTTCCAGCGTGGCGGCGGATGAAACTGGACAGGCTTATAATATTAATGCGGATACGGTAGCGGGGGAAATAGCCGCTGCTTTGGGGGCGGAAAAGCTAATTTTGCTGACTGATACGAGAGGAATTTTAAGAGATTATAAAGACCCTTCTACCTTAATTCCCAAGGTGGATATTCGGGAGGCGCGACAATTAATTGCTGATGGTGTAGTCAGTGGGGGGATGATTCCGAAAGTGAATTGTTGTGTGCGATCGCTTGCCCAAGGAGTCAAAGCTTCACATATAATTGATGGACGCATTCCTCATGCCTTATTGTTAGAAGTATTTACAGATGTGGGGATTGGAACAATGATTCTGGGTTCTCATCAGTCGAGACAATAATCGGAATGGGGGACAAGTAAAAGCCATAGCCCGCCAGCCAGGGAATCAATTCCCTGTCTAATAGCTTAAGTCATCTGAAGATGACTAAATTTAGCTCAAAAATTTTAAAATTGTTTAGTAAACTTTCGTTTACTTTGGCTATTAGCCCGGAACTTAAGTAAAACCCATAGCCCGGCAGCCAGGGAATCAATTCCCTGTCTAATAGCTTAAGTCATCTAAAGATGACTAAATTTAGCTCAAAAATTTTAAAATCGTTTAGTAAACTTTCGTTTACTTTGGCTATTAGCCCGGAACTTAAGTAAAACCCATAGCCCGGCAGCCAGGGAATCAATTCCCTGTCTAATAGCTTAAGTCATCTGAAGATGACTAAATTTAGCTCAAAAATTTTAAAATCGTTTAGTAAACTTTAGTTTACTTTGGCTATTAGCCCGGAACTTAAGTAAAACCCATAGCCCGGCAGCCAGGGAATCAATTCCCTGTCTAATAGCTTAAGTCATCTAAAGATGACTAAATTTAGCTCAAAAATTTTAAAATTGTTTAGTAAACTTTCGTTTACTTTGGCTATTAGCCCGGAACTTAAGTAAAACCCATAGCCCGCCAGGGAATCAATTCCCTGTCTAATAGCTTAAGTCATCTGAAGATGACTAAATTTAGCCCCAAAATTTTAAAATCGTTTAGTAAACTTTAGTTTACTTTGGCTATTAGCCCGGAAATTCATTTCCGGGCGGGTGTGGAAGCCAAAAAATAAGCCATTTCTAGCTTAATTTGAGAACAATTAACCACTGACTAATGATCAATGACTACAGAAAATTTAGAACTCGCTAAATCGTGTTTCCACATTGGGACAACTGCTTTTGAAAATGGTCAATATCGAGAATCTGTGGAAAGTTTAGAAAAAGCCAGCACTCTATTAGGAAAAAATACCCGGTTTGCTGGTGAAGTAGAAATTTGGTTGGTGAATGCGTATGAAGCTGCGGGACGTTCCGAAGAAGCGATCGCTCTTTGTCAACAACTCAGCCGTCATCCCTATTATGAAATTCGTCAGCAAGCAAAACGGCTAGTTTATATTTTAAAAGCACCCAAACTGAACAGACCAAAAGAGTGGATGACAGAAATTCCCGATTTTGGTATAGTTTCTGATAACAAATCCAAAATAATTGTCACTTCCCAACCGCAAAAATCTACATCTAAACCAAAACCTGTAGAACAAGAATACATTGATTTGAGTACGGTCAATACTAAAGACAATAATTTCGTTTGGGTAGGTTTAATTTCTGTTGGTTTGATAATTTTCTATTTAGTTTGGTTAAGTTTTTAGTAAATCAGGAGAAATTTACTCATGAATGTATTCACTTCCATTAAGATTATATCACATTTAATAAAATCTGTGTTTTCTTTAATTAGCAAAATTGGAAAATTTACCAAAATAAAACCTATTGTATTTATGGTAATATTTTCTTCATTACTATTATCTGGTTGTGTTAAGTATGATTTAGGGGTGAACTTTAACAGCACAAATAATGGTGAATTAATACAGCATATTCAGTTATCAGAAAAAATTACTATTTTTAGTGGTGATTATCTCTCTGAATGGTTAAAAACTTTAGAAAATCGAGCGCGAACATTAGCTGGTTCGATAGAGAGAGTTTCAGCATCAGAAATTATTGTTAAAATTCCCTTTACCAGTGCGAAGGAATTACAAGAAAAATTTACTGGCTTTTTCAATACTCGCACCTCTGAGGATAGTGATGGTTCGGAACTGGCAAATATTACCTCTACTTTAGTTGCAGAAGATAGGAATTTTTTCCTATTCTCCAGAAATCATTTAGTTTATGATTTAGATTTACGTTCTTTGGCTATGCTGACGACTGAAGGTGGTAGTTCTCTTATCAATCTGGACTTTAGCTTACGGACACCTTGGGGAATGAAGAATATTCAAAATGATGAAAATGCTATCAAACCAGAAAAGCATGGTAATCAACTAATATGGAAGCTTAAAGCAGGGGATATAAATCATGTGGAAGTAGTGTTTTGGTTGCCGAATTTTCTGGGAATTGGGACTTTGTTAATTATTGGTTTTGTGTGGTTGGGATTATATCTGAGATATACGTTATTACCAAGTCCGAGTATTCAGTTAACGGTGAAGGAATTGTAAGATACTCAGAATATTTCCTGAAAAAGTTGGGTTTTCTCAACCCAACTTTGTATATTCAACTTTCCACATTGTTATTTTTAAGTAATTCTAAATATTTTAAAGCTTTATTTTTAGATAAAATTTTATCAGTTTCTACTTCTTCCATTAGTTTTGCTAATCCATAATTTTCTAATACTTCTTCTATTTGTTCAAATTCGGTAATAGAAATTTGTACAGGAATTGGTTTTTGATTTTGATCTAAAACACAATTATTATTGATTTGTAGTATTAATTTAATTCCTAAATCATTAGGTAGATTATAGCATATTGTCTGAATCAGGATATCCAGGATTTTAGGATTTTCAGGATTGAGTTATTTTTGGATAATGGAATTGTCTGAATCAGGATGTCCGGGATTTAAAGATTTTCAGGATTGAGTTATTTTTGGATAATGGAATTGTCTGAATCAGGATGTCCGGGATTTAAAGATTTTCAGGATTGAGTTATTTTTGGATAATGGAATTGTCTGAATCAGGATGTCCGGGATTTAAAGATTTTCAGGATTGAGTTATTTTTGGATAATGGAATTGTCTGAATCAGGATGTCCGGGATTTAAAGATTTTCAGGATTGAGTTATTTTTGAATAATGGAATTGTCTGAATCAGGATGTCCGGGATTTAAAGATTTTCAGGATTGAGTTATTTTTGGATAATGGAATTGTCTGAATCAGGATGTCCGGGATTTAAAGATTTTCAGGATTGAGTTACTTTTGAATAATGGAATTGTCTGAATCAGGATGTCCGGGATTTAAAGATTTTCAGGATTGAGTTATTTTTGGATAATGGAATTGTCTGAATCAGGATGTCCGGGATTTAAAGATTTTCAGGATTGAGTTATTTTTGAATAATGGAATTGTCTGAATCAGGATGTCCGGGATTTAAAGATTTTCAGGATTGAGTTATTTTTGAATAATGGAATTGTCTGAATCAGGATGTCCGGGATTTAAAGATTTTCAGGATTGAGTTATTTTTGAATAATGGAATTGTCTGAATCAGGATGTCCGGGATTTAAAGATTTTCAGGATTGAGTTATTTTTGAATAATGGAATTGTCTGAATCAGGATGTCCGGGATTTAAAGATTTTCAGGATTGAGTTATTTTTGGATAATGGAATTGTCTGAATCAGGATGTCCGGGATTTAAAGATTTTCAGGATTGAGTTATTTTTGAATAATGGAATTGTCTGAATCAGGATGTCCGGGATTTAAAGATTTTCAGGATTGAGTTATTTTTGAATAATGGAATTGTCTGAATCAGGATGTCCGGGATTTAAAGATTTTCAGGATTGAGTTATTTTTGGATAATGGAATGTTGAACAATCACTTCAATTTTAATTATTGTCATTAAGGATATTTTTAATTTGTTCTATAGTATATGGCGGCTTTTTTCTATGTAGCATTCCATGACAATTAGGACATACTGGACGTAAATCTTGAATTGGATCAACTTCGTATTCTTGATTAATTTCCGATAAAGGAATTAAATGATGAACATGAATAAAATCTTTACCTATTTCTCCAAAAACTTTCTCAATGACAAATTTGTTTACTAGTAACTCTTGTAACAATTCCTTTACAACTAAACGCTAAAACTTGCTCAAAGCTCCAAAATTCAACTTATATTTCACCTATACAAAGCCAGAATACCAGTATTTTGATCTTCTGCAAAAGATAAAATAATTTCGTGGTTATTTCTCAGCATTAATTCTATGGTTTTAGTTGAACAATTTCCTGAGCGAATCCAAATTACTTTAGGTGGAAAACCTCTCAAAATTGATAATTCATTAAAATCCGCATCTTTAGTCACAATAATATAGTCTTGGTTTTTGGCAATCTCCCACACTGTATAATCTGATTCTTGATCTAATTGCATTAAATAAAGATGATTAGAATTAGGATAAATATCAGCCAAAGAATTAATTAAATTTGGTGATAAATTATGATCAAAAAGTAGTTTCATGAATTAACTAACATGGTTTGACGTTCACGATCTGCTGCATAACTTAAACAGGCTAAAATATCTTCTTTGGTTAAATAAGGAAAATCGGCTAATATTTCTTCAAAAGTCATTCCTGATGCTAAATAGGAAAGAACATCATAAACAGTAATTCTCATACCTCTAATACAAGGTTTTCCGCTTCTCTTTCCAGGTTCTATGGTAATAATATTTTGGTATGACATCATGAACTCCTTATCAACATTATTACTTACTTAATGTAAACTTTACTTCTTAAATTATAAACCATAAACTGTCTATTTCTGACAAATTCGTTTACCAGTAACTCTTGTAACAATTCCCGTACAATAAAATAAAGAAATCAACACATTACAGGAGAAAAGCTAAATCATGTTAGCAGAATATCAACAACACACCCAAGAACGCGCTCAACTGGGTATTCCTCCCTTACCGTTAGATGCAGTACAAACATCAGCATTGTGTGAATTACTAAAAAATCCCCCGACAGGCGAAGAAGAGTTATTGTTAAATTTATTACGCGATCGCATTCCCCCCGGAGTAGATCAAGCTGCTTATGTAAAAGCTGGATTTCTTACCGCTATTGCGAAAGAAGAAATTACCAGTCCTTTGGTTTCACCAGTTGACGCAGTAGAATTACTGGGAACAATGATTGGTGGTTACAATGTTCAATCTTTAATTGATTTACTCCAAGTTTCCAGTACCTCTGTATCAACAGCTTCAGAAACACCCTTGGTAATGGGAGGAGAAGGAAGAGAACAAATTGCCGCTTATGCAGCTAACGCTCTCAGTAAAATTATGTTGGTGTATGATGCTTTCCATGATGTTTTGGAATTGTCAAAAACTAACCCCTACGCCAAACAGGTGGTAAACTCTTGGGCAGAAGCAGAATGGTTTACTTCCCGTCCGACATTACCAGAATTTATCACCGTTACGGTTTTTAAAGTTCCCGGAGAAACTAACACTGACGACTTATCACCGGCAACTCACGCTACAACCAGACCAGATATTCCATTACACGCATTGGCGATGTTGGAAACTCGTCAACCGGGAAGTTTAGAAACCATTGCAGAGTTAAAGAAAAAAGGACATCCTGTAGCTTACGTTGGTGATGTCGTGGGTACAGGTTCTTCTCGCAAGTCTGCAATCAATTCTGTATTATGGCATTTGGGTAATGATATTCCCTTTGTACCAAACAAACGGGCGGGGGGTTATATTTTAGGAAGTGCGATCGCACCTATCTTTTTTAACACAGCCGAAGATGCCGGTGCATTACCCATCCAATGCGATGTCAGCAAAATGGAAACCGGTGACGTAATTACCATTTATCCCTACAAAGGAACTGTTCTCAATGCCGCAGGAGAAGTAATTTCCACCTTCAGCCTCAAACCTGACACCATTCTAGACGAAGTTCGCGCCGGTGGACGCATTCCCCTACTAATTGGACGGACTCTCACCGACAAAACCCGTCAAGCATTAGGTTTAAAACCCAGCGATTTATTTATCCGCCCCCAATCCCCCACCGACACCGGCAAAGGCTTCACATTGGCGCAGAAAATGGTCGGTAAAGCCGCTGGTTTGCCAGGAGTACGTTCGGGGACATCTTGCGAACCAATCATGACTACAGTGGGTTCTCAGGACACTACAGGACCAATGACCAGAGATGAATTGAAAGAACTGGCTTGTTTAGGCTTCAGTGCAGACTTGGTAATGCAGAGTTTCTGTCACACAGCCGCCTATCCCAAACCTGTGGATATTAAAACCCATCAGGAATTACCAGACTTCATTTCCTCCCGTGGTGGTGTAGCTTTGCGTCCTGGGGATGGGATCATTCACTCCTGGTTAAACCGGATGTTGTTACCCGACACAGTGGGAACAGGTGGAGACTCCCATACTCGCTTCCCCTTGGGTATATCTTTCCCTGCTGGTTCTGGGTTAGTTGCGTTTGCTGGTGCATTAGGTGTAATGCCTTTAGATATGCCAGAATCAGTATTAGTCAGATTTACAGGAGAATTGCAACCAGGAATAACGCTGAGGGATGTTGTGAATGCAATTCCTTATGTGGCTATGCAAAAAGGTTTGTTAACTGTCGAGAAGCAGAACAAGAAAAATGTTTTCTCTGGCAAGATTTTGGAAATTGAAGGGTTACCAAATTTGAAAGTTGAACAAGCTTTTGAATTAACCGATGCTTCCGCAGAACGTTCTTGTGCAGGTTGTACAATTAAGTTAAGTGAAGAGACAATTGCGGAATATTTGCGTTCCAATATTGCTCTGTTAAAAAACATGGTAGCACGGGGTTATAGTGATGGCAGAACTATCATGCGTCGTGTGGCTAAAATGGAGGAATGGTTAGCCAATCCGGTGTTATTATCTGCTGACGCTGATGCCGAATATGCAGAAGTAATTGAGATTGATTTAAGCCAAATCACAGAACCAATTGTAGCTGCACCAAATGACCCTGATAATGTTAAGTTATTATCGGCAGTTGCCAATGATCCTGTACAAGAAGTTTTTGTGGGTTCTTGTATGACAAATATCGGACATTATCGAGCAACTGCGAAGGTGTTAGAAGGTGCTGGTGAGGTGAAAGCGCGGTTATGGATTGCACCGCCTACAAGAATGGATGAACATCAATTAAAAGTAGAAGGTGTGTATGATGTTTTTGTAGGTGCAAATGCGAGAACTGAGATTCCCGGATGCAGTTTATGTATGGGAAATCAGGCGCGAGTTGATGATAATACAACTGTGTTTTCTACTTCGACTCGTAATTTCAATAATCGCATGGGTAAAGGCGCTCAAGTGTATTTAGGTTCGGCGGAATTAGCAGCGGTTTGTGCGTTGTTGGGAAGGCTTCCTAATGTGCAGGAATATTTGGAGATTGTGGCGGAGAGAATTCATCCTTTTGCTGATGATTTGTATCGCTATTTGAACTTTGATCAAATTGCTGGTTTTCAAGATGAGGGTAGGGTGATTAGTCAGGAGGAACAGGCGGCTTTGGTATAATTTAGGTGAGGGTGAGTCTTGATGGCTCACCTTGATTTTAAGAAGTTTATATTTAAAATAATTGTTAAGATTTTTTTACTCTATCTAAATTAAGATATTTCAGTGGTAGAATACAATTATACTAACTCATTTAAGCAAAAAAACTCTAATTTTTAAACATTAACGAAAATAGATTGTCAACTATGGTAAATCAATTAGAAATTACAGATCAACGCAAAGAAAATGCTGAAGCGGAAATTCGTGACAAAACAAAGCGTGTTGACTACAACACCTTAGAATATCCTATCGAAGTAATTGTGCAAAAATATTTAGATGGGGAGAAGGAAGATGAAAATGAATTGTTTATTCCAGATTATCAACGAGAAATAGCTTGGGATGAAGATAGACAATCAAAATTCATTGAATCTGTGATGTTAGGTTTACCAATCCCTTATATTTTTGTTGCGGATATATCAAGTACAGAAGATTTAGCACGATTAGAAATTATAGATGGTACACAACGTATTCGGACTTTAGCTAAGTTCATTAACAATGAGCTTAGATTACAAAATCTAAATAAATTAGAAAGCCTCAATGGGTTTACTTTTCAAGATTTACCGCTACCACGTCAAAGACGTTTTAACAGAACTACCATGAGAATGATTCAATTAACCGAACATTCAGGTGAAGAAATTAGAAGGGATATTTTTGAGAGACTTAATACTGGTAGTGTTCAATTGAATGAAATGGAGAAACGCAGAGGATCTCAACCAGGAAAGTTTTTGGATATAATCGAAGAGTTATCAAAATATCAACAATTTCGAGATTTATGTTCTTTTACTCCAACTCAGATAAATAAGAGAGATCCCCAAGAATTTGTTCTCCGGTTTTTTGCATTTCTGAATAATTATGAAAATTATCCTGGGAAAAGTGATATTCATAAATTTTTGGATGATTATTTAGAGCAAGAGAATAAATCTGAAACATTAGATATTAATGCAGTTAAAAATGAATTTTATTTAATGTTAAATTTTGTTCAAAAGTATTTTTCTGATGCTTTACATACCTATATCAAAATAAAAAAATCCTATGAACCTACAACTAGAATTAAGTTTGAATCAATTACTGTAGGTATTGCTTTAGCGTTAAGAATAAATCCAGATATAGTTCCCAATTCAATTGAGTTTTTAAACTCTAAAGAATTTAAAGATTATACCAATTCTAATGCGAGTAGTTCTAAAAACAAAGTAATTAATCGTATTTATTATGTTCGTGATCAGCTTTTAGGTAATTCATGAGAAGTACATTATTTGAAGATTTTGATAAACGCGCTCAAGAAGTAAGACGATATTTTATATTCTTGAAAAATTTAGAGCAAGGTTCAATTCAATTAAGTATGGGTAATACAAACAATACAAAAATCAAACCGATAAACAATGATTTAGAAAAAACTCTTAAAGCAACAGGATTTTTGTTACTATATAATCTAGTTGAATCTACAATGCGTAATGCAATTGAAACTATTTTTGATGAATTAAAAACTAAAAATATTTCTTTCGATGATGTAAGAGACGAAATTAAAAAGATTGTTATTGATAATCTAAAAGATAAAGATAATAAATCTACTAAAGATATTTTAGTTACAGTTCAAAATATTTCGGTTGATATCATATCAGCTACTTTTAATAGAGATAGATTATTTTCAGGAAATATTGATGGACAAAGAATCAAAGATATAGCCGAAATGTATGGATTTTCATATAAGACTAATGCTAGAAAAACTGGAAATGGTAAGGATTTACAACGAATTAAAGATCATAGAAAAGACTTAACACATGGTTTTAAGTCTTTTGAGAAAGTTGGTAGAGATGCTACTTCTGATGAGCTATTGGAAATTCAAAAAAGAGTTATTTGTTATTTAAGGGGAATATTAGAAAATATAGAGAGTTATCTATCTAATGAAAAATATTTAAAAGTTAATGTGGAAAATAGTGAAAATAGTTAGTATATATAGGAATAATATTTGAGTCCTGAAATTATTTGCGTAGGTAGGTAAGATGCAAAAGGCATGAGGTAAAAGGATTCTAGGCGATTCAGGTGTACCGAGTGTTTTTCAAAAATCAAATATGAGTCCTATAGAATCAAATTTTTTTGAATAAGTTGCAATTGAATTAATTTTACAAAAATATTAAGTTTAACTGTTGGTTGTTGATATTAATAAAGAGGAGATTATCAAATGGACAAGCTAACTTATTATCAAAATATAATTAAACAAATCCTCACTGAATATGAAAGAATCTCAGCACAAGTACCTGATCCTGATATAGATGAGGTTTTAATGTTTGATGATCAAAGAAGTCAATATCTTTGGTTTAATATTGGTTGGAAAAATAATAAACGAGTTAAAGCAATTTCCGTTTATGTTCGCATTAAAAATGAGAAAATTTACATTGAGGAAGATTGGACTGAGGAAGGAATTGCAACTGAGTTATTAAGGGAAGGTGTACCTAAAGAAGATATTGTTTTGGCTTTTCATGATCCAGAAACTCGTAAGTTGACGGAGTTTGCTGTGGCTTGATTAATTTATAAACAGAATAAAATTAATCCTGTTGCTGATGATTTGTATCGTTATTTGAACTTTGATAAAATTGCTGGTTTTGAGAATAAAGGGAGGGTGATTTCTCAAGAGGAACAGGCTTTGTTGGTATAATGTAAGGTAGGGTGAGTCTTGATGGCTCACCTGAATGTCAATTATTAATAGGTGAACAAAATCATGTTAAAAACATTTAACGCTATTTTGAAAAACAATTCTATTGAATGGATTGATAAAACTCCCGAAATGAACTTAGATGGTTCATTTCAAGTGCAGGTTACTTTTTTAGAACAAACGTCAACCACCGCAACTAAATCTAATGGACAAAAAATGGCGGAAGCATTAAGAAAAATCTCAAAAAAGAATATTTTTGCGGAAATTGATCCACAAAAATGGCAACAAGAAATTCGTCAAGATCGCTCTCTTCCAAATCGTGATTAAATGATGTTACTTGATAGCAATATTATTATCTATGCAGCACAAGTAGAAAATGAGTTTTTAAGGGAGTTTATCGCTGAAAATTCTCCTTTTGTATCTGCTCTTTCTTATCTTGAAGTGTTGGGTTATCATCAGCTAAATGATGAAGATAAAGTCTATTTTGAGGAGTTTTTTAATGCTTCTCAAATCTTACCAGTTTCTCAAGTGGTAATTGAGCAAGGAGTAAGACTAAAACAAATTAAAAAAATGTCTTTAGGAGATGCTATCATTGCCGGGACAGCATTAGTTTATGATTTAACTGTTGTCACTAGAAATATTGATGATTTTCGTTGGATTAGTGATTTAAAATTACTTAATCCTTTTGATAGTTTGGAAAAAGAATAATTTCAAATCTATATCTAATGTAAAAGAATTTATTTAGCAATTGGTGAAAAAATTTATGAGAAGTTTTTTGAACAAGTCGCAATTGAATTAATTTTACAAAAATATCAATTTCACTGTTGGTTGTTGATATTAATAAAGAGGAGATTATCAAATGGACAAGCTAACTCATTATCAAAATATAATCAAACAAATCCTCACTGAATATGAAAGAATTTCAGCACAAGTACCTGATCCTGATATAGATCAGGTTTTAATGTTTGATGATCAAAGAAGTCAATATCTTTGGTTTAATATTGGTTGGAAAAATAATAAACGAGTGAAATCAATTTCTGTTTATGTTCGCATTAAAAATGAGAAGATTTACATTGAGGAAGATTGGACTGAGGAAGGAATAGCAACTTGGATAGTGATCTTTGTGAAAAATATCACTTCCAATTCTATCAATTAATTTTTGATCAAAATACTTAACTTTATCAGGTTCATCTAAAAACATTGCGGTGAAACTTTTGATCTGAGGTTGAATCTTAATAATCCTCGTTTTAATAACATTTTGATTAAAGAACTGTCCAGGTCTTCTTTCATAATAAAGATGTTTACTATGTCTTGATTGCTGACTTTCATAACATTCTTCCAATTTTTTATTAAAATCAGATAAAGCAGCAAGTAATTCTTTTTTGACTTCTGTTTGAGAATTTGTTGCTTTTATGATTTTATTTCTAATATTATCATCATCTGTTTCAATTATTCTAAGAGGTATAATGATATTATCTATGTTAGGAAAGTCTTTACATATATCTAAAACATGACTAGTTTGACAACCATTAACAAGCTGATAATCAATTAATTGGTATTTATCATCATCTATGAGGTTTAAGTCTTGCGTAATAATTGTTATGCCATTATTGAGGAGGGGAAAAAGAGACATTTCTTGTTCTGATTTTAAAGTTTCTTTTATAGATTCATTGATTGAATTATATTCTCCTTGATCGCTCTTTGGTTATGCTTTGGAAGTGCGATCGCATTCCTCCAGTATCCCAAACCGACCTAACCCCCCATCCCCCTCTCCTACAAGGAGAGGGGTTGGGGGAGAGGTCAATATCGCCTTACCATTTGATATAATTATAAAAATAGACTTAATCCATTAAACAGTATCAAATAAATGAATCACCAAACTAGCTTTCAAGAAATCGCATCTCAAGTACAATTATTCCAGAGTATAGAAAAAAAAGAAACATTTATATTTGTACTCGGTGCTTTAACATCCAGGTTAATTAGTTTACATAAAGCAGCCGAAATCATGGAAATGGATACAGAAATATTTTTGAAAGTTTTAGAATTAATGGGAATATATTTTTCATATCTTACCGTTGAAGATATCGCTATAGAAAAAAATTGGTAAGCATGATGAAAATAGTATTTAACTCTTCCCCTTTAATTTTCCTATCTCGGTTAAATTTCCTAGATTTATTCCTGACAAACGAAGCTCAATTTTTATTACCAGAAAGTGTTAAAGAAGAAATCACTGCTAAACAGGATCAATCATCTGGACATATTAATACACTAATCGCTGAGAATAAATTATTAGTCCAAAAAGTACAATTAGTTTCTTTAGCTAATAGCTGGGAGATACTCAATAAGATGCAGTTAATAAATTAAAGGAAGCAATAGAATCTTTTGAAGATGTTTATAAATCAGAAGATAATATTTATAAATTTCCTATTTCTATAGATGAATTACATGAATTTTTGTTAGTTGAAGAAAAAGAAAAACAATCAGAAATCTATGAATTGAGGAAGGTTTATGCCTAAAAATATAGTTACAAGAATTAAAATTAATCACTTTACAGGTTTGATTTTCACACTTTCACAGGTCTGATTTTCACACTTTCACAGGTCTGATTTTTACACTTTCACAGGTCTGATTTTCACACTTTCACAGGTCTGATTTTCACACTTTCACAGGCTGGAAGCCTGTGCCACTTAATTAGATATAATTTTATGAATTTTGATATACTCTAAATATCAATCATTAACAACATCATATTAAAACTATGGAAATAGAACAATCTAAACTTTTACCAGTAGAAAACAACCCAGAATTAGACATCAAAAAGAGATGTTTACCTCATTGGGAATTAGTGGGATCTGTTTATTTTGTCACTTTTAAAACTTGGGATAAGTTGGAATTAACGAATGAAGCAAGGCAAACAGTTTTAAACTGTTGTTTGTTTTTTGATGCTAGTCAAAATCAAATTAGATATCGTACTTTTGCTTTAGTAATTATGCCAGATCATGTTCATTGGTTAATGCAGCCTTTACCTAAATCAGAAAATGAATATTGGTCTTTAAGCAGTATTGTACATAGCATTAAAAGTTATAGTTCTAAGCAAATTCCCAAAGTTATGAAGCATATTGGCATTGTGTGGCAAGATGAAAGATATGATCGGATCATGAGAAATCATCAAGAGTTTGTGAATACTTGGAATTATATTAGGGAAAATCCTGTTAAAGCTAATTTAGTGGAAAATCCTGAAGATTATCCTTTTTTATGGGAAGAATCTTAGTTAAAATAATTTAACTCTGAATTGTGGAACAGGCATCCTGCCTGTTATCTTCTGAAAGTAATTAATAGTTATCTCCTGAAAGTAATTCACACTAATCATTTGATAGGGTTAATTTTTCAAACTTTCACAGGTTGATTTTAGCAGGTTCACAGGCTAGAAGCCTGTGCCACTTAAACTTAAACTTGCTATGCAAGAAGAGGGGGGTAGAGTTATTATTACTTATATATCATAACTTTGAAGATATTTTAGGGAACAATTAAAATATAACTTTTACTAGCTTTGGATGTTATTTTTTGTGTGCTTAACGCGCGATCGCTCTTTGATTATAGACATTATTTAGAAATCTAATAAATAAGATACGTTCAATGAACTAAGAAGACAACTTGAAGTTGATTATCATCATATTCCCCCCTCATGCTACTGAAGAACTGTACCTTTATGACCCCAATGGGTTTATGATTAAAATTCGTTGTAATCCTAATTAACTCCAAAAATGGAAAAAGTTTTAAAAGTCATTGCAGACGTAATTACTAACCCCCCAATTCCCCATGAACCCCATAAACAATCCTTAAAAAATTGGGCGATGTATTGCTTACGGGATAGAGGTTTTATAGTTGTTTTTGCCCAAAATGCTGACTTTGCAGTGCAGTTTAAAAACGGTGACAAATTCTATTTTAAAGTTACCAATCAAGCTGATGATTTAGCTAATGATATCAACTGGATAGTTTGGGATGGTGTGAATAAAACCACCAGTTTGATTCCTCAATTATCCGGTTATCATCAATAACCGTAGGGTGGGCAATTTTGCCCAACCCATACAGATTTTACACAGTTACTTAATTTTCTTCCCGTAACTTATCCAAAACACCGCGATCCTCCAAAGTCGAAGTATCGCCCGACACCTCCTGACCCGCTACCAGATTCCGCAACAACCGCCGCATAATCTTCCCAGAACGGGTTTTCGGCAAAGCATCAGTAAACCTGATTTCACCAGGACGAGCGATCGCCCCAATCTCATTAACAACGTGCTTCTTCAGTTCCTTACTCAACTCCTCACTGGCTTGGTAAGTCCCCTCTAAGGTCACAAAAGCTATAACTTCCTCACCTTTCAGTTCATCCGGTTTACCCACCACAGCAGCCTCAGCTACCGCCGGATGAGACACCAGCGCAGATTCTACTTCCATCGTTCCTAAGCGGTGTCCAGAGACATTCAGGACATCATCCACGCGCCCCATTACCCAGAAATAGCCGTCCTCATCCTTTCTGGCACCATCGCCGGCAAAATACGTATAATTACCATCTTGGGGCGGAATATGTTCCCAGTAAGTCCGGCGGAAGCGATCAGGATCACCGTACACAGTCCGCATCATTCCCGGCCAAGGATGACGAATGGCTAAATAACCACCTTCGTTATCAGGGACAGTATTTCCTTCTAAATCTACCACATCCGCAATAATACCGGGGAATGGGAGAGTAGCTGAACCTGGTTTAGTGGCAATTGCCCCAGGTAGAGGTGTAATCATAATCCCACCTGTCTCCGTTTGCCACCAAGTATCCACAATGGGACAGCGTTCACCACCAATGATTTTGTGATACCACATCCAAGCTTCGGGGTTAATGGGTTCACCCACACTTCCCAGTAATCGTAGGGAAGAAAGATTTCGTTTGTTAGGATGGTGTTCACCCATTTTGATAAAGGCGCGAATTGCCGTTGGTGCGGTATAAAAAATATTAACGCCGTATTTCTCAATTACATCCCAGAAACATCCAGGATTAGAAGCACGGGGCGCACCTTCATACATGAGAGTAGTTGCACCGTTGGAAAGAGGTCCATAAACAATATAGCTGTGTCCAGTAATCCAACCGACATCGGCAGTACACCAATATACATCTGTATCTTGGAGATCAAAAATCCATTTCGTGGTGATATGGCTGTATAAGTTATAACCACCTGTGGTATGAACTACCCCCTTCGGTTTGCCCGTACTACCGGAAGTGTAGAGAACAAACAGCATATCTTCACTGTCCATTGGTTCTGCGGGACAATCAGCGGAAACGCCTTTTTGTAAATCGTGCCACCAATGGTCACGCCCTGCTGCCATGTGAGTTGTTTGATTTGTGCGCTTGACAACTAGCACATCTGTAATGCTGGGAACTGCATTATTTTCTAAAGCTTTATCTACCTGTTCTTTGAGGGGGACAATCGCATCCTTGCGCCAACCACCATCGGCTGTGATCACTAACTTAGCTTCGGCATCATTTAAGCGATCGCGCAAAGCTTCAGCACTAAAACCACCAAAAATAACGCTATGGGGTGCGCCAATTCTCGCACAGGCTAACATGGCAATGGCAGCTTCGGGAATCATCGGCATATAAATACCAATGCGATCGCCTTTCTTTGCCCCCAACTGCTTCAACACATTCGCAAACTGGCATACTTCTCGATGCAATTGAGCATAAGTCAGCGTCCGTGAATCTCCCGGTTCGCCTTCCCAAATCAACGCCGCCTTATTTTTCCGCCAAGTAGTGAGATGTCTGTCAAGACAGTTGTAAGAAATATTAATCTTACCGTTGACAAACCACTTAGCAAAAGGTGGTTGCCAATCTAGGACAGTATCCCATTTTTGAAACCAATCTAACTCAGTTTCTGCTAATTCTGCCCAAAATTGCTGAGGATCAGCCTTAGCTTGATCATAAAGACGCTGATAGTCTGCTAAACTTTTGATTTGGGCGTTTTCTGAAAAATCACTGGTAGGCGGAAATAGCCGCTTTTCCTGTAAAATGGATTCTATAGTTGGTTGAGACATAGTGATGGATGTAAACGATATTGTCACTGAAAACTATTTTTAACGAAGTTGTGCCAAAAAACTTGAGATTTTCATAAACTTGCCTCAATTGTAAAGATTATTTACTGATATGCTAATCTAATCCCACTCCAATACGACAATTAACCAACGCTGAATTGTTCAGTCCGCCGTAAGATAAAATAATCATAATGTTTTTAACAACCTTATTTACCGATTTAGTAGGATATAAATCCTTAGATGTCATGTTAGTATTTTACAACAGGGTATAGTTTGGAAGCCAAGGAAATTAAAGATAGACTCAATTTATTAATCGAGCAAGCCGCTGAAATAGATCCGAATCTCACGGCAAAGCTAAGAGATATCAACCGTTGGATTAAACATATCAAGCTTGGTTCGCTGATATCCAAACCCATCGTTGTCGCTTTTTTATTAGAAGTAATTACGGACTCTAGGGTTTGGTTAGCAATTAAATCTTTACCTTCGGAGGAAGACAAAAGATTACAGTTTGAGCAAATGACCGCCAATGAAAGGTATTGGTATGGTTATCTGTTCCCTAAATGGATAAATGCCACAGACACCAAATTTTATATTTGGAAGAAAAAAATGATGGCGGGGGAGTTTAATCAGGCTGATAGTGATATCATTAAATATATAGCTCAGGATGTTGTTCACCGGGAGGGTGACTTTTGGCGGCGTTATATAGCTGACCTTTCCATGGCGACAGACCTGATTGTTAGCAATCATCAAAATAAACCACTCTGTATTCAAGTTACCAGTGTCAGTGAAGAATTTCATAACACAAAGTATCAAAAGTGGCAAAATTCACTGCAATTGTGGGAAATAGAAAGAGGATTATTCTTGAGTTACAATCCCCAAGATAATGATTTTATCCATCAGTTAGTCAATGTTGCACTGTATAACAGTGATCATCTTGCGGAAGGGAAGTATGTGAATTTTTCCTGATTCCCGAATATTGAAATCGAAATCTGTGTCCTAGCTAACATCATTAATCCGCTGAAAACACCATTTATGGTTAACCAACAACAGACTAATAATAGCGCTCAACTCGAAAACCTGACGGAAGCGTTAGCAGCAGCCCGGAGTATGCAGCAAGATTGGTTAAATTATGGACTAAATTTTGTTCATATTTATGTAGAAGATGTGGAAGGTGATTGGCTAGAAACTTGGGATGATGATGAAATATCTAATCCTTTATTTGATGGGATTAAAGACTTTTTAGTTAGTGATGATGATGTCGCCATCAAAATTAGAAAGTATGTAGGAGACGCATCCTTGTTTGATTTAGCAGTAGATTTAGAAGAATGTTTGAGAATTTCTCGAGATAATGACAAAACATCGGCTGTAAAAGATATATTAGTAAGTAATATTGATTTAAATATTGATGATCTGGAATTATTGGATTTAGCGAATGATTTTGTAGATAAGTGTTGTTGTCGCTTCCCAGATTAAATGGCAGGGCTATTTCGTTCTAAACATAGTCCGCCCTGAACTGAAGTTCAATGCTAATAAATTAAGTCCGTTTTAACGGACTATGAACTTTTCTTTAGTCGTCTTGAGACGACTTTTGCTATTAGACATGGCTTCGCCACGCAAGCTATCAGAATTCATTCTGAGGCGGGCTAGAGAAGAATGAAATAGCCCTGGATTAAATGGCCACTTGACAAATTAATGTCCACAAATCAACGTAACTGTTCTATCTTGACTAATTAATTTAGAAAATTTAGGATATACTATTTTTTCAAGCATAATGCAGTCAGTTAAGATGCATATTTTTGTGACTTCTAATTGAGTTTTCACTCCTTTTTACCCATGACAATTAAACTCACTATTCCTGGAATGGCTTGTTCTACTTGTGCTAGTAATATAACCAAGGCAGTTATAGCCATTGACGCTAATGCTATTGTGGAAGCTGATACTAAAACCAAGTTTGTCAATGTAGAAACTCAAGCTTCGGAATCTGTTATTAGAGAAGCTTTAATTGCTGCTGGTTATCCACCTTCTTAAGAAGATATTCTCAAATTAATAAACATTTCCTAACCACCGTTTAGAGAATGTTTTAAAAGTGGTATCCCGTAATTTCCATCACATTTTTACCCCCCCCTTGCAAAGAGGGGAAACAATAAAAATCCCTAACCTTCCCCTTATAAAGGGGAGGGTTAGGGAGGGGTAAAATATTTGATACAGCAATCATGACTTTTCAAACACCCTCTCAGATGATTTTGTACATTAACACATCACTCCTGCTATCATAAGGCACAGTTTTTATCTTTAAATCTGTATGCATTGAAAAATCCACTAAGTAGGTGAACACAATAAAACTAAAGTGTGTAAAGAAAAGTAAAATCGCCCAAACCCTCTTCACTCTTGCCTCTTGCCTTGCTATAACGACAATTTTCAACGCTAACCTACTTATTGATTGTCTTTTATCTCCCCAGCTTATTCACAAAGTTGGGGATTTTTGTATTTACAGCACTTCCTGATGTTATCAAGTCCAGTTTTTTATCGCCAAACAAGTAGGGGCGCAGGGTTTGCGCCCTCTATTGTATTTCATGGGATCGGGAATTGTTGTATAACCGATCAGTAGGTGAACACAATAAAACCAAACTGTGTAAAGAAAAGTAAAATCGCCCAAACCCTCTTGCCTCTTGCCTTGCTATAACGACAATTTTCAACGCCAACCTACTTAATAAATCATTATTTTTCAGAGGGAACAGGGAACGGGCAACAGGGAACAGGAAAAACTCATGTTTAAAAACATGAGATTGAAATAATGACACTGTTTTTTTCGTGCTACGCATCTTTTAAAAACATCGTTTTTTTGACTGAAGCTCTAAACTGGTGCAAATGAGTGTTTCTTATTTGCTCCCAGTTAAGAGTTCCCTGTTCCCTTCTTTTGTAATATCAAAGAATCATGATTTTGTCATGAAATTATATTTTTGCTATGTACAATTAATCGTTATGTCATCAAATATTAATTTATTTTTCCTGGAATCATTTATTAAAAATTAGTTTATTCGTGATTAAAATATCTTTTTGTATTACCGATTAATAGTAATAATTAAAAAGAAGAAATAACCAACAATTTCAAATTATTGTATTTACAGATTTTGACAAAATCACCTTGTCAAAAAAATATTGCTATTCTTGAGGCTTAAATACTTATGTCATTTGTTGATATTTATCAAAACATCCCCTCTCAAAAAGAAATCAATTACACTGCTATTTCCCAAACAAATCCCCTTCAAAATCCCACCGACAATAGTATAAGTTGGGGTAATCATAGTAATTCTTCTCAACATAATCTAGAAACAAACTCCCCTATAGCTAGTAATAGCAGCTATAACTCTAACAATGGCTATGGACTAGTTAACGCCGGATTAGCAGTCAGTAAAGCCGCAGGCGTTAGTCCCTATACAGATGCTCCCAACTTGGGTGGCAATAATTGGGGAGCGGATCTGATCAAAGCTCCCACAGCCTGGAATAATGGATATACAGGACAAGGAACTATTGTTGCCGTACTAGATACAGGCGTAGACTACAACCATCAAGACTTAAAAAATAATATTTGGGGTAACGCCAAAGAAATAACTGGTAATGGAATAGACGATGATGGTAACGGCTATGTTGACGATGTTCAAGGTTGGAACTTTATAGATAACAACAATAATATTTTAGACAATAATGATCATGGCACTCATGTTGCTGGAACCATAGCCGCAGAAAATAACGGCATTGGTGTTACTGGCATTGCCTATAACTCCAAAATTATGCCAGTCAAAGTCCTAGATGCCAATGGCTCAGGTTCTTACTCGAATATCGCTAAGGGTATTTATTACGCAGTTGATAATAGCGCAAATGTAATTAACCTTAGTCTAGGAGGTAATTCCTCTAGCGATACGCTCAAGTCGGCCATTGAATATGCCAGTAGCAAAGGCGTAATAGTCGTCATGGCAGCAGGTAATAATAGTGGCTCACTTCCATCCTATCCCGCCCGCTACGCCTATAATTCAGGAATTGCCGTAGGTGCAGTAGATGAAAATAATAATCTTGCAGATTTTTCCAACCGGTCTGGTCCTGAAGAAATCACCTATGTCACCGCCCCCGGAGTTAATGTTTACTCCACAATACCTAATAATCAATATGCCAGTTACAATGGCACTTCTATGGCAGCCCCTCACATTGCTGGGGTCGTCGCTCTTATGCTTAGTGCTAACCATAACCTAACCGAAAGCCAAGTCCTCCAAATTATTAGAAGCACATCTGCGAATAGCACTAATCCTCCAGAGCCGACAACACCTTCACAGCCAGGACCGAAAATGCCATCTCTTTTCCCCCCTCTAGACTCTTTTTTCCCTCTGCAACTAATTAATATAATTTCACAATTGCCTTTTAAGCTGCAATCTCCAACACCAACCTCTACTCCCTTTCCTCCTATAGTTGTCTCCAAGAGCGAAAATCAGTTGGAGTTGCATTTCGGCAATATAGCAACAGTGACAGTACAGCAGTTTAACTACTACGGTCAAAGTCTGGCACAATCCGTTACCCAATTCAAACTAAATTTCTACGACAACACCCCAGCAAACAGCAACAGTGAAGATAGTTTTGATAAACAGTATTATAAAAACAGCTATTGGCATTGATCTAAGGGAACACCAAAAAATAAATTACCCAATTTTGTGGGATGGGCATCCTGCCCGTCCTTGATGATTAGCAGGCAATTCGTCCCGCACCACGAGAAATTTTTGGGTATTTTTTTAATTGGAAGTCCCTAATCCACTACCAAAAAAAACAATCTGAACCAGTGAAAACAAACGCCACTAGGGAAAAATCCTCTCCCCTCAACGTTTCCAGCTTTTCAGTCCCTGAAATCACCCACCCCCTAAAAAAATATTTCTCAACCCCCTTGACAGAAAAAGGAAGGATTGCTATATTAAATAAGTGCCGAGAGAAAGAAACAACTCCCGGACAACTGAACCGAGAAAAAATAATACTTTGAAAGAATAGATTAAACCAATCCTCGTCGTAAAGATAATTGAAAGAGGATTCGAGATTTTAACTAATTTCGGAGCCAACAAACTCGAAAACACAAAATGGAGAGTTTGATCCTGGCTCAGGATGAACGCTGGCGGTATGCTTAACACATGCAAGTCGAACGGTCTTTTCGGAGATAGTGGCGGACGGGTGAGTAACGCGTAAGAATCTACCTTCAGGTTGGGGACAACCACTGGAAACGGTGGCTAATACCCAATGTGCCGAGAGGTGAAAGGCTTGCTGCCTGAAGAAGAGCTTGCGTCTGATTAGCTAGTTGGTGGGGTAAGAGCCTACCAAGGCGACGATCAGTAGCTGGTCTGAGAGGATGATCAGCCACACTGGGACTGAGACACGGCCCAGACTCCTACGGGAGGCAGCAGTGGGGAATTTTCCGCAATGGGCGAAAGCCTGACGGAGCAATACCGCGTGAGGGAGGAAGGCTCTTGGGTTGTAAACCTCTTTTCTCAGGGAAGAACAAAATGACGGTACCTGAGGAATAAGCATCGGCTAACTCCGTGCCAGCAGCCGCGGTAATACGGAGGATGCAAGCGTTATCCGGAATGATTGGGCGTAAAGGGTCCGCAGGTGGCATTGTAAGTCTGCTGTTAAAGAGTTTGGCTCAACCAAATAAAAGCAGTGGAAACTACAAAGCTAGAGTGTGGTCGGGGCAGAGGGAATTCCTGGTGTAGCGGTGAAATGCGTAGATATCAGGAAGAACACCGGTGGCGAAGGCGCTCTGCTAGGCCAAGACTGACACTGAGGGACGAAAGCTAGGGGAGCGAATGGGATTAGATACCCCAGTAGTCCTAGCCGTAAACGATGGATACTAGGCGTAGCTCGTATCGACCCGAGCTGTGCCGTAGCTAACGCGTTAAGTATCCCGCCTGGGGAGTACGCAGGCAACTGTGAAACTCAAAGGAATTGACGGGGGCCCGCACAAGCGGTGGAGTATGTGGTTTAATTCGATGCAACGCGAAGAACCTTACCAAGGCTTGACATGTCACGAATTCCGTTGAAAGATGGAAGTGCCTTCGGGAGCGTGAACACAGGTGGTGCATGGCTGTCGTCAGCTCGTGTCGTGAGATGTTGGGTTAAGTCCCGCAACGAGCGCAACCCTCGTTTTTAGTTGCCAGCATTAAGTTGGGCACTCTAGAGAGACTGCCGGTGACAAACCGGAGGAAGGTGGGGATGACGTCAAGTCAGCATGCCCCTTACGTCTTGGGCTACACACGTACTACAATGCTACGGACAAAGGGCAGCTACACAGCGATGTGATGCGAATCTCATAAACCGTAGCTCAGTTCAGATCGAAGGCTGCAACTCGCCTTCGTGAAGGAGGAATCGCTAGTAATTGCAGGTCAGCATACTGCAGTGAATTCGTTCCCGGGCCTTGTACACACCGCCCGTCACACCATGGAAGTTGGTCACGCCCGAAGTCGTTACCCCAACCTTTTGGAGGGGGATGCCTAAGGTAGGACTGATGACTGGGGTGAAGTCGTAACAAGGTAGCCGTACCGGAAGGTGTGGCTGGATCACCTCCTTTTAGGGAGACCTAATCCATTTAGAACTCGAAAGCAATGCAAATTGTGAATAGAAACTAAATTGGTCTAACCT
>NZ_CP099464.1:1942500-2160000 GCF_024584745.1 Dolichospermum heterosporum TAC447 | reverse complement strand
AATCATCGCTTTCAAATCACCATAAGGTACAGCATTAAGCCATTCTTGATCATTATCAATATCAAAAGCTGCCCAACCACCAGGTTTGCATTGCATTGTCGCAATCCAATTTAAAGCCCTATTAATGGCTTGTTTTTTTAGTTCTTCATTTGACAATTTAGCCTGATGTAAAGCCATAACAACTACAGCAGAATCATCCACATCTGGATAAAAACGATTTTCAAATTCAAACGCCCAAGCACCGGGAGTTCCCTGCTTGTTTTTGACGTTCCAATCACCATAATCAAGAATTTGTTTCTCTATTAACCATTCTCCAGCTTTGACAATAGCGGCATCATTTGGCTCTAAACCTGAATCTATTAAAGCCCGAATCGCCCAAGCTGTGTCCCATACAGGAGAAACACAAGGTTGGACACAGTAACTATTTTCTATTTCAATAGCAAAATTATCAACTGCTTTTAAACCTCGTTTGATAATTGGATCATTAGCATCATAATCTAAACACTTTAAAGCTAATAGAGAATTTAACATAGCGGGAATAATTCCCCCCCAATCACCTGTAACTTCTTGACGTTCTAAAATCCACTTTTCTGCCGCTTTAATCCCCTCATTTCTAAAAGGAACAAAATTTAGACTTTCTGCTAATTTAAAACCATCATCCAGAATGTTAAATATATCTGACCAATCACCATTTTTTGGTAATTTCCAACGGACATTATTCACACCTTCAGCATATAATTCATCTAAATTAATTGGCTGATCAATTTTAAAGACAGGTTTTTGATCAAAGACAATTAATAAAGGTACAGTGCTAGAACGCGCCCAACTCGAAAGTTCATAAATATTGAAGAAAAAATTATCGGGTAGCAACATTACCCATGGTGGTAAAGAAGGCAGTCCGCGCCAATTATAACAGCCAATTAAAGCTAGATGTAATTTTGTAAAAATGCGAGTTTTGCTAATACCACCTTTAGCTAAAATTAGGGATTTCGCTTTTAGCAATGCTGGGTCTGTAGGGGATACACCTAACAACCTCAAAGCCATATAAGCTTCTACGGTTGTACTTAAATCTCCACCATCACCATAAAATAATTCCCAACCTCCATGTTCTCGCTGTTGAGAACGGAGATAATTTTCAACTTTATGCAAAGGTCTGGTTTTATCAGTTCCCCAAATCTTATGCAGTAAAACAGCTTCCGAAGTGATGGTAACATTAGATTCTAACTCTGCCCACCAATAACCATCGGGATTTTGAATAGAAAGCAGATGTTTTTGACTGGCGGCTATCGCATCAACAACTTTATTGACTTCTGTTCTATCTTGTGTTTCCATCAAATACCTACCTCAGCACCAAACTCAAGTATTTAATAACATAACCGAATTACGAGAAAATTCTTCCCCAAAATCAGCAGACATTGTATTCTATCCAAGTCAGTGACAATTAAATTTGTTTTTAAGTTTTAAATTGGAGTATAGCAACAGTTATGGCAACAATTATCTTGAGTTTGACCCTTCTATCCTTAGTCATTTGGTTATTTTTAATCTTATTTTGGGGGCAATTTTGGCGAATTAATCACCAATTAGAAGCAACGCCAGACAAAAATATTGAGAATAACACCTTACCCACAGTGTGCGTAATCATTCCCGCCCGCAATGAAGCCGATGTCATTCCCATTAGCTTGCGATCGCTCCTCCTGCAAGACTATCCTGGTAACTTCACCATCTTCCTCGTAGACGATCAAAGTAGCGATGGTACAGCCAACATTGCCCAAGGAGTAGCCTACGCCCTCGACAAAACCCCACAATTGCAGATTATATCCAGCCCCCCATTACCTCCGGGTTGGACAGGCAAATTATGGGCAATGGAACAAGGTGTACAAACAGCCAGCCAATTAAAACCAGACTATTTTTTACTTACCGACGCAGATATAGAACATCATCCCAGTAACCTCAGCCGCCTAGTTGCCAAAGCCGAAGCACAGAAATTAGACCTCGTATCCATCATGGTACGATTACGCTGTCAAAGCTTTTGGGAACAACTATTAATACCCGCATTCGTCTTCTTCTTCCAAAAACTCTATCCCTTTTCCTGGGTAAATAACCCCAAAAAGGCGATCGCCGCCGCCGCCGGAGGTTGTATTCTCATTCAGAAAGAAGCCCTCAATCGAATTGGTGGATTACAAGTTATTCGTCAAGCCCTAATTGATGACTGTTCTCTAGCCAAAGCCGTCAAATCAACCAAGGGAAAAATCTGGTTAGGACTCAGCACTCTCACCCGTAGCTTACGCCCCTACGATTCCCTCAAAACAATTTGGGATATGGTCGCCAGAAGTGCTTATACACAACTGAATTATTCCCCCTTTCTCCTCCTAGGTAGCCTCTTAGGAATGATCTTAGTTTATATAGTCCCCCCAATAGGAATTATTTTAGGACTGGTATTCGGGAATTGGATAATTACCCTCACCTCTGTCATCGGATACCTGCTAATGACTTTTGCTTACTTCCCAATTACTCGCTTTTACAAATGCTCCCCCGCTTTTGCCTTTAGCCTACCCATAATTGCCTTTATGTATACTTGTATGACACTAGATTCAGCATTACAACATTGGCAAGGTCGTGGAGGCGCGTGGAAAGGTAGAGTATATGCCAATTGACAAAGTAGGACGAGCAAAAGCAGCAAAGACAGAAATTTCCCTCTTCTTTTGACTTCTGACTTGGCGTAAGCCATACTCGTGATTCCTGACCCCTGATCCCTAATCAAGCCAGAGTTTACCCCGTTGACAACCAGTAGCAGACATTTTTCCTAAAAATCCCCATTTTTACCCATTAAACACCAGCCCCAGCATTAACCACACATTAGGATTACTGGTAAAGACAGTAGATCAAAAGTAGTCAGAATATTTAAAACAAGTCCGGATTGGACATTAACAATTAGGGATTAAGTTATAGGAATCTGGACTTGAGAACAGGGAAGAGAAAATTTTCCCATTGATATCAAGTATCATAACCGCAAACTAAAACAGATTGTCATGTTTACAGCCAATGATAAAAGCCCAACTCAGGAATTTGCGTGTTATTGACCTCAACTTCACAGAAACTTCACAACTAATAACACAATATCTAGGCTATACTGTTTTCGGGCAATCAAAGTAAACTTTCTCGTTAGTGAAAAACTAAGAGTCCTTAAATCAAATCAGGCATAAACTTCAGCATCTTCCCGCGTCTGGGTGTAGTCGGCAAAAACCCCAAGTCTTAAATAGACCTGGATTTGATTATATGAGGTGAAAAATTTGGTACACAAATATGGATATAAAGAGAGTTTTATCTGGCATAGAAACTAACCGTATCTGACTATCCGAAAAAATTATCTCCACCAACTCTGGCTACTCAACTGCAAGCCAGGGAAGTTTCGTCATAAGTAATTGGACAAAAATATTTACAGTCATTGCGAGCGAAGGGAAGCAATCACAACCCTTGCAATTGCTTCATTCCACTTCATTCCATTCACAATGACATTGTGTAATTAATTCTGTCTCACTACTTACCAGGGTATTAACTACTATTCCCTTATTTCCATCAAAAGTTACTCTAGCGACTCAAGCTTAGGGGCAACCACACATATTTACCCCAAAGGTATGAACTTCTGTCCATACTGTCACCAACACTCTAGCCACTCAACTACAGCCTAGAGCTATTTCTCAATGCAGATTTATGGCAAATACCTGTGTAACTAGCGTGGAACTATCTATTACACCAGCTTTGCTGTAACCGAAATTTGTCAACCATCGAAAAAAACTAATAACACTACATCATTATGGACACCACAACTGTAGATAGCAGCAATCTATTAACAGAACTAGATCCTATGTCCGCCACAACTGAAGATACTAGCAATCTATTAACAGAACTAGATCCTATGTCCGCCACAACTGAAGATACTAGCAATCCATCAACAGAACTAGATCCTATGTCCACCACAACTGAAGATACTAGCAATCCATCAACAGAACCAGATTCTAATCCTATTGCCACCGCAACTGGAGTTAGCAGCAATCCATCGATCATAACAAGTGAAAATACCCCAGTTGAGGAGATCCCATTTGAAGCAGCCCTACCAGATCCTAATTCCAGCAGTGAAGATGAAGAGTTATTTTTGATCGGTATAGATCCTGTAACTGGCGAGACTATTGTTATCGATCCTGTAAGTGGTGAGATTATACCCACTTCCACTCCCATATCCAACAACAACGGCTTTACTATCAAGGGTGTAAGTAGCGATGAGTTCGGCTACTCAGTTAGCGCTGTTGATATTAATGGTGATGGAATTGAAGATATCGTCATTGGCTCACCTTTGAGCGATCCTAATAACAAAAGCAACGGCGGAAAAACCTATGTAGTCTTTGGTGAAAGAGATTCACGTAATCGAACCATAGATGTCTCTAGCCTCGATAACACTAAAGGCTTTGTGATCAATGGGCCTAACGCGGGTGATAAATTCGGCTATTCTGTTAAGAATATTGGGGATATTAATGGTGATGGTGTTGATGACCTAGCCATTGGCGCACCTGGTGCAAATGGGAATAGTCTCGGCTCTGCTTATGTCATCTTTGGCAGTAATGACCCCAACTATTTTAATAGTCCCATCGAACTTTCCAACCTTGGCAGTAAGGGCTTTACGATTCAAGGCAGTGAATATAGTCGTAATGCCGGTTGGTCTGTTAGTGCCGCTGGTGATATCAATGGTGATGGCATCAAAGACCTATTAATTGGCGCAACTAATCCTGGTGATAATGGATCAGGGACTATAGGTGAAAGCTATATCATCTTTGGGAAAGAGAATTTTGACTCAACCCTAAACCTCGACGACCCAAACTTTGGGCTTGATGACGGTTTGATTATCTACAGCTATAACCCGGATAACCCAAGTGATGACAACAATAGCTTAGGTTATTCTGTCAGTGACGCTGGGGATATCAACGGTGATGGAATTGATGACCTCATCATTGGTGCGCCCTATGCGAATCCCAATGGTAACAATTCTGGCAGCAGTTATGTCATTTATGGGCGTAGCAATGACAACTCCTTTACTGATGATATTAACATTTACAACCTCAGTAGCAGCGATGGCTTTGTCATCAATGGACAAGATGGTGATCAATCAGGACTCTCTGTTAGCAAAGCTGGGGATATCAACGGTGACCGCATCGGAGACTTGATTATTGGTGGGAAAGGCAAAGGCTATGTGGTCTTTGGCAAAGAAGATTTTGGTTCTAGCATCAATCTTTCTGACCTTAATGGTAGCAATGGCTTTACCATCAATGGTATTTCAACCCTTGATAACTCCGATTGGTATGTCAGTGGTGCTGGGAATATTAACAATGATGACATTGATGACATCATCATTGGGGCAAAAAATGCTAATAATAATGTTGGACAAGTCTACGTCATTTATGGCACAGAGGAAGACTTTGCACCTACCTTTGAACTCTCAAGTCTCGAAAGTCCCGACAGTCAAAATGGCTTTATAATTGACGGTGCTTCTATAGGTGATAAGTTAGGTAGCTCGATCAGTAATGGAGATTTTGATGGTGACGGTGTTAACGATTTAATTATTGGCGCACCTGGATCAGGGAAAGTCTATGTGCGGCTTGGCACTGGCACTGATACTGACACGGGAACCGACACGGGAACCGACACTGGCACTGATACTGGCACTGATACTGGCACTGACACGGAAACTGACACGGGAACCGACACGGGAACCGACACGGGAACCGACACGGGAACTGATACGGGAACCGACACGGGAACTGACACTGGCACTGACACAGAAACTGACACGGGAACTGATACGGGAACTGACACTGGCACTGACACGGGAACTGATACGGGAACCGACACGGGAACTGATACGGGAACCGACACGGGAACTGACACTGGCACTGACACAGAAACTGACACAGAAACTGACACTGGCACTGATACGGGAACTGACACTGGCACTGATACGGGAACTGATACGGGAACCGACACGGGAACTGACACTGGCACTGACACGGAAACTGTTAACGTTAACGATTTCCTCTCACTAATTAGTGATAATGTCTTCAATATCAAAGATAACGACGGCAAAGTGACACTAGAAGTAAAATTGACAGGATTCAATTTTAATGGTTTCTATGAAATAGGAGTATTTACTGTTGATGATGCGTCTGGTAAAATAGATGGAATTGCCCCAGGTGAACCTGGTTATGCAGAAAAAGCATTAGCAAAAGGTCAGATAATTTTCTCTACTATTACTAATCTTCCTGCTGGATTTGATCTCACTAGCCTCGGTAGGTTATTAGAGTTTAACTCCAATGACAATTTGAGATTCTATTTAGTAAAAGATGGTTCAACCGATTCTGTACTGAATAAGAACACACCCATTGGCAATGTTCTCTTTGCCAACCCTTCTACTGTAAAAATTACAGACTTGGGGTCTAATAGTTTCTCCCTAAATTGGGAAGATGGTTCTGGTAATTCAACTGGGTTCGACGATTTGCAAGTCCAGATTCAAGCAAATGATAAATCTATGCCTTTGGGTACAGCTTTGCAAAGTAAACCACAAGGCGAATCGCTGGATTTACGGGGTATTACTGGTGCAGTAACCGCTGATTTTACTGTTTACCGAGAAGCAAGTTACAACAATTTCGTTGGTTTCTATCGCGTAACTGATGGGAATGGCGGTATTGATACTAATGGTGATGGTATCGCTGATATCCTCCCAGGACAGGATGGTTATGTGCAAGCGGCTCTGAATGGCCGTGTTTCTGATGTTAGCTTGAACGTGAATAACGGCGGAACAGCAGGTTTCAATACTACCATTCAAGGTGGTGCTATGTATGTACCATTTCTTGTGGCTAATGGTACACTTGATGCCCTACTTGATAGAAATCCTAATAATAACCCAGATATTTACTTCGCCTTCTTGGGGGCTAACTCAGATGGTGTTGATCATGTGCGGATATTAGGTGATAATACCTTTGGCTTTGAGGATTTACGTGGTGGTGGTGATAAAGACTTCAATGATGTGATTGTTAAAGTCAATTTGGCATCAGTGGTTTAGCTTAAGGGACTTCCAATTAAAAAAATCCCCAAAAGTTTCTTGTGGTGCGGGCATCTTGCCCGCTAATTACCAAGGACAGGCAGGATTGCCCATCCCACAAAATTGGGTAATTTATTTTTTGGTGATCCCTAAAAGATATTTCTCCGGTTTAAATTCTGTTTAGATCCCCGACTTCTTAGAGAAGTCGGGGATCTTATGGGTCTATTGGACATTCTTGCCTTAAGCCGTAAACAATAATTGTGTAACTGTTGTTAAAGCTCTGAGTCCTTTTAATGAACCGGTAATTAATCGAGTTGCTGCTAGGGGTTGACGGATTAATTCCCAAGCTAAGGGTAAAGGTTGTAATGAGCCGTCTGCGCTAATGGCTGAGGTGATATTGGGGATGTCATGGTGAGCATCATCGCTAACTACTCGTAGGATGGCTACTTGTACTGGTGGAGAAACTGCGTCAGATGGTTGCTGGAAAAATTCGAGAAAAGCGTATCCTTCCATATCTACAACGTCAGCGCCGGATTGTTCTTGTAACTGGCGTTTTTGTTTGGCTTTATATAAGAGGCGATCACTCGTTAACCCTTTGACTAAAGATACATGATCTCCAAGTTTATTATGTATATCTGCGGTAAAGGAATTATCGCCCTCTTGCAGATTTCCTTGATAAAGACAATTTTGATATAAAACAATATCTCCAATTTGATATTTTTGGCTCAAGCTACCGCATAAACCCATCATCAGCATCCGATTTGCTTGATTATGGGTGAATTGTTGTAAATATTTCCGCACTGGTTCAATTCCCATTGGTATCGCTAATACCTTGACTTGGGAACTGGGGACGCGCCTTAATCCGCGACAGACGGCTTGATATTCTGCTCCCTGGGGGACTAGGATCAAAGTTGACATGAGAATAAAAAACTTAGAAACTATTTTCCTTTTACTACTAAGAGTGTAAAATACTAAAGATACAACAATTTAATGTTATCCGTGTCTGCTAAAGATATTTTTCATGAATCAGTCAGAAAAGCTTTAGAAAAAGAACAGTGGTTAATTACAGATGATCCACTAAAATTTAAATTTGGTGATGTCAATTTTCAGGTCGATTTAGCTGCCTAGAAATTACTTGGTGCGGAAAAAGCAGGTGAGAAAATAGCTGTAGAAATCAAAAGTTTTCTCAATCCTTCGGCAATTACAGACTTTTAGGCTGCGTTAGGTCAGTTTCTCAGTTATCGTCTATATCGTCTAGCATTGGAAACTATTGAACCAAATCGTATACTGTACTTAGCGATTCCCTTAGATGCTTATGAAATATTTTTCCAACTTGAATTTACTCAAATTGCACTACAAAGATATCAAGTACCATTAGTAGTCTATGAACCCAGGAAAGAGGTAATTTTTAAATGGATAAAATAGCTAAATATCGAGAATATATTCAAACTTTGTTAACTAATTACGCCAAAGATGATGAAGAAGAAGAACTACAACTGATTTTTGATACCCAAAGGGATCATTACCAATGGATGAATGTCGGCTGGCAAGAACTACATCGAGTTTATCGTAGTGTCATGCACTTTGATATTAAAGATGGCAAAATTTGGCTACAACAAAATTTGACAGACCAAAATCCTGCTGAGGAGTTAGTAAAAATGGGTGTTCCCAAAGAAGATATTGTGTTGGGGTTGCATCCACCCTACAAGCGTCCATATACAGATTATGGTGTTGCTTAGAATACTTTGAACAAGGAACGAAAGGATTAAGGATCTACCATGACTAAACATCTACAACCATTTTCACCCTAGAAGTTCTATACTAGCCTGTCAGTTGTCAGTGATCAAAAGACTGACAACTAATGACCAAGGACTCAAATAATTTTATCAGATGGTACAGACCAATACACAATCTACACGCGAAAGCTTCAATATTTCCAAATTAGCGATTAAGTTTTCTTGGTTGACAGTGTGTTTTTGGATAGGTATAGCGGTAGCTGGTATCCTGGCATTCAGTTCCCTCAAATATGCTTTATTTCCAGACATCACCTTTCCGGTAGTGGTGGTAAATGCCCAAGCACCCTTAACATCTGCCCTAGATACGGAAGAACAACTAACTAAACCCCTGGAGGCAAGTCTCAAATCACTGGCAGGTCTTGAGGATATTCGTTCATCAACCTATCCTGGTCAAACTGCCGTAATTTCCTCTTTTGTGGTGGGGACAAATTTAGAAACTGCGACCAAGAAAATTTCTCAAATCGTCAATCAATTAAATCTACCCAAGAATGCCACTAAAAAAATCATCCCTTTGAATCTGAACGAATCAGCGGCTGTTAGCTATGCCATTGAAAGTGCTACTGGGAAGATTGATAATTTACAGCAACTAGCAAAAGAGAAAATTGTCCCAGCGATCGCTAAATTACCAGGAGTTCTCAAAGTCTCCCTCTTAGGAGATGGCAGCACAAGGAGTCAGGAGGGTAGGGGCGCAGGGCCTGCGCCCGTAACTCCCATAAGTCAGGAAGAAGAAAGAAGAAGGAATGTTTTATTACCCTCATCTGGCACTTTAGTAAGATTCAATGGTAAACAGGCTTTAGCCTTTCAAGTAATTAAAAAAGGTAATGCCAACACCCTAGAAGTAGTCAGTCAGGTAGAAAAAGAAGTACAACAGCTAAGGTTGAGCTTAAAAGATGTCACCCTCACCTTAGCTGCTACCCAAGCTGAATATATTCACAACGCCACCCATTCCACCATAGATGCACTGATCGAAGCGATCGTCCTCTCAGTAGTTGTCATCTTTCCCTTTTTATGGAATTGGCAAGCCACCCTAATTTCTGCCTTAGCTATTCCCGTGTCTTTGTTAGGGACATTTATCGTCATGGCGATATATGGCTTTAACCTAGAAACCATCACCCTGTTAGCCTTAGCTTTAGTCATTGGCTCGATAGTAGATGATGCCATAGTTGATGTAGAAAACATCATGCGGCATATAGAAGAAGGAAAAACCCCCCGCGAAGCCGCACTCATAGCCACCAATGAAATTGGTTTAACTGTCACCGCAGCCACTTTAACAGCAGTAGCGGTATTTTTGCCTATCGGTTTAATGGGTGGAGTCATTGGTCAATTTTTCAAACCCTTTGGGATTACAGTTTCCGCTGCGATGCTGACATCTTTATTAGTAGCCCGAACCTTATCACCCGTCTTAGCTATTTACTGGCTCAAAGCTAAATCATCCAGTTCTCCCCAAAAGCAAAGTAAAATTTGGCTAGAATTTGATCAGGCTTACCGTAACTTGTTAGCCTGGTCATTGCAGCACCGCTTAATAGTTGTCGGCTTGGCAGTTGGTAGTTTAATAGCTGGTTTAGCCCTGATTCCCCTAATTCCCAAAGGGTTTATTCCCAAACTTGACCGAGGAGAATTTAATATTGTCTATACTGCTCCCTTACCTAATCTTCCTGGGAATCTTGGACAAGCGGGGCAAGGAGGACGACAACAACCAGGAGGACAACCAGGACAAGCGGGACAAAAAGATAAATTAGAAAATTCGTCTTTGTCTGCTGCGGCTTTAGCTGCTTCATCATCTTCTATTCCCATTCCTAATCCTCTAAACGATTCTTTGGATGTTGCTAAGAAACTGGAAGAAGTAGTGAGGAAGTTCCCCGCAGTGGCAACGGTATTTACTACTGTGGGTTCTCGTGAAGGTGAACCAAACAAAGGTACGCTGTACGTTAAGCTCAAAGCAGAGCGAGAAGTGAAAACGGTAGAAATACAAGACCAACTCCGCGCTGCTTTGCCAAAATTGGCGGGTGTAACTACAAGTGTAGAAGATATTCAGTTTGTGGACACAGGTGGACAAAAACCTCTGCAAATAGCCTTACAAGGTAATGATCTTCAAGCCTTAACGACAGCAGCTAAAGCAGTAAAAGCCCGAATTGAGAAAATATCTGGGTTTGCTGATGTCACTATCACAGGTGCATCTGATCAACAAGATCCAATTTTACAAATTGAACGTTTGAATAATCAGCGGGTGGCTTATATCGGTGCTAATCTGGGTCAAAATTTAACTTTGGGTGATGCGACGGATAAGGTGGTAGCAGAAGCTAAAGCAGTTATACCTGCGGGTGTTTCTTTGAATTTAGGGGGAGATTCTGCCCGTCAGAATGAGGTTTTTGGGAGTTTTGGCACGACTTTGGGGTTATCAGCACTTTGTATTATTGTGGTGTTAATTTGGTTATTTAAAAGTTGGGTAGACCCCATAGTTATTGGTCTTTCTTTACCTTTAGCAATCGTGGGGGCGTTGTTGGCACTGCTATTTACAAAAAGTGATTTTGGGATGATATCTCTAATTGGTTTTGTATTTTTGCTGGGGATTACTAACAAAAATGCCATCCTAATTGTAGATTACATTAATCAGTTAAGAGATTCTGGACTAGAAAGAACTGAGGCAATTCTCAAAGCTGGACCTGTCCGGTTGCGTCCCATTATGATGACAACTGCGGCGACAATTTTGGGGATGGTTCCCATTGCTTTGGGTTTAGGTGCGGGTTCAGAATTGCGATCGCCTATGGCTGTATCTATAGCCGGTGGTTTGGTCAGTTCTACTATTCTCAGCTTGTTTGTTGTCCCCGTATTTTACGCCATTTTAGATGATTGGTTTCCTAGAAAGAAGATAAAACAATAAAAACTCGTAGGGTGCGTCAAAAGTTAATTTAATAATTAGATGATGAATTAACAAGTTTGACGCACCGTTTCAGTAGAAAACTTTTAATTCTTAATATCCCTAACTTCTTGAACAAATTGGTGATATTTCACTAATATATCTATCGTCAGATATAGCTATATCTAACTCTTGGGGATGAAGTTAAGTGAATCGTTAAAGCCTAGAATACACTTACTATTGCCAAAGCCACCTTTAGTTTTAAATATTAAATTATAAGTTGGAGGTAATCAGTCATCATGTTTAGGACTTCTCTCACTCATAATTGTTTGATTGATAAGACAAATTATTGATTTGAATACTGGAGATAAAAAAATGGAATATACCGAGTTTATAACCCATGTTCAAAGTTTAGCTCAATCGGAATTTCGTGAAGAAGCAGAAGTTGCTACTCGTGCTACTTTTGAAAGTATTAAAAAAATTATTCCTAGTGATGAAAGAGAAGAATTAGCAGCACAAATACCCCAGGAATTGAGAGAATATTTGTATGGAGGTGAAACAGAACCTATTCAATCTTTGAATTTACAAGAATTTATTAAATGTATCAGTGACAAAGAAAAGGTAGAACCCACGATAGCTGCTATTCATGTGCGGGCTGTTTTTGCTGTTGTACAACTTGCTGTTTCTCCGGAAAATTTCCGCAAATTTTATAACTATTTCTCTCATGATTATGAGGAATTATTTACCATCTCACTCGCTTAGTTAAAAGAGATTTGTCAAGGGAAAATTTGAAAATACTCGATTTCTCTAAGAAGTCGGGTATATTTTTGTTTACTAAATATTGAAAATGAATTACTATAGATACAGAATCATCAAAATTAAAGTTAATTTCAGGAATTATGCTGACTTTTACTCAACGTCAACCACCTAATGATGATACTATAGTTACTTTCACTCTTTCACTGACTGCGGAAGAACGAACTCGTAGCCGCCATAAATTTACATTAGCACATGGTAAGGAAGTTTTTTTGCGTTTGGCTAGAGGTACAGTATTAAATGATGGCGATATTCTCATAAATGAAAATGAAAGTATGAATATGAGAATTATTGCTAAACCTGAACCAGTTTTAACTGTATTAGCAGAAATTCCTTTATTATTAAGGGCTGCGTATCATTTAGGAAATCGTCATGTATCTGTGGAAATTACTCCCACTTATTTACGCTTATCTCCAGATACGGTTTTAGCTGCTATGTTGACACAATTGGGATTAGAAATTAAAGAGGAAGTTGTACCTTTTCAACCAGAATTAGGGGCTTATGGAAATCACTCTCACACATAGCCATTTTTTGGCGATTTTACAATTAGCAAGTCCAGCTTTACCTGTTGGTGCTTATGGCTATTCAGAAGGGTTGGAAATGTTAGTAGAAAATGGGACTATTACTAATATTGAAAATCTCCAAGATTGGCTAAAATCTGAGTTAATTTATGGCTCAATTCGCCTAGATGCAGCGGTAATGGTGAGGGGTTTTCATGCTATCCAATCAGGTGATAGGTCGGCTTTAAAGCGGTGGAATTTATGGTTATCAGCGGCGAGGGATACGGAGGAATTACGGGCTGCTAGTTGGCAAATGGGACGTTCTCTGATGCAATTATTGGGGAAGCTAGAACCGGATATTTTACCTGTGGTGAATGCTGTGGGTTATCCTAGCAATTATGCGATCGCTTTTGCTATAGCTTGCGCTCATTGGGATATCAATATTCAAGCTGCTTTATTAGCTTATTTACACAGTTGGGCGAATAATTTAATTACTGCTGGTATTAAAATTATTCCGCTGGGACAAACTGCGGGACAACAGTTATTACTGTGTTTACAACCTTTATTAACTACTACTGTGGGGGAAATTTTGACAATGGCAGATGATGATTTAGGATGTTGTAATTGGGGTTTGTCTTTAGCGAGTATGCAGCACGAAACCCAATATACTAGATTGTTTAGGAGTTAAAAATTATGACGGCTTTAAGAGTAGGCGTTGCGGGTCCTGTAGGTTCGGGGAAAACGGCTTTGGTAGATGCTTTGTGTAAGGGTTTACGGGAAAAATATCAGTTAGCTGTGGTGACAAATGATATCTATACTCAAGAGGATGCTCAGTTTTTAGTGCGTTCTCAGGCTTTGTCAAGCGATCGCATTTTGGGTGTAGAAACAGGTGGTTGTCCCCATACTGCTATCCGTGAAGATGCTTCCATGAATTTAGCCGCAATTGAACAATTAGAAGAAAAATTTACCAATTTAGATTTAGTCTTTTTAGAAAGTGGTGGAGATAATTTAGCTGCTACTTTTAGTCCTGAATTAGTAGATTTAACAATTTATGTCATTGATGTAGCTGCTGGTGATAAAATTCCCCGTAAAGGTGGACCGGGTATTACTAAATCTGATTTATTAGTGATTAATAAAACTGATCTTGCTCCCTATGTTGGTGCTGATTTGAATGTGATGGAAAGAGATGCGAAAAAAATGCGTGGTGATAAGCCTTTTATTTTTACAAACCTGAAAACTCAAGCTGGTTTAGAAGATGTGATTCAGTTTGTGAATGCAGCTATTTGTTAATTATTTGAATCAGGATTTATAGGATTAAAAGATTTACAGGATGTTAGCTTGTGATTGATTTGTTTTCAACAATAAACATTTGACAAAGTACAAATCAGCCAAATACAAAAAGCTTTTAACATTACTTCAATCTTAAATTAAAAATGTTTATTCAAGTGTTTGTATGAATATTTTAGAAGTTATTGATTTAATCAGTCAAGAAATTAAATACTGTGACATAAAATAGGATGGTAGGAAAAGTAGTTATCATTGATATTTAGGTTTTTCTTTCCTTCCCCTGATGAATTTTCTTGTAAAAATCCAACGGAATCATTATATGTATAATTACAAACAAGCTATTTTATCATTATTTTTAGTTGTGTCCTGCACCGTTATTAGCAGTTGCGATTCTAACAATACTGCTGATAAATCAATTCCAGAAACAATACCAAAAAGCAAAATTAACCTCAGTCCCCCAAAGAAACTACAGAAGTCTCCCACTACCGCAGTTGAACCATATACCAATAATTCTAATACTACAGCCATTTCTGGTAAAACTACCAACATCACCGTATACACAAGTGATACTCAATGTCAAGAACTGATCCCTCAAAAAGCCGAGGTTTCCGCAGCAGCACCTATGAATGAGGCTATAGGTAAAATATTCAAAGCACAAAATACAGCAGATTTTAGCGTATCTGGCTATCGTGTTAATGTTAAAAATGGTATTGCGACAGTTGATTTACGAATATCACAAAATTCAAAACGACAAATAGCTTCTCTTTCTAGTTGTGAACAGTTTGCATTGTTTAGTAGTGTTCGCAAAACCTTAATTAGTAATTCTCAGTGGAAAATTAAAGATGTCCACTTTACTGAGCGCGGAGAGGAGATTATGCTGTGAGGAAGGTGAATTTATTAACTTAACAATTCTTGGTAACTACAGTCTAATCGTATCGGCTCAATAAGTAGGGGTAGGTGATAGATAGACTGATAAAGTGAACACTCTATCTCTATGACTAATTATTAAATGGGTTATTGAGCAAAATAGCGGTTAATTGCTGAGAATGAAGCTTTGATAGCTCTTCATTGCCCCTTGATCGTGCATCGTCTGCAAGCTCTATAATTTGATGCATTGCATCCTTTCGCCCACACATGAACTGTTTATGCTCTTGTTCATTTCTAAGTTGATCCTTTTCAATTTCAGCGAGACGAATATCTCGATCAGAAGATATCTTTGCGCGCTGTGTTTCATTCTCCTCTACTACACGAACCATCTCAGACTGAGCACAGATAAAGGCCTTAGCACAATCCATGAGGGACGATTGCATCATCCAACTATTCACAAGCTCTGCATCTAATAGGTCTGCTAGGCGTGGCGCAATTGCTTCTACTATTGGCTTGATAATAAGTGAATTTTCAGGCGTTCCCATAGTTACGTTCCTTTTTATGTTATGTACTGATCAAAATCTCAATTTGGTAAGCTGAATCAAACAATTTAGCGTCTATACTGTTCAAATAGTGTTACCGCATCAGAGCATAGCGCTCCATTCTCATTTAATACTGTTGCTCTCGATAATACAGCAGCTAAACAGCAAGCAGAATTCAAAACCGTTCTCAATAGCTGAACATCCCTAAAATCGTCTTTCGGATCTCCAATGTTGAAATACTTATGAGCAAAATCCTGAATCGTAAACAGGAGATCGTTGAGAAACTTTAATACTATATTGCCCTTCAAAGTGTTAGTAGCTCTATTCCTGCGATGCTCAGGTAAGGCATTAAATTCCACTAAATTTACTTCAAGCAATTCTGTCATCGAACCTACGCCATCATTTAACTCTAGTAATCGCGCTTCCACAAGAGATAACTGACCCCGAAAGCAATTAATATGCGCTATTTCAACGTCAATATTGGCTTGATATTCTAGCGCTTCCGTAAGAATGGTTTCTGTATCAGCAGAAAACTTAGTGGCCATTATTGCGAGCGCTGGCGGTAGTATAGCCCCAAAAGCACTACCCACAGCAAGACCTGAAGTAGATGCAGCGAAAAGCTTGATAGTAGCTGCTTTTGTGCCGTATAAAGCAAAGGAATTCAACGTATTTTGAAATCCCATCCTGGAGATTCCTTGGAGTAGGCTAGATGCTGAGAGATTAATTGCCGCTTTTGTTACTGCCCCTGCTCCACCGTATACAATTTTACCAGAGTCTACAGAGCGCATCTCATATGTATATGTGTTAACCTCTTGATCAAATGAAAGAGTGAAAGACTGAAGAATTTTTGGGGAATCTAATAATGCGTAAACTTTATTGATCGTACTAACTGCGTGCAATTGAGTCTGTCCATACTGTTCAGCCAGTAATCCAAGCTGCTTCACATCCCATTTTAGTTGTAAACAAACATTATGGTAATTGTGTTCCGCACTCTTCCCAATGGACTGTGCTTTACTGAAATTCGATATTGCAAATCCTGTGTGACCAACAGCCTTGCCGATACAAGCTCCAGTCACTAATGGAACGGCTATTTGCGTAATAAGAATTAAAATCGGGACTGGCATAATTTATGAAAGGTTGCTTGAGAAGTTGCTGAGATTTTAAGCAGTTACTAATCCCCCCTTGGGGGGCTAGGGGGGAACGGCCATTTTTGCCAAAGAGGATTTTTAATACATCCTCTTACGTTAGTTTGCGGCTGATGGTCTCACCAGTTCAATAGCAGCCTGAACAACTACTCCGGTTAGACAACCTACAAGCGGGGTAACGGGAAGAACAAGTAGCCCTGATACCGCACCGATAGCACAGTCCGTGGCAATGTTCTGAGATGCTGTCTGCGCTTGGCTAGGGCTAGACTGTTGATTACTTGATTCCATAATAAACTCAACCTTCTTTTTGATGTAATTAGGAACTGAGTTTTTACCCAGTTGCAGCGTGTTTTGATATTGGCACGAAATTATGTATATGACAGTTCGTTTGTTGTATCTGAAACGTTCGTATTTATAAAATGGGTATAATCTTTGTCCAGCAAGCATTCCAAAAATAAAGTGCCTAAAGTTCGTTTTGTTGTATCTGAAACGTTCGTTTTTTCTACCTATAATTTAGATAATGGGTATAACCTTTATTCAGTAAGCATTCCAAAAATAAGGTGCGTTTGCCTTGCCCATTTATTTCTATAAATGTGTCCTGTATGCGTATATGAAATTTAATAATTATCTTTTTAAGATTAAGCCGAAATTTCCCTTAAATTTAGTTTTTGTGCAAAAATATGTTTCAATAAATATTGAACTCAGTATTCATCCTGGTACTATTGAATGAAAAGGAAAGCAGATAGTTACTATATTCACAAAGACAGTAGAGATAAAATAAGACAAGCAATAGAGAATCTAAAGGATCGAGAAATAACAATAGAAACATTCCTCACTGATTATCTATCGGGTTATCCCTCACTTTCAAGAACTACTTTTTACAGAGTAATGTATGACAGAACTGTATCTATGGGAACAATAAAAGCAGTAGAGTATGCTTTAAATAAATCTGGAGAACTAAAAGATGGAGAAAAGCTCAGATATATACATAAGTCTGAAAGGAAAGCGGAACAAGAGAATAAAAATTGCGAAGTCAACAATACTATTAATGAAGATAATCAAGACCTTTTAACTACAAGCGAACCGAGTAACTCAGAATCTTTAGTCTCAACTGTCAACTCTAATGGTCGAAATGATCATGACAGCGATGATTTGTGTGCTACAATCCAAAAAATTCAAAAAACCATAGAACAGAGAATTAAGGAGAAATGCGGCAAAATAAGAATTCTGAAAATGCGAGAACCAATATCAACTTTAGAACTCTATGTAAACATTGATATTGACATTGATACTTGTAACCAACAAAAGAAAAAAAGACTGCATCTAGATAATATTTTCGCCAAGGAGCTTGTTAAGATTGATAATGAGAATCAACCACACAGCCAAAGACTCATAGTTATTGGCAGCACAGGTAGTGGTAAAACAATGCTACTTCGGAGGTTAGCTCTGAGTTGTTTTCAAGAAAACAGCTTTTTAAAGGAGAAAAAACATTTTCCAATTTATATCCGCTTAAGGGAATACACAGAGAACAAAGAAAAAATTCAGGATCTTGATCAGTACATTGTTAGTGAGTATAATATTGATATTTCAGACATTCACTTATTATCAAAGACAGGTCAGTTCCTCATACTCCTTGATGGATTTGACTCAATAGAGTCAGATCAACAAACACTCGAAGAGTATATATTAGAGTATATTCAAAATATTCTCTCTACTCACCCCAGATTGAACCTCCAAAAGCTATATAATGTGCAAGATATTCTTACTTCATTGGAATCTGAAAACACGCTCTTCATTAAGAGAAGCGACTGGAGATACGAATTTCCTAACCCGATATTTAAAGATTTTTGGCTCTTGCGTCACTTTTATGGAGAATTAATACTAAAGTGCCAGTTTAATAAACTACGTAATCTAAAATTACTAAAGTTACGAAATCCATATCCAAGTCTTTTGATTAATTTGAGTTTATTATTAATTCCTTCTACAGTACCACTGGTAGTTCTATCGTCAAAATAACCTACGACTTCACCAAACCATCTAATTATTGTTCCTATACTTTTGGGAAAATACTTCATTCCATCATGCATCCAATCTAATAAATTTATTATGTTTTCACCCCAAGGCTTAGTAGATTCAAATATGTCTCGAAACTCTTCTTTGAGGGCGTGCATTTTTGCCAGAATAGGGGAAACTTCTTGAACATTATCTAATCTTTCTTTTTGTTGTTCATTCAAGGAATCTTCATTTTTTATTAAGCTATATTTGCTTTTATTTAATCCTGCTAATATTCGATCTTTCTCTGATTTATTATCTAAAGACATAGCGGCTCTCTTTTCAGATTTACGCATAGCATCTAACTCATCATTTACTTGTTTCATTACATGAAATCTATCAGCAGTTATATTTGCATTTGGCATTAATTCTTCTACTAAACTTTTATAAGGAGACCACAGATCCATACTCACTTCAACTATTTGTTCCAGTACCTGAGATCCCCATTTCACAATAACTTCACGTATTTCTTCTATTCTTCTTGACTTCACTAACTCAATTGGTTTACGAGTATCTAAATCTACTAATACTGCTAAATAATTTCCTTGACCTTTCACTAAAGCAATTTCATCTATGCCTAACCTTTTTACCTCACTTAAATTAATATTTAATATTTGTGATGCTTGTGCTTTTAACATTGATTCAACTTCTTCGTCGCTCAAGTCATTTCTTTTGGCAACACTATGAATATTACTATCTAATACTTGTTTCACTATATCTATGGCTAATCTTTTAGTATATCCTTTACTTTTATCTACAAAATTTAGATTTTCACTAAAGACCTTTTTACACTTCTTACATTTAAATTGACGGCGATTTATTTTTAACAATACTGGTTTTTCACTCCAAAATAAATCATGAATCATCCGCCAATGATTTTGATGTATACTATAGGTAGTTTTTGCACAGTTCGGGCAATTAGAATAGTTGACAGCTTTCTCTATTGTTATAATTATTTCTTCCCCTTCGATTTCTTGAAAATCTAACACTTTCATCTCTGGCAGATTGAGAATTTGATCTACGCTAAATTTCATAACTATCCCTAAAACTTTTGTATTTGATAATTATGATTATACTCTTATGCTAATTCACTTGTATCTAAAAGTTTGCAAACCTTTACAGAGATAGAGTTTTCAGCTTTTATGATTTAAATTTATCAGCATTAAATTTTAGTGATCTTAGTTTTTACCATAAAAGTGACGCAAGAGCCAGATTTTTTCACAATGTTTTTCATTAGAAGAGAATTTAAATCTCTGGACAGATTTAAGTCACAAGATATTTTTCGCCAACATCGTACCAGATGGGAGAGATTTTTGAAAGTGGCTGAGAGTGCATATCCTATAATTTTTGACGAGGAAGTTAATTAATATTAAGAGTAATCGCTGATCGAGATTTGCAGTGAAATAAAATCTAAGAAGATATATCTTATTTTCCTAACAAATTGAAGAATGTTTCTTTATCAATACCAACATCTTGAATCATTCCTGTTAAAGTACCTTGTTTAATATCTTTTCCTGAATGAATAGGAATCACAACTCTACGCCCATCATTATGCTTGTAAATGGCGTGACTCCCCTTTTGACGATCAAAATAAAAACCTAATTTTTCAACAACTTTAATAAAGTCTTTAGCTTTGACGCTCGGAAAAATACTCATACTAAAACACTTAATGGCTTAACAATATAATCTTCTTTAGGGATAGGTTGATGATCAGCCATTAGACTTTCAAGATATAATTCTACAGCTTCTGTTATATTGGCGATCGCTTCTTCAAAAGTATCTCCTTGGGAATGACAACCTTTAAGCAGAGGACAAAAAGCGTGATAACCTCCGTCTTCTTCCCTTTCGAGAATGATAGTGTAATTGTAAACTTTTTTGTCGTTGTTATTCATATACAGTAAATTTCTCACCAAAATCTATTTCATTATAAACTGTTTTGATAAATTCGCTAAAGGTCATTGAAGCTGTACCCGGACATACAGAAATTAAGGAATTGTTAAGACAGAAAATTCTGAAAAACTTAAATGCTCAATAGCGCAATAGTGAAGCGCGACCTAGTAATCGCTTATAGGTAATTGGGGATAAAATTCCTATTTTGATCCCGTCCGTCCTCTCATCCTGGACATTATCTCGACTATGGCTACGCCACGCAGGCTATCGCTCGATAATCACTTGATTCTGACAGTTGCCCCCGACCGTACCATAAAAGTGGTATAGTGACAATAACCCAAGTATGGTAAAGATTTCTAGTGATTTTGCCCAAATGCAAAAACACGATATTAAAATCGGAAAGTCTGAAGTTAAGGGGATAAAATTAATGGACATCAAACTAATTTTAGTGGGTTTAACTGTTATATTTACGGTTTCGTGCTTATTCTTTGGTACGAAAAATGGCTTTTATGATTCCGATAACTATCATGGTAACGGTTCTGCACATTAACAAGAGTGACAACTTAGGATTCCCACTTCTTTGAACTTTGCAGAGGAATATTGCTAAAAGCCAAGTTTCTCAGCCAATAGTTTGATTGAGGGGAGGAGCAAATAATGAATAATATATCAATTGATGCTGGAACAACAGCTAACGAGTTGGAATGCTTTCCCTATAGTGTTCAGCATCAAGATGAAGGGGTGTGTCTACTGGTCAGGATGGGACCACACCGGATCATGTTAGATTTCGGTTTGACAAATATTTCCCCTGTAGCGCAGGAAATGACTCAATCGGCACATCATGGGATACCAGCGGATTTAGTCCTAATTAGTCATGCTCATCCAGATCATGCCAGAGGCTTATTAACACTACATCAAGCTTTTCCCCTATTACCTATTTATGCTAGTGAGGTAACAACGAAGTTATTACCGCTAAATTGGCTAGATGAAGAACTACCAGGAATTGTATCATTTTGCCAGGCTTTACCATTGCGATCGCCTGTGGAAATCAGAGAAAATTTAATAGTAGAATTATTCCCCGCAGGTCATTTACCCGGTGCTGTGGCGATTCTCCTCACTTACCACACCCCCAACCGTGATTATAAATTACTTTACACAGGTGATTTTTTCCTATCCAACTCCCGTTTAGTCGAAGGGTTGCGACTAGATGAACTCCGGGGTTTAAATTTAGACGTGCTATTAATTGAAGGTAGTTATGGTACATCCCGTCATACCCATCGTCGTAACCAAGAAAATCAACTAGCAGAAAGGATTCATCGCGCCATTAGTTCTAGTGGCACAGAGAAAAACAATTCAATAATTTTACCAACCCCAGCATTAGGATTAGGTCAAGAATTACTCATGCTGTTACGTTCCCATCACCACTTTACAGGTCGAGATTTAGATATTTGGGTTGATGGTGCTGTAGCTGCTGGTTGCGATGCCTACTTAGAACTTTTACCCCATCTCCCCGCCGCTGTCCAGAATTTTGCCCGACACCAACCTTTATTTTGGGATGACCGGGTAAAGCCTCGTGTAAGAAGATTAAAGCCGGAAAACCTAGCCAGTTTAGGGACATCTCCTTGTATTGTTCTCACGGACTCTTCCGCAGATTTACGTAAATACTGCCAATATAACACAGGCAATTGGTTGATTCTTTTACCGGAAAAAATTGATCTTCCCGTTAACCCAGAATATTTAGCACCAACGAAATTTGAAAGTTATCTTTTAGCGCAACATAGTGATGGACCAGGAACAACCCAGCTAATTCATAATTTACGACCCCAGCACGTTATTTTTGTGCATGGTTCTCCCAGCTACCTAGCAGATTTAACTTGCTTAGAAGAGCTACAAAACCGCTATCATGTCCACTCACCAGCAGCCGGAACTCTAGTAGAATTACCAATTGGGGAAACATTTTTACAACCTGCCGCCCCAGAAACTAATTATGAGGGAGAGTTAACGGAATTAGGTACGGTTATTACCATCACTCTCCCTGATACAGTAACAGCAGACCCCCGCTGGAGACAATTCGCTGATACGGGTTTAATAGAAGCGCGTTGGCAGGGTGAAGACCTGGTATTGCGGGGGTTATCCCCACGAGAACTGGTAAACCCCAATCATCTTCGCCCTAATTCTGGTGATGTTGAGTGCTGTGGTAGCTGCCGATACCAAAGGGGGCAACGGTGTTGGAACCCCGCTGCCCCCTTATATAATTTCAAAGTTACCCTTGACGGATACTGTCCTGCTTTTGAACGCTTGACGTGAATTTGGTCTAGAAGCGTTTAATAAGCTATTAGCAATCAGCATTGAGTTAATTTTGGGTTTAATTCCGCCACCTCTACAGGTGGAATGTTGTTGAGGTGGGGTTTAAATCCTCTTGTTAACAACACGCTGACGGCTATTTCAATCTGGATTTAGGTCAGTATAAGGGTTAGGGATACGCTCTGCTTCTGGACACTCTTCAGTTGTCAGCGGATCTATGTTACCGCGTTGCACTGAAGCTAATTTTTGAGTAACAGATCCGATGCTTTCAAGACGAACCATCTCCTCCCAAGAACAAACTTCATCTTCTTCGTCTGTCTCATAGCGTAAAGTCACTAAATCGCCCTCGATATCAATGATGCGGGCCCGCTCTATCCAGCGTTGCTGATCCCGCAAAAAAACACATACCTCCCGCCCGTCGCAACACAGTTGATAAATTTTGCGGTGTAGCATGTAGTGCTTCTGCCTTTTTATACAACGTAGTTAAACCTGTCAAATTCGGGTTTTATACCTGGAACATCCGCCTCTAAGAGGTGAATTTCGTAGTCAGAACCCAGTAAGTTTAGTGACTCAATTTTACCACTTATTTTTAGTCATTAGTGTTGGGTGAAATTTTGGGTCTTAAGCTTTAGTTTACCGCATTAGTTGAACGGCTATGGCAACTGTTAACATCTACAGACATTTTTCTCTGATTTGGCGTTTCTAGGGGCAAGGCTAGTTATCCTTATTAGCACGCTTTGTCAATAGAAATATTATGTCTGGGCGCAACATAGCTTTCAGCCCTTTAATGAGACTATCTAGCTAAGTACAGATAACCGATTGGATAGTCTATAGAAGATTTTCCCCAAGGTTAAAATGTGTATTCTATGTCAATGATAACATTATTTCTAGTTTCTTAAAGGTAAATAATTTTTTTTGTATAAATTTTTGAATAAGATTAGCCAGGCGTTACGGAAGCAAAATGTAAATTTATATGTGGAGGTATTTTAGTGGCACATCTCTACATCGGGTTTAAGATGGTATAAGTGATTGTATCCATGAAATTAGCAATTTTACATACAGTGTAAAGGTCAGCATGGTACTGGTAGTTCGTCAAATTTATTTTGACGGGTAATGATCGGAAAAAACTTCTGTTCTTCCCTCCCCTGCCTCTGTTCTCCCCCTGCTTTCCTTCACCCGTCATTTTCGGGTTGACAGACTACTAGGTTAGAAACTGGCGAAAATCTTCATCTTTCTGACTCAATTGCACCCAATCTAAGTTAAGAGCTTGAAATTTCTGAACTAGGCGATCGCACGCGGGGCGTTCTGTGGCATAATGTCCAGCATCAATTAATACAAGATCACGATCACGACTTTCTTGGAATTGATGAAATTTGCAGTCAGAGGTTAGGTAAACCTGAGCATTAGTTTTGACTACTGCTGAAATATAACCTGCACCTGAACCACCTAAAACAGCTACCCGGGAAATTTGCTGTTGTAAATCAGCCATTGGCGAAAAAATTAAATGGGGCGGATTTAATTGAGATTGAATATTATTAATTAATTCTTGCAATGTCAAAGTAGGTTTTATATTTCCTACACGCCCATAACCTAAACCTGATTGAGTAGGGACAATGGGTGATACTTGTTGAAGTTCAAGCAGTTGGGCTAAAACGTCAGCAGTTCCATCTGCTACTTGGTCAAAATTAGTATGGGCGGTGTAAATTCCGATGTTATGGGCAAAAGCTAACCGCACCATTTCTGTTAAAGCGTCCCCAGTGCGGAAAGATTTGGGGGGATGAAAAATGAGGGGGTGATGGGCAAATATAAGATTAGCATGGAGAGCGATCGCTTCCTGCATAACGGCTAAAGTCGGAGTTAAACACACCAAGACCCGTGCTTCTGTAGACAAAACACCGGGTTCAACTTGCCAACCGCAATTATCCCAGCTTTCGCACCAAGCAGGATTTGCCCATTCTTCAAACCAAGTAATTAAATCAGTAACTTTCATTAAATTCAAATAAATCAATAGATTAAACGTATTTAATTATAATCCTACTGGTGGAGATAACCTAAAAAAATGTTTCTTAATCCAGAAAGATACATTGACTAAACTAATTAAGACTGGCACTTCTACCAATGGTCCAATGACAGCAGCAAAAGCCACACCAGATTTAATTCCGAATACAGAAATAGCGACAGCTATTGCTAATTCAAAATTATTACCAGCAGCGGTAAATGCCACACTAGCAGCTTTTGCATAGTCGGCTTTAATTTTCCATGCTAGGTAAAAACTACCCAAAAACATGAATAGGAAATAGATAATTAGGGGAATGGCAATGCGGACAACATCTAGAGGAATCTGCACAATCAAATTACCCTTTAAACTAAACATAACCACAATGGTAAATAAGAGAGCAATTAGAGTAATGGGACTAATTTTGGGAATAAATTCTTGATGATACCACTGCTTACCTTTAGCTTTCACTAAAATAACGCGAGTCATAAATCCAGCCAGAAAAGGAATACCTAAATAGATAAAAACGCTGTTGGCAATTTCCCTAATACTGATATTTACAATGGTTCCTTGTATGCCAAATAAAGGCGGTAAAATCGCCAAAAAAAACCAAGCATAAACGCTGTAAAAGAGAATTTGAAAAATACTATTAAAAGCAACCAGTCCGGCTGTATATTCAGTGTCTCCCTTAGCTAATTCACTCCAGACAATTATCATAGCAATACAAGGGGCTATTCCCACCATAATTAACCCAGTCATATACTCAGGTTTATCACGTAAGAAAAGCATGGCAAGCGTAAACATCACTATTGGGGCAATTATCCAAGTTAGTGATAATGATAGTCCAAGAATTTTTTTATTACGAAATACATCTGCTAATTCTTCATATTTTACCTTTGCCAATGGCGGGTACATCATCAAAATTAAACCAATAGCAATTGGGATGTTAGTTGTTCCTACTTGGAAATGATTGATAAAAACTTCTACTGTGGGGAAAAAATACCCTAAACCCACTCCAGTTGCCATTGCCAGAAATATCCACAATGTCAAAAAGCGATCCAGAAAAGAAAGGCGTTTTATAGTCGGTTGTTTAGTTATAGATTTCACTTAATTCATCTCAATTTAGATCAGATCCCCGACTTCTCCAAGAATTCGGAAATATTTTTGTCATTATAAAATGTGTATTTATTACAAATTAGTATTTAGGCAAGAGGCAAAAACTGTCACCAATTGCCTACTACCATATTTAAACTCAAATAAATTTTGGAGTCATCCAACTAGAGTAGGATATACCTGTTTACATAGCATATCTTTAGACTGGGACATATTATTCTCCGTCTCCAGTTTTCCAAGCTATAGATTTACTAGGTTGAGGATTAGGTAACTTCAGAGAAACTAAACCTGCTGCGAATACGAAAAACATTGATGTCCACAGACAACCAACTAAGCCAAATATTTGATAAACCAAACCGGATAAAACTGTACCCACAAGACGACCACCGGAGTTTGCCATATAGTAAAAACCCACATTTAAAGCGACCTTATCATCATCAGTAAATGCTAAAACCAGATAGGAATGGACAGCGGAATTGAAAGCAAATACGACACCAAAAACGAGAAGTCCAGCAATAATTACGATATTAGCGGGTAAACCTAATTGTAATGCCAGAGCGATCGCACCGGGAACAGCCGTTAATGTAAATGTCCAGAATCGAATAGTTTGAGATTGAGGTGGACGACCAGAACCAAACCGCTGCATGAGTGTTGGTGCTAAAAATTGAATAATCCCATAACCAATCACCCAACAAGCTAAAAATCCCCCTACCTGATAAAAAGACCAGCCTAATGTACCCCGTAAAAAAACTGGTAAAGCCACAACAAACCATACATCTCTAGATCCAAATAAAAAGAATCGCGCCGCCGAGAGAACATTTATTTCTGCGCTTTTAGAGAAAAGTTGGCTAAATTTGACCTTTTTCTTGATTTTACCCATGGCTTTGGGCAGCATTAACCCAGAAAACATAATTAAAGCCAGTCCCCCAGCCATAATCCATAGGGAATTAATAAAACCCACAGAACTGAGAAGGGCGCTACCAAGAAAGAAACCAACACCTTTCAAAGCATTCTTAGAACCTGTGAGTACAGCCACCCACTTAAACAAAGAAGATTGAGCATCTTGAGGCACAACCAAGCGAATGGCGCTTTTAGAACTCATCTTCGTTAAGTCCTTAGCAATTCCCGAAAATGCCTGTGCAACCATCACATAAAGGACTGAAAGCCACTGCGCCCACCCTGGATTCAGAAAAGACAGCATAATTAAAGAAAACACCTGTAATCCAATCCCAGTATAAAGAGTTACTTTTAACCCAAACTGAGAACCAATCCAACCGCCGAGAAAGTTTGTAACAATTCCAAATACCTCGTAAAACAGGAACAGAGAGGCAATTTGAATAGGTGTATAACCAATTTTATTAAAATAGAGCAAAACCAACATTCGCAAAGCCCCATCAGTCAAAGTGAAGCCCCAGTATGCCAGTGTCACCAGGATATAATTCTTGAAATTAGGATTAGAAGCAGTAGTAGAAGCCATGATTAAAAGTTCAAAATCGTAAATACAAACTAAAATTCTCTCTCCGTCTCTGCGCCTCTGCGCCTCTGCGTGCAAAAATCTTTATGGGGTAGGACCGAAAACCCACCCCTAGAAAACCATTATTTCTGCAAACTTAAAGCCACCTTTCGCGCTAATTCAGTCATGCGGTTAACATAACCCCATTCATTGTCATACCAAGCCAAGATTTTCACCTGAGTTTCGTTGATAACCATTGTCGAAAGGGCATCAATAATTGCAGAACGAGGATCATCTTTATAATCAATAGAAACTAAAGGACGTTCTTCATAACCCAAAATTCCTATTAATGGTTCTTGTGCAGATGCAGTTTTCAATAAATCATTAACTTCGGCTATTGTTGTCGGACGCACAACTTCAAATACACAATCTGTGAGAGAAGCATTTAACAAAGGTACACGCACGGCTAAACCATTTAATTTACCATTCAATTCTGGATAAATTAACCCAATAGCTGTGGCTGAACCTGTGCTAGTGGGAATTAATGACATACTTGTAGCCCTAGCCCGACGCAAATCTTTATGAGGTGCATCTACAATAGTTTGAGTATTAGTATTATCGTGAATTGTGGTAATTACTCCATGTTTAATTCCTAAACCTTCATGAATTACTTTTACGACTGGGGCTAAACAATTAGTAGTACAAGAAGCTGCTGTTAACAAATGATGTTTATCGGCTTGATAGAGGTGATCATTTACCCCCATGACAATGTTTAAAGCCTCTTGTTTAACAGGTGCAGCAACAATTACCTTCTGCACACCTCTTTTAAAATATGGATCAAGGGTAGCGGGGGTTCTAAACTTACCAGAACATTCCAAAACTATATCAACCCCAAAATCTTCCCAAGGAACTTCACCCGGTTGAGAATATTCAGTAAAACTAAGAGATTTACCATCAATAACAACTTGGTTTTTGACCGCTTCTACTTCTGGTGTCCAACGCCCATGTACAGAATCAAATTTGAGTAAATGTGCTGCGGCTTCTGTTCCACCTTTGGTTTCATTAATGTGAACAAATTCTATTTCTGTCCAATCCCAAGCAGCACGAACGGACAACCTGCCCATGCGTCCGAATCCATTAATTCCTACTTTAATTGTCATGATTTTTATTAATTACTAAAATTGCTTTTGTTTGCGTAACAATTGCCCAAGACTTAGGTTAAACTCCGATTTACCACCAAATACTGTTCCGGCTTTGCCTTTATACAAGTGGATAGAATTAAGTTTGTAAGCTTCCTCTGATAAGGGAACATAGCCAACAGAACTGACTATTTTTGCCGCATTTTTAATGTAGAAATCCGCAAGGTTATACACCAAAGTTTTGTTTTTACTAGACCGAAGATTGACATATATGAATAGAGGTCGAGAAAGTGGTTGATATCTGGCTTTTTCTACTGTTTCTGGTGATGGTAAAACAGCACCTTTACCACTATTAACTGCTAAAACTTTTAACTTATCTTTGTTTTCTTGGTAGTAGGCATAACCAAAGTAACCCAAAGCATTAGGGTCTTTATTAACACCAGTAACTAAAACTTCATCATTTTCACTGGCTGTGTAATCTTTGCGACTGGCTTTGGCTTTACCGACAATTGCTTCGGTAAAATAATCATAAGTTCCAGACTTACCACCAGGACCATATAATTTAATTGGGCGGTCTGGCCAAGAATCTCGGACTTGATTCCATTTTGTAATTTTTCCTTCAGCCGCAGGTTCCCAGATTTTTTTCAATTCGGCTACTGTAATGTCTTTTGCCCAAGTGTTTTGGGGGTTAACAGCAATGGTTACGGCATCAAAAGCTATAGGTAATTCCATGTAACTTACGCCATTTTTCTTGCAAGCTGCCATTTCTGACTGGTTAATTGGTCGAGAAGCATTACTGATATCTATTTTACGAGTACAAAATTTTTCAAATCCACCGCTAGTACCAGAAATATTTACTTGTATTTGACCATTATTTTTTAGGTTGGCTTGGTATGCTTTAGCTATGGACTGGGTAATGGGATATACGGTACTAGAACCATCTACTTTAATAAGTGCGTCAGTGGCAGAGTTAGTAACTTTTGTCGCTTCATTTGGTTTTTGAATATTTTGGGCAAGACCAAGCGTATTTGTAAAACTGCTTGTCAATGCTAGTATTCCGAAAGTTAAGACTAATTGGCTTGCTGTTTTATTCACTGATTTCACCTGTATAATTAGTGAGTAGACTTTTGATCCTATGTACTTATTATTTCAAAAAAAGTTGATATGTCAATATTTACCTTACCATCAGATGTCCAAATTAATCAAGAAAAATTGATGTATTGTTTATACATAGCAGAAACATGATTTTAGCTGCTTGCAAATCTCCAACATCAAAAGATGTTTGTTCACCAACCGCAATCTGAGTAGCAGGTTTTCGACTAAAGTGAAGTAAAAGCTTTTTCCTCGTGTGGAGAATCACAATTGTGAAGTTACAGCGACCAATATTAGTGGGAGGACTAGGACTATCGTTCTCCCTGTGGATGTTAGACAGTTGGCATGATTCAATAGTGCAAGTGGGGGAATTCGGACTCCTGAGTGCTTTAGCCGTCGGTGGGGGTTTGTGGTTATTGAAAAAAAATCAGCCCCAATTAGGTGAACAGCTAAATGATATAGTTGCAGCTAGAACGGTTGTGGAACAAGCGATCGCTCAAACAGAAGTAATAATTAATCAGCTTTCTCAAGAAGCGGACAATCATCCTCACCTGGCAATTCTCCGCGAAAAACTGGCTAAATTGCCCTTAGAATTGAATAGAAAGGAAATATTCATTGCCGTTACTGGTGGGAAATCCGTAGGTAAAAGTACAGTTATTAAAGTTCTAAAAACTTCCCCAACCCTTCCGGGACTGTCTTTACATTTTTCGGAAACAGCGCCTTTATTTTCGGTAGTTGGTGAAAACTCCGATGTTGTTACCTTATCAGAAATGCAGAAATCTGATTTTGTCTTATTTCTGACAAACGGTGATTTAACAGATTCAGAATTTCAGGTTTTACAACAGCTAAAAGCTGTAAAACAACCAAGTTTGCTGGTTTTCAACAAACAGGATCAATATCAACCTGATCAACGCGCTACAGTTTTACAATCATTAAAGCAGCGCATTGGTGCAAATGTAGTTGGAACTGCGACTTCTCCCGTACCGGTGAAAGTGCGAAAACATCAAGAAGATGGTTCTTTCCAAGAATGGATGGAACAACCAACGCCAGATATCCAGCAGTTGACACAACAAATAGGGGAAGTTGTGGGACAGCAGAGAGAACAGCTAGTTTGTAATACTACAAATCGCAGAGTATTATTACTGAAAGCTGAAGCTAAAAATTGTTTAAATGGTGTGAGAAGAGATCAAGCTACACCCTTTGTAGAAAAATACCAGTGGATTGCAGCAGCAGCGGCATTTGCTAACCCTGTACCTGCTTTAGATATTCTCGCCACTGCGGCGATTACTGCTCAAATGGTGATAGATTTAGGTAATATATATCAGCAGAAAATTTCCTTAGAACAAGCGCAACAAGTAGCGGTAACTATGGGAAGTTTGATGTTGAAATTAGGTTTAGTGGAACTTTCCACTAGGGCTGTAACGGGTATTATGAAAACTAATGTTGCTACCTTTGTCGCTGGGGGAATGGTAGAAGGAGTTAGCGCTGCTTACCTAACCAGAGTAGCCGGATTAAGTTTAGTGGCATATTTTGAACAGCAAGAAATTGCTTTAGAACCGGCAAGCGCTTTAAATCTCGACAAACTGCGTCAAGTTTTGCAAACTGTATTCCAGCAAAATCAAAAAATGGCTGTTTTGGAAGCTTTTGTCAAGCAAGGTGTAAAGCGGTTGCTACCAGAAGCAAAACCAGTAGAAGTTGTTGCTTAACCTTTCATATCCCCGACTTCTTAAATAAGTCGGGGATATGAATCTCTCTCTCAATTGTCAGAATCAGGATATCCAGGATTTTAGGATGTACAGGATGTTGGTTTATAGATGGTTTGTTGGTTGGTGATGAAAGTTGTATTTGTCTGAATCAGGATAACCAAGATTTTAGGATGTACAGGATATTAGTTTATAGATGGTTTGTTGGTGATGAAAGTTGTATTTGTCTGAATCAGGATAACCAGGATTTTAGGATGTACAGGATATTAGTTTATAGATGGTTTGTTTGGTGATGAAAGTTGTATTTGTCTGAATCAGGATAACCAAGATTTTAGGATGTACAGGATATTAGTTTATAGATGGTTTAAATTATTCAAAAACAATCATTTAAAAACATCCTTAAAAACCTCAAACTCCCACCAAAAATCATCTAACAACATCCTGAAAATCCTCAAATCCTCGACATCCTCATTCAGACAAAAAAACCTCAAACTCCCACCAAAAATCATCCAACAACATCCCGAAAATCCTCAAATCCTCGACATCCTCATTCAGACAAAAAAATCACCAAATCCCCACCAAAAATCATCCAACAACATCCCGAAAATCCTCAAATCCTGGACATCCTGATTCAGACAAAAAATCACCAAATCCCCACCAAAAATCATCCAACAACATCCTGAAAATCCTCAAATCCTGGACATCCTCATTCAGACAAAAAAACTCAAACTCCCACCAAAAATCATCCAACAACATCCCGAGAATCCTCAAATCCTGGACATCCTGATTCAGACAAAAAAACTCAAACTCCCACCAAAAATCATCCAACAACATCCCAAAAATCCTCAAATCCTCGACATCCTGATTCAGACAAAAAAACTCAAACTCCCACCAAAAATCATCCAACAACATCCTGAAAATCCTCAAATCCTCGACATCCTGATTCACACAATTAAAATTCCTAGATATATCATCAACTATTCACCCAACTTCTGAAAGCCTTTAATGTTGCATTTCTTCCTATAGTTCGACTTTTTTCTAAATATTGAGGAATGACTTCAATTAAAGGTAAATCAGGAAAATTTAAACTAGATTTCGATTCCACATAAACACCATCTTGTAAAATATTAATTCGCAAAATTCCGTTTTCAAACCGCCATACTTCAGGAACTTTTAAACCTTGATATATGTTCAAATGGGTACGGGAAGTAATATCAATTTCCAAAGCTAAATCTGGAGGAGGGTCAATTGTTAAATCTAATCTTTTTTTACCCCGAATTACAGCTTCATTTTTAATATAAAAACATTGGTCAGGTTCTATACCCTGTGCCATAAATTGATTTTTAAAGGTCGTAGAACCAAGACATCTAAACTCAATATTTAATTCTTCTAATAAAGCCTTAACTAAATCGCTAATAATTTCTTTATCGTCTTCATGTTCTGGTAAAGGACTCATAATTTCTAATCTTCCCCTATCATAAGCAATTCGCGCGGCACGATGTTCTCCCAATTCTTCAATAATTGTTTCTAATTCTTTCCAAGTCACATTTTCTAATATAACTCTTTGTCCTGGTGGTACATGAATGCGCTTTAATTCTAACAACATCATTGCCACTCCTTATGATTTAAATATTTTGATATTATAACATCCAGGACAAGATCCCCGACTTCTTCAAGAAGTCGGGGATCTAACGCAACGCAATGATATATTTAAATTAATCTCCACCGTATCTACTAACAAAGGTATGATTATTTGGCAACCAGAGCAACAAATTAATAACGGTAGATTTATCATTCAAGGTAAACCCTTGGGTAGCGGTGGTTTTGGGACTACGTACAAAGCCTTAGAACCCAACACGGGTAAATTTACGCCATTAAAACTCTCAATCAGCAAATGCAATTGCGAGAGGATTTTGCAGAACAACAGGTTAAGTTTATTAACGAAGCCTTGACAATTAAAGGTTTTGATCATCAGCATATTCTCAAAGTCCATGAAGTCATTCAAGCAGGTCAGCTTTTTGGCGTGGTAATGGAATATATTGATGGAGTAACTTTATTTCAATATCTTCGACAAAAGGGACAACTTACCGAAAGCGAAGCACTATTATATATAGATCAAATTAGTCAGGCTTTAGGATATATTCACGCTAAAGGAAGTTTACACCGGGATATTAAACCTCAAAATATTCTCTTACGCCAAAATAAACAAGAAGCAGTTTTAATTGATTTTGGTTTAACTCGCAGTATTGCTACTAAAAGTATGACAGCTTCTTTAACAGAAGGTTATGCACCTATTGAACAATATCGTCGCAAAGGGAGTTTTGGACCTCATACCGATGTTTACGCTTTAGCTGCTACTTTATATTATCTGCTGACGGCTGATGGACTCAACAAAGAGGGTGAATTTAGTCCCGTACCCGCACAAAACCGGAAATATGATGATGAACCTTTACCTGCACCAAAGCATTATAATTCTGGCATTAGTCAGAGGGTAAATGATGCTATTTTAGCAGGGATGGAAATAGAACCGGAAAACCGGACTCCGACGGTTTTGAAGTTTCGGGAAAATTTGGGTTTGGTGGTTCAACAACCCATTAATTTTGATATTCAACAACCCATTAATGTAGAGACGTTCCATGGAACGTCTCTACAAACATCTAATATGGACTACAGCAAACTGCGTGACTACCTCGCACAAGGAAAATGGAAAGAAGCAGACGCGGAAACAACACGGGTAATGTTAGCAGTTGCGAAGCGAGAAAAACAAGGTTGGTTAGATGATAAAAGTATTGATAATTTTCCCTGTGAAGACCTTCGTACCATTGACCAGTTGTGGGTAAAATACGGTGATGGTAAGTTTGGTTTTTCTGTGCAGAAACGAATTTATCAAGGTTTTGGTGGAACGAGAGAATATAATAGGGAAATATGGGAGAAGTTCGGGGACAAGGTAGGATGGAGAAAAGGAGGCGACTGGTTGTACCACAAAGATATTACTTTTGACAAGAAAGCACCAGAAGGACACCTCCCTGGTAGTAGGTTAGGTTGGGTAAGGTGGTGGTGGTTCTTCTCTCGCGTCCAGACTTGTAAACTGTAACATTTAAGGGTTACAGAAAAATATTAAGTCTGAATCAGGATATCCAGGATTAAAGGATTTTCAGGATTGTGATACTATACATTACCTATCCTGAAAACCAACATAAATCATGTCATGTTTGATGAAATATTACAAAGAATAAGAGAAAAAATTACATCACTTCAATATGTAATGACACTTCATGCAGAAGAAGAAATGAACGATGATAACTTAACAATATATGACATCGAACAAAGTATCCTGAATGGTGAAATTATAGAACGTCAAAAAGACAGAATTACCGCAGAATCAAAATATCGCATTAGAGGAGTAACCACCGATGGTGTAGAAATTGAAATTATCACTAAACTCAGTCTGAGCGGAAAATTAGTTATCATTACAGTATATACAGTTTAAAATCAGGTAACAGAAATATGAAATGCGACATTTGTAATAGCGAAGGTGTACATATCCGCAACATTACCAGAACTTATGGGAAAGGAGAAGAATTACTAATAATTGAAAATCTACCTATTATTAGTTGTCCTCATTGCGGTGAAAGTTACATGACAGCAGAAACATTACATAAAATTGAACAAATTAAACTCAACCGCAAAAATCTTGCAGTTGCACGTTTTATAGATGTTGTAAGTTTGAGTGCGTAGAATGTGTTAGGAATGCGTTAATTGTCACAAATCAGGTGGTTATCGAGCGAAGTCGAGATAATATCCAGGATTAAAGGATGTACAGGATGGTAATTTATAGATGGTTTGTTTGGTGATGAAAGTTGTATTTGTCTGAATCAGGATAACCAGGATTAAAGGATTAACAGGATAGTAGTTTATAGATGGTTTAAATTATTTAAAAACAATCATTCAAAAACATACTGAAAATCCTCAAATCCTGGACATCCTGATTCAGACAAATAAAATTCCTAGATATATCATCAACTATTCACCCAACTTCTGAAAGCCTTTAATGTTGCATTTCTTCCTATAGTTCGACTTTTTTCTAAATATTGAGGAATGACTTCAACTAAAGGTAAATCAGGAAAAATTTAAACTAGATTTCGATTCCACATAAACACCATCTTGTAAAATATTAATTCGCAAAATTCCGTTTTCAAACCGCCATACTTCAGGAACTTTCAAACCTTGATATTATAACATCCAAGACAAGATCCCCGACTTCTTCAAGAAGTCGGGGATCTAACGCAACGCAATGATATATTTAAATTAATCTCCACCGTATCTACTAACAAAGGTATGATTATTTGGCAACCAGAGCAACAAATTAATAACGGTAGATTTATCATTCAAGGTAAACCCTTGGGTAGCGGCGGTTTTGGTACTACTTATAAAGCCTTAGAACCCAGCACGGGGAAATTACACGCCATTAAAACCCTCAATCAGCAAATGCAATTGCGAGAAGACTTTGCAGAACAACAGGTTAAGTTTATTAACGAAGCCTTGACAATTAAAGGTTTTGATCATGAGCATATTCTCAAAGTCCATGAAGTCATTCAAGAAGGTCAGCTTTTTGGCGTGGTAATGGAATATATTGATGGAGTAACTTTATTTCAATATCTTCGACAAAAGGGACAACTTACCGAAAGCGAAGCACTATTATATATAGATCAAATTGGTCAGGCTTTAGGATATATTCACGCTAAAGGCAGTTTACACCGGGACATTAAACCTGCAAATATTCTTTTACGTCAAAATAAACAAGAAGCGGTTTTAATTGATTTTGGTTTAACTCGCAGTATTGCTACTAAAAGTATGACAGCCTCCTTAACAGAAGGTTATGCACCTATTGAACAATATCGTCGCAAAGGGAGTTTTGGACCCCATACCGATGTTTATGCTTTAGCTGCTACTTTATATTATCTGCTGACGGCTGATGGACTCAACAAAGAGGGTGAATTTAGTCCCGTACCCGCACAAAACCGGAAATATGATGATGAACCTTTACCTGCACCAAAGCATTATAATTCTCGCATTAGTCAGAGGGTGAATGATGCTATTTTAGCAGGGATGGAAATAGAACCGGAAAACCGGACTCCGACGGTGTTGGAGTTTCGGGAAAATTTGGGTTTGGTAAGAACCCCACCCCCCAACCCCCTCCCCGCAAGCGAGGAGGGGGGACTAAAATCATCCTGCGGAATGGACTACAGGAAACTGCGTGACTACCTCGCACAAGGGAAATGGAAAGAAGCAGACGAGGAAACAGAACGGGTAATGTTAGCTGTTGCGAAACGGGAAAAGGAAGGTTGGTTAGATACTAACAGTATTGATAATTTTCCCTGTGAAGACCTCCGCACAATATTTACAGGATGGTAATTTATAGATGGTTTGTTGGTGATGAAAGTTGTATTTGTCAGAATCAGGATATCCAGGATGTAAAGATTTACAGGATGGTAATTTATAGATGGTTTGTTGGTGATGAAATTTGCATTTGTCTGAATCAGGATATCCAGGATTAAAGGATTGACAGGATGGTAATTTATAGATGGTTTAAATTATTAAAAAATAATCATTCAAAAACATCCTAAAAAAAACCAACTCCCTACCAAAAATCATCCAATAACATCCTGTACATCCTCAAATCCTGGACATCCTGATTCAGACAAAAAAAACCTCAAACTCCCACCAAAAATCATCCAACAACATCCTGAAAATCCTCAAATCCTGGATATCCTGATTCAGAATATTACAGAATAAGATATGATCAAATTGGGTAAATAATCAAAATAATCTATGAATACACTAGAACTTCGTGAACAAATCCAAGAATATGTTGAACAACTGTCACCTGAAAAATTACTAGTAGCAGTTGATTTTTTAGCATATCTAGCAACAAGAGAAGATGATGCTACTCAAGAGTTATTAGAAATTGTAGGATTTAAAGAAAATTTTGATCATGCTAGAGAAAACGTAAAACAAGGAAAGGTGATTACTGTTGACCAACTTAAACGAAAATATTAATTATACTGTTGTTATTAGTATTGATGCAGGGGAGTTTTTTGAATCTGCTTCTGCCATCTTACAACGGAAGTTAGACAGATGTTTTGATCGTTTAAAAATTAATCCTCGTAATCATCCTAATATAAAATCTCTCAAAGGTGAGTTATCAGGTTATTATCGTTATCGAGTAGGTGACTATAGAGTTATTTATGAAGTTAATGATGATTTAAAAATGGTAACAGTTGTTTTTATTGCCCATAGAAGTAAAGTTTATGAATAGCTTGTAGGGTGCGTTAGGATAACCAAAAGATTATAAAATGTACACATAAATTAACTACGCGACGCAACGCACCATTGATATTGTCTGAATCAGGATAACCAGGATTAAAGGATTAACAGGATGGTAATTTATAGCTGGTTTAAATTATTCAAAAACAATCATTCAAAAACATCCTAAAAAAAACCAACTCCCCACCAAAAATCATCCAACAACATCCCGAAAATTCTCAAATCCTGGATATTATCTCGACTTCGCTCGATAACCACCTGATTCTGACAAAAATATTCTTGGGAAGACAAAGCCCTATATATATGGGCGCACAAATTTCTACTATACTTAGACGATAACCGAAACTCGGAAACTTGTCAAGAGTATTTTTAATAATTTTACCGTTTTTTTATCCAACCTCCTCGGCAAAAATCTCTAAACTATGTAAAATAAGATATCTCTATAAAAAATATCCAATATGCAATCTACCATTACCCTAACAATTACCACAGGGAAATTATCAGGTAAACAATATATATTCGACAGTCGCACCACTTGTTTAATTGGCAGAAATGATGATTGTTATTTATCAATTCCCGACCAATTTGATCAACGGGTTTCTCGCTATCATTGTTTATTAGATATCAACCCTCCAGAAATCCGAATTAGAGATTTAGGAAGTTTAAATGGGACTTATATTAATAATACAAAAATTGGCGGTAGACAATCTCACCAAAATGCCGAAGAAGCTGCTAAATTAAACTTTCCTGAATACGACTTACAACATGGTGATCATATTACTGTAGGTGATACTATTTTAAAAATTACCACTGAAATAAAACAAGCAGTTAATCAACATCCTGATATTAAGACTCCACGTTTTATCACACCAGAACCAAAAGCGAAAACAAAGCTTTTTGATGTCATTCAAAAATTAATTAAACTAGCGATAGGTGGAGAAAGGAATTTAAAAGCATTACTCAACTATCAAATAATCAAATCTATCGGTAAAGGTGGTTTTGGTGAAGTTTATTTAGCCCAACATTCCCAAACTGGTAAATTTGTGGCGTTAAAAGTGATGTTACCTGCGGTTGCTGGAGATGAGAATCATGTACAGATGTTTCTTCGGGAAATCGAAAACATGAAAGCTTTAAAACATCCCAATGTCGTGGAATTATTAGATTATGGTTATGCGGAAAACTTGTTTTTCTTAGTCATGGAATATTACGAAGGTGGAAATGTTTATGATGCAATGCAGCAATTTGGAGGAAAATTATATATAGATATGGCTTTAGGAATTATTCTGCAAGTTTTAGATGGTTTAATATATACCCACAATGCAGAAATTCCTTATGTCAAATTAGCTAATGGTAGCTTTGGTAAAGGTAAAGGTTTAGTTCATCGTGATTTAAAACCTCATAATATTTTTCTCTGTAATATTAACGGTAAACTAACAGCAAAAATCGGTGATTATGGTTTAGCTAAATCCTTTGATTTAGCTGGGTTAAGTGGACAAACTTTCACAAAGATGATAGGAGGAACACCTGGTTTTATTCCTCGTCAACAGGTGCTTAAATTTAAAAATTCCCAACCTGATGTAGATGTATGGGCGAGTGCAGCTTGCTTGTATAATATGTTAACAGGATATGTTCCCCGTAAGTTTACAAAAGATCCTTTTATGGATGTCTTAGAAAATGATCCTGTACCCATTCTCCAACGTAATGGAAATATACCCAAAAAATTAGCTCAAGTGATAGATTTAGCCTTAATTGAAAAACCGCAAATCCATTTTGATAGTGCTGCAAAATTTAAAGAAGCATTAATTAATATTTAGTTGTCAATAAAAAATCAGGTATCTAATCAATGATACAATCATTTAATGAAACACAAATTCATCTGCGTTTATCTGCGTCCATCCTCTTCCATCTGCGGTTAAATCTTTCTTATTAGACCTCATTTAAATCGGAATGTAGGATAAAACATTTAAATCAACATCTGCGGTATCGAACTTATGATTAAGAAGCTAAAACTACCCCAAAAATTAATGCTGCTTGGTTCAGGAGAACTGGGAAAAGAATTTGTCATTGCTGCTCAACGTCTAGGAAATTATATCATTGCTGTGGACAGATATGCCGATGCTCCTGCTATGCAGGTAGCTGATTGTGCAGAAGTTATTTCTATGCTAAGTGCTGATGATTTAGAAGCGGTTGTCAATAAACATCAACCCGATTTTATTATTCCCGAAATTGAAGCAATTAGAACCGAAAAATTACAAGAATTTGAACAAAGAGGAATTACAGTTATTCCCACAGCAGCAGCGACTAATTACACCATGAACCGCGACAGAATTAGGGAATTAGCACATCAAGAATTAGGAATTAGAACTGCTAAATATGGTTATGCAGTTACTTTAGAAGAGTTAATTACTATTTCTGAAGAAATTGGTTTTCCCAATGTTGTCAAACCGGTAATGTCATCTTCTGGAAAAGGTCAATCTGTCGTTAATGATAGCAGCGAAGTAGAAAAAGCTTGGAATTATGCTATTGCTAATTCTCGTGGTGATAGCCAAAAGTTAATTGTTGAAGAATTTATTAATTTTGAAATTGAAATTACTTTACTAACGATTAAACAATGGGACGCACCGACTATTTTTTGTGATCCCATTGGCCACCGTCAAGAAAGAGGTGATTATCAAGAATCTTGGCAACCCGCAGCTATTTCTGAAGATAAAATCTTAGCATCTCAAGAAATTGCTAAAAAAGTTACTGATGCTTTAGGTGGTGCGGGAATTTTTGGGGTTGAATTTTTCATTACTAAAGATGAAGTCATTTTTTCAGAACTGTCTCCCAGACCCCATGATACAGGGATGGTGACATTAATTTCTCAGAATTTGAATGAATTTGAATTACATCTGCGAGCTATTTTAGGTTTACCCATTCCCCATATTGAACAGTTGGGATTTTCTGCAAGTGCGGTAATTTTAGCTTCAGAAAAATCTGATTCTATTACTTTTACTGGTGTAGCTGAAGCTTTAGCTGAAAAAGATGTAGATATTAAGTTATTTGGTAAACCTACTGCTCATCCTTATCGTCGCATGGGTGTGGCTTTAGCAAAAGGTGGGGATATTCAAGAAGCTAGAGAAAAGGCGACAAAAGCAGCTAGTCAGGTGAAAATAAATTAAGCATTCAGCTATAGCGGTAAGTAGTGAGACAGAATTAATTACACAATGTTATTGCGTTAGCGTTGCGTGGCGTTAGCCATATGGAACGAAGTGAAATGAAGCAATTCCAAGGGTTGTGATTGCTTCCCTTCCCTCGCAATGACTGTAAATATTTTTGTCCAATTACTTATGCACTGGCAATGAGATGAAAGGTTTATTATAAGGAACTTTTTCTTCTCTCTTGCTATTGAATGGGCGCAGTCCTGGGGTTCAACGGGCGCAGTCCCTGCGCCCCTACAGAATATTTGATTTATGAGTATGAGAGCCAGAATTGAAAATAATGTTTTATTTATTCACCATGAAGATGTACCAGAATTTAAAAAAGGCGGTTCTGTAGTTAGAAATTCTTACTTTTGGGCTTTACGTTCCATTGCTGGACGTGCTAGACGCTATCATGATTGGGAATATGAATCAGAAGTTTGGTTTGCACTGGAACGAATGCTTTTGTCTTTTACTGAATCTGGGTATTTAGGTTATAAAGAAACAATGTTAGAGTTTCCCTTATCGCAAGGTGAAATTCCCAGTGTGTTGCGGAATGCAGCCACTTGGGAATAAATTTCAGGAAATTAACACTTCCTCTTGAAGTAAATTAGGATAAGTAGTGGGACACAATTAATTACACAACGTCATTGCGTTAGCGCAGCGTGGCGTTAGCTATATGGAACGAAGTGAAATGAAGCAATTCCAAGGGTTGTGATTGCTTCCCTTCCCTCGCAATGACTGTAAATATTTTTGTCTAATTATTTAGATTCAATAATACTCAGCTAATTGGTGTAATTACGTGCAGGAGAGTCACTAATGAGAGAACCCAGTAAAAATTCAAATTCTAAACCTTTATTTACTCAAGAAACACCAACAGAAGTAGAACAAATGGGGCTAACCTGGTTAGTAGCAGCGGCTATAGTCACAGCAATTATGTGGCAAATACCCATAGGTAATTATATTTTGTACCCATTTTCTATCTTAGCTACTTGGTTTCATGAAATGGGTCACGGTTTGATGGCTTTGATGTTGGGGGGACAATTTCAAAAACTAGAAATTTTTGGTAACGGTTCTGGCGTAGCTCATTATACTTTAAGTAACACCTGGGGATACCTTGGTATCGGCTTAGTAGCGGCTGCGGGTCCAATGGGTCCACCTATTGCCGGTGCCACCTTAATTCTCGCTTCTGGGAGTTGGAAAACAACTTCCTTGAGTTTAAAGATTTTAGGGGGATTTTTACTGCTGTCTACGTTGATTTGGGTGCGTTCTTGGTTTGGCTTTGTGGCTATTCCCTTTTTAGGTTTGATGATCTTGGGAGTTGCGTTAAAAACACCTCTTTGGGTACAAGGGTTTGCAATTCAATTTTTAGGTGTGCAGGCTTGTGTTAGTACCTATCATCAACTTGATTATTTATTTAGTTATACTGCGGGTCCACTAGGACTATCAGATACAGGACAAATGCAGAGGTATTTATTTTTACCTTATTGGTTTTGGGGGTTATTAATGGCGATCGCATCTCTCATCATTTTAGTCCAAAGTCTCCGCGTTGTCTATTCAACAAATCAGCAATAAATGATACTTTTCTCAAATAGGTTGCGTAAATATTGCGAGGGTGATTTTAGCTGTTTCATCTACCCTGAGAAATAAAATAAATATTAGCAAAATCAGTATTTCATAAAACTTCCTACTTTAACTTTTTTCTAGATTTCATCTGTGTCAAAGTAGGAAGAATTTTTCCACTATAGTTTAATTTTTGATACAGTATTAATGCTGAATGTAATATAACGCCATTATTTTCCATGTCAACACAAAAACCATCTGTGAGTCTGATTCGGGCTAAATCCTACGAACAGGAAGCTTTAAAAGAATCATTGGAAACACTACTAGAACCTTTAGGGGGTATGGCTGCTTTTGTGAAACCGGGAAACCGCGTTTTACTCAAACCCAACTTACTCACCGGTTCTCGTCCGACTAAAGAATGTACCACCCGTCCAGAATTAGTGCGTGCCGTTGCCGAAATGGTAATTGCCGTTGGTGGCAACCCATTTTTAGGAGATAGTCCCGCTTTTGGTAGTGCTAAGGGTGTGGCTATAGCCAATGGGTTATTACCAATTTTGGAAGAACTGAAGTTACCACTTGTGGAATTTCATGGTAAACGTTATCAAACGGTAAACGATAATTTTAATCACTTGCTTTTATCTAAAGAAGCAATGGAAGCAGATGTGATTATTAATCTTCCTAAAGTGAAATCTCATATGCAATTAACTCTAACTTTAGGAGTAAAAAATCTCTTTGGCTGTGTTCCTGGGAAAATGAAAGCTTGGTGGCACATGGAATCTGGCAAAGATGCTGACAAATTTGGAGAAATGTTAGTAGAAACTGCCAGGGCAATTAATCCAACTTTAACAATTTTAGATGGAATTATTGGTCATGAAGGTAATGGACCAAGTGGGGGAGAACCTCGGAATTTAGAAATTTTAGCAGCATCAAGTAATGTATTTGCTTTAGATAGAGCAATGTTAGAAGTTCTCCAAGTTGCACCTGCACAAGTTCCCACGATTGCAGCTTCACAACGATTGGGAATATGTCCAGAATTAAGTGATATTCACTTTCCGAATTTATCCCCCGATTTATTACAAATTACAGATTGGCAATTACCGGAAAAGTTAATGCCCATAGATTTTGCTATGCCCCGTGTGATTAAATCTACCTTTAGGCATCTTTACATCCGCTTTATCAAAGAACCCATGAGCGCTTATAGAGTCAGTCGGTAAAAAGAGGCAGGGGAGTTGGGGAGGTAGGGGAGTAGGGGGAGTAGGGGGAGTAGGGGAGTTGGGGGAGTTGGGGGAGTTGGGGGAGTTGGGGGAGTTGGGGGAGTTGGGGGAAAGATACAAGACAAAGCCTTTACTCCGCCTCAGTTTACCTGAATTCTGGTGTATGTATTTATTGTCTCTAAGTTGTAAATTCACCAAATAAAAGTTAAAAAACAGAGAATTTTTTCACAAATTATTGGGGACTGCTATAATTGCCTGACTATAATGAGATCGACTTTTAGTAGTTTCATCAATGATCCCCGTATAGGTGACTCAAAAATAAGATGACAAAACAAAACCCTAAAACTCAGAACTGCTGTTGAATACAACGCCCATGAATCAACTGAACAATGGTTTTACAATATTTCTCAGTCTACTAGTGGAGGCGATGCCATTTTTACTGCTGGGTGTGTTCTTATCCAGTCTATTACTACTATTTGTTGATGAAAGTAAATTGGTGGAGAAAATGCCCAAAAATCCTCTATTGGGGGCTTTATTTGGCAGTATGATCGGCTTTTTGTTTCCAGTTTGTGAATGTGGTAATGTGCCAGTGGCACGACGGTTATTGATGCAGGGAGTACCCACACCAGTAGCAATTGGCTTTTTATTAGCAGCACCAACAATTAACCCCATTGTAATTTGGTCAACTTGGAGCGCATTCCGTGATCAACCGGAAATAGTAGTGTTAAGAGTGGTATTTTCCCTGGCTATTGCGACTATTATTGGTTTTATCTTCAGTTTTCAACCAGATTTAGTTCCTTTTCTCCAGCCAGCGATCGCCCGTTATCTCAAATTTAACCCCCCAGCACCACCGAAAACAAACCGCAGGGGACAACAATCTCAATTACAACCCCAAACTAATACACCGAATTTATTGCAATCAGGAACATATATTCTCGGCGGCAGAACAGGAGCATCACAACGCATAGACAATAATTACAGTGAAGTTGCTGCAATTTCTAACCTCAGTAAACCCTTATCAGAGAAACTCCGCTCCCTCTTAGATAATATTGTCCAAGAACTCCGGGAATTAGGCGGAGTCATGGTATTAGGAAGTGCGATCGCTGCCGCTACCCAAGTTTTAGCCCCCCGTGACTTGATTCTTAGTCTTGGGGCTGGGCCAATTAGCTCAATTTTAGCCATGCTAGTATTAGCAGCAGTTGTATCAATATGCTCTACAGTTGATGCCTTCTTTGCCCTATCTTTTGCTTCCACTTTTACTAGCGGGTCATTGTTAGCATTTTTAGTATTTGGACCGATGATTGATATTAAAGGTATTGGTTTGATGCTATCAATTTTTAAGCCAAAAGCCCTGATCTATCTATTTTTCTTAGCTGGACAATTGACGCTCTTATTCACCTTATTTCTGAATCTGCACGTCATCTAATTGAGATTCAGTCCCATTTTCATCAGAATTTTCTCCTTTACCTCGGAAATGTGGGGTGTGAGGTATAGGGTTTAAACTTGGGGAAAGTGAGAATATAGTAACTGAAGATTAAGAAAAAGGTAGTCAATAATTTCTGTTCATCTACTCCCTGCCCCCTGCCTCTATCATCTGTGACACCCAAAAATGCTGAATTCCCAAACTAAAGCCCCAAATAAACTCATCCCTTGGCTAGATGTATTAGCCATTACAGCTTGGGGTATTCTCATGTTGAAATATTGGCTAACAGGCAAACTCTACTTATTAATCCACCCGGACTTTTTTTGGTTAGTAGTTGTAGCTGGAATAGCTTTATTAATCATTGGTTTCTCTAAGGGATTGCAACTGTGGAAAAACCGTCACCGTCCCCAAATATCTAATCCTGGGCATATTAACTTATTTCCCCCTGGTTGGGGCAGTTTTTTACTACTAACAACGGCAATTTTAGGGTTAATGATTACACCCCGTGTCTTTGCTAGTCAAACAGCCCTAGATCGGGGTGTCACTGAATCAACAGGTGCTAGTCGCGCTCAACCTCAAGCATTTCGGGCTACAGTTCGCCCAGAAGAGCGATCGCTTGTAGACTGGGTACGCACACTGAATGTCTATCCTGAACCGGACGCATACACAGGGCAAAAGGCAAAAGTTCAGGGATTTGTGATTCATCAACCTAACGTCAGTGAGGAATATATATTTTTAGCCAGATTTGTTCTCAGTTGTTGTGCCGCAGATGCTTATCCCGTGGGATTACCAGTCCAAATATCTGGAACACGGCAACAGTATCCGCCTGATACATGGTTAGAAATAGAAGGACAAATGACCACACAAACAGTCGCCGAAAAACGTCAATTAACAATCAAAGCCAACTCTATTAAAAAAATTCCCCAACCTCAAAACCCTTACAGTTATTAGTCAGGATCATCAATCTAAAATCTAAAATCCAAAATCCAAAATCGTTAGATGAGCAAATCCTATAAACTTATACAACCATTAGACGGAATTGCGATCGCAGTCATGCTCCTCCTGAGTATGCTCATCGGATTGATCATCTGGAAAGGCGATGTAGTCAAACCTAGCGTCCGCAACTTTACCTGGGAAAACCAACAAATCGGCGCTGAGGATCTCTCCTTCTCCCTCACCTTTAGTCGGCCAATGGACTTCAAAAGCATTGAGGAGAACTTAAAAATAGATCCACCCCTAGCCGGGAAAATTAGTTGGACAGGCAGAAGAATGGTCTATACCCTCCTCACCCCAGCCCCCTACGGAACAACGTACCAAGTCAAATTAGAACAAGGCAAAGATAAATACTCTCAAGCCGAAGGGAAAAACCGCGTCATGCAGCCCTTTACAGGGAACTTCACCACCCGCAATCGCGCCATCCTTTATATTGGCTCTGCGCCAGAAATCCAAGGGCAGTTGGTACTTTATAATTTAACCCAAGAACAAAAAAAAGTCCTTACTCCCAAAGACTTAATTGTTATGGATTTTGAGCCATTCCCCAATGGTGAAAAAATCCTCTTCTCCGCCCGTTCCGCCAAAAATCCCGACCTCCTCTCCGCCCAACTTTATACAGTAACCACAGGCATACCTAATCAAATTGGTCAAGAAACAGCAGCCCCAGGTAAAGTTGACCTAATTTTAGATAACAAAGAATATCAAAACCTCAAATTTGACCTCTCCGCAGATGGACAAATGATCGTTATTCAAAGAGGTAAACGAGATAATCCCGGTGACTTTGCCCTCTGGTACTTATCTACCCAAAATGACAATTCCGGCGAAAAACCCACCCCCAAACGATTACAAGGACAACCAGGTGGAGATTTTCTGATTACACCCGACAGCAAAGCCGTAGCCGTTTCTCAAGGACAGGGAACAGCAATTGTATCCTTAGAAGGTAACAGCAGTAAACCCCTGGATTTTCTGCCTCAATTTGGCTTAGTACAAGCCTTCTCTAAAGACGGTTCACAGGCAGCAATGGTCAAATTTAACACCGACTATACAAGAGATTTGTTTTTAGTCACCAACCAAGGCGTACAAAAACAACTATTAAAAACAACAGGCTCAATTCTTAGCTGTCAGTTTGACCCAGCCTCCCCTAACCTTTACTGCTTAGTTACACAACTGGTTTCTAAAGAACAATACATAGAACAGCCTTACTTGGTATCCATTAACCTAAAAACAGGAGTACAAAAACCATTGCTACTCTTACCCGCTGCTCAACGCAATGTGCAAACCCATTTAGCCCCCGACGGTTTAGGCTTCTTATTTGACCAAGTAGTTCCCGTGACCAACAACACAGCCCAACTACCCGCTAACACTTTAAAAACAGATGACGGCGAACCCATTGCTAGTAGTAGTCTTTGGTTAATGCCTTTGCTACCCATCCCTGATAATATCAACATAGATATTAAACCAGAACAACTGCCATTAGTGGGCTTTCATCCCCATTGGCTACCTTAAGTAATTGACAATTGCCAACTGATAATTAACAATTGTCGAATATCAAGAGTCAATTTTTCTTTGTGTAAATAACTGATAACGGCTACGTATTTGTGAATCATAACAATATGACCGTGACAAATTTACCTCTAATCAAGCTAACGCCACGCTATCGGCCAACTACAGATTGTCAATGTGAAACCGTAGTTATGGAAAAATTGGAAGACAGCAACCAACAAGACTGGATTGCAGAACCTAATATTGATCAACAAGCACAGATCAACTTAGAATTTCAGCAATTACTGAAGTTAAATACAGAATTAACTACAGCTAATAATCATCTATATGCCCAGGTCGAGCAGTTAAAAACCGAATTAGCTGAAGCAGAAAAGATTTTGCATTGGCACAAAACTCGGTCTACTGTTACCGAATCTATGTTTATCCAACAAAATCAAGAACTTTCCGTTGGTCAAGAACAAATTCATTCCCTGTATCAGCAGTTAGAAACATCTGTCCAAACAGTTCAACAACAAGAAATTTGTATTGAAAATTATAAAGCTAATTTGCAAATTAGCCAACAGCGGTTAGCACATTTGGAAAGAGAATGTTCGCTTCTGCAAGCTAACTACAGTCAAGAGTCCCAGCAGCTATTACACTCGGAAAATACCTGTCGTGAGTTGCGGGCTAGACTAATGCGTCAACAACGACAGACCATGCAGTTTAAATCGGCTTTGGAAAAATGTCTAGATACTCCCATTCCTAGCCATGAGAACCTGGAGGATCATATCCATCATCCCCATGATGTCATCCACAAACAAACCCGATTCTCCAGAAAAGCCCGGTCTTTGTTTCCCAACGCTCAACCTATTCGACCTTGGACAGGGGAAACAGATTCTGTGAATGAGTCTGTCAATAGTTCTTGGGTTAAGTCTACAGTGACAACTTCGGAAAACTATACCCATCATCCAGAACCAGTCATTTCTGATCTTATACAGGTTAATGAAGCAACTATGCCCTCAACAACTGGAGATGATTCTGAACTATTATCTCTAGACCAACAACTGGAAGGGATAATTCATCGCTTTTTTATTACACCATTATCTGAAGAAACAGACCAGGGAACAGGGACAGATGCAAATATTCATCAAGGTGACACATCTATTTTAGAGGCTTTAGTATCTAATTCAGAAAATCATCCACAACCAGAAATCATCATTCAACAGGATTTGCAGATGGAAATTGATCCTTATCCTAATACTGAAAATTCGGGAAAGGAAGATTTTACCATATCACTAGTACAGGAATTACCAGTGGTTTCTCATTTCCGCAGCCATCAGATCCATACTGAGGAAATGGAAGATTATTGGTTAGACAATTCCCCAGCAACAGCATCAAATTTACCCACTAACGATATTTTGCCGGATTTATTGGATGATCATACATCTAATAATAAATCTGACAATAAGTCGCCTTCACCATTGATTTATCCACGACGACCACCCAAGGGACGCAAATCTTTAGCATCTGTAGAACTGCCGAATTTTCAACCTAAGCATAAGTAGCTGTTCAAGACGTAAGCATTCAGCTATCAGTGGTCAGCATTCAGCTGAAACCGGATTTTAGGGGTTTTCAAGTAGGGAGACTGACATCAGTAAATAATATTCAGAATGCTTATAGTAATTCCTATGCAAGTGAGGTACAAGAAGTCAGAATCAAACGCAGATAAACGCAGATGAACACAGATAATTTTGTACCTCATTAGACTGGGAAACGCTATATAAATTCAATTCTTGCTGATAGCTGACGGCTGAATTTTAAATATGTAAATACTCTAATTACCATTTTTTTAGTCAGTTATATCTTTAATAAGATAATTCTTCTGAACGCACTCAGAAAGTAACTTAGAAATTAAAAGATCATCAGCATCATGAAAAATACCACAATGAGGCAATTTTTCTTCTCGATAGTAAATTTGTGATGATATTTCTTCCAGAATATATTGTTTAGATTGTTGTATATTAACAACCGCAAAACAACCATTAGGTTTGAGATTGTAATTTTTTGCCATGTATGCTTTAACTTCTAAAATATTTTCTAGTTCAGTTTCTTTTTGAAAAAATTCAAGTAAATAGACAGACAAATATTTTTCGTTACGTTCTGTTCGTTTTGCAAAAGCATGACTTTTTACTATTCCATCTTCTAAATCAATCGGTCTGCAATAGCGGCTAACATTACCATTTTCTATTTCTTTCATGTTTATTTATATTTGTCTAAGTAGGTGAACACAATAAAACCAAACTGTGTAAAGAAACGTAAAATCGCCCAAACCCTCTTCACTCTTGCCTTTTGCCTTGCCATAACGACAATTTTCAACGCCAACCTACTTATGTATTTTTATATTTAAATTATTAAGGTAATCAATGAAATCCATAGTATTCATCGAACCATTCAAAATAATTCGTTTACTTGTATGCGAACTTGGTCTAAAGATAACATAGTCCAAAAAGTAATCTTTTTTGAACCTCATAGTTATTGAATTGTTTCTATCTTTTTCCCATTCCAAATGAAAAAGACCACTTTCACTTACTGTGATACTACTAGGTTTAGAAATATTTCTAATTGTTCCAATAAATAAAAACATTGATTTTAGGGATTCGAGAGAAAGATCACAGTCTTCTTCCTCATCACACAATTCTTTTAATTCATAAATGCGGTTAAAAAGATAATCACCTTTCAATTTAATAGCATTCATACCATATTTCACTATCTCATCAAAGGTAGATAATTGATTTATTTCATCTATGCTAATTGATTTCTTTTTTTGTACTCCCCGCTTTTCTGGTTTATGTTCTTCAATTCTGTTTGTTAAGTTGTTGGTTGTCTCGATAATTTTGTTTTCTTTGTTTTCACTGAAACGAAATCCAAAAGGATTTTTTTCCTCTATAAAAAATTTTTGTTCTTCTACAAAAAGAGAGGGACTGGGGTACTCTTGGTACTTTGGATTACTAGGAGTTATTTTCATCTTCCTCCTCCATTAATTTTTCAATTTCATCTGAAGTTGGTATTTTTTGGTTTGTGTCATCTTCAAATTCTTTCAAAGCTTGAGCTAGAGAGTTTACAAGTGATTTTGCCGTAATATGAGAAGCATTAAGTACCGCTTCTGGTTTTCCATTGCGTTTTAACAAGATTAAAATATCATTTCTAGATACTCCAATACCAAACGCGTTGAAATAAATACTGTTTAATTCACTAGACTGGATGATCTCTATCATACTTTGTTCTTGATTATCTTTTTCTAAATCCATGATCTTACCTTTTAGTGTTGTTGTCGATCTCGTGGGTGGAGAGAATGAAACCCAATACTCACCAATCGTTTAATTAATTATGGCATAACGATACCGCAATTATCAACCTCAATCAACATCTTCAACTGTTGTTTTCCCCAACTTAATGAAGCTAAACTGCTATGTTAATTTTTAGAAGCAAATCAATAAATATACTTAGTAGCCTGAAATGGCGGGTTTTCCCGCCTCTACTTAATTCCTATTTAATATTTTCGCTCTTTTGGTGCAAACATTGTGATTGTGACGGGACGATATTGAATATTAATTCCTGTTGGTGAATAATAAGCCATGGTGTGTTGTAAAAACTTATTATCGTCTCTTTCGGCAAAGTCTTCTCTAAAGTGTGCGCCACGACTTTCTTGGCGATTGAAGGCGGAAGTTAAAATGGTTTGTCCAACTACCATTAAACTTTGTAGTTCTAAGGCTTCAACTAATTCTGTATTCCAGCTTTTTCCTTTGTCATCTAAATATATTTGTGAATATTTTTGTTGTAGTTGGGCGATTTTTTCTAATCCCTGACGCATTACTTCGTCGGTGCGGAAAACGCCACAATTTTCAGTCATATTATCTTGAAAAGCTTGACGGATTTGATTAATTCTGTACTGTCCTGGTTGGTCTATTAAGAGTTGTATTTGTTCTTTGGCTTCGTTGATGTAGCGTGTTTCATCTATGGATGGTAATTGCCGATTTTGGACATAATTAGCGATCGCCGCCCCAGTCCTTTTACCATAAACTACACATTCCAATAAGGAGTTACTACCCAGACGATTTGCCCCGTGAACCGACACGCAAGCAGTTTCCCCAGCAGCAAAAAAGCCCTCGACAAAACTATCATTATTACTTCTAACTTGTCCGTCAGTGTTAACAGGAATACCACCCATACAATAATGATTAGTAGGACGCACAGGCATAGGTTGAGTGACAGCATCTACACCGACCAAACGATGGGCTTCTTCCCAGCAAAAGGGAACACGACTCATGATTTTTTCCTTACCTAGATGGCGTAAATCCAGATAGACAAAGGGACCACCCGCGCTACCATCAGTATTTACACCACGACCAGCCCGGATTTCATAAGCGATCGCCCGTGAGGTAATATCACGAGGGGCTAATTCCATGCGACTGGGGGCGTAATTAGCCATAAAGCGATCGCCCTCGGCATTGATCAAATACGCCCCTTCACCGCGCACAGCCTCGGAAATCAGCACCCCCACAGGATACAAACCCGTAGGATGGAACTGGACAAACTCCATATCTGCCAAAGGCAACCCAGCCAAAGCCGTCATCGCCAAACCATCACCCGTAGAAGCATAATCATTAGAAGTCGTGTTATAAACCCGACCATAGCCCCCAGTGGCAAACATCACAGCCTTCGCCCGTAGCACCTCAATATGCCCATCCAACAGGTGAAACATCACCACACCCTTCGCCTGACCATCCTCCAAAATCAGGCGCATTACATACCATTCCTCGTAAATCTGCACCCCATAACGGCGCAAATTATTCACCAACTCATGTAAGATTGCATGACCAGTTTTATCAGCCGCATAACAAGTGCGGTTGTGAGAATGTCCACCAAAAGCCCGTTGAGCAATCCGACCATCAGGTAAACGAGAAAACAATACCCCCAGATGTTCCAAATCAATCACCACATCCGGTGCTTCCTGAGTCAAAATTGCCACCGCATCTTGATCCGCCAAATAATCGGAACCCTTGACAGTATCAAAAGCGTGAGCTTCCCAAGAATCCGTACCATCCACATTTTTTAAAGAAGCCGCCATACCACCTTGAGCAGCCACCGAATGAGAGCGAATTGGGTGAGTTTTGGCAACTACCGCTACCTTTAAACTAGGGTCAGTCCGGGCAATTTCCACCGCAGCCCGACATCCAGCCAAACCACCACCAACAATAATTACATCATGTTCAAGCATCATCAACCACCGATTAAAAAAAAATTCCCCGTCTAAAAGACAGGGTAATAGAGAAATTGTAAATTTGACATCTGGTGCAAAAAAATGTAGAGACGCTTCATATAACTTCTCTACAAGGGTTGTAGCAAACACACATTTAATTTTTACCAAATGTCTATTGGTGAAATCCCCTTTAGCTAGTTACTTGGACTGGGTTTTGTGAAATACTACTTTGTATTGATTCTGTCTTGGTTTTTGGCTCTACAGCATTGAGTTCAATATTATTTAATAAAGTCGTCACAAAGGCGAAAAGTAAAAAAGGTAGAGATAAGAGAACCACAAGACCTACTGTAGCTAAAGCGTATACAGGTCTTTTTGCACCCATCAGTGCTAAAGCTGATGCCAAGCTAATAGTAATCGTAATTAACCAAACAATAATTTGACCGTAAATATCACCAAAAGTTAAGGTACAGACAAAGCGATAGTTTTGAATATTATTTTTGTTCATTTTAAAACTGGCCTCAATTTTGTCCTATAGCTTCTACCTTAAATCTATGTTTGCCTCAAGAACAATTTCTCAATATATTTCCAAGGTTTGTAATATTACTTTACAAAAAACTAATGTTCAGTCACATCTCTTGGGAAATTGTCAATTCATGTATTTTATGTATAACCATTTATACAGAGAACACGGTTAAAAAGAAAATTTCTTCTATAAGGGAACACCAAAAAATAAATTACCCAATTTTGTGGGATGGGCATCCTGCCCGTCCTTAATGATTAGCGGGCTTTTCGTCCCGCACCACAAGAAATTTTTGGGTATTTTTTTAATTGGAAGTCCCTAATACAAAATTCGCCAGAGGCGATCGCTCGACTGAATAGAATTCTTGACATCAATCTGTATCAATAAAAGCATTCCCATCTCAAGGTTAGCACATCAAGTTCCCACCAAAGGAGGTGTCATCGTTAAAGGTAATGGACATTTATTCATTCAACATAGTTTCATAATTAATAAAAACTTATCCTCAATTTAAAAATCTATGATATAAAAGTAAATAAAACTTAATCATTATTCATGCAAATGCTAGATGACTCCCCTACCTTACCCAAATTCAAAGATTTACTAACCAAAAAAATTCTCTTAGGTAACGAACCCAGTGCTGAGTTAATAGCAATTCTTACCATCTATTTTGTTCAAGGTATACTGACATTATCGCGTTTAGCTGTCAGCTTTTTTCTCAAAGATGAATTACTATTAGGTCCCGTGCAGATGTCAACAATTATGGGAATCTGTACTATACCTTGGATGATTAAGCCATTATATGGGTTTATTTCCGATAGTTTACCCATATTTGGTTATCATAGAAAACCTTACATAGTTATGTCAGGTTTTCTGGGCTGTGCAGCTTGGGGATGTTTAGGAACAGTCGCTCATACTAGTACAACAGCCACAATTATGATTGTACTTTCTTCTGTCTCTGTGGCTATTAGTGATGTGATAGTTGATTCCATAGTAGTTGAAAGAGCCAGAAACGAATCAGAAGCCAAAATAGGTTCTTTACAATCTCTTTGTTGGGGTAGTTCAGCTATTGGTGCCTTATGTACAGCTTACCTTAGCGGGTTACTTTTAGAATATTTTACCACCCGTATAGTATTTTTAATAACAGCATTATTTCCTTTAATTATTTCATCTGTAGCTTGGTTAATTACTGAAAAACCTATTAATAAAGATCACAAAAAAAGCAACAACACAAAAGATCAACTACTAAAAATCCGCCAAGCAATTACTCAAAAAACAATTTGGTTGCCCACATTATTTATATTTATTTGGCACGCTACACCAAAAACCGAATCAGCATTCTTCTATTTCACCACTAATGAACTCCACTTTCAACCAGAATTTTTAGGACGAATTCGATTAGTGACGAGTTTTGCTTCCCTAATTGGAGTTTGGGCTTTTCAACGTTACTTTAAGCACATTCCCTTTAGAACTATGATTACTGCGGGTATTTTCCTGTCCACAGCTTTAGGAATGACGAATTTATTATTAGTAACGCACACCAACAGAATGTTAGGCATAGATGATCATTGGTTTAGCTTAGGTGATAGTTTGATTATTACTGTGATTGGGCAAATTGTATTCATGCCTATATTAGTATTATCAACAAAGCTTTGCCCTCCCGGCGTAGAAGCCACATTTTTTGCGTTAATCATGTCTGTATTTAATGTAGCAGGAACAGTTTCCTACGCATTAGGATCAATAATGATGAAATGGTTAGGAATCACAGAATATCAATTTGACTCCCTGTGGTTATTAATCATTCTCACTAGCTGTACTTCTCTGATACCCATATTTTTTGTTAAATTGCTACCAGATGATAGAATTGATAATGATGTACTTATTTAATAGATAAAAATCTCCAAGACAATTAGATTTATCTCTATATTTACATCCCTGATTTTCTGAAAAAATTTACCATAGCCAAGAAAAAATGCAAATCTTAGAACCTCAAGATCAGCAAAATCTCCAAAAATCCTACACTCTCAAAGATTGGCAAGGAGGATATGAATCTCTTAACCAGGAATTTGATTACTGGATTGATGATATAGAAGGGGAAATACCGCCAGAATTGCAAGGAACATTATTTAGAAATGGACCTGGTTTACTAGATATTAATGGGCAAAAATTACATCATCCCTTTGACGGTGATGGCATGATTAGCCGGATTACGTTTACCAATAGCCGCGCCCATTTTCGTAACCGCTTTGTTACCACAGCAGGTTATTTAGCAGAAAAAAAAGCGGGTAAAATTCTTTATCGTGGTGTTTTTGGTACACAAAAACCGGGCGGCTGGTTAGCTAATATCTTTGATTTCAAAATCAAACATATTGCTAATACTAATGTAATTTATTGGGGTAAAAAACTATTAGCACTATGGGAAGCATCCGAACCCTATTTACTTAATCCGCACACTCTAGAAACATTAGGGAATGAATACTTTAACGGTGTTTTATCTAAAGGGGAAGCCTTTAGCGCCCACCCGCGAATTGATGCCAATGGTACATTAGTTAATTTCGCTATTACACCAGGACTATCAACTACAATTAACATATTTGAGTTAAACACCGACGGAGAAATCACCAATAAACAAAATCATAGCGTTGCTGGTTTTTGCTTCATTCATGATTTTGTGATTACAGAAAATTACTGTATTTTCTTCCAAAATCCTGTTAGTTTTAACCCTATACCCTTTGCTTTGGGAATATCTAGTGCCGCCCAATGTATTAAAGTTCAAAAAAATCAACTTACAAAAATCATCATTATTCCTCGCCAAAACCCAACTAAAAAAATCAAAATTTTAGAAACTCAGGCAGGTTTTATTTTCCATCATGTTAATGCTTTTGAAGTGGGTAATGAAGTTATCATTGATTCTATTTGCTATGAATCGTTACCAGAAGTTGAACCCAATAGCGATTATCGAGAAACAGATTTCGATGCCAATTCTCCTGGCAAACTTTGGCGATTTAATCTGAATTTACAAACCAATACAGTCGAAAATCATTTAATAGATGATCGATCTTGTGAATTTCCCACAATGCACCCTCATCATGTTGGTAAATCCTATCGTTATCTATACGCGGCTGCGGCTCATAAATCAACGGGAAATGCACCCCTACAAGCAATTTTCAAACTTGATTTAGAGTTACAACAAAGACAATTATGGAGTGCTGCACCAGCAGGTTTTATCGGTGAACCAATTTTTATTCCTCGTCCAAATTCCCAAACAGAAGATGATGGCTGGCTACTAGCTTTAGTTTACGATGCAGAACATCATCGTTCAGATGTGGTAATTTTAGATGCTGTAAATTTGGAAAAAGGTGAAATTGCTAAATTACACCTCAAACATCATATTCCCTATGGCTTACATGGGAGTTTTACACCAGAAACATTCATTTAATTAATGTAGGTTGGGTTAAGCGTAAGTGCGACCCAACAAAATCATATTAAAGAGAACGTAAAAATACCTTTAAACCATCACTCGGTTGAGGCATGGGTGTCCTTTTTAAATCTAAATTTTGTCCTGGCACAAGTTCCCATTCATAACCACGTAAGAGCAAAGCAGTAAATATTTTCATTTCTAACTTAGCAAATTCTTTACCTAAACATTCTTTAATTCCCCCACCAAAGGGAATGTAACTAAAAGGTTTAGATTTATCCTCATTTCTCTCTGCATTAAACCTGTCTGGATCGAAACTTTGAGGATTTTGATATATATTTTCATCTTCATGGGTTTTGTATATGTCATACATTACCATCCAACCTTCAGGAATAGAATAACCATTAAATTCACAGGTTTTAATTACCGAACGAAAAGAACTACCGATAGGGGGAATAAGTCGTAAAATTTCCTTCAGTATTTGGTCTAGGTAAGTCATTTGTTTAAGATGTTCAGATGTGAGGTCACCTGTATAATTTATTTGTTGTTGTTCTTGTCTTGCTGCTGCTAAAATCTCTGGGTTTTGTGCTAAAAACAAAAAAAAATAACACAGTACAGAACTTAAAGCTTCATGTCCAATAAATAATAATCCTAAAATTTGATCTTTGATTTCATCTACACTCAAATTATTGCCATTTTCATCTTTTGCATTTAACAATAAATCCAAAGCATCTTTTTCTAAATTTTCTAAATTTGGTTGTTTTTGACGTTCTACAATAATCTTGTCAATTTTTGCTAATAAAAGTTTTCTGCTTTTCACAGTTTTACTAAACGTAGTCCAAGGTAAGCGAATAGGAATAGCGTTTAAACCTTGACACCATCCTTCAAATAATTTAAGAAAATCATGGTCATGAGTAATGTCTGTTCCTACTAATAATTTACAAGCTACATCAAAAGCATATTCTCTCAGTTGAGGATACAAAGTTAATTGACCTAAATCTTTCCATTTCTGTAAATAGCTATTAGTAATTTCCACCATTGCAGGTGTATAACTTGCTAAAGCTCGCGTTTGAAATGCTTGAGCTAATAATTTACGTCGATTTTGATGTATGCTTCCTGCTTGAAGTGCTAAAGATGCAGGACCCAACAAGTCTGAAATATCCTTATCTGGTATAACTGTAAAATTTCGATTTTCACCACTAAATATAAAGCGATTTGCGTCTGCTCCTATCATTACAATTGTAGTGAGACCAAGTATGTTAGTTTTAAAAACGTTACCGTATTTTTCTTGTCGCTTATTAATAAAGTTTTTATCTGTTAAAAAACTAATTGTTTCACCAATAATAGGTAAACCTAACTTTCCAGGTGGTAAAGGTAATTGATTATCAGTAGAAATATCTGGGTTGTTGGATTTGTTTTCTGGGATTTTCATAAGGATTATCAAGTAAAAGTGCAGGTTTTCGAGTTTTAACTAGCCAAGCAAAATTAGTCTACAGCGATTTTTAGGCAAGTGTATAAAATTTAAAAAATTGTAATATATTTGCGTTTATCTGCCCAAGCGTCTTACAGCATACAAATCAAAATAAAATTGTAACAGAAACTACAAAATTGACATCTTTTTCAAAAAAGAGGGTAAGCTAACCATATCAGTCCGGTTCACAAACATACGGTGATGAGGAGTAGGTATTATGGTGACAACGTCTCTCCCACTTATAGAAAATCATTCTCCAGCGCATATTTGCCCTTATGATCAAGCCTGTAGCTATTTAGAATGGGCTGCTAAAGAATTAAAATTAGATCAAGGTATCGTAGAAATACTCAGTCACCCTCGAAAAGTTGTCACAGTTTCCATTCCCATAAGAATGGATAGTGGGGAAGTGCGGGTTTTTGCTGGACATCGGGTACAACATTCGGATATTTTAGGACCCTATAAAGGTGGTATTCGCTACCATGAAGCAGTGACATTACGAGAAGTATCCGCCTTAGCCATGCTCATGACTTGGAAATGTGCATTGTTAGGCATTCCCTACGGTGGTGGCAAAGGCGGAATTCCCATAGACCCCAAAAAGTTCAGTGTGGGGGAATTAGAACGCATTAGCCGCCGTTATATTAGCGAATTAATTAAAGACATTGGACCATCCGTAGATATACCCGCACCAGACATGGGAACATCAGCGCGGGAAATGGCATGGATGATGGATACATATTCTGTCAATGTTGGTCATTCTGTCCCTGGAGTAGTTACAGGTAAACCCTTATCTATTGGTGGTTCCCTGGGACGAGAAATGGCGACTGGACGCGGTGTGATGATTATTGTTCGTGAAGCGATCGCCGATCACGGTAAATCCCTCGTAGGAGTCAGGGTAGCAATTCAAGGCTTCGGTAATGTAGGTGGGGCAGCCGCCGAATTACTACACCAACAAGGAGCAAAAATTATCGCTGTTTCCAGTGCTAGTGGGGGTATCTTTGCCGAAAATGGTCTTGATATTTCTGCTGTCAAAGCCTACGCTGCGGCCAACCATCGCAGTGTGGTGGGATTTCCCCAAGGAACACCCATTAGTAATGCAGACTTATTAACTTTACCTTGTGATGTCCTGATTCCTGCCGCTTTGGAAAACCAAATTACCGCAGAAAATGTCCATCAAATCAAAGCCCAATTTGTCGCAGAAGCGGCTAATGGTCCAGTGACTTTGGAAGCTAACCGCGTTCTAGAAGCCCAAGGTGTCACCGTGTTACCGGATATTTTAGCCAATGCTGGGGGTGTGGTGGTCAGTTATTTAGAATGGGTACAAGGTCTTTCCTATCTATTCTGGGACGAAGAACGAGTCAACCGGGAAATGGAACATTTGATGGTTCAGGCTTACCGCAAGGTGATTCATGAGTCGCAAGCACGGGGGGTAAATCTGCGATTAGCTGCTTATACTTTGGGTGTAGGTAGAGTCGCGCAAGCTTTGAATGATCGGGGTTTGTATCCTTAGTTTTATATGCAAACTAGTTTAATTTAGTTTGAGTAGGGTGTGTTATGGCTTTAGCCTAACGCACCTTTTTTCAGTCCCTGTGCGTCATCTACATATATAATTATTTTGTATAAATACTGATTGTTGATTATGCTACAACGAGTAATTATCAAGGGCTTCAAGTCCATTAAGACAATGGATCTTGAGTTGCGTCCCTTAAACATATTGATTGGAGCTAATGGAGCAGGTAAGAGCAATCTGATCTCCTTTTTCAAGATGCTGAATGAGATGATGTCCGGACGACTTCAACAATATATTGGTATATCCGGTTACGCTCAATCTCTGTTACACTTTGGACCGAAGGTAACACCGCAAATCGAGGCACAACTGGAGTTTGAAGTCGAGAATGGAATGGATACCTACACCCTGCGTTTATTTCATGCCGCAGGTGATACACTAATTTTTGGCGAAGAGACACTGAGTTTCTTGCAAAATGGTTGGTCATCTCCAAGAACCGACTCATTAGATGGGGGACATAAAGAGACAAAAATCAATGAAGCAGCAGACAGGGGTGTGCAAACAGCCAAGGCACTCAGATTTTTGCTCAACTATTCCCGTGTTTACCACTTTCATGATACATCTTCCACAGCCCAAGTTCGTCAATCTTGTAATGTTGGTAGCAATCTTTGGCTGATGCCTGATGCTGGAAATTTAGCTGCATTACTCCTCCGATTCCGCGATGATAATAACACAGCCTATCAGCGTATTATTAAAACAATCCGTTTAATTGCCCCATTTTTTAATGATTTTATTCTTGTACCTAGAGGGAATCATGTTATTCTCAATTGGCTGCAAAAAGGGTCAGATGAAGTATTTGGTCCACACCAATTTTCAGACGGTACTTTGCGTGCTATCTGCCTGACTACGTTGCTTTTGCAGCCAGAAGAAGACCTCCCAGAACTAATAATTGTTGATGAACCGGAACTGGGTCTTCATCCCTACGCACTCAATGTTGTAGCTGCGATGTTTGGTAAGGCCTCCTATCATACACAAATTCTCATCAGCACCCAATCTACTTCTTTTTTAGATAACTTTAATCCTGAAGATGTAATTACGGTAGATAGAGTAGGTAAGGAATCGCAATTTAAGCGGTTAAATCCTGAAGAATTAGAAACTTGGTTAGAAGAATATAGTTTAGGAGAAATTTGGGAAAAAAATATCATTGGTGGAGGTCCACACTAATGATACGACTCTATTTATTTGCAGAAGGACTAACTGAACAAACATTTGCTGATAACATCTTGAAGCCACACCTTGCTCAATACGGTGTTTTTTTGGACAAGATTATACTGATTGCTCACTCAAGAAAAAAGGGTAAAGCTCATCGTGGTGGTAGTGGTTATGGTGACTATCAGCCCATGAGGGACGACATTTTGCGTTTTCTCAAGCAGGAGAAGGGAGCTAATGTATTTTTTACAACGATGATTGATTTGTATGCAATTCATCATAATTTTCCGGGATTAGCTGAAGCTGAAATTATGCGCCAAAATCCCATAAAACGAGTCGAGTTTTTGGAGAAAAACTTTGCCGATGACATTAATGATCGGCGATTCGTCCCGTACATTCAATTGCATGAATACGAGGCTTATCTTTTTTCTGATCCTACTTGTTTTGAGTCCCTTTATGATAAATGCTCAAACGAAGTTGAAGAACTCAAGCGTATTACCGATAAATATGAAACTCCTGAGTTGATTAATGATAGCAAGGAAACAGCCCCCAGTAAACGTATTATTGCCCAATTTCCTGATTATGAAAGAGCAAAATCTACTTATGGACCACTATTAGCTGAATCAATTGGACTATTTTTAAGTCAATTATTTGCTCTTCTAAAAATGGAGATGGGCGCTTAGAATGAGTATTCTGTGCTGCTGGATTATTTTGTAATAACCGGTTGCGCTCAAACTCACTCATGCTCCAACGCGCAATTATTTGTAAAAATTCAATATCACGGGTTGTAAAATTATGAGGCTGACGATCCATAACTGCTAATGTACCTAAGCAGTTACCACTGGCATCAATTAAAGGCACTCCCAAATATGCACTGATACCATAATTCTTGACTAAAATACTATCTTTAATCCCAGAGTTTGTTTCTTGTCTTACATCATTAATAATTAGCATTTGCGAAGTTTCTACCACCTGAGAACAAAATGACTCCCGACGTAAAAGTTGGCGTTTAGAAGCTAAATCATTCATTAATCCTAACCGAGATAAGCCCACCGCCGATTTGAACCAATGAAATTTTTGATCAATAAATCCTAAAATAGAAATTTCCACTTCTAGAAAGTGAGCAGCAGTTTGAGCAGCTTCTTCAAATACTGGAATCATTTCTGATTGTTGCAAACCCAGGTTCAATAATGCTTGTAGGCGTTGTTGTTCTTTTGTATTTACATAATTTCCATCATTTCGAGGAGTAAATAATTTATTGTTTGAATTTGCCATTGTGATTATTAGCCTAATAACTGCTTGATATGTAAATTTACACAACCCCTAGAGGTTATTTCATCCCTATTTTTAAGCATTCCCAAATTTTTGACTACAATCAATAATAAAGAACAAAAAAAATTAGCTAATAGTTGTTTTGCTCATCAATTCTACTCAACACAATACTTTTAGTTTAAGAAAATGTAGGTTGGGTTGACAAAGGAAACCCAACATTATTAAACTTAATTATTAAAATCCTTGTTGCGCTGTCGCTTAATCCAATCTAATTATATATAAAAAAATACAACCCTCTAACAAAGATTGTATCATTCTTGTGAATGAATTTAATTAGGGTGGGGAAACCCCACCCCTACAGATATTAGCGTTTCACCAATTTCTTAGACATCTTGCGAAGACGAATAGATTCAGGTGTAACCTCCACCAATTCATCTTGAGCAATGTATTCCAAAGCTCGTTCTAAATTCATATCTATCGGTGTTTGTAACTGAGTCAGTTCTTCACCACCAGATGAGCGGTGGTTGGTTAACTGCTTAGTTTTACAAACGTTCAATTCCAAATCTTGGGGACGATTATGTTCACCAATAATCATACCTTTGTAAACTTTTGTTCCTTCACTGATAAAGAATGCACCTCTATCTTCACAATTCTTCATCGCGTAAGCAGTAGAAACACCTTCTTCAAAGGAGATAAGAACACCCTTATTCCGGGCTTCAATATCACCGCAAAGAGGACGATAATCAAGGAAACTGTGGTTCATGATCCCTTCACCGCGAGTCATCCGCATGAATTCACCCCGGAAACCAATTAAACCACGAGCAGCAACGATAAACTCTAGTTGGGTGCGATCGCCTCCACCTGGCTGCATATCTTGCATTTCCGCTTTCCGTTGTCCTAAGCGTTCAATACAGCTACCAACTGCATCGGCGGGAACGTCTAAAGCTAGAAGTTCAAAAGGTTCGCAAGGTTGACCATTAACTGTGCGGTAAATTACTTGAGGTTGAGATACTTGGAACTCAAAACCTTCACGACGCATGGTTTCGATTAAGATACCCAGGTGTAATTCACCCCGACCAGAAACCAAGAATTTATCGGGAGAGTCGGTGTCTTCAACGCGCAAAGCTACGTTGGTTTCTAATTCGCGGTATAGGCGATCGCGGATTTGCCGAGATGTTACCAGTTTACCTTCTTGACCAGCAAAAGGCGAATCATTCACCCAGAAAGTCATTTGTAAAGTTGGTTCATCTACCTTAATTAAGGGTAGAGCCAGAGGTTCATTAGGATCTGTAATAGTTTCACCAATATAAGCATCAGCAAAACCAGCTACAGCCACAATATAACCTGCGGTAGCTTCCTCCATTTCTATCCGTTTTAAACCTTCAAATCCCATCAACTTGGTAATTTTACCCTTGACAATACTGCCATCTTCTACCACCAAAGCAGCTTGTTGTCCAGCGCGGATAGTTCCGTTGTGGATTTTACCAATAACAATCCGCCCCAAATATTCAGAATAATCTAGGGTAGTCACTTGCAATTGCAGAGGCTTGTTAGGATCTCCCACAGGTGCAGGGACATGGCGAAGAATTGCATCAAATAGAGGCTGCATATCTACCCCTTCTTCTTCCAAAGTTTCCTTAGCGAAACCAGCCATACCGGAAGCAAAAAGATATTTGAAATCACATTGGTCTTCATCTGCACCTAATTCTAAGAACAGATCCAAGACCTTATCAACAGCAACATGGGGGTCAGCCTGTCCCCGGTCAATCTTGTTAATAACCACAATAGGACGCAAACCTTTTTCCAAAGCCTTTTTTAATACAAAGCGCGTTTGGGGCATTGGTCCTTCATTGGCATCAACAATCAGCAAACAACCGTCCACCATGCCAAGCACCCGCTCTACTTCCCCACCGAAGTCAGCGTGTCCAGGAGTATCAACAATATTAATCAGGGTTTCTTTGTAGCGAACCGCTGTATTTTTAGAAAGAATTGTAATGCCTCGTTCCCTTTCCAAATCATTGGAGTCCATGACACAATCCGGAACGTCTTCGCCTTCGCGGAAAATGCCGGACTGTTTGAGGAGAGCGTCAACAAGGGTGGTTTTACCATGGTCAACGTGGGCGATAATGGCGACGTTACGAATTGGGAGCGTCATAGAGGGTTTCGGTAAACTTTAAGGTTTTTAGATTAAGAAGCTAATTTTCGGTCGTTTTAACAGAAGTGGGGATGATTTGCCAAATCTGTAACGAACCTTTAATAATTCTAGCGTAATTGTCACAAATATTGTTATTTTGATAATAAATATCAAGAGCATGGTTTAGGTTGAGGAGTAGTCGTGAGGATTTTCTACAAGCAGACCTGCACTGACAGCGGCTATATTCAATTCTTTATCAGCAGATACAAAAGTTAATTGAGGTAAACTATTGGCAATGCAAAGGGTATTTATGGACTCAGCAGCAGCTAATTGAACTGCATCATAGCCGCGTAAACAATATTTTTCAGCTAATCTCATTCCTGAATTAATGATACTGTCTGTAATTTCTATCACTTGATATTCAGATTCGATATCATTTTTCAACTGATGTTATACTATTATAGCATCTTGAATATTAATACTTCCAGCCCGCGATCGCCTACTAATTGCCGCAGTAATCTCTACAGCCGTAATAGCAGCAATAAATACATCATTTTTTAACGTAGGATTGCACAAGCTAACAACCCAACCTGAACCTATTTCCGCAACGTAGCGTTTAACTAAGGCACTGCTATCTAAAAAATAAACTGACATTTAGCGACGTTCCTCAATAATAGTTTGAGAAACAGGTTTTCCTGCTGCCTGAATAAGTTTTCTTTCATGTTGTTTACTGTCAGCAGGTTGTTTAATTTGTTTTACCAAACCAGAACTTAACAGTGCTTGATGAAATTTTGTGATTTGATTAACTTGTGCTTTATCAGTTAGACATACTTGGATAGCTTGATTAAGTTGCTGTAGTTCATCTTGTTCTAAACTATCAAGCTGATTGAGAATTTCCTTGAGAATTGTTTGTGGCATAGGTTTTTAGTTTATAGTCAGGTGTTCTTCTACTATTTTAGGCAGATAATAACCTGAAATTAGCACTTACAACTAAAATTGTGCCAAAATGAACTTATAACTCTATAAGTTTACAGGTTATGGCTTGGTTGTCAGGACAGCAATTACAAGATGGTAAATATACCATAGAAAAAGAATTAGGCGAAGGTGGTTTTGGGATCACTTATCGCGCTAGAGATAATTATGACAATTTCGTTGTTATCAAAACTTTAAATGATGTAATCCAAAAACGTGCTGATTTTGCTAAATTTCAACAAGACTTTCTCAATGAAGCCATTAAATTAGCTAAATGTAGTCATCCTCATATTGTCCAAATTTACGAAGTCATTCATGAAAATGATCTTTGGTGTATGGTAATGGAATATATTGATGGGGAAGATTTAGGAAGTTTTGTAGAAAATCAAGGTGTTTTATCTGAATCTGAAGCATTACGCTATATTCAGCAAATTGGATCAGCATTAACTCTAGTTCATAATAACGGCTTATTACATCGAGATATTAAACCACAAAATATCATGTTGCGTTCTGGTAAATCAGAAGCAGTGTTAATTGATTTTGGGATTGCGCGAGAATTTACACCGAATTTAACTAAAACCCATACAAAAATATTATCTGATGGTTTTGCACCAATTGAACAATATGATGCTAGAGCAAAACGGGGAGCATTTACAGATGTTTATGCTTTAGCTGCAACTTTGTATTCTGTGTTAACTGGAGAATTACCAACTATATCACCAATGAGAGCAATTGGTACAGAATTGGCAGAAGCAAAAAAGATAAATTCTAGTATTAGCGATAAAGTGAATCAAGCGATAATTAAAGGAATGGAAATAAAGCCGGAAAATCGTCCTCAGTCAATAACTGAGTGGTTAGGTTTATTAGATTTAAATGAAATAGATTTACAACCACAAGTAACAAAAATTCCTAGTATTAATGTCGTTAATATTGATCAAATTCCCAATTTATTAACTAATAAATTATTTAATAAAATAAATAATTATAGTAAGCTAGAGGAATTGCTTATTAACAAAAAATGGCAAAGTGCTGATGAATGGACAAAGTATAAGATATTAGAAATAATGGGTTTACAAGAACAAGGATATTTCATGGCAGAAGATATTAAAAATTTTCCTTGTCAAGCCTTACAAACGATAGATAAACTGTGGGTAAAATATAGTAAAGGGCGTTTTGGTTTTAGCATCCAGAAAAGAATATGGGAAAAATTAGGTGGGAAAGCTGGAGTATTTAACGAAGAAAATTGGGTACTATTTGGAGAATATGTAGGATGGAGATCAACGAGAAATCATCAAATTTTATTTGCTGGTTGGACTACTAGAGAATGGTGTTATTATTCGGAAATAAACTTTAGTGAAAATGCAGTAGAAGGACATCTTCCTCGACTATGGTATGAATGGCGTGGTGGTTATGAATTATCTGCTATTCTCTTGAGATTGGAAGTGTGTAATTTCAGTTAATTAACAATAACGCCGAAATATACTAAACACGGGTGAGATTTAAACTTTTGCCAAATGACAAAGAACCCAGATGTGTAGGGGTTTAGCAGTGCTTAATGGTGTCAACTTAACGTGAAACCTGTAGCCCGCCTGGGAATGAATTCCCAGTCTAATAGCAGAAGTCATCTGAAGATGACTAAATAACCCGGAAATTTTTGAGTAAACTTTAGTTTACTTTCGCTATTAGCCCGGAAATTCATTTCCGGGCGGGTGTGGAAGCAAACAGATAAGCCATTTTTAACTTAAGTTGACACCAATGAGATTTTGCTTTACCCCTACGTTTAGAATCAAACAATCAAGCCGTTTTGAGTATACCTATTTAACTAAAAATGCTATCAGAAAGATTTACCCAAGCGCTTACCTACGCCCACGAACTTCATGCCACGCAAAAACGCAAAGCTGGTGATATTCCCTATATTACCCATTTACTAGGAGTAGCCAGCATAGCCTTAGAATATGGTGCTAATGAAGATGAAGCGATCGCAGCCCTACTACATGATGCCATAGAAGACCAAGGCGGAGCAGCCACCAGAGCAGAAATTCGTCGGCGGTTTGGGGATGATGTCACCGCCATAGTTGATGGTTGTACAGACACAGACACCACACCTAAACCCCCTTGGAAACCCCGGAAACAAGCCTATATTGCCCATATTGCCACCGCTTCCCCAGAAGTATTGCTAGTTTCCGCCGCTGACAAACTCCATAACGTCCGTTCAATTCTCAAAGATTATCGGATGATTGGTGATGCAGTTTGGGAACGTTTTCAAGGTGGCAAAGCAGGCACACTTTGGTATTATCGTTCTCTGGCAGATGCTTTCCAGAAAAATCAACTTACTCCTTTAGTAGAAGAATTAGAAAGAGTAGTTTCCGAATTAGAAATATTAGCTGCATACAAAAAATGAAGAACGAAAACTTTCATCCTTCATTATTCACAGTAAATTGCAGGTTGCAGGAGGTACAAAGTTAAAATCAAAACTCAAACACCACTCATGCCTTTACTCCTTCTTCCTCCTGACTCCTAACTCCTGACTTCTGCTGTATATTTCATCCTTTAGGATGATAGTTATTGGTTGATTAACGGAATAAACTACTGAGTGAGCTATCCTCATGAATCCGCCAAATTGCTTCTCCTAGTAGATTAGCAACAGAAAGCGTCACCAATTGCGGAAACTGATTAGCCTCTGGGATGGGAATAGTATTAGTGACTATAACTTCCTCAAAGACCCCACTAGACAATCGCTCAATTGCCGGTGGGGAAAATACAGCATGAGTAGCACAGGCATATACCTGACTTGCACCTTCTTGACGTAGTAACTTAGCCCCCGCCGCAATCGTACCGCCAGTATCAATCATGTCATCCACCAATATGGCAGTTTTGCCTCTCACATCACCAATCACATTTAAAACCTCGGCGACATTATGAGCCTGACGACGTTTATCAATAATTGCCAATGGTGCATCATTCAATTTTTTCGCAAACGCCCTAGCCCGTGCTACCCCACCCACGTCAGGAGAAACAACCACAATATCCTGTAATCCTTTGCTAATGAGATAATCTAGGATAACTGGTGAACCATAGACATGATCAAAGGGGATATCGAAATAGCCTTGAATTTGGGCTGCGTGCAAATCCATCGCTAGAACGCGGTTAGCACCTGCTTCAGTAATCAAATTAGCAACTAACTTCGCAGTAATTGACTCTCTGCCGGCTGTTTTTCTGTCAGCGCGAGCATAACCATAGTAAGGAATTACTGCTGTAATCTGGCGTGCAGATGCTCGACGACAGGCATCAATCATAATCAGTAATTCCATCAAATGATCATTGACGGGTTGACAACTGGGCTGGATTAAATAGACATCACAACCCCGAATTGATTCTTGGATTTGAACATAAAGTTCTCCGTCCGCAAATCTTTTGCGAATCATTGGTCCCAAGTCCATACCTAGATAACGAGCGACTTCTTGCGACAGTGCTATATTGGCAGAACCGGAAAAAAGCCGCAGACGATTATTGTCAGGTAGTCCCGTTGCTATTGACTGAACTGGTAAAGTGGCAGAACTTAGCACAGCAGATCCTCGAAGTGCATTCATAGAAATATCATCAGAGATTGAGCAAACCTAGCCGAAATTGAGTAAACAAATATTGATCTTTCCAGTTGACTCTGGGGTGTTACAACACCTATGATTAAATAGCACCAAACGTGCAAATAATTATTTTATGATACTTATTACCCATTAATAACCCAGTTAACTGAAGATTAAATATTAATTTTAATAAATCCCCAGTCCTGGAAAAATTTGCCGTGAACTAAACCGCTTGATTTATAAGAAGATAGGTTCAAAACCCCGGAATTGATACCTGAAAATTCCCAAAATTTTCAGGTATCAATGTTTTGTCAGCCGGGGATGAAAGCTGTAAGAGGGGATTTATACCCCGGTGATAAGTTGATTATATTTGATGTTATCATCTCAATTGACAGGAAAGGTAATCAACCTGTATAAAAACGCTACCATATTGAACACATCCTGACTCAAGGCAGATCGTAAGAATAGAATAATGCAAGACTTATTTCTGGTAGTTCGTCAAACTTATTTTGACGGGTAATGATCGGAAAAAACTTCTGTTCTTCCCTCCCCTGCCCCCCGTGCCTCTCTTCTCCCCCTGCTTGACTTCACCCGTCATTTTCGGGTTGACAGACTACTAGTATACACTTCCTTGCAGGCGGTGTGACTGAGGAAAATTACGGAAGCTACAATTGAGACATCTTGTGTCACGTTGCGGATGGATGATGCTTTTACTAAGTTCTAGCTCAGTTGCTATTATATTCAATTAATAGATCATGCAATCACCGATTACAGTTGGTACTATCCTACAAAATCGTTACCACATAATTCACATTATTGGACAGGGGGGATTTGGTAGAACCTATCTAGCAGAAGACCAAAGACGCTTTAATGAACTTTGTGTTCTGAAAGAATTAATTGCCCCAATCACAGAAACATCTCATGGGCAAAAGGCACAGGAGTTATTTGAACGAGAAGCTGCAATCTTGTATCAAATTGAACATTCACAAATCCCCAAATTTCGAGAAAAATTTGCCCAAAATGAAAAGTTATTTTTGGTACAAGATTTTGTAGCTGGTAAGACATACCGCAATTTACTTAAAGAACGTCAAGACCAGGGAAAACCCTTCACTGAAGCAGATGTACTGCATTTATTGAGAACTTTATTACCTGTTCTTAGTTATATTCACGGTCAGGGAATTATTCATCGAGATATATCCCCAGAAAATATAATTTTACGGGAAAATGATTTTCTGCCTGTGTTAATTGATTTTGGAGTGGTTAAGGAGTTAGCCACAAAATTACAATCATCAAGTGCTACATCAGTAACAACTGTAGGTAAGTTGGGTTATGCGCCTAGCGAACAAATGCAGACGGGCAGGGCATATCCTAGTAGTGATTTGTATGCGTTAGCTGTGACTTCTATAGTTTTATTGACTGGGAAAGAACCCGCAGATTTATTTGATGAGCAGCAACTAACCTGGAATTGGCAAAAATGGGCAACGGTGAAACCAGAATTTGCTCAGGTTTTACAGCGAATGTTGAGTTATCTACCTGGGGAACGCTATCAAAGTGCGGCTGATGTTACTCAGGCACTGCTGAACATAGGCTATAGTAGTCAACCTCCAGCTAATTTATCTTCTTTACAAACTATTGCTATTGGTCACCGTCCTGAACCTATATCGAAAGCATCTGAAAGGCCGCAACCTTCAGTAGATTCTGGGCAAAGTAGCTCTATTTTGGATAATGGTTGGGCGTTGGGGGGTATCGGCTTTGTTGTAATTATTTTAGCAGGTTTTGGTTCTTGGACTCTAGTAAGTTCACTTAAAAATAAGCCTCGTTCATCGGCAGAAACGATGACAACGCCACAATCTTTTCCTTCTCCAGTTATTCCTAGTGGGATCACATTAACACCAACTCCAACACCGACTAATAGCGAACCTGTGATTAATCGCCAACGGCTGAAATTAGACAGGTCTAATATGGCGAAAGTTGAGGGAACACTGCGGGAAAATGAATTAGTTCAATATAGTTTGCAAGGTAAGATTGGGGAAAAGTTAGTTGTATCTGTAAATGAGAACAGTGGTATTATTCTGACGATTTTAACTGCTGATGGTGAAGTCGTGAATACTCAAGATCAACAATCTACATCTTATGAGGGAATATTAGCGAATGATGGCAAATATATTATTCAATTAGGTTTGTCCGGGGGTGTGGCAGAGGTTAATTATAGTTTGGATGTGGCTTTAGAAATGCCAACACCAACGGTAACACCAACGCCAACGGCAACACCAACGCCAACGGTAACACCAACACCAACGGCAACGCCAACGGTAACACCAACACCAACGGCAACACCAACGGTAACGGCAACACCAACGGTAACACCAACGGCAACGCCAACGGTAACACCAACACCAACGGTAACACCAACGCCAACGGCAACACCAACGCCAACGTCAACACCAGGGTTTAATGGGACCAATTAACGTTAAATTAGGAAAAGAAGCAAATTAAGTTGTCATTTTTAGCAGAAAACGTTGTTGAATACTTTACTGATTACGGGAACTGATACGGATGCTGGCAAAACTGTTGTGACAGCAGCTTTAGCGGCTTATTGGCAAAAATATTATCCTCAGCGCAGTTTGGGGATTATGAAGCCAATTCAATCGGGGGTGGGTGATAGGGAATTGTACCAAAGTCTGTTTAATTTGGAACAATCGCTGGAGGCAATTACTCCTTTGTATTTTCAAGCACCTTTAGCACCTCCTATTGCGGCTGCTAAGGAAAATCGTCAAGTTGATTTGGCGATCGCTTGGCGAACTTTGTTATCTTTACAAAAACAGCGTGATTTTGTGTTGGTGGAATCTTTGGGGGGTTTAGGTTCACCAGTTACCAATGAGTTGACTGTGGCTGATTTGGCGGGTGAATGGCGATTGAAAACTATTTTGGTTGTGCCGGTGAGATTGGGGGCGATCGCTAGTGCTGTGGCTAATGTAGCATTAGCTAGGCAAACTAAAATCAATCTGCGGGGGATTATTCTTAATTGTACCCAACCTCGCACCGAGGAAGAAATTGCTGATTTAACGCCACCAGATTTAATTCGATCATTAACAAATATTCCCGTTTTAGGTTGTGTTCCCTACCTAGAAAATCCTAGAGATTTGGAAAAACTTGCCGAAGTGGCTGCGGCTTTGGACTGGGAAATATATTGTAGGTAATTGGTAATTGGTAATTGGTAATGGGGAAGAGTTTTTTTCATTTTTAATTAATTAATAAATATGGTTTCTACATTTCCTCTGGCTTCAACAGTAAATCTCAAAAATGTCCGGTTAGAAATTCGGGCTTTACAACCACAATTAGTGGAGTGGAGAAGACAGATCCACCAAAAACCAGAATTAGGTTTTCAGGAAAAAATTACCGCCGAATTTATTGCCCAAAAATTGCAAAATTGGGGAATTGTCCATCAAGCCGGAATTGCTCAAACGGGAATTGTCGCTATTATTAAAGGTGAAAAACCTGGGAATGGCAAAGTGTTAGCAATTCGGGCGGATATGGACGCTTTACCTATTCAAGAACAGAATCAAGTTCCCTATTGTTCTCAACATGATGGAGTCATGCACGCTTGTGGACATGATGGACATACAGCGATCGCTCTCGGTACAGCCTATTACCTCAATCAACACCGACAAGACTTTAGCGGCACTGTCAAAATTATCTTCCAACCCGCAGAAGAAGGTCCCGGTGGAGCAAAACCAATGATTGCAGCAGGTGTACTTAAAAACCCTGATGTTGATGCCATTATCGGTTTACACTTATGGAACAATCTACCATTGGGAACTGTAGGAGTCCGGGCTGGGGCATTAATGGCTGCTGTTGAGTTGTTCCGTTGCACCATTTTCGGTAAAGGTGGACATGGGGCAATTCCTCATCAGACAGTGGATTCTGTAGTGGTAGCGGCGCAAATAGTCAATGCTTTGCAAACAATTGTTTCCCGTAATGTAAACCCCATTGATTCGGCTGTAGTGACAGTGGGTGAACTCCACGCCGGAACAGCAGTTAATGTGATTGCTGATACTGCGAGAATGGGTGGCACAGTAAGATATTTTAATCCTGATTTAGCAGGTTTTTTTAAAGAACGCATTCAACAAATTATTGCGGGAATTTGCCAAAGTTACGGTGCAAGTTATGACTTAGATTATATTCATCTTTATCCACCAGTTATCAATGATACGGGAATTGCAGCGTTAGTGCATTCAGTAGCAGAAGAAGTCGTAGAAACCCCTATTGGTATCGTTCCCGAATGTCAAACAATGGGTGGGGAAGATATGTCATTTTTTCTGCAAGAAGTCCCCGGTTGTTACTTTTTTCTTGGTTCTGCAAATCCAGAGAAAAAATTAGATTACCCTCATCATCATCCCCAATTTGATTTTGACGAAACAGCTTTACCAATGGGTGTGGAAATGTTTGTCCGCTGTCTGGAAAAGTTCTTTGTTGAATAGTTATATTATGAAGTACAAGAACCCCTCCCCCAACCCCCTCCCCGCAAGCGATGAGGGGGCTACAATGCACCTCATATAATTGTAAAACCTCTGTAGTAGGGGTTTACGGCGTAAACCCCCGCCGGTGAAAAACTAAGCAATTTTGGGTTTTCGTAAATGCCAATTAGTTGATTGTTCATAGGCATAAGCTACTTGGAAAAGTTGCTCTTCTCCTAGCACTTTACCAACTATTTGCAGTCCAATTGGTAGACCTTTACTATCAAAACCGCAAGGTAAACTGATTCCTGGTAAACCAGCTAAATTAGCAGGAATAGTCATTAAATCATTTAAATACATACTCAAAGGATCAGTAGTTTTTTCTCCGGCTCGAAATGCGGTAGTTGGTGCAGTTGGAGAAATTAACACATCTACTGATTGAAAAGCTTTTTCAAAATCTTTTTTAATGAGAGTGCGGACTTTTTGGGCTTTCAAATAGTAAGCATCATAATAACCAGCGGAAAGGGCATAAGTACCAATCATAATCCGGCGTTTGACTTCCGCCCCAAATCCCTGAGAACGAGTTCGGGTATACATTGATAAAAGATTGTCTGCATCAGGGGAACGCAAACCATATTTAACGCCATCGTAACGCGCTAAGTTAGCTGATGCTTCGGAGGGGGCGATAATGTAGTAAGTTGGTAAACCATAGCGGAAACTGGGACAGGAAATAGGATGAATTTCTGCACCTAATTCTTGAAGTTGATCAATGGCTTTGGTGACTGCGGCTTGTACTTCTGGATCTAACCCTTCACCGAAGGTTTCTGTAATGACACCAATTCTCAGTTTTTTCCGAAGTTTGAGATCGGGTTTTAAACTAGCTGCATAGTCAGGAACTTTGATTTTGAGACTGGTAGAGTCCTGCGGATCATAGCCAGCGATCGCACTCAATAATATAGCCGCATCTTCTACACTGCGTCCAAATGGTCCAATTTGGTCGAGAGACGAAGCATAAGCCACTAAACCATAACGGGAAACTAACCCATAAGTCGGTTTCATCCCCACAACACCGCAGAATGACGCAGGTTGACGAATTGAACCCCCTGTATCCGAACCCAGGGAAACCACACATTCATCGGCTGCTACGGCTGCTGCTGAACCACCGGAAGAACCACCAGGAACACGGGATAAATCCCAAGGATTAGCGGTAACTTGATAAGCGGAGTTTTCTGTAGAACTCCCCATAGCAAACTCATCTAAATTAGTTTTACCCACCATGACACCCCCAGCGTCAGCTAGTTTTTGGGTGGCGGTGGATTCGTAAGGGGGGATAAAATTCTCCAAAATCCGGGAAGCGCAGGTGGTGACAATCCCCTTGGTACACAAATTGTCTTTAATCCCGATGGGAATCCCCGCCAAGATGCCAATTTCTTCTCCCGCAGCGACTTTTGCATCTACAGCTTGAGCTTGTTTTAAGGCTTGTTCTGTCGTCACAGTGAGGAAACTGTGCAGTTTGGGTTCTAACTCTTGAATCCGATTTAATGCTTCTTGGGTAATTTCAACGGCAGAACGTTCTTTACTGATTATCTGTTCGTGCAAATCGCGGATGGATGCCATAATTGTTCTCTTTAAGGAATCAAGTCATTGATTTTAGCATTTACAGGACGGGGGATTGGGGAATTTTCGTCTGAAGTTACAGGAGATTTTTTGTCTCACGCTCCAGGCGCAGAGGCGCAAAGAGAGTTTAGTTATACTAAAAATATTAGTTATGATTGGATCATCAGTTTATAGTTTATTGGGAAAAGCCAATTTTAATATGCCGGCAAAGGACATCTATCACAATGCTGTTAAAAATGCCTTAATTCAAGAAGGTTGGATAATTACAAATGACCCTCTACATTTAAAATGGGGTCAAAAAGATATGTATGTAGATTTAGGAGCAAAACAACTTTTAGCGGCAGAACAAGGAACTAGAAAAATTGCCGTAGAAATTAAAAGTTTTGTCAGTCCTTCAGAAATGGCTGATCTTAAAGATGCTATTGGTGGATTTGTTTTGTATCGTGCTGTTATGAGTCGTCTAGAACCTGATAGAATATTATATTTAGGAGTGCGTGATACTGTATTCACGGATTTATTTGAAGAACCAATTGGTAAACTTTTAAGAGAAAGCGAAAATCTGAATTTACTTGTTTTCAATTCTGATACTGAGAGGATTACCCAATGGATACCTTAGATAATTATCGCCGGATTGTTAAAGAAGTGTTAGTACCTTATACACAAATTCCTTATTCCTATGGAGTGATTGAATGTAAAACAGTTTTTGATAGTGAAAATGATAGCTATTTACTAATAACTCTTGGTTGGGAAGGGGCGAAAAGAATTCACGGTTGCTTAGTTCATCTTGATATTATTGATGGTAAAATCTGGGTACAAAGAGATGATACAGAAGATGGTGTTACTTATGAATTAGAAGCAGCGGGAATTCCTAAAGATAAAATTGTTTTAGGTTTTCACCCACAAAATGTTAGGCAACATACGGGATATGCTATTATTTAAGATGATTGAATAAGAAAAAAAATTTATTCAATTCTATCTAAACCGTTTTTTAACTTCTTCCCAACTAGAACCATTTGTAGGGTTTTTCTTATAATTTTCTAACTGTCGCTCTAATTCTTGTTGTTATGCTCAACTACAAATTATGGGCGTTGCTGATTAAGAGTATGATTTTGTTATGCCTACGGCACGCTGCGCGAACACGCAGAGGCGCTCCAGTCGCAGAGAGTAAGAGTTTGAAATCATTGATTTTTCAATTTCATACCCTAATTCAGCAACGCCCTCAACTACAAATTATGAATATTAATGCCTCTATTATTGATCAACGTTTGCAATCAGTGACTGATGCCATTCGACAACGGGCTGCTGAAGAATTAAATATTAATGATGCTGGAAAACTTAAATCTTTGGCATTTGTATATTTTTGTGTGCAAACAATTCTGGATTTAGAAGATGCTCATACCTTTGATTGTTTGACAGAAGGTGGTGGAGATTTTGGTGTGGATGCCATGCACATTTCTGAAGAATATGATGGTGAATTTACAGTTAGTTTATTTCAGGTAAAGTATGTAAATAATCTAGAAGGTAAGACTAATTTTCCTGAAAATGGCATCACGGCTCTCATTAATGCGATTCGATTTTTGTTTGATCCTACTGCAAAATTAGAGCATATTAATCAACGGTTACTTGCGAAAGTAGAAGAAGTCCGCAGTTTAATTCGGGATGGATATATTCTCCAGGTGCGGGCATTAGCTTGTAATAATGGCATAAAATGGAATGACTCTTCTCAAGAAGCAATTGATCGATCTGGATTCGGTGATCAGGTGACATGGGAACACATTAATCATGAACATCTGATCAACATTCTGCAAGCTTCCAAACCAGTTAAAGATACTTTACAACTAAGTGGCAAAGCTGTAGTTGAAGATATGAATTTCAGTCGGGTGCTTGTGGGCAGAATTTCCATAACTGAAATTGCGGCTTTGATTGAGCGACACGGAGAACGCTTGTTAGAACGTAATATTCGCCGTTATTTAGGGTTACAAGGCAACCGGGTCAACGAGGGTATTCGGGACACTTTAAATAGCGATGAAAAAAACAATTTCTATTTTTATAATAATGGCATCACATTAACTTGCAACAGTTTTTCCTATAACGCACTGCAAAATGGTGATTATCAGGTACGAGTTGAGAACTTGCAAATTATTAATGGTGGTCAAACCTGTATAACCATTTTTAAAACTCTTCAGCAGCTAAATTTATTCCCGCAAAATACCCCAGCTTATGTTTTAGTTCGTCTCTATCAACTACCTACTGATAATGATGATTTAGTCCAAAAAATTACTTATGCTACCAATAGTCAGAACCCAGTGGATCTAAGGGATCTCCGAGCTAATGATCAGCTACAGCAAAGACTGGAAATGGATATCAAACAGTTGGGATTTAACTATCGCCGCAAACGCTCTGATACAGGCACTAAATCCACAGATATTACTTCAGGTGTAGCGGCTGAGGCGATACTGTCCGTTTGGCGACAAAAGCCTCATCAAGCTAAGTTTTTCACTCGTGAGCATTTTGGTAAACTGTATAATGTAGTTTTTACTGAACATCTTAATGGCGCACAAGCCATAATCGCTGTACAGTTGTATAGAATTGCCGAAAACCGACGCAAACGCCCGCATCCAAATGATCCTGCTTGTGTCCGTTATGCTTCGTGCTTTATTGCTATGCAAATGGGGAAAAGACTTCTCAAAAGAATGAATCTACAAATGAAGGAAATTAACCACCGTAATTTTGAGGATGCAAATCAGTTGATTAATCAATATGGGGAGGATTATTTCAATCATTCAGTCCGAGATGTTCAAAAGGCACTTCAAGCACTTTACGGAAACCAGGAAATTTCTTTACAACAACTTTCTGCTACTTTCCGACGTGGTGATTTGATAGAGAAACTTCAGCAGATGGAAATTCCTTAAATCTATTCCTATGAATGACAAACTCCAGACCGAAAAAGGTAAGCTCCAGGTAAGCACTAATATAGAGATAAATCAAGAAACAGAGAAGGAAGAGGTTCTCTGTCCCCATTGTCAACGCACTGCTACAAATGGTATTAAGTGTAAAGGTATCTGTGTGGCTGATAATGATTATTAAGGTGTCAATAAACAAATGTTGCCAAGCTAAGTAATATGGTTAAAATAATTTCTCGTACTTATGTCGGTCAAGCCAATGTTTATGATATTGGTGTGGAAAATGACCATAATTTTGTGATTAAAAATGGTTTTATCGCTGCCAATTGTTTTAATAAATCTCACTCTACAGCTTACGCTTATGTAACTTATCAAACGTCATATTTAAAGGCAAATTACCCACTGGAATATATGGCGGCGTTATTAACCGCTAACAGTGGGGATACAGACAAGGTGCGGAAGTATCTTGATAATTGCTCTAATATGGGGATTGTGATTGATGCCCCGGATGTTAATCGCTCTGGTTTAGATTTTACGCCAGTGGATGGGAAGATTTTATTTGGATTTTCGGCGGTGCGGAATGTGGGACAAAATGCGATCGCCTCTATTTTAGAAGCTAGGGAAGAATCAGGAGAATTAGTCCCATTTACATCTTTGGCGGATTTTTGCGATCGCGTGGATTTACGTGCCATGAACCGCCGCACTTTAGAATCACTCATTAACTGCGGTGCTTTTGACAAAATTCAAGCTAATCGCAACCAATTAATTCATGATTTAGAATTAGTTTATGAGTGGGCGCAATCCCGCGCTAGAGATAAAGCTAGTGGACAGGGTAATATATTTGATTTATTAGGAGGGGGATTGGCAGGGAATAATCATCAACCTCAAAAAAATGCCTATGAATCTGCACCAAAAGCTCCTCCTGTCAATGATTTACCACCTCAAGAAAAATTGAGAATGGAAAAAGAATTATTAGGATTTTATCTCTCAGATCATCCTCTTAAATCTATCAGACAATCATCTTCAGTCCTTGCACCTATTAACTTAGCACAATTGGGAGAACAAAAAGATGATGCTATCCTTTGTGCAGTAGTAATGTTGAATAATGTTAAAAAGGTTGTCACCAAAAAAGGTGATTCTATGGCAATTCTGCAAGTTGAAGATTTATCTGCTGCCTCGGAAGCGGTGGTTTTTCCTAAAACCTATGAACGCATTAGTTCTTTACTCGAAGTTGATGCCAGATTGATTATTTGGGGTAAGATAGATCGCCGTGATGATCAAGTTCAATTTATTCTTGAAGACGCAGAAACTGTTGAAACTGTAAAAATGATTTTAGTGGAACTGAGTCCACAACAAGCAGGAACAATTGAAGAACAACATCGTTTGAATACAATTCTCAAAGCACAAGCAGGAGATAAAGATAAATCCAGAATACCTGTCATTGGTGTTGTTCAGGCTGGAGATCACCGAGAAATTGTCCGCTTTGGAAGACAGTTTTGGGTACAAGATTCGGGAACAGCAGTCCAAGCATTACAAAATGGCAGATTCCCGGCTCATATCAAACAACTAACCAGCGGCTAAACAAACCATAATATCCGTAGGGGCGCAGGGCCTGCGCCCTCTTCTCATATTGCGCCCTCTTCTCATATTGCGCCCTCTTTCCATATTGCGCCCTTCCATATTGCGCCCTTCTCATATATGATGTATATAATCTTAAATTAAGAGGGCTTACACCGTAAGCCCCTACGAGATTAACAATTATTGATTTGGTTATATGAAGTTCGATCCCGAAAAACATCACCGTCGTTCAATTCGGCTTCCTAATTACAATTATGGTCAAGCTGGTGCTTATTTCGTCACAATGTGTACTTATAAAAAACAAGGTTGGTTTGGTGATGTTAAACGGGGGGAAATGCAACTAAATCTAATTGGTCAAATAGTTGTTCAAGAATGGTTAAAATCATCAGCAATTCGCCAAGAGATTGAATTAGATGAATGGGTTTTAATGCCTAATCATTTACATGGAATTGTTTGGATTCAGGATCAAGATCAGGGAAGGTGCGATCGCAATAAGGAGTTAAACCAAGAGGGCTTACGCATTGAGGAATTAAACCAAGAGGATTTACGCAATAAGGAATTAAACCAAGAGGATTTACGCAATAAGAAATTAAACCAAGAGGGCTTACGCCGTAAGCCCCTACAGTCTGGTTCGCTCGGTTCTTTTATTAATGGGTTTAAATCTTCTGTGATTCGGCGCGTTAATTTAATTCGTTATCATTCTGATCTGCCTTTTTGGCAACGTAATTATTATGAATCTATAGTTAGGGACGAAACACATTTAAGTAATATTAAAGAATATATTGGAAATAATCCTCAAAACTGGGAGGATGATGCAGAAAATCCCCACAATAGTTCAGAATGGCAGAAAATTCTGATAGATGTGCGGTTTTAACAAAAAACATATTTCAGTGAATAGCTGTCATCACCTAATTATTTGCAAAATTTGATGATTTATTTGCAGATTTAAGAGTTATTATTTTTAACAAAGATAAAACAAAAACTTTCATAAACCAAATTAATGTGGTGTACTATCCCCAAGTTTGTATTTCTGACCCTAGCTGTCCGATTCATTTAGTTGGCAAAACAGGACAAGCTGTAGAGATTTCTATTCATACTCCCAGTCCATATATCTGTGCCAACTGCGAACAGATATTACCCGATTGGAAACAACAACAGTTTTTGTGGGTGGTGGTTGTCTTGCAGCAATCACAATATCCTTTAGAAGAAATGACTATAGAAACAGAACAAGAAAAAGAGAAACTGCGGGAAAAATTTATGCGTTTTGGTTGCGATGTGGCATTTAATTTGCGCGATCGCGGATATTTAACAGACCTCATAGATCCCCGCACAGGTTATCCATTACTATCTCATTCGGGCCTAGTTCCCCATGATGATACAGCAGTAGCCCAAGCCTTACTTAAATATCCCGCCATTCAAAATAAATGCCATGTCCTTGTCCATCCCCAATGGGGAACCGCCGTTTATCCCAGTGTCATGCTTTCAGAAGCACCTCCAGAAATAATTGAGTCAGTCACTAAAGCGATCGCACCAATGCACGGATGGATACAGGTGTAAAGAGGCAGAGGGGTTGGGGGAGTTGGGGGAGTAGGGGGAGTAGGGGAGCGGGGAGTAGGGGGAGTAGGGGGAGTAGGGGAGTAGGGGGCAGGGGGAAAGATATTTATTTGCAACTGACAACTGACAACTGACAACTGACAAAATAAATGTGTAGGCTAGAATTACTAAGCTTTTAGTTAGCAACAAGTCAGAGGAAGGCAGTATGGATAGTAACAATTGGTTGCAACAGCTAATGATGTTGGGTATTGGCACAACTTCTTTAGTTGCAGACAAACTCAAAGAAGTGAGTGATGAACTGGTAAAAGACGGTAAACTCAATCCTGAGCAAGCAAAGGCAGTCATGGATGATCTTGTACATCAGTTACAGTCAGAACAAGGCAACTGGGACGAGCAAATGCAGCGACAAATGCGAAACATGATGCAGGATTTGGGGGTCGCCCGTCAGTCAGAAGTAGACGAATTACGGGGGAGAATAGACCGTTTAGAGCGTCAAGTCCGGGATTTAGAAAATAAGCTATGGCGCTAAAAGATCATTTCTGATTTAAACTAATTTGTGTTCTGTCAGTAATCTGATCATCGGTAATTAAAAGAGAGAGGGTTGATTTTGAAAGGAATTTTCCTCAGCGTGGTGTTAATGCTGGTATGTGTTGGCGTTTTAGTATTTACCCAAATTAGCGGTCAAAAAGATGCGGCGATCGGTAATTCATCCCCAGCACAGCCAACCACCACTGTCACGCAAGAAAACAATACGCCAATAAAGAGCAATACTATGTCTGAAGCAAATGCTGTTACTACCGCCTCTGGATTAAGATATATTGAACTACAAGAGGGAACGGGCGCAACTCCCCAAACTGGACAAACCGTTGAGGTTCACTACATCGGTACATTAGAAAATGGGACTAAATTTGATAGTTCGCGCGATCGCGGTAAACCCTTTAGCTTTAAAATTGGCACAGGACAAGTCATTAAAGGTTGGGACGAAGGACTCAGCACTATGAAAGTAGGTGGCCGTCGTCAACTAATTATCCCCTCAGAACTAGGTTATGGTGCGCGTGGTGCTGGTGGCGTTATTCCCCCCAACTCTACTTTGATTTTTGACGTAGAACTAATCAGCGTTAAATAGTAATTGGGAATTGGGAATTGGGGTGAGGTTATTGGGAAAATCAGAAATTTTCAGTTATTGCAATTGTCAAAAAATATCACCAAGGAAAATTAATTCTCAAAAGAAAAAAGATGAATACTTCTTATTCGAGCGAATCGTATTCCTTTAACTTTGACTTTCTTGCACCTCACCCCAAACAAGATGCTGATTTACTGCAACAGTTATCTTTTATCCCTGGGTTGAAAGAAATTCTCATGCTCCGTCAAGTTCACGCACTGGAACACGCCACTGTCTGGTTACTAGGGGAAAATAAATATTCCTCTTTATCATCAGGAACAACCACCAATATACAATTAGATGATGAATTATTAGGTGGTTTGTCTACCGAACAGGGATTTTTTCTCTATGGTGATGTGAATATTCATGATTTGCGCCGTGCAGTAACATTAGCTAAACATCGTCTAACCACTGGAGAATGGGATTTAGCTGTACATCCCCGCTGTGGCACAAATGTATCTGTAGCCATGTTATTAACAGCAGGACTAGCAGTAACAATTCCTTTTTTACTACCATTTCGACCAATTGAACAACTAATCGGTTTTGGTTTAGCCGCCACAGCCGCAGCGGAAATTGCACCAGATTTAGGAATGCTCACCCAGCGTTATCTTACCACCTCTATCCCCTTTAATTTAGCTATTGAAAATATTACCATCACCCGTGATTTTTGGGGTAAAGAAAGTCATTTTATCAAAGTATATTGGGAAAATTAGGAATCCGTAGGGGCGCAGGGCCTGCGCCCTGATTCATTCACCACCTGCGCCCTAATTCATTCACAACCCACACCATTATTTATAAACTTCAAAATTAGATATTTAGGATGATGAGAAAACTTTACTTTTTAGTACCAGGAACAAATGGTAAATTTGCTTGTGGTGGTCTTTGGGCAGAATTGAAAACAGTTGCTTTAGCTCAACAGGTTTGTGATGCTGAAACAGTTACCTATCGTCAGCGAGAATCAGATAAATTATTCTTAGATGATTTATTAAAAGAACAGAATTTAGATTTAGATAACATAATTTTTGTAATTAGCTGGGGATTCAATGTTGGTAAATTAGCGGCTAAATTACAAAAATATCATGTAATTTATCACGCTCATAGTGCAGGTTATAAAATTAATTTACCAGCTAGTATTCCCATAATTACAGTGAGCAGAAATACTTTGGGTTATTGGGGACAACAAGCCCCAAATGCTCTAATTTATTATTTACCCAATCAAATTAGTGATGAATTTACTAATTTACATCAACATCGAGATATTGATGTTTTAGTGCAAACACGGAAATCTTCAGAATATTTAATTAAAACCTTAATTCCTGCTTTAGAAAAAAAATGTAAAGTATTGGTTATTGATAGTTACGTAGAAAATTTACCAGCTTTATTTAATCGTGCTAAAGTTTATCTTTATGATTCGGCAGAATATTGGAAATTACAAGGAGTTAGCGAAGGATTTGGCTTACAACCAATGGAAGCATTAGCTTGTGGTTGTCAAGTCTTTTCTAGTGTCAATGGGGGATTATCAGATTATTTAGATCCGGGCTTTAATTCTTATAAAATTGCTGGCTATGCTTTAGAATATGATGTTGCCAGAATTTTGCAGGTTTTAGAATCTTCAGTAGCATTGACTTTATCAGAAACTGTGTTAGCAGAATACAGAACTGAGCATATTATTCACCGTTTAGGAGTAATTTTAGCAGACATAAATAACTTCTTCGATCATAAACATAACTATTCAACTAAAATTCCCGATTTTACAAAAATCCGGTTAGCGCAACTGTTTACACAGAAAATCTTTGCTAAAATCAAGAAGAAATATTTACAGGGTAATTAGGGAATCTCATGAATAGACGATTACTGGTGACTGGAGGTGCTGGGTTTATTGGCGCGAACTTCGTCCATCATTGGTGTCAGGCTCATCCAAATGATAGAATCGTGGTACTGGATGCTCTTACCTACGCTGGAAATCGCCATAATTTAGCCTCTGTTGAAGCCAAAGAGAATTTCCGATTTGTGCAGGGGGACATAAGCGATCGCTCTCTAGTTGACAAATTACTTTTAGCAGAAAATATAGATACTATAGCTCATTTTGCCGCCGAATCTCACGTTGATCGTTCCATCACCGGACCCGCTGCATTTGTCCAAACTAACGTAGTGGGAACTTTTACTTTATTAGAAGCTTTTCGTCAATATTGGCAAGCACAAAACCAACCTAGTAATTACCTATTTCTCCACGTTTCTACCGATGAAGTTTATGGTAGTCTCACCTCAGATGAACCGGCATTCTCAGAAACTACAGCCTATAGTCCCAATAGTCCTTATTCCGCTTCCAAAGCTGGGAGTGATCATCTAGTTCGAGCTTATTATCATACTTATAAATTACCGACAATTATCACTAATTGCTCTAATAATTATGGTGCTTTTCAATTTCCTGAAAAGCTAATTCCTTTGATGTGTATTAACATTCTAACTGGTAAAGAATTACCTGTTTATGGTGATGGCAAAAATGTCCGCGATTGGTTGTATGTAGTTGATCACTGTCGGGCGTTAGATGTGGTAATCCATCAAGGAAAACCAGGAGAAAATTACAACATTGGTGGCAATAACGAAGTTGAAAATATCAGTCTGGTACAAAATTTATGTGCAATCATGAACGAATTAGCCCCAGATTTACCAGTATATCCAGCGGAAAAATTAATTACTTTTGTGAAGGATAGACCTGGACATGATCGAAGATATGCCATTAATGCCAATAAGCTAAAAACAGAATTTGGCTGGACTCCATCTGTAACAATTACAGAAGGTTTACGTTTAACCGTAGAATGGTATCTCAGCCGTAGTGATTGGTGGAAACCCTTACTATGATCAATCCGTAATTGTCAATTATTACCTAATCTTTAATTCCTCTGAATAATGAATGGGGAATTTCGATTGCAGTAAATTTCTGACAGCTAGTTCCAAATCATTTTCTTTGAGCAAAGATTCTCCGATGATCACTGTTTGTACACCACATTCAGCCACAAACGATAAATCATCGGGGGTTTCTATCCCTGATTCACTAAGGACTAAAATTCCCAGTTTTTGAAGTTGCGATCGCCTAGCTGCCAATAATTCCTGAGTGGTGTTAATATTAATGCTAAAATCACCTAAACTCTGGTTATTAATAGAAACTATCCTCACATCTTCTAAAGCTAAAACTCTATCCAAATCATTTAAGTTATGAACTTGGATAACAGCATTCATACCTAAGTAATGAATCACTCGTAAAAAGTTTTGTAATTGCTTATCTGTAAGAATAGCAGCAATTAATGATATTGCATCTGCACCAGCCGAACGGGCTAAATAAATTTGGCAAGGATCAATGATAAAATCTTTGCAAAGTAGAGGTATTCCTACCCGATATCTGATAGCACGTAGATGATCAAAACCACCATGAAAAAACTTTTGATCGGTAAAAACAGATACACAAGATGCTCCTCCTCGTTTATAGGCTTGAGCAATAGTAACTGGGTCAAAATCTGGTCTAATTACACTATGATAAAGTGATGCTTTTTTCACTTCTGCAATTAAACTAGGTTTATAAATACTCAATTGCAAAGCCGTAAAAAAGTCACGCACAGTAGGAGCAGCACTTAATTGACGTTGCAAGGAAGCCCAGGACATATCTTGTTGCATTTGTGCAACTTCTAGTTTTTTCTGCCACACAATTTCTTGAATAATTGTTTGCATTTGATGATTATAAATTGTGGTTGGGTAGCTCATGAATTCTGCACAATAATCATATTTTTTTTGATGAATCTTCACCTTACCTTTTTATTTTCCAGAAAGAATTTTCACAAATTCAGATTTAAAAACGCAACTACTTTAATTTTCCATCAAATCCTTCAGCTTTTCTCATAGGAAGTTAATTTTGCTGAGAATTACCAAGTAAGCAGTTAGTTTTAAGTAATCTGATATAAGTACGATAGGGTATATAGTCCATAGGATTATAACCAGCAAATTGTAAAACTAGAACACAAGCCCAAGAATATTTACCCGCAATAATTGCTTTGATTATTTGCTCTATTTGTTCAGTCTTAATTTTTTTGTTAACCGACGAATGATAATCGCTAAAATTTTGACTCATAATATGCACTCCTGTTGAAAATAAGAATCATCTAATGGTTTTGAGATTTTTTCATGCCTCTTTTTTAAGACTACCCAAAGTTACTCTTTCAATACATGAATTATTCTTTGATTAACTTGATAATTTTTTCGCTCTTATTTTTTAGCCCTAATTAACTGTCAAAATGTTAGATTTTTAAGTGTAAATTTATTAGCCGTGATTATATACTATTTTCTTGTTTTTTTAGGTTAATTTTTTCGTATAATCAAGTTAAAAATTGTTTCGTTCAGTTTAATACTTGGTAAGTGATTATTAGTAAAATCATTACTCCTTTTATGTTGCTTCTTAACTTTTATCTATTCCAGATTTTCTAATTTTGCCGTTTAGTGATTCTTGCTGATAGTTATATATAAATTTAATCAATCATTTATCTACCCTGGGGAGGATGCTAAATGATTAGCAGCTAATTTGGGGCAGAAAGATATTCCTGGCGACAGATGACCTTGTATCTTCTTTCATAGTTGAATGCAAAAGAGACTAAATTTCGGAAAATCAGGTAAATAACTCACAATTTACCTATTTATCAAATCTCACCATCCCAAAGTTTATACAGATATTAATTGACAATATGGCAATTGTATGAGGTTCAATACTGTTCGGTTAAGAGTTTTTGTAGCGACTGTCTTGATTGTCAAGCGACAGCGTAACCCAAAAAAAGCTTATAAATGTTGGGTTTCGTTTCTCAACCCAACCTACGTAATTCTATTTTTTGAGCTTAACCGACAAGTATTGGTATGGAATTAGGTTCATTTTTCCGGGTGACTCAGGTGAAAAGTAATAAAAACAACCATTAGTTTTTTCATGCAACCAAGTTGAACGTATTTACTTTTTATTGATAAAATCAGATTTATTCAAGCTTAAACATAAATCTGCTATTGTTTCAATTACTAATACCAATTGAAACAATAGCAATTATCAAGATTTTATTAACTCTTTACTCGAATTTTATGTTTCCTTTTGCCCTATTTATATCCAAAATTTTTCCGCAAATCGTTACAGAGTTTAGTAACGGCTAAAAATAACAAAATCTAGTGATTGGAATAGTTATGTACGAAACAAAAAGAATTATCGTCATTGATAATGATATTGTCAACCGCAATTTTGTTTTAGATTGTCTTCACTCTCAAGGCTATAATGCCATAGGTTTAGAAAATGGTATAACTGGACTGCAATTAATCAAGAAATATTTACCTGATTTGGTAATTTGTGATCTAGTAATGCCAGACATAGATGGTTATACCTTATTAAATCACCTCCGGGAAGATCCATTAACAGCAATTACTCCTTTTATTTTTTTGACTGCTATTAATACAAAGGCATCTTTACGAAAAGCAATGGAATTGGGAGCAGATGATTATTTAACTAAACCTGTAACAACGGATGAGTTATTGCGAGCCGTTGATATTAGATTACAAAAACAGGCTCTTTTTAGATATTGGTATGCAACAAATCCCAATCAACTAACATCAACAGAATTACCTAATACATCAGCAAATTCTCCGTCAATTTTTCCAGATATTCCCCATTTAAAAATAATTTTCGATTATATAGAAGCTAACTATCAAGAAGGAATTACTTCCTCTGATGTTGCCGAAGCTGTAGGTTATTCTTCTGCATATTTAACTAACCAAGTTGGTAAACAAACAGGAAAGCCAATAAATGTTTGGATTGTGAAACGGCGCATGGTAGCAGCCTTATCTTTATTGGAAAATACTAATCACACAATTGAGGAAATTGCTGTTGAAATAGGTTATCAAAATGCTCCTCATTTCTCTCGACAGTTTCGCCAACATTATGGGTTATCTCCCGGAAATTGGCGAAAAAAACATCAGTTAAATTCAGATTCGATAAAGACTAAGTTGCAATTTAGGCAAAATCGCTCACGATTACTCAACCCTGTACCTGCGGGGAGGAGTTAAGTCAGGAGGTAGAGGCGCAGGGACTGCGCCTAATTAGGGTTTGCTGATAGCGTAGCGTGGTGTTAGCCATACTCCCGAATGGGCGCAGACCCTGCGCCCCTACCTTCTGATAGCACAGTGTGGCGTTAGCCATACTTCTAGCCCTCACAGACAACTTTTTCAGCAAACCCTAAGGGAACACCAAAAAATAAATTACCCAATTTTGTGGGATGGGCATCCTGCCCGTCCTTAATGATTGGCGGGCTTTTCGTCCCGCACCACAAGAAATTTTTGGGTATTTTTTTAATTGGAAGTCCCTAAGAGGGTGTTTGAAAAGTTATGGTTGATGTATCAAATATTTTTTACCCCTCCCTAACCCTCCCCTTTACAAGGGGAAAGGGGGGTAGTAATGTGATGAAAATTACGGGATACCACTTTTCAAACATCCTCTAATTAAAAGTCAGAAAAAATGACTCCCCCTATTTCCTATTAGATAAAACTAACTACTTTTGGTATTGCTCAATTGCTGGATAAAAAGTTGTATTGATAAGGCGAATAAACCTAATGCAACTAACCCAAATATTCCCGCTCCCAAGGCTACTATACCTACAACTAGGGTACGCACGGCAGAAGCAATGTTGATCACAGTTTGGTTATCAGAATGGGTGGGTTTATTGGCAAAAGTAGTGGCGATCGCTATCATTAAAGAATAAGTAGCAAATGCAAATCCTCCCGATATCACAGACCCAGTTATACAGCGTAAAGGAGTTGCTTGGACTTGATTAGAACTATCTACTGATGGCGTTTCTTGCGGTTGATTCATAGCAAAGTAATAAATTAGGCAATTTTATTGAGCGATTTTAATTCCATGTTTAATGGCATGGGTGACAAACAATTCCAAATCCTCATCAGGAATAGACTCACGTATCCGTTCCTTAACTATTTCCCCTTGATTTTGAGATTCAACAATAGCAAACACAGAAGGACCAGAACCCGACATCATTGTCCCTAAAACCCCAGGTTGACTGGCGAATAATTCCCGTAGTTGCCATACTTGAGGATAAGCTGGTAAAACAACCTTCTCTAAATCATTATGTAGTTTTCGGGCAATGCTTTCTGTATTCTTATTCAAGATAGCTTTCACCATATCTTCTGAATGAAAAGCACTAGCACGAGCCGCTAAACCTTCCGAATCTTGAATATAATCAATCCCAAATTGTTGCCGATAGGTTTTATATGCCCAAGGTGTAGAAACTTCCAAACTGCGATATTTAGCCAAAACTATATGTAAATTATCCAAACTTTGCAAAGGAGAAAGTTGTTCACCTCTACCAGTAGCAATTGCCGTTCCCCCACCAATACAAAATGGCACATCTGAACCCAGAGTAGCACCCAATTCTTCTAATTCTGATTGAGTTAATCCCAAATTCCAAAGTAAATCCATTCCCACTAACACTGCTGCGGCATTACTAGAACCTCCCGCTAAACCAGCAGCAACAGGAATATGCTTTTTGATAGTAATATCCACACCACCAAAATTACTAAAAGCTTTGGGAAATTCCTTAGCCATTAATGCCGCCGCTTGATAAACTAAATTAGTTTTATCTGTAGGTACTTGGGGATGATTGCAATAAACGCGAATATTTTCAGTGCTGGACGAATGAATATCAATTTGGTCGGATAAATCTATACTTTGGAGTATCATTGCTAATTCATGATACCCATCAGGACGACTCCCGATAATTTCCAAATACAAATTGATTTTGGCAGGTGCAATTAAACTGTAAGAACGCATAACGGTTATTTAGTAGAGGCAAGAGGCAAGAGGCAATAGTCAAGAGAACTATTCCCGATTTCCTAAGTAGTGAGACAGAATTAATTACACAATGTCATTGCGTTAGCGCAGCGTGGCGTTAGCCATATGGAACGAAGTGAAATGAAGCAATCGCCAGGGTTGTGATTGCTTCCCTTCGCTCGCAATGACTGTAAATATTTTTGTTCAATTACTTATAGTATTTACCAGTGATACCCATTGGGCAACACCAAGGTCTTCAGCGCGAACTTGAGGATTTATTCCCAATTGTTCCAGTAATTGAGTCAAGCTGTCTCGTTCAATTACCGATTGTAAATTATTTCTTAACATTTTTCGCTTTGACCCGAATCCCAATTTCACCAGAGTTTCTAACTTTTTGGGGTCATGAGCCGGAATTCCGATTTGTTTAGGACTCAACCGCACCACAGCCGAATCTACCTTGGGTGGAGGCACAAATGCCGCCGCCGGAACAGTACAAATTAACTCACAATCCGCCAAATATTGCACCCGCACCGACAACGCCCCAAAAGTTCTCGAACCCGGTTTAGCATATAATCTTTCGGCTACTTCTTTCTGTACTAACAAAACAATCGTATCAAAAGGCTCTGGATTAGGATGAGAAATCGTCCCCAGTAACTTTTCAATAATTGGTCCAGTAATATTATAAGGAATATTAGCAACAACTTTATTCTGCTTCTGAAAATTAGTAAATGTTGTTAATTGCGATGGTAAATCAAGAGTTAAAAAATCTCCCTGTAGCAAGAGAAAATTTTCTTTTTCCCCCAATTGTTTAGCCAGTAACTTACACAAATCTCGGTCAATTTCTACGGCTAATAGAGATTTCACCAGCGGTAATAACCGACGAGTGAGAATTCCTGTACCCGGACCAATTTCTAAAACTTTATCAGTTTCGTGACAATTAGCCGCTTGGACAATTGCGTTCAGAGCTTTATCACTTTTTAACCAATGTTGAGCAAACTGTTTACGGGGTTGAATCATTTTATTGCCATTAAAAATTAGACTTATTATCAGGATTATTTTATTGGACAATAACAATCTTTATTATACTTAATGATGTAAGTCCATTCTTAATAATACCACAAATCACTTACATATCACACTTCAAAATGTAACTTGAAACTTCTTGATTGACTACTTCAGCCTCTACAAAATTTTCTAAACTTGTCTTAACTTCATCTTCCAAACTGCGGTTATGGCTTTGAGCTAAACCCTGTAATTTTTCTAATACAACAGGATTAATATTTCCTATTACAACTTGTGTTGACATTACCTCGCTATTACTACAGAAAAAGACATTAACGCTGGGATATCCATTTTAAACTAATTGTAACAGCTTGCCACCTTTGCAGCTAAAGCTTTCATGTGTTTTCCTAACTGAGTACCACTAGCCCAAAAGTGAGAAGGTAAATGACCTATTGGTGCAGATAACTTAAAAGATAATTGTTGTCGGGGGGAAGTAGCATAGGGCAAATACCAACCTACCGTACTACAAAATTGGGCATAGTCGGTATCACAGCTATAATAAATTTGGGTTTGAATACTAAAACCAAAATGTCCTTGACTATATTTTGTCCACAATTGATCGATTATTTGTAAATCCTGACAAGGCAAACTTTCCAAATCACTATTAGATAAATAAGTAACTCTCCATTTAGATAAAGCTTGACACATTAACGCCCAAGTTTCTTTATCTGCTTTTTCCCACTGTTTCCATGCCAGGAAATCACGTAACTGCTGGTAATTAACACTGGTATCAGAACGGAGAGTAGTAGGTTGCTGTTTCTTCCCTGTTTGTGTTTTTATTTCTATTGCTGCTAGGACTTCTTGTGCAGATTTGTAACGTTGAGCCAAAGCATTATGAATGAGTTTATCAATAATTCCACCCAGATGTGGTGTAACCTGATTTTCTGGAAGTAAATAATCTCGCCAAACCCAGCGATCGCTTGTATCATCATATAAATCAAAAGGAGAAATCCCCGTCAACAACTGAATACAACTCACACCCAAACTATAAAGATCACTAGCTGGTAACACCTTACCCCGCATTTGTTCAGGAGCCATATATTCAGGACTACCAATAGTTGTTCCTGTTTTCATCATCCCAGTGGCAGAAATAAACTTAGCCACACCAAAATCAATCAACACCAAATCTCCCCCAGAAGATTTTCGCATGATATTTTCCGGCTTAATATCTCTATGAATCACATGATGACTATGCACAAATTCCAACACAGGTAATAAATCTTGCAGTAATTTCTGGATTTTCCCCTGATTAAAAACCCCTGCTTGTAGTAATTCCTGGGACAAAGTCTGTCCTGAGATAAACTCCTGTATTAAATATAACCTATTTTCCTGCTCAAAATATGCCAACAACTGAGGAATTTGGGGATGATGCAACTCATCTAAACGCACTGCTTCTTGCCGAAACAATTCCACCGCTTTTTTAAAATCGGCTGGATTTTCCTCGGGAAAACAGAGTTGTTTAATTACACATTGCGGTTGGGAAGGAATATGTTCATCCACCCCTAAGATTGTTCTCCCAAAACCACCCTTACCTAAAGCATAAAGGGGACGATAGCGCTCTTTAAGTAAAATTAACTTACCACATTTAATACAAAAACACGCATCATCAGGATTTTGCGGGTACAAACAGTTAGTACAAAAACTCATCACCTAGTAGTTATTTTTCAGAACTACTTGTATATTAAGTCTTCATTTGACTTACGCCGATTTATTTTTCCTCAGCATTATAAGTATAAAATTGATTTAATGCCCCCACCGTTTCAAATTTGTACCCTGGTATCCAAGCATCCAGTTTGATTTGAGTCCGGTAAATACTAAACATCATATAGTCTTGTCGGTTAGTAGTAGTAGTAATCAGTTCCTTAATATGTGGCGTAGCGGAATTAAGCAACTGTTCACAATTAACTTTAATTAACTTTTCCAAAAAGCTTGGTGTTTTTTTACATACATCAGTTTCCAAGTATGTTGTCAGCTTTTGGACTGCATACTTTTCATACTCCTCCTGATTAGGGTTAGTTTTCGCCATAATTGCCCCTAGAACAGTAACGCCCACTGCTCCTACGCATATAATCATAGTTAAAGGTTTCATTTCTAGCTCGACCCAGTATAGTGGTTAATCTTTTAAAGACTACCAAGAAAATTATCTAATTTCTGGCAAAAAACTTGATCATTTTTCTCAGGTCGTGCTAGACTTACAGAAGTAAATTGAATGGCGAGCGTAGCCAAGTGGTTAAGGCAGTGGTTTGTGGTACCACCACGCGCGGGTTCGAATCCCGTCGTTCGCCCTTTTTTGTAAAGTATTCATTAGTTGAGACTCCCATTCACTAGCATTAGTAGTGATCATTGGTGTCAACTTAAGCTACAGATAAGTAATTGGACAAAAATATTTACAGTTATTGCGAGCGAAGGGAAGCAATCACAACCCTGGCGATTGCTTCATTTCACTTCGTTCCACATGGCTAACGCCACGCTGCGCTAACGCAATGACATTGTGTACTTAATTCTGTCTCACTACTTAGCTTATTTGTTTGGCTGACAGCCCCGCCCAGAAATGAATTTCACAGGCTTTTAGCTAAAGTTTACTAAAGTAAACTGGGGATTTTTAGTCATCTTCAGACAACTTTTGCTATTAGACTGGGAATATGGCTAACGCCACGCTATCATTCCCAAGCGGGCTACAGGTTTTACGTTAAGTTGACACCAATGGGTAGTGATATACTCCACGCACTCCCTCTCAGGTGAGTGTACGCTTCTCGGCGACTCCTCTATCAGGATATTGACTGAGATTTAATAGCGTGTAACACACGGTTATTGATATTTATAGACAAATTTAGATCCCTGCACAAACTTGTATTCTTTGGGATAGCGGCTTTTTAACTGTGTTATCACCCTTCGGCAAGCTCAGGGTATATAAAAGCCGTAGACTTTACAGATTTAATCTTTTCAACTTCTTGACAATTATAATTTATGATTTCATTAATATTTGTTTTGAATTTACGGCGATGAAAAAGTTGATAAAAATAGTTATTTTTGCACCTTTGTTAGTCATATTAGGATGTTATGGCTTACTAAAAGTTATATTTAATCATGAAGTGCGATCGCCAATTGCAATTATGGTTCAACATGACAATAATATAGAAAGTAACGATAGTATTAATAATTGGGAATTAATTCAGAATAATTATATATATAGCAATTTATCGCCACAGCAAGAACTACAAATTAAGCACCTCCTTCTAGAAGAATTACCAAATATTACTAGTTATGAAAATAAAAATCATTTTGCAGCTAATCTAGCTAAAATATCTCAATCCAGTCAACAGATTTATAAATTAGCAAAATCTCATCATTGGCGAAAAGCACGAGATGAGAACAAAAAAAATACAAAATTTTATTAAAGATTTAGAAACAAACTTTCAACCAAATATACTGCAATTAAAAAAACTAACTAATAAAATTGATACATTAGATACCGCTATTGCCAATAAAAACTCACAAATGGCAATGCGTACTTCTAATCAAATTACTTTTATCATAGCTGAAATGAATAAAAATTCTCCAGAAAAAATACCAGTGGAAGTTACTTTATTAAACTATTATGAACGCGAATTAGAAATCTGGATTCCCACAGAAAACAAACATTGGTTGGGTAAAACCGCGAAAAATATCAATCACACTTGGTTATCTGTTCGTCCTCTAGTTTTAGCTCATGGTAACACCAAAGAAGTACATAAATTTGATATGTTAATAGCTACTCTTGATCGAGCCTCATTATCTAATGATTATACACAGATAACTACTTTATTACAAGAAGAACAAGATAATCTAGAAAAAGTATTTCAATGATGTAGATGGAGATTTATCATTCAAACCTTTATCAGAAAAGATTGATAAAAAATTACCTCCAGCTTGAAAACCACTGGAGGCTATGATTAAAGACATTGGAATGTGGACTAGTTCACCTATGAATTTAACTTTATTTTTATATAGTTATATCTATCCGTAGAAACGTTTAAAATTAATTCATTTCTATCTAATTGAATAGACAAAAAAGACCCCCGGTTATAGACGGTTATAGACCGAGGGATTCTGCAAGTCGGAATTATCGCACAAAGACATTCGCGTACCCACAATAGCAATGTAACAGGTCGAAAAAATGCCAAAATGCCAAAAACCACAAATCTCCGTATTTTTACGAATATTTTAAGATCCAGTCGCAATGGAGGTTGGTTGTAAATAAGTAATCAACTGTTGCAAACCTTTTTGCAGATATCATGTTACTGTCATTGGTGTAGCCCCAATCTTCTTAGCAGCATCCTTGCGAGTTAATTGTTTAACAAATACTAACTCCACCGCCATTCTGGGTTTATCATCTAGCATACTTATTGCTCCTTCTAGCTGCTCTTTTTCTTCTTGCTGTTGCTGAAGTGCGATGCTATGATGACAGGGAAGCAAATCAGCCCAGGTGACTGGGGAATTTACGTAATTAGATACTGTATTATCTAAACTCATGACACCAATGACTATCAGCAAACCCTAATTACGAATATTTACTTCCTGTAAATAATCTTCTGGTTGCAAAAATACTCTACGCTCAACGGCGCGTTTATCGGTAGGTGTGTTTTGTACTTCAATAACAGGAACTGTTTTTAGTGTCGCTAATTCTTGTTGTTGATTACGTAGACGTAACTTTTGGGAATATTCTTGTAGTTTGACTCTTGCTTGTGCATAGACATCAGTATCTTTGGGAACTCTTTCCAGGAGTTTAATTGCTCCAAAAAAGTCACCTACAGATGCTTGATTGTGGGCTTGATATACATAATATCCCGATCTAACTTGACGTTTTTGATTATATTCAGCTAATTTTTGTTTAACTATAGTGCCAGCGGAGCTTTCTTCAGGTATTTGTTGTAAGTAATATAAAGCTGTTGAGAAATCTCTTTCTTCAGCTTTTGCATAGGCTTTGGCTAATAATGTTTGTGTTTGGGCTTCGATATTTACTTTTGCTTGTTCAACTAGGGGCTGAATTTTTGCTTGCCAATAGGAATTAACTGTAACTTTAGCCGCGTGAGGTAATACGTCTGTCCACCGACTTTCTTTGAATGCTTTTTCTGCTGAAATATAATGCTCTGCGTCTTTTTGCCATTGCTGTTGCCATTCTTCAATTGAGGCTTGTGCTTCTGCATAAATATTACTATCAAGAGGGATTGACTGAGCCAAATTAATTGCTTTTTGTAGGTCTCCAGATTGATATTTGGCTATGGCTTTATATAAAGTTTCTGTGGCTGAGTAAGCTTGAGAATTATTAAATAAAGAATATACTCCTAACCCTAATAAAACGGAATTAATTAATAAGCCTAATCTTAATTTTGCTAGTAATGGTTGGGATTTTTGATGTGGTTTTTCAATAGTTTGATAAGATAATTGAGATTCTGATATTTGTATTTCTGCTGGGTTATTTACCCATTCTATATGCTTGAGTACCCATAGTGCTTCATGAGCGGATTGAAACCGTTCTTGATGTTGATAACGGATCATCTGATTGAGGAAAGCAATTAAATAATCATTAATTTGGGTATCATCATCACACCAGATAATTTCATTGGTTTTGGGATCAATTTCTAATTGCAGAGGTGCAAGTCCTGTAATAGCCTGAATAGCAATTATGCCCAAGGAGTAAAGGTCACTATTGGGTTGAGTTTGACCAATGAATTGTTCTGGAGGAATGTAACCCAAGGATGTTACAGGAATTTGATCTATGGATAATTCGGTTTCAATACTAAAATCTATTGGTTGAATTGAGCCAAAATTAATTAATACTAATCTGGCATCTATAGCTCGTCTAATTAGGTTTTCTGGTTTAATATCGCAATGAATAAAGCCTTGAGAGTGAACAAATTCGAGAATATATAGGGCATCTTCTAGAAATTTAATAACGTCAATTTCACTCCATTTACTTGAGCTTTGGGGGCTAGTTGGTAATTCTGCTGCTAAAGACTCTCCAGGAATAAATTGTTGTACTAAATAAAAACGTTCATTTTCTTCAAAGCAGGTAATTAATTCGGGAATTTGGGGATGGCGACCTAAGTGTTTGAGAGTTTCAGTTTCTGTTAAAAACCGTAGTCTGAGATAGTCAAAATAGGAGGTAGATTGATAGTTGTTAACTTTGAGTTGTTTAACAACATATCTAGGTTTTTCTAGATGGTGCATATCTACCGCGATAAATGTTTGCCCAAACACTCCGGCACTAAGTGGTTGAACAATTTGGTAACGCTCTTGTAATAGTTTGCCGATCATTTGGTTATTCATGATCTAATTACTCAGAAATCCTTCTATATCTTTTCTGACATCGGCTACTATTTTCCGGAATTATAGAAAATAATTCAGTATGTGAAATATTTAATAATTATTTCAGTGTTTTTACCTATGATCTTCTTTTTCTGCAAAGGTATCAGTTAATGGTTTGACGACTTTAGCGATCGCTTCTTGCACAAAAACTTTGATAAACTCATCGCGGCGATTAATCTGAAATTGTTGCTGCACAACTTCTGTCATCCCCCCATCACCCCAATCTTGATCATGACGAAAGTATTCAATAAAACTTTTCCCAGCAATGCGGGTTAAATATGCGGCTGTCACCCCTTGAATTGCTCTTCCCACAATAAAAGTAGCCACATTGAGTTGCAAAGCAGTTGATAATAATTCAATTGCCCCTTTGACAATCCCTAAACCAGCAATAGTTTTTCCTAAAGATAGGGCTAATTCCTTGCCCCTTTCCATGTTTAAATCGCAACCATAAAGCCTACCAATTTCTACTACCATTTGAGCATTAACCGCCGCAGTGGCGAGTAAGTCTACCATTGGCAATGGGGTGACAGAAACCACACCTGCTCCAATCCATTGATACCTCTCAACAATTTTATCAGCTTGCCGACGACGCTGAGAATCTATCATTTTACGGGCTTCTTCTCCTAAGCGTAAAGACTGTAAGAGAATATTGTCTGCCACTAAGTCTTCACCTTCAGCGCGTAAAATGGAAGCCATACGCCGTAACAAAGGAATAATATCCGCTTCCGGTTGGAAAGTTTCGCCAGTTTCTAATTGGGCTATTTGGGGATTGGCAGCGATCGCCACCACATCATTAGTAGCAATAAAACTCCGTACTCGCTCCCGTAATCTCGCCAAGATTGATTCTATGTCAGTTTCAGTGTATAAATCTGTTTTATTTAGAACTAAAAGCGATCGCTTACCAATTTCCGCCAACCCCCGCAATGGCTCATATTCAGAACGGCGTAAATCATTATCCACCACAAATAACAACAAATCCGCCTCCGTCGCCAAAGCCCTAGCCAATTGTTCCCGTTCCGTACCCGCCACCCCCGGTTCTAAAATCCCTGGAGTATCAGTAATTAATATCTTCCGTTCCAAACCCTTCAACCGTAAACAATAGGTTTCTCCCACCTGAGTCGTCCCCATTGGTGCATTCACTTCACCAACTATCCGCCCCATAATCGCATTCACCAAAGAAGTTTTACCAGCACTACCAGTACCAAAAACAACAACCTGAATTTCCCCTCTCGCTAAATTCGCCTCAATTTCCTTAGTCCGACTCAGTAAAGCTTGGCGTGTCACCTCATCTTGAATTTGGGCTACTTGTTGACGTACCGCTTGCAAAGTAGAAGAAGCCGCATCCGATTTAGCTGCTGGAATTTGGGCAGAAGTCACCCTTTGACGTTGACGACGGGATTTTTCCTCCCCCTGCCGCAGCACCAATACATAATAAATAAACGCAGCAATCAAACCACCAATCAGTAAAACTAGCAGTAATAATAGTAAATTACCCAACAACGGCGAATAGGACAACTGCCAGTACAAGCGGGAAAGAGAATCAATTAGCCATAGGGTTAACGCCAAAATGACGATTAGGCCAACAATTAGTGTAACAATACGAGACAAAGGCATGAAGGATAGAAGTTATTACCTGTATAGTGGTTTTCTCAGCTAGAAACTAAAAAGCAACAATTTTTGATAAACTAATATTTAAGTGTATGTGTAGTGTTGCCTGATTGACTGACTGTTAAATTCTCCATTTTCTACCTGCTCTCAATTCATGGGAAAGTTAAATGCCAAGTTACAATGTCAACCACCCATCACTTCCCTTCGGGTAAGTGAGAGCTTGTAAAAGCCTAGTTGACCAGACTCAGTTCTTAACCGAACTACGTTAGAGGTAAGAGTTAAAGACCTACCAGGGGATGCGTAGCTAGTTCCCTGCTCTAGAACTTAAAAGTTAAACAGGCTTAAGGGTTAAACCAGTGCTTTTAAGATAGTTACCGACCTCTAACATTGTCAAAGCTAACATTACCCCAGAAATGGGAGGCTCTTCGGAGCAAAATATTATGTCCAAAGTATTTGTTTTAGGGACTTCCAATTAAAAAAATCCCCAAAAGTTTCTTGTGGTGCGGGACGAATTGCCCGCTAATTACCAGGGACGGGCAGGATGCCCATCCCACAAAATTGGGTAATTTATTTTTTGGTGTTCCCTTAGACACTGAAAAAAGACCACTAGACTCACAAAAAGGACGGTTACGAATATGGAAAATCAAAGATTTGTTAATTGCTCAACTGTTCCTTTCATTGTTTGTGCTGGCGCACAAAATTACTCAAGGGACGTTTCACAATTAACCCTCCATTCCTCCCATCACCAAACTGAGTACAGTTTTGGTGGGTGTCTCCTGGAGGTTTAGATGAATTTTATCTCTGAGTTTAAACATTTTAGCTCTTTTAAGAAATTAAGCTGTTACGCAGCTAAATTTGATAACCATAATTTACTTGAACTTTGTAGTGCGGGCATCTTGCCCGCTAGAATTATACAAACTAAATGCACAACAGCTTATTCTTCCGCGGGAGGATCAGCAAAAAGTTATCCTGGGGTATAGTCTTTCTCTGGGAATAGCAGTTTTAGGTATATCTGGAGGGTGATTAGTAGGCAATAGCTATTTTCAAACAGCCAGAGAAAAGGCAATCTTAGTCCATCAATAATGTCTCTTATTTGCTAATTTACCAACGAAACTTTTACAAATAGTGATTATGGTTATACAAAATTATCATATCAAGTTTTTATGAAAATTTTAAGTAATCCTATTGATACTATACAAGAAAAATCTCATCAAAATCCAGAATTTTACCGATGATACCCATCAGAGAAAAATTACCTTTTATTCTGATTCCTTTCAAGGTACATAATTTACTATATCTTTACCGATTACTTATTCATCAATATAATGATTTTGACTTTATTCCTGATTTATAACTGGTGATTACTTGATTTTGCTGTATCATTGATAATTAGAGATATTAAAAACAACAGGAAAAAATTAATGGGGCTATTTGATCAAATTCTTGGTGCAGTTAGTAATTCCAATCAGCCAGGTGGTTTGGATAACTTGATAAATATTGCTACCACAGTTAAACAATTAGGTAATGGCATTGGCTCAGACTCTGTCACCATGCAATCAGTTCTATCAGTTGTTGGTAAACAAGTACAATCATCTTTGCAGGCAAAACAAGCTACTGACGGAAGTGAAGCCGTACAAGAGTTGGTAAATCAATTTGCCGGAACTTCAGCCGATTTCCAAGCTGTAGATACCTTATTTTCTCCAGATATCCAAGCACAAGTAGCGGAAAATGCTGCTCAGGGTACTAGCTTAGATGTGAATACAATTCAACAATTATTACCAACTTTAGTCCCTTTAATTTTGAGTTTTTTACAATCTGGTGGTAATCCATTACTCAATAAATTTCTAGATGCTGACGGTAATGGTGATGTAGACATTATGGACGCGATTAAATTAGCTAGTAAGTTTTTAAGAATCTAAACTAGCCGGAATTTTTGTCGTTGAGAATTTACTAATACCAAATTCAGATGAAGCTGCATAGAATAAGACTTCAAGAATAATTGACCGCAGATAAAGACGGATAAATTCATGGATTTCATGATTCTGTGCAGCCTCACATATAATTGGTATGACAAATGATAATTTTAAAATTGAGTTTATGAACGCAGCCGACGATAAAACAATAGTCCGCGAATACTTCAATTCCACAGGTTTTGATCGGTGGCAACGCATCTATGGTGATGGTGAGGTCAACAAGGTTCAGCTAGATATTCGCACTGGACATCAACAAACTGTAGATAATGTCATCGGCTGGTTAAAAGCTGACAACAATTTACCATCATTATCAATTTGTGATGCTGGGTGTGGTGTCGGTAGTCTGAGTATTCCTCTAGCTATGAGTGGTGCTAAGGTCTATGCCAGCGACATTTCTGCCAAAATGGTATCAGAAGCTCAGGATAGGGCTGTAATGGCTTTGTCAAATACTGTAAACCCCTCTTTTGCGGTAGAGGATTTGGAATCTTTGAGTGGTAATTACCATACTGTTATCTGTTTGGATGTTCTGATTCATTACCCTCAAGAAAAAGCTGACGAGATGATTTCTCATTTGTGTTCTTTAGCAGAATCACGGATTATTCTCAGTTTTGCGCCTAAAACTTTCTTCCTGACTATCCTCAAAAAAATCGGTACTTTCTTTCCTGGTCCGAGTAAAACCACTCGCGCTTATTTACATCCTAAAGCTGATGTCATCAAAATCTTGGAAAAAAATGGCTTTTCAATCCAACGGCAAGCTATGGCGCGAACAAAGTTTTACTTTTCCAGTTTACTAGAAGCAACTCGTACATCTGTGTAGATAGTAAATTACAATTGATACTTCATATTCCCGACTTCTTAGAGAAGTCGGGAATATAAGTAATTGGACAAAAATATCTACAGTCATTGCGAGGGAAGGGAAGCAATCACAACCCTGGCGATTGCTTCATTTCACTTCGTTCCATATGGCTAACGCCACGCAACGCTTACGCAATGACATTGTGTAATTAATTCTGTCTCACTACTTAATGATCCGAATCTTCTTTCTTCCCCCTGACTCCTATTACACTGCGGCGTAAATACACCAACCATTCTCAATCGTCAAAAAGCTTGCTTAATATTACTTTTGACCTTTGACTTTTGACTTCCGCTTTGCGGTACTAGCCCTAAGGAAAAGACTTCTTCCGCGAACCCTATTTAGTCATCAAATACTTGTATTTTCAATTATTCTAATTTGAATGTATAATTATAGTTTACAAGGAAAGTTTTGCCAAGTATTGCAAAAAGGAATGTATTAATCTATCTTAAGAGATATATTAATAACATATTGAATTTAATACAATCTGTTGTTAATAAATTAGAGAATAACTAAACGTGAATAACTGTCCTAAAGCCCCACCTATGGCTCACGCCACTCTAAACTATCAGCAGGATGTAATAGTTTTATCTATCATTCCATTCTGAAAAAGTAGAGGAGCTATGAAGACAGAGCTATCCATCTATTTTGATCACCAACAGGGGAAACAAACAGGAATGTATAGCTTAAGGCACGCTGGGCTGTCAGTATTATATAAGTTTTATAGAGCAGTTGAGTCAATGGAGAAAAAAAATGATGAGCAAAGAAGATTTTCTCTATCCCCGTGGTCGCTATTATGGTCATGTCAAACCAGAAAACTTGGTATTTAATGCGAATTTGCAGGAATTTGCCCAAAAGGTTAGTTATATTTGCAATTTAGAAACTGGTGGCAAAATCTCACCAGATGAGGCTTATGATCAGATTAAGTTACTTTGGAAACAGTTGAAACAATCAAAAAAGCAACTAAAAATCGGTGAACAACCTTTTCCAAGTAACGGTCCTGAAGAAGTTTAAGTTGTCAGCCATATAGAACTCTTATCCTGACTTCTGACTCCTGACTCCTGATTCCTGACTCCTGGGCGGGGAAACCCTGCCCCTACTGCTTAAAATTATTTTTTGATAATAATCTTCCAGTTGTTGTGTAGCCGATGTCCATCCCCATTTCTCTGCTTCGGCACGGGCGTTTTTACGGATAATAGCTATTTCCTGCCGTTGTTTTAACAGACGTATAGTAGCATTAATTGCCTCTTGAATATCAGCTTGTGGATCAAAAAGATATCCATTTACACCATCTGTGACAATATCAGGGATGCCTCCAGAATGGGCTGCTACCACTGGACATCCGGCAGCCATAGCTTCTAGCAGCACTAATCCGAGTGTTTCTGTGCGGGAAGGAAAAATAAAAGCATCAGCACTGGCAAAGGCAGAACCTAATTCTTTACCCATGAGATAACCGACAAAATAAGTATTTGTCCCAGCAAAGTGTTTTTCCAAAACTTGACGGTGAGGTCCATCGCCGACTAATGCTAATCTGGCATTGGGAATGGCTTCTAAAATTGGTTTAATGCGTTCGATTTCCTTTTCAGCAGAAAGACGACCAACATACAATAATAAAGGGCTATCTGGATGATTTTGGGAAAGATGCGATCGCATTTCCGCACTAACTAAATCAGGATGAAATAATTCTGTATCTACTCCCCGTTGCCATAAATCACACCTTTCAATCCCATGGGTGGAAAGTTCCTTTACCATCGCCGTAGAGGTACACAAATTTAACTCCGCCTGATTATGACCGAGCTTTAACAACTCCCATAGTAATCCTTCTAACATCCCCAATCCGTAATGTTGCAGATATTGGGGCAAATGGGTATGGTAAGAAGCCACCAAAGGAATTTTGAGAACTTTACTATAAAAAATCCCTGATAGTCCGAGAACTGCGGGATTAACAACATGAATAATATCTGGTTGAAACTCTTCCAAAGCGTGACCAATGGCAGGGCGAGGCAGTGCCATTTTCAACTCTGGATAAAGAGGTAAGGGAAAGCCACTAACCCCGTAAACTTTCGCACCTTTATGTTCAGTGATGCCACCTTCAGGGGCAAATACCAAAACTTGATTGCCAAGACGTTGAAGATGGTCAACGGTATGACGAAGACGGGTAACAATGCCGTCAACTTTCGGTAAAAAGGTTTCTGTAAATAGGGCTATTCGCATATCAAATTATCAGAAGTTCAGAAGTTACAGAAGTTGCAGAAGTTCAGAATAGGAGTAGAAGAACAGGAGAGAAGGACAGGAGAGAAGGACAGGAGAGAAGATTTCTTTCTTGTTCCTTCTTTCTCCTAAACTCCTGATAGCGTTCACGTAGTGTGCCGAAGGCATAGTGTGGCGTTAGCCATACTCCTGAACTCCTATTTTCTATTTTCTATGCCAAGAGACTTTGGGGAGAATCTGTTTGTGATCAACTCGGTTCTGATACTTGTCAGCAAAGTTTAAAAGCGAATCAAGTAGGGAATCAGAGAGCAGGTGAGGTTGTAAACCCAAATCCAAGAGTTTGGTGTTTTTGGCGTTGAAATAGTGTTCTTCCTTCTCCACTCTGGGGTTATCTATGTGGTTAATATCCACATTCAATCCCATAGCGTTGCCGGCTTTTTTCACCATCATCGCCAAATCACCGACGCTAAATAGTTCGGTAAATTGGTTAAACACACGGAATTCTCCCGGTTCAGCAGGATTAGCGATCGCTAATTCAATACATCGCACCGTATCCCGAATATCCAAGAAGCCACGAGTTTGTCCACCTGTACCGTAGACAGTGAGAGGATGTCCCACGGTAGCTTGAATACAGAAGCGATTCAGTGCTGTACCAAATACACCATCATAATCCAAACGGTTAATTAACAGTTCGTCCATCCCCGTTTCTTCGGTTAGGACACCGTAAACAATCCCCTGATTTAAGTCTGTAGCCCTTAAACCCCAGATCCGGCAGGCAAAGTGGATATTATGACTATCATGGACTTTACTCAAGTGATACATAGAACCAGGCTGCTTCGGATAGGGCAAAGTATCCTTACGTCCGTTATGTTCAATCGTGATGTATCCCTCTTCAATATCAATGTTGGGAGTTCCATACTCACCCATTGTTCCCAATTTCACCAAATGGCAATCTGGGAAATCTTCCCGCATGATGTACAGCAAATTCAACGTACCAACCACATTATTGACTTGGGTAAGAACAGCGTGTTCACGGTCAATCATGGAAAATGGCGCTGAACGCTGCTCACCAAAATGCACGATCGCAGTTGGTTGAAATTCGTGTAAAGCTTTGTGCAGAAACTCGTAATTAGTAATATCGCCGATAAACAGATCAATAGACTTACTAGTCAAATCCTGCCATCGCTGGAGACGTTTCTGAATTGGTGCGATTGGGGTAAGGGTTTCTACACCCAGTTCATTATCCCAGTGTCGCCGCACCAAACTATCTAAAATTCCAACTTCGTAACCTCGATTAGAAAGGTAAAGCGCGGTTGCCCAACCGCAATACCCATCACCACCAATAACCAGGACTTTCATCTTTACCAGTTTTTACTCGCTGATAGCTAAATCTATCAGGTTTGTGTCCCCTCTTCATCATTAAATTCTCACTAAGGCAGTAAATAAATCCAAAATCCAAAATCCAAAATTCAAAATTACTTCTGTCCCTTACCTAACCATTAACTACTGACAACTAACCACTAACTACTGACTAATTTTATACTCCTGGGCGATGTGATAAAACAGCCGATAATAATTTGGAAAGTCTTTGCTACCGCTTTGTCCTTGCCAGTGATACTCCAATTTCTCTTGGCTAATAGTCAATTTGATCACAGTCACCTTTTCCCCCGCATCTACAGCCAATACCCCAGCAAAACCTTGGTGAGTCCGAAAATTAGGGACTGGCTGAGAATTTTCAGTTAAGGATTTTAATACAGGCTTACTTGCATAAGCACGAATTTCCACATTCTTTTGGTTTGGTGAAACTAAAACAACACCATCACTATTGTCTGGGTTTCCTAACACCTGCCAAGTATGCGGATAAGGAAACTCAAAACCATAACGCTTATTTCCATATATATTCCATCTTGTATCTTGAATCTGGGGGTTATTAGCATTACACCCCCAAAAGATCATCCCGACCCCCACACCCGAAATCATAGCGCACAGCACCTTTTTTACTTGTATTGCACCCCAAGGCTGTTTCATCATTCAGTTTTAACTCATATAATAATTTTCGAGCATATTAGAGAAACTGTCAGAATCAGGATGTCCAGGATTAAAGGATGAACAGGATGAAACCTAGAATTTCATCGTAACTGTTCACACTCCCCCCCTATCTTTAACGAGAGATCAAGGGTTTCGATAATTTTAGAGGGGGGGGAGTGAATAACTACATTTCATCACCAATAGACATCTCCAAAAATTAAAGATACTTGACCTGAAAACCCTGTAGAGACGTTCCATGGAACGTCTCTACAATCTTTTTTGGAGATGTCTAATTACCAATTATCAACAAAATCCCCGACTTCTCAAAGAAATCGGAAATCTGAACCTCTCAAGGATGAATCGGAAATTGATACTCAAATTATGATTACGGACGGGTAGAATTTTGGAAAATCGCTTGATTTTGAAACCAATCCTTACCTACTTGGATAGTAATATCTGAACCAATATTACCTGTGCTTTCTACGCGCACTTCTCCAAATCCCAACAAACTACGAATTGATTCGGCACTGTCTCCGTCTCCTTGTTGAGCGACAATGTGGGTTACATCTAAGGGTTGTCCCCAGGGTTTAGAGACGAAGATATTGGTATAGCCGGCTTTCTCCAATGTTTTAATGAGGGGACGCAATTGAGAGCGATTCCTAGGTCGCGCTTCGCTATCGCCTCCTGTACTATCCTGAATAGCTACACGCAAACGACCAGGCTCACTAAATGATGTTTCTGTCGTCTTTGCTTCTAGACCAAAATGCTGAGTCATTAATTTAGCAATATTCCGCCCATCTGGAACCCAGTAGCTGGCATCAAACTCACGATTTTCGCTAAAGCGTCCAGGCAGCATTAACATTTGCATATTTGCGCGATTGATTTTTGAACCAAAACCAACCAGTGCTATTAATTCTTCAACGGATAAGTTGGTATCAATATTTTCCTTAACCACATTGAGAATATCTGGTAATTTCGTGATGGTTGTCGGGTTAAGAGTCTGTTCGATTAAAGCCCGCAACACCGTTTGCTGCCGCTGAATTCGCCCAATATCGCCCAATTCATCATGGCGATAGCGGAGTAATTGCAACGCTTGTTCACCATTGAGATGTTGTTGACCCGCTTTTAAATTAATGTATAAATGCTGGGAATCGTCCCGATATTTCATATCTTTGGGGACATAAATATTCACTCCGCCCAAAGCTTCAATTAGCTTACTAACACCCAAGACATTAATCCGAACGTAGCGATCAATTCCTACTCCACCCAAAAGATTACTAACGGTTTTCGCCGTCAAAGCTGGACCACCATCCACATTAGCCGCATTAATTTTTTTGACTCCATGCCCTTCAATTTGTGTACGGGTATCTCTAGGAACAGAAAGCATGACTACTTTTTTGGTCTCTGGATCAAATTTGACCAGCAGCATCACATCAGAAAGACCGTCAAAAGAGTTAATCTGGGGCAAATAACGCAGATTTTTGGTTTCGGATGGGGGATTTTGGACATCTGGAGGTAGTACACTCATACCCATTAACAGGATATTAACAGGACGAGTTAGCTGAGAAAATTGTAACCCATTGCCAGAAATACTGTCGCTATCAAATACTGCTTCTTCCTGGGGACTAAGTTGAGCTTGTTGTAAAGGCGTACTTTCCCAAGAAACAGCTAATAATGCCCCTGCAAGTCCTGATACTATGGCAATCCCCCCCATACCCACCGCAAACCATAGCCACCGTCCCGATTTAGACGGGCGAGAATTTTTTCCTTGACCCTTATATTTAGCTTTTGCTGCTCTTTGTTGTGCTGCTGTTGTTTTTTGACTAGTCACAGACTTCCTCTCACCTACGATTTTAAATAAACTAAATTTGCCGATCAATACATCTAAAACAAATCAGACTATAATAGCCAACTCTTGATCAGTTTGCTATAAAAAACTGCTAAATATGGTAATCATGAACTAAATTCCTTTTAATTGCAGCAGGAGTCAAGGAGTCAGGAGTCAGGAGTCAGGAGGAAGAAAGAAGAAGGAAGAAGGAAGTAAATAAATTTATACCCCCTGCTCCCTGCTCCCTGCTCCCTGCTCCCTGCTCCCCTGCCCCTGCCCCCTGTTCCCCGGTTAATATTTCCGCCATACTCGTTCTGCCAAGTTGCTAAATCCCGGTAAACGGGAGGATTTACCTTGAATGACCCGAAAAATCAACCAAATACTCACTAAAAAATAACCAGAAGTCAGGAAACTATTGAGGATTAAAAAGCGAAGTGTCAAAAAATTCGTTGCTGATCCAGTAGTTAACAATAAATAACCTAACATCCAGATAAAAGCCAAGGTAATAGACAAACGACTGATTGCCAGTTGATCCCGACTACCCTGCCGCTGATAGAGAGTCCACAGGGAGGGAAAAAAGCCGATAATGGGAATCAAATACAGAACGAGTTGTGTTTTTGAGATATCTGTATCTTTTGAGGGCAAGTTATCCATAGTGGTTGATGTGATCATAAACTAGAGATGGTGAATAATAGTCGTTAAGTTAGAGATAAATAACTTAAGTTACTTGTTAGGTAGGAGGCAATTAATAATTGATAATTTTCATCACCTATTATCTGCCTCAACGAGATTAATACTTGGTCAAGCAGAAACCCATTTAGTTATATAGTGTAATTACTTAAAAATGCAGACACGCAAGCTACTCAATTGGTGGCAAACACTGACACCTATAGCCAGATTTTTAGCGATCGCCCTACTTGCGCCCCTATTAGTTCTGAATGGTTGGGCTATTGCCGCAATTTTCAATTATTTTCACTCCCTGATTGTTATTTTAGTCGGAGCTTCCGTATTAGCATTTTTACTCAGCTACCCCGTGAGTTGGATGGAAAATCACGGAGCGAAACGAGAGCAAGTAGCCATTCTTGTATTTTTGTTAGCATTATCCATTTTATTAGCTCTAGGTGTCACCCTGTTTCCTCTCGCCCTGACTCAAGCTCAACAACTGGTGGCGCGGTTACCAGACTTAATAGACTCAGGACGTTCTCAATTAATGATCCTCAATGAAAAAGCAGAAGGCGCTGGTTTACCAATCAACCTCGATGCTTTAGCCGCACAAATCAACGATCGCGTCAAAGGACAATTACAGGCGATCGCCGGACAGGTGCTAAATTTAGCTGTGATCACTGTTACCAGTCTGCTCGATTTCCTGCTGACAATGGTATTAACCTTTTATTTATTACAGCATGGCGGTGAACTTTGGCAAAGTTTAGTAGAATGGCTACCTGCTAAATTTCGCGCCCCCTTTTCCCAAACAGTTCGTTTAAGCTTTCAAAACTTTTTTATCACCCAACTAATCCTCTCAACCTGCATGGCCTCTGCCCTAATTCCCACCTTTTTATGGCTAAAAGTTCCCTTTGGTCTATTATTTGGGTTAACGATTGGAGTCATGGCACTTATCCCCTTTGGTGGTTCTGTAGGTATCGCCCTTACCACCTCTTTAGTCTCACTTCAAGATGTTTCTATGGGCGTAAGGGTATTAATAGCAGCCATAATTGTCCAGCAAATTCTGGAAAATCTGATTGCACCCCGAATCTTAGGTAGTTTTACTGGGTTAAACCCCGTGTGGATTTTAATTTCTGTCTTAACTGGAGCGAGAATTGGCGGACTTTTAGGCGTAATTGTCGCTGTTCCCTGCGCCGTGGTTATTAAAAGTATCATCAACGCCATTCGTCCCTCAACACTTAATCTGGACACAGAAGACTCTCACCCCGAAGAGATATCTGCACCCATGACACCAGAAGCATCTCCGAAAATAGAGCCTAATAATTCTTTGAGTGTTTCATAACATACTCATCCGCCATATTGCTCTCAAAGTAGATTATCGCCTATGTTCCATTTGTGTTCATACTTTTGACGTGGGTGGGAATAAGGAAAACCGAATTGGTTTATACGACATAATCTTCTTGTCCCCCAATACTGTTCGGTTAAGACTAAAAAACAAAAATACGTAGCGACTGTCTTGATTGTCAAGCGATCGTTAAGGAAAAATTTAAAGTCTAGGAAAAAAGTCAGAAAATAGAGGAGAAAAACAGAACAGAACAAAACAGGTAAATTATAGGTTGCCATAAATTACCAAACTAGATTGGAGGTATAAAAACGACAGTAGAACTTTATGCAGAAATTGGTTGTGAGTCTTGAGAAATAGACCAAGGAAGATGATCTCGAATCATCGCATTTAAAATAACTAACATTTTATGAACGCAAGCAGTAATGGCCAATTTTTTGGGTTTACCACGTTCAACCAAGCGCTCATAAAAAGTTTTGATAACAGGATTATGACGCATGGCAACAACAGCACCCATATAAAGAATGGCACGAACATGGGCGCGACCACCATTAATCATGCGCTTACCTTTGTGCTGACCACTATCATGATTAATTGGTGCAACACCAACTAAGCGAGAGATTTGTTTGGCAGTTAATTGACCTAATTCTGGTAAGTCAGAAACTAAAGTGGTAGAAATTACTTGACCAATGCCAGGAGTAGTTTTGAGTAGATTGACTTTATCAATCCATTGTTGATTATTTTGGGTCAACGTCTCAATTTCTTGATTGAGTTGTTGAAGATGTTGCTCAAGATAATCAATATGGGATTCAATATCTGTCAAAGCTTTACCACGAGCGCGGTCACGGCGATTCTTTTCCGCTGTAGACATTTCTACTAATTGTCTTCGGCGACTAATTAATTCGCCTAATTGACGTGACATTTCACTTTCGATTGCTAACACCTCCGGTTTCATTGCTTCACCGAAATGCGCCAAAATCTGTGCATCAATGGCATCGGTTTTGGCTAACTTACCTGTAGCTTTAGCAAAGTCTCTTCCCTGACGAGGATTGATTAATGCTACTGGTAAAAGAGCCGCTTGCAATTGAATGATTAATTCTGTTTCTAGTCCTCCTGTTGCTTCCAGTACGATTAGGTTTAAATCGTTAGATTGAAGTTGCTTAACTAGATTAGCTATTTCTGTTTCAGTATTAGCAAATTGAAATGCTTTACCCATTGGACGGATATAAACATCAAGTGTTGCTTTACTTACGTCAATGCCTACCTATTGGGAGATATAATCCATTTTTAACTCTCCAATTTCAATTACTTCTTTTTAATTTGTTTTGTTTTTATTCATCCCCTTGATTTCACTCATCCTTGCACGATACGGGCTATATTATCTATGTCTTTGTTCATAGTTTTTACCCCAGGCGACTGTTCGAGTTCTGTCATGGAGATTGTTGTGGTGATCCTTGCTACAAAGCGGTCTTTTCTGACCCAGGTTGGGACGGTCTACCACTTCTTCTAACATACCTCTAAGATACAAGGTTGGGTTGTTCGCGTTAGCGTTGCGGAGCAATCGGAACGAAACCCAACATTTTCAATGATTTTTTGGTTTTATACAATAGGTTCTTTACGTGGAAATTTTCGTTAAGGAATGTGGATTAAATAAAATGCAGAAGTTGTGACAGGGGTATAGTAGACTAAAGAAGTAGGTATTAGGGAACAATATCGTGATAGAAATCTACTCTCCAATACTAGAAAAGCAGATGCAATATTACTATGAATCTCTATCGGAAAAAGACCGTAGGCGGTATGCAGCGATTGAAGCAAAAAAGCTTGGGTACGGGGGGATTGGATAATTCCACATGGGTTATATGATTTAAAGGATAACATTGGTTTTATACAAATTGGTACTAGCCATGACACCAGCGAATTTGCCTGTGATTCAATCCGTTATTGGTGGAATAATTATGGCAAAAACCGCTACCAATTGGCTACATCTATACTACTGTTATGTGATGGTGGTGGTAGCAACAGTTCTCGTTACTATGTATTCAAAGAAGCATTACAAGCTTTGGTGAATGAAATTGGAATTGAAATTCGCATTGCTCACTATCCTCCTTATACATCTAAGTACAATCCGATTGAGCATCGACTGTTTCCACATCTAAGTCGGGCTTGTAAAGGTGTTATTTTCGACAGTGTTAACACTGTTGCTAAACTGATGGCAAAAGCTACTACTCAGAAAGGGTTACAGGTTTTTACGACCATCATTGATAAAGCCTACCAAACCGGTAAGAAAGTTGCTGAGGGTTTTAAAGAAACAATGGAGATTTTCTTTGATGATTTTTTGCCACAGTGGAACTATACTGCTAAACCACAACAACATTTAGAATTGTAAGTTATTTAATCCACAAGGGGATTGCTCAACTTGCCTGAATCTTTACCTGAAGTTACAGGAATTGAAACCGTTAAGTCGGCAGTAGGTATTGATGTAGGAATTAATAAATTAATTTCTTTGTCTGATGGTTCGTTTATTGAAAATCCTCATCTGGCAACTAATAAGAAAATTCGCCGTCAATTAAGAATTAGACAGCGCCGAGTTAATCGTAAAGTCAAGGGTTCTAACAATCGCAAAAAAGCTGGGAAAATAGTTGTCAAGCTACATAAAAAAATTGCAGATAAGCGAAAGGTAATACCTGAAAAGCGGATATTATTCGAGCAGTTGTCTTGACAATTATTCGATTAAGAATCCCCGCGTCTTTAGACCGGGGAGTGTCAAATTCCTAGGGGTGTGACTGCAACCCATAGCCAAGCTTTTCTTTGTTCAGGATTGAGACCATCAATATTTCGTTGATTGAAGCTGGTTTCATCCGCTCCCAGGATGTTTGCGTTTTGGATATAGAGTTTGGCTTCATCTACACTATTTGCTACGGCGTTACTCGCTTCCATTCGTAATTTGTTGATGAAAAGCCAATGACATTGAGATTCCAAATACTTCTTGCATGGCACTTTGTACCATTTTTTGACTGTGGCGATATGCTCCACTTAGCAATGCTACTAGTGCTACTACTATTACCCCGTAGCCACTTGGGTTCACATCTTCTGGTAATACTGCACGAGTTTTAGTACCACATCCATTACAGGTCAATTGGTGTAGACGATGTTCTATGACGATGGGATTGATGGGGGGAATTTCTACTATCTGGTGACGATAGGGGTTGGTATCAACTCCAGTCAGGGCTGCTCCACAATTGGTACATTCTTCTGGGTGATGTTCTCTTACTTCCTTGCATTCTTCTATGGGGTATAAGTCCCGACCATTTCCTTTATGTCCTGGTTGACCGCCTCTTTTTTTAGTGCTTTTTGTCTTTTGTGGCTTTTTTCCAAATCCCGGTGGGTCACTTGAGGGTGGTGATGATGAGTTAACGGAAGTTCGATTGATTTTTTCTAATAATTGTTCTTGAACTGTCAGGACTTCTGCTATTTTCTTTTCCTGTTGTTCTATTTGCTGCGCCATTTCCTCCACCAGTTTTTTGACGCTGGTTAGAGTCTTTCCCCAATCTTCCTGGGGTATCTGTTCTAAGTGATTGACGCGCTTTTGTTCCATGTCACTTAATTTAACAGATTTTTGGGGGAATTTTTTACGATGCCTGCGGCGAGCGTAGCTATCGCTCTCCTACCCCCCTGAACGGTTACGATGGTGGGTATTTCTAGGGATGCTTATACTATACTAAGATAGTTATACTAGTAGCTAAGTTTAAGACACCCGCCAGCCAGACAACCGCCAGGGAATAAATTCCCTGTCTAATAGCTGAAGTCCGTTTTAACGGACTAGAATCTTTTTTAAGTGTTTAGTCATCTTTAGATGACTTGCGCTATTAGCAAGGAACTTGAGTTCCTTGCGGGATAGAGGTTTTAGGTTAAATTTTCATCAAGGACAGTTCAATATAGTCCTCTCTAGGCTGTTTAATACTGACTTCTACACCTGGACCAAAATACTTAGTCATTTTTTCCTGCTTTTGCTGCCAGGTATCAAAGGTGATTAGTGGTGAATCAAATTCTAGAATTAAGGTATAAGCGCCATTGATTTCGGTTTCTCGCAAACCGGTGACGATTGGTCTTTCTTCGTCGGTGGGACTTAAACCTAGATAGGCTAGGGCTACATCTAAATGAGCTTTTTGCCCATAACAGTTGCGGGTGATGTCTTTGCGGATTTTAGTCTGTGTAACTGTTGCTTGTTCCTTTCTGAGTTCTAGGATGGATGGTGTGCTAGTTTTGCTGAACGGTACAGGTTTAAGTTCATTGGCTTTCAGGGCTAAACCTCCCAGCAATAGCGGAAATCCATAGAAAAATCCGACTAGATTAAGGGTGGCATTATCTACAAAGTAGGCAACAAAACCTGTTATGGTCAGTATAGCACCTATTGTTAAGCCAAGTGTTCCTAAAGAAATTCTGCCGAGCATAATTTGAGATTAGTATAATTTATTTTCATCTTTTATTATCATCGCTCATTGGTGACAAATTGGGAAAGGGGATATGGAGATTTTTACTTTTTGCGTTAACTTTAGATTTGAAGTGTTTCAAAATGGGCAGCAGAAAAATGGATATTCAGACAATTAAAGACCGAATTAGCACTGTTCAAGATAAACGTGAGCGGTTGCTGAGTTTATTGGAACAACCCAATCTAGGAACTTTAAGAGTTGATGTGAATCAAGCTTTGGAAGAATTAGATGATTTACTTGATGAGTTTAAACGGACTATTCCTGAAACGAGAAATAATTAACCTAAGTTGTTAGTTATGTCAATTTAGGCAGGAAAAAAGGTAATTGATAATTACAATACCTTTGACAAATTGAAGAAAGTCTTGATTCGTAGGTTGGTTTGAGAGACAAGATCCAATAAATGCGTTGGATTGTACTGTCGCTTAATCCAACCTATAAGCAATAGTGAAGGTAATTGATAATTAGCTCATGGTGTCTCAAGATAAGTAGTGAGACAGAATTAGTTACACAATGTCATTGCGTTAGCGCAGCGTTAGCCATATGTAACGAAGTGAAATGAAGCAATCGCCAGGGTTGTGATTGCTTCCCTTCCCTCGCAATGACTGTAAATATTTTTGTCCAATTACTTAGGTGCATTTTTCTTTGTCGGATTTGGAAAATTGAGGATATCCAGATAGTTAAAACTGTTCCCAGTTAAGAGTTCCCTGCCCTCACAGACAATTTATTCAGCAAGCCCTAAATAAATTTCATGCTGTTATTAATTAATAAATCGTTTCTGGGCGCAGACCCTGCGCCCCTACTTTCTGAATTTTTCATGGTCAGAATCTACTAGTAGTTGGTCAAATTTATTTTGACGGGTAATGATCGGAAAAAACTTCTGTTCTTCCCTCCCCTGTCACCGGTGCCTCTCTTCTCCCCCTGCTTGCCTTCACCCGTCATTTTCGGGTTGACAGACTACTAGAGAGGTTTGCAGAGGGGTTTATTAATACATTAAAAACTTTTAAAACATCCTCTTAACCCAATCTAAAAGGAAAATTAAGCAGAGTGCAATCTTTCTTCAAAAAATAAAGAATACCCAAGTTTGTTGCCTAATTTTCTCACTAAGTTAATGAGTTCTTTTGTGGAAATATCTTTTGTGCAAACTTCATCAAATTTATGTTTAGTTTTATAGTTATGAAAATATGATTCATCTATTGAGGAATAAGCCAAAATTTGAGTATTTGGAGATATAGCTTTAATGTAATTAGATGCTGACCAACCATCCATAATCGGCATTTGTAAATCGAGAATGATCACATGAGGTTGATGGCATTTAACCATGTCTATAGCTTCTTGACCATTACTAGCTAAACCAACAACGTGAATATTTTCTTGAATAGAAAAAATTAGTTGCAGACTTAAACGTGTGAGTTCATGATCATCAACTATAAGAAGGCGCAATTTAGAAGGCTCTTTGGACAACATTAACATTTCCAAAAAATAATAAATATGTATGACTATAGTTTATGAATGCGAGTTCTAAATGTACTCTGTCTGATGAGTGAATTTTGGGGGCTAAAAGTTAAATTTTATGCGATTTTTGCATACCATTAATGTAGTAGATGCACTGATTAGGAAATTGGTATAGGATGATCGGACATTATGGCTCTTGTGTCTCGTTTATGGTGATTGAGGATTGATGATAACAAAACCCTTACGAGACAAGGGTTATAAACAATTATTTCCATATTTTCAATGAAATGTCTACACAATAGGGCTTTCAATGATTTTGAACCAGGTTTTCCATAAAAATAACCGAAGAACCACATTATCTTCAAAATAAGTAGTGAGACAGAATTAATTACACAATGTCATTGCGTTAGCGCAGCGTGGCGTTAGCCATAGGGAACGAAGTGAAATGAAGCAATCGCCAGGGTTGTGATTGCTTCCCTTCCCTCGCAATGACTGTAAATATTTTTGTCCAATTACTTATAACGACAATTTTCAACGCCAACCTACTTAAGTCATGGATAGAAGTCAGGGGAAAGATGAAGAATTGACAAGAGGGTATGTAAATTCAGATATGCTTACCTTATCAGAATTTGAGGTGATGATTCACTTTTGCTGCAACTATTGAGAGTCTAACTTATGCCGGCGGAACGTAAAGCCATAGACATAATTGTTTTTTGAGAATTGGCTTCTGGACAGTTATCACCTGGGCATCTTTGGGTATAATTGCCATCAGGTTGTAATTCCCAGGCATGACGATTATCTGCTAACATAATCCCTAAGATTTCTTGTAAATCTTTGGCAATTTCTTGGTCTTTGATGGGGGTAATAACTTCGACGCGACGATCTAAATTACGCCGCATCCAATCTGCGCTGCCGATATATATTTCTTCTTGGTTATGATTGTAGAAGTAATATATGCGGGAGTGTTCTAAAAAGCGGCCAATAATGCTGATAACGCGAATGTTGTCGCTGAGATTTGGTAGTCCGGGACGCAAACAACATATTCCCCGAATAATTAGATCAATTTGAACTCCAGCGCGGGATGCTTCGTACAGGGCAGAAATTATTTGTGGGTCAACTAGGGCGTTCATTTTGCCGACTATGCGACCGGAAAATCCGTTTTGCACGTTGTCAATTTCGCGTTTAATTAATTCGAGAAAGCGATCGCGCATATTCACAGGTGCTACCATAATTTCTCGATAGGATTTTTGGCGAGAGTAGCCTGTTAAGAAGTTAAACACATCTGTTAAATCTGCGCCTAATTCTTCTCGACAACTAAATAAGCCTAAATCTGTATAGAGTCGTGCGGTTTTGGGGTTGTAATTCCCCGTCCCAATGTGGACATAACGGCGCATTCTGTCTTTTTCTCGTCGCACTACCAAGACGATTTTGCTATGGGTTTTCAAACCGACTAAACCATAGACAACATGAACACCAACTCTTTCTAAACGTCTAGCCCAATAAATGTTATTCTCTTCATCAAATCGGGCTTTTAATTCGACTAGGACGGAAACTTGTTTACCATTTTCTGCTGCTGCAATTAAAGCATTAACTATGGGTGAGTCTCCAGAAGTCCGGTAGAGAGTCATTTTGATGGCTAAGACGTTGGGATCATGGGCGGCACTAGTAATAAAGCGCACTACTGTCCCGGAGAAAGATTGATAGGGATGATGAACTAGCAAATCTTTTTCTCGAATTATGGAAAAGAAGTCTTTTCCTTCTTCTTGTTCAAGAGCGTCAGTATCAATACAGGGTTCTCTGAGCCGTTGTAAGCGGGAAGGAACGACGGATTGACGGGGGGGATCTTTAAGTTCTGGTAGTGGTAGTGCCAGAAAGTACATTAAATCTCGCAATGCCAACAGACCATCAACTTCATAAATATCGCTGTTGGTGAGTCCTAAATCTTCTAAGAGACGGGAACGAACTAACGCAGGGGTTTGGGAGCGAATTTCTAACCTGACGGTATTCCCCCCCATGCGGCGTTTGCGAAGTTCCTGTTCAATGGCTAATAACAGGTCGTCGGCTTCATCTTCCTCTAATTCCAGATCAGCGTCGCGGGTAATGCGGAAGGGGTGATATTCTTGGATACTCATGCCAGGAAAAAGAGATTCTAGGTTATGAGCGAATCGCTTGTTCTAAGGGAATCCCTGACCAGTTAGCAATTTTCCCATTGTCTTGAACTCTCAACTCTGGGGGTAATGGCAAAAATCTTGGTAAGACTTGAGGAACTTTAACTCTGGCAAAAAACTCCTCTTCTGTATCAGGATTTTTGACCACCACTGCTAGATTTAAACTGAGATTAGAAATGTGAGGAAAGGGATGACTAGGATCAACAGCAAGAGGAGTCAGAACTGGAAAAATCTGCTCTTCAAAATAGTTATTTAGATAACTTCGCTGTTTGGGATTCAATTCTATGTAATCGAGAATATAGATTCCCTGCTGGACTAACAGTGGTCGCAGCACTTCCTCAAATTCCGCATTATGCTTTTTGAGTTGGGGATTCAAATGCAAACGAATATCATCTAGTTGTTTCTGTGGTGTCCGTCCATCAGGAGTTAATAAATTAACAGTGGCTTCTACCTGTTGCTTTAAACCTGCCACTCGTACCATAAAGAACTCATCCAAATTGGAACTAAAAATGGCTAAAAATTTCAGCCTTTCCAACAGAGGAGTTCTGGGATCACAAGCCTCATGTAAGACCCGATTATTAAATTCTAGCCAACTTAACTCACGGTTGATGTAGTATTGTGGATCACTCAAATTCATGGAAGCAGAATTTTTTTTTGGTTTCGCCATAATCACCTAGAGATAGGTAGACATCGTCTATAAAGCGTGAATATCAATATCTTAATTGCTACTGCATAGATTTTTACACTTCTTGATCTATAAATCTAATTAAGTTGACAATTTAATATTCTTATGTATAAAAAAATTATTATTATTTTTAAATAAAATTTCTCGGTTTCAGTGTTTTAATCAAAACCGAGTGACTGATTGAATAACATCTAGCAGGGATGGGAATTTTGAAATTCAGCTTATTTTATTAGCACGGAAGATTTTGACATAGCACAAGCCAGCTTTAGTAAGTAGTGAGACAGAATTAGTTACACAATGTCATTGCGTTAGCCATATGGAACAAAATGAAATGAAGCAATTCCAATGGTTGTGATTGCTTCCCTTCGCTCGCAATGACTGTAAATATTTTTGTCCAATTACTTAAAATATTCCCCATTGTAGACTCATCCTGGCTGTTGTGTGATTTTTTCAAAGACGACTATCCTCCAGAGGATGAGGTTCTTTGGGTTTAGCAGTGATCATAGGTGTCAACTCAACGCAAAACCGACAACCCAACTGGGAGTTAATTCCTAGTCTAATAGCAAAAGTTGTCTTTTGATGACTAAATAACCGTAAAAATTTTTAAATTCTTTAGTAAACTGAAGTTTACTTTGGCTATTAGACCGGAACTTAAGTTCCGGGCGGTTTTGGAGGCTAAACAAATAAGCTATTTGTAGCCTAAGTTGACACCAATGAGCAGTGCTAAACCCCTACAAATCTGGGGTTTTCGTGATTTTACAAAAGTCCATGTCTCAACCGCTTTTAGTATAATAAATAACTGAGATTCCAATTTTTCTGTAGTGAACTCGCGTACTCACTCACCGGAGGTACTTAGGCTCACACTATATTAAGTGGAAGAATTGCCGATCTTAGAGATATTGTTAAAATAGCCGTATAAATACTCTATCTTGCTAAGAGGGTGTTTTAAAAGTTATGGTTGATGTATCAAATATTTTTTACTCCACCCTAACCCTCCCCGATGCTTTGGGGAGGGAACTGGATTTTTATTGTTACCCCCCTTTACAACCCACATTCCGCACCCCAAACTGTTCCAGAGGGAAATTACGGAGATAAAAAATCAAAGTTAGCATAAAAACAGACATATACAGTGAAAAAAGGCATTTGAGAAACAGTAAATCACCAAAAATGGCATCAAAACCCATTCTCAATAAGGAGCAATAAGAATGAACACCACCTGGAGAGGTCAACATATAAATAAAAGAAGATATTCAAGAGAAAAATCATAAAATAGACTAATATTTACAGGATAAAAATGAAATTATAGACATAGTAAAATGGAGCTATAAATCAAAGAGATTAGCTCATCTTCACTTTTGAAAAATTAAATTGATAGAGATAATAATTAGGTGACTAATTGATAGTAACGTAAACAATCATCTGGTAAAAGACGCAAGATAAAATCTCTGTCCTGATTCCAATTAGAAATATATTCTTCCTGATTGATTGTCACCAAATGAATACATTGAAAGCATTGAAAAATCCAGCGTAAAGTAGGGCGGTTAGTTGCTTTACCTAATTGATTTTTAATTGTTGATTTAGACTCTTTCAGAGCATTTCTAATTTGTCGTTGAGCCAAAGTATAAACCAATAGACATAAACCCATAATCATTCCCAAAGACTCTATTCTTTCAGGACTTTTGAGGAAAATACTGTCTGCAAAAAATAATGGGTCTTTGAGAAAACCAAACCCTCTTTCACATGACTGCTGGGCTTTATATTCACTGAGCATGGAATCATCGCTAAGTTCTTTTGAATCTAAAACATTCGTCGCAATAATAAAACGTCCCGCACTCAGCAATTCTGTATTAATTTTACTTTCATCCTGGGAGACTGTAGCTGATATTTGGTAACATATTTCTTGTGGAGAATCTTTTGTCTTAGATTTGATTTGAGTAACAATACTTACGTTAATTTGGTGATATTTGAATTGTTTTGATAATTTTGATAATGCTTTGATAGCATCTGCAACACATGCAAATTCTTCTTGTGATAATTTTTTCAAATCTTGCACAGCTTTTGATTCTGCTTTGATAATTTTTTGGGTGAGTTTACGCAGGTCTGATTCTCTTCTCTCTTGACTTTGTACCACTAGCCATCTTTGTTCTATTCCGGCATAATTTTCGGTTTTTGATGCTAATTTATATCCTGGTATTGTACTATCAATAAATTCTGATTCTGGTATTGTTGATATTAATGATTTTGCTGCTTTTATGGTTAATGGTACTCGACATAACCACTGTAAATCTGACATCATTTTTAGGTTTGATTCTGTATATAATGCCGAATCAGCAACAATGAGACTATTAACTTCTAATTGTTTTTGATATTCTACTGCTATTTGACCAAAGCATGATGAATCTGTTTGGTTTCCTGATGCTAGTTTTAAAAATATTGGGATGTCTCCATCCCCTGAACATATCATTTCTATAATGAACTGTTTTAAGTCTGGTCTGTGGTCACGGGAGTAACCGTAGGTAATTGTAATTTCTTTTGGTGATTTTACTGCTAATTCCTCTAATTCTTGGTTATCTCCTACTTTTTGATTCTCAAATATTACTTCTGGTAAGCTAGTGTTATACTGCCCATGCACGTGCATTGATGATGAGTCTAGGTGTGATGTTGATAGTGATACTCCAAATTTTTTGGCTGCTTTTACTGCGATGATAAAAAATATTGTATCCAATCCTTTTATAAATAGTTTATCCATGACTCTCCCCAGTTTATCGTCGTTGAGATATTCTGGTTTTACTCCTGCTCCTATTAGATGTTCACAGGCGATTGTTTCAAAATATTTGGGAAACATATATAACGGTTTGGATACAAATCCTAACCCGTTTATGATCATGGCTTTTACTACTTGACCTGCATTTACTTTTTCGTCTTTTTCGATTCCTATTAATTCATTTATTATTTCTACTATTCCTATTGAATCTATTATTCCTGCTACTATCCCTAGATGGTCTATGTTCTGAATTTCTATTTCTTGCGGTTTTAATTTCACAACAGTTGCCTCTAATATTTCTGTTGTCATCAATTATTTCTTATTTGGTTATCAATTCATTTTTTTCTTTTGTTACCAAGTTTCACTTTCTCACACCATGCCCTTTCTAATGCTACTTCTTCTCATTAAGTATCTTAATCTTTGAGTTGTCTTTAGTTATTATGTACTACTTGGCTGGCTTTTTTGATCTGTGAAAGTTTAGGGTGCGGAATGTGGGTTTTAAAGGTCTGAACTATGATTAATTTGATTAATTTGATGGAAATGATTTTGAGTGATTGGCAATTTTCGTATTACTTTGTGTCGCTCCGAGAAAAACTTTTTTAGTCCATTTTCTCCACTTTCTGAAATTGCTAAATTAGCTGTTAGGAAGTAGAAGAGCGATCGCCACCAAAGCCGTTGCTAAATTAACCAGGGCTGGACGACTGAGGTTAAGAAAACTCTTCATCCTCCTTTATCCTCAAAGAATTCTGCTCCTGTTCCTTCAACAGTGGCAACTACCAATGCTCTGTCAAGAAATTCATTACGCCGTTCGCAAGATGTTTCCGCAATCAGTAAACATCCATGACAAGCAGCACCATGTAAAAAACGCTCTTCTTGCTCATTATCTGGTTTATGCTGGGCGCAAACCGGATCATTGGAGCATAATCTTCCTTGCTCTAATGCTACTTCCAAATGGTATTCAATGCGTTTGCCAACTTCTACCAGTCCGCCTAAAGTACCTTCTGACCCAGTTGCGCCAGTGTATAAAAGAATTCCATAACCAGCTTCACTAGCATAAATGCGCTCGCGGATAGAACTGGATGCATAACCGCATTCTAGTGATACTGCCATAATTAATAAGTGTGATAATGAATGCAGCATAATATATGGTAGTCCGGGAAACTTAACTTTTTCCTTTTCCTGGTCTATACCTTTACGCGCACACCAAATATCAAATCCTCTTGATAATTCTCGCCCCCGTTTTTTGACAGCTTCTCGCTTTAACCAATTTTCAATAGCTTCCTTGCGGAAAGCAATAAATACACCTTCGCCTCTATTCTCAATTGCCGGCACCCAAGTAGGTTCAATATCCAATGCAGCACGCCTGACGCTGATATCAAGTTCGCCGTCAATATCTGGCATTTCCGCCTCAAAGCGAGTAAAACCCACCTGAGCAATTACTTCCCGTAACCGATGTACTAAAACAATTCGTTCAATACAGGCAGAAAAGGTAGGTTGTAAATTATCTAAACTACGTGACCTGGCGTAAAAATCACCTTCTGGTACATCTTCCCCAATTTCGACGGCACTAGAAAGTAGTGTCTCAATTTCTACTTGCTTAATACTTTTATGTGGTTTTTCTTGTCGTCTTTGTTTTCGTTGCACTTCTTCCCAGACGGCTTCATTGGTAAATCCTTCTAAAGCTGTGGAGACTTTGGGATTTTTGCGGTACATTTTCAACTCATCAATACTTTCAAGACAATGAAGAAAGTTTTCATAGACTGAATTTACTGCGTTTTGCAAAGGTGCGTCAGAATCAGGGAGAGAGATCACGCTGAGAACTTGGGAAAAATAAGCATTACTAGCAGACCTCACTAATAAGCGATTGTATTCTGGTAGCTTGGTGGATTCACGAATACAACTCAGTTCTTGGGCAAAATCACCAAGCCAAGGGCGGTGTCCCTGACATTCACCTAAAACTTTACCATTGCGGACTGTAGCATTAGCAAGGGGACGACGTTTATTTTTACAGCCTTCGCAGCGAACATAAATTTCCGCAAAGTCGTTACCAGAACCACCTTCATCCAACCATAGCTGACCTCGACATTTATTACCAGAGTCATTATGTACAAAACGATACCAATTAATATCGCTGATATGTCCTTTCACACAGGCTTGGACAAAGCGAACGGGGACAACGGGGATTGATTTTTTCTCAGAATTAAGATACTTACCACTGACCAAATTACCCCAAGGTATCAAAGGGCGAGTGCGGTAGGTTTTTTGGGTTTTATTGTCGTACCAAGTTTCCCTGACTTGGGCTAAAAACCAAGTGGGAAAAGTAAAAACATTAATCCCCGTGCGGGCGGCTTTGGGGTCTTGTTCATCAACTGGTGGCGCATAGAGTTTGATGTGAGCGACTTTTAAAATTTCGGCAACTCTAGCCGCTAGACGGTCTTCAAAGATGAGTTTTCTGTCGCCACGCCAATGATTTAACCCACCAATTAACACAGAATGTTTCGGTAAATCTACCATTGCCCCAGGTCCAAAGGTAGAGAGAATTTGACTTTGGCGAACTTGTCCTGGTGGTGATTTTTTTCTGCTAGATTTATTCATTTTCCTGCCTCCTCTACCTCATTTCCATAAGGATTAATTACCCACAGATTAACTGTTGGTTCAACATCGCGCAAACTTCGCTGGGCTTTGAATTTCTTTTGTACTTCTAGGGGTTGGTTGTTTAATTCTGGGTCGAGAGGGTCAAATATTAGTGCAGGTGCTTCGCCTACTTCCCGTTGATATTGAAGGCTAATTTTGCTACTGCTATTGGCGATACGTTCCCACAAATCAAGCAAGTCTTTAACTTGGTTTTTCACCTTCTGACTTAGTGCTTCGGCTTCAATTACATCAAGCTCTTTATCGTGCATTTTTGCGCGCTGGGTTATGGTATCAACGACAAAATCTAAATCTTGACGATGTTGAGTAATATCAAAAGCATGGCGTGGTGCTGTCATTTTTGGGTGTCCGAGACGTGCTAAAGCTACGGTAATGGCTGCAAGACTTCTATCAATAGCGCGAGGGGAAAAAGGAGTTACGCTAGTTGCCTCTACCGCTCGATAAAATGTTGAATGCCAAGCACCGAATCGTTCATAATGAGAGCGATCGCGGGGACGATGAATGTTCAGTAAAGTGACTACTAACCCTGGTTTTTCCTCTGCCCGTCCTACGCGGCTGGTAGCTTGGATATATTCGGCTGCTGTCTTGGGTTGACCGAGAACTACCATTAAACCCAAGCGGGTAATATCCAAACCTACGGAAATCATGTTTGTTGCTAAAACAACATCAACTTTTTCCTCTAGATCAAAGGTTGATTCCATTCGCCGCTTAGTATCGGCAACATCGCTAGTATTAACACGGGAAGTTAATTCTTCTGGTTCGTCATCAATTTTACGACCAGCAAATATCCCGGATATTTCATCTACTCGCTTGCGCTGGCTGTAACGCACTAGTCCAGAATTTACTTCGTCTTCCACAATCCGCCGACTGCCACCGAGTTCACGTAGGGAATTAAAGTAACCTAACAGTGTCATGTAAGGATCTGCTGGGTTGTGGGAATTTTTCTTTCCTCCTTGTTCTAGCCAATGTTTTTGAGCTGCACCTAGTAAGGCTAAGTATGTACGCAATAATACTACTTTTAAACTGCGTCCTTGAGCCGCAATTCCTACATAGGTGCGGGCGTTTTTGACTGTGGCGGGGACAGTTTTCGCAAAGAAGGAATTGCGTTTATCGGGTCCTGGTGGTGGAAATATATCAACTTCACTGCGACCAAATAATGCTTGAATTTGCTTGCTGGCGCGGCGGACTGTGGCAGTGGAAGCAACTATTTTCGGACGAATTTTTTTGCCGTCTATTTCTTGGCTACACAAGGCATCAATGGCAGTTTCGTATAGTCCTACCATTGTTCCCAAGGGTCCAGAAATTAAATGTAATTCGTCTTGGATAATTAAATCTGGTGGTGGTAAATAGCCGCCCAGGGGTTTACCACAGCCTATTTGAGTGGGTCCGTAAAAGCCATCATTGTCGTAGCGGTCTACTCGTCCAAATAATGCACCTGTTTCTCCTACCCAGGGCAGACTGGCAAATTTATCAACTGTGGAGATAATAAAACAAGGTAAGCGGCGATATATTGATTCATCTACGGCGACTATTGGTAAAGGATGATCACCTTGGAAATTACAGCGACGATTGGCGCAACCTATTTGTAAATTTTTTGGTTGTTCGGGTTTTGGTTTTAATTGGAATGAGTAAAGGTTGAATTTTGTCCCGCACCAAGGACAACTTTCTAAAGGGATAGGTGATGGGCTACCGTTATTTTTTTGGAAATCAAGAGTCCGCTTTCTAGCAGTGTTTTCGTCATTATCTCCTTTTTTGCCCATGCGGTTGGGTGTTGCGCTTTGTCCTACCCACAGTCCAATTTCAAATGGCCAAGTTCCTAACTGCTGGGGGTTTTTCTGGCGTTCCAATTCTAAGGCGCAAATCATTGTCGCCGCCCTTCCGAGTTGGTCGAGGGTCAACAGCCGCAGGGTGTAGCGCATGAGGACGCTTAAACCGGCGGATTTGATACCGGGATAACGCAGTCGTCGCAGAACTAGGGTAAAGGCAGCCAGTCCTAAGTAGGCTTCGGTTTTACCGCCACCGGTGGGGAAAAATAGTAAATCAACTAATTGGCGATCGCTATTTTCGGGGTAGGCTATTCCTGGCAAGTTTATTAGTAAAAACGCTAGTTGAAAGGGTCGCCATTTTGGGGCTGTTTCCCTTTCGGGAGAAGTATTTTTACCGTGAGTAGCACGTTGGCGCATTGCTGTAGCAATGGCGCGATTGGCAATACAGAAGGAGGCAAATACTTGGGGATTACCTAATGCTTTGATACCTGATGCGATGCGTTTAGCTGTATTTTCCCCACGTTGGAGTAAATCTAGGGCGACATTTTGCCGTTTGGGTTCGGTGGGACATTTTACCCGTTGTTCTTTGATCCAATCAATGTAAGCACCTACCATTGGACTCAGCATATTTTGCAATGCTTCTGGTGTGGGTGCGGCGGCTAGGGCTTCCATTCCCAACTCAACGTTTTCTACGTCAGCAGCTATGACCTTTTCTACATCAGCGGTTGGTATCCAAGCGGTACGGACTTCTTGACAACTACCATCAGGATTTGTGAGTGCTATCGCAGAAACGTTATGACCTACAGCATATTCATAATCATCACGATATTGTAAATCAGCAACGTTTTCATCCCAATCCAGATGATCTCGTCCGCGTAAATTGGGACGAGGTACTAATGGTTCTGGGGTATTGATGATTAAACTGGTTTGAAAAATATAGGTAATATCACACTCTTTATCTGAGGTGGGGAGGCGGTTATTGACCAGAAATACGGAAACTGAACGAGTCCCCCCAGGAACAAGTTCCTTGGATGTTACAGGACGAATAGAGACGACAATTTGTAAGCCCTGGTGATCTGGTATGGGAATAGTTTTTGGAGATTGGCTTTGATGAAGTGGTAATTTTAGAGGAATGGTTATTTGGGCTTGACGGAGAATCCGCTTCCAGTTCCCTGATAAATTGTGATTTGGTGCTTCTGATTCGGGTATCGTTTCTATTTCTGAGGGTGAGAGAATTTCTGCTTCACCAACATTATTTGCGGTATGATCTTTTAACGGATAATAATCGCCCCACTGCACTGTCACATTAAGTTGATTGGCATTTTCCGCAACCAGTAAACTTAAACCCATTGAGGAAGGGAAAAAAGCTTTCTTAGCGAATGGTTTGTCTGGAATACTTTCATCTTCACCTGCACCACCGCCTTGAACTACATCTAAATCGTCATCAACGGTATCATCTCCGCGCTGTTCCATAGGCGCACCATAGGGGACAAGAAAGCCTGTTAGATACCATTTGGATGGTGCTTGATCTAAAATTTCTTCAGCGTGGACAAGATCATCCGGTGTGGGTCCGATGAGGTCAAGTTGTAAGGCATCAATAAGATGCGATCGCACTTGGGCGGAGGTTATTGGTATAGATTTTACTGTCAAAATATTATTATCTCCGTGTTGTTACTTTTTCTGTTTTTGTTTAATTAATTAGGATATTTGCAGTTATTTTACGGGAAAATCAGCGAAAATACTAGACTATTTCTATTTTTTCTAAATGATGATTAGTTGTTCCTTGTAAATGATGATGTTTTTGATTTTTGACATAATTAACAGCTTGTTCAAGTTGCTTGCTACCTAGAGAAAATACACCATATCCTTCTTGCCAAGCAAATTTATTTGATGTATTAGTAGAGGTGTGGTTTAAATAGTAGGAACTACTTCCTTTAATGTTTTTTACAAAATCTGCAATTGCCATTGTCGGCGGAATAGATACAACTACATGAATGTGGTCTTCTATACCACCTATTGCATGAATTATACAATGAAGGGCATCTGATTTACCAATTATGTAATTATAAAGATCAGGTTCGTTATGGGGCATAATTAGAGGTTGACGTTCTTTTGTTCCCCAAACAATATGATAATAAAGTTGCCACAAAGACATATTTTTAGATGATTAATATTTAGCTACATTTACAGGTTGCCCAGATTGGTGGAAAAAATGATTTTATCTTTTTTAAGATATTAATTAATGTCCCTTATTAAAAATTAATATTTTGCTTTGGTTATTTGTCGGTTTGGTTGACGCAAAGAAACCCAACATTTTTATGATCTCACACAAAAGTATAAATGTACTACCTATAACCACAGGTATTCATATAAATAGAGAAATATTCAGAGATATTCAGAGATATCCAAATAGCCGGAGATATCCAAATAGTTAGAGTAGCCAGTAGCCAGTAGCCGGTAGCCAGAGGTTAAAAACTCTGTCTAAAAGCTAAAATCGTCTGAAGACGATTGGTGGAAAGAGTAATATTAATTACGTTGATTTTTTTTAGTCCTCTTTTAGAGGACTTTCGCTATTAGACGGGGGTTTATAACCCCCGGCGGACTGAAGACGGAAGACGATTGGTGGAAAGGTAATATCAATCATGTTGTATTTTTTAGTTAGCTAATTTTCTTTTAACCAATTTTCTAAATCATCAACCTTGCTAAAATCTAATAATGCTTCTCCCAAAGATTCTATTTTCTCAATTGGTAATTTTTGAATCCGTTCAATTAACCCAGGTTGAATTTCTCCAAATCGTTTATTTAGCAAGCGGATAATTAATGCTGATTCTTTTTGCCAAATTGCTAAATCTCTTTCTTGTTGATACAATGGTGCTAGTCTCATAATTACCTCTCTATCTTCCGGATCTTGATTATTTTTTGTCAAATGCGTTTGCAGATTGTAAAATAATTCTAGCGTGATTCTCCTGAAAGGATGATTTGCAGGTAATGCTATAAGTTCGTCAATAGCTTCTTTTTGAACTGTTCCTCTTCCTAACATTCTAATCCATAGGGTTTCTTCTATACGTGGTAATTGATGAATTACTACTATGGCTGTACGAAAAGAGTCACCTAAGTAGTATATTCCCGCTAAAGAGTCATTTTTTAATGTAGCATAAAAGCCTGATAAAAGGTTAGCAGATGCGGTAGGGGTAAGTATCCATAATTTCGGAATTTCGTTTTCTGAGATTTTGGTGTTATTTCGTTTTGCTTCTCTTTTTAATAGGGATTTAACTTCTACTAATTTTACTATACAATCTAGGATTTCATCTGCTGTAACTGGGTTGCGATAGGGTTCAAATATTGCTGGCTTTGATGCCATTTTACCTAATAGTCCTAATAGTTGCAAATTAGGATCTACTTGGGGGTATGGTGAAAAATAAACATCTATTTCTTTGATTTCTGCTGCAACTCGACTAGGTGCTTGTACTTCTCCATAGTTTTTGAGAAGTTCTTCTAAATAGTCTTTAGAAAATTGGTCATGTATGAATCTGGTCATTTTTATTGATGATTAATTGTCTGATAGCGTAGCTATATCAAGATTTATAGGATTTGAGGATTTACAGGATTGTTAATTGATGATTTTATCTTTTTTAAGATATTAATTAATGTCCTTTATTAAAAATTAATATTTTGCTTTGGTTATTGGTCGGTTTGGTTGACGCAAAGAAACCTAACATTTTTATTATCTCACCCAAAGGTATAAAGTTACCACATATAACCACAGATATTTATATAAATAGAGAAATATTCAGAAATATCCAGATAGCCGGAGATATCCAAATAGCCAGAGATATCCAAATAGCCAGAGGTTAAAAACCTCTGTCTAATAGCTAAAATCGTCTGAAGACGATTGGGGAAAGGGTAATATTAATTATGTTGATTTTTTTTAGTCCTCTTTTAGAGGACTTGCGCTATTAGACGGGGGTTTATAACCCCTGGCGGGCTGGCGGGCTGACAAATGAATAAATGGACAAATGAATAAATGGATAAACCGACGAATGGATAAAATCAACATCCTGTAAATCCTTAAATCCTGTAAATCCTGATTCAGACATTTATTTGATTTCTCACCAAAAGCCAAAAGAAGATATTTTTTTATCAAACCAGAGATATCCAAATAGCCAGAGGTTAAAAACCTCTGTCTAATAGCTAAAATCGTCTGAAGACGATTGGGGAAAGGGTAATATTAATTATGTTGATTTTTTTTAGTCCTCTTTTAGAGGACTTGCGCTATTAGACGGGGGTTTATAACCCCTGGCGGGCTGGCGGGCTGACAAATGAATAAATGGACAAATGGATAAATGGATAAACCGACGAATGGATAAAATCAACATCCTGTAAATCTTTAAATCCTGGAAATCCTGATTCAGATATTTATTTGATTTCCCACCAAAAGCCAAAAAAGATATTTTTTATCAAACCAGAGATATCCAAATAGCCAGAGGTTAAAAACCTCTGTCTAATAGCTAAAATCGTCTGAAGACGATTGGGGAAAGGGTAATATTAATTATGTTGATTTTTTTTAGTCCTCTTTTAGAGGACTTGCGCTATTAGACGGGGGTTTATAACCCCTGGCGGGCTGGCGGGCTGACAAATGAATAAATGGACAAATGGATAAACCGACGAATGGATAAAATCAACATCCTGTAAATCCTTAAATCCTGTAAATCCTGATTCAGACATTTATTTGATTTCTCACCAAAAGCCAAAAGAAGATATTTTTTTATCAAACCAGAGATATCCAAATAGCCAGAGGTTAAAAACCTCTGTCTAATAGCTAAAATCGTCTGAAGACGATTGGGGAAAGGGTAATATTAATTATGTTGATTTTTTTTAGTCCTCTTTTAGAGGACTTGCGCTATTAGACGGGGGTTTATAACCCCTGGCGGGCTGGCGGGCTGGCGGGCTGGCGGGCTGGCGGGCTGGCGGGCTGACAAATGAATAAATGGACAAATGAATAAATGGATAAACCGACGAATGGATAAAATCAACATCCTGTAAATCTTTAAATCCTGGAAATCCTGATTCAGACATTTATTTGATTTCTCACCAAAAGCCAAAAAAGATATTTTTTATCAAACCTAAATCCTGATTTTGATATTTGTTGGGTTTGGTTGCGTCAACCCAACCTACAATTATGGTTCGGTGAAACCAGTAATGGTTGGGATGTTATCGGTTGTCGGTTTTCGGGTTTTAGCTGCTTTTTTAGTATTGGCTTTTTTCTTCCCTTCTGCAACTTTACCTCCTAAGATTTCGGCTTCATAGCGGGTTTGATTGAGGTCTAATAATTTGGCTAATATTTCATCATGGGTTGCTTCTGTCCAGCGATATCTCCAAGGTTTTTTCTTATTTCTTCCTTTGGGGTTGTCTTCTTCTTCCTCTTCTTCGTAGTCGAGTAAAAATGTACATTCTGTGGATATATCACACCACCCGTAAGCGTCGAGAACTGCTTTATCCATTGCGGTGTGAAGTTCGCGGAGTTTGAGTATGTCGCTGTCGTATTCGTCGGGGTCATGAAATCGGTTGTAGGTGTCTGTCAGTCCTTGGTTGTTTTTTACCATCAATTCGGCGCGGTATTCATAATAGGTTTTTCCCGCTTGTTCTAATATGGGGTTGTTTTCCCAGTTTTCGGGAAATGGGAAGGTTTCAAAACAGTCGGAAGGTGTGTAACGAAGATCATCTTTCATTGATGAACCTAAAAATCTTGTCCATATTTCATGGATACGAGATTGTAAAATACAGAAAAATGAATTTTGTTCATTTGCAAAAACTACCAAACCTTCAGAGGGAACTATATTATTAGGTAGAAAAGTAAATGAACCATGTTGACCTACGCGAGAAACAACTAACACCCGATTAAGTTGGGATATTGCTTGAAATAAAGCGGGTGTATATCTACCCCATAACCACCAATAATTTCTGCGTTTTATAGCATCAGAATTATTACCTAATTTATCACGTTCCGGTTTTACTTTTTCCTCTACAATATTTATTAAATCAGGATATTGTCTCGCTTCTGCTTCACTCATTTCACCAAAATTAATTACATACCGACGATGTGTATGAGTCGGACTAGAATTAACCTCTTCACCACCAATATAAGGAAAAATTCTTTCTGCATTTTTGGGATTTTCTGTAATTAACTTGTGCATTTCTGCTATCGGTGTAGCATTCGGGTTATCATCATCAAAAGTAAACCCCATTCCTAAAACATAACTACCTATAAAACTCTTACCAGCATTTGCTAATAATACCTTGGGGTCTTGATTTCCCCCCGCATGAAACAGGAAAGCTGAAATTAAATCAACCTCCTGATTATCTAAATATTTTTTACCACCATAATTATTTAACCATTTACCCTTAATATATTGACCCTTAAATACATGAACTACGCTAACCACAACCGCAGCTAAACCCGGCCACTTTAACCGCTTTTGAGCATTATAAATAATTCCGCCATTTTCACAGATATATCTTAAACCTGTGCTGCGGGTATCTCCTTGGGCTATAGTGTTAGTAGCAATTAAGCCAAAAGTGCCATTTTCTCGTAATATATCAAACGCCCTTCTAAAAAAATGCGCTACTAAATCAGCATTTCCATGAGATTCCGGGTTAACAACTTTCAACCAATCTAAATAACCTTCAATATTTCCATTAATTGTCGTATTCTTACCCGCAAAAGGTGGATTTCCGATAATTGCATCAAAACCGGGATTAACTCTATCAAAAACTTCAGGAAATTCAATCTCCCAATTAAACACAGGTACAGATTTTGCACCGGATTTTAAATTATCACATATATTGATAATCTCTAAATTATCAACATTATCTTTATTATCAATATTGTCATCATTATCAACATTGTCCGGGTTTAGGATTGCTAAACTCCTACCCACGCCGAAACCCACACGGACACCGACACCCGCAGCCGTTTGTTTTTCCATCTTTTTAAACATCAACCGAAACTTATCTAATTCTTCCTTCCTGGCTTTATCCTTATCTTTGGCAAAAAATGCCGCAATCACTAAATCACCCTTTACCCGCGTTTCCGTTAATTCCAATTCCGCATTTTCATAAACATCGCGTTTTTTCTCATAGTCACTATCACCAAGATTAAAAATTTCATCTCGATAAACTTTCACTTTAGTAATTGACTGATTAAATAAAGGTAAATTGGGATCTGTATAAGTAGTATCTGCTATCCAACTAAAATTTTTAATTTGTTCCTTATTCAATCCAACCAAAGAATCTCCCCACTTAAAAGCATGATCTAAAAAAGTAAAAGGATGAGATTTCGCCAAAGTCGCTAACCACAAAGATAACTTCGCCAAATTCACCGCAAAAGGGTTTTTATCCACACCATACAAACACCGTTGGGCTACTAACCGCCGCGCATAAAGTAACGGTTCTTCGTCTGGGGGAATTTCAAACACCCCACTCGTCCTATCGGACACCCTCCCCTTGGTAAGGGGAGGGCTGGGGAGGGGTTTATTCCAACTCTCAACCAACTTTTCCGCTAACTGACGACAACTTTCTACCAAAAACGCCCCCGAACCCATAGCCAAATCACAAATCTTCAACTCTAAAATCTGCTCAGGTGTGGGGTTTTCTCCCAAAGCCTCTAAAATCGGTCTGAGAGTTTCCTTAACTATCGGCTCAGTCAAGGCACGGGGGGTATAATGAGAACCACTGCGCCGCCGTTCTTCCCCTGGTTGCAAATACAGCGAACCCACAGGCATTAAACTTGGTGTTTTCGGTGATACCTTGCGTCCTAACGCTGCTATGACATCCTCTGCTGTGTGCGCGGCTTTTAACTCCGTCAGGGATTTACCAGTCACTTCACAACCTGCAATATCCTTTAAATATTTAGCCCGTTCCCCGGCTTTGGTTTTGAGAACCTCTTCAACACTAACCACCACCGTCACCGAAGATTTAGAACCTTTGGGTTTACTCCAAACACCGATAGCAGGGCTATTTGCTCTTTCTACTTCATAGCCCATAACCGCTTCATAAACAGAGCCAATTTGCTCAACATCCAAAGCCCGGTAAGATAGGCGTTCTCCGTCCAAGATCAGTAACCCTTGTAGTACCCTGTGAATTACCCCGTCAGAGACGCGAGGCGGTTCTATACTTGCCCCTGATTGATATTTTGTAGACTGGGGACGACCTTCTAAAAAGGGATATTCATCAGGATCAAAGAGTTGTCCATGACGAGCAGGTAAGTATAAATCAGCGTGACCCCCACCTTCATAAACTAAACGAAACAGACTCAGCAACCACGCCCAAGCACCATATCGCTGATCCATTGTATCTGGATAATTGCCGGCATCTTCTCGCAAGCGATCGTAAAGTCCACTCACGGAATAATAACGGGTATAAACTGCATCTTGAGACATCAAGCCCCGGTCTTCAGCGTAAAGCAGGAATACCAACCGCAGCAAAACGGTAATCAGTCCACCATAAATGTGCTGGGGGTTTGTGGCGGCGATGTCATCTAGTAAGCGGCTGTTAGTTGTGGCATCTGCTGTCTGGAAGCCCCGCAGTAAATCCCATAATGCCTCTAATACCTGTTCTGCCAGCTTGATAGAGACATCATTTTGATATTTCCGACTTTTTTCGAGGATGGCAGGTAAACGCCTGTCTGTGGGGACATTAAACAGGCGTTCGGCTGAGAGCAACATCTCCATTGCTCCCAAAATCAGCCGCCCCGATACTTCACACATCGCTTGGACAGGAAAGGTCAGGTGTCCTGATGATTCTCCTGGTGGCGCATAAACTAACCGTAATTCTGTACCGTTACACAATAGCCCGATGTAAACTTTGGTTTCTTTTAACAGCCGTTCAAATTTAGATTGGGGGCTGGCGTGCCAAGCCGTAGATTTACTATCCTCTGCTCCGGCGTTGTCAAGTTCAGTACCAGGATTCAATACTTGAATTAGCATCATCCAGCCGCCATTGGGGTTGGGGACAGCGTAAGTGGGTATCAAAGTTTCTTGATAATCTGGGAGAGCGATCGCTAATTCTGCGGGACTGTCAACTAAATCTGCTGTTTCCCAACCTAAAACATTGATAGCAAAGGCGGAAAAATCGGTAATGCAAAAGCGTTCATTTTCGCTGTCACCGGGCAAAGCTGTACTACTGGCAACTGCTTGTAATGTTTGTTGCAATTCTACTACGTTGCGGTTAACCACCGCTTGGGCTGCTGACAATGCGGGGGGCGAAACCACCAACCCCACGGGCTGGAGAAAGCCTAACCATTCTTTATGTAAGCGAATTTCTGGATCTTTGGACATGATATTAATTTCAGTTTAAAAATTAGGTTAGTTAGTCAGTTGGTTAGTCGGTCAGATGAGATGAGCCAGGGGTTAGCCAGGGGTTAGCCAGGGGTTAGCCAGATTAGCCAGGGGTTGAAAACTGTCTAATAGCTTAAGTCGGATGAATCCGACTAAATCAGCGGGTTTTTTAATCAGCATCATAATGAGGGGTTTTTTTGGTTTTTCAGTCCTCTTTTAGAGGACTTTCGCTATGAGACGGGGAATTTGATTCCCCGGCTTTTGAAATCAGCATCATAATGAGGGTTTTTTGGGGTTTTCATTCAGATTAGCCAGATTAGCCAGATTAGCCAGGGGTTGAAACCCCTGTCTAATAGCTTAAGTCGGATGAATCCGACTAAATCAGCGGGTTTTTTAATCAGCATGATAATGAGGGTTTTTTTGGGTTTTTAGTCCTCTTTTAGAGGACTTTCCCTATGAGACGGGGAATTTGATTCCCCGGTGTTTGTTGTGCTATCAGATGGGGAATTTTATTTGCTGGTTTTGCTTCCGTGATATTACACCCCCTACCCGGAAATCGGCCATAAATAAATCACACCGACCGGCTCAACCCGCACTGCTTTGACTTGGTAAGCGGCTTCAATTCGCGCTGGTTCGGAAATCAATTCTAATGCGATCGCTTTGAGGCGTTTTTCCCAATGGCGACGGTCTGCATCTACTTGACGCTGTTCCTCGATAATTGGCAGAGATAACTGCACAGCTTGAGAGTCTTTCTGACAGTTGAGAATTCGCGTCTGTTGTTCTTCCAGAATCTTCTTCATCTCAGCAGCTTCTTTAATCCCCCGATTAACTAGCTTTTTCTTGGCACTTTCCGCCAAAATTTCGGCGCGGCGTTCCAAATGGGGAATTAATTCGCTCACATCTTCAGCAGCACTTTTTTGTAGTCGTTCTTTCACTGCTGACGCAACTTCTAGTAAATGGGGGAAAGCCAGGGAAGTTTCCAGTAATTCCAGTACGTTGTCTTTCTCACCTTCTTTTAAAGGTTGAAGTTTCTTGCGCCCTCGACTAGTTGGGTCTAACCACTCCGCTGCTACTGCAATTACTTGATCATGTAACCGAGCCGCCCGTTCACCATACAAAGCCAATCTTCCCAAGGCTATAACTTTGGGCATGGGGTCATTAGTTAGACATACACAAGCACGGGTTAATTCATCGTGCAGAAAACCCTGGGATAAAAATCTGCTCAGTAACCGTTGGACAATTCTGTGTTCTAAATGCAGATGCACCACATCCCCATCTAAAGAACCAGGATCTCGAAACACTACGGGGCGAATTGGTGCTTCTTTCCGCCATTCCCAGGGCTTTTGTCCGATTTTTCGCGGTGTTCTCAAAGTATCAATTGTTGTTGACCATGTGGGATCTGCACCAGTTTGCTGGTCAAGGGCGGGAATTGTCCACCGGGCGGTTACAGAGTTGTTAGCAACCTCATTTACATCTACAGGTGTGAGGGCAGGAACGCCGAGAATTTCTAAAGAAGCGGAAATAGCATCCCGGAAGTGGTGGTCATCTAGTCCCAACCAGTCCCGTGAGTTTTTTAACATTGCTTGTAAATTCTCGACCTGTTTTGTCAAATCTTGTTGGCGGACTCTGGCTTGCTCCAGTTCCTCATTAATCACCTGTGTACTTACTATTTCTTGGTCATTGATTTGTTCAGCTTGATTAATAGAATTAGTAATATTACTTACGTCTTGATGGCGAATTCCATGAGCCAGTAAGCGCGACATATTTCTTTCGACAACTGGTGCTAGGCTACCGAGTTCTTGTTGAATAGTGGCTGTTTTCCGCACCAATACATCTAATACTTTGTCTTCTGTGCGTTGGGGTAAAACAAAGTAATAACAATGGACAACAGGCGATCGCTGTAATTTACGGTCAATCCGTCCATTGCGCTGCTCCATCCTGGATGGGTTCCACGGCACGTCAAAATGGAACAGGTCAGCACAATTGTTTTGCAGGTTTACCCCCTCCCTTGCCGCATCTGTAGCAATCAAAATCCGCAGGGGATGACGGGCAGGATCGGCATTAAAGGCACTTTTAATAGCTTCCCGGCGTTCTTCTCCCATACCCCCGTGAAAGACCTCTATGCGTTCATGTTCACGGTGAGAATTAGCAATCGCCGTTTGTAACTGTTGTTGCAGATAACGTTTAGTATCTGTATATTCTGTAAAGATAATTACTCGCCGTTCTAACCAAGCCGCATTGGCTTCACCCAATTGAGGACAGAGATTTTGGCGAATCCACTCCACCAGTTTGTGAATCCGCGGATCTGGTTGGTAGCGAGAGGAATTAGCTACATCTGCCATTTCATCTAAAATTGCTAATTCACGGGCTGTTTGTCCGGCTGCTTGCATAGTAGCTGCTGCCATTTGAGCATCTTCTTCTGCCTCTATTTCCGCTTCTAAAAATTCTGCCCGTTCGTCATCAGCACTAACTGACTCCAACAACAACGGTAAACTGACTTTATGAATGGCAGGACGGTTAGCTGCTTGCTTTTCTACCGCCGTCCGATGTACTTTTAAAGTCCGTGCAAATGCCTCAATCGAAGACAACAACCGCTTTTGCAGTGAAGTAATTACCAGCATCGCTGTGGTCTGGGTGGACTTAGCCGCATCCTTGAGTCGTTCTTCACGCAAACTCCGATATTGTTGCAACAATTGGGATAACTTGAGTTCTGGTGCGTCTTTTGGGAGATGATCAATCACTATCGGACTCACGAAACGTTGGGGAAATTCTTCTCCTATTTCCCGTAGATCTTGCTTTAAACGGCGTACCATCACAGTGTCTAGCAACTTGTGATTGCGGACAGGTACTCCTCGACAAAAACGCTGGGGGTCGAGGATTTCTAGTAAAGCCGCAAAGCTGTTGGAATGTCCATTGTGGGGAGTAGCAGACAAAAACAGCTTGTGTTCAAAACGCGGTGCTAAATCTCGCACAGTTTTGGTAAGTTGGGAATCAACCGCATATTTTGCCCCACTCGCAGGTGCAGCATTGTGGGCTTCATCGAGAATGAGCATGGAGGCCGGAGAAAAATCACTCAGCCAATCTCGTAATGGTGCAGCATAGGTTTCATCTCGCAGCAAGGCATGGGAAATAATAAACCGAGTGTGTGTCATCCAAGGGTTAATTCCATAACCCCGTTCTTGACGACGGGCAGTAATAAATTCACGATCAAGAATCATAAATGTGAGTCCAAACCGACTCTCCATTTCTTCTTGCCATTGTCTAACTACAGATGGTGGACAGGAAATCACTACCCGGCGAACTTTTTGCCGCATTAACATCTCGCGCAGTATTAGCCCTGCTTCGATTGTTTTACCCAATCCCACATCATCGGCAATAAACAAGCCGACTCTAGGCATCAGCAAGGCTTTACGTAGCGGTTCTAGCTGATAGGCTTTGACTTCTATTCCTGCCCGATAGGGAGCTTGAAAAAGTTTGGCATCTGTGGAAGTTACGCAATTCCAGCGTAATGTGTGCAAGTAGGCAGAGAACAACCGGGGATGATCAAAGCCTCGATTAGCGATGGATTCCCATGATGTCACCCCGACGATTTTGGCATCTATTTCTCGTTCCCACAGGACTTCCAGGGATTCTCCCAAGGCATCATCTTCTAAGCAAGAAAGACTAACTTTAGTATCTTGTTCTGGTGAAGGCTTAGGCACTACTTCTTCCACAAGATACTGGCGCGATCGCACACGCACAATCTGTCCAGTTACAATGTCAGTCACTTGTGTTTTCCTTTTTGTGACTGGACGGCTATTATTCCTCCTCTAATCATGAAAAACTTACTCCCCTAAATGATCAAATAGACAATATGCTCAACAACTGTCAAGGTTTTACTTACCTGATATAGCAATTGATAGATTAATTGCTATAATAAGCACATTTTAAAATAATTGCAATTACAAGTAGAAATAATACAGTAAATAATCAGTAAAACCAGTGTCATCTGCCTAAAGTTAGATATTGAAACATGACTTGTATTATCCAGTTAAGCAGTAGGAATCTCATTTTCCACTAACAAACATGATAATTACTGGCATAAAAATTACTAAATCTTGATTCAAAATTCCGTTAATGAAGTGTATAATCCCAAGAGCCTGAAACTCCTTATTCATCTGGGTTTTACATTTATTCAGCAAACCCTACTTATTGAAGTGTGGAATGTGGGATTCATAATAGCCGGAAACTGACAGAAAAGGGATACCCTTGGATAGATTTTGTCTAAAAAATTCTGAATATTATAAATGGAAGGGATGAAATCCTGATTAGACAATCAATCCTTTTGATTACAGTTTTTATTATAGTGCTTCATTCTATGACTAAATATTGTTGTGAGCAAGCTAGAGATGAACTTTGGTTAATGATGGGAGCAGGAGCAACAGCAGGAGTTGCGGGTGGAATTTCTCCTATCGCCGCGCTCACCTTTCAAAGCAGTTTAGCTGGTGTACAGGGTGTTGTAATCACTCGCATTGCTCAGATTTATGATGTGAATTGGATACCTGCTAGTGGTGCTGGAGCGATCGCCGCAGCAATTATAGGTATGGGTGGAGGACAATTCCTTTTCACGATGGGCAGTATTATAACAGGATTTATTCCTGGTCTTGGATCAGTGGTTCAACCTGTAATGGGAGCTGCCGCAGTTAAAGCATTGGGTGAAGTTGCTATTACCTATTTTGAAAATATGTATCCTCACAAAATCTACAGCCCAAAAACATCCTAGCTTGTCTCACTCTAAACTCTCACCCATTTCAAAACATTGGGGTCTTTATTATAGTTGTAGGTAGAACCATCCTCAGTAGTAATAGATTGACCTTTACTTGCTTTGGTTCTCACAGTCCCCAGTGAATAGTCTGTTAATTTCTGGATTTCTTGATGAGAAAGTCCGGTAATAACACTTACTTGGTTTGCTAGGTTGGCTATTTCTTGTATTGCGGTTTCTGGTGGATTAGGAGATTGATTATTGGCAAAGTTATCTATTGTAATTTCAGATTTTTCAGAAGCACTGATGACAACTGATTCTAATTTCTGACGTTGATAATCCTGCACAGTCGAAAGTTGCCAACTAGAATCTTGAGAAAGTTCTAAAACCCATTGATGATAATCAAATAAGCTTTCTCGATGTCCTACACTGATAAATGTTGTTTTTGTTTCTCGTAATTGTTGATATAAAGTACCTTCATTCTTTAAATCTAAAGCACTGGTAGCTTCATCTAAGATAGTGAAACCTGGTTGAGTAACTAACAATCGTGCAAATGCAAGGCGTTGTTGTTCTCCTAAAGAAAGTATATTTTCCCAGGGAACTTCAGTATCAAAACCATCTACTCGACTTAATAAATTTTGCAGATTAACTTGTTTTAAAATTTCTGTGAGTGCGTGATCGCTCATAGGACGATCTGTATACGGATAAAGCAATTGTTCCCGCAAAGTTCCTAAAATAATGTAAGGACGTTGAGGTAAAAACAACACTTCTTCTAAAGGAGGCCGCACTAAACGACCTGTTCCTGCATTCCACAAACCAGCGATCGCCCTCAATAAAGAACTTTTACCTCTACCACTCGGACCAACAATTAATAAACCTTCTCCCGGTTTCACAGAAAGTGATAAATCTTCGACAATTACCCTTTCATAATTGGGAGTTTGTAAAGTTACATTCTCAAAGGTAATATGATTATCTTCTATTGTTTTGATGGTACTGGCATTTTCTCGTTGTTTAGTGACTTCTTCCAAAGCAGAAGAAAATTCAGATAGCCTCTCAACATAAACAGAAACCCTACCTGAACTTCCAAACTCATTGATTAATTCTGCTAGAGCATTAGCGAAAAGATATGCGGATAAAGAAGCTTGGCTAATTTCTCCAAAATCTAGGTGATTGGTAATATATAAAGGTCCGAGTATGAGAAATGGAAATACCTCGATCACAGCTTGATATCCTCTATTAAAAAAGTCTTGATTTCTTTCCCAGCCAATCCTCCGTTTATAACTCTTGACTAACTGATTAAATCTTTTACTAATGATATTTGACTCTTGTTTTTCTCCCCGAAAAAAAGCTATTGATTCAGCATGAACTCGAACATGAGTTAGGCAATAGTTGTAATCTGCTTTAGATTCGAGTTCTTCTTGATTAATCTTATTTAATTCTTGATTCAAGTATACAGCGACCACATTGCCTAGAACTGTATAAATCACTAAAATAATTGCAACTTGCTTTGAAATTGACCAAATAACTATGATATAAGCTGTGATTTCCAGTATTTTTTCTAAGAAGGTAGCTGAAAATGTCAAAGCATTACTAATAACAGGTTCAATTTCTTGAGAGAGACGTTGATCAGGATTATCAATATCAGATTTAAAATTGATTTTGTAGTATGCTCTTTCATGTAAATATTTTGAAAGAATGTGATCATTTAGCCATTGATACCAATCGAGTACCATTTGCTTTCTCACAAATTTGGAAAACCCTACAAATGTCGTTACAAATACTAGGGTTATACTATAAATCAATACAATATTAAAAAACTGAGAAACATCCTTTCCTGTAATGGTAATATCGACTAGATAGCGATAAAGAAAGTTAGTAACTACATTTAAACTAACAAGTCCAATGATTAGTAATATTAGGAGAATAAGCATTCCCCATGAACGAATCACGTCTGAAAACGCTCTTCCCCCTGGTGTATTTGGATACCAATAAGGTTCTGTAATAGATTTGACATTTTTCCAAAATTGAGTAAAATCTGAAAAAGGATTTGTCGAGGGTTGAGATTGAATAACTTGAGTTGGCATATTTGAGCAATAAATTAAGTTTCTGAGAATTGAATTTAATACTTATATCAAAATAACACTGATGTGCAAGTTAAAGTTATTATTTATCGGTGAACGGGAAAAGACTCAGAAATAACCTTAATCCCGCTCCCGTGCTTCCCTATCTGTATTCCTTCAGTAATTTTAAGTCGTCAGATTAATATACATCTAATGGTAATTAAATGTGTATAACCTGAAACCCTTGTAGGAACAATTCATGTAGCTTGCTTCCCGCAGGGTATTGTCCCTACCATCATTTTAACCAGATGTCTAATGATGTATAGTTATCCGATTTGATTCATGAATTTTTCGTGGAGGTAGGGAACAGGGAACAGGAAAGAAGGCTTTTAGTATGTACGGAGTTCTGTTCAAAAATCAAATAGGAGTCCTATAGATATAGATTAGTTAGTCATGTTCTCAAATACCATTTGTTCTGTTACCAATTGTTCATCTATAAAACCGCTACTAATGAAGTAGGAAATGTAAGTTTTTAGCAATTTTTGGTCTAGCGCGGGATACATAAGATCAATATTTCCTACTCCATTGATAGTGTTTTCATAATCAATCTGTGGTTCGGGGCTGTTTTCTACCGCAACTTTGGGGATAATATGAGACAAAACTCTTAAATTATCTGTATCAGAAATTTGACTCTCAAGTGAAATCTCTGAATGCCATTTCTCTACAGGAATCATCTGTACAGGGTATCCTAAAGAGTGCATCAAGTGAAACAAATCCCTGATTGTAGTTGATTCAGGATTGACTAGGTGAAATGCTTTTCCTAAAGATTCCTTTTGTCCTGACAGATTAACAATTATCTTGCTCACATAGTCCACAGGAGTCAAATTATCCTCCATCTGCACGTCAGGAAATATTCTGGTTTCTAAACAACCTTTGACTAACCTGCAAAATAAATCATCTGTGTTACTAATCCCTGTTTGGGTATTTCCTGTAATCCTTGATGCTCGATAAATAGCCACAGGCAGTCCTAAATCACGAGATTGCATCACTAATTTCTCTGCTACCCATTTGCTTTGAACATAGCCATTTTCTAAGACTTGATATTGTTCAAGGAGATCCGACTCTAAAATTAATCCCGTCTCATTAGGAGTAGCTGCTGATAAAACGGATGTAGTTGAAATGTAATGTAAAGGTTTAACTTTGATTTCACTGGCTAACCGAATGATTTCTTGAGTTCCCAATACATTAGCGGGTTTTAAAACAGAGTAGGGATAGATAACATTAATCCAAGCACCACAATGATAGATAGCGTCTATCTGACCAGCTAACTGTTGAAATTCTGATGTGGAAAGACCTAAATAGTTTTTCCCTAAATCTCCAACCACAGGAATAATGCGTTTTCTGTCAACTCCTGACCAGAGTTTGTACAATTGGAGTTGATTTTGTAGCTTTTGTTGTGCCTGTTCAATATTGGTAGCACGAATCAAACAATAAATATCAGCTTGGGTGTGTTGCAGAAGTTCATAAAGTAAATGACTACCCAGAAAACCCGTCACTCCCGTTAAAAAGATTCCTTGAGGTTTGTTGTTGTACTCAAAAGGTTGGTTAGGGATTTGAATGCTGGGATCTAAAACTGCTTCTGCTTTTAAATCTAGGTTAGAGGTGGTAATAGTATTCGTCTGGCTTGTGAGTAAACTATCAAAACCTGCTGCGAGTTCTGCGACTGTCGGGTTTTCAAACAAATAACGTAGGGGTAAATCTATTTGCAAAGTCTCTGTTAATAAAGACATCACTTGCATAGCGCGTAAAGAATTACCCCCGATGTCAAAAAAGTTGTTGTGAATGCCTAACTGTGTTGTGACTAAAACACTCCTCCAAATATCTGCGATCAGTTTTTGTGTGGGAGTATTGGGTAACACAAAGTTGCTCAGGTTAATCTCTTGGGAGGGTGCGGGTAGGGCGCGACGGTCTACTTTACCATTAGTCGTGACTGGTAAACCCTCCATCATTACAAAAGCTGTGGGAATCATATAATTTGGCAGCTTTTGTTTCAAGAAGCTTTGTAATTCATTTTGGGTTAATGATGGATTATCAGTGACAACATAAGCAACCAACTGTTTATGTCCTGGTTGGTCTTCCCTGAGTATTACTACCTGGCAAATCACATCAGGATGCTGAATCAAGAGACTTTCAATTTCTCCCAGTGCAACGCGGAAACCTCGGATTTTTACTACATCATCAATGCGTCCGATAAACTCGATATTACCATCGGGTAAATAGCGTGCTAAGTCCCCTGTTTTATATAATTTTGGATTTTTGATTTGAGATTTTGGATTATTAAAGGGATGAGCAATAAATTTCTCTTGTGTCAATTCTGGACGGTTGAGATAACCCCGTGCTAAACGCTCACCACCAATGTACAATTCACCTTTCACTCCCATCGGTACTGCTTGCAGATTAGAGTCTAGAATGTAAATTTCTGTATTGGCAACAGGACGACCTATGAGAACTGTATTAGTTTTTTCTGATGAGAAATTCTGCACATCATAAATGATGGCTGTAACCGAGGCTTCCGTGGGACCGTAGGCATTTAAACAAGTTATTCTATTCCCTACCAATTGCTGCCACATTGCCACTGTTTCCGGTAAAACTGTATCTCCACCTACGGTCAACAAACGTAAACTTTGGGGTACGGTGGCATAGGATTGAGATACGGCTACCATCCATTCATGCCAATAAGCGGAAGTTAGGGTTAAAACGCTTAGTTGTTGTTGTTCTATAAACTGGGCAAAATTGGCAAAAGAAGAAAACATTTGTGTTGGTCTTAATACTACTGTTCCGCCTTTAAACCATGTGGGGAAGATTTCTTCTAGTGCGACATCAAAACCGAAAGCTGCAAATTGTAAAACACGATCGCTACTTGTTAAGCCAAATGCTTCACTAATGGCACTGCTATGATTTACCAAAGCTCCATGAGTCAATATCACGCCTTTGGGTTGTCCTGTAGAACCAGAAGTATACAATACACAAGCTAAGTTTTCTGGTAATACTTCACTAAATGGATTTTCTGGACTTTGAGAATTGAATACTTCATATTCTTGATCTAAGACAAGAACTTTCACCCCTTCAACTGGCAAGGAATTGAGTAAACTTTCCTGTGTGATCAGTACAGAAATTTGTGAATCTTGGGATATATAAGTTAATCGCTGCTGAGGATAATCAACGTCTAAGGGAACATAACCGCCACCAGCTTTGAGGACTGCTAAAAGTGCCACAGTCATGGAAAGCGATCGCTCTAAATAAATTCCCACCAAAACTTCTGCACCCACACCCAGAGATTGTAAATAATGGGCTAATTGATTCGCTTGGGTGTTTAACTGTTGATAAGTCAATTGTTGATCATCAAACACCACCGCTACAGCATCCGGTGTTAATTCTACCTGCTGTGCAAATAATTGATGTAAACACTTGCCTACAGGATAATCACTTTGAGTATTATTCCACTCAATCAGTAATTTTTGTTTTTCATCTGCTGTTAATATGGGCAACTTGTCAATGCGCTCTTGAGGATTATTCACCACTGCTTCCAGCAACGTCACAAAATGACCAATCATGCGCTCGATGGTGCTATGGTCAAACAGATTCGTGTTGTATTCCCAAACTCCCACCAGTCCGTTATCAGTGTTCTGCATGAATAAAGTCATATCAAATGCAGCAGTCACACCTTTAAATGGTACTGAACTAACGGTTAACCCATTTAACTCCAACTCAGACACAGGAGCATTTTGCAGGTTAAACATGACTTGGAATAGTGGACTATGGGATAAATCCCGTTCTGGTTGCAATGCTTCCACTAGCATTTCAAAGGGCAAATGTTGATGGGCATAAGCACCCAAAGCCACTTCTCTCACACGAGTTAGCAATTCACTAAAACGGGGATTATCTGCCAAGTTGGTACGCATTACTAAGGTGTTAACAAACAAGCCGATTAACCCTTCTATCTCAGCCCGATCGCGGTTAGCAATAGGCGAACCAACTAAAATATCTGATTGTCCGGTGTAGCGATAAAGCAAGGTGTCATAAGCAGCCAACAAGGTCATAAATAGGGTACAACCTTGATTTTGACTGAGTTTGATCAATTTATCAGTTAACTCAACTGACAGGGCAAATTCATGAGTTGCACCAACTAAAGTCTGTACAGCAGGTCTGGGGCGGTCTGTGGGTAATGATAATAAGGTTGGTGCGTCTTTGAGTTGTTGTTCCCAGTATGTTATTTGATTTTGTAGTACATCCCCTTGCAACCATTGTCTTTGCCAAATTGCAAAATCACTGTACTGAATTGGTAGAGGTGTTAAAGGTAAAGGTTGATTTTGACAATAAGCATTATATAACTGTGTGAGTTCTTGGACAAACACACCCATTGACCAACCATCGGAAACAATGTGGTGCATACACACTAACAATACTTGCTCTGTCTCGTTCAGTAAGATTAACTGTACTCTAATTAACGCTTCTGTTTCTAAATCAAATCCTGTCATCATTTGTTGTTGCGTTAATTGTTCTACAGCTATTTCCTGTTCTGTTTTGGGTAAGTGCTGTAAGTCAACAATTGATACTATTCCTTGTTCCTTGTTCCCTGCTTTCTGTTCCCTAATAACTTGAATTGGCTGTCCATCAATGGTGGTGAAATTAGTACGTAAGGCTTCGTGACGATGAATAATTGTTTGTAAGCTTTGCTCTAACGCTGCAATTTGCAACTTTCCTAGCAAACGTAGAGCAGTGGGCATATTGTATACCACACTGTTAGCCTCAAATTGGTCTAAGAACCACAAACGCTGTTGGGCAAAAGACATTGGTAAGTCTGCATCTTTGGCTCTGGGTAACAGAAGTGGTGCTTTGTCTGCTGACAGTTCTAATTTGTCTTGTTGTAATTGAGTAATAATATGGGCTAATTCTCTGACTGTAGGGGCGGCAAACAATTTATTCAATGGTAGTTCCACTTGGAATATGTTGCGGATACGTGAAACTATTTGTGTTGCTATTAGGGAATGTCCCCCCAGTTCAAAGAAGTTGTCATTTATACCCACAGATTCTACTTTTAGCACTTGTAACCACGTTTGTGTTAGCAGTTCTTCTATGGGGTTGCGTGCAGCAACATATTTTTCTAGCAGTGTACTTTCTAATTCTGGTTTTGGTAAGGCGCGACGGTCTATTTTTCCGTTGGGTGTTATGGGTAGGGTTTCTAGTGTGACAAAACTATGAGGCACCATATATTCTGGCAGTGTTTCTTTGAGATATTGGCGCATTTCACTGATGGTTACTGTGGAATGCTGATGTGGTATTAGGTAGGATACTAATTGCTTCTGTCCAGGGTTGTCTTCACGGACGATGACGCAGGATGTCTGGATTTGAGGATGTTGATTGAGTACCGCTTCTATTTCTCCTAACTCGATGCGGAAGCCCCGAATTTTAACTTGATTGTCTATGCGTCCTATGTATTCTATGTTCCCATCTGCTAAGTAACGCGCTAAGTCTCCTGTTTTGTAAATTCTCTCAACTTGACCATTTATGTCTATTTCTATAAATTTTTCCCCAGTCGCTTGGGGACGATTTAAATATCCTCTAGCTAAACCAACTCCAGCTATACACAGTTCTCCTGGTATTCCTGGTGGTAATAGTTGATTGTTTTTATCTAAGATATAGGTGCGAATATTAGATATTGCTTTACCAATGGCTGGTTTTTTTCCATTGGGTTGACAATGGAAGATGGTGGCGGTAACTGTAGATTCTGTCGGTCCGTAGCAGTTGTAGAATTTTCTTTCTGTTCCCCACTGATTCACTAATTCTGTTGTACAAGCTTCTCCTCCTACTGTGATACATTGCAAATCAGGTAATTTTGCTTTGGGTAATACAGATAAGGCTGATGGTGATAGGAAGCTATGGGTAATTTTGTTTACTGTTAAGAAGTCTACTAAGCTTTGACTTGGCAATAAGGTTACTTTATTTCCTAAGTACAAACAAGCTCCTGTGACTAAGGCTGTGGTAATTTCACCTACGGATAAGTCAAAGCTAAAAGAACCAAATTGCAATAATCGGCTATGGTTTTGTACTTGGAATGTTTGTCCCCAGGTTAAACTTAAGTTGACTATGGCGCGATGCTCTATTGTTACTCCTTTGGGTTTTCCTGTTGAACCGGAGGTGTAAATTACGTAGGCTAAGTTTTCCGGTTGATTTTGGTGATTGGGGTTTTCGGTTAATTCTAAGTTAAATGTGTTTACTTCGACTTCGCTCAGTACAAGTTGCTCTAAACAAATTACCTGACAAGGCTTTTCTCTATTGTCTAAGGGTAATTGATTTAATAGTGATTTTTGTGTTAACAGCACTGATACTTGAGCGTCTTCTAACATGAAGCTCAAGCGTTCAGTGGGATACTCTGGGTCTAGGGGTACATACGCCCCTCCTGCTTTGAGTATACCTAATAATCCAATTACCATTTCTAGGGAACGTTCTACACAAATCCCTACTAATGTCTCTGGTTTTACACCCAAAGATTGTAAGTGATGTGCTAACTGATTCGCCCGACTATTCAATTGCTGATAGGTGAGTTGTTCATTTTCAAACACTACTGCTATTGCATTCGGTGTTTTCTCTACCTGCTCTTCAAATAACTGATGGATACATTTATCAACAGGATATTCAACTTGAGTATCATTCCACTCTGTTAATAGCTGGTGTTTTTCTGACTCAGTTAGTAGTGGTAACTCTCCTATTCTTTGCTCTGGGTTCTTAACTATCCCTGCCAACAAAGTCTGAAAATGATTAATCATCCTTGCAATAGTATCAGGAGCAAAAATATCGCTGTTATATTCCCAAGATCCAATTAATCCCTGTTGTGTCTGCCACATCGAGAGACCCAAATCAAACTTTGCAGTACCTCTATCTACAATTTCTGGAGTCAGACTAATACCAGGTAACTCTAAAGTATCCAGGGAGAAGTTTTCCAGCACAAACATCACCTGAAACAGTGGATTATAGCCCAGAGAACGTTCCGGTTTTAGTGCTTCTACGACTTGTTCAAATGGTATATCCTGGTGTGCGTGGGCATCCCAAACCACAGAACGAACTTTTTCTAGTAACTGTGAAAAACGAGGATTACCTTCCATCTGGGTACGCAATACCAATGTATTGACAAAAAAGCCAATTAGTGAATCAATTTCTCGGCGATTGCGGTTAGCAAAAGGTGAACCAATACAAATATCATCCTGACCACTGTAACGATGCAGTACCACAGCAAAAGCTGTTAACAGGGTCATAAACAAAGTTACACCTGATTTTTGACTGAGGGTGACAAGTTGAGAGGTTAAATCTGCATCAATGTTAAATTCTATACTCGCACCAGCGAAACTTTGCTCTGGTGGACGGGGATAATCTGTTGGTAACTCCAACAAAGGAGGTGTGCCGGCTAACTGTTGTTTCCAGTATTCCAGTTGCTTGTCTTGAACTTCTTTTGTTAACCATTCCCGTTGCCAAAGAGCAAAATCAGCGTATTGTATTGTTAATTCTGGTAAGGGGCTTGGTTTTCCCTGAATAAACGCTGGATAAAGTGCTTCTAATTCTTTGAAAAATACCCCCATTGACCAACCATCTATAATGATGTGGTGCATGGTGATCAGCAACAAATGGGATTCTGGATCTTGCTGTAGTAAAGTAGCTCTTATTAAAGGTTCTGTCCCTAAATCAAAAGACTTGTTAACCTCTTGATTGATAATTTCTTGTACAGCAATTTCTGTGAATTCTTGTACATTTATCACAGGAATGCTGAGAGTTAAATTAGGTCTAATTACCTGAAAAGGGACACCCTCTACCGTAGGAAAGTTAGTTCTTAAAACTTCATGACGGCGGATAATTTCGTTGATACTTTGTTCTAAAGCAGTCAAAGAAAGTTTACCAACAATTCTGAGTTGGAAACTTTCATTATAAGATGTGCTTTCCCCATCTAATTGAGACAGAAACCACATTCTTTGTTGGGCAAAAGATAAAGGTAAATCTTTGTCCCTGACAACGGGAACTAAGGATGAATAATTGATTTGTGTAGCTGTTTGTGCTTCTTGTAAAAAAGCAATAATTTCTGCTTTCCGTTCTTTAATTTGCTGTTTTATTTCATCTGTCATTGCTCCTTTAGGAGCGCGATAACGTAACTGACCATCCTCAACCCAAATTTTGATATCTAAATTATTGAGTAAGGACAAAAATTCAAATATAGCCATTTTATAAATAATCCTCTTCGTATTCTTGTGATGATGTTTCAGTAAAGGCATTTTGACTTTGAATTGCTTCAATTGTCTGAGCTAAACCAACAATAGTAGGTGTTTGCAACAAATGCTGGAGAGACAATTCTAGAGAGAAATCTTCCCGTAACCGAGAAATTACTTGACCAGCTAGTACAGGTTGGCGTAAATAACATAACCATTAAAAGCTCCGAAAATTTGACTGATTACAAGGCTTGAAAATGGTTCATTCACTTACGCCGCAGTGTACTAGTAGAGAATTTACCCCCAATTCAAAAAAGTTGTCGTCAAGGAAGATATTGCTTGGGAATTTATTGGGTAAGTCATCATCATCCGTAAGTGTGAGGCTAAAGTTTTGACATTAGGTTCATAAAGCATCCGGTGGTGATTTCCAGGTACAGATATTACTTTCACAGAGTTTTCTGTGTAATCTTGCCATCCCCAGTCCGGTAAATCGTAATTAGAAATAGCTCGAAGTTGTTGTAAAGCAACTTCATCCACTTCTTCAGCGCGGAATAAACCGATGGGCGCGGAAATTTGATGGGAAGGCCGATAATTATCATAATTAATTGCCATTTGTTTCATCACTTGCATATTAGTTTTAAGCAAAGATAGGCTTGAGTTTTCCGGTAGGACATCATGTTTGTATAAATACTCTGCCACCAAATCCCAACGGGCTAACTCGTCTGGTTGAGCAGCTAAATCAGCGTAGTCCAAACCTAATGAAATTCTCTCTACATTTTCTATATGTTGGAGTAATTGCCACATCCAATCAATATCTGTCATCTTACTTGAATATTCAGGGTGAATAACCAAGCCAGCATCCAAGATAGCCAGTAATTCTACTTTTTCACCCTGGTTTTCCAGTTGGCAAGCCATTTCAAAAGCAACGACAGAACCTCCTGAATATCCTGCCAGTACGTATGGACCATGAGGTTGTTGCTCACGTAATAAATCAATCATTTGACTACTATGCAGTTCTACTGAATCTGGAACTTTGCCAAATCCATTTCTTCCTGGAGTTTCTAAACTATAAACCGGATGATTTTCTAAGTTGATAGCCAAGTCTTTAAAATAGAAACCATGTCCGTTAGTACCAGGTAAACAAAATATAGGAGTGGCATTTCCTTGGGATTGGAGTGTAAGCAAATGGGGATGGGATTGCTGCACTTCATGGTCAGAGATTTGTAATGCTAATTGAGCAATTGTTGGATTGTCAAATAAACTACTTAAAGCAAGTTTTTGATTAAATACTTTTTGAATATGATTGAGCAATTTGACAGCCAATAAAGAATGTCCCCCCAGTTCAAAGAAGTTGTCATTTACACCCACAGATTCTATTTTTAGCACCTGTAACCAGGTTTGTGTTAACAGTTCTTCTATGGGGTTACGTGGAGCAACATATTTTTCTAGTATTGTGCTGTCTAATTCTGGTTTTGGTAGGGCGCGATGGTCTATTTTACCGTTCGGTGTCAGTGGCAGAAATTCTACCATGACAATGGCTGATGGTATCATGTACCCTGGTAGTTTATTCACCAGGAATTGACGGATGGCTGTGCTTTCCGGCATCACGTCTTTTTTAGGTACTATGTACCCAACTAGACGTTTGTCTGTGGGAGTATCTTCACGAGCAATGACACAGGATGTCTGGATTTGAGGATGTTGATTGAGTACCGTTTCTATTTCTCCTAGTTCTATGCGGAATCCTCTGATTTTTACTTGATTATCTATGCGCCCTAAGTATTCTATGTTGCCATCAGTACCCCATCTTGCTAAGTCTCCTGTTCTGTAAATTCGCTCCACTTGACCACATATATCTATTTCCATAAATTTTTCCGTAGTCGCTTGGGGACGATTTAAATAGCCTCTAGCTAAACCAACCCCAGCAATACACAATTCCCCTGGTATTCCTGGCGGTAATAGTTGATTGTTTCTATCTAAGATATAGATGCGAAGATTAGATATTGGTTTACCAATAGGTGGTTTTCTGCCATTGGGTTGACAATGGAAGATAGTAGCGGTGACTGTGGATTCTGTAGGTCCGTAGCAATTGTAGAAATTTCTTTCTGTTCCCCACTGATTAACTAATTCAGTTGTACAAGCTTCACCACCTACTGTCAGATATTGCAAATCAGGTAATTTTGCTTTGGGTAGTACAGATAAGGCTGAAGGCGATAAGAAGCTATGGGTAATTTTGTTTACTGTTAAAAAGTCTACTAAGCTTTGACTAGGCAATAAAGTTACTTTATTTCCTAAATACAAACAAGCACCTGTCACTAAGGCTGTGCTAATTTCACCTACGGATAAATCAAAACTAAAAGAACCAAATTGCAATAATCGGCTATGGTTTTCTACTTGGAAAGTTTTAGCCCAGGTTAAACTTAAATTGACTATGGCGCTATGCTCTATCATTACCCCTTTGGGTCTTCCCGTAGATCCAGAGGTATAAATTACGTAGGCTAAATTATTAGGTTGACTTTGGTGACTGGGGTTTTCGGTTAATTCTAAGTTAAAGGTGTTTTCATCTAAACAAATTACCTGACAAGGTTTTTCTCGATTGTCTAAGGGTAATTCATTTAATAGTGATTTTTGTGTCAGCAATACTGAAACTTGAGCATCTTCTAACATGAAGCTCAAGCGTTCCTGGGGATATTCAGGGTCAAGGGGTACATACGCTCCTCCTGCTTTGAGAATCCCTAATAATCCAATTACCATTTCTAGGGAACGCTCTACACAAATCCCTACTAATGTATCTGGTTTTACACCCAACGTTTGTAAATAATTGGCTAACTGATTAGCCCGAATATTTAATTGCTGATAGGTGAGTTGTTGATTTTCAAACACCACCGCTACTGCATCCGGTGTTTTCTCTACCTGCTCTTCAAATAACTCATGGATACATTTATCAACAGGATATTCAACTTGGGTATCATTCCATTCTGTTAATAGCTGGTGCTTTTCAACTTCTGTCAATAATGATAATTGGGCAATAGACTCCTGGGGATTGGTGACAATTCCAGATAACAATCTTTGGAAATGTCCTAACAAACGAGAGATCGCTGAATCATCAAATCGGCTAGTATCATAACTAATTATTATCAGTAATTCCTTGCGAGGAATTACTCCTACTGTTAAAGGATAATTGGTTTGCTCAATACCCTGAACATTATCTATTGAGAAACCATAATTGGTTTTTTCCCCTGCCTCATTAACTGGATAATTCTCAAAAACAACAAGACTCTCAAATAAAGAAGTCCCTCCAGGAACATCACTCAATCTTTGAATATCTGCCAATGAGCTATAGGAATATTGTTCAGACTCAACTTGCTGTGTTTGTAAATCTTTTAACAAAGTCAAAACTTCAGTTTCAGCACAAGTTTTAACTCTTACTGGTAAGCTGTTGATAAACAATCCTACCATTGACTCCACACCCATTAAAGATGGGGGACGACCAGATACTGTAGCACCAAAAACAATATCTGATTCTTGACTGTACCGAGATAATAATAAAGCCCAAGCTCCCTGCACCACATTATTCATCGTCAGTTGATGCTGTCTGGCAAACGTCTGTAAATTTGATGTTTCCTCCCTTGTCAGTTGGATTTTTTGTTCCCTGTAACTAGAATCTAACTGTTTCTGGTTTGACGATAATTTATCAACTGTTAAAGGAGTTGGTGCTGTAAAGCCTTGCAATTTTTCTCGCCAAAATTCTTGAGCTTTGGTCAAGTCTTGCTGCTGTAACCAAGCAATATAATTGTCATAGCTTAAAACTGGTGGTAGTATTCGATTCTCACCTTTGATAATTGCTTGATAAGAATACAATAAGTCTTGGAAAAGTAAAGGCACTGACCAGCCATCAAGCAATAAGTGATGAAAATTCCACACAAATTGATAACTATCTGTACCCAATTGTATAACACTCCACTGCATTAATGGTGCAGCGGACAGTTGGAAACCCTGTTTTCTCTGAGACTGTAACAACAATTCTAATTTTTGTTGTGCTTCTTCAGGAGATAGGTGCTGCCAATCATCAGTCTGTAGTTTAACCTCTGCTTGCCGATAAACTATTTGCAGTGGCTGTGCCAATTGCTCCCAAATAAAAGCAGTCCGCAAAATTGAATGTCTTTCTAATACTTGCTGCCAAGCTTTTTCAAATGCTGACAGGTTTAAATTACCACTCAAATTGTAAATCGACTGTTCAAAATATGCCTGAGAATCAGGGGCATACAAACTTTCAAACAGCATCCCCTCTTGCATGGGGGACAGTGGATAAATATCTTCAATATTTCGCCAGTTAGTTTTGTCTAAACTTGCCAATAGTTGGTCTAGTTCTAACTGGTTGAGCTTCACTAATGGGAAATCTGAAGGTGTATAACCTCCATTTTCACCAGATGCACAATGGGTAATTATATCCTGCAATGTTTTGACAAATTCCTGTGCCAGTTTTTCAATGGTGGCATCTTGGTGAAGATTTCTGCTGTAAGTCCACTGTATTTCCAACTTTTCTCCCACTATCATGCTGTTTATATCTAGCAGATGAGGGCGGTTGTTTTGTGAACTGTGCATTCTTCCTGCCGACTCGTTCCCCATTTGTATCCAAGATCTTGTATTCATTTGTTGGTCAAATTGACCCAAATAATTAAAACTGATTTCGGCTTGGGGTAATTTCTTGAGTTGGTTGGCAATTTCTGGTTCTTGACTCAGATAGCGCAATAAGCCATAGCCAATTCCTTTATTGGGAATAGCTCTTAGTTGTTCTTTAACTGATTTTAAAGTGTCCCCTAAATTGTCTGTGGTTGGTAGTTCTACTACGACAGGGAATATGGTTGTAAACCAACCTATTGTCCGTGATAAATCTACACCATCAACTATGTCTTCCCTTCCATGTCCTTCTAAGTTGAACAGCACTCTCTTGGAGTTTGTCCATTTGCTCAAAACCAATCCTAAGGTGGTCAGTAGGATATCGTTAATTTGAGTGTTGTAAGCTTTTGGTACATCTTGCAGCAAGGTGCGAGTCTCCGCTTCGCTTAAATACGATGATATTGTGTTCTCTGCGCCAACGGTATTTTCCCCTTTTCTATGGTCTATTGCGATGGCAGGAACTTCTCTGCGATTTTGATTTAACCAATACGCGGTTTCAGTTTTCAGGGATTGGGATTGGGCATAATCTGTTAATTTCTCTGACCAATCTTTAAAAGCTGTGGTTTTGGCAGGCAGTTGAATAGCTTGACCTTGATCTATTTGCTGGTAGGCTGTTTGTAAATCTTCTAGTAAGATTCTCCAGGATACACCATCAATGGCTAAGTGATGGATTGTTATTAGTAATCGCGCTCTTTTACCGATACCCAGATGGAAAAAGGCGACTTCCACTAGGTTTTCTGATAATTCTAAGCTCGCCTGTAATAAATTCCCTTGCTCTTCTATAGCTTCTGGTTGCTTATTTTCTGGAATTTTTGATAGGTCTATCTCACAGAACCCAATTTTATCTTTTGGAGCAGAGTACATCTGTTGCCAAGTGGATTCATTTTGGGTAAAACTTAACCTTAGGGCATCATGATGTATTAGTAGTTGCTGGAATACTTGTTTTAATAGCTCTACTTTTAGATCACTGGGAACTGATAGCAGAAATGCTTGATTGAAGTGGTGTACTGCTGTAAAATTTTGCTCAAAAAACCAGTGTTGAATAGGTGTCAGAGGTAATGTACCTGTGACTAATTCTTGTTTTATCTCTGTGGTTTTGACTGTTCCTGCTATTGCTTCCAATTGGGCAATTGTTTGATTTGCAAATAGTTGTTTAGCTGTCAGTTCTAGTCCTGCTTGTTTGGCTTTGGCTAAAATTTGGATGCTGAGAATTGAATCTCCACCTAGTTCAAAGAAGTTATCGTGAATTCCTACTTGTTTTACTCTCAGCACTTCTGCCCAAATCTGCGCTAATATTTTTTCTGTTTGATTCCGTGGTAGCACAAAACTTATTTCTATTCCTGCACGGGAATCTGGTGCTGGTAAAGCCCGATGGTCTATTTTGCCGTTGGGAGTTAGGGGTAAGGATTCTAGTATCACAAAACCATGAGGCACCATATATTCTGGCAGTGTTTCTTTGAGATATTGGCGCATTTCACTGATGGTTACTGTGGAATCCTGATGTGGTACTAGGTAGGATACTAATTGCTTCTGTCCAGGAATGTCTTCACGAGCAATGACAGAGGATGTCTGGATTTGAGGATGTTGATTGAGTACCGTTTCTATTTCTCCTAGTTCTATGCGGAATCCTCTGATTTTTACTTGATTATCTATGCGCCCTAAGTATTCTATGTTGCCATCAGTACCCCATCTTGCTAAGTCTCCTGTTCTGTAAATTCGCTCCACTTGACCACATATATCTATTTCCATAAATTTTTCCGTAGTCGCTTGGGGACGATTTAAATAGCCTCTAGCTAAACCAACCCCAGCAATACACAATTCCCCTGGTATTCCTGGCGGTAATAGTTGATTGTTTCTATCTAAGATATAGATGCGAAGATTAGATATTGGTTTACCAATAGGTGGTTTTCTGCCATTGGGTTGACAATGGAAGATAGTAGCAGTGACTGTGGATTCTGTAGGTCCGTAGCAATTGTAGAAATTTCTTTCTGTTCCCCACTGATTAACTAATTCAGTTGTACAAGCTTCACCACCTACTGTCAGATATTGCAAATCAGGTAATTTTGCTTTGGGTAGTACAGATAAGGCTGAAGGCGATAAGAAGCTATGGGTAATTTTGTTTACTGTTAAAAAGTCTACTAAGCTTTGACTAGGCAATAAAGTTACTTTATTTCCTAAATACAAACAAGCACCTGTCACTAAGGCTGTGCTAATTTCACCTACGGATAAATCAAAACTAAAAGAACCAAATTGCAATAATCGGCTATGGTTTTCTACTTGGAAAGTTTTAGCCCAGGTTAAACTTAAATTGACTATGGCGCTATGCTCTATCATTACCCCTTTGGGTCTTCCCGTAGATCCAGAGGTATAAATTACGTAGGCTAAATTATTAGGTTGACTTTGGTGACTGGGGTTTTCGGTTAATTCTAAGTTAAAGGTGTCTTGGTCTAAACAAATGACCTGACAGGGGTTTGCTTGGTTATCTACGGGTAATTGACTTAATAGTGACTTTTGAGACAGTAGCAAAGATACTTGAGCATCTTCGAGCATCAAACTCACACGCTCAGTCGGATATTCTGGGTCAATTGGCAGATAAGCACCACCCGCTTTGAGAATACCCAGTAGTCCCACAATCATTTCTAGGGAACGCTCTACACAAATCCCCACTAATGTCTCTGGTTTTACACCCAACGTTTGTAAGTAATTGGCTAACTGATTAGCCCGACTATTTAATTGCTGATAGGTGAGTTGTTGATTTTCAAACACCACCGCTACTGCATCCGGTGTTTTCTCTACCTGCTCTTCAAATAACTCATGGATACATTTATCAACAGGATATTCAACTTGGGTATCATTCCATTCTGTTAATAGCTGGTGCTTTTCAACTTCTGTCAATAATGATAATTGGGCAATAGACTCCTGGGGATTGGTGACAATTCCAGATAACAATCTTTGGAAATGTCCTAACAAACGAGAGATCGCTGAATCATCAAATCGGCTAGTATCATAACTAATTATTATCAGTAATTCCTTGCGAGGAATTACTCCTACTGTTAAAGGATAATTGGTTTGCTCAATACCCTGAACATTATCTATTGAGAAACCATAATTGGTTTTTTCCCCTGCCTCATTAACTGGATAATTCTCAAAAACAACAAGACTCTCAAATAAAGAAGTCCCTCCAGGAACATCACTCAATCTTTGAATATCTGCCAATGAGCTATAGGAATATTGTTCAGACTCAACTTGCTGTGTTTGTAAATCTTTTAACAAAGTCAAAACTTCAGTTTCAGGACAAGTTTTAACTCTCACTGGTAAGCTATTGATAAATAATCCTACCATTGACTCCACACCCATTAAAGATGGAGGACGACCAGATACTGTAGCACCAAAAACAATATCTGATTCTTGACTGTACCGAGATAATAATAAACCCCAAGCTCCCTGCACCAAATTATTCATCGTCAGTTGATGCTTTCGGACAAAGGTCTGTAAAGCTTCTGTTTGTTGCGCTGTCAGTTGAATTTTTTGTTCCCTGTAACGAGAATCTAACTGTTTACCCTTTGAAGATAATTTATCAACTGTTAAAGGAGTTGGTGCTGTAAAACCTTGCAGTTTTTCTCGCCAAAATTCTTCAGCTTTGCTCAAGTCTTGCTGCTGTAACCAAGCAATATATTTGTCATAGCTTAAAACTGCTGGTAGTGTTGGATTTTCACCTTTGATAATTGCTTGATAAAAATACAATAGGTCTTGGAACAGTAAAGGCACTGACCAGCCATCAAGCAATAAATGATGAAAATTCCACACAAATTGATAACTATCTGCACTCAATTGTATAACACTTAACTGCATTAATGGTGCTGTAGACAGTTGGAAACCCTGTTTTCTCTGAGACTGCACTAACACCTCTAATTTTTCTTGTGCTTCTTGAGTCGATAGGTGCTGCCAATCCTCGCTCTCTATTTTAACATCCACTTGCCGATAAACTATTTGCACCGGCTCTGCCAACTGCTCCCAAATAAAAGCAGTCCGCAATATTGAATGTCTTGCTACTACTTGCTGCCAAGCTTTTTCAAATGCTACCAGGTTTAGTTTACCACTCAAATTGTAAATCGACTGTTCAAAATATACTTGAGAATCAGGGGCATACAAACTTTCAAACAGCATCCCCTCTTGCATTGGTGACAGTGGATATATATTTTCAATATTTCGCCAGTTAGTTTTTTTCGTTTTGCCGAAACTTGCCAATAGTTGGTCTATTTCTAACTGGTTGAGCTTCACTAATGGGAAATCTGAAGGTGTATAACCTCCATTTTCGCCAGATGCACAATGGGTAATTATATCCTGCAATGTTTTGACAAATTCCTGTGCCAGTTTTTCAATGGTGGCATCTTGGTGAAGATTTCTGCTGTAAGTCCACTGTATTTCCAACTTTTCTCCCACTATCATGCTGTTTATATCTAGCAGATGAGGGCGGTTGTTTTGTGAACTGTGCATTCTTCCTGCCGACTCGTTCCCCATTTGTATCCAAGATCTTGTATTCATTTGTTGGTCAAATTGACCCAAATAATTAAAACTGATTTCGGCTTGGGGTAATTTCTTGAGTTGGTTGGCAATTTCTGGTTCTTGACTCAGATAGCGCAATAAGCCATAGCCAATTCCTTTATTGGGAATAGCTCTTAGTTGTTCTTTAACTGATTTTAAAGTGTCCCCTAAATTGTCTGTGGTTGGTAGTTCTACTACGACAGGGAATATGGTTGTAAACCAACCTATTGTCCGTGATAAATCTACACCATCAACTATGTCTTCCCTTCCATGTCCTTCTAAGTTGAACAGCACTCTCTTGGAGTTTGTCCATTTGCTCAAAACCAATCCTAAGGTGGTCAGTAGGATATCGTTAATTTGAGTGTTGTAAGCTTTTGGTACATCTTGCAGCAAGGTGCGAGTCTCCGCTTCGCTTAAATACGATGATATTGTGTTCTCTGCGCCAACGGTATTTTCCCCTTTTCTATGGTCTATTGCGATGGCAGGAACTTCTCTGCGATTTTGATTTAACCAATACGCGGTTTCAGTTTTCAGGGATTGGGATTGGGCATAATCTGTTAATTTCTCTGACCAATCTTTAAAAGCTGTGGTTTTGGCAGGCAGTTGAATAGCTTGACCTTGATCTATTTGCTGGTAGGCTGTTTGTAAATCTTCTAGTAAGATTCTCCAGGATACACCATCAATGGCTAAGTGATGGATTGTTATTAGTAATCGCGCTCTTTTACCGATACCCAGATGGAAAAAGGCGACTTCCACTAGGTTTTCTGATAATTCTAAGCTCGCCTGTAATAAATTCCCTTGCTCTTCTATAGCTTCTGGTTGCTTATTTTCTGGAATTTTTGATAGGTCTATCTCACAGAACCCAATTTTATCTTTTGGAGCAGAGTACATCTGTTGCCAAGTGGATTCATTTTGGGTAAAACTTAACCTTAGGGCATCATGATGTATTAGTAGTTGCTGGAATACTTGTTTTAATAGCTCTACTTTTAGATCACTGGGAACTGATAGCAGAAATGCTTGATTGAAGTGGTGTACTGCTGTAAAATTTTGCTCAAAAAACCAGTGTTGAATAGGTGTCAGAGGTAATGTACCTGTGACTAATTCTTGTTTTATCTCTGTGGTTTTGACTGTTCCTGCTATTGCTTCCAATTGGGCAATTGTTTGATTTGCAAATAGTTGTTTAGCTGTCAGTTCTAGTCCTGCTTGTTTGGCTTTGGCTAAAATTTGGATGCTGAGAATTGAATCTCCACCTAGTTCAAAGAAGTTATCGTGAATTCCTACTTGTTTTACTCTCAGCACTTCTGCCCAAATCTGCGCTAATATTTTTTCTGTTTGATTCCGTGGTAGCACAAAACTTATTTCTATTCCTGCACGGGAATCTGGTGCTGGTAAAGCCCGATGGTCTATTTTGCCGTTGGGAGTTAGGGGTAAGGATTCTAGTATCACAAAACCATGAGGCACCATATATTCTGGCAGTGTTTCTTTGAGATATTGGCGCATTTCACTGATGGTTACTGTGGAATCCTGATGTGGTACTAGGTAGGATACTAATTGCTTCTGTCCAGGAATGTCTTCACGAGCAATGACAGAGGATGTCTGGATTTGAGGATGTTGATTGAGTACCGTTTCTATTTCTCCTAGTTCTATGCGGAATCCTCTGATTTTTACTTGATTATCTATGCGCCCTAAGTATTCTATGTTGCCATCAGCACCCCATCTTGCTAAGTCTCCTGTTCTGTAAATTCGCTCCACTTGACCACATATATCTATTTCCATAAATTTTTCCGTAGTCGCTTGGGGACGATTTAAATAGCCTCTAGCTAAACCAACCCCAGCAATACACAATTCCCCTGGTATTCCTGGCGGTAATAGTTGATTGTTTCTATCTAAGATATAGATGCGAAGATTAGATATTGGTTTACCAATAGGTGGTTTTCTGCCATTGGGTTGACAATGGAAGATAGTAGCGGTGACTGTGGATTCTGTAGGTCCGTAGCAATTGTAGAAATTTCTTTCTGTTCCCCACTGATTAACTAATTCAGTTGTACAAGCTTCACCACCTACTGTCAGATATTGCAAATCAGGTAATTTTGCTTTGGGTAGTACAGATAAGGCTGAAGGCGATAAGAAGCTATGGGTAATTTTGTTTACTGTTAAAAAGTCTACTAAGCTTTGACTAGGCAATAAAGTTACTTTATTTCCTAAATACAAACAAGCACCTGTCACTAAGGCTGTGCTAATTTCACCTACGGATAAATCAAAACTAAAAGAACCAAATTGCAATAATCGGCTATGGTTTTCTACTTGGAAAGTTTTAGCCCAGGTTAAACTTAAATTGACTATGGCGCTATGCTCTATCATTACCCCTTTGGGTCTTCCCGTAGATCCAGAGGTATAAATTACGTAGGCTAAATTATTAGGTTGACTTTGGTGACTGGGGTTTTCGGTTAATTCTAAGTTAAAGGTGTTTTCATCTAAACAAATTACCTGACAAGGTTTTTCTCGATTGTCTAAGGGTAATTCATTTAATAGTGATTTTTGTGTCAGCAATACTGAAACTTGAGCATCTTCTAACATGAAGCTCAAGCGTTCCTGGGGATATTCGGGGTCAAGGGGTACATACGCTCCTCCTGCTTTGAGAATCCCTAATAATCCAATTACCATTTCTAGGGAACGCTCTACACAAATCCCTACTAATGTATCTGGTTTTACACCCAACGTTTGTAAGTAATTGGCTAACTGATTAGCCCGACTATTTAATTGCTGATAGGTGAGTTGTTGATTTTCAAATACTACCGCTACTGCATCCGGTGTTTTCTCTACCTGCTCTTCAAATAACTCATGGATACATTTATCAACAGGATATTCAACTTGGGTATCATTCCATTCTGTTAATAGCTGGTGCTTTTCAACTTCTGTCAATAATGGTAATTGGGCAATAGACTCCTGGGGATTGGTGACAATGGATTCCAGCAGGGTAATATAATGTCCTGCCATCCGCTCAATAGTCCTACTATTAAATAAGTCGGTGTTGTATTGCCAGCAAGGTTGCAACACTCCCTGAGCTTCCATTACCATTAAATTCAAATCTAAGTCTGCTCCCCTTTGATGTCCGAGCAAGTATGGCTCCATCTGAAGCACTTGTTCTTGAATGTGTGATGATTTTTCTGTTAGTTCACACCAACGATGTCGTTGCCAAGTAAAACTAACTTGAGATAAAGGAGAACGGCTGGGATTCTTTTGTGGCTGAAGTTTTTGTGCTAACAAACCAAAAGGGTAATCTTGATGATATTGGGCTTTTTTTACTGTCTTGCTGACTTGAGCCAGAAATTCTTGGAATGTCGCATTTTCCTGGACAGAAACCCTTAAAACTGTCAGGTTAACAAAGTAGCCAACAATCTCTTCGAAGTTTCCCCCCCTCCTACCCCTCATCGGGCTGGATATGAGGATATCTGTTTGGTTGGTGTATCGGTAAAGTTGGATGTAAAATGCTGTAAGCAGAATCTGATAAAGGCTGGTTTTAGATGCTACAGCTAGATGGTTGAGTTTTTCAGTTAACTGTTCATCTAGCTTGACTATGTATGATGCCCCTTGATATGTCTGTACTGCGGGGCGGGGTTTGTCTGGTAGCAAATTCAAAATTGGCAATTCTCCAGCTAATTGTTCTTGCCAGTGTTGCCACAGTTTTTCTCCCTGAGAACTAGATAGCATTTCTGATTGCCAGTGAACAAAGTCCGCATAGGATTTTTTTTCACTGAGATAATCTACTGTTTCTGTCTGTTCTTGACTAATTTGCTCAATTTCCCTGAGATATAAAGTTTGAAATTCACTCAGCAATAAATCAAAAGACCACATATCACCGGCAATGTGGTGCATTGTCAGCATGAGAATGTGTTTTTCTGCTGAACGACTAAATAAATTAACTCTCAAAACTGAATCTTGTTCTAAGTTAAAAGGGCGGTCAGCAATAGCATAGATTTTCTTTGCTAATTGTTCTTCGCTCCACTCCTTGCTATCTATTACCTCAACACTAAAATTCTCTTGTTGATTAACCTGCTGTACCGGTTTACCTTCATGATTGGTGTATGTGGTTCTCAGAATCGGGTGCTTTTCAATAATTTTTTGCCATACACGATTCACAACATCAATCTTTAACTCATAATCAATTTTTACCGTAATAAATATATTATAAGCAACGCTCTCTGGGGCAATTTGGTAGATAAACCACATTGCTTCTTGACCACATGAAAGTGGATAAATATTTTTAATATTTCTTGTCATAATTAGGCACACTCAAATACAAAATTTTACTACTAATTTTTTGATGATTTTGGCTTTTTAAGTAAGCAAATTTTCAATACAGCACTTTCCGGTGTTATGAGGTACATATCCAGCGGGCAAGATGCCCGCACTACAAGAGTTTTATAGTTCAAGTTTGCACCACATCAGAGCGAAATCTGCTGTAATATTTGCTTTATTTTAAGTTATTAAAAATAATATTATCAGGTTTAGCCGTCAACTACAAGGATATTTTACATAGTTAACCAGACAGTTAAGGAACTTCCAACTGTCAAGTAGTGAGACAGAATTAATTACACAATATCATTGCGTAAGCGTTGCGTGGCGTTAGCCATATGGAACGAAGTGAAATGAAGCAATAGCAAGGGTTGTGATTGCTTCCCTTCCCTCGCAATGACTGTAAATATTTTCGTCTAATTAATTACACAATACACAACGAAAATTGGTCATTTGGAGACTGAGAATTTGCGAACTGCTTGCAGCAGCGCTTCGCTATCGCCTACCAATATTCATTATGTTTGGTACAAAATATAAGATTTGATGGTTATGAAATTAAGAAAAAACCGATTGCGACACCGGGGTGCGGAATGTAGGTTAAAAGTGCGGTAATGGTGAGTCAATCACTAGGTTTTGGTATCTGTGCCATAGCCATTTTATAAATAATCCTCTTCGTATTCTTGTAATGATGTTTCAGTAAAGGTATTCTGACTTTGAGTTACTGTTTGAATTGCTGCAATTGTTTGAGCTAAACCCACAATAGTAGGTGTTTGCAATAAACGCTGGAGAGACAATTCTAAAGAGAAATCTTCCCGTAACCGAGAAATTACTTGACCAGCTAGTAAAGAATTTCCCCCCAATTCAAAAAAGTTATCATGAATTCCTAAAAGTGTCACTTTTAAAACTTGTTGCCAACATTGGGCAATTTTTAACTCTATCTCGTTCCGTGGTTCAATCTGCTCCCTATTTTCCTGATTGTTACTTCTTTTAATGAGTCTAGCACGATCAACTTCACCATTTTCTAAACAAGGCATTTCTGGCAGTTGTACAGAGTCATAAATACAAACATTGCCAAAATTATCTTGCACTTTTAAGCCCGGTAATTTAACAACCTCCCCCGTATTAGTTGTAAAATAGGCGGTTAATTTCTGTAAATTAAAAGTTGATGATTGCCAACGTAGAATATTTTGATTACTGCCATCTAAACCGATCAATAAATTATGTTGCTGATGGTGTAAGCTGGCCAGCATAGAAGATATTGCTTGGGAGCAGGACATGATATAAGAACCTTTAGCACGGATCAGATTTTTCATTTGATATCCTTGACTCATTCCTGTATCATCCCACATACTCCAACTGAAACAATAGCTGGTTAATTTATTGGTTAATTTATTTGGGGAATTTTGGTAATGAGTAAAACTATCGAGAAAACTATTAGCAGCAGCATAACCACCCACAGCAGTGCTACCAAAAAAACCGTGTGCTGAAGAAAAGTTAATAAAAATACTTGCCTGATTCTCTTTTGCTAACTGATGCAATACCCAAGCACCCAACAATTTAGGACATAGAATTGCGGCTAAGTTTTCCTGCGTTTCTTCTAGTACCTGTTGTTCGTGAAAAGTTCCAGCTAAATGCAATATACCATCAAGATTTTCACCCCATCTAAATTGAGCTTTTTCTACTATTATTTGCAACTGTTCTAAGTCACAGATATCAACGGACTCATAAATTACTTCACCCCCAAGCTGTGCTAATTCTTGATAGAGTTTGATGTGTTTTTCTGAATTTAGGGGAGTTCTCCCAACTAATAATAATTTAGCTTGGTAATGTTTTAACAAATACCGGGCAACTTCAACACCTATACCACCAAGTCCCCCGGTTATTAAATAAGTTCCTTCTTGTTGAAAGGTAATTGATGATTTAGGTGTGTTGGTAAAATCAACTTGTTCTAAGCGAGAAATTAAACGTTGTCCATTTCTGTATGCTAACTCTCGTTCTTTTGAGGAAATTTGCATTTCTTGGAGAATATAAAACCCATTTTTTTCAACTTCCGCAAAAGGTAAATCAATGTGGCGGCAGTTTAGTTTAGGTAGTTCTTGAGGAATAGTTTTTAATAGTCCTAATACTGTTGATTTCTCATAAGCTATAGGATCATCTGAGGCAATAGACTGAATATGAGAAGAAATAAATAGTAATTGAATATAATTATTAGTACCTTGAACTTTTGCTAAAGCCTGAACCAGGAATAATAAACTATATATTCCCTGTGCTTGTGCTTTTTCTAAGCTATCAATATTATTAATTTCCTGATATTTATCGTAAGTCCAAAGATGAAGAATCTGCCCAATAATAATCTTATCTGCTGCTAGGGATTCGATTAAAAGTTGATAATCTTTGGCTATTTCGGGATTAACTACATAATGAGAACTACTGATTTTTTGAAATTCTTTTCCAGGGTAAACGGTAATATATGACAGTTTATTTTCTGACAATGTTTGACATAAATAGTCACCCAACCCCCAATCATCGAGAAATACTAGAGTTGTATTAGTAATAGTTAAAGAGGAATTAACAGTAATGGGTGATTTAGGTTTCCATACTTGACGGTAAAACCAATTAGGAATGGTATTACTATTGCCTAGTAATATATCAACTCGTTTAATAGTTGATTTAAATTCACCTGTTTGGAAACGTTGGCTGAGTTGAGAACGTTGAATTTTGCCAATAGCGGTTTTAGGAATAATGTCTTTATCTATTGGAATTAAATAATCAGGATTTATTCTCACCTTGTTCACAACACAAGCGCGAATTTCCTTGAGTAGAGTTAATAAACTTTGATCATCATTTAGGTAAGTATTAAAAAATATAGCTAATTTATCAGTATTACTTCCTGGTTGTCTGACTGCACAAGCACCTGTATAAGAAACTTCTACTCCTGTCATTTCCTCAACAGCAGCTTCAATTTCATGACAATAGTAATTTAATCCATTAATGATAATTACATCTTTGATTCTGCCCGTAATGGTTAAACGTCCTTGATCTAGAAAGCCTAAATCCCCCGTATTAAACCAACCATCAGTAGTAAAAGCTTCTTGGTTTGCTTGTGGATTTTGATAGTAACCGATAGTAACAGATGCACCTTTTACCTGTAAACGCCCAATAGTATTTTCGGTTACTATTTGTTCGTTTTCATCAACAATCCGTAATGCAGCACCAGCAATTGGTAATCCTAATTCTACAAATGAAGTTTGATCTGAGGAAGATTCTAGAGAAAAACTGTCAGAATAGGTAATACCAGAAGAAGTTTCACACATTCCAAAGGCTGGGTGAATAGCATTAGTTGGTAAACCATGATGACTGAGAAGTTTTAAGAAATTCCTCGCTGTTTTTGTAACAATTGGTTCTCCAGCATTGATGATAAACTTCATAGAAGATAAATCCCATTGCTGGCGATTGATTTCTACAGCACGGTCACAAATTAAGGAAAACGCAAAGTTAGGCGACCAGCTAATTGTCGCTTGATGTTTATCAATTAAATCTAGCCAGTGAAGCGGTTTCTGTACAATTAAATCAGTATGTACATGAATTTGCTGGCAACCTAAACTCGCAGCCATGATACTCAGAGAAACTAACGCACCCACATGATCTAAAGGCATCCAGTTTAAAACACTTTCCTGGCTGGAAAAATGACCCATTAAAATTAAGCCAGTTGTCATACTCAAGATATTGCGATGATTTAACATCACACACTTGGGTATTCCCGTGCTGCCAGAAGTCAAAAGCAAAATTGCTAAATCTTCGGGTTGATTCTCATATATGTTTAAATCTGCTTCACATTGACGCAACTCATCAACGGTTACAATTTTAAAGTTTTCTAAGTTTAAACCTCTGGCAAAATCATCAATATCAGCAGCTAAAGAACCACTTGTTAGTACCAAGGGTTTCTCTAACATCTCCCAGGTGTTTTTTAATTTACTGGCTGTATTATTGGCTGGTTCATAAATGGGAGCAATAGATACTGGTACTGGAACAAAACCACCCAAAACACAACCCCAAAAAGCACAGATAAAATCTTGATTATCTTCCAGTTGGAAAATTACTTTGTCTTGAGGTTTGAGTCCTGTTTTTCTTAATCCAGCTAAAATGATTTGGGCATCTTGCCATAATTTTCTGTAAGATTGAAATGTCTCACTACCATCAGATTTAATATAGATAATACCTTTGTTTGAATTTTCTGAGGCTCGTTGTAATACTTCTACTAAATTTTTAGGAGCGTCTGGGGAGTATGGCAGTGGTTCACTGTGACTAATGGCTAATTTTTTTGATAAATAATAATTTTTATTTTCTATGTTTTGACTATGTGTACTTACTTGTATTTCTTGTTGGTTATTTTCATAGGGGTTTGCTGGAGTCTCCCCCAACAAATCTTCTAAATGCACAGGAGGAATACTAATACTTTTAACCACAGGTTCAACAACCACAGCAACCTGATCAATTTCTGACAATGACTCTAATTGCTTTTCTAAATCTCGTATTAAGTCAGATTTAATTACTTCTAAACTAGCTAACGCAACTTCATCTACCTGCCCTGTCTCTGTTAAGGGTATGGTAGAGACAGGTACAAATGCAGTGGGTGTCAACTCGCTGGGAAGAATTGTTTGCAGGTGAGATAAAAGTTGTTCTGGTGCAAACAAACCTGATGGAACTATATAAGCTATTAATTCCTGTTTTACCTTTTCTGTCTGTCTCTTGATAACTACACAATCATCTACAGTCAAACTCGACCGAATAGCAACTTCTATTTTTTGGTATGTAAAATTTTCGTTAGTTGAAGTCGCTAAAATTTGATTATGGTTGTCTAAATTCATTGTCTTTATATATCCTTATTAAGATTAAAGCGGCTGTTAATTATTTTCTAATTAATCGTAATTATAAGGTAAAACAGTCATTTATTTTCTTTTATTTCAATTGATGTTATTTTTTAAAGTTATGCTTATTTTAAAATAATGCTTATTAAGCAAACAAATATACTGCAAATGGTTCATAGTTCAACTAAATATGAAACCTCTCCCTAACTCTCTCCTAGAGGGTGTTTGAAAAGTTATGGTTGATGTATCAAATATTTTTTACCCCACCCTAACCCTCCCCAAAGCATCGGGGAGGGAACTAGATATTTATTGTTTCCCCCCTTTACAAGGCTATCGTGTACACACAAGTTATAATTACCCCCATTAATCCCCCTGATGCAAAGGGGGGAAACAAGAATCCAGTTCCCTCCCCAAAGCATCGGGGAGGGTTAGGGTAGGGTAATTTGAGGAATAATGGTGATGCGATAACTTGTGTGTACACCGTAGCTTTATAAGGGGAAAGGGGGGTAACAATGTGATGAAAATTACGGTATACGACTTTTCAAACATCCTCTAAGGTATTGCAGTTTCTGACCCATTTTTTTATTTTCTTTGTATGATAAGAAAGTCTAGCTTCCAGCTATTTCGAGTATAATCTCAGGTTTAGCCATAAAATACAATAGCAGTTTAAACATTTAAGACAACTGTTAAGACAGTTAAGAATCTCACCAACCACGTTAGATAGAGGAAATCTGTTTTTTACCAAATTATTGGGTCTGACGCACCCTACAAGTACAAACTTACCATCACATGAATGAACGAAGTGAAATGAAGCAATCGCAAGGGTTGTGATTGCTTCCCTTCCCTCGCAATGACTGTAAATATTTTTGTCCAATTACTTACATGCCAAGAACTAATGTTATACTATCCAATCAGAATTGAAGTAATTGCAGGATTTTTATAAGTCGTGAGACAGAATTAATTACACAATGTCATTGCGTTAGCGTAGCGTGGCGTTAGCCATGTGGAACGAAGTGAAATGAAGCAATTCCAAGGGTTGTGATTGCTTCCCTGCCCTCGCAATGACTGTAAATATTTTTGTCCAATTACTTATTCACTCTTTCCCGTTTGTAAACTGAATAATTGGAGATAAAAATTCCGTGGTAAAAAAAGTAATTGAACAATTAGTTTTGACCTTTGATGGTCAACATGATTACATAGATTTTGTCAAAAATGATCCTGATCTGGTTTTATCCCAGGGTACTTCAGGTTTTACAGTTTCAGGATGGGTTAATCCCCATCATCTCACTAAACAAGCTACTACTTATGGAACACGCAATGTCTTTTTTGCCCGTTCTTCAGACCGATACAGTGATAATTTTGAAGTTGGTGTTAGTCCTACAGGAAATTTAGATATTTACATTGATGAACAATTGAGCAAATTTATCAAAACCCTGGGTAATAGAGAATTAACCATTGGAGAATGGCACTTTTTTGCTATTGTTTTTAATCAAGGTGATCTTACCGTATATCTTGATCATAATCAATATATAGAATATTTTACAGGTTCTGCGTTAAATAAAGCCACAAGTCCGATCACTCTGGGGGGAACTTTACACAATAATATATATTTTTCAGGACAATTAGCTCATATTAGTGTCTGGAATTATCCATGTAATCAGGAACAAATTCAAGCCCATCGTTCTGGGCTAATAGTTGGGGATGAAGAAGGATTAGTTGCCTATTGGAAATTAGATGAAGGAGCAGGAAGAATAGTCAAAAACCAAATTGGAGAATCTTATCAGGGAAATTTTTATGGTGATCCTAGTTGGAATTTAGCACAAATTCCCTTTCTAGGAGAATCATCTGATCAAGCAGAAATTCCCACTGAGAATTCTATTAGTTCACAACAGCAAGAAACCACAATAAACCAAGTAGAATCACCTATTAATATCCAAATTCTACTCCCATTATCTACACAGGAATCACAAGAAAATATCAATAAAACAGCCCAACCAAAATATAAAATACTTGCCATTGATGGAGGTGGTATTCGCGGTATTATCCCTGCACTTGTTCTAGCAGAAATTGAAAAGCGAACACAAAAACCTATATTTAGTTTGTTTGATTTAATTACTGGAACTTCTACTGGTGGAATTTTAGCACTGGGATTAACTAAACCCAGATTAAATACAGAAACATCTGATAAATTAACCGAGGCGGAATACACGGCTGCGGATCTCTCACAACTATTTATTGAGTATGGAGTGGAAATATTTTATGAGCCATTATTTGAAAAGTTACTTGGACCTTTAGAAGATATATTTCTTCAGCCAAAATATGCTTCTACCAGCAGAGTAGAAATTCTCAAACAGTATTTTGGTGATAGTCTGATAGAAAATAATCTGAAAGAAGTTTTTGTCACCAGTTATGATATCGAGCAACGCATCCCAATATTATTTACCAATAAACGGGAAAAACAACAAATAGAATCTAAAAGATTTCGCAATTTATGTGCAGGATTTTCGCTTTTAGATGCAGCATTAGCCACCAGTGCTACTCCCACTTATTTTCCTCCCCATCGCATTGCCACTGCTCATAATACTAATGGTTTTTATACTTTAGTAGATGGAGGAGTTTTTGCTAATAATCCATCCCAGTTAGCTATTTCTGAAGCAAAAATTAGTAGTAAACAAGAAGCAAACAGGGTTCTGAATACAGAAAATATTTTAGTGGTTTCTCTAGGTACAGGTTCGCTAACAAGTGTTTATCCTTACAATGAAGTCAAAAATTGGGGACTTTTGCAATGGGGAAGACCACTTTTAAATATTATGTTTGATGGTAGTAGTGAAGTTGTGGCTGGAGAATTAGAACGGTTGTTTGCATCTAGTAATCAAAAAAATAAAAGTTCTTATTATCGGTTGCAAACATTTTTAGATGCAGAACTAGAAGAAATAGATAAAACAACTTTACGAAATACTCGCCAGCTACAAGCAGCAGCCCAACAGATGATTGCTCAAAATAGTAAAAAAATAGATGAATTGTGTAGTCTTTTGTTAGAGGGTGTTTGAAAAGTTTTTAATGTATAAATAAACCCCTCTCCAAACCTCTCCCCGACGCGGGGAAAAAGGTCTGAATCAAGGATTAGACGGATTGCGCTGATTTCACGGATTTTAGTAACTTTTATCATAGCAAACAACCTAATCCGCCCAATCTTTTAATCCCTATAATTTCCCATAGCGTCTCCCACAGAGGAGGAATAACGAAGCGATCGCGAAGCGCGACCTAGGAATCGCAAAAACCACGGGATTATGTAATTACTCGCGCTCGTAATGACAATTTCAGGCAATACTGTTCGGTTAAGACTAAAAAACAAAAATACGTAGGTTGGGTTGAGGAACGAAACCCAACATTTTCAATAATTTGTTGGTTTTATACAATAGGTTGTTTACGTGGAAATTTTCGTTAACCGAACAGTATTGCAATTTCAGGGGTCTATAACGCCTGAAACCTTTGCAGATACCACTTGTGTGTACACCGTAGCCTTTATAAGGGGGGTAATTTAACTTGTGTGTACACGATAGGGTAGGGAAGGGGGGCTGGGGGGTTAGGTTTTTGGAAATTTCTGGTTTCATCTAATACTTTTTAAGGGGATGTAGAAACCCCATCTTCGACGAAGTAAGATGGGGCAGTTCATTTCACTTCGTTCCATAGTGCTAACGCCACGCAACGCTAACGCAATGACATTGTGTAATTAACTCTGTCTTACTACTTAATTGCTTGGCAAAATAAGTCCGGTAGAGTTGGCAACGGGGTAATATGCGATCGCCATCAAAGGTAATTAATCCTAAACTTTCCAGTTGATAAGCATGGATAGGATCAATAACCAGACTTTCCTTAGTGGTAACAACTTCAGTATATGTCCTAATTAAATCAGGATTAGCTAAAAGTTTTACCCAATGTTTCTGCAAGTGATAGCGATAAATTCCACCATTGGCGATCGCCTCTTTGACCAAGTCCGATAAAGTAATAGCCCCAGTGCTAAGATAATACAAAGTAAGTTGCGTCAGTGCTGGATGACCACCAATAAGAGATATCAATTGTGCCGACTCGTTACCAGCAGTCCACCTTAGTCCATATCGCCTAGCTAATTCTTCTACCTGTTGCTGAGTAAATTCATGTAAACGGACAGGTAGTCCAATATTAAACGGAGAGTGATTAATATCTAAACAAAAATGCTGTTCTGTTGAATAAGCAACTACTAACCTCAAATTTTTCCATAAATTATTTTGTCGTGATTCTTCGTACCAACAACGCAACAAAGCAAAAAATTCCTGAGCAACTTGAGGATATTCAAAAAATCGTTCAACTTCACTCAACACCAAAACCAGAGGGTTATTACTCTCCTTGAGAATATAATGCTGGAAGTAAAGGCTACAGGTTAACTTATAACCCACATCTTCATCCCAATGATCATTAATATTGGGAGCCATACCTAGTTTTATGGCAATTTGGCTACAAAAAGAACGCAAAAACTTATTTAAGTCAGTTAAGCAATAAGCATCTATCTGGGAAAAACTTAAATTTACAGTGTTATATCCTTGTGCATCTGCAAATGACAAAAGACGTAGTATCAAAGAAGTTTTACCCATCTGTGCAGGGGCGAAAACTCTAATTACACAACCTGCTTGAGTCACCTCTCGGTACATTAATTCTTCTATCGGTTGACGTTCAATATATAGGGGAGAATCTAACGGTACTGGTCCATCAGGATAGGACCATAAAAACGGACTTTCTGTTTGTAGACATATACTATTTGATAAGCAATCTAATATTTTCGTTTCATTATCTTCCTTAAGGAAGATGTAATCCTCTTGATAAAGTTCTAGATTAAACGTATTGAAACATAATTTTAAAGTTTTTTGGTCTACACCTTTATTAGCTGACCATAAGCGGCTAAGAGTTTTAGCAGAAAGTTTTGTTTGGTCAGCTAAATCCTCTAAGGAGAGGCGTTGGCCTTCGTTTTCTATAACCTCCCAAGAGGATATAGCTTCTTGTAGACGTTGTAGTCCTTGAGGAGATAAAAGGACACCTCGTCTTCTTTTTGTTTTATTTTGTTTTACAGCCATAATCCAAGAAGTTGACTAATTTTGTTAACTAGTATAAAATTAGCTGTGTAGGGTTTGTTGAATAAGTACCCAAAGCAAACCTAGATGCCACATAGCGTAAAAAATGGTGGTTTGGGAGATTGGTTTCCAAACTCACCCCCTGATTTTTCATGGAAATGCAAGGATTTTGAGGATCTAAATGCCATAGCCTTGCACTTTTTTGTTCTCAAAATCCGTGAAACGCTTACTGAGAGGCGGTTATATTTTTACTCAGTAAGCCCTAAGTATAGTAAAAAATTACTCAAGTTACATTTCTGGTATTAAATTATCATATTTAGCCTGTAAAAATTAAATCTAAATTAAATGCTAAGATTTCCGTTTGATTCTGAAAAGCGGGAAAATTCTGAAACATGGGAAATTTGATATAAGTAAATTCAACATGAATCCTAACTGATTTATGGTAAAATGTACGAATCGTATATTCAGTATCTCTAACCTCCGTTTAATTTACTTATGTCTTATAGTCTTGATGTAGCAACCGTTACCTTACCTGAAGCTATCAAACTAAAACTTGCCGCATTAAATGATGTAAACTTATTTACATTAAATTCAGAAGCCTACATAGATTTTGATGATGATGTGCAGCTAGATTTAGAAAAAATTTTTGACATTCATAGTCCAGTCGAATACATAAACGTGATGTTCGATAAAATTATTACTGAAGTATTTGGTGGACATGAAATTATTATAATTAACCCAAAATGTAAAATATGTAAAAATGCTCAAAACATAGAAATTTACTTACAGGGATTACTAAATAATCAAAATATAGAATTAGTTTTTAGTAAAAATCCTATTTTAAAATATCAATTAAATCATGGATTTAGTTTTAGTAAGCTGACAAATTCAGTTCCGATCATCAGTAATTTAAATTTAGACAAAGCAGAGTTAATTATATCTAACAATAATTGTAATTACCTTCATAAAGAATTAGGTAATATTAACTTAAGCAAAGGATTGAATTTTATTGGAAATATTGATTTACAAACCATTTCTCAAAATCTGAGTAAATTTATATACGAATATTTAGAAATTAGTGATTTAGCAGGATTAATTACCCTTAATCCCACAGGAAAAATATGTTTAATAAGTCATATTGCAGGACAAAGAAACTTATTTTCTCAACCACCATTGCAAGTTGATTTTAATAACTTACTGCTCGAATTAAATATTGATCCTGATTTACAACCAAGATTTGGATTAACGGGAAATTTAACTCTTCAAGGTTATGATCCCAGTCAAGAATATGAACCTAAACTATTTCTTGCTGGTAATCTCTCCCTCGAACCTGAATCTTTAACAGCATATTTTTGTCAACAATCTGAAAAAACCTGGCATAATCCCTATGGATTGAATGGAACAGAATTACGTAATCTCAGATTCCAAGGAGGGGGAACATATTTACCACCTTACTTTGATAACTTTGGTTTCATTGGTGATTTGAGATGGGAAGAAATAGACATAGAAGTAGCATTTCTGATAGATACTAATGATCCTCAAAGATTAGCATTAGTTTTAACTGTCAATCAACCAGTTAGTTTAATAGATTTGTGGCAAGGTCCAGTTACCTCTTTTATTGAAAAACAAGCAGGTTTTTCCACATATTTAGTTAACAAAGCATTATCCCTATTAGAAACCTTGGATAATTTGCAGATTGAATCAGTTGATGCAGATGCAGACGGAAAATGCAACCCATTGATTAAATATGTTCCCTTTCCTACGATAATTGCAGGCCAACCCATATCAGAAGGATTAGAAATTAATGGTAAAATCAACGCTTGGGGGCATGAAGCGATTTTACTCCTGCAAGGTAACACAAATTTAAATAATATTAGTGGTTTATTAAAAGTTTTTGAAATAGATTTAGGATTTGCCAAAATCAAGGGATCAGATGATAACAGTTTAGATTTAGCATTAAAAGTCACACCTACCGAGCAGTATCTTCAGGGAGATGGCTATGTAGAGTTACTTGGTAACGAAATTGCCAATGTAGAATTTAAAATTACTGCTACGAATGCGATCTTTAAAAACTTTGATTTAAATTTAGCTAATCTGATAAGTCTTGATGTTGATGACTTAATTATAGATATAAAAACTGGCTGCGGTAGTGGTTTTGGGAAGATTTCTATTTTAGGTAATACTCTAGCAGGTATTACATTTGATATTGATCAAAATAGTATTAACATAAACAATCTTGAAATCAATTTAGTTGGTTTCTTAACTCTCAATATTCCCATGTTAATAGTTAATTTAAATCAACAAATTGCAACAGGTGAAGCAGATATTACCGCATTTGATCAAGCTTTAGGTAAAGGCAAATTATTATTTAACGTTCAAGGTGTTTTCATCAAAGATGTATTTTTAAATTTAGTAAATATTCTGAAATTGAATATTCCTAAATTGAAAGTTGATTTAACAAATAAAAAAGTTTCAGGTTTCGGGAATATAACTATATTAGGTAAAAAATTCATGGCATTAGGTATTATCCTTAACGAAAGAGGATTGAAGGCGAAAAATGATTTCGATTTTGGCATTTTAGCCTTCAACGGTGCTACAGTCACTCTGGGTAAAGACAATGATGGAAATATCAATAATTCAGCTAATATTGTAGGAAATCTCAAGTTTTTAGGTTATAGCATTGCTAATATTAACGCCAAAATACATAGTGATAAATTAACTGCATCGGGTAGCTTCAATTTTGGTGATATTCTCATTCTTAAAGGAATGAATAAACAAAAAAATGCCACCTTAACACTTAAAAAATCTAAAACTGGTCGTTATAATTCAGTTAGTATCATGGGCAGATTTTATTTATTAAACCAAGAACTGACATCTGTGAAAATCAGTAATAATAACGGCACTCTCAAGATTGGTGGCATCTCTGTTAATATCAAAAATTAATTATAGTGTTCCGATTTGATTTATAAATTTTCCGTGGAAGCAGGGAATAGGGTTTTAGATCATTTGGATGTACGGAGTTTTGTATGGCTTACACCAAGCTACGCTATCAATAATCAAATAGGAGTCATATATAAAATTAATTAATTTATTTAAATAACATTAATTTTTTTAATTGATTAAAAATAATCTTAACTGTCCTAACTGTCCTTGTATACTAATGAAAAGTCTGGTAAAAAATAGGGGTGAAGTAGTGCAAACCATTACACACATATTTTCACAGACACATATCTTCTTAAATTTCTTAAACATGATATTGCCAAGGGGGAGTTCAGCTTTGACAATTTCAGCAGTAATAAATCCTCATCCACTAAAACATCAGGAAAAATGAGGTCATTAAGCAATCAGTCTTATCGCATTGTTGCTATTCCCGGTGAAGGAATTGGACCAGAAGTTGTGGAAGCGTCGCTACAACTTTTGCAACAAGTAGCAAAACTAGAAGGATTTACCTTGCAGGTAGATTATGGTTGGCTGGGTAAAACCGCCTTAGAAAAATTTGGTAGTTACTTTCCCCAAGCGACTATAGATATATGTAATGGATCTGATGGAATTGTCTTTGGTGCAGTTACCCAAGGTGGACTGCTAGAACTGCGAAAACATTACGACTTTTTTTGTAATCTGCGTCCAATTCGGATTGTTGATAGTCTAGTTCATAAATCTAGCTTACGACCAGAAAAAATTAAAGGATTGGATATACTCGTCATTCGAGAATTAGTGAGTGGGATTTATTTTGGATCTACTGGACGTGCTTCAGATGAACAAGGAGATTATGGCTACCACACCATGCTCTATTATGATCATGAGATACGCCGCATTGCTCGCCAAGCCTTGCAAAAAGCCCAACAACGCCGAGGAAAACTAACAGTAGCTCATAAAGAAAATGCTTTACCTAATTTGCCTTGGACTCGTTTAGTACAAGAAGAAGCTACCCAGTTTCCTGATGTTGTAGTCGAACCAATGTTAGTGGATAATTTAGCCATGCAAATGGTGATGAATCCCCAAAGATTTGATGTAATTTTAGCCAGTAATTTATTTGGAGATATTCTTAGCGATATTGGCGGAGCTTTAGTTGGTTCTTTAGGTTTATTAGGATCAGCTAGTCTTAATGCCGATGGATTTGGACTATACGAAGCAATTCACGGTACTGCACCAGATATAGCTGGTAAAGGAATTGCTAATCCTTTGGGAACTATTGGTGCTTGTGTTTTAATGCTGGAGCAGTGGGGGGAAAAGAGAGCTGCACAAAGGATTATGACAGCACAAGATCGAGTTTTAGCTCAAGGATATCGGACAGCGGATTTATCTCCTCAAAGTTCAGAAATATTAGTTAATACTGAACAATTAATACAGCGTTTACTAACAGAGATTTATAATTTACAAAATACAGGAATGGGGGTGCTGCATGAATAATATAAATAAACAAGTTTTAAATTTAGGAGATGATATTAATACTGATGATATTATTCCTGCTAATCGGGCTACAACTTATGATCCTGATATTTTAAAACAATATGCTTTAGAACATTTGATAGGAGTAGGAGAGTTATTAAAATACAATGTAATTGTCGCTGGTGAAAATTTTGGCTGTGGTTCTAGTCGAGAAATTGCGCCTGTAGCCTTGAAAGCTGCGGGAATTGAAAAGATTCAGGCGCGATCATTTGCAGAAATTTTTTATCGCAATAGTATCAATATTGGATTAAATCTAGAAATTTTAGAGGAAAAACAAGAGAATCCTATAGTTGAGGCGATCGCCCAAGCAGGTGGGTTAATACCTTTTAATCAAATGCGTCGTCAGGGAAAAATTGCCACTCCTAAAAGTGTAACTCCCCAAAGACCCATGACCTTAGTAGAAAAACTGCTTGCTAAAGCTTCTGGTAATAATTATGTCCGTCCTGGAGAAGTGGTTTTTGCCCAAGTTGACTTAGCTTTATCCCATGATGCGGTAGCAGGACCAGTAGCCACAACATTTTATAAACACTACGGACAAGAAGCAAAACTGTGGGATGCTCAACGGGTAGTTTTAGTAGCAGATCACTTTATCCAAGTTAATGACATTCGCAATGATCAAAAAGCCAATGTCATGTACCAAGAAATGATTGACTTTGCCAAAGAGCAAGGATGTCATTTATTTGATGTAGTTTCTCCCGGTGAAGCTGCTGGTATTTGTCACGTTTTACTACCAGAAAAAGGATTTGTCCGCCCAGGAATGATTATTGCTGGTACAGATTCCCATACCTGTACCTACGGCGCATTAGGAGCTTTTTCCGCCGGTGTGGGAACTACAGACATGGCCAATATCTATGCTATGGGGGATATGTGGATTCGTGTTCCCTCAACACTGGTATTCGAGTTATCTGGAACTCTACCCGCCCACATCAGCGCTAAGGATATTATTTTGTTTATCCTGGGACAAATTGGTTGTGCTGGTGCTACCAGTAAAGTCATGGAATTTAGAGGGTCAATACTCGAACAAATGCCCTTCGATGAACGCTTGACTCTTGCTAATATGGCCATTGAGTGTGGTGCAATCTGTGGCTTAATTGTTCCTGATGAAACAACCCGCAATTATGTCACAAGTCGTTCTGATCAAGAATTTGAGGAACTTATAGGCGACCCTGATGCTGAGTATGAGAGAATATATAAATGGGAACTCAGTAATCTAGAACCGCAAATTGCCCGTCCTCCCAAACCAGATCAGGTAGTACCTATTAGCCAATTAGAAGAAACCCCGATTACCAAAGCCTTTATTGGTTCTTGTACAGGAGGTAAACTATACGATTTAGCTCAGGCTGCCGAAGTTTTACAGGGTCGCCGAGTGGCAGATGATGTAAACTTATTTATTGTTCCTGCTTCCGTAGAAATTCGGGAAAAAGCAGAAGCATTGGGATACATGGACATTTTTGCCCAAGCAGGTGCAAAGATTCTTAAATCAGGTTGTGGTGCTTGTATCAATTCGGGAATTGGAGTTTTAAACAAAGAAGAAACAGGAGTTTATGCAACCAATCGCAATTTTAAAGGACGCAGTGGCGATCCTACAGGGAAAAATTATTTAGCCTCTCCTAGAACGGTAGCCATTTCCGCCGTAAAAGGCAAAATCAGCCATAATCTTGATTAATTATTAATTGAAAAGATAATATCAAAATGTTAGGAGATTGCAGTGGATGAAATTGTGAAAAAACTTGCCGGTTTAGGTTTTCCGGGGATCATTCTCTTGATTTTAGCATTCGCATCAGCAGGTAGTAATGCTGCTATCGTTGCCGTGCTGACAGCAGCAGGAGGACCATTTGGTATCCTTGGAGGTATAGGTTTACTTGGTCTGGCAAAGGTGCTAAGTGATCTCATGGCTGATTATGGAATTGAGGCTATTTTCAAAGCAGTTTATTCAGAACGTAGCAAAACCGAAACTTTGCGATCGCTACTTTACGAAATTCAAGATTTACCAATTTGCCAGGAGTTAAAAACAAAATTGCAAAATCATCTAAAATTAGAAAGTAAGAACTATTTACCATCTCTAAGAACCGTGAATATATCCTTTGTGAAAATAGAAAACAGCCATATTCCTGATTAAATGAATGAGTTAAACAGTAAATATCAAAATCATACAGCTATCCTGTTTGATTTATAAATTTTTCGTGGAGGCAGGGAATAGGTTTTTAGATGATTTGAGTGTACGGAGTTTTTTCAAAAATCAAATAGGAGTCCTATGTTTGTTGATTATTGCATTGACTATTGTTAGATATTGAGGTTAAATAAAAGAGAAAATGTTAAAAAATCACCTTGATTTGAGATAAAGAGACATTTATCTTCCTTAGTCTAGATACTGCAATAGTTTCTTGAACTATAGAGATATAAATCTCATGCCAATTAAGCCAATTAAAACAGTTTCCACTAACAATATTTAAGGATCTTAGATCATGAACATGGACGAAATCGCAAAAAAACTAGCTGGGCTAGGTCTTCCTGGCATAATTCTTGTAGTCTTAGCAGTTGCATCAGCAGGTAGTAATGCCGCTATTGTTGCAGCCCTAACAGCAGCAGGAGGACCATTTGGTATCCTTGGAGGTATAGGTTTACTGGGTCTAGTAGGAGTTGTAGGAGATACAGTAGGCGCCTATGGAATTGAAGCTATTCTCAAAGCAGTTTATTCAGAACGGACTAAAAACGAATCTATAAGGGCGCTCGTCAAAGAAATCAATGATTTACCCATTTCCGACGTGCTAAAAACACAATTAACCACTCACCTAGAATCAGGAACCCATACAGCGACAGAATCAGAAGTGAGTGAAGCACCAAGAACAGTAGAAATTGTTGATGAAAATGAGGAAGTAGTAGCAGTAGAAGCATAATTTTATGCTTAAATTTGATGACATTCTCAAACAAATGCCATTAAATTAAAGGGTTTTTGAAACTTCTAGTTTTACAACGTCCAGGTACAGACAATTTCACCAAAATCAAATAAATCAGGATGAAATAAAAAATGGCCTCTGAGTCCGATTACAATAGATGAATCTCTCATAGGCCATTTTTATAACACCATAAAACTTGGTCATAATTCTAGAATACTTTACCTAAAAATATAGGACTTACGCACGCTCACTAAGAGGATGTTTGAAAAGTATCAGAATTAATCGAGATCCCCCCAACCCCCCTTACAAAGGGGGCTAAATTCCTCAAAATCCCCCTTTTCAAGGGCCTTTTCAAGGGGGATCTGCGGGTGTCAGATCCCACACGAAAAAGTTTTCAAACAACCTCTAACTTACCATCATATAAATGAACGAAATTGCGTCGTTTTCGGCTTTGGGAATAACTTATTGAGTAGGGTGCGTCAGATAGAAGAAATCTGTTTTTTACCAAATTATTGGGTCTGACGCACCCTACAAGAGATAAAATACACATTACATATTTAGAAAACTTTATCAATGCGTAAGCCCTAAAATAGATAAATTTTCCTGGAATACAATCTGAAATACAAAAATCAAGCTTATTAAGCTTAAATTAAAAACCAAGTAAGTATTAATTATTTTTTACCACCTTAGTAAAATTATCAATTTACATACCAAAATCATGGAAGAAATGGTGATTAAATCAAATAATTCTCTGGAGAATTTGCCCGTTTTAACCGAACAGGAAAAACATCAAATATTGGTGGAATGGAATAATACCACAGTAGATTATCCTCAACATTTGTGCATCCATGAATTATTTGTAGCACAAGTAGAAAAAACTCCAGATAATATTGCTGTTGTTTTTGATGGGCAAAAACTTACTTATCAACAGTTGAATCACCAAGCCAATAAAGTAGCTCATTATTTACAATCTTTAGGTGTAGGAACAGAAGTTTTAGTAGGGATTTCTGTGGAACGTTCCCTAGAAATGATCGTTGGTTTATTGGGTATTCTCAAAGCAGGTGCAGCATATCTACCACTAGATCCCACCTATCCCAAAGAATGGATATCCTTCATGCTGGCAGATTCCCAAGTGCAAGTGCTGTTAACACAGCAAAAATTTGTGGAAAGCTTTGCGGAAAGTGGAGTAAAAACAGTTTGTTTAGATCAAGATTGGGAATTAATCGATCACCAAAATCAAGAAAATCCTACCAGCGATGTCACAGCAGAAAATCTAGCCTATGTGATTTATACATCTGGTTCTACAGGCACACCCAAAGGAGTCCCTGTACCCCATCAGGCGGTGAATCGGCTAGTATGTAATACCAATTATGTACAGGTTACAACCACTGACCGTACTGCCCAAGCTTCCAATACTTCATTTGATGCAGCCACCTTTGAAATTTGGGGTTCGCTATTACATGGCGCTACCTTAGTCGGTGTTCCGCAAAACGTTCTGCTTTCACCTCTAGATTTTGCTGACTACATCAGTGAACAAAAAATTAACATCTTATTTTTAACCACCGCCTTATTTAATCAATTAGCTAACATTGTTCCCCAGGCATTTAAAGACCTGCGATACTTATTATTTGGTGGTGAAGCTGTAGATCCGAAAACAGTCAGAGCAGTGCTGACAAATGGCGCACCCCAGAATTTACTGCACGTTTATGGACCAACTGAAAGTACAACATACTCCTGTTTTTATCCAGTAGAAGATGTACCAGAAGGTAGCACAACATTACCCATTGGCCGCCCCATATCCAATACACAAATATATATACTTAACGAACAACTACAACCTGTTCCCGTGGGTACTCCAGGGGAAATATATATTGGTGGTGATGGTTTAGCACGAGGCTACTTGAACCGTCCAGAGTTAACTGAGGAAAGATTTATTTCTCATCCGTTTCATAATCTAAAATCTAAAATCCAAAATCCAAAATTGTATAAAACGGGAGATTTAGCCCGTTATTTACCAGACGGTAATATTGAATTTGTGGGGCGAGTTGATAACCAAGTCAAAATTCGCGGTTTTCGGATTGAACTAGGAGAAGTTGAGACGGCTTTAAGTCAACACCCAGATATACAACAAGCAGTAGTAACTGTTCGGGAAGATGTTCCTGGTGATAAACGGCTAGTTGCTTATGTTGTATCCAATCAAAAATCCCCAGTCACCGCCACAACCTTAAAAAGCTTCCTCGAAGACAAGCTACCCGCTTATATGATTCCGGCGGCTTGGATGGTGCTGGACTCCTTACCTCTGACCCCGAATGGTAAAGTTGATCGTCGTAGTCTGCCAGCCCCTGCTCGTACACGCCCCGATTTAGCAGCAGCTTTTGTTGCACCCCGTAACTCTATTGAAGAACAGTTAGCGACTCTCTGGACTGAGTTATTAGGACTAGATGTAGTGGGAGTCAATGATAACTTTTTCTGTTTGGGTGGTCACTCCCTGATTGTGACGCAAATGATTTATCGGGCGCGGGAAATTTTCTCAGTCAATATATCTTTTGCTCAAGTATTTGCTAACCCCACCATAGCTGCTGTAGCTGAAATCATTGCCCAAGGTGGTGAACAAACCCAATGGGAACGCCCTACCATTCAACATATTTCCCATGAAGGACTTGTACCAGTTTCCTTTTCCCAAGAGCGCATTTACTTTGTCTATAAATTAGCACCAGAAAACAGCGCCTACCAATTCCAGTCCACAATGGACATTAGAGGCAAACTGGATTTTGAAGCTCTACAACGTTCTCTAGATGAGATTGTCAGGCGGCATGAAATCTTCAGGACAACTTATCAAGAGGTGAATGGTAGACTCTATCAAGTAATTCACCCACATCCAGGAGCCGCTTTGAGAGTCGTTGATCTGCGGGACATTCCTGAACCGGAGCGACAAATAGAGGCACAAAAGTTAGTAGAGGCAGAACTTCTCACACACCTAGACCTAACCCAACTACCCATAGTGCAATGGGCGGTATTTCAGTTGAGCGACCAGGATTATATATTGACCCATGTGGAACATCACATGGCGCATGATGGCTGGTCATTTAACGTCTTTTTAAGTGAGTTGGTAGAACTGTATGAAGCTTTGTGGGCGGGTAAACTTTCCCCATTACCGGAATTAAGTTACCAGTTTGCTGACTTTGCTACTTGGCAGCGTGAATGGGCAAAAACACAAGAAGCTCAAGCGCAGTTGGTGTATTGGCAACAAAAGTTAGCCGGGATTCCCCCGTTGTTGGAATTACCATACAATCGCCCACGTCCCAAAGAGCAAACCTATAATGGCGAACACGCCAGGATGGAATTGCCTGTTGATTTGTGCGAATCCCTGAGAGATTTCAGTCATCAGCAAGGTGCAACCTTATTTATGACGATGCTGGAAGGTTTTATCATCCTGTTGCATCGTTACATTAGCCAAGATGATATTTTTATCGGTTCTGCGGTTGCCAATCGTCGGATGCACCAAATCGAGAAGATCATGGGTATGGTTGTTAACAACTTAGTTTTACGCACTGACGTTTCAGGAAATCCCACAGTGCGGGAATTACTTGATCGGGTGCGCCAAATGACAATGGAAGCTTACGCTAACGAAGACGTACCTTTTGATAAAGTGGTAGAAGCAGTGAAACCGATTCGCAACCTCAGTCATAATCCGCTATTTCAGGTGATGTTTAGTTTCCATAACTCCGCCAAACCCTATTTAAAATTCCCTGGCTTTGACTTCACCTTGCATGAACCAGCTAATAACAAATCTGCCAAGTTTGATCTTGACTTCTTAGTTATCCCTAGGTTTGAACAAAGTGTACAGTCCGGTGCAAAAACAGGAGCAAGAGGAATTACTCTGGATTTGGAATATAACAGCGACTTGTTTGATGCTGAAAGCATGGAAGCGATGCTAGAGCAGTATGAACAGGTGTTAATTGAGATGCTTGCTAACCCAGAACAAAAAATTTGTCAAATACCTCTGGTGACAGCATCTCAACAAAAATTACTAGGGGAATGGAATCAAACAGCTAGGGAAAATACACAGACTCAGTGTATCCAGAAGTTATTTGAACTGCAAGTAGAATTAACACCAGATGCGATCGCTGTAGAACAGGATGGTAAAAAATTAACTTACCGAGAATTGAGCGATCGCGCTAACAAAATTGCCCACTATTTGCAAAGTTTAGGAGTTAAACCCGAAACCTTGGTAGGTATTTGTGTTGACCGTTCCCTAGAAATGATTGCTGGGTTACTGGGAATTCTCAAAGCTGGTGGTGCTTACGTTCCCATTGATCCTGCTTATCCCCAAGAACGCATATCTGAGATGATCGCAGATACCCAACTCGGTATTTTACTTACACAAAATAGATTCCAAGAGAAACTAACAGGTTATACCGGACAAACCATTTGTTTAGATACAGATTGGGCAAAAATTGCTACCCAAAGTACAGCCAACCCAGTGAGTGACGTTCAACTCAATAACCTAGCCTACATTATTTATACCTCCGGTTCTACAGGTAAACCAAAGGGTGTAATGATTGAACATCGTTCCATGTTGAACTTTGTCACCACTGCCATTGATGAGTATGGTATAAATGCTCAAGATCAGGTTCTACAATTTGCCTCTGTTTGCTTCGATACATCCATAGAAGAAATCTTCCCCTGTCTTGCTGTTGGTGCAACCTTAGTGTTACGCACTGAAGAAATGCTCAACTCCAGCGATGATTTTTGGCGGTGTTGTCAAAAATGGCAGTTAACAGTTTTGGACTTACCCACAGCATATTGGCATCAGTTAGTAACAGAACTGCAACCCCAAAACTCCCCCATTCCTGGAAGTTTGAGAACTGTAATTATTGGTGGGGAAGAAGTACAGCTAGAAAAAGTGCAACATTGGCATCATTGCACAGCGCATCTTTCCCCAGTGCCCCAATTATTTAACAGTTACGGACCGACAGAAGCCACAGTAGTTACTACTTTAGAACGCCTCACCCCGACAAATACTTCTGTGAGCATCGGTAAACCCATTAGTAATGCTCAGGTTTACATTTTAGATCAATATCAGCAACCTGTACCTATAGGAGTTCCTGGAGAATTACACATTGGGGGAGCAGGACTAGCAAGAGGATATTGGCAACGTCCAGAACTCACAGCCGAGAAATTTATTGAGAACCCCATTGCAGACAATTCTTGTGGGGTAGGCATCTTGGCTGCCTCAGAAATACAAGGGACGGGCAAGATGCCCATCCCACAAAACCAACAAAATCATCCACTAAATATACAACGCCCAAAGCTTTATAAAACTGGGGATTTAGTCAGATTTAGAAGAGATGGCAATTTAGAATACCTGGGACGAGTTGACAATCAGGTGAAAATTCGCGGTTTTCGCATCGAGTTGGGAGAAATTGAGACAGTATTAAGACAACATCCGCAAGTATCCCAAGCTGTTGTTATTGCCCATCAAGAAACTACTGGACAAAAGCGACTTGTAGCTTATGTTGTACCCCAAGCACTACAGCCAACAATTGACGAACTGCGCCAGTTTCTTAAACAGAAATTACCTACTTACATGATTCCTGCGGCGTTCATGGTGTTAGATAGCATACCCATGACCTCTAACCAAAAGGTAGATTATCGGGCTTTACCAGCACCTGATTTTTCTCGCAGTGATGAAGATAAATTTGCAGCACCACGCACATTAATAGAAGAGAAATTAGTGGCGATTTGGTCAGAAGTGCTGAGAATAGAAAACGTTGGCATTCACGATAATTATTTTGAATTGGGTGGAGATTCAATTCTCAGTATTCAGCTAGTTTCTAAAGCGAATCAGGCGGGTATTCAAATTGCCGCTAAACAGTTATTTAGGTATCAAACCATTGCGGAGTTAGCGACTGTAGCGGGTATGACTCGCCAAATCAACGCCGAACAAGGTTTAGTAACTGGTAAAGTTGGTTTAACACCGATTCAAAAATGGTTTTTTGCACAGAAATTACCAGAAATCAATTACTTTAACCAATCAGCATTGTTAGAAGTTCCTGCTGATTTGCAACCTGAGTTATTGCAGGAAGTGGTACAAAAGCTTTTGGTACATCATGATGCTTTGCGAACTGCTTACAGCAGCACTAGTTTCCTCCAGGACGCTCCGCGTAGCTTGCTTCCCCGCAGGGGTACGCTATCGCAATTTGTACAGGAAGGGGAAAACTGGCAACAAATCCACACCGATGTACAAAAAACTGTACCATTAAGCATCTTTGATTTATCGCACCTGTCAGCAGCAGAACAGGAAACAGCGATAAGAACTAAAGATACAGAATTACAAGCTAGTTTGGATTTAGCAACAGGAGAAATTACCAAAGTTGGATTATTCCAATTAGGAAGTAATAAACCCAGTTGTTTACTTTTGGTGATTCATCACTTAGCAGTTGATGGGATTTCTTGGCGGATTTTATTGGAAGATTTAGTCACAGCTTACCAACAAATGAGCCGAGGACAGGCGATAAAATTACCAGAGAAAACAACATCTTGGAAATATTGGAGCGATCGCTTAACAGAATATGCTCAAACCGAAGCTGTGAAAGAGTTAGATTACTGGGTAAATCAATCTAATATTTCCACCAAACCTTTACCAGTAGACTATCCTGCATCTGAGGAAAATAATACCCTAGCCTCAACTGCATCTGTATCACTGGCCTTCAATAAAGAACAAACCCGCGCCCTATTACAAGATGTTCCTGCTGCTTACAATACCCAAATTAATGATGTTTTATTGACAGCTTTAATACAGAGTTTTACCCAATGGACAGGAGAAAATTATTTACTAATTGATTTAGAAGGACATGGACGAGAAGACTTATTTGAAGATGTAGACCTGTCACGAACTGTAGGTTGGTTTACAACATTATTCCCTGTGGGTTTAGAAATCACAGAAAATCAACCAGGGGAAGCATTAAAATCAGTCAAAGAACAAATGCGAAGCATTCCCAACCGGGGGATAGGTTATGGTGTATTGCGATATTTAAACACAGACACCAGCATCCGCGAAAAATTAGCTTCCTTCCCCTCAGCGCAAGTTAGTTTTAACTACCTTGGACAATTTGATCAAGTTCTGAAAGCATCATCAGTTTTAGGTGAAGCTAAAGAGTTTAAATCAGAACAAAGTGGATTAAATCGTCGTAGTCACCTATTAGGAATTAGCGGTTTTATTCGGTCTGGGAAATTAGAAATGACTTGGGCATATAGTGATAAAATTCACAAGCGGGACACCATAGAAAAGTTAGCTTCAGGATTTATGGAAGCATTAACAAACCTCATAGATCACTGTCAATCAAAAGACGATCAAAGCTATACACCATCTGATTTCTCTGCTGCTAAACTCAATCAACAACAGCTAGATAAATTCCTAGCCAAACTCAACAAGAAGAAATAAATAGGTAATGGGTAATGGGTAATGGGTAATTGGTTAATTCTTTCCAAGTCCCCAGTCCCCAGTCCCCAGTCCCCAATCACCAACTCAGAGGAAATGTATGCAAAGTATCGAAGACCTTTATGAACTTTCACCCATGCAACAAGGGATGTTGTTTCATACCCTTTATGCACCAGAATCAGAAGTTTATTTTGAGCAGTTACTTTGTATACTTTCTGGGGAATTGAATTTTTCAGTATTTCAAAAAGCTTGGGAACAAGTTGTCGCCAGACATTCAATATTACGCAGTTCTTTTTATTGGGAAGAAATAGAAAAACCCTTGCAAATGGTCAGTAAGCAAATGGATCTTCCCTGGGAAAAATTGGATTGGCGACATTTAACAAGTGATGAACAACAAAAGAATTTAGAGGATTTTTTGGTGAGCGATCGCCATAAAGGATTTGATTTAAATCAAGCTCCTTTAATGCGTTTTACCATCATTCAATTAACTGAGAACACCTACCAATTTATTTGGAGTCATCACCATATATTATTTGATGGTTGGTCAATGCAGATTATCCTTAAAGAAGTTTTCGCTTTATATGAAGCAAATCAACGGGGTGAATATTTAAGATTGTCACCAATTCGACCTTATAAAGAATATATTGAATGGTTACAACAACAGGATATTGACAAAGCTAAACAATTTTGGCAACAAACACTTAAAGGTTTTGAAACATCTACCTTAATAGGGAACAGGGAACTCTTAACTGGGAACAGAAGTAAGGGAATATATCAAGAAAAACGTTTTCAATTATCTCAAACGGTAACTGAAAAGTTGCAAGCTGCGGCACGACAGCATCATTTAACATTAAATAATTTAGTACAGGGAGCATGGAGTTTATTAATTTCCCGTTATAGTGGCGAAAAAGATGTAGTTTTTGGAGCAACTGTATCCGGTCGTCAACCTGTAATAGACAACATAGAATCAATGGTGGGATTATTAATTAACACCATTCCCACCCGTGTAAAAATTGATAATCAAAAACAAATATTATCTTGGCTGCAAGAATTACAAACTCAAGCAATAGAACAAGAACAATATAGTTATTTTCCCCTGGCAGAAATTCAACAAGTAAGTAATATTCTCCCAGGGATGCCATTATTTGAAAGTCTGTTAGTCTTTGAAAATTATCCCGTAGATTCCAGTAAACAAGACAAGGAAAAAACCTTAGATATTAGTCATCTGAGTTGTTTTGAAAGAACAAACTACCCATTAACAATAGTCATTAACCCTGGTTCACAGTTAGGAGGTAGATTTGTTTATGATACTAGATCCTTTGATGAAACAACATTAGTCCGCATGATTGGACATTTCCAAACATTGCTCACAAGATTCTCTGAAAACTTACAACAGAATATTTCACAAATATCTTTACTCAGTGCAGCAGAAGAACAAGAATTAATAATTTTAGAAAATCATCTAGAGAATCATCAAAATCAGGAAAATATTAATTATCAATGTGTTCATGTTTTATTTGAAGAACAAGTACAGAGAACACCTGATAAGATTGCAGTTGTTTATAAACAAGAACATTTAACTTATCGGCAATTAAATAACCGTGCTAATCAATTAGCAAATTATTTAAAATCATTAGGAGTTAAACCAGAAACCAAGATAGGAATTTGTGTTGAGCGTTCCTTAGGAATGGTAATCGGAATACTCGCTATTCTCAAAGCTGGAGGTGCTTATGTACCTTTAGATCCAGCTTATCCTACAGAAAGACTAGCTTTAATGCTGGAAGATGTACAAACACCCATCTTGCTAACACAAACTCATTTACAAAATAGACTCCCACTCAATCAGCAAACAGTGGTGAATCTTGACACAGATGGGGAAATTATCGCCCAATATTCAGCAGATAATTTCCCCAGTGAAGTTACTCCAGAAAATTTAGCTTATATCATTTATACATCCGGTTCAACAGGAACACCAAAAGGAACAGAAGTTCCCCATCGTAGCTTTATAGGTTTTATGTTTGGGGTTGATTATATTCAACTTGACGAAAACCTAATTTGGCTACAACATTCATCAATTTCTTGGGATGGACTCACCCTAGAAATGTGGACACCCTTGCTTTATGGTGGACGTTGTGTACTGTATCCAGAAAAAATTCCTACAACAGAAAAATTAACCCAAATTATTCAAGAACAAAAAGTTAATACTCTTTGGTTAACTTCTGCTTTATTCAATATGATGATTAATACAATGCCACAAGGTTTATTAGGCATTAAAAAACTGCTTATTGGTGGAGAATCTTTGTCTATAAATCATGTACGTCGTGCTTTAGAACTATTACCAGAAACCAAAATCATCAATGGTTATGGTCCTTCAGAATGCACAGTATTTACCTGTTGTTATCCAATTCCTCAACAACTTGGCGAAAATGTCAATTCCATTCCTATTGGTAAACCTATCGGTGATAGAACAGTTTACATACTAGATGAGAATCTACATAGAGTACCAGTGGGTGTTCCTGGGGAACTTTATGTAGGTGGTGCAAGTGTTGCTAGAGGCTACTTAAACCAACCAAAACTTACGCTAGAAAAATTTATTCTTAATCCTTTTGAGGCAGCAGCAGGGGGAAAACTTTATAAAACCGGAGATTTAGTCCGTCGGTTGCCTGATGGCAATCTGGAATTTATTGGTCGAATTGATACACAAGTAAAAATTCGCGGTTTTCGGATTGAATTAGCAGAAATTGAAATTGTTTTAATTCAACATCCTGATATAAAAGATGTGGTAGTAATTGCATGGGGAGATGAACCAGGTCAGAAATTATTAGTAGCGTATTTGGTAGCAAAAGATCATGCTCCCAACCCTAGCAGCTTACGCAACTTTATCAAAGAAAAGCTACCAGATTACATGATTCCTACCGCTTTCGTATGTCTAGAGAGTTTACCCCTAACTCCAAATGGGAAAATCAACCGTCGAGCTTTGCCTATTCCTGATACTTCCCAAAGAAATTTAGAAGTTGATTTTGTTCCACCTAGCACCGATACAGAAAAAGAACTAGCCACAATTTGGACGGAAGTTCTGAAATTAAAACAAGTAGGAATTAACGATAACTTTTTTGAATTAGGAGGACATTCCTTACTAGCTACCCAAGCAATTTCTCGTTTAAGAGAAGTCTTTTCTCTAGATTTCCCTCTGCGTTACTTATTTGAAAATCCCACCATTGCCGAACTTGCCCAGAAAGTTATTGAACAACAAATTGAGCAAGCTGAAAATGATGAACTAGCCAGGATTTTAGCAGAAGTAGATCAACTATCAGAAGAGGAGGTAACACAACAATTATTTATGAATTAATAGAAAAATAACCTGATAAATATATTTATCTCTGTGTCCTCTGTGTCTCTGTGGTTCGATAAAAAATAAAAAAATCAACTTTAATATAAACTTATGAATGATCTACTAAAACAACTAGAAAACCTATCACCAGAAAAACGAGAATTAGTTCTACAAAAACTAAAAAAGCAACAACAAACCCCACTTCTCAACCCAGTATCACGAGAAAAACCCCTTGCTCTCTCCTTTGCTCAACAAAGACTATGGTTTATTGACCAACTAGAAGGCGAAAATTGTGTTTATAACGTGCCATTTTTCTGGCAAATTAGCGGGTGTTTAAATATTAGTGCTTTAGAAAAAGCCATTTTAGAAATTGTCCAACGTCACGAAATTTTACGCACTAGCTTTTCTGTTGTTGATGAGTCACCCATACAAGTAATTCATGCTCATCCTGCACTTAAAATAGAGGTATTAGACTGGCGACAAGTACCAGCAACAGACCAGGTAAGTAAAGTACAACAGTTAGTGATAGATGAATTACAACAGCCATTTGACTTATCAAAACTTCCTTTGTTGCGGGTAAAATTACTACAACTAGCTGATGCCTGCGGCGAGCGAAGCTATCAATCTCATCTATTACTATTGGTTATTCATCACATAGTTTGTGATGGGTGGTCAATGGATATTTTCCGCCGAGAATTGTTTACTCTTTACACCGCTTTTTGTAATGGAGAATCTTCTCTTTTACCCCCATTATCTCTACAATATGCTGATTTTGCTCACTGGCAAAGGTCATATTTACAAGGAGATAATTTAAACAAACAACTCAATTACTGGCAACAACAACTAGCAGAAATTCCCCCTTTATTTGAATTACCTACAGATCATCAACGTCCATCAGTTCAAAGTTTTAGGGGACGTAGTGAATTTATCCAAATTGATCTAGATTTAACACAAAAATTAAAGCATTTAAGTCAGGAGTCAGGAACTACTTTGTTTATGACTTTACTGGCAGTATTTACGCTATTATTATCGCGCTACAGTGGACAAGAGGATATTGTAATTGGTTCAGCGATCGCCAATCGCAACCGTAGAGAAATAGAACCATTAATTGGCTTTTTCGTCAATACTTTGGCTTTGCGTACCAACCTGGAAGGGAATCCCAGTTTCTTAGAATTACTACAAAGAGTAAAGCAAACCACTTTAGATGCTTACGACCATCAAGATTTACCATTTGAGAAATTAGTTGATGAACTGGGATTAGAGCGATCGCTTGCTCATCATCCCCTATTTCAAGTCGCTTTTGGTTTACAAAGTGGAACTCCCGAAACACTTTTAATTCCTGGTTTAACTCTCACCCGCTTTGAGTGGGAAAACACCACAACATTCTTTGATTTATCCTTAATTTTCCGGGAAACTCCTCAAGGTTTAACTGGAGAGTGGGAATATGCAACTGATTTGTTTGCAGAGACAACTATTCAAAGGATGGTGCGCCATTTTGAGGTTCTGCTCCAGCAAATTATTGATAATCCCCATCAATCAATTAATACTCTATCTTTGCTGACTCCAGATGAAATTCAGCAACTACAAACATGGAATCATACACAAACAGAATATCCTCAAGATAAAACTCTTGTTGACTTATTTGAACAGCAAGTTATTAAGAATCCTAATAATTTAGCTGTAGTTTTGGCATCTGAAAGTCTAACTTATCAACAGTTAAATGCAAAAGCGAACCAACTAGCTAATTACTTAATTGAAAATTACCCAATACAACCAGATACCTTAATCGGTATTTCTGTGGAACGTTCTTTGGAAATGATTGTTGGTATTTTAGGGATTCTGAAAGCTGGTGGTGCTTATGTACCCATTGATATCAACTATCCCCAAGAACGAATTGAGTTGATGTTAGAAGATTCTGGAGTATCGGTTTTATTAACTCAAAGTTGTTTAGTAGATAAGTTACCTTTAGATAGTTTACAAAATCCTGTTGAAGTTGTTTACTTAGATGAAGAACTAGACAAATACTCATCACCAATTGTCAACTGTCAATTGTCAACACTTCGACTTCGCTCAGTGACCACTGTCAATTACAATAATTTAGCTTATGTGATTTATACTTCTGGTTCTACTGGAAAACCCAAGGGGGTAATGATTGAACATCAAGCGATTGTTAATTTGGCTTTAGCTTGGGGTGAAAGTTTTCAAGTTCAAAATCACAGTCGCTTGCTACAATTTGGGTCTTTTAGTTTTGATTTATCTATTGGTGAAATTGCAACTGCTTTATCAGCAGGTGCTTGTTTATATTTAGGCAATAAAGATACTTTATTACCTGGTGAAAGTTTAGTTGATTTTTTAACTAAACACAAAATTACTCATGGCTTTTTATCTCCTTCGGCTTTATCTGTCTTACCAAAAGTGAGTTTCCCAGATTTACAATATCTGGCTGTTGGTGGAGAGGCTTGTTCGGCTGAATTGGTAAGTCAGTGGGGAACAGAACAACATTTATACAATTGTTATGGTCCGACAGAATCTACTGTGACGGCTGCTATTTATCTTTGTCAACCTAATAGTCAGATAAACAGCAAAAAACCACCAATCGGTAAACCATTACCTAATATCCGTATTTATATTTTAGATGCCAATAATCAACTATTACCCCCTGGTATCCCTGGTGAATTGTGTATTGCAGGAATAGGTTTAGCGCGGGGTTATCTTCATCGTCCTGATTTAACAGCCACAAAATTTATTGATATTAATTTATTTGGTAAATCTGAACGGATTTATAAAACCGGTGATTTAGCTAAATGGAATAATGAAGGATATTTAGAATATTTGGGTCGCATTGATGAACAAGTAAAATTACGGGGTTTTAGAATTGAACTGGGTGAAATAGAATCACTATTATTACAACATCCATCAGTTAAAGAAGCTGTGGTGATTTTATATGAAACTGATAACAATCTCAGGTTAATTGCCTATGTTACAGAGTCAGAAAAAACCGCTGGCTTGGCATTTAATGGGGTAACTGAACTGAGAGAATACCTCAAAAATCGCTTGCCCAATTATATGATTCCTAGCCAGATTATGGTTTTGGAAAACTTGCCCTTGACTGCTAATGGAAAAATAAACCGTCGTGCATTACCAGCACCAAACACAGCCACTGCTGCTGATTTGGAAATACCAGTAACTCCCACAGAAGAACTACTCGCTAGTTTATGGCAAAGTTTATTAAAAGTTAACTCTGTTGGTCGTTCTGATAACTTCTTTGAATTAGGTGGAAATTCCCTGTTAGCAACTCAATTAGTTGCCCGCATTCGTGATATTTTCAGGGTAGAAGTACCTGTTCGTAAGATATTTGAGCAAAGCATTTTATCTGAGTTGGCGAGGGAAATTGATAAAGCATCTGCGAGTGTGGCTTTACCTCCCATTTCCCCCCAGTTAGAAAATGAACCAAAAACTCTGTCTTTTGCCCAATCAAGACTTTGGTTTATCGCTCAACTGGAAGCGACAGGAACTTCTTCTACCTATAATATGCCATTCGCATACGAATTGAATGGCAAACTCAATGTAGATGCTCTAACTCAGAGTTTAACTTATTTACTACAACGTCATACGAGTTTACGCAGTTATTTTCCGGCTTTGGCGGGAGAGCCACAAGTAGTAGTTAGAAGTATAGAAGATATAGAAGTGTTGGCAATCGCCAACTTACAAGAACTCGATCCCCACACACAAGCGGAAATCTTACAAAAATTAGCTGATAACCATGCTCAAGAACCCTTTGACTTAAATACTGGACCCCTGTTCAAAGCCAAACTAGTGCAACTCAGCCCCCAGAAAAATGTCCTGCTGATAAATATGCACCACATTATTAGTGATGGTTGGTCAATGGGTGTATTTAAGCGGGAATGGGAAAAAGCATACACCGCTTTTGCAGTCGGTTCTACTCCCAACTTATCACCGTTACCGATTCAGTATAGTGATTATGCAGCTTGGCAACGCAATTGGTTACAAGGGGAGACTTTAGCAAGTCAGGAAAATTATTGGAAACAACAACTAGGCGATGCACCCAGGTTATTAGAGTTACCTACAGATCATCCCCGTCCAGCGCAACAAAGTTACCAAGGTGGGCGTGAAGAATATTGTTTGAGTCAAGAACTAACTCAGAAGCTTAAAAACTTGAGTCAAGAACAAGGGGTGAGTTTATTTATGACCCTGTTGACTGCTTTCAATATCTTACTATCCCGTTACAGCCGCCAAGAGGATTTATGTGTTGGTAGTGCGATCGCTAACCGCACTCATAGCCACACAGAAGGGTTAATTGGCTTTTTTGTCAACACCTTAGTATTGCGAAGCAAAATCAAGCCAGAACAAGGATTTATTAATTTACTCCAACAAACCCGTCAAACTTGCTTAGATGCTTATGCTCATCAAGATATTCCCTTTGATTATTTGGTAGAAAAACTACAACCAGAACGCAGCCTCAGCCATAATCCCTTATTCCAAGTGATGATGGTGTTGCAAAACGCGGCGGGGGCTGGGGTGAATGTGAGTTTACCAGGGCTTGATATTCAATACTTGGAACAAAGTTTCCCCTTTGCCAAGTTTGATATACTGCTGGATTTGTGCGAAAGGGATGAGCAACTAAATTGTATGTGGGAATATGCCACAGATTTATTTGAGGCATCAACCATTAGACGCATGGCGGGACATTTTGAAGTTTTGCTGACAGCAATTACCCAAAATCCCCAACAGCCGATTTATCAGCTACCTATCACCACTTCAGCAGAAGTTCAACAACTGCTAATCTGGAATCAAACTGACACAGATTACCCTCAGAACCAAACATTGGTAACTCTGTTTGAACAACAGGTAGCAAAAACACCCGATCAGATTGCAGTTGTGTTTGCAGATCAAAGCCTGAGTTATCAAGAACTCAATCAAAAAGCTAATCAACTGGCGCATCATCTCTTGCAACTCAAAAGCATATCTGATAACCCACTGATGGCGATTTGCATTGATCGTTCCTTGGAAATGCTCATCGGTATCTTTGCTATCCTCAAAGCCAGTGGAGCTTATGTACCGATTGATCCGAGTTATCCCCAAGAACGCATTCATTTAATGCTCGAAGATAGTAATGCGGCGGTATTGCTAACAACTAAATCCCTGAAAAAGCAACTTCCTTTAGAAAAGCTGAAAAATACTGCTCAAGTAGTGTTTTTGGATGAACAAACATGGACTCAACAGCCAACAAATAATCCCCATCCCATCAGCATTAATAATGATTTAGCTTATATAATTTATACCTCTGGTTCTACAGGGCGACCTAAAGGAGTGGCGATCGCCCATTCTAGTCCCGTAGCCTTTGTAAAATGGGCGCATTCAGTCTTTAGTGCAGAACAGCTTGCAGGTGTCTTAGCTTCAACCTCAATTTGTTTCGATCTCTCCATTTTTGAAATTTTTGTTCCCCTGACTCAAGGTAGTAGTGTGATTTTGGTAGAAAATGCACTCTACATTGAGCAAGCACGTCAGAGTCCTGTACCGATAACTTTGATTAATACTGTACCGAGTGCGGCGGCGGAACTGCTGAATATGAATGCTATTCCCGCAAGTGTACAGGTAATTAATTTAGCTGGTGAACCATTAAAAAATAGTTTGGTACAGGCTTTATATCAAAACACATCTGTCAGAGAAGTTTACAACCTCTATGGACCGTCTGAAGACACAACTTACTCTACATTTACGAAAGTTGCCAAAAATGCCCAGCATGAACCAACTATAGGTCAAGCGATCGCTAACACTCGCATCTACATTTTAGATAAATATAATCAACCCCTGCCCCTGGTATTCCTGGAGAACTTTGCATTGCAGGTGCAGGTTTAGCACAGCGTTATTTACATCGTCCTGAAACTACCGCCGAAAAATTTCTGAACGTGGAATTATTCGGCAAAACTGAGCGAATTTATAAAACTGGTGATTTAGCTCGGTGGCTACCTGATGGTAATCTGCAATACTTAGGACGGATTGATTACCAAATCAAACTGCGGGGTTTCCGTATTGAATTAGGTGAAATTGAAGCATCTTTACTCAAACATTCCAAAATTCAGGAAGCGGTTGTTTTGGTGCGGGAAGATAGCGAACACGATTCCTACGGAGCGCTTCGCTATCAACATCTGGTAGCTTATGTCGTCCCTACAACGGAAGGCGACCATATCAACCAAAGTGAACAGATAAAATTGTGGGAACAAGTATTTAATGATAGCTACACTCAGCAACCAAACCCAACCGATGATCCAACTTTGAATCTCGCAGGTTGGAAGGATAGCTACACAGGAAAACCCATTCCCCAGTCGGCCATGCAAGAATGGCGCGATATAACAGTTGAGCAAATTTTAGAACTTGCACCCAAACGAGTTTGGGAAATTGGTTGTGGAACAGGGATGTTATTGTTTAAAGTTGCATCCCATTGTCAGCATTACCTGGGGACAGATTTTTCATCCAGCGGATTGCAGTATATTGAACAATATCTCAAACAGCAATCTCTCCAAAACAAAGTTACTTTAAAACAAAGTGCCGCTAACCAGTTTGAGGGCATTGAATCCAATACTTATGACTTGGTAATCATCAATTCTGTAATTCAGTATTTCCCTTCTTTGGATTACTTGTTGTCAGTCATCGAAGGGGCGATCAAAACTGTAAGTAATCAGGGAAAAATCTTCATGGGAGATGTGCGAAATCTACATTTATTGGAGGCTTTCCATACCGCAGTAGAATTTTATCGCGCTCCTGATAAATTATCAATTCAGGACTTACGCCAACAAATTCAAAAAAGCATCTGCAACGAAGGCGAATTACTGATTGATCCTGATTTCTTTATCGCCCTTAAACAAAAATTTCCCCGGATTAGTCACGTAAAAGTTCAATTGAAACGGGGTTACAGCCATACGGAAATGAGCCGTTTTCGTTATGACGTTGTTCTATATTTGGATCAAACAGAAACTTCTGTTACCGAAACCCAATGTTTAGATTGGCAAGAACAGCAGTTAAATATAAAAACAATTGAGAGAATTTTAACAACTGAGCGACCAGATTTATTAAGCATTAAATATATTCCGAATGCGCGGCTCACTTCAGAAATGGCGTTGTTAGAAAAAATTACTCAGATAGATGGTCAGGTTTCCGACTTAAAAGCTGTTATTGCCCAAGTCAAATCAGGCATCGAACCGGAAGCATTCCTAGATTTAACGCAAGATTTACCTTACACACCTTTTATTCAATACACTTCTACCAGTTTTGCCTATTACGATGTTATTTTCCAAAGGAATATTCCTGGAAAAGAGCAAATACCAAGATTTAATCAAAGTAAAAATTGGCGACAGAAACCTTGGCAACATTACGCCAATCAACCGTTACAATATCGCACCAATCAAGTTGACCCAGCATTACTAGAAGAATGGCGGTATTTTCTAGGAAAAAATCTCCCTGATTATATGATTCCTAGCCATTTTGTTGTTTTAGAAAAACTACCACTAACACCCAATGGCAAAGTAGACCGTAAAGCATTACCAGCACCAGGTAAAACAGTGGTAGCTACAAACATTGAATTACCTATAACAGAAACAGAAAAATTGCTGGCTCAACTTTGGGCAAAACTGCTGAAATATGAGGTCATAGCCCGACAAGATAACTTCTTCAACTTGGGAGGACATTCTTTATTAGCTACCCAACTTTGCTACCGCATTCGTGACACTTTCAAAGTAGAACTGCCACTGCGTCAAGTATTTGAGTCTCCTACTATCATTGACTTGGCAAATTATATAGATAGCTGCATTTGGGTTAATTCGACAACCACAGATATACAACCTTTAAACTCAGACGAAGAGGAAATTGAACTATGACCATAACACAAAATCAGCAAATAGTTTCTTTAATGCTTCGTTTGCAGAACATGGGCTGCCGAATTTGGGCTGAAGATGATAAGTTACGGATTCGTACTAGCAAAAATGCCCTGACTGCGGAACTGAAGCAGGAAATTCAAAACCACAAAGCAGAGATTCTCACCTTCTTGAAAGCTGCTAAAACACAAGCTGTGATCACCGCAGAAATTCCGGCTTTAAGTGCTGACTCTCCCAAGCTTCCGTCCTTTGCTCAACAACGTCTCTGGCTATTAGCACAACTCCAAGGGTCATCAGCTACTTACAATATGCCGATCGCTTTACAACTGAACGGCAACCTGAATATTGATGCCCTACATTCTAGTTTGGCTTATCTGCTGAATCGGCACGAGAGTCTGAGGATGTATTTTCCTACAGTTGCCGGACAACCACAAGTTGCCATCCGCAGTTTAGACGAAATCACAGTTTTAACAGTACAAGATTGCCGGGAATTAGGGACTGGGAACAAGAGAGAGCTTGATTTAGATACCCAATGCCCAAATATGCAAGATTTAATTGACGCTCATGCACAACAACACTTGGACTTAAATACTGGCCCTTTGTTTAAAGCTAAACTGCTGCAATTGGAGGAGCAAAAATCTGTCTTGGCCATCAATATGCACCACATTATCAGTGATGGCTGGTCAATGGGAGTATTTTTGCGGGAGTTATGGCAGGCTTATAGTGCTTATTCTCAAGGTAAGACTCCGAATTTTGCTCCTTTACCGATTCAATACAGTGACTATGCAACTTGGCAACGCCACTGGTTACAAGGAGAAGTATTAGAAAAGCAAATTAATTACTGGAAACATCAACTAGGTGATGCTTCCCCATTACTGGAATTACCTACAGATTATCCCCGTCCAGCACAGCAAAGTTACAGAGGCGATCGCTATATTTATTCTCTTACACCGGAATTAACTGCTGCTGTTAATGCTTTTAGCCAACAGCAAGGCGTAAGTTTATATATGACCTTGTTGGCTACTTTGAGCATTTTACTATCTCGTTACAGTCGGCAAGAAGACTTATGTATTGGTTCTCCCATTGCTAACCGCACCCATAGCCAGACTCAAGGGTTAATTGGCTTTTTTGTCAATACTTTGGTTATGCGTCAGCAAATCAAACTAGATCTAAGTTTTATTGAGTTTTTACAACAAACTCGCCAAACCTGTTTAGATGCTTATGCTCATCAAGACGTTCCCTTTGATGTGCTGGTAGAAAAGTTACGACCAGAACGCAGTATGAGCTATAACCCTTTATTCCAGGTCATGTTTACCCTGGAAAATAATGCTAGTCCAGATTTGGATTTATCAGGGTTAGATACTGAGTTGCTGGGAGTCAAGGGTGCGATCGCTAAGTTTGACTTAACCCTGATGGTGATCGAAGATGATCATCAGTTAAATTGCTCTTGGGAATACGCCACCGATCTATTTGCAAGGGTTACTATCCAACGGATGGCGGAACAGTTTGCAGTTCTGCTTCAAGGAATTATTGATCATCCCCACCAATCAATCAATACTTTACCTTTGATGACAGGAGAAGAACTGCTAAAACTACAACGCTGGAATCAAACTCAAACCGATTATTTTCAAGATAAAACTTTTGTTGATTTATTTGCAGAACAAGTTATAAACAATCCTCATAATATTGCTGTAGTTTTTGAATCTGAAAATCTAACTTATCAACAGTTAAATGAAAAAGCCAACCAACTAGCTAATTATTTAATTGAAAATTATAAAGTTCAACCAGATACCTTAATTGGTATTTCTGTGGAACGTTCTTTAGAAATGATCATTGGTGTTTTGGGTATCATAAAAGCTGGTGGTGCCTATGTACCCATTGATCCCAACTATCCCCAAGAACGAATTGAGTTGATGTTAGAAGATTCGGGAATATCGGTTTTATTAACTCAAAGTTTTGTAGTAGATAAATTACCTTTAGATAGTTTAGGAAAACCTATTGAATTTGTTTATTTAGATGAAGAACTAGACAAGTACCCATCACCAATTGTCAATTGTCAATTATCAACTGTCAATTACAATAATTTAGCTTATGTTATTTATACTTCTGGTTCAACGGGAAAACCCAAGGGGGTAATGATTGAACATGGTGGACTGGTAAATTTAATTTTGGCAGTTGATGAAATTTTGCAAATTCAACCGCAAAGTCGTGTACTACAGTTTGCTAATTTCAGCTTTGATGCTTCCATTTGGGAAATTGCTTCTACCCTTTCCGCAGGTGCTTGTTTATATCTCACAAAAAAAGAAAATCTGTTACCTAGTCAAGAACTGATTGACTTTTTAACTGAATACAAAATTACTCATGTTACCTTACCACCTTCAGTTTTATCTTTGTTACCCCACGCAACCTTACCTGATTTGCAAATTTTAATTACTGGTGGTGAAGTTTGCCCCAAAGAATTAGTTACCCGATGGGCAAAAGGAAGAAGTTTTTTTAATGCTTACGGACCAACGGAATCTACAATTTGTACTAGCATCGCTCTTTGTCAACCCAATGGTAAAAAACCACTTATTGGTAAACCATTATCTAATCTCCGCATCTATATTTTAGATGCACATAATCAACCATTACCTCCTGGTATTCCTGGAGAATTGTGTATTGCTGGTGTTGGTTTAGCGCGGGGTTATCTCCATCGTCCTGAATTAACCGCCGAAAAGTTTATGGAAATTGAATTATTCGGCAAAACTGAGCGCATTTACAAAACTGGGGACTTAGTCAGATGGAAACCTGATGGCAATATCGAGTTTATTGGTCGTATTGATAACCAAATTAAACTCCGTGGGTTTCGTATAGAATTGGGTGAAATTGAATCAGTCTTGTTGCAATACCGGGCTGTTAAAGAAGCAATTGTCACCATACATAAAACTGAAAATAATCAGAGTTTAATTGCTTATATATCAGGAATTACCCCTGATTTATCGCCCCAATTGAAAAATTACCTGAAAACTCGTCTACCTGATTACATGATTCCGGCTCAGATCATGGTTTTAGACGAGTTACCCTTAACCCCCAATGGCAAAATTGACCGGAAAGCTTTACCTGTTCCTAATATTAGCGTTCAAGCTGCATACACACCCCCCCGCCACAAAGTCGAAGCACAATTAGCGCAAATTTGGTCTGCTCTTCTTGAACGTCAAGAAATTGGCATTCATGATAACTTTTTCGATTTGGGCGGACATTCTTTATTGGCAGTCAAATTACTCAATTTTGTGCAACAAGAGTTGGGACAACAACTGGCCTTGAGAAGTTTATTTCAGAATCCTACTATTGCTCAACTGGCACAAACATTAGGTAATAGGGAGATGGAACAATCAAATTCTGATTTAGTACCGATTCAGCCTCTAGGAGATGCAACCCCCCTATTTTGTGTATCTGGCTCTAACGGACACAGCTTCTATTTTCGAGATTTGGCAATCAATTTAGGCATTGAACGTCCCATATATGGACTCGATGCACCAGGAAGAGACGGACTGAGCATACTTCCTCACTCAGTAGCTGACCACGCAAGTCAACTAATTGCCCAATTACGTCAACAGCAACCCCAAGGACCTTATATATTGCTGGGGTACTCTTCCGGTTGTAGTGTCGCTTTTGAAATAGCTTCCCAACTGGAGCAGCAAGGTGAAAAGGTGAGTTTACTAGCTATCTTGGATTCGGGATTGGTTTCTAATCCGGAACATTTTAAAAATAGAGCAGATATTGATTGGATTTGGCAAATAATCCAACGCATCGAAGCTTTAAAAGGAGTTTCTTTCGGTTTAGAATACGCTGATTTAGCTGCTCAACGCGATAACCAGGCTCGTTGGGATTTGGCGGCAGATTATTTATACCGTCATAATGTCCTACCTGAACACTCCAGTCTTGATTTACTCAAAACCAATATGCAAATTATGAGAGTACAGACGCTCAATTACGTAAATTATCAGCCTGTTCATCGAATTTCTGCCCCGATTGTTTTATTCCGCGCTGAAGACGTGCCGGAAATAGTGGTGCGAGAACTCCAAGCACTTACCAATTACGATTTACCGGACTGGGGATGGCAAGCTTACACACCAAACCCTGTGAAGGTAATATCTGTACCTGGAAATCACGGACGGATGCTTTATGAACCGAATGTCAAAACCTTAGCCTCACACTTACGGCTGATGATGATTTAATTAATAAATCACCCATAATCATCAACCTGACTTTTTTAATTTTGAACTTTAAATTGGTGTAAAACAATGCAAACTCTTCCAATCAAAATTTCCGATGAAACCCTGCGCGATGGAGAACAACAAGTAGGTATTTTTTTCTCTTTACCGACTAAACACAAACTTGCTCATCTGATTGCACAAACAGGAGTCAGTGGATTTGCCATCATGCCTAGTGTTTGTGATCAAGAATCAGAGCTTACCAAAACATTAATATCAGATGGATTAACTCATCTAATTACTGCCTCTACGATGATGGGAAAAGAGTACATTGATCAGGCGAAAAACTATGGAGTTAAGCGTATTATTCTCTTCCATGCTGTTTCCGATCGCTTGATGTTTTTACGCAATCCTGATATTCGTTTAATGAGTGAATACCAGGGTAAAACGATTGATGATGATATCCCATCTCACATCATTAATAAGGTTCGTCAAGATGCTATTAATTTGATTGTGGAGAATTTACGTTATGCGACACAAGTTGCAGGATTGAGAGTAGATTTTGCAGCGGAGGATGCTTCTAGGGCAGACTTTAATTTTTTAGTACAGTGTATTAATTCGTTCAGTGGTTATGTTGAACACTTTTTATTGTGTGATACCGTCGGTGTACTCACTCCAGAGAAGAGTTATATCTGGATTAATGATTTACTCCAATGTACTACAGGGGTAGAGTTAGGAGTACATTACCACAATGATAGGGGGTTGGCGCTGGAAAACACCTTACAATCAATTACAGCGGGGGCAAGTTTAATATCAGGGACATTTTGTGGTTTAGGGGAGCGTTCAGGAAACGCTGCTTTAGAGCAAGTATTAAATGGGTTGCGACTTCGGTTCGGTATTGAACTAGAGGGTATAAACTATGATGCTGTTGATGCACTGACTAATTACATTGAAGAGATGGGGATTCGTCCTGCACCCCCTTATTCACGAATTTCACAAAGTCATGAATCAGGTATTCACGTCAATTCTCTACTTCGTGATCCTTTGAGTTATTCCACATTTCCCCATGATAAGACAGGTGTTGTCTTTGGTAAGTGGAGCGGTGTTAGTAATTTTCAATATCTCTTTGAAAAACAATTACAAAACCCTCAAACTAGGCAACAGTACGAGAAAATGCGCGATGTAATTAAATCTTTGGCGATAGAACAAGAATGCTATTTTACAGCTAAGGAAGTTTTAAAACTCTGGAAAGATGGTACCTTTGAATAGTCCATCTTGTAAATTGACATAAGACTTATACTCAAAACGACTAGAAGCTGGACTTTTTTATCATACAAAGAACAAGGTTCAAACCCTCTCCAGTATTAAATATTATTCCTTTTCCCTCTCCTAAGAGGAGAGGGTTAGGGAGAGGTTTACCAGAGGGGTTTCATACTAGTAGTCTGTCAACCCGAAAATGACGGGTGAAGGCAACCAGGGGGAGAAAAGAGGCAGGGGAGGGAAGAACAGAAGTTTTTTCCGATCATTACCCGTCAAAATAAATTTGACAGACCACTAGTACAAGACAGCGTAAATAAACCAACCATTCTAAATCATCCAAAAGCCTATACTGTCTTCATTTTGACTTTTGACTTCCGCCTTGCGGCACTAGCCTTCTTATTCTCTGCTATCTGCTCTATAAGACTCAAATAATTTTTTACAGATGCAAGCTACAACTTTTATTAATAAATCCGCCAAGGATAATTCTGCTTCAGGTACTAATCAATTTTGGAAAAATTTCCAAGCGGTTGTCGGTCCATATTGGTATCCTACAGATGCAAATGGTAGAGCATTTTCAGAGGTGATTCGCACTTATGGAATGCTGGCTCTTCTAGTATTATTAATTGTTGTTATGGTAGGTGCAACAGTTTTTAACAGCTTTGTTAACCGCTATTTACTAGATGTTATTACACAAGAAAAGGATTTAGAAAAATTTAGTGATTTATTATTGCTTTATGGTTTTGCGCTGGTTTTGGTAACAATTTTAGTAGGAATTTCTAAATTTGTTAGAAAAAAAATAGCTCTTGAATGGTATGAATGGCTGAATAGTCAAATTTTATCAAAATATTTCAATAATCGGGCATATTATAAAATCAATTTTCAGTCCGATGTTACCAATCCAGATCAACAAATATCACAAGAAATTGAGCCTTTAACTAAAGATTTTCTCAGCTTTTCAGCTACATTCCTAGAAAAAGTCCTAGAAATGACAGCTTTTTTAATACTGCTCTGGACGCTCTCTAAATTTGTAGCAGTTGCTTTAGTTTGTTATACGTTAATTGGTAATTTAATTGCTATTTACTTGGCACAAGAATTAAACAAAATTAAGCAAGAAGAAGTTGAATCAAATGCAGACTATACTTACAGTTTAACTCATGTGCGTAATCATGCGGAATCAATAGCTTTTTTCCAGGGAGAATCACAGGAATTAAACATTGTTAATCGGAGATTTAATAGGATTGTTCAAAGTGTTAAACGCAAGATTGATTGGGAAAGAAGTCAGGATATTTTTAATCGAGGATATCAGGCGGTTATTCAAATATTTCCATTTATAGTATTTGGACCAATGCAAATTAGAGGAGAAATTGATTTTGGAGAAATTGCCCAAGCTTCTTTAGCTTGTAATTTGTTCGCAACAGCGCTGGCTGAATTAATCAAAGAATTTGCCACTTCAGGAAAATTTTCTAGTTATATTGAACGTTTATTTGAACTCTCGGAAGCGTTAAAATCTGTCACTAAAGAACAGGAAAATGTCAGTATAATTAAGACGAAAGAGGAAAAGCGACTAGCTTTTGAGAATGTTACTTTACAAACTCCCAATTATGAACAGGTAATTGTTGAAGAGTTGTCGCTGACTGTTCAACCTGGAGAGGGTTTATTAATTGTTGGTCCAAGTGGTCGTGGTAAAAGTTCTCTGTTGAGAGCGATCGCCGGTTTGTGGAACTCAGGGACTGGTCGTGTAGTCAGACCTCCTCTAGAAGATGTATTATTTTTACCTCAACGTCCTTACATAATTTTAGGAACTTTGCGGGAACAGTTACTCTATCCCCATACAAAACGGGGAATGAGCGACCGCGAACTGGAAGCAATTTTAAAACAAGTTAATTTGCAAAACCTATTGAGTCGAATAGATAATTTTGATACAGAACTTCCTTGGGAAAATATCCTTTCCTTGGGAGAGCAACAACGTTTAGCATTCGCACGTTTATTAGTTACTTGTCCTAGCTTTACTATTTTAGATGAAGCTACAAGTGCTTTAGATTTGAACAATGAAGGTAATCTATATCAACAATTACAAGAAAGGAACACAACATATATCAGTGTAGGACATCGAGAAAGTCTATTTAGTTATCATCAATGGGTTTTAGAACTATCACAAGATTCTAGTTGGCGACTTCTCTCTGTTGAGGATTATAGACGGCAAAAAGCACAAGAACTTGCTACTGAAAATTCTGACAATTCTGGTATCACTATAGAAGTTGTACCCAAGAATGAACCTGCTGATGCAACTGTAAATCAACCAGAAATATTAATAGATTCTTCGGAAAATAGAGAAATTACCATAGATTTTGTAATTGCTGATAATGAACCTGTCAATCAACCAGAAACATCAAACGTGTCTCCTGAAAATCCAGAAATTATCATGGATTTTGTAATTGCTGATAATGAACCTGTCAATCAACCAGAAACATCAAACGTGTCTCCTGAAAATCCAGAAATTATCATGGATTTTGTAATTGCTGATAATGAACCTGTCAATCAACCAGAAACATCAAACGTGTCTCCTGAAAATCCAGAAATTATCATGGATTTTGTAATTGCTGATAATGAACCTGTCAATCAACCAGAAACATCAACAGCAGATACAGGTGAAATTGTAGGACTTTCTCATCGAGAAATGCAGAAATTAACAGACTATTCACTGGGGACTGTGAGAACTAAAGCAAGTAAAGGTCAATCTCTTACTACAAAGGATGGTTTTACCTACCGCTATAATAAAGACTCAAAGGTTTTGAAATGGGTAAGAGTTGAACCGCTTGAGAATTAAGTAACTCAAAATTAAAAAACGTAATATCCAGATCCCCGACTTCTTCAAGAAGTCGGGGATCTACCCGATTTAGATTTTACATTGCTTTCTAATAACGACATTTACTTAAATATCTTAAATCTCTTAAATGTCCTTGCTTTAACACTCGTTTACTGATATATTTTTGATATGTAACATAAATTTCCTCTCAGGAAAAAAGGAATATCCATGCAAGCATCAACATTAGCAAATATTGAAGCACTACCATTCTTCGCTCGCTTTTTGGCAGCAGAAGAAGAACCACCAGAAACACCAACACCACAACCAGAAGAACAGCCATTACCTCCATCAGTATTCACTTTCAAGTGGCCTTCTGATTGGGAAGATTGCTAAATAAAGTAAATTTGAAATTGCAGAAATAGCAGGATCGAAAAATTGAGAAGTGCTGATTGTTTCCGAATAGATAGCATATTCAGATATCAATAATACTTAAGCGATCGCTGCTGCTTGAATATCCCCGAATTCTACCCTTTGGACAGCCACTATACAGGTGTCTACAAGAAATCGGGGATTTATATCATGTGACAGGTGACAGTGATAAAAGTCTTTCAGTGCCTAAGTTTTAATTTTGGTTGATGTCCTAACCGCCTTGTGTAAAGCTATACAATTAACAAGCAACTTTTTCAGATAGTTACGAATATCTAGCTAATCAAATTTCAATTAAAAAAGTTTTTATGCACCTGTCTCGTGACATTGTTTTATTAATTACTCACAGTGGTGATTTTTTCACAATAGATAGAGTGGCTGAAGCACTGTCAAAAAAAGGGGTGCAACCATTTCGCTTAGATACTGATAGGTTTCCCCTAGAAGTAGAATTAACAGCACATTTTGATAACTGCAAAATCTATCACACTATAGAATATGGCGGCTATTCTATCAGCACAGAACAGGTGCAAGCGGTTTGGCTGCGCCGAATATGGGAACCAAAACTAAGTGCAGACCTAGCACCTAAGTTTCGAGAAGCTTGCATAAGAGAATCACAAGCCACGTTAAATGGTTTCTGGGATAGTTTGCGAAACGCTCATTGGGTAGATAATTTAGAATGTATAAATGCTGCCAATGATAAATTGCGCCAACTGCGGGTTGCTACTGAGGTAGGTTTTGTCATTCCCCAGACTCTCGTTACTAACAAAGCTGAGTCAGCAAAGGAGTTTTTTCACCAAGTCAACGGCAAGATGGTGAGTAAGTTATTAACTCCTCTATCCCGGACTATGGAATCTACTTCTTTCTTTTTTTACACCAGCGTGGTTAAAGAAGAAGATTTACAAGATGCTGAGTCCTTGCGTTATTGTCCGATGGTGTTTCAAGAGCAAATTCCTAAACAGTGGGAATTGCGCGTAGTGTACGTAAATGGTAAGGTATTTGTCGGTGCGTTAGATGCCAGCATTTATAACACATCTAAAGTTGATTGGCGTAAACCTGGTGTTGATGTTGGTGTATGGCAACACTACGAGCTTCCTGAACAAGTGCTGCGTCGTTTGCAAATCTTTATGAATAAATTGGGGTTGTTGTTTGGAGCGTTAGATTTTATCGTCACACCATCAGAAGACTATGTATTTTTAGAAGTTAACCCCATCGGTGAATGGGGAATGCTAGAAAAAGATTTGGACTTGCCTATTGCTAGTGCGATCGCTGATACTCTACTTTTATAGTATCAAGTTGTTAGTTATCTCGTTGAGGCTGGTAATGGGTAATAGGTGATGAAATACCTGTTTTCATCCTGTTCATCCTTTAATCCTGGACATCCTGTTAGCGTAGCTTGGCGTAAGCCATTTCTGACAGTTAGCCTAACTAGTAGCTCGTCAAATTTATTTTGACGGGTAATGATGCCTCTCTTCTACCCCTGCTTGCCTTCACCTGTCATTTTCGGGTTGACAGACTGCTAGCAACTCATACCAAGTTTAATTAAAAACATATATTTTATTTATGACAATTTTAATAGTCACATATAGCAACGACAATGAAAGCATTCCTTTAGTGATCAAAGCGATTGAAGATCAAGGGGAAAAAGCATTTCGGTTTGACACTGACAGATATCCTACGGAAGTCAAATTAGATATTTACCAAGGTGATACAGAACGGGTAATTATCACTGATGGAGAAAAGCAACTGGATGTGAGTGAAGTTTCCGCAGTTTGGTATCGAAGGATGCGCTATGGAGCAAAAATTCCTAACACGATGGACAAGCAATATAGAGAAGCATCAATTAACGAATCTCGCGCTACTGTTCGGGGTATGATTGCCAGTCTTCCAGGCTTTCATTTTGATCAGATGTCCAATGTAGAACGAACTCATCATAAACAACTACAGCTACAAGTAGCACGAAAAATAGGACTGCTTACCCCACGCACTCTAACTACTAATAACCCAGAAACAGTTAAACAATTTGCTTCTGAATGTCATAAACAAGGTATAGTGACAAAAATGCTTTCTTCCTTTGCTATTTTTGGCGAACAGGGAGAACAGTTATTTGTGTTTACAAGTCCAGTTAAAGATGAGGATTTGGAAAATCTGGAAGGACTGCGTTTTTGTCCGATGACGTTTCAAGAAAACGTACCCAAGGCGCGAGAGTTGCGGATAACTATTGTAGGACAGCGCGTATTTACAGCCGCAGTAAATTCCCAAAGTTGTGAAGGAGCTACTTATGATTGGCGTAAACAAGGGAGAGCATTAAAAGACGCTTGGCAAGCTGATGATTTACCTCAAGATGTGGAAAAAAAGCTACTGCAATTAATGGTTGAATTTGGTTTAAACTATGGAGCAATTGATATGATTGTCACACCCGATGGAGAGTATATATTTCTGGAAATTAACCCAGTTGGGGAATTTTTCTGGTTAGAAATATTTGCACCACATTTTCCAATTTCTCAAGCGATCGCCGAAATTCTCCTAACTCGTAAAAATCAAAGTAATAGATATAGATATTGAATTATGCAAACTCGTAGTGTTAGTGAGCAAACACCATTTAATCCTTTTTCTACTGTTATACAACTTTGGCGGGATTTGAAATTAGTCGCTGGTCCCTATTGGTATCCCACAGAGATAGGGACAAGAGCATTTTCCGAAGTGATTTATTCATGGGGAATGTTTATTCTGTTGCTCATATTAATTACTTCCATTGTGGGTATCCATAGTCTCAGTAGCTTCTGGAATCGCTACGTCTTTGATATTGTAATTGAAGAGAAAAACCTAGAAAAATATCTCAGTACATTATGGATATCTGTGCTATTTATTGTTGTCACCGTACTTTTAGTAGCATTTTCTAAATATATTAGAAAAAAAATTGCTATGGATTGGTACAAGTGGCTAAATAATCATATTTTAAATAAATATTTGAGCAATCAAGCCTATTATAAAATCAATTTTAAGTCTAAAATTACTAATCCAGACCAACGCATAGCTCAAGAAATTGAACCTATTACCATCAATGCGTTAAGATTTTCAACTACTTTCCTAGAGAAGTCTATGGATATGATTGCTGCTGTAATCATTCTCTGGACTATTTCTTCACAAGTGGCAATTTATCTGATTATTTATACAATTGTAGGTAATTTATTTGCTATTTTTTTAAGTCAAGAATTAGCGAGAATCAACCGAGAGGAGCTATCATTCAAAGCTGACTTTAATTATTGCCTAACTCATGTACGGAATCATGCTGAATCAATTGCTTTTTTCCAAGGAGAAACTGAAGAACTAAATATTATTAAACGCAGATTTGATAATGTATTGAAAAATGCGGAACGGAGGATAAATTGGGAAAAGGGTCAAGATATTTTTAACAGCGCCTATCAGTCGGCAATTAGTTTGTTTTCTATGTTTATTCTTACACCTTTATTTATTCAAGATAAGATCAATTATGGAGAAATTAGCCAAGCCACATTTTGTAGTTTTATGTTTTCTAATGCTTTAGGTGTATTAATAGCTGAATTTGGTAACTCAGGACGATTTTCTAGTTACGTCCAGCGTTTAGCAGAATTTTCAGATGCGTTAGCATCGGTAAGCCAAAAACCTGAGAATATTGGTACTATCAAAGTCATAGAAGAACCGCGTTTAGGGTTTGAGGATGTCACCTTAAAAACACCCAATTATGAACAAGTGATAGTTAAAGACCTATCATTATCTGTTTCACCAGGAGAAGGGTTGTTAATAGTTGGTGCTAGTGGTAGGGGAAAAAGTTCTTTGCTGAGAGCGATCGCCGGTTTGTGGAATGCGGGAAGTGGTAGGTTAGTAAGACCTGCGTTAAAGGAAATTTTGTTTCTTCCCCAACGTCCCTATATAATTTTAGGAACTCTGCGGGAGCAGCTACTCTATCCGCATACAGACCGGAAAATGAGCGATCGCCAACTGGAAGAAATTCTCCATAAAGTTAATTTGCAAAACCTGCTTACCCGCATCAAGAGTTTTGATACAGAAGTTGCTTGGGAAAATATCTTATCATTAGGAGAACAACAACGTTTAGCTTTTGCTAGATTATTAATTTCTCTCCCTAGCTTTACTATTTTAGATGAAGCGACGAGTGCTTTAGATTTAAAAAACGAAGAAAATTTATATTCTCAATTACAAGCTACAAACACAACTTTTATTAGTGTGGGACATCGAGAAAGTTTGTATGCTTATCATCAATGGGTTCTAGAACTTACAGAAAATAATCATTGGCAACTCTTACCAATTGAAGATTATAAACGCGAAAAATCAATTTCTTTGACTACTGCATCAAAATAGTAAATTGAGAAAATTACCGAAAATTACAATCATGCTCACCCAAAAGCAAAAACAATTTATTAATTATAAAAGTATCAAAATTTATGAACGAACCTATCAATTACCAGTTCTAAAAAATCATTCTGTCAAAACATTACAAAATAAAATTCGTGAACGTCAAAAATTAATTAAAGAAGGTGTTCGTTATCATCATATTGCTGGAATAATCAAGCAGAAAAAAGTGATTACCCAAGGAGAGATTTTAGCAGAAATTCAATTATTTATCATAGATTATAATCAGATTATTGATTTTCTGGAAAATTATCAAGAAAGTTATCAGGATTTTTTGTTAACATTGATGGATAATTTAAAGAAATTATTTCAAGAAAAATATTTAGAAATCAAAAATCTAGAAGATGCCAGAAGTAAACTAGAACTAAAAAACCAACAAAATTCGCAAATATTAAATGAATTAATATGGGAAAAGAAAGAAAATTTTAAAGCTGTTATCATCTTAAGCAATGCTTATTTATTAACTTTAGAAAAAATTAAATTAATTAGTGAAGGTATTAGTAAACTGGCAGAAGATGCCCAGTATCAAAAACAAATTGTGCAGCAAATAGTAAAAGATTTAGCAGTATATCAAGAAATTTATGAATATCAACAGAAAGCTTATAAGATTCGTCAGGAAATAGCTAAACTTGCCCATAATGCCATTAATTTTGAAGATTCTATTCAAGATTATTTTAGTCCCTTTCAATCTTTAATAGATGAGGTGATGAAAGTAGATGAATATTTTTATGCAACTGTTGGAGATATTAAAAGTCTAGGGGATAACATTTTAAATTATCAGTCAAATTTATTTAAGATCGAAGAAAATGAAGGTATTTATCAAACATTTCTCGATTTTATGGTAAAAAGTTATGAGAAAAACACCAGATTAAAAGATGCCTTAATTCAATCTCAATTATTAAATTGGCAAATCCCTAATTTTGAAATAAGTGAAAATGGTGTCTTTTTAGGTCAAGGTATTGATTTAATTTCAAATTATATATCTCAACAAATAACTGATCAAATCCAAACTCTAGACAAAGCAGAAGTAAATTTTATCTCTGTACCATCTCTGGCTACGACTAAAAAAACAGAATTAATGGAAGTAGCTAATGATCATATTAGTTCCCAGCCAGAATTTTTTACCAATCAAGATATTGACTATACCCGATTGCGGGATCTGCTGGCACAAAATCAGTGGAAAGAAGCTGATATGGAAACTGCTAAATTAATGCTAAAAGTCATGAAAAAGAATTACTGGAATGAAGTTTATCAAGAAGATATTGAAAGCTTTCCTTGCCAAGATTTACATATTATTGATCGACTTTGGGAACAATACAGTTATGGTTATTTTGGCTTTAAGATTCAACAAACAATTTGGAGTGAAATGGGTGGTCAAATAGACTATGAAACAGAAAAGAAACTAGGCGATCGTCTGGGTTGGCGAAAAGATGGAAAATGGTTAGATTACGAAGCTTTAACTTTTCAATTATCCCCCATGACACCGATGGGACACCTACCAGCCAAATGGTTACACTATGACCAAAATAGCCTTGACTTATCCTCACCATCATCTACAGAACACCTATCAATGGCAGCTTGGCGCGTAAAGTCTTGGTTAATTTGGCAGATGCACTTGTTCTTTTCTCGTGTAAAAAGCTGTGTATAATTCTTGTTCCAATTGCTATCTCTGACTCTTTTTGTTGCTGTGCTGACGTGCTGGGTAGTTATTCACTCCCCCCCTCTAAAATTATCGAAACCCTTGATCTCTCGTTAAAGATAGGGGGGCAATACTGCTCGGTTAAGGGGAGATAGGGGGTGAATTCAAAAATATTTTGTTCGCGTATGTACTACGAGAACAATAAAAGCTAAAAAACTTGCTTATACCTAACGAAAGGCACGCTGAAAAAACTTAATTGTCAATTGATGAGAATATCCTTAAACAGTGGAACTATAAATTGAGAATCAAAAATTAAAAGCATCAAAATGGATATATTCAACTTGCCTGGTTAAAAATTTGAAAAGATAGTTGTTGTCGAGGAGTAGCATGATTTCGATGACTTCGTTTTTTACTCTTAAACTTTGAGCGGGCTTTCTTGACGGAACCGTTCACAGGGGGTGAGAATTTATTAAAAAACCTGAAAGCTTTGTCTGTTGGGTTTTTCAGGCAACTTGACATATTAACGAATGGTTCTTAAATTGGCTGGAAAACGATTTGCAAACCGATATAGAGATTTTGCGAATTTCAAATGACCTAAAAAAATCAAATCTATAACGTTTTTCATGCTGTTTTCGTGGAATCTCATATAGAGCGTTTTTTGTACCCCCCGTGAACGGTTACATTAGACCACGACTTTCCATCTTTGGCAACAGGAATAGCAATTCCACATGGGTTATATGATTTAAAGGATAACATTGGTTTTATACGTCGCTTTGGTCGAAAAACTGTCGTTAATTCACGCGCCATTCATCCCACGCTGCCCTTCGGGTCAGTCCTGGGGCTTCTGTCGGTTAAGCTAAAATAGAAGTGATTAGGCGTTATGGGATTTTAGTAGAATGAGTTGGACAGAAAAACTAGAGCAGTTAAAAGAGTTATTTACAGAAATGGATCAGGCTTTAATAGCCTATTCGGGGGGGTTGACAGTACATTGGTCGCTAAGATTGCTTATGATATGTTAGGCGATCGCGCTTTGGCTGTAACTGCGGTTTCTCCTTCTCTATTACCAGAAGAATTAGAAGACGCGAAAATTCAAGCCGCAACTATCGGAATTTCTCATAAAGTTGTCCAAACACAGGAAATGGACAATCCCAATTACACATCTAATCCAGTTAATCGTTGTTATTTTTGTAAAAGCGAATTACACGACACTCTCAAACCCTTGGCTTTAGAGTTGGGTTATCCTTATGTGGTAGATGGTGTAAATGCCGATGATTTACATGATTATCGTCCCGGAATTCAAGCTGCAAAAGAAAGAGGTGCGCGATCGCCTTTAGCAGAAATTGGGGTGACTAAAGCCGAAGTTCGGCAAATTTCCCAACAATTAGGTTTACCTTGGTGGGATAAACCCGCTCAACCCTGTTTAAGTTCGCGCTTTCCCTACGGTGAAGAAATTACCATTGCCAAATTACAGCGAGTAGGTAGAGCCGAAATTTATTTACGAAACCTGGGGTGGCAAAATTTACGGGTTCGTTCCGAAGGTGACACAGCCAGAATTGAATTATCACCAGATAAAATTAAAGATTTTGTCTCGACTACAGATTTACCAACTTTAGTATCCGCATTTCAAAACTGGGGATTTATCTATGTCACCTTGGATTTAGAAGGTTATCGTAGTGGGAAATTAAATCAAGTTTTACCTCAAATCGCTTTAACAAATTAGAGCTTATTCTTCTAAAATTGATGATTGTCAACTTTAGAAGAATTTCTCACATATTCCCTAAAAACTGAAGATAATTGAAACAAGATTTTATCATTTTTTCTTTTCGTGACTAACGTTAAACGTGGAATAATTCTTATGGAATTACCCTGATTGTTTTTATGTCCGCAAAAGAATCTGATCTAAAAATTCAGGCTCAAGCAATATTAGATGCAATAGCTTTTACTCCCTTTGAGCAATGTCAACCCTTAAATCACAGGTTTGATAACATAACTCGTAGTCCTGGTATTTACGCTATTAGACACAAAGCTGAAGGATTAATTTACATTGGTAAAGCACAAAATCTACGTAGTCGTTTTAGTGGAGGTCACAAAGCTTTTTTATGGGCATGGCTAGATAAATATAGAAACGAAGATGTGCGTATTGCAGTACAAGCAATTTCTCATTGGGAAAATCCTGGGCTATTATTGGAATTAGAAGCAATTATTCTTATAGCTACTGAACCTCCTTACAACGTTCAAATACCAAGTGAGCAGTAACATTATGCAAGTAGAACTTTTAGAGCAACTTTCCGCTACTGATGCTAAAATTATCTTAGAATGCTTACCAGAGAAAATCAGAGTGACCCTGAAGCACAAATGAATAGTTTGAAATCGCAATTGAAAATATTACTTTCTGAGGGAGCAGATCCTGAACAAATTAAATTGATAAAAGAAGCTATTGATAAATTAGAAAAAGAAGGAACACTGGATGGGTTATCTAATATTCAAAAACGCCGATTAAGAGCTAACCATAGAACTACTATAGGAAGAAGAAACTAGACTATAATAGTTATCTAGGTAGGGTTTGTTGTAAATGTTGAAAACTACTATATTTGTCTTGAATGAGATTATTAATTAATTTCTGTAACGCAAAAGAGTAGTTTTGTAAAATAGGTTCTGAAAGATTAGGATTTTCAGCAGGGTAAGGTTGTTTATTTGTTA
>NZ_CP099464.1:0-1937500 GCF_024584745.1 Dolichospermum heterosporum TAC447 | reverse complement strand
CACCACTACTTAGGGAATCTCTAGTTTGATTTCTCTTCCTCCAGCTACTAAGATGTTTCAGTTCGCTGGGTTGGCTCTTTCCTGTCTATATATTCAACAGGTAGTACATAGGGTTGCCCCATTCGGATATTTCCGGCTCTTAGTTTGCTTCCAACTCCCCGGAACATTTCGTCGGTAACCACGTCCTTCTTCGCCTCTGTGTGCCTAGGTATCCACCATTAGCCCTTATTAGCTTGACCACAATGTCTGCTTGTTTGCTTTCACATCCATCTCAATGTCTGTGTCTGCGGTGCTTTTTCTCTTTCTCTTATGCAGTTTTCAAGGTTCTGGCTGGAATTTAACCCAGCAGTCAAAAACTATTATCATGTCAATAGTTTCAGTTGCTGTTTTTCTTCCAAATGTGGAGGTTAGCGGACTCGAACCGCTGACATCCTGCTTGCAAAGCAGGCGCTCTACCAACTGAGCTAAACCCCCCTACTAAATTTTGGATTTGCGATTTTGGATTGGTTGTTTATTTCAATCTAAAATCTAAAATCGCCAATCTAAAATTCTTCAGGTGGGCCATCCTGGACTCGAACCAGGGACCTCACCCTTATCAGGGGTGCGCTCTAACCACCTGAGCTAATAGCCCTTATCGAACCAAACCATAGTTTGAAAGCTTTACTTCAAGTCTGCGACCGACCTTGGGATAAACCGAAGTCTAGGTTTTTTGTCTAGGTCTTGATTTTTGACTTTTGACTTTTGCCTTTTGACTTGATTTGGGTCTCCCTAAAAGGAGGTGATCCAGCCACACCTTCCGGTACGGCTACCTTGTTACGACTTCACCCCAGTCATCAGTCCTACCTTAGGCATCCCCCTCCAAAAGGTTGGGGTAACGACTTCGGGCGTGACCAACTTCCATGGTGTGACGGGCGGTGTGTACAAGGCCCGGGAACGAATTCACTGCAGTATGCTGACCTGCAATTACTAGCGATTCCTCCTTCACGAAGGCGAGTTGCAGCCTTCGATCTGAACTGAGCTACGGTTTATGAGATTCGCATCACATCGCTGTGTAGCTGCCCTTTGTCCGTAGCATTGTAGTACGTGTGTAGCCCAAGACGTAAGGGGCATGCTGACTTGACGTCATCCCCACCTTCCTCCGGTTTGTCACCGGCAGTCTCTCTAGAGTGCCCAACTTAATGCTGGCAACTAAAAACGAGGGTTGCGCTCGTTGCGGGACTTAACCCAACATCTCACGACACGAGCTGACGACAGCCATGCACCACCTGTGTTCACGCTCCCGAAGGCACTTCCATCTTTCAACGGAATTCGTGACATGTCAAGCCTTGGTAAGGTTCTTCGCGTTGCATCGAATTAAACCACATACTCCACCGCTTGTGCGGGCCCCCGTCAATTCCTTTGAGTTTCACAGTTGCCTGCGTACTCCCCAGGCGGGATACTTAACGCGTTAGCTACGGCACAGCTCGGGTCGATACGAGCTACGCCTAGTATCCATCGTTTACGGCTAGGACTACTGGGGTATCTAATCCCATTCGCTCCCCTAGCTTTCGTCCCTCAGTGTCAGTCTTGGCCTAGCAGAGCGCCTTCGCCACCGGTGTTCTTCCTGATATCTACGCATTTCACCGCTACACCAGGAATTCCCTCTGCCCCGACCACACTCTAGCTTTGTAGTTTCCACTGCTTTTATTTGGTTGAGCCAAACTCTTTAACAGCAGACTTACAATGCCACCTGCGGACCCTTTACGCCCAATCATTCCGGATAACGCTTGCATCCTCCGTATTACCGCGGCTGCTGGCACGGAGTTAGCCGATGCTTATTCCTCAGGTACCGTCATTTTGTTCTTCCCTGAGAAAAGAGGTTTACAACCCAAGAGCCTTCCTCCCTCACGCGGTATTGCTCCGTCAGGCTTTCGCCCATTGCGGAAAATTCCCCACTGCTGCCTCCCGTAGGAGTCTGGGCCGTGTCTCAGTCCCAGTGTGGCTGATCATCCTCTCAGACCAGCTACTGATCGTCGCCTTGGTAGGCTCTTACCCCACCAACTAGCTAATCAGACGCAAGCTCTTCTTCAGGCAGCAAGCCTTTCACCTCTCGGCACATTGGGTATTAGCCACCGTTTCCAGTGGTTGTCCCCAACCTGAAGGTAGATTCTTACGCGTTACTCACCCGTCCGCCACTATCTCCGAAAAGACCGTTCGACTTGCATGTGTTAAGCATACCGCCAGCGTTCATCCTGAGCCAGGATCAAACTCTCCATTTTGGTTCGTCTGTTATAAAGCTCTTTCTTAACCGTTTTTACAACCACGGTCAGGTTATTTTCTTTCTGACGCAGGGTACTTGTCGTATTCTGGCTTTCAAACTATAATATTTTCAAGGTTCGGTGTGCTGTTTAGTGTCGCCTCTTTTTTGCTTCTCTGTTCAGCACTTATCTAATATATCGAATCTACTTTGGTTTGTCAACTACTTTGGCAAACTATTTTTCGGTTTGTTTTTTGTTTTATCTAAAATCCTTGTGAGACAAGGGTTATGAGCGTTAAAATTCCTGAGATTTCTGCCCTTTTGGTGGTGTTTTTGATTTGGCTGGGTTTGTGGAGTTCCACTTCTGGTTTTTTTTGAGTCATTAGAGAAAGAAAGACAATAATTGATAGTGTTGAGTGGATATAGATAGATATTAGAGATGAAGAGTTCAGTGGCTGTACTACCACCGTTTTTGGTGCTGGATCAATTGTTGCAAAGTTGGTTGTTGGAAGATATTGGTAGGGGAGATCGTACTACTCAATCTCTATTGTCCCAACATCCCACTAGAGGAGAAGCTAAATGGATAGCGAAAGCACCAGGGATAATTGCTGGTTTACCGATTGCGGCTAGGGTGTTTCAGCTTTTGAATAATCAAGTTGATTTTGTCAATGTTACCGATGAGGGTACACTATGCGAACCAGGGCAGGTGATAGCGGAAATTAATGGTTCACTGGATACGCTGTTAATGGGGGAAAGGGTAGCGCTTAATTTGGTGATGCGGTTAAGTGGAATTGCCAGTTTGACTAATATATATGTAGAGAAAATAGCTGATTTACCTGCTCAGTTGGTGGATACGCGCAAAACTACTCCAGGGTTGAGAATTTTGGAAAAGTACGCTACTGCTTTGGGTGGTGCGATGAATCACCGGATGGGTTTAGATGATGCGGTGATGATTAAGGATAATCATATTGTTGCGGCTGGGGGAATTGGGGAAGCTATTACCCGCATTCGTTCTCACGTTCCTTATCCTCTAACAATTGAGGTGGAGACGGAAAATTTAGCACAGGTGCGGGAAGCTTTACAGTACAAAGCAGATATTATTATGTTGGATAATATGCCTTTGTCTATGATGAGTGAGGCTGTATTATTGATTCGTGATGAAGATGATCGGGTGAAAATTGAGGCTTCGGGAAATGTAACTTTGGAGACTGTTCGCGCTGTTGCGAAAACTGGTGTTGATTATATTTCTACTAGTGCGCCTATTACTCAGTCTAAATGGTTGGATTTGAGTATGAGAATGGTTTAATAATGTCTGAATCAGGATATCCGGGATTAAAGGATTAACAGGATGAGAAATTTACCAATTACCAATTACCAATTACCAATTACCAGGCTCAATTAGATGACTAGCAACTTGAGTTAATAGAGGAACTGGGAAATTCTCTCTACAGCAGTTTCTAAGATTTCTGGTTTTTGTACTAATGCAAAGCGAACGTATCCTTCACCGAATTGACCGAAGCCGACTCCTGGGGAAGCGGCTACACCTGTTTTTTTAACTAGTTCGGTGCAAAATTCTATGGAATTATGACTCCATTGTGGGGGTAATTTTGCCCAAATGTACATTGTGGCTTCTGGTGTGGGAACGTTCCAACCGATACGGTGCAAGGCTTTAATGAAGGTGTCCCGGCGTTGACGGAAAATATCAACGGCAGATTTTACACCATCTTGGGGTCCGGTGAGGGCGGCGATCGCTCCGTTCAAAATTCCCAAATATTGGTTAAAATCAACGCTGGCTTTGATTTGCTTAAGGGCTTGAATTAATTGCGGATTCCCAATTGCGTAACCAATGCGGAAACCACCCATATTATAGGATTTGGAAAGGGTAAAGAATTCAATAGAGACGCTTTTTTCGGGGTCTGCTTGCAAAATTGAGGGAACAGGGGATTTTGGATTTTGGGTTTTTTCTGTGAAGACTAAATCTACGTAAGGGAAGTCGTGAACGAGAACTATATTATGTTGTTGACAAAAGGCTACGGCTTCTTGAAAGAAGGATAAGGGGGCGATCGCACTGGTAGGATTATGAGGATAGCTTAATACCATTAACCGCGACTGGGCTAAAACTGTGGCGGGAATATCACTAAAAACTGGTAAAAAATTATTTTCTGGTTTTAATGGCATGGGGTAAATTTGACCACTAGCCAAGTATACTCCTCCGGCATGGGAAGGATAACCAGGATCTAATAATAGGGCAAAGTCGCCGGGATTAAGCACGGCTAAGGGTAAATGGGCTGTTCCTTCTTGAGAACCAATGAGGGGTAAAACTTCTGTTTCTGGGTCAACTGGGATACCGAATTTTTGCTCGTACCACTGGGCTGCGGCTTGACGGAAATTTTGAGTGCCACGAAATAATAAATAACCATGAGTGGTAGGATCATGGAGAGATTGAGCGATCGCTTCTATGACGTGATTCTCGGTAGGTAAATCTGAAGAACCTAAAGATAAATCAATTAATTCTCTTCCAGCAGCCAAAGCAATGGTCTTGGCTGTGTCCATATCGGCAAATACGTTAGATTTTAAGGGTTGTAACCGGGTAGCAAATTGCATTTCAATTATTATTTATTGGTCATTAGTCATGAGGTAGTGATCAAAAACTATGGAGTTTTGATCACTAATCGGTAACTAATTATTATTTAAATGATCTTCCAAAAAACTGAGTAATTTATCTTTACCAATTACTCCCTCAATAGATTCTAATAGTTGTTCTCCTCTTACCAATCTCAGAGCCGGGAGACCTTCTACTTGGTATTGTTTGACTGTGAGTGGATTGGCATCAGTTTCCATCTTAACAATTTTTAGGCGATCGCTATAAGTTGTCGCAGCCGCATTAATCACTGGTGACATCAATTGACAAGGTCCGCACCAGGAAGCCCAGAAATAAACTAATACAGGCTGTTCGGCTTTTAATACTTCCGTTTCAAACTCAGCATCAGTGATAGTGATTACACCCTTGTTCATTATAGTCTCCATAAAGTAGTATAAATTGGCGTTGCTGAATGAAAGTATGAATTTGTCTCTCGCAGAGGCGCAGAGGCGCAGAGAGTAAGAGTTCGAGAAATGGAATTTTTGATTTTCATACCGCCATTATGCAATGGACATAAATTAATCAAATTCATTCACAAAATACTTTATCCCAATCTGAGAGTCAGTTGTTATCCGATTTTAGATTTTGAGTTTTAGATTGTAAAAGATTTACTAATAAACTTTTCGGCTTTGAAAATGGAGTAAAATCCCACAACCAAGATGTGTGGGATTAGCTGAATTGAATTATCTGCAAAAACTACAGATTATCCAGTTGTTTGCGTAGAGATTCCAATTCAGCATCAACTGGTTCAACCGATTTAGCTGTACTGGTTGGTTGTACTGGAGTTGTGGTGCTAGATTGTTCTGGGGTTAGTAGTTTTCGGTCGGGTGCAGGTGCTAAGGATGCTTTCAAAGCGGCCAATTCATCATCAACATCACTACCAGATTCTAACTTGGCAAATTGGTGATCTAAATCTGCACTTACTAACTCGGATACAGCCTGAGATTTAGCTTCTTGCATTAATACTTTTTCTTCCATGCGCTCAAAAGCAGACATGGCACTATTGCTACTCATCCCACTAACCATATTTCCCAATTGTTCTTGGGCTTTTGCAGCGGTAATCCGGGCTTTGAGCATTTCTTTCTTGGTTTTGGCTTCAGAAATTTTGCTCTCTAACTGGATTAAATTCTTTTTCAGACCTTCTACCTGAACAGTTTGCTGATCTAGACTGGTTTTTAAAGCCGTAGCAGTATCAGTATAAGTTTTCTTGCGCTCTAATGCTTGACGGGCTAGGTTCTCATCACCTTTTTGCAGGGCAAGTTGGGCGTTACGTTGCCACTTATTAATTTCGGCTTGTCCTTCATTATACTGTTTTTCAGTGCGCTTCTGGGCAGCTATTGCTTGTGCTACACCTTGGCGCAACTTCACCATATCCTCTTGCATTTCGAGGAGGGCTTGTTCCAGCATTTTTTCTGGATCTTCGGCTTTACTGACTAAATCGTTTAAGTTAGCACCAACTACTCGTTTAAGGCGATCAAATAATCCCATAAATTTATTTTTCCTTTAGAGGTTTACGCTCTTGGTTAGATAGTTAGCCTTTCTACTATATCAATAGCTACCTATGCCAATGTAGTCTTTCCAGTCTGGATTACTATCTTTTTTTCTATTCTGAATCATGAACCTATTAATTATCTATATTAACCAGAGAAAGTTATGGTTCGGGTGTTTTGGGTAAATTATGATCTGGCTGGGGATTTTCTTCTTGATTTAGGATATAAGTTTTCATGGCTGCGAGTTCTGTATCAATATCATGGTGAGAATCTAAGGATGCAAATTCTTTTTCTAGATTATCACCACCCAGTGTACTAGCAACTTCTGATTGTGCTTCTATTTGTAAGACTTTTTCCTCCATTCGTTCTAATGCACCTAAGCTAGATGTAGCAGAAGTTCCAGTTAACATTTCTTGCAGCCGATAGGAAGCTTCTGCGGAACGAGCGCGAGCGATATACATATCTTTCTTAGTTTTTACCTCAGCCAGTTTTAACTCTAAAGTCCGCATATCTTGCTTTAATTTGGCGACTACATCTTTTTGCTGCTGAATTTGGCTGGTTAAAGTTGTAGCGGTCTCTTGGTAAAATTTGCGTTTGGTGAGAGCTTCCCGTGCGAGGGAGTCATTACCTTGCTGGAGGGCTAATTGGGCGCGACGATACCATTCTGCGGCTTGGGATTCTCCTGCGGCTGCTTGGCGTTCTGTGCGCTTTTGGGTGGCGATCGCTTGAGCTACCCCTTGACGCAATTGTACCAAATTCTCCTGCATTTCCATGAAAGCTGTTTCCAGAATTTTTTCTGGATCTTCTGCATTGCTAACCAGACTATTAAAATTAGCGCGAATCACCCGCAGAATACGGTTAATAACTTCCATGTTGGCTCTACCTTGACCATTTACTGGACTTTGAGGATTGCTATATTGTTATCATAGTAAGAAATCAGTATGAATTAGCCTCACGCAAAGGCGCAAAGACACAAAGGTCAGAGTTTTTGGCGTTAAATTCAGTAAATTTTATTCAGTAAAACCAGCATTTTTTAACTATGGCTGTTGTAATCGTCCTTTAATGCCTTTTGCCTCTAATTCCTGCAATCTGCGCTTAATCTCATCCTTGGTTTTCAAAGCACCCAAATAAATAAATTTTTTATTTGGTGATAAATAAGCATCAGGAACAACTTGCTTGGCGGCTGTTAAAGCTTTGTCGCCTTGATTATCAGCAATAATATAATAGTATCCATTAGCTGATGGTTTGACATCTTCTGGTAGGGGTGAAAAAGTAGCTGTAGGCTTTGCTAAAGGTGTGGATTTAGAGAGGGTGTTAGGTAAGGGGGAAAGTCTCGGTAATCGAGAGATAGGAGTTATGGGGGGTTGAATAGCTACAGGAGTGGAAATGATTTGAGGGGTCGGTTTAACTTTTGGTGTTAAATCTACGACATCTTTAGGATCTCTAACTTGTCGAAATTCTTGGGTGGCTAAATTAGGATATTTAGCTATGGGGGTGATTTTTGGTTCGCTAGTCAGTTGGGAATTATTTTCTATAATTTCTGTGTTTTGTGTATTTTCCGCAGTCTTTGATGAATTATTGTTTAGTACGCTACTGAAATTCAATTTAGGTAAATTTTTGGGATTGAAGACGACATAACCTAAAGTCAAACTTGCCAATAATAGCAACAGCATTGAACCAATACCTAAAGGTGATAAGACACTATCACGGGATTTAGGAGAATTAGGAGTTTGATTTTGTGGTGCAACGGCTGTCAAACTCCGCAATAATGCCTCACTAGATTCTAAATAATCATTTGGTTGTTGAGGAGGATCATTTGAGGTGAGGAGGGTTTGGTTGTCAGGGGAGGGAATTTTGGTGGGAACTATACTGCTAGTTGATTTTTCTAGGTTTGGAGGAGTGGGGGTTTCTTCTATGTCTGAGTTAGCAAACTCCTGGGGAAAATCAATGGTTTCAGTCTCATTCGTCAAGAATGGATTTTCTGAGGGAATGGCTACGGGAGGAACTGCTGGTAGTTGAATCTCCTTCGACAAGGTTGTTGTTTGATAATTAGTGTAACTTTCTACACTTCTTGCTGTTTGTGATTTGGTGTTTTTGCGTGTGCGTCTATATCTGGTTAATTCTTGATCCAATTGTATTTCTAAACTAGCCAGTGCGGTAGTTAGGGTAGGGTTTAAGCCGGGTGTTTGCGGGGATTTGGTAGAATCTATCAAAGGATTTTGATTCATTGTTTAAGATGGAGTCAGGGTAGATGATTAAATGAATTTTCAATATACTGGTGAAAGTTGATTATCAGTATTCAGCTATTTTTATGGTAAAACTAATAACATAATATGTCTTTTAAGTCAATTGATCAGGTTTTAGGAAATATTCAACGTTCACCACAATGGCAAGAACAGGTATTGCTGCGGTTGCTAAAGTGCTGGGTAGAAGTTGTGGGGACTGCCGTTGCGGTGCAAACTCGTCCTTTGTCTATTCAGCGTGATGTTTTGTGGGTAGCAACTTCTAGTGCTGCTTGGGCGCAAAATTTGACATTTGGCAGGAAAACTATGTTGGTAAAGTTAAATAACAAGCTATCTACGTCTTTGGTAGATATTCGCTTTTCTACAGCCGAGTGGAAAAATTCATCAATAGCGGGAACAGAAGCCACTGTTTCGGCATCTGAACATCCTAGTTATGTGGCTGATGATTTGATTGGTGATAGGTTAGTTCAAGTCAATATTGACAATGCGTTGGGTGCTTTTGAGAATTGGGCGAAGATGATGCAAGAGCGATCGCATCATCTCCCCTTGTGTCCCCAATGTCAATGTCCCACTCCACGGGGTGAACTTGAACGCTGGGAAGTTTGTTCTCTCTGCTGCTCCAAGCGGTTAGGATAAATATTGAACTATTGTAAATAATTCAGTAAATTAAATGCTAAGAACCGATTTTAACTCTATCTAAAGTAACGTTTTTACAAAACGAGTAAATCCAGAATCAATGTTTTAATCTTGATCCCCAATAAGTTTTAGGTAAAAATAAATATGTACGCACTCTAATAATTATTTACATATATAACAAGAATCTAAAGATATCCTAAAGTTTATTTATGGTTAATAATCGCTAGAACCTATATCCAACAATGATTTTTTACCCTTCATGCCTATTTTGATTAAGAAGCAAGATATATAAGTGTGATAAGTAGTCCTGAATGGTACTGAAGATGAAGGCACATGAAACTAATTAAGCGTTTAACATCTACCTGTCGTTATTGTCGTTATTACCAGCCACAAGGTCGTCGTGGTGGTATGTGTGAAAAATTGAGCGCACCAGTACAAGGGGTCTGGAAAGCTTGTCCTTTCGTCATGTCCGCTTTTGCACCTGCTTGGGAAACTTTAGAAGATGCTTGGAGTTTACCAGTAGCCAAACCTGTTTTTGCGGCTGCTCAAACTCTCCAGACCGATTTGGATCATGTTACAGTAGTCTCTGTCGAAGACATTCCTGCTGCCGCTACACAAGAAGTGAAAAATCAAAGCGTACTCATTTAACTATTCATGATTACGGACATCAATTTTCTGTCCACCCTAATAAAATTTGACTGGCAATTTGTTAGTGTTTCCAATTTTGACATCTTTAGAAATCGCACCTTCCACAACAGGTGCGATTTTGGTAAGTAGTGAGACAGAATTAATTACACAATGTTATTGCGTTAGCGCAGCGTGGCGTTAGCCATAGGAAACGAAGTGAAATGAAGCAATTGCCAGGGTTGTGATTGCTTCCCTTCCCTCGCAATGACTGTAAATATGTTTGTCCAATTACTTATATAGCAGGACGTAGGGGCGCAGATCCTGCGCCCAGTCAAGAGTCAGGAGAACAAAGAAAGATTGAGACTCTTATGAGTAAAGTTTCATTATCAAATCAATTTAAGGCAACCAAGGAAAATCTCGGAAGTTAGGGGGACGCTTTTCCAAAAAGGCTTGTTTTCCTTCTGCTCCTTCTTCTGTCATGTAATAAAGTAGAGTAGCGTTACCAGACAATTCTTGTAAACCAGCTTGTCCGTCACAGTCAGCGTTAAATGCTGATTTCAGACAACGAATAGCTATGGGACTTTTTTCTAATACTTCTTGCGCCCATTGTACGCCTTCTGTTTCTAGTTGTTCTACAGGGACGACAGTATTAACCAAGCCCATTTCTAGGGCTTCTTGGGCGTTATATTGACGACAGAGAAACCATATTTCCCTGGCTTTTTTTTGTCCTACTATTCTGGCTAAATAACTAGCACCAAAACCACCATCAAAACTCCCTACTTTGGGTCCTGTTTGCCCAAAAATGGCATTATCAGCCGCAATAGTTAAATCACAAATTAAATGGAGAACATGACCCCCACCAATAGCATAACCCGCGACTAGGGCAATAACGACTTTGGGAATGGAACGAATGAGACGTTGCAAGTCTAAGACGTTTAACCGGGGGATTCCGGTTTCGTCTACATAACCTGCTTGTCCACGCACACTTTGATCACCACCTGAACAAAAGGCATATTTTCCATCTGTATGAGGTCCTGCACCTGTAAATAGGACTACGCCAATGGTGGTATCTTCTTTAGCATCCCAAAAGGCTTCGTATAGTTCAAATACGGTTTTTGGACGGAATGCGTTACGTTTGTGGGGACGGTTAATAGTGATTTTGGCGATACCGTCGGTTTTTTGGTAGATGATGTCTTCGTAGGTTTTGACGGTCTTCCAGTCGGTTTCTATCATGAATAATCTGTGATTTGTGCTTGAGAATTTTATCGCGGATATCGAAGTATTTTTCTCGCCGATATTTTCGTTGTTTTTCTGATACTTAGAAAGCCCTGCGCCCCTACTTCTTGACAATGGGGTTTAAAATTGATTGGTGCAAATACTTTACATTGGGGTTGGAAATGACTATTGCCAGTATTCCACAGATCAAGCCTTTAACAGACAAAGAATTGCAACAAATCAATGCTTATTGGCGTGCTGCTAACTATCTGTCTGTGGGACAAATTTACCTTCTTGACAATCCTTTACTAAGGGAACCCCTCAAACAAGAACACGTCAAACCTCGACTCTTAGGACATTGGGGAACTACTCCAGGGCTGAACTTGATTTATGCCCACTTTAACAGAGTTATTAAAAAATACGATCTCAATGCAATTTACATAGCTGGACCCGGACATGGTGGACCCGGACTTGTTGCCAATACATACTTAGAAGGAACATATAGTGAATATTACCCTAACATTTCCCAAAATGAAGAGGGAATGCAAAAACTATTCAAACAATTTTCCTTTCCTGGTGGTATTCCCAGCCACGTCGCCCCAGAAACCCCTGGTTCTATCCATGAGGGGGGAGAATTAGGTTATGCTTTAGTTCACGCTTATGGGGCGGTATTTGATAACCCTGATTTGATAGTTGCGGCGGTTGTCGGTGACGGAGAAGCGGAAACTGGACCTTTGGCAACTAGCTGGCATTCTAACAAATTTATTAACCCGGTTACTGATGGTGCGGTTTTACCAATTCTGCATTTAAATGGTTACAAAATTGCTAACCCAACCGTATTAGCACGGATACCTCATGAAGAGTTAGCAAGCCTATTTATCGGCTATGGCTATAAACCTTACTTTGTGGAAGGTGGTGACCCTGCGGAAGTTCACCAACAAATGGCAGCAGTATTAGATACAATCATTCCAGAAATTCAAAGTATCCAAAGAGAAGCGCGGATACATGGTTGCCAAGAAAGACCGCAATGGCCAATGATTATCTTACGCACTCCTAAAGGTTGGACCGGTCCCAAGGAAGTGGACGGGAAGAAAACAGAAGGTTATTGGCGATCGCACCAAGTCCCCTTTAGTGATATAGCTGGTAAACCGGAACATCTGCAACTGCTGGAAGATTGGCTAAAAAGTTACAATCCTGAAGAACTGTTTAATGAAAAGGGTCAACTCATTCCTGAACTTGCAGAATTAGCACCCAAAGGTCAGCGTCGCATGGGAGACAACCCCCACGCTAACGGCGGAATTTTGCTGCGTGACTTGAAAATGCCTGATTTCTCCAACTACGCTGTAGAAGTACCCCAACCAGGGACAGTTAACGCCGAAGCTACCAAAGTTACTGGTAAGTTTCTCCGTGACATTATGAAACTGAACGACGAAAGCCGCAACTTCCGCGTTTTTGGTCCTGACGAAACCGCCTCAAATCGGCTAGATCCTTTATTTGAAGTGACAAATCGCGCTTGGGATGCGGAAACTCTCCCCGAAGATGACCATTTATCACCGGACGGTCGAGTAATGGAAATCCTCAGCGAAACCAATTGTCAAGGATGGTTAGAAGGCTATTTATTAACAGGTCGTCATGGTTTCTTCTCCTGTTATGAAGCTTTTATTCACATCATTGATTCGATGTTCAACCAACACGCCAAATGGTTGAAAACGACTCGTCATATTACTTGGAGAAGACCAATTGCATCTTTAAATTATCTTCTCACTTCCCACGTTTGGCGACAAGATCATAACGGGTTCTCTCACCAAGATCCTGGGTTTATTGACCACGTAATTAACAAAAAAGCCGAAATTATTCGTGTTTATCTGCCACCTGATGCTAATACTTTATTATCAGTAACCGACCATTGTTTAAGAAGTCGGAATTATGTCAATGTCATTGTGGCTGGTAAACAACCAGCATTACAATATTTAGACATGGATTCTGCAATTAAACATTGTACTAAAGGTTTAGGAATTTGGGAATGGGCAAGTAATGATCAAGACAGTGAAACTGATGTAGTTATGGCTTGTGCTGGAGATGTTCCGACTTTGGAGACTTTAGCGGCTGTGGATATTTTAAGACAACATTTCCCAGATTTAAAAGTGCGGGTTGTCAATGTTGTGGATTTAATGACACTACAACCACAAAGTGAACATCCTCACGGTTTAAGTAGTAAGGATTTTGATACGATTTTCACAACTGATAAACCTGTGATTTTTGCTTTTCATGGTTATCCTTGGTTAATTCATCGTCTCACCTATCGGCATACAAATCACCACAATATTCATGTGCGTGGTTATAAAGAAGAGGGAACAACAACCACACCTTTTGATATGGTAGTGATGAATGATTTAGATAGATTCCACTTGGTTATGGATGTGATTGACCGTGTTCCAAAATTAGGTTCTAAAGCAGCTTATGTGAAGCAAAAATTGCAAGATAAGTTGATTTCACATCAGCATTATATCCAGAAACACGGTGAAGATATGCCAGAAATTCGTGATTGGACTTGGCCATATTAATAATTGAGTCAAGCTGATTTTATCGGTAAGGGTTTAGCACTGCTAAACCCCTACCCATCTAAAGTTTGCGTAATCTTGTAAAAGTCCATTGCTCTTGATGCTAGAATTTAATAACCAGGGTTATAAAAATATATTTCTATGATTGGTAATATTCTCCGTCAACGTTACAGAATTATCAAAAAATTGGGTGAGGGTGGGTTTTGTGAAACATACCGTGCAGAAGATTTAGATATTCCCGTAACTCCTAAACCAGTTTGTGTAGTTAAACGTTTAAAATCTACAGAGATTGATATGAATAGTATCCGTTTATTTGAACAAGAAGCACAAATATTATATAAACTAGGAGAAAATCACGATCAAATTCCTAAATTGTATGCCCATTTTCAGGAAGGTCAAGAATTTTATTTGATTCAAGAATTTATTGATGGACATGATTTAACTGAAGAAATAACACCTGGTAAAAAGCTGGGTGAAGGGGAAGTAATTCAACTTTTACGAGATGTTTTAGAAATCTTGGTTTATGTCCATGAAAATAATGTAATTCATCGGGATATTAAACCAGCCAATATTATGCGGCGTAAAGATGGGAAGTTAGTATTAATTGATTTTGGGGTGGTGAAACAGATTAATACTACTATTGCTATGAAATCAGGGTTTACCAGTAAAACTGTTGGTGTTTATACAGAAGGATATACGCCAGCAGAACAGAAGGCAGGTAAACCTAAATTAAGTAGTGATATTTATGCTTTGGGGATGACAGCAATTCAGGCTTTAATTGGACTTCCTCCTCATTCCTTGCCAGACGATCAAGATGGAGAGATTCTTTGGCACTATGGATCTCAAGTAAGTGATAAATTCGCTCATTTCATCACTAAAATGGTGCGTTATTATTGGAAACAACGCTATCAAGATGCGAAAGAAGCATTAGAAGAATTAAATAAAATTTTTGGAGTTAGTCAACAACAGAATATACATTCAGGAACACAATATCAAGTTAAAGATTGGCTTGAGGATGGGAATAAATTATTATTTAATTATGCAAAAAATTTTTGGAATGAGTTAAATGATCAATTAAATCAGTTTTCCGTTAAAGATTTATTTGTAGAGGGGAATAAATTATTAAGATTACAAAAATACCAAGAAGCGATCGCATCCTATGACAAAGCTATTGCTATTAAACCTGACTTTCATGAAGCTTGGTATGGACGGGGGCTTTGCCTAGACAACTTACAAAAATACCAAGAAGCGATCGCATCTTTCGATAAAGCTATTGCTATTAAATCTGACTTTCATGAAGCTTGGCATAACCGGGGGTTTTCCCTAAACGAATTACAAAAATACCAAGAAGCAATTACATCTTTTGACAAAGCCATTGCTATTAAACCTGACTTTTATGTAGCTTGGAATAACCGGGGTTTTTCCCTAGAGAAATCACAAAAATACCAAGAAGCGATCGCATCTTACGATAAGGCTATTGCTATTAAATCTGACTTTTATGATGCTTGGAATAACCGGGGTTTTTCCCTAGAGAAATTACAAAAATACCAAGAAGCAATCGCATCTTTCGATAAAGCTATTGCTATTAAACCTGACCATGATTATGCTTGGCATAACCGAGGTTTTTCCCTAAACCAATTACAAAAATACCAAGAAGCAATCGCATCTTTCGATAAAGCTATTGCTATTAAATTTGACTATTATGAAGCTTGGTATAACCGGGGTAACTCCCTATACAACTTACAAAAATACCAAGAAGCGATTGCATCCTATGATAAAACTATTGCTATTAAACTTGACTTTTATCTAGCTTGGCATAACCGGGGTATTTCCCTAGCAAACTTACAAAAATACGAAGAAGCGATCGCATCTTATGAAAAAGCTATTGCTATTAAACCTGACTTTTATGATGCTTGGAATAACCGGGGTTTGTGCCTAGAGAATTTACAAAAATACGAAGAAGCGATCGCATCTTATGAAAAAGCTATTATCATTCAACCTAAATATTATCCAGCTTGGAATAATCTAGGTCTTGCATTATCTAATTTGCAAAGATACCAAGAAGCAATTATATCCTACGACAAAGCTATTTCCATCAATCCTGACGATGCTCATTCTTGGTATAATAGAGGTATTTCTCTATATTATTTGCAAAGATACCAAGAAGCGATTACATCTTTCGACAAAGCCATTGCCATCAAATCTGATGACCATCAATCTTGGTATTTCCGAGGTAATACACTAGGTCAATTACAAAAATACCAAGAAGCGATTACATCTTTTGACAAAGCCATTGCCATCAAATCTGATGACCATCGATACTGGTATTTCCGAAGTCTTACTCTATATTATCTGCAAAAATACCAGGAAGCGATCAACTCTTTTGACAAATCCATTACCATAAAAACTGACTTTCATCCAGCTTGGTATTTTCGAGGTATTTCCCTATGTTCTCTGCAAATGTATCAAGAAGCGATCGCATCCTTTGACAAAGCCATTGCTATCAACCCTAAAGACTATGAATCTTGGTATTTCCGAGGTAATACACTAGATCAATTACAAAAATACGAAGAAGCGATTATATCCTATAACAAAGCCATTGCCATCAATCCTGACGATGCTAAATCTTGGTGTAACCGAGGTTTTTCCTTAGAGAACTTAGAAATGTACCAAGAAGCGATCGCATCCTATGATAAAGCCATTACAATTAACCCTGACGATTCCAAATCTTGGTGTCATAGAGGTTTGTCACTATATTATTTACAAAAATACAAAGAAGCAATTACATCCTTTGACAAAGCCATTACTATCAACCCTGACGATTATCTAGCTTGGAAAAACCGAGGTTTTGCTCTAAGTCAATTACAAAGATATACAGAAGCACTTTTATCCTTCGATAAAGCTATTTCTATCAAGTCTGACTTACATCTAGCTTGGTATAAGCGCGGCAACATTCTACTTCAATTCCAAAGATATGAAGAAGCACTAAAATCATACAAGAAGGCAATTAGTATTAAACCAGATTTTCAACCAGCAATAAATAATCACAATGATTTATTAAGACAATTGGGGCGTTTAAATTAGTAAATTATCCTTGTAAAGGATTAGCAAAAATAACAATTAATGGCAAATAACACTTAATAGATAACATAGTTTATTAAAATCAAAACACAAAGATGCAAAAATAATGATGGAATTTGAATTTGATGCAAACAAAAGTGCAACAAATAAAACTAAACATAACATTGATTTTATTGAAGCACAAAAACTTTGGAGAGATACGCATCTAGTAGAAGTCCCCGCAAACACAACCGATGAACCCAGATTTTTAGTTATTGGCAAGATAGCTGATAAACATTGGTCAGCAGTCATTACCTATCGTAGTGATAAAATAAGAATTATTTCTGTTCGTCGTTCTCGTACTGAAGAGGCCAATATTTATGAAAGCTGAAGAATTTGATACTAAGTTTGATAATGGTGAAGATATTACTGAGTTGTTAGACTTATCTCAAGTACATCATCCAAGGTATACACAAAAAAGAGTTAATATTGATTTTCCTGTTTGGATGATAGAAGCTTTAGAACAGGAAGCAAAACGTTTAGGCGTGACTTCTGATTCTATTATTAAATTGTGGCTTGCTGAACGTCTGGATAAAAAAGTGATTACCAATTAGTTATAATATTGATTTAATTCACCAGCGATTACAAACAGCAATCCAAATTTCACAAACTAGACAATCATGAGAGGAAGATTATGTTAGATTATACAATCAGTTCTGGCAACATATTTCAGTGAAAAATATTCGGTTTATATTATTAAATTCCATTAATTGACTATTATTCATATAATTCCTGATCTATCTTTTCGGCTAAACTCCCATTATTACTTTGCTGCACTCACTAAAGATACAATATATTGATTTAAACTTACTCCTTCCCTTTCCGCAGTTTCAGATAACCGCCGATGTAATGATTTAGGCATTCTTAACATTAACTTACCACTATAACTATCATCTGTACTGGGTAAAGGAATATTATCACCTGCTTCATAAGCCGTTTCTATCCACAATTCTCGCGCTTCATTAATATTTGTCATTGTCTCTTCTATGGTTTCTCCTTGAGTGAGACATCCAGGTAAATCTTTAATTTGTGCTACATATCCCCCTTCAATATCTGGGTATAGGGTGATAGGGTATTGAAGCTTTAAATAGTATTCTAAGGGTGATTGTTCAATCTGCTTGTTCGTCTGATTCAGTGTTTTCATTTATCCACTCTTCTAAATTTAATAACTCAACTATTTGCTGAACATAGACTCCTTTAACTTTCTGTCCTCCTGTTTTCGGTACAGTAACTTTTCTACCTTGGGAATCTCTAAAACTATGATGGCTACCTTTAGAACGTTTTTCTTCAAAGCCAAAAGCTTCTAAAAGATAGTACACATCCTCAAATCTTACTTCTGGAGGTAGTTTCAGGAATTTAACTACTAATTTTCTTAATTTGCTCACGGAGCGATGATACCATATATAGTATCATAAATTTTTACCATTGGCAAAATCCGCCCAAAAGCGATCGCTTGTTTTTAGTTTTAAAATCAGATATAGTTATTTCTACCGTAAAATCAAGCACTAAGGGACTTCCAGGAAATAAATTATCCCAATAAATAAATGAACAAACGAACCACAGAGGCACAGAGAACACAGAGAGAGAAGAAATAGGGAGGGTTTTTGCGTTAGTTTTGGGACATTTTTTTATTTGGAAGTCTCTAATACTACAAAATAACTCAATATTGTTTACTAAATAAAGTACAAAAGATGACCAACAAAAAATAAACACTATTGACAACCCAATAATTCTCAATACAGGAACAATCATCAACAATAACATTATTGAATCTATTGAATCTATGATTGGTAATATTCTCCGTCAATGTTACAGGATTGTTAAAGAACTAGAACTCAAGAAAGGTGGGTTTGGGGAAACTTACCTTGCAGAAGATTTAGATATTCCCGTGACTCCTAAACCGGTTTGTGTGGTGAAGCGTTTAAAACCTACAGAGATTGACAGGGATAGTCTCCGTTTATTTGAACAAGAAGCAAGAATTTTATATGAATTAGGACAAAATCACGATCAAATTCCTAAATTATATGCCCATTTTCAAGAAGGTGAAGACTTTTATATAATTCAAGAATTTATTGAAGGTAAAGATTTAACTAATGAAATCAGCCCTGGCAAAAAGTTGAGTGAAAATGATGTAATTCAACTGTTACGAGATGTTTTAGAAATATTGGTTTATGTCCATGAAAATAAGGTGATTCATCGTGATGTTAAACCTGACAATATTATGCGCCGTAAAGATGGGAAATTAGTATTGATTGATTTTGGTGCAATCAAACAAATTAATACTACTATTGCCATGAAATCAGGCTCTACTACCCGAACTATTGGTATTGGTACATGGGGATATAAGCCTTTAGAACAGGCTAGGGGTAAACCTAAATTTAGTAGTGATATTTATGCTTTAGGGATGACTGCAATTCAGGCATTAGTTGATCGATCACCACGCTTATTTGCTGAAGATGATGATGGTGAAATTATTTGGATTGACCAGGTTGAAATAAGTGACAAGTTAGAGCAGTTTATCTCTAAGATGGTACGTTATGATTGGAAAGAACGTCATAGAAATGCAAAGGAAGCTCTGGATGAATTAAATCGAATTTTTGTAATTAATCAAAGATTATTAGCAGTACCTAAGTTAGTTCCAGTTAGACTTAATGGAAAATATGGTTATGTTAGTGGGGGTAAATTAGTTATTCCCTACCAGTTTGGTCTTGCTTATAATTTTTCTGAAGGACTAGCACGTGTAATAAAAGGAGAAAAATGGGGATTTATCAATACTATTGGTGAATTAGCTATCCCCTATCAATTTGATAATGCTTCTGATTTTTCAGAAGGACTAGCAAAAGTAGAAATAGCAGAAAAATGGGGATTTATTAATACTAATGGTCAATTAGTTATTCCCTGTCAGTTTGATGATACTGAGTCGTTTTTAGAAGGACTAGCAAAAGTAAAAATAGCAGAAAAATGGGTATTTATCAATACTAATGGTCAATTAGTTATTTCTTGTCAATTTGATAAGACTTTGTGGTTTTCAGAAGGACTGGCGACTGTACAAATAGGAGGTAAATATGGTTATATAAACACTAATGGTCAAATAGTTATTCCCTGTCAGTTTGATTATGCTAATAATTTTTCAGAAGAACTGGCAACCGTACAAATAGGAGGAAAATATGGGTATATAAATACTAATAGTCAAGTGATTATTCCCTGTCAGTTTGATTATGCTGATAATTTTTCAGAAGAACTAGCAATAGTACAAATAGGAGGAAAATATGGGTATATAAACACTAATGGTCAAATAGTTATTCCCTGTCAGTTTAATCAGATTTACTGGTTCTCTGAAGGACTAGCAGCCGTAAAAATAGGGGAAAAATACGGATATATAAATACTAATGGTCAAATAGTTATTTCTTGTCAATTTGATAGGACTGTATGGTTTTCAGAAGGACTGGCGACTGTACGAATAGGAGATAAATGTGGTTATATAAATGCTAATGGTCAAATAGTTATTCCTTATCAGTTTAATAATGCTGAATCGTTTTCAGAAGGATTAGCAAAAGTAACAATTAGTGGCAAAGATTACTTAATAGATAAAACAGGAAAGATAGTTTATTAACTAAATTATGACTAATGATACAATCAAAACAGTTATCTGGGTAAACTCTGCTAAAGAAGAACTTCTAGAATTTCCTGAAGATATAATTGATGAAATTGGGTATATTCTTTATCGCGTGCAAACTAATCAAAATCATCCTAAAATAAAACTATTAAAAGGATTTAATGGAGTATTTGAAATTCGCAACAATGATCAAACCGATACATACCGCACTATTTATGCTATAAAAATAGATAATGCTGTGTATATTCTCCATGCTTTCAAGAAAAAATCACCCAAAGGTATCAAAACACCTCAACAAACTATTGATTTAATTCACCAGCGATTACAAACAGCAATCCAAATTTCACAAACTAGAGAATCATGAGATCAAGATTATGTTAGATTATACAATCAGTTCTGGGAACATATTTCAAGATTTAGGATTTGCTAATGCTGAAGAAAAACTAGCCAAAGTTAAATTAGCTTCTGTTATTGCTGATATTTTAGAACAGCAACAAATTACACCTCAACAAACCGCACAAATTTTAGGCTTAGAACTTGAACAAATAAATAATTTAACTAACGGTATTCTCAAAGAATTTACGATTGAAAATTTATTAAGTTATTTAATTAAACTAGGTCAAAATGTAGAAATAATGGTAACAAATCAACAGCAAGATAAATCTCAACCAAAAATTAATGTTGTCTATCAAAAAATTGCTTAATGCTAGTTTATATAATACTGATAAATATTGGTCAGCAGTCATTACCTATCGTAGTGATAAAATAAGAATTATTTCTGTTCGTCGTTCTCGTACTGAAGAGGTTAATATTTATGAAAGCTGAAGAATTTGATACTAAGTTTGACAATGGTGAAGATATTACTGAGTTTTTAGACTTATCTCAAGTACATCATTCAGGGTATACACAAAAAAGAGTTAATATTGATTTTCCTGTTTGGATGATAGAAGCCTTAGAACAGGAAGCAAAACGTTTAGGTGTGACTTCTGATTCTATTATTAAATTGTGGCTGGCTGAACGTCTGGATAAAAAAGTGATTACCAATTAGTTATAGTAGAAGCAGACGTTTATTTAGTAAATTTCCAACTTGAGGTAATCAATATGACACAGGAATTAATAGACCTCAGAAATAGTATTTTAGAACAACGTTACAGCGATGCTTTAGCTATTGTTGATGAATTAGAGGGGATGAGTAAACAAGCTATTTTACGGAATATTCAAGCATTTTTGAGAATTTTGTTAATTCATTTGATTAAAAACCAAATAGAAGCCCGATTAACTAATTCTTGGGTTGCTTCTATTCGCAATTCATTGGTAGAAATTAAAAAAATAAATCTCAAAGAAAATAAAAAATCCTATTATATCAATCAAAATGAATGGGATAGTTGGTTAGAAGATGAAATTGAATTAGCCATAGCTGACGCTAGTTTAGAAATAATGAATGGAAAATTTAAGCGTCAGCAACTTTCCCAAATGTTAAACAAACCACAATTAATATTAACTGCAACCGAGTTAATTAACTTCACCTATAATTATCAAGTTAGAGAATTACCAGATATTATTGATGATTATTTAGGTAATTTAACCGGTGGTGAAGATTGGAAGTTAGGGAAAAGGTAATCAATATGACACAAGAACTAATAGACCTCAGAAACAGTATTGTAGAACAACGTTATACGGACGCTTTAGCTATTGTTGATGAATTAGAGGGGATGAGTAAACAAGCGATTTTACGGAATATTCAAGCATTTTTATTGAGATTGATGATTCATTTGATTAAAAATCAAGTGGAACAGCGGTTAACTAATTCTTGGGCTGCATCAATTGAAAGTTCAATTTTAGAAATTAAGAAATTGAATTTAAAAGATAATAAAAAATCTTACTATCTGAATATTGATGAATGGGTAGAAATCTTAGAAGATGCTATAGAGTTAGCAATTCGTCCTGCAAGTTTAGAAATAATGAATGGAAAATTTCAAAGACAACAAATTTCTCAAATGTTAAATAAACCACAATTAATATTAACTGCAACTGAGTTAATTAACTTGACCTATAATTATCAAATTAGAGAATTGCCAGATATTATTGATGATTATTTAGGTAATTTACCCGGTGGTGAAGATTGGAAGTTAGGGAAAAGGTAATCAATATGACACAAGAACTAATAGACCTCAGAAACAGTATTCTAGAACAACGTTACACCGATGCTTTGGCTATTGTTGATGAATTAGAGGGGATGAGTAAACAAGCGATTTTACGAAATATTCAAGCATTTTTGAGAATTTTGTTAATTCATTTAGTTAAAAACCAAATAGAAACCCGATTAACTAATTCTTGGGTTGCTTCTATTCGTAATTCATTGATAGAAATTAAAAAAATAAATCTCAAAGAAAATAAGAAATCCTATTATATCAACCAGGATGAATGGGATAGTTGGTTAGAAGATGAAATTGAATTAGCCATAGCTGACGCTAGTTTAGAAGTTTTGAATGGGATTTATAATGAATTTCAATTAGTGGAAATGGTTAATAAAAATGAGGTAATCTCTATCGCTAGGAAATTTTTGGAATTGACTCATTTACATTCTGTGAAAGAGTTACCAAAAACTATTGCTGAACTGTTAATACAGTTACCCGGTGGTGAAGATTGGAAATTAGGTAAGAAGTGAGATATTGATACAGATACATAAATATTTAAACTCAGTAGCCAATGATCACAAGTAATCAACGAACAATAACTAAACCTTAAAATATGCCAGTTAAATTAACTTTATGCCTTTTGTGACTGTAAGAATCAGCTAAGTCAGACTAGAATTAACCGGGCCAGTTAACCTTTGCTGAAATTCCCAACACAGGAGGTTTAATTTTGACGAAGTTGAAAATTGGTATTAATGGATTCGGTCGAATTGGTAGACTTGTGTTACGTGCTGGTCTTACTAATCCCAATATTGAATTTGTAGGAATTAACGATTTAGTTCCCCCCGATAACCTTGCTTATCTTCTCAAGTACGACTCTACACACGGGAGATTGAAAAGCAAAGTTGAAGCTAGAGAAGACGGTATTGTAATTGACGGTCATTTTGTCCCCTGTGTATCTATGCGAAATCCCGCAGAACTACCTTGGGGTAAATTGGGAGTAGATTATGTTGTTGAATCTACAGGACTCTTCACCGATTATGCTGGGGCGGAAAATCACCTGAAAGCAGGTGCAAAGCGGGTTGTCATCTCCGCACCGACAAAAGAACCGGAAAAGGTAAAAACAATGGTCATGGGTGTAAATCATCACTTATTTGACCCCGCCAAAGACTTGATTGTCTCCAATGCAAGTTGTACTACAAATTGTTTAGCGCCCATTGCGAAAGTCATTAATGATAACTTCGGTTTAGCTGAAGGGTTAATGACCACAGTTCACGCCACAACAGCCACTCAGCCCACGGTAGATGGTCCCAGTCGCAAAGATTGGCGCGGTGGACGGGGTGCGGGTCAAAATATAATTCCCTCCGCTACAGGGGCGGCTAAAGCGGTGGCTTTGGTGTTACCAGAATTGAAAGGTAAGTTAACTGGTATGGCTTTGAGAGTTCCCACTCCTGATGTCTCCGTGGTTGACTTGACTTTCAAAACCACCAAAGCCACTTCTTACAAAGAAATCTGTGCAGCGATGAAAAAAGCTGCGGAAGGTAATTTATCAGGTGTATTGGGTTACACCGATGAAGAAGTAGTATCTACAGATTTTCAAGGTGATTCCCACTCTAGCATCTTCGACGCGGGTGCAGGAATTGAACTGAATGCTAATTTCTTCAAAATTGTCTCCTGGTATGACAACGAATGGGGTTACTCCAACCGCGTCATTGATTTGATGCTGTCAATGGCCAAAAAAGAAGGATTGATTTAGGTGACAGGTGACAGGTGACAGGTGACAGTGAGAACCGCAAGAGGTAAGAGCAAGATTAATATTCTTCTCCCCCTGCTCCCCGCTCCCTGCTCCCCTGCCTCTTCCAGGGCTTAACGGAGTGTGCTACCTTAACGTTACTCCTTACATACTTATGCGTCGCACAAAAATTGTTTGTACTATTGGACCGGCTACATCTTCACCTGAGAAGTTAGAAGCTTTGGTAAGGGCAGGAATGAATATGGCGCGGTTAAATTTTTCTCATGGTGCTTATGAAGCTCACGGACAGGTTTTTCATCATCTGCGCCAGATTAGCAAGGATTTACATAAGCCAATTGCAATTATGCAAGATTTGTGTGGTCCAAAGATTCGGTTGGGGAAATTACCACCGGAAGGGTTAATGTTAGAGGCTGGTAAGGAGGTGACTTTCCTCTTACAGGAGAAGGGGGAAAATATTGACGAGTTACCCTTACCTCTACCCACCCTATTCGCTATGATGCGATGTGGTGAACCCATTTTAATTAATGATGGTCGGGTGAAATTAACTGTTACCAGTCGTGACGCTGATAGAATTCGCGCTCAGGTGAATATTGGCGGTTTGATTTCTTCTCATAAAGGTGTGAATTTACCCGCTACTCCTTTACCCGTAAGTTCGATTACGGAAAAGGATTTAATGGATTTGCGATTTGGGATACAATTAGGTGTAGACTGGGTTGCAGTTTCCTTTGTGCGATCGCCCCAAGACCTCGAACCTGCACGCCGCATGATTGAAGGTGCTGGCTCAAAGATTCGGCTGATTGCCAAAATTGAACGAGCAGAAGCAGTGGAACAGCTAGATGCTATCCTGCAAGTCGCGGACGGAATTATGATTGCTCGTGGTGATTTGGGGGTGGAAGTACCGATTTATGAAGTCCCCCTCATTCAAAAAGAAATTGCCCGTCGTTGTAATCAAGCTGGTAAACCAGTGATTACGGCTACCCAAATGTTAGAGTCTATGATTAGCTCTCCCGACCCCACTCGCGCTGAAGCTACAGATGTCGCCAACTCGATCTTAGATGGCACAGATGCAGTTATGTTATCTGGGGAAACTGCAATGGGTGAATATCCGATCGCTGCTGTCCAAACTATGCACAATATTGCATTAAGAACAGAAACTGTACTCCAAGAGGGAAATAGACATTCGTGGAGTCCTACAGCAGGTAGTCTGACAGTGACAGAATCAGTATCTCAATCGGTGTGTCGCATTGCTTATGAAATTGGTGCGAAGGCGATTCTCTGTAATACTACATCAGGAAGTACAGCCAAACTGGTTTCTAAATATCGTCCCAGCACACCAATTATTGCGCTGACTTCTGACTGTACAGCTTACCGTCAATTGGCTTTATCTTGGGGTGTAGAACCCCTACTAATTCAACCTGTTCACAGCGCCGAAGAAATGTTTGTGAATGTGGTAAACACCGTTGTAGATAGTGGTTTAGTTCAGGAAGGAGACAAGGTGGTGATTACCTCTGGTGTCCCAATTGGTCAATCTGGAACAACAAGTTTAATTAAAGTGCATTCTATTGGACAGCCAATTACGGCATGACGCATTTAAAATGGGTAGTTGGTAATGGGTAGGTGATTGGTAATTGGGAAAATTCTTGTTCCCTAACCCCTAACCACTGACCCCTAACCACTGACTACTGACCACTGACTACTGACCACTGACATTGGAGTATGTTATGCCTAAGAACTTACTAGAAGCACTACGGGCAGTAACCGTTGTGGTAGCGGATACGGGAGATATCCAATCAATTGAACAGTTTAAACCTCAAGATGCTACTACTAATCCTTCACTGATTACTGCTGCGGCACAAATGGCGGAATATCAGGATATTGTTGATCAAACTTTACTCAAAGCTAAAAAAGATGCTGGCACTGCCGCTAGTCAAGCACAGGTGGTATCCCTGGCTTTTGACCGTTTAGCGGTATCTTTTGGATTAAAGATTTTGCAAATTATTCCTGGTCGGGTGTCTACAGAAGTAGATGCTCGATTATCTTATGATACGGATGCTACTGTAGCTAAAGCCCGGGATTTGATCGCTCAGTATAAAGCTGCTGGTATTTCTAAAGAGCGGGTTTTGATTAAAATTGCCTCCACTTGGGAAGGTATCAAAGCTGGGGAAATTTTGGAAAAAGAAGGTATTCACTGTAACTTAACTTTACTATTTGGTCTGCACCAAGCGATCGCCTGTGCGGAAGCTGGGATCACTTTGATTTCTCCCTTCGTTGGTCGGATTCTTGACTGGTACAAGAAAGATACTGGTCGGGATAGCTACCCCGCAGCAGAAGATCCAGGTGTATTATCTGTCACTACCATTTATAACTACTATAAAAAGTTTGGTTATAAAACTGAGGTAATGGGCGCTAGTTTCCGCAATATTGGTGAAATTACAGAATTGGCTGGTTGCGATTTGCTGACTATTTCTCCAGGGTTGTTGACAGAATTGCAAAACACTGTTGCTGAATTACCCCGCAAACTTGATCCTGCCAAGGCAGCAGGGTTATCAACTGCCAAAATCTCTGTTGATAAAGCTACTTTTGATCAAATGCACAATGGCGATCGCATGGCTTCTGATAAACTTGCAGAAGGTATTGATGGTTTTACCAAGGCTTTGATTTCTTTGGAAAAACTACTGGCCGAAAGATTGGCTCGTTTAGAAAGTGAAAAGGTAACTGCTTAATAATTGGTAATAGGTAATTGGTAATTGGTAAAATTCTTACTTGTTCTCTATTACCTATTACCTGCTTGATCTACTACAAGGCTGTTAAGAATCTCCTGTTTCAATTAATTCATTTTTTTTAAATCTTGAAAAATAGCCCTTAAACATAATCAAATCACGAATTATAGCTAAATTCCAACTTTTTTAATTCTGGCAATATTAAAATAGTTTAAATCATTAAATATTAGTAAAAATAGGAAAAATTAGTAATTAAGCTCCTGACTACAACCATATCCTCAATATTCTTAACCTTGACTTTATTTAAACCTAGTGTAATAGTATTAATATATTTTTAGTGGGTAGCCTAATTCAAATTCATCAAAGCTGAATTTGAAACGGAGGAACCAAGTATTTGGGGCTAATCTTACGAGAGACACCTTCCAGTCTTAGCCCGTCAGCTAACTCCGTCGGCAATGGAAGGAACTTCCAAAATCTTGGCTGTAATATTCAGTTATGATTGGGGCTTCCTTAAATAAATTTTAGATTTTGGATTTGAGATAAATCTGAAATTTAAAATTGTCATCCCCCGCTTCTCATTGATTAATCGTTTCAAGGGAGAGAAGTTAAAACTGTGAAAATTAAGCCAATGTTAGCACGATTACAAAGTGCTATCGGTCGTGATGACCTAATTGAACAAATGGTATTACTACCAGAAACTCAAAAATCATTTTCTAAAAGAGTTTCTCAGGCAAAATCAGCCAATTTTATCGTGGGATATAATGGTTCACCTGAAAGTCACACAGCCCTAGATATCGCTTGTTGGATTGCTCACCAAACGAGTTTAGCTACTAACTCTCAAATTACAGTTCAAGCCGTTTATGTAGTAGAAGAAAACTTCAATTGCCAGTCTGTTGATATATTCAATGTTGCCAATAATAAAGCTCAATTAGAATCCCAATTCAGCAATACATCAAAGCCAGCCACGTTGCGATTAAATCAACCCAAAGGAACAGCAATTTTACCGCAATTGGAAAGAGAATCTAGGACTTCTATTAAGGAAGCAGACAGAATTATTTGGCAAGCCAAAACTCTAGCCGAAGAATGGCAAGGTTCGTTTAAATCTCATTTGCGATTTGGCAACATTGCTAAAGAACTGAAGAAGGTTGTGCAATTAGAAAGTGCAGATATTCTCTTTTTAGGCTGCCAATCTAGTAATCATCCCATGATTACAACACTCGGTAAAAATTTCCCTTGTGCAGTTTTGGGTATTCCCCATTCTATTAATGAATAATTCTCTGTTTTCAATGAAAGTGATGGGAATTAATTTCAAATTATGAAAAGTCACTTATACTTTAAGTGGCTTTTTCGTTAATTCCTAACTTCTATTGATAAACCGTTCTCTAAATGAGAACATATTGATCAAGTAAGATTTGCATTTTCAAATAAAAATAAACACTACCCTATTGAACCATCATCTCCCCATGCCATGTTAGAACATTTAATGAATGCTAGGGGAATTAAACAATCTGATTTGGTAGGAGTTATTGGTTCTAAAGGTGTGGTTTCTGAGGTTGTGAATAGGAAAAGAGCAATTAGTAAGGCTTAAGCAAAAGCATTAGGAGAATTTTTTAATGTTTCTCCAGGATTGTTTATTTAAATTAAAATATTTTATTTCTCAATTCCTTAACGATATCTAAAAACCCACATTCCGCACCCCAACTGTCACAGGAGTGGAATTACATAGGCAAGAAATAAAATTGAGAATAAAAAATAACATATTATCGAGAAAATACATTGGCAAAAAAGAAAAACACCAAAAATGGCATCAAAACCCATTGTCAATAACCCACATTCCGCACCCCAACTGTCACAGGAGTGGAATTACATAGGCAAGAAATAAAATTGAGAATAAAAAATAACATATTATCGAGAAAATACATTGGCAAAAAAGAAAAACACCAAAAATGGCATCAAAACCCATTGTCAATAAGGAGCAACAAGAATGAACACCACCCAGAGGGAGAAAAAGATAAATAAATGAAGATATTCAAGATACAGATTATAAGTTAGACTAATAAATTGAAGTAAAAAACGAAATTATAGACATAGTAAAATAGAGCAATAAATCAAACAGATTAGCTCCTAAATCTGATATTAATTAAATTAATGGAGAGAAGAATTAAGTGGCTAATTGATAGTAATGAAAACAATCATCTGGTAAAAGATTCAGAATAAAATCCCTATCTTGAGTCCAATTAGAGACGTGTTGTTCGTTGTTATATTCAACTAAATGAATACACTGAAAGCATTGAAAAATCCAGCGTAAAGTAGGACGGTCAGTTGCTTTACCTAATTGATTTTTAATTGTTGATTTAGAATCTTTCAGAGCATTTCTAATTTGACGTTGAGCCAAAGTATAAACCAGTAGACATAAACCCATAATCATTCCCAGAGACTCTATTCTCTCAGGACTTTTGAGAAAAATACTGTCTGCAAAAAATAATGGGTCTTTAAGAAAACCGAACCCCCGCTCACAAGACTGTTGAGCTTTATATTCACTCAGCATGGAATCATTGCTAAGTTCATTTGAATCTAAAACATTCGTAGCAATAATAAAACGTCCTGCACTCAGCAATTCTGTATTAATTTTACTTTCATTTTCGGAAACTGTAGCTGATATTTGGTAAGATATTTCTTCTGAAGAATCTTTTGTCTTAAATTTGATTTGAGTAACCAAAATTTCGTTAATTTGATGATATTTGAATTGTTTTGATAATTTTGATAATGCCTTGATAGCATCAGCCTCACAAGCAAATCTCTCTTGTGATAACTTTTTCAAATCTTTCACAGCTTTTGATTCTGCTTTGGTAATTTTTTGTCTGAGCTTACGCAGGTCTGATTCTCTTCTTTCTTGACTTTGCACTACTAACCATCTTTGTTCTATCCCTGCATAATTTTCGGTTTTTGATGCTAATTTATATCCTGGTATTGTACTATCAATAAATTCTGATTCTGGTAATGTTGATATTAATGATTTTGCTGCTTTTATGCTTAATGGTACTCGACATAACCAACGTAATTCTGACATCATTTTCAGGTTTGATTCTGTATATAAAGCAGCGTCAGCAACGATGAGACTATTAACTTCTAATTGTTTTTGATATTCTACTGCTATTTGACCAAAGCATGATGAATCTGTTTGGTTTCCTGATGCTAGTTTTAAAAATATTGGTATGTCTCCATCTCCTGAACATATCATTTCTATGATGAATTGTTTTAAATCTGGTCTATGGTCACGGGAATAACCGTAGGTGATGGTTATCTCTTTTGGTGATTTTACTGCTAATTCTTCTAATTCTTGGTTATTTCCTACTTTTTGATTCTCAAATATTACTTCTGGTAAACTTGTATTATATTGCCCATGCACGTGTATTGATGATGAGTCTAAATGCGACGTTGACAGTGATACTCCAAATTTTTGTGCTGCTTTTAAGGCTATGATAAAAAATAGTGTATCCAATCCTTTGATAAATAGTTTATCCATAACTCTCCCCAGTTTATCGTCGTTGAGATATTCTGGTTTTACTCCTGCTCCTATTAGATGTTCACAGGCGATTGTTTCAAAATATTGGGGAAACATATATAAGGGTTTCGATACAAATCCTAACCCGTTTATTATCATGGCTTTTACTACTTGACCTGCACTTACTTTCTCGTCTTTTTCAACTCCTATTAATTCATTTATTATTTCTACTATTCCGATTGAATCTATCATCCCTGCTACTATCCCTAGATGATCTATGTTTTGAATTTCTATTTCTTGGGGTTTTAATTTCACAACAGATTCCTCTACTTGTTCTATTGTGATTCTCTCATTTCTTGCTTTTGTGAACAATTAATTTTTTAATCATATCGAATTTTCTCTTTCTTTCAGTCCCGTTACGAAGTTCCACTTTCTCACTCCATGCCCAGCTTAATGCTACTTACTATCATTAAGCCTCTTACCCTTCGAATGATTTTTAGTTATTATGTACTACTCGCTAGGCTTTTTTGATATGTGACAGTTCAGGGTGCGGAATGTGGGCTAAAAAAGCCGCAAATATCTAAAAATAAAACTGGTGCAGGTGCAGAGATAATAATTTCACTTAGCTCTGTTGAACTAATAAACATTCATCATTGTCCTTCTAACCCGTCTGGGAATTAATTACCAGTCTAATAGCTGAAGTCCATTAAAACGGACTCAACGATTATTCTAGTCGTCTTGAGACGACTTTTGCTATTAGACTCAGAATTTATTCTGAGGCGGTTTTAAGCTATCTTATCCTTAACAATTGCCCCGCGATGTTCTAAAGTCAGCATTTGTAACTCTGGCAAGATTGAAGTTAGCGTCGGTCAATATAGTATTACTTAGTTCAGCACCGCTTAGGTTAGCGTTTCTCAGGTAAGCCTTGCCGCTATTTTTGGATGTAGGCTGTTTAATATATGATTTATTATCATTTATCAACCGCTGTAACCCACATTCCACAGCCTTAACTGTCACAATCTGTTATTACGGAAATTGATTCATAAAAAAGGAGTAAAAAATTACCTTTAGCCAAAAAAATAGATTTTGGATAGGAAAATTTATTTGCCTGCCTACTTACTTCTCAAAAAAATCTTCCGGATTTCACAATAATAGATATGTAGAAAAATCCATAGTGTTGGATATGTTGGATATTTACTGATTTTGAGGTTAATTATTACCTGAAATTTGGTGAATATTAAGCACAATATTTCTCTGCAAATTTGCTATGTCTGAGCGAAAAATTTAGTATTTTGATGATGGCTTTTCATGAGTATCTTATCATTATTTAAATCATATATAGGATTATCAGTAAATAAATAGGACTAATCACTAATTACCAATTACTAATTACCAAGGAGTATATCTCAATATGACTAATATTAACCCATCTCACACTATGAAACAACTGTTAGCTGGTTATGCTGGAATTATTTTTGGTGGATTTGGGCTACATAAATTCATTCTTGGTTATACTTTAGAAGGTTTTATTATGTTAGCAGTTTCTATAATCGGTGGTTCTTTTACCTATGGATTTACATTAATAGTTATGCAGCTTGTTGGTTTGATTGAAGCTATGATTTACTTAAATAAATCTCATGAAGAATTTGTTAATACCTATTTTGTGAATAAGCAAGGTTGGTTTTAGAAAGTTTGTCATGTCAAATTAAGTAGGTTGGCGTTGAAAATTGTCGTTATGGCAAGGCAAAAGGCAAGAGGGAACAGTGAAAAGGGTTTGGGCGATTTTACGTTTCTTTACACAGGTTGGTTTTATTGTGTTCACCTACTTAATATGCAGTTGCTCAAATATAAACAGATGCACTTGTTAGTCTTGCTAATAATGAGTACGGGATATTTTAGTATAGTATCAGACTGGGAAATTAATTATTTCTGTAAAAGCCTAATTTTGATGTTACCAGTACAATTAACTGCTGTAATTTACACAGCTAAAATTAAACTATGATGTTTGTGATTTAGATGATTTAGTCTCATGCAAAGACGCAATCACGCTTCGTGATCTCGTATAGAGTAGACGCAAAGGTAAGATTTTTAAAGGTTCAATTTGGGAATTTCATACCTCAATATGGCTACGCCACGCAGGCTATCAGCAACGCCGGATTTAGATGATTTTGGGGAGTTGGGGTTTTAAACGGAAACTTAATATTGTTCACTTGGTGAAAGTGGCAGATTTCCCTTAACCTCAAAGTAGAGACGCTGGTTATTAAGCGTTAAACTAACAAAAGCGAACCTCAAAACTAGCCATGCAACTGATCCCAAAATCTGAAATACTTAGAGAATCTGTCCCCCCCACAAAAATACTTAACTCAGAGAAAATTATTTTAGATGTTGGGGGGATGAAGTGCGCTGGATGCGTGAATGCAGTAGAAAAACAGCTTATTCAGCATTCAGGGGTTAAAAGCGTTTGTGTTAATCTCGCAACGGAAGTTGCAGTCGTAGAGGCAGAAGTTGGTACTGTAGATATAGAGGCGTTAGTTCAAGGATTAACGGCTACAGGATTTCCTAGCCAATTACGGACGGGTAAAAGTGCTGGTGATAATCTGCAATCCGCTGTGGAAGCAAGACAACGCCAGGAAATGCAGGGGACAGTTAGACAGTTAGGAATTGCTGGTCTATTACTGCTACTATCGGGAATTGGTCATTTTGGTAATATTGGATCTGTTATTTTTCCCTTTTTAAATGATATCTGGTTTCATTGTGGATTGGCGACGATCGCTATTATTATTCCTGGTAGACCAATTTTAGTGGAAGGTTGGCTAGGTTGGCGACGGGGTGCGCCGAATATGAATACTCTCATTGGTTTGGGAACGTTAACAGCCTATACTGCAAGTTTGGTAGCGTTATTGTTTCCCCAAATGGGTTGGGAATGCTTTTTTGATGAACCTGTGATGATGCTGGGTTTTATTCTTTTGGGGAGGACTTTGGAAAAACAGGCTAGAGGACGCGCTGCTAAAGCGTTTCGCCAATTGTTGGCTTTAGCCCCCCAAACAGCCCGGTTAATTATTAACCCAGAACCGGAAAAATTGATTGCTGGGGCAAATATTATGGAGATTCCGGCAGAACAGGTGCGTGTGGGCGAATGGTTGCAGGTGTTACCGGGGGATAAAATTCCTGTAGATGGTGAGGTGCGTTTTGGACAAACTACCATAGATGAATCCATGCTGACAGGGGAAGTAGTACCTGTGATGAAGCAACCGGGAGATACTGTGACTGGGGGAACTTTAAATCAATCAGGAGCGATCGCTATTCAAGCTACCCGCACCGGTGATGATACAATTTTAGCCCAAATTGTGGCTTTAGTAGAAGCCGCCCAAACTCGCAAAGCCCCAGTCCAAAAATTAGCTGATACGGTGGCTGGATATTTTACTTATGGTGTCTTAACAGCGGCTGGTTTAACCTTCGTATTTTGGTATTTGCTGGGAACTCACCTCTGGCCAGATGTTACCATGTCCGGGGCGATGGCAATGGCTCACAATATGGGACATAATCCCCAACATTTATTACCGCACACTCAATATTCTTCCCTATTAATTAGTTTAAAATTAGCGATCGCTGTGATGGTAGTTGCTTGTCCCTGTGCTTTAGGATTAGCTACCCCGACAGCGATTTTAGTAGGAACAGGAATGGGTGCAGAACGGGGACTATTAATCAAAGGTGGCGACGTTTTAGAAAAAGTCCACAAACTAGACACGGTAGTTTTTGATAAAACCGGAACTCTCACCACAGGTAAACCCACTGTCACTGATTGTCTAGTTATTGCCGAATCAACTTTACCATCATCTCTCATTCAACTAGCCGCAGCCGTAGAAAGTGGTACTTATCACCCCCTAGCTACAGCTATTCAGCAAGAAGCCAAAGCCAGAGAGTTAATCATCCCCCATGCTGTAGACTTCCATACCGAACCAGGTATGGGCGTATCCGCTGTCGTCGAGGGAAAAAAAGTTCTTTTAGGTAACTGGGAATGGTTTAATTACCACCAAATCAATATTAATGAAACAGCAGAAAAACAGAGACAAAGACTAGCCACAGAAGGAAAAACCGTAATTGGTGTAGCTGTAGATGGAACTTTAAGCGGATTAATTGCCGTTAGTGATACCCTCAGACCAGATGCGAAAACCGCAGTAGATAAACTCCGACAAATGGGTTTGCGCGTGATGATCCTTAGTGGTGATAGATTAGAAGCAGCCAAGGCGATCGCTAAACAACTAGGAATCGCCAACACCGACATCATGGCAGGTATCCCCCCAGCCCAAAAAGCCGCCACCATTCAATCTCTTCAATGTGGGAAGATCAACACATTTGTTGCTATGGTAGGAGATGGCATCAATGACGCTCCAGCCTTATCACAGGCAGATGTCGGTATCGCCCTACATTCTGGAACCGATGTCGCTATGGAAACGGCTGAAATTATCTTAATGAGAAATTCCCTGACCGATGTTGTAAAATCTATTCAGCTAAGTCGAGCCACTTTTAATACTATCCGTCAGAATTTATTTTGGGCTTTTGCCTATAATACGATAGGTATTCCCCTAGCCGCTGGTATATTATTACCTGCCTACGGTTTCGTTCTAGGACCTGCCAGTGCAGCAGCATTAATGGCTTTTAGCTCCGTCAGTGTTGTTACCAACTCAATTTTATTAAGGAGGTTCGTTCCCTAGCAGCACAAAGTGAAAGTTAAAAGTCACTCGATTCGGGATTGAGGATTTTTCTGTCCTCAAAGACGGGTCTTGTACCAAATTCTTTTAATCTAAAATCTAAAATTCCCGGTCAACACCAACACAGTGTAAGTAGTGAGATAGAATTAATTACACAATGTCATTGCGTTAGCGTAGCGTGGCTTTAGCCATGTGAAACGAAGTGAAATGAAGCAATAGCGTTCGCGGAGCGTCCCGGAGGGAACTAGCGCTGCTGCAAGCAGTTCGCAAGGGTTGTGATTGCTTCCCTTCGCTCGCAATGACTGTAACCCACATTCCGCACCCCAACTGTCACAGGAGTGGAATTACATAGGCAAGAAATAAAATTGAGAATAAAAAATAACATATTATCGAGAAAATACATTGGCAAAAAAGAAAAACACCAAAAATGGCATCAAAACCCATTGTCAATAAGGAGCAACAAGAATGAACACCACCCAGAGGGAGAAAAAGATAAATAAATGAAGATATTCAAGATACAGATTATAAGTTAGACTAATAAATTGAAGTAAAAAACGAAATTATAGACATAGTAAAATAGAGCAATAAATCAAACAGATTAGCTCCTAAATCTGATATTAATTAAATTAATGGAGAGAAGAATTAAGTGGCTAATTGATAGTAATGAAAACAATCATCTGGTAAAAGATTCAGAATAAAATCCCTATCTTGAGTCCAATTAGAGACGTGTTGTTCGTTGTTATATTCAAATTCAACTAAATGAATACACTGAAAGCATTGAAAAATCCAGCGTAAAGCAGGACGGTCAGTTGCTTTACCTAATTGATTTTTAATTGTTGATTTAGAATCTTTCAGAGCATTTCTAATTTGACGTTGAGCCAAAGTATAAACCAGTAGACATAAACCCATAATCATTCCCAGAGACTCTATTCTCTCAGGACTTTTGAGAAAAATACTGTCTGCAAAAAATAATGGGTCTTTAAGAAAACCGAACCCCCGCTCACAAGACTGTTGAGCTTTATATTCACTCAGCATGGAATCATTGCTAAGTTCATTTGAATCTAAAACATTCGTAGCAATAATAAAACGTCCTGCACTCAGCAATTCTGTATTAATTTTACTTTCATTTTCGGAAACTGTAGCTGATATTTGGTAAGATATTTCTTCTGAAGAATCTTTTGTCTTAAATTTGATTTGAGTAACCAAAATTTCGTTAATTTGATGATATTTGAATTGTTTTGATAATTTTGATAATGCCTTGATAGCATCAGCCTCACAAGCAAATCTCTCTTGTGATAACTTTTTCAAATCTTTCACAGCTTTTGATTCTGCTTTGGTAATTTTTTGTCTGAGCTTACGCAGGTCTGATTCTCTTCTTTCTTGACTTTGCACTACTAACCATCTTTGTTCTATCCCTGCATAATTTTCGGTTTTTGATGCTAATTTATATCCTGGTATTGTACTATCAATAAATTCTGATTCTGGTAATGTTGATATTAATGATTTTGCTGCTTTTATGCTTAATGGTACTCGACATAACCAACGTAATTCTGACATCATTTTCAGGTTTGATTCTGTATATAAAGCAGCGTCAGCAACGATGAGACTATTAACTTCTAATTGTTTTTGATATTCTACTGCTATTTGACCAAAGCATGATGAATCTGTTTGGTTTCCTGATGCTAGTTTTAAAAATATTGGTATGTCTCCATCTCCTGAACATTTCATTTCTATGATGAATTGTTTTAAATCTGGTCTATGGTCACGGGAATAACCGTAGGTGATGGTTATCTCTTTTGGTGATTTTACTGCTAATTCTTCTAATTCTTGGTTATTTCCTACTTTTTGATTCTCAAATATTACTTCTGGTAAACTTGTATTATATTGCCCATGCACGTGTATTGATGATGAGTCTAAATGCGACGTTGACAGTGATACTCCAAATTTTTGTGCTGCTTTTAAGGCTATGATAAAAAATAGTGTATCCAATCCTTTGATAAATAGTTTATCCATAACTCTCCCCAGTTTATCGTCGTTGAGATATTCTGGTTTTACTCCTGCTCCTATTAGATGTTCACAGGCGATTGTTTCAAAATATTGGGGAAACATATATAAGGGTTTCGATACAAATCCTAACCCGTTTATTATCATGGCTTTTACTACTTGACCTGCACTTACCTTCTCGTCTTTTTCAACTCCTATTAATTCATTTATTATTTCTACTATTCCGATTGAATCTATCATCCCTGCTACTATCCCTAGATGATCTATGTTTTGAATTTCTATTTCTTGGGGTTTTAATTTCACAACAGATTCCTCTACTTGTTCTATTGTGATTCTCTCATTTCTTGCTTTTGTGAACAATTAATTTTTTAATCATATCGAATTTTCTCTTTCTTTCAGTCCCGTTACGAAGTTCCACTTTCTCACTCCATGCCCAGCTTAATGCTACTTACTATCATTAAGCCTCTTACCCTTCGAATGATTTTTAGTTATTATGTACTACTCGCTAGGCTTTTTTGATATGTGACAGTTCAGGGTGCGGAATGTGGGCTGTAAATATTTTTGTCCAATTACTTAGAACCTTTGGCAATTGAGAATGACTGATCAAAGTTTAGGTAATTATCCTATACTCAAAACGGCTTGATTGTTTGATTCTAAACGTAGGGGTTTAGGGGTTTAGTAAAACGGGCGGTTAGAAACCGCGTCTACACAGGCAAAACCCACTTGCGTGGGTTTCAATGCTTGATTTTTCCTTAGTCCGCGCAGGCGGACTTTGTTTGTGTAGCCGTGAATTCCATTCGCCAGGGCTTATTGCAAAATACAGAGATTTTTTCCTCAACAGATGGGATTGAGTACGACATTACATTAATCAACCGTTCGTGTTAAAATGAACAAATCTCTATCTGTTCAAAATGACACTTTATAAAGGCATAACCTTTATTGGTGTAACGGCGACACTCCCTATCCCATTTGCAAAAGCATTTGGGAATACTTTTCTGACAATATTAGCTGACCCATTGCAATCTGCATTTAGGAGGATTCCTTGAGCAGATTTGAATAAACCACGCTTCACTCTCTTCCCCAAGTAGATAGAGTGTTTTTGTATTGGTTCTAAGTCTAAAGCGCTGCACTTTGAGGTATAAGATTCTTCAGTTACTATAACTTTGATTCCTGCTAATTGACATTTATAAGTTAGTTGGTCAATTAATCTGGCATGGGGAATCTGTGTAAATGACTGATTATTCTTTTTACCTATATTGATATTCTGTTTCCAGTTATCATTCTTACCAATAACTAACGTACCAATATCACAAGCCTGAAGTAGATTAACAATCGTTCTACTTGTATTGTGTAGATAATTGTCAACGTAGTTGTTTCTATAAGCAGTCATTAATTGAATCCGCTTACTAGTCTTGCGTTGATCACCTAATTGAGCTTGTAACTTAGCTTTGGTTTTGTGATAGAACTGGTTTACTGATTTAAGTGGTCGTCCATTAACCAACAAAGGTTTAAAACCTGGTTGATTTGAAGTTAACGCTACTAAGTTAGTTAAACCAAGGTCTATACCCGCTACATAATTGCTAGTACACTGTTCTTGTTCTTCTTTTTCATACACAATTTCAACAACATAGCAAGTGGGACGTGGTACTAATCGTACTTCTATGACGTTATCTACCTTAGTTGGAATCTTAATATCACTCATTGATAAGTGACAGATTCCCTTCTTCAATTCAGCTTTGTAAACTGACTCATGATAGTAGATAACTACATTACGTCCCTTAGCTTTATCTTTGTAACCAGGTATTCTAGGTTCTCCTAAGAGCTTAGAAGGATTCTTCTGCCATTCTTTATGAGCCTGAAAATACCCAGTCCAAGTAGATACTAGTCCTTTGATAATTTGCTTACTGACTTTAGTAGGTAAAGCACGGTAGTCTACATAATCTTTAACTAAATGATAAAGGTCAGGGAGACTATATTTCTTACCAGTGGCAAAGAAGTGCTGACGACAAATGTAATTAGCTACATTAGACATCTCCGAAAATTAAATGTGCGTCGTTTGAACCCCTTGTAGAGACGTTCCATGGAACGTCTCTACAATCTTTACCGGAGAAGTCTATTGTATAAATTTTTTGAGAGGAAAGATAGTTTATCAATCTCTTGCCAATGTTGGTGAGATTGTTTAATGATATGTCTTTCAACTAAAATCATTTCTTCTTCCTTCTTTGTGCTGAACGTTTCCTGTAAATCCTAGCCGAGAAAGAAGACATAAGGGATAACATATCTTCTGCTAACTCAGCTTCGTATGTTTTAGGCAGAGTTTCCTCTATATATTCAACTTGGACACCATGACTTTCTAAAAATAACTTAAATATTTCCAAGTTAAATCTACACAATCTATCCCGATGTTCTATTATAAGTTTTGATATCTTCTTTTCTGTCGCCAGTTTAAATACTTTGAGTAATTTAGCTCTAGTATCAGACATACCAGAACCTACTTCAGCAAAAGAATAACCAATAGTATATCCTTTATCAATACAGTAGGATAAAACTCTACCTTCTTGACGTTCTAAATCTTAGCATATCATCAGGAGATTTATAAAGGTTTTACTAGAAATGTTTAGATATTTGCTTTACGGCACGAACCCCTGCATGACTGAAGATTCAGAAGCATAATAGAATCTTGATTTAATTCCCATTCCTCAGTAGATCATAAACAACAGGAAATATCAATGAAAATAGCAATTAGTGGTGCAACAGGATTTGTAGGTAGTCGGTTGGTAGAAAGACTACACACGGAAGGTCATAGAATTTTGGTATTAACTCGCAACCCTACCTTTGCTCAAAAGGTTTTTCCTTCCCCAGCATTTCCTAATTTAGAAATTATTGCCTATACTCCTTGTGTATCTGGCACTTGGCAAAATGCTATATCTGGTTGCGACGGAGTCGTTAATTTGGCAGGAGAACCCATTGCTGAGGGGCGTTGGACACCAGAACGCAAGCGGGAAATTCTCAACACCCGCAAACTAGGAACACAAAAAATTGTCGAAGCTATAGCTAAAGCTAATCCTCGCCCCATTGTCCTAGTCAATACTTCGGCTATTGGTTACTACGGAACCAGCGAAACTGCCAGTTTTGATGAAGATAGTGCCTCTGGTAACGACTTTCTCGCTCAAGTCTGTCAAGAATGGGAACAGGAAGCTACCAAGGTAAAAGATACCAATGTGCGGTTAGTAATTTTACGCTTTGGGATTGTTTTGGGTAACGGTGGCGCTTTGGGGAAAATGATTACCCCCTTTAAACTCTTTGCTGGTGGACCCATTGGCAGTGGTCAACAGTGGTTTTCCTGGATTCATCTAGATGATATCGTCGGTTTAATTATCCAAGCTTTAACTAACCCAACAATGGAGGGAGTGTATAATGCCACTGCCCCTCAACCAGTCCGCATGAATGATCTAAGTACAACTATGGGTAACGTCATGAATCGTCCCTCTTGGTTGCCTGTGCCAGGATTCGCCATAGAAGCTATATTAGGAGACGGGGCAAAGGTAGTTTTGGAAGGACAAAAGGTTTTACCCAAACGCACTTTAGAGTCGGGTTTTGAGTATCAATATCCGAATTTGCAATCAGCACTAACGCAGATTCTCACCTAATTCTTAGTTGATAGATAAGTAGGTTGGCATTAAAAATTGTCGTTATGGGAAGGCAAGAGGCAAGAGGCAATCATGCAAGAGTGAAGAAGCTTTGGGCGATTTTACTTTTCTTTACACACTTTGGTTTTATTGTGTTCACCTACTTAGTTCAAAAATTCACAAATGCTATACAAACGTTTTGGTCGGACAGAATTACAAATGCCCGTTTTCTCCTGCGGGGGAATGCGCTATCAATATAAATGGCAGGATGTCACACCAGAGGAAATTCCTACAGATAATCAAGAGAATTTAGAAGCTGTAATTCGTCGTTCTGTAGAATTGGGAATTAATCATATTGAAACTGCACGGGGTTATGGAACATCAGAAATGCAGTTGGGAAAAATCCTGCCTCAGTTTCCCCGTGAAAAATTAATAGTCCAAACGAAAGTTTCTCCTGTTGCAGATGCTCAAGAATTTCGCAAAACGTTTGAAAAATCTTTGGCTTACCTTCAGTTAGATTATGTTGATTTATTTGGGTTACATGGGATTAATAATGCAGGAATTTGGGATTATAGTATTCGTGAAGGTGGTTGTTTAGAAGTAGCAAGACAGTTACAGTCTGAGGGTAAAATTAAATTTATTGGTTTTTCTACTCATGCTCCCATAGAGATAATTTTGCAAGCAATTAATAGTAATCAATTTGATTATATAAATTTGCATTGGTACTATATTAATCAATGGAATTGGGCTGCTATTGAAGCTGCAAATAAATTAGATATGGGTGTATTTATTATTAGCCCTTCTCATAAAGGCGGGTTATTATATCAACCTGCCAAAAAATTAGTTGATTTGTGTGCGCCTTTGAGTCCAATGGTGTTTAATGATTTATTTTGTTTGAGTCGTCCTCAAGTGCATACTTTGAGTATAGGTGCAGCAAAACCAACTGATTTTGATGAGCATTTAAAGACTTTGGCATTGTTAGATAACGCGGCAGAAATTTTACCACCAATTATTTCTAGATTGGAATCGGAAGCAGTCAATATTTTAGGAGAAGATTGGGTAAAAACCTGGGAAACTAATCTACCAACTTGGGAAGAAACGCCAGGAGAAGTAAATATGCGGGTGATTTTGTGGCTGTTAAATTTGACTTTGGCTTATGACATGATTGACTATGGGAAAATGCGTTACAATCTCTTAGGACAGGCTAATCATTGGTTTCCTGGTAATCGGGCTGATAAGTTAGGTGAATTAGATTTAAGAGAATGTCTTCTTAATAGTCCCCAATCTCAAAAAATTCCCCAGATGTTAGCTAAAGCCCAGGATATATTAGGAAGTGCGGAGATAAAGCGTTTGTCTCAGAGTTGAAAACTGCAAAACTTTAAGTTATCGAATCACCATTATTCCTCAAATTACCCCACCCTAACCCTCCCCGATGCTTTGGGGAGGGAACTAATTTTTCCGGTTTCCCCCCAAAGCATCGCTTGCGGGGAGGGGGTCTTTGTTTTTAATAATAACTTTTGCCTGGTAAGTAATTGGACAAAAATATTTACAGTCATTGCGAGCGAAGGGAAGCAATCACAACCCTGGCGATTGCTTGATTTCACTTCGTTCCATATGGCTAACGCCACGCAACGCTAACGCAATGACATTGTGTAATTAATTCTGTCTCACTACTTAACAAAGGTTTTAACTGATATCAGAAGAGCTAGGTGTCACTACATCTAATGTACTATTTACCACTGAATTCATTTGTGACAATTTTAACATATCCTCAGTCCAGCCAGGGTTAGCAAACTGAGGTAATATTTCCTTGCTAAATGCTTCGGCGGCTTTTGATCTATAGCGGTTGGGGTTAAATATCAGCCAGAGTGTGCGCTTCACAACAACTCCTTCGATAGGGGTGCGGTGAAGGACACCCATTTGTAATTCTTTAGCGATCGCCGATGTAGAGACAAAGGCAGCACCTAAGCCTGATTGGACAGCGTTTTTAATAGCTTCTATGGAATTTAGTTCCATCTCAAACTTAAACCGTCTGGTGTCAATATCACAACGGGCTAAAACCTGATCAATGACTTTGCGGATAGTTGATTGGGAGTCAAGAGCAATGAATTGTAGTTTATATAGGTCTTCTTTTTGGATGGTTTCTAATTTAGCAAAGGGATGGGAGGTAGGTAAGATGAGTGCCAATTCATCTTCAGCATAGGGAACAGTTTTTAAAGATTCCCCTAATTCTGTGGGAATTTCTCCGCCAATAATCGCCAGATCAACCTGACCATTAGATACACTCCAAGCGGTGCGTCGGGTTGAATGGACGTGCAATTGCACAGCTACTTCTGGATATTTCTGTCGAAATAAACCGATCATTTTCGGCAGAAGATAAGTGCCAGTGGTTTGAGATGCGCCTACAATTAATGTACCCCCTTGAAGATTTTGGAGGTCTTCAATCGCGCGGCAGGTTTCCTGACACAAGCTGAGGATTTTGTCTCCGTAGTTGAGGAGTAAATGACCAGCTTCAGTTAATTGAGCGCGACGACCTCCTCGATCAAATAGAGGGACATCCAGTTGTCGTTCCAGGTTTTGAACTTGCAAACTGACAGCGGGTTGGGAGACGTAAAGGCTATCAGCCGCCCGTTTGAAACTCCCTTCTTGGGCGATCGCTTTGAGAATACGTAACTGATCTAAGGTAAAAGGAAGGTCAGACATAAGGCTTAACCCACAAACTGGGGTGCATGAGTAACTTTAAAAATAAATCGAAATGAATAGTTTGGTCACTAAGCATGATTTATGGCATTGTTAACATTTGAAGAACCGTGAATTTTGACTTTGCTTTGCGGTACTAGCTGATTTGAATTTTGAATTGAGTTGTATATATGATGCCCAATCATTGGTTTACCTCCAGTCATTTTGTCATACTAGGGTTACAATTAGTTTTTGCGATCGCTCACAGCGGAGGGGCGGCTTTACGTCCTTGGGCAGAAAAATACATTGGACCAAGACTTTATCGCATTATCTTTGCATTAATTAGCCTCCCTTTGGCTGTGATATTAATTGTTTACTTTTTTAATCACCGTTACGACGGACAGCAACTTTGGCAACTACAGGATATAACAGGTGTAAAAACATTAGTCTGGGTACTATCAGCTATATCTTTTTTACTTTTATATCCTGCTACCTTCAATCTACTAGAAATTGCTGCCATTCAAAAGCCCCAAGTTCATCTTTATGAAACAGGAATTATCCGTATTACCCGTCATCCGCAAATGGTGGGACAAGTTATTTGGTGTGTAGCCCATACCCTGTGGCTAGGTACTAGTTTTACCCTTGTCACCTCCATTGGGTTGATACTACATCATATATTTGGAGTATGGCATGGCGATCGCCGTTTAAGTCAACGTTATGGAGAAGCCTTTGAAGTTGTCAAACAGCGAACTTCCATTATCCCCTTTCAAGCGATTATTGATGGTCGTCAATCCTTGCACTGGGAGGAATTTCTCCGCCCTGCTTATTTAGGGGTTGTCATTTTCACAGGTCTATTATGGTGGTCTCACCCCTTGTTATTAGTGGCAACAAGTAGGATAATATGGTAGTTTAGTGTGATCCCCAAGATCAACAAAACATATAAATTTAACGAAACTTTGTCCTGATCACTTGCTACCAAAACAATGTACGATAAACTCAAACATATATCATTAAACTTTTTCCCAATGGGATCAGAAAAAGAATTTATCCACCAGGCTTCAGTGGATTTTATACTCGTAAACAAACAATAGCCATCCACCAGACTGGAAACAGGCATTAAGTAGCAATGTAGAGACTGCAATAACCCGCACTGTCGCCATTGTCAAATTTTTCCCAAGCAGTAGTAATCAGGATTTGAAATGTAGAGCAGCCAGCGCGGTATACACGGTGGCTTTTTTGTCAGCAGGAAACATCAAAATCCTTAATAGCAGGAGTCAGGAGTCAGGAATCACCGATTTAGAAGTAAAACCCTGTTGTCGGCTGAATTTAATCAATACCTACGGTGCGTTGACACGAACAATAGATATCCTCCGCCTTGTCTGTTGCTAGAAAATTTAAAATTCAAATTGGTAATTTATACCGATTTGCTCCTGCTGACAATCAACTTTTGATATAAAAACCTTATAATCACAAGAGGCATCATGGTGTTGTCGGTTAATGAACGGACATTTACTCAAGAAGTTTTAGAATCCCCTGTACCCGTTTTGGTGAATTTTGAAGCCCCCTGGTGTGGGCTTTGCCGCATCATTCACCCACTGTTATCACAATTTCAGACTCAGTGTGGTAATGAACTTAAATTGGTGGGAGTTAACGCTGATCAAAATTTCAAGCTATCAAATACTTATAGACTGAAATCATTACCAACCTTACTGTTGATAGAAAAAGGTATAGTTAGACAAAGACTAGAAGGTTTTCGGAGTAAAGACGATTTACGTCTAGCCTTAGAAGCAATTAGACTCACATATACAAGTCAAGAAAAAATAGATACAGCAGAAGTCAGAAGTCAGGAGTCAGGAGTTAGGAGGTAGGAGAGCAGGGGGCAGGGGGCAGGGGGCAGGGGGCAGGGGGCAGGGGGCAGGGGGCAGGGAGAATATTTATTGCCTATTGCCTATTGCCTATTGCCTTCTTCCTGACAACTGACAACTGACAACTAACCAAATCTAAAACCATGCTTAACACCCCACCTAAAGGGTATCGGGTGGGGTATTTTATCCTCAAGGGTGTGTGTCACAATTATGAGCAGTTGGTGAAAATTTTCAGTTAACTGAAGTTTGAAGTGGGAAAATTCAAGCTAACTTGAAGGTATTGGGCTATTAAGTAGTAGAGATTAGTAAATAATTTCTCGTCTCTTATCCCAAACACAAACCCTCACCCCATTGAATTTCCATTTTTTTATCTTCTCATTTGTTTGTACAGAATTCTAAAAGTAGGCGTTAGTGATGGAAGTAATCTATCAGTATGCCTGGCTGATTCCGGTATTACCTCTTTTGGGAGCAACACTGGTCGGTCTAGGGCTAATCTCGATAAATCAGGTGACGAACCGCTTGCGACAACTAAATGCTATAGTCATTATCTCCCTGATGGGGGCTTCTATGGCACTGTCGTTGGCTTTGCTGTGGAGTCAAATTCAAGGCCATGCGCCTTATCTTTGGACTTTGGAATGGGCATCAGCAGGTAATTTTCACCTGACGATGGGCTACACTATTGACCACCTGACATCTCTAATGCTGGTGATTGTAACAACAGTAGCCGTTTTGGTGATGATTTACACCGATGGTTACATGGCGCATGACCCTGGTTATGTGCGATTTTACGCCTATCTCAGCTTATTTGGCTCTTCAATGTTAGGTTTGGTGGTCAGTCCTAACCTAGTACAAGTTTATATTTTCTGGGAACTGGTGGGGATGTGTTCCTACCTGCTAGTGGGCTTTTGGTATGATCGCAAAGCCGCAGCAGATGCTTGTCAAAAGGCCTTTGTCACCAACCGCGTCGGTGACTTCGGGTTACTATTGGGAATTTTGGGGCTGTTCTGGGCGACAGGCAGCTTTGATTTTATGGTTATGGGCGATCGCCTATCCAACCTAGTAGAAACCGGCTCTATCAGCAATTTCCTCGCCATTCTGTTGGCAATTCTCGTCTTCCTGGGACCTGTGGCTAAATCTGCCCAATTCCCCCTCCATGTCTGGCTACCAGATGCCATGGAAGGTCCTACACCTATTTCTGCCCTGATTCATGCGGCGACAATGGTGGCGGCGGGTGTATTCTTAATTGCCCGGATGTACCCAGTATTTGAAAATGTCCCAGCCGCAATGAACGTAATTGCTTATACTGGGGCATTTACAGCGTTTTTGGGGGCAACTATCGCTATTACCCAAAACGACATCAAGAAGGGTTTGGCTTATTCCACCATTTCCCAACTTGGTTACATGGTGATGGCTATGGGTGTGGGGGCTTACAGTGCGGGATTATTCCACCTCATGACCCACGCTTATTTTAAAGCGATGCTGTTCTTGGGTTCTGGTTCGGTAATTCATGGCATGGAAGCAGTTGTTGGTCATGATCCTGTATTGGCGCAAGATATGCGGTTAATGGGCGGACTGCGGAAATATATGCCCGTGACCAGTTTCACCTTTTTGATTGGTTGCTTGGCCATTGCGGGGATTCCTCCTTTTGCTGGTTTCTGGTCAAAAGATGAAATTTTAGGCGCGGCTTTTGCTGCTAACCCTTTCCTGTGGTTTATTGGTTGGGTGACAGCAGGGATTACAGCTTTTTATATGTTTAGAATGTATTTCTCAACATTTGAAGGTAAATTCCGGGGTAATGACGAGAAAATCAAGGTAAAACTCAAAAATGCGGCTGCTGCTTTGGCTGAAAAGTCAGGGACAGCAGAATTAGTGCCTAATTTTGGTCCTGGGGCAATGAAAAAGGGAGAATTGTCAAGTCACTCCCATGACTCCCACAGCCATGAGCCTCATGAGTCTCCTTGGACGATGAGTTTACCGTTGGTGGTGTTGGCTATTCCTTCAATGTTGATTGGTTTGGTGGGGACTCCCTACGCCAATTATTTTGAGCAGTTTATCTTTCCTCCTAGCGAAACTTTAGCTGAAGTGATGGAAAAGGCTGCGGAGTTTGACCCCCATGAGTTTTACATTATGGCGGGTAGTTCTGTGGCTGTTTCTGTGATTGGGATTACTTTGGCTGTGCTGATGTATTTGGCTCGTAAAATTGATCCTAGTGCGATCGCTAAAAACATTCAACCGCTATACGATCTATCTTTGAACAAGTGGTACTTTGATGACATTTATCATCGTGTCTTTGTTCTCGGTTTGCGTCGTGTGGCTAGACAAGTTATGGAAGTTGATTTCCGCGTTGTTGACGGCGCTGTTAATCTCACGGGTTTCTTTACTCTTGTCAGTGGTGAAGGTTTGAAATACCTAGAAAGCGGTCGGGTTCAATTCTATGCTCTGATCGTTTTTGGGGCTGTTTTGGGCTTGGTGATCGTTTTTGGTGTTACCTGATTTTAATGGGGGCGGTTTGTCCGCCCCTGGATTGTTTTTTTTGACGAACCACAGAGGCACAGAGGACGCAGAGTTAATGAACCACGAAGGGACGAAGGAAGCGAAGGAAGAAGGGAAGAAGGAAAAAGTTTGTAGGGTGCATTAGGAGCGCGAAAATAGTATTAAATATAGATAAAGTTAGAAAAGCGAAGTAACGCACATTAATTCATGAAATTAAATTATTGTCAGAATCAGGATATCCAGGATTTAAGGATGTACAGGATGTAGAAAAAAGTAATCTTTGAAAATCTCAAATATTCCTAGATAAGTATTCGTAAAAAATCCTATTAATCCTCTAATCCTGGGCATCCTGATTCTGACAAAATAAGTTATCATAATTAAGATTCAAGACTAATTTATGTATTGTCAAAATACCAACTTCTCACGTCATGCTATCCAACAAATGTTTTATCGTCGCATTAGTAAAAAAGAAGTAGAAACTGTAATTGCTTATGGACAAATAATAGAAGAAAATCCTGATGATACACCATACCCTAGTTATTTAATATTAGATTTTGTAGAAGGTAAACCGATTCATGTTGTATTTTCCTATGATGAAGTTACAGATACAGGATATGTGGTAACAGCTTATATTCCTGATGCTAATATTTGGTTAGATGGTTTTACAACTAGGAGACAAAAATAATGAAATGCGTAATTTGTAAACATGGAGAAACTAAACCCGGTTTAGTCACCGTCACCTTAGAAAGAGATGAATGTATTATTGTCTTGAAAAAAGTTCCCGCAGAAATTTGTGATAACTGTGGTGAATATTATTTAAGTGATACAGTTACCGAACAGGTTTTAGACAAAGCAGAATTAGCGATTACTAAAGGAGTAGAATTAGAAATTATTAGATATGCAGCTTAAATTGGAAAATATATGAATACTCAAATTAATGTTCCTCCTGCTGTTGATTATTTAATGTTGAAAAAAGCATACTCCTATGCACTTTTAAAGTGGAAAGGTTTTTCTCTTCCAGATTTTGAGCAATTAGTATAAAAAGGTAAAATTATGAATATCCAAATTAAACCGGAATTAGAGCAAATTATTCAAGCGCAAATTGCCACAGGTAGATATACAAATCCTGAAGATGTAATTAGTAAGGCGTTAAAGTTGCTTTTGGAGTGGGATAAGGGTTATCAGAATTGGGTGGAAGAAACACGGGAAAAGGTGGATGTTGCTATTGAACAATTAGATAGAGGTGAAGGTATTAATGGGGAAGTTGTGATTTCACAATTGCGGGATAAGTTGCGTCAAGCTAGAGAGAGATAAGGATAAAAATACATACTTCGTGGACTAAAAAAATTAGTTTTTATTTTTATCAATACCAATGGTTGACAAATTAATATATGGATAAAATAGAGATGTTATTTCGCTGGGTGTTTGAACTTCAAACCATTTTCTAATTTCCTTAATTTGGTTTGTACAAATATTTAATTTTTCGCCGTTTCTCTGTGCTTCTGATTTTATATCTCCTTCATTTACATAGATTTCTAATCGTTTCTCAGATAAGCTTTTTCTTAACTGCTGTCGATTTATTTGATACTGTTGATATGCAATATAAGCTGCAATACAAGTAATAGGAGTAAAAGCCTAATTCATGAGATTAAATTTCATCAATTTTGGTGCGCTACGCTGCGCTAACACACCCTACTGTCTGAATCAGGATTTCCAGGATTTAAGGATATACAGGATGAAGAAAAAACTCATCTTCAAAACCCGAAATATTCCCAGATAAATATTCATAAAAAATCCTGTAAATCCTCTAATCCTGGACATCCTGATTCAGACAATTAAGCATTTTCAGGATGAAGAAAAAAACTCATCTTCAAAACCTGAAATATTCCCAGATAAATATTCATAAAAAATCCTGTAAATCCTCTAATCCTGAGTATACTGATTCAGACAATTAAGCATTTTCAGGATGAAGAAAAAAACTCATCTTCAAAACCTGAAATATTCCCAGATAAATATTCATAAAAAATCCTGTAAATCCTCTAATCCTGAGTATACTGATTCAGACAATTAAGCATTTTCAGGATGAAGAAAAAAACTCATCTTCAAAACCTGAAATATTCCCAGATAAATATTCATAAAAAATCCTGTAAATCCTCTAATCCTGAGTATACTGATTCAGACAATTAAGCATTTTCAGGATAAAGAAAAAAAACTCATCTTCAAAACCTGAAATATTCCCAGATAAATATTCATAAAAAATCCTGTTAATCCTCTAATCCTGAGTATCCTGATTCAGACAATTAAGCATTTTCAGGATAAAGAAAAAAAACTCATCTTCAAAACCTGAAATATCCCCAGATAAATATTCATAAAAAATCCTGTAAATCCTCTAATCCTGGGCATCCTGATTCAGACAAAAAATATTTATAATCTAAACAAACCAATTCTCAACCTGAATCTCTTGAAAATCAATAAAATCTGAAATATTATTTATCACCAAAATTAAATCATTTACCTTCGATATCGCTGCAATTTGTCCATCTGGATATGCAGGAGTTTTACCTAATGCTACCAGTCGCGCTCTTTCTTGGGCAAACCATTCAGCAGCTAAATCATCATAGTATAAAATGGGAATTTTTGGTTGAATTGTATCTTTTAGATACTTCTCAATTTTATTTCTTTTTTGAGAAGCTGGTAAACGATAACAACCAAATAAAAGTTCATACCATGTTACAGATGCCATAGCAATTTCAAATTCATGTTCTTTGAATTTTTGAGTAACTCCTGGGTTGGGTTGTAATCGTACAGGCTCAGATATAATGTTAGTATCTAATAAAAAGCGAAGCACCAAATTACCTCACGTCCTGGAACATAATTACGAATATTTTCCCAAACTTCATCAGGGTTAATTTCTATTTCTTCATCTATTAATTCCTGCCGAAATTGTGCTATGGATTCCGAAAGAGTAGGTTTTTTATTTACTGGGGTTACAAATTCTTCAAAAAAATTGCTTTTACTATTTTCTGGAATACCTGCAATCATTATAAATTGTTTTTTACTTTGCAAATCTGCCAAATATTCCTTAAGATGTTCTGCAATTGTATCTTGTAAATCTTGAGGTAAAGATTCCATCATTTTAACTACAGTGGTAATTGCTGGAGATGACATAATCTAATTTCCTTTTTAATTTTACCAGTTTATTATACTAATAATAACTCAATCTTAAGTTCTTAGTGTACGTTAGAAGGGCAAAAATTTAAATTTAATCAATTTTGGTGCGTTACGCAACGCTTACACACCCTACTGTCTGAATCAGGATTTCCAGGATTTAAGGATATACAGGATGTAGAAAAAACTAATCTTTAAAACTGGAAACATCCCCAAATAAATATTCATAAAAAATCCTGTAAATCCTCTAATTCTGGGTATCCTGATTCAGACAAGTAAGCATTTTCAGCGTTATTTTTCACCACAAACGCTGTATGGGATAGGCATCGAAAATTGTATCAGCACTTATTAAGTAATTGGACAAAAATATTTACAGTCATTGCGAGCGAAGGGAAGCAATCACAACCCTTGCCAACCCTTGCGATTGCTTCATTTCACTTCGTTCCATTTCCAATGACATTGTGTAACTAATTCTGTCTCACTACTTATAGGCATATTTTCCACCATAGCCTGTGCAATTAACATTCTGTCAAAAGGATCACGGTGATGTAGAGGGAGTTGAGTAATAGCCGTAATATGACTGATTTTTATATCTAACACCGTGAAGTCATTAATATTAATTTGCTGCGTGATAAATGTCTCAAATGAAAGATTAAACGTTAGCTTTCCTAACCTGTGTTTAATTCCCATTTCCCAAACACTAGCTATACTCAAAAAAATCTGATTATTCTCATCGTTAATCAATTCTAAAACTTGATTACTAAGTCGAGAGTTATCTGTTACATACCAAATAAATGTATGTGTATCTATCAAAAACATCATCACATATATTCCTGAAAATCTTCTAAAGGTGCATCAAAATCATCAGTCATTGTTACCATTCCTTTAGCACTAGGTTGACGACGATGTTTAACTGGTAATACGGGAATTAACTTCACCACAGGTTGATTATCTTTCATAATGATAATTTCATCACCACCAAGTGCGGCTTCAATTAAATCAGATAAGTGTTGAGACGCTTCATTAACAGTAATTTGTTGCATAATTACCACCTTTAGTTGGCGTTGCTGATTAAGGGTATGAATTTTAGTCTCACGCAAAGGCGCAAAGACGCACTGAGGTTTGAGTTTTAAAGGTTCAATTTGGGAATTTCATACCTCAATTCAGCAACGCCCTTTAGTTTTGTGTGTGCGACTCAACCGACAATTCTATTCTCTATCAAAAACTAAAAAAAGAGAGATAGAAAACTCTACCTCTCCTTTTAATTCATTAAATTACTATTAGCTAATTAGCTCTTAGTATCTGCTGGGTTTGTGAACAAGGAAGCTCATAACTTGACACTGCTTGATGTTGTCAAAACCAACAACACGGATGTAGCAGTTACTATACTGAGAACGGCAACCTTGAACTTCGCTCAATACTTCTTGAGTAGTTTTAGCGCCGAACAAAGGCAATTTCCACATTGTCCAATAAAGTTCTGTAGGTTCAGAAGTTTCGTTGAATTCAATTGCAGGAATGAACCCTTGTGCGATAATGTACTGAACTTGCTTGGCAATTTGCGCGTCAGACAGAGGGGGAAGATAGGAAAGGGTTTCGTAACGACGCTCTTTAGGTAAAGTTTGCATAGTTTTTGATAAGTGGGGGGAGATTTTTTATGACTTGGTTGATTGACTAATTAGATAAATTATCTAAATTAGGATCAGATATTATCTGTCTTTCAATTTCCAGGCTGGGACTTGATAAACTTAGTTGCGTAATGCGTTCGAGATGCTGGCGACGCTGTTCCATATTGGCTTGCTGAATGCCAGTTAGTACCATTTCTGGTAAAAACTCTGTCACTTCCGCCGCTATATGTTCCCTGACAGTCATAATCCGCAATGCCAAATCTGACTTTTCTAGAAACAGTTCCTCAATATATGCTTCTCCGTCTTGGATTTTGCCAGCGGAGAAGTTTTGCAACCAATGTGCTAGAGGAGGATTTGTTTCGCCTAGCTGTGCCAATACAGTCCTTAACGCCTGATAAGTCAGGTAGCTTTGGAGAGTTTTGGCTGTGTCTTTCGCAATTTGCTTTAAATCCATGCTTGACCCAGCCCTTTAGATTATTAGATTTTGGATTGTTTATGAATCCAAAATCCCAAATCTTAAATGATCAGACGGTATCCATTGCTTCAAACTCGAACTTAATTTCTTTCCACAGTTCGCAAGCAACAGCCAACTCAGGAGACCACTTAGCAGCTTCGCGGATAATATCGTTACCTTCACGAGCCAAGTTACGACCTTCGTTACGAGCTTGAACAACTGCTTCTAGAGCTACGCGGTTAGCTGTAGCACCAGGAGCGTTACCCCAAGGATGTCCGAGAGTACCACCACCGAATTGTAGTACGGAGTCATCACCAAAGATTTCTACCAACGCGGGCATATGCCATACGTGGATACCACCAGAAGCAACTGCCATTACACCGGGTAAAGAAGCCCAGTCTTGGGTAAAGTAAATACCACGAGACTTGTCTTGTTCGATGTAGTTTTCACGCAATAGGTCAACGAAGCCCATTGTGATTCCCCGTTCACCTTCTAACTTACCAACTACTGTACCGGTGTGAATGTGGTCACCACCAGACAAGCGGAGAGCTTTAGCCAATACGCGGAAGTGGATACCGTGGTTCTTCTGACGGTCAATTACAGCGTGCATAGCACGGTGAATGTGCAACAGAATACCGTTATCACGACACCAGCGAGACAATGTGGTGTTAGCGGTAAAACCTGCGGTCAGGTAATCGTGCATGATGATGGGCTGTTTGAGTTCTTTAGCGTACTCAGCCCGTTGGATCATTTGTTCGCAGGTAGGAGCGGTAACGTTCAGGTAGTGACCCTTGATTTCGCCGGTTTCTGCTTGTGCTTTGTTGATAGCTTCAGATACAAACAAGAAGCGATCGCGCCATCTTTGGAATGGAGCAGAGTTGATGTTTTCGTCGTCTTTGGTGAAGTCCAAACCACCACGTAAACATTCGTAAACTGCGCGTCCGTAGTTCTTAGCGGAAAGACCTAATTTGGGTTTGATTGTACAACCCAACAGAGGACGACCGTATTTGTTCAATTTGTCGCGCTCTACTTGGATACCGTGAGGAGGTCCTTGGAAAGTCTTGATGTAAGCTACAGGGAAACGAATGTCTTCCAAACGTAATGCCCGTAAAGCTTTAAAACCAAATACGTTACCTACGATGGAGGTTAGTACGTTGGTGATAGAACCTTCTTCAAACAAGTCCAAAGGATAAGCAACATAACAAATATATTGGTTATCTTCACCGGGAACTGGTTCGATGTCGTAACAACGACCTTTGTAGCGATCTAGGTCGGTGAGCAAGTCTGTCCATACTGTTGTCCAAGTACCAGTGGAAGACTCAGCAGCTACTGCCGCACCAGCTTCTTCAGGAGGAACTCCGGGTTGAGGAGTCATCCGGAAAGCCGCCAATAAATCTGTATCTTTAGGAGTGTAATCAGGTGTGTAATAAGTTAGTCTGTAATCTTTAACCCCAGCTTGGTACCCAGACTTAGCCTGAGTCTTAGTTTGCGCGTAAGACATATTTTTCTTCCAAGAAGTCTTTCTTTTTACTATCAAATCACGTTATGTGCCACTTCTTCTCATTCCTACTCTTAATTCATTCTTAATGAAGTTATAAGTTTTGCTTATAGTTAGGGGCGATCAATTTCTATGGTGGCAATGTTACTGCTGCACAAATTAGGTTGCAGTCACAATCACCGCAACAATTTGTTTACCATGTTTCAGACGTACTTTTTGACGCTGTTATTTTTCGTCCCAGAAATACAAAATCTTTTCATCTTGAGTTTGCATACCCGACTAAATCGGCTTTACAAGCCGTCTGGGGAATTTTGCCTGAAAGCCGCATTCCAGATATAAGGCTGGTTTGCTGCAATTCTCTTTTTTTTCCTGATGTCTTTACCTAAAGCGGGTAAGGAGCGATCATGAGGCATTTTTCCTAAAGACAGGTTTAGTCATGGGGATGAGCAAGAAAAGAAGAAACTGCACATCACGGAATTTGTAGCTTACCCCACAATATATCAATAATTCAATAAGTTATTTTGCGAATTTTGTTAATTGATATATTTAAATTTGTTATTACATAAAGATTTAACATTTTGTTAAGATTGATTTACAAATGTGTATATCTAAACTCTAGAGAGCTAATGATGTCAGGGCTTTGTTATCAAATAATGTAATTTTTAATACTAATTTAAAATGTTTGTTACGGCTGATGCCTCCGGCTCCCGCATGGATACGCCACACTTCGTGAACGATTTTATGCTACCTAATAACTATACCATATTTAAAATATACATCTACTATGGTATTAATAAAACTCAAAAAACTTAGTAGAATTAACTAGAAAGGAATATCACCGTGACTTTATTTCACAAGCATACTAACTTATTAATAATGTCCGCCTTGCTGGGATTAATCGCCTTACCAAGCATAGTCACACCAGCTACAGCCCAAAAGGTTGAGAATAAAGACAACAATCCCAGTCTTAGTCAATCCAAATCTACCCCCACTTATGAAGTTGCACCACCACCAGAACGAATCAAACCCTTACCTAATGAGAGACAATTGCAAGAGGGAGAAACACCGGTAGATTATCGCATTAGTAACTTATTGGGAGATTTCACTGGTAATCTGTGGGTAGGTTCGTGGCGCGGATTATCACGCATTAATCCCAATACAGGTAGGGTTATTTCCCGTGTGAGTTTACCAAATATTGCGATTAGTGCTTTAGTCCAAGATAAGGTAGGGCGTTTGTGGGTGGGAAATAATGAAGGATTAACAAGAGTAGACCCCCAAACCAGTCAAATTACAGCCCAGAATTTATTATTACCCTCCAAACGAGTATTATCACTGTTACTTGACAAACGCGGCTATTTGTGGGTAGGAACTGATGCTGGGTTAACTCTGGTTAGTCCCGACCAAGGTTTAATCATGACAACGGTTAAAAATATGCCCGGTGTCAGTGTTAATGCAATGACTTTAGATGCTGACGGTCAATTGTGGGCGGGGACGCTGGAGGGAATAGTCAAGGTGAATACTTCCAGCGCTTTACTGATGAAGAGAATCCAAAATCTACCAGGGGGAACTGTCCAAACTTTGGCTATTAGTCCCCAGGGGTTAATTTGGGCTGGTATGCCAAATCAATTGTTGGTGATTAACCCCAAAAATGGTATTGTGTTAAGGTCTGTGACTCCCCTGCGTGGACGCAACGTGACATCGGTTAGGTTTGCCAAGGATGGTAGTGTGTGGGTGGGTACTAATAATGGTTTGCTGCGATTGAACCCATATACGGGGGCAGTCTTAGACCAAGTTACGGGACTGCCTTCTAGTCGAGTTTTGACTTTGGCACCGGATATTGGTAATAAGTTATGGGTGGGAACAACGGAGGGTTTAGCTTGGTTAATGCCTTCAGTGGGTACGGCTCAACCTCATTTTGGTTTTGGTCGGTATGTGAAGTAGGAGTCAGGAGTCAGGAGTCAGGAGGAAGAATTAGAAGGAGATAAGAATAGTCTCGAATTTGAGAAAGTAATATTAGGACTCCTATTTGATTTTTGAATAAGACTCAGTAGGTATCAATTCTGTATTTCCTGTTCCCAGTTAAGAGTTCCCTGTTCCCTTGCCCCAACGACAATTTTTAACGCCCACCTACTTACTTAATTGACAATTATCAGTTGACAATTAACAATTGACAATTATCAGTGATCAATTCTTTATGGCAGTTACTACCCAACAATTAACTCAATGGAAACAACAGGGACGGGCGATTGTTGCGTTAACTGCCTGGGATTATGCGATCGCTCAACTTTTGGATCTAGCTGGTGTAGACTTGATCCTAGTTGGTGATTCTCTTGCCGTCGTCCTTGGTTATGAAACTACTTTACCAATAACTTTGGATGAAATGATCCATCATGCTAAAGCTGTGCGGCGTGGGGTCAAAAACGCTCTGGTTGTGGTGGATTTACCATTTTTAACTTACCAAGAAAGTATTTCTCAAGCTATGCACTCCGCCGGTAGGGTGTTGAAGGAAACGGGGGCGCAAGCAGTAAAATTAGAAGGTGGCTATCCCACAATGGTGGAAACCATTACCCGGTTAGTGCAATCTGGGATTCCAGTTATGGGTCATGTGGGTTTAACACCCCAATCAATCCATCAATTAGGGTTACGACAACAGGGAAAAACCCAGGAAGCAGGAGAGAGAATTTTTAATGAAGCGATCGCTCTCGAACAAGCTGGGGTTTTTGCGATAGTATTAGAACATATTCCCACAAAACTAGCACTGCAAATTACAGAAAAACTCCGTATTCCTACCATCGGCATCGGTGCAGGTTCTAGCTGTGATGGTCAAGTATTAGTCACTTCTGACATTCTCGGACTTTCGGAAAAACAACCACCATTCGCTAAGGTTTATACAAACTTGCGAGAAACAATTACCAAAGCTGTCCAAGATTACGCTGTGGAAGTGCGAGAAGGACAGTTTCCTAAATAGTTAATATTTTAGGAAGGATAGCCTTATGAAAGGCTATTGATTCCGAGATTATTGATTGATTTTCTTTTTTTCTTCCCTCCATTCAGCATCTGCTTTCATCATTCCCTTATAAAGTGCCTCATGTGCTTCAATCTCCCTCCTAATGGACTCTTTTTTTCCCTCTAAGGTAACTCGTTCCTGAATACCTTTTGCCGCTAACTGGATATTTTCTTCTATTGGTACACCTTCTGCTGTCACCATTGGCGCATACCATGTAGCTTCTGAATCAGGAGTACGACGACTAACCAGAATATCTAAAGCCTCCCAGTCATCATGGTTTCTCCGTACATAAGCTCTCAAATCATCTGTTGGCATTTGATCAAAATTAGGTTTCATCAATAAACCTCCAATTTCCTTCAGGAAAGATTAAAATTTCCATTTCATCACCTGCCAAAATGTATACATATCCCTTAATTTCATTAAACCGAATTAAGTGGATATCTAGAAAGCTGTTAGAGACCATCTGGCAAACCCTGAGACAGGTTAGGGCTTGTACAGCAGTAGGATTAAAAATGGTAGTTTCCTCAATTGTGACATAAATAATCTTAAAACGAATGTCGCAATTTTCGATTACAAGTCACTTCTAACTGTTTTCAGCCCTAAACCTCAATTAAACCAATTTCAAATCAGGATATTCCGCAAACAAATCATCTGATGTCAGTGTATCTCCTTCTACTTGGGGAGTCCACAAAACTTCAATTGCTAACAGTTGTTCACCGGAAAGACTACCAATTTGACGTAAGGCTTGACGCAAATCATCAGCATTATTAATAGCCGGAATTTCACATTTACCCAAAGTCGCCGCTAATAAGGTGACGATAATATACTCTCCTGGTCCTTCGCTAATCAAACGAGTGGGGTTATCCACTTCACCAGCTAAAGCTTCCCGACTAGCAACAGCCTTGAGTTGGTTATTGACATTAGAGAGAGTTTCTTCGCTAAACTTACTGCGTTCGGCTAAAGACAACCGATTAAATTGAGATTCTGCGGAATTTAGTTTTGCTTGTTGAGTTCCACCACCTGCATATACCCAGTATTCAGGGTGACGCAATAAAGCCAAACTAGCTTCTTGTAAAACTTCGCTTCTTCCTGCTGGGCTGTTGGTATCAGCAGTTTCCGCAATGCGATTGAGTTCGGGTTGTAAATCTCTCGCTTGGGCTAATAAACCAACTTGTAACCGGGTGACAGACACGGAGGGATTGCTGCTATAGCTGACTTCTTCCGTTTCTCCACTGGTGACACGGCGAAAGGTTTGGACTAAAAAATTCGCCATTGCAAAAAAGATCAATATCCCAAACAACCCACCAAAACCACCGCCGAAACCCCATAAGGGTAAAAGAAACGGAAATCCAAAACCACCACCATAAGGGGCATAGTAGCCGCCATTACCTGGCATACTTGTCCGAGGTGCATAAGTGCGGCTAGAAGGCATTCTAAAAGAACCACCGCCAATCCTGCCGCCACTACGGGCTGCTAAGGCATCATTAGCATGAATAAAAGCTAAAGTTAGCACTAAGCTAAGGATAAAGACGGTTTTAAATAGGGGTTTGAGGAATCCTTGTATTTTTTTACTCATAACACATTTATGGAGACAACTGTATTTTTATGATCACTTCTCCGGTTTTGAAGAAGTGACACTATCTCTAATCTACCGCTTCTTTTCTTGGTTAGGGTGGAAATAGGGAGAGATTTCTGGCGTTGATAACCGTACAAGGAAACATCTTGAGAATCCAAAAACTTTAGAATTAATTAATAATTTTTCATGTTTAGTGATGCCAATCTGATATAAGGGTATGCATTTGAATGAGATCCAGTGACTAAATTGCAAAAGCTATAACCCCGCCCTCAATTGTATTGTTTTAGTTTCTTATCTGTTCCCTGTTCTCTTTTTTTGTAATTTGGATAATTTATTGATATGAAGTAAATCACAAATTATTGAATTATTCAAATATCATAACCCATGATGTAATCATCCAATACAAATCCACTACCAAAATCTTTTATCTGACTATCAATAATTTTAAAACCAAATCGAGAATAGGCTTTAATGCCTTTTTCATTCCTTTTATTAACATTGAGGATTATTTGTTTTAGGTTCATTGCTTGGGCTTTTTGGTAAACATGGAATAACATCTTTTGACCATAGCCAAAACCATGCAGTGATGGCAATAAGTAACATTTATGTAGTTTTAAATAACTCATATTATTCATCGTTTCTGAACTATAAGATAAATAGCCAACTAATTCAGAATTATGTAAAACTTGATCATAAAATATTCCTTGGTGATGAATTTCGTTTTCAATTACTCCTGTTCCATACATTTTAGTGAGCATATATTCGATTTGTGCATGACTGAGAATTGTCGAATAGTAGCTATACCAAATTTCTCGACTGATTTTTCTGATTTCTCCCAAATCTGTATCTGATAACTGAGTAATGGTAATTGATGAATTATTCATAGAGAGAATTATATTCTAATGAAAATTAAAAACGAGGATTCCTAAAATTAATTTACCATTTAATTGAGATCATATAGAATTCATATTTGATTTTGGAAATAAGTAGGTGAACATAAAAATTTAAAGGTATGTGAAGAAAAGTAAAATCACTCAAAACTCTCTTCCTGTTCCCAGTTAAGAGTTCCCTGTTCCCTTGCCCCAACGACAATTTTTAACGCCCACCTACTTATACCGAGGGTGCTACTATTTAGAAAACAAGACAAAAAAGCAGCTATGGCAATGGATGATACATTGGACACCCCAACTCAATCCTTCTCTATCCCCAAAGTCAATATTTTGACGATGTTTCGGCTAGGATTGTTTCAAATGGGGTTGAGTATGATGTCTATCTTGACTCTGGGAGTGCTTAACCGTGTCATGATTCAGGAAATTGCAGTTCCGGCAACTATAGGTAGTTTAGTATTAGCAATACCTTATTTTATAGCACCGACAAGGATTTTATTTGGGCAAATGTCCGACGCTAAACCCTTCTTAGGTTATCATCGCACGGCTTATGTGTGGGGAGGAGCAGGAATATTTGCGATCGCTGCATTTTTAGCGGTACAAGTAATGTGGCAGTTAAATGCGGCTAATATTGGTGATAAGTGGACATGGACTACCCAAACAATCGGTTGGACAGCGGTTCTCGGTTTTGTGTTCGCAATTTACGGTTTAGCCATTTGCGCTAGTGGTACAGCATTTGCAGCTTTATTAGTTGATATTTCCGAAGAAGACAACCGTTCTCAAGTTGTGGGGATTGTTTGGTCAATGTTAATGGTAGGGATTATAGTAGGGGCAATTATCAGTTCCAGCTTATTAAAGGAATTAAGCACAAACGCACCTCTAGAAACTTTACAAGCGGCAATTAATCGTCTATTTATAATTGTTCCCAGCATCGTTTTTAGTTTAGCAATTGTGGCAACTGTAGGAGTTGAAAACAAATATTCCCGTTTCTTAAACCGTGCTAATAAAGGAAATCGGGAAGATGGTATCACCTTAAAAGGTGCTTGGAAAATTTTAACAGCTAGTCCACAAACAGGCTTATTTTTCACATTTTTATTAGTGATGACTATTAGCTTGTTTATGCAAGATCCCATTTTAGAACCTTATGCAGGGCAAGTATTTAAAATGCCCCTAGCAGAAAGTACCAAACTCAACGTTTTTTACGGTACAGGGATATTAATTTCCTATGGAATCACAGGTTTTTTCATTGTTCCCCGTTTGGGTAAAAAAAGGACTATAAAGTTAGGTTGTATTTTAGTAGCAGTTGCCGCTTTATTAATAGGGTTTTCCGGATTTTCCGCAAATCCATCTCTCCTAAAATCAACTTTAGTTTTATTTGGTTTATCTACTGGTTTTGTCACTACCGCAGCCGTTACTTTAATGTTAGACTTAACAATTGCTGAAGCCGCAGGTACATTTATTGGTGCTTGGGGACTTGCCCAGTCTTTATCTAGAGGCATTGCTACGGTAATTGGTGGTACTGTTTTAGATTTAGGACGCAAGTTTTTACCCGATAATTTGGTCTTAGCTTATGGCATGGTATTTCTATTAGAAGCTGTGGGAATGTTGATATCAATTTGGTTTTTGAATCGAGTCAATGTTACAGAATTTCAAACTAACACAAAACAAGTTTTAGCCTCTGTTCTCGAAAGTGACTTAGATAATTAACAACTGACAACTAACAACTGACAACTAACAAATAAAACATAACCAGGGATACATTCTATGAGTTACTACATTGCGCCTAGTTTTCTTGATAAACTTGCAGTTCATATCACCAAAAACTTCTTAAATATTCCTGGGATTCGCGTTCCTCTAATTTTAGGTATTCATGGACGCAAAGGTGAGGGGAAAACTTTTCAATGCGAATTAGTCTTTGAAAAAATGGGTATCGAAGTCACCTTAATATCTGGAGGAGAATTAGAAAGTCCAGATGCAGGAGATCCAGCGCGGTTAATTCGATTGCGTTATCGGGAAACAGCAGAATTAATCAAAGTGCGGGGGAAAATGTGCGTACTGATGATTAATGATTTAGATGCTGGTGCGGGACGTTTTGACGAAGGAACTCAATATACAGTAAATACTCAGTTGGTAAATGCTACATTGATGAATATTGCTGATAATCCCACAGATGTGCAGTTACCGGGAAGTTATGATTCCAATCCTTTATGTCGTGTACCAATTATTGTGACTGGCAATGATTTTTCTACTCTCTATGCACCATTAATTCGTGATGGGAGAATGGATAAATTTTATTGGGAACCAAACCGCGATGATAAAATAGGAATTGTGGGGGGAATTTTTGCACCTGATGGACTTTCAGAACGAGAAATTGCCCAATTAGTTGATACTTTTCCCCATCAATCTATTGACTTTTTTAGTGCTTTGCGTTCTCGGATTTATGATGAACAAATTCGTAACTTTATCCATCAAATTGGCTTTGAAAATGTCTCTTTACGAGTTGTTAATAGTTTAGAAGGTCCACCAGCATTTAAAAAACCAGATTTTACACTCTCTCATTTAATTGAGTCTGGTAAATTTATGGTTGGTGAACAAAAACGGGTAGAAACTTCTCATTTAGTAGATGAATATAATCGTTTAAATCGCGGTAAAGCGTCTCAAGCAAGTTTACCTGTTGTGGAAAGTCCAGTTAGCAAACCTACAATTAATCAACCTACTCATTTAAGTTTAGAAACTCAAGAACAAGTTCGCCAAATTTTATCTCAAGGTTGTAAAATTGGCATTGAACACGTTGATGAACGACGGTTTCGGACAGGTTCTTGGCAAAGTTGCGGTTCTTTTAATATTGATGCCCATTCCGATGCTATTTCTACTTTAGAATCTTGTTTATCTGAATATAACGGTGAATATGTGCGTTTGGTAGGAATTGATCCACAAGCAAAACGACGAATAGTAGAAACGATTATTCAACGTCCCAATGGTAAGTAATTAGTATTTTTTGAATGTAGAGACGTTCTATAGAACGTCTCCGATTGAATTTAATATTTAGCTAACAGGAGTTAAAAATAGTTTAGCTTCTGCTTGTCTTCTCCGTTTCAATCCTGCTTCTACATTGCTACCAGGATTTCTGTATTTTAGAAAAGTTTCTTCAATTTCATCCCACTTTTTATCTCTCAAAACTCTAGTCATGCTTGAGAAGTTGGAACTACCATAGAAGTTAGCACCCAAGTTATAACCAAAACTTAATAAAGCACCCTGTTGATTGGCATTTAATTCATTCCAAACAGGAATTTTTTGCATAGGTGGTAGATAGCTATTCTCTAGCTGAAGCATCAATAAATCATCTGCTTCTTGTTGAGTGATGCTTTCACCTAGTTTCCAGTTACTACCATCTCTTTTTTTAGTAGTACCCCAACCAATAGTGATAGGTAAATTACCACTGAGAGGATCTGGGTAAGCCTTTAAATAACAACCTTCAAATTCTTTGATGAGAGGAACACCTGGAAGTGGTAGTTTTCCAGTTATCCCACCAAAACCTTTTGTGGAAACGCTAGAAGTTGGAGATGATATAGATGATGCTGCGCTTGTCGTTGCTTCTCCCAGGGCATTATTTAAAGCATTTTGAGTATTTTTTCCGACTACACCATCTGCTTCAAGCCCTTTTTGACTTTGAAATTGTTTAACGGCTTTGACAGTATTATTGCCAAAATCACCATCTATTGTTCCTGGATTTAGATTCAGTGCTTTTAAGATTTCTTGGAGTTGTTTAACCCGTGATCCTGTTGCACCTTTTTGGAGAGTTTCACCACTATTGAGATTTAATTTGCTAGGCATTGTGTTATTCTGTGGGCCGGATTTAATCAGTTTAATAATTAAGAAAAAGCAAATTTAAAACTTACTTTTTACCTATAACAATAAGTAAACAATTTCCATCCATTTTTGTGAATGAATTTTTGATATTTACTAATTGTCTGTTCATCAGCAGTAGAATCATTATTACAGTCATTTCCAGTTAATTCAACTGAATTTTAAAAACTTAACAAATTATTAGTAAATTTCTAGATAATCTCACAAATTTTAGCATCATTTGCCGGATGGTAGAAACGGAAATTTTGATTTAATATTCCAGCAGTTGCCATCATGCAGGAGTAGAGTTAAATGATTTACTGTGCATTCAGAATAAAACTGACGCTGGACAAATTCTGGCCAAGCAATCCGAAAGCTCTCCATTGTTAAATCCCGAAATGCTACTGTGAGATGGGGGATAAAGGGGCGAGTTTTTCCGACTTCATCAATAATCCCTAAGTTGGTTTCTAGATGTGTAACTAAATCTGTTTGTAAATTCAAAAGTGGTTGACTTTTGACTACATCCATGTATACAACACGAGGCGGAAAGGCAGCAAACCCGTTGAATGTGATGGAAATTGATTGCTGTTGAATAGCGAATGCTTCCAAAGATGTTTCTAGACTCAATAGGGAATAATCTGCCCATTCAAAGGGCGGCTGTAAGGTAATATGGGGGGGTGATTTTTTAGCACTGTAGGAGGCATATTTATCTGCAAAATACTGTTTAATTTCGTTTGCATATTCTTGGATATTTTGTGGTGGTAAGAGGGCAACGAAAAAGCGACTCATTTAATTCTCCTGCTTTTACTAGATAATTATACAGGATGGATGTGTAAATGGGTAGCGTGTGGCTATGAAATATTACATAAATCATAAAAATATATGAATCAGCACAAATATGATAACAAATCATGATATTTTGTGATAAATCAGAAATTATTCATTTAAAATCTCATCTGAAGATATGGCTTGGTTTGTCAAAATTGAAACTGGTAAGGTTGAGAAACCCACCTTTGACCAATATGTACCTGCCCATAGAGCCTATGTACAAGAGTTGATTACTAAAGGACACAAAGCTAAAACAGGTTATTGGGCGCAAAAGGGTGGTGGAATGATGTTATTTGAGGCGGCATCAATGGATGAGGCACAAGCAATAGTATTGGCTGACCCCTTGGTACAGAACGATTGTGTCAGTTATCAATTATTTGAATGGCGAATTGTTGTGGAATAGTCCACAAATTTTGAATTTTCGTGTTATGATGATGAAAGACCTGGATCTATGCAACTTCAACGCCCAAACTTTGTCAGGACCGGAAGGTAGCAGCAATAAGGGATGCTTGTGGTAGGCGTAGTCTCCGGGTCGCCTTATTTGTAGGAGCTTTCAGCAGCAATGCCTGGTTTTGGAGATATTGTACAAAAAGCTTTTTATCTTGGTGTTGGGTTAGCATCTTACGCTGGCGAAAAAGCTGGGGGGAAGTTAGCCGAGATGCGATCGCAATTTCAAAAATTGGCAGATGAAATGGTAGCCAAAGGTGAGATGAACACAGAAGAGGCTCGCCGCTTTGTCGAAGATATGATGAAGCAAGCCCAACAGCAATCAACCTCTGGACAAACGCCTGAAAAAACAGCCCCTTCCGAACCTCGTCGGATTGAAATTTTAGAGGTTGACGAAGAACCAAGGGTGAAAGAGACGACAAAAGAAAATAAAGAAAATGGCGATAATGTAGATCAACTACGCAATCAAGTGCTAGAACTACAGGAAGAGTTAAAACGGCTGCAACGTGAACCGTAAAAAGCAATTTTTTATTGTGGGTATCAGTAACATTTAATTCTCGTAATTCTCGAAAAATGACGCTGTACCCAAGATGGTTTCAGTTGCAATTACCAACCGTAAACTCGATAGCTTCCAGTCAAGCGGTGTTAAGCGTCATGTTTTTAGCCTTTTAGAGTACAAGTTATGGAACAGTGGCAAAAAGACTTAATAGGCATGATTGAAGCCGTGACTGATGAAGTAGAGCAGTTCTTCCTAGAAATAAATGATATGGTAGACGCTTTTTTTGAGATTACGGAAGAGATTACTGAAGAAGTACAAAACGCATTGGTGGCTGATATTGATACCTTCGCTACTTTGCACGAACAGTTTTTACAGGACTTGACCGAACCATTTTTGGAAATTTATTGGGAATTAGGGGACATATCCGAGGATATAGATCCTGGTTTTCCCTATGCGGTAGAAGCTACACTAGAAAAAAATGCTGCTTGTATTGGTTGTAGTAACTATCATGGACAGGTTTACAGTGGTAATTTGCTAGTCTGTGGTATGCACCCTCATGGTTGGGATGATGAAATTTGTCCAGATTGGGAAAAAGAAATTGAGTAGGTAACTCATGAAGCTGGGGAGAAATGTTAAAAACTGTTAAGTTAATAATTGTCAATCTCTGCATTTCTTTTTATTAACATAATGAGTAACCTTGCACCTGAAACTGTATCTCCAGCAAGTCCAGAAATGAAATATGGTGAACGCGAAATTGCGGAAGGGAAATTAATTACATTTCCTAACCCCCGCATTGGCAGACGCTATGACGTTAATATTACTTTACCGGAATTTACTTGTAAATGTCCTTTTTCCGGTTATCCTGACTTTGCGACTATTTATATTACATACATTCCAGATGAAAAGGTAGTAGAGTTGAAGGCGCTCAAGCTTTATATTAACAGCTACCGCGATCGCTATATCTCCCATGAAGAAACAGCCAATCAAATTTTAGATGATCTAGTTGCAGCTTGTGATCCTTTAGCAATTACTGTGAAAACAGATTTTACCCCTCGTGGGAATGTGCATACAGTTGTTGAAGTCAGACATCAAAAAGCTGTTTAGAGTAGGAGTCAGGAGTCAGGAACTATACTGCAAACGGCTTGATTGTTTGATTCTAAACGTAGGGGTAAAGCAAGAGCTTCATTGGTGTCAACTTAACGTAAAACGGGCGGTTAGAAACCGCGTCTACACAGGCAAAACCCACCTGCGTGGGTTTCAATCCTTGATTTTTCCTTAGTCCGCGCAGGCGGACTTTGTTTGTGTAGCCGTGAATTCCATTCGCCAGGGCTTAAGTTGACACCATTAAGCTTTTGCTTTACCCCTACACATCTGGGTTCTTTGTCATTAGACATCTGGCGAAAATTAAATATGCGTGACATGAAACCCCTGTAGAGACATTTCGTGGAACGTCTCTACAATCTTTACCGGAGATGTCTATTAGCCATAACCCAACATTATCAAGGATATTGTTGGGTTTCGCTGTCGCTCAACCCAACCTACATTTCCTTAACCGACAAGCACCCCTACTAAGTAACTAAAGCATTGCGGGGAAAACCATTTTGTTGAGCTAAGTTTTCGGCAATTAGCTGGCGATAAACGGCTTCATAACCATCAGTCATGTGCTGAACGCTAAAATTTTTGTCCACATATTCACGACAAGCGTAACGATCTAAGTTACTTATTTTGTCAAGAGAATGAATACATTCTGCCACATTATTACAAAGGAAACCTGTTTCACCATCAACAATCACTTCCTCTGCTGAACCCATTCGCATGGCAATTACAGGTGTACCTGATGCCATTGATTCTACCATGACTAATCCAAAGGGTTCTCGCCAAGTAATGGGGAATAAAGTTGCATAAGCACCCCCCATAAGGGCATTTTTTTGTAGATGATTGGCTTCACCTAAATATTCAATTTGTTTACCATCAATATGTGGTTTAATTTTTTGGTCAAAATATTCCAAGTCTACTAAATCTACCTTACCTGCTATTTTTAACTTCCGACCAGTTTTTTTAGCAATTTCAATTGCTAAATGTGGTCCTTTTTCTGGAGACATTCTCCCTAAAAAAGCTAAATAAGATGGTTCATTTGGTTGGGGATAAAATTCATAACTACTAACATCAATGCCATTATAAACAGTGTCTACGTAGTTTAATCCTAGCCGGGGTTCTTTTTGAGAATTAGAAATACTAATATAAGGCTGTTTTTTGCCATATTTAAAGATTTTTTCATTATCGGGAGTAAAAATTCCATGTAAAGTGTGAACTGTAGGAGTTTTGACTAAATTGGCATAAACTAGCGCTCCTAGTCCTACATGAGAATGGATGATATCAAAATTTTCTGCTTGTTCATAAACTGAAGCTAATAGCAGCATTTCATAAATAGCTGGCTCTTTAATTGTAGGATCTAGCCTTAAAGCACGGGGATGCACTGATACTAATTTGGCTAAACTTAAAGAATCTCCTGATGCAAATAATGTCACTTCATGTCCTCGACGGACTAGTTCATCAGTTAATAACCCCACTACTAATTCTATGCCACCATAAGCTGGTGGCGGTACTCTCTCCCACTGTGGGGAAACCTGAGCAATTTTCATGTCAATCTCCTAAGATATCAGATTTCTATTTCTAGTTAGTTGATGAATAAATGAAATAACTAACGCAGAAATAGCTAAAAATATAAAAACCACCCTTCTTTATGATTACTACCAAATCTTATGTTTTATATTTGATATTTTTTGTCTACCTGAGGTAATGTAAATGTCTGATACTTAAGAAATAAATTAGACATAATATAATCATCATGGTTGTAATTTTTAACTTGACTGAGAACAAAAAAATCAGTATAGTATGACACGATAACCAAATATTTGCATTGATTAAGTAGCATGAATATATACAAAAAAATAAATAAACCGCGTGTTTCATGGCAGGTGATTTTTGCACTGATTATATTTGTGTTTATGTACCTACCTATCCTGGTACTGGCTTTTTATAGTTTTAATCAGTCCCCCTACAGTGCTACATGGCAAGGTTTCACCCTGGAATGGTACGGAAAATTATTTAATGACGACCGGATTTTATCGGGGTTATATAATAGTTTGGTGGTGGCTTTTTGTGCTGTGGGGGTTTCTGCTGTTATGGGAACATTAATGGCTGTGGGGTTGGCACGTTATGACTTTCCTGGTAAGAAATTATATCAGGGAATTGCTTATTTACCGTTATTAATTCCTGATATTGCGATCGCTGTTTCTACCCTAGTATGTTTAGCAGCCTTTGCTATTCCTTTGAGTATATGGACTATTATCGCCGCCCATATCGTATTTTGTCTATCCTATGTTGGTTTGGTAGTGTCTGCGCGGATGAATAATATTAATCCCCATTTGGAAGAAGCAGCTTTAGATTTAGGTGCAACACCAACACAAGCCTTTATTTTAGTTTTATTACCTCAATTAATGCCAGGAATTATTTCTGGGTGCTTATTGGCATTTGTGTTGAGTTTAGATGATTTTTTAATTGCTAGTTTTACTGCGGGAAGTGGTACTAATACCTTACCAATGGAAATCTTTAGTCGCATTAGAACGGGAGTCAAACCGGATATTAATGCTTTAAGTGTAATGTTAATTTCTATGACTGCGATTGTGGCTTTGATTGGGGAATTGATTAGAACGGCGGGGGAAAGGAGAGAATAGGGTGAAATTAATTCAAAGTAGAAAAATGTCTTAAAAATTGCATAAAAGCAGGAATATGATATTTAGCACAATTACTCTGTTCTGAGTAAAATTTAGCTATTTGCCTTAATAATTCATCCCTAAATACCTCCTCTGTATTAGTCCAATCACTTGGTGGTTTAATATCTTCCCAATAGTCCTCTTTAGTGTTTTTATCCTTAACTTTTTTAAGCATTAATAAGGCATAAATTAACTCATTCCTGCGTGTTTCATCTGAATTTTCAAACTGTTTTTTCCAGGAATCACGTAACTTTTCTAAATCTGTACAATCTAATCCTGAACAATGACTAATGCGATTAGAAACCTTTGATAAGTTATTTTCTAAATCATTATTATTAATAATAGCATTTGCCATAGTAATATAAATATCTTCAAGAATAAGTTTTTGACTATTATACATAGGAACATTAATATAATCATCAAAAACTTCTTGCAGTTCAGGTATGATGAAATATGCTTCTTTGTGAATTAATCCCGTCACCCAAATGCGATGATTTCTGGCATTTTTCTCATTAATTTGACCTTGGTGATAAAGATTTAAGAAAATTTCTTCTGTATTAGAGAAACCGTAATTATCAATATTTTGGGACTGTAAATCTAAATCAACTATAGCAAACAGCTTATCAGGATTTAAGTATGACTCTCTACTACCTTCTTCATGTAATTCTAAAAGCTTAAAATAAGTATCTATAACACCTGTTCTACCTTGACAATTAAAAAATTCTGGTTTGTATGTTTTCCATGTCTTTGGAATGCATTTTATATAAAAATCTGCATCTGGCATTTGCTTCATTTTTCCGTAATTTACTGTTGTTTCATCACTTAAGTTTAAAATACTACCTTGACCTTCACACAAAACAACAATTCTCTGTCTAATGTTTGGATTTCCCAGAATTTCGTTACAATGTTGCATTAGTTTTTTTTGATAAGTATTCATAGTGGAATATTATTATCTGATTTGATAAGCTTTGGTTCTAGTTCCCTGACATGAGCCGGTGTAAGCACTCGACATAATTGATAAGAATGAGTTGCTAGAATATATTGATTACTAGGAGACCATTCTTCTAAATCTCTAATTATTTCATATTGCCAATCTGGATGAAATCCTATTTCAATTTCATCCATGAGAACAATAGCATCTTCGATTTTATTATACTTTATCCATAAGTAAATGCTCAATCTTTTTAATTCACCATGACTTAAATCTTCAGGATAAAGTTTAATATTTTCATCATTTGTGTCTAACTGGAAGATGATTGTGGATAAATCTGTAGAAATATTTACTTTTTTATAAACCAAGAATGAATTCAAATCATCTAATAATGCTTTATATCGCTTACCATACTCACCTTCAGTTTTTATAGCATCTCTGTAATCTTCATTTATAGCATTTGTGAATACTGTAATCATCGGTTGAGCAAAATCATAAGTAAAAAATCCTGGTAGTTTCAATTTAGACATTTTTAATTCTGAATCATAATTTTTATCACCAGTTTGTTCAAAGAATCGTCTTCTGTATTCGTGATGAGTAAATAGAAAAACTTGACTAATAGGAGCAGCTAAGAATACTTTATTTGATATTTCATCTAACCAGGCTTCTGCTTTATTGATATCTAAATTATCACCAATTTGGCATAATACAAATTCATTTTCTTCAGTATTAATTCCTGAAGAATAATTACATATATATATGATGTTTTTCTCATGCAAGTATGTGGATATTTTTTGCAATACAATATCTATTTTTTCTTTTTCCTGCGAAAGTTCATCAAGATTTAGTTGATATGAATCAAGCATTTCTTCAACTTCTTCTTTAAAATCTGCAACTGGCAATCTTCTTATTCTAGAGGATATTATATTATTATAGAATAATTCACGCATTACTTGTTGGAATCGTCTGTGCTTAATATCATCATTTTCTAGCTTTTCATGAATTTCTAATTTATTAATTGCTTTTTCTAGTTGTTCAATATCTTGTTCTGTTTTATAAATATTCTTAGTGATATTTTCTAGTTTTTCAAAATTAGATAATTTCCAGTCCTCACTATTTTTGTATTCATGATCTTGTTTTAAGATATTTTCAATATAAGTATTATGACAAACTAGAAATTTAATTTCAACTTCTTTTTCACCATCCCAAATTTTGATGATGGCTAATACTCTATCACTAGAATCATCATTAAGTGTAAAGCCATGTAGTAGATTCTTTATAAAAACTTTTCTTTCTGAATTTGTGCAGCAATGTAATAAAACAAAGACTAATTGTAAAAGTGTACTTTTACCACCTCCATTGAGACTTCCTAAAGGAAAGATATTAGGGACAAACCTTCTATCAAACTTAATATCAACATCTTTCAAAACACGGAAATCGGGTACTTGGACTTGTAGTAATTTCATGTGAATTTTCTTCCTTGAGAAATATTACATATTGGAATTATACCGTTAACACCGAATTACGGCTAACCTAATCATAATTCATTTAGGGTGGGCATTATCCATCACTAAACTTTACAATATTTTACACCTTAAACTTAACCGTGATCAGCTTCATGGCTTCTTCGACATCTTCTAAAGGCATAAATTTGGAAATAACCTGCACCCACAGAGTAAAATCTGATTAATATGTCTTGCTTGAAAAATCTCATATACTGTATTTGTGCTAGTGTAACTTTTAATTACTCCCTCTTTTTCGCTTTCTCAAATGAACACTATACCCGAATCCATCCCCAATTGGGAAGAAGAATTGGATAATGCCATTTTTACCTTTGACGATATTCAAGCCGAACTTAACTACAAACAAGCCAAAAACGCACTCCGAAACTTAGTTAATAATCTTGATCTTTCCCCTGTGGAAAAATCAGGGTTAGAAGCAGAAATTCATGATTTAGAAACCATGCTAGATAAACTAGAAAGCATGGTAGTCCAAATTGCTGCTTTTGGGATGGTAGGACGGGGTAAATCCTCCCTTCTCAATGCTTTAGTCGGTCAAGAAGTCTTTGTTACAGGTCCCCTACATGGTGTTACTCGTGATGCACAAACAGTAAATTGGAGTATTAGTGAAGAAGCTTTAGGGACTTTAAAAGCCACATTACCCAGTAATGGTCAATCCCAAGTTGAATTAATTGATACTCCTGGATTAGATGAAGTAGACGGTGAAACTCGCGCAGCTTTAGCTGAACAAATTGCCAAGCAAGTAGATTTAATTTTATTTGTAATTTCGGGAGATATGACGAAGATTGAACAAATAGCATTATCGCAATTAAGAGAAGTAGGTAAACCGATTATTTTAGTCTTTAATAAAGTTGATCAATATCCCGAAACTGATAGAATTACAATTTATGAAAAAATTCGAGATGATAGAGTGCGGGAATTACTTTCACCCGCAGAAATCGTCATGTCCGCAGCTTCACCATTAGTCAGAATTGCGGTACAAAATCCTGATGGAACTAGAGGTATAAAACTCCAAAAAGGACAATCACAAGTTGACGAATTAAAATTGAAAATATTGGAAATTCTGCACCATGAAGGTAAGGCATTAGTAGCTTTAAATACTATGCTTTATGCTGATGATGTTAATCAGCAATTGGTACAACGTAAACTAATAATTAGAGAAGAAAATGCTAATCAGTTAATTTGGAAAGCAGTCATTACTAAAGCATTAGCGATCGCACTCAATCCTGTTACAGTAGTGGATATACTCAGTGCTGTAATTATAGATATCTCCTTAATTTTAGGCTTATCCAAGCTTTACGGTATCCCCATGACAGAAACTGGTGCAGTGAAATTACTCCAAAAAATCGCCCTGAGTATGGGTGGTATCGGTGCTAGTGAACTATTAGCAAATTTGGGTTTAAGTAGTTTAAAAACCCTACTGGGTATCTCTGCAACAGCAACCGCCGGCATGACAATTGGACCCTATTTATCCATAGCTATAACCCAAGCAGGAGTAGCTGGAGTATCTTCATACAGTATTGGCCAAGTTACCAAAGCCTATTTAGCCAATGGTGCAACCTGGGGACCAGATGGACCAAAAGCAGTAGTTAGTCAAATTTTATCAACTTTAAATGAAACTTCAATTTTGAACCGGATTAAAGATGAATTGCTGATTAAAATTAGACTCAGGAAAAAAATCTGAAATTTCCCCAAACTTAAGAATAATTAGGTCAATACTTGGTAAAATAGCCGGCAGTTGCGTGAGTAAAATGATCATGGAGTCAAATTTTCTAACTACGGTTTTTCTGCCCCTAGCATTATTTATTATTATGCTGGGTATGGGGTTGGGACTAAAAGTGGATGACTTTAAGCGAATCTTAATTGAACCTTTTGCCGTCTTTGTGGGATTAATAGCCCAATTGATAATGCTGCCAATAGTCGGCTTTTTGGTAGCTACAATTTTTCCCCTCACACCAGAATTAGCGGTAGGAGTGATGATTTTATCAGCTTGTCCTGGTGGTGCTACTTCCAATCTGGTGACATATTTAGTCCGGGGGAATGTTGCCTTGTCAATTACGCTAACGGCTATCAGTAGTCTAGTTACCGTCTTTTCTATTCCCTTGGTAGTTAACCTAGCTATGCAGCACTTTATGGAAGCAAATTCTTCCGTACAGTTACCATTTATAAAAACAGTGATTCAGATTGCGGTAATTACCATTATTCCCGTAGTTTCAGGTATGGGAATACACTACTATTTTCCCCTATTCGCAGCCCAAGTCGAAAAATGGGTTAAGTGGCTGTCTCTATTCTTTTTGGCCTTAATTATCTTTGGTTTGGTGTTAAAAGAAAAGGCTAACATTCCCACCTTTTTCTTACAGGTAGGTGGAGTAACTCTCGTCTTGAATATATTAACAATGGTCTTAGCCTATCTCTTTGCCGTCTTCAGCAAGCTGACCTCAGGAAATGCCAAAGCGATTACAGTAGAAGTTGGGATTCAAAATAGCACATTAGCGATCGCCATTGCCAGTTCTCCCACCCTACTGAACAACCCTACCATGGCGATTCCAGCCGCTATTTACAGTCTGATTATGTTTGCCACTAGCGCAGCTTTTGCTTGGTTAGTCAATCGAGAAATTAAGAATATTCCTCATCAATAAAGCCATGAATTAACTTAACTTCAGATTCTAGCGAAATCCATTTTTTACTACATGAGATATCTCAAGTTAATCATCACCTAATTTAGCTAGTAATTGACGTATTACATCTGCATCTTTAGCATCAGGAACTTTAATTAAATAAATCTGTAAGTCTTCCGCCGCTTGAGAAAACTGCCCAAGTTGATAATACAACAAACCCCTATCTCTTAATTCAAAACTTGCTTCTGGAAACAACAGCAAAATCCGTTCTACCGTTCTTAAACTCCTTTCTAAATCCTGCTTTTGAAGATAAATATATTTTAAATTAGTCAACATTCGCATTAAAAATTGCCGATTACTCACAACCGCTAAAAATTCAGGTTTGAGCGTCACTTCTTGCTGATAAATTTGTGAAAGTCTTTCTTGACAGTCTTGGGCAAACATCACCTCACCACCATTAAAAGCATCCACAAAAATCCCTATATCTTCTACGTCTGGACGAATCAAAAAATGTCCCGGCATTCCCACCCCAACCATCGGAAAATCAATCCGTTTGGCTACCTCCATATAAACTAATGCCAAAGTAATCGGAATACCCGTTTTCCGTTCAATGACATCATTTAAAAAACTATTGCGGGGGTCATAATAATCAATTTTATTACCATCAAAGCCCAATTCTTCGTATAAATATTGATTAATACTTTGAATAACCCGTAGAGGATAGCGAAAAGAAGGCAAACGTTCCTCTAACTCCATTGCCATTGTATCAATAGCATTTAAATACTCTTCAGTATCAATATCTGGATATTCTTCCTGGGCAATATATAAGGCTGCCTTTGCGAGATTGATATCCTCATCAGGTTGTTGAATCTCTTGGTAAAAATACTGTCGTGCTGACGAGAAGTTCATAAGCAATCAGGATGAGGCTATTAGAGGAAAGTACAGAGTTTTTTGTGTCTCCTCCCATTTTAGATTATTCAAGAGATTTATGGAAGATAGTCTGGATCTATCCGTTCTAGAATCTGAAAACAAGAAAAAAGAGCATTATTATAGTATAATCAGTATAGATTTATAATTGTGACGGCTTTATTAAACTTTTCAAACCAGTTCCAACATGAAACTACCTGACTTAGATACTGAAACCATAGATCGTATTATTGAAATGGCTTGGGAAGATAGAACGCCATTTGATGTTATAGAAAACCAATTTGGACTTTTAGAAAAGCAGGTAATTGCTCTAATGAGAAGGGAAATGAAATTATCTAGCTTTCAAATGTGGAGAGAAAGAGTTACCAAACGTAAAACCAAACATTTAGAAAAAAGAGAATTTATTGCAGGGAGATTCAAATCCCAAAATCAAAAGACTTAAATTCACATAAAATATAAAATTATCTATGATTGGAATTTGGATATTAGGCGATCAACTTTCCCTACAACAATCAGCCTTAAAAAGCTGTAATCATCAAATAAATACACCTGTAATTTTCATCGAATCATTACAGCATATTCAAATCAGACCATATCATCGCCAAAAATTAGTGTTAATTTGGTCAGCAATGCGCCACTTTGCAGCAGAATTAGCACAACTAAACTATGCAGTCACATACAAAGTAGCCACAGATTTTCAAACATCACTCCAAGCATGGATTCAAGTTAATCAAATTACCGAATTGCGGGTAATGACACCCAATGATAAACCATTCATCCAAAGCATTCAAAATTTACAATTACCTTGTCCAATCACCTTAATTCCTAATAATCAATTTTTATGGAGTACAGAAAAATTTACTGCTTGGGCGAAAAGTCGCAAACGCCTATTAATGGAAGATTTTTATCGAGAAGGAAGACGAAGTTTTCAAATTTTAATGGAGGACAAACAACCAATTGGAGGACAGTGGAATTTAGATAAAGAAAATCGTCAACCACCTAAAGGTAAATTACATCCACCCCCAGCCCAATGGTTTACACCAGACGCAATTACTCTCGATGTTATAGACAAAGTTAACTCTCTTTCTCATTTAACTTATGGAGAAATAGAACCCTTTGATTGGGGAGTAAATCGTCAACAAGCACTTCAAGTATTAGACTGGTTTATTCAACATCGTTTATCAGATTTCGGTACTTACCAAGATGCGATGATTACCGGAGAACAGACAATGTGGCACGCATTAATTTCTCCTTATTTGAATATTGGCTTACTCCAACCATTGGAAGTAATTCAAGCCGCTGAAGCAGCATATAAACAACACCAACTACCTTTAAATAGTGTGGAAGGTTTTATTCGTCAAGTATTGGGTTGGCGAGAATATATGTATGGAATCTATCATTTTGTAGATACAGAATATGCCGAAAAGAATTGGTTTGGTCACACCCAACCATTACCTGAATTTTTCTGGACAGGTGAAACAAACATGAATTGTTTACACCAAACTATCACCCAGATCAAAAGTACAGGTTACGCTCATCATATCCAGCGGTTAATGGTATTGAGTAACTTTGCTTTAATTGCAGGAATTTCACCCCAAGCTGTAGAAAATTGGTTTCATGCAGTATTTATTGATGCTTATGATTGGGTGATGCAAACTAATGTTATTGGTATGGGTTTATTCGCAGACGGAGGAGTATTAGCATCTAAACCCTATGCTGCTTCTGCTAACTATATAAATAAGATGAGTGACTATTGTAAAAGCTGTGTTTATAATCACAAAGAACGGATAGGTGAAAATGCCTGTCCATTCAATTTTTTCTATTGGGATTTTCTGGACAGACACAAAGAGAAACTCCAAACTCAAGGACGAATGGGCTTAATTTTAAAACATCTAGATAAAATGTCTTCAGAAGAATTGCAGTCTATCCACCAACAGGCTGAAAACTGGTGGAGTCTTAGTCAGAATTAATTATTTTTGTGCATACAGAGTCAGTTTCTAAGCTGGGGAACTAAAACCGGATTTTAGGGGTTTTGAAGTGGGGAGACTGACGAAAAGAATTTGACCCCTCTCCAAACCTCTCCCCGCACTATGCGTTACCCATATCTTTCTTGACATTCTTGAAACCCTTATAATATGAGGGTTCATCAGCGCTAAACCCCTACCGGGCTATTTATATTTGTTTGATATATCTTCCTTATCAAATCCATGATAACAAATATAAAATCCGTTGTCAATCCCCAATACTCTCTTTTTGCGGTTTTTTGTGGAAGTAATTTATTTTGCAGTTCCAGGATTTTCACAAAATCGGGGATCTCTTCTTAATAATGAATTTAAGGCAAAGGTGGAGTCGTTAAGTGCTAACCTAAAAGATGATATCGCTTGATCTGGGGTTTTAAACGAACCCACTTGTGAAAAATAGCTTCATTCATTTAGGCGCAGCATGGTCACCACCGCAGAAAAAACAAACATTGGTTACATTACCCAAGTAATTGGTCCGGTTGTAGACGTTAAATTCCCCGGCGGTAAATTACCCCAAATCTACAACGCTTTAACCATCACAGGTACAAATGAAGCTGGACAAAACATCAGCTTGACCGTTGAAGTACAGCAACTTCTAGGCGACAACCAAGTCCGCGCAGTTGCTATGAGTACCACCGACGGTTTAGTTCGTGGTTTAGAAGTAGTTGATACTGGATCTCCTATCAGCGTCCCTGTTGGTAAAGCCACCTTGGGACGGATTTTTAATGTTTTAGGCGAACCTGTAGATCAGCAAGGTCCCGTAAACGCCGAAGCATATCTACCTATTCACCGTGACGCTCCCAAATTCACAGATTTGGAAACCAAACCTTCTGTGTTTGAAACTGGGATTAAAGTTGTTGACTTGTTAACTCCCTACAAACGCGGTGGTAAAATCGGTCTGTTCGGCGGTGCTGGTGTTGGTAAAACCGTGATCATGATGGAGTTGATCAACAACATCGCTACCCAGCATGGTGGTGTATCTGTATTTGCGGGTGTGGGTGAACGCACACGCGAAGGAAATGACCTCTACAACGAAATGATGGAATCTGGAGTTATCAACAAAGATAACCTCAACGAATCCAAAATTGCTCTAGTTTATGGTCAAATGAACGAGCCACCCGGAGCCAGAATGCGGGTTGGTTTGTCTGGTTTGACAATGGCTGAGTATTTCCGTGATGTCAACAAGCAAGACGTATTACTATTTGTTGATAACATTTTCCGGTTCGTACAAGCTGGTTCTGAAGTATCCGCGCTCTTGGGTCGGATGCCTTCTGCGGTAGGATATCAGCCTACTTTGGGTACTGACGTGGGTGCTTTACAAGAACGGATTACTTCCACCACCGAAGGTTCTATTACTTCTATTCAAGCTGTATATGTACCTGCCGATGACTTGACCGACCCCGCACCTGCAACCACATTTGCTCACTTAGACGGTACAACAGTATTGTCTCGTGGTTTGGCTTCTAAAGGTATCTATCCTGCGGTTGATCCTTTGGGTTCTACTTCCACCATGTTGCAACCCAACATTGTTGGTAGTGATCACTACGATACTGCACGGGCTGTACAATCCACCCTGCAACGTTACAAAGAACTTCAAGACATCATCGCCATTTTGGGTTTAGATGAATTGTCTGAAGAAGATCGTTTAATTGTGGCACGGGCGCGGAAAGTTGAACGGTTCTTGTCTCAGCCTTTCTTTGTAGCTGAAGTATTTACTGGTTCTCCTGGTAAGTATGTGAAGTTGGAAGACACTATTAAAGGATTCCAACAAATTCTTTCTGGTGAATTGGATGCTTTACCGGAGCAAGCTTTCTACTTAGTAGGCGATATTGCCGAAGCTAAAGCTAAGGCTGAAAAGCTCAAAGGTTAGTCATTAGTCAGTAGTCAGTGGTTTTTTATGCAACTGACAACTGACAACTGACAACTGACAAAAGGCAACTGACAAAGGACAACTAACAAATGACATTAACTGTTCGTGTAATTTCCCCAGACAAAACTGTTTGGGATGCTGAAGCTGACGAAGTAATTTTACCTAGCACTACTGGTCAGTTAGGTATTCTCAGTGGACACGCTCCCATGCTGACAGCCTTGGATACAGGCGTAATGCGTGTCCGAGCTAGTAAAAACGCTAGTTGGCAAGCGATCGCTCTTTTAGGCGGTTTTGCTGAAGTTGATGATAATGAAGTCACAATTCTAGTCAATAGTGCTGAACGTGGCGACAAAATCAACCTTGAAGAAGCCCGCACTGCTTTTAATACAGCACAATCTGGCTTAAATCAAGTTAGCGCAGATGACCGAAAAGCACAATTCCAAGCAACACAGGCATTTAAACGCGCTCGCGCTCGTTTTCAAGCTGCTGGTGGTTTAGTGTAAATTTAACTACAATTAATCGCAATCTCTGGTGTTGAGGGTGGGCTGTTTGTCCACCCTTGTTTTATTAAGAGAACTCCAGAAAAAAGATGAACTGCTTGCAGCAGCGCTAGTTCCCTCCGGGATGCTCCGCGAACGCTATCCAAATTTTACTAAATCAAAACGACTTTTCCTGCCCCTGCTCCCTGCCTTATCCCAACGACGGGATATTTTTTTATTTGCAAGTCTCTAAGTCCCGTTAATGAAATATTTTTGGAACAAATAAAAATCCCTGTAGTGCTTATCTGTTATCTGTTTCCTTTCTTAAAGGTACAATTAATTTATTTTGCACGACTGCTTAATATTCCAAACTTGTCTTATGATTAAATCGACAAGTTACACATATCTCTTGTTACTATTCGTTACATCCTTATTTTCGTTAACAACCGCTTATGGATTCAACAATAAAAGCGTGAAAGGCTGGGCAGGTAAACAAGTAGGATCTTGGCACTGGCAATTACCCAATACAGACAATGGACTTAAGCCTATTGAGAGTTGGCACGCCACCGGTTCTGCGCCCAATGGAGATATATATATTGGTGGTATGGATCATGTTACCAATTCTGCCCTCTATCGCTTGGAATCCAAATTGGGTACAGTTCGGTATGTGGGAGATGCGCGTTCTGCTTCTTTAGCAGCAAATAACTGGCAACCAACAGAGACAAGTCAAAAATTTCATACTCGTCCTCTTTGGTACAACGGTAAGGTCTATGTAGCTACTATGGATCGCTCAAATTTGAACGATGACTATCTTTCTAGCAGAGGTTTTCATTGGTACGCATACAACCCAAACGAGGAAAAATTTACCGACCTGAGTAGCATAGAACCATTAGGCATTGGAGCAAAGCACGTTTCCATTGTATCTACTGCTGTTGACCCCAATCTTAATGTACTTTATGGAGCAGCAGTTCCGACTGCGGATATCTATAAATACGATATAGCCACAGGTCGCACAGAAAACCTGGGACGACCAACAGCTTATGATAAAAAATACCCTTATACTGGTCGGGTGATGTGGGTAGATTCTCGAAGTCGGTTATATTTCAGTACAGGCAATCTTTCTTGGGGAGAATATAATCCGTCTATCTACGGACACATTTATTATTATGATCCTACTAAGGGTTTTGGAGAGTTAAAAAACTGGAAATTACAGGAATCACGAGCCATTGAACTAGGGCAATGTTTGCCAATTCAAAAGCAATGTTTATTTTCCGATGATCGCGCTCATATTTACCGATTTGACGATTCTTTGCATTCCTGGTTTTATATTGGTCAAGCAAAAACTGTTCCGGCTGAGATTTTTTCTTTTAATATAAGTGCTGACGGTAAAAAAGCATATATAGTTACTAGTAGCTTGGGACCTATACCCGCAGATAGAAAAAAGCCCAATCTTCTCTACGAATTTGATCTCACAACCAAAACCACCCGTAAGTTAGTCAGTTTAAGAGACTTAGACCCTAAACTCGCCGCAAGCAACCGCCATACCGGATACAATGCCTAGGACAGTGACGGCAGGTTTTATTTTACTAGTTGCGCCAGTTATGATGGGATCGAAAAGGTACCTATTACCAACAGACAGAACGCTATAGTAACTCGTATTGACCCAGTGCGGCTCAAAGTAGCTTTAGGAATACTACCCTCTTTGACAGAAGTAACAGTCAGTAAATCACCACAAACTGACAAATCAACTTATATATTTACCCGCAAAGGTAACGTGAAAACAACACAAGAAGTGATCTATAAGTTAATTATAGTCATGAAGAATGGAACTACTCAAGAACGTTATGGAAAAATTACAATACCCTCTGGCATCTTATCTATAACTGTGCCTGAACAGCAATTAAAATTAGGAAAACTCGAAGTTATAAAAAGTTGTGTATTGTCTTTAATACCTAATGGCAATGATTATATAACTGGAATCAACAGCAGTGTCAGGTTATTAATGCCTGATAAAAAGTTACATTAAGTTTAAGAAAAATCATTCCCTCCTGATGAAGTGATACCTTAGATGATTAGTTGCCCAAAGAGGCACATATATGAAAAGCTTTCCGTTTTCTCTTGGTAAAAGTAAGCAAAATAAGTTTGTCAGCGTGGCTACATCTGCAATTGCAGCCTTAGCTTTAGCAGGTGGTGTTAATGCTGTTAATGCCACTCCCATAAAAACACTGACAGCAAAAGAATTTACTTCTGTTTCTATTCCCTCTACCCAAACTCAACCCGTAGTTACTCAGTCTATAACTCGTCCAATCCCCTATCAATCAATGGGAATTGAGCCTTTAATCATTATTCCCGTGATTATTATTGGCGGTTGTTTCTTCTTTGGTGGATTGGTGGTTATCGGTGAACGGGAAGTGGGAATTGTGGTGAAAAAGTTCACCCTGTCAGGTAAAGGATTACCTCCTGGTAGATTAATTGCCCTCAATGGTGAAGCGGGTTTGCAAGCAGATACCCTCGCCCCTGGTTGGCACTGGGGTTATTGGCCTTGGCAATATGCAGTGAAAAAAGAGTCGGTAATTGTTGTCCCCCAAGGTCAAATCGCTCTGATTGTCGCCGCTGATGGGGCTTCTAACCCTCCAGAACGGATTTTGGGCAAAATTGTCGAATGTGATAATTTTCAAGATGCTCGGAAATTCTTAACCAAAGGTGGGGAGAAAGGACGGCAAATTGCTTTTATCACCGCAGGTACTTACCGCATCAATACAGCGCTGTTTAAAGTGATTACAGCAGCAAATGCCAGTAAAGAGGGTATGCGTCCAGAACAGTTACAAATCTATGAAATAGCAGCGGAAAAAGTTGGTATTGTGACTACTTTGGATGGTTCACCAATTGCCGCAGGTGAAATTGCTGGGCGTGCTATTACCGGACATAATAATTTTCAAAATGGTCAAAAATTTATTGACGCTGGGGGACAACGGGGTTTACAAGAACAGGTGTTATTATCGGGTTCGTGGAATCTCAATCCTTGGTTGGTAAGTATTGAACAAGTACCGATGACTCAAATCCCTATCGGCTATGTGGGTGTGGTGATTTCTTTTGTTGGTGAAGAACAGGAAGATGTGAGCGGGGCATCTTTCACTCACGGAAATTTGGTCAATCAAGGACATAAGGGTGTTTGGGTTGAGCCTTTATATCCTGGGAAGCACCCGCTCAATACTAAAGTGATGAAAGTTGAGCTAGTGCCGACAACAAACATTGTCTTAAACTTTACTGATAGAATTAGCGGTCAGCATGGGTATGATACGAATTTAACGGCGCTGAAACTTCTGTCATTTGATGGTTTTAGCTTTGATTTGGAGATATTCCAAATTATTCACATTGGTGCGTCAGATGCTCCGAAAGTGATTTCCCGCTTGGGTTCGATGCAAAATGTCATTGATCAGGTTTTGCGTCCCATTGTGGGGAATTATTTCCGCAACTCGGCTCAAGAATATACTATCCTGGATTTCTTGATTGCCAGAAGTGAGCGTCAAGTTGAAGCCTCTGAATACGTTAAATCTGCCTTACGTGCTTATGATGTGCAAGCAGTGGATTCGTTGATTGGTTTGATTACGCCACCGAATGAATTAATGCACACGCTGACAGACCGGAAAATTGCTGAGGAACAACGCAAAACTTACGAAGTTCAGCAAATGGCAGAAACCCAACGACAAATGTTAGTCCGGGAAACAGCGATCGCAGATATTCAGCAAGAGTTGGTAAAATCGGAACAAGGTGTCACAATTGCCGAGTTGCAAGCTAACGCACAAATTCAGCAAGCAACAGGTGAAGCTGAAGCCACTAAACTCAAAGCCATAGCGGAAGCTGAAGGTATCCGGGCGACAGGTAACGCGAAAGCAGAAACCTATCGGACAGGGGTACAAGCATTGGGTTTGCAAGGTTACACAGCGATGCAGTTAATGCAAATTGTGGGCGATCGCAATGTCCGCATTATTCCTGATATCATTGTTGGTGGTAATAGTGGTAGTAATAATGGTTTAGCAGATGGTTTATTGTCTATGATTCTTTTGAATCAAACTAATAGCAAAACCCATCTAGAATCGAAAATCCCTACACCTCCACCTCTTCCTAATCCTGTAGTTGCTAAAGCTGAATCTATTAATCATAACAGTTAAGATTCAGATCCCCGACTTCTTAGAGAAGTCGGGGATCTTGTTCTTGTGAATGTTTTTATTGAGAGTAGTGATAAAATTAAAATTAAAATTAAATTATGGGGTTAAATAAATGACAACAACAGTTGCAAAAATCATTCCCATAGAAGAATTTTTAACCCTGGGTTTTATTGATGAATCACCAGCTTGGGAATATATTAACTCAGAAGTAATTCAAAAACCAATGGGTGGCGGTAAACACAGTTTATTACAAAAAAAATTAATAGCAGTTATTGACACAGCAACAAGTGACTATGAAGCTTTTCCAGAAATGCGCTGTAACTGTGGAAATCGTTCTGTAGTTCCCGATGTTCTGGTGATTGCTACTGATCAAATACCATTAGATGAAAGCGGTGATATCATTAGCAGTGGGATTAATTTTGCACCTCTTTGGGTAATTGAAATCCTTTCACCTAACCAAAGTCAGACTAAGGTAACTGGTAATATTTTACATTGTATCAAACATGGTACTAAACTTGGCTGGTTGCTTGATCCAAGTGAGCGTTCAATTTTAGTTTATCAGCCTAATACTTTACCAGATTTGTTAACTGGAAAAGATAGATTACCAGTTTTAGAAGGTGTGAATTTAATAATCACAGTTGAGGAAGTATTTGATTGGTTGCAAAGAAAGAGGTAAATATCAAGTGCTGGCGAATAGAATTCGCAGCTACACAAACAAAGTCCGCCTGCGCGGACTCAATAAAAATCAAAGGTTTAAAACTAGTGTGTTAATTCTGAATCCCTCATCCTATAAGACTTCATGCACAAAATATGTCGTCATATTTTTATGAGAACGTGCCTGGAACAGATGCTTTCGGTGTAAACTACGGTAACACCAATAATTTTCTGGACAATCCCTCCAAAAATACACAGAATTAACACACTAGCCTCACTCCATTCTTGACCTGAAGTTATTTCATAACTCAAGTCTTGTCCATCAATGTATTCTTGAACAAGATAAAATTTTCTGTTTTCCTCAAAAAAGTCATACAGTTCAGGAATTTGGGAATGGGTTTTTCCCAACTTGAATAAGATTGCTGCTTCCTTTTTAAACCTTTCTTCTGTATCTAATTCGGATGTCGGGGGTTTGATAAGTTCTTTAACAACACAGTGATATTGGGGAGTAACAGGCAAATCAAACGGGTATTCAGCTAAATAGGTTTTGCCAAACCCCCCTTTTCCTAACTCCTTAGTAATTTTGTAACGCCGTTGTAATGTTTGCCCAATCATAATGATACAGAAGCATTTCTGTATATTTTGGCATAATTGCGCCAGAAAAAACAATTATTGACAAATATTTCCCAGAATAGATTAAAGCTATTATCCCTTCATTTCATAATAAGGAGGGTTTAAAAATACAAGTCTTTAAATGTTGCTTTAATTTCACAAAAACTCCACACGTCCTACCATCTCTTCAGGTGTCATCACCTCATAAATCAGAACCAAAGTTTCAATGACTTCTCCAATTGAACGAGTTCCTTTTTTACAGTATGTAATCCCAGGATGATCAAGCTGACGACTCGCAATAATCAAAAAATCTGTATCTTGGGTAAACAGCACTCGTTGCGTTTCCTGAATAAACCCTAATTGGACTTCATCGGATTGAGTACGTAATCCCACACTATTAGTTGTTGTAACATCAATTCCATAACGACGCAACCCAAGCGCGATCGCAGGATCAGCATTTTCATCTAAATGAAAGCGAATTTTTTCACTCATTTCTCAACTGTTTGAGCTTTTCTTGAAGACGTGAAGGATAATTTTGTTTTAGTACCTCAACCGATTCATCCTCTTGCACAGTGAGTGCATCAATCTCATCTCGATGATCAAAATAATAAGCCATTGCTGCATAAACAGATGCCAGAGACAAGTTATATTTACCAGCAATTTCTACCAGAGAATACCCCAGTTTTAAATGTAGAACTGCTATATCCTCTACTGCAATACGAGTACCAGCAATTCGGGGTTTTCCACTTCGGACATTAGCAGCAATTTCGATGTATTCTTGACTAACTAACTGCATCAATAAATTTTTCACCTCCGTCTAACTTAAAATTATAAGATAATTAGCGCGGTATCTCCACAAAATTGAGGAAAAATAGATGAGTTTATTAAAAAATCAGGTTGCAATAGTCACAGGTGCATCACGGGGAATTGGTAGAGCGATCGCTATCCAATTAGCCTCCCAAGGTGCAAAAGTAGTTGTTAACTACGCTAGTTCCAGCACAGCAGCAGATGAAGTAGTCGCAGAAATTACAGCAGCAGGAGGAGAAGCCATCGCCCTCCAAGCAGATGTTTCTCAAGAAAATCAAGTAGATACACTCATTAAAACCACCTTAGAAAAATTCCAGCGCGTGGATATCTTAGTCAATAACGCAGGTATTACCCGTGATACCCTGCTATTAAGAATGAAATTAGCAGAATGGCAAGCAGTTATAGACCTAAATTTAACTGGTGTATTTTTATGTACAAAAGCTGTAAGTAAAATTATGCTTAAACAACGTTCGGGGCGGATTATTAACATCGCTTCCGTCGCGGGACAAATGGGCAACCCTGGACAGGCAAACTACAGCGCAGCCAAAGCCGGAGTAATTGGCTTTACCAAAACAGTAGCTAAAGAACTCTCTTCTCGTGGCATCACTGTCAATGCCGTTGCTCCTGGTTTTATTACCACTGACATGACCAGCGATATCAAAGCCGATGGTATCCTGCAATATATCCCCCTGGGGCGTTTTGGTAAACCAGAAGAAATTGCTGGCATGGTGCGCTTTTTAGCATCAGATCCCGCCGCAGCTTATATCACAGGACAAGTATTTAATGTTGATGGCGGTATGGTGATGTAGTTTTATAATACTCAGATCCCCGACTTCTCAAAGAAGTCGGGGATCTATATCTGTACTCTATTCACGAATTATTCAACATTCTTTGCCAAAAGGTAAGGCCTAACAGCAAAATAATACCGACAGCAGTAGCCAGCATCACAGATAAACTCATACCCTGGACTTTCATCGCCAGCAAATTACAACCTAAAGTAATTGACCAGAGGGTAAAAGCTGCATTGCGTTGGGATAGTCCCCAAGCCAACAAGCGATGATGGATGTGGTCTTTACCTGGTGTACTCAGAGGGTTTTTTCCTGCCATCAGTCGGCGTACAAACACTTGAGTAGTGTCAATCACTGGCAACAGCAGAAATAAAACTGTGGGGATTAGGGCATAGATTGTATTTAACTGGAGTTTGCCTAAAATGCTGGTTGCTGCTAACACATAGCCAAAAAAGTATGCACCAGCATCACCCATAATGATGTGTGAGGGGTGAAAATTATGGCGTAAAAAGCCCAGCGCCGCCCCTCCCAAAGCCGCTAAAACCAAAGTAGCAGCAGCGCGATTATCAAACTGGGCAGACACGCCTAACAAACTGATAGCAGTGATAAAGCTGATTCCACCAGCCAAACCATCCATCCCATCCATGAGGTTAACAGCATTAGTGATCCCCACCACCCACAGCACCGTTAACGCCATAGACAAGAGGGAATCAATGGGTGTACCAAAGGCAACTTTGATGCTAATTCCATTACCAACCAACAAAAGTGCTGTTGTTACCTGCGCCCATAAACGCACAGATGGAGGTAAACCAAACTGGTCATCAATAAAGCCCACTAAAACTAAAATTGAACCACCCAGGAGAATCGTTAAGACCTGAGCTAAAACCCCTTGCAGTTCAATCGGTCGCAAGAGACTAGCTAAGACCAAAGCCGCAATGACACCCGCGTAGATTGCCAAACCTCCCGCATTAGGTAAAGGTTCTTGATTCAATCGTCGGGCGTTGGGTTGATCTGCCCAACCTACCTCTAAGGCAAATTTGCGAATTGTGGGAATTAAACGCCAGGTAACAACTAAAGCTAATAGAAACGTAAATACTACAGCTAACCAGCCGGAGCCGCTAGGGTCAGCAATGCCAAGGGATTTAAGGGAGTTTGCTAAGTTCATCTGCTCCCAATATAATCATTAGTTTTATGGTCAAACATAAGTATCAACTGTTAATATTAATCAATTTTGGGATTTTGATTGTTAATCTAAATTGGGGAAAGGGATTAGCACTCTTGGTCAGTGAGTGCTAAATTGTCTAATGGAAGCAATAGAAAAATAAAACATGACTAAGATTATTGCATTTAATGAAGAATCACGGCGTGCTTTAGAAAGGGGTATTAACGCCCTGGCAGATGCGGTGAAAATCACTTTAGGTCCAAAAGGTCGTAACGTCCTATTAGAGAAAAAATTTGGTATTCCCCAAATTGTTAACGATGGTATCACTGTTGCTAAAGAAATTGAATTAGAAGATCCTCTAGAAAATACTGGCGCTAGACTAATTCAGGAAGTAGCATCAAAAACTAAGGATATAGCTGGCGATGGGACTACCACTGCCACAGTTCTAGCACAAGCCTTGATTAAGGAAGGTTTAAAGAATGTAGCTGCTGGGACAAATCCCATGAGTTTAAAACGGGGCATTGATAAAACCGTTGAGGCGCTGGTAAAGGAAATTGCCAAGATCGCTAAACCTGTAGAAGGAAGTGCCATTTCCCAAGTTGCCACAGTTTCCGCTGGTAATGATGCTGAAGTGGGACAAATGATCGCGCTGGCGATGGAGAAAGTGACCAAAGACGGTGTAATTACCGTTGAAGAATCTAAATCCTTCACCACTGAACTAGAAGTAGTAGAAGGAATGCAGGTTGATAGAGGCTATATTTCTCCCTACTTCATCACCAACAACGAACGGATGACAGTAGAGTTTGAAAATGCTCGCATCCTGATTACCGATAAAAAAATCAGCAGCATTCAAGATTTAGTTCCCATCTTGGAAAAAGTTGCCCGTTCAGGTCAACCTTTATTGATTATTGCCGAAGATGTAGATGGTGATGCTTTAGCAACTTTGGTTGTGAATAAAGCGCGTGGTGTATTGGCGATCGCAGCGATTAAATCTCCTGGGTTTGGCGAACGTCGCAAAGCTATGTTAGAAGACATTGCCATTCTCACCGATGGACAAATGATTTCTGAAGACATTGGCTTAAGCTTAGATACTGCCACTTTGGAAATGTTGGGAACTGCGGAGAAAATCCACATTGACAAGGAAAATACCACCATTGTGGCTGGTAATGCTGCTAAACCAGAAATCCAAATTCGGATTGAGCAAATTCGTAAACAGTTAGCCGCAACTGATTCCGACTATGATACCGAAAAACTGCAAGAACGCATTGCTAAGTTAGCTGGTGGGATTGCCGTAATTAAAGTCGGTGCCGCTACAGAAACCGAACTCAAGGACAAAACCTTGCGGATTGAAGACGCACTCAACGCTACCAAAGCCGCAGTAGAAGAAGGTATTGTTCCTGGTGGTGGTGCAACCTTAATTTATCTATCTACCAAGATAGAAGCAATTAAAAACAGCCTCACCCCCGAAGAAAGAATTGGTGCTGATATTGTTAAAAAAGCTTTAGAAGCTCCCCTGCGGCAAATCTCAGAGAACGCTGGGGCAGAAGGTTCTGTCATTGTTGCCAGAGTTCGGGAAACTGATTTGAATATCGGTTATAACGCAGCTACAGGTGAATTTGAAGACTTAATTGCTGCTGGTATTATTGATCCCGCAAAAGTGGTTCGTTCCGCTTTACAAAACGCTTCTTCTATTGCCGGTATGGTACTAACCACCGAAGCCATTATTGCTGAAAAGCCTGAAAAACAATCCGCTGGGTCTCCTGATGGTGGCATGGGCGGTATGGGCGGCATGGGCGGTATGGGTGGTATGGGTGGCATGGGCGGCATGGGCGGCATGGGTATGTTCTAATTTGCCACTTTCCCAAATCCATAATTTATAAGTAACCGAATAACCCACCCCTAAACTTAGTAAGGGTGGGTTTTTTTAACTAAACCTCCAGGAGACCCCCACCAAAACTGTACTCAGCTTGGTGATGGGAGGAATGGAGGGTTAATTGTGAAACGTCCCTTGAGTAATTTTGTGCGCCAGCACAAACAATGAGAGGGACAGTTGAGCAATTAACAAATCTTTGATTTTCCATATTCGTAACCGTCCTTTTTGTGAGTCTAGTGGTCTTTTTTCAGTGTCTAAGGGAACACCAAAAATAAATTACCCAATTTTGTGGGATGGGCATCCTGCCCGTCCTTGGTAATTAGCGGGCAATTCGTCCCGCACCACAAGAAACTTTTGGGGATTTTTTTAATTGGAAGTCCCTAAAACAAATACTTTGGACATAATATTTTGCTCCGAAGAGCCTCCCCTTTCTGGGGTAATGTTAGCTTTGACAATGTTAGAGGTCGGTAACTATCTTAAAAGCACTGGTTTAACCCTTAAGCCTGTTTAACTTTGAAGTTCTAGAGCAGGGAACTAGCTACGCATCCCCTGGTAGGTCTTTAACTCTTACCTCTAACGTAGTTCGGTTAAGAACTGAGTCCAACTAGGCTTTTACAAGCCCTCACTTACCCGAAGGGAAGTGATGGGTGGTTGACTCTAATTTCTACCTAGCCACTTTTGTCCATTTAAGCGATACACTAACCGAGATACCAATAAATCTAGGGTAATTTTACGCTCATCAATTAAAAACGATTCCAAGGTACTTGGTTTTTTCCCTTCATGACAGGAAAATCCCTTTTTACCTTGAATATTGGCTTCAGGGAAATATACGTTAAACTGGCGTTGTCCCCCTTGCCAAGAACCGATAACTTGCCAACATTCTTCTGCTGAATTAAAACCAATAATAGAATACTTCTGCTTGGCAAAAGTCAGCTTCACATCTGGTACACCTTCTTTAGTAATTGCCTGTTGTAACGCTGGTAGGTAATGTTGCTGCATAAACTCTTCAAAAGGCTTATCTTCCAACGCTGGGGGCTTTTCCTTTTTGGCGGCTTTCGCGTCTGCGGAGGGCTTTTCTGGGGCGGTTGTAGCAGGATTAGAACCCACATCACCCGCTTGATTTTGATTAGTTTCTTCTGCCATTGCTCATTTTGGGGTAGTCAGTTATTTCCATTTTGACATACCAGAGCATAGCCACAACTATTTATATATAACGATTATCTGATACTTTCCATCTATTTTAGATTGGTAATGGTTAATGCTATGGTAATTGACGATCGCTCGCAAATAGCATTTTCCTTAAAAGAACCATAAGATTGGGTAATGGGTAATTTGGGACTTTCAAAACCCCATACCCTAAACCCCAATAAATATTTCAACCACCTGCAACAGCGGGAACAATACTCACTTCATCTCCATCTTTGAGGACCGTTTCTGCCCCTTCTAAAAAGCGGATATCTTCGCTGTTGACATAGAAATTCAAAAACCGTCTGAGATTTCCTGCTTCATCACACAAACGCGATTTGATACCAGGACAGCTTACTTCTAAAGAATCTAATAATCCAGAAATATTACTAGCACTACATTCTAAAGCAGCTTGTTCGTTTGTAAACTTTTGCAAAGCAGTGGGAATTAAAACTTTTACAGCCATTGTTTAAACGTTAATTTTTAGTGAATTGGTGGGTAGGAATTGCGTTAAATTGGCGGTTTATAACCGCCATAACTTCTAAACTAGAACTTGTTGCCATTCTAAACGATCAAGGGTGCGGGATCTTTCTAACGCCCGTTCAAAACTATCTAGTTTGGCATCAATTGTCAAAGGTTCGCCAATATAGCCTTGAATGGCTTCCTGGGTTTTCAAACCATTACCAGTGATATAAACAACTGTAGTTTCATCTGGATCAATTTTACCAGCTTCAACTAATTTTTTGAGAACAGCAACGGTTGTACCACCTGCGGTTTCGGTAAAAATGCCTTCGGTTTCTGCTAAGAGTTTAATACCTTCGATAATTTCGGCATCATTAACTGATTCAATATTACCATTGGTTTTTTGAGCGATTTCTACAGCATATACACCGTCTGCGGGGTTGCCGATCGCAATTGATTTGGCAATTGTGTTAGGTTTAACTGGTTGAATGAAGTCTCTACCTTCTTTAAAGGCTGTTGCAATGGGAGAACAACCTTCTGCTTGAGCACCACTGAAACGGACATCTTTGGCTTCTACTAAACCAACTTCTACAAATTCTTGGAAACCCTTATAGATTTTGGTGAACAGAGAACCAGAAGCCAAAGGTGCAACAATATGATCTGGTAATTCCCAACCTAGTTGTTCTGCAACTTCAAAACCTAATGTCTTAGAACCTTCGGAATAGTAGGGACGCAAGTTAATATTCACAAAACCCCAACCATGAGTATTGGCAACTTCTGAACAAAGACGATTAACTTGATCATAGTTGCCTTTAACAGCCATTAGAGTTGGACTATAAATCAAGCTGCCGATAACTTTACCAGCTTCTAGGTCAGAAGGAATAAATACACAGCAATCTAAACCGGCATAAGCAGCGATCGCCGCGGTAGAATTTGCTAAATTACCTGTACTAGCACAAGAAACAGTCGTAAAACCTAATTCTCTCGCCCTACTTAGTGCCACTGACACCACCCGATCCTTAAAGCTCAGGGTGGGCATATTCACGGCATCATTTTTAATATAAAGTTTATTTAAACCCAGGCGACGAGCCAGACGGTGGGAACGCACCAATGGAGTCATCCCTGTGCCTACATCTATAAAATTATCTGTAGCAACGGGCAAAAAGTGACGGTAGCGCCAAATCGAATTGGGACCGGCTTCAATAGTTTCTCGACTAACTAAGCTCTTGAGAACATTGTAATCATATTTGACTTCCAGCGGTCCAAAACACAACTCACATACATGAGTAGCTTTGAGTTCGTATTCCGCTCCACACTCTTTACACTTCAAAGCCTTGAGGATAGAAGTGTTCGCTTGGTTGAGGTTTGTAATCGCCTGAGTCATAATCTTGCTTTCCCTGGGTATCCGTCAACTTTGGAATGATACTAACACGAGGCAAAATCCACGTCAAACATACCCGACTATTTTTGTCGGGTTTAATAAAAACAAGGACTAAGGCAATTTTGTATATCTATGGTTAATTTTCCGTTAAGTAGGTGAACACAATAAAACCAATGTCATTGTCTAAAAACCTTGGTATCATTGGGTTATGGATAATTCCCAAAATTCCCAAAATACCTGCCAAATGTAGGAAGGATGAAAGTCTTTTTGTGAATTAACTCCAACCATCCTCCTGTTTGAATTATCCTTATACTTGAAACCAAAATCTAAAATTTGCAATGCTAAGAGCCGGAATTGTCGGACTTCCCAACGTCGGAAAATCAACCCTATTTAACGCTGTAGTCGCTAACGCTAAAGCTGAAGCCGCTAACTTCCCATTTTGCACCATTGAACCGAATGTTGGTATGGTCTCAGTCCCCGATGACCGGTTAGACGTTCTCGCCAAAATTGCCACCTCAGTGCAAACTATACCTGCCCGTGTTGAATTTGTTGACATTGCCGGTTTAGTTAAAGGTGCAAGTCAAGGAGAAGGACTGGGTAATCAATTTTTATCCCACATTCGGGAAGTTGATGCGATCGTTCATGTTGTGCGTTGTTTTGAAAACGATGATATCATTCACGTAGCCGGTTCTGTTGACCCAGTGCGAGATATTGAAATCATTAATTTAGAACTTGGTTTATCGGACTTATTCCAAATTGAAAAACGTATTGAAAGAACTCGTAAACTTGCCCGTACCAGCAAGGATGCCCAATCGGAAATAGAAATTCTGGAAAAATTAGCTGTCGCTTTAAATGAGGGTAAATCTGTTCGTCAAGTTGGTTTAAATGCCGAAGAATCGGAAATTATTAAGGGATTAGGATTACTTACCAATAAACCTATTATCTACGCTGCTAATGTTTCTGAAGAAGACTTAGCTACAGGTAATGATTTTGTCGAAAAAGTGCGAGCAGTTGCGGCGGTTGAAAATGCCCAAGTTGTCATAGTTTCTGCCCAAGTAGAAGCGGAATTGGTCGAATTACCAGAAGCCGATAAAGCTGACTTTCTGGAATCTTTAGGTGTGAAAGAAGGTGGTTTAAAATCCTTAATTCGGGCAACTTACACCCTTTTAGGTTTGCGGACTTATTTCACCTGTGGACCGAAAGAAACCCGTGCTTGGACAATCAATGCCGGGATGTCTGCACCTCAAGCCGCAGGAGTCATTCACTCTGATTTTGAACGGGGATTTATTCGGGCAGAAACTGTAGCTTATCATGATTTAGTAACTCATGGTTCAATGAGTGCAGCCAAAGAAAAAGGCTTAGTCAGAAGTGAAGGAAAAGAGTATATTGTCCAAGAAGGTGATGTACTATTATTCCGATTTAATGTGTAAATCGCAATAAAGCCGTAGGGGCGCAGGGCTTGCGCCCTCATTTATATTTCAAACCAAGCACTTTTTCAAGTTCTGGATCATTCCTCCTGATTCCTGACTCCAACAAAATCAGGACGCGCTTGCTGATTGAATTTAAACTTTTCCTCTAACAATTCCCATTTTTCCTGCTCAATTATATGAATAAATTCGTCTAAATTTTCGCGGTATTGATGAAGAGAATGTAATAATGCTTGGCGATTATATTGCGCCATCATGACTCCTAATTCGGGATTTCCTCCCCCAACCCTACTTGTATCTCGAAACCCTGAACTAGCAAAATTTTGGGCTAATGTAGCAATTTCTGGATCTTTCTCACTTAAACAAGCTGCTATCAAAGAGGCACTCACCATTACAGGTAAATGAGAAATCCAACTCACAGCCCGGTCATGTTGTTCTGGTTGACAATGGTAGATAATAGAACCGAGCGATCGCACAATTTCTTCTACAATTATCACAGCATCACCAGGTGTTGTCTCCATCGGCGTTAATACATAAGGACGATTGACAAACAAATTTCGCTGTGCTGCTTCTATACCAACATCAGTTTTTCCCGCCATGGGATGACCACCAACAAAATTTTCCCATAAAGGAGAAATCGTTTCCACTATGGGTGTTTTAACTGAACCAACATCAGTGATAATAGTGGTCTTTGGTAAATGAGTTATTAATTCTTTCACTTGGGGGACTATCAGTCCTATAGGGGTACAAATAAATACAACGTCTGCTGATGCCAACAAGCTCAAGTCCACCGACGCTTGATCAACACTACCAAGTTTAATTGCTTTCTCACAGGTTGATTCACGACGGCTGACACCTAAAATATAATGTCCTTGCGATCGTAAATCGAAACCTAAACAACCACCAATGAGCCCCAGTCCTACAATACCAATTTTCATCGTCATTTTGAAAATTTAATTTTTACTTATTCTCTCGATACTTTACCAACTCCAACTCTCAAAGTTGGCAATACCAGGGTAGACATCATACCTGATTTTTCCGTGATTGCAGATTTTATCAAAGAATTTTACTGCATTGGTTAATATGCAGTTGTCAACATTTACTGAAATTACAGGAGACAAAAATGCGTGATACATTTAATCGGATGATAGGCAGAACTCGCTATATTGTCTGTCGGTTGTTTTTGCATTTAAAGGGAGATGAAGTAGCACCAATCTTAGGCACTCTCAATCGTGCCGCCAGCGCAGCGATTAATGCTGACGGTGAGCTAGAAGTTTTAGGAGAACAACTGGTGGAACTATGCCAAACTTTCCTCCAATATGATGACTATTGGTTCTCTGCGGCCAATGAAGGTGATGTCTTTTGGAATGAAGGGGAAGCAGGAGATTATATCAATGAATTATTCACAGACTCAGCCCAAAGATATGGAGCTAATCTGGATTTGAATTCAACTTCCTCAAATCAGCCTTTATCACTTCCCGTCACCCGTAACATCGTTGTCATGATTACAGTCGCTTATACAGGGGAAGTTCCAGAGTTAGAAACCGATTTGGGTAACATTCCAGCTTTGAAAGAAGCCCTAAAAGCTCTAATTAATCTACACTACAAACATAACCTCCACGCTATCCAAGTGCATTTTTCCCCAGCCCAATTAGGTGATAAACTTTCCAGCGACCAATTATTGGAATATTATCCAGAATTGATTCCTCTGTAAATGATTCGTTAGTCTGTAATGAGTACCCGAAAACAAACATAAACACGATGATGATCAGCATACTACGTAAATTTACGATTGTTTGTTTAGCCTTGACCTTGTGCTTAACAACTGTCGCTTGTGGAGGAGGAAACGGCACTAATTCCTCAAGTAAGAACGTTAGCCAAACCGCTACTCCCACCAAGTTAAATGATGGTCAGTATGAAGTACAACAGGGTACATACAACGATGCCAATGGTGAGTATACCTTGTTTTTACTCAATAACAATCCCCCCAGCTTTGCCACAGAAAAGCTGCAAATGGCACGATTAAATGATGATGAAATCAAAGCAGGTAAGAAAACTTACTTAAAAGTAGAGAATAGTCAGCCAATCTTATACATGACTGAAGACTTCAAACTTGAGTATATCCACAATGTCACCGAAACCAGAAATAATCCCCAAACCGGACAACCGGAAACTGTAATTGTCCGTCAGCAAAGTAGTTTTTGGGCCCCTTTTGCAGGAGCTTTAGTTGGTAATGTTGCAGGTCAAGCTATTAGTAGTATGTTATTTAGACCTCAGTATTATGTTCCCCCCGTGTATCAGCCCGGTGGAATCATGAATGGTTACGGTGGCTATGGTTCTAACTATGACTCGGCTGTTTCTAGTTACCGTTCTCGCTACAATGAACCACCCGCAGCAGTGAGAAATCGCACGGCTTTCCGCACCACAGGAAACAGCAGAAATTCGTCTTCAGGAACCGCAAACCGCACCACCACCAATGGACGAGCTTCTGGTTCTGGGTTTGGTTCTAGTAACCTTCGTCCTTCTGGTAACTCTAGCTCTACCCGACGCAGTTCTGGTAGTAGTTTTGGTAGTGGTGGACGTTCTTCCAGTCGTCGTTCTTCCGGTTTCGGTAGCAGAAGAAGATAGGGAATTGATTCACTACAGCTAAGTAGTGAGACAGAATTAATTACACAATGTCATTGCGTTAGCGCAGCGTGGCGTTAGCTATATGGAACGAAGTGAAATGAAGCAATTCCAATGGTTGTGATTGCTTCCCTTCCCTCGCAATGACTGTAAATATTTTTGTCCAATTACTTATTTTCAGGTCAATAGACCACAAAACGACCTCTCTCCTGCAAGGAGAGAGGTTTTGATTGACCCTCCTTCCTTTGTAGGGAAGGGGCTGGGGGTTAGGTCTGATAATTGTGGTTCAAATAGATGAAAACTTCTAAGTAGGTGAACACAATAAAACCAAACTGTGTAAAGAAACGTAAAATCGCCCAAACCCTCTTCACTCTTGCCTCTTGCCTCTTGCCTCTTGCCTTGCCATAACGACAATTTTCAACGCCAACCTACTTACTGTTTAAGCTAAAACTTCAAGTCTTTAGCACTGACACTAATAGACTGAGGATTTTGATTTGTCACTGATTGTGCTAATTTGCCATTAGAAAGAACAGCAATAGCACGGCTATATTGGGGATCGCTATTTGTACCAATTAAATTCGGATTAGAAGCTAATTGGCGTTCTTGAGTTTGAGTCAAGTCCAGCTTGATATCCGGGGCAATCCCTTTATGATTGATATCTGTACCATTTGGTGTATAGTAATGGGCAATAGTCACAGCTAAACCTGAACCATCTCCTAGTTCGTGGACTGACTGTACCAAAGCCTTACCGAAGGTTTGACTACCAACAACTACAGCCCGTTTATTATCTTTGAGTGCGCCAGTGAGGATTTCACTAGCACTAGCGGAATTACCGTCAACTAAAATTGCCAAAGGTAGCTTGGTAATTGCTGTCTGATTGGCTTTTGTTTGAGAGCTTGATCCTTTGCGGTCTACGGTTTTGACGATATGACCATCATCTAGCCACATCCGGGCGATTTCTATACTCGCATTTAATAAACCACCAGGATTACCTCGCAAATCTAAAACGTAGGAATCAACTTTTTGGTTGTTTAAAGTGCGAATGGCTACCCGCATTTGATCCGCCGCATGGGAGCTAAATTCTTGTAACCGAATATATCCTACTCGGCGACCAGATTCTTGTTTGAGGGTATACCGGACTGTGGGAACTTCTATAGTTGCCCTTGTTAATTTAACGTTAAATTTGTTATTTGGTCTTTCTAAATCTAAGCTGACAGAAGTACCTATTTGACCACGAATCAATTTTGAGGCATCTTCTACTGTCATTTTTAGGGTAGATTTGCCATCTATTGCCAAAATCTCATCGCCTGATTTCAGTCCAGCTTTGAGGGCTGGAGAGTTTTCTATGGCTTCTATAACCGTGAGGCGTTTGGTTTTTTCGTTAACTTGCATCCGAATCCCAATCCCGGAAACTTCCCCAGATGTTTGGTTTGTCAGGGATTCATATTGTTTGGGGTTCATAAACCGGGTATAGGGATCACCTAGCTTTTGTAAAGCTTCGCGGATTGCCACATAAGCCTCGTCTTTGGAAGTATAGTCTTTACTTAATAGACTTTGCCGGACCGCTTGCCAATCTTGTTGGTTAAATTTTCCATCAACATATTCACGATTCACCAACTGCCAAACTTGGTCAACTAATGCTTTCGGACTATCTTGTAAAGCAGCATGAACGCAGCGTGTCCAAGCTTGACCGAATACAGATATAGTAGCAGTTGTGGCGATCGCTCCACCAATCAGGGCAGCTTGGAGCGGTGAGTAACGTTTCGCAGATTGGTTCATGTATATTAGCTGAAATAGTTGTGTTTTTGACAGTTTATCAATCAGAATTTTCTGATGTTTGCTAGTTTTTTTATCCTAATAACCTTGATAATTCATCTACCTTTTGGTTTTTTGTTAATGATGAGTTAGATATTTTATTTGTCGGTTAACAAATACGGTTCGAGTTGATCAGTTTTTTACAAAATAACCTAAGTATGTAACACTTAGGTGAGCGTAATTTGTAAATGCCCAATTATTTCCCTTCACCATAGCACTTTCTTCGCTGAGTAGCTGTGATTTGCCTCAATAGATAGTTAAAGTTTTATTAACTATTTATGCTTGATAAATGTACTATCAACTTGATTAATTCATTTTCAGGGCAGATTTAAGGAATTGTGGCAATTGTTACAAAAATTTTGAATTTTCAGACTAATCATTCATAAATAATGGTGTTATTTTAATCCTCAGTGCCATACTCAAGGGGTTTTGAGACTCATGAGGTTTATAGTCCGTTAAAACGGACTTGAGTTATTAGCCCTGAACTATGGCTTACGCCACGCTACGCTGTCAGTTCTGGGCAACCCTGGGCAAACAGTAGCTTATAGAGTCTTTAGCATAGCATATTTTAGGTAAAGTTTGTTTAGTTTAACCTTTGGTGATACATTTGAAATCAATGAAGTTAGAACCAATAAAGTCAAAGTTCTCAAAGTCTTAACTAAGAATATTCGGTTCTACCAATCCCCTTGTAAAAGAGAATATTGGTTCTTCGGTTATTTTTATGGAAACCCTGGTTCAAAATCATTGAAAGCCTTATTGTGTAGGCATTTCATTGAAAATATGGAAATAATTGTTTATAACCCTTGTCCCGTAAGGGTTTTGTTATCATCAATCCTCAATCACCATAAAAGAGACGCAAGAGCCAAAACTTTTCAACCGTCCTCTTAGGGAACACCAAAAAATAAATTACCCAATTTTGTGGGATGGGCATCCTGCCCGTCCTTGATGATTAGCGGGCAATTCGTCCCGCACCACAAGAAATTTTTGGGTATTTTTTTAATTGGAAGTCCCTTAAGTAGGTTGGCGTTGAAAATTGTCGTTATAGCAAGGCAAGAGGTAAAAGTAAAGAAGTTTTCAGCGATTTTACGTTTCTTTACACAGTTTGGTTTTATTGTGTTCACCTACTTAACTAACTCCGGTAACACCAAAAGTAACATTAGCGACAGAGAACAGGTAATATCTGCACTACAACTAATTTGAGAAGATTTAGTCCGCGCTTTGATAAGTGAACGGATTTTGCGCGATAATAAAAGACTGCTTGCTAATAACCAAGATTTAGTGGTAAATAATTTAGCTAATCTGCAACCCTTACAAGTTAGTAGTTAAGCTAGTGAATATGCTCAACTTCCTAATCAATCATTGCAGATTGCCTTAGAGGATGTTTTAAAAGTGGTATCCCGTAATTTTCATCACATTGTTACCCCCCTTTACCCTTAGGGGGGTAACAATAAAAATCCAGTTCCCTCCCCTTATAAAGGGGAGGGCTAGGGAGAGGTAAAACATTTGATACGGCAGCCCGACAAGCAAAGAAGAAAAGTGGTTTAAATTGCTTTCCTCCAATTTGCCATTACACAATTGATCAAATTTTAGATGTCGAATATATACCACGATTCACATATTTATGAATAACCAACCTAAAATAATTGTCCTTGATGATGATCCCACTGGTTCACAAACCGTCCATAGTTGTTTACTCTTAATGCGTTGGGATGTAGAAACCTTACGTTTAGGACTAAAAGATGATGCTCCCATTTTCTTTATTTTAACAAATACTCGTTCCCTCACCCCGGAAGCAGCCGCATCTGTCACTAGAGAAGTTTGTCATAACCTGAAACTTGCCTTAGCAGCGGAAAAAATCGCCGATTTTCTTGTAGTTAGTCGTTCTGACTCTACCTTACGGGGACATTATCCCATAGAAACTGATGTGATTTCCGAAGAACTCGGTCCCTTTGATGCTCATTTTCTTGTACCAGCATTTTTTGAAGGGGGAAGAATTACCCGCGACAGTATTCATTATCTAATTATTGATGATGTTCCCACTCCTGTACATGAAACAGAATTTGCCCGTGATTCTGTTTTTGGGTATAATTACAGCTATCTGCCTAAATATGTAGAAGAAAAAACTAAGGGGCGGATTAAAGAAGATAATGTTACTAGATTTTTACTCGCAGATATCCGTGCTGGTAGTTTAGAAAGTTTGTTACAACTTGAGAATAATCAGTGTGCTGTTGTAGACGGGGAAAATCAAGAGGATCTGAATACCTTTGCGGTAGATGTATTAACAGCCGCAAGTCGGGGAAAACGCTTTTTATTCCGTTCTGCTGCTAGTATTTTAACAGCTTTGGCTGCCTTGCCACCCCAACCCATTGCTGCTGAAAATATGGCAAAATATGTGCGCGGTGGTAAACCCGGTGTAATTATTGTTGGTTCTCACGTTAAAAAGACAACTCAACAGTTAGAATCATTATTACAAGTTGAGGGGACGGTAGGTATAGAAGTGAATGTGGGCAGATTACTGGAGAATGGGGTAAATGAATCTGCTAAACTGCTAATCGAGATTATCGAAAATGTCAAAGTAGTACATGGTGCTGGTAAAACGCCAGTAGTTTATACTAGCCGTCAGGAATTGGCTTTTAAAGATGTCAAAACTAGATTAGATTTTGGCAATACAGTTTCAGCTTTACTTATGGATATTGTCCAGGGTTTACCATCTGATCTAGGATTCCTAATCAGTAAGGGGGGTATTACTTCTAACGATGTCTTGAGTACGGGACTGGCTTTAACTTCAGCCCGATTACTTGGTCAAATTTTAGCAGGTTGTTCAATGGTAATTACCCCATCTGATCATCCCCTGTTTCCTAATTTGCCAGTGGTGTTGTTTCCCGGTAATGTCGGTAATACTGATGCTTTAGGATTAGTTTATCAAAGATTGATAGGGAATAGGGAATAGGGAATAGGCAAGAGGCAAGAGGCAAGAGGCAAGAGGCAAGAGGCAAGAGGCAAGAGGCAAGAGGCAAGAGGCAAGAGGCAAGAGGCAAGAGGCAAGAGGCAAGAGGCAAGAGGCAAGAGGCAAGAGGCAAGAGGCAAGAGGCAAGAGGCAAGAGGCAAGAGGCAAGAGGCAAGAGGCAAGAGGCAAGAGGCAAGAGGCCGCCTGGGAATGAATTCCCAGTCTAATAGCAGAAGTCATCTGAAGATGACTAAATAACCCGGAAATTTTTGAGTAAACTTTAGTTTACTTTCGCTATTAGCCCGGAAATTCATTTACGGGCGGGTGTGGAAGCCAACAGATAAGCCATTTTTAACTTAAGTTGACACCAATTACCAATTACCAATTACCCATTACCAATTACCAATTACCCATTACCAATTACCCATTACCCATTACCAATTACCCATTACCCATTACCCATTACCAATTCTCAATCTTTTATGAAAATCTCAAATTTTAGTGTATTTTGGCTAGTGCTGCATGAATTCTGATTCTGCTAAACCTGATGAAATAAATTCTGAATTTCCTAAGTCAGAATCAATTTTTCATCAGGTTGATAAAAAGGTAAATAATTCCCATTCCGTCCCAGACAATGTAGATGTTGCTGATTCTGCTAAACCTGATGAAATAAAGTCTGAATTTCTTAAATCAGACTCGGTTTTTTATCAAGTTGATCAAGAGGTAAATAATTCTAACTCTGGCAAGGTAAATACAGATTTTGATGATTATCAAGTAGAATCTAGTCCCATTATCCCTACTAATTCAGAGTTAAATTCTGTAATTGCTTATTTAAAGGGTAATTCTGCTGCTGAAAATCCAGAATTTAATATTCCTAATGGGGGGGGGGCTGGTGCTATTTTAGCTAATTTACCAAATCCTGATTTAGAATTAATAGAACAAAAGGTAGATCATAATATTCAAGTTCAGTTAAAAACTGAAGGAGAGCGACTATTATTAATTTTGCCCACCGAGTTGCAAGTACCGGCATCAGAATTTAATTGGGGGGAAATTTGGCAACAAATGAAACAGCGTCTCAATGCGGGCGATCGCTTACGGAAACCAAATACATTCCTGCATCTAGTAGCCAAAGATAGATTGTTAGATAACAGACAATTGCAAGATTTGGCAGAAACTTTAAATACATACCAAATTCAACTAAAATCTGTAGCTACCAGTCGAAGGCAAACTGCGATCGCCGCTTGTACCCTGGGTTATTCCGTAGAACAAATCCAACTCCAAACATCCCTCACCTCGGATATTCAACCGACTCCCAGCGCCCTAGCAGATGCCCTCTATCTGCAAATGACGGTCAGATCAGGTGTGGAAATTCGTCATCCCGGTACGGTAATCATCTTGGGAGATATCAATCCTAGTGGTATCGTTATTGCCGATGGGGATATTCTCATTTGGGGACGATTGCGGGGAGTTGCCCATGCTGGTGCCGGTGGGAATCGGGAATCTCTGATCATGGCTTTGCAAATGGAAGCAACCCAATTGCGAATAGCTGATGCTGTTGCTAGATCCCCAGAAAAAACCCTCACCGGCTTCTTTCCTGAAGTTGCACATATTACACCTGAAGGAATTCGCATTGTTAAAGCCGATGATTTTTCCCGCAGTCAATTAAGTAGTCGAATGCAATTAATTACACAAAATCTGATCTAAGATTCTTGCTCAGTTAAGAATCTACGGCAGTTTTTAACAGTCAGCAGTAAAACCCTTTCGGGGCAAGGTTTGATAATTAATATTTGTACCTCATTTACCTGCAATATACTGGATATGTAATTAATTTTTGTTAGGTTACTAAATTAGAATCAATCAATAGCAATAAAAATATTTTATTGTTGTTCCCTGAACTTTCATAAAGCATTATCATGACTCGCATTATTGTCATTACCTCCGGTAAAGGGGGAGTCGGTAAAACCACAGTTTCAGCTAATTTAGGGATGGCTTTAGCCAAAAGAGGCAAACAAGTAGCCTTAATTGATGCAGATTTTGGGCTGAGAAATTTAGATTTACTTCTAGGACTAGAAAATCGTATTGTTTATACAGCAGTAGAGGTCTTGGCAAGGGAGTGTCGTTTAGAACAAGCTTTAGTTAGAGACAAGCGACAACCTAATTTGGTACTTCTCCCAGCTACCCAACATCGCAACAAAGAATCCGTTACACCCGACCAAATGAAGTTACTGGTAAATGCTTTAGCGCAAAAGTACCAGTATGTGATGATTGACTGCCCCGCAGGAATTGAAATGGGGTTTAAAAATGCGACTGCACCCGCTAAAGAAGCCCTAATTGTTACCACTCCCGAAATTTCTGCCGTCCGTGATGCTGACAGGGTAGTGGGATTACTCGAAGCCCAAGGTGTCAAAAAAATTAACTTAATAGTTAACAGGATTAGACCGGCAATGGTACAGGCAAATGATATGATGTCTGTAGAAGACGTTCAGGAACTTCTCGCCATCCCCATAATTGGAATCATCCCCGACGATGAGCGGGTGATTGTTTCTACCAATCGCGGCGAACCTTTAGTATTATCAGACACTTCCTCTTTAGCTGCCACCGCTTTTGAGAATATTGCTCGGAGATTGGAAGGGGAAACTGTCGAATTTCTGGAACTTGACTCATCTAATAACAACATCTTCTCTCGGTTGAGAAAGATGTTGTGGTCAAAGATTGTTTAATTTACTTACCAGTGTTTCTGCCTTACACATACCCGCAATGATTCTTGAAATTTTAGAAAAATTTTTTGTTCGTAGTCCCGATAACAGCCGCGATGACGTTAAACGTCGTTTGCAAGTGGTAATATCCCATGACCGTGCGGACTTAGACCCCCAAACTTTAGAAAAAATGCGTCGGGAAATCCTGGAAATCGTTTGTCGCTATGTCGAAATAGAAACAGACGGTTTAGAGTTTTGCCTAGAAAGCAGCCAACGGACAACAGCTTTAATTGCTAATTTACCAATCCGTAGGATTAAAGAAAGCCTAGATGAAACGGTTCTAGAAAGTAGTGACATCTTACTGTAGGGGCGCAGGGTCTGCGCCCTGAATTGTCTGGGATTGGACCTTAAAAAGCGAATGGCGGCATTAATTTGACCACCTTCCCATGACTTGACCAATCACCGCCAATTCTGACATTAATTTATCAAACAGGTCTGGGGTTAAAGATTGGGGTCCATCCGATAAGGCTTTAGCTGGATTGGGATGTACTTCTATCATTAACGAATCCGTACCTGCTGCGATCGCCGCCATAGCCATAGCAGGGACAAACTCAGACCAACCCACACCATGACTAGGATCAATCATAATCGGTAAATGGGTCAATTTTCGCAATACTGGTACAACCGATAAATCCAGGGTATTGCGAGTATGCTGACGGTCAAAAGTTCTAATTCCCCGTTCACACAAAATTACATTGGCATTGCCCGCCGCTAAAATATACTCAGCCGCCATTAACCAATCTTCAATAGTGGCAGCCATACCGCGTTTTAACAGCACTGGTTTGGGTTGCGCTCCCACTTTCTTCAGCATGGAGAAATTCTGCATATTTCTCGCCCCCACCTGAATCACATCGGCAACTTCGCCAATTTTCTCCAAATCTTCCGTATCCATTACTTCGGTGATAATCCCCAACCCGCTGACTTTCCGGGCTGTAGCTAACAATTCCAAAGCACTTTCACCATGACCTTGAAAAGCATAAGGTGACGTGCGGGGTTTATATGCCCCACCGCGTAAAAACTTCGCTCCTGCCGCTTTTACCCGCAGTGCCGTTTCTACAATCATCTCTTCATTTTCCACAGAACATGGTCCAGCGACAACTACCAAAGGATGATGTTCACCAAACACCACATCACCTTGAGGAGTATTCACCACCACCTCAGAGCCTTGTCCGTGACGGAACTGACGACTGGCTCGTTTATAGGGTACTTCCACTCGTAATACTTGTTCAATCCATTGACTCAATTCTTGAATGCGGGGGGGGTCTAAATCAGCCGTTTCCCCAACTAAAGCAATGACCACCTTATGTTGACCAATAATTTTTTCGGGTGTTAGTCCCCAGCTAGATAATTCTGTAGTAATGCGATTTATTTCTTCCTGGGGGGAACCAACCTTCATGACGATAATCATTTATGAGTTCCTTTCTAAGTAAATTTTGATTAACTAACTTTAGATTAACAAGAAAAACTTATGAAAAAAAATGTAGCGTCAGGTACTTTTTCCTAAATAGACAGTAGTTTGTGCTGAATTTTACTAGAAAAGTTCAAACAATTTCCTAGTTTGTTGTTTGAATTAGTAGAAGAACCAGTTTATCCTAATAACCGTTTTAATCTTTTGTAAACATCATCATCATTGCGCTTACCAACTAAAATTACTTCTACTAAATCTTGATCTGGAAAGTATTTATAAACAATTCGATATTCACCACTATCTACTCGATAAAAACCCTGATAACCAGATAGTTGTTCACTATCATTTGGTAAAGGTTCAACATTCAAAGCCAAAACCTTTTTTGCTATTTGCGCTGCTATTTTAGGTTGTAAACCATTGAGAAAATCCAGAACAGTTGCTAAACCATCAAGCCGCGCCATTAGCAAAATGCTCCAGTGCAGATGTAAAAGCCTCTGTACCCACCATTTTTGAATGACTCAAAGCAGTTTCAGCATTTTGAACTAACTGCATATCTTCTAATTCTTGCAATCTATTAATTAATTTTTGGTAGCTATCTGCGGAAATAATGACATGACTAGGACGTGATTGTTTAGTTAGTAATACTGGTTCTATAGCAGCTTTGTCAAAAACCTCACCATGTTTATTTCTCGCATCTGTAAGACTATAGGTTTGCATACTATGACTATTTTAGACATTTTGACTATATTCTAGCATAAATATTTTACAGCGATTTCCAATCATATAATATAAGGTACATCCTAGCCCCCTCATCGCACCCCCCTAAATCCCCCCGCAGCGGGGGGAAGAAAAGGATAAGCTTTTGATACTGGAGGGGGTTGGGGGTGGGGTTCTTGTTCCAGGTTTGATGACAATTTGCTGTAAAACTGATACTCGACTGATTTACTCATCTGTTGTTAAAGTAATGTTGTCACGCTAAAATGTCAGCATACAAAATGGTGAACACGAAAAATAGAGTAAAATCTTCTATATACTTACCTTTTGATATTGATATGGATAAAAGACGTGATCCCAATTACAAACAGATTAGCGGTCATATTCCACTAGAGCTTTACAAGCAATTTAAAACCGCTTGTTTTTATAGGGATATTAAACAAAGTGAAGCTGTAGAAATAGCTATAGGTAATTGGGTTAAAGAAGATAGCGAAGGCGAAAAAACCAGTTAATGCGATTCCTGGGGGAGCGCTTCGCTATCTTTCAAAACAAACGAGCAAGTTAGCAAAAATCAGCATGAAAGAGGATGATATTAAACGCTCTAAAGGGAAGTTTGACCCTGTAAAAGAGTCAAGATACTGGCTACCAACAGCATCTGAGGAACACTGCAAAAAGATAGGGAAAAAACGGGGACTCCGATTAATCGAAGTCATTGATACCGAAGCCGAAGTTTTACCAATAATTTGTATTTTCGAGGGATACCCAAATGAGTGAAGCAACACTTTCTATATCTATCACTGAATTAATCCCCATGCTGACTGCTATAGCAGAACGTAATTGGGAAAGATTTAAAGAAGTTGAGAAACAATTTGTTACAAAACATGGTGTAGAAGCCTGGGAAGAATTTTTTGCTTTTCGGCTTAAACCTGCTCTAGACAAAGATTCTGACCGTTGGCTACTAATTCAGTGGTGTAGCAAAGGCATCAAATCAGTCAAAATTGTAGCTTAATTTAGATGTTTTGAAACTATCTACTAAAGGTTTACAGGCTTCTAAACGGTAGTTTAAGTCCTCTTACGGGGATTCGTTGTTTCAAAACCATATATTACGCGCATTTGTAATAGTATAGGTCTGCATAGAATGACTATTTTAGATATTTTGGCTATTTCTGGTAATAGGCAATAAAAGCCCTATTTTCATCCTGTTCATCCTTAAATCCTGTACTTCGACTTCGCTCAGTACCCAGACATTGTGATTCAGACAACATAAAATTTTGCTCCAAGCAGTTAAAATAATCTTCATCAATCTTCTTTTCTCTTACCCTTGACCTTTGGAATTATGACGCAGGATGAGTTGTTGGTACTGATAGATCGCGCTGCGGCTGAAAATTGGCAAGAGTTAGACTTATCAGGACAAAATTTGACTGAATTACCTGTGGAAATTGGTAAATTACGGCACCTTGAATCTTTGATTTTAGGAAAGCAGATAGAAGGTTATGAACTAATAGGAAACGGGTCATTCGTCCCAAAGGTTTCCGGCAACAATTTAAAAACGCTTCCTGTCGAACTATTGGATTTTCCTAATTTGCGGAAGTTGGATATGAGTGGTAATCCTTTAGAGAATATTCCCGATGCGGTAACGCAAATACTACTATCGAGTATATTATAGCCCCCTCCTCGCACCCCCCTAAATCCCCCCGCAGCGGAGAAAAGGATAAGCTTTTGATACTGGAGGGGGTTGGGGGTGGGGTTCTTGTCCCCCACTAAATTAAAAAATTAAATATTAATAACATCTTCATATATATCTGCCATTTCTAGAATCAAGCCAACGGAACCTAAATGTAATTTATCATCACGATTAATCAAAGTTTGTATAGTCCAATTTCCTTTTTCATCTTGACGATAAACCTCTACCTTAACTTCATCCTGCGAAATTAAAACATATTCTTTCAAACTTGCTAAACTGCGGTAATTAACAAGTTTCTCCCGTCTATCTATAGTTTCTGTACTTGGTGATAGCACCTCGATAATTAAACAAGGATAATTCAAAAAATAACGATCTTGATCTTCAGTATCGCAACTGACTACCACATCAGGATAATAAAATATAGTTTTATTGTCATTGGCTAAATTTATTCTCACTTTCATATCAGACATGAAAACATTACAGGAACTACCCCGTAACCGAGAACGTAACCGCGAGTAAACATTGCCAGAGATTATATTATGTTCCTTACTACCTCCAGCCATAGCAAAGACTTCACCAGCAAAATATTCATGACGAACATCGCTAGATTGTTCTAATTCCAAATATTCTGTAATAGTGAACAGGTAAAGAGGAGATTGCATAATTTTTCCTTTTTTGATAATTTGAAAATTATCGTCAAATCTTTTACCAATTTGTTCATGAATCAATTCCCGTGTTGATCAAAAATATCTGGAGTTAAACATATAAATACAAATGTAGCGCCAGGTATTTTTTGCTGAATATTGGGTATAAACCAGAAAAATATAGTCTTTCCAACTTACCCCATATACAGTTATTACCTGGACGCTGCTTATTAGACGTTCTTTTTCTGGGTATCACGCCAAACTTCGGTCATCCTTCCCCAGTTAGTGCTAAATTCATCCAAACCCATAATAGTTCCCGGTCTTTCCTCATCCCAAGAAGCGGAAAGAACACCATAGGTAATTCCCAACACACCTAAACCAAACAATCCCATATTCACCAATAAAACGGCGATAGGGGGAAGTTGAATATCAGCCAAGGTAACTAGCAGATAGCTAACTACCAAACTAGTAATACCTAAAAATGTGGGGACACCACAAAACCCAGCCACTCGGCGAATCATGCGTTGACTGACCACTTCAGGAATTGCCATTTCTTGTTTAGAATAACGGCGTTTCTGTTGCGATTTTTCTTGAGGTTCTTTGGTTTTGATAACGGGTTGACTAATAGCCTTAGCGGGTTTTGGACGCTTTTTGTTTGGCTCAAAAGGTAAGGCACTACGTTCCGATTCTTCAGCAGCCATAAGAATTAGTTCCTAACCGCGAATACCAAGACGAGTAATTAAAGCTTTATATTTTTCTTGACTACCTGCTTGGATATAAGCTAGAAGACGCTTTCTTTGGCCAATCATCTTCAATAGTCCTCTACGGGAGGAATGGTCTTTCTTATTAGCTTGCAAATGTTGACTGAGGCGGTTAATGCGGTCAGTTAGCATTGCAATTTGGACATCAGCCGAACCAGTGTCGGTTTCATGAACTTGATATCCAGAAATGAGTTCTTGTTTGCGCTGTTGCGTCAGAGCCATGATCGATTAAATTCTTATTTTTCTTAAGTTTGTGTAGCAGTCTCCCATAATATCACACCCATCAATTCCTGTGGCAAATTCCTGAGCAGGGGGCAGGGGGCAGGGGGCAGGGGGCAGGGAGAATATTTATTGCCTATTGCCTATTGCCTATTGCCTATTGCCTATTGCCTATTGCCTATTGCCTATTGCCTATTGCCTATTGCCTATTGCCTTCTTCCTGACAACTAACAACTGACAACTGACCAATTACTCAGGCGATTTGAGAGCTTGATCTAGAATTTGTCTAGCTTGTTCTGCTTTTCCTCTGGCTTCCTGGTAACGCAGGTTGGCTTGAGCAAAATTTTTCAAGACCTTAAAACCTTCTTTAAGATGGGTTATTTCTTCCTCAGTGACGGATTTATCGGAAAATAGGACATCAATGGCTTGACGAATTTCTAAGGCTTCAGTGCGTGATTCTTGGACTTTTAATTTTAATGAAGCTAAATTACTCAGGATTTGTACTGCTTGGGTAATTTCATCTTCACGGCTAGAAGTATCTGTGGTTGGTTCTTTCACCTCTATTAATTGTTGCGGACCAAATCCTTCTTCTAGTTCTGTGGGTAGTTCACCCGCGTCCATGAGTTCCATTAGCTGATCCATTGCTTTGTCACGAGCTTTAGCGGAATCTTTACCAGGAACTGTCAGGATAATTTCTGGGCTTTGAGCGAGGCTGTATTGAACCATAGCTGTATATATAAGTCCTATCTAGCTAATTTGTGAAAAGTATGATTGTAATTAAGAACTGCAATGAAAAGAAATTTAGCTTCAATTATACTGAATAAAGGTAAACCAAAATATAACAAAAGGGAAGATTTATGACTCCCAATCCCGCTATTATGCGTTCTGTGGAACAACTAGGCTACCGAGTCACGGTTGGTGATGTAGCCACCCAGATAGGATTAAATATAGCTGAAGTCAATCAAAGTTTATTAGCTCTAGCGGCTGATGCTGGGGGACATTTACAGGTTGCAGAATCAGGTGATGTTGTTTATCAATTTCCTCGCAATTTTCGGGATATTTTACGCAATAAATATTTGCAAATACGGTTGCGGGAGTGGTGGAAAAAAGTTTGGTCTGTGCTATTTTACCTAATTCGGATTTCTTTTGGCATTCTTTTAGTTGCTTCTATCTTGCTGATTACTGTAACTATTATCATTATTATGACTGCTAGTTCAAATCGGGATGATGATAATCGCAGTAGTTCTAGAGGTAATAATTTCTTCTTTTTCCCGGATTTATTCTGGTATTTTAGCCCAAATTATCGTGATACCCGGCAAGAAAGACTGAGGGAACGGGGCGAAGGTAGTGAAATGAATTTTTTTGAGGCTGTGTTTTCATTCTTGTTTGGTGATGGTGATCCTAATGCCAGTTTGGAAGAACGCCGTTGGGAAGAAATTGGGGCTGTGATTAGTAATAATCAAGGTGCTGTGGTTGCAGAACAAATTGCTCCTTATTTGGATGATGTTGGCGAAAAATATCAACAAGAATATGAGGATTATATGTTGCCTGTGCTGGTAAGATTTAATGGAATGCCCCAGGTAAGTTCTGACGGGCAAATAGTCTATTATTTCCCAGAGTTACAAGTAAGAGCTAGTAAAAAGCAACGGCGTTCAATATCTGAATATCTCCATGAATTTTCCTGGAATTTCAGTGCGGCTAGTTCTGGACAAATTCTCCTCAGTGCTGGTTTAGGAGGAGTGAATTTTGTTGGAGCTTTAATTTTGGGCAATTTATTAAGAAATGGCACAATTGCGGCTCAAATTGGCGGATTGGTGGCTTTTGTGCAGGGTATTTATGGATTGTTATTGGCTTATGGTACAGGGTTTCTCGCTATTCCCTTAATTCGGTATTTCTGGATTAAGCGACGCAATGATGAGATTTCTACTCGCAATCTTCAACGCCAAGAACGGGCTAGATTATTAGCGGGTGCGGATACTTCTTTACAGAAAAAGATCGCTTTTGCTCGTGAATTTGCTACAGAAAAAGTGATTGGTAAGGAAGATGCTGTTTATTCCACAGATACAGATTTACTCGAACAGGAATTTCAGAATAAGCAAATAGGTGATTAGTCAGTTGTCAGTTGTCAGTTGTCATTGGGAAAATTCTTTCTCCCCCCTACTCCCCCTACTCCCCCTACTCCCCCTACTCCCCCTACTCCCCCTACTCCCCCTACTTTGCTTGAATAGGTGTCAGGGCTACTCCTTTGTAGTAGTATCCTAAAATTTGCAGGTGGTTTGCACCACGTTTTGCTAGTTCGTAAGCTCCCCACTGACTCATTCCTACACCGTGTCCAAAACCTAGTCCTTGGAGAACAAAACCGCCATTTGCGTCTTTATTAACAGTAAAACGGGTACTTTTAATTCTGAGTGCAGTTCTCACTTCTTCACCTTGGAGAATTTTAGTCCCTTTATCACCAATAATTTTTAGGGATTTGACACTTTTGAAAGGTGAGAGAGTTTCGATAATCATGTCTTTGACATTGCCGACACCGGAAATTCTGGTGCTAATTTCTCCGGGGGTAAAGGTTTTTACCCAGTTACATTCTTTGATATTTTGATCAAAGTCGGGAACAGCCCGCAGGTAAGGTTCTTTGCTAGTCCAAACATCTTCGACGTTTTCCGTGTGTCCACCGGAACAAGCATGAAAGACGGAAAGAATGATTTGGTTGTTGTAGGTGAGGACTTTGCCGGCGGTGGTGTCTGCTGCGCTGTAGGTTTTGGGGGATTCACTACTGACACCTTTGTAAATTTGCCAACGGTCTGGACTATCTCCTAAGTCGTAAACGGGATTTCCCCGTTGTCTTTCGCGTTCATAGAGGGCATAGGTACGGGCGGCTATGGCTTGAGCTTTCAGGGCTTCCTGTGGCCAGCTAGTGTCCATTTCTCCACCAATGACGCTGTAGAGATATTCTTCTAAATCTACCCAGTTCACAGCGGTTAAACCATTGGCTGTGGGGACTACTAGGGTTCTACCACGAAACCAGCGATCGCCAATATAAACATATCCCTTCTTGGTGGGTTCTATCCAAAATAACCCGGATTGCCATCTATCTAAAGCTACTCCCCCAGGAACTGCTTGAGCCGCAAAGGCACTCATTCCCGGTAGTTCTCCAAGAGTCTTACCACTACTATCTTTCACAATAGCGGTTGTGGAAGCACCGACTTTTACCTGTTTGACTTCTCTTTCAATTGCCACACGCAGAATTACAGATGCTTGTGCAGGAGCAAGTAATACAAACCAGATCAGGATACCTATCCACCAATGTCTACCTTTCATCTCAGAAAACAAATTGCCTAATAAAAGTTGGAATTTCATGCTAATTGTTTGATCACAAGCGTCTACTATTCTAGTTCAGCAATTCTCTAAACAGACAGATTGAGAACTGGAAACTGGGTAATTTTCTTTCTTCTTTCTTCTTCTAAACTCCTGAATCCTCTTTTCATGGTGTCAATATTTGGGGAGAATCATAGACTTCATTACCAATAATGCCAATTAAATTTAACTTGCTTAAAATTTCTGTAGCTTCCATCAATTTATGGGGTGTAACTTTACCAATCCTTCCTACCATAACAATCCCATTACATAAAGAAGCCACAATTCTGCCATCAACTGTATCTAAAACAGAGGGTGCATCTATTAAGACTAAATCATAGTTTAGTTCAAATAAATTCATTAATTCTTGCATTCGCCCGGAACTTAACAGATTTACCACATCCTCTGGTATGGGACCAGCAGTTAAAACATCAATAGCTGGGTGGATAGGCTGAATGTAAGTATTAAATGATGTATTGATATCATCAACCAGTAATAAGGATAAACCCCAATCATTGGTCAGCCCTAGAATTTTATGTAAACTGGGAGAACGCAAATTAGCATCAATTATTAATACTCTTTGGTGCATTTGAGCCGCACTAGCTCCTAACCCTAAAGCCAAAGTTGTTTTTCCTTCTCCTGGTAGTGCAGAAGTTAACATCAATGATTTTAAAGGTAGAGAATTATTTAACATCTGAATATTCTGGTAAATAATATCCAATGTTTTATGAGTTGGCAAATTTTTGATAATTCCTGGATGAGAAATATCTACACTTTTAGATTTATCTCTAACTATAGATTGGAGTTGGTTTTTCCAACTATTTTGACGTTTTCCTAATCTTGGTACTGACCCCAATAACTGAATATTAGTCAAATCTTGTAAATCATGAGGATAGAAAATTGCATTATTAAATTTTTCCCAAATTAAGGCTGCTGCTAAACCCAATATTGGACCCATTAATATTCCTCCAAAAATCAGTAACCAGCGTAAATTACCTATATGTATTCCTAAAGCGGGTTCTTCTAAAATTTGCCAATTAAAACCTTCTTGAGCGATTTTAACACCTAATGAATTTTGCACTTGCGTCAATTGTTGCAGTGTTTTGCGATAACTTTCTATGTTGGCAACTAACCTCTTGTATTCTGTAATTAAACTTGGGTATGTATTCAGCAAAGAACGAATTTCTTGTTCAGATGCTGCTAAATCACGATCATGAGCAATTAGTCCTAATGCGTTCATTTTTAATTGAGTTAAATCATTTTCTACCTTTGGGATGATTTGTTTTGATAATTTTGATTTACTATTGATAGTAATAGTTTTATTTTGTCCTTGTTGTTGTAATAATGTACTGATAATTTGCTGTTTCTGCTTCAGTTGTTGGATGATAGGATGTTTTTCTGTATAAAGAAAACGAGCTTGCGTTAAGGCTTGTTCTGTTTGCTTAAATTCACTAATTAAGGCTTGATTTTGGCTAGATTCCGGGGAATAATTTATATTTATGTTATTTCGATTGGAAGACTCAATTGCTTGTTCTAGGCTGTTATGTCTAGTTTGAACATCTTGCAGTTGAGCGCGAGTTGTTTGCCGCTGTTTTTGAATATTTGCTAAAGACTGTAATAAAATTTGACTTTGTAAAACTGGATCAATTAAATTATTTTGTTGACGAAATTTTTCTAGTTTTTTCTCAGCTTTTAATACATCTTTTTGTAGTTGTGGTATGTGGGTATTAACAAAAGCTAATGCTTGATTAATCCGCTGATTTTTTTGATCGGTATTATAGTCCTGATATACTTTCTCTAAAGCTTGTAATACTCTTTTTGTTCTGAGAGGATCTTTATCTGTAAAAGAGAGTAAAAATACTTGGGTGAAATTTTGATTAACTCCTGTATCTACTGGTAACTGAGTTAGTCCTAAGGATGAAACTTCATCAATTTTGCTGTTATTATAAATATCTTCTATGGTCATTTGTGGGTAATCAGCATGAAGTAAATTTACAGTTTTCTGTAGTAATTTACTACTCAGCATTAATTTAACTTGACTACTGTAGTCAATGGATGATAGCTGCGGTTTACGTAAGTCTTCTGTTATCTTTTCGATTTTGCTATTTGGTAAAGATTTATCTGAATTATAACTTACCAATATTTGCATATAGCTTTGATAAGTTGGTTTAGTAGTGATAGCTATCAGACTTGTTACTGACATGACTGCACAGGAAATCCCTAATATTAACCACCGATGATAAAGTGCAATTGGAACTATTTTTTTGATATCAATTACCTTATGTGTAGAGCTAGTAAGTAATTTTTTCAATGTTATCGCATTTGTAGCCACAATCATATTCCTCTCATATTGCAACAATATATCTGGAAGAAGATGATAATTAGAAAACTTTTAGAGATATTTGATACCCAATGTTTTCTGTATAATAATCAATACTTATTCTTCCTATGATTACAGATATACTTAACAGAACGTATTCAGCAAGTAGTTCTTGGCTAATACCTTCAAACAGGTATATGTCTAATCAGTGTGAGGAACATAAATTTTCTGCAAATATTGTGGGAATATTTATCTTGCAGAGGCTAATTTATCAGCAATGCGGGTAGTTTCTGGTAAGCTATATTTTGGTGTACAGTGTAATACATATTCAATTGCTGTTGGTAAGCTAATCCGATGACCACTAGTAGTCTGTCAACCCGAAAATGACGGGTGAAGGCAAGCAGGGGGGGCAGGGGAGGGAAGAACAGAAGTTTTTTCCGCTCATTACCCGTCAAAATAAATTTGACGAACTACTAGAGACATAAACAGGTTTTACAGGAGTTCGCGGTAAGCGTAAAGCTCAGTGACTTGGTTCCCTGAGATATAATCGACTCCTGCGGTTTTAACCGCATAGAGTTTCTTTTTAGCAAAGGTGGGTTAAAAAGATCAGAGAATTTATCTTTTGCGTTCTCTAGTGTTATACTGTTCACAACAGGAACGGTAATCAACCTGTATAAAAACCTAGCTGCCTAACTGCAATCTGTACCTTGACTCTTGTTGATATACTCAAAACGGCTTGATTGTTTGATTCTAAACGCAGGGGTAAAGCAAGAGCTTCATAGGTGTCAACTTAATCTCAAATCCCTACCACATCTCGTTCCTAGTCTCTGACTAGGAATGCAGTTAATGAGGCTCTGCCTCTAATATCATTGAAGGCAGAGCCTTCTAGAATTCATTCCCAGTCAGAGACTGGGAATGAGACGACTTGAGTTCTTTGCGGGATAGATGTTTTACGTTAAGTTGACACCAATAAGCTTTTGCTTTACCCCTACAAATCAAGGTTTTTTGTAATTTTACAAAAGTCCATGTTTCAACTGTTTTGAGTATAAAAAAAAGCAAGTCGTTAAAACTTGCTTTTTCTATGACTGGGGCGCTAGGATTCGAACCTAGGGATGGCGGGACCAAAACCCACTGCCTTACCACTTGGCTACGCCCCAACGAATTCACTATAGAGAATATAGCAGTTCTCTTCAGATAATGTCAAGTGTTTTGGGAAAAAGATTTTGCTGACTTAGGAAATAGATCCCAAATAGATACCCGACTTCTTGAAGAGGTCGGGTATCTGCCGGGGTGTGGCTAAAATACGCGATGCTGTAGGGATGGCATTTGGCGACGAACTTGTTCTAGTCGGGTGGGTTTGATTTCGGCGATCGCCACTCCTGGTTTTTCCCCAGCGTCTGCTAAAATGACACCCCAAGGGTCAATAATCATGGCGTGTCCATGAGTTTGGCGACGGTCATAATTAGTACCAGTTTGGGCGGGAGCAATAACGTAACAGGTATTTTCTATCGCTCTAGATTGGAGTAATACTTGCCAATGGTCTTTACCAGTAAAAGCCGTAAAGGCTGCGGGAACAAATAGAATATCTGCGCCTTGATTGGATAGATGTCGGTACAGTTCGGGAAAGCGAACATCATAGCAAATAGAAAGGCCAATTTTCCCTAACTCCGGGGAAGCATAAACGGGAGGTAATTCCAGTCCAGCCATGACAGTGCTGGATTCTTGATAGGTATTACCATCAGGGACATTGACATCAAATAAATGGACTTTTTGGTAACGGGCGAGTTCTTGACCGTTGGCATTTATCAGTAATGCTGTATTATAAACTTTACCACTACTATCTACAGGGATAGGGAAGCCGCCGCCGAGAATGGTAACTTGAAAGCGTTGTGCCATTTTTTGGAGAAATGTTTCCGTTGCTTGAGCGAATCGCATTTCCTTGAGCTAGTTTATCCTTTTCTTCCCCCATAAAAGAGAAATTTTCTGGTAAACCCACCAACTCTGCACCTTGACGCACAGCCAAATCAATTAATTCTTCTGCTTGTGCCAAATTTTTTTGTAAATCAGGCACACTGGTCATTTGAATAGCGGCGGCTAAATAAGACTTCATAGATTCAAGAACAAACGGTAGATTGAGACAATTATAGATATCTAAATATATCCTCATATCATTCCATTTTAAACAAAAAATAGGGGCGGGGTTTCCCCGGACAATTTCTCCCCCCAGAAATTAAAAGTCTCTCAAAAATCGTTTCTTCAAAGTCAAGGGGACATTTTTCGCCATTTCTAAACCTTCCACATTTTGCCAATTAGTTTTTTCATCCCAACGAATAGCGCCAAAGGTATTATCGCTAAATATAGCACCCATAAAATTTGCACCATCAAAGTTTGCACCGCGTAAGTCTGCACCACTCAGATTAGCGCGACTCAAATCCACATCTTTAAGGTTTGCACCGCATAAGTTAGCACGACTCAAATTTGCACCACTCAAGTAAGTTTCTGCTAAATTTGCACCAGAAAAATCTACATCTCTTAAATCTGAACCAATGAAATAGGCACGGTTAAGGTTAGCATAGCTAAAGTTTGCCCCATAAAGACTGGCGCGGCTGAGGTCTGCTTCTGTTAAATCCGCGTAACTAAGATTTATTTGTAACAAACTGGCACTACGAAGATGAGCGCCACCCAAAAATTGACCAACTAAACTGCGGAAATTTTCACCCTGTAAACAACTACTGTAATAAATAATATTTTGTAATTGATAGGTGAAATTATTCTCTTCCGGTTGACCAGAGGGATAAAAAATTATATGCTCTTTGAGTAACTCATCTTCTTGAGCATAACGCTGTATAGCTAAAAGTAAAATCATCACATTTAACCCAGCATAAACATCTACTTGACGCTGACCTAATTGATAAACACCAGCATTTTGCAATTCTCGCAGCTTAGTCTGGGGTAAGGTTTCTTCAGCCGTATCAATAAATTTACCTTGACACCAACTAACATAAAAATCATCCAACCGTCTATATAGTTGTACCCAACGAAAATTGGGAATAGCAATCATTAAACCCATTAAATATTCAACTATTTCTTGGGTAAGAATGCCAAAACCCAGCAAATCATAAATTTGCCAATTCATCTCTGCTTCATTAGTAATTAATTCTTTCGCAGATTCCGTATTATAATACTGTGTCCAGGCAGTTAGGCTTAATTTCAACCTGTCAGCAAAGAGAAATTCACGAAAACTTTGATGGCTAAACTTTACCTGATTGTCTGACTCATGATGAGGATAACCATAAAAATCTGCTAAAGGTGTTCTGATAATTTCATCATTGATAGATTTGGCATCATCTCCTAGCCGAGATTTTAGCATTGATATTGGAGAAAATTCTTCACCTGACTGGGTGACAGCAACAGCAGCTTCTGTGAGAATATCTTTTAAATTTAGTAATTGATCATGGAAAGTATCACCTGATTTAGCAATCAGCCAATTTATGGCTGCTTGATAAATTAAAGCTGTAGCAGTTCGAGTATTATCCGCTGCTAAATTATCAATTACCAGTTGATCATCTCGATACATTCCCGCCAAAAAGTATAGTAACAATGGTTCACAAATTAATTTTTGAATAATTGCAGGACATTTTTGATTCACTAGAAACTGCTGTAAATCTGTATTTTTGCCGTGATTATTTGGTAGAGATTGCCATTTTCCTAACCATTGTTGTTGTTGTTGTTGATCTAAGGGAAGAATTTCTACTCTTTCTAAATTTGTGGGTAAATTAGAGATAATTGATAAAGGAATCACATTGCTGGTAATTAATACCTTATGTCCCATGCTTTCATCATTGTTACATTGTTGCTGAAATTCGCTAACTTGCCGAATAAATTTTTCCAGATTTTGATTATTTCTAGACGCAGTTGGTAATTCGTCCCAACCATCAAAGATAAAAACAAAACGATGATTTTTATTTCTTAACCAATTATGATCACCACGAATCAAGCTAATATCTAAATTTGCAGTTAATGTTTCTGCTAACTGAGATGATAAAACTTTGATATCTTTGACATTAATTAAAATTGGTGTCCAGTAAGGATGTAAATGTTGTCTGATCCAATTTGCGAATATTTTGCAGAAAACACTTTTACCTCTGCCTCTTTTTCCTTGGATAAATATAAATTTTTCTAAGTTGTTTTCAGTCAAGATATTTTTCTTTACCCATGCTTCTAAATCACAAGATTCAGCATTAATATTTATTTGCCCATATTGATTTACGGATTGAGCTTTAAGAGGAATATAAATATTCTTCAATGAGCAAGTTTGATCAAATACTTGATCTAATGCTTGAGTATCAATGTGATGTTGCAGATATTCCTGAATGTTTTGAATATTCTGGTATTCTGCTGTCCATGTATCTCGACAATTTGGGATGATATCATCATCTAAATCTATCAAAAACTTGATAATATGTGAGTTGGTATTGACCGCAATTCGTTTTGCTAAAAGTCTGGCTGGATATTTACCCAAATAGTCAGATATCAACCTTGTGGATAATAATTGATTAAATGCTACTGCTAATTCAGATTCATAAAAACATTCAATGGTCTGGATAGCAGTTTGTTCATCTAATTCAATATTATTGATAGTTGCTAATATTTCTCCTAATTCTTCATTTTTATCGGGGTGATCATAGTTTAAAGAAGGGTATAAAGATAAAATATCCCGGATGCTTTCTAAATAGGCAACTTGACTAATAATAGCTAGGTAATCTGCTAAAGTAGGCGTTTCTTGAGAAAGATCACGATAAGATTTGAGAACAGCTACTCCCAGGGATAAAAATGATAATTCTCCAGTTATTATTGGGGTTAATGGTGAACACAATACATCTAATAAAGAAGATGAATTTTGCAGTAACAGTTGCAAAATTTCTAAATTAGCACCTTGTGATTGAATGGCTGTTGCTACTTCTAAAACTACTTCACCTGTTGCGGTGGTTGTATTAATACTCCCTGCTCTCACGGAGAAAGCTTGACGAAATTGATACCAAATATTTGATAGAGATTTTTTCATACTACTCAAACTAGTTAAAAATATAATTTATAGGTTAACAGTAATCACTTGTAAATATAGCTATATATAAAATTTTTGCAAGAAAAATTTACACCACAAACCTATATTCACCGTATAATTACGGTATTAGACGGTGGGATTACGGTTAATCCAAACGCCTCTGATTCCTGCCGATTTAGCCCCATAATAATCATCTGTTATGCTGTCACCAATGTGCCATGCTTCTTCTGGTGAACATTTATGCTTGTTTAAAGCAATTTTAAATATTTCTGGATCTGGTTTAGCGGCACGAACTTGAGTGGAAATGGTGATAGAGGAAAAGTATTCTCTGAGTCTTAAACCTTGCAATACTAAATATAAACGAGAATCAAAATTAGATAATACTCCTAATTCAACTCCTAAGCGTCGCCAGTTCATTAACGCCAAAGTTACATCAGGATAAACATACCAAGGTTCAGGAGTCCCAAAGTGGATATAAAGTTCAGTAAAAAAAGCGGTAAAATCGGTAAATTCTTGGAGAACACCGGCACCTTCAAAGGTATTTAAGGCAATTATCCGCCACCAATCGTATTCACGCTGGGGAATATCTCTGATATCTGCATCAAGAAATATCGGTGGTGGTGAGGCTTTGAAGCTTTTGACAAAGTTTTGATCTAAAATTTGGGCGGAAACTTCTACACCAAATTCTTGGGCGATTTGTCGGTAAATTTCCCCAACACTACCTTTAATCCCAAACAATGTACCAACGGCATCTACAAAGATAACTTTAGGCTTTTTCATAAGAATTAATACTTTAGTCCGCAGCAGTCGCTAAATACATAGCCATAATATCTGAATTCGTCTAGTAGTTCGTCAAATTTATTTTGACGGGTAATGATGATCGGAAAAAACTTCTGTTCTTCCCTCCCCTACCCCCCCCTGCCTCTCTTCTCCCCCTGCTTGCCTTCACCCGTCATTTTCGGGTTGACAGACTACTAGTTTACCATTTTAGATCCCCGACTTCTTTGAGAAGTCGGGGATCTTTAATTTAATTACTTCGAAATGGCTTCTATTATGGGGCTAACTAACCAATTAAACCCGACTTTCAATTGATGATTTAACGTGGGTAAACGATATAGATAAGCCAGCCGACGGGCTAAGTAGGCAACAGAACCATCTAATTGCACACCTAACCCGGTGAGGGTGGCGTTATCTATTCCTAAAGCCATCATTTCTCCTAATGGTTGATAGCGGAAGGGGAGGAGGGGACGATTGGTGATGGTAGCCCAGATATTCCAAGCGGTATAATCGGCTTGTTGAAAGGCGACTTGGGCGGTGGCGGGGACTTGTTTTCCTTCTGCGTCGAGACAGTCGGCTAAGTCTCCTAAAGCAAAGATTTCGGGATGTTCTATGGCTTGTAGTTGGGCTGTGGTGGTGATTTGTCCGCGCTGATTGTGCTTGAGGGGTAAGGCTGTGACAACTGGAGAAACTTTTGTTCCCACTGTCCAAATGACTAAATCTACGGGTATGGTGTCTACTTGATTTTTATACTCTAGGGAGATGCTATCTTGATTAATTGCTGCTACTTTGGTTTCTAGGTCAATAAATACGCCTTTACTATCTAAGGCTTTTTTGGCGGCTTCACGGTTAAATTCTGGGGAAGTGCGTAAAATTTGGTCGCTGAGTTCAATGAGGCGGAAACGTCCTTTTTCACCGATTCTATCTGCTAGTTTACAAGCTAGTTCTACGCCGCTGTAACCTGCACCAACTATGGCAACACGGATTTTTTCTGGCTTTGCTGCTTCGAGAGTTCGCAAACGTTCTTCCAATTTGTAGGCATCAATAATAGTACGGAAAGGGTAAGCATGAGTGGCAGCACCGGGAACTAAGTCTAGGGGGGTTCGCCACCTAATGCTAAGACTAAGCGGTCATAATTTAGTTCTGATTTATCTTGTAATTGAACTGTTTGCTTGCTAATGTCTATTGTGGAAACAGCGGCTTGGTGGAACTGGATTCCTGTTCCTTGCAGTAGTTCTGAGTATGGTGGGGCGATTTCCCAGGTTTGGAGTTCTCTGGTGAGGAGTTCGTAAAGCAGGGGAGAAAAGACAAAGCGATCGCTCTGATCTACTAAAATAATCTCAGGTTTGGGTGTAGATTCCCAGGGTAATTGGCTTAAACGAAGCGCGGTGTAGAGTCCACCAAAGCCACCGCCTAGTATACAAATTTTTGTAGTTGCTTGAGTCATAATTTTTTTAGGCGTTAAATCCTAGTCAGGTATTTATTTTAGTGTAATGTTTTATTACGGTTTCTTGCCGTTAACCGACAATCCTGATATCTATCTTTATGCAAATCAAGACAAATGGTAATTTTATTTATACTGAAAACGATTCATAGTTTAACCAAATATGAAACCCTTCTGGTAAACCTCTCCAGTATTAAATGTTATTCCTTTTCTCTCTTCTCTTAGGAGAGGGTTAGAGGGTGTTTGAAAAGTTATGGTTGATGTATCAAATATTTTTTACCCCTCCCTAACCCTCCCCTTTACAAGGGGAAAGGGGGTAGCAATGTGATGAAAATTACGGAATACCACTTTTAAAACATCCTCTTAGGGAGAGGTGCGGGGAGAGGCTTTGAACTTGTTCTTTGTATGATAAAAAAGTCCAGATTCTAGCCGTTTTGAGTATAAGAATCAAGATTTGAACGCAGATAAACGCAAATAAACGCAGATGAATTAATAGATTGAATAATTCTGTGTTAAATGTTTTCCATGACAAACTACATAGTCGCTAATACAAATTCTCCTTCGTTAACAGAGTTATTTATTGATGTATCATAAACCAAGCCTGTTTTCTCAGCATAAACATGAATAGTTATGGGTAATTCACCAATTTTATTGAATGTCAGAACTTGATATAGCAAATCTCCCTGATTTACTGAAGTACCTAATGCAGCTTTAGATAAAATCATTCCGCCTACGGGACTCCAATATTTTTTGAGTTGACTAAGTGAACGAAAATTGGTTTGATGAGATATAGTTTTTAGTTGGTTTAAATCCTGTATTTCTAAAATACTTTTTTGAGTTAAATAATTTTTAATTCCGCACACTCCTTTAGATACTGAATCTGGATTCATTTGCATTCCCGTTCCTAATTCTAATGTCCATGCTTCTTTATCAAATATCATTTTTTGTCCGGTTAATTTTAATAAAGCATTCTCTAAAGCTAACCAGGGTTTTATGAATGATTCATCAAAAGCATCACCATCATATTCATCAAATAAAATGGCATAATTGAGAAGAAATAAATTAGCACTGTCTTCTCGATTTCGGAAATAATAAAGGTATTCTATTCCTTCTCCAGTGTGACTATGTAAATCAATGACGTAATCTGCATCGAAAGAAAGAGATTGCAGCTTGTAGCGATATTTATCAGTTAGTTGTACACTACTAGGGGCATTGATTTTATCTAAAAGACTATCGAAACTAGATTTAATTTTTTGGGAAAAGTTATATTTAATTGTACCTATATCTAAACCAATTTGAGAACGAGCAAATTCTTCTATGTCATCATGTTGTTTTTCATAATCCCAAAAAATTCTATTCCAATTTTGACTATCATAAATATTGAATCTACCCGTAGAAAAATTATGAGTTCGCTGGTTAACAGCTAAGGGATTACAAACAGGTACAAGCCAAATTTCTCCTATTAACTGAGTATTATTTAATGTCGTTAAGAAATCAATGATTTGGTAAATGACAGCATTACCAACAATTTCCGCACCGTGTAAGTTAGATTGGATATATACTTTTTTACCAGATTTAGCACCAATAAATTTATACACCTGAAGAGAAAGAAACTCACCAGAAGCAAGTTGAAAAAGGGAAATAGTGGAAATAATGGGAATCATCAGTAAAGTTCCTACAAAATCCTAATTATTGAATTAGTTTTGTATCACTATCTTGAGAATAAATGTCTAATTTATTTATTTCAGATAAGAGACTTCCAAGAAATAAATTATCCTAAGAAACGAACCACAGAGGCACAGAGTACACAGAGAGAGAATTTCTGCATCAGTTTTGGGACATTTTTTTATTTGGAAGTCTCTAAGGTTTTAAATTGTTCCTCACTAATACGTCCTGCTGCATATAAAGTTTCTGTGATTTCAGAGATTGTTAAAACTGCGTGTGCTTGATAACCATTTTCTCGCAATCTGTCTTTTACACCTTGTTCATGGTCCATAAATACTACAATATCATTGACATTTAATCCTGCATATTTTAACTTTTCTGCTCCTTCCATTACGCTTTTACCACTGATTAGAATATCGTCAACAACGACAACAACTTCTCCAGGATTAAAATTACCTTCTATTACCTTGCGGGTTCCGTGTGCTTTTACTTCTTTGCGGGGAAAAATCATCGGGGAATTTAGATGTAATGATAATCCAGTAGCAGTAGGTAAAGAACCATAAGGAATACCGGCTATTCTATCATAAGTTAGGTCTTTAAGAATCTCTGCATAAGCAATTACTATCTGATGAAATATTTGGGGATTGGAAATGATTTTACGGAGGTCTATATAATAGGGAAACGTAGCTCCAGAAGCTTGGACAAATTCACCAAACATGATACAACCAATGTCATAAAGTTGTAGAATTAAATCTAAAAGCGGGTGTTTATTTAACAAACAAACATCAGGAAACCAGACGGAACAAGTGGAGTTTTCTTGGGAAATTTCAGTTCTGAGATCATTAATTTCCGCCCTTAAAGATTGCAGTTGTGTAGATAGATTTTCACTTCCTAACATATCTTGAGAAACGGGAAGAAGTAACCCATCACCATTATAATTTAATCCCGCTGATAGCAAGTTTTTAAGATTACCACCTTCAGACCAGATGCTGCGGGCTAAAATTACTCTTTCTGGTGCTTCTTTGCGAATTTTTGCTAAAATATTTGGCTGAATAGTTCCTACTTCTAAACCTAGTTGTTCAGGTGTTCCCCAGTTTTTTGCTTCTTTAACTACTTGTAAATAAAAAGGGGATTCCGCTGTAGGATATTGCTGTAAAATTGCCGCACCTGGATTAGAAGTTGTACACAAAATAAAAACGGCTTTATCGGGATAAACTAAAAAGGGTGCTACGTGATCTTGTCCTGCATAAGGACTCAATGTAATCGCATCAATCTGCCATTCTTCAAAAACAGTTTTAGCGAAAATTGTGCTAGTATTAAGATCGCTATGTTTGGCATCTAATATAATCGGAATATGGGCAGGAATAGCTTTTAAAGTTTTTTCTAATAATTCCCATCCTGGAATACCTAAAGCTGCGTAAAATCCCAGAGTTGGTTTATAGGCACATACTAAATCACTGGTTTGGGAAATAGTAAATTCTAACCAATTCCACAGACCATCAATCATACTTTTGGGATGTGATTTCTGGCAATATCGCTCAGGGAGCATTTCTGGATTAGGATCTAGTCCTACAAATAGTAAACTCTGATTTTTGGCGATCGCCCCATTCAATTTATCGTAAAATTTCATAAGTTCTCCTAGCAATATTTTAACTTTAAGGCACTTACTAAAATACTAACTCGCTTTCTCTACTATTATATCATTAATGGTAACACGATTATCCGTATATGCGTTAATCTGAGGTAAATGTGGTCATTCCCTCCCATTCTGCCAAGATTTTAGCACTAATTCCCGGTACTTTATCTACATCTTGTAAAGAAGTAAATTTTTGCTGTTGACGGGCTATAATTATTCTTTCGGCTAACTTTTCACCCACACCAGGAAGAGTTTCTAATTCTGCTTGACTTGCTGTATTGAGATTAATTTTAGTGGTAATTGGATTTACGAAAGATGATGGTTGTTTAATTTGAGGACATTTTTTAACTTCTGCATCTATTTTAGATTTAATATTTGCTGGTAAACCGGGTTTTATTTTACCATAAAGTCGGTTAAATTCCCGTTGGTAATGTGCTGCAACTGTTGGATTTTCAATCACTATTAATGTTTCATCATTGCCATTATTTGCTGCTTCTGACCAATTATGTGAACCTGTAATTACGGTTTGGTTATCAATGACTGCAAATTTATCGTGTAATAAATCTCCCTTGGCTAAAATTGGGACTCCAACGGTAGAAATGGGATTTTTCCAAGGACGGTTATCAACTTCATATTTACAGTTATGACTTAAAGCAAATCCCATCATATCTAACGCTTCACTGTAGGGACGATAAGCAAATTGTGGTGCAATTAAAGCCCGAACTTGGACATTTTGATGATGACGTTCTTCGAGAATATTGGCAAGTTGTTGATCTGAAAATACAAATAATGCTAAATCTACGGTTTTCGTACTTGCAGATAAGGTTTTGGCAATTAACCCATTACTGGAATTACTCCAAGGTTCAGTAGGAGATGTTGGAGAAAAATGAATTGTAATTTTGCTATTCCCTAATGTAATTGTTTGTGGGTTACGAACAGGTTTTGTAACTCCAAATTTACTATCTGGTTTTCCTCCTACTCCGTCACCCCAGATAATATTAAATTCTTCTGTGAGTAGGGTTGCTAATTCAGAACTATCAATTTTTAATAAATTATTGGTATTCCCTAAACTGCTAGGATCGGTAAAATCTCCAAATGTATCACTGAGGGTAAAATTGGCAGAAGTAATAATTACAAAACGATCATCAACAATCACAAATTTATGGTGCATTAAACTACTACCCTTTGAACCATCAGCAGTATCATCTAGCCAAGGAATTTGGGCATTTTGGATAATAGCTAAACCATCCCGTTGACTAATTTCCTCTGGTGTGATTTGATTATCTTGATTGATATCCACAAATTTCCGAAATTCGTTATATCGTTCCTGTTCTCTTTTTTCTAACTTCGCTATTTCTGTGGAAGTAAAACTACTCCAAGGACGAGAATAATTACTTTCTAAAATTAACCTAATCTTTACGCCAGATTTTTGTTTTTGTGCTAATATTTGGGCAATTCTTGGTAAACGCAATTCTTGGACAGCTATATCCACAGTAGATTTAGCTTGGGAAATAGTGTCAACAATCTGCTTTTCTAAATCATCCCCTAACCGGGTTTGCTGACGATAGGTTTCTTGATATTCTGAAGATTGGGAATTATTGAAGTAAACTTGAATTAAAGAATCTTGGGGTAATGGTGCTAAACGCTGGTTTGATGATTGAACCTGTTGACAACTACCCAAGGTGAATAGCAATAAAAAGATATAAGGAAAATAACGGATTTGTGGGAAAATAAACACAGTAATCTGATCAAAGTAAATTACAGGGATTTTAATGTATTTATATCACACCCTGAATTAATTTCTTCCTTTGCGCCTTTGCGCCTTTGCGTGAAACTCTTACCTAAAAATAGCAATACGTAATTATTATTTATTAATTTTTATGCAAGTATATCTAGATTACAGTGCAACTACTCCCACTCGTCCAGAAGCGATCGCAATTATCCAAACAATCCTAACACAACAGTGGGGTAATCCTTCCAGTTTACATGAATGGGGCAACCGTGCAGCTTTGGTTGTGGAAACAGCGAGAATGCAAGTAGCAGGATTAATTAATGCTGTTCCTGAATCTATGATTTTCACTTCTGGGGGAACGGAAGCAGATAATTTAGCAATTATGGGGGTGGCGCGGTGTTACACTATCCCCCAACACATTATCATTTCTAGTGTAGAACATTCCGCCATTTCTGAACCGGCGAAAATGTTAGAAAATTGGGGTTGGGAAGTTACCCGTTTGGGTGTAAATCATCAAGGAAGAGTTAACCCCGAAGATCTAACCGCAGCTTTGCGAGATAACACCGTGTTGGTATCTGTGATTTATGGACAAAGTGAAATAGGAACAGTTCAACCAATTGTAGAATTGGGGAAAATCACAAAAACACACGGCGCTTTATTTCACACAGATGCAGTGCAGGTTGCTGGACGTTTATCGCTAGATGTGCAGACATTACCTGTAGATTTATTGAGTCTATCCAGTCATAAAATCTATGGCGGTTTGGGTGCAGGGGCGTTATATGTGCGTCCTGGAGTGGAATTAATGCCGCTACTGGGTGGGGGTGGACAGGAGAACGGACTGCGTTCAGGGACGCAAGCAACGCCCGCTATTGCTGGATTTGGAGTAGCTGCGGAGTTAGCAGCACAGGAATTAGAGACGGAAAGCGAGAGATTGATCCTATTGCGCGATCGCCTCTTTGCCATTTTAGCAGATGTTCCGGGTTTAATACCCACAGGTGACAAAATTCATCGTTTACCCCATCATCTCAGCTTTTATTTAGAAGCAGCCGACGGAGAAAAAATCAGCGGTAAAACCTTAGTAAGACAGTTAAATTTAGGTGGAATTGGTATTAGTGCTGGTGCGGCTTGCAATAGTGGCAAATTAAGCCCTAGTCCCATTTTATTAGCAATGGGATATTCTCAAAAAGCGGCTTTGTGTGGAATTAGATTAACTTTAGGAAAACAGACAACAGCAGCGGATATTGATTGGACTGGGATAGTTGTGAAACAGATTTTGCAGAGATTAATCCCCAGTTAATTTTTGGAAATTAGATGTCTTAATTATTTGTATTGATAATATAACGAATAGGTGATAGTAAGTAATTACCAATCACCAATTACCAATTACCAGTTGACAATTAAACACCTAATAATTTGTAGATAATGTTATTGACAAGAGTAAGCGCAAAAGCACCTAAAATTGCACTCCAAATGCCAAAACGTAACCGGAAACCATCTACTAACCAAGCCGCAATACTAAAACAAGCAACAGCAATCATGAAAGTGAAGATACCAGATAATAAGTCAAAGGTGGCTAAATTTGGTATCACAAACAAAAATTTGAGAACTGGCTTCACTAATGCTGTAATAATACCTAAAACTGCGGCAGAAAAAATTGCCTTTTCAGGAGAATCAATTTCCACTCCTAAAGGTAATTTACTAATAATCCACAAACTAACAGCCGTGACTAACCAAACAATTAACAGCGTCGTAATATCCATTACCAGAACCCCTGAAACGTGAATGTTGATATGACGATAAATTACCTGGTTGACTTGGTTTCTTGATCTAAAAATCTTTGTAGCTTAACCAATTATTTATAAATTAGCAGCATTTTTGATGAGAACTGAAATTTATTCTAGATATCTTTAGGTTTACTATAAACCACCAGATCCCCGACTTCTCTAAGAAGTCGGGGATCTGACTTTTGCACGGAATTCTTTGTCTTTTATTTACCACCGTAGAAAAAAGCAATTTCCTTTTCTTTTAAAGGTGCAAAACCAGCTTCAACCAGCTTTTGATCAAGTTCAGCTTGGGGGATATGTTTAGCACCAATCCGAACAATGCGAGAACGCATGGTATTGGATACACCGCTGCGTTGTCTGCCTGATTCTAAACCCATAACTTGTTCATATAGGTCTAATTTAACTATGGGAATAGGAGAACCATCAAAATCAATTCCACTTGATATCGCTCTATCAATAGCATCAGCACCCGTGGTATTTTCAGTAGTCATGGTAACGTATTTTCAGAGATGTTGAAATATTTTACCAGGGAATAGGGAACAGGGACGGTTCAGCTAGAATAAATTTTTCCGCTAGTTCTGCTATATGATTAACTTATCGCTTGATTAATTTACATTTAAAATAATTAAACGGCGTAAAGGAGGTGTAATGATCATGCAGGCTATTTTTTGGACCATAGAAGAAGTTGCTCAAAGGGCTAAACAATTTTACGAAAATGGCATTCGTCAACAAGTGGAATGTGATGATCACATTGGCAAAATGATTGTAATTGATGCGGAAACCGGCGAATACGGAATTGATAAAACTGGCGTAGAAACTGCATTAAAGTTAAAGCAAAAGAAACCAAATGCCAGATTATTTACGATGCGGATTGGTTATGATGTTGCTGTCAGCTTTGGGGGAGCGATTGAGCGTACTGTCAAATGATTTACGGAAGATTGATTGATAGCAAAGCGATTGTGCCAGTAATTTTCCGTTTACCGACACAACGAGATTTTTCTATTAATTTTATTATTGATACTGGATTCAACGACCATCTTACCTTACCACCACAAGCCGTCAGCGCGATGAATCTGCCGTTATATTCCACTACGCTTGCTAGATTAGCCGATGGTAGGGAGACGTTGTTATCTATACATTTAGCAACAATTGTTTGGGACAATCGAGAAAAAGTAGTTCCTATTTTAGTTTCGTTAGAACAAATCCCACCCTTGATTTCATAGATTCAGGATGAGGGTCGATCTGCTTGCAGCAGTGCTTCACTATCGCACTTTAAGCTGTTTTGGCGATCTCTGCTAGTTTGATTAGTCCTTTAGTTGTCAAATCTTCATCAATGGCGTACCAATGAATACCATAACCAGAGGTCGAAATACGATACATTTTGCGCTCCATATCTGTTGCTTGAGCAAGTCGCTTAGATGCTTGAATAATTGGGATTTGATAAGTTTTTCCATCTACTGATAGAATCATCAACTCTCCATTAAAGTCAATATTTGATATGTTGTATTGCTTATCCATTTTGCCAATTCCTAAATGTTTGCCATTCATCTACTATTTCATCAAAGTTTTGCAAGATGATCTTCTTGACTTCCCGCGTGTCTCGTGATGACATTTGATATGAATAAGCCTCACGAATCTCGTACAGATCGATGTCTAGCCAATATTTACATTCACTGTCTCCTTTCTGCACATGAATATGAATCGGCTCATTTCCCTCGTCTGAATAAAAGAAAAATCGCCATCCCCTTATATATAGAACTGTTGGCATTTGCTTTCACCTCACCACATTTTAGCATATTGTCTTAATACTAAAATTAGTGTAACTGAGCGATCGCATCTATAATACTTTTATTTTAGTGGTAGAAAACTTTATTTGTTGGGTTACAAGATTACCCGGTAAGCGTAAAGCTCAGTGTCTTTAGACCTGAGATATAAGCGACACGGGCGAATTTATTCGCCTGATTCATTGACTTGTAACAGCAGATGTGATATAATTTTAACAACATTAGAATTTAAGTATAACTAAACGACGTAAAAACTTAACTTATTTGGTTGAGTGCGTAGTCATGCCTAACGGTATTGCAGTTTAGGAAAGCTAAATTTGGTGAAAAATGAAATGCAAAGATCGAGTACGGTAGGGCATACCGGAATTAACGCTTTAGGAGAATCGACCTCTGTTTTTGTTGGAGTAATCCAGCAATTGTAAGTTGGCTCATTGATTAAAGAATCTCAGTGTCTTTAGACCTGAGAGTGTCAAGCTATCCCTAACCCACCGAATTTAATCATAAAAGTGGTGCGTTACTTCGTTAACACACCCTACAGGATCAGGCGATCGCACTGCTATTTTTTTACCAGTTTTTTCAGCAGCTAAAATTCTCTCTGCTGTTAAGTCTATGTAAAAATCAATATCCTCAACTTGAATAAATAGATGCTCGTCAGTAATTGTCCATCCATCTTTTGTCAGGGCTGTTTTAACTGTATTATGAAATAAATCTTTAGCTGGCATACATAAATTAAACTTATTTAACCACTGTTAATAGCATAATATCTCAGATGAAAGGTTCAAAAGGCAATTAAAGATTTAGAAACATAAATTATAGTAACAAAACCCAGTTTATACCAAATTAAGTTGATTGATTGGTGAGGAAACAAGGGAAAGGCTATCAACCACGACAAAAACGTAGGGTGCGTTAGCGACAGCGTAACGCACCGAATTTAATCATAAGAGTCGTGCGTTAATGAAATGCAACGAACCCTACAGGATCAGGCGATCGCACTATATAATACTATTAAAATTGAAGTAAGTAGTAGGTAAACAGGAAAATTTAAAGGTATGTAACGGTATGTAAAGTTGTCTCAATGCGATATTCTGATTGAGTTTCAGCCATTTTACAAAACGCAATACCCCTCATTTTTATTTTGTTTACCTACTTAATCCACAACCAAGCTTTTCAAAGGGGTGCTAATTAATAAAATAAGTAGAAAAGCACAAAAAAAACAAAATATGTAACAAAAAGTAAAAATTATCAAAACCTATTCCCTATTCCCTTGTCATAAAGACAATTTTTAACGCCAACTTACTTAACATGGATTTAAAATTATATCAGGCAATTGAAATTGCTAACCAAGCTGTTTTGACAAAATTTTATAGATCATTAACTGATGTAGAAATAATTGTCATTAAGGGAGCTTGGGAACGACAAGAATATAGTCAAATAGCGAGCAAACACAATTACACAACCAGTTATCTTAGTCAAGATATTGCACCCAAACTTTGGAAATTATTGACAGAAGCTATAGGAGAGAAAGTTAAAAAAAGTAATTTTAAAGAAGCCCTAAAACGATATTGGGAAAAGCAATGTTGGAATAGGCAATTTACAGATAAATATTACTTACTCAGCCAAGCTAAACACAGCTTACCAAATACAAAATTATATATAGATCGCTATTTTCTCGAATTTATTTGCTATGAAAATCTCTTGCAACCTGGTTCTTTAATTTGGTTAAAAGCACCTAGATTAATGGGCAAAACTTCCTTAATGGAGCGGGTATTACTGAAGTTATCCAAAGAAGACTATCGCATAGTTAGTTTAAGTTTAGATATGGCAGATAAGAAAACTCACTTTGGAAACTTGAATAAATTTCTACGCTGGTTTTGTCTGAATCTCAGTCGAGAACTCAACCTACCCAATCGCTTAGATGACTATTGGGATGAAGAAGGGATGGGTGCTAAAATAAGTTGTACAACTTATTTAGAAACATATTTATTAGCAGCAAATGATAGTCCTTTAGTTTTATATATAGATGATGTAGATGTGCTTTTTTCCTATCCTGAACTTTATGAAGAATTTTTTGGATTGTTGCGTTCTTGGTATGAGAAAGCTAGAAACCGTTCCCACTGGAAAAAACTCCGGTTAGCGATCGCCTATTCTACGGACATTTATATGCACGCAAATACTAATCAATTGCCTTTAAGTATAGGATTAATCATAGAATTACCAGAATTAACTAAAGAGGAAGTTCAGATATTTGCCCAACAATATGGATTAGTACAAGATTCATTTTTAGTAGACCCCTTAATACAATTAGTAGGTGGTCATCCTTATTTGTTGAAATTGGCATTTTGTCACCTCAAAAATTATCCAGATATCACCCTACACAAGTTGTTATCAGAAGCCTCTACGAATGCAGGTATTTATCGTCATTATTTACGGGAACACTGGTTGAAGTTGCAACAGCAACCAAAACTGATCACAGCATTGCAAACAGTGATTAATTCTCCTCAACCAGTGCGATTGGAAATAATATCAGCTTATCATTTGAAAAATATGGGTTTGGTAAAGCTTACGGGTAATGAAGTCGAGCCGCGTTGTCAACTATATCGGAATTATTTTGGGGATGTAATGAGGAGTTAGATAAATAAACTCTTATTTGCTATTTTTGATGATTAGCTTGCTTATCTTCTAAACGTTGGAATAATTTACTTACAGGGGATTCAAACTCTATATTTCGTTTTTTCATAGACCCAATAGTGGGAATTGGAAAATTGATCACAAAATTGCCCAATTGCATACCCAATGGTCTTAAATGTCCACCTTTTAAATTTTCTCTAAAACCTTTAGGTGGTTTTTTAAACTTATCTTCAAACCATTCACAAGTTGTTGAAGCAAGTTTATCCTTTTGGAACGAATTTAAACCCATGAGATTAAATAAATCACCTTCTTTAATTAAGGCATAGGTTTCATCTGGGGTTGGTTTGACATTCACACCTAAGCTAATAACTATACCTGCTAAAGGTTGGGGGATAGCACTCTCAAGACCTGTATTTACAGGAGCTAATAGTAAAGAGGGTTGATTCTTAATAAAGATGCTAGTGATTTTAATGTTATCTTGCAATTGGTCGAAATTGGCCTCTCGCTTAATGTAATATTTAATTAATCGTTCAGCCTCTTTACGCTTTATTTCTAAATCATTAATCAGAATTAAGAGGTCTGTAAATATACTTTCAATCTTGTCATTAATCTTTTCTTGAGAATCTTTCGTATCTACTGATCTAACTATAGAATCAATAAACTTTCTCAATTTTTCGATATTATGAGAATACTTAGAATCACTAGGTTCACCAACCAGAGGTAAGGCACTAAATGCTTCCAAAAGCGCAATATATTTACAACCAATACTATGACCTAGCCAGGAAAAGTTTTGGTCACTCAAATAGGGTTCATATTCATAGCCAGCAAATATTGCTCTTCTGACAAGTTCCGGCATAATTTCATACTGTTCTCTGATTAAAAAGCCAGCCTCAGCATAATGGTCAAAGGTAAAATTGAATGGTAAAATTACAATCGTATAACCATCATTAAATAATCGTTGCAGTAGAGAACGATAAAAAAGCATTGGCCAAAATGTGCCAAAAAAAGCCCCACCAACAAATTGAATTACTCCTTGAGGTTTTGGGTGTAAAGCTACCCAGCTATGGGAAACAGGTTGAAATTTCATGGGTTTAATTTATACGATTTGATTGTCTTTAAAAAAGCGCATCCTAACTCAAGATATGCAGTTTTGTATCCATATTAGTCGGATAGATGATTATAAGAAGGGGGTTCAAGCCCCTTCCTATTTGAAATTTACTAGATGATAAATTGTTTTACTTCACACTAACGTCGAGGAGTGAGAGTCTTTCTGGCATTGACAAGATAGATGAATTCTCCAACTCTAGGGGAGAATTCAAATGGTGATTGCCTTGCTGGTTGTTGTAATTGAGGGGGAAGTAAAGAGAATATTCGACTGAAATCAGTTGTAACTTTTTCAGTAGCACCTGAAACTAAGAAACAAGCTGAGTTGGTTTTTTTCTTGCCAGTATCTTGGTCATAGAAAAGTTGTGAAAATGCCTTGATGGTCAAATTATCTGAAGGAGAAACATAGACCAAGTATCCCTTTGCATCTAATTCATTAGCCTTTGATTCTGCTGCTCCTACATTATCAAAGAAAGCAATTGCAGTTTCTTTAATGTTCAGAGGGCATTGACTGGAAGGCCTTCCAGCTACCACAGTGTATATTCTGTCATCACGAGCAGCAATAGTGAAAAGTGTGTTAGTTCGAGGAGTTACAGCAGTTGCACCTTGGAAATCAAACCAACCTTCAGTAAATGAGCCATTAATTCCGTTGTTCTTTCGACCTTGTTCGAGGACTTGTTGATAAGCTGCTGGAAAATCGCTTAAATTTTCAGGCAACATCGCACTTAGGTCTGGGTTGGGAATAGCTACATCATATTTCAGTATATTACCATCTACGTCCACCCCCGCTGCCTGTTGTGCTGGAGTGACGTAAAGGGTGGTTATCCCACGAGATGGAGGCTGAGGAGCTTGTTGAGCGAAAGCAGGATTTACCCCACCTAGACACACAACAAAGCTAAGGATAGCAGCCAAAAAGGAAGTTAACTTTCTCATAAAGTATCCTGAATCTTCTCTAGTTCTTGAAGTTTTTTCAGTGAAGTGGTTTGTCCCACACCCTCAGATGATACCTACTTTGGTAATTCAAAAAGTCAGGTAAATTCAGGACTTTTATCGCTGATAATTCAGGTAAATTCAGGTAAATTCAAACACCCTCTAAATTATTGTTATAATTTGTTCATTGTCATCCTACAATAAACCTTATAAAACACGAGGACATCATGACCTTTACCGCAGATCCTCCCTATACACAAACCAGCCTCCCAGATCATACTCAACTACCAGAATCTAACAGACAATTTGTAAAAAATTTCCAGGAACATCCTCAAAGCATTCTACTAACTCAATCTATCATTCCAGTATTACAAAAACTCCACGCTGATGGACAATATGCTATAGGTCAAAATAGCGGTATTTATTGGCGGATAACTGAACCACCAGAACGAGGTGCAGAAGCTCCCGATTGGTTTTATGTTCCTCATGTGCCACCATTATTAAATGGTAAAGTCCGACGTTCTTATGTGCTTTGGCAAGAATTTATTGCCCCATTAATTGCTTTAGAATTTGTATCAGGAAATGGCACAGAAGAAAGAGATAAAACACCTTGGCAGGGGAAATTCTGGATTTATGAACAAGTGATTAAACCTGCCTTTTATGGCATTTACGAAGTTAATAAAGCTAGTGTGGAAGTATATCATCTCATGGAAGGACAATATCATTTATTGCCACCAAATAAACGAGGTCATTATCCGATTACACCTATGGGAGTAGAATTAGGTATTTGGCAAGGAACATATCAAAATATGGAGTTACCTTGGCTGCGTTGGTGGGATTTAGATGGTAATTTATTACTTGATGGTCATGAAACAGCCGAATATGAACGCCAACGGGCTGAATATGAACGCCAACAGGCTGAATATGAAAAGGAAAAAAGCGATTCCTACGGAGCGCTTCGCTATCGCCTCATCGCCCAATTACGCGCTTTAGGAGTAGAACCAGAAGTGTAGAAAAAACCATATCTCCAATTACCAATCACTAGATTTGCGTGTAATCAACCCACCCACAAATGCCCCTAAAATTGTCCCTGTCCACAGTCCCGCAGTGCTGCCTTGCCAACTTGCACCCGGAGTCACTAAAGCACTACACATTTGTTTAAATCCCCAAGCCTGGTTTTGACACTTTTGGCTATGTTGCATGACGGTGATTTGTCCACCTATTAAAGCAGTAAAAAAACCGGAAGAAAGTGCCAAAAAGGTACAAATAAGAATGTGTTTTTTGATCATATTAATTAGGGAACAGGGAACAGGGAACAGACAGATATTTATTTATTAAACATCTTATTGGATTTTCACCCATTACCCATTACCCATTACCCATTACCCATTACCCATTACCCATTACCCATTACCCATTACCCATTACCCATTATCAACCTGTATTTCTCATGCCGGCAGCAATTCCGTTGATGGTTAATAATGCCCCTCGCAGTAATTCTCCTTTGCTATAACGAGAGTGAATTACCCCGGTTGTGGGCGCATTTTTCGATTGACGGAGGCGTTTGAGAAGGGAAACTTGAATAAATCCTAAAGGCACAATTGTCCCATTTCTTAATTGTACAGAACGTTGTAATACTGGATCACCATCTAATAGTTTTTGGTGTCCAGTGATTTTTAAGACTAAATCTCTAGTCAGAAAGAATTCGCTAGAAATTTGCTCGAAAACTTTCTCGAATCGCTGTTTGTCTTCAGGATTAGACAATTCATCAACATAGTGACGTGCCATTTCCATGTCTACTTTTGCTAAAGTCATTTCGGCTTTAGAAATCACCATTTTAAAGAATGGCCATTTGAGATAAAAATAGCGGAGTAATTTCAAATGTTGTTCTGGTTCTGCGTCCAGAAATTCCTGTAAAGCTGTACCAATTCCATACCAAGAAGGTAATAAAAAGCGGGTTTGTGTCCAACTAAATACCCAAGGAATAGCTCGCAAACTACTTAAATCTTTTTTACCAGATGGACGACGGGCTGGACGAGAACTAATTTGCAATTGGCTGATTTCTTCAATGGGGGTGACTTGGTGGAAGAAGTCAATAAAATCAGGTTGCTCATAAATTAGGTTACGATAGTGTTGACGGGACGCATGAGATAATTCTTCCATGATCTCATTCCAAGGTTCGATGTCATCAAACCCTGTTCCTAGTAAACTGGCTTGAATTACCGCTGTAGTGATGGTTTCCAGATGATACAAAGCCAAATCTAACAAGGAATATTTAGAAGCTAAGACTTCCCCTTGTTCGGTAATTTTAATTCGTCCACTAATACTGTGACCTGGTTGGGCTAAAATTGCTTCATGAGCAGGTCCGCCACCACGTCCCACAGAACCGCCTCGTCCGTGGAAAATCCGCAGATTTACACCGTAACTTTCGGCGATTTTCTGAAGTGATTTTTGAGCTTTATGAATTTCCCAGTTACTGCTTAAAAAACCAGAATCTTTATTACTATCGGAATACCCCAACATTACTTCTTGTAAGTTAGGATTCAAAGTAGAAATAGATGGAGATGCTTGTTCTTCACTGGGCGAAGTTGAAGTGTTAATTGCGGCATAACCTCCAGCCAGCATTGCCCGATATAAAGGCAATTCAAACAGTTGTCGCATTACGCCTCTAGAACGTTGTAAATCTTCTACGGTTTCAAACAGAGGAACGATGCGAATTGTCCCGACTGCAACTACAGGATCAAATAAACTGGATTCTTTGGCTAGGAGTAAAACCTCTAGTACGTCGCTGACTTCGCGGCACATACTAATAATATAAGTTTGGCAGATTTTAATGCCAAATTCTTGTTGTAGCGATCGCAAAATTCGGAAAGTTTCAATTACATCATTGGTTTTTTCCGAAAATGGTAACTCAGCGGGAATCAAGGGACGACGAGTTTGCAATTCTGAAGTTAACCAAGCGATTCTCTGTTCTTCTGATAATTCGTTGTAGGACTGGGGTAACAGTTGCAAATATTCCAGAATCTCGTTTAACGCGTCAGCATGACGGGATGATTCTTGCCGAATATCTAATTGAGTCAGATTAAAATCAAATATTTCCACTTGACAAATCAGGTTTTCCAACTCTCGACAACTTAAACCTGTTTCCGTCAAGTTGTGTTGAATTAACAACAACTCTGTTAAGAATTCTGCACCCGAACGGTACATAGGTGCATCTTCATTGTTTGGGGTTTCCCGATTATATAAAGCCAAATTGCGATCGCGGGTATTTTCCAAACGCTTGAGAATGTAAGATAACTTCAGACGATAAGGTTCTTGGCGGAAACGCAATGCTAAATCATCATACACCCCACTCAACTGTGATTGATCCAACTCCAAAGACTCTAGCAAATCTGGTAGTACATCACTCCAGTGCATAGATACACTCAATAAAGACACTAACTCTTTAACTGACTTAATATACCGCTCTAACACCATTTTTCGTTGATAACAAGCGGTTTTCCAAGTTACTTCCGGTGTCACCGAAGGATTACCATCTCGGTCTGAACCTACCCAAGAACCAAAAGAGCAAAAATTTGTCGTTGGTGGTTGTAACCAGGGAAAAGTTTCTCCCAAAGAATATTTGAAGCGTTTGTATAGTTGCGTAATACCATCAAACAACACTTCCTGAAAGTAGTGAAGAGCATAATCTACTTCATCCAAAACCGTTGGTTTAAACTGATGCAATTCGTCAGTTCGCCACCACAGGCGAATTTCTTCCAGTAATCTTTCCTTGACTTCCAAGGTTTCCCAAGGATAGCTACCAGCGCGACTTTGCGCTTCATCTAATTTTTGTAAAAGATGAACCACCTGACGCTGTTTATCCCGGATAGTATGACGGACAATTTCCGTCGGGTGTGCAGTGAAAACTAAACGGATATCCAGTTGAGAAATTAGACGTTGAATTTGTTGGGGTGGAACATTCAACTTAAACAACAGGGGAAATAAAGCCGCGAAAGTCCCTTTTTGCGGAGTTTCCGATGTCATTAAATCACTACCTATTTCCTTAGTAATAGGCAATTCTTCTTCTCTTTGGTTCGTAGAATAAATTATACTGGGAAAAACCTCCTCATCAGTTTCTCCACTATAGCGGTTTAATTGCTGCTTTTGCTCATATTCCTGCTCAATAATATTAATCAACTGAAAATACAACGCAAAGGCACGCGCCGCACGAATCGCTTCATTGATATTCAATTGTTCAATTAATTCTACAGCCGAGGCAGCTAAGTCATTCGTGGCTTGTCCCTCTGGAGAACATAAGTCCCGCAATTGGCGCAAAAGATCCACCATTTCTTGACCGCATTCTTGACGCAGCACCGACTCCCACAATTCCTCTACTACCTGTAGACGATGACGTAAGAATAATTCTGAGTGTAGCACTGGAAAATCAATATGTTCAGCTTTCATACTTTTCATCATACTCTTAAGATACTCAAAACATCTAACCTACCTTTTTGAGCATCCAATATCAAGCTGTTAGCTTTTTTTTAGGAGCTACTCACAGGTGACTTATCTTCCTTTTAATTGCTTTTGATTCATTTTCAGTAGAGAAGAGGCAAGTAAAATAAACCGCTTCACCAAATTCCTACTAGATTATTTTAGGATAAAGTTCGCTTTCACTCAATAGCTAACAGGAGAAAAGCTATAGCAGAAGTCAGGAGTTAGGCTTCACCTAATCTGGGACACTTTTCTGAATTTTTAATTTCACCCTGCGGTACTGGCTTATATACTCAAAATGGTTGGGACATAGACTTTATATAGGGCTTGCTGAATAAAGCTAAAACCATTTATTAACAAAGGGTTTCGCGGATTTTTACCACAAAAAAGTGCAAGGTTTTGGCTAATGGTGTCTCAAAATAGGTGCATTTTTCTTTCTCAGATTTGGAAAATTGAGGATATCCAGACAGTTAAAACTGTTCCCTGCCCTCACAGACAACTTTTTCAGCAAACCCTATATAAAATCACGACAAAATTAGATTTGTAGGGGTAGAGCAAGAGCTTCATTCGTTTCAACTTAAGCTCAAATCCCTACCACATCTCGTTCCTAGTCTCTGACTAGGAATGCAGTTGATGAGGCTCTGCCTCTAATATCATTGAAGGCAGAGCCTTCTAGAATTCATTCTCAGTCAGAGATTGGGAATGAGACGAGTTGAGTTCTTTGCGGGATAGATGTTTTACGTTAAGTTGACACCAATAAGCTTTTGCTTTACCCCTACACATCTGGGTTCTTTGTCATTTGGCAAAAGTTTAAATCTCACCCGTGTTTAGCTTAATCAGCAGAAGCCCCACGTCTCACTCTTAGGAGCGTGGGATGAATGCGCGTGAGTTGAGTTGCGTAGCCCAAATTGTATTTGAGCGTAGCGAAAACAAAGAAGGCTACAGCGACGAAACGAACAAAATATTGATTTTATGTTATTATAAAAAAGTAGGTGTAGTCCAATTAAATGCTCCAAATGCAGCCTACAAAACAAAAAACAAATCTCAAAACCAAAGAACCGTGGGGCGCACGGTCTTAAAGCTCAGTTAATGTCCTCATAGAGGAGTCACTGAGAAGCCCACACTCACCTGAAAGGGAGTGTGTCGAGTACGTCACTATACTTTGGCTATTAGCCCTGAAATATGGCTAAGGGAACACCAAAAATAAATTACCCAATTTTGTGGGATGGGCATCCTGCCTGTCCTTGATGATTAGCGGGCAATTCGTCCCGCACCACAAGAAATTTTTGGGTATTTTTTTAATTGTAAGTCCCTAAAGCCACGCCACGCTATCATTTCTGGACGGGTGTGGAAGCAAACGGATAAGCCATTTCTAACTTAAGTTGACACCAATGGCCTTCAAGGTATAGTGGGGGCAGAGCCTCTTGATAGCATTCCTGGTCGGAGACTGGAAACGAGATACTCCTGACTCCTTTTTTCATAAAATAAGTCCCTGCAACCTTGGGAGATTACAGGGATTCATTTTCTAATTTGGTGGCGGGAAGTGGATTTGAACCACTGACCTTCGGGTTATGAGCCCGACGAGCTACCAGGCTGCTCTATCCCGCGTCGCTTGTGTCGCTTTTCTCTCGACTCCTTTAATATAGCGCGAAGTCAAAAGTTTGTCAACTACAAAAGCGATAATTCTCCAATTACTTCCAAACGCTTGTATTTCCCCAGGTTCATAAATTTCTCAGACAGGCTTTGGGCAACGCTGGGAGTAATCCAACCCATTTGCTGAAGGATGTGAATAGCTACGGCATATTTAGCGCGTTTTGAGCCATCCATGACTTTAATAGCTAATCCCATGCCTTCACCAAGTCTGCCTATACACTGTACTCCTTCTGCCCCAGATTTACTAACCAGTTCACCAGGAGTTAGACGCATCAATTCTGTATCAAATTCCCCTTCACCTGCTATCATTGTGGGGTGATGATTCATGGCGCGGACAATACGTTCCATGTCTACATTATTACTGGAGGCTAAGATGGCATACAAGGATGCCATTTGACTGAGTTGCATTAGATATGTGGGTGCGCCACAGTCATCATGGGCGGTGAGAAATTCTTCCGCTGGCATTCGCAGCAATTCTGCTATTTTGGTGATAATTAACTGTTGGACTGGGTGTTTACGATCCAAATAGTTAGTTAATGGCCAATGGCGTTGCTGACAAACAGCTAACATTCCCGCGTGTTTACCAGAGCAGTTATATTCTAGAGAACTACGTTTATCTTTAGGGATTGGGCAATGCAGGGAATTGATGTCAATATCTGCCCGCCACAGAATGTTAAATACCTGTCTCACCTGTTCCATGCTGCCTTTGTGGGAACTGGTGATGATTGCTAAGTCTCGATCGCTCAAACCATAGCGTTCCATTGTGCCTGTGCTGGTGACAGCCAGGGCTTGAAATGGTTTGAGGGCAGAACGGACAAATGCGGCGGTTTCAGCGTTACCAGCAACGGAAAGTACCCGTCCCCGGTCATCACTAACTACAGCCTGGACTATATGCCGAGATTCGATAATACCTTCACGCAGCAACCGGACTTCCAGTGCTGCGGCTTGAGTTCGTTTTCCCATTGTCATGGGTTTATATCTATTTTGTGAATTGTCAGTGGTCAGTGGTCAGTTGTCAGTGGTCAGTGGTCAGTGGTCAGTTGTCGGTTGTCCGTTGTTTTACTAATGACTAATGACTAATGACTAATAAGTATTTACAAGAAATGCCAAACTATAGTACCAATAAGATACATTAGAGCCAAGGCGGCAAAGGTAATTTGCAAGCGTTGGAAAATGGGTTTGATTTCGTAGGTAACAATTAGGCGATCGCGGCTCATGACTTCTTGGGGTTTTGTCCAGGTTTGTCCGTCGTACCAACCAGATTCTTCATAAAATACGGTGGGACTGTAAAGGCGATCGCGCACATAGAACCAACCTAAATATAACCGTACCAATACTAGCACTACAGTTACACTAGCAGCACCAGATCCACAAAGAAGAAAATTAAAAATCTGCTTTTGGGGAGGAAAGCTGGCTGCTGCCACAGGTCCGGCTATTAACCAAGACCAAGCCCAAATCCAAAACATTTTTTTGGTGTAGTTACCCCAACTTAGGGTACTATCTCGAAATAGCCAAGCATTTTTTAGCTCTTCGTACTCATTCAGCGGTTGTTGTTCCGTAGGAACTGGGCAATTCGCTAGAGAGGATCGCATCATATTGGTTAACCCCCAACATTATCGGAGTTTGGTAGTGGAATACGTTCCGCGTGTCCCCAGAACGCTTCTAAATTATAAAACTCCCGTTCCCTTGGCATCATGATATGGACGATAACATCACCATAATCTTGGAGTACCCAAGTTCCCTCGGCTTTTCCTTCGGTTCTGAGGGGTCGTCGTTGCCAGTCAATTTCTACTTGTCCGGCAATTGCGTCAGCGATCGCTCTTACTTGTACTTTAGAGTAACCAGTCATCATCACAAAGTAATCGGACAGGTAAGAAATTTCTGCCACATCAAGCAGGACGATTTCTACAGCCTTGCGGTCTAAAGCCGCCTCAGCAATGGTTAAAGCTAAATTTTTGCTTGTAGCTTCTGTGTCAGTTTTAGGTTTGCTCACAGCGTTTTTTGTCAATGGGAAATTCCCTCTTAAAGATTCAGTCATTAAACCTCATGTATGTTTTCATGGAAGCAAATACTTATTCAACTTGCTTACAAATATCTGAACTGCAATTGTATGAATAGGTTTTCTCTAAATAGTAACATATTCTACAGTTGATTACTTTCTGAACAAGGGGAACGGGGAAGGCGGAAAAAAAGAGACAAATTAGCTGCAAAGCCATATTTTTCTAGATTGGTGGCAACACTGCCCCTTGGAAGCGGCTGAGTTTTCCTGTTCTCTGTTGCTTCCTGTTCCCTTTCATAAAAATAAGCCCAAGCCGATTGATGACTTGGGTAAATTACATAGATAAATTTGTAAATTTAGTTTAGGAGTAGATAATCTAAACAGCCCCACTGTTTTTATTAAACAAAATGGCAATGGTTTTGAAAATTAACTTTAAATCGTAAACTAAAGTCCAATTTTGCTGATACTGTAAATCTAAACGAATCACATCTTCAAAACTCCGCACTTTAGAGCGACCGTTAACCTGCCATTCCCCAGTCATGCCAGGTTTAACGTCCAAACGTTGCCATTCTGGGACTTCGTAGCGTTCTACTTCATCAGGTGTAGGTGGTCGAGTCCCGACTAAACTCATTTCCCCTTTGAGAACATTCCAAAATTGAGGTAGTTCATCGAGACTGGTACGGCGTAAAAATTTACCTACTTTAGTAATTCGGGGATCATTGTCGTTTTTAAAGAAAGCACCTTCGGCTTGGTTTTTGATTTGGGATTTTCTGGCTTCGGCATCTACACACATAGAGCGAAATTTCCAAATTGCAAACCGCTTACCCATCCAGCCACAACGGGTTTGCTGAAATAAAATCGGACCGGGATCATCAATTTGAATGGCGATCGCTATGGGAATAAATAAAACAGATGTAATTATTAATCCCACCAATGATCCCACAATATCAATAGCCCGTTTCATCCAAGATGCTACGGAGTTATGAGTTTGGGGAAGTGGATCTACTTTGCGAGAATTATTTTTTCTGGTATCTGTTAAATCACCTGTTGCTATTAATGTGAGGTCATGAAGAGACTCAATGGGAAATACCTGATCTAGTCCCGTCAGATTTAAAACTGCCATGACTTGGGGTGTCACATGACGCAATGTTACTTTAATTCCCTTTTCTTGAGAATTTTTAAAGTTACTGACTAAAGAACCTAAACCACTACTGTCCATAAAAGTAGTATTTTGAAAATCAATAAAAATTTGCCCAGGTGGGACATCCGCTTGAATTAAGTTTTGGCAAGTTTGTTTAAAATTGACAGCTTCCAGCACGGTTAACCTGACTGGAACTTCCAAGATTGCTGCGTCTTCTAAATAAGTCACTAAAAAATCTACTGATATGGGTTGGCTACTCATAAAACTCTGGACTTTAGTTGCCATATATAATCTAATTTTCTCAACGTTATTTTGCTTTAGAAAAACAATTAACCTTACCTTTAATCTGTCTGATGAATCACAAGTTGATAGATTTTTAACGATTAGAGAAAATATCATCAATCAAGCTTCACAATAACAGCGATTTACAAAGTTTTTGCTGTTGTGAATATGTCGGATTTATTTAAACTCCGTATGTAGGTATTTAGAATTTCCCCAAAAGGAAAAGAAATCGGCTGTGATACAATCAAGAGTATGAAAACCCTGCCCCTAGAGATTTTTGATTTCCTCAATGTATTTTACAAATGTCTCTAACACTAAATTAGAGGTATTTGTAAAAATAATTGTCTTCCAAAGTACAGTTGTTCAAAAGTTAGAATGGGCAGTTTTATTAGTTGCGAAGGTCAATGATGGGATTCCGGTATTTTTGTAATCTGTGACTTTCTAAATTATAAAATATTGCAGCGATTAGATTATTTAAAAATTTTTGATGAGCGAAATAAGAAAGTTTGATAAAGTTTTAATATGGCGTGAAGAAGTCAGGAATATAAATCTATATGCTTGGTGGACAACACCCAAGCCACTGGTACCGCAGGGCGTAAATGAACCAACCATTCTCAATCGTCAAAAAGCTTGCTCAATATTACTTTTGACCTTTGACTTTTGACTTTCGTTTTGCGGTACTAGCTATGAAGATTTTACAGGAATATCCGGTAAGCGTAAAGCTCAGTGGCTAAAGCCGCTGAGAGTGTCAAAGACTAGAATCCTCATTCCTCGATTTAGTTTTAGCTTTGTTGGCGCTCCGTTTGAGAGCAGAAAGTCTGGCTTCATATCGAGAACGCTGACGTTTGCTAGGAGTGTTTTCCACCAAAGTTTTTAAGGCACTACCAAGACTTTTATAGGCGTTAGGTAAACTATAGCCAAAGCGGGTTGCTAGAGCGATCGCTTTTTCGTCTGCATCTAGCAATTCTTTAACTTGTTTACCACCATTATTTTTTTGATATAATCGCCAACCGGACACACCACAAAGTGCCAAAGCTAATACTAGCAATAATCCATCTTGTACCCATAACTCACCTACAGCACCACCTAAACCAATAGCTAGTGCTGCCATTTCCCAACCATCTTTGGGAATTGTGTCATTTTGAATGCGAGCAACTTCGTGCCAAAACAGCAAATTGCGCTGATCCATTGCGAGAGCATCCCACTTGACCAAGTCAATTTGAATTTCTACTTGGTCTTTGCCAATTTCTTCACAACGAATCAGGGATGGATTAACTTCTATTGTGCCTTCAACTGTTACCCAACTTTGCAATTCTGGGGGTAATAGGCTTTTTAACCGCCGGAGTTCACTCATTTCTGCTTTAGCAGAGGAGGTTGCATAGGATGTCATAAAAATCCAGCCTTACAAAATTTCAGTATATGATCAGGTTATCACTTTGCAGTCTAGCGATTTCAGTAGTTATCCGCCTTAATCATCGGCAAAACTACCGCGCTTTTTCCGCGCTTCCATAGCTTTTTCTAGGAGTTCTAATAATCCAGGAGCTTGTTCTTGAATACTCAACAATAATCTTTCTCCTAAGTCTAAATTTCCCGGATCTTCTCCTGTTTCCATTACCTCTTGCAAACGCGGTAGGGCAATGGTATCCACAATTTGGATTAATCCGCTCAGACAACGGTTAAATTGTCTCTCGGTGAGCATGGAGTCTTCCAGGGGAAATTCGATGATAGCGCGGATTTCACCATCGGATGGATCATATTCCCATTGCAGCATTTTGGTTTCCCAGGAAATAGCCAGCATCGTCTGGAGGATAGCATCTTTATGGGGATGGTCTTTTACTTCCGCTAAAACTTGGGGTGCAAACAGCCGAAAAAATTTTCCTTCCTCGTCCAGTTGGACAACTATCAGAAAATCTTCGATATTTTCCGCTTCAACACCTGTAATAATCCGGTCTTCTTTTTCATCAATACGGTAGTCCCAACCAAGATTATCTAGATACTTGGCTATTTGTTTGAGATTTGCTGCCATAAAAGCCTCGTAAGGAACAGTACAAGAGGCTGTCACCAAATCTATTTTAACCCGCTAGGCGCATTTACTCAATTATTGCTGTAATTTCTGCCTCAACTGCATTAATACATTTGTATTGATACAGTCGGAGTTGCCTTAGTTGCAAAACTTAACATAGTTGGTATTCCAGACTTTTTCTAATATGTATCCGCACTTTGGTAAACTTAAAAACTGAAATAGCTAAGAAAACGACGCTAAGACAAGTAATTTAAAGGGGATACTCGTGGAAAATACACTTGGGTTAGAGATTATAGAAGTGGTTGAGCAAGCGGCGATCGCTTCTTCTAAGTGGATGGGTAAGGGCGAAAAGAACATTGCTGACCAAGTAGCAGTGGAAGCGATGCGCGAACGGATGAACAAAATCCATATGCGTGGTCGCATCGTTATCGGTGAAGGCGAACGGGACGAAGCTCCCATGCTTTACATTGGCGAAGAAGTTGGTATTTGCACCAGACCTGATGCGGCAAATTTCTGTAATGTTAATGAGCTTGTAGAAATTGATATTGCTGTTGACCCTTGCGAAGGTACTAACCTAGTTGCTTATGGTCAAAATGGCTCAATGGCAGTTTTGGCAATTTCTGAAAAGGGCGGTTTATTTGCTGCTCCTGACTTCTACATGAAGAAACTCGCAGCACCAGCGGCCGCTAGAGGTCATGTTGATATCAATAAGTCTGCTACAGAAAACCTGAAAATTCTTTCTGAGTGCTTAAACCGGGCTGTGGAAGAATTGGTAGTAGTAGTGATGGATCGTCCCCGTCACAAAGAACTCATTCAAGAAATCCGCACCGCTGGCGCAAGAGTTAGACTGATCAGTGATGGTGACGTTTCTGCTGCTATCTGTTGCGCTTTCTCTGGTACTAATATTCATGCTTTGATGGGTATTGGTGCTGCACCCGAAGGTGTAATTTCTGCTGCGGCTTTACGCTGCTTAGGTGGACACTTCCAAGGACAATTAATCTATGATCCAGAAGTTGTCCAAACTGGCTTGATTGGCGAAAGCAGAGAAGGTAATCTAGCCCGTTTAAATGAAATGGGTATTACTGACGGAGACAGAGTTTATAACGCTAATGAATTAGCTTCTGGTGAAACAGTGCTATTTGCTGGTTGCGGTATTACTCCTGGAACTTTGATGGATGGTGTGCGCTTCTTCCACGGTGGTGCTAGAACCCAAAGCTTGGTTATTTCTAGTCAATCCAAAACCGCTCGGTTTGTGGATACAGTTCACTTGTCGGACGAACCTAAGAATATCCAACTGCGTTAGTAATTAAGTCAGTAGTCAGTGGTCATTAGTCCCTTGTTATTAGTGGTCTGTCAAAGTAAATTTGACCGAAAAATCTCAGATTTTGGATTTTAGATTTTGGATTGGGAATTTTCGGTACAGGTTACCCGCCCCTCCAGGGCGGAATTAATCAAAAATACTCGCTGCGCTGCGTACGCTTCGCTAACGCCAATCTAAAATCCTCAATCTCCACACTTGTTTGGTGGAGTTAATCCAAAATCTGTTGACAGGTTGTAAAAATCTAAAAACTTTGTGTTTTATAGTTTTTGGTAAATTTATATCCGTCAATCAGTTCTTGATAGTCTACTAACAACTGACAATTGACAACTGACAACTGACAACGAACAACTGACACCTAACCAATTATCTATTTAAGAAATGAATATTGCAGTGGTGGGGTTAAGCCATAAAACAGCCCCAGTCGAAGTTAGAGAAAAATTAAGTATTCCTGAACCTCAAATCGAAAGAGCGATCGCCCAACTTCTCAGTTATCCTCATGTTGATGAAGTTGCTATTCTCAGCACTTGTAACCGCTTAGAAATTTATATTGTTAGCCAGGAGACTACCCAGGGTATTCATGAAGTGACTCAGTTTCTTTCTGAACATAGCAAGCTGCCGATTATGTCTTTACGGCATCATCTATTTATGTTGCTCCATGTTGATGCCGTCACCCATATTTTAAGGGTTGCTGGTGGTTTGGATAGTCTGGTTTTGGGTGAAGGTCAAATTCTCGCTCAAGTTAAAAATACCCACAAACTGGGACAACAATTTAATGGCATCAAAACCATTTTAAATCGCTTATTTAAACAAGCTTTAACAGCGGGTAAACGGGTTCGCACCGAAACCAGTATTGGGACTGGTGCGGTTTCTATCAGTTCGGCTGCTGTAGAATTGGCACAGATGAAAGTAGAAAATTTATCTACAAATCGTGTGTCTATTCTCGGTGCTGGGAAAATGTCCCGGTTACTTGTACAACACCTGATTTCTAAAGGTGCAACTCAAATTAGTATTGTTAATCGTTCCCGCGGCAGGGCTGAAGAATTAGCAAAGTTGTTCCCAGAACAACCTATTCAAATCCATTTGCTGCCAGAAATAATGACAGTTATTGCCGCTAGTGACATGGTATTTACTAGCACGTCTTCAACTGAACCCATTTTAGATCGGGTGAAGTTAGAAACAGTGTTAGAACCCAGTCAAAAATTGATGATATTTGATATTTCTGTCCCCCGGAATGTGGATGCAGATGTGAATGATTTGCCGAATGTCAAGGCTTTTAATGTTGATGATTTGAAAGCAGTTGTGGCGCAAAATCATGAAAGCCGCCGCCAAATGGCACAGGAAGCTGAGAAGATTTTAGATGAAGAAGTTGAAGCTTTTGATATTTGGTGGCGGAGTTTAGAAACTGTATCTACTATTAGTTCTTTACGCAATAAAATAGAAACTATCCGCGAACAGGAATTAGAAAAGGCTTTATCTCGTTTGGGTTCAGAATTTGGCGAAAAGCATCAAGAGGTAATTGAGGCTTTGACAAGAGGAATAGTAAATAAGATTTTGCATGATCCGATGGTGCAATTACGCGCCCAGCAAGATGTGGAAGCTAGAAGACGATGTATGCAAACTCTGCAAATGTTGTTTAATTTGGACGCTGAGGAACAGTTTAGCTGAAATTATCAAGAAACAGGGAAATGTTATGCCATTCCTGGGATTGTTCCCTGTTTTACTGGGGGTTTAATTTTAAGTTGGCTTTATTGAGTAAGCTTTTTGACGATTGAAAATGGTTCATTCACTTACGCAGTACGGTACTAGCTACTTATCAACTATATAAAACTTTACAAAAAATTATTCAAATAATGCAGTATTATCTGGTCTTGGTGATATCATCTGTGATGCAATGATCATCAAAGAAAAATGGAAGAAAATCAGCGTCGCGCTTATTGGCGTGCTAATACGAACTTAATTAGAAATCTTTTAATTGTTTGGGCTTTAGTCTCCGTGGTTTTTAGTATATTGCTGGTTCAACAGTTAAATGTAATTCGGTTTTTTGGTGTTCCCTTTGGTTTTTGGATGGCGCAACAAGGATCAATTTTGGTTTTTGTGGTATTAATTTTTATTTATGCTTTCCGAATGGATAAATTAGACCAGAAGTACAATAAGAAGTGAGGATAAACAATGTCGGTTGAACTTTGGACGATTATATTAGTTGGCCTCTCTTTTGTACTTTACATTTACATTGGTTGGCAATCACGAGTAGAAAATACTAAAGACTTTTTTATTGCCGGTCAGGGAATACCCGCAATTGCTAATGGTGCTGCCACTGCGGCTGATTGGATGTCTGCGGCTTCCTTTATTTCTATGGCCGGGTTGATTTCGTTTTTGGGATATGACGGTTCTATTTATTTGATGGGTTGGACTGGTGGATATGTTTTACTAGCATTATTATTAGCACCCTATTTACGGAAATTTGGTAAATATACAGTCCCTGATTTTGTAGGCGATCGCTATTACTCCAATATAGCTCGTTTGGTGGCGGTAGTTGCAGCTATTTTCATTTCTCTCACCTACGTCGCTGGACAAATGCGGGGTGTGGGAATTGTCTTCAGTCGCTTTTTACAAGTAGACGTGAATACTGGTGTCATCATGGGCATGATCATTGTCGGCTTTTTCTCAGTTTTGGGAGGAATGAAAGGCATTACCTAGTGTGTTAATTTTGACAGACAAACCAGAAATTTCCTTCATGCAGAAAGTGTGATAGAAAAAAGAATCCCTGAAAGCCTGAAACCTTAAATCCGCAAATATTTCTGACACGGAACTTGCATGAAGTCTTACGGGTAAAGGATTCACAGAATTAACACACTAGGCATTACCAGGACACAAGTAGCCCAGTATTGTGTATTGATTATTATTAGTAATTTCTAGTTCTGTCGCTCACGATGTTTATTATCGCATTTTTGATTCCCAAGCTTCAGAAAAAAAACGGGTATTTGTAGGGCGAGTTGTTGTTGGTTTCGCCATTGTTCTCGCTGGATATTTTGGTGTAAATCCACCAGGATTTGTGAGTGAAGTGGTAGCTTTTGCCTTTGGTTTAGCGGCTGCAAGTTTTTTCCCGGTAATATTTCTGGGAATTTTTGATAAACGCACCAATTCTGAAGGTGCAATTGCCGGAATGTTAGCAGGTTTGATATTTACAGTTATTTACATTGTCGGCGTAAAATTTTTCGGTATGACACCTTGGTTTTTTGGCGTTTCTGCTGAAGGAATTGGCACTTTAGGGATGATTATTAACTTTATTGTCACCCTCACAGTTTCTCGGCTTACACCACCACCACCCGCAGAAATTCAGGCTTTGGTAGAGGATTTACGCACCCCAATTATTGAAGAATAGATGACAGAATTACTTACCCAATTCCTCAATATTCTTCATTGCTTGTTGATATAAGTCCTTATTTCCTTGTTTGTCAAAAATAGCTGCTGCCCGTTGTAAATCTTTTAATGCGCCCCGTTTATCGCCAATTGCAGCATAGGCGTTACCGCGATTATTAAAAGCAACACCAAAATTAGGATTAATGCGAACGGCTTCATTATAATCGGAGATTGCTTTTTGCTGTTCTCCTCTTGCAGCATAAGCATTACCCCGATTATTATAGGCTACAGCATATTCTTGATCAATCCGAATCGCTTGAGTATAGTCCTCTAACGCCCCGTTCTTATCACCTTGGTTAGCACGGGCATTACCTCGATTATTGTAAACCTCGGCAGATTTTGGTGCAATGCTAATTGCTTGATTATAATCCGCAAGCGCTCTTCTATAATCTCCGATAGAAGCAAAAGCATTAGCACGATTATTGTATGCTTCCGCATCCTTGGGCTTGAGACGCAATGCCTGATTATAATCCGCGATCGCTCCCTCTTTATTACCAGTATCAAAATAAACTAATCCCCGCCCCTTAAATGCTGGTGCATACTCAGGATTAAGACTAATAGATTTACTATAGGCAGCAATAGCCGCTTGGGAATTACCTTTAAGATGTTGAGTTTGTCCCTGAACATAAAATTCCCCAGCTTTAGATGTTCTCCCTATCTGGGGATTGGGGGTACTTGCTCCCCTTTCTGTTACCAAAACATCTTGATTATTACTGCAAGAAACGCAAATAATACCACTGAAAATTGTAAACATTGCTATAGTGAATGCCCTGTTTACTCCTCGCTGTTTTTGTGTCAATAACTGCCATTTCATAATTTACCAAAAATGCCATCTTACTGGGAGTAAATCATTCACTAAATTACTTACTTCTGGAATATGTTTGCTTTTTGATTAATATTCAATTCAAATTATAAAATTCCCTGAAGTTATTGAGAATTAATCAATAAATTTATCTAGCCAATCACCGCATATTAGTAAATATTAAAAATAAAATCCTTACTATCTAGATTTAGATTATTACTAGATTACCGCTGATAATTCTGTTAATTTTGTTAGCACTTTCATGAAAATTTTCATACCAGTATTCGGAAGTATGATTAAAATTAGTTCACAGAGGTTTTCAATATTTGCTCTTAATCTTCCTCATCTTCCTGATTTTTAGGAGTGATTTTCCAATAAGTATTTGTATCAACATTTACAGTTAACTTTTCCAGATTTACCCCCAAATTTTTGCGAATATCTTCAGTTAAAGTAATAGTAAAATCTAAATCAACACCTTGATTTTCTACTAAATTTACCAATTCCTGAAACTGAGTTTTAAAAGTTTTTCGCTCATAACTTGTTAATTTACAATGCGATGTTTCGGCAATATTTTGAACTAACATCGCTTTTTTTACCCGTTCTTGTAAATGCTCAAATTCTGACTTAAGTATTTTTTGTTGCTGTTCAATTTCTCTATATCTAGCAGTCAATAAATTTAAATCTTCCTTAATTGGATCTACCTGAAAATTAGCCTCTAATTCTAATAATCTTAAATGTACTTGAGCCAAATAAATACAATCAAGATAAGCATATTCTAGTTGAGATTCAGTTAATGGTCTTTTTCCCCAATCACTCCTTTGTTCTTGTTTATCAATATCATGAAAATTACAAAGTTCAGTTGCTAGAGTTTTCAGTTGATAATTAGGTAACGGTAGTAAATAAATGGGAATTTTCTTAGCCATTGTCAAAGTACAGGTAATATTTTTAGCCCTTTTACCTCCCAAATATTGCACATCATAACCAGCATTATGAAAAACTTTTTCAATAGCATCATTAGTCATAATCCTTTCCACAAAATCAGCAATTACATCTGATTTATCGAGAACATCTAACAAATAAACACTATTACCAGTCATATCAGTAGGATTATTCAACACCTGAATTAGTGATAATCTAGGATTACGAGTTTTATAATCAGCAACTTCTGTATCTATCCACAGAGTTTTAGCTTTGCTATATTCAGTAATTAGGGAACGAATTTCCCCAGCAGTGATAAGATAAGGCATGGGTAGATGTGCGAAAATATGACTTAGTTATAGTTTTCTAAAGTAACATTTTATGACTAATCATGCTGACAAGTGCTGACCCCTAATTATGATAATATTTGTCCATAACTTGTGCCAATTTGCCAAAATATCTCTTTTGATGCCATTTTACCCTGGATTTTTCACCAAAATTCTCAAACCCTCGTAAAATCTGGATTCTGGAGTTTCACACTGCATCAAAAATCAACCCAGTAAAAAATACCGGAAACCGATTCTCTATACGGGTTATAGAAACTGCGATTACATTGTTCGTGAGAAATACGGGTTAAGTCAATATTGATCCTGTGCAGAAAATTTGCCATAAAAAAGCCCAGGTATTCATTCCTGAGCTTTTGTTAAACCTAATTATCCTCAATGCGGATATTTATCCACCTTAAATCTATGGATATTAGTAACGGTTACGGCTTCCACCGCCGAAGTTCCCACCACCCCGATTTCCACCACCAAAAGGAGTACGTTCTTCTCTTGGTTTAGCTTTGTTCACTTTTAAATCACGTCCCATCCATTCAGCACCATCAAGTGCTTCAATGGCTTTTGCTTCTTCTGCTTCTGATTCCATTTCTACGAAACCGAAACCGCGAACTTTACCAGTTTCTCTGTCGGTAGGTAGCTGAACACGCTTTACAGTGCCATACTCCTTGAAAATTTCGCTTAAGCCGTCTTGGGTAACTTCATAAGAGAGGTTGCCTACATAAATTGACATAGATTTTCTCCAAAATCATAAGAGTGTAGAGATTTAGATTTCGGAGAAAAGTCTGTAAATACCAAAGGGAAAAAGCCTATCAATACTAAAAACAAACGAGGTCCACCGAATTACTTCTCGACTCCCATTATTGCATAATAAATGATATATCAACGGGTAAATTCCAAAAACTTGATAAAATATTTTTTATACCTCAATTAGCGAACTGCTTGCAGCAGCACTTCCCTATCGCCGCATCAGCTTTTTAGTGCATTCTCTCGTTATACTAAATTTAACTATTTTTAGATGACAATTCCGAGGTTTTCAGCCTATTTCCTCATGAAATTGTCAATAATGAATCTAAAGGCTCAATTTTAGGTTTTTTGTTCATGTTGCACTTTAAACATTCCTCAATCATTAACGCACCAGTTGAAGTAGTTTGGAAATTCCACGAAAGACCAGACATACTCCAAATACTCACTCCACCTTGGCAACCTGTACAAATCGTTAGACGTGAAGGTGGGCTAGAAGCCGGGGCAATTACAGAATTTCGGCTTTTTCTGGGTATTTTACCTTTAACTTGGTTAGCACGGCACACAGACTATGAAAAATATCGCCTATTTACCGATGAACAGATATCTGGACCTTTTGAGTCCTGGGTACATCGTCATGAATTTACAGAAGAAAACGGCAAAACTAAATTAACCGATAATATTACTTATGCCATGCCCGGTGGTGATGGCATAGAATTTATGAGTGGTTGGTTATTACAAGCACAACTAGAAGCCATGTTTCGCTATCGGCATTATGTGACTAAACGCGAATGTGAAAAATGAACACAAAAAAACGCCCCCCATAATTGGAGAGCGTTTTCTATTTAACTAAACCGATTAACCGTTGATTGCAGGAGCGCTTAAAGCAACAGGAGCAACATCAGCAGCAGCCAAGTCTAGGGGGAAGTTGTGAGCGTTGCGCTCGTGCATTACTTCCATACCTAAGTTAGCGCGGTTGATTACGTCAGCCCAAGTAGCGACTACGCGACCTTGAGAATCCATGATTGATTGGTTGAAGTTGAAACCGTTCAAGTTGAACGCCATGGTGCTGATACCCAAAGCTGTGAACCAAATACCAATTACAGGCCATGCAGCGAGTAAGAAGTGTAGTTGACGGCTGTTGTTGAAGGAAGCGTATTGGAATATCAAGCGACCAAAGTAACCGTGAGCAGCTACAATGTTATAGGTTTCTTCTTCTTGTCCGAATTTGTAACCGTAGTTCTGTGATTCGTTTTCGGTTGTTTCTTTAACTAATGAAGAAGTCACCAAAGAACCGTGCATTGCGGAGAACAAAGAACCACCGAAGACACCAGCTACACCTAACATATGGAAGGGGTGCATCAAGATGTTGTGTTCTGCTTGGAACACGATCATGAAGTTGAATGTTCCAGAGATACCTAAAGGCATACCGTCAGAGAATGAACCTTGACCGATTGGGTAGATCAAGAATACTGCGGTTGCTGCTGCTACAGGTGCAGAGAAGGCTAGGCAAATCCAAGGGCGCATACCTAAGCGGTAAGAAAGTTCCCATTCACGACCGAGGTAGCAGAATACTCCGATCAAGAAGTGGAATACTACCAACTGGTAAGGACCGCCGTTATACAACCACTCGTCTAAGGAAGCAGCTTCCCAAATTGGGTAGAAGTGTAAACCGATAGCGTTGGAGGAAGGAACTACTGCGCCGGAAATGATGTTGTTTCCGTAGAGTAAAGAACCTGCAACTGGTTCGCGGATACCATCAATGTCAACTGGAGGTGCGGCGATGAATGCAATTACGAAGCAAGCGATCGCAGATAGGAGGGTGGGGATCATGATTACGCCGAACCAGCCGATGTATAAACGGTTGTCAGTGCTTGTGATCCACTCGCAGAAGCGGCTCCATACGTTAGCACTTTCGCGCTGTTGTAAGGTGGTTGTCATGTGTTTATAATTGCGTTTGAGTTATGTATGTTCTGGTAGGTATTTCTACCTCATGTCTTTATAGTAAGCCTTATATTTCGATTTGTAAAGGGGTTTTCGTAATATTTTTCGATAAATCTAGAAACCTGGGTCGTCTTTATGGCTATAACCTAGATATGGCAAGGCTTTCTACTGTTAATATTTCTTATAAAAACTTTTAATTTTCTTGTTACCTACGCAAAACATTCCTCAAACCCTCATTTCTCTGTGTTCTCTGTGGCTGGAGTTGTATATCTATAAGTAATTGGACAAAAATATTTACAGTCATTGCGAGCGAAGGGAAGCAATCACAACCCTTGCGATTGCTTCATTTCGTTCCATATGGCTAACGCTGCGCTAACGCAATGACATTGTGTAATTAATTCTGTCTCACTACTTAACAAAACCCTTACGGTACAAGGGTTATAAACAATTATTTCCATATTTTCATGTCTGTTAGCTTCTACACCCGCCCGGAAATTCATTTCCGGGCTAATAGCGAAAGTAAACTCAAGTTTACTCAAAAATTTCCGGGTTATTTAGTCATCTTCAGATGACTTCTGCTATTAGACTGGGAATATGGCTAACGCCACGCTACGCTATCATTCCCAGGCGGGATAGATGTTTTACGTTAAGTTGACACCAATGAAGCTCTTGCTTTACCCCTACGTTTAGAATCAAACAATTAAGCCGTTTTCAGTATAACGCCACGCTGCGCTATTAGGAGGATTTAGAAGAAGTTAGAAGTAATATCAAGTCTGGAAAATTGAACGATTTTTTTTGACGGGTAATGATCGGAAAAACTTCTGTTCTTCCCTCCCCTGCCTCTTTTCTCCCCCTGCTTGCCTTCACCCGTCATTTTCGGGTTGACAGACTACTAGTACAAAACGGCGTAAATAAACCAACCATTCTAAATCCTCCAAAAGCCTATACTGTCTTCATTTTGACTTTTGACTTTTGACTTTTGACTTCCGCCTTGCGGTACTAGTCAGTATGTTCCCAAAACAAAAAAACGCTCCCCATAATTGGAGAGCGTTTTTTATTTAACTAAACCGATTAACCGTTGATTGCAGGAGCGCTTAAAGCAACAGGAGCAACATCAGCAGCAGCCAAGTCTAGGGGGAAGTTGTGAGCGTTGCGCTCGTGCATTACTTCCATACCTAAGTTAGCGCGGTTGATTACGTCAGCCCAAGTAGCGACTACGCGACCTTGAGAATCCATGATTGATTGGTTGAAGTTGAAACCGTTCAAGTTGAACGCCATGGTGCTGATACCCAAAGCTGTGAACCAAATACCAATTACAGGCCATGCAGCGAGTAAGAAGTGTAGTTGACGGCTGTTGTTGAAGGAAGCGTATTGGAATATCAAGCGACCAAAGTAACCGTGAGCAGCTACGATGTTATAGGTTTCTTCTTCTTGTCCGAATTTGTAACCGTAGTTTTGCGATTCGTTTTCGGTTGTTTCTTTAACTAAGGAAGAAGTAACCAAAGAACCGTGCATTGCGGAGAACAAAGAACCGCCGAAGACACCAGCTACACCTAACATATGGAAGGGGTGCATCAAGATGTTGTGTTCTGCTTGGAACACGATCATGAAGTTGAATGTTCCAGAGATACCTAAAGGCATACCGTCAGAGAATGAACCTTGACCGATTGGGTAGATCAAGAATACTGCGGTTGCTGCTGCTACAGGTGCAGAGAAGGCTAGGCAAATCCAAGGACGCATACCTAAGCGGTAAGAAAGTTCCCATTCACGACCGAGGTAGCAGAATACGCCGATCAAGAAGTGGAATACTACCAACTGGTAAGGACCGCCGTTGTACAACCACTCGTCTAAGGAAGCAGCTTCCCAAATTGGGTAGAAGTGTAAACCGATAGCGTTGGAGGAGGGAACTACTGCGCCGGAAATGATGTTGTTTCCGTAGAGTAAAGAACCTGCAACTGGTTCGCGGATACCGTCAATGTCAACTGGAGGTGCGGCGATGAATGCAATTACGAAGCAAGCGATCGCAGAGAGGAGGGTAGGGATCATGATTACGCCGAACCAACCGATATATAAACGATTGTCGGTGCTGGTGATCCAACCGCAGAAGCGATCCCACACATTAGCACTTTCGCGCTGTTGTAAGGTAGTTGTCATTTTATGATTGCTTTATGTTCTTATGATGTTAGTAGGTTGTTTTACTTACCTGAATACAATAGTAGAGGATAAGTTTAAATTTGTAAAGATAATTAAAATTAGTATTAGTTATATCAGTTATATGTTTTCCTAATGTGATGAGATGTACAGGAATTGCAGCAGAAAATTCACCTCTAAAAATCAAAGTATATATAAGGTAAACTACCCTCAGGAGCTAGTAACCAAACTGCATAAAAACATAGGGGAACCAAAACAATTTTAATTGGCCAGCTAAATTCTAATTTCATGCCTCGCTTAAAAGCATATGCTATGAACATTGTTAAAGCTATGCCTATTAACAAATAAGAAAGTTGGTACTGACTTATATTTAAGGCTTCTACATAGATTTTTTCTGAAAATTGTTGATCACCGGCATGACCCCAAAAGTTTTTGATCACTAAAGCGGAGTCTTGGAGGTTGGGGAGACGAAACCAAATCCAGGATGTGAAAACCATGATTTGTGTTAAAAGCCAAGCAAAAATAACTCCTAGCGGATTTTGCCAAAATGAATTAAGAATTGTCAAGCGATCGCTTAGTACAAATGTGAGACGATGAACTACTAAAGCGACACCATGCAATAGACCCCAAATAATAAAACCCCAAGCTGAACCGTGCCAAATACCAGCCACTAACATGACTATCAATAAATTTCCGCAGGTACGCATTAATCCGCGCCGAGAACCGCCTAAAGGAAAGTAAAGATAATTACGTAGCCAATCACCTAATGTAATGTGCCAGCGTCGCCAAAAATCAGCAATACTTGTACTGAAGTAAGGAAAATCAAAGTTTTCCGGTAAAACCAACCCAAATAGTAAAGCGCTACCACGAGTAATATCAACATAACCATTGAAATCTAAATACAACTGTAAGCCATAAGCAAAGGTAGCTAACCACAAATCTGTACTACCTGCCCTTTGTAAGTTACCAAAACATAAATCTACAAATATACCCAAATTATCAGCAAGGATACCTTTTTTAACTGCACCTCTAGCAATTAACCACATTCCTTCAGCAACTCTATCAATGCTGGGAAATCTGAGGGTATCAAATTGAATCGCTAAATTATGGTAACGAGTAATGGGTCCAGAAATTAGTTTAGCAAAAAATAATTTATATGTAGCAAATTGGATAAATTTAGTAGCAGCCTGAGCACCACGATAAATATCTATTAAATAAGCAATACATTCAAAGGTAAAGAAGGAAATTCCTAGAGGTGCAGCTAACTTAATCAATGATTCTGGTGAACTTGTTGGCTGATTAAAAACTAAATTTAGAAAATGATTTATGTATTTAAAGCCTAAAAGAATAAAAACATTAAAACCTATGCCAATCCACAATACTTTAAGACGGCGTTGATTCCAGTCAGCTTGAGCAAATTGCCATTCCTCATTAGATAAATTCCAGTTTTGAGAATGTTTTCCTGGTGAAGTATTACTGCCAATTTCTAAACCTAGATAGAAGTTGATAAAAGTTAGTGTTAAAAGTAATGGTAAATATTGAATATTCAAAGATGCGTAAAATAAAAGACTAGCTATTAACAGTATCCATAATCTTATATTTGCTAAATTAACAGTCCAGTAGATGCCTAAAACACTCAATAGAAACAACCCATAAAAAATTGATATAAATTTCATTGTTTGTTAATTGATAATTCTGAATTTGTGATGAGGAAGAAAGAATACAAGTATTTTGTTATTTTTCGTAAGTTAGGAGTTAGGATAAAGAATATTTTCTCATCTATTCTCTATTTCCTATTTAATCATTTTGTTGGCCAGCTAATCATTGGATCTATAGCTAGTTTCTTGGATACTTCATAAGCACCATAACGATTGAGGTGACTGGGATCTGAAAAGTAATCATTTGCTTTTGTCCATAGCTGACTTAAATCACGATAGATAAATTGAGGGTGATTGGTAAAGGTTAATAAATACTCTTGAAACTGTTGCTCATATTTCATGCGTACAGGATCTAAATAATCTGAAGTAAGAGGCATATTCACAAAGACGAGAGAGATATTATTATTTTTGGTAAACTCTAACATGGAATGGAATGCCTGATCTTGTTTACCTGCTAATTGGAAAGATTTATAATCATTATCGTAGTCTCCAGAAACTTTGGGATGTTTTTGATAGTATGTGGTGGGATTATAGCGAATAGATAAAGGTAAGAATCCATCAAAATCAACTCCTTGGAGAGAAGAATTATTGTCTATTTCTGAATCATGGGTGATGTGGACTTTTGATTTGACTGGGGAATGTTGATAGCTAAAAGGTAGATATTGAAGTTGTTTTTGGAGAAGAATTTTAATTTGATCACGGCTTTTATAACTAGCAGATAAATTAGCTACAGACTGATTTAACCAATCGTTAGTGGTTTGATAGATATTAGTATCTGCTGTTTTAGGTTTATTACTAACTTTTTCTGTGGGATCTTTTAGATTTTTATTACCTTCATTAGCTTTGACTTTTGTTGGAGATTTCTGCAATATTTGTTTGTATCCTGGTGAAGATTCAATTGCATTGAAAGTAATATCTTCTCTCCCATTGTTAAAGGCACGAGAACCATCTGCCCATAAAATTATTTTTGGTAGTTCTTGGGGTTCTAAAACCTGACGGATGAGGACATCAACGACTTGGGCTGTTGCTCCATTAATGCCAAAGTTAAATATATCAATATTGCTATGGTTTTGGGAGGATAAAGCTTTAGAAAGGGCGACAGGATCAACTCCTCTCAGTGCGCGAGAAGAACCAACAATTAAGACATCTGGCGGACGTTTTTTTGTAGCTAACCGCTGTTTATATAGAGCTAATTGTTCATCTAGTTGCCTAGCATTAAAACTGGGTATTTGCGATCTGGCTGCTAATAAAATAGCTGTAGAAGTGGCTTTTTCTTTTAATGGTCCGGCTGGCAAATTTCCTGATTGAGCATTATTATCATTAATAAATCCAGAAGCATTAAAGGCGGAGGGATCATTATTAAGTAATTCTGTTGTCCCTGGTTGATTTGAAAATGATGTTTTCTGATTATTTGGTGATAGTGAGGATGCTTGTGCTTGTGAGGATAATGGTGAAACAATATTATTACTAGCTTTTGGTGAATTTTTAACAGTATGTGCGACGACGTAGCCTAACATAAAATCACTTTGTAAGGCGAGAAGTAATCCTAATGCTAACCAAATCATCCCGCTGCCAATTCCTTGATTATCGGGATTTTCGTCTATTTCCTGATTAGATGGTGTAAATATTTGACTGTTTAAAAGTAAATTTCTGATTAATTTATTGGTGTTTAGCAACAAATTATTTGATGCTTCTTTGAGAAAGCTTTTTACTTTTTCATTGGTTAAATCGGGACGCAAAATTTCTTCACTGTTTTCATCTATCATTAGGGAATTTACATATTCTGATGTAGCGGCAAATTCTGGTGTTGCTTCGGGAACTAATCGAGAACGTTCTTCTAGATCAGCCCCATGATGCCATACGGGTTCTTTATCACCAGCACGACGACCATAAACACGGACACCAGTAATACCAGAAATTTTTAGTTGGCGGATAAATTGAGTCACTTTACTAGAAACTTGATAGCGTGTAGGACAAACGGGAGCATCACACATTATGTGTAATAAATCTTCTTTGCGAACTAGTAGTACCCGGATACCACCTGTTTTCAATCGCCAATCTAGGTTGGGATTGAGTAGTCGCTCTAGTAAAAAAATCATGGCTGGTTGATCACCAGCACGGGCAAGCTCCAATGCAGATGTGAGCAGGAATGGATGCTCAGATGCTGGTAAAGATACCCAATCTATCCAAGTTGGTTGTTTGTCTGTGGTTTTTTGTCCGTATATGGCGGCTGAGATAATGGCTTGAGGAGCAATACTTTCGAGTAGGGGGATAATGGCTTGTAGTGCGGTCGTTTTATCCGGTGCGGGTGCGGTTTCTAAGGGGTCAAAAGCTGGGGTACAGAAGATGTGCAAGGTAGATTCTTTGAGGGAAGTTTGCAGTGCTATTTCGAAGCCTAATAATTCTTCAGTTAATATTCTAGCGATCGCTTGCACATCTCCCCACCGCGCCCATTCTTTTAACATCACCTCTGGAGGTGTCAAATCTACTCTTACCCGCCAATCTGGCTCTGTTTCCCCTCGAACTTGGGCAACAATAATGGCATCCTGATAACCGACAAGCTGCAAATGTCTGAGCTTTTGGGCTACCGTTTCTGCCAATAATGATGAATCAGGGCTATAGCTAGACTGACAAAATACCCAAAGACGATTAGCGACAATCTGAGAGTTATTTTTCGCCGCAGAGGGTTTAATTTTTACCTGTACTGCTATACCTAAATGGCTGAGATGTTCGCTCAAATAGCGAGCAATGGCATCCCCATCCCCTTGACGTGCCAAACTTTCATTAGAGATAATCAGCGAGCCTCCGGGGCTTATAGGCATTTCTGTCTGTGCCAATAGTGCCTGTTCTAAATGTCGTTCCAGTTGATTTAAATATACCCGATGGCACCATTGAGGACGGTGTTCCCCTTTTTTTCGACCATAAATTAATACTTGGTATATTGACGGTTGTTCGTCATTGGTGAGGGTATCTACATCAGTTTGCTGTAGTGCTTGCAATAACTCCAATAAGGTTTGCCAGCGTTGTGGACATTCAGCATTTTCACAGAGAATATGTAGGTCATTACCTAGCAATCGGACTTTTACACCGAAAGTATTTATACCCGTTGCTTGGCTTACCCATTGCACTAAGGAATTTTGACGATCATCAAGTAATACTGTTTTCATGGGCGGTGGGATTTAACAGCAAGGTTGTATGGGGGAATTTCGGCTGTACTTGTCAACTAGAATCATAGAACTATCACATTTTGCCATTTTTTTAAATAATTTAGGACTTACGCAGCTTGCAAAATTGACAAAGATGGTCTTGGAGAATGTTTGAAAAGTGGTATCCCGTAATTTTCATCACATTGTTACCCCCCGTTTCCCTAAAGGAGGGTAACAATAAAAATCTAGTACAACACGGCATAAATAAACCAACCATTCTAAATCGTTAAAAAGCCTATACTGTCTTCGTTTTGACTTTTGACTTTTGATTTTTGACTTCCGCCCTGCGGTACTACTTCCCTCCGCTTTATAAGGGGAGGGTTAGGGAGGGGTAAAATATTTGATACAGCAATCATGACTTTTCAAACACCATCTTATGGAAGAATTTAGGAATTAGGAGGTAGGGGCGCAGCAGGGTTAGCGCATCTCAACCCCTATTGACAAAGGGATTTACTCGATATATGGGAGGATGTTCAATTGACACAACTCAAGGTAGTTTAAGAGATAACCCATCTAACCACTGTATCTAAGTAATGTCAACGGGATTTAAGAAGAACTGCAAAACCAAAACATCTGTTATACCCAGTGTAGACAGCAAAGAGATTACCAGTAAGTTTCTGCACCACTTTACGGGAATAAAAGATCCTAGAGCAGAAAGGACTCGAGTTTCACCATAACAATACTCGGTAACTGGGAAACTCAGGTTTTAACCGCTTTGAATATTTTTTCATTACCGCCTTGGAGTTGGGAAATTTGGGGTACTTTTGTAATTCACTTTCAACGGGACAATTACCGATTCAAATTTCCCAACTCTGTACGCATAATGTTTTGCTCACTCATAGCCTTCCATTTCTGGGGTAATGTTAGCTGATGCCTACGGCACGCTGCGCGAACAACCTGTTATAAGAGTTTGTTAGACTTGCAACACTGTTTCAGTGACATTGAAACAGTGTTGCAAATGACAGAGCAGAGAACTAGCTATGCCTTCCGGGGTGTCGTGACTCAAATAACGGCTACTATGAGAGTAAACTCAGGGTGGTCTGGTCTAGTACTGCTTGCTTGATTTCTCTTACAAGCCCAGTCCATTTAGGGCTGGGTTACTGACTAATCTTTCCTCAGTTCAGCAACAAGCGATCGCTCACCGCACCCTACAATCATACGATCTCCTATAATTGATCGGATAACCTGCACACCTACATTTAGGCATGAAACTGTGACTGAAACTGGAAAATACAAAGATACCGTCAACTTACCCAAAACCACCCACCAGAATAAGTAGTCGGACAAAATTAAATTCACTTGTTGAGAGAGGGAACAGGTGACAGAAAAATAAGTTGTGCAATTAATTCTGTCCCATTGCTTATTATAGTTAATGTTGGGTTTCCTTACGTCAACCCAACCTACGGGGTAAAATTAAGATCATAAAACACAACTTTAATCACAGGATATTTATAGTATGGAATATCGCCGCGCCAATGTGGCAGGAGGAACATACTTTTTTACAGTGGTGACAGAGAAAAGACAAAAAATATTATGTTTACCAAAAAATGTTTCTTTATTAAGAGATGCTTTTGGTTATGTAATGCAGAAACATCCATTTATTATAGATGCTATTGTTATTTTACCTGATCATCTCCACTGTATTTGGACTTTACCAGAAAATGATCAGGATTTTTCTACCCGTTGGCGTTTAATTAAAAGTTATTTTAGTCGTCAATGTGAAACTATTTCACCAGAAAATATATCTGCATCTAGAAAAAAGAAAAAACAACGGGCTATATGGCAATATCGTTTTTGGGAACATTTAATTAGAGATGAAATAGACTTTCAAAATCATGTTGAATATATTCATTATAATCCGGTGAAACATGATTTGGTAACAGCACCAAAAGATTGGGAATATTCAAGTTTTCATCGCGCTGTGCGTCAAGGTATGTATGACATGATGTGGGGTGCGGGTGAGGAAATTATTTTTGATGATGATATTGGCTAAAAATTTAACACTATTATTTGCTCTGGACGTAAACCAAGAGATTCATAAGTTTGTCCACTGCGATCGCTAAATTCTACTTCAAATACAGTACCATCGGCTAATAATTCAACTATTGTACCAACTTGACCACGTAACAAGTTATATTCAGGTAAATCCACTGTTAATGCTACTACGTCTAGTAATTGGGGCATACTTTTAGTCATCTGGAATTGTCTTTCCTTCTTCATATTGAGCTATTGCTTGTTCAATTATTTCATTACTCACATCTGTCAGATCAGATTTAGAATAAATTGTAGTGAGTATAATTCCTTGAGCATTTTTCAGATAATAAATCACCCTATATCCTCCACTTTTTCCTTTTTGAATGTTACTATTTTTAATACGAACTTTGAAAACTTGATATTTAATTCCTGCAATTCTATCTCCAGGAATTTCACCTGCTTGTAGTTGATCAATTAAAGGTTGAACATCACTACGAATTGAACGATAGCGTTTAGCCAGTTCTCTTAAATCCCTTTGAAAACGAGGAGTAAGAGCAATTTCAATTAGTAGTGGTTCATTATTATTCTGCATCTATTCCTTCCCACATTTGTGAAAGGGGTATAGTTTGTCCACTTAATGCTTCTTTTATTCCCTGATGAATACCTTCAATGACAATTTCTGTGGGTGTTTCTTCAAAAGCTGAATTTTTCTCTAATTGGAAAATAGATTTTTGTAGTAATTGTAATGTATAAGTTTCCACAGAAAGTCCTTGCTGTTGTGCTTGCTGTGTTAAATACTGTTCTAATTCTGGTGGTAAGCTGAGGGTTAGTGTCATAAGTCTATTGTGGATGACTTTATATATTGTAAACCTGCAAAAATAAAAAATTGTAAGTTAGGAGAAAATTATTTTCGATACTCATAAAATCTGTTATATTATAGTACATACGAATTAAAAACATCAAATCCAGATAACTTACAAAATTCATAACTAACTAAGGTTAAATCATCATGTCTAGTATAAACACAGGTATTGAGTGGACAGATAAAACTTGGAATCCTACAACTGGTTGTAACAAAGTTAGTCCAGGTTGTGTGCATTGCTACGCAGAAGCTATTACTAAACGCTTTCCTAATAATTTTAAAAATGGATTTGATTTAACTCTACATCCAGAAAGATTGACAGAACCTTTAAAATGGCGTACTCCTAGTAGAATATTTGTTAATTCAATGAGTGATCTTTTTCATGAAGAAGTACCTTTAGATTTTATTCAAAAGGTATTTAAAGTGATTCATGCTACACCTCATCATATATATCAAATATTAACAAAAAGACCTGAAAGATTAGTTGAATTATCACCACATCTAGACTTTCATAAAAATATCTGGTTAGGTGTATCAGTGGAAAATCAAAGTTATGTTTCTCGTATTGATTTACTTCGTCAAGTTCCTGCAAATGTGCGTTTCCTTTCCTGTGAACCATTGTTAGGTTCATTAAATCTTGACCTCACAAATATTGATTGGGTCATTGTTGGTGGAGAATCTGGTCAAAAACATCGTCCAATGAATATTGAATGGGCTGAAGACATTCGTGACCAATGCCAAAAAGCAGAAGTTGCATTTTTCTTTAAGCAAATCGGTGGTAGAACTTCTAAAGCTGGTGGTAAGTTATTAGATGGTAGAATATGGGATGAAATGCCAGAAGCTTGGCAAGAACATCAGAAAAAATGGGGTCAATCTCCACGAAAACTATCATTAAAAAAAGAAAGTTTGCAACTTACTGCTTAGGTGGAAATGTAACTTTAACAAAATCTCCAAAGGTATTTTTTATTCGTTCATTAACAGGTGGTTCTGTAGTAAAAAACACAATTTTATTTAAAATATATTTACAGTTAATAAAAAATAAAGTTTTCTTATGAAAGATAAAATATTTGTGATAAAATGAATCTAGTTTTATCAACTTACCAAAGTTTTTGATAATGGCGACAAAAAACTATGACTAATCTCTTACAACAAGCTTATGCTGTCATACAGCTAATGTTGCCAGTATTATTTATCAAGATTTACGTCAAAGAGGTTTATTAATTACTCCCCTTGACTTACTGATTGGAGCATCAGCAATTAATAATAAATGCGTTTTAATTACTGCTAATATTAAACACTTTCAAAATATCACTAATTTAGAATATGAAAATTGGGTAGCACCAACCACTGATATATTATAATTAATATTGGGTTGCGCTTCGTTTTATAATTAATGTTGGGTTTCCTTGCGTCAACCCAACCTACGGGGTAAAATCAAGATTATAAAACACAACTTTAATCACAGGATATTTATAGTATGGAATATCGCCGCGCCAATGTGGCAGGAGGAACATACTTTTTTACAGTGGTGACAGAGAAAAGACAAAAAATATTATGTTTACCAAAAAATGTTTCTTTATTAAGAGATGCTTTTGGTTATGTAATGCAGAAACATCCATTTATTATAGATGCTATTGTTATTTTACCTGATCATCTCCACTGTATTTGGACTTTACCAGAAAATGATCAGGATTTTTCTACCCGTTGGCGGTTAATTAAAAGTTATTTTAGTCGTAAATGTGAAACTATTTCTCCAGAAAATATATCTGTATCTAGAAAAAATAAAAAACAACGGGCCATATGGCAATATCGTTTTTGGGAACATTTAATTAGAGATGAAATTGATTTTCAAAATCACGTTGAATATATTCATTATAATTCTGTGAAACATGGTTTGGTAACAGCACCAAAGGATTGGGAATATTCAAGTTTTCACCGTGCTGTGCGTCAAGGTATGTATGACATAATGTGGGGTGCGGGTGAGGAAATTATTTTTGATGATGATATTGGCAACGAGTAGGTTGGGTTGAATGAAATGAAACCCAACATTAATTTTAAAATACCAATGGGTGATGTTGGGTTTCGTTCCATTGCTCCGCAACGCTAACGCGAACAACCTAACCTACATTTGCTACATTTATCAGAATATGATAGGATAATTTGCGTTCTTTGAATATGCAGTTTATGTTAGATAATATTGTTGAACTTAGATTAGGAATTAAACCCAACCTAAATGAAAGTAGAAATACTATACATGGAGGTATGAGGAATATTATTTGTACATTTAAAGGAGCAGGGGGCAGTATTTCCACACTAGAGAATCGAGTAGGAGATACTATTTATAGTGGGATTATTCCTTTTCAGAAAATTATTGATTATGAATATCTCGATAAATCAATAACTCAGAATTTACTAGCTTTACAAAATGGTAATGTCTTAGATTTAAGTCAGCCACAAGTTTATAATCATCAAACATATTTACCTACTAAAATTAGATATAAAATTGATGATAATTATTCGCAATGGGATGATTTAGTATCAGAAATAGAAAGCATAGATGAACAATTAACGCTGAGTTTATATTTTGATATATCAAGAATTAATACCAGCAATTACCAAGTTATTCAAATCAAAGAAGAATCGTATTTAAACATAGTTATTAATCCGATTTTATTTGAAATCAAAAAAGAAGTTTATTGGCTTCCAGAAGCAGGAAAACCTTTACCATTTCCAAGATATGAAGATCCAGAAGGTAATTTTGGTTTTTATGGAAATGATCAACTTTATCCCATACCCAAAAGAATATTAGATGTTGTTTGTAAAGACTATAGTGCTAATACTTTATATTCTACAGATACCCCTGAATATGAAATTGGTGATGCTTCAGTTAAAAGAGTTATATTAGCTTTAGAAAAGTTAGAAAATATTACAGCTTATCCCACAGGTGAAAATAGTATTGCTGATATTAAATTCAAATGGGATTTAATTGTTAAAGTCAATGACAAAAATTATCCATTACAAATTAAATCTAGTGAACTACAAGCTATAGAAGATTGGCAAATTTACAAGGAATTATGGACAGATAGACAAATTCCATTTCTTCCTGCTATTGTTTGGACAAATTTTGCTTCATCAATAGATGCAATGGCAAAGCAGTTTTCTCAATTATTTGATGTGGAGTTTAAAAAAGAATTACCCATAGTTAATAATAACATCAATAGTCAAATAGTTAGAAATAAAGATCAGTTACCGCAAAATGTTGATCAAGTTGGAACTGGAAAGAAAGCACATACATCTTTACAGAAAGCATTGTATGAAGCTGCGGGGAGAGGAACTTGGAATAAAGAAGTTGAAGATTTATTGCAGGAAATTGTTGATAGAGGAAAAAACCCAGTTTATCAGTTAATTAATCATTGTCGCACGATTGCGAAAGCGCGAACTATGCAAGCTGAAACATTGAAAAATCAAGAACAGAATCTACAAGAATAAAAATATTGATGTATTTCTAATTTTTTATTCAATGTCTTCTAATTGCTGTCTTGTAATATCACTTAAAATACCACCATGAAAGTGATACTGTTCTACAGGGAATAGCTCTAAAACATCTGGTTCTGGGTATTTTTGCAAAACTTTATAACACCAATAAAATAAAGTTCGCAGTGATGCACAAGTATCAGAACGAGATAGAATATGTTCAACTCTCAAATGTTTGATTATTTTACCTCCATCTTCTTTTTCGTCAAACCCACGATGTAATGATTTTAACTGATTTTTCGGGTGAGGAATAGTTTCAACATCTTCAAGATAATCTGTTAAAGAAGTGCCTAAAACTGTATTGATAGCTTGTGCATCAGCAAAGTAATAAGCTTCAATCATATTAACCAGAAAATGAAAGGAAGCACGATGTTTTTGATTTTTTAAAATGGTATCTAAAGCATTTTGATATCGTAGAAAAATTTGTTCTGCTTGAGCTACTCTATCATTTTCTAAATCATCTACTAATAATACATATCTACATGGGTTCTCAGACAGATACTCTCTGGCTGGAAATCCAATTTTTTCAGCATCTTTATCAGGTATGATCTTACCCATTCCAACCATTTTTAAATTCTTTTTTTTGGAAGTTATAGGGTTAAGTTGTCCAATACGATGTATAACTTTAAATGTACATATACCAGTTTCCATCAAAGTTTTAAATAAATCTTGTAGATGCTGTTCTTCAGTTTCCCCTGTTACAAATAATCCAAATTCAAAAAAATAGCATGGTTGGTTGCTATTTATATTTTCTTGATTCATTATTTTAACTCCTCAGTAAAAGCTTTACTTTGAGGTGCTATAGCTTCAGCCATATACAAAGAACCTGTGGCATAATCTTCTAATAAATCTTGTATTTCCTCTATTTCGCTAACCCGTTTCATCATAGTTTGACCATTTTTATCAAGTTCCATTGCCCATATATTTTCTGGTGCAAACTGACTAATGAGTACAGGAGAATGGGTTGATACAAAAACCTGTTTATTCCATTTTTCGGTAGCGAGTTTCACAGCTTTTGCTAACACTGCTAACGCCCAAGGATGTAAAGATATATCAGGTTCGTCTAATAAAATTAATGAATAACCATTAGGCTTTTCAGAAAATAAAGCAGTCAGATTAATTAACATTTGAAGATGTCCATCGGATACTCCTGATGCTTGTATTGGTTTACGTCTTTTTTTATCTAAAAAATTAGCATAGACCACATTTCTTCCAGTTTGTTCAAAATACAAACCATCAAAACCAGGGAAACTTTCTTTCATAAAATTCATGATAGTATCGTATCTTTCATCAATCACTCGTCTATCATGCAAATTTCTCAAAACAGACCATAAATTTTCACATCTATCTTGTAATCTATCACCCGCTTCTGATTCTGAACCTGCTCTTCTGAGACTAAATAAAGAAGCACCTCGTAAATGATAGGAACGAGCAGCACGCAACAATCTATCTAACTCTAATGCAGTTATATCACTTGTCCCAAAAGCTACGTAGCTAGTGAGGGCTAGTTTCTCCGGTTCTCTGAGAGTGATAGTAGTTTTATCTTGTCCCATGCCAAGATGATAAAATGTGGCTTTATCACTACCTATAGTTCTATCAATTAGTAATTCATTATTATTTTTTCTAACTAATTTTTCACCAACAAAAGGTTCTATTCTCCCAGCAGATAAACCAAATAAAACCTCATATTTAGTTGATTCATCTTCTATGGAAATTAATATATTATCAGTTGTATTTGCTCCATCCCACAGAATACCAATACCATGATCTCTAAAAGAAGCAGCAGAATCAACACCTCTAATTGCACAATCTCTAATGAACCATATTGTATCTAAAAATGTTGATTTTCCTGCTCCATTAGGACCAAAAAGAATGTTTAAACTACTAGGTGTAATATGAATATCCGCAAGGGAGCGAAAATTTTTGATGTGTAAATGATTTAGTTTATTAGGCATTAACAATACCATTACCATTTATTAACGCGTTAATTTTATCATAGATTACGGCAGCATTTCTTATATATCTCTTTCAATGTGAGCAAAAGAGAGAATTTTGGTTTTCATGCCAATCTCCTATAATTGATCGGATAACCTGCACACCTACATTTAGGCATGAAACTGTGACCGAAACTGGAAAATACAAAGATACCGTCAACTTACCCAAGACTAACTTCGATATGCGGGCAAACGCAATCAAGCGCGAACCCGAAATCCAAAAATTCTGGGAAGAAAACAACATTTATTCTCAACTGGCACAAAACAATCCTGGCGAATTATTTATACTGCACGATGGTCCTCCCTATGCTAACGGTCAGTTGCATATTGGTCATGCTTTAAATAAGATTCTCAAAGATATTATTAACCGCTACCATTTGCTACAAGGTCGTAAAATTCGCTACGTTCCTGGCTGGGATTGTCACGGATTGCCCATTGAGTTGAAAGTTCTGCAAAATATGAAACAGGCAGAACGGCAAAATCTCACTCCTTTGCAATTGCGTCAAAAAGCGAAAGAGTTCGCACTGAAGACCGTAGACGAACAACGAGAAAGCTTTAAACGCTATGGGATTTGGGGAGATTGGGAAAATCCTTATTTAACCTTAAAACCGGAATACGAAGCCGCGCAAATTGGCGTATTTGGGGAAATGTTCCTCAAAGGTTATATTTATCGCGGTTTAAAGCCAGTGCATTGGAGTCCTAGTTCTAAAACCGCTTTAGCAGAAGCTGAGTTAGAATACCCTGAAGGTCACGTTTCTCGCAGTATTTACGCCGCTTTCCCGGTCGTTAGGGTTTCTGAAGGGTTAGAAGCTAATTTAGATGGCTTCTTGCCTGATTTGGGCGTGGCTGTGTGGACTACTACACCCTGGACTATCCCCGGTAATTTGGCTGTGGCTGTGAATGCTGCGTTGGAATATGCGGTGGTGGAAGTAAAACCCCACCCCTTAACCCCCTCCCCGCAAGCGAGGAGGGGGGATGAGAAAGAGGAAGTTGCTTCCACCCCACAAGCAGGAAATGAAGAATTTACCTCCCCCTCTCTGCTTGCGGAGAGGGGGACTGAGGGGGTGAGGTTTCGATATCTGATTGTGGCGGCTGAGTTGGTTGATAGGTTGGCTGCGGTTTTGGATTGTGAGTTAACGGTAAAAGCCAAGTTCGCAGGGAAGGATTTGGAACATACTATTTATCGTCATCCTCTTTTTGACCGTGAAAGTCCAGTGGTGGTTGGTGGTGATTATATCACTACTGAGTCGGGGACTGGGTTGGTACATACTGCTCCTGGTCATGGTCAAGAAGACTACATTGTTGGTCAGCGTTACGGTTTGCCGATTCTTGCCCCTGTTGATGATAGTGGGAATTTTACGGATGAGGCTGGTAAGTTTTCTGGCTTGAATGTTTTGGGTGAGGGTAATCAAGCGATTATTGATGCTTTAAGCGAGGCTGGTTCTCTGTTGAAGGAGGAAGCTTATCCTCACAAGTATCCTTATGATTGGAGAACGAAGAAACCGACGATTTTCCGCGCTACTGAACAATGGTTTGCTTCTGTGGCAGGATTTAGGGAGGAGGCTTTAAAGGCTATTTCATCTGTGCGTTGGATTCCGGCGCAAGGTGAAAACCGCATCACGCCGATGATAGCAGAAAGATCCGATTGGTGTATTTCTCGTCAACGTTCTTGGGGTGTGCCGATTCCCGTGTTTTATGATGAAGCGACTGGGGAAGTTTTGCTGAATGCGGACACGATTAACCACGTTCAAGCTATCATTGCCGAAAAGGGTTCTGATGCTTGGTGGGAGTTGTCGGTAGAGGAGTTGTTACCGGAAACATATCGCCATAATGGCAAGACTTACCGCCGAGGTACAGATACAATGGATGTCTGGTTTGATTCTGGTTCTTCTTGGGCGGCAGTAGCGAAGCAAAGACCGGAGTTACGCTATCCTGCTGATATGTATTTGGAAGGTTCTGACCAACATCGCGGTTGGTTTCAATCATCTTTGTTAACCAGTGTGGCGGTTAATGGCATTGCACCTTATAAAACTGTGTTAACTCATGGTTTCGTCTTGGATGAAAATGGACGAAAAATGAGCAAATCTGTGGGGAATGTGGTAGACCCTCAATTGATGATTCAAGGTGGGACTAACCAAAAACAACAACCTGCTTATGGTGCGGATGTTTTGCGGTTGTGGGTTTCTTCGGTTGATTATTCTGGTGATGTCCGGTTGGGTGGTAACATCATCAAGCAATTAGCTGATGTCAGAAATAAGATTCGCAACACAGCGCGGTTTTTATTGGGGAGTTTGCATGATTTTGATCCTCAGAAGGATGCTGTAGCTTTTGATGATTTACCAGATTTGGATAAGTATATGTTACACCGCATTCGTGAGGTGTTTAATGAGGTGACGGACGCTTTTGATAGTTTCCAGTTTTTCCGCTTTTTCCAAACTGTGCAGAATTTCTGTGTTGTGGATTTGTCGAACTTTTATTTAGATGTTGCGAAGGATAGATTATATATCAGTTCGGCTGATGCTTTCCGTCGTCGTAGTTGTCAAACGGTGTTGCAAATTGCTTTGGAGAATTTAGCCAGAGCGATCGCCCCTGTTTTGTGTCATACTGCGGAGGATATCTGGCAATTTATCCCCTACGAAACACAATATAAATCAGTGTTTCAAGCTGGTTGGGTGCAAGTGGATGATAAATGGGATAATCCTGAATTAGCGGAATTTTGGAAAACACTGCGCCGGATTCGTGGTGATGTTAATAAGGTTTTAGAACAAGCACGGACAGAAAAGTTAATTGGTTCTTCTCTAGAAGCTATTGCTTTGATTTATCTGAGTGATGAAAAATTATCCACTGCTATCGAACCTTTGAATGTTAGCGGTAATGGAATTGATGAATTACGGTATTTGTTCCTAACTTCCAGTGTGCAATTATTAGATACTCCTGACGCATTAAAAGGATTAAAAACTTTGCGGGTTCAAGGTGAGGATAATTGGGATATTGGGGTGGTTAATGCCGCAGATTACGAACATGATGGAAAATCATATCACAAATGCGATCGCTGTTGGAACTATTCTCCCCATGTGGGTGAATCAGCAGAACATCCATTATTGTGTGAACGCTGTATTCCCGCTTTAGCTGGAGAATTTTAAAATCATGTAAGGGTTTAGCAATGCTAAACCCCTACACGCAACAATGTTTTCCCTATCATACATAATCAGGACTTACGCACGAATCACGGAATATCTAACCACAGAGGCACAGAGGACACAGAGGAAAGAGGTTTTGAGGATATTTTGTGTAAGTCCTAATAATATGAAAACAAAAACTATGAAAACTCAAACAACTGTAGTTATAGAAACCTTACCAATGGTTTTGAAAATGCAACCAAATATTATTATAAGTGATGAGCAATTCTTTGAGTTTTGTCAATTAAACCGTGATTTAAGAATTGAACGTAATCAATTTGGAGATTTATTAATTATGTCACCTACAGATTTAGAAACAGGTGAACGTAATTTTAATTTAATTGGTGAATTAGGTATTTGGACAAAACAAAACGGTACAGGAGTAGGATTTGGTTCTAGTGGTGGTTTTACCTTACCCAATGGTGCAGTCCGTTCTCCTGACGCAGCTTGGATAAACCGCACAAAATGGGAAGCAATACCAGCAGAACAAAGGAAAAAATTTGCGCCTATTTGTCCTGAGTTTATTATTGAATTGCGTTCAGAAACTGATAATTTAAAGATTCTGCAAGAAAAGATGCAAGAATATATAGATAATGGTACACAATTAGGATGGTTAATTGATAGAAAACAATGGAAAGTATTTATTTATCGTCCCGGTCAAGCTGTGGAAGAATTAGATAATCCCCAAACATTAACTGGTGAGGATTTATTACCCGGATTTGTTTTAGATTTAAGTCAGATTTGGTAATCAATAAATGTGCTTCAATCTTTTTGACAAAAAATAGAACAAAAGTGTAATATTCAATGAATACCACGACTTTACCTCCTCAGCTAACACTAAATATCAATTTAACAGATGAGGAATTTTTCCAACTCTGTCAAAATAACCGTGATTTGAGATTTGAACGCACAGCAGCAGGGGAATTAATAATTATGCCACCAACTGGTAGCGATACGGGAAATAGAAACTTTGATATTGCTGTGGAATTAGGAATTTGGAATAAACAAACAAAATTAGGTAAAGGTTTTGACTCTTCCACAGGTTTTAAACTACCAAATGGAAAAGATATTTCTCCTGATGTTGCTTGGATAAAAAAAAGAACGTTGGGATAGTTTAACCCCACAACAACAGAATAAATTTGCTCCTATTGCACCTGATTTTGTCATTGAATTACGTTCTTCCAGCGACAATTTAAAACCATTACAAGAGAAAATGCAAGAATATATAGATAATGGCGTTAAATTAGCTTGGTTAATTGATAGAAAACAACGTAAAGTATTTATTTATCGTCCTGGTCAAGCTGTGGAAGAATTGGATAATCCTCAAACATTAACTGGTGAAGATTTATTACCCGGATTTATTTTAGATTTAAGTCTGATTTGGTAATAAATAAATTGGGTGTTGCTGAGTAAAAGTATGATTTTATTCCACGCAGAGGCGCAGAGAGTAAGAGTTTGAGAGATGGAATTTTCGACTTTCATACCCCAATTCACCAACGCCGTAAATTGTATTCCAGCTTTAGCGAGAAAATTTTCACCACAAATTACAAATTAAAATTCTCTAGGAACGTTGCTTACAATGTCTCTATCCCAGTTTCCCTCTAATCTTGATTGGAAAGAATTTGGTTGAATCAAACCATGAGAACCGAGACGATGTTCTGGTAGGGCGATTTTTTTAGCTAGTTTTGCTAAAATCGGTTTCGGGACATTAGCAGTGTGACGTTGAGTTAATACAGGCATTTCTTGCCAACAACTGCGGCAAAACCAATAAGATTCAGTGCCACGAATATGGTGTAAGAGTGAATCGGAACAACAAGGGCATTGAGGCATAATAGTTTTAAGTCCTTCTTTGCAAGCGTTTGGCTAAATGTAGTCATGTAATGAATTGAGATAAAATAAAACTTCTTATGTACATTCCTGAATTTTAACTCTCAAGGATGGGGGGATTGTGAGAATATTTGCAAGAACAATATATTACGTAATATTTCGCTATATTGCCTCTATATTTATTTACATTCTAAACTAGAGTAATCTTAAATGGGTGAGACATCTGGTAGTAAATCCCGTCCCCTCCTCTATATCCTCGCAACATCTTTAAACTGTCCGTGCATAAACAGAATGGGTTCTGAATTAAATAACAGTAGCTATTTAAGGAATCTCAGAATATGTTGGAAATTAAACGCAACCAAGAAAATAGCCAAATTACACAAGAAGCTTTAGTATTACCCTTTAATGCCGTAGGAATTGCGGATATTCCCCTAGTAGGTGGTAAAAATGCCTCTTTAGGCGAAATGATTCAACAGCTAAGTTCTCAAGGGGTAAAAGTTCCCACGGGATTTGCGACTACGGCTTATGCTTATAGATACTTCATTACTGCGGCTGGGTTAGAGGCAAAACTGCGAAAGATTTTTGCAGATTTAGATGTCGAAGATATGGATAATTTGCAAGAATGTGGCAAAAAAGCCAGATCATTGATGCTAGAAACCCCATTTCCGCTAGAATTACAGGAAGCGATCGCTAAATCCTATCAAAATCTTTGTGAAGAATACGATATTAATACTGATGTAGCTGTTCGTTCTAGTGCTACAGCCGAAGACTTACCAGATGCTAGTTTTGCGGGACAACAGGAAACCTACCTGAATGTTCATGGCATCAAAGGTGTATTAGAATCTTGCCATAAATGCTTTGCCTCTATTTTCACAGACAGGGCAATTTCCTACCGACAAATAAGAGGTTTCGATCATTTTGAAGTAGCCTTATCAGTCGGTGTCCAAAAAATGGTACGTTCTGATTTAGCATCTTCTGGAGTCATGTTTTCCATTGACACAGAAACAGGGTTTCAAAATGCCGCTTTAATTACCGCTGCTTATGGTTTGGGTGAAAATATAGTCCAAGGTGCAGTTAACCCAGATGAATATTTAGTATTTAAACCAACTTTAAAAAAAGGATATAAACCCATTCTCCAAAAGCGGTTGGGAACAAAAGAAATTAAAATGGTTTATGATCTAGGCGGATCAAAATTAACCAAAAATATTTCCGTTCCTCAACTTGAACGGCATCAATTTGCCCTAAATGATCAAGAAATCCTCCAACTAGCGGAATGGACTTATATCATTGAAGATCATTATTCCCAAGTTCGGGGAATATCCACCCCAATGGATATTGAATGGGCAAAAGATGGCATAACTGGTGAGTTATTTATCGTCCAAGCTAGACCAGAAACAGTTCAATCACAAAAATCAAAAACCGTTCTCAGAAGTTATCAACTCCAAGAAAAAAGTCAAGTTTTGTTAACAGGTCGCAGCGTTGGCGAAATGATCGGTCAAGGTAAAGCTAGAGTAATTCTAGATGTGCCGGAAATTCATCTCTTCCAAGCCGGAGAAGTGTTAGTTACTAACCGCACAGACCCCGACTGGGAACCGATTATGAAAAAAGCTAGTGCTATTGTCACTAACTCTGGTGGGAGGACTTGTCATGCATCAATTATTGCTAGAGAAATGGGTATTCCTGCTATTGTGGGTTGTGGAAATGCAACAGAAATATTACAAACAGGACAAGAGATTACTGTTAGCTGTGCCGAAGGGGAAACCGGTCAAGTTTACTCAGGTTTATTAAACTTTGAAATTCAAGAATTACCATTAGATAACTTACCCCGTACCCGCACCAAAATTATGATGAATGTGGGTAATCCTGAAGAAGCTTTAGGTTTGACAGCAATTCCTAATGATGGTGTTGGTTTAGCCAGAATGGAATTTATCATTGCTAACCATATTAAAGCCCATCCTTTAGCATTACTACATTTTAACGAATTAGAAGACGAACTTGCCAAATATAAAATTAGCGAATTAACGGCACAATATGAAGATAAAGCCGAATTCTTTATTGCTAAATTGGCGCAAGGTATCGGCACAATTGCCGCAGCATTTTATCCCAAACCTGTAATTGTCCGATTATCAGATTTCAAAAGTAATGAATATGCAAACCTCTTAGGTGGTAGACAATTTGAACCCAAAGAAGAAAATCCCATGCTTGGTTGGCGTGGTGCTTCCCGTTATTATGATCCTCGTTATCGTGAAGGTTTTGCCTTAGAATGTCAAGCCATGAAACGGGTACGAGAAGAAATGGGTTTAACCAATATGATTCTCATGGTTCCCTTTTGTCGCACTCCCGAAGAAGGAAAACGGGTATTAGAGGAAATGGCAAAAAATGGCTTAGTCAAAGGCGAAAATGGCTTAGAAGTTTACGTTATGTGCGAGTTACCAAGTAACGTTTTATTAGCTGATGAATTTAGCCAAGTCTTTGATGGGTTCTCCATTGGTTCTAATGATTTAACCCAATTAACATTAGGATTAGATCGAGATTCTGAATTAGTAGCCCATTTATTTGATGAACGCAACGAAGCTGTAAAACGAATAATTGCCAAAGCCATAACTACTGTTAAACAAAATGGTCGCAAAATTGGTATTTGTGGACAAGCACCCAGCGATTATCCAGAATTTGCCCGTTTCTTAGTTGAACAAGGTATAGATTCTATTAGTCTCAACCCTGATTCTGTGATTAAGACAATGTTAGAAATTGCGAAAGCAGAAAAAGGGGAATAAGTAATAGGTGAATCGAAAATCTGCGCTTTCTGTGTCTGAAGTGGGTTGAAAATAATTTATCTAACCACAGAGGCACAGAGGACACAGAGGAAGGAGGTTAGGAGAGAATTTTTCAACATTTTTATTTTCTTTGAAAGGGTTAGTTAACAGTAGGTAAAAAGTGAATTTAAATATCCGTTATAGTCCAATACAATTCAGTCAAGAATTTTTTCTTCTCTCTGTTACCTCTGTGGTTAGATAAAAAAAGATTTTTAAATTAGTGGAGTTGAATTTATTAATATGCAGTCTACTAATGTAGAGTTGGACTTATCTGATCCTTGTGTTTTGCTTACCACATTACAAGAACTTCGTCAATCTGTTGATGAGGAAGGAAAAGAAATATTTCAAAGGTGGAAAAAGCAAATTCACCGACAATCTTTTATTAATAGTAGTCTCAATCTTGCCTATTATCTGGCACTGAGAAGACACGATTTGCGACAACTGCAAGCGGCTTTAATGCCTTGGGGTTTGTCCTCATTGGGGAGGATAGAAGCTAAGGTTTTACCGACCTTAGATGCGGTGATTGCCACCTTACAGGCAGTTTGTGGCACAGATAATGATTCTGTAATTATACATCCACCTTTGGACGCATTTTTTGAAGGCGATCGCCTACTTCAACAAAATACCGAAGATTTATTTGGCAATACCCTCGATCACCGTCGTGTCAGAATTATGGTAACGTTACCAACTGAATCTGCTACCAATTACAAATTTCTACGAGATATCATTCGTCAAGGGACAAACTGTGTAAGAATTAATTGCGCCCATGATACCGCCGTTGAATGGTTAGCAATGATTAACAATGTCAAACAAGCAGAATTAGAATTAGGATCTGCTTGTAAAATTCTCATGGATTTAAGTGGTCCAAAAACCAGAATTAAATTTGCCATTGCCCCCAGCCCCAAACAACGAATATTTAAAGGTGAATCTCTCCTCCTCACCCATGAGTTACCCACGAATATTGATTCTGAATGTTTCCAAGTTAGTTGCACAATTCCCGAAGTATTAACAGAACTGAAAATTGGCACATTAGTTTGGATTGATGATGGGCGCATTGGTGCTTATGTCGAGTCAATTACATCCGAAGGAGTGTGGTTGAAAATCACCCATGCCCGTCTCAAAGGTGAGAAAATATCACCAGAGAAAGGCATTAATTTTCCTGACACTGACTTACATTTGAGTTCTTTAACAACAAAAGATCAACAAGATTTAGATTTTATCACCACCCATGCCAATCAAGTTGATATTATCGGTTATTCCTATGTGCAAACACCCGCAGATATTCAGCTTTTACAACAGGAATTAGCAACAAGATTACCAGAAAATTCTCCCACACCTGCCATAGTTGCCAAAATAGAAACACCCTTAGCAGTGAGTAATTTGCCAGAATTAATTATTCAAGCCGCCGGGAAACAACCCTTTGGAATTATGATTGCCAGAGGAGATTTGGCACTGGAAATTGGTTATCAACGGCTGGCAGAAATTCAAGAAGAAATACTATGGTTATGTGAAGCTGCCCATATCCCTGTAATTTGGGCAACTCAAGTCTTAGAAAATCTTGTTAAACACGGAATGCCGTCACGGGCAGAAATTACTGATGCTGCCATGTCAGAACGGGCAGAATGTGTCATGCTCAATAAGGGTGATTATATTATTGAAGCCGTAGGCATTTTAGATGATGTCCTCACAAGAATGCAAGCCCATCAAGTCAAAAAAACACCTCAGTTACGGGCTTTACATTCTTGGTAACTATCTTTATAAGGAAGAACGCCGAAAACCCTTGAAAATGTGGGTGACTCAGGATAGCCACATTTGGGCTTTAGACAAGGGATGAAGGCTAGAGGCAGGATTTATCCTGCATTGATTTTAATCCATATTCGTGATACAACTATACTGTCACTAAAGACATAAAAAGCTACCGAGGGACTCTCGGAAAGTTACGCTTGTCAGATATGATTTCGCCCGCCAGGTCCAACGAAATCAGGGCAAGAACCCAAATATTTAAGGCAATGCCTGAAACTGGGATAACTGAGGGATATAGACTGAAACTCTCTATAGAATCTCCGCGTCTTTAGACCGGAGAGTGTCAATGCCATTTTCTCTATAATCGCCAATAAAGGTGTAGAATAGGGAATGCTGTCTTTCATTAGATTAGGGAATTCATGGCGAAAAAGAGTATGATTGAGCGCGAGAAGAAACGCGCCAAAATGGTAGCTAAGTATGCTGAAAAGCGAGAAGCACTATTAGAAGAGTTTAGAACAGCAGAATCTCCGTTGCTGAAGTTAGAAGTTCACCGTAAAATTCAACAACTACCCCGTAACAGTGCGCCTACTCGTAAGCACAACCGTTGCTGGTTAACTGGTCGTCCTAGAGGCGTTTACCGTGATTTCGGACTATCTCGGAACGTACTTCGGGAATGGGCCCATGAAGGTCTTTTACCAGGTGTTGTTAAGTCTAGCTGGTAGTTAGTCGTCAATGGTCAGTGGTCAGTAGAAGGAGGCAAGAGGCAAGAGGCAAGAGGCAAGAGGCAAGAGAAATATCCCCCTATTCCCTGTTCCCTGTTCCCTATTCCCTATTCCCTATTACCAATGACCAATGACCAAGGTATTATTGCCCACAACAATAATCAATTCCCAGGCTATCTAAGAGTAGATCGCTAACGGCGTTGGCGATCGCAAACTCTCCAAAAAAACTTTTAGAAAAATCAAATGATTGCATCTCTGTGACAATAGCAATTACCAGAGAACCTAAATCATTTTCTCCCTCCATGCGTTGTCTTACAAAAATCTGTGATACCCGCTGGGCAATATTTTGATTGATTGCTTCAGGAATAAACTCTTCATCAAGCCAATGTAACAGGTTTTGTTGTAACCATTCACCTTCTTGCTGGGGATTTTCCGAAGGAGGTAAGGTAATGGGTGGAATTGCTGGAGTCATTTTTGTATATTTTATATAGAATTTGTTCGCTAGGGTAATCTTAGAAGAAGATAATGGAATATGATGTTGCTGCTATTGTTCGGGGTTATGCTCAAGGTTATTTTCTCATGTCTGATGAAAGTAATAACCTGGGATGGTATGGAAGTAAGGAACGGACTCTAATCCCTTTGGATGAACGCTTTCGCTATCCTAAATCATTACAGCGCGTCATTAACCAAGAAAGGTTTACAGTTGCCATTAACCGGGACTTTTTAGGAGTAGTTGCTGGCTGTGCTAACCGGGACACAACTTGGATTTCTCCAGAATTAGTCAAGATTTATGAGTTACTTTACCAAAATGGTTACGCTTATAGTTTTGAAACTTGGTTTGGTGATAAATTAGCTGGGGGAATTTTGGGAATTGTCATTGGTGGCGCTTTTATTGGTGAATCCATGTTTTTCAACATTTCCGAAGGTTCTAAGGTAGCAATGGTCAAGTTAGTGGAAAGATTGCGTCAACAGAAATTTAGACTATTTGACGCACAAATGATGAATCCTCATTTAGCTAGATTTGGCGCTTATCATATTAGTAGTGAAGAATATGCAGTTTTACTTAAACAAGCTGTATCAAGTTCTTGTAACTTAATTTAAGGAGTCAGGAGGTAGGGGCGCAGGGCCTGCGCCCAGTCAGGAGTCACTTGGCAGTTATATCCTGTACCTCAGTGATCTGCAATATGATTTAATCTGATGAATATCTAGCATACCTCTAAGATACAAGGTTGGGTTGTTCGCGTCAGCGTTGCGGAGCAATGGCACGTTCACGAAGTGTGGCGATAGCTTGCGTGGCGACGTAGGAGCCATAGCCATAACCCAACAAATGCGTCGGGTTGCGCTGTCGCTTAACCCGACCTACAAAAAATGGACAAGGTATTGTAGTAGCCAAAGTTATTTTTTTTGAGATAATTATAGTTTTTAAACTTTCGAGATTTTTGTCAATCATCGGGGAGTCAAATGAAGATATTAGTGCTGAGTTGGGAATTTCCACCGAGGATAGTTGGGGGAATTGCTCGTCACGTTGCTGAGTTGTACCCGGAACTAATCAAGCTAGGTCATGATATCCACCTAATCACGCCAGAATTCGGTCCAGCATCCTTGTATGAGGTGGTTGAAGGAATTCATATCCATCGTGTCCCAGTACCTGCTAGTAACGATTTTTTCCACTGGGTGGTAAACTTAAATGAGAGCATGGGAAAACATGGTGGTCAGTTGTTGACCGACAAAGGTCCATTTGATCTGATTCATGGCCATGATTGGTTAGTTGGAGATGCAGCGATCGCTCTCAAGCATACCTTTAAAATTCCCCTCATTGCCACAATTCACGCCACTGAACATGGACGCTATAACGGCATTCATAATGATACCCAACGCTATATTCATGATAAAGAATATGCACTAGCTCACAATGCTTGGCGAGTCATCGTTTGTAGTGAATATATGCGTCAGCAAATGATTCAAACGCTACATATTACTAATGATAAAATTGACGTAATCTATAATGGTATCCGCCCAGAAAAGAAAATACATCATCAAGATTTTCATGCTCAAGATTTTCGGCGACGATTTGCCGCAGATTATGAAAAAATTGTGTATTATCTTGGTCGCATGACTTATGAAAAAGGCGTACCCATATTACTTAATGCCGCCCCCAAGGTACTATGGGAAATGGAAGGTAATGTTAAATTTGTTATCGTCGGTGGTGGTAATACTGACCATCTTAAACGTCAAGCTTGGGATTTGGGAATTTGGAACAAGTGTTACTTTACTGGGTTTCTGACTGATGAATACTTAGATAAATTTCAAACCATTGCTGACTGTGCAGTTTTTCCCAGTCTTTATGAACCCTTTGGTATAGTTGCCTTAGAAAGTTTTGCCTCTCGCGTACCAGTCATAGTTTCCGATACTGGTGGTTTACCAGAAGTAGTTCAACACACAAAAACGGGAATTACCACTTGGGTAAACAACTCGGACTCTGTAGCTTGGGGAATATTAGAAGTTTTGAAAAACCCAGATTATTGTCAATGGTTGGTAAATAACGCTTATGCAGATTTAGAAAAAAGATTTAGCTGGACAAAATTAGGTAAGCAAACAGAAATGGTTTATAAAAGAGTAGTGCAAGAACGAGCAGAAATTGTCTGGTAACGAGAATCAAAGATTACGCTGATAATTTGCCATAAAAAAACACTACAAACCCTGTACGCTAGGAATTTAGCCTTGGACAATGCGAAAGTTAGAAATGATTGCTGTTTGCTTGACAAGATTTTAATATGACAAAGGCATTCCTAAATACATCCAAGCATTTGCAAAATGCAAAAAACAGCTTATTGAAGATGATAAATCGTATCCTAGATCGTTTAACAGCCAAGTTAAAACGGTTCTTTGAGGATATCATCGCCGATAGCCGGACTCCCACCGCCAAACCAGCTTATAAACTCCCTAAATTAGCTGGTCCTGTTCATAACTTAGGTGGAGGTGGTCCTGATGTTGATGACGCTATCCAATGGATGATTAATCAAGTCAGAGGCGGTAGTTACAGCGACAATAAAGTTAATGTTTTAGTCATTCGGGCTGCTGGTAATGATGATTACAATCAGTTAATTTATCCCATGAGAGGTGTCAAATATGTAGAAACTCTCATCATTCGTAATCGTCAAGAAGCGAACAGAACCGATATTTTTGATAAAGTCAGAAATGCTGGCGTAATTTTCTTTGCAGGTGGTGATCAATGTGAATATATTCGCCACTGGAAAAATACTAAATTAGAAGTTGCTATCAAGTCAGTTTACGATAAAGGTGGTGCGATTGGGGGTACAAGTGCCGGGGCGATGATTCAAAGTGAATATGTTTATGATTCTTGTGCTTGTGAAGATAGTATTGAAACTCATGAAGCCCTTGATGATCCTTACGGGAATATTACCTTTACCTATAATTTTTTCCAGTGGAAATATTTGCGCGGAACTATCATTGATACCCACTTTGATGAACGCAAAAGAATGGGAAGAATTATGGTTTTTATTGCCCGACAAATTCAAGATGGTGTATCTTCAAAAGCATTAGGGATAGCAATTAGTGAACAAACATCTTTACTAGTTGATAAATATGGTATTGCTAAAGTTGTGGGTAAAGGTTCAGCCTATTTTGTTTTAGGAGATCATCCCCCAGAAATTTGTGAAAAGGGGACTCCTCTCACCTATCACGACTACAAAATCTGGCGAGTTCCTAGAGGTGACACTTTCGACTTAAATAAATTACCGTCACGGGGTTATTATCTCAGAAGTGTGAAGCGGGGAAGGTTTGATTCAGATCCTTATTAATACCATTTCTCTACACAAATCCACCTCATTAGCCCACTCAGGTGGGCTTTGTGATATTCACCGAATGTGAATTTACTATTGTGGCAGCCAATTTTCATCTAAAATTAATTCCAAAGTATAAAGACATTTTTCAGGAAATGTAGAAATTATCAATCCTGTTTGTTTAGCTGCTTGACGACGTGCTTTTTCATAGCTGTCTTCCAATTGTTCTTGAGGATAATTTTTGAGACTAGGACTATCTTTAATAGTTAATTCAATTTGAGTACGAGCATCTGTGATAGAATCTAGCCAACTGTCAGAACGTCGTTGAGGTTGATATTGCCATTTGAGTAGGTGTAAAAGTAGACGAATTAATTGACTAGAAATTGCTCGTCGTTCACTTTTACCCAATTCAGAAATCTCCTCAATTAAATGTTCTTTATCTATTTCTTGCCAGCGATTTTCTAGTAATAATTGGGCTGTTTCTTCAAGCCACATATTGAAATCTGTTTGATAGGTTATGGTCATAAATTTAATTTACCTCTGACTACTATTATTTGATGATATTATAATCAATAATCACTGAGTCATTTCATTTAAAGCTATATTAATTATTTCTTCACTAACTCCATGATGTTTTAAATTTTCAATAAAAGTATAAACTCCTTGATTACGACTTTCTAAATAATATAATATGGCTGCGATAGGAGATGGAGGATCAATAGGATAATTTTGTTGTTCATAGACTTCTACTAAAGTCGTTAAAATATCTAATTTTTCATATTCTGGTGTATTAGGTTCAGCATCAAAAATTTGTTCGATTTCTTTTAATGCCTGTTGATAATCTGATTCTTCCATAGTTTTCTCCCGAAAATATAACTCGGTAGGTAGCACCTCAATTTCATGGATATCTTCTGCAATTAACCATTGCACAAAAGATAGGGGGTAAGTATCCGTGAGGTATCGGCAAATATTATCGTAAGCCAAAGGTTTTTAGTAAATATCTAACATCGTTTTATTATATAATATAATGCAATACAAATGAGATTTACACAACCATGAGTAAAGAAAACATTACATTTAGAATAGACAGCAGCAAAAAAGCCGCCATTGACGCATTAGCGAAAGGCATAAACCGCGATAGAAGTTATATTCTTAATGAAGCAGTAAACGCTTACTTAGAAATGTATCAATGGCAAATCAAAGAAATACACCAAGGTATTGCAGAAGCGGAGGCTGGAGATTTTGCCAGTGATGAAGAAGTAACAGCCACATTTGCTAAACTTAACCATGCGGGTTAAATGGCTACGTCAGGCGCTGCGTAACTTAAAACAAGCGCATAATTACGTTTTCCCAGAAAATCCTACCGCAGCACAGGAATTAATCTTAAAAATTCAAAATGCTGCTAATCAATTAGAAAATTATCCCTTTATGGGAAAATCTGGAAGAGTTGACGGTACAAGAGAATTGATAATTTCTAATTCACCGTATATGATTATTTACCGAGTTAAGGAAGAAACGGTAGAAATTCTGCGAATTTTGCATACATCAAAACGCTACCCAGAATAACTATCTAAAAGCAAAAGTCTTGAGGGCGGGGTTTCCCCTACTAAAAATCCTCATCATCAACAAAAAACTCTGCATCTTCATCTATTCTAGATTGAGACTCTCCCAAACCCCAGAGGGGCTGCAAAACTGCTGTACCTAATAAACCGACAGCCACACTAAAAGCTAACATCAAACCAAAGGGAATTTGTACGGATTGAAAGACCAAAAACTGTAAAGATACAGGAGTAGCATTTTGGACAGAAATTAGAGCGATCGCCACTACCCAAACAGCTATAATTACTAATATGAAAAAATTTGCCAAAATTTTGAATATCATAACTGGAAAAATCTTTCCGTGATAGCGCAGCGTGATGTAAGTCAGGAGTCAGGAGGAAGAAGAAAAAATTTTTTCCCAAACAAAGAACAAAGAACAACTGACAACTGACAACTGACAACTGACAATTATTTGTATCCCTTCCAGTGCATAACTTTTAATTCTCCCTTGGGTGTAAATACTACCTGAAAATGAGCTAGAGGTTGTTTGTTATCAGGTGCAGCTACATTTGAGCCATAAACTGATTGAAACATCTGAGGTAGAGGAGTTTCCCGGAAATGATCAAAAGCAACTTGATTAAGTGGTTCATAGTCAGCTATTACGCCTTCTTTATTCACCGCTACTCGATATTTTAAATCGTTAGCAAAGGTAGGAGTAACACTCCAATTTTGACGAATTGTACTATACAGCTTTTGATTTAAATCCTTAATTTTACTGGTATCAGTAATTTTTTCGCCAGTTACTTCCGGTGTTTTAGCGTATCCTAACCAGGGACTAATTTCTAGAAACCCTTTTTGGGTAAATACGACTTTGAATTGAGCAATAGGTTCATTAGGGACGCGATTAGCAGGATTATAAAGTAGTTTAGGCAGTGGTGTTTTCTCGATTGCGTTACTAGCTTTTTGATTTACTGCTTTATAACCAACGACACTACCATCGGCAGCTACACCTAAACGATACACTAAATCCTCTGGTAATCCTGAGCGATTTGTCCAAGCTGGATGAATTTGATTGTAAACTTGGCGATTTAATGCCCGTAATTGAGATGGATCTGTTATTTCTGGAACTGTCTTTAAAAGTGCTTCCAAATCCTTGGTAACGGCGGTTTCTGATGCTGTGGGTGTGGTTGTAGGGGTGGCTGCTGCTGTGGGTGTAATTGAGGGTGATACTGACGCTGTGGGAGTGGAAGTGGAAGTGCTGGACTGTATTTCTGGTTTGACTTGAGGTGGACGGAGTTGGGGTGCAGGAATTAAACTAAAGGCTACGGCGGCTACGGCGAGGCTGGATACGCCGACGGTAGCGGGAATTGCTTGTTTGATTAAGGTTTGACTAGAACCACCATAACTGCGATGAACTGGGTGTAGTTCTAGGGATAATTCTGGTAAGGTCTGGCTGTCAGCAAAAAACTGATCTACGGCTTCAACTAAATCAAATAATTGGACTGTGTTGAGGACGATTTGCAGCGGTTGTCCGGGGTTGTTGTTTCCCCCTTGATTGTCTGCTGTGATTTCGGAGTGAACAATTAATTTGTGTCTGTTGCTGTCAATTTTTTGTAATTCAACTAACTCTGAATTTTGATGTTCAAATTTTTTGCCTTGGGGATTGGGTATATTGCTTAAAACTTCTTGAGCGTAAGCACTAACCGCTCTAACTAAGCTTTCAAAAAATTCCCTACCTCCACTTATAGGTTGATCATAATTAGATAAATGGCATTCTGCATTCACCAATATGGATAGTTCGGGACGGAGTTCTTGAAAGTTAACTGTCCGTGTCATGTCACTCAACCCTTCTAGGAGCAGGGTGCAATTAGGTAAACTATATTTACGTTGGATATTCATTTTATTTACTCTACTCCACTTCACCGTCAAAAAGAGAAATCCAGTATCGCTGCATTCCCGCCGTACCTGTGCAAAATAGTAATTTTCCTAATAAGTCTATAGCTAGTTCATCTAATTTTTCATCAGAGGTTAATGCTAGGACACCGGAACGCCGGGAATTCATCCGACTTTTAAAGTGGGTTCTAAACCTTTCTAGGTAATTAGCTAATCTTAAATTTTGTTCTGGGGGAATCTGCTTTTGGGCTAATTGTTGATATATGGTTAGTAGTTGGCGAATGACAACTGTTAACCGCCGGGCGATGTAACAAGCAATGACTACGAGAGCTTTGGCTTCTAAAATATCTAAGGGACGGCGACTATGCGCTCTCCTCATGGGGTTAGAGCCTCGCATTCGCCAAAGGTTTACCCGATTTTTGATGATTCCTTGGAGGTCTAATTCTTCAGCAAAGGATAGAATGGCTTCAGAACCGCCTAGTTCTAAGGCTTCAATGGCTAGTAACATTAAGTCTATTTGCAATCTAGTTCTGGCTGGACATACTTGGCCTGCGATCGCTGGATCTGGTAAAGTATCCAAAATCATCGGCGTTCCCTGGGCGTTTGGGCTGTTTAAAGATGGGATACTAGCGGAGACATTCATTCTAAAAAATACCTTATGCGTTTCCAATAAAGTGATTGATATTAACCTCTCATGGCTAATCGCTGGCGCGATATGGCAGTTCAATTATATACATTACGACCTATGAATTTTGACTTTGGACTTTTAATTTTCGACCCCCGCTTTCATGGGGACATGACTTTTGACTTTCACCTCGCGGCACTAGTCTCTAGGTTATGACATTATAGGGTAGGATTTGGCAGGGATCGGGGAAATTTTTCGCCTCTTACCCTTTGTTTCTTGATTGACCATTAACTACTCACAAATATGGATTTAAAATCTCTGATTCGTGATATACCAGATTTTCCTAAGCCGGGAATTTTATTTCGAGATGTTACTACTCTATTAAGCGACCCAGCGGGATTGCGATACACTATTGACCTTTTAGCACAAAAATGTTCAGAAATTGAACTTCAGGTGGATTATATTATCGGTATGGAGTCGCGGGGGTTCATTTTTGGTGCGCCTGTGGCTTATAAATTAGGTGCGGGGTTTATTCCTGTTCGCAAAAAAGGAAAATTACCAGCAGCGGTTCACTCTATTGAATATCAACTAGAATATGGTACGGATACATTAGAAGTACATCAGGATGCTTTAAACCCAGGTTGTAAAGTTTTAATTGTGGATGATTTGATTGCTACTGGTGGTACTGCTAGTGCAACAGCAAAGTTAGTACAAAAAATTGACTGTGAACTTGTGGGGTTTGGGTTTATCATCGAACTACAAGATTTGCAAGGACGGAAACATTTACCTGATGTCCCTATTATCTCACTGGTTGAATATTAGTCAGTCAGGAGTATGGCTAACGCCACGCTATGCCTTCGGCACACTACGTGAACGATATCAGGAGTATGGCTAACGCCACGCTGCGCTATCAGGAAGTAGGGGCGCAGGGCCTGCGCCCATTCAGGAGAAAAAAGAAGAAAGAAAATTATTCAATTACCAATTATCAATCATAAATGACAAATACAAAAATTTCCTTGGAGACAAGTCGAGACTGGCTGATGAGGTCAGTTACGAATGAAACTTTTATTTATGTGATGAAACGGCTTTTACAGGCGCTATTGACGATTTTTTTAGCGTCGGCCTTGTCATTTTTTATTATGAAGTTTTCTCCAGGGGATTATGTAGACACCCTGCGACAAAATCCGAAAATTTCCCCAGAACGGATTGAGGAAATTAGACAACAATTTGGTTTAGATAAATCTTGGCCAGAACAGTTTGGATTTTGGTTGCAGCAAATCGTAACTAAAGGTGATTTTGGCACAAGTTTTGTTTATCAACGTTCTGTATCGTCGCTGTTATGGGAAAGAGTTCCAGCCACGTTGTTATTAGCGATCGCTTCTTTAATTATCACATGGGCGATCGCTATTCCTTTGGGGATTCTCGCGGCTGTGAAACAAAATCGCCGCACTGACCAGGTTTTACAGATAATTAGTTATGCTGGTCAAGGTATTCCCAGTTTTATCACTGTCTTATTTTTGCTATTTTTTGCTCAACTGACTACGCCACTTTTTCCAGTGGGTAATATGACCAGTATTGATCATGCCGACCTGACATGGTTAGGTAAAATTCTTGATATTGCTTGGCATTCGATTTTACCATTAATTGCTTTAAGTATTACTAGTTTTGCTGGTTTACAACGGATTATGCGTGGTCAATTATTGGATGTTTTACGCCAAGATTATATTCAAACTGCTCGCGCTAAAGGACTTCCAGAAAACCGAGTTATTTATGTTCATGCTTTGCGAAATGCTATTAACCCATTAATTACTTTATTGGGTTTTGAATTAGCAGGTTTGTTAGGTGGTGCATTTATTACGGAAAATTTCTTCAACTGGCCAGGTTTAGGGAAATTAACTCTACAAGCTGTTTTAGCTAAAGACCAATATTTAGTCATGGCCAGTTTGGTAATGAGTGCCGTATTATTAATCATTGGTAATTTAATCGCTGACTTAATTTTAAAAGCAGCAGATCCTAGAATTAAATTAGAAGACTTAAATTAAGAACGTAGGGGCGCAGGGTCTGCGCCCTTAACTCCACCAATCACCAATCACCAATGATTTATTATATTATTCGTTCTAGAAGTGATGGTAAATATCTCACAGCCCGCGTTGATGATGATACATCAGGATATTTATTATTGTTTAAAGAAGATTTCGAGGCAATGAGTTATCTAAATACTCATGCTGCCGATTTAGCAAACCGCTTGACAGTCGAACCTCTTGCTAGTAACCAAATAGGTAGTTTGCTCAAACGTTGGGGTTTTGTCGGTGTGGGAATTGTCAATGATCCCTTATTACCTGAAATTGAATTTTTACAGCATATTTAAATATCAACAAAGCAGTAAAAGTATGAACATGAAATTAGCGATTTATACTACATTATTGACGATAGCCTTGCTGTTAATGCCAATTAACTATAGGCTAACATTAGCAGGGACTTGTGCTTCTCGTTGTGGTTCTGCACCCCTACATTTTACGCCAGGACAATATATTCGGGTGAAAGTTGTGAATCACAGTTATGGATCTGTGAAATTAGAACAGTTACCAGAAATAAGACAAACAACCTTAAAGCCGGGACAAAAATTACAATTTGACCTGCGAGGGGACGAACTTACTGAATTTTCTCTGATGTTTTGGGATGATGGGGGAAGATATGTAAAAGGTGTGGTGTCTAAACCGAATTTTGGAACATTGGTTTTGGAAATTCGTCCTAACAGTCGGGACTATCCAGGCGATTCCTACGGAGCGCTTCGCTATCGCTCTCTTTATATTCGCAATAATGGACAAGTTAGTTTATTGTAGTGTAAAAGAGCTTATATTTAACATAAATCTTACAATATGGTAATATCGGCTCTAGTAAAGGCAGGGAATTTACCGCTATTGGTGATGGTGTTAATCTCGGTTTCTGGATATTATTATCTACAGGGAAAATATACAGGAACTTTTGCCTTTTTGTTGTATAGGAATGGAATAGACGGAAAATGAAGGTATAATAAATAGTTAGGCTTGTCAATTTAATGACCTTTAATTGAATACTCAAAAAGAATTTACTTTTATTAGGATTTTATATGCTTACGAAAGAATTTTACAACGTAATTGATAGCAACCTTAATATACTTTTAGAAAAATATCAAGATGATGAATTCATAAAAAAACATAAAAAACATAAAGGTGCTATAAACAATCAAAAATCTTATGCCCTCTTAATTTGGTTTCTCGAATTTTACGGTAGAAAATCTAACTATAAAGATTTCATTACAGATGGTGACAAAGATAGTTCTTGCGACATTGTTTTTGATAACACAAACAATCAAGGAGATAAAATTTTTTATGTCGTTCAGTCAAAATGGAACAATGCTGATAATTCGGAAAAAGAAACTGATAAAGATGAAATACTAAAAGCACTTAATGATTTTGACACCATTTTACGAGGTGAAAAGCAAAATGTTAATGAAAAACTAAAAGCAAAATTAGAGGATCTGGATAATCACCGCAAAGCTAATGGAGAAGTTAAATTTATATTTTTGACACTTTCTCAATATAAAGGAGGAGCGGATGAAAACATTAGTGCTTTTATAAAATCTGATGAAAAAACTAAATTTGAAGTAATTGATATAAACCGTATAAAAGTAGATTATATTGACAGAACATATAAAAAAATAGAACCTTTAAATCCTCTAGAAAGTTATCAAAATCCAGAAGAAAATCCTGTTACTCTGGAAATAGTTCAAAAAAATGGAGTTGTTAAAATAGAGAAGCCTTTTGAGGCATATATGTTCTTACTTCGCCCCAAAAGTATCTATGATTTATTTGAAAAATATGGATTTGCTCTTTTTTATAAAAACGTCAGAAATCCTCTCCTGCAATCACAATTCAATGAAGATATAGAAAAAACGGCGGTGGACAATCCTGCCTATTTTTGGTACTACAATAATGGTATTACAGCAATTACTTATTTCTTACCTACTATTCGCAGAAAAGCTGAACAAATAGAATTAACAGGATTGCAAATTATTAATGGCGCACAAACTGTTTATGCCATTTACCGAGCTTACAAAGATGCCTCACCAACAAAGCGTAAGCAAATGGATAGTGAATCTTTGGTAACTTTACGCTTATTAAAATCAGGCGGAAAAGATTTTGATTTGAATGTTACTAGGTATACTAATTCCCAAAACCCCGTAGATGATAGAGATTTTTGTGCTAATGACGATATACAGATAATGCTGCAAAACGCATCCTATCAAACAAATATTTGGTATGAAAAACGACGTGATGAATTTAGAGAAACTCCAGAAAATATAATAAAAGTTTCAAATTATGTGTTTGCAAATGCCTATTTAGCTTATTATTTGCAAGATCCTTCTACTGTTTTGAAGAACTATAATCAAAGACAAGAAATGGATAAAGATTTGAACTTTATCTCTCATAAAGAACATAAAGATGGTTGTTATGAGAAGATATTCAATGATGAAACAACATTTGAAAATATGCTATGTGCATTTTATGTTTTCAACGTAATTTATCATGCTACACCTGTTTCATATGATGATACTTTTAAAACAGGTTTATATCATTTATTAGCCTTATTTAAAGTAGGCTTTACAAAATATTTAAAAGCAAAATTTAATGATAAAATAAATGTAAACAAATATATTATCAAAATTTATGAACAAGGTGATAAAAAAATTATTATTAAAACCTTCAAGTTTCTTAATCAGTTTGTTGAGAAACAAATTGAAGTAAGCGACAATGAAGAAAAAACGATAGAAAGAATGTTTAAGTTCTTATTTGAACCGGCTCACTATGAAAAAATAAAAGAAGCCTTAGAAGATTTAGAAATTTCCGTCGAGGATATTGAAAATATAACTATTAAAGATAACGAACAACTTATTGAAGTAGAAACCGACGAAGAAAATAATAGCGGCAACAATGACTGATACACAATAGTAGGGGCGGGGTTTCCCCGCCCTCCATTGTATTTTATGAGAACGAGAATTGCTGTATCAAATAGGAAACTGATAGATAAGCACCTTACCTTGCCAGTTTTCTTCTACAAATACAAGATATTCATCATTAGCACGACGGAAAGCACGGATACCATAGGGAATATCAACCCAACCACTTTCTTTCCCAACTTCTGCACCTGGAGTCATCTTTTTCACGAGTTCTCCGGTAGCAGTTTTATAAACATATACCTCGGCGGTTTTTACACCCACTGCAAACACATAATCACCAGCTACACTCATGGCTGCGGTAGCAACTAATCCTTTACCTGTAGTGTCGTAGGGAACGACAGTGCGCCATTTGGGAGTACGATTTCCTTGACTCCAATTATCGAAGCGAGCAATTTCTGATCCTATGACTTTGGCATCATCAGCAAATGCAGGATGTTCCATCGTAAAACCGGATAAATACATGGTATCTGTTTCGGGAAAATACTCAATCCGTCGCAAGTCTTTGAACGTGCTAGGAGTTTTGAGTTTTTTCATCGAACTATAGGTATAAATGGGATTTCCTTTAGTATCTAATCCCTGTAAAGGATAATGACGAATACCATCTTCAGTTCGCAAAGTTTTCCAAACATCTCCTTTGCTATCTACCCACCAACCTCCGATATAGGGATAGTCTTGACTGCTATCATATTCATTTTTTTCAAATGCACCATTGCCATTACTATCGCGCCAAATCCATTCTCCGTTTGCGGGTTGATTGGGTGGCCAATTGCCATGAACAGATTGTTTATTCTGATCATTAGTACCCACAAACATCCCAGCAGGAATGGCAATTTCACCATCTGTATTCGGTTGAAACCGATAAATTTGCAAAAAGCTATTGTACATATCTGTCAGGAATACAAAAGGTTTACCTTGAATCCGCCGCACAAAAGTTCCATCTGGTGATGTATGTAGACGTGGATCTTGAGCGTATTTAAAAGGATTAAGTGTGTAGGCTTTATAAGTCCACTGTTTACCAGCAGACTTGCTATAATCCATGACATATTTTTCTTGTTTGGTGAATATATTTACACCATCTGTTTTTGGATCTGTATCTGCATTATCTACAAATATTAATCCTAGTAATTGCCATACTATTTTTCCTGATGGCGAAAATTTTCTTAAATCTGTTCCCGATGTATTAAAGCCATTATTATTTACATAAATATTGCCTTTGGCATCTGTACCAACTCCAGTAATGCCGTAGAGTTTGGATGTTTTTACTTCTCCAGGTACACCACCAAAAACACCTTTTTTATCCCCAAAAGTATCCACGCGAACTGGCTGATTATTAATATTGTAAATTACCAATTGTTGATTAATCCCATTTTCTGCTACTAACAGTCTGCCGAGATTATCAATGGCTAATGCTGATGGTTTATCAACATCTGTAATTTCTTGATGTAATTTCTTTCCGGCTGGAGAATAATTGACAATTTTTCCAAATTTAGCACCTTTTTGATTTTGAATAATCCACAAACTACCTTTTTTATCAATGGTAATTTCTTCAGGACTATTAACGGTAAATTTGTTTATCTCTGCCATTGTTTCGGTGTTATAAACCCGAACAATATTCTCCCCAGCATTACTAACAAATAGGTGATTATTTATTGTTGCTATTCCTGTGACTTCATGGCTTTTGCTGGTAATTAACATACTTTTATCCCAGCCATTCCCTTTCTCAAAAGGTGCAGGTTTTCCTGTTAAGTCATAACGTCTGACGCAATACCAAGTTTGTCCTTGGGGAGGATAATCTTCTTTTGTTTGATCTACTCCACCTTGAATCATAGAAATATAAATATATTTGCTATTTACTGTTATTGCTTTACCCCCTAAACGATTCCAACCATGTGTATCTTCGAGGATAAAAATTGGTTTACCATCTTTATATATTCCTGCTTCACTACCAGCTTCATCCCAAGCACTATTTGTATAAATTGTCCCGTCATCTTTGACATACATTCCTTCTATATTATTTTGTACTCGCAATTTACCATTACCAATGGTATTTCCTAACCAAGAAGTAATATATGTAATTTCAGGAGTTCTGACTGCTTTGGATTTTTTAGTTGTGGCTAAATCCATTGTCATACCAACAAATGTTACGAGTAGTCCACAGGTTAAACCCAATAAAATCTTGAAAGTTATTTTTTTTCGCCAATATCCCCTCGAAAATAAGTTATGAAGATATTGATAAAGTTTGTAGCAAGTTTTACTAATCTGCATAAATAATTCGGTTGCTGTAATATGCTTTTTGAATTTTTAATTTATCCCTGTGGGATAGGCTTTTAAATTCTTACTCATAAATTATAAGGAAATTTTATCTTGCATTTAATTTCATCAAAACTTTATTAATAACATATACTTTTAAAATAAAAAAATTATACTCAATGCTGCTAAAATTACTAATTTTTAGATAAAAAATAACTTTTTTATGAATTAATGATAGTAATATTTCTGAGTTCACGAAAAACGTTTATCTAGTAATACAATTGAGGGAGGGGAGACCCCAAGGCTGTTTCATTCGTTAAGGAGGATGGATTTGTCAATATCATTAGCGATAATTTTTGGGACGAAATTGATAGGACACAAACATATTGACCCAAAAATTTTAGATTTTTATCATAAAAATTAGAGCGATAGCGTAAGCGCTGCTGCAAGTGCCAGAGGCGATCGCCACGAATCACAAAAATATTTCTAGGCAGGTTTTGGGAGTGCCAATCACGAAGCTAGAGCAACTTTTAAAATCGGCACTCCGAGATCATAAATTTACGCTTCTGCTAAAAAGGGATAGTCAGTGTAGCCCTGTTCTGTGCCGCCGTAAAAGGTACTGCGATCGTAGGGATTTAACGACGCATTCAGGGCAAAACGTTTCACAAGGTCAGGATTAGAAATATAGATGCGACCATAGGCAATTAGATCAGCTTCGCCCTTGGAAATGATTTGTTCGCCAATTTCACGGTTTAATCCGCCAGCGGCAATAATTTTGCTGTTAAACAGGGGACGGAAAAAACCAGCGGTGAGGTCGCTACTGAGATGTTCTAGGGTATCTTGGCTTGCATTGAGACGGGGTTCGATGAGGTGTAGGTAGGCTAAGTTAAATTTGTTGAGTTCCTGCACGACATAGCTGAAGAGAGTCCTGGGGTCTGAGTCGCCCATGTCGTTAAAACTGCCGGAAGGAGATAATCGTAAACCAACGCGATTGCCACCCCAGACTTCAATCACGGCTTCCAGAACTTCCATCAAAAAGCGTGATCTATTTCCTACTGAGCCGCCATAGGCATCGGTGCGGTGGTTGGTGCAGTCTTGCAAAAATTGATCAATCAGATAACCATTTGCGCCATGTACTTCAACGCCGTCAAAGCCTGCTTCAAGGGCATTTTTCGCACCTTGACGATATTGGTCAATCACGCTGGGGATTTCTGCGAGTTCAAGGGCGCGGGGCGCGACGTAGGGTTTCATGCCTTCGTAAGTTCCGACTTCTCCTGTTGGGGCGATCGCGCTAGGGGCAACGGGTAATTCACCATTTGGCTGGAAATCAGGATGGGAAATGCGTCCAACGTGCCAGAGTTGCAGAAAAATGTGACCACCTTTGTCGTGAACCGCTTGGGTAACTTTTTTCCAGCCAGCAATCTGTTCAGCGGAATGGATGCCGGGGGTAGCGGGATAACCTTGTCCTTGGGGACAGACTTGGGTTGCTTCGGAAATAATCAGTCCAGCGGTTGCTCGTTGTGCATAGTAGGTGGCATGGAGTTCGTAGGGAACGTTGCCAGCCGCAGCACGACAGCGAGTTAAAGGAGCCATCACCAGACGATTCGGTAAGGTGTAAGTACCGAGTTGTATAGGGGTTAATAATTGCAGCGTGTTATCCATAAATCTAACTGGAATCGTTTTTAAGTATTCAGGATAGTCTATATCAAAAATGACGGGACGATTACTGGCAAGTTGGAGATTGTGAGATTGAAGATATTAAAAAAACAGTTTTTGGTGGACGTAAAGCCCAAGAAATTGTATGAATAAGGTTGTGCAGAGGTTGAAGTAGATGACGTTGAAATCGAGATTAAAACTCTTTTTTGATAAGGGTTACGTCTTTTCATTTTGAAAAAGTGATAAAAAAGGGTTAAATTTTACACGATGTGTACTATAGTTTCCTTTTTTTTCCTCTAGCTGTAACACCATCAATGACAGCGTAAGCAAGGTCTAACTCATCATCAAATATTTGCCCGGATAGCTCATCTTTTTTAAGGTGCTGCCACTTCAATTCAATTGGATTCATTTCGGAGCAGTATTTTGGTAAAAAGAAAATGTACAAACCCATGTCTTCCCACTTTTTCCATAATTTGTTATGTAAATATATTTTTTTGATGTATTTTATTTGTGGAAATGGAATAATTTTTATATTTAAACTGGTTTTGATTCTCAGCGTCGTATTAAAGGATCATGCGGAAAATAAATTATTTTGGCATCGGTAACATAAATAAAAGCGTAAATCAAAATCACTAATTTAAATTTATCTATCACAAGGAAGATAATTACGTGAAGAGTAAAGATATGAAGTTAAGTTCAGCATCGGCATCTATTCTAACTTTAGGTACGGGTTGGTTTCCTAATAATCCTGGCGGATTGGAACGGTATATTTATGAACTAACTCATCAATTAGCAGCATCTCAAGACCAAGTAGAATTATGTGGTGTGGGTTTACCTATAGATGCTAAAAATACACAAATTAAGTTAACTAATTTAGCTTGTCCAGATAGTAAGATTGGTGCTAGGTTATGGTCAATTCGTAATAATTTCCAGAAAACAAGATTAGGTAAACCTGATGCAATTAATCTGCATTTTGCATTATATAGTTTTCCGATTTTAGATATTTTGCCTAAAGGAGTACCGGTTACTTTTAATTTTCATGGACCTTGGGCTTCGGAAAGTCAGGAAGAAGTAGTTAATCAGAAATTTAGTGTTTGGTTAAAGGAAAAAATAATAGAACAAAGCACTTATAATCGGTGCGATCGCTTTATTGTTCTTAGTAAAGCTTTTGGTCAGATTCTCCATCAAAAATACCAAATTCCCTGGGATAAAATTCATATCATTCCCGGTGGAGTTGATATTAATCATTTTCAGAATAATCTCTCACGTCAAGAGGCTAGAATCAAACTGGGGTGGCCAAGGAATCGTCCCATATTATTTACTTCCCGGCGCTTAGTTCATCGCATGGGAATTGATAAGTTATTGCAAGCTGTAGCTATGATTAAATCTGGCATTCCTGACGTTTGGTTAGCGATCGCTGGTCGGGGACATATTCAAGCTTTACTACAACAACAAGCTAGAGAATTGGGTTTAGAAAACAATGTGCAATTTTTAGGTTTTTTACCAGAAAATGATTTACCTGTGGCTTATCAAGCAGCGGATTTAACTGTGATGCCGAGTCAATCTTTTGAAGGTTTTGGATTAGCTATTGTGGAGTCTTTAGCCTGTGGTACTCCTGTTTTATGTACTCCTGTGGGGGGAATGCCAGAAATCTTAGAGAAATTTTCCCCAGATTTAATTACTGAGGCGATTACTGTGGAAAGTATTGCTGATAAATTAGCACAAGTTTTGCTAGGAAAACTGCCTTTACCTGCTAGGGAAGAATGTCGTCATTACACGATTAAAAATTATGATTGGACAAATATTGCCCAACAGGTGCGGCAAGTTATTTTAGCTTAAGTAGGTTGGCGTTGAAAATTGTCGTTATGGCAAGGCAAAAGGCAAGAAGCAAGAGTGAAGAGGGTTTGGGCGATTTTACGTTTCTTTACATAGTTTGGTTTTATTGTGTTCACCTACTTAGAGGATATTTTAAAAGTGGTATTCCGTAATTTTCATCACATTGCTACCCCTCTTTCCCCTTGTAAAGGGGGGAAACAATAAAAATCCAGTTCCCTCCCCTTTACAAGGGGAGGGTTAGGGAGGGGTAAAAAATATTTGATACATCAACCATAACTTTTCAAACACCCTCTTAAATTGATGATAAAAATTGTATGAAAGTTCTATTTTTAGACCAAAGTGGTAAACCCGGTGGTGCTGAGTTGTGTTTAGTTGATATTGCTAAACCTTATGGTGAAAATGCTCTGGTTGGTTTATTTGCAGATGGTGATTTTAGAAAGCTACTTGCAGAAAATCAAGTCCCTGTGGAGGTTTTGACAACTCAAGCCATTAAAGTTGGTAAACAAAGTGGTTTATTTCAAGCATTAGGTAGTTTAGGGCAAATAGTTCCTTTAATTAATCAGGTTGTGCAACGGGCAAGGAAATATGATTTAATTTATGCTAATACTCAAAAGGCTTTAGTCGTGGGGGCAGTAGCTAGTTTCTTGGCTCGTCGTCCTTTGGTTTATCATTTACATGATATTCTTTCTTTAGAACATTTTAGTAAAACTAATTTGCGAGTTGCCGTTAATTTAATTAATCGTTGTGCTGCTTTGGTGATTGCTAATTCTCAAGCTAGTAAGATGGCATTTTTAGAAGCTGGAGGAAAATCAGATCTAGTTCGGGTTGTTTATAATGGCTTTGCGGCGAAAAATTATGAAGTTGATGAATTAGAAGTTAGAAATTTAAGGGAAAATCTCAGGTTGGAAGGCAAGTTTGTAATTGGACATTTTAGCCGTCTTTCTCCTTGGAAGGGACAGCATATTTTAATTGATGCTCTTTCCCAATGTCCACAAGATGTGGTAGTAATTTTAGTTGGTGATGCTTTATTTGGTGAACAGGAATATGTCAAGGATTTACACCAAAAGGTTGCTGGATTGGGATTGGAAAATCGAGTCAATTTTTTAGGTTTTCGCGCGGATATTCCCCAATTAATGACAATGTGTGATTTAATTACCCATACTTCTATTGCGGCTGAACCTTTTGGTAGGGTTATTGTTGAGGCTATGCTGTGCGGTAAACCTGTGATTGCGGCTGAAGCTGGTGGTGCTATGGAATTAGTGGAAGATGGAATTAATGGCTTTTTAGTCACACCTGGAGAACCTCAAAAATTAGCCCAGGTGATTCATAATTGTCGGCAAGAATCTGTAAAAACTGCGAATATTGCCAATAATGCCAGAATTAGTGCTAGTGAACGTTTTGATGTCAGGATTATTAATCAACAAATTCAAGAATTGCTAAAATCAATCATATCCCCAACTTCTTGAAGAAGTCGGGGATCTTGGTTTTGGGAAACAATGTATAATATGGTAGTGTATGGGTGGAAATTTTCCGCTTCTATAAATTAATAAATTTTAAAGTGAATTCTCGTGGCACAAGTTGTATTAGAAAACGTTTATAAAAGTTTTCCCAGTCGCGGTGGGGAAGGGGCAAAAGCGCAACAAGACGGTACAGATGGTGTAAGTGTCTTGCGACGGATTAATTTAACCATTGCTGATGGTGAGTTTATGGTGCTGGTGGGACCCTCTGGCTGCGGTAAAAGTACGCTGCTGAGGTTAATCGCTGGCTTGGAGGTGATGACTGGTGGTAATATTTGGATAGGCGATAGCGCTAGTGCGCCTCCAGGGCTTCGCTTGATTAATGACTTACCCCCCAAAGCCAGAGACATCGCTATGGTGTTTCAAAGTTATGCACTCTATCCCCACATGACTGTATATGACAACATCGCTTTTGGCTTACGTCGTCAGTTTCCCGATGAGGAAGCTGGGAAGAAAAGACTGACTCAATGGGGGGAAAATCTACTGGTAGGATTGACAAAAAAGTTACCTGTGGGATTGCGCTATATTTCTCCAAAAGAAAGAATTGTTGATCAACAGGTGCAAAAAGTTGCAGGTTTGTTACAAATTGAAACTTTGTTAAATCGTTTACCGAAACAACTTTCTGGGGGACAAAGACAACGGGTAGCATTAGGAAGGGCGATCGCTCGTAATCCCCAGGTATTCTTAATGGATGAACCATTATCTAATTTGGATGCTAAGTTACGGGCTGAAACCCGCAGCCAAATTGTCAAATTGCAACATCAGTTGGGAACAACGACGATTTATGTCACCCATGATCAAACTGAAGCTATGACTATGGGCGATCGCATTGCGATTATGTCAGAAGGTAAAATACAGCAAGTTGCAGCACCCTTAGAACTGTATAACCGTCCCGCGAATCGTTTTGTGGCTGAATTTATTGGTTCTCCACCCATGAATTTTATCCCGGTGGAATTTCATGCACCTTTATTAATTACTCATGCTAATTTCCGCTTCACGCTTTCATCTGTTTGGGGAAATGCACTGCAATCTTATGACGGACAAACTTTAATGTTGGGTATTCGTCCAGAACACCTGAGTTTGGGTGTACCTGCTACTAAAAATTTGCCAGTCAAAGTAGACTCAGTAGAAAACTTAGGAAATGACACTTTTCTATCTGTAAAAATTGCTGATCCTGATTTACAAAATCTAGACGGACAAACTTTACAAGCAAGAATTCCACCTGATAGATTCATCACCATAGGTGAGCAACTTTGGCTATCTTTAACTCCTGAGAAACTGCATTTTTTTGACCCCAAAACCGAATTAGCAATATTTCCAAAATAGGGAGAAACAGCGATCGCATTAAGTAGGTGAACACAATAAAACCAAACTGTGTAAAGAAATGTAAAATCGCCCAAACCCTCTTCACTCTTGCCTCTTGCCTTTTGCCTTGCCATAACGACAATTTTCAACGCTCACCTACTTAGACTGGGAATTCATTCCCAGGCGGGCTATGGGTTTTACGTTAATGCTATTAGGGACTTCCAAGAAATAAATTATCCTGATTAACGAACCACAGAGGCGCAGAGGACACAGAGGAATAAGGGTTTGAGAGATTTTTGCGTTAGGTGGTTGAGTATTTTTTTATTTGGAAGTCCCTTAGACTGGGAATTCATTCCCAGGCGGGCTATGGGTTTTACTTTAAGTTGACACCAATGAAGCTCTTGCTTTACCCCTACCCGCTTAAATCAAATAATTAAGCCGTGTTGAGTATAGTATAGCAACTTACGTTAATAGAGGATTTAATCTTTTACCTGAGGTAGTGCGTAAACCATTCACTCGCCAGTTGTGCTACTGCTGCTAATTTACCTGGTTCTTCAAATAAATGGGTGGCTCTAGGAATAATCTCCAGCCGTTTTACTGAGTGCAACTGTGCCAGTGCATCCTCATTCATTGCTATTACGGGCGTATCGTAACCGCCAACAATGAGCAGCGTTGGTGCTTTGACATGAGATAATGCTGAACCCGCTAAATCAGGTCGTCCACCACGGGAAACAATAGCTTGTACTGCCTCTGGACATTCTGCGGCAGCAACCAGGGCTGCACCTGCTCCTGTACTAGCACCAAAGTAACCTACTTTGAGGTTACAAGTATCTGGGTTCTGTTGTAACCAATTTGTAGCCCCAACCAACCGTGATGCTAACAACCCAATATCAAAGCGTAAATGTCTGGTTCGCAAATCAATTTCTTCTTCTTCAGCAGTGAGCAAATCAATTAATAAAGTTGCTAGTCCCGCCTGTTGTAAGACTCCGGCAACATAGCGATTACGAGGGCTGTGCCGGCTGCTACCACTGCCATGAGCAAACAATACTACACCCATAGCACCATTTGGAATCATCGAATTCCCCTCTAAGTTAACCTTACCTGCTGTCACTGACACCAGATGTTCTTGGGGATGCTGTGTTAATGTTCTATCCATCACCTCAACCTCCATTTACGAATTATTAGCTACTAGTAATTTTTGCCTTGTTAACAGTTCACATACCTCTGTGTCGGTTGTTTGCTGAAAATCTTCGTACCAAATACCGATGGCACACAAATCTTCTGGCATCATTACGCACACAACCTGATCTACTTCTGCTTGCAGTTCTTCACAGGTAGATGCTGCTGCAACTGGAACTGCAACCACCAGTTTACCGGGCTGTTGCTTTTTCAATGTAGCGATCGCTGCTCGGATAGTAGCACCCGTAGCAATGCCATCATCAACTAGAATAATGGTATGATTTTTGACTTTTGGTAGGGGACGATTACCCCGATAGGTATGGCTACGGCGGTCTAATTCCCGCATTTCGATAGCTGCTACTTGATTAATAGTTTCTGGGGAAATCCGCAACCAATCAACGACATTCTCATTAATTACACGCACCCCTCCGGTGGCGATCGCACCCATCGCAAGTTCTTTGTGTCCAGGTACACCGAGTTTCCGCACCAAGCAGACATCTAATGGGGCATCAAGTTCCTTTGCCACCTCATAAGCCACAGGCACACCGCCACGAGGAAGCCCCAATACTAAAACATCTGGACGATTGGCATACTCTGTTAACTGGGCAGCTAAGAGTTTACCGGCTTGCGCCCGATTTCGGAATCTTTGTAGCATATTTTTATACCTCTTTATTAAAATAAATCACTAATGGAGTCCGGAGATTTGATCGTAAATCGTTGAATAGCATTAGCAATTAAAGGCGCAACTGAGACAATTTTTAATTGCTGCCAGTCGGTTTCTTTTGGTGTTACGGTGTCTGTGACAAAAACAGCCTCGATGCTGGGGTGACTTAATTTCGCCCGTGCATCCTGAACAAATAGCCCGTGAGTAGCAGCAATAATTATTTCTGGACGGGCTTGGGCTGTGAGTAGTGCTTCAATACTCCTAGCAAGGGTGCCGCCTGTGGAAATCATGTCATCAATTATTAAACAGGAACAATCTTTTACATCCCCGACAACACGAGTCACTGCTGTTTCCGTGCCACTTTTGCGGTGTTTGTGTAGCACCACTACCTCACTATTCAGCCATTGAGCATACTGGGTTGCCATTTGGACGCGCCCCGTGTCTGGCGATACAACTACAAAGTTAGGGGGCAAATGATGGCGGATAGCTTCACAAAAAATGGGTACAGCCGTCAGACTATCTACAGGAATCCGAAAGAAACCTTCAATTTGTGGGGTGTGTAAATCCAGTGTGACAACATGATTAACCCCGACAGCTTGTAATACTTCAGCTACCATACTGGAAGTAATTGGCTCTCGTCGTCCTTGGCGTTTATCTGCACGGGCATAGCCAAAGTAAGGGATAATTGCCGTAATTTGAGCGGCAGCAGCCCGCCGACAAGCATCTGTAAAAGCTAAAAGTTCTACTAGATGGTCATTGACAGGTGGGGCTGTGGACTGAAGGATAAAAACAGCCTTTTGGCGTACCGACTCCAGGAGTTGTACATTTACCTCACCATCTGGAAAGCGTTCGACTACAGATTTACCTAAGGGGATATTGAGTTTTTGAGCAACTGCGGCAGCTAAATCAGGGTTAGCTGTGCCTGCAAAAAGGATGAAATTGTCCATAATCACGACGTTAAGTAGGTGAACACAATAAAACCAAACTGTGTAAAGAAACGTAAAATCGCCCAAACCCTCTTCACTCTTGCCTATTGCCTCTTGCCTTTTGCCTTGCCATAACGACAATTTTCAACGCCAACCTACTTATTTGGTGATTTGCTGCCAAGCTGCATCTAGAGCCGATTTTGTGCGCTTGCTGGCACGGGAAATACTCTCTTGCAAACTATGCCATTGTTCTTGTAAAAACTCCGTAGCCTCTTCTAAGGCGTGATGTGGATGCTCAGTAGAAGCTGCCACTTCGTCGCTAACTTCTTTAATTTTGACGCGGACAACTTCGGGTTTATCGTTGGGGGTAATGAGATGATGTAAGCGATGCCTTCGGCAGGCTACGCCAACGCCTATAATATGTACAAGATGTTGTACTTGTTGAGATTTCTCACTAAGGAAACCCTGCAATCCTTCTGATTCTCCTTGAAGTTGGTCTTGAACACCTTCGCGGATAATTAGTTTATTGGTGCTAATTTCCTGGATATCTTCGGGATACAGAACTGCGCGTCCATCAAAAGGAACTGCAATTTCTCCAGCCACAATATAAGCGGCGATTTCTCCAGTTTGCCAATCAAATAAAAAATCTTCCACCCAACCTTGAGTTTCACCCAGCGCAGATTCAACCGTAATTTGATCCAAGCGGTGAAGATTGTCTGGAATGTCTGGCACTGGATGATAATAAATTGACACCGCACCCATACCTATTCCAGCAATTCCCTGTACTGGCAAATAAGCTTCCTCACCCGAAAAATAGGCAATACGCCCGGAATCATCCAGCCAGACTTCTTCTAACTCAGCAAAACGAGCAGATGTCGAGCTATCTATGGCTATTGAACCGATAATTTGACTACGACGCACAACATTGAGCATATTTCCCCTCCCATACTCTCTATTTCTGAGGAGTTTGATTAATACAACACAGCGGCTAATCTTTTGCCACCTTGTTGTTTGGAACTTGAACTCTACTTTGAGGGTAGCAAGAAAATGAGAGAAATTGTTCCATCAATTTGTAGAAAAAATGTAGAAGGAATTAATCCCAGGAGAACGAACTTAGTTATTAAGCAATAAGTAGTGAGACAGAATTAATTACACAATGTCATTGCGTAAGTGTTGCGTGGCGTTAGCTATATGAAACGAAGTGAAATGAAGCAATAGCGTTCGCGGAGCGTCCCGAAGGGAACTAGCGCTGCTGCAAGCAGTTCGCAACGGTTGTGATTGCTTCTCTTCGCTCGCAATGACTGTAAATATTTTTGTCCAATTACTTAACATTCCCTAATTACAAAAAAAGGGAACAGGGGACAGATAAGAAACAAAAGTTACTGAGTTTAAGAGGGTGTTTGAAAAGTTATGGTTGATGTATCAAATATTTTCTACCCAATATTTTCTACCCCTCCCTAACCCTCCCCTTTACAAGGGGAGGGTTAGGGATTTTTATTGTTTCCCCCCTTTCCCCTTGTAAAGGGGGGTAGCAATGTGATGAAAATTACGGAATACCACTTTTAAAACATCCTCTAAAGCTCAGTCAAGAAAAAGATGTGAAATATTCGCATATTACAAAATGAAGTGCGGAATATGGGATCTAAATCAGCAATTTTAGATACATATATTCCTCAATGCAGACCAACTACTAGCAATAGGCATTCTCCAACCAGTCCCAAAAGCGCGGTCGGTGATTTTTAATCCTGGTGCAGCTTGTCGGCGTTTAAACTCCGCACGGGATAATAATTGTAATACCCTATCCACAATTGCTGGTTCATGACCTGCGGTAATAATTTCTGCTGCTGATTGATGTTGATGAATCAAACGGTCGAGAATATCATCTAAAATTTCATAAGGTGGTAGGGAATCTTGGTCAACTTGACCCGGTTTAAGTTCCGCGCTGGGTGCTTTGGTGAGAATATTTTCGGGAATAACTTCTTTTTGTTGATGGGAATTTAACCATTTGCAGAGGGAATAAACGCTGGTTTTAGGAACATCAGCAATAACCGATAAACCGCCATTCATATCACCATAAAGAGTGCAATAACCAACAGCAACTTCCGATTTATTACCAGTAGATAAAAGCAAATAACCAAACTTATTAGAAATTGCCATTAATAAATTACCACGAATGCGAGATTGGAGATTTTCTTCCGCAATCCCAAATTCTGTGCCGGCAAATAACTCACCAAGAGATTTATCAAAACTTTCCATTAATTCCCCAATGGGTAAAATCTGAGTTTGAATATCTAAATTTTCTGCTAATGCTAAAGCATCACTAATAGAATGTTCAGAACTATAGGGAGAAGGCATTAACACACCAATCACATTTTCTTTTCCTAATGCCGCAGTCGCAATGACCGCAACTAAAGCAGAATCAACTCCCCCACTTAAACCTAACAATACTTTAGAAAAGCGACATTTACCCACATAATCTTTAACTCCTAAAACTAAAGCATTCCAAATTTCCTCATCTTCAGATTCATCAATGGGGGAAATATGACTTAATTGTAAATCCCGTTTATCGGCATTAAATTCAACGGTCAAAAAATCAGATACAAAACCTTTAGCACGACAAACAATTTCACCTTGTTTATTTAAAGCAAAACTCCGTCCATCAAAAATCAAATCATCATTTCCGCCAACTTGGTTTGTATAAATAATTGGTTGTTGAAAATTAACTGCACTATGTTTTAACATCGCTTCTCGCAGATGTTGTTTACCAACAGTGTAGGGTGAAGCAGATAAATTCACAATTAAATCAACTCCTAAATTTGCTAAATCAGCAATGGGATTAACTGCGTAACTCCGCTTACCCCAAAATTCTTCATCATTCCATAAATCTTCGCAAATTGTCACACCAATATGAAGATTATCTAATTTAAAAGAATTGGCTTGTAGTCCTGGTTCAAAATAGCGTTTTTCATCAAAAACATCGTAAGTTGGTAATAGCCTTTTATGAAAAAATTGCTGGATTTTGCCATTTTCTAATAAAGCCATACTATTAAATAAATTTTTACCCCCAGTAATATGTGCTGGGGAATTTTTAACCACAGTTCCCACCAATACAGCTAAATTTGCGGGTAAATCTTCAGCTAATTTTTGCAATGTTTTATCTATTGATTCCACAAAACTAGGATTTAATAACAAATCTCTCGGTGGATACCCACAAATAGATAATTCAGGTGTTAATAATAAACGAACATTTTCTGATGCTGCTTGTTGTGACATTTCCAGGATTTTTTGAGTATTTCCTAGTAAATCACCAATAATAGGATTAATTTGAGCGATAGCGATTTTCATAATTTATCTGCGTCTATTTGCGTTCATCTGCGTTCAACTATTATTCCTTAAATAAACACCAAAGGTTTATCTTTAAATGGTGCAAAAGCATCTTTATCAAACCTATACAAACTTGCAGGACGACCCGCACCTCGTGATACTTTAATGCCAGTATCCGATAAAAAGCCCAATTTGAGTAACCGCGCTCGAAAATTAGAATAATCGGCAAAACATTCTCCTAAAACTGTAGTGTATAGTTGATACAAATCGTTTAAAGTAAAAGTTTCTGGTAACACTTCAAAAGCTATAGGACTATATTCTAATTTGTTTTTTAATCTTCTATGTCCATAGGTAATAATCTCATTATGGTCAAATGCTAATTGTGGTAATTGTTTGACGGGATACCAAGCAATACCCGCTACTTTATCGGCAATTAATTCTGCTTCTTCAAATCTGACTAAAGCAAAGTAACTAACTGATAAATAACGGACTCCATAGCTATCAATTTTTTCTCTGGGGTCACGGTTTGGACCACCAAAAGTATAAAGTTGTTCTAAATAGAGATTATTTACCTTTATTTTCTCAGCCATAATCCGATAAGCAGCATCTTCTAAAGATTCTCCTTGACGAACTAACGTACCAGGAAGACTCCAATCATTTAAAAATGGTTCTTGCTGTCGCATGACTAAGAGAACTAACAACCGATTTTGAGCAGTATCTACAGAAAAAATCACATTATCAACACCAACTTTAAAGTCAGCTAAAGGTTGTTGATTTATGGAGGTTAGAATCTTTTTTTGGTTACGTATTGGCATTCGTACAAATGCTGTTGATGAATATAGGCAATGACGGGAGGTGTGAGAGTATTAATATCTCCTTGTTCACGAAAAGCGGTAGAGGAAACATCTAAACCAATTAAATTTGCAATTTTAATTTTTCCTCCGATTTGTTTAACTTTTTCTAAACTAGAATCATCTATTATATATCCTGGTCTGGGAATTACCAGTAATTGCACTTGTTGTAATAGATCTTCAATATGATACCAGCGCGGCAATTGATTGACTAAATCAGCCCCAATTACTAAGGTATATTCAATATCTTCTCCCCATTTTAATTTTGCTTTACCTACAGTTTCTAGAGTTTTCCAACTACTCAAATCTTGTTCTAAGGCAATATTTTGGTTAGCAACATTGATATCTTTAATTAACAGTTCTAACATTGCTGCCCTGTGCGGTAAAGGCGTTTGTTGGGATTTTAGAGGATTATCCGCCGCCCATACAGCCACCCAATCATAACGTTCAGATAACCATTTGAGAATTATTAAATGTCCAGCAGTTGGCGGGTCAGCACTTGTACCAAATAAAGCAATTTTCATGATTTTTGATTCTGCTTTTTTGCAATTTTTAGAGTAATTTAAACGAACCACAGAGACGCAGAGGGCGCAGAGGTAAGAGAAATTATATTAATTTATCTCTTCTTTTCGTTTTATTTGTCAATTTCTGTAATGGTTCTGAGATTTCAATTTTCACGGAAGTGGGATTTTCTAATCTTCTTGTTTCTGCTGGTAAACTAGCAACTGATGCCGCAGTTCGTTGACGAATGATTGTTAAAGTTTCTGGTGTTTGTAATTGTTTACCTGCTTTGATTACTAACTGTAATAAAGATTTTTCATGGTCAGATTTTTCTTCTGTTAAGCCTAATCTATCTTTCTGGATTTTACCATCTAAGAAGGATCGAAAAATTTGTTTTTTACCTGGATAAGTGAATTTACCACTTGATTCTTTCATGACGGGAATTCCATCAATATCTACAAGTTTATAAACTCCATTCACAGGTTGACCTGTAACTAATTTTGTGCCTAATCCATAACTATCAATTTCTGCCCCTTCTTGCTTGAGTCGGCTAATTTCCCATTCATCTAAATCACCACTGGCGAATATTGATATATTCGGTAAGAGCGATCGCACTTGTTTTGATAAACTAACTAAATCCCCAGAATCTAACCTGACTCCAGATAATTCTAATTTTCCAGAATTGACTTTTTCTGCTAATTTCTCCGCCGCAGCAACGGTATCATAGGTATCAATTAGTAATGACGCACCGGGAAAATATTGATGAAATGCCGTAAAAGCCTGTTCTTCACTCCCTTCTAAAGCTGATAAAGCCATTACTAAAGCGTGTGCCATTGTCCCACTTGGTTTTTGTCCTAGCTGTAGCGCCGCTAACACATTGGAAGTACCATCTAAACCACCTGCCAAAGCCGCCCGTGCTGCCCATAAAGAGGCTTGAGGACTAAAAGCCCTGCGTGTACCAAATTCTAGAAGTGTGGCTTTTTCTCCCGCTATATCCCTTAATCTTGCGGCTTTGGTGGCAATTAGAGTTTGATAATTCAGAGTATTTAAAAGATATGTCTCTACTATTTGCGCTTGCCATAAGGGTGCTTCTATTCGCAGTATAGGTTCATTGGCAAATATCGCTGTTCCTTCCGCAACTGCCCACACATCTCCAGTGAAGCAACCTTCCCGCAAAAGCTGCCAAAAACGCTCATTTGCGTGGGTAAAAATTCCCGTTGACTGCAAATCAGCAATTTGACTGTCATTAAACCGGAATTTAGTCAAATATTCCAAAGCTTGGGCTAAACCCATAGCTATTAAATAGCCAAAACCATCAGGTAAGCTTCTGACAAACAATTCAAAACTCGCTTGCTTCTGTTCTATACCTTCACCAACATAACAAGCTGTCATTGTTAGCTGATAAAGGTCTGTTAGTAAGCTGTAATCCTCACAACTGAGATTTAATTCGGAATTTTTCCTTTCATAGTCTATATCTAGGAAAGTTGTCATCTGAGATGCCTCTAGCAAGAATGTCTCTTCATTTATGGTAGTATTTACCATAAATAATGTCAAGCCTTGGCTAATAAATAATAAAAAATTCCCTAAAAGCCTATGTTCACAAGGGAGTTAGGCTATTTTTTACAATTAATTTATATTTCTTAATAGTACAGATAAGTAGGTGAACACAATAAAACCAAACTGTGTAAAGAAACGTAAAATCGCCCAAACCCTCTTCACTCTTGCCTCTTGCCTTTTGCCTTGCCATAACGACAATTTTCAACGCCAACCTACTTAGTCAATATCAAGAAGTTGGTTGAGTGAGTAAGGACATCCTGATGGAAAATTTACGGAATTTTGAGTTTTGATTTTTACAAATCCTAACGCATCTTTGTAAATAGAATCCAATTCTGATTCTAAATAATTGCGAAGATTAGTCGTAATTCTGCGATTTAATTGAGTTCTAAAAGTATAAATTTCTCCTTGCCAGTGAACTGTATTATTTTCAGATTCACTTGTCCAATATTGAAGTAATAATAAATGACGGATAATCTGTTCTAGAAGGCTGGCTACGGCATTTTTATCTCTTTTTCCCAAATCTTCTAACTCCCCAATTAAATTCTCTAAGTCTAATTCTTGAAATTTGTGATTTTTCAGTAATTTGATTGTTTCTTCTAGCCATTGAGAATCATCAAGTTCGTAGAGTTGTTTTAAATCGGTGATGGTTTTCATAACTCTGACCTATTAGAGTAATCTTATTTTATCAGATCCCCGACTTCTTAAAGAAGTCGGGGATCTTGTGTTTACGTTAAAGGTACTATTGCACTCATTTGGTCTAAATCTAACACAGTTGCTAATTCTGATTCTGTCATTAAACCTTTTTCGAGAACTATTTGCCGTAAAGATTTACCTGTTTCTAGGGATTCCTTAGCTACAGCAGCAGCATTCAAATAACCAATGTGGGTGTTCAATGCGGTGACTAATGCTAAACTGCCTTCAGCGTAGGCTAAACAACGTTCTTTGTTAGCAGTAATTCCTTGAATACAGCTTGTGGTTAAAGCCGAAATTGTGTTACCTAAAATCTCAATGCTGTGAATTAAATTATAGGCAATGAGGGGCATCATTACGTTTAATTCTAATTGTCCAGCTTGGGCGGCAAAAGCGATCGCATTATCATATCCCATTACCTGAAAACATACCATTGATGTCATCTCTGCCATCACAGGATTATATTTTCCGGGCATAATTGAAGAACCGGGTTGCACAGGTGGAAGTTGAATTTCCTTAAATCCGGTTTTGGGACCAGAATCCATTAACCGCAAATCGTGGGATATTTTCACCAAATCCTGGGCTAAATTCCGCAACGCCCCAGAAACATTCACAAAAGCCCCCATACTTTGCATAGCAGCCATTAAATGGGGTGCTGGTTCTAGGGGAAATTCCAATAATTGCGACAGGATATCCACAACTCTTTGCCGATATTCCGGGTGAGTATTCATACCTGTTCCCGCCGCACTACCACCTAAACCTAACACCATTAAATCCCCAGAAGCAATGTAAAGCCGGTTTTGGTGTTCTGAGAGAATTTGCGCCCAAGCCCGAAAATTATCCCCTAATCGCACGGGTACAGCGTCTTGGAGGTGAGTTCTCCCCGATTTGACGATATCTTGGAATTCTGTAGCTTTGGCTTCTAAAGCCGAAATTGCCTGTTCTAAAGCTGGTTGTAAAGTGCGAGAAAGTGCCAATAAGCCACCAATGCGAATGGCTGTGGGGATGACATCATTGGTAGACTGTCCGTAGTTTACATGATCGTTGGGGCTAACGAATTTGTAATTACCTTTTTGATCACCCAGAATTTCTAAAGCGCGATTTGCTAAAACTTCATTAATATTCATGTGGTGAGAAGTTCCCGCACCAGCTTGATAAACATCAACGACAAATTGATCTCGTAATTTACCTGCTAAGATTTCATCAGTGGCTTGAATAATGGCTTTGCTGATATCTGCGGGAATACAATCCAATTCTCCGTTGACAATAGCGGCGGCTTTTTTAATATATAAACCAGCATCTATATAAGTGGATAAAGGTTTAATACCGCTAATGGGGAAATTTTCGATCGCCCTTTGGGTTTGAATCCCATAATATACGTTATTGGCAATTTGGCGATCGCCCATCGAGTCTTTTTCAATCCGAAAATCTGAATTGTTAGTCATATAAATGGAGAATGGCAACGGAAGAACAGGGAACAGGCAAAAAACTTATTTTTAACTCAATTGAGGATTGCTATATTTCCCACTTATCATAATACACACACCCGTGATTAAAAACGCCAAGGCACTGCAAAATCCAGCAAGTACAGATGTTATTGTTGCTGGAAATACAAAACCAAAAATATTCATAAAATAGTAATATAGATACCCGCTAACATGGCTTATTTTCCTAATAAGTAATTGGACAAAAATATTTACAGTCATTGCGAGCGAAGGGAAGCAATCACAACCCTTGGAATTGCTTCATTTCACTTCGTTCCCTATGGCTAACGCCACGCTGCGCTAACGCAATGACATTGTGTAATTAAACTGTTACGCAGCTAAATTTGATAACCATAATTTACTTGAACTTTGTAGTGCGGGCATCTTGCCCGCTAGAATTATACAAACTAAATGCACAACAGCTTAATTCTGTCTCACTACTTAAAGAAATTGCCGGAGAACGAAATACTGTCATTGCTAATGCCCAAGCAATCAAAACTCAAGGTAAAATTCCTTGGCTCTACCGTTCCCTTTATGTAAAACAATATTTATTGTAGGTTGGGTTGAGCCGCGAAACCCAACAAAATCCGGCTCTTGCGTCTCTTTTATGGTGATTGAGGATTGATTATAACAAAACCCTTAGAGGATACTTTAAAAGTGGTATTCCGTAATTTTTATCACATTGTTACCCCCCTTTGCAAGGGGAAAGGGGGGTAACAAGAAAAATCTGGTTCCCTCCCCTTGTGAAGGGGAGGGTTAGGGAGGGGTAAAACATTATGATTTTGTAAATAATTGCAGATTTATCAAGATTAGTATTAATTTTTAACAATGCAGTAAAATAGCGTTATGGGATTAGCTGTAACTTAACGTACCTGTTTACAAACCGTCACAAGGGTTGTTATCAGCAATACACAATATTTGGTATGCTCGCTCATACTCATGTTATTTCTTCGTTAAGGAATAGGTAATAGGCAGATGGAAAAATCAGTCATGAGTAAGTATTATTTCCACTTACCTCTTCCCCGATGATCAATTATCCATTATTTCTTTCCTAAACTATTGCATGAATCTAAATCGAGTTAAATCCATCCCCAAATGGACACAATTACCATCTCCACCCATATTTTGTTCAGAAGTATCTATGCAATTGGGTGGAGATACATCCGTTGCCCAATTACAACAGCAGGTAGAATATTTACAAATCCAATTAGAGTTAGAAAGACAGGAAAATATTCAAAAGATACAGCAAATTCAGAAATTCCAAGGATTGCTACAATATATTACTGAACATATCCGCGATAGTCTGGATGATCGCAAAATATTAACAATTATTACTCAAGAATTAGTTGATTTATTACAACTTAATCGCTGTCAAATTGAACTTTATAATCCTTGTTTGACTGCTGCTACAGTTACCTACGAATATAGTACGAGTTTACCCCACTTTCAAGGTTTAACCACAAAAGTTGCTGATTTCCCCCGAATTTATCAATCTCTATTGCAAAAACAAATCTGGCAATCTATAGAAATTGTTCCCGGACATGATTCTGGCTTACAGATGATGAGTCAATTGGCTTGTCCGATTTTTGATTATCAAGGTGTTTTGGGCAATATTTGGCTAATTCGGCATACAGAGGCAAAATTTGGAGAATTAGAAATATCTTTTTTACAGCAAATAGCTAATCAATGTGCGATCGCCATCTGTCAATCTCAACTCTACACCAAAACTAAAGTCCAAGTTCAAGAAATTGCAATCCGAGAACATCATCATAACGAATTTATCAGACATCTTGCCCAAGAATTACGCACACCGATTACTAATATTAATCTTGCTGTGCAAACCCTAGAAAGTCTCATGACACCAGCCGGGATTGTAGATATAGAAATAGTATGCCAACTATTACAAATTCTCCATTATGAATGTGGACGAGAAGATAAATTGCTTACCGATCTTCTTACATTAACATATCTGAAAATCGATCCTGAACCTCCTAATTTAATTACTATTGATTTTTCAACTTGGTTATTTTCCATTGTGGAATCTTTTCGAGATGTTACCAATTGTCAGCAACAACAATTACACCTAGATATCCCCGCAGAAATTTCTCCTTTATCCACAGATATCACCAAGTTAGAAAAAATTATTACCCTGCTACTCAATCAAGCTTGTCAATGCGCTCCCGCAGGTGAATCAATTACAGTTACCGCCGATGTGAATGCAAACACGGTAGAATTAAAAATCACTATTTCTGGTGTAGAGATGCCTCACCATCAACTGTCACAAGTTTTTCAGCCATTTTACCGCATTCCCAAACATTCCCCCTGGCAAGCACAGAACACCGGCTTAGAATTAGCATTAGTGAAAACAATAGTACAGCGTTTAGGTGGATTTATTCAAATTATGAGCATGAACAATCGCATCACTTTTATCATGCAATTTCTACTGTTGTAGTTGTTTAGTGTCTTCAGCAATCTGTTGATAAATTTCGTGATTCAACAATTAATAAAGTGACATACAGACTTCCAGCAATATGACAGATGATTGGGAAAGGTTTTCATCATTTTCATCTGTTTATTAGACTTCTCCGGTAAAGATTGTAGAGACGTTCCATGGAACGTCTCTACAAGGGTTTCAAACGACGCACATTTAATTTTCGGAGATGTCTATTGTTTATGAAACCCCTCTGGTAAACCTCTCCCTAACCCTCTCCTCTTAGGAGAGGGAAAAGGAATAATATTTAATACTGGAGAGGCTTTGAACTTGTTATTTGTATGATAAAAAAGTCCAGCTTCTAGCCGTTGTGAGTATAATAGACATCTCCAAAAAAGATTGGAGAGCCGAGAATCCCTACCCATGGAACGTCTCTACAAGGGTTTCAGATCAAGGATCTTCAATTTCTGGAGATGTCTAATGGTAATGGCGATCGCCTAAGTAATTGGACAAAAATATTTACAGTCATTGCGAGCGAAGGGAAGCAATCACAACCCTGGCGAACTGCTTGCAGCAGCGCTAGTTCCCTCCGGGACGCTCCACGAACGCTATTGCTTGATTTCACTTCGTTCCATATGGCTAACGCCACGCTTTGCTTACGTAATAGCCTTGTGTAATTAATTCTGTCTCACTACTTATTAATCAACCCCCAAGAAAATTAACGATTTTTAAACCATGCAACACTAGCACAAAAGTCAAAAGTCTGATATGATGATCTAATTAGCGGGTGAGTAGCTCAACGGTAGAGCAGTTGACTCTTAATCAATTGGTTGCGGGTTCGATTCCCTCCTCACCCATTAGCTTTCGGCGTTTTGGTTACTAATGTTTTTTATTGATACAGTTTCAAGTTCAAATAATTCTATATAATTTTTATTTGCTTTTTTTATTATCAAGATTATTATAAAGATTATAGAATTTTAGGAATATTACTTTGATTTAGCCAATTAATCATTAAATAAGACGTTAAGGAAATAAGCATGATCAAATAAAGGACATTTGAAGAACAAGCAGATCCTTGACTTCTTTAAGAAGTCGGGGATCTTCTACTCTGCTACGATCAAAGATATTGTTTCAAAACTTCAACTGTAGCTTTTCCAGTTTTTTCCCAACTAAATTGACTTGCTCTTTTTAGACCTTTTTCTGAAAGTTGTTTTCTCAGTTCTGAATCATTAATAATTGCTTGCATTGCTGCTGTAATCTCCCTCGTATCATAGGGATTAATTAAAATAGCAGCATCTCCCGCAACTTCTGGAAGTGAGGAAATATTAGAAGTAATAACTGGTGTACCACAAGCCATAGCTTCTAAAACCGGTAAACCAAATCCTTCCCACAGAGTGGGGAAAACTAGTGCTAATGCTTGATTAATAATTATTGGTAATTCGTCATAGGAAACATAGTTAAGGAATTTAACAAGATGACTTATTCCTAATTCTTGAGTTTGTGTTTCTAATAATTGAGAGTACCGTTGATCATAGGGTCCCGCTAACCATAGTTCATAATCATTTTTGTGAGGTAATGCGGAAAAAGCGGTAATTAGTCTTTGGAGGTTTTTGTAAGGGTCTTGACGACCAATATATAGGAAGTAATTGCGGGTAGGAAGGTTCAGGAATTGGAAATGTGAGTTATCTCCCGCCAAGAGAATTGGTGTAATTTTATTACTAGGAATTTGGTAAAATTGGGTGATATCATTGGCTGTTGATTCTGATATACAAATAATATGTTCTGCTTGTTTAAAAACTTCAGGAGTATAGTATTTATGGTATGTCGTCAATGGTGAAAAGCGTTTAGGAAACCGCAGTGGTATCATATCAAATGCTGTAACAACAAACTGACAATTAGTATATAAAGGTGCTTCGGGAATAGGGGAAAATAAAAGTTGGGATTTGAGGTTTTGATAGATTTTTGGAAGTTGAAATTGTGTCCACAATAAACGGCGTAAATGTCCTTTTAAACCTTGTTCTGAGGTTAGGTTAGTAGGAGTTTGATAGCAGTTATAGTTAGGGAAAGATTGGGAAGTTAAAAGTATTGGCTCAAGTTTTTGTAAATGAGTTAAAAGATTAAGAGCGTAGGTTGTTGTACCTGTAGGTTTGGTAAGTAAGAATGAAAGATTAGTGAGTAATTGCATTTCTCATTTTTAGTGCATAAGACCTCTTACTGCACTGCATAAGGTGTAAATTGCCGTTTAAAAGCAGAATGAAAACCAAGGACAATATCTGAATTTGGTACACCCATTTGCACTAATCTTTCAGCTATAGATTCTTCGGTTCCGTTGTACTGAATCCAAATTTTGCCGTCTTCAATGTCAAAGTGCATCACTGGTCCAAACACTCGTTTATCGCCTTGCCATCCGATATAATTGAGTTGATAATGGTCATGTTCCCTATCAAATATTAGTTGTGCTTTGACTGGATCATTTGTGGTACAAATCTGGGCGTGTTCTGTTAAAATTTGTGTGATAAATTGTCTATACTTTTCTATTTTATCCATTGTCGAACTTCCTCCTGTTTGGGATCATAAATCATCAGCTTGACTTGATATCGCTGTAGCATTCGTTGAATAAATGGAAGTTGAAAAAAGTCATAATAAGTCTCAAAAGGGATGGCTAAGTAAACAATTCGGTTTGGTTCTTGTTCTTCAAGTGCTTGGCTATAGTTAAGATATTGACCTAATGCTGTATGGAAACTACTGATATCTGAATCTCCAATAAAGCTTTTAATTTCTACAGCAATTTTTTCTGAGTCCCTTTCTGCAGCTATAGTAGTTTCTGCTGCTAAATCAATTTGGAGTTTGACTGCTTCACTAATGCGAATGGTTAAGGGGTCATGGGTAATATTCCATCCTTCTTTTATTAAAGCATTTTTTACCTGTTGATGGAAAACATCTTTTGCCATTGTTTTTGTGTGAATATGAGTTAAAATTATCTGTATTTCAAGATTTAGTTTTCTTTCTTCTCCTAGTTCATCATAATTTTATTATATCATTTGAAGGTGAGAAGTGATCCTGACAGAAGAATTTTGTTCAAATAATTCTATATAACTTTTATTTGCTTTTTTATTATAAAGATTATAGAGACGTAAGCGTAAAGGATTAGACATCACGAGTTAACTCAACTGAAGCATAGAGTATATCATCTTCAGTTTCTAAGGAATTTAACCACTTTTGATCTATATTTTGGGCAATTCTTTGTTGAGCGAGGTTGTATTGGTGATGCAATAAAACTCTTGTAATTTCTTGACTAATTTCTTGCCACTGTGCTTCAGAAGCAACCCCATTTAACTGTAAGAGTGCTGACCAAGCATTATGAGGTAACATAGCTCCTAGCTTGATTGCAGCACTGGCTATTTGGGATGTTGAGCGATTTTCCATTTGTGATAATGCACTAATTCGCTCTGCTGTTTCTATATCTAGCTCTGCTGAGATGGTTTTTTCTGTCATTGCTCTATTTTTCTCATGAGTTCTATAAAATTATAACTTTTAAAAAACGGTAATTAGTCTTTGAAGATATTGATAACCGATGTATAGAAAGTGATTGCGAGTAGAGAAATTAAGGAAATAAGTATGATCAAATAAAGGACATTTGAAGAACAAGAAGATCCCCGACTTCTTTAAGAAGTCGGGGATCTGCTACTCTGCTACGATCAAAGATATTCTTTTAAAACTTCAACTGTAGCCAGTCCGGTTTTTTCCCAACTAAATTGATTTGCTCTTTTTAGTCCTTTTTCTGAAAGTTGTTTTCTCAATTCTGAATCATGAATAATTGCTTGCATTGCTGCTGTAATCTCTGCTGGATTATAGGGATTAATTAAAATAGCAGCATCTCCCGCAACTTCTGGAATTGAGGAAATATTAGAGGTAATAACTGGTGTACCACAAGCCATTGCTTCGAGAACAGGTAAACCAAAACCTTCCCACAGAGTTGGAAAAACTAACGCAATTGCTTGATTAATAATTGTTGGTAATTCGTTGTATGATACATAATTAAGGAATTTAACAAGATGATTGATTCCTAATTCTTGAGTTTGTATTTCTAATAATGGGGAGTAACGTTGATCATAAGGTCCTGCTAACCATAGTTCATAATCATTTTTGTGAGGTAATGCGGAAAAAGCGGTAATTAGTCTTTGGAGGTTTTTGTAAGGGTCTTGACGACCGATATAAAGGAAGTAATTGCGGGTAGGGAGGTTCAAAAATTGGAAATGTGAGTTATCTCCCGCCAAGAGAATTGGTGTAATTTTATTACTAGGAATTTGGTAAAATTGGGTGATATCATTGGCTGTTGATTCTGATATACAAATAATATGTTCTGCTTGTTTAAAAACTTCAGGAGTATAGTATTTATGGTATGTCGTCAATGGTGAAAAGCGTTTAGGAAACCGCAGTGGTATCATATCAAATGCTGTAACAACAAACCGACAATTAGTATATAAAGGTGCTTCGGGAATAGGGGAAAATAAAAGTTGGGATTTGAGGTTTTGATAGATTTTTGGTAATTGGAATTGTGTCCACAATAAACGGCGTAGATGTCCTTTTGTACCGTCCGCAGGAGTAAGATTATTTGGAACTGGGTAGCAGTTAAAATCAGGATAATTTTCTGCTGTTAATAGTGTAGGATTAAGAGATTTTAAATAAGGGAAAAGATTTTTAGCATAGTTGCTTATACCTGTTGGTTGAGAGAAAAGAATGGATAAGTTAATGATTAATTGATTAGAATCTACCATATTTATTAAATAATACTTTTATAAGCTTTTAAAGTTTCTTTTGCTGTTCTTTCCCAGGAAAATAAATCTGCTCTTATTTTTCCTTTATTAATCAAGTTTTGTCGTAGCTGAGAATCGCTAATTACTTGTAGCATAGCTTCAGCTAATTGCATATAATCATTAGGATCAATTAGTATAGCTGCATTTCCTGTAACTTCGGGAATTGAAGAAATATTAGATGTAATGACAGGAGTACCTAAAGTCATTGCTTCTAAAACTGGTAAACCGAATCCTTCATAATGAGAAGGATACAGGAAAACGTCAGCTTTTGAATAAAATAATGCTACTAATTCATTAGATAAGTAGTCAAGATGATGTATTTCGTTTTTCCAAGGTGAGGTTTCAATTGCTGTAAATATAGGTTGATAGTTCCATCCTTTTTTACCAATTAATACTAATTGATGTTCTACTTTATATTTCTGTTTTAAAAAATTAAATGCTGATATGATGGCATTAATATTTTTTCTAGGTTCTATGGTACTAACAAATAAAAGATAAGGTTTAGAGAAATCATAATTTATATTATCAACTTCCTTATCTAAATCTAAACTAGATAAAAAGTTAGCATTATACCGACTAGCAAGGGGCGTAACAAAAATTTTTTCTGCTGGAACTTTCAAATAATTAATAATATCTTGTTTAGAACTTTCGGAAATAGTAATAATTAAATCTGTCCATTCAAGGCATTTAATTAATCTTTTTGTATATTGTTTTACCACAAAATTAGTATATTCTGGATATCGGATAAAACTTAAATCATAAATAGTAATAATTTTCTGAATATTTTTATAAGGATAAACGGTATAATTAGTTCCATGAAAAACATTAGGTTTTCCTAAAATTGGTTGAAGATAATGAGGAAAAATTTGAGGTAAATAATCTAAGAAAAGATTAGAAAGACGAACAGGTATAGGAATCTGATAAATATTTGAATAAGGCTGAAGATTATCTGGGAAATTTAATTTTCCTTTTAACCAATTTTTTAATCCAGGTTGATAAGCTAATCCTAATTCAAAAGATTCTGTATGTTCTAATTTAGACAAAGCTTCTACTAAATTAAAAACATATAAACCCACACCACTGGGCTGAGAATCAATTGGAGTAACATCAATAATAACTTTAAACATTGAACAAATTATAAATCATTTTTACTTAGGGACTTCCAATCAAAAAAATACCCAAAAATTTCTTGTGGTGCGGGCATCTTGCCCGCTAATCATCAAGGACGGGCAGGATGCCCATCCCACAAAATTGGGTAATTTATTTTTTGGTGTTCCCTTAAGGGTAATTTTACCAAAATTTCTATTAATAATTCAGCAAAATAAAAGCTATACTCAAAACGGCTTGATTGTTTGATTCTAAACGTGGAGGTTTAGCACTGCTCATTGGTGTCAACTTAGGTTACAGATGGCTTATTTGTTTGGCTTCCACACCCGCCAGGGAATAAATTCCCTGTCTCATAGCTCAAGTCCGTTAAAACGGACTAATGAATTTTCCTAGTATTTAGTCATCTTTTAGATGACTTTCGCTATTAGCAAGGAACTTGAGTTCCTTGCGGGATGAAGATTTTGCGTTAAGTTGACACCATTAAGCTTTTGCTTTACCCCTACACATCTGGGTTCTTTGTCATTTGGCAAAAGTTTAAATCTCACCCGTGTTTAGTATATGTTAGAGGAAGTGGTAGACTGTCCCAACCTGGGTCAGAAAAGACCGCTTTGGACAAGGTATTGTCATTACAGCACTTTTCTTTTAAAAGTACCACACCTAAATAAGTAGTGAGACAAAATTAATTACACAATGTCATTGCGTAAGCGTTGCGTGGCGTTAGCCATATGGAACGAAGTGAAATGAAGCAATCGCAAGGGTTGTGATTGCTTCCCTTCGCTCGCAATGACTGTAAATATTTTTGTCCAATTACTTATCTAAAACCCACATTCCGCAGATACTAAAGCAAATTTAGGAATTAAAAATTTAGAGAAAGTAAAGCCTGAAAAGATTGCCGAGCAAAGATTTCAGGCTTTTATTTGTTAAAATAGTGTAATCAAATAGAGAGGGGGGAAACCATGAAAGAGTCAAAAAAAGCCATGGAAATCCTAAATATAGACCATTTAGGAATAGTAGCGGGAATAATAGACGAGATGGAATTAGTAGAAGAAGTGAATAAAATAGTTGGAATAAAAACAAAAGAAACCCTCAACCCAGGACAAGTAATAAAAGCAATGATCTTAAATGGATTGGGCTTTTTAAGCGCCCCATTATATCTATTTGAGGAATTTTTTGTAGGAAAACCAACAGAACATTTAATAGGAGAAGGAGTATTACCATCACATTTAAACGATGACAAACTAGGAAGAGAACTAGACAAATATCATCAAATAGGAACAACAAAAATATTTACAGCAGTAGCCATAAAAGCAGCCCATAAATTCAAAGTAGAAATGGATAGTATTCATTTAGATGGGACTTCAATGAGTGTAGAAGGAGAGTACAAAAAAGAAAGCGAAGAAAGAGATGAAACAAAGCAAGAAACAGGAGAGAATAAAATAGAAAGAGAACCAGAGATGAAAGGAATAGAAATAGTTCATGGATACTCAAGAGATAAAAGACCAGACCTCAAACAATTTATCATAGACATGATAGTAACAGGAGATGGAGATATCCCATTATATTTAAAAGTAGACTCAGGAAACGTAGATGATAAAAGTGTATTCGTAGAAAGATTAAAAGAATTTAAAAAACAATGGACATTTGAGGGCATAAGTGTAGCAGATAGTGCCTTATATACAGCAGAAAACTTAGCAGCAATGAGAGAATTGAAATGGATAACAAGAGTACCACTAAGTATCAAGGAAGCAAAAAATAAAATCGTAGATATAAAAGAATCAGAATGGAAAGATAGTCAAATATCAGGCTATAAAATAGCAGCCAAAGAATCAGAATATGCAGACATAAAACAAAGATGGATAATCGTCGAAAGTGAATTAAGAAAAAAATCAAGTATCCAACAGGTAGAAAAACAAGTCAAAAAACAAGAATCAAAAGCAAAAGCCGCACTCAGTCAACTATCCAGGCAAGAATTTGCTTGTCAAGCAGACGCAAAAGTAGCAATAGAAAAGCTATCAAAATCCTGGAAATATCACCAAATAAAAGAAATTGAGTATTTAAAAAAATCTGAATATAAAACAGCAGGTAGACCAAGTAAATTGACCGAACCAAGTCAAATAAAATATCAAGTTAAAAGTCAAATAGAAACGAGAGAAGAAGTAATAGAAACTGAAAAAATTAAAGCAGGGAGATTTATATTAGCAACAAATATCTTAGATAAAAATGAATTGAGTGATGAGCAAGTATTAGAAGAATATAAATCCCAACAATCTAACGAAAGAGGATTTAGATTTTTGAAAGACCCCTTGTTTTTTACATCCAGCGTATTTGTCAAAACTCCTGAAAGAGTAGAAGCAATAGCAATGATTATGGGATTGTGTTTGTTAGTCTATAATCTTGCACAAAGAAAGTTAAGGCAAGAATTAGCTAAATTCGATGACGGGATTAGAAATCAAGTCAATAAAATCACAAATAAACCGACAATGAGGTGGGTATTTCAGATGTTTCAAGCTGTACATTTGGTAGTCATAAATGGACAAAAACAAATGAGCAATTTTACAGAGGAACGTGAAAAGATTGTCAGGTATTTAGGAAAGAGTTGTAGTAAATATTATCTAATTATTTGATGTGGTTTATTTGAACAAAAAGATGTAGATAGTTCAAGGGTAAAATTAGTAAATAGAAATTTTTAGCGAGGATGTAAATATTCTTAGCTGTAATTGTCATGTTTATTTTACCCGAAATTACTAATTCAATATAGAGAGAGAATATATTTTAAAACCTCGTAAAATGAAGTTACTTAATATGTTCTATTTTTTGGCAAATAAAGTTAAACTCAACCAGAAAATTAGGTAGATAAAATTTTCCTGGCTGAAATTTTTCAAAAATCCCAATAATCTAGGTCACATCTGCGGAATGTGGGCTAAAAGATTTATGGAACAAAGATTATAGGATTTTGTTTTGTACGAAACCGTTACACAAAGTGCTGTATCAAAACAAAAAAGGGCATAAAAGTATTATGCCCCCTACAGAAAACTATGGAAAAGATATCCTTTGCATGATGGTGGTGATTGTATTTAATTCAACCACTCCATAGCCTGCAATTAGGCATATATGAAGTCTGTAGTAGCCAGAATTGAGGTACCACTGAAATCACCAGTAAGTTTAACCAGTAGGTCATTTCCAGTAATTGCAGCAGCAGCGTCATTACCAAGGATATATGTGCTACCTCCTAAAACAAAAGTACCTAATTTACTCACACCAATTGCACCAGCAGCAGCGGTTAAAACCGCAGCGTTAATTTCTGTTTCATTTGTTGCGTTAACTTTTTCTTGTGCATTAAATAAAGCAGTAGCAGCATTAAATCCTAGTCCAACAACGCTGATTTTATCCTGTCCTTTGTTGAAGTCAGTGATAGTATCGAAGGTTATTGCACCTGTCAAAGTACCTGCATTAGAATCGGTCAATGCGGCATAGCCGAAGATGTCATTACCAGCACCACCTGTTAAAGTGTCACTACCAGCACCACCTGTTAAGGTGTCATTACCATCACCACCTGTTAAGGTGTCATTACTAGCACCACCTGTTAAGGTGTCATTACCAGCACCACCTGTTAAGGTGTCATTACCAGCACCACCTGTTAAGGTGTCATTACCATCACCACCTGTTAAGGTGTCATTACCAGCACCACCTGTTAAGGTGTCATTACCAGCACCGCCAGTAGCAGTTAACTTGGCAGTAAAGGCAGTTGCATTAAGATTAAAAACTGAACCTTCCTTAAGGGTCGGGGCAGCCAGTACGAGATCTCTATCTTGGTTAGCACCAGCCCACTGAATTGTTAAATTCAGGTTACCATCCGCTTTGAGTTGAGTTACTGTATTAAATGGAACAGGATCAGCATCTCCTTTGCTGGATTGTAAATTTAGGGTTTGAACTGCTGCACCCTTTAATGTCAAATCAACTTTCTGTGCTACCCCGCTAAGATTCAGAGTACTAACGTTAGTCAATACAGTGAACTTATTACTTTCCGTTGCACCGATAACAGTGACGTTAGCATTAGCACCACCAATTTCATACTCTTTAACAGCAGTAATCTTCGCAACATCTACTGTACCAGTATTCAAACTTAACACTTCAATAAGTTTGGCGGCATCGTTGATAATTTTAGCTTCATCAGTTTTAGTTACGGTTACAGCACCAGTGAACTGCAATGTATCTATGCCATCACCGCCATCAACTTTATCATCAGCGTTAAAATCGGCAAAGGTAAAGTTAAAGGTGTCCTTATCCTTACCACCTGTAAAGTTATTCTTGCCGGCACCAGCAGTGAAGGTGTTATTACCACTACGTCCATTAAAGATGTTATCAACAGTACCACCTGTGAATATATCATCCAGATCAGTACCAGTAGCCTCTAGTTTTGCAGTAAATGCGCCTGCATTAATAGTAACACCTTGGACTGCGTTGCTTGGGAGGACGGGGGAGGCGATTTTCAGTTCTTTGTCACCTGTGACATTAACGGTTAATGCAGGAATCGCAGCTAACCCAGCAAAATCTGTAGTCAGGTTGGTGATCTCATTTTTCTCAGTCCCAGTGTCAGTACCCTTGTTAGAGCTTAGATTCAGGGTTTGAACACTTCCTTTCAATGTTAAATCGGCACTTTGACCCTTTCCTGTCAAGTTTAAAGTGTTAGCTCCAAAATTATTCAAGGTGAATTTGTTACCTGTAGCTGCACCACTGAGAGTGACAGTATTGGCTAGGAAATCATACTCTTTAACAGCAGTAATCTTAGTTGCATCTACTGTGACATTATTTACTGCATTGCCTGGTTGTCCAAAGCCTAAGACCTCAACGCCTTTAAAAGCATTGATGTTAGTAACTGCGGCGGCTGCACTAATGTCAATGTTAGCACCAGTAAATCTCACCGTATCTATGCCGTCACCGCCATCAACTTTATCATCAGCGTTAAAATCGGCAAAGGTAAAGTTAAAGGTGTCCTTATCCTTACCACCTGTAAAGTTATTCTTGCCGGCACCAGCATTGAAGGTGTTAGTACCACTACGTCCATTAAAGATGTTATCAACAGTACCACCTGTGAAGGTGTCGTCTTGATCAGTACCAGTAGCCTCTAGTTTTGCAGTAAATGCGCCTGCACTAATAGTAACGCCTTGGACTGCGTTGCTTGGGAGGATGGGGGAGGCGATTTTCAGTTCTTTGTTACCTGTGACATTAACTGTTAATGCGGGAATCGCAGGGGGACCAGCTAACCCAGCAAAATCTGTAGTCAGGTTGGTGATCTCATTTTTCTCAGTCCCAGTGTCAGTACCCGCGTTAGAGTTTAGATTCAGGGTTTGAACTTTTCCTTTCAATGTTAAATCGGCACTTTGACCCTTTCCTATCAAGTTTAAAGTAACAGCGTTAGCGTTAAATCTATTATTCAAGGTGAATTTGTTACCTGTAGTACCTGTAGCTGCACCGCTGAGATTGACAGTATTGGCTAGGAAATCATACTCTTTAACAGCAGTAATCTTAGTTGCATCCACTGTGACTGTGGGAGTTTCAAAGCCTAAGACCTCAACGTTTTTAACACCGTTGATAGCAGTAACTGCGGCGGCTGTAGTAGCATCAATGTTAGCACCAGTAAATCTCACCGTATCCTTGCCGTCACCACCGTCAACTATACTTTTATCGTCAAATTGGGCGAATGCAAACCCAACACTATCATTACCCTTACCGCCTGTGAAATTAACCTTACCTTGATCCGTAAAGGACAATTTCACACCACCAGTGTTTTCTTTCGCATTTACAGTTGTTACTGCATCAGGATTTGAAGTATTTAAGTTTAAAGCTACCGTTGTAGAACTGTTGGGATTATTAATGTCTGTGCCAGCTAGTCCAGCATCTCCAGTAATATTCAGTGTTCTTCCGGTAGCACTAGAAGATAGAGTTGGAATAGTTAGGGTCGCAATTCTATTAACCCCATCTGTAAACTCACTTTCCAGAGCAAGGTTAATGGTAGCGACTTTATCACCTTGAATGGTGAGTGTATTCAGTGTAGAATCTGTCAGGGAAACACTTGCAGTTGTTCCATTACCAAAATTACCAGTGATACTGTTGTCGTTAGTAACGTTGTCAATACCAAGCTTAATATCTCGTAGTCCAGTGACGGTGGAACCAAATAATAATGGGTCAAATTTGAGGGTGACTTCCTCCAGACCCGAACCAGCAGCGGGGCTGAAGTCAATTACTGGACTCAGTAAATTAATCAACTCTACCTTTTCAACATTGAGGAGAGTAGGCAATATTCCCTTGCTGTAGGAGTATTTTAAGGTATCAATACCAGCACCCCCGTCAATTCTATCCCCAGGTTGGACAGTGGCAAAGAAGTCGTTACCATTGTCGCCTGTGAACAAATCCTTGCCATTTGTACCTGTAAGGTTGTCAGTTTCCTTGGTTAAAGCAAACTGTGTTTGGAAATTGTCAGTAATTCCCTGAGCAACATCCACCTTATTGTTCAAAGTTTGTCTATCTGCATTACCAGCAGCACTCAGTATCTCCAGTGCCACTGCTGCTCTTGTTGAACTATTTAGTGTCCCAACCCAGTAATCTAAACCTTCTTTGTCTGTTGACCGACCGAAGGCATTACTATAAATTAGCTCAACAAATTGACTGTTTACTAAACCAGTATATTTATCCTGCGCCTCTTTTGAAGCGATAATATCTTTGGTGACATCAGCGATGGATGCACCATTATTCAAACGTCCTACCCAATAGTCCCGACCACTTGTTTCTGCCGCCCGCCCCAAAAATGTAATATAAAGCTATTGGACGGACAACTGATGAGTGGTGTTTTTAGCGGTATCAACCCTGCTGTTTAAAACTTGTTTATCAGCAGAACCAGCAGAGTTAATAATATCGGCAATGACAGAGGCTTTTTTTGCTGAGTCTGGTGTTGTTCCTAACTTTCCAGTCCAGTAAGTCTTACCAGCACTGTCAGGAACTCGACCGAAAGCATTACTGTAAACGTAGTCTATGAAATCACCACTACTTAAATTGCCAAATAGGTTTTGCGCTTCTGCTGAATCAATTAGGTCTGTGGCGATTTTGGTGATAGCGACACCTTTGTCGAGTTGGGAAGTCAAATCAGCCAAATTTTTGGTATCTGCTTGACTTTTCAAAAGGGTAATAAAAAGACCCTGGACTGAATTAATGCTTGCTACTGTCATAGTTTTACGTTCACTCCACGAAATAAAAATGAATTAATAGTCAAAAAACTGTATCTATCTAAAGACAGATACGGACAACAGCATAAAGGAAATCCATATCATTTTCATCTATCTAAAGTATGATTTTTAACTCCCGGTTCGCCCATTTTTTAGGGAGTTAGGAAAAATGTGCAGATAAAAGTATAATCAGGGACAGGTTATACAAAATAAGCTAAGTAAGTATATGTTCGACGTTATGGCAACTGAATCCATAATTACAAACGAACGAGTAGATGACATACCCGTACTACTCACACAGATAGAACGGATGGGTGTACAAAAGCTAATAGATAAAAACTTCCCCACCCATGGAAATTGGCGAGGACAAAGCTTGGGGAATGTAGCAGTGATCTGGTTAACACATATCTTATCGCAAGCAGACCACCGTTTAAATCAAGTTCAAGCCTGGGCTGGTAAACGGTTAGAAACATTGAAAAAATTGATTGGTGAAAGCTTAAACGAACTTGACCTAACCGATGACCGATTAGAAGCAGTATTGCGTTACCTTAACTGTGACGAGAACTGGTATGCGTTTGAGGAAGAACTGGGAAGTAATTTGTTGCAAGTGTATGATATCAAACCAGAACGGGTAAGACTGGATAGTACAACAGCTTCAAGTTATTGCGGGGTGAATACTGAAGGGCTATTTCAATGGGGTCATAGCAAAGACCATCGTCCAGATTTGGCACAAGTCAAAATCATGCTATCAACATTAGACCCATTAGGAATGCCAATAGCAACAGAAATATTATCGGGAGAAAAAGCAGATGACCCTTTATATATCCCCGCAATTGAGAGAGTCCGTTCGACGCTAAAACAGCCAGGATTACTGTATATTGGGGACTGTAAAATGGCATCAATGGGGACAAGAACCCATATTGTATCAGGGGGAGATTTTTATCTATGTCCTTTAAATGCCAAGCAAACACCGACAGAAAAATTAAGAGAATATCTGCAACCAGTTTGGGATGGAAAACAAGAATTGACAACTATCAATTATAGTTATCTGTAGCTGAGATTCTCAAGCGTTATCGGACTGGGGGATTATTTGAAATTGATATTCAAACTCAGCGAGTTGAAAAAGTTAAAAGACAATATGGCGAACGTCAATCTCAAATAATAAAAGAAGTTCCCTTTAATTTGGATTTTAAAATTAATGAAGACGCGGTAAAACAACAAGTTCAACTGTTAGGCTGGCGAGTTTATGTCACTAATGAAACTGACGCTAACCTGAGTTTGAAACAAGCAGTTCGTGCTTATAGAGATGAGTATTTGACAGAACGAGGATTTGCTCGACTTAAAGGCTTTCCTCTTTCTTTAACTCCAATTTATTTACAACGTGAAGACCATATTACTGGTTTGATCCGACTACTTTCAATTGGTTTGCGAGTTTTGACTCTTTTAGAGTTTCAGGTTCGTCGCCATCTTGACAAAAATCAAGAAAAATTGGCTGGACTTTATGCTGGTAATCCTCAGCGTAAAACGGCACGTCCTACTGCTGAAATGCTTCTTGCTGCATTTAAAGAAATCACATTGATATTAATTGAGGTTAACAATGAAGTCTACACTCATTTAACTACTCTTTCCCCTTTACAGCAGCGTATTCTTGTTTTACTTGGGTTTCCCCCTACTATTTATACTCAGCTTAGTGGTCAATCTTTTACTCCTGAGTAGAATTCTTCTAACTCTCGCAAAAATGGGCGAACCGGGAGTTTTAATACAAAACTGATTACTGATTTACAGTAAAATTATCTATACGCTACACAAAGCATCTGTGGCATAAGCAATTTGCGTTTAATTGCATTTGTATCATTGGTTTAGATATTTTTGATCCGGTTATCAGTCTGATTCTTCCTGGTTTTTGAATAAAATGCTTACAAAACAAGGCTTTCAACCCACATTCCACACCCACAACTGTCACAGAGGGAAATTACCGAGGCAAAAAAGAGATTTGAGCAACCATGAATCGCCCAAAATGGCATCAAAACCTATTCTCAATAGACATCTCGAAAAAAGACGGTAGAGCCGAGAATCCCTACCTATGGAATGGAACGTCTCTACAAGGGTTTCAGGTCACGCATATTTAATTTCTGGAGATGTCTAATCAGGAGCAATAAGAATTTCAGGCGTTGCTGATTAAGGGGATGAATTTTAGTCTGACGCAAAGGTAAGAGTTTTAAAGGTTCAATTTGAGAATTTCATACCTCGATTCAGCAACGCCGAATTTCAATTAGAGAACTCCACAAAAAGAAATACCCAATGTCATTCTGTTCGTGCAGCGTGCCAGAGGCATTACGAAACGAAGTGTAGTGAAGAATCTATTGAGATGCTTCGTTTCGCTACACTCAGCATGACAAAACAGGATCATTTATTTTGTGGCTTACTCTTAGAGAGATTCGTATAAGATAAGGGACTACCAACTACATCGTTATTTTCAAGGCAAAATTATAATTTTTGGTAGTCATTTATTAAGAGAATCTTTTACTAGAGCTTGAATCACACCCGCAAGTTTATCTGATAATTTTTGCCAAGAATGTTCTTTCAGCCATTGTTGTTGTATTTCCCGCTTACTATTGAATATTTCCGGCGTATTGAATAAGTTTATAATCTCCCTGGCTATACTATTAGGATCTCTCTCAGGTAAAAAATGCACAGTTTCTTTTACATCTTCAAAGATTTCCAGTTTTGAACATAAAACTAATCTGTTGGAGGCTATTCCAAATCTGACAGCCGCGCTCGAAGATTCGTTAGAGTTTTGATATGGGAAGACTATTATATCAGCACATTCCAATAAACATAGTGATTCCTCATCTTCTAAATATTCATTAATCATTACAACACTGTTGGTTAGTCCAAGACTAGATATAAGTCTTTCGCACCTAACCTTAAGTTCATGAGAAACAGGATTTGGATAAAGAGCATTAACTAAAAGCAAAGACATTTCTGGATATGAGTTTTTAATAATAGAAAAAGCCTTAATCAGTTGTTCAACCCCTTTATTAGGAAGTAAAAAGCCATAGGTAGCAATTACCTTCTTATTTAAGAAAATATTGAGCTTTTTCTTTAAAAGAATGGAATCTATAAACTGTCTACACTGAACTCCGTGGGGAAAAAGTGCAGTATTTCTGATCAGTTGAAAATCTTTAAGTCTATTTAAATCTGCAATACTATGAACTAGTAACCTATCTGCCAAAGAAAGTTCATAGTGAATTGTTGCTAAAGAAGCCTTAAAATCATGTTTATTGACATCTCTTGTGGAATGGAACATAACAATAGTAATTATACCACGTTCTGATAACTTAAGCAGCAGATTACCAAATGCAGTTAGTTCAAAGAATCCGAAATTAAATTGTATAACCACAGCATCGAGTTTCTCTGCTTCAATACATGACTCAAGATCACTGAGATTTGGATTGGAAAAGTCATCCCAACACCTGATGACATTATCACTATCTTTACTCTCAGGCAAATCCTGGCGACTGGCTAATATTTTGACATCAAATTTCTCAGATATACTGCCATTAATTAAATAACTGGAATAAGCAGCAATACCGCACTTAGAATTCCATGTACTCACCCATCCCAATTTTATTTTCCGCGTCATGGAAAGCTTTTGTGATTCAATAGTTTCAAGCATATTTTCAATCCTTGCAGCACAAGTCTTCCAAGTGAATTTATCTTGAATCAAAGCTTTTGCGGCTACAACCTTGGATTGAATCTGCTGCTTTGGAGCTTGATATATTTCTCTCATTAGTTTAGCCAGATGCCTAACATCAGGTTCAACCCAAACAGAATTAAATTGGCTTAAATGAGTTTTTGCGATTGTGAATTGAAAGTCAATTAGCCAAGCGGTTTCATCGCTACAGAAATCAGTTTGTCCTCCAAATCCTGTGGTAATTACAGGGATATCAAACAGCATTGCTTCAGCCATTGGTAGACCAAATCCTTCACCCCGGCTAGGTGCAACCAGAGTATGACAACGGCGATATAAATCTACAATACAGCCGACTGGAATATCTTCATTTATTAAAATAATTTCGGGAATATTTTTGTAGTTTGCCTTTAAATTATCTATTTGTTGCTGAATATCATTATGAGGATTCGGAAAAGTTTTAATTAGCAAACTGACATCATCATCAGAGGTAAAGACCTTAACATAGGCTTCCAATAGTACATCCACACCTTTCCGCGGAAAACAAGAGGAGATGTGTAAGAATCGGAATGATTTTCCGATATAACCATGATAGGTTTGAGGCTTCTGTCGTAAAACTTGCTCTATACCGCAACCTGCTATTTGAATTGGTACATAAACCCCAGCATCTATTAGAACTTTCTTAACAAAACTAGAAAGGACTGTAAGACCGTCAAGACATTGGTTGAATGAATCTACCCATTCTTTAGAAAGATTCGATTCTTCCCATGCAAAATAAAGTAGATTAATTAAGCCATCCATATCTACCACCCTGGGTGGATACAAGTTACGAATAACTACATCTGGTCTCGAACCTTTTTTGCTTCGTTTCCACAGTAAGTCCAATCCTTCTACCTGATTAATAGCAGTTGTGTCAGGTGTATAATCGCCAAATCCTTCAGTGGGGAATAAACCCACCTGACCAGGAAATTTCTCGTCTAGGGCAAATCCCAATTCTCTATTAACAATAGCTAAACTATAATTCGTCTCAAAAGGTCCTTCAATTTGAAAGTGTAATTCCTCAGTTTTATTTTCAGTCAAAGTTACTGGGCGAGGAATTTCTACTCCAACGTCTATCAATACTTTTGCTAAGTCGGATATTAAACAATCGCGAGAGAAATCTTTTAATCTGCTCCTTTGACTCTTTAATATTCTCCGGCGAAGAGGGCGATCCTTTCTTATTAAGTTAACTAAGGCAGCAATTTCTGGAAATCTTTTTTCGTTAAATAATATTCCACCTTGTCCCAAGGTATACGGGACATTTGTGCTTTTATAAGCCACAACAGGAACATCAAAAACCATTGACTCAACTAGAGGAACACCAAAACCTTCATGTTCACTCATACATATAAATACATCCGCTGCACGATACCAACCATAAAGTTCTTCGTCAGAAACTTTTCCGACCATCTTTACAAAGTCTGTAAGTCTATATCGAGCAATTATTTCCTGAAGGGATTGACAGTAGTGATCATCCAGGCTGTAGCCGCCAATTAAAATAAGTTGAATGGGCTGCTCTATCTTTTCTACAAGATATTTAAATATCTCAACAATATCATGTTGGCATTTATTTTGACATACTCTCCCTACAAAAATAACAGTGAAAATCTCCGAATTGCTATCGACAATATTATGATTATAAGGTTTATCTTTAATATTTTCAACATCAATTAATAAAGGAATAGTAGATATATTTGGGTAATTTAATGAAATCAGTTCTTGTGCATTATAAAGTGAATCAGCTATAGAAGCACTCACTGCATTTTTCAAAATCTTTAGTTGTTCTCGTCCTATTAACGAATACTTGTAAATCTCTGAGTTTTCAGGAAAAAAACTTGCCGGAGTAATATTGTGGTAAACCAGTATTTTTATATCAGGAAGACTAAGAACCCAATCAATCAAATCATGGCCAAGAGAATGATGAATTAACAAAAATTGGTTTGGAGAACCAACATAAGTGCTGTAATGGTTTAGCTTATTATTCAGTTCCTTTGCAATATGCTCTACATATATTTCAGATATAAAGCCTAGTTCTCTAAGAAACTTCTGGGTGAGAAATAACCCGTTAGTTACAGCGTCACCATAGGCAGAACCTGAATGAAATTGGTGAATTCCTATTGGTTTCATAATAATTTATAACCTACAATTGCATAATCCTGTGAACTATAGAAAAGATCATTAAAGCGTTCAGCGATACCTTGACCATCAACTTTGGCATTTTCTGGATAAGGATGCAGTGTGATCACTTGAGTATTATATAAACCAAACATTTCAGCCATAAACTTGATTGTGGCACTAGGTAATGGATTAATATGAGTTGGATCTAAATAAAAGGTATTACTTCCCACTAACACATTATCTGGATTTGGAGTTTCAAAAATAACTAATCCCTGGGGTTTGAGTACCCTGACTGTTTCAGAAAATAACCTCATTAATGTTTTAAATGGCAGATGCTCAATAATATGAAATCCGGTTATAGCGCCCAAACTATTTTCTGGTAAAGATTGCAAATAGTTAATGACATCTGCTTCTATTGCCTCCAAACCTCTAGCCTGGCATTGCTCTACCATAACTCTGTTGATGTCTAAACCCCTAGAGATATATCCAGATTCCTTTAGTAATTCTAACCACTCACCCCGTCCACACCCGACATCTAAAATAGGCGAGTCTGGTGTACCAATATTCGCTTTTTCAATCAAGGGAAGATATACTTTTAATCTGTTTAAAATATCCTCACGACTACCTCTAAAATGGTCTTCAAAGGCAAGGTAGAATGCATCAAATAGATGTTCCTCTTCATTGAAAAAGGTTTGCAGTTGTTCTTGATTAAAAGGTTCTGGTAATCGCCGCCGCGCTTCTTCTAAAAATAAGGATATCAATCGCTTCTGCTGCATTAAATCATATTTGAGGTAACTGTCATTTCTCAAATGACGCTCATTTATCTCTTGGTAGCGATTATCCACAGCAACCAGTTGCTTATTAAGTTCATGAATGCTGTTATCTACAATATTCAAACACTCATTTATCTCTTGAAAACGAGTATCCGCAGGAACTAGGCAATCATCCACTTGTGTCTTTAAAGTTTTAATTTCCGCTATTAGTTGGTGATTAATCCTTAAAGATTCTTTTAAAGAAAGGATTAAATTAAAGTTAACTTCTCGTTGATCTTTAAATAGAAAATTGATGGCTTTCAGAATAAATTTTGGTAATTTTGATATTGAGTTAAATGGAAAGCGATTAAGTTTTTCAGGCCATTTTGTCCGAATACAAGCTCTAGATTCCGCATTTTTAAGTAAAGATTCAATATAGTCAATGCTTGAGCTAATATTTGACGTGAAACTTCCTGTATCTACATTATCTTTTGTTCGCATCTGCTGAGAGTGACTTTGACGATTAAGGATCTCTTGACGGATCTTCTCCATTAACTCATCAACATTAATTTCATGGTTATTTTTTTCAATCATAGTTCAAAATATTCAAAATCAATTAAAATACTTAACTAAATCTGTTTAAAATAGTATTTTACAGCTTCATCTGCATCTCCAATAAAGATAACTTTACCTTTCTGTAAGAATATTCCCCGTTGACAACACTGCTTCACAAACTCTAAATCATGGGACACAACCAACACTGTAGCATTACCATCCCAAAACTGATCCATTCTTTGCTTACACTTATTCTTAAAACTCTCATCTCCCACCGACAAAACCTCATCCAAAATCAAAATATCTGGCTGTACATCAGTCGCAATAGAAAACCCCAAGCGAGCCACCATACCGGAAGATAAACCCTTGACTGGGACTAAAGCATAATCCTCCAAATCTGCAAACTCCAAAATAGAACGCGCTCTTGCTTTCATCTCAGCCCTAGAAAAACCCAACAATACACCATAAAGGAGGATATTGTCCATCACAGAGATTTCCGCATCAAAACCTGCTCCTAATTCAATTAAAGGCGCAACTTGACCTCGGACTCTGACAGTACCAGTGGTAGGCTGTAAAATCCCAGAAATTATCTTTAACAGAGTGGACTTACCTGAACCGTTAGCACCAATTATACCTATTTTTTCTCCTTTTGCAACCACCAAGTCAATATTATCTAAAACTAATTTCTTTGCAGGTTGACGATATTTACCCTCTACCACAGATAGGAGCGTTTTTTTTAAATCATAGGAAAATTCCTCTTGAGTCCTTCTCCACAGCGAAACATTGTCCAAACGTATTACTTCCATTTACAGCCAATCCATAAATTGATGTCACCACAGGTGAAAACAAGTCTATCTCAAGCAATACCTTGTCCAAATTGGAAAAAAGCCTTGATTTGTAGATTGGGTTGTGGAACGTGAACGTTCGCGGAGCAATTAGCATAAAACCCAACATGAGCGTTGGTTTGTGCTGTCGCTTAACCCAATAAAGCAGGAAATGGACAAGGTATTGTCTCAAGGCTAAAATAATTATGCCATTAAGCAAAGCCCGGCGATTTATAAACTATCGGGTTCAATACCTAACTCCCTTAATTTTTGCGCTAAAATAGCTGCTTTATTCTCTGCGTCATCAGCACGCTGACGTTCAACTTCAACCTTTTGACGTTCAGATTCAGCCCTTTGATATTCAACCTCAGCCCTTTGATATTCAACCTCAGCTTTTCTCATTTCTTCTAAATTAGCTTCTTCTGGTGTAGGGACTAATCTTCCTTCAACAGTAAAATATCTTAACTTATCTTCCCAAACCCCTAGATATAAACCTAACTCCTGACTCCAATACCAGGCATTTTCTGATGCTGGAATAGTTTTATACTCACTGTCTGTTAATCGCCATCCTACCAATTCTAAGGTATTTGGGGAAAACCAAAAATACTCAGGGGTGCGGAATTGATTTTGATACAACTGTTTTTTCAATCCCTTATCTACCTTCGCTGTAGAATCAGAAAGTAATTCAATTATTACATTGGGATATTTACCATCTTCTTCCCATATTACCCAAGAAAGACGTGGACGTTTTTCCGTATCTTTAACAAGAAAAAAGTCTGGTCCTCTAAAGTCTCGATTTTTTAACTGTTGTCGGCTATAGTAAACGCTAAGATTTGCACCGATAAAAAAATCTTCTCTATTACGCCATAACCATTCTAAACAAGTTACTAATATTAATAGTTGTGTATAGTGTAAGGAGCTTTCCATTTCTGGTTCGTCGCTGAGTAGTTCAGTGCAGTCTGGCATTAATGCTTCTATTTCTTGTGCGGTTAAAGCCATAGATTTTATTAGGATAAATTACTATCTTTGGTTGATTATAAACTATCGGGTTCTAGTCTATGCAATTACCAAACGATAGCTATGTTAGAGGGTGTTTGAAAAGTTATGGTTGATGTATCAAATATTTTTTACCCCTCCCTAACCCTCCCCTTGTAAAGGGGAGGGTTAGGGATTTTTATTGTTTCCCCCCTTGTAAAGGTGGGACTAAGGGGGTAGCAATGTGATGAAAATTACGGAATAAGTAGTGAGACAGAATTAATTACACAATGTCATTGCGTTAGCGTGGCGTGGCGTTAGCCATATGGAACGAAGTGAAGGGAAGCAATCGCCAGGGTTGTGATTGCTTCCCCTCCCTCGCAATGACTGTAAATATTTTTGTCCCATTACTTACCACTTTTAAAACATCCTCTTAGAAGTTGTTTGAAAAGTATTAGATGAAACCGATAATCTCCAAAAACCTAACCCCCCTGCCCCCTTCCCTACGTTAGCGCAGCGTGCCGAAGGCCGGGAAGGGGGGTTTCAAAGCCTCTCCTCGCTTCGGGGAGAGGTTTGGAGAGGGGTTTGTTTATACATTAAAAACTTTTAAAACATCCTCTTACAGCAAATCCATAAATTGATGCCGCCATAGGTGAAAACAAGTCCATCCCAAGGCTAAAATAATGATGCCACTCAGTAAAGCCCCCCAAATCAGACCTAAATCTGGTGGAGAACCTGATAATGTAATCTGACGGAGACTTTCGATGATTGGGGATAAGGGGTTCAAACCTAAAAACTGTTTTACCGGCTTGGGAACAATAGCTGCTGGGTAAAAGATCGGACTGCTAATCCAAATTACAAATACTACTAATTCATAAAAGTAAGGTAAATCCCTGAAAAATACGTACAAAGCGCTGACTAAAAAACCGACTCCTGTAGAAACTAAAATTAATGCTAAAAATGGAAATACTAAAGCGATGACATTGATGAGACTTTTGGAATTAAGCAATGTCATAATTGCTAGTAAGGGAAATGCTCCCACTGAAAACTGAAAGACATTGGACGAAATCATTGATACAGGAAAAACACTAACCGGCAAGCGAATTTTATTTAATAATGCTCCATTGCCGACCACGCTGGTTAAAGCTTGGGATGTGCAAGCGGAGAAAAAATTAATTACTAACAGTCCTGTCAGCGCTGCCAGCATATAGTTAATGATGGAGTTACCATAGTAGGATGCAAAGGTAGCACCAAAGATGGCAGTATACAACCCTGTCATAATCAATGGGTTCAATAATGACCAATAAACCCCCAGAAAAGACCCCCGATAACGGACTTTCAGCGTCCGTCCAACTAAGACGTGCAGGAGTTCGCAATAACGCTGCACTTGTAACCAATTTAAATTATCTTTCAGGGAAAGTGTCATTCTTATAGCACCATTACACACCGGAAAAAAGTCATTTTGGCATTCTATACCATACGAGTGCAATTGTTGACGATTAATTTTCAGATAAGGGACTTCCAATTAAAAAAATCCCCAAAAGTTTCTTGTGGTGCGGGACGAATTGCCCGCTAATTACCAAGGACAGGCAGGATGCCCATCCCACAAAATTGGGTAATTTATTTTTTGGTGATTCCTAAGTGAAATTTTATCTATCTCAGGTAATTACTTACAAACTATCAGAGTCAATACTTAACTCCCTTAACCGTTGAGCCAAAATTGCTACTTTAGCCTCCGCATCATCAGCCCGTTGGCGTTCACTTTCAGCCTTTTCTGCCAATTCTGTGGGTATGAGTAATTTATCACCTGTATCAAGACGGTAAAATCTTAAAAGCTCCCCTTCCACTTCTAGACGCAATCCCAACGGCTGAGATAAACTATCGGTAATGGGTTGATAAATCTCATCCTGTAAACGATACCCCTGTAACTTTTTGTTAATCCATTCTCCTTTCGGGTCAAATAACCAATATTCTAAAATCCCTAATTGTTCATACGATAACTTCTTTTGCTCTTGATCCTGCCTTTGAGTTCCGGCACTAGTCATTTCCAAGACAACTTGGGGAACTTGACCTTCTTCCCAAACCTTATAATTATCTCTACCCCCAGGTGGCACATCAAAAATTACCATCACATCTGGCGCTACTCTTAATTTCGGAAAACTTTGAGCATAGTATAAAAATTGATTTGCGAGTACCGTTGCTTGTCTTCCTGCTAGGTACTGTTTTAAAACTAATTTTGTGGGATGGGCATCCTGCCTGTCCTTGGTAATTAGCGGGCTTTTCGGCCCGCACCACAAGAAACTTTTGGGGATTTTTTTAATTGGAAGTCCCTAAGTATGTGAACACAATAAAACCAAACTGTGTAAAGAAACGTAAAATCGCCGAAAACTTCTTTACTCTTGCCCATTGCCTCTTGCTTTGCCATAACGACAATTTTTAACGCCAACTCACTTACGCCTAGCGATCGCAAGGCGGAAGTCAAAAGTCAAAAGTCAAAATTAAGACAGTATAGGCTTTTGGAGGATTTAGAATGGTTGGTTTATTTATGCCGTTTTGTACTAGCGATCGCCAATATTCTGCTAATTTATCTGCTCGTTGACGTTCATTTTCAGCCCTATTGACAGTTTGACAAGTTTCACTGAGTAAATCTGCTTGAATACAATGAAATTCCTCCGGCAATCCTGATTCTTCTACTAACTCACTGGGTAAATCATACATTGTCGGCATGGTTTCTTTTGGCGACAAGGGTGGATTATATTGATACATATTTACTTACCTTAAACTATCAGGATCTATTCCCAGCGAACTGACAAGTCAGCGCTTGCGCTATCGCAATCGTGCTGCCAAAATTTGTACTTTCTCTCTTTCACCTGCTAACTGTTGTTCGGCTGCAAAGGCTTGATTTTGAGCTTCCTGAGCTTGCTGTTCGGCTGCAAGGGCTTGATTTTGAGCTTCCTGAGCTTGCTGTTCGGCTGCAAGGGCTTGATTTTGAGCAACAAGAGCTTCCTTTTGGATCTTTGTCGCTGCTTCTTCTGGTGTTGGTACTAACTCACCTTCAGATGTAAAATAGCGGAGTTTACCATTTGCCACACCTAAATATAAATTCAGGACTTCACTCCAAAGTAATCCCTGTTTATTAGCAACAATTTCTTGATATTGACTGCCTACCAGTTTAAAACCCACAAATTCTAAACTTTCCGGGCTAAACCAGAAATATTCAGGGGTACGAAAGCGACTTTCATAGAGAACTTTTTTTAAATTGCGGTCAACTTTTGCTGTGCTATCTGACAGTAATTCAATAATGAGATCGGGATAGCGCCCGTCTTCCTCCCAGACAACCCAAGAAGTGCGGGGACGTTTTTCTGTATTTTTAACTAGGAAGAAATCTGGACCTCTAAATTCTCGATTTTTTAACTGTTGACGACTAAAATAAATACTTAGATCTGCACCAATAAAAAAATCATTTTGATCACGCCATAACCACTCTAAGCTAGTTACTAGGATGAGTAACTGCATATAATGTAAAGAACTTTCCATTTCCGGCTCATCACTTAATAACCGAGTCGCATCGGGCATTTGTTGTTCTAGCTGTTGGGCTGTAACAAACATAAGAGTATACCTACTTGCTTACTGATTTAATTTTAAACCATTGAAAACAGAGTGCCAGATTCAGCTACACTGAGATTTGGATTATTTTATTTTAACTAGATCATGGACATCGGACAGAAAGTTAAGGTGATTCGTTTGCGCGATCGCGTATCCTCTACTATCGCTCAAAAACTCGGAGAAATCGGCATTATCGAGGGCTACAAAGTCACAGATGGTCGGGGAATTGGTGTGGTAGTCAAGTTTGACGACAACTCCTCCACTTGGTTTTTTGAAGATGAAATCAGACCAGCTTAGTCAAAACAACTTATAGCAGAGGCTAAGAAGATTGGTTGAGTGCTAAGTTGTTATTGACAAGATCGGCAAAATTGGAAATTAAGTAATGGCCTTGATACTGACGTTTTTGGGCAAAAACGGCATCGCTCGCAGTAAGATAGCGATCGCCACAGCCATTAGTTTGGCAACACAAGGTAAACGGGTACTCCTAGCAGGACTAGCAGATCCAACATTGTCAATTCTACTCAATACGACTCTGACTCCTGACCCCCAGGACATCTCTCCCAATCTGCAAGCAGTACAGTTTCAAGCATCTGTACTGCTAGAACGCAACTGGGAGGAAGCGAAAAAATTGGAGGCTCAATACCTCCGCACACCAATTTTTAAAGCGGTTTATGGGCAAGAACTGGTAGTATTACCGGGCATGGATAACGCCCTCGCTCTCAATGCAATTCGTGAATATGATGCCAGTGGCAAATATGACGCGATTATTTATGATGGCACGGGTGATGCTGCTAGTTTGCGAATGTTGGGAATGCCAGAATCTTTAAGTTGGTATGTCAGACGATTTCGGCAATTATTTGTTAACTCTGATTTAGGGAAAACAATTTCTGAATCACCCCTAATTCAACCTTTAATTAGTAGCCTTTTCAATTTTAATTGGACTGCTGATAATTTCTCTCAACCCACCAACCAAGTTAATAATTTCCTCGAAGAAGGTAAAGCAGCTTTAGCTAATCCTCGGCGGGTTGCTGCTTTTTTGGTAACAACATCTGAACCTATTGATGTGGCCAATTCCCGTTATCTGTGGGGAAGCGCTCAACAAATTGGTTTAACTGTTGGTGGAGCAATTTTAGTTCCTGGTGGAGAAAATACTAATTTATCCGAGGAATTTGCACCTCTACCTGTGAGCATAGTTCCTGATGTTGTCAATGGGGAATGGCAACCTCTGATAGATGCTTTACCCAACCTTGTTGAACAAGCATTACAAGCTAACCCACCCATTGAAATTGACGTACACAATCGCCAAGTACGCCTATTTTTACCTGGTTTTGACAAAAAACAGGTAAAACTCACTCAACAAGGTCCAGAGGTTACAGTAGAAGCCGGAGATCAAAGACGTAATATCTTCCTGCCCCCGGCTTTAAGTGGTAAACCTGTGACGGGTGCAAAGTTTCAAAATAGTTATTTGATAATTTCTTTTTAGGTAATAGGTAATAGGTAATGGGTAATGGGTAAAAGGTTTTCCAATTACCCATTACCTATTACCAATCACCTCTTCCCCAATTACCATTACACCTTATGTCTGAATCAACTCCCGTTAATCCCAATTCGCAGCCGAATGAGGCGATAGAATCTCCAAATCCAGAGGTGACAATCACCGAAGACCGCAATGCGAAAACTCGGCAACTGCTGGGAATGAAAGGTGCAAGTGCTGGAGAAACTTCTATTTGGAAAATTCGCTTGCAATTGATGAAACCGATTACCTGGATTCCCCTGATTTGGGGTGTGGTCTGCGGTGCGGCTTCTTCTGGTAACTATACCTGGACTTTAGAAAATGTTTTGAAGTCTGCCCTGTGTATGTTGCTTTCGGGTCCTTTATTGGCTGGTTATACCCAAACCATCAATGATTATTATGACCGGGAAATTGACGCGATTAATGAACCTTATCGTCCCATACCTTCGGGGAGAATTTCGGAAAAGCAAGTAATTAGCCAATTCGTGCTTTTACTATTATTAGGATATGGAGTGGCTTACACCTTAGATTTATGGGCAGGTCATTCAGTTCCTAACGTTTTACTGTTGTCTGTTTTTGGTAGTTTCATCGCCTATATCTATTCTGCACCACCATTAAAATTAAAACAAAATGGTTGGTTAGGAAATTATGCTTTAGGTGCAAGTTACATTGCTTTACCTTGGTGGGCTGGTCATGCTTTATTTGGGGAATTGAATTGGAAAATTGTCATTCTGACTCTATTTTACAGTTTGGCAGGTTTGGGGATTGCCATTGTTAATGATTTTAAAAGTGTGGAAGGCGATCGCCAATTAGGATTACAATCATTACCAGTTATGTTTGGCATCCAAAATGCGGCTTTGATTTGTGTCGTCACGATTGACCTATTTCAAGGTTTGGTTGCAGGTTATTTGGTGAGTATTCACGAGAATTTATATGCAGCGATTCTCGTATTATTAATCATTCCCCAAATCACTTTTCAAGATATGTATTTTCTCCGTGACCCCATAGCCAATGATGTCAAATATCAAGCCAGCGCTCAACCATTTTTGGTTTTGGGAATGTTGGTGACAGGTATTGCATTAGGTCACGCCGGCGTTTAAATGTAGGGTGTAATCAGTCGTAAAAACCCCTATCCCGTCTGGGAATGAATTCCCTGGCTATTATTTAGTTAGTGCTTAAAGCATTGTAGGGGTTTAGCAGTGCTAAACCCCTACGTTTGTGGGAAAATGTTAAGATTGGTGTATCGCTTTTCTATATTTGTAGAAAATGCGTATTGCTTGTTTATTTTCAATAATAAATTGCCATCGCTCATCTACCATCCATAATTGGAGGGGTTTAGCAATGCTAAACCCTCACCCACCCGTGATTCCAAACGATTAATCCCAAATTCCCCACCAGGGGATCGCGGGAAGGCTGGGAGCCGCGTCTCTTTAGAGCGCGGGGGAAAGCCTACCCGTGCGGTTTTAACCGCTGCCAATATTCTCGATCATGATGCGGGTCATTAAATCTTTTCAACATTTTATTTCTCTCTAACTAATCTTTTTAAGGCTGACGAAAGACTCATTCCCCAACCTTGGGCGATATCCTCAAGTTTCTTTCTTTCAGTTTCATCTAGGTACACCGCTAGAGGTTTTTTCTTCATATACAATATTGGGTTGACATTACTGTAATACTGCCATATAATAGTTATATCGTCAATCACATCAACAAAATAAACCTGTGCAAATACGCTGGAGATTCAAGCTACAACCATCTATTGGGCAACAAGCCTTAATGTCTGAGTGGCTTGTTACTTTACGGAAACACAGAAATTATTGTTTGGCAGAACGTCAGCGCGGATTTGAAACTAATAACCAGAAATCAGACGAGTCAGTAATTTACCAATATGGTGCATTTTCAGACTTAGATACTCGTATTGAATATGGCTCTTATTGCCCTTTGACCTGCCCCGTCGTTAAGCATGGTGTAATGTCCTCTGGGTTAACAAAAAATAGTAAGAAGCATGGTTTAACCTGGGGTAGTGCGACTGATATTCAAGGCAAGAGAACAACTGAACTACGTTCTGAGTCTGAATGGTATAGCCGAATTAATTCAGATGTTTTACAAGGCAATTTAGCTAAATTAGATATTGCTTATAACGGATTTTTTCAACACAAAAGGGGTTTCCCTGCGTTTCGTAAAGCAGCCAACTTTAAAACATTTCAATTCAAGCCAGGACAAGTAAAATTAACTGTTAATCGTGAATCTAATCAGCCCCGATGCTATTCCCATGCCTACTTTCCTGGACTGGGGACTATGCGCTATTTTGATAGTCGGACTATTCCAATAGATGCTGATATTAGAACGGTGACAGTGATTAAAGAAGCTGACGGCTGGTACATGAGTGTATTACTCGAGTTACCTGAATCCCTACCTGAAGTTACAGAAATTGAAACCGTCAAATCAGCAGTAGGTATTGATGTAGGAATTAATAAATTAATTTCTTTGTCGGATGGTTCGTTTATTGAAAATCCTCAATTTGCAACTAATAAAAAAGTCCGCCGTCAATTAAGAATCAGACAGCGCCGAGTTAACCGCAAAATCAAGGGTTCTAATAATCGCAAAAAAGCCGGGAAAATAGTTGCCAAGCTACATAAAAAGATTGCAGATAAGCGAAATGATCATCAATGGAAAGCAGCCAATAAAGTTGTTAACACCGCTGAGGCAATTGTCCAAGAGCATCTAAATGTTAAGGCTATGAAGTCCCGTTGCCAACCCAAAAGGCAGCAAGGACGATTTATGGCTAATGGTCAATCTGCAAAACGTGGATTAAATCGCTCTATTTCTGATGCCAGTTGGGGCGAATTATTTTCTAAGATTGCTTGGCTGGCATTGAAGTCTGGTAAGCCAGTATTATCCGTTAATTCTAAATTTACTTCTCAAGAATGTTCGGCTTGTCATCATATTAGTAAAGCTAATAGAGATGGCGAAAAGTTCATTTGTGAAAACTGTGGTCATATTGACCATGCTGATACTCAGGCTTCTCGGACAATTTTACGAAGAGCTAATTTGAAATTCGTCAGCAACAGACGTAAAAAGCCGACGCACCAATCGTTAGTGCCTACTCCTGGACTGGGAGAAAGTAACGCCCTTTTATGCAACGATGCCGCCAGAAATGGCAAACGGCATCAGGCGGGGAACCGTACATCTAAGGTAATACCTGAAAAGCGGATATTATTCGAGCAGTTGTGTTTGCAATTATTCGATTAAGAATCCCCGTGTCTTTAGACCGGGGAGTGTCAAACATAATGTATGATCATATAAAAATTTATCAAAACAATTCCTCATCATCAAAGTGTCCTATAATCCAGAAATACACCATCGCCGTTCTATCCGATTAAAAGACTACGATTACACCCAAGAAGGCGCGTATTTTATTACCATTTGCACCAAAGACAAACAATGTATATTTGGTGATATCAAAAAAGGGGAAATGAAGTTAAACTTACTAGGAACAATTGCTGCTGAATGCTGGCAGGAAATACCCCAACATTTTCCCCATGTCAACTTAGATCTATTTGTGATTATGCCCAATCACATTCATGGGATATTATGGATAGTTAACACAATTCCCAAAGAAGACAAAACCAACAGTTATGGTAAAATGATTCCCGGATCAATTCCTACTGTCATCAGGTCTTATAAAAGTGTTGTTACTAAGAAAATTAATATTATTTGCCATCAAAAAGGAATATCTTCTGTATGGCAAAGAAATTTCTATGAACATATTAATCGTAATGAAACATCTTTGGAAGAAATTAGAAAATACATTGTTAATAATCCTCTAAATTGGGATAATGATGATGAAAATATAGGGACAAATATTCAGGAACAACGATTATTATTAGATATACCTTTTTAGATAAAATCTTCCTTTTGTTGCATATATTGTAGGGGTTTAGCATTGCTAAACCCCTACGGTTGTGGGAGAATGTTAATATTCATGTATCACTTGTCTGTAATTCATGGAGAGCGATCGCTGTTTTAATGGATGATGAGAGAGCGATAGCGAAGCGCTCCGCAGGAATCGCAGTATAATGTAAATAGCTTTTACCCTATATTTTTATGACATTAACCGAAATTTTACCATCACTACAAAAATTATCTCATCAAGAAAAAATTAAAGCTATTCAATTTTTAGCCACAGAATTAGCTAGAGATGAACAAAATCCAGATTTTCTTGAAAATGGTAAAACGTATGAAGTTTGGTCGCCTTATGATGCTTTTGCAGCCGAGAAAACTTTAACTGATATGTTACAGCAACATTTACAAGCAGAAACAACAAAGGTATTGCCTTTCTTTCGTTATGAAAAATGAAATGCGATCGCTTTTCTGTAGCTATGGAGAATGCGATCGCTATTCTCTCATCAATATTTGTAGGTAAATTTAGGCTTTTAGCAATGAAAAGTCAATAATTAACCAATATATTCAATTTCACCTAAGTCATTGATTAATATAAGTGATCCCACAGATAAAGATGAAAGGATGTCACTAATTTTTTCCATCAGAGGAACTAAATTATATAACCTTTACTTGAAAAAGGTTGTTTGAGTTTTTTACTTAGAAGATTTTCGTCTAATAATATAATCATTAAGCACAACGTTCCTGAGCGATGATCAATTTAGCTGCATTTTCTAAGACTTTCATAGTTTGAGTCTCCAGATAGGGAAAATCATTAATAAACTCAGCTAATCCTCCCTCACTTTCCAGATAGTCAAACAATGTTTGTAAAGGAACACGAGTTCCCACAAAAACCGGAACTCCACTCATAATTTCAGGATCGGAGTGAATAATACCTTGAGTTTTTAATAAGTTGTTTAGTGTCATATTTCCTTCAAGACATAACTTGATTTTTTTATTATAACAGTGATAAATACGGTGAGCGAACTGATAAGTCAGCGCTTGCGCTATTACTACTCATCTATCGTCAATGATTTGAAGGAGTTTAGCAATGCGCTTTACCCCTAATGTAACCTCTGCACGAGGGTTCTGGCTTGTTCACTGATAGCTTGCCAATTGCCCTGTAATACTGATTCTGTGGGGAATAATTCGCCACTTAACCCCACTGCTACTGCACCGACTTGTAAAAAATCTTGAGCATTTTCTAATGTTATACCCCCCGTAGGAATTAAGGGAATATGCCCAAGGGGTCCCTGTAAACTCTTGATATAGCTAGTTCCGCCCACTGCTTGCACCGGAAACACCTTGACACAACTTGCACCATGATTCCAAGCGGTAATAATTTCTGTGGGTGTCAATGCACCGGGAATAATGGGGATATTTGCGGTTAATGCAGCTTGAATCATATCTAGATCAGTGTGGGGACTGAAGAGAAATTGCGCCCCGCAGGCGATCGCCTCTTGTAACTGTTGAACATTAAATAAAGTCCCCGTACCAATCATACAGTTAGGTAATTTAGCGCGGAGTTGGGTAATTAATTCTGGTGCGCGATCGCTATTCCAAGTAATTTCAATTAACTGCATTCCTCCAGATGCTACAGCTAAAGCCATTTTCTCACCCCATACCATCTTCGGGGCGCGAACAACAGCGATCGCTCGATGTAATTTTAACTGTGACAACCAAACTTGATTAGACATTTTTACCGTAACTTAAACAGCATCAATTAAACTAGTAAGACATCGTGAAAATGTGTATAGTCACAGTAACGATGTCCATCAGGCCTATGGTACATAATATCTACAAATTGATGATTCCACAGAATCTTATTATACTCAACATGGTTGAAATATGGACTTTTGGAAAATTAGGAAAAACCTAGATTTGTAGGGATTTAGCTCTTGCTTTACCCCTAGTAGTTCGTCAAATTTATTTTGACGGGTAATGAGTTTCATCAATCCCAATCAGCAAAATCTGATGTTAGCTTAATAATGCTGAAGTTATCTCATACAGAGGACTGGACTCATCAATAATGTGCATTACCGTCCAAGATAAAGAAAAAAGCATCTAAAAAAGAACCTGGTTTAGCATTAGGGACTTCCAAGAAATAAATTATCCTGATTAACGAACCACAGAGGCGCAGAGGACACAGAGGAATAAGGGTTTGAGAGATTTTTGCGTTAGGTGGTTGAGTATTTTTTTATTTGGAAGTCCCTTAGCAATACAATTTCCTCCTAACCAATAAGGGAACACCAAAAAATAAATTACCCAATTTTGTGGGATGGGCATCCTTGCCTGTCCTTGATGATTAACAGGCTTTTCAGCCCGCACCACAAGAAATTTTTGGGTATTTTTTTAATTGGAAGTCCCTAAGCGATCGCAAATAAAATATTAATAGCCACATAAGTGCCACAAATCAGCAGAAAAAGCCAATCGAAGGAATCGTCAGCAACAGATAGTAAAAGTCTGGTCAATGGTAAGATGACTGAAGATAAATATATTTAATCAAAAATGAATCGAATTTTTTGGATTACCGCCTTAATTGCCTTTATTAATTCCCTGAGTTTTACAATTCTCATCCCCATAATTTATCTTTATGGTAAACAATTTGGTTTAAATGATTTCCAAACCAGTTTATTATTCTCAACATATTCTATTGCTCAGTTTTTCGCCACTCCTGTAATTGGTAAACTCTCCGACAGATTTGGGCGAAAACCATTATTAATAATCAGTTTAGCCGGAACAGTAATTGCTAATACTATCGCAGGAACTGCCACAACAGCAACATTACTATTTCTAGCCAGATTTTTAGATGGTATCACAGGTGGAAATGCTTCAGTTGCCCAAGCCGTTATTTCTGATGTTTCCAGTCAAAAAAATCGCGCTCAGGCATTTGGGATTTATGGTGCGGCGATGGGATTAGGATTTATTGTTGGTCCAGTTATGAGTTTAGTAGCACAGCAAATTTCTTTAGGAACGGCATTTTTAGTTTCCGGTGCAGTTGCTATGATAGCGATGTTAATGACAATCTTCTTATTACCAGAAACTTTACAAAATAAATCTCCGAAAGCTACGAATATCTTTGATTTAGGGCTAGAAAATTTAATTAAAGGCTTTGCCATGCCAGGAATTGGCATTTTATTATTCATTAACTTTTGCACCGGGACAACATTTACCATGTTTACCTATGCATTCCAACCATACTTTATCCAAGTTTTACATCAAAATAATAAATCTTTAACACTATTATTTTTAGTTTTTGGCACATTAGGAGTAATCATGCAAACTTGGGGAGTATCTGTCCTCAGTCGTAAATTTAATGTTGTCAAGATATTATTTTTAGGCTTATTTGTTCGCAGTTTATCATTTTTGTTAATGCCTGTTTGGCCTAGCATCAATTACTTTATTGTAGTTAGCATCCTATTTGCGCTTTTTAATGCCCTAGTCCAACCCATGATTAGTACATTGATTTCTCTCAATGCTCAACCACAAGATCAGGGAACTGTATTAGGATTAAACGCATCCTATTTGAGTATTTCCAACGGTATTGGTCCAGTGATTGCGGGGATGATAGTTCACCAATCCCAACCCATTACTTATGGCTATCCTTTATATCTAGCAGGAGGTTTAACATTTTTGGTTTTAACCTTAGCCATAGGTACGCGCAAAAGATATAGCAGGGCTATTTAAGCGTTAAATTATACTATTGACAATATTGACAGTTAGTACACCTTGTCAATATTGTTACTTTCGTGTAATATACATCATTGTTTGTAATTGTAAAAGTACCATTTTGCAACAACTTTTCTCAGTCACAAATTCAACATTATCCCAATAACTACACCAGGCAAAAATATGTTGTTTTTTTTCAAGTTGATTGATTACTTGTTAGCCGCAGTTGCGATAACATCAGGCTTCATTATTTATGTTGATTCTAGTAATCCACAATATGTAACTGCTGCCTCCGTCGCTTTAACCGTTGCTATTGGTTTATTTCTTTTCAATAGACAATCGGTAAATAATGCTAAAAAGGAATCACAAAAAACTGACCTTTCCAAAAAAGCTGAACTCTATACATCTCTATTAAGCAATGGTACTACATTAGACTATAATACAGTTTTACCAGCACGAGCCAAAGCTTTAGAATATTGTCAAGAGTTGATTGACGACTATAAAAGTTCTCGAAATCTTGCCAGAACTCTTTACTATGTTTTGCAAATTTCCACCGTTATTTTGTCAGGTGTGACACCGATTTTAGTGTTGGTAGATAAATTAGAGGCAGGACAAAGTTGGTTAAAATGGCTGCCTGTTATTTGCCCAGCCGTTGCTTCCATTGTTGCTAGTATCGTTACCTCATTTCCTTTTGAGAAAAATTGGATGGCTGCTAACAAAGCCGTTGAATTATTAGAAGCTGAACAGGAAAAGTTTGTTTTGGGAATTAGCCCAGCCTATCGTTGTTATGATATTTCAGAAGAAGGTAAACAACAACAAAGAGTAAGTCAGGCAATAGAACTATTCATTAATCAAGTGAATAATATTCACCTCCAACTAGTTCAACCAAACAGTGATTCAGAACAGGGAAATCAAGAAAAACAAGAGTCTCCACAATCTGAAGAATCAACTACAGAACAAAAAGTAGCTGCATAGTTTTGGTGTAATCACCAATTTAGGGGCGCAGGATATATCAATCTCTGGGCGCAAGCCCTGCGCCCCTACGGAATTTCTGAATGATTAAAAATGTCAGTTATCCCTGACATTACGGTTTATTGTAAAAAAATAGTTAGAATAGTATAGACACTCTTTTCTAGAGAGTCAACCTACTCGTGATTCTGAATTAATTGCAACTTTGTATGAATTTAAATAGCCCGTCTGCCAATTCTTCCGATACATATTCCCAGCGTTTGGCAGACATCGTGGGAACACTGATCGCTTTGATCACTCTCACTTTACCAGTATTTATCATTGCCCACTATTCTTCTGTTAATGTTGAAAACAATCAACCATCCCTCACTTACAATCTATCTATTCGTGGAGATTAAAATATACAGCAGAATTTAAGACTTAAAGCAGAGGATTAGGGGCAGGGAGTTTTCTTCCCTGCCTTTTTTGCGGATCATTTATGAAATTTACGAGTATTTTAGAAGGAATGTTGAGGAAGAGATCCACAATGTTTTAAGATCTTACACTGGGAGCGAAAATGGCTGCTACCGCTGATTCACTTTTAGTAAAGGAGTTTTATTGTGGATTTATCTTTGATTCCCGCCCAACCAAAGCCAGGTGTAATTAATGTTCTGATTGAAATTGCTGGTGGAAGTAAAAATAAATACGAATACGATAAGGATTTACAAGCATTTGCCCTAGATCGGGTTCTCTATTCTTCAGTTAAGTATCCTTATGATTATGGTTTTATCCCAAATACCTTGGCTGATGATGGCGATCCGTTAGATGGTATGGTGATCATGGATGAGCCAACATTTCCCGGTTGCGTTATTGCCGCTAGACCGGTTGGTTATTTGGAAATGATTGATGGTGGCGATCGCGATGAAAAAATTCTTTGTGTTCCCGATAAAGATCCGCGCTATGCTCATGTATTGTCCCTTAAAGACATAGCCCCTCATAAACTGGAAGAAATTGCCGAGTTTTTCCGTAGTTATAAAAATTTGGAAAAAAAGGTAACACAAATTCTCGGTTGGCAGGATGTTGATAAGGTAGCCCCCTTAGTCGAAAAGTTCATTCAAGCTGCTATTGCTAAAGCATAATAGATTATGGGTGATGGTAATGTGAATTACTCATTACCCACTAAGTAATTGGACAAAAATATTTACAGTCATTGCGAGCGAAGGGAAGCAATCACAACCCTTGGAATTGCTTCATTTCACTTCTTTCCATTCCCAATGACATTGTGTAATTAATTCTGTCTGACTACTTAAACCGATTATTCTGGAATAATTAGTAAGAACCTACTGATCTCATTCCCCCATCTCACACTGGTTGCAAAAAAAAATTTAAAATCAAATGCAGCGCACTCTCTTATCAGCAAAAATTCATAACTGTACACTCACAGCGGCAAATATTAATTATGTGGGCAGTATCAGCATTGATGAGGTTCTCTTAGCAAAAGCTGGTATATTCCCTTACGAGCAAGTACAAGTAGTGAATATTGCTAATGGTGAGCGTTTTATTACTTATGCTATATCGGCTCCAGCTAATTCAGGAGCTATTGAATTGAATGGAGCAGCCGCACGTTTAGGCGTAGTTGGCGATCGCTTGATTATAATGACTTACGGGCAGTTTACTATGGAAGAGTTAAAATGTTACTCTCCTACTGTTGTCATTGTCGGTGAAAAAAACCAGTTATTAGAAGTGCGACATTATGATGATCTGCTTAGTAAGCGGATTAATTAGGAATAGTAGGAGTCACCGAGTCAGGAGTTAGAAGAAAGAATGGGTTATAAATTTAACCCAGCAGCATCTTAATTTGGTGCAGTTTAGCAGCTAATAGACCACTGGTAATTAATTCGGCGGCTTTATCTATACCAGCTTGCATATCTGGACAAATCCCACTGCGCCATAAGTAAAAACCACCATTCCAGAGGGCTGTTTGCATTAATTCGCTGGCTTTTCCCGTCAAAACCCCTTGCATACCTTGAATGAGTTCTTCTGTAGTAGTTAGAGGAACATTTTTAGTAGTAAAGCCATATTCACGGGGTGAAAGTTGTAGACGGGTTAATGTTTCTGGATTTGATGAAGATAAACCAATAATGGCTGTGCGATCGCGTGGTAAGTCACAACTACCTTCTAAGCCCTTAACAAAAGTATATTTTGTCACCCCACGTAATCCTAAAGCGGCTTGAAACATTGCTTCCGTAGGTGGATGAACAAAACCGGCAATAATATGGGCTTCCCCCATGTATGGACACCAAATTAACTCCATTGTTGCTAATGGTGGACGTTTCCCCAATTGATCACGATATTCCCACAAAGTTTGATTTAAAGGAAAATGTTTGGGTGTGTAAATAAAGCCAATTCCTGTTTCTTCAAAAATCCCCTGGGTTTGTTTCAGTGATAAACCAGTCCAATCTATTCCTAAACCTTGCCAAATCTCGATTAAAGGTAAACCATATTTTGTGGGTAAGCGGTCTCCACCGTGCATAATTACAGGTTGTCCCGCAGCAGCTAATAACAAAACCATAATGATATTAATGGGTGCAGTACGGGTTCTGCCATCATGGGGTATACCCAAAACGATGACAGGTTGGGCTATTGCCGACAATTTTGGACCTAGTTCATAGTAAGCATCTAACATTCCTGCTAACTCTTCCCCAGTAGGGCGCTTAATCCGATGGGCAATTAAAAACGCGCCAATTTGTGCTGGTGTCGCCTCAGATAATAACATCATTTTTGTCGCAGTAGCTGCTTCAGTACGGGTTAAATGATCTGATGTGTGACTTCCACTACCTACTTTTTGGATAAATTCCCGAAATTTATTAGTCATTTGTCATTTGTCATTTGTTAATTGTTAGTTGAGTGAAAAAAGGCAATTTAAAAGGAAAAGTGCTGTATAGGCTCAAATTGATAAGGAAACTCCTTCCACAATTCTTTTTTACTCCTAACTCTTGCTAGATTTTTCAGGAATATTATCCTTGACAAGTTGCCAAAAATATTGTATGGGAGGAATGTGGAGACGATCTTGAGTTGTTACCATGACTACCTGACGAGTTAGGGGGGAATTATGAACTAAATTACTATTTTCGCAGAGGGGACGGACAGCCAGAGTGGGGTCATATTTGGCTTCTATGAGTGCTGACTGGGGAAGTAAGGCAATGAGTTCTCCTTGACGAACTACCCCCCGAAAGGCATCTAGGGTATTTACTTCTAAAGCTGTTTTAAGTGTAGTTTTCATCTGTTCAAACTTATCTTGAATCAGACGTTGCATTCCATAACCATCCTTAAATACTACTTGAGGATAACGAATTAACTCTAACCAGGGGATACACTCATATTCAGCTAGGGGATGATTGGCTGCGGTGAGGACTTCTATGGGTTCTTCGTATAGGAATTCTATAGCCATTTCTTTGCCTGTAATCAGAAAGCGATTGTGCATGACAATTGCTAAGTCTACCAAACCATCTTTGAGGACTTTCAGAGAGCGATTCGCTTCCCAATGATGTAACTCGCAATTGGACATCTGGATAATGATGACAAAACTTTTGTAACACGGGTGGTAAGTAAGAAGCACAAACTGAGTGTATCGCTGCAATACATAGTTCTGGTTGCTTTCCTCCGATTAAATCTGTTAATTCCTGTGTAGCCAACTCCCATTCCTGACATATTTTATGCACACGAGGAAGTAATCGTTCACCACCTAACGTTAATTTGGCATGGGAGGTTCTATGAAATAGTTCTATCCCTAAATCTGCTTCTAATGCCTGAATTTGCCTACTAATAGTTGATTGAGTCACACCACATTGTCTTGCTGCTTGTTGAAAGCTGCCAGTTTGAACAATCGCCAAAAAGGCTTGCAACTGCTCTAGACGCATTTTGATTTAACCTAAGTATAAAATTATAGCTCTTATTAATTTAACGGGTTATTTGTATAATTTTAATTTAATTTAATTAATTGTCTAGTATTTAATTTACATAATCAAATTAGCAAAAATACTTGCGAATACTGAATTGATGCGTTGTATAGCGATTTATATAGCAGGGAACAGGGAGGAGAATGTTTTTCCGACTCCTAACTGGGCGCAGTCCCTGTACTAACTGGGCGCAAGTCCCTGCACTAACTGGGCGCAAGTCCCTGCGCCCCTACTTGCTGCTATATGAAATTCTTGAGAAGATCAGGTTGCTTGGACTAAGACAGAACTATCTTCAATTTTGGCTTGGTAAGTTTTCAGTGGTTTTTTAGCGGGTCCGTCTTGTGCCTTGCCATCACGAGCAAATTTTGCCCCATGACAGGGACAAACAAATTTGCTTTCTTCGGCTTTCCAGTCGATCGTACAACCTCGATGAGTACAAGTTGGATTCACCGCAATCAAATCTTTTGCGGTTTTAGATGTGCCAACCACTAATACTGCACCAATTGGGGAATTTTCCACCAATAGTTGACCAGTTTTGTCTAATTGTGCCACAGTACCCACCTTTTGCCAGCCTTTAGTAGCAGAATTAAGTACAGGATTGGCTGATGTACTGGTTTCGGGAGAACAGGCTGCAATTGCGACAGGCAAGGAACTAGCTAAACAACCTAATCCCACCCAATTTATAAATTCACGACGTTTCATATTTGCTGGTAATCAGTATGTGATTTTTCGTCTATTATCGCTGGCAAAGGTTTATCCTGTCATTGTTTAAAGGGTGTTTGAAAAATATTATACTAAACACGGGTGAGATTTAAACTTTTGCCAAGTGACAAAGAACCCAGATGTGTAGGGGTAAAGCATGAGCTAAACCCCTACGTTTAGAATCAAACAATCAAGCCGTTTTGAGTATAGGTAGACCTGAGATCACCAAAATATGTGAAGAAAAGTAAAGTCTCTCAACACTTCTTCACGCTTCACTCTTGCCTCTTGGTTTGCCAGAACGACAATTTTTAACGCCAACCTACTTAGTAATTCTCCGTTATTAAAAATGGTTATCATCAAATTCATCTATGGATGAAGATGTCATTCTATAGTTAACATCAGGATTGTCTATTTCTCTCCTGGTTTATGTGATTAAATAAACCTAAAATTACGGAAACCATAGTTGAGAATAATCATTATCATCAATTAAGCAATATATATTAAGAACTTGTCACAAAATTAAGTCCAGACTATAAGTTTTTACTTATATGTCTAATCTAATATTTATTTAATAACTACCTTGCCAAGTTGATCCATTTCCCAAAAAAACCTGTAAACTGATTTTAATTGGTTCAGAGGTTGTTTTCCATCTTACCCAAAAACCCAAAGTAATTAAACTTTGCCCCCATACCTAAATCAGCTTTTTTATCTAGAAAAGGCAATTCTTTTATGGCATTAGCAAGAAAATATTATGATTTTGCTTGAATTTTAATGTCTAAATTATGGCTAAAAAATAACTTTGTAAATGTAGGAGATTTAGTTATGTCCGACTTTTTGAATCAAATTACTCGCCGTAAATTTATTGTCACTGCTGGAGTTTCTGCCAGTGCCGTATTACTGAAAGGCTGTTTAGGAAACCCACCAGAAACCACTGGTAATTCTGCAAAATCTGGTGTTCAAGCAGTAGCTAATATTAGTGACGAACAAAAACCAGAAACGACAAAAGTTAAACTTGGATATATTCCCATTGTTGAGTCTGCACCATTAATAATTGCTTTAGAAAAAGGCTTTTTTCAGAAATATGGGATGTCAGATGTCGAAATTTCTAAACAAGCTTCTTGGGGTTCAGCAAGAGACAACGTAGAAATTGGTTCTGCTGGTGGTGGTATTGATGGTGGTCAATGGCAAATGCCCATGCCGCACTTAATTACAGAAGGAAAAATTACTAAGGGTAATAAACCAATACCCATGTATGTGTTGGCTCAGTTAGTTACACATGGTAATGCAATTGCGATCGCAAACAAACATCTAGGGAAAGGTATTAGCTTAAAACTCGATGCGGCAAAACCATTATTTGCCCAAATGAAATCTTCCACACCTTTTACCGCAGCTTTCACTTTCCCGCACGTTAACCAAGATTTGTGGATTCGCTACTGGTTATCAGCCAGTGGAATTGACCCAGATACAGATGTCAAATTGCTGACAGTCCCAGCGGCGCAAACCGTCGCCAATATGAAAACCGGCACCATGGACGCTTTCAGTACAGGCGACCCCTGGCCATTCCGCCTGGTTAACGACAAAATCGGCTTCATGGCGGCATTAACAGCCGAAATTTGGAAAAATCACCCCGAAGAATATTTTGCCATGAGAGGTGATTGGGTTGACCAAAATCCCAAAGCCACAAAAGCCTTATTAAAAGGTGTCATGGAAGCCCAACAGTGGCTAGATAACTTTGATAACCGCAAAGAAGCCGCAGAAATTCTCGCCGCTAAAAAGTATTTTGGTCTATCTTCCCCAGCAGTTCTGGCTGACCCATACCAAGGTAAATATGACATGGGTGATGGTCGTAAAATAGACGATAAATCAATGGCTGCTTATTACTGGAAAGATGCTAAAGGTAGTGTTTCTTATCCTTACCAAAGTCATGATTTATGGTTTATCACTGAAAACGTGCGTTGGGGATTCTTGCCCAAGGATTACATTACCAATGGTGCAGCCAAAGCTAAGGAATTAATTAAAAAAGTGAACCGGGAAGATATTTGGAAAGAAGCAGCTAAAGAATTAGGAATACCTGCTGCTGACATTCCTACTAGTACATCTCGTGGAGTTGAAGAGTTTTTTGATGGAGTCAAATTCGACCCTGAGAAACCAGAAGAATATCTCAAGAGTTTAAAAATTAAAAAAGTAGGTGTTTAATCAATAGACCTGTCCGAAAATGTAGAGATATAAGTAATTGGACAAAAATATTTACAGTCATTGCGAGGGAAGGGAAGCAATCACAACCCTTGCGATTGATTCATTTCACTTCGTTCCATATGGCTAACGCCACGCAACGCTTACGCAATGACATCGTGTAATTAATTCTGCCTCACTACTTAGAAAGTCTCTACAATGATTTTAAATAAACCATACTTAATTTCCACAAAATACCCATTAACCATTCATAAATTTGAGGAAAAATTCATGACCATAGCTCAAAAACGTTCGACAACTCCTAAATTTGATAATAGCTTTTTATCTAGTTTACAAAAACAATTTCCTGAACTTATACCTCCGGCGATCGCATTACTTATTTTTCTAACTATTTGGCAACTATTTTCTTGGACTCCAGGGGCAACATTACCCGGACCAATCCAAGTTATTCAAGACACTTGGATCTTGATTCTGTATCCCTTCTATGACAAAGGAGGCACTGATAAAGGACTTTTTTGGCAAATTTGGGCTAGTCTCCAACGGGTTGCTATTAGCTACACATTAGCGGCAATTGTCGGTATTGCCTTGGGTGTTTTGATTGGTGTTAATAGAACCATGTCAAAAGCTTTAGATCCTTTGTTTCAGTTATTAAGAACAGTACCTCCTTTAGCGTGGGTTCCTATTTCCCTAGCAGCATTACGCCAAAACGAACCAGCCGCATTATTCGTAATTTTCATCACCGCAATTTGGCCGATTCTCATTAACACTGCGGTGGGTGTAACTCAAATTCCTCAAGACTATAACAACGTTGCTAAAGTTCTGCAACTTTCTAAAAAAGAGTATTTCTTTAATATCTTAATTCCTTCAGCATTACCCTACATTTTTACAGGGTTAAGAATTGCTATTGGTTTGGCTTGGTTAGCGATTATTGCGGCAGAAATCGTGATGTCGGGTATTGTTGGTATCGGCTTTTTTATCTGGGATGCTTATCAAAATAACAACGTTAGTGAAGTAATTTTAGCACTAGTTTATATCGGTGTTGTTGGTCTCATTCTAGATAAACTCATGGCTGCATTACAAAACTGGATTTTACCAAGTGAACAGAAATAGTTATTAGTCATTAGAGGTTGTTTGAAAAGTGGTATCCTGTAACTTTCATCACATTGTTACCCCTTTCCCCTTGTAAAGGGGGGAAACAATAAAAATCTAGTTCCCTCCCCTTTATAAGGGGAGGGTTAGGGAGGGGTAAAATATTTGATACAGCAATCATGACTTTTCAAACACCCTATTAGTCATTAGTCAGTGGTCATTAGTTAATAACAAAGAAATAACAACTGACAACTGACAACTAACAACTAACAACTGACAACTGACAACTAACAACTGACAACTAACAATTACCAAAATTATGTCTATATTTGTTGGCGTTGAGCAAATTGATAAAGTTTTTGAATTAACTGGTGGCGGTCAATATATCGCCCTCAAAGGTATTGACCTCCAAATTAAAAAAGGCGAATTTGTTTCTCTTATCGGTCACTCTGGTTGCGGTAAATCCACGCTTTTAAATATGATTGCCGGTTTGGATTTACCAACAGAAGGTTTAGTCACTTTAGAAGGACAAAGAATTAAAAAACCAGGACCAGATAGAATGGTCGTATTTCAAAACTATTCGCTTTTACCTTGGCGAACAGTAAGAGAAAATATCGCCTTAGCGGTAGACTCAGTATTAAATGGAATGCCCGCAGCCGAACGCAAAGCGGTTATTGATAGACACATAGATATGGTCGGTTTGCGTCCCCATGCTGATAAACAACCAGGGATGTTATCAGGTGGACAAAAACAACGGGTAGCTATAGCCCGCGCCTTGGCAATTCGTCCTAAACTATTACTGTTAGATGAACCCTTCGGTGCATTAGACGCACTGACTCGCGGGAATTTGCAAGAACAATTAATGCAAATTTGTGAAGAAAACGAAGTTACCGCCGTTATGGTGACACACGACGTAGATGAAGCCGTTTTGTTATCTGACAGAATTGTCATGCTAACCAACGGACCAGAATCAAAAATTGGCGATATTTTAGAAGTTGATATTCCTCGTCCTCGCAAACGCATGGAAGTAGTAAAACATCCCAGCTACTACACCTTGCGAAGTGAAATGATTTACTTCCTTAACCAACAAAAACGCATCAAAAAAATTCGGGCAAGAAAAACTCCAGATATTGCCCGTCATGGTTTAGAAAAAGTTAATTTAGAAATCGGTTTCTTACCCCTTACAGCTTGTGCGCCATTAGCTATAGCCAAAGAAAAAGGCTTTTTCACCAAACATGGTTTAGATGAAGTTTCCTTAGTCAGAGAAAGCAACTGGCGCGGAGTCGTTGATGGCATCAGTGGGGGTTATTTAGATGCGGCACAAATGCCGTCAGGAATGCCAATTTGGTTATCTTTAGGAGGCAATAAAAACGAACCATTACCAGTAGTTACCTCCTTAACCATGACTCGCAACGGTAACGCCATTACCTTAGCAAAGAAATTTTACGAAGAAGGTGTACATGGTCTTTCAGACTTCAAAAATTACCTCCTCAGAACCCGTGATCAAATGCACAGAATGGGCGTAGTCCATCCAGCATCAATGCACAATTTACTTCTGCGTTATTGGTTAGCTGCAGGAGGGATTGATCCAGATATTGACGTAGACATGAAAAATATTCCCCCCGCCCAAATGGTAGTAGATTTAAAAGGGGGAACAATTGACGGTTATTGTGTAGGTGAACCTTGGAATTATCGCGCTGCGGTAGAAGGTTCAGGTTTTACAATTGCCACAGATTTAGAAGTTTGGTTAGGACATCCTGGTAAGGTTTTAGGAGTACGGGAAGACTGGGCAAATAAGTATCCAAACACTCATATTGCCTTAACCAAATCATTATTAGAAGCTTGTAAATATTGTGCTGATACCCAAAATGCCCAAGAAGTTAGACAAATTCTAGCAAGTCGGGATTATGTCAGCACCGACATTGATTTTATCCAAATTGAAGATCCTGATGGCATTAATACCTGTGATTTAGATCATCCCATGCGTGAGTATGCCCATCATCAATTTTATTCTGATTCTGCTATTAATCGTCCTAGCAGAACCGAACAAATCTGGATCATGACACAATTAGCAAGATGGGGAGAAACGCCATTTCCTCGCAACTGGGTAGAAATTGTGGAAAGAGTTTGTCGAGTTGGTGTATTTAGTACCGCAGCTAGAGAATTAGGTTTAGATATTAGCTACACTCGTCAACCAATTCAATTATTTGATGGTAAACCTTTCAACTCTGATGATCCTTTTGCCTATCTCACCAGTTTAGACATTAAACGCGATTTTTCCGTTGCAGAAGTTATTCTTGATGCACCGCGTAAAATTGCAGCTTAAACCAGATACCCGATTTCTACTAAAGATTCATGATTTATTGACATCATCACATTAGAAGTCGGGTATCTTTCATCATAAGACCTCGCGGTAAGTGGGAAACGAGCGGGTCTTTTCCTCGTTTTTCCTCGTTCCCATACTCTGTTCCTCGTTTTCCTCGTTCCCATACTCTGTATGGGAATGAAGTATAGAAGGCTCTGCCTTCATTTTACTAGAGGCAGAGCCTCTTGATAGCATTTCCAGTCGGAGACTGGGAACGAGTTATTAAAAAAATTCAAAACTAAAAATTTAAAATGCAAAACCGCAACTTGAGAACTACCAACACAGCTACTAGCACAATTAGCAGTCAACCGTTTTTACAAATCCAAGATGTTTGTAAAGTTTATCCCACTAAAAATGGACCATTTACAGTTCTCGATGGTGTTAACCTCAACGTTGAACAAGGGGAATTTCTTTGCGTTATCGGTCACTCTGGTTGCGGTAAATCAACTTTATTAAACATGGTTTCCGGTTTCAACTTTCCTACCACTGGACAAGTTTTATTAGAAGGACAACCTATTACAAAACCAGGTCCAGATAGAATGGTCGTATTTCAAAACTACGCCTTACTACCTTGGAGAACAGCATTTGAAAATATTTATTTAGCTGTAAATGCAGTTTATCCAACTAAGCCAGAAGCAGAAAAACGGGCTATTGTCAGAGATCATTTAGCAATGGTGGGTTTAGCTGATGCAATGGAAAAGAAACCTATGCAAATGTCTGGGGGAATGAGACAAAGGGTTTCCATTGCCCGGGCTTTAGCTATTCGTCCGAAAGTGTTGATTTTAGATGAACCTTTTGGGGCGTTAGATGCAATTACTAAGGAAGAATTGCAAGAAGAATTGTTGAAGATTTGGGGTGATAATCGTTGTACAGTTTTGATGATTACCCATGATATTGATGAGGCTTTATTTTTGTCCGATAAGTTGGTAATGATGACCAATGGACCTCATGCAAAAATTGGGGAAGTGATGGAAATTCCTTTTTCTCGCCCTAGAGATAGAGCGAGGATTATGGAAGATCCTCAATATTATCAACTGCGAAATTATGCCTTAGATTTCTTGTTTAACCGTTTCGCTCATGATGATGTTGGTTAGAGAATGTTACTAAAAAAATGTTGGCGAAGAGTAAACCGGAGGTTACGAAGTTATTGTTAGAACAAGCGCAAATGGAAGTAAATCCTAGATAGGAAATGTATTAATGTTTAGCAAATAGGTAATTATATCCCCGACTTCTCAAAGAAGTCGGGGATATTTTGGTTCACCATAGATTTTGAATATGAAATAAATATGTGTTACTATCTTAGTAGTATTTACCCAGATTTGATTGGTTTCTAATGATAGTGATTTATTGAAAATTGAAGAATTAAGTTTAGAAAATTGGTTACAGGCATAAGTTTTGTAGGTATTTAATTAGAAGAACTCAATGCCAAGAAATAAATCCCCGACTTCTCTAAGTAGTCAAGGATCTGGGTATTAAGTGTTTTTAGTTGAGCTACTTAATGCAAACCACAAGTGCTAGAGATTGACTGGTTGCTTATTTTTGTTAGGTTGGGAATCACTACCACTGTTAACAGGTTGTGTTGCTAAAAAAGCCTCTTTACCTGTAATCAAGCGAGAGCGCCGATTTCGAGTAATATAATTCCATGCCCACTGAATTACTACTACTAGTTTAGTGTCAAACTCAATTAAGAAATAGATGTGAATTACTAGCCAAAATACCCAAGCAATGAAACCTGTGAGTTTGATGAAGCCTAAATCTACAACGGCTAAATTTTGCCCAATCATTGCCAAACTACCTACATCATTGTATTTAAATTCTGGCAAAGTACGACCTTGAAGCCGTCGTTTGATGAGTTTACCTACATACTCTCCTTGTTGTTTGGCTACGGGGGCAACACCCGGTAAGGGTTTACCATTTTGATGGGAGAAATTAGCTAGATCTCCAATTACGAAAATGTTTTTATAATCCTTGATAGTCAAGTCAGGTTCTACAACTACTCTGGCAGAGAAATCGCACTCTACATCTGTGCGTTCTGCAAGGATTTTCCCCAAAGCCGAACCTTGCACACCTGCTGCCCACAAAATAGTTTTTGAGGGAATTTCTGTCAATTCACCGTTTTGCTTGAAAGTAACAATGTCATTTTCAATATTTGTGACTCTGGTTTGAGTATGTATAATCACACCCAATTTTTGTAAAGATTCTATTGCTACTTTCGATAATTCTGGGGCAATGTGTGGGAGAATGCGATCGCCTCCTTGCAATAGTAAAATTTTCGTTTCTGCGGTGTCAATGTTACGAAAATCTTCTTTGAGGGTTTGGTATGCCAACTCTGCGATCGCACCTGACAATTCTACACCAGTCGGACCTCCCCCCACAATCACAAAAGTTAACAAAGCCCGACGCTTTGCCGGATCACTTTCTTTTTCTGCGGCTTCAAATGCTGAAAATATCTGCCGACGCATTTCTATCGCATCTTCCACAGTTTTCAAGCCAGGGGCAATTTCTTTCCAATTATCCTTACCAAAATAGGAATGATTAGCACCAGTGGCTAGAATTAATGTATCATAATGTACGGATTCATCACCAAAAATAACTCGTTGCGCTTTGGGATCAATATTATTTACTTCTCCTAACAACACCTTTGTATTCTTACTTTTGCTGAATACAGATCGTAGTGGTGCAGAAATATCCGAAGGTGATAGGGTACCTGTGGCAACTTGATATAAAAGCGGCTGAAATAGGTGGAAATTACGTTTATCAATGAGAGTAACATTTACCTTCGCGTTCGCAAGAGCCTTGGCTGCATACAGTCCACCAAAGCCACCACCAACGATAACAATCTCATGTGGTGCATTCTTCTCATTGGGAACAACCATAAACAATATTTCCTTTTGTTAAGAGTCATGTAACCTTTCTTAACAAATATGTAACAATATTATAATATATTTTGCCGTCTATTTAGAACTCTTGAAAAAATACTAAAAGTATTCAAAGTTACGAATAAATCATTATGAAAAAATATGAGGATAAATGCTGATATAATATTCATATACGTAATGAAATATCAAAATCGGCAAGTGTCAATGGTTAGTAGTCACTTTATTAAAAAAGTCATCTATTGCCCATGATTTCTCTTTTAGCAAATTCTAGTTTTTTCATCTAAAAATGTCTGAACAACAAACAATTAGTCCTTGGAAATATAAACCTTGGTGGTGTCAGCCTTGGTCAATTATCCTCACTGCTGTCACATTAATTAGCGGTAGTTGGTTAATATTTAAAATTCTTTGGGTGACAATTTTAGTAGCTATTCCATTATTAATTTGGATGGGATTTTTTCTGTTAATTTGGCCACAAATGATGATTCGCAGTCGAGTCTTAGAAGATGTTTGAAAAGTTTGGGGCGAATATAATAGAGCATCCGGCTCCCGTCAGGGATACGCTACTACACAAACGAATTCCACGCCCGTGGAATAATTAAAATCAAGAGTTTTGTCTGTGTAGCCGCGACTTCTAGTCGCCAGGATAAGTAATAATTTAGATTTTTCAAACAACCTCTTAAACAAAATGACAGAATAACTAATTTAATAAATCAATCCTCCAATTCTTCTTCCTGACTCCTGACTGGGCGCAGTCCCTGCGCCCCTACCTCCTAGCCTTAATGATATGAATGCTCAAATTTCTATTATTATTCCCACACTCAATGAAGCGAGTAATATTAAAGAAGTAATTACTAGCAGTCAATCCAGTAATAATGTAGAAATAATTGTGGTTGATGGTGGTTCACAAGATCAAACATTATTAATAGCCAAATCCTTAAATGTTCAGGTGATTATTTCTTCTCCGGGACGTGCTAATCAAATGAATGCAGGTGCTATGGCTGCTAGTGGGGAAATTCTCCTATTTCTCCATGCTGATACTCGGTTACCGACTAATTTTGAACAGATGATTTGCACAACCTTAGCACAACCGGGAATTGTAGCTGGTGCATTTGCTTTACAGATAAATGCCCCCGATTGGGGCTTGCGTTTGGTCGAATTTGGGGTAAAATGGCGATCGCATCTTTGGCAAATGCCCTATGGTGATCAAGGTATTTTTCTCACCAAAGATGTATTTCAGCAAGTTGGTAATTTCCCCCAAATGCCAATTATGGAAGACTTTGAACTGATGAGAAAATTAAAAACTCTGGGGAAAATTTATCTATTACCAACACCTGTAATTACCTCACCTCGCAGATGGTTAAAAAAAGGAATTATCCAAACTACTCTCTGGAATCAAATTATTGTCATTGCTTATTTACTAGGGATATCCCCCCATCGAATTCGTAATTGGTACTCTTCTTCAAAATTGTAAATAATTCTTATGGTTATGACATTTTTATCAGAAATAGATTTAGCTTTAGTACAGGAATCTATTAGTGTATCTTCTCTCAGTTTCCTATCATTTTTACAAAATACTTTACAATGGATTAATAGTCTTGGTGCTGTGGGGGAATAGTATTTATTGGTATCTACATTATTGCTACTTTGGCTTTTTTACCAGCCGCAATTCTCACTTTAGGTGCTGGTATAATTTTTGGGGTAATTTGGGGTTCTTTATATGTGTTTATTGGGGCTACATTAGGTGCTGTAGCCGCATTTTTAGTAGGACGTTATTTAGCTCAAAGTTGGATAAAAGAGAAAATATCTAGTTATAAAAAATTTGCCATTATTGATAAAGCCGTTAGTAAACAAGGATTAAAAATCGTCCTATTAGTTCGACTTTCTCCCCTTTTTCCCTTCAACTTATTAAACTATGCTTTCGGAATTACTAGTGTTTCTTTTCAAGACTATTTAATTGGCTCAGTGGGGATGATTCCTGGAACAATCATGTATGTGTATTTCGGTTATTTAGCAGGAGATTTAGCCTTAATTGGCACTCATAATCAACCGGTAAATCTCATCTTGAACTGGGTAATTAAAATCATTGGGTTAATAGCGACAATTGCTGTGACAATCTATGTTACTAAAATAGCTAAGAAAGCTTTAGACGAAGAAATTTGATTCCGAGGTTTAGTTGCTTATTTACAGAAAATTGAGAAAATCTGTTAAATATCAAACCGACAAAATTTTAATTATAATGTATCTATAAATAACAGATTGTCTAATCACAAACATACTTGATACTTGATTCTTCAGAGGTAAAAAAATGTCAAATTCAGAATCTCCAAGAGTCACAATGCGTCCAATGGATGAGTTTAATCAAAAACTAATCAAAAATGTTCATCCCGATAACTGGCTAAATCCCCAACCGGCTGATTATTATGATTTAGTAGTTATTGGTGGGGGAACTGCGGGTTTAGTTGTGGCTGCGGGGGCTGCGGGTTTAGATTTGGGTTTGAAAATAGCCTTAATTGAAAAAAATCTCATGGGAGGAGATTGTTTAAATTTTGGTTGTATCCCCTCTAAATGTTTAATTCGTTCTTCTCTTGTAGTTGAAGAAATCAAAAAAGCCAAAGATTTAGGGATTAATATTTCCCAGCAATTTGATGTAGACTTTGCCACAGTTATGGAGAGAATGAGACGTATTCGGGCGAGTATTAGTCATCATGACTCTGTGGAAAGATTTAAAAGTTTGGGAATTGATGTTTTTTTAGGTAATGGTGAATTTAAAAGTCATAATACTATAGAAGTTGATCAGCAAACATTAAAATTTAAAAAAGCTGTCATTGCCACGGGTGCTAGGGCTGTGAGACCGAAAATTCGGGGAATTGAATCCGCAGGTTATTTAACTAATGAAACTGTTTTTTCTCTGACTCAGAAACCGGAAAAATTAGCAATAATTGGTGGTGGTCCTGTCGGTTGTGAATTAGCACAAACATTTCAGCGTTTGGGTTGTGAGGTGACATTATTTCATCGCGGTTCACATATTTTAAATCAGGAAGATCCAGAAGCAGCGGAAATTTTGCAAAAAGTTTTGATTGATGAAGGGATTCGTTTAGTATTAAATTGTCAATTAGAAGAAGTTGTCACAGTTACGGAAGGAAAACGCCTATATTTTTCTGTGAATAGTGAAAGAGATTCAGTGACAGTTGATGAAATATTAGTTGGTGCGGGACGTGCGCCAAATGTGGAAAATTTGAATTTAGAGGCAGTGGGTGTAGAATACGATCAAAGCTTCGGTGTGAAAGTAAATGATTATTTGCAAACCACAAATCCGAAAATTTACGCCGCTGGTGATATCTGCATGAATTGGAAATTTACTCATGCGGCAGATGCGGCAGCCCGAATTGTGATTAAAAATACCCTGTTTTCGCCTTTTGGTTGGGGACGATCTAAACTCAGTAGTCTAGTCATGCCTTGGGTGACATATACCAGCCCGGAAATTGCCCATGTGGGGATGTACGCACAGGAGGCGAAAGAATTGGGTATAGAGATAGAAACTATTAAGATACCCTATAATCGCATAGACCGAGCGATCGCCGATCATGAAGAATCTGGTTTTTTAAAGATTCATCACAAAAAAGGCTCAGATCAAATTTTGGGTGCAACCATAGTTGCTAATCATGCAGGGGAGATGATTTCCGAAATTACCACAGCTATTGTTCATCAAATTGGTTTAAGTAAACTTAGCAGTGTAATTCATCCTTACCCCACCCAAGCAGAAGCCATTAAAAAAGCCGCAGACGCTTATCGCAAGACTTTACTCACACCAAAAACTAAGCAATTATTGGGATTTTTAAGAAAATTTTCTTAAATTAAGAGTTTCAGATCCCCGACTTCTTAAAGAAGTTGGGGATCTTGTTCTTTGTTCTTGAGACTCAAGAAAATATTCATGGTAAAATTCATGAATAGAGAGAAAAAATTGACCCATCTATGGCAGAATTATCAGGACATCAAACAAAATGGAATATAAATCTCTGGCTGTTTTCAGCAGTATTGTGATATTTGGAATCTTAGAAACATTAATTCCCTTTTTTCAATATCATCAAACTTTACTTAAAAGAGTTATTCACAATCTAATTTTAGGTTTAGTAAATTCTTTATTGGTTAACCTCACAGTTATTTTAATCTTAAAATCTCTCTGGAAACCAACTTTATCACAGGGATTTTTTTATGATCTAAATTTACCCTGGTTGCACTTTATTCTCTCTTTTTTGTTGCTAGATTTATATATGTATACGTGGCATAGATTAATCCACACTTGGGGTTTTGCTTGGCGGTTTCACAAAGTTCATCATACAGATAGATGGATGAATATATCCACAGCTTACCGCTTTCATCCGGTAGAAGTAATTGTCTCCAATATTCCTAAAATTGGATTAATTTATCTATTGGGAATTACCCCAAATGCTTGGATATTATATGAATCTTTATTTGCTATATCCTTAGTTTTTCATCATAGTAATTTTGCTTTACCTTTCAAAATAGATAAATTCCTGAGTTATTTTATTGTTACACCTAATTATCATCGCGCTCATCATTGCCAATTAACAAAATATTTAAATAGTAACTATACAAGTTTATTAACTATCTGGGATATAATATTTCAATCTCGTTATTATCCACCCCAACCAGAAACCATCCAATTTGGTGTACCCGAAGAAACTAGAAATTTTAATGTGATCAGTTTATTAAAATTACCGTTTGTGCCTGTGAATAAACACGATTGATAGCATCAGAGATTATGAATTGAGTAGTGCTTTCCTAGAAGGTGCAATTATGCCTGATGGCTCAAAGTATAAATCATCAGTTAGCGATCGCTCTTAGAGGGTGTTTGAAAAGTTATGGTTGATGTATCAAATATTTTTTACCCCTCCCTAACCCTCCCCTTTACAAGGGGAGGGAACTAGATTTTTATTGTTTCCCCCCTTGTAAAGGGGAAAGGGGTGTAGCAATGTGATAAAAATTACGGAATACCACTTTTAAAACATCCTCTTAGTCAGTTTATATAAAACCAGGTAACGGATAGTAAATCCATTACCTGAAAATAGCCGTAAATTTTGCTAGATTTCTTGTTACCTATGCTCTCACAGGAACTTTTGCCTTACTTAATGTACCCAAAATTTGCTCTGCGGCTGCTTCACCGGTGTTGATAGCACCTTCCATAAAACCTTGCCAATCAGCGAGGTGTTCACCGGCAAAGTATACATTCTCAAACTTGCGCTCTAAAACTGGTCTAATGGTAAACCACTGCCCTGTACCATACACAGCATAAGCTCCTCCAGAATATTTATCATTGCCCCAGTAGTAGCTGGTCTGTTTGAGCAAATGGGATTTAGTTTCTCCAAAAGCAGGTTTAAGAGCATTATTAATCATCCGACTCCGCCATGTATCAGTCTGCCGAGAAACTACGTCAGCTTTATCGCCAATTGTGTATGAAATCAGCACTCCCTTTTGAGATGGCTGATTCTTAGTGGCATGATAAAAGTAGTGAGGCAGAATATCTGTTAATATGTCAAAACTTTCGTCTTTCCAGAAACGTTGATCATAAAGCAAAGCATTTTTATTAATCCGCGCATACTGTAAGGCATTAATTGCTGCTTGCTTGTCCTTCGGTAGCATCGGTTCCCAATGAATTTGACTAATAGCCAGTGTAGGAAGAGTGCAAATTACGTTGTTAGCCTCAATCTTGAAACCATCTTCACAGGTAATTGTGACAGTCTCCCCCGATTGAACCACTGAGACTACTTGATGATTGAGCAGAATTTTATCTCTACCAATCGCTTTTGCCATAGCTTTAGCAAGTTGATTATTTCCCCCCTTAATCTTGTAGTCCATCTCATTCTTTTCACTAGACTCAGCGTATTCTGCTAAAGCGGCAAATGCAGAGACCTGACGGATACTTTCACCAAAATCAGTGCTGTCTAGGAGTTCTCTAAGTTCCAAATCTCTACCACTAATGCCATTGTTGACAAGATAACGCCACCAATCCATTTTATCTAGTTCAACTTTGTCGGCTTCACTAAAATTAGCATAAGCCTGGAGAATTTCCTCAAATTTACTATTCCATGCTGTTGAGTAATCCCATTTAGCTTCAGTAAAATATTCATCTTGATAGATCAAATGAGTATTAAATTGGTTGTTCTTTAGCTCCAAACCAAATTCTTTACATAGTGCAATCAATCGTTTGTGAGATGCTCCCACCCACTCTGCGCCTAGTTCAATTGTCAAATTGTCAGTATCATCAATCTTGTGGGAAAATACGCGGCCGCCTATTCGTGAGCGAGCTTCGAGAATAGTCACATCTACTCCCTGTTTAGAAAGAAAATATCCAGCCGCCAAACCAGAAAATCCTGCTCCTAAAATCACCACTTTTTGAGGTGTGGTGATAGCAACTTGAAAGGTATTTTTAGCAGGTTTGGTGGCAGAAATTGGAAAACCATTAGCCAATGCAATTAGTCCAAGTGATCCTGCTGAACCTTGAGTCAAAAATTCTCGCCGAGTAGTCATAAGTTTGTTCTGGAAGAAAATATATTTTCAGTGATTTTAACCAAGTCTCAGTATAGGTGTTTCAGTGTTGCCAAACAATTAAGTTTTACAAAGTTATATGGAAATTTGGATAAAAAAGGCAAAATTTTACAGGAATCTACATAATACATCTGGTGAAAATTAAATATGCGTGACTTAAAACCTTTGTAGAGATGTTCCATGTGTAGAGATTCTCAGATCTACATCCTTTACCGGAGATGTCTATAGTGCTAAACCAAAAGGTGCAATTATGCCTGATGGCTCAAAATATAAATCTTCAGTTAGCGATTACTAGGTCGCGCTATCTCTTTCCTTGGGTCTTGTAAGGAATACAAGAGGCTACCGCGAACGCCGCTGATTTAAGATTAGAATTAATTAGCCAAATTGTTCAATTGGGAGTTTTTTCGCTGTGCTGAGTTCACCTTTACCCACTATCAACGCCCTCAAACAACCTACCAGTGATGCTTGGGTAGAGCAGGCGATCGCTAACCTTGATATTATTTTACTAGATCACTCCCACTGTGAACGCAAAGCCGCAGGAGTAGCATTAAATATGATGTTCCGCTATCCCTCTAATGCTAAAATGGTGAGGGAGTTAACAGCGATCGCTCGTGAAGAACTCGAACACTTTGAACTTGTTAATCAATGGCTAGAACGCCGTCAGATCAAACTAGCAGCCTTATCCGCACCCCCCTACGGTGCGGGGTTAAAATCCCAAGTTCGGGGACAAGAACCCCAGAGATTTTTAGACTCCTTACTCGTCACCGGCTTAATAGAAGCCCGCAGTCATGAACGCTTAGGACTCCTAGCTGCTAACTGTCCAGAACCAGAACTAGCTCAATTTTACCGCAGTTTAATGGCATCAGAAGCCAGACATTTTGGGATGTATTGGGTTTTAGCTGACACCTATTATGACCGAAAAATCGTCATGGACAGATTAGATGAATTAGCAGAGGTGGAAAGTCAATTATTATCAACCTTACACCCAGAACCCAGAATACATAGTTAGTCAGTTTTTGCCGGAGTATGGATTAACAACCAAGTTTGCAAATCATTCAAACTCTGAAAATCTAAAAGAGCTTCACTCAATTCTTCTAACACAGACAATGGTAAACCAGAAATAGATTTTATCTTTCTCTGAGATATTTTACCAAACCGCTTTGTTAATTGTCGAATCACCAAATTAATTGTAGCTTGTTCTATGCCTTGTTCTATGCCTTGTTCTAGTCCTTCCTCTAGTCCTTCTTCTCTGCCTTGTTCCAGTCCTTCCTCTCTGCCTTCTTCTTTAATTTCTTGATAAACTCTAGTTTCTTTGAGTGTAATTCCTAACATTGATTCTACCTCCCGACGACTCAGATTTTCAAACTTGTAGACCATGATTGTCGTGATCATCTCCATCATAGCTTGACTTGATGGTGTGACAATCTCCTCATGGGTTCTGGTTAATAAATATCTAGCTACTGCTGGGGCTTGACTTTCTCCCAGAGTAGTTAGTAACATGACACCTAAACCTAATGGTAATTCTTGAATATCTCCCAATTCATCTAAATATACTCGATGTACTTGAGGACTGTTGAGAAATCCACGATGAGGATAAATGTCATTTTGTTCTGTATTTCGAGATGGATAAATGATCACTATTTGCCAATCACAAAATCTTTTGCGATTACGATAAAAATATAGTGAAGTTTCCGCACAGATTCTTTCATACAATTCCTCATCTCTTTGAAATTGTACCTCACAAAAATATACTATGCCCTGTTCATCACCTTCTGGTGGTAAAAATACACCATCAATTGCAAAAGTCGGTTCTTTGACAGCCACAGAATCAAAGCGGTAAGCCTGAGCATTAATCGGCGGATCTGTCAACAGTTCAAACAACAAAGATGGATATTGTTGAAAGAGTTTATAAAAAAGTGAATCTCTTCGCATAAATCATGATTATAATATTTACTGGTTAAAATTCCTCAAACTTTGCGTCTTTGCGCGAAACATAATTTAACTGTAAAATAGAAAAAACCCCGGAGGTAGAATTACGGTTTACGCACGTCCCCTAGCCAGATTAATCGAACAATTGCAACGGCTACCCGGAGTTGGTCCAAAAAGCGCCCAACGTTTAGCTTTGCACATCTTAAAAAGACCAGAAGCAGAAGTAGAAGCCTTAGCTCAAGCACTTATTGACGCAAAAAAACAGATCGGTTTGTGTAAAGTTTGTTTTCACCTTTCATCAGATCCAATCTGTGAAATTTGTCGTCATCCTCAGCGAGATAATACAACTATTTGCGTAGTTGCAGATTCTCGTGATGTGATTGCATTGGAAAAAACCCGTGAATTTAAAGGTAAATATCATGTTTTAGGTGGCGTAATTTCCCCTATGGACGGTATTGGACCAGAACAGTTAAATATTCAGCCTTTAGTCAGACGGGTAAGCGAACAAAAACCCCAAGAGGTGATTTTAGCTATTAGTCCTAGTATCGAAGGAGAAACCACAACATTATACATAGGTCAATTACTAAAACCATTTACAAAAGTCACCCGCATTGCTTTTGGTTTACCTGTAGGTGGTGATTTAGAATATGCTGATGAACTTACCTTAGCTAGAGCATTAGAAGGACGGAGAGAGCTAGATTAAAAGTAGCAAATTTGATTACCAAAATGTTTTTTACCAACTCCCTAGAAAATCAACTGCAAGAGTGGAATAATACCATTAACACTCAGCCAAATAATGTCAATGCTTATGTCCGTCGCGGCATGATTAATTTTAAATTAGGAAAAATTGCCGAATCAATTCAAGATTTTGATGATGCAGAAAAGTTAGACATTCAAATTACTCCTTATTTGTGGCAACGAGGATTATCTTATTATTATGCAGAACGATTTGCTGAAGGTGCAAAACAGTTTGAAATAGATTTAACTGTTAATGCCCAAGATGTGGAAGAAACGGTCTGGAGATATCTTTGTATAGCTAGATTATCCGGTGTTACAGAAGCTCGTAATTCTTTATTACCTGTGAAAAATGATCCGCGAAAAATCATGAAGTCTGTTTATGATTTATTTGCAGGTAATTGTACAACAGATGATGTTTTGAACGTAGGAAAATTGGCAGGATTAAAAGGTAAGTTTTACAGTCATCTCTATTTGGGTTTATATTATGAAGCTGAGAATAATTGGGAGTTAGCACAGGAATATATAGTTAAAGCTGCGGATGAGTATAAGCTTGATGATTATATGTGGTATTTAGCAGTAGTGCATAAGCAATTACGAGAATGGGAGTAATATAAATTATACATCTCCAGAAATAAAATTTCACGAATCGCTTCCCCTCCCTAACCCTCCCCTTGTAAAGGGGAGGGTTAGGGAGGGGTAAAACATTTGATAATAGCAATCATGACTTTTCAAACACCCTCTAATAATTTAATTTTCCTCTAAGAATCCCTTTGCGCCAGAGTAAGTTATCTAAAAATATTTATTAATTAAATAGTTAGAATATTCAGTAACTCCTCTTAAAGAAGGAAAATTCATAATTTCTCCTGTTAGATACATATTATTTTGTCCTTGAATACCTTCTAATTTATCATAAAAGCCATCTTTCATATCTTCACTACCAACATGGGGGAAATATTTCCATTTAATAGATACATATTCTCTATCAATTATAAATCCCATGTTTTTTAGTTGATTTTCTACGTCTAACTTAAGTTTTTGTTCGTTATGCTCTTGGTTTGCCACTAGATAAAAAGTACAAAATTCTGAATCTACATAACGACGATAAAAAAACATAATCTTTCCTTGATACCTACTGTTCATATTTTCAGTAAAAAATCCACTGTCAACATCTGTTTTAGTAAAGGGAAACTTATTGATAATAAATGCAAAAGTATAATAATTATTATACTTTATCTTAGAAAACAACTCATTTTCAAGCAAAGTTGCATCAAGAAAATCAAGGGCATTATCCAAGGGACAGGCTAAAATTAACTTATCAAACTCATAATTTCCTTTTTGAGTTTGGATATAAATTCTATCAGTTCTGTTAATGCTAATAATGTGTTCTTCAAATAAAACATTAAATTGTTTTGATAATTTCTGCCATAAACTTCCTGCTCCTTCTACAAAGAATTGCAGTCTCTTCGTAATAAAATATTCAACTAAACCTGTAAAAGTAAAATACTTCAAATAATAGGCAGTTGGAATTGTATCAAAATAACCATAGCCAAAAGGAGAAACAATTGTATTTAGAGTTTGGGCAAAATCCGATAAATTATTTTTACGACAATAACTATCAAAATTTTCATATAATTCTTCAGGAATATTAGATAAACCCGGCTGAGAAAATTTTCGATTTTTGAATAATAAATATGAAAACTTAAACAATAATTCCCAGATAAATTTTATTTGTTTGAAAAAACTTGATTTAATTTCCAAACCGTTATTGTTCAAAAAAAGAGGATTAGGAATAGCGGGTATTTTGGACTTCACCCCCAGTTCTTTCATTATTTCTAAAATCACCTTATAATCGCTACAAATCGCACCAGCACCAAGTTCAAAATACCTATCTTTATAGACAATAGTATGGCATTTTCCTCCAGGCTGGTTCTCTTTTTCGAGGATAGTGATATTTTTGTAACCTTTTTTTCTTAAAATATAAGCTACGGTCAAACCAGCCGCACCAGCGCCGATTATACAAATTTTTGTATTCAAGTCAAATTTGTTGTCAGTCAAAATTGCCTCCCAAAATCAAATACTAAGTAATTGGACAAAAATATTTACAGTCATTGCGAGCGAAGGGAAGCAATCACAACCCTGGCAATTGCTTCATTTCACTTCGTTCCATATGGCTAACGCCACGCTGCGCTAACGCCATGACATTGTGTAACTAATTCTGTCTCACTACTTATCATCCATTAGACATCTCCAGAAATTAAAGATCCTTAAGCTGAAACCCTTGTAGAAACGTTCCATGGAACGTCTCTACAATCTTTTTTGGAGATGTCTATTCGCAATGACATTGTGTAATTAATTCTGTCTCACTACTTACCATTCCCTAACCATCCCCGATGCTTTGGGGCTACGGTGTACACACAAGTTATCGAATCACCATTATTCCTCAAATTACCCCACCCTAACCCTCCCCGATGCTTGGGGGAGGGAACTAATTTTTCCTTAATCCCCCCTTATAAAGCTTATAAAGGGGGGATTAAGGGGGGTAATTTAACTTGTGTGTGATAGCCTTTTAGGAGAGGGCTAGGGAGAGGTAGGGAATGGGGGTTAGGTTTTTGGAGATTATCGGTTTCATCTAATACTTTTCAACCACCCTCTTATGTTATATTCTTCAGAGCAACTATACATGACTTGTTATCAAACTGTACTTATAGCCCATTTATAAACCCAAAAAAACTACTTTACTTCCCTCTAAAGAAATTCTTCTCAGGGAGTATAGAAAAATGTTAAACATTGGATTGTGTATCTTTAAGCATCCGACGTGCTAATTTAACATAGGTTTTCGCTGTGGTGTAAGGTATTTCTAAATCCTCGGCTATTACCTGTAATGATTCCCCCATTTCCCGACGGGCTAAAATCGTTGCCCAGGTTGTAGCGATTTTTTCAGTGCGTTCTCCTCCTATGCGTTTACGTTGTGCTGTGAATATTGTTGTCAATTCCTCAATGCGTTCTGATAGCAGATTATTGATAATTTCAGTAGATGTATTTGATTCTGGGTTTACCCAGTTCAAGCAGGTTTGTCCGAGTCCAAAAGTGGTCTTGTGTCCTGTTCCACAGTAGGGAGCAAGTTGGACTAAAGCATCAAATAATTGGGTAAATTCAGGGTTATCTAAGGCGGTTTTAGTTAATCCTAGAGAAATTGCTCCTGTAAAACCAGTGACAGAACCCCGTTTACCCGCTGCAACTTTGACTGATTCTAAGCAATGTTTATGAATGATAACGTTTTCATCTATCCATTCTAGAAAAGCTTCTTGTTCTATGGGCATTCCTGAAAAATCATTCCAACGTCTGAGGTAACTATGGAAAAGATTGAAGGGAACAGGAAGGGGAAAATGATGCCCTTTACGGCGAAAACTGGTAGGGGAAATAAAACTCAGATTAATATTTCTATGGTTTATAAATGATTGGAGTAGTTGGTTGTAAGTAGTTGGTGGATTAACAATACTTATTTGCTTTATTTGTAAGTAAGCATCCCTTAATTTCAAAGTAGTTGGCGGTTGTGTTAACCACTGACTCAAAAACTGAACTACTGGTTGAGAAATAGCGTTAATCTGCCAACGATATCTATAATTTGCTTGCAGTTGCAGTTGTTTTCCCGTGGGAAGTAATTGACCTTCTAGTGCAGAAATACTAAAGGGTTTTTCTGACTCACTATCATGCAAATATGCTGAAAGCGTTGGGTTAATTTGCCGCACTTGGTCTAAAAACCAAGCATGAAGTCCAATGGTATATTGCGAGTATAGAGCGGTGGAATCAGTCACTTCTAGCTCAAAAACTAAGCTAACTAATTCGGTATCATCTGCCCATATTAAAGGGGTGTTTTTTGATGGGTTTTTATGTTTGCTAGATGTAGCTAGTTCTGACATTTTTTTTAATGCTACATGGTTTTTATGATCCGCATTTTACAACCTTTCAGTCCCCTTGCGGGGATTAGATATGCGGAAACTTGACTGCTTTCCCTTATCTCTATCAATATAACTGGTTACTTTGCACTTGGCAAATATTTATTTTTCATATACATTAAGGAAGTTGAACGGAGATAGAAAAATGTCATTGAAAGTCCGAGAAGTTATATACAGAGAAGCAGAGGTAATTGATTTACCTGGGTTACTAGCACAAGCCCAAAAAAATTCCGGTAAATCGGTTGCCGGAATTTGTGAAATAGTAGGGTTTAGCCGTTCTTATTGGTATTTGTTGATAAACGGGAAAGAAAAATTAATCGCCTATAGCACATTACGGAAAATAGAAGCGGCTTTAGGAGTAGATTTTGGCATTGTCTTGGAGGAGAAATGCGATGGGTGATGAGGTTAAACGCTCGAAAAGGAAATTCGACCCAGTTACAGAACGCAAAGAATGGCACATGGCCGCAACTGAAGATTATTGCAAACGGATTGCTAAAAACACGGGAAAACGACTAATTGAAGTCATTGATATAGAAGATGACATCTTGCCGATAGTTTGTATTTTTGAGGATTACGAAAATGAGTGAAACAGCTACCTTGCTACCACTGAACACATTTATCTCAGTTTTTGAGGCTATCAGCGATCGCAACTGGTTACAATTCAAGGAACTTGAAAGGGCGTTCGCTAGTAGTTACGGAGTAGAAACTTGGGCAGATGTTTTAAACTTCCGTATTAAGCCAGCCCTTGAACCTGAAGCTAAAAAATGGTTGCTAGTCCAAAGATGTAGCCAAGGGATTAAATCAATAAAAATAATCAATGATGACTAGATGGCATCCGTTTCTTCAGTTCTCGCACCCACACGTCCAATTCCGCAACTTTTTGAGCCGCAGTGGAAGGGTAGCTTAAGTCCCCTTGCGGGGGTTAGATATACGGAAACTTAGGACAATTTTTGTACCTATCGTAGTTGTACGCCTGTTTCAGTCCCCTTGCGGGGATTAGATATGCGGAAACTTCCCTCTTTTAGGTGTCAGAATCAAAGACTATATGTTTCAGTCCCCTTGCGGGGATTAGATATGCGGAAACATAATGAGGTAATTTGGGAATCTTTGTTAAATGTAACAACGTTTCAGTCCCCTTGCGGGGATTAGATATGCGGAAACTGTAGCGGAGTTAGGGGAATCTCTCAAGTACGTGGGGTTTCAGTCCCCTTGCGGGGATTAGATATGCGGAAACTTTACAGGTATCCAGTCCATCTTATGCTCCCCAACTGTTTCAGTCCCCTTGCGGGGATTAGATATGCGGAAACTGTGGCGAGATTAAATGGCAATATTTGGCGGAGATGTTTCAGTCCCCTTGCGGGGATTAGATATGCGGAAACTATTCCCTGTTGTTTATTCCCTGTTGTCTGTTCCAGTTTCAGTCCCCTTGCGGGGATTAGATATGCGGAAACCCCGCCGTCTGAAACATAAACTGGGGGCGGAATCCAGAGACGATTTTGGCAGACCTCTCAAAAAACCTTATTTCAGGCTTCGGGTCAAGCACAAACTGAAACTGATGAAACGCTGAAAGTATTTAGTTGTCAAGGTTCTGGCTGTTTGGCGAATCTCCAGGGTTTTTGACCCCGCTTTAGGTCTGCCAAAAATTTAATCTCACCTATCAATTATATAATGATAGCCTGTTCTTGTCTAGGGATTTCCGAACCATAGGTAATAGTTCTTCTCACACTCCCAGCATCCAACACATACATTCTAATAGAATCTTCATCAGACTTGATCAGTTTTTCTATCTTGGTTTGCAACTGAGCAAATTGTACAGCAGTCAAAAAGCACTCAAATACACTGTATTGGGTCCACTTACCATAACCACTCAACATTTTATGTAAACGAGTCCGACGTTTATTGGCTGCTTTATTGTCAGGTAAATCATAAATAATCAGATAAAACAGTGTAGTCATCTTAATGATAAAGGTTTGTAGGGAATACCTTCTTGTAAATGACGACTCAGTAACCGTGCTTGTAATTCTATTGCTCGTCGGTAGGTACAACGATAGTCAAACACTGGGTGTTTAAATTCATCATTCATTTTTTTGTCAAAAGCTTGCAAAAAGGTTTTTCTCGCATTGTCCTTTAAGCGATAAGCACCCAAACTTTCGTTAAAATCTTCGGGTTTAATTTCGTGTTTATGCAATAATGACAGTACCAAATTATCAGCAATCAAAGCTCGAAATTCTTCCATTAAATCTAACACCATTGCCGGCTGACCATGATGAACTTCGTGGAGATAGCCAATATAAGGATCTAATCCTGCCACATGAACACCAGCCATAACTTGACCTTGCAATAAAGCATAGGCAAAACTGAGTAAGGAATTAACAGGGTCAGTAGGTGGACGGCGATTTCTGCCATTAAAAGTCCATTGTTTACCTATCATTCTTTGCCAACAAGCAAAATATTCCCTAGCTGCTAAACCTTCCACACCACGAACTTGATCTATATTTTGTTGAGTTTTAACTAAAATTTTCCGTTCTTTGAGCAGATTATCCTTTTCATTATGTCGGTACAAGACATTATATTGATTATGGATCTTTGCACTAACAATTGCCTTAACTAATTCCAAACGCCGCACAGGATCATGATAAACTGCATATTGTGCTAATCTCAATTGACCATTCCGAGAAGACTTAGGTAAAGCTGAACCCAAGTATTTACCAAAGGTAGAAAGATAATGCACTGGCATTCCCAATTCTAAAGCATAGACAAAAGCATCGCCGGTGACTTGGGGATTACCCATAAAAATAACTTCGTCTACTGTTTGAGCCGCAACTTTTTGTTTTTTCCAAGAACCGTCTTCTTGTTTCAAAGCTACTTGAAAAGCTTCATAATCTTTGCTTAAAACAGCATCAGGTTGAATGATATAAAGAGTAGGCATAATTTAATATTCTTGACGTTGTAATTGTTTGACTTCAAAAGGTAAACAAATTCCTTGCAGACTACATGATTGACATTTTTTAGGATGGTCAATAGCTGCTGGCATTTTGTTTTGACTTGCAACATGAGCAAGGGCTATAGCTTGTTCTGTCATTTGCCTTAATTGCGGTGTAAATGCCACAGTTTGTCTTCTACGATTGGCATGATAAAATATTTCACCATAGGTAATCGTGCGACCAGTGCGTTCTTCTAAACATAAAGCCGCTGCACAAACTTGAAAATGGTCATTTAGGTGTTGTGCCATCTTGCCTTTTTTGTATTCCACAGGCACAAGTTGACCATCGTATTCCTCAACAGCATCAATAATCCCGGAAACTTTGAGGCGTTCTGACCAGACCCATTGTTGTTGATGAATTAGGGTTTCTCCTTCTTGAAAAGTGCCTTCTTCATTAATATTGCGGTGGACATGACGACCTAAGATAATATGTTCATTGTCTGCCATTTCACCTAATACATATTCTAGGTAAAATCGTCGAGGACAATATTCCCAGGCATTGAGATAAGCTAATGGTAAATAATCTTCATTCATTTTATTTGGTAATGGGTAATGGGTAATTTCTCGTTTTCTCGTTCCCATACTCTGTATGGGAATGAATTCTAGAAGGCTCTGCCTTCAATAACAGCAGAGGCAGAGCCTCTGTGATAGCATTCCCAGTCAGAGACTGGGAACGAGATATGGGTAATGGGTAATTCTAAATTCTTACTTGTCCCATACCCATAGCTGTTTTACGTCCGACTCCAGAAAAGACCGCGAAGTTAGCTAAAACAGTGGCAATTCTGGCTTGTTCGGGGTCTGGAAACCGATATTTTACCCAGCCAACAGTACCAATTTCTGCACCAGCTTCCATCTTTAAAGCATGGGTTTTCAGTTCAAAAGCAGAAACTAAACCCTGCCATTCAACTTGAGGAAATTGTAATTCTGCGGGTGCAAATCTATTCCAACGACGGAGTAAACTGTTGAATACTAAATCGGGTAATGGGAAAGGTTGGATATTTTGATTCTGTTTAAAACTGGTGGGAGAAATAAACTGTAATTCAATTGTATTTTGTGATGGTATTTCTAACAATTTTTCAAAGCTGCTAGATTGATAAATATTTAGCCACTTACCTAATTTACAAGATATTCCTGCTAATGTAATTTCACCACCTAAATTGTTATTTAATCCCCACAATAAAGGTGCTAAAAGTTCTTGTTTTAACAGCGTAATTCTCAATCGTATTCTTTGCGGGGAAGTGTACTCTATTCCTATCGTCATTGGCAAAGTATCTTGTTGATGCAAATTCTCCGCGAGAATAGAATCTGCATTAGCAATCCATTGAAAACATTGAGCATGAATAGCCCTTCCTAATGTTGCTGGTAATGGTGCAGTAGCAGAAACGGAAATGAGAATTACATGAAGGTTATGAGAATCAACTTCAACACCTGTTAATTGATATGAATTATTTTGCCAATCCAGGGTAATTTCTTTACCAATAATTCGCTGACAGATTGATTCCATCAGTTGGGGATATAATCCACAATCTGGCAACACAGGCATGATTTTGGTAATACCATCAGCAATATGTAATTGAATCCAAACAGGTGCAGGTTGAATATCTGACAACCAAGCTTCTAAGGTGACAGAATTGATAATTTTTGCATCTTGTTTGAGGATTAAACTCATCCCAGCAAATGTAGTCTCAATATCTTCTGTAAATGTCATAACGAGCGCTGGTGGCGATAAGTTTTAATGGTAAAAACCCTGATTTAATCACTCGGTCTTTATTGAGTTGGGCTTTATCAGTGGAAAAAGGATTAATACGACTAAATGTGGTTTTTTCACCTAAATCATCCATTGGTTGAATTGTAAAACCAGTAGCAGGATTTGGTAAAAATAATGGTTCTGAAGTTTCTTGTTTAAAATCTGGTAAATATTGAAAAAAACAACTCCGTTTACCAAAATAATTAATTTGGGCAAATAATTGTTCTAGTTCTATTAAATGCTTTCCTGCACTACAACAAATTTGTAGATGTCCTTGTAAATGCACCCATTCCCGAAATACAAAACCATCTTGCATAGGCACAGTTAGACGGGTTTTATCTGCTTTGTCTGCGGATTGATCGTAATAGCGTAGCTTGTAACCATTACGATTAACAACCAATTTTTTTGGAGGACAAATATAAATGATTAAATCTCGAATCCAGGTAAATTCGGTTTTAATCCATTGGTCAAAATCATTTTGATGGTGTCTTCCCTGACTTTCTAACAACACTTTTAACAATGCCATTTTGATAGCATAAGGAGTAGGTACTAAATTAGACCGTGCCGCCATGCTGGTAGCATCAGAACGTTTGAGAGAAAAGAGGCTAACAGGTTGATAAGTGACAGTTAGCCATGTAGTTACGGTTTCTGATGTTGGGGAAGTTTTAGATTTAGGAGATTGCTTCGGCATTTTCACTATCCCAAGGTAGAGTTTGAGCAATCAAAATTTCAATCTGATCTGCAAATTCAGCCATGTTTTCAAATTCAAAACAGCGAATTGTCTCAGCACCATTGAGATTATTTAAAGTAGTGGCTAAACTCTTAATTTGACTTTGGTAATCGTATTCCAATGCACTTAACATTGGTGCTGGACAACGGCGAGAACTAACGGTAATTATACCCTTAAAACTATCAGGATGAGGTAAATTAGTATTGCGTTTTGCCCCATTGGGTTGTAAATAGGTATAAAGCACACTTTTTAGTAAAGCATCAAGACGTTTTTTGCGTTCAGCAACATCAATGCTATAACCAAAATTGTGGGGATTATAACCAATTCTAAAAGCCTCAATATTGAGAACAGTGGCATATAAACCCGAACTAACTTGCACATTATAAGGAGTAGGGTTATCTACACCATATTTAGCATGAAAATAACTCTGGGTTTTCACACGATTTGGTAAACCAACAACCGCCCCAAATTCAATTACAGAATCACGTTTTAGGGTTTGTCCACCTTTAACAGTCACCATGAAACCTTCTAAATCGCTGATGGTGCAAAGTTGCAGAACCTTACCAGTTTTCGCTGATAAATCGGTATCTTTATCTGTAAAAACCGAGAAATTTTTTTCCAAGTCATAACCAATTCTATCGGGATTAAATTGTTTACCACCCTCAGATAAACTTAGTCCAGATTCTAAAGCAACACGGTGTAAATGTTCAGATTGAATATGTTTGAACATATCCCCAGAAATGCCATTAACATACTCAGGTTCATCCATTCCGTCTTGAATGATGTAATAACGTCGAGTTAAGGATTGATTACCCTCATTACCTTCATTATTCAAAGCATGAAGTTGTAAAGAAAGTAACCCACTAATAGAAATTGAATAAACGGGAAATTTGGTTTTAGTCATTATCGGATTCTCCTTCTTCAATGTTAAGTAATTGGACAAAAATATTTACAGTCATTGCGAGCGAAGGGAAGCAATCACAACCCTTGCGATTGCTTCATTTCACTTCGTTCCATTTGCAATGACATTGTGTAATTAATTCTGTCCCATTACTTATCTACTTCTAGCACTCAGATCCCCGACTTCTTTATTTAATCATGTCAATAAATTATGATTTCTTGCCAGAAGTCGGGGATCTTATTCATTATCTACTTCTATTTCTAATTCACTATTTACACCTGTTTTATCTGCTTCCTTGGATTTACCCCAACCCTTAGCGTAACCATAGGCAATCAATAGGTTAGCCACTAAACTAGAACCATGATTTTCAATGAGATTGATAATTCCATCTAAATCATCTTTGGTAGTCCAAATGCGGCGGGGTTTGCCTTTCTTCTTTAATTCCTCATCAATGCGAAGATTTTCATTTTCATAACTAGTAAGAAAGATTGATAATTCAATAATAAAATCCTTTTTAGACCCTGCTTGACTGCTCAAACGTTGTGCTAAACCATAGATTCTATCCCAACCATGTTCATCTTTTCCGGCATAGACAGTCGCGCTATTAATAGCTTTAGCAATCCGTAAAAAACCGAGGTCTTGTGTAATGTCAGTTAAATTTAATTCCTGGTCATTTTGAGGATGATTAAAATTTTTCACCATGAGATTTAATCCATTAAGAGAAAATAAACGAGGAAAGAATTTAGCTTTAGAGTCTGCTAAACACTTAACAACATAATCGGCATAAATTACTTGAAAGCGAAAGAAATTTTCTAGACTTGTACTAGTAATGAAATCCCGATAAGCTGCTAATAATTCACTGTGTCCCTCTTCTGCTGATAGGGTAGTAACAATTGACAAGTGTTCTGTCAAAATATTGTGATAATCTGCTAATTCCTCAGAAGTTTTAGGACTAATCCAACCTGGTAAACCTAAAGAAAACACTTCTTTGACACCGTAAACTTGACCTTTAGAACCAAAGTGAGTTCCAATAAAGCTACTAACAAAATGATTAATCGGTTGCAAAAAATCATCAAATTCATCTTCTTCAGTATTTGCTGGGACTTGATGATGACTAAGTAATTCTTGACAGAAACGTAATATCAACTCAGCATCAAATCTAGCAATTCCGTGACCCCCAGAAGGTGGGTTTAATTGACGCAGCTTATTCAATACTTCACGGTATTTACTTAACTGAATATCTTGAGGTTCAAGAACAACAACACGCCAATCATAAACTCGTTCTGCGATTTTGATTCTTTCGGCGATACCAAAGGTAAATAACCCCCCAGCAATCAACCATAAACTTAACCAATCGGTTTTTTGAGAATCTACTTTATTACCATCTGCTTTAATGCGATTCACACCTTGGACAGATGTAGGTAAATAAATTTTAACTGCACTGGCTGTTTCTGGTAATTTCTGTCCAGTAGCCTCAGTAAATAACTCATTTACTAATTTATTAACATCCTCTGCTTGTTGGCTGAATGCTGTAAACAAAGCAACCAATAAAGCCCCATAATGGTCTTTAATTTGCCATCCTAAATACCACAATTCGTTATGATTGCGGTCATGGCGCATGGAAGTAAGAATTACGCCATTTTGGGTACTTGGATGCGGTGGTTTTGGTGAATCTTCGTTAAATTGGGGTTTACCTTTTTGTTGAAATAAATACTCCCGGTAAAGTTTTCGTCTTTCGGTTTTCTCCACTGTGTCAAAACATTCAGTTTCCTGGGATATTTTGCTAATGTCAGTCTTTTGACCTTTGACTGGTGGAAAAGGATCGGTATAATTGAGTTTATCTACCAGTTCTAAATTGACTGTCTGTTTTAGTTTTAGGCAGTAGTGTGTTCCTTGATCTAAAAGTTGAATTGCACTTTTTTGATTAGTAGCTTTCAGGGCATACTCCACAAGCTGCGCCAAACCTAACATCAAGAAAGTGTCAGCATAAGTGCCGTATTTCTTGGTAACAAATAGCTGCTGTGTCATTTGTCTTTCAACTCACAGGAGTTGTGTACTTCCAATCAGTGTATACCCACCTGGAAGAGGCGTATTCCAAAGGAAATTATGCCTCTTCAACAGTAATAAAGAGATAAAGGAAAGACTGGATAGTAAAGAATCCTGGTCATGGAATCATCCTGACAACGGGACTGAAACTATTCTTATGGTTTGTAGTTCTCCATTCAGTTCATCTATCTGCTACCAGATAAACCGCTATAGTGTATTAATAATCTCTTAAATACAACCGTGAGTGAAGTAAAAGCCGATTATGATGGTGCTTGGAAGGAAGGGGTAGAAAAATACTTTGAGGCATTTTTAACATTCTTCTTTCCCCATATTTACAACGAAATTGACTGGACGCGAGGTTATGAGTTTCTTGACCAAGAACTCCAGCAATTGATGAGAGAATCAGAAGTTGGTAAGCAATTTGTTGATAAGCTGATTAAAGTTTGGCTGAATGATGGTAAAGAAACCTGGTTACTAATCCATTTAGAAATCCAAAGTCAAGTAGATACTGGCTTTGCTAAACGGATGTTTTCTTACCATTACAGAATTTTTGACCGCTATAACCAGGAGGTTGTGAGTTTAGCTATTCTCGGTGATAGTCAAGCAAGTTGGCGACCTCAAGAATACAGTTATGGACGTTGGGGATGTCGTTTAAGTCTTCAGTTTCCTACTGTAAAATTACTAGATTATCAACCCCGTTGGTTAGAATTAGAAGCAAGTGATAATCCCTTTGCTGTACTTGTGATGGCGCACCTGCGAACACAAGCGACAACTAAAGATTTAACAGGCAGATTACGGTGGAAGTTAAGCCTAGTTAAACGGATGTATGAGTTAGGATATAGTAGAGATAAGATTCTTCAGTTATTCGATTTAATTGACCGACTGATGGCTTTACCACCAAATCTGGATTTGAATTTCAAAACTGAATTGAAGCAGTTTGAGGATGACAAAAAAATGGCATATATAACAAGTGTACAACGTATAGAAAGATCGCAAACTCTCCAAGAATCTGTTGTTAAAATTCTAAAAACCCGATTTCAAGATACTCCGTCTAAGTTAGTTGAACAAATCAATCAAATTTATGAGCATGACCGATTAAATCAGCTATTAGAGGAGGCTATTACTATTGGGTCAATTTCTGATTTTCAGCAACAATTAAGTCAGGAGAATACAGATACTTAATTCTAAAGTTGTACAGAACGTTGATCACACAGTCGTAAAGCCCTAACTACCAGCAAGTAGAGATGAAAATACTCAAATTCATCAGCAGTATTTAACTGATTCAAATCAAACTCTTTTTTAATTGGGTAGATACTTTTGCTTAAATTTGCTGGTGCTAAAGGTAAACTCTGATTTAGGAAGCGTGTCATACCTTGCCAACTTTGGGCGATCGCTCTTTGTGCTTCTGGATGTAATTCTATAGTTTTTATTTTAGTTATATCTGCTATACTCCAACCACCAGCCCAAGCAGAATGGTGACGACCGGTAGCCATAAGGACTGTATGACAGATATATTGAATTTGTTCATTATCAGCCTCAAAATAATCACTTAATAAGGGAAATAAAGATTGTTTGAGAATATCTTTGGCTAGGAATGCACTTTCAACAGCGTGGTTAGGACGCTTGTGTTTCTTTTCGTGGTCTTTGAGTGCTGTTTTTTGGTCTTTATCGTCTGGGTTATAATCAGTGTGTGCTAGGAGGTGTTGTTTGGGGTTTTTACCTTCAAATGAAGAATGAGCGATCGCTTGCCATCCCCGCATCACTTCCTGCCACTTAATTTGTAGTTTACCCAGGTCATGAGTAAAGATAGCGAAAAACACCAATAATTCAAATAATGCTGCTGCTTCTGATTCTTGGATATGTGGAAAAATCTTGTTTTTAATTAACTTTGTCCCTGCTGGTAGTAGTTCATTCCTGATACTATTGTAAGTAGTTGGTTCAGCTTCACCGTTTTTTAAGCGTAAGGTTTTAAATGGTTTATACCAACAAGTCCACATAGAACCCAAATGTCCAACATAAGTATCCATATTATAACGATATTCACTGACAATTGAACGCTGTGGTTTTGGTGGGGAAATAAACCCATTACCAAATTCATTAATGCCAATTAGTAAGCCAATATTTTCATCATAAGAAACATAGCGACAGTTGACTAAAATCTTGATACTATTAATCAATGATTCACGGGATTTAATCTCAGTGCAAACAGGTTGATTATAGGTTTCTGCTTTACCTTTTGGTGTTTCAATTCGTTTAAAAATCCAATCTGTACCAAATTCTAAGTTTTTGGAATCTCGCCAAACTTTGCATAGTGTAGACACAGGCACGGAAAAAGCCATTAATTTGCGGGGGTCAATGGGTTCTTCCTCAAAATCAATAAATCCGCTTTCTTCCCAAACAAATAAACTCCGACTATCAACTGAACGAATTAACTCACTGGCAAAAGATTGATCACCCCTAAAAAATGCCGCTTCAAAATTGTTTTCAAACTGCATTTTATTATTTTGTCGGCGTTGTTGTTGGAGTAAATCTTCTGCTATATGCACTTGATTTATCCAAGTTTCTTCGGTACGAAATCCGACATTTTCATTAACATGATTTGATTCAGTATGTGCCTGTAATACTTGCCATGTTGATTCACAGGTTTTTTCAGGATATGGCAGAAAACTTTGTTTTTTATCGGTAGATTCTTGGGTTTCTGGTTCTAAATCTGCTTCTGTAAGTGCAGTATAAGCTTGGTTAACTTCTATGGTGCGATAAACCAAAACTTGACCTTGTTCATCTTGGAATCTTGCACAACGTCCTGCCCTTTGTAATAATGAGTTCATTGGGCAAAGTTGACTGTACATAACTTGGCAAGTAATATTAATTCCTGCTTCAATTACTTGGGTGGAAATCAATATATAACAAGTACCGTCATCTTGCCAATTTTCAGCAAAGGTTTCTTTTAAAAATGTTTCTTTTTGGGCGCGATGTTCTGGTAAAAATCTGGAGTGCAGCAGGGTAATATTTAAGGTATCATCATAATTCAACTCTTGCAAATCTCTATATAATCCCTGCGCTTGAGAAACGGTATTACAGATGATGATAACCCGTTTATGGTTATGATTGTTAATACCAACTTTGATAACTTCAGCGGTCAATGGTTCAGATATAGCTTGAAATATCCGGCGACGTTTACCTTCAATAGCCTGTAAATCGGCATCTTCAATTTGAATTATTTCCATTGTCTATTAAACCTTGAATTTGGGTGGCCAGTTCATTGGTTAATGTGGCAGTCATCAGCAGAAATGGGGAAATACCTTTGACTTGTTGTAAAACCTTGAGAACGGTGGTAAAGGAACGGTCTGGGTCAAGTAAATGCAGTTCATCAAATACTAGATAAGATGCGAATATTGCCCCGGAGTTGACGTTAGCTGAACCCCGACCAACTGAGTAGGGAATATTCAAGAAACTGCTTAACATTTGGTCAATGGTACAGAAGACTATATCACCTTCAAAACGGGGGTCTTCTGGGTTTTCTCCTGTTTGTAGGGTAACGACTGGACAAGGGACATTTTGAGCTTGTGACCAGCGTTGAACCAGGATTTCTGTTCTTTGTCGCAGACTGTTGGCCAGGGTTCGTAGGGGGACGACGTAGATTAGCTTATTGGGGAAGTCGAGGTTGAGGGTTTTGGCAAAGAGAAAAGGGGCGATCGCTGTTTCGGTTTTCCCTGACCCTGTGGGGGCGCGGAGAAGGATGTCTTGACGGTGGAGGAGTTTGAGAATGGTTTCTCGTTGAAAGTTGCGTGGGGGGAAGGTGGTGAGGGTTTGGAATTGTGCATCTATCATGAAATTGTATTTATGCTGAAAAAACTTGATCAACCGTAATATTTAATTCTGGAAAAGTTGGGGAGATAATTATATCTGTACCTCGATAAGCATTTAATTGATAAACGCCTTGTTCATTGAGAAGATATACAAAAATAGTTGGTTCTTTGGGATTACCTAAATAATTACGACTACCAATAGCTAAATAATCAACTATCCAATATTCAGAAATCCCTAAACGTTGATATTCTTCTAATTTATCTATATAATCATCTTCCCAATTTGTGGAAACTATTTCTACTGCTAATTGTAATGGTTCAAGAAAAGCAGTGTAAGCGGATAAATTAGCATCCCAGAGGTTTTTATCTACTACGCTAACATCAGGAACACGACCTTGTTCTTTACCGCTGGTTGTTACAGTTCTAATGGAAATTCTTCCCGATACTCTGTAATTGAGATTCAGACGTTTAACCTCTAATTTAAAAGCATCAGCAATAAATTCTGCTAAGTTATCATGTTTTCTAGTTGCTTGTATCCGCATGATTTCTCCATTTACAAGTTCATAGCGACCTTCTTCGGGGAAGTCGTAGTTGAGGAATTGATCAAAGGTAAGTCGGGTTTTAGTTAGAGACATGGTTGTGAAATGGGAGGGTTTCTATTTTTACGATAATCTGAGTTTTAAGATTGCTTGGTAATTTTAATCCCCTTGCGGGGAAGAGAGATGGGCAACCATAAATTATATGTAGCCTAACATCTCACGGATATTTGTTTCCGTCCCCTTACGAGGAATTTATGGTTTTAGAATATCATATTTCAGCGATATTATTAACAGAATCAACAGCTTTCTTCGCAAGATATAATCTATAATTATTTTCCAAGTTGATCCAAGATTGAACTGAAGTACCAAAAGCTTTTGCTAGTTTTTCGGCAATTTCAGGCGTAATAGGCTGTTCATCTTGAACAATTGCGGAAACAATTTCAGGTAAATCCTGATTAATTGCTGCTAAATTAATTTCTGTCCAGCTTCTAGCTTCTATTTCTTTTTGTAAAATTCTTCCTGGAGGGAAGGAGATTACTGGTATTAAACGCTGTTGCATTTTCTCTTTTCCTGTAGATATGTACTATACATATCTTCTATTCTATGTTGTAGAGATGCTAATGAAGCATCTCTACAGTTAATCAATCAAGATTAAAAACTATCGGCACTATCGGCAGTAATTTCTAATGATGATAGTCAATAATTTCGATAATTAAGAGATATTCGCTTAATTCATCTTCTTCTATCGCCAAAATTAAGCGCCAATTCCCAGTTAGCCATACGGCATACTTTCCCTTGAGTTTCCCTTTTTTTAGCTTGTGAAAACCAAGACTCTTGTATTTAAATAAGTCCGACCTGTTACTCACCATATTGAGTGTTACCATCTTCTCAAAAAAGTTCTCACGGACGGCTTCTGTGTATTTATGAGAACCTTCTCCAGTTTCGTAGATTTTCTGGAGTTTTTGATAGTGAAAACGGATATCTCCCCAAGGCTTAGGTTGCGGAGGGTGTTTTTTATTCACTTTGTTAATTTGGGCTTGTTTGCGTGCGGATGTAGTCTTCATATTATTTATGTAGGTATCTATACCTGTTAAGCTGAACTTGATGTCTGGTATTGGCGGTTTACCAAGTTTGTATTTAAGTCATAAGTAAAATTCCTTGTCATTTATGAAACTACATCTCATATTATAAGCAATAAATATCGAAAAGAGCAGTAAATCGTCAAAATCACTCGATAAGCTTGATACTCTTAATACTTCCATCATCCTTCAGGGCAGTAATTTTGACTTTTACTACCTGTCCCTCCTTGAGAGAAGCTGCTTTTTTCGGTTCTTTCTCAGTCAGCTTAATTGTTCCCAATATCTCATAAGTTACTTTATTGCCTTTAACAGCAAGTACAGTAGCGTCTAAAACTTGATCAATTTCAAACTTCTGTGACTGAAAAACCTCCGTAATTGCCGCTTGACGTTCAGAAATTTCTTCAACTGGAGAAACTAAAATTTCCTCAATGGGACTAACCTTGTAATATCGCATCAAACGCATAGCCCAGCCTAATATTTTTAACATAGTCTGGGCGTTTGTTTGTTGGTTTTGCAGATATTGATTACAGGCACGTTCTATACTGCGGTAGTAACCTGCGGTGCGTCCACTGTGTCCAATTTGTCTACCATGAGTAACAAGAGTTTTCAGGTAGTTAAAAAATCTCTTTCCTGCGTCGGGTTGATTAACAATACTTCGCAAATATGCAATAACTTTTCCTACTTCGTTAACATCCGTTTCTTCTTTAACCAAAGTTATGGCTAAATTATGTGCAAGTTGGGATTCTTTTTCTGTTAAAGATTCTGTAGTTAACATTAATACATTCCTTCTGGTGGTTCGCGGTCAGTTGGGTAACGTAAAACTTCAGCAAGTTGTTGGAGTTGGGGAAGTTGCACGAGTTGGGAATGTGCAGTTTTAATTTTAGTTTCAATAAATTTTTGTAGTAGTTCTCCTGTGAGAAGATGATTATTACTGGGGGTGTAGCTGGAGTAGTGCGATCGCAAATCCTCAAAATTTTGTAATATCTTAGCTTGGGTAAGTTCTACAGTCATTGTCCCCATACCAATAGGTTTACCACCACCAATTTTCAAAGCAATGGGATAATTAGCATCTTGTCCCAGAATAATAAATAATGTTCCTAGTTCTTCAGGTTTGAGGTTTTTAAATTGCAATTGAGTTGTAAAACTATATTCTCTAGCAGCTTGTTGAACTGGAATTCCTTGATTTTGTCCTTTTTCAATAGCGCGAATTGTATGATAATAAAACTTACGCCCAGCAACTTTTCCCCTGGTGTTAAAATACGCGCTTCCGGGTTCAGGACGGGGACGATACAAGGATGGCATAAATCCCGTATTAAAATCCATACTTTCGCATTTAGCATCATTAAATTCTATTAATCCTTGCCAATTTAAAGCCCCAAATACTTGACTAGCAGGACATAATTGTTCTTTATTTGGACAAGGTAATCTTTCATTGGGTATTTTATCCCGATATCTTGAAGTAACTACTGCAAGAGTGCTATTTGTAATCGCTTCATAAACTGAACGAATACAACCTTTAAGAGAACTTCCTTGAATTATTAAATTTTTATCAACTCCTTGTACCATTGTTTTAATCAAAGGTACGCGAGTTGCAATATCGTTACCAGGAACAACTACACCAGTAGAAACATGAAGTGAGGTTTTAACTGTCAGCTTTAAAAATAAAGTTCCATGCAGACGATTTTTATCAAGTCTATCATGTCCAGCAGGATGTTCTAAACGTGGTCGTTCCTGTGGAAAAGAAACAAATTTATATGGTTTTTCTGTTTTATTTACGTCCGCATCATCACGGGAAACTGGCTGAGAAGGTACGGCTTTTCGTGGTTTAGGTTTGGGTATATCTGTCATTTTAGTTAACCGTTAAAGCGATAAAATGAATAGTTGCTGTATCAGCATCTTGGAAATATCTTTGCTTGATTTTTATATCTTTGGGATTAATAGATTGATCCTTTTCATCTTTAAAAATGAAACCTTTGGGAAACCTTGTTTCTTCTGGGTCATTCAAATAGGCACTTCTATCAAAAATTGCCCAATTACCAATTAATTTTTCAAATCCTTGTAAGTTAAATTCCTGTTTACTAAGAATTAACACTTCATAACCAGATTTATATTTTTTCCATCGCATTTCACAGATAGAATTAAAAACCTGTCCTTCTATTTCTCCTCTGTCTGCGGGTAATTTTTGACAAATTCCACTCACACCATGAGAATAGCGTAAAAAGTAATAATTCTTTGGTGATTTAGCAATTTGGGTAATTAAATTATTGAGTTGATCCAATAATACAAATTGCTTGTGATATACATATCCTTTTATCATGTTGTTGCACATCCTAAAACCTCACCCCAAGAACGAACCGCACGCATAAATAAATCTTTCACACCTGCTTCTGTATCACCTTCCCATTTCATCTGTACACCAAAACCTAAATCCATAGGTTCTGCACGGACTGGAGAATCTTGTCTATCGAATGTGAGAAAACCATAATTTTGTTCTAGTTGTAATTTTTCAGATGTATAAGATAAAAACTCACCAGCACCTAGTAAAAAAGTCCAATCCCATTCTTTATTGTTTCCTAATTGACGAATTTTTTTATTTTCATCATCTAATATACATCCTGGATACTGTACTACAGCAGAATTATATTTAACTTGCACAGTTCCTAGACCGCGAGATTTAGCAAAACCTAAACCAAACCAACCATCATTTAAATCTCGTAATACTAAACCAATTAAACCTAACTGTGCAAGGGTAAAGTTTTTTAAATGTATTTTGGTTTTAAATTCTCCCGCAGTGCAAACTTGATAATTGAATAATGCTCCTGGAATTGTTGAACCAAATACTCTATCTATTGCGACACCGTTACGTTCTTCTAATCTCAATTGTTTGATATCTACTGGATGTGCATCTTCTATTCTGATTCTACTAGCGATAGAAGTATTACCGAAAATTTGGTCAGTAAATGAAGAAAGTTTATATAACTTTGCTCCGATATTGGGATCACTTTTATTTTGTTCTTTAAAATTGTCTAGATAACTATCTTTTTTTAAAGGGTTATTAGCCCAAAGTTGCTGATCATCTCCTGATAGACGTTCTTCACTTCCTACAGTTCTAACTATACGTTCTGCATGAGCGCGAATTGCACCTTTTAAACTGCTTCCTGGTAAATAAATTGATAATCCACCTTGATGAAATGTTTCAACAAATGCCATATCAGGATTTGTAGGGTCTGCACCTTCTTTTCCAGATTTGATGAGAATTGGTCCATCGGGAATGATGGTTAAATCTATGGTGCAGTGATTAACAAATTTTTTGTGCATTATTTTATGATTCTGCTGTTGTAGTGGTTGAAGTTTTTTGAGAAATATTCTTGTTTAAATACTCAATAAATTGATGTACCCATTCATCTTTATAGTCTGCTGCATCTTCATAAGCGGTTGCATCTCCCATAACCATTTTTTGAAGATATTGCAAAAGAAATTGGGGATTATCTTCAACATCAACCCAGAGCATTTTATCAATATTTAGTTTAACAACTCCCAAACCGCGAGAACGTCCACCACCAAGGGGAATTTGTTCTGTTTCAAATTGATGTAACCCAATCATCAATAGTCCCAGTTCCCAATCTTCCGCATTTTCCACCACTGCACGAAATTCAAACTGTGTACTAGCTGGTACTACTTGGAAATCATAGAGTTTACCATCTGCTGCTGTTTCAGTATCTCTATCAATTGATACTCCGTCACGTTCTTGATATTGTCCAAACCAGGTGTCAGGTACTACGGTAAAATCACGGACTTGAAATTTACTTGCTATCCAGGGAGAACCAAAGAGACGAGAGATTAAATCTGTTTTGTTGATGATTTCTTGAGTTAAAATCTGGTCGTTATCAAAACTTTCTTTTAATTCTTTCATCTGTTGAGATGTAATTGACCACTCTTTTTCAATTGCTGGGTTAGCTGCAAATTTATCATCAATACCTCTAAGGAAACTTTCAAGACGGGATCTTAATGCACCTTTGAAGCTAGAACCTGGTATTAATGGTTGTCCTAATGCGTCTTTGATAACGGGTAAGTCTGTTCCAATAGGTTCAGTGGAACGTCCCGCACTAATTCTTAATGCGGTGATTGTTGTTAGTATTCCTGTGATTTCTAAGCGGTTTTTGAATGTGTCAAACATAGTTTAATTATCTACCTTTAATTTTTTCACTTCTTTCAACATGATCATGTGTTCCGTAGTATTTTAAACATAAATAACCACCTACTAATTTACAACTAACTCTGAGACTAAGGGTAACTCTAAAATGTTCAATGTCAGTATTTTTATAAGTTTCTAATTGAACGCCACCATCTCCTTTTAGACAAGAAATATCTCCATTGTACTTGTCTAATAGATATGCCACCTTAACTATCGTTTCATGTAATTTTAAACGTTCTTTTTTGTCTCTAATGTTTTCAAAATCTTTCAGAAATGAACTTTCATATTTAATGTAGTTTAGAGTTAATAAACCTTCTGACAATACATTTTCTTTACTTCTATTCCAAATTAGTCTACCCCAGGTGCTTAATGTGGCTTTATCTTCAATGATAAACAATAAAGTTTCTGGTACTCCTGTTAGGTATTGTAAATCAATCCATGCTCCTTGTGCCATTAATGCAAATTCTACAGGTTTAATTACATCCGTATCTATTTTGATAGGCAAACGAGGAATAGTAATTAGTTCTGAACTACCTTCAAATATATAGGTAATTTTATCTGCATAAAACATACCTATGGTATTAGCAAATCCTTGAATTGCTTTAAATCCTCCTACTAAATTAAAGTAAATTTCATAGCCACTATCTTGATAACCAGGAATTAAATCTTCACACCAATTCAATAATTCATCAATACCTTGTGTAAAGACTTCATTGCTCCCAGTTGAAAAGCCTGGAGGTGTATAAATAGAAATATTTAACCCTTTTTGACCGAGAAAAGATTGTAATATTTCTGCTGTTATTTTATCTTGAGCAGTATCACTAGCAATTAACCAGTGTATATCTTGTTCACCTTGATTTATTTGGTCTTGATACAATCCATAAATTCCATTAAGTTCTGCACTAGCTTCTCGAATTTTATCAATGTCGTTACTATTCAGTTTTTCTTCTGCTCTTTCTTTAAGTTCTTGAATGATATCTGCGACATCTTCATGATACTTTTCAATTTCTTCAGCAGTACAATTAGCTGTATCTCGTAAACGACTATAATAGCCGTTTTCATATTGTCGATCAATTTGATTAGTTAATAAACTTGTTCCAACTGTAGAAATTACTAAACGTGGCATATTTTATAACTCCTGAAAAACTTACTTGAATTAAATTGAATTACCCTAATTTTTCGCCTTTAAGTTTGTAGGTTAAATAACGCGCACCATATCCTAAATAACGGCGAGTCAAATCTAGCAAAATTGAGTTTGTATCATCAATTTTAGCTTCTTTTGCTATATCTTTTGCTTTTTGTTTAATTCTGGTATTAATATCTGAAACAATTTTTTCTGCTAGTGAATCTTTACCTCTTCCCCATTTATCATCTCTACCTACTTGATAATGCAGAAAATTTTTAATCACTTCTGTGCTTTCAGTGGTATCAGCAACGCGCACTAAGTTACGAAATTGTGATTCTTCTAATTTTCCATAGGATTTAGGGTTATCTAAAGCGTCTTGAATCCAAGTAACTAAATAATCATCAGCTTTAAGAATACCTTGTTGAATTTTTAATTTTTGTTGGGTTGATAATTCACTCATACTGCTTCCTCTCTTAATACTAAATGAAACTCATTACAAATTTGTACCTGTCCGAAACCTTCAGAAGTGCGATCACCTATTCCATAAACTTCCAAATCTTCCCAAGGCTTTAACCACAACTCTTTATTATCTGTACTAAATAAATACACACCTCCTCTATTTGTTACTAACTCTACATCTTTCATTAAACCCCAAGCGGTATTCCAACCAGAACGGTAATCATAACTGCTATAAGCAGCATGAAGTTCTAAAGATGAATCATTTACGCCTGTAAACTGTTGTAGCATTGTTTTAGAAATTACCGTTGTGCGTCGCCCATTTTCCGTTAAAATTGCATCTGCTTGTAAATCAATTGTGAAATAAATTCGGTTATCTGGTATTTCTGAAATCTTACCAAAAATATTCCCCCATTCATTCCAGCGTGTTCGTAACTTTTTATTAAATTGGTTGATTCGATTATCTGAATTTGACTGAATTTCACTTTGCTTTTTAGCGGTGATTTTAACTTTTCCTAAACCTCGTGAACTCGCACCTCCTAAACGAAAATTATTTTGATGGATGTCAATAAATCTGTGTAAAGAATCTACTAAATCATCAGGTACTAAAATGGCACTTTTATATATTACAAATTCTGGTTCTTTTATTTGTTGCTTCGATTCGTTTAATACTTTAATACTATAAAGTACGTTTTCTTCAGAAGTAGCGCGGCTGCGATTTATACCTACTCTGGTTAATAAACGAGAATTAGCAGAGTTTTTGGAATATATACTAGGATTTTGACTATAAAAACCTGTAAAATTATCTACTCTACCGCCATCTACAGGACAGTTAGGATCATAAACATGACCATAATTTTCTGCACAAAAGCGATCTATCAAAGTATCAAAAACCCCATTTCCTTTTGATGATTTAAACCCAGGTTTATCTTTAGAACTTAAAACAGTTGCAGGTATCACCCTAACTTCTGATTTAATTTTAACATTTCCCGGATAAGCATTTTGAAAAATTGCCGAATTTTCATTCAAAAATAATTTATGAAAATCATCACCTTCTTCAATTATTTTATTTGATTCTTTCAATATTTGTCCAGCGACAGCACCACGAATTACTGAACCAGGAATAAAAGTTTCAGCTTCAGTTATATTCCCTCCTGGTTTTTTACGTCCAATTGCTAAAGGTGATAAAGCTTGAATTTCTAAATTAATTTTTTTCATTATTTTCCACTCCTTTAGCTAAAAATTCCCATGCTTTTGCTTCTATTGGTAAATTAGGTAATTCCCAAGTTAACCAACCTAAACCCGCTGATTTACTCCCACCTAAAGCGTTAATATGTCGTAATCCTGCTAAAATTAGCGGACTTGCATAATTTGGAATACTTGATAAATAAATATTTCCTGTAAATCTCAATTTTGTATTTGCAGGTGATGTTTCTAAAAAGTAAAGTTTACTTTCTTCCGCAGTGCGACGACGACGGTTAATAGTTACACCAGGACGGATAATTTCTGGTAAATTTTCTGGATTTTCTTCACAAATTAAATCATCAAATATAATGCGAGAAGGTAAAACAGGATTTCCAAATATTTGACAAATTAAACAATGATGATTTTTATCATCTTCTGATATTTGATACTCTTCTCTGGCAAAATTACCATCTAAACCTGCTCTTTGTGGACACATACTTTGGGCGTTGGGAGAACAGCAAATATCCCATTTTAAACCTCTGGCAATTTTCTCACATTCATGGCGTAAACGTCCTTTTAATTGTGATGCGGGGATGAGTAAATTTCTTTCTGCGTTGCGAACTATGGGTTTATCTGCGAGTGAACCAGAAGAACCACCAGCACCAATACATAAAGCGGTATCAATGATAGCTGTAATGGAATAGGTTTGAATTGAGTTAGGTAATTCTGCTAATTTAATCATGACTCAACCTCCGCAGTTAAAATTGTTGATTCTTCATCTTCTGCTGATTGTACAAACTCATAGATATCAACCATATCTCGCCAAATTGTTTCATAAGTTTTTTCTTCTTTATCATACATCCAAGGTGCTAAATTACCTTTATTTGTATCATCTTTAGGTAAGCACCAAACATCTTCAAAATTAATTTTTAGTTCTTTTTGTCCTTGTTTTAGCCTAACTCGAAAATAACGATAATTGAGAATGGCTGTATGTTTACCTTGTTCTAATAAACTCCTGATTTGGTAAAGTTGGGATCTAGGAAATTTAGCTATTTTCAATGCTGCAACCGATGTTAATAATCCTCCTAATTCATGTAGAGTATAAGGTGCAGCGTAGAGTCTTAAATTCTGCGGACTTAATGCTTCTGTGCGAAAATCTTTAACACTTGATGCAATCATTGTCACAGATTTTAGGGTTAAAAAGTCTACTGTTCCCCCATAATATCCGAATTTCTTCAATTTTTTAGCTCGTTCTTTGGCAGATTTTAGTAATTGTTCAGTTAAGTCTTGGGCGTAGTAAATGGGTGTGTTAACAGCCGTAATTAAAACACCTATGGATGTACTAAGTTCACATTCTGAACGTTTGGCTGTTGCTGGTTGGTAGCGGTGAATTTTGTGTGGTTCAAATGGTTGATCAAATTTGAGTTGATAATTACCTAAAATCCGCTTTTCTTTTCCTTGAATTTGAATTTCCGCTAATTCAATTTTCTTGAGTAAAATTTCTTCAAATCTCTCAGCTATCATTTGAGAAATTTCTAAGGCTTTATTTCCAGGTACAACAATTAAAATGTCGTCACCACCAATAGTAATTATTTCAAAAGGATGAATTAAATCATCATTTTTCAAAACTGATTCTTTATCATTTAACCCTTTCAGTATGTGAGGATGTAAATTTTCTGCTAACGCTTGATAAACAGCATATTGTGTTGCTAGTTCTACATCTTTACTAAATTCTTGATATTGCTGTGGAGTTTTTATTTGTTTTTGGATATATCCACCCATATTATTACCATCAGCGTAAATATGGGCGATAAATCCATTACTAGCATTAGATACTTGGGTAAGAGTTGCTGCTGTTTCTACTTTATTAGGATTTGTATCTCTATAGTATTTAGTTTTTAAGCTAGGATTTTGTTCTAAAAAGTTATCAAATCTATTTGTCCACTTTTCAATTCTGTTTACACGCCATTCTAAAAGGGTTTCTTGATACCAATCTGGTTGTTCAGATTGACCTTTTTTTGCTCTATTACCAACAAGGTATTTTCTCACTGATGTTTCGGAAAAATAGGTTTCTTTGGATAAACCACCTTCTTCTACTTGCAGAATAGCAGAACGATTTTCCACTTCATCTCTAACTAAATAAGGATGGGTTTCAAGCATCGGTGGATAGCGACGGGTGGTTTTACGTTCAGGAACATCATTACCGCTACGACGTTGATTAAATAAAACTGCTAATTTGGTGGTTATTTCATTAAAGCTTTTACGGGTTTTAAATACTTCTAGCTGTTCCTGGTCATTTTTGGGATATCCAAAATAAGCCTGAACTATTGGTTTCTTATAATTCTGATGATACCAATCTAACCACAATGTATCTTCTATCTTTTCTTTGAGTAGACCAAACCGAATTTCTAATAATCTAAATCTATCACCAACTGCACAGGAATTAGCTGTTAATGTTTCTGTGGTATAACGTTTCTCAATAGCATTAGCTAAATCATGAACATAAGCAGCAGGACAAAAAGCAAGAATATTTCCACCTGTTGAATATACGATGAGTTCGGGAATGAGAATTTCTGATAATTTATAATCTTGATTAAAATTTTCGTTCAACCATTGTTTAGCTTCGTTACATTGAATACTATAACTATTTTTATCCTTGTTTAATTCTGGTTGGTATGTTTTATTAAAAAATGCTGGTAAATCAATTATATTAATTCTATCTAACAAACCTGATGCACCACGAATTTCTTGAATTTTTGATGATTCAAAAACATACTGTTTAACCTTAGTCACACCACCATAAATCAAACCAATTTTGGTAGTTTGATTCCATAAATTAGAATATTTCTGCTTTAACTCATCTAGAGTTTGCGGAAAATAATCATCAGGAATACTTTGAAATTCTTTAACCTGATCAACAATTTCTCTAACCGCTTCTGGTACTTCTCTCCCATTCCTTAAAGCTTCGTACATTTCTTGTAAAACGGTAATATCAAACTGCGGTTGACGTTGATTACCCCAAGCCAAACACCAAGCGATCGCAATACTAACAGAATTCATCTTATCCATTTTTAGATTCTCCTGAAACTAAACCCACCAAAACCCCAGCCAAAGCCCGAATCATCGGACGCACAGAAACATCCTCCCCCCGTTTTAAGCGATGCACATTTCCTCTAAGAATCGGCGTTTCCTGGGAAATCACATCTTCCACACCCTCATAATCACTGTGAATAATGGCCACCACCGACAAACCCAGAGACTTACATAGTTCTTCCCAAGGTGCAACCTCAGTTTCATCCTTGACTAAAATCACCGCATGAGTTGCTTCCCCCATAATCAACCGGTTAGCATTGGAAATTTTACCCCCCACATCAAATACAAATATTGGTGTATTGATCCCCCTGACTTCCTGTGCCTTCAGTTGTCCAAATTCTGGGGTAAAACCCGCCTTGTACTCCGTTTTTAACCTATTTGCTAAATCTGCGTCCCGTCGTGCGGTTTCCCCATACCAAGAACCATCCCCATCTGGACAACCAGAGATAAAATAGGATTCCGGTGCATTGGGAATCTGTAACAACGCTTGTTTTAGACCTTCCCGGAAGCAAGTCTTTCCTGTGTTCGCAAACCCGCAAATCACCAATTTGATACTTGACTGCTGCTGTACCCGCACCACATCCAAAATATCCCCAACTTGATAATCAGGATGTTTACTAATGGTGACTACGTACCTATCCAGCCCCTTGTCGCCAATCTTGGGGTCAAACAGAGCGATCGCATCATACAATATAGATAATTTATCAGCTAATACCTGACTCACCAGCACCGATGTCCGACCGTTGATTTTAATCAGCGAACCCCCCGGTAACTCCCCAGAAACAATCATTTGATTCAATCTGGTAGCTGCATCACGGACAATTTTATCACCTGTAGTCAGGGTAGCACCAAATCCTACCTTTAAAACGTCACCGTCTAAACTGATATGGTAAATACTCATTAAATAGCACTGGATTATAAAATAATTAAAACATGACTCAAGTAATTTCCTCAAGTAAAACTTCAATCAATTAAATCTCCCAGCTTATATGCCGGATTGTGTGTGATGCAAATCACGTATTTACCTAATTTCGGATCAAAAAAAGCGATCGCTCCGTAAATATGAGCTAATTTATGTGCCAACACAAAAGCCACAGGAATAGAAACGGGTCCATTAATCCTCAGCAGTTGTCCTCCTGTAAGTTCCCCCGACTGTGCCATTTGCTCTAACTTAGTGGCAGCATCTTTCACAATCTGGTCATTTTGGGCAGGTTCACCAAAACTCAACCGCAAAATATCGTCCTTGAACTCGATGTTGTAAGTAGTCATTACCTTTACTGATTCACTGACTATTACATCATACATGGCATTGGAAGCAGCCTATTCCAGATTAGTCTATGCTGGAACTATCCCCAAGTTCTAGTAAAGTGTCTGAGCAAATTTTTTCTGATGTCCCCCAAGTAGAACTGTTGCAATGGTTAGCACGCGGTTCTCTCAAGCAAAATCTTCTCCGTGCTATTCGGTTGTGGGTGTGGTTACGTTCTTTATATGGAGAAGGTCAAGATCATATATTCTTAGAGGATGGTTTTACCTTGGCAGATTGGAAAACCGCTTTCTTTGGTTCTACACACCCCAAAGGAGAAACAATTCCCGATTTCCATGACCCTAACTGTCATTGTGTAAAAACTACTGCTGACTGGTTGTTTGATGCCAAAACTGGATTAAATCAGGAAACATGGAAACATTCTTTATTATCTCATATTCATATCTCTAATTTAGATGAAATCCTCGAAAAACGATTATTTGGGGTAACTCGCCGTTCTTTACAAGCAGATTTACAAATCTTAGTAGAATTAGGTTGGTTAGAAAATAGAGAACAAAAATACCATCGAGTTCAATATTTACCTTCTCGTCCTATTACTAGCAAACACAATTATAATGAATTACATTTTCTCAATCAAGAAGATTTAGCGGAAATTGCTCAAAATCTATCTCAACAAATTGGCGGAATTCGGCGGTTATTGTTTAAACTAGACTATGTGGTAACTGCCGTAGACGAAGTTGGAAATTGGCAGGATGAACTCCGAAAAATCTGGGAACAAAAACCAGTGCCACCTATTAACTTAATTTATAATAGTGCCAGACTAAGAGAATCTATAGAATGTTTGGTTTATCCTGTTTGCATTTATTATGTACAACGTGCAGTTTATTTATGTGCTTTTGGGGAAAGTCCTGATAGAAAAACAGATTGGTATAATTTTCGGTTGGATAGAATCGAAAACATTACGCCAATTGAATGGACAAGTCCTGGGATTCCCAAAAATCTACAACAAAGATATCAACAAAGAAATTTGCCAAATCCAGAAGAAATAGAATTACAAATGGATAAGGCATTAGGGTTTGATTTCTATTTAGAATCTCGACTGATGCTGCTACGATTTGAACGAGATTATCATGACTGCTACATTCGGGATACATTTCGCCATGAAACTTTTAAATTGATTGGCTATCAAAAAGCAAAAAGTTTGATTCAAAGTTCTGTAGTTAGTTCAGAACACAAGGCAGAATTATTAAAGGTTATCGCCAATCGTTCCCCAAAGGATGCTTATTACAGTCTTCAGTACCGACATGGGGATTATAACGTAACTATGCGGTTAAGAGCTTGGCGACCAAGGGTAGAAATTCTCTCACCTTATGATTTAAGACAGAAAGTTACAGCCGATATTGTTAAGGAAATAGGACTTTACCAGAATAATTGGCCAATTTAATGCTTTACTATTTGTAATACAGTAACTATTGACAATTAATCTGCTAAATTTTACACTCATATAAAGACAAATTTGGCAGACCTAAAGCGGGGTCAAAAACCCTGGAGATTCGCCAAACAGCCAGAACCTTGACAACTAAATACTTTCAGCGTTTCATTAGTTTCAGTTTGTGCTTGACCCGAAGCCTGAAATAAGGTTTTTTGAGAGGTCCGCCAAAATCGTCTCTGGATTCCGCCTCCAGTTTATGTTTCAGACGGCGGGGTTTCCGCATATCTAATCCCCGCAAGGGGACTGAAACAAACCAAATTACCTAAGAATGTAGTTTGCTGCACATAGTTTCCGCATATCTAATCCCCGCAAGGGGACTGAAACGCTTGATGAAGCTTTTATTAAAACTGCGGCTTATGCCCGTTTCCGCATATCTAATCCCCGCAAGGGGACTGAAACATTAATTATCTCCAGTTCTTGTGCGGGATCAGGAAATCCTCGTTTCCGCATATCTAATCCCCGCAAGGGGACTGAAACTTTTCCTTATTGGAAGGCTTATTAAAGGCTCATTTAAGTTTCCGCATATCTAATCCCCGCAAGGGGACTGAAACCGCCGAGGGCGAAGCATGAGTTGTTTCCGTCTTCAGTTTCCGCATATCTAATCCCCGCAAGGGGACTGAAACCTAATGCTACATGGTTACTATCAGGAGATACTAAAGTTTCCGCATATCTAATCCCCGCAAGGGGACTGAAACACAATTGGTATACGAAATATGCAAAAAAATGCGGTAATGTTTCCGCATATCTAATCCCCGCAAGGGGACTGAAACTTAACCTGAAGTCTCTCGGATTAGCTGATGATGCGAAGTTTCCGCATATCTAATCCCCGCAAGGGGACTGAAACGTTCAAATCACTACAAATATAAAGGCGCAAAAAGTATTCAGGTTTCCGCATATCTAATCCCCGCAAGGGGACTGAAACCTTTTGGCGATCCACCATGTCTCCCTAATTCTCTGACGTTTCCGCATATCTAATCCCCGCAAGGGGACTGAAACATTAATTATCTCCAGTTCTTGTGCAGGATCAGGAAATGTTTCCGCATATCTAATCCCCGCAAGGGGACTGAAACTTTTCATTCCTCAACCTTTACACTTATAATTACATTAAGGTTTCCGCATATCTAATCCCCGCAAGGGGACTGAAACTACCAATAAATTCCTTTAAAGGGATGTCGATACTAAGGTTTCCGCATATCTAATCCCCGCAAGGGGACTGAAACGTTGAAGTTGGTGGTGTTCGCAAAGATGCGAAAAAAGTTTCCGCATATCTAATCCCCGCAAGGGGACTGAAACGTTTCATATTTTGGTATATTATTTTGCTATGTTTGTGTTTCCGCATATCTAATCCCCGCAAGGGGACTGAAACTTGATTAAGTGACGAACAAAAGCTGCTACACAAATGTGTTTCCGCATATCTAATCCCCGCAAGGGGACTGAAAAAATAAATAACTGATGATAGAACTTGAAGCAATACTGCTTGGTTAAGCCTGAAAAGTCATTAAGCTGTTACGCAGCTAAATTTGATAACCATAATTTACTTGAACTTTGTAGTGCGGGCATCTTGCCCGCTAGAATTATACAAACTAAATGCACAACAGCTTAGACATCTCCAAAAAATAAAGATACTTGACCTGAAAACCCTGTAGAGACGTTCCATGGAACGTCTCTACAATCTTTTTTGGAGATGTCTATTAGTAGGTTGTGGAACGTAAATGTATCCCTGCGGGACACTGCGTGAACGCGGAGGAATGGAACGTTCATGAAGTGTGGGGTATCCCTGCGATCGCTGGAGGCATTATACTAAACACGGGTGAGATTTAAACTTTTGCCAAATGACAAAGAACCCAGATGTGTAGGGGTTTAGCACTGCTCATTGGTGTCAACTTAAGTTAGAAATGGCTTATCCGTTGTTCTTTGTATGGTAAAAGAGTCCAGCTTCTAGCCGTTTTGAGTATAAAACTGTTTATTAATAAAGGTTTTACAGATTTTTATCTCAAAAAAAGTGCAAGGTTTTGGCTGATGGTGTCTCAAAATAGGTGCATTTTTCCTTGTCGGATTTGGAAAATTGAGGATATCCACATAGCTAAAACTGTTCCCTGTTCTCTGTTCCCAGTTAAGAGTTCCCTGCCCTCACAGACAAATTTTTCAGCAAACCCTATTTAGTCATCAAAAGACAACTTTTGCTATGAGACTGGGAATGAATTCCCAGTGGGGCTATGGGTTTTGCGTTAAGTTGATACCAGTGTTGAAGGCAGAGCCTTCTGTAATTCATTCCCCATACAGGGTATGGGAACGAGAAATAAAAATCAACTATTCACCACAGGAACGAGGGGATAAAAGTCCAGAATTGACGCGAAATTCCCCCAGATATGTTTCTAAAATCTGAAATTGGGGAATATTCAAGCTGTAATAAATCCAGCGTCCCTCTTGACGGGAATTTACTAGACTTGCTTCTTTGAGGGTTTTGAGATGAAAAGAAAGTTTTGATTGATTTATTTCTAAAGCATCACATAAATCACATACACATAGTTCACGCTGACGCAGAAGTTCTATAACACTCATTCTAATGGGATCTGATAGGGCATGAAAACCCAATACTATTAAATTGTGAGTGGCAATAGGAAAAGTTAGTGGTTTATTTAAGAGCATTAGGTATCCATCCTCATGATATTTGATTTTCTAGATAGGTCTTGCTGATAGCGCAGCGTGGCGTTAGCCATACTTCTGGACGCAAAGAGAGCGAAGGAAGAAGGAAGAGGAAAAATTTATTTACCCGTCAATTATACTCAACACGGCTTAATTATTTGATTTAAGCGGGTAGGGGTTTAGCAGTGATCATTGGTGTCAACTTAACGGTACAGCCTCCCAAATTAAAACTGATACTAATCGCACTGGATATTTACATGGATTTGAACGATATTTACCCATGATGATAATTTCATCTTTATAATAAGTGCATTGAGATAATACTTGTTTAACTTTATAATTTGTTTTTTCTTTTATTCTGGTAATAAAGTACTTTTTACTCTCGGTTAATTTGTCAAACCAATTAAAGCTAAAAAATCCTAGATCCACTATTATCAAGCCTCTTTCTGGCAGTTTATCTAACAAATCTTTTCCCCAGTTTTGGTCATGACTTTTGGGATTTTGTTAATACCATAATTTGACGAGATTTTGGTTAAAAGCTTCGACAATTATCATGATTTTCCCACCTAATTTTGATGAATTATCTTCGCTTATTTTTAATCTTTTTGATAATGCTTGTTTGCTAAATTCTATTGGTTCTACCCATAATAATCCTTCTTCTTTTAATACTCTTACTGCTTCTGATAATCCCGCTATTTGTCGATAAACTAAACTGAGAATTAGTGCTACCATTACTGGTAAGTTTAGCAATCTTAGATCCCCGACTTCTTCACAGCGATTTCCAATCATATAAAGTACATCTTAGCCCCCTCATCGCTTGCGGGGAGGGGGTTGGGGGTGGGGTTCTTGTTCCGGGTTTGATGACAATTTGCTGTAAGAAGTCGGGGATCTGATATTTATTGAAATAAGTTTTTAGGGGGGAAGCTGACCTTTTTAGGCACGTATTCAGAGCAGTCTATGGCTTCTTCTGTGAGAACAGTATCAGGCTTGACGGCACATTTTAAATAATGGTTATTGGCAAAAAATTGACATTTTTTACAGGGGACTTTTTGTAGAATTTTGTTTTTTACGCATACCTTATCATCTGCATTGGTGCGGATTTTATGAAAAAGCAGGAGAAAAACAGCCCAAACAAAAATAAATCCCAGAGGAGCTAAAGATAGTGCTAAATCTGGTATTTGGATATTGTGATATTGCACTTGGACTTTTTCTTGTTGAACTGCACCTTGAGCAATGGACAAGTTGGTATTGTCGGTTATGAATGTATTTCCCAATACCTGCTCTATATACATCTTATTTTCCTTAATTATCTATAATGGTTCTTACAGCAATTCTCGGTTTCATAAAATACAATGGAGGGCGCAGACCCTGTTCCCCTACAGGTTTTGCGATAAAAAACTGTACCTCATAACATCAGAAAGCACTGTAAATTGACAACTGTGACAGAACCAAGTGGCAAACCCCTCAATATAAAGTCTGTTTTAATTGTGACTGATGTTTGATTTTGAAACTTTTAATTTAAGTCTATGCTTTGTTTGGGTAAAGCTGTATATGGCTTCTGATTATAGGTTTATCAAAAGTAAAGATTAGTTATCTCTGTCAATAGTTTTGTTTTTTATTATGTGAATATATACCTGAAGTAGTACGTGGATATTAAAAATACAGTTGGTAAGAGAACTCCACAAAAAGAAATGCTCAATGTCATTCTGTTCGCGCTGCCATAGGCATTACGAAACGAAGTGTAGTGAAGAATCTCAAGAGATGCTTCGTTTCGCTATGGCTAACGCCACGCTCCGCGAACGCTACACTCAGCATGACAAAACAGGATCATTTATTTTGCGGCTTACTCTAATAGGTTTTTAAATTTTTGAATTTCTAGAACACCGATACATTAATTAATTTAATTGTAAGTAGGTGAACACAATAAGGGATCACCAAAAAATAAATTACCCAATTTTGTGGGATGGGCATCCTGCCTGTCCTTGGTAATTAGCGGGCAATTCGTCCCGCACCACAAGAAACTTTTGGGGATTTTTTTAATTGGAAGTCCCTAAAACCAATCTGTGTAAAGAAAAGTAAAATCGCCCAAACCCTCTTCACTCTTGCCTCTTGCCTTGCCATAACGACAATTTTCAACGCCAACCTACTTACACAATGTCATTGCGAATGAAATGAAGCAATCGCCAGGGTTGTGATTGCTTCCCTTCGCTCGCAATGACTAATTACTTATTAGTTTAAACTAAAATCAGTATAAGTAGGTGAACACAATAAAACCAAACTGTGTAAAGAAACGTAAAATCGCCCAAACCCTCTTGCCTCTTGCCTTGCCATAACGACAATTTTCAACGCCAACCTACTTACACAATGTCATTGCGAATGAAATGAAGCAATCGCCAGGGTTGTGATTGCTTCCCTTCCCTCGCAATGACTAATTACTTATTAGTTTAAACTAAAATCAGTATAAGTAGGTGAACACAATAAAACCAAACTGTGTAAAGAAACGTAAAATCGCCCAAACCCTCTTCACTTTTGCCTCTTGCCTTGCCATAACGACAATTTTCAACGCCAACCTACTTACACAATGTCATTGCGAATGAAATGAAGCAATCGCCAGGGTTGTGATTGCTTCCCTTCGCTCGCAATGACTAATTACTTATTAGTTTAAACTAAAATCAGTATAAGTAGGTGAACACAATAAAACCAAACTGTGTAAAGAAAAGTAAAATCGCCCAAACCCTCTTCACTCTTGCCTCTTGCCTTGCCATAACGACAATTTTCAACGCCAACCTACTTACACAATGTCATTGCGAATGAAATGAAGCAATCGCCAGGGTTGTGATTGCTTCCCTTCCCTCGCAATGACTAATTACTTATTAGTTTAAACTAAAATCAGTATAAGTAGGTGAACACAATAAAACCAAACTGTGTAAAGAAAAGTAAAATCGCCCAAACCCTCTTGCCTCTTGCCTTGCCATAATGACAATTTTCAACGCCAACCTACTTACACAATGTCATTGCGAATGAAATGAAGCAATCGCCAGGGTTGTGATTGCTTCCCTTCGCTCGCAATGACTAATTACTTATTAGTTTAAACTAAAATCAGTATAATTCTGAGTTGAAATATCAGCTATTTAGCCAGCGGGTATTTCGTTTTCTAGGGGACGAATAATAGTTGCTGGTGGTGCGAGTTCTGGTTGAAAGATTCCTTGTAGTGCTTGTTCTAGGGTGGGTGCCATGATGATGCGATTTTCATAGGCTACGACTACTCTCACTAATGTTGGTAAACTATTTTGTGTGGCTTCTAAATAAATTGGTTCAACATATAGTAATGATTGCTCAATGGGAACTATTAACAGATTACCTTGAATTACTCTTGAACCTTGACGATTCCATAGGGAAATTTGTTGAGAAATAACTGGATCTTGATTTATTCTGGCTTCAATTTGTTCTTGTCCATAAATTAAACGTTCTTTGGGAAAGTTATATAATACTAATTTGCCATAATTTTCACCGTCGGAACGTGCTGCTAACCAAGCGATTAAATTGGTGCGTTGTTTGGGTGTGTAGGGAAGTAGGAGGATGAATTCTTCAAAGGAAACGTTGGGGAGACTGGTTATTAAATAGTAGGGTTCAACTTTACGGCTCTCGTTACCATAGATTTCATTGGGAATCTGCCATTGATCCTCCCGATTATAAAATACTTGGGTATCTGTCATGTGGTAGATCATTAAGCGTTCAGATTGAATTTTGAAATAATCTACTGGATAGCGGAGATGAGTGCGGAGATTGATTGGTAAATTATTCAGTGGTTGAAACATTTTGGGAAATATTTTTGACCAAGCTGTAATTAATGGATCGGAGGCATCAGCAATGTAAAATCTTACTGTACCGTTGTTAGCATCAATGACGACTTTAACAGAGTTACGGATATAGTTAATACTATTTTTACCTGTATCTGAGTAAGGATAGCGATCGCTTGTGGTGTAAGCATCAACTATCCAATAAAGATAATTTTCTTTGCCAGGAAATTGTTGATTTTGACCATCTATATGGGCATCTGCTACAACTAAATAAGGATCACTATCAAATTTTAAGAAAGGGGCAATGGTGCGAATTCGTTGGTTAATATTCCGCCGTAATAATATTTTAGTTTCTGGTAAAAAATCTCTAGTAAATATCATTCTCCAGTCTTTTAAATATAGGGAAAATAGCCATCTTCGCCATAGAGAGTTGATATGAATACCCCCTAATCCATCATAACTATTATAAACATTATCGCTGCCACTGGGATAATCTAATTCTTTAACTTTTGTCCCAGTCATGACGTGAGTATTACTAATTTCTCCATAATAAATTCGTGGTTGTCCGATAGGAATACTTTCCCGAATATTAGGACTAGAAGTATTTAATACGCTACCATTTTCACTAATATCTTTGACAAAATATTCTGGTAATCCACCAGCAGCAACGGTATTGACGGGACTCATAGTGAAGCCATAACCATGAGTATAAATCATATTTTGGTTTACCCATGTTTGTGCTTGGAGGGGAACATCTGGATAATTTAATTCTCTCGCTGCAATTAGTACCTGTTGTTTTTCCTGATTACCGTTATTTTTAATTAAATATCTATCAATATCAGCATCGGAAAATTTATAATAAGGGCGAATTTGTTGTAACTGACGGTTAGTTTTTAATAATGGTTCTTGATCCCAAAGCCGAATATTTCTAATTGTCAATTCATTAGCTTTGATATCTGCTTCTGTGAGTTTTCCTATGGGGTTAAATATTTGAGAGTCAATGACATCTAAATTAAATGCTTGACGAGTTAGGGCGATATTTCGCATTATATAAGGTTGTTCTTTTTGTAATTCATTTGGCTCAACAATAAAATTTTGTACAGCCATAGGTACAATGAAATTACCTATGAATATCAAAGTTATATAAATACCTAAAGCATAACTTACCCGGCGATGATGTGAAGATTTTTGTTGCCAAAATACAGTTAACCATAATAAGTATAAGGCTATAGCTACTGATAAAATATACAGTATTGTATCTGCTGGTAATTGGGCTTTAACATCAGTATAACTAGCTCCATAACTGACACCACGAACCGAGTATAGGAGTTGATAACGACTGAGCCAATAATTTAAAGATACGACTAACATTAAACAGCCGACTAATCCCGATAAATGGCGCATTTGTGGAGAAGAAAATCCGGGAAAAACGGCTTGACTGAGACTATTTGCTGATAATAAATAGGTGAGAATGACGCTAATACAAGCATATAGGGATAATCCTATTAACCAAAATCCTAAAAGTTCCCAAATGGGGAGATGGAAAATATAAAAACTGATATCCTTGCCAAATAATGGTTCAGGATGATCAAAGGAAATAGGATGAAAAGATAAGAGAATTTTTGCCCAATGTTGAGATAGTATCCAGCCAAAGATAAGACTAAAAATAATAGCGATCGCCCTGAAGCACAATTTGCTATAAATTAATATAGCCATAGATAATCCCCCCAATAGTCCTAAAGACCAAGGTTGAGAAATTATCTGTCTTCCCAACTGTAAAATTATCTCGGCTCGAAATAATAGTGGTACTGATAAACTAGATTGATTAACTTTCTCTAACCAATAGGAGAGGGCAATGTTTCCATAGTGTATTAGCATTAGGCACAGTAAAAAAATTAACCCTAATATTAGAGGTAAGAGCGATCGCAATTTAATTTTACTGGTATAATTTTGCCATTGAGGGAATTGATTATTTCTGGGATATTGAGGACTAAGAAAACTCGTTAATTTTTGACTAATTTTTAGTTCCTGTACCGGAATAGAATGAGAAAAAGGGGGATATTTCAACCTCTCAGCTAAAGTGAGATTTCCTAATAAGTAAATGGCGCTCAAACTCACAATAAACAACCATAAACTCCCCTGAGTTAACAATCTTTGCAAAAATACTTCTATATAACCAACTTCCTGAAACCAAAAAATTTCCGCACCCAAATAAGCAGCTATATCTAAGAATAGCCACAAACTCAAACATCCTATAAAAACTCTAATAGGTTTCATTTTTAAAACATTTAATGTCATTTGTCACTAGGATTTTAGAGGGTGTTTTAAAAGTTATGGTTGTCAAATATTTTTTACCCCACCCTAACCCTCCCCTTAGTAAGGGGAGGGAACTGGATTTTTATTGTTACCCCCCTTTATAAGGGGAAAGGGGGGTAACAATGTGATGAAAATTACGGGATACGACTTTTCAAACATCCTCTTAAACATTTCTGGATAAATCTTTGAGGAATTTCTCTACTTTCTCCCCAGTGTTGATGAATATAAGAAGCATGAACATTAGGTAAATACCAACCTTCAAAACCTGTATTTTCATCACAATCATAGCGATAGGTATTAAATAATGGTTGGGGAGAATTAGTGATTAAATGAGAACGATGAAATTCATGTCCAAAAATGTTTTGATTGCTATCAAGTAAAAAAGTATTTTCTAAAACTACTGCGCGACGATATCCTAATGTTAATCTTTTATCCATTTGTGCATAAGTGGGTAATATTCCTACCATTGACCAAGAGTTACCATCAAAATCAATAATTTTCTCACACAAATACATCAATCCTCCACATTCCGCAATTGTGGGTATTCCTGCTAAAATTGAGTTTTTGACTGTTTCTATTAGGCTGGTATTTTTAGATAATTGTTGTGCGAATACTTCAGGAAACCCTCCACCAAAATACATTCCTTGGATATCTTTGGGTAATTGATCATCATTTAATGGACTCCAAAATACTAATTCTGCTCCTAATTCTTCTAGTAGATCTAAGTTATCTTGATAGTAAAAATTAAAGGCTTGATCTCGCGCTACAGCAATTTTACAGCTTATTTCAGCTTTATGAGGTATACCCCTCTCCAGTCCTCCCCTTCCTAAGGGGAGGGTGGGCGATAGCACGGGTGGGGTATGGAAATTTGGGGAAGATGCTGATTTTAAAAGTGGGAGAAGTTTATCCCAATCAAAGTAAATATCACCTAAATCGGCCAAACTATTAATTATTTGATCTAATTCTGCTAGTTCTGCGGTGGGAATTAAACCGAGATGACGGTCAGGAATGGTAATATTATCTTGTCGTCGTAAGACACCGAGTATGGGTAATTGTAAAGGTGAAAGGGCAGCTTTTAATAATGATAAATGCCGATCGCTTCCGACTCGATTTAAGACTAATCCAGCAACTTTAATTCTACTATCTAAAGAACAATAACCGTGAGCGATCGCAGCTACTGAACCCGATAAACGGCTACAATCAATTACTAATATTATTGGTATATCTAACAATCTAGCAACGTGCGCTGTACTCGCAAAGTCGGTTTTTTCACTTGTGGTTGATAAATGGCTAATACCATCAAACAAACCCATTACCCCTTCAACTAAAGTATATTCAGACTGGGGAGAATGATGGTGAAAACATTGCTGCACATAACTTTCTGAAGTTAGCACAGCATCTAAATTTCGGCAAGGAAGACCAGTAACATATTGATGAAACATCGGATCAATATAATCGGGTCCCACCTTAAAAGATTGCACTTTTACACCACGACGACGTAAAGATGCTAATAGGGTAAGTGTAACTGTTGTTTTCCCGACTCCACTCCGTTCTCCAGCAATAATTATAGACATAGATTATAAGATTATGTAAAAATAATTGTACTTAGCGACTAGAAGTCGCGGCTATACGGGCAAAACCCACCTGCGTGGGTTAAAAACCTTGATTTTTCTTAGGGACTTCCAATTAAAAAAATACCCAAAAATTTCTTGTGGTGCGGGCATCTTGCCCGCTAACCATCAAGGACGGGCAGGATGCCCATCCCACAAAATTGGGTAATTTATTTTTTGGTGTTCCCTTAGTCCACGCAGGTGGACTTTGTTTGTGTAGTAGCGACTGACCGTCGCCGATAGCGGGGCTAAATATTTTCTGATCCTTCCCGTTGTCTTTCTTCAATGTCCACTGGAGAAATCATACTATTGATTTTTTCTACATCAGTCATCATTATAATGATACCTACTATTGTTTCTTCTAGTAAAGGACTACAGGCAACATAACATTGGATTTTTTTACCGCGACGGTTGGTGGCATTCAGAAGCATTTCCTGTAATTTCTTCTTACCAGACATAGTATCACGAATGGGATTTCGCAATTGTTCTATAGGTACCCCGATATCCAAACTAAACAAAGATTTATTTATTACTTCATCACTGCGTAAACCCCACAGATCTTCAACTGTATGATTCCAAATTAAAATATTAAAACTACTATCCATAACTACTATTCCCATTTGCAGAGAGTCTAAGATAGAAGCAAGAAAAATATTAGTTTGGTCAAGTTCAGTGGTGCGATCGCTTAATTCATTATTTATTGTTTGTAACTCTTCATTAGCAGATTGGAGTTCTTCATTCATTGTCTCCATTTCTTGATTTGTTGATTGAATTTCCTCATTGGTTGTTTCTAATTCCTCATTGGTAGATTGTAATTCCTCATTGGTTGTTTCTAGTTCTTCATTGGTAGATTGTAATTCTTCATTAGTAGATTGCAATTCTTCATTAGTTGTTTCTAATTCCTGTCGAGAGCGTTGTAGTTCTGTATGGAGTTTGATATAAGGACTGACATCATTAAAAGAAATTGTCACACCGACAATATTTTGATCAGTATCTTGTAGAGGAATAATCCGCACATCTAAATGTTGAAGTTCTGAATTAGATTGATAACGTTCAATATTTGTGAGTGTAATAGGATGACGTTCATTATAGACCCGTTCAATTATTGAGCGTAATTCCACAGGTCTATAAGATAGTTCTAAATTATGAAAAGGGCGGTTTAAATCTCTAACTGTTAGTCCAAATAAATTTCGAGCTTCTTCATTAATCATGATTAACTTACCATTATTATCAATCACAATTTGGGCATTAGATGCAGTATCAAAAGCCAATTCTTTAATCTGCATTTCATAATCTATATTCTTATTTGAAGCTGGACTTTTGATATTTGTAAGCAGCAATCGACGATCATTCATATTTTCCAAAGATACTTTCGCAAATACACGATCTTTTAAATCTATGGGGATAAATAAATTAGAGTGCATGACTAACATCTCTGCTTTTCCTAAAAACAGATAGCCATGGTCATTAAGCGCAAAATGAAACCGATTGATAATCTTTCCTTGTGTTTCCGAATTAAAATACATTAACGTATTGCGACAAATCAATAAATCTAAACGAGAAATTGGTGCATCCTGAAGTAAATCATGACGACCAAAAATCACGCAACGACGTAAATCTTGACGAAAAACATAGTTTTTATTCACTAGATCAAAATATTTGTCGCGCAGTTCTAAGGGAACTTCAATAATATTTTTTGCTGAATAACTAGCTTGACGAGCTTGAAAAAGAGCTTCTTCATCTACATCTGTCGCGTAGATTTTTACCCGTCTACGAAACTCTTCCATTCCCAATATTTCTGATAAGACCATTGCTAAAGTATAAGCCTCTTGTCCAGAAGCACAACCAGCACTCCAGCACCGAATCTGTTCATCTTGTTGTTTATTTTTGATGATATTAGGGATAATTTTCTTGGCTAAATATTCCCAAGCTGAACTATCTCTAAAAAAAGCAGTTACATTAATTAAAATAGTATTAAATAAATTTTTAAATTCATCTGGATGAACTTCTAAATAATCTTGATAATTCACAAAGCTATCTATATTTAAAGTCTCCATCTCTTTAATAACACGACGCATTAAAGTTGAACGTTTATAACCGCTGAAATCAAACCCTCGATTGATTTTCAAATATTCTAGGAGATTTTCAAAATCCAGATCCTTGTGTGGAGCATTCATAAGCAATAGATACACATCATAGATAATTATAAATGATAAACTTCCCCTGTTCCCTATTCCCTTTTCTCAACTTATCGGTTGAGCATAACCAGTACCGAAGAATCGAGAATATTGAACTTGCAAAACTATTGTTATACATAGCAAGCCTCCGATAACAACATAAATTTGTAATATGTTATGGCAGAACAGCATGGAAATTATGATGAAGTAGCATAAGACATAACCAAAGTTATCAAAGCTGAGGAAATTTCTGTTAAAGGCAGGATAAAATCTACATTCCCTGTCTTAATTGCTGAAGATGGCATTCCCGGAAATTCAGCACTTTTGTCATCCTGGACAATTACCGTCCCACCCATTTTTTTGACTGCTTCCACACCCATTGCGCCATCACTACCAGTTCCTGTAAGGACAACAGCGATCGCTCTTTCTTTATAACTTGCTGCCACGGATTCAAACAACAAATCCGCCGAAGGACGGAGAAAATGCACCATTTCCGACTGAGACAAAGAAGCTGTACCATCACTATTCACCAACAAGTGGTTATTCGGAGGAGCAATATAAACAGTCCCTGAAGTGAGTTCATCTCCTTGCTGTGCCTGAACTACTTTCAGTGGAGTCCGACGACTGAGAATTTCTGCCATCAGGGATGGATGACGAGGATCTAAATGTTGAACCACAACAATTGCTGCTCGGAAATTTGCAGGTAAATTTGAAAGCACCTCAATTAATGCCGTTAATCCACCAGCCGAAGCCGCTAAAGCCACAATATCAAAGTTAGGAAGATTTGGCATATTTATCCTGAAAATTATCATCTTTCCCAACTCTAAGATATCTAAATTTTCAACTCATTCCCTGTACCTACAGACCTATGAATCAATCATAGCTAATTTGTAAACATATAAATGCTTAGATCCCCGACTTCTTTAAGAAGTCGGGGATCTTTTTGTTCACATTTCACTGACAAAGCTAATTTTCTGCTTCCAGATTTTTTTTAGCTTCCTGTAATTGCTTTTTATTTTCCTCACTAATTTCAGGATATTGCAAATTTAACTCCTGTAACTTTGTGCAAATAATATCTGCTACCACCAACCGTGTAAACCATTTCCGATCAGCAGGAACAATATACCAAGGAGCTAATTCTGTACTTGTATTGTTAAAAACTTGCTCATAAGCATCCATATAATCATCCCAAAAAGCCCTTTCTCGGATATCACTAGCAGAAAATTTCCAATGTTTTTCCGGTGAATCAATCCGTGCTAAAAACCGCTTTCTTTGCACCGATTTTGAGACATTTAGAAAAAACTTCAGCACAATTACCCCATTATTAACCAAGTATTTTTCAAAATTATTAATTTCCTCAAATCGCTGTTTCCATATCTGATTACCTTGAGGAAACTTGGGTAATTGTTGTTTTTTAAGAATTTCTGGATGGACACGAACTATAAGTAATTCCTCGTAATATGAACGATTAAAAATGCCAATTCTACCCCTTTCCGGGAGAGACTTCATCGAACGCCATAAATAATCATGATCTAATTCTTCCTCACTAGGAGATTTAAAACTAAATACCTGGCACCCTTGGGGATTCACCCCCGACATCACGTGCTTAATGGTGCTATCCTTACCAGCAGCATCCATAGCTTGAAAAATAATTAACAAAGAATAACTATTTTGGGCATAGAGAACATCTTGATATTTAGCTAGTTGTAAAACACCTGTTTTTAATTTTTTAATCGCATCAGTTTTTGGGTGAAACTCGCATCTATAACCTGGATTATAGTCCTTGATCAAAGAAATTTGATCACCTGGTTTAACAATATAAGGATCATGATTCATATCAAAAAATTAAGTAGGTTGGCGTTGAAAATTGTCGTTATGGCAAGGCAAGAGGCAAGAGTGAAGAGGGTTTGGGCGATTTTACGTTTCTTTACACAGTTTGGTTTTATTGTGTTCACCTACTTAATTAATTCTGTCTCACTACTTATTAAGTAGGTGGACGTGAAATAACCAAAATGTGTAACGATATGTAAATTCACCTCGATGGGTTATTGTCGTTGATTTTTAGCCATTTCAAAAAACGAAATATATTTTGATTTTCCTCCGCCCACCTACTTAGGGAACACCAAAAAATAAATTACCCAATTTTGTGGGATGGGCATCCTGCCCGTCCTTGATGGTTAGCGGGCAAGATGCCCGCACCACAAGAAATTTTTGGGTATTTTTTTAATTGGAAGTCCCTTAGTCCACGAAGGTGGACTTTGTTTGTGTAGCCGCGTCCGCGAAGCGTGCCGGAGGCATCTTTCTAATCGCCGTCTTTCTAATCGCCGCCTTTCTAATCGCCACCTTTCTAAGAAACAGAAGATTGCAACTTGTTCAACATTTCCAGAACTTGCATACTGTGAATACTAGGATTAACCTTCACAAAAGTTGTGCGTAATATCCCTTGAGGATCAATAATAAAACTATGGCGCATAGAGACAACACCTATCCAAGAACCATAAGCCTTACTAACTTCACCCTTAATATCAGCTAACAAAGGAAATTTTAACCCCTCCGAGTCACAAAATTCTGCATGAGAATCAACATCATCAGCACTGATACCAATAATCTCAGTATTTTTCTGAATATATTTAGGTAAATCTTGCTGAAAACGTCGGGCTTCAATAGTACAACCAGAGGTAAAATCTTTGGGGTAGAAATAAAGAACCACCCACCTACCCCGAAAATCAGCCAGAGAGACTTTACCATTGCCTGTATTAGTTGGTAAAGTAAATTCAGGTGCAGGTTGATTAATTGTGGGTAATTTACCACCTAAAGCTTGAGCAGGAGGGGTAAAATTAAACCAACTAATAACAGCCAAACAAGAAGCAAATAAAATGCTAATAAAAGTGCGACGGGAACCCATTTTCTCAACCAAAAGAATAACTTAATATAAGTTTACATTCTTGTTGTTCTCTATCTTCAATCTGATTGCGGTTCGGACAGGTTTTCGATACTTTCAATGTGTTGGCTATCTATGAGAAAAGCACCTCTAGTAAAGCGGACACCCCAATAACCACCAGGACGATGGTCAAGAACTATACCTTCCTCGCCAATACGAATTACTTCAGGGGGACGTAACATAGGCATTGGTTCAGCCGTTTTCAGGTATGGTGGCAATGATACCACACGGACTTTACTACCAATTGGGAATTCTGAAGACATTTTGCAATGGTTTGTAGTTTTGAATAAGTAGGCAGGCAAAATTAATTATATAAAAGATTTAGATTTAATGTAGGTGTAGGGGTAGCGCCCCAGTGCCTACCCCGGTAAGTAATTGGACGAAAATATTTACAGTCATTGCGAGGGAAGGGAAGCAATCACAACCCTGGCGATTGCTTCATTTCACTTCGTTCCCTATGGCTAACGCCACGCAACGCTTACGCAATAATCTTGTGTAATTAATTCTGTCTCACTACTTATCGTGGGCAACTTTGTTATATATACTCAAAACGGCTAGAAGCTGGACTTTTTTATCATACAAAGAACAAGTTCAAAGCCTCTCCCCGTTGCGGGGAGAGGTTTACCAGAGGGGTTTCATATTTGGTTAAACTATGAATGAACCGTTTGCAGTATAACTATACGTTGGGTTTCGTCCCTCAACCCAACCTTGTATCTTAGAGGTATGTTAGAAGAAGTGGTAGACCGTCCCAACCTGGGTCAGAAAAGACCGCTTTGTAGCAAGGATCACCACAACAATCTCCATGACAGAACTCGAACAGTCGCCTGGGGTAAAAACTATGAACAAAGACATAGATAATATAGCCCGTATCGTGCAAGGATGAGTGAAATCAAGGGGATGAATAAAAACAAAACAAATTAAAAAGAAGTAATTGAAATTGGAGAGTTAAAAATGGATTATATCTCCCAATGGGTAGGCATTGACGTAAGTAAAGCAACACTTGATGTTTATATCCGTCCAATGGGTAAAGCATTTCAATTTGCTAATACTGAAACAGAAATAGCTAATCTAGTTAAGCAACTTCAATCTAACGATTTAAACCTAATCGTACTGGAAGCAACAGGAGGACTAGAAACAGAATTAATCATTCAATTGCAAGCGGCTCTTTTACCAGTAGCATTAATCAATCCTCGTCAGGGAAGAGACTTTGCTAAAGCTACAGGTAAGTTAGCCAAAACCGATGCCATTGATGCACAGATTTTGGCGCATTTCGGTGAAGCAATGAAACCGGAGGTGTTAGCAATCGAAAGTGAAATGTCACGTCAATTAGGCGAATTAATTAGTCGCCGAAGACAATTAGTAGAAATGTCTACAGCGGAAAAGAATCGCCGTGACCGCGCTCGTGGTAAAGCTTTGACAGATATTGAATCCCATATTGATTATCTTGAGCAACATCTTCAACAACTCAATCAAGAAATTGAGACGTTGACCCAAAATAATCAACAATGGATTGATAAAGTCAATCTACTCAAAACTACTCCTGGCGTTGGTCAAGTAATTTCTACCACTTTAGTTTCTGACTTACCAGAATTAGGTCAATTAACTGCCAAACAAATCTCTCGCTTAGTTGGTGTTGCACCAATTAATCATGATAGTGGTCAGCACAAAGGTAAGCGCATGATTAATGGTGGTCGCGCCCATGTTCGTGCCATTCTTTATATGGGTGCTGTTGTTGCCATGCGTCATAATCCTGTTATCAAAACTTTTTATGAGCGCTTGGTTGAACGTGGTAAACCCAAAAAATTGGCCATTACTGCTTGCGTTCATAAAATGTTAGTTATTTTAAATGCGATGATTCGAGATCATCTTCCTTGGTCTATTTCTCAAGACTCACAACCAATTTCTGCATAAAGTTCTACTGTCGTTTTTATACCTCCAATCTAGTTTGGTAATTTATGGCAATCTATAATTTACCTGTTTTGTTCTGTTCTGTTTTTCTCCTCTATTTTCTGACTTTTTTCCTAGACTTTAAATTTTTCCTAACGATCGCTTGACAATCAAGACAGTCGCTACAATAAATATTGTTTTACATAAAGGGAACGGTAGAGCCTATAAAATTTCATAGCATTAAATTCAATACAATAACCATGAAAATGAGATTTCTCAATTATTCTCTTGCGCTAGTGGTTTTATGTAGCGGATATACAATTACTCCAACTATAGCCGCTAACCAACAGGTAAAAGTGGCGAAATCTGTCTGGAAGTTGTTTTCTCCTGCTGACGGTAGTTTTCGGATTTTAATGCCAGGGAATCCCAGGGAGACTAAACAAACAGTAAATACAAAATCGGGGAAAATTAAATTAAATCTGTTTAGTGTTGAACGCCAACAAGAGGAAGTTAATTATGCCGTTGGTTATGTTGATTATTCCTCTGAATATATTGAATTATTAAATCGCAAAAAGCTGGTTGAAAAGGCTTTAGATAACGGACGCAATAATGTGGTTAAAAAAGCCAAAGGAACTTTAATTAGTGAACAAAAAATTAGATTATGTCCTTATTTTGGCAGGGAAATTAGCTATAGTAAACCGGGAGGAAACATTGTTAAACGGAGAATATATTTAGTTAAAACCCGGTTATATCAAGTAAGTGCGGAAACTACTAAAAAAAGACAGAAGTTTTTGACTAAGAGTATAGAAGGGTTTTTAAATTCCTTTAATGTATCTTCAAGATAAATACGATGTTGAGTGCATAAGATTTTGGGCGCAGGTCTTGTTTGGGTGCAGGTCTTGTTTGGGCGCAGGGACTGCGCCCCTACGAATTCGTTTTAAATATTAAGTAATTGGACAAAAATATTTACAGTCATTGCGAGCGAAGGGAAGCAATCACAACCCTGGCGATTGCTTCATTTCACTACGTTATATATGGCTAACGCCACGCTGCGCTAACACAATAACATTGTGTAATTAATTCTGTCTCACTACTTATTTACAGTCATTGCGAGCGAAGGGAAGCAATCACAACCCTGGCGATTGCTTCATTTCACTACGTTATATATGGCTAACGCCACGCTGCGCTAACGCAATGACATTGTGTAATTAACTCTGTCTCACTACTTAGGGATATTAGACGAATTATTTAGGAGATAAAACCACATCTGATGTAAACTACTAATACCAATTTTACGTGAATGTCCACAGAATCATAAAATACATTGACTCATCCGTCCTTATCTGCATTTATTGGCGTTCATCTGCGTTTAATTATTCTTAAAATCTTAAATTGACATATACAAATTTTATGTTACGTGATTTCCACAATCGAGCCGAATTAGTCGCATATCTCAAGGAACAGTTCCCCCAAGCCGCAGCACAAGATGATCACATTAGCGATATTCCCGGAGGAAGGAAAGCCGCACAACAAGCACTACAAAAAATTGACCCCATAGCTTACGCAAAAACCCGTAACTTCCTAACTGGTGACATTACCAAATTATCACCATACCTTCGGCATGGAGTCTTGAGTTTGCGCGAAGTTCGAGAATATATACTCAACCGAATTGACAATCCAGAGGATGCTAATAAACTAATTAATGAACTAGGCTGGCGTGATTATTGGCAAAGATTATATGTCAAACTAGGAAACGAGATTTGGCAAAATCAAGAAGAATTCAAAACCGGTTATCAATCAACAGACTACGCAGCCCAACTACCTGAAGATATCACAACCGGAACGACAGGACTAGTTTGCATTGACAGCTTTAGTCAGGAACTACGAGAAACAGGCTACCTACACAACCACATGAGAATGTGGTTAGCAGCTTATATTATCCATTGGCGGCATATTCAATGGCAAGCCGGCGCAAAATGGTTTCTCCAACATTTACTCGACGGTGATCCAGCAAGTAACAATATGTCATGGCAATGGGTAGCAAGTACATTTAGTCATAAACCCTATTTTTTCAACCGTGAGAATCTAGAACGTTACAGCAAAGGCGTTTATTGTCGTCAATGTCCCCATTTCGGTAAATGCGACTTTGAAGGCAGTTATGAACAAGTAGAACAGCGACTTTTTCCTCAAGCTAAATTCAGCAAACAGCCTAATAGTCAAAGTTGGCAAAAAGGCAATCATCGAAAATAAGCCCACCAATTTGTTAATAAATGTAAAGAATAAGTCCTATCTCAAAAATCAAATGATATCTTAAAAGCATAGGACACCAAGCAAATAAAAACCGACTAAAAGAAAGGGTTCTTTTTAGGAACTACGGTCAGAAACGGTAAGTTCTACCGGGATTGTCTGTGGAGCGGGCGAACCTCTTGGAAGTCATTCTAAGACCGCGATGAAGCAGGAAGTAAACGCTAAGACTATCGCTGTCCAGATGTGTCTAGACTTTGGTAATTTTGGGTAAGTTTTATAGAACGGTAAATGATCAGTGTGTCCCCCTATCATAAGCCCGACAATTACAGCGTTATTGATGACGAAGTGGCAACTAGCCAAACTCTAGATGAGGTGGCGAGGCCAAATCCCAGAGCGGAAAGACGTGGAGATGCTGTATTTGCGTTTTAGAAAGTCCACCCTTAGTAACTTAAATTCACTTACTCACTTTAATCATTTGAAACCTGCAAATTCATTAGAACCCGGTCAACCTTGATCGGGTTTTTAGATGTTTATATTTTGTTTTAATGAGAAAATTGCTGTGATATGAGCTAAATAGTCCTTTCCCAATTGATTTTTTACAGTATAATTTAAGGATTTTAAAGCGGCTCTAAGTAGTGAGGCAAAATTAATTACACAATGCCATTGCGTAAGCGTTGCGTGGCGTTAGCCATATGGAACGAAGTGAAATGAAGCAATCGCAAGGGTTGTGATTGCTTCCCTTCGCTCGCAATGACTGTATACTAAACACGGTTGAGACATGGACTTTTACAAAATTACGAAAAACCTAGATTTGTAGGGGTAAAGCAAGAGCTTCATTGGTGTCAACTTAAAGTAAAACCCATAGCCCGCCTGGGAATGAATTCCCAGTCTAAGGGACTTCCAAATAAAAAAATACTCAACCACCTAACGCAAAAATCTCTCAAACCCTTATTCCTCTGTGTCCTCTGCGCCTCTGTGGTTCGTTAATCAGGATAATTTATTTCTTGGAAGTCCCTAATAGTATTAACGTAAAACCCATAGCCCGCCTGGGAATGAATTTCTCGTTCCCATACTCTGTATGGGAATGAATTCTAGAAGGCTCTGCCTTCTATGAAAACAGAGGCAGAGCCTCTGTAATAGCATTCCCAGTCAGAGACTGGGAACGAGATATCATCAGGATTTGAGCTTAAGTTGACACCTATGAAGCTCTTGCTTTACCCCTACCCACAGAATCAAATTATTAAGCCGTGTTGAGTATAAATATTTTTGTCCAATTACTTAATTTTTCTTTGTGCTATGAATGGTAAATACACTCGTTCTCAATTATCCTAGATAAAGCATCTCAAAAACAAGCGCCATGCCTAAACGCCTCCTAGTGGTCGAATCTCCCGGAAAAGTCAAAAAACTGAGTCAAATTCTCGGTGCAGATTGGATTGTTCGCGCTAGTTGTGGACATATCCGCGAACTCAGTAATGAGGGTGATGATTCACTAGGATTTACAATGGATGGTAATACTGTTAGCTGCAATTATGTTCCCCGTGACCAACGGGCAAAGGAAACAATTCAACAATTAAAAGCGGCGGTTAGGCAAGTTGATGAAGTTGTTTTGGCTACAGACCCAGATAGAGAAGGAGAAACCATTGCTTGGCATCTTAAAGAAACGTTAGGATTAAAAGACCCCAAACGAGTAGTTTATACTGAGATTACACCATCAGCGGTGCGAAATGCGATCGCCCATCCCAGAAAACTTGACACCAATCTCATCGGTGCAGGATTATGTCGAGATTGTCTGGATAAGTTGGTAGGTTATAAAGGTAGTCCCCTAGTTTGGGCATTAAATAACGGGGCAAAAAGTGTAGGTAGAGTTCAAAGCGCCACATTACATCTCATTTGTCAGCGCGAAAGAGAAATTCTGGCTTTTGTTCCCCAAGATTACTGGAGTGTCTGGGTAGATTATCAAGAAGGATTCCGGGCTTTTTACAAAGGTACGGCCAATACTGAGAAAGAAACACCAGAAGCAGAAACGGAAACTCACGATGATGCAGCTAGTAACAACCCCGAAAAACCCGAATCTCAGCGCGTTCTCTCGGAAGCAGAAGCAAATAGATTAGTTGAAGAAGCAAAACTTCATCCTCATCAAATTATTCACCTAGAAGGGAAACTGGTTTATCGTCAACCCCCTCCACCATTTACCACCTCCACCCTCCAACAAGCTGCCGGTTCAAAGTTGAAATTTTCCCCCGATAAAACCATGCAGGTGGCACAAAAGCTATATGAGGCAGGGTTGATTACATATATGCGAACAGATTCAGTCATGTTGAGTCCTGAATTTTGTGCGAGCGCTCGTCAATGGTTGGAACAAAATGACCCGCAAAATGTCCCCCAGCAAGTAGCCAAACAGCGTAGTAGTAAAACCGCCCAGGAAGCACACGAAGCCATTCGTCCTACAGATGTTTTTCGTCCTTCGGTGCAATTACGGGCAGAATTACCTGAAGATGAGTTTAACCTATATGTGATGATTTGGAAAAGAGCGATCGCTTCTCAATGTCGTCCGGCACAACTTCGTAAAACTCTAGTAATTACCAAATCAGGTAATATTCTATGGCAAGCTAGAGGGCAGGTAATTGAATTTTACGGTTATGCAAAATATTGGCTGAATCTTAGCAAAGATGCAGTTTTGCCTTTATTACAACAAGGACAAAAACTGAATTTAGCCAAAGCGGGACATGACCAAAAACAAACCCAACCACCACCCAGATATAGTGAACCCAAACTAGTTCAATTGATGGAAAGAAAAGGTATTGGTCGCCCTAGTACCTATGCTCCGACAATTGCCACTTTAAAAAAACGCAATTATGTAGAATTGAAAAAAGACAATCTTCAACCCACAAATTTGGGTTTAGAAGTAGATGAATTTTTACAAAAAGCTTTACCCGATTTATTAGAAGCCGAATTTACTGCTAAAATGGAAAATGCCCTAGATGCAATTTCTGAAGGCAAAAACTCTTGGCAACATTACCTAACTAATTGGAATCAAAGTTATTTTGTCCCTGCGCTTTCCAATGCTAAAACTGTAGTTATTAATTCATCAACTACAGCTAAAACTAATAATTTTGTTGACCGCAAATATGAAACTTCTAGAACTCGTTGTCCTGATTGCAAGGAGTGTTTAGCTAAAATTCCCAGCAGTAAAGTTAAAAAGAAATACTTTCTTAAATGTGTGAGTGGTTGTGAAAACATTGTGCTATTTTGGAGCGATTTTAACAAGAAGTGGGAAGCACCGAAAACTAAAACATCTGCAAATGAAAATGCTCCCAAATCTTCAGCAAAAATTACTGCACATCCCTGTCCAGTATGCAAGAAACCCTTAGAGGAATATAGTTATATTAAAGATGGGCAAAATAAAACTATGCTGCGTTGTTCTGGTCAGGATTCATGGAAGGATAAGAAACATCAGGATGTGGCTTATTTTCATACTGCAAAAGGGTGGTGGAGTCCTAAACTTGGGAATTTAAATGATTTTAACGCAGATGAACGCAGATGAACGCGGATAAAGAAGGATGAATTAATGGAGTTGATGGGTTGCTGAATTGAGGTATGAAATTCCCAAATTGAACCTTTAAAACTCAAACCTCAGTGCGTCTACTCTTCGAGATCACGAAGCGTGATTGCGCCTTTGCGTGAGACTAAAATTCATACCCTTAATCAGCAACGCCGAGTTGATTTTTAACTTTCTAAAATATTAGAATCTGTTGCTAAAGTTCGCGCTCCTGTTTGCATTAGTTCAATATCTGTTAATGTCCAATTACGGGAATTTTGACAATGATGCGCTACTAATAGTCCCCATAATCCTCGCGGTATGAGAATTGGTACTACCAAATTGGCGCGAACTTGCATACTGCGAAGAAAATCACGGTGACAATCCTGAATTGGTTCTAATTCTATATCAGCGATCGCTCTTACTCTTCCTTCTAAGTACAAAGCAGCATATTCATGGTTAAAACAACCGCTTGGTCCGGTAAAACCAAGAATCGAATATTCATCAGCACTCAATGATTCAAATGTTACCTGCCCTTGCCATTGTTCATAGAAATAATACAATACTACACGATTAGCCTGAAGTGATTCTCTCAGGTGATTTGTCGTTTTTCGCACTAATTCATCGCGTTCTATTCTGATAACAAGGCGATTAAGTAATTTTTGCAACCCCTCATCAGGGTGACAATTTGAGCTATTTTCAGATTCTGGGGAAGAAGGTTTACCTTGAGCGGAGTCGAAAGGAAGTTGCACAGATTTAAAATAATAACTAATTAAACAATTTCACGCTTCTATAGAAACTTATCAGATATTGTACAGACAATTATTCTTATTTAATAAAGAAATAATGTAGTTTATGAACCTGGTAACTGGTGATTGGTAATTGGGAAGAATGTTTTACCCATTACCCATTACCCATTACCTATTACCTATTACCTAACTCCAGCCACACTGGGTAAATTAACTTTTAAGCGTTTCAATATCGCTTCCCGTCCTTGCATTGCCAAAGTATCTTCTAAATGTGAAAGTTTAATTTCTTGCTGATATTTTAACTTTAACGCAGTTTGAATTAACCAGTCGGCAACAAAAGGATTTTTTGGTAATAATGGACCGTGAGAATAGGTAGCGATCGCATTTTGATAAAACGCGCCTTCTGTTCCATCTTCTCCATTATTCCCCAAACCATACACCACACGCCCCAAAGCTTCCACTTTTCCTAATGTAGTTCTTCCGCCATGATTTTCAAACCCAACTAAATAAGGTTTTGTTCCCGTCATTGCTTCTAGTTCCTGTGCTAACCGGGAAGCTGTAACTTCTATCACCAAATTGCCAATACATCTTTTCGTATTTTCACCAGGATGAATAGAAACTAAATCTAAGATTCCTAAACCGTCAATTCTTTGTCCAAAGGCTGGTTCGTAATAATTTCCCAGCAGTTGGGGAGAACCGCAGGTAAAAACTCCCGGCGTGCCATGTTCGATTTTATCACGCATTGCCTCAGCCTTTGCTCCTTGCAAATCCCTCATGACAATTTCTTGCTGACGATCCTGTGCGCCCCCACCAACAATCACATCTACTGATTTTATATCTTCTGTGGTGGACTCTTGGTCTAAAGGTAACACAGTCACATTATACCCCCGCCATTGAGCGCGACGTTGGATAGTGATCACATTTCCGCGATCGCCATAAGTACTCATCAACTTGGGATATAGCCAACCAATAATAATTTCCATCGGTTTATAACTTATAAAACTTCTACTATAGCAGGAGTCAGGTAGGGGCGCAGAGCCTGCGCCCATTCCAAATTGTGAGGTCTGCGCTATCTTCCGAATTGTTGCAATATATTAATGAATTTCAAGTTTAGTAAATAGACAACGCAAATAAAAAAACTCATGCTAAATTAAAAGTATGGTACAAGAAGGTTAAAAGTCAAACCTTAAGTCCGAACTGTTCATTAGAGTTTGTGCCTCCTGCTCTAATGTATCGGCAATCAATTTTAGATTTTAGCTTCCTGTCAAAGTTTTTTCGCCTAAATCTCACCAAATTGTTATTGGAGGTGTTGAACTCGCAGCCAGAAGTGCCTGCCCATTAGAAATAAGGGTTTTAAACGGAAGCGTAATTTAAATCGGATTTAATTGATTGCTTGTCAAGTCCACTTCTATTATTTTTGTATTGAACTACAACCTAATCAAGAAACCGCTGTAAGCTGCTGATAATCCTTCGTAGCTTGTAGCGGTTTCTGCTATGTATATTAAAAATAAAAAAACAGGTATTGTTAATGAATCAAAAAAATATATTCTCCGTCAATAGAGATATCAACTATTTACCTGTTTCTCACAGAGGTTATATTTATGTCATTACAATCACTTCGGGTTCTATTATTGAGTAGTCTGGGCTGTTCTTTATTTTTTGGTAATACTGTAGCTTTTGCTCAAGTTGTTGTTCCTACAATACCATCAGGTTCATCTACTACAGTACCATCAGGTTCATCAACCACCATACCAACTTCCACCACAGTTGACAGTAGCGCCAGATTTAGTTGCCAGTCTAACAATGGACAGTTTACAGTCATGTATCAGCCCCAAAGTCAACCTGGACAATACTTTGCTTGGGCTGCACCTCAGAATTTAGGAGGCGGGTGGGATGCTCAGAAACGTTGTCAAGCGATCGCCACCCGTTTAGAATTATATCGCCCAGATGGATTACAAGAACTGCAAATAGCGGTAGAAAATAGCGAAAATATTATCTGTGTCACCACCGAAGCCCAACCCAGTTGTCGAATTGTCTTAACAGTCCCTCGTGGCAAAGATCCTTATACTATTCGCAATAGTGTATTCCAAAATTTAACTACTGCTGATAGTGGACAACAAACTATTGCTGTCAATACTTACACTAATCGTAATAGCAGTAATGGCAATAGCTTATACAGTCTCGGACAAACGCTTTTAGGTGGTAGCAAGAATCAAGTTACTTCTACTAAAGGTGGGATTAATTTGAAACCATACCTTGATCCTAAAGATGGTGGTACTGGTGGAAAACTGAGAAATGGAGTAGCAATTAAAGGTAGTACCACACGCCAAAGCCCCAATCGGCTAAATCCGGGCAGATTTCGTTAATTATGATTCCGGGCAACCACAGGGGGTTTGCCCCTACAGTATTTTTGTGATTATATTTACCTTTTTAGAGAAATTAAATTTACCCTTTATATAATTTTGTCCTGTATTAACTTATTAGGTGTTGTAATTATTTCTCAGGATAGATTGATTTTTGAAGATTAGTGAGTAAGTGAAGAATACGCAATAACCGCAATGACTGGTTATCTAATTTAGGCTGCTAATTCGTCATTATGCCCGATTTCCTACAAAGTAAGTTTGATATGACAAATTGATTAATTTATGGTAAGTTGGTACGATAATATCCAAATATCAGCACTCTGACTACTTAAATGCCCAGAAATCAACTCTTGGTTATTGGCAAATAATTAGTATTTAAATACTACACTGAAACCAAAGCAGAGTAAAGTTGTCATAAATTGTATAATTTAACCAAAATATAACTTGGTGACAATCTAGTTCTACTATCTTTTGAAGAGAAATTAACAATGGTAACAAACCTGATTACAAGTAATATGAATCAAGTTCTACAATTGGGCGATCGCACCCTCCAGCCTACAGAAGTTTTATCATTATTGTCGGAATACCAGCTATTACCGCTATTAATTAAGGAAATATTCATTGATCAAGCGATCGCAGAAATTGTCTGTACCCCAGAAGAAGAAAAACTAGCCTGTGAACAATTAGCCCAACAATATCAGGGAATAGAACCACAGAGCGAAAGTTTCCAAAAATTACAGATCATGGCCGTACGACAATTAAAACTAGAAAAGTTCAAAGAAGAAACCTGGGGAGGGGATTTAAACTCCTACTTTTTTCAACGGAAAAACCAGTTAGATAGAGTGATTTATTCCCTAATTACCACCTCAGAACTTGGTATCGCTCAAGAAATTTACTTCCGTATTCAAGAGGGTGAACAATCTTTTGCGGAATTAGCACGGGAATACGCCCAAGGACCAGAATCTCAAACAGATGGCTTAGTCGGACCTATAGATTTACAATCCCTCCATCCCATGTTGGTGAATATCCTCTCCAAAAGTCAACCACAACAACTATCACCACCGACTCAAATCAATAACGTCCTAGTAATTGTTCGATTGGAAAAAATACTCCCAGCCCAACTAGATCGTTCCATGCGACAACGATTACTAAATGAACGATTTAATCAGTGGTTACAAACACAAATGACAGAAAAAAAATGTCAGATTCAGACCATATAAATCGCCAAATATCCACCTTTTCGCCAAAATGAAGTGAAATAAATAACTCAATCAATATGACTTATATTCAGAGTACCTTTGAAGAATTCATTGCCAGTATTGAAGGATTTGATCAATTATCGAAAGAGGAAATTAATAACCTCTTATCATCACAAATTCTCCAGCCTTTGCGTTATCGCATAGGACAAAAAATTATTGGTAAAGAACAACTACCAGAAAGGATAGCCATTCTTTATCAAGGCAACGTCAGACTATTGGGATATAATCCCCAAAACCAATTACCAATTACATTAAAATTACTGCAACCAGGGGCAACAATTGGCGAAATTGCTTGGTTGCGTGAACTTCCTTGTGAAACAGCGATCGCTTCCACAGAAGTCATCTGTTTAACCTGGAAAGCCGCAGATTATTTGCAATTTATCAACCGCAATCCAGCCTTTGCTAAAGCTCGTCAACACATAAGTCACCCAATTGAAATATTTGATGTTTTGAGTTCCCAGGTAGCACAAAAAGCTTTAGTAAATCACAACCTCAAAGAAATTACCCAACAGGCTCAATTAGAAGCAAAAATTCATTATTTATCACCAGGAAAAACTGCTTTAAGAGAATTAGATAGCGATCGCATTTGGTTTGTGAGTGGTCGTAGTTCCCTACCCAATTTCCCACCCAATTCTCGCATAGAAACCGACGTAATTGAAGTTAAAGGTAACATTCCTCTCCGTTTATTGGGCATTAATCCTCAAGACCTATCATTACTTGATGGTGTTACCATTGAATCCGAAACATTAGAAACTATATCAGATAGCAGAGCAGATTCGGAAATTCCCTACGCCCAAGAACCAGAATTTGTTCCCCCCGCCACATCAAACAAGCAACTTAAAAATCAAAACTATCCATTTTTCCGAGGACAAGGAGAATTAGATGCCACTCTAGCTTGTTTTCAAATGCTATCCAAGCATTTAGAAATGCCCTTTCGGAAAGAAGTAGTCCGCCGCATTTTAAACGACCAAATTAAGCGTCAAGGTAGTATATCTTTTCAAGTTTGCGCTTATTTATCCGAACTAATTGGACTTAAATCCCAGCTAGTTGATGTTCCTGCTGTTTCCATCAATCGGATTCCTACACCAGCATTAATTCGCTATCGTGACAGTTTTGCTGTCCTCTATGCGGTAGATGGAAAAACAGTAGTTTTGGGTTTACCATCTCAAGGCATTATCAACTGCCAAATTAGTCAATTAGTAGAAGAATTAGAAACCGATGACGCTAATCTTCAACCACAAGTTAGAGTTTTATTACTGAGTGCAACCAAAGAAACACCGAAAGAACGCTTTGGGTTATCTTGGTTTGTTCCTTACTTATCACGTTACCGCCGGGTACTGATAGAAGTATTTATTGCTTCCTTCTTTGTCCAACTAGCTGCCCTCGCTAATCCTCTGGTTATTCAGCTAATTATTGATAAAGTCATCGTCCAAAATAGTATTAGTACCCTGAATATTCTAGGAGTATTACTATTAGCAGTGGGTGTATTTGAAGCAGTATTAACCACCTTGCGGACTTACTTATTTGTAGATACCACCAACCGCATTGATATGAGTTTGGGGTCACAAATTATTGACCACTTGCTACGCTTACCACTGCGCTATTTCGATAAAAGACCAGTTGGTGAACTATCCACCAGAATTAATGAATTAGAAAATATCCGTCAGTTTCTCACCGGTACGGCTTTAACAGTGGTGTTAGATGCCCTATTTTCCGTCGTTTATATAGTTGTCATGTTGTTTTATAGTTGGCAACTAACTCTCGTCGGATTAGGGACAATTCCTCTATTTGTGGTAGTGACATTAGTCGCTGCTCCCACCGTGAGTAGACAATTAAGAACTAAAGCTGAACGGAATGCCGAAACTCAATCTTATTTAGTTGAGGTCATGTCAGGCATTCAAACAGTTAAAGCCCAAAATATTGAATTACGCTCTCGGTTTTCTTGGCAAAATAAATATGCTAAGTTTGTCGCCGCTGGTTTTAAAACAGTCCTTACTTCCACATTAGCTAACTCAACCAGTCAGTTTCTCAGTAAACTTAGCAGTTTATTAGTTTTATGGGTGGGAGCTTATTTAGTTTTAAAAGGAGAATTAACATTAGGAGAATTAATTGCTTTTCGGATTATTTCTAGTTACGTTACTACCCCAATCTTACGGTTGGCGCAAATCTGGCAAAACTTCCAAGAAACTGGTTTATCTTTAGAACGATTAGGTGATATTGTCGACACACCACAAGAAGCAGAAATAGATCGGAATAATATTTCCCTTCCTGCTATTAGCGGTGCTGTTAAATATGAAAACGTTTCCTTCCGATTTGCTGCCAGCGGACCACTACAACTCAGCAATGTCAGCGTCGAATTTGCCGCAGGTAAATTTGTGGGCATTGTCGGACAAAGTGGTTCAGGCAAAAGTACAATGATGAAATTACTGCTCAGACTTTATGACGCAGAATCTGGCAGAATTTTAGTTGATGGTTACGACATTGCCAAAGTCGAACTTTATTCGCTGCGGCGGCAAATTGGTGTAGTTCCCCAAGATACGCTCTTATTTGATGGCACAGTTCAAGAAAATATTGCCTTAACAAATCCTGATGCCACAACTGAAGAAATTATTGAAGCTGCACAAATTGCTGTTGCACATGAATTTATTATGACCTTGCCAAATGGTTATAATACAAGAGTTGGGGAACGGGGATCAGCCCTTTCTGGTGGACAAAGACAGAGAATTGCGATCGCTCGTTCTGTATTACAAAGACCTAAAATCTTAGTTTTAGACGAAGCCACCAGTGCCCTAGATTATCCCACAGAAAGGCAAATTTGTTTGAACTTAGCTCGCGCCTTCAAAGGCAACACAGTCTTCTTCATTACCCACCGTTTAAATACTGTTAGTAATGCCGATACTATCGTCGTCATGGATAACAGTAGAATGATAGAACAAGGTAGTCATCAAGAACTCATGGCAGCTAAAGGTCATTATTTCTACCTTTATCAACAACAAGAAGTAAATTTGTAATTTGTCAGTTATTTGTAAGGGTTTAGCTCATGCTTTACCCTGTTCATCTCTTTCCCATTTTCTGAATGGGAATGCCATTACAGAGGCTCTGCCTAAAGCCGTTAGAGAACTCCACAAAAAAAATGATCCAATCTTGTGGGATGGGCATCTTGCCCGTCTTTGTATTATTAGCGGGCTTTTCGGACTGCACCACAAGAAATTTTGGGATATTTTTTAATTGGAAGTTTCTTATAAATTCATTCCCATACAGAGTACAGAGTATGGAACGAGAAAACGAAAAAAGGCAGTAATACATTAAACTTTTCAAACTCTAAAATTACACACCCCTAAATATTCAATCTAAAATCCCAAATCCCAAATCATTATGACTCGACTTAATGGTAGTTACACCAACGGAAATGGCAACGGAAACGGTAACGGATCTTATAGAGATGCACAAGTATTAACACCACCCAAACCCGCTCCTAAACAGCCAAAACCCGATTTTAATTTTAATAACTTCGAGCAATCTGTAGTCTTACGCCAATCCCCAATTTGGTCAAGAACCATCATGCTTACCCTCATGGGATTAGCTTGTTTTGGGATTATTTGGGCTTGTTTAGCGAAAATTGAGCAAGTAGTTCCCGCCACAGGACAATTAAAACCAGAAGGAACAGTCAAAGACGTACAAGCTCCCATAAATGGAGTTGTAAAATCACTGTATGTAAAAGATGGTAAAGAGGTAAAACCAGGAGATTTATTATTGACCTTTGATTCCATTGCGACCCTAGCCGAATTAAATTCATTGAATAAGATTCGGATAGCTTTAATTCAAGAAAACAATATCTATCGGCGCTTAATGGGAGCAAGTACCGGAATAGATGCTGAAATAGCATTTTTACGCAGTAGACTCCCAGGAGAATCAGCTTTTCTGCTTAAAAGCCGCGCTTCCTTAGTAGCAGAAAATGAATTATTACGTTCTCAATTAAGAAATTCACCGGGAGCAGCAGGTACAGGAATTGATGAACAACAATTATTAGCAGTTGCTAAAACAGAATTAAAATCCCGTTCTAAAGCCGCAGATTTAGAAGTTGAAAAAACCCGAAAACAACTTTCTCAAACCAGATTTAAACTGCAAGATACTAAAAATGGCTTAGCAATTCAAAGTCAGATTTTAGCTAGTCTTAAAACCTTAGCTGAAGAAGGTGGTATTTCTAAACTGCAATATCTGAATCAAAAACAACAGGTACAAACGCTTTCCGCAGAAATATCACAATTACAAGAAGAGGCAAAACGTCTACAATTCGATATTGATAAAGGAAAAGAGCAATTAACCAATACAGTTGCTAGTTCTGATAAAACTATTTTGGAAAAAATCGGTGCTAACAAACAACGGATTGCAGAAATTGATAGTCAATTCATGAAAATTATTCTAGAAAATGAACAGCGTTTAGCAGATATTAATAGTAAAATCTCCCAAACACAATTAAACGTTAAATATCAAGAACTTCGCGCTCCTGTAGGAGGTGTAATTTTTGATCTTCAAGCTAAAAATCCGGGTTTTGTTGCCAATTCTACCCAAAAATTACTACAAATTGTCCCCAAAGATAGCCTCATAGCCGAAGTTTTCATCACCAATAAAGATATTGGTTTCGTGAGGAAAGGTATGAATGTAGATGTGAGAATTGATTCCTTTCCCTTTAGTGAATTTGGTGATATCAAGGGTAAAGTAATTGATATTGGTTCAGATGCTTTACCTCCCGACCAAAACCATCAATTTTATAGATTCCCCGCCAAAATCAAGTTAGATAGACAACAATTAAGTCTCACCAATCAAGATAGAAAGATATCCTTACAGTCCGGTATGTCTATTACTGCTAATATTAAAGTCCGAGAAGAACGGACAGTCATGAGTTTATTTACAGAGATGTTTACCAAGCAAGTGGAGAGTTTGAACGAAGTCCGTTAGGGATTTTTAAAAGACTTAAGGGAACACCAAAAAATCAATTACCCAATTTTGTGGGATGGGCATCCTGCCCGTCCTTGATGATTAGCGGGCAAATTCGTCCCGCACCACAAGAAATTTTTGGGTATTTTTTTAATTGGAAGTCCCTAACCTATATGTGTAGGGGTTGAGATTTAGTAGATACTGTCTTGAAAGTCAAGTGGTGGGAGAAAGAAAATTAGGGGTTTAGCAGTGATCATTAAGTGTCAATTTAACGTAAAACCCATATACCGACGTATTTGTTGGATTATGGCTGATGCCTCCGGCGATAGCGAAGCGCTGCTGCAAGCAGTTCGCAGGGATACGTGCCATTGCTCCGCGTTGATTCTGGGTTCTTTGTCATTTGGCAAAAGTTTAAATCTCACCCGTGTTTAGTATAAAACCCTTGTAGAGACGTTGCATGGGTAGGGATTCTCGGCTCTACATCTTTTTTGGAGATGTCTAATCAAATGGATCTTGTTTGTTGAATAGGTATATTTTTAATCAAATCATCAACTGGGAGAAAAGGGGCAATAAAAAAGGTTTGGTTGTCAACCAAACCTTGACTTAAATCCAGTGCATAACAACATCCCGAATTAATTTAACCTATATGATTTATTTTCAGCATCTTCCTATAGTATGTATGCAAATTTCATAAAACCTGATAAGAAATCATTTATTATGCCAAAATGGCGAATGGTAATTGGTAATTGGTAATTGGTAATTGGTAATTGGTAATTGGAAAATTACTTCTGTCACCTGTCACCTGTCACCTGTCACCTGTCACCTGCCCCCTGTCACCTGTCACCTGTCACCTGTCACCTGCCCCCTGTCACCTGTTCCCTATTTCTGAGATAAATCTAATAAATTTGCTAACTTATAAACTGTTCGCGCCCCGACATTACCATCCCATTCAGCATCACCAACTTCACAAACATCAAAACCAATAATTTTTCTACCACTATTTACCAGTTCGCGGAATAGACAATAAACTTGTTCTAATTCCAGTCCGCCAGGGACAGGAGTACCTGTGTTGGGGCAAAGTTTAGGGTCTAAACCATCAATGTCGAAGCTAATATAAACTTTTTCTGGTAAATGATTGATAATTTCTCGACATAAATCCAACCAAGTCTTACCAGAATATAGTTGTTGTTTAATTGCTGAATCATAATAACCAATAATGCGATTATTTGATTGATTAATTATTTGTACTTCATCATGACAAATATCTCGTACACCTACTTGGACTAATTTAGAAATTTGCGGTATTTTTATGGCATTAAACATAATAGACGCATGAGAAAACTCAAATTCCTCATAGGCATTACGTAGGTCTGCATGGGCATCAATATGTAAAATACCCCAGTCATCATATTGATTAGCTAAAGCTTGAAAGTAGCCTAATGGCGAACTGTGATCACCACCAATAACAGCAACTCGTTTACCTTGATTTATTGCTGCTTGTGCTTGGGTAAATAACCAATGATTTACCTGTTCCCCTGCTTTGTTAATTGCCTCTAGAATAGGAGTTAAATCCGGTGAGTCTGTTAGGGATTTACCTTGGGCTTGACGTTCAATAATTATGGCTGCTTGTTGACGATAATAGTTATTTTTTTCAATCATTTCCTGGGGAATTTCTACCATAAATATTCCCTGTTTCCAACCATCAGGATGATCAAAATCAAATAAATCTATTTGTCGTGAGGCATCTAAAATTTGCTGTGGTCCGTTGGCCGTTCCGGCACGATAGGAAACCGTGACTTCCCAAGGTATGGGGAAGATAATTAAGTTGGCTGAATCGTAATTAAATGGTAATCCCATGAAGTTGCCATTTTTTTCGGCTACGCTGTTGGGATTATAGTTTTCAATGGAGTCGTTCATATTGAAAATTAGTGCTGGTTAGGGATTGATATTTATATTTTATCAATATTTGTTAATCTCGGCTGATTTTAATTACCATTACTTTTGGTGATATTCAATAGGAAAAAATCCATAACTTATAATTAAGAACGACGGGCATTTAAACAACACCATTCTTTTCTTTTCCAGAGAGTAGCTACAATCCAACCATTTTGTTCTAAAGCATCAGCAACGGATTTAGATTGTTCTAGTAAAATACCACTGAATATACCCCAAGTGCTAGGTTTGGTAATGGCGGTCATTTCTGGGAGTAATTCGATAATTACATCTGCTAAAATATTGCAAACAATCCCGTCTACAGGTTGATCAATGATTTTTCGGACTATGTCTACACTACCCTCAAGAGGGATTAAAGAATCTGGACGAATCTCATTCAGAGTGCGATTACTAAAAGTAGATTTTACGGCTAAAGGATCGTTATCAACGGCATAGACTTTCCCCGCACCTAATAAGATTGCCCCAACGCCTAGAATACCTGAACCACAACCAATATCGGCGATAATTAAAGGTTTTCTTGGTTCTTCTGTGTCTAGGAAGGATTGGGGGATTTCACTGAAGCGCATTTCTAGGGATTCTAAACATAGTTGAGTGGTGGCATGATTACCTGTACCAAAGGCTACGCCTGGATCAAGACGAATTACCAATCGGTCTAGGAATTCAGGTAACGGTAACCAAGCAGGGTTAATGAGAAAGCGATCGCCTATTTCTTCAGGTTGCCAATGTTGTTTCCAGCTACTAGACCAGTCTTCTTCGTCAATTAAGCCCCAATGCACCACTGGTGCGGTGAGTCCTACACACAGGGCATCTTGACGCAGCCACAGCGATAAAGCAGCCAAATCTAGCAGTTGTACTTTAAAGGTGGGTAAATAAGCCTTAACAAAAGAGACATTGCCCTTAATTTCTACTGCTGTACCACGACAGCCAAAGTTTTCTAAGCGCCAAAATATAGTTTCTTCTAAATCTAGTTCAGATAAAATATTTAATTCCCACCAGGTATTTGCCATAGGATTTTAGATTGGTAATTGGTAATTGGTGATTGGTGATTGGTAATTGGTGATTGGGGAAAACAAACTATGATTTTTATGACTAAGATAATTAAGATAATCCTTCTAATCATCCTAATCAAATAAATCACAAAAATCATAGTTAAAGATGATTTTTCTAATTCTCAAATTATTTAATCATCTTCATCAAATAAATCCCAAAAATCACAGTTAAAGTGTGACTGTATAAGCGTCTCGAATACCTTCCACTTTTTTAATTTCTGCTAAAATGCCATCGGGTAAAGGATCATCAATGCTGAGAGCCATAACAGCATCACCACGAACGATTTTCCGACCTACCTGCATACTGGCAATATTGACATTAAAGCTACCCAGTAGAGAACCGAGTTTACCAATAATACCGGGCATATCACGGTGTCGAGTAAACAGCATATATTTGCTGGGGGGAACGTTAATGGGGAAACCGTCAACATCCGTTAAGTGGATTTCCTTATCACCCAACAAAGCACCTGTAACAGAATGTGTACCTAGAGTTCCTGTGGCTTGAAGATGCAACGAACCAGCATAATCCCGTGCCGAAGCGTCCCTGGTTTCAATGACTCTAATTCCTCGTTCTTTGGCTTCTATGGTGGCGTTGACATAATTTACCCGTTCCCGCAGGGCTTGGTAAAGAAGTCCTTTCAGGGCGGCTATTACCAAGGGTTGACTTTTATTAGTTGCCAGTTCTCCTTGTAGTGTAACATTAAGTGTCTCAACTCTACCGCCGGTGAGTTGACCAACTAAGTTCCCCAAGGTTTCCGCTAATTCCATGTAAGGCTTGAGTTCTTCTAGGATATCAGGACTAAGTCCAGGAATATTCACCGCGGAACGGGCGGATAGTCCTAATAACACATCCCGAATTTGTTCAGCCACATCTATGGCTACATTAACTTGGGCTTCAGCAGTGGAAGCACCGAGGTGAGGTGTAAGAATAACATCTTTACCCAAGCGTAGCAATTCCGATTCACCTAATGGTTCGGAATCGAACACATCTAATGCAGCCCCGGCAATTACACCATCTTTGATTGCCACTGCTAAAGCCGCTTCATCAATAATGCCACCACGAGCGCAGTTAATAATCCTGGTAGTGGGTTTCATTAACGCCAAAGTTTTAGCGTTGATTAAGTTGGCAGTTTCTGTGGTTTTGGGAATGTGTAAGGTGATATAGTCGGCTTGCTGGAATAGCAAATTTAAGTCTACCAGTTGACAACCCAGTTGTTCGGCTCTTTCTGTGGAGATAAATGGATCATAGGCGAGGAGTTTCATCCCCATAGCCTTAGCGACACTAGCAACATGAGAACCAATTTTTCCTAACCCGACAACACCGAGGGTTTTTTTGTATACTTCCGAACCAACATAACTTTTCCGGTCCCATTCACCACGTTTTACTGAAGCATTAGCATCAGGAATATGACGAGATAAGGACAACATCATGGCTAAGGCGTGTTCGGCTGCGGCAATGGTATTACCTTCTGGGGAATTGACGACAATAATCCCTTTGCGGGTAGCTGCGGGGACATCAACGTTATCCACACCCACGCCAGCCCGGCCAATAATTTTTAATTTTGTACCGGCTTCTATAATTTCTTGAGTAACGCGAGTTCCAGAACGGATCATCAGCGCGTCATACTCGCCAATGATGGCTTTGAGTTCATCTGGTTTGAGGCTGGTTTTGACATCAACTGTAGCTACTTGGGAAAGAATATCAATACCAACTTGATCAATGGGGTCGGAGACAAGAACCTTAGACATAATTACTTGATTTTGGTTGACAGGTTTTGCTTTGCAAGACTTTTTAGTTTAATCTTTATCTGTGGCACTTGGGGAAAAAATTATGGAAAACAGGCAAGAGGCAAGGGGAGTAATAATAATTTCTCTTTACCAATTACCAAATTTTACTAAATTTTACTAAATTTTCTTTTCTCCACATCACGTCTCTTTTCCTGTTTGTCTTGACTTCCAAAACTCTAATTCCCATTTTTGGTAATTGTTTTAAGTTATCTTGCAATTCTTCCCAAGAACTAATTAACTGATAATGCACCTTGTAAGTCGCGCATAAATGAGAGAAATCAATATTTTGAGGAGTAGCAAAAAACTCTTCAAAAGGCGGGTTGAATTTAGCAATGGGTAACATTTCAAAAATTCCTCCACCGTTGTTATTGATTAAGATAATTGTTAGATGTCCAATAAATTTATTGCTAATCAAGAAACCATTGGTGTCATGCAATAAAGATAAATCTCCTGTTAACATCACACTACTTTGCTGATGATGTGCTATTCCTAAAGCAGTGGAAAGTGTACCATCAATGCCATTTGCACCCCGATTAAAATAGGGTTTAATTCTTAAATTATTGGGTTTCCAGAAAAATTCCACATCTCGCACTGGCATACTATTAGCAATGAATATGGGTGTTTCCGGTGGCAAGATTTGGGAAATTAACCAAGCAATTTTACTCTCGATTAATTCATCTACATTTTCCAAATCATCATCAATGTTTTTCCTAATTTGCTTTTCTGCTGTACACCATTTTTGTAAATATTCACTTTTTCCTAAATTTGCAATTTCCAACTTACCAATTTCTGCAACTGAAATCCTTAAATGGGTGGTTTTTCCATGTAAAGGGTCTAAATTTTGATCACAATTATCAATGACAAAACGTTGCGGTTTAGCACTGGTTAACCAATTACGTAGTTCTTTACTTGTGGGCATTTCGCCAATTTGGATAACTATTTCTGGAGTTAATTCTTGGGCAAGGTTTTGATTTCTGAGAATGATATCATAGGTGGAAATTAAATAGGGATTTAAATCTGCGTAATTTCTAACGGGGGAAAGTCCTTCAGCTAAAACAGGCCATTGGAGAGTTTGACAAAGGTTGGCGATCGCTCTACAATACTCCTCCGGGGCTTGTGGTTGGGCTACACCAGCGATAATAATCCCTTTTTGGTAATTGGTAATTGGTAATTGGTAATTGGTAATTGGTAATGGGGTGGAAACTATTCCCGCAAAGAAATCTTCCACATCTAAGGTAAACTCTGTACCGTCGGCAATGGGCGCAAGAGGGTCATGAAAAGGTATATTTAAATGTACTGCGCCAGAGTTGGGAAATTGACAACGTTCCCAAGCATAAATTACCGTTTGTCGGAGATAATCTAACATTCCCACATCTAGAGAAGGTGTAGCTAATTCCCCTTGCCAATTGGGATAATGACCATATAATTTTACTTGGTCAATAGTTTGTCCAGAATGACAATTCCGCAATTGTGCTGGTCTATCGGTAGTTAATATTAACAAAGGTACGCGACTTTCCCTAGCTTCAATTACCGCTGGATAAAAATTTGCCCCCGCAGTTCCCGAAGTACAAACTAATACTACAGGTTTTCCCGTTGCCTTGGCTTGTCCCAACGCAAAAAAAGCCGCTGAACGTTCATCTAAAATGGGAATAGCTTCAATATCTGGTATTTGTCGCACAAAAGCCACCGTTAATGGTGTAGAACGAGAACCAGGACAGATGACAGCGCAATTTAAACCCAAGCGTTTGAGGGTTTCTGTTAATACATAAGACCAAAGAAGATTAAGATTATTAAAAGTAAGTTGCATTGACTAGAGATTATGGACTGTATTCATTTAACAGGAATTCGTGGCTATGGTTATACCGGATTTTTACCAGAAGAACAAGCATTAGGACAATGGTTTGAGGCAGATGTTAAATTATGGTTGGATCTTTCTAAACCCGCCAAAACAGATAATATTGAAGATACTATAGATTATCGGCAGATAATTAGCTTAGTGCAAAATTTGCTAAAAACCTCAAAGTTTGCATTGGTGGAAAGACTAGCTGGGGCGATCGCTGATAGTATTTTAGAGGATCAGGAGGGAATTAATCAAGTACAAGTTATTCTCAGTAAACCCGCTGCACCTATTCCTGATTTTAGCGGCAAAATTAGTATTGAATTGACTAGAAGTAAACTCCAGTAGCAGGAGTCATGCAGAAAGATTTGGTTTATTAAAATTGTATCAATTAGGGAGTGTTGGACTTTAACAGAGGATGAGTTGAAGTGTCGGTATAATTGGTTAATGGGTGGCGCGATTTTGACGTAAAATAACTGAGTAAAATCTTAGTTAACGGGAATGGCAATACCTTTTACAGACAAAGAAATGAAGAAAGCTTGGGGTGGAAATCTATCTGCTTCTCAGATAAGTCCTCGTACTAATGCCCATCGGTTACTTTTGTTTTATGCTGTTGAATGTGGTTTGAAAGCAGTTTTAATGGCAAGACAGGAAACAAGACGTACTAATTTATGTAAAGATATTAAGGAATGTGGACATAATATCAATAAATTATTAAGTCTTTTAGGTGCAGGAGGATCTCTGAGCTTACCCACCGAAATATTTATTCAGGAAATATTGGATACACGAAATAATAAAGAAGAGAGAAAATTAAACCCTGGTCAAATGAACGAACTGTGGCGTTATGGAGGAAAAGTTACTGCTATAAATAAAGATGGAAAAATTAAAGCCAATGATGAAGATATAGAAAATAAACTACTAGAAATATCAAAATGGATTGCAGGAGAAATTGAAAGATTATGAATAAACCCAAATTACTGACATGGCTTGATATTAGAAGAACTATTCGCACAAAAACTAATTATGGAACTAATTTACCAGATGGTGTAGTGAAAATTTACTGTTACTCAGATGCTTTAGAAATATATTTTCGGAATAGAGAGAATGCTGTTATTGCCTTAAAAGAATGGTTCAAAGATTGGTATCAGGAAGAAGAGTCTGTTATTCAGTTTGACCTTGGTAATGCTACATTTCCAGTGGAATTTATCTCTGAAGAGGAAACTTATATAACTGATATTGATGTTCGTCCCTTTTGGGAAGAAATTGCTTATCTAGAAAGTGACTCAGAAACAGAAACCGCTATAAAAAAAATAGTTAAGCTTCCAGAACCATATCCTGAAAGACCTAATTTAATAGCTTTTTATTCTTTTAAAGGTGGTGTAGGGAGAACATTAAATTTAGCAGCCCATCTTTTTGCTTTGCTAGATAGAGCTAAAGAGTTGAATGAATCTGTAACTATCTTGGTGATTGATGCTGATTTGGAAGCACCAGGTCTTACTTATTGGAATGCCTTTGAAAAACAACAGCCAGAAGTTTCTTTTATTGATTTTTTAGAAGTTTACCACTATCCTACTATAGATAGAGATGAAACACTTTCTCTATTTGCAGATCAAGTTAAAAAATCAGCTAGAAATGAAGGAAGATCAATAATTTATTTCTTACCTGCGTTTATTAAAGATGAAGAACTACTCGATACACCTATTTTACCTGAACATTTAGTTAGAAGTCCAGATGGAACTTGGGAATATGGCAATGCTATTTATAGTTTAGGTCAAGTTGTTGATGCAGATTATGTTTTTATTGATTTGAGGGCAGGATTGAGTGAAATATCCAGTCCAATAATTTTTGATCCAAGAATTGAGAGGTTTCTAGTAACAACAATTAATGATCAATCTATTAAAGGTACAAGCCTTGTTTTAAAACAAATTGGTAAAGTTGCACCACCAGAAGCGAAAGTCAAAGATAAAACATATTATGATCCATCAATAATTATTAATATGTTGAGTTTAAAAGAAAACCTTAAAGAATCACTTCTTAATGTCACAACGGACTTAAGAACTGCCTATGTACCATCACAAGACGATAAATTAGATGAGCCAAGATTCGACATTAAACCAGCTTACTTTGCAGAAGAATTACTTTATGTAAATAATTGGGAAGATGCACGCTCAAAACTAAATGCAACTTCAGTGATGAAAAATGCTAGAAATTGGGCTAAAGAAGTTTTACCAAATGTCGAAAATCAGGAATCAACTTCAGAAACACAGAAAGAGGAAGAGGTGAAAAGACTTAGGGATTTATGTCAGCGATATGAGTACGCCGAACAAGGACAAGGAGAAGATTTACTGATAACAGAACCTTTGCGGAACTTAGCTACTAATTTTAGAGATAAATTACCTCATATAGTATCAATTGGAGCTAAAGGTGCTGGCAAAACTTTTAATTATATACAGTTGTCACGGTTTAAATATTGGGAAAATTTTCTGAATTATATTGATCACCAACATAAAGAAACTGAGATAAAAACATATATATTTCCTTTACTTGAGTCTAGTAATGTTAAGGATAATGCAAAAACTGTTATTACTGAATCCAGAATTGAAGTTATAACAGCTTTAGGCAATAATGTTCCTGAATTTGTGCATTCAGAGTATGCAGATAGGATTAAAAAGGCGCTTGACGAGGAAAATTGGAATGAACCAAAATGGACAGAATTTTGGATTGGTGAAATTGCCAGAGCTATAGGTATTAATACAAATGTAGATAGTCCTAATACTCTTGGCAGCATAAATCAAGATTTAAAAAACAAAGGATTAAAGATTATCTTTTTGTTTGATGGGTTAGAAGATATTTTTTCCAAAATCGCCTCTAGTAATCAACAACAGACGGCCTTAAAAGCTTTGATTGATGATTTGCCCAAGAAATTGTCAGAAATTAGGCAATCTAATCTTGGTGTAATAATTTTCTTGCGTCGTGATTTTCTGAGGTATACAATTACTCAAAATTTGAGTCAATTTGAGAATCTTTATCGTGCTTATGATTTATCTTGGAATCAAGATTCTTTTTTGAGATTAGTTTATTGGATTTGTAGCGAATCTAATGTGATAGATGCAAATAAAGATAGTATTTATAGTCTAAATAAAGAGAATCTCATAGATGAATTAGAGAAGTTATGGGGTAAGACACTAGGAACAGATAAGTCTAAAGAAGCCTACACAGCTTCTTGGGTATTTGCAGCTTTAACAGATTTTAATGGCAGACTTCAAGCTAGAGATATTGTTCGTTTTTTATACAATGCAGCGGATATTACAGTAAATAGACCTAAAAAAGAAGTACAATTTGAAAAATGGTCTACAAGCCGACTCTTACCTCCTCCAGCAATTCGCCGCGCTCTAAAACCATGTAGTGAAGAAAAAGTGAGAGAAGCTAAAGAAGAATATCTAGCTTTCAAAACATGGGTAGAAGATACACTTCCTAAATATCCTCCGGCTCAACTGATAATTCCTTTTGCTGTAGAAGATTTTGATATGGATCAAAAAACAGTAACATTATTAGAAGAAATGGGCGTGATTTATGAAGATAAACAAAAAGAGGAAATAAAGCGATTTTATATTCCTGAAATTTTCCGAGAAGGTTTAGGTTTTTCCGGTCAGGGTGCAAGACCTAGAATAGTAGCGTTGAAGCGTCGGGTACTAGGAAAAGGAATTTTGTAATTATCTTTTCTTGAATTTCGCCAATCTTCAATTTATCTTAACTCAACTGATTACGAAACTTACTCACACTAATACTCAACAACACCACAGCAAAACCGAGTAAGGCTAAAACATGAATCCACAGCACATCTAACCCACATTCCGCACCCCCCAGTGTCACAATCGGTAATTTCGGATTTTTGAAGACCTGTGAGGATAATTTTGATACAAAATGGTCTAAATTTTAGGTAGCGATAGCGAAGCGCTGCTGCAAGCAGTTCGCCAATCTCAAATCCCCAAATGACCATTTTTCGTTGTGTGACAGTTTAGGGTGCGGAAGGTGGGATACAATAGGTCGTTTACGTGGAAATTTTCGTTAACCGAACAGTATTGGGTAGGGATTTATCTCGTTCCCAGTCTCTGATGTTCATTTTAAATCTAATAATCCTGTTTCTTTTAATTTTGGATTAAAGCGGATTTGAGTATTGACTCCCCGGGCTTTGAGAACTCCTAAAATTTCTTCTTCAACCCGCCGCGCCACATTTTTTAAAACCTTGCTTTTTCCGAATTCATCAATAGCTATATTTTGATAATTATTTTGTTCTTCTGGTGTCATTAATTCTTTTACATCTATAGGATTATTCCATTTTTGTTTATTTTCGGTGTTCGGAATATCAGGATTAGCATTTTCCGTAATCCAAGCATTTTCAATAGCTTCCAAAATTGTTCGATTAGGACGTTCTATAGTTTGTACCTTTACCCAATAACAATTTTGAGGTTGACGGACTAAATGCTGCTTTAAACTTAGATAAATATCACGAGAATAGCCAACAAATTGCAGAATTTTATCCTGATTAAAAATCGCGTAAACTCCAATTTTTTCTTGAAAGTTGACTATGACTTCACCATCATTATCAATATAGGCATGATATTCTAAACTAGCTAAGGTTGGTAAGTTTATTTCTGTTGTCATAAGTGAATTAAAAATTTGTTATTGTAATCATAAACCAAAAAACTTTCCACATCTTCACCATTATCAAATGAAATTACCTTTTTTAATCCTAACTTTTTTATTATGTGAGTTTTTTGCTCATAAAAGTATAAATGCCAAACCTCAACCAGTTTCTCGTATCGGAGTTGAACATGATCAATCAGCAGAGTTAATTACACAACCAATCACAATTGACAGTTATTGGTATCAGATGCCCCAAGTCAATCCTGAACTATATTTCAGTATCAGCAAGCCAGAATGTAAAAAAATAAATCCTCTTGATTACATCAAGAATCCAGAATCTTTTTTGAAATTATGCCCCAGTAATAACTCAAATCGTAAACCTTATGAGCCAGTTGAATATCTAAAAGTTCCTCCCCTAGATTCTGGAATTAAGATCAAGCTGGGTGATTTTTAATAATGGATATAAGTAGGTGGGTGTTAAAAATTGTCGTTGGGGCAAGGGAACAGATTCAGATATCAGTAGAAAACTGGCTTAAATCTGATTAAGGGACTTCCAGGAAATAAATTATCCCAATAAATAAATGAACAAACGAACCACAGAGGCACAGAGAACACAGAGAGAGAAGAAATAGGGAGGGTTTTTGCGTTAGTTTTGGGACATTTTTTTATTTGGAAGTCTCTAAGAGGTTGTTTGAAAACTTTTTCGTGTGGGATCTGACACCCGCAGATCCCCCTGAATCCCCCTTGAAAAGGGGGACTTTGAGGAATTTAGCCCCCCTTTGTAAGCTACGGTGTACACACAAGTTATCGAATCACCATTATTCCTCAAATTACCCCACCCTAACCCTCCCCTTGTGAAGGGGAGGGAACTTCCAAGAAATAAATTATCCTGATTAACGAACCACAGAGGCGCAGAGGACACAGAGGAATAAGGGTTTGAGAGATTTTTGCGTTAGGTGGTTGAGTATTTTTTTATTTGGAAGTCCCTTCGCCGCAGTGTCCTAGAGTTTATTCATCATCAAAATCATCATCATCGTCATCATCGTCCTCTTCTTCTCCAAAATCATCGTCATCTTCTATAACTAGGTCGTTAATTTCATCAGCAATTAAATCATCCTCATCGAGTAGTAACCGTTCTCCTATTTTGCTGCCAAAGCCACTATCGCCCATGCCCGGTGCGTCGAGGTTGTAGAGTTTTGCAGTGCGGTCATCTAGAACCATGTCCAATGAATCATCTACTTCATCTAAGATGCCACTGCCCATATCTACTACGTAATCATCAATTACCCCCGCTTCTTCGTAGGTGTTGTAGCCAGTCCCCGCAGGAATCAAGCGCCCAATGATCACGTTTTCCTTCAGTCCCCGCAGCCAGTCGGATTTGCCCTCAATGGCGGCTTCTGTTAAGACCCTGGTGGTTTCTTGGAAAGAAGCCGCAGAGATGAAACTGTCGGTGTTCAGCGATGCCTTGGTAATCCCCAATAGCATGGGAGTGTATTCTGCCCTCGCCCCACCGGTAATTGCCATAGCTTCGTTCACCTGTTCTACCTGCCGGAGTTCTACCAGTTCCCCCGGTAGCATGGTCGTGTCGCCACCGTCATCAATCCGCACTTTGTTGGTCATTTGCCGGACAATTACTTCGATGTGTTTGTCGGAAATGTCAATGCCTTGGGATTGGTACACCATCTGTACTTCATTCACTAAAAAGGTTTGTACCTTCTGCAAAGCGTGGCTTGCACAGGCATAGATCCCATCCTCTGACCCCAAACTGAAGAATATTTCCAGAATCTCATGGGGGTTGGAAGGTCCGTCCGTGAGGGGTTGTCCGGCTACAATGTGCGCCCCGTCGGGAACAATCAGGTTTTGCCCAGGTCCAAGGGGATAGTCGGTGACTGTGCCATTGGCTTCGACAATTTTAATGGCATAGGCTTCACGGGTGATGGATGTCACCTCATCCCCATCGCCATAGACAATCTTCACTTCCCCCGGACGACGGGCTAAAATACAAGCTTCCTTGGGTTTACGGGCTTCTAGCAGTTCCTCAATCCGGGGCAAACCTTGAATAATGTCCCCAGTCTTAGCCCGTTCAAATACCAACAACACTAAGTTGTCACCCCGTTGCACCAAGTCCCCATCTTCCACCTGTAACACCGCCCCCGGACTCACCCGGTAAGGACGACCAATGCGAAGAGTAATGGTGTAAACAGAAGGTGACAGGTGACGGGTGACAGGTGACAGTGAAGAAGCATTTCTGTCACCTATCTTCTGTTCCCTGTCACCTATCTTCTGTTCCCTGTCACCTATCCTCTGTTCCCTGTCACCTGTCACCTGTTCCCTGTCACCTGTTCCCTGTTCCCTGTCACCTGTTCCCTGTTCCCTGTCACCTATCCTCTGTTCTCTGTCACCTCCCTTGACTTCCACCACCTGCCCCGACTCCGCCGCGAATATACCGGGAGCGATCGCACTTCCTTCCACTACCAAATCACCTTTACTGATGGTGGGCAAGACATTGGTATTCACTGTCACCAAATCATTGGCACGCAATACTAAACAACGGCGGACTGTTTCTGCCCCCTGTTGCACACCCCGGACTATCCCCCCTTCCTTACATAATATTTTCGTCCGGGCTACCACAGACCCCGGTTCAATGGTGTCACCATCCACCACTTCCAAATTAGTTTGGGTACTGCCTTGGGTGGCATCGGCGGTAATGTCGCGGCGCACTACCAAAGACTCTAAAATTACCAACTGTAGTCTTTGAATCTCTGGATCTTCTGGGTCTGTAATCAGTTCAATGTCCGCCGCCAAAGGTGAACCACCGTGTTCTCCCTCTGTCTCCTGCTCAATTTCTAATACTATCTGTGTCCGTAGCAGTTCCACACCTTCCACCGACTTCACCCGTTCTGAATCCTTGTAAGGAATCCTTTGCACCGCCCGCAGTTGAATCGAGCGCCCGGTGTGCTGACTGACGGAAGTGGTGGCTGGAACATCAGGGTTGGTGGGGACAGCAAATTCTACTACCGGACGACTCAGCAACCCTGGACCTTCAGGAGTTTCCACATACTGAACATAGCGCAATTCCGTAGCTACAGTTCCTTGCAGTTCCTCACCGGGTTGCAAAAACGTATTGTCATGGGCGATCGCTGTCTCTGGATCATCTACCATCAACAGTTCACCGGGTTTAATCACTACTTCCCGTAAAATGTCGTTCTTTTGGGTAACTTCCACTACCCCACCAGTTTGACAGAAAATGTCCTGGACTACTTCTGTCCCCGCTTCCACATACTGTCCATCTTCCACCCGTAACAAGGAAATATCTTTATTTACCTCATGGGTTTCTTCTGGTATCCACAGCAGTGTTCCCCCTGAACTACCTCATAGCCCAATTTGGCTTTACCTTTTTTCTGTACCTCCACTTCGGCAAACTTCAGTAAGCCCCCGGTGGTTGTCCGATACTGGTCATCAATCAATTCTGCCACTACCTGACCATTTTGTACCTTCGCCCCTGGAGTCGCCCGCAAGTTAAACTCCGATATCGCCCCATTATCGGGATTGGTAGTGGTAATCAGGTAATTATTCCGTCCTTGGGAACTCTGGATTGTCACTGCTGCCTGATCCAACACCACAGAAGCGGTAATAATCTCAATTTCCCTGGTGGCTTTCCCTGGAATCGCTTCTGGTAACCGTACCACACCCCCATGAACTGTGGTTAATTTGGTTTCCGCTAAGACTCCATTGGTAGCGATCGCATCGCCATTTTTTACCACCAATTCTGCTCCGGGCAGTAAATTATATACATCCCCCGACAGAATCCAAATCAACCCCCCTCTGGAGGCGGTGACAGTGGTATTGCCCTGACGGTCGGTTTTTTGTTCCGCCACCACATCGGCAAACTTCACTTCCCCAGCCAAGTCCGTCGCCACATCCTTGACGGCTTTTTCTGTATTGGTTCTGGTGGTTCTCCCTCCCAGCGCCACCTCAGCCACTAAGTGATCTGCTAGTACCTGTTGACCATTGTGGATATATAAAGTCGAACCTTGGGTAACAGCAATTTCCTGGCTTTCCCCCGTTCCCGATTTCTTATCCCCTTCAATTGTCAAAGTCCCATTGGCTTCCACATACAAAGCGTCTTCACCATGTCGAGTCCGATAGGGACGGGTTTGTAACTTGCGGGGAATTTTTACTGTTCCTGACACCTGCGATCGCACCTGTTGGGCTACTTCCCCTGTGAATACACCCCCGGTGTGGAAAGTCCGCATGGTTAACTGGGTTCCCGGTTCACCAATACTTTGCGCCGCAATAATCCCCACAGCTTCACCCAAATCCACCATCTTGGCATGAGCCAAACTCCAACCATAGCAGTGCTGACACACCGACCGCGCCGCCTCACAGGTCAAAGGACTGCGGACAGTCACCTTCTGTACCCCGGCTTTTTGGATGGCGATCGCCAAATCATCATCAATGGGGGTATTCCGAGGGGCAATGATTTCCCCCGTTTCTGGATGCACCACATCCTCACCCACCACTCGACCCATCAACCGCGTCGCCAGTTTAATCAGAGTTTTATTCCCCTCCACCATCGCCCCAATCGTCAAACCACGATTAGTGCCACAGTCAAACTCCCGCACAATCACATCCTGGGACACATCTACCAACCGCCGGGTCAAATACCCCGAATCCGCAGTCCGCAGCGCCGTATCCACCAGCCCCTTCCGCGCCCCATAACTAGAAATAATATATTCCGTTACCGTCAATCCCTCACGGAAATTGGTCTTAATTGGTAAATCAATAATTTCCCCCTGGGGATCTGCCATCAGTCCCCGCATCCCCACCAACTGCCGCACCTGAGAAATATTGCCCCGCGCCCCCGAAAAAGCCATCATATACACAGAATTGAGGGGATCTGTCTTTTGGAAATGCACCACCACCTCATCCTTGAGCGCTTCTGAGGTACTATTCCAAGTATCAATCACTTTTTGGAAACGTTCAACTTCAGTAATTTCCCCCCGTTGATAGCGTTCCTCCGTCGCCAAAATTTCCGTCTCTGCTGCCTCCAGCAGTTCCTTCTTAGAAGGAGGAATCATCAAATCATCCACACTAATAGACACCCCCGCCTTGGTAGCATAGCGAAAACCCAACTCCTTGAGTTTATCTGCCATCACCGCCGTCCGCGCCGTCCCATAATGGGTAAAAGACCAGGAAATCAAGTCTCTTAATTTACCTTTGTTCACCACCAGATTGCGAAAAACTGCTTTAGTCATAATTTTAGTAGGGGCGCAGGGCCTGCGCCCAATCATTAGTTGTTAGTAGAAGGAGTCAGAGGGAGTGGGGGAGTGGGGGAGTGGGGGGAGTGGGGGAGTGGGGGGAGTGGGGGGAGTGGGGGGAGTGGGGGGAGTTGGGGGAGTGGGGGGAGTTGGGGGAGTGGGGGGAGTGGGGGGAGGCAAGAGTAAAAATATTCTCCCCTACATCCCTACATCCCCTACATCCCTACATCCCCCACATCCCCCACATCCCCTACCTCCCCTACCTCCCCTACCTCCCCCACATCCCCTACCTCCCCCACATCCCCTACCTCCCCTACCTCCCCCACATCCCCCACCTCCCCTACTCCCTAAGCATCTATCGCTTCCTGAATCGCCTTGTTATAAATCGCCCTGCCAGGAGTCGTATAAATGTATTGAGAAATCAAATTTCCCTGACCATCTTCCCGTACCCGGCGGAACTTATAGATTAGGGTGCGACTTGTTACCCTACCCTTAGCATCCTTGTCCTCAATCACTTCCAAAGGTTCAGTATCCGGTTCACCCGAATCAATTTCCCCATCAAAGCGCACGTAAATATAGGCATGAAGTTCCACCTGCTGCGCCTCATAAGCCATAATTACATCATCCAAAGACGAGAAATACTTACCTGCCCCCTTCGTTGCATTGGGATTTTCCGCTGTCAGATAATACGCCCCCAACACCATATCTTGGCTAGGAGTGACAATCGGTTTACCCGTTGCCGGTGACAAAATATTATTAGAAGCCAACATCAACAACCGCGCTTCTGCCTGACTCTCCAAAGACAACGGCACATGAACCGCCATTTGGTCACCGTCAAAGTCAGCGTTAAAAGCCGGACACACCAAAGGATGTAATTGAATCGCTCTTCCTTCCACCAAAATCGGTTCAAAAGCCTGAATCCCCAAGCGGTGCAGCGTCGGCGCTCGGTTTAACATCACCGGATGCCCCTCAATCACCTCCTCCAACACATCCCACACACTGGGATCATTACGAGAAATCAGCTTCTTCGCCGCCTTGATATTATTCACCATCCCCGACCGAATCAAACGATTGATTACAAAGGGCTGGAACAACTCAATCGCCATCTCTCGTGGCAGTCCACACTGGTGAATCTTCAGCTTTGGTCCGACCACAATTACCGATCGCCCTGAATAGTCTACCCGTTTCCCCAACAGGTTTTGTCGGAACCGTCCTTGTTTGCCCTCAATAATATCCGACAACGACTTCAGCGGGCGGTTATTAGCCCCCACCACCGTCCGTCCCCGGCGACCATTATCAATCAAGGCATCCACAGCCTCTTGCAGCATCCGTTTCTCGTTACGGACAATGATCTCCGGGGCGAGAATTTCCTGAAGCCTAGCCAAACGGTTGTTGCGATTAATTACCCGGCGATACAAATCATTCAAATCGCTTGTCGCAAACCGCCCCCCATCCAACTGCACCATCGGGCGCAAATCTGGGGGAATCACGGGGATAATTTCCATCACCATCCACTCTGGCTGAGAACCGGTAGCGATGAAATTATCAATCACCCGCAGCCGTTTAATTAACTTCGCCCGTTTCTGTCCCTTGGCTTTCTCAATTTCTTCCCGCAGGGTTTCCGCCTCCTGCTCCAAATTAATATCCGCCAACAACCGCAACAGAGCCTCAGCCCCAATGCCCACTTCCACTCCCTCTAACTGGGAATCTTCACTGTAGATAGCATCCTCAATTTCTAGCCACTGGTCTTCACTCAACAGTTGTTTGTAACTGAGAGTATCCGCGTTACCAGGCGCTAAAACACAGTAAGAGTTGAAATAAACAATCTGCTCCACATCCCGCAGCGGCATATCCAGGAGAATCGCAATATAGCTAGGAATCCCCTTGAGATACCAAACATGAGCCACCGGGGCAGCCAACTTAATAAAACCCATCCTGTGACGACGGACGCGGGATTCTGTTACTTCTACACCACAGCGCTCGCACACAATCCCTCTATGGCGCACCCGTTTGTACTTACCACAATGGCACTCCCAATCCTTAGCAGGACCAAAAATTCTTTCACAAAACAACCCATCCATTTCCGGCTTGAGAGTGCGGTAATTAATAGTTTCTGGCTTAGTAACTTCACCTACGAGTTGTCCATTAGGCAAGGTACGCTCACCCCACTGGCGGATGCGTTCTGGCGAAGCTATACCAATTTTTACGTAGTCAAATTGATTATTTTGGGGGGATCTCATGGGAATTAAAAATTAAAAAACAGAAGTCAGGAGTTGGGGGAGTTGGGGGAGTGGGGGGAGTGGGGGGAGTGGGGGAGTGGGGGGAGTGGGGGGAGTGGGGGAGTGGGGGGAGTTGGGGGCAGGAGTAAAAATATTCTCCCCTACCTCCCCTACCTCCCCTACCTCCCCTACCTCCCCTACCTCCCCTACCTCACTAATCATCTCCTTCCAAAGATTCACGGGAAAGCGACTCATAGGTGGGTCTAGGTGGTGTCCGTCGAGCAGCTTGATCTGCCATCAGGTCTACCTCCACATCCAAAGAACTACCATCTGCTTGAGTTTCTACCTTATGCACCGCAATATCTAAGCCCAAAGACTGCAACTCGCGCATCAACACCTTAAAGGATTCAGGAGTACCAGGACGGGGAATAGCTTTGCCTTTGACAATGGCATTCAGAGCCTCATTCCGTCCCTGCATATCATCGGACTTAACTGTTAACAACTCCTGCAAGGTATAAGCAGCACCGAAAGCCTCCAATGCCCAAACTTCCATTTCTCCAAATCTTTGCCCACCCTGTTGAGCCTTACCACCCAAAGGTTGCTGAGTCACCAGAGAGTAAGGACCTGTAGAACGAGCGTGAATCTTGTCATCAACCAAATGCACGAGTTTGAGCATATAGGCAACACCGACAGTAATCGCCCGGTCAAAGGGTTCGCCCGTGCGACCGTCATAGACCATGATTTTCCCCGCATTGTCGGGGTTATATACCCAATCCTTAGCAGTTTCGTCTCTGGCTTCTTGGAGTTTGCCGTGAACTAGGCGACGGGAAGTTTCTTCCCCGTACATTTCGTCGAAAGGGGTAATTTTGAACCTAACTCCCAAATTATGACCAGCCCAACCTAGCAAACATTCAAACACCTGACCGACGTTCATCCGGCTAGGTACACCCAAGGGATTGAGAACAATATCTACAGGTGAACCATCGGCTAAATAGGGCATATCTTCAGCAGGCAGAATCCGGGAAATGATCCCTTTGTTACCATGTCTCCCTGCCATTTTGTCACCCACTTGGATTTTGCGCTTTTGAGCTACATAAACCCGAACCACCATATTTGCCCCTGGTGGCAGTTCATCACCTTGTTCACGGGTGAATAACCGGACATCAACTACCCGACCTTTTTCACCATTGGGAACTCGCAGAGAGTTGTCGCGGACATCGCGGGCTTTTTCACCAAAGATAGCCCGGAGCAGTTTTTCTTCTGGGGGTTGGTCTGATTCACCTTTGGGAGTGACTTTACCAACGAGAATATCTCCAGCATCTACCCATGCGCCAATCCGAATAATCCCTTGTTCATCTAATTGTCTGAGGGCATCTTCACCGACGTTGGGAATTTCTCTGGTGATTTCCTCCGGTCCGAGTTTAGTTTGTCGCGCCTCAATTTCGTATTTTTCGATGTGAATTGAGGTATAAACATCTTCCTGCACCAAGCGCTCGGAAATGAGAATCGCATCTTCGTAGTTGTAACCTTCCCAAGGCATATAGGCGACAACGATGTTTTGTCCTAATGCCAGTTCTCCACCTTCTGTAGAGGAACCATCTGCCAATACCTGACCGGCAACGACTTTTTCGCCAATTCTCACCAATGGTTTCTGATTTAAGCAGGTATCTTGGTTAGAACGTTGGTATTTGGAAAGTTTGTATTTAAGTTCTTGCCCTTTTTCAATAACTTGACTACCACTGGCTGCGGACAATTGACCACTAGCGCGAACACGAATTTCTGTGGCATCAACATACACTACATCGCCATCTGTGCGGGAAACTATGACCATGCCGGAGTCTCTCGCAGCTTGAGCTTCCAAACCTGTTCCCACTAAGGGGCGTTCTGGTTTTAACAGGGGTACAGCTTGGCGTTGCATATTAGAACCCATTAGCGCTCGGTTAGCGTCGTCATGTTCCAAGAAGGGAATCATGCTGGTAGCTACTGAGACTATCTGGACTGGGGAAACTGCCACGTAATCCACTTGTTCAGGCCCGGTGGTTGTCCAGTCTTGGCGATAGCGAACTGGTACTTGTGGTCCTTTGATGTAACCGTTTTCATCTAGGGGAACGTCACCGGTGGCTGTGCGGAGGTCGTCTTCTTCGTCTGCTGTCATGTAGACGGGCGGAACATCAAATAAGACTTTGCCGTTTTCTACTGGTCTAAAGGGTGTTTCTAGAAAACCGTAGAGGTTAACGCGGGCATGGGTGGCTAATGAACCAATGAGTCCGGCGTTTGGTCCTTCTGGTGTTTCGATGGGACAAATCCGTCCGTAGTGGCTGGGGTGAATATCTCGAACTGCAAACCCGGCTCTTTCTCTGGTTAGACCACCTGGACCTAAGGCACTGAGGCGGCGTTTATGGGTCAATTCCGCTAGGGGGTTGGTTTGATCCATGAATTGACTTAGTTGGCTTGAACCAAAGAATTCTTTGATGGCTGCGACTAAGGGTTTGGGGTTAACTAGGGATGCGGGGGTGAGAACTTCAGCATCGGATACGGTCATCCGTTCTCGAATAATTCTTTCTAGGCGGTTTAACCCTACTCTGACTTGGTTTTGCAGTAATTCCCCAACGCTTCTGACTCGGCGATTTCCGAGGTGGTCAATGTCATCAATACTACCGATATCGTATTCTAGGTTAATCAGGTAATCAATGGCGGCGAGAATGTCCCCAGGGGTGAGGACGCGCATGGTGTCAGGGGCGGAAAGACGAAGTTTTTTGTTGAGTTTATAACGACCAACTTTTCCCAGGTCATAGCGTTTAGGATCAAAGAAGCGGGAATCTAAAAGCTGTTGTCCGCCTAAAACTGTAGGTGGTTCACCGGGACGAAGTTTTCGATATAATTCCATTAGGGCTTCTTCTTCGGAAAATTGCCCTTCTTTTTCGATGGTTTTTTGGAAGTATTCTGGATGGCGCAGGGCATCAAAAATTTCGTTGTCGGATAATCCCAGTGCTTTCAAAAGTACCTGGGCTGATAGTTTCCGGGTTTTATCTATCCGTACCCAAACTAGGTCATTACGATCTGTTTCAAATTTGAGCCATGCACCCCGGTTTGGAATTAAGCTGGCAGAATATGTACGTCGTCCGTTTTTATCAATTTCTGATTTATAGTAAACTCCAGGCGATCGCACAATCTGATTGACAATGACACGCTCGGCTCCATTAATGATAAATGTGCCTCTATCTGTCATCAAGGGCAGATCACCAATGAATACCTCTTGCTCTTTAATGTCTCCTGTTTCTTTGTTCAGTAGACGAGTAGGAACATACATTTGCACTGCATAGGTGCTGTCTCTCCGCTTGGATTCTTCAACGCTGTATTTAGGTTCTTTGAGTTTATAGTTATTACCTAAAAAGTGCAGTTCCAATTTGCCAGTGTAGTCTGTGATTGGACTAAAAGAATTCAGTTCTTCTATTAGCCCTTCTTCTAGAAACCAGCGAAAACTAGAACGCTGAATTTCAATCAAGTCGGGTAACAGAAAGGCGGATTCCATGTATTTGTCGTCGTTAGTCATGCCTTTACCTTTATCAACCTGGTTAAACTTTGAAGGAAGCCGATAGCTTGCATGGCGCAGCCATAGCTGCGAGTCTGCCATGAGGGCTTTGTGCTAGAATATGAGTCCAAAGGTATGAAGTCCATAAGCTTGACAATATTCGGCTGCTAGATTTTTGACTGATAGCGCAACAGTCGCGTTAGCCCTAAAATTTCTTTCTACTTCACACTTTTTCACCTTTTACACCTCACACTTGATCCTGGTTGTGGATTCCCAAAACCGGGGACTGACACCGGAGTAGGATTCGATAGGCAACGTTGTGTTTAAGGCTGCACTATGGATTTGATATTGCTATGATTGTCTGGAGTGGACAATTACTTTTAACGATTTTCTATAGGTTTGATATACCAAAGGATTGCCGTTTCTACCTTTTCAAGGTTTTTCCAGTGAAACCTTGGTTGCCAATGCTTGTGATCTATTGAGAGCATCCGTTTGTAGAGATTTAAGTGGATGGGCAGACAATGTTGGATTTTAGATCTGGGTCGCTTCGATTGATTAAGCGGGCTAAAACCACAAACTCTCAAACTGGCTAATATCGGGTTGATAACAGCACAAATTGAGTTTTAGGAGTTATTATCCTTCCTTTACCATTATGGCTTGACCTAAATGTTTTGGAGGGATTAATTTTAGCACATTTTTATCCTCCGTTTGATCTTATAAGTTAAATCAGTGCTAATGCTAAAGATTTGATGATCATTTATAATGATAGACCGAATAATCTACAGGCATTTTGGGTGGTTTTCTGGGCAATTTCTTCTATTGTTTCGGCTCGTAGTTTTGCTAGTGCTTCCGCTACATAGCGAACATAGGCTGGTTCATTGCGTTTTTCACCCCGTTTAGGTACGGGCGACAGAAATGGACAATCTGTTTCTATCAGCAAGCGATCGCTGTCCACCATAGCCGCGCTCGCTTGAATAGCTTGAGCATTCTTGAAGGTAACAGTGCCGCTGAAGCTAATATAAAAGCCTAAATCCAGAAACCATTGAGTTTCTTCTGGTGTCCCTCCCCAGCAGTGCATGACACCCCGTACTCTTTCTCCATGCAAGTCCCGCCATTTTTGCAGTACGTCTCTGACAGCAGGTGCAGCATCACGACAATGAATGATCACTGGTAAATTGAGTTCACAAGCGATCGCCAATTGTGATGCAAATACTTGATGTTGATGCTCATAGTTATCCGCTTTGTAAAAATCCAACCCCATTTCCCCAATGGCTACCACTTGGGAATGAGAACTGGCTAAAGACTTGATTTGGGTAGCTGTTTGCTGATCCCATTTATGAGCATCTAGAGGATGCAGCCCTACAGCAAAACTAAGTTCAGGAAACTGCTCTGCTATAGCTTGAATGCTCGCAAATTCCTGGGGGTGAACACAGGAGTGGACTAATCGCACTACTCCTGCTTCTTGCCACCGAGAACGCACGGCTGCTAAATCTGGCTGAAAGATGTCAAAGTTAATGTGTACGTGGGTATCTATAAGTTGCATGGCTTGTCGGTGAAAAATTTTAGATTTTGGATTTTAGATTTTAGATTGAGAATCTTTGGTACAAGCTCCGCCATGAGAGAGGGGAATTAATCCAAAATCACCAATCTAAAATCATCAGTCTCCACACTTGAGGGTAGAAGTAAATCCAAAATCAAAAATACTCGCTGCGTACGCTGCGCTAACGTAAATCCAAAATCTCTTGACCACTGAACTATTGACTAAGCGGTAAGGGTTTTGTGTTTATGAGCCAATCTTGACTTTTTTCTGGCTCCATTGTTGGGATGCAGTACGCCAGTTTTTACAGCTTTATCAATCTTGCTGTAAGCTTCGGACATTCTCGCTTCCACTTCCTGCTTGAGTTCTGTTGTCGGGTTGACAGCACAAGCTTCCACAGAACTAAAGTATTTTTTCATCAGCGTTCTCACGGCTGATTTATATGCTTTGTTACGCAGTCGGTTACGTTCTGCGATTTGTGCGCGTTTAAGAGCAGACTTTGTATTCGCCACAGTAATTCCAAAAAAGACTATTAATTATGTACACACACTACTAGGTTTAATAAATATAGCATTATTTTCGCTAATGTGATAGTTTCTGAAAAAAAATATTTTATTTGGGCGGAAAAGCTGATGCCTGGGCTTGAAAAAATAGATTAAAATGATTTACTGACAAAGAAACCAGATCAGTTCCCCAAATTCAGACTTCTGGAATATTAAATTTCTCAGGCTGTCTGAATTTTATAAAGTAGTATCAAAAAAATCCAGGTTAAGCTAGAGAAGAGAATTACATTCAGCTTGATCCCCTAAGACCGCAAAGCGGAAGTCGAAAGTTAAAAGTCAAAAGCCAAGAAGCTGATATTTTAGGCTTTTTAGCTGTTTTGAATGGTTGTTCTACTAACGCGATGTGGTCGTAGCAGGTAAAAAGCCCAAGTAGTTCTTGTTTTGCGAATATTGTAAAATTTGGTATTGTCATTACTCCATGCTGCGAATTATTACTCAGCAGGCAGACGTTAGATCAGAACTTCAACGAATCTGCGATCGCACCCAGGATGAACAGGTACTTCATAAAGAAGCAACAGTCCGCGAAGTGTTGCAAGCGGTGAAGCGCCAAGGGGACAAGGCTGTACTACATTATACAGCCGAATTTGATCACCAAATTCTCAAAGCAGAAGAACTCAAGGTAACAGGATCAGAACTGGATGCAGCCTACCAACAGGTATCCAAGGATTTGCTCCAGGCGATTCGACTAGCTTGCCAAAAAATAGAGGCTTTTCACAGTCAGCGTATCCCCAAAAGCTGGGTACAATTTGGCGATGATGAAGTAGTTTTAGGCAAACGCTACACCCCGGTAGATCGAGCAGGTTTATATATACCAGGCGGTCGGGCTTGTTATCCCAGTACAGTGTTAATGAATGCCATTCCCGCAAAAGTGGCAGGTGTCCCTCGTGTAGTGATGGTGACACCAGTTAGAGGCGGTAAAATGGTGAATCCTGCGGTTTTGGTAGCGGCCCAAGAAGCAGGAGTTCAGGAAATTTACCGTGTGGGGGGCGCTCAAGCCATCGCAGCTTTAGCCTATGGCACGGAAACTATTCCCAAAGTCAATGTGATTACCGGACCTGGTAATATTTATGTCACCTTGGCTAAAAAGTTAGTTTACGGAACTGTGGGCATTGATTCTTTAGCAGGACCGAGCGAAGTGCTGGTAATTGCTGATGAAACAGCTAATCCTGCTTATGTGGCGGCGGACTTGTTAGCTCAAGCAGAACATGATCCTATGGCGGCAGCGATTTTGCTGACAACGGATGCGGGGTTGGCGAAAAAAGTGCAAATGGCGGTGGAAAGACAATTGGTAGATCACCCGCGCCGGATAGATACGGAAAAGGCGATCGCCCATTATGGTTTAATTGTGGTGGTAGAATCCCTCACAGCAGCAGCCGAACTTTCCAACGAGTTTGCACCAGAACACCTAGAATTAGAAGTTGCCGATCCTTGGGCTTTAATTAACCAGATTCGCCATGCTGGGGCAATATTCCTGGGTAGTTCCACACCTGAAGCTGTAGGCGACTATTTGGCAGGTCCTAACCATACCTTACCTACTTCTGGCGCTGCCCGTTATGCTTCCGCTTTAGGGGTAGAAACATTTTTAAAACACTCAAGTATTATTCAATACTCACAAACTGCCTTGGAAAAAGTGGCATCTGCCATTGACATCTTAGCAACTACAGAAGGTCTACCTTCCCATGCTGATTCCGTTAAACTCAGAGTAGAGGATTGAGCGGGAATTTTAGATTTTAGATTTTAGATTTTAGAGTAAAAAAATTTGGCACAATCCCCGTCCTGAAGGATGGAAAAATACTCGCTGCGTATGCTTCGCTAACGTCAGTCCCAAATCCAAAATTTTCGGGCTTCTACACTTGAGGGTAGAGTCAATCCAAAATCCAAAATCGTAAATCCAAAATCGAGTGATAGTCCTTCAAATAAATTTAAAATGCGAACAATTGCGGAAATTAATGAGAAAATCAGCCGAAAACGGGCGGTAGTCTGGACGGTTGAAGAGTTAAAAGCGCGAGTTGCCGAAATTGGTGTTGCTAAAACCGCTAAAGAAGTAGATGTAATTACCACTGGCACATTTGAGCCGATGGAATCAAGTGGTGCAATTATTAACTTAGGACATACTGACCCACCGATTAAAATTCGGCGTTGCTGGTTGGACGGAGTTCCAGCTTATGCTGGTTTTGGGGCGGTAGATTTATACTTGGGTGCTAGTTGTCCAGTTGATTCCCTAGATGGGGAAGAAGTGCGGGAACGTGGTGGTGGTCATGTAATTGAGGATTTAATTGCCGGTAAATCTATCCAAGTTCGCGCTATGGGACAAGTTACCGATTGCTACCCTAGAGCCACATTTGAAACCACCGTTACCCGTGATACTATCAATCAGTTTTATTTATTTAACCCGCGCAATCTTTATCAAAATTTTATTGTTGGGGTGAATGGAGGCGATCGCCCACTGCATACCTACTTAGGACCATTACAACCCCGCGTGGGGAATGCAGTCTATTCTAACCCTGGTTCACTGTCACCCCTCCTCAATGATCCCGATTTACAACTTGTGGGGATTGGGACGAGGATCTTTCTCGCTGGGGGTATTGGTTATGTAGCTTGGGAAGGGACACAACATTTTCCCTTGCAAAAGCGTTTAGAAAATCGGACACCTATTGGACCATCGGCAACTTTAGCGTTAATTGGTGATGCTAAACAAATGGACGCGCGATGGATACGAGGTTGTTATTTTAAAAGCTATGGACCATCTTTAATGATGGGTGTAGGTGTACCATTGCCAGTTTTAAATACTGGTGTGGTAGAACGCTGTGCTGTCCAAGACAAAGACTTAGTAGCACCAATTGTAGATTTTTCAATTCCTCGTCGTGTCCGTCCTACTTTCGGTTTAGTGAGTTACGCTCAACTTAAATCTGGACGTATCACTATTGAAGGCAGGACGGTACGAGTAGCCTCTTTAGCCAGTTTGTTTCTTTCCCGACAAGTAGCCCAAGAGTTAAAACAATGGATTACTGAAGGGAAATTTACTCTCACTGAACCAGTAGCCCCAATTCCTATGGAGCGTTCTTTTTTACCTCAAGACCGTTGGACGGAATTTTAAGATGAGGAATTCAGGAGGTAGGGGCGCAGGTCCTGCGCCCATTCAGGAGTATAGCTAACGCCACGCTACGCTATCAGGAGTTCAGGAGTTCAGGAGTTCAGGAGTTCAGGATTCAGGAGTTCAGGATTCAGGAGTTCAGGAGAAAGAAAATTATCCACTGACAACTGACAACTGACAACTGACAACTGACTAATTACCTAATCCCCAGGTTTAGGCTTTTTAACTGGCTTAGGAGTGGGGGTTTTTGGCACAGGTTTGGTGATGACTGTGGTGGCGGCATCACCTGCTGCCTTTCTAATGGGACGTGGGGCTTCTCCATTGCGTCTGGGAGGGAATGGCTTTCTACCACCACCACCGGCACCACGAGGCGCTCCTTTGAAGGGTGGTCGGCGTTTTTTGGGTAAATCGGCGATCGCTTCGGCATTAACTACTACTAATGCGTCAGCTTCCCGTTTAACATTGAAGTCCCAGAACTTACCCACAGCTTTAGTGGTTAATACGCCCTTGAGTTTCAACTTAAAATATTTAGCTTTATCAGTAGGTTTACGGGGAGCTTGTTTGATTTTCACAACCAAACTCTTTTCGTCAAAGGACTGGTAAACTACCTCACCACGCACAGAAAAACCACCATCAGGAACTGCTGATGAGGGTTTTGGATGAATGCTTAACGCTACGCTACCGTTATCAGAAACTGCTGTCGAATCTGTACCAGCTTCATCTAGTTCATATTTCGCCAGATTTTCTGGTTCCCAAACACCAACAATTTGCAGGTGCAATGCGTCATTTTCTTGTCTAGTGCGGGGATAAACTACCCATAGATGTTCTTTTTCTAGGTCTAAGTGATTTTTGACTAAGCTCATAATCCGACCTAAGAGGACGGCATTAAGTTCAACCCCATCTTTTGTGATTAATGTTCCTTGGGTAAACTGTTCATCACTAGCATGGTAACACCCGCGAATTAACCCAATAGCTCGGTATTGAGTCGGTTCGCTAGGAGGTGGAATTGGTTGTTCTCGATTAGCCAAATGTCCATTAGAGTCAGGTTTGCTAGAGTCAGTGAGAGAACTTTCCAGTTTAGAGGATTGGTCTGCTAATGTATTAGCATTAACAGGGGATTCAATCTCTTTTATGCCTTGGTTAGAGGCTGTGAAATTTGCGGATTCAGAAGACGGCATCAGGTCGGAATTCATAAAAACTCCTTGCGGCACAAGACATACCCCATTGTGGGATTTAATAAAGACAAAGGAAAAGAGCCAGTATGTAGCTGATTAAAGTATATTTCTTTTTAACCTGGCTACTCGCTTAATGCTCTGTACGAAAATCAAGACGCAGAATCCCACATTTATACACTAAATGTGCAATTTAGCGGCTTTAATCCAGTTATGGCTTACGCCAAGCTACGCTATCGGAAGCATAGCATAGCGATAATTCGGACGGGTCTTCCTAAAGTCATCACTTACTTTAGCAGGATAGATATTTATTTGTTATAAAATTCACAGACAAATGACCGTATTCCGCAAAGTTTTGGAAATTTTTAACTTTGCTATTAATTTCATTACCATTGAGGAGCAGAATAATATTGTGTCTGAATCGCGTAATCGCTGGATAGTTAGGGTAGTGTTAGCTTTCGCTGTTGTTGCTTTTGTAGGGGTTTCTATTATACCCATCCTTACAGCGATTAATAAACCCCAATCATCACCACAAAGTCAGCCCACTGCTGACCCTAAAATATCTTCATCGGAGCAAAAGTCAAAACTGGAAGATCAAGTTCGGGGTTATGAATTAGTTTTACAGAAAGATACAGAAAATCAAACTGCACTCAAGGGACTTTTACAAGCACGTCTCAGTTTGTTGAGTCAAAAAAGCCGAGGGGAAGTGAAACCAGCAGATATTCAAGCTGTGATTGAACCTTTGGAAAAACTCGCTAAACTCAATCCCCAACAGTCAGAGTATGGGGTTTTATTAGCACAAGCTAAACAACAAATTGGCGATAAGGAGGGGGCTGCTCAAACTTACCGGACTATTTTAACTACAAAACCGGGAGATTTAAAGGCTTTGCAGGGGATGGTGAATTTGCAATTAAGTGAAAAACGTCCAGAAGCGGCTATTGGCTTATTACAAGAAAGTTTGTCCGCTGCTACTCAAGCTAATACTATTCAACCAGGAAGTGTGGATGTGGTTGCTGTGCAAGTGCTTTTGGGTAGTGTCTACGCTTTTCAAAAGAATGATGATAAAGCTATCTCTGCTTATGATCAAGCGATTAAGAAAGATTCTCAAGATTTTCGCCCCGTTTTAGCAAAGGCTATGCTATTTAAAGAACAAGGTAAGCTTGATGAAGCAAAACCTTTATTTGATAGTGCGACGGCTTTAGCACCGGCTCAGTATAAGGACGAGATTAATAAGGCTGGAGCGGTTTCTGAGCCTACTCCTACGTCTTCACCGACGGAATCACCTACACCTACACCTACTCCGTAAGAGGATGTTTGAAAAGTTTTAAATGTATAAATTGACCCCTCTGGTAAACCTCTCCAGTATTAAATGTTATTCCTTTTCCCTCTCCTAAAAGGAGAGGGTTAGGGAGAGGTGCGGGGAGAGGCTTTAAAAACCCCATTCCAACTAACAAAAGTTTTTCCGCTTCCCTCCCCTACAAGGGGCTACGGTGTACACACATCCTTCCTTACACTAGGTTTTCAGCCATAACAAAGGATGTATTCTCAATCCAGTCCCCCTCCTCGCTTGCGGGGAGGGGCTAGGGGTGGGGTTTTATGGCAACCAACAAACAATTTCTTACTTGTGTGTACACCGTAGCCTACAAGGGGAGGGTCAGGGAGGGGTAGGGAAGGGGGGTAGGGGGGTTAGGTTTTTGGAGATTATGGGTTTTATCTGATACTTTTCAAACAACCTCTAAGACCTTTTTAATTTTAACGGTACATTACGGAATAATTTGTGATAAAGTGCAAGTAATTATCAGTTGTTACCTACACTTTATCACGTTTGAGTTGAGAATAATGAATTTTCATAAAATGCAACCTAGAGAATCATTAAATAAGGCTTTTCTCAAAGTTAAACCTAATAGAAATGATATTGAGAATTTTAAAAAGAATCTGCATAGTTTAATTGAAAAAATTAATGAATCAGAATCAGAAGAATTTCATAAAAATCTGATTGGGGATTTTTTAAAGAATACATATTATGGCACAAATCATTTTATTAATACCAAGGGACGCAATGATTTTGTTATTCATAATGCCAAAGATGCTAAAAGTAAAGTTGGTGTGATTTTAGAAGCTAAAAAGCCCACCAATAAAAGCGAAATGCTTAAAGCTGATAACTTGAATACCAAAGCTTTGCAAGAATTAGTTTTATATTTTCTGCGGGAACGTCTAACAGAGAAAAATTTAGAAATCAAATATTTAATAGCTACTAATATTTATGAATGGTTTATTTTTGACGCTAATAGTTTTGAGAAAGCATTTGTAGAAAATAAAACCCTAGTTCAGCAATTCACTGATTTTGAAGCCGGAAGATTAAGCAGTAAAAAAACTGATTTCTTTTATAAGGAAATTGCTAAACCTGCTATTGATGGAGTTGCAGAAATCACTTTTACACATTTTGATATTCGAGAATATCAACAATATTTACAACCTGGGGAAAATCTTAATGATCATCAACTAATTCCTCTGTTTAAGTTATTTTCACCAGAACATTTATTAAAGTTACCTTTTGCAAATGATAGTAATACTCTCGATAAAGGATTTTATAGCGAGTTATTACATATTATTTAGAAAGAGTTTAATTAATGAGTTTCGCTTTTTGTCCATAGATCAATTTAAGACAAAAATATTTGATGAGGCAACAGTAGATTGTGATATTATTTTGATGGAAAAAAGTAAAGCAGCAGAATATGATGTAAAAATACAATTGAGAAATAAAAATATAATTGAGCTTGTGAATGTTTTATCAAAAAATACTTTATCAAAACAGAAATTTTTTAATTTCCTACTTAATGAAAATCAACTATTGTTGTTAGATAAAATTCATTCAAAATCTCTATTAGTAAAAGATTATTTTGATATTAAAAATGGTGTAAAACCTTATGAAGTTGGAAAAGGTTATCCACCGCAAACTAAAAAAATATTAGATGAAAAACCTTATACTGCTGAAACTAAATTAAACGAAACTTTTCAACCTTTAATTGGTGGACGTTATTTTCATAAATATGTAATTTTATGGAATGATAATTTTTGGATTAGTTATGGTAAATAGTTAGCAGCACCTAGAGAAGAATTAATATTTCAAGCACAAGAAAAACTAATTTTTAGACAAACTAGCGATCATATAGTTGGAACTTTGATTACATCTGGATTTGTGATGCGAGATAATACCCATATTATTCTCAAGAAAGACGATAAATTCAACCTTAAATATCTACTAAGTATTTTGAATTCAAAATTAATTGATTTTGTTTACACTAGCATCAATCCAGAAAAGGGGGAAGCTTTAGCACAAGTTAAATCTTTCCATTTAGGAATGTTACCATTTTATCCAATTTCTCTGGAAGAACAGATTTCTTTTATCCAAATAGTTGAGAAAATCCTCACTGCTAAAAAATCAGATCCCAATGCAGATACAACCGCATTAGAAACAGAAATTGATCAACTTGTTTATCAACTTTATGAACTAACAGCAGAAGAGATTAAAATTATAGAAGGATAAACACCACAAAACCCACAAAACCCAGATTCCCGACTTCTTTAAGAAGTCGGGAATCTAATATCTAACATCTGTTTTCTATGTTAATTATTTTCCTTCTATGGCGGCGACTATCCCAAAGATGATAAATAGAAAGCCGCCGATAAAGGTAATTTGCCGTTCGGAAATTTTACCTGCTATTAATCTACCACCAATAACGGCGATCGCAGCACAAATTGCGTGTAGATGCGGAAATTACAGGAAGTCATACTTTGGCTGAAACTGCTAGTACAACACGGCATAAATAAACCAACCATTCTAAATCGTTAAAAAGCCTATACTGTCTTCGTTTTGACTTTTGACTTTTGACTTTTGACTTCCGCCCTGCGGTACTAGTGGTCTGTCAAATTTCTATTTATGAATGAGGTTTAAGGTCAAGTGTATATGTTTTAATATCTACTACTCCAAAGCTAAATGTAACTTAATAGCATCATTGACCAAATCTATCAACTCTTGACTTAAACACCCTACCACATCTCCTAAAATGCGCTGTTTAGAAATTGTCCGTATCTGTTGCGCTTGTACCTTAGAAGTTTTATATAAACCGGAATCTTCTGGATTTAATAAAACCTCAAAAGGATATACACGACTCATATTAGATGTAATCGGTACAATCGTCACCGTAGTAGAGGCATTATTATTAGCATCATTGCTAACAATGAGTACAGGACGGCGTTTATCCATTTCTGACCCCACTGCGGGACTGAGATTTGCAAGGTATATTTCACCACGTTTCATCTGTTAGCCCATCTCCTACAGTTAAATCCCATTCTGGGTCAAATTCTGCCGCAGCTTCCCGATAAGCTTGCTCTAGTTCCTGATAACGCAGTAATTCTATGGCTAACTCAATTACTTGAGAACGAGATTTACAGCCTTTAGTCAATTTATAATTTTCAATAAACTGCACCAAAGAGGATGGTAAAGAAATGGAAAGTTTTTCAGCTTGCATAGTATTACCAAAAGGTAATTATATTTTTCCTACTTTATAGTAACATAAATAGTGGGGGGTAATACACTTAACATTCAGCGACCAAGAAAACACACAAAAACCCATAACCCCGACTTCTTAAAGAAATCGGGGTTCTAACATCTGTTTTCGATGTTAATTATTTTCCCTCTATAGCTGCGACTATGCCGAAGATGATAAATAGAAAGCCGCCGATAAAGGTAATTTGCCGTTCGGAAATTTTACCTGCTATTAATCTACCACCAATGACGGCGATCGCTGCACAAATTGCGTGTCCTAATATTGCACCAGCGGTGACACCAATGGGGTTATTTCCAGCAGCTAGGGCTATGGTGGCTATTTGTGTGCGATCGCCCCATTCTGCTATAAATGTTAATACGAAGGATTTCAGTAAAATTGACCAAACAGTTTTTTGCTGGGAGTTATTTAACTCTGCTTTGTCTACCGCTTCTTGTGCCTCTTCTGCGACTTCTTCGGTAGCAGATACAGCCATTTTATTGGCATCATAAGTTAACTTCAAACCAAAGGCAATAAACAAAACTATTTCCGCGTAATGAATATAGACTTTTGGTAATAAAGATACTACCTGCCCAAATGCAACTGATAAGATAGTCATAGCCGCCAAAGCAGCCACCACACCAGCAAATACCAAACGCCGGGGGTGGTGCATGGACAATATCACAGCAATAAAAAATGTTTTATCGCCTAATTCGGAAATGGTAATTAGTAATAAACCTGCGGTAAAAGCTGTTAGCACTCTCTCAAACTCCTAAAGGATTTTTTACCTGTGTGGAGTATCAATGAGAGCCATTCAACCTCACTGAACTCCACATAGTTAAATGTGTAGTCAGTGAAGGTCTCGCTTTCAAATACTTTATTTATTCGCTATCTAAACCAGGCTCATCACCAGTATGTTGACTTAGATATACTGAGCAGAAAATTTTGATTTACTGTCAGCAGCTACTCCCCTTCTATTAGTCATGTATAATACTCTTTTTAACAATAAAAGTCAAGCCATAAACCCTAATTTGAGATTATGACCTATTTAGAAACCGCAGCCCAATTTTACAGCCAAGTTGCCCAAACACCAGAAATAGGTCTTTGCTGTGTCCAAAGTACACCTTTACAACTACCAGGACTGAAAATTCCCCTGGCTATGCAGGAAATGAACTATGGTTGTGGAACTACAGTTCATCACAATGAACTCAGTAATGAACCCACAGTTTTATATGTTGGTGTCGGTGGTGGGTTGGAAGCTTTGCAATTTGCTTATTTTTCTCGTCGTCCTAGTGCGATTATTGTTGTCGAACCTGTGGAAGCTATGCGAGAAGCTGCAACCCGTAATTTACAACTTGCTGTAAAGGAAAACTCTTGGTTTGATCCTAGCTTTGTCGAAATTCGTCCGGGGGATGCTTTTAATTTACCTGTTGCGGATGCTTCTGTAGATGTAGTCGCGCAAAATTGCCTGTTTAATATTTTTGAACCAGCAGATTTAACTCGCGCTTTAAAGGAAGCATATCGGGTATTAAAACCAGGTGGGCGCTTGCAGATGAGTGACCCAATCGCTACAAGTCCAATTCCTGCTCATTTACAAAAAAATGAACATTTACGCGCTTCGTGTTTATCCGGCGCACTCACATATCAAGAGTATACTAATCTAATTATTAATGCTGGTTTTGGACAAATTGAAATTCGCGCCCGTCGTCCTTATCGGTTATTAGATAAACAAACTTATAAACTAGAAGAAAATCTACTTTTAGAAAGTCTGGATTCTGTGGCTTTTAAAGTAGATATTCCCGCAGATGGTGCTTGTATTTTTACTGGTAAAACAGCGATTTATGCAGGTAAGGAAAACTTTTTTGATGATAACGCTGGACATATTCTCCAACGCGGTATTCCGGCGGCGGTTTGTGATAAAACAGCGGGAAATTTAGCAAATTCAAATCCTGAAGAAATCATTATTACTAATTCTACATGGTATTATGATGGTGGGGGATGTTGTTAATTTTATGTATGTTTATATTGTTATAGCTTGTGTGACGATGCAAGAGTCATAAGTAATTAGACAAAAATATTTACAGTCATTGCGAGGGAAGGGAAGCAATCACAACCCTGGCGATTGCTTCATTTCACTTCGTTCCATATGGCTAACGCCACGCTGCGCTAACGCAATGACATTGTGTAATTAATTTTGTCTCACTACTTACGCGACGCTATCAGCAAGTTCTAATTAAAACTATGATTCTTGAATTTCTCTTTGTAAAGCCTGAATTTGCTGAAGAGATAATTCTGTAATTTCGGCAATTTGTTCTAACCCACATTCCGCACCCTGAACTGTCACATATCAAAAAAGCCTAGCGAGTAGTACATAATAACTAAAAATCATTCGAAGGGTAAGAGGCTTAATGATAGTAAGTAGCATTAAGCTGGGCATGGAGTGAGAAAGTGGAACTTCGTAACGGGACTGAAAGAAAGAGAAAATTCGATATGATTAAAAAATTAATTGTTCACAAAAGCAAGAAATGAGAGAATCACAATAGAACAAGTAGAGGAATCTGTTGTGAAATTAAAACCCCAAGAAATAGAAATTCAAAACATAGATCATCTAGGGATAGTAGCAGGGATGATAGATTCAATCGGAATAGTAGAAATAATAAATGAATTAATAGGAGTTGAAAAAGACGAGAAAGTAAGTGCAGGTCAAGTAGTAAAAGCCATGATAATAAACGGGTTAGGATTTGTATCGAAACCCTTATATATGTTTCCCCAATATTTTGAAACAATTGCCTGTGAGCATCTAATAGAAGAGTAAAACCAGAATATCTTAACGACGATAAATTGGGGAGAGTTATGGATAAACTATTTATCAAAGGATTGGATACACTATTTTTTATCATAGCCTTAAAAGCAGCACAAAAATTTGGAGTATCACTGTCAACGTCACATTTAGACTCATCATCAATACACGTGCATGGGCAATATAATACAAGTTTACCAGAAGTAATATTTGAGAATCAAAAAGTAGGAAATAACCAAGAATTAGAAGAATTAGCAGTAAAATCACCAAAAGAGATAACCATCACCTACGGTTATTCCCGTGACCATAGACCAGATTTAAAACAATTCATCATAGAAATGATATGTTCAGGAGATGGAGACATACCAATATTTTTAAAACTAGCATCAGGAAACCAAACAGATTCATCATGCTTTGGTCAAATAGCAGTAGAATATCAAAAACAATTAGAAGTTAATAGTCTCATCGTTGCTGACGCTGCTTTATATACAGAATCAAACCTGAAAATGATGTCAGAATTACGTTGGTTATGTCGAGTACCATTAAGCATAAAAGCAGCAAAATCATTAATATCAACATTACCAGAATCAGAATTTATTGATAGTACAATACCAGGATATAAATTAGCATCAAAAACCGAAAATTATGCAGGGATAGAACAAAGATGGTTAGTAGTGCAAAGTCAAGAAAGAAGAGAATCAGACCTGCGTAAGCTCAGACAAAAAATTACCAAAGCAGAATCAAAAGCTGTGAAAGATTTGAAAAAGTTATCACAAGAGAGATTTGCTTGTGAGGCTGATGCTATCAAGGCATTATCAAAATTATCAAAACAATTCAAATATCATCAAATTAACGAAATTTTGGTTACTCAAATCAAATTTAAGACAAAAGATTCTTCAGAAGAAATATCTTACCAAATATCAGCTACAGTTTCCGAAAATGAAAGTAAAATTAATACAGAATTGCTGAGTGCAGGACGTTTTATTATTGCTACGAATGCTTTAGATTCAAATGAACTTAGCAATGATTCCATGCTGAGTGAATATAAAGCTCAACAGTCTTGTGAGCGGGGGTTCGGTTTTCTTAAAGACCCATTATTTTTTGCAGACAGTATTTTTCTCAAAAGTCCTGAGAGAATAGAGTCTCTGGGAATGATTATGGGTTTATGTCTACTGGTTTATACTTTGGCTCAACGTCAAATTAGAAATGCTCTGAAAGATTCTAAATCAACAATTAAAAATCAATTAGGTAAAGCAACTGACCGTCCTACTTTACGCTGGATTTTTCAATGCTTTCAGTGTATTCATTTAGTTGAATATAACAACGAACAACACGTCTCTAATTGGACTCAAGATAGGGATTTTATTCTGAATCTTTTACCAGATGATTGTTTTCATTACTATCAATTAGCCACTTAATTCTTCTCTCCATTAATTTAATTAATATCAGATTTAGGAGCTAATCTGTTTGATTCATTGCTCTATTTTACTATGTCTATAATTTCGTTTTTTACTTCAATTTATTAGTCTAACTTATAATCTGTATCTTGAATATCTTCATTTATTTATCTTTTTCTCCCTCTGGGTGGTGTTCATTCTTGTTGCTCCTTATTGACAATGGGTTTTGATGCCATTTTTGGTGTTTTTCTTTTTTGCCAATGTATTTTCTCGATAATATGTTATTTTTTATTCTCAATTTTATTTCTTGCCTATGTAATTCCACTCCTGTGACAGTTGGGGTGCGGAATGTGGGTTCTAAACTCATGCCAATTCGTAACAATTTTAAAGCAAACAGTTTTGTTGTTTCAGCTTTACCTTCTTCTAAAGCTTCTTGATAAACTCTGGTTTGTTTCAACTCACTTAAACCTAACATAGCTTCAATCTCCTTTCTGCTTCTTTTGGGTAATTTATAGACGATAATTGTCTCAATCAGATTAATTAAATCCCGTTTGATTTTGGTATCAGTTAGTTGTTGGTTTGCTTGTGCAATTAAGCGTCTTGCCAATGCTGGTGCAGCTTTCTCTGTTTCTATTACCAGTTTAACAACTCCTACCCCTAAAGAACTCTCTCCCAACTCATCTAAATAAATGCGTGTAACTCGTTCAAGCAGTAAGATTTCGCCAAATTGTAGATTCTGTTCTCTTTCTATATTACGACTAGGATAGATGATTACAGCTTGCCAAGGATGAGGAGTTTTGTATTGTCGCAGGTAGAGAAAAAGCTCTGCAAAGAGACGATAATATAAATCATCATCGGGTTGAAATTGAACCTCGACAATGTAAAATGGTTTTTTAGGATCTTTGGTGGTTGGTAAAAATAAACCGTCTAAACGAAAAGCCAGTTGTTTAACTTCACGAGAGGTAAATTCATAAACATCTGCTTCTGTGGGAGAATTATTAATTAATTCAAAAAAGATGCGAGGAAATGCTTGAAATAAGCTATAGAAAATTGTATCGGTTTTCACGGTAATTGAATAATTCTTATATCTAATCTAGCTAAGGTTTCGCGCAAAGAGGCAAAGGAGTAAAGACGCAAAGCCAGAAAACTCTTGTTCCCAGTCTCTGACTGGGAATGTCATCTTAGAGGTTCTACCTCCAGGTATAATAGAGGCAGAGCCTCTTAACTACATTCCCACGCAGAGCATGGGAACGAGATGTCTAAATAAATGCGTGCAACTCGCTCAAACAACAAGATTTCCCCAAATTGTAAATTCTCTTGCTTTTCCTCGTTCCCAGTCTCTGACTGGGAATGTCATCTTAGAGGTTCTACCTCCAGGTACAATAGAGGCAGAGCCTCTTAACTACATTCCCACGCAGCATTATCAATAGTCTGTCACTTCCCCCTGTCTCTTAGGTTAAATGACCTTTAAAACATCCTTTTATAGAAATTCGTGCTGGAGATGCTTCTATGATTACACCTTTTTTTCAACAGCTAAATTCACCTTTAACAAAGAAGGAAATTAACGTTTTACAAATTAATTTGGGAAAACGTTGTAATTTAGCTTGTAACCATTGCCATGTGGAAGCTAGTCCCAAAAGAACAGAGGAACTGACACCGGAAATTTGTCAACAGTTAATTATCTTAATTGAGAAGTTTCCCGAAATTAAAATTGTTGATTTAACTGGTGGCGCACCAGAAATGAATTATGGTTTTAAGCCATTGGTAGAAGCTGCTATAAAGGCAGGTAAACAGGTAATTGTGAGATCAAATTTGACAATCTATTTTGTGGAGGGATTTGAGGATTTACCAGATTTCTTTGCTCAACATCAAGTTAGAATTGTGGCTTCTCTTCCTTGTTATTTAGCAGATAATGTGGACAAAATGCGGGGAGATGGTGTTTTTGATCAATCTATTCAAGCTTTGCAATGGCTGAATAAATTAGGTTATGGTCAAAACCCAAATTTAGTTTTAGATTTGGTGTACAATCCTCCATTACCAAATAGTGAAAATTTTTCTTTAACTCCCGAACAAGAAAATTTAGAAAAGGCTTATAAAACCTTTCTGTCGAAAAAGTTTGATATTCGATTTAATCATCTTTTCACAATTACTAATATACCTGTAGGGAGAACAAAGTTTCATTTAGAACGAAAACAACTTTATTCTAGTTATTTACATTTTTTAGAATCTCACTTTAACCCAAAAACAATTGATGGTTTAATGTGCCGTGAACAACTTTCTATTGATTATTTAGGGAATATTTATGATTGTGACTTTAACCAAATGATGAATTTACCTGCAAAAACTAGCAATGGTGAAAAGTTGACGGTGAGCAAATTATTAGAAATTGGTAGTTTAGATATAATTAATGAAATCCAAACTGCTGAATATTGCTATGGTTGTGCTGCGGGGTGTGGTTCTAGTTGTGGTGGTGCTATAGTATAAAGTGACAAATATTAAGAATATATATATCATGAAAAAATTACTTTGTGAAGAAATTTGCGGTAGTTGAACTTCTAATTTTTAGATGCAGTATGATGAAGTCAGAGTTAAGTCTCCTCACACCACATTTTTTGTTAAGCCGTGAATTTATTTTTTCACGGTTTTTATTTTTCCCTGTGTTCTCTGTGTTCTCTGTGGTTCGTTATTCCCTGACTCGTGCGTAAGTCATAAATATCACTCAAATTAATAACATTGACAGGTTGTTCATCACTTTTTTGTCAATTTGTCAATAGGGAATTTTTGCGATCGCCCAAATTAGATCATTTCTGAGTAAATTCATGGCTAAAATTGTTGAGGGAATAGCTATGAATTTTGTAAAGTTTTGTATGAGCCTGGGAAATTAATTTCTGAAACTACTGTCAATAAAGGGTTTGAGACTAGAATCTTCTGAAAGATCCAAAATTGACAATAATAACCTAATTATGAAATTATTTGAAATAATAGCAAATCGCTGAAAGTATAGCAACCTGGTTAATAAATAGAAAAGATTCTCAATTAATTATTAAGGAAACATAGAGGCAATTGCTAAAAGTTATAAATATCAAAAGTATTATTGATTTTCTATAATTTAAGCTGATTATACAGCCATTATGAATAATATATCTGATAAACAGCATCTAGGATAAAACTAAAATTGTGCGATAGCGAACTGCTGTCGCTCTTTCGGTACACAAACCCTAAATCTAGCCAGATTAGCAGTTCTCTTACAAAAAAAACGCTCCCCATAATTGGAGAGCGTTTTTTATTTAACTAAACCGATTAACCGTTGATTGCAGGAGCGCTTAAAGCAACAGGAGCAACATCAGCAGCAGCCAAGTCTAGGGGGAAGTTGTGAGCGTTGCGCTCGTGCATTACTTCCATACCTAAGTTAGCGCGGTTGATTACGTCAGCCCAAGTAGCGACTACGCGACCTTGAGAATCCATGATTGATTGGTTGAAGTTGAAACCGTTCAAGTTGAACGCCATGGTGCTGATACCCAAAGCTGTGAACCAAATACCAATTACAGGCCATGCAGCGAGTAAGAAGTGTAGTTGACGGCTGTTGTTGAAGGAAGCGTATTGGAAAATCAAGCGACCAAAGTAACCGTGAGCAGCTACGATGTTATAGGTTTCTTCTTCTTGTCCGAATTTGTAACCGTAGTTTTGCGATTCGTTTTCGGTTGTTTCTTTAACTAAGGAAGATGTAACCAAAGAACCGTGCATTGCGGAGAACAAAGAACCACCGAAGACACCAGCTACACCTAACATATGGAAGGGGTGCATCAAGATGTTGTGTTCAGCTTGGAACACGATCATGAAGTTGAATGTTCCAGAGATACCTAAAGGCATACCGTCAGAGAATGAACCTTGACCGATTGGGTAGATCAAGAATACTGCGGTTGCTGCTGCTACAGGTGCAGAGAAGGCTAGGCAAATCCAAGGGCGCATACCTAAGCGGTAAGAAAGTTCCCATTCACGACCGAGGTAGCAGAATACTCCGATCAAGAAGTGGAATACTACCAACTGGTAAGGACCGCCGTTATACAACCACTCGTCTAAGGAAGCAGCTTCCCAAATTGGGTAGAAGTGTAAACCGATAGCGTTGGAGGAAGGAACTACTGCGCCGGAAATGATGTTGTTTCCGTAGAGTAAAGAACCTGCAACTGGTTCGCGGATACCATCAATGTCAACTGGAGGTGCGGCGATGAATGCAATTACGAAGCAAGCGATCGCAGAGAGGAGGGTGGGGATCATGATTACGCCGAACCAGCCGATGTATAAACGGTTGTCAGTGCTTGTGATCCACTCGCAGAAGCGGCTCCATACGTTAGCACTTTCGCGCTGTTGTAAGGTGGTTGTCATGTGTTTATAATTGCGTTTGAGTTATGTATGTTCTGGTAGGTATTTCTACCTCATGTCTTTATAGTAAGCCTTATATTTCGATTTGTAAAGGGGTTTTCGTAATATTTTTCGATAAATCTAGAAACCTGGGTCGTCTTTATGGCTATAACCTAGATATGGTAAGGCTTTCTACTGTTAATATTTTTTATAAAAACTTTTAATTTTTTTTCCTAACATTCAACATTTCTGCGTAGTGATAAGTAGTGAGACAGAATTAGTTACACAATGTCATTGCAAATGGAACGAAGTGAAATGAAGCAATCGCAAGGGTTGTGATTGCTTCCCTTCGCTCGCAATGACTGTAAATATTTTTGTCCAATTACTTAAAATAATAATTATGGATAAAAAAGTGATTACCAGTAGTTATTCCCTGCCAATCAAGCTGATATTTAATTTTTGAAAAAATCTGATATAATCAGCAATACCTTGTTCAAATTAAAAAAAGTCTTGATTTATACTCAAAACGGCTAGAAGCTGGACTTTTTTATCATACAAAGAACAAGTTCAAAGCCTCTCCTACCTTAATCAAATTTAAAAAAGCCTTGATTCGTAGATTGGATTGTTCGCGTTAGTGTTGCCCAGGAATAGCATAAAAAATAACAAATGTGTTGCCTTGCGCGAATCGCTTGACAATCAAGACAGTCGCTACAAAAAATGGCGAAGCTATATATATGACCGAAAAACCTATACAAAAACCCAATAGTCCCCAAATTCCCACTTTTACTTCCATTACGGAGGAAAGATTACACCGTCAACAACGACTAGCGGCTGCATTGCGGCTATTTTCACGGTTTGGATTTGATGAAGGTGTTGCTGGACACATTACAGCCCGTGACCCAGAAAACCCTGAACATTTTTGGGTAAATCCTTTTGGAATGCACTTCGGTTTAGTTAGAGTTAGTGATTTGATATTAGTTAATCAGCAAGGTGATGTAATTTACGGTAATCGTCCGGTAAATCGCGCAGCTTTTGCTATTCATTCTCAAGTTCATGCAGCCCGTCCTGATGTGGTAGCGGCGGCACACGCCCATTCTATCTATGGTAAAAGTTGGTCTAGTCTGGGTCGTCTGCTTGACCCCCTGACTCAAGATGCTTGTTCTTTTTACGAAGACCACAGTATATTTATGGATTATACGGGAGTTGTGCTTGACCCGGAAGAGGGTAAGCGAATTGCTGAAACTTTAGGAAAAAATAAGGCTGTCATTCTCAAAAATCACGGCTTGCTGACGGTAGGTAAAACTATTGATGAGGCTGCTTGGTGGTTTATCACGATGGAGCGTTCTTGTCAAGCTCAATTATTGGCAGAAGCTGCTGGAATACCTAGCCCGATTAAGCCGGAGTATGCGAAGATAGCTTATAGCCAAGTGGGTTCTCCTGAGATGGGTTGGTTTAGTTTTCAGTCTTTGTATGAAATGATTGTGCGGCGAGAACCCGATTTTCTGGAATGACCTCTGTTGCGGTTATGGGGGTTACTGGGGGGGGATGTAATAAGTAATTGGACAAAAATATTTACAGTCATTGCGAAGGAAGGGAAGCAATCACAACCCTGGCGATTGCTTGATTTCACTTCGTTATATATGGCTAACGCCACGCTGCGCTAACGTAATGACATTGTGTAATTAATTCTGTCTCACTACTTATGAAGTAAGAAGTAAGGAGTAAGAAGTAAGAAATAAAGAAGGAAGGGCGCAGGGCCTGCGCCCTACGATTGTTCGATGATTCCGCCACCTAAGACTTTTTCACCTTCGTACCAAACGGCTGCTTGTCCAGGGGTGATGCTGAATTGTGGTTCATCAAATACTAACCGGACGCGGGAATCTGGTAGGGGAATGACTGTGACGGGTACGGGTTGGGAACGATAACGGATTTGAACTTCGGCGCGAATGGGGGCGACAGGTTCAGCTATGGAAACCCAGTTTACTCGATTTATTGTACATTCTGACTGAGATCCTTTGGTGCGATCGCCTACAACTACTTTGTTATTAGCTGCGTCTAGTTCAATCACATACAAGGGTTCAGCGGCGGCGATGCCTAAGCCTTTTCGCTGACCAATGGTGTAATGATGAACACCATCGTGTTGTCCCAAAACTTTACCAGTGGTATCTACAATATCACCAGGTCGAGGAGCTAAATATTTATCTAAAAATGCCCGCATAGAGCCATTGCTTTCTACTAAGCATAAATCTTGACTTTCTGGTTTATCGGCGGTTTTTAAGTTGTATTCAGTAGCAATTCTGCGAGTATCGGTTTTATTCAGTTCACCCAGGGGAAAAATTGTTGCCCCTAATAAGTCTTGGGATAAGTCATAGAGGAAATAAGATTGATCTTTGTTGCGGTCTACGGCTCGTAATAGTTGGTAACGGTTAGTGGTGTCATTGTAGCGGATTTGGGCATAATGACCTGTGGCGATTTTAGCCGATGCCAATTTTTCCCTTGCATATTCCACCATTGGCCCGAATTTCACCGTTTTGTTACATTGGGAACAAGGCAACGGCGTAATGCCTACACTGTAACCTGTCACTAAAAAATCAATAATTTCTGTTTGAAAGACATCCCGAATATCAACAATTTCATGGGGTATACCCAATTGTTCACAAATATTAGCCGCGTCGATCATTCCTTCAGAGCAACATTGCCCTTTGCCTTTCATCAGCCAAAGAGTTAAACCAATTACATCATAGCCCTGATTATGCAGCATAGCGGCGGCTACGGAACTATCAACGCCACCGGAAAGACCAACGACAACTTTTTTCATAAGGATATCCGGTAAGTAGGAAACGAGCGTGGCTTGGCTCCCTGAGAGGAAAGCGACACGGGCGGTTTTAACCGCTTTGAATGCTTTTTTCATTACCGTCTTGGAGTTAAGAAATTCGGGGTACTTTTGTGGTGTACTTTCAACGGGACAATTACCGATTCAAATTTCCCAAATCTGTACGCATAATGTAAGTAGTGAAACAGAATTAATTATACAATGCTATTGCGTTAGCGCAGCGTGGCGTTAGCCGTATGGAACTAAGTTAAATGAGGCAATTCCAAGGGTTGTGATTGCTTCCCTTCGCTCGCAATGACTGTAAATATTTTTGTCCAATTACTTATTGCTCCGAAGAGCCTCCCATTTCTGGGGTAATGTTAGCTGCGTCAATGTTTTAAGAGCTTTTTAGGCTTGCAACACTGTTTCAGTGACTTTGAAACTGTTTAATCACAAGCGACAGAGCAGGGAACTAGCTACGCATTCCAGGGTGTCGTGACTCAAAAAACGTAGTCAGTGAAGACTTAGACTGGTCAGTACAGCTTGCAATTTCTTACAAGCTCAGTCCCTTTAGGGCTGAGTTACTGACATTTTTCAAAGTCTTTGGGGCTTAATTGTTGCCACAAAGAGATTTTTATTTGACCACAAGGTGCGAGACTGTCCAATTATAGCACACATACTGATAAAGCCTGAAGGGGATGGCAAAACTAAAGTCTCCAGATTGTCCAGATTAGTGAGAAAATAAAAACTTGCAATTATCTTTACCTTGTATTGTTGACTGACCAAAGGAATTGGAAAAAATGTGGCAAAGAATTACGTTCATCTTATTATTGCTATTGAGCTTCAGCTTGAGTAGTGGCGGTGTAGCTAATGCGGCTGGACTAAATAGGTTTGTAGATAGTGCTGACGGTTATCAGTTTGATTATCCTAATGGTTGGTTACAAGTTAAAGTTGGTGATGGTCCTGATGTGGTGTTTCACGATTTAATTGAAGTATCAGAGAATGTGTCTGTGGTAATTAGTCCGGTGGCTTCTGGTAAAACTTTGGCGGAATTGGGAACGCCAACGGAAGTTGGTTATAAATTAGGAAAGGCGGCTCTTGCTCCTGTAGGTTCTGATCGGACTGCTGAGTTGATCAATGCGGCTGAAAGGGAAGTAGATGGAAAAATTTACTACTTTCTAGAATATGCAGTTAAATTTCCTAATGGACAGGAAAGACATAATATTTCTAGTGTGGCTATCAGTCGTGGTAAGCTGTTTACGTTTAATGCTTCGGTTCCTGAGAAACGTTGGAAGAAGTTGCAACGGATGATTGATGAGGTTGTGAGTTCTTTCACTGTTTATTAATAACTAGAAATGGTGGTAATTGACAATTAACTATTATCAATTACCAAAAAACTACTTATACAACAATTTATGAAAATTCCGCAATTTGTGCTTGCTTCTGCTTCTGTTGCCCGTCGTCGGTTATTGCAAACTGTGGGAATTGAACCAATAGTTTGTCCGAGTGATTTTGATGAGTCACAAGTACAACTAACTGAACCTGGGGAATTGGTGAAAACGCTGGCTAAGTGTAAAGCGGAAACTGTGGTTTCCCAATTTCCATCGGCGTTGGTGATGGGTTGTGATTCGGTTTTGGCTATGGGTGGGGGGATTTACGGTAAACCAGGGGATGCGGAGGAAGCGATCGCTCGGTGGCAATTGATGCAAGGTAATTTTGGTGACTTGTACACTGGTCATGTTTTGATTGATACTACTAAAAATCAAACTGTGGCTAAATATCAAGTTACTAGGGTGTATTTTGCGAAAATGAGCGATCGCGCTATTCTTGCCTATGTAGCTACAGGTGAGCCTCTTCAATGCGCTGGAGCATTTGCTTTAGAAGGCTTTGGAAGTTTGTTTGTGGAGAAAATAGAGGGTTGTCACAGTAATGTCATTGGTTTGAGTTTACCCTTATTGCGGCAGATGATCGGGGAATTAGGATATGAAGTTACAGATTTTTGGGGATAGTTAAGTAATTATTATTCCCAATTTTTAATGGATAAAATGTTAAAAAATAGGGACTCCGCAAGGCAGAAGTCAAAAGTCAAAAGCAATATTGAGCAAGATTTTTGGCAATTAAAAATGGTTGGTTTATTTACGCCGTGCTGCACTACTATCTTAATATAGAATTGGTTTAGGAAAATAAAGCATGAAACGAGATGAGGTACTGGCAACTTTAGCTGCACATAGAGAAAAGTTGCAGGAACTGGGAGTAAAATCCCTTAATTTGTTTGGTTCAGTGGCGCGGGATGAAGCTAGTTCAGATAGCGATGTAGACTTTTTAGTGGAGTTTAATCGTTCGGGTGGGTTGTTTCAACTTTTGCAAGTGCAGTATTATTTAGAAGATATTCTGGGATGTTCTGTTGATTTGGGAACGGAGGATGCTTTGAGAGAACATTTGCGAAAACCTGTATTAAAGGATGTCATTCGTGCCTTCTAGAGATTGGCGGTTTCGTATTCAAGATATTGTCTTATCTATCAATGAAATTGAGCAAAGGACAAGGGGTGTAACGTTTGAGGAATTTACAAAAAATCAAACGCTTGTCAAAGCTGTTCTCTATGATTTCGTCGTGATTGGAGAAGCTACTAGAAATGTTCCTAATGATATTCAGTTACGCTATCCTCTCATACCTTGGCGGTTGATGGGAGGGATGCGAAATGTTGTAACTCACGAATATTTTCAAGTTGATTTGAGTAGAGTCTCTTAAACAATTCAAAATGATTTATCCTCATTATTGCCACAACTACAAGAGGTGATAGAAAGAGAAATATCAGGAGAATAGTTGATCTGGTACAAATAATTGTAAACTAGGAAATAAATTGTATTTCCTAAATAATATGTCTTCTACTCCTTCTCTTCGTGAACAACAACATCCCCTGATTCATCAACTAGCTAATTGTATTGAAGCGGTTTGGCATAAACACTTAGACTTATCACCATACAATTTACCTGCGGAATTGGGATATGTAGAAGGTAAATTAGAAGGGGAAAAACTGATTATCGAAAATCGTTGTTATCAAAGTCCCCAGTTTCGCAAAATACACTTGGAACTAGCAAAGGTGGGGAATATGTTAGATATTCTGCACTGTGTGATGTTTCCTCATCCTGAATATGATCTTCCCATGTTTGGTTGTGATTTAGTCGGAGGTAGAGGTCAAATTAGTGCTGCTATTGCTGATCTTTCGCCAGTAAACTTAGATCGAATTCTACCAGATGGTTATAATTTGCAACTTAGTAAATTAACCACAGCCAACTTTTCTCAACCTCGTGAATTACCAGAATGGGGCCATATTTTTTCCGATTTTTGTCTGTTTATTCGTCCTAGTTCCCCGGAAGAAGAGACAAGTTTTTTGTCTCACGTAGAATCATTTCTAGATATTCATTGTACCCAAGCGATCGCATCTAGTCCAGTTGCACCTGAAAAAGTAGCTCAAATTATTGCTGGACAATATAATTATTGTACCAAACAACAACAAAATGATAAAACCCGTAGAGTTTTAGAAAAGGCTTTTGGGATAGATTGGGCAGAAAATTATATGACTAAAGTTTTATTCGACTTGCCAGAGTTGCCAGAATAATCTGAGAAAATATTACCAGAAGTCTCAGCAATTAAAAATTGCTATGGCAGCATCCCAATTATGCGGTAAGCATAGATGCTTAGAGACTTCAGGGAGAATAAAAGGCAAAATAGCCGAAAAGTGATGAAGAGAAAAAATGAACAATAAATTTAAATTCTGTATTAATTACTATACAGAATTTGGATGCTAAAAATCACAATTTAAACAAATGACCCAGATTGGGACGGTCTACCACTTCCTCTAAGAGGGTGTTTAAAAAGTCACGATTGCTGTATCAAATGTTTTACCCCTCCCTAACCCTCCCCTTATAAAGGGGAGGGAACTGGATTTTCTTGTTTCTCCCCTTTGTAAGGGGGGTAACAATGTGATGAAAATTACGGGATACCACTTTTAAAACATCCTTCCCCTTTGCAAGGGGAGGGTTAGGGTGGGGTAATTTCAGGAATAATGGTGATTCGATAACTTGTGTAAACTCTTTTGCGTTTACTAGCATTTTGCGAACTGACAGAATAAGGAGGGTTTCCTAATCCTACCATTACCGGAATTTCCGTTTTTACTTTTCCTGCTTGACTGGATTCTTCGGCAATTATTTGAGTAATACCAGGAATTAGATCACCTTCCTTTATTCCTGCTTCTAACGCATTAGTTAAATAAACTTTCAATCTTTCTTCTGGTACAAATTTATAACCTAAATCTCCTAATAATAAACCTAATTTTAAATGCGCTATAGTATAGGGAGTCATTAATAATTCAAATCCAAATAGACGGTTTAAAAGTCTTGCACCTCTTAAAAAATTAGTCGGGGATTTTATCCAAAAAAATTTAGTTTAGCATTGTTCTAATTAAATCATTTTTTTGCGATCGCCTTAGACATAGCACATCACAGGAGATCAAGAAATCGCTCAATATCAGTGTGGGCTTGTTTCAAAATATGGACAAGAGTAGAGCGTTTAACAGGTTTATGAGCCGGAACTGTCAATTTAAGGACTTCATCAGTCAGTTCTTTTTCTAATCGAATGTGGCTACCACGTTGACGAGCTACAATCCATCCATCTCGTTCTAGAGCAGCTATGATTTTAGTGTATGGAAGGCTGGGAACTTTACTCATATAACCAACTCTTGAACAATGATACCTTCCTGAGCGGAAAATTCATTTTCTACAGGTTCAAGATATAACTCTATAGCTTCTTTAATATTTGCTAATGCCTCATCAACATTTTCCCCTTCACTGATACAACCAGGTAAGGAGGGAACATAGACGGTGTAGCCACCTTCATCACTAGGTTCTAGAATTACTCTTAGCTTCATATTTTTACATCCATGATAAGTTTAATTATATAACAATATTTGAAAAATGCTGTAACTTCGTCCAAGGCGTTCATCAATTAACAATTCATCTGCATTTAATTCTAGAGCAAGAGCGTTGCCTATGGCGAGCGAAGCTATCGCTTCAGCTTCACCTCGATCTAAATTGTGATTATTCCGTAATACAGAAATAAGTTCAATATTTTTAGCTGGTATAACTTCAATCCAATCTAAAGAAAGCACTCCTGCAATTAAATTTTCTTCATCACTTGCATTTCTAAGTTCTTCTGCAACTCCTTGAGGAATAATCACCTTGTTGTAAATCTGCTGTAAAAGTGACAAATAACCAACAATGGCTAAATTACTCAAAGGTGAAGTATCGCTGATAATAATCATAGCCAGCCTTTTGCACTTAGATGCTGGATATCTTCCTGTAACTCAGCTACATCATAGTGAATACATATTCCCCGTTCAGCAAGTAATTTTTGAAACTTAATTTGATTCATTCCTAATATTTCACTAGCTTTACCCAAGCTGATTTTTTCTTGCTGGAATAACAAAATTACAATTTCCATCAAAAGTTGCTTCTCTGATAAACCACTTGCTTTGACGACTTCATCTGAAATGATCATAATTAATTTTTTAACCTGTTTTCTTGATTCTAACAAATAGAGTTGGCTATAGTCTAAGATGTATACACTACTATGGCTAAATTATTTGATTCTACCTGCTTAATTACCTCTAAAGGTAACTCTAACACCTCCGCAATTTGCTCATCATTTAAACCAAAATACCGTAATTTATCAATTTTTTCTATCTGAGTTTTATTATTTTTACGTTGCTTTAATCTTAAATATTCAATAAAATCTGAGTCTTGTATTATACAAGACAATTACTACCAGTAGTCATCGTAGGGTTGGTTAGGCGAACAAGGTAATAAAGAAGAAACATATAATAATGTTTATGCTCCGTAACCCACCATTTACTATCAATGCTTATGGTAGGTTACGCTGTTGTTAACTCAGTCTAAGAAATAGAGAGTAAAATGGGAATAATAGACAAGCTCTTATAAATGAATATAGCCGCTCAACAACTACCTAACTTAACAGGAAAAACTCATTCAGAAGTCTTAATAATTCTCAGCAACCAAGGATTTGAATTTAAAACGCAAACTCAAGGGGGTTATGAAACATTTCAGCATCCAGATGGTAGCCAAATTCATATTCGACCAAATGGGGAAATTGTCCGCACAGGTTCTAGAATTAAAGCAGTTGATGGCAAATCTTACCGTCGTCGCTACAATCAACATGGAGAGCAGATAGAATTTGTTTCTGGAGCTAATACTCATAATACTGGAGAGATTGTAAATTTATGACAACAACAATTGCACCAACCCTCACTACTTTTCTCGAAGATTTGAAAAGTGCTGACTTAGTTGGTATTTCTTTAAATCCTCAAAACCTGGGATTACGTCTTGACTTTACCTTTGGTCCTGAAGCCGATGATGTCGCTATTGAATTTTACCAAATTATTCACCTGGTTTTTTCTCAACCTCTCAATGCAAATGATGAAGATATCTGTTTTTGGGTAGGAGAAGTTGAACTCAAGAAAATTGAAGATAATATCCAGGAATTTTTATCTACATCCTATCCATTTGTCAATCAAACTGGCATAATTAATACCAACTTACAATCACTAATTTATTTTCATTTAGAAGGAGATATTTGTTTGGAGGTTGTTTGTAGAAATTATAAAACTTTCCAACAAGTCAAAAATTAAATAATTTCAAATAGAGCTAAAAGTACAGTAATAGTCCAAATCTTTGTAAGATACTCAAACGACAATACACACCTACCTAACAAAATAGTGATATAATTAGAGTGGATAATTCTCTTGATAATACTATGTCCATCAACGTAATCAAAGAACATATTGAAATCACTCCTGGTATTTGTGGAGGAAAACCTCGCATTGCTGGACATCGGATTCGAGTTCAGGATATTGTGATTTGGCATGAAAAAATGGGAATGTCTCCTGATGAAATTCTCTACCATTATCCTAGTATTACCTTATCTGATGTCTATGCTGCTTTAGCATACTATCATGATCATCGGGAAGAAATTAGACAACAAATATCAGAATCAGAGGCTTTAATCCAAGAAATTCAAGCACAAACTCCTTCGATTTTGCAACAAAAACTGAAAAAAAGTCAAATTTAATACTATAGATATTCTTGTAAAATTATTCGCCAAGCTTGAATATGAGAATCTTTTACCTCCGTTGAATTTCTAGCATCTATTACTAATTCTTCGGTATATGTGCTAATAAATTCATGATAATCTTCTATAAAACGCAAGTAATATTTTAAGGTATTCACAATACCATTAGCAATAATTTCTAAACCTCGTTCTCTTTTAATACCCAAAATCAATTCATTAATATATTCTTCTTCATCTTGATTAATAAAACAGTTGTTGTATGTTGTTAGAATATAATACCTTTCTATTGTTGTATTGGCAGATTTTTTTACTATATCTAATATCATATTTCTGTCAATAGGAACATTATGTTTTATCTCTAATATTTCAAATGGATTATTATGGTTGTCCCTTATTTCTATATCACCATAACCATGTTTATCAGCAGAAGTATGAACATTTAAAGGTAGTAGTATTTTATTTTCAAATCTGCGGATAGTTTTAAATAATTGTTTGTAAATAGCAAAAATTACAATAACTGGTAGCCTAGAACTTAAAGCTTCTTCAAAATGTCTTTCTACCATTTTTATAACTGTATTGATATTGATAATATTTATAGAATTAGCAACTTCTAGCGTTTCTGAAAAAACAACTTCATGAGATTGGCACAGAAGATGTAATTGTGCAAAAACATAAACTAAACAATTTTCAAGATCAATCGTTTGATTTTCAATTTTATCAATTAACTTCAGAAAAGGTTCAACTAAGCTTTTACTCCTTAATGGTAATTTGACTCCCTCATCAAAATTCCAGATAATTTCTGCGCGTGTTGCTTTAGTTAAAAATGCAGTTTCTTTATTAGCATATTTAGGAAATGTACGTTTAAAAAATGGTGTAGTTACTTTGGTATCAATGACTCTAGCAGAATATCCATTTGGAAATTTAGCCATGTGCAATCTTATATCTTGCTCAGGTTTAATTATTTTCTTGAGTAAAGTTGTAATAATTACCTGAATTAAAGATTTATCAGTTTCTATTTTCTGAATAAAAATATCTAGACTTGCTTTTATTTCTTCCTGAATTTCTGATAACGCTTGATTTTCAATTAATTTAATTGCTTGTTGATAGTATTTTTCTAATGTTTCTATTTCTTGATTATAATTATATTTCATATAAATAATTCCTGTTGTTTAGAATCAGATTGTTCCATGCGGTTATTAGCTAAATTTACATAATCTGGATTAATTTCAATTCCTAAATAAGTTCTATTTAAATTTCTAGCTGCTACACAAGTAGTACCACTACCACAAAAAGGATCAAGTACAAAATCACCTTCTTGACTTAATAATTTAATAAGTTCCTGAATAATATATATAGGATAAACTGCTGGATGATGATTATTTTTAGTAATTTCTACTGGACTTTCGATGATGTCTTTTTTCATCGTATTTCCTAAAATTCTAATAATAGTAAAACCATTATTCTTAATTTGGTTATTTCTACCTCCATCTTGTCCACCATAGGCTAATTTATGTACACCATGAATTTTCATTCGGAATCCTTCAATTTCTCCATTGTGTACTGCTAAAATAGCTTGATTTAATGCTTTAACAGCATTTATTTTTTGTTCTTCGCTTAAATCAGAATTTTTAATTAATTCCAGATATTTTTTACCTAATTTATCAGATGGTTTACCTTTAATACTTTTATTAAAGGTATCTAGATGTTGTAAATAATTATCTAAATTAAAGTAATAATCTTTTGATTTGGCAAATATGAAAAATGGTTCTGTAGCTTGTATTAATTTTCTTTTATCTTGCCGTGGTGTAGGATTTAGTTTTGACCATGTAATTTGATTAATCAGAAAAATATTTTGATTTTGGGTAGCTTGAATGGCAAATTTATAAGGAATTAGAGATAAACCACCGTTAATATATTTATCTCCCAAATTAAAAACTATTGCTCCTGTTTTTTTCAAAACGCGCACACATTCCCCAAATACCGTTAAGATATTTTGTAAATATTCTGCTTCAGTTGTTTCATTCCCTATACCTAAATTACCATTTCCATAATCACGTTGCTGAAAATATGGGGGTGAAGTGATGATTAAATCAAAAGTATCACTTTCTATTTGTTTGAGAATAGATAGATTGTCACCGAGAAGAATTTTATTTCTAAAGTCTAATATTTGTTGTTGTACTTTCATATAATTTAATTATTAATTATATTAATTAAATTGTCATTTTCAAACTATCATACAGCATTTTTGTTTTTAACCTTACAAATTTAATAAAATTTAACGTTTGATTTAGTTTTGTAGGGTGTGTTAGCGATCGCATAACGCACCTTTTTTATGCTGTTGTTAACCTACCCTATAGTTATAATTTCTCTCTCTGGTAGTACATTAGCTGAAAATATAGCATAATTAACAATATAATTAACCTAAAAAGGATTATCAATAATGACAATAGTTAACTTACAAATGCCCTTTGAATCATTAATTGCGGCAATTTCATCCCTAAATTTAGAAGAAAAACATCAAATTTTGGAATTTCTAGAAGAACAACTTTTAGAAGATGAAGAAGATTTAATAGAACAAAATCCCCAAATTATGTCCGAAATTGCAGAAGCTCGTCAAGCTTATCAAAATGGCGACTATCAAACAATTCAAGAATATATTGCTAATCAGAATCCTCAAATCTCATGAGCTATGAAGTTATTATCCCCAAATCAGTGCAGAAACAACTGAAAAATTTACCACCAACCATAAGTGAGCGAGTTTTAGAGAAAATTTTATACTTTCTGCGCCAACCTACCTTATAAAATAGTGATATAATTAGAGTCAGAAGTGTTGAATGTTAAGATTTTGATGATCTTGTTCAAGTTGTGCATTGGCATTGGTGATACCAAATTTGAGCAGTTAATGACTCTATTCTCAATAAATAAGGGATTTTGCCTGGGTAAAACGCAAACATTGTCAAGTTTTATTGCAGGATTCAACACTTCTGAATTAGAGTGGATAATTCTCTTGATAATACTATGTCCATCAACGTCATCAAAGAACATATTGAAATCACTCCTGGTATTTGTGGAGGAAAACCTCGCATTGCTGGACATCGGATTCGAGTTCAGGATATTGTGATTTGGCATGAAAAAATGGGAATGTCTCCTGATGAAATTCTCTACCATTATCCTAGTATTACCTTATCTGATGTCTATGCTGCTTTAGCATACTATCATGATTATCGAGAAGAAATTAGGCAACAAATATCAGAATCAGAGGCTTTAATCCAAGAAATTCAAGCACAAACTCCTTCGATTCTGCAACAAAAACTGAAAAAACGCAATGATAGAGAGAATTAAATTTCATTTAGATGAAAGTGTTAGTAATGCGATCGCGTTAGGTTTACGTCGTCGAGAAATCAATGTTACTACAACTTCAGAAGCCGGATTAATTGGTGTATCAGACAGAGAACAAATTGCTTTTGCTTGATCTGAAAACCGGATCTTGATTACTCATGATGATGATTTTGTGATCCTTCATCGTAGCGGTATAACTCATGCAGGAATTACATATTGTGATCAGAAACGCCGTTCGATTGGTGAAATTTTAAATACTTTAATTCTGATTTGGGAAACACTTGAACCAGAAGATATGAAAAATCAACTTGAATTTTTGTAATTAAGCACCTTTTTTGTAGTTACTGGTGCTATTACCTAACCACAACTCACCCCAGATGACATTTTTTTAGATTGAGCTAGTTATAGAATAAATTAGTACAATTCCAAACAATCCAGATTTGGATTATCAAGCAATTTTTGAATTGCTTCCACCCCAGAACGCAGTAGAAATTCAACTATTTGTGTTGGTGCATTTATACAGCGTAACCATATAACTTTAGGTGGAGAACCATACAAACGGCCTCTCTCTGCAAAATCTACATCTTGAGTAACGATACAAAAATCATTTATCTTAGCAAATTCCCAAATTTCAGTATCAGTTTTTTCTGCTAAATCATGAAGCTGAACATGACTAGAATCAAGAAAAATATCTGCTAATCGAGTTACTAATTTACGACTCAAATTTTGATCAAAAAGCAATTTCAAGCAGAATCTACCATAGCAACTAAAGATGTTCACGGTCAGCAGCAAATTCTAGACAAGCTCTAATATCGTCTTCTGTTAATTCGGGAAAATCCTCTAATATCTCTGCATAAGACATACCAGATGCTAACCAACCTAAAATATCATAAACTGTGATTCTCATCCGGCGAATACAAGGTTTACCACCCCGCTTATCTGGCTCAATGGTAATAATATCTTGATAGCTCATATTATTTAATCTCTCTAACTTTATAGTATTTTAACATCTTTATTGACCTTGTTCAATTAACCAGCGAGCAACAGCCACACCTGTATTTTCATCTACCAAAAATCGCATCTAGGCAATCTCCGCAATCAAATTTTGAATTTAACTCAATTTAACTCAATTTTCATAATCCTGAATTTAACTGAATTATTGATTGATATGTTAAGGGATACTTTTAAGAGTATTCTAGAAAGAAAAATTATCATGAGTTCACTGAAGAAGTTCGTATCCTCAGCTATATCTTTGGCGATTGCTGTATCACTTGTACTATCTTTGACAATTGGGTTCTCTGGAACAGCAATGGCAGGATTTCCCCCTTTGACTGGCGCACGGAGGGAATGGTTACGGCCTATTGAAGAATGTGTTCCTGTCCAAGAAGGAAGATTTAGAGTTAGGCAGAAAGGAGAAATAAAAGCACTTACTACTATTAAATCTGCTGTAGTTAAATTAAACCCTCCTGATCTTCGTGGACGAATAGACAGAATTCAGATTCAGCAAAGAGTTCCTAACTTCGAGTGTGAAGGTATTCCAGTCGAGAATGGTGAAGACTTAATTGCAACTTGCAATAAAGGTTCTATCCACTTATCAGCGTTACCATTTGTTTACTCTGCATCAGGAAGATTTGATCCTCCAGGCGATGGCCAATTTTGTGTTGAATTAAATTAATAAATCCCTAATTTTCTTTCTTACAGTTTGCTGTAAAAGTTATCTATAGCAGTTCTGAATGATATGTGAAAACGAAAAAAGCCAGTAAAATCTGTAAAATCGAGATTTTGATCACATTAAGTTTTCATAAATAAGACAGGATTGCTATGGTTTTTATTCCAACTTTAAACGCAAAGTAAAAATATTTTTTCTCTATTTCTCAATTAATTTAAAACACTTCCTAAATATAGGATATCTCATTTTATTAAAAAATACTCAGATGACGTTAACAGTTTTTTACTGCGGCTGAAGTGGCAGATAATTAACTCTAATTATCTGTCCATTTAATACCTTGAGTAATAGATTACTCTATAAGTTATGGGTTGTAAATTAAATACCAAATGAAACCTCTATGAAGTGTGAAAAGATACAATTCAGGCAAATTGGGAATGCTAAAGTTTCTTTACAAGAAAACCCTAAAGGGGTAATTCAATTTTTTGGCGGTTATTTTTTTGGTACTTTTCCTACTTGTTTTTACAACAAGCTTCTAGCAGACCTAAAAAGTTATGGCTATACAATTGTTGTATTTCCATATTCTTTATCATCAGATCACATTCTAGTTGCAGAAACTTTATTTGAATCCCACACTAATACACTAAAAGAGCTAGAAAAGGTTGATGATTTTTACAAAGATCATAAAAACTATTCTTGGGTTGCCCACAGTCTAGGCTGCGAATACATAGCTTTATTAAACCTTTTAAGCAACAATGATAAAAATAAGCGAGACAATATCGCTAGTGCAATAAATAACGTTCCTACCATCTTGACAGAGATTAATGAAGATGCTGTTAGAAGAATTTTTCAGCTAAGTTTGCAACTAAAAAATACACTATCACCAATTGGAGAACAACCATCTGTATTTATAGCGCCTTGTTTTAGACCGCCAACTTCATTCTTGCAATGTATAATTAAGCCTACTCAAGAACAAATGTGGCATTGTATAGAAGAGAAAAAAGATACTTCATTCCAATTGACATCTGTTATTTCTTTTACGAATGATGGTATAGCAGGAAATGGTAATAAATGCCAACAATGCAACTTTGACATAGATACTAAATATAGTCAAAAATGTAGCGATGTATGCTTTTTAATCGAAAAACTCAGACTAAAAAATAGAGATTTATGGGTTGAACTAGATGGTGATCACATGACACCTATCCAGATGAATAACAAGATCAATTTAGCAGAGAGTGTAGTAAATTTTTTAAATAAACCAAAATCTACGGAAAATTGAACACAAGATAAATCACAATTATGCCCCTAACAACCAATCTAGCAGGCAGAAAAACTCTCTTGCACGGGGAAAGTGGGGTAGAAACAACCAAGAGAGCGATCGCCTTTCTTTCATCAAAGCCATTTCACGAAAGCGCGATCGCTTTTTTGATTTGTGGAAGGCGATCGCACCTCCCACATCCCCAAGAGCGATCATTCCTAATCTTGACTCAAAGGTATTTTACCGGAAAGTGCCGGAAAGTGCGATCGCCTTTTATGTACAATAATCAGTAATAGGCATAGCAAATTGTCATATTACTTACTCCAATCTTGAATTTCTAAGTTTTCTATTTTTCCAAAATCTCTGATATTATTTGTGACAATAATCAAATCGTTGGCTATGGCAATTCCTGCTATCAGAATATCAATATCGTCAATTGGCGTGCCTTTATTTCTTAAATTGGCATAAATATCAGCAGAAATTATGGCAGAGCTTGTAGTTAGAGGTAAAACCGTATTGTATGAAACAAATTCCTGAAAAGATGTGAGTTGTTTTTGCGCGTCACGATGTTTTAATCCACTGACAATTTCATAATAAGTGATGATGCTAATGTTAATTTTGTCATACTCTTTCAAATAGGCTTGAAAACGCTCGATAACTAGACTATGATTACGGAAGAAAAAAGATAAAATGTTTGTGTCAATCAACGCTGGCTTCATCACTTCTTCTTCCTAAAAATGCTTGGTGGCGGCGGGTGATTATTTCTTCATTGAAGTTAGCAAATACTTCATCTGACATATCATTCCAACATCCAGCAAACTGCATATTTTTATTAAATGAAGGTTGAGATACTTCTATACCTAAGCGAAAATAATGAATAAAATTATATAATTCTTCTAATTTCTCTGGTGGAACAAGATTTATTTCCGTAATAACTTTTGTGCGTAGGTTGAAAGAATCCATAACAAGTTAATATAGATTGATTGAGTGACAAATAAATTATATCTCACATTCCATTTATTTACAGGATGGCAACGGTCAAATGAACACTTTGTTGCGATCGCCCTACTTATCCCCAAGAGCGATCGCCTGTTTAGAGATAGTTGACATTTCCCTAACTCCCAATCGCATCACTAAAATAACTCCGATACAATTGACAACGCGGTTCTACTTCATTCCCCACCAGCTTGACCAAACCCATACTCTGTAACTGATAAGCTGATATTGTTTCTAATCTCACTGGTTCAGTAGCAGAAATCACTGTTTGCAATGCTGTAATTAGTTTTGGTTCTTCTCGCAAATTCAACCAAAATTGTCTTAAATGATGGCTATAAATACCTGCGTCAGTTCTAGCCTCTACTAAAAATTGATCAAGAGTAATATCAGGATAACTTTTAAGGTGAGAAAATGCCTGCTGCAACAGATAAGGATGACCACCTACCAATTGCATTAAAGGATCTACTAAAGATGAATCTTCAGCTAATCCATACTTGTTCACGTAACCAGCGAGCGACAGCCACACCTGTATTTTCATCTACTAAAAATCGCATCTAGGCAATCTCCGCAATCAAAGGCATGAAACTGGTACTTTCTAGAGAGCGAGATGCAAATAATAAACAAGCGCGAATATCTGCTTCTACTAAACCTTCATATTCTTCCAGAATTTCTGCGACTGTTGCACCATGTGCAAGGAGATTAAGAATATACTCGACGGTTAAGCGTGTACCCTTAATTGTCGGTTTTCCAGCCATTACTTTGGGATTTGTAGTAATACGATTCAGTATTTCTCGTTCTATCATATATTCTCAAGTGGTAAAGAGTATAGTAGTTAGATTTATTATAATAGCAAAATTGCTTACTGAAGTTAAGAAACTCAAAATATCTAACTAATTATCTTTTTACCCATCAATTAACCGCACATAAATAGCCCGTGCTATTTCCCGATCTATAGTCATAGATAAACCACCACATTTAATCACAAAAGTCGGAAATTGCTGTTCTACAGTAATCGTATTCCCTGTTTTAATGCCCATTAATATCAGCTTTTTTCTAATCGTTTCATCCTGACTTTGGCAAACAGTAACTATCCCACAATCTCCTGATTTCAGCAATTCTAAAGAACAACCCATAATAGTAAAAGGAGTAAACATTGTATTATCAGAATAAAAAGCGAAAATTGAAATGATGAAAGATGATAAACATCCTCCATCATTGTTAAAAATGAAAGGTAAAGCAAAAGCTTAATGGTGTCAACTTAATCTCAAATCCCTACCACATCTCGTTCCTAGTCTCTGACTAGGAATGCAGTTGATGAGGCTCTGCCTCTAATATCATTGAAGGCAGAGCCTTCTAAAATGCGTTCCCAGTCTCTGACTGGGAACGAGATGAACGAACGAGATGAACGAACGAGATGAACGAACGAGATGAACGAACGAGATGAACGAGATGAACATCCTCCATCATTGTTAAAAATGAAAGGGTAAAGCAATGCTAAACCCCTACAGATATTGTATTAAGCAAGATAAGGTTCTTGGTGGGTTTTGATTGTGCAGTTAGAACGGGGGTAGGTAACACACAATAAAGCGAATCCTTTGCCCATTTGCTCATCATCTAGGAATGATTGATCGTCTTGATTGATTTCACCTTCAACAACCTTACCTACACAGCTAGAACAAGCGCCAGAGTGACAGGAAAAAGGTAATTCAATACCAGCTTCTTCTGCTCCTTCGAGAATTGTGGTGTCTTCGTCAATTTCAACTGTAGTGTCTAAATCTTCTTTTTTGTTGATCAATCTTACTTGATAAGTTGCCATTTTTCAATTTTCCTCAAAGATTAATGAAGTGAGCTTTTGAGTTACAGCAACGGACAAGGAGGTGAGGACATTAACTAATAATAAATAAAAGACTTTTAGCACTGTCACCTGTCACCTGTTCCCTGTCACCTGCTATAGAACTATTGTCCACAAGGTACACCTGTGGGAGTACCATCATTGGTTTTAAAAGACTTGCCACAACCGCAGGTATCAGTTGCATTGGGATTGGAAAACTTGAAACCGCTATCCATGACTCCCTCAACAAAATCAACTACCACACCTGCTAATAACGGCGCACTTTTAGCATCAACGTAAATCAACACATTTCCTTGTTGAGATACGACATCATCAGGTTGGGGCTTACTGGTAATTTCGATGCCATATTCATAGCCGCTGCAACCACCATCTTTAACCGAGATGCGGACACCCTTTTTAGCGTCTTCGGTTGCAGAACCTTTTAAAAATGCCCAGAGACGAAATTCAGCCTTTTCTGTTAAAGTAACAGTCATTTTGTTTCCTATTCTGTAGCGAATATTCTGATTTGGGATGTGGATTTTGAAAAAGTGGTACTTTAAACCGTTGCAGTTTGAGATTGGGAATATCTCCAAGGGGCAGTATTACCGCAGACTTGACAATTGCGATCGCGGTGAGAACGACGTTTAGCAAATTCCATTCTGTTCAAGTCAATCGTCAGCAACTCTGACAACAGCGGTTGACTAAAACCAGTAATGAGTTTCACCGCTTCCAAAGCCGTCAAACAAGCCAAGGTCCCAGAAACCGCCCCCAGCACAGAAAACCCGCGCCGATCCCAATCAGGCTTTTCTGGAAACAGACAGGATAAACAAGGCGTAACACCCGGAATAATCGTGGTGAGATAAGCCTCCATTCCATCCATAGCTGCCTCTACCATTGGCTTACGCCAGCGCACACAGGCTTCATTTAACAAATTGCGTTCAGTGAAATTATGAGCGCAATCCAAAGCCATATCCGCCGACTGCACCAACTCATCTACATTTTCAGCGGTAATGTAATCATGAATTACATCCACTTGGACATCGGGATTGATGGCTTTGAGTGTTTCTTGGGCTTTAAATACTCTAGGTTTACCCACCCAGTCATCAGTCATCAAAACCTGACGATTCATATCATCCAGCCGCAAATCACCACCCCGGACTAGGATTAGCCGCCCAATGCCCGCTACTGCTAGGTAAAGCGCCGCCGTACCGCCTAATCCACCCACACCCGACACCAAAACAGTCGCTGATTTCAGGCGTTTTTGAGCTAATTCGCCAAAATTAGGAAGCATCATTTGACGACTATAGCGTTCTAATTCGGTAGGCGTTAGGTTGATCACTTTTTAACTCCTAATCTGAGGTGATTTCTGTCAGGGTAACTACATTTTTCCGCTTATCATTAAACACCTTGAACAGCTTTTGTTCATGAGGTGTAGATTCTATAAACACCTGATAAGCCTGTTGCAAAGCAATACAATATTTTTCTAATCTTTCTTGGTCACTTATCTGGGGATAACTATCATCAATTTGACTCATGAACTGAGAGAACTTTTTCAAAATATGTAAACGATTAACATTTACAAATTTTTGGTCATAGGGCAGTTTAAAAAAGATAAAAAACTCTTCCGCGTCTACGAGCTTCTTGAATTCATCAATATTGGTACTCATTTAGAATTCTCCATTTTTTTGAGTTTTTGCTTGAGTCCATCTAACTGACAGTAGATTTCATAAGTAGCAGCAGCAACATCCATCAGTTTGTGGTAATCTGTTGGCAGTCCTTCCGCTAAATCATGCAGATCCATTTTCATTTGACCTGCTTTGCTATTTAGCTTTTTAATCTTGTTGGTGATTTCCTCAATTGTCATTGGTGATTGGTGATTGGTAATTGGTAATTGGTAATTTTTGCCCAGTCCCCAGTCCCCAAGTATTAAAGATTGCCTACTTCGGGGAAACGTTTGGCTAAATCAATTCCCTTCTCAACAAACTTTGTGCCTTCTTCGTCTAATTTCTCGAAGGAATCAAAACCAAAACGATGAGCATCACGTAAAGTTTTTACCGCTAATAATAAGCGTCCAGAAAATATTAAAGCCCAGCCGAAACCCTCATGTCCTAGTTCAACAACTACGTTGGAAATGAGTCCAGTTTCCTTTTCAATACTGGCAGCTATAGCCCGAAAAAAGGCATTAATACGAGAAATTGTAGCGGGATCAATTTCACCTTCTACGGAAATTTCCCGTTTCTTTTGTTTAGTAACAACATAGGGTTTTAGGATTAACTCATCAGTCCAACTCCGGTAAAAACCATAGCTATCTTGCGCCCGGATTTGTTGAACTAATGATTTATGGAAAGGCGTTAAAACTACCTCTGAATTGTTACCAGTTCCATTCACATCATTCATACTCATAATGTTGCTTCGTTTTCAAGTTCTTCAGCAAAACTAAGTTTTTTCTGGACTAAAGCTTTCCGTAACCAAGGTGGAGGATTACCCTTGAGAGTTTTAACTAATTTGTTGAGAATATCTTCAATCTTTTCCTCTTCAGATTTAGCCTTAACTGGGGTTACACTCTTTTTAATTAAACGAGCGGCTGCACTACCACCAATAGCGACAACATAAACAATTGTGCAATCATTCAGTGCTTGTAGTTTGGGGGTAATTTTATCTTCATTACCATCTTCTTTGAGATCACCTTCAAACTTGAGAGTTTCTATGAATTCATATCCGTTGTCGGAAATTTCATAAACATCAATTTCCTTAGCCCAACCAAAGTGAGCATTAACATGAATTCGGTCAGTTGTCGTAAAAGCAATTTTCACTTTCATTTGTCCTTTGTTGGTTGTCAGTTGTCAGTTGTTGGTGGTCGGTTGTCATACTAATTATTCTGAATTAAGATGAACGAACCACAGAGGCACAGAGGACACAGAGATAGAAAAAATGGTATCAGGTGTTATTTGTTGATTACTGATGACCATTGGTTCATCATTGATGATTCTTCTTGTTCTATAAATAGGTTTCCCATGCCAAAAAGAAGTTCGATAGTACCGCGATAGCCTACTTTGGTAAATAGCCCGTTTCCTAATCGGTCATAGATAGGAATACCTAAACGATAGAGGGGAATTGAAAGGCGTTTAGAGATGGTATTTACGTTGGAATTTCCGATTAATAAATCAGAACCTAACGCCAATTTTTCAAAATCCTCTAAATCACCAATGGTGACATTCTTGATAGGAAGTATTTCAAGTAATGGGGAACGAGTTGTGGTGACAGCATTGTGAATTTCCGCCCCCATTGATTGCAAAAATCCAACTATAGTCCACAACAAATCTGGTTCTAAAGCTAAAGATACTCGTTTGGAACTAAAATAAAAGTGAGTATCTAACATTGCATCTTGCAATTGCCGACGTTGACGGCGATATTTTTCAGGAACGGGATTTCCACTTAATAAAGATAACTTTTGCAGAAATTGATCTACAGGTTCTAATCCTGTTAAATCTCTAAATACTTGATAACTTGTTCCAAAGCGTTCCTCTAAAATTTGCGCCGCCCCTAACATACTTTCACCTAATGCTAAGGTAAAAGCTGAACTGCCTAAAGAACGCAATTGTTTGAGGGTTGTACCACTAGCAGTTATAGGAGTATAACCATCTTCCAAATGTCCATCTAAAGAAGCTCCCAAATCAGGAACAAAGATTGGTTCTAAACCAAAAGCTGTGACAATTTCTCGAATTTCCAGCACATCTCCGGGAGTGAGCGCAGAACCAGCTAAAACTGTGATTTGTTCTGGTTTGATTCCCCCGGCTTTGGGAATTTCTTTAACTATACTTTCTACCGCAACTGCAAAACCGTCTTGCAATGCACCTTTAAAATCGGGAGTGGGAGCAAAAATAATGGCTAAATGATTAAGTTCAGGATGACGTTCTCGAATATCCTTCAAGAACATTTCCATATCATCACCCCTAGTTTCTGTTAAGCCAGTGGTACACAAACCAATAATTTCCGGTTGTACCTTTTCCACCAAAGTGAGAATAGCTTGCTCAACATTTTCCTCACCACCCAAAATAGTAGTAACTTCCGTCATTGCAGTAGTAGCAAGAGGAATTGCTTCCCGAAAATGTCGAACCAAAACCACTTTTGCAAACGCCGTACAACCCTGAGAACCATGAAATAAAGGCATAGTTCCCTTCAAACCCAAAAAAGCCAAAGAAGCACCTAAAGCCTGACTTTGTTTAAGGGGGTTTACAGTCACAGACTTTTCTGGAATAATTGCGATCGCCATAAATTAATCTTTCATAAATTATAAACTTCTGAACATCTAACAATCTTGTGGGATGGGCTTCTAGCCCATCCAAGGGCAGGCAGGATGCCTACCCCACAAGAATTAACAAGATATTTCTTCCTTTGCGCCTGGAGCATCTCTGCGTGAGACAATTACTCCCAAGGTGCTGGCTTCCGAATTTGCTCCCACACAGGACTATATAAAGCCTCAGTCAACTCCCGCGCCATTTCCACCATGCCCACATAACCGGCATATGGATGATGACGTTCTTGGTTAATATCTAAAAAGGGAATTCTGGCTTTGAGAGCAGTATATTGATTTCTGCCCCCAGCAATAAGCATATCTGCGTTAGTTTCTTGAATTAATTTCAGGAGTTCTGTGGCGTTCCCCTTCTCCAACATGATCCCATCATTACCCAACAAATTTTTGATTTTCGCTTTATCTTCTTCTGTACTTTTGCGCGTGCTAGTTGCCACAACTTCAATTCCCAAATCCTTCGCAGCGGAAATAATTGACCAACTTTTCACACCACCAGTATAGAGAACAATACGCTTTCCTTTCAACTTGGCTCGATAGGGAGCAAGGGCAATATCCAAAGCCGCAGTTTCTTCAGCAATAAGTTTTTCTGTGCGTTCCTGCAAATCAGGATCACCTAATTTAGCAGCTACAGTTCGCAGACAACGATTAATATCTCTAATTCCATAAAATGACTCTTCAATGTAAGGAATTCCATAACGTTCCTCCATTTTTCGCGCCATATTTAAGAGCGCTCGTGAGCAGATCATCACATTTAATTTAGCCCGGTGAGCATAACGCACTTCTTCATAACGAGCATCACCAGTAATTTTCGATAAAACCCGAATTCCTAACTTTTCAAATAAACTTAAAACCCCCCACATTTCCCCGGCAATATTGTACTCACCGATGATATTAATATCATAGGGTGTAGTATATTCCGGTTCAGCAGTACCGACTACATATTCTAGTAAAGCCTCACCACCAAAGCGATTACCTAAGTTTTTGCTGCCAATAAATCCGGGAGCAATCACAGGAATTACCGGAGTTCCAGTTTTTTCGGCTGCTACCTTACAAACAGCATCAATATCATCACCAATTAAGGCTGTAACGCAGGTGGCATAAACAAAAACCGCCGCAGGTTTGTAATTTTCATTAACTTCTAAAATCGCCTTATAAAGCTTTTTCTCACCACCAAAAATCACATCATTTTCACCCACATCGGTAGTAAAACCTGTCTTATAAAGCATTGGACCTGAAGACAGACTACCACGACTTCCCCAGGAATTGCCGGCGCAAGCGATCGGACCATGTACCAAGTGAGCAGCATCAGTAATAGGAACTAAAGCAATCATCGCTCCATCAAAGGCACAACCACCTTGAGCCGCGCCAGGTTGGGCTTGTTGGGTACAAGATTTATTTTTCTTTTCTCCCTGTTTCTTTTGATTATGTTCGCATCCTGATTCACTCAGAAGTTCGTTAATTTTGCTTTGGGTGACTTTCATTTTTATTCTTGTGCTAGATGGAGTTTACAACCATGACAAATCTTGCTTAAAGTTAATCATCAAGATGATGATTTTGAGAAAAATATTGCAAATTAATAAAAATTATTTGTGGAACTATTGACAGCATCATCCATTTCTGGGTTTGTGTCTCTACAGAAAGGATAATAGAAAGTTGCTGTAATAGAGAATAAGTGAGAAATATCTCACAAATAATTTAGGATTACCACAGGACATATTAAATATAATAATTCTAATTTCCCGAAAATAACCAAGTTTTTATACTTAGTTTGGATTGATTTATAGATTTTCTGCAAAATCTGATTAACTTAATATTTACACAGATAAACTTTCAAAAAAGATATGTATTTATCTGTATTTTCTAGGTGTGGGATTTTCATAACATTTGGTTTTGCAAGAGAAAATAGAAAAATTGTCAGAAATGGCTAACGCCACGCTACGCTATCAGGATGTCCATGATTAAAGGATGAACAGCATGAAAAGGGGGATTTTATCACCAATTACCAGGAACTTATTTGAAAATTCATCCGTCAAGTAGATCAAAGGAACAAAAAGCTTATGCTAGGAATTGGAGATAGGGGATGGGATTTTAGGTAAATTACCTAAGTCCCAATCCCCTTTGTTTATTGTCGAGGTTGGGGTTTCCCCATCCTTACAGACATTTCTTAACGAATTAAGTCGTAGGAAATATCGGTCTTACCAGCAACATTGGTGGTGCGGTCAATTTCTTCAAAGACTGTGTTAACAATCCAGTTCAACAGGTTGATGATACCTTTGTAACCAACGGTTGCATAACGGTGGTAGTGGTGACGATCCATGATAGGATAACCAATTCTGACTAAGGGTACACCACAATCGCGCCACAGGTACTTACCGTAGGAGTTACCAATTAATAGGTCTACGGGTTCTGTGAACAACAAAGAGCGTAAGTGCCACAAGTCTTTACCACCCCAGATTTTAGCGGACTTACCAAAGGTACTAGAATCTAACAATGCTTGCAATTCTTTCTCGAATACGTCGTTGGTGTTGTGAACCAAGATATGTACTGGTTCAGCGCCCATTTCTAACATGAAACCAACTACGCTATAAACTAGGTCAGGATCACCGTAGATAGCGAAACGCTTACCATGTAACCAAGCATGGGAGTCGGTCATTGCGTCAACTGCACGACCACGTTCGATTTCTAATTCTTCAGGAATAGCCTTACCAGTCATTTGGCTGAGTTTCATCAAGAACTCGTCAGTTCCCTGGATACCCCAAGGACGAGAAACACTAACGTCTTGTTTCCATTCCTTAGCAATGTATTCACGGGTCTTGGTGGTGGAGTAAGCTTGAAGAGCAATAGTAGCTTTAGCGTTGATGGAATCTGCTGCATCTTCTAGCTTAGTACCACCTGGATACATATTGTATTCACCATCACAAGGTGAATCAACATAATCACTGTTGTCAGATAACAAAGTGTAGTCAATACCCATTAAAGAGGCAATCCGCTTAATTTCGCGGTTGTTTTCTACGTAGGTATCAAAACCAGGAATAAAGTTGATTTTACCGTTGCTCTTGGCTTTCTTCTTACCTTCTGTCAAGGTAGAAAGAATTCCCTTCATCATGTTGTCGTAACCAGTGATGTGAGAACCAACGAAGCTAGGTGTGTGAGCAAAAGGGACTGGGAAATCTTGAGGAACAGAACCAGCTTCCTTAGCATTACCGATAAATGACTGTAAGTCATCACCGATAACTTCTGCCATACAGGTGGTGCAAACAGCGATCATTTTTGGCTTGTATAAGCTGTAGGAGTTAGCCAAACCATCAATCATGTTTTGTAAACCACCGAACACAGCAGCGTCTTCTGTCATGGAAGAAGAAACACCAGCAAATGGTTCTTTGTAGTGACGGGTTAAGTGGGTACGGAAGTAAGCTACGCAACCTTGAGAACCTTGAACAAAAGGAAGAGTACCTTCAAAACCCACAGCCGCAAACATAGCGCCTAAAGGTTGACAACCCTTAGCTGGGTTAACGGTTAAAGCTGTCCGTTCAAAGTTCTTTTCCCGGTATTCCCAGCTTTTTGTCCATTCGGAAACCCGTTGTACTTCTTCGTTGGTGTGACCGTTTTCAAACTGTTTCTTGTTTTCAAACAGTTGTTGGTATTCTGGCTGGTGGAATAGCTCAACGTGGTCCTGAATCTTCTTTGGATCTTGAGGCATTTCTATATCTCCAAGCTTGCTGTGTATGATGTTTGCGTTCGGTGGAGAGTGGGGAATGTGCCTCAAAATTCAGAATGCAAAATCCAGAACTTTGAATTTTTAATTTTGAATCTTGACTTCCCAACTCTCCTGGGGTAGAACCCCAGACTATCTTTTGTCCCCTAGACGGAAGCTTTAGCTTTAGCCTTAGCTTGAGCTTTCTTGTTCCAGGGAGCACCGATTAATCCCCAGGTTGGGCTGTTGAGTGCCAAATCCATGTCCCGAGCGAAGATTGCGAATCCGTCGTAACCGTGATAAGGACCGGAGTATTTATATTCCTGGTTTAATAGCTTTTAACTTCGCTATGTTTGCAGTGAGCAATGTCAGCGATAAACTATGTTTGCAATTAACTGATTTATTTTTACTCTAAATATAGTCTGAAAGATTCAGAATAAGTCTCACGCAGAGGAAAAATTAAATTTCTCTGTGCCTTGAGCGTCTCTGCGTGAAATAAATTCATATTCTTAATCAGCAACGCCAAGGATTATGAAAGAACAGCTACTATGGGAATTGGGACAAGTAAATCTGCGTTTGAAGTCTGCAAAAACCAGAGTAACAATTCGGGAATCAAATGGATGTCTGCAATTACGGGCAACTTTACCCATTAAACCGGGAGATGAGGATATCAGGGGAACTGGCAAAAAACAATACAATCTCAGTTTGAATATTCCCGCAAATTTACTAGGTTTGAAAACTGCTGAGGAAGAAGCTTATGAGTTAGGTAAGTTAATTGCGAGAAAAAGTTTTGTTTGGAATGATAAATATTTGGGAAATGAAGGAATTAAAAAGGAATTAAAAACTATTAGTGAGTTGTTAGAAAAATTTGAGGAGGAATATTTTAAAACCCATAAACGCACGACTAAAAGTGAACATACTTTTTTCTATTATTTTTCTCGCCTTAAGCGTTATACAAATGCTGATGATTTGGCAATTGGGGAAGTTTTGATTAATGCGATTGATAAGATAGATAAGGAATGGGCTAAATATAATGCTGTGAGGGCTATTTCTGTTTTTTGTCAACTTTTCAAAATTGAGATTAATTTAACTCATTATTCTAAAGTTCCTGAAAGTAATTCTCGGAATGTTCCTACTGATAAGGATATAGTTACTGGATTTTATAAGTTTGATGAATATTTGCATAATCGAGGTAAACAAGTTAATCAAGATGTGAAAGATAGTTGGCAACTTTGGCGTTGGACTTATGGAATGTTGGCGGTTTTTGGTTTACGTCCCCGTGAACTTTTTGTTAATCCTCATATTGATTGGTGGTTGAGTAATGAAAATATAGATTTAACTTGGAAGGTTGATAAGGACTGTAAAACTGGGGAAAGGGAAGCTTTACCTTTATATAAAGAATGGATTGATGAATTTGATTTAAGGAATCCTAAATATTTAGAAATGTTGGCGATCGCAATTAGTAAAAAAGACCAGAATAATCATGCAGAAATCACGGCTTTAATCCAAAGGGTGAGTTGGTGGTTTAGAAAAATTGGTTTGGATTTTAAACCCTATGATTTACGTCATGGTTGGGCAATTCGAGCGCATATTTTGGGAGTTCCTATTAAGGCTGCGGCGGATAATTTGGGTCATAGTGTGCAAATTCACACGAAAACTTATCAACGTTGGTTTTCTTTGGATATGCGAAAGTTGGCAATTAATCAGGCTTTGAGTAAACGGAATGAGGTGGAGTTGATTAAGGATGAAAATACTGGGTTAAAAATGGAGAATGAACGGTTGAAGATTGAGGTGGATAAGTTGAGAATGGAGATGGTTTATAAGAGGAGTTAAGTTTGGTTAATCAAGAATATCATTTTTGTGAAATGTGGTATAATTGGTCAATAAATAATTATCTCAACCACCTAGCGAAAAAAATGCTATGATTAGTTAATGGGTAAACTAAGTAAATTAATTAAATATCTTCTCTCTCGCCCTCCTGAAGCCAGATTTGAAGAGATTAGTTATGTTCTTGAAGCTTTTGGATATCAGGAAACTAGAGTAAGAGGAAGTCATCACGCTTTTGAGAATGAGCAAGGAGAAGTAATTATTATTCCCAAAAAAGGTGGTAAAAAAGTCAAACGAACGTATATTGAAGAAACGATTAGATTACTAGATTTGGAAAATTGGCAAGATGAAAACTAATTCTCAACTTGAGCATCAATCTTTAGAATATTATCTGTCCTTAAAATATCCCATGTCTATTTATCCAGAAGAGGACGGAGGATATACAGTAATTATTCCTGACTTACCAGGTTGTATGAGTCAGGGAGAAACTTTAGAGGAAGCGATAGAAAATATTAATGAAGCGAGAGAGTTATGGATAGAAACTGTTTATTGTAGTGGTAAAAAACAAATTCCTTTACCTTCTAAACTGATTTCTATAATTAATTCGTGAACAACCATCAAAAATTTTACCCAAACTGCTAACAACATAATCAACCAGGAGATCAGTCTATGGAAAGTATGAAAATTAAAACACACATTGGTAATGATAAAATTCTCAAAATTGAACTTCCTGATGAATTTGCCAATGAAGAATTAGAAATAGTAATTGTGTTTCAACATATTGCAGAAAAATCATTACAATCTGCAACCAAAACGCCGGAAGAATTAGGATATTCTCGTAGGTTTTTAGAAGAAGTAATTGGTAGTTGGGAAGGTGAGCCGATTGAACGTCCAGAACAGCTTTATTTTGAAAAACGGGAGGAAATTCAATCGCCTATCTCTTAGATACAAATGATTGTATTCAAAATGGTCCTAATATACACAATTTAGGTAACTTATATGTTACATCATTTGTTAGAATCAGGATATCCAGGATTTTAGGATTTACAGGATGTGATTGATTATTTTTTTAAATAATGTTGGGTTGTACTGTTGCTTAACCCAAGTTACAGACTAATCCTTATATTGATTGGTGGTTAAGTGTATATTTTTGTTAAGGTATAATAGGATGACTTAGTGCTGTGTTATACTATGTTAATCTAATATTAGATAGAAACAATGAATCATGCAAATTATGATTGAAGTTAATCTTAATATATTACATCTAAAACTGATAACAATATCAAGACTTTTTGTGGCTTTGATTCTCATTTATTTAAATTTAATTATTTCCAAGCCTTGTTTTTCCTTGCCAGGGGACAGCATTCAAAAATCCATCAAACATATTAACAGAAATCAGCTTGGAGAAGGGTTGATTTTCAAGCCATTTTATATTAACTCTATCCTAGCTCATTATGAAGCTATAATTCAGTTCCAAGGTAATAATGTCAAGATAATTGTTGGTGAAAAAGTCTCTGCTGATATGCTTTGATCGCAATTCAATGCTTTATTTAGTATAATGTTTTTGCAAAAATAGTAATTGCAATTTTCCAAATAGCAAATGATGATGAACAAATAAAACCAACAATATGTTACAAAGCCTAAATCTTCATAATTTCAAAAGCCATAAATCTACAGAACTCAATTTCGATAACTCCCGATTACATGGACTCGTAGGAAAAAACAGTGCTGGTAAAACAACTGTATTACAATCATTGAATAATCTAAGCAAACTTGTTGATTCATCATTTGCAAAGATATTTAAAGATGAAAATTCACCTCAATTCATTACAACAATTGGGGAAAAAGCTATGTCTGTAACTGCGAGTGGTCTTTGTGATGATAATAGTTATCATCAGTGGGAAGTTTCCTATAGTTGGAAGCAGGAAAATCTTAAAGATTGGATTCCAACAACATCATGGAAAATAGATGGAACTGAAGATAGTTTTGAAAAAAAGAAAACAACACCAATTAAATACCCAGATCCAATTCGTAAATCTTTAAAATCTACTGTTTACCTAAAATTAGTTGCAAGTAATCTTGCCAAAGCAGCTTACAGTGAAGAAATTACACCGAGAGTAAAGTTTGATGGTTCATTATTAGCACCAACCTTAGATTTTCTCCGTGATGAAGCACCAGATAAATTTCAATTAATAGAAGAAAAGCTGAGTCGAATTGTCCCAAATGTCCGCAAAGTTGGCATCAAGAGAGCAAAAGTTCCAGTCATTCGCAAACGGTTAATCGAAGTTGATGGTAAATCTATTTCCTATGAAGAAACTCAGGAAATGACAGGTCAAGAAGTTATATTAGACATGAATACAGGTGAACGTATTCCAGCCCATGCAATTAGCGAAGGAACAATGTTAACTTTAGGATTATTAACTGTATTAATGAATCCTAATCAACCTAATTTAGTTTTATTAGATGATGTGGAACAGGGACTTCATCCTAAAGCACAACGTGAGTTAATGACTGTTTTCAAAGAAATCATCGCCGAAAATCCTAACCTGCAAATTATTTTCTCTACTCATTCCCCTTATATTATTGATGCACTTGCTCCTTCTCAAGTCCACATATTAAATAATAGTAAATCAGGTTTCACAGTTTCCAAACGTTTAGATGAACATCCTGATGTAGAATGGGCAAAGGAAACCTTGACAACAGGTGAATTTTGGGATGCTGAAGGTGAAGATTGGGTGGTAGAAGGAGAAGTCAGTGATTGAGTTTATTGTCATAGTTGAAAGTGGTGCAGATTATAGAATAGAACAGCTACTAAGTTAGCCGAGCGAGTTTTAAAAGAAAAATTCGATTGGTTAGATGATGATATTCTGAAACATTGTTTTCAGTGGACTGGTTTAGAGTCAGGAACAGAATTTTCTTGCTGGAGAGACATTATCAAAATCATTGATGATGCAAAATCACAAATAAAATATAAACCTGCCAGATTTCTAGGTCATGATAGTAAAGGTGTATCTTTAAAAGCCGATGGAGCAGCATCTATTAAAGTTCTTAATTTAGTACGATTTCTGCAAAAAACACGACATATTAAAGCTGTTATTTTTATCCGTGATTTAGATAATCAACCGGAACGTAAAGAAGGAATTGAACAAGCACGTTCAGAACATATTAATAAAACGCCGAAATTAGAAATTATAATTGGTGCGGCTGATCCAAAACGTGAAGCATGGGTTTTAAATGGGTTTATTCCATCTAATCAACAAGAAGAACAAATACTAGAAGAAATCAAAAATAAATTGAGTTTTGATCCTTCCATAGAGTCTCACAGATTACGTGCTACTTCAGAGAAAGAACCTGAACGAATCAGAAATGTAAAAGTAGTGGTTGAACAATTCACAGGAAATGATATGGAACGGGAAAAGCTATGTTGGGAAGAGACAGATTTAAAACATCTACGAGAGAGAGGAGTTGATACGGGTTTGACAGATTATATCTGCGAAGTTGAGGAACGATTAGCGGCAATTCTTGTGTCCGAGTGAAAACTATTATAGACCTGAGAGCGATCGCTTCGCTCGCCGTAGGCATCGCACGGCAAGCTTCACAATGGCGGAAAAGATGGCTCGAATTTAGGTTAATGGTAGACATTGCCCATTTTCTTATTTGCCTGGGTTTTATGCCTTTTTATTCAATTCAAATTTCACGCCGGTGAGTTGTTCCGATACAACCCAAAGTTTTTGAGCGATCGCTCGATCTTTGGATAACTGATTTGATTCCACCTTGACTGGATAGCCACTTATCTCCATAAATCCATTGGGACCGAAATATTCCGCCCCTTTCAAACCTTCTTCAATTGCCGCCCGCAGAGTTGGTAATGCGCCCATTGTGATATCTTGAGCAAAGATACCATTGAGATATTTCATCACATCACCCGCCGTTCTCTGCAATTCAGTTGCAGTCCAACCCGGATGTGAAGCAGTTACAAGGGTGTTGATCCCTTGCTCTTTTAGTTTCCGGTCGAGTTCGTAGGTAAAATAAAGATTAGCAAGTTTGCTATCACCGTAAGCCGTCCATTGGGCATAATTTCTCTTTTCCCAATTCAAATCATCGAAATCTAGTTTGCCAAAATTATGTGCGCCGCTGGAAACATTGACAATTCGTGAAGCTTTCGTGCTAATCAAAAGTTTTAAAAGTTGTCCCGTCAAAGCGAAATGTCCGAGATGATTAGTTCCAAATTGTAATTCAAAACCATCTGTAGTTTTTGAATACGGTGGAATCATTACACCCGCATTATTAATCAATAAATCCAAACGTGAATAATTTTTCTGAAAGTTTTCAGCAAAATTGTTAACCGATGCTAAATTCGCCAAATCAAGTTCCATTACCCGAACATCAGCATCTTTATTCTGTTGAATAATTTCCGCCAACGCCTTATTTCCTTTCTCCAAATTACGAACCGCAATGATCACAGATGCTTGTTTATTAGCTAAAACCCGCGCCGTTTCATAACCGATACCGCTACTTGAACCTGTGACAATTACTATTCTGCCTTTTTGACTCAGAATATTTTCCGTGTTCCATTTTTCGTTTTTCATCATCATAAGATAGTTAAATTAACTAATTTACACAAATAAATACCACATTCAACTTAGGGAACACCAAAAAATAAATTACCCAATTTTGTGGGATGGGCATCCTGCCCGTCCTTGATGATTAGCGGGCAAGATGCCCGCACCACAAGAAATTTTTGGGTATTTTTTTAATTGGAAGTCCCTTAGTGAAAATATTGAATTTTTCAGCTTTGTTTAAGGCAAGTCTATTTACGTATAACATACTAGACTTATTTTAAACTCCTATGTACACCCCAAAATGTGAAAACAATCTTAATAATTTGGGTTCTACCGCTCCCCTTATGGAAGAGAATATTAATTTAATTTTCGTAGGTTGGGTTGAACGAAGTGAAACCCAACATTAGCGGGAGGATAAATAAGAGGTGTTGGGTTTCGTTCCTCAACCCAACCTTGTATCTTAGAGGTATGTTAGAAGAAGTGGTAGACCGTCCCAACCTGGGTCAGAAAAGACCGCTTTGTAGCAAGGATCACCACAACAATCTCCATGACAGAACTCGAACAGTCGCCTGGGGTAAAAACTATGAACAAAGACATAGATAATATAGCCCGTATCGTGCAAGGATGAGTGAAATCAAGGGGATGAATAAAAACAAAACAAATTAAAAAGAAGTAATTGAAATTGGAGAGTTAAAAATGGATTATATCTCCCAATGGGTAGGCATTGACGTAAGTAAAGCAACACTTGATGTTTATATCCGTCCAATGGGTAAAGCATTTCAATTTGCTAATACTGAAACAGAAATAGCTAATCTAGTTAAGCAACTTCAATCTAACGATTTAAACCTAATCGTACTGGAAGCAACAGGAGGACTAGAAACAGAATTAATCATTCAATTGCAAGCGGCTCTTTTACCAGTAGCATTAATCAATCCTCGTCAGGGAAGAGACTTTGCTAAAGCTACAGGTAAGTTAGCCAAAACCGATGCCATTGATGCACAGATTTTGGCGCATTTCGGTGAAGCAATGAAACCGGAGGTGTTAGCAATCGAAAGTGAAATGTCACGTCAATTAGGCGAATTAATTAGTCGCCGAAGACAATTAGTAGAAATGTCTACAGCGGAAAAGAATCGCCGTGACCGCGCTCGTGGTAAAGCTTTGACAGATATTGAATCCCATATTGATTATCTTGAGCAACATCTTCAACAACTCAATCAAGAAATTGAGACGTTGACCCAAAATAATCAACAATGGATTGATAAAGTCAATCTACTCAAAACTACTCCTGGCGTTGGTCAAGTAATTTCTACCACTTTAGTTTCTGACTTACCAGAATTAGGTCAATTAACTGCCAAACAAATCTCTCGCTTAGTTGGTGTTGCACCAATTAATCATGATAGTGGTCAGCACAAAGGTAAGCGCATGATTAATGGTGGTCGCGCCCATGTTCGTGCCATTCTTTATATGGGTGCTGTTGTTGCCATGCGTCATAATCCTGTTATCAAAACTTTTTATGAGCGCTTGGTTGAACGTGGTAAACCCAAAAAATTGGCCATTACTGCTTGCGTTCATAAAATGTTAGTTATTTTAAATGCGATGATTCGAGATCATCTTCCTTGGTCTATTTCTCAAGACTCACAACCAATTTCTGCATAAAGTTCTACTGTCGTTTTTATACCTCCAATCTAGTTTGGTAATTTATGGCAATCTATAATTTACCTGTTTTGTTCTGTTCTGTTTTTCTCCTCTATTTTCTGACTTTTTTCCTAGACTTTAAATTTTTCCTTAACGATCGCTTGACAATCAAGACAGTCGCTACAATAAATCTTGTTTTACATAAAGGGAACGGTAGAGCCATAATTTGTAAATATTTTCATCCTTGCTATCTTGGCGCGAAACTTACCTGAAAATAATTGTAATTGTAAGTAGGTGAACACAATAAAACCAAAGTGTGTAAAGAAACGTAAAATCGCCCAAAACCTCTTTACTCTTGCCTATTGCCTTGCCATAACGACAATTTTCAACGCCAACCTACTTAGTTGCTATAATCAAAACGAACTTAAAAACACCCTGCTATGATCGCCATTCCCCAACAACTGCCAAAAATGACCATTGAGGAATATTTCACCTGGGAACTTGACCAGGATATTCGCTATGAATACATCAACGGCGAAGTTTTTGCCATGACAGGTGGGACAATTCCCCACAATGATATTGCTCTCAATCTTTACAGACCTCTATATTCTCATCTTCGTCCTAGAGGTTGTCGAGTCAATGTGTCAGATGTGAAAGTGCAAGTTACCCCTAAAAGCCCATACTTCTATCCTGATCTTATCGTCAGTTGTCACCCTGATGACCTTAATGCCCGCAAATTTATTCAAAACCCTAAATTGATTGTTGAAGTTCTTTCTCCTGGTACAACTAATAAAGATAGAGGAGAAAAATTCAGATATTATTTAACAATACCCAGTTTACAAGAATACATCTTGATTGATTCCGAAAAAATATCTGTTGAACGTTACTGTCGAGGAGAAGGAAGAATGTGGCTTTACTATCCCTACACTACTGGAGACATCATCACTTTATCAAGTATTGAATTTGAATTTCCCATAGAAATGCTTTATGATGGTGTAGGATTGGAAATAGAAACATAAAAATATATTTCCAACATAAGTTTGATAAGAGGATGTTTGAAAAGTTTCCGGCGATTAGAAATCGCTACTACACAAACAAAGTCCACCTGCGTGGACTAACTAAAAATCAAGGCTTTTGAACCCACGAAGGTGGGTTTCGTCTGTGTAGCCGCGACTTCTAGTCACCCTTGCAAGTAATAAATTAGACTTTTCAAACACCCTCTAAATGTCAGTTAAAATTTAATCCCTTATTAAAACTATGGCAAAGCGTAAAAAAAGCAATCTTCAATGGATTAAAGAAACCCTAGAATTAAGCCCAGATCATCATTGGGAGGGTCCTGATGATTATAAGATTTTTGTAGCTGGGAGGGGCGCGGTTCGCTTCAATGTTCCCCAAAATTGGGTGTTTGAACCACAAGAAAAATCTTTTAAGTTCATGGATAAAAAACCACCTGATGATGATTGTTGTTTAGAGGTATCTTACAATCATTTACCCCCGAATGACTGGACACTTTTTCCCCTTAAACATACTTTGAAAAAAATCATGGAAGATGACAGCCGTGATGTGATTGAAAGGGGAGAGGTGATTACTGTTAAGCGACAAACAGCCCGGATTATGTGGTGTGAAATTAAATTTATTGACACTCAATCCGAACCCAGGGAAGCTTTTTCTCGGACTTGTGTGGGTTTGGGTTCAAATATTCAATGTTTAATTACCTTTGATTATTGGGCAGATCAAGCAGAGCAATTAATCCCGATTTGGGATGAAGTGATGCGGAGTTTGACACTAGGATTATATATCAGAGATCCGAGAACTGGTTTAGCTTTTCCCGATTAAGTAAGTGGGCGTTAAAAAATATAATATAAACCTAACCCCCCAACCCCCTTCCCTACCAGGGAAGGGGGAATCAAAGCCTCTCCCCTGGTAGGGGAGAGGTTTGGAGAGAGGTTTTATATTTAATTGTGCCAAGCTACTTAAAATGCCGATAAAATAACCTCAGCTTGAGTTTTCGCATTACGAGTGGAGGTTGTTGGTTTGACAGTAGATGGTGCGAATTTGGGTTAATTGTGGATGTTGGTGAAAATTATTTCCCAGATTTTGGGTAAACTGGAGACTGCAAATTAACCCATTACACAGATTCGTAATTCAATATTCATGGCAAATCCCACCGCAACTCTAGAAACTTCCCTTGGTACTATTACTCTTGAGCTATTTACCGATGTTATGCCCATAACGGCGGGAAATTTCATCAAATTGGCTAAAAGTGGGTTTTATGATGGTTTGCATTTCCACCGTGTGATTAATAACTTCATGGTGCAGTTTGGTTGTCCTTACAGTAAAGATCCTAGCTCTCCGCGTGCGGGTACAGGCAATAGTCCTGATGGGTGCATTCAAGATGAGCATCCTGAAGATGGGAAACTTTCTAACGAACCAGGAACTCTCTCTATGGCTAATACAGGGAGACCTAATAGTGGTAGTTGCCAGTTTTTTATCAACACTGTCCACAATCACTATCTGGATTGGTTTACACCTGGTCAATCTAAACACCCTGTTTTCGGTCGAGTTACTGAAGGGATGGATGTATTGAAAGCCATTGAAACTACTCCCACGGGTGCAGGCGATCGCCCCAAAACTCCAGTTAAAATGATCAAAGTAACTATCCACGAATAAAATCAAGGATTAGTGCGGAGGCTTCTCCGCACACCGCTATCTTCAAGGGACTTCCAATTAAGTAGGTGAACACAATAAAACCAATCTGTGTAAAGAAAAGTAAAATCGCCCAAACCCTTTTCACTCTTGCCTCTTGCATGAGTGCCTCTTGCCTTGCCATAACGACTATTTTTAATGCTAACCTACTTACTTATCTCATCAACCGCCTTGTCACCCGTTAAGCAGAAAATTAACACACATTGAAATGGTTAATCCTAGATCATTAAATGATAGCATAGATGATTACTTATGGTAACTATTTATAGTAAATATTGGACTGATTTGGCACAAGGTTGTTAGATGTTGTTGAGACGTTTTTTAACTTCCCCTTTGATATTTCTTGTTAGTATGCATACAAACCCCTTTAAACAATTACAAGTCAATCTTTCTGTAACGGCTGCTACTATAGCCTTGTTGGTTACTGCGCCATCAATGGCTCATGGTCAAGTTAATAGTACCACCACTAAGCCAACCTCATCAAATTCTAAGACATCAGTAGTTAATATATCCATTACTGAGGCTGAAGTGCTGGCTGCTCAAAAAGCCTGGGGTGAAGCATTGGTTTCCATCAGTACCACCTATGATGAAAAGGGGATAGCCGCTGCTAGAAAATTGGCTGACAATATAATAGATCAATCATATGCTTATCAATCGGGATTGGTGTTGTTCAAGCCAACCTTGACAACTGGAGACCAGACCTTCCGCACGACACACAAAGGAGCTTTGTCTTATTTTGTGGGTGGTGATTCCTCCTTCCCTCAAGATACTGGTTTTGCTCTCAAAGGATGGCGAAAGGTGGAAATTCGCAACGCTGGTATTTTTATTGTTGGTAATACTGCTACCACTATGGGTAATGTTTCCATAACTGATAAAACAGGTAAAGTCACAAAAGTAGATAAAACCTGGCAGTTTATTAGAGGTGGTGATGGCAAATTGCGTATTATTCTACACCATTCTTCTCTGCCCTATAGTCCAAAATAAACATGGAATAGATCCCCGACTTCTCTAAGAAGTCGGGGATATGAAATAACTCTAATCGCATTAAAATGAGTAATTGGACAAAAATATTTACAGTCATTGCGAGCGAAGGGAAGCAATCACAACCCTTGGAATTGCTTCATGTCACTTCGTTCCATATGGCTAACGCCACGCTGCGCTAACGCAATGACATTGTGTAATTAATTCTGTCTCACTACTTAAGGTTGTTAATTTGACGGTGATTAATTGTCTGATAGCGTAGCGTGGCGCAAGCCATATCAGGATTTCCAGGATTTCAGAATTTACAGGATGACGGATCTGTTTGTAGATGAGGTTGCTAATTTGAGGATATACTAAACACGGGTGAGGTTTAAACTTTTGCCAAATGACAAAGAACCCAGATGTGTAGGGGTAAAGCATGAGCTAAACCCCTACGTTTAGAATCAAACAATCAAACCGTTTTGAGTATAATTAATTGGTGAGCAATCGCTGTGGGAAATTGTCTGATAGCATAGTGTACCAGAATTTGAAAGTTTTCAACTATCCTCTAAATAGTCCCTAATAATCTCTAAAATCACTTGTTCAAGCTCTGGAATTGTAGATGGGATAATTTCATCTTTAATATGCTTATGATCTGCGTAGCCCAAATCAGGTTTGTGTTTTGCATTATCATAGCGAAATATTAAGTTGTTTTCATTGTCTTGATAATGGAATGAATAAGAGAGCTTTTCTAATGATTCTTGTAGATCAATGTATTCTTTGAAAAATAAGCGACTCCCTGGTGAAAATTCTAAATTTCCCTGGATAAACCCGACATAGTTTGATCTAGCATCTACTGAAAAATTAAAGGATATAATCCACCCTTGGTTCACATATTTTTGAATAATGACAACAATATTAGCTTGGTAATTGTTGAGTGACATATTCTATAGCATCCAACTTTTGTAAAGCATTAATTAATTTGTCCTTAATTTTAATTTCTCCTGCCCAACTTACATATTCATCGTCCCCTCCTGATAGGTTTTCTGCTGTCCAATTAGTCCAGAAAAATTCCGATGAAACCTGATATTTTGTTTCAAATTCTTGCAATAATTTATTAGTTTTCTCTAAGGATCTTTGTAAATTTTTAATCTCAGATTCAATAGCTCCTTTAATTAGGTTTTGGACGATTTCAACGTCGGGAGAATCAGATTTAATTTGTACTTGTAACATAAGGTTTACTTCTTGTCGTTACTAATTAATTATAGCATTTGTCTGATAGCGTGGCGCAAGCTATAGGAGGATTTACAGGATGAGGGATCTGTTCGCAGATGAGGCTGCTAATTTGACGGTGATTAATTGTCTGATAGCGTAGCGTGGCGCAAGCCATATCAGGATTTCCAGGATTTCAGGATTTACAGGATGAGGGATCTGTTTGCAGATGAGGCTGCTAATTTGATGGTGATTAATTGTCTAAATCAGGATTTACAGGATTTCAGGATTTACAGGATGAAGGATTCGGTGGTTAATTGGTGGCGATCGCTGTCCCTATATCCCTAGATCCCCGACTTCTCAAAGAAGTCGGGGATCTGAATAACTCTAATCGCACCAAAATAAGGTTGTTACCCACATTCCGCACCCTGAACTGTCACATATCAAAAAAGCCTAGCGAGTAGTACATAATAACTAAAAATCATTCGAAGGGTAAGAGGCTTAATGATAGTAAGTAGCATTAAGCTGGGCATGGAGTGAGAAAGTGGAACTTCGTAACGGGACTGAAAGAAAGAGAAAATTCGATATGATTAAAAAATTAATTGTTCACAAAAGCAAGAAATGAGAGAATCACAATAGAACAAGTAGAGGAATCTGTTGTGAAATTAAAACCCCAAGAAATAGAAATTCAAAACATAGATCATCTAGGGATAGTAGCAGGGATGATAGATTCAATCGGAATAGTAGAAATAATAAATGAATTAATAGGAGTTGAAAAAGACGAGAAAGTAAGTGCAGGTCAAGTAGTAAAAGCCATGATAATAAACGGGTTAGGATTTGTATCGAAACCCTTATATATGTTTCCCCAATATTTTGAAACAATCGCCTGTGAACATCTAATAGGAGCAGGAGTAAAACCAGAATATCTCAACGACGATAAACTGGGGAGAGTTATGGATAAACTATTTATCAAAGGATTGGATACACTATTTTTTATCATAGCCTTAAAAGCAGCACAAAAATTTGGAGTATCACTGTCAACCTCGCATTTAGACTCATCATCAATACACGTGCATGGGCAATATAATACAAGTTTACCAGAAGTAATATTTGAGAATCAAAAAGTAGGAAATAACCAAGAATTAGAAGAATTAGCAGTAAAATCACCAAAAGAGATAACCATCACCTACGGTTATTCCCGTGACCATAGACCAGATTTAAAACAATTCATCATAGAAATGATATGTTCAGGAGATGGAGACATACCAATATTTTTAAAACTAGCATCAGGAAACCAAACAGATTCATCATGCTTTGGTCAAATAGCAGTAGAATATCAAAAACAATTAGAAGTTAATAGTCTCATCGTTGCTGACGCTGCTTTATATACAGAATCAAACCTGAAAATGATGTCAGAATTACGTTGGTTATGTCGAGTACCATTAAGCATAAAAGCAGCAAAATCATTAATATCAACATTACCAGAATCAGAATTTATTGATAGTACAATACCAGGATATAAATTAGCATCAAAAACCGAAAATTATGCAGGGATAGAACAAAGATGGTTAGTAGTGCAAAGTCAAGAAAGAAGAGAATCAGACCTGCGTAAGCTCAGACAAAAAATTACCAAAGCAGAATCAAAAGCTGTGAAAGATTTGAAAAAGTTATCACAAGAGAGATTTGCTTGTGAGGCTGATGCTATCAAGGCATTATCAAAATTATCAAAACAATTCAAATATCATCAAATTAACGAAATTTTGGTTACTCAAATCAAATTTAAGACAAAAGATTCTTCAGAAGAAATATCTTACCAAATATCAGCTACAGTTTCCGAAAATGAAAGTAAAATTAATACAGAATTGCTGAGTGCAGGACGTTTTATTATTGCTACGAATGTTTTAGATTCAAATGAACTTAGCAATGATTCCATGCTGAGTGAATATAAAGCTCAACAGTCTTGTGAGCGGGGGTTCGGTTTTCTTAAAGACCCATTATTTTTTGCAGACAGTATTTTTCTCAAAAGTCCTGAGAGAATAGAGTCTCTGGGAATGATTATGGGTTTATGTCTACTGGTTTATACTTTGGCTCAACGTCAAATTAGAAATGCTCTGAAAGATTCTAAATCAACAATTAAAAATCAATTAGGTAAAGCAACTGACCGTCCTACTTTACGCTGGATTTTTCAATGCTTTCAGTGTATTCATTTAGTTGAATATAACAACGAACAACACGTCTCTAATTGGACTCAAGATAGGGATTTTATTCTGAATCTTTTACCAGATGATTGTTTTCATTACTATCAATTAGCCACTTAATTCTTCTCTCCATTAATTTAATTAATATCAGATTTAGGAGCTAATCTGTTTGATTTATTGCTCTATTTTACTATGTCTATAATTTCGTTTTTTACTTCAATTTATTAGTCTAACTTATAATCTGTATCTTGAATATCTTCATTTATTTATCTTTTTCTCCCTCTGGGTGGTGTTCATTCTTGTTGCTCCTTATTGACAATGGGTTTTGATGCCATTTTTGGTGTTTTTCTTTTTTGCCAATGTATTTTCTCGATAATATGTTATTTTTTATTCTCAATTTTATTTCTTGCCTATGTAATTCCACTCCTGTGACAGTTGGGGTGCGGAATGTGGGTTGTTAATTTGAGGATAATTAATTGTCTGAATCAGGATTTCCAGGATTTCAGGATTTACAGGATGAGGGATCTATTTGCAGATGAGGTTGTTAATTTGACGCTGATTAATTGGTGGCGATCGCTGTGGTACATTATTTGATAGCTTACAGGATGTGATTTATCATTTTAAGCGATCGCTTTCTAGTATCAAACATTAATTATTTAAAAGCTTCAATCTGATCCAGATAAACATTAATTAACTGATGATCAGCCACTAAAATTTCATCGAATAAAAACCCATTCATGCGATTTTTCTCACTTGATAATGATTCCCCATCAACTTTGCTGCAAATTGAATACAAGCATAAATATCTTCTCGTTGTAGAGAGGGGTACTCTTCCAGAATTTCCTCAATTGAATCACCAGCGCCTAAAAACTCCATAATTGTTTGTACAGAAATTCGAGTATTAGTAATAATGGGTCGTCCATTACAAATGTCTGGATGAATAGTTATTCTACTTTCCATTTTGGTTACTTCTTGTCGTTACTGATTAATTGTAGCATTTGTCTGATAGCTTGGCGCAAGCTACATGAGGATTTCCAGGATGTGATTTATCATCGCTTATATCCCCGACTTCTCTAAGAAGTCGAGGATATGAAATAACTCTAATCGCACCACAATAAGGTTGTTAATTTGAGGATAATTAATTGTCTGAATCAGGATTTCAGGATTTACAGGATGAGGTATTCGGTGGTTAATTGGTGGCGATCGCTGTGGGAATTTGTCTGAATCAGGATTTACAGGATGAGGTTGCTAATTTGAGGATAATTAATGATGAGTGATCGCTGTCCCTATATCCCTAGATCCCCGACTTCTCAAAGAAGTCGGGGATCTAAATGGGATCTAAATTAAATTGTATCTGGATCAATATTTAATTCTCGCAACTTTGCTGCTAACCGTTGAGCTTTTTCATCAAACATTGTTGCTCTTTGAGCTTCAATTGCTGCTCTTTGTGCTTCAAATTCTGCACTTTCTTCCGGTGTAGGAACTAAATATCCAGCAGATGTAAAATACCTTAATAAACCCCGGTCAATTCCCAAATATAAACCCAGTTCTTGACTCCATAAATGTCCATTTTCATTGGGTTCTACAACTTGATATTTACCATGTATTAAATAAAAACCTGCAAATTCTAAGCTATAGGGATCAAACCAAAAATACTCAGGTGTGCGGAAAATATCTTGATAAAGTTCTTTTTTAGTTTCTCTGTCAGTTTTCGCTGTAGTTGGTGAAAGAATTTCCACAATCAGGTTAGGATATTTACCATTTTCTTCCCATACAACCCAACTTTTTCTAGTTTTTCTTTCCGTTCCTAGAACTACGAAAAAATCTGGACCTCTCACATCTTTTGATTTTTTTTGATGGGGACTATAGTAAATACTGAGATTTCCGACAGCATAAAAATCAGTTCTCTCTTTCCATAACCATTTGAGTGATTTTATTAAGAGCATTATTTGTTCGAGATGCAGTTCTGTTTCCACTGGCGGTTCATCACTATATAAGTCACTGGGTGGGAAAATTATCTCTTCTGATATATCTTCTAATGTGTTAGATGGGGATTCTGGCGCTTGAGTAATCATCATGTATGATACCAAGTAATTATTTGTTGATTATAACATGACTCCGAAAATGTTAAGTTATACCTACACAACACCAAAAACATTTCTAATTATGTTTATGAAAATGTTACGATATCACTGGTAGTAGAGGAGAACAACAATGAAAAAAGCATTGATGATCAAAATACTCATTTCATCCTTAACTTGCTTAAATATATTTACCTCTCATCAGGTTGCGGCTCAACTTTTACCACAACCTTGGGTAACGGTGGGAAGTAAAGATAGTGAAGTTACCTATGGTGCGGGTGTTAAGGTTTTAGGTTTTGGTCTTGAAGTAGGAAGGAGTCCTCAAGGTGCTATGGGAGCAGATTTTTTAAAATTCTTGAGTTTACCAGTTATTTCACCTTATGTCGGAATTGGTTGGTATTCGGAAGATCAAGGAGTGGCTGTTTCTGGTGGTGTACAAGTAGTCACTAGCGATCATGTTTTTGTGGGTGCTGGTTACAATTCTGTGCGAGGAGTTAATGGTCAAATTGGTGTGAAATTTTAGAGGATGTTTGGATTTTTTAATTCTTTTCTTCAATCCCCTTATCTCCTGTTAAGCCTTCTATTTCTTCTTCAGTAAAAATAGGAGGCCATAATTCAGAAACAGCTAATTCCCAACCTGGAAAAAGTTCTGGTAAAGTTAAAATATCGCCATTATGAAAAACTATTGGTTCACCTTGAGAAGGATAAACTGTTACTGTTTCTTCATCAGGATCAATTAAAATTCCAATAATTGCACCTAATTTGATCAAGTTGAGAATCTTATTTTTTAATGTTTTAATTTTATCACTTTGAGATTTAATTTCTACTACTAAATCTGGTCCAAGTTCGCCAAAATAGCGAGGACTTTGACGCAGACGTGCAGCCCGAACAAAAGAAACATCCGGTGCGGTGAGGTTGCTATCAGGTAAAATAAAACCACCAGCAGAATCAAATACTCTTCCTAAACGACGAGGATTTACCCAAGCGAAGAGAAAAGCAATTAAACGACTGCTAATTTCACTAGATACAATATCTGATGGACCTACAATAGAAATTCTCCCGTTTGTTAATTCAACATCGTAATCTAAACCAGCTTCACTAAAAGCAGTTTGAACTTGTTCTACATCTTTCAGGGTCATGATTGGCATAAATTTATGCTCCTTGTTATAAATGTCAGTTATTAATATTTTAAACCATTTGTCAGAATCAGGATATCCAGGATTTTAGGATTTACAGGATGTAATTGATTATTTTTTTGATTTTTTCAAATTATGTTGGGTTGCGCTGTTGCTTAACCCAACCTTGTATCTTAGAGGTATGTTAGAAGAAGTGGTAGACCGTCCCAACCTGGGTCAGAAAAGACCGCTTTGTAGCAAGGATCACCACAACAATCTCCATGACAGAACTCGAACAGTCGCCTGGGGTAAAAACTATGAACAAAGACATAGATAATATAGCCCGTATCGTGCAAGGATGAGTGAAATCAAGGGGATGAATAAAAACAAAACAAATTAAAAAGAAGTAATTGAAATTGGAGAGTTAAAAATGGATTATATCTCCCAATGGGTAGGCATTGACGTAAGTAAAGCAACACTTGATGTTTATATCCGTCCAATGGGTAAAGCATTTCAATTTGCTAATACTGAAACAGAAATAGCTAATCTAGTTAAGCAACTTCAATCTAACGATTTAAACCTAATCGTACTGGAAGCAACAGGAGGACTAGAAACAGAATTAATCATTCAATTGCAAGCGGCTCTTTTACCAGTAGCATTAATCAATCCTCGTCAGGGAAGAGACTTTGCTAAAGCTACAGGTAAGTTAGCCAAAACCGATGCCATTGATGCACAGATTTTGGCGCATTTCGGTGAAGCAATGAAACCGGAGGTGTTAGCAATCGAAAGTGAAATGTCACGTCAATTAGGCGAATTAATTAGTCGCCGAAGACAATTAGTAGAAATGTCTACAGCGGAAAAGAATCGCCGTGACCGCGCTCGTGGTAAAGCTTTGACAGATATTGAATCCCATATTGATTATCTTGAGCAACATCTTCAACAACTCAATCAAGAAATTGAGACGTTGACCCAAAATAATCAACAATGGATTGATAAAGTCAATCTACTCAAAACTACTCCTGGCGTTGGTCAAGTAATTTCTACCACTTTAGTTTCTGACTTACCAGAATTAGGTCAATTAACTGCCAAACAAATCTCTCGCTTAGTTGGTGTTGCACCAATTAATCATGATAGTGGTCAGCACAAAGGTAAGCGCATGATTAATGGTGGTCGCGCCCATGTTCGTGCCATTCTTTATATGGGTGCTGTTGTTGCCATGCGTCATAATCCTGTTATCAAAACTTTTTATGAGCGCTTGGTTGAACGTGGTAAACCCAAAAAATTGGCCATTACTGCTTGCGTTCATAAAATGTTAGTTATTTTAAATGCGATGATTCGAGATCATCTTCCTTGGTCTATTTCTCAAGACTCACAACCAATTTCTGCATAAAGTTCTACTGTCGTTTTTATACCTCCAATCTAGTTTGGTAATTTATGGCAATCTATAATTTACCTGTTTTGTTCTGTTCTGTTTTTCTCCTCTATTTTCTGACTTTTTTCCTAGACTTTAAATTTTTCCTAACGATCGCTTGACAATCAAGACAGTCGCTACCGATTAAAAATTTTATCCTTTGTGCTTTCAACGCTCGTTTGTTAAAACAAACTATAAGTTCTGATTTATATAATCATAATGCTTTTTGGACATTTCTCCTGACAATATACTCATATCACAAAAATCCTCTTCCGATATGTTTGCAGGAATACGATGAATAGACTGACATATTTGTAACCAGTTATCTTCATAATTCATATTCAATCCATTGGTTTTATTAAGCAAGAAAACAAACGAATACCAACCAAACTTTATATATTTATGAACATGAGGAAATCTAAACAATTCTGCATTTATGATTCCAAACCTTTGTTTAGCATGAATGGTTGTATTACGCATTTTTCTATAGATATTTTCACAGTATCCATTCAAATAATCTAGTTCTTCTGGTGTAGCATTATGTGACATTAAAAAGTTTTTCCATTTTTCATAGAAAGATTTTCCTAATACATTGTTGTCAATAACGTCATTGATCACAGATTCCATCTTCATTTGAAAAAATATTGCTGCATTAATGCAGTATTTAGCCTCCGCTTCACGTAAAGTTATAAGATAACTACTCCAGTGTAAAGCATTTATAGGATCAGCAGAATCTACATCAATATCTCGTACTGTTAGGTTTGAAGATAAAATGTCTATATCATGATTTTCTTTGAAATCATAAGAAACAACATGGATGTTATTATTAGTCAAAGCCCTTGATATAGGTTCAATATATATAAGATATGCTTTATACAACTCATCTAAGGCTTTATTTCCTGCATATTGGGCGATATCAAAATAATTTAGATCAAGCATATTCAAACTAAGTAACCTTGGTTAATATAATAACATTTTTTCTAAGACATATTTCTGATTATGTTATGGATATTAATACTAAAAAATACCTAAAACACCTGATATAACTAGGTTTCGCTAAAAGAGAATCAAAAATTTAATAAAAATATGATTTCTGATTATTGAATCCCTTACTATGTAAGGACTTAACCTGATATCAAGTATTAATTTTCTCTAACTAGTCTAGGAGAGCCATTTAGTCTAGAAAATCAAAGCAAAAAAAGTTATTCAATTTTACCAAACCACCAAACATCAAAAATTAATAACTTAATAAAACCTGGAAAAGTCACCCTTTCACCACTTGCAGTTATCCATAAACAATGTTATGATAGAACATAATAAAATCAATTTAGGCTAAAAACTAAAATATCAAAATTGCCCAACTAAAAAACCTCCCAAAAAACCTTAAACTAACGCACCTTTCCAGCAACATTACCAAGTTCGGAGTAATCCCAAGAGTGCATTTGACGGAAAGGAAGACCCATCTTTTGGAAGACATACTTCTCTTTCACACCAGAAGCAACTAGGTCTGGCTTCAATGCTTTGATGAACTCTTCAAATTCGTAAGCGGTAACGTCGTCATAAACGATAGTTCCGTTTTCGATGTAGTGAGTAGTACGTTTATAGTCGTCATTATGACCGAACTCATAACCTGTACCAATCATCTTCATTCCCAAATCTTGGAAAGCGGGAACAACGTGACGGGGACGTAAACCACCAACCATCATTGCTACAGTCTTACCTTCCAAACGGGGGCGATATTGACTAACGATCGCATCCATGGTAGGTTGATACTTAGCAATTACTTTTTCAGCATTTGCTTGGATTTTTGCATCAAACTTAGAAGCGATTTCACGTAAAGATGCAGCAATCTTGGTAGGACCAAAGAAATTATATTCTAACCAGGGTATACCATAAGCTTCTTCCATGTGACGGCTGATGTAGTTCATCGAGCGGTAACAGTGGATGAGGTTCATCTTCACGTTGGGGGTCATCAACATTTCGTTGATTGTACCGTCACCAGACCATTGAGCAACAACGCGCAAACCGATTTCTTCTAACAAAATCCGGCTCGCCCAAGCATCACCACCGATGTTATAGTCACCAATGATGGCTACATCATAAGGAGTGCCTTCAAACTTCAATGTACCGTCTTTCTTAGCTTGATCTGCTCTGGGGAATACCCAGTCACGAATCATGTCGTTAGCGATGTGGTGTCCTAAAGACTGAGACACACCACGGAAACCTTCGCAACGGACGGGAATAACTGGCTTACCGATGGTTTTGGCTGTATTTCTAGCTACTGCTTCGATGTCATCCCCAATCAAACCGATAGGACATTCAGATTGAATAGAAACCCCACGATTTAAGGGGAATAATACATCTAATTCTTCAATTAATTTAGTCAGTTTTTTGTCACCACCAAACACGATATCGCGTTCTTGGAAGTCGGAGGTGAAGTGCATAGTACCGAAGGTGTCAATACCTGTTGTACCTAAGTAATAGTTACGACGACCAGACCAAGACCAGTAACCGCAACCAACAGGACCGTGACTAATGTGGATCATGTCCTTGATAGGACCCCAAACCACACCTTTAGAACCTGCGTAAGCACAACCACGAGCGGTCATTACACCAGGCAATGATTTGATGTTAGATTTAACACCACAATCAGCCTTACCTTCTTCAAATACGTTTAAATGCTTCTCGCGCTTCTTAGCAGCTTTTTCGGGGTAAGCTTTGAGAACTTCTTTAACTAGTTCTTTTCTTTGTTCAACAATCTTCTTGTCGTCTGGAGGAGTCATTGTTAGTCTCTCTTGCTCCTAAAGGAACGAAAATAGGGATGAATTTTGGGAAATGGAATACCATCCCCCTGTAGCGATAGGGGAAATGTTGGTCAAAGGTGAGAGCTTTTGATGTGCTGCTCTCTGCCTTTTTCCTGGTGCTAGAAAATTCTTTCTTCGTAGCGAATTATGCCTATTTAGCCAGCATTTTTGCAGCGTTTTCTTCGCTTTCGAGAATACCGAACTCAATCAACAATTCTTCCAATTCTTCCATTTCGATAGGTGTAGGAATGGTGAGGTTGGTGTTGTTGATGATCTTCTTAGCTAGTGCGCGGTATTCGTTAGCTTGTTTGCTATCAGGTGCATACTCGTTCACTGTCATCCGACGTAGTTCGGCGTGTTGAACTATGTTATCGCGGGGAACGTAGTGAATCATTTGGGTGTTCAACCGTTTTGCCAAGGTTTCGATTAATTCGATTTCTCGGTCTGTGTTACGGCTGTTACAGATCAAACCACCTAAACGAACTCCACCGGAGTGAGCATATTTAAGTACACCACGAGCGATGTTGTTTGCAGCGTACATCGCCATCATTTCACCTGATGTAACGATGTAGATTTCTTGTGCTTTACCTTCACGGGTAAGACTATTGATATAATCTAAATTCACGTAAAGTGTTTATTTTCTACAATGTTTACTGCGATCATTGTCAGAAATGGACAGTTTTTTTATTAGGGTGAATCTAGGGTATGAACAGATCACAGGAAGCATTTGCCGATTTTCAACCAACAGCTATCACGGATGGGGGATATTTAGGTAGAATGCAAGCAGTAAATGACCAAGAAGTTCACATCAAAACTAAGTTAGAAACGGAATTAAAAGCAGTAAATACTAGACTCAAAGCAGCTAAGGTTTGTGTTTATATCCGAAAATCTGGTAATTGTTTACAGTTGAGAAGTACCCTACCTATTAAACCAGGGGATATTGATAAAAACGGTAGTGGGACAAAACAATATGATATTTCTTTGAATATTCCCTTTAATTTTGATGGTTTGAATACGGCAGAAGAAGAGGCTTATGAACTAGGAAAACTGATTGCTAGAAAACAATTTCATTGGACGGATAAATATTTAGGAAAAACAAGAATTAGAGCTAATTTACAAAATATTAGTGACTTAATTATAAATTTTGAAGAAAATTATTTTCAAACTAGAAAACGGACTCTGAAAAGTGAAAATACTTTTAATAGTTATCTATATATTGCCCAAAAGCATTTACCGAAGGATAAACTAGCGATAAATGCTAATTTTATTGAAGCTGTGCAATCTTGTAGTTCTTCGGATAGTGTAAAAAATGAGTTAATTAAGGTGATTCGGGTGTTATGTAAATGTTCTGGTTTAGAAATACCTGAGTTAAATAACTTTAAAATCCAAGCTACTGCTAAAAGAAAGCGGGATATACCGACAGATTTAGAAGTTGAGAAAGAATATTTAAGGTTTCAAAACTATGCTTTGAACCGTCCCACTAAGTTAATAAATAGGGAAGATCGGAATAATTGGAAATTATGGAGATGGGTATATGGAATGTTGGCAACTTATGGATTAAGACCATTAGAAATTTTTGTTAAACCTGATTTGAATTGGTGGTTATCATCAGATAATACTATGAATACATGGCGAGTAAATGAAGAATGTAAAACTGGAGACAGGGAAGCATTACCATTATATCCGCGTTGGATTGAGAGTTTTAATTTAAAGAATGATCAAGAAGCAATTGAGTTATTAAAAGCAAAGATTGCCGATAAAATTACCAGTAAACAAATTAATGCCGTGCGACATGGTACAGATAGATGGTTTAGATTTGTAGAAATTCCTTTTCAACCCTATGATTTACGTCATGCTTGGGCAATTAGAGCGCATTTGATGGGGATTCCTATTAAAGCTGCGGCTGATAATTTGGGTCATTCTGTGAATATGCACACTTCCATTTATCAGAAGTGGTTTAGTTTAGAAAATCGCAATGTGGCTATTGAAGAAGCTATTAAGAAGAAGTCAAAGGCGGAAGAGTTGCAAGAGATGGTTATTCACTTGGAAAGGGAAAATGATCGGTTAAGAATTGAGAATGAACGATTGAGGTTGCAGATAGCAAATTTAGATTTAATACAAGTAGTTAAGTAACAGAATAACCTCTTGTAATTTACCAATATAAGTAGGTGAACAGAAAAATTTAAAGGTATGTAAAGAAAAGTTAACCTAATTAGCTTTGTTAAATTTAGTACGTTCTGTCCGGTGTTTTCCTTTTTTACCTCTGGTTTCAACACCATCCATAACTGCATACGCTAGTTCTAATTCATCCTCAAACATTTTTCCGGCAATTTCATCTCGTTTAAGATGTTGCCATTCTAATTCAATTGGATTCATTTCCGAGCAATATTTAGGAAGAAAAAACATATATAAACCCATGTTTTCCCACTTTGTCCATAATGCCTGAACTTCTCGACAACGATGTATTGGTTCATTATCTTGAACTATGATTCTCATTCGTTTATTCTCATATGCTTCTTGCGCCTCTTGTTCCATCATTTTGATGTAAGAACTGCGCTTAACTCCTCCAATTACTAGACCATAAATAAAGCTAATTAATGGCTGAAATAGCCCAATAATACTGATTCTGCGTCCACGTCTTTTTGTTTGTTCGAGCTTTTTTTGTTCTCCTTTTTGATAGTATGTATAACCTGAATCACTCCAAGCTGAAAATCCTGATTCATCTAAATACTTTAGGTCTATTTCTCCACTAGCCGCAGCCAGTTCTAACATATCCATATCTGCCTGTTTACTTGCACGATTCACTGGATCTTGTTTTGCTTGATGACTTATTCTTATTCGCTTCCATCTCACCCCTTTTTTTTTAGTCCCCGTCTAGTGTGTTAATTTTGACAGGGAAACCAGGGATTTCCTTCATGCAGAAAGTGTGATAAAAAAAAGAATGCCTGAAAGCCCATAAAAAGGTTTTAGGAAAGCAAAACAAGCAGAAAGAAGGCAATAGGGGAATGGAAGGATTTAAAAGTTCCGAAAGCCGATTAGTACGGCTATTTCAAAAAGGTCGAGAACAGTGGAGAAAAAGAGCCGCAGAAAAACAGAAAAAAATGAGAGGAATGGAAATCAAGATCAGAGACTTAAGTACAAGTCGAGACCTTTGGAAATCGAAAGCACTATCAGCACAGCAGCAAAAAGAGCAGTTGGAACAAGAATTAGAAAATTTGAAAAAAAAACTGAATTTGACAAATTAAAAAAACAAAATAATCATGTAACCGAATTAAGAAATCAAGAGCTAGAAGAGTTAAGACCTAAAGGGCATAGTTATTTGGTTTGTGTCATAGAAACAGCAATAAAATTCTTAATAACAGGCTTAAATAGTCTGAGAGGGATTGAAAGAAATTTTGAAATATTAACAGAACATTGGATATTTTCAACACCTAATTTTAATACGATACGACAATGATCATTACGATTGGGATTGTATGAGTTTAATCGTAAAAAAGAATATCGGGAGGATTGGATATTTATTTTAGATATGACCATAGAGTTAGGAGCAGCGAAATGTTTAGTTATTTTAGGTATATCTCAAGAAAAATTTACCCGAATTGTTAAGGAAGAGGTGAGAAGTTTACAACATGAAGATGTCGAAGTTCTCAGTTTAGAAATCATGGATAAATCACCTGGTACGGTGATATTAGAAAAGTTAAAAAAATTAGCAGAATGTGTAGGAACACCTGTACAAATAATATCAGATTGGGGAAGTGATATCAAGAAAGGAATAAATTTATATAAACAAGAGAATCCGGGAGTTATTCTTACTTATGATATTACCCATAAAATGGCTAATCTCCTTAAAAAAGAGCTATTACCAGATGAGAACTTTAAAAACTTTCTGCGACAATGCAGCTTGACTTATTCATTAAGTTCAGCAGACAAAATTATATTTTCTTATCCCTCCTAAACAAAGAACTAAGGCTCGTTATCATAACGTTGATGTTTTGATAGAATGGGCAATAAAAGTCATAGAATATGAAAAGCACCAAGACTTTTCTCAAATTAGCACTATCTATAATTTAGACAATGAAGCACTATTTCTACTAAGCTTTACTTTGGGTGTAGATATTTTAAATATTCTCAAAAATCTCACACCATTTGTTTATAAGAACCGTCAGAAATTTACTGAAGCTCTTAGCAAACATTTAGGAAAAGAATTGTACGTTGTTCATGGAGAAATTATTTGTCAACATTCTGATTTAGGACGGAGAAGTTTTTATAATAAATTTGGTTGGCTCTTTAATTATGAACAAGATATTAATACCTATACCGAAATATTTACTCAAATTCATTCTGTGCAAAAACAACTAAAAACTCAAGGTTTACATTCTGAATCTCTAGAAGAATGGTTGAAAACTATCTCTGTTGATTCTTTGACTCCAAGAGGACAAAAATTTCATGAAAAAATTATTGAGTATTTAACATTTGAAACTAATCAAATTCCGGTAGGTCAAATTCTACTTGGTACTAGTGATGTTATTGAATCCCTGTTCGGTAAATATAAATTCTTTGCAGCTAGACGACCTCTTAAAGATATTGGTGCTAGTATTTTATTGATTCCTCTCTTTACGCTCAAAATTACGACAAGTTCCGTAAAACAGGCAATGGAATCTATTCGTTTTATTGATGTTATTTCTTGGACTGAATCTATTTTTGGTTTTTCCATGCTCTCCCAAAGACGAAACCTTAAATCCGCAGATATTTCTGACACAGAACCTGCATGAAGTCTTATGGGTAAAGGATTCACAGAATTAACACACTAGTCCCCGTCTGACTGTGTTGGTACTTACTTTTATCCCACGCTCTTTATCCAGTTTTTCTGCTAATTGCTTACTGTTATAAGTTCTTGCTTCTTCTTTCAAGCATTTTTCCAAATATTCAATGTCAGCTTCCATCAATTTTGGCTTTCTCCCTCGACCTGGTAACTCATGGAGTCCTTCTATTCCTTCTTTTTCCCACTTATTCAACACAAGTCTTACTGTTTGCTCTCCCCAATCAAAGTGAGCTGCTATTTTTTCCACATACCAACCATCTGCATTTAATCTGATCACTTCACCTCTATCTTTTACTTTCTGTGGTACTTTCGCTGTTCTCAGGTCAAACAACTCTCTATCTTGTTTTTTTGTTAGGAATATCCTTAACCTTGACCCCATATTTACATCACCCTAATATATGTTTTTCCGTATTTACTTATCTTTACACACCTTTAATTTTTTTTGCTTACCTACTTACTCCAAATGCGATCGCTCGGTTGTGCTTTGCGATCGCTCTGACAACCCACAAAATCGGAAATGCGATTCCTACGGAGCGCTTCGCTATCGCTCTGACAACCCACAACACCGGAAATGCGATTCCTACGGAGCACTTCGCTATCGCTCCATCTTGCTTAAAAAAATATTACTGAAAAGCCTAGTGGTCTGTCAATTTTCTAATTGTGGATAAAGACTTAGAGTAAATAACCACTCCATTCCCTCACAACTCATAAATTTATGCTTGACAGACCACTAGGTATAGCTAGTTGTAGACATCGCTCACATATAACACTCAGCACTTCAGAGGTAAGCTGTTACTGTAGTAACCAGTATTTCTGAAATTTTGAGTAAAAGAGAGTTAAAAGATGTCAGATCACAAATCTAGCGTAGAACAATATGTACAAGCAATCAGTGAAAGTGGACTATCCATATATGATTATATTGAAGTTGGCGATCGCAATCTTTGGATACCAACACCGGATTTAGAAATATTAATTGATGTAGCTTTAAGGGCGATTTCTCTGCAAGGTTTACCTCTAAGAACTCGCTCTAAGTTTGTGAAAGAACTTATATGTCAAGCTCTTGGTTATCCAATACCCAATTCATTCAAAAAAACTAAACCTCGGTTTCCAGGTCAATTTTTCGATACTTACATTCAAAAGTCTAATAATTTGCAGATTTGGAATGATGAAACTGAAGCAACAAGAAGATATGTATTAATCAGGGTGAGTAGTGATGATTTGATCACCAAGGTGAAAGCTGTAACAGGAGATACCCTGGCAAAACTTGATACTACAGGAACTCTAACTCAAAAGTATCAAGCAAAACTATTAACTGGACAAGTTGATGCAGAATTAGTCACTAATCAAGATTCCAATTTGCTTTTACCCTTTCTTAATAAAAACGTTGATTTACAATTAGTTACTAGCCCTATTAATTACCCTGGATTGGGAGAAATATTGCCAATTGAAGAAATTTTTAATTGCTTACGGCAGCTAATTGGACAATCTATAGTTCATATTGGATATGACCAAGAACGCAATCGTGGAGCAGCATTGCATAGGCTTATCTGTCAGCAATTAGGCTATCAAAATTATCAAGATGATGGGCGATTTCCTGATATCTGTCACCAATTACTAGAAGTAAAACTTCAAACTTCATCAACAATTGACCTTGGATTAGTTTGTCCAGACAGTACAAATCCTCTGGATGTACCAAAGATAGGTGATTGTCAAATTCGTCATTGTGATGTGCGTTATGCTATTTTTTATGCTGTTAAAAGTGGTAAAAATCTTATACTCACAAAGTTTTATCTAACAACAGGTGAGAGATTTTTTAGTAGATTTCCCCAATTTCAAGGAAAAGTCCTCAATAAGAAATTGCAAATACCGTTACCGACTAATTTCTTCGATAGCTAATCCAAATGATTCCCAAATCATAGCATCTAATTCTCTCCAAGTTATATCTGCTTCTATGGAGGGAATTAGATTGTAGATATCTTTAGCTTTTTGAATAATTGCTCTACCTATATAACTTTGAGGATTAGGGATAGGAAAATGTTCAACATATTGGGTCATAAAGCGTCTTCTTCCAGCATAGAGCTTATTATGAAAACGGTAGTCATAGAAATTTTCAATAAAAGTGGAGTTGGCAACCGCTACAGCTAACCATAATAAATCTATATTCTGGGGATTTTTACTCATCAACCAATAACAATCCCCATTAATTACAGAACCACTTAAATCAATCCAAAAAGTAGGCTTTTCAGAAATATCACGGAATACTAATTTAGGATATTGCCAAGCTGACGGATCTTGAGGAACCCAAATTTCATACCATTTTCGCCCTGCATTAATAACATATTTCCGATCTTCAAGTTGAGTACGGTAAAGTTCTAAATATGCTTTACTTCGAGGATATAAAGAAATATCTACTGCATTTCTATGACCTTCTATTACTTCATGAGGATAAAGAATTTGTTTAGGCTGTTTAGTTTCAATAGGTTTAAATTGTCTAGCAATATGATGAGTAGTCAATGATTTTAAAAGTTCGGGTTTTTCTACTTCAGACATTTTCTGCCAATCAGAGCGAATAAATACTTTATCAGCACAAGTTTTTACCCCAACTCGAATATCTCCAATATCACGAAAAGTTGCCCAAGTATGAGACTCAACTGTTTTCAGCCAACTATCAATTTTTGCTGTTGTAATAGACCAAATTCCGCCATTATTTATATTACTATTGAGTTCTCCGTGTTGTACTAAAAAATTTCTGCCATCACTAATTTTTATATTTCCTTGTTTAGATATAGCTTCAATGGGATTATCCGCAAATTCTTGAGCAGGATTTTTAGTTTCATAAATAGATGTAAAAGCAGTAAAATTTTCTTTTAGTGTATTTCTACCTTCAACTAAGAGGACAGCCGGTAAAACTGCGGCTGAAAATAGCTTTGTATCTCCCAAGTCCCATACATGACGGATATTAAAGTTATTTAAGATAGCTTTCCTGACTGAAATTCCTGATTTCACAGTCATAAACCGATTAGAAGTAATGATTCCAGCTACACCTTGAGGATCTAGAACTGAGGCAATACATAGAATAAAAGCATAGTAAATATCTACGCGACCTGATAAACCAAATTCCTTGGCAATTTTTTGAGCTTGTGTTCCTCCTATAATTTGTGTGCGAACATAGGGAGGGTTAGCTATAACTACATCATAGTATTGATCCAAAACTGTTTCAAACAAGTTAGGCGTTTTATATTTATCTAGTTGCAAAGAAACATCATCTAGGAAGTTTTTATTCCAAAAATTACAATTTATGTGGGGAAATTCCATTTTAATTTTATTTCTTGCAATTTCTAGAGCGTTAGAGTTAGTATCAAAACCATATATCTCTACATTAAAACTTCCCAGATGTTTTAAAGACCTTAATAAGCTAATTAATAGTTGTCCATCACCTACTGCGGGATCTAGAATTTTGATAGGAGATATAAATTTTTTCTTGTTAACGACATCTACTATCTGTTTTGCTACGAAATCTGCTAAAATTATTGGCGTGTAAGTAGCACCATCTCTTTTTTCTTCAGAAACATTCTGATATCTACTTTTAGGTACACTTTGAAAATAAGCTTTCATACTTCAGTTCTTTTTTAACTATACTCATTAGTTTTTATTATATGCTAAAAGGGAAGTTAGCAGAAAAAATCAGTAACACATTTATCAAAAATCATGTATCCCCATTGACACTAGGGACAAAATAGGGTAAATAAAAGAATAAATCCTAACAAAAAACCCATTTATCTAAAATTTCCCAGGGCAGAAATAGGGCATAAAAAAATCAAAATTTCCAACCAATTGCATTCACAAAAACCCTAGACAAAACAGCTTAATCTTCACGGATAGGCATAGCAAAACCACCGCATACAACGTCACCTAATACGTCGTAAGATACGAAATCTAAATCTACGTAAGCACCGTTTTCTTCAAGGAAGTTAATAGCGGTGATAATACCACGACCGGCGCAACCTACACCGGGTTCTGGCCCACCGGATTCCACGCATTTAACGTCGCGGAAACCTTTGAGCATTACTTCATGAAGTTCTAGGTCTTCAACAGATCCTCTTTCAGCAGCCAAGTGAAGAACGGTTGTTTGAGCCTTGGAGTGAAGCATCAAACGAGTAGAGCTATATTAACAATATGGGCAATATGAGGAATGATGATGAAAGCAGGTTATGTGAGGGTTTCCACCCGTGAACAGGATGAAGGCAATGCTTTGGAACAACAAACAGCACGAGTAGAAAGGGCTGGCGCTATTGTCATCTTCTCAGATGTTGAGTCCGGGCGCAGCGACAAGAGGAAAGAATTTAATAAAATGATTGCTCAGTGCAAACAAGGCAAGATCACCGAAGTCATCTGTACGAGAATTGACCGACTAGGACGCAGCGTGGTGGGGATTCACAAAGCGATCGCTATCTTTGAGGAGTACAAAGTCAAACTCACGGTTTTGGATGCCCCCGTTGACCCATCTTCCCCCTTTGGCTGGTTTTCTGTGAATCAGATGGCTGGATTGGCTGAATTTGAATCTAGGCTACTTGCTAATCGTATCAAAAACGGCATGAACTTTTTTAGAGAGCAGAAAAAGGCTTCTCCCCGTCCACCTTTTGGGTATTGTCGCGTGGATGAAAAGTATGCTCCTGATTTATCAGAGATGAATGGAATTAGTAAATGGGCGATCGCTCACAAGATGATTGAATATTTTCTCGGTGATGGGGCTACATTGAGGAGTACGGGTCAATATTTACTGCAAACTTATCATCTCAAGTGGACTGCTGCCGGACTGCGTTACTGGCTTTTAAACCCTGTACTCAGGGGCTGTACTGCCTACAATATCAAAGACAATTTAAATAAACCTGAGAACTGGGATATTCATGAAGATACTCACCAACCTTTGATTACTGAGGATATATTCAAACGCATAGTTAGAAAACTTGACGAGAATAAATCTAAATACAGCTACGGTAGAGAAAAAAAGGAAACAGAGATTTTCCCACTAGCGGGGCAGATTATTTGCGCTGACTGCGGCTATAAATGTTTTTGTAAGAAACGAAATTCGACATATAGAGTCCGTTGCAAAAAACATGAAAACATGGGAAATGATTTTTGTAGCAACAAAATTAGTACCTATCTACCAGATATTATTTTAACGGTAGATCAAACCTTAGTAGAACGGCACAGAGAAATTAAGGAATATGCAATTACAAATTCAAATGTGGAAACACAAGATAGCCCGGAATTAATTGCTAGACAAGAGCAACTAAAATCATTGAGACTTTTACCTAAAAACCCAATAATTCAAGATGCCATTGACCAAACAATTTTAGAGATCAATAAAATCAAACAAAAAGAAACTGTAGTCAACAAAATCAACAGCGAACTATTTGATATTCTTGCGTTTTGTTGTAGCAATATTAATTTTTGGGATGAAACACCCTGGGCAGATAAATCTTTAATATATAAAGAATTAATTGATTACGTAAAAGTTGCCAATGGTGAAATCAAAGAAGTCAAGCTGCGGGTTTAAGCAGCCCTTGAAGTTCTACTTCAAATTCTTCTTCTGATAATAACATTAATCTCTTTCTGGTATAAGGATCTAAATACCGAATCCTATACCATTTTTTAGAGACACGAATCAATACTTGAGTCGCTGTTTCTTGCATATCATAATAGATGAAGTCTTATAACTAGTTTAGCTATTTTTTGATATTTTTGTCTGTTTATGATGAACAAATTTATTGTTCAGACACAAAATCAAATATCAAATCAAGTTTTGTGTTTCTCAAGAATCAAGAATCTCATATTGTTTTGTATGAATTATTTATCAGTGTTCTCTGATTCTAAACTATTCCTTAACCACCGTTGGTAATGTGTCTGCATCTTGCACAGTCAGGGGAAATTTTTTAACGTAGTTGCCATTACGATTAGCTTTGTAATCAGCAATCATTTCTAAGGCTTTACTAGCGGCTAAAAGTAATTTAATTCCGTAGTGGTGTCGGAATATCAAATCAATTAATTCATGACAGTGAGCTTTTAACTCTTGTCTGTGCCTCATTAATTCATTTTCGTTTACACATTTTTTCATGATTGTCAGTTGTCCTTTGTTAATTGTTAATTGTCAGTTGTCCGTTGTTTAAATACCAATGACCACTGACAACTAACGTATTTTTCTGGACAAGCCTAGTTTTAATTCTTCATGTCGGGTTAAAGATTGACAATCAGCACACGCTACGATTCCTTCAACGCCTTTACCTTTAACTTGAATATGTTCTGGACACCAATCTAAATGTGCAATTATTTGGCATAGTCTTTTGCTTCCTAAGTCCCCAAATCCTTTAAACCTGGAATCCTTGTAGTAAACATAAGAACCGATGGGGAATTTGTTGTTTCTTTCAGCAATTACATTGATAAATTCTTCTGCTTTTTCTGTCTCAGTATTGGCAACTTCTCCTGATTGTTGCAACTCTTGTAATTGTGATGGTACAGATTCACCCATCACAGTAGCTTCAACCTCAATTACAGCAGAAGTTTTAGGCATTTCTATAACTACCTGTGTGATGGGTTGTGATGGGTCAAAAGCCAAATTTCCTTGTAATGCTGTACCAGTATTAATACTTAGAGTATTTTTGATGTTCTCATTCTCAATTGAATAATTGTCAATTTTGCCATCACACCCATCACATGCTTGTTGTAAAATGGGTCTAGCCATCACATTATCCATCACCGACCCATCACACGACCCATCACATTTTTCTGATTCAGTATTGAAATTGCTATTATTTGGTTCTAATTCAGACAACTTTGTGATTAATGTAGAAATGTCATCATCGCTACCTGTTCTTATTTTGATGCCTTCAAAATAAGACCCTTTTCTATCTGTTCCTTTGGAAATTGGCAACTTTAACTGTGCCTGTAACAAATCAAGTAACAAACTGGTGAAACGTTTCTGAGATAACGGATTTGTGCCTGTGTTTTGCGCGTATTGACAATAGTTAGGATAAAGCCAAGTATTAGCGTTGCGATATGCAGTCCAGGATTCAGATTGACCCATATCATCTGTTGTAAATCTGATTTGTTGGGCAATACCTACATAATTTCTATATCCAGTTTCTTGTACAAGTTCTTCATCTGCCCAAGCTGCTAAAGGGTTAGTTTCTGTCAGCATGGTTGCTTTTTGCTAACAGAGTAATTGGGAAGCTTCACAGTGATTTTTGAGAAGTTCCTTAGCACGAACTTCACCCATACTCAAAACCCAGTTAAGAAGCCCTGGGATATATCCGGCAAACTCCCCAAACATTTCGCCGTTAGTCCGAAAATCTAGTAAAACACGCTGGTCTTTACGCTCAACCTGCTGATCAAACCGGACACCAATCCGACGACGTTCTGTGCCAGATGTATAATCTGATGATGAGATAGCTTCATTACCAGCAATAATTATCATCCCAGGATATATAAAACCTGATGTGGATTGTTTACCCTTGACTTCGTAGGGAATTAAATCAGAACCAGTCATGGCTTTAAGTATTGAAACTTCACCCGCAAATCTTTCTGAGTCAGTGATCACACATAGGCGTTTACCTTTGAGTGAAGCAGATTCAAAGTTAGATTTTTCCAGTTTTTGCAGTTTTGTAGAGTGGGTATTTCTAAGTCCTACAAGTGCCTGTGCTAGTCGGGTATAAGTCCCCTTACCAGTCCCACCCTTGCCGATGATTTCTAAATATTGTTGCCACTCTGATTTACCAGTAGCAACGGCATAAAAGTAGGCTCGAAGTACATCTATAGTTCCCTGATCCTGAACTTGAGAATTAAACCATGCTTCGATAGGTGGACAAGTTGCGATTGCCGAATACTGATAAGGTAAACACCAAGTCAATCTGTTTCCTGGACAATGCGATGTAAGTTCTAAAGTTGAGGGATTTAATAATCCATTAGTCATGGGAATAAAACCCGTAATTTCATCCCATTCTTTGGCGGCTAATTTTGCTCTTAATTTGCGCTCGACTCCCGAAGTGAACCCGTGTGAGATAGGGTGAGGTCTACCATATTTGTCACAGAAATAATACTTGTAAGGTTTAATTTCTGTTTCACAAATCAATGAGACAGCATTCGAGGTTTCTAATCCCCAAATACCATCAATATTTGCAGAATATCTGTACCATTGTTCTTCCTCTACATTCCAAGCCAATTGATCACGATACTTTTCAGCCACCAAATCAGAAAATTCAGCTTCACACCAGGACTCAATAATTGATCTATCATTACCACCATCACCCCCATATTCGATAAATTCAGCATCCCAGTTGACAAGTTTTTCAGTGAATTTATCAGCAGTTTGTCCTATCAGCCGGTTCATTATTGCAATGAACTGTTCACGACTCCAATCCCCATTAGCTGCTACCCAGTCGGCAATATCGCCTTTTTCTGGCATTTCTTCCCAAAGTTCCAACGGGTTCAAGACGAGACAAGGAAATTGGATTTTGGCTGCTGCATTGGCAATCGCTAATGCCTTTTTCATGCCAATCTCATCATTGTAACGGGGTGTGATCCAGATTCGGACGGCTGCGCGAATTGTTATGCAGTGTTAGAAAGTTGGATTCATTCACATCATCCCAACCCCAAAATATCCGATGTTTTTGCAGGAACAGTCAGAAAATCAACCAATGGCAAACTACAATGGATTGGACAAATCAATCTACAACCCCAACGCTTAAAATGGATTTTGGAATGGGGAAACTGGGAAAACCCCGAACTCGTATTTGTCGCTAATTTGGGGGATTTATTTCACGAAAAAGTCCCCTTTGAGTTCATAGATGAAGCTGTGGCATATATGATCATAGCCCGGTGGAACATTTACCAAATTCTCACCAAACGCCCAGAAATCATGTATCGGTATTTCACCAGTCCTGACCGTCTTCAAAAGATTAAGTCTGCATTGGTGAAAGCTAAATCCGAAATACTAGAAACCAAATCGACAAAACGGGTACGGAAGTTAGTAGAGGAAAGTTGCAAATTTTTAGAGGAAACGGAACTCAAGTTACCATTTAATCATCTGTGGTTGGGGTATTCAGTATGCACACAGAAAGACGCTGAAGATGTTTATTATCTGCTAAAAACACCTGCCAAAATTCGTTTTCTCAGTTGTGAACCGATTCTGGAACACATTGATTTATCAGAATGGTTGGGTGAGTTTATTGGTGCGGGTATCTGTGATGGTTGCGGAAAGGAAAAAAGTCAACTATACGGTGTTGATGCTTATCCTGTATGTGGTGCGGCAATTTGTAATCAATGCGCTTCCAGACTACATTGGGTCATATTAGGGGGAGAGTCAGGGGCAAATGCTAGAACTACTCATCTTGAACATTTACGTTCACTCCTGAATCAGTGCCAAAAAGCCAACATTCCTCCATTTATCAAACAACTTGGTGCTAAACCAATATTGAATAACCAACCCTATAAAATCAGTGATAAAAAAGGTGGAACCCACATTCCGCACCCCAAACTGTTACAGAGGGAAATTACGGAGATGAAAATCAAAGGAAGCATCAAAACAAACATATAAAGTGAAAAACGGCATTTGAGAAACAGTAAATCACCAAAAATGTCATCAAAACCTATTCTCAATAAGAAGCAATAAGAATGCACACCACCTGGAGAGGTCAACAAATAAATAAAAGAAGATATTCAAGAAACAATTATAAGTTAGACTAATCAATTAAAGTAAAAAACGAAATTATAGACATAGTAAAATGCAGCTATAAATCAGAGAGATTAGCTCATCTTTACAAGAGAAATTAAATTGATAGAGATAATAATTAGGTGACTAATTGATAGTAACGTAAACAATCATCTGGTAAAAGACTCAAGATAAAATCTCTGTCATTATTCCAATTAGAAATATGTTTCTCCTGATTGAGTGTAACCAAATGAATACACTGAAAGCATTGAAAAATCCAGCGTAAAGTAGGACGATTAGTTGCTTTGCCTAATTGATTTTTAATTGTTGATTTAGACTCCAAAAGAGCATTTCTAATATGACGTTGAGCCAAAGTATAAACCAGTAGACATAAACCCATAATCATTCCCAAAGACTCTATTCTTTCAGGATTTTTGAGGAAAATACTGTCAGCAAAAAATAATGGATCTTTGAGAAAACCAAACCCTCTTTCGCAAGACTGCTGGGCTTTATATTCCCTGAGCATGGAATCATTGCTTAGTTCCTGTGAATCTAAAACATTCGTAGCAATAATAAAACGTCCCGCATTCAGCAATTCTGTATTAATTTTACTTTCATCCTCGGAGACTGTAGCTGATATTTGGTAAGATATTTCTTGTGGAGAATCTTTTGTCTTAGATTTGATTTGAGTAACCAAAATTTCGTTAATTTGGTGATATTTGAATTGTTTTGATAATTTTGATAATGCCTTGATAGCATCTGCTTCGCAAGCAAATTCTTCTTGTGATAATTTTTTCAAATCTTGTACAGCTTTTGATTCGGCTTTGATAACTTTTTGTGTGAGTTTACGCAAGTCTGATTCTCTTCTCTCTTGACTTTGTACTATTAGCCATCTCTGTTCTATTCCGGCATAATTTTCGGTTTTTGATGCTAATTTATATCCTGGTATTGTACTATCAATCAATTCTGATTCTGGTATTGTTGAGATTAATGATTTTGCTGCTTTTATGCTTAATGGTACTCGACATAACCAACGTAAATCTGACATCATTTTCAGGTTTGATTCTGTATATAAGGCGCAGTCTGCTACTATCAGACTGTTAACTTCTAATTGTTGCTGATACTCAACTGCTATTTTACCAAAACATGATGAGTCGGCTTGGTTTCCCGATGCTAGTTTTAAAAATATTGGTATGTCTCCATCTCCTGAACATATCATTTCTATGATGAACTGTTTTAAGTCTGGACGATGGTCACGAGAATAACCGTAGGTGATGGTTATTTCTTTTGGTGATTTTACTGCTAATTCTTCTAATTCTTGGTTATCTCCTACTTTTTGACTCTCAAATATTACTTCTGGTAAGCTAGTATTATATTGCCCATGCACGTGCATTGATGATGAGTCTAGATGTGATGTTGATAGTGATACACCGAATTTTTCGGCAGCTTTTACAGCGATGATAAAAAATATTGTATCCAATCCTTTGATAAATAGTTTATCCATGACTCTCCCCAGTTTATCGTCATTGAGATATTCTGGTTTTACTCCTGCTCCTATTAGATGTTCACAAGCGATTGTTTCAAAATATTTAGGAAACATATATAACGGTTTGGAGACAAATCCTAACCCGTTTATTATCATGGCTTTTACTACTTGACCTGCATTTACTTTTTCGTCTTTTTCGACTCCTATTAATTCATTTATTATTTCTACTATTCCGATTGAATCTATGATTCCTGCTACTATCCCTAGATGGTCTATGTTCTGAATTTCTATTTCTTGAGGTTTTAATTTCACAACAGTTTCCTCTAATACTTCTGTTGTTATCAATTATTGCTTATTTGGTTATCGCCTCATTTTTTTCTTTTGTTACCAAGTTTCACTTTCTCACACCATGTTCCTTTTAATACTACTAATTCTCATTAAGCATCTTAATTTTTGAATTGACTTTAGTTATTATGTACTACTTTAAGGGCTTTTTTGATCTGTGACAGTTTGGGGTGCGGAATGTGGGGTGGAATTTTATCTGAATTTCCAGAAGATTTACAAATCAGGGAGTTTCCAAATGTCTAATCAAGATAATCAAAGGTTGAATAACTGCAAAAGTTGCAACTCAAAGAATACAACTTACAACCATAATCATGGTTTCTGGGAATGCCGGGAATGCCAATACTGTGATGAACTTTGGGCTTATAATATTGATGATCCAGACTGGATGAACTAGAAGATTTGCTTCAAAAAAATAATTATCAAATATGAAAACTAATGGCTGTCTCTATAACAGAGATAGCCTTTTTTTGACAAGAAAATGAACATTAATTTAACACCAAAACAGATGCTCTAGAAACCTGCAAAGACAACAAATTATCCCACCCAGAACTACTCAACCATTAATTAGGCTTCACTATTTCTATAACTTCTTTAAATCCAAGCGATCGCACTAAAACATCACTCGTGACCGCGATCATAAATTGAAAAATTATCAGTCCCACTAAAATAGATGTGAGTCCACCGGGAATTTTTTCTATTAAACCAATAAATTCCTCTGCTTTTCTAATTCTATCTTTATGTAAATCGAGTTTATTCCAGTTTTCTTTATCAGAATCCTGATGAGTTTCTAACACCTTTATTTGAGTCGTTAGCAAAGAAAAAGATTCTTCTAGCCTGTAAACTCGCTGTTCTATATTGTAGAATCCTGACGTTTTTTGTTGCAAGTCTTGAATGCCTTGCAAGATTAGGTTAAGTTGATTTTGATTTTCCATATTATTTAATTCCCGCTAAATCATTTTTGTGTTTGGCTCTTAAAGTTTCAACCTAATTTTTTTTGACTGGTTTTCATAGTCTCCACTTCTTTAGCTAAAGAAGCTTTTCTGGTTTTCCTTAAATATTATCTATCGTTCTTGTGCTTTGCTTTTAAAGAGGTCATCGCTTGCCTCTGTTGAAATCTTAAAGCTGCTTTTTTTTCGATATTGTTGCCATATTAACTCCTCAATAAATTGATATTTTTCCTATCAATTATATCTGATATTTTTCAGTTTAAGTACAATCTTGAAAATTTTATTCTTATAAAGTGCTGAGATTAAACTATTCTAGAATCAGAATCATGCTCCTCAATAATCTTTTCCATTGCGACACGACGAGAATAACGCTCCTCTTCCTTGCGGAACTTGTAGCTGTCGATAATCTTGTCGGTTCATGATGGAAGTTATTTAATAGTTACACCAATGGTTTTTACACCTAAACGGCTGAAATCAAGTGTATTGTTGGTAACAACAGTTAAACCGTTAACCAAAGCTGTCGCACCGATGATGGCATCTGGTGTTTTGGTCTTAAATTTCTGTCTGAACAAGATAGCCTGTTCAGTGATAGCTTCTTTCAGATCGAATACTGTGGCATGGCTGATAAATTCCCTCGCTTTAGTATGCAATTCAAGATCAGCCGCAAACTGCCCCCAGCCCAAAAATTCGATTTTGGTGATAATAGAAATTTTGAAACTATCGGCGAGTATGGCGTGGATGGCTTCGTCATCTGTCAACCCGTTAAAATAGTAGATGATGATATTGGTGTCAATCAAGTAAGCCATTAGAGCCAACCTTCACGATTACTGGTTAAGTAGTCATCAATGACTTGCTTTGGTTGATGAGTAACCCCAAAAAACGATCGTGGACTAAATGGCTGGGTAGGTTGCTGTATTTGTCCGAATTTAATACTATCTTCCTGCGCTAGTTGTGTTAACACTATCTGTACTAGTTGAAATTTATCTGCATGGGATAGGGCGGCAATCGCGGGTAATATTTCTGCAATTGATGTTGACATGGTGGTTGATCTCTAGAGGTTGGCTTGATGAAATATGGCGGCTGAGTAGCATAAATAATCAAATTGCTATCAATCAGCATCGTCTCTCCCGAATAAATTGCGATCTTGGCGTTGTTCACGCTGCCAAACAACTGGATCAGCAATTTCTGCAAAAGGATTTAACGCCACCGCCTGCGCCAATGCTTGCGCCAAACCTTCGCACCTTACTTGGTTTGAAGTGATAGGCGTTTTTTCTCGTGCTTTTTGTTCTAGAGCGGCGGCATGGTGTTGAATTTGTTGCAAAATAGGGTTCATAGCTGTCGTTTCTCTAGTACCGACGATATCTATATTACAGGAGTTCGCGGTAAGCGTAAATCTCAGTGGGTGTGAGAGGTGTCCACATTGTTAAAACGAGTAGAGTCAGCTTTAGGATCGCAACCTACGATCATGATGCGTTGACCCATTTCAGCCATAGCGGCTAAAGTATTTTGAGAAGTGGTAGATTTACCGATACCGCCCTTGCCGTAGAAAGCTATCTGTCTAATTTTTTCTTCAGTCATTGTTCGTGTTTCCTAGAATTAGTTGATTGGTGGTTTTGTCTGTTGGTTCTCACGGCCAAAGTTCTACGGCGGTGAGCGTTTGTAGAACGTCGCTATCTATGGAGGCGATCGCTCTACAAAAAATCTAGTGGTGTTCATAGTATTTATTGGTTTGTAGGGATTTTTGTTTGTTAGTCATCAGTTATTTTTTACTAATGACTAATTTCTAAACTGCTTCGACAATAATTTCTTTACTGATGCGATCGCGCAATCTCGCTTCAATCGCAATCTTTAAAGTTGCAGTGCTGCTAGAACATGAACCGCAAGCACCTTTAAGAATTACTTTAATTTTATCGCCTTCGACATCATAAAGTTCTACATCTCCCCCGTCGGCGATTAACACGGGTCGGACTTCTTCATCTAATACTTTTTGAATCAGGGCAATTTTTTGAACTGTAGTTAATGGTCTTGTTTGCTCTGAACTAGGAATTTCTGTGTTAGCTTTCGCCTTGTAGCTGTGGAGATTTTTGTTGGCGGCTTCCTGCTTTACTTCTCTTATTATATCATCAATCTTCGTTAAACAAGAACCGCATCCGCCACCAGCTTTTACATAATTTGTTACTTGCTCTGCACTGAAGAGATTGTTTTGTGCAACTGCTTTCTTAATCTTAGCATCAGTTATTCCGAAACAGCTACAGATGAGGACACCTTCTTCATCGTCATGTGCCTCTAGAGGAATACCACGATAATTATAGATAGCAGCTTCTAAAGCCTCTTGACCCATAACAGAACAGTGCATTTTCGCTTCAGGTAAACCACCTAAATAATCAGCAATTTCCTTATTTGTTACTCCTAAAGCTTCATCTAAAGTCAAACCTTTGACCATTTCAGTTAAAGCACTGGAAGATGCGATCGCACTTGTACAACCGAAAGTTTGAAAACGGGCATCAAGAATTTTATCTGTTGCTTCTTCAACTTTCAAATGTAATCTTAAAGCATCACCACAAGCAATACTTCCCACTTCACCAGTTGCCACCTTCACACCAGCTTCGCCAGTTTCTTCAATTGCACCCTGGTTTTTAGGATCGTAAAATAACTCTAATACTTTATCAGTGTAGTCCCACATAATTGATTTTAGATTTTGGATTTTAGATTTTGGATTGGTGATTTGTCATTAGTTAGTAGTAAATGAAAACTGACTAATGACTAACTACTAATGACTACTGACCATTGACTGTTGTTGTAACCAATCGGCATTATCATTCTTGAAGGGAGATAAAGCCCGAAGACGGTCAACAATTTCCGGCATTACGGCAATTACTTGATCAATTTCAGCTTCAGTTGTGTAGCGAGAAAGACTGAAGCGAATCGAACCATGTAAAGTAGTGTAAGGTAAACCCATAGCTCGTAAAACATGAGAAGGTTCTAGAGAACCAGAAGTACAAGCAGAGCCAGAAGAAGCGCAAATACCGTACTTATTTAAAGAGAGCAAAATTGCTTCACCTTCAATATATTTAAACCCGATATTCGTAGTATTTGGCAATCTATTTTTGGCATCACCATTTACTTCACAATCAGAAATTTTAGCTAGAAGAGACTGTTCCAAATAATCACGCAACTTTGTTAATCTCTGAGTTACTTCTTCTAAATGCAACAGTTCTAATTCCGCAGCTTTTCCTAAAGCAATAATTCCCGGAACGTTTTCTGTACCGCCTCTGCGTCCTCGTTCTTGGTGTCCACCAACTAATAGAGGACGGAAACGAACCCCACGTCTCACATACAAAGCACCAATACCTTTAGGAGCATGAATTTTGTGACCAGATATAGTTAACATATCTATGGTGCTGGTCTTCATATTCAAGGATATTTTGCCTACCGCTTGCACCGCATCAACGTGGAAGAGAGCGCCATATCCCTTAACCATAGCACCAATTTCTTCAATTGGAAAGATAGTGCCGGTTTCATTATTGGCATACATTAATGTCACCAAAGCAGTATTACCAGTTAGAGAAGCTTCTAGCTCACTCAAATCTATTTGTCCCTTAGCATTTACTGACAAATAAGTAACTTGATAACCTTTGGATTCTAATTGTTTGCAGACATTTAAAACTGCTGGATGTTCTACTTGGGAAGTGATGATGTGACGTTTTTCAGGTTGAGCTAATAACGCCGCATGAATAGCAGCATTATCACCCTCAGTTCCGCAACTGGTAAAAACAATTTCTGATTCATCTGCTCCCAGTAAAGCCGCTACTTGTGATCTAGCTGTCTTTACAGCCTTCCCAAGTTGTCCACCAAAAGTGTGCATACTAGAAGGATTAGCATAATAGTCCGTCAAATAAGGCATCATTGCCTCAACAACTTGAGGATCTATTTTAGTGGTGGCATTATTATCAAGATAGATGCAATTATTTTGCATGATTTTCTCTATAAAAGTATAAAGTGATAAAGAAGGAGTCAGGAGTCAGGATTATGGCTAACGCCACGCTATCAGGAGTCGGAATAAAGATAAATATAAATATTCCCTATTCCTTGTTAAGTAGTCGGACAAAATTAAATTCACTCGTTGAGAGAGGGAACTCTTAACTGGGAACAGGGAACAGAAAAATCAGTTGTGTAATTAATTCTGTCCCATTACTTAACTGTCACCTGTCACCTGTCCCCTGTCACCTATATAACTGCTTCTCCTTGATGCTTTTGCAACTGTTCGGAAAACTTCTGAGAATAGGACTTATACCAATTTTCCCAATAGTCTTGTTTATTGGTTAACTGTGCTAAAACCCGGTTGTAAGTAGCAAACCAACTTTCCCAATAATCACTAGGTTGTTTAACGCAACCATCAACAGTAGGACAACTGGCCTTGCATTGAGGTACAGTGTGAATACTACCAGCGCAATTTGTGCAAAGTTTAGAGTCAATCCAGTAATTACCGTCAACTTCTTGAATTGCACCGGTAGGACAAACAGATAAACACAACTTGCAGGAAATACACTGGCTAGTAATTTCGTAAGCCATGATTATTTACCTCGGAGATTTTAGATTTTAGATTTTGGATTTTAGATTGGAGTCTATCAAATCCAAAATCCAAAATCCAAAATTGAATTACCCATTAGCCTGAACATATTGCTCGTAAAATTCTAAAGCAACCTTTTCAATTACGTCGTAGGCTTCAACAGTTTGGATTCCTGCTGCTTCTAATCTTTCCTTGGGACAATTGCCTATTTTCGATACCAAGACTGCTTTACAATCTGCGATTGCTTTCATTATATTGTCTGCTGTAGCTTCTTCGCTGTAACCACCTTGACAATATTGATCAATCTTGCGGTGACTAACAAAACGAACTTCATTACCATCAACTTCATAGACTTGAAATTCCTTCGCGTGTCCGAAGTGTTGGTTAACTAATCCACCGCCTTTTGTTGCTACTGCAACTAGGATTTTAGGACTATTAGCAGATTTTTTGCCAGTTGATGCTTTATCTTTAGCAGCCTTAATTTCTTCTCTAAATTTCTCAATCCCTTCGTGAACTTCTTGACGGGTTTCAAAGTTATATTCTGGAGCCATTTCCATGAACTTATCTTTAGTAAATTCTTGGCTACGGTCTTCTCCTAATAATCCTACCGCATCGGCTCGACACTGGCGACAGTGGCGCATCATTTTCATGTTACCAGAGCAATTGTCTTGGACTTCCTTCAGTTCTTTTCCTGTTGGTCCACGTTGACCAGTTAAACCAAAATGAGTCCCATGTTCTGGTGCAGAAATTAGCGGCATAATGTTATGTAAGAATGCGCCTCTCTCACGAATAGCCTTATTAACTTCTACCAAATGTTTGTCATTAACTCCAGGAATCATCACGGAATTAACTTTGCATAAGATATCAGCTTCCTTGAGAGCTTGCAATCCTTCCAACTGTTTTTCTAGGAGAATTTTTGCTCCTTCAATTCCTCTGTAACGCTTGCGTTTATAGTGAACCCAAGAATAGATTTCTGCACCTATTTCGGGGTCAATGGTATTAAGGGTAATAGTAACGTGATCTATATTTAATTGTTTGATGCGATCAATATATTCTGTGAGCATCAAACCGTTAGTAGATAAGCACAATTTAATATCTGGTGCTTTATCGGCAATTAATTCAAAAGTCCGAAAAGTTTTTTCTGGATTAGCCAAAGGATCACCAGGACCCGCAACTCCCAACACAGTCATTTGGGGAATTTTTCCGGCAATTACTAACACTTTATGTGCAGCTTCTTCCGGTGTGAGCAATTCGCTCACTACTCCAGGACGACTTTCGTTAGCGCAGTCATACTTGCGGTTACAATAGTTACATTGAATATTGCAAGCTGGAGCGACGGCAACGTGCATCCGTGCATAGTGATGATGAGCCTCTTCACTATAGCAGGGGTGTTTAGAAATGCGCTCTATCATTCTTTGATCCATTTCTGGAGTTGTGGTGCTATCGCAACCACAAGCAGCAGATGTAGCGGGGGTGATAATGGCATTCTCGAAGTCGGAGGTGAGAATATCTGTAGCAGGTAGTGTCATTGAATTTCGCTGTTGCAGGTGGACTTGAGAGCCACTGTGGGAGATGCTTTTACTACTGGCAATATCTAAATTATTTTAGATATGGTGCTAATCTCATCCCTCCACTCACTTTTGACTACTAACTTTGTTTTGTTAAGGAGCGTTAAGTGATTGGCGATAAATGATTTATAGCAGCCCTTTTTTTTGCCCCCTTTGGTTTACACCAGGATAGAACTTATTGGATTTATTATGTTTGTACTCAAATCCTTAAATCCTTGCATTGCAACGATACAAAAATTAAAAAAGATTTTTTCAGGTAGGGGTACGAGTATTTATAGTTAGGGGTACGAGTATTTATAGTTAGGGGTTCAGGATTTCTTTGTACTCATCTCAAACTCGATATCTGCAAGGGTTTTGGCTATATTTTTAGCGAATTTTCCTGATATTCGACTGTACTCAACTTTCCTGCAAATTCTCCTAGAAACTTTTGGTCTTCAGAGATTTGAGGTTAAAAAACTGGAGTAAAATCAACCCGATTACTCCAGATACGTGGGAAATTCAATTCTGTATACAACCTATCATTTTTTTTGGCGTAAAAATGCAATTTATATTTTTTTAAGTTTTTGATTATTAATGACATTTTTATGGCTGTATTGCTTGCTTTACAACAAATACAGCCTAATTACACTATCTATATTAATGCAGATAATTTGCAAAAGATTTAATTTTTTGATCATTATTTTTTGATGATATTGATAATTATGTTAGCTATGAACTTTTCCCCATCACTACGCTATAAATATAGTAAACAAAGCACATTAGGAAAAATGTGATCAAAGCTATTATTATCGGGAGCATCCCAATTTTGCAGAAATAAGCTGGCGATTGGAAATCACGGCTATAAGTAGTGAGACAGAATTAATTACACAATGTCATTGGGAATGGAACGAAGTGAAATGAAGCAATCGCAAGGGTTGTGATTGCTTCCCTTCGCTCGCAATGACTGTAAATATTTTTGTCCAATTACTTACAAACAAAGTCCGCCTACGCGGACTAGGGAAATTTGGCGTTGCTGAACTGAAGTATGAAATTGAAAAATCAATGACTTCAAACTCTTACTCTCTGTGACTGGAGCGCCTCTGCGTGAGGTAAAATCATATTCTGAATCAGCAACGCCGGAAATTTAAAACCCACGCAGGTGGGTTTTGCCTGTGTAGTCCTGACTTCCAGCCGCATGGATTCTATATTTTGGGTAAATTTGCATATTTGGGATACTCCCTTGTTATCCATCTTGATGATAATTATGAAGCGGATACTGTTACGTTACAAGATTTGATTTATTTGTACGCACTGTGAGCTTGTAATAAATCAGTAGTATTAGGATGCAAGCGTCTTTGTGGCTGACGTGACGGGTGTTTGTAGTTCTCAAAATTTGGATTCGGTAAAGTTGCTGAATGCAGATTTAGTTATTGATTTTTGACATTTCGTTACTTTCTGTTATATTTACAAAAGTGTCTGTTAGGTAATTCAGAAAATCTAACTTGACAATATGGCTGGGTAACATATTAGTTTTATTTAATAGAGGGTAAATTAATGAAGAAACAGTTAAACACTGCGTTACGGAAAACGTCAAGTCTGGGGCTAATGTTACTACTCCCTATATTGGGAAATTTACTCTTTTTAGCTAATGCTAAGGCAGAGTTGAATAGTAGTCTGAAAATTGAAGTAGAGGGACTCAAAAACAAATCTGGACAAATTTGTGCCACGCTTTTTGATAAAAGTCAAGGATTTCCTCGTGATAGCAAAAATGCTTTACAATCTCAATGTATCAAGATCACAGAAATGTCTCAAAAACTGACTTTCAATAACTTGAAAGCGGGTAGTTATGCTGTTGGATTAATTCATGATGCCAATGAAAATGGTAATCTCGATACTGGTTCTTTTGGTGCGCCCATAGAAGGTTTTGGGTTTTCTAATAATCCAGAGGTTTTCACCGGACCGCCTAAGTTTAATGATTCGGCTGTTACTGTATCTAAAACTAATACTGATATTAAGATCAAGATGAAATATTTCTTCGGTTCTTAGTTAGAGATAGCGTAACCTACAATCAGTAATTAACAGTGGGTTACGCTGCATTAATTTTATGTTCTTTTTTATCCATTTCTCGGAGGAAAAAATTAACTCAGCTACACAGCTTAGATAATTGGTGATTTCGACGAACCCTGCGCGAAAAAATTTGCCGTTTGCGAACTAATAAACTAGAATTTTTATAATAACGATCAACACAGAGAAAATTTATCATTTTTTATTTTGTATCCCCACATACAGCAAACAAATCCGAAAACAAAATAAAGAAATCCACCTTTCCACTACCAAAATAATAAAATACTAATAGTAGTAGGTAATACATAAAATCTATATTTAAGTAATTGGACAAAAATATTTACAGTCATTGCGAGCGAAGGGAAGCAATCACAACCCTAGCGAACTGCTTGCAGCAGCGCTAGTTCCCTCCGGGACGCTCCGCGAACGCTATTACTTCATTTCACTTCCTTCCATATGGCTAACGCCACGCAACGCTTACGCAATGACATTGTGTAATTATACTCAAAACGACTAGAAGCTGGACTTTTTTATCATACAAAGAACAAGGTTCAAAGCCTCTCCAGTGTTAAATATTATTCCTTTTCCCTCTCCTCTTAGGAGAGGGTTAGGGAGAGGTTTACCAGAGGGGTTTCATATTTGGTTAAACTATGAACCGTTTGCAGTATAATTCTGTCTCACTACTTTACTGTCATCAAGACAACGTTTCTCAGGAAATGAGTACAACTAAATATATGGAAAAATATCTTGCCTAAATAGTTGCAAAGTCCTACAGATTAAGAGGTTTCTGGTGAGTACAAAAAAGCTGCATCCCTGATCTGAAAATACCAGCACCCCTGTGATCAAAAGCTAGTACCCCTACCCCAAGAGAAAATGTAAAGTTCTGTTAAATAGGCAGTTAAACATATTGAGTACAAGCTTAATAAATTTAATAAATCTAATCTGCGTTGCTAATTCTGTCTGTTTGGAAGTTATCTGATATAAGCATGAAAACAGTACAGGATTTTTTCACCTAACAATACCAATGCACCAGTCATTAAACAGGATCATTAAGACTGAGACTGTAAATACAAAGCTACGTAAACATGAAGGTTTTAGATTTTTTTTAGAACCATTAATCAGTGATTTTCGGATTATTTTTGAGCGTGATCCAGCAGCACGTAATTGGTTAGAGGTCATATTTTGTTACCCCGGATTTCATGCTCTGTGTTTACATCGTCTGGCACATTGGTTACATATCCACAATGTGAGTTTTATTCCCCGGTTGATTTCTCATTGGGGACGATTTTTCACAGGTGTTGAAATTCACCCAGGGGCAAAAATTGGTAGGGGTGTATTTATTGATCATGGCATGGGTGTTGTGATTGGTGAAACTGCTATTGTGGGAGATTATACACTCATTTATCAGGGTGTAACATTGGGAGGAACGGGGAAAGAAAGTGGTAAACGTCATCCGACATTGGGTAGTAATGTTGTTGTCGGTGCGGGTGCGAAAGTATTAGGAAATATTCAAATTAGCGATCGCGTCCGTATTGGTGCAGGTTCAATTGTCCTGCGTGATGTGCCTCCAGATGCCACCGTTGTAGGCATTCCTGGCCGGATTATTGCTCCTAAGTCTCATAACCGCATTTCCCCCTTAGAACATGGCAAATTACCCGATATAGAGGCAGGTGTGATTCGTTCTTTACTCTCGCGGATTGAGCAGTTAGAACAACAAGTCCAAACTCTCACTAATCATCACCAAGATGATCAATAAAGTTAACTCCATAAATTGTGAATTACTGATGTCACCAAATTGTAACTTTTTAACTGTCGGTGAACAAATTTTGCAAGTTCCTTTAGGTGATAGATGGTGTATTTATCATCGGTTGCAAGAGTTGATGATTTCCTGTTCCTGTCCCCCGGATGGGTCTTTGCGCGTGCAAGTTAATAACCTAGAAGAAGCGATTCTTGTTCGTAGTACATTGATGCAATTTTTTGCTTCTCGTCATCAATTGGTGACATGGTTAGAGAATTGTTTGTGTAACGGTGTTGAGTAAAGATTGCTGGAAACAATCATGTTTTTTTGATTAGTACGACTGATAACAATTAATAATTCTAGCCCTGTCTAATCCAAAGCATATCAGAGGTTAATTTTTAATGCAAGTCTGATTGATCTCAAGTCATTATTCACTCACAAAATACCTTGCATATTCCAGATAATTCACATAAGCTAAGGTTCACTCAGTTAGCTAAAACTAAAAAAATTAGTAATTGCTGATGGGAATAACTTGTCCCTTATGTTGATTGCAATTGTCAATGTCCAATTATGGTGATTAATCGTATTGATAGGAAGTTACTGCAATTTCTCCAAAAAGAACTGGCACTTTCCCAGGCTGATATTGCTGTAGCAACGCGACATCCTGAGTTCAATCATGGACCTTTACCGATGCTGCTTTGGCAATATGGTTTAGTGGATTTACAACAACTAGACAGAATTTTTGATTGGCTTGCAGAACATCCTGAATTGAGGTAGATGAAAAATTACCAGTAAACATAAGAGGTAAGAATTATGATTACTAGTTTGGTTGCTGGTATGAGTATGTTATTTTTTACAGGATTTACTAATATTTGTCTGGGTTATTGGCTATTAACAAAATCCACAAATAATACCACCGGAAATATTGGATAAATTATACTTATTTTTTGTTTCTTGTCATACAGATGCAACAGAAATATTTGATTAATAATTAAGGATCGTAAATCATAATTCATGATTTATTCGCTCAATTTATAATTTATTGCCCATCTACCACCATGAAGAATTGTAGCGAACAAGGATATTACAAAAAACTCCGCTAGAGGGATGTTGAAAATGTATCAAATCATGATTAATGATACGACATTACGTGATGGGGAACAGGCAGCAGGTGTTGCTTTTAACTTAGAAGAAAAAGTAGCGATCGCTCAATTCCTAGATACCATTGGTGTCCATGAATTAGAGGTAGGAATTCCGGCGATGGGAGAAGAAGAAATTCGCGCCATTGTTGCCATTCGTAACTTAGATTTAAACGCTAAATTATTAGGTTGGAATCGCGCTGTATTATCAGATATTAAAGCTTCTATAGCCTGTGGACTAGAACGAGTACATATTGCTATTCCTGTGTCTGGAGTGCAAATTGCCGCTAAATTTCATGGACAATGGCGAGTAAGTTTACAAAAACTAAAAGACTGTATTAGCTTCGCCTTAGATCAAGGTCTTTGGGTATCAGTTGGTGGTGAAGATTCTTCTAGAGCCGACGAAAACTTTCTCCAAGATGTTGCCATGTTATCGCAAGAATGGGGAGCATCTCGCTTTCGGTTTTGTGATACAGTTGGGGTACTTGATCCCTTCCGAACTCACCTGAAAGTTAAGCATTTAGTATCAACTCTATCAATTCCTATTGAGATTCACACCCATAATGATTTTGGACTAGCAACTGCTAACGCCTTAGCCGGAATCAAAGCTGGTGCTGTATCTGTAAATACTACCGTTAATGGACTAGGAGAAAGAGCCGGAAATGCAGCTTTAGAAGAAGTAATCATGGCTCTAAAATGTATTTACGGTGTTGACTTGGGAATTCAAACTCAACACTTGTTAAAACTATCTCAACTAGTCGCTAAAGCCTCTGGTGCTAATGTTCAACCTTGGAAAGCAATTGTGGGTGAAAATACCTTTGCTCATGAGTCTGGTATTCATGCTCATGGTGTTCTGCAAAACCCCGTTACTTATGAACCTTATGCTCCTGAAGATGTGGGTTGGGAACGGCGTTTAGTCATAGGTAAACATTCTGGTCGGCATTCATTATCTAATCTCTTAGAACAGCATGGCATCTTTCTTGATTCTCAAGAAATCCAAGCTATTTTAGATGTAGTCCGTCAGCAATCAATCCTCAAAAAACGCAGTCTCACTACAGAAGAATTATTAAATTTAGTCAGCGAAAAAAGGTATTCCCATGCAACGTGATGAAATAGAACTAGACTCGCAACCCATTTTTGAAATCGGTCAAAAAGTTCGAGTTAAGAAACTAATCAAAAACGATGGAACTTTTCCAGGTAGAGAGATTGGGGAAGTTTTAGCAAACATTGGTGATGTTGGTTATGTTTCCAGCATTGGCACATTTTTGCAAGCTTATTATATCTATGCTGTGCATTTTTTGGAAACAGGGTACATCATCGGTTGTCGAAAAAGAGAACTAGAATCTGCTGAGGAAACACATGAAAGTAATGCTGCGAATGAATGATGCTGGTACTTTAATTGCCTACGTCCCTAAAAAAGATTTAGAAGAAGAAGTAGTCAAAGAAACAGATAGTGCAGCAGGTAAAATTCTCACTTTAGCTAATGGTTGGGAATTAGAATTTAGTGAATTTCCCGATAAAAGTCGTTTACCCGTAACTTTAGAAGCTAAACGCCTTCCTTAAAATGCAAGTATTCAGCCGTTAGTTATTAGCTATAGTGATTATCGGTTGAATGAGATAGAAGAACCCCACCCCTCACCCCTCCCCGCAAGCGAGGAGGGGGACATGGATTAATTATCAATTGGTAATGTGGGGTTTATTATTTTTTATTTGAAACATAGAGTTATCGCAAATGGGTGAAAAATATTTGACCTTATCGGAATTGAATATTGAGGGACAGTTTTTAGGGTTTGTGGGTAAAGACGCTGGGAAATGTAAACATTTACAGTTAGCAGTTTCTGGGGGAAATATTAAACTGAAAATCCCTAAAAATTTACGTTGTTCGCTAGGTTTATCCTTAGTTCCTGGTGAACAAATTCGCATAGATGCTATTAGTAAATTAAACCTCCGTAACAATAAACTAAAACTGCAACTTTATCAAATTCAAGCAATTGGTTTTTGTGTGCTGGAAAATTTCCTTCCTCAACCCAAAGCCAAAATTATGGTATGTCAAAAATCTGGCTGTCTGAAACGGGGTGGCAAGGGATTATTATTAGACTTAGAAAAAACTTTAGGCGATCGCGGTTTATCTGATAAAGTCACAATTGAACATACCGATTGTCAAAAACGCTGTAGCAGCGCTCCCAATTGTGTTTTAATGCTAGGTAAAAAACAATACAAGAAGGTTCAACCAGAAGCGATCGCATCTTTGCTAGAAAATCATTTAAGTGGTTGATGTAGCGTCACAAAATATACTATTTTGCTTGAATTATCTCGTTCCCAGTCTCTGACTGGGAATGCTATCACAAGAGGCTCTGCCTCGACTTCAGCTAGATAGTAAATAAAAATACTGATATCATAAACATATCTCATCTCATCTTTCCCATTCCTGACGCAAAGTATCCAAATGACTCAACATTGCTGCTTTTTTAGGCTTTAAAATTCCGGCGTTGCTGATTAAGGGTATGAATTTTAGTCTCACGCAAAGGCGCAATCACGCTTCGTGATCTTGAAGAGTAGACGCACTGAGGTAAGAGTTTTAAAGGTTCAATTTGGGAATTTCATACCTCAATTCAGCAACGCCGAATAATTTTTTCATTAAGAATTTGCAAATCTAAGAATAATACTGGTATCAAGTAAATAGCTTTTCATATTCCTCTATCATCATAAATATTTTCTCGACGTAGTGATTCATCTGATAGAGTAATACTACTTTGAGGAAATTGAGATAACCATTCCTGAAATTGTGCTACTTTTTCTGCTAATGTTAAATTTTGCTGTTCTGCTGGCAGAATTATATTGATATGAGAAAGTTTAGATAAGAAAAGTTTCTGATCTTCGGGAGTTAATTTGGAAACAATTTCTACAAGGGAATCAACAAGTTGTACATTCATAATTATTTATGTTATTTACTAGGTTATGGACAACATTTCTGTATTTTAATTATAAACTCTAAACTGCAAAATTCTTTTAGTCCATTTTAACGGAGTTTCGCTATGAGACTGGGAATTTATTCCCATGCGGGTGATGATGCTTCATGAAGTATAATATTTTCATCATTAAATCCTATAAATTCTAATTCAGACAAAAAGAAACAATCTAAAAATACCCAACGTCAATAACAATTGATCATCCTTGTATTCTGACAAAGGAAATCATGAAAAATATCCTCATATTAACCACAATTCTATCTTTAGGTAGTGTAATAACTTTCAAATCTATGCCTGTTGTTGCTAATCCCAGCCACCAACAGTATCAAGTTAACAAAGACATTAAAACCATCCAATCCGTACCAATTCCAGCCAATGAATTACCACCACCATTAGACAAAAACGGAGTATTTAGAGAAATTACCAGTGGGGGAATAGCTGGAAAAACCTATGAAACAGTTTTACTAAAAGACGGTCAACTGATACGAACAAAAACAGGTGATGCTAACGACTCAGAGCGTAGTATCAAAAAAGTTACTGGAGAACAAGTTAAACAATTTGAAAAATTATTAACCCAAGACAAATTTGAACAATTCAACAAATTGAGTTTCCCAGCACCTCCAGGTTCAGCAGATTATATCACCTATACCATAACCAGTCAAAAAGCCACAACCCAATATAATGACATATCGCAATCTCAACTACCAAACAAACTAGATAAAGTTGTCAAAGCATGGAACGAATTAAAAAATAGTGCCAAATAACTAACCCAAATCCTCAACCTTTAGAGGAAGTTGAGGATTTAAATCACACTCTTAATTTCTCTCTGCGCCTCTGCGCCTCTGCGCCTCTGCGTGCAAAAAAATCATCCCTTCTCAACCAAACCCTCCAAAACCTGCTGTAAATCAGTCGTCAACTCAGCCACCGATTGTCTAGCAGCAACGCGACTACCTTTATAAACCGCATAACGTTGAGAAATAGAAATGGGTTCACCCACAGTTATTCTCACCTGCTGCTTACCCAATTGTGGACGATTTACAGGAATATTCCCCTTAATTTTATTAACCATATCCCATAAAAGTAAAGTCATTTCAGCAAATCTTTCCACCGTTGGTTTTTCGCGGATATACATCCCAGAAACAGCCACAAAACTCTCAACCAATCTCATGTGCCACATCCGAAAATATGCTTCTTCAGCGATTCTATCTCCCAAACTTTTCTCAATGGGTGATAATAATTTAATATCCTTAAAATCTTCCCTAAATATATAATTCCAACCGGCTTGTTCTACCCGTCTACATCTATCATTCCAATTCCCCCTAGATGGTAAATCAAAATATTGTTCAGCAATAAATAAAGCAATATTCATCACAGCTTGTAAACGATAAGCTAAAGCTTCATTTCTATCTATAATTTCCCCATTAGTAATTTTTTCATCTGGTAATGTTTGATGATAAAACTTAGTATAAAATTGTTCCATTACCGCTAATAAATGTTCAGCCAAACCTAACAATCGGGGATAAAGTGCAGCCAAATTAGCCTCAGTTTGATCCTGATTCACAGATAAACCACTAGCCGCTTCTAATCCAGTTAACAAATTTGCTATATTATCCCAAGGCTGATTAACATAACTATATTTAATGCCAATTGGTACAATTAAAACTTCCTCATTTCTTCCCGCTTTTTGCAAATCTTCCGCACACCAAAAACCCATCTGTGCGATACCCGGTTCTAAGGGACTAATAATCTCCGATAAACCATTTGTAGCACCTTCTGGCGCAGCAGCCATGGGAAACTGACCATTGAGATACAAATCCCGCACCGAACGCAACCCAGTCCAGTCAGCTTTACCGCGTTGAATCGGAGTTCCCCCCAAATGGGAAATTACCCAACCAACTTGAGAACCAGCCCAGAGAGGAATACCCCGATCATAGATAAAATGGGCATGAAGGGGATATTGTAGCTGTGTACCCCCAACTCGTGTTACTTTAGGCAAGATTTGGGACAGTAAATAGGTTAAACAAAGAGGGTCTGCTGTTTGAGGATGACGAAACGCCAACATAAACCGAATTTTACCATCCTGAAACCGTTGATAGCAATCCGCCAAAACTTCAACATTGTCTGCTTCAATGTTGCTAATAGGTGTTTTCCAGCGAATCCAGTTAGGTAGAACTAGATGTACCAACTTTAACAACAAAGGGTTAAAAGCTGGCGGAATAAATTCTAAAGGTGGTTGTGCTTGATACATTGCTTCAGACACAGTAATCATCTCCTCAAGTTATAACAGGTGACAGGTGATACCAATTTTATGTGAGGCTGCACAGAATAACAATCATTCATATTTATCTGCGTTTATCTGCGTTTATCTGCGGTTAATTATTCTGAAAATTTTATTCTATGCAGCTTCGTTTTAATTTGGTATGACATAGGTTAATCTTCAATAATTAATTGGCAAAATTAGCAAGTAAAGGTAAAAACAATGCGATTATCACAAATGTTATTTGTTACACTACGGGATGATCCGGCTGATGCGGAAATCCCTAGCCATAAATTGTTACTCCGCGCAGGTTATATCCGTCGCATTGGTAGTGGGATTTATGCTTATCTTCCCCTAATGTGGCGGGTTTTGCAAAAAGTTTCCCAAATTGTCCGGGAAGAAATGAACGCTACCGGCGCACAAGAATGTTTATTACCACAGTTACAACCTGCTGAATTATGGCAGGAGTCAGGACGCTGGGACACCTATACTAAAGCTGAGGGAATTATGTTTTCTCTCGTTGATAGGAGGGAACAACAATTAGGACTAGGACCAACTCACGAAGAAGTAATTACCACAGTTGCCCGTGATATGATTCGTTCCTATCGTCAATTACCTGTACATTTATATCAAATTCAAACTAAATTTCGTGATGAAATTCGTCCCCGTTTCGGTTTAATGCGCGGACGAGAATTTATTATGAAAGATGGTTATTCTTTCCATGCTGATGAAGAAAGTTTGCAAAAAACTTACCAGGAAATGTATACTGCTTATAGTAATATGTTGCGGCGTTCTGGTTTGGCTTTTCGGGCTGTGGAAGCTGATTCTGGTGCTATTGGCGGTTCTGGTTCAACAGAGTTTATGGTCTTAGCCGATGCAGGAGAAGACGAAGTTCTCTATACGGAAGATGGTAAATATGCTGCAAACGTAGAAAAGGCAGTTTCTTTACCAGCAGCAGTGGAAACTTCACCTTTTACAACTTTTGAAAAACGGTCAACTCCGGGAACAGAAACTATAGACAAAGTTTGTAATTTCCTCAAATGTTCTCCTAACCAAATTGTTAAAAACGTTTTATATCAAACTGTTTATGATAACGGTTTAACTGTTTTGGTGTTAATAAATATTCGCGGAGATCAGGAAATCAATGAAGTTAAATTACAAAATGAATTAACTAAATTAGCTCCTGAATTCGGCGCTAAAACTATCCTCACTTTAACTGTACCAAATGCCGAAGCCCAAGCAACATGGCAAGCAAAATCTTTGCCTTTGGGTTACATAGCACCAGATATTAGTGATGATTATATTGCGGAAAGTAAACAGGTAAATTCTCAGTTTGTGCGGTTGGTGGATAAAACCGCTGTGGAGTTAAAAAACTTTGTCACTGGTGCAAATGAAGCTGGTTTTCATGTAGTTGGCGCAAATTGGGGTGAGCAATTTAAATTACCTGCACTAACCGTAGATATTCGTAAAGCCAAATTAGGCGATCGCTCTCTGCATGACCCAAATCAAACCCTACAAACAGCTAGAGGCATCGAAGCCGGTCATATTTTCCAACTGGGTACAAAATACTCTGAGGCGATGGGTGCAACTTATACCAACGAACAAGGGGAAGAAAAGCCTTTAGTCATGGGTTGCTATGGTGTGGGTGTGTCACGGTTAGCGCAATCAGCCGTAGAACAATCCTATGATAAAGATGGCATAATTTGGCCAGTAGCGATCGCCCCCTATCACGCCATCATCATCATTCCTAACATTAAAGATGCTCAACAAATCGCCGTTGCTGAACAACTCTACACAGAACTCAACCAAGCAGGTGTAGAAACCTTATTAGATGACAGAGACGAACGGGCAGGAGTAAAATTCAAAGATGCAGATTTAATCGGTATCCCCTTCAGAATCGTCACTGGCAGAGCCATTACAAATGGTAAAGTCGAAATAGTCAAACGCGCAAATCGTGAATCTCAAGAAATTGCCATTGACGAAGTGATCAATACATTGCAACAATGGATTAAAGACGCAATAGAAAGTTAACATTCAACTATTGTAAACTGGGTATTCTGAGACCAAATCAGTCGAATTATTCCCATTCCTGCTATCATAAGTTGTCTCAAACCCGTAGGGGTGGAGTCTCCCCACCCTAGACTGCATTTTATGAGAACAAAAACCACTGTATTTCATGAAATTACCAAAAATTTAAGTATTACAGAGAAACCCTTTAATCAATTAAAATAATTTTTACTTAAACTCATCCTATCATTATACTGAGATAATTAACTGCAAACCGGATTTATGAGTCAGTGCCTTAACCCCGCGTGTCTACAGCAAAACCCACCAAAAACTATCCTTTGTCAATCCTGTGGCAGTCAAATAGTGCTGAAAGAACGGTATCGCGCCATCCGCATTATTGGTGAAGGTGGTTTTGGGCGGACATTTTTAGCAGTAGACGAACAGAGATTAGATACTCACTGCGTTATTAAGCAATTTCTACCCCAACAATCAGGAAGTGGTGCGCTCAAAAAAGCCACAGAGCTATTTGAACAAGAAGCATTCAGACTCAACGATTTAGGGAAACATCCCCATATTCCAGATTTACTCGCATTCTTTCCCCAAGAAGGCAGACTTTATCTAATTCAAGAATTTATCGAAGGTCAAAATTTATTAAACGAACTGCGACAAAAGGGGAAAATTAGCGAATCTGAAGTAAAAAAAATCCTAATTGAATTATTACATATTTTACAATTTGTTCATAACAATAAAGTAATTCATAGAGATATTAAACCAGAAAATATTATTAAACATTCGCAAACAGGCGCTTTATTCCTAATTGATTTTGGAGTTTCCAAAGACGTAGGGAACAACGTTCTCACCAAACTGGGAACAGTTACAGGTACACCTGGTTATGCACCACCAGAACAATTTCGCGGCATAGTTTATCCCAACAGCGACCTTTATAGTTTAGCTGTAACTTGTATTCGATTATTAACAGGATATTTCCAAAAACCAGATGGTACTGATCCACTATTTGATTTAACAGTCATGCAATGGATATGGAAAAAATATATATTTGTGAATCATGACTTAGAAATAATATTAGATAAAATGCTGCAAGACTTACCCTCAAATCGCTTTCAGTCGGCAACAGAAATTTTATCAGTATTGCAACCACAGCAACTTTCACAAATAACCATTTCTCCTAATCACTCCCAGCAAGTCACTACAACAATTGTTTCCCCGAAACAACCCATAGTTTTTAGAGACAATTTAGGAAATAATTTATTTTTGGAAATGGTAGGTATTCCTGGTGGCACATTCTCTATGGGTTCACCAGAAGGAGAGGGATATAAAAATGAAAAACCTCAACATAACGTGACAATTTCACCTTTCTACATCGGAAAATACCCAATTACCCAAGCACAATGGCAAAAAATCGCCAGTTTACCGAAAATCAACATAGATTTAAACCCTAAACCCTCATACTTCCAAGGTGCAAATCTGCCAGTGGAAAAAATATCATGGTTAGATGCCCAAGAATTTTGTGCTAGGTTGGGGGAACACACAGGTAAAATGTATCGCTTACCTAGCGAGTCTGAATGGGAATATGCCTGTAGAGCCAAGACTACAACTCCATTTTACTTCGGTGAAGCCATTAATACAGATGTAGTTAATCATAATAACAAATACAAACAGACCACAGATGTAGGCGAATTTCCCCCTAACAACTTTGGTTTATATAATATGCACGGTAATGTGTGGGAATGGTGCGAAGATTTTTGGCATAGGGACTATACAAATGCACCCAATGACGGTAGTGCTTGGACTGGTAACGATAGCAAACGCATATTGCGCGGTGGTTCTTGGCTTCAAGAGGCTGGGAACTGCCGTTGTGCCTATCGTAACTACATAGTTGCTGGTGGCAGTAACTACGGTAGTGGTTTTCGAGTCGCGTGTTCTTCTGGGTGATTCCTAATCTCCAATTCCCGCATCTCGTAATCGTTTCTCCAACTCCGCTAACCGTTGTAAAGCCTGCTCTTTTTCTCGTCTTTCTTGTTCTTTTTCTCGTCTTTCTTGTTCCTTTTCTCCTCGTTCCTTCTCAACCGACTCAAACCCCCACAATAATAAATTACCCTCCTTATCCCACCAGCGCAACCAATAACCATCACGGTTTTCGCGCTTTCCTTGCCATACACCAATAAATAAATCCATTTCCCCTAACCAATAACGGTTATTTTCATCAGGGGAACGTAATTGATATTTTCCTGAACTTTGTAACCGATGAACTTCCAAAACACCCGTATCAGGTGCAAAAATTAGATAATTTGCAACTTCTAACACCTCTTCATAAAAAAACCATTTACCAGGGGGAAAAGTCCTTTTACTAGAATATTCACTCCCATTTGCGTCAGAAAGAAATTCCATCACCACAACCGGTATTTCACCCTGTTTGTGAGGAGTATAACTACGTTGTATTTGCTCTCTAGGCACAGTAATTTTGGGTATGTAAGCCCAATCAGGTGCTTTGATGACAATTTTGCCATTAACTACGGTACAAATGCCGTAATTGGTCGTAGCCAGGGCTGTTTCTGGGAGTTTCCCTGCCAGTTGCAGGCTTTCCGTCAGTGCAGCGGCTAAAGAAGGTTGATTAACATTATCCACTGGTTCATCTTCTAAAACAAAATCTTCAGGCAAGAGTTCCCAGGTAATCTTGTGGGTCGAAGCAGTAACAACCATAACAACCACAAATAAGGGATTGATTACTAATTATAGTATTTATCAATTCATTTTTTCGGGAAATTGGCCTTGAAAATTTGATTAATATAGCAGATATGTATGGTGTGTAAAGCTATTGAGGGCATGGCTACGCTTAGAGCGACAGCACAACGCACCATTATTGACAATTTAATGCCAAGTAGGTGAACACAATAAAACCAACCTGTGTAAAGAAACGTAAAATCGCTGAAAACTTCTTTACTCTTTACTCTTGCCTCTTGCCTTGCTATAACGACAATTTTCAACGCCAACCTACTTATTTGATTTGCTTACCATATTTTACTGAAGTCTAATTTAAAAGTTTTTTCAAGAAACCATAGGATTTAGATAAAGAGAAAGGTAACGGACTTGTAAAGATCACTCTACAATTGGAGTGGCAAGAGGCAAAACTAGCAATAACAGTTCATGTCCAGATCAAAAGCCAAGATTTGCACCGGGGAATAACGTTTATAAACAGGCTACTTATCTTACAAATACTATTTCCATCCTCAATCCAGTAGGTTTTATATTGTCAGTAACCCAGCCCTAAAGGAACTGAGCTTGCAAGAAATTGCAAGCTGTACTGACCAGACCACCCTAAGCGGCTTGCCCTGAGCGAAGTCGAAGGGAGTCTAAGGGTAGCCGTTATTTGAGTCACGACACCTCGAAATGCGTAGCCAGTTTCCCGCTCTGTCGCTGTAAGTTAAACAGTTCTAAGGTCACTGGAACAGTGCTTTCAGCCTAACAAGCTCTTATAACAGGTCAAGGCTAACATTACCCCAGAAATGGGAGTTGGTTTCCAGATTCCAATCAAAAATCTGGTTTTAATTTTAACATCCACAGCGGTCAAAACCGTGGTCAGTGAGCTTGTCGAACTGCTCGTGTCGCGGCTGGTGAGCCGCGTCGAACCATCCCTCTCAGGTCTAAAGACGCTGAGTTTCCCACTTACCGCGAGGTTTTATGAATAACCAACAAAGAACTAACGGCGTTTCTTCCGGTGTGATAGCAGCTATTTCCGCAGCAGTGGTAGTGGTAAGCGGTGGTGTGGCTTGGTTTTCTGCCCAAACGCCCAATCCTCCTACACCTGATAACTCTTCACAATCTATTAAACAGCCCATCAAGCAATCAACAACCCAACAGGGCAATCAACAGACTGCTAGTATATACTGGCTCAGATCCAAGGAAAATCACCTGGATTTAGTTCCCCAACCCTTTAAAGTTGCTGCTACCCAACCCAATCAAGTTTTAGAAGCAGCATTTAAAACTTTATTAGCCGGTCGAAGTGAAGGCACAGGCTCTACTACTATTCCCCCGGGTACTCAACTATTGGGACTCAAAGCAGAAAATAATGATATTCATGTGAATTTGTCTGAACACTTTACCGCTGGTGGAGGTAGCACTTCCATGATGGGGCGTGTGGGACAAGTTGTATATACTGCTACCAGCTTAAATCCTCAAGCCAAAGTATATATCGAAGTCAATGGCAAACTTTTAGAGGTTTTAGGGGGTGAAGGTGTGGAATTACAACAACCTCTCACCCGCGAAAGTTTTCAGAAAAATTATCCGCTTTAGTCAGTTGTCAGTTGTTAGTTGTCATTGGGAAAATTCTTTCTCCCCCCCTACTTCCCCAACTCCCCCTACTTCCCCAACTCCCCCAACTTCCCCAACTCCCCCAACTCCCCCTACTCCCCCAACTCCCCCTACTCCCCCTACTCCCCCTACTCCCCCTACTCCCCTACTTCCCCTTTTCCCTGTTCCCCATTTAATACTTAATCAGGGTTAATTCTCATTAAAGGCTGACCATATTCTACTGGTTCACCATTTTGAACTAAAATTTCCATCACTTGTCCAGAGACTTCGGCTTCAATTTCGTTCATGAGCTTCATGGCTTCAATGATACAGACACTTTGACCAGCTTTGACGCGATCGCCTACCTCCACAAACGCTGCTTCTCCTGGGGCTGGGGAACGGTAAAATGTCCCTACCATTGGTGATGGTACTTCAACTAATTTTTGATTAATTGGTGAAGAAGAATGAGGAGCTTGTGCGACTGAATTATCAACAACTTTATTGGTTACAGCCCCCTCAGTGGAACTTGGTAAGGCTGTAGATACCAACTGGGTTACACCAGCACTCACCACGCCACTAACTGTTCCTGGAGCATTATTGCTAAAACTGACAGCTTTTCGGACTGTTAGCTCAAATTCATTATTTTTGAGGGTAACTTCCGCAATATCTGTTTGGGCAATAGTTACTAATAGCTGACGGATTTCATTAAAGTCTAATGTCACAATTATTTTACCTCGACCTAACTGTTAAATTAAAATTCTAAGTAAGGCAGGGATTTAATCCCTCTATAAAAAAGGGATTGAAATCATGAGTACCAATTTTAGATTTTGGACTTCGACTTCGCTCAGTCGAACAAGTTTAGATTTTGGATTTTATGGCAACTTTCCAGGTAATCAAGAACTCAATTGACATGAATTAAACTTATGCCACAACAGGGTTTTACTCCTGACGCTGACTCCTAATTGCTGACTTTTGCTGTATTCCTCACTATTCCAAATTGGTATCAAAAAAATAGGAAAATTATTCCCTGCCTAAATACTTATCTTCTCTGGTATCAATCTTAATCCGTTCCCCTTGGGCAATAAACAAAGGAACCATGATAGTTGCCCCAGTTTCCAGGATTGCGGGTTTAGTACCACCTGTAGCAGTATCACCTTTGACACCGGGATCTGTTTGCACAATTTCCAAAACTACAGAATTAGGTAGTTCTACTTCTAGGACTTGTTCGCCCCAGCGAATCACGTTAACTTCCATACCATCTTTGAGGTACTTGACGCGATCGCCAATTTGCGCTGAAGTTAATCTACCTTCCTCATAGGTTTCCATATCCATAAAGATAAACTCATCGCCTTCTTTATAGGTATGTTGCATCGTCACTTTTTCCAAAGTTGCCTGGGGAACGCTTTCTCCAGCCCGAAAAGTTTTTTCTAACTGTTTGCCAGTTTGGACGTTTTTCAGTGTTGTCCGCACGAAGGCAGAACCCTTGCCTGGCTTAACGTGAAGGAAATCTACCACGCGCCAAACCGAACCATCTAATACAATTGAAACACCAGGTCGAAAGTCGTTACTAGAGATCATGAAACTTTCAAATTTTGCAAGACAATCGGCATTTATTGTACCCTTCCAGCGTCATAATTGGTTAGTTGTTATTTGTCAGTTGTTATTTGTCAGGGAAGAGGAAACAGGGAAGAGGGAACAGGCAAAATTAATATTTCTTCCCCTACTTCCCCTACTTCCCCTACTTCCCCTACTTCCCCTACTTCCCCTACTTCCCCTGCCTCCTCCATCCCCAGTCCCCCAATGTGGGAAGATAATCAATAAGTTACTTCCAGTCAACACTTTGATGCTGAAGAAAGGGAAATTTCATGTTGAACTTATTTAAGTCCTGGGTGAAGAACAGCCTAAAAATATTGCTATTAACAATATTTTTAGGCATAAGTACGGCTGGGTGGACTCCCGCTAGTAACGCTGGCTTACCAGCAGGAAACGCAATTACCGACGGTAAGGCTTTGTTGCGCTATGCACTGCCGATAGATAATCAACCTGTCCGTAAACTGCAAGCCAGTTTAGAGGATATTTCTAACCAACTGCGGGCAAATAAACGATGGGGTGCAGTTAATAATGACCTCAAGCAGGCATTGCGGATACTCGATAAACCTTCCCAAATATTAGCAAGCGTTCCGGAAGAACGCCAACCTCAAGCCGAAGCTTGGATGACTGAATTGAAATCTGGTATCATAGAACTGCAAGAAGTGGTTAAAACTAAACAAAAAGAACCCATTCTTGACGGAAGAGCTAAATTACTCAATCTTGTCAGCTTGTTAGAAGAATCAATGGTGACAAAATTCCCCTTTGAAGTTCCGGCTGAGTATAGTAACTTACCCCAACTGAAGGGACGCGCTAGGATTGCTTTCAAAACTAATAAAGGTGATTTGAGTGTAGTTGTAGATGGCTATAGCGCTCCCGTGACTGCTGGTAATTTTGTTGATTTGGTACAAAGAGGTTTTTATAACGGTTTAGAATTCACCCGTTCGGAAGAATCTTACTTTCTCCAAACCGGAGATCCTGTAGGTAAGGAAGTCGGTTTTATTGATCCTCAAACTGGCAAATATCGGGCTGTTCCTTTAGAAATTTTGGTCAAGGGCGAAAAAGAACCAACCTACGGTATTACTCTCGAAGAAGCTGGGCGTTATTTAGATATGCCTGTTTTACCGTTTTCGTCTTTTGGTGCGTTAGTTATGGCACGTCCAGAAAATGAAGCTAATGGTGGTTCTTCGCAAATTTTCTTCTTTTTGTTTGAACCAGAACTTACTCCCGCAGGACGTAATCTTTTAGATGGTCGTTATGCTGTGTTTGGTTATCTGACTGAAGGGAGAGAGATTTTAGATAAACTCAAAGCTGGTGACAAAATTGAATCTGCAACTGTTATTCAAGGCATAGAAAATTTAGTTCAGCCTCAAGCAGCTTAATTAATTATTGTTCGTAGTTGGTGCTTGATTACTAAAGTGCCAACTACAAACTTAACCGTTCACAGGGGGTGAGAAGTTATTAAAAAACCTGAAAGCTTTGTCTGTTGGGTTTTTCAGGCAACTTGACATATTAACGAATGGTTCTTAAATTGGCTAGAAAAGGATTTGCAAACCGATATAGAGATTTTGCGAATTTTAAATGACCTAAAAAAATCAAATCTATAACGTTTTTCATGCTGTTTTCGTGGAATTTCATATAGAGCGTTTTTTGTACCCCCCGTGAACGGTTACTTACTAGACGACCCTTATTCATCAATGCACTATTTTGTTATTCTGTCAATGCGTAAGTCCTAATTTTGTCAAAAAAAATTAGATGCTTTACCCCTAAAAATTTGGGTTATACTCTAAAAAAAATAATCAAATTGTAGGCATTTATATGGATAAAAACCAAGTATTTCAAGTCAATAGTCCTAAAATTGTTTCTGAAACTATTGATGGAGAAGTTATAGTTGTTAATATCGATCGGGGTTACTATTACAGTCTGCTAAAAACTGGTGCAGATTTGTGGAGTTGTATCGAAGGTCATCTTGATTCGCAGAGTATGATCCAAGAAATTGGAAAAAAGTATGATGGCAGTATCGAAGAGATAACTGCGGCAGTTGATGAATTTCTGGATAAATTGCAACATGAAGACTTAATTATTGCTAATACCATTATTATTACACCTGGAGCTATTAATCATCAGGAATCAGCTACCGGTAATGAAAAGCCCAAATTTGAGAAACCGATTTTAGAGAAGTTCACAGATATGGAAGATTTACTTTTACTCGATCCTATTCATGAAATAGATGTAGATGCTGGATGGCCAAATGTGAAACCAGTTTCATAGTGCAATACTGTAACCAAAACCCTGAAATCCTATTGATATAGTCACGATTTTATTGGATTTCAGACCTAGTTTGGAAAATTGGCTACAGTATTTTAATGAATACAATATATTGATTTTACATGAATTTAGACTTGCTCGATGGCGTAGCCGCCCGCCAAGGGCTTCGCCTGGCTTACTTTGATAGTTATCGACTAGAACTGTCGCACAAACAATTACTCAAAGCCACACTGTTAAAAGAGCAGGCAATGTTAACGGCTTGGCAAGATTGGCGCGATTCAGTTGATATAGAAACTTTAGATGCTAGTTCCTATTCATTGCTGCCACAACTTTACCAAAATTTATTAGCTCATGGCGTTGATGACACTGAGATGTCCAGGCTAAAGGGGATCTATCGCCGCAATTGGTATGCTAATCAATTGAAGCTCAAGTCCCTAAAAGCAATATTGTCTAGTTTAAAGGATATTGGTATTGAGGCGATTGTGCTGGGGGATGCTGCTTGGGGTGGGATAGGTAAAAATAAAATTGAGAATTATCGATCAATTTCTAGCTTCCATCTCTTGGTTGATGGCAATTATTTAGAGACAGCAATCGAGCATTTGATCTCGCTTAATTGGCATAGCGTTGATGGGACTACCCAACAATTTAGGGAATTACGCAACAATTGTGATTCATCGCTGAATTTACCGCTTTATTTGCAAGGACATCTGTTTTGGGCAATTCCCCAAGACTATACAGATGGGCAGGTGTGGCATTATGCGACTGCGGATTGGAGCAATGAAGCAGGTTGGCATCTGAGTCCAACGGATCAGTTCCTGGATGGATGCGCGCGAATGTTTTTTAGACAGCGATTGCCCAAATCATCGAATCCACAAATACACAGGATTGCAGATGCTTTCCTGTTAATTGCGAATCTCCCAAACAACGATTGGATCAGGTTGATCACACAAGCACAACGATATCAAATGATCTTGCCTGTGCAGAATATGTTGCGGCTTTTGCAGCAGTTAGTTGCATTAGAATTACCAACGTGGGTATGGCCGGCTCTCTGGCAAATGCCGATCGCCAATATGGAGTGGCTAAAGTATCGAGTTTTGTCCGGTGATCGCCGTTCTCTGATGCGTTCAACCATTGTGCAATCGCTACAACTGTTGACTCTTTCAAAGTAATTGTTTCTTAACTAGATTTCAGTGATTTTTATGTACCCTAACCCTGATCTGAGTATTGCTGAGAGCGATCGCCTTGCTTATTTCCAACTGGTATATACAGGCTTTGAAAGAGCCGCTCAGATTGCTGGCGAGGTGCAATATTTTTATACCATCGGTAAGTATAATCTCTGTCTAAGGTTTGCAGGAGAGGGGCTGATTCCCCAGATTACCCCTGCATTGTCCCATTTGGCGATAGCCCCAGTTCCCCAGCCCCATCTAACGATTTGCTTATGGGATAATACCTCAACTAAAACACAATTGCCATTATTAATTGATAGCCTGTTATCCCTAATTAGAAGACATTGGGCAGATTATCTCGGTCCACGCAAAGAGATCAAAGCCTATGATGGCGATCGCATTCGTTCCAATTTTCATATCGGTCCGAATATTCTCAGTGTCCTAGATCGAGAACAGAATTTAGCTTGTTATTGGATTGATGATGCTAAAGATATTCCTTATTGGGAAAAAGGATCTCCTCTGCAAACCATTTTGAATTGGTGGACAAGCGATCTCCAACATCAATATGTTCATGCAGGGGCGATCGGTAATCTGGATGGGGGAGTTTTAATTGCAGGAAAAGGTGGTTCTGGTAAATCCTCTACTTCCCTAACTTGTATTAATAGTTCACTCCTCTATGCCAGTGATGATTATTGTTTACTTTCCACTGATCCCAAGCCCTATGTTTATAGCCTTTACAACACCGCCAAATTAAGAGGACAAGCGGATCTAGAACGATTTCCCCATTTAGCGGATCTCATTGATAATTGCGATCGCTTAGAGAATGAAAAAGCAATGCTATTTTTACATCAACACCATCCGCAAAAAGTTGTACTAGGATTTCCGATTAAAGCGGTTTTAGTTCCCCAAATTACCGGGAAATCAGATACCGACATCCGTCCTATCAGTGGGGGATTAGCCTTACGCGCCCTAGCTCCTAGTAGCATCTTTCAATTAGCTGGTAGTGGACAAACAGCATTAAAAATCATGTCAAATTTAGTTAGACAAGTTCCTTGTTATGTTTTGGAACTTGGCACAGATATGGTACAAATTCCCGATGTAATTCTACGTCTACTATCGCAAATTTAAATCTGGGTAACTTAAACTTAAAAGAGAAGTCTATAAAATGGGGTATCTACGGCGAAAAATGATTGAGGGCTTAACTAGATTTGTACCGACAATTCTTCCTGCCCAAAGGCAATACTATAACGAAACCAATAATGATCGATGGATTGCTGAATATGTCTTTCCCAATAAACAGGACGGTTATTTCTTAGAGGTTGGAGCAGCGAATGGTAGAGAAGTAAGTAGTTGTTATGTCCTTGAGAAAGAGTTTGGATGGAAAGGAATTTGTGTTGAACCGAGTGATTACTTTTTTGAGCAATTGGTTCGCAATCGTCCCAATAGTATTTGTGAGCAAGTCTGCTTATCCAATCAAGTAGGAACTGTAACTTTTATCGAAGGCAGCGATGAGACGGTTAGCCCTTATTTAAGCGGCATCAAATCGAACTTAGAAACAGTTAAGTATCAGGGGAAAGAGGTTGTCGCTAAAGGCAAAGAAGTTAAAAAGGAGGCAGTAACCTTAGAGGTGCTGCTTAAAAAATATCATGCTCCTCAAGTGATTGATTATGCTGCTTTTGATATTGAGGGCAGTGAATTGGATGTTTTAGAAGTTTTCCCCTTTGAGTCTTATGTCTTTCTAGCTCTGAGTTTGGAATGTGATGGTTCTATCCGTTTACCCATTTCTCAGTTATTAGAATCCAATGGCTATCAACGCGCTAAAAATCCATTTAATCGGGATAAACCTTGGGAAATGTATTGGTTACATCAGAGTGTTTACTAGTTTGGTTACTCTTAAATATCTGTGAGCAGATTTTTGGTATTATCTTGACATTTGTATCCTAACAGTTTTTGGGCATTAATGAATAATTTACCTTTAGTAACTGTCATTATCCCTGTATATAATTACGCCAATTATATAGGCGCAACACTTGATAGTGTATTTGCTCAAACCTATTGCCCAATCGAAGTCATTGTTGTGGATGATGGCTCAACAGACAACAGTGCTGACATTGTACGTGGTTATCCAGAAGTACAGTATTTTTATCAATCAAATCAAGGTGTGTCAGTTGCTCGCAATGTGGCGATCGCTGCTGCTAAAGGTGAATTTATCGCATTTTTGGATGCAGATGATCTGTGGAAACCTGATAAACTCAGTCTTCAAATTGCCTATATGCTGGAAAATCCTCATATTGGGATTACAGGTACAAAGGCGATAAATTTCTTAGAATCAGATACTCAACTTCCCCCTTGGCTGAAAAATAATCCCACTTGGGAAGAAGAAACAGCCATCATTCCTAGCACAATAGTGGTTCACAAATCTGTTTTTAGTCAAATCGGGGTTTTCTCTCCTGATTATCGTGCCAGCGAGGATACAGAATGGCAATGGCGAGCTAAAGATGCAAAGATCCCCATGTTTAAGATCAATGAAATCCTAACATTAAGACGATTTCACGGCTCCAATCTAGTGTGTTAATTCTGTGAATCCTTTACCCGTAAGACTTCATGCAAGTTCCGTGTCAGAAATATTTGCGGATTTAAGGTTTCAGGCTTTCAGGGATTCTTTTTTCTATCACACTTTCTGCATGAAGGAAATTTCTGGTTTGTCTGTCAAAATTAACACACTAGCTCCAATCTATCATGGCTGATGGCAGGAACTCTAACACATCGGAGGTGGAGAATTATGAAGGAATCGATCGCTCGTAAAACCCAAGCTCGATGAGCTAATCTATTTTATTCATTCATAGAATTAAACATCTTTCAACAGAATTTTAGCATTATCTTGAGATTCGTATCCTAACAGTTTTTGGGCATTAATGAATAATTTACCTTTAGTTACTGTCATTATCCCTGTATATAATTACGCTAATTATATAGGCGCAACACTTAACAGCGTATTTGCTCAAACCTATCACCCAATCGAAGTCATTGTTGTGGATGATGGCTCAACAGACAACAGTGCTGAAATTGTGCGTGGTTATCCAGAAGTACAATATTTTTATCAATCAAATCAAGGTGTATCCGTCGCTCGTAATGTGGCGATCGCCGCTGCAAAGGGTGAATATATTGCTTTTCTGGACGCAGATGATCTGTGGAAACCTGATAAACTCAGTCTTCAAATTGCCTATATGCTGGAAAATCCTTATATTGGGATCACAGGTACAAAGGCGATAAATTTCTTAGAGTCAGATACTCAACTTCCCCCTTGGCTGAGAGATGATCCCAATTGGGAAGAGGTGACAGTGATCATTCCTAGCACAATGGTGGTTCACAAATCTGTTTTTAGTCAAGTTGGAGATTTTTCTGTTGATTATCCTGTCAGCCAGGATACAGAATGGCTATGGCGAGCCAAAGATGCGAAAATTCCCATGTTTAATATCAATGAAATCCTGACATTAAGACGATTTCATGGCTCTAATTTATCATGGCTGATGGCAGGATCTTGCAAATCTGAGATGTTTAAAATGATCAAGCAATCGATCGCTCGTCAATCGCGCCAACCTGAATGAGCTAATCTATTTTATAGACAATACCTTGTCTATTTCCTGCTTTGTTGGGTTAAGCGAAATTCATAATCATTATCCAGTTCATGCTGTAGAGATGTGCCAATGTTCCCAGCCGCACCGGTTAATAAAATCAATTTCTTTGTTGTCGATGTTGTTGATTGACGGGTTCTCAAAAAGTCAAACATAGTAGTACAACACGGCGTAAATAAACCAACCATTCTAAATCGTTAAAAAGCCTATACTGTCTTCGTTTTGACTTTTGACTTTTGACTTTTGACTTTTGACTTCCGCCCTGCGGTAGTAGTGCTGTCGCCCCTCAAGATTCTTCGTTTAAAACTCTCTGTTCTGCACGTTCTCGATCTAGCTTGGCTTTGATTAGGTGCAGTTGTTGATTTGCGTATTGACGTTCTGTAATTCCACTATTGCTTTCATGTAGTCGGCGGTAATAGACCACATCTGGAATTGTAATTTGTTGCAGTTGATGTTCCATCGCCGAGATATACCAACTTATATCAATACCTGTTTTGAGATTGGTGTCAAAGTTTCCCACTCTCAAGAAAGCCGATGGCTTGATTAATATTGCACTAGATAGATGCGCCGCGATTGGTTGTTCTGGGCAGCGAATCCTGTTTCTGAAGTTTTCATCTAGTTCTGGGCTATAAAAATTTTGAGCATAGCCAAAGACTGCTTCTATATCTAGATTAGTATCAAAGATCGCCATTTGTTTTGCTAGTTTGTCCTTAACCCAAATGTCATCGGAGTCGAGAAAGGATAAAAACTCACCGCTTGCCATTGCAATTCCTGTATTTCTAGCAGCACCGATGCCACCATTGGTTTGATAGTGATATTTCAGGGGATAGCTTTGGGCTATTTCGCCACTGCGATCGCTCGATCCATCATCAATCACAATCAACTCAATGTGGGTATAGGTTTGGTCTAGAACACTTTCGATAGCTTCGGCTAAATAGCGCTCTCGGTTATAGCAGGGAATAATAACACTAACTAAAGGTAAATTCATCATATTGATTTATATACTTCACTATTACAAAAGCTATCTAGAAAATAATTTGCTGATAGTTGATCACGAGTTTCGCAGGACTTGAGATATTCATGAGTTTCTAAAATGAGTGCCATATCCAATGCTTTTTCTGCTGCTTCTTCTAGGGTATGGAAATACATCGGATAGTCTTCGCCTAGATATTCTATTACACTAGGAATAGGATTAACTAGCAGTGGTGTGGCACGAGCAATACATTCAATAATGGCATTATTTGCACTAGAGTCATACAAATCCACAAAGGCGATATTCATCGAGAGCAGATCATCATAGGCATCGTCGGGAATATGTTTAATAACAGTTGTATTCTCAAGATAAGCTGGATCAACTTGAATTTTATAAATCCTCTCCTCTATTTTCATTAGTTGAGCTAATATTGTTTCTGATGATTCAAACAAAAAACCTAATCTCACCTTTTCGTAACCAAGAGAGTTACCTTTAGCTAGAGGTAATTGATAAATTGAATGTAACTTCCGCAACCACCAACCAATCTGTACTACTTTTTTCTGAGGATTGGCGAGAAATTGATGAAAATCAAATTGTTTTTCGGGAATCTCAGTGGGATGGATTAATACCGAAACCGGTTTACCTGTTTCTTTCCGCAGCCAATCACCATAATAGTGAGATAGTGCAAATAATCCCACGCAGTGAGGCAAACTATCTTGCCAAATTTGCTTCTCAAATATTTTTTGGGGCGATCTGTGATAATGGAACCAGATGGGCATCTGGTGGGGGTTGTGCAGAAATCCCACCCAAGGAGTTTTATAAGGGACAATGCCTTTTTCTTCTGAGTTCGCTAAACTCTGGAAAACTCCATCAGCCTGCATTTTTGCTAAGATCCGGGGCGATCGCTGACCGATGTGATGATGTTGAAAGAGAAATTGATCTTCTAGGAAGCCATCAAACAAAATACCTTGGGGATTGTGTAAAGAACTTAGCGCTTGAATTGCAAAATTCCAACCACTACGATGAGGAGCAAAAACTCTTTGTTGTCCGAGATTAATTTTTCCTCTGGCTATACCTTGTAGTTTTTCAGTAGGAAAATAAAGATTTTCTGCTTTTTTATCTGGAATAATTTGTGTGGAATTGCTGGGTTTTCGCCAGCCCAAAGATTGATAATAAAAAGAAAGATCAGTGGCATCAAAGTCAATAGCTAAAGCTTGTTCATAGTAATCCATCGCTTCTGCTGTCCGTCGTTGCTTGAGCATTACATTGCCCAATTGTTCATAGGCAGGCAAAAAGTCTGGTTTCAGTATTAAGGTTTCCTGATAGCGAGCGAAGGCATTTTCCAAGTCACCGCGCAGTTGCCAAGCATTTCCTAATTTAAATTTGGTTAGTGCTGGGTTGTCTTGGTTATTGTTTTTGTTTAGTTCCAGATTCATATATTTCTTGCAAAGTGTATTTCCATAATATGCGGATGGGACGAACAAAGTAATACAGAAAAAATAATTGCTGAGGAAGTCTTAAAAATTCATGATCGTGTTCATTCGGTACACATAATCTCTTCATCAGAAAATACAGATATAATAAACTCATTGAAACGGCTTCATTAAGCCACGAACGATTTAATGAACTATCTAGTGTTTTTAATGGTGAGATATATCCTAAATACAAACTGCGGATAGTAGATATAAATCTACTTTCATAAAACGCTTGGTATAAAGTGCTATCTGTCTTACTCTCTAGAGAATTGAACAGTCCGATTTGTGTGTCCAGTAATTTAATCTGAATAAATTTTGATACAATATAATCTGGTACAGAAATATTGAAGAGATTTTGGGTTATGTAGATTCCCAGTAAAAATAGTTTCTCACACCGCAACTCTGAAGATAGTCGCAAAGTTAAGTGCCAATCTAAATCCGGATATGCTTGGATCACTTGGGCAAGATCACAAATTTGTTTAAGCGATTGCAACCACTCATAATCCTTGGCAATATTAACACTTTGAATAATTAATGCTATTTCTGGAATGAAACTTTTGATAGATTGACCCATGAGTGTCATGGGCTGACAATATTCCCAAAGGCGATCGTAATGGTTCGGGTTCCAAGTCCGTCTAGGTGGAATACCCCAATGTAAATCAATACTACGTTCTAGGTTGCTATGCAGTAATGATGGCTCAAATCTGGCGTTAAACATCTCTGCTTCCGGGGCTTTGTAAGACAGAGATATTTGCAAACTTGTCTCGAAGGCATCAATTTCAGCCTCTTCTAAAAAATTAGACTGATAGCCTTGACTAATTAAAACTGCTTTGGCTTGCCAAAAGTCCCGTCGCTGCACCAAAATATCAAGATCATTAAACTGGCGCAAAGTCAGATTCCCATAAGCTGATGCTGCCAGTGCTGCTCCCTTAAAAGCGATCGCCTCAATTCCTGACTTTTCTAATTGCGTCAAAATCCTTAACAGTTCTTTAGTTTGAGATAAGTTATTCAATCCATTCATGCGATTGAGTGTTTGCAGTTGCCGCATTACCGAGGGCGGGACATCATCAATTTCTTTCAGACTTTTATACAGCAGAGGCATTACACCCTGAGCGATGCTAATTTCTATCAATTTAGACCAATTGAGATCATCTGTTAGTAAGTCCATAACTGCGTTAACAGTCGTGGTGTGAAAATGGAACTTGAGACAAGTAACTAAAGCGATCACTTCCGGAGATAAAGTATTTTTATGAGTTTCAGATACTATTTTATACATGATTTCCTAATACAAAAAAATCTGATTTCAGGATAGCGCCAAGTGGTAAGTAGGTTGGCGTTGAAAATTGTCGTTGTGGCAAGGCAAAAGGCAAGAGTGAAGAGGGTTTGGGCGATTTTACGTTTTTTTACACAGTTTGGTTTTATTGTGTTCACCTACTTATATATTATTGATAATTTTTAGATTGGGTTGTAAATAAATCAGCATATTTACCATTGAGAGACATGAGTTGATCGTGAGTTCCACTTTCAACAATCTCGCCCTCGTGCAACACATAAATTCGATCTGCTGTTCTCACAGTAGCCAGTCGATGGGTAATTAGCAGCACTGCGCGATCGCTCATGATTTCTCGAAACTTCTGGAATACCGCCGCCTCTGCATAGGCATCCATACTACTGGTTGGTTCATCTAATATGACTAACTGAGCATCTCGCAAAAAAGCACGAGCAAGGGCAATTTTCTGCCACTGACCGCCACTCAATTCTTCTCCTCCCTGAAACCATTTTCCTAAGAGAGTTTCATATTCTTGGGGCAAACTTTTAATTACAGAATCAGCACCTGAATGTTCAGATGCTTCCATAATTTTTTCAGAGTTAGGTGATAAATCAATATTGCCAACCCAAATATTATCTTTTGCTGTTAATTGATAGCGGGTATAATCTTGAAAAATCACACTAATCTGACGCTGTAAATCCTTGATTGCAAAATTTTTAATATTAACCCCATCCATAGTAATACTACCGCCAGTTACATCATAAAGACGACATAACAATTTCACTAGGGTAGTTTTGCCAGATCCATTTTCACCAACTAGTGCCACCACTTCTTGAGGCAAAATTTTCAGATTGACTTGTTTAATTGCCTTCCTAGACGAATTTTGATGTTGAAAGCTCACATTCTCAAAAACAATACCTTTTTGCATTTTAGATGGAACTGGCTTGGGCTGCATAGTTTCATGCATCCCATTTGGGAGAGCCAGGAAATCAAATATATCCGACAGAAATAAATTATTTTCATGCAGTCCGCCTAGACTAGCAATCAAGTCTTTGAGTCCATTTTGTCCCCTCTGAAATGCTTGACTATATAAAACTAAATCACCCAATTGAAACTTACCATAAATTGTTTGATGAATAATAAATAGATATGTTCCTATCATCAACAGCCCAGTACAACCCTGTGTAATTAATCGCATCAGAGATTGTTGGACTGTAATAGCAAGTTTCTCTTTAAATAGTTGTTGTCTAAGTTGATAAAATCTTTGAATGAAAACATCACCTAAACCGAATATTCTAATCTCCTTTGCAGGTTGATCTCCTAGTATTAAATGTCCAAAGTAGTTAGCTTTACGTTCTATTTCAGTTTGACGACGCTGCCATTTGTAGAGAAATTTTGATTGCCAAAAGCGAATAAACATTGTCGGTATTGAAGCCACCAACAAAATTACAAATATCACCCAATTTAATGAGAGTAATAATCCAGAGATTACTGTCAAAGAGATAATATTTTGAAAAGCAGTAGTTAAATTGCTTAACATTCGGGTAGGGCGGTGTGGTGCTTCCCACTTAGCACGTTCCAAAATATCTTGTTTTTCAGGGCTTTCGTAGGATTCTAGATCAATAGCGATCGCTTTTCGGAAAATCGTTACCTGCATATAGTCTGTCACCCTCTGCGATAGGGTTGTAGAGCATATTTCCGCAATTACAGTATTAAAATTGATCCATAATACAATTGCCCCAGCATTGATGAGCAGAAAGGTAATATCTCCAAACATCTGTTGTTTATCGTTAATGCTGATACTGACAGCAATGCGATCCACAATTAATTTGATAATGTAAAGTAATGTCAGAGGTAATATACTTTGAATTACATTAAAAATTACATTGGCAATCATCCAGTTTGGAGAACTTTGCCAAACTAGACTAATCGCACGTTTGATGTTTGTCATTAGAGGGTGTTTAAAACGTCGGGTAGGTTGTAAAAAAGCTCTCTCAATGTAAACTGTGGTTTTTCTGTCACAGTTTACCCTGAGAGTAACATGAGTAAAGCATACCCCAATAATTTGACTGATGCTCAATACGAATTTCTGAGTATTGATAATCGCATACCCAGAACCTTCATAGCTGTTATCACGCTTGATGCAATACAATCAAGATCGCAGACCCTGCGCCCCTACAGGCTTTATAATTTGCTGACTGCATCTCACTCAAGTGCATACTGCTATAGTAGTAAAAATAACAAAGAATTTAAATGTACTAAGTAATTTGACAAAAATATTTACAGTCATTGCGAGCGAAGGGAAGCAATCGCCAGTGTTGTGATTGCTCCATTTCACTTCGTTCCAGATGGCTAACGCCACGCTGCGCTAATGCAATGACATTGTGTAATTAATTCTGTCTCACTACTTATGAAATTTGGGCAATGGCAAAAAGGTTTCAGGAAAAGATGCAGATCAATTCAGGGCAAACGCAGCTTATTTTTAGAATGCTTACTGGACCAAGGTTTTGACGATTGTTTAGTTTTGTGACTAAAAATTGAAACCCTTGCTGGACATGGATTACAGAATTTAGGGGCGTTTGCCCTCAGATCAATTAAGTAGTGAGACAGAATTAATTACACAATGTCATTGGGAATGGAACGAAGTGAAATGAAGCAATTCCAAGGGTTGTGATTGCTTCTCTTCGCTCGCAATGACTGTAAATATTTTTGTCTAATTACTTAAGCTATAATGGATTCTCCTAATCGTTTTAAAATTTGCAACACTTCAGCTAATTCATGTCGGCGGGGAAATAGGGAAAATGTGCGTGATACGTCGTATTCAGGTTTGTCTGTGATAGCTAGTTTTATAAATATAAATTCATCACCATTTGTAGCCATACCAAATACTGATTTGTCCCGGTGGGGAGTAGTTAACATATAGGCTAATAACTGCGGTACTGCTGCGACAACTGGAATGCTATTTCGTTTAGATTCAACCACAAAAATCCAAAGTTTTCCCTGGACAACTAGGACATCAATAAAACCGCGAATTGTTTCTTCTGGTTCTTCAATTTCTAAATTTATGCCATAGGGTGAACGAATTCGGTAAGGTGAATCTAGAAAACCTGCAAGTTCTAAAAGTGGCGAAACGACTAAAAGATTAATTGTCCCTTCTAATAATAAACCATCAAGGCGATGATAATCATAACGCTGTTTGATGCGACTAACACCTGATTGTTCTTGTGGGTTGAGTTGTGGTAAGTCTGTTAACCATTCATTAAAAAAGTTTTCATCTTCTGCTTGGTGTAAGTGACAACGAGTTTGTAAATCACTCAAACTTTTAATGCTGTCTGTGATGCCAATGGTAGAAACCATTTCTGTTACCTTTAAAAATATCTCAGATTTGTAGGGTAGCTAACCCACTATTTACACTGACTATCCCAAATTACCTGCATTGAATACCTGCTCAACTGTAATATTCAATTCGGAAAAAGTCCGCGATATAATTTTTTGATTAGCAGTAAATACCGTATCTTCATATAATCCTTCTTCCAGAAATAACACAGAAATCTTATTCTCTAAAGGATCGACAATCCAATATTCAGGAACTCCTAAAGCTGCATATTCCGACCGTTTATAACGATAATCTCTTTTTACCGATTCTAGACCAACCACTTCGATAATCAATAATGGTGGTGATTGAAATACAGCAGAAGTATTTTGTAATTCCTTTGCATCTTCTAGGGTAACTACACACAAATCACTCAACCGCGATTTGTTTCTACTTGTTCTCACCCCAGTTTCCCGAAAACACAGCCAATGTAGAGTTAAACGCTTTATTTCCGCGATTATCAGCAAGCCGGATGAACTCAGCCGGACGGTCGCCCCTCCGACTGGTCTTCAAAACCGTGCTTGAGATTTTCATCTCACACGGCTCCTCAACAATTTGGTCTGTTGTTACAGATACCATACGTCCTTTGCGTTGATGCTGCCATCTTCTGACGTTTTCTTATCGTGGCAATGACGGTGTAATAGCTGCCAGTTTTTATATTCGTCTTTACCACCCAGTGATTTTGGGGTGATATGGTCGATTTCTAGCAGGTCGTCAGTTTTGAAGAATAATCCACAGCATGGGCATTTTCCCTTTTGCTTTTTAAGTAGGGTTGCTACTTTAGTTGGCGTTTCGGGGTGTTCTCCCTTCCTGGTTGCCCAATAGACCCAGTTTCCATCGTAGGGGCTGGAATTTCCTTTTACTTTTACGTGTCTTTTGATGGATGTTTTGGCAGGATTTGCCAGTTCCCATCCATCTGGACTTTTAAAATTCCAATGGGTTTGCCAGTATTTCCTGACAACCCATTTCTTGCCCTTCCTTGGGTGTCTGCGGCAAGCCCATACAAGTAGTCTTTTAAATAGCAGGTGTGCAACTGTATCGAACGTTTCCTGGCTAACTACTGTTGAATAGTAGTTACACCATCCCCTGATGACAGGATTTAATTTCTGTATTAGGAGGTTTTGGGGTAACGCTGTATGTGCCTCAATGATTTCTACTAACTTCTTGTAATGACGCTTTGCCTTTTCCTTTGTAGGTGTGATGATAGTTTTAAAGCCTAATATTTGTTTCCTGGGATTTTTTGCCGAATTATGTTTTCCTGCCTTATGTTGGCAGATGTTGAATCCTAGGAATTCAAATCCAGCTATGCCTTCTACTTTTTCAAGTGTATGGGCAATCCGGGTTTTACTTGGCTTCAATTCTAAACCCATGTCTTTGAGCCATTCCTCAGTAATTCGTTTGCACTCTTGGATAACGGACAAGTCTCGGTGGAGAATTACAAAATCATCGGCGTATCTAATGATTTCCGGCTTCCAACTTCCATTGGTGTATCTAATCCCGTTGACTTTAGTGAATTCAGGATAATTTTCCCTAATTCTGGTTTCCAATCCATGCAATGCGATGTTGGCAAGAAGAGGGGAAATAACTCCTCCCTGTGGGGTTCCTTCTTCTGTGGGGAATAGGGTTCCATTATCTACTACCCCAGATTTAAGCCAGGCTTTAATAACCCGTCTAAGTTTGGGGAATGTGCCAATTTTCCTTAGAAGTGCTTCATGATTGATTTGGTCAAAGCATTTTGATATGTCAGCAGCAAGGGCGTATTTAGGTACGAACCTAATGCTGTTAAATATTGCTGCAACCGCATCATGACATGAGCGTCCTGGTCGAAAACCATAACTATTTTCTTCAAATTTGGCTTCCCATTCGGGTTCCAAAGCGATTTTGGCTATGGCTTGTAATGCCCTATCGTTCATTGTCGGAATTCCGAGTGGTCTTTTTTCCGCTGATCCAGGTTTAGGTATCCTTACCCTTCTCGTTGGATTGACCTTTTGATTAATCTCAAGACTGGAAACTAATGTCAGCCTTTGTTTAGGAGTTAATGATTTTACTCCGTCTACTCCGGCTGTCTTTTTCCCTTGATTGTCCTGAGTGACCCGACGAACTGCCAGGCATTTTGCAGACCAGGATTTCATCAACAGACGCTGAAGTCTATGGACTGTCTTGACATCACCACGATTAGAGGCTTGATAAATCCGCCGTTGGAGCTTAAAAACATTCTTCTCTAGCTTTCGCCAGGGAATATTTTTCCATTCATACATCGGTTGTAATGCCGTGTTCATGACTTATTAACTCTATTTGGTAGCTTTATCGTCCAAACTGTCGCGTCTCCGTCTGCTTATCTCTTGTATTACCAAGAGCATTTGCTTCTGAGACAATCCTGTCCTCGTAATGCTTGCGGTTGATACCTACTCAGGAGAATCGACCTTTCCTGAGAGCAAATATGAGGATTATTTCGTTCCTAATAATCATTTGACGCTGTATTTAGGGTGGTACTCTTCGCCGGGTTTATTGAGGGTGAATGTCAGTCGTGGATGGAAACGCTGACCCCATGTATCCTTTGCCTTTTGGCTCCAGCCTATCAGCCTGATTTGGCTGGTTAACTTTAACGACGATTCGGGCATACCTTCACGTTAGTTACCCATGTACAGCTTTGCTTGCAGGGATTCCACATTGGGCTTGTAGTTACCCGCTTTTAACCCTTGCACTCCAGCATTGATAATCAGTCTCAAACTGTAGGGTTATGCTTTCATCTCTTCACCAAGAGAGGTAGGAATTTTCACCTACATGATTATTAAGTTGTCAATTTCAGTAGTTTTATAATCTACTATTTGAAATTGCCTCTCATCCTTGGATAGTTTCCATTTCGAGAGAACGAATCGCACCCATCCTGATGTTTTATATTCAACAGAACGACAATCTTTATGAAATTGAGGATATCCCTTTAAACCAGGAATATTCTTCTTGCAATTATCGTAAAACCGAGAGATAGAAGACCATGCCCGTTCAGCACTAGCTTGTCGCGCCATTGAATTGAGTTCATTAGCAAACGGGAAATTAGCTGCTAGTACAGCACAATATTTTTGCAAGTCATTTTTGCCTGTATCTTTAACATCCATCCATAGCCGAATACAGCTATTACGAACGAATTGGGCAGTACGAATTGCATCATCTATTGCTGTTAACTGAACTGATTTTCCGTAAACTTTAAACTCAAAAATTAGCATTATCCCCACCTCCAATCTTATACTACTATTTGTGTTGTGGCGTAAGATTGTCAAGATATTTAGCAGTACAAGATTAAAGGCGGTTAAAACCGCCCGTGTCGCTTATATCTCTTTCTCTGAAGCCACTGAGCTTTACGCTTACCAGATACTTCTGTAATCAGTAAATTTTATTATGAATAATAATTTATCTTCCCTGCGAGTTCGAGATATTGGTGAACAAGGTCTTTTAGAAAGATTACAACGCTTTTGTCCACCCGATATCATTGGTGATGATGCGGCAGTATTGGAAACTTTGCCAAATCAATCTTTAATTGTCACCACAGATATGCTGATTGACGGCGTGCATTTTAGCGATGTTACCACCTCTCCAGAGGATGCCGGTTGGCGGGCTGCGGCGGCGAATTTGTCGGATTTAGCAGCTATGGGGGCAACTCCGGTGGGCATAACTGTGGGACTAGGTTTACCTGGAGATGTGACTGTAAATTGGGTAGAGCGACTATATCAGGGTATGACAAAATGCTTATCAAAATATCATGTTCCCATAGTAGGTGGTGATATAGTGCGATCGCCCATTACCACTTTAGCAATTACCGCCTTTGGTCAAGCCAACCCCAACTTCATCATCCGTCGTGCGATCGCCCAAGTAGGAAATGCTATTGTGATCACAGGTATACATGGAGCGTCTCGTGCAGGCTTAGAACTACTCTTAAATCCCTCAATCGGTCAAAACCTCAAAACTGAAGCCAAGACAGCCTTAATCACCGCCCATCAACGCCCTAAACCCCGTTTAGATGTCTTACCTATTTTGTGGAAAATTGTAGAATCCCAATCCAAAATCCAAAATCTAAAATCTAAAATTACCGTTGTTGGCATGGATAGTAGTGACGGTTTAGCAGACGCAGTATTACAAATTTGCCGAGCCAGTCAAGTCGGTGCAGTTATAGAATCTAGTCAAATCCCCTTACCATCAGCCTTTGAAGAGTGGCTAACACCAGAAAAATCATTAGAATATGCCCTCTACGGTGGCGAAGACTTTGAATTAGTCCTGTGTTTACCACCAGAACCAGCATTAGCATTAGTGCAAAAACTAGGCACAGGTGCCGCCATAATTGGCACAATTACCCCAGGCTCAAACGTGATTTTACACCAAGAAAAAGCAGAAATCCCCGACCAAGTTCTCAGCCTCAGCCAGGGATTTCAACATTTTAGTCAGTAGTCAGTAGTCAGTGGTCAGTAGTATTTAAACAAAAAACAACTGACAAAGGACAACTGACAAAGGACAATTAAACCCATTTTTCAGCTACTAATTCCGCCAAATCAAGAACACGTTGGCTATAACCCCACTCATTGTCATACCATGCCATAACCTTCACCATGTCATTGCCCATAACGATAGTCAAGCTGGCATCAACAACAGAAGATTCATCTGTCCCTTGATAGTCAGAAGATACAAGTTCCAATTCGGTGTAACCCAAAATGCCTTTGAGAGGACCTTCAGCAGCCTCTTTCAGCGCTTGATTAACTTCTTCGGTAATAGTGCGCTTTTCAGTTTGCACTACAAAATCCACCATAGAAACGTTAGGGGTAGGTACACGCAAAGCCACACCATTTAACTTACCCTTCAACTGAGGAAGTACCAAAGCTACTGCTTTTGCTGCACCTGTAGAAGTGGGAACAATGTTGATAGCTGCTGCTCTAGCCCGACGCAAATCACGGTGGGAAGCGTCTAGTAAACGCTGATCACCTGTGTAGCTGTGGGTAGTGGTCATTATGCCTTTAATGATACCAAATTTTTCATCTAATACCTTGGCAATAGGAGCTAAACAGTTGGTTGTACAACTAGCGTTACTGATGATGTTATGTTTGTTGTGGTCATAATCATGATGATTTACACCGACGACAAAAGTACCATCTTCATTTTTACCAGGGGCTGTAATCAAAACCTTTTTAGCCCCGGCATTTACGTGCCTCATTGCCCCTTCTTTGCTGGTAAAAACACCTGTTGATTCGATAATCAGGTCAATTCCCCATTCTTTCCAGGGCAAGTTATCTGGGTTGCGATCAGATACGCATTTAATTGTATTTCCATTAATTGTGATGGAGTTATCATCAGCACTAATATCCACACCTTTCAACTTGCCTAGCATAGAGTCATATCTAAGCAGGTGAGCATTAGTTCTAGGGTCGGATGTGTCATTAATCCCGACCAGTTCGATATTGCTATTTTCTCTGCCCACCCAGCAGCGTGCAAAGTTACGTCCAATGCGCCCGAAACCGTTAATTGCAACTCTAATCACAGTGTCTTGCCCTCTGTATTTATGCCTATAAGTTGATATCGTTGACCCCAATCATATCGCAAAGAGGGTGGCTATTTATAACCAGAAAGTTTTAGATCAACAAAAAAATACAGAATTTATAATCAGGAGTCAGGAGTCAGGAGTCAGGAGTCAGGAGGAAGAAAAGAAGAAAAGAAGAAAACAAGAAAGAAAATTCTTCCCCTGCCCCCTGCCCCCTATTCCCAATGATGATTTTTATAAATTGAACAATAATTTCACTACCAATGTACTATTGTAGTCAATTCCGACAGAGGCTTTTAGTAAGTGATCCAAGTTGCTGTCTCTAAGCCCATGCTACTTAGTTCTAAAACAATCATAACAAAATGTATTTAAATTTACACAATTTTCTTTCCCGATGTAGCAGAAATTTTCAGAATAATCTTATGGGCAGATTAAAAACAGCAAGAATTTTCGACCGGGGGGTAATCTGGCTCACAGAGCAAAACGAAAGTCAAAATTTAATCATTCAGCAGGGATGAATATTTTGGATGGCATAGTTAGGATCTGTAACAATCAAAATCCTGTTATGATACGCGTGTCTTATGTGGTTCTGGTGTGGTGTGGTGTAAGAGGTAAATAAAAATGAGTAATTCTATAGATTTTAGTGGCAGACCATTTCATTTCATTGGGATTGGTGGGATTGGAATGTCTGCTTTGGCTTATGTTCTAACTAAACGCCAATTGCCAGTATCCGGTTCAGATTTACGTGCTAACCATATTACGCACAAGTTAGAATCCCTGGGCGCTCACATTTTCAGTAAACAAGAAGCCAATAATTTGGCATTTTTTCTGTCAGAAGTAAGGGCTAATACCGTACCGTTAACTTCTCCAGAAAAGTTGTCTGCTGTGAAAACCGCTTTACCCCAAGTGATTTGTTCTACAGCTATTAATGCTAATAATTTGGAGTATAAAGCGGCTCTAGAATTAGGTTGCCCCATTTGGCATCGTTCTGATGTTCTCGCAGCTTTGATTGCTGATTACTACAGTATTGCTGTAGCAGGAACTCATGGCAAGACCACTACTAGTAGTATGATTGGTTATATGCTATTGCAAGCTGGGCTTGATCCGACAATTTTGGTCGGTGGTGAAGTTAAGGCTTGGGAAGGTAATGCTAGAATGGGTGCAAGCCGTTATTTAGTAGCAGAGGCAGATGAGTCCGATGGTTCTCTGGTAAAACACGCTCCAGAGATTGGTATTATTACTAATATTGAATTAGATCATCCTGACCACTATGAGACATTGGAAGAGGTGGTTGATACCTTCCAAACCTTTGCTCAAGGTTGCAAAACTTTGGTGGGTAGCATTGATTGTCAGACAGTGCGTGATAGGTTTAAACCAACCATTACCTATAGTCTTTACCCAGATAAAGGTGCTGATTACACCGTTACCAATATAGATTATCGTGCTGATGGCACAACAGCTTTGGTATGGGAAAAGGGTAAAGCTTTGGGTTTGTTAAATTTACAGCTATTGAGTCATCATAACCTCAGCAATTCTCTAGCAGCAGTAGCTGTGGGTAGAGTTTTGGGATTAGAATTTGGAGAAATTGCCCAAGGTATTGCTACATTTGAAGGCGCAAGACGACGGTTTGAGTTCCGAGGTGAGGCGGCTGGGGTGACTTTTATTGATGATTATGCCCATCATCCTAGCGAAATTAGCGCTACTTTAGCCGCTGCTCGTCTTCAAGCTAGACCGGGACAAAGGGTAGTTGCTATCTTCCAACCTCATCGTTACACGCGGACATTAACGTTTTTAGAAGAGTTTGCTGAGTCTTTTACTCATGCTGATTTAGTTGTGCTGACGGATATTTACAGTGCGGGTGAACCTGATTTAGGACAAGTGAGTGGACAGGATTTAGCTACTGCGATTAGTAAACACAATCCTGAAGTGGTTTATCAACAAACTTTATCTTTGGTTAGTGAGTTTTTACTGCAAACCTTATGTTCGGGGGATTTGGCACTGTTTTTAGGTGCGGGTAACTTAAATCAGGCTATTCCCGAACTGATTACCATCATGAGTGAACCAGCGATCGCCACTTCTTAGACTAAGAACTTCACTCTAGTAGTGTTGTCATCAATTCACTACCATAGACAAAGATTCACCGATTCAGGAATAAAACCCTGTTGTCTTCTGAGTTTCACAGTTAATTGATGTCCTCACTATCTTGTCTGTTGCCATAAATAACAAATGTCAAAAATTCACTAATTGAAGTAAAGATGATAACTTCCCAGGGATTTGGCAAAATCTGCGAATTTTCTAATTTCACTCCACAAATGCAAACAAAAGATGATGTGGATAATAGTAAATTAATTTACCTACCAGGGACGAATTGTCCTTTGAAAACTCATACTTCTTTGTCAGCGTTTACTTCTTATCGAGTTGGTGGAGAGGCTGAGTGCTATGTTTCTCCCTATGATTTAGAAGCGTTACAAGTAAGTATTGAGTACGCAAAAGAAAATAATTTAGCAATCACAGTATTGGGTGCTGGTTCTAATTTGTTGGTGAGCGATCGCGGCATACCCGGTCTAGTCATTGCCACTCGTCATCTCCGGTCTAAAAACTTTGACCCAACTACAGGTCAATTAACTGTATCCGCCGGAGAACCTATCCCGACTCTAGCATGGGACGCAGCCGCTTTAGGATGGGAAGGATTAGAATGGGCTGTGGGTATTCCCGGAACTGTGGGCGGTGCAGTGGTAATGAATGCTGGAGCGCACAATAGCTGTATCGCAGATATGTTAGTTAGCGCTCAAGTTCTTTCTCCAGATGGAACTTTGGCAACTCTCACCCCAGAGGAATTAGGTTACACATACAGGAGTTCACTCCTCCAAGGTCGTAAGCGGATTGTGACTCAAGCCACCTTCCAACTGCAACCAGGAGCAGATCCTGTGCAAGTGACAGCTAGAACTAAGGAACATAAAAAACACCGACTCAGCACTCAACCCTACAGCTATCCTAGTTGTGGCAGTGTGTTTAGAAATCCTAAACCTTATTCTGCTGGTTGGTTAATTGAACAAACCGGACTCAAGGGTTATCAATTAGGAGGAGCGCAAGTCGCCCAACTTCATGCTAATTTTATCGTCAATCGGGGAGGAGCTAAAGCCAGCGATATTTTCTCCCTTATTCGTCATGTTCAAAATGAGGTGCAAGAACGCTGGTCAATTTGGCTAGAACCAGAAGTGAAAATGTTAGGTGAGTTTCAAGCAGGTTGCTAAATAAAGGCAAGAGGCAATAGGCAATAGGCAAGAGTAATTAAATTACCAATGACTAATGACTAATGACTAATGACTAATGACTAATGACTCATCGCATCTATAATTGAATTTGATTTGTCAACAATCGTACAGCGGATAACCAGTTATGGCAGAAAAAGGACAGGGATTTGGCTTTGGCTTAGGCAAAATGAAAGAACTAGCCGAAGCATTTAAAAAAGCGCAACAAGTTCAAGAAGGTGCAAAGCGTCTTCAAGAAGAATTGGAGCAAATGGAGATTCTTGGAGAATCTGGTGGTGGACTTGTGAAAGTCGTCGTCAGTGGCAACCAAGAACCCAAACGAGTAGAAATTGCTCCATCTGCTTTAGCAGAAGGTCCAGAAGTGCTTTCTGATTTAGTCGCGGCGGCGATGAAAGATGCCTATAAAAAGTCCACCGAAACCATGCGAGAACGTATGGAAGATCTAACCAGTGGACTGGAATTACCTGGAATGTAAGTAATTGGACAAAAATATTTACAGTCATTGCGAGGGAAGGGAAGCAATCACAACCCTGGCGATTGCTTCATTTCACTTCGTTCCCTATGGCTAACGCCACGCTGCGCTAACGCAATGACATTGTGTAATTAATTCTGTCTCACTACTTAGCCACTCAATTTTGGATTGACGATTTTGGATTTTGGATTTTGGATTGACTCCAACCTAAAGTGTAGAAGCTCAAAAATTTTGGTTTTGGGATTGACGTTAGCGAAGCGTACGCAGCGCAGCGCAACGAGTATTTTTCCATTCTCAAGGATGGGAACTCGTACCGAACTTTTTTATCTAAAATCCAAAATCTAAAATTCCCGGTCAGTGGTCAGGAGTGTAAAATAACTGGCAACTGACACAAAACTAAAACTTAAATCAAAATATTATGCCTTATAAGCTACTGTTTGTCTGCCTTGGTAATATTTGCCGATCGCCATCGGCTGAAAATATTATGAATCATCTCATTGACCAAGCCAGGTTAAATAATACAATTCTTTGCGATTCTGCCGGTACTGCTGGTTATCACATTGGTGCAGCACCGGATCGACGCATGAGTGCCGCAGCAGAGAATAAGTTAGGATTTAAACTCATTGGACAAGCTCGGCAATTTCAAATCCGTGACTTTCAAGAGTTTGATTTGATTTTGGCAATGGATCGTAATAATTATGATGATATCCTCGCTGTTGACCGTTCTGGGCAATATCATTCTAAAGTTAGGTTGATGTGTGATTTTTGCTCTACACACACCCTCAAGGAAGTCCCAGACCCCTATTATGGTGGGGTTGAGGGCTTTAATCATGTGATAGATTTACTGATGGATGCCTGTCAAGGTCTATTGAAACATATCACCCAGAAGTAATCATAAATATTATCATTCTCAGATCTCCGACTTCTTTGAGAAGTCGGGGATCTAATATATTTAAACGTAACCGTTCACAGGGGGTGAGAATTTATTAAAAAACCTGAAAGCTTTGTCTGTTGGGTTTTTCAGGCAACTTGACATATTAACGAATGGTTCTTAAATTGGCTAGAAAACGATTTGCAAACCGATATAGAGATTTTGCGAATTTCAAATGACCTAAAAAAATCAAATCTATAACGTTTTTCATGCTGTTTTCGTGGAATCTCATATAGAGTGTTTTTTGTACCCCCCGTGAACGGTTACGATTAAATATTTGTCTGAATCATGATTTCCAGGATTTTAGGATTTTCAGGATTATGAGATTAAATATTTGTCTGAATCATGATTTCCAGGATTTTAGGATTTTCAGGATTATGAGATTAAATATTTGTGATAATTCCGAAATTATGTTAATATTATAATTCAAAAAATGATAATAACTTGATTCTGACAATTATTTAAATGATAAAATCCGCTAAATCATTATGAAAACAAAAATCCTGTAAATCCTGAAATCCTGAGTATCCTGATTCAGACAATTATTTAAATGTTGGGTTTCCTTGCGTCAACCCAACCTACGCAAGTTCTTAAATTAAATCGGTAATAGAAAATTGTCGCTGTTTCTCCAAGTCGTGTAAATGGATTTTTTCTATATATATGGCTTCAGCATAATATTTATCTTTTTCTGGTTCGGTTTGAGGGTCTATTTTTTCCCATTGTTCCATAAAATAACGATAGCGTTTTTCTCTGAATACTCTTTCCATACAAGCTAGTGCTGCTTGGATAACGTGAGGAGTTCGCAATATTTCTGTTTTATTTTTTTCATTGAGATGAAATATATGGGAAACTATGTCTAATTCTTCCCCTAATTCTAAATATCTATTTTGCACACTAGAAATTAAATCAACTTCATCAACTATGAATTCTGCCATTTGTTGCCACAAAAAACGATGATGAGAAAGACTAAATTCTAAATTGCGGGTTTCTAAATCTTCAATAATTATTTGCCGCTGCTGGGAAGAATGAAGATAAATAATTAACAATAATGCCTCGGCTCGTTCTAGTAAACTCCGTTCAGTTGTTACTAAAGATAGCTTTGGGGTTTTAGTAGGTGGTCTGCTTGTGCGCGGAATTGAGGGTTTTATACTACCGGGTTTAATTTGAGTTAAGAGATTTTCAACTCTTAAAGGAATCAGTCTAGTATCTCCTAAACTCAGGATTTCTGCACAGTAGGAAACATAATAATTAAGTGTATCACTATTAACTATATTCTGCAATAGTTTAACTATTTGTTGGGTGACTTGTTGAAAGTCGGTGGCTTGTTTTAAATCTCGATTTTTAATAATATTTTGAATTTGCCAATCTAGCCAAAGTGGCGCATTTGTTAATAGTTGTTGATAATCTGCTGGGGTATGACTATGTAGATATTCGTCAGCATCTTTACCATTAGGTAAATTGAGAATTTTTAATTGGACTTCCCCTGTATAAGCCAAATTAGCAATTTCACCAATTGCCCTTTCTGTGGCGGTTGTTCCGGCTTTATCAGCATCGAAATTCAGGACTAATTGTTTGGATTCTGTGTAACGTAATAAGAGCCGCACTTGTTCTAAACTTAAGGCTGTACCGAGGGAAGCAACGGCGTTATTAATTCCGGCTGCATGGAGAGCGATCGCATCAAAATACCCCTCGACAACCACAGCTTGATCTACTTTAGAAATACCGTCTTTCGCTTCATCTAAAGCAAATAGGGTTTTCCCCTTACTAAATAATTCTGTTTCTGGAGAATTGAGATATTTCGGTTGTTCATCTGTTAAAGTTCTGCCACCAAAAGCAATAACTCTGCCTTGAATATCACGAATGGGAATCATTAGGCGATCGCGGAATACATCATAATATCCGCCCCCTTCTTTCCGGGGTTTAATTAATCCCGCTTGTTCTACCAATTGCACCGGATAATGTTTACTTTCCACCAAATAACGGTAAAGAGTTTCCCAACCCGCAGGAGCATAACCTAAACCAAATTGTTGAATTGTTCCTTGTTTAAATTGACGAGTTTTTTCTAAATACTCTAATGCTTTTTGTCCTTGAGATTGTCTTAAAGTGTGTTGATAAAATTGAGCAGCGGAAGCGAGAACAGTATATAATTGATCACGTAAAGATATCTGCCGTTGTAATTCTTGTCTTTGTTCAGGTTCTAAAGTTTTAACCGGGACTTGATAACGCTTTGCTAAATCTAGTACCACATCTGCAAATTGGCGTTTTCCCAAATCCATGACAAATTTAATTGCATTACCCGCAGCTTGACAGCCAAAGCAATAATACATTTGCTTATTGGGACTAACTGTAAAACTAGGACTTTTCTCATCATGAAAAGGGCATAACCCCACAAAATCTTTACCTCGTTTCCGCAAGACTACATACTCCGAGACTACATCAACAATATCAGCCCTGAGTTTCACTTCTTCGATAGTGTCTGGATGTAAACGAGGAATTTGCATGAGCAGTCAACGATTATAACTGACATCCATTATATAGCAGGAGTCACTGATTAAGTTAACCGGGCGGTTAGAAACCGCGTCTACACAAGCAAAACCCACCTGCGTGGGTTTAAATTCCTTGATTTTTCGTTAGTCCGCGTAGACTAACTATCCCTGCGGGACGCTAGAAGAACTTTTGTGTAGCAGCGGTTGATCTTGGCGTGGGGAAGCCATATTCTATGCGCCAGTCCTAAGAGGATGTTTGAAAAGTCGTATCCCGTAATTTTCATCACATTGTTACCCCCCTTTCCCCTGGGGGTAACAATAAAAATCCAGTTCCCTCCCCTTACTAAGGGCAGGGTTAGGGTGGGGTAAAAAATATTTGATACATCAACCATAACTTTTAAAACACCCTCTAAGTTGACACCAATAAACACTGCTAAACCCTATTCCCCATTACCCATTACCCATTACCTATTACCTATTCCCCATTCCCCATTACCTATTACATATCAGATGCACCAGTAGCAATCAAACGTCTGAATAGGGCTGCTGACCAACCAGTTTCTTTAAGTACCGCAGCGGAAGAAACTTCTACATAAGCTTGTTCAATAAAAGCTAAATCAATCATACAAACTTTAGCCAAGGCATCTTTTAATTCATCTGATTTACCATCAACTTTGAGTTTTTTGCCGACTTTATCAACCACAACTGCCATTGCTGGAACTACGTGCTGAGGAGCAATACCAATTTTCACATGAACCAAGCCAATATGCCAACGACATTTTGCATATTCATCGCCCCAATTATCCATCCCTGTAAACATTTGATTAAACCAATCAATAAAGGTGGCGTGTAAACGATGAACCCGTCCCTCAGTGGCATTTAAAATACCACTCATTTCTGCATCACGTCCCAGGAATTCATAGAAATGATTTGCCATTTCTTCAGCAACTGCTGTTCCCCAATCGGTATTTGCTTGCATTACCTTTTTATCTTCAGCCGTTAGACCAATCCGGGTTTCCATGGTGGTCAAAAAAGCGCGAGGTTCAATAGCCATAATGAATCCTTAAAAATAGTTAGGTGTGGATTTAATTAACTTTTGTTAATACTCTGTAAAAGATAGAGTATCAGTATTTCTCAAAATTTGGTATTCCTACAAAGGAGTGAATTCAAACACATCATGAGTACCACCTCTGAGAACTGAGTCAGTATGTGTTCCTCTCAACCGTTTACCAATTAGTTGTTCAACAGCACCCCAAACTGCACCCATAGTAAAAGTGCATTTACGGGTTGAACCTGCTACTTCACCAGCAGAACACAAGGTTTCAGTTGTATAGACTCTAATAACTTCACCGTCAGCCACAATCTTTTCAACGATACATAAACAAGTACCTTCTTTACCTAAAGCTTGTTTTAATTTATCTGCTGCATCATCTAATGAAAGTGTAGATCCTGCTAAACCTAAATCTTCAGCTAACTTTTTACCCCTAGTACGACCGGCTGTAGTTAGGGCAATAGCTGTAGCTTTTTCCCCAAGAGCTTCTTCCATACCTGTAATAGCAGATTTAAAACAGACAATACTATTAAAATCGCCTAGTTCTTTGCGTAATGACATAATTCAAATTCTCAGTTAAAGGATTCTGTTCATTGATAGTCGTATCTGGATTTAATTAATGTCTGTTTTTACTCTGTAAAAGATAGAGTATAGAAATTTCTCAAAATTAAGCTAGCAAGTAATTGGACAAAAATATTTACAGTCATTGCGAGGGAAGGGAAGCAATCACAACCCTGGCGATTGCTTCATTTCACTTCGTTCCCTATGGCTAACGCCACGCTGCGCTAACGCAATGACATTGTGTAATTAATTCTGTCTCACTACTTACACTGCGGCGTAAGTGAATGAACCATTTTCAATCCTTGTAGGCTATCAAATCTTCAGAGCTTTTAATGGTCATGCTATTTACGCCAACCTGTACTAGTAGCAGTAACAGGATTAATTAAGCAGTTTTACTCCGCAGAAAACCGACTAAATTTTTGAGAAATGATTGACTAACTGCTGGCTTTTGAGTAGGTTCTGGAATTGGTGCAACTATGGGTATTTCGTAAGTAGAAACTTCCTCGGTCATGGAGACAGAAGTAGCGGCAACCATAAAATGTTCTTCTGCTAAACCAATCACAATGAGACGGAAAGCTATTTGCAATACTGTATCTACGGCGAGATTAAGTTGATCGGCGATTTTGGCTAGGGCAACTTCACCATTGGCAAATTCCCATACTTGCCATTCTTGAGCATTTAGCTGTAATTTGGGCTGTTTTGAACTTAGACCTGATAAGCCAGATGTGGGATCTGGTAGTTTTTCAGCTAAGGCATTCCAGTCTCGTAATGCTCGCAATCCGATTAATATAACTTCGGTTGCGGACATACTCAAACCTGTCATTTCTCCCAATGGTAAAGCTGTAATTGGTTCAAATTTGAACTGACCATCTTTAATTTGAAATAAGGCACAGACTGGACGGAGAACCTGAGAGTTAAACAATAGTTTCAGTTGTTCTGGTTGGACTAAACCTTGGGATTTTAGGCACAGTCCCAAAGGTGAATTAATAAAACAGGAAGAAATGTGAGTCACCCTAGAAATTACCCGCTCACTTACCCATCCTCGTTGAGCAATTAACAATGTTAAACCTTGTTGATCTAAACGATCAGATGCAGCTACAACTCGTCCTTGATGCAGCCAAATATAATAAAGTTGCTTGGCGTTAGTTTGATTTTTGTCAGATGACAATTCAATATGAAGTATACCTGTCTTTTTGCCTTGATCTAAAAATTGCAGCAGTTCTGGCAAAGAAAAATCTGCAAAGTTACCATTAATAGACATAATCAGCCTCCTTGATGAAGAAGAGATTTATTAAAACCCAGAATTCAAAATCCCAATTTGTACTTTCAAAAAAGCTCTTAACTCTCAACTGCACAACTTTCCATTAAGTGTTGTACTAAGTGAATTACTGCTTCTGCTACTGAGTCTCTTTCGTTAGGATTCACCTTAACTAAAGGAGGCCGATTCTGCTCATCTACATAACCAATTGCTAAGTATATATCTTCCTCTGCCCAAGCTCCGGGACAATCTGTATGGCTAATACCGATGATCATCGGTACACTAACTCTCGCTTGCATGAAGTTGATAATATTCCGTGCTTGACGAAATTCTCTTGGTCTATGGGCTGCGATGAGTACAATATAAGCGTGTGCTTTATTAATCAAAATATCCCACATAAAGTCAAAGCGAGTTTGACCAGGTGTTCCGTAAAGGTGCAATGCCATATCTGGACCAAATTGCAATCTACCGAAGTCAAAGGCTACAGTGGTTCTTTTCTTCAGCAATGCTGTTTCATCAGTTGCACGGGTATCTGTATCTACAACTTCAATTTCACTAACGGAACGAATAAAGGTAGATTTACCAGCCCCTACAGTTCCTGTGACAACCAAGCGCATAATTTCCATCTTTATCACCCTTCGATACAAAAATGTTTACAGTTGCTCACATTTTTATTTTCTTCTTGTTTAATTCTGGCAAGGTTGGCACTATCCCGTACTCAGGCTGACACGACCAATCTAGCTACTTACTGCAAAAATAAACACATCCAATTAAGTAAAAAGTTCCCTAGAATCAGCAGTATTTATCTATTGGGGAACTCTGGATAAGTTAACCTCTAAGGTGATGTGATTTACATGAGGATCAGCTTTAATTCTGCTAGCACTCGTTTGATTTCTAGCATTAGTAATCCTTGTTTAGCACTTTCACTGGCTAAAACTAGAAGCACGGCATCTTGACCACAACCAGTTAAGATACCAAAGCCTTTATTGCCTTCTACAAAGATTCGGTCAATAGTTCCTCTGGCTAATTCCATACCAATTCTTTCGCCTAAGGATAACATAGATGCGGACATGGCTGATACCCTTTCTTCATCCATTCCACCTGGTAAGCTTGCTGCTAAAGGGAGTCCATCGGGAGTAACAAGTGCTGCTCCCTGTACATCAGTAGTAGCACTAACAAAGTTTTGTAAAACCATGCTGAGTTTTTCTGCGTTGATAGCCATGATGATTATTCTCCGTTGTTTTAAATGGGAAAGTGGGTAGGAAAATCAAGTAAATACGGAATTTAACAAACTCTTTTTACTTGTAGTAGTACAGTATCATTTATTTTAAAGAAACAATAATGGGACTGTGTAAATGGATGCCTCTTTTCTAGTATCCTTGTGATTTAAATTATGCACCAGTCAAAACTAAGATGATACCGAAAAAATACGGAATTTAGTTTTTCTTATTATTAATATAAGTTAAGATTATTGCTTTGTTTGTAATCTTAAGCTGTGTAACTTATATGACATCAGCTTTTGAGGTGATTTAATCGGTGTCAATTTTGGGTATTCTGTTTTAGTTTTTGTTGAGAGTGTCAACTATAGGAAGTTTTGAGTATTGTGTATTAATTTTTGTCAATATTATCAAGTATGTCTATATAAATGTGGTGCTGAGGAAAGGTTGTAATCTGATAATGACTACATCAAAGAAACTACGTGCTATTTATTTCAAATATCTTGTTCTAAGTATGTCAAAAAACTATTGGCTAGGATAGCAGCTTGTGTGCGATCGCGTAAATTCAGCCGATTCAACATATTGGTGACATGATTTTTGACTGTACCTTCGGAAATATACAGTTTTTTGGCAATTTCTCGATTATTATCGCCAATGGCAATTAACCGCAAAACTTCTTTTTCTCTGGGGGTAAGTTCCGTGAGGTGCGGTGGTACAGCTAATACAGCTTGGGGCAAAGTAGCCGGAAATTGAGTAACTAGTTTTTTGACTATTCCTGGTCCTAATTGGGAATATCCTTTGTCAACTGCACGAATGGCAACTGCTAACTCTTCTGAGGGTGTATCTTTGAGTAAATAACCCATTGCACCATTTTGTAATCCGGCTTTTACATATTCATCATCATCAAAAGTTGTTAATATGAGAATTTTGCTGTGAGGAAAATGCTGATTAATTTCTTTGGTAGCAGCAACTCCATCCATGATAGGCATTCTGATATCCATTAAAATTACGTTAGGTTGTAATTTTTCAACTAGATTAATTGCGGTTTGACCATTTTCTGCTTCTCCCACAATTTCTATATCTATTTCTAATTCTAATAAGGCTCTTAGACCTTGACGAATTAAGCTTTGATCATCTACAAGTAAGACTGTAATCATTTTTATGGGTAATGGGTAATGGGTAATAGGTAATAGGCTATTCCATTGCTATGTCTGGATATGAATAAGGGATATCAACTATTATTTGACAACCATGATTATGGCTGCTGTTAATCTGAAATTCGCCTCCTAATGCTAAAGTGCGATCGCGCATACTTTGTAAACCAAATCCAGTAGTATTTTGCCCCACTTCAAAACCTTTGCCGTTATCCTGAATTATTAACTTCAACCCTGCTAAAGTTGTTATTAATTCTAATTGAACTTCTGTGGCTTGGGCATATTTAGAAATATTCGTTAATGATTCTTGAATGATTCGATAAATAGGAGTGCTGATTTCCATAGGCAGTGGAGAGATAATAGAAATTTGACAACTGGGTAAAATGCCATTATAACGCTGAAAATCCGCTGCAAGAACCTTAATTGCCTCCTCTAATATTTGTCCCTGTAAAGGATGGTATCTCATAGTAGAAACCGATTGCCGGATATCTTTTAAGGCTTTTGAACCGAGTTCTTTTGCAGTGGCTAAAAACGTCATTGCTCTAGGTGTATCATGTTTTGATAACTTTAAAGCAGTTTCTAATTGCAGATTTAGAGCCGTTAGAGAATGTCCTAAAGAATCATGAATTTCTCTAGCAATGCGGTTGCGTTCTTCCAAAGTTGCCTGACTTTCAATTTTCAAGGCATATTGACGAAGTTTTTCGTTGGCAGCTTGCAGTTTATCTCTACCTTGCCGTTCAGCTAAAACAGTATTCATTAGTAGTAACACAAATACTAAACTTAAACCAAATAGAACCGCCAAACTAAAACTAAAAAATCTAAATCTTTCCTGCGCTATTGGTGAAAATCTTCCAGGAGGAATCCGTTGTCTCAGAGTAAATAGAAATAAAATAAATGAAGATAAAGTAACTGTTAATCGTCCGGGAAGTTGAAAAATCAAACAACTACGAGTTACCAAAATTAAATAGAGAAAGGGAAAAAGTCTCGCACTTCTACCACCAAAAAAACCAGTAATTAAAATTAAGATAACTTCCAATGCTGTATAAATGATTTTATTGGTTTTATTGAAAGTAGGCAATCTTAAGCCCATTAAACCAAAAATTGTTAAACTACAAATTGTCAATTCTGGATACATTGCCGAAAAGCGCGGTGAGGGAGATGGCATTAATGCCATTAACGCTGAAAATCCCAACAATAGCCATTCTAAATACAACAGAAATCGAAAAGGATGATTATTAAACTGAATAGGACGATTCATAATTGATTAATAATTAATACAGTCATACTAAACACGGGTGAGATTTAAACTTTTGCCAAATGATAAAGAACCCAGATGTGTAGGTGTTTAGCTCATGCTTTACCCCTACGTTTAGAATCAAACAATCAATCCGTTTTGAGTATACAAGGCTGAAATCCTCAACCTGACTCAGAGGGTGTTTGAAAAGTCATGATTGCTGTATCAAATTTTTTACCCCTCCCTAACCCTCCCCTTGTGAAGGGGAGGGAACTGGATTTTCTTGTTTCCCCCCTTCATAAGGGGAAAGGGGGGTAAAAATGTGATGAAAATTACGGGATACCACTTTTAAAACATCCTCCCATATAGCAGTATGCACTTGAATGAGACAGATAAGTAGCGAGACAGAATTAATTGCACAATGTTATTGTGTTAGCACAGTGTGGCGTTAGCCATATATAACGAAGTGAAATGAATCAATCGCCAGGGTTGTGATTGCTTCCCTTCCCTCGCAATGACTGTAAATATTTTTGTCCAATTACTTACATCATAAGCTGCACCCCCTGAATCCCCCCACAGCGGAGGAAGAAAAGGATAAACTTTTGATATTGGAGGGGTTTAGGGGTGGGGTTCTTGTATTTCACTCAGCTAAGAATCGCTATAAATATTTGTATCACGATTAAATTGAAATAGAATCGGAGTAGAATATCTAAATGCTAATGTCATGACTAAAGTAATGGGTGTAGACGTGACTTTTGCCTCATGTGGTTACTGGTGTTAGTCTCTATGATAGGAACATAGAAACCCGACATAACCAAACATAACCAAAAGGTAATTATGAAACTAAAGACATTATCACTAATTGCTGGTACTCTGGCTTTGACTTTAATCGCAACTCCCTTTGCAGTTCAAGCAGAACAAAATTCATCTTCACCCCAACCTGGTCAGGAATGGCAAAAAAAAGGTTCATTTAAAAAGTTGAATTTGACCGTTGAACAAAAAGCTAAAATGAAAGAAATTCGTAGCAATACCCGCACTCAAATTGAGGCTGTTTTGACGACGGCACAAAAGACTAAATTACAAGCTGCAATGGCAGAACATAAAGCACAACGTCAACAAGGACAAGAACAACGCAAAGAAGGACGTGGAAAAAGAGGTGATATTTTTGCTTCATTAGGCTTAACTGCTGAACAAAAAGCTCAAATTAAAAAAATTAGAGAGTCATCAAAACAACAAATAGACGCTGTATTAACTCCTGAACAGAAAGCGCAAATTAAGCAAATGCGGGAAAATATGCGTTCTCGTAGTCAACAAAATAAACCTCAATAGTTTTCAACTATTCAAATAAGATTAATAGGTCATAGGTGAGTATAAGAGGATGTTTTAAAATTTGATGAACAAATGTAGGGGCGATTAAGCTTGATTAGCGATTTTTGTGGAGCGCTGAGTGCAAGGCACACGCTCCGCAAACACTATCGCCCACAATATTAAGTAGTGAGACAGAATTAATTACACAATGTCATTAAGTTAGCGCAGCGTGGCGTTAGCTATATGGAACGAAGTGAAATGAAGCAATCGCCAGGGTTGTGATTGCTTCCCTTCCCTCGCAATGACTGTAAATATTTTTGTCCAATTACTTATAATAAAACCCTAACCTTTCACTGGTGTACCGCAAGGATAAGTAGCTGCTTTGGCATTACTACCCTGACTAACAGGCTTGTCCTTAACCGCTAGATAATCCTTTTGCAAAGTATTTAACAAAGCTTCCCGTCCATCATAGAGCCGCTTTAGGGGGCGTGGTGGACACTGATTCAGAACATAAGCCGTCACCAAAGGCAGAGCAATCGTACTGTCGGTATAACAAACAATAGCGCTAGGTAACTCATCTGGGTCAATCTTACCCCAACTCACCGCCTCTGCCGGAGTCGCACCGGATAAACCACCAGTATCAGGACGGGCATCAGTAAACTGCACAAAAAAATCATGTCCCCGTTCTTCCAATCCTAAAACCTCGTGAAGTTGCGGTTGTGTTTGTAATAAAAAGTTTTTAGGACTACCACCACCAATAATTACCGCCGCACTTGTCCCCTCATTTTCTCGCGCCCCATAAACAATCGCTGCGGTTTCGTTGACATCAATGGACGGATCTATTACCAGCTTTGAACCTTCTAAAGCCAAAGCGGCGACATTCATCCCTATGGAACTATCCCCAGGAGAAGAAGTATAAATAGGTACGCCACACTCATAAGCTGTCGCCAATAAACAGGAATTTTTCACACCCAATTGCTTTTCTATTTCCCAGACGCACTTACCCAGTAAATGATGAAATTCAGCCGTTCCCATGGGTTTTTGGAAAGGTTCAGCTTGGAGAACTTTGCGAATAAAAGCATCGGTTTCTAGCAGTACATCATAACCAAAAACAATGTCATAAATTCTAATTGTCCCCTCTTCCCGCAACTTAACATCATCTAAAAAAGGACTACCAGCAAATAGTTCAAACCCCAAACCATAGTGCATATCATGGTAAAGATTCGCGCCAGTGCTAATCATCCAGTCAATAAAACCATTGCGAATTAGGGGCGCAAGGGCGGAAACCCCGAAACCTGCCGGTGTCATCGCCCCAGACAGGCTAACTCCCACAGTGACACCCTCTTGAAATACTTCCTTAGTCAGCAGTTGACAGGCTTCCCGCAACCGGGCTGAGTTGTAAGCGGTAAAATAGGTATCAATCAAGTCAACCACGCTAACATTGTTAGACATGGGAATAGGTGCAATTTTCTTACCTGGCTTTTGTGACATTTTTGGGAAATCCTGAATAGTAAATATGCTGAATCTAATGTTATCGTATTCAAATGTACGGAAGTTGCTAAAATGTTCTGAAGCGATATAAATTAGTGACAATGCTTAAAAGAATACTTTGGGAGTCATCCAATTTTCTATTTCTATTTAAGTAAATTCAAAGGTATATCTAAACCAATATTTGCTATTATTAAACATAACTAACTTGTTATTAATTATGGCACAAGCGTTAGTGAGTCTCTCTGAAGGAATCGCATCCGAACCCGCACCATTGGAATTTACCACTGATGGTGTCATTAGGATAGGCAAAACTCGTGTAACACTAGATACGGTAATTGCTGTTTTTAAACAAGGAACAACAGCAGAAGAAATTGCTTACCGTTATCCATCCCTTAAACTTGCTGATATCTATGCTACCATTGCCTTTTACCTCAATCATCAACAAGAAGTGGAAGCGTATCTACAGCAAAGACAGCAACAAGCACAGGAAATTCGCAGGATGAATGAGGCAAAATTTGACCCCCAAGGGTTGCGTGATAGATTGCTGGCGAGGAAAGCAGAACGGGAAGTATGTTGAAACTGCTTGCTGATGAGAATTTTGATAATACTATTGTGAGGGGATTGTTGCGACGTAACCCAAATATTGATATTGTCAGAGTCCAAGATGTTGGTCTTTTGGGTGAAGATGACCCGACTATCCTGGCATGGGCAGCCCAAGAAAACCGAGTTTTACTTACTCATGATGTCGCTACAATTACAAACTATGCCTATAAACGAATCACACAAGGTCAGCCAATGCCAGGAGTTATTGAAGTTATTACAGATACACGAATTGGGCAGGTGATAGAAGATATTCTGCTTCTGATAGAGTGCTGTTTAGAGGGAGAATTGACAGGACAAATTTACTATCTTCCTCTGTAAAAATCAAATCGTACTTAAAGGAAAATGGTGATAAAATGGGCGAAACTTAAGATATTTGGAGCATAGAGGTTATTATGGGTGACGCTAAAGATTACTCGGAAATTAAGTATATAGGATTTACGCATTGACAAGATTCCCCAAATATGTGAGATGTGAGGTAAATTTTATCCCTTGTAGGGTGCGTCAGACACGATATTTTGACAAAAAAACAGATTCCCTCTATCTGACGCACCCTACTCAATAAGTTATTCCCAAAGCCGAAAACGACCCAATTTCCTTCATTCATATCATGGTAAATTTGTACAGTGCGTAAGTCCTATGAGATTGAATCCCACCGAGAATCATTCTTGACATTTCTTGAAGAATTACAAAGGGAAATTACAGATAAAGTTTGGGAATTAGAAATCAGTAGAGAGCAATTAGAACTTTGTTTTAATGTTGGTTCGATTGAGATATAAAATATAAGCAGAGTAAAAGCTTAAAAAGAGCGACTTAGCGTTACTCTGCGGCGAAAAATGCGATTTCTATGGAGTGCTTCGCTATCGCTCTTTTTGGTTTACAATAAGATTATTTCAGAGGATTAAGTCAGAAACCGATGCCAACCCTCACAGACATTTCCACTTTGATTGTTAGCACACCAGGTACTTGTGGTGGTCGTCCGCGCATTGCAGACACTCGCATTACTATTCAGTATATTGTCAATGAGATTAAATCTGGTATCACTCCAGAAGAAATTATTGAAGATAAGCCTTTTTTGACAATTGCAGGTATTTACACTGCGTTGGCTTATTATTATGCTAATAAGGAGTTACTCGATGCTGAATTTGCCGCATATCAAGAAGAATGTCAGCGACTCGAAGCAGAATATAAAACAGGACATCTCTCGTGAATCGTATTTGCTTCTATTTGGATGAAGACACTATAAAAATCGCACTTATACAAGCATTAAGAAATGCTGATTTGGATGTTGTTACAGTTACCGATGTTAAGAGATTGGGTTATGCCGATGAAGAACAACTAATATGGGCAACAGAACAAAAGCGAGTAATTTATAGTTTCAATATCGGTGATTTTTGCAGATTACATCGTGATTTTATGGCTGAGGATAAAAGTCATACTGGCATAATTTTGGCTTCACAACAGCAATACTCAGTTGGTCAACAACTCCGAGGATTATTGAAACTGGCTGCTGACAAGTCAGCCCAAGACATGGTTAACGAATTGGTATTTCTTAGTGCTTATGTTTAAAAATTACTGAAAAAATAAATGCTATCAATTTTGAATTATTAAGATCGCAGCTAACATAATTTATATAATTTCTGGTCTATCATGACTCATGAATTTATTAAAGCCGAAAAATTATACTTCATTGTCTTAGTGTTAACAGTTATTTATCAACAGGGTTTATGAAAAGCGACACTCCAGAAGAATTAAATCCAGATCAAGAAATTTCCCGGTTAATTGATGAGGTGATTTCATCATCCCAAACTGATGAAAAATACCGTCAGAAAATGCAGCGACGGAAAGAAGTCCAAGATCAAAGAATAGCTAAAGCCATACCGGAAAAAGGTTTAATTATCGTCAATACTGGTCATGGTAAAGGTAAAACTACAGCGGCTTTGGGAATGGTGTTGCGATCGCTCGGACATGGATATAAAGTAGCTATAGTGCAGTTTATCAAAGGCGCATGGGAACCAGCAGAAAAACGCGCTTTTAGCCATTGGGAAAACCAACTGGAATTTCATGCAATGGGAGAAGGCTTTACATGGGAAACTCAAGATCGTGATCGTGATCTTGATAAAGCTGCTGCTGCTTGGGAAAAATCCCTAGAATTTATCAACAACCCAGACTTTAAATTAGTTCTCCTCGATGAAATTAATATTGCTCTGAAACTGGGTTATTTACAGGTTGAAGAAATATTAGCAGGTTTAGCTCAAAAACCAGCAGACAAGCACGTAATTCTCACGGGAAGAGGCGCACCACCGGCATTAATTGAAAAAGCCGATTTAGTCACTGAAATGACATTAGTTAAGCATCCTTTTAAGGATCAAGGGGTGAAAGCTCAAGCAGGAATTGAGTATTAATTCAAATTAGTCATTAGTCATTGGTCATTAGTCATTGGTCATTGGTCATTGGTCATTAGTCATTAGTCATTAGTCATTGGTCATTAACTTATTTCTCCCTGCTTTATAGCATTTCCTAATCATATCGAGTATATTTATAGCCTCCTCCTCGCTTGCGGGGAGGGGTTTGGGTTTGGGGTTCTTGTACTTCACTAAAAATGCTATATCCCAAGGATAATTATTTACGTTCACCTACTTATTTAAAACCATCGCTTTCTTGTTGACATATCTGCAAAATTTCCCTATCATTAGAACTTACAGAACTCAACTGATGATAGTCTTGTAAAGTTAATGAATAAGGATAAGTTGTGAACTCATTTTCATTAACTTTAGGGATCGTACTTGCTGTAGAAACCTCCATTACACCAACTTCACCGGGAGAACTTTTCACTGTCATTGCTAATTCTCCTGACTTAGCCAAAGTTCCTTGAAAACAACTAAATTCAGAGTGAGGAACATACAAAGCACCAATAATTTTACTTTGTTGTTTTTGAAAGAGAATGTAACCTTGTCCTAATTCATTTGGTGTGGATGATTGTCCATAAAGATAAGTCCCATCTTGTTCGGGAAATTGGATTTGTCCTTTTCTCCCCAATTCTCTCATATTTGTAGATAATGTTGTGATATTTTCTGTTAACTTATCAGTAGAGATTTGATTAGAAATATTCACTGGTGATTTTTGCATACCTTCCTCTTTAATCACAGCAGAATCAAAGTTAATCTGTCTTTGATTTATGGGTACTACGTAATTAGTAGTTAAGTCCGTTGATGAGAGGAGTTTGTAATGTTGTTGACTAGAATAACTAATACCCAAAATACCAGCCGAAACAATTAGTCCAACAATGGGAAATTTAAATTGGCTAGAAGTCATTAATTTGGAAATATGATTAAGCATCGGATTTCTCCTGTAATAAAGTTAACTATTGTTGTTTCCTGGATTTTTGCCATAATAACTGAATACTCATTACTGACGATTCCCTCAAAAGTTTTATCTATATATTTAATTTTAAATTCAGCAAAAACTCACTATTTATGTAAATTTGGGGAATAATCTCAGATTATCATTAGTTAATAAATTTTATCCATCACTTCATAAAATCCTCCACTGGAGGGATGTAAAATCGAGATTGAAAATTCTCAGCCTGTTTCAATGTTTAATTCTTGTATTGATTTGCCAGTAGATACAACTTCCCATCTACAGATTTCGCAAAATAAATCAGAAATTTGCAGAACTTTTGTTATTTCCTCCAAAAAAAATCGCCCCCTGTTTTCAACTCAGGAGGCGCATCACCAAGAGGGATGCTTCAATATACAATTCTGCGCGTATACTGTTTTAGCTGGCAACGTATTCTTTGACATTAGCTCGACGGCGACGTAAATGTGCAAGGGCTTGATGCTCTAACTGGCGGACTCGTTCCCGACTGAGGTTCAACCGTTCACCAACTTTCGCCAAGGACATTTCATTTCCATCTTCTAAACCAAAGCGTAAGGCGACAACTTGACGCTGTTGGGGTGTGAGTTCTGCAAGTAAATTATTCAAGTCTTGACGTAGAAACTCTTGAGTAGTGTAATACTCAGGGGAAGGACCGTCATCTTCCAACATTTCTTGTAATTCGGTATCTTGGTTTTCACCGACGCGCACATCTAAAGAGACTGGTTGACGCGCCATATTCAGATATTCACGAATCTGAGCCGGTTCTAACTCCAGTTCTTTGGCGATTTCTGTCGGTGAGGGTGATCTTCCTAGCTTTTGTGCTAACTCCCGTTGAACTTTTTTAATTTTGTTCAATTTTTCGGTAATATGGATTGGTAGGCGAATGGTTCGACCTTGTTGGGCGATCGCTCTGGTAATTGCTTGACGAATCCACCAGTAAGCATAGGTTGAGAACTTATAACCCCGCATAGGATCAAATTTCTCCACACCCCGTTCTAATCCCAAAGTACCTTCCTGGATTAAATCCAGAAATTCCATATTTCGCTTTTGATATTTTTTCGCAATAGCTACAACCAAGCGTAAATTAGCCTCAATCATTTTTTGCTTGGCTCGCTTACCTTGTACCATCAGATGATTTATTTCTGTTTCTGATTGATTAACACGGGCAGCCCATTCTGATAAACTAGGTTCATGATCAATTTCCTTGCTCAAAGCTTCTTTAGCTTCTAGCAGCGTCATCATCTGCTGTACTTGTTTACCGTAGACAATCTCTTGTTCACGGCTTAACAAAGGTACACGACCAATTTCTCGCAGATAGGTTCTGACCATATCAGCGGTAAATTTCGCATTGACATTCTCTGTATTATTTTTAACTGTAGCCATTGGTGCTTTTATCCTCTACTCCTTAAACATAATCAATATTTTTTTAACAAAGGCAATTCGTAAGCTTACAATATACATCACTGGATATGAAAAGCTACCATCAAGCATGATTGATATTGATCCAACCTTTATGAAGATGTTGTTAGTCTAAAAATATGTCTCCTTACCCTCTCTATAATTTTGATTTTGGAGTTTTAGCAGAAATACATTGGGTTGGTGGCTAGAATTCTTTTGTTTAAGTTATCTAGTAGTCGTTTTGAAAACGGAGTCAGTATGAGTTTACATTGGTTTTATGTTACGACAAACAGAGCCAATAGTAAAGTTCCCAGATAATAAATACTCCAGTAATCAAGCTAAAAAGTTGATGATTATGGAAACTATTGTTTTTTAACTTCCAAAAACTGTGTTCGCATATCCATAGTGACGCGAAAATCCCTCGAAAGTTGCTTTTGATTAGCCGGATAACCGAACTTGAGCTATTTGGGTAATTGGTAATGGGTAATGGGTAATGGGTAATGGGGATTCTAACTTCTTTCTTCTCCCTGAACTCCTGACTCCTACTAAAATCCTAAATCTGCTTTTGCTAGTTCAGCAGCGGTGAACACTTCCTCATCTGTTTTTTCTTCCCAAGCGATCGCACCAATTTCGGAATAAAAGGTAGAATCATAGGGACGAGTCCGCACGACTACTGGCATAGGAACAGCATGACCCAAAATTAGTGCTTGTTGTTTAGAGTCCAACTTAGCTAAGACTGAGCGTAAACCACCCGCACCAGATACACCTGTAAAAATAGCATCAATATCTTTTTCGTCATTCAGCAAAGCGGTGATTCGAGTCCCAATCTGAGACATGACTTCATTATCTATCCCTGATGGACGTTGATCAACTACCAAAAGCGTGACAAAATATTTTCGTAGTTCTCTAGCAATAGTTCCAAAAATTGTACTTTGTACCACTCCTGGGTCAAGAAAGCGGTGTGCTTCCTCTATTGTAATCATTAATGGTGTCGGCCGATCCAAAGGATTTTTACTTTGGAGAAATTTATCAGCTTTTTTGACATAATGCTCATGTATCCGTCTGGTAATCATATTTGTCACCAACATATATGAGAGCATATTGGACTGGGAACCAAATTCGATAACTACGTTTTTTCCAGCTTCTAAAGATTGGACGATATTTTTAATATAATTTTGCGGACAAGCACTTCGCATATATTTTAAACTATCTAAGCGAAAAAGTTTCCGCTGTAATGCCATAATTGAGCCTTTGTGTCCGCGTTTTTCGTCACAAAACATCTCAATATCTTCATTACTCATATTTAGTAATTGAATAATCCACGATTTACCCAACTCTGTAAAGAGGATATTAGCATTATCTAAAGCCGCTTCTGAAAGTCCTAAATCACGATTACATAGTTTTATATCTTCAACTTCGACCTGTTCATAGCTTAGATATAGTTCTTGTGCGTCTCTTACACCTCGGCGTTTTGTTGAATCTGGATCAAGTGTGTAAACTTCAACTTGTCCGGGAAATAGTTGTTTTAAACCTTTTACAGTATTAACGTTCTTTCCTTCTGCGACTGCTTCCCAACCATATTCTGAGTGCATATCAAAAATCAAGTTAACAGCCGCATTCTTACGAATAACCCCAGCTAAAATTAAGCGCGTTAGGAAAGATTTCCCAGTCCCCGATTTACCAAAAATCCCATTACTCCGTTCCACAAAGCGGTTTAAATCAATGCAAATCGGCACATCCATATCTAAGGGTTTACCGATAGAAAAGTTGTTACGATGAGGGTCATCTTCCCAGCCAAACACTTTGCGGAAGTCCTCCTCATTGGCTTCGTAAACTTGGCTAAAGTGACTAGGAATAGTTTTCACAGGTAATAATTCCATCGTCGTACTGGTTTGGGGTTGAAAGGATGCTAAACCAGTGGACGATGGGATAAAAGAATTAGGGGATTTACCATTGTTAGAAAAGCCAGATTCTGAAGATTCAGGGGTAAACATCAACATGGGTGCTAAGTTGATCATCCCATAAGTACCGCTACCTGCTAATACTTCGCGCAAAAAACTATCTTCCCAATTGGGAGGACTAGCTGTAATGCGGTCATTCGCCATACCCAAGGATACATCTGTTAGCATACAGAAAAAGCGCGATCGCATCCCCTGTACCACGAGAAATTTACCTACCCGCATATCTTCCACAGAAATATCTGGGTGTAATCTGACCTCCAAACCCCCAGTCAGAGAACCTTCAATAACAGAACCTAATGGTAATCCCAAATTCATTTTTGTTTGTTGTTCGTTGTTCGTTGTTATAGCAGGGAACAGGGAACAGGGAACAGGGAACAGGAAAAGAAATTATTACCAATTACCAATTACCAATTACCAATTACCAATTACCAATTACCAATTACCAATTACCAATTACCAATTACCAATTACCAATTACCAATTACCAATTACCAATTATTTAGTCAATTTGAATGCTTGTAGGTGCATTTCCTACGGGTGGTGTGATTCCTGGTAATGGTTTTCTAAATTGAGAGTAGATGCGATCGCGCCAAGCGAAAAATGCTTCATAATGAGGATTATTGGCTATACTTGCTAACCCTTTCCCTCTGAGAGATACAGGTAAATCCAAATAAGCACCATCAGGAAACTTCAAAAGCATGGATAAACTAGCAACTGTTAAATCGGCTAAAGTTGGTTCATCACCTGTTAAATAAGGACTACCCACTAATAATTGGGTAATAATATCCAAATCTTGTTTTAAGCTAGTAACAGCCGCATTTACCACATCTGGGGTAAAACCGACACCAAAACCCAGCGCTGACAGAAAATCACTAGGAACACCTTCCACAACACTTCTGAGAATATCTGGAGTAGAAACTGGTAACAACGACTTACGAAAACTCTGATCTTGACTAATAGCTGCAAATAGAACCTTTCTACCTTTAACACCTATAGATTCATCAGCCCAATCTTCCAATAATAAAGTCAAAGCGCGTTTTTTGGGATCTATCGGTATCAGCGGATAATCCGGGTATTCTGAATCTAAATATTTAGCGATTTCTGTAGAATCAGCAATATATCTATTGCCATCTTTTAACACTGGAACTTGCTTTTGTCCAGTTAAACGAAATAATTCTAACTGGCCAATTCCCGGTGCAACTTCAATTTTGCGATACTCTAGTCCTTTATAATCTAGGATTAGACGAACTTTTTCGGAAAATTGAGATAATTCCCACTGATATAGTTCTAGCATATTGTATATTCGGCAACTTGTTTAGTCGTTAATTTTATAATTGTATCTTTAATTCTTAGCATTTTTCCTGTAAATTTACCATTTTCTTGGTTAAGTTGTTGCCCATCAAGTTGGAAATCAATCGAATTTGTGCAACAATCAGGTTCGGATTTTTATGGACATAAATTGATTTAGCACTGTTCGAGATACTTGAAATTTTCCCAATAGTTCATAGCATAAAATAGCATAAAATAGCATAAAAGTGTTGAACTTGTTAGAGGATGTTTGAAAAGTTTTTAATGTATAAATAAATCCCTCTGGTAAACCTCTCCAGTATTAAATGTTGTTCCTTTTCCCTCTCCTCTTAGGAGCTACGGTGTACACACAAGTTATCAAATCACCATTATTCCTCAAATTACCCCACCCTAACCCTCCCCGATGCTTTGGGGAGGGAACTAATTTTTCCTTAATCCCCCCTTCATAAGGGGGGATTAAGGGGGGTAATTTAACTTGTGTGTACGTGATAGCCTCTTAGGAGAGAGTTAGGGAGAGGTAGGGAAGGGGGGATAGGTTTCATCTAATACTTTTCAAACAAACTCTTAGATATTATAAATATTCCTACTCCTGACCACCGATTTTTAGATTCTTTGATCACCTTACCTCAATTTTTGCGAAAAATCTTGTTCCTGAGTCAAGAACCTTTTTGGTTGGCAAAATGTGATAAATCTTGGTATAACTTGTATGCAATCAGGATAAACAAAATTTATGAACGCTAATTACAGCAAATTGTTGCCCAAAATCACAGCAATTATGGGATTAATGAGTATCGCTCTTTTAACTACTATCCCATCTCCAGCCAAAGAAGTCCGCAATCCCAGACCAAATATTTTCAATGAACCACCTTACAATCGTGGTAGCAAACCTAGTGAAACCGCACCGGTCGCCGAACCCAGCCAGCCAGCAACAGAAGTCCCCACTACACCAGTTAGCAAACCCACCCAGTCGACATCAGTGAATTTAGTGACTTTGCTTGAGAAGAATGAATCTTTTAAAACTCTCGCTAAAGCTTTAAAAGCAGCGGGACTTACAGAAACCTTACAAGGAAAAGGTCTTTTTACCATTTTTGCGCCTACAGACGCAGCATTTGCAAAACTACCAGCGGACGCATTAAAGGATTTATTGAAGCCAGAAAATAAGGAAGTATTGGTCAAGATATTAACTTATCATGTAGTCTCTGGTAAAGTCCTCTCCACTGACTTAAAATCTGGGGAAGTGAAAACCGTAGAAGGGGGTGCTATTAATGTTAAAGTTGACCCAGTTACAGGTGTAACTGTAAATGATGCCAAGGTAACTCAGGCAGATATCCAAGGTAGTAACGGTGTTGTTCATGCAATTGATAACGTAATTCTGCCTCCTGATTTATAGATTTTTGAGATTTGAGTGATGAAAATTCGCAAATTAAAATCCCCGAAGCATGAAAAATCGGGGATTATAATATCCGAAAACACTCAGCTTAAACATGATAATTTAAACTGGGTTTTCCTAGAACATACCAATCAGACTAACGAGCCTTAGCAGTAGCCTTAGCTTCAGTTTGCTTTGCTTCTTGAATTAACTGCATCATCAATTGTTCCAGCTTTTGTGCTGTCTGTTCTTCTTGGTGTAAGTTTTGCTCCAACAACTGGACAACTTGGTTTTGTCCCATTTGTTCCGCTATCTTAATTAAACTACGATAACAAGTGATTTCCAGTTGTTCAATCCTCATGTGCCATTCTGCCAGTCCTAAGTCGCTAATTTTGGCATTATCGGCAGCTAGAAGTGCAAATTTTTGACCTTCACTAACTAAACCAGCCGCAACATCACAGGTAATTCGTTGTGGTTGTTCTCCTAGAATACTTAACACCTGTTTCAGGTTTTCGATATGCTGTTCGGTTTCTGGAATATGTGGCTCAATTACAGCTTTCAATTTACTGTTTTGACAACATTGCCACATCATTTGCTGGGCTTCTAAGAAATGATTTTCAGCATCGAACATGATGTTCATTTCATAGATAAGCTGCTGTTGTAAGCTGGTGATTTTTTTCGTACCCGGGCGATCGCTAACTAAAACCATGATCATTCTCCTAATGGTAATTTCGCTGTCTTTAACAGTCGTTCCATTAACCCTACGTCTATTCCGATCTATTCTCCTCTTACTAAAGACACAGTATAGGTGTGAAGTTTTACTGTTATTTAAGTGACGATATCATACCAAAGTCTGAACTATGATTTGTGTGATCTCTTTGATTTAGATGATTAATGGGTTTATTATCGCCAAAAGCATCTAAATCGTCAGAATCACAAGAATCATAGTTTAGACTGCGCTAATTACGTTAAAGTAAAGATAAATTAAGAAATTGCTGTCAAATAAATGGCTGCTCCAAGTTTAGAAGTAATTGCGACTCAGTTAGAAAGTCCAAATTTGCGCGATCGCATGGTAGCTCTTGCTAGTTTGCGTGATATATCTGCCGATGATGCAGTCCCTTTAATTAAAAAGGTTCTAGATGATGAATCCCTGCAACTGCGCTCAATGGCAATATTCGCTCTAGGAATCAAAAAAACCCCAGAGTGCTATTCTATTCTGGTGAAAATTTTAGAAACAGATCCAGATTATGGCATCCGCGCTGATGCTGCCGGTGCATTGGGATATCTAGAAGATAATAGAGCATTAGAAGTGCTATCACGGGCATTTTATGAAGATACGGACTGGCTGGTGCGATTTAGTGCTGCCGTATCTTTAGGTAATATCAAAGACCCTCGCGCCCATGATATTCTCATCCAAGCGTTAAATAGCGAAGAAATAGTCATTCAACAAGCGGCTATTTCAGCTTTGGGAGAAATCCGCGATATAGATTCTGTGACACATATTCTCCGTTTTGCCCAATCAGAGGATTGGTTAGTGCGACAACGACTAGCTGAGGCTTTAGGCAATTTACCGACTCCTAAGAGTGTCTCTGCCTTAAAATATCTAGAGAAAGATAGTCATAAAAACGTTGCTGAATCAGCCAGGATTTCTCTACAAAGACTTGAAGAAACCAATAACCAACAACCTTAGTTGAACTTAAAGTCGCTTCCTAGTTTTTAATAATAAAAGGCATTGTTAAAATTGTGATGCAGGACAACTTTATTTATGAACATTGAAGAATTTTTTGAATTAAGTGCTGGAAAGTGGTTTTCCCATCGCACCAGTCACCATTTAGCGTTCAAGCAGTCAGAAGACGGCAAATCGGACATCGTAATTGAGATGTTAGCCGCTGATCATCCAGAAGTAATTGAACTGTGTGAACAGCATGAAATTGCGCCAAATACGGCTTCCTGTGGGGCGCGAGTTATCTGGAATGGCACAATGGAATGGGACGAAGAAAAACATCAGGGTTCGACTGTTTTAGTCACAGTCCCCAATATAGATAACCCAGATGAAGGTAAATTACTCCGAGCAATGGGTTATGCCGAAAAAGCCCCCGTTTCTGGTAGCTATAAAATCGGTGACGATGGTGCTTTAACTCTGATTACTGAGTATGAAACCATGTGGTCTGAAGAAAGGCTATGGTTTGCCAGTCCTAATCTACGGATGCGGATATGTGTGCTGAAGCGATTTGGTGGCTTTAGTATGGCTTCCTTCACTTCTGAAATCCGTATGGGTAGCACAGATGCTTCTAAAAAGGCTACTGAAGCCGCTAATTCGCAAAAATCCTAGACTAAGTAGTGAGACAGAATTAATTACACAATGTCATTGCGTAAGCGTTGCGTGGCGTTAGCCATATGGAACGAAGTGAAATGAAGTGAAATGAAGCAATCGCCAGGGTTGTGATTGCTTCCCTTCCCTCGCAATGACTGTAAATATTTTTGTCCAATTACTTACAATATTGAGGTTGGTAATGGGTCATTGGTCATTAAGTAGGTGAACACAATAAAACCAAACTGTGTAAAGAAATGTAAAATCGCCCAAACCCTCTTCACTCTTGCCTCTTGCCTCTTGCCTCTTATATATGCAACAAATTAGCTAAAACTTGGGGTAATGGTAAAACAATCAACAGTAACAAAGCCATTGACATTAATCCCATAAAATCACGTTTATTATCTAATTCCGTGACATCGTTTAAAGCAGGTTCGTCAACTAAGGGAACAAATAATAAAATAATTGCCCAAAATAAAAATTCTTCTCGGATAAACGAAAGCATTAGTAATAATAATCTGGCAACTTGACCAATAATCACAGCAGTTCGTTGTCCAAACATAGCATGGACAATGTGACCACCATCTAACTGTCCCACAGGCATCAAATTTAATGCGGTGACAATTAATCCTAAGAAACCTGCAATTGCAACTGGATGTAAATCAATGGCAGATTTTGCAGTTAATTCACTTCCTAAAGCCAACTTTGAGAGTAAAGCTAATAGAATTGAATATTTAGGATTGAGTGCATTGGGGTTTAAAAGTCCGGCTTTTTCGGGTAAAGCTACTATTTCTGAATGAGCTAAACCCCAAATTAATAAAGGTATAGTCATAATAAATCCTGCCAATGGACCAGCCATACTCACATCAAATAACGCTTTGCGGTGAGGTATGGGACTCTGCATTTTAATAAAAGCACCAAATGTGCCTAAGAAGAAAGGTATAGGAATAAAATAGGGTAATGTGGTGCGAATTTTGTAGAATTTTGCTGTTAAATAATGACCTAGTTCGTGAGTTCCTAAGATAGTTATTAAGCCCAAAGCATAAGGTAAACCCTGAAAAAATAATGTGAAATCAGATTCTAGTTGGGTGATATTAAAACCCGCAATTTTCAAGCCGATAAAAGTGGTGCTGAATAAAGTTGCTACTAACAATAGTAATGCTAAGACTGATTCGGAAATTTTTTCTGCGTTTTGTTGGTGATTTTGTTTAACTGCTTGGGGATTGGGAACTAATACAAAGAAGGGTTTATCATTCATTCCTTCTTGAAATATGACTAAGAAGCGATCGCCAAATTGTCCTTCAATATTAGTTTTAATTTGCTCATAAGCCTCACTAGCCATAGTTCGCAACTGTCCCCGACAAATTACTGCTTGGGGACGGTACTCAATATTTTGCACATAATAGACAGACCAAGGAAAGCAGTTTCGTAGTCGGCTTTCTTCTGCTAAGTCTATGGGACGGACAGGCGCTGTTTCTAGGGGAGGATGATTATTTGATGGTGATAGATTTTCTGGAGATTGATTTTCTGGATTTACGGGTAATTGCCGACCCCGATTAAACAATACCCAATATAATAATAAACAACCTCCCGATACCCAAAGAATCAATGCTGATGGGGGAGCTTGTTTAGCACCATATATCAGCGTCCAACCAGTCAATACAAATGCAGGTGTCATTAAAACCAGCCACAATAACCATACAGGGGTTCTTGTAGCCCGTGCAACGCTTTGTTGCATCATTAAATAAGTCAATGACCCCAGAAGGAGGAGAAACCAAAATGCCATATTATTTTCACTATGTTTGATAAAATGCCTTACCTATAATTTTTGTTACAGATTTTAATTATAAGCAAGACTGCACGCCTTAATTTTTCAATCACAGTTCACAGTCATGGTGAATACACTGTAACCTGATTGTTCACCACTCCTCAGTTTGAGTTTTTTCATTTATGTCTTCTTTTCCCCAGCAGTCGAGTTACAAGACTAAACCACCACGTTCTATCTTGACAAAAAGCCCGTCAACGCCAGAAAATCCTCTGATTTTTACGAATAACAGTATTTTTGCCTTTCCACCTAATCGGGACACTTTAGGAGGGACATCTTACTTCATTATCAGCAATGAAGGAAATATTCTCATAGATTGCCCAGCTTTAGAACAAATAAACCAGGATTTTTTGTCCTCACATGGGGGAATTCGGTGGTTTTTTATCAGTCATCGTGGTGCTATTGGTAAAGCCGCAGAATATCAGCAAATCTTAAATTGCGAAATTCTCATCCAAGAACAAGAAGCCTATTTATTGCCCGGTTCAACTGTCACCACTTTTACTCATGAGTTCACTCTCAATGCCACAACGCAAATAATTTGGACACCGGGCCATTCTCCGGGCTCTTCTTGTTTATATTATCGTGAATTTGATGGCGTGTTATTTTCGGGACGGCATTTACTTCCTAACCAGCATGGTGAACCTATGCCACTACGCACTTCTAAAACTTTTCATTGGCTACGACAACTTAAAAGCGTTAAGTTATTAAGCGATCGCTTCACACCACAAACTTTAACTTATTTATGCCCCGGTGCTAATACAGGCTACCTCAGAGGTAAACCCTGTATAGACCAAGCTTACCAAAAAATCACCAACTTGAATTTAGGGGAATAGGTGACAGGTGCTACGCCACGGGGACAGGGGGCAGGGGGCAGGGGGCAGGGGGCAGGGGGCAGTTAAGAGGGGGCAGGGGGCAGGGGGCAGGGGGCAGGGGCAGGGGCAGGGGCAGGGGGCAGGGGGCAGGGGCAGGGGGCAGGGGCAGGGGGCAGGGGCAGGGGCAGTTAAGAGGGAATAGGGAAAGAAATTCTTACCAATTACCAATTACCCATTACCCATTACCCATTACCAAATTCTGACTCAATAGTTCTACAGCCGCCTGATATTGAGTATCTGCCTTTGTGCCGATTTGCTCCCGGTTAAGTGATGGTTGGGGAATAATTTGATCAGGCTTAATTCCCAACTTATTAATATCTCGATGGTTAGGAGTTTCATATTTAGCAATTGTCACCGCCAAACCAGAACCGTCGGACAATTCAAACAAAGATTGAATTAAACCCTTACCAAAAGTTGTTTCCCCAATTAATTGGGCGCGATGATTATCTTGTAATGCACCCGCGAGAATTTCACTGGCACTGGCAGTTCCTTTATTAACGAGAATTACTAAAGGATCTGTGGTTAAAGCCGGTCCAAAGGCTTCATAGGTTCCCTGAATGCCTTGACGGTTGGCAGTGTAAACGATTGTGCCAGAGTCTAACCATAAACGAGCAGTTTCAATTCCCGCTTGTAAGAGTCCACCGGGATTATTTCTTAAATCAAGAATATAGGCAGACGCGCCTTTTTTTTCTAAAATAGAAATAGCTTGTGCCAACTCAGTAACAGCATTGGCACTAAATTGACTCAGTGATAGATAGCCAATCTTGGTTCCTTGGGGGGATAATCGTAAATCAGAAACAACAGGATTCAGCGAAATGCGATCGCGCACCAAGATAACCTCCTGATCCTGTTCTCCTTCCCTGCCAATTAAAAGCGTAACCACGCTGCCTCTTAATCCACGCATCTGCGCCGCCGCCTCATCAAGGGTCAAATTCTCTGTAGATAAACCCTCAATCTTCAAAATGCGATCGCGTGGTTTTAAACCCGCCCTATCCGCTGGAGAATTATTAATGGGTGTAATCACCTCCAAAACACCAGTTTGGGGATTGAGAGTAATTTGTAATCCTACACCAGTTAACTCTCCAGAAGTGCTAACTTGCAAACTGCGATATTTCTCAGGATCAAGAAACCGGGTAAAAGGATCATCCAAACTCTTTAGCATCGCCTGAATAGTAGTATAGGCTGCTTCATGATTAGCAAAATGTCCTTTTAACGCATTTTGTCGCACATCAAGCCAGCTTTGATGGTTAAAAGTCCCATCCAAATAAGAGCGATTAACAATTCGCCATACTTCATAAACTAACTTCTGTTCTGGAGTCAAAGCCGAAGCCGGCGGAACATATCCTGCAAACACCAAACCAAAAAGCAATAGCAGTAAGCATCCTAGCCGCCAAACCCGTTTGTGAATGAACCCTAATTTCAGTGCCATCTCAGACTTAAATTCCCTAAAAATTTCTGTAATGCTCAGTTGCTGATGAAATCTATCTCTCGACTATGTTACTTTTTTTATAGAAGAAGTGCATTCTTCTCATAAAGTTGCTAGTCCAAATTTATGAGCTGCCCATTCTTCCTGATCAACGATAAAATCATCTTTGGAGTCAACATAGTTAGCGTTGGCTCGTAAAGACAAGAAGACAGGAAGATTTATCAAAAATAGGGTGAGTTACACCCAAATCTACGCTCGTGGACAAGTAGAACCCCATTCTCTTGGATGAAGCGAGAAGTGAACCCTCTAACTGAGGTTAGTTGAATAGTCATGGCTGACTAAGCTTCGCATAACAAAACTTATCAACCGCAATCTATTTTTAGGACTTTAAGATTGTATGGCTAACGTCTATGACTGGTTTGAGGAACGCTTGGATCTCCAAGAAATTGCTGATGATATCACCACCAAATACGTTCCTCCCCACGTTAACATCTTCTACTGTTTAGGTGGAATTACCCTAGTATGCTTCCTGATCCAGTTCGCCACTGGATTTGCGATGACATTCTACTACAAACCCACCGTTGCCGAAGCTTTCTCCTCCGTAGAGTACATCATGAATGAAGTCAACTTCGGTTGGTTAATTCGCTCCATTCACCGCTGGTCAGCCAGCATGATGGTATTGATGATGATTCTCCACACATTCAGAGTTTACCTAACAGGTGGCTTCAAAAAGCCCCGCGAATTGACCTGGATCAGTGGTGTTATCCTTGCTGTTATCACTGTTTCTTTCGGTGTAACAGGCTACTCCCTCCCTTGGGATCAAATTGGTTACTGGGCTGTAAAAATTGTTAGTGGTGTACCAGAAGCCATTCCCGTAGTCGGTGTTCTCATCTCCGATTTACTCCGTGGTGGTTCTAGTGTTGGTCAAGCCACACTTACCCGCTACTACAGCGCCCACACCTTCGTTCTCCCTTGGTTAATTGCCGTCTTCATGTTGTTTCACTTCCTGATGATTCGCAAACAAGGTATTTCTGGACCTTTGTAATCAAAGTTATTAGCAAATAGGCAAAACTTGTGTTTCCAGATCATCGTAGTTTGTTTTAAACTAAAGAGAAAATAACTTGTAAGTTGTAGACATAAACTACTATCGGAAACTTGAGCTAGTTGTATTGTTGACAGCTTCCACCAATACTTTAACTTCACTTCAGCCGGAGAGCGCATTTAAAAATGTCAACCCAAAAAAAACCGGATCTAAGCGATCCCAAATTAAGAGCTAAACTTGCCCAAGGCATGGGTCACAACTACTATGGTGAACCCGCTTGGCCTAACGATTTACTCTATATATTCCCAGTCGTAATTATGGGTTCTTTCGCCTGTATTGTGGCTCTAGCAGTTCTAGATCCCGCTTTAATAGGTGAACCAGCCAATCCTTTCGCTACTCCTTTGGAAATTTTGCCAGAGTGGTACTTATATCCTGTATTCCAAATTCTCCGCTCACTACCTAGTAAACTATTAGGTGTGTTAGCAATGGCTGCTGTACCCTTGGGATTAACTCTCGTTCCCTTTTTGGAAAACGTGAATAAGTTCCAAAACCCCTTCCGTCGTCCCGTAGCAACAACAGTATTTCTTTTTGGTACTCTTGTTACCATCTGGTTAGGTATTGGTGCTGCAATGCCATTAGACAAATCCTTAACTTTAGGATTATTCTAAGGTAGTTACAGTTAACACTAAATCTAGTAGCGTCTGTGATTTTCATGAGTATATACAGGATAATATCTGACAAACAAATAGCCGTAATTATTTGATGGTCTAATTGTTACTGGTATTTTGAAACAGATATACTTTTGAAGATCAACAGACGCTAACTGAACTAGAATTGCGGGAAGATTATTTCACAAAAAACAGAACTACTGTTCAATTACTTTCTATTCAAGTCACGGTCAATGCTTAGCATAGTGCAGCAAGACCATCGGACGGTAAGGAGCGATCTTAAGCTCTTAAATCCAGTACAACAATGGTTTGAAGAATTTTGTCAGCAATATTTACCTAAATATGGCTGGTCAGATAGCCAAATTTATCGTCTTAACCTAGCTTTAGCAGAAGGTTTTACTAACGCAGTTCGTCATGCTCATCATGCTTTACCACCGGAAACAACTATAGAAATTCAAGTCAGTTTATGGACTGATAGGCTAGAGGTGAGAATTTGGGATTACGGAAAACCATTTAATCCCGATGTAATCACTGAGCCAGAACCGGGGACTCTACAAGTGGGTGGATATGGATGGTTTTTACTCCGCCGCTTGGCGGATAAAGTTGTATATGAACGTGATTCAGATAGTAGAAATTGCCTGTTGATTGTTAAATATTGTTTGGAAGAACGGCAAAATTAAAAATTGGTAAGCTAATCGGCATTTAAAAATCAAAAGTCAAAATGATTACAACTTGTAATTATTTTGTGATGTTTGTTATGATTCAGACAAGACTAAAAAACCTTGTTCCCCACAAAGAAATAATATTTAAAGAAGAATTAATATTTTATTAGCCAAAAGAAATAGACATGACCTTTAAAAACTTGCAATTTAATTTTGAGAAAATCCGCCCCTGGCTAACCCTGTTAGCGATCGCCTGGTTATTAGCATCATTGGGATTGGGCTGGTTAGTTAATTCCTTGGTAATTATTTTGGGTTTATTGTTTCTTTTACCTGTAATCGCATTCTTTGGGTTTCGCTGGTGGTTACAAAAGAATTTAGTTACTAACCAGTGTCCTGTATGTGGATATGAATTAACAGGGGTAAATAACAGTCAAGTACAATGTGCTAACTGTGGTGAACAACTATTAGTTAAAAACTCTCAATTTCAACGCTTCACACCAGAAGGAACAATTGATGTGAAAGCCGTTGAAGTGCAATCCCAATCACTGGAAGATTAGGAAGTGGTTAGTTGTTAGTTGTTAGTTGTCGGTTGGAATCTAGTAGTTCGTCAAAGTTATTTTGACGGGTAATAATAGGAAAAACTTCTGTTTTCCCTCCCCTACTCCCCCTACCCCTCTTCTCCCCCTACTTGCCTTTACCCGTCATTTTTGGATTGACAGACTACTAGAAGGGTGAATTCATGAAAGTTGCCCATTTATCTAGATTTTTGAGAAAATGTGGTTGTTGTAGTTCAGACAGCCAGAGAATCAAAGCATCCTCATTGTTATCTTTGTAATAACCCCGTCGTTTTCCCGCAGTTTTGAAACCAAATTTTTGATACAAAGAAATAGCAACGTGGTTAGAATCACGGACTTCGAGGGTAGCTCTCTCCAAACCAATATCAGCCGCAGTTTGCAGAAGGGAATATAATAGAGCTTTTCCCAGTCCTTGACCATGATATTGGGGATGAACTGCCAAAATCGTAATGTGTGCTTCCTCTAAAATTGACCAAAAGCACCCCATTCCTAACAATTCGGAGTGATTAAAAGGTGAAAATAACCCCAAAAAATGACTATTAGGACTTTCTAACTCCCGCAGGTAGCCTTCCATAGTCCATAAACCATCAAAACAGGCTTTATCTAGTTCTAATAGTTCAGTTAAATTATCTGTGGTTAAAGGTTGAATTTTTAAGTCGGATGAAATCACAATTTTTGAGGATTGAGGAAGGTTAATTACCAATTACTAATTATCCATTACCAATGAGAGGGTAAACTGGAAATCAGGACATATACTCATGGCCTGATTTTTCACAAAGACAACTCTTATTAGTTATGGTATCGACTTACCCTGTCGAAGTTCAACTTTCTGGCCGTCAATATTTACAGTCAACAAGCGGTGACAGTGCTGATATTTCTCCTAATCAACAACTCTTACCTTTGACGGCGAGAGTTAATGATCATGATCATCTAGAAATCGGTGGCTGTGATGTCACAACCCTAGTTGAACAGTTTGCTTCACCTTTATATATTTTAGATGAGGAAACCCTGCGGACAGCTTGTAGGCAATATCGAGATACCTTTAAGGAATATTACAAGGGAGAATCTCAGGTACTTTATGCTTCTAAGGCATGGAATTGTTTAGCGGTTTGTGCCATTGTTGCCTCAGAAGGTTTAGGAATTGATGTAGTCTCTGGTGGCGAACTTTATACTGCGTTGAATGCGGGTATGAGTCCTGATAAAATTTACTTACATGGAAATAATAAATCTCATGATGAGTTGGTTTTAGCGATTCAGTCTGGATGTACTATTGTAGCGGATAACTGGCATGAATTAGATATGCTGGTGAAAATAGCAGGGGAGAAAACGGAAAATTATTCTCTTTCGCCCATTCGGATCATGCTACGCTTAACTCCTGGGATAGAATGCCATACTCACGAATATATTCGCACTGGACACTTAGATAGTAAATTTGGTTTTGATCCCCATGATTTACAAGAGGTGTTTGCTTTTGTGAGTCAACAGCCTAGTTTAAACTGTGTGGGGTTACACGCTCATATTGGTTCACAAATTTTTGAACGTCAACCACATAGAGATTTAGCGGCTGTGATGGTGCAGTGGTTAAGAGATGCGGCTAAACATGATTTGCAGGTGACAGAATTAAATGTTGGTGGTGGTCTAGGGATTAAATATACAGAATCTGATGATCCACCAAGCATTGCCGAATGGTCTAAGGCAATTTGTGAGGTTGTACAAGCTGCTTGTACATCGGAAAACTTGCCTTTACCAAAGTTACTCTGTGAGCCAGGGCGATCGCTTATTGCCACATCTTGTGTTACTGCTTACACGGTTGGTGCTACCAAGGTGGTTCCTGAAATTCGCACCTACGTGGCGATTGATGGCGGAATGTCAGATAATCCGCGTCCTATTACCTATCAATCAGTTTATCGGGTGGTGGTTGCGAATAAAATATCTGATCCTTGCACCGAAATTGTGACATTGGCGGGTAAACATTGCGAATCAGGAGATATTCTGATTAAAAATGCCCAACTGCCAAAAACTGAAGCAAATGATATTCTCGTAGTTATGGGAACTGGTGCATACAATTACAGTATGGCATCTAACTACAATCGCCTCCCTCGACCGGCAGCAGTTGTAGTGGCAAATGGCGAAGCAAATTTAATTTTGCAACGCGAAACTTATCAAGACTTGATTCGACAAGATCGCCTACCAGAAAGACTTAAATAGTCCGTAGTCAGTGGTCAGTGGTCAGTGGTTAAAAAATCACAAATCACAAATGACAACTGACGACTGACAACTGACAAATGACTATAAGAATCCAGATGTCATGAGAGATTGGTGGAAGCAATGGCTGATAAACCTGGGAGATTGGTCGCAGTCCTTGCTCCTTGGGACTCTGGATATGGTGTTGGTGCTGGCACTGACATACATGATCCTGGTGATTATTAGTGAACGGCGCACATTATGGATGGTGCGAGGGTTTATAGTCTTAATGCTTTGCTCGGCGCTCAGTGGCAAGTTAGGATTACCTTTGCTAAATTTTGTTCTCGAAAAATTGGTGATTGGCTGTGCTGTGGCTATGGCTGTGGCACTGCAATCAGAATTTCGCCGTTTTTTGGAACAATTGGGACGTGGCGAATTTTGGCAATTATTTCAAAATAATGCCAGAGCAATTCCTAAGTCAGATAGTGTAATTGATGAAATTGTTGATGCAATTAAAGAGTTATCAAAAAATCGTATTGGCGCTTTACTAATTTTAGAAACCACAGGACCTATTGAGGAACAGGATTTTTCAGTCCCAGGAGTGAAGCTAAATGCTGAAGTTTCCAAAGAACTGATCCAAACTATTTTTCAACCGAGAACTTTGTTACATGATGGAGCAACGTTAATTCGCGGTTCGCGCATTGTATCATCTGGTATAATTCTACCACTTTCAGGACGCACAGCGTCGCGGCAGTTGGGAACACGCCATCGGGCGGCAATGGGAATTACTGAAAGGGTCGAAAATTGTATTTGTGTTGTTGTATCAGAAGAAACGGGTTCTATTTCCTTAGCGGAAAAGGGAACTCTATATAGACCACTAACTATTAAAAAGCTCAAAGAGTCTTTAGAAACTCGATTTTCTCCGACTGTAGATCGGGAGGCTCATGCACCTGGTCTTTTAGGTTTAGTTCGTCAACTTGGTGATCAAGCACTAAAATTAATGTCCCGGCTACTTGGCTTACCTTGCCTTCGACACGCTACCCGTAGGGATACGACCGCTTCTCAAGATAAAAAATGAAAACACAACAAACTGAATTGCAATATTTACCTCTTGATTTAAAACAAGAATTACTACCTCAGCACGTCGCGGTAATTATGGATGGTAATGGCCGATGGGCAAAAAGTCGTGGTTTACCCCGCATGATGGGTCATAAAGCTGGTGTCAATGCTCTCAAGGATTTGCTCCACTGTTGCAAGGACTGGGGAATTAAAGCCCTAACTGCCTATGCTTTTTCAACGGAGAATTGGCAAAGACCAGAGGAGGAGGTGGAATTTTTGATGAATCTATTTCAGCGCGTTTTACGCCAAGAACTGCGGGAAATGGTGGAGGAAAATGTGCAAATTCAGTTTGTGGGTAATTTATCGGCTTTACCACAGGCTCTTCAGGCTGAGATTTCCCATTCTATGGATCAAACTAAGGATAATCGGAGTATCAGGTTTACAATTGCGACTAATTATGGGGGTAGGCAGGAGATTTTACAGGCTTGTCGGGCAATCGCTCAAAAGGTCAAGGAAGATTTACTACAGCCTGATGATATATCTGAAGAAGTATTTGAAGCTCATTTATATACGGCTGGAATAGCAGATCCAGATTTATTAATTCGCACCAGTGGGGAAATGCGATTATCTAATTTCTTACTTTGGCAAATGGCTTATAGTGAAATTTATATTTCTGATATTCTTTGGCCGGATTTTAACCGTCATGAATTTCATCGAGCTTTATCTGCTTATCAACAACGAGAACGTCGTTTTGGGAAGGTGTGACAATTTGGGATTTTAGATTTGTGCCAAATCCCAAATCCCAAATTAGATTATGGTCCTGAAAAAACCGCTTCTTCAATGTCTTCCCGACTCAGGGAATATTTAAAGGAACGTTGTATATCTTGACGGTTTTCTCCTGATTGAAAATAGCGAACTGTAATTTGTTCAGTATCTAACCAAAGTTCCGCTTCCCAACTAGATCGTTGGACACGCCAACAATGTAGTTGGGTATCGTCTTGTTGACAACCTTGGTTTTTTAGCCATTGTTCGATTTGTGGTAAAGAGTGACTATATAGGGGTGTATCAGCGGAAAGCATAAGCAGTTCAATTCAGAATTATTGGTGATTTTAGAGGTGGGAAATTGAGTTTAACTGATTGCTTCTCCACGGAGAATGGCGATCGCCAGAGCTAATAGCATACAACCAACAATGGTTAACCCCAAAATAAATAATACAAATATTTCTCCAGCAGACAAGGGGCGATCGCTTGCATCCAAATACATTGATTTGGAAAAATCGTAGGGTTTATGCACGGAGTGATTTAAATCTGGTGGGACTTGAATGACACCAAAACGGGAATAGCCAATTTTTAAATCATAGTTTAAGCGCCGTTCTGGATTACTCAGGGTAGCGTAAGCTGTATTAATTTGCTGAAATTGATCTGTAGCAATGTTAGCAGGTAATTCCGTCGTATCTGGATGATAGAGTTTACTCAGTTCCCGATAAGCACGACGGATATCAATTACTGATGCTCCGGGATGGAGTCCTAGCAGAGAATAATAATTAGTATTGCTGCTTTGTGGGACTTCCCCATGATGATTTACGTTTTTTTGAGTCACTTTACTCAAATAAGTTTTTTTATATTCTAAATCTCTTGGGTAGCTATAGCAGAAATAGCCACAAAACATCTTATAATATGTATTATTAAGCATTTTATTAGATGCGATGCAAACTAGAATTAATCTCCAAAATATCCAAACTCTTACCGATTTCAAACGTAACGCCAAAGACTACGTAGAAAAAATTAAGTCTACAAAATCCCCACTGGTGCTGACTGTCAATGGCAAAGCTGAGGTTGTAGTGCAGGAAGCACAAGAATTTCAACAGATGTTAGATCGACTGCAAAACCTTGAGGAAGAACTGCAAAAACTCAAATTAGCAGCTTTACGCCATGAAATTAACATTGGTATTCAGCAACTAGAAAATGGTGAGTATACTGAATATGATGAAGAGTTACTGAGCAATTTTTTTGCCGCTATTAAAGGGCGAGTCCAGAAAAACTTGGCTGATAGTGGTTCTGTATGAGTCAATTTCGGATTTCTAGCCAAGCAGCAAAAGATATTGAGAATATCTGGAAATACGTGGCGCAAAATAACTCCAAAGCTGCTGACAAACTTTTTGACATCCTACGATTCACCTTTCCCAAACTAGCCAAATATGAATTATCAATTGACAATTGATAGCTAACTATGCAAAATTAATCAAATATTTTAAATGTTGGGTTGACGTAAGGAAACCCAACTACATAAAGTGTATTTTTTTATAAAATGTCAGGGTCAATATTCAATTCTCTTAGTTTGTCCGCTAAACGTTCCCCTATCCTCACCTGTATCTTTCAACAAGGCTTCAAAGGTATCCCAGCTAACGTTATATAAAACCGTTCCTTGTTCAGCAGTAATTGACTCCGGAAGCATATACAATAACTATTCCATCACGATACTAGATAAAATACCGAGAATTTTACCGACATTATTAATATAATAATCTGTCAAGTCAATTTCTACCACTTGATTAATAAGTTTTAAAAATTTCCAGTTAGTACCAGTGGTGACAGTACCATAAATTGTTTGAATATTATTACCTTCACGTTCATTAAACATTCTGGCGGCTATCATTTCTGCTACACATTGTCCTAAACCTGCATTAATATTTTCTTTTTTAGCTTCTACAATTGTGACAACGGGAGCATTAATAATTAATAATTCAGGTGAACGGCTAATAATGAAATCACAATTACCGTTTAATCCTTGTTCAGTGTCTACTGTAAAATCAATCCCTGAAAATAAACTGATTTGATTGTTTAAATATTTTCTAGCAGCTATTAAAATCGGCGCAATTATCATTTCAGAACGGGATTTTTCAGTATTACTAGCAAGTGCTAAAGGTAGATTTTCTTTTAATACTTCTGTTAGTAAATCTGGACATTCAATTTCTGGGATAGATGCAAAAATATTAATTTTATCTATAATCGTTAAAGCAAAGGCTTTTCTAACTTTGTCTAGAGTAAATTCACTATATGACATTTGAGTTATTCCTGTAAATTACGCACCCTAAATGACTTCGCTTCGTGCCTATTCCCTGATTATTAACAAACCCATTTCCATAAAGGATGAGAAGATCCTTGTTGACGAATCCGATAAAGTTGCTTTTTTAAATTTTCCTGTTCTTGTAATGGTAATCCCCATATAATATTACGACTTTGCCAAACTAAAACAGAAGTCGTCATACCAATACATAAACTTAAACCCAGTGTAGATAGGGGATGAAAAATCAGTGTATATCGTAGTCCTACCCAGGTAAAATATTCTCGTAACAAAGAAATTTCAGTTCGTAAATTCCATAAGCAAAAAGGCGCAATAGTCAGCCATAAACAACCGGCAAATAACCATCTGCCATATACTCTTAACCTATGTAGTTTTTGTAATTGTTGAGCAAAAGCCGGGTCTAATTCCACTGTCTCTGGTTCAATTTGTGGTTCTTCAGGTTTATCCATAGGAAAGATATACTGTGCGCCTACAAAATCTAGTTCAAAATCTCGTTCCCAGTCTCGGACTGGGAATGCTCATCATTGCGGCTCTGCCGCTAGTTATACTCAACACGGTTGGGACATGGACTTTTGTAAAATCACGAAAAACCTAGACTTGTAGGGGTTTAGTGTAGTAAGGAGGCAGAGCCTCAACGGAGACATTCCCAGCCAGAGGCTAGGAACGAGTGAAGCCAGAGGCTAGGAGTGAGTGAAATTTAACTTTCTTGAGAACTTATAGGAGTTGCAACTGAGTAATTTCCACTGCGTTCTCGCCACCAAATCAGGAGTGTACTAGCAATGAAAATACTAGAATAAGCTCCCATTACAAAGCCCACAATTAACGCCAGAGAGAAATAATGCAGCGTTTCCCCACCAAATAGGAAAATAGCAGTTAATGTCAGTAAGGTTGTTAAGGTGGTGTTGATTGATCTAGACAAAGTTTGGTTAACTGCATCATCAACAATTTCAGCAATTGGTTGTTCAGGATGAAGTTTAATAGTTTCCCGAATGCGGTCATAAATTACCACAGTATCATTGACAGAGAAACCTGTGATAGTTAGCAAAGCAACAATGAAAAGACTATCTACTTCAACGCCGAAAACTAACCCTAAAATTGAGAAAACTCCAGTTGTTACCAGAATGTCGTGAAACAAAGCCACAATAGCTAATAAGGCATAGTCCAACTGAAACCGGAAAGCCATATAAACAGTTATCCCGACAAAAGAAACTATTAAAGCTAAGATTCCCGAAGTAAATAATTCCTTTCCTAAAGTTGCACCAACGGAGTCAATTTGATTTTTTTGGGGGTCGAAAGTGCCAATTTTTTCAGTTAAGGCATTTTGCAAATTACTCCGCTGTTCTGTTTCCAGGTTTTTGGTGCGAATGGTAATGCCATTTTCCTGTCCATTTTCCGAGATTAACTGAATGCTGCTGTCTCCAAGTCCTTGGGATTTGGCGACTTCTCGAACTAGGTTAATATCTATGGGTTGGTCACAGTTACCAGGTTTGTCACAGTCCCGCACAAATTGCAACCTGGTTCCGCCGATAAAGTCTAAGCTGGGACGCAGAGGTGCTTTGATGCTGGGATTGAGTGTGGATATCACCATGGAGATTATCCCCACCAGGATAATCACAGCGGAAATAGTCCACCAAGTACCCCGTGCCTTGTTAATATCTAGTCTCATTGTGCCACTCCTGTCTTATTTGCTACTGGCACATTAGGAGCATAAAGTTGTGTGTTCCGCAAAGAGGGAATAGAAATAACTAAAAACATCAATGTGCGACTACAAGTAATTGCGGTAAACATACTCACCCCTACGCCTAAAGCTAAGGTAAGTGCAAAGCCTTTGACTAATCCTGAACCTAACCAAAATAATGCAGCACAAGCAATCCAGGTAGTAACGTTACTATCTAAAATACTGGAAAAGGCGCGGTAAAAACCAGATTCTACAGAACGATATAAAGATTTACCTGCTTGTAATTCTTCTCTGGTGCGTTCAAAAATCAAGACGTTAGCATCAACAGCCATACCAATACTGAGAATAAAACCTGCAATTCCCGGCAAAGTGAGGGTAACACTTAGTAAACAAAATGCAGCCCAAGTCAGTATGGAGTAAATTATTAGTGAAACATTGGCTATCATTCCCGGTAGGCGATAGTACCACACCATAAATATTAATACTAAAGTCAGACCACCAATACCAGCGTAGATACTTCTTTGAATACTATCTTTTCCTAAAGTAGCGCCTACTGTTCTTCTTTCCGCAATTTCCACAGGAACGGGTAATGCACCACCGCGCAATTGTACCCCTAAATCATTAGCCTCTTGGGCTTGAAAACGACCCGTAATAATAGCAGAACCACCAGTGATTCCAGTAGCAGCGTGTTCTGGTCCTACGGTGGGTGAACTAATGACTTCATTATCTAGAAAAATACCAATACTCCGACCTGTACCAGCCAGGTCTTTTGTGAGTCCAGCAAAAAGTTCTCCACCTTTTTGATCAAAACGGATAGCCACATTCCAGTTAGTGCCTTGATTGGGTTCACCGTAGGCATCCTTGAGATATTTGCCGGTGAGGGGTGGGTTGGTACTTTCAAACAATTCTGCAACTGCTTGATTACTTTTATCAAACTCTTCCTTATTCTTGGTAATTGCCGCTTGATCTGGGTTCTTTTTCAACTCATCCCGCTTGGTTTTCAGGTCGTTCCTTGTTACCTGGAGGGCAAAAAGTTGAGTTTCTGTATTCGGTTTTTGGATGCGGAACTCTAATTGCGCCGTACCACCTAATACTCGTTCTGCTTGTTCTGGGTCATTGACACCCGGTAGTTGTACGGATATCTTATCTGTACCGATAGTTTGAATTAATGGCTCAGAAACACCAAGACCATTAATTCGCCCTTCGACTACTTTTTTCACAGCTTCTAATTCTCTTTCGGTGATTTGGGGAATTTCCGCCGTTGGTTTCACCTGAATAGTAAGCTGTGAGCCACCTCGTAGATCTAACCCCAAGGGGACAGGAATTGTCAGAATCACCGTAATAGCGGCGATGACCAAAACTATAATTAACGCTAATAGCGATCGCTGTTTTTGCATACTATCACTCACAACTAACAAAGGTTATAATAACGTTCTTTGATTGCGTTGTGAGTAGAAGTTTGAGTTGACACTCCCCGCGTCTTTAGACGCGGAGATTCTTAATCGAATAATTGTCAAGACAACTGCTCGAATAATATCCGCTTTTCAGGTATTACCTTAGATGTACGGTTCTTGCCTTGATTCTGTTTGCCATTACTGGCAGAATCATCTCTGACAAGCGTAACTTTCAAAAGAGTCCCCCGGTAGCTTTTTATGTCTTTAGTGACAATTTAATTGTATCACGAATATTGAAGGCAATCAATTCGCCCGTGTGCGTTTTCCCCTGCGGTTTGAAGACGCGAAGCTCCCAACGCTACTGTGTTCCTCTTGTGGTCAGTAGTCAGTGGTTATTGGTTCACAGCAACGAACAACTGACAACTGACAAATACCTAAACTCGCAAAGCTATCATCTTCTGGACGGCTTCTACGATTTGTTCTGGTTGGACAATGGTTAGACGCTCAAGATTACCGTTGTAAGGTGTGGGAATATCTTGGGAAGAAAGCCGCAATACAGGTGCATCCAATTCATCAAATAAGCGGTCATTAATCGAAGCGGTTAATTCCGCACCAATACCCCCGGTTCTCATACACTCTTCCACAATAATTACCCGGTGAGTCTTGCGAATTGATGCGCCAATGGTCTCAAAATCAAGAGGTTTCAGGGAAATTAGGTCAATAATTTCTGGATCATAACCTTGTTTTTCCAGCACTTTTACAGCTTGCAGCACATGATACCGCATCCGCGAATAAGTTAAAATCGTCACGTCCTTACCTTGACGGACAACCTCAGCCTTATTTAGCGGTAGTACATATTCTGTTTCTGGCAAGTCTTCTTTTAAATTATAAAGTAAAACGTGTTCAAAAAATAACACAGGATTGTCATCGCGGATAGCTGCTTTCAGCAATCCTTTAGCGTTATAAGGTGTAGAACAAGCCACAATTTTTAAACCAGGAACAGCTTGAAAATAAGCTTCGAGACGTTGGGAGTGTTCCGCACCTAGCTGTCTACCCACGCCCCCAGGACCACGAATCACCATAGGGATTTTAAAGTTACCACCGGAAGTGTAGCGTAACATACCCGCGTTGTTAGAAATTTGGTTGAAGGCGAGGAGCAGAAAGCCCATATTCATCCCTTCAATAATCGGTCTTAACCCAGTCATAGCAGCCCCTACAGCTATCCCTGTAAAGCTATTCTCCGCAATAGGGGTATCTAAAACTCGCAGATCACCATACTTTTGGTGTAAGTCTTTAGTAACTTTATAAGAACCGCCGTAGTGTCCCACGTCCTCGCCTAGAATAAATACGCTAGAATCGCGTGCCATTTCTTCGTCAATAGCTTCCCGCAGGGCGTTGAAAAATAGTGTTTCTGCCATTTAGACCTTTATTACATTTTATCGTTATAGAATTTTATCGTGCCATTGCCCCGAATACCGTCAAGCGTAGCACTGTTGTTGAGAACAAGAAATAATTTTCATATATTTTACAGCAGAATTCAGGAGTCAGGAGTCAGGAGTCAGAAGTCAGGAGTCAGGAGTCAGGAGTCAGGAGTCAGGAGTAGGGGGAGTAGGGGAAGTAGGGGAAGTAGGGGGAGTTAGAAGTCAGGGGTCAGGAGTTAGGAGTCAGAAGTTAGGAGTAAAACTGGCTTTTTGTATAGGTTTCAATTTAGATTTTATACCTCATAACTACGTAACTTGCTGTATATCCTGTTGTCAAGTTAAGAGCATAACTGAAAAGCTAACCCTAGAGCGCAACGTCTTCTTTCCTCTTTCTTCTTCTTCCTAACTCCCCCTACTCCCCCTACTCCCCCTACTTCCCCTACTCCCCCTACTCCCCCTACTTCCCCTACTCCCCCTACTTCCCCTACTCCCCCTACTCCCCCTACTTCCCCTACTCCCCCTACTCCCCCTACTCCCCCTACTCCCCTACTCCCCCTACTCCCCCTCCTCCCCCTACTCCCCCTACTCCCCCTACTTCTGACTCCTGAACTTCTCCTCCATAAAATTTTTATATTTCAATCAGGATTTTCTCGATTGAATCATGAACATTGTGGGAAATAAATATCAAGTATTAAAGCTATGACTAACAATATGTTATTTGTCCGTAAAAAACCACTGTTATTATTAGCAATGGGATTTTTTACTGCTTCGCTTTTACTCATTCTCCCATCAAAAGCAGAAAATATGTTTCTCCCCTCTGATGCACCTTTGCAGCTAGATTTACTTACCCAACCAAAGGATAATATCATCACAGCTAAAACTATTGATCCCCAAAAATTAACAGTTCCTAGTTTATGGTGGGCTAAGGAAAACTCGGAAAAACAACTTTTAGATAATTGGATAGTTTACCCACCCTCGCAAACAGAACCACACCGGGCAGATTTAATTGTTAATCAGGAAATTTGGGGCTTATTAGACTATTTTGGTAAGTATGTTTTTGTGAATCGTTTAGGTAGCCTAGCTAGTAAATTTGGTTACAATATCCGAATTTTTAACTACCAGAAAGAAGCTTTAGCAACGTACACCTGCAATTTTTCTCAAAGTCCTGCTTCCTGTCGGCTTCAGATGAATCATCGAAGTCAAATCGGTTTCAGTTTTGCTTTGTCAAATTAGGATTTTTTAATCTTCATAAATAAATCTTCGTAATCTTTCATCACTGCTGGAGGGAAAGGCAGTAAAAATTCACTTTTGGCAAAAGTTTCTGAATCAGTTAATAATAAATTCTGTAACTGCTTCTGAATATCCCCATTAACCATAGTCTTGTCAATGGGAGAATTGCTTTTAGTTAGTAGGGCAATTTGTTTAGATGTATTGGGTTGTAAACAAAAATCTAGCCATTGGTATGCTAAACTGTCATTATTAGCACCTGTGGGACTTACCCATAAATCAGCCCAAATTGCTGTTCCCGATTTGGGGACAACTGCGGCAAATTTTGGATAACGATTGATGATGGGGATAATATCATCAGACCAACCAACTGCTAACCAAGTGTCCCCAATTATTAATGGTTCTAGATAGTTTTTAGAATCATAGAATTTGACTTGTTGATTTAATGCTTTTAATTCCGTTTCTAAGGCAGAGATTTGATTGATATTGTCTGTATTATAAGATTTTCCTAATTTCTTCAAAACTAAACCAATGACTTCTCTGGGATGATTTAGTAAAGAAATGCGATTTTGCAATTCACTCCGCCATAAATCACTCCAATCTGTTGGTGTCCAACCCAATTGTTGAAACTTTTCTTGATTATAAATAATTACTGTATTCCCCCACCGATAAGGAACGCCCCAAATTTTACCCTCTTGGTCATGCTTAATTATCTGTTGCCATTTTTGATTGAGGTTAACTAGATTTTTGATATTTGCTGTTGCTAATGGTTGAATTAATTTTTGATCAATTGCTGCTTGTAACCAATAATCTCCCAATGTGATTAAATTGGCAGTTGGTGATTTTTGATTTTGATTGAATGGTAAATAACGAGTCCATTGTTGCTGATTATTAGTTGGTGGTTGTTGCCAAGTTTGTAATAATTTGAATAAATCCTCCAACTGATTAATTGGGGTAAATTTTAATTTACCCCCTTGAGTGACGGTTTTCCGAAACTGATTAACTACCTGACCGGGGATAGAATTTTTTAATAATTGGACATTTAAGAGTGGTTGCTGGTTTGTTCCGCAGCCGGCGATCGCCTGAGAAAGTGCTAAGATACTTGTACCTAATAAAAAAGATCGTCTGTCCATAGTTCTATATGTATAATTACGGCTGATAAGTAGGTGAACGGGAAAAAACCGTAGACGCGGAGCGGCTTCTCATAAGAGTAATATATAACGAAAAGTAAAGTTGCCCAAAACCAAAACCTCTTCTAGAGTTCTCTGTTCCCTTGTCATAACGACAATTTTTAATGCCAACCTGACTTAAAAAAAGACCCCACCCCTAATCCCTCCCTGCTCTTCGAGAGGAGAATAAGAAGTTTTTTCATCTCTCCTAGTGTACGTAGTTCATCATAGCTACTTAATTATCAGTTTAATTTATCAATATTATTGATTTACTTCTATACATATCATCAAAATTTAACGAAAGTCATCAAAAGTTAAATAATTCATAAGTATAACTAAGATCGTCAGTAAAGTGAATAACATAGAGAAAATATTTTTTTGGTGCAGGTATTAAATGGAATCATTAGAAAAACAAATTCTCACCTTAAGCCAGCAGGTTAATGCCATCCATGAAGTGATTGAAAGGCTCGATATGCGCCTATCTCAAGCTTTGTCAGATTCATCTTTACGGCAATTACCAGCCATAGAGCATTATTTGGAAAAAAAGCAGTCAGCAAATGAGTTAAAAGAATGGAAGCATAAGGATATTTTACTTGATAGTATTCCCGAAATGAGTTATCAGGCTATAGATAAACAAATAACACCAGAAATTCAAATTCAACGGCTAACAACTCAGTTAACTGCCGCATATCATCGGATTGCTGCCTTAGAAGAACAGTTACTCAAACAGAGGGTTTATTGATAGGTGCTAAGTTGCTCAAGTTGGGCTTCAATGGCTGCTAATAGTTGATTTTGTTGCCAATTTCGACTTAAAGCAGCAGCAATACAAGCTGCACCGGCACCAACACCTTCTTTCACAAAACCCCGTTCATAAGCTTGAAGTTGGGGATATCGGGAATTAGCAAAACTCAATTGTGTGGCTAATAAGGGAGGGATGCTATTTTTATTGAAACTTTGGGCTAAGTCAATTGTTGCGCCTGTGGAATCTTCTGCTACCCAACGGGTTGTACCAATGATAATTTCTGCGGGTTGCCAAGGTAGGTCATATCTGTGAGTGATCGCTTGAATTAAAGCATAAACTGCTAACATTTGCGTACCTCCACCTAATAATACCCCACAACTTCGACTGGCAGCGATCGCCATTCCTGCTACTACCACCTGCATAGGATCACCTACCGCCGCCACCAGTTCTAAAGGATCAACTGACGGAGGAATTTTTGCCAATCCAGTCTGCACCAAATCCCATTTTTGCCCATGATTACACACAGGATGGCTACTATTAACTTTGCCAGCAGCATCAATCCCCAAACCAGTTAAAATTGCCAAAGCCGTTGTTGTGCCACCGACAACGCACTCACTAATAATTAAATACCCATCAGAATTTAATTGAGAACTTAATTGAGAACCCCAACGTAATCCTTCAGCTAGTAAATGTTTAACAGTATCTACATTCATAGCCGCACCCCCACTTAAACATCTCGCCGGCGCACCACCCAACTCAATTAATGGCACAGGTGGAATATTTAGTAATCCGGCATTAAATAAGTAAACAGGGATATTTAAATTAGCCACCACCGCCCGCGAAATCAGCACAGGAGAAGCCCCCGAAGTCAAAGGTGGCAGAGGGTACTTAGGTTGATATTCAGCGCCGTAATAGAGAAATTCCGCATCAGCACAAGCCGTATATCGGCGATCATCTGGAGTCAAACCAGCGGCAGAAATCCCAGGAATCAAACCAGTTTCTGTAAATCCTAAAACACAGGCAAATATCGGTAATTTACCGCGATAACGATTGAGCCATGCTTCACTCTGGGGAACTTGGGTGTAAATATTAATCATCTAAACTGTGATTTTCCTGATTTTCCTGAATAAGTAGGTGAACACAATAAAACCAAACTGTGTAAAGAAACGTAAAATCGCCCAAACCCTCTTCCCTCTTGCCTCTTGCCTTTTGCCTTGCCATAACGACAATTTTCAACGCCAACCTACTTAATTAATCATCTTCATCAAATTAATCAAAAAAATCATAGTTATGACTACTCATAATCCATCAACACTTGCACCCAATGAGGTGGACGGGGAATGGGATTGCCTAAACGGTCTAAAAGTAACCAAGCCGTAAGATGAACTATAAACAAGTAAATAAAATTATTGAGAAGAATAAGAGCGATCGCTCCCAATTGAATTAATAGTAAATTGGGAGTCATTAACAATTCCAATTTTAAAAAAATCCATTCAATAATTTCCGTCACCTGAGTAATCACATAAACCCACAAATCTTCCCCCGATAGCACCGACAAAAACCACAGGCGAAAAAACACCCCCAGCGTCCCCAACAGCGTCCCTAAAGCAATAGAAACAATCCACGGCACACGGCGATACCAAGTCGCCCCTAGCAGCACACCCATCAAGGCAAAAGGCATGACAAATAATAAACTCCGAACCGGACCCATCAACACAGACAACAACAACCCAGAAGTCACCGCTGCCATCCAAGCTGCTCGTTTACCCCAACGTAAATAAACCAAAGCAATAGGAATAGGGAAAAATACCCGCAATACTGGACCCAAAGGAAAATAAAAATTAATAAACCAAATTAAACTCGCCGTACTGGCTAAAAAAGCCGTTTCCACCATCCTTAATGTACTTTCAACCTTCAGAGGTTGGTACTGTAATCGCGGTTGGGAAAGAGATTCAGGAGATGAATCTTGCTCTGGTTCTTCTGGTAGGGAATCAACGATACTCATGCCAAACAACTAAATTAAACTATAGTTTTTTCCAAAGCTGACCAATCTGGAATATGAATTCTATCTTGATCCCTCACAATCAAACCCTTTTTTTCTAGCTTTGTCAGCACTCTTGTCACAGTTTCCCGTGCCAATCCACTTAAACTACTTAACTCTCGGTGTGGTAAATTAGGAATTTGCGTGCCAGCATTCTCTTGTTTTCCTTGTCCCTCTGCCAAAAATAGCAACGTATCAGCCACCCGTGACTGACTATCTGATTCCCGAAGACGTAATCTTTTGTTAACCTGTCGCAACCTTCTCGCCATTAATTGAGCCAATCTTACGCCGGCTAAAGGTTCTGTTTGCAGCAAATTCACAAAATCCTGAGCAGGTATACTCGCAATCGTCGTCGCGGCCAGAGTAATAACATCAGTAGAACGGGGGACTTCATCTAACGCTGCCATTTCCCCAAATAATTCCCCTCTACCAATAATATTTAGCGTTACTTCTTTCCCCTCTAAATTGTATGTACGGATTTTTACCCATCCATTTACAATAAAGTATACAGAACCTCCCCAGTCATTTTCTAGTAAAATTACTTGGTTGGCTGGATGAGTACGAGTAACAAGATGAGTTAGAACCTTTTCTACGCCTAGTTCTGGCAAGCCTTGAAAAAATGGTGCTGTAATCATCCATGTACGGGATGGGTTATTTGTATTATATCGTTCTTCCATCAGGGCATCTTGTTTATTAAAGTTGCTATCATCACAACACTAAAATCGTTATTCTCAACCCAATACTGCTCGGTTTAGCCTAAAAAGTCATTATCCGGTAGGTTGGGTTGTAGAACGTAAACGTATCCATGCGGGACACTGCGTGAACGCGGAATAATGAAACATTTACGTATTCCTGACGGGAGGCGTTAGCCATAGTGTGGCGTATCCCTGTGCTGAACAGAGGCATCGTTTTGTTGGGTTTTGCCGTCGCTCAACCCAACCTACATTTCATTAACCGACGAGTATTGATTCTAAACCTACATCATCATAGTAAAATCACCTCTAACAGAGATTGTCTTAAATTGGACTAACTATGTTGTGTAAAAAAGTAAAAATATACCCCTAATATAACCTTTTTTCTGAGATTGTTGTCACTGTTGTCGTAAATACTGATTGACAATATTGACTAATGCAGAAGTATTATTTGATTTTCGTGTATTCTCAACGAGAGTGCATGACCAACATCACGCAATCTCATTAACTGTATACTACACGGAGAAACTAGCTAAACCTTAATCGTATCAATACCTTCGCCATTTTTTGTAGGTTGGTTGGAGCGACAGCGCAACAAATACACATTTGTTGGGTTGTGCCTAATCTCTCCGGCACGCTAAAGTAAACAACATGACCTACGAATCAAGGCTTTTTGAAATTTGGCAAAGGTATTCCTTTTACAATTTTTTTCACTGTCTTTATCAGTAAATATGGCTATAAGTAGGTGAACACAATAAAACCAAACTCTATAAAGAAACGTAAAATCGCTGAAAACTTCTTTACTCTTGCCTATTGCCTATTGCCTATTGCCTCTTTCCTTTTTTTGTAATTGTCAGTCTCTTACAAATCAATGTACATTTTTAACTAAGGTAATTTAACGTGACTTACCATACTGATGAAATTCACCAACTAATTGCAGATATTGATCACTTACTGTCTCATAGTGCTAAAGGTCTTTCTAAGTTCCTTTCTAACCAAGGACAACAGGAAAAAGAGATTTTACAACGAGTGCGGAGCTTTTTAGTGCAATTGGAGGAAGATGAAGTATCAAAGAATGATGTCCTACCAGAAACTACTCAATCATCTCCCACACCAGGATTTTCATCTCTGTTGACACAATTTAACCAAAAGCATCTTCCATCTATTTTAGAGTCTTCTGGACACCCACCAGAGACAAGTAGTGATGAAACCGCGCAAACCAAACAAGAAATAACGGTTTTATTTCAGCCTTTACAAGCAGAATTATCCAGGCTATTGGCAGAAAGAGCAGATTTGATTGAGGAAATTAGACAACTAGAGCAAAAGCGACTACAAAACTCTTCATTAAGCCAGCAGTTACCTAATCAACAGGAGATGATTTCTGATTTTTTAGAAGTCCTCATGGGTCGTTTAGTACCACATTTACAATCAAATTCTGGGTTAATAATTAACGCTAATGTCCAGAACTTAGAAGCAATTACTTCTGGTATTCAACCGATTTTAGAATCACCAGAACGGATAGAACAGTTAGCAAGTTTAGCTCGGAATTTAGATCAACGGTTACTGTCTTTAGATGGAACTGTCAATAGTGTTTTTGAAGCCCTAGAACGTAATATTAACGCCTATTATCATTCCTTATCTCAGGCATTAGCTAAAATGCACGATCAGGGGATACAGGGTGAACAATTAATGGCAAATTTCCTCAATAATTTGACTCAATATTTACAACAGCAAGTTTTGATTAATGAGTCTTCTATTTCTGCTGTAAATCCTCAAATAGTATCGGCATCACCATTATTAGCTGAATCTTCGGTTGTTGAGGAATCAAAAACCTCAGAAGATATATCTATAGAAAATCCTGATGCGGAAATATTGCCAATTAATATGGCTACAGAATTGTTACAGAATCAATCACAATCTGCTAAAGATTTACAGTTAACAAATACTGATGAAGTAGATGAACTTTATGCAAGTTTCTTTAATACCGAAATTTCCTCGTCGTTAAATTTCTCCTTTTCTCCTGATCTGAAATTTAGGGAAAATGAAAGTTTACCCATTGCTGCTGAAGAGGGCAATAATAATTTATCAGCACTGGAAATTAACAGTTCAACATTTTCTAGTATGGCTGACACTGCTATGTTAGCAGAACCAAAAGACGATGATGATAACCGCAAGCCACAAACAATAATTTCTCCTGCTCCCACAGAAGTTAAAGTCCCATTTTTGCTAGAAGAAAAAGAAGTAGTAGGACAACTTCAAAAAGAACCCGATCCTGTTGATACAATCACAGTTTTAACTGATTTATTAGTGGATACTAGTAATGAAATATTACCGTCAGAAGTTATCAATCAATTAGATAATGCAGACACAGAAAATCAGCAATTAGTATTGAATAACTTTATTGCTGATTCTGCTGAGGAAAATTTGCTTTCTGTATTAGATAATGATGTTTCAGAAATACCAGAAATTGTTTTAGATGCCAAGCAGTTGCAACAATTAGATCAAGATTTAGCTAATTTTGATCAACCATTAAATTATGGTGGAGAATCTATAACTAAGTTAGATTCTACCAGTCAAGTTGATAGTGTAAATATAGTTTCGGATCAGGAAGTAGATTTAAGTTTAACAACTCAGACAGATGTAGAGGCTGAACCAGAAGATGTTAAGCAATCTCCACTCACTGAGGAGCAATCTCCAACTACCAATAATCAAACATCACTTCACCAGGAAGAAGAGAATAATCTGATTTCTAATGATACTTTGGAGACCAGTTGGTATTTAGGAATTGATATTGGGACGACGGGAATTTCTGCGGCTTTATTAAATCGCTCTCAATTGATAGTTTATCCAATTTATTGGTCAGCCGAAAGTCAAGTTGATGGTTCTAGTTTTCAGCAATCATTCCGCTTACCCGCAGAAGTTTATTTACCTACTAATTCAGGTTCTCATCAGGGGAAAAGTGGAGAATCGGATTTTTCCCCTCATCTTTATTCAGCACAGTTAAAGCCTTATTTGCAAATAGCAGTTCCCTATCAGCAAGAACGGCAAAAATGGGAGCCGATGTTGCAATTGAACGAGTTTTCTGCAGGTCCGTTAATTTGGGTGGTGCGATCGCTTTCTAAGTTATTATCAACTCTCAGGTCTATTCAAACCAGTACCACACCGGCTTTAACTGCTAATGCTGTGGGCATGAATACAGCGACTTTTTCAGGAGTAATTAAGAATATTGCGGGTGTTATCTGTACTTGTCCTTCCAGTTGGAATGAACAATATCGTTTTAATGTGCGGGAAGCGATTGTCACCAGTGAACTTGTTTCTCATCCCCAACAAATCTCGTTTGTTGAGGAAGCGATCGCCAGTTTGCTGCCAGAATTAGACAGTGCTAATGGTCAATCTATCCAAATTAGCGAAAATCAAGGTTTACGCCCTTTAAAAACCAGCGATTATCCCTTATTAGGTAACACTTTAGCCATTAATATTGGCGCAACTCAAGTAGAAATGACCTTGGTAGATATACCAGCAAATCTGGAAAAACTGACATACAAAGACTTCATGCTGCACAATTTTGCCTACTCTGGCAAAGGCATTGAACAGGACATTATTTGTCAATTACTACTACCACCAAAATCCCGCCAACCCCGTCAACCCGGACAATCTCATCATGAACCAACCAACACAAATCCTTGGCATTGGCAACCCTCGATTCCGGGTTTAGACCAAATGCAATTTTCTAACTTGGGTTTAGAAGCCTTATCATTACCCAAAGTTGGTGAACCAGACACAGAAGCACGAATTCGTCTCCAACAACGCCTAGAAAGTTCCCTTCTGGGACAAGCTTTATTAGATGCAGCCTTAGCGTTGAAATTGATTTTACAGCACCAAGAAACCTTTACCCTAGAATTTGCCGACCAATGTTGGGTATTACAGCGCCGAGACCTGGAAAGTCAAGTCTTCGTTCCCTTTGTCCGTCGTCTCAATCGAGAACTTAACAAATTATTAGTAGCTCGTGGTATTCCCACCGAAGCCATTAATCAAGCCGTCCTCAGTGGTGGTGTAGCTTCCGTTGGCACAATTAACCGTTGGTTACGGCAAAAACTGCCTAATGCCAAAATTATTCAAGACTTATACCTAGGTGAAAATGGCACTCCCAATTGTAGTCGCGTGGCATTGGGTTTAACTATGTTACCTTTGCATCCCCAAGTTTTAGACATACCCAAACAACAATACACAGATTATTTCCTGTTTTCCGAACTGCTAAAACTACTACCCAATCGTTCTTTATCCTTTGGTGAAGTCTTACACTTATTTGAAAGTCGTGGTATTAATACCCGCATCTGTCAACAGCGATTATTAGCTTTCTTAGAAGGTGAACTACCACCGGGGTTAATTCCTGGGACTTCAGATCACCTTTGGCTTACCCGTCACTCCCAGGAAAACCTCGATTATAAAGCGATTGATGCCCTGAAAACAGGCATAAATTCTCCACCACTATTTGAAAAACAAGGCAATCTTTCCTATCGTCCCAATCTTCAACAAGTCCAGTTATTACTGCGTTATTTAGATGCCATCAAATCCAGTACCGTACAATCACTCGAAGAACCATATAGTTACCTACTTTAATCACCAAATTTAATTAGAGAATTTCACAAAAAAGATAATCCAATCTTCTGGGATGGGCATCTTGCCCGTCCTTGTATTATTAGCAGGCTTTTCGGACTGCACCACAAGAAATTTTGGGAGATTTTTTTAATTGGAAGTCTCTTAACAGATCAATCAAAATTGAGTATTTATCTATACCGCATTTTTAATTGATGTTAAAAACTAGTAGTTCGTCAAATTTATTTTGACGGGTAATGATCGGAAAAAACTTCTGTTCTTCCCTCCCCCACCTCCCCTACCTCCCCCACCTCCCCCACCTCCCCTACCTCCCCTACCTCCCCTGCCCCCTGCCCCCTGCCCCCTGCCTCTCTTCTCCCCCTGCTTGCCTTCACCCGTCATTTTCGGGTTGACAGACTACTAGTAAAGACGTTCCGGGGAACGTCTCCACTCTGTTCTCAGATGTCTATTTGTAAAATTCTAAACATCCACCTCGCTCAACTCACGAGTGATATAGTCAAAAGGTTCGTCAACAAAAGCAGTGTTAGCAACACCAGCAGCCGCCACCTGTTCCTTAACAATACCCTTCATAATTTGGATACCTTGAACAGTTGAACCAATGGGTACACCCAAAGAATTGTAAGTTTCCCTGAGTCCTTGTAATACACGCTCATCCAGAACATTCATATTACCAGCCACTAGTGCATAGGTAGCATAGCGCAGATAATAGTCCATATCCCGTAAACAAGCCGCAAAGCGACGAGTTGTGTAAGCATTACCACCAGGACGAATTAATTCTGGTAGTTCTTCAAATAACTTTGCACCGGCTTGTTTGACAATTGCGGCTGCATTGGAATTAATTGCGGCTGCGGCTTGGACTCTAGCTGTTCCACTATCAAAGTATGATTTGAGACTATCAATGGCATTCCGGTCAAAATAACGTCCGGTTAAGTCATAATTCTTAATTAAAGTTGTAACGGCATCACGCATTCTTTTTCTCCCAATCATTTAGTTATCTATGATTTGATATTAATTTGGCTGCAATTACGCACCAACAAGATCCAGTACCAATTCACATGAAATAGACACTGGCACAAAAACTATCCATCTGCTATCTAAGAATTTTATGCCAAAGTTGACCCATGATCATGAATTTTCTAGTTTTGTACAAATTAAAAAAGAAAGGTTAACATAACCTGTAATCCAGACAATCTGTAACAAACAGGACAAAATCAGGTCAAGTTAACTATTTAGGATATTTCAGGTGGTGTGTGACAACTTGGATTAGGGTAAAGGCTTGAGATTGAGCAGACTTTGGGTTTATATTGGATAATTGGATACATCAGGAGTAAAGTAAAAATGACAACCCCAAAAGAAATCTTAAAGAAGATTCAAGACGAAAAAATTCAGATGATTGATCTGAAATTCATTGATACACTGGGAACTTGGCAACATTTGACTATGTACCAAGACCAGATTGATGAGAGTTCATTCTCTGATGGTGTTCCCTTCGACGGCTCTAGTATTCGTGGTTGGAAAGGTATCGAAGAATCTGACATGACAATGGTACTCGATCCCAACACTGCTTGGATCGATCCATTCATGAAAGAACCAACTCTAAGTATCATTTGTAGTATTAAAGAGCCGCGAACAGGTCAGTGGTATAACCGTTGTCCCCGCGTTATTGCCCAAAAAGCAATAGACTACCTAGCTTCTACCGGACTTGGTGATACAGCTTTCTTTGGGCCTGAAGCTGAATTCTTCATTTTTGATGATGTCCGCTACGACCAAACCACCAACTCAGGTTACTATTACGTAGATTCTGTAGAAGGTCGTTGGAATACTGGTAGAGAAGAAGGACCTAACCTGGGTTACAAAACCCGCGTTAAGGAAGGTTACTTCCCCGTACCTCCCACTGACAGCTTTCAAGATATGCGGACAGAAATGCTGCTAACGATGAAAGACTGTGGCGTACCCATTGAAAAACAACACCATGAAGTTGCAACAGGTGGTCAGTGCGAACTTGGGTTCAAATTTGGTAAGTTAATTGAAGCTGCTGATTGGTTGATGACTTACAAGTATGTCATCAAGAACGTTGCTAGAAAATATGGCAAAACCGTCACCTTTATGCCCAAACCCATTTTTGGTGATAATGGTTCTGGTATGCACTGTCACCAATCCATTTGGAAAAATGGTCAACCTCTATTTGCGGGTGACAAGTACGCTGGTATGAGTGAAATGGGACTTTACTACATTGGTGGTATTCTCAAACACGCTCCAGCATTGTTGGCAATCACCAACCCCACTACAAACTCCTACAAACGCCTTGTACCTGGTTATGAAGCACCTGTAAACTTGGCTTACTCCCAAGGTAATCGTTCTGCTTCTGTGCGGATTCCTCTTTCTGGAGACAACCCCAAAGCCAAGCGGTTAGAATTCCGTTGTCCAGACGCTACTTCTAATCCTTACTTGGCTTTTGCGGCAATGCTTTGCGCTGGTATTGATGGTATCAAAAACAAAATTCATCCTGGTGAACCCTTAGATAAAAACATCTATGAACTTTCCCCAGAAGAGTTGTCTAAGATTCCTTCTACTCCCGGTTCTTTAGAATTGGCTTTGGAAGCTTTGGAAAATGATCACGCTTTCTTAACTGAAACTGGCGTTTTCTCTGAAGATTTCATTCAGAACTGGATTGATTACAAGGTTGCTAACGAAGTTAAGCAAATGCAATTGCGTCCACATCCTTATGAATTCTTCCTATATTACGATTGCTAATTGCAACAGGCACTAAAGCTAAATCTAGCAATTCTTTAGCCACCCTCTGGGGTGGCTTTCTTTTTCACTTAACTCATAGTCGCTTGGCTACGTCCATAAAGTGTCTGGGTAGCTGGGTCCATTTTACCTTGAATGGGATTCCAATAGTGAGACATTCCTTCATGTAAACCAAGCTCTTGTGCAGCTCGCATTAACATGGATTGTTGACGGTTTTTAGCTTGCTGATGTTGACGCACCATCAATTGACGAGCTTTTTCTTGAATAGACATGACACTACCTCCTCTACATTGATTTACTAAGAAATAATTTACTATTTCCCGCAATCGAATCATAACACAAAAATCTGTAGCGTAAACTACAGAATCCAAAATATAGATGATTCTATTTCCTCTATGCTGCTTTTTATTTCGATGAGAACATAAAATCTGTAGCGTAAACTACAAAATAAAGAAATGATATAAAAATTCATAAGTTCTTTCCCCCTCTTCCCTGCTTTTCTTACGGATAGATTAAAATTCTATAAGTTTCTGCCGTGGGGTCGTAGGCGCAGCCCGTCGTAGACATCGCTTGGTCTACGGCTTGTGGTAAATCTTGGAGTTGCCTGAATCAGGATTTCCAGGATTTAAGGATTAATCCCCAAATCCTAAATTGATTTACGGATAGATTAAAATTTTATAAGTTTCTGCCGTGGGGGCGATCGCTTGGTCTACGGCTTGTGGTAAATTTTGGAGGGGATAGCGATCGCTAATTAAAGCTTTGACATCAATGCGGCGATTGAATACAATGTCCGCAGACAGGCTTTGCAGGCGATAGGATGAGCTATAACTGCCCATTAAGTCTATTTCCCGACGGTAGAGAGTATTGGGGTTAATGGGGATGGTTAACTCGTCAGGGAATTCTGCAAAGAAGAGAATTTTTCCACCTTTACGAGTACAGTCTAAAGCTTGAAAGAATGCTTTATCACTGGGAACAGCTAACAAGGTGACATCAACACCCATTCCTCCAGTTAAAGCTTGGATTTTGGTAGGTAAATCAGGGTCACGGGCATCAAAAGCCGCTTCTGCACCTACTTCCAGAGCCTTTTCAATTCTAGATGGTAGGAGGTCAGTAGCGATCGCCCTCCCGCCGAAATACTTCACCAACATCATAAACATTAACCCAATTGGACCAGCACCAGTTACTAATACAGTTTGTCCCGGTGCAATTTGGGCTTTTTTCACTGCTTTTAAACAGCAATTAGTGGGTTCAACAAAACTCGCCTCTTCAAAACTGATATCATCAGGAATGGGAATTAAGCCACCATTCTCCACAATATGTCCTGGAACTTTCACATACTCTGCAAAACCGCCTCCACTAGGGTTAAAACCTGCGGTAGTCGAGATATTTTTATAAACATCGCACATGGAAAAATTATCATTCAAGCAGTAAGCGCAACGCATACATGGTATATGGTGCATCACCGCTACCCGTTGTCCTACTTGCCACCCTTTCACCTGTGAACCAACAGCCGCAATAGTTCCAGCGGTTTCATGTCCAAATATGCGTGGCGGTTCATACAAAGGATAACGAATCTTTTTAATATCTGACTGGCACAAACCTACAACCTGCACCTGTACCAGCACCTCATCTGCTGCTAGTGTTGGAACTGGAACTTCTTCGTAGGATAAATGATTTACGCCTCTAAATACTTGTGCTTTCACGTTGGTTTTCCACTATTCAACGTTACTAGATTTAACATTTTGTGGTTGAGGTTAGGTTATGGAGTTTGATATTTCTGTCTTTTAGCTTCTTGTAATTCCTGCTCTAAGCTTTTTTCAATATTGCTTCAATATCTGCTGATGAAAGATATCCTCCGATTTCCCCATTCTCAAATCTGAGAATCTCACCACGATTGTCTTTAGCAGTAATTGTTAAAATTTCCCCTTTTTGCCAAAGACTATATCGCTTACCTTCATAGTACCGCCCACCATCTGGTGCTACTTTACCTAGTTTATCTAATGTTTTTTTGGCACTTTGCACAATTTCGTCACCATAGAATTGGCAGCGAATAGTACGAGTAAATTTTGGTACTCTATTCTTTCTATTTAAATTAGTTGTTTCTAACTTGTCAATAATCTCAGGAACATTTTTTGGATCTTTAAGCTCATTAGACTGTTCCCAAATAATTTTAATCATTGTTCCTGGATTTTGCTCATCAAGGTACACCAGAAAATCATCGGCGTGCCAAGCTTCAATACCCCAAGGAGCTAAAGCTTCTGTGGGAAAACCATCCATGTCAACAGTAACGATGACTTCTGCCTTAGCAACTATAGCAGCAGCAATAACATGACGACCCCTTGGATTGTTGGTCATTGCTGCTATTAACTGTGAAGGTACTTCCACCATCGCATCAGGAAAGTTTGTCTTGATTTGTTCTTGGAAGTATGCTGCTTGAGCGTCAGTTTTCATTCTTCCATTTTTTATTAGGTTGCGAGTAGCACCATCCAGAATTTCTTGTGAAAGATGAAGTTCGTATAATTCTGCCTCAGCAGCACGCATCAAAGTATCACACAAAGGCATAGGGTAGATGACACAGGAATCTAAAATTACAGAGAGTACCATTTTACTGATCTAATTCGCTACTCTCATTATCATAGAACCCTTCAGCTTCCAAAAACTGAGTAAATTGCTTAATTCCTTCCCGACGCTTAGTATCTCGTTCCTGATACTTTTAACCGAGACATTCCCTGACATCTGAGATATCGTGAATGTCCAGTACAACATCACCAACTGAGTTGGTAAAGGTGGTATCCCACATTGCCTTGAGGAAAATCCCCACGGCTCCATTAAAATCTCGCGATATTTCATAACCGCAATTAGGGCAAACAAAGTTCTTAGAACTACCAAGTTTTCTATGAACGTGTCCGCATTTCGTGCAAGTCTTCGATGTATATTCTTCAGTTATTCTCACTAATTTGGAACCGTAACGGTTACACAAATGCTCAAGAGTTTGAGAGAACTGATAGAATGCCCAAGTCATCATTGCTCTAGCTGTTTTGCTCCTTAGCTTCCGTTTCTTTTTAACAACCATTTGGGAAGTTTCAAAGGTAGGAAGTACAATCACATCATAGTTTTTAGCTAGATATGAACCGACTTGTTTATGGCACTCAGAGCGTAGGTTTCTAATCCTAGTTCTGAGTTTTTCCATCGCAAGTCTAAGTTTATATCTAAGACGTTTGAATTTATGTCCAACACTTAGATCGTGTTTTGATTTAAGTTTGTCAAGATGTGAGCAAAGTTTAGCTATTTTGTTGAAATCTCCATTCCCAAATTCTAAGAAATCGCTGCCATCAAAACCAGTCATAAAAGTTCTGATGCCGGGGTCGAGCGCAATCACTTTATTTGTAATGCTTACCGTTCGCTGCAATTCCACAGGGAAGTGAGCAAACCAGCGACCCTTGTTATAGGTGAGTTCTGAAGACCCGTTAGTTAAAACACAAAAATCTTGTCCTCTAAATTCAGGACGCGGTAGATGTTTAGTTGTTGATACCATCCATCTACCATTTTTATATGCTGACGGGTCAAATTGAATGGTTAGTTTTTGGTCACGGATACTTCGGAACTTAGCAATCCTTAGTCCTGCTTGAGGATGCGGTTTTTTGTCTTTACCTTTATTAATTGTTTTGGGGTTTTTGGCTGTTTCTGACCATGCTTTATATGCTTCCATTGAAGCGTTGTCTAGTATTTTAGAAACATTCAAATCTAAACACCATTGAGGGATTAAACCAGAGGCTTTAAGCATGGTTCTAAACCCCATTTTTCCACCTTTTTTACCAACCTTACTAAAGCCTTGATTTTCGTTTAAGTAGGCAATGGAAATGTTGTAAACCTTGCGAACGGCAGCCACCCATTTTTTCCAAATAAACTCAAGTTCCTTTACTGGATACACTCGGTAACTCACTGTCTTCAGCAACTTGTTTTTTGTACTTTCTGAGTCCGTACAATCGGCAACTGAAGACATGGATGATGGCAAGGATATCTTCAACCATTTCGCGCTCTGGACTGAGGTTCGTTTGGTTGAGAACCAATATTTGAGTTTGCTGCCTAGCACAGAGCCATGAGATAAGATCGAATCCAAAGCGACAAAGCCGATCTTTGTGGGCAATGACAACAAGTTTGCAAGTGTTGCCGAGAACTCTGTCCAGTAAGGATTGAAGACCTTTTCGCTTGAAGTTGAGTCCGCTGCCGATGTCAGTGATGATTTCTGCGCCAGGGTAACGAGACTGAAGAAACTGAACTTGTTGCTCAAGGTCGTTTTTCTGACTGCGGCTTGAAACTCTGGCATATAGAAGGGTGGTTCGCTCGTCTGGCGGATTGCCATGTCGAACAGGGATAATTGAATCGAGGTTATATCGTCTTTGTCCACCTTGGGTAAAGATGCCTTCGATTTTCCCGTCTTCAAGCCACCTTTCAAGTGTTTTGGTGCTGACTCCCAATCTGGTAGCAGCGACTCTTGGAGGTACATAATTTACTGTCATCTGATAGAACTAAGTTTGTTGCTTGTCCTATCATACCACGAATGTCTGGCTATGTCTAGTATGTCATGGTAAATTACGTCCTATCTCTAACTCCTTATATTTCATCAAATCATCAAAGCGAACACGCCGATGTGTTCCTACTTTAATACAAGGAATTTCACCTTGATCTAATAACTTAATCAGGTAAGGACGGGAAACTTTAAGAAGGTCTGCTGCTTCTTGTGTTGTCAATTTTTGCTCTTGTGGGACTATAGAAATGGCCTTACCTAAAGCCATTGCATGAATAGCTTGAAGTAATATCTTATACACTGATTCGGGAATAATAATTTCTTGACCGTCTGCTGCTACTAATTTTGGTTGAGAAGGTTGAGCTTTGAGTAAATTTTCCAGGTATTTGATTGATAACTGTTCCTCTACTACATGAAGATGAGACTTAATTGCCTCTACAGACTGGTTTTGGACAGGCATGATGTTCTTCATAATGGTTAGATTTGTGATATATTATCGTATTTAGATAATATCTTTTATTTTCACTAAACGCAATATCCGAAACAATAATCAGGGTAAGTGGTTTTTATCTGTATAACTGCTATCTAACTAAAGATGTGAGAATTTTGTTAATCACCTGTAATAGAATAGATATTAGATTTTGTCACCTCTGAATAATTACAAACAAAATGTCAATAAAATATTTTTAATTTTTATCACAATTTTACATATCTGTAAATAAAAATACAGATTAATAAATGATTTTTATGAGAGAATATACATAAGAAATAATTGTTTTTACTTAAAAAATAAATGTGATTTTTAATCAAAATACACAGAGAACATAATAATGGCAAAATGCCTTTATCTTCAATTTCAGATAAACTATAATTGAGAAAATTGGCAGTAATAGATATTTTCAGCTTTTCCATATTTAAGAAAAGTAACTTTTGTATTTCCAGGTTAAATATAATTACTAATTGCCATAGTCAAATCTAGGTTTATCTATATATTTTATCATGCAGATGCACCATATAGATCATGATCTGCTGTCTAAATCCCGATTGTTCAAGTCCGCAAAATCCAGATCATCATCAACTTTGTCAAACTTGCCACACTCCGTTAGTGCCACTTTTGAGAAATCGGTTTCGTATCATCCGTGTTCTTTCTGACGAAGGGGGATTTGGCAGAACTTATATATCAGAAGATATTGATAAATTAAATGAATTATGTGTAATTAAACAACTAGCACCAAAATTTCAAGGTACTTGGTCACAAAAAAAAGCAACTCAGCTATTTTTGGAAGAAGCAAAGCGACTTCAAGAATTAGGACAACATCCCCAAATCCCCACTTTAATAGCTTACTTTGAGCAAGATAAATGTTTGTATTTAGTACAACAATTTATTGATGGTCAGAATCTATTTAATGAATTAAAATCTCGGAGAATTTATAAAGATTGGGATATTCAATCTATATTATTAGATTTGTTACCAATTATCAAATTTGTTCATCAACATGGGGTAATTCACCGTGATATTAAACCAGAAAATATTATTCGTCGAAAATCTGATGGGAGATTAACACTTATTGATTTTGGTTCTTCCAAACAGTTAACTGCACAGGTACAGCGAAAAAATGGTACTTCTATCGGTTCACATGGTTATTCTCCCATTGAACAAATTAGGGATGGAAAAGCATATCCCGCAAGTGATTTATTTAGTTTAGGTGCTACTTGTTTTCATCTATTAACAGGAATTTCTCCTTTTCAATTATGGATGGAATATGGTTATGCTTGGGTAGAAAATTGGCAGCAGTATTTATGCTTTTCTTTGAGTTCAGAATTATCAGAAATAATAGATAAATTACTCCAAAAAGAAATAGATAGTCGCTATCAATCTGCTGATGAAGTAATTAGAGATTTGATAAAACAACATAATCATATTCTACCAGCAGCAAATCATGAAATTATGAAATCACCTAAAAAAAAGGCTCAACCACACTCATCAAAATATACTTGGGTCAGAAATTTAATTTTCATTTTTGGGATAGTTGTCTCTTTCGCATTAGTAGAATCTGGTTATCGAGAATTTCGCAAATTAAAAACCAACTTTTCATTTAGTTGGAGTCAACCTCGCAATAGTCCACCCACATTTGTAACATCAGAAAAAAAATTGTCTTTAGTCAATACTTTCTCTGGACATAAAAGCAAAGTTTTGTCAGTAGTTATGAGTCCAAATGATAAACTAATTATCAGTGCTGGGGATTGCGAAAAAAGTAATAATAGTCTATGTCATAATATTAAATTATGGGATATCATTACAGGTAGAGAAATTGCCAGTCTTCAGGGACATTCCCAAAACGTCAATGCAGTAGCTATTACTCCTAATGGTAAAACTTTAGTTAGTGCTAGTGATGATAAAACTATTAAGATTTGGAATTTACAAACAAATCAATTAATTCATACCTTAAAGAGTCATACTGATGCGATTCATAGTTTAGCTATTAGTAGTAATGGTAAAATTCTAGTTAGTGCTAGTGATGATAAAACTATCAAAGTTTGGAATTTAATCACAGGTAAGCTAATTCGCACTTTAATTGGTCATAAATATTGGGTGCGTTCTGTAGATATTAGTCCTGACGGTGTTACCTTAGCAAGTGGTAGTTTTGATAAAACGATTAAATTATGGAATCTTAATCAAGAAGCACCAATTATGAATTTAGCTACCAGTTCACAAACAGTTATAGCTGTGGCTTTTAGTCCTAATGGTAAAATTTTAGCAAGTTCCAGCCGCGATAGCGTAAGCGCTGACCGAAGGTATCGCACAATTAAATTATGGAATCTGCAAACCCTCAAAGAAATTCGGACTCTCATGGTAGAAGATAATAGTGTGAATACTATTGCTTTTAGTCTCGATGGTCAAATTTTAGCAAGTGCTGGGCGAAATATTTCTGAAGAACAAATCTATCACACCATTAAACTCTGGAACGTAGCTACAGGAGAGGAAATGCTAACATTGACGGGACATAGTAATGCTGTCACCTCCCTTGCTTTTAGTGCTGACGGGAAGTTTTTAGTTAGTGGTGGTGAAGATAATTTAATTAAAATTTGGCAGATTCCAGTCAATGATGACAAAAATTTTTCCCGTCGAGGTTTGGTACTTGATAAAACTAAATTTCGGTAGTTTGTGAGATGACGGATTATAACTCTACAACGTCCCCGATTCTAGTTGATCTAAATATATGAAATCAGGAGACTTGACTCCAGCTTCTTGTCTAATTTTCACGAGTTTGGGAGATTCAAAAAACCGCTTTGCATCTTCTATAGATGTCCATGATGAAAAATGCACTATTTTATTGGGATTACTTTCATGCTTTAAAACCTGATATGCTATTTCTCCAGCTTGCTTACGGATATCGGCTGCATTATCAAAAACCTTTTTCCATGCTTCATAGTCTGCAACTTCATGGATAATCAATACATATTTCATAATTTTGTTTAATTAGTAGTGTTTATTGATTAGTTGAATAAATATTTTAAAAATCGTAGTTAGATATTATAGTAGTAATTAGGTTATATCAATTTTATGTAAGGCTGCACAGAATAATCACATCCATCAATTTATTAGTAATTTTTGTAAAACAGAAACAGATTTAGGAATTTGTTGTTTTATTAAAATTTCTAACAACTCATCTAAATTGATTGGAGGTTTTTTTAAGGTATTTAATTGATTCTTAACTGCTTGACAAACCAGATCAGAATTAAGGTTAATTAAATGCAAAATAAACTCATCTGGATGCTGTGCTTTAATACCATATTGTCCAATATTTTCAGATAGAAAATCTTTTAAATTAAAAGTAACAATTATTTCAGCATCACTTTTAATAGCTGCTGCTAAAACATGGCGATCATCTGCATCTGGAAGTTCTAATTCATCAATTAATTGTTCATATCCTGTTACTAAACAATCTCGAACATTTTGATTCATTAATTTTTTTGTTCTTTCTAACTGTTTATAAGTCAGATCCGGGCGATTTTTTAAAACATAATTCATCCATTCTTCATGAATTTTCTCAGTCCATTTCGCCTGAAATAAATCGGTTAAAGCTAACCACATCAAAAAATCTCTCAGAGGTGCAGGATATAAAACACAAGCATCATAAACAACGATCAAACCAATTGCTTGCATTTAATATCCCATATTTAATTCTTGAGCTTGATTTGCTAATTCTGCTAAAGTTTCTCTGCGTTTAGCATCAATTGTATTTTTATACTCTGTCAAATCTTGATAGAATATCCGGCGACGATTTCCCACTTTATGACAAGGGATTTCACCAGAGTCTAATAATTGAATCAAATAAGGATGAGAAACATTGAGAATTTTAGCCGCTTTTTGTGTGGTTATTTGATCGAAAGTAGCAAGATTTGCCTTTCTGGTTTGCATTTTATTAACCTAACCTAACAAACTAAAACCATAAATAATATTGTGGCTCTTGCGTCACTTTTATGGAGAATTAATACTAAAGTGCCAGTTTAATAAACTACGTAATCTAAAATTACTAAAGTTACGAAATCCATATCCAAGTCTTTTGATTAATTTGAGTTTATTATTAATTCCTTCTACAGTACCACTGGTAGTTCTATCGTCAAAATAACCTACGACTTCACCAAACCATCTAATTATTGTTCCTATACTTTTGGGAAAATACTTCATTCCATCATGCATCCAATCTAATAAATTTATTATGTTTTCACCCCAAGGCTTAGTAGATTCAAATATGTCTCGAAACTCTTCTTTGAGGGCGTGCATTTTTGCCAGAATAGGGGAAACTTCTTGAACATTATCTAATCTTTCTTTTTGTTGTTCATTCAAGGAATCTTCATTTTTTATTAAGCTATATTTGCTTTTATTTAATCCTGCTAATATTCGATCTTTCTCTGATTTATTATCTAAAGACATAGCGGCTCTCTTTTCAGATTTACGCATAGCATCTAACTCATCATTTACTTGTTTCATTACATGAAATCTATCAGCAGTTATATTTGCATTTGGCATTAATTCTTCTACTAAACTTTTATAAGGAGACCACAGATCCATACTCACTTCAACTATTTGTTCCAGTACCTGAGATCCCCATTTCACAATAACTTCACGTATTTCTTCTATTCTTCTTGACTTCACTAACTCAATTGGTTTACGAGTATCTAAATCTACTAATACTGCTAAATAATTTCCTTGACCTTTCACTAAAGCAATTTCATCTATGCCTAACCTTTTTACCTCACTTAAATTAATATTTAATATTTGTGATGCTTGTGCTTTTAACATTGATTCAACTTCTTCGTCGCTCAAGTCATTTCTTTTGGCAACACTATGAATATTACTATCTAATACTTGTTTCACTATATCTATGGCTAATCTTTTAGTATATCCTTTACTTTTATCTACAAAATTTAGATTTTCACTAAAGACCTTTTTACACTTCTTACATTTAAATTGACGGCGATTTATTTTTAACAATACTGGTTTTTCACTCCAAAATAAATCATGAATCATCCGCCAATGATTTTGATGTATACTATAGGTAGTTTTTGCACAGTTCGGGCAATTAGAATAGTTGACAGCTTTCTCTATTGTTATAATTATTTCTTCCCCTTCGATTTCTTGAAAATCTAACACTTTCATCTCTGGCAGATTGAGAATTTGATCTACGCTAAATTTCATAACTATCCCTAAAACTTTTGTATTTGATAATTATGATTATACTCTTATGCTAATTCACTTGTATCTAAAAGTTTGCAAACCTTTACAGAGATAGAGTTTTCAGCTTTTATGATTTAAATTTATCAGCATTAAATTTTAGTGATCTTAGTTTTTACCATAAAAGTGACGCAAGAGCCAATATTGTTAATTCAAGTTATAAATTAACCATTATCAACATCTTCTGACACAGATTCTAGATCGTCTGAAGCCTTTAAAAGATCATCCCAACTATCTGGAGGATTACCACTTGCAAGCATTTTAGTAAAAATGTTGTATGGATCTGTTTTTGCTCCCTCTTTCCGCAGCGAATTTTCATCATTTATCCAAGAATAAATAATAACTTTTTCCGTACTGCTATAACGAAAGAATAAACGAAATCTTCTATTAAATTTAGCTCGAAACCAATGCTTTTTATCTGTTCCTAATGTTTTACCTTGCCTAAATTCTGGTGCGCTCGGATCTTCAGGTATTCGCCTAAAAATAAACTCATTAATATTGTTGAGGAACTTTGTAGCTGGGTGCTGCTGATATTCTTCAGGATTTTTTTCTTTAAGTTCCTCAACCTGAATAATCAATTTGTTATATTTTTCACCAAAGGCAGGATGAATCTTTAGTGTCCACCCATTAACATTCATACAAATATGAAATCCTCTGGGAACTCTTCATCAAGATCAACTTCCATACCTTCAGTAAGCAATGAGGCACGACGACACATATCTTCTGTAAGTGGTTCAATAGTGCTGGGATTTTTCTTGATATCTCTAGCAAGGAAATCTAAGAAGGCCTTGACAAAATAATGCTTTTCCATATTTGGGGACAATATTCTATTCATTCCTAGTGTTTCTCCCTTTTTCTGATAAACAACTATGTACTTGATGGAACGTTTTACCGCAGTACGAGAAGAATTTGCATTGTTGCGAAGCTTCACTTTCATTACTTGCAATGATTTATATACCCATCCTCAATGGTACCATATTTTTCTGAAAAAGTCTGTAGGATGGGTTGACGCAAGGAAACCCAACATTAATCAACAATAATACATAGGTTGGGTTGCATTTCATTTAACCCAACCTTGTATCTTAGAGGTATGTTAGAAGAAGTGGTAGACCGTCCCAACCTGGGTCAGAAAAGACCGCTTTGTAGCAAGGATCACCACAACAATCTCCATGACAGAACTCGAACAGTCGCCTGGGGTAAAAACTATGAACAAAGACATAGATAATATAGCCCGTATCGTGCAAGGATGAGTGAAATCAAGGGGATGAATAAAAACAAAACAAATTAAAAAGAAGTAATTGAAATTGGAGAGTTAAAAATGGATTATATCTCCCAATGGGTAGGCATTGACGTAAGTAAAGCAACACTTGATGTTTATATCCGTCCAATGGGTAAAGCATTTCAATTTGCTAATACTGAAACAGAAATAGCTAATCTAGTTAAGCAACTTCAATCTAACGATTTAAACCTAATCGTACTGGAAGCAACAGGAGGACTAGAAACAGAATTAATCATTCAATTGCAAGCGGCTCTTTTACCAGTAGCATTAATCAATCCTCGTCAGGGAAGAGACTTTGCTAAAGCTACAGGTAAGTTAGCCAAAACCGATGCCATTGATGCACAGATTTTGGCGCATTTCGGTGAAGCAATGAAACCGGAGGTGTTAGCAATCGAAAGTGAAATGTCACGTCAATTAGGCGAATTAATTAGTCGCCGAAGACAATTAGTAGAAATGTCTACAGCGGAAAAGAATCGCCGTGACCGCGCTCGTGGTAAAGCTTTGACAGATATTGAATCCCATATTGATTATCTTGAGCAACATCTTCAACAACTCAATCAAGAAATTGAGACGTTGACCCAAAATAATCAACAATGGATTGATAAAGTCAATCTACTCAAAACTACTCCTGGCGTTGGTCAAGTAATTTCTACCACTTTAGTTTCTGACTTACCAGAATTAGGTCAATTAACTGCCAAACAAATCTCTCGCTTAGTTGGTGTTGCACCAATTAATCATGATAGTGGTCAGCACAAAGGTAAGCGCATGATTAATGGTGGTCGCGCCCATGTTCGTGCCATTCTTTATATGGGTGCTGTTGTTGCCATGCGTCATAATCCTGTTATCAAAACTTTTTATGAGCGCTTGGTTGAACGTGGTAAACCCAAAAAATTGGCCATTACTGCTTGCGTTCATAAAATGTTAGTTATTTTAAATGCGATGATTCGAGATCATCTTCCTTGGTCTATTTCTCAAGACTCACAACCAATTTCTGCATAAAGTTCTACTGTCGTTTTTATACCTCCAATCTAGTTTGGTAATTTATGGCAATCTATAATTTACCTGTTTTGTTCTGTTCTGTTTTTCTCCTCTATTTTCTGACTTTTTTCCTAGACTTTAAATTTTTCCTAACGATCGCTTGACAATCAAGACAGTCGCTACAAAAAACCTAACCCAAAACGAAATTCACCAACTTACCAGGAACAACGATCGCCTTTTTAACTTCCTTACCTTCAAGATAACGTTGTCCAACCTCCGACTCACGGGCATATTTTTCCAACTCCGCTTTGTCAGATTTTGAAGGAACTTGAATAGCACCACGAGTTTTACCCATAATTTGAATCACCAAAGTAATTTCATCAGCTATCAAAGCCGCAGGATCAAAACTTGGCCAAGTTTGGGTATGCACAGAATTTTTATTCCCCAACAATTGCCATAATTCATCACCAATATGCGGTGCAAAAGGTGCTAACATAATCACCAAAGTTAGAATCCCTTCCGCGTAAATTGGCGAATTATGACAATCAGCATCAGTTAAGGCATTACTTAACTTCATTAATTCTGAAATAGCAGTATTGAATTGATATTCATCTACCACATCTTCCGTAATTGCTTGAATCGCAATATGAATGGCGCGACGCAAATCTTTTTCCGCTTTATTTAACTTATCAACTTCCGCTTTTTGCTGACAAACTCCCGCAGCAGCATAATCTGTCACCAACCGCCAAACGCGATTTAAAAAGCGGAATTGTCCCTCAACATCAGCCTCATCCCATTCTAAATCTTTTTCAGGAGGTGCTTTAAATAAAATGAACATTCGCGCCGTATCAATGCCATATTTATTAATCACATCTTCCGGGGCAACACCATTGCCTTTTGATTTTGACATGGTAGCATAGAGACGTTGTAAAGGTTCTCCAGTTTGTGGATCTACAGGATTATTAGCATCAACTAAATTTGAAGGAATCCATTTATCCTTACCACCTTTATTTGGGTTCATGTAAGTTAAACCCTGTACCATTCCCTGAGTTAACAGCTTTTGAAATGGTTCATCAAAGTTAAATAAACCTCTATCTCTCAATACTTTAGTGAAGAAACGCGAATACAATAAATGTAAAATTGCGTGTTCAATTCCCCCCACATATTGATCTACAGGCATCCAATCATTTACTTTACCAGAATCAAAAATCTTTTCCCCATTCTTGGCATCAGAATAACGTAAGAAATACCAAGAAGAATCAATAAAAGTATCCATTGTATCGGTTTCCCGTTTCGCAGGAGTACCGCAAGTTGGACAAGGGACATTTACCCAACTTTCTAATTGTGCTAAAGGTGAACCACCACGGCCATTTAATTCGATATCTTCTGGTAATTGTACAGGTAACTCTTTGTCAGGAACTGGCACAATTCCACATTCAGGACAGTGAATAACAGGGATAGGTGCGCCCCAATAACGTTGTCGAGAAATTAACCAATCTCTGAGGCGATATTGTATTCTTAATTTACCAAAGTTTTGTTTTTCGGCAAATTCGATAATGGCTTTTTTCGCATCTACAGAATTCATGCCATTGAAGTCACCAGAATTAACTAAAATTCCCGCTTCTGTATAGGCTGATTTTAAAGTTTCTTCTCCACCAATTTCCGGAACAATTACCACTTTAATAGCTAAATTTTGTTCTTTGGCAAATTTGAAATCTCGGACATCATGTGCAGGTACACCCATTACCGCACCTGTACCATATTCATAAAGAACATAATCAGCTATCCAAATCGGTACTTCTTCCCCAGTGAAAGGATTAATTACTTTACCCCCGGTAGGAATACCCCGTTTTGGTTTGTCTTCTGCGGTTCTTTCCAACTCGCTTTGGTTAGATACTTCTTTAATAAAGGCTTCTACCGCTGCTTTTTGTTCGGAAGTTGTCACCACTTTAGTTAAAGGGTGTTCTGGGGCTAAGACGACGTAACTCACACCATAAATGGTATCGGGACGGGTGGTATAAACGCCGATTTTTTCATCTAAGCCCACAATAGGAAATTCTAAATATGCACCTGTGGATTTTCCTATCCAGTTGGCTTGCATTAATTTAACTCGTTCTGGCCAACCTGTGAGTTTATCTAAATCATTTAATAATTCTTCGGCGTAGTCTGTAATCTTGAAAAACCATTGACGCAGTAATTTACGTTCTACGATTGCCCCACTGCGCCAAGAACGTCCTTCATTGTCAACTTGTTCGTTTGCTAATACGGTTTGGTCTATGGGGTCCCAATTCACTGCGGCTTCTCTTTGATAAGCTAAACCTGCTTGTAAAAATTGCAGAAAAATCCACTGTGTCCACTTATAATAATCGGGGGAACAGGTAGCAAGTTCAGTTTCCCAATCTAAGGATAAACCCAGACGTTGTAATTGTTGCCGCATTTGGGCAATATTTTGATATGTCCATTTGGCAGGGGGTACACCTCGATCAATGGCGGCGTTTTCTGCGGGTAGTCCGAAAGCATCCCAACCCATTGGATGTAATACCCGATACCCTTGCATCCGTTTGATTCGGGCAATAACATCTGTAATTGTATAGTTACGAACGTGACCCATGTGCAAGCTACCGGAGGGGTAGGGAAACATGGAAAGCGCGTAGAATTTTGGCTTATTTTGATCTTGAGGTGTTTTATCTAAGCCAAGTTCTGACCATGTTTTTTGCCATTTTTCCTCAATTGTGGCTGGTTGGTATAACGTTTTTTGGGGGGACTCCACAACTAAAACTCCTAATGCTGTTAGCTAATTTCGCTATTGTGGCATAATCTCGGCTGCCTCCGAAGGTATTGTGGCTAGAAATTAAATGTTCCACTCAATGTGCCACAAAAATTCGTTCTGAGGCAGGTTCTTTAACTAACGCGCTTTTTAGATAACTGGTTGATTTTGCCGACGTTTCTCCTTGAGAATCATCTTGACACCACCACTAGGACCTAATAATAAGCCTTTGCGAACAGGCTTAACTGGTTCGGTTTCCGCTAATTTTAGATGCCAATTAGATAGCACTTTTGCCAAAACAATTTTCATTTCAAATAATGCAAAAGCCATGCCAATACAGCGACGATTACCACCACCAAAAGGTAAATATTCAGAAGGAGAAAATTGCCGTTCTAAAAAACGCTCTGGTTTAAAATGTTGCGAATTGGGATATAAATCTTCTCGATGATGGGTTAAATAAATACAGGGAACGACAATAGTTCCCGGCTCAAATTTTTCACCTCCAATTTCTAATGGTGATTTCACCAAGCGATTTAAACCTAACATTGCTACTGGATATAAACGCAGTGTTTCTGAACAAACAGCATTTAAATAAGGCAATTTGAAAATTGCATTTGCATCAAGAGTTTCACCCAAGCTATCCAATTCTGCTAATAGCTTTTCACGGACTCCTGATTGAGAATGAATCCAATATAGAGCAAATGCTAAAGAACTGGCTGTAGTTTCATGACCTGCGACTAACAAAGTCATCAACTCATCACGTAATTCTATATCTGTCATTGCTTCTCCAACTTCATCACGAGCAGCCATCATTAAAGATAGAATATCAGTCCGAGATGGATCTGGTTGTAATTGCCTTTCGTGAATTTCTGCATAAATGATATCATCTAGCTCTTGACGTAATCTTAAAAAGCGTCCCCAAGGACTCCATGCACCTAAATCCCGTCGCAAGAATGGAAACATAATCATTGCTACCCTGAACAAAGGTCTTTTGGGATTGAGAATAGCAATTAGATTTTGTTTGAGTTTGTCGTAACGTTCCCCGTCTTTCAATCCAAATACAGCTTTTAAAATTACCTGAAAAGAAATTTCTTGCATAGAAGACAAAATTGGAAAAACTTCCCCAATTTGCCATTTACTAGTTACTTGCTGAGTAATATTATTAATTAATTCACCATAATTTAGCATTCGTTCCCCATGAAATTGAGGAGTTAATAATTTTCGCTGCCTTTGGTGAGTTTTACCTTCTAAGGATAAGAGAGAATTTGGTCCTAAAAGCGGCACTCCCGAACCTGCAGGCGTACCAGAATCTAGCCGTTTGGGGTCTGTGGTAAAAATCTGTTGAATCCCTTGGGGATTGCTAATAAATACTTGTGGTTTAAAAAGTGGACCGATTCTTAAGGTGAAAGCATCACCATAATTTTTGGCGCATTCTTCCAGATATCCCAAAGGGTTTTTTACCCATTGGAATGTTTGTATCCAAGGGTGAGTGTTCGGTCCATTAGGTAGTTTTAAATTAGACATTTTGATAAATTCTCTATTGTTCTAGATAATTCAGAAAAATCGGCAGGTATGAGTTCACGATTCTAATTGAGAAATCGTTTTCATTGTTAATTCTTGCACATTATTAAACACTAGCTTTGCCCCAGCTTGTACCAGCTTTTGTGTATAAGCTTCACTAACTGCTGTTGTTTCCTGAACGTGGGGAGGTAATACTCCAACACCTAACCAAATCCGAGAATTATCTATGGCTTTGGCTTTTTCTACAGTGTGCATATCTGCTACAGTATCACCTACATAGACAACTGTTTGTTTTTGATTATTACCATTTTCTAAGATGTTAATAGTCGCAAAAAGTCCGGTAGGATCTGGTTTACCGGGTGCGTCTTCCATAGCAATTAGGATAGGAGATTGTAAACCTAAGCGTTTTTCTAAAACGTAGTTAGCACTCAAGCGAGTAGCACCACTAAAAAAACCCCAAGCAATACCAGATTGCGTGAGTTCTTGAAAATAACTAGGCTGTGCTAATAAAGGTTCATGACAAATGTAGCCGTTCCAATTTTCGCAGTCTGTACCCCGATAAAGGCTTTGAAAATAAGTAACAATATTTTCATAATCTAATTGTAGTTGTTCTCGCTGTTGTCCTTGACTGACAAAATGCCGGTAAATTAATTCTTGGGAGGCTTCCCAATCGTTATTCCAAATTCCTTCTGATTTGAGGTTGTCAATGTCTGTTGGTGTGGGACGATAGGCTTGGCAGGTAAAATGTTCGACTGTATCAGATATTGCCCGACGATATGAGCCGCTAACGTCACGGATAACCCCGTCTATATCAAATACAACTATTGCTCTTGTGCTTGCGGTCATGACAGAAACTAGAAAAGGATGATATACAAAATTCTATAGTAATTCTAATTTGATTTTTGGTGTTACTGATTAAATACATGAATATGTTTTACACGAAGGTACAAAAGCGTACAAGCGCAAAGAATTAAGGTTGCAAAGGTTCAATTTACCAATTTCATCTTTCCATATGGCTATCGCCACGCAGGCTATCAGTAACGCCTGATTTTTTAATTCCCATAGATAGATAAAAGGCTAAAAACTGACAATGCTGATATAATAAGGCTACAATTGCGATTAAATCAGTGGCAAGCAATATAAAGTATGGTAACTATCGTTGTCCTGATTAACATCTTTATTTCTATTATGCTCTTTCATTTAGCTCAACAATTACGAAAAGCAAAAAATACTCTAGCGTTGATAACAGATATATTTAATCAATATGAATGTGCTAGTTATGCAGCTTTACATAGGTTACCAGATAATATTTATTTAGCTAAAAAAAAGATTAGAAATCTCCATTTAGAGAACCAACTTTTTAAACAAAAAATCCAACAATTTCGGCAAATTCTCAGTCTCATTGTCCTGGTTAGGCAAATTTCTCAAGGATCGTTCCCGTTTCCATATCTAAATTTGAAAAATCCGAGTAAACTAGGATAGAATCTCCAGAGTCATCAATTATGCTTAAGCGTTCTAAGTTCGAGACAACTCAGTCTCAAATCATGCACCGTTCTGAAGAATTAATTAGTGCTGCGTCAAACCGCTATCGCATTACTGTACAGGTGGCAAATCGTGCTAAACGGCGACGTTATGAAGATTTTGAAAATAACGAAGATTCTATCATGAAACCCGTACTCAGAGCAATTATTGAAATGTCTGATGAATTAAATCAGCCAGAAATTATCGGTGAATTGTAATTTAAGGAGTCAGGAGTCAGAATATTTGTTCGCTTCAGGAATATAGAGAGGCAAGTTTTTCAAGAAATTACAGCACTTCCCGGTGTTATGAGCTACACTCCACCCCCAACCCCCTCCCCGCAAGCGATGAGGGGGCTAAGATGCAGTAATTCTTTGAAACGAGTTTGCGCCATTTCAGCGAACTGCTTGCAGCAGTGCTTCGCTATCGCCGGATTTGTTAAGAATTGTAAAACCCTATGAATGTAAGGGTTTAAATGTCATGAAACCTTAAAATGAGAATTGCTGGCTAAGGGAACACCAAAAAATAAATTACCCAATTTTGTGGGATGGGCATCCTGCTCGTCCTTGATGATTAAGCTGTTGTGCATTTAGTTTGTATAATTCTAGCGGGCAAGATGCCCGCACTACAAAGTTCAAGTAAATTATGGTTATCAAATTTAGCTGCGTAACAGCTTAGCAGGCTTCTCGGCCCGCACCACAAGAGATTTTTGGGTATTTTTTTAATTGGAAGTCCCTAAGAGGATGTTTGAAAAGTTTCCGGCGATTAGAAAGATGCCTCCGGCACGCTTCGCGGACGCTACTACACAAACAAAGTCCACCTGCGTGGACTAACGAAAAATCAAGGCTTTTGAACTTTACCAGATATGGTGGATAAAAATTTAGAAGATCTAATCGTCAAAATTGCGAAGAAGGTCATTAAAAAAGAACTTAAAAATGGCAATTTAGATAATTTACCAATTATTTCTACTGAATCTAATCATGGATTGGATAATTGGCAAAATCCAGACACGACAGAGGAAGTTATTAATGATATCCAAATTATTCCTTACACTAGATTACCTGATCAAGAAGATATAGAACTTGAGCGTAAATTACGAGAACTCAAGTTTAAACAGGAGTTGAGAAAAGATTGGATTTCCTTTTTAGTGAAAGATGTAATTGTCTATTCTACAACTATGATTTTTATTTTGGTACTTATTGGCTTTTATCTATTTCGGATTAATTAACTGTCAATATACACTAAATGCAAATGTATATGTATAGGGCATTTTTTAACCCCACCCCCAACCCCTCCCCGCAAGCGAGGAGGGGGCTATAATATGCTTGTAAACCAGTTTTACTCCTGACTCCTGAATTCTACTGTATTATTATTGATTATTCATTACTGATCGTTGATTCTAATGGAACTACCGTAGCAGGTAAATGTTGATCCATCCAATTAACTAAATCAGTGATTACTTGAAGATAATTAATATCGTAGTGTAAATCATGATAAGCTCCAGGATATTCAATTCTTAATTTATCTGGATAGATAACATTTTGATAAAATATTTCACTTCCTGCTGGCAAGGCAATTCTATCCGCACCACCATGTAAAATTAACAATGGTACTTGCCATTTTTTCGCATGATTATGAATCCAATCTACTGTGGTAAAAAACTCCGTAGATAACCTAGCAGTAGCGAGAGTATGGCGTAATTTATCTTGAGTATAGGAATCTAAGATTTTCTGATCTCGTGAACCTGCGCGGACATCCAAGCCAATATTTAAGGAAAAACGAGGCCACACCTGGGAGAGTAATTTACCTAAAACGACGCGACTCAGGGGTACTCCTACTTGACCAATGCTGGGTGCAAAAGCAATCACACCTGACAACGCAGATTTATCTTGCACATAACGAAGAGTATAATCTAAGGCAATTACTCCCCCCATGCTATGTCCTAATAAAAAAATTGGGCATCCTGGTTGTTGTTGTCGAATTAAATTGAGGAAAGTTTGTAAGTCATCACGAAATTCAGCCCAGGTATTAATGTAACCTCTTTGACCAGATGAACGCCCGTGACCACGTAAATCACAGCCATAGATAGCATATTCTTTTGGTAACAAATGGTCAACTATCGTCTTGTAAAGTCCGCTATGTCCTCCGAGTCCATGGACTATGACTAAGATTCCCTTGATTTCACCGCCAGGATGCCAACTTTGGTAATACAAATCAAGCCCACACACACCTGAAAATTTTCCCTCTTTACGAGATGCGATCGCATTGCTATGGTAAATCATAAAGTTAATTTTTTATGTTCCTATCTAGTAAGCTACTAGCTTATTAACGTATATTGTAGAGAAAAGTGCTTCTAACTGTAGGAATAAATACAGATAATTTTCCTAAAAACAATCATGTTATCAAAATAACCAGAATAATTAATATAGATCCCCAACTTCTTTAAGAAGTCGGGGATCTGGATATGTTCAGTGACTTACATAACAATACTTTATATTGGCATAGATTACTATTAAACATTTAGTTATTGCCCACACCAATTCTTAATACAGCTTCACAAAATTACCACATTAAGCCTTTTCACCTGAAGAAGTTAGTTTGATAAAGCTGAGATAAAATTGGCATCAATCAATAAAAAAACAACTAACAAAACTGACAAATTATGAAATTTTCCCTAGCTGCAAATGCTGTACAAGCGCGTCAAACAAAAGAAAGATTTGCAAAACCAGAAGAACAATTATCCTATGAATTGGGGAAAGCTGTCCAGGAATTACCACCGCTTTATACAAGATTATTAGCAGGAACAATTAGTTTCATCATCTTTGGAACAATTTCCTGGGCGCATTTTTCAGAAATTGATGAAGTCGCCACAGCAACAGGAGAATTAATTGCTTCTACCCAAGTTAGACCGGTGACAGCTTTGGGTAATGGTTCTATTTTAGCAGTAAAAGTGAAAGAAGGCGATCGCGTGACCAAAGATCAAATTCTCATTCAACGTGATCCCAATTTTCAGCAAACAGATGTCAACCGTCTAGCCAAATCTAGTAAATTAATTGAAGATGATTTACAACGATTACAAGCTGAACGTTCTGGAGGCAAAACTGCGGGAACAATCCTCCAAGATGAACTTTTAAACTCGCGGTTATTAGACTATAAAGCCAAACAAGCAGCAGCAGCAGCAGAAGCCAAACGTCAACAATCAATTCTCAATCAATCCAAAGTCCGTTTGAGTCGCTTACAAGAAAATTTAGCCAATGCTAAAGTCAGTTTTACCAATGTGCAAAAAAACTTAGAAAATGTCAAAAGTCTACGTTCTATGTTAGATAATAATTTATCTATTGCTAAACAACGGGAAGAAAATCTTCGTACCTTAGTTGAACCAGGTGCTTTAACCAGAGTTGATTATTTAGATGCTAAAGAAAGATTAAATCGTGCCAATGCAGATATTATCAGAAATGCCGATGAAGTTACTAAAAATCAAAATAACTTAACAGAAGCAAAAGATAAAATTGCCTCTTTGGAAAAAGACGTTGCTGCCCAATTTCAAGAAATTAATCAAGCAGAACAGGCTTATCAAACAGCCCGAAATCAAAACATCCGGTTAACCTCAGAACGTCAAAGTGAAATTCTCACCCAAATCAATAAACGCAAAGAAGAATTAGCTACCGTTGCCGGTCAATTAGAACAAGCCAAACAACAAAAAGACGGAGAAACTATTAAAGCCCCCGTTGCTGGCACAATTTACAAAATTAAAGCTACCAAAGGTCCAGTCCAATCTGGAGAAGAACTACTATCAATTTTACCAGAAGGGGAAGAAATGCTGCTAGAGGTAAAAGTTATTAACCGTGATATTGGTTTTGTTAATCAGGGAATGAAAGCAAAGGTCAAAATCGCCACTTTTCCGTTTCAAGAATTTGGTGTAGTTGATGGTGAAGTATTACAAATCAGTCCCAATGCCATAATTGATAAAGACTTAGGTTTGGTTTTTCCCACCAGAATTAAATTAAGTAAACATTCTTTAAATGTCCGCGGACAAGACGTAGAATTCAATCCAGGAATGGCGGCTAATGCCGAAATAGTCACTCGCAAAAAGTCAGTTTTAACATTCATTATTGAACCGATTACTCGACGTTTTAGCGAGGCATTTTCTGTCAGATAAAAGTCACAGATTCAGGATGTAGGGGCGCAGGGACTACGCCCAGTCAGGAACGAGTCTCAAAACAATTTATCCTAATTCTTCAAAAACAATATCCTCATAAACCGACTCAATGGGAAAACTTAAATCAATACTTCGTAGCTCGATATTATCCCCCGACTGATAATTAAAAATTTCCCAATTACCGCGATCATTTTTGCGGTATAAATCAATCGCTATTTTCTCAGCATCAACCAGAACATAATCTTGCAAACTAGGATTGCGACGATACAATCTAAATTTATCCCCTCGGTCATAACTGGCTGTACTGGGAGATAAAACCTCGACAATTAGACAGGGATATTGAATGGCTTGGATTGCGGTCCTATCTCTCTCGTCGCAAGTAACGCTCACATCAGGATAAACATAATCTTTCGTTTCCACAATATTTACACGACAATCGGAATTACCAACCTGACAACCACCGCCCCGTAAATGACCTTTAACAATGAAAATAATATTACTAGCAATCCGTCCATGATTTTGAGTCCCCCCACTCATAGCGTAAATTTCACCATTAAGATACTCATGGCGAAGCAGTTGTTGTTCTTCCCAGACAAAATATTCTTCGGGTGTTAACTTAGGGAACTTATCTTTTACAGCAATCATTTTTTATTACCTCATCTGCGCTCAACACAAATTAAAATCGGGCGTTGCTGAAACCAGGTATGAATTTAGGTGTAGAGACGTTCCATGGAACGTCTCTACAAGGGTTTTGAAATCATCAAAAATCATTTTCATACCTCAAATCAGCAACGCCTAAAATCGCTTTCATCAACAATACCTTGTTCTTTGGTGTTTGTGGCTAATAATGTAGATAAGCGGCTAAAGGTCTACAAACATCCAAGTATGGGAAGTTGTTGGAGTTTTCGTTGATACCACCTTGGCGGCATGATTTGATCGAACAGGCGATAGCTTCGCTCGCCGCAGGCATCGCTTCCCTTGCTGCAAGACTCTCCTGTAGTGTTCATTTTTGGTGATTTACTGTTTCTCGAAGGCCTTTTTTACTTTATATGTCTGTTTTTCTGCTCACTTTTGCTTCTATTCTATTGTTAACCGCCTAACTTTTAACCCATCAGGACTTACGCAACTGGCACATTGGTAGGGTGCGTCAGATATCAACAATCTGTTTATTTGCAGGATTTATGCAGTCTGACGCACCCTACAACAGATTTTTGGTGTGGCACTTGCGTAAGTCCTACCCATGACTTACGTCACGCTGCGCTATCACAGATAATTTTTCCGCAAACCCTAATTACTCCATTGTTTCATTCACAGGGAATCTATCAATTAACTGCATCGCCCGTTGAGCATTGCGCCGCAACACATCTGGTAAATTAGGAACATGAGGAATCTGGGATAATAAATCCAGAGTGCGGCGTAAAATTCGCACTACGTCCCCTTCATCTAAAGTGGTTTTCTCGCATAATGCTTTCCACTCTACCCCTAGCGCCCATTGTTCCACCAAGGAAATCAAGCTGATAAAACGAGTTTCTAAACCTACAGGTAAGGCCACCCCATGACGATACTGTACCTTTAACACAGAACGGCGAATCGGTTGTAATGTTAACCAGGCTGCATCTGCTTCTGTAGACAGGTTGAAATCAACCCTAGTATCTGGGCGGGGGCTTTCTGTCACCAAAGCGGCTATTACTGCTGCTAGGTTATGGGGACCAATATTATCTAATTCTCCACTGGCTAGAACTAAACCTAACCACAATTCATTTTCACCGCGAATGGCTGCCGCAATTTCTCCTAATTTTGTGGGAACTAAGTTATCCAAACATTCAAAGAATTGCAAAATTTCAATTAAACAGAGAAACTCTTCCCAATATCTTTGAGACTGTAGTAATACCTGTTCTTGTAGGTGTTCAATTTCTGCTTCTAATTCGACACAACGCGCCCTATTTTTGAATATTTTGGCAATGTTACCCGATTTATAAATGGGATGGTTTTCTAACTGTTCTTGGACAGCAGTTAGGCGACTGAGTTGTTCTCTTACTTCTGTGGGTAGATGGTTAAATTCTTCAGGATTAGGTATGCTTTGAGCGATCGCAATGGTGCTTTCATCACCACGAATTGATTGTCCTCGTTTCAAGCTCAATTCTGAAGGTGGTATTAGCTCAGATGGAACTTCTACTCGTGGCATTTCTGCATACATATCTAATATATCTGCTGAAGTTGCCACATACCAACGGTTATTTTGCCCCAAGCAAACAAAGTAAGATGTCTCACCCACACTCACGGCTTTGTCAACCAGCACTACTGTTATTGGTAGGGGTGACATGGCGTTTCTGTCGTTGAGACTCAACATAGTTCCAGATATGGCAAAATCCAGCATCATTGCCAGTTGTGCCTGTCTATCTTCCTGTGCTTGTTCTTGCAAGGTTTTGAAAATCTGGCGTTCTACTTTCAAGCGTTGACGCAGCTTTTCGTATTGCATCAATTCACTTTCATCAATCGCCGCCAGTTGTGATTGAATTTGCGATAATTCGCTTTGAAATTGTCCCAGTTCTTCAAAATCTGGTTGGAGGTGCAAATTGGACATATATTGTCCAAAACTGCGTTCTATCAGTTCTCTGGCTTTTTCTATGGTGTGGGTTTGCAGCAGGTTCAAGACCATGCCGTAACTGGGTGTAAACTGACTAACTAAGGGATCAGCTTTGGATGTGGCTAAATAGGATGCTTCTTTTGCGCCTTCAAAGGGGGTTTGTAATGTTACTACATAACCTTGCATATCCATCCCTCGACGACCAGCCCGCCCTGCCATTTGCAAGAATTCCGAAGCATTGAGTAAGCGGTGTCCGTTATCAGTGCGTTTAGACAAAGTAGAAATAACTGTTGTCCGAGCAGGCATATTAATTCCCGCTGCTAAGGTTTCTGTGGCAAATACGACTTTAATTAATCCCTGTTGAAACAGTTCTTCGACGAATCCTTTCCAAGCTGGTAAAATGCCGGCATGATGGGCAGCTATGCCTCGATACAGTGGGGCAACTTGTCCAGCCCTGCCAGCATCGGGGTTACGGCGTAAAAATTCGTCAATTTGTTGGCGGAGGATTTGGGACTCATCATTATTAACTAACCATAAATCACCAACTTCTTCAACGGCTTTATCACAGCCCCGACGACTGAAAATAAAGTAAATGGCGGGAAGCATATCCCGTTCTTGGAGTTGGCTCAGGGTATAAATAATACCAGGCGGTTCTGGTCTACCAGCTTTGCCTTTTTCCCAATATCCTTTTTTAGCCTTTTTGACTAAGCGAGGATTAATTTTGGTATTGGTTTCATTTAATAACGGAAATAATCCTTTGGGATTACAAAAGTTAAATTCTAAGGGAACGGGGCGAAAATCGGAGTAAATCAGGTCTGTGGGACCATGAACATGATTTAACCAACTGGTAAGTTGATCACTGTTGGCAACGGTGGCAGAAAGGGCTACAAGTTGGACGCTGCGGGGACAGTAGATGATGGATTCTTCCCAGACTGTACCCCGTTGGCGATCGTTCATGTAGTGGCACTCATCTAACACTACAGCCTCAACGTCGGCTAAGGAGATGCCAATTTGACCTATGGGCGTGCCATAGAGCATATTGCGGAAAATTTCTGTGGTCATGACCAAAATTGGTGCATCCCTATGAATGGAAGCGTCTCCGGTGAGGAGTCCAACTTGATCAAAGCCAAATTTTTCGCGGAAGTCTCGGAGTTTTTGATTAGATAACGCCTTCAAGGGAGTGGTGTAAAATACCCGTTTCCCGCGAGATAAGGCGCGATAGATGGCATATTCCCCGATGAGGGTCTTTCCTGAACCTGTGGGCGCACAGACAACTACTGAACGGTCAGCATTGAGGGAGGCGATCGCTTCTCTTTGGAATTGATCTAATTCAAAGGGGAAGATTGACCCAAGGTCAAGTTCATTAGCGAAGTCGGAATAATTCACTCAATCATAATTTACAAGCAGACTATCCACTATCATAACGTGATTCGTGGTTTGCTACGTTGACAGGAAAAGCGCAAGTTGTGAAGGTATTACTGAGCTTTTTTTAATCATTTTACTATTTCAGCAATTTTGCGGAGACCTCGCCAAGCAATTACACTGACTACTTCCGCCAAGAAGTTTGTTGCAAAATTTGATCTATTTCTTGAGGAAAAGGACAATCATCAGGAAAAGAAAAAGATTGATAATCAGAGTTCTCTCGCAGCGTCGTTAATGCGCTGATATAACATTCTATAAATATTTCATCCCAATACGGTCTTAAGCTGGGAGAGTCTTCCAATAAGCCTTTCAATTCTCGCTGACTACGCTTAATTGTTTCTGTCCAACCACGATAGTCTTGAACGTAGTCTGAATAACAAAGTTTAAGACAATGTTCTAGCATTGTGATGAGCCGATTTCGCAATTCTCGCTTTTGACTCCTTCCCAAACTTTCAATCTCCTCAATTAAGTCTTCCCAGTCAACACTATGATAATTTTGCTCTTTCAATAGATTAATTGTCTCTTCAATCCAGAGGGCGTAATCTGTTTGGGTTAGCATAGTATTTCTCCTCTTTCCCTAATTTTACACTTTTTTATCATTTGACTATTTCGGCAATTTTGCACAGAACTCGACAGGCAGATTCTAATTCGCTTTGGGTAGACAATGGGGCAAATACTCGTGATATGGCATAGTGTTGATTTTCTAGTTTGACAAACACAATATCGTCGCCATTGGTTAACATTCCAAAATTAGGTAAATCAGTGTTGGGACTAGCCATTAAGTAAGTCAGGGTTTGTGGCAATGCTGACCAAACTGATAACATGGTTTTTTTGGATTCTAAAACAATTACCCATAGACGGTCTTGTAATACCAGTAAATCTATTCGACCCTGGAGAGTTTCTTCGCTATCAGCTATTGTTATTTGTACAGATTCTTCTGCTTTGATGCGAAAAGGTGGATCATATAAACCTGCAACTGTAAGTAATGGAGAAACGAGTAATAGCATTACTGTATTTTCTAATAAATGTCCACCTGAACGATGATAAAGATAACGTTTCCAGAGAATTTCTAGGTTTGTGCGATCATTGGGATTAATTGCGGGTAGTTGATCATGCCATTCTGTGAAAAAATCCAAGCTACTGCGACTCAAGCCAAATCGTTTTTCTGCTTCAGCAATGGTGGTGATAGTTTCAGTAACGGCTAGTCTTTGCATGGTGAATTTTTTCCCGGTAGCTGCGTTTATATCGTCACTGCAACTTTACCAACTTCTGTTGATGGTTCGGGTATGGGTTGTCCATCTTCTTTCAAGACTTCTAGATAGAGTGCGATCGCTTCTTTAATATTTTCCTGTACTTCTGCTAAAGTATCGCCAATGCTGACACAACCAGGTAAGTCGGGAACATAAGCACCCCAGTTTGTCTGTCCACGTTCGTAGATGACTGTGTACTCAATCATTTTTTCGTTCATAATTTTGCTTGCTTCCAAATTGATGAGAGTGTACCTACTGGAATATCATCACTTGGTTTTCCAGGTATAACTACGATACCTGATTTGCTTTGATGTTTGAGGATACGATGACTAACTATGGTGCGATCTATATACCAGCCAACTTCTTCAAGGATTGTGACAATCTCTCTATAGTTATAGTATTGAATAGAATAGTTGGTAAAATTAACATAACCACTATTGTAATATTTTATCTCAATATGAACTGGCAAGAATATCAAGATGCTGTTGGTGAACTTTACGCTCAAATGGATGATATCGGGTGTGTTCGCAAAAATATTACGCTACCAGACAAGGAGACTGGTCAAGCAAGGCAAATTGATGTTTGGCTGGAGTATAAATTCAAGGGTCATACAATTGGTATTTTAGTTGATGCAAAATATCGTAAAGAAAAATTGGATGTAAAAGATGTGGAAGAGGTTATTGCATTAGCTGATGCAGTTGGAGCGACTAAAAGCGTTATTGTCGCTCTAAGTGGCTGGACTGGTCCAGCTGGTATTAAAGCTCAATTAAAAGGCATGGATCTAAAGCTATGGACTCTAGAACAAGCTTTGAATCAGACAAGACCAAACAAGAAAATACAGTTTCTATTATCCCTGCTAGATAGTACAGATGAAAAGTATAAATATCAAGCAATTAATGATTTAGCAGATTTTGGGGTTGATGCCAGTGCAGCAATCCCTCAACTTATCAGCATTCTTCAGGATGAAGACACTCAATTACATACCTCAGCATCAATTGCACTAGCAAAAATTGGTAAAGAATCTGTGCCTTTTCTTGCTGACCTACTTCAGCATAAAAGTCTGAAGGTAAGACGAAGAGTTGCAAGTACACTTGAGCAAATTGGCTCACAAGCAGAAGCAGCTATTCCTCAACTTATCCACGCATTAGAGGATAATGATCCTGATGGTGATATTCGTTGGTATGCCGTTATTACAATTGCAAAGATTGGAGTGCCAGCAAAAGAAGCTATTCCTGCATTAATTCAAAGGTTACGGGATTCCAAGGCCGGGATTAGAGCATGGACACTTTATGCACTAGGTAGGATGGGATATCTTGCAAAAGAAGCTGAAACTGTAATCTCGGAGGAAATCTTACCCCAAGAGGAGCCTAATGATGTAGGTAATAGCGTAGTCATTGCTGGAATTGAGGCTCTAGATGCAATTGGGTTTAATATTGATGAAATTCAAATTAACTCTACTGACGATAATACTGTTAGAACAGCTAGAGAATGGGTTCTCCTTATAAGAGAGGAAGCTATTAAAGCAAGAAACGTTAAGAAAGCTAGAGGCGCATTAGAGTATCAACGTCCATTAAGCGTCTATACTCCACCGCAAAAAGACCCATCTCAGTTCCGACAGATACATAGCAATAAGTAAACATAAGTGGTAGTGTAACTCATATCTTAGGGACTTCCAACAAATAAATTGTCCCAAAAAATTTGTACATTTGTCGGGGCGGAAGGTTTTACGACTTGGAGGTGGGATGTTTTTTAAATTGGAAGTCCCTTAAAAAGTTAGTGTGATCGCAAATCTTATAGAGTAAGTTAATGAAACGATTACAAATACTTGCTGATTTTGCGGCTTACTTAGCAAATGCGGAAAGTGAAGCTGCAACCCAAGAACTTTTAGCAATTCCTGGATTGCTAGAACGAGTTAAGCAAAATCAAACAACTCCTAAAACCCATTACACAAACTGGAGAACCCTTTCTAAAATTAACTGAATTATGCCAAATCTTCACGAACTAATTGACAGTAATTTCCATCATCCACACTACGGACGGTTACTACAGCATCGTGATCATCGCAATCCGAGTATTTTACACTACTCCATACAACTTAATGATTGGGATTCTTTAGCATGGGAACCAATTCATGCTGGTAGAGAAAAAGATACTGGAAGGCTGGCAATTTGGCCTATTGATTGGAATCATTTCCAACCTGACCAAGCACGAAGTTGGCACAGAGAACAGATACATCAGGCTTTGCATATTTCTGTAAAAGAATTTCACGAAAATTGGCATTATGAACTTTATCGCTTCAATTGCGAACATTGGGCGCGAGTTGTATCAACAGGAGACTGTAGATGCTACCAGATTGCTGAGTTGAAAAAGTTGCAAAACATTCCTGTTCTCGGTTTTCTGATTGTCGGTATTGCTGGAGCAGTAACAGGCGCATGGGAACATAATGGATATGCTCAACAAGTAGTTGAAAAAGTTTGTAGTGCAGCATAATAATCTATCCCTTTCAAGGTGAATAAAAACTTTAGTGAAAAAAAGATTTTTGAGTCACCTTCAAAGGGTTATTACAGCAGATTCCGCTCTAATGAGGTACAAAGTTGAATTATGAAACTCTTGTGGTGCGGGCATCTTGCCCGCAAGATATGTACCTCATAACACCGGGAAGTGCTGTATCACCCTTTCCCCAATTCTTGAGCGCGTTCTTTCGAGGCTTTGACGGCTTCAATGATAGCGGAACGAAAACCGGCTTTTTCTAAGGCGCTGACACCGGCAATGGTTGTACCATCAGGACTGGTAACTTGATCTTTAAGTTCGGCGGGGTGGATTTTGGTTTCTTGTATCAGTGTGGCTGTTCCTAAAAACGTTTGTATAGCTAGTTGTTGAGCGATCGCTCTTCTAGGCTAAGTGAATGAAATTGAGGACAGCGATTCCTACGGAGCGCTTCGCTATGATGTAAAAACGCAAGTTATTACCTTCTCAAGTATAAACTGGGGATTTTTAGTCATCTTCAGATGACTTTTGCTATTAGACTGGGAATTCATTCCCAGGCGGGCTACAGGTTTTACGTTAAATTACCCAATTCTCACAAACTTCTTGCACTACCAAAGGTCATCTTTATGCCACCAATACCACTTTACTTGATTCTCATCACTCTCTTGCTGGTTGTTATTCCATCTCTATTTACTATTTTTCTTCGCATATCTCTTTATCTCCATTTAATAAATTTGACTAACGAAGTCCAAAGATTAATCAAAACAAGATCAGCGGGGGGACAACGGAAAATTATCCAAACATTAGAAGCTAGATTTCAAGAAGCTAGTAAACAATTAGAACAGGTAAACACAGGAGCATTAATAGATCAAATTTATAGTCAGGAAACAATCAAGGGATTTACCTTTACCTGTGAACAAATAGATTATTTATGTCGCATTTTGCCAAATTTACTGTTAGCTTTTGGGTTACTGGGTACTTTTTTGGGGATTACGATTAATTTATCTACTTTGAGTCAAACGATTAATCAAGTTAATGCTAGTGATGTCAGTAATTTAGTTACTGAATTGAAGAAACCATTGGAAGGAATGAGTATTGCATTTACTACCAGTTTAACAGGAATATTTTTTAGTGCTTTGTTAACAATAGTCAATTTTATTTTTAATAGTGGACTTGCTAAATATCGCTTAATTAGTTCTTTAGAAGATTATCTAGATAATGTATATTTTCCTGAAGTGCAGGGTGATACCCGTCTTGATAAAATAGTCAATAGAATGGTATCCCAGCAAGATGAATTTTTAACAAACTTTGGGGAAACAGTGCGAAAAGCTGTAGAACAATCTATGGGAAAAGTCGCAAAACAAATTGCTGACGGGAATCAAAAAACTATGGAGTTAGCTACACAAGTTTATCAAAAATTTGATGCTGCTGCTGGAACTATATCTAGTGCTGCTAATGAATTTAAACATTCCATGACAGAATTAAATTCAACATCTCAAATATTTAAACAGTCTGCTGAAAGTTTTAATCAAAGTCAGTTTCCTCTCAAATTATCATTAGCTGTTGTAGATTTGAGTAATACACAACAAAAATTTTCTGAGTCAGCTACAAGTTTAGCAGCAACAACGGAATTGATTATAAATGCCTTAATTGAAATAGAAAATTCTAGTCAGAGTTTAATTAATTTAGGAGAAGAAATAAAATCTATGAACCAAACTTCAATTCAGGTATTAGAATTACATCAAAATAACCAAAATTTTCTTAGTGAAATTATCCCCCAACTTCATGCAGGAGCTAATAGTTACGAAAAAGCAACTAGTAAATTAGATGATTTAGATCAAAGAGTGGGAGATAAATTCAATAATTTTGATCAATTAATCACAGCTATGAGTCAGTTATTAGAAAATGTGAAAACATATACAACGGAATTAATTAGCACGGTTTCAACGGAAACTGAAAATTCTAGTCAGAGCTTAATTAGTTTAGCTGAAGAGATAAAAGCTATGAACCAAACTTCAATTCAAGTATTAGATTCACATCAAAATAACCAAAATCTTTTAACTAAAATTATTCCCGGACTTCAGCAAGGAGCTAATAGTTACGAAAAAGCAGTTAATAAATTGGATGATTTAGATCAAAGAGTGAGCGATAAAGTTAATAGTTTTGATCAATTAATTACAACTATTGGTCAGTTATTAAGACAAACTAATATTAACAAGAAGGGTTTTGAGGCTAATGTTCAAGGTTTGGAACTATTAATCAAGAATCTTGAGGAATATCAACAAAAACTTGGTGACACAAATACCGATTAAGATCAATCATCTAATTAATGGTTAATGTTCACTAACAAATTTACAAAAATAAAACATTGCAACTATGGCTCGTCGTTCACGCTACACAGAATATAATGAAGACCTAAACGTTTGGCCAGCATTTACTGATTTAATGTCTAATGCGTTTATGATATTGGTTTTATTTTTGTTTTTAACCATCATATCACAAATTAATAAATCACAGATTAGTAAAAATATCAATCAAAGTGTTCAAAGTTCGGAACAGTTAGCTTTAAAAATTAAACAATTAAATGAGCAGATAAAATACTTACAAACACAATTAGAATCTCAAAAAAAGTTAACAGATACACCACCAATTATAGTTATAAAAGATCAAGGTGTTTATAGATTTGCTTCTGGTAGTGCGGAAATTCCTCAACAAATGTCAAATTATATCTTGAAGCAAATAGTACCAGAAATAGAAGCTAGAACTAAACAATATGGGATTAATGTTGTGGAAATAATTGGACACACAGACGGACAAGCTAATGGTAATGTAACGAGTAATTTAGATGTCAATTTAGAAAATGTAGTTAGTGGTAATATACCGATAGGAAAATTACAAGCTGGTTCTAATGCTGATTTAGGATTGCTGCGTGCTTTGTCAGTTGTTAAGGTGCTGCGTGATATTCAAAAAAAAGAAGGCAAACTATCTGGATTATCATTTCGCGCTTATTCTGCGGCACAGTTAATATTACCAAATGGACAATTTGCAGGAACAGCGCGTCAAGATGATGTTACCCGACGACGAATTGAAATCCGATTTACACGGTTAGGAGAAGTGCAAGAAGTTAGATAAAAAATCACTATTTTCTCTATCAAAATCTTGCCTTTTGCTTTGCCATAACGACAATTTTCAAAGCCAACCTACTTAACTGGCGAAACAAGATCACTTTTTCACCCTCGCAAACAGAAATGGTCAGAACATTTTACCTGGAGTCCTGACGGTACAAGAGTGGAAGGTATAACTGCTATAGGTCGCGCTACAATAATTAGGCTACGCATGAACAACCCAGTGATTATATTTGCTCGTAAACGGTGGGTAATAAGTGGTTGGCATTCTCCTAATGATTGATAGTATAAAAAACAGCTATGACACAAGAACCGATACAAGTAATTGGCGGCGGACTCGCGGGAACAGAAGCAGCATGGCAAATAGCCCAAGCCGGCGTGCCTGTGATTCTCCACGAGATGCGCCCTAAACGCTTCAGTCCTGCCCATCATACCGAAAATTTGGCAGAATTGGTCTGTAGTAACTCTTTCGGGGCTATGGCGAGCGATTCGCGCGGCCGGTCTCTTACACGAAGAACTCCGCCAACTCGGTTCTATTGTCATTTCCAAAGCAGATGAACACGCAGTCCCCGCTGGTGGGGCTTTAGCGGTAGACAGAGGACAATTTGGGGAAGATTTGACCCAAACCTTAGCAAATCACCCTTTAATTGATTTCCGACGGGGGGAAGTTACCGCAATTCCTGAAGGTATTGTTGTTTTAGCTTCTGGTCCTTTAACCAGTCCCGATTTAGGCGCAGATTTACAGCGATTTACGGGGATGGAATATCTCAACTTTTTTGATGCTGCGAGTCCCATTATTACGGGAGATTCTATCAATAAAGATATTGCATTTATGGCTTCTCGCTATGACAAAGGTGAGGCAGCTTATCTAAATTGTCCGATGAATAAAGAGCAGTATTTACAATTTCGAGAAGCACTTTGTCAAGCGGAACAAACAGAATTAAAAGACTTTGAAAAAGAAACAGCGAAATTTTTTGAAGCTTGTTTACCAATTGAAGAAATGGCAAGACGGGGAGAAGATACCATGCGTTATGGACCGCTCAAACCAGTGGGTTTATCTGATCCTCGCAATGGAGAACGTAATTATGCGGTAATTCAATTACGACAAGAAGATAAAGCTGGTCAACTTTGGAATATGGTAGGTTTTCAAACTAATTTACGTTGGGGTGAACAAAAACGAGTATTTCAAATGATTCCCGGTTTAGAAAAAGCCGAGTTTGTCAGATTAGGAGTCATGCACCGCAATACTTTTTTAAATGCACCACAGTTAATGTCTGCAAGTTTGCAATTTAAAGAACGTCCAACATTATTGGCTGCGGGACAATTAATAGGAACAGAAGGTTATACTGCTGCATCTGCTGGAGGTTGGTTAGCGGGAACAAATGCTGCTAGATTAGCTTTAGGAAAAGAACCCCTAATTTTGCCCGTGACAACGATGATGGGGGCTTTATTTGAGTTTATCAGATCCGCTGCACCTAAGCATTTTCAACCGATGGCTCCTAATTTTGGAATTGTGCCAGATTTGGGCGTGAAAATAAAAAGCAAACCGGAAAAATATGGACGTTATCGGGATAGATCCTTGGCAGATTTGGCAACTTGGAAAACAGAAAATTTAGCCGTTTAAATCAGACATTTGGTGATAAATAATGTAGAGACGTTCCAGGGAATGTCCAGATCATCAAATTTACAGCAAATTGTCATCAAACCCGGAACAAGAACCCCACCCCCAACCCCCTCCAGTATCAAAAGCTTATCCTTTTCTTCCCCCCGCTGCGGGTGGATTTAGGGGGGTGCCATGAGGGGGCTAAGATGTAACTTATAAGTAATTGGACAAAAATATTTACAGTCATTGCGAGCGAAGGGAAGCAATCACAACCCTTGGAATTGCTTCATTTCACTTCGTTCCATATGGCTAACGCCACGCAACGCTTACGCAATGACATTGTGTAATTAATTCTGTCTCACTACTTATGATTGGAAATCGCTGTAGGACTGAAGTAAAGAACCTCTCAAACCATGATTTCTCTGTGTCCTCTGTGGTTCGTTCTTAGTTTTGTCGGATTTTAACTAAAATAAAGCTGCATAGAATAAGATTTCAGGAATTATTGACCGCAGATAAACGCAGATAAACGCAGATAAATACGGGTGATTATTATGTGCAGCCTCGCATAAAATTGGTATAAGACCTGAAAATCAAGGTTAGAATAACAAAATTAAATTATGGTTAAACCTATAAAAATTGTCAAAACAACTAACTAACAATGTGTTTCCCGGTTCTGTTGTCAAACTAGATAATGGTTTAACACTCATTCACCAAGAGATATCCACTACACCCGTAGTGGTAGCTGACGTTTGGGTGCGTGCGGGAACTAACCTAGAACCAGAACCTTGGTTTGGAATGGCACATTTTCTAGAACACATGATTTTCAAAGGGACATCAAACCTGCTTCCTGGAGAATTTGATTATCACATCGAAAAAATTGGCGGGGTGAGTAATGCCGCAACAAGCCACGATTACGCCCATTATTCCATTACAACCGCTGCTAATCACCTAGAGCATACTCTTCCCCATTTAGGGGAATTACTCCTGAATGCAGCCATTCCTGACGATGAATTTATCAGAGAACGGGATGTGGTGTTAGAAGAAATCCGTAGTTACAATGATGATCCCGATTGGGTTGGTTTTCAATCTCTTGTGAAAAATGTTTACCAACGTCACCCTTATGGACGTTCTGTACTGGGAACTGAGGAAGAATTAATGCAGCATTCCCCGGAAGCTATGCGCTGCTTTTATCGCAGTTACTATCAACCAGAAAATATGACTGTGGTTGTGGTGGGGGGAATTAGCGAAACAGCCGCGAGGGAATTGGTTAACCGTTCGTTTGCAGATTTTCCGCAACGGGATAATTGTCCCCAATTTACCAAAGTTGTAGCACCGCTAATTAACGGAATTCGTCGTCATGAGTTAATCTTACCCAGACTAGAACAAGCGCGGTTGATGATGGCTTGGAAAGTACCGGGAGTAGAAGAAATTCGGGCTGTTCATGGTTTAGAATTATTATCAGTGTTGCTGGGAGAAGGGAGAATTTCTCGGTTAGTATCTGATTTGCGGGAAGAAAAGCAACTTGTTCAAGAGATTTGCTGCAATTTTTCTCTACAACAAGAATCAAGTTTATTGACAATTACGGCTTGGTTAGAATCAGAATATCTAGAACGAGTTGAGGATTTGATTTGTGATCATTTACAAGAATTACAAGATCAAGAAATTAGCACGTCAGAACTAAATCGTATTCAAAGGTTTTTATGTAATGATTACGCCTTTTCTACGGAAACACCAAATCAGCTAACTAATTTTTATGGTTATTATCATACTATTGCTAACGCTGAATTAGCTGTTACCTATCCTCAAGAAATCCAGTCTTTCAATCCTCAAGAACTGCAAAAATTAGCTCAACAGTATCTTTCATCAGCTAATTATGCAGTTACCATGCTCAAACCTTGTTAATTATTAAGTGAAAATGCAAACTATTAATAGTCACTCTCTGATTCATCGCACCATATTAAGTAATGGCATTGTTTTGTTAGTATCAGAAAATCAAGCCGCTGATATTATTGCGGGACGGATTTTTATTCGCGCTGGTAGTTGTTATGAACAGCGAGAAAAAGCAGGGTTAGCTCATTTGTTATCAGCGGTGATGACAAAGGGATGTGATGGTTTATCGAGTTTAGAAATTGCCGAAAAAGTTGAATCGGTGGGAGCTAGTTTAGGCACAGATGCGGCTACAGACTATTTTTTGCTGTCTTTGAAAACTGTCACTACTGATTTTATTGACATTTTATCATTAGCTGGACAATTATTGCGATCGCCTACTTTTCCTGAAAATCAGGTAGAACTAGAAAAGCGGTTAGCAATCCAAGATATTCGTTCCCAAAAAGAGCAACCTTTTGGTCTGGCTTTTGAACAATTGCGTCAGGTAATGTACCCAAATCATCCCTATTCTATGTCAGTTTTAGGTGATGAAACAACCATGAGCAGCATTACCCGGTCTGACTTAGTAGAATATCATCAAACTCATTTCCGTCCTGATAATATTGTCATTAGCATTGCTGGACGCATTACCCCAGCACAAGCTGAGAAATTAGTAACAAAGATTTTTGGTGATTGGGAAATACCAAATTCTGCCCAACCTACCCTGAATTTACCACCAATTACTGTATCACCTAAACCTTGCCTCAAACCCTTAAATACACAACAATCAATTATCATGCTGGGTTATTTAGGACCATCAGTAACTCACCCAGAATATGCAGCCCTCAAGTTACTTGCTACCTATTTAGGTAATGGTCTTTCTAGTCGTTTATTTGTAGAATTACGGGAAAAGCAAGGTTTAGCTTATGACGTATCTGCTATTTATTCAACTCGACTTTTTCCCGCTGCCTTTGTAGTTTATATTGGCACTGCACCGGAAAATACCAAAGTTGCTTTTAATGGACTTCGCCAGGAAGTAGAACTATTGTGTAGCACCGAACTGTCAGCAGAAGCATTACAAACTGCTAAAAATAAAATCATTGGTCAATATGCTTTGGGTAAACAAACTAATGGACATATTGCTCAAATATATGGTTGGTACGAAATTTTGGGTTTAGGGATTGAATTTGATCAACAATTTCCCGAATTAATTAATAATGTCACTGCAACGGAAGCAATTACAGCCGCTTGTAAATATTTGCAAGCACCATACCTATCTTTAGTTGGACCAGAAGAAGCTATTCAGACAGCTATTTTGTGAAACCTTAAATTTACTAGGTTGGGTTGACGCAAGAAAACCCAACCTAGTAAAATCCTGGAAATATGCGGTGATGTTTGATCTTCATGCCCAAAAAATTAACAACTAACTAAGCGATCGCAATAGGTGTAAGATCAGCATCAGAAAATTATACAAAACTTGTATGAAAAATACTTTGATAGCTGGTATTTCCAACATGAGCGCAAATTCTTGGTATTGCTTAATCTTGTTAACCACAACACCCGCCTTAATTACTGCCACTGGGTTCATTTCCACAGCCACACCACTCAAAATTGTCCAAGTCAACACAGACATTAAAATCAATCGTCCGCCCCTGAACATGGGTAGTCAAGGTGAAGGAGTTAACGAACTTCAAGCCGCTTTGAAGCTTTTAGGATTTTATGCGAGCGCTGTAGATGGTAAATATCAACAAAGTACAGTCATTGCCGTTGCCCAATTTCAACAAGCTGCCGGTTTAAACCCCACTGGTAATGTAGATAATATCACATGGCAAAAACTATTTCCCAGCCCCTCAAATATTACCGCTACCACAGCCAAACCTGCCAGTAGTTTTACAACTGTTCCCACCCAACCGGTAAGAGTTACAAAACCACAAATTACCAAACGCCCAACCACCAAAAATCCACAAAATACCAGCATTAAACCCACTCCTCCCCATCAACAAATGCCCGGTATCCAATATACTGAAGAAGGATGGCCAATTTTGCGTTTACCCATGAGTGGTACAGAAGTGATTAAATTGCAAAAACAACTACAAAACTTGGGGTTCTTAAATGGTAAAATAGATGGATATTTCGGACTATCCACAGAAACCGCAGTTAAAGCTGCACAAGTTCGTTATGGCTTAAAACCTGACGGTGTAGTCGGTGGTGGTACATGGAAAGTTTTCTTAAAACGCACTTCCCAATAACATTAAACTATGAAGCACTTTATTTTAACTTGGCTTGGTACTGCGGTAGCATTGTTAATTACCTCTAAAATTGTCCCCGGAATTATTCTCACGAGTTTTACTGCTGCCTTAATTGCCGCTGTTGTCATTGGTTTAGTAAATGCCATTGTCCGGCCAATTTTGCAGATTTTAGCATTTCCCATTACCTTAATAACTTTAGGTTTATTTACCCTTGTAATTAATGGTTTAACTCTATGGTTTGCTAGTGCAATAACTCCCGGTTATGGTTTTGAAATTCGGGGTTTTATTCCTGCTTTTTTAGGTTCAATTGTTTTATCAATTGTCTCTGGTATTATTAATCAAATAGTTAATATGCTTGACTAAATATTTAGTCTATAATCACTTTTAGCCACAGCTACTGTGACTGCTCCTATTTCCCCTGATAATCGAAAAATCTGTTTAGGAACTAATAATATTATTTTCGCAGATGTGATTTTCGAGACTGCAAGCATAGCCGAAGCCTCAGCTACGCTAGATGTTTCCACAAACTTAGTAATACTATGATTAGGATGGGGAACAAGGACACTATTTAAAAGTTCAGCACTAAAGACTTTCAAAAGTAACTGTTCTGAGTTACAAAATTCTACTAAACCAATTTCTGAGGCTTTTTTATCAATAGTTGCAATTCCAGATATTTCACTATATATAAGTTGGTATTCCTGAAAAACCTGTTTAATTGCACTATTAATTAGGTTCTGAGAAACTCCCTTTTGACAACCAATTCCTACCCATAACAATTTTTTGTCTGTCACATTATGCACTTTGTTTTGTAATATTGAGTGTCCCGCAAATAAGAACTAATTAGCTGAGAATATGCCGATTTGTAATCCTTAAAATACGGAAAACCTATCATTGCTGGTTATATAGTCCTGAATCTATTCCTGCTTGTTGAATTAACCACCACCAACTATTGTGACTACTTCCAAGCGATCGCCATTTTTGATGTGAGTTTCCGTCCAAAATTGACGATGTAAGATTTCACCGTTGTATTCTACTGCGATTAAGCGCAGATTAAAACCCAACTGTTGCAGTAATTCCGGTAAAGCAGTTGGGGATACACAATTGCGCGTTTCTCCGTTGACTTGGAGATTAATTTGATTTGACATAAAGCTGTGAGAAATTTTGAATTTAGGACTTATAAAAATAATAATGTAGTCAGAATCAGGATGTCCAGGATTAAAGGATAAACAGGATAAAATAGGGATTGTATCACCAATTGTCAATACTCCCGAATGGGCGCAGGCCCTGCGCCCCTACCTCCTGATAGCGCAGCGTGGCGTTAGCCATTTCTGACAATTTACCTAACTAGCAACTTACATTACTTAGAATATTAAATATCATCTTCACTGAGATTAGCCACTTTTAGAAAATGCCGTAATAGTCCAGGTTTTAGTGATTGATTCCCATGAATAGGAACAGAAATTCGGGCTGGATTATCGGATTTACCGTAGATATGATGGCTACCATTAATGCGGAGAAGTTGCCATCCGTGAGACTCTAATACTTTAGCAAAATTTTTCCCTGAAATTGATTTCATACGGCAATTTCTAATATTTGAGCAGATTCATCAAGTTCTAATGAATCAACATCAACGAGTAAACAACCTTCAACGGCTTCATATATATTTTGTAGTAATTCTTCAAAAGTATCACCTTGAGTAGCACAACCGGGAATAGCAGGAACTTCTGCCCAATAACCTGCTTCTTCTTTGTGAATAATGACTTTTATTTTCATGGTTTGAAGTTCAATTTTTTAGGTGAGTGATCCTCAAAGATAATTATATCTTAATAGTATTCCTTTTTTTATAGTCGATGGCGATTATAAATCGCCACTACACAAACGAAGTTCACACTATGGCTAACGCCACGCTACGCTATCGACAGGCTCAGTGACCACCTACGTGGACTAATGAAAAATCAAGGGTTTCAGGGTTTTGACCAAGGTATTGTCATGGTAAAGGTGGAATTTGGAACTCGCTAAATAAGTGGACATGATAAGATTAAGTGGCTAAAGCCTTGACTAGCTTTTTATCCAAAGTCAGCAAATTAGCATTATTTTGTTGAGAAAGTGCAACATAACAAGCATCGTAAGCAGAAATATTGTAATTTAAGGCAATATTAACTGCATCATCCATCAAATTCGCTGTGGAAACAACCTGTAATTGTAAATTTTTGAGTGTAGTTAAATCGGCTTGTACCTCAGCAGCAGTGTACATATTTGCACGTACATATTTCAGAAAAACATTTGTACATTCTATATAAAATAGGTCTGGTACAAACATTTTTGTTTGTGGATAGGCAAGATGAGCAAAAAGTTCAATAACTTTAGGGGTGAGTGGATCTGCAATAAAATATTTGATACACACGCTGGTATCTAATACGCATCTAAAAGTAGTAGTCATCTGTCCCGATCTTCTCTAATCATTTCTGTACTATCTGGTAATCCAAAATCGGCAGGATTTAAGCGCCGACGATTGCGGCTTTCCTCTAGGACTTTTAGGACATTTTGACGACGTTGTGTTTCTGTTTGCTGTTGTTTTTCCTGTAAGGCTTTCTGTAATAGTGTCACAACTTGAGATTCTATGGAATCATTTTCAGATTCAGCTAATTTTTGTAGTTCTTGATATAGTTGATCGGGTAAAGTGATGACATTAAAATTATTCATCTGTCAAACTCCCAAGGTTATTTATTAATAATGGTAACACGATATATTAAGGAGGAGCATAGACATGAGACTAATTTATATTTTTTTGACAATAAACTGTTGGTTATAGTTGTTCTGAAGATTCCTGTTTTAGTTCTGGAGAATAGTATTACCCCATTTCCTCTAACCAACTTTGAACGACTCCTAATAAATTATCCTGTTGAGGTAGAAAACTACTCAAGGGAGATGCTATTTGTGTATCGGTAATAAAGGCGATCTTTAACCAGTCATTCTGTAATTGCTGACAGAAATTAATTAATTCTGGGTGAGGATTAATGTGACAGAAAATGAGGGCAATTTTATCTATATTTAGATGTTCTCTCAGGGTTTGGAGTTCATTTCCTAAGTCGAATATATCTTCTATGTCTAAGCGACTGAGACTAATACAAATAGGGCTAGGATAATCAGTTTTAGAAACTGAAGGCTCATAAATCAAATCAAACTTGCCCGTTAACAACTTTCCAGTTTTAAAAAATGTTTGTCGAGCAAAATAAACACCGCTGTTATATAGTTTGCCAGATTGCTCACAAAGATACTCTAACACTGCCTTTGTTTCATTAGTGGGAGACAACAAAACCTGCTGTACTCCCATCGCTTTTTTATTTTTTCCCACCAATTTTTGATGTAATGAAAATTGACTTTTCAGTGATAATTGATTAAGCCAAGGTCGTCAACATCACGGTTGATATAGAAAATACCAAAGAGGTTAAAACCGTGGTCAGTGAGCTTGTCGAACTGCTCGTGTCGCTTATATCTCAGGTCTAAAGACACTGAGTTTTACACTTACCGGATGTCTCTATAACAAGGGAATAAAAGCCATTGACTAAATCACAATATTAACAAACACAGCAAGGTGGCTAACCCACCATAATGAGTAGTTATTCACTCCCCCCCTCTCTAAAATTATCGAAACCCTTGATCTCTCGTTAAAGATAGGGGGGAGTGTGAACAGTTACTCTCTAAAATTATCGAAACCCTTGATCTCTCGTTAAAGATAGGGGGGAGTGTGAACAGTTACCATAATTACTGTCAACATTCCTGATTTATTTAATTCGGTGCAGTTGGGAAAGAAAATACTGAGTTGAGAATGTAGGTTGATCTGATTCGATGAGCGATCGCACTACAGCTACCCGTTGCGCTCCTGCATTCATCACATCATTCAAATTACTCATATCTATTCCCCCAATCGCAAACCAGGGAATTTGACAATTTTGGGATACATATTTCACATACTCTAAACCCGCTGCGGCTTTACCCGGTTTAGTCGGTGTTTCATACACGGGTCCCACACCAATATAATCCGCGCCTTCGGCAATTGCCCCTTGCATTTCTTGAGGATTTGTGGTGGAGCGTCCGATAATGCGCTGAGTTCCTAGTAATTGACGCGCTATAGCAATGGGCATATCCTGTTGTCCCAAATGGACACCATCAGCGTCCACAGCCAAAGCCAAATCCACCCGATCATTAATAATGAATAAAGCCCCGTAATGGTGACATAATTCCCGCAGTCTTGTCGCCCGTTCTAGGCGGACTAAATCATCAGCAGTCTTTTCCCGATACTGTAACAGAGTTAAACCACCTTGAAGAGCCGCTTCGGCAATGGCGAATAAGTTATCGGTGGGAGATGTTACTAGATATAAATGCGATCGCCATAATAACTGATGACGCTGATAACCCATCAAATTACTTTCTAGGGTATAAACCTGATAACGCATTTGTTTACAAGCTATTCCCATATTTCCATGATAAAGTTTGCCATATTCTTCTAATACACGCAATGCTTCTTGCACACGGCAAAAATTAGCCTGTAATAGCGATGTAATATCAGCCCTTTGTTCCTCTTGGGGGTGACTTAAATCCGTTCCTGCATCACCCGGTGTATCGCGGGCTGCGCGGATTTCTGCCGTATGCCAAGCACCCAACTCTTGGCGCAAGTGTTTGCATATACCTGAAAACTGGGCATTATTTAAACCAAACCGACACCATTCTTCAATAATTCGCAAACCCTCACGAGCGCGATCCAAATTAGCATCTAAAATGCGATAAACAGTTTGTTGTGTGTGACTATGGGCTGAAACCATTACAAAACCTCATTTTTAATGTTTTTATAGTAATAGCCAGCTTGATTCATATTTTAATATTTTGATTATTAAATATTTGCTAACTAATCGCGGTCAATTTGTCAAGATACAAGTAACATCATGGACATACTAAGTAGGCTGGCGTTGAAAATTGTCGTTATAGCAAGGCAAGAGGTAAGGGGTAAGGGGCAAGAGGTAAGAGGTAAGGGGCAAGAGTAAAGAAGTTTTCAGCGATTTTACGTTTCTTTACACAGTTTGGTTTTATTGTGTTTACCTACTTACTATATAAATAGTATAAAAATTGATTGTATAGCAGTTGCCAGGTAGCAGTTGATATCCAGTCTCAGATCCAAATAGACTTTCAGTGTTGTTGCTATAAGTTTTAGAGGAGTTTTAGAAACAATGATAATCCCCCAAAAATCTGTGAACACCCTCCATAACTCCCTGAGTTACTCAATTCTGAGTTTAACACTTGGTTTAGGAGTGACGAGTACAATACTCTTGATGACAAGTGTAAGTAGTGTATTTGCTCAAGTTCCGACGGTCGGCGAACAAATACTTCAAGGTGAAAAAACAATTTCTCAGATTAACCAGTCATTTGTCAACCCCAGTACAGGAAATGACAAAACAGGTAATGGTAGTATCAGCGCACCTTGGCGGACAATTAGCCAAGCCTTGGAAGCATCACCATCCAATAGTGTAATTATCCTCTCTTCTGGTACATATAGCGCCCAAACTGGGGAAGTATTTCCTTTAATTTTGAAACCAGGTCTAGCTATTCAGGGCAATATTAACAATAAAGGCCAAACTGTGACAATTACTGGTGGTGGCGAATTTCTCAGTCGCAAGTTTGGTGGTCAAAATGTGACTATTGTTGGTGCCAACCAAGCTAGTTTGAGTGGTGTTACCGTTACTAATAGCAATCCTCGTGGTTATGGACTATGGATTGAATCCAGTAACATTGTAGTTCGGGAAAGTACCTTTACTAATAATACCCAAGACGGAATTGCGATCGCAGGTGATGGCACACCCAGTATTAGTAAAAATGTTTTTGTTCGCAATGGTGCTAATGGCATAACTATTTCTGGGAATGCTCGCCCCGAGATCAGGGAAAATATCTTTCAAGAAACTGGTTTTGGGATTAATATTGCCCAAAATGCGTCTCCGGTGGTGGTAGCTAACCAAATTCAGAATAATAGATCGGGGATTATTATCCAAGCCAATGCTACACCGATGTTAAGGAATAATTTTATTCAAAATAACAGAGAAGATGGTCTAGTCGTAATTGCCCAAGCTAAACCAGATTTAGGTAGTAGTTATGACCCAGGCAAGAATATCTTTCGCAATAATGGTCGTCTTGACATCAATGCCAAAGCTGCTAAGTTGGTAATTTCTGCGGCTGGAAATAATTTGCTTAGTAATCGCATCAGCGGTAATGTGGATTTGAAAGGTACAACCGTATCTACAGACAGAATTTCTGGTACTAATCCTTCACTAACACCAAGTTCAGTCCGCAAACCTATCACTTTTACTCCCTCTCAAAGAACGGTAACACCCTTAAAAGTTCAACCTGTTGCCAATCCCAATCAATTACCATCATTACCCAATAATTTAGCGGATTCCCCTCGCTTTAATTATACCCAACTTGATTCGGGCGCTATTGAATTTGTCGCCCCTCAAGCAGCTATTGTATCAAACCCCGAAATGTCTACGGCTACTGGTCAAAATGTCAGTTACCGGGTGTTAGTGATGGTCGCCAATCAACAGCAACAGAATTTAGTCGTTTCTCTAGTTAATGACGCTTTTCCCAAGATTTGGCAAGGTCGTAGGGTGATGCAGGTGGGAATTTTCAATAGTCGAGAAAGTGCCGCTAAAGCAGTAAACCTCTTTAATAGCAAAGGGTTAAAATCAGTGGTTGAGACTGTGAAGTAATTAGTCATTGGTTATTGGTCATTGGTCATTGGTCATTGGTCATTAATAACAACTGACAACTGACAACGAACAACTGACAACTGACAACTGACAACGAACAACTGACTAAAATGCCAACTCCAATCTTTCACTGGTCATGGATTTGAGTTTGGAGGTGAAGGATTCGGTGCGAATCGCTCTTTTGGGGCATAAACTGACCGATAGGAGGATGATTGGCTGTTGCTGTGAGCATCAACGGTTGGGCGGGTGGGGGTGAAATTTCCTCAATAACTTGCTTTTGTCTGATATTTCCGGTTAATTGCCCAGAAGAAGAGTCTGGGACTGGGCTTTTTGGAGCATAGTCTCGGTTTTCTTCTATTGGCTGTAAATTCTTATTTATTTGATACTTATAACTCACTGGAGCAGGTAATAAACGAAGATTTTTATATTCTTCCATCCTGATTTCCTGTTTAGTGGGTGGTAAAACTTGTAGAGGCGCAGAAGTGAGCCGTTCAGGGAATTTGCTACAAATCATGCGCTCAAATTCCATATTGAAATGGTAGGTTGTCTCGCCCTTTCGTCGCCAAAAGTTCAAGATTTGCTGTACAGATACGGCTTTATAACGACCTTGATACAAAGCTTCAATAACTGCCAAGTGTAACCAATGCAGGGGATATTCAGATTGCCATTGGTTAACCAACTCACTGGCATTGTATCCGTTGAGATCAAAGCTGTAGTGAGTTAATAACTTAGCTGCTAGTTCCGCAGGAGGTGCAAAAGTTTGAGTGACCGGGGCTGTTGTTAACATGGGCTGTGAGTTATAGGCAATAGGTATAAACATTGCACCCATCGCATCTAGTCTAACGTACTTTTAGCTACATGAGTGTTTTTTTTCACCAGCAGCAAAAGTTATAGGCAGTGTTTTCCATTCTACTTGTCAATTGCTGATATGCAAAACAATATATGGTGAGTTAATAACTTTTGTGCGTTGACTGGTGACTAATGCCTGATACACCATTGCAGCAACTTCAGCACGGGTGGCTTCTCTGGTTGGTGCTAGTAAATTGGGGTCGGGATAATTAACAATAATTTTTTGCTGGGTGGCGATGGTAACGGCTGTGCGGGCGTATTCGGGAATTTTCTCTTGGTCAATGTAGGTCAGGGTTTTTTGATCACTTGCCACAAGTCCCAGTCCGTTGACTAGGGAGACGATGACTTGCAGCCGTTGGACGTTTTGGGTAGGACGGAAGGTGCGATCGCTAAATCCGCCGACAAAACCGCCTCTGGCTGCAACTTCAATGGCGTTAGCTGCCCAAAAATCCTTGGCTATGTCTGTAAATTCTGGGGATGGACGTTTGGCTGGGGGATTAAAGGCGGCAGCAATTAAAGCTGTATATTGGGCGCGGCTCATGGCTTGATCTGGTTGGTATGTGCCATCAGCAAAACCCTGGGTTAAGTTCATACTAACTAATGCCCGAATAAATGGTTCTGCCCAATGACCAACAATATCGGAAAAAGAGGGAATCTCTGTCTCTGGTTTGACAATATAGGCGGAGGGGAGGGGATTTTCTTGACCGGTGGCGACTAATGCCTGATAAATTAGGACTGCGATTTCCGCGCGGGTAATTTCCCGCAGTGGTTCTAATTGATCTGGTTGGGGATAATTGACGACTAATAGTTTTTGCGTAGCTACGGTAGTGGCATTGGTAGCGTAGCTGGGAATTTGGGCGCGATCGCGGTATACCATTAAGACGTTAGGATTACCACCACTCAAGTTTAAACCGTTGACAATGGAGACTATTGCTTGAATTTTGGTGATGTTGTTTCCGGGTCGAAATGTGCCATCGGGAAAGCCTTTCAGAAAGCCTCTATCGGACGCACTGGCTATGGCTTTGGCAGCCCAAAAGTCGGATTTGACATCTTTGAATTTATCTAGTTGATTACTTTCTGGTAGTTGGAATGTTTTGGTGATTAAGGCTGCGTATTGGGCGCGGTTAACGGGTGTGGCTGGTTGAAAAGTGCCGTCGGGAAACCCGTTAATAATATCTTTACTGACTAAGGCTTCGACGAAGGCTGCTGCCCAATTTCCTTCTAAATCAGCAAATCTACTGCTAACTCCAATTTGACTGGGGGTGTCAGCGGTAGCAGCAATGAAATCTATCGCCCCAATTACCTGGGGAATACTTAATTGATTACCGACGGAGATAATTTTTTGATCTGTGACATTTTGTAAATCGAATTTACCCTGTTCTCGAAAAATGTTGTCGGCTGGGTCTTGGGGACTGCCTAAATCGGGAGTGGCATTACCGGCGATTAACAGACCGCCTTGGGTATTGCCGGTGATCAGATTTCGCCGTAATACTGGTTTAGCATCACGAGATAGGGCGATCGCTGTCCCATTGGCTAAAAGTTGGTTATTGGCGACTAAAGGGGCGGCAAAGTCACTAATGGCTATGCCTAAAGCATTATTTTGAAATACATTCCGCAGCACTTCTCCTTTGCTATTCTTGGCTATGACTAACCCACAGACTTTGTTATTAATAAACAAATTATCCACAATCCCCGGTTTGCTATTGCCGGTAATGAAGATGCCTTCTCTGGTACAGTCCTTAAATGTACTATTAGCTACAGTCGGTATTGATGATTCAATCCACGCCCCAGTCCCTTTAGCGGCAGGATTCATCACTGTCATACCTAAAAGACTAGCATCACCTAGTAAGAGTAATGTAATATTCTGTATTCCAAAACTAGAGCTTTGATATTCCCCACTGCCGGCAATAATCGTTTCCTGACCTTTATTTGCTTCATTTCCTACTACTAATACTCCCGGTGCAATGACTAAGGGAAATACTTCACCATTGGCTGTGCTGTAAGTTCCACTGGCTAACTGAATAATTGTTGATGTTTTCGCTTGTTTAAGGGCGCGGGTAATGGTTTTGAGGGGATCAGAACGAGAACCAGTATTAGCATCGTTTCCTGTCACAGGATTAACATAGAGTGTGGCAACAAGACTAGAATTAACCATAAATTTTTAAACGAGCAGGGTTTTAATGGTGACATCCATAATTAACCATATTTTTAGCACAATCAGGAAGAAGGAAGAGGTTTTGGGCAACTTTACTTTTCGTTACATATTACTCTTCGAGAAGCCGCTCCGCGTCTACGGTTTTTTCTGTTTATCTATACTAAACACGGGTAAGATTTAAACTTTTACCAAATGACAAAGAACCCAGATGTGTAGGGGTTTAGCAGTGCTTAATGGTGTCAACTTAAGCCCTGGCGAATGGAAAATTCACATTTGCAGAATGTGGGATATAAAAAATCCAGGAAATAAATTCCCAGGCTTTTGCAGTATAAGTTACGGAGCTATATTTGTGTTAACCAATTCTAATACAGGTTTTGGTTTAAATTGTTCCATAACGTACTCCATAACTACAGGTCTCAAGTTGTATTTACCTGCTTTCTCCTCAATGAAAGAGCGTAAATGTAGCCTTTCTATTGCTTGCCAAAAATGGGATCTAGAAACATGAGGTAATATATTTGCTAAATCAGTAATTGTTGTTAATTGCGAGTTAATTGCCAAATAGTACATGATTTCCCGTTCTACATCACAGAGACAATTTAACTGTTGTTCTAACAATCTGTAAAGATGATGACTGACCAATAGGGTGTTCTCTGCTAGAAATTTGTTAATATCACTATTAAATAATAGAATGATAGTATTAACAACTATTTTAATTTTTAAAGGATTATTAGCATATAAATCGCATAACTCATATTTTTGTTGTTCTGCCCCCAATAGTTGTTTTGATTGCAGTAGGGAAAAGGCTACTTCTAAAGAACCAAACAATCTCAAAGAACGTACTGATGATGACCAGTTTTCCAGTAAGCTGATTTGGGCAGGTTGATCTCGACTGCTGAAAATTATACAGCTTTGATGATTGGTCTCGGCAATTATTTGGATAAAATTACTGTATTCAATACTAAGCTCGTCTAAAGCTGTTTCTAAGTTATCCAAGATGATGAGACAACGACGGGTACGCAAATAATAGATAATTCGATTAATGTCGGGTTTGCTTTCCTTGTGATTGGAGAAAAAGGAGAGCATTTCCGCAATCATATCATTAAAGGATAGGACTGTTGACACTGAACGCCAAAAAACGTAATCAAATTGATCTTGAATTTGTTTTGCTAGTTGGATAGCTAAAGTTGTTTTTCCAACTCCACCCATACCGAATAATCCTATCAAGCGACAGCCATCTCCTAAAATCCATGATTTTAGCTGTGTCAGTTCTTCTCTGCGTCCATAAAACACTGAAATATCAATTGCAGTTCCCCAGTCTAGGAATTGATTTGAATTTGTTTTTTTTTAGATATTTGTGTGTATTCTGTGGGGGGGGTAGATATTGCTTCAACACTGGTAGTAATTTCTTGCCAATCTAGATTTAATCGCCGACATAATTCTTCAAAGGTTGCATAACTAACGGGTTTACCAGTCAGGAATTTGCTAATTGTAGCTAAGGAAAATCCAGTATCACTAGCTAAATCTCTTTGACTGGCGTATCCATTGCGTGTAAGTGCTATATTAACCTTTTTAATAAAATCAGGACTTACTTTGATTGACTTTGACATAATATAAACATTTTCTTTAGTACTACGGGGCATAAATAGACATACTTGGTTAGTACGTCTTACTTGATTACTCTTGCAAGCTTAATCCCTTTATGGCTGGGTCACTGACATCTTTTTGTACTATGGACAACAAGATGTCAGTATTTCAGGAATATTTGGCTAAATTTCAGGTGTAATGGATAATATCTTCTCATGATGAGTGCGCCATAAAAATCTATCTCTAGATAGATAACAATGGTTTTTTTGTTTCTTGGTGTCAAAATTAGCTCTGAACTTAGATGAAGTTAGATGAACTCAGTATTTCCTGGTACGGAAGTCAGTACGGGCTTGAGTAGAATGAGAAGGAGAAGTATTTAATTACGAACTAATACAGGGTTACAGGGTTATAATCATGGCAGAATCTACCAAAACCGTCGTTTTCATTGATCCCAATGTCCCAGATTATAAAAATATAGTTGATCAAGTTAAACCTGGTACACTGTTGTTTCTTCTCAGAGCCAACCAGGATGGTATTAGGCAAATTACTAACAACTTATCAGGACTTAGAGACATTGATAGCCTTCAGATTATTTCTCAGGGGGCAGAAGGCAGTTTGTCACTTGGTTCAACTGTGTTCAACTCAGCAAACCTCAGCAGTTATACCTCACAATTGCAGCAGTGGGGTCAATCTCTTACCACCAAAGCAGATATTTTGTTGTATGGTTCCAATGTAGCTCAGGGACTAGCGGGTAAAGTTTTTGTCCAGCAAATTAGTCAGTTGACTGGGGCGGACGTGGCTGCATCTGATGACTTGACTGGGAATACTGCATCAGGTGGAGACTGGGTGTTAGAATACACTACTGGATTGATTGAAGCATCTCCAGTGCTGGAAATTGCACCTATTACCTCGAACCCAAATAGTCAAGATACCGTAGGAAAATATCCAACTCCGCAACCAGCCTATGCCTCTGATAAACTGATTGTCAAATTGAAGCGACAAGCCGATATCGCTCAAGCCAATGAGATTAAAAACACCCTGGGAGTAGTTAGCACAAAAACTATTGATCTCACAGGCGCTCAAATATGGACATTATCTGGAAGAACCTCTGTAGAAACTGCCCTCGCTACATACAGAAATAGTTCCTTATTCGAGTACATCGAGCCAGATTATATTGTCACCAAAGCAGCCACCCCCAATGATCCAAGCTTTGGTCAACTATGGGGATTACATAACACAGGTCAAAGTGGAGGAACTCCAGACGCAGACATTGACGCTCCCGAAGCCTGGGATATCCAAACAGGCAATCCCAACCTCGTCATAGGAGTGATTGATACAGGAGTTGATTATAACCACCCTGATTTAGTAGGCAATATTTGGACTAATTCAGGAGAAATCGCCGGAGATGGCATAGATAACGACAATAACGGATATATAGACGATATTCGCGGTTGGGATTTTGCCTATAATGACAACAACCCCAGTGATGTTGATGGCCACGGAACCCATGTTTCGGGAACCATTGCTGGTAAAGGTAATAACGGCGTTGGTGTGACAGGGGTGGCCTGGAATGCCAAGATTATGCCTCTGAAGTTTTTGAACGATAGTGGTTCAGGTTCTACTTCCAATGCCATTTTAGCAATTGCCTATGCCACAGCCAAGGGCGTGAAACTAACCAACAACTCCTGGGGAGGTGGAGGCTATAGCCAAGCTTTGTATGATGCCATTAATGCAGCAGGTCAAGCTGGAGCTTTATTCGTTGCGGCGGCGGGTAATGACTCTAGTAACACTGACATACTCCCCGCTTACCCCGCCAGCTATAACCTAGCCAATATTATCTCTGTTGCTTCCACCACACGCACCGATTCCCTCTCTTCCTTTTCCAACTATGGATTGACTAGCGTGGATTTAGGCGCACCAGGTTCAGACATTTATAGCACCCTGCCTAACAACAGTTATGGAACTCTTTCTGGCACATCAATGGCTAGTCCCCACGTTACTGGGGCGGCGGCTTTAGTCTGGTCTCAAAATCCCACCTGGACGGCACAACAGGTTAAAAATACCTTGATGCAAACCGGTGACTCGATTTCTGCCTTAGCAGGGAAAACTGTATCTGGAAAACGCCTCAATGTTTTTAATGCTTTGGCAGCAGCTAACTTACCTTCTGTAACTGTCAGTGTCAGTCCTGCCACTGTTCAAGAAGATGGTGCGACTAACTTGGTTTATACTTTTACTCGCACCAATTTAAACCTAAGTTCTCCCCTGACCGTTAACTTCGGGACGAGTGGCATAGCAAACGCCGCCCCAGTGGGAAGCGACCCAGCAGACTATAATGTCTTAACCAATGGCAGTGTTACCTTTAATCCGACAACGAAACTGGGAACTGTCACCTTTGCTGCTAATGCCACAACTGCTCAAGTAGTTATTGATCCCATAGCTGATACATTAGCAGAAATTCAGAATGAGACGGTAAATATAACAGTTAATTCCGGCACGGGTTATATCGGTGGGTCTCCAGGTGCGGCGATTGGAACTATTGTTAATGAAGAACCTTTTGTCAATCTATTCTATGATTCATTTGCTAATAACAATGCAGGGTGGACATTGGGAACAGAATGGGGCATAGGTTCTGCCACAGTTTCTACTGGTGGAGTCGGCAATCCAGACCCAGGAACTGACAATACTCCAACTGCTGACAATGGTGTAGCCGGAGTAGTAATTGGTGGTAATGCTTCTACGTCTTCACTACATGATTATTACTACCTGACAAGTCCTGTAATTAACACCATTACCTCCGGTAATGTTTTCTTTGAATACTACCGTTGGCTCAACAGTGATTATACTCCTTTTATGCAGAACACTGTTGATATTTATAATGGCAGCAGTTGGGTTAATCTTTGGAGTTCAGGTGCACCTCCAGCAGTTCAGGATAGTTCTTGGACTCTCAACACATTTAATATCAGTACTTACAAAAGTGCATCCACACAAATTCGATTTGGTTTTAATATAGGTTCCGCTGGAGTTTGGACTGTTAGCTCATGGAATGTTGATGACTTCAAAATCTATACTGACTCTTCCCCTTCTCTACCCATAATCACAGTAGTAGCCACAGATGCAGATGCTGCCGAAACCCCACTAGGAACAACACCAAATCCCGGACAATACACCCTAACCCGGACAGGTCCCACCACCAGTAGCTTAACAGTTAACGTCAGTTTGAGCGGAACAGCCACCAATGGCACAGATTACACAACCATTCCCAGCACCGTTACCTTTGCCGCAGGTTCTAGCACAGCCTTAGTCAACCTGAACGTTACTGATGACACCCTTGGCGAAGGAACAGAAACTGCCATCCTCACCGTCACATCAGGAACAGGCTACACCGTCGTGGGCGGGACACCAGCTAGTGCCACAGTCAATATTGCTGATAATGAGTTACTACCCACAATCACCGTTGCTGCCACAGATGCAAGTGCTGCCGAAACCTTACTAGGAACTACTCCAAATCCCGGACAATACACATTAACCCGGACAGGTGCTACCACCAGCAGCTTGACAGTTAACGTCAGCTTGACCGGAACAGCCACCAATGGTACAGATTACACAACCATTCCTACTACTGTCACCTTTGCCGCAGGTTCTAGCACAGCCTTAGTCAACCTGAACGTTACTGATGACACCATCGTAGAAGGAACAGAAACTGCCATCCTCACCGTCACATCAGGAACAGGCTACACCGTCGGCACATCAGCTAGTGCCACAGTCAATCTTGCTGATAATGATTTACCAGTAATTACCGTTGCTGCCACAGATGCAAGTGCTGCCGAAACCCTACTAGGAACAACACCAAATCCCGGACAATACACATTAACCCGCACAGGTCTTACCACCAGCAGCTTAACAGTTAACGTTGTCTTGAGTGGAACAGCCACCAATGGAACAGATTACACAACCATTCCTACTACTGTCACCTTTGCCGCAGGTTCTAGCACAGCTTTAGTCAACCTGAACGTCATTGATGACACCCTTGGCGAAGGAACAGAAACTGCCATCCTCACCGTCACATCAGGGACAGGCTACACCGTCGGTACATCAGCTAGTGCCACAGTCAATCTTGCTGATAATGATTTACCAGAAATCACAGTAGTAGCCACAGATGCAAGTGCTGCCGAAACTTTACTAGGAACTACTCCAAATCCCGGACAATACACATTAACCCGGACAGGTTCAACCACCAGTAGCTTAACAGTTAACGTCAGCTTGACTGGAACAGCCACCAATGGCATAGATTACACAACCATTCCTACTACTGTTACCTTTGCCGCAGGTTCTAGCACAGCCTTAGTCAACCTGAACGTTACTGATGACACCCTTGTCGAAGGAACAGAAACCGCCATCCTCACCGTCACATCAGGAACAGGCTACACTGTCGGGACATCAGCTAGTGCTACAGTCAATATTGCTGATAATGATTTACCAGAAATCACAGTAGTAGCCACAGATGCAAGTGCTGCCGAAACCGTACTAGGAACTACTCCAAATCCCGGACAATACACATTAACCCGGACAGGTCCTACCACCAGCAGCTTAACAGTTAACGTTGCCTTGAGTGGAACAGCCACCAATGGAACAGATTACACAACCACCGTTGTCCAGCAAATTAGTCAGTTGGCTGGGGCTGATGTAGCTGTATCTGAAGTTTTAACCAACACAACCATCACCTCGAACGGAAATAGTCAAGATACCGTAGGAAAATATCCAACTCCGCAACCAGCCTATGCCTCTGATAAACTGATTGTCAAATTGAAGCGACAAGCCGATATCGCTCAAGCCAATGAGATTAAAAACACCCTGGGAGTAGTTAGCACAAAAACTATTGATCTCACAGGCGCTCAAATATGGACATTATCTGGAAGAACCTCTGTAGAAACTGCCCTCGCTACATACAGAAATAGTTCCCTATTCGAGTACATCGAGCCAGATTATATTGTCACCAAAGCAGCCACCCCCAATGACCCAAGCTTTGGTCAACTATGGGGATTACATAACACAGGTCAAAGTGGAGGAACTCCAGACGCAGACATTGACGCTCCCGAAGCCTGGGATGTCCAAACAGGCAATCCCAACCTCGTCATAGGAGTGATTGATACAGGAGTTGATTATAACCACCCTGATTTAGTAGGCAATATTTGGACTAATCCAGGAGAAATCGCCGGAGATGGCATAGATAACGACAATAACGGATATATAGACGATATTCGCGGTTGGGATTTTGCCTATAATGACAACAACCCCAGTGATGTTGATGGCCACGGAACCCATGTTTCGGGAACCATTGCTGGTAAAGGTAATAACGGCGTTGGTGTCACAGGTGTGGCCTGGAATGCCAAGATTATGCCCCTGAAGTTTCTCAATGATCAAGGATCAGGAACTCTCTCCGCGGCCATCTTGGCAATTAACTATGCCACAGCCAAGGGCGTGAAACTAACCAACAACTCTTGGGGAGGTGGAGGCTATAGCCAAGCTTTGTATGATGCCATTAATGCAGCAGGTCAAGCTGGAGCTTTATTCATTGCGGCGGCGGGTAATAGTTCGGCTAACGCAGATATCAATCCCATGTATCCCGCTGCCTACAACCTAGCTAATATTATCTCTGTTGCTTCCACCACACGCACTGATAGCCTGTCTTCCTTCTCCAACTATGGATTGACTAGCGTGGATTTAGGCGCACCAGGTTCAGACATTTATAGCACCCTGCCTAACAACAGTTATGGAACTCTTTCTGGCACATCAATGGCTAGTCCCCACGTTACTGGGGCGGCGGCTTTAGTCTGGTCTCAAAATCCCACCTGGACGGCACAACAGGTTAAAAATACCTTGATGCAAACCGGTGACTCGATTTCCGCCTTAGCAGGGAAAACTGTATCTGGAAAACGCCTCAATGTTTTTAATGCTTTGGCAGCAGCTAACTTACCTTCTGTAACTGTCAGTGTCAGTCCTGCCACTGTTCAAGAAGACGGTGCGACTAACTTGGTTTATACTTTTACTCGCACCAATTTAAACCTAAGTTCTCCCCTGACCGTTAACTTCGGGACGAGTGGCATAGCAAACGCAGCCCTGGTGGGAAGCGACCCAGCAGACTATAATGTCTTAACCAATGGCAGTGTTACCTTTAATCCGACGACGAAACTGGGAACTGTCACCTTTGCTGCTAATGCCACAACTGCAACGGTTGTGGTTGATCCGATTGCTGATACATTAGCAGAAATTCAGAATGAGACAGTAAACATAACAGTTAATTCCGGCACGGGTTATATTGGTGGTTCTCCGGGTGCGGCTACTGGAACTATTGTTTCGGAAGAAACTTTACCAACCATTCCTACTACTGTTACCTTTGCCGCAGGTTCTAGCACAGCCTTAGTTGACCTGAACGTCACTGATGACACCCTCGTAGAAGGAACAGAAACTGCCATCCTCACCGTCACATCGGGAACAGGCTACACCATTGGTACATCAGCTAGTGCCACAGTCAATATTGCTGATAATGATTTACCCATCATTAATCTGAGCGCCAACCAAACGGTTGTCGAAGGCAACACCAGTCCCCAAAATGTCACTTACACTGCGACTCTTTCCAGCGTCAGCCCTCAAACGGTTACTGTTCAATATGCCACTGTTGATAATACGGCTATAGCAGGGTCTGACTATACTACCACTAACGGAACTCTAACCTTTGCTCCTGGTGTTACCAGTCAAGTCATCAATATTCCCATTCTCAATGATGACCTTAACGAAGCAGATGAAACCTTTACTCTCACCCTGTCTTCTCCCAGCAATGCCAACTTGGGTACAAACGCAACTGTAACTACAACTATAACCGATACCCTCACATCTGCGGTTACTACCACCCTACCAGCAGACGTAGAAAACCTCACCCTGACTGGAACAGCAGCAATTAACGGTACTGGTAACGCTGGTAATAACATCCTTACGGGTAATAGTGCCAATAATACCCTCAATGGTGGGGCAGGCAATGACACCCTTGATGGTGGTGCGGGTATTGATGGGTTAATTGGTGGTTTGGGTGATGACGTTTACATTGTTGATAGCAATACTGACACCATTACTGAAAACGCCAACGAGGGTACAGATACCATTCAATCTAGTGTCACCTTTAGTATTGCTGCCCTTGCTAACATCGAAAATCTAACCCTGACAGGAACAACAGCAATTAATGGTACTGGTAACGCTGGTAATAACATCCTCACGGGTAACAGTGCCAATAATACCCTCAATGGTGGGGCAGGCAATGACACCCTTGATGGTGGTGCGGGTATTGATGGGTTAATTGGTGGTTTGGGTGATGACGTTTACATTGTTGATAGTGCCACTGACATTATCACCGAAAATGTAGGGGGTGGCACAGATACCATTCAGTCCAGTATCACTTTTAGTATTGTCACCAGAACCAATATCGAAAATCTAACCCTGACAGGAACAGCAGCAATTAACGGTACTGGTAACGCTGGTAATAACATCCTTACGGGTAACAGTGCCAATAATACCCTCAATGGTGGGGCAGGCAATGACATCCTTGATGGTGGTGCGGGTATTGATACCTTAATCGGTGGCACGGGTAATGATACTTACGTTGTTGATAGTACCACTGACATTATCACCGAAAATACAAGTGGTGGCACAGATACCATTCAATCTAGTACCACTTTTAGCATTGCCACCCTAACCAACATCGAAAATCTGACCCTGACAGGAACAACAGCAATTAATGGTACTGGTAACGCTGGCAACAATATCCTTACGGGTAACAGTGCCAATAATACCCTTGACGGTGATGCGGGTGTTGATACTTTGATTGGTGGTGATGGTAATGATACTTACTATGTTGACAATACTAGTGACACCATTACCGAAAATGCCAACCAAGGAACAGATATAGTTTACAGCACTACCAACTATGTTCTGTCTGGAAATGTCGAAAACCTGACACTAACAGGAACAACAGCAATTAACGGGACTGGTAACGCAGGTAATAACGTCCTTACGGGTAACGCTGCTGATAATACCCTTGACGGTGGGGCAGGTAATGACACCTTGGATGGCGGTGCGGGTAATGACACCCTTGATGGTGGTGATGGTAATGATACTTACATTATAGACACCACAACTGATACCATTATCGAAAATGCCAACGACCTATTAGGAACAGATACTATTCAATCCAGTGTCACCTATAGTCTTGCGGCTCTTGCTAACGTCGAAAACCTGACACTAACAGGAACAACAGCAATTAACGGGACTGGTAACGCCGGTAATAACGTCCTCACAGGTAATGCTGCTGATAATACCCTTGAAGGTGGGGCAGGTAATGACACCTTGGATGGCGGTGCGGGTATTGATACCTTAATTGGTGGGTTGGGTGATGATACTTACTATGTTGATGATAGCAGTGATATCGTTACCGAAAATGCCAACGAAGGCACAGATACGATTTTCAGCGCCATTGACTATGCTCTCTCTGAAAATGTCGAAAACCTGACTCTAACAGGAACAACAGTAATTAACGGTACAGGAAACGCAGCTAATAACATCATTGTAGGTAACGCTGCTGATAATATCCTTGACGGTGATGCGGGTGTTGATACTTTGATTGGTGGTGATGGTAATGATACTTACTATGTTGACAATACTAGTGACACCATTACCGAAAATGCCGACGAAGGCACAGATACGGTTTACAGCACTATTGACTATGCTCTCTCTGGAAATGTCGAAAACTTGTTCCTGTTAGGGTTAGCCACTGAGGGTACAGGGAATGCTAGTAATAACACTATCATAGGCAATGAACTCAATAATACCCTCAATGGTGGTGCAGGTGTTGATACCTTAATTGGTGGTGATGGTGACGATACTTACATTGTTGATAGTATTACTGACATCATTACGGAATATTTTGGGGAAGGTACAGATACCATTCAATCCAGTGTTACTTATGATCTTGACCCTCTGAGCAATATTGAAATCGTGATTCTGGCGGGAACATCCGCAATTCACAGTAATGGTAACGCAGGTAATAACGTCATCATAGGTAACAGCGCTAATAACACCCTTGACGGTGGTGCGGGTAATGACACCCTTGATGGTGGTGCGGGTACTGATACCCTAATTGGTGGCACAGGAGATGATATCTACATTGTAGATAGCACCACTGACACCATTACCGAAAATGCCAGCGCAGGTACAGATACCATTCAATCTAGTGTTACTTACACTATTGCGTCCCTTGCTAACGTTGAAAACCTAACTCTCACAGGAACAACAGCAATTAACGGGACTGGTAACGCAGGTAATAACGTCATCACAGGTAACAGTGCTAATAACACCCTTGACGGTGGTGCAGGTAATGACACCCTTGATGGTGGTGCGGGTATTGATACCTTAATCGGTGGCACAGGAGATGATATCTACATTGTAGATAGCACCACTGACACCATTACCGAAAATGCCAGCGCAGGTACAGATACCATTCAATCTAGTGTTACTTACACTATTGCGTCCCTTGCTAACGTTGAAAACCTAACTCTCACAGGAACAACAGCAATTAACGGGACTGGTAACGCAGGTAATAACGTCATCACAGGTAACAGTGCTAATAACACCCTTGACGGTGGTGCAGGTAATGACACCCTTAATGGTGGTGCGGGTACTGATACCCTAATTGGTGGCACAGGAGATGATATCTACATTGTAGATAGCACCACTGACACCATTACCGAAAATGCCAGCGCAGGTACAGATACCATTCAATCTAGTGTTACTTACACTATTGCGTCCCTTGCTAACATCGAAAACCTAACTCTCACAGGAACAACAGCAATTAACGGGACTGGTAACGCAGGTAGTAACGTCATCACAGGTAACAGTGCTAATAACACCCTTGACGGTGGTGCAGGTAATGACACCCTTGATGGTGGTGCGGGTATTGATACCTTAATCGGTGGCACAGGAGATGATATCTACATTGTAGATAGCACCACTGACACCATTACCGAAAATGCCAGCGCAGGTACAGATACCATTCAATCTAGTGTTACTTACACTATTGCGTCCCTTGCTAACATCGAAAACCTAACTCTCACAGGAACAACAGCAATTAACGGGACTGGTAACGCAGGTAGTAACGTCATCACAGGTAACAGTGCTAATAACACCCTTGACGGTGGTGCAGGTAATGACACCCTTGATGGTGGTGCGGGTATTGATACCTTAATCGGTGGCACAGGAGATGATATCTACATTGTAGATAGCACCACTGACACCATTACCGAAAATGCCAGCGCAGGTACAGATACCATTCAATCTAGTGTTACTTACACTATTGCGTCCCTTGCTAACATCGAAAACCTAACTCTCACAGGAACAACAGCAATTAACGGGACTGGTAACGCAGGTAGTAACGTCATCACAGGTAACAGTGCTAATAACACCCTTGACGGTGGTGCAGGTAATGACACCCTTGATGGTGGTGCGGGTATTGATACCTTAATCGGTGGCACAGGAGATGATATCTACATTGTAGATAGCACCACTGACACCATTACCGAAAATGCCAGCGCAGGTACAGATACCATTCAATCTAGTGTTACTTACACTATTGCGTCCCTTGCTAACGTTGAAAACCTAACTCTCACAGGAACAACAGCAATTAACGGGACTGGTAACGCAGGTAATAACGTCATCACAGGTAACAGTGCTAATAACACCCTTGACGGTGGTGCAGGTAATGACACCCTTGATGGTGGTGCGGGTATTGATACCTTAATCGGTGGCACAGGAGATGATATCTACATTGTAGATAGCACCACTGACACCATTACCGAAAATGCCAGCGCAGGTACAGATACCATTCAATCTAGTGTTACTTACACTATTGCGTCCCTTGCTAACGTTGAAAACCTAACTCTCACAGGAACAACAGCAATTAACGGGACTGGTAACGCAGGTAATAACGTCATCACAGGTAACAGTGCTAATAACACCCTTGACGGTGGTGCAGGTAATGACACCCTTGATGGTGGTGCGGGTATTGATACCTTAATCGGTGGCACAGGAGATGATATCTACATTGTAGATAGCACCACTGACACCATTACCGAAAATGCCAGCGCAGGTACAGATACCATTCAATCTAGTGTTACTTACACTATTGCGTCCCTTGCTAACGTTGAAAACCTAACTCTCACAGGAACAACAGCAATTAACGGGACTGGTAACGCAGGTAATAACGTCATCACAGGTAACAGTGCTAATAACACCCTTGACGGTGGTGCAGGTAATGACACCCTTGATGGTGGTGCGGGTATTGATACCTTAATCGGTGGCACAGGAGATGATATCTACATTGTAGATAGCACCACTGACACCATTACCGAAAATGCCAGCGCAGGTACAGATACCATTCAATCTAGTGTTACTTACACTATTGCGTCCCTTGCTAACGTTGAAAACCTAACTCTCACAGGAACAACAGCAATTAACGGGACTGGTAACGCAGGTAATAACGTCATCACAGGTAACAGTGCTAATAACACCCTTGACGGTGGTGCAGGTAATGATACCCTAATTGGTGGCACAGGAGATGATATCTACATTGTAGATAGCACCACTGACACCATTACCGAAAATGCCGGCGCAGGTACAGATACCATTCAATCTAGTGTTACTTACACTATTGCGTCCCTTGCTAACGTTGAAAACCTAACTCTCACAGGAACAACAGCAATTAACGGGACTGGTAACGCAGGTAATAACGTCATCACAGGTAACAGTGCTAATAACACCCTTGACGGTGGTGCGGGTAATGACATCCTAACAGGGGGAACCGGAAAAGATACTCTAACTGGAGGGCTGGGAGCAGACCGTTTTGACTACCGCATCTTAGCAGATTCTGTCTTCAATACCTTTGATGTGATTACCGGCTTCAATGCTAATGCTGGAAATGATTTATTCCTTGTTTCCACTGCCCGCAGCGCATTTTCTAATGCAGGACTTGTGGCAACACTTGATACAGCCGGAATTGCAGCTAAGTTAACTACAACTAGTTTTACAGTTAATGCTGCTGCTCAATTCTCCTTTGGTAGCCGCAGCTTTGTAGCTATTAATGATGCTACCGCAGGATTTAGTGCAACTACTGATGCCATCATTGAGGTGACAGGATTAACAGGTACTTTAGGACTCAATAACTTTACAACTACTTTAGTGTAGCTTCTGGTATCACGTAGACAACCACATTGTAGAGACGTTTCATGAAACGTCTCTACATCATCCTGTCTTCACAGACAACTTATTCAGCAAACCCTACCTAACTGTCATTAAAGGAGGAGCAAAACAAGATTTAAAACATATTATTCTTTGGGAAACAGACCAGCCAGAAAGTATTACTTGGAATTTTCGCCGATTAGAAATTTTATGAGAGAGTAAAATGTGGTAAAGGAGATGAATTAGGCTTATTTAATATTACTGTTTATCAATACCTCTAAGATACAAGGTTGGGTTGTTCGCGTGAGCGTTGCGGAGCAATAGCATGAAACCCAACAAATGCGTTGGGTTGCGCTGTCGCTTAACCCAACAAAGCAGGAAATAGACAAGGTATTGTTTATACTACGCTAGGATTTACGCATTGACAAGATTCCCCAAATATGTGAAGTAAATTTCATCCCTTGTAGGGTGCGTCAGACACGATATTTTGACAAAAAAACAGATTCCCTCTATCTGACGCACCCTACTCAATAAGTTATTCCCAAAGCCGAAAACGACGCAATTTCGTTCATTCATATCATGGTAAATTTGTACAGTGCGTAAGTCCTATACGCATATTTTAAAAGCATCTTTTTTTTGACTGAAGCTCTAAACTGGTGAAAATGAGTGTTTATTACCCATTACCTGTTCCCTTTTTTGCAACAAGTTAAAATGAATAACAATGATTTAGCTTTTACTCCGGCTTTAGAGTTAGCACAATTAATCCGTCTACGGGAGGTGTCGCCGCTGGAGTTGGTGGAAGTATATTTGGAAAGAATTGAACGCTTGAATCCCCAATTGGGGAGTTATTTTACAGTTACGGCAGATTTAGCGATCGCTGATGCTAAACATAAAACGGAATTACTAACTACAACTTCAGAATTACCGCCGTTTTTTGGTGTGCCAATTTCTATTAAAGATTTAAGTGCAGTGGCAGGTGTTACTTGTACTTATGGAAATCCAGCACTGTTAAATAATATTGCCAATCATGATGATGGCGTGGTGACGAAAATTAAACAAGGGGGATTTATTATTCTGGGTAAAACCGCAACTTCTGAATTAGGTTCTTATCCTTACAGTGAACCTACGGGATTTCCCCCAGCCAGAAACCCTTGGAATTTGGCATATACTCCAGGTGGTTCTAGTGGTGGTGCAGCGGCATCGGTAGCAGCAGGATTAAGTGCGATCGCTCAAGGTTCAGATGGTGGTGGTTCGGTGCGTGGTCCGGCGGCTTGTTGTGGTGTTGTGGGCATCAAACCAGCCAGGGGAAGAGTTTCTAAAGCCCCTGTAGGCGATCGCTTGGGGGGCATCGCTGTTGATGGTCCCCTTGCCCGCACGGTGGCGGATGCAGCCGCTATGTTAGATGTAATCTCTGGCTATGTCACTGGTGATCCTTATTGGCTACCAGATCCCCAACCATCATTTCTGTCTGCAACTCAAGTTAAATTAGATCCTTTAAAAATTGCTTTTAGTACCAATATTCTCCCCTTTGGAGAAGCTGACGCTAACTGTCAACAAGGAGTATTTAAAACCGTCGAGTTATTAGCACAATTTGGACATCAAGTTGAGGAAAAATACCCAGATTTTAGCAATTTAATCGAACCATTTAAAGTAGTTTGGCAAGCGGGAATCGCAGCAGCGGGAATCCCGTCACAAGCTTTGCAACCTTTGAACCAATGGTTATTCGCCAAAACCGGTTCTGTGGCTGAATATCTGCAAGCACTTTCCCAAATGCAAATTGTCTCTCGGCAAATTATCACCTTTTTTGATACTGTAGATGTATTGGTATTACCAGTTTATTTACATTCCCCCATTCGCGTCGGTGAATGGGCAGATTTGAGTCCAGAAGAGACATTCGCCAAAATTGTCCACTGGGTCGCGCCTTGCCCTGTCGCAAATGCTACCGGATTACCTGCGATCGCCCTTCCCGTCGGTTTTGATAGCAATGGTTTACCCCTGAGTGTGCAGTTAATTGGTAAACCTGCGGCTGAGTCTACCCTCATTAGTCTAGCAGCCCAATTAGAAGCCGCTAACCCTTGGATTCAACACCAGCCATCACTTTAGGAGGTAGGGGCGCAGGGCCTGCGCCCAAAATATCTCCATATTCAATCCTGTTAATCCTTCAATCCTGAGCATCCTGATTCAGACAATAATCTAGAAAACAGAAAGTTGGCAAATATCGCCATATTCAATCCTGTTAATCCCTCAATCCTGAGTATCCTGATTCAGACATTTTAACTAGCCAGTTTTGCCTGTTCACGAGCATCAACAACCAAAACTAAACAAAGTGCTGCCACTGCTTTTTCCCATTCTTCACGCACTTTTACATCTTCCACACCATCAAACAAACCCACCAACCGGGGAACAGCTTGTTCTAAAGCTGCGTGGGGAACGGGACGGTGTAATTCAACCAAATGATTGATACTTTCCTGATTATTAAGAAAACCAACTACCCATTTTGTTGTATGGTCTGGACTATCAGGAACATTCTGAACACCTAATTCATTTTTTAGCCAATCATAAAAAAGTGGTAAATGTTCAGATAAAACTGCACCGGCTGTAGGTAAGGTTTTTTTGAGTAAGCTAACATCTAAACTGTCTAATTCTTGTTTTAAAGCCGGTGAATTCAGCACCTCATTTAAGGGTGTGGAAAGTATTGTTTCTATTTCCGATTCCGAAAAATCTAAATTTTGAGTGAAAGTTGCAATTAAAGATTTCATTTTGTAATGTACAATGATTATAGTAATGTAGAATTATAACCTATTACCGGGTAATCCTGCATCTATTTCTTTTGTACCGGAGCATTCGCCAAAATTCATCGGAAAATTAGATTTTATTTGCTGATTGTTATTTACAAAAGTTAATTAATCTACGATTGATTTAACATCAGCAGCAATACATACACCACCATATTTTTTGATAATTGGTCGAACAGCTTCAGCTATTTGCCGTTCTTGTTCTTCATTGCAAATAGTCATGACATAACCATTGGTAAGTGCATGACCTTCTAAATCGTCAATAACTCGACCTCTGTATCCCTTACCTGTGACATCCTCAATAATTGTATATCCAGAAACACCTATATAATCTAGAATTTTTAACACCTTTTGTAGTTCTAAAGAATTGATAATTATTTCGACTTTTTTGAAAACTTGCACCTGATTATACTCCTATTGTCTTAATAATGTTGAAATACAAAGGTATACCAACAATAATATTAAACGGAAAAGTGATAGCTAAAGCCATAGATACATATAAACTGGGGTTAGCTTCAGGAACAGTCATTCGCATGGCTGCGGGTACGGCGATATAAGAAGCACTAGCACAAAGTACGGCAAACAAAAGAGCATTTCCTTCAGACATCCCAATTAATTTACTAATAAAGATACCAATCATGGCATTAAATACAGGCATAAAAATGCCAAAAGCAATTAAGAAAATACCTGTATTTCTCAAGTCTTTGATTCTTCTAGCAGCTACCATACCCATATCTAGTAAAAAGAATGATAGCACTCCATAGAATATATCTTGGGTAAATGGATGTAATTTTTCCCAACCCTTTTCTCCTGTGAGAATTCCCACTATTACACTACCAATGAGGAGAAATACAGAACCATTTAAAAAGGCTTCTCTTAATACTTCACCCCAAGAAAACTTTTCTGCTTCTCCTTCTCCTGCTTCTAACTGACTTTTAGCAAAGAATCTCACCAAGACAATTCCCACAATAATTGCTGGAGATTCCATGAGTGCTAAAGCAGCTACCATGTGTCCACTAGAATCAATATTGAGAATTTTGAGAAAAGATTGAGCCGTAATAAAAGTAACGGCACTAATAGAACCATAAGTTGCAGCAATAGCGGCTGCATTATAAGTATCTAGTTTCAGTTTTAAAATGAAAAATGAGTAAATAGGAACAACAGAAGCCATGAATATAGCCGCTAAAAGAGTGAGGACAATTTCTGGATTAATGGCACTTTTTTCAATTTCATATCCACCCTTAAAACCAATTGCGAGTAGCAGGTAAAGAGAAAATAATTTGGGTAATGGTTGGGGAATTTCCAAATCAGATTGCAGAAAAATCGCCAGCATTCCTAAAAAGAAGAATAACACTGGCGGGTTTAAAATGTTGGACAATAGGGGGCTAGAATTCATTTTTTATTAATTTGATTCTGAGTTCGTAATTTTATATTTCAGGCTTAACTCTCCAATATACCTGCTGATATAGTATTTTGCAAATGGGGAGCATAATTATTAATAATTTTAACTGCGTGAACTTCATCTGCGTCTTAGTGCTTACAAAGCGTACTAAGGACATATTGATATTCGCAAAAAACTTTTCCAGGGTCTTCTAAGACTTATTGAAGGAAGCAGGAATAAGTATATAAGTAATTGGACAAAAATATTTACAGTCATTGTGAGGGAGGGGAAGCAATCACAACCCTTGGAATTGCTTCATTTTACTTCGTTTCATATAGCTAACGCCACGCAACGCTTGCACAATAACATTGTGTAATTAAGTAGGTGAACACAATAAAACCAAACTGTGTAAAGAAACGTAAAATCCCCCAAACCCTCTTCACTCTTCACTCTTGCCTCTTGCCTCTTGCCTCTTGCCTTGCCGTAACGACAATTTTCAACGCCAACCTACTTAATTATGTCTCAATACTTATAACTCTGAATCAAAAATAGGCAGGGGAAACGCATCCAGAGTCATCCTTTACTGATATAATTAAAATCCATGTACAGTCATGGTTTTGGATTAAGCTGTTGTGCATTTAGTTTGTATAATTCTAGCGGGCAAGATGCCCGCACCACAAAGTTCAAGTAAATTATGGTTATCAAATTTAGCTGCGTAACAGCTTAACAAAAAGGATATTTGATCACAATAAAAGCGATAAAACCAACTAATCTCATCTATTCCTATCCGCAATCATCCACACTCTGGGATTTACTCAAAGGGGTTGATAATCCATCAATACTCATAAGATTCTTCTTTTGTTGATATTCCTTAACTCCTTCTTCCCCTTTCCTACTAGCCCAATTAACTAAAGTATCTCTTTGTCCTTGATATTCATACAGCGGGACACCAAAACCACAAGAAGTTTGCACTCGTTCAATATCTGCAATAATAATTTGTCGAGTTCCCGCAAGCGGAGGAAATAAAGGATAAAGAGAATCCCATTCAGGCGAACCCGGTAAAATAGTTTGTCCCTGACCATAAAGACGGAGAATACAAGCAGGTTCTTGAAAAGCGCAAAACATCAAGGTTATTCGTCCATTTTCCTGCAAGTGAGCAGATGTTTCATTACCACTACCTGTTACGTCTAAATAACCAACTCGGTGAGGGGAGAGAATCCGAAAACTTTCCAACCCCTTGGGAGAAAGGTTAATATGACCTACCGAACTTAGCGGCGCTGTCCCCACAAAAAATATTTTTTGATTAATAATAAACTTTTGCAGTTCTTCCGTAATTAAATCAAAAAGTTTAGCCATAATCAGTAGATGTTTTTTATAACCTTAGTATTTTATACTATTTGGATAAAGCTTAACTTTTATTGGAAATGTCATCAATTTTTTTTCCGCCACTTATTCAACAAATTTATAGTGAAACCTGTGCTATTGCAGATACTAGATTATATGTTTTACGACTGGATATAATGCACCCTCATGTTAACGGTAATAAATGGTTTAAGCTAAAATATAACTTAGTGGAAGCTAAAGAGAAAAATTTCTCAACAATTCTTACTTTTGGTGGTGCTTATTCTAATCATATTTATGCTACCGCAGCCGCAGGAAATCTGTTTGGTTTTCGGACTATTGGCTTAATTCGTGGAGAAGAAAATATCCCTCTCAATCCTACTTTACAATTTGCAGTAGCACAGGGAATGGAATTAGTATATATTGATCGTCAAACATATAAAAAACGTCATACAGAAGAATTACAAAATCAGTTAAAACAGCGATTTGGAGAAGTATTTATTATTCCTGAAGGAGGTGGTAACTTAAATGGTCTGCGCGGTTGTATAGAGATATTACAAACGGTTAGAAAATTTAATACTATCTGTTTGGCTTGCGGGACAGGAACTACATTAGCAGGAATGACACTATCATTAAGTCAAGAACAAAGAGTAATTGGTTTTCCTGTTTTGAAAGATGGTGATTTTCTCAACGAAGATATCAATAACTTATTAACAAATTATCTAGCTTCTGGCTTACCAACACTTGTTAATACTCCTGCACCTTGGCAACTTATATCTGATTATCATTTTGGTGGTTACGCTAAAGTGACTAATAAATTAAAGCTATTTTGTCAAGATTTCCAACAACAACATGATATACCTTTAGATTATATATACACGGGAAAAATGTTTTATGGAGTGATGGATTTAATTGCAAAAGGCTTTTTTAAATCGGAATCTTTGCTATTAATCCATACGGGAGGTTTACAGGGTAATCAAGATGCAATATCTAAATTAAGCGTGTAAATTAGCCTGTTCTTGCAACCAAGGATCTACGGGTTGTCCGTCTTTGCGTTTAAGTTCTATTTCTATGACCATGACTTCCTTAGAACCGGGAGGTGCAGGTTTTTTATGAAAGAGAATTTCGTAATCTAAGGGGTTTTGATTATGTTCTTTTAACCAATCTTGAACTTTTGTTAAGGCAAAAAATGATTGTCCTTGAGCAAACATTTGGGTAATTTGCATTTGTAAGGTATAAGGATTAATGCGACTCATTTTTATTGACTCCTTTGGTATTTAGAATTATTATCTCACGCAGAGGCGCAAAGAGGAAGATGGAGTTTTTTTATTCTTCGGTATTGAAATCTACTTTATCATAAATATCTGCTAACAAGATTTGGCAAGGAATAGAAGATAGGTTTAAGCTACTATCTCCGTCTGTAAATTCAGAAAATATCCATTTATTATTATCGGTTTTAAAATATTGTTCAATGTGCATTGTGTATTGATCAATTAAAATATATTCTTGTAAGCTGGGAATTGTCCGATAAGCTGCAAATTTTTCATCTCTATCATAGCTTTTGGTAGATTTTGATAATACTTCTGCAATCATCACAGGATTTACTAAAGTGTCTTTTCTTCCTTCTTCATATTCTAAGGGATTTTTCACAACCATAATATCAGGGTAGGTATGAATTTTTCTGGTGGCAATCCAAAGACGTTGATCTGTTACAAAGACTTGATAAGGTTGACGTTTAAGAAGATAATTGGGTGTACCACTGAAATTAAGTGCAAGTTGGTTGTGATTGGGTGTTCCGCCTGTCATGGGTATAATTAATCCGTTGATATATTCGTGACGTATTTCTGAGTTTACCTCTAATTCTAGGTATTCTTCAGGTGAATAGTAGCGTGTTTCTTGTGCGAGAGTCATAATTTTAATTTATAGGTTTTATGGGTTGGCGATCGCTTCTACAAGTTTCTCGACTAAGTTATAATTATAACTTTTGTAGCGACTGTCTTGATTGTCAAGCGATAGCTTTGTATCCAGAAATGTTGAATAGCGTAATAAAACTTTACATATTGAAATAAACTTAGTCTATAAGTGCTATTTTTCATCTTATCCAAATAAGTTTCCTAAACCAATGAACATAACTTATTTCCTGACACATATAGGACTGAAGATAACGGAGTTTATCTAATAAAGTTTTGCCAAATTCTTGCGGTATTTCTATTAGTTGCAATATCAAATAAGCGATTAAACAGCACATTATCTTTAGTTCAAATCCTTCAGCAATCTCTCTCGTTTTTCCATCTGCATAATCCAAATCTGGACGATCCTCAACTAAATAGGCTCGCTATTGTGGGGATGTGGGGGTGCGATAGCGAAGCGCTCCGTAGGAAGCGCTGCTGCAAGCAGTTCGCTGTTTTAGGGTAGGGGATGTGGGAGGTGCGATCGCCGCAGGCATCGCACAAATATACTCAAAACGGCTAGAAGCTGGACTTTTTTATCATACAAAGAACAAGGTTCAAAGCCTCTCCAGTATTAAATATTATTCCTTTTCCCTCTCCTCTTAGGAGAGGGTTAGGGAGAGGTGCAAAGGAGAGGTTTACCAGAGGGGTTTCATATTTGGTTAAACTATGAACCGTTTGCAGTATAGCTCATAAAAACTTTTGCGGTTATAATTATTAGTAATCTGGTAAGTTATATTAGCTACTATGACTAACACATTACAATACATCTGTGATTCAGAAGGTCAAACAATTTCTGTAGTTGTTCCCATTGCCATGTGGCAAGAAATAATGGCTGAGAGAGAAACTGCTTATTTGTTGAGCAGTCCAGCCATGGAAGCGAGATTACTTACCGCTAGAAAACGTCAAGATGGAATTTCTTTGGAAGCAGCCTGTGAGAAACTTGGAATTTGATGCAGATGCTATCGCTTTTTGGGGATGTGGGAGAGCGATAGCGAAGCGCGACCTAGTAATTGCTGTTTGTCACTGTTGTGATTACGAAATAACCCAGATTCCTGAGATTGATTACACTTTTCACAGTGGTTTTCGATTAAAAAGATGCAAACCAAACCACAAAGATTTTGCCCAGTTAGGGTTTAACGCATTGCGCTAAACCCCTATGAGTGAATTAGATTCTAAGCAAAGACAAACTGTTTAGAATCTGTCAAATTCAAACTACTGGCTTGAATCCCAGTCAGAGTCGCTAAAGTTTGATTATTGAAGACAATCGCAGTATCTGCACCAACTTGATTTAACTGGAGTGTAGAGGTGGTAATACCTAAGCTAACAGCACCTTGAATACCGATAACATCCGTACCCAGTTGGAAGTCAAGCACGGTATTTGCAGCTTTGGGTAATTCAGCATTGACAATCCAGAATTGGTCAGCGCCGGCACCACCGGAAATTAAGTTACCACCACCAAGACTAAGTCTGAAGATATCTTTACCATCACCACCCAAAGCCCGGTCATTGCTACCCAAGTAGAAGGTATCATCACCGACACCACCGGATATGCGGTTGCCACCTTGACCATCTCTGGCATCAAAGGTGTCATTACCATCACTACCGAAAGCGCGATCGCCTTTATTCACAAAAATTGTATCTTCACCGCTACCCAAATCAACGATATTGTTACCTGAGTTGGGAAAAACAGATACAGTGGACAAGTCTACCTCATCTTTACCTGCACCTGTAAATACAATATTGTTTTGACCATCGAATTGACTACCAGGAGTGGCAATTAATTTATCATCTCCTGGAGTCCCTACAGTTGTAGATTGGTTGACTGCGAGAGTAAAGATATCATTGACAGTTGCCCCGGCTTTATCTGTCGCAATTACCTTGACACCCAGTGAACCTGTAACTCCTGTTGTGGGAGTACCGCTAAAGGTTCGAGTTGTGGAGTTAAAATTCAGCCAATCTGGTAACTTACTACCATCAGCTAAAGTAGCAGAATATTTAATTAAATCAGGAATTACACCATCATTGAGCAGTGTATTTTCAAATGTATCTGTTACTAACTGATGCAGTCTTGTTGTGGGATGAACATCGTCCCAGAAAGCATATTGATCAGGATTAACTGGATTAGTGGCTGTAATTAGAGGTTGGGTAATATTCGTGAATTTGTAATTAGCAGGATTAGTCTGAACTGCTGTACTCGAACCAAAGTTATCTATTAAAGATAAATTAACATTTAGAGCTGGTTCTAAGTTAGTTAAAGCTTGATTTAAAGCTGTATTAAAGCCAAGAGAAATTGCTCTGGCATTAGCTACATTATTACTAGCAATACTCGCAGGAGTAGCACCCAAATCGGCTAAATTGCCAACAACAATTTCTTTAGCACCTAATCCGGCTAAAATTGTAATTGCACTACTAATATTAGTAACTGCACTAGTCACAGCTTGAGTAGGATCTGTGGCAAGATTCAGAAAATCATTAGCACCAGCCCAAATTACATACAGTCCATCTTTACCGATGGAATTGGTATTTACAGTTTTAAATTGCTGAATTTGTGTGAGTAATCCAGGTACGGTTATTTGCCCAAAAGTATTACTTACTCCTGTATTTGCGCCCACAAAGGCGTAGTTTTGAATTGATTGGTCTGTAAATTGTAAATCATGTGCAAAGTAATCAACCCAAACTAAGCCATTAGAAAAACGACCTTGATAGTTGGGTGGTGCTGGAAAGGTGTTACCGGATGCTTTGTAGAAGTTACCTGTATCTGAGAGGCTATCACCAAAGATGACGAGGTTTTTATAGGGATTAACTGCGTCTGCATCGGAGAAGGTATCTTTGGGTAGTGTAAATGTAAAGGTAGAATTGACCTTAACTGTTTGATCTAAAAGTGGATTTTTGAGAACGGGTGCATCGTTGACATTTTCAACTGTAATTACAAAGATATCACTAACAGTTGCCCCGGCTTTATCTGTAGCGATCGCCTTAACATTTAAATTACCCACATTGTCATTGGTGGGAGTACCGCTAAAGGTGCGAGTTGTGGGATTAAAGGTTAACCAACTTGGTAAAGCATCACCATTTTCTAATGTTGCTGAATAGGTGAGAACATCACCAGCATCAATATCGCTGAAAGTGTTGGTGGGAATTTGGAAGTTAAAGAGGTTATCTTGTTTGGCGTTTTGATCTGCAATTGTATTTGCTAATGTCGGTGCATCGTTGACATTATCGGTAATACTGACTACAATGGGGTTAATGGTAATATTGTTATATTGAGCATCAGTGCTGGTGACACTATGGGTAATTTCACCACTATGAGAACCTTCCACAAGGACATCATCAAGCGCAGTCACTGTCACATTTTGCGCCACATTCCAATTAGCAGGCGTAAAGGTGAGTGTGACTGCGGAAGTCGTTAATTGACTGTTGGGATTAATGGCGATCGCTACATCCGCTGTTGGTTGACTGTTTAAAACGATTGTATAGCTATCCGTTGCCCCACCTTCTGTGACATTGGTTGTCCCACCAGTTTGAGTCAGAGTAATTCCACTGGTGGCAGGGGCGTTAATCCTGCCGGGAGAACCGATTTCCGGGTTGGAATTTACAGCTACGAACGCGCCGTTGACTCCAGCCGCGCTCAGTGTGGAGATCGTGGCGTTGTTTAATAAGGCGGCATTGTCGAAGGTGGCAAAGGTGACTGTTGGTGATGTGCCAAAAACGACGTTAGCTTGGAGAACACCAGTAGCATTATAGATATTTACGGCATCACCACTTGTACTCAATCCCACGCCTGTACCAGTGTAGTTACCAATCTGCAAGTTAGCCGGGGGATTTGCACCGAACCAGTTGGGGAGGAAATTGGTGTTGATGGTAGCACCTTCGATGAAGATGACAGATTCACCTGCGCCGATGCTTGTAATACCGCTTAGGGCGGCAGCAGAGCCGAAACTGTTGGAGTTATCGTCGAATTTCCAGCCTGTGATATTTACGGCGCTTGTACCTTTGTTGGTTAGTTCAAACCAATCTGCGGCTACGGGTGAGTTACCACTGCTCCAAGGCGCTACTTCAGTGATCAAGATGCTGCTATTGGTGGGTGTCTCATTTACCACGTCAGTGACAGCTAAGGTAAATGCTGTGGTGGCATCTGGGGTGGTGCCAACGGTTGTGTCGTCTACATTGACGTTGATGCTATAGCTGGTCTTAGTTTCAAAATCTAGGGTAGTTCCAGTTTTGATAAATAAACCATTATTCGTAATCTCAAAGGAACTGGCATCTGTTCCAGTTAAACTGAGGGTATTTGTTCCCAATCCATCGTCGGTGATGGTGATGTCTGCAACTTTAATGGCGGGACTTGTGCTGGTGTTTTCCGCAATTGCACTGATTTTATTGTTCAATACCACAGCGGTGGGGGCTTGGTTGGTAGCTGTGGAGGGTGCATAGACCCAAAGCTGGGGATGATCAATGTCACCACCGCCATTTTCGCTGACGACATAGAGATAACCATCTTTGTCCATTGTCAGACCTTCATGTTGTTGGTCGGCAATGGATAAGGGATTTCCAGGGTCAGAGATGATGGTTAGTGAACTGGAGATATTGCCAGCGCGATCGCTCTTGACAATCTTGCCTGATTCTTGGCTTAATATCAGGATGTTGCTAGAATCGGCTTTCCCGTTCAAAGCTGACAGATTCGACAATGCGAAAACATCGGCAAAGTCGGCAATACCAGCTTTTGCTGGGTCGAAAAGGTCAGTTGAGTTAACTGTGGTAGGCGAACCATTACTGGCAGTCCCCGCCGCAAAATCAATGGTTGTTTGAAAAATACCTTCTGGTGTAATCTCCTTAACCGCAATGAATCCGTTAGTTTGCGAGTCCCAAGAAATGCCTTCAATCCCAATATTGCCGACTGTTGTCCCCAGCTTGACAGTTTTTACATTGCTTTTGGTTAGCGTTGTCCCTGCTGTATATGTGAATAAGCTTGCCTGTCTGTCTCGTTCTTCGATTAAAACGAACTGACCGCCGCCAACATAAGTGAGTCCTTCTGTATCATAAAAGTCTGTACCTTGGGGACTAGTACCAAGAGCTAAGGTCATTGAGTTGATCAATTGCCCGGTTTTTGATACTTGCACTATGGATGTGCTACCATCGCCAACAACGAACAATGTATCGGTATCCCAGTTGTAAGTTACTGCGGAAACTTCTTGTGCTAGTAAGCTGTTGGTAGGTGGTGTTGTCCGTTTAGGTTCGGGTAGGTCGTAACGTCCAACTCGGACATAGGTGGATAAATCAACATTTGGCAATTGAGCAGTGCTAGGAGCGATTTTCAAAGCAGCGAGGATGGGATCATGATCGCTGGCTCTTTGGGCATTATCTACAAACTCACTATTAACGTGAACAATATCTACCTGGGCGGAACTGCTCAAATTATTGCTCACCAAAATATGATCGAGGGATTGGGAATTACCATCGAAAATGTAGGTATAACGTTCGTTTTCTGGCAGAGTATTAGAAAGATTGGTGAGGTTGCTACCTGCAAGAATGTTCAAGGGAGAAATGAACTCAAATTCATTGAAATCCCCCACAACAACCACATTAGGATTGAGTTTTGTGGCAAAAACAGAATCCACAAAACCTTTCACCGCTTCAGCTTGGGCGCGACGCTGATCTAAAGAGCCGTTAATGGTGTTGTTTTCTTGTCCATTGCCACCAGATTCACCACCAACTGAAGGTTGATTAACTCCAAAAAGTGGTCTGCTACCGCCTTTAGAAGAGAAGTGATTATTGATCACTGTTACTTCTTCACCGTTGAAGGTAAAGTCGGCAATTAGGGGTAGTCGGCTGTCAGTGAAGGCTGTAAAGGAAGATGTCGGCACGGTTTTGACAGAGCCGGCTACTAAACTAACGCGGCTATCATTGTAGAGGTAGGCATTACGGATGTTTGCGCCCGGTTCTCCACCATTGGTGTTGTTGGTAATGAAAGTATTGTCAATGAATTTGTAAGTTGGGCCACCTGCGGTAACAATCGCATCTACAAGAGTTTGTAAGGTGACGCTGGCACTAACAATGCCATTATTAGTGCTACCGCTATTGTCTTGAATCTCCTGTAAACCGATGATATCAGGATTTTTGAGATTATTGAAAATTTGCCGAGCGATCGCTGTAAACTGACCATTGGCAATATCTGTATTACCATCAGCATCATTCGGATCAAGGTTGAGGATGTTATAAGTAGCAATCACCAAAGTATCACCACCCTGATTCAGAGTCGTAACTTCCGGTTGCAAGGTAGAAGGCTGAATATTGCTAACAAAAGCTTCAGTGGGAATGATTTCAAAGTTACCAAAGTTGTAACCCACTACCCCCGTCACATCCCCCAACTTAGCCCCAACATTGACATTAGGGAAGACAAAATCAAATACTCCATTGTCAGCATCAATTTGAATGCGTTCGGGGTTGAAGTCGTTGGGAGAAATATTGATTGTGCCACGCTGACTTAAACCTGTTGCTCCCACACCATTATCTACAACGGTGTAAATTTCCCCAAAACTATTGGTAGGACTAACTGCAACTAAGTTTTTGGCAGTGACGCGCATTCCTTCTAGAGATTCAAAGAAATCAATACCGTCTGTGGTAGGGTCAAAAGATGTCAGTCCGTCGTCATCAATGATTTGTGTAGGTGGAATCCGTCCCCCTGCACCGATAATCATGGGAGCAGGTAGAGGGTTATTACTGGAAAGGATGGTAATAGTAGGATTGCCACCTATTTGGGTAGTTGATAAATTCCCTGTGCTGACACCACCAGGGGTAAATTCGCTGACTGTACCTGTAACAGTAATGGAGTCGGCAACTTTAACCGTAGGTGCGCTACTGGTGAAGACAAAGATAGCTTCAGATGTAGCGATGTTGGTATCGGGGTTGGGATCTTGCAAATAAAACCCGTTGGTATCTACAGCGGTGACAATACCGGGAACTGCCGTCACTACTTGACCGACAAAAGGTGAAGTGTGACCTGTACCTTGAATGTCGCTAATGCGACTGGGTGCATTGACTTCAAAAATGGCAGTAGTTTTGCTAATTTCGTTAGCAACCACCAATAAAGGTTTACTGTTGGGGCTATCGTTGGCGGAAATAAAGGTTAATCCTTCCGGTCCAGAATCAGTTACACCGGAAGTAGGACTAAGGCTGAAATCGCGGGTATTGACATATTGGACAAATTCGGGGCTGTTGGGATTGGTGACTTCATAGACCATGACACCGCCGACACGCTCTAACCCAATGAAAGCATATACGCGATCTGAAATTGCTCCAATAACTACACCTTCTGGTTCTGGTCCTTTGTTATCACTGCGGTTGTCGAAGTTATTACTATCGTTGTTGGAATTGTAGTTTCCAGGTAAAGCCGCAGCCGTAATGCGCTCGAAATCTGCGCCGCTATCATAAACCCGTTTACCAGCACTATCCCAAATTGTGAAGGAACGAGCGCCGAAGGTATAGATTTGATCGTAGTCTCCATCGCCATCCGTATCGCCCAAGGTATTCGTAACTAGCAAACGACCCAAATTTTGAGGAAGTTTGAGGGTAGCCCCATCAGGGAAAGTTGTGGGGTCGAGATTGAGACTAGAAACGGTAACTTCTTCATTAAAACCAGTATAAGACCGAGTATCACCTTCATTAGCGGTAACGTAGTAGGTTTGACCATTAACTGTGTAAGAGGCGATCGCATCGGGTTGATATAAACCAAAAACTGGCCAGTTCTGAATATTGATTTTCCCACCACCAGCAGAAGTACCATTCACATCCCGATCGCTTGCATCCAAGACATTATGATTGGTGGTGTTGACGCTGTTGTTATAATCTTTGACACCTAACGGCAAAATTGACTCTACTGTGGCTGTGGCGATGTCTACAACAGCGATCGCATTGTTTTCTTGCAGCGTCACCCAAGCTTTTGTCCCATCGCCAGAAAAGGTAATATATTCTGGTTCAAAATCTTGGGCAACTGATGAACCAGGTCCAAAGATTCTCACTCCTGACGCTTTGAGGGCATCAATTTGGCTATTGAATGCAGTGAAGGATGCTTCTTGGACGGTAGGAGTCGCCACACCACCGGCTAGGTTAATGATGCTGACTGAACCGACAGGATCGGTAGTATAAGCATTGTTAGGTTGACCTTCATTAGCGGTTAAAACCTTTGTGCCATCGGGGGTAAAGGTGAGCATATCTGGCAAGAAGCCCACATTCACCTTACTAATAAAAGCACCTGTGGTCGCATTGAAAAACTGAACTTCCCCTGGATTGTCGTCAGCAGTAGTTTGATTGGTAATGGCGATCGCTACAGCCACAATTCCCGCACTTACAGTTCCTAATTTACCGACAGCCACACTATTGGGAATTAGTGTAAAACCACCCGCAGTTGTCCCATCAGGATCACCACTGGTATTAAATGCCAAATCACCGATTTTGCTGGGACTAGCTGGGTTAGAGAGATTGAGGATTTCGACGACAGAACCGGCAACTACAAACAGGCGATCGCTAATTGGATCAAAAGCCGTAATTTCACTACCATTGCTGCTAGTGAAACCACCAATTTTGGTTAAAAGACTAGAACCATTGTTGGTAATAGCGATATTTTGGGTTGTGGTTGTACCCAGGGCAATTCCTGAAGATGGTGTACTGAGGCTTAATGCAGCAGTTTCTGTCCCTTCTGCTATACCATCATCAGTGGCGACAAAGGTAGCTGTGGCAGTGGTTTGACCATTAGGAATGGTTAAAGTTCTGGTGCTGAGAGAGTAATCACTAGGAGTAATCCCAGTCCCCCCTGCATTTAAGGTAACGGTTTGATTCCCTGATACCGCCGCTGACAATGTTGCTGTGACGGTGATTTGATTACGGCTAGATTCCGCAGTTGTGTTACTACTGACTGCCAGATTGACTGTTGGTAATGCTGGAAAGTCATTATCGGTAATGCCCACTGCAATCTGGGCAATAGTAATATTGTTATATTGAGCATCTGTACTGGTGACACTATGGGTAATTGCACCATTGTGAGAACCTTCTACAATTGCATCATCAACCGCTGTCACTGTCACAGTTTGCGCCACATTCCAATTAGCAGGGGTGAAGGTGAGGGAATTGGTACTGGTTGTCACCTGTGTACCAGCGTTTAACGAGATCGCTACATCTGCGGTTGGTTGACTGTTTAAAACCAGTGTATAGCTATCCGTTGCCCCACCTTCGGTGACATTGGTTGTACCACCAGTTTGAGTTAGGGTAATACCAGCATTGGATACCGCACCTAATGTAAATGCTGTACTACTAAATGGCACATCTGGGGCTGTGGTATCAATACTCTGATCACCTGCACCATCTTGGGCAATCCAATTGGTAGGATTATTAATAATTGGCAAATATGCCGCGAAGTTAGTCTGTCCATTACGAAGTCCATTAAAAGCTGCTATATCTGCGTCATCATCTAGGGTAGATAAATCCAGCGCATTCTGTCCAGCAGTTAGGCCTGTATTGGTTAGTAATCCATTAGTAGCATTAAACCCACCACTAGCGATCGCTGTAATAAAGGTGGGTGAAGCTGCACTTCCCTGATAAGCATAGATTATTTCATCACCTGCACCAATCCCACGATTTGTCCCCCGTGATGGTGATAACACAGAAGCATCCACGACCGTTCCTGTGCTGGCTGAGATTGTTCCACTACCAATGTTGTCAGTGCGGACAATTGTTCCTGCGGTAACTAAAGATGTGGCTGTCCAACTGAAAGCACCTTCATTTGTATCAACCCAAGCCGTACCATTCCACTCGTTATCTTCAAAAATAATTACTTCGTTGGGATTAATGTCAACTAATGCTACAAAAGCAATGTTGTCATTACCATCTGCATTATATCCAACAAATGCGATATTTCCTGTTGTTAGTGCCATAATTTAGATTTTCCCTGTGATTTTAATAAATCACATAAAAACAATAGTTAGATTCTATCCAGGAGGATCAACTAAATAGGTTAAGACAGTGATAGTTAAACATTATCAAAACATTAAGTAGTTTGGCGTTGAAAATTGTCGTTATGGCAAGGCACTCATGCAAGAGGCAAGAGTGAAGAGGGTTTGGGCGATTTACTTTTCTTTACACAGTTTGGTTTTATTGTGTTCACCTACTTATTTACAGGATTATTTTTGGTAGGGGTTTAGCTCATGCTTGATCCCTACCCGTTTAAATCAAATAATTAAGCCGTGTTGGTTATATACAGCGGTTTATGTAGTTAGGAGGTACAAAATCTGTTTAAAACAATAATTTTCAAAGTTTTATCAGTTAAATTTTGCTGATGAATAAGATTTTAGGACTTACGCACTGTACAAAACTGCCATGATATGAATGAACGAAATTGTGTGGGGATGATGGGGAGCGATTCGCGTTCGCAAAGCGTCCCGGAGGGAACTAGCGCTGCTGCAAGCAGTTCGCTTTTTGGGGATGATGGAGGGCGATCGCTTGCTAAAATAGAAATAATTTGAAGTTACAGGAGAAATAAATGATCACATTAGAAATGGCGATAGCTTTGCTCGCCGCAGGCATCGCTCCAAAACACACAAAATTAACATACTATCCGTTACCTGTTCCCTTCTTTGTAATATAGAAATAAAATGAGTGAAGTAACAGCAAATTATGATCAATCATGGAAAGAAGCGTTAAATGAATATTTTGAAAGCTTCCTAGCATTTTTCTTTCCTGTAGCCCATCAAGCAATTGATTGGACAAAAACCCCTGAATCTTTAGATAAAGAACTGCAAGAAATTACAGCTTCAGGAGAAACCAAAAACCGAATTACCGATAAACTGTATAAAGTTTGGTTATTAGATCAAACTCAAGTATGGATTTTAATCCACATAGAAATTCAGAGTCAATATGATGTTAACTTTGAAGAACGGATGTACATTTATAATTACCGAGCCTTCGACCTTTATCACCAATTTGTAGTAAGTGTAGCAATTTTAGGTGATACAAGTCCTAGTTGGCGACCAAATAGTTATGATAGAGCTATGTTGGATTGTGAATTAAGTTTAAAATTCCCCATAGCTAAAATTCTAGACTATGAATCAAAATGGCATGAACTAGAAAAGAGTGATAATCCCTTTGCTACCATAGTGATGGCGCATTTAAAGACTAAAGCCACCACCAGTAATTTAACAGAAAGGGAGCAATGGAAATGGATATTAATTAGAGGACTTTATGACCGGGGCTTCACAAAAGAGAAGGTTATTAAGTTATTTAAAATCATCGACACAATGATGACTTTACCTAAACAATTACAAGCAGGATTGGTCACTAAAATTAAACATTTTGAGGAGGAAAGAAAAATGCCTTTAATTAGCCCAACAGAACAACTAGCTATGGAACGGGGAGAACAACAGCTAATTATACGACAACTAAATCGGCGAGTTGGTGAAATGGAATCATCATTAATTGACTCAATTCGTGCATTAACAATTGAGAAATTAGAATTATTGGGTGAGGCTCTGTTAGATTTTTCTTCTGTCACTGATTTAGAACAATGGTTACAAAATAACCCAGAGTCTTGAGATTAATCATATTTATTAAATAGGGCGATCGCTCCTGGGAAACCGTTTTGTGAATATGAGAGGGCGATCGCTTTGGGGATATGGGATGTACCATTTTTGGGGATATGGGAGTGCGATAGCGAAGCGCTCCGCAGGAATCGCTTCATGAAGAGTACAATTTTCTACCCACAGGAGCAAAGGGAATTTCTTTACCCTTTTGTTGATAATCTTCCTTCACTAACTCCCAGGCTAATTTTAGTTCTTGCAAAGCTTCTTCGGGAGTATCACCAAAAGCTGAAATGTTAGGTATTTCTTGTAAATGTGCTAACCAATCTCCTTGTTCATCAATATATAAATTAATTGTAAAGCCATTAAAATTATAATTATTTAAAGTCATTACTGATTTCCCTCTTGATATTCAAAAAACTGCTGAATTTGATAGAGTTTTGCTTTTCCATCTTTACGAGGTTGAATTGGTAAAGGTTGGCCACTCGGTGAATACCATAAACGATGACTTCCTTTTTGACGACTAAATTCCCACCCATTCTGAATGAGGAGAGTTTCAAATTCATCAAAAGTTAGATTTTCTGGACTATTTTTAGCTTTTTGCCATAGTTTTTCTTTTTTAGTCATCAACAAGGCTATTATTTAGGAGATTATCCCTTGATTTTATTATAAGGGAAATGCCGAAAACCCTTGAAGATGTAGCTGACTTAGGAAGCTACATCTGTGCTTTAGACAAGGGATGAAGGCTAGTTGCTTTCCTTTATCCTGCATTGACGTTAATCGCGTTGCTGTTCAATATATTTCTTAACCGTTTCTGTGCAGATATTCCCAGCGGTGCTAACAAAATAGCTTGGTGTCCACAGCGTAGGTATTTTTAAAAGTTCGGGAAATTCTTTTCTAAGATGATGAGACGCTCTCCCCTTGATTTTCCTCATGATGCTAGATGGATCATCGGTTGGCTTCACATTTAAAAACAGATGGACATGATCCGGCATAATCTCCATAGCAATAATTTTCCACCTATTCTCTATAACCAACTCGCAAATAATTTGCTGTAACCTCTCTGCAATAGCACCTACCAGAACTTTTTTCCGCCGCTTAGGAATGAAGACAAAGTGATAATTTAGCAGTGAAACTGCGTTGCTTTCGTGCCTGTACTCATCTGGAGAAAACTTAGCCATAACCTTAAAGTATTTACTTGCTATTTGTATATAGCTATTGTATAATCAAATAAAGGAAACAACAACGGGAGGGACTTATATTTGCTAACAAATTATGTATATAAGCTACGTCCTAATATTAGACAGTCCAATAAAATGGATAGTTGGCTAGATATGCTCCGGTCTACTTACAATTGGAGCTTGGCTGACAGAATAGCTCAATACAACCAGCAATTTATCCAAGGTGACTACTGCGACATTAGGACTAAAGCAGAAGCTTGTCCATTAACTTGTTTTGTCAGTAAAAATGGTGCAAGTGGGGAACCGTGGAAGGATGCTAAAACCGACAAGAATGGCAACCTCAAAAACCCTCGACGCAGTGCTGGTGATATTCAAATAACGGCATTACCATATCTAAAGAAAGCTAGACCTTGGTTTGCTGAAATTGATTCTACAGTTCTACAGCAAAACGTCAAACGCCTTGACACTGCCTACAAAAACTTTTTTGAAGGGAGAGGGTTTCCTAATTTTAAAAACCGTAGTAATTTTACCTCTTTTACTTACCAGATGGGCGTAAAAGTTCAAGGTAATAAAATCTATCTCCCCAAGTTGGGATGGATGCGGTTTTTCAATTCTCGCTTAATACCAACAGGTTTTACTATCAAAGCTGCTACATTAAGAAAGCGGCAAGATGGCTGGTATATCTCGATTAGGATTGAAGATAAAACCATACCAGACTATGTAAAAAAACCGCTAAACGAAGTTAATTCTATTCTTGGTTGTGACTTAGGAATAACTAAACTTGTCCATTTCTCCGACAGATATCAAATTGATAATCCTAAATTCTCAACCAATAAAAAAGCTAGACGCACTTTAAAAATTAGACAGCGACGGGTTAATCGTAAAGTCAAGGGTAGTAAGAATCGTAAAAAAGCAGCTAATAAAGTAGGACGGTTTCACAAAAAGATTACAGATAAACGGACTGCTTATCAATGGAGTGTTGCTAATATAATAGTTTCTAGAAAGGTTGATGCTATTGCCTTAGAAGATTTAAACATCTCCGGTATGTTGAGGCGTTGCAAAGTTAAAACCGATGAAAAAACAGGGAGATTTTTAAAGAATGGCCAGTCTAGAAAAAAAGGATTAAACCGTTCTATTTCTGATGCAAGTTGGAGTGATTTGATTTTAAAAATTGAGTATCTCGCTGTGAAGCAAGGAAAAGTTGTAATTAAAATTAATCCTAAATACTCCAGTCAAGAATGCAGAAATTGTGGGCATACTGATAAGTCAAACCGTGATGGTGAGAAATTCATTTGTACGGAATGCGGATATCACGAACACGCCGATATTGGTGCTGCAAAGACTATCAGAGATAGAGGTTTCAAAATAGTACGTGGGGACTCCGCGAAACTTGCTGTTTAACAGCTAAACGCCCAGAAGATGAGCCAGTGCGGTCTTGGGGTTTCCCCAAGTAGAGCAACTGGCGGTATCAGCACGCACTTTTGTGCAAACGTACTGAGTCTGGGAACTTGTGCAAACAAGATATTAAGATTGTGAAATCTTAAGAATCCCCGTGTCTTTAGACCGGGGAGTGTCAAAGTCTGACAGGAATTTAATTTGTGATCGCTTGTGGTTGTGGGGATGATGGGGTGCGATAGCGAAACGCTTCCTAGTAATCGCTTTTTTAGATGTAGGAAGGCGATCGCGATCGCGGAGCGTCCCGGAGGGAACTAGCGCTGCTGCAAGCAGTTCGCTTTTTGGGATGTGGGGATGATGGGATGGGATAGGGATGTGGGAAAATGAGATTTACGGCAATTCTCGCTCTCATCAAATATAATGAATGGAGGGCGCAGGCCCTGCGCCCCTACGGTTTTGGCGATGAAAAACTGTACCTCGTAACACTAAAAATTTGGCGTTTAAGGCATTGCGCTAAACCCCTACTGGCGAATTATATTCTAAGCAAAGACAAACTGTTTAGAATCTGTCAAACTCAAACTACTGGCTTGAATCCCAGTCAGAGTCGCTAAAGTTTGATTGTTGAAGACAATCGCGGTATCTGCACCAACTTGATTTAACTTGAGTGTAGACGTGGTAATACCTAAACTGACAGCACCTTGAATACCGATAACATCCGTACCAAGTTGGAAGTCAAGCACGGTATTAGCAGCTTTGGGTAGTTCAGCGTTGACAATCCAGAATTGGTCAGCGCCAGCACCACCGGAAATTAAGTTACTACCACCAAGACTAACTCTGAAGATATCTTTACCATCACCACCCAAAGCCCGGTCATTGCTACCCAAGTAGAAGGTATCATCACCCACACCACCAGATATGCGGTTGCCACCTTGACCATCTCTCGCATCAAAGGTGTCATTACCATCACTACCAAAAGTGCGATCGCCCTTATTCACAAAGATCGTATCATCACCGCTACCCAGATCAACGATATTGTTACCAGCAAAGGGAGAAATTGCCCCGAAGACAGTATCAACAGTGTCATTACCTGCGCCAGTGAAGATGGTGTCATTGATGCCATCAGTGCCACCACTGACAAACAAATCATCTTTCCCAGTTGTTCCGGCAACATATTGGGTAGCTTCTGCTATAGCCGCAGATAGACCTAAACGGGAATCAAGGGCAATAGGTTTGTCTAGTTCCAAGACCACCATCTCATTGTTGTCAATTCCTGGAGGACGACCAATGGAGAAGGGATAGTTGTTATCGTTGGCAACTAAAATGGTTTTGCTGTCAATCACTAAGACATCTTCAATGGTTTGGAAAGGCATATTGTAGGTGGTTTTACCATCACCATTGAGATCCTTGGGATCTTGGATATTAAGTAGGTCTGCTACTTCCTCCTTGGAGACAAAGCCGTTGGCATCAATTTTACTGAAGTCAACCTTGAATATCTTCTTGAAAAGGGCGGTACTACCTTGTCCGTTATCCCGTTCAATGACCAAGAACTCATTGTTATTGATGGGAGTGAAATCACCGATCGCATTGCTGGTACTTACTAATTGATAACGTCCTACTAATCCTTGGTAGCTTTCACTGGCTACATCGAATTTATAAATCCGTACAGAACCAGCAGGATCGCCGACAACAGTTCCTTCCAACATCGGATAAATGGTTTGACGGTCAGGGCTAAATGCCATGCCTTCAAAGCCTTGGGAGCGGTTCAAATTGGCTGTTACGAGGTCGCCGTAGTAGGGCTGATTGGGAGCAAAGTATTCCGGGGAATTATTGAAGTAAGGAGTATTTAAATTCCCGTTGGGATTGGCATAGCCTGTACCAGCTAGGTAATCATTAACTAGAACTTGTCGTCCTGTTTTGGGGAAGTCGGTAAAGAAACCATCTACACCCAAATCAATGAACTTACGGAACTCTGCACCGGGGTCGTTTTTGTAAGTATCGGGAAGAAAGAACTCGTCATTTCTTAAAGTGTAGAGGTGAACGATTAAACCAGCTTTGTGGGCATCTTGAATCAGGGTTGTGGGTGTGCCTAAAACGCGATCGCCATCACTAATTTGACCATCACCATTGAGATCATCAGCAGTACCATCCTTATTGGCATCTACCGTCAACTGAGGAATAATCCGCTGTTTATTCGGTCCAATTCCTTTGGCGTAGGTAGCAATTTCTGTTAAACCTGCTGGTGTAGAAATATCGGTATAGGTGCGGGTATCACCACTGACTACAAAATCATAGGGTTGACCTGAACCACCAAACAATTGCACCAGAGGAATATCAATCCCTGCGGTGGGCATGATGGTATTTTTCAGCACCTTGAGGTTGGCAACTTCAAAGGATTGAATGAAGATGCGAGATGGGTCGGTAAAGTTCTCAGCTTTGAGGGTGTCTGCTAAGATTTGGCTAGTATTGATGCCTTGCTGTTGAAAGAAAGTAGGATGTTTGGTTTCGGGATAGATACCGATTTTGCGACCTGTTTCTAGTTCGACTTGTTTCACCAAATCAATGACTTCTTTCAGGGTTGGTACTTTCAATCCATCTTGATCGAAAGTAGTACCACGCAAAGCAGGAATCCGTTCAATCGCATTTAGTTCCTTGACTTCTGCTAGGGTAAAGTCTTCAGCAAACCAACCGGCGACATTACGACCATCTAAATTTTTGATTTTCAGGCGATCGCTAAATTTATCACGTAAGTAAACATCCGTGCTTGTATCGGTACTATTGATAACTGGCTTACCATTGGTATCTCGTTGAATTGTGCCATCAGTATTGAGAACACCGACTGCTAACATGGGTTCGTGACGGGCAATTAAGACACCATCTTTTGTTACCACTAAATCGGGTTCAACGAAATCTGCACCTTGAGCGATCGCTAATTTGTAGGAAGCTAGGGTATGTTCTGGACGTTCACCACTTGCACCCCGGTGACCGATGACAATGGGGGCGTTGCCTGTGAGTGTATCAAATTTAGGAGTAGAAAGAACAGTGGGATTTTGGGGCGATCTGACTTGATTCGCCGTAATTTGATCGCGGACTAAATCACCTGTCCCTGGGAAATCAGTAAAGTAACCATCTACACCTAAATTAATGAATTGACGAAACTCTAATTCAGGATTGTTATTGTAATTTGATGCCAGAGAACGGCTTTCATTGCGGAAGGTGTAAGGATGGACAACCAAACCCTCTTTGTGGGCATCACTAACTAAGCTGGTGGGTGCTAGGGTAACTTTATCCGCATCGTTAATCACACCATCGTTATTGAGATCGTCAGGTTTACCATCATTGTTATTGTCTACAGTTTTCACCGAAATAATCTGCCGTTTCCAGGGTCCAATACCATCGGCATAGGCGGCAATTTCTTTCAAACCAGCAGGAGTTAATAAATCTCCATAGGTGCGGGTGTCACCTTTACCGACAAAATCATAAGGACGAGCGTTAACATCTTGATACAGCAGTGTGCCATCGTTGGCGACATCGTAGGCATCAAGCAATTGCACTAAGGGCAGATTCACACCAGCAGTCGGCATGATGGTATTGTTTAAATCCTTGAGATTGCTGACTTCAAAGGACTGAATAAAAATCCGTTTGGGATCAGTAAATCCTTTGACTTTGAGGGTGTCAATCAGTTTTTCTTCCAGAGACAAACCCAAGTTATCGTGATAGGTGGGGTGTTTAGTTTCAGGGTAAATACCGATTTTCTTACCAGTTTGTACCTCAACCTCTTTCACCAAATCAATAATTTCGCCCAGGGTAGGAACTTGGAGAAGACCGTTGTATACCTGATCTCGGAAACCTTGAGGCATTACAGCCCGCAGAGTTTTAATTTCTGCCAAGGTAAAGTCTGAAGCAAAGAAACCTTCTTCAGCCGCACCATCTACCAGTACCGTCTTTTTCCGACTAGCAAATTCAGCACGACTAGCTACATCGGTGGTATTGATGAGATTGGGTTCATGACGGGCAATTAAGACCCCATCCTTAGTAGATACCAAATCTGGTTCAATGAAGTCTGCACCGCGTAAAATCGCCAAGCGGTAGGCTTCTATGGTATGTTCTGGCAGTTCACCACTAGCGCCACGATGTCCGATCACAATTGGTGCTTGACCGTTGAGGGTATTTAGTTTAACGGGGTTAGGAGTAGGGAAGGGGGCATCTAGTAATACACCATTGCTATTGAAATGTAGTAGGTAAGTTCCAAATTCATCACCGACCCAAATATCGCCTTTAGCATCAATCACAAAGGACTCTACATCAAAGTCAGCCCCGGTCAGTTCCCGTTTGGCTGTGTTTTTATTGACAATATCAAAGGGGATTAATTTATTGGGGTCAGAGAGTTGAATGAAGTTTTGAACCGCTACAGAACCATTAGCGTTTTCTGTACCCGCAAAATTGGGGTCAACTTGGTAAAGTCGCAGGAGGAAATCAGCGCTGTTATTTTTTGCGCCAAAACCGTTATCTGCTAAGAACCAAAAGACAGAACCACCACTGTTGGGGGCAAACTGCACACCACTGAATCCTTGCACTGGTTGACCAGGGAAGGGGGTAGTGCGTCCATTGGTAGGATTAGTTACAGTCGCACCCGCAGCAGGACCTGCTGCGAAAGTATCGGCAGGTAAAGAAGCAAAACCTTTGATTGTCACCATATTAGGAGGAATATTTAGGGTAGTTGAACTTTGATCATCTTCTTGGGCGTTGTTATTACCAGCACCAGAATCAAAGTCAGGTTGATTTTGGGCGGTAATTTCTGCCTTGTTGGTTAATGCCCCACTTTGAGTCACTTTAGCCGTGAGTTTCAGGGTGCGGGTAACATTACCAGCAATTTCTCCCACATCCCACACACCAGTTTGATTGTTGTAAGTTCCCTGTTGTGGTGTTGCAGAGATGAAGGTAAATGGTTGTGGTAACAAATCTGTGACTTTAATGCCGTTAGCCACAAGTGGGCTGTGATTAAAAAGGGTCAAATTGAAGGTTACTTGTCCCCCTATGACTGGCTGAGTGGCATCAACAGTTTGACTTAATTCTAAATCAACACTAGCGATGTTATTTGGTAGTTCTAAAATTCCCAATTTCTCCAAAGGTGAATTACCAGTAACGTTGAAGTCGTTATCATTAATTAATGCTAGGGTGTTGGGTGAAACTAATGCTAAACCTTCTAATTTTTCCACACCTGTATAACCAAGTTGAGCAGCATTAACAATCAAACTTTTACTAACTGGGGTAATATTGGCGGTTGTTAATTCGGCTGGTGTGAGTTGTTCAATGGTTTTACCAGCAGGTAAGGTGAAATTAGCAGACTTATTGATATTAGTTGCCCCGGCTAAATTAATTTGATAAATCAATTTGTTGGAGGCATTTGTTCCTAAATCATCCCTTTCGACAACGGCAAATTTACCATTACCCAAGGAAACTGCATCACCTAATTTATCGGTTCTGGCGTTACCAGCAGCAGTGATATTATCCAGCAAATAGAGATATTCACCAGTAACTTGTTTGGAAATAATGTCAAATTCCAAAATTCTCAAATTACGGGAATTTCTGGATGTTGTATCACCAGCATTATCTGGGTTATCAATGGCACTTTGAATAAAGGCGTAAAGTTTACTACCCTCTAAAGCTACAGCTTCAAAACCGCGATTATTGCGACGTTGACCATAAACTGCTGGTAATATCTCTGTGCCAAAGGTTCCTGCGGCTGCGTCTGGTTCAGGTGCCGTGGCTGTTCCTTGGGGAATAAAACGGTTAAGTAGTTTACCATTCACATCGAAGTTATAAATTGCCGGACGGTATTCATCTACCAGCCAATAATCCCCATTTGGGGCAATAACTATCCCCTCTAAATCAGCCCCCAATGCCTTGTTAGCTATGACTTGACCATCCAAATTAACCGCAACTTCATCGGTGTAGGCTGTACCAAATGCCCCTGCTTGCAGGTTGGGAAGTCCGGTTAATGGGGTTGTGCCATCTTTCTCAAATAGTCCTGTTCTCTTGGTGATGCTAATTGCACCTGTTTGTTTGTTGAGTTCAAAACTGACTATTTCTGGTTGAAAATCGGGTAAATAGAAGGGACGATTAGCACCGGTGGGGTCGCCATTTGGTCCCCTGTCGGTGTGAGTGACAAATTGGAGATTACCATTTACCGCAATACCTTGGAAATACAACCCGGAAAAACCACCTAAGAAAATATCTTGACCTTTGGAAGTTGTTCCTAATTTGGGTAAGTTGGTAAATTCGTAATTAGTTAAGCGTGGTTGGGGGACGGGGTTACGAGGGTCGTAACTGGTGGTATCTATTTTCAGGACTTGAGGTAAGGTAGCAACAATATTTTCCCAAGGTACTAACTTAAAGTTGCTGCTGATATTCTCCCCACTAACAATGGTGGCGGGGTCATTTGCACCGTCTTGAGTGATAAATACACCATAAGGGAAATTGGGACCCAAGGGCAGATTAATAACATCTGCACCGTCGGATTCTTGAACGCTGTCAATTCCGCCATTGTTCCCAACTGCAAATCTGCCTAAAAAGTCGTTGTTGCCTTCACGGGTATATGTTGCAAAGGTGTTATCGCCTTGACTGGATGCTAACAGGTAGCCTGTGCCGTTTTTACCGTAATAAATGGTTAAGCCTTCAACATCATTGGTGAGGTTTTTGCCTCCCTCAGCTTTGACTTTCTCAATTAATTTACCTGTTGAACCACCATTGGGTTCAGCTTCAAATTTCCAAATCCCCACATCTTCTTGACCAATGTACAGAAATCCTGTTTCTTGGTCTGCTACCATGCCTTCTGTTTGGGCTGAAGCACCTGCTGTGGTTGGTGAGGGAATGGTGAAGCTACGAACTACCTCATAACCAATTTTACCGTTGCCTTTGTCTACTAATTTTAATTGAGCGACATCTCCAGTTTGACGACGGCTGGTAAAGACATAGTAATCGTTGGTGACGGGACTGCGATAGATTGCTAATCCATAAGCACTGCGAGTAGATGCAGAATAAGGGGCAGCGAAAGGTACATTTTGGAAGATTGTGGCAGCATTGCTATCGGTAATATTTTCTAAATAATTACCATCAGCACTGTTGGGGTTAATTTTGAATATTGCTAGTTTATCGTTATTGCGATCGCTCGCTACAGCAATATCAACTTTCTGACCACCCAAGGTAAATCCATATTGCAAGTCAATGTTGTTGTAGCGAATATCTGGATTACTAGGATTAATGGTCTGTAACAGATTTCCAGCTAAATCATAAATCCGCAAACCGCCATTTTTGACGCTGGTTAAGACTAGGCTTTTACTAGAATCTGTAGCGTTAACATAAATTGCCGGATCATCTGCATCGGCTCTTTGACTAAATGGTAAACTACCATCATCTAAAAGCGCGGGACGGGTTTCTACAATAGGGGTAGCAGTGGGAACTACATCTGCACTCAAGGTGAGGATTTGCGTAAATTGGGTAGAACCAAAGTTGTTATCACTCACCAAAATAATGGATTGTGTACCATCTGCCAATTTGGGACCAAATGCCAGACCTTCAATATTATCTGTACCTGTGGGATGATTGCCGTCACTATTAGGTAAACTCAAGGAATCCAGGTTTAATAACAACCGTTTTTGAGCAGGTTGGATAGCAGCTAATTGAGATGTAGTCAGGCTACTCAAGGAATCAACTGTATTAATGTCTGTTGCCCCTTGGAGGCTAATTTCATAGATTTTGATCGTGTTTCCTTGTCCAACAGCAAAGGAGCGTTCTAGAGCCAATAAAGTCCCACGATTATCAATTGCTAATAAATCTACCAAACCATTATCAGCCGCAGTTCCACCAATAGGTGCTTTGGCAATAGGATCGGTAATATACAGATATTCTTTCTCTGGTTGTCCTGTCACCAAATTGTATTGAATAATCCGAGAACGGCTGCTGGTGGTAGTTGTAGAAATTGCACCATCTTGAAAGAGGGCGCTTTCTGTAGCTGTGAATAGGGTTTTCTGGTCAGGAGTAATGGTTAAGCTTTCAAATGCTAAGTTATTACGCACCCCTGATGTTTGAGTATCACCTGTATCAACAACATTATTGTTGTTAGTATCTTGGACAACTGGTAGAAATTTCTTGGGTACTGCTAAAGAACGAATTTCCTGTCCTGTAGTCAGATTAAACTCTTTAATGAAGGGATTGGTGACGCGACTTGCACCTAAATCTGGTCTAACTTCTCCTTCTGAGGAGATTAAAACTGTCCCATTATTTGTTAAAGCAATACCTTCTGGATCTAAGCTATTAGCTGCAAAAGGATTACCATTAATATCCTTGAGTTGGACAACATTGGTAAAAGTTACCGTATTAGTAACAGGGTCAAGAGTGAAGGTATAAAAACGGGCATTTTGTGAGCGATCGTCAGAAATGGCATAATAGCGATTATTTACCGCATCGTAAGTTACACCGGACAATCCACCCAGCGCAACTTGTTGACCATTTACTGTTCCGGCTGCACCAGAGGGAATAAAGCCAGTATTGAAAATAGTTTGTCCCTTGAATCCAGCGCTAACAGCGGTTTTTCCAGGTTCTGTCTCACCAACTTGCACATCTGCATATATTAACCGATGGTCAGAACTAGGGAAACCACCAGGAAGACTAGGGTTAAAAGTTCCTACTAATGGGAAATTTGTATCAGTATTGCTAGGCCAGTACACTTCTGATTTACTAATTTGCAAGTCAGAGGAGGGAAGTACATAGTCTGTTCTCAGATTTCCCGGTGCAGTATCAGCAAAGTCTGCGGTGTCGAAAGCAGGATTACCCTTGTGATTGTTATTTGCCTGACCTTGTAAAGTTGCCTGTTGAGGAGCGCCTAAACTGGTGGGGATAACATTTGTATTGATACTGGGATTTAGTAACAGTTGGCGAATGGCATTGTTATAACTGTCACCCTCTAAGGGGTCAGCATTTTGATCACCCATGATGACAAAGCTTGAACCAGCGGCAAGATTACCTTTTTTACCCCCATCATCATAGATATAATCACCTTTGCCTGGGGTAATATAATCTGCCCAAAAACGAATTTCATCACTATTACGCTTACCGTTGCGGTCTTCAGTTCCGTCAAAGGTAGGTGGTGTGGGGTGACTCACAAGAACATGAACTGTTTCCCCATTTACTGTAATTGGTACATCCCAATGATTTTTAGAAGATAAGCGGAGAACGTTAATTTCTTCAGGTGAATAAAAACCGTTTAAGTTCTCATTTACTGAAGTTGCAGGATTATCTACAGTTGGGTCATTTGTTAATAAGTTTCCTGGCATATCCTTCCACAGGAAATTTTGGAAGGTGCGAATGTTGGCTGTATCAATAGGATATTTAGAAAGCAACAACATTCCATACTGACCAGGGAAGTTCCCAAAGCCAAAGGCATCATCACCGTATCCGCTTACGCTTGGAGTTGTAACTGTTGTAGCATTATTATTTAAGTCAAAACCGGAAGCAATCCCAGTATTAGAAGGAGCAATATAAGAGTAGGAATAGTTAACTGGTGTCGCCCCGTTTTGACTGATTTGCAGATAATTTTCTCTAAAAAGATTTACTGCTGCGGGGGAATAGTCAAATTCGTTAATTAGTAATACATCTGGGTTGTTGCGTTGAATAATTTCGGCAACTGTTTTTGCTTGAGCGTTGTTAGGGGTAGATAAATCAGTTACCAACTGACCATCAGTGTTGCGGTTTAGGGACGCATTAAACTGGGAAAAGCGGACTGTAATCAGTACCATATTTTTTGTGCAGATTTAGCTTAAACAAAGATAATCTGGTGACAGGAAATTGCAGATAATCGAACTCACAATATCAGTCGAAAGTTAAGATACTATTGTCTATAGTTCAGATTTATTTAAGTGCTGATTAAGCTTAGGAAATCATGAGGTAGGGGCGCAGGACCTGCGCCCAGTCAAGAGTCACCTAGCATCTCTAAGCATTTGCTGGGTTTCACTAAGTAGGTGAACACAATAAAACCAAACTGTGTAAAGAAACGTAAAATCGCCCAAACCCTCTTGCCCTGCTATAACGATAATTTTCAACGCCAACCTACTTATGTTCAACCCAACCTATATTTCCTGAACAGAACAGGATTGAGATATAAGTTATTTGTATGGGATGTTGGTAAAAAAGAACTTTCTCAATTACTAGGGGTCTATTCTCATTATTATTGAGAATTTTATCAATAATTAAACGAGTTTTGGTGATTTCAGCTAGGGGGCTTGACAGTGTTCCGAGTTTTGGGTATGCTAATGGTATAGGTGGGAAAGTGTGCGCCCATATATATAGGGTTTTTATTTATCAAGATTATAATTTCCAAATTAATTGTTTGAATCAGGATTTACACCGATTAAAGGATGTAGAGGATTTTGGTTTCTGTTTTCGCAACTGCTAAAATTCAAACATCTATAGTTTTATCTGAATCGCTTTTAGAATAATTAATATTTCCGTCTAAGTCTGCTTCTCCAAGATGATTTTTACCTGTTTTATCAAAAACTTCTAAATGAGCGGCTTTACCCTCATGAAAATTATCTACATACCAATAGCGTTCTGTATTTGATTCAAGGTAAATAACTCTTCCTTGACATTTATTGGCTGTTTTTTTAAATTTTGTGGTATCTCGTAAAATAGTTTGTTTATCTCTGGGAGGTTCTTTGTTATCTGAAGAATATTCTAATTGACTTAAATTTAGCTAGTCGTGATTGTGCTTTTGGATGTAAATGTGCTTCAGGATTTTCGACTATTAATATTTCTCCTTCTTTAGCAATCAAACCTGAAACAACAATTGGTAAAATGTAACTATATCCAAATCCCACATTAGCTGGTCTAAAACGGTCTTTTGATGTGCTAGTATTAAATAAAAGTTCGAGTATATTACTTTCAGAACTAGGAACTTCAACTTTTGCACCATTAAATATTTCGTTAAGCCATTCTTCGGTTTGGGTAGCTAGTGTTTTTGCATCTTCACCTAAACATAGTTTTTCATTAACTAAATCATCTCTTTTTTTATAGAGTAAGTTAACTGTAAATTCACCTTTTGCACCCACGTTAGGAAATTTGTTGATGGTAGATTTTAAATAATATTCTTGAGGTCCCAAACGGTCTGCGGAGATATAATGAATATGATTGAAGTTTAAAGATTGAGATAACAAAAATGATACTGATGTTTTAAATTGGTCCTAAATCGGAAAGTAACTGACAGGTATTAAGTTATTTATAGAACATTTATCTTGTATTTCTGTTTTATTTTTGTTATTATCTAAAACAGAAGTTATATAATCAAAATTTGATTTGTTTAAAGACGAAGAATCAAAATAATCATATTGATAAATTGCATCAATATCATAATATAAAATATTATCTGGATATTTATCAGATTTATTTAATTCTATTCTCCCAATAAAAAGAACTTCTACTATTTTAGCCACCATATCATCATCTAAATTTTCATTTAGACAGTATTCAATGTTTCCCTGTAATTTTAATTCAGGGTCATTAATATCACTATTAATATAATATTTGAATGTTGTACTTTGATAGCGCGAATTATTTGTATTTCTAACATCATTAAAACTATTTAAACTTACACAACTACCATTTAGCAAAATTTGATCAGTGTTTTCATTATGCTCAATAGATTGTCGCATTAATAGTAAAGACTGAAGCAGTGTTGATTTACCACAACCATTGATTCCTGTCAGCAGTGTTAATTGTCCTAATGGGAAAGAAGTTCTTTCTTTAAAGCATTTAAAATTTTCTAATTCAATTTTAGTTAGCATACCTATACATCCCCTAAAATTTCTTGTGCGAGATTAAATCTGATAATAACTTTCTTCTTGCTGTTTGTCGCATATTTTACTGCATCAATGTATTCTGGATTTTCTAGCAACTTGTCAAAATTATCTTGAATAGATTTTTTATTATCTTCCAAAAACTTATTGTTATTTCTAGAAAAGAAATAAGAAACAGACTCAAAAATAGCAATATTTATTCTTCCTCTACTTTTTCCTGCGGGTAAACGGAAATTTTTATTACCAAAAAACTCAAAAGTCAAATCCATAACTCTCTTGAAATCATTTTTTAAAGCATCTATTTCTTCATTTGGCATCAGATTAATCTTCTTCATAGCATTTTCAACAAAATCACTTAAATCATTCTGATATTCTTTTTCATAATCAAAAATTCTAAACGCTAAATAGCGCAAAATAACTTCTCTATCTTTCATTCTTGTAGCAGATATTCCATAATCAATAGCTTTTTTGAAATAGTCTGTTTCTGATAATTCTTTGAGAAGTTGAGTTGATTTTCCCGAAAATATACAATTTCTAACTTCTTGACGTTCAAGTTTTGTACCACCAGTATTGATTCTATTAAAAATATCATAAACAACCTTAGCTGGTACAGAAGGTCTGATCAAGTATATATTAAGTTTCTTATCTTCTATTCTAGTTTGATAGTCACTGGGGAGTTTTTTGAGTCCTGAAAAATTATATCCATTCAAATCAGTTAAAGCTTCTAAACCTTTTAATTTAAATTCATCATTAACAAACTCATGTAAAGTTGATGTTCGTTGTAAACCATCTACAATAATATATTTACCTTCTACTGTTTGATTAACATACCAAGGAGGTAAGGGAAAGTTAAGAATAACTGATTCAATAAATTTACTTTTTTGTTCTGGTTTCCAAACTAGATTACGTTGAAAATCAGGATCAATAATCAGTTTACCATTATCATATTTTCTCATTAACTCGAAAATTGTTTGTGGTTCTTCTCGAATGTCAATGTCTGCTGCATTTGGATGATAAGGATATAAACCTCCGTAATCATCTCTGTCTTCTTCAGCAGTATCTTCATCTTTCTCAATGACATCGCTATCTTGTAATTCTTCATCCATATCTTTTACTCCTTTTCTTGTCTAAAGTGTTTAACAGTTTAATTATGACATCTTCGAGAAGAATAGAATTGGTTATAGCTACTTTTGAGGAAGTTATTAGATAGCGACTTTCATTTATTCCCCCTTCACAAATTCCAAATATCCTTTACTCAGTTCTTCTACAGACAAATCATAAAATTGCTTACCGTGTTCTGGTGTTGCTAAATCTGGATTTGAACCCATACGACCATCTGGATAACGGGAACGAAAATCAACAGCACTATAAATTTTATGTCCACTAGCAACTTCTGGAGCAAGAAAAGCTTTTTTAATTGCTTCTGGATAAATATATTGGGTAACAGCTACTTCGCTAGGGGTAGCGTGAGAACCTTCTTGATTACCATATAGTTCTTTGGCAAGTTTGTACACAGAACCACCCATAAACCAATTACCAATTTGACATTGCACTTTTGCAGAATTGGGAATTTGTAAATCTTCTAAATGAGCGTAAGTTTCGGAAAAAGCAGCTTTGAGAGTGGCGATATTTCCCCCATGTCCATTAATAAAATAGAACTTGGTAAAACCAGCTTTTACTAAACAAGTCAAATAATCTTTTATTACTAAAATTAAAGTGCTAGGACGTAAACTAATTGTGCCAGGAAAGGCTGTATGATGTAATGCCATGCCTACATTAATTGTTGGTGCTACCATTGCTTCAGTTGCTTCACCAACACCTTTAGATATGGATTCTGCACAAATTGCATCAGTCCCAATTAATCCTGTTGGTCCATGTTGTTCTGTTGAACCAATGGGTAAAATAATTCCTTGAGATTGTTGTAGATAGGTTTCAACTTCCGGCCAAGTGCTTAAATGTAAGAGCATTTTTTTTAGAGGAGTCAGGAGTCAGGAGTCAGGAGTTCAGGAGGTAGAGAGGTAGGGGAGGTAGGGGAAGTAGGGGAAGTAGGGGGAGTAGGGGGAGTAGGGGAAGTAGGGGAAGTAGGGGGAATATTTCTTCCCAATGACAAATGACAACTGACAAAGGACAAATTACCCAACAATTTCCCACCAACCGAAAGCGGGACCGATAAAGCGGATGATTACCCAAGCAACAACCATAGATCCAATACCAATCCATGCACCACGAGTGGTGATAGCTACAAACTGTGATGCTTGGGTTTTTGTGATGGGAATCCAAGGTAATATTTTTGTAGTGTCTTGTCCGTAGTCTTCTGCGAGTGAGTTTTTACGGCGTTTTGCTTCACCCATAATTCAATAATTGAGTTTGTTTTTGAGTTTAATTTAAATTCTAATAGAAATTCGGCAGGGAAATTAATTAACCAGAATCATTATTAGCAGAAAACAGACTAGGATCGAGATAGTTCAAACGGGCTAGGGGACTAAGGGCAGAGAGGATTTGTACGCCGTAGCTGCGGTTAACGACACGACTATCGAGTAAAGCTACTATACCTTGATTTTCGCGGACGGGTGCGATCGCTCTTTGTAATTCATTCATGGCTGTGGGCAGTAAGTATAGCCGAAACCAGTCTTGGTGCGATCGCTTATAATGAGCTACTCTACCAGCTACCAAAGGATTTTCCAAGGATGGTAAAGGTAAAGTTGCAATAATTAACAATCTGGGTGATGGTAAAACACTTTGATTTTCCCGCCAAAATTCCCAACCAGTAATCAAAATCCCATTTTCATCCAAACAAGTTTTTTCCACCTGTACCCGTGAACCAAATTCCGAAGCCAAAATTGCTCCCACTCTGGCTTTTAGGGGTACATCTCCAATTAATATTACCGTCATTCCTGGTGCAGTTGCACTCAAACATACCAATGTGCGAACTTGATGAATTAAAGCTGGTTGAAATTCCGGTGTATTTGGTAAAGGTAACTTATAGGGAACATAAAGTTGAATTGCTTCCCCTTGACTATCGGCAGCAAATTTCAAGCAAGTAACATCTTCTAAACCCAAGCGTTGACGGAAAAGGGGTGCTTCCGTTTCTGGTTCTAAGGAACTACCAATTAATACTACAGGTTGACGTTGCCAAATTGGGGCGAGGATTTTACCCAATTCCAGGGGAGCATAATGTAAAGAAAATAATCCTTGACGACGGGAAATTGTCGCCCAAAATAAAGTAGGAGAAGAAGAATCTTCCAAATTGGGGAATTGTTGCCAAAATTTTCGCCAAGCATCGGGAAGATGATTTTTATCTAAAGCTAAATATAAATCTTGTAAAATATCAATTTCTGGCTGGGAAATCAGATAACAGTGATAGGGATTTTCGGGGTGCTGAAATAATTTATATGTTAGTTCCACCCTAACTTCCCGAATTAAATCCGCTTCATAAGGATAAGCCAGCATTAATTGATCCCAATCATGGGTTTCAATGCTTTGAGTCAGCCTAGAACGCACCCAATCTTCTAAATCGTCAACGCCATCAATAATTGTGGGAATATTCGCCGGAAATGGATTGTTATCAGCAAATTGTCCCTTCAACCAAGCTTCAGGAGAAGTCAACAGTAAACCCTGAAAATCAGGACTTGGCCAAAAGTCACCGGTTCTAATGGGTTTATTCGCTGGTAGCCACTGCTGGAGTCGGGGAATTTCTACCTTTAACAACCGTTGCTGGACAGTTTCCGAAGCGACAATAATTACAGAACCGTGCCACATTAAAGCAGAAGCGATAAAACTGGTGCGATATCGTCCTTGATGTCCACAAACTGCCCCTACCTGAATTAAAGCACTACGTCCTAATCGCAAAGCACGTGCTACCAACCTAGCCATTGTCAAATGATGATGCCAGGAAGGGAAACCTGCTTGCGATCGCAAGAAGTTATGTAATGATAAATGAACTTCAGCCTCAATCACGCGCTTTTAATTCCATAACAAGTTTTTTTCGTTGTCAGTTGTTCGTTATTTTATCTTTACCAATGACCAATGACCATTTATTTACCCATTCTCCTAAATTATGCCAACTTATCCAGGAATTTCCAGCGAAGCCTTCAGACATCCATTAGATAGTCAAGCAGAACAAGCTTTACGCAGTTTACCCGGCTTTGATTTAATCGCCCGTAAATTTGTAGAATTTGTTTATGAACGACCCCAACTTGTCTACTTAATGGGTAACTCCATTGAAGTCGGACCCCGCCAATATTCTACTATTTACCAGATATTCCGGGAATGTGTCCGAGATTTGGACATTAGCGGCGAACCAGGCTTGTTTATCGCTCAAAATGCCCAAGTTAATAGTTATGCTTTAGGACAAGAACACCCTTATATTGTCGTTAACACTGGGTTACTAGATTTACTTAATGAAGCCGAACTACGGACGGTCTTAGCTCATGAACTGGGACATATTAAATGTGGTCATACTATTTTAATTCAAATGGCGATGTGGGCGATGAATGCCGCTTCCGTCATTGGTGAATTAACCTTCGGTTTAGGTAATTTTGTCAGTCAAGCCTTGATTTATGCCTTTTTTGAGTGGCGACGCAAAGCTGAACTATCCGCAGATAGAGCGGCTTTATTAGTCATGGATGATTTAAACCCAGTCATGTCATCTATGATGAAACTCTCTGGAGGTAGTCATAAATATGCCCATGAATGTAGTTTACAAGAATTTATTCAGCAGTCAGAAAAATATCAAGCACTAGATGATGATGGGCTGAATCAAGTATATAAATTTCTGTTATACAATGGCGGACAAGGAATGATGCTGAGTCACCCTTTCCCAGTAGAGCGCTTGCACTATTTACGCAGTTGGGCAGTATCAGAAGAATATCAGCAAATCAAAAAAGGCAATTATCAACGTTCTGCTGACGGTTCAGTAGATGTTACACCAGAAACACCAGATCATGAAGCCGAAAAACTCAGAAAAGAAATTGAAAAATTACAAGCAGAAATTAACAAAATGAGAAAATCTGATTAGGTATTATAGGAATAATATTTGATTTCAAAAAGATTCGTATGGTGTGTTACTCTGTCGCCTAACGCACCATTATCTTAGAGTGGAAAATGCCCACAAAACATCATTTATTTACTCTCCACTATATTCCAAAAATAACCATCAGGAGCAACAAAAGAAAAACTCTTTTCTGCAAACTCATTAATAATAATTTCTGTAATTTGTTGGGCTGCACTTTCTCGGACTCTTTGCCAAAAAATCTCTATTCTCTGGACTTTGTAAGTATAAAGACACATTCCTAAACTTCCTGGTTGGGCATCTGTAAAACATGATGCCAACGTCATATTTTCTGGAAAGCGAATAATATAAAGTCTACCACTTCGCGCTGCCATAAAATCAGTTTGAGAAGAACAAGGATCATCAAAAGCCGTAACTATAAAATTTTCCCCTGGGTTCAGTGTAAAAAAATCTCTTCCTGCCAAAGATGATTCATAACTTGTTTCTACATCATCACGTACACGCAATAAACCTAAAACTTCTTCATAGAACTTGAGAATTTCCTTACTATCATCTTGGACAACTATACCTACATGAGTAAACTGACTAGTTTTTAAAGGTGCATGATCATTAATCTGTCCATAATTAGGAACATCATAACCAAAACGTTGAAATAAAACTTGCCGACTAAATGGTTGAAGTAATAGCATTTCGCGTACTCCCACCAACGGTTCTAAAAAAGGACGAATTTTTTGATCTTTGTTATAAATTACTTCCCAGTGAGTTTGAGTGTAAAGAATATTTTCACCAATTGATTTTGCTGCTTCCGCATGATTTAAAATGCCCAGTATATCAGTAGTTAAGGTAGTCCCCCAACGATTACCTTTTCTTTTCATAGAACTGATACCTAAACCCGCAGATGTAGGATTTTGCCAAATCATTAACCGAATTAATCCATGATCTGCATTTTGATGATAAAGTCGAATTGACTGTAAAAGTGAATTTACCCGATATAGTTGATAAGCTATAGTTGCGGTTAATTCTCCTATTTCTCCAATCCGATAACCAAATTGTTGCCAATATTGAATTGCGGAAATAGCATCTGGGACACCAATACAGACTTCATAGACACTGCTAATTGTTGTATTATTGGTTAAATTCATAATTTATTGAGGTAGGTAGAAAAATTTATGGTAAAGCGGAATAATTCGGTTAAATCCATATCTGCAAATGGAGGAAGTTATGAAGATAAGATAGCAGAAATTGAAACTATTATCACTCGCATTGAGGGAGGTGAATTAGAATTAGCCGATGTATTTACGGAATTTGCGACTGCGGTTGAGTATTTACAAGAATGTGATAGTTTTTTACAGCAGCGACAACAGCAAGTAAATTTGTTAATTGAAACTTTGCAAGATGATGACCAGTAAATAAACGGGAGACAACCGAAATATGCGAAAATAAGTAATTGGACAAAAATATTTACAGTCATTGCGAGCGAAGGGAAGCAATCACAACTCTTGGAATTGCTTCATTTCACTTCGTTCCATATGGCTAACGCCACGCAACGCTTACGCAATGACATTGTGTAATTAATTCTGTCTCACTACTTAAAATTATGGTGTATCTCTATTAATTACTGAATACACCTATGCAAAATTAAAAAATCCTAGTAATTATAACCTGAGAATTATTGATAAGTAATTACGTAAAACCTATATCCCGCAAGGAACTCAAGTTCCTTGCTAATAGCGAAAGTCATCTGAAGATGACTAAATACTTGGAAAATTTCTGAGTCCGTTTTAACGGACTTGAGCTATGAGACAGAGAATTTATTCTCTGGCGGGTGTAGAAACCAACAGATAAACCATTTTTAACTTAAGTTAACACCAATGAGCACTACTCAACCCTTACAAATCTATGTGTTTCGTAATCTTGTTAAGGTTCAAATCTTAGTCATCACGAATATGGCGGTTTTTAATTCAGTCAGGTACAAGAACCCCACCCCCAACCCCCTCCCCGCAAGCGAGGATGGGGCTATAATATACTCGATATGATGAGGAAATGCTAATTAATAACTAAATCCTACAAATCTTTCTGGGGAATTGGTTCATGAAACTCGATCATTAACTGCATGGTTTCTACAGCTAAATCACGTAAATCTCGATTGAGATATACAGCACCCTGAGAACCAAACCAACGGTCAAAAATTGCCACATATTTAGGGTTATCGTTGACAAATCCTTGCATAAATTTAACGAGGGAATAGTTCACTGAATTGAGGAATTTAGAGTTATTCTCAGGAACCATGCAAGCAATTCCTTCTCGTGAATAGGGACGAGGGGGTACTATCGCAAAACTATCTGGACTTTTTGCTGTTTGTAACCATCCTTCTAAAAGAATGCTATCGGATGCAAAAGCATCAATTTTACCCTGTTCCAAAGCCGCAAATCCTTCTGGTCTAGTCTTCAAATATACAATCTTGGATTGGGGTTGTATTTGCTTGATTGCTTGTTCATTAGTAGTTCCAGCTAACACACCCACACGCTTATTAATCAGGGATTCCGGTGAACCTAAATTAGTTTCCTTTTTAATTAAGATTTGAGTACCTGTGACACCATAACTAATTGAAAAATCAACTGTTTTATCTCGTTCCCAAGTAAAACTACTGGCATCACAGACAATATCAACTTGGCGGTTAATAATTTTGGGAATCCTTGCTGCTGGGGTAACTGCAACTAATTTAAGTGTAATTTTTTTGCCTAATTCTTTTTCTAATTGCTGTTGGATTAAAGTTAGCATATCCACAGAATAACCAGTCAATTTTCCTTGACTGTCGGAGTAGGCAAATGGTAAAGCGTCTTTGCTCGTACCAGCAGTTAATACTCCTGTCCGTGCTACCTTTTCCATTACTGTTTCTGCCTTAGCAATACCGGGCATTAATCCTGATAATATCAAACCAAATATCACAGGGGCAATATTTTTATATATCTTCGACACAGTGAAAGTAGGTAAATGGGAGAGATTTATTTTGGTACTTACAAACATATTAATCTTGGGGAATCCATAGAATCAAAATGAATAAATTATCTCTATCAATTACCAAGTCAGCAGTTATGGAAATGATTCTTCACATTAGACCCTGTACAGAATCATCAAATCAATTAATTTATCTGCGTTTATCTGCGTTTATCTGCGGTCAATTATTATTGTCAGGACTTTACAGCCACAGAGGAACTTTTGACAATTGAGGGTATAACTGGTAACTATACTGTAAATTCGGAAGACGTAAAAAAAGAGATATTGCAACTGCAAGAAAATATTTTCCAAATTTTTCACAAATATTGTCGCGTATCAAATCTGCCGATGGTGAGACTGTCAGAGAAATTATCAAATCTACGCCAATACGGTAAAAATAGAGGATGCGATCGCCCTTTTCCAGCAGTCTTTAGAAATTGAAGAAAGCATTGGGGATATCCAAACTAAAGCCATGACATTATCGTGGTTAGGGTATATTGGGTGCTACCCCTACATCTTATATTCTGATATTAGTCAAAGAAAAATCAGGAAAATTCTGTATTCATAACCTTGCACAAAACTATAAAGTTATCTTTGCCAGTGACAATTATGAATATGAGCGATTACCCTGATTTATCTAGGTTTTATAGGCAATTAGGATATTATAAAAATAGCGTAAAAGGTGAATCAGATGGTTGTCACAATTTCTCAAGCTGAAAAAAATCCAGTTGGAGCTTTGCTATCAAATCTAACATGGGAAACTCTGGAAAAATTAGATGGGGACTTGGCAGGAACTGGAGCGCAATTAACTTATTTAGATGGGTGTTTAGAAATTATGGCTCCTTTATCTGATGCTCATGAAGAACCTAAAAATACTTTAGGTCAACTTTTAGAGATTTATATGCGGGTGAAAAATATTCGTTTTTATGGACGTGGTAGTACGACAATCGGGACAAAAGAATTAGGCGCGCGCAAAGAACCAGATGAGTCTTATTGTTTGGGTATACGCAAACCAGTTCCAGACTTGGCAATTGAGGTAATAGTTACCAGTGGTGGAATTGATACCCTAGAAATTTATCGTCGAGTCGGAGTATCAGAGGTTTGGTTTTGGCAAGATGGTGTAATTTCGGTTTATTGTTTGCGTTCTACAGGATATGACTTAGTAACTAAGAGTGAATTATTACCAGAATTAGATTTGCGTTCACTAGAGTTTTATTCTCGAATGGCAGATCAATATGATGCAGTGAATGCTTTTATGCAATTGTTAATATAGAAAACTGGCTATAACAAAATATTAATCAATCCATGACCAAAAAAGTAGATATTGGTAGTAAACGCTGAATAAGTTGCGAGAAAATGAACAGTTAATGGATTTAGAACCATTATTATCATTTTTTGCATCCTTTGTCCTAGAAATACCAATACAATAGTTCAACAAATCATGAGGTGGGATATGACAGTATTAAGAGAATCACCCTGGTATAACGAAATCCTCAAACAAGGTTTACAACAAGGTGAAGCTAATTTAATTATTCGTCAATTATCAAAGCGGTTTGGTAATCTAGATCCAGCAATTGCATCACAAATTCGCCAGTTATAAATTTCACAATTAGAAACATGAGGAGAAAGTATTTTTGATTTTTCTGCTATGGCTGATTTACAAACCTGGTTACAACAAAATATTGATTAAGTCATTGAAAGAGACATTTTAGGAAATGTCTCCCTTTTTTGGAAATATCTAATCAACTTTAAACCTAGCTAATAATTCTTCACGGGAAAAATTAAGTAATAACTGAGTTCTTTCTGTGGGAGAAAGTTCCATTAACTGACTGATAATAGCAGATAACTCCTCATCTAAATTACCAAAACGCACCGCTAACAAACTCTCGACCATCAAACGTTGTCCGTCTTTTTGTCCTTCCTGTCTTCCTTCCTGTCTTCCTTCTTCAAGTCCCTCTTGTTTCCATTCTTCCCGTTGTTTTAGATATGCTGGTGATAAACTCATAATTAACTCCCTTACTTCTTCATCATTAACATCACTATTCAATTCTAGATTTTTCTGCCAAGATGCAAAAATTTCCATTAATCTATCCCATTTATCATTCTCTTTTGACAGTTCAACTACTTCGCTGATAGCTTCATTTTGAATTCTACCTTTTCCTAATACCCTTAACCATAGTGTATCCTCTGTCATGGGTAACTGGTTAATAGCCACAATAGCTGCTTTCTGGTATTTTGGCAGAAAATAAACTCCTTTTTCCCATTCCTCCTTTGCTTTTGCTCCAAACCCTTCCAGGATTCTTTCTGAACAGGTGGGTGTTAAAATCCATAGAAAGGGTAATTCTTCTTCAGAGATAGAACGTTTTTCTCTTTTTGCTTGTCTTAACAATTCACCCTGAACGCTATACAATTTTAACAAACAACTTCTAATTTCTACCTCGTTAGGTGCATTGCGGTAAGGTTCAAATAGACAACTTGTAACCGCCATTCTTCCTAATAATCCTACTTCTGAATTTTTAGGTAATGTTGTTGTTGGCTCAAAGGAAACATCTATTTCCTGAACTTCGCTTTTTACATCTTTGCTGATTGTGACATTACCTAAAGGTTTTAATAATTCTTCTAGGTATTCTTTAGCCAGTTGGTCGTGCAGTTGTCGTGTCATCATTCCCCGCTGGGTTGTCAGCTTGACTATTCTGGTATTTATTTTAAGATGGTTCTTCCTCGTCAAATCTATTGTAGCAAATTTCAAATCAATTGTCAAGCATCTAAATACTGTTTTGCGCGAAAAATCAAAGGTTAATTAACCACTAAATTCGTCAATTCTGCGCTAAGTGCCAAAACAGCATACACTTTTTGTGAATTAACCTTACAAAAGGAGTTGACTGTGACTAAGTTCTTATTCGTAACCGATTTAGATCATACCTTCGTAGGGGATGATCAGGCATTATTGCAGTTGAGCGATCGCTTGCAAAGTCATCGTCAACAACATGGGACAAAGATAGTCTACTCTACAGGGCGATCGCCTATTCTTTACCGCGAACTTCAACAGGAACAAAATCTCTTTTCCCCAGATGCCTTAGTTCTATCTGTGGGTACGGAAATCTATTTAGATGGTAGTAATAATTCCGACGCAGAATGGTCAAACATTCTTTCTCAAGGCTGGGATAGGCAAAAAATCCTATCTATTACCGAAGAATTCCTAGAATTAGAGCTACAACCAGATACGGAACAACGTCCTTTCAAGGTCAGTTTTTTCCTAAAAGCAGAATTGTCGGGAATCTTACCACAACTTGAAGCGGAGTTGCAAAAAACTCAACTAAATGTAAAGTTAATCTATAGTAGTGAAATTGACCTTGACATTTTACCCCATACCAGCGATAAAGGTCAAGCAATGCAGTTTTTACGACAGAAGTGGAAATTTGCAGCCGAGCAGACTGTTGTTTGTGGCGATTCGGGTAATGATATTGCTTTATTCGCTGTTGGTAGGGAACGGGGAATCATTGTCGGGAATGCTCGTCCAGAGTTACTCCAATGGTATCATCAGCATCCTGCGGACTACCGTTACCTCGCCCAAAACCGTTGTGCTGCTGGGATTATGGAAGGTTTAAAATATTTTGGTTTTCTAGAATGATTAGCTATCTTAAAGGTATTGTCGCCGGTGTCCAAGCCATTACTCCTAATCGCGTCATCTTGACCTTAGAAGTCAATGGCACAGGTTACGATTTACAAATTCCCCAACGTCTGGCTAACCAGTTAACCTCAACTGGGGATGTGATCCAAATCTTTACCCATTACCAGATTCGGGAAGAAGTACCCATGCTTTACGGTTTTTCTTCTCCTTCCGAACGGGATTTATTTCGCCATTTGCTCAGTGTTAGCGGTATTGGTGCAGCATTAGCGATCGCTCTCTTGGATACAATGGAATTACCAGAGTTAGTCCAAGCTATTATCGCTGCTAACGTCCAAATGCTAATTCAAGCCCCTGGAGTGGGCAAGAAAACCGCTGAACGCATCTGTTTAGAACTCAAGAGTAAACTAATCGAATGGCGCAAATCAGCGGGCTTCTTTGTGGCTACAGGCGGACCTGCACCAGGAATTTTAGAAGAAGTGCAAATGACTCTTTTCGCCTTGGGATATACTGCCCGTGAGGTTAGTAACGCCCTGCACGTAGTTAGCGAAGATATTGGTTTACCCAAAAATGCCTATGTGGAGGATTGGATTAGACAAGCGATCGCTTATCTTAGCAGTAGTGAAGTAGAGTGTTCATAATTCATCATGAATAATAATCCTTATGCTTGGATAAATGAATCTTTAGCCACTATTCATCGGGCTGACTGGTATCGTTCCGTGCAACCGATTCACAGCCAACCCGGTGCAACTGTGGTATTATCTGGGCAAGAGGTTATTAACTTTGCCAGTAATGATTACTTAGGACTAGCAGGAGATGAACGCTTAAAAATAGCTGCTATTACTGCTATTCAACAATTCGGCACTGGTAGTACAGGTTCTAGATTACTCAGTGGGCATCGAGAAATACATAGAGAATTAGAACAGGGAATAGCATTTACCAAACAAACCGAAGACGCATTAGTATTTAGTTCTGGTTATTTAGCAAATTTAGGGACAATTGCGGCCATAGTCGGCAAAAGAGACTTAATTTTCTCTGATCAATATAACCATTCTAGCTTAAAAAAGGGAGCGATTCTCAGCGGTGCAACTGTCATGGAATATCCGCACGGTGGTACTGCAGTACTGCAAGAAAAGTTATGGGAACACAGGAAAAATTTTCGCCGCTGTTTGATCATCACTGATAGCGTCTTTAGCATGGATGGTGATTTATGTCCATTACCCCAACTGCTAGATTTAGCCGAAGAATTTAGTAGTATGCTACTTCTCGATGAAGCTCATGCTACGGGAGTCATGGGAAAAACTGGGGCTGGATGTGTAGAACATTTTGGCTGTACAGGTAGAGAATTAATTCAAATTGGCACATTAAGTAAAGCCTTGGGGAGTTTGGGTGGATATGTCGCCGGAAGTGGCTCTCTAATTGACTTTTTACGCAATCGCGCCCCCAGTTGGATTTATACTACAGCCCTTTCTCCCGCAGATACAGCCGCCGCAATAGCCGCCATTAAAATTGTCCAAGAAGAACCGGAAAGGCGATCGCAACTTTGGCAAAATGTCAATTATTTAAAACAATTAATTGCAGAGAATTTACCTAATTTAAAGTTATTACCCACAGAATCGCCGATATTATGTTTTCAATTGCCTAGTGCAGCCGCCGCATTAACAGCCGGAAAGCATTTGCGAACATCGGGAATTTTTGCCCCGGCTATTCGTCCCCCCACTGTTAACACCAGTCGCATTAGAATATCTGTAATGGCTACCCATGAGTTAGGACATATTGAGAAATTGGTAGAAGTGATCAAAAGCATAGTATGAATTTACCTTTAGAAGTTATTTTGAGTTTAGTTCTAGAAATTTTGATAGGTTTATGGCTAATTTGGCAAGCTATAAAAATTAACTCTAATACTGACATATTTCAGATAGTAGTTAATTGGCTTAGGAATAGACCTATAATTTTACCTTCGTTAGTTTTTTTGATGTTTCCATTTTTAGCTCCTCATATTATTCAGGATTTATTGACAGTCACTAATGTAGTTATTAATAACTCAAGTGTTAATAATATGTACATTAGTGATAAAGTTCTTGAGAAAATATTATATATTTTAGCTACAGTTACAAGCTTTCTAATTGGAAATAGCCTTTTAGAAGGCTTTAAAAATAATCAAGGGAAAAGAAAGGTAGCAAAGATAATTATTGCAAGTATGGAAAGTCACTTAGATAATTTAGAAGAAATTCTGAAATATCTAAATGAGAAATTATCTGAATCACTCATGAACAGAATTAATAATAAAGTTAATCAAATAAGAAAAAATTATATATATGAATCTGCTCTTAAAGAAGTTGGGATTTTGACAAGCAAACATATAGATATAATTTCCAAATCTTCAATATCATTAAATTATATAATTGATGAAACTCCACGAGTATATGATCTTCAAAATAAAAGCGAAGATGCAAAATCTAAAAAATATGTAAGGATGGGTATTGAAGAAATATTTATAAACATCAAATTAGATATTATGGTTCTCAGTAGAGAAATACTTCAAGATAATGAAAAATTTAATACCTATAGGGAAAAAGTCAAAGATGTATATAGTCAAATGAAAATACACATTAATGAGTCTTGTGTTTTAGATGAGCATGAACAAAGAACCAGCAATATTCATTATTCATCCCAAAATATGGAAGGAATACTAGAAAGAATCGAAACATTATTTGATGGGTATAGCTTATTAACAGAGCTTAATGATTCTTATAATAAAAAGAAAATAGAATTTGAAAGGAAACGAAATATTGATTTCTTTTAGGTGATAAATGAAAGTTATTAAAATATTTACTTTTGTACAAGTGTTATATTTTACAGTCTAAAAGTCTTGATGCGAGAGAATAGATACTAACTCCACTATACCTCGCTAAATGCTCCTACCAAAATTCGCAACAATTCACACACATAATAAAAACAATCAACAGTAAGTGAGCTTCTGGTGCTGTTATATCAAAAGTAATATAGCCATTCTCCAGTTACGGAGCAGCACACACAACCCGAAAACCGTAGTCTTTGTGAATGTAGTCCGCATTGTCTAAGCTGCGAAAAGCAGAGCGGCAAATGTCAGAACTGTGAAACCAAGAACCACCGCGCATAATACGTAATTTACTGTCCTGTTCAATCCAAGCACTACCATTAATAGGCGCAGTTATATAATTTGAATGAAAACTATCTTCACACCACTCCCATACATTCCCGTGCATATCATATAAACCGAAAGTATTTGCGGGGAACTTTCCTACATCTGTGGTTTTTCTATACTTACTATTATTATAAGTATTTACTAAATCGGTGGTAATGGTATCACCGAAGTAATAGGGAGTTGTAGTTCCGGCTCTACAAGCATATTCCCATTCAGCTTCGCTGGGTAAGCGATATACTTTACCTGTAGTTTTACTTAGTCTAGAACAAAATTCCTGTGCGTCAAGCCATGAAACTTGTTCAACGGGAAGATTTGCACCTCTAAAGTATGAAGGTTTGGGGTTTAAATTAATCTTCACTTTTGGTAAAACTGCTACCCTTTCCCATTGTGCTTGAGTAACAGGGTATTTCCCCATGTAGAATGGTGGAACTGTAACTTGATGTTGGGGTTTTTCAAGATTGAGTTCTTCTCCTTGTGGTGAACCCATGAGGAATGTTCCCGCTGGTATTGCTATCATTTCCAAAACTACACCATTTCCTAGATTTTCGTTTAGCTTAGGAGAAATTGGTGGTTTTGATGGTGGAGAAATAATTTTTGGTGTAACTGTTTGTACAGGAATAGCAGAAACTGATAATTTTGATTGTGTTGGAAATTTCTGTGGTTGTAATGCTAACAAAACCTCATTTACAGACTGAAAACGATCAATTGGTAAATCTTGCAACATCTTATCTAAAACAAATTCGGCTCTTGCGTCACTTTTATGGTAAAAACTAAGATCACTAAAATTTAATGCTGATAAATTTAAATCATAAAAGCTGAAAACTCTATCTCTGTAAAGGTTTGCAAACTTTTAGATACAAGTGAATTAGCATAAGAGTATAATCATAATTATCAAATACAAAAGTTTTAGGGATAGTTATGAAATTTAGCGTAGATCAAATTCTCAATCTGCCAGAGATGAAAGTGTTAGATTTTCAAGAAATCGAAGGGGAAGAAATAATTATAACAATAGAGAAAGCTGTCAACTATTCTAATTGCCCGAACTGTGCAAAAACTACCTATAGTATACATCAAAATCATTGGCGGATGATTCATGATTTATTTTGGAGTGAAAAACCAGTATTGTTAAAAATAAATCGCCGTCAATTTAAATGTAAGAAGTGTAAAAAGGTCTTTAGTGAAAATCTAAATTTTGTAGATAAAAGTAAAGGATATACTAAAAGATTAGCCATAGATATAGTGAAACAAGTATTAGATAGTAATATTCATAGTGTTGCCAAAAGAAATGACTTGAGCGACGAAGAAGTTGAATCAATGTTAAAAGCACAAGCATCACAAATATTAAATATTAATTTAAGTGAGGTAAAAAGGTTAGGCATAGATGAAATTGCTTTAGTGAAAGGTCAAGGAAATTATTTAGCAGTATTAGTAGATTTAGATACTCGTAAACCAATTGAGTTAGTGAAGTCAAGAAGAATAGAAGAAATACGTGAAGTTATTGTGAAATGGGGATCTCAGGTACTGGAACAAATAGTTGAAGTGAGTATGGATCTGTGGTCTCCTTATAAAAGTTTAGTAGAAGAATTAATGCCAAATGCAAATATAACTGCTGATAGATTTCATGTAATGAAACAAGTAAATGATGAGTTAGATGCTATGCGTAAATCTGAAAAGAGAGCCGCTATGTCTTTAGATAATAAATCAGAGAAAGATCGAATATTAGCAGGATTAAATAAAAGCAAATATAGCTTAATAAAAAATGAAGATTCCTTGAATGAACAACAAAAAGAAAGATTAGATAATGTTCAAGAAGTTTCCCCTATTCTGGCAAAAATGCACGCCCTCAAAGAAGAGTTTCGAGACATATTTGAATCTACTAAGCCTTGGGGTGAAAACATAATAAATTTATTAGATTGGATGCATGATGGAATGAAGTATTTTCCCAAAAGTATAGGAACAATAATTAGATGGTTTGGTGAAGTCGTAGGTTATTTTGACGATAGAACTACCAGTGGTACTGTAGAAGGAATTAATAATAAACTCAAATTAATCAAAAGACTTGGATATGGATTTCGTAACTTTAGTAATTTTAGATTACGTAGTTTATTAAACTGGCACTTTAGTATTAATTCTCCATAAAAGTGACGCAAGAGCCACAAATTCTAACTCTTGACTCACATAAATCTTTTGTTTCCATATCCACTGCATTCTCATGGAATCAAAAAGTGCATCAGATCCATCATTGTTTTGTAAACATCCAGTTAATAAGCGAATGCAAGTAACAGCTAAACTATAAATATCGCTATTATGATAAACCATTCCACGCAATTGTTCTGGTGGTGCATATCCCTGCGTTCCTGTAATCGTCCCCACTCTAGTCAGAACACTTCCCCCAACTTCCTTAGAAACTCCAAAATCAATTAGGAATAAAGCACCAGTTTGAGAACTTCTAATAATATTTTCTGGTTTAATATCTCTATGAATAACTTTATTATCATGAACAAATTGTAAAATAGGTAATAATTCAATTAATATCTGTTTAACTTCTGATTCGCTGAATTTTCCTTTTTGTTGTAATTCATCTAACAGATTTTTACCTTCGATAAATTCCTGAACTAAATATAATCTTCCTTCTTGGGGAAAGAATGCGAGTAAATCTGGAATATGTGAATGTTTTCCTAAATCTCGCAGTCGAAAAGCTTCTTGTTTAAATAACTCCGTCGCTTTTTCTAAAGCCGCACTTCCCGACTGTTGGGGTAAAAATTGCTTAATCACACAGGGAGTATCTAATCTTTGTTCGTCCACTGCTAAAAAGGTTCTTCCAAAGCCACCTTCTCCAATAACCCGCACACCACGATACCGTTCTTGCAATACCAGTTTACTCCCACAACGTTGACAGAATATCGTCTTCGGTGGATTTTGCTGTAGACAGTCGGGGTTAAGACACTGACTCATAGATACAGGTGAGTAATTACATTGATAATTATAATCACATTTTGACTATCCTTATCCATCCGATTTTTGATGAGGGATACAGTTATTCGTAGGTTGGGTTGAGGTAACGAAACCCAACATTACCAATGATTTCGTTGGGTTTCGTTCCATAAAAGATAAATATGAGCGATATGGATTATATTTTGCTGAACCAATTGGTTATATACTAAAAGCAGATGATACTCGAATACCCCTGCATTACGGTGAAATAAAAATTAAAAAAACTACAGGCAAATATCATGTCATACATCGCACAAAACCCCGTACAAGCTACTAAAATCTCTCAAACATCAGAACAAGAAACTGAATGGGAGTTTGCAGAAATCTGGGTAGATACTTTGATATCTCCTCCTTATATTCTGATGTTAGTCAAAGAACAATCAGGAAAATTCTGTATCCATAACCCTGCACAAAACTATAAAATCATCTTTAGCAGTGATAATTATGAAGCCGCTAAAATGTGGCTACTAGAAGATGAATATGAGCGATTGAATAATCGTATTTTACAACAAGATGCTGATGATGAAGATTAAAAATATTATAGCCCCCTCCTCGCAAGCGAGGAGGGGGTTGGGGGTGGGGTTCTTACCTCCCTTTTTAGAAAATGTCTAATCAACCTTAAACCTAGTCAATAATTCCTCACGGGAAAGATTAGATAAATTAAGTAACAACTGCGTTCTTTCCGTTAAAGAAAGTTCCATCATCGGAATCACAATAGCAGATAACTCCTCATCTAAATTACCAAAACGCACCGCTAACAAACTCTCTACCATCAAACGTTGTCCGTCTTTTTGTCCTTCCTGTCTTCCTTCTTCTATTCCCTCTTGTTTCCATTCTTCACACTGTTTAAGATATGCCGGTGATAAACTCATAATTAACTCCCTTACCTCTTCATCATTAACATCACTATTCAATTCTAAATTTTTCCGCCAAGATGCAAATATTTCTACTAATTTATCCCATTTATCATTCTCTTTTGACAGTTCAACTACTTCGCTGATAGCTTGATTTTGAGTTCTACCTTTTCCTAATACTCTCAACCATAGTGTATCCTCTGTCATGGGTAACTGATTGATAGCCACAATAGCCGCTTTCTGGTATTTTGGCAGAAAATAAACTCCTTTTTCCCATCCCTCCTTTGCTTTCGCTCCAAACCCTTCCAGGATTTTTTCTGAACAAGTTGGTGTTAAAATCCATAGAAAGGGTAATTCTTCTTCAGAGATAGAACGTTTTTCTCTTTTTGCTTGTCGTAATAATTCACCGTGAACACTATACAATTTTAACAAACAACTCCTAATTTCGATCTCATTAGGTGCATTACGGTAAGGTTCAAAAAGACAGCTTGTAACCGCCATTTTTCCTAATAATCCTAATTCAGAATTTGCAGATGTTGTAGTCGGAACAAACCAAACATCTATTTCCTGAACTTCGCTTTTTACATCTTTACTGGTTTTGACCTCTCCTAAAGGTGCTAATAATTCTTCTAGATATTCTTTGGCTAGTTGGTCGTGGGGTTGTCTTGTCATAAATCAGTATTTTCTTATATTCAGTATATAAAGCTCTTTTTTTGGGTTGTGTTAGGCAACATCATAACTAAACGCATTTTTAAGGTCTTGTGCCTTAATTCAACCTATGTAATTTAATAACTTTGAGATTAACCGACAAGTATTACCAGCAGAACCGGAAAGGCGATCGCGAAGCACTCCGTAGGAATCGCAACTCTGCTAGAAGTAATCAAAAGTATGGAAGAATTAAAATAAGGAGTCAAGAAGTAGGGGCGCAGGGTCTGCGCCCTAATTTATATTGCATCAACAGTGATAACCGCTGTATACTAGATTCTTCCCAATTAGAATAATTTCTTGATAGCGATATGCACTTGAATGAGATACAAAATCTACAGTAAAAGTTATATGCTAAGAGACTTCTGACTCCTGATTCCTGACTCCTGGTATATCAATATGTTACCTCATATCCAAACCTTAATCTCATTAATCGAAACCTTACCCTTAAATATCCAAAAACAAGTAGTAGAACATCTACAAGAATATATTCAACAATTTACCAAAAATTTAGATCCTCAACAAAAAATCATCCCAACAGATGATTGTTCCTCACAACTTTCTCCAGAAGAATTGGAAATGTTGAATAATTGCACAGAAATTCCTGTCTGGTCTCCCTTTGATTCATCGCAGTGAATATAATTTCTGAATGCTAAAACCCAGAGAATTTATCAGTAGAATTAATCCAAAATCTAAAATCTAAAATCTAAAATCGGATGACCCTTGACTTTTCTAATACCGCCCTTTCCGTAACTGGATTAACCGACTACCTAAAATTACTCTTAGAACAAGATAAAATTCTCAGACAAGTATGGGTAACTGGGGAAGTTTCCAGCGCCAATCATCACCAAAGTGGGTTATTTTTTACACTAAAAGATACGGGTAGTACAGCCTCTATTAAGTGCGTATCTTGGAAAAGTCAAGTAGCAAAATTGGCACAAATGCCTGTGGCTGGCGAACAGTTAATTATTTTAGGCAGTATTCGCATTTATCCACAACGGGGAGAGTATCAATTAACAGTATGGCAAGCCTTACCCGCGGGTGTAGGTTTACAGGCGTTACGCTATCAACAACTAAAAAATCGCTTACAGGCTGAGGGACTATTTGATACAGAAAGAAAGAAATATATTCCCCCACATCCACAAATTATCGCCGTTATTACGTCCCCAACAGCAGCCGCTTGGGGTGATATTCAAAAAACCCTCAAACATAGATATCCCGGCTTACACATCTTATTTTCTCCCGCGACAGTGCAAGGGGAACAAGCACCAGCATCCATAGTTAAAGCCATTGAAAGAGTCAAAAAAGATGGTCGTGCAGAAGTATTAATTTTATCGAGAGGTGGTGGTGCTGTTGAAGAACTAGCTTGTTTTAATGATGAAAGAGTCGTTATGGCTGTTGCTAATTGTCCAATACCAGTAATGACAGGAATTGGACACCAAAGGGATGAATCCTTAACAGATTTAGTTGCTGATTCATGCGTACATACACCAACAGCCGCAGCGGAAACAGTTGTCCCGTCACTGTCTGATTTACAAATTCAACACCAACAGCGAATTATCGGCTTGTGTACAGCCGTCAATTCATCATTAGCAGCTAGGGAAAAGCAACTTCAAGGATTAAAACATCGGTTGCGTCAATTGCGGTTAGATAGACAAGTAGAACAGGAAAGAGACAAGTTATCTTGGAAACAGCGGCAATTATTACAAGTAACAACGGGAAAATTACAACAAGCCAATCAACACTTAGAAATGTTACGCCAAAAATTGGCTAGTATTGACCCTCAATCTGTATTACAGCGTGGTTACGCAGTAGTGATAACAGAAAATGGTGTAATTCCTCATTCTGTATCAGAATTAACTATAGGAGAAAATTTAGTGATTCAGTTGGCACAAGGTAAGGTAACAGTTAAAGTTATAGAAGTTACTGAAAGTTAAATTCTGGAAAAGTATATTTTCAGACTTCAGACTTTATGCCCAGGATGCTCTACTCTATGATGTAAGCTATGTCCTATCATGATTCTGCCTTACTACAAAAAATTTCCGTCGAGATTTGTCAATCAATTATTGCCATTCAACAACAGCAACCAGAATTACTGATTGCAAAATATCGGACTATTAACTGGCAAATATCTACAAATAAATCGGCTCTAAGTGCAAAATTTAGAGCTATACTCAGCCAAACTCAAAGCTGGGACGAATTATTACAAAAACTGCAATCATCACTTAAAGCAGTGCTTGTTCCCGCAGCTTTTGATTCACAAATAATATCAGATTTAATATCTGTTATTGAGCAGTTAAATTCCGAAAATATTGATGTAAATGCTAACCATTTACTTCAACGACAATCTGTAAATATAACTATTTTGCTTTTAGATGCAGAAAACTTACAACTGAACACGAATACAGAAAAGTTTTTAACTACAATTTGTAATTCTCCTGTACAAGTTAAAATTGCTTTTGCTAATTGGTCAAATCGCGGAAAATTGGATGTAGAATTACATGAACGTGGCTATGATTTAATTCATGTTCCTGCTGGTAGAGATAATGCTGATGGTAAAATGATTGCGGTGGGTTCTTCTATTCATGAGCGCTATCCTAATGTTAAGGAAGTGTTTGTTTGTTCCTCAGATAAGGTAATGACCAACTTATGTAATACGTTACAGCAAAATGGGATATTAGTTTATCAAGTTAGTCAACATGGAGAAAATATTAAGGTATTTAATAGTGCAACCAATGAAACTGTTAATTATTCTCTGAAACCTGCGCCAGAAATACCTTCTATAGAGCAGTTTATTTTTCAAATCAAGGGTTTGATTAAATTACAACAAAAGCAAACTGCTAGTTATTGGGTGAAACTTTCGATTCTGTCTAAATTATTTAAAAGCAAACATCAATTAACTATTAGTCAAATTATTGCTCATCATTTTCCTGGTAAAAAAGCCAAAGATGTATTTATTAACTATCCATCTGAGATTGTCATTCATCAAATTGATGAGAAATCTGAATTATATGTCACAATCTTTGAACATCAACAAATCCAATCAGAAGATAGTCAAGCTAATGTAAAAGCTACAATATCAAGCGGATTACCTGCTATTAATTCTGCCGCAGATTTAGAACAGGCGATTAAAAATATTTTGACAGCTTTAAGTAAATTAGATAATCAGCAATTTGTAGATATTAGTATTTTGGGTAGTAAGTTTTATCAGCAATATGGTCAACCGATTACGGAACAAATAAAACAATTGCAGATTGGTGGTAGTTTTGTGAAGTTTTTACATTCTTGTAATTCTTTGCAAATTCAGCAGCTAGGTAAAAGATGGGAGGTGGGTGTGAAAAAATCTGAACTATGATTTGTCTGATTTATTTGATTGGGATGATGAAACATAGAATACCGAGATAGGTTAGAGAACTCCACAAAAAAGATGAACTGCTTGCAGCAGCGCCTCGCTATCCAATCTTGTGGGATGGGCATCTTGCCCGTCCTTGTATTATTAGCGGGCTTTTCCACCCGCACCACAAGAAATTTTGGGATACTTTTTTAATTGGAGAACTCTTAATAATTCTTTTTTCCTTATTCCCTCTTTCTGACTCCTTCTTCTGGTTAAACCCAGAATACCGAGATAGACTGTACTATAAATATAGTCTGTAAAGAAATGTAAATATGATGATGTTACAAGATAAAGTTATTGTCATTGTCGGTGCTACTGGTGGTATTGGTGCTACTTTAACTCGTAAGTTGTCCTCCACTGGTGCGCGGTTGGTACTTGCGGCTAGAGACAGGGAAAGTTTAGCTGCATTAGCAAATGGATTATCAGCAGATGTGCTGACAGTTCCCACCGATATTACTCAACCTCAACAGGTGGAAGCGTTAATCCAAGCAACAATATCCCAGTTTGGACAAATTGATGTCCTGGTAAATGCAGCCGGAGCGGGGATTCTCAAAGCCTACAACAACATTGAATCAGCAGATTTAGAAGCAATGCTGGATCTAAATTTAAAAGGCTGTTTTTACACGACTCAAGCAGCAGCGAAGGAGATGCAAAAACGGAAATCTGGTCATATTTGTAATGTTGTCGGTATTCTTGGTAAACATTCAATGCCTATGGCTGCGGCTTATTCTGCATCTAAGTTCGGTGTGGTGGGTTTTAGTAAATGTATAGCGGAAGAACTGAAACGTTTTGGGGTGAAAATGACACTTTTTTACTTTGGAGGGATAGATTCTCCTTTTTGGGATAAGGTAAATTTAAAAGTAGATCGGAGTAAGATGCTGAGTTGTGAGACTGCGGCAAGTGCTATTTTTTATGCTTTATCGGCTGAACCACAGGCTATACCTATGGAAATTAATATTCAACCTGAGAGTCATTTATTTTTTTAGTATGTGATAGATCAAGGTGATAGTAAATACTGGATTTAAAAGAAATTATGCTGCAAATTGATCACGTTCACTTTTATGTCGAAGATGCCCAAAGGTGGCGAGATTGGTTTGTATATTGTCTTGGTTTTCAAGCAGTGAATGATGGTATTTTTCCCAGGTTTTTTCATCATCCAAAATCCTTACATACTTGTACAGAAGTGGTGAAAAGTGGATCTGTCTACTTTTTGCTTTCTTCTGCAATTTTACCGACTAGTCCGGTGGCTGAGTTTTTACGTGAACATCCTCCTGGTGTGGCTGATATAGCTTTTGTAGTTGATGACGTGGAAGATGTGATAGCAAGGGCTATAAGCAATGGTGCAAGGATTCTCCAACCTGTTCAAGATGGTGGATTTTGTCAGTATGCTAAAATTGCTGCTTGGGGTGGTTTAAATCATACGTTAATTAGTAGGAAAAAGGCAAAAATAGTAGAGGTTGACAATATTTCCCGTCATTTCATTACTGCTATTGATCATTTAGTTTTAAATGTGGGTGTGGGTGAGTTGGCAATTGCTGTTAATTGGTATGAAAAAATATTTGATTTTCAACCTCAACAAAGTTTTAATATTAAAACTGATCGTTCCGGTTTGCATAGTCAGGTAATGATTTCTCCTAATGGCAATATTCAATTACCAATTAATGAACCGGCTTCACCTAGTTCGCAAATTCAGGAGTTTTTGGAGGTGAACAGAGGTGCAGGTATTCAACATATTGCTTTATTAATACCTGATCTTGTTGATGCAATTTCTCGGTTTCGGGCTGCTGGTTTATCTTTTCTGTCTGTTCCTCAAAATTACTATTTCCAACTCCAACAACGATATAAATTTTCTCTGTCAACTGAAGAATTGCAAGCCATATCTGACCAAGAAATTCTGGTAGACTGGCATGAAGATTCTCAACCAGGGCAGTTATTATTGCAAATTTTTAGTCAACCAATTTTTTTTAAACCAACTTTTTTCTTTGAGTTTATTGAACGTCGTTCTCTTGCCCAAGGTTTTGGGGAAGGTAACTTTCTGGCTTTATTTCAAGCCATTGAACGCGAGCAAATTAACCGCGGTTTTGTCAGCGGTTAATAGACTGGTAATTGGGGAATATGTAGACAAATTTTCCAGATGTCAAACAATTTTGCTTTACAAGAATACCCGGTAAGCGTAAAGCTCAGTCACTTCAGTGCTGAGATATAAGCGACACGGGCGGTTTTAACCGCCTTCAGTCATGTACTATCAAAGAACTACAAAAAAGTGCGCTGAAAAAATCATAATATATCACCTTCTGGGTGACTTAGGGACTTCCAATTAAAAAAATACCCAAAAATTTCTTGTGGTGCGGGACGAAAAGCCCGCTAATCATCAAGGACGGGCAGGATGCCCATCCCACAAAATTGGGTAATTTGTTTTTTTTGTGTTCCCTAAGGAATGTGGATTTATTAACTTACAATTCTTGATAACGACCGTCTAACCTAATGTTAAATTACATCCATCAAGATTTGCACTTTATTTAATCCTCATTCCTAAGAACCCTACCTAGAAGATATTGTTGTTGTAATTATCCAGGTGTGTGTGAATAGTGATGCCAGCGTCTATAGGATAGAGAACGTCGGTGTTCGATTTATAGAGGTTCGGTAAATTCGATGCACTGGAAATACCAGATTTCCAGTAGGAAGATGTAGTTAGAATCCTTGGAGTCCGTGAATTGGAGGTTTCGTTACCTGTTAATCCTTGCAGATAGCCATCACCTTTGCCATCCCTATTTTGATCTGGCGTTAAGGCTTGCAGCCAGTGAATTCCCTCGTTGATATAGTCACGAGCATCTTGATCGTTAGAATTAGGGGTATCAATCGAATTACCAGCGAGGTAATTCAGCCAGCTAGTCACTAAATCCCGTCCGAGTATGTAACGCGCATCTCGGTTGTTGGGGTGCATTGAGGAATCAACAATCTGAAGTGCCTGTGCGCGGGTGTAGAAGAGGGTATCTTCTCCTCGGTCAGTTTTGCCATTGCGATTGTAGTCTCCTATGAGCAGTCCCACTCCGTATCTACGGGTAACCGGATCTAAGGCTTTTCCGGGACGGGCAGAGTTGGTATAGGGTGAGAGTAAGAGGTCGCTATCTGGGAAATTCGGCCTTGTTTTTTGGGAGGGTTCGTTACCTTGGATGCCGTCCCAGAATTTCTGCCATTTGGTGTTTTGCCAAAAATAAGCATTGCGGACACCGGGTGCGGACATGATTGTGTCAATATCGGTGGCAGTGTTGTTTTCGAGGTTGGTGTCGGTGAAGTCAGAAGGGGCGGTAACCGTCGCGGTATTGGTTAAGGTTCTATGATAGTCGGAAACTTTGTGGCTGGCAGGTCCACCAACTACTGTTCCCGTCACTTTGTAGGTGATGCTACTACCCGCTGGCAGGGTTACGTAATCCTCGATATTGTCAGTTCCTCTGGCTTCATTGTCTGTGGCTCCCTTAGCTGCCTTGCTTGTCCACTTCACGTCTGTCAGGTTGCTGGGGAATAAATCCTCTACCAGCGCGTGAGTAGCGGTATCAGGACCATAATTGCTAACTACAATGGTATAAGTTACCAATTGTCCGGGTACTACTTTGGTCAGGTAATCGGTCTTGTCAATGGTCAGGTCTGCGGAACGACCAACTAGTGTGGCTTCAATGTCAGTGTTGTTAGTCGTATCTGGGTCTGGATCTTGACCTGTTACCACTACCTTATTGTTCAAGGTTGTCCCAGCAACCACATCAGGTGCTACATAAACCTTGACATCGAAGGTGCGATTGCCGCCCGCAACGATATCGGTATCGCTGGAGAAGAGTACGCTTCCCGTAAGGACACCGTTGCCACCATTGGTTGAGTCGGTGTCGGTATCGTTGCCAACAACAGTTTTGATGTCCCCGTTATTAGCAAAGACGAAGGTCAGCCCCGTCGGCAAGGTATCCGTAATTGTCCAACCAGAGGAGTCAGATGTGCCCAGGTTGGTGACGGTGAAGGTGTAGTCAAAGGCTTGACCAGCAATGGCTGTGATGCCCGCATCATCTTTGATAATCTTCAGGTCAGCCGAACGGTCAACGGGGGTTTCCTCGTTATCGGTGTTATTGCCCGGAACGGGGTCTGGGTCTTGACCTAGTACGGTCGCATCATTGGATAGGACAGCATCACCAGACAGGTTCGCCGCCGCCGTCACGTTGATGGTCAGCGCCTTGGAAGACCCTGCCGCCAAATCGTTGTTGGTGGTGATGGTCAGCGCCCGCGTGGCAGCGTTGTAGGTGACATCAATACCAGCACCTAAAGCGTTAGCTCCAGTCAAACCAGTGTAGCTCAAACCAACTGGTAAGGTATCCGTAATTGTCCAACCAGAGGAGTCAGATGTGCCCAGGTTGGTGACGGTGAAGGTGTAGTTAAAGGCTTGACCAGCAATGGCTGTGATGCCCGCATCATCCTTGATAATCTTCAGGTCAGCCGAACGGTCAACGGGGGTTTCCTCGTTATCGGTGTTATTGCCCGGAACGGGGTCTGGGTCTTGACCTAGTACGGTCGCATCATTGGATAGGACAGCATCACCAGACAGGTTCGCCGCCGCCGTCACGTTGATGGTCAGCGCCTTGGAAGACCCTGCCGCCAAATCGTTGTTGGTGGTGATGGTCAGCGCCCGCGTGGCAGCGTTGTAGGTGACATCAATACCAGCACCTAAAGCGTTAGCTCCAGTCAAACCAGTGTAGCTCAAACCAACTGGTAAGGTATCCGTAATTGTCCAACCAGAGGAGTCAGATGTGCCCAGGTTGGTGACGGTGAAGGTGTAGTTAAAGGCTTGACCAGCAATGGCTGTGATGCCCGCATCATCCTTGATAATCTTCAGGTCAGCCGAACGGTCAACGGGGGTTTCCTCGTTATCGGTGTTATTGCCCGGAACGGGGTCTGGGTCTTGACCTAGTACGGTCGCATCATTGGATAGGACAGCATCACCAGACAGGTTCGCCGCCGCCGTCACGTTGATGGTCAGAGGTACGGAACCATTGACCGCCAAATCGTTGTTGGTGGTGATGGTCAGCGCCCGCGTGGCAGCGTTGTAGGTGACATCAATACCAGCACCTAAAGCGTTAGCTCCAGTCAAACCAGTGTAGCTCAAACCAACTGGTAAGGTATCCGTAATTGTCCAACCAGAGGAGTCAGATGTGCCCAGGTTGGTGACGGTGAAGGTGTAGTTAAAGGCTTGACCAGCAATGGCTGTGATGCCCGCATCATCCTTGATAATCTTCAGGTCAGCCGAACGGTCAACGGGGGTTTCCTCGTTATCGGTGTTATTGCCCGGAACGGGGTCTGGGTCTTGACCTAGTACGGTCGCATCATTGGATAGGACAGCATCACCAGACAGGTTCGCCGCCGCCGTCACGTTGATGGTCAGAGGTACGGAACCATTGACCGCCAAATCGTTGTTGGTGGTGATGGTCAGCGCCCGCGTGGCAGCGTTGTAGGTGACATCAATACCAGCACCTAAAGCGTTAGCTCCAGTCAAACCAGTGTAGCTCAAACCAACTGGTAAGGTATCCGTAATTGTCCAACCAGAGGAGTCAGATGTGCCCAGGTTGGTGACGGTGAAGGTGTAGTTAAAGGCTTGACCAGCAATGGCTGTGATGCCCGCATCATCCTTGATAATCTTCAGGTCAGCCGAACGGTCAACGGGGGTTTCCTCGTTATCGGTGTTATTGCCCGGAACGGGGTCTGGGTCTTGACCTAGTACGGTCGCATCATTGGATAGGACAGCATCACCAGACAGGTTCGCCGCCGCCGTCACGTTGATGGTCAGAGGTACGGAACCATTGACCGCCAAATCGTTGTTGGTGGTGATGGTCAGCGCCCGCGTGGCAGCGTTGTAGGTGACATCAATACCAGCACCTAAAGCGTTAGCTCCAGTCAAACCAGTGTAGCTCAAACCAACTGGTAAGGTATCCGTAATTGTCCAACCAGAGGAGTCAGATGTGCCCAGGTTGGTGACGGTGAAGGTGTAGTTAAAGGCTTGACCAGCAATGGCTGTGATGCCCGCATCATCCTTGATAATCTTCAGGTCAGCCGAACGGTCAACGGGGGTTTCCTCGTTATCGGTGTTATTGCCCGGAACGGGGTCTGGGTCTTGACCTAGTACGGTCGCATCATTGGATAGGACAGCATCACCAGACAGGTTCGCCGCCGCCGTCACGTTGATGGTCAGAGGTACGGAACCATTGACCGCCAAATCGTTGTTGGTGGTGATGGTCAGCGCCCGCGTGGCAGCGTTGTAGGTGACATCAATACCAGCACCTAAAGCGTTAGCTCCAGTCAAACCAGTGTAGCTCAAACCAACTGGTAAGGTATCCGTAATTGTCCAACCAGAGGAGTCAGATGTGCCCAGGTTGGTGACGGTGAAGGTGTAGTTAAAGGCTTGACCAGCAATGGCTGTGATGCCCGCATCATCCTTGATAATCTTCAGGTCAGCCGAACGGTCAACGGGGGTTTCCTCGTTATCGGTGTTATTGCCCGGAACGGGGTCTGGGTCTTGACCTAGTACGGTCGCATCATTGGATAGGACAGCATCACCAGACAGGTTCGCCGCCGCCGTCACGTTGATGGTCAGCGCCTTGGAAGACCCTGCCGCCAAATCGTTGTTGGTGGTGATGGTCAGCGCCCGCGTGGCAGCGTTGTAGGTGACATCAATACCAGCACCTAAAGCGTTAGCTCCAGTCAAACCAGTGTAGCTCAAACCAACTGGTAAGGTATCCGTAATTGTCCAACCAGAGGAGTCAGATGTGCCCAGGTTGGTGACGGTGAAGGTGTAGTTAAAGGCTTGACCAGCAATGGCTGTGATGCCCGCATCATCCTTGATAATCTTCAGGTCAGCCGAACGGTCAACGGGGGTTTCCTCGTTATCGGTGTTATTGCCCGGAACGGGGTCTGGGTCTTGACCTAGTACGGTCGCATCATTGGATAGGACAGCATCACCAGACAGGTTCGCCGCCGCCGTCACGTTGATGGTCAGAGGTACGGAACCATTGACCGCCAAATCGTTGTTGGTGGTGATGGTCAGCGCCCGCGTGGCAGCGTTGTAGGTGACATCAATACCAGCACCTAAAGCGTTAGCTCCAGTCAAACCAGTGTAGCTCAAACCAACTGGTAAGGTATCCGTAATTGTCCAACCAGAGGAGTCAGATGTGCCCAGGTTGGTGACGGTGAAGGTGTAGTTAAAGGCTTGACCAGCAATGGCTGTGATGCCCGCATCATCCTTGATAATCTTCAGGTCAGCCGAACGGTCAACGGGGGTTTCCTCGTTATCGGTGTTATTGCCCGGAACGGGGTCTGGGTCTTGACCTAGTACGGTCGCATCATTGGATAGGACAGCATCACCAGACAGGTTCGCCGCCGCCGTCACGTTGATGGTCAGCGCCTTGGAAGACCCTGCCGCCAAATCGTTGTTGGTGGTGATGGTCAGCGCCCGCGTGGCAGCGTTGTAGGTGACATCAATACCAGCACCTAAAGCGTTAGCTCCAGTCAAACCAGTGTAGCTCAAACCAACTGGTAAGGTATCCGTAATTGTCCAACCAGAGGAGTCAGATGTGCCCAGGTTGGTGACGGTGAAGGTGTAGTTAAAGGCTTGACCAGCAATGGCTGTGATGCCCGCATCATCCTTGATAATCTTCAGGTCAGCCGAACGGTCAACGGGGGTTTCCTCGTTATCGGTGTTATTGCCCGGAACGGGGTCTGGGTCTTGACCTAGTACGGTCGCATCATTGGATAGGACAGCATCACCAGACAGGTTCGCCGCCGCCGTCACGTTGATGGTCAGAGGTACGGAACCATTGACCGCCAAATCGTTGTTGGTGGTGATGGTCAGCGCCCGCGTGGCAGCGTTGTAGGTGACATCAATACCAGCACCTAAAGCGTTAGCTCCAGTCAAACCAGTGTAGCTCAAACCAACTGGTAAGGTATCCGTAATTGTCCAACCAGAGGAGTCAGATGTGCCCAGGTTGGTGACGGTGAAGGTGTAGTTAAAGGCTTGACCAGCAATGGCTGTGATGCCCGCATCATCCTTGATAATCTTCAGGTCAGCCGAACGGTCAACGGGGGTTTCCTCGTTATCGGTGTTATTGCCCGGAACGGGGTCTGGGTCTTGACCTAGTACGGTCGCATCATTGGATAGGACAGCATCACCAGACAGGTTCGCCGCCGCCGTCACGTTGATGGTCAGAGGTACGGAACCATTGACCGCCAAATCGTTGTTGGTGGTGATGGTCAGCACCCGCGTGGCAGCGTTGTAGGTGACATCAATACCAGCACCTAAAGCGTTAGCTCCAGTCAAACCAGTGTAGCTCAAACCAACTGGTAAGGTATCCGTAATTGTCCAACCAGAGGAGTCAGATGTGCCCAGGTTGGTGACGGTGAAGGTGTAGTTAAAGGCTTGACCAGCAATGGCTGTGATGCCCGCATCATCCTTGATAATCTTCAGGTCAGCCGAACGGTCAACGGGGGTTTCCTCGTTATCGGTGTTATTGCCCGGAACGGGGTCTGGGTCTTGACCTAGTACGGTCGCATCATTGGATAGGACAGCATCACCAGACAGGTTCGCCGCCGCCGTCACGTTGATGGTCAGAGGTACGGAACCATTGACCGCCAAATCGTTGTTGGTGGTGATGGTCAGCGCCCGCGTGGCAGCGTTGTAGGTGACATCAATACCAGCACCTAAAGCGTTAGCTCCAGTCAAACCAGTGTAGCTCAAACCAACTGGTAAGGTATCCGTAATTGTCCAACCAGAGGAGTCAGATGTGCCCAGGTTGGTGACGGTGAAGGTGTAGTTAAAGGCTTGACCAGCAATGGCTATGATGCCCGCATCATCCTTGATAATCTTCAGGTCAGCCGAACGGTCAACGGGGGTTTCCTCGTTATCGGTGTTATTGCCCGGAACGGGGTCTGGGTCTTGACCTAGTACGGTCGCATCATTGGATAGGACAGCATCACCAGACAGGTTCGCCGCCGCCGTCACGTTGATGGTCAGCGCCTTGGAAGACCCTGCCGCCAAATCGTTGTTGGTGGTGATGGTCAGCGCCCGCGTGGCAGCGTTGTAGGTGACATCAATACCAGCACCTAAAGCGTTAGCTCCAGTCAAACCAGTGTAGCTCAAACCAACTGGTAAGGTATCCGTAATTGTCCAACCAGAGGAGTCAGATGTGCCCAGGTTGGTGACGGTGAAGGTGTAGTTAAAGGCTTGACCAGCAATGGCTGTGATGCCCGCATCATCCTTGATAATCTTCAGGTCAGCCGAACGGTCAACGGGGGTTTCCTCGTTATCGGTGTTATTGCCCGGAACGGGGTCTGGGTCTTGACCTAGTACGGTCGCATCATTGGATAGGACAGCATCACCAGACAGGTTCGCCGCCGCCGTCACGTTGATGGTCAGCGCCTTGGAAGACCCTGCCGCCAAATCGTTGTTGGTGGTGATGGTCAGCGCCCGCGTGGCAGCGTTGTAGGTGACATCAATACCAGCACCTAAAGCGTTAGCTCCAGTCAAACCAGTGTAGCTCAAACCAACTGGTAAGGTATCCGTAATTGTCCAACCAGAGGAGTCAGATGTGCCCAGGTTGGTGACGGTGAAGGTGTAGTTAAAGGCTTGACCAGCAATGGCTGTGATGCCCGCATCATCCTTGATAATCTTCAGGTCAGCCGAACGGTCAACGGGGGTTTCCTCGTTATCGGTGTTATTGCCCGGAACGGGGTCTGGGTCTTGACCTAGTACGGTCGCATCATTGGATAGGACAGCATCACCAGACAGGTTCGCCGCCGCCGTCACGTTGATGGTCAGAGGTACGGAACCATTGACCGCCAAATCGTTGTTGGTGGTGATGGTCAGCGCCCGCGTGGCAGCGTTGTAGGTGACATCAATACCAGCACCTAAAGCGTTAGCTCCAGTCAAACCAGTGTAGCTCAAACCAACTGGTAAGGTATCCGTAATTGTCCAACCAGAGGAGTCAGATGTGCCCAGGTTGGTGACGGTGAAGGTGTAGTTAAAGGCTTGACCAGCAATGGCTGTGATGCCCGCATCATCCTTGATAATCTTCAGGTCAGCCGAACGGTCAACGGGGGTTTCCTCGTTATCGGTGTTATTGCCCGGAACGGGGTCTGGGTCTTGACCTAGTACGGTCGCATCATTGGATAGGACAGCATCACCAGACAGGTTCGCCGCCGCCGTCACGTTGATGGTCAGCGCCTTGGAAGACCCTGCCGCCAAATCGTTGTTGGTGGTGATGGTCAGCGCCCGCGTGGCAGCGTTGTAGGTGACATCAATACCAGCACCTAAAGCGTTAGCTCCAGTCAAACCAGTGTAGCTCAAACCAACTGGTAAGGTATCCGTAATTGTCCAACCAGAGGAGTCAGATGTGCCCAGGTTGGTGACGGTGAAGGTGTAGTTAAAGGCTTGACCAGCAATGGCTGTGATGCCCGCATCATCCTTGATAATCTTCAGGTCAGCCGAACGGTCAACGGGGGTTTCCTCGTTATCGGTGTTATTGCCCGGAACGGGGTCTGGGTCTTGACCTAGTACGGTCGCATCATTGGATAGGACAGCATCACCAGACAGGTTCGCCGCCGCCGTCACGTTGATGGTCAGAGGTACGGAACCATTGACCGCCAAATCGTTGTTGGTGGTGATGGTCAGCGCCCGCGTGGCAGCGTTGTAGGTGACATCAATACCAGCACCTAAAGCGTTAGCTCCAGTCAAACCAGTGTAGCTCAAACCAACTGGTAAGGTATCCGTAATTGTCCAACCAGAGGAGTCAGATGTGCCCAGGTTGGTGACGGTGAAGGTGTAGTTAAAGGCTTGACCAGCAATGGCTGTGATGCCCGCATCATCCTTGATAATCTTCAGGTCAGCCGAACGGTCAACGGGGGTTTCCTCGTTATCGGTGTTATTGCCCGGAACGGGGTCTGGGTCTTGACCTAGTACGGTCGCATCATTGGATAGGACAGCATCACCAGACAGGTTCGCCGCCGCCGTCACGTTGATGGTCAGAGGTACGGAACCATTGACCGCCAAATCGTTGTTGGTGGTGATGGTCAGCGCCCGCGTGGCAGCGTTGTAGGTGACATCAATACCAGCACCTAAAGCGTTAGCTCCAGTCAAACCAGTGTAGCTCAAACCAACTGGTAAGGTATCCGTAATTGTCCAACCAGAGGAGTCAGATGTGCCCAGGTTGGTGACGGTGAAGGTGTAGTTAAAGGCTTGACCAGCAATGGCTGTGATGCCCGCATCATCCTTGATAATCTTCAGGTCAGCCGAACGGTCAACGGGGGTTTCCTCGTTATCGGTGTTATTGCCCGGAACGGGGTCTGGGTCTTGACCTAGTACGGTCGCATCATTGGATAGGACAGCATCACCAGACAGGTTCGCCGCCGCCGTCACGTTGATGGTCAGCGCCTTGGAAGACCCTGCCGCCAAATCGTTGTTGGTGGTGATGGTCAGCGCCCGCGTGGCAGCGTTGTAGGTGACATCAATACCAGCACCTAAAGCGTTAGCTCCAGTCAAACCAGTGTAGCTCAAACCAACTGGTAAGGTATCCGTAATTGTCCAACCAGAGGAGTCAGATGTGCCCAGGTTGGTGACGGTGAAGGTGTAGTTAAAGGCTTGACCAGCAATGGCTGTGATGCCCGCATCATCCTTGATAATCTTCAGGTCAGCCGAACGGTCAACGGGGGTTTCCTCGTTATCGGTGTTATTGCCCGGAACGGGGTCTGGGTCTTGACCTAGTACGGTCGCATCATTGGATAGGACAGCATCACCAGACAGGTTCGCCGCCGCCGTCACGTTGATGGTCAGAGGTACGGAACCATTGACCGCCAAATCGTTGTTGGTGGTGATGGTCAGCGCCCGCGTGGCAGCGTTGTAGGTGACATCAATACCAGCACCTAAAGCGTTAGCTCCAGTCAAACCAGTGTAGCTCAAACCAACTGGTAAGGTATCCGTAATTGTCCAACCAGAGGAGTCAGATGTGCCCAGGTTGGTGACGGTGAAGGTGTAGTTAAAGGCTTGACCAGCAATGGCTGTGATGCCCGCATCATCCTTGATAATCTTCAGGTCAGCCGAACGGTCAACGGGGGTTTCCTCGTTATCGGTGTTATTGCCCGGAACGGGGTCTGGGTCTTGACCTAGTACGGTCGCATCATTGGATAGGACAGCATCACCAGACAGGTTCGCCGCCGCCGTCACGTTGATGGTCAGCGCCTTGGAAGACCCTGCCGCCAAATCGTTGTTGGTGGTGATGGTCAGCGCCCGCGTGGCAGCGTTGTAGGTGACATCAATACCAGCACCTAAAGCGTTAGCTCCAGTCAAACCAGTGTAGCTCAAACCAACTGGTAAGGTATCCGTAATTGTCCAACCAGAGGAGTCAGATGTGCCCAGGTTGGTGACGGTGAAGGTGTAGTTAAAGGCTTGACCAGCAATGGCTGTGATGCCCGCATCATCCTTGATAATCTTCAGGTCAGCCGAACGGTCAACGGGGGTTTCCTCGTTATCGGTGTTATTGCCCGGAACGGGGTCTGGGTCTTGACCTAGTACGGTCGCATCATTGGATAGGACAGCATCACCAGACAGGTTCGCCGCCGCCGTCACGTTGATGGTCAGAGGTACGGAACCATTGACCGCCAAATCGTTGTTGGTGGTGATGGTCAGCGCCCGCGTGGCAGCGTTGTAGGTGACATCAATACCAGCACCTAAAGCGTTAGCTCCAGTCAAACCAGTGTAGCTCAAACCAACTGGTAAGGTATCCGTAATTGTCCAACCAGAGGAGTCAGATGTGCCCAGGTTGGTGACGGTGAAGGTGTAGTTAAAGGCTTGACCAGCAATGGCTGTGATGCCCGCATCATCCTTGATAATCTTCAGGTCAGCCGAACGGTCAACGGGGGTTTCCTCGTTATCGGTGTTATTGCCCGGAACGGGGTCTGGGTCTTGACCTAGTACGGTCGCATCATTGGATAGGACAGCATCACCAGACAGGTTCGCCGCCGCCGTCACGTTGATGGTCAGAGGTACGGAACCATTGACCGCCAAATCGTTGTTGGTGGTGATGGTCAGCACCCGCGTGGCAGCGTTGTAGGTGACATCAATACCAGCACCTAAAGCGTTAGCTCCAGTCAAACCAGTGTAGCTCAAACCAACTGGTAAGGTATCCGTAATTGTCCAACCAGAGGAGTCAGATGTGCCCAGGTTGGTGACGGTGAAGGTGTAGTTAAAGGCTTGACCAGCAATGGCTGTGATGCCCGCATCATCCTTGATAATCTTCAGGTCAGCCGAACGGTCAACGGGGGTTTCCTCGTTATCGGTGTTATTGCCCGGAACGGGGTCTGGGTCTTGACCTAGTACGGTCGCATCATTGGATAGGACAGCATCACCAGACAGGTTCGCCGCCGCCGTCACGTTGATGGTCAGAGGTACGGAACCATTGACCGCCAAATCGTTGTTGGTGGTGATGGTCAGCGCCCGCGTGGCAGCGTTGTAGGTGACATCAATACCAGCACCTAAAGCGTTAGCTCCAGTCAAACCAGTGTAGCTCAAACCAACTGGTAAGGTATCCGTAATTGTCCAACCAGAGGAGTCAGATGTGCCCAGGTTGGTGACGGTGAAGGTGTAGTTAAAGGCTTGACCAGCAATGGCTATGATGCCCGCATCATCCTTGATAATCTTCAGGTCAGCCGAACGGTCAACGGGGGTTTCCTCGTTATCGGTGTTATTGCCCGGAACGGGGTCTGGGTCTTGACCTAGTACGGTCGCATCATTGGATAGGACAGCATCACCAGACAGGTTCGCCGCCGCCGTCACGTTGATGGTCAGCGCCTTGGAAGACCCTGCCGCCAAATCGTTGTTGGTGGTGATGGTCAGCGCCCGCGTGGCAGCGTTGTAGGTGACATCAATACCAGCACCTAAAGCGTTAGCTCCAGTCAAACCAGTGTAGCTCAAACCAACTGGTAAGGTATCCGTAATTGTCCAACCAGAGGAGTCAGATGTGCCCAGGTTGGTGACGGTGAAGGTGTAGTTAAAGGCTTGACCAGCAATGGCTGTGATGCCCGCATCATCCTTGATAATCTTCAGGTCAGCCGAACGGTCAACGGGGGTTTCCTCGTTATCGGTGTTATTGCCCGGAACGGGGTCTGGGTCTTGACCTAGTACGGTCGCATCATTGGATAGGACAGCATCACCAGACAGGTTCGCCGCCGCCGTCACGTTGATGGTCAGCGCCTTGGAAGACCCTGCCGCCAAATCGTTGTTGGTGGTGATGGTCAGCGCCCGCGTGGCAGCGTTGTAGGTGACATCAATACCAGCACCTAAAGCGTTAGCTCCAGTCAAACCAGTGTAGCTCAAACCAACTGGTAAGGTATCCGTAATTGTCCAACCAGAGGAGTCAGATGTGCCCAGGTTGGTGACGGTGAAGGTGTAGTTAAAGGCTTGACCAGCAATGGCTGTGATGCCCGCATCATCCTTGATAATCTTCAGGTCAGCCGAACGGTCAACGGGGGTTTCCTCGTTATCGGTGTTATTGCCCGGAACGGGGTCTGGGTCTTGACCTAGTACGGTCGCATCATTGGATAGGACAGCATCACCAGACAGGTTCGCCGCCGCCGTCACGTTGATGGTCAGAGGTACGGAACCATTGACCGCCAAATCGTTGTTGGTGGTGATGGTCAGCGCCCGCGTGGCAGCGTTGTAGGTGACATCAATACCAGCACCTAAAGCGTTAGCTCCAGTCAAACCAGTGTAGCTCAAACCAACTGGTAAGGTATCCGTAATTGTCCAACCAGAGGAGTCAGATGTGCCCAGGTTGGTGACGGTGAAGGTGTAGTTAAAGGCTTGACCAGCAATGGCTGTGATGCCCGCATCATCCTTGATAATCTTCAGGTCAGCGTTCTGCTGCCGATTGCCGAAATTGAAAGTCGTAATAATGGGCGTTGTTTCGTTGATGGTTGCGGTGTAATACCCAAGACCGTTATCTGGCGATGTTGGGGTCGTAGGGGTCGTAGCAGTCCATCCAAGCTGGAGTACCTCCCGAACGAAGTATGTTCCACGTATTACTGAAGTACCTGTAGCACCCGAGAACATATAGTTGCCGGAGGCATCTGTAGTTCTGGTTCCAACTAAAGTATCAGCAGTAGTACCACTACTGGCAGTAACTGGTTCAAAGATACCGTCGCCGTCGTCCTTATACAGCTGGATTTCCCACCCAGGTAGTTTAGACTCCGTGCCGTTTAAAGTTGTACTGCCATCTGCATCGTTCCACTTGTAACCAGAGATAGATCCCTGCGTGACAGCCCCTGGAGCAAGTTGAACATTGCCTCCCCCTCCAATCGCAGGACCTATTGGCCCATTCTCTACGCTCGACTGGAGAGACAAACCTGTAAACCCGTCTGCTCCCTGTGTTCCAGGAGCCACTTCACCCGGCAACGCAAGACGAAGCCCATAATAGATTGTGGCATCGCTGTTAGTCGCAGTAAAGGTGACTAATGCCCGCTTCTCCACATCTGAACTGCTAATTGTTCCGCTATCAATAAACACATTGCCAACGCTTGTCACATCGGCATCATTCATTGAATTGTTATTGAAGTCAGAAGTGTAGAAAAATCCACTCGTGCCAGTCCCGGTCATTGGTGTGGTATCAACTAGAGGACCACCACTGCTTGCGGGGAATAGCAATGTCGGTTGAACTGACTGGTTATAAGTGCCGATAGCAACATACCCGCCAGCATTGGAAGTAGCTTGATAAGCATTAAAGCTAATCTTGAAGGTGTAGGTAGTACCTACCGTCAAACCCTTAAAGTAGACTGCATGGGGTACATAGTCACCTTCTAAATAGAGGCCTTGCCCTTGATTAATTCCTCCATTTGCCCATTCGACTCCGGCTGAGACTATATTCTCCCAACCACGATAATCTGTTTGGAGTGCATCCATAAACATCGTCGTCGCTGCCTGACCATCCGGACCCGTCGCCGTCAAATTCAAGGTCGCATTCAACGCATCGGGAGTACCGCTACCAGTGCCATTGTTATCCGTCGGCACGCGCCAGGCTACCAACACCTGTCCATCGGGTATGCCATCCGAGTCACCAGATCCCCCATCTGTAACAGAAAAGGGCTTATAAACATCTGCCTCTCCATCATCTCCTGGATCGTTGGGGTCATCTTCGATCGCAAATGTAATCGTTGAGCCTACAGCGAAGCCCCTCGCCGTAATCACAACGATATCACCAGGGCTGTAATTGGATTTATCCGTGCTGACTGTCCGGTTATTTGTCATGACTATTTGCTCTGAGTAAAATAGTTGAATTGAAGTGAATTTCCCACCTATAGGGCAAGGGCAGGGAAGACACTGATCGCATTTCCCGTGGTCTGTGCTAAAAACTGGCTGTCAATCAACTCCTCATAGGCAGCTAAATCCTGCTGCCAGTGAGCGATCGCCTGATTTAAATTCTCCAAACGTTCCTCCCCTGATTCACCACTCACTTCATGGTGGAAATTGCCGGCAAACAACACTGCGGGAACTTCTTCATCTAGCATTTTTAGCTTCACCTCATTAATACCCAATCGCAGTTGGCAGCTTTCTAAGGTGTAAATCAAGTTAATTCCCGCCTGCATCGGTGCAGTGCCGAAATTCTGCCAGCTACCTTGGACAAGAATTGTTTCCGTAATATATTTGTAAGCGGCATCTGGCTGACCTTCAAAGGTGACAAACCGCTGAGGATTGATGCCCACCGCTTGGTAATCAAGATTAGGCAAAACGGCAGCATAGCGGCGAGCAATGTCGGCAATCTGCATCTCTTCAAGGTGGTTGCTTATGCCTTGGGAAAAGCTCACCATTTCCGACTGCGCCGACATCCTGATGCCATTTTTGAAGATAATGTGAGTCCCTCGTGGGGATATGACCGGAGGACGCGCCAATTCCCAGTCTGTGGGAATTACACCACTACCATTCAGGAAATCTGGAGTTAACAGGGTCGAACTGTGGTTTCTAATAGCTAAGACAATGGATATATCCTGAATATGTGCAGTTTCATGAAAGTTTTTTAGCATCAATCAATTACTCCTTTCTAAGGTATTGAAGTTAAGATCAATCGAAATTACTAGTAGACAACGCCGAAAATAACCAATCATTAAAAATTCCTAAAAAGCTGATTTAGTAGGCTCTTGAAGTCTCTCCAAGTAGAGCAAATACCCTTGTTTAATCTGCTTTTTACATTTTTAATTGTTAATTCTAACGTCCTGTACTATTCCTAATAAATACCTGATTTATTCAGCTTTCATGTATTAGGCAAGGTTGATTTTTTGCAGCGTAAAGCTATTACTCATAATTAATCACGACACTTTTCATAACCTTTGTGGAAAATACAAACATTATGATGCCAAGCAATTTTTATCCACAAATAAGCAAGTGGAAAATTATGAGAAACTCCTTGCTCGTTAAAACCCATCGGTTCAACAGCATTGTGTTTTGGTTGATAAGCCCGTTACTTTATGTAGGTATAGTACCCACACAAATATATTATTAATTGACAATCTCTTTTACCCTGAGATTTCAGAACAAACATAACATGGATATCTTTACTTAGCAATAACTATTCTCAAAATTTTCCAGCCAAATTGGCGATTTTCATCCGATAAAACCCTTACCGGAAAAAGAACCTGCTAGAGAATATACAAGCTACTTGATTATAAATAGAGGCAATATTTGATAATAATATGCAACAAAAGGTCTGTTTAATGTCTCTGGTGCTAGGTTTGATATCGTTTGATATTGGAGGAGGTTGGGGGTTGGGTTCTTGTATTTCACTCAACCAAGAACCGCCATAAGCTAAAATTTGCTCACTGAGAACGTTGAATGTTACCTGATTTTACCCAACCTTCTTTATCGGTATTAGGAATGCGAATTTTTTGCCATTTTTTATCGGCGCTTTCTTCTAAAATAATTACTTTTTTATTACCACCAACTCCACCAATAGTGGAAGAATTTGCGTCTGGTTCAGACCGCATACTTAACCCATCTGCCCAAGTGACAGTTCCTTCGTAGGCATCTGGAGGTAGTGGTTTGGGTGATTCTGTGGGTGTGGGAGTAGCCATAGGACTAGATGTGGGTTTGGGAGTAGTTGGTTTTTTAGGTGGAGATTTGGCAATGGCTTTGGGCTTTTTGGCTGAGAAAGAAGGATTATCGTTAGGATACATTGGTTTGGGAGGAGTTACGGCGGTACGGTTAACAAAATAGAGGGCAACTGTTAAGCCAGTACCTAATAAAACTGCGATCGCTAAGACAAAACCGAGTATAACTTTAAGTAAGTTTGTCAGCATATAGTAGGGAATTGGTAATTGGTAATTGGTAATTGGTAATTGGTTAGTTTTTTTCTTCTTCCTTCTTCCTTCTTTCTTTTCTTACTTCTGATAAAGGGCGCGGGGCCCGCGCCCCTACCTCCTGACTCCTATAATTGACGTTGAATGCGATCGCTTAAAGGACTATATTTAGATGCTAGACGCGCCCTACCGGCGGCTGCCCATTCTTGGAGTTTTTGAATCTGTTCCACAGCGGTTCGCGCTAAGGGGATAATTTGACTGGCAGCTTCTAAAATATCATCAGTGGTGAAATCACGGTTTTGACTAAAGCCAATGTGCATGGCTTCAATTAACGTTTGTTCAATTTCTGCACCGGAAAAATCGGGAGTTTCGTAGGCTAATCTTTCGATTTCATAGCTGTTCAAATTATGGGGACGCAATCGGGATAAATGCACATTGAAAATAGCTTTTCTTTCTTCTTGGCTGGGTAAACCGACAAAGAAAATTTCATCAAATCGCCCTTTTCGTAACATTTCTGGTGGTAAAGCCTGAATATCGTTAGCAGTAGCTACGACAAAGACAGGGGAAGTTTTTTCCGCTAACCAATTAATAAAAGTCCCAAATACTCGGCTTGTAGTTCCCGCATCACCTTTGCTACCCAAACCAGAAAAAGCCTTATCAATTTCATCAATCCAGAGTATACAGGGAGCGAGCGCTTCTGCGACTTGAATCATTTGCCGAGTGCGGGATTCTGACTCACCCACCAAACCGCCAAATAGCCGCCCTACGTCTAATCGTAACAGAGGTAAGTGCCAATGGTGAGCGATCGCCTTGGCGGTTAAAGATTTCCCAGTTCCCTGAATTCCCACCAACATTAACCCACGAGGATGAGGTAAACCGTATTGTCGGGCTTTTTCGCTAAACGAACCCCCACGCCGAATTAACCAATCCTTCAAATTATCCAAACCACCAATATCAGTAATTTCTTCAGTGGCGGGGTAAAAATCAAGAATTTGGGTTTGGCGGATAGTTTGCCGCTTTTCTGCCAAAACTAAATCTACATCTTCTGGTTCTAATTGTCCATGAGTGGCGATTCCTCGCGCCAATACCCGGCGGATTCTTTCCATAGACAACCCTTGACAAGAACGCACCAAATCATCCAAAAACTTGCCAACAGGTGGATTTCCAGTAGCTTGTAACAACCGTTCCACCTCCGTTTTGATTTCCGGGGCGTTAGGTAAAGGAAACTCAACCACCGTCAGCACTTCCGTTAAATCATCAGGAATAGCAACGCGAGGGGATAATAAGACAATATTTTTCGGTTGGGATTTCAGGAGTCGGGCTAAATTACGGAGTTTGCGAGAAATAGCCACATCATCCAAAAATCTATGATAATCTCGTAAAATCAATACCGCAGGTGCAGCGGCAGTCAACTTTTCCACAAACTCCAAAGCCTGTAAAGGATTGCGTTTACCAAACCCCACATCATTCGGACTACCCTGATAACCGTCCACAAAATCCCAAGTATACACCGGACGATTACCTTGATTTGTCGCCTCTTCCCGAATCGCCGCCTCTACCCGTTCCTCCTCATAAGTAGGAATATAAATCAACGGATAACGGGCGCGGAGTAACAATTTAAACTCATCACGAAAATTCATAAAAACAAGTATGGCTAAAGCCGTATTATCAAAATCAATAAGGTTTAGTATAATACTATATCCGATTGTACACCCCCCATTGAGAATCAATGCAGACTTACCAGAGTGAAATTAAAAAATCAAAGATTATAAACTCTTACTCTCTGCGACTCTGCGCCTCTGCGTGAAACAAATCCAAAATAAAAATCCATGCTTACCCAAGATAAAAAACAAATCAACTGGAAACCTATTATCAAAAAATTTGTCGCTGTAGTTGGTGAAAAAGGCGTAGTTCAACGTAAAGAAGAACTCCTCACCTATGAATGTGACGGTTTAACCAGCTACAAACAACGTCCCCCAGTTGCAGTATTACCCAGAACCACAGAACAAGTATCAGAAATTGTCAAAATTTGCAATCAATACTCCGTTCCTTTTATCGCTAGAGGTTCAGGAACAGGTTTATCTGGTGGTGCTTTACCAACAGAAAATTCCGTTTTGATTGTCACTTCTTTAATGCGACAAATCCTCAGCATTGACGTAGAAAATCAACGGGCCGTAGTGCAACCAGGAGTAATTAATAGTTGGGTGACACAAGCAGTTAGCGGTGCTGGGTTTTATTTTGCCCCTGACCCTTCCAGTCAAATTATTTGTTCCATTGGTGGCAATATTGCCGAAAATTCTGGGGGAGTCCATTGTTTAAAATATGGTGTAACAACAAATCATGTTTTAGGTTTAAAACTTGTGCTTCCTGACGGTGAAATAGTTGATGTTGGTGGACAAATTCCTGAAATGCCGGGTTATGATTTAACAGGTGTATTTGTCGGTTCAGAAGGAACATTAGGGATTGCCACAGAAATCACCTTAAAAATCCTCAAAAGTGCCGAATCAATTTGTGTATTACTCGCAGATTTTACCAGCGTAGATGCTGCGGCTGCCACTGTTTCTGATATTATCAGCGCGGGGATTATTCCTGGTGGCATGGAAATGATGGATAATATTAGTATTAATGCTGTAGAAGATGTTGTTGCCACTAATTGTTATCCCCGTGATGCCACAGCTATTTTATTAGTAGAAATTGATGGTTTAGAAGTAGAAGTTTCTGCAAATAAACAGCGAGTTATAGAAATTTGTCGCCAAAATGGGGCACGAAATGTCACCAGTGCTAGTGACCCAGAAACTAGATTAAAATTATGGAAAGGCAGAAAAGCGGCTTTTGCGGCTGCGGGACATATTAGCCCTGATTATTATGTGCAAGATGGCGTAATTCCTCGGACTCAATTACCTTATGTCCTCCAAGAAATTGAGAGATTAAGTCATGAATATGGTTATCCTATTGCCAATGTTTTTCATGCTGGAGATGGGAATTTGCACCCATTAATTTTATTTGATAATTCTGTACATGGAGAATTAGAAAAAGTCGAAGAATTAGGGGGAGAGATTCTCCGGCTATGCGTAAGAGTAGGTGGTAGTATTTCCGGTGAACATGGTATTGGTGCTGATAAGAAATGCTATATGCCAGATATGTTTAGCGAAGCTGATTTAGAGACTATGCAATGGGTAAGACAGGTATTTAATCCCCAAGGTTTAGCAAATCCCGGCAAGATTTTCCCCACACCCCGCACTTGTGGAGAAGCAGCGAAAGCCTCCATTCAACAATTCCCAGGAGTAGAAAGATTCTAAGTAGGGTGAGGTTTCCCCGCCCAGAAATGAAAAAGAAATCTCTCTATTTCTCCTCCCTCTGCGTCCTCTGCGCCTCTGTGGTTCGTTTTTTTCATTTATTGCTTATTTTTGGTAAGTTTCAACAAGTAGATGCTACTGACTCTCGTGAAAAAGGAGGAACAGGTTTAGATTTAGCTATTTGTCGGAGTATTAGTATTACAAATAACAGAAATGCTGCAATGAAATAATGTTCTATGGCATTACTCAGATCCAAGGCTGCAAGGCTGAAAATATCCTCACGGGGGAGGAGAAGCAGTTTTGCCATCTTCAAAAAATCTTTAGAATTCTTCACATATCACTTATAATTCTAAAAGATACATAAATATTGTGTCTTTTTTACTGTTTTATTAAAAAATATCCATATCTTTATCTAATCCCCATAATAAAATTAGATTTTGTAGTTATATGGATATTAGCAATCTCGATTTATTTAACAAATGAATTCTGTATTTCAGCAAGTTTTCGGATATTTTGTATGTTTGGGATTTGTCATCAGTTTAACAATATTCCCCATTTTTGCAAATCCTGATTATACTCAAAATTCAAATTCTTTACCTGTAACTACAGAAATTCGTGGTGTTTGGCTGACTAATGTTGCCAGTGGTGTTTTTTATATCCCTTGGGGTATTGATAGGGCAATAAATCAATTAGCCAACCTCAATTTTAATACTATTTATCCGGTAGTGTGGAATCGAGGTTACACCTTTTATAAAAGTCCTTTAGCCAAAAAAATCACAGGTTCAGATAGTCAACCTTTGCTGAATTTTATTCATGGTAAAAATGATTTTTTAGCCAAGGTAGTTAAATTGGCTAGAAGTAAAGATTTGACAATAATTCCTTGGTTTGAATATGGGTTAATGACTCCTCCTGATTCTGCGTTAGCTAAACTACATCCAGACTGGTTAACTATTGGACAAAAGGGTGTAGAATCCATATCTGAAAACTTACTAGAAGATATGATTAATGGTGTTTATAAACAAGCTTGGCTAAATCCTCTACATCCTCAAGTTCAGAACTTTATTCGTGGGTTAATTTTAGAAGTTGTCAAAAATTATAATGTAGATGGTATTCAAATTGATGATCATTTTGGAATGCCTGTACAGCTTGGTTATGATGCTTTTACGGTAAACCTTTATCAAAAAGAACATCGAGGAAAAAAACCACCAACTAATCCTTTTGATTCAGAATGGATGCGCTGGAGGGCTAATAAAATTACTGCATTTATGAACAGTATTTCTAAATCTGTAAAAGCAATTAAACCCTATGCCAAAATATCTCTTTCTCCCAACTCACAGTATTTTGCTTATAAATACTATTTACAAGATTGGGAAAATTGGGTAAAACAAGATCTAATAGATGAGTTGATTTTACAGGTATACAGAAGTGAAAAAACCTCTTTTATCACAGAAATGTCCAAACCATCAATAAAATTGGCTATGAAGAAAATTCCTGTAGCTATTGGTATCTCAACCGGAAATTTATTAAAGCCTGTAGAGATTGATCAAGTTAAGGAACAAATAAAAATAGTCCGCAAGCAAAAACTTGCTGGTTTCTCTTTTTTCTATTGGGAAAGTTTATGGGGTTATATTACTCCCGAATCGCCTTATCAACGTCGTCGGGCGTTTCTCCAGATGTTTGATACTCAAGCTGTTAGACCATTAAAATTGAAGAAAATATAATGCAATTATCATCTGTTAAATCTAATTATATAAGTTTAAATTTTACGTTTAAATGGGTTTTTGCTACTTTCCTGGGGTTTTTATTGAGTTTATTAATGATTGAAGTCAGTGAAAAACCAGATATGAGTGTTTTAGAAGCTGCTATAGGGAGTTTAACAATTTCTATCCCCCAAAGTTATCTTCTCAGACAATCTATTTTTCCTGGAAAATGGGTACTATCTACTCTTTTTTCTTGGATAATTATTGCAGTAATAGGTGTTGGTGTTTTGGGCTGGACTGTGACTATTTCTGCGTTTCTACCTACGCGAATTTTTTTAGGCATTATTGTTGGTGGTATTGGTGGTTTATTAATTGGTATATCACAATGGTGTTTGGCTATTCCCCCATCATTTCCTTCAGCATGGAAATGGATATTTGTCAATATTATAAGTTGGATGATAGCTATGCCTATTGGTTCAACTATCGGCTTATTTTTGCACAGAATTACTAATTTATTTTTAGGGGAAGTAGTGGGATTAGCTATTACCTGGTTATTGGTGGCAATATTAACAGGAATCTCTGCGGTGAAAATAATTAAAGATTTATAGGGTTTGCTGATATACTCAAAACGGCTAGAAGCTGGACTTTTTTATCATACAAAGAACAAGTTCAAAGCCTCTCCAGTATTAAATATTATTCCTTTTCCCTCTCCTCTTAGGCTACGATGTACACACAAGTTATCGAATCACCATTATTCTTCAAATTACCCCACACTAACCCTCCCCGATGCTTTGGGGAGGGAACTAATTTTTCTGCTTTCCCCCCTTTATGAGGTGGGTAATTTAACTTTGATTAGACATCTCCAGAAAAGATGTAGAGACGTTCCATGGAACGTCTCTACAAAGGCAGGACAAGCCGCATCTTATTTTTGGTTCCTAATTCTTGATTTATCCTTTGTGCCAGCGTGTACCTTCTTTGCTATCTATTAAGGTAATGCCTTTTGTGAATAATTGATCACGAATTCTATCAGATTCAGCAAAGTCTTTGGCTTTTCTTGCTGCTTGTCTTTGTTGAATTAGTTCCTCAATTTCCACATCACTGAATCCATCCTGTACAGGTGTTTCTGTTTCTGGTTTAGCAGTTAAACCCAGAACATCTGCTAATGTAATTAAAGTTTGCCATTTTTCCAGTAATTCATGGGCGGAAGTTTCTGTTTTACCTTGATGAACAATAATATTTCCTTCCCGAATTAATTCTTTTGCTAATTCAAAAATTACTGCTAATCCACCAGGGAAATTAAAATCATCATCAACAGCTTCTTTGAATTTCTCAATCTCAGAATTTTGGATTTTGGATTTTGGATTTTGGATGAGGTTAGATTCATCCCACCCTAATTTTTTACCATGTTGATAACCAAAAAGTAATCCTTCCTTGATGGTATGCCAGCCATTTGTGGCGGCTAATATAGCATCATCGGTAAAATCTATAGGTTTGCGATATTGTGCCATCATCACAAATAATCTTACCGCCATTGGGTCTACACCCCGATCTAATAATTGACGAATGGTGATAAAATTACCCAAAGATTTGGACATTTTTTCCCCATCTACCTTCACCATGCCATTGTGTAACCAATAATTAGCTAAAGGTTTTCCGGTAACGGCTTCCGATTGAGCAATTTCGTTTTCATGGTGGGGGAAAATTAAGTCAGCACCACCAGCATGAATATCTATAGTATCACCCAGGCGATCGCGCACCATCGCCGAGCATTCAATATGCCATCCTGGACGACCTTTTCCCCAGGGAGACTCCCACGCAGGTTCACCGGGTTTTGCAGCCTTCCACAGAGCAAAATCAAAGGGGTATCGCTTCTTTTGATATTCTGCATCTTCGACATTTACCCGTTCACTTGCACCAGCTTGCATATCCTCTAATTTGCGTCCCGAAAGTTTGCCATATTCAGCAAAATTCTGGACTGCATAATACACATCACCAGCAGACGGATACGCAAAACCTTTGTGTTCTAAATCGTGAATTAATCTTTGAATCCCATTCATTGTATGTGTCGCGCGGGGATATTCATCAGCCTCTTTAATCCCCAACCGGGACATATCCTCAAAATAAGCTTGAATATATCGTTCTGCAACAACTTCCATCGAAGAATCTTCTTCTCGTGCGCGTTTAAGAATTTTATCATCAATATCAGTAAAATTTTGGATATAACGCACATCATAACCAATAAACTGAAGGTAACGACGCACCACATCCCAAACAATACAAGCTCTAGCATGACCCAAATGGCAGTAATCATAAACCGTCACACCGCAGTAATACATCTTAACCTTTCCAGGTTCGACAGTGGTAAATTGTTCTTGACGACGGGTAAGAGTATTGTAAATAGATAGGGTCATAATAGAGTAATGCGGAAATCGGACGATAAACAATAATAACCCAACTTGATGACAATGGCGTAAATGAAAATTTTAGTAGCTAATAATTGGCTATAATTCTTATTAGTAAAACTCCGTAATCTTGTTCAGCACTTACGCTACTGGCAAATTGGTAGGGTGCGTCAGAGTGCATAAATCTTGTAAATAAACAGATTATTAATATCTGACGCACCCTACAACTATAATCATTATTAGTAAAACTTCGTAATCTTGTTAACACTTGGAGGTAATACCAATTTTATATGAGGCTACACAGAATCATAGAATCCATTAATTCATCCGGCTTTATCTGCGTTTATCTGCGTTTATCTGCGGTCAATTATTCTGGAAATATTATTCTACGCAGCTTCATCTTAATTTAGTGTTACTCTAATGCCGAGTGGACAAAACCAAGATAAAATTGAGAATACACCAAAATCCCCCTTCATGACTATGCCAACAACAGTTAATTCCGAATCTCACGCAATGGAAGTTGCCAAGCAAGGTTTACCAGTTACCATTATTACAGGTTTTCTTGGTAGCGGTAAGACCACCTTACTCAACCATATTCTCACAAATCAGCAAGGTGTAAAAACTGCGGTTTTAGTGAATGAATTTGGCGAAATTGGCATTGATAATGAATTGGTTATTTCCACTGACGAAAACATGGTGGAATTAAGTAATGGTTGTATTTGTTGCACCATTAATAATGACTTAGTTGATGCTGTTTACAAAGTTTTGGAAAGAGAAGAAAAGCTAGATTATCTAGTTGTAGAAACAACAGGTTTAGCAGATCCTTTACCTGTGGCTATGACATTTCTAGGTTCAGAATTACGAGATTTAACTCGGTTAGATTCTATTATTACTGTAGTTGATGCAGCAAATTATAGCTTAGATTTATTCAATTCTGAAGCGGCTTTGAGTCAAATTACTTATGGTGATGTGATTATTCTCAATAAAACTGATTTGGTTGATGAACCAACCTTACAGGATTTAGAGAAAAAAATTAACAATATCAAAGAAGGTTCCAGAATTATTCGCACAACAAAATCCCAAGTTCCCCTTCCTTTGATTCTGAGTGTCGGGTTGTTTGAATCTGATAAATATTTTGATAACCACGCAGAAGAACATCATGATCATGATCACCATGATCATGCTGATTGTGGACACGAAAATCACGACGATCATGATCATTCTACCTGTGGACATGACCACCATGATCATGAACATCATCACCATTCTGACCATTTAGAAAATGATGGTTTTCTCTCTATTTCTTTCCAAAGTGATAAACCTTTTTCAATTAAAAAGTTTCAACATTTTCTAGATAACCAATTATCCACAAATGTCTTCCGTGCTAAGGGGATTATGTGGTTTGATGAAAGTCCGCAACGACATATTTTCCATCTTTGTGGTAAACGCTTTACTATTGATGATGATCAATGGAAAGGTGAAAAGAAAAATCAATTAGTGTTAATTGGTCAAAATCTAGATACCGAAACCTTACTCCAGCAGTTAGAAAACTGTATTTGTCTTCCTTCGGTAACTAGAGGTAAGGGATTTGGCAAGTAGTAAGTAATTGGACAAAAATATTTACAGTCATTGCGAGGGAAGGGAAGCAATCACAACCCTTGGAATTGCTTGATTTCACTTCGTTCCATATGGCTAACGCCACGCTGCGCTAACGCAATGACATTGTGTAATTAATTCTGTCTCACTACTTAATTAGTTGTTTTCTGATCATATCTAGACCCCCAACCATTGGTGTCAATTTAAGCTCAAATCCCTACCACATCTCGTTCCTAGTCTCTGACTAGGAATGCAGTTGATGAGGCTCTGCCTCTAATATTATTGAAGGCAGAGCCTTCTATAAGCATCAAGGACTGTAAATAAAGATTGACTTCCACAGATAAAAAGTCACTAAACTGATTATGACTTTTGACAAAATCAGGCTGTTCTTGTCCTTCGCAATATGAGTAAGTTGGTGGGTTATCACCTTCTGAAAGTCTGAAAAAGCTGAACTGATATCCCTGGTGCATGAAAAATACAAAAGCATCCTCTGGTAAAGCTTGAGGAAAATCATTTTCTACTAAAAGTTGTTTAGCCCATTCTTGAATTTGTGGCAAATGCTGGTAAAAGCAATCTGAACCACGTAAAAACTTACCTGCCCCATGCCCCATCATTTTTAGAAAGTCTTTGTAAGTGCTGGGCAGCTTAATACCTAGTTGTCGTTCAAGTTGAATTATTTCTAAATCTGAACAGGGGGAAAGAGGATTGTCATTAAAAATAAGATTAAGTCGTGCTGGCACGTTACAAATTTTGCGAATTTCTGCGACGCGCTCTAACCAATCCATCTTTTCTTAATTTTATACTATCGTGGATTAAAAAGGGGCATTTCAAATAAATACCCCATTAATACTGTCTAAAATTCCAACTTACTACAACACCTTAAACTAATTTTGGTTTTGGTTTTAGTTCTAGTGTTGGTTTTAGTTCTAGTTTTGGTTCTGGTTTTAGTTCTAGTGTTGGTTTTGGTTCTGGCGTTAGTTCTAGGATTGCTTCGGGTTCTGGTAAACCATAGATAGAACGATAAAGCTTATCGTACTCTTTAGCGGATTGATACCAACTGAAGTTTGCACTCATCCCCCGTTTTTGTAATTCTTGCCATTGGGGTTTGAAACGGAAACCTTCCCAAGCGCGAATCATGCAGGTGAATAAGTCCAGAGGTTCATAGCGGTCAAAGCAATAACCTGTACCCGCTTCATTGACTGGATCAAAGTGGCTGACGGTATCCACTAATCCCCCTGTACGACGGACAATGGGAACAGAACCGTAACGCAAAGCCATCATTTGGCTGATGCCGCAGGGTTCAAAGCGGCTAGGCATTAAGAAGGCATCTGTACCTGCGTAAATGCGACGGGAAAGAGCATCATTATACAGGAGATAGGTAGCCATGCGTCCAGGATAACGGGATGCGAGTTGCCACATTTGGGTTTCATAATAGCGATCGCCTGTTCCCAAAAGGACAAACTGAGCATCTGTATAAGCCATGAAGCGGTCAAGGATTTGTAATACTAAATCCATCCCTTTCTGTTCTACTAACCTTGTCACCATGCCGATTAAAAAGGCATTGGAATTAACTTCTAAACCCACCTCTTCTTGCAGAGCTATTTTGTTAGCTTTGCGTTTATCTAAAGTATCTATGGTAAAGGGTTGAGCAATGTATTTATCATTGGCTGGATCATAAATATCGGTATCTATGCCGTTGATTATCCCTGATAATTTGCCACTAACAAAAGATAATAACCCTTCTATTTGTTCACCATAGGCAGGTGTTTTGATTTGTTCGGCATAGGTGGGAGACACTGTATTTACTTTATTGGCAAACTGGACAGCGGCTGCCATTGTATTGTGTCCTTGCATATACCAGGGACACCAAGTAATTTTCTCTAAATACCAACGCCAAGGACCTTGATAAGCGAGGTTGTGAATGGTGAATACAGTAGTGATATCTGGAGATTGATTCAACCAGACTGGTAACATTCCTGTATGCCAATCATGACAATGGACAATTTCCGGTTTCCAGTAATTCCAGCAAAATTCCGCCGCACCATTGGAAAATAAGGTAAATCTCCAATCTTCATCTTCTCCACCATAAACCCGCCGAGGCAGAAAAGCTGGATGCTCAAATAAATACAGAGGAACATCAGTACCAGGCAGTACACCTTCGTAAACCGCAAACTCCTGGAACATGGCTGAACCTTTCCAAATGGGTTCTTTAGGAACTGTCATTTTGTCAGGAACAAAGCCATAGTAAGGCATAAAAATCCGCACATCATGACCCATTGCTCTCAAAACTTTGGGTAATGCGCCGACAACATCCCCCATGCCGCCAACTTTGGCAATGGGAGCAGCTTCTGCCGCTACAAATAAAATTTTCATGGTAATTGGTAATTGGTGATTGGTAATTGGTAATTGGTAATTGGTAATTGGTAATTGGTAATTGGTAATTGGTAATTGGTAATTGGTAATTGGTAATTGGTAATTGGTAATTGGTAATTGGTAATTGGTAATTGGTAATTAAACTCTCTTCTCTTGGCTGTCACCTGTCACCTGTCACCTGTCACCTGTCACCTGTCACCTGTCACCTGTCACCTGTCACCTGTCACCTATCACCTGTAACCTATCACCTTATGATCCTCGTTGAATCTCGGTAAAGATTTTTTCTAGGATTTCTGTAGCGCCTTTTTCTCTGAGAATGCCAGCTAGTTGTGCGCCTAACTTTTCAGCATCAGCAGCCGCACCGCTGACGGTATCTTTAACTATTTGTTGACCATCAACACTGGCAACCAGACCTTTTAATGTTAATTGATCACCATTAATTTCTGTATTTACACCAATGGGAACTTGACAACCGCCTTCTAAAACTCGTAGAAATGATCTTTCTGCTAGACAGCGATCGCGTGTTTGCTGGTGTTCAATAGCTTTCAGTAAGCCAATTACCTCAGTGTCATCTGCACGGCATTCTATCCCTAAAGCACCTTGTCCAACAGCATGGAGGGAGATTTCGGGGGTGAGAATTTGATGGATGCGATCGCTCATTTCCAATCTTTCTAAACCAGCAACCGCTAAAATCAAAGCATCATACTCACCAGCATCCAATTTATCCATGCGTGTGATCAAATTTCCCCGCACATCCTTAAACGTAAAATGAGGAAACTTATGGCGTAACTGTGCCAATCTTCGCAAAGAAGAAGTCCCAATTACCGCACCCGCTGGTAAAGTCTCCAGTTTTTCACCTTGATACTTTTTATGCAGCACCACCGCATCTGCGGGGTTTTCCCGTTCTGTAATCGCTGCTAGGATCAACCCTTCTGGTAAATTAGTCGGTAGATCCTTGAGAGAATGCACAGCAAAATCAATATCTTTATTGATCATGCCCAATTCCAGTTCCTTAGTAAATAGTCCTTTATCGCCAATTTTAGCCAAGGCTACATCCAGGATTTTGTCCCCTTGGGTAGACATGGTATGGACTTCAAAAGTAATATCGGGAAAGCTTTTCTGGAGTTCCGCTTGTACCCAGTATGTTTGAACTAAAGCTAGTTGGCTTTTACGTGAACCAATACGAATAGTGCGTGCAGGACTAGAAACTGAAGTCATAAAACTATTTGTCAAACCAGGCGATAAACTAACATTTATCTAGACTACCGCAGGGAGTGACTTACTGGATTAAATCGGGATAATTCCGTGAAGATTTTCTGTGCCAGTAACTTTACATTTATTTACAATTCTTGAAATAGATCCCCGACTTCTTTGAGAAGTCGGGGATCTGGAAATTATGGAAATTAAAATATAATGAAATTCGTAAAACGATTATTGGATCTTTGCTGGAAATTTATATTACTTTAACTTTCAAGAAAAACGCATTCGCTATTTTCCCCTTGGTTCTACAACCTTCCGTAAACAAGCGAAAAGAGGAGGAGTAGAACCAGATGAATCCTACTGTCTAGGCATAGAAAAAGAAGTTCTTGATTTTGCCATTGAAGTTGTAGTCACCAGTCGGGGAATTGATAAATTAGAAGTTTACAAAAGATTAGGTGTAACGGAAGTTTGGTTTTTCAAAACAATCAATTTGCCGTTTATCATCTGCGCGGTGAAAATTATGAATTGGTTAAAAAAAGTGAATTATTGCCAAACTTAGATTTGTCAATTTCGGCGCAATACGTAGTAGCAGATGGTCTTCTAGATGCCGCCATAGCCTTTCGGGAGAAAATCAAAGAAATGGTAAATTAGATTATTCCTGGTCCTCTACCTCGCTTATCAAAATTCTCTGTTAATAGACCTGTTTTATCTTCATTTACTTCTCGCAATTCCTGTATCCGTTCGGCTTTTTCTTGTTCTGCTATCTCCCGCGCATCACCAGGAACTTCATAATACATTTCCGGTTCAACTGGATAATTATTCAACAACCCTTCTTTGTCCACAGTATAACCGTCCGTTGTCCGAATACTGTAAACATTGGTTTGGTCATCAGTAGACACACTGGCAAGATCCTCTTCTGTTGGCAGGTGTTTATAACTTGCTCCCTCTCTTTTCATTCTTGCTGCTGTTTCTGCGGGGATTATGCCCCGATCATAGGTATCTGCGCTAATCTTTTCATTCATAAAACCTCGCGGTAAGTGGGAAACTCAGCGTCTTTAGGGCTGGGTTACTGACACAATTAGCTTTTTTTCAGCATTACACAAATCAGATTAGAATTTTCTAACAAATAAACCTACTGTCTTTGGGAATAATTGCCAAAAATATTTTGATAAAAATTATCTATCTATAGATAGATTTTACATAGTCAAATCCAAAATAAAAATGTAGGCTAGTCTATAGCTAACCTACATTTTAATATCCCCAAAAAAAATCTGGCGTTGGTGAATGAAAGTATGAATTAGTCTTACGCAAAGGCGCAAATATTAAGAGTTTCAGAAAGGGAATTTTTGATTTTCATACCTCAATTCAGCAATACCAAAAATCTTTATCCTAGAGATTGTTGTTTGAAGGCGTTAAATTTCTGAGCTAATTCTTGCCGAGTCTCATATTTGAGGAAATAACGGAAACTAAACCAGATAGAATAAAACAAGCCAATCAACTCTAAAATCGGTTGTAGCAACGGTAAATCATTAACAGCATCTAGTAATGCGATCGCTACCTTAACTGTGACAAAAGCTGATAAAATTAAGGCTACAGTAATTAAACCCCGTTTATTGTTGTTAAAAAAACTGCCTAAATCATCTGGCAGTCGGTTTAAAAATTCAACAATTTGTCTAATAATTTGCTGCCATTGAGATTCAGATTTCTGCGCCGCAGGTAGTTTTGGTAAACTTTGTGGTGGAGAATAATTTCCCTGTTCTGGTTGCTGTGCTTGAGTTTCCATCATAGTTATCCTTTAGGAATTACAACATTTTTGAAAAATGAATTAACGTGATTAAAATATAGCAGGTTAGAGGCTAAATTCCAATTATTAAAAAACAAATTTATTTGATACTAAATTAAGATGAAGCTGGCTAGAATAAGATGTTAAGAATAATTGACCGCAGATAAACGCAGATAAACGCGGATAAATACGGATGATTATGATTTTGTGCAGCTTCACATAAAATTGCTATCACCTGCCTTTAATTTATGAATATTTTCCTCCCAATTTGCACCATCAAAAGGTAAAATTTCAAAATTTCTCAGCACATTTTCATCTAAACACCGCACATTAATATCAATACAATCAGGGTGACTACGGGGAATATAAAAGGAATGAATTCCACAGACTCCGCAAAACTTATGTTGTGCGACTCCTGTATTAAATTTGTAAGTTTTTAAAACATCTTCCCCTTGTAGCAAAGTAAACTGGTTTTGGTTAACAATCAAATGTAAAAATCCTTTTTTGGAACAAATTGAACAATTACAATCATCAACTTTGTGATTATTAACTACTACCCGAAACCGCACCGCACCACAGTGACAACCACCTTCATAAGTAACAGATTGATCTTTACTTAACATTAAGTTTCTCCAGTTGATTAACGCGAATTGTGAGGTTGATGTATCAAATATTTTTTACCCCTCCCTAACCCTCCCCGATGCTTTGGGGAGGGAACTAATTTTCATCTCGTTCCCAGTCTCTGACTGGGAATGAATTCTAGAAGGCTCTGCCTTCAATGATATTAGAGGCAGAGCCTCATCAACTGCATTCCTAGTCAGAGACTCCCCCACTCCCCCTACTCCCCCCACTCCCCCACTCCCTACCCTGGTTGCCACATATACCTTTCCTGTTCTTGGGAATTATAGATAAATACAGGAAGTTGGGCATTTTGACTAATGGCTTTGAGAGCATCTTTCAAGCTTTGGAAGTGACTTTGTATTTGTGGATTATTGGCTTGAAATAATCGGTCATACTCAGGAGTTAAGCGGACACTAATTTTCTGATCCTCAATACTAAAAGTACAAATTCTAATGGTATTTGTACAAGTACTTTTGAGTTCAACGCGGGTTTGAGTTAAATCCCCATAGATTTGGAATTGTTCTTTATTCAAAGCATCCTGATAATTTTCATTATTGCCCTGTTGTTGATATATTTTTGCTGCTTGTTGAAAATCAGATCTCGCTTGAAATTTGTCTCCTAAAGTAGCGTATGCGTTTCCCCGGTTGTAGTAGGCATCAGCATAGTTAGGATTAATCTTGATAGCTCGGTTGTAATCTTGTATTGCTGCTTGTTTATCTCCTAAAGCATCACGGGCATTTCCCCGGTTGTAGTAGGCATCAGCATAGTTAGGATTAATTTTGAGAGATTGGTTGTAGTCTTGTATCGCCGCTTGTTTATCTTCTAAATCATAACGGGCATTTCCTCTATTGTTGTAGGCATCGGCATAGTTAGGATTAATTTTGAGAGATTGGTTGTAATCTTGTATCGCCGCTTGTTTATCTCCTAAAGCAGAAAGGGCATTTCCCCGGCTGTAGTAGGCATCAGCATAGTTAGGATTAATTTTGAGAGATTGGTTGTAATCTTGTATCGCCGCTTGTTTATCTCCTAAATTATAATAAGCATTACCGCGATATAATAAGGCTTCAGAATTATTAGGAGTAAGGCGAATTACTTCGTCATAAGCTAATATTGCCCCGCGATAATCTCCTATTTCATACTTATCCACAGCCTGAACTAAGAAATCATCAGCTTTTAGTTTTGTCGTCTTTAGTGGCTCAGAGAAACCTTGAGAAAGTTGAATTAAAATATTAATAGGAATACCGGACTTTCTTCCAGATTTGACAGTCGCACTAGAGGTATTGATCTTATCAAAATCAATATCAAGTTTAAAATTTTGGTTCTCAACCAGAGTTCCTTCAGCGTGGCTGGGTTGGTTGGTAGTCGCAATTGTCGTTAATGCTGTCAGGGACGCGAGAATAACAATTTGCGTCAACCCTATCCACCCTTGACTAAATAACCTTTGGTTCATAACTTTAGGTGATTTTTGTGATATTAATTTTATACTCTTCTTATAATAAATTATATATAAACGTAGACAAGTTTAGGCAACTCACGGACTAATTTATATTCAAAACGTCTTAATCCTGTGATTCTATAGTAGGGGTTTAGCACTGCTCATTGGTGTCAACTTAACGTAAAACTCATAGCCCGCCTGGGAATGAATTCCCAGTCTAATAGCAAAAGTCATCTGAAGATGACTAAAAATCCCCAGTTTACTTTAGTAAACTTTGGCTATTAGCCCTGAAATTCATTTCTGGGTGGGCGTGGAAGCCAACAAATCAGCTATCTGTAGCCTAAGTTGACACCAATGAGCACTGCTAAACCCCTACACTACACATCTCGGTTTTTAACTAAATATTTAGGCACTATGAATTTTGAAAGTTAATCTTCTCCATGACTAATCCCCAAAACCAGTTACTATGTGAAGGCTCTGCCTTCAATGATATTAGAGGCAGAGCCTCATCAACTGCATTCCTAGTCAGAGACTAGGAACGAGGTGTGGTAAGGATTTGAGATTAGGTTGACACCATTAGGTATTAAGAATCCCCCACTCCCCCACTCCCCCCACTCCCCCTACTCCCCCTACTCCCCCCACTCCCCCACTCCCTACCCTGGTTGCCACACTACCTTTCCTGTCCTTGGGAATTATAGATGAATACAGGAAGTTGGGCATTTTGACTAATGGCTTTGAGAGCATCTTTCAAGCTTTGGAAGTGACTTTGTATTTGTGGATTATTGGCTTGAAATAATCGGTCATACTCAGGAGTTAAGCGGACACTAATTTTCTGATCCTCAATACTAAAAGTACAAATTCTAATGGTATTTGTACAAGTGCTTTTTAACTCAACGCGGGTTTGAGTTAAATCCCCATAGATTTGGAATTGTTCTTGTGCCTGTTTCAGAGATGTTGTATAGGTTTCAATCAGGGGTTTAGCTTGATTGAAATAGAAAGTATCTTGACTCACTTGTTTAGCACTTTCTACAGCCTGTTCCCAAGACTTAACCGCACTTTGCCATTGATTTTGATTACCATAGCTTTTGGCTTGACTAGCGGCTTTAATAGCTTGTTGATAGGATGTGGCTGCTAATTGTTCTTTTTTGGCGCGATCGCGGGCTACAATAATTTTTGGTTGGTATTCTGCCAACAGCTTGCGGGCATCCTCAGATCCTAAACTACCTATAGGAATAATTTTGAGGGTACTAATTGCTGTCTGGAAATCAGATTCTACCTTTTGCCATTCAGGGGCAGATTTAGCCGTGATTTGACGTTTAGTAGCGGCTTCTGCGAGAGTTGTGGCATTGGCGATTTTCTGTAACCAGGTTTCTTCTTTGAGCAACTCATCATTAACACTTTTTAAAGTATTTTGATAACTTGGTAAATTAGCTTTTACCAATCCATAGAGTTCATTACTAGGCTTAATTATCTCTAATGAGGTGATTGCCTGTCTCCACAACTTTTGTCTATTACGTAACTCATCTAAACTCTTAGCAGGGGTTTGAGTTGCTTTTTGGGCTGAAGATGCCATTTGTAAGGCTTTTAGCACCTGGTTGATTTTCGTTGACTGTTCAGAAAAACTATTAACTAATAGCTGAGAGTCTTGATAACGGGGAGACCACTGAGGAATATTTTGTAAATCGGCAACTACCCCATCTAGTTGTTGTTGCACTGTTAATAAGTCTCTTTCTGATTTGGTACGTTTGATCTGCTGCTGATACTCATTTTTAAATTGCTGGGCTGTTTGCAATTCTTTACATTCAGAAATTATACAACCACGATGGAGAACGAAAGTACCACCACCGGAAAGAATAGCAATTACTACAGCCGTACCAATCATAATCGGTAAGGGAGGAAGTGATAATGATAACTGTCTTTTTTTGGGTTGATCGGGAATATTCGCAAAGGGATCAAAATTTTCTTCAATATCCTCCATTGTCTGAGATTCATCCGCAGATAAATTTGAGTCTGGCATTGATGAATAGTCTGAAAAAGATTCTGCGGAATTAGAGAAAAATGAATCAGCAATGGGTTCTTGTTCCGTTTCTGTAAATGGAGGTGATGGTGTTTGCAGATCAGAATTGAGGAAGAGGGTGTCCCTAGTGTGTCCTATTTCCACCGTTTCCCTATCTGCCTCTTTGCTGGGGATCTGAAAACCATATTCAGTTTCCCTATCTGTATCTTCACTAGGCATCTGAAAACCATATTCAGTTTCCCTATCTGTATCTTCACTAGGCATCTGAAAATCTAGGAAGTGTTGAGTATAGGGGCGCTTTTCTCCAAAAATTCTCAAGAAAAATCTTACCGGTTGGGTTTGGTAGCTAAATTGCCATTGTAGTGCTTGTTCTAACACCTCAAAAACTTGCTGTGTATTAACCGTGACCTCAGCAGGGTGTTGAGTTAAAATCATCAATTCATCATTTTGGACAGCGCATTTTACCTGGAAATCTTTACTATCAAGCACTTGGGCAACTAATCTTTCTTGTAAGATATCGCCTAAAACTTTGAGATCGTCTTGTTGAACTGTTACTTTCATAAAGCGTTACCGCCACTCTTTCTATATAGTTTTGATTATCGAAGGTACTGGGGATGGGATGCAAATCCTAGTTTTACATCTTATAGAATCAGTTTCTAGCAGAATGTTAAATTTGTCACGAAGAACACAGTCTAGGGTAATGATTTAGACTTCTATTTTTTTATACAGCTAGATTATAAATGAGACAATCCAATGGCAAAATAAATTTTCAGTTCAGCAAAACCAAATTCTATAATTTTCGGCATTGGGTAAAATATCGGATAGCATCAGAGAAAGCGCGTCGGACTTGTTAATACAAGGTGTGTCTCAATGGATTTATTAGAGTACCAAGTTAAAGAATGGTTTGGTAAAATTGGGATTCCTGTTTTACCATCTCAAAGAATAGACCATCCTACAGATTTAAAACGGTTAAAAATTCGTTACCCGATTGTGCTGAAATCTCAGGTGCAAGCGGGGGAAAGGGAAAAGGCGGGTGGAGTTAGGGTTGTAGAAACCACAATTGATGCGATCGCTACAGCACAGAATATATTTAATCTACCAATTTGGGGGCAACTGCCAGAAGTTTTATTGGCAGAATCAAAATATGATGCCCAGGAAGAATTTTATCTAGCTGTAGTTTTAGATACTGCGCTGTGTCGTCCCGTTTTATTGGGTTGCACAGAAGCAAATATTGACTGGGAGACAGCGGGAGAAAAAATTCAGCACGTTGTGGTGCAACAGGAATTTTCTCCATTTTATGCTAGACGACTGGCTTTAAAAATGGGCTTACAGGGGGCGTTGATGCAGACTGTGAGTGATATTGTGGAGAAACTGTACCAGTTATTTGTCCAAAAGGATTTGGATTTGGTGGAGATTCATCCCCTGGGTGTGAACTCTGCGGGTCAAGTGATGGCTTTGAATGGTAAGGTTACGGTTAATAAACAGGCTATTAACCGTCATCCTGAAATAGCCGATATGGCTACCAAGATGGTTGGTCTTCTTCATGGTAATAAAAAAAATAACGGTTTGTTGAGTAGGTGGGATGGGATAGAAATGCAGGGTAAAATCTGCATAATAGGCAATGGTAAAGGTTCTGTTTTAACAACATTGGATGAGGTTGTTAATGCTCATGGGAATCCTGGTAAATGTGTCAATTTGCGCCATACTTTCATGAGTGATACAACACAGACTACTTTTAGCGATCGCCTGATTAGTTGTTTGACCAATTTGGTAAATGATCAGAATACTCAAGTTATTTTACTCAACTTTTTGGGGACTATTCCGCAAGTTGACCAACTCCCAGAAATTATTAGCCAATTTCTCCATTCAGACAGAAGCCAAATCACATCGGGTGTGTCAGCCGCCAATGGGAATAAAAGTCAGCAACCATTGAATTTACCCTGGTTAATCCTCCGTTTAGCTGGTTCGGAATTCAATCATGTCAGAGAAGAGTTAGCCACAGGGAAAACCTCTGATCAATTACTAATAGTTGTAGAAAATTTAGATGAAGCAGTCAAGGAAGCAGTTCGTTTAGCAAAGACTCCAGGGGTAAAAAAAAGGTAAGAAGCAAAAGGCAAAAGGCGATATTTGTACCAATTACCAATTACCAATTACAACTGACAACTAACAACTGACAACTGACAAACTATGAACTTAACACCAGAAAGTAAAGTTTTAATCCAGGGATTTTGTGAATTTATTTCCGCAACCCATATTGCTCAAATGCAAGCTTATGGCACAAATTTAGTAGCTGGTGTCAAGCCTGGTTATGGTGGACAAAAAATATATAATCTACCAGTATTTGATTTAGTAGAGGAGGCTGTTGCCAAATTTGGACAGATTGACACCACAATTATTTGTGTTCAACCTTATCAAGTTTTGGATGCAGCATTAGAAGCGATCGCCTCTAATATCCCCCAAATTATCATTACTACCGCTGGTGTTCCACCACTGGACATGGTACAACTTCTTCGCAAAACAGAAGCTTGTGAGACTTTGATTATTGGACCCAATAGTCCAGGAATCATCGTTCCGGGGAAAATTCTCCTGGGTATTCAACCTAGCGAATTTTATATTCCTGGTTCTGTGGGTATTGTTAGTCGTAGTAGTACCCTCACCTACGAAGTCGCCTGGGAATTAACAAAAGCGGGTTTAGGACAATCAATTAGTGTCAGTATTGGTAGTGATGCTATTGTTGGCTCTTCATTCCTCCAATGGTTACAAATTCTCGATGAAGACGAAACCACAGAAGCGATTGTTTTAATCGGACAACCTGGTGGGGGAAGCGAAGAAGCAGCAGCACAATATATTACAGAAACAATTGATAAACCTGTAATTGCCTATATTGCCGGTAGACACGCACCACCGACGCGAAATTGGCAACAAACAGGGACTTTAGCAACTGTAATTGGACGTTCTGCAACTTTTGGTACAGCAGAAAATAAATTAGCTGCTTTTAAGTCCGCAAAAATTCCCGTTGCTGATAGTCCCTCTCAAATTCCTGAATTACTGAAAAAAATGGCAACATCTTAGTTTTAACAGAAAAACCGTCAACGCTCTCCCTTGACGGTCTAACAGCTTACAATTCAGAGGGAACAGGGAACAGGAAAGGAATACAGAGATTTCTGTTTATAAGAAAATATCAATTACCAATTAGCGATCGCTGTGTTAGATTGGGCATACTTGATATATATTTTTCCTTTGACACGGCTGCCATTATGGTAATTACAAAAAGTAAACTGGTTTTGAGTGCTACAGTGGTAACGCTTTCTACAATTGCCGTTACCGGTTTGGGTATTCACTCAATTGGTAAGGCTTCATTTAAAGATAGTCACAAGGATTTGATAGATGAAGTATGGCAAATTATTTACTACCGATATGTAGATGGTACTTTTAATCAGGTGGATTGGCAAGCTGTACGCAAGGAATATTTAAGCAAGTCCTATACTGATGATAAAGCAGCCTACAAGTCTGTCCGGGAAATGCTGAAAAAGCTAGAAGACCCCTACACCCGGTTCATGAACCCAGAAGAATTCAAAAATATGCAAGTTGATACCTCTGGAGAACTTACAGGTATTGGTATCACCATCAGTCAAGATGCAAAAACAAAACAACTGATTGTTATCGCCCCAATTGAGGATACACCCGCATTTAAAGCCGGGATTTTAGCTAAAGATATTATTCTTGAGATTGATGGCAAAAGCACCAAAGGCATGGACACCAATGACGCGGTAGCCCTCATTCGTGGAGAATCAGGCAGCAAGGTGAAACTGACAATTTTGCGGAATGGTCAGAAAAAACAATTTAATATTCAACGAGCGCGGATTGAAATTCATCCCGTTCGCTTTTCGGAAAAGAAAACCCCAGCCGGAAATATTGGCTATATTCGCTTGAATCAATTCAGCGCCAATGCCAGCAAAGAAATGAAAAATGCTATTGAAAAGTTAGAGGCTAAAAAGGTTTCTGGTTATATTCTAGATTTACGTGGTAATCCCGGTGGACTGCTATACGCGAGTATCGAAATTGCTCAAATGTGGATAAATAAAGGCACAATTGTTTCTACTATTGACCGTCAAGGTACACAGGATAAACAAGTTGCCAATAGCACGGCTCTGACTGATAAACCTTTGATGATATTAGTAGATAAAGGTTCAGCTAGTGCTAGTGAAATTCTTTCTGGGGCATTGCAAGATAATAAACGGGCAACTTTAGTAGGAAATCAAACTTTTGGTAAGGGTCTAGTCCAGTCCGTACAACCTTTAAAATCTGGCGCTGGTTTGGCTGTAACTATTGCTAAATATCATACTCCCAGTGGGAAAGATATTAATAAACATGGTATTGATCCAGACGTGAAGGTAGAATTGACTGATGCCCAACGTCAAGAGTTATGGTTAGGTGGAAAAGATAAATTAGCGACTCTTGAAGATCCTCAATTTGCTAAAGCTGTGGAATTATTGGGTAAACAATCTGCTGAAAATACCAAGACAATTAGGAAAAATTAATTGATTAAGTAGGTTGGCGTTGAAAATTGTTGTTATGAGTAGTGAGACAGAATTAATTACACAATGTCATTGCGTAAGCGTTGCGTGGCGTTAGCCATATGGAAGGAAGTGAAATGAAGCAATCGCCAGGGTTGTGATTGCTTCCCTTCCCTCGCAATGACTGTAAATATTTTTGTCCAATTATTTATTCTCGAATCCTCTTCCTACGTAGGAAAATATGGCTAACGCTACGCTTTCCTATCAGGAATCAAAGCGGATGCCTATAGTTACCCTGATAAATTGTTTCTTTTATTGCCTGATATTATGGCGATCGCATCGAATCATAGCACATATAGGTGATAAATCAATGCGATCGCTAATTATTTAGGCGTTGCTGATTATAGGGTATGAATTTTAGTCTTACGCAAAGGCGCAATTATACTTCGTGATCTCGAAGAGTAGACGCACTGAGGTAAGAGTTTTAAAGGTTCAATTTGGGGATTTCATACCTCAATATGGCTACGCCACGCAGGCTATCACCAAGCCAGTTTTACTCCTGACTCTATGACCTCTGCTGTATTATTTATACCGCCGTTGTGAATTGTTAAATCGGTATTCAGTCCCAACTTTAAGCTGATTGCCATTATAGCGGGGAGTCATCAACAAAGAAGAATCATAGGGATTGGGTAAATCAGGTGTCCGCAGATAGGGATCATTTAATGTTTGTTGAGCCATAGCATCAAGATAAAGTGTATTTACCAACTCAGCATCTTTAGCGATTTCATTGTCAGTAAAAGTAGTACCAAATTTTTCCCCAGGTCCAATTAAAGCATCTACTTTACGATTTAAACTGCCATTGTCATAAAAATTGGGATCATGGCGAAAATAAGCTCGTTCAAACATACTACTGGTTGTTCCAGTCTCAGCTTTAGCAACTGAAGGTAAGAAAAAATTGGTAGCGAGAAGTACCAGTACCCCACTCAAAACTGGAAATTTTATCCCCATATTATCAACTCCTCTATGTTTGGGTGAATCTTCTATTGATACTCAATTTGAAAACTCTCTTGAGTTTAAACCTTGGGTAACACAACTTTTATTTTAATCATTTGTAATGTCTTACAGAAGGAGTTCAGGAGGTAGGGGCGCAGGGCCTGCGCCCATTCAGGAGTTCAGGAGGAAGAAAGAAGAAAGAAGGAAGAAGGAAGAAGGAAAAAATTTCTCCCCCACTCCCCCTACTCCCCCCACTCCCCCTACTCCCCCACTCCCCCACTCCCCCCACTCCCCCACTCCTTCTAATCTCACCCTTTCCGACCGGCAAAGGAAAAAAATTCACAGAAATTTAACAATGTGTACCAATAATTTGGTAACTTAATACATAGTTTGCAACAATTAGGGAAAAATTACGTTGAGTTACCATCCAGATGCCATTGCCGCCCACGGTGGAGAGTTAATTAACCGGGTTGCTTCCTCAGCACAAAGAGAACTATTTCTCTCCAAAGCTGACTTTTTACCGCGTGTGGAACTTGATGAGCGAGCAGTTTCCGATTTAGAAATGATTGCCATTGGTGGTTTTAGTCCTTTGACTGGTTTCATGAACCAAGCAAACTATAACCGAGTCGTTACAGAAATGCGGTTAGCTAACGGTATTGTCTGGTCAATTCCTATTACACTGTCTGTAACGGAAGAAGTAGCAGCCCCTCTACAAAAAGGCGGTTTAGTGCGTCTGGATAATCCCAGAGGCGAGTTTATTGGGGTATTAGAACTCACTGAAAAGTATACCTACGACAAACAACAGGAAGCCATCAATGTTTATCGCACTGATGATCTTAAACATCCTGGGGTACAGGTGGTTTATAATCAAGGTTCTATCAACCTAGCAGGTGATATTTGGCTATTACAACGTGATTCTCATCCCCATTTTCCCAGCTACCAAATTGACCCCGCTGCGTCACGGGAAATGTTTCGAGAAAAAGGTTGGAAAACAATTGTGGGTTTCCAAACTCGCAATCCTATCCACCGCGCCCATGAATATATTCAAAAATGCGCTTTAGAAACTGTAGATGGTCTATTTTTGCATCCATTGGTAGGGGCAACTAAGGAGGATGACATCGCCGCTGATGTGCGGATGCGTTGTTATGAAATTTTACTAGAACACTATTACCCTGTAGATAGAGTAATTTTGGCAATTAACCCAGCAGCGATGCGCTATGCAGGTCCAAGAGAAGCCATTTTCCATGCTTTAGTGCGGAAAAATTACGGCTGTACACATTTTATCGTCGGACGTGATCATGCTGGTGTCGGTGACTACTACGGCACTTATGACGCTCAGTATATCTTCGATGAATTTGCCCCTGAAGAGTTGGGAATTGTGCCAATGAAGTTTGAACACGCTTTCTATTGTAAGCGCACCAAACAAATGGCCACAACTAAAACCAGTCCTAGTAGTCCAGAGGAACGAGTTCATCTGTCGGGAACAAAGGTACGGGAAATGTTACGTCGAGGTGAATTACCACCGCCAGAATTTTCTCGTCCAGAAGTTGCGGCTGAGTTGACCCGGGCTATGCAAATATCACCTAAGTAATGGGACAGAATTAATTACACAATGTCATTGCGTTAGCGCAGCGTGGCGTTAGCCATATGAAACGAAGTGAAATCAAGCAATTCCAAGGGTTGTGACTGCTTCCCTTCCCTCGCAATGACTGTAAATATTTTTGTCCAATTACTTGTATTAGTTTAGATTCAGATCAAGAACTTTACTTGTAAAAATAAAGTGCGGATGGATGATGAATCCCCAGGATCTTCTGGTAAGATATTGAGTATCTTGACCATCAATGCCATAAGCGAAAACCAAGCTAATAGGTATATGTCGCAAGCAAAAGATTTGGGTCTTGGGGATCAGGACTCCTGCCCTTGGAGGGAATGTAAGTCCAATAGAACTACGAAGTTCTAGAGGCTACTCCCGATGAATTGGGAAGCTCCGTCCGTCTTACGGCGGAGTAATTCAAGCTATTAGCTAATGGGCTGGAGTCTGATTGCTAATGATGAAACGGCGTAGGTTTTTACAACAAATTAGCGGCTTACTAGCAGCATTGGGGTTAGCTGAGACTGAGTGGTTGAGTTTGGGAAATCCCTATTACCAAGCTTTAGCACAATCTCACCAGCGGAAGTTAGCATTATTGATAGGCATTAATCAATATCCACAAAGTCCCGCTCTGGGGGGTTGTGTAACTGATGTGGAATTGCAAACAGAACTGTTAATTAATCGTTGTGGTTTTGCAGCAGCGGATATTCTAACTTTAACTGATGAACAAGCTAGTAAAGATTTTATTACAGCGGCTTTTTTAGATCACTTGGGTAAGCAAGCCAAATCTGGAGATGTGGTGATTTTCCATTTTTCCGGCTATGGGACTCGCGTTGATTTGGGGACGGGAATATTAGCAAATGCCATAGTTCCTGTTGATGAGAATAATTTATTAGGCACAAAATCGAGAAACTATTTATTGACAGAAACTCTGTTATTATTATTGCGATCGCTCCCTACAAATCAAGTTACGGCAATATTAGATACCAGTTACAATCATGCTCCTAAATTAAAACCCACTGGTTTACGAGTGCGTACCCGACCACAATCATCAGCAGCAATTTTACAAATAGAGGAATCAGAGTTTTTATCCCAACTGAAAAATCGGCAATTAGCTAATCATCATCCTCTGATTATCAACGCTACCGCAGCACCAAATCAACAGGCAGGAGAATTTATTTTCTCTAATGGCACTGTGGGATTATTAACTTATGCTTTAACTCAATATTTGTGGGAAACTACCCCAGCTAAAACAATTTCGGTTTTTCTTTCTGGTGTTGCTACTTCCATGTATCAGTTGGGTGGAAAACAACAACCAAGTCTATTAAATGAGTTAAATAAATTTCCCAATGCTTTAATTATTGATTATTTTCCGATTGATAACTTGAGAAGTATTGGGGTGATTCAAGCCGTAGAAGAAGATGGCAAAATATTCAAGTTATGGTTGGGGGGATTACCTCTCCACGTTCTCACTAATTATGGCGTAAATTCTCGGTTAATTTTGCAGACAGGGGCAGAGTTAACTGTTAAATCACGAAGTGGGTTAGTAGCTAAAGCTCAATTGACAAATAGGGAGATTACCAATCTCCCTCAAGTTGGGCAAATAGTCCAAGAAAGTATACGCATATTACCCCGTAATATTTTTGTGAATGTGGCGTTAGATGAGCATTTGGAAAGAATTGAAGTGGTAGATGCTACTAGCGTTTTTTCAGGAATTAGCCGAATCGCTAATATTATCACCACACAAGAAACCGCTGATTATGTATTTGGTAAAGTTGCCCAAGTTCCTAGCCGTTATGGTCTTTTTTGCCTGGGTGGTGAACCAATTATTAATACTATCGGGGAAGTTGGGGAAGCGGTGAAGGTGGCAGTACAGCGATTAACACCGCAATTTTCGACTTTGCTGGCATCAAAGTTGTGGCAGTTGACAGAAAATCAAGGTTCTTCCCGTTTACCTGTGAGGGCGACTTTAGAGGTTGTTAATAGTATTGTCCCCCGTGTGTTTATGGTGCGGGACACTTTGGGAACTGCTAGTCAGGATAACATATTGCAACCACCTGGCTACGAGGGAATTGCTATGCCGACAATTCCTCTGGGTAGTCGTTTGCAATATAAGGTTGAAAATTTGAGCGATCGCCCTATATACTTAATTTTAGTGGGTTTAAATAATAATCAAAATGCCTTTGCTTTTTATCCTTGGGAAGTTTTTCCAGAAACAGAAATTCCTCCCACTAAACCCCAACTAATAGAAATTCTCATTCCTCCAGGTCAAACTATGAAAATACCAGATAATCAATCTGAACCTGGTTGGTTATTACCCACACGTTATACTTTTTGTGAACACCAAATTATTCTGAGTACCGCACCGTTTCAGGAAACTCTCGCGGCATTAGCTACTACCAAATATTCTACCACAGATCAACAGGCTATTAGTCCTCTAGTCAATCCTTTGGAAGTTGCCCAAGCGATATTACAAGATTTACATAATGCTAGTAAAGTGAAAACTGATATGAATATTACTACCAATGATGCCTATATTTTGGCTGTTAATAACTGGGCGAGTTTGAACTTTAGTTTTCAAGTTGTTTAGGAAGTAGGGGCGTAGGGACTGCGCCCATTCAGGAGTTTAGAATAAAGAATATTTTCCTTTTATTTTCTCTGCTATATCAAGTTTTCTGTAGCCTGAATCCTTACTTTAGAAATGCAAATATCTAAACTTCGTTAATTGTCACTTGATTTTGGATTTGGAATTACCCAATTGTTTTAATCTAAAATCTAACATCCCCAGTCATATCCATGACAAGCTATACTAAAATTTAATCTATTATTTATGTTTCCTATGGTTGTAAGTGCTTCGACCACCAAAATCACTTGGGAACTCTTACCCGAAGACTTCATTTTAGACGATGAACCTGTGGATAATGTCAATCAACCCAGTCTGGCAGCAGCACTCACAGAAAGCCTAGAACTTGCTGGCAAACTTCCAGAAACTGCCCTTGCTACCACCAATTACGGCATCTGCGCCACAGTAAATGATAAATTTGTCATCAAAGCCCCTGACTGGGCTTACGTGCCGCAAATTACAGTGCCTAGAGAACAAATCCAACGCAGTTACACCCCCACAAACAGGGACAAATTCCAGCGGTGGTAATGGAATTTCTTTCTGATCCAGATGGTAGTGAATATTCTAATAAACACACCTATCCTCCTGGAAAATGGTTTTATTATGAACAAGTTTTACAAGTTCCTAACTACATCATTTTTCAACCAGATATTGGTGAATTAGAAATATATCACTTGCATGAACATGGACACTATAAATTGCGTTCCTCAGATGAAAATAACCGTTATTGGTTAACTGAAATGGAATTATTTATTGGTGTTTGGCAAGGAAAACGCGAAAACCGTCAAGGTTATTGGTTACGCTGGTGGGATCAAGATGGTAATTTGCTACTTTGGGGTTCTGAGTTAGTGCAACAAGAACGACTTGCTAAAGAACAAGAACGACTAGCAAAAGAAACTGCTCAACGCCAAGTTAACCAAGAACGACTTGCTAAAGAAACTGCCTTAAAACGCTTGGAACAGTTAGAGAAACGCCTGCGAGATGCTGGCATTTCTGACTAACTTTTATTCAGATCCCCGACTTCTTAAAGAAGTCGGGGATCTTTGCTTTTACCTTTCGTGATAATTCCTTAAATAACAAAAATCCCGAAAACTCGGAAATACAAGAACGTTCCAAATATTCAATAAAAGCTCGTCTTGCTTCCCCATCAATATGTTCCCACGACTGTTCAAATTCTTCATCTCTAACAAAATGATGCCGATTATCGCTTGGGGAGAGTCCCACCTCTAGTTGACACGAACAATTCATGTCCTAACTACCTTGACCGTTGCTATAATTAGGAGGCTGAAAACCTCTTTTCTGTTCCCCGTTCCCCGTTCCTTTGCCATAACGACAATTTTTAACGCCAACCTACTTAATCAAACTGTTATTCATTCTCTATGTTAAACCTAGCCAACATTCAAACCCTAGCTCAAGAATACAGTCCCCAGGAACTTTTTGCAGCTTTGATGTGGCAACGTCGCTTTAATGAGTTTAATGGGGAGGAGGTGATTAGGGATCTTAGTCAATATTCTCATCTATGGGCAAGTTTTCTGTTTACGAAACCAATTTTTGCACCAGATGAAAATGGTTTAAGTTTTGGTGGTTTGGTAGATACTTTATTGGCAATGGCAAATTATCGCCCAATGCCAGAATCGAGTACAATACACTTTGTAGCTTATCCTGGAGATACTCTGTACATTTTGACAGAAAACCAAGATACTATTGTGTCTCAGCTTTTGGATTTGGGTAAAAAGTGGCGTGCAGATTCAGTGGATATTACTGATGGTAATAATGAAGAGTATGGTTTGCGACTTAGGCGACAGTTACGAATGAGATTGGAAGCAGGTTTGGAAGGTGAGTCGCTTTGGCAACAGCGAGATGCTGTGGTTATTACTTATTGGTGGGATTAATGATTAAAAAAATGTCAATCTCCATCCTATAAATCCTTTAATCCTGGACATCCTGATTCTAAACAAATCAGGAAAATGTTAAGATTGATGTATCGCTTTTCTGGAGTTATGGGGAATGCGATCGCCAGCGTCAATTCCAACAATTCCAATTATACCGTAGAGGTCGTTACGTTGAATTTAACTTAGTCTATGACCGGGGAACAATATTTGGTTTACTGATGGTAGAGCAGAATCTATTTGAGGAGCATTATCCATCCAATGTAGACCGATTTTTTGGGTAGCTGGACATCGCTTACATCGTAACCACAAGAAATAGATTTTGATGAATAAAAGCTGCATTTTATTTTTACCCTCATCCCCAATCCCCTATTCCCTTACAAATACTTCTCCAACAACAAAGCCAGCTTCTCTTTCGTTGCTGCTGGTGCATTTGCTAAATTCGTCAAAATCGCATACTTCAAAGCCGAATGCGCCTCACTAGCAGGGGGATTTGCACTTAACCGCTTCACAGTTTCTTGAATTACCTTTTGTGCATTCGCCGCATTCTTGTGTAAATTCCCAATCACCATTTCCACCGTCACGCTATCATGATCGGGATGCCAAGAATCATAATCCGTCACCAGCGCCAAGGTTGCATAAGCGATTTCCGCTTCTCTGGCTAACTTTGCTTCGGGTAAATTTGTCATCCCGATTACCGTAGCACCCCAACTCCGATAGAGATGAGATTCAGCCTGAGTGGAAAAAGCCGGTCCCTCCATACATACGTAAGTACCACCATCATGTAACGTGACATCTGGTAAATTTAAAGAAGCGATCGCCTCCCTCAAAATCCCAGCCAAATTCTGGCAAATCGGCTCACCAAAGGCAATATGCGCCACAATTCCCTCACCAAAGAAGGTAGAAATACTATTCTTGGTTCGATCAATAAACTGATCAGGAATTACCATATCTAGGGGTTTAGCTTCAGCCTTCAAAGAACCCACAGCGCTCGCAGAGATTAAGTATTCTACACCCAATTGCTTCATCGCGTAAATATTAGCCCGAAATGGCAACTCAGAAGGTAACAACGTATGATTACGACCATGACGCGCTAAAAATGCCACGCGAGTTTCCTCTAAAGTTCCGAGAATAATCGCATCTGACGGTGAACCAAAAGGGGTAGAAATCTCTATTTCCTCCACATCTTTCAGTGCTTCCATCTTATATAACCCGCTTCCACCTATGATTCCAATTCTAGCTATGGTCATAAACTATCTAATTTCTCACTAATTGAACTCACAAGTAATTTTACCTAAAAACTGTCCCTTGATAAATGCACAAAATTCACAGATAAGCAGGTTGGCGTTGAAAATTGTCGTTATAGCAAGACAATAGGCAATAGGCAAGAGTAAAGAAGTTTTCAGAGATTTTACGTTTCTTTAAGTAATTGGACAAAAATATTTACAGTCATTGCGAGCGAAGGGAAGCAATCACAACCCTGGCGATTGCTTCATTTCACTCCGTTATATATGGCTAACGCAACGCTTACGCAATGACATTATGTAATTAATTCTGTCTCACTACTTACAGAGTTTGGTTTTATTGTGTTCACCTACTTACTACAGCGATTTCCAATCATATAAGGTACATCTTAGCCCCCTCATCGCACCCCCCTAAATCCCCCCGCAGCGGGGGGAAGAAAAGGATAAGCTTTTGATACTGGAGGGGGTTGGGGGTGGGGTTCTTGTTCCGGGTTTGATGACAATTTGCTGTAATTTGTGAGAAATCCGGGTGTAGGGACACGAATATAAAAATCTCCGAATTTTTCAAAAAATTAGGGATATTTAACTTATTTTAGATAAATTAATAAATTTAATCCAGGAATTGTCCGCGAAAGTGTCCAACCCGCTAAAATAATGTAAAGTAACCCTAAACTCCACTGATACCAAGCCAAAATAGAAATAATTCCTGGTAAATGTTCATCACGTAACCGAATATCATTAAATCCTAATCTCACCAAATTATTCAAACTAAAATCATAATAATTCAGCCAATTCCAACGCCTATCCCATAATAGCGGCATATATCTTTCCCGAAAACTGGGATTTCTAGGAATCACGGGTAATCTCCCAATTAATAATCTTAGCTGTCTTAATGTTCCATCTTCTCGAAAATAAGAAACATCCATTAAATCGTGATAACGCCCTTGTTTATAAAGTCGCCACAATAAAATCCCCGGTAGGGGAAAAATAATCATAAATAAACACAATAAAGTTAACCAAGGACTACCAGAATTCCGAAAAATTGCTAATAAACTACCAGATATTGAACCAATAAAACTCAATAATATACAAACAGTTTCATAATATCTAGGAATAATTGCTACAGGAGACAACCGACGACAACGATCAACTAACCAAAATAATACACCAAAACAGGAAATAACTACACCACCCACACCAAATACTAACCAAAAATTTGTCCCATAACCACTCAATAACAATAATAAACTCAATAACAACCAATTTAAAGATTTAACTAACCACCCACTAAAAACTAGAGGTTCAGTAGCAACAATTCTCTCCCTTAACTGATTATATATTTCCAAATCCACATCAGGTAAAACTAGTAACTCGCTAATATTCCGAAAATGTTTAATTTGACGATATTGATTAATTTCAGCCGCTTGAGTTGCAGAAAAACCTAAATTTATTAACCTATTCACAGCAGCAGTATTAATATTGATAGCTAACAACTGATGACTTAATTCAATTAATCTTAACCGTTGTTTCGTATATTCCAACTGATTTGCATCACTAACCTGCTGTTGTAACCGGAAATTTTGACTTAAATTCCGCAAAATATTTTGATTACCTCGTAATCTTAGCACAATCAACTTTTTACCAATTTCGCCAACATTACCTAAAATTTTTGCTTGATTAGAATTAAAAACCAACCCAGAAACATTTAAAAATGCTGCTTCTGCAAACTTGACATCACTAAAATCAGCTTGATTGAGAATACTTGCACTCTGCAAATCTACAGATTCATTAAACTCAGATTCTCTAAAAATTAGAGCTTGCTTAAAAATAGCATCTTTCATTAATAAAGATTGATGAAAATTCACCTGATTAAAATTAACTTGATTATTAAAAATAGCACTAGAAAAATCAGCTTTTTTTTGCCAATAACTACTATTAAACCTAACTACTTGTTGAAATTTTCCTTGATTAAATTTTACATCATCACAAAATACATCACCTTGAAAATTAGCAGTATCTAGAAACTTAATATTTTGAAAGTTGGCTTTCTCAAAGAAAATGCTACCTTCAAAACTACTCAGGGCGTGAAAAATAGCCCCACTAAAACTCACAGTTCTACCAAATCTGGATTCGTCCCAATTAATAGGTTTTAAAAAATTTGCCCCTTGAGCATTTACAGGTTGGAGAAAGAACGTATTCGGGAATTTTACTTCCCCATTAAAACGACTTCCTACCATAATTAAAGCCCCGCGAAATACAGCAATACTACTAGAGTTATTGGACTGATTGTTCAACAAAGATTTACAATCTTTAGCATTAGGAAAAGCTCTTGCTAAAGATTGCAAACATATTGAACGTAAACTTTCTAACTGTTGCTGTTCTGTATGTGTGAAAATTTGGGCTATTCCTTGAGCATAAAGAGGAGTTCGTAAACCCAAATCACTGCCATAAAAATCACCTTCAATTACAGAATTACTCAAATCTAAACCCAAAGCTGTCGCCCCAGTTTTTTGTAATTCTTTTCTGAGTAATTGATAAAAATTATCCCGAAAAATAGCATTTTCTGGACGTAAATCAATCACCATTTTTTTTAAATCTACAGTTAAATTACCATCTCGTAAAATTGGTGTTTTAACTCGTTCTTGTAATAATTCCCAAGTTAAAGTGATAGGTTCGTTGGGAACTGCAAAAGTAGGAACAGGAAGTAAAAATATAGCAAATATACAAACAAAACTTATGACTGCGGACTTAGATATGATGATTTTTCCTAATTCCGCAGATAATAAGTTGATTTTTTTAACCGTGTTTTTTATTTGCCAAAGGTGAGAAAAATCCCATCTTTGTAAATAGCTAAGGTGACAAAATAATCTCAACAAATTCCCTACTTAATGATTAATTCAATAAAACAACCTTACCCAGGACAGAACCAGTTTCCACTAAAGCGTGTGCTTTTGCGGCTGAGGCTAAAGGGAAGGTCTGACTAACTTCAATTTTTAACTTCCCTGCATCTATCCAATTAGCACATTCTTGTAAAATATCCCCATGATGTGTTAATAATTCCATATTTCCTAACAACAACGGTGTTAGCATTAGTTCTAAACTAATGCGGAGATTTCTGGTTCTAGCAACTTTCCAAACAGTGTTAGCTTTTGGTTCTAGAATAGTCACAATATCGCCATAAAGTCGCACTGCGGGAAAAGATTTTTCCAAGGTATCACCACCCACAGTATCAAAAACTAAATCTGCACCTGCACCATTAGTCCAATCTAATACAGATGCGACAAAATCAGTTTCTTTGTAAAAAATCACCTTATCAGCACCAAGTTGAGTGACAAAATTAGCCTTTTCTCGTGAACTCACCGTAGTCGCTACTTCAGCGCCTTTGAGTTTAGCCAATTGAATAGCCACATGACCAACACCACCCGCACCAGCATGAACTAATACCTTTTGTCCTGGTTCAAGTCTTCCCCGTTCATATAAAGCTTCCCAAGCAGTAATTAAAACCAGAGGTGCTGCGGCTGCTTGTGCAAAAGAAACAGATTTGGGTTTCAATGCCACACATCTTTCATCAACAATGATATATTCAGCATAATTTCCTGGACTTGCACCCAAACCACCATAGCAAAAATATACTTCATCACCAACGCCAAATTTTTGGACATCATTACCCACAGCTTCTACTATACCTGCACCATCACAGCCTAAAATAGTTGGCATTTGTTCCGGGAAAAATGTCCCCCGCTGTCGTAATTTAGTATCAATGGGATTAACACCGGCGGCGAAAATTCTGACTAAGATTTCTTTATTTGTTGGTATAGGTTGAGGAACTTCTTGTAGTTCTAAAACTTCTGGTTTACCTACTGCGGTCATTAATATTGCTTTCATAATTTTTCTCTTAGATACACTTATTTAATTTTACCTAAAAATATCCCCATAACTTCCTAATTTTTCAGGAAAATATGGGGAGAAAATATCCGAAATATCTGACAAAATGGGTTTAATTTTGAGGAGAAGAATTATTTGTTCCTGGTGTTACAGGTGTTTGAGGTAAAGTACCAGAATTAATTCCGTTTCCAGGCGTGGGTAAGGGATTAGGGTTAATCGGTGGTAAAGACCTCAAATTTTCCGGTGAGTTAATTTCTGGATTGGTGGGATTATTCGGTATGGGAGGAGTAGGGAAATTGGGTAAATTTGTCAATGGTTGAGATGAACCGGGGATAATTCCCAAAGATACACGATTTCCTCCTACTTTTCTCAGCAAGTCTAAGGTTTGAATTACGTCGTTATAAGTAGCTGTCCGCGACGCATTCAATACTAAAATCCCGTCTGGATTTGTTTGGATGTATTGTTTTAAACGTGCTTCTAATTCCTCCCGTTTCACAGGTTCTTTTTCGATGTAAGTTAATCCAATAGCATCAATTGTTACAGGTAATATTTTGCTTTTAATTTGGGAATTAGCGGCAGAATTTTCGCCTGTACTAGCTTTGGGTAAGTCAACATTAATTGCTTGCTGACGGGTAAATTGTAAAGCTGCCAATAGAAAGAATGTCAGAATACAAAAAACAACATCAATTAGGGGGATAATTTGAATCTGAAGGTCTTCACCGGGGGTCTCTAGCTTAACTTTCATCTTCTGGTTTTTCTCCAAAGTTCAAATTGGCATCATCAACCTTGTTATCGGGCAAATTTGCTGAATTGACAAGGTTTAAATCGTAATTATCAATTGGCTTATTTGGGTCATTTTCTGGGTCTTGAATAAATGTTCTTGATTCTAGCTGAGAAGATGAATCGAAATTTGTAGAGGTGCGTTTCGAGAATCTGCCCGTGTTAATTATTTTAGGTTCGGGAGGATATTGACGGTAAAGCAGTTCTAATTCATTGCCGGCTTTGTTGAAAATTTTAACTTGGTTAACAACAAAACTTTGAAATAAGCGGTAGAATACTAAACTGGCGATCGCTACTATTAATCCGGCTGCTGTACTAATTAACGATTCCCCAATCCCTGTGGTGACACCGGCTGTAGATTCAGTTCCCAAATCACCAATACGAATTGCACCTAAAGAACGAATCAAACCTAAAACTGTCCCCAATAATCCTAACAGTGGTGAAAGGGCAATCACCGCTTCTAAAAGTTTTTCACCCCGACGCATTCCGGCTATTTCGTCGGCTGCGGTGGATTCTAGGGCTAATCTAAAGGTTTCTGGATCGTTTTTTTGCAAGCTTAAGGGTGCGTATAAAAACCTGCCAACGGGCTGTTTTATAGCTTGTTCAGCCATTGCTTCAGCGATTCCCCAATCCTCACCAGCAGCATCTATAACCCGATTGACTATTTCTTTTTCCTGGGCAAGAATCCGTAACCAGAACCATAGACGTTCAAAAATCACACTTAGTGATAGAACTGACAAAACTAGCAAAGGCCACATAGCAGGCCCGCCCTTCTTAAACAAATCTAAAATATCCACTGTGTAGGTTTCCTCTCTCCATTCCGAGTAGTCAAGGCATTTTCATTTTAAAGAGTTTTGCATTACTCACAAACTTTTCTGATTAATTACTAAGGAGTAACATCTTCTATACACAATATGGCGGTTATTCCCACCGGGAGTTTAAATGATTATTTGCCAAAATAAAAAAATCACTGGAGGTTAAGAATGAACTTCTCAATTCAATCCCTGTATACATGGTATCGGAACACACTACGCAATCCTAAATACCGTTGGTGGATAATTATCGGCACAGTAGCCTATTTAATTAGCCCTTTAGATATTTCTCCAGATTTTATTCCTATTATTGGTCAAATTGACGATGTTTTACTGTTGAGTTTATTCGTTTCCGAAGTTTCTTCCTTAGTTCTTGATGGTTGGAAGGCAAAAAAAGGAACCGTAGAAAATAGTACCACCAATCCGGCTAATCATGCCGCTGCCGAAACTGTGGATGTTGATTCTATCCCTGTTAAGTAGGGTTTGCTGAATAAGTTGTCTGTGAGGGCAGGGAACAGGGAACTCTTAACTGGGAATAGGGAACAGTTTTATACTAAACACGGGTGAGATTTAAACTTTTGCTAGATGACAAAGAACCCAGATGTGTAGGGGTAAAGCAAGAGCTTCATTGGTGTCAACTTAAGCTCAAATCCCTACCACATCTTGTTCCTAGTCTCTGACTAGGAACGCAGTTGATGAGGCTCTGCCTCTAATATTATTGAAGGCAGAGCCTTCTAGAATTCATTCCCAGTCTCTGACTGGGAATGAGATGATATGGCTAACGCCAGGCAACGCTTACGCAATGACATTGTGTAATTAATTCTGTCTCACTACTTATCAAATATTTTTACCCCTCCCTAACCCTCCCCTTTACAAGGGGAGGGAACTGGATTTTTATTGTTTTCCCCCTTTACAAGGGGAAAGGGGGGTAGCAATGTGATGAAAATTACGGAATACCACTTTTAAAACATTTGTATGATAAAAAAAGTCCAGCTTCTAGCCGTTTTGAGTATATCTTGTTTTTCAGTCAGGAATATCCTTAATTTTGCCCCCATATTAACATAATCCTTAGATAGGTTTTTCCGTATTTACCCTTACAATTAAAAATAAAACATGACTAATTTACCCAAAGGATTAATTGTTTCCTGTCAAGCACCTGTAAACTCCCCATTACATGATCCTTATGTAATTTCTGCAATGGCACAAGCAGCAGTGAATAATGGGGCTGTAGCTGTAAGAATTGACACGCCCAGTCACATTCAATCCGTGCGGGAAAAAGTCCAAGTTCCGATTATTGGACTTTGGAAACAAGTAATAACTGGTTCTGATGTTTATATTACACCACAATTTCATCATGCTGTGGCTGTATCTGAAGCAGGTGCAGATATTATTGCCATAGATGCTACTACGAGAAATCGCCCCGGTGATGAAAAGTTGGCAGATATTATTACTCTAATTCATCAGCAGTTAAATAAGCCAGTTATGGCAGATGTAGATACTTACGAGGCTGCACAATTAGCTGTTAATGCCGGTGCGGATATTGTGGGAACTACTCTTTTTGGCTACACAACAGCAACTCAAAACTTTTCTCCTCCTGGTTGGGAATTACTCACCCAAATCGTAGAAAATCTGGATACTTTTGTGATTTGTGAAGGTGGTGTTTCTTCCCCAGAAATGGCTAGAAAAGCTTTGGATTTAGGCGCTAATGCTGTTGTTGTTGGTGGGGCAATTACTGGAATTGATTTGTTAGTTAAAGCTTATATAGCGGTTCTTGGCTGAGTGAAAGACAATAACCCCTCCCCGCAAGCAAGGAGGGGGCTTATGATGTATCTTATTCAAGTGCATACCGCTAAGTAGTGAGACAGAATTAATTACACAATGTCATTGGGAATGGAACGAAGTGAAATGAAGCAATCGCAAGGGTTGTGATTGCTTCCCTTCGCTCGCAATGACTGTAAATATTTTTGTCCAATTACTTACATCAGGGGAGTCTTGATTAAAGAATCTCAGTGTCTTTAGACCTGAGAGGTTGGTTGAAAACTTTTTCGTGTGGGATCTGACACCCGCAGATCCCCCTAAATCCCCCTTGAAAAGGGGGACTTTAAGGAATTTAGCCCCCCTTTGTAAGGGGGGTTGGGGGGATCTCGATTAATTCTGATACTTTTCAAACATCCTCTGAGAGTGTCAATCCATTAAGAGTAATTGCGAAGGTTCTAATTGCACATACCAGGGAAAAGGTTGATTTTGAATATTTTCCCATTTTTCTTTATATATTTCTCCTTGTAAGTGATAATCATGGGGATGATTACCAAAAGAATGTAGTTTGAGAAATACTGTCATGCGGTGAGGTGTTTCACTGGTACGCACTAAATAACAGGGAAAGGTGTTTACTTTTTGCGGATCTTTAGTGAAAATTAAATGATGAGCGCGAATACCAACATGAGATAATCCTGAAGGCATTTTTTCTCTGACTTGGAGGGTGCAATCCCAATCAATTGCTTCTATTTGTTGAGGAGATAAAATACTAGCACGGGAAAAGTTTTTACAACCTGTAAGTTGGGCGACATTTATACTTGCAGGATGTTGAAAAATCTCATATTTAGAACCATGATGTGCTTCTTTTCCCTGTTCTAATACTAATAGATTGGGACATAGCCGATAGGCTTCTTCCATATTATGAGTAACAAATAAAGTTACTCCAGAATAATCATCGAGAATTTCAGTAACTTGTTGTTCTAATTGACTGCGGAGATGGGTATCTAAAGCGGAAAATGGTTCATCTAAAAGTAGTGCTTCTGGTTTGCTTGCTAAAGCCCTAGCTAATGCTACCCGTTGCTGTTGTCCCCCGGAAAGTTGATGCGGATAGCGATCGCCAAATCCTTGTAATTGCATAGTTATTAACTGCTTTTCTACCTCTTCCTTAACATTTACAGATTTGGGTATGCCAAAAGCGATATTTTCCGCCACAGTAATATGTGGAAATAGGGCATAGTTTTGGAATAAAAAACCAATTCGGCGTTGATGAATGGGTAGATCAATTTTCTTTTCTGAGTCAAATAATACCCGATTATTTAAAACTATTTGTCCTTTATTTGGTGTTTCTATGCCGGCAATACAACGCAAAATCATACTTTTTCCTGCCCCAGAACCTCCCAATAATCCCAATGGTTGATTATTAGTATTTAAGGCAACTTGAAGATGAAAATTAGCGAGTCTTTTGTCAATATCTAAAAATAAGCCATTTGGGGAATAATCTTTTAATAATAAAGAAGATTTATTTGCTAATTCTATTTGCTTTTGAGATGGTTTTGTCAATCTTGATTTATATGCAAGTTCTTGCCAAAAATTAGCTAGAATAATCCCTGAAAGGGAAATGATCATCATGGTAATTGACCAAAACCAAGCTTCATTTATTGCCCCAGCTTCTACTGCGAAATATATCGCCATTGGTATAGTTTGCGTTTGTCCAGGGATATTTCCTGCTAACATCAAAGTTGCCCCAAATTCACCTAAAGCCCGCGCAAATGCTAAGGTGGTAGCAGCAATAATCCCCGGAAATGCTAGGGGTAAACTAATGCGCCAAAAAATTGTCAATTCCTTCGCACCTAATGTTCTGGCTACGCGCAGTAAATTGGTATCAATTTGACTGAAAGCTGCTAATGCAGTTTTATACATCAATGGGAATGAAACTACTATAGCAGCGATCGCCGCACCATACCAAGTAAATACAATTGTCGTATTGAACGGTTCTAGTAGTTTACCCACTGGACCATTTTTCCCAAAGAATATCAGCAGTAAAAACCCAACCACAGTGGGGGGTAAAATCAACGGTGCGACAAATATCCCCTCAATTAAGGATTTACCTTTACCACGATATCCCAACATCCAATAAGCAGCAAATATACCCAAGAAAAAAGTAATAAATGTTGCTAATAAAGCCGTTTTTAACGATATCCAAAGCGGTGATAAATCCTGTGGCATAGTTTTAATAAAGATGTTTGTTACTTAATTAACTCAATTATGACTAAGGCAGAATAAACCCATATTTTTTGAATACGGATTTGGCTTGATTGCTAGATAAAAATTGAGAAAATTCTTTAGCAGTATCAACATTTTTGCTACGTTTAACAACTGCTAAGGGATAAATAATGGGAGAGTGGTATTTTTCATCGGCTGTAACTACAATTTTTACCTGATTAGAGATTTTAGCATCCGTTATATAAACTAACCCTGCATCAACATTACCAGTTTCTACAGATGCTAAAACCTGACGCACGTTATTTGCAAAAACCAGTTTTGATTTAATTTCTGACCAAATTTTTAACTTTTCTAATACTTGTTGTCCATATTGTCCTGCGGGTACAGTTCTGGGTTCACCAATGGCGATTTTTTTGACTTTGGCATCTTTGAGACTGTAGAAACTAGTGATACCAGCGGCATTTTTAGGGACTATTAAAACTAATTTGTTTTTAGCGATGATATTCCGAGTTCCTACCACCAAAAGTCCTTTTTGTTCTAAAGCATCTACTTGTTTTTTTGCCGCAGATATAAAAATATCCGCCGGCGCACCTTGTTCTATTTGCTGCTGTAATGCACCGGAACTACCAAAGTTATAATTTATTTTGACGTTTGTTTTACTTTGTTGGTAAAGGGGTTTAATTTCTTCTAGTGCCTCTTTTAAACTAGCAGCGGCGGATATAATTAAATTTGTATTAGGTTGTGCGAAAATCGGCGATGAAATTAGGCTGGGTAAGCCAATTGTCAGCAGCAAAGTGACTAAGGCTGTAGTAATAAAGACTAATAATTTTCTGCTTTTCATTGGTAAACAGGATGGGGGAAATTTTTAGTGTTGGTGTTAACTTGGTATACTTTTACCAAGATTACTATATTAGTTACCAATTATCTTGGTAAAACTGCATTGAGAAAATAAACCAATACTGCTCGGTTAAGCCTCAAAACCCCACAAAATCCTTGATAATGTTGGGTTTCGCTATCGCTCAACCCAACCTACATTTCCTTAACCGACAAGTATTGGAAAATAAACCTATCTCAGATGATTTATCTTAAAAATTGGACAAAAACTGTATTTAAGATTACTTTTTGCTAGATTATTGAATAAGTATCTATAATATTTACCAACTTAATTGGTAGTTGTATCAATTGAGTTTTTTCCTCCTCTCTATAAAATAGAGAGGAAATCATTCAAGTGTGAAATATGACGGTAATTAGGGGGAGAAAGGCGAGGAGAAAAATCCGCCAGGAGGGTAATTGTGCTACTGATATTGGTTCAGGTGGTGTTAATAGGGCTTCGATTCTTTGTTCCAAGCGATCGCCTGTACCCAAAGCTGCACAACAAATATCTGAGGTAATGGAGTTGTTACTAACGACTAATAATAAAGATTCTGCTAGTGTTAGAGGATCTACTTGTGATGCGGCGTAACTATCAGCCCGTAATTCTCGCAAAACTAACAATTCTTGCCATAAAGGCTCGGTATTCGGCAACCAGGCGGTACAAGAACGCATCCAGCCCAGCCAAAAGAACCAAAACGTATCCCTATACTGATAATGCCCTTGTTCGTGGGCTAAAACACTTTCTAGATGGGCTGGAGAGAGAATTTGTAGTAGTCCTTGACTAATGACTAATTCAGGTTGCCAAAAACCCATTTGTCCAGCAAATAAAGCTTGAGTTTCTAGGAGTCGGGCAGATTTACCATTTAGGGTAATTTGGGGACATTCACGGGCAGATTTAATGGCTTTCCAACCCTGGAAAGCTAGTTTGATACCAAAGATATTAAAAAATCCCAGAAAAATTAAGGCGAGGAGATAGCTAAAAGAGTCGGTATACATTCCCCCCATTTTTCCCTGGGTCCCCATGCAGACTACAGAGGTGACTGTCATGAAGATGAGTAAGGGGGGAAAAAGGAATAAAAATAGGGTTTTCTGCCAGCGTAAATGCCAATTTCCCTGGGGAATTTTGCCAAAGAATCGCAACCACCAAGCAATGGTAACAGCGGTGATAATCATGAGTAAGTGCATAATGTTACTTTTCTCCTCTAGCTTCCCGTGCTGCTTGGATGCGTTTAGCGATCGCTTCGATTTGGTCACTAGCAGCTTGATCTAAACTATCAGCAAATGCCGCAATCACATCAGGATTTCCCACTGCTAAAAATCGCTGTAATTGATCATGTGCCTTAATTACCTCTGCTTGTTGCTTAGTCAATAAAGGCTGCCAATAAAAGGCTTTCCCTTGTTTATTGCAAGCTAACCAGCCTTTTTCCGTCAGCCGACGCAGAACTGTAGTTACAGAAGTATAAGCCAATTCGCGGTTAGGATCAGCTAAAATGCGATCGTGTACATCTTTGACAGTAACAGAACTCAGTTCCCAGACGATATTGAGAATTTCTGCTTCCAATGGACCAAGAGACATTTGTTTGGGACGATAATCGGGTAAAGGAGCCATATTGATAATTGAAGATGTCATCTGGATTTTATCGCTTCCAGGTTTATTTATCGGTCACTTTTTCAGATTTAATATTATTCTTGCCTCCCTCCAATTCTTCCTCCTGACTCCTGATTGGGCGCAGGACCTGCGCCCTTACCTCCTGACTCCTAGTAGTTCGTCAAATTTATTTTGACGGGTAATAATCGGAAAAAACTTCTGTTCTTCCCTCCCCTACCCCCCTACCTCCCCTACCTCCCCTACCTCCCCTACCCCCCTACCTCCCCTACCCCCCTACCTCCCCTACCTCCCCTACCCCCCTACCTCCCCTACCTCCCCTACCTCCCCTACCCCCCTACCTCCCCTACCTCCCCTACCTCCCCTACCTCCCCTACCCCCCTGCTTGCCTTCACCCGTCATTTTAGGGTTGACAGACTACTAGCCCGAATGAAAAGACTTTTCCGCAAACCCTAGTTATTATTATGTCTTATCTCCATACGCCCTCCCCTGACAGTTCTTATATTCGTCCTGCTCGACGTGGAAAGCATAAAATATTCATTGGTATGGCTCCTGGTGTGGGAAAAACTTACAGAATGCTAGAAGAAGCACGTCAACTGCAACAAGAAGGTATTGATGTTGTTATTGGCATTATTGAAACTCATGGACGCAAAGATACTGCTGTCAAAGCTATAGGATTAGAAGTAGTTCCGCAAAAAGCCAATATTCATAAAAATATCAACCTCCAAGAAATGGACACAGAGGCAATTTTAAACCGCTCTCCCCAATTGGTATTAGTTGATGAATTAGCACATACAAATATTCCTGGTTCACCTAGAGAAAAACGCTATCAAGATGTAGAATTGATTTTAGCAGCCGGCATAGATGTTTACTCTACTGTGAATATTCAACATTTAGAAAGTTTGAATGATTTAGTAGCCGGAATTACGGGTGTTGTCGTCCGAGAACGCATTCCAGATCGGTTGCTGGATGAAGCTGATGCTGTGGTTGTCATTGATGTAACTCCAGAAACTTTAGAAGAACGGTTACGGGAGGGCAAAATTTATGCTGCTAATAAAATTGAGCAATCTTTAGAAAACTTTTTTCAGCGTCGTAACCTCATTGCTTTGCGAGAATTAGCATTAAGAGAAGTTGCAGATACAGTTGAGGAAGAGGCAAATACTTCCATCTCTCCTGGGCAAATTCGCACTGTTCATGAACGGGTTTTGATATGTGTATCTACCTATCCAAATTCGATTCAATTATTACGGCGGGGGGCGCGAATTGCTAATTATATGAATGCCAAGTTATATACTGTATTCATTGCCGATCCTGAACGGTTTTTGACTAAAGAAGAAAGTTTACATATTCATACTTGTGAGAAACTATGCCGAGAATTTGGTGGTGAATTTCTTCATGTTAAAAGTAACAATGTCGCTCAGGCGATCGCCCAAGTTGCCGCAACTAATCATATCACCCAAATAGTCATCGGCGAAAGTCAACAACCCCGATGGAAAAGATTTTTTAAACGCTCTTTCACACAACGCTTGCTGGAGTTAATTAGAGATCAGCACATAGATTTACATATTATCGCTACAGAGAAATAAATTTTAATATTTGTTAATCTATCTTAGATAAGATGCAATTTTTTTCTGGTTTGTATAGTGTAAATATGAAACCTTAATGGCCAAATTTTTGACCGATAAATCCAGGATATTCCAGTTAGACAAAGTGTAAAATTTAATTACGAAACTATGGTATATAAGGCTGCTACTCCCGACTTATGCTGTACAATTGTTAGTGAATATTAAGGATGCTTTTACCAAACATTAACCTAAAAAGCCGAATATACTCATTATCATTAGTTAGCAAACTAACATCGAGGTATATATGTTTAAGAAAATTTTAGTCGCAGTAGATCGCTCGGATATGAGTATAAAAGTTTTTGAGCAAGCTTTATCTTTAGCCAAGATCACATCTGCGAATTTAATGTTACTGCACGTTTTATCACAGGAAGAGGAAGGTAGTCCAGAGGCACTGGTGTTCCCTAATATTGACTACTATCCCGGCTGGAACGAGCAAAGTTTTAAATTATACCAAGAGCATTGGGAAAAATTTAAAAACGAAGGTTGGCAAATGTTACAGTCATGGAGCGCCCAAGCTAATACTTCTGGTGTTAATACAGAATTTACCCAAAATACTGGTAGTCCAGGACGAATGATTTGTGAATTAGCCACTGACTGGAATGCTGACTTAATTATCATGGGAAGACGGGGACGTTCTGGACTAGCGGAATTTTTTCTCGGTAGTGTGAGTAATTATGTTTTACATCATGCACCTTGTTCAGTGCAGATTGTCCATATTCCTACGAGTTCCCAAGCGGCAAATGTTTCTTCAGCAGCTACTACAGTTAGTAAGTAATGCTAGGTGAGGCTGCATAGAATCAGATTTCCAGAATTATTAACCGCAGATGAACGCAGACAAAGACGGATGAATTAAGTAATTGGACAAAAATATTTACAGTCATTGCGAGCGAAGGGAAGCAATCACAACCCTGGCGATTGCTTCATTTCACTTCGTTCCATTTGCAATGACATTGTGTAACTAATTCTGTCTCACTACTTAATGGCTTTTATGATTCTGATTCTGTGCAGCCTTAAATAAAGGTTTGAAAAAGTATGAAAACATCAGTTCCACCTTCTTTAACTCATCCCAGTGGAGACAAGCGTTTAAAGATGTTAGACGCAACTATTAAGCGTCATCAATATCAACAAGATGCACTTATTGAAATTCTGCATCGGGCTTCTGAATTATTTGGTTATTTAGAACTGGATTTATTGCTGTACATTTCCCATAGCCTGAAGTTACCACCTAGTCGCGTTTATGGGGTGGCTACTTTCTATCATTTGTTTTCCCTAGCACCGAAAGGGGTTCATAATTGTGTGGTTTGTACGGGTACAGCTTGTTATGTCAAAGGCTCAACAGCGATCTTAACCCAGTTGGAAAAAGTTACGCAGATTCACGCAGGAGAAACTACCGCAAATGGTCAAATTTCTGTGATGACGGCTAGATGTTTGGGGGCTTGTGGAATTGCCCCTGCGGTAGTGTTTGATGGCACTATTTTAGGTAATCAAACCCCGGAATCAGTTTGCGAAAAAGTGGGAGAATGGTGGCAAAATGGAACTAAGTGAATTATTAGAAATTGCCCAAAAGGAACTTTCTCAACGGAAATCTGTGCAAATTCGGTGTTGTACTGCTGCGGGTTGTCTCTCTGCTGATTCTCAAGCTGTGAAAGATCATCTCGAAGCAGCCGTGAAAGCTGCGGGTTTACAAGATACTGTCCAAGTTTCTGGGGTGGGTTGTATGCGTCTATGCTGTCATGGACCATTGGTACAGGTGGAAAACTGGGAAAATCCGCCCGCATCAAAATTGTATCAAAAAGTTACCCCAGAAAATGCAGCAGCAATTATGGCAGGGGTAAATGGAGAAGTCACAAATTTACAAGAGGGTGATTTAAATCAGCCATTTTTTAGCCGTCAATTACCGATTGTTCTAGAAAACAGTGGTAAAATTGACCCGGAACGGATTCAAGCTTACATTGCATCTGATGGTTATCAAGCCCTTTACCAAGTGCTGCGGGAAATGAAACCCAGTCAGGTAGTGGAAACTATTACTAAAAGCGGTTTAAGGGGGCGCGGTGGTGCTGGTTATCCCACAGGTTTAAAATGGGGAACGGTAGCAAAATCAAAGGCTGAGAAGAAGTTTGTAATTTGCAATGCTGATGAAGGTGATCCCGGTGCATTCATGGATAGGAGTGTATTAGAAAGTGATCCCCATCGGGTTTTGGAAGGGATGGCGATCGCTGCCTACTCCATCGGGGCAAATCAAGGCTATATTTATGTTAGGGCAGAATATCCCATTGCTATTAAACGTCTAGAAATTGCTATTCATCAAGCCCAACACTTAGGGCTTTTAGGTTCACAAATCTTTGATTCTCCCTTTGATTTTAAAGTAGAAATCCGTATCGGTGCAGGTGCTTATGTCTGCGGTGAAGAAACGGCGTTAATGGCTTCAATTGAAGGTAAACGTGGTCTCCCCCATCCCCGCCCCCCATACCCGGCTGAGTCGGGTTTATGGGGCTATCCAACGTTAATTAACAATGTGGAAACCTTTGCCAATATCGCCCCGATTATCCGTAAAGGTGCTGATTGGTTTGCTAATATCGGTACTGTTAAAAGCAAAGGCACAAAAGTATTTGCATTAGCTGGAAAAATCCGCAATACGGGTTTAATTGAAGTCCCAATGGGAACATCTTTACAAGTAATTGTTGAGGAAATGGGAGGAGGTGTTCCCGACAATGGTATAGCTAAAGCAGTACAAACCGGCGGACCTTCAGGGGGATGTATTCCTGCATCGGCTTTTGCTACACCTGTGGATTATGAATCTTTAACCGCCTTGGGTTCAATGATGGGTTCGGGGGGAATGATTGTCATGGATAAAACTACAAATATGGTAGATGTCGCCCGCTTTTTCATGGAATTCTGCATGGATGAATCTTGCGGTAAGTGCATTCCTTGTCGTGTGGGAACTGTGCAATTACACGGTTTATTAACAAAGATTAGTCAAGGAAAAGGTTCACTCGCTGATTTAGATTTATTGGAGGAACTTTGCGACATGGTAAAACACACCAGTTTATGTGGTTTAGGACAGTCTGCACCAAATCCAGTTTTTAGCACTTTGCAATATTTTCGAGATGAATATTTGTCATTAGTCATTAGTCATTAGTCATTAGTCATTAGTCATTAGTCAGTTGTCATTACCTATTACCTATTACCCATTACCCATTACCCATTACCTATTACCTATTACCTATTACCTATTACCCATTACCCATTACCCATTACCCATTACCCATTACCCATTACCCATTACCAAATTACTATGACTGTAAAAACTTTAACAATAAATGGGGAATTGATTAGCGCTCGTGAGGATGAAACATTACTAGAAGCAGCGCAGGAAGCTAGTATTCATATTCCTACATTATGTCATTTAGAAGGTGTGGGTGATATTGGTGCTTGTCGTTTATGTTTGGTGGAAATTGCAGGAAGTAATAAATTACAACCCGCTTGCGTAACTAAAGTTACAGAAGGAATGGAGGTGAATACAAATAGCGATCGCTTACAAAAATACCGGCGGACAATTGTAGAAATGTTATTTGCCGAAGGTAATCACATTTGCTCAGTTTGTGTTGCTAATGGTAACTGTGAATTACAAGATTTAGCTATAGAAATGGGTATGGATCATCTCCGCTTAGAATATCAAAATCCTCAGCGAACTGTTGACACTTCCCATCATCTTTTTGGCATAGATCATAATCGTTGTGTGCTTTGCACTCGCTGTATTCGTGTCTGTGATGAAATTGAAGGCGCACATACTTGGGATATGGCAGGAAGAGGCTCAAAATCTCATGTAATTACTGATTTAAATCAACCTTGGGGAACTTCCCAAACCTGTACTTCCTGCGGTAAATGTGTGAATGCCTGTCCCACAGGAGCGTTATTTGATAAGGGTGCAAGTGTTGGTGAAATGAAACATGATCGGGGCAAAATTGAATTTTTAGTAACTGCACGACAGAAAAAACAATGGAATTTTTAGTCATTAGTCATTAGCATAATTTAAAATGAAATCTCATGTTACTGCATATTCAACAAATATTTAAGCGAATTCTATTAGTAGGGATATTGACAACATTTATATTCCTTGGTTTAGCAAATCTATCATCTGCAAAAGTAATTGCTGCTGTTACTCAGATAGGAAATCCTCCCGAAGAAATTATTTACCGTTCACAAGTGAAATTAGATGATCAATCAGGAAAAGTCTGGCAAGTTGTATTATTTAAACAAGTGTATTTAGATCAACCATCTAATATCAATCTTCGTCTAGTTGGCTTTCCTGGTTCTGCGGAATTAATTCACCCTCAACCATTAAGAATTACTACCAATACAGGTAAACTCTGGAATGCTAATGATATATTTTTAGATGCAGCCCCAGCACCAACTGTTGGTCAATATGATTTAACAGAAATCTTACCTCAATTACCTCCAGAATCTTTAACTTTATCTATACCCCTTCCCAGTACAAACTTCATTAATATCGCAGTTCCGATTCATGTTGTCAAAGAATGGCAATCATTAATTTCCACTGAAAACTGAAAAGGTGAAAAAATGACTAAAATCAAATTAGCAACAGTTTGGTTAGGTGGGTGTTCTGGTTGTCATATGTCTTTTCTCGATTTGGACGAATGGTTAATATATTTAGCCGCACAAGTAGATATAGTTTATAGTCCCTTTGCTGATATTAAAGAATATCCCGAAGGTGTAGATATCGTATTAGTTGAAGGTGCGATCGCCAATGAAGAACATTTAGAATTAATTTACAAAATCAGAAACCGGACTAAAACAATAATTTCCTTTGGTGATTGTGCTGTTACTGGTAATGTTACCGCTTTACGTAATCTTGCAGGTGGTGCTGAACCAGCCCTACAATTAGCTTATATTCAAGAAGCAGATATTAATCAACAAATTCCCAATTCCCCAGGAATTGTTCCCCCTTTACTAGATACAGTTGTCCCTGTGCATAAGGTAGTACCAGTTGATATTTATTTACCCGGTTGTCCCCCTTCCGCAACTAGAATTCGTGCCGCACTTGAACCACTATTAAAAGGAGAAAAACCGGAAATTGTCGGCAGAGAAATGATTAAATTTGGTTAACTAGTAATCATAACCAAATAAATACATCCATTATAGCCCCCTCCTTGCTTGCGGGGAGGGGGTTGGGGGCGGGGTTCTTATATTTAACTCAACAGATAACCCCTATATCTTCTTTCTTCCTCCTAACTCCTGACTCCTATTTTTTTCCGAGGTGAATTATGTTAACAGCAGCAGATGTAATGACCAAAGATGTGGCAATGATTCGCAGTTCAGCAACAGTCAAAGAAGCAGTTGATTTAATGAAAGCAAGAGATTGGAGAGCATTAATTGTAGATCGTCGTCATGAACAAGATGCTTATGGAATTATCACAGAAAGCGACATTGTTTATAAGGTAATTTCCTATAGCAAAGATCCAAATAAAATCCGTGTTTATGAAATTATGACTAAACCTTGTATTGTCGTTAATCCAGAATTGGGTTTAGAATATGTAGCCAGATTATTTGCTAATCATCATCTCCGACGTGCGCCTGTAATTAGTGGTAAATTATTAGGAATAATCTCACTTACTGACATCTTAGCCAGAAGTAGTTGTTTAGAACAACCGCGCTCATTTTTATTAGAACAAGAATTACAAGATGAAATTAAAAAAGCTCGAATTGTTTGTGCAGAAAAAGGCATCAATTCCGCAGAATGTGCAGCCGCTTGGGATGTAGTAGAAGAAATTCAAGCCGAAATTGCCCACCAACTCGCTGAAAAACCTCTAAAAACTGCCTTTGAAGATTACTGTGATGAATATCCAGAATTCACAGAATCTAGGTTTTATGATTTGTAATCCGTAGGTTGGGTTGACGCTAGGAAACCCAACATGATCATTATCGAAGATTTTGTTGGGTTTCACTTTGTTCTACCCAACCTACAATTGTTTATTATTACCAATTACAAATTAATTATGCAAACAATCATTATTGACCCCGTTACTCGCATTGAGGGACACGCGAAAATCAGCATTTATTTAGATGATGAAGGACAAGTAAATGATGCTCGATTTCATGTTACGGAATTTCGCGGTTTTGAAAAATTTTGTGTTGGTCGTCCGTTTCCAGAAATGCCGGGAATTACGGCGAGAATTTGCGGTATTTGTCCAGTCAGTCACTTATTAGCATCAGCCAAAACAGGTGATCGCATTTTAGCCGTCACAATCCCCAAAACAGCCACCCAATTACGCCGTTTGATGAATTTAGGGCAAATCATCCAATCTCATGCCCTCAGCTTCTTTCACCTCAGCGCACCGGATCTATTATTAGGCATGGATAGCGAACCCGAAAACCGCAATATCTTTGGTTTAATTGCCGCTGAACCGGAATTAGCCAGAGGTGGAATCCGTTTACGGCAATTTGGACAAGAAATCATTGAATTATTAGGAGGAAAAAAAATTCATCCTTCCTGGGCTGTTCCTGGTGGAGTTCGTGACCCTTTAACCACAGAAAATCGCACCCACATTCAGCAAAAAATTCCTGAAGCCAAAGCCACTGTAATTAGTGCCATAGCTTTATTTAAAACCCTATTAAAAACTTATGAAAAAGAAGCAAAAACTTTTGGTAATTTTCCGAGTTTATTCATGGGTTTAGTTAGTTCTGAAGGTTTATGGGAAACTTATGATGGACATATCCGATTTGTTGATAGTGGAGGAAACATTGTTGCTGATAATCTTGATGCTGCTAACTATCATGAATTTATTGGTGAAGCAGTCCAAGCAGATTCTTATTTAAAATCACCTTATTATCTTCCTTTAGGTTATCCCGATACCACAGATCATTGTCGTTTAGATAGTGGAATGTATCGCGTTGGACCATTAGCTAGATTAAATATTTGTAGTCAGATTGGCACACCTTTAGCAGACACAGAATTAAAAGAATTTCGTAGTTATGGAACCGGAACTGTTAAATCATCATTTTTCTATCATTATGCGCGGTTGATTGAAATTTTAGCATCAATTGAACATATAGAGATTATCCTTGATGACCCAGATATTTTATCAAATCGTCTCTGTGCTGAAGCTGGTATTAATTGCCTAGAAGCAGTTGGTGTTAGTGAAGCCCCAAGAGGGACATTATTTCATCATTATCAAGTTGATGAAAATGGTTTAATGTTAAAAGTAAATTTAATTATTGCTACTGGTCAAAATAACTTAGCCATGAATCGGACAGTTGCCCAAATTGCCCGTCATTTTATCCAAGGTGATCAAATAAAAGAAGGAATATTAAACCGAGTTGAAGCCGGAATTAGGGCTTTTGATCCTTGTTTGAGTTGTTCAACTCATGCAATGGGACAAATGCCTTTATTAATAGAAGTAGTAAATAACAATGGTGCTGTAGTTAATCAAATTTATCGTAATTAAGTATTTAGATCCCCGACTTCTTGAAGAAGTCGGGGATCTAGACTTACAAGGTAAATTTGGCTATCGTCACAAATCAATTATTCTCCCTAATGAGTCTGTCAAATTGCCATCTTTCCCGGAATTAATCTTAGATTTAACTAAAGTATTTCCAGGAAAAAATTAAGTTATAAAATTAAAATTTGCAAAAATTGAGAAAATGTGCTATTTTAATTGTCAAGTGATAGGCTAGGCTAATTATAACAATTTAAAAAAATACTAGTATAAGAATTAGCGGCTGATATAGCCGCACCAGTATCTATAGTTCACTCATACTTACACCTGCTGCAATAGGGTCAAAATTCTTGGGAAAATGGGTGTTATGATCACAGTCTGCCTTTTTTAAATGCGTCCCTTCTAGATTAGCTTGACGCAAATTCGCGGAAAATAACATTGCTCCACGTAAATCTGCATTTTGTAAATTAGCTTCACTTAAATCAGCAAAACTCAAATCACATCCTCGCAGATTTGCACCCCTAAGGTTGGCTCTACTCAAATCAGCATAGCTGAAATCAGAGCCTTTTAAATCCAAACTTTGTAAATTAGCATCACCTAATTCTGCTCTTTCAAAGTCTCTTTTTCCCATCATATATTCTTCTACAATCCTAGCAGCACTATTAATTGGTTGTTGAAAATTCACTTCAGGCATAAAACAGCCTCACAATTTATCTAAGAAGTTTAATGGTTTAATGGAAACCATCCAGATTCATAATATTATAACAAATAAGTCAGAAAATAAATGTCCTGTTCACATAAGTTAGTTTTGAAAATTTTTGTGTTTTCTCATAATGTACTCAAATTTTGCTCTTAAGTAGGTGAACACAATAAAACCAATCTATGTAAAGAAAAGTAAAATCGCCCAAACCCTCTTCACTCTTGCCTCTTGCCTTGCCATAACGACGATTTTCAATGCTAACCTACTTAGTCTCATATTCAAAATTAAGCTGAAACTGTATGGAACAAAATTTCCAGAATAGTTAACCGCAGATAAACACAGATAAATTAAAAATGATGAAAACTACAATAGTCATTGGCTATGGAAATGAATTACTCAGTGATGATGCTATTGGTCCTAGAGTAGCAAATCTCATCAATCTCTGGCATCTATCTAATGTCCAAGCTTTAGCAGTTCACCAACTCACTCCAGAATTAGCAGCAAATTTGGCAAATGTCAATTTAGCAATTTTTGTAGATGCTAGTTTGAATTCAGAATTGCAAAATGTGCAAGTAGAACCTATACTACCTAATGAATCTAGGATGATCATAGGACATAGCATTAAGCCTACATATCTTTTAGCCTTAACGAAATCTCTCTATAGTTATAGTCCACCAGCTTGGTTAATAACAGTACCAGGGGTTAACTTTGAATTAGGAGATTGTCTTTCACCAATAGCAGAACAAGGAATTAGTATAGCTTTAACAAAAATCATTAACATTATTAATAAAGGATAAAAAACTCCATTTCTCTTCCTCTCTGCGACTCTGCGACTCTGCGTGAAACAAATTCATACCTTCATTCAGCAAAATCCAAAATAATCACAAATTCATAGGAGTATGTATGGAAACACCTAACCAAAGAATTAGCAATAAAGTTTATGATATCGTTAATCCCCTAGATGCGATATTTATTCCCAAAACTGTAGCCGTAATTGGTGCTACTGAAAAACCCGGAAGTGTAGGAAGAACTTTGCTTTGGAACTTAATCACTAATCCCTTTGGAGGAACAGTTTTTCCGATTAATCCTCAGCGTCATAGCGTATTAGGAATTAAAGCTTATCCGACTATTTTGGATGCTCCCGAAAAAATAGATTTAGCCGTTATCGTTACACCAGCACAAACTGTACCCCAAATTATATCTGATTGCGTTAATGCTGGAATAAAAGGAGCAATCATTATTTCCGCTGGTTTTAAAGAAGCTGGAGAAAAAGGTATCGCTTTAGAACAGGAAATTATCCAACAAGCACAAAGAGGAAAAATTAGAATTATCGGACCTAATTGTTTAGGAGTAATGAATCCAATTTCTGGTTTAAATGCTACCTTTGCCAGTAAAATGGCGCGTCCAGGAAATGTTGGTTTTATTAGTCAAAGTGGAGCTTTATGTACAGCAATTTTAGACTGGAGTTTTCAAGAGAATGTAGGTTTTAGCACCTTTATTTCCATTGGTTCAATGTTAGATATTAGTTGGGGAGATTTAATTTATTATCTTGGTGATGACCCCCATACTAAAAGTATTGTAATTTATATGGAATCCATTGGGAATGCGCGTTCCTTCCTATCAGCAGCGCGAGAAGTGGCTTTAACAAAACCGATAATTGTGATTAAAGCTGGTCGGACACCAGCCGCAGCTAAAGCAGCCGCTTCTCACACAGGATCATTAGCAGGAAGTGATGCTGTTTTAGATGCAGCTTTTCGCCGTTGTGGGGTGTTACGAGTCAATAGTATTTCTGATTTATTTGATATGTCAGAAGTATTAGCAAAACAACCCCGTCCCCAAGGTCCCCGGCTAACAATTTTAACTAATGCTGGCGGTCCGGGAGTATTAGCAACGGATACATTAATTGAAAGTGGAGGAGAATTAGCAGCAATTTCTCCAGAAATAATGACTTCCTTAAATGACATTTTACCACCGCAATGGAGTCATAATAATCCTATTGATATTTTAGGGGATGCTGACCCCCAACGTTATACAAAAGCCTTAGAAATTGCGGCGCAAGATCCCAATAGTGATGGTTTATTAGTGATTTTAACACCCCAATCAATGACAGATCCTACCCAAACAGCGGCACAACTAAAACCCTACGCACAAATGTCAAATAAGCCAATTTTAGCTAGTTGGATGGGTGGTGCAGATATAGCCGAGGGAGAACAAATTCTTAACAATCAAGGTATTCCCACTTATGCTTATCCTGATACAGCAGCGCGAGTATTTAGTTATATGTGGAAGTCGAGTTATAACCTGCGCGGTATTTATGAAACTCCGGTTTTACCAACATTAATTTGTGATGTGAATACTCGCAATTGTGCTAAAGTGGAAAATATTATTCAAGCTGCAAAAACAGCAGGAAGAACAATTCTCACGGAATTTGAATCTAAGGAAATTTTAGCCGCTTACGGTATCCCTGTGGTGGCTGGTTGCATTGCGGAAACTGTGGATAAAGCGGTTGAATGTGCAGAAAATTTAGGTTATCCGGTAGTTTTAAAACTTTATTCTCAGACAATTACCCATAAAACTGATGTGGGTGGTGTGCAATTAAATTTGCAAAATGCAGAATCGGTAAAATGTGCTTTTCAAAATATTCAAAAATCCGTAAAAGAGAAAGCCAAAGCGGAAGATTTTTTGGGTGTAACTGTACAATCAATGATCAAAACTGATGGCTATGAATTGATTATTGGCAGTAGTTTAGATCCCCAATTCGGTCCAATATTATTATTCGGTGCTGGGGGACAATTGGTGGAGGTTTTTCAGGATAGTTCTATTGGCCTTCCTCCCCTCAATACTACCTTAGCCCGGCGGATGATGGAACAAACCAAAATTTATAAAGCTTTGCAAGGAGTGAGAGGACGGAAAAGTATTGATATTGCTGCTCTTGAACAATTAATGGTAGAATTTAGTCAATTAGTTGTGGAACAACCTGGGATTAAAGAAATTGATATTAATCCCTTGTTGGCTATTCCTCCCACTCCTATACATCCTGGAGGATTAATTGCTTTAGATGCCAGGATAGTTTTGCATTATGCTGATATTCAAGAAAGTCAATTACCAAAATTAGCTATTCGTCCCTATCCTAGTCAATATATTAGTGATTGGAAATTGAACAATGGTACACCAATTACTATTCGTCCTATTCGTCCCGAAGACGAACCTTTAATGGTAGAATTTCACAAGACCTTATCAGAAGAAAGTGTTTATTTCCGCTATTTCCATCTCATTAAATTGAGTCAACGCATTACCCATGAACGACTAACACGAATATGCTTTATTGACTATGATCGAGAAATGGCTTTAGTTGCAGAATACCAAAATCCCGAAACAGAAAATAGGCAGATTTTAGCAGTAGGAAGATTAACTAAATTACATGGTAGTAATGCGGCAGAATTTGCTATGCTAGTTAGCGACAAATTTCAATATCAAGGCTTAGGGACAGAATTACTCCGCAGATTGCTAGAAGTTGGTAAAAACGAGAAAAGTTGCTGTATCTATGCTGATATTTTAGCTGACAATTCAGGTATGCAGCGAGTATGTGAAAAACTTGGGTTCCAAATCACAAATACAAGTGATGCAACAATATTGAGGGCAGAAATTAAACTTTAAATGGGGGTTGCTGAAAAAATTTTTCAGCAAGTTTTAATTAGGTAGCCAGTAATCTGTTACAGTATTAATCTGTAAATAAAAGCTACATAGCATAGATGTTTTTGAATTATGTAACCTATGCCGGCGAATTCCTGTCCTGAAAATGATGCTTATAACGGAAACTCTGATCCCCTTGACTCTATCTTTACTGACCTATCAGTAGATGAGGAATCAGAAGTAAGGACGGGTTCCGCGTCTCTACCACCAGGCCGATTTAAAGGACGTAGAGGCAAAGCTGCTCTAGTTTTAACTATAGTCTGGAGTGGTACTATTACCTTGCATTTAGTTTCCTGGGGTTCGATATTTGTCCTCGGACTGACAACAATGCTAGGTATTCATGCTTTGGGGATTATTTTTGCCAAACCCCGTCACCATTCCCAAGAGATAGAGGGGGATTTGCCTTTTGTCTCTGTGTTAGTGGCTGCTAAAAATGAGGAAGCGGTAATTGGCAGATTAGTTAAGAATCTGTGTAATCTGGAATACGGTAATGGTCAATATGAAGTCTGGATTATTGATGATAATAGTACAGACAATACACCCCAATTACTCGCCCAACTCAAGCAGGAATATCAACAACTCAATGTATTTAGGCGTGATTCTGACGCTATTGGCGGCAAATCGGGGGCATTAAATCAAGTATTACCACTGACAAAGGGAGACATTATTGCTGTATTTGATGCTGATGCCCAAGTTACACCGGATTTGCTATTACAAATAGTTCCTTTATTTCAAAAAGAACAGGTAGGGGCGGTACAAATGCGTAAAGCGATCGCCAATGCTAAGGAAAATTTTTGGACTAAGGGACAAATGGCGGAAATGTTGTTGGATATTTGGTTTCAACAACAGCGCACTGCTATTGGTGGTATCGGTGAACTCCGAGGTAATGGTCAATTTGTCCGTCGTCAAGCCTTGGCTAGTTGCGGTGGTTGGAATGAGGAAACTATCACTGATGATCTGGATTTAACTATCCGGTTACATCTGGATAAATGGGATATTGAATGCGTTTTTTATCCGCCAGTGGAAGAAGAAGGTGTCACCAATGCTACAGCCCTTTGGCATCAACGTAACCGATGGGCAGAAGGTGGTTATCAACGTTATTTAGACTACTGGGATCTCATCCTCAAAAACCGCATGGGGACAAGGAAAACCTGGGATTTGTTGATCTTTATGGTAACAATGTATATTTTACCGACAGCAGCAATACCAGATATATTAATGGCGATCGCTCGTCATCGTCCCCCCGTATTAGGTCCTGTAACTGGCTTATCTTTGGGAATGTCAGTAGTAGGAATGTTTGCTGGTTTAAAGCACGTTCGTTCCGATCAACAATTTAAACCATTTACCTATTTAATGGTACTTTTCCAAACCCTCCGCGGCAGTTTATATATGTTGCATTGGTTAGTAGTTATGAGTAGCACAACGGCGCGAATGTCTTTCCGACCAAAACGCCTCAAATGGGTGAAAACTGTCCATACAGGTGTTGAGAAATAAGGAAATAATCAACCGCAGGGCTTGCACTCATGTACATGGACTGCACTCAATTACAAGTAAGTAATTGGACAAAAATATTTACAGTCATTGCGAGGGAAGGGAAGCAATCACAACCCTTGGAATTGCTTCATTTCACTTCGTTCCATATGGCTAACGCCACGCAACGCTAACGCAATGACATTGTGTAATTAATTCTGTCTCACTACTTAAACCTGTGTTGTGGACAGAGTTTGAAGGGTGAAATATCAAAAATTTCATCCTTCATTTTTTTGTGATGAATCTTAATATTTATCTTCTTCATCCCCACATCTTGTATTGTATACTACTTGCGGTTAAATTAGTAGTGTATTAGTATGAGATATGTCCAAGGAAATCCGAGAATTAAAAAGCTTATTACTTCAAGCTGGGTTTACCTGTCGGACGGGGAAAGGCAGTCATACTAACTGGTATCATCCCTTACTTACTGGGAGAGTTACTATATCAGGTAAAGATGGAAAAGATGCTAAAGAATATCAGGAAAAAGATGTTAATAACGCTATCAAAAGAATAGAAGAAATTAAAAAGGTTCAAGAGGAAGAAGAAGAAGAATGAATTATCATTACACGGTAATTATTCAGTGGTCTCAGGAAGATAATTGTTTTGTTGTCAGTCTACCTGAATGGGGGGAGTTTTGCCATACACATGGGGACACATATCAAGAAGCTTTAGAAAATGCTCAGGAAGTCTTAGAAATGTTAATTGAATCTTGTTTAGAAGATGGTGAACCCCTCCCAGAACCAAAAACTTTAGGTAAGTCTTTATCAGCAGCTTAATTTTTAGGAGACTTACACAAATGGTACAAAATTTCATCCTTCATTTTTTTGTATTGGCAACCAATCATCTAAAATTTGTTCTAGTGAACCAATGGGGATAATGGGAAATATGTCAATAGGAAGTTGAGAGCGATCGCTTGCTTCTAATCTAGCATCTTGATAACATTCATCAAATATTTCTAAAATGTAAGGTTTTAAACTTGGACTATCTTTAAGAGAATTCTTAATCTGTTTGCGAAATGTCCTAATTTCCCCTAGCCAATATCCTTGATTACGTTCTCTTTCACTATCCCAATATTTGAGTTTTAGTAGATGGACAAACAGCTTAGTTAATAAACTTTCAATTGCTCGTTTCTCACTTCTACCCATAGTTTCTAATTCTTCTAATAAATTCTCTAAATCAACAGCGGAAAATTGTCCTGTGCGAAGTTGGTTAATGGTTGTTCTTATCCACAGGTAATAGTCTTGATCGTATAAGGTTTGAGTTGTTGGTTGTGTTGATGTAACCATATACTGGTGAGGATTTTACTATTTCTTTTATTTTAGGTTAATTTAGTGATTACTGTTATTAATTGAGTTGCAGATTTTACAACCTTGATTTATGCTGAAAACAAGAGTTTATGAAATCAGCTTATATGTCAAATTTACTGGCAAGAATTACAATTAATCCTAAACAATGTGGTGGTCGTCCTTGTATTCGGGGGATGAGAATTAGGGTATCAGATGTATTAGATTTGCTTGCTGCTGGTTTAAGTGCTGAAGAAATTCTAGAAGAAATGCCGGATCTTGAAGCTGATGATCTCAAAGCAGCACTTTTATACGCTTCACGAAAACTCAATCATCCAGTGTTAGTTGCATGATTATCTGGGTTGATGCACATTTATCACCATCTATTGCTACTTGGATTACTCAAACATTCGATTTTATAGATTAGCCCTTTTTTATTTATCACAAGTTTGCTAGATATGCTTGACTTATGCGTATACTATCTACTAATTTAGATACATTAGTTCAATAAATAGACTTATGAGCATAGTTAATATCACATTTGACTCAAATGTTTTTCCTAAAGTGGTCAATCCAAATCCAGATAAATTCCCAGATGAACAGGCTCTCCCAAGTTTCCAAATAATAAATTCATCCATTAAAAATGGATATGCAAAAGGTTTCTTGGCTGAGACAGTTTTTACTATAGAAGCTATTAAAAAGATAGACAGACATAAATTTTTTAGAAACTATAATCTACCCTATACAGTTACAGAATATATTGGACTTCTCCGGTAAAGATTGTAGAGACGTTCCATGGAACGTCTCTACAAGGGGTTCAAACGACGCACATTTAATTTTCGGAGATGTCTATTGAGGGAGACATTAGAGGAATTAGATTGAATCTTGATCAAGATAATACTTCTCATCCTGGCAATAATACTTGTAATCCCCACTTAACATCACAGTTCAATGATGCTTTGGAGTTAGGATTCAAAATCTTACCATGTAAAAGATTCGGTTGGATAGAAAATCCTGACTTAGAAAGTGAGTGGTTTATAAAATTAACCCATACAGAAATATCTCTTTATGAAGAAACATTTGGAGAAGTGGTTGATAAAATTAAGAATTGTTGCTGCGGTAGTTACGATTTAGAAGAAATTGGAAATCGCTATACTAGCGGTACGGAACATTGGATAAAAATTCTTACAGCATAATGCAAACGCCACAAAGCCTTTATTCAACAAAAAGCATAATTATCCTGTATATTTGTTTAAAATGAATTTTGGCAAAGTTATCAGCACATTTTAAATGAAGCTTAAAATCTGTTGACTCAATTAATAAATATGGATAAACTCAGATGTGTAAAGATACTGAAATCAACGCTTTAGATATGTCATCCCAAGAGGAAAACCCGCAAGGAGAAGTCAGTATTGATGACACTATGGATTGCGTAACATTCGAGTTGGAGGGTGAAAATCTCATATTTAAGAGAATCCCCAACAAATATGGTCAAGAAGGGATGACTTTTGGTCTTTTTCGAGAGGATGGAACTCAACTTGGAGAAAGTTTCTGTAGAGTAGACAGATTTAACAAACGAGCTTGGTACTTGGATACTATATACACTTTAGTAGAGTTTGAACGGCAGGGGTATGGCACGCCACTACTAGAATATACCTGTCAAGCACTCTGGCAAAGAAAGAAAACAGCTATTATTCTCGAGAGACCAGGAGACTCTATTGCTGCTGACGGCTTTAATCGAAAAGAATGGTATGAAAGACATGGGTTTGAGTCTTCACCTGAGCCTTTAACTTTTATGTCCCGCGACTATACTGAAAACGGCTGAGATTTGAACTTTTACAAAATAACAAAAAAGCTAGATGTGTAGGGGTTTAGCACTGCTAAACCCCTACCTATATTAAAATTCCCCAGCTTCTTTAAGTGCGAAATCAATCACTCGTTGACTTAAACGAATATTGTGATTGAGCATTTTTTCAATCGCAGTTTTGATAGATAGGGGATATCCTTCTTTTTTAGCACGTAGCAAAATTCCAATTGAACCCGTAACTGCAAGACCACTTAATCTAGCTATTCTTCTTCCTACCGCTTCATCTATACAGACTGTAGAAATATTTTTATTTAATGCTAATTGAATTACAGAAGCTTCTCCTATATCTAAAGAATTCAGAAGTATAGGAGAAATATTTACAGGAACACTTTGCTTTTTTAGCCAAAAATCCGCTTGAAATTCAGTTACACTCAAACCTGTTGTACCACCAATGAGTATTTCTTGAGAGACTTCAAAGGGAACAATAACATTTGTATATAAAGACTGTAAAACATTAAAATCCCCCATAGCAGCAACAATAGCAATTAAAGGAGAAGTATTAATCACAATTTCACTCGTGTTAGGCATTTTCTATATCTGATAATAATTCCTCTGCACTTAAATCAATTAATGGCACTCCATAATCATTTAATTTGAGAATAAAAGTTACTCTCTCTACTCCCAGTAACGCCGCAGCCATACCAGAAGAAAGACGTTTCATTTCATATAGTTTAACTGCCATTGCCCATTTTGCTTCTTGTTCAAACTGTTCTCTAGTTTTACCAACAGCATCAGGTAAAGTTTCAGGGTAGTTAATTTTGAGTTGCAAAGACATGATGTATTGTACAGCAAAGGTTTATAAAATAATAACAAAGATAATGATTAACTCAAAGCGTAAGGCGGATATCTGGGTTGTGGTGCGATTCCTAGGTCGCGCTTCGCTATCGCTCCCTGAAATTAACTCAAAGCTGAGAGCGATCGCCTACACTAGAAAATAGGTGTATGCCTTATTTTCTTATTGATTATAACAAAGAAAGTTGAGTATCTGCCTGATTAACCACATAAGCAACTCGCTTTTCTATTTTTGTTTTTATTATTTTCCCTTCATTTATAGCTCTTATTAACCAATCATCCATCTGTACTTTTCTCACTTGTAGAGAGTCCGCCAGAGATTTTGCATCCTGGGGTTGCTGTAAATGATTGAGAATTACAGGTAAAACGACATTATAAATATCTTTGGGAATAGTTGTTAAATCTTGTGGAATAGTATTAACATTCTGTTCTGGCTGTTTTGTCATTACTTCATTTTTTACAAGTTCAAAATCAGCAATATTTTTTGTTAACATTTGTCGCAAATTACTATTTTCAAATTCTGAAGGAAACGGTTTTGCACCTTGATTATATAATTGCTGATTTCCTTCTGGTACTGGAGATGACATTTTCACAAATACAGAAATTTCTTTCAGTTTAGATAATGCTTCTACTGCACCAAACCAAGTTCCACCTTTACCAAAAGTAGAATTAACAACTAGGGCATAATCTGCTAAACTATAAATATATTTATTCCGTCCCATCGCGTTACCTGTATTAAAACCAGCATCAGGATCATAGCTAGAAATTAAAGTTAATCTACCTTCTTGAATACTAGAACGATATTTACTATTTACTGCTGCTTTAGTCAAGCTATCAGCTAATACACCAACAGACGTTCCTCCATGATCCAAAATACCTAACATTGATTCTTGATCTATTCCCCTTGCACCACCAGAAATAACCTGTATGCTTTGTTGAGAACAAGTTTGGGCAACTCTGCGTGTGTAGTGAATAATATCCTCATCTACATCACGAGAACCTACAACTGCTAGTCCTCCTAAAGATAATAATTCTGCATTCCCAACCCCATAAATAATCGCTGGGGCTGAATGTTTCAATATTTGCTTAAAACGCTTGGGATATTTAGCATCACTGCGTCCCAATATCCATAAACCGCGACTTGTCCATTTTTCCACTGCTAAACTTAACATTGCACCCCGTTGTAATAAACCTACAAGCCTATCAGGATTAAGTTTATTATTAGTTATTTTTTGTAACTCTGCTTTTGCTGTTATTTCCAATAAATCTGCTGGACGCTTATGATTTTCTCGCAACCAATCTGTTAACAAGTTATATTCACCCAGAGTCAAGGGTAGCGGTTCAATTTGGCGATTTTGTCCAAAACTGGCACACAACAGCAAAATTGCTTGAGTATCTGGTGCTAGAACATGATTTAACATAATTTTCTAATCCGATTGACCTAATGAATTAAGAGCTAATGCTACAGGATAAACTAATCCACTTCCAGCATGACGCAAAAGTGCTGCAATGACAGTAAAAGTCCAACGGGAATCTACCATATCATCAATTAAGAATACATTACCACTCATGCCTTCCCAAGCATCAATTGCAAAAGATCCATCTAAATTATGAGCTTGTTGATAACTGTTACTCATATTTTTTTGTAACTGAGTTTGACGAATTTTGCGAACAATAGGTTTAAATGGTAAGCCTAATTCCCCAGCTACTCTTTGCGCGAAGTTAGGTACAAGTTTTAGACGATTTAAGGAAGGAACGCACGTTACCCAGGTGGGGAAAGGTTGAGGTTTCCAGCGTTGAATCATCTCAACAGTAGCCCGTACAAGTGCATCATCAAAATGATTATCTTGATATTTTCCACGCTTGACCAATTCGCCCCAACCTGCATCACCCCATAGAGATAATGTTCTTCCTGGTTCTGCTCTTAAATTGTCTCTAATGTTTCCAGAAAATTTATAATTTAGTAATGCTTGTGGTGGCCATTGTTTGCGCGGTTCAATAATTTGGTTACTCCGACGTAAATATAAAATTGCTTGATTTACAAATTCATCTGCAAAAGTTTCTGGTAATAATGGCTTACCCAAACATATAGCACATTTACCACATTCTTCTGGATTTGGATCATCTAATTCTGTTGCTAAAAAAGCCATTAAGCATTGTTGACTTTGCATATAATCTAACATTCGCAGTTGTTCTTGTCGGCGAATTTGTGTTAAAAGTTCAATTTTTCCAGTATTGTATTGATATTTTATTGGGTTAAGATACCATTTTGAAGATTGTTTACTTACAGGTGCAGGAAATTCCAGAGATAAAATTTTTAAAACTTTATCAATTTGTCCTCTTGAAAGATTGAGTTGCTGTTCTAATTGAGGAATAGAAAAACCATCAACAGCTTTTTCTAGTTCATTCAAAACTTTTTGTGTATGAATTTCTGGAGGAAATGCTGTATTAATGAAGTAATTATTAATTTCATCATCTTCATCACCACTCAAGAGAATACCATAGGCTGTTTCTAATGCTCTACCGGCTCTACCTACTTGCTGATAATAATGTACAACAGAACTAGGTCTTTGATAATGAATGACAAAACCTAAATCTGGTTTATCAAAACCCATTCCTAAAGCTGTAGTTGCGACTAATGCTTTAATTTCATTATTCAGTAATTCGTCTTCTAATCCTATGCGAACTTCAGTATCTAAATCTCCATAATAGGCTTTAGCATTGATACCTTGGGTCTTTAACCAATCAGCAACTCTTTGAGCATCCCTTACAGTTAATGCGTAAATAATACCACTTCCAGGTAACTGGGGCAAATGTTGAGCTAACCAAGCTAATCTTGCTGCTTGACTAGGAAGATAAATGTTTTGTAAACGCAAACTTTTTCTAGTTAAATCACCTCTAGAAATACGAAGATTTGCTCCTAATTGAGCTTTAATATCATCAACTACTCGGTTATTAGCTGTAGCGGTTGTAGTCAAAATAGGAATATTTTTGGGTAATCCTTCTAAAATTCTGACAATGCGGCGATAGTCAGGACGAAAATCATGTCCCCAGTCAGAAATACAATGAGCTTCATCAACTACAAATAATCCAATTTTTTGAGATAATGGTAAAAGAATGTTTTCTCTAAATTCCTCATTAGCTAATCTTTCAGGGGAAATTAGTAGAATATCTACTTGATTTGCTAACAACTTTGTTTCGACAAATTTCCAATTATCTGTATTACTAGAATTAATTGTTTCGGCTTTGACTCCAATACGTTGTGCTGCTGTAATTTGGTTTCGCATTAATGCTAAAAGGGGGGAAATCAAAAGAGTACAACCAGCACCTTGATCTCGTAACAAGCGAGTTGCTAAAAAATAAACCAGACTTTTTCCCCAACCTGTGCGTTGAACGACGAGTAACCGTGATTTGTTCAGTAGTAAGTCTTCAATAGCTTCCCATTGTCCATCACGAAAATCAGCGTTTGGATTATTCAAAGCCTGACGTAGAAGAAATAATGCTTTTTCTCTGAGCATGGTTGTCTTATATGCTGAGTATCTACTTATCATACTGTTGTACCATAAAAGATAACCAACACTATTTATATTGGGGCAATCAATATATTTATGCTTACTATAAAGATGAAGCGATGTTTGGGATGTGATGCGATGCTTAAGATAAATCAATCTGTTGTGCGATCGCTTATCCTAGAAAATATATGTATACCTTATCTTCCTATTGAGGTCAGTTAACATGGATATCAGTGTAACTTTAAATGAAATCAAAGCCCTGAGTATTGCCGATAGAATTCGGATTGTACAAGATATTTTAGGAAGTATCGCAGCAGAACAGGCTTATCCCGATTTAACAACAGCACAAAAACGAGAACTTGATCGTCGGATTACTGATTATGAAACAAATCCAGATGATGTCATGACATGGGAGGAAATTAAATCGTCAATTAGAGGACAACAATGAATTATGTCCTAGTTTTTCGTCCAGAAGTTCGTGAAGAACTGAATGATGCGTATAATTGGTATCAAAGTCAGCAAACAGGACTTGGTGATGAGTTTTTAGACTGCGTGGATAATATGCTAAATCGGATTTGTCAAATGCCAGAATCCTATGCAGTTGTGTATCTTGATGTTCGATGAACAGTGGTGCGACGTTTTCCCTACGCTATATACTACCGAATTGTGTCAAGTCGTGTGATTGTGACAGCAATTTTTCACAGTCGAAGAGATCCAAAATCATGGCAAACGCGAATCTAAAAGACAGAAGTTAATCGTAACAGCCTAATTATTAATTAACAGAGTGCGATTCCTAGGTCGCGCTTCGCTATCGCACCCTCAAATTAACTCAAAGCATGAAGCGATAGCGAAGCGCTCCGTAGGAATCGCCTTCCGTGGGGTTAAAGTCGGTAATGCGATCGCAAAGTCTATCAATTGGCATGATTCACTCAAATTCTTTTAATAGTTTCATAAGATAAACCAGTTGATTCTGCAATAATTTCTATAGCTATATTTTGCTCTTTCAATGCTTTGGCAACCTTCTCAATACCGGACTTCTCACCTTCTTCAAAGGCTGTATCAAATACATTTTTCACTTCTAAATACTGGACTAAACTCTTCTTATATTGTTCATACTGCTCCACATTTAAGTGAGATATTTCCGCTATTTCAAACCCTTTTTGAAATATTGGTTCATTTAATATCACGGGTATATGATTAAAACTTTCTAAGTTCTTCAAAAAATACAGCCATTTATCAAAATGCGTTATTAATTCATTTTCTTGTTTATTGAATAACGGCATTTGTAAAAATTTAAAGTTTAACTTATCAAAGAAAATATCACCATCTTGATCTTTTAGACATACATCGCGCCTAAATTTAGATGTTGTATTTTCATCATACTCAAAATCTAAAATGGCGATAAAATAGACGGGTAGTAAAAAGAAATTCCAATCGCCTTTTTCTGATTGTTCACGAATGGGGAATGTGGAATAAAATAAGGCTCTATCTTTGAAATGCTTGATTTTTGCTTTTTGCATTTCCACAATAAACTTATCACCAGTTTTACTTTCGCAGTAAATATCAAATATGGCTTTACGTTCTGCTATGGTATCAGCTAGATTTTCCGGATTTTTAAAGGTTAATTGTTGAATTTGATGATGTATTGGTAGAAGTTGGTTGAGAAAATCCATGAGTAAATCTTTACTGCCTTCTTCTCCGAACAGTTTCTTAAAACCAAAATCTGTATAAGGATTAAAGTATTTTGCAGCCATAACTACTCCTTCAAGATTATTTTAACGAAATACTCACTGAATAACTTTAGAGAACTCTGTTTAATATTTCCTGTATAGCACAAAAAATGGGCGTAAGTCTATCAATTGGCATGATTAACTTAAATTCTTTTAATAGCTTCGTATGATAAACCAGTTGATTCTGCAATAATTTCTATGGCTATATTTTGCTCTTTCAAAGCTTTAGCAACTTTCTCAATACCTTTCTCAATACCTTTCTCAATACCTTTCTCAATACCTTTCTCAATACCTTTCTCAATACCTTTCTCAATACCAGCTTTCTCACCTTCTTCAAAGGCTGTATCAAATACATTTTTCACTTCTAAATACTGGACTAAACTCTTCTTATATTGTTCATACTGCTCCACATTTAAGTGAGATATTTCCGCTATTTCAAACCCTTTCTGAAATATTGGTTCATTTAATATCACGGGTATATGATTAAAACTTTCTAAGTTCTTCAAAAAATACAGCCATTTATCAAAATGCGTTATTAATTCATTTTCTTGTTTATTGAATAACGGCATTTGTAAAAATTTAAAGTTTAACTTATCAAAGAAAATATCACCATCTTGATCTTTTAGACATACATCGCGCCTAAATTTAGATGTTGTATTTTCGTCATACTCGAAATCTAAAATGGCGATAAAATAGACGGGTAGTAAAAAGAAATTCCAATCGCCTTTTTCTGATTGTTCACGAATGGGGAATGTGGAATAAAATAAGGCTCTATCTTTGAAATGCTTGATTTTTGCTTTTTGCATTTCCACAATAAACTTATCACCAGTTTTACTTTCGCAGTAAATATCAAATATGGCTTTACGTTCTGCTATGGTATCAGCTAGATTTTCTGGATTTTTAAAGGTTAATTGTTGAATTTGATGATGTATTGGTAGAAGTTGGTTGAGAAAATCCATGAGTAGATCTTTACTGCCTTCTTCTCCGAACAGTTTCTTAAAACCGAAATCTGTATAAGGATTAAAGTATTTTGCGGACATAACTACTCCTCCAAGATTATTTTCATGAAATACTCGCTGAATAACTATGTATTTAGAAAACTCTGTCTAATATTTCCTGTATAGCACAAAAAATGGGCGCAAGTCTATCAATTGGTATAATTCGCTCAAATTCTTTTAATAGCTTCATAAGATAAACCAGTTGATTCTGCAATAATTTCTATAGCTATATTTTGCTCTTTCAATGCTTTGGCAACCTTCTCAATGCCCTTTTCAATACCGGCCTTCTCACCTTCTTCAAAGGCTGTATCAAATACATTTTTCACTTCTAAATACTGGACTAAACTCTTCTTATATTGTTCATACTGCTCCACATTTAAGTGAGATATTTCCGCTATTTCAAAGCCTTTCTGAAATATTGGTTCATTTAATATCACGGGTATATGATTAAAACTTTCTAAGTTCTTCAAAAAATACAGCCATTTATCAAAATGCGTTATTAATTCATTTTCTTGTTTATTGAATAACGGCATTTGTAAAAATTTAAAGTTTAACTTATCAAAGAAAATATCACCATCTTGATCTTTTAGACACACATCGCGCCTAAATTTAGATGTTGTATTTTCATCATACTCAAAATCTAAAATGGCGATAAAATAGACGGGTAGTAAAAAGAAATTCCAATCGCCTTTTTCTGATTGTTCACGAATGGGGAATGTGGAATAAAATAAGGCTCTATCTTTGAAATGCTTGATTTTTGCTTTTTGCATTTCCACAATAAACTTATCACCAGTTTTACTTTCGCAGTAAATATCAAATATGGCTTTACGTTCTGCTATGGTATCAGCTAGATTTTCCGGATTTTTAAAGGTTAATTGTTGAATTTGATGATGTATTGGTAGAAGTTGGTTGAGAAAATCCATGAGTAGATCTTTACTGCCTTCTTCTCCGAACAGTTTCTTAAAACCGAAATCTGTATAAGGATTAAAGTATTTTGCGGACATAACTACTCCTCCAAGATTATTTTCATGAAATACTCGCTGAATAACTATGTATTTAGAAAACTCTGTCTAATATTTTCTGTATAGCACAAAAAATGGGCGCAAGTCTATCAATTGGTATAATTCGCTTAAATTCTTTTAATAGCTTCATAAGATAAACCAGTTGATTCTACAATAATTTCTATAGCTATATTTTGCTCTTTCAATGCTTTGGCAACCTTCTCAATACCTTTCTCAATACCCTTCTCAATGCCCTTTTCAATACCGGCCTTCTCACCTTCTTCAAAGGCTGTATCAAATACATTTTTCACTTCTAAATACTGGACTAAACTCTTCTTATATTGTTCATACTGCTCCACATTTAAGTGAGATATTTCCGCTATTTCAAAGCCTTTCTGAAATATTGGTTCATTTAATATCACGGGTATATGATTAAAACTTTCTAAGTTCTTCAAAAAATACAGCCATTTATCAAAATGCGTTATTAATTCATTTTCTTGTTTATTGAATAACGGCATTTGTAAAAATTTAAAGTTTAACTTATCAAAGAAAATATCACCATCTTGATCTTTTAGACACACATCGCGCCTAAATTTAGATGTTGTATTTTCATCATACTCAAAATCTAAAATGGCGATAAAATAGACGGGTAGTAAAAAGAAATTCCAATCGCCTTTTTCTGATTGTTCACGAATGGGGAATGTGGAATAAAATAAGGCTCTATCTTTGAAATGCTTGATTTTTGCTTTTTGCATTTCCACAATAAACTTATCACCAGTTTTACTTTCGCAGTAAATATCAAATATGGCTTTACGTTCTGCTATGGTATCAGCTAGATTTTCCGGATTTTTAAAGGTTAATTGTTGAATTTGATGATGTATTGGTAGAAGTTGGTTGAGAAAATCCATGAGTAGATCTTTACTGCCTTCTTCTCCGAACAGTTTCTTAAAACCGAAATCTGTATAAGGATTAAAGTATTTTGCGGACATAACTACTCCTCCAAGATTATTTTAATGAAATACTCGCTGAATAACTATGTATTTAGAAAACTCTGTCTAAGTAGGTTGGCGTTGAAAATTGTCGTTATGGCAAGGCAAAAGGCAAGAGTGAAGAGGGTTTGGGCGATTTTACGTTTCTTTACATAGTTTTGTTTTATTGTGTTCACCTACTTAATATTTTCTGAATCAGAACATTAGTATCTAGAAATAGCTTCATGAAACTATCAGGAGATATACCTTCAGCTTGAGCAATTTCTAAAAGTGCTGCTTTTAGTTCTGGATTAATGGTAATAGTCAGGGTATCTTGCATATTTTATTAGCCAGCTACATACTTTATTGTACAGTATCTATCAAGTCTCGGATTACTGATTACGAAGCAAATCCAGATGATGTCATGACATGGGAGGAAATTAAAGCTTCAATATTATCGCTGTTGTATGATTACAAGCGTAAACTATTTATTTAAACAGATATTTTTATCTTGATCAAAATCCCTACAATAGCTACCACAGCTAGATTTATTCCTAGTTAATTTTTAAAATTTAGACAATTAGGATTGCTAAAGCTATTTACCTTCCCCAGAAAGCACTAAAATTAGTAGGCACCTAGCTGAGTTGTACAAACCTTTGAAATTAGGAGTGCATAAGTGCCAACACTTGCTAAATACTTGCTGGTTGGATCAGTTGAAGCTTACAGTGGCAAATCTGCAACAGTTTTAGGTTTGTCTCATCAGCTAAAACAAAAAGGTTTGGATATTGCTTATGGCAAACCTTTGGGTAATTTTGTCAAGACATCTGCCGGAACAGTAGTTGAAGAAGATGTCCAGTTCATTACTCATAACCTTAACCTGCCAGACAACCGCATTGCTCCCACCTTATTATCTTTGGATGAAATTACCGTCCAGAAACGCTTACAGGGAGAAGATACAACTAACTATCAACAGTTATTAGTACAGAAGTATTCACAAATACCAAAGAGTAATTTGGTAATTTTAGAAGGACCGGCTAACTTATCAGAAGGAAATTTATTTGGATTATCCTTGCTGGAACTAGCAGAAAAATTAGATGCTCCTGTACTCTTAATTAGTCGTTATCAATCACTAACTTCTGTTGAGGCGTTATTATTTGCTAAACAGCAATTAGGTAAACGGTTAATGGGTGTCGTGATTAACGAAGTCCCTCACGAACAATTAGAGTTAGTTCACACACTCTTACGCCCATTTCTAGAAAAACAGGGGATTTCCGTCCTCGCAACATTGCCCAAAAGCGATATCCTTCGCAGTGTGAGCGTCGGGGAATTAGTCAAGCAGTTAAACGCAGAAGTTCTTTGTCGGAGCGATCGCCTAGATTTATTAGTCGAAAGTCTGGCAATTGGGGCGATGAACGTCAACTCCGCCGTCAAATACTTCCGCAAACGTCAGAACATGGCAGTAGTCACAGGAGGCGATCGCGTTGAAATTCAACAAGCAGCCCTAGAAACATCTACCCAATGCCTCATCCTGACTGGACAACTGCCACCTCCTCCATTTATCCTCAACCGTGCCGAAGAGTTAGAAATCCCGATTTTATCAGTGGATCTCGATACCCTCACCACAGTAGAGATCATCGATCGCACCTTTGGTCAAGTCCGCGTCCATGAACCAATTAAAATAGAGTGCATTCGTCAATTAATGTCCGAGCATTTTGATATTGACTGTTTATTATCCCAACTGGGATTTAATCCAGCAGCAGCAATATCATAAATTACCCAGACTCCCTTGATTTATCAGAATCAGCAGCGTAAATCCCCTTAATTACTCCTCAACTGGTTTATTTAAAGGTATTTGTTCTGGCAATGCTTCCCCAACTGGTTTAACTTCCTCAACAGTCATATCAGACTTTTCGGCTGCTTCTGCCGCCAATAACTCCGATGTCACTGAATTTGGGGAACTTACTTCTGGCGCACTTGCCATGTCGCTAGTTTCTTCTCTGGCAATCACCACCTCAGTTTGAGTGATCTCTACCACAGTTTCAGTTTCTCCTGTGATAGACAACTCGGAAATCACCACCTCAGTTTGAGTGATCTCTACCACAGTTTCCTGTGCTGTTGGCGGAATTACCTGTTCTTCCTCTATGACAGTGGGTGGAGTTGGTGCTACTTCTACCACCTCCAACATAGAAGATTGAGCAAAAGTCTCCTCAGACGAAGTTTCAGTTGTAATTGCTGGGGTAGCAGTTACAGACTCATCTAGTAATACTGATGGTGGCGTTGCTTCAGTTCCATTTGTTCGCAAAATCTCTTCAGCAGTTTTAATTACAGGCTTTTTATTCACAGTCTGCTGTATTTTCGCCTTAGCACCACCAAACACACTAGCAACAAAGCTTGATAACTGTCCAAATTTTTCTTTTACAGAAAACTTTGACATTTGTTCTTGAAAACTCACCTTAATTAGCTCAGGACTGGGGAGAGGAGTTTGTTGTCCTGCGGGGGCAAGTTGTCGCCGTAATGAAAGGGTTTGTGCCACAAACCATACCAACATTGCCACGCTAGATACATGACCTAGTAACAGCCCCCCAGTAATTCGAGGTGCAAAAATCCATAACACTAAAGCGTAGAATAGCCCAACACCACTCCAGATAAAATCATTCTTGCGATGGATTTCTGGAAAAAAGAAGGCTGATAAATAAATGGCGAGACTGCCAAAACCGATTACCAACGCTAGAAAATAAGCCAGCATTTTTTAATCCTCCTTACTATTTAATTCGAGAAAGGGAACAGGGAGCAGGGGGTAGGGGAAGTAGGGGGAGTGGGGGAGTGGGGGAGTAGGGGGAGTGGGGGAGTAGGGGGAGTAGGGGGAGTAGGGGGAGTAGGGGAAGTAGGGGGAGTAGGGGGAGTAGGGGGAGTAGGGGAGAAATTTCTTCCTTCTTCCTTCTTCCTTCTGAACTCCTGAACTCGTGAACTCCTGAACTCCTGAACTCGTGAACTCCTGCTATATCTATTTTAATTTTGCAAAATTTGGGACTAAATTGTGGACTTCAATACAAATTAAAATTAATTCATTGATGTGAGTGATGATTTCTTAAATTTTAGAAAAACTCTTAATATCTTCTTTAGGAGTGAAGCCAAAATCTCGGACTACCCTTAAAGAGAAAGGATCTGCAAGAGAAAGAGCCAAACCCAAACAAAAGATTTAAACTGAACTATGACACTACAAAGCTTTGGTGTGATTGGATTAGCAGTTATGGGCGAAAACATCGCACTTAACGTAGAAAGAAATGGCTTCCCAATTGCAGTTTACAACCGCTCTCGTGAAAAAACCGATGCCTTCATGGCGCACCGCGCCCCAGGACGGAACGTTAGAGCCGCTTTTAGCCTCGAACAATTTGTCGCCTCATTGGAACGTCCCCGCAAAATTTTGGTGATGGTACAAGCTGGTAAGCCTGTTGATGCGGTAATTCAACAGCTTAAGCCTTTACTCCAAGAAGGTGATATAATTATTGACGGTGGTAACTCTTGGTTTGAAGACACCGATAGACGCACTCAAGAATTAGAACCCATCGGTTTACGCTATATCGGTATGGGTGTGAGTGGCGGTGAAGAAGGCGCGTTGAATGGTCCTTCTCTCATGCCTGGTGGGACAAGAAGCTCTTATGAGTACCTATCTCCCATTTTCAACAAAATTGCGGCTCAAGTTGATGATGGTCCCTGTGTAACCTACATTGGTCCTGGTGGTTCTGGACACTATGTGAAAATGGTTCATAACGGTATTGAGTACGGTGATATGCAGTTAATTGCAGAAGCCTACGATTTGCTGAAAAATGTGGCTGGTTTAAGTGCAGCACAACTCCATGAAGTCTTTGCTCAATGGAATACAACTGACGAACTCAATTCATTTTTGATTGAGATTACCGCGAATATTTTCCCCTACGTAGATCCAGACACCAAGATTCCTCTCGTTGATTTGATTGTTGACGCAGCCGGTCAAAAGGGAACTGGTCGTTGGACTGTACAAACTGCTTTAGAATTGGGTGTAGCTATTCCGACAATTACAGCAGCGGTAAATGCTCGAATTCTCTCTTCAATTCGAGATGAACGGATTGCTGCTTCTAAGGTCATCACTGGACCAAATGCTAAGTATGGTGGTGATATTGCAGCTTTTGTGAACATGGTGCGTGATGCTCTTTATTGTTCCAAAATCTGTTCTTATGCTCAAGGTATGGCACTCTTATCTACAGCTTCTAAAACCTACAATTGGGAATTAAATCTGGGCGAAATGGCGCGGATTTGGAAAGGTGGTTGTATTATTCGGGCTGGCTTCTTGAATAAGATTAAGAAAGCATTTGACGAAAATCCAGCTTTACCTAACTTGTTGTTAGCACCTGAATTTAAGCAAACAATTCTGGATAGACAAGCTGCTTGGCGAGAAGTAATTGTGACTGCGGCTAAGTTGGGTATTCCTGTACCTGCTTTTAGTGCTTCTCTAGATTACTTCGATAGTTACCGCCGCGATCGCTTGCCACAAAACTTAACTCAAGCACAACGGGACTACTTCGGCGCTCACACCTACAAACGAACTGACAAAGAAGGATCTTTCCACACTGAGTGGGTTCCCATTGCTGAAGCTCAGAAGTAAGATACTTTTGGTTAGGCTGTCAAGTTAATTCTTGCCATTTATTTCGGCAAAATTGCCTGTAGGGGCGGGGTTTCCCCGCCCTTAATTGTAAGATTAATAATAAGTTTTTAGAGTAAGAATTAATTATAAATTTAAATATCATGCGATATCTGAATCTTTAGGTCTGCGTAGCGTCTTGTGAACCGTTAAGGCGAAAAATATACTTACCTGAAGTTGTTACATTTGATTTATTGCAGGATGCCTTTGTTGATATTCGAGATTTTCAAACAACAGGAGTTGTAGCATTTGCAAAGGGACTTCCTTTTACGAAAATGAATGCTGGCAACTATGCCTTACCTGGTAGAGACCGAATTCAAATTAAAGCCGATAACTTGGATCATTGTACTGAGGCAATGAATTTGATAGTTGCAAAATTATAAAACTTAGGATTTTTGGGATTTCTGAAACCAAGTATGAATTTATGTGTAGAGACGTTCCATGGAACGTCTCTACAAGGGTTTTGATATAATCAAAAATCATTTTCATACCTCAAATCAGCAACGCCTGATTTTTTCTACTTTAAGCTGTTTGTCTTGTTTCATATTCAACATTTCCCCAACTTTCAGGAAGAGGATTAACCCAAGAAATAGGAACAGAAACGACATCTAGAGTTTCACTATCTTCAAAGACTTCTAAAATATATCCTGGTTCTGGCTGAGTTTTAGTAGGATTGAGATGATCTAAAACAACCCCCTTATTGCCAGCTTTTACAGGGCTGTTAGGAACATCTCGCTTTAGTTCTACCCATTGGAATAAGGTGGCTGTTGTCATCGTTTAATTCTCCTGTGATCTATCAGGTTTTAAAGTTATAAATCTTAATACTTCTGCTCCCTCATAAGAACTTCCGGTAAGTGGGAAACTCAGTCACTTTAGTGCTGACAGGGAAACGAGACGGGCGGTTTTAACCGCATTGAATCTTAAATTTTAGTCAGGTTTTTTGATTGGAAACCTGAAAAACCAACTCCCATTTCTGGGGTAATGTTAGCTTCGACCTGTTATAAGAGCTTGTTAAGCTTGCAACACTGTTCCAGTGACCTTAGAACTGTTTAATCACAAGCGACAGAGCAGGGAACTAGCTACGCATTCCGGGGTGTCGTGACTCAAATAACGGCTACCCTTAGACTATGCTTAGGGTGGTCTGGTCAGTACAGCTTGTTTGATTTCTCTTGCAAGCTCAGTCCCTTTAGGGCTGGGTTACTGACCCTGTTGCCAGATAGTGATAACCCTAAGTAAGCGGCCATTAGGACCATGCCACTGATTTTTAACAGTAAACTGAGTTCCATAACCAGTTGGGGTAACATCTGCAATTTCAGAACCTTCCACAGCTTTTATTATATCACTCTTGAGAATTTCCCAGTTATATAGGTTATATCCGGCTAAAGCCAAATATCCTGATTTATCACTTTTAGGCTGATACACTAGTAAGTATTTTGTGATCTTAGCATCCTGAATTACTAAATTTGATGGTATTGTCATAACACTTATGTATAATAAATTTATATTTACTATCAAAATAATGAAAAATCAAGAGTTTTTAGGTGAATTTTTATCTCTGCCTACGGAAGCTCAAAATCAAGTAGTCAGCCTGATCGCCTATTTGAAACAAAAGTACATATACACTGAATCTCTCTCTGTGTCACCGGATGTTGATTTAAACAACGATGGGTTTATCGGAATGTGGCAGGATCGTCAAGACTTAGCTAATGCTAATTGGGTACGAAATCTGCGAGAAACAGAGTGGTCAAAAACCCATGACTAATTCAACAATTATGATTAATACTTAGTTTTTAGATTAAAAAGCAATTGTAACTTTAAAAATGTAAAATATTTAATATATTCCCTAGTTTTATCCATCTCGATTAAAATCCAAATAGAGGTGACAATGGTTTTACAATTAGTCAGACACCAATTTACAGTTAAGCAATTTCACCAAATGGCTGAATCTGGTATTTTGTCAGAAAATGATAGATTAGAATTAATTCGGGGGGAAATGATTGATATGTCACCTATTGGCAGAAGACACGCTGGTTGTGTCAATAGATTAGTTAATTTGCTGATTCAGCTTCTCGGAAAGCAAATAGTGCTTGCACCTCAAAATCCTGTAGAATTGGATGAAACCTCTGAACCCCAACCAGATATAGCATTATTAAAACCACGTCCAGACTTTTATAGAAATTCACACCCCCAACCAGAAGATATATTTTTGTTAATAGAAGTTGCCGATACAACGGTAAAATATGATCGGGAAGTGAAAATTCCTTTATATGCAGAAGCAAATATTCCTGAAGTTTGGTTATTAGATGTTAATCAAGAGGTTGTAGAAGTATATCGAAATCCTCTCCAGGGAGTTTATCAAGATGTACAGAAGTTAGTCAAAAATCAAATTTTATCAATTTTAGCTTTTCCTGATGTGCATATTAATGTGACTGAGGTATTTTAATAATCATCTTTATTTGTAGTCTATTAATATGCGGATCACCATTTTTTTCGGCTCTTGCGCTACTTTTATGGAGAATTAATACTAAAGTGCCAGTTTAATAAACTGCGTAATCTGAAATTGCTAAAGTTGCGAAAGCCATATCCAAGTCGTTTAATAAGTTTGAGTTTATTATTCATAAGAATACCCGGTAAGTGGGAAACTCAGTGGCTTGGCTCCCTGAGAGGGAAACGACACGAGTCGCTTGTATCTCAGGTCTAAAGACACTGAGCTTTACGCTTACCGGATGCTCTTGTAAGAGTTTGACATTTAAGAGATTAGTATTAGGGAACACCAAAAAATAAATTACCCAATTTTGTGGGATGGCCATCCTGCCCGTCCTTGATGGTTAGCGGGCAAGATGCCCGCACCACAAAAATTTTTGGGTATTTTTTTAATTGGAAGTCCCTTAAGTAACAAATAAAAAAGCGAGAATCGCGGATTATATGGATTACGCTGATTACACAGATTTTTTTCATTTGCTAAGATAACCAAAATCTGTGTAATTCTTTAATCCTTAGAATCCGCGATTCTCACCTTCTCTGAAAATATGTTGATACCAAGGAGACTTCTAGTCAGCCAAAACTTTTAAAACATCCTCTAAAAATTTCCATCATTAAATTACCAATTATGCACAGAATCAGCGCCACACCAGGCGGATTAAATCAGTCTGAAGGTTTATTTTTCCTCGAACAAACTCCTGCCCCTTTCGTATTGATTACAGCAGCCGATACTGATATTCAAACTCTAGCGGCTGTAGTTCCTAAATTACCTAGTCAATTCCCCGAAATCAGGGTAGCCAACTTATTACAACTACAGCAACAAATAAGTATAGATGCTTATAGTGAACAAGTTTTAGAATCCGCCCAAGTTATTGTGCTTCGTCTCATAGGAGGAAGTTCATACTGGGCTTATGGTTTAGAAGTCGTACAAGAAATTGTACAACGTAATGGCACAACTCTAATTGTCATGCCAGGAGATGACGGACTTGATTTTGATTTAATTTCCAAATCTACGGTTTCTCAAGAAATCGTCCAGAAGATTTGGCAATACTTTCAAGAAGGTGGTACAGAAAATTTCCTCAATGCCTTGCAATTTATTGCTGATACATCCTTATCAACGGCGTTTAATCCCCCACAACCACAACCTGTTCCCCGCGTAGGATTGTACGAAAGAAGTCAGGATGTAGGGGCGCAGGGAATGCGCCCAGTCAGGAGTCAGCCTAAAGTGGGGATTTTGTTTTATCGCGCCCATTATTTAGCAGGAAACACTAAAGTTATTGATGCTTTATGTAATGCTTTGATAGAGAAAAATTTACAGCCTGTACCAGTTTTTGTTTCTTCATTGCGCGAACCTGGTGTTAGTAGTCAATTATGTGAATTATTAGCAGCAAAAGATGATCATTCTGTTAGCTTGTTGATGAATACCACCAGTTTTTCCCTAGCAAGTTTAGAAACAGAAACACCACAAACCGAACTTTGGGAAAAATTAGATGTCCCGGTTTTGCAAGTAATTCTTTGTGCTAGTTCCGTTGAACAATGGGAATCAGAATCACAAGGTTTAACACCCCGTGATATTGCCATAAATGTGGCATTACCAGAAGTAGATGGGCGAATTATTAGTCGGGCTGTGTCTTTCAAAACCTTACAAACTCGGAATAATAAACTAGAAACCGATGTCGTAGTTTATGAACCCGTGAGCGATCGCATTCAATTCGTCGCCCAACTGGCTGCAAACTGGGTAAGATTGCGGGTAAAGCCGCCCCAAGAACGCCGTATAGCCCTAATTTTAGCAAATTACCCCAACACCAACGGCAGGCTTGCCAACGGCGTAGGACTGGACACTCCTGCTAGTTGTGTAGAAATTCTCAAAGCCTTAAAGTTAGCTGGTTATGAATTAGGAACTATTCCCGAAACTGGAGACGAATTAATTCAAATTCTCACATCTAGCGTTACCAATGATCCCGAAGGAAAAGATTGGAAACCAATAAATCAAAGTTTGTCAGCAGCAGAATATCAAAACTATTTTTCCACCCTACCAATAAATATCCAAAAACAAATTATTGCCCGTTGGGGACAACCTATTTTAGACGCAATCCCAAATTGGGCGGTTTCTGGAATTCAATTTGGTAATGTTTTTGTTGGTATTCAACCATCACGAGGTTACGATCTTGATCCTAGTTTAAATTATCACGCCCCCGATTTAGAACCAACCCATAATTATTTAGCCTTTTATGATTGGGTACGAGAATCTTTTCAAGCAGATGCCATAGTTCATGTAGGAAAACATGGCAACTTAGAATGGCTACCAGGAAAAAGTGTCGCCTTATCTAATACTTGTTATCCAGAAATTGCCCTGGGACCAATGCCCCATTTATATCCATTTATTGTTAATGATCCCGGAGAAGGTTCACAGGCAAAAAGACGCGCCCAAGCCGTAATCATTGATCACCTCACACCACCAATGACAAGGGCAGAATTATATGGACCATTGCAACAAGTAGAAAACCTAATTGATGAATATTACGAAGCCGAAAGTTTAGATCCTTCCAGATTACCAACAATACGCGATCGCATTCAAAAACTCGTCATCCAAGAAAACCTGTACAAAGACTTAGGAATCACCAACCCCGAAGACATCGCCAACTTTGAAACCCTGATTTTAAACTCCCTAGACGGTTACTTGTGCGAACTCAAAGAAGCCCAAATCCGCGACGGCTTACACATATTCGGTCAATGTCCCCAAGGAACCCAACTACGAGACCTAATAGTAGCGATCGCCCGCATCCCCAACCGCCATTCTATCGGCATTACCCGCGCCATAGCCAAACAGTGGCAAATAGACATAGACCCCCTCACCGACAACTTCTCAACCCCCCTCTCTGCGCCTCTGCGCCTCTGCGAGAGACTTAAATCCTGCCACATCATCGGCGATGTCGTCGAACTCCTAGAAATAGAAGCCGCCCATTTAGTAGAAGAAGTTATCTCTGGGCGCAGACCCTGCGCCCCTACGGATTGGATCAGCGACAAACTCCTCCCAGCCCTACAAAAAACCAACCAAGAAACCACAAACCTCCTACGGGGACTTGACGGAAAATATGTTCCCAGCGGGGCTTCTGGCGCACCCACCCGCGGACGACCCGAAGTTCTACCCACAGGTAAAAACTTTTACGCCGTTGACATTCGCGCCATACCCACAGAAACCGCCTGGGACATTGGCAGAAAAGCCGCTGAAACCCTGATTGAAACCTACACCCAAGAACATGGAGAATACCCCCAAACCCTGGGTTTATCAGTGTGGGGAACAGCCACCATGCGGACTGGTGGTGATGATATAGCCGAAGCCTTAGCTTTACTTGGTGTGCAACCCGTGTGGGATGGTGCAGCAAGACGAGTAGTAGATTTTGAAATTTTACCCTTGGCGATTATCGGTCGTCCCCGTGTGGATGTCACCCTAAGAATTTCCGGGTTTTTCCGGGATGCTTTCCCCAATTTAATCACTTTATTTGATCAAGCAGTGAAAGCCGTTTCAGCTTTAGATGAACCACCAGACCAAAATCCCTTAGCAGATACAGTTCGTCAAGAAACAGCACAATGGACTCAAGAAGGTTTATCTTTAGAAGTAGCCCAAGAGCGATCGCAATATCGTGTTTTTGGTTCTCAACCAGGGGCTTATGGTGCAGGACTCCAGGGACTAATAGCCTCCCAAAACTGGGAAAATGATCAGGATTTAGCCCAAGCTTACACAAATTGGAGTGCTTACGCCTATTCTTCTAGTGAGGGAACAGGGAACAAAAATGCAGAAGCCTTTGAACAACGCTTAAAGCAAATGCAAATTGTCCTCCACAATCAAGACAACCGAGAACACGATTTACTCGATTCCGACGATTATTATCAATTTCAGGGTGGTTTAACCGCAGCCGTGCGTTCTCTCCAAGGTAAAAATCCCCAAACCTACTTTGGCGACAATTCCAACACATCTCAACCCAAAATCCGCCAACTTAGTGCCGAAATTGCCAGGGTTTATCGTTCCCGCGTCGTTAATCCTAAATGGATAGCTGGAGTCATGCGTCATGGATATAAAGGTGCATTTGAAATGGCTGCAACCGTAGATTTTCTCTTCGCTTACGATGCTACCGCCCAATGTGTCGAAGATTATATGTATCAAGGTGTTGTAGAAGCTTATTTAGAAAATGCTACCGTTTGTGAATTTATTCATGACAAGAATCCCTGGGCATTACGCGATATTGCAGAAAGATTACTAGAAGCCAACCAACGCGGTTTATGGCAGGATGTGAATATACAAACCCTCGAAAACCTCCGCAATTTGGTGCATCAAGCAGAAGCAACTATCGAAGAAAAATAATTTCATTTAGGAACTGGATATGGAAAATCTTGCGTATTTACATTTAGCTTTTGCCAATCAAGACGAAGAAACCACTGAGTTAATATCCCTCAGTTCTTTATTCAAAACAACAGCCGCACCAAATTGGCAACTCTTTTCTAGTAGTGCGTGGAAATACATGATTCCCCTGGCTCTAACTATATCTATTTTGAATAGTGTTAGTAGTGTTTTCGCCTTAGAAAAAAATGATAACGCTGCTACCGTAAACAGTCTCCGACAAAATGAAATATCTCAAATTAAAACCGCCAATAATCAAGTTATCAGTACAGCCCCAATAACCCCCACTACCCCAAATAATATTATTTCCGTGAATAACAAGCGCAAAGACCCCAATCTCCTCAGCAAAGGTGATGAAGGTACGGATGTCAAAGTTTTACAAGAACGCTTGAAAATCGCTGGTTTTTATTATGGTAATTCCACAGGCATTTTTGGTCCAATTACTCACGAAGCAGTAAAAAGATTCCAAAAAGCTTATCAACTCACAGTTGATGGTGTTGTCGGTAAATCCACACTAGCCAAATTACCAGATGTTACCGATGAAAATCAAACAACTACTTCTCAAAAATTAGATCACCCAGATATACTTAGTTTAGGCGATCGCGGTGAAGCCGTCAGAATTCTCCAAGCACAATTAATCACCGCCGGATTTCTCCAAAATCAGCCCAATGGTTACTATGGTTCTAACACAGTTGATGCCGTAAAACGCTTTCAAAAACAACACAAACTAGAAATCAATGGACTGGCTGGACAAACTACCCGTTCTAAGTTACACAGTTTAGTTAAAAACTCTGCCAAAAGTGATTTCACCACTCTAGAAATCCAAAGACGACTACAGGAAAAAGGTTTCTATAAAGGTCAAATCAACGGCATGATGGCATCTGATACCAAAAAAGCAATTAGTCGCGCTCAAGAATTTTATGGTATCAGTCTCAAAGATATTAAAAGCGGAAGTTTTTAATTCCCGCTTTCTCCAAATCATCAGATTCCCCACGAATTGATTCATCCTCCAAATTTTGGGCTAGTACCGCAGAATGGAAGTCAAAAGTCAAAAGTCAAAATTAAGACTGCATAGGCTTTTTGGCTTTTGGAAATGGTTGGTTTATTTACGCCGTGCTGTACTAGTAATTGGTAATTACTCTTGCCTTTTGCCTCTTGCCTTAGTTATTAAATTGGCATCAACGCTCTTTGACACTTAGGACAAACGGCATGAATTGTCATTTGACAATCTAATAAATGAAACCCCTCTTTTTGGGCTGTTTTTCCGCCAATCTTTAAAACTGAGTCATTCTTAAACTCAATAGTCGAATTACAGCGAACACAAATGAGGTGATGATGGTGATGGGGATAAGGCTGATTAATTTCATAATGTTTATGCCCTTCACCCAATTCCAACTCCCGCAAAATCCCCATTCTCGCCATTAACTTTAAAGTGCGATAAATAGTTGATAAACTAATCCCTTCACCATCAGTTTCTAAACGATGATACAGGTCTTCTGCACTTAAATGTTCACCTTGCGGGAGTTCCTGAAAAATATGTAGAATTGTTTCGCGCTGTGGAGTTAAACGCCAGCCACGGTCGTTTAACTCTGCTTTAAGTGAACCAGTTGTGTAGACAGTCATACTAAATTTTCTCAACAAAGCTCATTAATTGAGAATATAACAAATATTTGGCTCGATTTGCAACAATCACCGCTTATTGAGAATATTTGCTAGTGGTCAGTTGTCAGTGGTCAGTTGTCAGTTGTCCGTTGTCAGTTGTCCGTTGTCAGTTGTCCGTTGACTCTTACCTATCACCTATTACCTGTCACCTATTACCTGTCACCTATCACCTATTACCTATTACCTATTACCTATTACCTTCTAACTTAACGACTCTAGATAGTCGCGGACTAGGTTACGACGTTTAGGTTGGCGAAGTTTTTGTAAAGCCTTGGATTCAATTTGTCTGACCCTTTCCCGTGATAAATCAAGGGCGCGACCGATTTCTGCTAAAGAGTAGGCATGACCATCGGACAAGCCAAAGCGCATCGAAATAACATCTCGTTCTCGACTGGTTAAATCATCAAGAAGATTATGCAAATCCTTATGTAAAGATTCTCGCATTAACATCTCCTCTGGGGTAATCGTATCAGTCTCCAGTAATTCGCCTAATTCAGTATCTTTATCCTTCCCTACCTTCGTTTCCAAAGACACAGACCGGGGAACTCTCAATAGCACTTCCCGGACTTGGATAGCTGTCATATCCAACTCAATGGCTAGGTCTTCTAAAGTTGGAGTGCGACCTTTTTCTTGGGCAATTTTCCGTTGCGCCTTTTTAATTTTGTTGAGCTTTTCGGTAATATGGACAGGTAGGCGAATAGTGCGGCTAGAAGTAGCGATCGCCCTGGTAATACCCTGACGAATCCACCAGTAAGCATAGGTACTAAAACGATAACCCTTTGTAGGATCAAACTTCTCAACTGCTCGTTCTAAACCTAAAGTCCCTTCTTGCACCAAATCTAACAATTCCAAACCCCGATTTTGGTACTTTTTGGCAACAGATACCACCAAACGCAAATTCGCCTTAATCATGTGCGATTTGGCTTGTAGTCCTTGAGTTTGAACTTGCTCTAGTTCTTCAACTGTTAAATTAGCAATTTCCGCCCAGCGTCTTTTCCCATTGGCTAAAGTCGGCTTAAGATCAGGTAAATTTATCCCCGCAGTAGTCGCCCAGCGTTCCAAAGAAGGGCGGTGTCCTAGTTCTGATGTCAACCGCTCCTGTACCTCCATTAACCGGGCATAAGGGACAATTACAGCGTCTCCCTCAGTGGCAGCAGCACCAAGCAATAACCGCATCCGTAAATATCGCTGTACTTTTTGGGCTTCAGCAACTTCCTCATCTCGTCCTAATAAGCGGACTCGACCAATTTCTTGCAGATAGAGTCGTACCAAGTCTGTGCTACGTCGGCTAGTTTGCGCGGCTAAGGCTAAGTCTGACTCAACAGCAGCCATATCTAAATCTGGCAAATCATCATTATTGATTTCAATATCCAAGGGTGAACTAGGATTTTGCCCTTCCTGGGCGGCATTTTTATAAAAAGATGTTGCTGGCATGATGTCTCAAATGGCTCCAGTTAACAATAGATTACGGTCAGCTAAAATTACGGTCAGCTAATCAACTGTTGCTATTCCGTAATTTCGTCATGAAATAACATAGTTTGGGCTTCAGTGTACAATTCTTTGCAAAACTTTGTACTAGTCCAAAGATGTCGAAGAGAAGAAAACTTAATTTATCAGCTTTTGGACTGTTTTAACTGGATAGTTATTTTCACCACAGTGTACTAGGTTAGAAAAATACATTCTTAATCAGTTGTTCGTTAGTAGTAGTTATGTAATTGAATAAATAGCTCTGCAAATCTTCAGTCAGAGTTTCCATTAGGAGTTACCTAGTCAATATTACCATGTTTAAAGATATTGACGGTTATTTTTTTAACTGTTCATTAACATACATTTAGTTGTAATGATGTTTATAAACTACATAGTCATATTTACATCACTCAAAAAGTAATTTCCTGACAATTTGATAAATTTCTTCCAGGGATTTTGCGGTAATCGTTTAATTTCAATTGCACACCTTACACTATCAGCATTTCTCCCCCTATTTACCATATTTGTTCTGTAGGAAAATTATCAAATTCGGGCTTGATGTCTCGTAACATCAGTTTATCTAATGCAAGTCTTGGTGTAACTTCTCCTTCCAGCAGTTGGTAAACTTGCTCGGTAATGGGAATAGCAATGCCTTGTTGTTGGGCGATTTCCATTAATACCCGACAAGTGTTCACACCTTCGGCTGTGCCTGGAAGATTTGCCATAACCCCTTGCAACGTTTTTCCATTTGCTAATTGATAACCAACTTGATAATTGCGACTTAACGGGCTGTTGCAGGTTGCTAATAAGTCCCCTAGACCGGATAAGCCATAAAATGTTTCCGTTTTTGCGCCTAAACTCTGACCTATTCGTACCATTTCGGTTAAGCCACGAGTGACTAAGGCAGCTTTGGCATTCGTTCCTAAGTGTAACCCATCACATACACCTGCGGCGATCGCTATCACATTTTTCAGTGTTCCCCCTAATTCTACGCCCACAGGGTCAGGATTAGTATAAACACGAAAGCGACTGGAAGAAAATACTATTTGGACTGTTTGGGCGGCATTGGTATTTTTACTGGCTACTACCGTTGCTGCTGGTAATTCCTGGGCAATTTCCTGGGACAAATTCGGACCTGATAAAACCACCACCGGATGATCAGGAAAAGCTGCTTGCCAAATTTGCGAAGGTGTGTATGTAGTGTGTGGTTCTAGTCCCTTTGTTGCGGTGACAAAGATTGTCTGTGGTGATAGGGGCAAACCCTGCACCCTAGAAGCCACATCTCTCACCCCTTTCATGGAAATAGCCGACAAGATTACTTGAGCATTTTTATCCTCTAATACTTTTTCTAGAGGTTGGCAGTCAGAACGTGACCATAAATGCACCTGATTACCATTAATTGCTGCTAATTTAGCCAGGGCTTTACCCCAAGCACCCCCACCAAGAATAACGACAGATTTTAAATTTTGGATTTTGGAATTGGTCATTAGGGTAAAATAACAACTGACAACTGACTATCTGGGGTAACGTTTCATTAATTCTCTGACTTGCTCTGCATGATAGGAGCTTCTTGTCAATGGTGAAGAAACAACTTGTAAAAATCCTAGTTCTTCGCCAAAAGTTTGCCATGCTGCAAATTGTTCTGGTGTTACGAAGTTAGATACTTGTAAGTGTTTTTGACTAGGTTGGAGATATTGCCCAATTGTCAAAATATCACAATCCACTTTTCGTAGGTCTTCCATAACTTGGCGAATTTCCGCATCTGTTTCACCCAATCCGACCATGATACCAGATTTAGTGTAAGTGCTGGGAGAAATTTGGCGAGAACGTTGTAATAATTCCATTGTCCGCTCATAATCTCCCTGTGGACGCACACGGCGATACAAGCGAGAAATGGTTTCTGTATTGTGGTTAATTACTTCTGGTTTCCCTTGCAGAATTATTTCTAAAGCTTGCCAATTACCGCATAAATCGGGAATTAATACTTCAATAGTAGTATGAGGCGAAATTTCATGAATAGCATTAATACAGTGGACAAACTGAGATGCACCACCATCTGGTAAATCATCTCGGTTGACGGAAGTAATCACGACGTGATTAAGCTGCATCCGTTCCACTGCTTTCGCTAGTCTTGTGGGTTCGGTGGGATCTAATGCTTGGGGTTTCTTTTCAAAGTCAATGTCACAATAAGGACAAGCCCTGGTGCAAGCTGGACCCATAATCAAAAATGTGGCAGTACCCGCGTTAAAGCATTCCCCAATATTGGGACAGGAAGCTTCTTCGCAAACAGTATTCAGGGCTAAATCCCGTAAAATCTCTTTAACGTTACCAACACGCTCCCATTGAGGTGCTTTCACTCTCAACCAGTCTGGTTTTACAGTCACAGTCTACTTTTACCATTTTAGTTATACAAATCTTATGGTAGCAAGCAAAGACCTTTGTAGAAGAGAAAAAATTTGTTATTTTGTTACTAATTGTGGTATTATAGATTTATATTGCCATTTTTTTGGAAAATTGCTCTACTTGGGATCTCCCCAAGACCGTATTTTCCGCTTTTGTGCCGGGATGTGGCGCAGCTTGGTAGCGCACTTCGTTCGGGACGAAGGGGCCGCTGGTTCGAATCCAGTCATCCCGATTTTTAGCCCCTAAAATGCCTGATATTTTGCGAAACTCAAACCTCCATCTCTCTATAAAATTGGGATTTGGAGTGGCAAAACCAAGCGTTAGGTATGATTTCAAGACTTGTGTGTACACCGTAGTTGTAAAGGGGAGGGAACTGGATTTTTATTGTTTCCCCCCTTTCCCCTTGTAAAGGGTGGTAGCAATGTGATGAAAATTAGGGAATACCACTTTTAAAACATCCTCTAAGTAATTGGACAAAAATATTTACAGTCATTGCGAGGGAAGGGAAGCAATCACAACCCTGGCGATTGCTGGATTTCACTTCGTTCCATATGGCTAACGCCACGCAAAGCTTACGCAATGACATTGTGTAATTAATTCTGTCTCACTACTGACAATAATTTATTTAACCTTGTAGGTGTAAAATTTAAGTCCAGCTATTAATAATAAAAATTCTAGAATAAAGCTAAATGTTTGAGCAAACTTTTAAGAATATTGATGATGTTCTCTGGAAAGAGGCAGGTTGTACTACAGAATTAGATTACACTGAGCAAACTTCTTGGCTGCTGTTTTTGAAGTATTTGGATGATTTGGAGCAGGAAAAGGCAGAAAAAGCGGAGTTAACGGGGGAATCATATCAGTTTATCATTGATGAAACCCATCGTTGGTCTGTTTGGGCTGCACCAAAAGATCAAGATGGTAAATTAGATCAAAATCATGCGCTGACTGGTGATGATTTGATTGATTATGTCAACCGCAAGTTATTTCCATATTTACAGGGTTTTAAGGAACGGGCGACTAGTCCAGATACGATAGAATATAAGATTGGCGAGATTTTTAGCGAGATTAAAAATAGGTTTCAAAGTGGTTATAGTTTGCGAGATGCGCTGGAATATATTGACGAGTTAAGATTTAGATCCCAGCAGGAAAAACACGAGTTATCCCATCTCTATGAAGCAAAAATCAAGAATATGGGAAATGCGGGGCGTAATGGTGGGGAATATTATACACCACGTCCTTTAATTCGGGCAATAATTCAGGTGATAAAGCCGAAAATTGGGGAAAAAATTTATGATGGTGCTTGTGGTTCGGCGGGTTTTTTGTGTGAAAGTTACGACTATTTACGTCAAGGAAAATTAACTACTAAACAACTGGAAATTCTCCAGAAAAATACTTTTACGGGTAAGGAAAAGAAGAGTTTAGCTTATGTCATTGCCATCATGAATATGATTTTACATGGCATTGATGCGCCGAATATTATTCATACTAATACTTTGACGGAAAATCTGAGTAGTATTCAGGATAAAGATCGTTTTGATGTGATTTTAGCAAATCCGCCATTTGGAGGGAAGGAACGCAAGGAAGTACAGCAGAATTTTTCGATTAAAACGGGGGAAACGGCTTTTCTGTTTTTGCAGCATTTTATCAAAATTCTCAAGGTTGGCGGTAGGGCGGCGGTAGTTATTAAAAATACTTTTCTTTCTAATTCTGATAATGCTTCGCAGGCTTTGCGTCAAGAGCTTTTGAGTAGTTGTAATTTACATTCTATTTTAGATTGTCCCGGTGGTACTTTTATCGGGGCGGGGGTGAAAACTGTTGTTTTATTTTTTGAAAAGGGAGAACCTGTAGACGCTATTCAGACAACACCGATTTTTAATCAGGGGAAGTCTGTAAATGAACAAATGGCGACTCGGAAAATTTGGTATTATCAATTAGATCCGGGGCGGAATATGGGGAAAACTAATTCCCTGAATGATGATGATTTACAGGAGTTTGTGGAGTTACAAGCTACTTTTGCGGAGTCGGAAAAGTCTTGGTTGGTGGATGTTGCGGATATTGATCAGGAGTCGTTTGATTTATCGGTGAAGAATCCCAATAAGGGGGAGGAAGTGAGGTTAAGAGAACCGCAGGATATTTTAGGTGAAATTACGGCTTTGGATCTGGAAAGTGCGGAGATTTTAGAGCTTATTGGGGGGATGTTGTGAGTGAAATAAGTTCTCAGGATTATGCTAATTTCTGCTATGAGATTAAACAGCGAATCTGCGATCGCCAATTGGCAGCTTTACGCAGTGTAAATCGGGAATTAGTGCGGCTATATTGGGAAATTGGCGAGTTAATTCATCACAAGCAGGAAACCCTGGGCTGGGGTAAGTCTGTGGTGGAAACTCTAGCGCGAGATTTACAAAGTGAGTTTCCAGGACGAAATGGGTTTTCGGCAAATAATCTCTGGTTAATGCGCCAGTTTTACTGTGAATATGTGGATCATCCAAATCTCCAATTATTGATTGGAGAAATTAGGTAGGCAAAAAAATTGACTGTGGGATAGGCAGGAGATAGAATTAGATTAAATCCTGTAATCTTTGTCAAAGTTTTCTATATAACTAATATTATGACTCTCAAAGAACGACTACTCCAGGAAATTGAATATGCACCAGAAACCTTGCTTCAATCCTGTTTAGAATTTATTCTCTCAAAAAAGAACGGATCTCATTTTCCATCTCCAAACGAGGCGAAACAATCAGATAAACCCCTGTGGGAAATTGCTGATGATATTATTGCCACTATTCCCGAAGAATCTTTTGATCTTCTTCCTAATGATGCGGCGGAAATTTAACATTTAACAGGGGAATGTATGCAGTTGATAGTTGATAGTGGACAGTTGCCAGTAGGATGGGAAGTGAAAACCATTGGTGAAGTTTGTAAAACTGGTGCAGGTGGAACACCTCTCAAATCAAAAAAAGAATATTATGAAGGTGGTAAGATTCCTTGGCTTTTAACCCACATTCCGCACCCTGAACTGTCACATATCAAAAAAGCCTAGCGAGTAGTACATAATAACTAAAAATCATTCCAAGGGTAAGAGGCTTAATGACAGTAAGTAGCATTAAGCTGGGCATGGAGTGAGAAAGTGGAACTTCGTAACGGGACTGAAAGAAAGAGAAAATTCGATATGATTAAAAAATTAATTGTTCACAAAAGCAAGAAATGAGAGAATCACAATAGAACAAGTAGAGGAATCTGTTGTGAAATTAAAACCCCAAGAAATAGAAATTCAAAACATAGATCATCTAGGGATAGTAGCAGGGATGATAGATTCAATCGGAATAGTAGAAATAATAAATGAATTAATAGGAGTTGAAAAAGACGAGAAAGTAAGTGCAGGTCAAGTAGTAAAAGCCATGATAATAAACGGGTTAGGATTTGTATCGAAACCCTTATATATGTTTCCCCAATATTTTGAAACAATCGCCTGTGAGCATCTAATAGAAGAGTAAAACCAGAATATCTTAACGACGATAAATTGGGGAGAGTTATGGATAAACTATTTATCAAAGGATTGGATACACTATTTTTTATCATAGCCTTAAAAGCAGCACAAAAATTTGGAGTATCACTGTCAACGTCACATTTAGACTCATCATCAATACACGTGCATGGGCAATATAATACAAGTTTACCAGAAGTAATATTTGAGAATCAAAAAGTAGGAAATAACCAAGAATTAGAAGAATTAGCAGTAAAATCACCAAAAGAGATAACCATCACCTACGGTTATTCCCGTGACCATAGACCAGATTTAAAACAATTCATCATAGAAATGATATGTTCAGGAGATGGAGACATACCAATATTTTTAAAACTAGCATCAGGAAACCAAACAGATTCATCATGCTTTGGTCAAATAGCAGTAGAATATCAAAAACAATTAGAAGTTAATAGTCTCATCGTTGCTGACGCTGCTTTATATACAGAATCAAACCTGAAAATGATGTCAGAATTACGTTGGTTATGTCGAGTACCATTAAGCATAAAAGCAGCAAAATCATTAATATCAACATTACCAGAATCAGAATTTATTGATAGTACAATACCAGGATATAAATTAGCATCAAAAACCGAAAATTATGCAGGGATAGAACAAAGATGGTTAGTAGTGCAAAGTCAAGAAAGAAGAGAATCAGACCTGCGTAAGCTCAGACAAAAAATTACCAAAGCAGAATCAAAAGCTGTGAAAGATTTGAAAAAGTTATCACAAGAGAGATTTGCTTGTGAGGCTGATGCTATCAAGGCATTATCAAAATTATCAAAACAATTCAAATATCATCAAATTAACGAAATTTTGGTTACTCAAATCAAATTTAAGACAAAAGATTCTTCAGAAGAAATATCTTACCAAATATCAGCTACAGTTTCCGAAAATGAAAGTAAAATTAATACAGAATTGCTGAGTGCAGGACGTTTTATTATTGCTACGAATGTTTTAGATTCAAATGAACTTAGCAATGATTCCATGCTGAGTGAATATAAAGCTCAACAGTCTTGTGAGCGGGGGTTCGGTTTTCTTAAAGACCCATTATTTTTTGCAGACAGTATTTTTCTCAAAAGTCCTGAGAGAATAGAGTCTCTGGGAATGATTATGGGTTTATGTCTACTGGTTTATACTTTGGCTCAACGTCAAATTAGAAATGCTCTGAAAGATTCTAAATCAACAATTAAAAATCAATTAGGTAAAGCAACTGACCGTCCTACTTTACGCTGGATTTTTCAATGCTTTCAGTGTATTCATTTAGTTGAATATAACAACGAACAACACGTCTCTAATTGGACTCAAGATAGGGATTTTATTCTGAATCTTTTACCAGATGATTGTTTTCATTACTATCAATTAGCCACTTAATTCTTCTCTCCATTAATTTAATTAATATCAGATTTAGGAGCTAATCTGTTTGATTTATTGCTCTATTTTACTATGTCTATAATTTCGTTTTTTACTTCAATTTATTAGTCTAACTTATAATCTGTATCTTGAATATCTTCATTTATTTATCTTTTTCTCCCTCTGGGTGGTGTTCATTCTTGTTGCTCCTTATTGACAATGGGTTTTGATGCTATTTTTGGTGTTTTTCTTTTTTGCCAATGTATTTTCTCGATAATATGTTATTTTTTATTCTCAATTTTATTTCTTGCCTATGTAATTCCACTCCTGTGACAGTTGGGGTGCGGAATGTGGGATTAAAGAATTAGGTAGCGTTGCTAATATCAGTGAAGTATTTATAGGATTTCAGCAGTATTTGTATTCACAGGATATAGCAGCTTAATTGGGCAGGTTGCGACAATTAAGTAGGTTGGCGTTGAAAATTGTCGTTATAGCGAGGCAAGAGTAAAGAAGTTTTCAGCGATTTTACGTTTCTTTACACAGTTTGGTTTTATTGTGTTCACCTACTTATAAGTAGTGAGACAGAATTAGTTACATAATGCTATTGCATTAGCGCAGCGTGGCGTTAGCCATAGGGAACGAAGTGAAATGAAGCAATCGCCAGGGTTGTGATTGCTTCCCTTCCCTCGCAATGACTGTAAATATTTTTGTCCAAATTACTTAGCGGTTATCGCTAGGATGCAATACAATCTAGGGCGCAGACCCTGCGCCCCTACATTTAATGATAAGTGAGATCACTCACCCTAAAAAGTATTTATCCTTACTGTCGTGCCATAATAGTCCGCATTTCAGCTTCCCGATCTTGAATCAAATCGCCACTGACATCCACCATCACACTATAAATCTTACCCGTAAACTTAAAAGGCGGTTCATAATCCGGCGTAACAGGCGCACCAGGGGCAATTCCACAGGTGATACCACTGGTTAGACCTAGTGCTAAAGGAGTAGTTACAGGTACATCAATCTGCCCCACCAATCTCTCATCAATATACAATTGTCCGCGTCCTGGCGTTCCTTTTCCCTTGGCTAAATCTGGTTGACCCGTGACTTTAAACTCAAAGCGCAACCGATGACGACCTGCTGGCACAGATGACCCAGATTCTACATGATAGAGCGATCGCCCTACATAATTATGAACCCAGTGCAGTTTGCCATTTTGGACATAGAAAGAATAGCCACTATCATTTCCCCCATGAGCCAGTAATATTCCTTCTGCGCCACCTGGGGGAATCTCCACATCAGCCGTAATACTGTGGGGACGATTTAACACCCTTACCGCACTACCGGCGGGAATCGCTTGAGTATCAGGATAATAAACATAGCGGCTACGATTGACCGTAATTTGCGGGCGTTCTTCCGCCAGTCGTTGCGTGCCACGTCCATCCACAGGCAATACATTATACTTACCAGCCTCTACATACCAAGTAGCAATCATCTCAATCAACTTAGGGCGATTAGCAGCCGCAATATTGTGATTTTCCGCAAAATCTGAAGCGACGTGATACAGTTCCCAATGATGAGTATCCAAATCCGTTAGAGTTTCCGCCGAAATCGCCTCACCAAAAAACCGCCCCGCTTCTGTAAATGAAGGACCCGGCCAAGGACAAACCGCCCGCCAACCATCATAGTAAAGAGAACGATGTCCCATCATCTCGAAATACTGGGTAATATGCTTAGTAGGGGCGTTACTATGATTAAAAGTATGGGCAAAACTGACACCTTCAATGGGAGATTGAGTCACACCCTTAATCGTTGTGGGTGGTTCAATTTCCAGTAATTCCAGCACTGTTGGCACAAGGTCAATAGCATGAGCGTACTGAGTCCGAATTTCCCCTTTAGCCTCAATACCCTGACTCCAATGCACAATTAAAGGGTCACTAATTCCCCCTCGATAGGTTTCCCGTTTCCACCGCCGAAAAGGTGTATTCCCTGCCCAAGTCCAGCCCCAAGCATAATGGTTAAAGGTTTCGGCACTACCTAATTTATCTAATGCTTTGAGATTTTCCTCTAGGGATTCTGGCACATTGTTAAAAAACAGGTTCTCATTTACTGAACCAGTCGGACCCCCTTCCGAACTTGCGCCATTGTCCGAGATCACCATAATTACAGTATTCTCGAACTCACCGATAGATTTGAGGAAATCCAGTAAACGACCGATATGGTAGTCAGTATGGGTTAAAAAACCAGCATATACTTCCATCATCCGGGCATAAAGCCGTTTTTCGGCGGCTGGGAGAGTATCCCAGTGAGGAACATCGGGATCATGGCGAGAAAGTTCGGCATCTGCGGGAACAATCCCCATTTCCTGCTGACGGGCAAAAACCTTTTCTCTGTAGGCTTCCCAACCATCATCAAACTGTCCAGCGTAGGCATCAGCCCATTCTTTGGGGACATGATGAGGGGCGTGCATTGCTCCCGGACAGAAATACATGAAAAACGGCTTATTTGGGGCAACCTGCTTGGCATCAGCGATAAAGCTAATGGCTTTGTCTGCTAAATCTTCCGTGAAATGATAGCCTTCTGCGGGGGTCTTTTCTGGCTTGACGGTGTGGTTATCATAAACCAAATCTGGATAATATTGGTGGGTTTCTCCGCCTAAAAAGCCATAAAAACGCTCAAAACCACGACCCAGAGGCCAGCGATCATAGGGTCCTGCGGCTGAAAGTTGGTCTGAGGGGGTTAAATGCCATTTTCCCAAGGCATAGGTGTTATAACCCTTCTGGAGTAATATCTCTGAGAGAAACCCATTTTCAAAGGGAATATTCCCATTTCCTCCGGGATAACCCGTAGACCCTTCTGTAATACAGGACATGGCGTTAGAATGGTGATTGCGCCCAGTCAGCAAACAAGAACGGGTGGGAGAACACAGTGCCGTTGTGTGGAGATTATTGTAGCGCAATCCATTCGCGGCTAATGTGTCTAGGTTGGGTGTTTTGATGGGACTTCCGTAACTGCCAAATTGTCCAAATCCTGTATCATCAAAAACGATAAATAGGACGTTTGGTGTATTTTCTTTTGCTCGCAATGGTTCTGGCCAAGCTGGACTGGATTTATCAACTGTCCTACCGATGACTCCAGGGAAGGTAGTTCCAGGTTTGTATTCACGCAGAGACATAAATCTAAACTCTTGAGAATATTTAATTTTTAACAAAAACCCTGAAGTTCTATATCCTCTTTAGGAGGGGGTAATTTATAAATTCATGGACTGAATTACCATACTGAGAAAACTAATTAAGGGACTTCCAGTAAATAAATTATCCCATCTCAATAAATGAACAAACGAACCACAGAGGCACAGAGAACACAGAGAGAGAAGAAATAGAGAGGGTTTTTGGCAAAAAGGGCTATTTAGTTATGAAAAACATCACTCAATTAACTCAGCTAGAATTTGTTTTACTCAAAATAGTTGACAAACGAACAGCTCATGTGTAAAATGAAATTACATAACCTAAGATAGCCCAACTATACAAAATGCTTTCAGAAGACCAGCCTAGGACTAATACTGAGTTTGGGGATATTTTAATCAAGATAATTAAGAATCCTTGTATCCCTGAATCAAAAGACCTGCTTATACACGAAAAACCAGCATTTGGCTATAGATTACAGAAAAGCAAACTCTCCGATAAAGAATATTCCTTAGAGTTCATAAAACTGCTATATGAGGATACGGATAGCTGAAATGTCGGTTTTTGATTCAGATTCCTCTCTAATTATCCAAGGATGATCAGCTAAAACATAATCCCACTTTTTTTAACTCAGGAATCACTAAAATCACTGATTCTTTTTTTTCGTCAGACACTGATGGTACTGGAGATGCAGACTGTATTAGCCTAGCCATTTTGTCTAGTAAAATATTTTTTTCTTATTTCTTTGAAAATTTTAATAACATATGTTATCCTCTAGAGGAGGGGTTAAAACAGCCTAAAATGTTTGGTTCATGTGTGGTTATGGCAACCAATGGATCTCAAGGTAGCTTTAATTCTGATGAACTTAGAGATTTTGGGAAATCCTGTTTTTTACAACTGATAGACCACCTCCGAGGGAGGGAAGGTTTGACTACAGACCAACGCATCAAGTAAGACAATCACCCATTGAAACAAATCACCTAATTGGAGTAAAATACAATGACCACAGACCAACCAAAAGAAACAGAATTTGGTGAGTTATTAGTCAAAATAATAAAAAAACCATATATTCCTGTTTCAAAAGAAGTATTGGTACATCCCAGTCCAACACCTAATAAACCTGGACAACCTCACAGACTAAGACAAAGCAAGCTGTCCAATCATGCCTATGCAGAAGCTAGGGAAAAATGGACTAAAATAATTGCTGAACGTAACTTATACCCTGACTCTCATGGACTATCTTATGATCTGTTCATGAAGATGTTACGTGACTTATATGGCTGTGACGACGTTCGAGATCCTGAAATGCCTATAACACGCGAAGCTGTGAATCATCTAGTCCATACTGGCAATCCTTGGATTAAATCTAAAGCCGCTGCTACCGTTCAGGATTATAATTTGCAATTTATTTGCTGCTTTACTCAGGAACATAGTTTTGCTGAGTTAAAAGCATTAGGTGAGAACGTAGTGGCGGAATATCATAATCTGCGACACACTACTAAAATTGTTGAACCCGTGAAGCCCAGTTTAGATTTTTCACTACCGCAGAACAATATATCCGAAGAAGACCTTTATATGAGCCATAAAGGTAAAATAACAGATGATAAAGAGAGTGCAAATAGTTTGCGATCACTTATCTGGAATACTTTGATAGAAAAAGGAAGAGATTATTTTCTATGCGCTGGTATTTCAGCAGAAGAAATTTTAACTTTGATTGCAGAAAAAGACCCACCAATCCGTTCTTCAACTATGAGAAGTCTGTCATCACTTCTAGGCTTGTCTTTAGAAGAAGTATTAAACTTACTTACTAAGGATACAGATAATCTAAATGTCGGTTTCTAATTTTTTAACCCAAGGATGACCATTTAGAATAGAGTCCCACATAACTTTCTAGAGGCTATGAACCTGTAATCATTTGTAATCCTGAATAACTTATAGAGAGGTAAAATTTATGTGGGAAGATCCAATTGTGGAAGAAATTCGTCAAACGATGGAAGCACATTCTCAACAATTTAACTACGATTTAAAGGCAATTTATCAAGATTTAAAAGCACAAGAAAAGAAAAGCAAGAGACAATTTGTGTCTTATACTCCCAAAAAGATTAGTTTAGTTTAATCAGAACAAGGAATTACAGGATTAAATCAGGAGCAATAAAAATGCAAATAACCAAAGATGGAAGCATTACAATCCCACTGGATATTCAAGAAGAGCTAGGATTTTTACCGGGTACTGAGGTTGAGTTAAAAATTATGGGGAATAAATTACAACTTCAGAAAAAAAATAGTCCCACCAGAGAGGAGACTTTAATCAATCTTATGCGAGGAAAAGCCACCACCCATCTAACCACTGACGAAATTATGGAAATCACTCGCTCCACTTGTGACTGATATTTTAGTTGATAGCAATATTATTCTCGATATTATTACCGAAGACCCAAATTGGTTTGAATGGTCATCCCTGCACCTCATAGAATGTGAAAGTAGAGGAAATCTCCTCATCAACCCCATCATCTATGCAGAAGTCTCTATTGGTTTTGTCCAACTAGACGAACTTGATAGCGTCATCCCCCCAAACTTCTTTCAGCGCGAACCCTTACCTTGGGAAGCTGCTTTTCTTGCAGGTAAAGCATTTCAGCAATATCGTCAGAGTAAAGGCGATCGCCGTTCCCCTCTACCAGATCTTTATATTGGCGCTCATGCAGTCATCCGACAAATTCCCTTACTAACTAGAGATGCAAAGCGAGAACCTATTTTCCTAACTTACAGCTAATTGCACCCTAAATCTTTATAAATTTATTGCCCGAATTAGTACACCAATAAAACTAACTAAGCCAATTACCAGTAAAGCCACTCCGATAATTTCCACACTGTGAGAGGTTTCGTAGGTATAGCGATTATTTTGAATTTGTTTAAGTAACTGACGGTGTTCTCTCAAGCCTAAAACCATTCCCAACATTCCTGTCACAATAAAAGACAGTCCCACAATCACTGAAAATCTGACTGGGTTAAGATGATGACTAATGTGAGTATTTTCGATCGCCCTAACGATAGTGGGAATACCAAAACCAAAACCAATTAAGGAAAGACAGGTGCGTATCCACGCCATTAATGTGCGATCTGCGGCTGCCCGACTGCGGTATTTAGCTAGTTCTGTTCTATCTGCTGCTAAATCATTGGTAGACAACTGTTCAGGTGTTTCTGGGTTTATGGGTGGCTGACTCATTGTGGTAAGATGTGCCTGTAAATTACTTCTGAATAATTACTTTTATTGTTGTTTATTGAGTTCTTGACTCAGAAAATAATTAAGGAAAGTTCTAATTAAGGCAACTATTCCTAGTTTTCCTAGAGACTCAAAGGTTGAATGGTAGGTTGTAGAAAGAATATCTGCTCCTAATTGAAACTCTAATGCCAGCACTAGCCAAATTCCAAAGTTGAGCCGGATTTGCAGAAATCGGTTTTGACCATAATTATGGTTTCGAGTAATCGCTATTTTTCCGGTTTTTAATACACCCAATAAAATACAAAAGACAGAAATTAATTCTAGTAAGAATTTGAGCAAAGTCACGAAAAATGCTAACCCGCTCTCTAGCTGTTCAAATAATACCATAATTTAGCTTTTTTCTCACTTAGAACCCACATTCCGCACCCTAAACTGTCATATAACGAAAATTGGTCGTTTGGGGATTTGGGATTGGCGAACTGCTTGCAGCAGCGCTTCGCTATCGCTATCTGAAATTTCCCAAATTCTGCATAAAAACTGTCCTCTAAGGTATTCAAAAATCCGATAGCGGAGCGTGGCGTTAGCCATAATTACCGATTGTAACACCAGGGGGTGCGGAAGGTGGGTTGAAAAATTGCATTTATTAAGAGGATGTTTGAAAAGTCGTATCCCGTAATTTTCATCACATTGTTACCCCCTTTCCCCTTATAAAGGGGGGTAACAATAAAAATCCAGTTCCCTCCCCTTACTAAGGGGAGGGTTAGGGTGGGGTAAAAAATATTTGATACATCAACCATAACTTTTAAAACACCCTCTAAGTAGCCATCATGAACTTCATACACCAGGACACATGAAAAAAACTTCTTATTCCCCTCCTCGCTTGCGGGGAGGGGTTAGGGGTGGGGTCTTATTTTCATGTCAGGTTGTTTCTCTAATTTGCGTTTATTCCAAATTGAGTAAAAACCACCTAGAACTGCTCCTACAATTACATAAGCTATGATTGTGGGAATTACTTGTTGTTGTACGTCATTCAAAATAGCGATAAACAAGGCTAATCCGACATTACGAGCAATACAGGAAATTGCTAAAATTGGTTGTGTATCATCATTATAATCTCCTAAACTGTGTCCTATTGCTAGGGAAACAATTATCATGATGGTAATCACAACCATTGGTAATCCCCAAACTTTAAAAAATAGGGGAATCCCTAAAATACCAGCCAAAACAACCAGCAGTAATAAAAGAATATCAGCAATAAAATTTAAAGGTTGGGCGATATTTTCGGCAAATTTAGGAGTAAATCTTTGCAGCAACAGACCGATACTGACAGGCAACAACTGTACCATGATCACCTGTCTAGCGACTTCTAAAATTGTCACTTTTTCTACAAGATGCTGAAATAGGCTGAAAAAAATGCCCAAGGTGACGGGAGTAACGCAGACTGCAAGTATGGCGAGGGTTAATTGAAGACTGGCTGCGTAACAGAATCTGCCTCCAGCCTTTTGCGCTCTTTTTGTGGTCAGAGGCGCACCTGGAGAAGCCGCTAACAAGGCTAATCCTGTGATTACTTCGGGGGGTAAGTTAAACAGTTTTAGCAGGACAATAACCACTAAAGGAACTAGCACGACAACGGCTAAAAGCGCGCGGAGTAGTAAAGCCGGTTTTCGCCACAGGGAGAGCATTTCTTCAAAACAGAGATTGCTGCCTATGGCTAACATTAGAGAAAAAATCGTGATTTTAACGAAAATCAGCAATAAAGGATGGTGCATGGCTTTCACTACATAACTTGCTCCCTAGAAAGATATGAAACGAAATAAGTAGGTGAACACAATAAAACCAAACTGTGTAAAGAAACGTAAAATCTCCCAAACCCTCTTCACTCTTGCCTCTTGCCTCTTGCCTTTTGCCTTGCCATAACGACAATTTTCAACGCCAACCTACTTAAAGCGATCGCCAGGATTTAAAAAGCGGTTAAAACCTCATGAGTCGCTTTCCTCTCAGCACTAAGGGACTTCCAATTAAAAAAATCCCCAAAAGTTTCTTGTGTTGCGGGCATCTTGCCCGCTAATTACCAAGGACAGGCAGGATGCCCATCCCACAAAATTGGGTAATTTATTTTTTGGTGATCCCTAAAGTGACTGAGTTTCCCACTTACCACGAGGTCTTATGATATCTCTAAACACAACCCCTATTACTATCTCTGGTAATAAGCTTTATTGCTGTAAATATTTTTGTCCAATTACTTAATAAAGCCACCTTCAAGCCCGCAGGTTTTAATCTGTAGGTGAAAGTGGCTTTAAAAATCAGCTTATTAACAGGTTGTTATGGCGATGCACTGACAACCCATCTATTCTCTAACTGTCGGTAAACCTAACTTTTGGTTACTAGGACTAGGAGAAGATTCATGGTGAGTGATTTTCAACTTGGGTTTAGGACTACCGCCACCGCTGCTGCGTCTGTCGTCGTTGCCTTTACCTTCTTTTGACCAAGAGGAACGACCACTGCGACCACCACCGGAACTGCGTTCACGTTCGCCACTATCACCACGTTTGTTGATTCTGGGTTTGGGAGTTGGGCTTTCCTCAACGGGTAGGTCTACTCCTGATAGTAACCAAGCGGGGCGGGTTTGATCGTAGGCGATTTGTAAAGCAGCAGCAGCGATCGCATGAGCATCATATTCCTCAATCATTTCGCTGATAATTGGCAAGAAGGAAGCTAACCGTTCCCCAGTTAAAGCTTCAGCAACTTGTCCTCTTAACTTCTGAATATGTTGGGCTTCAATCTGTGCCTTGGTAGGAATAGACAGAATTTGCCAAGTTTGACGGTTATGGCGTTCAAATGCCTGTTGTTTGCGGCGTTCAAATGCCTGAACTAAGGAAATTGCCGTTCCTTCTTTTCCAGCCCGACCAGTCCGACCAATCCGGTGAACATAAGTTTCCACGCTATCGGGTAAATCAAAGTTGATCACGTGGGATAGTTGGTCAACATCCAAACCACGCGCTACAATATCAGTAGCTACCACCCAACGTACTTGACGGTTACGGAAACGGATTAATAGGCGTTCCCGGGCTTGTTGGGACAAATCACCATGATATTCATCCACACTATGACCAGCAGATTGTAATTGACTGGTTAATTCGGCGGCTGTGCGGCGGGTGCGAACAAAGATTAAAGCTGTTTCTGGATCTTCCATTTCCAGAATTGGTTGTAAAGCTTTAGCTTTTGTCCAATGACGGGGAATCATGTAAGCCACTTGATTGATTTTATTCGGTGCGGCTTTGGGTTGTTCAACGGTGACAGTTACCGGTGAATTCAAAAATTTATTTACCAACATCCGAATTGACGGTGGCATTGTCGCTGAGAATAAGGCTGTTTGTCTTTCTTCAGGTGCTTGAGAAAGAATTCTCTCTACATCGTCAATGAAGCCCATGCTTAACATTTCATCAGCTTCATCTAAGACAAACCATCTGACTTGATCTAATTTTAAGTTACCACGATCTAGTAAGTCTATGACCCGTCCTGGTGTACCAACAACGACTTGCGCCCCACGTCTGAGTTGCATAATTTGGCGGTCAATTGATTGACCACCATAAATAGCCGCTGCTTTCAAGTAACTGTTACCAATAAATTGGGAAATAGCCGCATGAACTTGAATTGCTAACTCACGGGTTGGGGTTAAAACTATTGCTTGTACAGCTTTTAAGTTGGGATCTAGTTTTTCTAAAATTGGTAGAGAAAAAGCTGCGGTTTTACCTGTTCCTGTTTGGGATTGACCAACTACATCCCGACCATTTAATAGTTGAGGAATTGCTTGGGTTTGAATATTTGTAGGTTCAGAAAAACCCATGTTTGCTAACAGTTCAGCCCGTTCTTGGGAAATGCCTAATTCTTGAAATGATAAATTCATTAACGCTCCTAGATTTGATTGTAAATTTTGAACTTGTGAGCCGATACTTATTTGTAAATTAAGTCTTATACAACAGCAGATAGCAGATAGGAAGATAATCTATCACTATTGATAACTTGACCATAGAGGTCATACTCATCGGCACTTTGAATTGCTACTTTGACGATGGTTCCTAGCCTAGCCTCTCCTTTAACATAGACTTGACCATCAACTTCGGGAGAAAATCTGCCGGAACGACCGATTAATTCTCCACCTTCAGGATTTTCTTGCTCAATCAGGACATCAACTATTTTGCCGATTTCCTGTTGATTTTTCTGGAAGGAAATTGGCTGTTGTAATTCCATTAGTTGATTACGGCGTTCCGTCATCACTTCTGCGGGAATTTGATTGGGTAGATTGTAGGCGGGAGTTCCTTCTTCTGGTGAGAAGGTGAAGACACCAACATGATCAAATTTATGTCGTTGGGTAAACTCTAATAAATGTTGAAAATGCTCTTGAGTTTCTCCAGGAAAACCAACTATAAATGTGGTTCTGAACACTGCTGATGGTAGGGCGATTTTCAGCCGTTCCATAATCCCATCATTGATTTGCCCTTGCCAAGGACGATTCATGGCCCGGAGAATTTCTGGATGGGAATGCTGTAGAGGCAAATCCAAATATGGTAAACAGTTGGGGGTTTCTTGGATGGCAGCAATTACATCCGGTGTGAGTCCAGTGGGATAGGCGTAGTGCATCCTAATCCAAGGGATATCTACTTTGCCTAATGCCCGTAGCAATTCGGCTAATTTGGGTTTCCCGTAAATATCTAAGCCGTAATTGGTGGTGATTTGGGAAATGAGAATTATTTCTTTGACACCTTGACTTGCCAGTTGTTGGGCTTCGGCGACTATTGATTCAATGGTACGCGATCGCTGGTTTCCTCGCAAATGGGGAATAATACAAAATGCACACCGATAATCACAGCCTTCTGCCACCCGTAGGTAAGCTACCCCTTCAGTGGTTGTCCGATAACGGGGTGTGGTTTCATCGGCAATATAGGTAGGTTCGGCAGTAATTTCTTTAACTCGCTCTCCCTGTTCTACTCGCTCGATGACATCAACGATTTTGTGATAATCGCCTGTCCCTACTACCGCTACTGCTTCCGGCAATTCTTCCAATAATTGTTCTTGAAAGTGTTGCGCCATGCAGCCAGTAATGACGATTTTTTTATTGGCTTCCGCTAGTTCTACTAGGGTTCTTACTGATTCCTGTCGAGCCGCTTCAATAAAACTACAGGTATTGACAATTACGTAATCTGCTAATTCTTCGTTACTATCTACACCATAGCCTGCATTTACTAGCAGCCCTAGCATATGTTCTGTATCAATTCGATTTTTCTCGCAGCCCAGGTGAGAAATGGCAATCGTTGGCTTTTCAACCATATTTTGAATAGATCTTCCGTTTTTCCTTGTTAATTAACATTCAAGCGTTGGGTTAGGAATATACAATCACCAAAAGACAGCAGGTAAATGAAGCACGAAACTTCAATCAAAAATCAATCGGGTTTTACTCGGTGATTTCTGACTGGGCGCAGTCCCTGCTCCCCTACCTCCTGAATTCTGTTGTCTTTTCCACCCAACTACCCGCTACTAATTACCAGATTTAACCTATATAACTAGCAACTTTAACTAGTAAAAGCCAAATTACGACCTTCAGCTATCATGTTGATAGGATCATGGCATGATACTTCTACTAATTTGTTTCCCAGGGTAATCTCAAGTGTCTTTGGGTAAGTCCGACACTCATTATATTTTTAACGATTCGCTTAATGGTATTTTGCATTACCGCAGCGTGGGCGTTGTTAATTTACCCGTTGGGAAGCCGACCAAGAGGTCTGTTGTGAGAAGCCGCTACCCAACTGGGGAAATCGCATTGGCGACTACGCCTATCAAGCAGTAATGCTACTCGGACATTTGCAATTAAATGCCGGGAAGCTGCCTTGCATCTTGTGAGTGGCAAACTCCTCTTGTCATTAGATTCTATCTTAACATATCTTATGGAAGGTTGAAAGTTAATTTATATCTTCAGGAGGAGGCAATAATTTGACCATGAAAAAGGTGGGTTCATGGGCAGGGAGATGGGAAAAATTACTAAATTACCCATTCCTAATCATCCATTCCCTGTTTTCTGTTCCCTAAAGCAACTTATATTATTAGTATAAAAGGCAGAAGGCTGTAATGCCTAAAGAATCTGCATTTTTTTGTGTGATTCTTCCTGTCTAGTTATTGATGCCATTTTGTTACCCCCTCGTCTGGAGAGTGGGGATAGACAATAACTCCAGACTGTGACAAGTAAATTAAAGACGTGGACTTACATCAGTTATTTAAAACCCGAACACCAATTATTGGCGTAGTACATCTGCTCCCTCTTCCGACTTCAGCCCGTTGGGGAGGTAGTCTCAAAGCAGTGATTGACCGCGCCGAACAAGAAGCCACAGCCCTTGCCAGTGGAGGTGTAGATGGGATTATCGTTGAGAATTTTTTTGATGCCCCATTTACGAAAAATCAAGTTGACCCCGCAGTTGTGAGTGCTATGACTGTGGTTGTGCAACGCATCCAGAATTTGGTGACTGTGCCTTTGGGCTTAAATGTCTTACGTAATGATGGTAGAAGTGCGATCGCTATTGCTAGTTGTGTTAATGCCCAATTTGTCAGAATTAATGTTCTTACGGGTGTGATGGCAACGGATCAAGGTTTAATTGAAGGGGAAGCTCATCAATTATTACGATATCGTCGGGAATTAGGATCTGATGTGAAAATTTTTGCTGATGTTTTGGTCAAACACGCCCGTCCTTTGAGTTCTCCTAATCTGACGGTTGCTGTTAAAGATACTATTGAAAGAGGTTTGGCTGATGCGGTAATTTTATCTGGTTGGGCTACTGGTAGTCCTCCTGACCAAGAGGATTTGGAACTAGCTAGTGCTGCGGCGGCTGGTACTCCCGTTTTTATCGGTAGTGGTGCAAGTTGGGACAATGTGGGTACTTTGTTACAAGCCGCAGATGGGGTGATTGTTTCTAGTTCTCTCAAACGTCATGGTCAAATTCAGCAACCCATAGATCCGATTCGCGTCAGTCAATTTGTAGAAGCTGCCCGCAGACCTCTATTGTCTAAACTATGATTCTTTTGATTTTCTTGATTAGAAATTGTCTAAACTATGATTCTTTTGATTTTCTTGATTAGAAATTGTCTAAACTATGATTCTTTTGATTTTCTTGATTAGAAATTGTCTAAACTATGATTCTTTTGATTTTCTTGATTAGAAATTGTCTAAACTATGATTCTTTTGATTTTCTTGATTTAGATGATTAGGAGGATCTTGAGATTCTTGTCACCAATTACCAATTACCAATTACCCATTACCCATTACCCATTACCCATTACCCATTACCCATTACCCATTACCAATATTATGATTCGTCGTCGTTCTACTCCTTGGATTCATAAATGGTCGCGTTCGGCGATCGCAACTATTGCTGGTTTTGGTATCCTAAATACAGGTTATCTCACCTATGAAAAGCTGACTGGCAGCACTCCGGTTTGTACTACCCCAGAAAATGTTAAAGGTTGTGTGGATGTCCTTTCTAGTCCCTGGGCTACGGTTTTAGGTCAACCATTACCTGTATTTGGTCTATTGGCATACATGGGGATGTTGATATTGGCTTTAGCTCCCTTAGCATTGAACGCAGGGGAAAATCACAAAAGTCAGAAACAACTAGAAAATTTAACTTGGTGGTTGCTGTTTGTGGGAGCGATCGCTATGTCAGTTTTCAGTGGATACTTAATGTATGTCCTGGCATTTCAACTCAAAGCTATTTGTCTGTACTGTATTGCCTCTGCCTTGTTTGCATTAACTATGTTAGTGTTAACCATCATGGGTAGAGACTGGGAAGACATCGGACAACTTTTATTTACGGCTGTGATTGTGGCAATGGTGACGCTAATTGGGACTTTAGGAATTTATTCTCAAGTAAATCCATCAGGTAACATTACTGAATCAAATGATGGTAAACCAACAGCAATTACCTTTACTCCTAAAGAACAACCCAATCCTCAATTTGGCTGGGAAATTACCACTAAATCTGGTGCAGCCGAAATAGCCCTAGCCCAACATCTTGTCAAATCTGGTGCTAAGGAATATGTAGCCTATTGGTGTCCCCACTGTCACGAACAAAAGCTACTTTTTGGTAAAGAGGCTTATCAAATCATTAATGATAATTCTAAGGTAGAGTGCGCTGGCGATAGTCCCAATGTTAAACCAGAATTATGTAAAGCTGCAAAAATTGAAGGTTTCCCCACTTGGATTATTAATGGTAAAAGTTATAGCGGAGTCCAGACTTTAGAGGAACTAGGAAAGATCACTGGTTACACAGGTCCGAGAAACTTTAAATATTTCCGCTAGAGATTAAGACTAAGGAATGTGAATTAAATAAACTGCAAAAGTCAAAAAGTAGGGTGTGTTAGCGACAGCGTAGCGCACCATTCCACATCAGAATTAATTGCAGGTTATTAAATTTGCGTTCCTAAATCCAAAAAATCATTAATCAAGCATCGAGAGTAGTGGGTTAGCATTGCGCTTTACCCCTACTGGATATTTATGTATGTAAATCATTCACAAAACCTCCTTTTTGTCAAGCCGCAAGGCATCCCGGATATTTATTGCGGAAAAATTGGGTTTAAAGCCCCGGTAGTATGTAAATTAGTTGTCTATTTCACTCGAATAACCCACAGTCCCCCTGATTTGGGTTTTTTTTAATTTCTCTTTTTCAACTTTCTCAACTTGCCGGGGAGCTTCCGCCGCTGTAAATAATATTATGGCTTCATCAAAATTGATCTGACTATTTTTAAAGTCACCCATTTTCTGATATGTTAAACCTAGTTGAAAGTAAGCTTCTGCTAAATCACATCTGTTACTGCTAATTTTATAAAATATTTCTATTGATTGTGAATGTTTGAAAAGTGCTTCTTCAAAATTATCTTGGATTCGATAAAGTTCTGCTAAACCAGTTAAAATCTTAGCTACAGGGGGATTATAGTGAGAATTGTAGTTAAGTTCCTTAGCAGATTCTATCCATCCATAGGAACTTTCTTTTTGAGAGAATTCTATCGCTGTATTATATATTTTAAAAGATTTTTCAATGTTCCCTAAATTTTTGTAAATTAGACCTAACTTTAATAAAGCATATATTTTACGCCATGTGCAAAAATTCACTTCAGTTCCTAATCCTGCATTAATCAAGAAAGTTTCTAAATTAACTATAATATAATATACCATTTCAGCAAAAATTCTTGTGAAAAACGAATAATATACTTTTTTAGCAAAAGATTTAGGAAAAGTGTATTTTTCTCCTGCATTAAAGTATGAGTATAACAAAGCTAAATGTAGCCACACGGTTACTTGATATTTTTCTATTTTTAACTTTAAATTTTTATCTCCCTTTTGTACTATGGTTTCTATCCATGATTTGGTCGGTTCTAAAATATCTATGGCTGCTTCCAGTTCCCAACTGTCTATATAGTAAAAGGATGAATGGATTTGATTTTTGACTATCAATAATATAATCTCATCATAACTTATATCTATTTGATGATTTTCAAAATTATTTAAAATACAATTTGCTATTGCTAGTGATTGATTCAGATAATTAATCCCTATACGCATATTTCCTGACACTAAATTTATTATGCCTTCAATACTATAAATACTTGCTAGTAGATATTCAGATTCTACCTTTTCTTTGAGGAAATTCAGGATAGATATTACTTGTGTTAATGCTCCCATTCGGTAGTAAGAAAAAGCCAGCATTTCATCAAATGACCAGCAACCATTTCTCCGTTCTATAACTATATATCCAGATTGTTCAAAGTCATGAATACATTCATAATGATAATAGGCTTCAAACGCTTTCTTAGCATCCTCCATTGTGCGAATATTTTTCACACTACCTCTCCAAAATTCGGCTGCTTTTCGGTTAACTTCTTCCCATTCTTGACTTGATTTCAACCTTTTTATGCTCTCTTCTTTAATCAGTGTATGCAGCCAATACTTCCCCTTAGCAAATTCAAACAAACGCAAACTTTTTAAACTTCTAATTACATACATACACTGTTGCTGGTCAGGAATATCCCACAACAAAGCCAGTAAGGCATCTTCAGTAACTTGCGGTATATCTTGATAGCGATAACACCCTAACCGACACAGTAATTTATAAGCATTTGGATTTAAACTTTGCAATCGGTTAAATTGGTTAACAACTAAATTTTTTAATCCTCTTTCCACCAAAGTACAATTTTCTTGCCAATAAGCAGTTGCATCTCCTTGATAATCTGTTTTTATTGATCCAACTAGGACGTGCATAGCTTTTGCATTACCCCCATATTTTATGTGCATTTCTTCTAGTAAAGAAATATCAACCTCAACTTCGTGAAATGCAAAAAATTCTTGCCACGTTGATACACTTAATTCACTTAAATAATAATGATAAATTATATCAACACGGTCATCAAATAAATGTTCTCTACTAGTAATTATCGTAAATGACTGGACAGTTACATCAGCTAAAACCCTGAATAATTCTAGATAAAGACTATGATTTTGAATGAATCTACCATGTTTATCTAGTGCGGGTTCTAAGTTATCAATTAATATCCCGACTTGGCGATTTTGCAAGTGTTTTTTTAATCTTGCGAGTGTAATACCAAATTCCCTTCCTGGTTCTTGTTCAAAGTATTGTTGCAGCCATTCTTCAACTACGCTTTCTACGCTAGTGATGTTCTCTGCCTCCCTAGCCATTTCTAGGGATAAAACTAAATCAAACCCTTGATTATCTAAGTATTGCCTAGCTAAAGTTGTTTTACCTAGTCCTCCTGGTCCCTGAATAACAATCATTTTTTGATGTTGATTGATTAGAGTATTAAGCTTTGCTACGTCATCATCTCTGCCAAAAAAATTAGGACTTTTGTTTTCAAAAGACAAGAAGTTTTGATAGCAACTCTTCGCACTACTTATATCTTTTGAAACTAGAATGCTGTCTACGTGACGCTTGTATGATATTTTCAATGCCTTAAATACGGACTGAATTACATATTCTTCAACACTCTGCTTTGTTAAAATTTTACGAATCGTATTGCTACTTATACTTTCACCAGTGTTTTCCACCTGTTTCTGTATCCATGTAATTCTATTGCGTAGATTAACGTAGTTTTTACTAAGGGTATTAATTATTTTTTCCTCACCTGACTCGGTTAATAAGTATGTCTGGCGATTTCTGGGGATTTTCATAATTTATACTCAAAACGGCTTATTCATTTGATCTGTGGGTAAGGGTTTAGCAGTGCTAAACCCCTACAAATTAAGGTTTTTCGTAATTTCGTCAAAGTCCATGTCCCAACCGTGTTGAGTATAACTAAAAAAAAATAATGAATTTAAGGAAGTTAAGGACTGATTATAGTAGATTTATTTTTTCTTTATAAATAGCTACAACCAAATTATAAAGCGATTTCCAGAACTATTATTAATGACCTTTACTTAACTTTCTTAAATATACGCATACCATTCAGAAATAGTGGGTTAATAACAATCTCATTAGTGGTTATACTCAAAACGGCTAGAAGCTGGACTTTTTTATCATACAAAGAACAAGTTCAAAGCCTCTCCAGTATTAAATATTATTCCTTTTCCCTCTCCTCTTATAGGGAGAGGTGCAAAGGAGAGGTTTACCAGAGGGAGAGGGGTTTAGCCACCAATAAATAAATTATACACACTAAAAATCTAGCTTTTTTATTATGTTTAAAAAGCTAAGTAGGTGAACACAATAAAACCAAACTGTGTAAAGAAACGTAAAATCGCCCAAACCCTCTTCACTTTTGCCTTGCCATAACGACAATTTTCAACGCCAACCTACTTAGAGGTTGTTTGAAAAAGCCTAATTTTAAGTAATTGGACAAAAATATTTACAGTCATTGCGAGGGAAGGGAAGCAATCACAACCCTTGGAATTGCTTCATTTCACTTCGTTCCCTATGGCTAACGCCACGCTACGCTAACGCAATGACATTGTGTAATTAATTCTGTCTCACTGCCCAGGAACTAGAAGTCACGGCTATACAGGCGAAACCCACCTACGTTAATAACCTTGATTTTTTATTAGTCCACGAAGGTGGACTCTGTTTGTGTAGTAGCGTATCCCTGGCGGGAGCTAGAGGCATCTTTACTAATCGCCATAAACTTTTAAAACATCCTTTTGGCATACTTTTTAAGTAACAGGATTACCCATTACCCATTGCTGATTTTGGACAAGAGTATGCACTTGCCAATTAGGATCAGTTTGGGGATAATCTAAACGGTAATGTCCACCCCGGCTTTCAGTTCTAAAAACAGCACTTTTAAGAATTAATTCCGCCACATCTAATAAATTATGAGTTTCTGCCCACAGCCGCAATTCCTTTTCAATTTGTGGTTGTTGAAAACTAACTGATTGTCTAGGTTTTAAACTCAATAACAATTGACTTAGGGGTAAAGCAGCAAAGTCTTCTTGCCAAGATGCAACTTGAGAAATGGCATTTTCTAAACTTGATTTTTCTCGACAAATACCTGCACTTTGCCAAACTACACGGGGTAAGTTTTGGCGAATTTCTGCTAATTGTCTTTGTTGATTTTCCCACTCGATTAGAGATGGGTTAACTGCCAAACTTTCAGTTTCAATAATATTAGTAGATTCCTGTTTTTCCAGGTGCAATTTTTCATAGTCAACATTAGCCATTTGCGCCCCAAAGACAATACATTCCAACAACGAATTACTAGCTAAACGATTAGCACCATGTACTCCCGTACTGGCAGTTTCTCCAATGGCGTATAAACCGGGAATATTCGTGGCATTCATGACATCCGTGAGGATACCACCCATCCAATAATGGGCAGCAGGTGACACAGGAATGGGTTGAGTAAAGACATCAATCCCCCAATGTTGACAAACGGCGATGATATTCGGGAAACGATGGCGAATTTTGTCAGGGGGAATGGGGCGCATATCTAACCAGACATTCGCTGTAGCCGGGTCAGCAGCCGTTTTTTGTAAATGACTGAAAATCGCTCGACTGACCACATCACGGGGTGCTAGTTCCCCTGCTGGGTGGTAATCAAAGGCAAAACGTCGCCCGGTGTCATCCACCAAATGCGCCCCTTCTCCACGCACAGCTTCACTAATGAGAAAACGTCCTGGTTTACTCAGGGCTGTGGGGTGAAATTGGACAAATTCTAAATCACGGAGAATTGCCCCCACCCGCCAGGCAATAGCCACACCATCACCTGTACTCACTGCTGGATTAGTGGTTTGGGCAAATACTTGACCACCGCCACCAGTAGCTAAAATCACTGCCCCGGCTCTAATCCAGGTAATTTTCCCTTGATAAAATAGGCTTGTTCCCAAACATTGACCGGTTTGGGGTTCTATCCATAAACTCAAAGCCAATGCCTGCTGAATGACTTTGATATTCTCACGACGGAGAACTTGATCTGTGAGGGTGGTGGTAACTTCCCTGCCTGTGGTATCGGCTGCATGAAGCACGCGAGGACGAGAATGGGCTGCTTCTAGGGTTAAAGCCAAGTTACTGTCATGACGATCAAAAGCTACGCCCAGGTCAACGAGGGATTGAATACAACTGGGGGCTTGTTCGGCTAGGAATTTGACAGCGGCGATATCACATAAACCAGCCCCTGCTTTTAATGTGTCTTCAATATGCAGTTTTGGCGAATCTTCTGGGGCGACGGCTGCGGCTATGCCACCTTGCGCCCAATCACTGGCAGAGAGTGAGACTGTTTCTTTAGTAATTAAGCCGACTCGTAAGGATGTTGGTAGACATAGGGCTGTATATAGTCCTGCTGCACCGGCACCGACTACTAAAACATCGAATTGGTTAGGAATATTTATATCAGGCAAGATGGGGTGATGGGTGATGGGTGATGGGTAATGGGTGATTGGTAATGGGTGATGGGTGATGGGTAATAGGTAATAGGTAATGGGTAATGGGTAATGGGTAATGGGTGATGGGTAATGGGTAATAGGGATATTTATTAGATATCTTGCTTTTTGCTTCCACCAATCACCAATCACCAATCACCAATCACCAATCACCAATTACCAATTACCAACTAGGGTTATCTGTAGATACCGTTATTGATGCGATCGTCGCCTTCGTTGAAGTTAGGCTCTAATTCTGTCACGGTGAAATAATCCAAGTTAGCTTGCAAACGTTCTTTTTGGCTATCGGTCAATCCTGGCAGATTTAATACATCTTCTACTTTTTCGTAGGGAGCATTTTTGACAATCTTCTTAGCCAAGGTGGGATAAAGTCCTGGATATTGTTGGAAAGCCCGCATATTGGTATTATTCAAATCAATTTTCTTACCAAAATCTGTTCCTAGCTTCTGATCTGCTTTGTTTTGACGGGCAAGTGCTAAAACTGGAACTTGATTTCCCACAAAGCTATTGAAACTAACAGCTTGGGCTGTTTGAGTAGTTCCCAGTATTCCCCAGCAACCTAGCAACAATGTAAACACAGTAAATAAACGCACCAATCCTTTCACGATTTTTACCTCTTTTTTTCCAGGAATAATAAAATTTTGCAGCCAAAAGCCATGAACTATAGGGCATAAGCCAGAAGTTGCAGGGTGTTAGAGCAGTTTTTTTCTAACTTAATCCTGGCTTCTTCATGGTTTAAGCTTGAGAGCTTGCACAACAGTCATCAAAAACTAATATACAGCGTATCAATATCCATAATATTTACGACTATTTGGTTTGACTTGACTTTTGCCAAAAATCTGACCTCATAGCACCTCCGATCCCATTTTTCGGTGTTTACCTGAATTGATGGGAATTTCACGCCAGGACTGCTGCTAATAAGAAGAGACTGTCTACTAGAATTGTACTCAAAACCGCCCCCCCAAAGGCATACCAATGGGATTGCTTATGGAGTAAAGAGACTGTTCCTACTGTCATCAGCATCAGGGCAAGAATGACTGCCCAGCCTTCTCCCCAAGGGGTTTGGACTTGTGCTAGGGCATTTTGTAAGATTTGTGAAGCACCTGATGGATCTGTTCTCATAATTTGTCGCCAATAAGGCATCAAATCCACCAAATAAAAATAAATATCGGTTAAAACCGTTCCTAGTAAAGAACCGAGGTAAAACCAATTGCCGACCTTACCCCAATTTTTCGCTAAACACCACACAGCAAAAGGTAATCCTAATGCTTCTATTGGTATATGCCAGATTGGTTCATATCTTAACCAACCCCAATAAATCGCTCCTGTTAACCAAGTCCAGCTAAAGCCAAAGAGTAAATCTCCCCACAAGTAGGTTTGTGAACGTGACATTAATCTCATACTGATCCACACCCAAAAGCCTGTCATTAATACACTAAGAATGGGAGAAGAGCGCACCAATGGAGCTTCTACAAACACTGGTACTGATACTAAGAATACTGATGCTAAAAATATTAACCAATTTTGTCGGGAAGTTAGGAAATTTGGTAAATGATGATTTTTCAGGCTGTGATTGATATCTACAGTCGGGTTAGTAGCTGTGTAGGCGGAGAATGTATGATTAATCAAAGTTTTTAATATTTGTTACTAAACTTTACTTATTTCACAATATCATAACTTAAAATCCCCCAGGGGGGCATATTGATTATACATAATATTTATGGAGGTATGCACTCAATCGGCAAAGGAATATGACCATGACCTTGGCTAAGTTTTCAGAAGCGATCACTTTGGAGTAAGCCACAAAATAAATGATCCTGTTTTGTCATGCTGAGTGTAGCGTTCGCGGAGCGTGGCGTTAGCCATAGCAAAACGAAGCATCTCAAGAGATTCTTCACTACACTTGGTTTCGTAATGCCTCTGGCACGCTGCGCGAACAGAATGACATTGGGCATTTCTTTTTGTGGAGTTCTCTTGGCGACTTGGTATTGATAAATCACCAGATTAATCAGAGAAATTGTGAATTTTGTGATTGAGTTATAAGTTATTTGTATAAGATTCTAGTAAAAAAGGACTTTCTCAATTATTGGGGGTCTATTCTCAATAATAATGAGAATTTTATCAATAATCAAACGATTTTTGGTGATTTCAGCTAGGGGGCTTGACAGTGTTCCGAGTTTTTGGTAGGATTGTGTCATTGGTGGAAAATTGTGCGCTCATATACATAAGGCTTTTATTTATCAAGATAATTATTTCCCATATAAATTCCAGAACTAGGGAAATAAAAAAATCATAAGAACACCCGGTAAGTGGGAAACGAGCGCGTCTTTAGACCTGAGAGGGAAACGACACGAGCAGTTCGACAATCTCACTGACCACGGTTTTAACCGCTGTGGATATTAAAATTGAAACCAGATTTTTGATTGGAATCTGGAAACCAACTCCCATTTCTGGGGTAATGTTAGCCTGGACCTGTTATAAGAGCTTGTTGGGCTTGCAACACTGTTCCTGTTACCTTAGAACTGTTTAATCACAAGCGACAGAGCAGGGAACTGGCAACGCATTCGGTAGGTGTCGTGACTCAAATAACGGCTACCCTTTGACTCCCTTCGACATCGCTACCTCGACTTCGCTCGGCACAAGTCAGGGCAAGTCGCTCAGGGTGGTCTGGTCAGTACGGCTTGCTTGATTACTCTTGCAACCCCAGTCCCTTTAGGGCTGGGTTACTGACATTTGTCTTCATAGCCAAAATACCAAGACGTTATCTTGGATCTTACGGTTTGCTGATAGCGTAGCGTAAGCCATAAAAGTTGTCTGTGAGGGCAGGGAACTCTTAACAGGAAACAGGGAACAGAAAAAACTCATGTTTAAAAACATGAGATTGAAATAATGATACTGTTTTTTTCCTGCTACGCATCTTGTAAAAACATCTCTTTTTTGACTGAAGATCTAAACTCTGAAACTTTAGTTTTTTAGGCTCTTGAGTACATAGGCGTAGCCATATTGAGGTATGAAATTCCCAAATTGAACCTTTAAAACTCAAACCTCAGTGCGTCTATTCTTCGAGATCACGAAGCGTGATTGCGCCTTTGCGTGAGACTAAAATTCATACCCTTAATCAGCAACGCCAGCTTATCAACAAGAATTGATTAATAGTGGGAGAATTAAACGAATTTATTTAGATGAATTACCACCGGGTTCAATTGGTATGGGGTTAATTGAGTTAATTGTTAGTAAGGAAGCACAAGCACTGGAATTAGTTAAAACCCTTATGGCAAGAACTAAGACGGAGATTGATAATGACAGAGAAAAACAAGGTATTATAGAGTTGTTGGAGACTGTTTTATTGTCCAAATTTTCACAATTAAGCCGTCAGGAGATAGAAGCAATGTTTTTAGTGAGTGATATTAAGCAAACACGGGTATATCAAGAAGCAAAGCAGGAAGGCAGACAGGAAGGTAAAAAAGATGCAGCAACAAACCTATTGCTAAGGATATTATCTAAACGGTTTGGAAAGCTGGAAGATAGTTATACTCAAAATATCAAAAGTTTGAACATAGAACAATTGGAAAGGCTAGGAGAAACATTATTAGATTTTACAGATATTAATGATTTGGAAATATGGTTAAAATCTGAGATAAACAAGTAATTTGGGTGCATGGTTTATTTAAGAGTTAAGTAGGTGAACACAATAAAACCAAACTGTGTAAAGAAACGTAAAATCGCTGAAAACTTCTTCACTCTTGCCTCTTGCCTTTTGCCTTGCCATAACGATAATTTTCAACGCCAACCTACTTACTGCGCTGATAAGATTTTGTCTAAACAGACTGACAACAACCAAGTAAAGTTGGATAGTTTGCTAGAATTACGCATTGATTTTGGGAGTTTTGTTAATGACAACAATCTTAGAAGTGAATAGTATAAATTTACTATCATGGCAACTGTTACAGGTAGGAGTACCGGAAGGGAATCTGATTCAGTTAATTTTTCAGGCTTTTATTTTGGGTATAGTTCAAGGGATTACAGAGTTTTTACCCATTAGCAGTACGGCTCATTTAGAAGTGTTTACCAAGGTTTTTCATTGGCAGGAATTGAGTTCAAAAGCTTTTCTGGCAACAATTCAATTTGGTAGTGTCATAGCGGTATTAATTTATTTTTGGACAGATATTAAACAGATATTAACTGGAGGTTTCAAGGCTTTTCAACAAAAAGACTGGGAACAGGAAGAATGGAAATTGTTAGTAGGCATAGCTATAGGAACTTTACCTGCTGTAATCGGCGGATTTGTCCTGAAAAAAGCATTAAATAGCGAAGATTCGGCTATTAACAGTATGACTTCTATTGCAATAGTATCAATTGTTATGTCGCTGTTATTAGGTGCATCGGAAAAACTGGGCAGTCATAAGCGAGATTTTAGCACCCTAACAATTCGTGATGGTTTGTTGATTGGGATCGGACAAATGATGGCTTTAGCCCCTGGTGCGTCTCGTTCGGGTTCAACTTTAACTACAGCCTTGTTTCTCGGCTTAGAAAGGCAAACAGCCGCTAGATTTTCTTTTCTTTTAGGTATTCCGACTTTAACACTTGCTACTGTGTATCAGTTTTTGAAGGAGGCACTGGGGAAAATTGACCTGGTTGTGGTAGGTGTAGGGACATTATCTGCGTTTGTTTTTTCTTATATCTCTATTGCTTGGCTGTTGCGTTATCTGCAAACCAAGAATACTTGGATATTTGTTTGGTATCGGTTGGCATTTGGAGCAACAATATTAAGTGCGATCGCTGCGGGAATGTTAAAAAATAGTTAGAGTAGTTGAAATCTGGAAAATAGGGGACAAGGGACTTCTAAATAAATTCCTTCTGTCCTCCAAGCTTTCCCGACAACTGACAACTGACTAATGACTAATGACTAATGACTACCATTCAACCTGCGAAAATTACCAAGGTGCTACCTGACTCAATTGCGGAGGAAATTGGCTTTACAGCCGGTGATGCGATTGTGGCTATTAATGGCACACAACCCCGTGATTTAATTGATTATCAATTTTTATGTGCTGATGAAATTCTCGAATTGGAAGTTTTAGATGCGACAGGGAAAACCCATCATGTCGAAATTGAAAAGGATTATGATGATGATTTAGGACTGGAATTTGCTACAGCTTTATTTGATGGGTTGATTCAGTGCAATAACCGTTGTCCCTTTTGCTTTATTGATCAACAACCACCAGGAAAACGAACTAGTTTATATTTAAAAGATGACGATTACCGATTAAGCTTTTTATATGGTTCTTATCTAACTTTAACGAATTTAACCGCGAGAGAATGGCAAAGAATTGAACAAATGCGGTTATCACCTCTCTATGTTTCCGTGCATTCCACGGAACCAGATGTGAGAATTAGACTTTTAAAAAATAATCGTGCCGGGGAAATATTATCACAAATTAAATGGTTTCAAAAACGAAGATTGCAAATTCATGCTCAAGTTGTTGTCTGTCCTGGGATAAATGATGGTAAACATTTAGAGAGGACATTGCGGGATTTAACATCTTTTCATACTGGAGAATTACCAACGGTAGCATCAATAGCAGTTGTCCCGTTGGGTTTGACGCGGTTTCGTCCCCAGGAAGATGAACTCGTACCTGTGACGCGGGAAAAAGCCCAAGAGGTAATCTATCAAGTTAAATTACTCTCCCAGGAATTTCGCCAAGAATATAATTCTAGTGTCGTCTGGTTAGCTGATGAATGGTTTTTAATTGCTGGGGAAGAATTACCTACTGAAGCTGAATATGAAGAATATCCGCAAATTGATAATGGTGTAGGTTCAATTCGCTTATTTATTAAACAGTTTACCCAAACTGCAACTGAGTTATTACCACCAAAAATTACCAATCAACGCAGATTAACTTGGGTTGTCGGTAATGCAGTGGAAACAGCATTTCAACCCTTGGTAGAACAGTTAAACACTGTCACGGGTTTAGAAGTGAATATGCGAGCTTTATCTAGCGATTATTGGGGACAAAGTATCAGTGTGACTGGTTTATTAACCGGACATGATTTACTTTTAAACTTAAAAGGGCAAGATTTAGGAGAGGGAATTTTATTACCTAGCGTCATGCTGAAGCATGGGGAATTGGTATTTTTAGATGATATGACGGTTGCAGAAGTATCTCAAAAATTAAATGTCAGTATTTTCCCTGTAGCGGGAGTTGAGGAATTAATCAATACTTGTCTTCAAGCGGACTAATAATCAGGCTTTGCTGAAAAAGTTATCTGTGAGGGCTAGTACCGCAAGGCGGAAGTCAAAAGTCAAAAGTCAAAAGTCAAAATGAAGACAGTATAGGCTTTTGGAGGATTTAGAATGGTTGGTTTATTTACGCCGTTTTGTACTAGAAGTATGGCTAACGCCACGCTACGCTATCAGCAAACCCTAATTAACAAAATTCTTTCCTATCCTTAACCAACTAAAAACTAACAACTATACTGCAAACGGTTCATAGTTTAACCAAATATGAAACCCCTCTGGTAAACCTCTCCTTTGCACCCCTCCCTAACCCTCCCCTTACTAAGGGCCTACAAGGGAGGGAAAAGGAGCAGCTTTTATAATTGGAGAGGCTTTGAACTTGTTCTTTGTATGATAAAAAAGTCCAGCTTCTAGCCGTTTTGAGTATAACAACTAACAACTGACAACTGACAACTGACTAATGAATAAAAAGACAGTCGGATTCGTTATTTTAAATATTAACTTGTTCCTGTTTAATATCTGGGGAGTATTGCCTGTAAAAGCTATTAATGATTCTCCTGTATTCAGTGTGGTTAATAGCCAGAATAATCCTGAAGAATGGCAAAGAATTAGCAACCGCTTACAGAAGTTAAATGTGAAATATTGTGTGATTCCGCTGAGTCAAGTTAAAGATAAGACTGATTGGGGTAAACCATCGGTATTATTTTTGCCCAATGTAGAGGTATTGACAACGGAACAGGCGATCGCCTTAGATCAATGGGTAAGTCAAGGTGGATATTTAATAGCTAGTGGACCAGTGGGTAATTTATCCACACCTGGAGTTCGTCAATTATTACGAAAACTGCTAGGAGGTTATTGGGGATTTAGCTTCAACACCATTGAAAATTTGCAACCCACAAATACGAATATTCCTGATTGGATAAATCAAAAAGAATTATTTGGTGCAATTCGAGGTGGTGTGATTATTCCTAATAATTCTACTAGTCAAACTCCTGTAAGTTGGGACTCCCAAGATCATCCACCAGCAATATTAACAACTGAAAAATCTACCCTATTAGGTTGGTATTGGGGAAAAGATACATCTGTAGGATTAGACATTGCTTGGTTAAAAGCATCCTTAAATCGTTATTTAAGATTACCAGGTAATAGCAAAAGTAAACTTACAAATCCGGCTTCAAACTGTCAGCCAACAATAGCTACTGGACCCACGCAACCGCAAATTCTAGAAAAATTACCGATTGTTTCCCAATCCCCACCTCCTAAAAAAATTCCCAAAAAACCCATTGCTACCTCCAAGTTAAAACCCACCAAAAAAATCTTCAAAAAAAGCACCCTTACCTCCCAATCCAAACCTCTTAAAAAAACCACTATTAATTCTCATGTAAAACCTGCTAAAAAGATTGCTAAAAAAACCACAGTTATTTCCCGGCTAAAACCTACTCCAAAAATAACTGTTACTTCCCAATTACAACCAAATCCAAAAAATACAGGATCATTAGTAGTTTCTAAAATTACTAATGAAAATTTTATTGATCCAATTAATCAACTAGAAGAAAATGTCCGCTTAGATGTTATACCTAATTCTAATCAGCCGATTGATCAAAAAGAAGGTATAGCCCTGCAAAAAGAATTAGAAAGTCTGATTGGTAGATTAGAAAGTACCCATATAGCAGTATTAGCTTATAATTCTGCCAAAAATATCAACAATAATGGCACTAATTCCTCACTGGAAAAAGCAGAATCAATTAAAACAGCATTTTCCCACCCAGAAACATCAGCATCAAACTTAGCAGAAACATTAGTACAAGCGAGAGAAACAGTTAAAAGTATCCCCTTATTAATTCAACAAAAAAACTATGCAACAGTTAGACAGAAATGGTTACAAGCTAAAGCAAATCTATGGCAGCAATTTCCCGTCAATCAACGATTAGCACAACCAGAAATTCGGGCAATGTGGTTAGATAGAGGTACTATTGTCAAAGCCGGCAATGAAGTCGAATTAGCCAAAATTTTTGATAAACTAGCAAAAGCCGGAATTAATACCATTTTTTTGGAAACCGTCAATGCCAGTTATCCCATTTATCCTAGTCAGGTAGCACCTCAACAAAACCCCCTGATTCGTGACTGGGACCCCCTAGAGAGTGCGGTTAAACTAGCTCATGAACGGGGAATGGAATTGCACGCTTGGGTGTGGGTATTCGCCGCTGGAAATAACCGTCATAATGAAATTATTAATATTAGTCCTGATTATTTGGGACCAGTATTAGCCGCAAATCCCGATTGGGCTAATTATGACAATCGAGGTAATATTATTCCCATTGGTCAAACTAAGCCTTTTTTAGATCCAGCTAATCCCCAGGTAAGAGAATATTTAACTAAATTATATACCGAAATTGTTACTCGCTATCAAGTAGATGGTATTCATTTGGATTATATTCGTTATCCTTTTCAAGACTCTCTTGTTGGTCGTAGCTATGGTTATGGTAAAGCTGCAAGGGAGCAATTTAAACAGCAGACTGGTATTGACCCCTTGGATATTTCTCCCAGTCAACGGGATTTGTGGCAACAATGGACAGCATTCCGCACCCAAAAGGTGGATAGCTTTGTGGCTGAATTATCACAGACCTTGCGAGAAAAACGAAACACTCTTCTTCTCTCAGTAGCCGTTTTTCCCTTACCGGAATATGAACGCATAGAAAAAATTCAGCAACATTGGGAAGTATGGGCAAGAAGAGGAGATATAGATTTAATTGTGCCGATGACCTATGCTTTGGATACACCTCGGTTTCAAGGATTAGCTCAACCGTGGATTACTTCTACAAAATTAGGTGCTACCCTATTAGTTCCAGGAATCCGTCTGAAGTCATTACCAACTATGGGTGCATTTGATCAATTGCAACTTTTGCGAGACTTGCCAGTGAACGGTTATGCCTTGTTTGCAGCGGAAAATTTTCATCCTGAACTAGAACAAATATTTAATAGTACCCAAGGAATTAAAAACGAACCTATACCCCAGCGTCAACCTTTTCGCACGGCGGCGTTTCGTTATGCAGCTTTGCAGAGAGAATGGCGTGTGGTGGAAAAAAATGGTCAGTTACATAAGTCTGCAATCACCAATGCTGAGTTTGAGAAATTAGATCAGGAGTTAAAAGATGCGTTGAATCAACTGGCATCTGTACCGTCTGCTCTTAATTTAATTACAGCCAGAAAAGCCCTCAACCAGGTTCAATTGCAATTTTCACAGATACCGGGGAAAAATCAAGCCAATCTCTATCAAGTTAAAGTTTGGGAAAACCGTCTTCTGGCTATTGAACGACTCATCCGTTTTGGCGAAAGAAGATTAAATATGCGTCAAAGGAATGGATAAATCCTAAATAGGGTTTGCTGGATAAGTTGTCTGTGAGGGCAGGGAAAATTGGTAATTGGTAATTGGTAATTGGTAATTGGTAATTGGTAATTGGTAATTGGTAATTGGTAATTGGTAATCTTTTTTACTGACTACTGACTACTGACTACTGATTACTGACTCTAAAACCATCCTTCTTGTTCTAGGGTTTCGATTAATTGTAAGCCGCGAGGATCGCCAACGCCCAGTAGTGAGGCTTTGGTGTCTGCTCTCACTCCTAAGTCCTGGTCTTCGGCAAAGGCTTGAATTAATGCGTCTATGGCTGTGGCGTATATAACATTGGAAGGTAGTTCTTTACAAAGTTGACCGATTGTCCAAGCGGAGTTACTGCGGACGGCGGAGATAGGATCTTTGACTAGGGCTTCGATCAGGGCGGGCATTGCACCGACGATGGCTTCATATCCTACTTCTGTCATCTGTGCTAGGGCGCTGGCTGCCCAGAGACGGACGGCGGGAATGTCGGTTCTTAGGGCATCGGTGAGGGGTGCTAGAGAACGGCGATCGCGGCAATTACCTAAAGCCCAGACTATGCCTTTGCGAACATAACCATTAAAATCGCGGTTGAGTTGCATAATTAATGGTTCTACGGCTTCTTTGGCTGGGTTACGTCCGATACCATAAGCAGCACTAACTCGCACTAGGGGACAATTATCTGTTAAAAGATGGATGAGATGAGGTGTTGCTCGTTCATCTTGAATATCACAAAAAGCACGCGCTGCTAACATCCGTTGTTGAGGCTGGGTGTTTTCTAGGAGTACCAGCATTAATTCCGCATCAGGTTTTTCCACTTCTGACTCATCAGTAAGTGGTTCTATTTTATCTAATGGGCTTTCTAGCTCAACTTCAGCATCGAGTAGGCTTAGTTCGTATTCGTCGTACATAATTATTCAACTGTAACCTGTTCCCTGTAACCTGTTCCCCAATTAAGTAGGTGAACACAATAAAACCAAACTGTGTAAAGAAACGTAAAATCGCCCAAACCCTCTTCACTCTTGCCTCTTGCCTCTTGCCTTTTGCCTTGCCATAACGACAATTTTCCACGCCAACCTACTTAGAGTGATTTTACCATCCAGAGGGATTGTTCTTGATAACCAAGTTGATGATAAAGATTTAATGCGGGTGTGTTGGAGACAAATACTTGTAGTCCGATTTGGCGATAGCTGGGCTTGCCGGAGACATCACGTTTTTGTGTAGCCCAATTTTCTACATAAGCCATTAATCCTTTACCAATGCCTTTGCGCCTATATTCTGGGATGACGTACAGGAGAAAGATGTGCGGATGGCGATCGCCACTAACCTGATCTATAGCATTCCCCACCCATAAACAAGCTACGGGTGATTGGTAATCGGTGATTGGTAATTGGTGAAGAATTTCCGTCCCTACCTCCCCTACCTCCCCTACCTCTTTATAGACCCACCATAGGGGGGTATCACGACAGAAGTATTGTTCAACTGTATGTGCTAAGTGGGAAAAGTCTTGATCAGGGAATTGTTCTTGGTAAGTGCGCTGCATGAACTTAACCAAGAGGGCTTTATCGAGGGTGGAACCTTGGCGAAGAGAATAGCCGGGGATGAAATTCAAAATAGACTTATTCCCTAATTACCTAATAATCATGCCAATGGGAGCGGGAGCTACCATATCCGAGGGTAAAAAGATGCGAGCGCTGACTGCTACCAAAGCCAGGGTAAATATCAACACTGCAATCAAAGGGGCAATATATTGACGAAAAATAGCCATGTTTTTGTTTATGAATAAATAGCAACAGTATTAATTCTAGCGAATTCTCAACAATAAATTAGCCAACTTGCACTAAGCAAAATGAATTTGTCTTTTTCTGCCCTAATATTAAGGCTGATCCTGGTCTAATTCATTTAAGACTTTTTCACAGTACCAATTTTCGGGCATTCCGGGAACATTTTGTTTGGCTTGTTCAATTAGTCTTTCCGCTGCTGCTACGTCTCCAGATAATCTAGCGATGAGCCGATTTTTGAGGTAGTTGCCGGTCACTTCTTCATCTGGTTGGTTAGGGATGCTGGGATTGAGTGCTTGCAGGGGTTCGCGTCGCAGTTGCCAAAATAGGACGTAATAAAGTGTCCCAAAAATTAGGATCAGGCTGATAGTTCCCAGGAGTGTGACGGGGTTAAAAGGCAGATTTTGCAGAACTAATTGTGAGAGGACATAGCCTAGTAATAGACCTGTAACTATTAGAACGAATGTACCGACAAGAATAACTACTTGTGTTCCCATATATCTTCTTCTTGTAGTCCTGGTCTGGTGGTTGCCAATACCTTGGGATGCCAAGGGGCAACAATAGGTAATAGTAGCAAACCAGGTAACGCCGCTACAAGAGAGAGTAAGAAAAATGTCGGCCAACCTGTGGCTGTAGCCCAACTACCTGCGGGGGCGGAAAGTACGTCTCGACTAATGGCCATGAGGCTGGAGAATAAAGCAAACTGGGTGGTTGTGAATCGGTGGTTACAGAGACTCATTAAAAAGGCGACTGTAGCGACTGTGACTAATCCAGCAGAGAAGTTTTCGATGTTTACGGCGATGACTAGTAGGGAATAATCTTTTTTATTAGCCACAGCTAGGGCATAATAACCTAAGTTACTGAGTAATTGCAGCGCTCCAAATACCCACAAACTGCGATTTAAGTTAATTTTGGTCATGATTACACCCCCAGCTAATACGCCGACGGTGGTGGCAAGAAATCCCATTCCTGCCTGGATTGCGCCGATTTCGGTTTTGGTAAAGTCTATTTCTCGTAAAAATAAGTTGGCTGTAATGCCGACGAGGGAATCACCTAGTTTATAGAGGAGAATAAAACTGAGTGTTAAGCTGGCTTGTTTAATGCCAAAGCGGTGAAAAAATTCTTTAAAGGGTAGGAAAATAGCTGTTTGTAAGTTTTCAGGCGGACTATCTTCCCTAACTTCATTTAATAGGGAGTTTGGTAATAATACGGATGTAGTTATCCAAGCTACTAATAATCCTGCTAATAACCAATAAAATACAGGTTGGGCAATGAAACCGACAAAAACGCCGGCAATTAACCCTGCTACTAGTGAGGTAATCAGGACTATAAAAATCACGTCTTTGGCAGAAATGGGGGCTAATTGTCTTTTATCTGGGAATTTGTGTTCTGCGGGCGACCACAAGGTGGTAAATATACTTCCTGCCATAATCACTGCCATGAGCAAATATACGACATTCCAAGGTAAGTAATCTGCTAAGACTAAGGCGAGGGAACTGGTAATAAATAGGGCGATTCGGTAGCCTAATACCCACACAGATGCCCCTGGCTGCGCCTCTAGGGGGTTTAAAATGTCGGTACGGTAGGCATCACCAGCTATATCCTGGGTGGCACTGAGGAAGGTAATAATCAGGCAGTTGATGGCGAGGATTTGTAATATTTGCTCGCTTTGGGCTGGTTGTTGAATGGCAAGGGCGGCGATCGCTAATACTAACCCAATTTGGGTGATAATTAACCATCCTCGTCTTCCACCTAACAATGGTGGTGTAAATCTATCTAATAGGGGCGACCACAGGAATTTTAAGGAATAAGGTAAACTTAATAACCCAAATAAGGTGATTTTGGCAATATCAACTTTGGCATCTTGCATCCATAGTTGTAGGGTTCTACTGGTCAGAAATAGGGGTAAACCTGATGCAAAACCTAGTAATAATAAAGCACCCATTTTCTGGCTTTGGAACGCCTGTCTGAGTGCTTGAATTTCTTTCATAAGATTATTATCTTGCCATGCTGGCACAAGAAGTGCAAAATCAGGATTTTACTTTCTTTGTGGCTAGTTCAATTAAATCTTCAATTTTCTTAATATTCTGATCTCCGGCTAAGTAACCAATACCGCGATGTAGATGTAAGCGAAATTGCGTAATTAGGGTTTCTCTATCTGTATCTAAGCCGTCGTTGTAGCAGCGTTGTTTGAGGGCTAAAAGTAAAATATCGGACATTTCTCCCCCAAAAACCCGCCATGTCATTTCGAGGTTGCTATCTTGGGGGATAGGTACGGGGGAAGGTGCGGCAGCTTCTGCAAGGGAACGACAAAACGCCCACCGGCATAATATATTCCATTGTTCGATTTTTGTGCTGCGTTTGAGTTTGAGTAGTTGTTCTTTGGCTGTTTGGGAGAGTTTGATTCTTTCTATTGGTGATTCCATGATTTTGGTGATTGGTGATAATAAATTTAAGTCTCACGCAAAGGCGCAAAGACGCAAAGGAAGAAATAAATCAGAAGTTTAAAATTTGCTAATTTTATATAGTTTGTTTATTTTGATTGTGGGCTAGATTACGGACTATGCGATTTAGAAAAATCAGATAATCATCTATTTCTTCATAACTATCTAATTCTTGTTCTTCTTCTGATGTGAGTTGAGAATTTTGTTGTTTAAAAAGTAATGTTTCAATGCGATTCTGGACATTACTAGAAGCACGAAAGATAGGTGTTCCTTCTTGTAACTCGATTGTGACAGCACCTTCTAAGGGTAAGGTAGCAGGTAAATTATGTAAAGTTGGTAGTAGAGGAATTGTCATATTTAAATCCATGAAATACTAAATAACATTTTACCAAAAATAACCAGGTTTGATTGTGGTTTCTCTTTTACCTGAGTTGTATTGAAGTAGGTATTCGCGGGCTATGGCTTCGGTTTCTTGCAGGTTTTGATATTCTTTTTTGCCGATTTCGGTGTCGGTGGAAAGGAGGATTACTTGATGGCTGGCTGAGGGGAAGTATCTTTCTACTAGGTTGTTACGGTGGGAGGAGTCTAGTCTTCCTAATGGGGTGTCTATGGCGATAGGTAAGCGTCTTCCTGATACTTTGGCTAATCCCCACAAAAATGCGATCGCTAATAGTTGTTTTTCACCAGCGGAAAGCCGATGTTTGGGGACTGGTTTTCCGTTTAAATCATATAATGATAAGCCGAAGGTTTTACTATCAATAGCTATGCGATGTACTAAGTCTGATTTGTGTAATAAATATAGAAAACAGTTTTTTACTTCTTCTTCTAATTTATTTAATTTTCTTAAAGTTAATCTTTCTCGAAACACTTTTAATGTTTGTTGAACTTTTAACGCCGAATCAATAATATGTTCACTATTTTGATATTTGAGATTGTCTACTGTATATTCATTGAGTTCTTGTCTCAATTTTTTAGTTTCTGTATCTAATTCTATCAGTTTTTGAGTCATTATGTCTGACTGAGATTTAATTTTATTAAATTCAGTTTGTGCTTCTTTTACTGCTTTCTGCAATTTTGTATATTCTTCCGGTGCAGCCGCAGTTTGTACTTGTCTTTCTAAGGTGAGAATTTCTTCTTCATAATTAGTTAATTCATCTAATTGCTTTTGGGCGTTATTTTGGGAAACTTGTAACCGATAGGTTATATTGTCAAGTAAACTTAAACTTTCTTCATCTCCATTTAACCAAGTATTTTCTGTTGATAAGTTATTAGTATATAAGTTATTGATATCTTCAGCTAAAAAAGATTGAATATTAGTAAGTTTATTAGTTTCTAGATTTAATTGTTGTAACCAATTTAGTAATCTTTCATCTCTAGCAATTAATACATCTTTCGCTAATTGGATTTGTTGAGTTTTCAGTTCCTTTTCTCCCTGTCTTTGCACTTGAGATAATAAAGGACTAATTAAGGCTAAAGGTAAAACATCAGCAGCTAATTCACACAAAGATTCACGGACGTTATTAGCAACTTTGATTTTTTCTTCTCTTTGTTGTTCTAATTGGCTACGTTCAGCGGCAATTTTACCACCTTCATTCACAAATCTATCTAAAGCTTCTTCATGAATTTTTTCTAATTCTGTAACTTGAGTATTTATATCTTCTAGTTTTATCTGATTGTTTTTGTATTCTTCCTGTTTTTCATGGATTCGGGTTTCAATTACTTCTAATTTTGCTAAATCTTTAGTATCTGCAAATTCTCGTCTTTTACGATTTACTAATATTTCTAAATCAATTGCTAATTTATCGGCTAATTCTAAACCCAAAAGTCCGTTAATCGCATCTACAACTATGGGCGGCGGTATTTCCTGTTCTGCAAGTTCTTTAACTTGTTCACCGTCAAAGAGAAATAAATTGGAAATGCCTATAGGTAAGATATTTTCTATATATTCATCCCAAATATTTACTAATGAATCAATTGGCCATGTTTCATCATCTCCTAATATTCCTAAATGGTCTTTTCCGTCTTTGGGATTTTTTTCCCAAGTCCTGACAACCCGATATTTTATGGGTCTATCTTCTTCGATATGTTCAAAAACTAATTCAATTCTAGTCTTTTCTGTGGGGGTACTTTTACTATTCACGCATTGGGTAAGAAAATCACTATAACTCAAATTTCCCCTGGTTGAACATTGGGCGCGTTGTCCATATAATGCGAGGCGAATGGCATCCATAAGGGTAGTTTTTCCGCCGCCGTTCATTCCTCCTAATAAAATAATTGGGCGGGTGTTGTCTTCGTCAATTTGGGGGTTGAGGTTGATGATTTGTTTTCCAGCATAAGGACCGAAGTTTTGCAAGACCAATTCTAGGAAGATCATGGGTTTTTGGGTTGGGTATTCTAGTTTTTTTAAACGAACCACAGAGGCACAGAGGACACGGAGAAAGAGAGAAAGGAGATATTTATCTCGTTCCCTGTCTCTGACAGGGAATGCTGTCAAGAGGCTCTGCCTCGGTTATAATGAGTTGAGGTAGAACCTCAAGATTGGCATTCCCAGCCAGAGGCTAGGAACGAGGGTGGGGAGGATATTCTATTGGTCTGGGTTATCATCTGGGTCTTTTTGTGCATATTTGAAGTTAGCCCAAGTTTGTGGTTTAGACTCTTGTTTTTCGGCGGTATCTCCTAAACTTAATTGTCTGAATTTTTCCCGAATTGTGGCAACATCTCCTTCTAATGCTGCTTGTCTTAAATCCCGTTTTAAATGGGCATTTGCGATCGCTTTTTCTGGTGAACGGGAACTTGTATCAAAGCATTTTTCTAGGCTTTCGTAGATGCCAACACGGCGAGTTTTTTTCTTGAATTGTCTTTCTGTATCTAATAGTCTAGCCATTAATTCTAGGTGCATTCCGTCACCTTCACAAATTTCTTCTAATACTCCCCATTCATCACTACCAAGTATGCTTTGATCTGCACCAGGACGAGGATCTTTAAATACTTCTCCTGTGACTTCTTCATATATTCGGGGTAAGCTATCATCAAATTCGTGTTTTTCTTCTAACCAGATTCGGCGAATTTCACTCAATTCTGCTTGAGAAATAAGGGTAATATCCCGCATATTTTCTGGCGCATTTTCACGCATTTCTGTTTGCGCTGTTAATAATTTTCTTAGCCAATATTCTCGCCAATATTTGGTATAGGGACCATGTATAGGTTCAACAGATGTTTCACCATTTACATTACGTTCAAATAATTGAACTTCTCCCCGTAACCGACGAAAATCTCTTTTTTCGCGGTCACGGTCAACATCTAATTCAGCCCGAAAATCAACTAATGGTTGTAACCATTCTTTTTCTTCATCATTTTGAATCATTGCTTGCATAGATTTATCACTATTAACTAATGTACAAACCCAGCAACCAAATCGAGAACTACCACAGCTAGGAGTAGAAGTATCAACAACTAAAGGACATTCATTATCTGCTGTTGCACCTCTATACATAGTAAATAAATCTTTATTGCTATATCCCCAAGGATTTGAAAACTGCATTAAATACATCCAAACTTCATCAGTTCGCCAATCTTCAATAGGTGTGTAAAGTAGAGAATTTATTAAATTAGGATGAGGACAAAGGCGCTCTCTGACCCGGCCTATTTCACGTTTTATCATAATCAAACCGCGAGTTATGCTTTCAGTCTTGCGAGTTCCTAAAATAACAATTGTTTCACCATTAGCTCTCACAACGTCACGAATAAAAAGATTAGAAGGCTCAATTTTTAGCCGTCCAGTACACCAGCGGAATTTATTGCGTGGCGCTGGGTAGCCTTTACCAATTAAACCTGCCCAATATGTTTGTTTAGTTTCTGGTTGTAGCAAATGAGGTTGTATTGGCATTTTTTGCTCTTCAGCCGCTACTTCCATTTGTTTTAATGAACTTTTTACCCAAGCAGAAACATAGGGATTTTCTACCCCTGTATCTGTTGTAATTACATGAATTGGTTTAGTTCTTTTTTCCACTGGAAGTCCAGAAATTGCATTCCAAATAAGCTGTGAAGTAGCAGTGCTGTCTTTTCCACCTGAATAGCCTACTACCCAAGGTATCTCATCTAAACAATACAATTCTTGAATTTCTGTCGTCAAAGCTTGGATATACTCCACTAACTCTGGTACAGTACGATTCGGCTGATTTTTATTTTCTGGCTGTTGTGTTGTCGTCATTTTTCCTTACCTGTGGATATATGAACATAGAATCAATACTTCCCTTTGTGGGAACGGAATCATCTAGTGTATAAATAAACTTAAGCTATGAGTGCAACGTATTTTTAAAAATTGCATCCCTAGTATCCATTTTTTTGGACAATAAAGCAAGAGTTCATCACTAAGTTTTCAAAAATTAACATGAATGATAGTACAAATACACTAAATAATCAACTCGCTAACGAGTATTTAGAACGGGAAAATCAGGATAAACAGGTATTAGCTTTACTGCTAGACAGGTTTTTAGAGAAGAAAGACCAAATTCTTGTCCAAAAGACAGAAATGGGTGGTACTGAGGCTTATGTAGGTTCTGTGACATTGGAATGGTTTGCGGGACGGGTACATTTTGCGTCTGGTTTACCCCTGCTGCAAAAAAAGTACAACCCAGAGACAGAGAATATTGAAATTGATGCTGATAGTATTGATGACATTCAACAACGTCCTGTTGACTGGTCGCGTCAAGCACCGTTAGTACAGTATTTAGCAGCGAGGAAAAATCATAAATTTCCGGCTGTACTAGTAGTAATTAATCAACCTTGGGTAGATAACCCCAAAGCAGCAGAGTGGGATAGTCAAGGACGGGCTAAAAAAGCGACTACTGATTTTATACCTTTAGACAAAGATGGTAAAGTCGGTTTACTGAATATTTCTGAAGACAATGTGACAATTTATGCTTTAGATGGTCAGCATAGATTAATGGGTGTCCAAGGTTTGATGGAGTTAATTAAATCTGGTAAACTGCAACGTTATAAAAAGGATAAAACTGCTGATGAAAGTTTTATTACTCTATCTGATTTGATTGAGAAATATCAAGTAGAACCTGCTTATTTACAAAATTTATCTAAAGAAAAAATTGGCATTGAATTTATTTGTGCTGTGAATACTGGGGAAACTCATACAGAAGCAAAACGACGGGTAAGATCAATTTTCGTTCATGTGAATTTGATGGCTGCACCTTTAACTAAAGGTCAGTTAGCACAATTAAATGAAGATGATGGTTTTGCTATTGTAGCGCGAAAGATTGCGGTTACACATCCACTTTTAGAACAAAAACCCAATCGCAATCCCCGTGTTAATTGGAATAGTGCCACAGTAGCTGCTAATTCTACGGTTTTGACGACCTTGCAAGCCTTACAAGATATGTCCGAAAGGTATTTGGGTCAAAAGTTCCCCCACTGGAAACCTTTGGAAAAAGGGTTAATTCCCATGCGTCCAGAAAATGAAGAAATTCAGGAAGGAATTGCCGATTTTAGACTACTTTTTGATAATTTAGCGAATCTTCCGAGTTATAAAATATTGGAACATGAAGATACTACTGTTTTGCGGCGCTTCCATTTTGAGAAAGACGGAGGTGAGGGAAATATGTTATTTCGTCCAGTTTCTCAAGTTGCTTTAGCGCAAGCTTTGGGAACTTTGGTATTTAAAAAAGATTTTGCTTTGACGGATATTTTTAAGAAGTTGGAGAAATTTGACCGTCAAGGGGGTTTTAGCAGTATGGAATATCCTCAATCTATATGGTATGGGGTTTTATATGACCCCAATAAAAAGCGGGTACAGGTAGTAGGAAAAGATTTAGCTGTGAAGTTATTCATTTATATGTTGGGAGGAATGACTGAAAAAATGGAAGTTACTGCTTTACGTAAAGCTTTAGCTAATGCTAGGACAATGGAAGAACAAACTATAGGTTTTGATGGTAAGTTAGTAAAACCGCAGGAGGTAGGACTTCCTGTTATTTTATAATTAGGGCTGAAATATATGATCACGATGCCATTGCAAAGCTTCAATATCTGGAAAATATTTCTCCACTTTCGGTAATATAAGTATTTCCCCATGAAATTCTGTTATTGTTTTAGCGTGGGGAGATACTTCTTCTAATTCTTTGCTGACGATAATTTTGTACTTATCATCAACAGCAAACCAACCCCTATCAAAAGCCCAATGATGATTTTTACAAAGTGCTATTCCGTTATGTATTCTACTGTCATAAAAAGCAGAAAATGGCTTTATATGTGCGCCGTCAACAATATTTTGATTACCAGTTTTAGTAACTTTTAACCCACAAAAAGCGCATTGACAATCATATACAGAAACAACCGCTTTTCTAAAAAAAGCATTTCTAATTAGTGTTTTTTTTAAACTCCATTGAGGGTTGTTGGGTAAATTTCCAATATCATCTAGTTTTTCTACTTCTGGATAATCTTGAAATGTTTGATTAATTTGTAGAAATTCCTCAATTTCATCTTCATTATCCGAGAAAAAAGCAGCTACAAGTGCATCAATTAATTCTTTGCGAGAAGATTCATCTTGTAAGTAGTTAAATAATTCACTGTCTAAATATGCGTATTCAACAGCCTGTTTTAATTGGTTAGTTGTTTTTGGTTGTAAATTATTAAAACCTGCTTTAATTTCTACGTGCCAAAATCCCTCATTTTGCAGATGAAAAAATGGATAGTGTAAACCCCCTTTATAAGATTGTGAGCCAATAACATTCCAATATTTATTAAAAGCTTGAATTAATTCCTCTGAGACAAAAATTTGATTATTGGTAATAACTCCTCTCATAATCAAATCAATTACGGTTAAAACTAATATTGGTTTATATTGAGCATTACCACGTTTTCGGCTATTACTTACTCTTAACTTAGAAAACTTTTCACAATAAAAACGAAGATTATTCATATTTCACTACTTGGTAAAAAACACAAACAAAATGGATTATTTTAAAAATCTAGTTAAATTAAATTCTCCTTCTATATTATTTTCTTGATAATCTATTGCTTTTCTTAAAATCAATAGAAATTGTATTTCATAATCAACAATTCCTCGTAATTCAGTTTGTAATATTTCTAATCCCCCATTAGCATACTCTTCAAATACTTGAGTCCGTTTATCCTCATATTCATCTTCCCTAGAAACAAGTATTTGGATATCACTTGTCTCAACAATTCCTAATAATTTGATAATTTTGTCATAACCCAGTGAAGCAAAATTTTCTTGTGGAATTGGAGAAGGCTCTCTTTTTGTAGTATCTCCTAAAGGAACACTTTTTTTATACTTTACTCCTAATGCTGCTGCAAATATCATCACCTCCACATAAGTTTGGAAAACTCCCGGTGTTTCTTTAGAAGCTAGTAACGATTTGACCAACTCAGCCTTATCTTGAGCAATTTTGATTCTATTTGCCGCCATAATTATAAAATATATACCCTTAACATCATAAACCAAACTTAACCTACTAATACCACAAATTCGCGCTCTTCTCCGCGCCTCTGCGACTCTGCGTGATAAAAAAATCCATCAGACTCACGCAAAATATCTTTGAAACCTTCTCTCCTTCCTGTCCTTCGCTTCTATCCCTTCGGGACGCTACGCGAACGTGGTTCATTCCTTCATAACCTGCGCGAAACAAAAAATCAAAAAATATCCTCATAAACCAGAGAAAGAGGAAACGTAAAATCAACACTAACTAAATGTACATTATCACCCTCAACAAAAGGATGTAACTCCCATAAACCCCTATCATTTAAGCGAAAACAATCCAAACTGATTTTATCAGCACTAATTAAAACATATTCTTGCAAAGATTCAATCCGTCTATACTGCTGAAACTTTCCCCCCCTATCATAAGCTTCCGTACTTGGAGAAAGCACCTCAACAATTAAGCAAGGAAATTGAATAAACTTAATAGCTTGTTTATCCCGTTCATCACAACTTACCATGACATCAGGATAATGAAACGGACCATTTTCCGATATACCCACTTTAGCATCTGCCATAAAAGGACGACAATTACCACCCCGCAAATGATTTTTTAACCCAGAAGCCAAATTTAAAGCAATAGTAGTATGGGGAATAGTTCCCCCAGTCATAGCAAAAACTTCACCATTGATATATTCATATTTAATATTTTGCTGTTCCTCCCACTCCAAATACTCCAAAGGACTCATATAACTTTTCTCAAAATTAGCAACCATAACATTTACCTCCTGATTTTGCGTAAAACTAATTAACTAAAAATTTGCAACAACCAGCGATTAACTTCACCATCATCTTGAGTTAAACTGCGTTGAATAGCTTCTTGAACAGTAGATATTTGCAAACCTGGTAAAACCTTTGAATCCTCAATTCTCCTACTTCCACCATCAATAATTTCAAAAGCAATAATATCATTATTATTAGCATCCATAACCCAATATTCCTTTACCCCCAACCGTTCATAGAGTAATCGCTTAAAACCCAAATCATCATTAATAGAAGAAACAGCAACTTCCACAACTAAAGTCGGTGCTGTTAACTCATTAATATTGACAGGAGAATTATTCAAAGGTGGAAATGTTATCTTATCCCCAATATAAAAAGCTAAATCAGGTTGACATTCTCCCTCACTTGTTCTGCGAAAACTGGTATTTACCCAGCCTTTAATCTTAATATTTTTCAATGTCGCATAAAAATTCACAACATTTGCAACAACATTATTATTATTTCCATGAATTGAACCAACAGGTGACATTTCTACCCTCATATAATTTTGATAAAAATAAAATCTTCCTTGCTGATAATCAGAATGTTCAGCAACCTCCATAAACTCATCCCAACTCACACTTACCCACGTATCCGTCACCAAACTTAAAGAACTAACAACCATTTCTTTCTTCCTTTGCGCCTTTGCGTGAGATATATTAATTTCGTTCAACCTCAACAATTTCCGTATATTCAAAACCATTCAAACTCTGTCGAACCAAAGCATATCTTTCTCTCCCCAACTCAATAAAATCCTGTTCACAATTAGGCTTAGAAGAATAATAAACCAAAACATATTCCTTCCCCACCTTATCAGCAATTTCCTCCTCAACCTCAACCCGCCACTGAGTCTTAGTCACCAACACAACCAACTGATTTGCTAACTTAGGAATAGTTCGCGCAATGTGACGACGAGAATTAACATCTAAACTCCCAAAAGGAGAATCCATAACAATCGGAAAAGTGCTACTTTCAGGAAGCATAATCATTTTTCGCTTCTCACTCCAGTCACGCACCTTATCAATAATACTAGCGATAAAAGATAAACTGAGAACTTGATTTTCCCCCGTCGAAGCTGCGACTGGTGCTTCAATTCCCGTCGTATTTTCCACCAAACTTAATTCATACTTTTCGCTAATTTTAGGAACATAAGGAGTAAAAGACATATCCGAAAAAATTTCCTGTACTCGCTGTTCTAATTGCAGACGAAATTGATTTTCTTGACGGTTTTTAACTTCTGATAACCGTTCAATAGCATCTTGAGTAGCATTAATCCGACGCTGTGCTAAAGATTGTTTTTCCTCATTTTGTTTTTGCTTAGATATTTGTTTTATCAAAGCATCAATATCAGTTTTTAGGTGAGAAACTTCCTGTTGATTTGCACCCTGTTCTCGATTTAATTCATCAATTTTGGCTTCAATTTCATCAAGACGTTTTTGTAAACTGCTAATTTCCTCATTGGGATCTTTTCGCAGTTGTTCTTGAATAGTCGCTAATTCCAATTCAACTTGATTGAGATTTTCCCTTAACTGTTGAATTCTGGCTTGTTCCCTGTCTGCTTCTTCCCAAAAATCAACTGCTTGTTTATCAATTTCATCAACTTGTGCGCTCATTCTAATTGCGGTTTCTTCCACAGTTGAAGAACCTGCTTTTCTCATTAAATTCTTCACATGAAAATGAGTATGAGTTCCTTCCCTTAAATCTGCACCACAAATACAACGTCCACTATTGAGTAAATCATTGACAAATTCCCGGGAAATTCCTGCTGTTAATTCACCCTTTTGTTTTAAATCTGTAAATATTTCCCGAAACTTAGCCGTAGTTTCCGATAACAGAACAGTATAACCCCGTGCGGAAATAGTCTTTTTCAAATTCTCCCGTGTTTTCTTCAACTCTTCCCGTAAACTATCTTTTTGCGATTCTAAACTTTGCTTTCTTTCCTGTAATTCCTTAACAGCACTCAAATCTCGTAACTTATTACTAACTTCCTTTTTAAAAGTTTGCTGATATTCCAACTCTTGATTTATTTCCGTTTGACGTTTATTAATGTTTTCAATTTCCAGTTCTTGCTTTTCTTGCTGAGTTAATAACTGTTTAGTTTCCGCGTCGCCAATATGTTTTAACTCAGTTTCTAAACTCTTTTTAGCATCTTTCAAATGTTTAATCGACAGTTCAATAACTTCCACACCCAAAAAAGTTCTAATTGCTTCGGAAATTTCCGCTTTATTATCAGAACGGACAATTTCTTCAATCCGTTCACCGTCAAAGAAAAAATATTGATGTAAACTTGCTGGTAAAATCTGAGTAATGATTTCCTCAGCTTGCTGAAGTGGGAAATACCATTTTCCGTCATCTCCAGCAACTTGAATTTTTAACTGAGTTTTCCCAGCTTCGATTACATCACTTTCATTTTTGTAAACCCGACAACCACGAGTAGCGCGATAACGATTACCTTCATGTTCCCAACCAACTTCCACCCAACATTCCACCGGTTGACTAGGTTGAGATTCTGCGATCGCGCGTTTATTTACTAACTGTTCAGTTGACGCAAAAGCCGCACTAAACTTTTCATATAAAACCCAAGTAAATGCATTCAAAATACTAGTTTTACCTGCGCCATTACTACCATAAATCATAGTAGTATTGCGAACATCTCCACCAGCTAAAGTTATTTCTGGTGTCTTCCCATAAAAAGAACGAAAATTACATAATTTAATCGAAGTTAGCTTCATTGCACCGCTTCCTTCACAATAGTGAGAATATCATCATTAATATGACCCTTACTCTTTCTATCTAATCGGCTTTTCTCCAATCTCCACACCTTCTCAATAATTTGCTTTACCTCCGGTGGTGCGGTGGTAATTGGTTCTTGAACATCTTCAATATTTGCTTCTGGTATCATTTTTAAAACAGCGGTAGATTTATTTTCTATTTTAACCAGTTCTGATACTATAGACATAACCCACGCAAAAATTCTCTAAAACCCTTCTTTTCTTCCTTAGTGTCCTTCGCTTCTTCGTGGTTCATTTCTCATAATTCCTATATAAATACAAGTATAAATTGATATTTAAGTAGAAAAAAATTCTTTTTTTTGGGTTTTAGGGGTTGACTCGCGCCGCCAGGCGTGATATTCTGATAATGGAAATGCGTGCCTAAATAAAAATTTTATCACCACTCCATTATATTAATATAGCACATCGCCAGCGATGTTGCAAACCAACTTCCCAAAAAAAAATTTCGCGCCTAACGCAAAACTGAGAAATTGTGTAGAATTGCTAGGTGTAACGTTCAAGCTAGATAATGGATTTTAATCTGCAAGCGCCTTTTGTTCCCACTGGTGATCAACCACAAGCGATCGCACAACTTTCTGCTAGTATTCAAAAAGGAAATCATTATCAAACATTACTGGGTGCGACAGGAACTGGGAAGACATTCTCCATAGCCGCAGTCATTGAAAAAGTCGGTAGACCTACCCTAGTATTAGCACATAATAAGACATTAGCTGCCCAGTTGTGTAACGAACTGCGGGAGTTTTTTCCTGATAATGCAGTTGAGTATTTTGTCAGTTATTACGATTACTATCAACCGGAAGCATACATTCCTGTTACTGATACTTATATAGAAAAAACATCAGCGATTAATGAAGAAATAGATATGTTACGACATTCCGCCACTCGTTCCTTATTTGAACGCAAGGATGTGATTGTCGTCGCCTCAATTAGTTGTATTTACGGTTTAGGAATGCCGGCGGAATACCTCAAAGCCGCAATTCGGTTACAATTGGGAATGGAAATTGATCCGCGTCAAGTTTTACGAGATTTAACCGCAGTTCAATATACTCGGAATGATATCGAAATGGGGAGAGGAAAATTTCGAGTTCGTGGTGATGTTTTAGAAATTTCTCCTGCTTATGAAGATAGAATTATTAGAGTTGAATTCTTTGGTGATGAAATTGATGCAATTAGGTATGTAGATCCTGTTAGTGGGGAAATTCTCCACAGTTTAGAAGTCGTAAATATCTACCCAGCGCGTCACTTTGTTACGCCCAAAGAAAGAGTAGAAATAGCTTGTGAAGATATAGCTACAGAATTAAAACAGCAACAATTAACATTAGAATCAATGGGGAAATTAGTTGAAGCGCAACGCATTGATCAACGCACCCGTTATGATTTGGAAATGTTACGAGAAGTGGGATATTGTAACGGCGTAGAAAATTATTCTCGTCATTTAGCAGGAAGACAAGCGGGAGAACCACCAGAATGTTTAATTGATTATTTTCCCAAAGATTGGTTATTAGTAATAGATGAATCTCATGTTACCGTTCCCCAAATTCGCGGAATGTATAATGGAGATCAAGCGAGGAAAAAAGTATTAATAGATCATGGTTTTCGGCTTCCCAGTGCTGCGGATAATCGTCCTTTACAAGCCGAAGAATTTTGGCAAAAAGTCAATCAATGTATTTTCGTTTCTGCGACTCCAGGAAATTGGGAATTAGAAATTTCGGAAGAGAATATTATTGAACAAGTAATTAGACCGACGGGAGTAATTGACCCAGAAATATTTGTGCGTCCTACAGAAGGACAAATTGATGATTTATTAGGAGAAATAAAAGATCGAGTTGACCGTCAAGAAAGAACTTTAGTAACAACATTAACTAAACGCATGGCGGAGGATTTGACTGAATATTTAGAAGAGAGAGGAATTAGAATCAGATATTTGCATTCAGAAATTAATTCCATTCAACGGATTGAGATTTTACAAGATTTGCGAAATGGTGTTTTTGATGTGTTAGTCGGTGTCAATTTATTGCGGGAAGGTTTAGATTTACCCGAAGTTTCTTTAGTTGCAATTATGGACGCAGATAAGGAAGGATTTTTGCGGACTGAACGTTCTTTAATTCAAACTATTGGCCGGGCGGCGCGTCACATTAGAGGAAAGGCAATTTTATATGCTGATAAATTAACAGGGAGTATGATTAAAGCCATTGATGAAACTGATAGAAGAAGAGGAATTCAAACGGCTTATAATAAATTGCACGGAATTACGCCGCAACCGATTATTAAAAAACAAACTAATTCGATTTTATCATTTTTAGATGCTTCTCGGCGATTAAATGCCACTGATTTAAAAATGGTTGATGAACATCTAGATGAATTATCTTTGGAAGATATTCCAGAGTTAATTACCCTGTTAGAAAAACAGATGAAGGAAGCGGCGAAGAAGATGGAATTTGAAGAAGCTGCAAAATTACGCGATCGCATTAAACATCTGCGCGATAAAATGTTAGGAAGATAACATAAATGTATAATTAACGCCTTACTAACTTCTTTTGCATAGCAGCATCTTGAATAACATATTTATTGCTAGTGAACACCTGAATACCTGGAACAACACTATAATCCATATCATCAGTAATAATCTTAACTGTTCCTGCTCCTGCTATGCTAATAGCTTCGAGCATCAGCAAATCATAACCATCAACTGCTTGGGTGGTAAATAGCTTAATAGCAGCATCAGTAGTAGCATCATCTACTGTTAGTTTAATAGGAATAGCGATCGCTTTAACCTGACTCCAAACCCATTTAACTTCAGTAACTAAATTAGCCCGTTCTTCTGGATAATCATGACGGTATTTCTTAAAGTGTAAACCCGGATGAGATTGGACATAAATGTCATATTCTGTTTTCTCTATGATATGAGCAAGTTCTGCTAAAGTGAGTCCAGAGTAGGTGAGAGTAGCTCCATTTTGCAGCGTTTTGTTGATATAGTTGGGATAATCTGTAATTTGGTAAGGTTTAGCAGTAAATGCAGCGTTGGTATAAGTTTGCCAAAACCAGACATTGGTATCTACAAAGAAAATGTCACTCTGCTGTGGAGTGTCAGTTTTAATATCTATGATATCAGCTTGAATAATCGCCATACTTCAAAAACTTGCAGCCATATCTGTTATCACCGTATCCACAGCATTACGATATTTTTCATCAGAGTAATAACGTTTAGCTCTAGTCATTACGTGATTAATAACATCCCATCCATCAGCATTGAGAGAAGTAAATTCAAGCAATTGATTCAACTTCTCAGATGGGATATCTTTTAACAATTGACCAAATGCAAAATTCACAAATGGAGATGCAAAAACCTTCACTCCTGCAAAATCTAACTCCACAGTTTCATCAGTTAGTAAACATGGATGAATCTGATCATATAACTTTTGTCCACCATCAGGAGTGATGGCATACTCGCCAACTATATCGTAAACTTTATACATCATGTCCTTATCTCCCTCTCTCTAAAGCTTCAGCTTCTTGAGTTTAGGAACTTCTGAAGCTAAACAGTAGTATTTTTAATCACATCGAAAAGCCATATTGACTAGCGTTTCCGAAAAGTTAGTACAAATGTTTTCATATTTAATTCCATTATCCCCTATATTGACATAGCTGTCATTACTGAAAATCATCAGAGTTCCATGATTTTTTCTGACAAATTCCTGTAGTATGTGTAAACCTTCACCCTGTCGGATACCTTGCCGTTTGGTACTATTTCCTGGCTTAAATGCCCACTCTAGAGCCTCAATAGCTGTCATGTCCGCATTTTCGGGTAAAGTGCGAACACTATTCGGTATACCAATCCCAAAGTCGACCACCCCAACCATTTATATCCTAAGGAATGAGGATTAAATAAAGTGCAAATCTTGATGGATGTAATTTAACATTAGGTTAGACGGTCGTTATCAAGAATCGTAAGTTAATAAATCCACATTCCTACGTAGTCAGCAATGGCTATCGGGTCGTGTTGAAGATCGCTTCGATAAGGTACTGAATTACCATCCCAAGGTTTCTGATTGTAGCCAAAATCATAGAGGAACCCATTTTGAGCCAAATTCATCCGAATTTTGTCTATAAGTGTATTCCAGTGAAAAATGACATTTCCACCCCTGTATGCAAATAGGCGAACTATTCCCCCTAAAAAGGTAACACCGATGTGTCCAAGGAATTCGCAATAGTGGAAATCAATTATCAGTTCCAAGCAGTCTTCAGGGAGTTGCAATATCTCATCCCAGTCTTTCAAAAGCATCTCTACATGACGCGGATAGTCTTTTATTGTATCCACATACAGAACGGGTGGTTGATTTTTGGTAATTACTAATGACAAAACAACTCCAAATAATTATGATTCTCTATAATTTTGACAATTAGAGCCAATAATACTAGATTTCATAACCTCATTGGTTATTTTTGGCTAGAGTAGTATATTTTTATTCTTCGCATTAAGCATCTTCGAGATAAAATGTTGGGACGTTAATATATAGCATTTATGTACAAGATTTTTTTTAACGAACCACAGAGGCACAGAGAACACAGAGAAAGAGAGAAAGGAGATGTTTGTATTTTATTAGGATTGCTATATATTATCATCACAGTAATAGCATCGTGATTATTCTGTAATTTTTCCTCTAGTTAACTTAATTTGTCCCCGCTTGTTTTTACTATCAAGACGTTTTCTTTGAGAACTGCGACTTGGTTTTGTCCGTTTGCGTTTTCGAGGTAACACAGATACACTTTTAATCAGTTCTTGAAGTCGTCTGAAAGCTTCCTCTTTGTTCTGTTCTTGACTGCGGTATTCCTGCGCTTTAATCACCACAACTCCCTCAAGAGTAATGCGGTTATCTTTCAACTTTAAAAGCCGTTCTTTATAGATTTCTGGTAAAGAAGAAGCCCCAATATCAAAGCGCAAATGAATAGCAGTAGCCACCTTATTGACATTTTGACCACCTGCACCCTGAGAACGAATTGCACTAATTTCAATATCGCTATCAGGAATAATTACTGTCTGGGAAATTTCTATCATTTATATGCAGTAATTCATATCTATAATCCCACATTATAACATACACCAGTTTTCATATAACTGTAAACAATTATCAGCAAGAACAACAAAAAAGAGGAAGTTTTTACTTCCTCGGAGATAAGCGGTGGTGTGTAAAGAAAAAACAACCACCTAATAATTGTTCACAATACTAAATAGACAGCACTTCTAGCCAGATCAAGAGTAAAAATTTTATTATCGTAGAAACTCAATGGACCACGATATGCTGTTTCTAAGTTATTTATACCATCATAAACAGTCGTTAAGGCAACATCAGCACCCCGTCCACCTAAGAAGGGTAAGGGTAAAGGTATAATACCAGTACCTAAAATTTGTTGTATTTGCCCTGAATTTAAGTCATCCAAAAATATCTTTTCCTGTAAGTCAGAAATTATGATTGTAGCCATGATCTTATTTCCCTATTAAACAGTGAACAGTTTTGGTAAATGTGACAAAATCGCCCTTGAATCTGCGGAAATAACTAACGATTTACCCAAGCATTAACTGTCCGAGCATAATCTATCGTATTAAATTTATTATCATGAAAGCTACCGGCTCCTTCATAAGTTGTTGAGATGGTATTTACACCATCATAAACAGTGGTTACAAAAACATTAGGACTTAGCCCTAGAGGGGGATAAAACCCTCCTAAACCTCTTCCTAATAAAACATACAATTCTGGTGGCATTAAATCATCAATAAAGGTTAACAAATGACTAGGATATAGGTCATTTATCACTATTTTCTTCATTGTCTTACCCTCTCATCTTTAGTAATTTCAACTATTTCATTCTGACATTTTTCTCTTAAAAATAATCAAAAAGTTGCATATTAAAGCCTTTAAAAAAAGACATAACTTATTAAATTATGTCTTCGATACTAATTTTATTTAAAGCTCTAAACCACTCTTTTGCAACTTCTTAAATGGATCTAAGATAAAGTCAATAACATGACGCTGACGAATGATTACTTCCGCACTTGCTGTTTGTCCAGGGGTAATAGGAATCCGTTTGTTACCGACTTGAATATAAGGATTTTCTAAAGCGATATCTAATTCATAAGTTTCTATGCGGTTAGAACTATTTTCTTGAACTCTAGAGTTAGGTGAAATCCAACTAATACGTCCTGACACAATTCCGTATTCTTGGAAAGGATAAGCATCAAATTTAATTTTGACTGGCATTCCTGCCTTGACAAAACCACTATTTTGACTAGGCATACGTGCCTTCAAGATCAAGGGAGCATTTTCGGGAGCAATTTGAGCAATCATTTGTCCTACTTGGACAACAGAACCAGATTTTTTAATAGGTAATTCAAAAATTATTCCATCAATGGGAGAACGGATAGTTCGCTGTTTTAGTTGTAAATTTAAGGCTGTAATCTGTCCTTTTGTCTGCATCATTTCTGATTTAAGGGAAATGATTTGATTTTGAATGTCTTTAAACTGTTCTTGACTTTTCAATAAAATTAATTCTCCGCCTTTTAGAGAACTTTTATAACGACTTTCTTCTTCTTCTAACCGTAGTCTTGCCTGTTCAATATCTGATCTAACTTGATTCATTAGTGACTGATAACGACTGACTTCTTCCTTTAGTTTTAACTTTGCTGTTTGCAGATTAAATTTTGCTTCTTCTTGAGAACGTTGACTTTCTTCAGCAATTTTTTCTAATTCTATTATTTTAGTTTGAGCAATTATTCCTTCCTTTAATAGCAGACGATAACGTTGAACTTCCGAAATATCTCGACGTAAGCGACTTGTAGCTAATCTGTAGTTAGTTTGATTAGATTGTATATTCTGTTTTGCCTGATCAATTTGAGCTAATTTTTCCAAATCTTGGAAATCATAAGCACTTTTTTTAGTCTCAAATGTTTGTTTAGCTTGATTAAGTTGAGCAATTTTTTCTAATGATTGAGATTGGTTTTGCTGACGTTGAATATTAATTGACATTAAGACTTGATTCTTTAATATCTCTAGTTGAGATTGGCGATTAATTAACCCCTCTAATTTAGATTGTGCTTGTTGAATTTCTGTTTGTAAAACATCAGATTCCATTGCTAATAAAACTTGTCCAGCTTTAACAGTTGCTCCTTCTTTAACATTGACATTAACAACACTACCAGTTACCGCACTATCTAATTTTTGTGTTGCTCCTTTGGGTTCTATTCTCCCACTAGCATTACCCGTTTCATCAACTTTAGTTAACATTGCCCAAGGCAAAATAACGGTAGCAAAACTAACTAGTAAATACAACATGGAACGAGTCCATGCTTTTGGTAAAGCATCTAATAATTCCTCTGTGCCATAAAACCAATCCTTGGCTTTATCTAATATCTGGATTTGCTGGTTTGTTATTACAGCATTAGATTCAGGTTGACGCTGCGGCTTTATAGTAGTAGTTGGTTGGGTGTAAACTGACTGTGGCATAAATAATTAGAGAATTTTGGTTATATATCCCCGACTTCTTGAAGAAGTCGGGGATATGGTGAAAATTAATTTTTTTGTGCTAATTGTTGTTGATTAAGATAGAAATAATGTCCTCTTTTGGCGATTAATTGTTCATGTGTACCGCTTTCTACTAAAACACCACGATCTAAGACTAAAATTAGATCAGCATGACGAACTGTGGAAAGACGGTGAGCAATAATTACACTTGTACGTCCTTGCAGGATTTTTTTGAGGTTGTTCTGAATAATCCGTTCTGATTCGGCATCCAGGTGACTTGTGGCTTCATCTAATATTAAAAGTCGGGGATTTCCTAATAATGCGCGGGCAATTGCTAACCGTTGGCGTTGTCCTCCAGATAACATTCCTCCCCCTTCACCAATTTGAGTTTCATAACCCATTGGCATTCTTTTAATAAACTCATCTGCACCTGCAAGTCTGGCTGCTTCCATAATCTCTTCTAAAGAGGCTTCTGGATGAGCAATTGTGATATTTTCCCGAATTGTTCCTCCAAATAAAAAGGTATCTTGATCAACAACTCCAATTTGCGATCGCAAGGAATTTAAGGAAATACTAGTAACATCTTGATTGTCAATCAGAACTCTTCCATCTGTCGCTAGATATAAACCCAAAATCAACTTAGAAAGTGTTGTTTTTCCAGAACCACTGCGACCAACAACTGCTACAGTTTGTTCAGGCAAGATTTCAAAACTGAGATTTTCTAAAATATTAATCTCACTTTCAGGATGATAGCGAAAGGTAACATTATTAAAACTAATTCTCCCCATTAATCTTGGTAAAAATTGCCGAGGTTTATGTTCTAAATCTTCCTCTGGTTGTGCTTCTAAGACATCATTAATTCGTTCTGTGGCAACAATTACTTCCTGTAACTGATTCCACAAAATAATTAATCTTTGGAAAGGCTGAATAATATTGCCTAATAACATATTAAAGGCAACTAATTGACCAATGGTAAGTTGATTTTGAATAACCAACCAAGCTCCAAACCATAATAATCCTGTACTTGCCAAAGATTGAATAGTAGAACTAACTAATTGCAGTTGATTACCAATTACTTGACCACTAAAGTTCTTTTTGATTAAATTATTTAGCAATTCTTCCCAATGCCAACGCACCGTTTGTTCAATAGCCATTGAGCGAATCGAAGAAATGCCAGTCAAGCTTTGAATTAAATAACTATTTTCCAGTGTTCCTGCTGTAAATACCTCCCGACTAATCCGCCGCAAAAATGGTGTAGCAAAGAATGTTAAAATCACAAATGGCGGCACAATTGCTAATGTCATTAATGCCATTGGTGGACTATACCAAAACATTAATCCCACATAAATAAAGACTGTTAGTAAATCCAATCCAATGGAAAGAGCTTCACCAGTTAAAAAACGTTGAATTTTTTGATTTTCTTGGACACGGGAAACAATATCCCCGACATAACGAGATTCAAAAAATGCCAGCGGTAGACTAAATGTATGTTTAATAAAACCTACCATCAAGGCGATACTAATGCGGTTGGCTGTGTGATCTAGTAAATATTGTCTTAAGCCATTAATGGCAACCCGAAACAAGCCGAAAATTAACAATCCAAACCCGACAGTATTTAAAGTTAAAACACTGCCTTGAACAATAACTCTATCTAATAGGAGTTGAGTAAATAAAGGCGTGATTAATCCAAATATCTGAATTAATACCGAAGCCAGAAAGACTTCTAGGAGAACCTGAAAATGAGGTTTAACTAAATCCAATAACTGCCAAAATGGCGTGTTAGCTTCTGGCGTTTTTTTGAGGGAAGCTGTAGGTTGTAATAGTAAAGCGTAACCAGTCCAACCTGTGAGAAATTCCTTGGTAGTCAGCCGACGTTGACCAATGGCAGGATCGGCAATAATTACCTGTTTTTTGGTAATTTCATAGACAACAATGTAATGTTTACCTTGCCAATGAGCGATCGCTGGTAAAGGCTGTTGGGCAAATTTATCCAAACTGGCTTTTACCGGACGGGTAGCAAAACCAAGGCTTTCCGCCGCTGCACTCAAACTTCGCATAGATGCACCACTCCGGCTAATATTAGCCAGATCCCGCAGCCGATTAATACTCAGGTTTTTCCCCCAATAACGACCAATCATAACTAAGCAAGCAGCACCACAATCCGCAGCACTTTGTTGTTCAAAAAATGGGTAGCGTTTAGTAAATTTCCGCCACCAATTGCCAGCAATAACAGTAGGAACAGGAAAATATTGAGAGGGTTTCTTTGTTGATGTTGGTGGGGGAATAATTGGTTGAGAGAAATTAACAACTTTGCCATTTCTTGGCAATTCAACAATCGGTATATCTGGAGACTTAGGACTGTTAATTAACTCTGCCTTATTCAGCAAAAAATTATAAACAGGAGGAAATTCTCCCATGACCTTTTTTACCGTTTTTTCGGGAAGATAGGCAACCTTTAAATTCACAGAGGCTCTAGCAACATAACTGCTAAAATCTTGGTCTGGAAATAAAGTTAACTCCCCAAATGATAATCCTGGCGTGAGAGTATTAATTAAATTGTTGGAGCTATCAAGCAATCTTACCTTACCCGACAGCACAATATAAATTCCCGGCTTGGCTGTAGTCGCTTGCCAAAATTGCTTTGCTACAGGTGGCTCAATAATTTCTAAAGCCTGGATACAATCTTTAACTACTTGATCTGATAATCCATCACCCAAGACTTGCTTAATATATGTAGCTAATTGTTCCTGAGAAAACGCTGATAGCACTTCCTAACCTCCAAAACACTATTATTTATTGGTCTGCATGAGATTAAATGACCAATGAAAACTAGGTTCAGGTAGAGAATGCAAATCACTAATTTTAATTGCTAAATCCTGATTTTCAGTAGTTATCAATGGGGAACTTTTGCGTTTAGTAGACAGTCCCATTTGTTTAAGGAGGCGATTAATATGGCGATCGCTAATTTGAATTCCCAACTCCTTCGCCAAATGTTTACTCAACCATTGAGCCGTCCAATCACCAAAAGCATAGCCATATTCACGGGGACTACAATTAACTAATTCCTTTAATCTTTCAATATATTCATCATTAACAATCTTTGGTCTACCCAATGGTCGCTGATTCCATTTATGCGCCATCCCCGCCTCAGCAATACCGATCCAGTATCTCGCCATCTCCTGAGAACAACCAATCATTTCACAAATATGAGTTTGTGACTTTCCCATATCTGCTAACAACATAATCTCAATTCGTCGCCGATATTCTGGTTGCGAATTATTTTGTAAATTTTTTAGCAACACCTTTCGCTGAAAAGGTGTTAAAAACTTACTTTCATAATTATCGTAAATATTCACAACCTGATCTTGATGAGAATAAGATGACATAATTCTTACCAGTTGCTTTCTACTTTCAGATTCGGGCAAATTCATCTATTACATCTATTCCTAAAATCCAGATGCAAAAACTTTCACAGATATGCAATATTTAATCTGTAGGATGTTTCCTGAATATTCATTTAATTTTCAATATCTATGTAACAGGCATAGCTGTTGTGTCCCCCCAATAAACAGCATTGTCTGGCAAAACACCCATAAACAAACTCCCAAGATTTAGCTTGCTAATGCCAAAAATCTACATAGGGAATGATATTACCCCTAATTGAGATGGGAGTCTATTGATAAACACTGGTATTTCAGTTAATTAATTTATGCAGTTATAACTAACTAACAATTACGTAACTTTTCAAAAATTGTAGCCTCACACTAAATAAACTTAAGCAGGATGTAATCTATCTCTTACACTATCCTAAAAATAGAAAACTCTCATCAGCAAACTTTCTTAAATATGAAATTGGTTGTCTGATAGCATGGCGTTAGTCATTTAGTTTAGATAAAAAAGTGACAAAGCTTTAGTTCTTATCTTTAAATTCTGCTACATCTTCTTCTAAAATTTATATAAAAAATAAAATCTTCATCTAAACTTCATGAAGACTTTATAGAAAATTCATATTAACTTAAAGTTGATAAAAATATATCGAGTAAGTAGATTGGCGTTGAAAATTGTCGTTATAGCAAGGCGAGAGGTAAGAGGAGGCAAGAGGCAAGAGTGAAGAGGGTTTGGGCGATTTTACTTTTCTTTACACCAATACCTTGTCCATTTTTTGTAGGTCAGGTTAAGCGACAGCGCAACCCGACGCATTTGTTGGGTTATGGCTATGGCTCCTACGTCGCCACGCAAGCTATCGCCACACTATGGCTAACACCCTCCCGTCAGGGATACGTGAACGTACCTCAATCCAACCTACAAATCAAGACTTTTTTCGATTTGGACAAGGTATCGTTACACAGATTGGTTTTATTGTGTTCACCTACTTAGTAGTCTGTCAAGAACTAATTGACGGGTAAATAAATTTTTCTTCTTCCTTCTTCCTTCGCGCTCTTTGCGCCCTAATGCCTACGGCACGCTCCGCGAACGTGGTTCATTTTTTCTTTATCCGTCAAAATTTATTTGACAGACTACTAGGATTAAGTTCTACTGAAATCAGTAGAGGCGCATTGATATCGGCATTAAGATTATTTATTTGGTTTTAAGAATCCCCGTCTCTTTAGAGAGCGGGGAGTGTCAACGTTATATCAATTGCCAATTGACATAACAGTAAAAATTTGTAAGTAAGAGCATGATTTGACCATAATCCTTCCCTTTCCTCACCTACCTTAATAACTAAAGTTAGCCAAACCTCAGTTACAGAAAATTTGGTAGTAGAAGTTATCTAGCCATATCAATTTTATTAGGGTAATCCACCACCCTAATTGAAAAGCATTCAGACTTCTTAGGAAAAAGAACCACCTTTAGTTATGGTTCATCAGTCTTAATGAAGAATTTATTTAATTAATCAGGAACTGAATGCCAAAACAATCAGACCCTATCTTTCATGTGGTGCAGACGCAAACAGTTTTTGGGAAAAATGCAATTAGTCTGCTCTTTCATGAGCAAACGCAAACAGTTTTTTGGGAAAACCGCAATTAGTCTGCTCTTTCATGGGCAAACGCAAACAGTTTTTGGGAAAAATGCAATTAGTCTGCCATGAATCTTTGTTTAGGTTGCTATTTCTAATCTATAGGATGTTATCAGTGTGTATTTGCCATTCTGGCAGATTTTTACAACAAGTCAGTAATTGCAGTTACTCACATTGCCGATCAACTGATCTGAGTAACAAGCAATTACGAGATTATCAGCAACTATGCCGACTTTTTTTCTCTACCGTTGGCGCGTGATTCAGCATGATGTTTTCCTCCCACTTCCATATAGGCTATATCTATATCCTTAATCTTACTTAAACAGTTAGATGCCAGATTACCTTCGGATCTTTTCTCTGTGGTGGAGTTAGCAATTTTTAGAGTTTCATTATTTTGGGGATGGGAGCGACTCATACGAGCATTTTCTTTGAGAATGCGGTTATAAGTCCGATAAGGGATATAGTGCATTGGATTATAGCCCACGAATCGTAACATTAAAACACAAGCCCAAGAATACTTCCCTGCTAAAATCGCTTCCACTACTTGGTCTAACTGTTCGGGATGGATTTTTGGTTCTAAGTTGTTACCACTGCCAGCAATATCTTGATTCATGATCTTAGTTATTTTTGAATTGAGTAAATAAATTAGTCCAGTTTCTGCAAATGCGATGGTCTTCAGCCAAATTGCGGTTGCGGGAATGACCAGAACCTATAAATAATCAATTGGTGGCAGATGTGGAAAATAGTAACAACTTGTTGCAAAAATACGGTAATTGCCAACATGGATACCTGGATAGAACGGATTTTAGAGAACTGCATCTCTAAAACCACCCGTTGAACTGAGCTAAAAAACGCATTTGACCTGATGATTTTTTTCATAACCTGACCTGTGATTGAAAACCTGATTGTTTTTAATCAAGCCTCTGTACTACTGTGCTTGCCGTGTATACCCTGATTTTCTAGGAAGTTTTACAGTTTTCAATTAGTAATATCTATAGCTCACAGAGATAATATGTATTAATTGCGTCTGGGCTTCAGATTTATACTTACTAATGAATCAAAGGTAAAAATTTACCAAATTTTCTGATTTCTACCGAGAGGAATTGAGTTCGACATAGCTTTTCGTAGATGCCGTTGTTTACTGTTGAAACTTCCAAGTGGAAATTTTTGGCTTCACCCTAGTTACTGCTGTATAACTTCTTACCATTGATTCTGCCGCCTTTGCTGTAAAAGCTGACAATTGCACCAGTGGAATCAGGAAAACCATTAATTTCTCAATTTCAAAAGCCACATTTTTATTTATACTATTTTTTGTCGCTAATGTCATCTGCCAAGGTGGCAAGATTTAAGTTAAATTTACTGAACTTATCTAGATATTTACTTATGTCTTGTGCAAGTTTGGGTTTTGTCCCCACTTGGCAAAAAATGAGGGGTGTTACCCCCCACTTTAATCTCAATGGCAGATGTTATCATTGTCATACAAGACAAAAACACCACTAACATGGTCTACCTAATCTCCTAGTATATAAATAGTTTTAATGAACGTATGTACCCAAATGAATTAAATTTTTATCAGAAAAACAAATGCTTAAATTTACACTTATTTCAACCAAATCTCTTACTGTGTAAGCATTTTATGGATTTACGTTTTTTACAAATGGATACAAGTATCAATTAATAAATAATTCAAAAATTAGTAAAATATTTTCTTGTTAATAATCTAATATTGCTAACTAATTAATTTTATCAAGATAGTTATTTCTGGATAAAGAAGATATCCAGCTAGATGTGGATAACAAAAACCGTGTCACCATGAACATTTAACTATTATCTTATTTGGTTACTCATAGCTATTTATTTATTAGGCATTATTGCCATCAACTGGAATTAGTAACCTGCTAATTATATGTATACAATTTATTGCTATAAGTAAGATTACAGAATGTTCATTCAGCTAATTTGGTAGGAATAGCTATGATTATTTATTGTCAATGGCTGCTGATTCTTTTGGGTAAAGCCGATACTTCGGTATTGAGTCAGGATTGAGTCCCTGTGGCTAAGTAATTCTTAATAAATTAAATCGGCTAAAATTTCCAGATGTGAACTGCTGCTATTCAGGGTTAAGCAGGAATTACCAACTCGGATTTTCTGGATAATTTTCTGGATAACTTTCCCAAGAATTTCTGATGTAATTGCTTGACAGATAAAAATGAGGAGGTTATAGTGTAACTCCCAAGCTGTTTAAGCTGTTAAACAACAGGTGTATTTTTTCAAGCGATAGCGTTCGCGGAGCGTCCCGGAGGAAACTACTGCTGCTGCAAGCAGTTCGCTCTGAATCAAAATCTTTGAATATTTGCGAACTAACTGGGAACTTATCGCCAATACTGCCAGTCATAGATACCAACAACCGCATTTGAACCTGACCAACCTGACTAAATAGCTTGATAAAGCTCCTGCTGTCCTTGCTTTATTCAACTATCCTGCAACTGCTGATATTTTTACACTCATCTGTCGTCAACTAGATTGGGGAATTCTTTAGGGTAGGTAATTTCAATCTTTTAATCTACCATAGCCCTAAATCAAGTAGGGAATTGGTGATTGTCTTTACTGTGTCTGGGAAAAAAGTTACTTGAAGTGATTACCGTTTTAACGTGCTATCATTGCCACAGCCTCTACCCAACGCAATTACTGATGTGATTTATTAGCTAACTACTAACTTCTCATTTTCCAGTGGCTTTGCGAGCGCCAGTCAACCCCATGATACTTGAGCAGAAAATTTATCTATGTTTGGTGAGAACGACTAATCTTATGTTCTGTGTGGGTTTAGAAGTTATCCTTGTGGCTAAATAAGGAAAAAAAGTGGATTTTAAGACATTTATTTTCAGATTTAAGTTCCTCAACTCTTAATCATTACTGATTTTTTCGCACAATTCCGGAAACAACGGGAAAATAAAATTGAATAACAAGAATAACAATATCCCCGACTTCTTAGAGAAGTCGGGGATATAAAGAAATTTTGATTTAAGGAATTAGCAAATAAATTCCCCAAATAGCCATAGCGCGGAGATAGGTACTAGCGCGGAAAGTGCCATTAGCGGTGATAGCTTCCGGGGTGCGGAATTGTAAGCCATTGTCGTAAATTTGCTTAACTACAGCCTCAGTTAACCGCATGGCTTCATTTTTCATGTCCATTTGCACCAAGAAGGCTGCTAGACCAAAATTGATGCCTGTCCAAACTTCCAAAGGATGGGTAGAATTGGGATTTTCTGGTAAACCATTGGGAAGAACACCGTTAGCAGCGCCAAATTTACCATTTTGGAACTTGAGAAAACAGGCATCATATACTTTTGTTAAGGAGGATAAAGCGCGATCGCTGGGGACAATATCTGGTAAACTCAATAAACGAGCGTAGAATTGCCCACACAATTGGTCAGCCATAACTACATCAGAACCACTTTCACTATCCAACCGGTAATACTCACCATTCCAAAGCTTCTCCTGATAAATTGGTTTTGATTGATTTAACCAACCTTGATAAATAGACCCTTGTACCTCTACCTCTGTGTCCTCTGCGCCTCTGTGGTTCGTTAAAATCTTAGAAATAGCAATAGCAGCTTCCAAAGCAGCTAACCACAAACCACCACAATAAGCGCTGACACCTTGCAAGCGCCAATCATCGAAAGTTTGGTCAGGTGCGCCAGAATTTTCTGGTATACTGTCGCCGTCGAGATCAAAAGTTTTCACATAATCGAGAGTTTGGACAATAGCATCCCAACAATCTGCTAAAAACTGGGTATCATTTGCACCGGTAAACAGAAAATCTCGATATACCTGCAAAACAAAGTCACAACCTAAATCTTTCCAGAGGTTGCAGTCTTGATAACTAGTATAATTAGTTTTTTCCCAAACGTGTTCATTGGGTGCGCCTAAATCGTGGGGTGTTGCACCGGCAATTTTCCGAACTGCGTTAGGACTTTCCGATTTGATAGTCAGATAATAACCGATAATTCTAGTTTTGTCATCGCTTTGGGGAATTGCTCTAGCAAAGGCGCGAATTACGGACTTTTCCAATTCTGGGAATAACATCAATAATCCAAAAGAACCGTATAACCGCACATCGAGACTTTCGTACCAACGGTAATCTAAACATTCTAACACGGCAAATTGACCAACGGGATCAATTTCCGAGGCGGCACTCCAGAGAGTTCCCCCGCTGGTTAAATCGTAGAGTTCGTTGAATAAAGCCATTTTGAACCAGTCAGGTAAGTCTGATTTTTCTAAAATGGGGTTTTGCCAATTTTCGATGAGCGATCGCCAATTCTGATATTCTTTAAGAGCAGTAGTGGCAATCTGCCAAGCATTCTCACCATTACAACCAAAAAAGTCTGTATATCTGCGGTAATAGTTCACCCCCGCTGCAAATTCCGTAACGGGGAAATCCCAACTTAATACAAAAGGAACGTCCAAACTTTCCCCAGGTTGCAAAGTAAAACGCACCGCAATTGCTGCACCTAAACGAGTATTTTCATCTGCGGGAGTTTCATCTAGATAATTAGGTAAAGAACCATTTGCAGAGAAACTTTGCCAAATATCTTCACCATTACCCACAGGATTAAATCGGGAATGATGAAATATTTCCACTTGGGGATTTTTAGTAGTCGCAATACACCAAGTTCCATCTCCTTCTTGAACAGTTCGACTATTAGAAACTTGACCTAAAACGCAACCAAAATATTGATGATCTTCTGCTAAACAATTATAATTTCCTTGACTTTCTCCCCAACGTGGTAGATATTCATAAACTGGACTACCATCATCTCTAACTCTAACTTCGGGAGATTTCAAAGTATTGGTAAACCAACCCACCATATTTTCCCAAGTTAGCATAATGCTAATAGTAATTGGTGCATTTGTAGGGTTGTGCGCTTTCCACAAAAAAACCGCAACCGGATAACTTGCTTCTTGATAATTATCTGCCCAAATTGGCGAAAATTGCTCACAAGTTAATTGAGTTTTCAAAACATTTTCATAAACAAACCAACTGCGGGGATAAAGTGCATGATATGTACCTGACCCCAATCCGTCCAGAGAGAGGGGAGACTGTGGATACCATTGCCAAGATTGCAGTGTATGATCTTCTGGGGGTTGGGTAGATAATGCGTAAGCTTGTCCCGATTCAAAAATACTAAATTGACAAGCGGGAACGGTTTTGAAAGTATGTTCTCCCCCGTCAATGTGCCACAGGTTAAAGTCTCCCCGTGAAGAACGTCCTATACACCCTGCACCAAAGCCACCAAGAGGCATTCCGTGCCAGGGACCATCATCTATATTACTGGGATAACGGACGGTGTAGGGTTTCTCCCAGCCTAAGCCAATGGGACGTTTCCAGGTACAGGGGGGTATTTGGGGGTGGTTTGTCATGGTTTGAGTTTCACGGGTTGACGCTATGAAGACTAGCGCGATGTGTGATTTTTCTCAAGTCAATCATGAAAATATTTTTATTTCGCTGAAAATTTCCTAATGTTACTAGGAGGTTAGGAAATAAGTAAATTGTCTGATAACATAGCGTGGCGCAAGCTATATTAGGGTATCCACCGATTAGAGGATTAACAGGATGTTTTTTAGGAAATATAGGTTTTTGTGAATGATAGAAAATATATTTTCCTCTGAATCATAATCTATAATCATTAACTATTCACAGAAAATCTATAAATAACAATCCTGTACATCCTAAAATCCTGGTTATCCTGATTCTGACAACCACCACAAACAATCTCCAAATAAGAAGCCAGGGAATTAATTCCCTGTCTAAAAGCTCAAGTCGGTTTAAACCGACTATTGGGAATGATGGAATATTACATTTATTTTCATCAGGTAAAAAGGGCGATCGCTAATAAAATTCTATAAATCTTAACATCATCTAGACGATAATTTTAACTATTTTCAAGTATTATGTTATAATCAATTCAGAGTTAGAAGAGTAAAAATATCATGATTTTAGCTATTAAAAATGCTCTTTCCACAATTGCACCTAAGTTAACTTATGATGTGTTGATTGAAAATCAAGCAGATGGTACTGTGAAAGCGACATTATTAAGTTTACCAGAATGTCAAGGTTTAGGGAATACAGAAACGGAAGCAATAGAAGAATTAGATAAGATTTTACAAGTTCGTTTAGGAAATGCTAAGATTGTCACTTTAGAAATTAAATCTCCTCAAATTGAAAATCCTTGGATGAAAATAGCAGGTAAGTATAAAGATGATCCACACTTTGATCAAATGTTGGAATATATAGAAGAATATCGTCGTGAATTAGATGCAAATAATGAATAAAGATAAGTAAAGCAGTGAATAATTTAAGAATACTAGACACTGATCATCTATCATTATTGCAAAGAGGAAATACATTGATCAGACAAAGATTAAATATGTTTAATCCTCAAGATATTGCCATAACTATTGTTACAGTTAGTGAACAAATAAGAGGACGGATGAATATTATTAGTAGGGCTGATTCATCAAGTGAATTAGTATTAGCTTATGCTAGGTTAGAGGATACATTAGAAGATATTAATAGTCTGAATGTCCTGCAATTTAGCGAAGCTGCTGGCAATATTTACAGTGAATTAAAGACAAAAATCCGCGTTGGTACTCAAGATTTACGCATTGCTGCAATTACATTATCAGTCAATGGGATTTTAGTAACTCGTAATTGGAAAGATTTTGAAAAAGTGCCTAATTTGCGTTTGGAAGATTGGAGTATATCTTAATTTATATAAGTATTAAAATGTCAGAATCAGGATTTACAGGATGTTATTTTGTCTGAATCAGGATATCCAGGATGAGAGGATTTACAGGATGTTTTTTATGAAATAAAGGTTTTTATGCAGGATCAAGAATATGCTTTTATCTGAATCAGAATTTATCATCATTAAATATTCACAGAAAATCTACAAATAACAATCCTGTACATCCTTAAATCCTGGTTATCCTGATTCAGACAACCACAACCAACAATCTCCAAATAAGAAGCCAGGGAATTAATTCCCTGTCTAAAAGCTCAAGTCGGTTTAAACCGACTATTGGGAATGATGGAATATTACATTTATCTTCATTAGGTAAAAAGTCAATCAAATCCTGTACATCCTTAAATCCTGGTAATCCTGATTCTGACAATCACGTTAATACACTTTCTTTAATTTCCAATTTATTGATAATACTTTCTTCCAAGAGATGATAGAGAAAATGAGGAGTGTTTAAATTAGCTGAATGTAATAAGTAGTGAGACAGAATTAATTACACAATGTCATTGCAAATGGAACGAAGTGAAATGAAGCAATCGCAAGGGTTGTGATTGCTTCCCTTCGCTCGCAATGACTGTAAATATTTTTGTTCAATTACTTAGATTTTGATAAACTCGACACGCTGATACATCATTTAAAATCCGGCTGTGAATAATTCTTGTCCATTCAGGTGCTGTTACCATTAATTGTGGAACGACTTCAATAAATGCTGTAATTTGTTTTTCCATATCAAAAGATTCCAGAAAATGAATTAAGCTAAACATCACTTCTGGCTGTTGACATTGATCATCTAAAATTAGATGATAGGCAGATAATTTATTTTCATCAGGATTTTCAGCTATTTCAGCTAAAGCATTTTCAAAATTTGTAACTTGTTCTTCTGTTTGCATTAAGCGATTTTCTTGCAAGGTTGCCAATAAATTATTTTGATTCATTGTTTTGTCCATAAAATTGGCGATCGCTAATAAAATTCTATAAATCTTAAAATCATGCAGATGATAATTTTAACTATTTTTAAGTATTATGTTATAATCATTTTAGAGTTAGAAGAGTAAAAATATCATGATTTTAGCTGTTAAAAATGCTCTTTCCACAATTGCACCCAAGTTAACTTATGATGTGTTGATTGAAAATCAAGCAGATGGTACGGTTAAAGCTACACTGTTAAGTTTACCAGAATGTCAAGGTTTAGGTGCGAATAAAGAAGAAGCTTTAAATAATCTGATTCAACTTTTTCAAGCCCGAAAACCAGAAATAGTAACTTTAGAAATTGAACCAGATAAAACAGAACATCCCTGGCTGAAATTTGCAGGGATGCACAAGGATAATCCTCTTTTTACTGAATCACTAGAAGATATAGAAAATGAAGGTAATGCTTGGGATGTGCTAGAGGCATTAACAGGAACTATTGAAGCACCAAGTGATTGGTCAAGTCAACATGATCACTATTTATATGGTAATCCTAAACATGACAATGAGATCAGAGAATGAATCAGGAAAGACTATTTTTAGATACGGTATTTATTCAGGCTCTATTAAACAAGAATGATCAATACCATACTCAAGCAAAAGCATTATTACCAAGGGTGAAAAATGCCGTTGAAGTATGGATAACAGAAGCAGTTTTAATAGAAGTTGGTAATGCTTTAAGTGCAGTGAACCGCACAGCATCAGTTCAGTTTATTAATCAGTGTTATCAAACAGATAATATCAAAGTTGTCAGTGTAGATACACCGCTTCTTATGGGTGCGCTGGAACTTTATCACAGTCGTCAAGATAAAAATTGGGGTTTAACAGATTGTATCTCATTTATTGTGATGCAAGAACAGGGTTTAATTTATGCTGTAACGGCTGATATTCATTTTGTTCAAGCTGGTTTTGTGGCTTTATTAAGCAAGTCGGGGAATAAGTAAATTGTCTGAATCAGGATATCCAGGATTAGAGGATTAACAGGATGTTTTTTACCACTTATGGTTTTTGTCCGAGAGAGAATATATGTTTATTATTCAATAAATATCATCATTAAATATTCACAGAAAATCTATAAATAACAATCCTGTACATCCTTAAATCCTGGTTATCCTGATTCTGACAACCACAACCAACAATCTCCAAATAGTGAAAATGTAATTTTACCTATTTGTTAATAACTAAAAACTTGAGAGGAATCTTATTAGCTTCCCAGTATTCTTTGGCTAAATTTAAAATATCCAATGCTATTTGGTACTGTGTCGGTTCAGCTTGAGCAAAGATATCAGCATGATCATATAATATGACATATCTTTGAGCCGGACACCATGTTAAATCGGTGATACATTCATCAAAAGCATCCCAGTTATTGCCGAAGTATGTAGGAAATTCCATTGCTTCAGCAGCTTGTTTTAAAAATGTTTGTTTGCTATTTATTTTTTTACCATCAAGATAAAAAACTTTATGATTCATAGATTTATGGTGAGGAAATAGGTTAGTAAAATTGTCAGAATCAGGATGTCCAGGATTAAAGGATTTACAGGATGATAAAATAGACGATTGCTAACAAAATCCTATTAATGACTACTTTAACCGCCAAATCTTGATAGTGTCGTCACTACTCCCACTAGCCAAGGTTTGACCATCGGGGCTGTATGCTATTGACTCAACAAACCAAAAATGACCTTCAAGGGTTTGCAGTAGCTTTCCTGTGGTTTGCAGTAGCTTTCCTGTTTTTACATTCCACAGTTTGATAGTATTGTCAATACTCCCACTAGCCAGAGTTTGACCATCGGGGCTGTATGCTACTGAAGTAACCGAGCTAGAATTACCTTTAGCCAGGGTTTGACCATCGGGGCTGTATGCTACTGAAGTAACCGAGCTAGAATTACCTTTGAGGGTTTGCAGTAGCTTCCCCGTTTTTATATTCCACAGTTTGATAGTGTCGTCATAACTACCACTAGCCAGGGTTTGACCATCGGGGCTGTATGCTACTGAACTAACCGAGCTAGAATGACCTTTGAGGGTTTGCAGTAGCCCTCCCGTTTTTACATTCCACAGTTTGATAGTGTCGTCATAACTACCACTAGCCAGGGTTTGACCATCGGGGCTGTATGCTACTGACCAAACCCAGTTAGAATGACCTTTGAGGGTTTGCAGTAGCCCTCCCGTTTTTACATTCCACAGTTTGATGGTGTTGTCAATACTCCCACTAGCCAGGGTTTGACCATCGGGGCTGTATGCTACTGACCTAACCGAGTCAGAATGACCTTTGAGGGTTTGCAGTAGCCCTCCCGTTTTTACATTCCACAGTTTGATGGTGTTGTCAATACTCCCACTAGCCAGGGTTTGACCATCGGCGCTGTATGCTACTGACCTAACCGAGTCAGAATGACCTTCAAGGGTTTGCAGTAGCTTTCCCGTGTTTACATCCCACAGTTTGATAGTCTTGTCATTACCTCCACCACTAGCCAGGGTTTGACCATTGGGACTGTATGCTACTGAACTAACCGAGTCAGAATGACCTTCAAGGGTTTTTTCTAAAGAGATACTACTAGGTAAATTTGCAATTATAGATATGGGATTGACTGGAAACACGCGATAACGTGCATAGCCATAGATTTGAGTTCCCATTAATCCCAGTATGGCGGCAGTTCTTAGTAATGGAAATAGAAACTCCGGGTCGATATTCTTTGCAAAAGACTTTATTTGAAGCGTTTGAGTGATGACAGTTTGAATTAGACGTTTATAAACTGGTGTTTGAGAGACTTGATGAGATAGATTTCCAGACTGATTAGTTGGCGAAACTTGAGATTGATTTTGCTGAACTAAAGATGAAGTATTTGTAGTAGATGTTGCTGTTACTTGGGTGATGACAGGTTGACTCGGAGGTTTAGAAATTGGTGGTGGCGAAACCTGAGATTGAGGTTGCTGAACTGAAGATGAAGTATTTGTAGTAGATGTTACTGTTACTTGGGTGATGACAGGTTGACTCGGAGGTTTAGAAATTGGTGGTGGCGAAACCTGAGATTGAGTTTGCTGGACTGAATATGGAGTAGCGATAGATGCTGCAACCTGCCAAATCTTGATAGTCTTGTCATCACTCCCACTAGCCAAGGTTTGACCGTCGGGATTATATGCTACTGAAATAACCGAGTTAGAATGACCAGTGAGGGTTTGCAGTAGGTTTCCCGTCTTCACATTCCACAGTTTGATAGTCTTATCCCCACTCCCACTAGCGAGAGTTTGACCATCGGTGCTGTATGCTAATGACCTAACCCAGTTAGAATGACCAGTGAGAGTTTGCAGCAGCTTTCCCGTTTTCACATTCCACAGTTTGATAGTGTTGTCATCACTCCCACTAGCAAGAGTTTGACCATCGGGGCTGTATGCTACTGACCTAACCCAGCTAGAATGACCAGTGAGGGTTTGCAGTAGGTTTCCCGTTTTTACATTCCACAGTTTGATAGTTCTGTCACTACTCCCACTAGCCAGGGTTTGACCGTTAGGTCTGTATGCTACTGAAATAACCGAGTTAGAATGACCAGTAAGGGTTTGCAGTAGGTTTCCCGTCTTCACATTCCACAGTTTGATAGTGTTGTCACTACTCCCACTAGCCAGAATTTGACCATTGCGGCTGTATGCTACTGACCAAACCTGGTTAGAATGACCAGTGAGGGTTTGCAGCAGGTTTCCCGTCTTCACATTCCACAGTTTGATAGTGTTGTCACCACCTGCACTGGCGAGGATTTGACCGTCGGGGTTATATGCTAATGAATTAACCCAGGCAGAATGACCAGTGAGGGTTTGCAGTAGGTTTCCCGTCTTCACATTCCACAGTTTGATAGTCTTGTCATCACTCCCACTAGCCAGGGTTTGACCATCGGGGCTGTATGCTACTGAAATAACCGAGTAAGAATGACCAGTGAGGGTTTGCAGTACCTTTCCTATGAACTCATTGTCAATAATTTGCACCTGTGATGTTGATTCAATAACAACAGATGAATTTGCTTTCACAACACCAGGAAAAATATCAACACCAAGATTTGTAGAGCGATCGCACCAATAACAATTACCAAAAGTTCTACTATAATAATGACTATCTACCCTGCCACAAATAGTTAAATTATCATTCCCTGTTCTTAAAGCCTCCAACCACTCCCTAGCTGTGGGGCGTAAATTGGGATTTTTATGACCATCATTAAAGCATTTGAGAAAACATTCCCGAATTGCTGGATGAACAATTATCATGGGAATTGTTCTCGCTACAGGTTCAATCAAACTATTTGGTGAATACAGCCATAAACCCCGACGAATAATTTCATCAGGTTCTGGAGGTTCCCCCGCACCTGTCCATTTTCCCTGAAAATGATTATTACCACCAAATAATAATTGATAGATAATTACCCCTAACCGGAATCTATCATGTATTTCCGTTTGTTCAATAATATCAAAATCTTTTCCCATTAATTCCGGTGGTGTATAACCTGGTGAACCAACTAAACAACGATAAACCTTACCATTTTTCGGATTTTTTACCTGAAAAGAATCTGTATCAATAATTGAAGGTAAAGCCCGATTATTAACTAAAATATTTTGTGGTTTAATATCTCCCAATACATAACCAGCAGCGTGCAGTGCTTCAATAATTGAGACAATATTCAGCGCCGTTGTGTGCAGAAACCGCCAATCAATCTCAAGTTTCAAAGCTTTGCGACGACGGGGATTATAAACATCAAGAAGTTCTTTTCCATCCTTAATTTCTGGCATCAAAAAGCCCACACAATCACCCTGAGCATTTTTCAACGCCGACTTAGGCCAAGCAAAAGAAACATGATGAAGATGGGAATTTGGTTCTGTGGGTGGATTTGCTATCATTACCGCTAACTTCCGCACCCGTTCAGGTGTTGGAGAATGGTAAATTTTCGCTAAATAACCATTTTGATTAGTTCGCCAAACTTTCGCTTCACCACTATTAGCAATCTCTTCACCCAACAGAGTAATTGATTTTCCCGTACTGGCACAGGTAAGAACTGTCATATAATTTTAATTAGATAGGTTAAATTAAATATCAAATGGTATTTGAAAAGTTGCAAAATCAATTTTTAACCCCTCTCCAAACCTCTCCCCTTGCAGGGGAGAGGCTTTAAAATGCCCTGTATGAAAACTCATTTTCTCTTGTTCCCTCTCCTCTTAGGAGAGGGTTAGGGAGAGGTTCTTGAAAAATACCCATACAAGGACAGAGGCTTTAAAACCCCTGCATGAAAACTAATTTTTTCATGTCCCCTCTCCTCGTAGGAGAGGGTTAGGGAGAGGTTTTCAGAGTGATAGGTTAATTTTCAAAACAACACAAAAGCAAAGTTTTATCATCATCAGTACGAGAATTTAACCTTTCAGAATTGAGAAAATCCATAATATAATTATCATCATTTCCTCCTGGTTTATCTGTTTCTCGCAAATATTCCTCCAAAGGTTTAAAAAATGGCGCATGAGGTTTCCAACCACTCAAACGAATTGCCACTTTTTCTAATCCATCAGTAGAAGCACAAATAAACTCTTGTTTTCCTGAAATTACCTGTACCTGCATTTCCTCCAGCGCATTAGCTGAAGTTACAAAAGTTGTCTCGTTGAAAAATTCCCCCTTATCTGGTTCAAACAATAATTTATATTCTGCATCTTGGGAACGCACCACCATAAATCCATCCCCAATTTGCATAGCTGCAACCCATTCAGGAGTCGCTATAAAAACTAAAAGAGTACAAGCTAAATCATGAACAGAATAATCATTATTATCTGCTTTTTTGTTTAATGCAGTAATAACATCCTTGACAAACTTAGTAAAAACTTCCTTAGCTTCCATTTCCGAAAGTGGTTGAGTAAAACCTTGTTTATCGGGAAGTTCATTAATATCAGCAAAGCATTTAATTACAGTTTCTACCGCCAATTCAGCACCAAAATGAGAATATTTAGCACTTCCAGCACCATCAGCAACTGCGCCCACAATCACATCCTTAAAAATGCGACAATTTCCGCAGTCTTGACAACGTATTTTTTGCTCTTGATGACTCGTTCCCACAGCAGAACGCGCTATAGCTTTCCAACCCACAATAAATAAATCCTCAAAATCTAATCTTTCTCCAAAAACCCTCCTCTATCTCCCCCTACCTACAAAGGAATGGGGGTTTCAAAGCCTCTCCCCGTTGCGGGGAGAGGTTTGGAGAGGGGTTAATTAAAGTATTGAAAACATTTCAGACACCCTCTAAGTAGTAATTTGCCCCCATCCCACCGGCGGTAATGCTACAGCTTCCCCTACTTTGCCACTAGAAACCCGTTTCATGGAAGTGGAAAGCCAAACAAATAAAGAACGAAAATCTAAGCCATTCAGGGTCACTGGAGGACGTTCTGGAGGGGCAATTTGTCTGAGTTTATTCATATCTGCACCCTGAACACCAACAGTAAAAAACAACATTCGGCGCTGTGCTTCTTCTTCACTCACCCTTTGCGCTGCACCTTGCCAATAATCTGTAGGCGCACCATCGGTAATTAAAAACACCCAAGGACGATAATAATGGACACCGTTATCTTTATAAGTCTGTTTGCGGGTTTCTAATAAATCCAAAGCGTATTCAATGGCTTCACCCATTGGTGTGACACCTTCTGTTTCTAGCTTGGGCGGTGTAAAATGGTCTATAGTGACAAAATCTTGCGTCAGTTTCACCGGTCCAAAGGTGACAATAGCCACTTCTACACTTAAAGAGGCTTGAGCATCTTTCATCACATCTTCCTTGAAAGCCGCCAAACCTCTATTTAACTCCTGGATAGGTTCTCCTGACATTGAGCCGGAAGTATCTAGCAAGAGAATTACCGGACAACGATTTTCTGGGTTTTCCACAAATTCAGGCAACCCTACTGGCATTTTTGATACTCCTGGTTAATCAAGGTGAGATGCAAAATGTATAAACTAGATGTTACTTGTTACTACATAGCTTAACATGGATGTTTGTACGGAATCAATACCCATAATGTCTAAATATTTAGTTTCATATTTATTTTTTCCCAATATCATGGATAACGTTGCTAATAGCATTTTCACAAATCATCAGTCATCTTATTTGATACGAACCACAGAGGCGCAGAGGACGCAGAGGTGGAGAGAAAGGAGATAAATATAGAACGCAATTTACCATAACATACTAGATATAGCCCGGCATCCTGTGGTATGATGAATTGGGTATTTTATGATTATTTTAACTGAAAATACAATTAAAAATGCCCATAATCACTAAAATCCAACGTCTCATTTTCTCTTTTATCTCCCTTGGTGCTGTCCTCACTTGCCAAGCTGTATCAGCTACTGTCACCGTACCCCTCCACACTAAAAAAGGGATGGTTGTTTCCGCCAATCCCTTAGCCAGTGAAGCCGGACTTTTAATGTTAAAAAAAGGCGGAAATGCGGTAGATGCAGCAGTAGCTACAACCTTCGCTATTTCGGTTGTTGAACCTTTTTCTGCTGGGATTGGTGGCGGTGGTTTCTTACTATTACATTCTGCAAAAACAGGGGAAATTAAAGCTTTAGATTTTCGAGAACGCGCACCGATAAAAGCTACTAAAAATATGTATTTAGATGCTAATGGAAAAGTGCGCCCTGGTGCGAGTATTACTGGTTATTTAGCAGTAGCAACTCCCGGAACTGTAGCGGGAATGTATGAAGTCCATCGTCGTTATGGTAAGTTACCTTGGCAAGAAGTTGTTAAACCAGGAATTGCACTTGCTAAAAATGGTTTTATGATTAGTAATAGAGTTTCCTGGCGTTCTTTTCCAGCTTACGAAATCCGTAAACAAGCAATACTAAATAACCCAGCCGCTAAGGAAATATTTACTCGCAATGGTGAATATTATCAACCAGGAGAAAAGCTCATACAGCGAGATTTAGGTAAAACTTTAGAAGCGATTGCTGAGAATCCCCAAAGTTTTTACACTGGGAAAACTGCCGAAATCCTTGCCGCAGATATGGCAAAAAATGGCGGTTTAATTACTCTCGAAGATTTAAAAGCTTACAAACCAATTTGGCGAACTCCTGTATGTGGAAACTTTCGCAAGGCTAAAATCTGTTCTATGCCACCACCATCATCAGGAGGGGTTCATTTATTGGAGATTTTAAATATTATCGGTGATACAGATTTACAATCATTAGGATGGCATCATCCCGACGCTATACATTTAATGATAGCAGCAATGAAAATTGCTTATAGCGATCGCGCAAAATATTTAGGTGATCCTGATTTTGTGAAAGTCCCCGTTTCTGAATTAATTAGTCCAGCTTATGCTCAAAAACGCCGCCAAGAAATTAACATGAATATGGCGACACCATCAACAGAAATAAAACCTGGACTCAAAACTTCAAAATTTCATGAATCAACAGAAACGAGTCATTTAAATGTAGTTGACGTAGACAGAAACGCTGTTAGTTTAACTTTTACAATTAATCTCGGCTTTGGTGCGGGGATTGTCACACCGGGAACAGGAATAGCTTTAAATAATGAAATGGATGATTTTTCTGCTGCACCAGGAGTACCAAATGCTTTTGGATTAGTGGGGAATGAAGCTAACAGTGTTGCTCCCAGAAAAACGCCTCTTTCTAGCATGACACCCACCATTGTTACTGAAAATAATCGCTTGCTGATTGCTGTTGGTGCGCCTGGTGGTAGTACGATTATTACTCAAGTATTGCAAATTATTGTGAATGTTTTAGAATATAAAATGGATGTGGGTGCAGCGGTTTTTACCCCACGGATACATCACCAGTGGCTACCTGATGAATTGCGAGTAGAAGCATGGGGTTTAGATGCTTTAACTTTGGCAGATTTACGCCGTCGGGGACACACAATTAAGGAAACTATACCTTGGGGTAATGGAAATGCCATAACAGTTAAAGAAGATGGTACTCTGGAAGGAGCAGCAGATCCTCGTGGTGATGGTTCTCCTAGAGGGTATTAAGGAAGAAGAAGCCAGAAGCAGCCAGAAGAAGAAGCCAGGGAATAAATTCCCTGTCTAAAAGCTAAAGTCGGTTTTAACCGACTATTGGAAATGACGAAATATTACATTTATCTTCATCAGGTAAAAAATCAATAAAATCCTGTACATCCTTAAATCCTGGACATCCTGATTCTGACTTATTTACTAAAAATCTGATAGTACAACCAGGTACTAAATTCTTTGATGGGAAATAGGATATAAGTCAAAGGATTTACTGTGACAATAATATTTCTGAAATCCCGTTTGGCAAAAAATACAATTCCCTTGGCAACCTGATTTGCTGACATGACACCATAGGGATTTAATTGACTTTTGAATGGTCCTAAAATTAATTTGCGAATGACACAAGTTTGATCTAATCTTTTGAGGGTGACAATATCCCCTAATGCTCTTTTGCTGAGTTCATACAAGGGACTTAATGCTGGGGAAACTTCCGCTTCTGAAGTATTTACCCAAATTTCTTTGCTGGCTTTGTCTTGGGGTCCTGTGACAGTTGCAGAAAAGACATCTATCAGTTCCAACGCGGAAAAAGTGTTAACTTGATAGGAATTGTGAATGGCACTAGAAGTTCTATCTCCATACACATTTACGCCATGATTGATAATGAGAATGTCAACTTTATTTAAACTTTCTTTTAGTTGAATTTCATTACCTAATTCCCATTTTACAATTTTGACCCGCTCTTGAATTGCGATTTTTTCAGGATTGGTTGTTAATGCCACAACTTTGGCATTATGCTTTAATAGTTCTGCTGCTAATGCTTGTCCTAATGCACCAGAAGCACCTGTTAATGCTACGGTTTTACCTTTGAGAGAAAGTCCTGTTCCTAGTATTTTATCCACTAGGGGAAATACACCACTATAGTAAGCATTAACATCATCAAAATGATGCCGCCAATGATAGGTTCTATTTACCCACCAAACGGAAGGAATTTTGTCTAATGCTCCGGGTAAATGATTGTAGTCTGTGTCTATTGTTCCTTGGAAATATCGGAGTGATGCACCGTATAAAAAAGTAACAGCATAAGCGACTCCTAACCATAATCCCCATTGATGCGCTAGTAAGGCAATTATTGTTAAGATGATTACTAGGATGACTGATTCGACGATATCGTGATACAACTGGGAATCTACGTAGGCTTTTTGCGAAGTTAAAGTTAAATCTCGACGGTACACAGCATGATGTTTATTGTGCCATTTTGCTAACCATGTTATTTGGTGGCACAAAGCATGATAAGCATCTCTGACAACTTCCGCCAGTAAGAGGGAGGAAAATCCCCAGGTTGTGAACTGGATACAGTTGTTTACTAAAACCGAGTCAATAGTTAAGCTTTGAGCCAAAATCATCATCTTTCTGGTGATACCTCTTTTTCTTAATTAAACCAAGTTATTAGTACGTTTGTGTATTTTTCCGTAAGTATTCAGTTATAGCACTCCTGTATACCCAGATCCCCGAGTTCTGACATTAATTTATAATTTGCGGACACAACAAATAAAAGAAGTCGGGGATCTTAGATTTTTCCTGATCTATATCAATGGTTATATCAATCCCTAATTTGCTCAACTAATCGCTGTTCTAGTAAATCTAACAATTCATCTACATTTTTTCCCATTTCCTGAAAACAAGTTTCTGGTGATGATTTAGGTGCAAATTGAATTAACTTAATTTCTCCTTTCCCAATGCCAATCATAACTACTTCTGTTTCAGGTTTGTTATTATCAATAATTCCTAAAATTTCTTGGAGACGATTTTCAACTCGTTCATTTAATTTTTCTATTTCGGTTTGGGGACAATAGACAAAATGGGGAGTTGGTTGTAAATCAATCCCAATAGTTCCCTGACTATTACCATTTTCTAACCACAATCCCCAAAAAAGTGCGGCTAGTTCTGGTTGATTGTTTTTGACAAATCTGTCTAACTGTCCTCGCCATTTATTCTCTGCTGTTTCGGGTTGGGGAATACTAAACATGATGATTAATTGGTAATTTTATTTTTTCTATTTTAACCGAGATTGCACACACTAGACTTGGCAATAAATCATATACAAGTAGGGTGTGTCAGACATAAAAATCTGTGGATATTAAAAAATATTATAACTCTGACGCACCCTACAAGATATTTTTGAGATGACATTTATTTTAACCCAGATTGCACACGCCAGAGACTTGTATAAATGCCATTTTTCTCTAATAGTTGCTCGTGAGTTCCGGCTTCGACTAATTTGCCATGTTCCATGACATAAATGCAATCAGCATTACGAATGGTGGAAAGACGGTGAGCGATCGCTATTGTGGTACGATTGACCGTAATCCGTTCTAAAGAACGCTGAATTGCGGCTTCGGTTTCATTGTCTACCGCTGAGGTGGCTTCATCTAGGATGAGAATTGGTGGATCTTTTAATACTGCGCGAGCGATCGCAATCCGTTGTCTTTGTCCTCCAGATAACTTTTGCCCCCGTTCTCCCACAATTGTCTCATAACCTTGGGGCAAACTCATAATAAAATCATGAGCTTCGGCTATTTTCGCCGCCATGATAATATCTTCGTTGGTAGCGGTAAAAGTGCCATAGGCAATATTTTCCCCCACTGTACCATGAAATAAAAACACATCCTGACTGACTAAACCAATAGCGCGGCGTAGATCTCGCAAATTTAATTGTTGTAAATCAATCCCATCCAAAGTAATTTTTCCATTTTGCACCTCATAAAATCGCAGTAATAGTTTAACTAAGGTGCTTTTTCCTGAACCAGTTGCACCCACAATCGCAATTGTATGTCCTGCGGGAATTTCCAAAGATAAATTGTGAATAATTGGGTTTCTGTTGTGATAAGCAAAACTCACATTTTGAAATTCCAAAGTCCCGCGAATCATATCTACAGGTAAATCAATATTTCCGGTATGAATTGCCATCGGAGTATCCAACAAATCCATCACTCGATTAGTAGAAGCCATTGCCCTTTGATATAAATCAAAAGTATCTCCCAACCTGGTTAATGGCCACAGTAAAAGCTGGACTAAAAACACCAAAGAACTATAAGCACCTACAGCCAATCTGCCTTCTACTGCTGCCATCCCGCCAAATAATAGCAAGATGGTAAAAGCGATTAAAATGAACATCCGAATAATCGGAATATAACCCGCAGATAAGGCGATCGCCTTAGCATTACTTTGACGATAAGCATTACTTTCTGATTCTACCCGCGCGGCTTCATAAGCTTCTGCTGTAAAACTTTTAATAGTGGTAATCCCACTCAAATTATTAGATAATCTGCCATTTAGTAACCCTACTTTTTCCCGAACTTCTGCATAGCGAGGAGCTAGAAATTTCTGAAAAATTATCGAACCAAAGAGAATAAATGGCATAGGCAAAATTGCCATCCCAGCCACACTAGGAGCTAAAATAAAAAACGCAGTCCCCACAATAATAATAGTAGTAGTGACTTGGATAATATCATTTGCGCCCACATCCAAAAACCGCTCCAATTGGTTAACATCATCACTGAGAATAGACATTAAACCACCGGTACTGCGTTCTTCAAAATAAGCTAATTCTAATTCTTGTAAATGTTTATATGCGTCCAGTCTTAAATTATGCTGAATATTCTGCCCCAAATTGCGCCATAGTAACTTATAGGCATATTCAAACAATGACTCCAACACCCAAGTAATCACCGTCAACAAGGATAAAATCAGAAATTGCCCATAAATATCTTTTACACCTAACCGGGCAATGATAGAATCTTGTTGCTTAACAACCACATCCACCGCAATCCCAATTAATACAGGGGGTGCTAAGTCAAAAACTTTATTGAGGATAGAAGCACCAATAGCCAGACGAATTTGTTTAACATACTGATGTCCATATTTAAATAGACGCTGGAGGGGACGAACAGAATGTTCACGCCTTTTTGATAATCGGAGAGATTTAAATGGCATAGCCACATTAATTAATAATTACTTGCAGCTAATACTACCATATAATTGAGTTAATTTCTTATCAATATTGAAGCAATAGATACAGTTATCTTCCTTTAGGAACAGCAGAGATAATTTTGAGAAATTGGTAACTTGTAATTTGGCAAACTTCACTTTTGGGAATTATATTAGAAAATATTGTCGCTAAAATTATTGTTCCCAGCCGCAAACAGCAGGGTATAATAACCTTGTCAATCAACCAGATGTGCTAATTTTCAGTGAAGACTACCAATACAGCAAAAATTCCTACTAAAACTCAGGGAATATGCCATATCAATCTTGATTTTGTTCAAAAATGCCACTAACGTGAGCAAATCCCCCTCCCGAAACCAGAACCAGACGTAAAACTAGACAAATCAATATTATGTCTACTCCCAATCATCAGCAACTCTCACTCCCAGAAGCCAAGAAAATACTCAACAAATTTAACTGTCTGGATATTGCCCCCATTCTTAAACCGTCAGAAAAAGTTCCCACTCGTGAGGCATTAATTTTTCTCACCAGCCTTACCGATTATCAAATCTTAGGTATTTGTGCTGATACAGCCGAAGAGGGAATTTTAGCCATGAAAACCTATTCTCGCGCTTTGGGTTATCAAGCACCAACTGATTTACCACATCCAGAAGGACCAGTTTATATCAAATTAAATGGCAAAAATGGCTTGTGTTATCTCGATTCCTATTCTGGGCATCATCGGGGAGTGTTAGTATCTTGCCAGTCCTATCAAGAGGGAGGAGTTAACGAGATGTATGGACATTTACCCCTCGATTTATTTGTCTAGGATTTCATTGACAATCATCTGTAGGGTGGGCATTGCCCGCCCTCTTCTTAATCACTAATTACCGCATAATATGAGCATTGTTACCTTACAATCAGTTAAGAAAGATTTTGGAATTAAAGAACTTTTAAAAGACGCTAATTTTAGTCTAGATACTAATGACAAAGTTGGTTTAATTGGCACTAATGGTTCTGGGAAATCAACTCTATTAAAAATGATTGCTCGGTTAGAATCAATTGATAGTGGGCAAATTTTAGTTAATTCTGGGGCAAAAATTGTTTATTTACCCCAACAACCAGATATGGACGAAAATCACACTGTTTTAGAACAGGTATTTGCTGACAGTGGTGAACAAATGAACCTCGTCAGAGAGTATGAAGAATTATCTGATAAATTGGCACATTATCCCGATGATAGTCAGTTAATGTCTCGTCTTTCTAGTGTAATGCAGCGGATGGATGCGACGGGTGCTTGGGAAGTAGAAACCAACGCCAAAATCATTTTAACAAAATTAGGAATTGCTGATTTTGATGTGAAAGTTGGCACATTATCAGGGGGATATCGCAAGCGGATTGCTTTAGCAGCAGCCTTGATATCAGAACCAGATTTGTTGTTAATGGATGAACCAACAAACCATCTTGATGCTTTATCAGTAGAATGGTTACAAAGTTATTTAAATCGCTATCGCGGCGCACTTTTATTAATTACTCATGATCGTTATTTTTTAGATAAAGTTACTAATAGAATTATCGAAATTGATCGAGGTGATATTTACAATTATACAGGTAATTATTCCTATTATTTAGAAAAGAAAGCCTTAGCTGAAGAATCTGCCGTTAGCACTCAACGGAAACATCAAGGGATTTTACGGCGGGAATTAGAATGGTTAAAAAAAGGACCCAAAGCTAGAAGTACCAAACAAAAAGCCAGAATTGAACGCGCTCATGCACTGCGAGATACTGAGTTTAAACAACTTAATGGCAAAGTTGATATTTCTACCGTTGGTAGGCGGATTGGTAAGAAGGTTATTGAACTCAAAGATGTTAGTAAAGGCTACAATGGTAGAACTCTAATTAAAGATTTTACATATCAATTTAGTCCAGAAGATCGGATTGGCATTATTGGTGGTAATGGTGCAGGAAAATCTACTTTAATGGATATTATGACTGCCAAAATTAAACCAGATTCTGGTAGTGTGGAAATTGGGACTACAATTCATATTGGTTATTTTAACCAACATTCAGAAGAATTGTTAACGGCGGTAAATGAAGATCAACGAGTGATTGATTATATTAAGGAAGAAGGGGAATTTATTCAAATATCCGACGGTACGAAAATCACGGCTTCCCAAATGTTAGAGAGATTTTTGTTCCCAGGAAATCAACAATATGCACCCATTAATAAACTTTCTGGGGGAGAAAAACGCCGTTTATATTTATTGCGTATTCTCATTAGTGCGCCCAATGTGTTGATTTTGGACGAACCGACTAATGATTTAGATGTCCAGACCTTGGCGGTATTAGAAGACTATCTAGAGGATTTTAATGGTTGTGTAATTGTAGTTTCTCATGATCGTTATTTTTTAGATCGGACGGTAGATAGAATTTTTGCCTTAGAAGAAGGTGGAGGTTTACGTCAATATCCAGGGAATTATTCCATTTATTTAGATTATAAAAAAGCTGAGGAAGCAGAAAAACAAGAGACACAAAAAACTGTAATTGTCGAAGAGAAAGTTATTTCTCCAGTTACAGAGACTAAAAAACGCCGCAGATTATCCAATTGGGAAAGACGGGAATTTGAAGAATTGGAAGGAAAGATTGCCAAGTTAGAAGCAGATAAAACAGCAGTAGAAAGGAAATTAGCAACTCTAGCTGGAAACTATAGCCAAGTGCAGAAGTTGTACGAAGAGGTAGAAATGCTGAAGAAAAATATTGATTTGTCCACAGAACGCTGGTTGGAATTAGCAGAAATGGATTCTTAAGTTATCTCGTTCCCAGTCTCCGACTGGGAATGCCATTTAGAGGCTCTGCCTCCATAATTTAGTAGTCAATGAAGGCAGAGCCTTCCGTAATTCATTCCCATACAGAGTATGGGAACGAGAACATTTTTGTGTAGGATTTATTTATGCAAATGTGTTTATAGTGAATTGTCCACAGAACGCTGGTTAGAATTAGCGGAAATGGATTCTTAAGTTATCTCGTTCCCAGTCTCCGACTGGGAATGCCATTTAGAGGCTCTGCCTCAATAATTTAGTAGTCAATGAAGGCAGAGCCTTCCGTAATTCATTCCCATACAGAGTATGGGAACGAGAACATTTTTGTGTAGGATTTATTTATGCAAATGTGTTTATAGTGAATGATGACGAATAAAATACCCCATTTTAATTTTATTAAAAATGGGGTTTTGTCTATTCTACGGTCAGTTAAATACTGATGCTGTTGAGGATAAGTCTGGGTTGTAGGTATTCGTAATTTACTAAACGTCCCTTGTTGCTCAACTCAATTTTTCTTTGCACCACATTCAATTCTTGCTGGAATTTATTCACAACATCGTCAGCATTGGGGTCTTCAAATTCTTCCTCTTCATAATATCCTAGTCTGTCATAACGATAGGCTGAGAGTGTGAATACAGTTGTTAATTGGCTACTTGTTGGTTTGGCAGCTGGTAAAAAATCTATCAGTTCCTTGCGGGTACAAACCCCTTCTTTTTTAATTGGTTGATAAGCAGCCAGAGGCATATTGGGAATGAAACCCATGTATTCATATTGGGGGAAATTAACAGCAGAATGCAGGGGTCCACAAGTGTAAATGATAGTAGTAACAATCTCTACTAATTGTTTCAAAGTATCAATGCGATCGCTCATCCCCTTGACTCTACCACCATCCTGAGCCACTAATTCCCGCGCCCAAGCTTGTAGTTCGACATCTGCTGTCAAGTCTGCGGGACTCTTGTAGTAAAGCTCCAAATAGTTAAACACAAACTTGTTAATCGCGTTCCACAACAAGATCCCATCGTCCCGATAAGGATAGTGGGGCAAATTTTTCACATCATCCACACCGCGATTTTTGAGTTCTGTTGGTAGCGCAAACTGATCCAATCTCCAATCTGTATAAGCGTCTAGAACAATTTGCAGTGATTCTTGCAGAGTTCCCGCTAATAATTCATCAACAGGACCGCCTCTATTCACCAACCGCTGACGACCTAAATCATTGTTAGCCAACATGAACCGGAAATGGGGTTTTAGTAATATTCTCAGCGGATGGTTCTGGGCTAATTGACGAGGGGTAACAACAGCAAAAGGTTCCATTACAAAGTGAGTCCGGCATAAATGGCTACTCATTTCATGATGATTAGCATCAGCAATTTGCACACAGGACTTGGCATAAAACCAGGTAGAAGAGTCATCAAAAGGGGTCAGCAAGGGGCTGGCTTTTCCTTCCTTAGGATTGATTTGAATCGCTATAGGTACTAATTGACCACGATCTTGAAAGCCTGAACTCCGCCAACAGAAGAAGGCTAGTGGTGCTGGTAAATACTTTTTCCCTTTGGCAAAAGTGCCACCTCGAATGAACGCCAAAGGTCTATAATCAGCTACATAGAGATTTCCGGTTGCCAGTCTTTCTCTTAAATCAATAGAGTTGCCAAACTTAGCTTGCAATTCTTCGATGGTAAAGGCAAAGTTGACGGGCATTTGCTTAATCTGCCGTAAAACCACAGGATTCACGCCACAAAGCCGTTGTTCGGCGAAGGAATCATCTGTTTCATAATTTTTCATCACATTAGGTTTTTGCAAAACTGGAAAAAAGTCTTCATAGTCTTGCAATTCATCTAAGGGGTCCCACATAGCATGGGCTTTGACAGCCATCATATTGCTAGGAAGTTCTGCTGTCTCTATTGTCCGTTCAGCAATATACTTGGTAGAAAAATTCTCAGAGGGAGGTACGTTTTTGAGCATCGCCATAGGAGGCAAAAAATCATACCTAAATTCATACTCTTTGCGACCTTTCTCTAGGGAAGATTGTCGTTGTGTGGGATTTGGGTCATTTTGAGGTAAAAATGGCTTCATTGGTGTTGATATCAGTAATTTAATTGACAATCTACTATGCTATTCTGCAACCAAATATACTAAACTATTTGATGTTATAGTGACGAATATTAGCTGAAATTTAATAAAACTTTAACTATTTTGGATAAATATGGCGTGGACGGACATAAAAGCACACAAGAACCAGAAATTTTAACTGCTAAGGAATAAGTGATATTGCTAAGTATTAATTACTACATCTTCATAAACATCTGCCATTGTCAAAGTTAAATTAACTGATTCTAAATGTAATTTATCATCTGTTCCTAATACTTCTGTTGACCAATTTCCTTGATCATCTTGACGATAAACTTCTACTTTCACTTGATTTTGGTAAACTAGAATATATTCTTTTAAACTGTCTATAGTTTGATAATTAATGCGTTTTTCGCGTTTGTCTGTTGTTGCAGTTGAATTAGATAAAACCTCTATAATTAAATTAGGACGAGTTTTAAAGTACCTTTCGTTATCTTCAGGATCACGAGTAACAATCAGATCAGGATAGTAGAATATATTAGCGTTTCTGATTTTGAGTTTTACTTTCATATCTGAGACAAAAGCACGACAGGAACTCCCGCGCAAATGGGGACGTAGTATAGCGTAAATATTACCAGCTATCAGGTTATGTTCTTCGCTTGCACCCGCCATTGCAAAAACTTGTCCGGCTACATATTCATGGCGAATATCGCTAGATTTCTCGGCTTCTAAGTATTCTTCAACGGTGAGAATATTTAATGGAGATTGCATAGTTTTGAGATAATTTTTTACGGAATGTAGTATAGATTTATTATAGCAATGTTCAAGATGCTCAGATCCCCGACTTCTTGAAGCAGTCGGGGATCTATATTCTGTTATATTTAAGTAACTTATATTAAAAAACTCCCATGAGCCAAACTGCGATAAATCTGATTGCTATCTCTGTTTTTCTGATGACTTTTTCCAGCCTGTTAGGACCATTAATACATCTTTCCCCAACGATACCTGCTTTAGCTACAGTGACTTTTTTAGGAATTGCAACTTTAGATAATTTCAGCTTTCAAGGCAAAGGAGGAACGATAGTATTAGACTTAGTAGCGCGATTTTCTCCAGAATATAAAGAACGGATTTTACATCATGAAGCTGGTCATTTTCTCGTGGCTCACCTATTAGAAATTCCGGTAACTGGTTACACTCTTAGCGCTTGGGAAGCTTGGAAAAAAGGACAACCAGGACAAGGGGGAATAACTTTAGAAGATAGTGAGTTAACAGCACAAATAGAAAATGGAAAAATTAGCGCCCAAATGTTAGACCGTTATTGTACTATTTGGATGGCGGGAATTGCGGCGGAAACTTTGGTTTTTAATTCGTCTGAAGGTGGTAATGATGATAAAAGTAAGTTAACTGAAATTTTACAAGTTATTGGTTTTTCGGAAGCAGGTTATCAGCAAAAACAGCGTTTTCATTTGCTTCAGTCTAAAACTTTGATTCAGGAGAATTGGGAGAGTTATCAAGCTTTGGTGGTAGCAATGAGAGAACGGGTTTCTGTTGTGGAGTGTTTGCAAATAATTATCTCACGCAGAGGCGCAGAGGCGCAGAGAGAATCTGGAGAGGTTTCATGAAATGTCTCTGGACTTGTAGAATATAGGTCTTTCACCTGTAAAATTATTTTTGTAATTACTCATGTCTTCAACTCCCCAGTTTCTTAGCGGTAACGATATTCGTCAATTATTCCTCGATTTCTACACTCAACGGGGACACCAACCGCTTCCAAGTGCTTCTCTTGTTCCTGAAGACCCGACTGTGCTACTGACGATCGCAGGTATGTTACCGTTTAAGCCGATATTCCTGGGACAACGGACACCGGAATTTAAACGCGCTACGACTTCACAAAAGTGTATTCGTACCAATGATATCGAAAATGTAGGACGCACTCACCGTCATCATACATTTTTTGAGATGTTGGGGAATTTTAGCTTTGGTGATTATTTTAAACCACAGGCGATCGCTTGGGGTTGGGAATTATCTACTCAAGTCTTTGGTTTCTCTCCTCAAAATCTGGTTGTCAGTGTGTTTGAAGATGATGATGAAGCTTTTACCATCTGGCGCGATACCATTGGTGTAACGGAAAAACGTATCAAGCGCATGGGTGCAGATGATAATTTCTGGGTATCTGGTGCTACTGGTCCCTGTGGTCCATGTTCGGAAATTTATTATGATTTTCACCCAGAACGCGGTGAAGATAATATTGATTTAGAAGATGATACCCGATTTATCGAGTTTTATAACTTGGTATTTATGCAATATAATCGGGATGCGTCAGGAAATTTAACCCCGTTACAAAATAAGAATATTGACACGGGAATGGGTTTGGAAAGAATGGCGCAAATCCTGCAAAAGAAGCCGAATAATTATGAAACAGATTTGATTTTCCCGATTATTGAAACTGCGGCAAAAATTGCCAAAATTGATTATCATCAAAGTGATGAAAATACGCAAGTTTCCCTAAAGGTAATTGGTGATCATGTCCGTTCTGTGGTTCACATGATTGCTGATGAAATTCGCGCTTCTAATGTGGGAAGAGGTTATGTTTTACGGCGGTTGATTCGTCGCGTCGTTAGACATGGCAGATTAATCGGAATTTCTGGAGAATTTATTAACCAAGTTGCAGAAACCGCCATTTCTCTTTCGGAATCAATTTACCCCAATTTGCGACAAAGAGAAGCTGCTATTAAAGCGGAATTACAAAGAGAAGAAAGTAATTTCTTGAAAACTCTTGATAGAGGAGAAAAGCTATTAGCAGAAATTATCCAAGAGGTAAAACAAAAAGGATTAACTTCTATTAGTGGTGAAAGTGCTTTTACTCTCTATGATACCTACGGTTTCCCATTAGAATTAACCCAAGAAGTTGCTGAAGAAAATCACATTACTGTTGATGTTGATGGTTTCAATGCAGAAATGCAAAAACAAGTAGAACGCGCAAAAGCTGCACACGAAACCATAGATTTAACTGTACAAGGTTCTTTGGATAAACTTGCAGAACATATTCACTCTACACAATTCATTGGCTATACCCAATTAACAACAACTGCAAAAATCGAAGTTTTATTAGTTGCTGGTGTTTCTGAAGAAGCAGCAGAAGCAGGAACAGAAGTGCAAATTGTTCTCGATAAAACGCCTTTTTATGCTGAATCTGGCGGACAAATTGGTGATAAAGGATATATATCCGGTGATGGTATTTTAGTCAGAATTGAAGATGTGAAAAAAGAATCTGATTTCTTTATTCATTTCGGACGCATTGAACGGGGAACAATTAGAGTTGGTGATGAAATTACCGCCCAAATTGATCGGGGTTGTCGTCGTCGCGCTCAAGCTAATCATACAGCAACTCATTTATTACAAGCTGCTTTAAAGAAAGTTGTTGATGAAGGAATTTCTCAAGCTGGTTCTTTGGTTTCTTTTGATAGATTGCGCTTTGATTTTAACTGTCCCCGCGCTTTAACTGCTGAGGAAGTTATCCAAATTGAAGAATTAGTAAATAGTTGGATTTCTGAAGCTCATCCTGCTACAATAGAAGAGATGCCTATCGCCGAAGCGAAAGCTAAAGGTGCAGTGGCAATGTTTGGGGAAAAGTACGGTGATCAAGTGCGGGTGATTGATTTCCCTGGCGTTTCTATGGAATTATGTGGGGGAACTCACGTTAATAATACTGCGGAAATTGGCGTTTTCAAAATCATTGCTGAAGCTGGAGTTGCTTCTGGAGTGAGAAGAATAGAAGCGGTATCTGGGGCGGCGGTATTGGATTATTTGAATGTGCGTGATATAGTTGTAAAGGATTTGTGCGATCGCTTTAAAGTCAAACCCGAAGAAATCCCCGACAGAATCACAACTTTACAAACCGAACTTCGCAACAACGAAAAAGAAATTCAAAGCCTGAAATCACAAATAGCAATAGTTAAATCTGACAGCTTATTACAAACTGCGGAAATCATCGGAGAACATAAAATTATTGTTTCTCAACTGGAAGATATTGACGCAGAATCATTAAAAGACGCTGCGGAAAGATTGCTGCAAAAAATCGGTAATGGTGCTGTAGTTTTAGGTTCTATTCCCGAAGCCGGAAAAGTGAGTATCGTTGCAGCTTTTAGTTCTGAAGTGAATAAAAAAGGTGTCCAAGCTGGGAAATTTGTGGGAACTATAGCTAAAATCTGTGGTGGTGGTGGTGGTGGAAAACCCAACCTCGCGCAAGCTGGGGGACGTGACGCAAGTAAGTTACCGGAGGCTTTAGAAACTGCGAAAACTGAATTGCAAACATCTTTAAGTTAACACCTTGTGGGGTAGGCATCTTGCTTACCCTGTATTTTGCTATACTGTTTTTTAACACCTTTTCAAGTGCATCAACGCAACATCCTGACCTATATTTTATGACTATTGACGCTTTTGTTGATAATGGGTATGCCCCAGATAGAGAATTTTCTGAGCAATTCCTTTTAAGTCCTGAGTTTACTCTTCAAAGCCTCCAACCTATTTTACCAGGTTCAAGTCGGCTTAAAAAAGCTGAATTAGCAGCAGAGATAGCCAACGCACTTGAAAAAGGTATTCTTACTCCATCTAACAAGTTACTTGAACATCACTGCTTCGATATGCTTTTATGGTTTTTATGGCGTTTAAAGCATTAAGCCACCCAGTCTTTACACAATAATTCTGCCTGTTCTAAAACTGTGGAGGTGGCTTTCTCCTGTTTATCTGGGGGATAACCATACTTTTTGAGTAATCGTTTAATTGTCACTCGTAATTTAGCACGGACATTTTCTTTCACTGTCCAATCAATGGTTAAGTTAGCACGAATCGCTTTGACCAAATCACGAGCGATCGCTTTGAGGGTATCATCTCCTAAGTTGATCACGGCACTATCATTTACCTCCAAGGCATCATAAAAAGCGGTTTCATCTTCAGTTAGTCCCAAGTCTTCACCCCGTCTTTGTGCCTCCCGCATGGCTTTTGCGAGTTCAATTAGTTCATTGATAACTTGGGCTGTTTCAATGGCACGGTTTTGATAGCGTTTGATGGTATTTTCTAACATTTCTCGGAAGGAACGAGCTAGAATTAAGTTCTTCCGAGAACTGATTTTTATGGCTTCATTAATTAATTTTTGTAAGGTTTCTAATGCCACGTTGCGATAGGGTAAACCCCGGACTTCTTCTAAAAATTCATCGGAGAGGATAGCGATATTTGGTTTATTTAATCCTGCGGATGTAAAGATATCTATGACTTGTTCACTGGCGATCGCTTTTGATACTATTTGTCTTACTGCTGCATCTATATCTTCTGAACTTTTACCATCAACGGTGGTATATTTTACCATTGCGGCTTTGATAGCTTGGAAAAATCCGACTTCATCCCTAATTGTAATTGCTTCATCGGTACTGCTAACTAAAGCAAAGGCTGTGGATAATTCACCTACTGCTTTAATATAACGTTGTTTACCATCTGCTAATCCTAAGATATGATTGAGGGCAGCAGGAATGATTGATACTCGTTCTGTGGGTTTACCTGTAAAGAATTTTTGGTAGTCAAAACGGTGATACATGGCTTTGACAATTTCGTATTTCTCCTGCATCACTGCTAGGGCAATATTAGTATCAATTGCTGTTTCACCTCTATCTCTTTCGGTATAATCTTTGAGGGCATCTTTGAGTTGTTCAGCAATACCTAAATAGTCAACTATTAACCCTCCTGGTTTATCTTTGAAGACCCGATTTACTCTGGCGATCGCTTGCATTAAATTGTGTCCCTGCATGGGTTTATCTACATATAAAGTATGCAGACTTGGGGCATCAAATCCTGTTAGCCACATATCCCGGACTATGACTAATTTAAAGGCATCATCGGCTTTTTTGAAGCGTTTAGCTAATTCTTTCCGGGCTTTTTTACTGCGGATGTGAGGCTGCATTTTTTTGTCATCAGCAGCAGAACCAGTCATGACAACTTTGATGATTCCTTGATTATCATCTTCACTGTGCCATTCTGGTTTCAGTTGCTTGATAGCATGATACAAGTCTGCACAGATGCGGCGACTCATACACACAATCATGGCTTTACCGTCTCTCAATTCTGGTGCTGCGGTGCGATTTTCAAAGTGTTCAACAATATCTTTGGCAATTTGATTAATTCTTTTTTCTGCACCAATTAAAGCCTCTAATCTTGCCCATTTACTTTTGAGTTTTTCTTTAATTGTCAGTTCTTCATCTTCGGTAATTTCTTCAAAATTGGGATCTATTTTGGGGCGTTCTGAGGGTTCTAAATCTAGTTTCGCTAATCGTCCCTCATAATAAATTTTGAGTGTAGCTTCATCTTCTACTGCCCTTTGAATGTCGTAAATATCAATGTAATCTCCAAATAAGGCAGTGGTATTTTTATCGTTTTGGGCAATGGGTGTACCTGTAAATCCGACAAAGGAAGCGTTAGGTATAGCGTCTCTTAAATATTTGGCGTAACCATATTTAATATAAGCTGATTCTAAATCATTTTCTGTTTGAATATCAGGTGTATAATTATTAGTTAATTGTGAATCATTTTCTGGTTGACTATCAGATTTATAATTAGTTGATTCTAAATTATTTGTTTGACTATTCAATTTATAAGTATTAGTTGATTCAGCTACTTTAAGTTGTGGTTTTTGGTGAGGGTTGAGATAAGAAACTTTTTTCTCATTTTTGGCAGATTTAACTACTACAACTTTAGCTTTTAATCCATATTGGCTTCTGTGTGCTTCATCTGCTATTAAAACTATATTATGTCGGGGGGAAAGTTCCTCATATTCGTTACCTGTTTCTGGGGCGAATTTTTGGATAGTTGTAAATACTATTCCCCCGGCTGCTACTTGGAGTAATTCTTTTAGATTTTCCCTATTTTCTGCTTGTACAGGATTTTGTCTTAATAAATCAATGCAGGATGAAAAGGTGGTAAATAGTTGATCATCTAAATCATTTCTATCTGTTAAAATCACTAAGGTGGGATTTTCCATTTCTGGTTGTTGAATCAGTTTCCCACTATAAAATGCCATTGTTAAACTTTTACCGCTACCTTGGGTATGCCAGACTACACCAACTTTTCTATCTCCATCTGTGCGGGTGGCTTTGATGGTGGAGGTAATGGCTTTATTCACGGCGTGGTATTGGTGATAACCTGCCATTTTTTTGATAATGTTGTCTTCGTTGACTTCAAAAACAATGAAGTATTGGAGTATATCTAATATAGTAGTTTGATTAAATATGCCTTTAATAATTGTTTCTAATTCTGCTTGTCCTTGAGGAATAATATTTTCACCATCAATAGAACGCCAAGGCATAAACCGTTCCCAATCTGCGGTTAATGTGCCGACTCTGGCTTTAGTACCATCTGAAATGACGAGAATTTCGTTATAGGGAAATAAACAGGAAATATCGTTTTTATAGGTTTGTAGTTGGTTGAATGCACCTTTAATTGTAGCGTTTTCATCTGTGGCGTTTTTGAGTTCAATTACGGCGATGGGTAAGCCGTTGATGAAGATAACGACATCAGGAATCCGGGCGGTTTTACCTGTTTCTTTAACCCGAAATTGATTAACTACTAACCAATCGTTATGACCTATTTTATCAAAATTAATTAGTTTGACTTTTTTGTATTGGGTTTCTCCATTTTGTTGATATTCTACATCTACCCCATCTGTTAAGTATTGATGAAAGCGGCGATTGTTTTCATAAAGTATTGGTGTTTCAGTACGGGTGATTTTTTTGATTGCGTCTTGGATGGCGTGAAAGGGAATATGGGGGTTTATGGTTTGTAAGGCATTTTGGAGGCGATTAATTAGTATAACATCGTTATATTCTTGGCGTTCTGTTTGGGGGGTATCAGGGGCGATTTCTGTACCATTTAATGAGGTGTAGCCGAGTTCTGATAGCCAGTCTAGGGTAGCTTGTTCAACAATTGATTCGGTGAATTTGTTCATTGATTTTTTGTAGTAAAAATATCTTATAATTCATTTATCTTTTATTGTTTTTCCCTCAAAAAATCATCAACGCTGAATGCTGTTAAAAATACAGATTCCAAAGTCCTATTTTCTACCTCTGGATTATTGTTTTTATCTATGTTCCAAGGCCAAATTCTGCATCTAAGATCCTTGGGGTCTTCAACCAACGCAATATGATTAATCTGAGGATTAATAGGTTTATACTTACAAAGTATTCCTGCATATAATCTTCTGTGTATGTGAGAACAAGCTCTAGTGTCTTGGTTACATATATTACATATAAATTTATCACAGATAATACCAGGGCTTAAATAATAACCTTTTCCAAACACTTGTTTAAAAAAAGTTTCTATGTTGTTAATCTCCTTTGAAATTTTCTCAATTACTTCTCCTCTAAAATTAGCTGAAACAAATTCTAGTCTATCCTTACAATCACATTTCTTTATCCATATTTCTTCAACTATTTTTTGCTTTTTGTGCCAAGTATTGTCTTGGGTTAGTTTTTCTAATTCAACATAATCTTGCATACCTTTAAATAAAACAAGGAGGCTATGCAGTACATAATAATCATTTTCACGATTTGTTAAAGAAAAAGTTTTTAGTGTTTTTTTATATTTTGCTATAAAAATAAAGCATAAAGTATCTGCTAAATCAAATTGTTGCTTTGACATCAGACGCAACCATGCCTTTACTAAATTTGATACTTCATTATTTATCAAATCTAATTCATCAAGATTATTATTGTTGTTTATCATTTTGGATTCCCTCTAACATTCGTATAAATTCTTGAGCATCTCCGTTATATTCAATAGAAGCCGAAGATATTTTACCTTCTAAAACTTTAATGCTGGCTTTAATAGTAGGTAATTCCGTATCTGCTTTGTTTTGTTTTATTGCCTCAGTTACTTTATCTCCTATAATTCGAGATACCAGTCCAATGAGTATAGGTAAGCAAGCATGATTCAATATCCAAATTACACCTAGTCTGATTTCAATACTTCGATTTGATGAAACTTTTGCTTTGATTCCCAAATCATAAGAAGTAGCGCATTTTACTTGTGCTTCTCTCAGCAACTTACTTAGATGGATAGCGTCATCAGTATCTATTAATTCAGAATAAGTAGGAGAATTAATATCATCTGAATAATTTTCGATATTTTGGGGAAGAACAAGAATTTGATACTTTTTGACAATATTTTCCCAATCAATACCCCATTTTATTACTTGTTGCAATTCATCTATTTGTGAATTACCTTCTTCGTTAAAGACTTCTTTATCGTTCAAATCTTCAACTGTCGAACAAGGGACAACAACAGTGTTAATTGATTCTCCAAGATCATTAAAAATTTCTAAAATATAGCCTTCCTCACCTCCTGCTGGATGCGGAACAGTATCAACTAAAGTAGCAATGTCCCCTTTTTTAAGGTTATATTCGGGAAAGTCGCGGTTTAATAAAACTCTTTGGTATAACTCAGGCATTGGTTTTTTTCTCCTTTTTAGGCTTGAGAGTAACAAATTGGAATTGATTATCTATTTTTCGTTTTAGCCAAACCGTTACAACGGATAAATTAAGTTAATTAACTCCTATTAGTTCTCCTTCAATTCTATAAAAAGTTCCATATTCATTGGTAATATCTTCTATAGGATCTACCGTTTCCATTAATTGGAGAATTGCCAATTTTAGTTTTTCTGGGTTATCTTCAGTAAATCCTGCTTGTGCTAAAAATTTCGATTTATCATCCTTGTCTCTATATTTTAATAGATAATTGCTAATTTTAGCATCAGGAATAATAGCATCTTGGGGCATTGTCATATCACCTTAAATTTCAAAGCCATTTCTGTAATTTCGGAAGTTTGCCATTATTCAAATGTTATCTATTTGGAAATTGTGGGGATTTTGTAATATAAACTGGTTGTTTTCTTTGACTAAATCTCCTGTAAAACTAATTGGTAAACGTTGTTGATAAGCCTTAATAGCTAAGATGTAATTTTGGTTATTTAGTTCGGTATGAATTTTTTGTAACTTTTGAAAAACAATTCCTAAAATAGTGATTTCACCCTTTAATTTATCAAAATTAGGTGTATAAATATCCATCACAATTCCCTGGGTACTAATATTAGGGATAATCTGTAAAAGTTCTGTTAAAATTTCTAGGCTAGGACGATTTTCTACAGTTGCTAATATTTCGATTATTTCTTGAATACGTTGGGGATAATCTGCGAGATTTTCTTGGTTAGGTAGTAAGATTTCAAAATCTTCTGGGGTTGCTGATTGATGCCAAATGGTGGCATGATTTAAAAAGGGTTTATTTTCCTGCCATCCGTGAGTTTGTAAGTAATTTCTGAGATTTTCCAGGGCTATATTTTGCAAGGTTTCTTGATCTTTGACAGTAATTTTCATGGTTGAACTCCTTGACTAATGTTGTGCATAATTGACTGTAAGGCACTAACTGTAAATTGATGACTTTTAGATAAGGTAATAGTGACAGCAGTTTTATTTTGTGTTTCTGGCATTCCTCTTAATGATACCCAATATCCACAATATCTAATACAAAGTTCTTCTTCTGACTGGGTTAACCAATCTTCTATTTTTTCAGGGATGACTACAATCACTAAAATTCTAGGAATGGCGAAGTTATCCATTCTTAAATCATTGTAGTTTTTGAGTTTGAGGGGATATTGAATAGAGTTATCTGTTTGGATATCCCTAGATGTACATTTTAACTGTAATTCTAAACGAGGTGATCTAACCCGACCAGTGGCACTTTTGGCGGCGATTCCCCAATCTATACTATCATCATCTATGGATGGTTTGTATAGTGAATAACCTGCTACTGTGGTTACTGCTTGTAAATAGGTGTTGCTAAATAGTTCTTTTCGTAGGTTTATATCCATATTTTTTAATATAATTTCTCCATAATTTTTTTTTGCCTGTCCTGGTAAACCTTCTTTACTAATTCGGTTACTGTGCAGAAAACGACCCAGTAAAACATCCCCAGTATTTATAAATATCACTTCTGTTTTATTTGAAAAATTGAACTTTCTAGAGATATTTTGAGCTAAATCACCAAGTTTTTTAACCTTCCATTCCTTCGGAATTAAACCCAAAGAAGACTCTTCAAACTCATCAGGGAATAAATCAGCCGTTGCTGCATCCATACCTGCGGGTTGTCTCCCTTCCATCTTGGCGCGTACAGGGTCAAAATCAACAAACCACGACTTAAAAATCGCCCTGGCCATTGCTTCTAGGGTTTCGTTCATCTGTCGGTTTAGTTCGATTTTATCATCAAGGGAGGAAAGGATGTGAGCGATCGCTTTTTGTTCAGAAAGTGGGGGAAGATTAAACTGAAAATCAAAAATAGATTTTAGAGTAATGCTTGCTTGATTTGCACTTCCTTGTGCAGTAGAAATTATGTAATTTTGAAAATCAAAATTTTTTAAGCGATAAAATAGAAATCTTTGTTCAATATTTCTATTAGAACGTAATCTAACAGCATTTTGATTTAGTAAAGCTCTATGTGCTTCTTTAGGAACTCTAATAACTTTCCCAACTACTGATTCTGGATTAGCAGGCCAAGAACCAACTGTTGCTATTACCACATCTCCAAAATTTAGACAGTATAATTCATAGTCTTTTACTTTATCGGGATGTAAATAGTTACAATCTTTCATATTAATTGAACTATCAGTAAAGTTAGTAACTCTAATAATAGGGTGTCCAATAGATTGATATTCATTAGATTTAAAAGCAAATCCTTTGCGATATTCAACCAAATCAATAAGTTTTAATAACTTCCATATATTATCAATAGGCTTATTATTCATACCCTAACTTAACCCCCTCATAAAATACACTCTCTCAACTTACTAAACTCTGCCATAATTTCCCTCATAACTCCTCCTCAACCTCCATATTTACCGCTTCTAACTGTTCAATAGTCAAGTCTTTAAATAACTAAATATCCAGAAAAATATCAACATCAACTTGAGCCTGTTTTAAAATACTTCGCAGTGTTCCCTCCTTAATTTCCCGATGATGAGGAATAGTTGTTTTTTGATTTGTTTCTGGATTAAACCAAATTTCATGATCTCCTTTAGCTGGGCGATAAAACTCAAAACCTAATTTTCCTAATTTTCTCGTAACTTCTCGATAAGAAAAACCGCCTAATCTTCCCATTATACCTCCAAGATTAGCGGATATTCAAACTGATTAGGTAAACCTTGAAAATGAAAAGAATGATTTTTTTCTTTTTCTAAATCCAATAGAACCTTAGCCACATCTGCCGCAATTTCTATAGCTTCTTGTACCGTTTTACCCTCAGCAACTAACCCCTGTAAATCATCACTGGTAGCCACAAAATACTCCTTTCCTTCCTCAATAAATTTTTCAATATTTAATCTAATTAGAGTTTGCATCTTTTGATATTCCCAAAGGTGGATAATTTGATTATAACATTATACTGTTGTTGGGTTGCGCTGTCGCTTAACCCAACCTACATTTATTAATCTGATTCTGACAAATTAGAGTTAACAAGCTGTGCAAATTCTTCTAACGAACTAACCCTAATTGCTGATACAAATATTTGTTCTAAAAAAGATGTATCATCAATTTGATTAATGCTTGTAACTAAGTTTTCAGGAATATCACCAAACCGCACTTGTACAAATTTGATAATATTTTCCTTTTGAGTTTCTTTCCGAGTTTCTTTCCGAGTTTTTTCTATAGCGCGTCTTTCAATGTTAGTTACAAGTGGCATTTTTCGCTCCTCCTGATAGTTAGCTAATTTTTGATCAAAACTTAATTGCAAGTCTTCAGATAAAGCCATCATTAAATCAATGACCTTGTATAAATCAATACTGTTGTTGGGTTGCGCTGTTGCTTAACCCAACCTACATTTATTAATCTGCTGCTGGTAAATTAGAATTAACAAGCTGTGCAAATTCTTCTAAGGAACTAACCCTAATTGTTGATAGAAGGAGTTGCTCTAGCAAAGATATATCATCAATTTGATTAATGTTTTCTAGCAAACTTTGAGGAATATCACCAAACCGCACTTGTACAAATTTGATAATATTTTCCTTTTGAGTTTCTTTCCGAGTTCTTTCTATAGCGCATCTTTCAATGTTAGTTACAAGTGGCATTTTTCGTTCCTCCTGATAGTTAGCAAATTTTTGATCAAAACTTAATTGCAAGTCTTCAGATAAAGCCATCATTCAATGACCTTATACAAATCAATACTGTTGTTGGGTTGCGCTGTCGCTTAACCCAACCTACATTTATTAATCTGATTCTGACAAATTAGAGTTAACAAGTTGTGCAAATTCTTCTAAGGAACTAATATTAATTGCTGATACAAATATTTGTTCTAAAAAAGATGTATCATCAATTTGATTAATGCTTGTAACTAAGTTTTCAGGAATATCACCAAACCGCACTTGTACAAGTTTGATAATATTTGCCTTTTGAGTTTCCTTCTGAGTTTCTTTCCGAGTTCTTTCTATAGCGCGTCTTTCAATGTTAGTTACAAGGGGCATTTTTCGTTCCTCCTGATAGTTAGCAAATTTTTGATCAAAACTTAATTGCAAGTCTTCAGATAAAGCCATCATTAAATCAATGACCTTATACAAATCAACAATTTCTTTACGGTTATAACCTCTTTCATAAAGTAATCTAGCTAAGTTCCATTTCCACTGTTCCCTAGCTGATAAATTGCTATTAGTGGCTTTAGTCTTTAAATGTGCCATTACCACTATAGCAAAAATATTATTACTTTGCTCTAACTCCTCCCATTGATAGTCTAAAAGTTTGACAATAGAAAAATTAAAGATTAATTGACTATTTCCTAAACCATACTGATAGGAACTAGGTCGCCAACTTTTAGTTTCATCTCCTAGTATAGCCAAACTAATTACAGGTTTTTGATATAAATCAAAAGCTCGATAGTTGTAGATAAACATTCTTTGGGAAAATTCTTTATCATATTGACTTTGTACTTCTACATGAATTAATATCCAAACCTCTTGATTATCTAATAACCACACTTGAAATAATTTATCAGCGTGGCGGGTTTTGCTGTCTCCAGATGCGGTAATCTGTTCTAATTCTTTATCTAGAGAAATGGGAGTTTTAGTCCAATCTATTTGTTGATAGATTTCTGGAAAAAAGAAGGCGAGAAATGAATCAAAATAATCTCCTATTACTTCTTTCCAGGTTTCATCATAGTTAGCTGTAATTTCCGTCATTGTGATTAAATTCAATATAGTTAAAAAATTGACCCATCCTCATCTGCGTTTATCTGCGTTTATCCGCGTTCAATATTATATCCCAAACCCCGCAAATTCTCCCGAATCATCGCTTCTAATTTAGCACTTTCGGTAAATTGTTTATCTAATTTCGCCGTCAGATGTAACATCTTTTCATCAAAAGATTCATCATCATCGTCTACTTCCTCAGCCCCTACATATCTTCCTGGAGTTAATACATAACCATGTCCTTTTATTTCTTCAAAACTGGCACTTTTACAAAACCCAGGAACATCTACATATTCTCCCTTACCACTACCGCGCCAATTATAATAAGTTTGGGCAATTCTGGTTATTTCTTCCTGTGTTAAATCCCGACCCCCAATTTCCGCCCATCAATAAATAAAGTCTCCCCTCGACGTTTACGGAACTTACCCCCAGATTTAGAACGAGTCAAAAACCATAAACAAGCGGGAATTTGAGTGTTATAAAATAATTGTCCTGGTAGTGCCACCATACAATCAACTAAATCAGCTTCAATCAAAGCCTTTCTAATCTCTCCTTCCGCAGATTGATTAGAACTCATTGAACCATTAGCTAATACAAAACCCGCATAACCAAGAGGGGCTAAATGACTAATGATATGTTGAATCCAGGCATAGTTAGCATTACCAGATGATGGTATACCATAAAGCCAACGTCCATCTTCTTGTAATGCTTCCCCACCCCAATCACTCATATTAAAGGGAGGATTTGCTAATATATAATCTGCCCTTAAATCTTTGTGTAAATCACTGCGGAAAGTATCAGCATTTTGTAAGCCAATATTCCCTTCAATCCCCCGGATAGCTAAGTTCATTTTGCACAGCTTCCAAGTTGTGGGATTAGATTCTTGTCCATAAATAGAAATATCCCCAACTTTGCCCCCGTGAGACTCTACAAACTTCTCAGATTGAACAAACATTCCCCCAGGAACCACAACATGACATTGAGTAAGTATAGCAGTGGACAGGGGGGTTAGAACATCAATTGATAATGAAACTCCCATTAAAAGTAAGTTTTACTACTGATATCATTTGCGCCTAAACACTTACGATAAAAATAATGCTGGTATTTGGGAATACAACAAATCTACAGATTCTATATCGTAACTAATTTACCAGAACAAATATGACTCCTGCTATAAGTCACTTTGGTAAATATTCACCCTGATTAACTTAATGCCATCTTAGAAAGGAAAGATAGCTCAAGAAATAACATTTACTAAAAAATTGTTAGAATAGTTAGTTTTATGGATACAAAAAATATGTCTGTAACAACAAACGAACTAAAGCCAGGTATCTAAAATCTAACAATTCAAAGATTAAAGAAAAAGGATCTAGAACCACTAAATAAAAACGACTATATCCAAGCTTTTGGACTTCTACCAGATTATATCCTCAAAGCTAATGGAATTATAATCTCTGAGGGACATGAAAGAGATTTAACAGTATTAATCAACTCCCATAGGGATGCTTTTAAAGCTATGAAGAAATGGCTCGTTCATTTTGATAGCACCACTAATAATAGCAAACCTTCTGACCCACCAGAATTAAAATTTAGCTGGGAAAATGACTACAAACCTCATGCAGAAGAATCTTGGTCTTTACTAAATTTAGATCACACGCTGAATATATTGCACAGTCTGATAGAGATTTTTGTCACCATATCTACGAAGATTACACCAAAAAGCAAAAACGCACTCTTAGACACATCCGTAATCATCCCGACTTCCAATTAAGTGCTTTGGAAAAAGACGGTTCTTTATTTGTAGGTGGACAGGGGAAACGAGGCCAATCTCAAAAGTCTTCTAAATCCAAGAAAGGGTTTTGTAAAGAAAAGTAACAATTAACGAAAAAGCCGCATAAAAGTAGATTTCTGCTTAATTATAACTTAGTTGAGAAACTTGTAGAAGCGATCGCCAACCCAACACCTCCTACTATCCTCTCGCTAATGTTGGGTTATGCCTTCGGCACGCTACGCGAACACTTTGTTCAACCCAACCTACGAAAATTAAATTAATATTTTATTCCATAAGTGGAGCGGTAGAACCATTAATAATTGCTCAAGAACGTTACGCTTAAGGATTATATTAGTAGACGAAAATCTTTTAAGGAAAGAACTCAAACAATCTTTTTAAGAGGATGTTTGAAAAGTATCAGAATTAATCGAGATCCCCCCAACCCCCCTTTGTAAGTGGGGCTAAATTCCTCAAAGTCCCGCTTTTCAAGGGGGATTTAGGGAGATCTGCGGGTGCCAGATCCCACACGAAAAAGTTTTCAAACAACCTCTAAAAAAATTAGGGGAAATATTCATTATTAAGAATATCTTCAAGACTAAAAGGACATTGCTTTGGAAAAATCTCACCAGGTAAACCTGTCTTTTGAATTGCTTGTCTTCTAGCTTTAGTATAAACCTGTTCTAAACAACTCAGGAAATAGTTGTAAAGTGTTTTGGAGCGAAAAGAAAATTCCAACTCGTCACGGAAGTTAGAGATTTCAATTTGCCAACCTCGTTGACAGGTTTCTTTTTCAGTTTCTCAATAACAACAAAGCAGAAGATGGATTAATAAATGCTTCAAATAACTTTCTACTTTGCGTCTTTCTTCTATTCCCAATGCTTCAATCTCTTCTGCTAAATGCTGCCAATCTAAATTATTAATATCTCTGTTTTCTAGCTGTTTGAGTGTGTTTTTTATCCACAGATAATGATCTGTTTCATATAGTGTTGATTGTAGATGTGTGGAAATTGTTTTGGTCATACTTTATCCTTTGGATAACAGACATAGTTATTTTAACGTAATAAGTTAAATTTAGTTCCTAACAAAGCATTATTCTCAATAATTATAACAATAGAAAGGTGATTTCTACAGAGTGCTATTTCTATTCCTTCGGTCTTATCAGGGATATGAAACCCGATGCCTGGGGCGATCGCTCCCCTCGCCATAATACTGGGAAATTTTTGCTTATACATATTAATTAAAATATATTCTAATGCAATCTAATTTAAGATTATATTTTCTTGCTTATACTAAACGGAGATGATGAAAATTTTTAAGAAGATGTATTGGAAAATTTTTTTATACTTTACAAGGTCACAATTTGAGCTTTTGCCTAAAGGGGATATATGGACGTAAAAACGCAAGTTATGACCTTCTCAAGTATAGTAGGGGCAATTCATGAATTGTCCCTATTTTTTTGATTTAGTTCCAAGTTTAATCTTCTTATAATCTTATCTAAACCATTCCTAAACCAAAACGATTCATTGTATCTAATACATCATATAGATTTTTATCTATATTTTGAGATTGTTTGTAAAAAAACACTTCTGGAGATGTCTAATACTTAGGCAAAGGAAAATTTTATGGCTTTCAATAATGTTGATTGATCTATCTAACGCTTACTAAAGGCAACGCCCAAACTGTAAAACTAGGTACGACCATTGGTAATATTGGGATTGAAGGTATTTCCTACGATCCTAAACAGTTTGTTCTTGCTTAGAATTTAATTAGCTCATCTGGGTTTAGCGCAATGCGTTAAGCCCATGATGGTTATTAATTAACAGATTTCCAACCTCTGACTATATTTTCTGTAATTAGCTGCTCGGCTAGTTCTTGGGCGCGGGTGGAGGATAAAGCATAGGAAACAGATACTTTTAACGGTTCTTTGCGCTTAGAAGAAAAATCTGTCCAGTAGACTAGATAGGGTATGGTTTGCTCACCACTGTTTTCTACTACCACTAATTTACGAACCATGTCTGTACCTTTGGTGTAAACTTCCCGCCGCAGAATTTTGGTTTCGGTTGGCGCGATAGCTTGTAATTGGGGTAACTGGGGACTGTTGATAATCTGCTCTAATCTAGCACCACCATTTTGTACTTGTTTATCAAGGCGCAGTTGGGTGAAGGTAGCAAAGGTAGGACGGGGACAGGGGTATAATCCTAAAAATTGATAATCACTGCCATCCCATGCCATTAGTTGAGTGAGATTGGGGCGATTGCTTCCAGGTACAATGGTTAGCAAATCTTCACCACTCAGTTCGACAACATATTCAGGTTTGACAAATTGGATTGTTCTGCCATCACTGTCGGTCATGGTCAGGGGATTTTCCACATGGATGGCACTAAACAGATTCAGAAATTGTAACCTCTGCTCATCGCTGAGGCCAGAACCAATGCGAACTAGGGTTTGCCAGTAGGTTTTGCTGTCGTCGGTTTTGGGATAGTTCATTGCCACCAGCAAGGAAGTCACACCATACATTCCTTCAAATTCTCCGGCTACATAGCCAATTACCACCGCATCTAAGGACAGACGGGGCTTAATTTTATAGGTTTCTGCCCGTTGCAATCGCCGTATCACCATGCCCTCTTCCCCAGCAGCGATCTTTTCGGCAAATAGGCGCAAAAGTTGATCTTCCGGCACAATTGCCCCTGATGGGCGATGATATGGGGCTGTGGGGTCACTACCAAATAGTTCTCCCAATAAATTCCAAGTCTGCTCAAATTGTGATTGATTGGCGCGTAGGTCTTTGCCATCGAGCATGATCACATCTAACATAGCTAGTTTGAGTTTATCTATCGCCCCAGCATCTTCACTAAAGGAAATCCTTAACACATCCCCAATGGTGGCACGGCGGTCATGGATTTGTTCCTGTAAATACAGTTCGGCTCTAAACAATCCTTTTTGGACAGTGGATTGGCGTAAAACTCCTTCTAAGGCATCAAGGGCAGGGAAATTAATCCGCACCCGTCCAGAGGGAGCATTAAAGCAAAAGCAGACATTTTTAGAGCGTTCAAAATAAATAAAAACCCCTTCACCATCAACTTTGGTAGTTTGCAATACTAGTTCGGTGGTGCCAAATCGTTTACCCAGTTTGTTTTGAGTCAATGCGATCATTTTGCGACTAACTTGGGTTTCGTATTGACTAGCGATTTCCAGCAGAGTTAAGTCCCTAACTGCACTACCAGTAGCAATCTGATAATTACCAGTTTTGGGAACTAATTTAGAAATATCAATATAGGTGTCGAGCATAGATGCCTCCCTAGTTTATTCGTCCACGATTTTTAGTTCACGATCGCTCAACAGTAGCAATAATTTATACTTACCTTCGTTTTCACCCTGACCAATTTCACCATACAAAAATCCGCGATAGGGACTACCCTTTTCCCGAATCACCAGTGGTTGATTACCTTTAGTACCAGCCCCCACCACGGCTACTTCCTGGTTTTGATGAAGTTCTTGGGCGATATTAAATAAAAATTCCATTGTCACGCCGTCTTCATGGACGATTTGATAGGTATACCGGAACACAAAGTCCGTAAATGCTTGGGTAATAGGGAGACGTTTACCTGTTTTAATAGGAAGGTGATCGTTGAGATTGGATTTACGAATCAGATGGGGGCGGCGTTCTTTTTCTTGTCCTTGCTGATCGTAAATAATATCAACAAATTTAAAGTCAGTGACGGGTTTGAGTCCATCCAGGCGATTACTAGAATTGTAATAAGCGGTGGAAATCATCTCTGTTTCCAATATTTGTCCTGCTCCCTCCAATTTTAATTCTGGGTCAAGAGCGATAAAATCTGACGGTTGAGCCTGAAACGGATCGATCATCGCATTAATGCCATTGATCAGTTTATAAGGCGTAATTGCCCCTACCTGAGTTTTTTGCTGAATTACTGGTTTGGGACGGCGGCGTGGCAACGATTGCAAGGATAGGCGGGCGGTTTTACCTTGATGTTCTAAGTGTAGAATAGTATCCATAATTTATACTCCTGATCATTAAAACATAGAAAAATTTAGTTCATCGTCTTCTTCTTCCTCAACTTCAGCATCAAAAAAATCATAGGCGATCGTCAACCCCACAAATGCCGTCTTTTTCATTTCCCCAATTAATAAAAACGCCTGTTCAGCTTTAACTAACAGATAAGCCTCTTTGGGAATATAGGTTTTGCGGTAATTAAATTGGGTAGAATATAGTCCCGCAGGTATATTTATTTCTGCTACCGGATAGACGTCAACCACATTAAACTCTGCCAGGGTAGATAAGGGTACTGGTTCTAAGGGATTTTCAATCTCAAAAGAACTGGGTTGTAGGATGGCCATTTCCCCTTCTATTAAAGCGATCTCCTCTGTGGCTGGTGTACCTTCAGGATCAAGGCGGGCATAGGATATTTGTTGGCGTGTTAGTAATCTTCCATCCGCTAGGAGATAACCACGAGTGAGGGGTTGATGATCACATTCAGCCACAGTTTTAGAAAAACCATATAAATCTTTTTTCTCCACCCGCGAGCCAAGTTTAGCGCTGACAACTTCTCCATTTAATGCAAAAGATATATCTTTCATTGGTAAGCTGAACTTATATCAACTTTACTATTTTACAGCAATTCCCAATTATTACATAAGATTAGCTTAGGCATTACCGGCATTACCTCATCTACACTCAAGTTAAATCAAGTTGGTGGAGATACTGCGATTGTCTTCAATAATCAAACTTTAGCGACTCTCACTGGGATTCAAGCTAGTAGTTTGAATTTGACAGATCCTAAACAGTTTGTCTTTGCTTAGAATATAATTCACTCCTAGTATACACTGGGGCGTAAGTTAATGATCATCATCTTTTTAGTGATTGAAAATGATTGGTTTATTTACGCCCTGTGGTACTTGTCTATAATCTTACTTGGTTACTTACTTTTGCTTGGTCAAAATAACCATATACTACCTGAGAAACTTGACGAATAAAATCTGTTCCTCTAGGATCATTATTTGGTCTTTGCACAAAAACTCCTGCTAAATAACGCTTACCTGATGGCGTTTCAATAATACCTGCATCTCCTAATATAAACCTGAGTGTCCCTGTTTTGTGCGCTATCTTAGCACCAGAACCTAAACCAGAAGGTAATAAACTTCTATTATGACAACCATTCATAATACCTATTACTTGTAATTGACTTATATTGGAAAGTAACTGATTATTTTCCATTAAAGCTGATAGTTTTACCAAATCTTTAGCACTGGTTTTATTAGTTCCTTGAAAATCTCCCAGGCGATTTCGCATCACAGTATTTTGCAATCCCCAACTGCGAAATTTTTGATTTAATTGAGTAATTCCACCCAAACGATCTATGATCATATTTGTGGCGGTGTTATCGCTAATAGTCATCATCCTAGTTGCAGTTTCTAAGAGACTAAACTTACTTCCTAACCGCGCATACTGCATATTTCCCGAACCACCAACAATATGTTTTTTACCCATAACCAATGTTTCATCTAGTTGAATTTTTCCAGCATCTACTTGCTGAAATAAAGCAACCAAAATTGGATATTTAATTGTACTAGCAGCCGCAAAAGATTTATCGCCATTAATGCTTAAATAATCTCCTGTATTCAAGTCCATAAAAAAGATACCAGGAGAAAGAAACTTGTAGCGAGCCATTAATGTTTTAATAGGAGTTTGTAGTTCCGAGATTTCTCTTCCCAAAGGAAATATACCAGTGAAGTTATGAGTATCTGTTGGACTGGTATTGCTGACAGAATCTGGAGGAATAAATTTAATTCCTGGCAATTGTACACTTGATTTATTTTGACTCCAGCTACTTGGGTTCTCAAGCTGGTTGTTATCAGGATTTGCTTTAACTGGTAGAGATAATAAAAGAGTAGCCGTGATACTAAATAAGATCAATGAATGTGGTTTCATGCAGTTGTATGAGGAGAGGATTGAATTGACTTACAAAAAAAGGGAACAGGGAGCAGGGAACAGATAAGAAACAAAAGTTACTGAGTTTATAGCTTCAGTCAAGAAAAAGATGTTTTTAAAAGATGCGTAGCACGAAAAAAAACAGTGTCATTATTTCAATCTCATGTTTTTAAACGTGAGTTTTTTCTGTTCCCTGTTGCTTCTTCCTCTGAAAGATATTTTCTAGATAAGTAAATGAAATCAGGATTGATTGATTTAGGTGTTGTTTTTAGAGGTCATTTTGGGTTATTTTTTTTGATAAGTAATCGGATGGAATTAATGACTCAACTGATTCTTCTGTTTCCCGTTCCCTATCAACTATTGTTGTTTAATTTTGCCCACTTAACTAGTGCGGGAATCTTTGCTAAAATGCCTTTTTTTAAAGGTTCTGGACGTTCTGACCAAGGCAATACACCATCATATTTTGTATAATACTGACTTGCACATTCTAGTACCGCAGATGGACTACTATCTACTGGTAAATCACCAAAGAGATAGGTTGATTTTCCTTCTGCTACAAAAGCAATCACGCAGGAATGACTGCAAGCGCTCATACATTCAACCCCCTGAATGCAGAATTGATTGTGCAATTCACTATCTTGAGCAAGTTCTTGAAGTTGTTTTAGTAGTTGTTCACCTTGACTTTCACCAACCCGCTTACCATCTTGCCACTTACTACCACAAGTAGTACAGACAAATAGATTATGTTTTTGATTGAGCATTGATTTAGAAATGATAATTCGGAAACGCAGACATAAGAGTTTTTACAATATGGCTACTGTAAAATGTGTAAAGAAGCATAATTAACCGCACACAAAAATGGACAAGATTCACTTGCTGTCATCTTTTCTATTATTGTCAAAATATATCTAGCGAAGATAGCAATAAGTCTCACCTATAAAAGCTTCCCACTTTCTTAAGTGCAGGATTGCAAATAATTAAATTGACGGTTAATAATCTCAGAACAGTACACAATTTGTAGGGTTTCTCTGGGGGTCTAAACTGATCAATTCCTATGGAAACATTCATCTAAACCTCCAGGAGACTTGACTTGACCACAGCAATACCTGACTCCTCTTCCTCACTTACCCGAAGGGAAGTGACGGGTGGTTGACGGTCTGAATCATCTGTACCACGCAGATGGATGTGAGTTTTTTGCTTTCGGCGGGCATTCTGACTTAGAGAATAAATCTCCTTACATCTGCGGGACAGTGCCGGATTTACACCAGACTTTTCCCCTTGCGTTTAATTACTGTTTCCCATTAAAACCGGTTTAGTTGCGAGAATACTATATTTTTTATGTCTTGTCAATAGACAAGGGAGGATAATTCTGTTTATTGTTTTGCCCAGAGGCTGAATGAAGTATCATTTTTTTATGCTGTTGAGTGAGAAGATAAAAAAGGGATTATTTACAGTAAATTGTTAATTAAACTCTTTGTGGAAATTAGATATGCAGCTTCAAGAAGCCTCTAACGTTGCCGTCATTGTTGGTGAAAATGCGGTTACTGTTGCTCAATTACCTTGTGTGTGGCAGGATATTGCTAAGGGCAGGGCAAATGTCAGATTTAGTAATCCACAAGTCTATGTAGAAATGGCGCAGTTGTTTCAATATAAACTGCAATATGGTGATGTTGATTTGTTTAATGACCGCCCCCAGTTATTTCGGCTAATACCTTCATTCTCTGAGTTATTTGGGCAACTGGCATGGGAAACTCTGGAATTCTATGGTCATGACTTTATGATTCACAACTATCCAAACTTTGAGGCAGTTTTGCATAATTGTGAGTCAAAAGGTTCTGAGTACAATAATGAGGTCAAGGTAGCTCGCATTGGTTTGGAACTTTTTGATGAGTTTGGATATGATTTACCAGCTAGTTTCTATCGTGTGCATTTAGCCCCAATTTATCGAGATCATGTGTTTGAAGAACGGGCTTTAAGATTTGATCAAAGAGACATAGAACATAAGCGCTCGTGGGATGCTATTCTACACGCAGGTAAGGTATTTGCAATGCAAATGAAGGTGCAAAGTATAGCATCTAAATACGGTTTTACTTATCAACATGGCTGTGGTTGTAACTCCCATTTATCTTCTATTGATAAATCTTCTGGTGCATTTGAGTATGAATTAAGTTTGGAGAAACGTCAACGCTGGATTCGGAGTTTTATCTGGACAGCTTGGTATGAATATGCAATGTTTCCCATTGTCCCGAATACTAGTTATCTTGTCTAAGTAGGGTTTGCTGAAACAGTTATCTGTGAAGGCAGGTATACTGAAAACGGTTCATAGTTTAACCAAATAAGTAGTGAGACAGAATTAATTACACAATGTCATTGCGTTAGCGCAGCGTGGCGTTAGCCATATATAACGCAGTGAAATGAAGCAATTCCCAGGGTTGTGATTGCTTCCCTTCGCTCGCAATGACTGTAAATATTTTTGTCCAATTACTTATGAAACCCCTCTGGTAAACCTCTCCAGTATTAAATGTTATTCCTTTTCCCTCTCCTCTTAGGAGAGGGTTAGGGAGAGGTGCAAAGGAGAGGCTTTGAACCTTGTTCTTTGTATGATAAAAAAGTCCAGCTTCTAGCCGTTTTGAGTATAAGTAGGTGAACACAATAAAACCAAACTGTGTAAAGAAACGTAAAATGGCTGAAAACTTCTTTACTCTTGCGTCTTGCCTTGCTATAACGACAATTTTCAACGCCAACCTACTTATTAGAGGCAGAGCCTCATCAACTGCATTCCTAGTCAGAGACTAGGAACGAGATGTGGTAGGGATTTAAGCGTGATACTTAATCAAGGAACAATCAAGACGGGACAGGGAGAAAGGTTAATTACCCGTGCGGTAACGCTATCAGTTGCGCCTTCATCCGTTAAGCCTATTCCTCGACAGCCCATGATAATTAAACTGGCTTCAACTTCATCAGCAACATCACAAATAGTAAAAGCTGGTTTACCTTGTCTTTCTAGTAATTCGGCTATGATTCCTTGTCCAGAAAATAAAGCCTGGGCATTTTCTAGGAGTTTGGCAACTGCTTCTGGAGATACCATAGGACTGGTAGCTGGTGCTTCTGAATCTGGCTCTTCAACGACTGAAAGCAGAATTAAGCGACTGCCATAGGTTTGCACAATATTGGCAACTATATCAGCGGCCTCTCTGGCTTCTCGACTTTGATCAATGGGAAATAGAACTGTTTTAAACATATCTCACCTCTGCACCCCTCACTCCGGTAAAATCTTGATGGTCATATTTTGAAGACAATAACAGAAAAGTAATCAGGAGAGTTTGGCTGTGTCTAAAAAAAGTTTAGCAAGTTTATCTGCGGCTGATATATCTGGAAAACGCGCTTTGGTACGGGTTGATTTTAACGTGCCTGTGGATGATCAAGGCAACATCACTGATGATACCCGGATTCGGGCGGCGCTGCCAACTATCCAAGATTTGACCCAAAAGGGTGCTAAGGTCATTTTAGCAAGTCATTTCGGTCGTCCCAAGGGTGTAGATGAGAAATTACGTTTAACTCCCGTCGCTAAACGTCTGTCTGAGTTGTTAGGACAAGAAGTTGTCAAAACTGATGACTGTATTGGTGATGATGTGGCGGCTAAGGTTGGCGCATTGGCAAATGGTCAAGTGCTGTTGTTGGAAAATGTCCGCTTCTACAAGGAAGAAGAAAAAAACGATCCCGCATTTGCGGAAAAATTGGCTGCTAATGCTGATTTTTATGTAAATGATGCGTTTGGTACTGCACACCGCGCCCACGCTTCTACTGAGGGTGTAACTAAGTTTCTGAGTCCTTCTGTGGCTGGTTATTTGGTTGAGAAGGAATTGCAATATTTACAAAGTGCGATTGAAGTACCTCAGCGTCCTTTGGCGGCTATTATTGGCGGTTCTAAGGTTTCTAGCAAAATCGGTGTGATTGAAACTTTGTTGGAAAAGTGCGATAAGTTGATCATCGGCGGTGGGATGATTTTCACCTTCTACAAAGCCCGTGGGTTGAGTGTTGGTAAGTCTTTGGTGGAAGAAGATAAACTGGAATTAGCGAAGTCTTTGGAAGCTAAGGCTAAAGAGCGTGGTGTGGCTTTGTTGCTACCTACAGATATTGTCTCCGCTGATAAGTTCGCTCCTGATGCTAATGCTACTACTGTCAAGATTGAAAATATCCCTGCTGATGGTATGGGTTTAGATATTGGTCCTGATTCTATCAAGGTTTTCCAAGCGGCTTTGGCTGATTGCAAGACTGTGATTTGGAATGGACCTATGGGTGTGTTTGAGTTTGATAAATTTGCTGCGGGTACAGAAGCGATCGCTCATACTCTAGCAGAAATTGGCAAAACCGGCGCAACTACCATTATCGGTGGTGGTGACTCTGTAGCGGCTGTGGAAAAGGTCGGTTTAGCTGACCAAATGAGCCACATTTCTACTGGTGGTGGTGCTAGTTTGGAGTTGTTAGAAGGTAAGACCTTACCTGGTATTGCAGCTTTGGATGAAGCATAATTGAAAAGGGTGAAGGATGAGGCTTTTGGGCTTTGTCCTTCATTCTTTTGTTAATTTAAAATTAGTACAGTGAATATTTGAGATTTATTATCATGGATAGAATTACATCAAGTTATTTGAAGACTTTTAAACAAGAACAATCTTTTTCTGAAGATTTAAACGAATCTATACTTTTTGAACATTTTGTTAACTACTGCATAGTTTCTAAAGAGTATAATGCACAATTTTTACTTGAAGATATTCATATTGGTGGTGGTGGGGACTTAGGTATAGATGGCATTGCAATTATTGTTAATGGTAATTTGATTATATCTTCTAAAGATTTTATTAAATATTGTAAAAAAAATGGAAGAAATTCTCTTTGATGATACTAAATGTAAGGATAGTTTCATCGAAACTACAGCTATTATTGATAATCTAGTAGATGAGGATTATAGTCGTGCAATTGCTAAAACAATAGGTTTTGCAAAAAAAGTAAAATCTTACTTTGGATGAAGCGTAATGAAAAGCGTAAGAAATGAACTTTTCGGCTTTGTTCTTAGTTTTCTGATGAGCGATCGCACAATTAAACAAAAATCATTTAGAATTGCTATATAGCTGCTAGTTTTAGCAGTACCACAGTTAGATAAGTGATAATGTGATGGCAACAATTGAAGAAATTTCTGTCAAAAACTATAAGGTTTTGCAAAATATTACCCTAAAAGATATTAAACCTTTTTCTGTTTTTCTTGGTCCTAATGGTAGTGGCAAAACTACCTTTTTTGATGTAATAGGATTTCTCTCAGATTGTCTCACTACTAATGTGAAAAAAGCCTTAGAAAAACGAGGAAGATTTCAAGAAGTAATTTCCCGTGATTGTGGAGGTCAGGAAATTGAAATTGTCATTAAATATCGTGAAGCGAGAAAAGCTGGCAAAAAATCTCCTATCATCACTTATACAGTTGCTATTGCTTTACAAAATGGAGTGCCAATAGTATCAAGAGAAGCTCTGAGATGGAAACGAGGCAGTCATGGACATCCCTTTGATTTTCTGAAGTTTGAAAATGGGGAAGGTGAAGTCATTAGTGGCGAAGAACCCGAAATTAACGACAAGAGAATTCATTATCAAATGGATGATCCAAGTTCTTTAGCAATTAAAACCATTGGGCAATTGTCAGATAACCCTCGCATTGCCAGTTTACGTCGTTTTATTGAAGGATGGTTTCTTTCATATTTTATCCCAGATCAAGCTCGTCAATTAGCAACTGCTGGTGCAATGGAACATCTCTCTCGTGAAGGAGACAATATTTCCAATGTAGTTCAATACCTTGCTGATGAACATCGAGAAACTTTATCAGAAATTTTGAAGTTATTAGCCAAACGTATTCCTAAATTAGAAAAAGTAGAATCGCAACCGACAATTGATGGTAGACTCGCTCTTTTATTTAAAGATGCACCTTTTAGTAACCCATTTCTAGCACGGTTTTCTTCAGATGGAACACTTAAATTGTTGGCATATTTGATATTATTAAATGATCCTAATCCCCCCCAATTGCTTTGTATTGAAGAACCAGAAAATGGACTTCATCATCGGCTTCTTGATCCTTTGAGTGAAGAGTTACAAGCTTATGCACAACGCGCACAAGTTTTTGTTTCTACCCACTCACCATTTTTTGTTAATACTATTAAAGATGCTAAACAACTATGGATTTTTCAACGAGATGATAATGGTTATGCAACTGTTACCAGGGCTGATAAAATTGAGGATGCTAAACATTTTATAGAATCCGATGCAGGTTTAGGTGATCTTTGGTCTGAGGGATATTTGAGAGGATTACCTTATTAATAGTACCAATTATGCACATAGAGTTTTTAGTAGAAGAATCTTCAACTGAAATTGCTTTAAATTTAATTGTTCCTAAAATTATAGGCAATATCCATACTTTTAATATTCATAACTTTCAAAATAAAAGTAGACTTTTAAAAAGCTTACCTGAACGTATGAAAGCCTATGCTAATTTTATACCTGATGACTGGCGAATTGTGGTTTTAGTAGACGAAGATAGATCAGATTGCCAAGAATTAAAGAAGAAACTCTGTGATGCTACTAGTATTGTAACCCAAAAAAAAGGAAATATTGTTCTTCATCGAATTGTTGTAGAAGAACTTGAATCTTGGTTTATCGGTGATGTAGCAGCAATCAGGGCTGAATATGAAAAAATTCCTACTTCTTTATCCCGGCAAGCCAAATTTCGTAATCCAGATGCTATTAAAGGTGGGACATGGGAAGAATTAGATAAAATTTTGAAAAAGTATGGCTATGAGACAGGGTTACAAAAAATGGACTTTGCTCAAAAAGTATCGCCTCACATGGATGTAGAAAACAACCAATCAAGAAGTTTTCAAGTTTTTCGTGATGGATTAAGAAGAATGATTAGCTAAAATTTAAGTAGTGAGACAGAATTAATTACACAATGTCATTGCGTAAACGTTGCGTGGCGTTAGCCATATGGAACGAAGTGAAATGAAGCAATTCCAAGGGTTGTGATTGCTTCCCTTCCCTCGCAATGACTGTAAATATTTTTGTCCAATTACTTATCTGATTATGATATAATCAATCAGATTTTATTAATTAAGATTTTGGTGTAGTAGTTTGGTTATAATTAAATGAAATGTGCAAATTAAATGAAATGTGCAAATAAAAATATTGTCAAGGAGAATAATATGGAAGTACAAATTCGCATACATACTTATACACCTGAAGAATATTTAGAACTAGAGGAAACAGCACTTTATAAAAGCGAATATCGGGATGGAGAAATTATTCCTATGACTGGTGGAACTGGTAATCATAATAAAATTACACTAGCTATTGCGGCGATTTTACTATATGCCATGAGACGCAAAAACAATGAAGTTTTTATGGGAGATATGCGTTTATGGATTCCCCAATTTAAAGAATATACCTATCCAGGTGTGATTGTAACTGACGGTCAGGCTAGTTATACAGGCAAAAATAATACTACTATTACTAATCCTTTATTAATTGTTGAGGTTTTATCTAAGTCTACAAAAAATTATGACCAAGGTGATAAATTTACTTTTTATCGTTCTATTCCCCAATTTAAAGAATATGTTTTAGTGGAACAAAATCAATATCAGGTGATGCACTATAGCAAAACTAATGAAGGAGAATGGATTTTTCGAGAATATAAATCTGAAAATGATATTGTTAAATTGCAACATCTTGATTTTGAAATTAGTTTAATTGATATTTATCAAGATGTGAATTTTGAGGATAGGGAATAAATAATGCTATCTATTCAAAAAATCGTTTAATAGACATCTCCAAAAAAGATTGTAGAGACGTTCCATGGAACGTCTCTACAGGGTTTTCAGGTCAAGTATCTTTAATTTTTGGAGATATCTAATGGTGAGTCATGAAAATCGAAAGTATCTATCTAAAAAACTTTCCAGCTTTCAAAAATGTGGAAATTAAAAAAATTCCTAAAATGTGCGAACAAAGATTATAGATGAACAATGGATACAAATTGCGATCGCTGATAATGGCGACGGAATACCAGTAAATGTGAAAAATCGCATTTTTGATCCATTTTTTACTACCAAAGAAATAAGTAAAGATACGGGAATGGGTATTGTTCCCTTGTCATAACGACAATTTCTAATGTCCACCTACTTAGCTATCGAATTATCACAGAAAAACATCATGGTAGATGAGAATATTTCTCTGATATTGGCAAAAAAACTGAATTTATTATCCAAGTTCCCATCAAACAAGCAGCTAATAAAATCACTTATTCAAATTAATGCTTCTTAATCAGCTAAATCTCTGGCAATACTAATATATAACGTATTTATTATTATATATAATTATTGAGTATCGCTAATACGAACAGTATAAACTACAAATCAAGTTTTTGTTAAATTTAGCTGAAGCATGGAAAATAAGACTTAATTTCCTGCCACCTTCTCCGTCAAAACACTAATATAAAATTACACATTTTGAAATATTGACCAAAAATAGGCAAAATCTTTCCCGAAAAGAAATCTATCTAAGGAAACATTTCGACAATTTATGGTATATAGGTTAAATGTTTGTAGTCCATAGTCAAAGAAGTTTTCATTAAAAGCATGATTACTTCAACGTTTTGACTAAAATCCTCACAACGCAAAAGCCATGAATTAATGCACCAAAAATCCATCTGGTTATTGGTTGGATGATTCTTAATATCTACTCTCTCAGGAATAGAGATAATTTTGCTAGTGACAAATTTTTATTTCCCAAGATATATGAAGCACCAATTCAGTTATGAAAAAATTAGAGGCTGCTAATTAATCATAAAAATCACTGATTCTCCCAGACTCATTTTTGACAAATTAGAAAATTTATAATTGTGGAAAATTAACCCTCAACAATGTCCTCAGCATGAACCAAGACTTAAAAAATTACTTTCAACATTTCTTCTACTCTTGCTAAAATCACAAATCTCGTTCCATGATGATTTCACAATTTATCAAAAAAGAGTATTTATAAAGAATCACAAATTTGCTATTCTTAACTGCAATATTAACCTGTGTCACAATTCCCCCCCCATTCTACTGATAGCAATAGCAGCACCACCGATGTCACTCCTGTAGTGGCACTCAAGGAACTTGTGTCCAGGCTGCATCGAGAACAAAATAAAATTCAAGACTTACTGAGTTCTTTAGGATTTGCCCTCAGAAGCTTTAATAATTTAAATCAGTTTTTGGAACTGATTCCCCTCATGGCTACCAGAGTCACAGATGCAGAAGGTAGCGCACTTTTTCTTTATAAACCCAATGGACAAATTAGATTAGAACAACTACATTGGCAGGATACTCAGCAAAGAAAAATTATTAGAAAAGCCCTAGAAACTGCTAGTAGTCAAATTACTCTTTTATCTAACTCAAGTCCTGCTGCTATTTCCACAGGGATTCTAGATGACCAAATGCACGCTGTTTTAGGTCCAGATGTGCAAATCTTTGGCACAGCTATTTTAGTCAAGCATACAGAAAGAGGTTGGCTGTATGTTTTGAGTCGAGATCCTGAATATAGTTGGACAGAAACCAGACAAAAATTAGTGCGGTTAGTAGCAGACCAAACAGCAGTGGCAATTGACAATGATGAACTGTCTGTAGAATTAAGAAAAAAAGAACGTTTAGACCAAGAGTTAGAAATTGGTGCAGAAATTCAACGCCGACTTTTACCGCGTCAATGTCCCAACATTCCTGGATTATCAATAGCCGCCCGTTGTAAACCGGCTAATCAAGTTGGTGGTGATTACTATGATTTTATTCCCACTAATCAAAACCAGTTAAAATCTAAAGCACAAGCTTCTCCAGAAAATGCTAGTTGGGGTTTGGTCATTGGGGATGTCATGGGTAAAGGTGTTCCCGCAGGTTTAATTATGACGATGTTGCGGGGAATGTTGCGGGGTGAAGTATTACATGGTAATTCCCCAGCCGGAATTTTACAAAATTTGAATCGGGTAATGTATGCGGATTTGGAAAATTCTCACCGCTTTGTCACCATGTTTTATTCCGAATATGACCCACAAACGCGGATTTTATCTTATAGTAATGCCGCCCATAATCCCCCCTTGTGGTGGCACGCAGCCACAAAAACTGTGAGTCAATTGGATACATTGGGGATGTTAATTGGTTTAGATGCCAATAGTGAATATGAAAATGCACAAGCACAGTTAGAAGTTGGGGATACAGTAATTTATTATACTGATGGTTTGACGGATGCAGCGGCGGCTGGAGGCGATCGCTTTGATGAAGATAATTTTGTTACATCCTTCAGAACAGCCTGTAAGTATTGCAACAGTCCCCAGGAAATTGTCGAATATCTATTTGACCAAGTTGAACAATTCATTGGTTCTGATAGGAGAAATACCGATGATATGACATTAGTTGTTATGCAAATTGTCTGATATGTTAGTGCCAAATTTTGAGAATATTAATATATTTGTATAAAAATTATTCAATTTATTAATCTCCACCAACTTTCATATAAACATGAAAAAGCAGAAATCAGAGAAATACATTTAGGGCTTGCTGAATAAGTTGTCTGTGAAGGCAGGGAACTCTTAACTGGGAACAGTTTTAAGTAGTGAGGCAGAATTAATTACACAATGTCATTGCGTAAGCGTGGCGTTAGCCATATGAAACGAAGTGACATGAAGCAATTCCAAGGGTTGTGATTGGTTCCCTTCCCTCGCAATGACTGTAAATATTTTTGTCCAATTACTTAACTGTCTGGATATCCTCAATTTTCCAAATCCGACAAAGAAAAATGCACCTATTTTGAGACAGTATTAGCCAAAACCTGGCACTTTTTTGTGGTAAAAATCCGCGAAACCCTTTGTTAATAAATGGTTTTAGGTTTATATGGCTAACGCCACACTACGCTATCAGCAAACCCTAAATAACATTCCCAGTCAGACACTAGTAGTCTGTCAAATTTATTTTGACGGGTAATGTCTTCCCTCCCCTACCTCCCCTACCTCTCCTACCTCCCCTACCTCCCCTACCTCCCCTACCCCCTGCCTGCCTTCACCCGTCATTTTCGGTTTGACAGACTACTAGGGGCAAGATGTGATTAAAATGGGTGGCCCGGGATTCGAACCCGGAACAAATCGGTTAAAAGCCGAGTACTCTACCGTTGAGTTAGCCACCCTTTTGCTGTTTTTCCAACTTTATCAATATACCATTAACAGCTATGGTTTTGTCAAGGGGGGTCTAGAAAAAATTTGCCGTTAACCGAAAAGAAGCAGTACAACTAGCTCCAGGAGATAACACAGTCAGGTTTTCGCCAGTGTTGAAAGCATTGCGGGTGGCGCTCCAAGGCTCTAGACAGTAGAAATCTTTGCCCTTGACAGTCCAAAACACTAGCCAAGTAGTGAAATCATCATAATCTAGGGTTAGCTTCAATTTGCGGCTGTTATCGGTTACAGATGTAGATGTCTTGGTTAGTTGTCCAAAAGCAAAATCAATTTCATCTTGGTTAAAATCAAACTTGCCATCAAAGTTGTGAAACTCCTTGGTTTTGTTATCTTGATATTGTCCAGAAGGAAGTTCCACTTCTAGCTGATTTTTATCACCACAGAGAAAATAAGGATGGAAACCAGCAGAAAATGGCATAGGAGTGGATGACAGATTTTTATATTCCTGACGCACTACTAAAGTATTACCTTGGAGTTCGTAGGTAAAAGCCAGTTGAAAATCAAAAGGATAAACTGCCTTTGTTTCCTCATTGCTGTTGAGAACCACAGTTACACTAGCTTTACCTTCGGTACTTTGTGCCGTTGCTGTCCAAGGCAATTCTCTCGCAAAGCCATGTTGTTTAATAGTATACGGTTTCCCGTCAACGCTGTAAGTATTATCAGGTAAATTACCGCAAAGAGGAAATAAAATGGGATTACCACCTCTAACGCTCAAATCAGGATGAGTAAAGCGTTCAGCGTCTAAGTAGAAGATTTCCTGACCTTGAACCAGCCAACGAGTAATGATACCACCTCTTTCTGGGACGACTTCTATTTGTGTACCAGCGGTTTTATCAGACAGGATGTAGGTTTTGTATTGTTGTTCTTGAATGTCAATGGTAAACATAATAGCCAGTAGATTGGTGTGGTAATTTGTGCTTATGTCCAGGCAAAAGGAAACAGGCAATACATAAGTAGTGAGACAGAATTAATTACACAATGTCATTGCGTTAGCGCAGCGTGGCGTTAGCCATATGGAACGAAGTGAAATCAAGCAATTCCAAGGGTTGTGATTGCTTCCCTTCCCTCACAATGACTGTAAATATTTTTGTCCAATTACTTATTGCGATTTTTCTACCTTTCTCCCCAATTGTAGGTTGTCATGCCAATAAATTCCACCATGATCATTTGATCTCAAATCTTTACCACATCTCGTTCCTAGTCTCTGACTAGGAATGCAGTTGATGAGGCTCTGCCTCCAATCTTATTGAAGGCAGAGCCTTCTAGAATTTATTCCCAGTCAGAGACTGGGAACAAGAAGATAAATTATATCGCTCAAGCTCCTTCTCTCTGCGCCTCTGCGCCTCTGCGTGAGAAAAATTCATACCTTCAATCACCAACGCTATTTATTTTGTAATATTCCCTAATTACCCATTACCCATGACCCAAATTAAACGTCTTCAGCAAAAATGAAGCGATATAACTCGCTAGGATCTGGTTCAGGACTGGTTTCAGCAAATCTCACAGCTTCGTCTATTACAGCCTGAATTTTCTTTTCCACATCTTTGAGTTCTGCTTCTGTTGCCAGATTTTGTTCTAGCAAATAACCAGCTAACTTTTTAATGGGGTCACGAGCAAACCAAAATTCTTTTTCTTCCTTGCTGCGGAGTTCGTCTGGGTCAGCGAGAGAGTGACCCCGGAAGCGATAGGTCATGGCTTCGATTAAAGTTGGACCTTCACCAGCGCGGGCGCGAGCTACGGCTTCTTGAGCCACTTGACGCACGGCTAAAGCATCCATGCCGTCTACTTCCACACCCACCATGTTAAACACACTGGCTTTTTTGTAAATTTCTGGTTGGGAAGTTGCCCGTTCGTGAGCCATACCGATCGCCCACTTATTATTTTCTACCACAAAAAGAATCGGCAATTTCCATAAAGCTGCCATATTCAATGTTTCAAAAAATTGACCATTGTTAGCAGCACCGTCACCAAAGAAGCAAGCGGTTACTTGGTCGGCGGCTTTGTCTCCCAGGACTTCCCGACGGTATTTAGATTGGAAAGCTGCCCCAGCAGCCACAGGAATACCTTCGGCTACGAAAGCATAACCACCTAGTAAACGATGTTCCGCAGAAAACATATGCATTGAACCACCGCGCCCTTTACTGCAACCTGTGGCTTTACCAAATAATTCTGCCATGACTTCGCGGGCGGGGACTCCGGCGCTTAAAGCATGAACGTGGTCACGGTAGGTGCTGGAAACGAAGTCTTCTCCGGGGCGCATAGCACCTTTAATAATGCCGCTACAAACTGCTTCTTGTCCGTTGTACAGGTGGACAAATCCAAACATTTTTCCTCTGTAGTACATTTCGGCGCATTTATCTTCAAATAAACGACCTAATGTCATGTCTTCATATAAGCCCAATCCTTCTTCTTTGGTGATTTGGACTGTGGCAGTATTAAATGTGGGTAATGTGCGCTCTTGAGCCATGCTGGTGAAGTATTCCTATTGTAAAAGTTAAAGTTAAGTTTGTCTTTGTTTACGTTAGCTATAAATTAGCCGGCGTTGACAAAATTAATTTATCAAAACCTATTTTATATGGTAACAATCAGGATAACTGGCTTTCTGCATAGCGATTAACAATTAATGTAATTTCATCAAGTAAATGAAGCCGCATGAAATAAGATTTTAAGAATAATTAAACGCAGATAAACGCAGATAAACACAGATATGATAATTCTGTGCAGTAACTGACAACTGACAACTACTTACCTGTGAGTTTGACTAGTCCAATTCCACCAAAGTATAGTCCCAAAACTGCACCTGCTAAAAGACTTTGGGTGAGAGGGTCGGTGGAAGGTGTGAGTATTGCTCCTAAAACTACTGCTGCCATAATTACATAACGCCAGCCTTTTAACATGATTTTTGAGGAGACAATTCCCAAGGTAGCCAGCAAGACTTGAATGACGGGAACTTGAAATGCTAGTCCTGTGGTAAATAACAATAACAGCACAAAGTCAAAATATTTGTCAATTGACCACAATTGCTCTACAACATCAGCACCATAGTTAATAAAGAATTGCAATGCGGCTGGGATGAGTGCAATATAGGCAAAGACTAAGCCGCATACAAATAATATGCTTGAACCTAGCACTACGGGAATGACTAACCGCCGTTCGCGTACGGTGAGGCCAGGAAGTACAAATTGAATGATTTGATAAAGAATGAAGGGTGTGGTCAGGATTAAACCACCATAGGCGGCAACTTTCATGGAGACAAAGAAAAATTCTCCGGGGGCTAATTGCAGAAATTTTACGCCGTGAGCGGGAATTTCTAGTAGCTGGACTAGGGGTTTAACTACGATAAAACAACCGATAATACCCACTGCCACTACTATGAGGGAATAGAAAATTCTTTGTCGCAACTCTTCCAGATGGTCGAAAATGGACATTTCCACTTCACCTGGTAATTCATCTAGGGGGCTGATAGATGGTTCTGGGTCTGAGTTAGGGGATTTGATTGTATCTACGTCTTGTGAAGAGGTCATGAGTAAGAGGAGTGGGAATCGTTTGTTAGGCAATCTTTGTTCACTATTCTATAAGGAATAGGTCTGAAAACTCTTGAAGTTGTCAATAGACATCTCCAAAAAAGATGGTAGAGACGTTCCATGTAACGTCTCTACAAGGGTTTCAGGTCACGCATATTTAATTTCTGGAGATGTCTAATGAGTCAGGAAAATTAACTTTAAGCAAAAGCTCAATTTATTCCCTTGCGGAGTATAACTTTTTCTAAATTCTCCTGATAGCGCAGCCTGGCGTTAGCCATACTCCTGAATGGGCGCAGTCCCTGCGCCCCTACCTCCTGATAGCGTGGCGTTAGCCATACTCCTAGTAGTTCGTCAAATTTATTTTGACGGGTAATGATCGGAAAAAACTTCTGTTCTTCCCCGCTCCCCCTGCTTGCCTTCACAGACAACTTATTCAGCAAACTTATTTATTTTTGGTAATATTTATATCTTTGATTTTATTTTTATATTTGTAATTATTTTTACTTAAAAGTATTAATTAATACAATACTTCTTTTTTGACACTGTTAATTTACTAATACTTAATTTGTTAAGTATTAATTTAAAACTCAGTATGAGTTGGTGAATATTAATTAGCTATATCCCCTGTGATGAGTCATTTTTTCATGATTACGAAAAAATAATCTCTGGTGGTGATTAGATGCAATTGTGTTTTAGATTACGTCGTTTATTTGATGACGCATAATATCTATTTTTGTTTCTGGTCAAAAAAAGATTTTTTTCTCCGGGTTTTTCTCAGAGAATTTGTACAGATAGAAAGAACGTTATCTTGTGGTTAAATTAACTCTGCCAGGGGGTAAGAGTTAATTTAGCAGTCATAAATCTAAATTTGGATTTGTGAATCAATGAAAACAATAACTTGTTTGTTCATTCTGAGATAAATCAAGGATGTAATTGGGTAATGTCCAATATTAGTCTAGATTAGTCTTTGCAATAAATAAATGAGATAAGTTAATGCGCTTTGAGTTGGCATTGTTTGTAGTGTCTTGTTTGATGCTATGGGCAGATTTTTTATGGCAATTTTGAAAACCATTAACTAATTCACAAGTTTTCATTCACGAAGATGATGTTGCTGATTACGCAATAGCATTCTGAGTTGAGTTTTGATATGAAAAAAACAATTGGTTTAGGACTAATGGTGTTGTCTGTCTATCTGTACAATTCCAGTGCTTGTTTTGCAGGGAATAAGCTGTCCATTGACAATGCAGGGGTAAGAATCGGAAATTATTCTCAATCACAGTTAGTGGTAGGTATGTCTGCTAGGGATGAAGAATCAGGTGACTGTATTCGTAGGGGTAGATGCAGAGATTAATATGCTTTGGTAATAATTACAGTTGAAGCTACGTAATTAGTGTTTGACTAGATTTGTCAGAACATCAAGTTTTTTATCAACTTTCAATATTTTGCCTATTTTGGGTTGCTTCAGTAGAGGGAGTGATTCAATCGTTGTGGCGGTTATCAATTGGATGCAATACAATTAAGTAATTCAGGGCGGGGGTTCCCTTTTTGCTTATTTTCATTCCGGCACTTGCTTGTCTTATGAGGTACGGATGACGGGTATCTTTTCCGCTATCTATACCTTATAACACTGAAAACTTCTGCACGTAATTAATGTAAATTTTAATGCAAGTAAATTGCTTTGGGGACTGGGTAGGGTGAGGCTGTGAAGAAAAAGATCAAATTAGTTGTATTTACATACTAAGTTGTTGCGGATATGTCTAGTTTTCCGCTGTAAAAGAGATTGTGACAGATGATGTTGTGACAATTACAGCGTGAATTGGATTTTTTATGATTTTTAATTTAGAAAGATTTTATCAGGCTTGTAATCCTTCCCGTCCCTTGATGATTGAGAATGTAGACGACCGGATGTATTATATTGATTTTACTTCAGTCCGGGGTGGGAAGATCATTGAAGCTCTGCTGCGGACTATTACTAAGATATCTCCAAATACGCCAACCTGTCAGTTATTTACAGGACATTTGGGCTGTGGAAAATCTACGGAATTATTAAAACTCAAGGCTGAGTTGGAAGCGCAGGATTTTCATGTGGTCTATTTTGAGTCTACTCATGTTTTAGAAATGGTAGATATAGATATTACAGATATTCTGTTAGCGATCGCTGGTTTGGTGAGTAAAAACTTGGAAGCGATGAAGCTGCGTGTCCAACCTAGTTACTTTACTAAGTTGTTTGGGGAGTTGGTAGATTTTCTGCAAACTCCTTTAGACTTGGGAGTAGAAGCCGAATTATCGGTAGGAATTGCCAAAATTACGGCAAAAACCAAAGAAAGTCCCCAGTTACGCAGACGCTTAAGAGACTATCTAGAACCACGCACAGAGAATATCTTACAATCAATTAATGAAGAACTGTTAGACCGAGCTAATTTGGAGCTAAAAGCCAGGGGGAAGAAGGGATTGGTGGTGATTGTGGATAACTTGGATAGGGTGGCGGTTCGTCCTCTACCTTCTGGGCGATCGCTCCCCGAATACTTATTCATTGATCGAGGAGAACAGTTAAGAAGATTACATTGTCACATGGTCTATACAATTCCCTTAGCCCTGACATTTTCCAATGAAAGCGCCCAACTACAACACCGTTTAGGAGGTGGAGTCGCACCGAAAGTATTACCGATGATTCCCGTGCGTCAACGTTGTGGAGAAATTAATACCGAAGGACTGGGATTGATGCGCCAAATGGTCTTAGCCAGAGCCTTTCCTGATATGTTACCAGGCGATCGCTTAAATTTAGTTACTCAATTATTTGATAACTTAGAAACTCTGGATCGTTTATGTCTGATTAGTGGTGGTCATGTCCGCGACTTATTAGGATTACTATTTGATTGTTTGCGAGAACAAGATCCGCCTTTTGATCGCCAATGTGTAGAATTAGTAATTCAAAGACAACGAGATTACCGGGCTAATGCCATTGATATGGAAGAAAGTGAATTAATCTTGCAGGTACTTCAAGATCAACGAGTTAGAGGCAATGTAGAGTACGATATTTTATTACGCAGTTTATTCATATTTGAATATCGTGATCACCAAGGAGTTTGGTTTGCAGTTAACCCAGTTTTAGCAGAAATGGAAAAGTTTAGATTATGGTTAAAAGACAGCAAGCAGAGAATATAATCGCCGCTAACCAAAAGTCTTTACGTAGTTTGGAAAGAGCAATTACCTTTTCTAAAAATCAGTTTTCAGTTATTTTACTGTGCTGTAACTACGAATTCCTGCGAGATATGATCCAGCAGCAACTAGCAATTAATGGTTGGGGAAATGAGCGCATTCAAAGTATTACTTTAGACAAAAAAACTACAAGTTTATATACAGCAATTCAATCACAACTTACCATTGATCAACCTGCTGGATTAATGATTATGGGGTTTGAATCAATCTATGAAATAGATGATCTCTTGCGTTCCATTAATCAAGTCCGAGACGAATTTCGTAAGTGTTATCAAACCCCCATAATTTTTTGGGTAAATGATCAAGTTTTACAAAAAATCATGCGGTTAGCTCCCGATTTTGCGAGTTGGGCAGCTACACCAATTAGATTTGAAATGACTTCTATTGGATTACTAGAATTTCTCCACGAAGAAACTGACGATTTATTTACAAGAGTCTTACAAAGTAATTATGCTCAAGTTCATCCTGTCACCTTAGAACAAGTATGGATTAGTAGTGACCAACTCCATTATGCAATTAAAGAATTGTATGATAGGGGGATTGGAATCGAGGCAGAATTAAATGCTAGGTTAGAATTTATTTTTGGCATAGATGATTATGTCAATAATCGGATTGATTCTGCCTTAAATAACTTTCAGAAAAGTTTGTGTTTTTGGCATCATCAAGAAGATTTAGAACCGACAGAATATGCAACTGATATAATAGCAGGATTATCTAATTCATCTTGTGCCGATCTTTTAAAACAGTCAATTCTATTATTTTATATTGGATTATGTTACTGTCGTCTTGCCGAACAAAACCCCAAATCAAGAGAAACATATTGGCAATCAGCCAAAACATATTTTCAGCAATCCTTACAAATATTTGAAATTGCTGGACGGATAGATTTAGTTTCAGAATCTATTGAACAATTATTAGAAGTCCTATATAGTTTAAAATCATGGACAGCATTAGAATTTGTCGCTAAAAAATCCCTAGAACTACATCAAATATATGGAAGGAAAATTCAATTAGCTTATGATTATGGTTTTTTAGCGCAGGTAGCCGTACATAATTCAAACTGGACACAAGCTAGTATTTTAGCGCATATATCACTACTACAATTAGAAACAGAAAAAAATCGCCCAGAATCAAATAATTATTTATTTCCTCTGATATTAGAGCAAATTTATTTATTAACTTTAGCCAAAGCCCTCAATCATCTAGGAAAAATAACGGTAGCAGAAGAATATATAAATACAGCATCTCAACAACTACCATCAGCTTTAGAGAACAGTGAACATCAATATGATCCCCATCGTTACATTCGCTTATTACATAATTTAAGATTATTATACTTTCAAATAGGACACTATCTTCAAGCCTATATTATTAAACAAAAACTCCATTCTGTAGAACAACAATATGGTTTTGTCTCCTTTATTGGGGCTGGAAGGTTACAACCTCAAAGACAAGTCACCAACCCCAGTTTAGTATCTACATTTGGTAGTAATAGTATAGCCTTAGAAATTGCCGCTTCTGGTAGAAACTCTGATGTTAATCGCTTAATTGGTAAAATTAGTCGTGCAGACCAAAAATTAATAGTTATTCATGGACAGTCAGGTGTTGGTAAAAGTTCTATCGTTACGGCTGGCTTAGTTCCCGCACTACAAAACCGCGCTATTGGTGATCAAATTGCTGTACCAGTTGTCCTCCAAGTTTATAGAGATTGGTTAGGAGAATTAGGAAAATCCTTTACCAAAGCTATGTTAGAAATGGGGAAACAATCAGCCATTGAAACAGAATCTCGATCTAAGTTTTGTCCTCTGATAACTGCTAATGACATTTTACAACAATTACGAAAAAATGCAGATAATCACTTAATTACAGTTTTAATTTTTGATCAATTTGAAGAATTTTTCTTTGGTTATACAGATTTTCACGAAAAACAAGCATTTGATCAATTTATTAGTAATTGTTTAGGTATATCTTTTGTGAAAGTTATTTTAACTTTGCGCGAAGATTATTTACATCGCCTTCTAGATTTTAGATGTCTCTCATCAATTGATGTAATTAACAATAATATTCTTGATAAAAATATTCGTTATCAACTGAATAATTTTTCTCCTGAAAATACCAGAAAAATCATTCAAAAATTAACTGAACGTTCACATTATTACTCCCAACTCAAATTAGAACCAGATTTGATTGATGCTTTAGTTGCGGATTTATCTTCAGAAATGGGTGAAGTTCGTCCGATAGAATTGCAATTGGTAGGCGCACAATTACAAGATAAATATATTACTACGCTTGCACAGTATGAACCCTATCGTCCCAATAAGTTAATTCAAACATATATTCAAGAATTAATTAAAGAATGTGGGAAAGAAAACGAACGAGCTGCTCTTCTAGTTTTATACTTATTAACCGATGATAATAACAAAAGACCCTTTAAAACCCGTGCAGAATTAACATTAGAACTTTCAGAGTTGGAAGACCCTAGTAAATTAGAGTTAATTTTAGATATTTTAATTCGCTCTGGGTTAGTTGTGATATTTCCTAATGTTCCTGAACGCTATCAATTAATTCATGATTATTTAGTTAGCTTAATCCGTCATTTACAACGCCAAGAATCTGGATTACAAATACAAATTAATACATTACGGGATAAAGTTAGAAATAGTTATCAAGAAATTGAACGTCTGAAAAATGAATTAAGAAAAAATCAAACCGATTTTAATTTAGAACATATCCACAATCACCAAGGAGATAATTTACTGTCAGAATTACGAGAATTACGCAAGCGAGAAGAAGAAAGTCAAACAGAAATTCAACATCTGCGAACAGAATTAAAAGAAAAAGAGTTGATTACAAAATTAGCCGATAGCCAGGAAAAACAACGTTTAAGTGCAATTAGATTAAATATCGCCCTAAAAGTAGCCTTAACAGCTTCTATTATTGCTATATTTGGCTTAACTACTTCTGTGATTACGTCCACAGATAGTGAAATGAAAACTCTAAGTGCGTCCAGTGAGGCTTTATTTGCTTCTGAAAAAGGTATTGATGCTCTTAAAGAAAGTTTAAAAGCAGGAAGAAAATTAAAAAAGACTCTATGGAGAAATACTTCTACTCAAGAAAGGGTATTAACTGCACTATATCAAGCGGTTTACGGAGTCAAAGAACGTAACCGCCTAGAAGGTCATTTATCGGGGGTGAGAATGGTGGCCTTTAGTACTGATAAATCTTTAATAGCTTCAGCTAGTGCAGATACCACAATTAATCTTTGGAGTCCTCATGGAATTTTAGTGAGGACTTTATCAGGACATGATGATGTGGTAAATAGTCTATCTTGGTCCCCTGATAGTCAAATATTAGCTTCTGCTAGTCAAGACAAAACAATTAAACTGTGGAATCGAACAGGTAAACTCCTAAAAACCTTACTCGATCATACATCTGTAGTGAATAGTGTGAGTTTTCATCCTTATGAAAAAATTATCGCATCTGCTAGTACAGATCAGACTATCAAACTTTGGAGTCAAGAAGGTAAGCTACTCAAAACTTTAGTAGGTCATAAAGATGCTGTTTTAGCTGTAGCTTGGTCTGGTGATGGTAAAATCCTGGCTTCTAGTAGTGCTGATAAAACAATAAAATTGTGGAGTCGAGAAGGTCGGTTACTCAAAACTTTGTCGGGGTATAAAGATGCTGTTGTCGCTATAGATTGGTCTCCTAATAGTGAAATTCTTGCTTCTGCTAGTATGGATAAAAAAATTAAATTATGGAGTCGAGAAGGTCAATTACTCAAAACTTTTTCTGGACACAGCAGCGGTGTTATTAGTGTTGATTTTAGTAAGGATGGACATACTCTGGCATCTGCGAGTATGGATGAAACAATTAAAATTTGGAGTCTTGATGGTAATTTACTCGGAACTCTGCGAGGACATAATAGTTGGGTAAATAGTGTCAGTTTTAGCCCTGACGGACTAACTCTAGCATCTGCTGGTAGGGATAAAACTATTATTTTATGGCGTTGGGATAGTCTGACCTTGCATCATCCCCAAACTAATGATGATTGGGTGACAAGTATTAGTTTTAGTCCTGATAGTAATGCTATTGTTGGTGGTTGTCTGGATAAAACAATAAAAATCTGGAATCAAAATGGTAAATTACTAAAAATATTCACGGGTCACGATGATCAAGTTTGGGGTGTAGCGTGGTCGCCTGATGGTAAAATTATCGCCTCTGCTAGTAAGGATCAAACAATTAAATTATGGAGTCGAGATGGGACTTTACTCAAAACTTTAAATGGTCATAATGATACTGTTTTAGCTGTGGCGTGGTCGCCTGATAGTAAAATCATCGCCTCTGCTAGTAAGGATCAAACAATTAGATTATGGGGTCGAGATGGGACTTTACTCAAAACTTTAAATGGTCATACTGATGCTGTTAATTGGGTGAGTTTTAGTCCTAATGGTAAATTTTTAGCTTCTGCTAGTGATGATAAATCAGTAAAAATATGGGCAAGGAATGGGGAAGTTATCAAAAATTTAACTGGTCATACTCGCAGGGTAAATGGTGTAGCCTGGTCGCCTGATGGTAAATTATTAGCTTCAGTTAGCCTTGATAGTACGGTGAAAATTTGGGGTGAGAACGGTATTTTACAAAAAACTCTGATGGGGTATGGTGATGCTTTTATTGGTGTTAAGTTTAGTCCAGATAGTCAAACTCTAGCAGTAAGCAGTGATAATAAACTCAGGTTGTGGAACCGAGAAGGTGTTTTATTGATGATATTACAAGGTGATTCTGAAGAGTTGAGTAGTGTTAGTTTTAGTCCAGATGGTCAAATATTGGCTGCTGGTAGTGATAAAGATAATGTAATTTTACGCAAGTTGTCAGATATTAAATTAGAAAGTTTATTGAAACGCAATTGCCATATTTTAAAAGATTATTTACTGTATAATCCAAATATGACTAGAAAAGATGGCTATAAAGAGCAAAGTTACCGCAGTTTGTGTGAAGATGATTAGAAAAATAATTCTTAATTACTCTTTTTTAGCTGTTATTTAAGCAATAAAAACCTGTTATAACTATGCAAATTAATTTTTTACCAGATGATATTACTGTCAATGCTGAAGTAGGAGAACCGTTGTTAGATGTAGCGGAACGGGCTGGGGTGTCAATTCCTACGGGTTGTCTGATGGGGACTTGTCACGCTTGTACTGTAGAGTTAGATGATGGGGAAGTTATTCGGGCTTGTATTACCGCAGTTCCACCGGGAAAGGAGAAGTTGACGGTGCATCTTTTTAGTGATCCAACTTGGTAATTATGTTTTGTTTCGCGCAAAGATGCTAAGAAGCAAAGGCGCAAGGAAGAAACAAGCCTGTATATAAGCAGAATAGGTATATAGTATGTCTAGCAATGGTTTCTTGTCAAGGATTATGCTATTTATACTAAACACGGGTGAGATTTAAACTTTTGCCAAATGACAAAGAACCCAGATGTGTAGGGGTTTAGCAAGAGCTTCATTGGTTTCAACTTAGGCTACAGATGGCTTATTTGTTGGCTTCCACACCCACCCAGAAATGAATTTCCGGGCTAATAGCGAAAGTAAACTAAAGTTTACTCAAAAATTTCTGGGTTATTTAGTCATCAAAAGACAACTTCTGCTATTAGACTGGGAATTCATTCCCAGGCGGGCTATGGGTTTTACGTTAATGCTATTAGGGACTTCCAAGAAATAAATTATCCTGATTAACGAACCACAGAGGCGCAGAGGACACAGAGGAATAAGGGTTTGAGAGATTTTTGCGTTAGGTGGTTGAGTATTTTTTTATTTGGAAGTCCCTTAAACTGGGAATTCATTCCCAGGCGGGCTATGGGTTTTACGTTAAGTTGACACCAATGAAGCTCTTGCTTTACCCCTACGTTTAGAATCAAACAATCAAGCCGTTTTGAGTATAATACACAAATTAAAGACTGAAATCCTACTTAATGAACAACACACCAATTATTCTTTATAGACAAGGAAATGCCAATTCCCCCAGAATGGATAATGTTCGCCCTGATAAAGATATTGCTTGCTATGATCAGGATGGGGGAGTATGGGTTATGACTACTTTAGCAGATGGGGAATCAACAGGGGGAATATCAACATTTGCTAATCCAGGTTATGGTAAAAATTGGTGGCAATTACAAGCAGGAACAAAAATACCAGAACAGCTAGAATTAGTTAATGACTATGATAATCACTGGCTGTGGAAACCCATTCAAGATATGCCATTGGAGGATTATAAAAAAGAATTACAACAGATAGGTACGTATTTCTCTAAAGTTAATTAATAATAGTTACAGTCATCATTGGAAGGAATTAGCTATGGATTTATCATTTAAAGATATCAAGTTCATGATCGAAGCTGTTGATAATTTGATGGTAAAATACCAAGAAAGAATCAATCAAATTGAAGACTTGGATGAATATGAAGATGAAGTTTCTGATCTAGGAAATGATATAATGTTTTTATCATCTCTTCGCAAAAAAATAGATGATAGTTTAAACGATAGTGTTAGTCCGCAAGTAAATACTTCTATTTTCAGACCACTTTCTATTGGGGGGAGAAAATACAGTAAAGAGGAAATCCTAAAAGCCGACTCAAAGCAGTTAGAAGCAATAATAAAGGCATCAACTAATCACCCCACCGCACATATAAAGTCTGGGTTTGATGAGGATAAATAGCTTCACTCTTTCTTGGTAAGCCATACTCTTAGACCTCACAGATACAGCACTTCCCCATGTTATGAGGTACAAGAACCCCACCCCCAACCCCCTCCCCGCAAGCGATGAGGGGGTTATGATATACGTCATATAATTGGAAACGGCTGTAATTTTTATGGCTTACGCCACTCTATCCTTAAGTCCTAATTACTTTCAGGTGTGGGTGTTTCTGTGGGAGTTGGTTCTTCTGTTGGTTCTTCTGTTGGTTCGGGTTCTGGGGGGTTTTCTGCGGTTAGGGTGAGTTGATAATCTACGGATTCTGAGGCTGTGGAAACAACAACAAATTCATAAAATCCTTTTTCTGGTAATGTTGCAGATATCGTCCGTGTTTGAGAGTCTTGTAGTAATGGGGTTTTCCCAGAGGGGGAATAAATTGAGAGTAAAACTTTGGAATTTGCTTCTAGTTTCACTTCCATATTTTGATCTTTGGCTAGTCCAACAATAAAAACTTTACCTTTTCCTGGTTGGAGAGTTCCACTCACTGTTTTACCTGTAGTGCCTTCAGGAAAGACTATTGTTTCCAATATGCTTTTGTCAAGAATGGTGTTAAGTTGATCATTGACAAATGCGTACCAAACTTGTCCAATGGGTTGGTTAATAAAACTTTTACTCTTTTGTTCGGGAAATTCACTGAAAAAAGCGGCATCACCTAAATCATATAAAGACCGACTACCAACGTTGATTTGATTAACTTGGGCTTTCCAGATTGCGCGTTCATCCCCAGTATAATTTCCCAGTTGACGGCGGGAGTCAGAAGTGATTTCTGTTAGCTTTTCTAGGACTTCGGCGGCGGTTTGATCCCATTCGGCTCGTAAATTTTCATCTTCTGGATTATCACTCAGAATACGCCCCTTTAAATTGGGGTATTTTTCGCGGAAAAGTTGGTTTACTAGCTTAACATAAAATTTATAATTTATATCTAATTCTTCACGGCGATCGCTCAATTTTTGTTTGCGTTGTCTTTCTTCCGGTGAAAAAGTTACTTCTGTTTTTGCTGTTTCGGTGGAATGGGGACTGGGTAAAATTATCGGGTTATTTCCCTGTAAATTGTTGGTAGGGGTTTTAAGTTTTTGCCAATATAAATAACTCCCAATAGTCAGGAAAAAAACGAGAATCAAAACATTTTTTCCTGTCCAAATACCTGGTTGGGGAGGAGTGGGAATCATCACTGGTTCAGGAACGGGGATTTTCGGGGGAGAAATAGCAACTGTAGCAGATGTGGGGGGTTGAGTTTGGGGATAGCTAACAGATTGAGGGTTGAGGACTTGGAGAAGTTGACGGGCTGTTTGATAGCGATCGCTGGCAATTGGTGATAACATTTTGTCTATGATTTGTCCAAGTGCGGAACTGAGGCTGATTTCCCGTCGCCATTGCCAACTAAAATTATAAGTATCAATTAATTCTTGGGGTTGTTTACCTGTCAGTAAAACTAACGTTGTGACGGCTAAAGCATATAAGTCACTATGGGTAGACACCATACCAGTTTGCATTTGTTCTGGGGGTGCAAATCCTATTTTTCCTAACAAAGTGCCATTTGTGGGAGATGCTATTCCCCCTGTTTGGTAATATTGAGAGGCGACGGTAGCGGCTACTTGTTTAACACCTCCAAAATCAATTAATACTGGTAATTTATCACTACTCCGAAGCATTAAATTATCAGGAGAAATATCACGATGAATAACCCCCAGGGCGTGAATATATTCTAATACTGGTAAAATTTGCTGTAATAATTGGCGGATTTCTATTTCTCTAAATTTTAAACCCTGTTTTTGCCGACTATTTAATAAGGAATTATAAGTTTCACCATCTATATAATCTTGGACTAGAAAAAGACTTTCTTTCCCTTGGAAGTTGATGCGTAATAGTTCCCGAAATCGGGGAATTTGAGGATGTTGTAATTTGTAAAGTACACTTGCTTCTCGCTGAAAAAGTTCTTCGGCTTTTTGGACAATGTAGGGAGTTTGTACCTGGGGAGAAAATTCTTTTAAAACACAAGCTTCTCGAAAGCGGTTAAGGTCTTCTGCTAAGTAGGTTTTGCCAAATCCTCCTTGACCAATTTGCCGAATAATAACATAGCGATCGCCTAAAGTTTGTCCCGCTTGAATACCTTGATTTCTAGATGTCGGTACGCTGCCAATTCTGTCTCCACATTGGAGACAAAACCTACTACCCGACGGATTTTTATGCCCTTGAGAACAGTATATATTAGTCATTGGTCATTGGTCATTAGTCAGTTGTCAGTTGTCAGTTGTCAGTTGTCAGTTGTCAGTTGTCAGTTCTGACAAATTACCCATTACCCATTACCCATTACCCATTACCCATTACCCATTACTTATTTTCTACTTTATCAGATGCGATCGCATACCAGATTTGCAGAAAAGTTTTTTGATTTAGTTTCCCGCGTTCCTGACCAGGAAACAACGGGTCAAAGGTCTGATATGTATCTGCGCGTAAATCCTGAAAAGATTTATAATTACCTAATTTTCCGGCTTTGGCTAACTGTTCCCAGCGTTGGGAATCCTGTTGACTATAACTACCTATTTTCTTTCTAGCAGGTTCACTTAAATTAGCCTTTTCTAGATTATTTAATAACTTATTAGCGATCGCATTCCATTGTAATCTCAAAGCTGCGTCTTCGGGGTTTTGAGTTAACTTGCGGTTGTTTAATTCTGGTTTTTCGGCATAAAAAACTTCATTAACGGTGTTAGTAAAAAATGCCGGAGAAATTTCTAACTGTTGTAGACGAATAAACACCTGTTGAATAGTGCGATTAGTTTGATTTTTTTCATCCTCAGGATTATTCTTAGATGGGATTTTGGGAAGTTCAACTTGCGGAACTTTAATTGAGGTTATTCCCTTAACTGCAAAATTTCCTAAAGCAAACATACCCGCACCTGTTGACAACATTACCGTAGTCATAATAAAGCTGACCATAAAAGGACGCAACCATTTTGGCATGGGTATTTTCTGAACAAACAAACTTGTCTGATTGTGGACACCACCATGAATACTGCGAACCTGCTTTATTCCTGGTGCTACCACCTGTGTTTTCAACTTAGTAATATAGGGATTGGGATTATTGTTAGAAGTTTGCATAATCTGTGGTGTAGATGAGGTAGATGGTAAAGGTAAATCTTTAATAACTTGTTCGGCTTTTTGATAGCGATCGCTCGGCTTATATGCCAACATCTTTTTTAAGACAGTCTCTAATTTGGGACTAACCTTAATTTCCTTACCCCAAAGCCAAACCCCATTAAAGCTATCATAAAGTAAATGTGGTTCTTTCCCCGTCATTAATACCAAAGCCGTCACCGCTAACGCATAAAAGTCACTGTTCTTATAAACTTTTCCCTGAAGTAACTGTTCCTCTGGTGCGTATCCCTTCTTACCTAACAAAGTCGCATTTACAGCCAATTGTGTCCGCCAAAAACCCTGAGAAGCTGGTAACTGTTTAACCCCTCCAAAATCAATCAATACGGGCAAATTATCACTTTGGCGCAAAATCAAATTATCCGGGGAAATATCGCGGTGAACTATATCTAAAGAATGAATATAAGTTAGCACAGGCAGAACATTATGTAGTAAATTAATTACCTCCTCCTCACTAAAAGACTGTCCTTGACCCCGACGCTGTTCAAATAATTGGTCATAATTATCACCCTCAATATAATCTTGCACCAAAAAGAAAAAATCCTTAGTCCCAATTTTGGCGGAAAAAGAAGCATGAAACCGGGGAATTTGGGGATGTTGGATTTTTTTGAGGACACTTGCTTCCCGTTCAAACAGTTCCTTAGCCTTTTGTAACTCCTGGGGTTTAACAACATTGGGGGCAAATTCCTTTAAAACGCAAGTTTTTCGAGATTTTTGCCGATCAATCGCTAAATAACTGCGGCCAAAACCACCTTGTCCCAATATCCGCGCAATTTCATAACGATTATCAATAACTTGTCCCACCGTCAAAGGTAATGCTTCACCGCATTGAGTACAAAAACGATGACCGCCATTATTTATGTGTTGTTGACTGCAATATATTTGCATGATCCGGGAAGATAAATGGAGAGTTATCAATGGCTACAAAAGCAACGAGGTAATTTACGTTCCCGTAGTATCTGACAGCCAAAATTTTTATTTTATCTCTTGTAGGGTGCGTCAGACCCGATAATTTGGTAAGTAGCGAGACAGAATTAATTACACAATGTCATTGCGTTAGCGTTGCGTGGCGTTAGCCATATGGAACGAAGTGAAATGAAGCAATCGCAAGGGTTGTGATTGCTTCCCTTCCCTCGCAATGACTGTAAATATTTTTGTCCAATTACTTAAAAAACAGATTTCCTCTATCTGACGCACCCTACTCAATCAGTTATTCCCAAAGCCGAAAACGACGCAATTTCGTTTGTTGATATGGACGTTGCTGATTAAGAGTATGATTTTGTTTCACGCAGAGGCGCTCCAGTCGCAGAGAGTAAGAGGTTGAAATAATTGATTTTTCAATTTCATACCCTAATTCAGCAACGCCTTGACATGATGGTAAGTTTGTACAGTAGGTAAATCCCATAGGTTACTAAAAAGTTGCATTTATAGATAGAATTTTGAGAAAGAACAACCAGCTTTATGAAACCACAAATATCAACACCAAGGGCAATCTTAGGATTAGAAGATTTTATCTCAACTCCCTTAACAGACAAACTAAAACAGCACCTGAATATTGATAGCCAAGAAATAGCTTTGAGATTATTTCAAGATGTAGCTGCTAGTGTACCCGCTTATCAGGCATTTTTAGCAGAACGAGGCATAAATCCTCAAAATATTCAAACATTAGCAGATTTCCAAAACTTACCAAAAATTAATAAAGAAAATTATATTTCCCGTTATTCTTTGCCCCAATTGTGTAATAATGGAAAAGTAGGAAGCTGTGATATGATAGCCGCTTCCTCTGGCTCAACGGGTAAACCTACATTTTGGCCACGTTTCATCACCGACGAACTACAAATAGCCACCCGCTTTGAACAAATTTTTCACGATAGTTTTCACGCTGATACTAAACCCAGTTTAGCAGTAATTTGTTTTACCTTGGGAACTTGGGTGGGTGGAATGTTTACCACTAATTGCTGTCGTCATTTAGCCGCTAAAGGTTATCCAATTACCGTTATTACCCCAGGGAATAATAAAACAGAAATTTTGCGAATTGTCCAAGAATTAGGTAGTATTTTCGAGCAAGTTGTCTTATTAGGATATCCACCATTTCTCAAAGATGTGATTGATACGGGTATTGCCAATGGAATGCAGTGGGGACAATATCACATTAAATTAGTCATGGCAGGGGAAGTATTCAGTGAAGAATGGCGCAATTTAGTCGGAGAAAGAATAGGTTCGGAAAATCTCTATGATGATTTTGCTTCCATGTATGGAACAGCAGACGCGGGAGTTTTAGGGAATGAAACCCCTTTAAGTATTTGTATTCGGCGGTTTTTAGCAGCCACACCTGCCGCAGCTAAAGCATTATTTGGAGAATCCCGATTACCTACTTTAGTTCAATATGATCCTTGCAGTCGTTTTTTTGAAGTAGAAGATGGAAATTTATTATTTTCTGGGAATAATGGTGTGCCTTTAATTAGATATAGCATTTTTGATCAAGGTGGCTTAATTACCTACACAGAAATGCTAGAATTCTTAGCAGAATGGGGTTTTAATCCTATTACAGAATTAGAAAATCATCGCGGAATTCATCAATTACCTTTTGTCTATGTTTTTGGACGTTCTAACTTTACAGTTTCCTATTTTGGCGCAAATATTTATCCAGAAAATGTCACAGTCGGACTAGAACAACCAATCATTAGAGAATGGGTAACGGGTAAGTTTGTTATCCAGGTAAAAGAAGATGCCGATAAAAATCGCTTTTTATCTGTAGTAGTAGAATTAGCACCAGGAATTGAAAATCAAGAGGAAAAAAGATTATCTATTACTGCGGCTATTCTTGCCCAATTATTGCGTTTAAATAGTGAATTTGCGAATTATGTCCCTCTACAATATCAAACTCCTGTAGTAGAATTAAAACCCATTGGTGATACTGAATATTTTCCTATAGGTGTCAAACACAGATACAGCAGAAGTTAGTGTCAACTTAATGCTTGGCGAATGGAAAGATGCCTCCGGCTCCCGTCAGGGATACACTGCTAAGTAGTGAGACAGAATTAATTACACAATGTCATTGCCTTAGCACAGCGTGGCGTTAGCCATATAGAACGAAGTGAAATGAAGCAATTCCAAGGGTTGTGATTGCTTCCCTTCGCTCGCAATGACTGTAAATATTTTTGTCCAATTACTTATACAAACAAAGTCCGCCTGCGCGGACTAACGAAAAAATCAAGGATTTGAAACCCATGTAGGTTTTGCTTGTGTAGGCGCGGTTTCTAACCGCCCGTTTAACTTACCCCTGATGGCAATAATTACAAAATTTGCCAAGCACTACCCTTATAACCATAGTCAAAAATATCTGGGTGCAATATTTCTGCTAAAATTTCCACAGAATCTACTAATCGCGGACCAGGACGGTTAAAGTAAGCGTTACCGTCGGTAATAAATACTCTTCCTGTTTGAGCAGCGTGGAGTTTTTTCCATTCTGGACGTTGAGTTAATAATTCTGCTTCTTGCTGAGTTCGTTGCAAATCAAAGCCACAGGGCATGAAAATAATCACATCTGGATTACTATCTACTAATGTTTCCCATTTGACATGAGCAGCAGGTTTACCAGTGATGCTAAATAATGGTCTTCCTCCTGCTAAGTTAATTAATTCAGGAACCCAATTTGCAGCAGCCATCAAAGGATCAGTCCATTCAATGCACACGACTTTAGGCAGTTCGGCGGTGGAAAGTCCTTGTAGTCTACGCTTGCAAATTCTAACACGGGCTTCTAGATTCTCCAGTATTTCTACTGAATCTACACCAAATGCGTGGCTAACCCGTTCAATATCACCCCAAATATCCTGTAATGTGTTGGGTTGTAGAGAAATAATTTGTGGTGAACTGTGGGTAAGTTGGGCAACTGCCTTTTCTACCTCTGGTAAACTGACGGCGCAGACATCACATTGATCTTGAGTGATAATATGGGTAGGGTGCAGTTTCTCTAAAACATCCACTTTGATTTTGTAAATACCCAAAGCAGATTGTAATAGATTGTCGGCTTCTTTGTGAATAGAATGGCTATTAGCGTCACCATTCAAACGGGCTTGGGTACAAACTGGAAGATTGACGATTTCGGGAGGATAGTCACACTCATGCGATCGCCCTACCATAGCATCAAACAAGCCCAGTTTGGCCACAATTTCCGTAGCACTAGGAACTAAAGAAATAATTCTTATATCGTTACTTGTATCAATCATAGTCTCACCCCCCTGGGAATAGGAGTCAGGAGTCAAAAATAGAGAATGGTGTTAAGTTGTTTTTAACAGATATTTCTATCTTCATTTTTGCATATTTTTAGAGAGATGGTATCTATCTTAAGGATGTTACTATTTGGATTTTGCGCTAATACGAAAACAAAAGTGTTTGTTCTAAGCAGGATACGCAGTTATACATATTAATTAGTAGTTATAATTTGAAACGGAAATTGTATCTGAATCTAAATATCCAGACTAATAAGGTTCATGAATTGATTTACATTCCCAAAACATTCCCGGACCAACGGTTAAAATTTGCTCATTTGGCATCATTAATTCCCAATAAGCAAGTCCAGAATCATCTTCTAAATCTGGTTTTAAAATTAGTTCGTAACCACCCTCAAATGATAAAGTGAGTTTCATATCATGACTATTAGCAGGAATAATAAAATTAGTCAGTTTTTTGTTTTCCAAATACTGTAAAAACGTTTTAGCATATTTGGCAGCATCTTTATTATTTACGAACATAGATGAATGACCGAAAAGATTATCTCCTAGCATTAAATACCAAGGTGTTGCCCTAGTGCTAAGTTGCCAGCTTCCTTTACGTAAATGTGTTAATTTAGGATGATCATAGGCAGTCATTTTACCAAAATCTAACAGTAACTCATCACCATAACTAAATGTAATTTGATGGCAAGTTTCGCCAATAATTGGTTGAATAATTTGATTCAGATTTAGTATTGAATTAGCAAGAGATGTTTTAGGAGTCATAATTAATATCCTCTAAAAATTCTTTAGCTTTCTGACGAAGTTCTGGATAAGTAAAATCACCTCTATCGTTTAAAGTTCCTCCGTAACCATTTCTTTTTTCTTCCTCCAGAAATAAACCAAAAGTTTTCCTTAATGTCGGTGACATACGAAATTCTCTCGCAATTGCATCAATTTGTTTAATATCATCTTTTTTACCCATAAATATAGAGAAACCCTGATCTTACATTTTAACATCAAAATATCATAATTTGTCAGAATCAGGATTTCCAGGATTAACAGGATAAAAAGATCCCCGACTTCTTTGAGAAGTCGGGGATCTTTGTGTGTTATCAAGTTAGTCTGCACCCTCAATTGGGGCAAAACCTTGACGCTGGATGTTTTCTGTGATGTGGCGCGGTTCTAGGAATTGCAAGAGGTAGTCTGGTCCTCCTGCTTTTGAACCAACTCCAGAAAGTTTGAAACCGCCGAAAGGTTGACGGGAAACGATCGCTCCAGTAATATTTCGGTTAATGTATAAATTCCCCACTTCAAATTCCGCTTGTGCTTGTTCAATGTGGGAAGGTGTGCGAGAATAAAGACCACCGGTTAAAGCGTAGTTTGTGCCGTTAGCAACATCTATTGCTTCTTGAAAATCTTTCACCCGAATTACTGCTAAGACAGGTCCAAATATTTCCTGCTGGGCGATAACTCCATCTGCGGGTACTTCCGAAAAAATCACCGGACCGATAAAATAACCTTGGCTGGGTGCGGGTAATTCTAAGGCGACTTTTGCTTCTTGTTTACCTTTTTGAATATAATCCAAAATGCGATCGCGCGAAATAGCATCAATCACCGGACCAACTTGGGTACTGGGTAATTCCGTTTCTCCAATATTCAAAGATTTAGTTGCTTCTACCAACCTTTCCACAAAAGCATCATAAATAGGTTCAAGCACAATCACCCGTGAACAAGCAGAACATTTTTGTCCACTATAACCAAAAGCCGATTGGACAACGCCGACAACAGCCTGGTCTAAATCAGCACTTTCATCTACAATAATGCCATTCTTGCCACCCATCTCCGCAATTACTTTCTTGAGGTGCTTTTGACCAGGTTTGAGAATTGCAGCTTCTGCGTAAATTCTACAACCTACTTCCTGAGAACCAGTAAAAGCAATCACATGAGTATCAGGATGATTAACCAAATAAGCGCCTACCTGCGAACCCTTACCAGGAACGTATTGAAAAACACCTTTAGGGATTCCAGCTTCTATGAGTATTTCCGTCAACTTTGCAGTAATCACAGAAGAAGTTTCTGCCGGTTTGAGTAAAGTACAATTTCCTGAAACCAAAGCCGCAACAGTCATACCGCAAGCAATAGCCAAAGGAAAATTCCAGGGAGAAATCACAACAGCGATACCTTTCGGCTGGTAAATATAACGATTGGTTTCCCCAACCACATCATAAATTACACCCTTATCCAACCGTTCCATTTCCGCAGCATAATAAAGACAAAAATCAATAGCTTCCGAAACCTCCGCGTCAGCTTCCTTAACAGGTTTTCCCACCTCCAAAACTATCCAAGCCGAAAGTTCAGCGCGTCGTTCCTCCATTAACTCCCCAGCCTTCCGCAAAATATCCGCGCGTTGCTTAACCGGAGTTTTCTTCCAAGCCGGAAAAGCAGCCTTAGCAAACTTCATTGCTTCCTCAGCCTGTTCAACACTCAGCAAACCCACCTTACCAACAACCTGACTAAAATTAGAAGGATTAAGAGAATCAACAAAAGTTGCAGTATTCACATATTCCCCATTTAGCAAAGGTAAATAAGTTTTTCCCAACTGCTGACGCACATTTGCAAAAGCCAAACTCGACCTCCGCCTTCTCTCCTCCCCCGCAAAATCAGTATCCGCAACACCAAAAAAACCTCCTTCCTCCTCTTGGCGACTCTGCGCCTCTGCGTGAGACATAATTGGGGCTGCTAACAACTCCTCAACCGGACGATTTTCCAGATTTTGCCGTAAAAACGAACTATTCGCCGTATTTTCCAACAACCGCCGAATCAAATAAGCCATTCCTGGTAACAAGTCACCGTAGGGACAATAAACCCGCACGCGATAACCTTTATCTACCAAAGCCTTAGCGATTTTATCACCCATGCCGTACAGAACTTGCATTTCAAAACGACGACGGGGAACATTGAGATTTTCCGCAATTGCTATGGCGCGAGATTGCGATCGCACATTATGACTACCTATGGCAGAATAGACATACTGATGATTTTCTAGCAATAGCTGAGTTATCGCCTCAAAATTGGCATCGGTAGCGACTTTATCATTATAAACCGGTTGTGGCCAGTGTTTTTGAGCCGATTTGATGGTTTCTTGATCCCAATACGCACCTTTAACTAGACGAATGGTGAGAGGATAACCCCGTTGTTTTAACCAAGCAATAATATCTCTAGCGTCTTGTTCACTATCCCGCAGATATGCTTGTATTGTCATCCCAATATCGGTACGTTGACGAAATTCCTCTTCTAGTAATAGCTTTTTGAGAATATTGAACGTGATATCTTTATAGGCGTATTGTTCCATATCAAAATGGACTGCTGCACCTAGCTCTTGAGCGCGACGAAGTAAAGTCCGAATATGATTGCTGACTCGTGCTTCACTACCTTGGGCATCCAAAGGATCAAATTGGGAATAAAACGCCGTTAATTTCACAGAAACCTGGACTTTGGGGATATTTTCGCCGTCAGCTTCATCAATAGCCGGAATTTTCCCCCAATTTTTGGATGCTTCCACCAAATGCTGCATCAATTCTAGGTATCTTTCTAAATAAGATTGCGCTTCTAATTCAGTAATTACCGCTTCACCGAGGAGGTCAATGGTGAAAGCCATTTTGTCTTTTCGCAGTCTCTCAACGGTTTTGATGACTTGCTTGATATTTTCCCCGGAAATATATTTATGTGCTAAAGTTTCTACCGCAGTTCCCACTGTTGTCGCGGCTACCTGTGCGGGCATAGAATCAGGGTTAGCAAAGTTTAAGATTCCTTTCAAAGCTGCGGGTAATTCTACGGAATCATCTCCCAAATATTCTTGCAAATGGGAGGCAATTTCTGATTTACTATGTAAAGCGGGCAAGGTATCTATGAACCGAAATAATTGTACTCGTAAACCTGGATTACTCATAGCCCAATCGAGCAATTTATCATCCCAACGCATTTGATCCCGTAAAGCAGCCAAAAATGAGCGATTTTCCTGGGTAGCAGCTAGAACCTGTTTAGCGATTTCTTGGGTTTTCGCTTCGTAAGTGTTGTTTTCTACTTGTAATACCATAAATTTTTTAGTTGTCAGTTGTTTCCAAACGAAATTTTTCTGGAGTAATGTTGAATGATTGCGTAATAACAAACTATGGTGTTACTTGTAACTTAGTAAACACCATTTTGTAAACCTTCCTAGTAATTTTGAATGTGATTTTATTGAATATTTGGAAAAATTGGACTTTAGCAACTTTGGGGATAGGGATAGTTTGTTTGACAGGTGGTACAAAAAAGCCGACAAATGCACAATAAGAAAGATGGCGGAAAGAAGTAAGCGCTGCTGCAAGCAATTCGCAATGCGGAAATTCTAGCAGATAAAACTAAGAAAAACCCACAGCAGCAATGGAATTTAGTTATTCATTGTGAAACAGCAGATCATAAATCAGATACCTTGAGTTGGTCGGAGTTGCTTAAATTAGCTACAACTAATGTTAATACAATTATATTTAGGGCTTGCTGAATAAGTTGTCTGCGAGGGTAGGGAACTCTTAACTTTTAACTGGGAACAGTTTTAACTGTCTGGATATCCTCATGACTAAACAGCTTGTTTCATAGGGGATAGAGCGTGAAAGCCACGTTGAAAAAAGAGGTGCTTATTGCCATCATTGAGGTGACAGGTTTAACTGGTACTTTAGGACTCAATAACTTTACAACTACCTTGGTGTAGCTTCTGGTATCCTTTAGGCAAACCACGTTGTAGAGACGTTTCATGAAAAATCTCTACATCAGCATTAAACCATCCTGTAATTGATGAGATATGTAAGGGTAAAGCAGTGCTAAACCCCTAGTATATATCTAAGTTCAGGAGTATGGCTAACGCCACGCTATCAGGGGGTATGGGCGCAGGCCATTCAGGAGTATGGCTAACGCCACGCAACAACCGCACCATAAAAGTACCTGTACCTGTAAAGGGGTCTAAAATATGAACACCTTCATCAGTTAAACCCACACCAAACTCTTGTTTTAAAGCAAAATCAGCACTTTTAATAATAAAATCTACCACTTCCACAGGAGTATAAACAATACCCAATCTTTCTACCAACCTGGGAAAAGCCGCACGGAAAAATTTATCATATAATTCAATAATTATCCGCTGTTTTCCTTCCGCATTATCAATACCACTAGCACGTTCTCACACACTGTGATAAAACTTTTCTAAAGTCTTCACTTCCCTCTGCAAAGATTGACTTTCTAACACATCTAACATTCTTTGCATCGTGTGAGAAACAGGATTATATTTAGTAAATTCGTAACCTTCAAACAAAGCATCAAAAACAGGTTTAGTAATTAAATGTTGGGATAACATTTCAATAGCTTCATCTTGAGTTACATTAGGATTAATATTTTGATGTAATCCTGTGATAAACTCATCAAATACTTTTTTCGCTTCCGATTGTAAGGGTGAATGGCCATTCGCCCCTACCGCTAAATTCATCTAAGATTGTATTAATGGTTATTTTTAGGTTTTCTATTTTGTCTGAATCAGGATTAAAGGATTTTTAGGATTGTGATTTGTGGATTGTTGGTGAATTTTGTAATTCATTTTTTGTCTGAATCAGGATTTTCAGATTTCATTCTATCCAACCTACAATTTTAATTATCATCCTGTACATCCTGTAATCCTGGTTATCCTGATTCTGACAGTTATTAATAAATGAGCCTATTTCCTTCTTTCTTGTAACTTGCGATAAACTGCTTTTAAATCAACCTGATGATGAGCCAAAGCTACAAGAGTATGATAGAATAAATCAGCAACTTCGCCAGCGATCGCATCAGCATCATCATCTTTACAAGCCATAACTACCTCGGCGCTTTCCTCACCAATCTTTTTCAAAATCTTATTATCACCACCAGCCAATAACTTACAGGTATAAGAATCTTCATTGGGGCGATCGCGGCGATCGCAGATTACTGCAAACAACTGTGATAAACTATCCCCAGGTGGTGCTGTCACCGTGCCATCAACTTGATGAAAACAACTGCGTTCCCCCGTATGACAAGCAATATCACCCAATTGCTCTACCCCTATCAAAAGAGCATCACTATCACAGTCATAACGAATAGTTTGTACCTTTTGAATATGTCCAGAAGTCGCGCCCTTATGCCAAAATTCCTGTCGAGAACGACTCCAAAACCAAGTTTCCCCAGTATCCAAAGTCTTTTGTAACGATTCCTGATTCATCCAAGCCATCATCAGCACCGTACCATCTAAATAATCTTGGACAATTGTCGGCACTAAACCCTTGTCATCGTAGCGAATTTTATCCACAGGGATAGCAGATTGGAAAGATAGCAGTTGGGAAGAAGACATACCAGTTAATTTACAATAATTATTTGACTCAAGATACCATTTTCAGCTAATCCCATACCAGAGAAATTCACAAGTAACTTTTCACCCTATTCTAAGATAGAAGCTCAATTTTAATCACCACCTCATAGGAGATACCCTTGGTCAATACCTCAATTAAAACCACAAAATCACAAGAAATCTTTGCTGCTGCTCAAAACCTTATGCCCGGAGGAGTCAGTTCTCCTGTTCGCGCTTTTAAATCCGTCGGGGGACAACCCATCGTATTTGATCATGTCAATGGCGCTTATATTTGGGACGTAGACGGCAACAAATACATTGACTATGTTGGCACTTGGGGACCAGCCATTTGTGGTCATGCTCATCCAGAAGTAATATCCGCACTACACACAGCCCTAGATAAAGGCACAAGTTTTGGCGCTCCCTGCGTCCTCGAAAACGTTTTAGCCGAAATGGTCATTGATGCTGTTCCTAGCGTCGAAATGGTCAGATTCGTCAACTCTGGAACAGAAGCTTGTATGGCGGTATTACGCCTAATGCGAGCCTTTACAAATCGAGAAAAAGTTATCAAATTTGAAGGCTGCTATCACGGACACGCAGATATGTTCCTGGTTAAAGCCGGTTCTGGTGTCGCTACCCTGGGTTTACCCGACTCACCAGGAGTACCCAAATCCGTCACCGCCAGCACCTTAACCGCGCCTTTCAATGATTTGGAAGCCGTAAAAGCTCTATTTGAACAAAACCCCCAGGAAATCGCCGGTGTGATTCTTGAACCCGTAGTTGGTAACGCGGGCTTTATTACCCCTGATGCTGGTTTTCTGGAAGGACTACGGGAACTTACCCAAGAGCATGGTGCATTACTGGTATTTGATGAAGTGATGACAGGCTTCCGCATTGCCTACGGTGGCGCACAAGCCAAATTTGGTGTTATCCCCGACTTAACCACAATGGGTAAAGTCATTGGTGGTGGTTTACCAGTCGGTGCTTACGGTGGTCGTCGTGAGATTATGTCTATGATTGCCCCCGCAGGACCAGTTTATCAAGCTGGGACTCTTTCTGGTAATCCTTTAGCCATGACAGCGGGAATTAAAACCCTGGAACTCCTCGGTAAAACCGGTACTTATGAGTATTTAGAAAAAATTACTAAACAGTTAACTGATGGATTGCTAAAAATCTGCTCAGATACAGGTCATGCTGCCTGTGGTGGTCATATTAGTGCCATGTTTGGGCTATTCTTCACCGCAGGTCCTGTACATAACTATGAAGATGCCAAAAAGGCGGATACAGGTAAATTTGGTCGTTTCCATCGCGGAATGTTAGAGCATGGTATTTATCTAGCCCCATCTCAATTTGAGGCTGGTTTTACTTCTTTAGCACATACTTCCGAAGATATTGAACAGACATTAGCTGCTGCTAAAGAGGTGCTGTCTAGTCTGTAAATGGGTAATGGGTAATGGGTAATAAATTCCTTGCTTCCTGTTGCCTATTACCTGCCTAAGAGGAGGTTTTAAAAGTTTTTAATGTATAAACTAACCCCTTTCCAAACCTCTCCAGTATTAAATGTTATTCCTTTTGTTATTCCTTTTCCCTCTCCTCTTAGGAGAGGGTTAGGGAGGGGTGCGGGGAGAGGCTTTGAAACCCCCCTTCCAACTAAAAAAAGTTTTTTCCTTTTCCCTCTCCTTTTAGGAGAGGGCTAGGGAGAGGTAGGGAAGGGGGGTTAGGTTTCTAGGGATTATCGGTTTCATCTAATACTTTTCAAACAACCTCTAAGCCTATTAATTCATAAATCAAATCTGATTGCTATAGAATTGTCCACAGGGCTTTAGGGAATCAAAAAATAAATTCCCGCTTCAATAACCTGGCGTAAATTTGAATTTGCTCTCCATAATGTAATAAGAGCATCATTATTCCCCTGAAGCTGTTACGCAGCGAGTTTACATTGCATGAGCTATTGCGTAAATCCCACCTGTTCCCATCCTATAAATTCAGCATCTAGTCTAATATGTCAGGCTTGTGGCTCGAAATTACTGTTGCGCGATCGCTTTTGCGTAGTTAAACCCATCGGTAAAGGTGGTTTTGGAGCAACATTTTTAGCAGTAGAGCAAAATCTACCTGGCAAACCACCTTGTGTAATTAAACAATTACGTCCAGCAAGTACAACTCCGTACATATTAAAAATGGCACGGGAGTTATTCTCCAGAGAAGCAGAAACTCTCGGTAAAATCGGTAATCATCCCCAAATACCCAGACTACTGGACTATTTTGAAGATAACAATCAATTTTACTTAGTGCAAGAATATGTGAGCGGTTTGACTCTCCAACAAGAAGTGACAAAAAATGGAGTTTATAGTGAAACCGCAGTCAGACAATTTTTAAGTGAAATCATGCCCCTGCTCCAATATATCCACGAGCAACAGGTAATTCATCGTGATATTAAGCCAGCTAACTTAATTCGTCGTTCTCAAGATGCCAGATTCGTACTAATTGATTTTGGCGCTGTCAAAAATAAAGTTAGCCAAGTCATAACCAATGAATCCGAACAATCAGCCTTAACAGCCTACGCAATTGGTACTGCTGGTTTTGCACCTCCCGAACAAATGGCTATGCGTCCAGTTTATGCCAGTGATATCTATGCAGTAGGAGTAACTTGTGTTTATTTATTAACTGGGAAAATTCCTAAAGACTTAGAATACAATCCCACCACAGGGGAAATGATGTGGGAACATCTGGTACAAGCCAGTGACCATTTTATTAAGGTCTTGAGAAAAATGTTGGACGTATCCGTCCGCAATCGCTATCAAGCCGCACAAGACGTACTTACAGCTTTAGACATGGAGCCATATTTAGATAGTTTAGCCCAAGGCTTACTCTCTAAACCCTCTGGGCCTACTCAGAATCATTCCTCAAATGCTGGGAATGATTCTATTAGTTATGCTCGTGGTAACAATGATAATGTTGCGAAATTAGCGGCATCTATTCGAGCCAGAAAAGATAAGACACCAGCACCAGCAGACACAGAATGGAAACAGGGACGCAATCAGGGACGCAATCAGGGTAGAGAATTGGCATCTAAATCAGCCGCTAGAGGTGTGAATAACGCTGATGATCCATTCTCTGTGCGGAAATTAGATTCCCCAGGTCTTCTAGCAGCTTATGAAAAAGGAAGACGGGATTTTGCGGGCTATAATTTTATCCGGTTGAGTGTATCTAGTGCTAACTTATCAGGAAGTAATTTCCATGCTGCTCAATTTCAGAAACCTAATTTTCAAGCAGCTAATCTTCACAATACTGACTTTGGGAGGGCAAGTTTACAACAAGCAAATTTCAAAGATGCGGATTTAAGCAAGGCTTATTTTAGTAATGCTAATTTAGAAGGTGCAGACCTTAGAGGTGCAAACCTAAGTCAAGCTTATCTAACTCAAGCTAATCTGCGGGGAGCTAATTTGTCCGGCGCTAATCTCACTGGCGCTAAGGTGACTGATGAACAATTGGCTGTAGCTAAAATGAATTGGTTAACGGTACGTCCGAATGGTAAACGCGGTTTATTTTAACTAAATGATCTAAATTCAAAGCCAAACAGCAAGCCAGTTTTACTCCTGACTCCTGCTGTATAAGTATCCATATTTCTATCTCATTTTGTCTAAAATAAGTACGTAAGCAAAATTAATTATATAAAAAATTTGGATTTAATGTAGGGGTAGCGCCCCCGTGCCTACCCCCGTATTTCGTGCAATCACAGGGGGTTGGACACCTACAAAATTGATTGGTTTAGGAATTTTAAAATGTTCAATTAATTTTGTACACGTATATCAGTAATTGGACAAAAATATTTACAGTCATTGCGAGGGAAGGGAAGCAATCACAACCATTGGAATTGCTTCATTTCACTTCGTTCCATATGGCTAACGCCACGCTACGCTAACGCAATGACATTGTGTAATTAATTCTGTCTCACTACATATACTAATTTTACGAAAACTGTCATCTGTTAACCATCTGACTTTCTATTCTGGGATATTATCTCTAAATGTTCGTTTCTGTCAAAGATTTAGAATTGATTTGTCATTTATAATCCAATAAATTGACTAAATTACCTCGTTGAGTATAGGAACTACATTTTAAGATTTTCTAGGATTTCGTTTTCTACCAGATATTTTTCATTAACTAATTTTGAAACAGCACTGAAAAGGTATGCAGTTGTGCAAAACCACAAGCTAAAAGGTTCATTATCTTCTCAGTTTACTCTCCGATTAGCGATAGCGAAGCGCTCCGCAGGAATCGCTATTGCCATGCTGGCATCTTTATCTATGGCTAGTATTAGTGTTTTTATTGTCCTCAAATTTCGGGATATAGATAATCAAAAACCAGCCAATCCTGTGGTAGCCGTACCAGAGATAAAAACCGTCACAGCACTGGGTAGAATTGAACCAGAAGGGGAAGTGATTAAATTATCAGCAGCGATATCTGGAGAAGGAAGTCGAGTTGAGAAGATATTAGTCAAAGAGGGGGATATGGTAAAAACAGGACAGGTAATTGCTATTTTAGATAATAGCGATCGCTTACAGGCAGAATTAACTGAAGCCAAAGCAGAAGTAAACATAATTAAAGCTAAAATTGCCCAAATTCAAGCAGGTGCTAAACCTGGAGAAATTACCGCCCAAAAAGCCATCATTGACAGATTAGCAGCCGAAAGTCAAGGTGATATTGATACTCAAAAAGCAACTTTAGAAAAATTGCAATCTGAATTACTCAATGCTGAAGCCGAAAATCACCGTTATCAAGAATTATATACAGCAGGGGCAATTTCCGCATCTCAAAGAGATAGTAAAAACTTGAATGTGGAAACTGCTAAAAAAAGTCTTCAAGCCGCACAGTCACAGTTAAAAAAGCTACAATTAAGTAGTCAACAAAAAATCAAAGAAGCTTCCGCAACCCTAAATCAAATTTCTGAAGTTAGGAAGGTAGATGTACAAGCAGCAATAGCCGAATTAAATCGAGCAGATGCAGTAGTAAAAAAAGCCACTATCAATCTTCAAAAAGCCTATGTCAAATCTCCTCAAAATGGACAAGTATTTGAAATCTACACTCACCCAGGAGAATTAATTTCTAATAATGGCATTGCTGACATTGGTAAAACCAGTCAGATGTATGTAGTTGCTGAAGTTTACGAAAGTGATATTACAAAAATTATTCAAGGAAAACAGGCGCGGATAGTTAGCGATACTTTTTCTCAAGAATTACAAGGAAAAGTAGAACAAATCGGCTTACAAGTAAGAAAGCAAAACCTCACCAATACAGATCCTTCCAGCAATATTGATAACAGAATAATAAAAGTCCACATCCGACTAAACAAAGCTTCTGGCCACCAAGCAGCTAAATTTACCAATATGCAAGTTAAAGCAATTATTAGTCTTTAGTGATTGATGATTGGTAATTACTTAACATGATTCTTTCTTATTTCTTTCTTATTTCTTACTTCCTTCTTCTTTCTCCTGACTCCTGACTCCTGACTCCTCCTTCCTATGATTAGTATTTTTCAAAAATTGTGCCGACGAACTCCTTTGGGTTGGTTACAACTTACCCATGAAAAAAGCCGTTTATTGGTAGCAGTATCTGGTATTGCCTTTGCCGATGTTCTTATGTTTATGCAGTCAGGGTTTCAAACTGCTTTATATGATAGTAATACTAGATTACATCGGAGTTTACAAGCTGATATTATTCTCATTAGTCCCCAAGCCCGTAGCTTACAAAGTATGTCTATTTTTTCTCGTAGACGACTTTATCAAGCAATGGATGTACCAGGGGTAAAATCGGCTGAAGCTATGTATTGTAACCATATTATTTGGAAAAATCCCCAAACACGATTAGAAACAGGAGTATTAATTATTGGCATCAATCCAGATCAACCAGCTTTTGATTTACCAGAAATTAATCAACAATTACCAAAAATTAAATTACCAAATACAGTCTTATTTGATCGGGCAGCCAGAGGAGAATATCAACAAGCAATTAAGCAAATTCAACAAGGTAAAACTGTCACAACTGAAATTAATGGTAATACAATTACTATTGGTGGCTTATTTAAACTTGGTGCTTCTTTTGCGGCAGATGGTAGCTTAATTACCAGTGCCAATAACTTTTCCCAAATCTTTGCCAGACAGCCTACAAGTAGCGTGAATATCGGTTTAGTTAAAATCAAACCAGGTTATAAAACCGATCAAGTTATTGCCCAATTAAAAGCTTATTTAAAAGATGATGTCAAGGTTCTTACTCATCAAGAATTTATTGAATTTGAAAATAATTTTTGGAGTAGTAATTCTCCCATTGGGTTTATTTTCAACCTCGGTGTATCAATGGGATTTGTCGTAGGAATAATTATTGTTTACCAAGTTCTTTCCACCGATGTTAATGCCCACTTACGAGAATATGCAACTTTCAAAGCCATAGGATATCGTCATAATTATTTACTAACTATAGTTTTTGAAGAAGCTTTAATTTTAGCCGCTTTGGGATTTTTTCCAGGGGTAGCCGTATCTTTAGGACTTTACCAACTAACCCGAACAGCAACAAATTTGCCCATGTATATGACAATAATTCGTGGTATACAAGTCCTACTTTTAACTATAATTATGTGTGCTATTTCTGGGGCGATCGCTACTAGCAAACTCCAATCTGCTGATCCTGCGGATATGTTTTAATTCGATTTAAATAAAACAACATCTTTGAGTTGTATTATTCTATCCCAGTTACGTAATTGCGACAATTTACTATGTCTTAAGAGTCATAAAGAATAATTGATGTTAAATTACTGTAGAATAGTTGCAAAATCACAGGTTCGATAGAACTAAATTTCAGGTGATGAAATATTAAAAACTCTCATGACATGGACTCCCCTCCACGCCCAAATACATCGTACTATCCACACCCGTAATCTGTTTTCACGCAACAACAGGCTATTAGTTGCAGTATCCGGTGGACAAGATTCTCTATGTTTAATTAAATTACTATTAGACTTACAACCCAAATGGGAATGGAACATAGCCATAGCCCATTGTGATCATTGTTGGCGCGAAGACTCCCAAGCCAACGCCCGCCACGTCGCCAATTTAGCAAAAACTTGGCACACACCCTTCTATTTAGAAACAGCTAATCAACCCGTCAAAAGTGAAGCCACAGCCAGAAATTGGCGATATCAAGCCTTAACAAAAATTGCCCAATGTTATAACTATCAATATATTATTACCGGACATACTGCCAGCGATCGCGCCGAAACCTTACTATACAATTTAATTCGTGGTACTGGCACAGACGGTTTGCAAGCATTAACTTGGCAACGCCCACTCACCGAAAATATTATCCTAATCCGTCCACTCCTAGAAATCACCCGTTCCCAAACAGAACAGTTCTGCCAAAAATTTCATCTGCCAATATGGGAAGACTCCACCAATCAAAACCTCAAGCATCCCCGTAACCGCATTCGTCAACAACTAATTCCATATCTCAGAGAAAATTTCAATCCCCAAGTAGAAGCAAACCTAGCCCAAACAGCAGAACTACTTCAAGCAGACGTAGAATTTCTCGAACAAACAGCCCTTCAGTGGCGGCTAGAAGCCTCAGCAGATGGTGATCAAGACAATTTACAAATAAACAGGCGAATATTACAAAAAGCACCCCTAGCAGTCCAACGTCGAGTCATGCGTCAGATCCTCCAAGAAATACTTCCCCATGCACCCAACTTTGAACACATTGACAAACTCACAGCCCTAATCACAGCCCCCAATCGCTCCCAAACAGATCCTTTCCCCGGTGGTTTGACAGCCATAGTCCAAGGTGACTGGATTACCCTCAATTAATCATCATAAGTAATTGGACAAAAATATTTACAGTCATTGCGAGGGAAGGGAAGCAATCACAACCCTTGGAATTGCTTGATTTCACTTCGTTCCATATGGCTAACGCCACGCTGCGCTAACGCAATGACATTGTGTAATTAATTCTGTCTCACTACTTACTATACAAACAAAGTCCATCCAGGTGGACTAACAAAAAATTAAGCTGTTCCAACCCACGAAGGTGGGTTTTGCCCGTGTAGCCGCGACTTCCAGTCGCCAAGACAAGTAATAAATTAGACTTTTCAAACACCCTCTAAGAAACCAACACCTCTGGTAGATTTATAAAACTCTCAATCACCTGACGCAGATCAAAAACAACCTGAAGCTGAGAATCACCAAATGCTTGCACTTGAGTTAAAGATTCACAAATCTTTTTTAACTGCTCCTGTAACCTATCAAGCTCATCCTGAATAGGTTGCAAAGCTTCCTGATAAAGATTCACTCTCCCCCAACATTCAGCAGTTGCAGTCCGTAAGTTCAGTAATTGCTCCTGAATAGAATCAACTTCCTGACGCTTTACTTCTACCTCCTGAGTTTGATGATCAATAGCCCCTTGATCTGCTGCAATAGTAGCAAGCATCAAAGCTATATCACTTTCTAGCTTCTCAATTTCCGCAGATTTTCGCTGTTTCTCGGCTGCAAATTGGGAAACCAGTAATTCTAAATCACTAGATTCCCCCTTAATCTCCACCGAAATCCCTTGTCTTTGCCACAATACCACTTGATTCCGCTGGAGAGTTTTTTGTTGTCCAATCAAATTGCGTCTTTGTCCCACCAAACTCTCGTTCAGCATCTGATAAAGATCCTGTTCATCCGCTAATTCTAACTCTAAATTTACTAGTTCTTCCCCAGTGGCATGAACAATTTTTTGTTGAAGTTCTTCTATAAGTTCTTGCTTGTATTCAAGCTCCTGCTCCTGTTCCTGCACAAAATTAGAATCCCTATCTAACTTCTCCTGCCAATCTTGCACCATTTTCTCCAATTCTTTCAGAGGCATTTGTTGCAAAGCCGTCACATCAACTTCCGGTTTAGCTACCTCAGCAACAGTCTTAGTCGCCAAAAGATGCAGCTTTTGGTAAAATTCCTCCTCAGTTTCTAAATACTGTTTGAGTATGGAAGTTAATTCCTGTTTACTATTAACTATTGTTATTTGTGATTGTAACTGGGTGATTTCTTGTGCTAGAGAACCCTGTGCCTGTTGCAATTCATTTTGGCGATCGCCCAAAGTTTGCACCAGTTCCTCTCCCTCACTTTGCTGCTGATTAGCCGTATGACGTTGGATATCCAACTTTTGCCAATGCAAGTTCAAAACATCCTGCTGCTTATTGGCAAATTCAAAAGCGCAATTAAGACTTTCCTTTACTATATTAATAGGAGCAGATGTAACAGATAAACGATTAAGCAAATCACTTAGCTTTTGACCACGCTCATTATCTACAGATTGAGACTGCTGAAGATTTAATCTGATCTCCTCTAAACAGCGTTGCTCAACGCGCAGATGTTCCCAAGCACCTTCTAAATCCTGGCGATTACGTTCAACTTCTGCCTGTAACCGCTCAATTTCCGTCCGAGATGTATTAATTAAGTGTTGCTGCGTATCTATCCGCTTAGAATCATCCTCCAGTTTTTGTACCTCGTCCCACCGGGATTCCATTTCTATTTCCCGACGATTCAGTTCCTGAATTTGTAGCTTCAGCGACTGTTTCCACTGGTCAATTTCCTCCTCCTTAAATTTAAACTTTTCCACCTGTCGGGAAAAATTTTGCAAAATATTCACCAATGGACGACCAGCATCTTGAATCCGCTGTACTTGACGATTTGGACTCAAATCCACCAGTACCAATGCACCATCATTCAATTTACTTGCTTCATCAGTAACAATCATTTCGTCCGGGACTGGACTCCAATTTTGATCAGCACGTTGACAAGCGATCAATTTTAGTTCGCTTTTGCCACCGCCACTAAGTAAGCCACCTTTCTGTTTTTGTACTTCTGCTAAATACAGCACACCGTCAATCCTTTTGATGTACTTTGTGTCCGTGTTCTAGGATATACCGTAGATGATTCTGTCAACTTGGTTTTGTTCAACATTAGTCTAGCAGCACAAGGAAGATAAAACTATTTTCTTAGATGTCATATATATTAATACCTGCTGATACTTAATTAAAATTATTCTTATTAACCCCCCGATTATAAGTAGGTTAGCATTGAATATCGTCGTTATGGCAAGGCAAGAGGCAAAAGGGTTTGGGCGATTTTACTTTTCTTTACACAGATTGGTTTTATTGTGTTCACCTACTTATATTCTCAACCAATAGTCTGAGAGGTTGTTTGAAAAGTATTAGATGAAACCGATAATCTCCAGAAACCTAACCCCCCTTCCCTACCTAACTCTCTCCTCAGAGGCTATCACACACAAGTTAGATTACCCCCCTCAATCCCCCCAAAGCATCGGGGAGGGTTAGGGTGGGGTAATTTGAGGAATAATGGTGATTCGATAACTTGTGTGTACACCGTAGCCGTCTGGCTTTTGACCTAATTTTTGTCCCTCATTTGAGTGGATACCGATATATTACAACATTGAACTATGGGAGACATCATGAGAACATATAGAACTCCTATTTGATCTTAGGACTTACCCATTACCCACCCTCAATTAGTTTTAGTAAGTATTGTTACTTTATACTACTTAATATTATTCAGAGATCATGGACAGTCAAAATCAGAAAGCAAAGAGTAAGCTGTAAGAGAAGCCTATCAAGAAATTTATGAGACTCAGAAATTTTATTTATTAATTTAGACTGAGTGTAATCTATAGAAATAAACATTGTGCTGTTGCGAGGTATGAACCAGCTACTCAAAATCCCTCAAGTAATAACACTGGAACATCAAGGAGTGCTTTGTAGCTAAATGCAGGGAAACTTAAATGAGATTGATATTTGCAGTATTCTCCAACTAATTGAGTTAGGGCAACGGACTGGACAATTATGGGTAGAAGCCCGCACATCATATCCAAGTCACCAACTCAGTGGAGAAGAAACCTTCAAAAATCGGCAAGGAGGAGAAAATACACCACAATCATGGTTTGTATTTTTTCTCAACGGTCAAATCGTCTATTGCCAAGCAGATGACAGTAGCTTATCGCGGATTGACGATTACCTGCGCTATTACCGAGTCGAACAGCCGCTTGAATCTAAACAACTGGCATCTCTAGCAGTCACTAATTCTCCAGAATATGCTTATATTTGGGCGCTTTTGGAGCAAAATATAATCACTCCGAAAATTGCTCGGACAATCATTTATGGCTTAGTCCAAGAAACTTTATTTGATCTGTTGAGCTTGCACCAAGGCAGTTTCATCTTTGAATTAGGGACAGCAATAGTACCACAATTAACCACCTTAGAAATTGCTCCATTAGTTGCCAAAATCACCAAACAAGTGCAAGAATGGAAGCAATTATACCCACATATTCAATCTACAGAACAATTACCCATTTTAGCCGATATGGCTAAATTAAGTGCCTCCTTACCAGAAGATACAGTCAAAAAATTACATAAATGGGCTGATGGAAAAACTTCTCTACGCCAACTAGCTCGTTATCTCAACCGTGATATTTTAACTTTAGCAAAAGCTATATATCCTTATGTGCAAGAAGGTTGGCTACAACTAGTATATTCAGACACATACAAACTGAGTAAAGAAAAACAAAACCTAGAAACAAAAAAACATAAAGGGCGGGTAGTATGTATTGAAGATACATTAGTGATTTGTGAGACGATAGAGTCTATTCTAAAATTGCAAGGTTATGAAGTGATTTCCATCACTCATCCCTTACAAGCTTTGAGTCTCCTCTTTCAACTCCAGCCAGATCTAATTCTCTGCGATATTGCCATGCCAGTATTAGATGGTTACGAGATTTGTGCCATGCTACGGCACTCCACATTATTTCGGTCTGTGCCAATTATTATGCTGACTAGCAAAGACGGATTTATTGATCGCGTTCGTGCCAGCATGGTAGGGGCAACTGATTATCTGACTAAGCCCTTTACAGATCAAGAATTACTCATGCTGGTAAAACAATATCTCAACTTAGATCATTGTCCAAGTATGCAAATAGGAGATAAGACTTGTTGATTGAGGACAAGATAGGGTAGAAGATGTGATCACAGGCATAAAATTTAGTTGTTTAACTCTCTTCCATACAAAGTAAAGTGGAGAAATAATAGACTTAATTTATACAGTTAATCTTTGCCATCACCGCAAATTATTTTCCTCGACGGGAAATCTAAATCAGGAGGCTAAATAGACATTTATGAGTACAATTCTCATTGTTGAAGACAGTATTGCCCAGAGGGAGATGATTACAGACCTACTGAAAGCTAGTGGCTTAAAAGTTACTCATGCCAGCGATGGTGCAGAAGCTTTAGAAGCAATTCAAACCACACCTCCCGATTTGGTGGTTTTGGATATTGTCATGCCCCGCATGAACGGCTATGAACTCTGCCGACGATTAAAATCTGATCCTAAAACCCAAAATGTTCCTGTTGTCATGTGTTCTTCTAAAGGTGAAGAATTTGATCGCTATTGGGGAATGAAACAAGGGGCAGATGCTTATATAGCAAAACCTTTCCAACCAACTGAATTGGTAGGAACAGTTAAACAACTCCTGCGAGGACAAGGATGAAAATAATATGGTTAGTAAACCAGATTTTTTAAGTGGTACAGGGCAAGATCAATTTCGTCCCGAATTACAACTAGAAAGTCCTGAAGGTGAGTTGCATTTGCGGTTTTATCTGCCCTCACGTCAGGAGTTTGCCCTGCAAGCCACGGGAATTCGGGAAGTAATTGAACTTAGTCCTGATCAGATTACACCAATTCCTAACACATCGCCCTTACTATTAGGTACGCTAAACTTACGGGGGCGCTTGATTTGGGTGGCTGATTTGGGTCAATTTCTGGGGGAAACAACGCCATTAAACACGGATTGCTCAGAAATTCCAGTCATTGCCATTGAAGATCAGGATACGATAGTAGGCTTAGGGGTAGAAGAAATTTGTGGGATGGACTGGCTTGACGTACAGTATCTAATGCCACAAAATAACGTACCAGATGCGATGGCTCCGTTTCTGCGTGGAGAATGGTTATTTGATACAGAAAAAGAAAAAAAATATTTGCGACTACTGGATCAAATAGCAATTTTGCGAAGTGCGCGGTGGGCAGGGTGAAATTAGTCGGAATTCAATTGGGAGGGAGGAAATGGAAGCACGTATAAATTCTCAAGACATAACTTATGATAGAGCTAGAACAGCCTATGAGCAGCAAGATTATGAATTAGCTGCGATAGTGATTAATCAGTTGATGCAGAATTCACCAGATGACCCTGATGCACATTTGCTAAAGGGACACATCTACTATATGTTGCAAGAATATGATGTAGCTAGGAGTGAGTATCAAATAGTATTGCGTCTAACAGATGATCAAGAAAGTGTTAGTCTTGTTCATAATTGTCTAGCAACTATAGATGAGTTTACACAGTCCTTTGGTGATGATGAATCTCTGTCTCAGGGGACAACTGAAGTATCTTTAGATTCAGGAGTTATGGGGAATTGGCATGGTAGCAACCTGGAAATGAACTCCTTTGAAGAATACGAATCACCCCTAGATATTCAAGAACATAATCCGTTTAGTGATCCAGATAGTCTAGAATTTGATAGCGATTCATTGGATACTGCCACAACTGATAATCCCTTTGGCTTATCTAGTGAATATCTCGCGGATAATCCGATATCAGATCAATTAGAATTATCACCTTTTTGGCAAGAAGGAATTTCTGCCGATCATAATCATGGGGATATTAATAACAATCTAGCTAATGGCAGTTCAGTCATGAGTAATGGTGAGGAGAGCTATTCACCTTTTGCAGAAACTAAATTATCGGTTGATGATGATTCTGAAAATCAGACTGAGCTATTCATGGGGGAAGATGAAGATATAGATAAATTGATGGATGATAATTCTCCAGACTTAACCACTAGTGTAAAAAATACATATTTGGAGATTAATGAACAGGCTGTCAACAACGATAATAATATAGGAAATAATTGGCAAAATAGCCAGGAAGAGGACTTTTCTCTCAGTAGCCAAGATAGTTTACTGCATAATATATCTGGGGAATCTGCACCTAGATCACAGACCCAACTCAATCAGCAATCAGGATCATTTATCACCGATTCTGTGCCACCACAACGGCAGTTTAATTTCAACTCCTCATCAGGAAAAAATAATTTTGATGATGATAGCTTTGATTTAGATGCGTTTGAATCGGCTTTTGGGTCAGAGGCTGAAGTAGATTCGGGGAGTGAAACCTTTGTTTCCACTCAAGATACAAGTAATATCTCTAGTGGAAATATTCGCAAGAACAATATAGATTTTCTCAACGACTTTGATGAATTTGATGATCTCGGTGATATCCCCGGATTTGAACTCACGGAAGATGATAGTTTTGATGATAGGCGAATGCTGTCAGAATCCCTGGATACTCAGGGAAATTCCCAATCTCAATTTGTGAATAACTCATTCGCTAATGAAAGAGGGGATACCTATCAGGATCTCAGTCATCGTGATGAAGAACTATTCACAATTACAGGCGCTCAGGAAGCAGTTCGGATATTTACCCAATCAGACGTTGCGAGGACAGAACCAATTGTCACCTCAGAACAAGGGCTATTTGGACCTTTTGAAAATGCTTCCTTAGACCATAAACAATGGTGGATAGCTGGCAGCGTCGGTTTGGTATCAATGTTGGGTGTAGCTCTGGTTAGTGCTTTGGCAATTTCCATTTCACCGGCTCAACAACGGGAATCCGTGAGAAATACAGGGTTGTTAATGGCTTTGGCGGCGGGAGCTACAGGTGCAGCTACTGCCGGGTTTATGGGGAATCTCACGCTTAAACAAATTCGCCGGACTACGAAGGACTTACAAGCTCAGTTTGATTCTGTGCGTCAAGGTAATTTGAATGTGGAAGCTACTGTTTATTCACAAGATGAATTAGGCTACTTGGCTACTGGCTTTAATGATATGGCTAGGGTAATTTTCACAACTACCAATGAGGCGCAACGTAAAGCCATTGAAATGGAAGAAGCAAAGGAAAACCTTCAACGTCAGGTAATTCGCCTTCTGGATGACGTAGAAGGAGCAGCTAGGGGAGATTTGACGGTTCAAGCTGAAGTCACAGCCGACGTACTGGGAGCGGTAGCTGATGCCTTTAACCTGACAATTCAAAACCTGCGGGATATTGTCCAACAGGTGAAAGTGGCGGCACGGGATGTAACTCAAGGTTCAACTAATTCAGAAACCTTTGCGAGAGCTTTATCTGGGGATGCTTTGCGACAGGCAGAAGAGTTGGCTGTGACGTTGAATTCTGTACAGGTAATGACATATTCCATTCAACGGGTAGCAGAGGCAGCCAGGGAAGCGGAAACTGTAGCCCGTGATGCTAGTAAAATTGCTCAGAAAGGGGGCGAAGCGGTAGAAAATACGGTGGCAGGGATTTTGGAAATTCGGGAAACTGTGGCAGAAACTACTCGCAAAGTGAAACGTTTGGCGGAATCTTCCCAGGAAATTAACTCTATTGTTGCCATAGTTTCACAGATTGCTTCTCGAACTAATTTATTGGCTCTTAATGCCAGTATTGAAGCGGCGAGAGCAGGAGAAGCGGGTCGAGGATTCGCTATTGTCGCTGATGAAGTGCGACAGTTGGCTGATCGATCTGCGAAGTCTTTAAAAGAAATTGAGCAAATCGTGATGCAAATTCAGAGTGAAACTAGCTCAGTGATGACAGCTATGGAGGAAGGGACACAACAGGTAATTCATCAGACTAAATTAGCAGAAGAAGCCAAGCGATCGCTAGATAATATCATCCAGGTAGCCGATCACATTGATATTTTGGTACGATCAATTACCAGTGATACCGTAGAACAAACGGAAACCTCCCGTGCTGTCGCCCAAGTCATGCAATCTGTGGAATTAACGGCGCAAGAAACCTCTCAAGAAGCACAGCGAGTTTCTGGAGCTTTGCAACACTTAGTGGGAGTATCCCGCGATTTAATTGCCTCCGTGGAACGCTTCCGAGTGGAAACTATCGAATCTAGGTAAGAGGCAAAAGTCAAAAGGCAAAAGGAACAATTAATGTCTACCTCTGTGCCTAGTACAACACGGTGTAAATAAACCAACCATTCTAAATCGTTAAAAAGCCTATACTGTCTTCGTTTTGACTTTTGACTTTTGCCCTGCGGTACTAGTCTGTTAACTTTTTTGTTTACCATGCGCCTTTTCTTGCACCTTTTACCTGTAGTAAGCCGATTTAATTAACTATGCAGCCGGAACAACAACAACGGATTTTAGGTTACTTTCTCGAAGAAGCCAGAGAACACCTAAACACTATTGAACAAGGACTACTGAATCTTCAAGGGACACTGGAAGATTCAGAAATGATTAATGAAGTCTTCCGTGCAGCCCACTCTATCAAAGGTGGTGCAGCTATGTTAGGTCTGAGTAGTATTCAGCACACATCCCACCGTCTTGAGGATTGTTTCAAAATTCTTAAAGAACATCCTATTCAAGTAGATCAAAGATTAGAGTCTTTGCTATTGGACATCTGTGATACATTAAAAGCCTTGATAGACAATCTTGGCAATCCCTTTGGGTTATCAGAGGAAAAAGCTCAAGCTTTGATGTCAAAAACTGAACCAGTCATGCAATGGCTGAATGAGCATATAGAACTACTGCTAAAACAGGGTAATAATCAAGTATTAAGTCCTAGTAGCGCATCTCCTACCCGGTTGCACATAGAGCCACCTGTTTCCCCACAGATACAAAATTCACGGATACCAAATAAACAAAATCAGGATTGGAGAGAGTTTCAAGCACAGGTGTTACAAGTTCTGCGGGAAATGTTGCAACAGTTTAAAAAAACTAACCTAGAGACTTCCCGTAACAATTTACAAGAATGCTGTCATCAATTAGTAAAAATTGGTAGAGAATTAAATTTATCAAATTGGTGTAATCTGTGTGAATCAGCAGCCCTGGCTATATCCAATCCCGATAATAGTTATTTAACTTTAGCCAAAATAATTATTACTGAAATTAAGCAAGCGCAAGAATTAGTTCTCCAACATAAAGATGGGGAAATTACTATTAGTCAACAATTAGAAAATCTGTTTCCTCTTGCACAACTGGAGTTATTAGAATTTGCAGAAACGGAAATTGGGGAAACTTTATTTACAGATACGAAAGAAATAAATTTAGAACCCAACATCAATGGATTTACCGAACCAGCTTTGTTTGATCATCAATCAACTGTGTCCGAAAGCACTGAGAACTCTCCAGAAATAGGAATCTCTGAGTTAAACACTCTGGCTGATTTATTTGAAGGTGATACCCCCGATTTAGAAAATAATTGGCAACAAGAAGAAATATTAGAAGATATCACCAACTATCAGTTACCAATTACCAACAGTGAAGTTGAAGAGAATAATCACAATTTAGCTGATTTACTCTTCTTTGAAGATGACAATATACATAAGATAACTGCAAATAATCATGAGGATTTAAGTCTCTTATTTGATGATAGTTTATTAGAATCAGGGGATATAGCGGAAACAGTTAGTTATCAACCGATAGAATCTAGTAATCTGTTGTCAAATCATACAGATTTGCAATTTCCATCAGATGATGTGTTGCTAGAATTAATCTCAATTTCTAGACAATCACGGCAGCCTAATTCTGAAAATGAGACAAATAGTAGTAATAATTTAGAAGAATTATTGACCTTCATAGCCGATGATGAATTAATATTTACAGATGAAACAACTGAATCAGAAAATACTGCGATAGCAGAAATAGCTACAGAACCTCAAATCAATTTTGATAATTCCTTTTTATCGGCAAATACAGATACCAATTTTCCAGTAGAAGTTATTCCTACCAATGTAAAAACATCAAAAATAAAACCATCGGCACCAGAAAGTTTATCTTTAGATAATTTATTTACAGCGGTAAAACCCCAGCCACCACTAGTCAATGAAATTGATGATTTATTCAGTCCACCAGAAATAACAACTAATCTTGCTAATTCAGTAGATGATCCAGATAACTTCTGGGATGATCTAGGCATAAGTGACTCAGAAAACACCTCTGTAATTAGTCAAGATATAGCTAAAGAACTAGAGGAGAGTTTATTTAGTGCATCTGTTGAAATTGGCACAAAATATCAGCAATTAACGACAAATAATCATCTAGATAAAAAAGGGTTTAATCCAACTTCCCAAGAAGAATATTTTGATTTATTCTTCACATCAGATAGCGATACTGGGGCGCAAGCCATAGATAATTTATTTGGTGATTTTATAGATGTCAACTCTAACAATGTTTCCCAATCTAGAGAATTATTTCTACCAGAAATTAATAGTTTTTCTCAACCTCCAGAAGTAACAGCAGATCAAGAAATTTTTGAGCCTGTTAAAGATGGCAATGATGACGGTTTGATTTTGTTTAAAGAGGAAATAACGTCTTCTAAAGCCGGCACTGATCTAGATTTTACCTCTAATTTTGCAGATTTCGACTTAGAATTAGACTCAATTTTGCTAACAGCAATAACTACAGATAGTGCCGTAGTGGATGAAACTTACTCAGAATTAGAGTTAGAAAATCCATTACAATCATCTTCAATAGATGATTTTGCGGCAATAGAAGCATTATTGGATGAACCTGTAGAAGATATAGTAGAAGCATCTTCAATAGATGATTTTACGGCGATAGAAGCACTTTTATCCACAGCATTAGGAGACTTTACTAATCAGGAGTCAGAATCTATCTCAGGGGAAGATTTAGCAGCATTAGAAGCATTGTTGGATGAGGTGGGAGACAAAGAAGCACAGATAATTATTGGACAGACACCAGTAATTGTTCAACCTGTAGTCACAAACTCTCAAAATACTTTTTCTTCCTTGGGATTAGAAGATGAATTTAGTGAATTAGAGGATTTATTAGAACAGGCTGATAAAACAATATCTGGTTCGTCTGCCCCATCAGGAAAAACTTCTACTAGCAAAATTCCCATCCCCCGTCCGACAACTCGACGAATGATAAGAGAAGAAAGTATGAAAATTCCAGTTAAGCAACTGGATGATATGAGTAACTTAGTCGGGGAGTTGGTGGTAAATCGTAATACATTAGAGCAGGATCATGAGCGTCTGCGACAGTCTCTAGATAGTCTTTTGGTTCAGGTACAGCATCTATCAGATGTGGGAGTGAGGATGCAGGAATACTACGAGCGATCGCTCTTAGAAGCCTCTCTCCTATCCAGTCGCCGTTCTCGAGAACATGATCGACCACCATCAGGCAATTCCCATAATCGCGGGTTTAGCGAAATTGAAATGGATCGGTTTACGCCCTTCCATATCCTGGCGCAAGAAATGATTGAGTTCATCGTGCGAGTCCGGGAGTCAGCCAGTGATATTGACTTTGTTACCGAAGAAACAGAACAGGTAGCAAGACAGTTACGCCAAGCAACTAGTCAACTACAAGAAGGATTGACAAAAGCCCGAATGGTTCCATTTAGCCAAGCTGTTGATCGGTTACGGCGAGGGGTGCGGGATAATGCCATTAGATATGGCAAACAAGTAGAATTAGTCACAGAAGGAGTGGATACCTTAGTTGACAAGATGATTTTGGATCGTCTCACAGATCCATTGACTCATATGGTCAATAATGCGATCTCTCACGGCATTGAAACCCCAAAAGTTCGGGAAGCCGCAGGTAAATCACCCGTAGGTATCATTAATATTCGCGCCCTACAACAAGGAAACCAAACGATTATTTCTGTCAGTGATGACGGTGCAGGTATTGATCATCAAAAAGTTAAAAACAAAGCCGTTAAAAAAGGTATCCTCACCCCCGAACAGGCAAAAACCATGTCTCGGATTGACACTTACGAACTTTTATTCCTCCCCAGCTTTAGTACCGCCGATGAAGTAGACGATATCAAAGGTAGGGGTGTGGGCATGAACGTCGTCCACAACGATATCAGCGAAATTCGCGGTACTGTTGGTACTGACTCTACACTAGGTCAAGGAACGACCTTTACCATTCGTCTACCCGTAACCCTAAGTATTTGTAAAGCCCTATTCTGCATCTGCGATCGCACCAGAATCGCTTTTCCAATGGATGGTGTGGAAGATACCCTAAATATTCCCAGCAAAAACATTCAGCAAGATGCTGACGGAGAATCATTTATCGTCTGGAGAGAGATTATTCTACCCTTCAAGCCTTTAAAAGATATCTTAGTTTTTAACCGTCAACTTAGTCGTGGCAACATCTATGGGACTAAAAAAAATGATGACATGATTTCTGTCATCGTTATCCGTTCAGGCAATACAATGATCGCTTTACAAGTTGATCAAGTCCTCAGTGAACAAGAAATTGTAATTAAGCAATTTGAAGGACCAGCACCTAAACCAAGTGGCGTAGCTGGTGCTACAGTTCTTGGTGACGGTATGATCATGCCCATTGCTGACGTACTAGAAATCATCGACATCTTCCAAGGCAAGATGTCTAAAAATATCGGTGGCAATTGGCAGCAAACAAATTCACCATCAGTAAACACCATCTCCGCTGACAAAGTAGAAACAACAGTATTAATCGTTGATGACTCCATCACAGTTCGAGAACTTCTATCTCTTACCTTTAGCAAAGCTGGTTATCGGGTAGAACAAGCCCGTGATGGGCAAGAGGCATGGGATAAACTTCGTTCCGGTTTATATTGCGATATCGTTTTCTGTGACATTGAAATGCCTCGTTGTGATGGATTAGAATTGCTGTCTCGAATGCAGAAAGATGGTTCTTTTGGCAACTTACCTATCGCCATGCTTACCTCTCGTGGTGCAGATAAACATAGACAAATGGCACTACAACTTGGTGCTAGTGGCTACTTTACTAAACCCTATTTAGAAGAAGCACTTTTAGAAGCAGCTTCGCGGATGCTAAAAGGAGAAAAAGTCGTAGTTACAGCTTAATGAAGAATACTAGGACAACACGACGTAAATAAACCAACCATTCTAAATCGGTAAAAATCCTATAGCATAGTAGGTTAGCATTGAAAATCGTCGTTATGGCAAGGCAAGAGGCAAGAGTGAAGAGAGTTTAGGCAATTTTACTTTTCCTTACACAGATTGGTTGTATTGTGTTCACCTACTTAGTATTAGTAGTTCGTCAAATTTATTTTGACGGGTAATGATCGAAAAAAACTTCTGTTCTCCCCAACCCCCCCCACCTCTCCAACCCCCCCACCTCTCCAACCCCCCCACCTCCCCTACCTCCCTTCTCCCGTCATTTTCGGGTTGACAGTAGGGGCAATCCCCCCGTGCTTGCCCAGAATCGTAGGGTTTTATTTTTGACTCTTAGTAGATTTTTTTACGCAGGGACAATACTTAGCCACCAGACTGGCTAAAAGTTTTAAATCTATCGGCTTAGAAATATACTCATTGACACCAGCCGCAAGACAACTTTCGAGATCGCCCTTCATTGCCATAGCCGTTTGAGCAATAATCGGTATATGCTGATATTTGGGGTTTTCCCGTAATTGCTGCACCAAATTTAAACCATTAGCATCAGGTAAACTCACATCCATCAAAATCACTGCTGGTTCTACTTCTTCGATACTATTCCACATTTTTGCCCCATTCTTCACCCAGTTCACCTGATATCCTAATCTTTTTAAATAAATTTCCATTAATTCCCCATTGGGTAAATCATCTTCCACCAGCAAAATTACAGGCGATGGAGTCAGATCATCATCACAAGGATGACTAACCACTTCTAAATCATATTCTGCTGTTGTTTCTATAGCTGCTAAAACTTCTCCCGTTGGTTTAAGAGGAAGTAAAATACTAAAACGAGAACCTTGATCAACCACAGATTCTAACTCTAAATAACCACCATGAATTTCTGCCAATTTTTGAGTCACTACCAACCCCAAACCCGTACCTTCATTACGATCGACGGCGGGATTAACCACTTGACTATAGGGTTGAAATAGTCGAGATTGATCTTCAAAAGAAATACCTATACCAGTATCCCAAACCGTAAACCGCAAAAATTCATCCTCACTAGAAACCTGTAAGCCAACACTACCTTTCATCGTAAATTTGATAGCATTGAAAAGTAAATTCAATAACATTTGTTTAAGTCGCAAAGGATCAGCTATGAGATTTTTAATATCTGGTTTAATTTCTAAATGCAGTGTTAGATTTTTATGAGTAGCTTTCTCTTTTACCAAAGCCAAAACATTCCGACACAAAATATAAATATCAACTACTTCCCATTGTACTTCTAGTTGGTTGGCTTCAATTTTCGAGAGATCCAAAATATCATCAATTAATCCCAATAAATGCTTACCACTAGATTGAATAATCCGTAAATACTCTTGATGACGGACTTTCTCAGGTTCATAACCCTGTGCTAATAGCAAATGGGTAAAACCAATAATTGAACTTAGGGGAGTGCGGATTTCATGACTAGTATTTGCCAAAAACTGATTTTTAAGTTGATTAGTACGCTTTAGTTCTTTATTTAAACTAGCTAAATCCTGATAATACTTCTGCGAAGATTTTATTTGTAAAAGTTGTGTTAAAGCTGTGCGACAATTTTCCACAGTTTTTGTGATTAATTGTAACTTCAGAGGGTAAAAAGTATCCTCCAGTAATTTACAGTCGGGTAAAAAATTGCTGGTGCTGATGATTAACCACGCTTTGATTCCTTGAGTATCCTCAAATAAATACCAAGCACTTTGGTATTTTTGAGTTTCCATTTCCTGTACATCTTGCAGATTGATAGATTTATGCAGTCTCAAAGACAGCTTTTTTTCAACTTGGGGTATTAGCTCGAAATTGGGAATTAATGATGGTAAATAGGAAATATAAGCGATTCGACCCACTATTTGCTGTGGTTCAAACAGAGCAATACCTACAATATACTGAGCAGACGCAATTAAACTATCACTTAATGCTTTATGAAGTTCATTGACAACGATTTGCAAAATTTCTGCTTCTGTGGCTATTCCTAATGCAGTCGTAGTAGCCACAGAAATCAGATAATCCTGAAGACGAATTTGCAACTGATTTAAGCTGCTTTCCAGCCACAACTGATACCGCATCTGTTCAATTGTTCTCAACCGGGAGTTTCCGTCTAACTGATTTTCCGTAAGCTTTAAATTCAAAAACTAGCATCTCTTTACCTCCAGTCTTGTACTACCATTCATCTAAACCTCCAGGAGACCCCCACCAAAACTGTACTCAGTTTGATGATGGGAGGAATGGAGGGTTAACTGTGAAACGTCCCTTGAGTAATTTTGTGCGCCCATAAAACTGAAGGCGGTTAAAACCGTCGTCAGTGAGCGTGCCAAACTGCTGGTGTCGCTTATATCTCAGGTCTGAAGAACCTGTTACGTTTACCGGATAATCCTGTAAGCTTGAGAATTGCTGCATGGTCAACTAGACCGCTAAAAAACACCCTGCCACAAATAAAAATGTAACCAGTATTTATGTATATTAACCTGCAAGTGCTTTTTTAGATAACCCATAAACGGCATTTATGAATGTGACGGAGATCCTAAAGATGATTGGATACAATCATTTACAGCAATAACAACTTCAAAAATTCACAATAATTTCACCATAATTTCATATTTATGGATATTACACAATTTGCTCAATTAATTATCAACGGTATCGCTGTTGGTAGCATTATCGCCTTAGCAGCAGTAGGACTGACCTTAACCTATGGGATTTTGCGGTTGTCTAATTTTGCCCACGGTGATTTTCTCACATTAGGAGCTTATTTGACTCTCATGGTCAATGCTATGGGTCTAAATATTTGGTTGTCAATGATTGTGGCTACCGTGGGAACTGTGGGAGGAATGTTACTAGCAGAAAAATTGCTATGGTCAAAAATGCGGTCTATCCGTGCTAGTTCGACAACACTGATTATTATCTCTATCGGTCTAGCTTTATTTCTCCGCAATGGGATTATTTTTCTCTGGGGAGGTAAAAACCAAAATTATAATTTGCCCGTGATTCCGGCTTTAGAATTTGGGACTTTAAAAGTACCGCAAAATCAATTATTGGTAATGGGATTAGCTATTTTGGCGATTTTATCGCTACACTACTTGCTACAAAATACGAAAATTGGTAAGGCAATGCGGGCAGTAGCTGATGATTTAGATTTAGCTAGAGTATCTGGTATTAATGTTGATAGGGTAATTTTGTGGACTTGGGTAATTGCTGGGACATTCACTTCTTTAGGTGGGAGTATGTACGGGCTAATTACAGCAGTGCGTCCAAATATGGGTTGGTTTTTAATTTTACCTTTGTTTGCTTCAGTGATTTTGGGAGGAATTGGCAATCCTTATGGAGCGATCGCCGCCGCCTTTATTATTGGTATTGCCCAAGAAGTTAGCACCCCCTGGCTAGGTTCACAGTACAAGCAAGGTATAGCTCTACTAATCATGATTGTGGTGCTGCTTATTCGTCCCAAAGGTTTATTTAAAGGCACGATTTAAACAGCACCGATCTAGTTCTAACTATTCAATGATGTGGAAGTAGTAAGCTGCTACCAAAAAGTTAATAGCCAAAAGTAACAACGCCCAGCCAGTACGGAAAGCGTAGGAAGGTTTAGCAGCAGGTTTGCCTTTAGCAGTCATAAGCGGTTCTCCTAATTTAGTGACTTTTTAAGAAATAGCAAACTCACGCGCCAATTTTGCAAATTCTTTAAAAATATTTTTGTAAAGTTGGTTAGTTGTCAGTTGTCCGTTGTCCGTTGTCCGTTGTCCGTTGTCATCAGTAAAATTCCTCTCCCCTACTCCCCCTACTCCCCCTACTCCCCCTACTCCCCCTACTCCCCCTACTCCCCCTACTCCCCCCCAGCGTGATAGGAACTACGAACCAGGGGACCGGAACGGACGTGATTAAATCCCATTTCCTTGGCTATATTGCCCAGTTCTGTAAATTCCGCTGGAGTCCAATATTTTTTAACAGGTAGATGGTCTAAAGAAGGACGCATATATTGACCAATGGTAAGGCGATCGCATTCTACAGATCGCAAATCCGCCATTGTCTCAATTAATTCCTCCATAGTTTCCCCATGTCCCACCATCACACCTGACTTCGTAGAAATCTGATCATTCAACTCCTTAACCGTCGCTAATACAGCCAACGAACGGTCATATTTTGCCCCTCGGCGCACAGTTGGAGTCAACCTACGGACTGTTTCGACATTATGGTTAAAACAAGCCGGTTGAGCCTGAATAATCATCGCCAAACTGTGACGTTGGACTGCCACACCCCCACCACCCCAAAAATCCGATGTCAGCACCTCAATTTGAGTATCGGGATTCATCTGGCGAATAGTCTCCATTGTCCTCACAAAATGACCAGCCCCCCCATCAGCCAAGTCATCACGGGCGACAGAAGTTAATACCACATACCGCAACCCTAAAAGCCGTACTGATTCTGCCACCTTTTGGGGTTCTTCCTCATCCAACCCCATTGGCGCATGACCCTTATCTACCTGACAAAAAGCACAAGCGCGGGTACAAGTTGGACCCATTAATAAAAAAGTCGCCGTTTTTTGGGCGTAGCATTCACCCCGATTCGGACAACGCCCTTCTTCACAAATTGTGTGAATTTGTCGCTGCTTAATGATACGTTGGACAGTAGAGATTTCACTGGCTTTGCCAATGGGGCGACGCAACCAGCTAGGCATAGTCATAATTTCTGACTTGATATCAACTTGTTGTGGAGAATTCATATAACGATTTGTTAATTAGGCAAAAAGTAAGAGCGCGTAATGACTATTTACATAGAGGTACTGTAATTTCAGGTATACCCCAAACTGAGAAGTTAGATTCATAAATCTTTCACTACACAGGATATTAGTTGTGTGTAGTCTACACAACTATAGATACAAATTGATCAGAATATCAGTGGAAGTTTCCTACAACTCCTGTGATTTTGGAAATTTATGTCAGAAAATACTCTCCCCCAATCTACATAAATTTTGGATATAGTGAGAGAATTCTTAAAAGCACTCGGCAGCCAGCCATCTAAACATAAAATTTTTAGTAGAGTAATCAGTTGTGGCAAGTAACAAAATTTTAGTTATTGACGACACTACCGTTGTCAGGGTAAAAGTACGAGAAATGTTACCACCAGGTAATTTTGAGGTGATAGAAGCCAAGGATGGGTTAGAAGGATACAACCTCATCCTCAAGGAAAAAGTCAGCTTGATCATGCTAGATTTTTTGTTGCCAAAAATGAGTGGTTGGGAGGTTTTCCAGAAAATCCAGGCTCAACCAGAATTGCGGAAAATTCCTTTGGTAATCATGTCGGGACGGAAGGAAGAGGTAACGGAAAAATTTGTAGAGCCATTTGAATATTTTGAATTTTTAGGCAAACCTTTTGATCAAAAGCAACTCATTGGTGCTATCAAGTCAGCAATGCTGAAGTCGAAAAAGGAACGTCCAGACTTAAATATACCCCCAGTGAATCCTGCAAATAAACAACCTGTCCCGGTTGCTGCAAATGCCGTAGATTCATCTGCTGAGATCAAATTACTAAATGATAAAATTATCAAGATGCAAGGAGAAATTGATAACTTGAAGAAACAGCTTAATCAAGTTGTGACTTTCATTAAACAGAAAATTAAGTAATTTTCTGTTTGGTAATACCAGATTAAAATGAAACTACATAGAATAAGATTTCAAAAATTATTAACCGCAGATGTACGCAGATAAACGCAGCTAAAGACACCAGAATTAATAGACATCTCCAGAAAAGAATGTAGAGCCGAGAATCCCTACATGAGGAACGTCTCTACAAGGGTTCTAGGATACGCATATTGAATTTCTGGAGATGTCCAATGAATTTCATAATTCTGTGAAGCCTCACATAAGTTTGGTATTGTTGCTGTTTAACAACAAAAATGGGTAATTGAATATTGAAGACTAGCTTCATTACCAATTACCCATTACCACTTATTTAGGAATAAGTTAAAAGTCCTGTGACTCCTTGTTTGTAATAGCACTAACTTGTGTACTGGCAACTTTTGCTGCTTGCAACATGGGAGTGTTAGTAACAGAATTGTTAGCTAAAGTAAACAAGGGATTGGATAAGATTCCAGAAATGGTAGTAGCTATTAAAGTTACTATCAAACCCACTTGTAAAGGTCTCAGCCCTGGTAAATCCCAACGCACTTGGGGATAATTCTTCACCACGTCGGACATTTCTTGGGGTTCTTTGACTACCATCATCTTAACTACGCGAATGTAGTAATAGATGGAAACCACACTGGTAACTAAACCGAGTAAAACTAACCAATAAAGACCAGCTTGCCAACCTGCCCAAAATAAGTAAATCTTCCCGAAAAATCCGGCTAGTGGGGGAATACCACCCAACGATAAGAGAGAGATACTCAAACCCAGTGTTAAAAGTGGATCTTTTTGATACAAACCAGAGTATTCAGAAATTTGATCTGTTCCTGTTCTCAGAGAGAACAATACCACACAGGTAAAGCCGCACAGGTTCATAAACAGGTATACCAGTAGATAGAAAATCATACTGGAATAGCCGGCATCAGTTCCCGCAATTAAGCCAATCATCACAAATCCAGCTTGGGCAATAGATGAGTAAGCTAACATCCGTTTCATGCTAGTTTGGGCTAGGGCGACAACGTTACCCAATACCATACTTAGCACCGCAAGGGCAGTGAAAACAAATCTCCATTCGTCTGCCACGATAGGGAAAACGGTAGTTAAGAGACGGATAGCCAGGGCAAATCCTGCGGCTTTAGAACCAACGGATAAGAAGGCGATAACTGGAGTTGGTGCGCCTTCATAAACATCCGGTGTCCATTGGTGGAAGGGTGCAGCGGAGATTTTGAAACCAATACCCGCAATTACGAAAACCAGAGCAATTACTAAACCTAGTGATTGACCAACATTTGCTGTAGCGATACCTTGAGCGATCGCACTTAGTTCCGTTTGTCCACCGGATAACCCATACAACAGCGAGACACCATACAAAAATACCGCTGTACTGGAAGCACCAATTAACAGGTATTTCAACGCTGCTTCATTGGAACGGGGGTCACGTTTTGTATAACCTGTCAACAAATAAGAGGAAATACTCAGGGCTTCTAAGGAGATAAAAATCATCACCAACTCATTAGCGCCGGATAAAAACATTCCTCCCAAAGTCGCAGTCATCAAAATGGCAATAAATTCGGCTAAAGGCGTACCACTTTGTTCAACATAACGAATTGACATTAATATTGTTGACATTGCTGACAGGGCGATAATCCCCCGAAAGACAATACTCAGATCATCGCCGTTAAAACTACCAGTAAAGGCAATGGGGTTAGTCGTGTCCCATTGGAAGTATAGAGCAATAATCGCGGCTGTTAAACCAGCGATCGCTAGATATGCAATCCAACGCGCAGATGTCCGTCCCAAAATCAAATCAACAATCAAAACCCCCAAGAGGGTAATCATGACGATTCCCTCTGGTAAAATCGTTCCAGCATTTAACTGGGATGCAAAATTAGCAAAATCCATGAGATATATAGGTTTTAGCGATTAAACATTAGGGCTAACACAAGTTTATTCTATCTGTACTTCTTGACTAAAATTGCATTGATCTTTCTATCTTTAACAGTTGAAAATTTATATATTTGATTTTAGCTATCCGCAAATGTACCGCAATAACTCAAAATAAACAGTCGAGTACATAACTGAACTGTTCAGAGTGGGGCGATTTTCGGGAAAGAGTTAATAATGTAGAGAGTGAACATGGCTTAAAGCACTTTATCTGCCAGCCTTTAAAACTTGTTCGGCTGTCAGTTTTAAATTTGGGAATGTCGGCGAAGTAATGGGTTGATTGCCTCGAATCTGCTGAATTTCATACTCTCCTTGGACTAACGTACAAATGGAAAGGGTAGGTTGTTTCGGTTTCCCAATATGTCGAGTCCCACCTAGACCCGCATAATCCGCAATCCAATATTCAGGAATACCTAAAATTGCGTAGTCTTCGACTTTACGCGCATAATCGTTTTGCCAGTTGCTACTAACTACTTCCATCACAAATTTAATCGAACTGCCCAGCGTGATGATTGATTGGTCATGCCAAAGTAGTTCTTTTGTAAGTTCATTGCGGTCAACAACCATAACATCAGGTCTAAATGCTGTCATACCCAAGTTAGAAGGACGTAACAATCCTCGCTGAAGGACAAACCAATTTAAACCTATGGCATCAATTTGGGTGCAGATTTTTGTGGTGGTAAAAGCTGAAACTTCTTCATGGTAGCCTGTTGGTTCCAAATCAAACACCTCTCCATCAATCAATTCGTAGCGGTTACTGTCACCATAACGGACGATAAAATCGCCAAAACTTAGTAACTGCTGTTGTATTGGTCTTTCGGTTGCAATGGTCATAGGTCAACTTAGCCCCATCAATATCATCACTCTAGCATTTTCGCTAAATTCATCCTTCGCCGTTTTTCAAATTCTCACACTGCTTTCGTTAGTGGCATGAATATTTCAACGGATTCAAATGGTACAGATATTTTGTCTTCTTCTGTCCGTTCAATTAATCCCAGTTCTTCCAGGCGATTTACGTCTGTGTGTACGTTTGAATAGTTTCTTTCGGCTGTTTTTGCCAGCGCGTAAATACTGCATGGCTCTATTTTGCTTAAAGTATCAAGCAAATCAAGTCGAGCAGGCGTTAGCTCGCTAAAAAGTGATTTTGCAGATTCAAATGAAAGTCTAAAATTTACTGGCTTTCCAATTTCGGAGTCTTTAATTTGTTGACGAGCGGCTCGGATTGCAGAACCACCCTTGGCTACTTCAATAATTGCTTTCATGATTCACTCCAGGTTTCAATGTCTTTTTCAAAATCGTCAAGCAATTTATCAATGCTTGTGAAGTTGTAATCTATTTCGTGTGAGTTTATATGTTTATGATCTCCTTTTCCGCGTTCGTTGTCATATCTAATTCTACATTTTCCATTCTGCCCGTAAAATAATCTGGTTAGAGTCGAGGGGGAATATTATTTCCCGCCCCTCTCTGTTAAATCTGGGCGTGCGACTTTCACCGCACCCAGCTTCCGACGTTCTTAGCTTTCGCTTTTGCTCATGTGTATGTAATCGTGGCAGCTTTCATGAATGGCTAGAAGATTATTAGTTTTCCAGTTCGTATGACTTCCATCTACATGGTGTAGATGTACCTTTTCGTCACTAAGCATTTTTAATCCACAATGACCACATTTATGGTCTTGCCGTTTGATGGCTTTAGAGGTATGACTGTCATAGAGCTTGCTGTTACGTTCGCTCCAATAACTCAAATCTCCGTCGTAGGGTGATTTCTCACCTTTAACGCTGATATGTTTGTTTTCGGAGTAAGGAACTGCTGGGAATGCCTTTTTTATTAGCTCTTGGCTAGTATGGCGATTCTGTTTAGTTTCCTTGTTGAATACCTTGAATGCTCTGTGATTGATGTGCCATAAGGAAAACTTCGACCCATCCATCTTGCAGAAGCGGTGGTAATTCCTCCAGCCTCTAACTACCGGAGCTAATTTCTCAGCCTTTGTGGTAGCACCATAGTTCGAGTTGTTGACGATGAATTTTACTTTCTTGCGAAAAGCTTTAAAGTTGTCCACTGAAGGGACACATCTAAATTTTCCGTTTTTCTGGACTTTGAAGTTCCAGCCGAGGAAATCAAAACCATCCGTCGCGGCGGTTAGCTTTGTCTTTTTCTCACTGACTTTCATTCCCCGCTCTGCTAAGAACTGACTGATTTTGTCGAGTATTTCTGTGGCATCGTCTTGAGGTCTGAGTATTATTACCATGTCATCCGCATAACGGATTGTTGGTTCGGTAATATCTTTCCTGGGGGTTTTGTCAGTGATTCTTTGATTAGATGTCCTATGATATCTATGAATACTTTCAATCCCATTTAAGGCGATGTTAGCTAATAATGGACTTACTACACCACCTTGAGGTGTTCCTTGTTCGGGAAACTCTGGATTAACTCCGGCTTTGAGACATCGGAATATTCCCTGTCTTATACTCTTGGGAGCGATGAGTCTATCCATGATGGCGGTGTGGTTTATCCTATCGAAGCATTTTTCGATATCGAGTTCTATAACTCGTTTGTCTATTCCATTGGCGATGGAGCGTAGATTGTTGAACAGGGTTTTTTGTGCGTCATGCGCTGAACGCCCCGTTCTAAATCCATAGCTGTGAGCGTGGAAGGTTGCTTCGTGTGCTGGTTCTAATGCGTATTTGACAAGGCATTGATAAGCCCTATCTGCAATAGTGGGGACTTTGAGAATCCGGGTTTTTCCGTCCTTTTTTGGGATGGGTATTTCACGCAATCCCTGGTGTTTCCAGTCGTTGCATTCGGTTCTGAGTTTTTCACTCAGTTGAAACCTTTGCTCGAATGTGAGCGCGGTCTTACCGTCAACTCCCGCTGTTTTTTTCCCAGCATTTAGCTGTGTTACTTGACGAATAGCCAGTAATCTTGCTGCGGTTGATTTCAGAATCAGTTTTTGTAGGGACTTAGCTTTGCGCTTGTCGCCAACTTGAACCGCTTTGTACACTCGTTTTTGTAGGCGGAATAGGTTACGGCGAAATTTCTTCCAAGGTAACGTCTTCCAGGATTCACTAGAGTTATCTCTGTGTCTAATCATGCTCTGCTCCAATTTGTGTATTCTGAACACCTTGCGAAAATTACTTCGCATCCTACCCGAATTGAAGGAGTTCTGCTGCTCGTCCAGCCTACTTAGGGTTCGACCGCCCTTAGACCCTCAATCCGTTTTTATTCGTTCCCTCGGTTGATTGTTCGTTCCGTTAGGTGTAGCCACTTCAACCGCTGGATTCCCTGGACTCTTGCCGTTATTCAAATAAGATGCGGCGGGAATTTAATCTCCAGTGGAGTCAGGTTTAGTTGTTGTGTCCTGCTCTAAAGTAGGTCGTTTTTCTAGGCTCTGTTTCACCATAGGAACTCCCCGTTAGCGCCAGTGTCACCCCACAACAGATGTCTGATTGCGCCCTGTTCCCAGCTTCACCCTCCAGATACCGAGTCTGGTCAGTGTGGGCAGATAGGGAGTCATACCTGAGTCTGGTAGATGGGACTTTCACCCATATCAGACCGAGAGTTCAACCTTCTCTATTACTAGATTGGATTGGTGAGGTTATTTACGGACTGGATACCGTGATTCACTCACAACGAATCGCACTATTTGTATTTATGTGTACTTGGTGGTGTTGGTTCTGGTAGTTCCCATATAACAACCTCGACGATTGATCCGTCGTCATTAACTTCTTTTGCTTTGGCGATTAGAGTGGCCTTCATATATTGCATTGTAGCAATATATTTAACTTCTGTCGAGTAGCAATATTATGATCCGAACGGCACAGTTGAGCGATCGCCCTAAATTTTTTTTAAAATAGTAACAGTAGAATGTATTAGCGTAGCGCATAATAAATAATAATTACAAACTAATCATAATTACAAGCAAAAAGGCGCGTTAAGTAATGCACTTTACAATATCTGGAATCATATTTAAGTATCTAATAGAGGCATAAGCAAAGGAATTGGGCGATCGCGGTTCTTTCTGTAAACGAGAAAATCGCTATCAAGCGTAAAAATCAGACTACTAGGGTATAGCTCCGACATTCGGACTAATTCCGCATCTGCTAAAGAAACTGGTACTGATTGATAGCGACTTAATAATGTCATTACTGTCACCAACTCCGCATCCAAATCAAACTGAATAATGATCTGTTTCTGAGCTAACAATTGCAGCAAAATTTCTCGCTCCCTCTTTACTCGTTGTAACAAAAACCAACTTTCTGAAATCACCGCTTCACAAGTTAGTAATGGGGGAGCAATTTCCTTTAATTGTTCTGTTACCCAAGTATGGTGGACATCATTGCGGTCAATTAAAGCCAGTAAAATCCCTGTGTCAACAATTACCTGATAGTGCATCACTGGCCATAGCCCTGCATATAATCAGGATTTGTTGAAAGATCGCCTGGTCCCTCCCCTGCCCCAATCGAATCTTGAGCTACCTCAAAAAACGAGAGGGAATTTGTTTCTAGAGACGTAGTGATTGCGTCCTGACGTTTTTTCCAAAGAGACTCTACAAAAGTTAACACCTGATACTGATCTTCCGTCGGTAATACCTCTACCGTTTGTAAAATTTGTTTAGATAAGGCAGACATACTAGTTATTCCTACAAAATACACGACCTTATAATTATGAAAAATATAACATTAACTTCTCCATAATAAAAGGCGAACTGCTTGCAGCAGCACTTCGAGATCGCCCTATAGGGAATGCGACAGCGAACCGCGACCTAGTAATCGCTATTCCTGTGAGTCGTGAGTTCGGGTGATCGCATAACATAGAATAGAATTATAACTGACTTCAAAACAGCAAACTATATGCTAGAAGCAAATGTACATGAGAACCAAGAGCTTTCTGGGCTAATCCAACAAGCGAACTCTAAGCGAGAAGCGATCGCCTTAGTTCAAGAAGGGCAACAAAAAGCAGTGCTGTTAAGTTTAGAAATGTTTCAACATTTGATAGGAATTAGCGATCGCCGAGAACAGCTATCAAACGATGGATTTGCAACTATGTCGCGGCAACTTTTTACCAAATCTGGATATGACTCAACTGACAAAATTATGGAACTCATTCAGGATGTAAAACAAGAAATATCCACAGAGAGAGCGCAGAGGCTAAATGACGGTGAAATCAAGTTCTAGTTTACCCAAATCGGTATTTCTTGACACAAATATCTACATTCTGGGAGCGCTTGATTTAAACAGCGATGAGCAAACTAGAGTTATCTTCTCTCAAGAACTTATCGATCAAATCTTACGAGTTGGTAAACGCTTGCAAAACAAAGACTGGTCAAGTGGTCTGTTAACAAGACTTTGGCAGCAATTGAAAGTAGATTTCATATTTGTAGAAGACCAAGATATTCAAGCGATAGCTGATGCTGGCATAATTCCCCGTGAAGATGCAGGTGTTTACCTGACTGCCAAGCAAGGAAAAGCAAAATGTTTTGTATCCAGAAATTACAAACTAATTCGCGCACTTGTCGAGCAAACTGAAGAATTTGAATGTTTCACTCCAAGCGAATTCTTACAAAAATATGCCCCATAAGCTAGTAGTCTGTCAATCCAAAAATGACGGGTAAAGGCAAGTAGGGGGAGAAGAGGGGTAGGGGGAGTAGGGGAGGGAAAACAGAAGTTTTTCCTATTATTACCCGTCAAAATAAATTTGACGAACTACTAGATAAACTGATTTGTTTGAGCGATCGCCTCAATTATCTATCTTCTAAAGGCTTTGCGGTATTGCGATCGCTATTACTGTGAGTCGTGATTTTTAGTTAATAGACATCAAATTCTCAAAAGGATGATGATTTTTCCAGCGGTAAGTATTAAAGTCCCGAAAATCAACAGATAGAATCCGCCCATGCCCCAAATGTTCGGCAAGAATAATCAATGAAGCGTCCGCTAAATCCATTGGCAGAGAACTATATTGATTCATCAATTCACTGATTCTTTTCCCATCTTGAACCTTGAGATCAAAAACCTCAAAAGCACCAATTTCTAAGCTATGAATAAACGTCTGTTGAGCATTTGTGCCTGTACGTTTCAAGAGAATATGACAAGCTTCCGTAATCACGCACCATGTTGTAATCAGAGGCTCATTAATCGTATCTAGAACTTCTTGAGCGAGAACATGATAATCATCACGGCGATTGATTAGTGCTATCCAAAAGCCAGAATCAACGATTACCATATTTTTCGTTAAGACTTTCAGTGAGATATTGCTTGTAATTAACCGACAAATCAGAGTCCCCTTCAGCACAACCAATCAGCCCTGATTCTCTAAGAAGTTGCAAAGGTTTTACAGGGGATTCTTGATGTAATTTTTCATAATAAAGATCGATCGCCACTTTCATAATGTCAGACACACCTTGATTTGTCCGCTGGCGAATGTAATTAAACTTACTAGCGCGATCGCTATCGAGCCTTGCATTAACTCTCATATTTTTGCTTGTCATAACTCTGTATGACAATACTATAGCTCAAAAAATTCAAAGTTAAGTAGTTCTCAAATAGTTTCCTCATAAGGCGATTGCTATTCCTGTGAGTCGTGATTTCTAGGCGATACCTGCGGCGAGGGCAGCGATAGCGAAGCGCGACCTAGGAATCGCTCTTTTCCCCATATATATCGTATATTAGGTATTAGAACCCAGATCAAATTCCTAAACTTCCAAAATTCATGTAATTACTACAAGGATTTAACTGTGATTACAAATGCTAGTAGCCTTACACTTAGCAATCTCCGTCAAACCTTTGGCTTGAGACTCGACACTAGCGATCGCTTTTTTGATGAATGGTTAAATAATGCGCCGACACTAACCGAAGCGGAACTACAAGGACTAGATCGCCTCACTCGCAACTATACCTATCTCAGTCAAGAAGAAGCGCCCCTTGAAGAAATTGTTAAGCTTGTCGTGGTGTCGCCATTGCTAGATTTGGCTGGTTTCTATCAATCTCCTTTTTTGGTAAAAGCAGAAGTAAGTACCAGTATCGAAGTTGCTGATGAAGCTAATACTATGGCGGTTCAAGGCAGAATTGATATTTTGGTAATCCAAGATAGTTTTTGGATTTTGGTAATCGAATCAAAACCTGCAAGGCTGGACGTTACCGCAGGAATTCCCCAAGCACTTACTTATTTGTTGAGCGCTCCTAATTTGCAGTCAAGTTGCTATGGAATGGTGACAAATGGCAGAGAAGTATTGTTTTTGAAATGCAATCGCCGCCAAGATGTCCCTCAATATACGCGATCGCATACTTATCGGTTACTTGAAAATACAGCAGAACGTATTCAAGTTTTACAGGGGCTTAAACAAATTGGGGCTTATATTGGCAATTCAAGAAGTTAGGCGATGGCTCAAATAATATCATCAGGTATTAAGACGCTCATAATCAAGTTTACAGGTGTAATTTATATAATTTTAGCACTTCTTCATGTATAAGTTAATTTTGAGACAAGCCCTATAAAAAATGGCAAATGAGGAAAATTAAGCTAATTTAAAATTATTTATTTCCCCAATCCTTAACCACTGTGAGTCTTGTACCATTAAATTCCAGGGATATTTTACAAAGTATAGTCGTCAAATATGTACTAGATAAGTTAAAGATGGAAATAAATAACAAATTGACTCTCAAAGCTTGCTTCCAGCATTCTCATGTCTAATTCACCGCAACTGAAGTTGATAAAATTCCCCCCTGTTGGGTAGTTTGTGTAAGGATACAATCACTGCTTAGGCGTGGTATTTCATCTTGACATTTCGCAAAAATTAACCCAACTTAACTATTTAGCTGCATAGCTATTATTTTTTTTAATTTCCATGTCAACTCTCGTTATTGTCGAATCTCCCACAAAAGCTCGTACCATTCGCAACTACCTACCAAAAGACTATGTGGTAGAAGCTTCAATGGGTCATGTTCGTGACCTTCCCCAGTCGGCTAGTGAAATTCCCGCAGCCGTGAAAGGGGAAAAATGGGCGCAGCTTGGGGTCAATGTAGAAGCCGACTTTGAACCGATTTATGTCGTTCCCAAAGACAAAAAGAAAATTGTCACTCAGCTTAAAGAAGCCCTCAAAGGTGTAACTGAACTAATTTTAGCAACAGACGAAGACCGGGAAGGTGAAAGCATTAGTTGGCATTTATACCAATTACTCAAGCCAAAAGTCCCAACAAAGCGCATGGTATTTCATGAAATTACCAAGGAAGCCATTCAAAAAGCTTTGAAAGACTGCCGTAATATTGATGAGCAGGTAGTTCGCGCCCAAGAAACCCGAAGAATTTTAGATCGGTTAGTAGGATATACCCTATCACCGCTACTGTGGAAAAAAATTGCCTGGGGGTTATCCGCTGGACGAGTGCAATCTGTAGCAGTACGTCTATTAGTAATTAAAGAACGCCAGCGTCGGGCTTTCCATGAAGGCACATACTGGGATTTAAAAGCCAGTTTAGAACAAGAAAAAAGTCCATTTAGCGCAGTCCTGGTGACTCTAGGCGGCACGAAAGTTGCCACAGGCAGCGATTTTGACTCAACAACGGGCAGAATTACCACAGGTCGCAATGTAATTTTACTTAATGAAGAGCAAGCGGAAACTCTAAAAACCCGTCTAGAAGGGAAAATCTGGACAGTGACGGATATGGAAGAACGTCCTGTCACCCGCAAACCAGCGCCACCGTTCACTACTTCCACACTGCAACAAGAATCTAACCGCAAGTTGCGCTTATCGGCACGGGATACGATGCGAGTGGCTCAAAATTTGTATGAGCAGGGGTATATTACCTATATGCGGACAGATTCGGTACATTTATCCGACCAAGCGATTACCGCTGCCCGTGCTTGTGTGGAGCAAAAATATGGAAAACAATACCTTAGTCCCCAACCTAGACAATACACGACCAAATCTAAAGGCGCACAAGAAGCTCATGAAGCCATTCGTCCCGCTGGTAGTAGTTTTCGCATACCACAAGACACAGGGTTAGCTGGACGAGAATTTGCTCTTTATGATTTGATTTGGAAGCGTACAGTCGCCTCACAAATGGCTGACTCTCGCCAGACTCAAGTTACTGTGCAAATCCAAGTGGAAGATGCTGGTTTTCGTTCCTCTGGTAAGCGGATAGATTTTCCCGGCTACCTCCGCGCTTATGTGGAAGGTTCGGATGATCCTGAAGCCGCTTTAGAAGACCAAGAAGTAATTTTACCTGCTCTGAAAGTTGGTGATCATCCTCAATGTAAAGAATTGGACGCGGTAGGACATGAAACCCAACCTCCTGCCCGTTATACTGAAGCAACTTTGGTGAAAACCTTGGAAAGTGAAGGCATTGGTCGTCCTAGTACCTACGCCAGCATTATTGGCACAATCATTGATAAAGATTATGCTCAGTTGCTGAATAATGCTCTAATTCCTACTTTCACGGCTTTTGCTGTGACTGATTTACTGGAAAAACATTTTCCAGATATTGTTGACCCTAGTTTTACTTCTAAAATGGAGCAAACCTTGGATGAAATTTCCACGGGTGAAGCTCAATGGCTACCCTACTTAAAGAAATTCTATCTTGGTGAACAAGGTTTAGAAACTTTGGTAAGGGAAAGGGAAACAGAAATTGATGCCAGCAAGGCTAGAACTGTAGAACTAGAAAATTTAGATGCTAAAGTCCGTATTGGTAAATATGGACCTTACATTGAAGTTACCAATGGTGAGGAAGTAATTACCGCTTCTATTCCTAAGAACCTGACTCCGGCTGACCTTGACCCTAAACAGGTGGAAATTCTCCTCAAACAAAAAATTGTCGGACCTGACCAAGTTGGTCGTCACCCAGAAACCGGAGAACCTATTTATATCAAGATTGGTACTTATGGACCTTATGTACAGCTAGGCGATAAGACTGAGGAAAATCCTAAACCCAAACAAGCTTCTTTCCCCAAGGGTGTGACACCAGAAACACTCACTTTGGATATAGCTGTTGGTTTATTATCTCTTCCCCGCGCTTTGGGGACTCACCCAGAAACTGGTGGCAAAGTCCAAACTAGTTTAGGAAGATTTGGACCCTATGTTGTCCATGACCAAGGAAAGGAGGGAAAAGATTATCGTTCTCTCAAATCTACTGATAATGTCTTGACAATTTCTTTGAATCGTGCTTTGGAATTATTGGCAGAGCCGAAAAAGGGTCGGGCTGCTGCTAAGAGTAAGTCCAAGGAAGCTTTACGGGAGTTGGGTACGCATCCAGAAGATGATTCACCAGTTAATATCTATGATGGTCCTTATGGTCCTTACATTAAACACGGGAAAACTAATGCCAGTATTCCCGAAGGTGAATCAGTGGAAAATATAACTTTGTCTACAGCTATTGAATTACTTTCAGCTAAAGCATCTACAAAATCTACACGGAAAACCACTAAATCTACTACTACTAAGTCAACAAAGACTAGAGCGAAAAAGACAGACGCGGCGAGTTAGGGTAGGGGTAGGGAGTGGGGGAGTGGGGGGAGTGGGGGAGTGGGGGGAGTGGAGGGAGTGGGGGAGTGGGGGAGAGATTTCTTACTTCTGAACTCCTGAATGGGCGCAGTCCCTGCGCCCCTACCTCCTGATAGCGCAGCGTGGCCTTAGCGATACTCCTGAAATCGTGACTTCTGACTCCTAAATTCAAATCACTAATTACCCATTAGTAATTATGAATGTGATAATGTAATAAGTAAGGGAAAACACAAAATTAAAATTTCATAGTAGGAAACACCATACTTGTGGAAATGTGTCAACCCTGCCAAGGCTAGAAGTGCGATAATACGCCAGTTTCTGCGACCCGGTTAAATAAAATTGAGGTACTATCTCAGGAGCGGTCAGTTTAATGGATTATATAGAAAAGGTGCTGGAAAAGCTGAAAGAATTAGCGCGGAAGTTAATTGATAGTCTGCTAGGTCCAGAGGCTGAACCGGAACCGGAACTGATTCCGATTCCTGTACATGAACGTTCTATGCGCCGTCGCTAAAGTTTTTAAGGTGTGGGAGTTGAATTTGCCAGCTTTAAGTATTCTTGTGCTGCATGGACCAAACCTAAATTTGCTGGGACTTAGAGAACCGGGAATTTATGGTTCGTTGACTTTGGCAGAAATTAATCGCTTGTTAGAGTCCAAAGCAATGGAACTGCAAGCAGATATTTTGTTCATGCAGTCAAATCATGAAGGGGTTTTAGTAGATGCTATTCACGGAGCATTAGGAAAGCATCAGGGGATTGTGATTAACGCTGGGGCTTACACTCATACTAGTGTGGCTTTGCGGGATGCGATCGCTGCTGTTAATTTACCTACTGTTGAAGTACATCTGAGTAATATTTATCGTCGGGAAGATTTCCGTCATCATTCTTATATCGCACCAGTGGTAATTGGCCAAATCAGTGGCTTTGGCGCTCAAAGTTATTTGTTAGGTCTGGAAGCACTGGTGTATTATTTAAATCAGTAATAGGTGACAGGTGACAGGTGACAGGTGACAGGTGACAGGTGACAGGTGACAGGTGACAGGTGACAGGTGACAGGTGACAGGTGACAGGTGACAGGTGACAGGTGACAGGTGACAGGTGACAGGTGACAGGTGACAGGTGACAGGTGACAGGTGACAGGTGACAGGTGACAGGTGACAGGTGACAGGTGACAGGTGACAGGTGACAGGTGACAGGTGACAGGTGACAGGTGACAGAGAAGAGGGAAGAGGGAAGAGGGAAGAGGGAAGAGGGAAGAGAGAGTTATTTCAATTACCAATTACCAATTACCAATTACCAATTACCAATTACCAGTCAAAAATTATGCGTTATTCTCTTGTAAGTCGGGTTAAGGGTGCTTTTCTGGGGGCATTTTTAGGAGAGAGTTTATCTAACCCGAATGGTTTTAATTTGGGTAGGATTGCGGTTTTGGGGACGGAAAGTTTAATCAGTTTGGGTAAGTTGGATGTAGAGGACTGGTTAAAGCGTCAAGAAGCGGCAGATATTAAATTAGAAAAAAATATTAATTCTTGGGGACAAATGATTCTCGCTATATTGCCGGTGGTGGTGTTTTTTCACGAAAATCCTGTAAAAATGCGAGAAAATATTTTAGCAGTGCAAAAAATATGCAAGTGGCAAGATGAGCCGATTGTCAGAGATGCTAGTTTAATCATAGGATATGCGATCGCTCAATCCCTGAATGAAAAACTTAATCCCCGCACATTAATTTCGGAAACAGTGAGTTTTTTAGATAAAACATCAACTTTCTTACCACAACAATTAATAAAAGTCAATGATTTATTAAAAAAGGGTGCAGGACTAGAAACAGCAACCAGGGAATTAAACAGTACAGAACAATTAACTAGTAATATTGGTTTAGCTTTTTACTGCTTTCTAAGTACCTTAGAAGACTTTTCTCTCACCACATTAAGAGCTAATCAAAATCACGATTTTGCCAATTACGATATTACAGGTGCAATTGCTGGAGGATTATCAGGTGCATATAACAGTACGGTTGGTATACCTGTAAGTTGGCAAATTTCCCCCTCTGTCACCAATTCTCCTGCATGGGGACTTCACAGTTTTAACCAGATGTTAAAATTAGCCGATATAATGATGGCGGTATGGGCTGGGGTATATGATTTTAGTGATCATTTTGGCGAATGTGTAGATACAGGATATACTATCTTTGCTGCTCCTCATATTATTCGTAGACGTTGAAATAATTTTTGCGAAACACTGAATTAATTGGGCAGTAAATTTGGAGACTGTTGTATTTAACCCTGAAGGGAGTCAAATACGAACCTCTACCTCTTATTAAGTTATTACACAGCTTGGGTAGTGTGCCGGAGGCATCAGCCATACTTGGGGTATTTCGCGGCAGGAAAGATGAAAACGCAGCAATTTTTGCAGTCCTTGAGTCAGCAATTAAAGCAATGGCAGCGACAGTATAAAGTGCTATTCCGTAAAGGAAAGCATCAACATAAGCTGCATAGAAATTTTTTCAAAAATCTACTTCTATATTTATCAGCAAATAGCCATCAAGGAAAACAAGGTAAACGGGGACAAACACAAACATCAACTACTAAATTGGTGAGAAAAACTGGTGGTGTTGATAAAGTTATTTTCAGATGGGTACACCAGAAACGCTCCTCAATAATTTTGGTGTTCGCAGTATTATCATTGACAAGTGTGGTGGGTCATGATTTATATAACCAACCAAGAATGAAAGTTGATAATATTGCCTGGCAAACATTTATTGCTCCCTACACGGATAATATTGAAAATCGAGAAGAGACAGAACAGAAACGCAAAGATGCTATAGATAGGTCTGTGCCAGTTTTGATGCTTGATAACCAGATCAATGATAAAATTAATGACCATTTAGAAGAAATTTTAGATGCAGGTAATCAACTGCGAGGAATAGTTGGTATTTTTCCGTTTTCTAATACTTCAGTTTTATCAATTCCTACTCAACGTTATTTGAGGAATTTTCCTGAATCAGAATGGCAAAAACTGAAAGTGATTTTAGAAAATAATAGAAAACAAAATTCCAAATTTTTGTTAGTACCGCAAAATTCAATAAATGGCAAAAAGTCGTTTAATTCATCAAGTGTTCCGGTGGTATCGTTGTCTAGTTATGGAAATCATAGTGACGAAGCGTCGTTTATTCAAGCGTTGTCAGAACTGGATGCTTATCAATTTACTGCTTTAAAATCTGATTTCTCAGCACTAATTACCCAAATAGCGCAAGTTAGGCAAGGATATAATCAAGCCCTAGATAAAGTATCACAACTAAAAAATGAACAGATCCAAAAAATTTATACAGAATCTGTTATTTTAGACTTAACTGATAATGATTGGTTAAAAACACAAGCTGGAATTCGTAAAATTGCCGAACGAATTCTTGCTCAAGGTATATCAGCGGGGTTACCCAAATCTATTTTGAATAATGCAGTTAGTTTACAAGTGGAATTATCTGTACCTATGGAAGCTGAATCATTAACAAAAAATATATTTTTAGCGGTATTACAACCAAATATTAAACAAGATGAAGCCCAAACTAAACAACAAGATCAACTGGTAGCTAATAAAATACCGTCTGTGATGGTACAGATTAGAAAAGGAGAGGTAATTGTTAGCAAAGGAGAACAAATTACAATTGGTAAATTTCAGATATTACAACATTATCGCATGATTGGCAGACAGGTGAATTGGCTGGGTTTAACAGTTGTAGCAATGGTTGTGACTGGAGGAATTCAGGTTTTTGTATGGTTGGAAAGAAAAAGTCATAATTATTTACGACAACGCGATCGCTTATTAGTTCTCCTGCTGACTCTGAGTGTTCCTGGAGTATTGGCAATCAGTTTGCCCTATACTACTTGGAGTGCAATTGGTTTATTATTAGGCAGTTTTTATGGACCAACTGTAGGCATAACGGTGGTGGGGTTATTGTCGCTGATACTACCAATTACCACAGATACAAATATTCTAGTATTGTTGGCTGGGGCTGGGGGGGGATGTTAAGTAGTTATATAGCCCATAGATTGCGATCGCGTGAAGAATTAGCATTATTAGGAGTTGTCACTGCTCTCACCCAAGGTGGTGTATTCTTATTATTAAAAATCCTCACTGGTGGGGTTTTTGGTTCGGGTTGGTATATCTTCCAAGAAGCTGGTTTATTTGCTGTATCTGGCTTGTCTTGGAGTGTGGTGGCTTTGGGTTTAAGTCCTTATCTGGAGACACTATTTGATGTAATTACTCCCATCCGCTTGGCGGAATTAGCTAACCCTAATCGCCCATTATTAAAGCGTCTGGCTACAGAAGCCCCAGGAACTTTTCAACATACTTTGTTAGTAGCTACTTTGGCTGAAGCTGCGGCTAAACAATTGGGTTGTAATGTAGAATTAGTCAGGGCGGGAACTCTATATCATGATATTGGCAAAATGCACGATCCTTTGGGATTTATTGAAAATCAAATCGGCAGTCCCAATAAACATGAAACAGAAATTAAAGATCCTTGGAAAAGTGCTGAGTTAATTAAAAAGCACGTGACTGAAGGGTTAGTCATGGCGAAGAAACACAGTTTACCAACGGCAATTCAGGCTTTTATTCCCGAACATCAAGGCACAATGGCGATCGCCTATTTCTATCACCAAGCCCAACAAATAGCCCAAGAAAACCCATACATCATCGTAGATAAAGCCGATTTTTGTTATGATGGTCCCATCCCTCAATCACGGGAAACAGGCATCGTCATGTTAGCAGATTCTTGTGAAGCCGCATTACGCAGTCTCAAAGATGCTACTCCAGAAAAAGCCTTGAATATGCTGAATAATATCCTCAAAGCCAAATGGCAAGATGAACAATTAATAGATTCGGGCTTGACAAGAGAAGAAATGCCAAAAATCGCCCAAATATTTGTGGATGTTTGGCAACAATTTCATCACAAACGGATTGCTTATCCTAAAGCAAAAGTTGGTAATTCGTAATTAAGATGAAGCTGTATAGAATCAGACTTTAAAAATACTTAACCGCAGATAAACGCAGATAAACGCAGATAAGGACTGATGAATTATGTGCTGTATTCATGCTTAATGGTTAAAATAGAGATACAGCAGTTTCCAATTATATGACATACATCATAGCCCCCTCATCGCTTGCGGGCAGGGGGTTGGGGGTGGGGTTCTTGTACCTCATAACATGGGGAAGTGCTGTAGAAAAATCACAATAGGAAGATTATGATGAGCGATCGTGACTATACCTTAATTATTGACAAAAGTGGTAGTATGTCCACACCCGACCAAGTGGGCGGGAGAACTAGATGGCAGATAGCCCAAGAATCTACCATTGCTTTAGCCAGAAAGTGCGAAGAATTTGATCCAGACGGCATTACAGTTTACGTTTTTTCCGGCAGATTCAAACGTTATGACAACGTAACTGCTGCCAAAGTAGCCCAGATATTTCAGGAAAATGATCCAGCAGGGACAACCAACTTAGGAAGTGTACTTCAAGATGCCTTGAATAACTACTTTCAACGCAAAGCTGCTGGTACTACCAAACCTAATGGAGAAACCATTTTAGTCATTACCGACGGTGAACCAGATGATCGCAAAGCTGTATTTGAAATTATCATCAGTGCGACTCGACAAATGGAAAAAGATGAAGAATTAGGAATTTCCATGATTCAAGTTGGTTCAGATCCTCAAGCTACTAAATTTCTTAAAGCCTTAGATGATCAATTACAAAGTGTTGGTGCTAAATTCGATATTTGTGATACCGTAACTTTAGATGATTTAGAAGACATGAGTTTGGCTGACGTTTTAATGAACGCCATCACTGATTAATTAACAAAATTCCTCAAATCTGGAGAGTTTAGTCATGCTAGAAAACCGTGATTACACCTTAATTATTGATAAAAGCGGTAGCATGGCTACCCCAGATCAAAAAGGTGGGAGAAGTAGATGGGTAACAGCACAAGAATCTACTTTGGCATTAGCCAGTAAATGTGAACAATTTGATCCAGATGGCATTACTATTTATTTGTTTTCTGGAAAATTCAAACGTTATGAAAATGTCACATCTGCCAAAGTAACACAAATTTTCACAGAAAATGATCCTTCTGGAACAACAGATTTAGCTGGGGTTTTGAAACACGCTACTGATGATTATCTGCAACGCAAAGCCTCCGGTACAACTAAACCCAATGGAGAAATAATTTTAGTAGTTACTGACGGTGAACCAGATGATCGTAAAGCCGTCATGAAGGTAATTATTGAAGTTTCTCGCCGTTTGGATAGAGATGAAGAATTAGCTATTTCTTTTATCCAAGTCGGGAATGATCCTCAAGCTACTCGCTTTCTGAAAATATTGGATGATGATTTGCAAAGTGCAGGTGCTAAGTTTGATATTTGCGACACCGTGACAATGGATGATATGGAAGATATGAGTTTATCAGAAGTTTTGCTTAATGCCATTACTGACTAACACCGCTAGGCGGAAGTCAAAAGGCAAAATTAATATACAGTAGGCTTTTTGGCGATTGAAAATGGTTGATTTAGGGAATACAAAAAAATAAATTACCCAATTTTGTGGGATGGGCATCCTGCCCGTCCTTGATGGTTAGCGGGCTTCTCACTGAATTAAAAATTAAAAAAGTAGATCCGCCACTTTTCACATCAATTCATAATTTGATAAAAAAAGAAGTCGGAGATCTTATCTGTTTTAGGAATTATAAATATGGATTCCATTGACAAGCTATTAGCTGAACTCAAAACTGAATATACAGAACCAAAAACCACACCACCACAAAATAATTTAACCCCAGTTAAATTGATTTCACCGACAATAAAATCAGATATATTCATAGATAATTTGTTATCAGAAGTACAAGCTGATTTGGCGGAAAATAAAACTGAATATATCCAATCCAACCCGACAAAACCACAAAATAGGTTATCTCCTATTCAATTTGTTCATTCACCTGATCCTAAATCAGATGTATTTGTCAACAACTTATTAGCAGATGTACAAGCTGATATTTTGGCAAAAGATGCGGCGATCGCACTGCGAAAACAAGAAGAATTAGCACAGGAGAAAATTCGTCAAGAAAAACTTCAAGTTAAACAAAAAGCAGCTTTACAAAAATCTGCTGAACAATGGTTAGATCAATTAGATCCATTGTCATCAGAAGGAATATGGTTTGAAAAATTTGCTGAAGGTTATCCTAATAAATTATTAGCCGCAATTGATTATTTACAAACTAATTCCTAAATCTCTATCTTAACCCTAATTTTTAATCAAAAATTCAGCGTAACGCACCATTATTAAGGATTTGGTGTGTTCAGTATTTCCTGCTTTCTCCCTCCTGACTCCTAGCCCGTTGAAACTTTAACTGGTAATAAAACAGAGAAAAATTAAAAAATCAGAAAAATCAGTTAAGAGACTTCCAATTAAAAAAATATCCCAAAATTTCTTGTGGTGCAGGAATCTTGCCTGCCAATAATACAAGGACGGGCAAGATGCCCATCCCACAAGATTGGATCATCTTTTTTCTAAAATGGTATTTGGTCAGTAACAGTGAGGTTCGTTTCTCCTGGCGTTGATTCTACTTTTACTTCCCATCCTCTTGATTCTACAGCAGTTCGGGATGCAGGATATGGAAATAAACTTTTAAATCCAGCTAAACGTTCTTTTAATGCTTCTGGTGCAGTATTCCAAAGACTTTCATAATAGAAAAAAGCTACACCTAGTCCCCGTTGTTGGGCGGCCCGGACTTGAGATTGAATCTGTTGCATTGATACGGGTTTAGTTCTTAAACCTGCCATAACACCGATTCCCGCAGGAATTTTTTGTTTTACTTCTTCCATTTCTGGACGGGAAAGCTTGCCAATAAAATGATCTAAACTTTCCTTATAAACTTGCACAATTAACTCATCTACTATGTCTAATCGTACCCAGTTCAACCAATCTTGGAGTTGAAATTTATAGGCATGATTATAGTAATTAGGTGAGACGGAGAAAATCATTTTTGGTTTGATCTGTTTAACTGTTTGATTCAGTCTCACCATAAATTCTGTAATTTTATTTGCCCGCCAATTTACCCATTCTGGGTTTTGAGGATCACTTGGTGGCGTTTTTTTGGTTTCTTGTTGATATAAGGCAACTGTATATTTATCGTAGCCAAATCCCGAAGGTAAACTTGTATGGTCATCAAACTGAATACCATCAAGATTATATTTTTGAGTAAGTTCTACTAGAAGATCACTAATAAACTGTTGAACTTGGGGATGAAATGGATTTAACCATGAAACCTCTCCGCCAGCACTAATAGATGTTTGAGTTCCATCTTTTTTGCGTGTTAACCATTCTGGTTTATTCATGGCTAATTCTGAACTGGGAGGAGTCATAAACCCAAATTCAAACCAAGGAATTACTAGTAAATTTTGCCGATGGGCTTTATCAATTAAGTCGGCAAGAATATCATGTCCATCTAAGCCTTGAAATACAAATGGTTGGATTTCTAGACGTTTGGCGACTTCACTAGGATACATGACATAACCAGAGTTCCAAACTACGGGATAGATAGTGTTAAAATTGAGTTGTTGCAGTCGTGTGACTGCTTCCTGAACTTTAGTCCTATCTTTAAGAATATCAAGATCATTATTTGTCATCCATACACCGCGAATTTCCTGACGTGATGTTTGGGCTGTTACAGGTGTGAAGGTGTTTCCCCATAAAACTATGAGTAAGGAAATTAAAAACAAAGGCAGAAATAACTTTTTAAGTATTTCCCGAAAACCAAATGGATAAAAATTGAATCTCATTTTAATTTGAAACTATGGCAATGATATAATGGAAGTCGGGAGTTAAAAATATTTTATTGGTTGACAATGAATTATATCTCAATCTGGTTCAGTTAAACATAAAGTTTCTGGTTTATTGCTATGAATCAGGATGCAGAAGATTGCGTCTAACCAGACTGGCGACAACTGTAGCTAATTCTACTGGTTCAATGGGTTTGGGCAAATGTAATTGAAATCCTGCTTGTATGGCTTGCATCCTGTCCTCTACCCTAGCATAAGCTGTCAATGCGGCTGCGGGAATATCTCTGCCCTTTTCAGGGGATAAAGATCGCACTTTACGAATTAATGAATAACCATTTTCCCCTGGCATCCCAATATCACTAATCAAAACATCCGGTGTCCACAGGGTAAGCATTTCCAAAGCTTCTTGGGCTGATGATACTGCTGTAACTTCCGCTTGGCATTCTTGTAGAACTGTAGCAATAAATTCACGGCTATCAACTTCGTCATCTACAACTAATACTTTTACGCCGTTTAGTATGGGGAAAGATATGGGAGAAGTTAAAAAAATGGAGTCGGATTTTGCTGCTTTTTGCCGATACTTTTGGGTTTCTGCACTGTAACTTTCTTCTATCAGTGGTAATTTGACTGTAAATGTTGATCCTTGATTTTCCCCTAAACTTTCTACATGAACAGTACCACCATGCAGTTCTGTTAAATGGCGCACAAGTGATAATCCTAATCCGAGTCCACCATAGGATCTGGTGCTGGAACTATCAGCTTGACGAAAACGATCAAAGACATGGGGGAGAAAATCAGCAGTAATGCCGATTCCATTGTCAATTACTTGAATTTGAGCATATTTTCTGGGTTGATCATGATCATTTGACAAATTTGCGGTGCTAATAGTCGCTTTATTCAGCCTAATTTCGACGTTACCGCCTTGAGGTGTGAACTTGATGGCATTGGTTAACAAATTCCAGATTACCTGTTGCAAGCGATCGCTATCGCCGGATACCATCACAGCAGAGGTTGAATCTGGCAATTCTCCATCATGGGGATCAAAGTGCAAATTAATTTCCTTTGCTTGGGCTGCAAGGGAGACAGTTTCCATAGCTGACTTAATAATAGGAACTAAATTGCAACTTCGAGGATTAAAGGTTAACTTACCTCTAATGATGCGGGATATATCCAACAAATCATTAATTAACTGATTTTGGATTTTCGCATTGCGTTCAATGGTTTCTAGTCCTTGGGCTACCTGCTCTTCTGTAAATTTGCGAGTTCTGAGCAAATGAGACCAACCGACTATAGCATTGAGAGGCGATCGCAATTCGTGGGACAAAACCGCCAGAAACTCATCCTTCATCTGGTTAGCTTTCTGTAAATGCTCAGTTTGTGTTTGTAAAGAAGTGATCAAATTAGTTCGATCTTTTTCTGCTTGTTTCCGCTCTGTAATATCCAAAAATGCTCCGATAGCTCCTCTCGGTTTCCCATCTTCATCAAATAACGGGACGATATATTCCAGCAAATTCGCAACTGTACCATCATCATGGACAACATCAACCTCAAAATCTGAAATTTCCACACCATGAGCCGCAGAATATTGCATGGGTAGTTCTTTTGCAGTCAGTTCTTTACCCTCCTGGAAAAGTTTAAATTTTGTCGGTCTTTCTGATACAGGAGCGGTAAAGGAGGCATTTTCACCAGACTGCATCCTCAGTGACTTGGCAAAAGCTGGATTCATTGTAATAGTTTGGCATTCTCGATCTTTCGCTATGCCAATACCAATCGGAATCATATCGAACAAACTTTGTAACTCATTGACTCGTCGGCGTAATTTCCGGTTAAGGTTGAGAATTTTTTTCTTACTTTTATGAAGTTCCCTGAGTGTGGTTTCCTGTTCACTTAAATCCAGGATAAAAGCTGTTGACCTCTCCCGTTTTTCCCCCTTGAGAGCAAAACCAACTAACACAGGAATACGACTACCATCTTTGCGAATATATTCCTTTTTATATGGTGTACAAACACCGTCTGCACTAGACTGAGCTTGTGCGATCGCTTGTGCATCTAAATATAAAAATTCCGGTGCTGTCAAATGTTGCCAATTTAAATTACCAGCGAGTAAATCTTCCCTTGTATAACCAGTAATTCTCAAATATTCGTCGTTTACCTCGTGGATGCCACCATAAATATCACCAAAAACAATACCAATAATATTAGCATTGACAAAAGTTTGCAGATTCTCATCCTTAATTTTCAATGCCTCTTCAGCAAGACAATTTTTACAACTGAGGCGATCAATTACTATAGCACTTTGCCAAATTAAAATAATCAAAACTATAATTGTAACAAACTCAAGTAGGGAAATAGCAAAAGCATAATTATATAACTTCGCTAATTCACCATTAAGTATTAACCAACCCACCACAAAAATGACAATTAGTGCTGGTAATAACAACCACCGAGCTATCACACCACTATAACCATCATTAGTTATTACCCGCATTAACCACTGTCGAGAACTCGCCCACAGAATCCCCATCGTCAGCACCATAAATTTTCAATAAGTTGACCGTAATATTATTCTATGTTTTTAATATTACCTTGTGTTGGAGAAATTTTTAATTTCACCATCAGCACAAGAACGCACGCCATAGTAGAAAATAATTGTGATAAAAAAATCTATCTAAGGAAATATTTTATAATTTGTGTTTGTATGATAATTAACCCCGTGTTGTTAAAAAAATGTAGGTTGGGTTGACCCAGGGAAACCCAACAAAATTCTGAATCAAGTTGAGTCAAGATTCCTCCTGACTCCTAACCTTAGTCTAGTAGTTCGTCAAATTTATTTTGACGGGTAATGATCGGAAAAAACTTCTGTTCTTCCCTCCCCCACCTCCCCCACCTCCCCCACCTCCCTGCTTACCTTCACCCGTCATTTTCGGGTTGACAGACTACTAGTCGCCATTCCCAAACCGCTTGATTAGATCTTCAGGACGGAGATTAGAAATAAATTCGCGGAAAGCTTCCTGTTCAGCCTCATCAGCATCACGATCTACGGGAATAGAAGCATCAGCTACTACCTCTTCCATAACCCAGATCGGAGTATTTGTACGGATAGCTATAGCGATCGCATCACTCGGACGAGCATCAATTTCTTTTTTGACATCCCCTTGTTGAAGAATCAACGCCGCATAAAAAGTATCTTTCTGCAAGGTATGAATAATAACTTTATCTAAAGTCATATTCCATGTTTCTAACATATTCACAATCAAATCGTGGGTTAAAGGTCGAGGCGGCTTTTGATTTTCCATTGCCCCCATAATTGCTCTTGCCTGTTCTTGACCTATATAAATAGGCAAAGCGCGACGATCTGAACCATCCTTCAAAAGTACAATTGGGCTGCGGGTGATCGCATCTAATGCTATACCAGCGACTTTCATTTCTATCATTGGTTCAGCCTCTAAAGTTCTTTAATCGCTTGGAAATATGTAACAGATAATACACTCTTCATCAAATTAAAAATTAAGAATTAAAAATTAAAAAAAGCAGACTAAACCAGCTTTTTAGGAATTTTTAATGGTTATTTGACTGTTACTGTGGTGTACTAACAATTAGGTATAAATAAACTAATTTCACACCATCTTAACAACTAATTTATTTACCCTTCATATTTTATCCTTCTTTAATCCTCCGATTCAAGTATGCCTGGGGATTGATGTTAATATGTTAATATTCATTTACCGGAATTGGGAAAAAAATTCAAACGGGAAAGGTTTACATTTTTTCCGAGAATTATTAGTTAATTTCCGCCAAAATTAGGGAATAAATAAAATTAGTTTTGGAAAAGCTGTGTTTACAGGATTAATTCAAGGTTTGGGAACGATAAAACCCGTAATGGGAGATCTGTGGCAGATTAGTTATCTGAATCACTCAAAGATGATCATTCAGGACTTAGCCTATGGTGATAGTGTAGCGGTAGATGGCGTATGTCTAACAGTTGAAGAAATCTTAAAAGATGGGTTTATTGCCACCGCTTCGCCGGAAACCCTCCGCCGCACTACATTGGGTAAAGAAGAAACTCAACAAAGATCCGTCAACTTAGAACCGTCCCTGCGGGTAGGTGGTAAAGTCGGGGGTCATTTCGTCATGGGTCATGTAGATGGAATTGGTCAGTTAATCACATCTGAACAAACAGCTAGTTCTTGGGAAATGACCTTTATTGCCCCAGAAGCGATCGCTCGTTATATAGTTCCTAAAGGTAGCATTGCTATCAATGGTATCAGCCTCACCATCGCTGCATACAAATCAGAATCATCTCAATTTACAGTCGCCGTCATTCCCCTGACCTACAGCGAAACCAATCTCAGTCATTTAGTAGCAGGGAGTTGGGTAAATTTAGAAGGAGACATCCTGGGTAAATACGTAGAAAAATTCCTAACTCCCGGAAATAATCACCATCAACAAGAGGAAATTACAACCGCATTCCTAGCAGAAAACGGATATTTGTAGAAGTCAGGAAGTAGGGGCGCAGGGCCTGCGCCCATTCACGAGTATGGCTAACGCCACCCTGCGCTATCAGAAGAATGAAGAATGAAGAATGAAGAATGAAGAATGAGATTTCTCCCCCACTCCCCCTACTCCCCTACTCCCCCCACTCCCCCTACTCCCCTACTCCCCCCACTCCCCCACTCCCCCACTCCCCCACTCCCCCACTCCCCCACTCCCCCACTCCCCCACTCCCCCACTCCCGCCCAATTACCGAGCCTGGGCTGTTTTCACCCCTGCTGTAGCTTGTGCCAACTGGCTGAGACCACCTTGTAATTGCACGCCTGGGTCAACAGCCACCCATCCATCTTGGGTGAGGTGACGGATTTCAAAGTGTAGGTGGGGTCCTGTAGAATTACCAGTGCTACCAACTAGACCAATTACAGTTCCCGGTTCTACCCATTGTCCAGGTTGAACAAAGATTTCCGACATATGCCCGTAGAGACTTTGTTGAGCAGAACCGTGATTAATGATTACAGCTAAACCATAACCACCTAACGAGTTAGCTGATTCTACCTGACCTTTAGCCGCTGCTAAAATTGGTGTTCCTGTGGGCGCACCTAAATCTGTCCCAGCGTGAAAACGGTGATCGCCCGTGATAGGATGAACACGCCAGCCAAATAAAGATGTAATTGGTGCAGCCACCGACAGCGGGAAAACTATTCCCGAACCGCCACCAGCCCCACGATAAGCCAGTGTATTAGTATAAGGAACTGACGGCAAAACTGATGCCAAAGAGAAGTCATAAGACACCATACTAGGACGAGGAGCAACATTACCCTCTATCATTGGCGCAGGTAAACTACCTACCTGGGGAGCAATAGGGGTAGAACTAACCTTGGTCGTGGTAAATTCCCTAGGACTAGGAATAAAGTTATTAGCATGATAGGCAGCCTTTGTATGACTGCTGGTATTACTTCTGGAAATCCGCCAATTATTTTGATTTTGAGGTTGACTGATTTTGCTAACACTACTAGCCACAGCCTCAGTCACATTCTCACTTTGATTACTGTTGGCAGTTATAGTCTTCCAGCTTACTTGTTTTTGCCTAGAGACGTTTACTACTTTCGCCACTTCACTTTTCTTCAGCCAAGTTGGTGATGATTCTTGAGACTTAGCCACAGCAGGAGTTTGTGGAGGTTTAGCGCAAGTGGTAGACACCGTTGCCCCACAACCGCTAGAACGTTCTGTTACTATTACAGAACTAGGCGGTGCATAGTTACTTTCGCCTACATTCTTGTACTCATTCGTATCAATATAAGCGTTGTTGTAATCCTTGGGTTTATTCTCTGTATCCTTAGCAGTGTCTTGAGAATTATTAGCTTGTTGAGGGAGTTCTGGCAGTTTTTTAATGACAGAATCAACTTCACTCACACTAGCAGTAGGTTGAGTATTTTCTCCCTTGGGTTTAGAAATTCTCACACTAGCAGTAGGTTGAGTATTTTCTCCCTTGGGTTTAGAAATTCTCACACTAGCAGTAGGTTGAGTATCTTCTTCTTCTCCCTTGGTAACATCTTTGCTATTTAGCCTCTTTTTTAGATTAACTCGGCGGACAGAAAAATCTGGTTGTGGCTTCGCTATTTCAGGAATACCAGCTTCTTTCTGAACTGGATTTGTGACTGCTGTTGGTTGAGAATTCTCAATAGTAGGAACAATATTATCTATTGAGGAAGTGTCAGACTGAGCAGTTACAAACCCGCCACTAAGAAGACTGAAGCTACTTAATAAACAGATACCTTGTGCTGGCAATCTAGAAGCAAAGCGTTTACTTGTACCGCCGTAGTAAAAGTTTTTATGGGCAGATTTATGGTGCTGCGTCATTTTTTCTCTTTTGTTGTGTGTAATAAAGGTTAAATAATCAATATTCGTCATTCGTCAGTGGTCAGTGGTGAATAAGAAGTTACAAACGAACAACAGACAAAATCCAATCCTCATACCTTGTCTGAATTAAGATGTCCAAGATTAAAGGATTTACAGGATTAAAACGGAAAACTACTCACCAATGACCCATTACCAGCCTTAATTAAGTTTGACGATAACCCAAGCTAATTGTACCCGGTTGGACAGAAATTTCTGGTGTTAAAGCTGCTTTTGCATCATCAGTTGTCATTTTTAAACGCAGATTACCTTCTTGAGTCACGCCAACTACTTTACCTAAAAAATTATTGACATAAACCTGATCACCCATATTTATAAGTAAATCAAGGTAGTGAGACAAAAGTATGTTTATTCCTTCTGTCTGTAGACACTCTATACCGGACTTAATTCCTATTAAAACCTGTGAGGTGAGGATTTCTAGGTGATCAATCATCTGACAATTCTGGGAATTTTGCCATAATTGCAGATTGATTCCAGTTTCTGGGACTTGATTTGCCCAATTAATCCCCACACCAATCATAGCTTGAGTGATTTGTCCTTGATTGACCTTGGTTTCAGTTAAAATGCCGCCTAACTTGCGACCATCTAATACTAAATCATTTGGCCATTTTATGCCCACAGGTATACCACATTTTCTTAATTGTGCTGTAATTCCCCAAGCACTAGCCAAGGTAAGTTGATAACTGCTGGTAGCTGCCAAATTAGGAGCTATTGCCATTGAAAGATATAAACCACCCTTAGGAGACTGCCATTCTCGACCCCATTGCCCTCTGCCGGCGGTTTGCTGGGTGGCAATAACTACAGAGCCGGGTTTTTCTCCTTGGTCAATTAGTTGCCACAGGGTTTGATTTGTGGAGGATAAGGTGTTAAAAATATGTAGAGAAAATGGTAAATCTTGATGCTTATATTTTGCTTTTAAGCTATCTACCAAAAGTTGCTGATTAAATTCCACCACAGTTCACCATTGCTTTAAGAGACTTCCAAATAAAAAAATATCCCGTCGTTATGAAGGCAGGGGAGTAGGGAGTAGGGGGAGTAGGGGGAGTAGGGGGAGTTGGGGGAGTAGGGGGAGTAGGGGGAGTAGGGGGAGTAGGGGGAGTTGGGGGAGTTGGGGGAGTAGGGGGAGTAGGGGGAGTTGGGGGAGTAGGGGGAGTAGGGGGAGTAGGGGGAGTAGGGGAGAAATTTCTTCCTCCTGAACTCCTGATAGCGCAGCGTGGCGTTAGCCATACTCCTGAATGGGCGCAGGCCCTGCGCCCCTACCTCCTGAACTCCTGAACTTCTGCTATAGAATTGATTGAAGGTTATTAATTGTCTATTGAGGTTTGGTTAAAGATGCACACTTGGCAATGGCACAATTGGGAAGGTCTACCTTACTTAACTTGTAATCTTCTAGAACCCTGGTCTCATGGTTTCTTTACCCAACAGTTTTGGCCACGCTTACCTCATGAGCTAACTCCGGTTCTACAACCGGATGCTTTAGCTTATCGCTTGAAACAGGTACATGGCAATACTGTTTTAACTCCCCAGGAAGTTGATGATCATGTCAATACCAGTGATGATGATTTGGCGTTGGCAGATGGTTTAATTAGTCATCAACCTTTACAAGCTGTGTGGGTGGCTTCTGCTGATTGTACACCTGTGTTGATTGGCGATGTCAAAACCGGACAGGTGGCGGCTCTACACGCTGGCTGGCGGGGTACAGCGGCGAAAATTGTGCCTGAAGCTATTGCAAGAATGCGATCGCATGGTAGTAATTTAATAGATTTGCGAGTAGCAATGGGTCCAGCTATTGCTGGGGAAGTTTACCAAGTCTCTGTGGAAGTGGCTGCGGAAATTGGCAGTACCGTTGTACCAGATGGTCAACCAGAAAAAGTTGTTTCTGCTTTACACAATTTACCTAATTCACCTTTGCTTCGAGATCCAGAACCGGGAAAGGTGCGTTTAGACGTGCGCCAGGTAAATGCTTTACAATTGGAACAATTAGGATTTAGTGTAGAACAAGTGGCGATCGCCCCCTATTGTACTTTCCAAACTCCAGAACATTTTTTCTCTTATCGGCGAGAAAAAGAGAAAAAGGTGCAATGGTCAGGAATCGTGAGTGCAGGTAAATAATAGCATTATATTACCATGACTTACCAAGATGATCCGGTTGTTGAAATTCAACAACCTATCCCCAAATGATTTCCATATTTAAAATAAATTCTGGCAAAATATCTTCACCTAATAATTCTTGGGGAAATTCTAATATCTCTACTGGTTTACCAAGACGATAAATTTCCACTTGGCGCATTTTTCGATTAATTAACCAACCTAATTTAACTCCATTATTGATATATTCCTGCATTTTTGCTTGCGTTTCCTGCAAACTATCACTAGGTGACATTAATTCTAAAACAAAATCTGGGGCAATTGGTGAAAACTTTTCTTGTTCTGCTGGTGTGAGTGTATCCCATCTTTCTTTTTTAATCCAAGCAACATCAGGAGAACGATTTGCACCATTGGGAAGTTTAAAACAGGTGGAAGAGTCGAAACAAACCCCTAGTTTATATTTACGATTCCAAAACACAAAATCTGCGGCAATTTCCACATTGCGTTTTCCTGTTGCTCCTCCTGTTGGTGACATAATCAATATTTCTCCTTTGGCATTGCGTTCAAATTTGACTTCAGGATTTTCTCGACAGAGTTGATAAAATTGCTGATCACTTAATTGGATAATAGGGTTTAAGTTGACGGTGATAGCTGTCATAATTATTAGCTATGTTACTGGTGTTTGTCTTTTCTTTGAAAATCTCTATATTTAGAGGTATACCATACTGTTCTTCTGGTAATTTAATATAAATTATTTTGCTGGATTTGATAACCTTTATTTTTTTAGGTAGAATGGTTGTAATTAATTGTATTCAAATAGATTATCTAAGATTGCAATCAAGCATATTAAATATTAATTATATATGGGATGCTTATAAGCGAGATTCAAAGTCTGTATTCAAAATGAAAATCTGGTAAGTTATAGGTGTAACAGCTTATGATATTCATGGGATAATACTCTAGATATATCTCGCTCAATAAGCAAAAAGCCTATTGGGGAGATACTACCCACCAGAATTATCGCCAAAAGTGTAAAACTAGTAATCTCAGAGACAGAAAACTAAAATTTTCAAACTTTTTCTATACTAGTATAAACAAAACATAAAGAGACAAAATCATGACCAATATTCAAGAAAAAACCAGTAACGATATCCAAGAGAAAATCCAAGAAGAAGTGGAACAAGCTCGCACTGTGTGTGATATCTCAGGTAGCAACTCTGCTGAATGTGCTGCGGCGTGGGATGCTGTAGAAGAACTGCAAGCAGAGGCTTCTCATAAACGTCAAATTAAACCCAAAAACTCTTTAGAGAAATACTGCGATGCTAATCCAGAAGCAGACGAGTGCCGTCTGTACGAAGATTAAAATCAGGAGGTAAATATGAATACTATTGCCAATTTTCCTCAATATGTCTGAAACCCAATAAAATCGTGACGATATCAATAGGGTTTCAGGGTTTGGCAATAGTAAGTAGTTGGACAGAATTAATTACACAATGTCATTGCGTTAGCGTAGCGTGGCGTTAGCCATATGGAACGAAGTGAAATGAAGCAATTCCAATGGTTGTGATTGCTTCCCTTCCCTCGCAATGACTGTAAATATTTTTGTCCAATTACTTAGTTATACCTGTTTTATTGAGTAATAATTTTTTGGGATATCAATGGCTTTAAGCACGATTAATCAATGAATCTGAACCAAACGGGGAATAAACTCCCCGTTTTTCCTGTTGGAACAAAGTCCAGTCACTAAACAAACTTATTTGTTGAATGGCTAACGCCACGTTACGCTATCAAATATCTATTCACAAATTTTTCTATTTTTTTATTGACTTTATGACACAAATATGGTTTCGACCTTATGTTTGGATGGACTACCGATTGGCGTTATTATTTACGCTGATTATTCCCTTAATTCTTCTGGTTTGGACATTTGTACAAAAAGCAGAAGGAATGCAGCGCTTATTAATGATTTACTGGCGAGTAGCTAGTTTATTAGCTATTAGTATGTACTTGATGATTGGTGGTTTCGGAGTTAGTTTCATCTCCGCTCTAATGGCGCAGGTTCTCATTCCTATGGCGCTATGGTTTTGGGTAGACATCAATGATGAAATTGACTATTATCCCAATAGTCCATTAAAACTGATTTTTACTTCTTGGCGTTGGGCAACAACGGTTTATTGTAGTTTAGGCGCAATAGCTCTTTTACCTTTTCTGGGGTGCGCTTTTTCAGGAACTGCTCTCCAAACTCCTTACTGTAGCGTTTGGTTAGAAGCACCATTACTATTTAAAGACTATTTTCACCATAATAGCAAACCTGCTTTTCTCGGATTTTTGGGGATAGTTACTTTAGCAATTTACGTAGTTTATTTAAGTTATTTTGTCGCGGTTAAACTTGGCAAATATGGACGTTCATCTGCACATTAAGCAAAATTATCCGCGGCCATCATTTTCTATCTGCGATTAATTCTTTCCTGCTGTACCTCACTTAGATAGAAATCGCTATAATCCCGACCAAATTATCCCAAATAATAAATCATCTTAATCAAACTAATCACAAAAATCATAGTCTCGACTGCATGAATAACTCTATTAGTAAAAGACTGGAACAATATACCGTTAAAAAATCCCAAGAAGTTCTCATTATTAATGTAGAAATTGATGGTGAACCAGATCAAATTGCTGTGTTTAAAGGCTTTTCTAGTTCTTTGATGCGTCCAACTGCTTATGATCCAGATGTCCCGGTGTTACCAGATACGGCTACAATTATCACAATTGACCGCATAGCAAGTCCCTATAATCCTGACTCACCCCATTATTTTCAACAAGATATTTCTTGGGAAGATATGCAGGTTTTATTATCAAAAATGGGAATTTAGATGAAGAGTGGGTAAGATTTTTTTGAATTTTGAATTGTTAATTTTAAATTGTCACTATGTCCAGTTCTGGATACACTTTACCTGTTTTTGCTTGTGCTGCTGCTGTTGCGGCTTTGCATTGGTTACGCCATCATCAATCTTTGCAGATTACTACTATAGACTTAATTGAACCTGCTGAAATTGCTGAAATACCCATTGAACAAGTGGCGGGAATATCGGAAAATCAGGCTTTGGCGATTACTCGCAGTGATCCTGGTGATAATCTAGATTTAACGAAGAATACACCAATTTGGGCTGTGGTGGCATGGTATGAGGGAGATGGAGAAACGGTAATTATTGAGGGTGGTGAGGGAATTGGGAAGCAACTTAATGGTGAGGGGAAAGCGGCAATTTATGGTTATGCTCAGAGATTATTAACGGAAAATTTGCAGCGATTATTAGCACCGACGGAAAAAATTAAGGTAACAATTATTTTACCAGAAGGGCGATCGCTCGCAATTCGGACTTCTAACTCTGCTTTCGGAGTTGTGGAAGGACTATCCTTGCTAGGAACAACAGGGATTTCTCAACCTTTAAGTACACCAGATCAATTAGCAGTTTTCCGCGCTGATTTAGCAGCAAAAGCCAGTCAATTTCCCACTTTAGTCTTTTGTATTGGCGAAAATGGCTTAGATCTAGCCCAAAAACTCGGTATCAACCCCGCACAAATGGTAAAAACGGCCAACTGGTTGGGACCGATGTTAGTCGCGGCTGATGTTTTAGGTGTAAAAGAAATTTTATTATTTGGTTATCACGGTAAATTGATGAAACTAGCGGGGGGAATCTTTCACACTCATCATCATTTAGCTGATGGTCGGCGGGAAATTTTCACAGCCCATTGTGCCATGCTAGGATTAGGGTCTTTAGATATTCAAACCATTTTTCATAGTCCTACAGCAGAAGCCGCATTAAAACATCTGAGAAGTCTAGATAGTAATACCGGGAGTAATTGGGTAAATCAGGTTTATAACTCCATTGCGGAAACAATTGATACCCGCACCCAAGCATATATGGATAGCCACAATGAACAAGGTAAAACCATTATAGCTTGTGGTTCTGTGCTTTTCGACCGCGATCGCCAAATCTTGGTAAAAAGCAAAACTGGTTGTATGTTACTGGCAAAATTGTGCTAACTTAATATAAATTATCGTAAGTAAGTAGGTTAGCATTGAAAATCGTCGTTATGGCAAGGCAAGAGGCAATCATGCAAGAGTGAAGAGGGTTTGGGCGATTTTACTTTTCTTTACACAGATTGGTTTTATTGTGTTCACCTACTTATCACAAATAAATATTTTTAACTATGATTTGCATGATTAATTTTAACTATGATTAATTTGATTTAGATGATTAATTAATCTGCTATCACCATTAATCACAAAAATCACAGTCCAGACTTCTTATCCCTAACAACACACCCTCCATAGCATGAATACAGCGGTGACTCTACCAACCGAAACAATACCCCAAACACAGGAAAATTTTGGGAATCTTAAAGGTCAAATAATTGTCATTTTAGACTTTGGCTCTCAATATTCTGAATTAATTGCCCGTCGTATCCGCGAAACACAAGTATATTCAGAAGTTATTTCCTATCGCACCACAGCAGAACAGTTAGAAAAAATCAACCCCAAAGGGATCATCCTTTCCGGTGGTCCAAATTCCGTATATAGCGACTACGCCCCCCATTGTGACCCAGAAATCTGGAAATTGGGAATACCCATTCTTGGTGTTTGCTATGGAATGCAACTTATGGTTAATCAACTGGGTGGAGAAGTAATCACAGCCGAACGGGGTGAATACGGTAAAGCATCTTTATATATAGATGATCCTACAGACTTATTAACTAATGTCGAAGAGGGTACAACCATGTGGATGAGTCATGGAGATTCAGTCATAACCATGCCTCCCGGCTTTGAGTTACTGGCACATACTAAGAATACTCCTTGTGCAGCGATCGCTCACCATAACAAAAAACTCTATGGAGTCCAATTTCACCCCGAAGTCGTCCATTCTCAAGGTGGTATAGCCTTAATTCGCAACTTTGTTTACCATATCTGTGACTGTGAACCAACTTGGACAACAGCCGCTTTTGTCGAAGAATCAATTCAGGAAATTCGCGCCAAGGTAGGAGAAAAACGAGTATTGTTAGCCTTATCTGGCGGGGTAGATTCTTCTACCCTGGCTTTTCTCCTGTATAAAGCCATTGGTGAGCAGCTAACCTGTGTATTTATTGATCAGGGTTTTATGCGAAAATTAGAACCCGAAAGGTTAGTGAAGTTATTTAAAGAACAATTTCATATTCCCGTAGAATATGTCAATGCCCGCGAACGATTTATCTCTGCTATCGCTGGAGTAACAGATCCCGAAGAAAAGCGTCGCCGCATTGGACATGAGTTTATCAGTGTTTTTGAGGAAACATCAAAAAATCTTGGTCATTTTGATTACTTGGCTCAAGGCACACTTTATCCAGATGTAATAGAATCTGCTGATACTAATGTTGATCCAAAAAGTGGTGAACGGGTAGCAGTGAAAATTAAAAGTCATCACAATGTAGGTGGTTTACCAAAAGACTTGAGGTTTAAACTCGTAGAACCACTGCGGAAACTATTTAAAGATGAAGTCCGCAAAGTTGGGCGTTCTGTTGGGTTACCAGAAGAAATTGTCCAACGTCAACCATTCCCCGGACCCGGTTTAGCCATTCGCATTTTAGGTGAAGTTACTTCCGAGCGCTTGAATATTTTGCGAGATGCTGATTTAATTGTTCGTCAAGAAATTAATCAACGCGGTTTATATAATGAGGTTTGGCAAGCTTTTGCGGTTCTATTACCCATTCGCAGCGTTGGTGTTATGGGTGACAAGCGCACCTATGCCTATCCCATTGTTTTACGGATTGTCACCAGCGAAGATGGTATGACGGCAGATTGGGCGCGGATTCCCTACGATGTGCTAGAAGCAATTTCTACCCGCATCGTGAATGAAGTCAAAGGTGTTAACCGTGTGGTTTATGACATTACCTCCAAACCACCTGGAACTATTGAGTGGGAATAGGGAATTGGTCATTGGTCATTGGTCATTGGGAAGAATGTTTAACCCATTACCCATTACCCATTACCCATTACCTATTAACTTAGGTCTAAAATTAAGAAGTATTACGTTTAGTTGAGAATATTATGGCTGCGAAAGTAGAAATTTACACTTGGACTACTTGCCCGTTTTGTATGCGTGCTAAAAGTCTACTTAAAAGTAAAAGTGTTGATTTTATCGAATACAACATTGATGGAGACGAAATAGCAAGAAATAAAATGTCAGAAAGAGCCAATGGAAAACGCTCCTTACCACAAATTTTTATTAATGATGTTCACATTGGTGGTTGTGACGATATTCACGCTTTAGAACGCCAAGGTAAGTTAGATGAGATGCTAGGTTCGTAACAATTCCTCACTCAGGCGCATTAATCCCACACTCCTAAGAGTGAGATGTGGGACTTCTGCTGTTTGTGTTAAATCATATTGTGGATCAGATCCCCGACTTCTAAAATTAATTTAATCGTGTCTGAGAAAAAGGTAGCAAAGAAGTCGGGGATTTTTAAGAGGATATTTAATAAAACTCGTAGATAAAAGAGGTATAAAGAGTGAAACTAGCTTTTATTATTGATCCCATCCATCGGCTTGATCCATGTCATGATACTAGTGTTGCTTTGATGGAAGCAGGGCAAATTCTAGGACACGAAATTTGGATAACACAAGCAAATTTGCTAAGTGTTATTGATGGTAAAGCTTGGGCTGTCTTGCAGCAGGTAGAACTTGTTCCTGTCGAGTTACTAGAGGGGCGTTGGTTAGCTGTTAATCCTTGGTTTAAATTAAACCCTAGTGTCTTTACTCCTTTAGAAACGATGGATGCCGTATTTATGCGGACAGATCCACCTGTCAATGATGCTTATCTTTATGCTACTTATATTCTGGATTATATTGACCAAAACAAAACTTTAGTGCTAAATAATCCGGCGGGAATTCGTGATGCTAATGAGAAAATGTATGCTCTCCAGTTTAGGGAATGTATTCCCGAAACGATTGTCAGCGCTAATAAACAGGTAATTCGCCAGTTTGTGGAAGCCAAAGAAGCAACAATTCTCAAACCACTGGGAAATAAAGCTGGAGAGGGAATTTTATTTTTACAATCAGGCGATCGCAATTTTAATTCCATTGTTGAACTTAGCACCCTCCAAGGTCAAGTTCCTGTTATGGTACAAAATTATTTACCCCAAGCCAAGGAGGGAGATAAACGGATTATCTTACTCAATGGTGAACCCATAGGGGCGCTAAATCGCCTTTCTAGTGGTAGTGATTTTCGGAATAACATGGCAACAGGTGGCACAGTTGCTCAAACCACCATTACCCCAAGAGAACAGGAAATTTGCAGCCATTTAGCCGCAAAACTCCGGCAAGATGGCTTAATTTTCGTGGGTATTGACGTAATTGGTGGCTACCTAACGGAAGTCAATGTCACAAGTCCCACAGGCATCCGGGAAATTGACCGTCTTGATGGTACTCACCTTGCTCATCAGGTGATTCGATGGGTAGAAGCTAATAAATAGGCAGGGGAGTTGGGGGAGTTGGGGGAGTTGGGGGAGTTGGGGGAGTTGGGGGAGTTGGGGGAGTTGGGGGAGTTGGGGGAGTTGGGGGAGTTGGGGGAGTTGGGGGAGTTGGGGGAGTTGGGGGAGTTGGGGAGAAATTTCTTCCTTCTTCCTTCTTCCTTCTTCCTTCTTTCTTCTTTCTTCTTTCTCCTGAACTCCTAATAGCGCAGCGTGGCGTTAGCCATACTCCTGAACTTCTAACAACTTGTATACACCAGCCTCAACTGAGACTGTAAATTTAATCTAAAATCTCATATCCACTATCATTTAATTTTTTGGTGGTGTTCGTCGTCTTTGCAGAAAATCGGGGATATCCAAGGAAGGTTTTTCTTTTGGTTGTTCTACAACTGGACTGGGGTTATTGACAGGTTGTTGTAGTGGTGAGGGTCTTCTAGTAGTTGTGGAAGTGGGTGTGACAACTCTAGGGGTAACTACGGTTTGTGCTGATGGAGGTTGGATGTCACCTGTAAATCCAGTTGCAATTACAGTAATTCTGACTTCTCCTTGCAGTCTGTCATCAATTACCGCTCCAAAAATAATATTGGCATTAGGATCAACGACTTCATAGATTGTTTCTGCCGCAGCATTAACTTCATGAAGGGTCAGATCGCTACCACCAGTAATATTAAAGACAACTCCCCTGGCTCCTTCAATAGAACATTCTAGCAAAGGTGAAGAAATTGCGGCGATCGCTGCTTCTCTAGCTCTAGACTTGCCCGAACTCACACCAATTCCCATCAAAGCCGATCCCGCATCAGCCATTACAGCCCGCACATCAGCAAAGTCAACGTTGACCAATCCAGGAATGGTAATAATATCAGAAATTCCTTGCACACCTTGACGCAATACATCATCAGCATAGCGAAAAGCTTCTTGCACGGGAGTTTGTTCAGGAATGACTTCCAATAACTTATTATTGGGAATAATAATTAAGGTATCTACCCGACTTTTCAAGCCTTCAATCCCTTGTTCTGCTTGGCTAGTGCGTCTGCGTCCCTCAAAGATAAATGGACGAGTCACCACACCAACAGTAAGAGCGCCCATTTCCTTGGCTATTTCTGCCACAATTGGGGCTGCACCTGTACCTGTCCCACCACCCATACCAGCAGTAATGAATACTAAATCCGCGCCTTCTAAAGCAGTAGCAATTTCATCACGAGATTCTTCCGCCGCCTTTTGACCAATCGCCGGATTTCCTCCCGCACCCAGTCCTCTAGTTAATTTTTGTCCAATTTGCAAGCGACTAGGAGCGCCCGCTAAAGTCAAAGCTTGAGCATCAGTGTTAATTGACCAAAACTCAACACCGGACACATCAGACTCAATCATGCGGTTGACAGCATTACCACCACCACCACCGACACCTATCACCTTAATATTAGCAACACGGCCTGGCACAATTTCACCAATACCGCTATTTTCAGGAGAAATTCTCTTGCTATCCTTAACTTGGGCAAAATTCAGCCCAGAGTTACTAAAGGGATTATTTGAGTTCACAGCCTGGGAGAACCCTAGTTGTCCTGGAGTTTGAGAGTTATTAGTCAGCCCTTGGTTATTATCAAGTGTCATTGGATTTGTGAAAGGTATATAAACGACTTTTTTCGGTGTAATTCACCTACGAGTCAACCAATTGCCAAAATTTGTCTTGGCAGTGGATTTTATTTTTTTTGCTATTTCCCAGCCTATATGATGGCAGGTTAAAATGTGATAATTTGTCCATGAAAGAGGTATAAAACCTCAGTTGTAGGCTCAGATATTCAGACTATTGCCGGCTAACCCTTTTACTTATGGATTGTTGATTAGCTTTACAGTTTATGATCTGGCAACTGCCAAGATAGTTAAGACATCAATTGATTATGAAACTCTGTTGATTACAGGATTTTACTCAGTGATTCCTAACTTATGTGACTCCTTCCATATCAACCCCTGATTTTGCTGACTCCCCCCTATTCTTAAAAAGTATAGTTCCAAAAAGTATAGACATTCATTGATCTCATCCTTTTTATCAGCAACAGATTAATTCAACAATAGCGTTAGCTAAACTTCTCCGTAGCCCCCACCATAACAAAACAACCCTATCTATGGATTTTAAGCTGTTGGAACTGCTTGACAGCAGATATTCAACTGGTTATTAACTGTTTGATAGAGTTTAATGCTAGTACCGCAGGGCGTTCGTTGAGCAAGCTTTTTGGCAATTGAGAATGGTTCATTGACTTAACCGACAGTGTACTAGTAATAATTTTTAATAACCTCCCCACGTTTTTTGATGAATGTTTTTTAGTTACTAACTTTACAACCTCTGGCATGATTTTGTAACTAATGGCTAAAGAATCCCATATCTATATGTGTAATATATACCTAATTTACAAAAATATGAAATTAGCAACTGAAGTTACTAGTTTAGATGATTTGTCTGTTGAGCTAGGCACAGGCAGAAGGAGGCAGAAAGCAAAAATGTTGATTGTCAACGGATTGGTGTTTTGTTCAGTAAGTCTGATTTCTTGATCACTAAGCCTGATTTTTTTTGATTCATTTGTACTAATGGAATAGCAGGATTTTTGAGATCAATGTAATCTATCTTACTAGGATTAACTTCATTTGGTAAACGGCGCATTTGGACAAGTGCTTGAATTTGTTCAGTTAATCTATTGCTAGGGCTACCTAAATGCACATTTCCTAATTCAGTTTTCAAAATTAAATTCGTAGGATCTTGAAAATTAATTTCTGTCACTTGGAGAGAACTGCTACTGATAGCTTCATAAAGTTGCTTCCAGAATGGCTGGTATTGGGCGATCGCCCCAATTACTATGAGTCGAGGTAATTTGGACTTGGGGCTAATGGAGATATAGCCTGATAAAGGCATCCATACGCCACTAGCATCCAACAAACCCAGTTCATTTTGTTTCTTAGCCGTACTGCTATTTTGTAAACAAGACTTAACCTCAGTAGACTTGCCCGTGAAAGCCGGATTTAGCACACAACTAGTTACCGTTTGATCTTCAGTTATTTGAGCTATCGCCACTGGTATTCGTTCCTGGATTTCAATAATTAAACCAGGAGGTAATAAACGGCGGCTAACCGTAGCTTGGGCAATGTTCGGTTGTTTTCTTAAAGAATCAGCAATTAGGGCAGGTTGAACTCGCCATAAAGACTGAGGAGACGACAACCCCAACAATGAATAAATATCCTTTTGCGTCAAAACTTGACCACCAGATTTAATCACTATTTGCCCCGAATCCTTTAACACCCACATCGGTTGGATTGCCCCCCAGAATAAAACCGCAGCAAATCCAGTTACAGCCAGTGTCCGCCAAATAGCCTGAAGAATTTTGAGTTGTCGCTGCCGGCGTAATTTTTGGCGGCGTTGAGCTAAATTTGTCCGAGAAACTGATAATATCCCAGCCATGCAACCCTCTTATGAATATCAATCCAATCTACAAGATAAATTGAACTATTCTAACGAGTCATCAACTTTGAAAACATCATGAGTATATTTGGGAAGATTATCCTCATCACTAACTTCCTCCGACAAATTTACTAACAAAGCTTGTACTCGCATTCGCGCAATATAAGGCCAACCCCCCTCAGACTCAATATCTCGAAGCAGCGAGTATAATCTTTGGCGATTAGTCGGCAAATTTTCCTGAAATACTCCATCCCGAATTTCTTTGTGCAACTTTTCTAAATGACGTAACAAACCTAATAATGCAATCACATCTCCTTCACAGTTCTGAGCTACATCTTTAACCGCACCGGAAATCGCCTGTAGCTGGCAGGACAAATCCCCAGATGCATAATTTTGATCATGGTTCATGGAACGGGTTACTCCATAAAACTAATACGATACTGGAAAAGTCCCTAAATTGATCAACAAAAGAGTCATACAGCAGAATTACTGGAGTTTCAGAGTCAGGAGTAAAACCGTCTTGGTGTCTGGCTTTACCTCATTGATCTGCTATTTGCTGTATATAGCGGTCAGTAAGTTGGCGTTAAAAATTATTGGCCGAACTCACGGACAAGAGAACAAATTTTGGGCAACTTTACTTTTCGTTACATACTTTTGTGAGAAGCCGCTCCGCGTCTACGGCTTTTTGCCGTTCACCTACTTATGCAGTGAAATGAGAGACAAAAATTAGGTCAAAAGCCATCCAGCACTCCCGACTACTAAAAGAGCGTAGGGACTGCACCCTGAACTCCTGAATATATAAGTTTCTAACTATTCTCAGGTAAGGAGAATCCTTGATGCTAAGGTAGAGAAGGCTTTTTCATGATTTGTGCTGGACAACAGCCAAATTTAACCACTAGAGCGCTTTGATTTTGAGTTAAAAAAAATCGTATGATCTGGCTAATTTCCCTATCCAAACACTCTTGTTGTATGTCCTGAAAACACATACATCATCCAAAATGGATGTGGTTCGCTGCTTAGTCTATGGTTTAAATTCCCGACTCAGGAACGCAATGCGTCCAAGTACGTTTACTAAAGCAGTTTGACAACTTAAATATTAACTTTTTGAGATTGAGGTTAACCATGAGGTATCGCGCTTTAATTGTTGCTTTCTTGGCTCTATGCTTAGGGCTAATCACCGCTTGCAGTGATGAACCTTCCACTAGCGTCCGTGATGTACTCACTTACGAACAAATTCGTGGCACTGGCTTGGCTAACAAATGCCCCCAACTAGCAGAAACTAGTCGTGGTTCAATTGCTATTGATCCCAGCTTGAAGTATAGCATCAAAGAACTTTGTTTAGAACCAACCAGTTTCTTTGTTAAGGAAGAACCTGCCAACAAACGTCAAAAAGCAGAATTTGTACCTGGTAAAATTATGACTAGATATACTTCTACCATTGACCAAGTACAAGGTCAGCTAATCAGTAATGCAGACAAGAGCTTAACCTTTAAGGAGGAAGATGGTCTGGACTTCCAAGCTATCACCGTTAAACTTCCTGGTGGTGAACTAGTACCCTTCTTATTTACCATCAAAAACTTAGTTGCACAAACACAACCTAATTTAACTAGCATCAATACGTCCACTGACTTTGAAGGAACTTTTAAAGTACCTTCCTATCGTGGCGCTGCTTTCTTAGACCCTAAAGGTCGTGGCGTGGTCAGTGGCTATGATAACGCTGTAGCTTTACCAGCCGGATCTGATAATGAAGAATTGACCCGTACTAATGTTAAACGTGCAGAAATTCTCCCAGGTAAAATTTCCTTACAAGTAGCCAAAGTAGACAATACTTCTGGTGAAATAGCTGGAACTTTTGAAAGTGAACAACCTTCTGATACAGATTTAGGTGCAGGTGAACCTAAAGAAGTGAAGATTCGTGGTTTGTTCTACGCACGTATTGAACCCCTTTCCTAAATATTGATACAACATCATAGGAGCGTATACTGTATAAATATTTTAGCAATTTAGTAACTTAATATACCTCTATGATGTTGAAAATGAATTCAGGAGTCACAAGAATTGATTTGTGATAATTACCCCAGCCAAGATGTACTCAGCTATCAATGTGCATCTTGGTTTTTTTATACTCAAAACGGCTTAATAATTTGATTCTGTGGGTAGGGGTAAAGCAAAAGCTTAATGGTGTCAATTTAAGCCCTGGCGAATGGAAAGATGCCTCCGGCACCCGTCAGGGATACACGGCTACACAAACAAAGTCCGCCTGCGCGGACTAAGGAAAAATCAAGGATTGAAACCCACGCAGGTGGGTTTTGCCTGTGTAGACGCGGTTTCTAACCACCTGTTTTACGTTAAGTTGACACCTATGAAGCTCTTGCTTTACCCCTACAAATCTAGGTTTTTCGTAATTTTGTAAAAGTCCATGTCTCAACGGTGTTTAGTAAGTAATTGGACAAAAATATTTACAGTCATTGCGAGGGAAGGGAAGCAATCACAACCCTTGGAATTGCTTGATTTCACTTCGTTCCATATGGCTAACGCCACGCCGCGCTAACGCAATGACATTGTGTAACTAATTCTGTCTCACTACTTATCCCAAGACATATAACCAAATCTTATGATTAATTAGTTAAATTAAGTACAATCCCGGTTTAATATTAAATGGCTAATTGTATATTTTAAATTTATGACAATTATCTAATAAATTACGAAACCTACTTAGATTAGTTAAGTAGAAAAACTGTAATGATATTACTATTACTGATCGTACTTTTTAACATATTTACGGCAATTTCTTAGAGGTAAAACTTGCACTTGACATACGAGCGGGAGTCAAGAGTTAAAAGTCTCTTGCTGTATAAGGACTGCTGAAAAAACGTCAAACGTAAATGAATCAAAGGTTTGAGGTTGATAAAAAGGAAAATAGGTGTAAGGTTTTTGAGGGGGTAGTACCAAAAGGAGCATTTTACCTCTAATAAACTTAAAAGTTTGGGGATGACAGATATCTGAAACTGTCCTCGTGGCGTAGCACCTGTTACCTCCCTTCACTAGAAGACTTATTCCGCAAACCCTATATAGCCTTTACTCGATGCTCTCTATCTCATTCCAGTACATACCCTGATACGTAACATAGGGTGGCTTCAATTCTGTATCTCTACATCTAGCCGAATATAAGTAGGTGAACCGAAAAATTTAAAGGTATGTGAAGAAAAGTAAAATCGCCCAAAACTCTCTTCCTGTTCCCTGTTCCCTGTTCCCTTGCCCCAACGACAATTTTTAATGCCAACCTACTTAGTTCTTATTTTTACGGCAGTTTCTCCGAGAAAGGAGAACACGGGCAACGTTTCAAAAGAAAGAAAAAAACTGCGATCGCCGCTAGTAGTCTGTCAACCCGAAAATGACGGGTGAAGGCAAGCAGGGGGAGAAGAGAGGCACCGGGGGCAGGGGAGGGAAGAACAGAAGTTTTTTCCGATCATTACCCGTCAAAATAAATTTGACGAACTACTAGTTTAAAAGCAACTATATACCCAATTTACTTGTTTAAAAATCAAACTGCTATGACTAATACAACTACAAACGAAACAAATAATAATGAACTCAAACATAAAATTTCACAGTTGTTGGGGGAGTATCAACAATCCCGTTCTGAAAGAGTCCGCAATCAGCTAGTACAACTCAATTTAGGACTAGTCAGAAAGGAAGCGTATTATTGGATTAATCAGTGCGATGAGAGCTATGAGGATCTTATTCAAGTAGGCTGTATAGGCTTAATTAAAGCAATTGAGAAATTTGAACTTACTAAGGGCAATGCTTTTAGTTCCTATGCGATGCCCTATATTCGGGGTGAAATTCAACACTATCTGCGAGATAAAGGTGTAACTGTAAGAATACCCAGACGGTGGTTAGCACTACAACAACAAGCTGTTGGGCTTTCTCGTTCTCTCCGTGAACAATATAATCGCCAACCTACTGATAGGGAATTAGCTGTGGCATTGCAAATTTCTCTGAGTGAATGGCAAGAAATTAAATTAGCATGGATTAATCGCGCCCCTTTAAGTTTGGATGTACCTATACAAGATGGGGAAGAAGGTTCTACTTGTTTGGGTGAGTTAGTTCCAGATACTAAATATCGCAGTTTTCAACTAGCTCAAGAAGACCAAATTCGTTTACAACAAGCTCTGATTAAGTTAGAAAAACGGACTCGTGAGGTTGTTGAGTGTGTGTTCTTGTACGATTTAACTCAAAAACAAGTAGCAGCACACTTAGATATTAGTGTTGTCACAGTTTCTCGCCAAGTCAAGAAAGGCTTAGACTTGTTGAAAAAGATTATGCTTGGTGCGGCAGAAGATTAGTTATGGAATGGGATTCCGAAATACCAAAATTTAGGTTATAAAGAAGACAGAATTAAGCCTGTGGTCTAAAATAAGGGCTGATCAGCAACATTATATTCCTATAAACAAACTTTCCTATAGTTTTCAAGAACAGCTAATGAGTAAAAATTCCCATATTGCTGCCGCAGCTATTTTAACAACCTTGGTACTTACTGGATGTACTGTAGGTGAACCACCAACAGCTACTAATCCTGCCAGTCCTCAATCAAATCTTAGTCTTCAAGCAACTACTCCGAAGCCGGCACAGCTACCGTCTTTGACTCAACCTTTTAATAATCCTCTTGTATCTAGTAAACTACCCGTGAGTCCTGGTTCAGTTGACAGTTTGATTCAACCAACAAATGGTACGGAGCGTTTGTTGGTGGTACAGAGAGGAAGAACTGATCCTTTTGGGCAAATTGTAGAGTCAATAGGTGTGACAACAACTAAGCTCCCTGGGGAGAAAATTGCTGTTCCTAAATTACCCCCTTTACCTACAGCAACTCAGCCGAAACCAATAAAAACAATAGCAACTAAACCCGTAATTTTGTTACCGAAGAAGCCATTACAGATCGCCCGAAAACCCTTGATCAGACCAGTTTTACCTACGGTTTTGGCTGGATCTGTACCGTCTCCTAAACTGAAGACGATATTACCACCAGCACCACAACCAGAAACGGCTAAAGGTGTGATTGTGACTGGTGTAATTTTAATTGGTAAAGTACCTCAAGCAATTGTACAAGTACCGGATGAGCCAAATAGTAGATATGTACAACCAGGACAAAGACTGGTGAATGGGGTGTTGGTAAAACGGATTGAAATGGGCAAAGGCTCTAATCCGACTGTGATTTTGGAACAGTACGGTGTGGAAGTTGCTAAACAAGTAGGGGAACAACCAGTTAAAGTATCTAAACCAGCTACTACAGCTTCTGTGGGTAATCCTATTTCGATGGTGAAGCCGATGGGAAATCTTGTGGGGGTGGCTTCATAGCTATGAATTTACAAGAGCAAATAACATTTGCTGGTTTACCTTTGGCTGTATATCGGGAAGTGGCGGCGCATCTTCGTCAGGTGGTAGGTGTGGAAGTGGGACTAATTTCCCAAACATCTGTGGAGTTTGATTACAACCAAAGTCAAGTTTCTGGCTTATGGGTTTCATGGACACCAACTGCTGATGCGGAAAGTCGGGAAAAGTTTAAGCAGATAGTGGCTTATTATCAAAATCGCTATAAGTAGGTTAAGAAAAGATAGCTAGGTTAAACTGACAAGCAGGTTAATGCAAAATATTTATTGGCTGCTCTTCGGTTTAGGCGTTATTTATAATGGAAAACTGGCAATTTCTGATACAGAAACAGGGGGATCATACTTGGCGCACGTTGGAGTCGTCAAATTTGGAGATTTGGGCAGGTAATTACCGAGTTTTGGCTCGTTCTGGTCTAAATAATACGGATGTTGATGTGCGAGTTACCCATATATCTACTGAAGAGGTTCCGCCGAAGCGGAGACTTCTGAAGCGATCGCGCCGGACTAATAGTGAAGGACTGATGGCTGTAATTCCTTTTACCCACTTTAAACCAGGGATTTGGGAATTACGCTGCTCTGGGGATATTATGTCAGATATGCTGGGTCAGTCCTGGCAACGTACCCTCATTATTCAGGTATCACCCCTAGAAACTAGCCCTACACTGCCTCCTCAACTGGTTGAGGAAGGTGATCTGGCTGTGGCGACTGATGCTGATACTGAAGTCAGTATTGTGATGAATCACGGTACTCCCGTCTGGTTTAAGGGGGAAACAACTGAGCAGATTTTACAAAACTTATTAGATTTAGCTTTACCTGAAGATGAACCCTTACTAGATGAGGAGACTATTGAAAATGCGCCGATTTTACCACCACCTCTACTACTGAATCTGAGTTTAGATCAAGATACTTATATTGTTCGTTGGGGGGACAATTTTACGATTCATGGTGATGTGGAAGTAAATGAAATAGAGAATCTGGAAGATGAAGGATTTTCTCTGGGGGGACTTTACCAACTCCGGCTAGAAATTGCATTGCGATCGCCCTTAGAATCAAAAGTTATCAACCGGATTCAGCAGCCATTAACAAATCAAGTCTTACCTTTTGGTTTTAGCAGTTTGATTAATATTCCCCTCAACTGTGAATCTAAGTTACTTTTAGCAGATATTAATTTATATGGTGCATTAACTGATGTTGGTGAGATCATTCTTTTGGCTAATCATACCTTCACGATTACAGCCAATGTCACTGAATTACTAGCACGACAAACTTTCCCATCCCATTCCAGTTACGCTTTACCAGAAATAAATTCACCGATTAAGCCTAAGCCCTCTATCAAGATTCGATTAGAACTTTTTAATGTGGCTAAAACGCCAAATTTAGCCCAGTTTCACATTTTAAAGCCCTCTCCAAACCAACCTTTGCCACCCCAGATTAAACCTCTGGTATCCTTGAAAGTTTTTTCACCACAATTACCAAATTTACCTCAAAATCCCACACCTGAGATTACTACTGATTCGCCACCAAACTCTCTGGCAAAAACCCTGGCTATTCATCCAATTGATTTGAAAAAGTTGGTAATTAAACCAGTCCATGCTACTTTACCTTACTTGAAACGGTTGCAGGTTAAGCGGACTCCAGGGGAAACAGTCACTGATCAGTTAGATGTTGTTGAGAAAGAATTAGCACCTCTGAATAAATCTCCAATTTTACCGACTTTAGGAACTTCATCAGTAAAAATATTGAAATCACCAATTGATGAGTCTATCCTGGAGGACACATCCTATGCGGAATTAATCGCGGGAATTGTGGCGGAGGGGAACTGCTTACAGCAGGAGTTTGCGATCGCAGATGAGGAATTGAATGTGGTTGATTCTCAGGAAAATTACTTAATTCCCCAGGATGAGGAATTGAATGTGGTTGATTCTCAGGAGGATTCCTCTCTCTTACAACAATGGGTGGACAGTCAAGGATACTTGTTAATTGAAGCTGGTTCTGAAGAATCCTTAGACAAGGATGCTGATGAGGAAATAGCAACTCAGGTAGATTCTCTTGCTGACAATCTTCTTTTAGAACTTAATGAACCGGAAATAGTCACTATCACCAGTCCAATCACAACCCAGCCGGGATGGTTGTCTCAAGAAATAGTTATAGATAATCTGGTGGTGACAGAGGATGGGGATAACTTGGGTGATGAAGTGATAGAGGATCATAATTATTCTCTTGTCTCGGAGGATAAAGCTACACCGGAGAAATCTGGCGTGATCATGGAGTCTTTACCAACTCCCCAATTGTCTTTACCAGAGGGTGAACTTGTTGCGGGTACATCTGTAATGGTGCGTGTAACAATACCCGAAGTTTCATCTGCGTTAGCTATTAAGTTATGGGTGGAAGATTACCAAACTCGGAGTCTCCTGGATGGACCACATATTCTATCAGATTTACGTTCTAATGCTTGGGGAGAAGAAGAAACGGCAATTTACCTCAAAGTTCCTTTTGGCTGCTTAGAAATTCGCTTATCGGCGATCGCTCTTGATCAGACTACTCAGCAAGAAAGTGACAAATTCACCATTGTTAAGTCAGTAATTCCCCCTAATTTACCAACCATAGAACTGGATGAAATGTTGGGAATGTAAAAAGCTGTGTTAAAAATCTTGATAATTTGGCAAATTAGGGAGGGTTTTGCAGTAAGCTCAATTTGAATTGTAGTAAGACTTTACAGGACTCTAATTCTATGTCAAGTTCATTTTTGCCTACTATTTTGGCTTATTCCTCCTTTTTACCCTCTATCCTCGTTCCCCTAACTGGCTTGGTTTTACCAGCAGTTATTTTCGCATTTTTGTTTTCATACATTGAAAGCGAAGATATTGCTTAATTAGAGTATGGGTAATTGGTTAACGTGAGTTCGACACGGAGAGGGGTTGGGGTTCACCGAATTCACGTTCGGTTACTTGATTTTTTCGCCAATTACTTATTTACAAACAAAACCGCCTAAATCGTTGATTTAGGCGGTTTTTATAGCGATTTTTGCAGAATAAGTTCAGAAATGATAATCAAGCAAAAATCCAGTTTTTTGTATTTTTAATTGCTATCTTCTTCCAGAATAGTAGTTACCAGGTAGGTGAGGACAGAAATTGGTGAAAAAAGTCATAACACAAAAGACTTTCAAACTGCCTGTTCCCTATTCCCTATTCTCTGTTCCCTGCTATGGGATTACATTGAAGAACCAATTCCTGAGTAAGATCCATAAAAGAAAATACCTACAACAGTTATTACACCTAATCCTGCGATCGTAGCGACGACCCACAGAGGAATTCTTCCACTTCCAGACACAGTTTTTTCCTCACTTACAAAAATTGTCAATTGTCAGTCGTCAGTTGTCAGTTGTCGGTTGTCAGTCGTCAGTCGTCAGTTGTCGGTTGTCAGTTGTCGGTTGTCAGTTGTCAGTTGTCAGTTGTCGGTTGTCGGTTGTCAGTTGTCGGTTGTCGGTTGTCAGTTGTCAGTTGTCAGTTGAGAATATTCTTTCTGTAACCTATTACCAATTACCAATTACCAATTACCTATTACCTATTACCTATTACCAATTACCAATTACCTATTACCAATTACCTATTACCTAACTAGCAACTGACGTTAAAAAGTCCAGTTAGTTAAAGAAGTAACTGGAAAATAGAATTCCCAGAACGAAGACTAATAGTAGTCCAAGATAGAGAGAGGTACGGTTTAATTCAACCGGTTGTTGATTGGGATTAGGCGTTCTTTCCATGATTAACTCCTAGCGTTGGATAAACTGCATTGAGGCGATCGCGCCCAAAAAGAATACAGTAGGGACAGCTAAGGTATGCACCGCGATCCATCTGACTGTAAAAATGGGATAGGTAACTGGTTGATTGATGTTATTACCGCTAGTCATGATCTCAAATTACTTTCCAATAAATGTTTCTACTTGTTTTTTTGCGTCAAAACGATCACTTACAATTGGCACTTCTTGACGGACTTGAGTAAAATACTCATTAGGACGAGGTGTACCAAACACATCATAAGCCAGACCAGTGCTGACAAATAACCAACCAGCGACAAACAATGCGGGAATGGTGATGCTGTGAATTACCCAGTAACGAATACTGGTAACGATGTCAGCAAACGGACGTTCTCCAGTGGTACCTGCCATTTATTTCACTCCCTTATCAAAAACTATTATTGAGTTTATTATCCTACAAAGTTTAGACAGAGTTACAACTTACAACTTTCTTCTGGCGAATACATCCATAGTTGGGTGTAATTAAGCCGCTGGGGCTGTTGTTGCCTCTGGTTTGGGGTTATATTTGAGTAAAACACCGCGATCGCCAATGATAAAGCCTTGATCAGGGCTAAAAAATACAATTTTGTAAAGATTAGCTGCAACTGTTTCTACATCACGGTCTTTTTCCCAAGTTTTACCACCATCAGTGCTGCGGAGTAAATTACCGCTACCACCACCGACCCAAATTTCTTCAGGTGTCCGATAAGCTAAATCCAGTAAACCCCAACTTGTAGATAACTCTGGATATTCCCCCTCTAACCACTCTTCAGGTTTTGTCGGATCACTAAACTGCACCTGACCACCCCGTGCTAACAACCACATTTGTCCATCGTTAGTAAAACCCATATTTTCCAAACGACGGGAACTATTGCGGTTGTGGGGTTGCCAAGCATCTTGACCAGGTTCCCAAGTGGAGTAAAAACTCCCTTTCGCAGAAACAGCGATATACTTACCATCGGGCGATCGCTCTAGGTTTCTCACCACGCCAACTGCGGCTTCCAAATTAGCTTTCCAGTTTTGACCACCATCTATCGTTTGATAAATTGCCCCAACATCAGTAGCCATTTCCGCCTTATTTTCAGCTAGTGCTGTAATGGCAATTGGATTACCAGGTAACTTTTCGCTTAAAGAAATCCGTGACCAAGACTTACCCTCATCAGTAGTGTGGAGTAGCAGAGAAGGTTCTCCGGCAATCCAACCTTCCTGACCAGAGAAACTCACCGAGTTAAACCGATATCGAGGATCATCCAACTCTAATTTTAGCGGTTGCCAAGTCTCACCACCATCATTAGTTTCCAAGAGAGTGGCATTACCACCCACCAAATAACCATGTTGAGAGTTACCAGTAAAGCCAATATCTAACAACTTTGCATCCGTGGGAACATTAATCACTTGCCAGGGATTGTAGCTAAGAGAAGAAACACTACTACACCCAATACAAGCGATAACTACTATTAATGCGGCAACAAACTTTTGCCACTTTTTTACAATTGAGTGCATCAGTATTACTGAGGTTTTCCTAAATTTGGTAGATTTTTGTCGAATTCCCTACAAAGAGAAGTTCTTCCTGTTCCCCGTTCCCCGTTCCCTGTTCCCTGTTGCTCGTAAATAAAGATAGCTGTTTTTACTGTAGTCCGTAAAGGCTAATGAAAAACAAGAATCCCAGAGCCAAAGCCCCAAAAATCAAAATGTTCTTTTGAGTTGGTGTCAGCTTATTACCACCTAAACCGTAACCCAAATTCTCCTTGAAACCAGAGGCAGTACCCGCCGGTCCAATATTCGCAAAAGCAGTTTTCTTGGCTATGCAAACTGGACAACGCCAATTTGTCGGTAGTTCCGCAAAAAGTGTTCCTGGGGGAACATCACTTTTATCGTCTCCCTTCTCAGGTTCATAAACATAGCCGCAAGAGCGACACTCATAGCGGTCTAACACTGGAGTTTCCATAGCTTGTTCAGCTTGTTCACTCATGGCTTTTAGTCTCGCTTTAGGGGAATTGTTAAATATACGTTACAAATTATGACATAATTGTTGGACTTTTCTATCACTAATCAAAAGGATTCAAATACAAGGATCTACTCTGTTGCCCAGATTTCAGAAAACCCTAAAAGATATAATGTAAAAGAACATTATCCATATATTTCACTGAACACTTGTCAGTTGCCACCTATCAAGCCATAAAACTGATAACTGATAGCTTATTACCTTACACCATTAGCGGTAGAAAAACATTGTGTTTGTTCTTAGCGGTTACGAGTACCTTCTAGGCTTTTTCATCCTGTGTAGCCTAGTACCAGTCCTAGCACTGTCAGCCTCAAAAATTCTTAGACCCAGTGGGAACAGTCTAGAAAGACGCACTACCTACGAATGCGGACTAGAACCTACTGGCGGAGCTTGGATTCAGTTCAACATTCGCTACTATATGTTTGCTCTAGTCTTCGTTGTTTTTGACGTAGAAACAGTATTTTTGTATCCTTGGGCAGTTGCATTTAACCGTTTGGGTTTATTGGCATTTATCGAAGCCCTAGTCTTTATTTCGATTCTTATCATCGCCTTAGTTTACGCATGGCGGAAAGGAGCTTTGGAATGGTCTTAAATTCTCATATCATCACCCAGGACACAGAAAAAATCATCAACCCCATTCAACGTCCTACAGTCACCCACGAACTGTCAGAAAACGTGATTTTAACCACCGTTGATGACCTTTACAACTGGGCGCGGCTTTCTAGCTTGTGGCCTTTACTATTTGGTACAGCTTGTTGCTTCATTGAATTTGCGGCATTAATCGGCTCTCGCTTCGACTTTGACCGTTTTGGGTTAATTCCCCGTTGCAGCCCCCGACAAGCCGATTTAATCATCACTGCCGGGACAATTACCATGAAGATGGCTCCCCAATTGGTGCGTCTTTATGAACAAATGCCCGAACCCAAGTATGTGATTGCTATGGGTGCTTGTACAATCACTGGGGGAATGTTTAGCGTTGACTCCCCGACAGCAGTGCGCGGAGTTGATAAGCTAATTCCTGTAGATGTGTATTTGCCTGGCTGTCCGCCCCGTCCAGAAGCGATTATTGACGCAATTATTAAACTGCGGAAGAAAATTGCCAACGAGTCCATGCAGGAACGGGATAACATCAAGCAAGTCCACCGTTACTACAGTACAACTCATAATATGAAACCAGTTCCCGACATATTAACGGGTAAGTATATGCAGTCAGATACTCGCTTTAACCCGCCCAAGGAACTAACCGAAGCAATTGGTATGGCTGTACCCCCAGGACTGTTGACAGCAAAGACACAGAAGGAGGAACAAGCACGTGGCTGAAGAAGAATCGAAACCAGTTCCCGTAGCGGAATCAGCTTTAATTCAACCCGGTAAAGTTTCCCAATGGTTAGCGGAAAATGGCTTTTTCCATGAGTTTGTAGAACTTGACGCTAACGGAGTAGAAATAATTAAAGTCCCTGCAAATTTTCTACTTCCCATCTCTACAGCTTTGTACGCCTATGGGTTTAATTATCTGCAATTTCAGGGCGGTATTGACTTAGGTGCAGGAGAAGAATTGGTAAGTGTTTATCATTTACTCAAAGTTAGTGATAATGCTGACCGTCCTGAAGAAATCAGGGTGAAAGTGTTTTTACCCAGAGAAAATCCCTCTGTACCTTCAGTTTACTGGATTTGGAAAACAGCAGACTGGCAAGAACGGGAAACCTATGATATGTATGGCATCATCTATGAAGGTCATCCTAACTTGAAACGGATTTTGATGCCAGAAGATTGGGTAGGTTGGCCCTTACGAAAGGATTACATCTCACCTGATTTTTACGAGTTACAAAACGCTTATTAAGTATTGCTGGAATTGAATTTTCAGTAGTAACAATTAACCCCTTTCCAGTCGTGGAGAGGGGTTTGAATTGTCAGCATTTATTTATGTAGGGTTTGCTGGTAGCGTAGTGTTAGCCATATAAAACTAAAACCGTTTTTAGTATAAAGTTCCCTGTTCCCAAATCAGGATACCCAAGATAAAAGGATAAACAGGATAAGGAAATCCATATAAAATAATTGGCGTTGTTAAATTGAGGTATAAACATCAAAAATTCCATTTTTCAAACTCTTACTCTTTGCGCCTTTGCGTGAGACGAATTTATACTTTTATCTACCAACGCCAAATAATTAAATCTTGAAAATCCTCAAATCCTGAAAATCCTGATTCAGAGCATAAAAACTATTTCACACCAGCTAATTCCTTCTTAAAAAAAGCTTGTAAAACAGTTTCCGCAATTTGAGGACTACTCAAACCCAATGCTGCAAAAGATTGATCCGGCGTAGCATGATCTACCAAAATATCAGGGACACCAATCCGCTTCACAGGGACAACAATATCAGCATCAAGTAAAGCCTCAGCCACAGCAGAACCAAAACCACCCATTAAACAACCTTCCTCCAAAGTCACAACCCGACCAATTTGTTTAGCCAAAGGTAAAATCAACTCAGTATCCAAAGGCTTAACAAAACGAGCATTAATTACAGTTGCTTCAATCCCATGTTCGCTGAGAATTTCCGCCGCTTGCATTGCTGGGTAAACCATCGTACCATAGCCAACAATCAACACATCATCCCCTTGACGAAGAATTTCCCCCTTCCCGATTTCCAAGGATTCCCAGCCTTCCTCCATTAAGGGGACACCGTGACCATTGCCACGAGGGAACCGCATAGCAATAGGTCCATCTGTGTAATTAATCCCAGTTACAACCATCCGTTGTAATTCCGCCTCATCCTTGGGAGCCATGACCACAATATTCGGGATACAACGCAGATAAGCAATATCATACATCCCTTGGTGAGTCGGACCATCAGCCCCAACAATCCCCGCCCGATCTAAACAGAAGAATACAGGTAGATTTTGAATGCAAACATCGTGAATAATTTGGTCAAAGGCACGTTGCAAGAAAGTGGAATAAATAGCAGCCACAGGACGCATACCTTCACAGGCTAAACCAGCAGCCAAAGTAATGGCGTGTTGTTCAGCAATACCCACATCAATATACTGATTAGGTAATTTAGCTTGTAGTTTATCTAAGCCTGTACCAGTAGCCATTGCGGCTGTGATACCGACAATTTTAGGATTTTGTTCCGCCAGTGTTACTAAAGTATGAGAAAAGACCTTAGCGTAAGCAGGAGGTTTAGGTTTACTAGAAGGAATCGCTTTACCAGTAGCCAAATTAAAGGGAGTTTGAGCGTGGTAGCCGACTTGATCTTTTTCTGCTAGTTCATAGCCTTTACCCTTAGTTGTGACTACATGAACCAAAACCGGGCCAGTAATTTGGTGTGCTTGTTGGAATGTGGCAATTAATTCCTCTAAATTATGCCCATCAACTGGACCCATGTAAGTAAAGCCCAATTCTTCAAAAACAGCGCCGACCTTGGGAACTGCTAACCGCTTCATCCCTTCCTTGATGCGCTCAAGTTCGGGAGACAGGGAATCACCCACAAAAGGCAGATGTTTTAACTGTTCTTCAATTCCATCGGAGAGAAATTGCACCGGCGCACTCAGACGCATTTTATTCAGATAACGAGGAATCGCCCCCACGTTAGGAGAAATGGACATCTCATTGTCATTGAGAACCACCAGGAGATTAGTTTTCGGGAGGTGTCCAGCGTGGTTAATGGCTTCTAGCGCCATACCCCCTGTTAAGGCCCCATCACCAATTACAGCAACAGTTTTAAATTTTTCCCCTTTTAAGTCGCGGGCTAAAGCCATCCCTAAAGCAGCGGAAATACTGGTAGAAGCGTGTCCTGCGCCAAAATGATCAAATTTGTTCTCGCAGCGTTTGAGATAACCTGCAACGCCATCTTTTTGACGGAGAGTATCGAAATTACTGTAGCGTCCGGTAATTAATTTGTGGGGATAAGCTTGATGTCCCACATCCCATGTGACTTTATCCCGATCTAAATCTAGGGTTTGGTAAAGTCCTAGTGTTAATTCGACAACGCCCAAACCAGGACCCAAATGCCCTCCAAAGGCTGCTACGGTTTGTAGGTGCTTCTCACGAATTTGACGGGCAATTTGTTGCAACTGCCGAATTGACAACCCATGCAACTGGTTAGGATGGGTAATTTCACTCAAGTGCATATTATCGGCTTTTCCTTTCTAGGTCTTCTTTTGGCATGATCTTATTTTCCCACTTCCGGTGGCTTCTAAAATCTGACTGTCGTTAATTGTTGTTGTTTAACTATAACTTTTGTACGTTTTTCAGGTTCATAGATAAATTTTGGCTTCATTCTTGGATGAGAATAGTATCAATGTTAAATCTTGATTTTAACTGTATATTAATCTGGTAACTGGCATAAATTAAGTAATTGGACAAAAATATTTACAGTCATTGCGAGGGAGGGGAAGCAATCACAACCCTGGGAATTGCTTCATTTCACTTCGTTGCATATGACTAACGCCACGCTGCGCTAACGCAATGACATTGTGTAATTAATTCTGTCTCACTACTTGTAACCTCCCAAAACCGCCAAACACCTAATCAACTGCTTTTTGGTGGTTTTTGGAACGTTAGATGTAATCAGAGCGTCATTAAATACAGGATGGAATGGGAAAACATCAGGATCTTCTTTCTTCCTAGAGAAGACATATAATAGGGTTTTCAGGCTTTTGGGTGGGGTAATGGAAATGAATAGCCAAGCAAAAATAAAAATAAAATAACTTTAATGTGTATATTCAGTTTCTAGAGGTGATAATATCATCACCGCCAAAAGGTTTGACAAAATCCTATTTTGAGAATTGATAGTTGATACCAAATAGCTACCATAAGTTTTTTGTAAAATAAATGGTCTGCTATATGACTAAAACTAGTTATTGGTATATAAATCTGACAATTTGTCTAATTACTGGCATTCATGAAATTATTGAAGTGAGGAGTGAGCATGAAATTATTAGTACGTTGGGGCTTGACATTGGGTTTGGCTGGTAGTGTGATGTTTGGCGGAATATTAGGAATCAATAACCTGCAAGCCTTAGCTCTACCACAGGAGCAAGTGGTAAAAACTTTACAAGAAGTACCCGTTTTTACACTAACTAATGCCCAAGGAGAATTTGTAGTTATCTCTAGGAAAAATCAATCAAAGACTATTTCCCAGGTAGGCTTTTTTCTGAGCAAGAAAGATGCTCAGATTTTTCTAGAACAGCGACTAAAAAAAGAAAATCCTCAGTTAGCAAGCACTATTAGAATCACACCTCTTTCTTTAGCAGAATACTATAAATTAGTTGTAGAAAATAATAAGAAGAAAGACTCTAATGTAGTTTTTAGCTTAGTTCCTAGTAAACAACAAGTGGATCAAGCAATAATTATGCTGAATACCAGTGGTAAAACAGACAAAAAATTTGATGGTATTCCTTTGTTTGTGCCAAAATTTAAGCAAGACAATAGCTATTTAACAATTCCCAAAGGACAAGCAGGAAAGGAGCGATTAATTCCCTTCTATTTTGAAAAAGAACAAGCAGTGGCTCTTTTAGAAGCATTTAAAAAGGCTAAACCACAGGAAGCAGCTAATACAGAAATTCAAGTATTAGATTTGTATAGAGTGATTGACACACTCAGTAGCAGTAATGATCCCAGCACTAATAAAATTTTCTTGTTTCCTTCACGGGAATCAATAGAATTTATTCGTTCCATAGTTCCCGCTCAACCCAAAAAATAGAAAATCATTTTTACCTCCTGATATGTTAAAGCCAAATTATAAGGTTTCTGGATTAGAACTTTGGCAGTGGCGAACAACCGCAATTCAATCGGCTATAGCTGCGGATATATCCCCAATGGAGGTAGATTGGCTATTATTAACAATAGCTAATTTAGACCGCTTGGCACTGCGTTTAGAGTCTTTCAAAACATGGCAGGAAATTCCCATACAATTGTCTTTAACAGAATTAGAGCAATTGTGGCAAAGGCGATTAGATGACCGTTTACCGGTGCAGTATATTGCGGGAATGACGGCTTGGCGAAAGTTTCAACTCACGGTATCCAATGCGGTCTTAATTCCTAGACCAGAAACAGAGATATTGATTGATTTGGCTGTGGCTGCTGCTAATGGTGGAATGAAAGCTGGACATTGGGCTGATTTGGGGACGGGTAGTGGGGCGATATCCATCGGTTTAGCTGAAGTCTTTACAGATGCGATGATTCATGCTGTAGACATTAGTCCCGCTGCTTTAGCCGTAGCTCAAACCAATGCTGAAAATTTGGGTTTTCGGGAACGGATTCAATTTTATCAGGGTTCTTGGTGGCAACCTCTAGAATCTCTCAAGGGTCAGTTTAGCGGTATGGTATCCAATCCACCCTATATCCCTAGTCATACTGTCTTAACTTTACAGCCAGAAGTGGTTAAACATGAACCTCATTTAGCTTTAGATGGTGGTGCAGATGGTTTAGACTATATCCGTCATTTAATTAATGTTTCCCCTGATTATTTGCGTCCTGGAGGGCTGTGGTTAATTGAAATGATGGCAGGACAGGCGGAAATGGTGCGGGAATTATTGGTAAGTAACGGGAATTATGGCAATATTTCTATTCATGCTGATTTAGCGGGAATTGAACGTTTTGCGGTGGCTTGTAAGCAAAATATTGTCTGAATCAGGTGGTTATCGAGCGAAGTCGAGATGATATCCAGGATTTCGGGATTTTCAGGATTGTTGTTGGAGACTTTTGGGAATGGGAAGGATTTTGATTTGAATAATATTGTCTGAATCAGGATATCCAGGATTTGAGGATTTTCAGGATTGTTGTTGGAGACTTTTGGGAATGGGAAGGATTTTGATTTGAATATTTAATAAGCAATATTGTCTGAATCAGGATTTTCAGGATTTCGGGATTTTCAGGATTGTGGTTGGAGACTTTTGGGAATGGGAAGGATTTTGATTTGAATAATATTGTCTGAATCAGGATTTTCAGGATTTGAGGATTTTCAGGATTGTTGTTGGAGACTTTTGGGAATGGGAAGGATTTTGATTTGAATAATATTGTCTGAATCAGGATTTTCAGGATTTGAGGATTTTCAGGATTGTTGTTGGAGACTTTTGGGAATGGGAAGGATTTTGATTTGAATAATATTGTCTGAATCAGGATTTTCAGGATTTGAGGATTTTCAGGATTGTTGTTGGAGACTTTTGGGAATGGGAAGGATTTTGATTTGAATAATATTGTCTGAATCAGGATTTTCAGGATTTGAGGATTTTCAGGATTGTTGTTGGAGACTTTTGGGAATGGGAAGGATTTTGATTTGAATAATATTGTCTGAATCAGGATTTTCAGGATTTGAGGATTTTCAGGATTGTTGTTGGAGACTTTTGGGAATGGGAAAGATTTTGATTTGAATAGTCAGCAATAACAAAAATATCGTCGAAATTACCATTTAGATAGAATAAATGTTCTCAAAAATCTAAATTCCAAAGAACATAACATCAAACAAAATTATCCTGAAAATCCTTAAATCGGTGGATATCATGATATGGCTTGCGCTATGCTACGCTATCAGACAGTAGTATGCTATAATCATTACTAGATATACCCAGCAGCTACCATGAGTCAATGTCTCAATCCTCAATGTAATTACGAAAATCCCCAAGGTACTAGCTTTTGTCAAAACTGTGGCGGTAAAATAGTCCTACGAGATCGCTATCGTCCGATTGAATTCCTGGGAGAAGGTGGTTTTGGCAAGACTTTTCGAGCAATAGATGAAGAAAGATTAAACACCCCCTGCGTCATTAAACAGTTTTTACCCCAACAAGCCGGAAGCGCAGCCTTACAAAAAGCTACAGAACTATTTCAACAAGAAGCCGTCAGGCTGCAAGACTTGGGAAAACATTCCCAAATACCAGACTTACTCGCATTTTTTTCTCAAGATGGTTTACTTTATTTAGTCCAAGAATTTATAGATGGTCAAAATCTTTTGCAAGAATTTCAAACTCAAGGTAAATTAAACGAATCCCAAATTATAATTATCGTCACAGAATTATTGCCAGTTATCCAATTTATTCATGACGTTAAATAACTTATAAGATTGTAGGTTGGGTGAAGGGATAGTGCAAGCTAAGGAAGTTTTGTAAATGTTGGGTTTCCTAACGCCAACCTAACCTACATGGATTATTATACTGCAAACGGTTCATTGCTTAAACAAATATGAAACCCCTCTCCAAACCTCTCCCCGCAACGGGGAGAGGCTTTGAACTTGTTATTTGTATTAGAAAAAAGTCCAATTTTTAGCCATTTTGAGTATATATAGAAGAATTTAGATATGAAAAGATATGGTAATCTTTGGGAAGAAATTACAGATTTTAGTAACTTACTTCTAGCAGCAAAACAAGCACAAAAAGCAAAGCGATTTAAACCTGATGTTATCGAGTTTAATCATAACCTAGAATTGGTAGGGTAAAACCGAAGACTTGCTCGATTCTAAACTACATCAAAAATAGCATATAAAAAATGGGTGATTTACCTATAATTCAGAAAACTTACGATTTAATTAACTGGTATGTACCGATTATTAATCGTTTACCACGAAATCATAAGTTTATGCTAGGTAACAGAATCACTACTGTTCTTTATGACATTTTAGATGAATTGCTGATTGCTCGTTATCGTTCTCCAAAACTCACAGAATTAAGATCTTCTAATATTAAACTAGAAATTCTCAGATATCAAACCAGATTACTTTTTGATTTTCATCTAATTTCCACCGACCGTTACGAATATATCCAAAAATTAATTAACGAAATTGGTTTAGATTTAGGTGGTTGGATAAAACAACAGGAAAATTTGACGTTAAATAACTTATAAGATTGTAGGTTGGGTGAAGGGATAGCGCAAGCCAACGAAGTTTTGTAAATGTTTGGTTTCCTAATGTCAACCTAACCTACATGGATTATTATACTGCAAACGGTTCATTGCTTAAACAAATATGAAACCCCTCTCCAAACCTCTCCCCGCAACGGGGAGAGGCTTTGAACTTGTTATTTGTATTAGAAAAAAGTCCAATTTTTAGCCATTTTGAGTATATATAGAAGAATTTAGATATGAAAAGATATGGTAATCTTTGGGAAGAAATTACAGATTTTAGTAACTTACTTCTAGCAGCAAAACAAGCACAAAAAGCAAAGCGATTTAAACCTGATGTTATCGAGTTTAATCATAACCTAGAATTGGTAGGGTAAAACCGAAGACTTGCTCGATTCTAAACTACATCAAAAATAGCATATAAAAAATGGGTGATTTACCTATAATTCAGAAAACTTACGATTTAATTAAATGGTATGTACCGATTATTAATCGTTTACCACGAAATCATAAGTTTATGCTAGGTAACAGAATCACTACTGTTCTTTATGACATTTTAGATGAATTGCTGATTGCTCGTTATCGTTCTCCAAAACTCACAGAATTAAGATCTTCTAATATTAAACTAGAAATTCTCAGATATCAAACCAGATTACTTTTTGATTTTCATCTAATTTCCACCGACCGTTACGAATATATCCAAAAATTAATTAACGAAATTGGTTTAGATTTAGGTGGTTGGATAAAACAACAGGAAAATTTGACGTTAAATAACTTATAAGATTGTAGGTTGGGCGAAGGGATAGTGCAAGCTAAGGAAGTTTTGTAAATGTTGGGTTTCCTAACGCCAACCTAACCTACATGGATTATTATACTGCAAACGGTTCATTGCTTAAACAAATATGAAACCCCTCTCCAAACCTCTCCCCGCAACGGGGAGAGGCTTTGAACTTGTTATTTGTATTAGAAAAAAGTCCAATTTTTAGCCATTTTGAGTATATATAGAAGAATTTAGATATGAAAAGATATGGTAATCTTTGGGAAGAAATTACAGATTTTAGTAACTTACTTCTAGCAGCAAAACAAGCACAAAAAGCAAAGCGATTTAAACCTGATGTTATCGAGTTTAATCATAACCTAGAAAGAGAATTATTTAATTTACAAGCAGAACTCAAATTAAAAACCTATACTCCTGGAGAATATACAACATTTGAAATTTTTGAACCCAAGCCTCGCTTAATTTCTGCTGCACCTTATCGTGATAGGGTAGTACATCATGCTCTTTGTCGTGTTGTTACTCCTATTTTTGAAAGTACATTTATTCATGATTCTTACGCTAACCGAGTTGGTTATGGTTCACACCGAGCTTTGCGTCGCTTTACAAAATTTGCTCGTTCTAGTAAATATATCTTTCAATCTTATATTCGTAAATACTTCCCGAGTATAGATCATCAAATCTTAAAATCTCTAATTCACCGCAAAATTAAATGTGCTGATACCCTCTGGTTACTTGATAAAATCATAGACCATAGTAATGAACAAGAGTTGGTAGTGCATTATTTTCCCGGAGATGACTTATTATCACCTTTAGGAAGAAGACGTGGTTTACCTATTGGTAATTTGACAAGTCAATTTATGGCAAATGTCTACTTAAACGGTTTTGACCATTTTATCAAAGATCAACTTAAATGTAAAAAGTATATTCGCTACGTTGATGATTTTGCTTTATTTGGTGATGATAAAATCTTTTTAGCTAATGCCAGAATTTCTATTGAAGGATATTTAGCCAGTCTAAGATTAAAAATTCACCCAATTAAAAGCCAATTATTTGAGACTAAACACGGAGCAAATTTTGTCGGTTTTCGTGTGTTACCTAAGCAAATTAAAGTCCGTAGTAATAGCTTACGTCAAAGCGTTAAAAGAATTAAGAAAACTATCTCACAACATCAACGAGGGATTCTGGACAAAGAAACAATCAGACAAGTTTTGCAAAGCTGGGTTGCTCATTTACAGCATGGTGACACATGGAGATTAAGAAAAAATATTCGTTCTACTGTTTTCCACCATCTTGAAGATCAGATGCTAAAAATCCTTAAATCTTGAAAATCCTAATGCTGACGAATGAACGGCCTATATATATGGGCGCACACTTTTCAACTCTTAACATAATCATAGTCGAAACTCAGAATTTTGTCAAGCACCAATTTATAATAAAAACTGGGTTACAGAGGGTGGACAATGGCCACCCTCCACTTAATCCAAGGTTGCTTAAACTAGGGCTGGTACAGGAATTTCTAGGTGGGGATATAATGGGAAGCGATCGCACAATGCGGCCACTCTCATTAAACAATCTTTAGTTACTGTATCTGAATCTGGGGAAAGTAGGCGATCGCTAATAATATTCGCAACTTCCGTAAATTCTGCCACACCGAAACCTCTAGTTGTCATCGCTGGAGAACCCAATCTTAAACCACTAGTAACAAAAGGTGATTCAGTATCAAAGGGAACTGTATTCTTATTCGCGGTGATATTCACAGTGCTAACCAGTTGATCTCCTTTCTTCCCAGTCATGCCAACAGAACGTAAATCTACTAACATCAAGTGATTATCAGTGCCATCAGACACTAATTTAAAGCCTCTGTTTTGTAATTGAGTAGCCATCGACCGAGCATTTGCAATCACCCGCCCAGAATAGTCTGTAAACTCAGGTTTAAGAGCTTCACCAAAAGCCACAGCCTTACCAGCAATGACGTGTTCTAGTGGTCCACCTTGAGTTCCGGGGAAAACTGATTTATCCAGCTTTTTACCCAAGTCGGCATCACGGGTCAAAATCAAGCCGCCGCGAGGACCACGTAAGGTTTTATGAGTTGTAGTTGTGACGACATCACAATAAGGCAGAGGATTGGGATGATGACCAGTAGCCACTAAACCAGCAATGTGAGCAATATCTGCAAGTAAATAAGCGCCAACTTCATCAGCAATACTGCGGAACTTTTCAAAGTCAATAATCCGAGGATAGGCTGAATAACCACAAATCAACAGTTTAGGACGTTCTTTGATCGCTAAATCACGGATTTGGTCATAGTCTAGTTGTTCGGTTTCTTTACTTACGCCATAATGACGGACTTGAAACCATTTACCAGAAACATTCACTGGTGAACCGTGAGTCAGGTGTCCTCCATGAGATAAGTCCATACCCATAATTGTGTCTCCTGGTTGCAGCAGGGTCAGGAAGACGGCAAAATTAGCTTGGGCGCCGGAATGGGGTTGAACATTGGCATGAGCCGCACCAAATAGCTGTTTAGCTCGGTCAATGGCTATTTGTTCAATTTTGTCAACAAACTCGCAACCGCCATAATAGCGTTTACCGGGTAAGCCTTCGGCGTATTTATTGGTTAATACTGAACCTTGGGCAGCTAATACGGCGGCGGAGGTAAAGTTTTCACTGGCAATTAATTCCAGGTGATCACGTTGACGCTGTAATTCTTGGTTAATTAGTTCATTAATGGCAGGATCGGAGCTTTTTAGCAGGTCTGAGTTAGTTTTTGTCATTTTTTATGATGCTGATAAAGTTGATGAAAATTGAAATTGGGGTTAAACCTATTACCAAAGTTGTAAATTAGGCAATTTGTTTATTATAAGAATTTAGACGGAAAACCTTTGGAGACTTCCAAGAAATAAATTATTCTAAGAAACGAACCACAGAGGCACAGAGTACACAGAGAGAGAATTTCTGCATCAGTTTTGGGACATTTTTTTATTTGGAAGTCTCTTGAGAACGGGGAAAGTAATTATCTAAGAATTGTTGACTTTAATCAACGTGGTAGCCTGAAGTTATGTATTATTTTGTACTTAAACTCACAAAATTACCAGAGATACAAGATACAATAAAACTAGGTTTAATGAACAACTTTTTGTTATTAACTCAAGTTGCTAAGTAATTGGACAAAAATATTTACAGTCATTGCGAGGGAAGGGAAGCAATCACAACCCTTGGAATTGCTTCATTTCACTTTGTTCCATATGGCTAACGCCACGCAACGCTAACGCAATGACATTGTGTAATTAATTCTGTCTCACTACTTGGTTATCTCGTTGAGGCTGGTAATGGGTAATTGGTAATAGGTAATTGGTAAAAAAAGCTCTGGTTTCATCCTGTTCATCCTTTAATCCTGGACATCCTGATTCTGACAATTTACCTAACTAGCGACTTACATTAAGTAGGTGAACACAATAAAACCAAACTGTGTAAAGAGACGTAAAATCCCTGAAAACTTCTTTACTCTTGCCTCTTGCCTCTTGCCTATTGCCTCTTGCCTATTGCCTATTGCCTATTGCCTATTGCCTCTTGCCTTGCTATAACGACAATTTTCAACGCCAACCTACTTATTACCAACATTTTTTGAGATTGCCCTATTTGAAAACCGGAGGGGTTGAGATGTTAGTCATTTTCATGGACAATCAAATCCTTAGCTCTGAAAAGGTCTGTAATTCTTGTTTACTAGCAAATGGTAGTGGACAACCTCGCTGGGGTGGAGGTAAACTGCGCTGTGGTCAAGCAATTAATAAGTTTACAGAACAACAGCCAGATCAATATGAGTGCGTGATGGGCTTTCTCGTCGCCAATATAAAATAGATTTACCAGCAAGGTCAAGCATCTGCGTTATCCTAAGCTCAATAGCTGTTGAAATTTAGCCACAGGAGAACACAAAATGTCTTGGCGCGGGTCTACAACTTTCCCTGAGCGAATTTTCGCTTGTTTACCTTATTTGCTGCCTTTAATTGAGGTGTTTGCTTTTGGTCAGTTTTTAATGAATGATTTTCCCCTTTTAAAACTGATATTTTTACCTCTGTTCCCACTGTTAAAAATTTACTATGATGTCCGCTTTGCGGGAATGATTATTTTCTTTGCTTTGTGGTTGTTGGTAGTCAGAAACGAGAAAATTCATCATTTTATTCGTTTTAACACGATGCAAGCCATCATTTTAGATATTGTGATCTTTTTATGTAGCATCTTGACTGATATTGTGAAATTAGTTCCTGGTAGTGGATTTGCTATGCAAACACTGTTTACAACTATTTTTATGGGAATATTAGCAGCCGTTGTTTATTCCGTTGCTCAGTCTTTAATGGGGAAGTATGCGGAAATTCCCGCGATTTCCGATGCAGTACATATGCAGGTACCCTAACGCCCCACAACTGTGTTTTCTAGGCGACCAATTCCTTCGATTTCCACACGGATGCGATCGCCTATTTGCAAAGCCCCTACCCCCATCGGTGTACCAGTTAATACTATATCCCCAGGTAATAAAGTCATCACTTGACTGATATAAGACACCAAAAAATCCGGAGAAAATACCATTTGATCAATACAATTAGACTGAACTGGGTGGGGATGATCATTCAGAAACGTCTGTAATCTCGCACCTGGGTTCAATTCTCGGACAATCCAAGGACCCAAAGGACAAAAAGTGTCAAAACCTTTGGCTCTAGTCCATTGGGGGTCTTTTTTCTGTAAATCCCTGGCTGTGACATCATTGGCAATGGTATAACCCCAAATTTTACTTTGGGCTTGGGCTGGGGTACAATCACAGGTGCGATCGCCAATCACCAAAGCCAATTCTCCTTCATAGTCTACCCGTTGAGACTGATAAGGGTACTTAATTTCTTTTTCCGACGCAATTACAGACGTAGGCGGTTTCAAAAAAATTAGCGGTTCAGCAGGTACAGGAGTCCCCATTTCCGCTGCATGATCAGCATAATTCTTGCCTACACCCACAATTTTTGAAGGCGCACAGGGGGCTAGAATCGTGTAAGAATTGGATGGCAGGATTAAATCCGTAGGTTGACCATCCAACCAAGGTGGAGCATCTAGCACCTCCACATTCTGAGTAAGCTGGAGCAACCCATAGTGAATTTTCCCTTCTTGACTTTGAACTCGCACATATCGCTGCGCCATAAGTTTGACAAATATCCTTAAATATGCTTTCTTTCAGCAGAATGTGGTTAATGATTGCCATTGAAAACTTGTAAAATTATAAGATAAATATGGAAGACCTGATGAATTTAATTGACAAACTATACAAACTATCAACCAGTGGACAAATCCTGCTAAAAATTGTGTTAGTGTAGAATAGCTAAAAAATTGTCAAAATTCCTTGTTGCTTGAGATGTTGATCAATAAAATTATCGCTCACAGCAATGTTTGTGTGAATTAACACCTCTTCAGCCATTTTGTCCAAAAGGTAAATTTAAAAAACATGACCACAGTTTACGAAACCATGTACATCCTGCGTCCTGACTTGGGAGATGAACAGGTAGTACAACAAATTGCTAAATACGAAAACCTCATTCGTGAACACGGCGCTGAGAATATTGAAATTCAAAACCGTGGTAAACGTCGTCTAGCTTATGAAATTCAAAGACATCGTGATGGCGTTTATATTCAACTTAACTACACAGGTCCTGGAACAGTAATTGCTATCATGGAACGGGCGATGCGATTGAGCGAAGAAGTAATTCGTTATATGACCGTCAAGCAGGAAGTTCACCAAGAAAAACCAGCAGAAGAAGTTGTAGCAGCTTAATAACCGCGTTTTCTCAAGTGATTAGTTAGGATTTCAGCAGTATGGCTTGTGTCATGCTGCACCATCAAGAAATCAGGAGTCAGGAGTCAGGAGTCAGGAGTCAGCAAGCCTTAATTAATAATTCTATAAATATTTTAGATACAAGCAACTACTTATATACTAAACACGGGTGAGATATAAACTTTTGCAAAATGACAAAGAACCTAGATGTGTAGGAGTTTAGCACTGCTGATATGTGTCAACTTAATCTCAAATCCCTACCACATCTCGTTCCTAGTCTCTGACTAGGAATGCAGTTAATGAGGCTCTGCCTCTAATATTATTGAAGGCAGAGCCTTCTAGAATTCATTCCCAGTCAGAGACTGGGAATGAGGTAACTTGAGTTCTTTGCGGGATAGAGGTTTTACGTTAAGTTGACACCAATGAAGCTCTTGCTAAACCCCTACTTTAGAATCAAACAATCAAGTCGTTTTGAGATAGTACAGAAATCGCTAAATTATTTTAATCAAATTGCTCAGTATGTGATACAATCGGCGCAAGTCAAAAATCAAGTATAACTGTATATATATTAAGTAAGAGCTTTAAGTGCCGTGAGCCAATCTGATATACCAAGCATCCAAGAACTGTCTACGGAAATATCCCAGTTGCGCCAAGACTTGCAACTGCGTGATCAATTAGTTCAACAGTTATCACAGGAACTATTTCGGCTAGTCAAGGGGAATACTAACTTTACAGTACCAAAATCTGAATCAGAGATAGATTCCAGTCAATTGCAAGCTTTAAGAGATCAAATCCAAGCTGTAGAACAACAGGTAACTTTCTACCAAGAACAAATTACGAATCGTGATACAGAGATATATCAATTACGCCAGTCTGTGCAGGAACTAACTGATCGTAGTCGAATGTTAGAGCAAGTAGTACAAGAATTGCCCCAAATTTACCGTCGTAAGTTTGAGGAACGCATGACACCAGTACGAGACAAGGTAACAATCCTACAACGAGAAAATCGCCAATTGCAAGCCGAATTGCAAAGTGTGAGTTACCGTTTAGCGCTCAAAAACCGCTACGCAAATCATGGTGGTATTGATTTACCGACTTTTCCTCGTTCAGAAGCGACAGCCGATAGTATACCTGCTCCCCAGAATGCGTGACATATTCCTACACTGCACTCCAGAAGTCAGTGTAGGCTTGACATAGTAAAAAGCGGACTCAGGTAATTTTAAATTTAAAACCTATTAGTAATACAATTTAGAGAACTCCACAAAAAGAAATGCCCAATGTCATTCTGTTCGTGCAGAGTGCCAGAGGCATTAGGAAACAAAGTGTAGTTGCTTACTCTTAGGGCAGGGAGACCCCGCCCCTACTGACAACTACTGCGTCTCTTTGGCTATATCTGATAAGTAGTGAGACAGAATTAATTACACAATGTCATTGCGTTAGCGCAGCGTGGCGTTAGCCATATATAACGAAGTGAAATGAAGCAATTCCAATGGTTGTGATTGCTTCCCTTCCCTCGCAATGACTGTAAATATTTTTGTCCAATTACTTATTAGATATTACTCATTATCCCCAATATCTCGCTTAATTGGAAGTTTTCACTTATAGTGACCGCCAAAGCTCTTACCTCTGCGACTCTGCGCCTCTGCGTGAAATAAATTCATATTTTCATGCACACCCACTTGTAACAAATCCAACCCTTGAGAAAAAATCTCATCAATTGGTAACATTTGCCCTTCTTCAGTCATGAATTTATGATCTTTTGTAGCGCGAATAATTGCGCCATTTTCTAATAAATATTCATAAACTTCCTGTTGTCCGCGATTATGCCATTGGGCAATTGACTGAGTATAAAGTATCCCATTACTATCAACAGTATAAACTTTACATTCAATTTGTTTTTCGACAATTTCCCCAATTTGTAAAAAACCATATTCAACAGTTAAAATTTCTGTGTCGTAACTTAAACAATATTCGGCAAACTTCAACATATCCCCAAATAAATGTTCAGAGACTTGGGGTACTACACCGTTTTTTGCAGAACCATCAATAAAATTTTGCTTTTGTTTCTCCATTTCTGATACTTTCTTTTTACCCATAGCGCGACGAAGTAAATCAGCTTGTCCTAAACTATAACCAGCCATATCTTGAGCAATTTTCATAATTTGCTCTTGATAAACCATGATTCCGTAGGTTTCATTTAAGATTGGTTCTAAAATTTGAGTATCATATTCAATTTCTTCTCGTCCATGTTTACGATTAATAAATTTAGGAATTAATCCGGCATCTAATGGACCTGGACGATACAATGCTAAAATAGAAGAAATATCTTCAATGTTTGAAGGTTTCAAATCTCGGACTATTTGTTTCATTCCTGAAGATTCTAATTGAAATATTCCTTCTAAATCACCAGCTTCTAATAGTGAATAAGCTTTAGCAACATCTTTTGGTAAGTTAGTATGATCACCTTTGGCTAATATTTTTTGTGCTTTTCTTTCTTGTCCGGTAATTTCATCAGGATCGATTTTATATCCTTTACTTTGTTCAATTAAATCAATTGTTTTTTGAATTAGGGTTAGATTCCGCAAACCCAAAAAGTCCATTTTTAATAATCCCAATGATTCTAAATCTTCCATGAAATATTGGGTAATTACAGAACCGTCATTATTACGTTGTAGGGGAACAAGTTCATCTAATGGTTCTGCGGAGATAACTACGCCAGCAGCATGAACACCGAAGGTTTTGTTAGTTCCTTCAATTCGCATAGCCATATCAATCCAGCGCCGGACAGTGGGATCATTATCATATTTGGCTTTAAATTCTGGTTCGGGTGTTTCATCTGAAATCATCACTTTTAGTTTAGTAGGTTTACCCCGGACTACAGGAATCATTTTTGCCATTTTGTCAGAATCCCCATAAGGAATATCTAATACTCTAGCGACATCTTTTAAAACTGCTTTGGATGTGAGACGGTTAAAAGTAATAATTTGAGCAACTCTATCAACACCATATTTATTAGTTACATAATCAATGACTTGATCTCGTTTATCAATGCAGAAATCTGTATCAATATCCGGCATTGATTTCCGTTCAGGATTGAGAAATCTTTCAAATAGTAAGCCATGATGTACGGGATCAATATTCGTAATTTTCATGGCATAAGCTACTAATGAACCAGCCGCAGAACCCCGTCCTGGACCAACGGGAATATTATTATCTCGCGCAAATTTGATGTAGTCCCACACTACTAAAAAGTAGGTAGAAAATCCCATTTGTTGAATCATTTTTAATTCATATTCCAATCTTTCTTTATAGACTTGATCTACTTCGTGGCGAGATTTACGATTTAATCTTTCTAAAAGTCCCAGCCATGCAACTTCTTCTGCATAAGTATCTGCTGTATGTCCTGAAGGGATTGTGGGTGTGGGAATTTGGGGATCACCCATGATGTGATAAGGTTCAACTTTATCGGCAATTTCTTCCGTTGTGGCGATCGCTTCAGCAATGATATCATCGGATAAATGGTCACGGAATAGCTGGTGCATTTCTTCTGATGATTTGAGGTATTCTGTGCCGCTATATCGCATTCTTTTATCTTCGCTAATGAGTTTACCTGTTTGAATACATAACAAGGCATCGTGGGATTCTACATCAAAGCAGGAGATAAAATGGGAGTCGTTGGTGGCGATGAATTTAATTCCTAATTCTCTGGCAATTTTGACTATTTCTACATTAACAATTCGGTCTTCTTGAGAACCATGATCTTGAATTTCTAAATAAAAATCTTCCCCAAATACATCTTTATACCATTTGGCAACTTTTCTGGCTGCATCTGGACGATTACTCATGATTGCTTGGGGAATTTCTCCACCTAAACAAGCACTGGTAACTATTAAACCTTCATGATATTGTTTGAGTAAGTTTTTGTTAATACAAGGACGGGAAAAAATGCCTTTACCTTGAACACCTTGAAGGTGGGAAATTGTGGTTAATTTAACTAAGTTTTTATAACCTTTGGTATTTTTAGCTAATACGACTTGATGATATTTGGGACGGCGTTCTTGTTTGTCAATTTCACCGTTTAAAATGTACATTTCGTTGCCAATTATTGGTTTAACGTTCTTGTTGCGGCAGATTTTAATCAGTTCAACTGCGCCATACATGACACCATGATCTGTGAGGGCGATCGCTTTCATTCCTAATGCGATCGCTCTATCTACTAATTCTGGTAGTTGACTAGCACCATCAAGCAAGCTGTAATCACTATGAATATGTAAAGGAACAAATGACATATTAGTATTTGGTAGAGTAAGAGAATTTTAGATTAACAATGATATCAAGTAGTTGAGTTAATGATAACCCAATCGCGCATCTTTTACCAAAAGCTACATCATTCCCAATAATGGAGGCTTGATATCCTGATAAAAGTACACCGCTATTAGCTGCTAAATTTGCATACATATCATATAATAACTTATTATGACCAACTACAAACTACTCGCTATCTTTTAATTATGAATCAATCCAATAATGGTGGCATACTTGAACAGGTTGTCAATATAGTAATGGGTGTAAAAACTGGGAATCAAGAACAGTCTCTAAATACATCAGCAGTGGATACACAAGAACTAGATATCAAGGCAGTTCTAGTTTATAAATTAGGAACTATCCTACAAATAGGAGTGATGATTCTTGTATTGCTGGGAATGGAAAAATTGGTAACATTGATTGATAATAATTCTTTTTTTCCTAGTTGGTTTAGCACTTTAGTTACCGCATTATTTTTTGCTTTATTAAGTATCCGTTCCCGGATATTCTCCCTTTTAGATAATACTCGTTCTCGGACAACGTATGATCAAGTAGTTAGACCAAAATGGTCTCCTCCACCTTTAGCATTTCCCATAGTTTGGATGATAATTGCAGTTTTGCGGGTAATTTCTTCGGTGTTAATTTGGCAGGAAATGAATCACCAATTTTTGATATTGCCGTTAATTCTGTTTGTTATCCATCTAGCTTTAGGAGATACTTGGAATACGATTTTTACCGTAGAACGGAGATTAGGTGCTGCTGTTCCTATGGTGATTTTAGGTCCTTGGTTATCAGCTATAGTGGTGACAGCAATTTATTGGCAAACTGTTCCTTTAGCGGGAATGATTTTATCTTTTTCTTGTGTATGGCTAACTGTTGCTGCTGTGTTGGTATTGAGAATTTGGCAGTTAAATGGATCTGAGCCTTTGTATCCTTTAAAATTAGCTGTTGTGGAGAAATATACTCAAAACGGCTAGAAGCTGGACTTTTTTATCATACAAAGAACAGGGTTCAAAGCCTCTCCTTTGCACCTCTCCCTAATCCTCTCCTCTTAGGAGGAGGGAAAAGGAATAACATTTAATACTGGAGAGGTTTACCAGAGGGGTTTCATATTTGGTTAAACTATGAACCGTTTGCAGTATAAATAGGGTTTGCTGATAGCGTAGCGTGGCGTAAGCCATAAAAGTTGTCCGTGAAGCCAGGGAACAGTTTTAGCTATATGGATATCCTCAATTTTCCAAATCCGACAAGGAAAAATGCACCTATTTGGAGAAACCATCAACCAAAACCTGGCAATTTTTTGTGACAAGAATCCGCGAAACCTTTATTAATAAACGGTTTTAGCTTTATATGGCTAACGCCACGCTGCGCTATCAGCAAGCCCTAAATAGTCACAATTATAGTAAGCTATGCGATGGCTACGCTCGTCAGAGGTTCCTCCACCTACCTATTTAACAAGAAAATTAAAAGTTGTTATAAAAAATATTAACAGTAGAAAGCCTTGCCATATCTAGGTTATAGCCATAAAGACGACCCAGGTTTCTAGATTTATCAAAAAATATTACGAAAACCCCTTTACAAATCGAAATATAAGGCTTACTATAAAGGCATGAGGTAGAAACACCTACCAGAACATACATAACTCAAACGCAATTATAAACACATGACAACCACCTTACAACAGCGCGAAAGTGCTAACGTATGGAGCCGCTTCTGCGAGTGGATCACAAGCACCGACAACCGTTTATACATCGGCTGGTTCGGCGTAATCATGATCCCTACCCTCCTCTCTGCGATCGCTTGCTTCGTAATTGCATTCATCGCAGCACCTCCAGTTGACATTGATGGTATCCGCGAACCAGTTGCAGGTTCTTTACTCTACGGAAACAACATCATTTCCGGCGCAGTAGTTCCTTCCTCCAACGCTATCGGTTTACACTTCTACCCAATTTGGGAAGCTGCTTCCTTAGACGAGTGGTTGTACAACGGCGGTCCTTACCAGTTGGTAGTATTCCACTTCTTGATCGGCGTATTCTGCTACCTCGGTCGTGAATGGGAACTTTCTTACCGCTTAGGTATGCGTCCTTGGATTTGCCTAGCCTTCTCTGCACCTGTAGCAGCAGCAACCGCAGTATTCTTGATCTACCCAATCGGTCAAGGTTCATTCTCTGACGGTATGCCTTTAGGTATCTCTGGAACATTCAACTTCATGATCGTGTTCCAAGCAGAACACAACATCTTGATGCACCCCTTCCATATGTTAGGTGTAGCTGGTGTCTTCGGTGGTTCTTTGTTCTCCGCAATGCACGGTTCTTTGGTGACTTCTTCATTAGTTAAAGAAACAACCGAAAACGAATCGCAAAACTACGGTTACAAATTCGGACAAGAAGAAGAAACCTATAACATCGTAGCTGCTCACGGTTACTTTGGTCGCTTGATATTCCAATACGCTTCCTTCAACAACAGCCGTCAACTACACTTCTTACTCGCTGCATGGCCTGTAATTGGTATTTGGTTCACAGCTTTGGGTATCAGCACCATGGCATTCAACTTGAACGGCTTCAACTTCAACCAATCAATCATGGATTCTCAAGGTCGCGTAGTCGCTACTTGGGCTGACGTAATCAACCGCGCTAACTTAGGTATGGAAGTAATGCACGAGCGTAACGCTCACAACTTCCCCCTAGACTTGGCTGCTGCTGATGTTGCTCCTGTTGCTTTAAGCGCTCCTGCAATCAACGGTTAATCGGTTTAGTTAAATAGAAAACGCTCTCCAATTATGGGGAGCGTTTTTTTGTTTTGGGAACATACGAGAAGAAACGGCTCTCACAGCTTTTGCATCTGCTGTGGTGGTGACAATATTTAGTTGATCACCTGTACCTAATATAATAATATCGTTTATTCCTAATTTTCGTGTTGGTTGCACATTTAAGGCTCTAGATGATGGATTATCGGGGATTATAGTTACTCTTTGCAAAAGGCGATATCTTCGAGATGCTATGTGATCCCACATCTTCACCATCAGTTAAATTGATATATAATCAAAATGAATAATTTTTGATATCTGCTCATGACATTACAAGAATTGCAAAAACAAGTATTACAGTTACCAATGAGCGATCGCTGGCAATTGGTACAAACTGTATTAGAATCAATACAACAAGAAACTATATCACCATCAAAGAAGGGTAATTTATCTCGACTGCGTGGTATTGCTAAGAGTGTAAATATCTCAAATAATGAGAATATTAATGGAGATTATGTCACTTATCTAACTGAAAAATACGGCGTTGCTGATTAAGAGTATGATTTTATTTCACGCAGAGGCGCAGAGTCACAGAGAGTAAGAGTTTCATTTTTTTGATTTTTCAATTTCATACCTCGGTTCAGCAACGCCAAAAATACAAATGAAGCGAGTTTTTATTGATACGAATGTGGTTTTAGATTTTTTACTAGAAAGAGAACCTTTTGTAGAAGATGCAGTCAAGCTATTTGCAAAAATTGATGCAAGTGAGATTATAGGGTTTATTGCTGCTACTACAATTACTAATATTTATTATATTATTCGTAAAGCAGCAGGTGTAAAAGTTGCTCAAGATGCAATTTCTCAAATTCTCATAGATTTACATATTTGTACAGTTGATAAAAATATTTTAGAAACAGCAGTAGCTTTAAATTTTCAAGATTTTGAGGATGCTGTGCAGTATGCTTGTGCTATGAAATCAATGGTAGATGTGATTGTAACTCGTGATGTGTCTGGATTTTTAGGTTCAGAAATTCTAGTGATTTTACCTGGGGAGTTAAATAATATTTTTCAAGACTAAAAGCGATTCCTGCGGAACGCTTCGCTATCGCCTTTGGTACTGAGTTCCGCACAATTGCACATCTCCACCATCATCTAACTAAGAGCGATTATAATTCTTGAATTGTTACTAAACCACCTTCTGTAAATTGGATAGATAATTCATAACCATCAAGTAAACCAGTTCCTAATAATGGTAGCTTTCCTGTAGCTAATACATTAACTACTCTTTCCTCACCATTCCAAATAATAGTAGCCTGATGTACTGGTAAAAGCACACGGCTATTATCTGCTAAATTTGCGTACATATCATAAACAAAAGGGAATCCCAAAAGATTCACGGCTGCGGGAGGTAAGGAAAGAAATTCTGTAAAACCTGTATCAATCACAAATTCAATTGTAAAATCTGGTTGTTCTGGCAATCGAAATATGACATTAACAGTTGCACGTCCATTTTTGATAATGCCAGTTATCATGGATAATCACGCTCCATTTCTCCACTAAATGATGCAGCCACTTTGTAACCAATGCGAATACCAAAAAGTCGAGCAAATCTGTTTTTATTCCGTAAATAATGCGCTGATTCTATGCCTGTTTTATCAATAGCATATTCACCTGTTTCTATATCAATAATTATCATTTTACCGATGTTTTCTGCTGTTTCTACTTGTTGACGAATGCCATTTTCATATAATTCTTTGGCACGTTTTGCGACTTCTTCGCTGCTGAGGAGAATGGCTTGCATTTTGTTTCATCCTTTTTCGTGATTAGTTTATTATAATTGATTAGTAGTACAGTTTATTCTTCTTCAAGCCACTGTTCATAACCACACACAAGTAATTTTTCCTTTAAATTAGCAATAGCTTCAGATGTGGGTACATCAATTGACTGTATCCGATATACATCATTGAGGACAAGACTATAATCTTTACCGCTATAATAAGCTACAACTTCAGCTAAATTTCTATCTGACATTTCTTCACTGAGTAATGCTAAAAGCGGTAAATAAGATTGTGATTCTATTCCCTTGGGGAAAGCATTTGGAATTAATTTATATGTACTTTGTAGATGTGGTGAAATAGTGATTTGCATGATTAATTACCAGTCAAAGGAAAAGGTGGATGAATGTCTCCCGTTTGTAATTCTTGCCATTCTTTATCTTGCTGGTAATGCTCTAACATTAAATCAGATTGTGACGCTAAAATCTTTTTTCGTTCCTCTATAGGTAACTTTATAAGTTCACGACGGCTGAGAAACTGTTGTTTGAATTCATCAATATTTGCGGAAAATGTAAGTTCACCATTTTCTTCTTCTCGCTTCGGTGCTTGCAAATTTTGATAAATTTCCTCGCGGCGTTCTTCTCTTAAATATTGCTGCAATAACAATTGAATTTGTAACTTTTCTTCAATTGAAAACCCTTTTATTGCTTCTAACACATCAGTAAAAATCATAATAGTTATTCTTCACTTTCAATTAATCTTTTACCATTACTAAGACGCTGCAAAAACTCAGGAAAATTCATCAAATCATCAACAGATTCTGATGGTGGCATTTCCACCCAATTTGCCTCAGCATTTAATTTATCTACATAAATGTAGAATGCCTCTTGATCATCTCGATGAGATAAAACATAAGCACGTAATTGCTTTGTACTCATACCTTGGAAGTTAGGCTGACTCATACCACATACCTCCATTTACCATTAGGATATATTTCTATCATATTCTCTTCACCCGCGAGAATAAATACATTACCTGTACGTTTATCAACTCGAACCAAGTTTATGGGTAAATATAGTTTAGTTAACCAACAACACAAAATAAATAACTGCGTTTTCTGCTCAGATGTAGGAATGACCCGTACTCCTCAATAAAACTCATTATAACGAATATATCACTCCTTCTCCTCTTTGCATCTTTGCGCCTCTGCGCCTCTGCGTGAAACAAAAAATATACTAACTCACACTAATTCCGCAGCTAAAAGCCTACCTTCAACTGGTTCATACTCATCTTCTAGTAACCATAACTTAGCTGCTTCATAATTATTACTAGAAAATACAACCTTCTCACCTTGTTTTGGATCATAAATTTGACAATTTCCTTCACTGTCGCAAAGCAATAACAGAATATAGGTCGGTGATAACATCGGATCTATCCATACTTCTGTAAATTCCCAGTTATTCTTCACTATATCTGGTGCGGGGTATGACGTGGTATTGGTTGTCTGCATTTATTTTTATCTCCCCATAGTAAAGTGGAATATTACTACCATCTGGACTAATTCTATATTCTATAACCTGAAACTTGTTTTTTCACTGACCTTATCTCAGCGATTCCTGCGGAGCGCTTCGCTATCGCCTTTGGTACTGCGCTTCGCACAATTGCATCTCTCCACCATAGTCTAACTAAGAGCGATTCCTGCGGGGTGCTTTGCGATCGCACATCTCCCACTATAGTAATCGCACTAACCCCACTGAAAGTGATATTTACAAAGGTAAGTGAGTGAATTTATTTTCTTTCAATTACTTGAATCAATTTCCAATCTCTAAAAGTACCAATTTGACGTTCATTAATTAATAATCCTACTTCCGCTTCAGGACTAACCCAAGCATAATTGTTAATAGGAACATCTGCAACTTTTTGAAATCTTTTTCCCCAGTGAGTCGTTTCAAAAGTAAGTAGTAATAGTGCTTTATCACCACCTGTTGTCATAGTTTCTGTTTTTTCTACCACAAAATTGATAGTATTTTCGTTGATTACAGAAGCAATTTCTGGTTGCTGTACAAACAATTTTACATCAGGACTGTAATTACTTAATAAACCATGACTACCAGCTACAGCTATAGCCAACCACGCAGGTACTAACCAACCAGCTAACCAATAATTAGTGGTTAAAAATTTATGGTCAAAACGATGACGAGCCAGCCAAATTATCGGTAAACTTAACCAACCCAATCCTAACACTAACCCTATTGATGAATAACTTTTAATATCTGCACCATCACTAACACTAATTTGCAAAATTCCTGTATTGAGAATAATAGCCGCAAGAAAAACAACAGCACCTAAACTGCCAAATACATAACTTAAATTCCGAGGTAAGAAAAAATACTTTGTCTTCTGAAAATGCTGATTATAAATTTCACCTAACCAATCTAATGCTATGGCTGCTAGAATAGCCATCCAAGGACAAATTATCAAAGTATAATGAGGTAAACGAGTAGAAATTATGCTAATTTCTAAAAAAATAATTACAGGACAAACAACTAATATCAAAATATTCTTAATCAAAGAACGACGACAGACTAAAAATACACCCAAAATGCTAAATAAAGGCCAAGGAAATGATTTAATAGGCAGATTCCATAAATAGTAAAAAGGGGAATGTCCATTACGTTGTTCCGTTGCTAGTTTTGTTACGAAACCAAAAAATTGTTCAAAAACTATTACTCCATAACGCTGATAGCTTAACAAAAACCATGTAATTACAGGTACAAAACCGATGAGAAAACCGAGATATAAGAGATAATTATTAAAATGCTGATGTTGGCGATTTTGATAAATTAAATAAGGGAGTAAAGCGATAAATGGTACAAAAATTAATTGACCCTTAATTAAAAATCCTAATCCAATACTTAACCCTGTACCTAAAATCCAATAACGACCATATCTAGAATTTAATCCCGCTTTCAATAAACAGAAAATACCGAAAAGTGCAATACAAATAGTAATAATATCTGGAGCAACTAATCTACTGACTTGTAACCACAAAAAAGATCCAGCTAAAATTGCCGAACTTAACCAAGCTATGCGTTTATTTAATAACATTGCTGCTATTTCATAAACCAGAAAAATGCTAATAATAGAAGCTATTTGGGAAGGTAATCGAGATGTAACTTCACTAATACCAAATATTGTATAAATAGATGCTAAAATCCAATAGAATCCAGGTGTTTTTTCGTAAGCAAGTTCTGACCAAGATTGGGGAGTTAACCAATCTCCAGACTCTAGCATCCATCGAGAGCGTACCGCGTAGGTAGTTTCATCGTGAGCAATAAAACTATCTTGCCCATGATTAAATAATAGTAATGGTACTACCCAAATAATTAGTCCCAAAAAATACCATGTTTTTGACAGATTAAGTAATCTTCTCACTGTGAACTTTAGCTCCTGTTGTCACACTATTTGTTCACAGTGTAGGACATTTAAGTGTGTGTTTTTTACCTATAAGTTATTTATATCCAATAATAAATACGTATAACTAGAGATTTATATAAAGTTGTTTACCTCTTCTCTTTGCGCCTCTTCTCTTTGCGCTTTTTCTCCTGACCGTCTACCATTAGAGATATTTAAGAGAGATTGCGCGAAACAAAAAGTATACTAACTAATACCAATTCTTCAGCCAAAAGTCTACCTTGAACGGGTTCATACTCATCTTCCAATAACCATAACTGAGCAGTTTCATAACTATTACTAGAAAATACAACCGTATCACCCTGTTTTGGATCATAAACTTGACAATTTCCCTCACTATCACAAAGTAATACCAGAATATATGGAGGCGATAACATCCGATCTATCTATACTTCTGCAAATTACCAATTATTCGTGATTTTCAAGTAAACCTTTCCCATGACTAAGTTTAATTTAACCAATTCCTAAGAAATTCTTCAATGCAGTTTTATATTTATTCTTCAACTTCTTAGAAATCAATCCTCCCTGTTGAATTTGTGATACAATATCAGCAGATAAACAATCCTTGGGAATAGGACTACCAGAAGTTATACAAATAGCAAGATCATTTGCATCCATTTCACGAGCAAAATAGTAAGCTATAACTGATTCCTTTTTAATAAAACTTGGTACACTCGGATCTGGTGCTAAAACACAAACTCCTTCAGAGTTATTTTTCTTGTCTGTTAAATTAACAAATAAATATTTATTATCAGAAGTTTTTGCAATTGCGACGTAAAAATGCTGTCCATTAGGAGGTGTATCAATTAAAAATACATCTCCTATGTTTATAGAAATACTAGACACTTAGCACCTCATCTAAATATGCTTCCCTCAGTGCTATTTGTCTAATTTCCTCAATTTCTTCCTGACTTTTACCAATATTTTTCAGAATATCTTCTACTAAAATGGGAATAGCAGAACCATGAGGATCTTTCCACTCTGGTAAATCATGAGTCCATTCAGCAACATGAAATGGATCAAGATGTCCAAAGGTTTGATATACCTCTTGAAGAATATCCTCTTCTTCTTCGCATAGTTCATCATTTCCTGGATCTTTGACTAAGTAAACAAAGTTCTTGTCACCAGGAGAAATGTACTCAGACCACAGAGGTAGAGCATCATCAACAGGCTTACCTTTAATTAGATCATAAACACCACTAAGAACAGGACCATATTTCATTGATACATAGTTATCCCCTGTTATGGGTTGTTCTATTCTTTCTAATGCAATACGATCAGCTATATAGAGCATTTTTAGCAAGCCTAAATACTTGATAGGCTTACCATGCAGCTTCATAAGAATAGCTGCTGCTTCTACAGCTTTTTCTGGGTGAAACCGAAACTGGATAGGCATAATTATCCTTGAGAAGCAGTGTAGTACGTCTATATTATAAATCTTGATCTGAAAACGCGAAAATTTATTATACAAATCTCAGACTATATCATTACTCAGTTTATTTCGGTATAGAATGTATGGAGGTGATAACATCGGGTCTATCCATACTTCTGTAAATTCCCAGTTATTCTTCACTTGGTCTGGTGCGGGGTATGACGTGGTATTGGTTGTCTGCATTGATTTTTATCTCCCCATAGTAAAGTGGAATACTACTACCATCTGGACTAATTCTATAACCTATTGGTTCAGTTAATACTCTACTGCTTTTTAACTCTTAAACTTGTTTTTTCACTGACCTGATCTCAGTGATTCCTGCGGAGCGCTTCGCTATCGCTTGTGGTACTGAGTTCCGCACAATTGCACATCTCCAGTATAGTTTACTTAAGAGCGATCGCACTTCTTCCACTATTAACCAACAAAGAGCGATCACACCACCTTCACCGTTAACTAGGAGCGATCGCATTATTTCTTGATTATGTAAAATATTTGGCTTGTTTTAAATATTCATCTAAAAACTTATCAACTGGAGATTTTAATTTATCTATATGACGATAAGCAAAGAAGCGTAACACCAATTCTACATCTTCCATTTTTTGATAAGATTCATTTTCCAGTAATTTTTTTTCTCCTTCACTTTCTAAAGGAAAATTCCACATTTTACGAAAATATTCATTTTGAGAAAGTTTTATACATAAGTTTCACCTGAAATTAAATGACTATTTGCAATCATAGTAATTATTCCTTATATTATTAATTATCAAGTTTCAGAGTAGTTGATTCTATCATTTTACAGATTACCATTAATCATTACCAGTATATCATATTCTGTCACAAGCACCTGTTTCATTAATTCTGAAAGTCACTAACCAACCTGTAGGATATTTTTCCCGCGCTTTTTTTTCAGCAATACTGTCATCAACATCAATAAAATAATCAGCACTATTGGGTTCAATTACCATAAACCAATTGTAATGATCATTTATTAATTCAGGACGAACTCGATTAAAAACAACACGCGCTTTTTCTCCACGCGCATTTCTTTCTGCTTCCCTTCTAGCTAATTCTTCCGGTGGTATTGTAAATTCTGGAAAAATTCTACCTTGTTGACGACGACGAACAGATTTTGTATTAGTCATTATTTTCCCTACCTCATTTCTGTAAATTCCCAGTTATTCTTCACGTTCAATTGATCTTTTACCATTACTAAACCTCTGCAAAAATTATGCAATTGATTCAGTTCCATCTTTGATTATGGCCTGTTGAATTTGTTTTTCCCAATTTTCATCATTGGGGTTAATAGTAATCATCCGTCCTTCAGATTTGGAACGATCTACATAAGCATGAAAAGCTGCAATATCTTCTCTATGAGTGAGAATATAATGACGTAATTCTTTTAGAGTCATTGCTTGATAATTAACTAATGTCATCGTTCATCCTCCGATGGTTTATAGTCTCCGCTTGGTTTAATCTCAAACTCTAAATCTTCTCCAGCAAGTACATATAAATTACCTGTACGTTCATCTAATCTGACAAGTTCTATACTTTTGCATATCCATCCAGGTTCAATAACATTAGTTAGTCGGTAACAAATTCTGTATAGCGCTTGAGTTTGTTCGTTCGTGGGTTTTCTTTCCACTGTACCTCATTTACCTATTATAGTGGTCAGCAATAATAATGCTACCTGATACCGATACACAAAAATAGCTCATTTTAAAACCTTCTCCTCTTTGCTCCTTAGCGCCTCTGCGTGAGAAAAAAACCAAAAAAACGGTAGAGAACCGAAATCCTCCACCGTTCAATTAACAATTACAAAAACCTAACTAAGACTCAACACCAGGGGTTGATAACTCCCGTGTTTGTTGAGAACTAACTTGGACAATGCCATTTTCATCAACGTCAACAAGAGCAGTATCGCCGTCTTTGATGCGTCCAGACAGAATTTCTTCCGCCAAACTATCTTCCAACAAGCGCATAATTGCCCGACGTAATGGCCTTGCACCGTAGCTAGGACTGTAACCCTCAGTGATCAAGCGATCCTTGAAGCGGTCTGTGACTTCTAAGACAATGCCTTTTTCCGTCAACCTACCAAACACTTCCTTGAGCATGATTTCGGCAATCTGGGTAACTTCGAGCTTGTTCAATTGACGGAAGACGATAATTTCATCTAACCGGTTCAGGAACTCAGGACGGAAGTAATTCTTCAGTTCCTCATTCACCAAAGAACGAATCCGGTTGTATTGAGATTCGTTAGCATCTTCAGCAAAATCGAAACCTATACCGCTACCACCTTTTTCAATGACTTTAGAACCGATGTTGGAAGTCAAAATCAGCAAGGTGTTCTTAAAGTCCACCGTACGACCTTTCGCGTCAGTTAAACGCCCATCTTCCAAAATTTGCAGGAGCATATTGAAAACATCGGGGTGGGCTTTTTCGATTTCATCGAATAACACCACAGTGTAAGGACGACGACGGACAGCTTCTGTTAACTGACCACCTTCGTTGTAACCGACATAACCTGGAGGTGAACCGATCAATTTACTGACGGTGTGGCGCTCCATGTATTCGGACATATCTAAGCGAATCATGGCTTCTTCCGAACCGAAGAAGTAGGAAGCCAAGGATTTCGCCAATTCAGTTTTACCTACCCCAGTTGGACCGGAGAAGACAAAACTAGCGATCGGCCGATTCGGATTTTTTAACCCGACGCGAGCGCGACGGATGGCTCTGGAAACAGCCTTCACAGCGTCTTCTTGACCGATGAGGCGCTGATGTAAGGTGTCCTCCATGTGCAGCAACTTCTCGGACTCAGATTCGGTAAGTTTGTTCACCGGTACACCTGTCCAGGAAGCGACAATGTGAGCAATGTCTTCTTCTGTAACTACAGGTTCAACACCGTCACCACTAGCGCCGTTACTCTTGGTTTGAGCAATGGTGCGGATTTCGGCTTTGATTTCCATTTCCCGATCGCGCAATTCTCCCGCCCGATCAAAGTCCTGGGAACGGACTGCATCATCTTTTTCTTTTAAGATTTGCCGTAGTTCCTTGTCTAATTCCTTGGCTGCTGGGGGCAGTTGGGAGTTAATCAAGCGCACCCGTGAACCCGCTTCATCCATCAAGTCAATGGCTTTATCTGGCAAAAAGCGATCGCTAATATAACGATCAGACAATTTCGCCGCCGCCACCAAGGCTTCATCGGATATCTTCAGCTTGTGGTGTGCTTCATAGCGATCGCGCAAACCATATAAAATTTCTATTGTTTCATCAACAGAAGGTTCACCCACCATTACAGGCTGGAAGCGTCTTTCCAACGCTGCATCCCGTTCAATGTGCTTGCGGTACTCATCCAAAGTAGTCGCACCGATACATTGCAACTCACCCCGCGCCAAAGCTGGCTTGAGGATATTCGCTGCATCAATCGCCCCTTCGGCTGCACCTGCACCAATTAAGGTGTGAACTTCGTCAATTACCAGGATGACATTACCCGCAGAGCGGATTTCATCCATAATTTTTTTGAGACGTTCTTCAAATTCACCGCGATATTTAGTTCCTGCTACGAGCAAACCAATATCGAGTGTCACCACACGCTTATCTTCCAAGATATCGGGGATATCCTTACTAGCGATACGTGAAGCTAAACCTTCTGCGATCGCGGTTTTACCAACACCAGGTTCACCAATCAACACGGGATTGTTTTTCGTCCGGCGACCCAAAATTTGGATAACCCGCTCAATTTCCTTGGCGCGTCCCACCACAGGATCAAGCTTGTTATCTATAGCCATTTGGGTCAGATTCGATCCAAACTCATCGAGAGTTGGGGTTTTAGTGCGACCAGAGGGGCCACCCGGCGTAACTTCCGCCGTTTCTCCCAACATCCGAATCACTTGGGTTCTCACCTTGGTCAAATCTACACCGAGGTTTTCTAGCACCCTGGCTGCGACACCTTCCCCTTCGCGGATCAGTCCCAACAGCAGATGCTCGGTACCAATGTAGTTATGCCCCAATTGGCGTGCTTCTTCCAAGGATAGTTCTAAAACCCGTTTTGCTCGTGGCGTAAACGGAATTTCTACGGCGACAAAGCCAGAACCCCGTCCTATGATTTTTTCAACTTCAATGCGAGCATCTTTGAGATTAACCCCCATTGATTTCAGCACCTTGGCGGCTACTCCTGTGCCTTCACCAATCAAACCCAAGAGGATCTGCTCAGTTCCGACAAAGTTGTGACCTAAACGGCGGGCCTCTTCTTGGGCCAGCATGATTACCTTAATGGCTTTTTCTGTGAAGCGTTCAAACATGGCATTTTTCCCATCACCTGCGTCGTGCCGGTATGCTGATTTTAGCACAAGCTAAAATTTTGGATATCTATATCAACAATAGTAGATATCCAATGACGATGACACAGGTTGATCGGTTAATGTGTATCTATTAATTACTTTTTCTGGGGTTTGTGTACTGAGGAGAGTGATATTACCAGCATTTCAGAGACTAAATCCAAACAATAGACTATTGATGTGGCGATTTTTGTTATTAGTCCCAAACAAACCTAGATATCATAAAGTGTGTGGCAATGTCAAATCAATTGACTTAATGATAAGTTTTTTGTATAGATAGAAGTTTTAATAAAATATATTTTGATATAAAATCAGGACAAAAAATCTATCTTATCTTCATAAATATGGTTGACAGTAGAGCTAATTTTTTTAAGTTTTGTTGTAAATTGTCAAAGCGGTAGTTATGTCAAAAATTATTTGTGAAAATTATGTCATGAATTAATAGATCCCCGACTTCTCGAAGAAGTCGGGGATCTATATCCTGAGCATGACTACAAGCGCATTTGATGAAGCACTGTACTCACTAAATGATGAGTAATGGGTAAACTATCTACCACCATTGCCAAACACAACAGCATCATGTAGGAAATGGAATACAAAAATAACTCGCGGGCGATGGTTTTATCTTGGGGATTTTGCAACAACCGCCAAGATTTATGGACAAATACTCCCCCTAAAGTCAAGGCAATAACAGCATAGACAATGCCACTGGCGTGTAAGGGATAAAACAGTAAAATAGTCGCTGTGACAGTAATTACCGTATAAAACCAAATTTGCCTTACGGTGGCTTCATTGCCTGCAACTACAGGTAACATGGGGATGCCTACCTTGGCGTAATCATCACGAATCATGAGCGCCAAAGCCCAGAAATGGGGGGGTGTCCACAAAAAGACAATGGCAAAAATTAGCCAAGCCGCCCAGCTTAAAGTATCTGTTACTGCTGCCCAACCTACTAGAGCGGGAATTGCCCCTGCTGCACCACCAATGACGATATTTTGGGTGCTATGACGTTTGAGCCAGTGAGTATAGACTAAAACATAAAAGATGATGCCAGAGAAGGCTAAAAATGCTGCTAGAAGATTGGCAAAAACTGTGAGAAGAGTAAAAGAAAGTACAGCTAGGGCGATCGCAAAAATTAAAGCATCCCGGGGTTGTATCTTCCCAGACGGCATAGGACGGTGGCGCGTGCGTTCCATATCATAATCTATATCTCGATCATAGATACAGTTAATAGTTTGGGCGCTGGCTGCTGCTAAAGTCCCACCAATCATCGTGATAATTAACAACCAGGGATCTACCTCACCTTTGGCGGCTATCCACATACTCCCAGCAGTAGTAATTAACAGCAGGGGAATAATCCGGGGTTTGGTTAGCTGGTAGTAACTTTGAACGACTTGGAGAAATGTGTCGTGTTGACGACGAGAGACATTAGTCTCAATCATGTTGGGTCTTTTTCCTTATTTTTCAAGAACTGGTCAGCAAACCGCTGGCTGTGAGGACAGAGAAATGAGATTTTATGGATTTACGCCATGAGTTACAGCAGGAGTCACCGAGTCACGAGTAAAACTGGTTTTGAATTTAGATTCTGTACTTCATTGATCTGCAATCTGCTGTAAGTTTGGTGACTGAGGAAGTAAACCATCCCGTAATGATAAGACTGTAAATACTACCAAAGTCCCCAGTAAAGTCGCACCGATAGCTTGGTGAGAAACAGTGAGAGGTTCAACTTGTAAATGTAGGCGGAAGGTAGCCACACCCAAGAGGAGTTGTAAAATCAACAAACCACCAGCCATATTTGCCAGTTTTCGCAAAGTCGGGTGCAGTGCTGGTGTCCGCCAAGAAATGAAAACAACTGCTAAAGTAGCTATAGTTGGCGGTACTAAGCCAAAAATATGGCTGTACATGACATCACAAAGTTGATAGCGAGGCGCTGCTGCAAGCAGTTCTCCTGCCAAACATTGGTGTAAAGCCCAACGCGAACCTACTAAAGCACCCAGTAAACTTTGCAAGTAGACACAAACAGCAGCAGTTAAACCCACCCAGGGCAACTTTCCTACTGTTCCCGTGCCTTGATAGGGGATCAAACTTGTACCGATAATTAACAAAGTGGTGAAAAATAGTAGTGCTGTTCCTAAATGGGCGGTAACGATATCAAACCGCAATAATTCAGTTACAGTCAGTCCTCCCAAAATCCCCTGGAAGACGATTAAAAACAGGGCAAATGTGGATGCCCAAGGTAGCCACTTGGGTAAATATTGACGATGCCACCAGGATAAACCACAAAGGGCGATCGCACTAAAGCCAATTAAAGCTGCATCAAGGCGATGAAACCACTCCAAAAACACTTGGAGATTCATTTGTTTAGCTGGAACTAATTCCCCATAGCACAAAGGCCAGTCAGGGCAAGCAAGTCCAGCATTCATGACGCGGGTAGCACTGCCTATAGCCATCAAAATCAAGGTGGCTACGCATATTTTCCACACCAAGCGACGAATCATCTCCTGGGGCTGTTGTGCTACTATTGCCGCTTTATTTTGTTGTTCTAGGACAAATTCGTTCATTAACAATACCTTCGGACCGCTTGTGCTGGAAATTGAGAATTTTCTATTTTGATTTAGTGCCAACTCATATTCACCCTAACGTATAGGTCAGAATATGGAAATCAGCCTTCCCCTATACTTTGGATCACTTTAGCTAGTTTTCGCTGTAAGATTTCGTGCTGTTTTGCAGATGGAAATAATTAACCAATGGGAATTAATGGAAATTTCTGAAAATTTTTGCCTAATTGTCATCTAACCTGGGCAAGACAACTTATCTCCCTTTTACTCAAAATTGTGTTCTTAATCGAAAAAATTAATAAAGATTTCAGACCAGCGGACACTATATCTGATTCCCTGCACTACCTTAGTAAGTAGAGTTACTCTAAAAAATGAAGTAACTTACAAATAAAAATGCCTTTACCATTTTTTGCTTTGTTGGGTTGTGCTGTCGCTTAACCCAACCTACGAATCGAAGGTATTAAGATAAAATAGTCAATTAATCACCAAATCAGCCGTGAAAATTCCAAATGCAATCTGGACATTACTCATTGGCATTGTCCTCACACTTGCCAGTCTCTGGTACGGTCAAAATCACGGTCTGTTACCTGTAGCGGCCTCCGACGAAGCCCCTTTGGTAGATGGTCTATTCAACACCATGATGACTGTTTCTACAGGCATATTTTTGATTGTTGAAGGTGTTTTAATTTACGCTGTTATTAGATATCGTCGTCGGGCTGGAGACAATGAAGATGGACCAGCCATTGAAGGTAATGTACCTCTAGAGATACTGTGGACAGCGATCCCCGCAATTATCGTTGTCGGTATTTCTCTCTACAGTTTTGATGTGTATAACAACATGGGCGGATTTGATCCCCATTCGGCTCATGCTGCCCCGATGATGGAAGATGCCATGAATATGCCGGGAACGGCAATGGCTGCGACTGTACAAGTATCACAGTTAAAGACAAATTCTGATGAAGTTAAAAACCCGCCAGAATTAACCATTAACGTCACTGGAATCCAATATGCTTGGTTATTCAACTATCCAGACACGGACGTAACAACGGGTGAACTGCATTTACCCATTGGCAAAACTGTGGAAATCAACATGACAGCTAACGATGTCATCCACGCTTTTTGGATTCCTGAATTTCGGGTGAAACAAGATGCTATTCCTGGTAGACAAACCCATTTGCGATTTACACCCAGAAAAGCGGGCGATTATGACCTAATTTGCGCTGAATTGTGTGGTCCATATCACGGAGTGATGAAAAGCCAAGTAGTTGTGGAGACACAGGAAGCTTTTGATAGTTGGATGCAAGAACAGCTAATTGCTGGTAAAGATATCCCTAATCAAGCGATAGCTGTGAATTCTATGTCCATGACTGCCGATGAATTTCTCTCTCCTTACATCAAGGATATGGGCATTCACTCAGAAATTCTGCATCAAATTAAGTAGTTTACAAATTACTTGAGTTGCAGCAGTTACAAAAAGAGATTTTGAACCTTTAAGTTATACATTCATGCAGGAGGCAGGGGGCAAGGGGCAGGGAGCAGGGAGCAGGGGGCAGGGGGCAGGGGGATAAAATTCTTTCTGACTCCTGAACTCCTAAACTCCTTTCTTCTCTTCCTTCTGACTCCTGACTCCTGACTCCTGACTCCTTTTTAAAATATGATACAAGCACAGTTAGAAGAAATTGCTAATGTCCCTAACCATGCTGAAGAACATGGGGAAAGGCATTGGCGAGACTTTTTCGGTTTTAGTACAGACCATAAGGTGATTGGGATTCAATATCTGGTAACATCCTTTGTTTTTTACTGCATTGGCGGCGTAATGGCTGATTTAGTGAGGACAGAATTACGGACTCCAGAGGTAGATTTTGTCACGCCAGAGGTCTACAACAGCTTGTTCACCCTCCACGCCACAATCATGATTTTCTTGTGGATTGTGCCAACAGGAGCAGGATTTGCTAACTATTTGATCCCATTGATGATTGGGGCAAGAGATATGGCATTTCCGCGCCTGAATGCGGTAGCTTTTTGGATGGTTCCCCCAGCAGGTGTATTACTAGTTGCTAGTTTGGCTGTAGGTGATGCCCCGGATGCTGGTTGGACTTCTTACCCACCTCTGAGTTTGGTAACAGGCCAGGTGGGTGAGGGGATTTGGATTATGAGTGTGTTGCTATTGGGAACTTCTTCGATTTTGGGGGCGATTAATTTTCTCGTCACCCTTTGGAAGATGCGTGTTCCTAGTATGGGCATCTTTCAAATGCCCTTGTTTTGTTGGGCGATGATTGCAACTTCGGCTTTGGTGTTGGTATCTACACCAGTATTAGCTGCGGCTTTGATTTTGCTGGGTTTTGATTTGCTGGCAGGAACAACATTTTTTAACCCGACTGGTGGGGGAGATCCTGTTGTTTACCAGCATATGTTCTGGTTCTATTCTCATCCGGCGGTTTACATTATGATTTTGCCTTTCTTTGGGGCAATTTCGGAAATTCTGCCAATTCATGCCCGCAAACCGATTTTTGGCTATAAAGCGATCGCTTTTTCATCTCTAGCTATCAGCTTTTTAGGGTTAATCGTCTGGGCGCACCATATGTTTACCAGCGGTGTTCCCGGTTGGTTGCGGATGTTTTTCATGATCACTACCATGATCATCGCTGTCCCCACCGGGATTAAAATTTTCGGTTGGTTAGCTACTATTTGGGGTGGTAAAATCCGCCTCAACAGTCCCATGTTGTTTGCTATCGGCTTTTTAGCAACTTTTGTGATTGGTGGCATTAGCGGGGTAATGTTGGCAGCAGTTCCTTTTGATATTCACGTTCACGATACTTACTTTGTGGTGGCACATCTCCACTATGTTTTGTTTGGTGGGAGTGTCTTAGGAATTTTTGCGGCTATTTACCACTGGTTCCCAAAAATGACGGGACGGAAACTAAACGAATTTTGGGGTCAGGTGCATTTTGCCCTCACCATGATTGGTTTAAATATGACTTTCTTACCCATGCACAAACTGGGATTAATGGGTATGAACCGCCGCATTGCGGAATATGATCCTAAGTTCACGACTTTGAATCAAATCTGTACCTACGGATCTTATATATTGGCGGTTTCGACGTTACCATTTATCATCAATGCGGTTTGGTGTTGGTTCTATGGGGAAAAAGCGGGCAATAATCCTTGGCAAGCGCTGACTTTGGAATGGATGACTTCTTCTCCTCCTAGTATTGAGAATTTTGAAACTCTTCCTGTTTTGACTACTGGTCCATACGATTATGGGGTGAGTGAGGAACGGGTGGAAACTGAACCTGTGTTAACTCCCCAAACTGAATCAGCACTTTAAAAGATAAGGGGGAAAGGTAAGGGGAAAAAGGAAATAAAAAACCTTTCACCCATTACCAATTACCCGTTACCAATTACCTATTACCAATTACCAATTTATGCAAGGTCAAATTATTGACACGGCAAAAACTGAATTAAGTCACCATGCGGAAGTTTCTCATCATGAGGAACATCCAGATCATCGTTTAACTGGTCTATTTATGTTTTTGGTGGCTGAGGGCATGATTTTTATGGGTTTGTTTGGTGCATACCTAACTTACCGTTCAACTATTCCTGTCTGGCCACCGACAGGAACTCCAGATTTAGAATTGTTGTTACCAACTGTAAATACTTCTATTTTGATAGCTAGTAGTTTTGTGATGCACAATGCTGATACGGCTATTAAAAAGAATGATACGAAAGGAATGCGGCTTTGGTTGGCAATTACCGCAGCTATGGGGGCGATTTTTCTGGCAGGTCAGGTTTATGAATATACTCATTTGGAGTTTGGTCTGACTACCAATTTATTCGCTAGTACGTTTTATGTTTTGACTGGCTTTCACGGCTTGCACGTTACCATCGGTGTTTTAGCGATTTTAGCAGTTTTGTGGCGATCGCGTACTCCCGGACACTACAGCAATGAAAACCGCTTCGGCATTGAAGCAGCGGAAATTTACTGGCACTTTGTAGACGTAATTTGGATTATTTTGTTCGGATTACTCTATTTACTCTAGGTATTTATTACTTAGTTGTTCACTCCACTCGAATAACCTACAGTCCCCCTCTTTGGGGGTTTTTTTGTTTGTATTGGTTATTATTTATGGTATAAGTATATAAGTGGGTTGGGTTAAGCAATAGTGAAGCGCTCCGTAGGAATCGCGCATCGTGGTAATCAAGGCTTGTCAACAACCAGAAACATTTTGAGCAGCAGCACAACGCCAACTAGAAAAACTGGGTTATTGACAATAGCATTTTCAAGCGATCGCTCCACTGTTTGCGCTCATACTCGTTAAATAGCAGTAACCAAGCTATAAGGAGGTAAATAATAGCAGCCAAACTCATTTCTGTACATAGGCCTATCCATCCCCAAGGTGTATGACTTTTGGCAATGTACCAAACTGCTAAACCATAAGGTATGCCCACTACTAGGGGTTGAGCAACGGCTAAAAACAGTTGTTTTACAGATGTACCAAAAACTTCCCGCATTAATAGGGGTAACTGCCATAAACTAACGGTTGTCAAGGCAATAAAAGTACCTAATAATGGTCCAATAATGCCAAAAAAGTGAGTACAGAGAATGCTGGCTAGAAAATTAATTCCAGCGGAAAGTGCAGTAGGGCGAACTAATTTAGGTTGGTTGCCAGTACCACTAAAACACCACCCCCAAAGCGATAAAAGCCCTAGTAATAATCCGTTATAAGCAGCTAGTAAAGTGACACCATCACCTGCAAAGCGATTTTCTCCCACCCATAATCTAATAAAAAAATGATTATAAGCTGCGATCGCTACCATCAAAGTTACTCCCATTACAGCTACTAATCGCGTTAGTTCAATCAGCCGAGCATTGAACTTTTCTGTTTCTCCTTTAGCATATAGATCAGCAAGAGCCGCCCAAGTAGCATTTCCAATCCCTTGTATTTGTATTTGTGCTATTACCAGCAAACGTTGAGTCACAAAAAACGGTACAACTGTAGCGGGACTCAGACTATAGGAAATAATAATATTATCTGTAAATAAACCTAAACGACCTGAAAGATTGAGGATGAATGTAGACCAGTTTAGTCGCCAAAGTTCTTTCTCTATGGGAATTTGGGATTGGCGATCGCCCACAGCTAAAAACACATCTGGATAGCGTCGTAAGCCATCCCAGGACATCAAAACTTGAAAACAAATACCACCAATCAATACAGCTAGATATTGTCCAGTAATACCAAATCCTCGCCATGCCAGTAATAGGGACAAACCTGTAATAATCAGGCTTTGGAACATGAGAAAAAAATTGGCAAAATAGCTGCGTTGACTCGCATCTGCTAACAAACGGAAGGGGGCTAATGGTAATAAAAATATACCGACAAATGCCAACCAATAACCTGTTTGCAGTTCATTAACTAAAGAATCTGCAACTGGTACAAGCTGAGTAATAAAAAAGCCTAATCCGATTCCTGCCAGTACCATTGCTATCATGATTTGTAGATAGGCTCGGATGCCTGTAGCTAGTGTGAGGCGGATTTGTCCAGATTCCCCAATACCTACGGCTTTGGCTAACAGTGCCATCAAGGAGCCACCAATACCCAATTCTAGGAGATTGAGATAGTTTCCCCAATCACTAGCAGCGCGAAATGCTCCATAGCGTTCATCACCTAGCCAATGTAGTAGTAGAGGTGTACTAATTACACTTATGCCCAGCATAATTACTTGTAACATAAGTCCAGAGGCATAGTTAACTACTGAGCGTCCAGTTCGTTGCATTTTGCTTGTATTAAATCAATTAAGAAGAGTGACAGAAAAGCTTGATCTAAAAACTTAGATAAATAATCCGGGGTAAATCCTTCTATGACAAGCCTCAAATGGCGTAAAATCGTTCCCGAACAGGTAGTCCGCCCCCATTTATTGAGCGGATACGATAATTGATTGCTCAATTCTCAGTTTATCAGTCCTGTCTTTCCCAGATAAAGGTTTAGGAGACTTCCAAATAAAAAAATGTCCCAAAACTGACGCAAAAAGTCTCTCTCTGTGTTCTCTGTGCCTCTGTGGTTCGTTTATTGGGATAATTTATTTCTTGGAAGTCCCTAGATGCAACTAGGTAAGCCAATTAATACAATAGGGAACAGGAACAGGAAACAAGGTTAGAAGTCTCTTCCTACAAGATTTTATTCTTGAGTTTTGTACCCTTCGGTTGAAGCTCACGGAAGCCTCATTCACATGAAATCTGCTGTATATAAGGCTCTATAAATTAAACTAAATATCATAAAAATTATTTTTTACCTCTTCTAGCCCAACGAAGCACAGCTTTATAATCCCAGTTTTCTTTGATGAAGTTATGATTTACAGATCGATGGATAAAGACAATATTTTTTGGTTGATTTGAGAAACATCGCTTAATTCCTGAAAACAACCATTATCAATTAAATACCCATTGTAACCAAATTTATTAGTTAGCAATACCCAAATCTCTTCAGGATTATATCCTAGTTTCTGCAAAGCAATACGATTAATTTCTGCTAAAATAATTGGGTAATCTCGCTCAATCATACCTTTCATACCTAACAAAGCGCAAAATTCTGCACCTTCAATATCCATTTTTATTAAATCAACTTTTTTTATTGATTTACTAGCCACATATTCATCTAAACTAATTGATATTGATTCAACTTCTTCAGTAAAAGAATCATTTATACCCATAGTATAAGAACCAATATTATCACTCATTTGTTTGTCTAAACTGAGTTTAATCCTCTTGGACTCATTCCATAAAGCAGCTTGATTAAGATATATATTGGAAATCTTATTATTTACTACATTGTTATTTAAAATAGCAAATGTTTTTGGTACTGGCTCAAAACTATGAACACTGCCATTAGCACCTACTAAATTGGAAGCCAGTAAGCTATATTGTCCCACATTTGCCCCAGCATCAATTACTGTCATACCTGGCTTAAGCATTTTAGTAAATAAATAAGATTCTATTGGCTCATACACACCTAAAAAATAAATTTGGCTTTGAACGTGATCTTTTAAATTGCAAGATATAAAACAGCCATTTGGCAAAATACCTGTTACGTAAAAAGGGGTTTTTAACATCAAAGAAAAGTTTTCAATAGTCTGGTAGTGCCAGCCTGGAGCAATACCAATTTTACCCCATGTATCTAAAATTTTCATTCCCACATATTCAAGCATATATTTGTTCCTATTTATGTACAAAATGTTAATTAGATTGGCAATTCTCTGCATATTTATATTATTATCCAAATTCTTCCACTTAATTGGAAACTGGATTTTAATGCTAAATATTTTTTGCTATTTCTTTATATATCTCTTCAGTTTGTCGAGACGTGATTTGCCAATTAAATTCCAAACTGCGTTTTTTAGCTTTATTTACTAAATCATGATAATTAGATTTATCCCTTTCTATATGCTGTAACAAATTAGCTAATTCTGTAGTTTCAGAAATAGAAAAAGTTTCACCCCCATCACCTAAAATCTCTGGTAAGCAAGTGCTTCTCGCTGCCAAAACTGGACAACCAACGGCCATCGCTTCACATAATTGTAACCCAAAACCCTCATATTCACTGGGATACACAAAACAAATAGCCTCAGCATAAAGCCCTGGTAAGTCCTCATCATCCACCCACCCTAATAACTGCAAACGATTAGCAATTCCTAATGATTCTCCTAATTCTAAAAGTGGATCACGTTGTTCATCTTTACCACCAGCAAGTACCAATTCTACACCATCTAAGTTAGCTTCTGCAAAAGCCTTGAGCAAAAAGGGAATATTTTTGCGTTTTTCCCAACCACCAATATAGAAAATATAGGGAAGTTCTAACTTGTATTTACTTCTGATCTGTAAACGTTGAGATGGTATAACTTCCTGATGAAAATTAGCATCAGCAGCTTCATAAATCACTGTAATCTTATTTTCAGGAACTTGTAAATATTTAACAATATCTTGTTTTGAATATTCACTAACCGTAATAATATAATCTGCTCTATGTCTCGCTACCCAATGATAAAATCTGGTTTGAAGATTAGCTAGATTTAATTTTTGATACCAAGGTATATTCTGGGAATAATAAATTTGATCTATGGCATCATGTAAAGTCAATATACGAGGACAGGGACTAAACCAAGGTAAACCAAAATTCAGGGGACCATGTAAAATATCTACTTGATCTTGTTCACATTGTTTTGGTAACCAATATTGCTCCCATAAAATATAGCGCATAGGGGGAGAAATACGGACTTGATAACTATCTTTTGGTAATTTTGCCAAATGGCTTTCATGTAATGGACGATCAGAGTATAAAAAAAGTTCTATACCTAATGAGGACAATTCTACCAAAAGATTGATAGTATAGCGATTCCAGCCTCTGAGGGTGGGAGAATTTAAGAGTCGGGCGTTAAAAGCAATTTTCATAATAAAACTGGTTTAAATAATGGATTGATATTTCCAAATTTTATTAGCCATTGATGCAACCATGGTAAAATTAAGTAGTGAGACAGAATTAGTTACACAATGTCATTGCAAATGGAACGAAGTGAAATGAAGCAATCGCAAGGGTTGTGATTGCTTCCCTTCCCTCGCAATGACTGTAAATATTTTTGTCCAATTACTTACCAGATTACCAGGTAAATACTCTAGTAATATCTAGCTATTCATCATAGCTTTTTCAAAAATATCCATAATTTGATTTGCAAAAGATACTGAATTTCTACCATTCATGACTAAATTTTTAGCCCTTTGCCCCATTGCAAAGGCTTCATCTTCATTATCTTCAAAAAACTGGATTGCCTCTTTCCAACCATTAATATCTCCTGGTTCAACCCACTTACCAATTCCTTCTGCTTCAATATCTAAATCAATTAAAGGATGCTTCGTCATAATTACTGGTTTACCCAGACCTAACGCATCCATTAAGCTAGTCAAACCACACAATGTTGTAGTTGTTGATAAAGGTATTGCTAATACTTGTGCATTTGCATAAATTTCTAGTAACTTATCATATTTCATGTAATCTTTCGTGGATTGAATGATTATTTCAACATTTTGACCAAAGTTAGCTAAATTATTAGAAGATAGACCTTCTAAGCAGATAATTTTTGTCTGAATATTTGTTTGAGATGCTGCTATACCTAAAGTATTAAAGTCTCTACCAGTCATACCAGCAGCAATTACTCCTTGACCTTTGACTGGAATAGATGGATAAAAATCAATATCTGGACCCCAACAAACAGGAAAAGACTTGTTTTCTTCACTTGATATTTTATTAATATCATGGGCAACTTTTTGACTTAAACTAGGAAAAGCGTCAGTCCCTGCAACCAATAACTTGATTAATGGTTGACGAAATTTAGCAAGGTTACCTCTATTTAATGGATGATGTGCTAAACAAACTATCGGAATTTTAAGTAAGCCTAAAGCTCTAAAGTAATTAAGAATATGTGTTTGTGTTTGGCAGGGAGCATAAATTAAATCAGCATCATTTAGGCTTTTTAGTGATGACCATTGCTGATCTAAATCGCCAATTGGGATAAAACCTTTATTTTTTATATAAAATTTTTGAGCATTAACAAGTAATTTACATTTCTCAAAAGGAATTATTTCAACTTGAAAATCTCTTTTATGAAAGTAATTTATGCCATAGAGAAGATGATCAGGTTTTTGTTTATTTTGAACATATAAAGTTTCATCGTGTAAAGAATAATTATTTAAAACTATAATTTTATTCATATTTTTAATCCTACTAATTTACATCACATCAATTAATTAAAAATCTAATCAATTATTATCTCTGGACACTCCCTACCCTATAGAATGACGGAGATTATTGCTTCAATGAGCAACATTACCCTGTAGAAAAGATATTAAGTAGTGAGACAGAATTGATTACACAATGTTATTGCGTTAGCGCAACGTAGCGTTAGTCATATGGGACGAAGTGAAATGAAGCAATTCCAAGGGTTGTGATTGCTTCCCTTCGCTCGCAATGACTGTAAGGAATGTGAATTAAATAAAGTGCAAAAGTAGGGTGTGTTAGCGACAGCGTAACGCACCATTCCACATTAAATCAGAATTGCAGGTTATTAAATTTGCGTTCCTAAATATTTTTGTCCAATTACTTACCGCGATTTTTGATAAATTCGTTCAATCTGATCTACAGTTACCTGTGGACTACAATAAATTTCCAATAGTTCCCTAGCTTTTACCCTCCTTTCTTGTCGTATATTTGGATTATTTAATAATTTCACAGTTCGGTCAATCAAACCTTGATCATCCTCACAAATCCCAGCGTGAATTCCATCTACCGCCGGCATACCTTCCACACCATCAGTATTTGTTACTACAGGTGTACCTAAAGCAAAAGCCTCCATCACTTTCACTTTCATGCCACTTCCAGAAATAGGTGTATATAGCATAACATCCATATTAGCAAAATAGGGTAAAGTATCTGGTACATCTTGATAGATTTCCAAATCTTCTATATCCGTAAATTCTGCTAGTGCATCTTGAGCAGAACGTCCCACAATTTGCAATTTAGCATTAGGAACACGACATTTTATTTCTGGCCATAGTTTAGTCAGGAGTCTCACAGCCGCAGAATAGGATGGTGTCCAATTAAAGCTACCAATTAGCCCGACTATTGGTTGAGGATTAACTTGCTTTTGTTCCGCAAATGGATAAAGTGAAAAATCTATTCCCAATGGAACTGTATAAATCTGAGCTTGGGGATTAATTGTTTGAATATGTTTGCTAAGACGTTCTGATAAGGTAATTATTTTTGGGAAAGCCTTCAATAATTTCTGTTCCGCCCGATGGGTGAAGAATTTCCTAAAGAGTATTTCTAGAGATTTGTTATTCTCAAAAGTTCCATCTAAGGAATATAGGTAGTGGATATTGATTAGAGACCGTTCCTTATATTCAAGTCCTAGCCAACCACTCCAAAGCTGTTCAAGATGTAAAATATCGTAAGGTTTAGCAAGTTCAGTAGCTAAATCTTGACGTAATTGTTGACTAAATATATATGAATAAGGTTGCTGAATAGTTTTTATTTTATCTATTAATCCCTTTTTTTGCTGAGGAATAAGATAGCAACGTAAGTCATACTCCGGGGGAGGAAAAAGATTTTGAACTTTAGATATATCTTGCAATTCCCGACAAGTTACAAAAGCAGTCACATAATGACTTCTGCTAACCAGTTCTTTCAATAACACATAATACCATCTAGCATCCGCATTACCATAAGGTAACGGTGGTGAATTTATTACTAAAATAATTCGTAAGGATTTCATCTTTTAAAAAATGTTACTCCATCTTATCTAAGATACTTTTTACTATATAATCCCAAGTATAATCCCGTAATTCCTCACTAATAGAAAATACTAACTTATTGTAATATTGTTTATCCTTCCGCCATTTTTGCAGTTTTGCTGCCAAATCATCAGCATCATCAGAATTAGGAAGTAACAAATCTTGCAACTCGGATGGATAAGTAATTGGACAAAAATATTTACAGTCATTGCGAGCGAAGGGAAGCAATCACAACCCTTGGAATTGCTTCATTTCACTTTGTTCCCTATGGCTAACGCCACGCTGTGCTAACGCAATGACATTGTGTAATTAATTCTGTCTCACTACTTATCGTTCGTCCACTCCAGCATCAGCACTGACTATTGCTGGTAAACCACAACACTTCATGCACCCCCAAATCATAAGCCTCATAACGAGTCGGAGCGACCAAGCAATCAGCAGCCCGTAACAAATTCGGCACATCAGCACGAAAACCGAGAAAATTTATGTACGGTTTTTCCATAACGGTAGTTCTGCACCAACACCAATTACTACTAAATTAGCATTCCAATCGGAGGATTTACATAACTGTTGCCATGCTGTAAACAGTGTATCAAATCCTTTCAGTTGATCGCCTAAAGCACCAATAAATGTTACAATTCTTTTATAAGGCAACCTAACTATTGACGAAGTATAGCCTATTCTGTGGGGATCGCTGGATAAAAGATTTGGAGATAGATCCGGTACGATTCTAAATATTTGAGGGATTCGGAATAATGCGTAAGATATTGTTGTTTCTGGCGGTTATGCTGCCGCATCTATTAAAGCTTTTTATTTACAGACAAGTAATGGGCTGGGAAATCGGTAAACAGGTGAAGATTGGTTTTAGCTATATTGATTGTGATCAAGTTTTTATGGGTGATAATATACGGATTAGACATTTCAATATTATTCGTGGACTGAAGCATTTTCAAGTCGGAAGTAATTCCTATATCGCCAATTTCAATGAATTTTTCGGCAACAATAGCTCAGATGAAAAATGGAAAAATGACCTGACTTTAGGGGAAGGAGTTCTGGTTATGAGTCACCATTTTATAGATGTTGCTGGGACTGTAACGATTGGTAGCCACACGACGATTGCAGGGCGAAATACACAGGTTTGGAGTCATAGTTTAACCTATCCTCAGGATATTCCTGCTCTTGTGCCAATGGATGTTTCTATTGGCAAAGAAGCTTATATCGGAGCAAGATCAACATTGATTGGTTGTAGTATTCCCGATAGAGCGGTAATTGGTGCAGGAAGTGTGGTCAACAAAAGTTTCGCTGCCGAAAGCTGTCGTCTGTTAATTGCGGGAAACCCCGCCACAATTAAAAAGCGATACGACAATTCAATTATAATTGATAGGCAAGAATAAAGTTTACAAGGACTGTATCTACGAGAATAAATTTGTTGGAGCCAATTAAGTTTTTTCTCGTGCGTTTCTAAATATTTGAGTAGAGAAATGATGTTATTGGCAAGAGCATAATCGCTAAAATCAAATTAACTTGATTAATATAATACTCTTGAGAATCAATTGAAACAATATTCTCTTTTAAAATTATAAACTTCCAGACTGTTCCCGTAGAAACAACGCCATAAATTTCAGGTAGAACTTGTCCTTCTTGCTGATTAAATATTTGAGCCGCCACCATTTCTGCTATACACTGACCTAAACCTCCTTTAATATTTTCATTTTTAGCTTCCACAATTGTTAACACTGGAACACGAATAAAATACTGCTCTTTCGAGCAACTAATAATATAGTCACAATAGCCCGACAAACCTTTTTCTTGATCAACATTAAACTCAGTGCCAGAAAACAAACTAATTCGATAATTGGCTTGACGACGTAATTCTGCTAGAATGGGCGCTATTAAAAATTCAGAACGAGCCTTTTCTGTATTGATCGCAGTTGCTAGAGGTAAATATTCTTGAATAGTTTGTTGTAAATAATCCGAAGGCATTACGCTTTCAGTATTTGAAAATAAATTGCGATCCTCCTCAATAACTAAGTTAAAAGCAGTTTGCACTTTACTGAGTGTCGTAAATTCACTATAAGACATAATTTAGTATCCTATAAACTCGGTAAGCTATATCTCCCTATTAAATACTAACATTGTTCAGAAATCTTACAGTATTACATCGCTGCCAAGATGTTTTTTGCCATATCATCCCAAGTGTAATTTCTTAATTCCTGACTAAGAGACAATACTAACTTATTGTAATATTGTTTGTCCTGCTGCCATTTTTGCAGTCTTGCTACTAAATCTATCACATTATCAGGATTAGGAAGTAACAAATCTTGCAACTGTGGAGAATAGCGTTCCGCAACACCAGCATCAGCACTAACTATTGCTGGTAAACCACAACACAAAGCTTCATGTACTCCTAAACCATAAGCCTCATAACGAGTCGGAGCAACCAAACAATCAGCAGCCCGTAGCAAATTCGGGACATCGTGACGAAAGCCGAGAAAATGAATGTTAGAAATGCCAGCATCAGCAGCACGACTTTTCCATAACGGTAGTTCCGCACCAACTCCCACTACCACCAAATCAGCATCCCAATTAGAAGATTTACATAACTCTTGCCAAGCTGTAAATAGAGTATCAAATCCTTTCCGGCGATCGCCTAAAGCACCAATAAATACTACAATGTTCTTATCTGGCGACCATCCTAACTGTTGACGCAGTATAGCCCGTTCCGTTGGTATCGCTGGATAAAAGATTTGGGTATCTATACCATAATAAACTACGTGCAGTTTTTGTTCAGGAATCGCCAACTTCTCCATTAAATCTCGTTTAGTGCGGTTTGAATTCACAATAATTACCCGTGCAGATGTCAATGCCTTTTTTTCATCATCTAAAAACATCCGATGGGAAATCTTCCCCTTTAATTGACGCAATAAATTCACTTGAGAGTCAGATTCATAAGCTGCATGAACATAATGTACCCAGTTAACATCTCCCCATTGACAATTACCTCCATTGACTATAACTCTAGCATTCTCCCGCATCAGACGCTGTGCTTGTAAACGTCCTATCCAATTCAGTAAGGGGCTACTCAATAAATCAGAATTAGCTAATTTTGGCACAGGATGAAATTGAACATGAGGGTAAGCCAATAATTCATCTGCTACTCGATAGCCTACTAGATATACTTTTTCTCCTTGTTTTGCCAAATAGTTCGCCAAAGCAAAATTAGCTCTATCCATGCCACCAGTTTTGACAAAATCCGCTACTACGAGTAAATAAAATTTCATAACTACTAGGTTGTTGAAAGATTGTCATTTTTAGTATTGTTAGCAACTACAAATAGTGCGCCATTCAATAACCATAATTCCATACCCCCTTGACTATTAAATATGGGATAATTAAAGGTAATGGCTATAGCACCAAGATTGTAAGCAAAAACCAATCCACCCCACAGCGCAAAGTCACCTAATTTACGATTAATAGCAATTTTCCAAGCAGTAATGCCAGCCAAATAAAGAGCAGCAACATAAGCAAGTATCAGTGGTACACCTCCATCTAATAGCCACCCTGTCCACTGGATTTCTACCCAAATAGGTTGGGACTCCAGATAGGTGTTATCACCAAAATAGTTATTCATCATTCCCCAACGCCCTAAACCAGCCCCCAAAGGATATTTAGGTAGTAAGTTGTTAATAGTATCCTGCAAAAAATGTCCCCTATTTTCCTGGTATACTTGGTGAGCAGAACCAGCAAATAAGCTAGTTATCCGGTTGAGGGTAGACTGACCTCCAATTGCTACTGCCCAGGAAAACGTTGCTATAAACAAAGCTGTCACACTGGAAACCATCATTGTCAAACGGGCAATTTGGGCTGTCCTGATTAAGACTAACGCTAAGAAAACCATAGATATGGCAGATAAGGCCAAAATAGAGCGCACTTGGGATAAATAAATGCAAAACAATCCAATACCACCACTAGCTATGCCAGTAAGTCGTAAAATTGGATTTTTGTATTTGATGGCAATAACAACACCAAACAGTAAAGCATAAAAACCAGCATTTGCTGCCCCTCCAGGTGAGTCAGTCAACCCCATTGGCCTATACACTTGTATGCCATTAGTTAAAGTAATTAACAAGTTATCTCCACCATAGATACTATTCTGAATAACTGTGGAAAGAGATGGCTGAAATTTGCCAGGAAAATAGACTTGCAACACACCAAAACATGAACTAAGAGTGTGAATTCCCCACATCAAAAACATTAAACTATTGAACCCAACCTGTGTAATTTTTAAACCTCTCACCCAAAATAAAGGACTGAGAATAGCAAGATACATAGCACATTGAGCCAGCCCAGCCGTTATAGAATTAATTTGGGGATGTAAACTCAACTCTAACACCAAGATGGCCATGACTATCAATGCTGGGTTAGTGGCAGGATGTTTGTTTCCTTCTGGCTTCAACCTTACTAATAAAAATAGACTCAGTGCAAAGGAAGCGCCCCGTATGGGTACACGAAGAAGACCGACTTGGGGAATCAATAGTAATAGTTGAAGAGTAAACTGTAGGAGGATGAAGCTGTGCGCCCATGTCCAGTTGAGTTTCTTCCAGATAGAAGAATTTGATAAGTTATGTTCTGTTTGGCTAATCACTCAATTTACCTAAATAATTTAATTTGTTATTTATTTTTTATTAATACTTGCCATCCAGGTTTCTGAAAATAACTAATTACTCGCTCAGGATTTTTCGTAGCTAGAAAACTTGTAGGCTGCCAATTAGTCCGTGCAAGTTCAGAGTTAGGAGGTAAGATAACAGGTTTTGCAAAATTACGGTGAATCCTAAAAACCCTATATCCCATTGATTCAAACAATGTAGTAATAGGTGTAGGATATTCATTATGCTCTTCAAAAACACAGTCTCGTATTCTTTGTTGTTGTAGTAATTTTTTTGCTCCTTTTAGTACCTGTAGTTCATGACCTTCGACATCAAGTTTCATGACTCCTATTTGTTCTGTTTCTGGAAACAAACTATCCAAAGAGCATGATTCTAAAATTATAGATTTATCTGTAACTTCATCAGTAGTAACAACAGAAGCTAAACCTCGATTAGTCGTAAAAGAATCAGGAATCTGAAGTTGTACTTTTCCTTCCTGTTCAGAAATAGCAACATTTTTAATACAAAACTGGACATTTCTTTTTAACTGCTCTTGCCATTGATTAACATTATGTTTTAATTCTGAAAATATTTCTGGATGAGCTTCAAATGCCCAAACACAACCGCCAGAAATAGAACTAACACGAGCAGCTAAAACTGATGTCATATAGCCAATATTTGCACCAACATCTATTACTAATTCACCTGGTTTAGTTAACCGCCAGAGTGTTTCTGTAACCGCTAAATCAACTATTCCTAGTGTGGTCAAAATTTTTCCATGTTCTTCCTGTGGACGCACTCTAATTTGCATACCCCAAGGAAGTCTCTTATCCACAAATTCAGCGGCTGATGTTGGTCTAAAAGGGAGTATCCTTTGTAAAGCAATTTTTGGTTGATAGAAGTATTCTGGTTTGAAAATTTTGTCTAAAATCATAAGATAGTCCCTTATTTGAGTTTCTGACCCACACAAAGAATATTGTCACTAAATGCCCGACCCCGAAAACCTAAACTTTTCGGCCAGTGCCAAGGTGTAAAAGGTATCCGTCCACAATAACTATAATCTATGTTAATATTAGTCAAACCGCACTCTGTAAATATTCTAATTAAGTCAATTTCCAATAATGCAGTTATATGGGCGGGATAAAGACCAGGTGCTTCTTGAAAGGCGTTAAACTGATTTTTGAGAATTAACGTTAACTTGCTCAACAGGCTTAAATTATTAGGTGTAGTCACAATTACCAATCCACCTGGTTTAGTTAACCTAACCAATTCTCGCATCAAAGCTCGTGGATTTTCTAAGTGTTCAATAACCTCCACTGCACAGACTACATCAGCCACTTGTTCTGGTAAAGGTACTTTGCCAATATCTAAATCAAAAGGAATAAATTCTATCTGTGTCGGTAAATCATCATAGCGAACAGCATCTACACCAAGATAACGGTTAAAGCCATTATTTACCAATGAATAGAGTTTGCCCTGACCACAACCCACATCTACCAATACACCACCTTGAGAATGTCTTTGTGCTATTATTCTCGCTACCATTTGATAGATATGGTCGCCACTAGCACCAAGGCTTTGTTTAGCCCTATTTTCAACATTGCCGACATCAGACACACTCATGCTGCAACCTCCTGTTTGACAACTTGAGAAAGTAACCTGTAAAGCTGATTTAATTGCCTTTGGGGATTACACAGATACTCAGCCCTGGACTTACCACCAGATGCTAAAGTTGCTCTTTCACTAGGATTGGCAATCAATCCACCTAAAACATCGCTTAAGGCATTAATATCATTAGGAGCAACCAAGCGCCCACAGGAATCATCAACAATTTCCATTGCTCCTCCCATAGCTGTTGTCACCACTGGTAAACCTGCATAAAGGGCTTCTATAAAAGCAATCCCGAAAGGTTCAGAACCACTATTGGACTGACAATGAATATCCGCAGATGCTAACAAGTATGGTACATCAGCACGTTGTCCCAAAAAGCGAACCTGTTCACTAATACCCAGTTTTTTTACTTGAGTTTCCAATTCTTGAAGATATTCTGCTTCATGGGGACGTTGCACTCCCCCAGCTATCCAACATACCCACCCTGGTACTTCCCGCAATTGTTCTAAAGCCGAGATTAACAGACTTTGACCTTTCCAGCGTTCCAAACGAGATACTTGGATAATAACTACGGTATCATCAGGGGTATTGAGTTGAGTTCTGACAGATTGGCGAATTGAAGCATGATTAACAATATTTGCTGGAGCTACAGGCAGATAAACAGTTTCACAGTGAGTTCGATAAAGTTTTGTTACAGTCCCTTGGGTGTAACGACTATTAGCAATCACTAAATCTGGAACAACTAACTTTGCTAACTGTTCTAAAACTTGGTTGCCATTCACTGTATCATGACACCAAAAAATCAGGGGTATGTGATTAGCCTTGACAACTGAGCCAAAAATTCCTTGTACCCAGCAAGCATGACAAATCACCACATCAAATTGTTCTTGTTTGAGAATTTGCTGGAGTTGATTTCTTGCTTTCCATACAGTCCAAGGATAACTAATTTTAACGTTTCCTAATTGATGTACTTTCGCTCCTAAATTTTGTAGTTCGTCAGCTAATCTACCTTGAAAACACAAAGCAAACTGAGGCTGCATTTCCTGACATAAATCTTGGTATTTGGCTAAAGTCACCAATAGAGTTTCAATCCCCCCAAAGAGATTGCCTGAGTAAATATGGAGGATTTTCATAGTAAATTCACGGGTGATTGTAATGTAGTGTAATTCAATTCTGAACTCAAAATTTTGTCATATATATTCAAACTACGTTCACCCATAGAAATATGATTAAAATATTCAGCCCGGTCTTGACTAGCTTTAACGAGTCTATCACGTAATCCTGGCTGACGCAGGAGACGATTGGCCGCTTCAGCTAAAGCTTTCGAGTTATTAATGGGTACTGTTAAACCTTCCTGTTCATGACGACTAACCCAAGGGACTCCACTACAAGGAATATTGGCATTAATCACCGGACAACCACTAGCCATTGCTTCTACCTGAACTAAGCCAAATCCCTCGCTGCGGACATTAGAAGGAAACCAAAGAGCGGTAGCAGCATGATAAGCTCCTACAAGTTGATCTTCACTGACGTGACCTAACCAAACAATACGGTTTTCCACTCCTAATTTTCGAGCTAATGCTCTTAACTTTGATTCTAAAGATCCAACTCCAATAACAACAAGCTTTCCCTGTACTCTTGGGAGAGCCTGAATAGCTATATGCAAGGCTTTGTAATAGACCAGTCTACCCACAGCCAGCCAGATTGTATCTCCATATTTTTCGCGGAGGTTGCGACTATAAGCCAGTGCCTCTTGATTCGGTTCTCTATAGATTTCAATATCTAAACCTAGTGGGATCACGTTTAATTTATGAGAATAAAATCGCAGAAATTTTGAGCCTTGAATATACTGAAAACTGGTAGTTAATATTTGTGAACTTTGACTATAAATGATATGTTCAAAGGGACGCAAGGCATATTTTAGGATTTTTTGTTTAATGACATCACTATGGTGGGTAATTACTAAAGGTATTTTCCTATTCAACATGGTTAAAGCCATGAGCATAGTTGGATTAGGTGTATGGAGATGAAAAATAGTATTTGGTTTGTTAACAAATTTATTAATTTCTTGGCACATTCCTGAACAAATATCAAATCTAGCTACTGATAAAAGCCGACCAAGCCGGGTAATGTGAACATTTCTATCCATTTCATAACCAGTTCTGGTTTTAGTCGCTAAATGTCCTTGTTCATCAAATCCATTGACACAAATTACATGAACTTCTGCACCCACAGCAGCTTGAGTTCTGGCTAGAGTTTGAATATGAGTTTCCATACCCCCTCTATCTGGAGGATAATATTTAGACAAATGAACAATACGGATATTATTAGTTTTTCGCATTTTGCTAACTCTTAAGTAAATTTATAGGGAAATTGTCAGAAATGACTAACGCCACGCTACGCTATCAGGATGTCTCCAAAATAAAATATACTTACAGGCACACCAGTGTCAGCACTACTAACAAGTAATGGCAGAATTCAAGATAGAGATTTAAATTTCATGTTTGTTCCTTCTGATTGATGTATCTAAGTAATTGGACAAAAATATTTACAGTCATTGCGAGCGAAGGGAAGCAATCACAACCCTTGCGATTGCTTCATTTCACTTCGTTCCATTTGCAATGACATTGTGTAATTAATTCTGTTCCATTACTTATTTACAGAGGCTGCGAAAAAATCATACTACCAATTTGGCATTAAATCAATGTATTTAGAGACTTTAGAAAGAAAAATCTTTTTTGTGCTGGTAATTATATTTACACAATTCAATCCTGAAATAGACTTAGAGTCATCAACAATAAGAAAATAAATATGGTATTGTATAATAACTAAAGTTTGACTACCCTATAAATATATGGAAGAATACTTACGATATTGGATTATCCTCAAGCGTCGGTGGTTGCCTGTCTCCATAGTTTTCTTGACTCTTTTAGGCTTGAGTATTTTTAAAAGCGTATTAGAAACACCTATTTATCAAGCATCTGGTCAGTTAGTCCTCAAAAAGAATTCCACCTCTTCACTGACAGGAGTAGGTAGCCAATTAGGGCAACTGGAAAGTTCAGTGACTGGTAGACCACTGGGAACAGAGATAGCTGTATTACGTTCCCTGCCTATAGCTGAAAAAACAATTAGTAGTCTCAAACTCAACTTAAACCCGCTAACTCTTATAAAAGACATACAGATCAAGAATATAGAGAATACTGATATTTTAGAAATAAGTTATGCAACTACAAATCCTCGACAGGCCACTCAGATTGTTAACTCATTAATGAAAGTTTATATAGAGAATGATATTAACGCTAACCGCTTGCAAACCAAATCTGCGAGGCAATTCATCGCTGAACAACTACCAAAAGGAAAGCTTGTACTAAACCTGGCGGAAAGGAGAATGTTAAATTTTAAACAAGAGAATAGAGTGTTAGACTTGAGGGCAGAAGCGGCATCAAGTGCTAGTATTCTCGCAGATTTAGATAAACAGGTAGTAGTAACGAAATCAGCATTATCCGTGCAAACTGCAAAAATGGCATCAATTAGGCGGTTGTTTGGGATAAATTCACAGGAAGCTGTAATTGCTGGTTTTGTGGGTGAGTCACCGAATGTTACCCAAGTATTGCAACAGTTACAACAGACACAACAAAAATTGGCAATACTAAGGTTGACCTTAAATGATACCCACCCCACGGTAATTAATCTCCAGGAACAGGAAGTTGTTCTTAAACAAGAACTCCAGGGACGGATCAAAAGCAGTTTTGTTGGTAACGTGGGGCGTTTAAATCAAATAAAAAATGCCGAGGATATAGTTCCATTAGGTGGATCTAGTTTGCAACAACGTATTCTTGCAGATTATGCTGATGCTGAAACAGAACTTCTGAGCTTAGAAGTGCAGTTGAAGGCTCTAGCCGAAGCAATTCAATATTATAGACAAAGGGCTAATGTGTTGCCACAACTTGAATTACAACAACGCCAGATAGAAAGAGAAATAAGTGCTACTGAGTCTAGCTATCAAAATCTCCTGGCTAAATATCAGGAACTGCAAGTAGCCGAAAATATGCAGGTTAGTAATGCTAGGGTAATTACGCCGGCGATAATTCCCGTCGTACCAATTAAGAGCCGTCAGTATACTAATTTACTCCAAGGATTGATTGGTGGGGTTTTACTGGGTGCGGCTACAGCTTTTATGCTGGAAAAAATGGATAACACCATCAAGACAACTAAATCTGCTCAAGAATTGTTAAATTATACCCTCCTAGCCTATATTCCGTCATTTAGTAATGGTAGCGAAATTCCCGATATCATTGTCAGCAACCAATCTGACTCTCCCATGAGTGAGGCTTTTCGGATGTTGGAAACCAATTTGAGATTTTTTAATTCTCAACAACGAATCAAAGTTGTTGTCGTATCAAGTTCCGTACCGAAAGAGGGTAAGTCCACAATTTCCGCCAATTTAGCTTTTGCCATGTCACAATTAGGACATAAGGTATTACTAATAGATGCAGATTTGCGGAAACCTAATCAAAATAAAATTTGGAAAGTTGCTAATGAGATTGGTTTAAGTAATGTTATTAAAGGCCAGTCAAATTTAGATAGTGCCTTAATAGAAATTACACCTGACTTACATCTGATCACTGCGGGTAAAGAAACTAAGAACCCCTCGAAAATAATCGGTTCTAGTCAAATGCCTAAGTTGATAGACCAGCTTGCCCAGGAATATGATTTTGTGGTGATTGATACACCGCCTTTGACTGTTTCTGCTGATGCTACCATTTTAGGTAAATTGGCGACTGGAATTTTGTTTGTTGTCAGACCAGGAGTAGCTGATACTGATAGTGTTTCTATTGCTAAAAATGTGTTAGATCAGGCTAATCAAAATGTTTTAGGTGTAGTTATGAATGGCATTAGTGCTAGACAGCAATATTATGACTATGCTGGAAGTGAGGTTGGTTAGGCAGGGAGTAGGGGGCAGGGAGTAGGGGGCAGGGGGCAGGGGGCAGGGGGCAGGGGGCAGGGGGCAGGGGGCAGGGGGCAGGGAGCAGGGAGCAGGGGATTAGAAATTAGCGTTTTATGAGCCAAGGAGATGGATTGTTGATTATAGTCACTAAGATGCCTAAAACTTGGTTGTAAATTCCATAAAGTTCTCTGCCTGTATCAACATCTAAATAACCACATTTCACAGCAAATTTTAGCCAAGTTTGGGTTTCTGCTGCTTCAGCTTCACTGTCATTCAATTTAGCTATAAAAGCTGCTTCATAACGACGTTTTCTCCAAGCCTCAGCTAAATTAGCACATACAGAACGGGATGATCTACGAATCTGGTCAGTTAAAGAATAACGTTCTTCAACAGGAAATTTCTTAGATAATTCAAAGATTTTCATGGCGACATCAAATGCCATTTTATATGCTTCTAGGTCTTCATGACTTTTGATTGGTTCTTTTTCCATTCCCCTCCTCCCTTGCTGTCTTTGATGATGATCCCCCTGCCCCCTGCCCCCTGCCCCTGCCATCTTTCTCAACGAGTGAATTTAATTTTGTCTGACCACTTAACCTGCTGATAAATTGTGATAATTTGTTCACCATAACGTTGGTGACTAAAATTATTTGTAGCTGTTTTCCTCGCATTTGCTGACAGAAATTGGCGCTTTTCAGGATTTTCAAGTAAATCTATAATTGCTGCTGCTAGGGCTTTTGGTTCTCCTGGTGGTACACCAACTGCATCATAATTATGAGTGAATAACTCAGCCGCACCACCAGCTTGAGATACTATCACTGGTTTACCACAAGCCATTGCTTCTACTATTGCTAAACCAAAGGGTTCTGGTTGGGTACTGGCATGAATGACGATATCCAAATCACGATAGACTTGAGCAATATCTTGCTGAAAACCGAGAAAATCAACTTTGTCTGCAATCTCTAAATGTGCGGCTTTGTCTTTTAATTCCTGTTCAGAAAATTGAGAACCGCGAGTTTTATAAATTGCTCCACCAACTATACAAAAACGCACATTTAAATTAGGGTAGGTTTTGATAATTTCTGATGCTGCTGCTAAGAAAATATCATGACCTTTCCAACGGGCAAAAGTTGCAACTAATCCTATTTTTAAGAAGGTATGGTGGGGTGAAGGTATGGGAGAGAAATAATTAATATCAACGGCATTGTAAATTATTTCTATTGGTAATTTAGGTAGGGTAGTTTTCGCATCTTTAGCTACAGCTTCAGAAATAGCAATTCCTAGTTTAGCCCCATAGCTGACCTGTTTTAAAACCCGTGCCATGAATGGACGTGAACTATAAAAATCATGGATATGCCAAATAATTGGTATATCCTTGATTCCAGCCAATGCTATGAGTAAATGAGTTTTAATCCCGTTGGAGTGAATTAAGTCTGGTTGGAGTTGTTGGAGCGATCGCTGAAATTCTCGCAAATATTGGCCAATGTTTGGTAAAATTTTGACTAGTCTGAATAATAATATTAATCCCATTACAGCCCGATTACTACCTTTAAAAGCACTGTCACCCAGTTGGTTCAATTCTTCTGGTAATTTGACTAATTTTACTTGTACACCCAATTTTTCTGCTTCTTCTATCAATGGTCCATCAGTTCCAACAATGAGGAACAGTTGGATATTTGGCTTTGTATTCAAAAGTGCAGCTATGATAGTTAATAAAACTCTCTCTGCACCACCAATTACTCCTACAGGGTTGACAAATACAATTTTCATATATTTTCAATACCCACTAATTTTAAATAAGATTTGCCAATAATTTGAGCATGATTAGACCAAGAATATTTCTGTGCTTGAGTTAGACGCGAATTAATAGTAGGAGTGCAATTTGGATTTGCTAACACTTGTTCTATTGTTTGCACCCAAGCTGATATATCTGTAATTGGACAATACATAACAACTTCTCCACCTACTTCCCGCAATACAGGAATATCACTAGCAATTACTATACCTCCACAAGCTAAAGCTTCAATCACAGGTAATCCAAAACCCTCGGCTTCACTGGTTAATAACACGGCTGATGCTTGTTGGTAAAGAGTAGCAATAGTTGGACGTGGCAAATTTTGAAGATGAATAATTGCATCACCTATATTTAACTGCGTAATTTGCTGTTGTTGGTTTGGTGTCCACTCACCGCTCACTTTAACAAGTTGTAAATCTGGATGAATACTGCGGACTCGTGCAAATACTTCTAATAAAATATCCATCCGTTTGCGAGGAATACAGCTACCAACGTGAAGTAGAAAAGGCTGTTTAGGTATCTGCGGTGATAATATATCCGATTCAGAATTTATACTAAACTCTGAGGCGATACCATAGGGAGCATGGACTAAGCGCGATGGTTCTACCAGTTGGTAATGCTCAATTTGTTTTCTGACTTCTGCGGTAGAATAAAATACCAGGCTGCATGATTGCAAACCGTGTAAAATTCTCCGAGACATGGCTTGATACCAGCCTGGACGAGGCTCTTTTTCTGGTTCTAGAAGAGAGCGAAAGGCATCAAGATCGTGACAATATACTCCCGTCCGTTCTGGTGGTAAAACATGGGCTAAATGGGCGTAGGAGTGGTCAGAAATGTGATAAAAATCAAACTCTTTCACCCTGTTTTTGAGATACTGGGGATAGTCCCAAAAGCGGTTAAGTAAGCGATCTGCATTATAAGCAAGTTGCTTTTTACCGAGTCGAGGAATTTGTTGAAACCGGCTGTTAAATTTTGGCAGCACCTCTATAGATTGAATAGATGTGGTATATTCAGCTTGCAGGTTGTTGATTAGCATCTGAGCGCATAAATCCATACTATGCCAGCTTTCTTCCACGTAATCGCAGATAATGGCAAGACGCATTTGAGACATATTGTTAATTTTAATTTTCTTGAGTGCTTCAGAAGTTAGGGACTTCCAATTAAAAAAATCCCCAAAAGTTTCTTGTGGTGCGGGCATCTTGCCCGCTAATTACCAAGGACAGGCAGGATGCCCATCCCACAAAATTGGGTAATTTATTTTTTGGTGATCCCTTAGTAAACTAAACTAAGTAGGTTAGCGTTGAAAATTGTCGTTATGGCAAGGCAAGAGTGAAGAGGGTTTGGGCGATTTTACGCTTCTTTACACAGTTTGGTTTTATTGTGTTCACCTACTTATCTTAGTTGTTTAATTCGGATATTAATATTTGAAAAGATTTTATTTGGAATGTATTTAATTTTACCTTTACAGGGTGTAAACTACAAAAAATGTTTCGCAAACAAGATTCAAAATAAATGTTGTTAATATCACTAAAAAGTCTTTTATTCTGGTTAAAACAACCTAAATTGATGGTTTATCGCAATTCCTCAAGATTGGTCAATTGTTGATAAATTTACTAATGGGATAAAAACAGCGATAATTTGCCAAAAACCGGTACCCAAATTCAATTCTTCAAAAGTTCTGTGAAAAATTCTAAATGTTGTTTAGCAACGGAAGGCCAAGTGTACAATTTATGCGCTCTTTCTAAACCCTTCTGTCCTAGTTCTTGACGTTGAGATGGACTATTAAGCAAATCAGAAACAGCTTTAACCCAACCAAGTTGATCTTTTTCACCAACTACCAAACCTGCATCATCAATGACATAAGGAATTTCACCGCTGTCACTACCAATAACAGGAATACCACAAGCAAAAGCCTCAATTAGCATCCTTCCAAATTGTTCTTCCCAGTTAGACACAGTTTGACTGGGAGCGACAAGCATATCCATGGCATTGATGTATTGGGAAACTTTATTATGTTTAATGTCTGTACAAATTCTTACTTTGTTAGGATAACGCTCCGACCAAGTTCTTAATGATGATTCCATAACTCCACCACCCACAAATAAAGCTCGCCAAGGAGTTTCCAAGCTATCTAAAACCTTCATGAGTAAGTCTAATCCTTTTTCGGGAACAAAGCGACCTAAATAGCCAATAATAGGTGTTCCTTCTTCTTCCCACTCAAGAAGACGAAGAATTTGATGTTTTGCATCAACAGATGGGTAGAAATGATTGATATCCACACCAGGGGTAATAACTCGCATAGGACGTGAATAGCCTTGACGAGATATTAAAGTTTCGGCAACCCTTTCTCCAAAGGCAATCCATCCTGTAGAATGACTCATGGCATATTGCTCAATCCAGTTAAATGGAGGTGGGTATTGCTTAGACTTATTTTGAAATGTTGAGTAAACTAATGGAGTTTTTTCTGTCTTCCACCAAGCAACCTGTCCACCGGCAAATATGTAAGGCTCTTCCCAACAATGCACTAAATCCCAGTTTTGCTGCATAATTTCCCGCAGTCGCCAACCATAGGTCATGATGTGAATTTTGCTATTATATACAGGTACTGCTTCAAGCCGACAGATTTCATTAAGATCAGTTTCTAGGGATATAGGTCGTAGATCTCCGTACATAAAGGCAGGAGCAACGGCTGTTACTTCCCATTCGCCTTGTCCTAGACGGGCTATTTCATTGACTAATCGCCGATTCAGACTGACTACATAGGAGTGACCAATAGAGAGAAGTTTTCGAGTTTTAGGCATATATATTAACTTTTACACTTAGGTGAAGAAATTGACGGTATTTTTTATTTGAATATCATTATCAGTATCGAAACACTAGGATAATTGATTTTCATAATTTTATCCTGGTAAATAGTATAAATTTGATGTAAAAATTAACATTACCAAACTTATGGAAATTACGGCTATTGTTCCTCGTTTACCCCCTGCCGTTGATGGAGTAGGAGATTATGGGTTAAAGTTAGCTCAACAAATGTGTCAGGATTTTGGCGTAATTACAAATTTTGTGATTGGTGATCCTAATTGGTCTGGAGAAACTATTTTAGATGGGTTTACAGTTGGGCAAATTCAGCAACAATCTAGCCAGAATTTGTTAAATTTACTCAGTGCAGAAAAATCAAGGACAACAGTGTTACTGCATTATGTGGGCTATGGTTATGCCAGGAGAGGCTGTCCGATTTGGTTAGTAGAAGCTTTAGAAAGGTGGCGAAAAGAGGGAAATAAACGCCGTTTGGTGACAATGTTTCATGAAATCTATGCTTTTGGTCCAATTTGGAATAGCCAGTTTTGGACATCGCCACTCCAAAGAAACTTAGCGACTCGGTTGATTAAATTGAGCGATTCGCTGTATCACCAGCAAAGAAGGATATGCTGATATTATCCGAAAATTTAGTCAAGGAAAACATTCGGATATTCCCACTTTACCAGTGTTTTCTAATGTCGGTGAACCAAAAAATCTCACCCCTTTGTCAGAACGACAGCGGCGTTTGGTAATATTTGGTGGTACTCTCCCACGTTCTCGTGTTTATCAGCAATCTCTATTAGCGTTACAGAGGACCTGTCAAGAATTGGAAATTGAGGAAATTTTGGACATTGGTTCTCCTCTCAAGTTTGAAGTTCAGCCTATTAATGGAATTCCTGTTACCTGTTTGGGAATTAAATCTAGTCAAGAAATTAGTAATATATTATCTAGTTCCTTAGTTGGTTTTTTCAATTATCATACTGACTATTTAAGCAAATCAGGAATTTTTGCTGCCTATTGTTCTCACAAATTGTTACCTATCGGTGTATGGTATAAAGGTAAAGATGCAGATGGGTTACAAGCTGGGAAACATTATTGGTTAGCAGACAGAAATGATCACACACTGAATTTATTAGAGGGACAGGTAGTTGCAGATAATGCTTTCACCTGGTATCAACAACATCAATTATCTGTCCAAGCCAGTATTTTTGCAAGTTATTTACCCATAAACCGTTTATGCAGTGAGTGACTCTGTAAGCATTCAGCTATCACTCTTCTGCCATTCTCGCCAAATAAAAACCTGAAACCCTTATTTATCAATGCTTTTGGTGATTTATTAAGCTTTCAAAATATTCGCCATATTTTGTTAGTAATAAACGGTTCAAACCTTTAGGAATGTGGATTTGAAAATTAGGAAATTATTTTTTTGATTCCCAGTTTAACAGAAGAGAGAATAAGTAGTGAGACAGAATTAATTACACAATGTCATTGCATAATCTTTACGTAGCGTTAGCCATATGGAACGAAGTGAAATGAAGCAATTCCAAGGGTTGTGATTGCTTCCCTTCCCTCGCAATGACTGTAAATATTTTTGTCCAATTACTTAAAAGGTTAATTAATGCGTTTGTACTGGGATTGATTTTCGAGAAAATTAACGGTTATAAAGATGGTTCTTCCTTCACTCCCGGTTTTATTACGTATCTCATTAAAATAGTTAGTTCACTTACGCCGTGATGTACTAGTAATCATCAGATGATCAATAAACCCCGCAAACGCATACCAAAAGCTGCTGGACTGAATCAGCCTCCTCAAAGTGTAACAAATAAGAATGTTAAAAAACTACCCAAACGTTATCAACGGCGTAGTTGGTTATCGTCTACGTTGGCGCTGAGTCTGTTGTTAAGCAGTGCTGGTATAATTATTGGTGTTGGTTGGATGAGTGTGCTATTTATTTTAAATCCTGCCCAGGTTAGCTGGGTGAATGATTTTTTACCAAAATGGGCAAAAATATCTACAGGTAAAGGAGAATTACCGGAAACAGTTACAGCTATTGAACTCGGTTTAAGTCAAAAACAACGTCTATCTGGCGAAATCATGCCTTTAGATGGCAAGTCAGAGGAATCTTTTTTATTACCAATTTTCCAAAAACGCCAGCATTGTCAGTCTAATTGTCAAGAATTGGTAGAACTGAGGATCTATAAACTTTCCCAGGATTTGGAATATAAATTTCAGTCAAAAAAATACTACCATTTAATTACTAAATTACCTGTTATTGGTCTATCGAAAGGTTTTATAGAATCCTCTTCAGGTGTGGTTATTTCTGAATCAGACAATCAAGAAACAAAAATATATTTACCTCTAACTAAGGTGAAAGCTTTTACAGATCCTCACCTGTTTCCAGGATTTTGGTTTTATTTGCGGGGTGAATACAAAAATAACGATAATAATATTACCTATGGTCAAGTTGTCTATTACAATCCTACTCTCAAAAGCTTACAAAAAATGTTATCTTGGAAAACCCGCAATGGGCAGTTACCTAAGTGGCAACAGATAACGGGTAATGATTCAAAAGATTTAATTATTGATCAAACGGTAAATATAGAACCAAATTTGCAAGTTTATCAAGTTAAACCGAGTCAGTTAGTGGCTAATTCTATTTATCTGGAAGCAATTAATTTCCAAAAACCTGCCGTTAATGAATTTGCTTTTCAACAGTCTCTGTTATTAGCCAGAAATGGACTTTGGACTCCTGCTTTTACATGGTTGAAATCTTTAGAAAAACAGCGTAAACAGCCTTTTTCAGCGGCAGCACGGGCGCAAATAGATGTCATCCGCTTACATTCGGAATTTACAAGAATGCAGGCTGAGAAAAATTGGGCAAGTCCTCACCAACAAGTTACAGCAGATATTATTGATGGTCGTTGGGAAAAGGCTTTGCAGGTATTGGAAAATTCACCTGATAATGGTCAAGAAATTACTAATTTATTACAAACTGATAAGGGGAGAATTTGGAATCGGGCTGCGGTAGCGTTGCGACTTAATCCTAATCGTCGCGCGGTTTTAGCTTGGGTAGCGTTAATTTTTAAGGTGCAACGGGGGGAAGAAAGAGCTAATGCTTGGTTGCAAGCACAACCGAATATTAATGCGGAAACACTTAACTATATTCAAGGTATTTTAACTCAAGTTGATGATGATAAAATTAATGCCTATAAAAGTCGAATTATTGGCACTGTAAAACAAGTTAGTCGCATTAATGAGGGGGATTGGTTGCCAATATCTCTGCAAACTGATTTGAAAATTACTAATAATCAAGTTTGGTATCAGGTGGAAGTTAGTGCCTTTCATGATGGTATGAGTTGGTTAAGTTATCCGTTTGCTAATTTTGACCAACTGCAAAATCAACCTCGAAAATTTTGGCGCAAACTTCTGGGGATTAGTTCTGACCCCAGTATGCAGGTTATTGTCTGGAAACCTAATGGAGAACAGGAGGTCACTAAAACTACTATTCAGGCTGTACAAGTGAGGGGACAGAGTTTACGGTTGTTAATGTTGGGTTCTGCCTTGCCTGAACGCAAGGTTAATTCTTTCCAGCCTCGACCTTTAGCTCTGACTGTGGATGCGTTAACATGGGTAGAACCGTCTCCGGTAACTGTGAAGGACTTATATCAACAACAACCTAAGTTAGTGGAGTCCATGCTGCCAGTTCTATGGCAAAAATTACAACAGTCGGGTGATTTAACTGCTGGTGTGATTCCTGATTTTCAGGAAATGCGCGAGAAAATGGCTGATTGGCCAGTTCAATTAGCTGATTTGACGAATGATCAACATCAGGAGATTGTGCTAACTATTTCTGATCCTGCTATAGCCTCTTTAAATCACTTCGATGGTAATACTTCAAAACCGACAGATAATCAAAAACGTCCCCGCACTCTCATCTTTTCGGCAGATAGTAATGTCATTTATAGCGATTTTGCCCGTGCAAACCAGCAAACGCTAATAGCGATCGCTCAACTTACCGATGATCAATCTCTAGCGTTACTGGTAGAAAATAGGCAGGGATATAGTTTGGAACGTTGGTCACAAACTAATCAGCGATTTGAGTAGTTACCACAGGTGGTAACTTATGCTTCGTCGCTAGGAGCTTCGATTTGTTCGCTTTTGAGATTTTGCAATTGCTCTAAAAGGGAATCTACCTCTGCTTGTAAGTTAATAAACTTAACTTGCTGATCGCCTTGATAGTAGGCCTTCGTTAACTTCTCGACTAAGTTAGCGTGGGATTCACATTCGGAAACACTGGATGACATAGTAGACATAGTTGTTGGCATTAGAAATTTAACTCACACCATTTAGGAATAGTATAATATACTTATCTTAATCCTTGTTAAGATATTATATAGTTTTTATCATACCCTCTAAGTAGGTCACAAATGTAGTGACAGAAGACTCGGATAATTATAACAGTGTTCCCCAAATACAGCACTTCTGGGTATTATGAGGTACAAGAACCCCATACCCTCATAGCTGGCGATGAGGGGGCTAAGATGTAAATCATATAATTGGAAATCGCTGTAAAATATAGACTTGAAAAGTGGGATACTTATCCAAAAGCATTCCCAATCGTAAATCCTTAATTAAGAAATTTTTAATCCTGTGACTTTGAGCCTGTCTGCTGCTAAATCTCATTGCCAACCGTGGCCAGGGCTGATAGAAGCCTATCGTCAATACTTGCCTGTCAGTGAAAAAACCCCTGTGGTGACTTTGCTGGAAGGTAACACACCTTTGATTCCCGCGCCAGCGATCGCCGAACGTATTGGCAGACAGGTGAAGGTGTATGTTAAATATGATGGACTTAATCCCACAGGTAGCTTCAAAGACCGGGGGATGACAATGGCAATTTCTAAAGCAGCAGAAGCAGGTGCTAAGGCTGTGATTTGTGCCAGCACTGGTAATACTTCCGCCGCTGCCGCTGCCTATGCTAGACGGGGAGGAATGAAACCTTTTGTGCTGATTCCCGATGGCTATGTGGCTTTAGGTAAGTTGGCACAGGCGCTACTTTATGGCGCAGAGGTGTTAGCTATTAAAGGCAATTTTGACCGCGCTCTGGAAATTGTCCGGGAAGTGGCAGATAGTTATCCCATTACTTTGGTAAATTCTGTCAACCCCTACCGCTTAGAAGGACAAAAAACCGGAGCTTTTGAGGTTGTTGATGCTTTGGGTGATGCTCCCGATTGGTTATGTATTCCGGTGGGCAATGCGGGAAATATCACAGCATATTGGATGGGTTTTTGTCAATATCATCAAGATGGTAAATGCGATCGCCTACCGAAAATGATGGGTTTTCAAGCCGCTGGGGCTGCACCTTTGGTGAATGGTCAACGGGTGGAACATCCTGAAACCATAGCCACGGCCATTAGAATTGGGAATCCCGCCAGTTGGGATAAAGCCATTGCAGCGCAAACGGCCAGTCAAGGAAGATTCCGGTCTGTGACTGATGAGGAAATTCTCGACGCTTACCGACTTTTAGCATCATCGGAAGGGATTTTCTGTGAACCGGCTAGTGCGGCTTCTGTGGCTGGTTTGTTACAAGTAAAAGACGAAGTTCCTAGTGGTGCAACGGTTGTTTGTGTCTTAACTGGTAATGGGTTAAAAGATCCAGATACGGCTATTAAACACAGTCATGCTCAATTCAAACAGGGCATTGATGCTGATATTAAGGCTGTGGCGGCGGCGATGGGATTTGAATAGGTAGCCAGTCCTATATAAAGGGTGATTGTAGGCGATCGCCCTTTCCTCTATTTTAACCCCTTTATACTCAAAACGGCTTGATTGTTTGATTCTAAACGTAGGGGTAAAGTAAGAGCTTCATCGGTGTCAACTTAAGCTCAAATCCCTACCACATCTCGTTCCTAGTCTCTGACTAGGAATGCAGTTGATGAGGCTCTGCCTCTAATATTATTGAAGGCAGAGCCTTCTAGAATTCATTCCCTGGCTGGCTGGCTTAACTAAGATTGAGAAAGTCCGAAGACACGCCATTTTTCCCGACTGAGAAAAAAGCCAATGCCATTTTGATTAGTACAAGTTAAACCAGTTTTTTGGGAAACACACTTAAAACCGCCATTGTTCCAAGTCTGTCCATAAGCTAAAACAGTTTTATTCTTATCAGCGACAGTATCACTAATACACAAAATTTCTGGTCTAGCATCAGCAGGTAACAAAAAACCCCTTCCCCAATCAAACCCGCAATATCCAGGATAAGGTTGAGGCGGTTTGGGTTTCAGTGAAGAATTGATTTCACATCTTAAACTGTTGATTTCTCCTGGCATTAGCTCACAAAACATATTACCACTAGGGGATTGAAAACCCTTTGGTGCAGCAATACTGACCTGTGGCAATATTGTCACCATGCTGGTAATAACAAAGATGATTGGTTTGAGCAATTGTTTGTACATAATGTGATATTACCTGCAACGATCATTAAAAGCATATTTGTGGGATAATTGATTTACGCCTTTAGATACCTGTGCTTTAACCTTGCTTTTTTAATATGCAAAGTAGTACACAACAGCGTAAATCAACTACTCCACTCTCAATCAGTAATCTATAAAATAGCAAAAAAGCTAGATTAATCAGCTTCTTGACTCAGAGATACTTTCATCATTCCGGAGAGAAAGAGGACAGCAATTAACATCATTCAAACAAACTTTACCCCATTGTAAAGCCCAACGTACCAAAGCCACACGGTTATCAGTTTTCGTCTTGGTGAGAATGTTGCTAATGTGGTTATCGACTGTGCGTTTACTAATTTCCAGTTTGACTGCAATTTCTTGGTTAGTTAAGCCGGTAGCCACTAAGTCTATAATTTGCAGTTCTCTGTCTGACAGACTAACACGGGTCCCAGACTCACTAGTAGCCATGACTTATTATTCCTCCCTTGGTATATGTACTCAAATCTTACTCCTCATTCTAGAAGATTCTTTCCGAGGTAGATAGTTTTAAATGTTGCTAATAATACTAATGTCAAGATTTTCTTTTAATTTTAGGTTTGTAGTCCTACTTGTTACAAATAATAGGTATTAATTTTAACTAGGATCAATAAAAAAGCTTTATTCAAGTGCATACTGCGATAGTGTCAAACTAGATTTAGATTATGCCCCATCGAAAATCAAAAATGAAATGAGTAATCCCTCTATTTTATGTCTTGGTGAAGTCTTACTTGACTGTTTAGCTGATCAATTGGGACTTAAGCTAGAAGAAGTGAAATCATGGACTCCCTATCCTGGAGGTGCGCCGGCGAATGTAGCTTGTGCTTTGGTAAAGTTGGGAACTTCAGCCGGTTTTATCGGTGCTGTGGGTGAGGACGAAGCCGGGAGTACACTGATAAAATTATTAGAAGATGTTGGTGTAGATACAACTGGTGTGCAACGTCATTCTACAGCACCAACGAGACAAGTATATGTGGTTAGGGATTTGGCAGGCGATCGCACTTTTGCTGGTTTTGGTAAATATGATACCTCAGAATTTGCTGATACCCGCCTAGAAGCAGCAAAGTTACCAACTGCGCTCTTTAATGAAGCTGACTTTTTGGTGGTGGGAACTTTAGAACTAGCCTATCCTGAAAGTGAAAAAGCGGTTTTGCGAGCTTTGGAGTTAGCAGAACAATATGACCTCAAAATCATTCTCGATGTCAATTGGCGACCAGTATTTTGGCAAGATGAAAATACAGCTAAAACCAAAATCCTGTCATTGCTAAAGCGATTTGATTTTCTCAAATTAACCAAAGAAGAAGCACAATGGTTATTTAACACTACAGACCCAGGGGCAATTACTTATAGGCTCGATTCTTTGGAAGGGGTTTTGGTGACAGACGGTGAACATGGTTGTGCCTATTGTTTAGGGGAAAATGAAGGTAAAATGCCGGCGTTTTCCATGTCTGTCGTAGATACAACTGGTGCTGGAGATAGTTTCTTGGCTGGGTTTATCCATCAATTGCAACAAGTGGGGATTCACAGCCTCAAAGATGCAGATACAGCCAAAAGGATTGTCACCTATGCCAGTGCTGTGGGAGCATTAACCACTATTAAACCAGGTGCGATCGCTTCCCAACCAACTGCGGCAGAAGTTGATGCTTTTCTCGCTTCCCATCAACTTTAACCAATAGCATATTTTACGGGAATATCAGTGACTATACTAAACACGGTTGGGACATGGACTTTTACGAAATTACGAAAAACCTCGATTTGTAGGGGTTTAGCACTGCTAAACCCTTACCCACAGATCAAATGTATAAGCCTGTGTTGAGTATATTAGCTGATATTCCTGATACCATTTGGCATTTTTCAAGCATTTTCCAGCGATTCCCCCTTCAGATAACGTTCCAGTGCATCCGTTACCAGCTTATTGAGATTCACCCCCCGCTGTTGAGCAAATAACACCGCTTGGCGATGAAGTTGGCTACCTACACGCACATTAAAACTCCCCTTAAACGGCTTCTCTGGTTCAATCCCTCTTTCTTCACATAGAGCCAAATAATCATCAATTGCTTCCTCAAAACTAGCCCTCAGACTAGTTACATCTTCCCCCTCAAAACTAATTAAACTGCGAAGATATTCCACCTGTCCATAGAGGATTTTATCTGCATCGCTATAGTGAATAGAGCCAAAATAATCCTTATATTGCATCATGTCATTCATAGCAATTCTTCCCTTTGGAGAATCTCGATAATCTGTTCAATTTGATAAGTAGGTGGGCGGAGGAAAATCAAAATATATTTCGTTTTTTGAAATGGCTAAAAATCAACGACAATAACCCATCGAGGTGAATTTACATATCGTTACACATTTTGGTTATTTCACGTCCACCTACTTATCCTTTGAGAATATTTTAGTGACATTAATATCATCTCATCAACGTTTCTGTTAAATTTTCAGTTTTGCTAAACCTAAATAACGAATACCTTCAGGAGATATATCAAAGCGACATGGTAAAACTTCTAAACCCAGTTTAATCGCTTCTCGCAACAACTGACCATATACGGGATCTGTTGTATCTCCAGGTGCAAACTCTACACAATCACCTCGATTAATAAAATACAGCATTACCGACCGACTGGCGGGTAAAACTTCCATTAATTCCCGTAAATGCTTTTGTCCTCTGGTGGTTTCTGTATCGGGAAATAAGGCTAAAGTTCCCTGACACCAAGTTGTATTTTTTACTTCTAAATAAATTGGGCGTTCTTCAGCGCTACCCGTCAAATAAAAATCTATCCGACTTTTGCGATCTTTTCCATAAACAACTTCACCTTTCACCTGTTCATATTCACCCAACTCTGGAAATAAACGTTTTTCTAAAGCTAATTTAATTACCCGATTCGGTAAAGCCGTATTTACACCCACCCAAACTGTTTGATTATCATTAACTTGAATTAACTCTAATGTATAAGCTAACTTACGGTTAGGATTATCGCTTTTAGAAATTTGCACAGCACTACCAATGGTAGAAACTCCCGTCATTGGCCCCGTATTTGGACAATGTGCTGTTACTACCTCTCCAGAATCTAGTTGAACGTCAGCAAAAAACCGCTTGTAGCGTTTGAGTAAAATACCAGGATAGAGTGTGGGGTAGTTATAGAGCCAATCAATCATTAGTCATAAATAGGTAGAGCATTGATTTATAGTAACTCAATGAAAATACCATGAACAGATCCCCGACTTCTTTTGTTTATTGTGTCCGCAAACCATAAATTGATGTCAGAAGTCGGGGATATTATCACTTTACCTAAATTCTTATCGAAAAAGTCTAATTTGCATCATAAATGAGTAACTTTTGTAGTCAAATTTACAATATTTTTAGAGAAATTAAATATAATGTAGTAATCCTATTTGAGTTATGAACTAGTTTTTTTAACGAACCACAGAGGATACAGAGGACACAGAGGTGGGGAAATAAGAGATGTTCACATTTCATTTAGGATTGCTATAGATATTACAGCTTACCATTTAGATAAATATGGTAGCATTTACCAATGCAAGGAAAAATATCCTATGCAAAAAGTCTCACTCTATACAGAATTAGAATATGCTTTTCTGTTCACTCTGAGAAAAGTAAACTCGATTAATACATCAGGTTTTCGACCATTTTTTGAGAATTTACCAATTGACCCCTATGTTAAGGGTGAATACCGTTCCCGCAGGTTATCCAGATTTAAAGTTTCTGGAGATAAATTGGTTAAATTGCCTCATGGATATCTATTACAAAGTAGAGAATATAATCCTTTATTGGGAGGAGTAAAAAGGGAGTTTGCAGAATTAGATGATGCACTAATAGAATTAGATATTTTCAAGAAACTGGTTTTGGCATTTTGTGATTCTTGTAAACTGTATTCGCCGGCAGAAGTTGATGTTCATCAAATTAGAACTACCTGTTCACCAACTAATTTAGGAAATCCTGCACCTGAAGGCATTCACAAAGATGGTGGTGATTTTATTGGCATTTTTTCCGCAGGAAGAGATAATATTCAAGGTGGAGAAACCCATTTATATGCTGCTAAAAAAGAAAAGCCAGTTTTTAACAAAGTTTTGCAACCTGGAGAAATAATTTTGGTGAATGAAGATCAATTTTTTCATTTTACTACGCCGATAAAACCCCAAGTTCTCGGATTGGGAAGTAGGGATGTATTTGTGATTAATTATCCTAGTATCATGTCTGACTTTTAATCACAAAACCTGTAGGGGCGCAGGGTCTGCGCCCTAAATTGTATTGCATCCAACTAATAACCCTCAAATGAGGTATAATAAGACCCATATTCCGCACTTCACAATGTAGTATCCATCTTTTCAAGAATTATTCCTAACAAGGGTTAAATTGTTCAATATTAATATTTAAAATGATGGATAAAATATGTGTTTTATTAAACGATAAAAAATAAAATTATGGAAATATTCGCGTATTATAAAATGAAGTGCGGAAAGCGGGATAAGAAATAATTAAACGCAGATGGACGCAGATAAACGCAGATAATTTTGTACTTCATCAGACTAAGAAAGATGAAATGACATTTTGTTACCAATCAATAATATAGCGTTTTTTAATTCAGTGAGGTACAAGAACCCCACCCCCAACCCCCTCCCCGCAAGCGAGGAGGGGGCTATGATATACTTGATATAATTAGGAATTGCTATAAATAATATGAATGAAAAATTTTATAACCGGGGATTAGAAAAGGCTAAACATCAAGATTATGCTGGTGCGATAGGAGAATTTACCGCTGCTATCCAACAAGATCCTGGGTTTAGTCAAGCATATATTCAACGGGGTTTAGCATATTATGATTCAGGGGCAATTCTGCAAGCTGTTTATGATTATACTGAAGCTATAAAGCTGGATGAATATAGTCGAGAAGCTTTCTATTTTCGAGCTTTAGCTAGATTGGCATTAAAAAATCTTCCTGGTGCTTTGGAGGATGTAGAAAGGGCAATTAAGGTGGATGCTGATGATGCTGCTGCTTATGATTTACGGGGGATTGTCCGACGTAAACAGGGACATATTCAAGATGCTATTTTTAATTTCAAGAAAGCAGCCGAATTATATCTAGAACAAAAAGATAAGGAAAAATGTCAAAGTTGTTTGCAAAAAATTAAACAATTACAACCACCTCAAAAACCAGAACAACAAATAAATAAGTCTGTAACTGTATCTATTACCTCTACCAATCAATATTTTCAGCAATTATTAACAAAGGCAGAACAGGGAGAAACTAGAGAAGCTATTGCTGATTTAAACTGGGTATTAAAAGTTGATCCTAAAGATGCTCAAGCCTATTGCTGTCGCGGCGTAGTTCAGTGTAAACTTGGTAATTATCGAGAAGCAATTACTGACTTTAATCAAGCACTAAAACTGGATTTTCAAGATGCCATTGTTTATCGTAACCGAGGAAAAGCCCGTTGCCAAATTGGTGATTATCAGGGTGCATTATCGGATTTAAACCAAGCTTTAAAAATGCAGCCTGAAGATCCTTTAGTTTATGTTGCTAGAGGTAATATTTATCGAGAAATGGGTAATTGTTTGAATGCAATTCAAGATTATAGTCAAGCACTGCACATAAATCATGATTACGCTCCAGCTTACTATAATCGTGGTCTTGCCTATACATTGTTGGAAGAAATACAAAATGCTGTAGCCGATTATCAAAAAGCAGCGAGTATTTATTGTGAACAAGAAGACTGGGAAAATTATCAACAGGTATTAAATAGGTTACAAAAAATTCAAACATCCCAGCCCGTAATTAATAATCAAAAATATGAAGTTTTACGTCAGCGACTGTTGCGGTTAGTGGGGGGACAATGGGAAATCGCCAAAGGCTTGATTCAACAACAAGAATATCATTATCCGGGAATGTCAGATGATTGGTATTTACAAAGAGTCATTGATCAATTAGAGCGCGATCGCAATTAGAAAATATACTACCCAAATACCCAATTTATCTAATAATTTGGGTATGTACAGTTTATGATTATACATTAATTTGGATAATTTGTATACAATTTTTATTTTAAAAACAAAGTATAGATAAAGATTTTATGAAAGATTCTCCTTAAGTATGGCAGGTTATTATAATTTGTCGTACCATTTATTTTTATCAATGCACATCATTGGTTAAGTCAAGGGCAATAAATAAATTAAAAAGAGATAATTTTCTACCTCAACCCTGATTTTCACCAAAAATTCAATAAAGTTTATATAGCCATGAATAATATTTACTCCACAATTCCGAATACCTTATTCCAGAAAAAAATTATTTGCAATCGTTTAATTCCCTCGCCAAAAGGCTTTATAGACTTTCCCAAATTTGAGATTGAACAGTCTATACCTAGCCGATTTGAAAAACAAGTTGATAAATATCCAGATCATATTGCTATCAAAACCCAGAATCAAACTCTCACTTATGCACAGCTAAATAAAAATGCTAATCGGTTAGCCAATCAAATTCTTGAACAACGAGGAAATCAATTAGAAGTAATTGTATTACTACTGGAAAAAGGTGCAGATTTCATTACAAGTATGTTGGGAGTATTGAAAACAGGTAAAATCTTTGTTCCTTTAGATCCCACATTTCCTATTGATAGACTAGCTTATATTATTAAAGATGCTCAAGCTGTTGCATTTATTACCAATAATCTCAATTTGGATTTGGCAAGAAAACTCGCTGGAGGTACTATTAACAATTGTCATTTATTTAATCTAGACAATATTGATAACCATAATTCTTGCCAAAATCCCACTATCAAAATATCACCAGAAGCACCAGCTTATCTAATTTATACTAGTGGCTCAACTGGTCAACCCAAGGGAGTTGTACAGAATCATCGTAATGCTTTGCATTACTGCATGAATGACACAAAAACTTTATTAATTAACCATCAAGACCGGGTAGTTTTTCTCTATTCTTGTAGTGCTTTAGGTGGAATATTATGTATTTTTTACACTTTACTTAATGGTGCAAGTCTCTATTCATTCAATGTCAAAGAACAGGGATTAACTAATTTAGTTAATTGGTTAATTACATCAGAAATTACAATTTATCATTCATTTACAACTCTATTTCGGCATTTTGTAGATACTCTCACTGGTACAGAACAGTTTCCTAAAATTCGCCTAGTTAAATTAGGTGGTGAAGCTACCTTAATTAGAGATGTCGAAAATTATAAAAAATACTTTTCTTCAGATTGTCTTTTATATGCCAGTTTAGGCGCGACAGAAGCAGGAACTTTCCGTAATTTCATCGTTGATAAAGATACGAAGATTGAAAATAGCATCGTACCTATTGGTTATGCGGTTGAAGATATGGAAGTTGTGCTATTAGATGAAGCAGGAGTAGAAGTTAAAAACGGCAATATTGGAGAAATTGCCCTCAAAAGTGAATATTTAGCTTTAGGTTATTGGCAAAAATCAGAATTAACGCAAGCTGTATTTTTACCCGATATTCAAAATAGCCAAAAAAGAATTTATCGCACAGGTGATTTAGGCTGTATTCAAGCAGATGGTTGTTTAATTCATAAAGGAAGAAAAGACTTTCAGGTAAAAATCCGAGGCTTCCGCATTGAAGTTGCAGAAATTGAAATGGAATTGCTGAAAATTAGCAATATTAAAGAAGCTGTAGTTATAGCTAGTGAAGATAGTCCAGAAGATAAACGTCTCATAGCTTATATTGTTCCTCAACAAAAACCAGCACCTACTACTAAAGAAATTCGGCAATATTTACAGAATAAATTACCTGAATATATGCTTCCTAGTGCCTTTGTGTTTTTAGATGCCTTGCCATTAACACCTAATGGTAAATTAGATAGAAAGGGATTCATAGCATTCAATTTAATTAAGCCAGAATTGACAGAAAGTTTTGTTAATGCCCATGATGATATAGAAAGTCAGTTAATAAAACTGTGGGAAAATTTGTTAGGTGTTGAACCTATTGGTGTTCAAGATGATTTTTTTGAATTGGGGGGAAATTCTTTATTAGCAGTTCGATTATTTGCGGATATAGAACGTAAATTTGCCAAGAAACTGCCTTTGGCGGCTTTGTTTCCCACAGCGACAATAGCAGCGATATCTCAAATTATCCACCAAGAACCAGGGTTAGAAAATACCCCCAAAGTTAATTATTCATCTTTAGTAGAAATTCAACCCCAAGGTACAAAACCACCTTTATTTATGATTCATCCCTTGGGGGGAGAAATATTATGTTATCGGGATTTAGCAATACATTTAGGGTCAGACCAACCTGTTTATGGACTGCGACCCCAGGGAATAGATGGAAAACAGCCTCTTTTGCTGCGGGTGGAAGATATGGCTGCAAAGTATCTGCGAGAAATGCAGACTATTCAACCTCAAGGACCCTATTTTGTAGGGGGATATTCCTTTGGGGGTATCGTCGCCTATGAAATAGCCCAACAAATTCGCAGTCAAGGTCAAGAAGTCGCTCTTTTAGCGATGTTAGATACCTGTCGTCCTGGTTATGAACGACGGTTATCATTTAAGAGGCGAATTTTGCTGCATATCAATAATATCTTTCGACGTGGACATAAATATATTGCTCATAAAGCTAAGGGTTGGTACAAACAATTTCATTACAATACTAAACAAGTTTGCAATCATTACTTTCCGACTGGTTCTCATGTCATTCTCCCTGAAGATAAAAAGTATTTAGAAATATCCAATGCTCATAAACAAGCTTTGAATACCTATGTATTTCGACCTTATGTGGGGAAATTAACTCTTTTCCGCACAAGAGATGAAAATCGAACTGAGGCTATAGGTTTAGAATATGATTCCCATTTTGGTTGGGGTGAGATAGTTATGGGTGATTTAGATATTAAGTATATTCCTGGTTCTCATCTTTCTCTTCTCAATGAACCGAATGTGAGAGTATTGGCGAAACAAGTTAAAATTTGTCTAGAGGATGTTCAAAAAGTCTAATTTATTATAGTCCTGGCGACTGGAAAGATGCCTCCGGCTCCCGTTAGGGATACGCAGCTACACAGACGAAACCCACCTGCGTGGGTTTAAAAATTCTGATTTTTTGTGCGAAGGTGTTTGAAAACTTTTTCGTGGGGTACACAACACTTGGTGCTTTCGTCGAAATATTGGGACACACATTTGCATTGTCCACCACAAACCGCACACTCCTGAAAATGTTCCCCAAATAAGATAGGATTGCTATATAGAATAGAAAACAGACTTGATATACATTACTAACTAAGCGTAATTTCCAATGACCACTAACCGCCATTACCACATTATCACCTTCGGTTGCCAAATGAATAAGGCAGACTCTGAACGCATGGCTGGTATTTTAGAAGACATGGGCTTTGAATGGTCAGATGACCCAAACCAAGCAGATGTAATTCTTTACAATACCTGCACCATTCGGGATAATGCGGAACAAAAAGTATATTCTTATTTAGGTAGACAAGCCAAACGGAAGCAAGAACAACCTGATTTAACTTTGATTGTTGCTGGTTGTGTTGCCCAACAGGAAGGTGAAGCTTTGCTGCGTCGTGTGCCAGAATTGGATTTGGTGATGGGACCCCAACACGCTAACCGTCTTAAAGATTTGCTAGAGTCGGTTTTTGCTGGTAATCAAGTTGTCGCTACGGAAGAAGTGCATATTTTTGAAGATATCACCCAGCCGCGTCGTGATAGTCAGGTAACTGCTTGGGTAAATATTATTTATGGTTGTAACGAACGTTGTACTTATTGCGTTGTCCCTAATGTGCGCGGTGTGGAACAGTCCCGGACACCAGAAGCGGTTCGGGCGGAAATCGAACAGTTAGCAAAACAAGGATATAAAGAAATTACTCTCCTGGGTCAAAATATTGATGCTTACGGACGGGATTTACCTGGTTCTACCGCCGAAGGTCGTCACCTGCACACATTGACAGATTTACTTTATTATGTCCATGATGTACCGGGTATTGAACGCATAAGGTTTGCTACTAGTCATCCACGTTATTTTACGGAAAGATTAATTAAAGCCTGTGCAGATTTGCCCAAAGTCTGCGAACATTTTCACATTCCTTTTCAATCTGGGGATAATGAGCTTTTAAAAGCTATGTCACGGGGCTATACTCAGGAAAAATATCGCCGGATTATTGATACTATTAGAGGGTATATGCCGGATGCGTCAATTAGTGCTGATGCGATTGTGGGTTTTCCTGGTGAGACAGAAACACAGTTTGAAAATACTTTGCAATTGGTGGCAGATATCGGGTTTGATTTAGTGAATACTGCGGCTTATTCACCTCGTCCTGGTACACCTGCGGCTTTGTGGGATCATCAACTGAGTGAGGAAGTTAAAAGCGATCGCTTGCAAAGATTGAACCATTTAGTTAATATCAAAGCAGCAGAGCGATCGCAACGTTACTTTGGTCGGATTGAAGAAGTATTAGTAGAAGCTCAAAATACCAAAGACACAAACCAGGTTATGGGAAGAACTGGAGGAAATCGGCTCACATTCTTTACTGGTGATATTAATCGCCTCAAAGGGCAAATAGTCAAGGTGAAAATTACTGAAGTTCGCGCTTTTAGTTTAACAGGAGAAGCAGTAGAAGTTCGTCAACCAGTTACAGTTTAAGAGGATGTTTGAAAAGTTTTTAATGTATAAACAAACCCCTCTCCAAACCTCTACCCGAAGCGGAGAGAGGCTTTGAAACCCCCCTTCCCACCCAGAAATGAATTTCCGGGCTAATAGCGAAAGTATAGCGGTATGCACTTGCATGAGATACATCATAGCCCCCTCATCGCTTGCGGGGAGGGGGTTGGGGGTGGGGTTCTTGTATCTCACTCAATCGAGAACCGCTATAAACTAAAGTTTACTCAAAAATTTCCGGGTTATTTAGTCATCTTCAGATGACTTCTGCTATTAGACTGGGAATATGGCTAACGCCACGCTACGCTATCATTCCCAGGCGGGCTACAGGTTTTACGTTAAGTTGACACCAATGAGATTTTGCTTTACCCCTACCGATAGTTAAAAAGCTTTTACTCCTGACTCCTCTTTTAATTGTCCTGTCAGTTTTTCCTGATTGCGTCTGCGGATTTTGGCGTAGAGTTGAATACTCACAGCCATGAAAATCACCAAACCAAAAATTAACCAAGCGGTGAGGTCTGTAGGTAAGTTATTCTTAAATGTCGCCAACATCACAATTACGACTAATAAAAGCGTCGGTGCTTCGTTTAAGGCGCGTAAACTTTGACCAGTCCATTTACATTCATCCGCTGCTAACTGCTTCATCAATTTAGCGCAGTAAATATGATAGCCAATTAAAACCGCTACAAATCCTAATTTGTAATGTAGCCAGGGTTCTTTTAACAGTTCCATGTTGGTAGATAAAATACCAATAGCCATTGCTACCGTCACAAACAGTCCCGGAGTGGTGATAATGTCGTAAAGACGCTTTTCCATGATTTGATACTGGTTCTTCAGTATCGTTCTTGCTGGTTCTGGTTCAAGGTTAGCTTCAACATGATAGATAAACAACCGCACTAGGTAAAATAACCCCGCAAACCAAACCACAAAGCCGACAATATGAAATGCTTTAAACCAAGAATACGCCATGAATTTTAACCTACCTTTATCAATTTACAAATGATTGCATCTACTCTCATTATCAGGTTAAGATGATTTCGCAGCAAGGATGTGGATAGGTTAAGAAGTGTGAACCGTATATTTGGCATCATCATACTTCATCCCCAGCAGCTTCTTCTTCCATATTAAACTCAACTCGACTTTGTAAAACTATTTCTTCAATTACTTGAATACCTCTTTTAAATTCTAAAACTTTATTAAAACGAAGTATTAGTTCTGGAATATTTATCACTTCCTCTATACATTCCATATACTTTTTAATAATAGCTTTGATTTGATATCTTGTCTTTGCTTGTTCCTCAATCTTATTGAGTAAATATTCGACTTCTTCCTCAGTTTTGATTACAAAAGTAACTGGATATTTTTGTACCTTATCAATATCTAAAAAATATTTTCCCGTATCTAAGGTTTCTGTAACTTGAAAAAACCTTCCCAGAGGCTTCATGACAAAATCTATCCCACCATCATTTGCATTTGTGCGTCCAGTTTTATACAAAATTAAATGATCAATATTTAATTCATCTTGCGACCAACCCCAATATATTTTTTGTTCTGCATAATAATGTTTTAAAATCGCATAACTAACAATCTCAAATACTCTAGCATCTATATTTGGTTTTAATAAACTTCTAATGAATTCAATTGCTGCTTCAGATGAATGATTTTGAATTTCTATCATTTTTTGACAATAAATCACAAATTCATTGAATGAATTCATTCTTGCTTGAATATAAGCATCAATAATATCTTTGATGGATTCAGAAATATTAATTACTTGCTCACCAATTTGAATTTTTAAAAGATTTTCATTAATCCAATATCTATTTGTTGTTGAATCTCTTATTATTGGTAAATAATCTGAGGTGTGAAAATATTTTTTAAATTCTTCATTTAAACGATGATTCAGAGCATGATTTTGAAGTTTGTTTCCAAAAGGTAACTCTCTTTGCCGCATTAATAAATTTATATATTGTGCGCCTTCATAATCTTCATAGCCATTCTTAAGATGAAATTCCTTTTGTAAATAATCTTCAATCAAAACATATATAGCATAATGATTAGCAAAGCTGGATCTTGATTTTGAACCACGATTTGCAGCTTTAGCTTTAATATTAATATACTGTAATAATTGACTATTCCTTAAAATAATATCTCCATCTATAGGAAAGTATTTATTAAGAATATTAATTATTGTTTGCGTAAAATCATGCTGTAGTATTTTCATCAAAGATACTCCCTTGGATAAAATCTAAATCTACTTTTTTTCCATTTTTATTTTTGATATTATGGTTTTTCTGTGGTGGCAATAGTTTTTCTCCTTGATATTCTTCCATTTCTAAAACCCTTCTCAAGCCAATTTTTAGATATTCTTCTTGCAGTTCAATACTGATAGATTTCCTACCTAAACGTTTAGCTACAGCAGCAGTTGTAAAAGTTCCAGCAAAGGGATCAAGGATTAAACTTCCTTTATGACTACTTGCTAAAATGATTCTTTCTAGTAATGACTCTGGTTTTTGTGAAGGATGATTTTCGTATTCTTCCATGCGATATCTCACACGGGGAAAATACCAAGCATTACCAGGTACTTTTTCTGTATTATAGGGGGTAGGAACTGATTTTCTGTAATCAATTAATTTCCGTTGTGCGCCTGTTTTTGCTTCAACTTTAATATCATCTGCATTAAAAATATAATTGTTTTTATCTTTGACACAATGAAGAATAGGTTCATACATTGAACCGAAGTATTTTGTAGCTTGAACCCCAGAACTATCATAATGCCACATTATCCGACTGAGAATAGTTAATTTTTGTCTCAAATAAATATCAAAATAAGGCATTGCTTGGGTGCTTGTCATCACATAAATTGTACCATTTGGTTTAAGAATGCGAATACATTCATTAAGCCATTGATATGACCAATTTATATATTCTGTTTCTGATTCCCATTTATCATGGAAGTTACTAAATTTCTTACCTATATTATAAGGAGGATCAATAAAAATTAAATCTACTGATTCGGTAGGAATATGATTTAATAAAATGTTAACCGCATCACCGTAAAAAATGGTGTGTTGTTGATTTTTATGTTGTTCAATCATCATTTTAAATAAGTAAGCAAAATTTTGATTGTGCCGATTAAAAACTCAGACAATAAGAGGTTGTTTGAAAACTCATGATTTCTGTATCAAATGTTTTACCCCTCCCTAACCCTCCCCTTTACAAGGGGAGGGAACTGGATTTTTATTGTTTTTCCCCTTGTAAAGGGGAAAGGGGGGTAAAATGTGATGAAAATTACGGGATACCATTTTTAAAACATCCTCTAATATATTGACTTTACTATCCTTCTTCTTAAAAATACTTAAACAAAAGAAGAATAGCAGAGAACAAGAAATACTGGTTGATATTTAATTCGATTGGGAACGACGGAAAAATGGGAGCAAATCTTGTAAAATCACTTCATGATAATGTTCTTGGGCATAATGTCCCACATTATTAAGTTTGATTATTTCCCCATTGGGTACAGATTTTACAAAAGTTTCCGCCATATCTACAGATAACCAAGGATCAATCATTCCCCATTGAACTAAAATAGGTTGTTGCCATTCTTTAAACCCATTTTCTATTTCTAGCATGGCTTTTTCTAGTTGGAAATTGCGAATTGTTGCTAGGAGACTTCTTCCAGGGGCAGAACTTTTCAAAAAGGGTTTTCTATAAACATCTAAATCTTCATCTTCAATGCGGTAACGACTTCCACCTTCTAGGGTTCTATCAACTAATAAAGGATCTTGGGTAATCATATCACCCGCAAAGGGTAAACCCATTTGTTTGATTTTCCAAGGTAATTTTGCTGATGTAGAAATGGGGGTATTTAAAATAGCAATATTAGCAACTTTTTCAGGATGATGGAGGGCGTATTGTAAGCCAACTGAACCTAAAAAACCTTGGACAACTAGGGAAAACTTTTCTAATTCTAAAGCTTGAATAAATCCTTCTAAAGCTGTGATAAATGCGTCGGGAGTATAAGCAAAATCCTGTTTTTCTGGTGTACCGGAAAATCCACAACCAATCCAGTCAGGTGCGATCGCTCTATTTCCCTGTGCTGCTAAACTAGGTATAATATTTCTCCAACTATAACTTTGAGCAACTATCCCATGTAAAAATAACACAGGGATTAAATCAGTTCTCCCAATCGGTTCAGCTTCTCGATAAAACCATTCTAGAGAATCTACCGTAATTTTATGTTCTTGAATTGACACGCTATTTTCCTATTGACGACGGCAACAACACCATACAAATGCTAATATCATCATCCTACAAATAGGTGATAGGTGAACAAATCCCAAAACTACTTATGTCTTTAGACCGGGGAGTGTCAAAGCAAGGGTTTCTCAAACAGTAGCAACGCCAACACAAAATCCATAATAAAAATCGCCACCCAAGTAGTTACCACAGCAGTTGTAGCTGATTCTCCCACTTCCTTTGCGCCTCCTTGAGTTGTCAGTCCCCAACTACAACCATTAACCGATACTATAGCCCCAAAAATCCACCCCTTCAGTAAAATAATTAAAATATCTGATGGTAATAAAAAATTTCTCACTGATTCTAAAAATGTTTCAGGACTAACCTGATAAAACTGCATAGCCGCAAAAGCACCACCCATAACACCTGTAACTACAGCAAAAATCATCATTACAGGCATCATTAAACAGCAAGCAATGACTCTGGGTAAGACAAGATAATCAACAGGGTCTGTTCTGAGCATATATAAAGCGTCAATTTGCTCTGTCACCCGCATTGCTCCTAATTCCGCTGCAAAAGCTGAACCAACTTGTCCGGCGATAATACTAGCAGTTAAAATTGGTGCTAGTTCTCGACAAAATGCTAAAGCAAATGCACCGCCAACGGTATCTACAGCCCCGAATCGGACCAATTCTCTAGCGGTTTGAATCGTGAAAATCATCCCCGCAAAACCGTTGACTAATAATACCGGAGGGAGGGAAGCTGGTCCTGTTGTCACTGTATGTTCTAATATCTTGCGATAGTAGGTTTTTCCGCGCAGGAAATGCAGTAAAATTTGACCGAACAACAGGAATACTGACAAATAGCGAATTATCCAAGATTGTTCTAAATTTCTTTTTGGTTGCAAGTTTACGGCCACTAATTAAATTTTTTTACTAGGGAATTATGAAAATTTAAGTTGCTACAAATAGAGTATTCCAATCACTAATAGCATTTCTTTGAGCAGTTAATAATTCCTGTATACCTCGTTCAGAAAAATCTAGCATTTGATTTAACTGCTGACGACTAAAACTTCCCGATTCTGCTGTTCCCTGAACTTCAATAATGTCCATTTGATGATTCATAACTACGTTAAAATCCACATCTGCGGCTACATCTTCAACATAGTTAAGATCCAAAAATGGTTCACCCTGCAACAAGCCTACAGAAACTGCTGCTATTTGTCCACATAAAGGCGATCGCTCAAGAACCCCCTGCTGCAATAATTGAGAAATAGCATGAGCCAAAGCCACAAAACCCCCAGTAATTGCCATTGTCCTCGTTCCTGCGTCAGCTTGCAGCACATCTGTATCCACAGTCAGGGTTCGCTCTCCCAACACCTCAAAATCCAACGCAGCCCTTAAACTCCGCCCAATTAAACGTTGAATTTCCTGGGTTCTGCCCGACAATTTCATCAATTCCCGTTCCTGGCGTTTTTGGGTAGCAGAAGGCAACATTCTATATTCAGCCGTTAACCAACCCTTCCCACTACCAGTCAAAAATTTAGGCACTCCTTCAGCCACACTAACCGTACACAGAACCTGAGTATCACCAGATTTCGCTAAAACAGAACCAGGTGCAAACCGAGTGAAATTAGGATAAAAACTATGGGGACGGAGTTCACCAGGGGTTCTGCCGTCAGGACGTTGCCAAGTCATTGAAATTGCCTCAAAATTTTTGCCTACAGCCTTTAGATTACCCCAGGATGACAAAGGAATCAGGCTGCTTTAAGTAGGTTGGCGTTGAAAATTGTCGTTATAGCAAGGCGGCAAGAGGCAAGAGTAAAGAAGTTTTCAGCGATTTTACGTTTCTTTACACAGTTTGGTTTTATTGTGTTCATCTACTTACTGATAAATACTGCTGTATGATAGCTATATGTTTTACTATCAGCAAAGATTTACCTTTAAATGTAAGTCATTAAATTTATAGTGAGTTTTTAAACTTTGCCTTATGGTTGCTCAATTAGAAACCCCAGGTCTAAATTCAACCTTCAGCGTACCATATTCCGTAGAAGGACTGATACAAGTTTTTACTAATTCCCAGCGTAGCTTTTTTACCAGCGTGATGGCACAAGCACTGAGAATTGCTGGACAAGGTACACCAGTATTAATAGTCCAATTCCTCAAAGGTGGGATTCGCCAAGGACATGAACGACCTACCCAAATGGGACAACATTTAGATTGGATTCGCTGTGATTTGCCCCGTTATATTAATACTTCAGATTTGGACGCAGCGGAAATTCAAGCTTTGCAACAACTTTGGCAACATACCCAAAAGGTAGTTAATGAAGGTAAGTATTCTTTACTGGTATTAGATGAGTTGAGTTTAGCGATTAATTTCGGTTTAATTCCAGAAACTGAGGTTTTAGAGTTTCTTTCTCACCGTCCTCCTCATGTTGATATTATCCTCACAGGTTCTCAAATGCCCCAGTCTCTTTTAGATGTAGCAGACCAAATTACAGAAATTCGTCGCAGTCATCAACCTTAAGTATTAAGATGTCGTAATAACTTGGTTGAATTATCTGTGAACTTGTGATTAAAAACGACATCTGGATTACTGAAATGGCTCAAAAAGGCATGATTTCGCCTTTTGAATCGAGTTTAATTCGTAAATTGCAACCTGATTCATCTCAGCTTCCGCAACCTGTAATTAGTTACGGACTTTCTTCTTACGGCTATGATATCCGGCTTTCTGGCTCTGAATTTCGCATTTTTCGCCACATTCCCGGTACTGTTATTGATCCTAAAAACTTTAATCCCCAAAATCTAGAGTCTACCCAGTTACATACAGATGAAAGTGGTAGCTATTTTATCTTACCTGCTCATTCTTATGGTTTAGGTGTGGCTCTGGAAAAGCTGGAAGTTCCAGCCAATATTACAGTAATTTGCATTGGTAAATCTACTTATGCAAGATGTGGTATAATAGCTAATCTAACACCTGCTGAAGCGGCATGGAGAGGACATCTTACTTTAGAATTTTCTAATTCTTCCAGCGCTGACTGTCGTATTTATGCTAATGAAGGTGTGGTGCAATTGCTATTTTTAGAGGGTGAACCCTGTGCTGTTAGTTATGAAACTCGCAGAGGTAAATATCAAGATCAGTTAGAGATTGTTACAATAGCTAGAGTTTAAATTTGAAACACAAATCATTTTCCTGTTCCCAGTCCAAAATAGATATATTGGTAATTTTGAGTATCTATATTTGATTTTATAGGTAAGCGATCGCCTAATAATATTAAGATGGTGTTTGAAAAGTCATGATTGCTGTATCAAATATTTTACCCCTCCCTAACCCTCCCCTTGTAAAGGCTACGGTGTACACACAAGTTATCGAATCACCATTATTCCTCAATTCTCCCCGATGCTTTGAGGAGGGAACTAATTTTTTCGGTTTCCCTCCAAAGCATCGGGGGGATTAAGGGGGGTAATTTAACTTGTGTGTACACGATAGCCTTATAAAGGGGAGGGAACTGGATTTTTATTGTTTACCCCCTTTACAAGCGCAAAGGGGGGTAAGAATGTGATAAAAATTACGGGATACCACTTTTCAAACATCCTCTAAGTTTAGTTAAGCGGATGATAAATCCCTGACTTCCTCATCATAGAAGAAATCAGGGAAGGTAATATTATTGATTTTGCTGTAATTCTGCATCAATTAAGTTTTGCAATTCCGCCAATGAATTAACACTAATACTTGATAACAGGAGATTTTCTAGAATCGTCATATCATCAATTTTCTTGAGAGAATCACTCATCAATTCTGGAACAGAATCAAATCTATTAGCGAGAATTTTGATAATATTGTTTCGGCAGGTTTTTCTAACACCTTTGATTTCACCTTTTGCTTCACCTCGTTCTTCTGCCATTTCTTCAATAGTGCTTAGGAAAGGCATATTTAACTCCTTTTCATGTTGTTCTAGTTTATCGTTGAACTCTGTTTGTAATGGAGGTGGTAAGGTCATCATTTTATCAATGAACTTGACTTTTTAATTGTCTGAATCAGGATGTCCAGGATTTGAGGATTTACAGGATGAGGATTTTTAGATGATAGAAATTTCTTGATAATCACCAAATTCAGTTGTATTGATAATAGAGCAAATTTTATCAAGTTGTGTCCTAATTTTTGGACATGAAGTCGACAGTAAAACCACAATTGCAATTTGGCGATCGCTCAAATTCTGTTGATAACGCAAATTCTGATCTGTTGTTATGAGTATTTGATATCCTTGAGATTCAGCAGCTTTTAATAAATCTCCATTTGATAAATTAGACCATCCTTCTTCATAAGCTGTTTTTACAGAATGGTCTGTTAAATATTTTCGTAGTGGCACAGGAGTTCCCTGATCAAAAAGAATTTTCATATCTAAGCAGCTAATTTTTCAAGCTCATAATTAAGTACAGCTTCAACTTGTGATCTTTGCACAGGTGGAAACCATTCCAAAAATTCATCTACTGTTGCACCATCACGTAAATTTTCAAATAATGCAGCAACGGGAACTCTTGTTCCTCGAAATACCCATGCACCACTTACTTTATCAGGTTGTCTTTCTATAGCATCTAAAGTTTCCCATCCCTTCATGACTGATTCCTCCTTGGTAAATGGAAAAGTTACACTTGGAATAATTATAAACTAGCAATTGTCTGAATCAGGATGTCCAGGATTTGAGGATTTTCAGGATGTAATTGTTAAGTATTCCCTCGGTAAATTAGATTAGATTCTAGTCGGTTTGAACCGACTTTGGCTTTGAGACAGGGAATTTATTCCCTGGATTTCAGGTGATGATTTTCAGGATGTAATTGTCTGAATCAGGATTAACAGGATTTGAGGATTAACAGGATTTGATTTATCACTATATGCTACACTCAGTGAATATGCTTGGAATAGGCAAAATGTTAAAAGAGTTTAAATTGTGTTGATTTTGCTAGTTTACAGGTTGATTGTCTAACATTACAAATGATTTCACTTAAAATGGAATTAGGACATTTACAGGATTTACAGCAATGACACGGACACCAATTGCAGTATCTTTGTATGAGCAAGACTATTTACTCTGGATTGAAGATATTGTCCACAAATTACGGAATAGAGATATAGAAGGACTAGATATTGATAATTTGATAGAGGAGATAGAGGACTTGGGTCGCTCAGATAAACGTGAACTTGAAAATCGGTTAGCAGAACTTTTAGAACATATTCTCAAGAGGAATTATGTGCATATCCCTGATTGTTATCTTGACACTCCCCGGTCTAAAGACACGGGGATTCTTAATCGAATAATTGCAAACACAACTGCTCGAATAATATCCGCTTTTCAGGTATTACCTTAGATGTACGGTTCCCCGCCTGATGCCGTTTGCCATTTCTGGCGGCATCGTTGCATAAAAGGGCGTTACTTTCTCCCAGTCCAGGAGTAGGCACTAACGATTGGTGCGTCGGCTTTTTACGTCTGTTGCTGACGAATTTCAAATTAGCTCTTCGTAAAATTGTCCGAGAAGCCTGAGTATCAGCATGGTCAATATGACCACAGTTTTCACAAATGAACTTTTCGCCATCTCTATTAGCTTTACTAATATGATGACAAGCCGAACATTCTTGAGAAGTAAATTTAGAATTAACGGATAATACTGGCTTACCAGACTTCAATGCCAGCCAAGCAATCTTAGAAAATAATTCGCCCCAACTGGCATCAGAAATAGAGCGATTTAATCCACGTTTTGCAGATTGACCATTAGCCATAAATCGTCCTTGCTGCCTTTTGGGTTTGCAGCGGGACTTCATAGCCTTAACATTTAGATCCTCTTGGACAATTGCCTCAGCGGTGTTAACAACTTTATTGGCTGCTTTCCATTGATGATCATTTCGCTTATCTGCAATTTTTTTATGTAGCTTGGCAACTATTTTCCCAGCTTTTTTGCGATTATTAGAACCCTTGATTTTGCGGTTAACTCGGCGCTGTCTGATTCTTAATTGACGGCGGACTTTTTTATTAGTTGCAAATTGAGGATTTTCAATAAACGAACCATCCGACAAAGAAATTAATTTATTAATTCCTACATCAATACCTACTGCTGATTTGACGGTTTCAATTTCTGTAACTTCAGGTAGGGATTCAGGTAACTCGAGTAATACACTCATGTACCAGCCGTCAGCTTCTTTAATCACTGTCACCGTTCTAATATCAGCATCTATTGGAATAGTACGACTATCAAAATAGCGCATAGTCCCCAGTCCAGGAAAGTAGGCATGGGAATAGCATCGGGGCTGATTAGATTCACGATTAACAGTTAATTTTACTTGTCCTGGCTTGAATTGAAATGTTTTAAAGTTGGCTGCTTTACGAAACGCAGGGAAACCCCTTTTGTGTTGAAAAAATCCGTTATAAGCAATATCTAATTTAGCTAAATTGCCTTGTAAAACATCTGAATTAATTCGGCTATACCATTCAGACTCAGAACGTAGTTCAGTTGTTCTCTTGCCTTGAATATCAGTCGCACTACCCCAGGTTAAACCATGCTTCTTACTATTTTTTGTTAACCCAGAGGACATTACACCATGCTTAACGACGGGGCAGGTCAAAGGGCAATAAGAGCCATATTCAATACGAGTATCTAAGTCTGAAAATGCACCATATTGGTAAATTACTGACTCGTCTGATTTCTGGTTATTAGTTTCAAATCCGCGCTGACGTTCTGCCAAACAATAATTTCTGTGTTTCCGTAAAGTAACAAGCCACTCAGACATTAAGGCTTGTTGCCCAATATTCGGTTGTAGCTTGAATCTCCAGCGTATTTGCACAGGTTTATTTTGTTGATGTGATTGACGATATAACTATTATATGGCAGTATTACAGTAATGTCAACCCAATATTGTATATGAAGAAAAAACCTCTAGCGGTGTACCTAGATGAAACTGAAAGAAAGAAACTTGAGGATATCGCCCAAGGTTGGGGAATGAGTCTTTCGTCAGCCTTAAAAAGATTAGTTAGAGAGAAATAAAATGTTGAAAAGATTTAATGACCCGCATCATGATCGAGAATATTGGAAGCGGTTAAAACCGCACGGGTAGGCTTTCCCCCGCGCTCTAAAGAGACGCGGCTCCCAGCCTTCCCGCGATCCCCTGGTGGGTGGGTAGAATCAATCATTAAACAAAGGATTGGAATCAGAAAGTTACTCAAAAATTCACCTAGTCTCAAGCCTTATTTTAGCCAAGTATTTGATGAAGCTTATGCAGATGCTTTGAAAATTGTCCGCAATGGTTATCCACAGTGTGAATTTCCTGATACGTGTCCGTTTAGTTGTGATATTGAAGCAATGTTAAATGTTGATTTTTGGGAATAATTGTCTGAATCAGGATATCCAGGATTTGAGGATTTACAGGATGTGATTGTCAAATGTTCCCTCAGTAAATTAAACTAGATCCTAGTCTGTTCTAACCGACTTCCGCTTTGAGACAGGGAATTTATTCCTTGGATTCCTTTAAATTTAAAAAATAAACCATGCCATGATGAATAGTGATGATATCCAATCTTTAATTAGCAAGGCTGACGATTTACTGAGGAATCGGGACAGTAAACAAGCTATTGTCATTATTCAACAAGTTTTAGAAATTGAACCAGATAATATTGAAGCTTTGAAAATTTATGCTCAGTCTCTAGTAAAACTTAATAAAGTAGAAGAAGCATTAACAATTTTTGAAAAAGCTCTGCAACTTGCACCAAATAATGTTAGTATTTTGAGAAATTATGGAAGTGCTTTATTGCAGGTTGCTTATTATGATCAATCATTAAATATTCTTGATAAGGCTTTACAGATTGAACCAAATAATGTAAAAGTATTAAGTACATATATTAAGGCTTTATTAAAAATAAAGTTTTATGACAAAATTTTTGTAATTTTTGAGCGATGTTTACAACTTGAAACTAATAACATAATAACCTTAAATAGCTATGGACAAGCATTAGCAGAATTTGGAAATTATGAAAAAGCGTTTGAGATTTTTGAGCAGTCTTTACGAATTGAACATAATAATACAATAACTTTAAGTAACTATGGAAAAGCATTAGCAGAATTTGGAAATTATGAAAAAGCGTTTGAGGTTTTTGAGCATTCTTTAAAAATCAAGCCTAATGATTTAATAGCATTGAATAGCTATGGAAAAGCATTAGCAGAATTTGGAAATTATGAAAAAGCGTTTGAGGTTTTTGAGCGTTCTTTAAAAATCAAGCCCAATGATTTAATAGCATTGAATAGCTATGGAAAAGCATTAGCAGAATCAGGAAATTATGAAAAAGCGTTTGAGATTTTTGACCAGTCTTTACAAATTGAACCTAATAATATAATAACTTTAACTAGCTATGGAAAAGCGTTAGCAGATACCAGAAATCATGAAAAAGCTTGTGAGATTCTTGAACGATTTTTACAAATTAAACCTAACAATCTAACAACCTTAATTAACTATGGTCAAGCATTGACAAAATCGGGGAATCATGAAAAAGCTTGTGAGATTTTTGAACGATTTTTACAAATTGAACCTAACAATATAATAACCTTGACTAACTATGGTCAAGCATTGACAAAATCGGGGAATTATGAAAAAGCTTATGAGATTTTTGAGCAGTCTTTACAACTTCAACCTAATGATATAAAAACTTTAACTAGCTATGGTCAAACATTGACAGAATCGGGGAATTATGAAAAAGCTTGTGAGATTTTTGAGCAATCTTTACAACTTCAATCTGATGATATTATTACTATAGATCGATATTGTAATACTCTAACTAAATATGGAAAAGTATTATTAGATGCTAAAGAATTTAAAAAAGCTTGTGAAATTTTTGGCCGATTTTTACAAATAAAATCTAATAATTATATATCTTTTATATACGCTAGATGTCTAGAACAGTTGGGTAAATACACAGATGCCATATCTCAACTTCAAACGATAGATTATGATAGCCTACAGCAATATCATGTAAATGTTATTCATATCAGCTTAGGAAGACTTTACTATGGTATTAAATTGCAAGAACAGGGAAATAAATATTTTAACTTAGCAATTGCTAACTCAGATGATATAGAAAAATCATTATTATCTAGTGCTAGAAGTATCTTCGCTCATAATCCTTATAATGAAACTGCTGTTAAGATGTTACAACAAATTGCTGAGGAATCACCACGCTATTCTCAAGCACTGGAGATGTTGACGCTTAATTTAAGTGAAGAAGAATATTTTAAAATGGTCAAATCTGATTACCAAAGTGGTGTGAATGACACCGAAATACTAAATCGAGCGATTTATCATAAAATTGCTAATGAAATTAGCATTCTCAAAGGGATTGCTTACCGGATTTTGCGTTTTTCTCAAACAGAATATCCCCTGCTTACAGGTATTATTAATGATATTGAGGATGTACTTGAAGAAGTTAACCGTCGTCGAGGATTAGAAAAATCCCAAATTGCCACTATTTCTAATGATCAATATGAGCAAATTCTAGCAATTATTTCCAAAACTGCTCATGATATTTCTGATTTTGTTAATAATCAGTTAGCAATTATTGAGTCTAAAACTAGACGTGCTATGAGAAAACTTGCTGTTGATGATCCTCACTACAAGCAATTTGAGAAACTATTAACACAACTAGAATTTACTCAAATTGCTCTTAATGATCTCAAGGCCATTAATGAAGGTATCAAAATTAAAAATCATCATTTTAAAATCAAAAAACTATTTGAAAAATGGGAAGCTAACCCTCATATTGATAATGCTTCTATTACTCTGGATGTTGAAAATGGTGATTCAGAGTTTAATGGTGATGAAGAAAAGATCAAAAGTATTTTAAATGAATTAGTAGAAAATTCTCTCAAACACAATGATAAAAAACTAGATTTAAACATCTCCATATCCACACAGGATATTATCAATCCTCCGGGAATTCGTGGTGCTACTATTCCAGGTGAGCAAAAATATCTATTAATTGAGTTTAATGATAATGGTCAAGGAATTCCCCCAGATAAAAAAGATTGGATATTTCAACCTCTAAAAACTACAGCTAATGAAGGTTATGGTAGTGGGTTGGGACTATTTATCATCCGCAAAACATTAACACAGATGAACGGATATATCCAAGAAACTGGATGTAAAGGAGCTAAATTTAAAATCTATATTCCTTATACAAAAAGCGAAAATAGTTAATTTTGTTAAATTTGATATAAGTCACACTATCAGGCTATACTAGGAATATAGTATAATTTACTTTGTGTCGTTTTTAAATCTCTGAAAGTTATAGAATTATGCAGACTGAAAATATTCATTTGCTATTGGTGGAAGATAATTCTGGCTACCTCACTCAACTTATAGAGTGGTTAAATGATTATGGTTATCGTCAGATTCAGACTGCTTCTAGTGTAGTTGAAGCAACGGAAAAGTTATGTGATCCTTTTGATGTCATAATTGCTGATATGCGAATGGAGCAAGATAACAGTGGATTTGTGATTTTGGAAGAGGTAAAAGCACGTAATCTTTCATCAGTGGTGATTATCCTCACTGCTAATGATAATGTGATAGATTGTCGGAATGCTTTTAAATTGCAAGCATGGGACTATATTTCTAAAACCATGCGGGGTAATGTTTTTGATGCTCTCCACGATTCTATCCAAGAAGCTATTACTTATTTTAATCGCTGGGGTAATGTCCACAATGAACAGTGGATAATTGAAAATCTGGAAATTTTAGAAAAAGACTATTGGGGTAAATATATTGCAGTCATTAATAAAACTGTAATTGAAACAGCAGATAATGAAGATACCCTCGACAAATTACTTGAGGAACGAAAATTAAGACGGTTTTTAACTACTATTAGAAAAATAGGTAATTTACAACCAATTGCTGAACTTATAAAATTACCGGAAAGTCCGAAACTAGAATACAAAAGCACTTTGCAATGGGATGTTAGACAAAATCGTAAAAATGAGGATTTAAAATTTAGTGTCCTTAAAACTATTGCTGCTTTTCTCAATTCTGAAGGAGGAACTTTAATTATTGGAGTTGAAGATGATGGTAATATTTTTGGATTAGAGCAAGATTTAGCTATTCTTTCTAAACGTTCTTTAGATCAATTTGAGCAGACAATTGTACACCTGATTTGTACGTACATTAGTGCTAATTTTATGTCATTAGTTACAATTCGATTTGAGACAATAGATAGTAAAATAGTTTGTGCAGTTGATGTCAGAAAGTCAGATGAAATCGTGTTAATGAAAGGTAAAGATAAAAAATTAGAACTAGAACTCTACATTCGCGCTGGTAACACTTCTAAGCCTCTTATTGATACTCCAGAAATAGTAGAGTTTTGTTTAAAACGGAGTAAACCGTCAGGAGAAAGTTATTAGACCAGGCTATAAACTCGATTCGTGGTATAGTAGAAATAGAATAAGCTAAGAGCGATCGCTCTTTAGAAACAACAGTACAAGTATTAGGTATAGGTTTTGGTGGTGGTGCGATAGTTTCTGGTGTAATCACCTCAAACATTGAAAAAATAAACCATCCTATTGCTTTTATCTCTCCACAAAATCCACCCCATCCTTTTTACGCATCTTTGATTTTAAGTATTATTGCCACATTAGGATTTATCATTCTGGGTGTGTTGATTACAAAACGCAAATAGTGTTTAAACCCACATTCCGCACCCCAACTGTCACAGGAGTGGAATTACATAGGCAAGAAATAAAATTGAGAATAAAAAATAACATATTATCGAGAAAATACATTGGCAAAAAAGAAAAACACCAAAAATGGCATCAAAACCCATTGTCAATAAGGAGCAACAAGAATGAACACCACCCAGAGGGAGAAAAAGATAAATAAATGAAGATATTCAAGATACAGATTATAAGTTAGACTAATAAATTGAAGTAAAAAACGAAATTATAGACATAGTAAAATAGAGCAATAAATCAAACAGATTAGCTCCTAAATCTGATATTAATTAAATTAATGGAGAGAAGAATTAAGTGGCTAATTGATAGTAATGAAAACAATCATCTGGTAAAAGATTCAGAATAAAATCCCTATCTTGAGTCCAATTAGAGACGTGTTGTTCGTTGTTATATTCAACTAAATGAATACACTGAAAGCATTGAAAAATCCAGCGTAAAGTAGGACGGTCAGTTGCTTTACCTAATTGATTTTTAATTGTTGATTTAGAATCTTTCAGAGCATTTCTAATTTGACGTTGAGCCAAAGTATAAACCAGTAGACATAAACCCATAATCATTCCCAGAGACTCTATTCTCTCAGGACTTTTGAGAAAAATACTGTCTGCAAAAAATAATGGGTCTTTAAGAAAACCGAACCCCCGCTCACAAGACTGTTGAGCTTTATATTCACTCAGCATGGAATCATTGCTAAGTTCATTTGAATCTAAAACATTCGTAGCAATAATAAAACGTCCTGCACTCAGCAATTCTGTATTAATTTTACTTTCATTTTCGGAAACTGTAGCTGATATTTGGTAAGATATTTCTTCTGAAGAATCTTTTGTCTTAAATTTGATTTGAGTAACCAAAATTTCGTTAATTTGATGATATTTGAATTGTTTTGATAATTTTGATAATGCCTTGATAGCATCAGCCTCACAAGCAAATCTCTCTTGTGATAACTTTTTCAAATCTTTCACAGCTTTTGATTCTGCTTTGGTAATTTTTTGTCTGAGCTTACGCAGGTCTGATTCTCTTCTTTCTTGACTTTGCACTACTAACCATCTTTGTTCTATCCCTGCATAATTTTCGGTTTTTGATGCTAATTTATATCCTGGTATTGTACTATCAATAAATTCTGATTCTGGTAATGTTGATATTAATGATTTTGCTGCTTTTATGCTTAATGGTACTCGACATAACCAACGTAATTCTGACATCATTTTCAGGTTTGATTCTGTATATAAAGCAGCGTCAGCAACGATGAGACTATTAACTTCTAATTGTTTTTGATATTCTACTGCTATTTGACCAAAGCATGATGAATCTGTTTGGTTTCCTGATGCTAGTTTTAAAAATATTGGTATGTCTCCATCTCCTGAACATATCATTTCTATGATGAATTGTTTTAAATCTGGTCTATGGTCACGGGAATAACCGTAGGTGATGGTTATCTCTTTTGGTGATTTTACTGCTAATTCTTCTAATTCTTGGTTATTTCCTACTTTTTGATTCTCAAATATTACTTCTGGTAAACTTGTATTATATTGCCCATGCACGTGTATTGATGATGAGTCTAAATGCGAGGTTGACAGTGATACTCCAAATTTTTGTGCTGCTTTTAAGGCTATGATAAAAAATAGTGTATCCAATCCTTTGATAAATAGTTTATCCATAACTCTCCCCAGTTTATCGTCGTTGAGATATTCTGGTTTTACTCCTGCTCCTATTAGATGTTCACAGGCGATTGTTTCAAAATATTGGGGAAACATATATAAGGGTTTCGATACAAATCCTAACCCGTTTATTATCATGGCTTTTACTACTTGACCTGCACTTACTTTCTCGTCTTTTTCAACTCCTATTAATTCATTTATTATTTCTACTATTCCGATTGAATCTATCATCCCTGCTACTATCCCTAGATGATCTATGTTTTGAATTTCTATTTCTTGGGGTTTTAATTTCACAACAGATTCCTCTACTTGTTCTATTGTGATTCTCTCATTTCTTGCTTTTGTGAACAATTAATTTTTTAATCATATCGAATTTTCTCTTTCTTTCAGTCCCGTTACGAAGTTCCACTTTCTCACTCCATGCCCAGCTTAATGCTACTTACTATCATTAAGCCTCTTACCCTTCGAATGATTTTTAGTTATTATGTACTACTCGCTAGGCTTTTTTGATATGTGACAGTTCAGGGTGCGGAATGTGGGTTTAAATATATGCTGGTAATTCACCAAGTGTCGCTAGAATAATTGTAAAAGCTACGATCATATAATAATCAAATTTGCTATAATAGCTTTATAAATCCAGTAATGCACATTATTTCTCGTAAAGTCCTGCGTCAATTTTGGGAAAAATATCCTGATAGTGAAACTGCGTTAAGTCGTTGGTTGAAACTTATTAATTCCAGCACTTTTGAAAACTTTGATGAATTACATTCTGTTTTTCCTAGTGCTGATATCGTAGGTGATTTAATAGTGTTTAATATTGGGGGTAATAAATATCGCTTGATTACTTCTATTCACTTTAATCGCCAAAAAGTTTACATTCGTTATATCTTAACTCATTCAGAATACGACAAAAATCTATGGAAAAACTAACCACTCTTCCCCCAGATATTAATACCCACTGGAATGCTATTTCTCCTTTACTAACAATTCGTAATGAAAAAGAATATGAACAAGCAATTTCAAGATTAAATGATTTACTTGATGAAATTGGTACTAATGAAGAACATCCTCTTTATCATTTATTGGATACCTTGGGAACGATAATTGAGGCTTATGAAATAGAACATTACCCTATTCCTAATTGTCACGGAAATGATGTATTAGCGTATTTAATGGAAGAACACAAACTGACTTTATCAGATTTACCTGAAATTGGTTCATCCGAAACCATAAAAGTTATCTTAAACAAAGAAAAAGCATTAACTTTAAATCAAATTCAACAATTAGCAGAACGGTTTCAGGTAAACATTAAAGTCTTTTTAACTTAGTATCCAAGCTATCAGTAATAAATAGATTGAAATTGGTGTAGCTATTTACTATTTTTGAGGAATTAATTTAATTAAACTCCTTAAAGTAGAATTAACAGATTCTGAATTAGGAAAATATTGTTTCACATCAGGATCAAGGATAATTATATCATTTTGTTTAGGGAAATGTTCTACTGTTGTTGTCCCATCTTCATGATGAATAGTAACACTATATCCTTCTTGATATCGTTGAGAATATTTACCCCGAATAGGGTTTTTTAGTTGACTTAAATCATATTCTTCTTTTAAGTCATCTTCTAATTCATATTGTATTTTCTCGTTCATAATATCTCCTTTCTTTAGGTGTAACTAATCTTGCACTAATTAAACGGATTTTATCATCACGATCTGTATGAGAAACAAACAAATATCTACCTTGATTGGATAATCCTAAGTAGGTGAACACAATAAAACCAATCTATGTAAAGAAAAGTAAAATAGCCCAAACCCTCTTCACTCTTGCATGAGTGCCTCTTGCCTTGCCATAAGGACGATTTTCAATGCTAACCTACTTATTATAATATAGCGATTCTCTCCTAATGAATGTTCAGGATCGTCAAAGTTGATAGATAAAGGATCATTAAATATTGAAGCTGCTTCCTCAAAAGAAACACCATGTTTTTTCTGATTTAATTTACCTTTATCTTCATCCCATTCAAATTTTAGTTCCAACTCAATTTTGACCTCTTATAGAGAATAATGGACTAATTAAGGCATGATTACGCAGAAACAGAAACTTCCGATTGATAGCGAATACCCGCTTCCTTGAATCTTTGTAAAGCTTCACCCAAGCGATTATGGTTGAATGACAAAAATCTCTTCATTACGGTTTTTACGATAAATGTTAAAATCGCTATCTAGAGTCATAATTGCACTATTAGGTATTTGTTCAGACATTCTTACCAAACAAGCATCAGCAAAGGACATTGGTACAGATTCATAACGATTCATTAAATGTCTGATATTACTTGCTTCTCCTTGCAAATCGAAAGAGATCGTGATTACATTACCTTCAATTAATTCAATAATTCCCTGTTGAATATGAGGCAAATCACGAAACAGAAAACAAGCTTCTGAAATCACAGCATCACAGGTAAATACAGGTAAATCAACCTGTCTCCATTGAGTTACAGCCCATTGATGAAAGCGATCAGATTTCCTGAAATAAGCAACCAAAACACCAGTATCAAGAATTATCTGCTGATTCATTTCTGCCCATATTCTTCCATGTATTTCTTATTAAAAGAAAGATCGTCTACCCCACCTTCAATAACTCCTTCCCATTTTCTCAATAGATCATGAGGAGAAGCTTCAGGCTTTTTGACATTTGAGTTTTCAGAATCTTGATTAACTTGATGATTACCCAATTCAAATGCCAGAAACTCAATAAAACGGAGAACTTGCTGCTGTTGATCTATGGGTAACTGCTGCATGGTAGTTACTACTTTTTCCAGAATCGTCATAACCTTAATTCTTTTGAGATTGTGTATTCACCTTAATTATCACGCAGAAACAGAAACTTGCGACTGATAGCAAATACCCGCTTCCTTGAATCTTTGTAAAGCTTCACCCAAGCGATCGCAATCTGCAATTAAACTAATTCTCACATAGCCTTCACCACCCACACCAAAGGCATTACCAGGAGTCAAAACCACCCCAGTTTGCTGTAAAACATTCAAAGCAAAATCTGTAGAATTCATTCCCACCGGACATTTTATCCACAAATACATAGTTGCTTCCGTTTTGGGAATATTCCACCCCAATTTACCCAAACCATCAATTAAAAAGTCTCGCCGAGTGCGGTAACGTTGTTGAACTTCATGTAAATAAGAATCCGGGAGACTAAGGGCAGTTTCCGCTGCTGTTTGCAAAGCCGAAAAAATGCCATAATCTAAATTGGTTTTGAGTGTCCGCAAACCTTGGATTACGTGACGATTTCCCACGACAAAACCAACGCGCCAACCTGCCATATTATAGGTTTTAGATAAAGTGTGAAACTCTACACCTATATCCTTGGCACCAGGAATTTCTAACAAGCTAGTGGGTTGATAACCATCAAAAGCTAATTCTGCATAACATAAATCATGGACTAAAAGGATTTCATACTTCCGTGCAAAAGCCACAATTTCCTCAAAGAACTCGCGGGGGGCGGTGGCTGCGGTAGGATTACTAGGATAATTGAAATAGAGAATTTTAGCCTTTCTAGCCACTTCCTCAGGAATAGCCGCTAAATCAATTAACCAGTTATTTTCTTCCTTGAGAATTAAATTATGGATAACTCCCCCAGCAATAATCGGTCCACGAAAATGCACAGGGTAAGATGGTGAAGGTACTAATACAGTATCACCAGGATTAATGTAGGCGATCGCTAAATGTCCCAAACCTTCCTTAGAACCAAGTAAAGGTAAAGCCTCACTATCAGGATCAAGCGTCACACCATAACGGCGATTATACCATTGAGTAATCGCCTTACGGAAACTTGCAGTCCCTTCAAATGGGGGATAACCGTGATTAGCGGGATTTTGCAAAGCTGCCATAGCCGCTTCTATCACAGGTTGGGGAGTAGGTCCATCAGGATTCCCCATACCCAAATCAATTAAATCTAGCCCTTGTTCTCTAGCCTTAGCCTTTAATTCATCCAAACGAGCAAATACATAAGGCGGCAATTTTTGTATCCGTTCTGCGGGAGACATCCAACTCAAACTCATTCCTTCACCTCGTCACTTATTCCCCTGGTGGAAACACGATTAACATCTATTGGTGCAGTGGTAGAGACCATTGCAGCCATCAATTGTTCCAACGCTACATTAAATGGTAAACGGTGGATATCCGAATTAGGTTCTAAACTAATTTCTGCTGCTGTTTGTAACTCACCCAGAGTGATATTACTTAGTCCCAAATCTGCTAATTTTTGGGGTAGTCCAATCTCTGCATAGAACTTCAACAATTGTTGTCTTGCTGACGCTGCTAATTGATTTCCTTGGATCATTTCTTCTAACCGCAATTGTACCAGGATACCATAAGCGACCTTTTCCCCGTGAATGCTCCCATGTCCAGAAATATGAGTTAAGCCATTATGAACTGCATGGGCAGCGACTGTGCGACATTGCGCCCCACCGAGTCCCCCAATTACTCCAGCGAGAAGTACAGTTGCGTCTACAACTTCTTGCCAAATTTTGCTACCGGGGGACTGTAGGGCTGCGGCGGACTTTTGTAATAAAATATCTCGTAAAACTCGCGCTTGTTGGACTGCGGCAATAATTAAAGTTTGTTGTAAATGTCCACTACTCACTGAGGCTTCATACCATTTAGCGATCGCATCCCCAATTCCTGCTATTAATGTTCTTTGAGGTGCAGTCTGAACCAAATTATAATCCAAAATCAGCAAATCAGGACAGCGAGATAAAGCCACATCATATAAAAACGCCCCCGTTTCTGAATAGACATTAGAAAGGGCAGTCCAAGCCGCACAGGTAGACCCAGAAGTGGGAATTGTCACAACTGGTAATGTCAATTGGTGGGCGACTAATTTAGCCGTATCTAGGGCTTTACCACCACCAATCCCGATAATCATATCAGCCTTATGTTCCTTGGCGGCTTTGCGTAAAGCCTTCAAACTAGCTTCACAACAATCAGCACCATAGGAAACTGACAAAGGATGTAATTCTGGAGATTGGAAAAGAGGTTGTAAACTCTCTTGACTCAGATTAAGAGTTTGCTTGCCGGCAATAATTAACGGACGACTCCCCAAATTAGCGACTTCACCCGCAACGGTTGATAAAACCCCCGCACCGCGAATTACTTTCCCAGGGGAAACAGAAAGGCTGAAAAATGAACTAGTGGTTTGAGTGGACAAAGTTTCAGTAGAATGTTGATTAGGCATGATCGTTATTTTGCCAAAACTATTGATATTTCTTAATCAATACCTTGTCCAAATTAGAAAAAGCCTTGATTTGTAGGTTGGGTTGTGGAACGTGAACGTATCCCTGCGGGACACTGCGTGAACGCGGAGCAATTAGCATGAAACCCAACTTACAGAAAATGGACAAGGTATTGTTAATCAAATTTTAAAATAATATTTATTGTATGATGGATGACCAAAAAATGTGCAAATAGAAAATCAGGATGTAGGGGCGCAGGGCCTGCGCCCTGTCAGATTTTCCTATTCCCTCTTAACTATCGTCACCTATGAAGCTGTAGGTTGTGGTAAGGAAGCAAACTTGTCTAAATAAACTTCTACCGCCATTTCTGGGTCTTCACGACTGACCAAAGTGCGATTTACTTGACCCAAGTACAGCGGTACAGATAACCCTATTTCTGGGTGGATAATAGTGCGAGCGCGGACTATCATTTCTTTACTACCACCAGTACCTAAGCGACCATAGGAATAAAGGTTACTAGCTGCTTGACGTAAAGTGGCTTCTAATTCTGTGGGCGTGATTTGTGGTCTGATTGCAATTACTGTTTGGTTAGAACCATTGTCATAAACTAGGGTGTACTTGACAGCACCAGGAATAATTGTGCGACTCAGGGGAACAAGGGAAAGTGAAAATAACCCCCCTGTCAGTACCAGCATAAAGCCAGTTGCACCCACCAATCGAAAGCGAAAGCCCCATTTGAGTATGAAAGCCAAGATTGTCAGGACTGCAAATACTATTGTCGCAATACCTGACCATTGGGTATATTGGAGAAAATTAGCGGTACTAGGCATAAGGTTTTAATTACGGACAATTACCATCTTACCTATGAGCAACACCAGATTTTTATGCAAAGCAAAACGCCCCCCATTTCTGGAGGGCGATTGTTTAATTAAGCTATTAACAAAGCTCTAATTATTAACCGTTGATTGCAGGAGCGCTTAAAGCAACAGGAGCAACATCAGCAGCAGCCAAGTCTAGGGGGAAGTTGTGAGCGTTGCGCTCGTGCATTACTTCCATACCTAAGTTAGCGCGGTTGATTACGTCAGCCCAAGTAGCGACTACGCGACCTTGAGAATCCATGATGGATTGGTTGAAGTTGAAACCGTTCAAGTTGAACGCCATGGTGCTGATACCCAAAGCTGTGAACCAAATACCAATTACAGGCCATGCAGCTAGTAAGAAGTGTAGTTGACGGCTGTTGTTGAAGGAAGCGTATTGGAAAATCAAGCGACCAAAGTAACCGTGAGCAGCTACGATGTTATAGGTCTCTTCTTCTTGACCGAATTTGTAACCGTAGTTTTGTGATTCGTTTTCGGTTGTTTCTTTAACTAAGGAAGAAGTAACCAAAGAACCGTGCATTGCGGAGAACAAAGAACCGCCGAAGACACCAGCTACACCTAGCATATGGAAGGGGTGCATCAAGATGTTGTGTTCAGCTTGGAACACGATCATGAAGTTGAATGTTCCAGAGATACCTAAAGGCATACCGTCAGAGAATGAACCTTGACCGATTGGGTAGATCAAGAATACTGCGGTTGCTGCTGCTACAGGTGCAGAGAAGGCTAGGCAAATCCAAGGACGCATACCTAAGCGGTAAGAAAGTTCCCATTCACGACCGAGGTAGCAGAATACGCCGATCAAAAAGTGGAATACTACCAACTGGTAAGGACCGCCGTTATACAACCACTCGTCTAAGGAAGCAGCTTCCCAAATTGGGTAGAAGTGTAAACCGATAGCGTTGGAGGAAGGAACTACTGCGCCGGAAATGATGTTGTTTCCGTAGAGTAAAGAACCTGCAACTGGTTCGCGGATACCGTCAATGTCAACTGGAGGAGCGGCGATGAATGCAATTACGAAGCAAGCGATCGCAGATAGGAGGGTGGGGATCATGATTACGCCGAACCAGCCGATGTATAAACGGTTGTCGGTGCTTGTGATCCACTCACAGAAGCGGCTCCATACGTTAGCACTTTCGCGCTGTTGTAAGGTGGTTGTCATGTGTTTATAATTGCGTTTGAGTTATGTATGTTTTGGTAGGTGTTTCTACCTTATGTCTTTATATTAAGCCCTATATTTCGATTTGTAAAGGGGTTTTCGTAATATTTTTTGATAAATCTAGAAACCTGGATCATTAATAAGCTTGTATCCTAGATGGAGTGAGGATTTCAGCTATTAATTATTTTCGTAAAAATTTCTAATTTTCTTGTAACTTAACTTCTAATTGATTGATAAACCCCTACATTTTTGGGCGCAGACCCTGCGCCCCTACCGTATATGCCTGTATTTCGTCAAAATATTGTCACCTATAGTCCCGCCTATACTATCGTTCCTACTTATGAATGCTTTAATCGCTGTACATACTGCAATTTCCGCACAGAACCGGGTAAAAGTCCTTGGTTGACTCTTGGGGCTGCCAAAGAGATTTTTTTACAACTTAAAAATCAAAATGTCTGTGAAATCCTGATTTTGAGTGGGGAGGTCCATCCCCATTCAGCCAGACGGGAAGCTTGGTTTGAACGAATTTATGATTTGTGTGCATTAGCATTGGAAATGGGATTTTTACCCCATACCAACGTTGGTCCACTAAGTTGGGCAGAAATGCAAAAACTAAAAACTGTGAATGTGTCAATGGGGTTAATGTTGGAGCAGTTAACACCACAACTATTAAATACAGTCCATCGTCATGCACCGAGTAAATTGCCCCAAGTGCGATCGCAACAATTACAATGGGCAGGGGAGCTAAAAATCCCCTTCACCACAGGATTACTTTTGGGAATAGGAGAAACAGAAGCAGATTGGTGGGAGACTTTAACCGCTATTTCCGAATCTCATGCACATTACCATCATATTCAAGAGGTAATTCTTCAACCCCACAGCCCTGGAACTGTGCAAACCTTTGACGCACCACCATTTGACCCCCATCAATTACCGACAGTTATCGCTAAAGCGCGGGAAATTTTACCAGCAGACGTGACAATTCAGATTCCCCCCAATTTAGTTGAAGATGAAAATTGGTTACTTGCTTGTATAGCCGCTGGAGCGAGGGATTTAGGAGGAATAAGTCCCAAGGATGAAGTTAATCCTGATTATCCCCATTTACAGGAACAGGAACTTAGAAATATTTTAGAGTCTAGAGGCTGGGAGTTAGTACCACGTTTACCACTGTATCCCCAGTTTGACGACTGGTTGGGTGCAGGGTTACGACAGCAGGTACAAGAATGGCGAGAAAGATTTAATCTCTAGCCCTGTTCATGAAAAAATAGCGACACAGTACGATAAAAGTAACATTAAATATGCTAATTAATCTAATGTATTTACACTGTAAACAAATATGACTACTAGTATATCCTCTAGGACATCCTTCTTGCTCCAGTTAATAGGTATCATCTGCATATTGTTTTTTTCTCTAGACCTTCTATTTTTATTATTCCCTTTACAACTTACAGATAAACTCTGGCAAATTAACCTGTGCAGAAGTCTTGTAGATCAGGGTATTGTACCATTGCTTGGTCTAGGAGGGATTCTAACTGCATACTGGGTTGATAGATCTAGTGAAAGTAGTCGTTCCTCGTCCTCTGGTCTAAAATTGCCAATTTTTATCCTATCTAGTTTGTTAGGACTAATATTTTTGCTGATTTTTCCCCTACATCTCAGTAACGTCAATCAAGTAAAGGAAGAGGGGTTAGCACGGATTGAGAAAGAAGCGGAACAGTCAGAAAACCAAGTTAAAAGTCAATTAGCACAACTCCAAAATCAACTTGGAAATGATCAGGTAAAAGCATCTGTAGAGAAACAACGCGCTGCATTAAAAGAGCAACTCAGAACCCAGCTAAATGAACTGGTCAAGGATGAACAAAAGTATAATCAGGCACTTAGTGACAACCAATTACCAGAGGCACAGAAGGATTTACTGAAGCAGTATAAAACAAATCTTAACTCTCTTGATAATTTCATCGCCCAGCAAACAGACCCTGAACAACTAGCAAAGCAGAGAATTAGCCAAATTCAGACTCAAGCACAACAACAGTTGCAAAAAACCCAAGAAGATGCCTGGAAGGAATTGCGAACTGGTATTAATAGTTTATTGTTGTCAATTGGTTACATCGTCATCGGGTGGAGAGGATTAAGAGGTATGGGTGTTTCCAAAAGTAGTTCTAGTAGTCTGTCAACCAGAAAATGACGGGTGAAGGCAAGTAGGGGAGGTAGGGGAGGTAGGGGAGGTAGGGGAGGTAGGGGAGGTAGGGAGGTAGGGGAGGTAGGGGAGGTAGGGGAGGTAGGGGGTAGGGGAGGTAGGGAAGAAGGGAAGTTTTTTCCATTACCCGTCAAAATAAATTTGACGAACTACTAGAGGGGGCAAATGAGTCTATTTTCTTCTCGTGAGCCTGTCACCTGTCACCTGTCACCTGTCACCTGTCAACTGTCAACTGTCAACTGTCAACTGTCAACTGTCAACTGTAGCAAAATGTAACTCTGGTTAGTTTGCCATCTACACACTGTTTGGTAGAATGTCTAGGTTGTTTAATCTCATGATCTTCATCTTTGAGCCAGTCAATAGATACTATCAACCTCGATACATTAGCCCAAGAACTAGCAACTATCCAGCAAACAGGTTCCAAGCGGATTGCCTTGCTAGGTTCTCGTCATGTGCCAATTACCCACCAGAATTTGATTGAAATGATGACTTATGCTCTGATTTTATCAGGCAACCGGGTCATTACTTCTGGTGCTACAGGCACAAACTCTGCGGCCATCCGGGGCGCAACTAAGGCTGATCCCAACTTACTCACGGTAATTTTACCCCAGAGCTTGGAACGTCAACCCCAGGAATCGCGCCAGCAATTAGAACAGGTGATGCACCTGGTGGAAAACCCCAGTAATGATAGCTTGTCTCTAGCTGAAGCGAGTTACTTATGTAATAAAGAAATCATTTCTCGTTGTCAACAACTAATCTGCTTTGCATTTCATGATAGTCGCACTCTGCTACAAACCTGTAGTGATGCAGAAGACCAGCGAAAAGTGGTAACACTCTTCTACTTTGACTAGAGTGAACTGCTGTTTTTGCAAAGCCAATGGTAGAGATGGGAAATTACTGGTTAAAGGGTAATGAGTTAACTAAATTACCCCTTATCCATTGATAAAAATAATCAAGACCACGCCAAGTACCTTATTAAATTAGTTGAATGTCCCTATCTTTGTTACCAGTACCTGCTATTTTTTTATACTCTATTGTCGTCGCGGCTATTCTCATTTATGTACCCTATTTATTAGTAGCTTTTGCTAGAGTGCAGATAGGATATGATCTTTCTGCTCCCCGCGCCATGTTTGATAAGTTGCCACCCTATGCCCAACGGGCAACATGGGCCCATAAAAACTCCTTTGAAGGGTTTATGGTTTTTGCCGCAGCAGCGTCAATGGCGTATGTGACTGGGGTAAGTTCAATTGAAGCAGTAACCGCAGCGATCGCTTTTAATATTGCTCGATTGCTATACTCTATTTTCTATATTACGAATATACCCCTGTTGCGATCGCTCATGTTTGGTATTGCTTCTTTTAGTTCAGGAACTTTGTTTTACCTCAGTCTCATGCAAATCAAATAATTACGCAAAAGGGAAGGGGGATTTTCAACTTTGCCTCTTCCCTGTTACCAATTACCAATTACCAATTACCAATTTTATTTATGGCTACTTCTTTTTCCTTTGATATCGTCAGCGACTTTGATAGACAAGAATTAGTTAATACCATTGATCAAGTCACAAGAGACGTTAAAAGCCGTTACGATCTTAAAGATACTCAAACCACAATTGAATTAGGTGAGGAAAAAATCACCATTGGCACTGACAGCGACTTTACCTTAGAATCTGTCCATACTATCCTGCGAGAAAAAGCCGCCAAGCGTAACCTTTCCCAGAAAATTTTTGAATTTGGCAAAATCGAATCTGCCAGCGGCAACCGTGTCCGTCAAGAAATCACTCTCAAAAAAGGCATCAGTCAAGAAATTGCCAAACAAATTTCTAAATTGATTCGAGACGAAATTAAAAAGGTGCAATCTTCGATTCAAGGTGATGCTGTCCGAGTAACAGCTAAATCAAAAGATGATTTACAACTGGTGATTCAACGTCTTAAACAAGAAGATTTCCCAGTTGCCTTGCAATTTACCAATTATCGGTAGCAGGGGGCAGGGAGAAAGAATTATTCTCATTACCAATTACCAATTACTCCAAATTACTTACTTCCCCCGATGCTTTTTTGAAAAGCGGGACGTTCGGACATTGACTGAATATAGTTCACAATTACTGGGTAATCACTCAAATCTAATTTCAGCATAATAGGGATATAGGAGAGGATTGATCCCACAGCCACATCAGCAACGGTAAAATCATTACCCAGCAAGAAAGGTTGTTTTGTCAAAATTTCATTTAAAGGAGTCAATAATCGTGGCATTTCTCGTTCACGATTGGCTTCTATAAAAATACCTGTTCCTAGACTAGAGTTGGCAAATAATACCCACTGGGTAAATATGGCTTTTTCTTCTAATGAATAAGCGGTTTTAGCGTATTTTTCCGCTAAATAAAGCAAAATTGCGCCTGATTCCCAAAGCTGAAAATCACCATCAACAATCGCCGGAACTTTACCCATAGGGTTAATTTTGAGGAACTCAGGCTGGAGATGTTCCCCTGCTTTCATATCTAACAGTACGAATTCATAAGGAACTTCCAGTTCCTCTAAGTACCACTGGATAATCCCAGCCCGACTGCGAGCGCCGCCGTAAAGTTTCAACATAGTCATAAGGATATTGATATTAAAGAACTTTGTGAGTGTGAGAGTGTTGTTTTACGTTGTCGTCTTTGGTGACAACTCTAGCCGCATTTAGGACTCGTTTGCGCTCTGTCGAATAATTCAAATCGGTTTTAGTAATTCCCAAGGGAATCAATGTTTGGGCTACTTCACGGCGCTTATAGGTACGAGCCGCAGAAAATAACCGTAATGGAAACTCATCTCCAAATTGCGCTGACTCTGGAAACCCTGCTGGCAAAAGTAGTTTATCACCCTCTAATACAGATCCCAAAGTTGTTGCATAAATCAATCTGTAAGAGGTAGGAATTTGTTTACATATAGCTTCTAAAGCTGCGGAAGGAATGGGTTCTATCACTTCAATTTGATGCACTTCCCCGTCTTCTTTATAAAAGCACGTAGCTAAACCAAGAACAATATAGTCCTCAGTATTAAGGTCGGTTGCATCAGCATAAGAAATTGTTGTTGTCATAAGAAATGTCTCTTCTAAAATTGGGAAATAGGGGTTTGTCAGTTGTCCGTTGTCAGTTGTCAGTTGTCCGTTGTCAGTCCATCATCAAAATTTACACTTCAATTCTTTAGAATCTTACTGATTCGGGAATTGAACTTGGGTATGAAGTATACATTATTAGACTTATGGCTCATCTGTTGCTGGATGTAAAATCCACGTTCTTCAACAATCCTAGAGGCATTAAGACACAAAGACTGTAATTTTATTTGACAAATCAAGTAAATCAAATAGGCAACGTATGAATAAGCACTCTTTTTTAAATTCTGGTATTCAGAACAATCAAGTATGTCTTTCTGATCAAAACAATTCTTGTCATCAATCTGAGCGATTACAGGATGGTAATGAATCAATGTTAGAAGAACGTTATTTACGCTCTTGTGCTTTGAAGTTAGCACAACAAGGGGATTATACCAAAGCGATCGCTCTGTTAAGTCACCTGATTGACCATCATCCCGAAAATGCTGTTGATTACAATAATCGGGGACTAATTTATTTTCAAAGTGGTGACAGTCAAAAAGCCATCTCCGATTATAACAAAGCCTTGGATCTAAATTCTAAATTAGCTAGTGCTTACAATAATCGGGCTAATTATTACGCTGCTTGTGGTCAATTAACGGACGCATTAGTTGATTATGAACAAGCATTGGATCTCAATCCCCATCATGTTCGGGCTTGGATTAATCGTAGTATTACTTTACGCGATTTGGGAAACTATGCTGAAGCTATTGAAAACTTGGAAATTGCGATGCTATTTGGTCAACTTAAAGGCAATATTTGGGCGGAACGGGGACGGACTTATCATCTCTGGGGTGATTGGAATTGTGCGGTTGCCGATTATCGTCGCGCATTGGCAGACTTACCATCTTTAAATCATCAAGATGTTTCTGGTTATCGCTTGTGTTTACAAGTCGAAACCTGGTTAAATGAGTTGCTGTTTTTTGAAGACTAATTTTAGCAGTAGATGACTTAATTGACAATTATCAGGGGGAGTATCAAGGTGCTGAATTAGATTGTTCTATTACAGTCTGATCTTGATTCATCAATATAACTGGACGCTGATTAGGGTCAAAGCGAAATGATTTTTGTTGCATAATACTTTTAGCTTCACCAGGATCAAAGTTGCGGCTAAATTCTGCATGCAAATTTTGCACACGCCCTTCCATAACTTTTACTTCGGTACGAACTGTTCGTAACTTATCCTGTTGTGACCAATAGTAAGGCAATAATTGTACCAAAGCAGATGCCGCTGCTGCACTAATAAGTATATTGACTGCTACTTTAGCTGTAGTTTCCAGTGCCATTACTTGATAAGCACGTTGGCGTAAGTGCCGTTTAGGTCTTGGTACAGTTCGTTTGTTTTCTACGGGCTGTAAAGGAGGTTTAGATGGTTGAAACGCATTCATGGTGCTAACAAGAGGCTTGCATAATTTACGGTAATAACCATCAAAAGCAAACAGGTGCTAATTGCGGCTTAATTTAGCTGCTATATTACTTCATTTTTGGGAAATTTATACAAGTATGAAAATGAATAAAATATTACCTAGTAAGGTAAGGTGCAATTTTCCAAATCCCCATAGCTGAAAACTACAGGAATTTAGAAATCACACTCACGGATACTAGGCTTGATCACCTGTAACAGAGTTACATTGGTGTTATTTGTATAGTTCTGTAGCCAAACGCCAAGCTAGAATTCCTGGAATGAGTGCTACAACCAAGGCAATGTAAACTTGAGTATCTGAGATAGGCATGATGGAAATCCTCCTAAGTTGAACTAGATTTTCAAGACTTCGTTTACTACTTTTCCCTGTTTTACCAACATTAGGAAACATCTTGTTACAAGATGCAACAAAAACTGGGGATTTGTCAGTTGTTCGTTGTCATTGGGAAGAAATATTCCCCAACTCCCCCAACTCCCCCTACTTCCCCAACTCCCCCAACTCCCCCAACTCCCCCAACTCCCCCAACTCCCCCAACTCCCCCAACTCCCCCAACTCCCCCAACTCCCCTGAATTTATGACTTTATCCCTGGGTATTGATTTTGGCACTTCTGGCGCACGGGGTGTGGTAATTGATGAAGAAGGTCGCGTTTTGTCGGAAATGCGTCATTATTGGCTGGTTGAGACTATTAACTGGGTAAAATGTTGGCGAGAGGCTTTATGGAGTCTATTAGGGCAAATTCCGGAGGCTTTAAGGGGGGAGATCGGGGCGATCGCTATTAATGGGACTTCTTCTACTATTTTGCTGACTGATGGGGCTGGAGAGCCTATAGACGCGCCGCTGTTGTACAATGATGGTCGGGGTGCGACAGCTTTAGAACGGTTGAGTTGGTTTGCTCCGGCTAATCACACTGTGTTAAGTGCTACATCTAGTCTAGCGAAACTCCTCTGGATGCAAGCATTACCTGATTTTACAAAAGCCAGATATTTATTACATCAAGCCGATTGGCTGGGGTTTCTTTTGCATGGAAAGTTAGGTATTAGCGATTACCACAACGCTTTGAAGCTGGGTTATGATGTAGAAAAATTGCAATATCCAGAATGGTTGGAACAATTAGAAATTCCTCTCCAGTTACCACAAGTGTTAACACCGGGAACTGCTATTGGTGAATTACTTCCCAGGATTGCGGCTGATTTTGGCTTTAAAGGCGATTGTTTGGTGGTTGCTGGCACAACAGATAGTATTGCGGCTTTTCTAGCCAGTGGAGCTAAATTTCCGGGGGAAGCGGTAACTTCCCTGGGGTCAACTTTAGTCCTAAAACTTTTAAGTCGTCAAAGAATTGAAGATGCGCGATATGGAATTTATAGCCATCGTTTAGGTGATTTATGGCTAACAGGAGGTGCTTCTAATACAGGAGGTGCTGTTTTAAAGCATTTTTTCAGCAATGTTGAGTTAGTGAGGTTAAGCGCAGAAATTAATCCAACTCAACCCAGTGAGTTAGATTATTACCCATTATTGAAACCAGGCGATCGCTTTCCCATTAATGATCCCCAATTATTACCCAGACTAGAACCGCGTCCCGATCAAAATAAAGAATTTCTACATGGTTTATTAGAAAGTATGGCGAGAATAGAAACTAGAGGATATGAACTATTGCAAAATCTAGGTGCAGATTCTTTAACCCATATTTATACTGCTGGTGGTGGTGCGACTAATTCCACTTGGACAGCTATTCGTCAACGTTATTTAAAAGTACCAGTTGTTTCATCAATTCATAGGGAAGCAGCTTATGGAACAGCACTTTTAGCAATGGGAAAAGTACAGATTTATGGTGTAGCATTGCTATAGAAATTACCGTTCCTGTGAGGTACAAGAAGAAAGAATTAACCGCAGATGGAAGAGAATGAACGCAGATAAACGCAGATAAATTTGTACCCTGTTAGACGTGGAAACGCTATCAACCCCTACGACTACAGAACTAACTCACAGCTAATGAATTTTTACTGTAATATTCTGTTTGCGGATAAATGCTAATAATGGTATTTCCAACTTCAAAAAATGTTCCTGACTGTTCATTTTTAGAAAATTGCAACTGTGGGTATTTAGCCGCTAATTCATTAGCAGTTAATGCTGTAGCAGGGATTTTATTTGGTAAGAGTCCTGTTGAACCAATATAAAACACCATAGGAGAAATCTTTTCTTGGTAAATCTGCTCAACATAAGCTACTAACTTTTTATAAGCTGTCGTCATAGCTGCAATTAACTCTTCTCTATTGATAGATTTATGAGCGTGTTGGGTATATAATAATAACGCCAAATTATGCTCACCAACTTTACCAAGAATTTTTCCTACTTTTCCATTGATATTGATTCCCAGAAAGTCATCAAAAATGGGTTTCATCAAATCATCAACTTTAGTTAGTTTCATTCTGGCAGAAATAGCTTTTTGTCGAAAAGCGATATTTTGATTTAGAACCATTTCCAAAGTTGGTTTCAGGAAAATCTCTCCAGTTTTTTGGTCGTAAACTTCATATCTCCGCCCTAAAAACTGGTTAGCAGCATATAATTTACTCAAGTTGAGAATATCCTGATTACCAAACTCAATTTTATGACTAATATGAGAATCAATTGGATCTGAATATTCCTGAGTGGTAGGAAAATTCAGATAGAGATTTTTGGATAAATAATGTTGTTTTAATTCCTCTACTTGGTTACTCACAAATAATTCTGATTGATGACGTAAGCAAGCAGATAGAATGCTCGTAATCACCTTAATTTCTGCTAATTGCGTAAATAACCCATCAATATTGCCAAAATTGATATTAACAGGAACTAATGGTAAATTATCTAATTGGATTTGATATTCACGATCAAATTCAAACTCATCAGCAGTAATTACACCTTTAGATTGCAATAAATCAAATACTTTCTTGTTGCTGATTTTAATATTTAAAGCCGAAATATGAACTTTACCATCTTTGACAATGGTATAATTATTGAAATTATGCAAATCATGAGCCAGTAACCCTGCAATCTCAATAATAGGGGTATAATCTTCAGCCTTTACCAGTTTAACTTTCCGCTTCACCAACATATTAATAGTAGCAGTATTGCGATTTATAGCGAATACACCCATTTGCACAAAATCACCAGCATAAACATCTTCAGTTTGTAAACTAGGAGTTATTAAATCACCATTAATATCTCTAACACCCTTCACCCGTTTAATACGAGTTCGCTGGTAATCTTCCTTTAACTTATATAAATTCAAAATGATATGTTGACGATATTCAGATAAAATTTGGATGAGTTCTAACAGAGAAATTTGGTGATTTAACTTCGACATAAAACCCCCTAACTTTTATCAATTAAAAACCGGATTTCCCTCTCTGCGCCTCCGCGTCTCTGCGTGAGAAAAATCCCTCTTTCCCTCAATATAGTATATTTGTACTAAAAAGTCAACTTATCCAAATCAAGACTAAAATAAGAATAGCTTTACACTTCTTAATAATTAAAAAAAACAATGGCGCGAGATTTACGGGGATTCATTAAAATTCTAGAACAAAGAGGACAATTAAAGCGAATTTCAGCTTTGGTTGACCCAGATATGGAAATTGCGGAGATTTCCAACCGAATGCTGCGAAAAGGTGGTCCAGGCTTACTATTCGAGAATGTCAAAGGTGCATCTTTTCCCGTCGCAGTTAACTTAATGGGGACTGTGGAAAGGATATGCTGGGCGATGAACATGGAAAAACCAGAGGAGTTGGAAACCCTGGGAAAGAAGCTAAGTATGCTTCAGCAACCCAAACCACCGAAAAAGATTTCCCAAGCTATAGATTTTGGTAAAGTGCTGTTTGACGTGGTGAAAGCTAAACCGGGAAGGGACTTTTTTCCGCCTTGTCAACAGGTGGTAGTTGCTGGAAATGATTTAGATTTAAATAAGTTGCCTTTAATACGTCCTTATCCGGGAGATGCTGGCAAGATTATTACGCTAGGATTGGTAATTACTAAGGATTGTGAGACAGGAATCCCCAATGTAGGCGTATATCGTTTACAGTTACAGTCTAATAATACTATGACTGTACATTGGCTATCGGTGCGGGGTGGTGCGAGACATTTACGCAAAGCCGCAGAACGTGGTAAAAAGTTAGAGGTAGCGATCGCTCTGGGTGTAGATCCTTTAATCATTATGGCAGCAGCCACACCCATTCCTGTAGATTTATCAGAATGGTTATTTGCTGGATTGTATGGCGGTTCGGGAGTCAACTTAGCCAGGTGTAAAACTGTAGATTTGGAAGTTCCCGCAGATTCCGAATTTGTTTTAGAAGGGACAATTACACCGGGGGAAGTTTTACCGGATGGACCCTTTGGCGACCACATGGGATATTATGGCGGTGTGGAGGATTCGCCTTTGGTGCGGTTTCAGTGTATGACACACCGCAAAAACCCCATTTATCTTACCACATTTAGCGGGTTGCCACCAAAAGAAGAAGCCATGATGGCGATCGCTCTTAACCGGATTTACACCCCTATTTTACGGCAACAAGTATCAGAAATAGTTGATTTCTTCCTGCCAATGGAAGCGTTAAGTTACAAAGCCGCAATTATTTCCATAGATAAAGCTTATCCTGGACAAGCACGGCGAGCAGCTTTAGCCTTTTGGAGTGCGTTACCACAATTCACTTACACGAAATTTGTGATTGTCGTTGATAAAGATATCAATGTTCGTGATCCCCGTCAAGTTGTTTGGGCGATCAGTTCCAAAGTTGATCCTACCAGAGACGTATTTATATTACCAAATACTCCCTTTGATACTTTAGATTTTGCTAGTGAAAAATTAGGTTTAGGTGGGAGAATGGGTATAGATGCCACCACAAAAATTCCTCCAGAAACAGAACATGAATGGGGTGAACCATTAAAATCAGATCCCAATGTTGCGGAAATGGTAGAAAGACGCTGGCAAGAATATGGTTTAGCAGATTTACAATTAGGAGAAGTTGATCCTAATTTATTTGGTTACGATATGAAGTAATACCCACACTGTCCCTTCTCTATCAGAAGGGGAGTGTGATTTTAAGATGGAAAACTTGAAAAACCTAATTTGATGATAATGTGTAGAAAGCTGATAATATACAAAGAATCACAGAATATAACAGTTAACTGATTATGTCTAATTTAACAACAATCTCTCAACTACGAAAGATTATTTTCTCGATATTCCTAACGTTGATCCTGAGTTTTATAATTCCTGCAACTGCTTCAGCTTCAAGCTTAGGAATTGAGTCAGCTAGTCTTAGTCCTTGTCCAGTTTCTCCTAATTGTGTTGTCAGTCAAAATGCTGATGCTAAACACGCTATTGAGCCGATTACCTATCATATAGAACGAGATAAAGCCAGAGAAACTTTACTAAAAGTCCTCACTGTTGTTCCCCGCACCACGATCATATCACAAACAGATAATTATATTCATGCAATTTCTAAAAGTCGCATTTTCAAGTTTGTTGATGATGTGGAGTTTTACTTTCCTGGCGATAAGTCAGTTATTCATATCCGTTCTGCATCTCGTGTAGGAGATTCTGATTTTGGTGTCAACCGCAGACGCTTAGAACAAATTCGGTTAGCTTTACGGGATTTGAATATTTAATGTCAGTGAAGACGAGATTGCTTCACTCCACTTTGTTACATTCGCAATGACAGAGGAAAGTTTTTGAATTTGTCATTGCGACCGAAGAGAAGCAGATGAGATTGCTTCACTCCACTTTGTTACATTCGCAATGACATAGGAGAGTTTTTGAATTTGTCATTGCGACCGAAGGGAAGCAATCGCAAAATCTCTTAGTGAAGACGAGATTGCTTCACTCCACTTTGTTACATTCGCAATGACATAGGAGAGTTTTTGAATTTGTCATTGCGACCGAAGGGAAGCAATCGCAAAATCTCTCGGTGAAGACGAGATTGCTTCACTCCACTTCGTTACATTCGCAATGACATAGGAGAGTTTTTGAATTTGTCATTGCGATCGCAGGGAAGCAATCGCAAAATCTCTCGGTGAAGACGAGATTGCTTCACTCCACTTCGTTACATTCGCAATGACAGAGGAAAGTTTTTGAATTTGTCATTGCGACCGAAGAGAAGCAATCGCAAAATCTCTCGGTGAAGATGAGATTGCTTCACTCCACTTCGTTACATTCACAATGACAGAGGAAAGTTTTTGAATTTGTCATTGCGACCGAAGAGAAGCAATCGCAAAATCTCTCGGTGAAGATGAGATTGCTTCACTCCACTTCGTTACATTCGCAATGACATAGGAAAGTTTTTGAATTTGTCATTGCGATCGCAGGGAAGCAGATGAGATTGCTTCACTCCACTTTGTTACATTCGCAATGACATAGGAGAGTTTTTGAATTTGTCATTGCGATCGCAGGGAAGCAGATGAGATTGCTTCACTCCACTTTGTTACATTCGCAATGACATAGGAAAGTTTTTGAATTTGTCATTGCGACCGAAGGGAAGCAATCGCAAAATCTCTCGGTGAAGACGAGATTGCTTCACTCCACTTCGTTACATTCGCAATGACATAGGAAAGTTTTTGAATTTGTCATTGCGATCGCAGGGAAGCAGATGAGATTGCTTCACTCCACTTCGTTACATTCGCAATGACAGAGGAAAGTTTTTGAATTTGTCATTGCGATCGCAGGGAAGCAGATGAGATTGCTTCACTCCACTTTGTTACATTCGCAATGACATAGGAAAGTTTTTGAATTTGTCATTGCGACCGAAGGGAAGCAATCGCAAAATCTCTCGGTGAAGACGAGATTGCTTCACTCCACTTCGTTACATTCGCAATGACATAGGAAAGTTTTTGAATTTGTCATTGCGATCGCAGGGAAGCAGATGAGATTGCTTCACTCCACTTCGTTACATTCGCAATGACAGAGGAAAGTTTTTGAATTTGTCATTGCGATCGCAGGGAAGCAGATGAGATTGCTTCACTCCACTTTGTTACATTCGCAATGACATAGGAAAGTTTTTGAATTTGTCATTGCGACCGAAGGGAAGCAATCGCAAAATCTCTCGGTGAAGACGAGATTGCTTCACTCCACTTCGTTACATTCGCAATGACATAGGAAAGTTTTTGAATTTGTCATTGCGATCGCAGGGAAGCAGATGAGATTGCTTCACTCCACTTCGTTACATTCGCAATGACAGAGGAAAGTTTTTGAATTTGTCATTGCGATCGCAGGGAAGCAGATGAGATTGCTTCACTCCACTTTGTTACATTCGCAATGACATAGGAAAGTTTTTGAATTTGTCATTGCGACCGAAGGGAAGCAATCGCAAAATCTCTCGGTGAAGACGAGATTGCTTCACTCCACTTCGTTACATTCGCAATGACATAGGAAAGTTTTTGAATTTGTCATTGCGACCGAAGGGAAGCAATCGCAAAATCTCTCGGTGAAGACGAGATTGCTTCACTCCACTTCGTTACATTCGCAATGACATACAATTATTGTTACAATAAACCTTCATACAAGTCCCCCCATTCTTGGTTAATGCTATTAATCAAATCAATCTTCTTTTGTCTAGAACCAGCTTTAATTTGTTTTTCTCTAGCAATAGCACTGGTAGCATCTATAAAAATTTCGTAATAAACTAATTTAGTAACATTATATTTTTTCGTAAATCCTTCTATTAATTTTTCTTTGTGTTCATAAACTCTTCTTATTAGGTCATTCGTTACACCTGTGTAAAGCACTTTATTATGGTTATTTGTCATGATATAAATGTAAAACTGCTTATTCATTGGTATAAATAAATTTAAGGTTTCATCCCAGTAGGGTTCAATGGTTAGGGTGAGATTGACTAAGAGTTTTCTAAAAAATAAATAATCCAAAATCAGTGATTGCTTCGCTACACACAGAAATTGGTTTATTCATTAGTGGTGATTTGACTCCATAGTTGGGGTTGATAAATTATAGACTCTTGATTAAAAGGGTGAATTAAGTTGATAATATAACCATTCACCTGAGTTTCTAGTCTTTGTAACATTAATCGTCCGGCTTGAACGGCTACATCTAAAATAAACATCAAATCATACCTTTGTCATTAAAAACCAAATCAAAAAACCGCATAAACAGTCATTCATATAAATAGTCGGGTAAAATTAATTATATTATATGTCATTCCAAATGGAGCAAAGCGGAATGAAGCGATTGCCAGATTTATAAGTTACCAAGAGATTGCTTCCTTTCACTCGCAATGACAACTCATGGAGCTATCGCCAAAGTCCTTGTCATTGCGAATGGAGCAAAGCGGAATGAAGCAATCGCCAGGTTTATAAGTCATCAAGAGATTGCTTCCTTTCACTCGCAATGACAACTCATGGAGCGATCGCCAAAGTCCTTGTCATTGCGAATGGAGCAAAGCGGAATGAAGCAATCGCCAGGTTTATAAGTTATTAAGAGATTGCTTCCTTTCACTCGCAATGACAACTCATGGAGCGATCGCCAAAGTCCTTGTCATTGCGAATGGAGCAAAGCGGAATGAAGCAATCGCCAGGTTTATAAGTTATTAAGAGATTGCTTCCTTTCACTCGCAATGACAAATCATGGAGCGATCGCCAAAGTCCTTGTCATTGCGAATGGAGCAAAGCGGAATGAAGCAATCGCCAGGTTTATAAGTCATCAAGAGATTGCTTCCTTTCACTCGCAATGACAACTTATGGAGCGATCGCCAGAGTTCCTGTCATTGCGAATGAAGCAAAGCGGAATGAAGCAATCGCCAGGTTTATAAGTTATTAAGAGATTGCTTCCTTTCACTCGCAATGACAAATCATGGAGCGATCGCCAAAGTCCTTGTCATTGCGAATGGAGCAAAGCGGAATGAAGCAATTGCCAGGTTTGTAAGTTATCAAGAGATTGCTTCCTTTCACTCGCAATGACAAATCATGGAGCGATCGCCAAAGTCCTTGTCATTGCGAATGAAGCAAAGCGGAATGAAGCAATCGCCAGGTTTATAAGTTATTAAGAGATTGCTTCCTTTCACTCGCAATGACAACTCATGGAGCGATCGCCAAAGTCCTTGTCATTGCGAATGGAGCAAAGGGGAATGAAGCAATCGCCAGATTTATAAGTTATTAAGAGATTGCTTCCTTTCACTCGCAATGACAACTCATGGAGCGATCGCCAAAGTCCTTGTCATTGCGAATGGAGCAAAGCGGAATGAAGCAATCGCCAGGTTTATAAGTTATTAAGAGATTGCTTCCTTTCACTCGCAATGACAACTCATGGAGCGATCGCCAAAGTCCTTGTCATTGCGAATGGAGCAAAGCGGAATGAAGCAATTGCCAGGTTTGTAAGTTATCAAGAGATTGCTTCCTTTCACTCGCAATGACAAATCATGGAGCGATCGCCAAAGTCCTTGTCATTGCGAATGAAGCAAAGCGGAATGAAGCAATCGCCAGGTTTATAAGTTATTAAGAGATTGCTTCCTTTCACTCGCAATGACAACTCATGGAGCGATCGCCAAAGTCCTTGTCATTGCGAATGGAGCAAAGGGGAATGAAGCAATCGCCAGGTTTATAAGTTATTAAGAGATTGCTTCCTTTCACTCGCAATGACAAATCATGGAGCGATCGCCAAAGTCCTTGTCATTGCGAATGGAGCAAAGCGGAATGAAGCAATCGCCAGGTTTGTAAGTTACCAAGAGATTGCTTCCTTTCACTCGCAATGACAACTCATGGAGCGATCGCCAGAGTTCCTGTCATTGCGAATGAAGCAAAGCGGAATGAAGCAATCGCCAGGTTTATAAGTTATTAAGAGATTGCTTCCTTTCACTCGCAATGACAAATCATGGAGCGATCGCCAAAGTCCTTGTCATTGCGAATGGAGCAAAGCGGAATGAAGCAATCGCCAGGTTTATAAGTCATCAAGAGATTGCTTCCTTTCACTCGCAATGACAACTCATGGAGCGATCGCTAAAGTCCTTGTCATTGCGAATGAAGCAAAGCGGAATGTGGGTTTATTACCAATTAATTACCAATTACCAATTCTCTATTCTCTATTTCCCAGGGCAAAAATACTCCCCACAATAAAACCCCCAAGGTGCGCCCAATAAGCGACTCCTCCCGTTTCTACACTCATTTTAGCTGCTGTCTGGAGACTGGCAAAACCAGCGATAAGATTTTGTATAAAGAAAATACCAATAATTACTAATGCGGGGATATTAATTGTGGTGATGAAAAAACCCAAAAAAACTAAAGTGGTGATTCTTGCTTGAGGAAACCAGATTAAGTATGCACCTAGAACTCCAGAAATTGCCCCACTTGCACCCAAGGAAGGGATAGTGGAGTACATACCAATAAACCATTGACATAAAGCAGCTATAGCGCCACAGGTTAAATAAAATAATAAATATTTAAAATGCCCTAAACGGTCTTCAATATTGTTACCAAATACCCACAGATAGATCATATTGGATATTAAGTGCCACCAACCTCCATGCAAAAATTGTGAGGTAAATAAGGTTGTCCACTCTCCACTCCAGTTGATGGTTAATTCTTGCGGTATGACTGCATACAATTGAAAAAACTGTTCTAGTTGCAGATTTGACAAACTGATTTCGTGGAGAAAAACTAGAACATTCATGCCAATTAAACCATAGGTAAAATATGGCGTAATTCGGGTCGGGTTTTCATCGTAGAGGGGAAACACAAATATTGTTCCTAATCATCATTAATATCACTATAACAGGATTAAGAGAAAAGTTTCCGGCGACGGTCAGTCGCTACTACACAAACAAAGTCCACCTGCGTAGACTTAAGGAAAAATTAAGATTTGAAACCCATGAAGATGGGTTTTGTTTGGTTAGCTGCGACTGACCGTCGCTTTTTAAACTTTTCTATAATTACAAAAGATTTGCTGACTCATAGAGTCTTCTGATAATAGCTGTAATTTTGATTCCGTAGTCTAAATCCGCAGACCAGCGCCCTGATAATTGATTAACTGAGGGAGCAACACCTCTGGTAACAAAACGAAATCGCGGATCTACTTCTGGCTGGACTAAGGGTTCTAAACTGGCATAGGCTTTTAAATGTTGAATATGCGCTCTGACACCAATTCTGGCGCTGGGAAATGATGCTCCTTCAGCACCACCACCAACTGCACCTAAACCGGCAAAGTTATTTTGTTGGGGTTTGATGTCAGTCCCAAACCGTAAAAATCCAGTTTCTAGACACATTTGACAAAAAGCAATGTCATGATTTATGCCTTCAATAGTTGCTTCTTCTCGATATAGTTTGGGAAGGTCAGGAAATTGGGTAATGGCACTTTCATTATTGATTTTTAGAAATGATTGTAATTGTATTTCTGATGTGTTGCCAGTGGAGATAAGTTGTTCAATTTGTCCGGGACAAACTGTTGAAATTGAGCGTAATTTGACTGTGCGTGAGGCACTATCCCAATCAATAGAAATATGAGATTCTCGAAGTTCTATGGCTTTGATATAAACTATTTGCCGATAGGTAATCCGGCGTAAATTAGTTAATTTTGAAATATCAATCCGTAACCGATCTACTAAATCAATGGGGATGTAAGCATTACCATTAATTAATAGTCCTTGTTCTGAGTAATTCTGTCCATTGATATTGATGTTAATGCTGGGATAATTTTCGGTTTTTGGTTGCTGAGGATCATTTGCTTGACTCCAAGTAGTTAGTCCTTCGGCAATTCCGATCGCAAAATCACGACGACGACTTTGTAATAAAGCCCGATCTTCGGGACTGCTGAGGAAACCGACTTGTAGTAGTATGGCAGCGATCGCTGTTTGACGACAAAATTGCAAGTTACCCAAGCCACTATCTGTATCTGGTTTGACTCCGCGATTGGGTAATTGGGGGACACGGCGCAAAAGTGCCGTTAATAACATTTCTGCATTTTGTTTGCGCTGATCGTTTTTGGCAATATAAAATGCACTTGCTCCGCGCACAGATGGGCTATTAGCTGCATTGGCTTGAATTTCTAATGCCACATCTTTGGAATTAGCACGAGCATTAATCCAAGCGATGGTTTGAGCCGCACTTAAATCGTCAGGAACAGCTAAAACTTCTAAATTCCGGGTTCGCAGTTCTATCACCACCAAATCCCGCAAAAGAATCATTTCCTTTGCTTCCGTTGTGCCACCAGCGATCGCACCGGGGTCATTTTTGCCCGCTTCTGTGCCACCATGTGCCGCAGAAATAAAAATCCGTCCCATTTTTCCCTATTTCCGTTGTTAAGTCCCAGTAATTGCAATTCTATAAATTAGCGATCGCTTCTGCAATTCTTCTAGACACAAAAGGTAAGATTTCCCGACTCTTAGCTTGCTCTTTCCCTTCCGTAAACACCACCAACAGATAAGGACGCTGATCTGGTAATTCAATATAAGCCGCATCATGACGGACTGTACTTGTCCAACCTGCTTTTGACCAGATTTGACTATTTTGAGGTAATCCACCCCCTAAGAAGCCTGTAATTTGGTTCTCTTCGCCATCTTGGCTTAACTCTTCTGGCTTAATACTACGTTTGAGTAAATTCATCATAGATTGCGATCGCTCACTAGAAACCGTCACCCCACCCACGATACTATGTAATAATCTCGCAGTCGCATCCGTCGTCAGCATATTCCGATTTTCAAACATCTCCCCGTAAAAAGCTCTTTCCCGTCCATAGGGACCATCACCCCAAGTTTTTTGACAGACATTAATCGTCTTCATTTCCTCCCACCCCAAAGACTGGTAATAACGATTAATAATATTGCGTTGATATTTCCAAGTTTCAAAAGGTCCAAGACTTAACTGGGGACCAGAACTAGTCCCACTGATGATATCAACAATTAAACTAGTCGCATCGTTGCTAGAATCAACTATCATATCCTTCAAAGCCCGGTCTAATTCTGCCGAAGCCTGACTCATTCCTTTCTCTAGCCATTCTTGCACCACTACCAAATAAAATAACTTCACCACACTTGCAGGATAAATTCGTTCTCCCCCCCGATAGCTAAAACCCCGCACCGGATGTTCCCAAAAAGCGTTAGGAGTCAGCGCACCACCTGTATTCACCGGTGCGGGAGGATCATATACCACCCAAGTCAAAGCAATTTGATGAGCTGCTAAAGTTGGAAACTCTGCCCAAGTTGCCTCTAAAATTTGATTACCGATATTTTCTAGTTGTTGGTCTTGATTAAAAAAAATCATTTGTAAATAATTTCCTTATGGTATTGGGAGTTTAGGTTCTGGAATCAATCCTATCATTATCTGTATAATTACTGAGGTAATAATTATGATTAGCCTAATTTCAGGTAATTTATCATGGCATTTGATTTAACAAGATTTTATAAGCAATACCCTGAAACCCTATTGATATCGTAACGATTTTATTAGGTTTGGGACTTATATTTGGAAAATTGGCATAGGTATTGATAAGAGGATGTTTTAAAAGTGGTATCCCGTAATTTTCATCATCTTGTTACCCCTCTTTCCCCTTGTAAAGGGGGTAACAATAAAAATCCAGTTCTCTCCCCTTATAAAGGCTACGGTGTACACGCAAGTTATCGAATCACCATTATTCCTCAAATTACCCCACCCTACGCTATCAGGAGGTAGGGGCGCAGGGACTGCGCCCAGTCGGGAGTATGGCTATAAATAAGTGATATTGATACAATTTGCTGTATTATACTGAAAACGGATGATTGCTGGAATTTTACTTCGGCAAAAATCTTTTTATATCAATACTTTTAGCGATTTTAATAGTAAGGCTGCGACCCGTTTTTAGTATAGCTAAATTCTAAAAATTCATTTTTTTCTGGTTCTCGGTTCTATAACATCAGGGTTCACTCCAAAGTATTTCGCTGCTGCTGACATATCAAGCGTTAATAAACTAATATCCCCTAAATCTTTAATACTTTGAGGTATGGTTTTTGTCACTTTTGCACTATCAGAAGATTTGATATCTAAAAATTTAATAATTTCCTCTGCGACTGCTTGTGCTAAAAGCGGGGGAACAGAATTACCAATTTGTCTAAAACCATGCCATTTTGTCGGATGAAATCGAAACCAGTCAGGATAGGAATGTAACCGCGCAGCTTCCCTGACAGTAATACATCTGGGGATAAAAGGATGTATGGGACGAGGTGAAGTAAATGCACCTTTATTACTAGGTGTTCCGGCTCTTAAGGTATTACATAAACCATCAGGATCAAGTTTATGAAAACGACTAATTGATTCGATTTTACCATGTGGTGTGGATGCAAATCTATCCATAGATTCGGTCGAATGCTTACTTCTTAAACTTGATGTTAGTAAAGTAGGATCATATTGACGTTTATAGGAATAGTTGTTTTTTGCAGTTGGAAGATTACGCAGGTTTTTAGCATAGTTACTAGGTTTAGTAAACTCTGTAAATATCCAATCTTGTTGATATAGTTCTGGATATTTTTCTATGACTGGTAAATCTTGTAATGCTTCCCAAACTGTAGGAGTTATGACTAATTTAGTTTCGGAAGATTGATTAGATTTTGCTGGGAATGTGATTTTTTCTGGATATTTAGGTAATTCTAAATCTTCACGCGCACCTAGTAAAAATAACCTTTCTCGATTTTGGGGTACTCCATAATTAGCTGCATTTAAAACTTGGTAATTTGCATTAACTTGATAACCACTTTCGGAAAATTGACTAATGATTTCAGCAATAAATTCTTTGTGTTTCCCAACTGTCATTCCTTTGACATTTTCCAGCACAAAAAACTTGGGTTGTAATTCTACAACTAATCTAATAAAATGGAAAACTAAAGAGTTTCTTGGATCATCAAAAGAACGTTTTCCCATTAATGAGAAACCTTGACAGGGTGGACCACCAAATACTACATCAATTTCTTGATTAGCAATTTGAGAACTATTCCGAATTTCCTTCCCTGTTGTTTCTTCCACACTTTTGCATAACACAGTCCAAAAGGGAAAGTTAAATTGATGAATTGCACAATGAATTGGATCTATTTCCACAGATGCTAGGACATCAAAACCAGCTTGTTCAAAGCCTAAAGTCATGCCACCTGCGCCTGCAAATAAATCAACTGCAATTGGTCGTTTTTTGGTCATTATTTAGTTATGATTAAGTTTACAGATTGCAGCCAATTTTCTAAATCTTCAATTGAAGTAAAATCTAACAAAGCTTCTCCAAGTTCTTCAAGTTTCTCAATAGATAATGCTTGGACTCTTTGAATTAATGATGATTCAATTTCACCAATTCGACGATTTAGTTGACGGATAATTAGACGTTGTTCTCCTTCTTTTTTAGCTAGTTCCCTATCTTCTGTTTGTGAACTTTGATTGATTCTTAAATTCTGCTGGAGGTTATAAAGTAGCTCTAATGTAATTTTTACATAAGGCTGATTTGATGGTAACGCAACTAATTCATCAATTGCTTGTTTTTGTACTGTTCCTCGTCCTAGAAGTCTTAACCATAGGGTTTCTTGAGTCTGTGGTAATTGATGAATGACAATAATTGCTGTGCGTAAAGATTGTGGTAAATAGTATATTCCTGGTAGGGAATCTGGTTTGGCTGCACCATCAAATCCTGATAGCAGGTTTTTTGATGCTGTGGGTGTGAGAATCCGTAATTTGGGAATCTGGGTTTCTATGATCTTGGTTTGATTGCGTTTTGCTTCCCGTTGGAATGCACCTCTCACTTCTAGTAATTTTAACAGACAATCACATATTTCTTCCTTTGATGCTGGGTTGCGGTATGGTTCAAATATAGCGGGTGTTGTGGCTAATTTTCCCAGTAATCCTCATGATTCTAAATTGGCGTTTTGTTCTTAAATTTTTCTGTTCAACTACTTAGTTCTTCTAGGTAATCTTTTGCGAATTGGTCATAGATAAAACGAGTCATTTTAATTAAGAGACTTCCAATCAAAAAAATATCCCAAAATTTCTTGTGGTGCGGGCATCTTGCCCGCTAATCATTAAGGACGGGCAGGATGCCCATCCCACAAAATTGGATCATTTTTTTGTGGAGTTCTCTAAATGTACATTTCTAGTATTTCTTTAGCTGTCCGATCGCACACTCCCAATTCTCCCAAACAATGGCGCATTTCTTGATAAGCTGTGAAAGTTTGTTGTCTTTTTTCAGGATTTAACAACAATTCCATTGCTGCTTTGGTAATATTCTCGGCTGTGGCTTGTTCTTGCAAGAATTCTGGGACAATTTCCCGCATGACAACTAAATTGACTGGAGAAGCAAAAGGAATTGAACCTTTAAGAATATGACGCGCAATCCAAGCTGTAAGAGGATGAAGCCGATAAACTACAACTTGGGGGACATTTAATAATGCTAGTTCTAAATTGACTGTTCCTGACTTATTAATAGCAAAATCAGCCGCCGCTAAAATATCTTGAACGCCTTGTTGTTGACTTGATACTATTGTAGCTTTTAACCCATATTCTTGAATTGCGGCTGTAATTGGTTCTCTAAATGTTTCCAAGGATAGAGGAATCCAAAAATGGACATTTGGTAGTTTAGATTGAATATTTTGGGCGGCTTGAAAAATTATTGGTAGAAGATATTTTAATTCTTGATGACGGGAAGCTGGTAAAAGAGCGATCGCTATTTCTTCTACTTTAACTCCTAATTTCTCCCTCGCAGTTGTCCGACTAGGCGCATTTGCCATTCTATCAATTAAAGGATGTCCTACCCAAGAAACATTTGCCCCATTTTGTTGATAATATCGGGCTTCTTCCGGGAAAATTGCTAATAGTTTATCTGTAAAACCAACAATGCGGTTAGTATTCTGAAAACTCATAGACCATACCCACTCTTGAGGAGCGATATAATAAGCCACAGGCACATCAGGCAAATTTTCCTTCATGAATGTACCAATGCCCAAATTTGGACCCATATAGTCAATAAGGACGACTAAATCCGGGGGATTTTTCTTCAAGTGAGCGATCGCTTGTCGTTGTACTCTTAAAGTAGGAATAACATAAGGTAAAGACTCAATCAAACCCATTGAACCAATACCGCTGGTATTACCCAAAATTTTCGCCCCAGCTTCCGCCATTTTATCCCCACCCAAGGCAATAATTTCTAATGTCAACCCCGCAGCAACAGCTTGGCGTTGAAGTGCCTTAATTAATAGCGAACCCTGTAGATCTCCAGAAACTTCGCCAGTGCTAATAAATATTCGCATTTTAAAACTTTAGATTTTAGATTTTTACGTCCTTTCCCACCCCCTTCCCAGTGGAAGATTACCTATTTTTTTCTTCTTCTTTTCTTCTTCTTTTCTTCCTTCGTTGCCTTCGCTTCTTCGTGGTTAATTTCATCTATATTCTGCCGACAAAAACAGAGTAACTAGTAAACTTTGAGGACGGGAAAACCCCGCCCCTACATCTGACTGACTATTCATTCTTCATCACTGACGGATTTTTTACCTTTTCCGGGAATTAAACCTCGTCTTCCCGACATTTGGGAAAGTAACAAGAAACGGCGAAGATGTTTTAATTCTTCTGTATCTCCTAAATTTTCCAACTCCTGCAAAGCATCTTTAAATAAAAACTCAGAACGATAGAGAAGACGGAAAGCCTTTTTAATTAATTGAAAGTCACTCGCAGGCATTCCCGAACGTTTTAATCCTACCAAATTGAGCGATCGCACTTTTGCCGGATTTCCCTCCACCAACATATAAGGAGGCACATCTCTATCAATGCGTGTCATTCCTCCCACCATTGACATCCCCCCAATATGGACAAACTGATGTACACCTAAAACGCCGCTGAGTCTAGCCCGCGATTCAATATGTACATGACCTGCTAACGCCACAGAATTAGCAATAATGACAGAATCTTCAAGCACGCAATTATGACCTACATGAACATAAGCCATCAATAAATTGCCATTGCCGATTACTGTTGCTTCACCCCTGCCAGTAGCGCGATTAATCGTCACATACTCACGAATAGAATTATTATTGCCAATTTTTACCCAAGTAGGTTCTCCCACATACTTGAGATCCTGCGGCTGCATACCGATAGCTGCACCGGGGAAAATCTGATTTCCCGTACCAATTTCACAAGGTCCCTCCAGAACAGCATGAGCGCCAATTACAGTGTCTGCGCCAACTCTGACATTCTCTCCAATCACAGCATAAGCACCGACTTGCACTGTTGGGTGGAGTTCCGCACTAGTATGTATGACAGCAGTCGGATGAATAAGTGTTTTCAACATATCTTTAACTATGATTTTTTTGATTTTTTTGATTAAGATGATTATGGAAATCGCATGATCTTCAACTATGATTCTTTTGATTTAGATCATCATGGCAATCACATTAATCAAATAAATCATAGTTAGGATTTAACTAATCAAAGAAAACATTAGTTCCCCTTCAGCGGCTAGTTTTCCGTCAACTTCCGCTCGTCCTTGCATTTTCCCAAAACGACGCTGTTTTACCCACAACAGTTCCACCGTCATCACCAGTTGATCCCCAGGAACAATTTGCCGACGAAAACGGACTTTATCAATACCAGCAAATACAAACAGTCCTCCTTTGGATTCCGGCATTTGCGTCATCACAATGCCCCCAACTTGTGCCATTGCTTCAATAATTAACACACCGGGCATAAGCGATCGCCCCGGAAAATGCCCTTGAAATTGGGGTTCATTAAAAGTAACATTTTTAATACCCACAGCCTTTTTACCAGGTACATAATCAATAATCCGATCTACCAGTAAAAATGGATAGCGATGGGGCAAAAGTTCCTGAATTTCCTCAATAGTCAAGGTAGTTTTAATTGTCTGTGTATTGACATTATCCTCACTTGATGTATTCACTTCCTGGGAATTAGGTTCGGTAATAGTGGACATTAGTTGTAAGTTATTTGAATGATTAGACACTAGAAATAGGTATAGCAGGGAACAGGGAACAGAGAACAGGGAACAGGAAATAGAAATAAAAGTATAAATATTATCTTACTTTTTGATTACTGTTCCTCCTTTCCTCTCGGAAACTGCTATCAATTCAGGTATTTTAGAACAACTCTAAAATTTTTCGTGCTAGTTGAATATGTAAATTATGACTAGCTTTGTACGCCAAAAAGTGAGCAACAGGGAAAGTTCCCAGTAAACTTAGATCTCCTACTAGATCCAAAATTTTATGACGGACTGGTTCATTTGCAAATCGTAATGGGGGATTTAGCCAACCTTGAACCCCACAAACCAGAGCATTATCCAAACTCCCACCTTTAATTAATCCCGACCTTTGCAGATATTCAATTTGATCCTGTAACCCAAAAGTCCGTGCTGGTGCAATTTCCACCGCAAAATCCGCAGCAGACTTTTCCAAACAGGTCATTAATAACCAACTGTGCCATTGATTACCAATTGCCGCCAAATTAAAATCTATCCCATAGCTAAATCGAGTTTCCGGTGCAGGTAGAGCGCAAACAAAAGCATCACCTTCATAAATCCAAATCGGTTCAGTAATCACAACAGGTGCGGGTAAATTATTCGCCATTTGGGCTACTATTCCCACCTCAGCAATTCTTTCACACCAAATCCGCGCCGAACCATCTAAAAGTGGCACTTCCGGTCCATCAATTTCAATTCTGGCGTTATCCACCCCCATAGCCGCCAAAGCTGCCAGTAAATGCTCCACAGTGCGAACACAGACCTCATCCTTACCCAATTGAGTAGAAAGCACAGTCTTACTCACAGCCGCAACCTGAGCAGGAATCATAGGTGAATTTGGTAAATCTACCCGCACAAAAAAGCGGTTACTTCCCGGTAGCGCAGGTAATATTCTCACCTGAGTATTGACACCACTATGCAAACCCACACCAGTCTCAATAATTTCCCCGCCTAACGTATATTGTTGCATTCCCCAACAATCCCCATATTGTAGTTACTATTGCTTATTATTAAGGCACAGGAGTCAGAAGGTAGGGGCGCAGGGCCTGCGCCCAAAAAAGATTCAGAAGTCAAGAGTAAAATTCTTAGCCACCGACAACCGACAACTGACAACTGACAACCGACAACTGACCAATTTAAAATCTTTCTCCAATCCCAAAATTGATCCGACTATCACCTTCATCAGTGACACCATAATCTATACGAATTGGTCCAAGTGGAGATTGCACCCGCAAACCTACACCATAGCCATAGCCATTACCATTTTTCTTTAACAATTGTGCAGATTGGGTACTACTTCCCAAATCGCTACCATAATCAAAAAATAGTGCGCCACTGACCACAGAGAACACAGGGAAGCGATATTCAACCGCAGCTTGGATATACTTACTACCCGTACCTAATCTGCCTTCGTCATAACCCCGAACCGAGTTACTACCACCCAGAGTAAAGGCTTCATAGGGAGGCACATCCCCAAATATAGTTCCGCCTTGGAGGTTAAATGCTAAAGTTTGCGGTTTTTTGCTAAAGCTAATCAATTTAATTGGTAGATACTGACTATAGTTACCTCGTAACCTAGTCATAAAAATACTACCTGAACCTATAGGTACAGATTGATCAACTCCAAAGCTGAGGAAAGAACCTTTTGTGGGTTGTAAGGCATTATTGCGGAGATCCCTTTGTGCGCCCAGCTTGAATAGTAATAAATCATCTTCCCCAGAAGACGAGAGGGTGAGGGGAATTTTACCACTGATGATTTTACCATTATCATCAAATATTGCCCCTTCCTTCCTTAAATTGCCGTCAGCATCACGACCAGAAACCCGTTGATACTGTAGTCCCGCAGAAGCCAGCCACTCGGAATTTTTGAAAGGATTGGCAGAAAGGGGACGAGTAAAGGTAACACCACCACCTAACCGGGTAATCCGAGGGCGATCTTGTTGATTTGTATCCGTAATATTATCAGGATTAAAGGTTTCAATGTTATTATCTTTGCCTTCAAAAATCAGAGAAATAGAACGACGACGGAAAATATTGGCTGTATATGAAGTTCGATAAAGATCACCACCAATCCAAGGATCAGTAAAGCGGAGGTCAAATAGTAGTTCTCGTTCTCCTAACTGTACCTCTGTCCCTAATTTTTGGTTTCTTCCTCCCAAGTTTTGCTGCTGATAGCTGACAGTTCCAAATAGACCACTGGCAGAACTGATACCCGCCCCGGCAGCAATAGAACCGCTGGTACGTTCAGTGACATTGACTAGGACATTTACTTTGCTGGGGTCAGTACCAGGGGCAAGGGATATAGGTTCAGTATCTGGTGGTTCAAACAATCCTAATCCATATACCCGTGCTAAGTCTCTCTGCACTGTATTGCGATTGAATACCGTTCCTGGCTTTAATTCTAATTCTCGCGTCACAACATAATCCTTTGTCCGTCCCCGAATTGGGTTGCCTTTGTCGTCTACGTCCTCACCATCTTTGTTACGGAATCGGACTTTCACGCTTTCTACAACCCCTTCAGCGACTTGGAGGGTAACAACTCCATTGTCTGAGACTTTGGGTGCGCCAATTAAGTTGGCTAGTACATAACCTTGATCTTGATAGCGCTTAGTTAATTGCTTGATGCCTTCACTTAATTCCCGCAAGTTGAGAATTTTGCCATATTGATTACTAAATATTTCGTTGGCTGTCCCAGCAGGAAGGACAGAGGCTACAGCCGTGCCAGGATTTGCTTCTAACTCTACTTTAGAGAGGACGGGATTGGGAGTAACAATAAAACTGACTCGCACACCAAGAGGGGTATCTTCTGGAAATGCTTGGACGTTGGAGAAAAACCCAGTTCTAAAAATTGCACTAATATCTTCTTGGAGTTGGGAACGGGTTGTTGTTTGTCCAGCTTGGGTACGAATTACTTTATAAACTTCGGTTTCTAGTTCGGGGGTGATTTGTCCTGTTTCTGATTTAATTGCTACCTCTGACACCAGTACACGGGCTTCCGTTGCTTCTGGACTAGATTCAGCCGCAGGAGGTTGGGTCGGGGGAGTTACTGTGGGTTGTGGTGTAACTTCAGATTCCGTCTTGATTGTTGAGGGAGTTGAGTTTTTTTGAGTAGGTGTAGCCGCAGGGGGTTGAGTAGTACCTGGTTGGGGGACTTGTGCGGTAATGGGAACTATTGTGGTTTTTGGCACAATAACAGATGCTTTGTTTACTGCTGCCGAATTGGCTGTGATCACTTTGACAATGGGCGAAAATTGGTTAGATTCTTTTTCTCCAACTAAGGCATGGGATGTCAGATTTTCACTAGCATCACTTTTAACAGGATGCTGCTTTTCTGGCTGGTTTGTTTCTGCTGTCAAAACTTCTGTGGTCTGTGGGTGACTATCAGTAGCTTGGGCGTTTGCTTTGACAGAAATTGCTAAAGGGACTGTAATGGCTACCATAGCCATTAATCCGGGTGTTAAATGTTTTTTAATCATATTTCTCTTCACTACCACACACCATTATTTGTTAATCACTGGAAAAATTACTTACTCGGTTTTATAACTTTCTACCACTTTTAATACTCTCTGTAAAACCTCCTGATAGGCATTTTCTACGTTTCCTAAGTCACGACGAAAACGGTCTTTATCCATAACTCGACGGTTAGTATCGGTTTCAGCTATGTCCCATAAACGACAGGTATCAGGACTAATTTCGTCAGCTAATAATACTTGCTGTTGGGAATCTACGCCAAATTCAAGTTTGAAGTCCACTAAGGTAATTTGACACTTTTCCCAAAACTGTTGCAGAAATTCGTTGATTTTCAAGGCAAGATGGCTAATTTGAGCAACTTGTTCCGGTGTGGCTAATTCTAGAAGAAATAGGCGATCGCTTGTCAGTAGAGGATCACCTAGACTATCATCTTTATAATAGAATTCCACCAAAGGCTGTGATAAAACAGTTCCCAGTGCTAACCCAGTTTGCTGACACAGGCTACCAGCCGCAATATTTCTGACCACCACTTCTAAGGGGATAATTTTTACAGCCTTGACTCTCATCAAATTGGGGGCTGGACTATCAATAAAATGAGTTTTAATCCCCTGCATTGCCAATTGTTGGAATAGTTGACTAGAAATACTACAGTTAATCATGCCCTTGTTTTCAATGCTGCCTCGTTTTTGAGCATTAAAGGCTGTAGCATCATCTTTAAAATCAGCCAACAAAATCTCTGGATCATCTGTAGCGTAAAGAATTTTAGCTTTGCCTTCGTAAAGTTTAGAATTAACAGACATGGTAGTAGATACTGTTTTCGGTAATGGACTGCTGAAATCTGAAAGTTTCACTATTTTATCTTTGGTTAATCAATTGTGGTTCTTGAGTAAGATCACATCACTGGATAATACGCAACAATTGAAGCTAGACTACCTCAGTTTGTAAACGGATAATAAATTAAGTCTAGTATTACAAAAATAACTTTATTCTTTCACACCATATGACCCATCCTTTTCTCAAACACCTCTATAGTCCAGAACGTCCCGTTATCGTCTTTGACGGCGCAATGGGAACCAACCTGCAAACCCAAAACCTTACCGCTGAAGATTTTGGAGGCGCACAATATGAAGGTTGTAACGAGTATTTAGTTCACAGCAAACCCGAAGCCGTCGCCAAAGTTCACCGTGATTTCCTCGCCGCTGGCGCTGATGTCATTGAAACTGATACCTTTGGCTCTATGTCCATCGTTCTCGCCGAATACGACCTAGCAGACCAAGCTTACTATCTCACGAAAAAAGCCGCCGAACTTGCCAAAAGTGTAGCTGCGGAATTTTCCACTCCCGAAAAGCCCCGATTTGTAGCTGGTTCTATTGGTCCAACAACTAAACTCCCAACTTTGGGACATATTGACTTCGACACCATGAAAGCCTCTTTTGCGGAACAAGCAGAAGCCTTATTTGATGGTGGTGTGGATTTATTCCTTGTGGAAACCTGCCAAGACGTACTGCAAATTAAAGCCGCACTGAATGGAATTGAGGAAGTTTTTGCCAAAAAAGGGGAAAGACGAGCCTTAATGGTCTCTGTAACTATGGAAAGCATGGGAACAATGCTGGTAGGGACAGAAATCAACGCCGTAGTTACTATTCTCGAATCTTATCCCATTGATATTCTTGGCTTAAATTGTGCCACAGGTCCCGACTTGATGAAACCACACATCAAGTATTTATCAGAACATTCCCCATTCGTAGTTTCCTGTATTCCCAATGCTGGTTTACCGGAAAACGTCGGCGGTCAAGCACATTACAAACTTACGCCCGTAGAATTACGCATGGCGTTAATGCACTTTATCGAAGATTTAGGTGTCCAAGTGATTGGGGGTTGCTGTGGGACACGACCAGCACATATTCAACAATTGGCGGAAATTGCTAAAGAGTTAAAACCAAAAGTTAGACAACCAAGTTTAGAACCAGCAGCCGCATCAATTTATACTACTCAACCTTACGAGCAAGAGAATTCTTTCTTGATTGTGGGTGAACGTCTCAACGCCAGTGGTTCTAAAAAATGCCGTGACTTACTCAACGCTGAAGACTGGGATGGTTTAGTCTCAATGGCACGGAATCAGGTGAAAGAAGGCGCACATATCCTGGATGTGAACGTTGATTATGTGGGACGTGACGGCGTGCGGGATATGCACGAGTTAGTTTCTCGTATCGTCAATAATGTGACATTACCATTAATGCTCGATTCCACCGAATGGGAAAAAATGGAAGCCGGGTTAAAGGTAGCTGGTGGTAAGTGTTTACTCAATTCTACCAACTACGAAGATGGCGAACCACGATTTTTGAAAGTCCTAGAATTGGCGAAAAAGTACGGTGCTGGTGTGATTATTGGCACAATTGATGAAGATGGTATGGCGCGGACAGCAGAGAAAAAATTTCAAATTGCCCAACGGGCTTACCGTCAAGCCGTAGAATATGGGATTGCGCCGACAGAAATATTCTTTGATACATTAGCCCTCCCTATTTCTACAGGGATTGAAGAAGATCGGGAAAATGGCAAAGCCACAATAGAATCCATTCGCCGCATTCGCCAAGAATTGCCGGGATGTCATGTCATGTTAGGTGTTTCCAATATCTCCTTTGGCTTAAATCCCGCCTCGCGCATGGTCTTAAACTCGATGTTTTTGCATGAAGCCATGCAGGCGGGCATGGATGCAGCAATTGTCAGCGCGAATAAAATTTTACCCCTGGCTAAAATCGAACCTCAACATCAAGAAGTTTGTCGGCAATTAATTTATGATGAACGCAAATTTGATGGTAATGTCTGCGTTTATGATCCTTTGGGAGAATTAACCACAATTTTTGCCGGAGTCAAAACCAAACGCAATACAGGAATTGATGCCAGTTTACCAATTGAAGAACGTTTGAAACGGCATATTATTGACGGTGAACGCATTGGTTTAGAAACCCAATTAACAAAAGCTTTAGAACAATATCCTCCCTTACAAATCATCAATACTTTCTTATTAGACGGAATGAAAGTTGTCGGTGAATTGTTCGGTTCTGGACAAATGCAATTACCTTTTGTCTTACAATCTGCCGAAACCATGAAAACTGCGGTTGCTTATTTAGAACCGTTTATGGAAAAGTCGGAATCTGGCAATAATGCCAAGGGAACTTTTGTGATTGCCACTGTCAAAGGTGATGTTCACGATATTGGTAAAAACCTTGTAGATATCATTTTATCTAATAATGGTTACAAGGTAATTAACCTGGGAATTAAGCAATCTGTAGAAAACATTATTCAAGCTTACGAACAGTATCAACCTGATTGTATTGCCATGAGTGGATTGTTAGTAAAATCTACCGCTTTCATGAAAGAGAATTTACAAACTTTTAATGAAAAGGGAATTACTGTGCCAGTAATTTTAGGTGGTGCAGCTTTAACTCCTAAATTTGTAAATCAAGATTGCCAAGGTACTTACAAGGGTAAGGTTGTCTATGGTAAAGATGCCTTTTCTGATTTACATTTCATGGATAAGTTAATGCCCGCAAAAACAGCAGGTAATTGGGATAATTTCCAGGGATTTTTGGATGAAGTTCCCGAAAATGGACATCAATCTGTTGAGGCAAAGGGCAGGCAAGATGCCCACTCCACAAAGGAGAATGCTGATATTAAAAAGGAGGTTGATACTCGGCGTTCTCAGGTTGTAGCTGTAGATATTGAACGTCCACAACCACCTTTTTGGGGAACGCAGTTTTTACAACCTGATGATATTTCTTTGGAGGAATTATTCTGGTATTTGGATTTGCAAGCTTTGGTCGCTGGACAATGGCAATTTCGTAAACCCAAGGAACAATCTAAGGAGGAATATCAGGGGTTTTTAGCCCAGCAGGTTTACCCAGTTTTAGAAGAATGGAAACAGCGAATTATTGAGGAGAATTTATTACATCCTCAAGTGATTTATGGCTATTTTCCTTGTCAATCTGAGGGGAATAGTTTATTGATTTATGAAACGAACCACAGAGGCGCAGAGGGCGCAGAGGTAAGAGCTAGTTTTGAGTTTCCGCGTCAGAGGTCTTTGAATAGGTTATGTATTGCGGATTTCTTTGCACCCAAAGAATCGGGAATTATTGATGTTTTCCCCATGCAAGCGGTGACTGTGGGGGAAATAGCAACGGAGTTTGCCCAAAAGCTATTTGCGAATAATCAATACACTGATTATCTGTATTTTCATGGTATGGCTGTCCAGGTTGCGGAAGCTTTGGCAGAATGGACTCACGCTAGAATCCGCCGGGAGCTAGGTTTTGGTGATTCTGAACCGGACAATATTCGGGATATGTTGGCGCAGCGTTATCAAGGTTCTCGGTATAGTTTCGGCTATCCAGCTTGTCCGAATATTCAAGATCAGTTTAAGCAGTTGGAGTTGTTGGGGGTTGATAGGATGAAGATGCACATGGATGAAAGTGAGCAATTGTATCCTGAACAGTCGACAACGGCGATTATTACCTATCACCCTGCGGCTAAGTATTTCACGGCTTAATCTATCCCTCAGAATACAATTCTGGGACTAAGTAGTGAGACAGAATTAATTACACAATGTTATTGCGTAAGCGTTGCGTGGCGTTAGCCATAGGGAACTAAGTGAAATGAAGCAATCGCCAGGGTTGTGATTGCTTCCCTTCCCTCGCAATGACTGTAAATATTTTTGTCCAATTACTTATGTCCGTTGGGCAATAGCAGATTAGAAAACATTGTTGAGGTGCTGTAAAGTAATCCAGGTAGGCATTTATCAGGATGATCATGGCGCTTTATTTAGATTCAGCTATTGCCGCAGAAGCCGAAATTGTTAAACATTGGGGTTGGGTGAAAGGTATTACCACCAACCCCACATTATTAGCGCAAGCTAACACCCCACCGGCAACCACCCTCAAAACCTTAGTTTCCTTAACTTCCGGTCCTGTATACTACCAACTCCTAGCTTCAGATCAGGAGAAAATGATCGCCGAAGGGAGAAAAGCCTTTGAAATTATTGGTTCTCAAACCATCTTGAAAATTCCCGCTACACCGCTAGGATTTGAGGTGGTAGCTACCCTTTCTTCGGAAATTACCTGTTCCGTCACTGGTATTTACAGCCCCGCACAAGCCGCTGTAGCCAGGGAAGCGGGGGCAAAAATTGCGATCGCCTATGTGAATCGGGCAGAACGCTTGCTAGGAGACGGTATTGCCTTAGTCCGCGATATGTCCAGTATCCTCAAAGGCAGTGATGTGGAAATTTTAGCAGCTAGTATCAAGTCACCAGCGGAAGCAGCCGCATCTCTCCAAGCCGGTGCAAATCATCTCACCCTACCCTTAACAATGTTGCAAGCGATCGCTACCCATGAATTTTCCCATCAAACCGTGATTGATTTTGCGGCTGGAGGAATTGGTTTAACAGTTTAACTTGATCTCACCTCAATCCTATATAGATAAGACTGTTAGTGAATCAATGCAGGGTTTCACCCCTCATCCTGAAACCCTGCATTTTGCATAATTAGAATACTTAAAAATCGGGTTTATAGTCATAGATACAATGCCTTTAAAGCCGGTGAAATCAAGCTATGTCAAGGATGATGGGTGTGACCCCCTATTAATTATTCTCGAAAAATGCAGGTTAAAAACTGTTGGAGATGAACAAATAAAAAAAATAAAAATAAATGCCAAATTGGCAACCACGATGAAATTATCCAGGCTAAATTATATTAGACAAGCAAAAAACAAGAGGGTTGTTAAAAAGCTGAATCAATTAACAAAAGACTCTTGTAGCGGTTGTCTAAAAAATAAATAGAATTAGTATTTGCTGCATAGGAATACCTGCTAAGTATAGACGTTATCGTTAACCTGCAAATTACCCCCCTAATTAGCGGTTCTCGTCTATATGAATAAAGTTCCTAATCGCTTCAGCAGCAAATGGTAGAGTGGGAGAGAAAGGCGCTTGGTAATGCCTCCTCCCACTCTCTTTTTTTTGGGTACTTTTTACCGATTTCTTAAGAATTAAGTAGGTTGGCGTTGAAAATTGTCGTTATAAGTAATTGGACAAAAATATTTACAGTCATTGCGAGCGAAGGGAAGCAATCACAACCCTTGGAATTGCTTCATTTCACTTAGGAACTTCCAATTAAAAAAATACCCAAAAATTTCTTGTGCTGCGGGACGAATTGCCCGCTAATCATCAAGGACGGGCAGGATGCCCATCCCACAAAATTGGGTAATTTATTTTTTGGTGTTCCCTAAATTCACGCCAGACAACAAGCCAGTTTTACCCCTGATTTCTGGCATACAGTACCCACTAGATAACTCCCTCTTCTATATTTTATACATTACTAGAGAAGAGGGAGCATCAATAGATGATGGGGAATTTACTTAGATTGATTTTTGTTAAGCGGCAACTTTTTCCTCAAGGGGTTTAAAAGTTTTCTTGGTTGCACCGCAAATAGGACAATGCCAATCTTCAGGAATATCTGCAAATGCTGTACCTGGTAAAATTCCTGAATCTGGATCACCTGTTACAGGATCATAAATCATGCTGCATTGTCTACAGATCCATTTTTGAGTTTGCGGATTTTCACTAGCAACTCTAGTTACAGCGTCTCCACCGTTCAAGACTTCTAAGGCTTCAGTATAGCGATCTGCGTGATAATTTTCAATGAATTTAAGCAACCCAAATCGGTGGGCGGCAGCACGAAATGTGTTAGCGTGATCACTAGATTCTTGAGCTTGTTGGAGAAATTCTGTTACTGCGGGATGATCTCGATCATGTTCAGCCGCAGCAGCGAATTCAGGATACATGGTTGTGTATTCATAGGTTTCACCTGCGATCGCTAAACATAAACAACGAGAGATGATTTCCCGTTTTTGTTCATCAGTTAAAGCTGTTGCATCTTGAACAACAAGTTCTGGATGTAATAATTCAAAATGTGCAAAAGCGTGTTCGGTTTCTTGATCTGCTGTTTCCTTAAAGAGTTTTGCTAAATCGGAAAACCCTAGTTTACGTGCAACGGCTGCAAAAAATAGGTATTTACGATTAGCCATTGATTCCCCACCAAAGGCTGATTCTAAATTTTGTAGTGTAGTAAAGTTGGATAAATCCATAATTTGCGAATCTCGATGAGAGGTTGTTGCCTAATATTAAAACACATTCGTAAGAATTCAGAAGTTCATAACGAAGCATGAAGGATGAAGAACATTTTTCTTCTATCTTCCCCGGTCTCTGTTGCCTGAATCCTTACACACATTCTTTAAGATTTAATTAACAATGATTACTAACGAATTACCAAAACACGCTGAGATTATTGCTAAACAACGGCAGTTTTTCCAAAGTAGTAAAACGAAAGATGTTACTTTTCGGATTGCCCAACTCAAAGTCCTTAAACAGTTAGTAATTGAGAATAAAGCAGCAATTATTCAGGCATTAAAAGCTGATTTAAATAAACCAGAATTTGAGAGTTATGCTACGGAAATCGGTGTTAATAAAGAAATTGATTATGCCATCAAACATATCAATACTTGGACAAAACCCAAAAAAGCAGCCGTTCCTTTAGATTTATTTCCATACTCGGCTAAAATATGTCCAGAACCCTTAGGAGTAGTTTTAATTATTGGACCTTGGAATTATCCATTTCAGTTAATTATCTCACCTTTGGTTGGGGCGATCGCTGCGGGAAATTGTACTATTATTAAACCTTCAGAACTCGCACCGCGGACTTCGGATTTAATTACAAAACTTATTCATAAATACTTTTCTCCAGAATATATTACAGTTGTCCCTGGTGCAGTGGAAACGAGTCAAAAGTTACTAGCAGAAAAATTTGATCACATCTTTTTTACTGGTGGTACAGCCATTGGTAAAATAGTTATGGAAGCTGCTGCCAAACATCTCACTCCGGTAACTTTGGAATTGGGTGGAAAAAGTCCTTGCATCATTGATACGGACATTAATCTAGAACATACCGTCAAACGCATTATTTGGGGTAAATTTATTAATGCTGGACAAACTTGTATTGCCCCGGATTATTTGTTGGTAGATACGAAAATTAAACCAAATTTAGTCAATGCTTTGCAGAAATGTCTGCAAGAATTTTATGGGGAAAATCCAGCTAACAGTGCCGATTATGCCAGAATTATTCATCAAAAACATTTTGACAGATTAGCAAATTTACTCAAGTGTGGTGAAGTGATTATGGGGGGAGAAACTAAACCTGAAGAACTTTATATTGCCCCCACGCTTCTGGAAAATGTTTCTTTAACAGATCCGGTAATGCAAGAGGAGATTTTTGGACCGATTTTACCAATTATTGAATATACAGATATCAATGAAGCTATTACTTTAATTAACTCTAGACCAAAACCCCTGGCTTTATATTTATTTTCCCAAAACAAAAACCTGCAAAAACGGATTTTACAGGAAACATCATCTGGGGGAGTATGTATTAATGACACAGTAATGCAGGTTGCTGTTTCTTCTTTACCATTTGGGGGTGTGGGTGATAGTGGGATGGGTAGCTATCACGGTAAAGCTGGTTTTGATACCTTTTCCCATTACAAAAGTGTCTTACAAAACTCATTTCCTTTGGATATAAATTGGCGATACGCACCCTATCTAGGTAAATTATCGCTGTTGAAAAAAATTATTGGTATTTAATAAAAATTCAGTAGGGGCGCAGGGCCTGCGCCCAGTCACTCATACGCCCAGGAGTCAGTCGAACGGCTTAATTATTTGATCCTCCATGTAGGGATCTAGCACTGCTCATTGGTGTCAACTTAAGCTCAAATCCCTACCACATCTATTTCCTAGTCTCTGACTAGGAATGCGGTTGATGAGGCTCTGCCTCTAATATCATTGAAGGCAGAGCCTTCTAGAATTCATTCCCAGTCAGAGACTGGGAATGAGATGACTTGAGTTCTTTGCGGGATAGAGGTTTTACGTTAAGTTGACACCATTAAGCACTGCTAAACCCTTACGCATTGGGGTTTTCAGTAATCTTGTAAAAATTCAAATCTCAGCCGTCACGAGTATAAATTTATTCTAACTCCTGAATTGGAGACTACTGAATTTTTCTCTAAGATTCTTCTGTTTCTTCTGCCTCAATTGCTGGATAGACGAAGTTAGAACGACCACTTAAAATGGATTTACCAAGGGAGATAGCTTTTTGCGCTTCAACAGCAGCTTTGTGTCTCCAGGTGGCGCGGCGTTTATCTCGTTTAGATTTTGATGTTTTCTTCTTAGGAACAGCCATGACAGCGGTATATCGTGATTCTTGACAACCTTCCTATTGTAAGCGATTAATTGACTTTTGACCGGGAATTTTGGATTTTAGAGTTTAGATTTTAGATTAAACAAGTTGGCATGGGTTCCCGTTCCTTGAGAACGGAAAAGTCTTAAATCCCAAATCCCAAATTTTCCAACTCTACACGTGGAGTCAATCCAAAATCGAGTGACTTGGGCAAAAGCGGTACGGGAGTATGTCACTCTACTGATCAATTAACAGTAATAAGCGGGCTGTTTTAAAATAAGTTGTCCAATTTTGGGGATCTGGCAGTTTTTGCCATTGAGGGCGACTGACTTCTAATGATAAGATTGGTGCGATCGCTCCCCGATTTTGTGCTGAAATAATAACAGATACTTCTGTCACCAAAATATCTTGGTCAAAGCTCCGTTGAGTTGCGGCTCTAGCGGTAAATTCTGCCCTTCGTAGCACGGTTTCGTAGCTTTCCTCTGGTAAACGGTCTATCAGCAAATCTACTCTAGCTGTGTAAGCTTGGACAGTCTGCGGAGCGATCGCTTCTGTCGTTAACCATAAAGGAACTGCTAATAACAGCCAGACTCCACTATGAATAATCTGGATTTTTTTGCCAACTTGGCTAATAATTGAAAAGGGGATCACTGAAAATGATTGTATTGCATCAATCCTGAACATAATCTTCTATCTCCTAAATGACAGGTCATGGAAATCGAGTGCGAGTATTTTACGATTATTTATGTTGTATCCACCTAATTTCAGCAATAGGTGAAAATTCATTAAACTATAGCAACGGACAAGGTGCAAAAGGACATTAATTGGCAATGAACCGCTGTCTACAAGAGGGTTTTACTCGGTGACTCGGTGACTCCTGCTATATAAGAAATAAGTTAGCTTTGTGCTTAACACTCCGTGCTAACGGCAATTTTCAGCAAACAACAAACAAACAACTGACTCATAGCGGGATGGTAAATTACTGGGCGATCGCCATCGGCATTGATCAATATCAATTCTTTCAACCTCTCAGTTGCGCTCAAGCCGATGCTGAGGCAATTAAGGATTTTTTGGTAACACAAGCAGGGTTTCTCCCCGAAAAATGCCTGTTAATGACAAATACCTCGCCCCCCATAGGAGAACAATCCTCCTATCCAACAAAAGAAAATATCCTCTTGTTGCTAGAAGAATTAGCAGCCACACTTTGGCAGCCAGGGGACTACCTATGGTTGTTCTTTAGCGGCTATGGGGTTAACCACAAAGAACAAGATTATTTAATGCCAGTCGCCGGCAATCCCGATCAAGTTCCCGAAACTGGTATAGAAGTGCGATCGCTCATGCAGAGTCTACAGGTTAGCGGACTCAACATCTTACTCATCTTGGATATTAACCGCGCTTTTGGGACTCAAGCAGATGCCCCCGTAGGACAAGAAATTATCGAATTAGCCCAAGAACTACAAATGGGCGCAATTATTTCCTGTCAACCCGAGGAATTTGCCCATGAAAGCACGGAATTAGGTCATGGTTTTTTCACAGCAGCATTATTAGAAGCTTTAGGTTCTGGACAAGGATACAACTTTGCTGATTTAGCTGCCTATGTAAGTTATCTTACCCCCAAACTTTGTCAACACCACTGGCGACCAGTCCAAAACCCCATGACTGTCATTCCCTCTCCAGAGCCAGCTATTTTACCCACGTTGACACTAGATGAAAACTCAGAAGCACTAATTTTCCCAGCCGAAAGTTTTGCTATCACCCGCACCGCACCCCCCATAGAAAATAGCACCTTTAGCAGCATAAACAGGGCTTGGTGGACAGAAAATGCCTCAGTCGAGACCACTTTAAGCCCCACAACAACCGAGGCAAATTTAGTCCCCCCACTCATATCAAAGTCACTTGTTAGCAACAATCACACCTTAACAACTTCCCCACAATCCCCGCCCAGTGGCAGATTTATTCCCGCTCTTACCACAGCCAATACCTATACTTCCCTGCGATCTGAACCACCAATTTGGCAACAATTTATCATCTGGGGTGGTGGTACTATGGTGATAGTAGGGCTAATCGCTACATTTTTACTCCGTAATCACGAGAGTTTTCGGTTTAAAAATTTCTCAAAAACAGTATCTAGTAATCAGACTAGCAAACTGCAATTTCCCCAAATATTTAAAACTTCTCAAAATCCTAGTAAGGCCCAAATTAGTGCCAATACAGACTCTAAAAAACGCAATCAAGCGATTTTAGAGCTAGAAAAAATGTTGCTTGTCCCCACACAACCGAATCATTTAAGCATTGCGATCGCTAAAGCCCAGAGAATTCCCCCGGATGCACCACTATACGCCAAATCCCAGGAAAATATTCAGGTCTGGTGCCAAATGATTTTGGCATTAGCACAGGCACAAGCTCAACAAAAAAAATATCCAGCCGCCATCACAATTGCCAAGTTAATCACCACAAAAGATCCGCTTTATTCCCAATCTCAAACAGTCATTCAAAAATGGCAACTAGAAGCCAAGCAATACGTAAGTAATAAAACTCTCTTAGATGCAGCTAAAAATTTAATTATTCCTGAACAAGCATCAACCTATAATCGCGCCATCGAAGTTGCTAAAAAAATCCAAAAAGGACAACCTGGATTTGAAATTGCCCAAACATTAATTAATGAATGGAGTGAGAAAATTTTAGATTTAGCCAAAATCCGTGCCACTCAAGGAGATTTTCAAGCTGCTGTCGCCACCGCCGCATTAGTTCCACAAGTAACAATTGCCTACGAAGATGCTCAGGATGCTATCCAAAAGTGGCAACAGCAAAAGAATTAGTCAGTTGTCATTGGTCATTGGTCATTGGTCAAACTATTACCCATTACCCATTACCCATTACCCATTAGCAATACTGAGAAATGTCTTCGCCACAGGTATCAGCTAGATAGCACATTGCTTTAAATCGCAAACCTACTACTTCTTCGTATAAAGGATTAAGTTTACACATTGGCGGAATATGAAACAGTGTTTTACCAAATACTTTGACATCACGCTCAAATGGACACTGAGCCGGAATGTATTTACAGAGACGATGAGCTAATAGGCGATCGCGCACCTGAATATTATCCAACCAATTACGCAAAGGACGTAAAAAGTCCCAAGCCGGCTGGGCTGCAACATGGTGTAACGGAGTCATATTAGCTTCACTAGCGTCTACTGGATGTAGAGAAATCCAACTTGCTAGAAAAATGTTTTTGTTAGTATTTTTAGATACATTCATGGTAATTCCTCTTTTGTTGTGAGGGTATTCACCTCATTGATGAATATGTAATATGACAAGAACCTAAACCGAAAAACAGGATTATTACAGAAATTCTGTAAAAAGTCTAATTAACTGCTTCCTATGGTTGAATTTATTATGTTAATAAGTCACTCTGACCATAATTTCCCAAAAAGCAATACTGCGTTCATTCAATTTCATTAGCAACTTGGCACAGTTAAAATTTTAGTGAAGACATCTGCCTTTGGGTGTGATTTCTGTTAACTGCAACAAAACTTATTATAGCAATAATTATCAATAAATAGGATCAGGAAAAATACTCTCAAACAGCAAACTTTAGACAGTAATTTTTGCTAAATTTGCCATTTACAGCGCATTATCTTTAACCTAACCAGGTTTAGCTCTCAGTTACATCCCGTACCTATGGATAAACCGTACCACTATTGCCTTAGTCGGTGCTGCTGTGTTGATAGCTTTGGGTGTCCTGAATTTGCAGGAAGCGTGGTATTCCATAGATGCCAACATCATCGTATTTTTGTATTGTATTTTTGTTAAGTATGATGGTGATTAACGCCAACCTATCCTATGTCGGCTTTTTCCACAAAGCACCGACATCACTACTGAGATGTAACCGTAGTCCTCTAAGCTTATTGATAGTTATCACTTTCGGCTCTGGTACCTTCTTTGCTTTCTCAATGACACCATATACCTAACTTTTACACCCCTCACTTTAAGTCTAACTCTATCTTTAGGCTTAAATCCCATTCCCTAGAACTTTTGCGTATTCTTGCTACAGAGACAGTAAATTAAAGAATAACACTTTTATAATTACTTACTAAGTAGGTGAACACAATAAAACCAAACTGTGTAAAGAAACGTAAAATCGCCCAAACCCTCTTCACTCTTGCCTCTTGCCTGGTTACTGAGCGAAGTCGAAGTATTGTCTTTTGCCTTGCCATAACGACAATTTTCAACGCCAACCTACTTAGTATCTAAACTCCAGTCAATATCGGTACTTTGATATCTATCTTTAGATGGATTGACATTGATCTTAGTTTTTGCGTGCTTCAACTTTATACCATTTTAAAGAATTTTTTCTGAAATTGGCTGTTTTTGCTGTTGCTTTTATTTGGGAATGTGATTATTATTCAAAAACGAATCATACTTCTTTAGGGGATGTTTAAAAAGGTTAGTTATTTTTTTACATAAGCCTACAACCCAGTTATGCTATCACTTCCAAAATTGTTATTAACGAAATTTACTTAACTTCGTTAAATTCGCACATACTGAATTACTGATCTGATAAGATAAGTAGTGAGACAGAATTAATTACACAATGTCATTGCGTTAGCGCAGCGTGGCGTTAGCCATATGAAACGAAGTGAAATCAAGCAATCGCCAGGGTTGTGATTGCTTCCCTTCCCTCGCAATGACTGTAAATATTTTTGTCCAATTACTTGTAACTTGGAAACAACGAAACAACGTTATCCCATTGGAGAATGTTTTAAAAGTTTTATTCCGTAATTTTCATCATATTTTTACCCCCCTTTCCCCTTATGAAGGGGGAAAAAAGAAAAACCAGTTCCCTCCCCTTCACAAGGGGAGGGTTAGGGAGGGGTAGAACATTTGATACACCAATCATGACTTTTCAAACACCCTCTTAGTAAAATTAGCATCTACCAAAACCAGCGCCATGAAAATTGTCACCAAAAATCTTTTACAACCAATATTTTCTCTAACTTTCCTTGTAGGACTCTCCGCACTGGTATCATCATGTCAACCGTCCCAACCAAATGAGACAACAGCAGCTATTAAAATTGATGGTTCAGACACTGTTTACCCTATTACCCAAGAAGTCAGCAATGATTATAACTTCCAGAAAAATAATGGTAAATCACCTTCAGTAAAAGCAATTGAACTTAATTCTTCAGGTACTAGTAGCGGGTTTAAAAAGTTTTGTTTGGGAGAGACAGATATTAACAATGCTTCTCGACCAATTCATACTCACGAAATAAAGAAATGTACTCAAAATAACGTGACATTCCTTGAATTACCCATTGGTTTTGATGCAATAACAATAGTAGTTAACTCTGAAAATAATTGGGCGCAGGATATAACTTTGGCAGAACTCAAAAAAATCTGGGAACCATCAGCCGAAGGTAAAATTACTACATGGAATCAGATTCGTTCCACTTGGCCGAATAAACCCTTAAACCTTTTTGGTCCTGATAAAGATTCAGGCACTTTTGACTATTTTACAGAAATTGCCGTAGGACAAGAAGGGACTATTCGTAAGGACTATAAAGCTGATAAAAATTACAAAATCATAGAGAGCAAAGTTAGCAGTGATATCAACGCCTTAGCTTTCATTCCCTACAGCTATTACAACTCTAGCAAAGATACATTGAAAGCCCTATCTGTAGATAGCGGTACTGGTGCAGTGATGCCTTCGCGGACAAGTGTGAAATGGGGAAAATACCGACCACTTTCTCGTCCACTGTTTATATATGTCAGCTATAAATCTCTTCGGCAAAAACCAGATATGAGAGAATTTTTAGAATTATACATGGATAAAGCACCTGAGTTTGTCAGTGCTATTGGGGATGTACCCTTAACAGATCACGCTTACAAATTAAATAAGATCCATTTTAACAAAGGTAAAGTCGGCACTGTTTTTGAGGGTAAATCTCAATTTAATTTAAGTCTAGAACAGGTCTTGCAAAAACAAGCTAAGTTCTAAGGAATTTGACCCTCTCCGCGTCTTTAGATGCGAAGCTCCCAACACTACCGCGTTCCTCTTGTGGCTTCAACTCCTACAGCATTAATTTGGGGATGCCCGCCCCTATTTTTCGCCAGATAAAATTAAAAAAGATAGATTTGTTACTGTCAGATGATAGAATAGAACATCAATATTTGTATTCCGTATAAGTAATTGGACAAAAATATTTACAGTCATTGCGAGGGAAGGGAAGCAATCACAACCCTTGGAATTGCTTCATTTCACTTCGTTCCATATGGCTAACGCCACGCTGCGCTAACGCCATGACATTGTGTAATTAATTCTGTCTCACTACTTAAGGGAACACCAAAAAATAAATTACCCAATTTCGTGGGATGGGCATCCTTGCCCGTCCTTGATGATTAGCGGGCAATTCGTCCCGCACCACAAGAAATTTTTGGGTATTTTTTTAGTTGGAAGTCCCTAAGTTCAATTTCGTCACAATAATGGAGATTCGTACAATGAATTGGCATAAGTTTAGATACAATATCAGACGGATGTTTCATAAATATAACTATGACCTTGTCAGGCATCCAATAGCTGATCTAGCCTTTATGTCATACGGAATCAATAAAGTTTTTGATGTTGGTGCTAATGTAGGTCAGTATGCTGAACGGCAAATATCACTAGGCTATACAGGTCAAATCATATCATTTGAACCGATTTCATCAGTTTTTACTAAGCTAGAAAAAAATGCCCGTAGTTATACTAAGTGGAAAGTTTTAAACTGTGGACTTGGCAATTACGATGGAGAGGCTGTAATTAACATTTCTAAAAGTTCTGTATTCAGTTCGCTTTTGAAACCAACTCCATTTCTCAGTCAAATGTATCCTAATTCAGTATCTACAGTCCAAGAGAAAATTAAGATACATAAATTTGATTCACTTTTTAACGAATATTATCAACCGGGAGATAAAGTTTTTCTAAAAATTGATACAGAAGGTTACGAAAAAGATGTTTTAGCAGGTGCAATAAACTCACTTGAATATATATCAGGACTTCAATTAGAGCTATCTTTTAAGGAGCATTATCAAGGTGAATTATTATTTATGAATATGGTTAATTTTTTATTAGAAAAAGGATTTACATTGGTAGCATTAACGCCCCTTTATCATAATTTAAAAAGTGGCAATATATTAAAAGCCGACGGTATATTTTGGCGTTTATAATCCCATAGCATTGATTGACTGTCTTGTTAAGTAGGTTGGTGTTGAAAATTGTCCTTATGGCAAGGCAAGAGGCAAGAGTGAAGAAGGTTTGGGCGATTTTACGTTCCTTTACACAGTTTGGTTTTAAGTAGTGAGACAGAATTAATTACACAATGTCATTGGGAATGGAACGAAGTAAAATGAAGCAATCGCCGGCGTTGCTGAATTGAGGTATGAAATTCCCAAATTGAACCTTTAAAACTCAAACCTCAGTGCGTCTACTCTTCGAGATCACGAAGCGTGATTGCGCCTTTGCGTGAGACTAAAATTCATACCCTTAATCAGCAACGCCCAATCGCCAGGGTTGTGATTGCTTCCCTTCGCTCGCAATGACTGTAAATATTTTTGTCCAATTACTTATTGTGTTCACCTACTTAACTCTCAAAAAAGACGCAAAGATGCTGAATAACACCTTTGCGCCTCTGCGCCTCTGCGTGAGCTAACTATTAAGAAGCCACCGCAGTAGAACGAGTACGTCGTCTTCTACCATCAGAAACCTTCACAGCAGGTTCTTCAGGAACTTGCATCAACAACGTCAAAGAAGGTTGACATTGCAACTCTCTCCGCATAGAACGCGCCAACTCACGCTCTAAGGTTTCCTGCAATCCACCCCAATCTGTATCAGCGGGTTGTCCTTCTACGGGAGAAAACTCTGTCCAGCGAACGCTGAGAATTTCTTCAATGCGTTGTTGTACCCATTTTTGTAAGAGCGATCGCTCGATGCTTGTCACAACACCCTGCATATGAATTTCCGTTTTTGCCATTAGCTTACCACTCCAATCAATAGCAGCAGCAATAGTCACAGTCCCTTCAGAAGCCATGCGTTGGCGTTCTTGCAACACCTTAGAACTCACCATACCAGAACTAGAAGTATCCACCAATTCAATCCCCGCTGGGACTTTTCCAGCAACACGGATAGAATCTTCCGTTAACTCGATGACATCCCCATTTTGGATAATCACCATATTTTCTGCTGGAATCCCCATACTTTGAGCAGTTTCCGAATGCTTCACCAACATCCGATGTTCACCGTGAAATGGCACAAAGAACTTAGGACGAGTTAAAGCAATCATCAGCTTTTGTTCTTCTTGACAGCCGTGGCCAGAAACGTGAATCCCTTTATCCCGTCCATAGACCACTTTTGCCCCCTGAATCATCAATTTATCAATGGTGTTCACCACAGCAATTGTGTTACCAGGAATGGGGTTAGCGGAGAAGAGAACCGTATCTCCTTGGCGAATTTTGATATGGGGATGTTCTTTATTGGCAATTCTTGTCATCGCCGCCATTGTTTCACCCTGAGAGCCAGTGGTTAAAATCAGCACTCTCTCATCTGGCATACCCCGAACCGTATGCAATGGTTGAAATAGGCTATCTTCACACTTGATATAACCTAAATTCCGAGCATGGGCGATTAAATTCAGCATGGAACGCCCAACGATTGTCACCACACGATTATGTTTTCTTGCTAGTTGCAAAATCATGTTGATGCGATGGACGCTAGAAGAAAAGGTGGTGACAAATAAACGTCCAGTAGCGTGAGAAAATTCTCGGTCAAGGTTAGGAAAAACAGCCCGTTCGGAAGGTGTAAATCCTGGCAATTCTGCATTGGTAGAATCACTCAGTAGGCAAAGTACGCCTTTTTCACCATGTTCTGCCAGACGTTGTAAATCGAACTTTTCACCATCTACAGGAGTATGATCAATTTTAAAATCTCCTGTGTGGATAACTACGCCCAATGGTGTATGAATAGCAACGGTAAAGCTATCAGCAATGGAATGGGTGTTACGGATATATTCGACAAAGAAATGTTTACCAATTCTCACCACATCACGGGGGAGGACTGTTCTTAGTTCTGTGCGATCGCGTACCCCTGCTTCTTCTAGTTTACCCTCTAGCATTGCCATTGCTAGTCTAGGTCCATGAATCACCGGAATATCAAATTGCTTCAAGTGAAAGGCAATTCCCCCGATATGGTCTTCGTGACCATGAGTAACGATCATGCCCTTAATCTTGTGGCGATTTTCTCGTAGATAAGTTGTATCTGGCAATACAATATTTACCCCGTGCATGGCTTCTGTGGGAAAGGCTAATCCTGCATCTAACAGGATAATTTCGTCCTCATACTCAAAAACGCAAGTATTTTTACCTATTTCGTGTAACCCGCCCAAAGGAATGATTTTCAGAGCGAGATTAGATTCGTTTTTAGACATTTTCTCCTGGAGATTTTGTTAGTTGTGAATCAGTTGATAGTTCGGTTTCTTGTATGAAAGAAAAGACCAAATTTTCTGTTTAAATTCAGCTTCTATAAAGTCCTATTTGATTTCGTTGACATCAAACTGAATAATTTTTATATTGTTCAGTTGTAGCACAAGTGTTAAGACGATAATCTAGTCACCATTTGTACACATTATTTATAAATCACTCACCTATTGGGGCTGAGATTAAATTCAGCTTTTGCATTACTGACTCTAATTTTTTCGATACATCCGTATCAGCTTCATATAAGGGTAGACGAGTTGAACCTACTTCCCAACCTTGCAGTTTGAGTGCTTCTTTGACAGGAATGGGATTTGTAGTTAAAAATAGAGCTTTAAACAATGGAAACAATTGCAAATGAATGTCAGTAGCAAGTTGAGTATTTCCCGCTTTCCATGCTTGAATCATTTTTTGGATGTGATTACCCACTAAATGAGAAGCTACACTGACTATCCCTTGAGATCCTATGGCTAACATTGGTAAAGTTAAAGAATCATCTCCAGCGTAAATCTGAAATTCTTTGGGTGTCAAGCGACGGATTTCACTCACTTGATCTAAGTTACCACTGGCTTCTTTAATGGCGACAATGTTATCAATTTCCGCTAATCTTACCACTGTTTCGGAACTGAGGTTTTGTCCCGTGCGCCCAGGAATGTTATACAACATCATTGGCAGGTCAGGACAGGACTGGGCTATTGCCTGAAAGTGTTTGTATAATCCAGCCTGTGGCGGTTTGTTGTAATAGGGAACTACTTGTAAAGAACCATGTACTCCTATTTTAGCTGCTTTTTGGGTGGCGGCGATCGCTTCTTTGGTGTCATTAGAACCAGAACCAGCAATTACTTTAGCTTTACCGGATACAGTTTGCAATACCTCAACAAATAATTGATATTCTTCGTCCCAAGTCAGGGTTGGAGATTCGCCTGTTGTTCCACATACTACTATTGCATCTGTACCGTTGTTAACTAGATAATCTGCTAGTTTGGCAACTACATCATAATTAATACTACCGTCTGTCTTAAACGGCGTAATCATAGCAGTTACAATTGTTCCAAAATCTCCCACACTCTTTTCTCTCCTAATTTGTTAGTTGTCAGTTGTTGATTATCTAATGATTCATGACAGATGACTGAATTTAAACTTATACTGTAGTCAATTTTAGTAAATTTTTTCTACTAATAATTCAGCAATTTGCACTGCATTTAAAGCTGCACCTTTACGGATTTGGTCGCCGCATAGCCACAAGTCTAAACCACAAGCATGAGAAATATCCTGGCGAATTCTTCCCACCAAAACCTCATCTTTACCACTAGCATCTATAGGCATCGGAAAATAATTTGCTTGCCAATCTTCTACTAATTTCACCCCAGGGGATGTTCTTAAAATTTCTCTAGCCTCATCTGGATCAAAAGGTGTTTCAAATTCTAGATTAATGGCTTCAGAATGGGCGCGGAGTACGGGAACCCGTACACAGGTCGCGGTAATCCTGATTTCTTGATTACCAAAGATCTTGCGGGTTTCGTTCACCATTTTCATTTCTTCCTCACAATATCCCCAAGTTGTCATGGGAGAATTATGGGTAAATAAATTAAATGCCAATGGGTAAGGTAAAATCTCCGCTACTGGTTGCTTTCCTTGTAGTATAGCGTTACTTTGGATTTTTACTTCCTCCATTGCCTTCGCGCCAGCCCCACTAGCTGATTGATAGGTAGCAGCGACAATCCTTTTCACTGGTTTAACTTGATGTAATGGCCAAACTGCCAAGGACATGAGAATTGTCGTACAGTTGGGATTGGCAATAATTCCTTGGTGAGTGAATGCGGCTTGGGGATTTACCTCTGGAACTACCAAAGGGACATCCGGGTTCATGCGAAAGGCACTGGAATTATCAATTACCACTGCTCCTTTTTCTACCGCTACACTCGCCCAAGTTTTGGAGATGCTGCCCCCAGCACTAGCTAAGACTATATCTAGGCTTGCCAAACTGCGATCGCTCACCGCCTCAATTTGGATCTCTTCCCCCTTGAATCTGAGTGTTTTTCCCGCACTGCGTGGCGATGCCAACAATTTTAATTCAGCCAAGGGAAAATTTCGACTTTCTAGTAATTCCAGCAACTCAGTACCTACAGCACCAGTTGCTCCCAAAATAGCTACACGATAGGACTTAGACAAACTCGACTCCTCCTTTAAGAGGTAACTAGCACTTTTTTTAGGACAACTTAAAAAATCAAATGTTTCTGTTGTTCCTGTCAACAGCAGATTTTCAATAGTAAAATTTGCATATTCTCGTGATTATATCCCAATTTTTGATGACTATTGAGAGATTTGAGACTTTGTTGCTTACAGCGGTCTCCGCTCTTATGAGTTACATCCTAGCCCCCTCATCGCTTGCGGGGAGGGGGTTGGGGGTGGGGTTCTTGTACCTCATAACACCAGGAAGTGCTGTATATTGCAGTTAAAATTAATTTATATCGCACTCTACAGCTATGGAAGTCATAGCAAATCAAATTGTCATAAGAATACTCAGTAAGCGGGAAACTCAGTGTCTTCAAACCTGAGAGGGAAGCGACTCGTGCGGTTTTAACCCCCTTAAATATTTTCTCATTACCGCCTTGGAGTTGGCAAATTCGGGGTACTCTTGTGATGTACTTTCAACGGGACAATTACCGATTCAAATTTCCCAACTCTGTACGCATAATGTTTTGCTCCGAAGAGCCTCCCTTTCGGGGTGATGTTAGCCTCGTCAATGTTTTAAGAGCTTTTTAGACTTGCAACACTGTTTCAGTGACTTTAAAACTGTTTAATTGCAAATGACAGAGCAGGGAACTAGCTTCGCATTCCGGGGTGTCGTGACTCAAAAAACGTAGTCAGTGAAGACTTAGACTGGTCAGTACAGTTTGCAATTTCTTACAAGCTCATTCCCTTTAGGGCTGAGTTACTGACACTACATTATCGTATAATATCCCATTATACAGCAAACTGCAAAAAAGAAAACCAAGGGCAATTAACATTTGGGTATTTGCTAGAAGCCCTGCCTGTAAAGTTATGTTACCGGAACTAGGGCTGCTATGTTGAAAGAATATCATAAAGTGTTCAGTCCTTTACTTTTTGCAGTAAAATGGATCTCTGCTGAAAGACATTCACACGCATTTGTGTCTGAATGATATCTATTCAGAATATGATCGTGTTTCGTCAACAGCGAGTGAACTTAGGTCGGGATAACCGATCCTATACCCCGTAGAAGTAAATGTCTAGACTTGTCTAGTATTTAGATAGCAGATTAAAATACCAGAAAAATAGAAACAACGCATGAAAGTTACCCAGGAAAAACTTCCCGCCAGTCAAATTGGTTTACAAATAGAAATTACACCGGAAATTACCAAACAAAAATACGAGCAAGCTATTAGAAAATTAACTAATACCGCAAATATTCCTGGGTTTCGCAAAGGCAAAGTCCCCCGGCAAATATTAATACAACGTATTGGTAATCTTCGCGTCAAAGCAACCGCCCTAGAAGAAATGCTGCAAGAAGGCATTGACCAAGCAATTAAACAAGAAGCAATTAGCGCTCTTGGTCAGCCCCAACTAAGTTCTTCCTTTGATGATTTAATTGTCAATTATGAACCAGGAAAACCCCTGACCTTTACCGCTTCTGTGGATGTCTTCCCAGAAGTCAAGTTAAACCAATACACTGGTTTAGAAGTTAAAGCGGAGGAAATCAAGTATGATCCTACCCAAGTAGATACAGTTATTGAAGCGCAAAGAGAAAAATCAGCAACTTTAGTTCCTGTAGAAGGACGTGCTGCCCAAATTGGTGATATGGCAGTGATTGACTTTAAGGGTGTAATTGCCAAAACTGAAGGGGATGATCCTGACAGTGAACCCAAACCAATTCCCGGTGGAGAAGGAACTGATTTTCAAGTTGAGTTACAAGAAGATAAGTTTATTCCCGGTTTTGTCTTGGGTATAGTGGGCATGAACCCTGGAGAAACCAAAGAAGTATCTGCTCAATTCCCAGATCCTTATGGTAACGAAGAGTTATCTGGTAAAGTAGCTTTGTTTACTATTACCCTCAAAGAAATTAAAACCAAAGAACTACCCGAATTGGACGACGATTTTGCCCAATCAGTCAGCGACTTCGAGACCTTAGAAGAATTGCGGGCATCCTTAGAAGAACGGTATCAAAAAGAAGCCGCAGATAAAACCAAAGAAAATCAGCAAGAAGCGTTAGTCAAAGAACTACTCAACCATGTCGAAATAGATTTGCCGACAACACTGATTGATCAAGAAATTGATGCTATGCTGTCACAGACGGCAATGAAGTTGTCCGAGCAAGGAATAGATGTCAAAAAGCTATTCACCCAAGAAATTATTCCCCAATTACGTGATAGATCCAAGCCTGAAGCTATAGAACGTCTCAAACGGACGCTATCTTTACAAGAAATTGGCAAACGTGAATCTATTGAAGTGGCAACGGTAGAAGTGCAAGCTAGAGTCGCCCTATTGATGGCAGAATATCCTGATCAAGATTTGGATGAAAATAGATTGCGTGGAGTGGTTAAAGAAGAACTTCTAACCAAAAAAATCCTTGATTGGTTGCTAGAACGTTCATCTGTGGAACTAGTAGCGGAAGGTTCTCTAAGTGCGGCGGAACCAGCCGAAAGCACTGAAGCACTTCAGGAAGCAGAAACCAGTAATCCTGAGTAATGGGTAATGGGTAATTGGTAACGGGTAATTGGTAATGGGTAATTGGTAATGGGTAATTGGTAATTGGTAATTGGTAATTGGTAGTTAGGAAATATCTACCCCCAACTCCCCAACTCCCCCAACTCCCCCTACCTCCCCTACTCCCCTCACCCCCCCAACTCCCCCACTCCCCCAACTCCCCCTACCTCCCCCACTCCCCCAACTCCCCCTACCTCCCCCACTCCCCCCACTCCCCCCACTCCCCCAACTCCCCCTACCTCCCCCACTCCCCCACTCCCCCAACTCCCCACCTCTTACTCCCACCTCCTGAATTCTGCCACATAGGGCATAATAGTTAACAGTTCACAATTTCATGCCATTTATTTTTAAATATTCTAGTATGCTTGTATCGCAGTCGGGAAATTACCCAATCACCAGCTTGAGTCCTATTGGTACTAGTGGCAGTTCTAGCAGCCCTAGTAATATCGTGCCAATGGTGGTAGAACAGTCTGGGATGGGAGAAAGGGCATTTGATATCTACTCCCGCCTACTGCGCGAGCGGATTATTTTTTTGGGAACACCCATAGATGATGTTGTAGCTAATTCCATTGTTGCCCAATTGCTTTTCCTCGATTCTGAAGATGCGGAAAAGGATATTCAATTGTACATTAATTCTCCGGGTGGCTCTGTCTACGCGGGTATGGCAATCTATGATACAATTCAACAAATACGTCCCGATGTTGTGACTATCTGTTTTGGTCTGGCAGCGAGCATGGGGGCTTTTTTATTAACATCTGGAACTGCTGGAAAGCGGATGTCTTTACCTGACTCCCGGATTATGATTCACCAACCCCTGGGTGGCGCTCAAGGACAAGCTATTGACATTGAAATTCAAGCGCGAGAAATTCTTTACATTAAGGGCGAATTAAATCAACTAATGGCCAAGCATACTGGTCAACCCTTGGAGAGAATTGAGGCTGATACCGAGCGCGACTTTTTCATGTCAGCAGAAGAGGCGAAGAATTATGGTTTGATCGATCAGGTCATTTCTAGACAAAATCTTCCCACAGCAGGGTAAATCGTCGTCATTCTGAAATAAGAGGCTGATATGTCTAAGTACGACTCCCATTTAAAATGTTCATTTTGTGGCAAGTCTCAAGAGCAGGTACGTAAATTAATCGCAGGTCCGGGAGTCTACATCTGCGATGAGTGCGTTGACTTGTGTAATGAAATCCTCGATGAGGAATTGTTGGATACTAGTGCTGCGGCTGCATCACAACCGGCGCAAAAGTCAGAACCAACTGAAAAACGTCGTACCAGTTCGTCTAATATCTCGTTTAATCAAATCCCTAAACCGAGAGAGATTAAAAATTATTTAGACGAACACGTTATCGGCCAAGATGAAGCCAAAAAGGTGCTATCTGTGGCTGTTTACAACCATTATAAGCGATTGGCTATTCTTCAGTCTAAGGTTAATGCCAAGGCTGGGACAGATGATGCCATCGAACTACAAAAGTCCAATATTTTACTGATTGGACCAACTGGTTGCGGTAAGACTCTATTGGCGCAAACTCTGGCGAAAATCCTGGATGTTCCCTTTGCTGTTGCTGATGCTACAACCCTGACGGAAGCTGGGTATGTGGGTGAGGATGTGGAAAATATCCTGTTGCGTCTGTTGCAGGTGGCAGATTTGGATGTGGAGGAGGCTCAACGGGGTATTATCTACATTGATGAAATTGATAAAATCGCCCGGAAGAGTGAAAATCCCTCAATTACCAGAGATGTTTCTGGGGAAGGGGTACAGCAAGCTTTATTGAAAATGTTGGAGGGGACTATTGCTAATGTTCCACCCCAGGGCGGACGTAAGCACCCATATCAAGATTGTATCCAAATTGATACGAGCAATATTTTGTTTGTCTGTGGTGGCGCTTTTGTCGGTTTAGAAAAAGTTGTAGATCAGAGAGTTGGGAAAAAGTCAATTGGCTTTGTGCAACCAGGTGATGTGCAAACTAAGGAAAAACGGGCTGCTGATACCTTACGTCATCTGCAACCAGATGATTTGGTGAAATTTGGCATGATTCCTGAGTTTATTGGTCGGATTCCCATGGTGGCTGTGGTTGATCCTTTGGATGAGGATGCGCTGATGGCAATTCTGACTGAACCACAGAGTGCTTTGGTGAAACAGTACCAAAAACTGCTGAATATGGATAATGTCCAGTTGGATTTTAAACCAGAGGCGTTAAAGGCGATCGCTCAAGAGGCTTATCGGCGCAAAACTGGAGCGCGGGCTTTACGCGGTATTGTGGAAGAGTTGATGCTGGATGTAATGTATGAGTTACCCTCTCGCAAGGATGTGACTCGCTGTACAATTACTAAGGAAATGGTGGAAAAACGTTCTACTGCTGAACTGATAGTACATCCTTCTTCTTTACCTAAACCAGAGTCGGCTTAAAAGTCATTAGTCACTAGTCATTAGTCATTTGGATTTTGACTCTTGACTCTTGATTTTTTAATTTTTAATTCTTAGTTTTTAATTGTGACAATGACTTATATAAATGTTCGGGGTGTAGACCATTATTACGAGTGGATGAAAAAACCATCAAATGTTATGAAACCGGTGATGGTTTTTTTGCATGGTTGGGCTGGTTCAGCGAGATATTGGCAAAGTACGGCTGAGGCTTTATTAGATAATTTTGATTGTTTATTATATGATTTACGGGGTTTTGGTCGTTCTCAATGTCAACCCCAAAATAACGGGAATTTAAGTTATGAATTAACAGAATACGCAGAAGATTTGGCGGTTTTATTAAATGAGTTAAATCTTGATCGTGTTTATGTTAATGCCCATTCTATGGGTGCTTCTATTGCGACTTTATTTTTTAATCGTTATCCCGAAAAAGTTGCCAAGGGAATTTTAACTTGTAGCGGTATTTTTGAATATGATGAAAAAGCTTTTTCTGCTTTTCATAAATTTGGTGGTTATGTGGTGAAATTCCGCCCGCAGTGGTTAAGTAAAATTCCTTTGGCTGATAAAATGTTTATGGCTAGATTTTTACATCGTCCTATTCCTAAAGCGGAAAGTCAGGCTTTTTTAGAAGATTTTGTTAATGCCCATTATGAAGCGGCTTTAGGGACTATCTATACTTCTGTGAGTAAGGAACAAGCGGAAACAATGCCGGAAGAATTTGCAAAATTAACTATACCAACTTTGCTGATTGCTGGGGAACATGACATTATTATTCCAGCTAAATTGGGGAAAACGGCGGCGGCTTTAAGTGATAAGGTTCAATTAAATATTATTCCCAATACGGCGCATTTTCCGATGTTGGAAGACTCAGAAACTTATTTAGCAATAGTCAAAGAGTTTTTAAGTTGTTCGTAATTGGTAGAATCAGATCGAATCAGATCCCCGACTTCTCTAAGAAGTCGGGGATCTTTATTTATATGTGTGTTATTTTAGAGTCAGAGAAAGAACAATGTCCTTATTCGCTGGAACAATTGTTAGATATTGATTATTTACCTACAGCAAATTGTCATCAAACCCGGAACAAGAACTCCACCCCCAACCCCCTCCAGTATCAAAAGCTTATCCTTTTCTTCCCCCCGCTGCGGGGGGATTGAGGGAGGTGCGATGAGGGGGCTAAGATGTACCTTATATGATTGGAAATCGCTGTAACTGAGTTAGAGAAATAATTAAATAAATAAATTAGGAGGTAAAAATATGAATGTTTTGACTAATTTACAGCAACTCTATGAAACAGATGATTATTTATGGTTATTAGAAACTATTAATTTATTGAAACAAGGTCGTTTTAATGAGGTGGATTTAGAGAATTTAATTGAGGAGTTGGAAGATTTGGGAAGTGAAAAGAAAAATGCGGTTGAAAGTCTTTTAGAACAAGTTATTAGACATTTATTATTATTGCAATATTGGATAGAAGAAAATGAAACAAATCGTTATCATTGGCAAGCTGAAATCGTCAGTTTTAGAAACCAACTTAAACGACGTTTAACTGGTAATTTGCGTAATCATTTAGCTAAAGAAATGCTAAATCTTTATGCTGATGCTTTGAAATATGTGCAGATCAAAACTAAATTTAAAGTTAATTTTCCCGCAGAATGTCCTTATTCGCTGGAACAATTGTTAGATATTGATTATTTACCTAATTGAGTTAAAGAAACAATTAAAGAAGTTAGGAGGTAAAAATATGAATGTTTTGACTAATTTACAGCAACTCTATGAAACAGATGATTATTTATGGTTATTAGCAACTATTGATTTATTGAAACAAGGTCGTTTTGATGAGGTGGATTTAGAGAATTTAATTGAGGAGTTGGAAGACTTGGGAAGTGAAAAGAAAAATGCAGTTAAAAGTCTATTAGAACAAGTGATTAGACATCTTTTATTACTACAATTTTGGACAGAGGAATCTGAAAGAAATTATTATCATTGGCAGTCGGAAATTTTAGGTTTCCGTTATCAACTTGAGGATAGATTAACAACGAATTTACGTAATTATCTAGCTAATGAGATGGATAATATTTATAATCGGGCTTTGAAATATGTGCAGATAAAAACTAAGTTTAAAGTTGATTTTCCCGCAGAATGTCCTTATACTCTTGAACAATTGTTAGATATTGATTATTTAGGTTAATAGAAATCCAGAAATCCAGGGAATAAATTCCCTGTCTCATAGCTAAAGTCGGTTAAAACCGACTGTTTTACATATACCAGGAGTGCATTTTATGAAGTTCAATCGCAATCAAGTTAAAACATATCTCCAATCATCTGATTTTACATCTTTATTTATTGAAGAGTTGGGTTGGGATTATGCAGATGGTTCTCCTCTTTATTTAACTGTAGATGAGGAAAATTATACTATAGAAGCTGCTGCCCAAAAACGCGGAATGATGGTTTATCATTGTGTGTCTGATAATGGCATTTTACCCAATTCTAAAGTTAGAAAAAAGATTGATACGGAAGTTACAAGTTATAGTCAAGAACATTTAATTATTTATACTGATAAAAAGCAAGAAAAGCAGGTTTGGCAATGGGTAAAAAGAGAATCTGCAAATAAAACTAAAGCCAAGGAAACTACTTTTAATATTACTCAATCTGGAGAGTTATTAACTCAAAAGTTAGAATCTTTATTTATTGATTTTGCTGAGGAAGAAAATTTAACTTTAACTGATGTTACTCAACGCACTCAAAAGGCTTTTGATATTGAAAAGATTACTAAAAAGTTTTTTGATGATTTCCAGTTGGAACATCGGAAATTTGTTACCTTTATTAAAGGTATAGATAATATCAAAGATGCTAATTGGTATGCTTCGGTGATTTTGAATCGGTTGATGTTTATTTATTTTCTCCAGAAAAAGGGGTTTTTAGATCATGGAAATCCTGATTATTTACAAGATAAGTTGAAGGTTAGTCAAACCAAAGGTGAAGATTTATATTATCAAGAGTTTTTACAGACTTTGTTTTTTGATGGTTTTGGTAAAGCTGAAAAGTTCCGTAAAGATGGAACTGCGGCTTTAATTGGTAGAATTAAATATATTAATGGTGGTTTATTTTTACCCCATATTATTGAAGAGAAATATCGCGGAAAAATTAGAATTAGTGATGGTGGTTTTGAGGATATATTTAAGTTATTTTCTGGTTATACTTGGCATTTAGATGATACTCCCAGTGGTAAGGATGATGAAATTAATCCTGATGTTTTAGGGTATATTTTTGAGAAGTATATTAACCAAAAGGAGTTTGGTGCTTATTATACTAAACCGGAAATTACTAATTATCTTTGTGAACGGACTATTAATAAGTTTATTAGTGAGAAGATTGGTAATGTACCCTCGTTCCCATGCTCTGCGTGGGAATGTGAACCCAGAGGCTCTGCCTCGAAAATAGAGGAGGTAGAACCTCTAAGAGGGCATTCCCAGTCTGGAGACTGGGAACGAGAAAAACGAGAAAATAATCAATTGTGTCAGCAATTATTAGATGAGATTTTACCTCAGCTTTCAATTTTAGATCCTGCTTGTGGTAGTGGGGCTTTTTTGGTAGCTGCTTTACAACATTTAATTAAGATTTATACTGCCATTTTTGACTTTATTCAAGTTTCGGGAAATGAGTCAAATCAAGCTAGATTAAGTAAGATTAAACAAGATCATCCTTCTTTGGATTATTATATCAAAAAGCGGGTAATTACTGACAATCTCTATGGTGTGGATATCATGGAGGAAGCGGTGGAAATTGCCAAGTTACGGTTATTTTTAAGTTTAGTTGCTTCTGCGAAAACTGTTGATGATTTAGAACCTTTACCTAATGTTGATTTTAACATTATGGCAGGTAATTCTTTAATTGGGTTGATTCGGGTTGATGATAAACGTTTTGATATTGTGGGAAACCCTGATATTTTACAACAATTAAAAGCCCAGGATTATCAAACTATTTTAAATGAGAAAAATGAAAGTATTAAGATGTATAAGGAACACGCTTTTATTGTGGGGAAGGTTGAAGATACGGAACAAGAAGATCGTTTACAATTTTTGAGACATCATATTAATGATGTTAACCGGGAATCTTTGGTTAAGTTAAATCAATTGTTGTTAGATGAGTTTGGGAATTTAAAGATTAAATATGAGGAGGTGCAGTTAAAGGGGAAAGCTAGTAAACGGGTTTTAAATATGGCTGATATGAAAGCATTAAAACCTTTTCATTGGGGTTATCATTTTGATCAAATTATTGCTAGGGGTGGTTTTGATATTATTTTAGGTAATCCTCCTTGGGAGATTTTTAAACCGCAAGCTAAGGAGTTTTTTGCGGAATATAGTGATTTAGTGACTAAGAATAAGATGGACATTAAGACTTTTGAGAAGGAACAAAAGCAGTTATTAGAAAATCCTGAAGTTGCTACTGCTTGGTTAAAATATCAAAGTCAATATCCTCATGTGAGTTTATATTTTAGAAGTGCTGAACAATATCTTAATCAGATTTCTGTGGTTAATGGGAAGAAACAGGGAACTGATATTAATTTATATAAGTTGTTTGTGGAACAATGTGTTAATTTACTTTCTCCACATGGTGAATGTGGTTTAGTGATTCCTAGCGGGATTTATACAGATTTGGGAACTAAGCAACTCCGAGAAATGTTGTTTTCACAAACTAATATCACTGGTTTATTCTGTTTTGAAAATAAAAAGGCTATTTTTGAAGGAGTGCATAAAAGTTTTAAGTTTGTGGTTTTGACTTTTGAAAATGGTAATCAAACTTTATCTTTTCCTGCTAGGTTTATGCGTCATGATGTGGGAGAGTTGAATAGTTTTCCTGATGATGATTGTCTTCATATTTCTGTGGATTTAATTAAACAGTTATCTCCTGATTCTATTTCGGTTATGGAGTTTAAATCTGATTTAGATATTTTCATAGCTGAAAAAATGAGTCAGTTTCCTTTGTTGGGGGAGGAAATCCAGGATAAATGGAATGTTAAACTAACACAAGAACTGCACATGACAAATGATAGTTATTTATTTCATAAAGAATATCAGGAAGGATTAGTACCTCTGATTCAAGGAAATATGTTTCATCAATTCAATTATAATTTTGCAGAACCTAAATATTGGATTGAGTTAAGTGAAGGAAGAAAAAAACTTTTAGGTAAAAATGAAGACAATAAGCAAAAACTTTCCTATCAAGATTATCGTTTAGTTCATAGAAGAATTGCAAGCAGTACAAATGAGCGTAGTTTAATTGCTTGTGTATTACATAAAAATAGATTTTGTGCTGATACAGCCCAGAGTATCAAAAATTTATTACCTTACAATGTTACTTTATTCTTAACAGGAGTTTTTAATTCTTTTGTTGTAGATTATGAAATTCGTAAAAGAATTACATCTCATTTAGATATGCACTTTATGTATAGCTTAACTATTCCCAGATTAACAGAAAAAGACCCATTTTTTCAAGAAATAGTAGAACGTGCAGCCAAACTCATCTGTACAACACCAGAATATGATGAATTAGCGAAAGAAGTAGGTTTAGGAAGTCATAAAAACGGAATTACAGACGAGAGAGAAAGGGGGAAAATCCGCGCGGAATTAGATGGAATAATTGCCCATTTATATGGATTAACAGAAACAGAATTTAGTCATATATTGAGTACCTTTCCCATTGTTGCAGAAACCGTGAAAGATGCAGCTTTAAATGCTTATCGGGATATGGTTTGATGGTTGGTTAATAACGTTAACGTAGGGGTTTAGCAATGTGCTAAACCCCTACAATATATAATAAAAACGGATGAGGATTAAAACTAAGATCATGCTTGAAACAGTTCTATAACTGACTTAATTTCATCCATTGTTACATCTGTTTGTTCCAGTTTAGAATAAATTAACAGTAAAAGGACATTTGTAGGTGATTCAATTTGATAAATAATTCGATAACCACTACTTTTCCCTTTTTGAATGTCACTGTTGCGAACTCTTACCTTCAAAACTGTATACCCTGTTCCTGAAATTTGATCACCTAAGAAATTACCACTTTGTAATTCTTCAATTATTGGTTGAATATCATTACGAATGTGGCGATATTTTTTTGACAAACTGCGTATTTTTTGTTTAAAATTATCGGTAAAATTAACGATAACAAATGGTGTTTCACTCAACATCAATACCTTCCCAAAGTTCTGAAATTGGATGAACTTTACCTGCTTTAGCTTCTTGTAATGAGGTTTTCAAACTTTCTAAAACAGCTTCTTTTGATTCATTATCTTCATCTAATTCATCTTCAATAAACAAAACAATTAATTTAACCCGACTTGGTTTATTAACCATTAAAGGAGTTTCTAAAGAGATGTTACCATTTTCGTCAATTTTGGCCATTATTTCTTGGGCTATCATATTCACTCACCTGTAATTACTACAACTATTTTACTATATTATAGTAAACATTGATCAAGATCCCCGACTTCTGTTTTAATTGTGTCAATAAATCATAAATTGTATGGTGCATCAGATTGCATAAATCCTGTTAGAATAAAATAGTAACTACATCCTAGAAAATATTTATGTTATGCGTCGAGACACAATCTTTTACAAACTATTTCAACAATATCCATCTTTATTATTTCAACTGTTGGAAAATCCTCCAGAAAATGCCGATAGTTATAGATTTGATTCTGTAGCAATTAAAGAACCAAAATTTGAAATTGACGGAGTATTTTTACCACCAGAAAATGAAAATCCAGGAATTGTATATTTCTGTGAGGTGCAATTTCAAAAAGATGAAATATTGTATGAAAGAGTAGTAGCTGAATCTTCCTTATATTTCTATCGTAATCGGGCTAGATTTAGTGATTGGGAAGCAGTAATAATTTATCCATCTCGTAATATCGAACAAAGCAATATTTATCCACTGCGGGCATTTTTGAACAGTGATCAAGTACATAGAGTATACTTAGATGAATTGGGGGATATTCATCAATTACCAACATGGGTAGGAGTGATGATATTAACTACCTTAGAAGAAAGTCAAGCACCAGAAGTAGCCAGGTATTTATTAACAAAAACTAAGGAAGAAATACCATCATCATCAAATAGCGTCATAATAGAAATGATCACAACTATCATGATGTACAAGTTTGAAAATCTCAACCGTCAAGAGGTAGAATCTATGTTAGGAATCACACTCAAACAAACACGAGTTTATCAAGAAATTAAAGAAGAAGGAAGAGAAGAAGGACTAGAACAAGGATTAGAACAAGGATTAAAAGCAGGAAGAAAAGAAGGACTAGAAGAAGCAACTTTTAATTTAGTTATGAGACTTTTGAGTAAACGATTTGGTAAAATATCCCCAAAAATACGTGGTTCTATTTCTAATTTATCTTTACCTGTTTTAGAAGATTTAAGTGAAGATTTATTAGACTTTAAAACTGTGAATGATTTACAAATTTGGTTGGAAAAAGTTGAAGATTAATATCTAATATTCCCGACTTCTGTTTTAATTGTGTTAATAGATGATAAATTAATGATAGAAGTTGGGAATCTGATATTATGTATTATGTTATAATATTCAAATCAGCAACAGGAGTAAAAACCATGACTGTTAAACAATTGATTTATGCAGAAATTGACAAAATACCAGAAGATAAACCTGAATAAGTTTATCAATTAATTAAGGAATTTATAGATAAAAACAAAAGTGAAAAAAGGGATATTATCTAAGTTGAAAGAAATAAAAAATCTTTAAGGAGTTAAAAAATGAAACGAGAAAAACTGATCACTTTTTTAAAAGATCATGCGGTAGAGATTCGAGGTTATGGTGTAAAATCTCTCGGTTTATTTGGTTCGGTAGCAAGAGATGAAGCGACGGCTAAAAGTGATGTTGATTTATTAGTGGAGTTTGAGGGAAAAGTAACATTTGACTGCTATATGGATTTAAAATTTTTTCTGGAGGATAGTTTAGGATGTTCGGTAGATGTAGTTAGCAAGAAGATGTTAAAGCCTCAAATTAGAAATGTGGTGGAAACAGAGGTAATTTATGTCTCGTAGTCTCAGATTGTATTTTGAGGACATTTTTCAAAAAGAATTTGGTAATTAATAAAAACTATGCCTCGGATTTTTGATAATATTAATGATCAACTATTACCTATACTTAAAAAAAGCCTCCAATCTGCAAATAGGGCTGATTTTTGTGTCGGTTATTTTAACTTGCGAGGATGGAAATTAATACAGGAGGAAATTGAACAATTTACCGGCGGAGAAAATAATAGTTGTCGGTTATTAATTGGAATGCAAAAACTTCCCAAAGATGAACTTCAGGAACTATTAGGTTTAGGAATATCCCAAAAACCCATAGATAGAAATAAATCTTTTCAATTGCAAAAACGCATAGTTCAGGAATTTCGCCAACAATTAATGATTGGAAAACCTAATAATGCTGATGAATTGGGTTTAAAAAGACTTAAATCACAATTAAAAGCTAAAAAAGTAGTTGTGAAACTCTATTTACGTCATCCCCTCCACGCGAAATTATATTTAGTTCCGCAAAATCATGCTAATTTACCTGCAATCGGTTTTTTAGGGAGTAGTAATTTAACCTTTTCAGGATTATCAGCACAGGGAGAATTGAATGTAGATATTTTAGATCATGATGCTACCCATAAATTACAAACTTGGTTTAATGAACGTTGGGAAGATAATTTTTGTTTAGATATTTCTGAACAATTAGCAGAAATTATAGATGAAAGTTGGGCTACAGACAAGTTAATTGATCCTTATTATGTGTATCTAAAAATGGCTTATCATCTCTCTCAAGAAGCGCGAGATGGTTTAAGTCAATATCAAATACCTTCAGACTTTCAATTATTTCCTTTTCAAGCAGCAGCAGTGAAAATAGCCGCGCATTATGTGAACCGTCGCGGTGGGGTGATGATTGGGGATGTGGTAGGATTAGGAAAGACTTTAGTGGGAACAGCTATAGCGAAAATTATTGAAGAAGAACTGGGAATTAGTACCCTGATTATTTGTCCTAAAAATCTCGTTTCTATGTGGGAAAAATATCGAGAAGAATATGGTTTAAGAGGTGCAGTAATTTCTATTAGTCAAGTTAGTAAAATATTACCCACAATTCCCGCGCGTTTTCGCTTAGTCTTAATAGATGAAAGTCATAATTTAAGAAATCGAGATGGACAACGTTACGCAGCTATTAAAGAATATATAGAACAAAGCGAAAGTCGGTGTATTTTACTGACTGCAACTCCTTATAATAAAAGCTATTTTGACTTATCTGCACAGTTACGGTTATTCGTTCCTGAATCCAAAGATTTAGGAATCAAACCCGAACATTTAATCAGGGAATTGGGGAATGAAATGGAGTTTAAACGCAAACATCCCCAAACCGATATGAGAACTTTAGCAGCATTTGAAAAAAGCGAATATTTTGAAGATTGGCAACAATTAATGAATCGTTATATGATTAGGAGAACTCGCAGTTTTATTAAAAATAATTATGCTGATACAGATCCTTTAAATGGACGTAAATATTTACAATTTACTGATGGTACTCGTTCTTATTTTCCCGTGCGGATTCCTAAAACTGCGAAATTTACGATTAATAATGATGATAATTATGGAAAATTATATGCTAGTGAAGTTGTCGAAATTATTAATTCTCTATCTTTACCCCGTTACGGTTTGGGAAATTACACTTTAGATAAATATAAACAACCTCCCACAGCAACAGAACAACAAATTTTAAATGGTTTATCTCGCGCAGGAAGACGGTTAATGGGTTTTTGTCGCACGAATTTATTTAAAAGATTAGAAAGTAGTGGAACTGCTTTTTTAGAGTCTTTAGAACGTCATGTTTTACGGAATTATGTTTATCTTTATGCGTTAGAAAATAAGTTAGATATTCCTATTGGTACACAGGATGCAGAATTTTTAGATACTTGTAATAATGATGAAGATGCTGATACGGTTAATTCTACAGCTTTAGATTTTGAAATAGCTGATGATGAAAATGATGAAGGTGATGAAATTAGTTTTGCAAGTTTAACCAGTAAAGATACAGAATATAAACGTCAAGCAAAAGCTATTTATGAACTTTATCAAAGCAAATATCAAAAACGGTTTAAATGGTTAAATTCTCGATTATTTAATGCTGAATTAAAAAAACATTTACGGGAAGATGCTTTATCATTATTGAAATTATTAAATAACTGTGGAGAATGGAATTATCAACAAGATCAAAAATTTCAAACTTTGCAAAAATTAGTCACACAAACTCATCCAAATGAGAAAATATTGATTTTTACTCAATTTGCAGATACAGCGCGTTATTTACAAGAGTCTTTGGAAAAAGAGAATATTCCTCAAGCTACTTTAGTCACAGGAAAAATAAATGATCCGACAATATTAGCATATCGTTTTAGTCCAGAAAGTAATAAACAAAATATTGCCATAGAACAACAAATTAGAATTTTAATTGCTACCGATGTTTTAAGTGAGGGTCAAAATTTACAAGATTGTCGGATTATTATTAATTATGATTTACCTTGGGCAATTATTCGTTTAATTCAAAGAACGGGAAGAGTAGATAGAATTGGCCAAAAAGCCTCAGAAATTCTCTGCTATTCCTTTTTACCTGCGGAAGGAGTCGAGGAATTAATCAATCTACGCGGAAGATTAGGGGAAAGATTACAAGAAAATGCTAATGTGGTGGGAACAGATGAAACATTTTTTGAAGATACCCTTTCCTATCAAGAAATTGTTGATCTTTATCATGAAAAGTCTGGTATTTTAGATGAAGCAGAAGATGGAGAGGTTGACCTAACATCGGAAGCTTTTCAAATTTGGAAAAATGCCATAGATGCTGATCCTGATTTAGAGAAGATTATTAAAAATCTGCCTAATGTTATCTATTCTACCCGCGAATATCAAGGAACAAATTTAGATCCTGAAGGTGTATTAATGTATCTTCGCACTGCTGATGGTACAGATGCTTTAGCTTGGATAAATAGGGAAGGAGAAAGTGTAACTCAATCGCAAATGCGAATTTTGAGAATGGCTAGATGTAACCGGAATACACCCCCTTTAGAAAAGCATCCCAAACATCATGAAATTGTCTCGCAAGGGGCTGATTTGGTATTGGAACAGCATAAAACAACTAGAGGACAATTAGGAAGCTCTAAAGGCGCAAGATATCGAACATATTATAGATTAGATGCTTATATTAAGAAGACAGAAACCCCATTATTTTCATCGTTATTTTCATTAGGTGAAGATTGGCAAACTTTGAAAAAGGCGGTTGAAGAAATCTATCTTTATCCATTAAAAGAAACGACGATTGTTAAACTTAATCGGCAGTTGAAAAGTGGGATTAGTGATGAACAATTAGCCACAATGATTATTTCTTTACGTGATAATAATTCTTTGTGTGTGATTCATCCTGAAGACGGACAACAGGAAGCGCAAATTATTTGTTCATTAGGGTTATTTTCGGGACAACTGACAACTTAAATTAGTCCTAATTCCCGTTTTAGTAAGTTGATGGACTGTGTACCGATGTAGTTTTCACAGCGAATCAGTTTGGGTGGACGGATGAGGTCTTCTAGGACTGTTTGTATAGCTGCTTGGGTTGTGGCATAGCTGACTTGATCTGTACAAAATATTATTTCTGAGCGTTTAACGATCGCGTGTAGTTTATAAGCATCCTTTGGTTGAGCAGTCATGACTAATATTTCGTCTCCTCGTAAACCGTGGAGAATGACTTCTGTGGCTCTGAGAATACCAGGACTGAGGCTAACTATACCAATACAACTGGATTTGGGTAGGCTTTTCACGACAGTCATTTCTTTGCCATAGTCGTGAATATCTAGGGGAATCACGCGAACTGCTTTGGGTGCAGCGATCGCTTCCACTTCTCCGATAAAATAACGACTGGTGACTAATGTGGCTGAAGTGGTTTGGTCTAATACTCCAATCAGTTGTTCCATTGCGACTAGCTGGAGGGGGATTTGCAGGGATTCTTCTAACTCATCAACCATTAATTCCCCAGCCCCAATATCTTGAGATGGTGTCACCACTAATACTCTGGCACTACAACGCAAGCGCCAGTCAACTTCTGCTAAAAATAGTTCTCGTGATTGATTCAGAGAACAACCTTGACCCAGTAACTCATCTAGGGCTTGTTGCACCACCTTATAGGCTTGAGGATTTTGTTTGAGCATGGGAGACTGGGATCTGCTTCCGCCTTCATGACCTTGAGGGCGGACATAGATGCCTGAACCTGCTAAACTTTCGACAAATCCTTCTTCCTCCAATTGGCGGTAAACTTTACTAATGGTGTTGCGATGTAATCCAGTTTGCATGGCTAAAGCCCTGGTACTGGGTAGTTTATATGCAGGTGAATATTGCCCAGAGGCGATCGCAAATCTGATCTGATTAAACAGTTGATTAGATGCAGGAATTTCACTATCTGGCTGAATACGGAATTGAATCATTACCAATTCTGCTCCATAAGACTTATACAAATAGCCATAATTTACCTGTTAAATATATGATTAATGGGTTAGTTTGCTATGGAAAATATTATCACAGAAGAATACACCAAATCAGAAGGTAAGGGTCAAAATGAATGTAAGTCCGATCAGCAGTAAATGAATCGTAATTCACAACGCCATTAGTGGTTACTAATTGCTGATAGATATAACTATTATTAACTTGTGCTTCGTACCTCTTACCTATTTCCCTAATCACAACTTATATTATGACAGAGTCAGCAATACAGACTACAACAATTCAAATTCCTCAAGACAATTTGCAAATAGCCGCCTATTTAGCTCAACCAACTGCACCAGGTTCTTATCCGGGAATTGTCGTTCTCCAGGAGATTTTTGGGGTTAACGCCCATATTCGGGATGTTACCGAACGGATTGCTAAACTAGGATATGTGGCGATCGCTCCAGCACTGTTTCAACGTCAAGCCCCTGGATTTGAAACTGGTTACACGCCGGAAGCTGTGGAAATAGGCAAAAAATACGCTTGGTCACAAACCACAGCATCAGAACTTTTAAGCGATATTCAAGCAGCCATTAACTACTTAAAAACTTTACCCAATGTTAACCCAGATGAATTTGGTTGTATTGGCTTTTGTTTTGGTGGTCACGTCGCCTATTTAGCTGCTACACTCTCTGATATTAAAGCCACTGCTTCCTTTTACGGTGCGGGGATCACTACTCGTACTCCCGGAGGTGGAAATCCCAGTATTACCCGGACATCAGCAATTAAAGGCACTATCTACACCTTTTTTGGTGAGGAAGATGCGAGTATTCCTCCAGAAGAGGTAGACGAGATTGCCGCCGAACTTGCAAAATATCACATTTCTCATCGTCTGTTTCGTTACGATGGATCTGGGCATGGATTTTTTTGTGACCGTCGTGCCAGTTATAATTCTAAAGCTGCGGCGGATGCTTGGGAGCAAGTCCAACAACTTTTTGGACAACTAGTAGTCTGTCAACCCGAAAATGATGGGTGAAGGCAAGTAGGGGGTAGGGGAGGTGGGGGAGGTAGGGGAGGTGGGGGAGGTAGGGGAGGTAGGGGAGGTAGGGGAGGTGGGGGAGGTAGGGGAGGGAAGAACAGAAGTTTTTTCCGATCATTACCCGTCAAAATAAATTTGACGAGCTACTAGTACCACAGGGCGGAACTCAAAAGTCAATACTTCGACAAGCTCAGTAACCAGTTAAAAGTCAAAACTAAGACATTATAGGCTTTTTAACGATTTAGAATAGTTGGTTTATTTCCGCCAATCTGTACTAGCCCAACCACTGACCACTGACCACTGACAACTAAACAAATAACAATTTATCTTCAAACGTCATGAATTCCGAATCTAAACTTTCTCAAACAGCCAACTCGTCTTTTTCAATGGATGATTTTGCCAAAGCCTTGGAAAAACACGATTACCAATTTCAAAAAGGACAAGTTGTTCGTGGTAAAGTTTTCCAAGTTGACCACGACGGCGCTTATGTTGATATTGGTGGGAAATCCTCCGCGTTTCTTCCCCAAGAAGAGGCTTCCTTGAGAGCAGTAGCTGATTTGTCGGAAGTATTACCGATGAATGAGGAACTAGAGTTTTTGATTATTCGGGATCAGGATGCTGAAGGTCAAGTTACCATTTCCCGCAAGCAATTGGAAGTGAAACAAATTTGGGAAAAACTGTTAGAAATGCAGGAGAATTCCCAAAGTGTGCAAGTACGGGTAACAGGTGTCAATAAAGGTGGTGTCACTGTTGATCTTCTAGGTGTCCGGGGTTTTATTCCGCGATCGCACATCGCCGAACGTGATAACCTAGAAGCACTCAAAGGTCAAACTCTCACCGTAGGCTTTTTAGAAATCAATCGGGAAACCAATAAACTCGTTCTCTCTCAACGTTTAGCCGCTCGTTCTAGCAACTTCAGTTTATTAGAAATCGGTCAATTAATCGAAGGAAAAATTACTGGCATCAAACCTTTTGGTGTATTCGTAGATTTTAACGGTGTCAGCGCCTTACTACACATCAAACAAGTGAGCCAAAAATTCATTGACTCTTTAGAAAAAGTCTTTCAAATTGGTCAACCAATTAAGGCTGTAATTATTGATTTAGATGAAGGTAAAGGTCGAGTTGCTATTTCTACCAGAATCCTAGAAAACTTCCCCGGTGAAGTCGTAGAAAACTTTGCAGAAGTCATGAACTCCGCCGAAGCTCGTGCTAATCGTGCAGCTAATAAAACGGCTGAATAGGTAATTGCTAATTGACCCAGATCCCCGACTTCTTGCAGGAATTTATCATTGGACATCTCCGAAAATTAAATATGCGTGACATGAAACCCCTGTAGAGACGTTCCATGGAACGTCTCTACAATCTTTACCGGAGATGTCTATTGATTAACACAATCAAAAAAGAAGTCGGGGATATTAAGTAGGTTAGCATTGAAAATCGTCGTTATGGCAAGGCAAGAGGCAAGAGGCAAGAGGATGTTTTAAAAGTAGTATTCCGTAATTTTCATCACGTTGCTACCCCCTTTCCCCTTGTAAAGGGAGGGGTAAAAAATATTTGATACATCAACCATAACTTTTCAAACACCCTCTTAGTCCCGAAGAAGTCATTAAAGCATATAATCAACTTCATAGCACGGAATTTACTATAGAGAATATTGTCAATTGAACGCAGATAAACGCAGATAAACGCAGATAAAGAGGGATGAATTAATTAATGGATTTCATGTTTCTGTGCAGCTTTATAAAAATTGGTATAAGCTAAATATTAAAAAATCGGTCTGTAAAAAAATAAGATAGGAAACTCCTATTTATGAATAATTTACCCGAAAACAAATCTAATTCCCAATCCGGTGGCGGTTTACCTGTAATCCAATATTGGCTAGAAAAAACTCTCTCACCCCAAGGATTACAATTATGGCAAACTCTCAATCATAAAAGTGCCTGTTTATCCTGTGCTTGGGGTACAGGTGGACAAAAAGGAGGGTTTGTTAATGAAGCAGGAGAATACTTACAACGTTGTGCTAAAAGTGTAGAAGCCATTGCTGCGGAATTGCAACCAGGAATTAAATCAGATTTTTTTCAAAAATATCATATTAATGAATTACAACAACTGACCTCTCAAGAATGCGATGATTTAGGTAGACTGACTTATCCTCTCATCCTCAAATCAGGTTCATCTCATTATCAACGCATTAGCTGGGAAGAAGTTTATCAAATCGCCACAACAGCCTTTCAACAACCAGCAGAAAAAATTGCTAGTTATAGTTCTGGACGTTCTTCCAATGAAGCTGCATATTTATTACAATTGTTAATGCGATCGCTTGGTAGTAATAATCTAGCAGATTGTTCAGATTTATGTCACGTCCCCTCAACCATCGGCTTAAAAAAAGTTTTCGGTTCAGGCACATCAATGGTAAGTTTAGAAGGCTTACAACATAGTGATTGTCTAGTTTTAATTGGTTCTAACGCACCTGCAAATCATCCCCGCTTAATGAACGAATTGATCAAATTGCGAGCAAGAGGCGGTAAAGTAATTATTATTAACCCCCAAATAGAAATCGGTTTAGTCAAATTTGCCTCGCCAGCATTTCCCATCAAATCATTACTCACAGGTGGTTCAGATATCTCTTCTTTATATTTACAACCCATTCCTGGTAGTGATGTCGCATTATTTGTCGGGTTGCAAAAATCCCTCATTGCCCAAAATTTAATCAAAATAGAATATCTCCAATCCTACACCCAAAACTGGCAACAAATTTTAGATTATGCAGAAAATATATCCTGGGATCATATCACTAAAACCTGCGGATTATCCCAAGAAGAAATTACAGCCACAGCTTATATCATTGGTAAATCAGAAAGTGTAGTATTTGCTTGGGCTATGGGCATAACTCAACAAGCCAACGGCGTAGAAAATGTTTTTAGTATAGCAAATACGGCTTTAATTACAGGTAACGCCGGTAAAATTGGCGCGGGAACAATGCCCATTCGAGGACATTCTAACGTGCAAGGATTTGGTTCAATGGGTGTAACCATCAATTTGCGAGAAGAAATCAAACAAGCACTATCTAAGCTGTTAGGAAAACCCCTCAATGAAACTCCTGGTTATCATACCCGTGATTTAATAGCAGCAGCAGAATTAGGAAAGATCAATACACTCTTTTGTTTGGGGGGGAATTTGTATGCAGCTAACCCAGACTTACAACAAGCAAAACAGGCTTTATTACAAATAGAAACCATTTTTTATGTAGCGACAAAACCGAATCTAGGACATTTTCATGGATTAGGAAAACAGCAAACTTTAATATTACCTGTTTTCAATCGGTTTGAAAATCCCCATAGGACTACAACAGAATCAGGTAATAATTTTGTGAGGTTAAATGATGCAGGTAAAAGTCATTTACGCCCAGGTAATTCTGATTTAATTTCTGAAGTAGAACTAATTACAGAAATTGCCCATCGTCTACATGATGAAAATCCGATTAATTGGCGTAAATTACAAGATACTATTTATGTTAGAGAATTAATTGCTAAAACCATTCCTGGCTATGAAAAAATAGGTGAAATTGATCAAACTCAGGCAGAATTTACCATTGCCGGGCGGATTTTTGATGAACCTAAATTTCCCACTTTTAATGGTAAAGCGCAGATGTTTGTTACCCCTTTACCACAATTAACTTTACCGCATAAATCAACTTTTGGGGTTGAGGAAAATCAGCCAGGAATTGTAGTCATATTGGGAACAGGACGCAGCTATGGACAACATAACACGGTAGTTTATCGCAGTGAAGATAAATATCGCAAAATGCCCCATCGTTATTGTATTTTAATGAATAGTCTGGATGTACAAAAAGCAGGATTTCAGGAACATCAACAAGTTACAGTTAAAGGAAATGCAGGGGAATTAGAAAATATTGAAATTATTTGTGGTGCAATTCGTGAAGGGGTAGCTTTTATGTTTTATCCTGAAGCTAACGTTTTATTTAAAGCAGATATTGACCCCAAAAGTGGGATACCTGCTTATAAAAGAGTTCCAGTTTTTGTTTATCAATAAAATCTCAATAAAATCTCGTTCCCAGTCTCCAGTTAAGTAATTGGACAAAAATATTTACAGTCATTGCGAGCGAAGCGAAGCAATCACAACCCTTGGAATTGCTTCATTTTACTTCGTTCCATATGGCTAACGCCACGCCACGCTTACGCAATGACATTTTGTAATTAATTCTGTCCCACTACTTACAGCAAATTGTCATCAAACCCGGAACAAGAACCCCACCCCCAACCCCCTCCAGTATCAAAAGCTTATCCTTTTCTTCCCCCCGCGGCGGGGGGATTTAGGGGGGTGCGATGAGGGGGCTAAGATGTACATCATAAGATTGGAAATCGCTGTAAGAGTTCCCTGCCCTCACAGACAACTTTTTCAGCAAACCCCAAGTATGAATTCACGAGTCTTTGACTCCACCTGACAAAAAAGTGGAGTCTTCGGAAATTTATGCCAAAAAAGGCTCAAATCCGTTATTTGATATATACTGTCACAAAATACTATTAACAGTCTAGTTATAATAAACAGCAAGACTTTGAGCCATCTACCAAGGGGTTTAAATTTTACAACAAGCCTGTAAATCGCTGATCATTTTGCAGAATTTTCAAAATCTGCTTAATTTCTTGGGTGCGGTCTTTCTTCACTACCAGAGTAACATTGCGATCGCGCACAATCACCACATCCTCTAAACCAATCGTGACAATGACATCATCAGCATTGGAGGCATAAACGATCGCTCCCTGAGTATCCAAACCCACATGAGTAGCAAGTTCTAGATTAGGATTATCATCCTGCTTCAGCAAGCGTTCAATAGCATTCCAGTCACCCAGATCATCCCAACCAAATGCTACTGGCAAAACATAAGCTAGACTGGTTTTTTCCATTAAAGCATAATCTATACTTTTCTTAGGTAACTGGGGATAAATATCAACACCATGTTGTTCCAAAGGTTTCATAATTTCCGGTGCATGGGTGCGTAATTCTGACAAAACAACACCGGCTCGAAAAACGAACATCCCGCTATTCCAGCTAAACCGTCCCGTTGACAAAAAAGTTTCCGCCGTTTCCCGGTCGGGCTTTTCAGTAAATCGGTTTACATGATACGCTGGCAACTCATTAAAACTACCTATTTTTTCGCCTTGTTCAATATAACCATAGGCAGTTGATGGAAAATTAGGTTTAATACCCAAAGTCACAATCGCTGCTTTCTTAGTCGCCAAATCCTTAGCAGCCGCTAAAGTTTCGGCAAATAGCTCCGGGTCAGCAATCCAGTGGTCAGCAGGAAAAAAGCCAATAATAGCATCTTCCCCGTAACGCTTTTTAATTTCTAAACTTGTCCAAGCAACAGCAGCAGCAGTGTCTCGACCCTGGGACTCAATTAGTAAATTCGACTCTGGCAAATCAGGAAGTTGTTCTCGCACCCCTTGAGCAATGGGACTAGAAGTAATCACCCACAAATTTTCCCAACCACCAGCCAGAACTAATAATCTATCAGCAGTTGCTTGTAGTAAACTTCTTGAGCTACCATCAAGGCTTAAAAATTGCTTAGGTCGGTCTAGTCGGCTCAAAGGCCAAAAACGCTCACCTTTACCACCCGCCAGAATCACAGGAAAAAATAAATTATTCATATCGGTATACATCGGTAATTCAGAACAATATACAGCAGAATTCACCGAGTCAGGAGTCACCAGGTCAGGAGTCGCCAGGTAAAAATGGCTTTGTGTATAGGTTTCAACTTAGATTTCGTACCTCCTAACCCCGCCACCTGCTGTATCTGATGTAAATGTTTACGTATTCACTTTGCGATGATCTTCACTGATGAATTTTTCTGGTTGAGTATGTTGTAATTATCACTGATTGAAACTGTGAGGAAATTTCACAAAATCTAAAATTTCCACAGCGAGTTTTAACTCGCAATATTTGTAGCTTGTATTAACATACCTTTAAGGAGTGGTTGAGTGGGGAGAAAATTATGATTAAACAAATTCAATGGTCAGAAAATCAGGTAGTACCTCAACAAGTCCCAACCTCAGAACCGGAGGTAAAACAGCCACCGGTTCAAATGTTGGAAAATCAGGTAGCAACCCAACCAGCACCAGCCCCAACTTCGTCGGTGAACCCAAAATCATCAGTCAACTCTTCTCGGAACGTCCTTGAATCCCCTGGCACTATTCCCAACGAACTCTATGACCGTCTAGGCTTAACAGTTCCCCGCTGGTTATTGTGGGTCTTAACAATTGTTTTAGGGATAATTCTATCTGGATTACTAGCATCAAGTTTGGCACTATGGACTCCCCTCTGGAGCAATCTCGACCAAGGGAAAGATGATGAATTCAGTCCTAATAAACAAGACCAAATCAAAGTACCTGGGGACTTATGGACTAAACTTTCTCAGTACAAACTATCAAAACCCATGAATATTTTAATTATGGGCATTGAACCAGTTACTGGTACTGTAGACGGTTCACCAGAAAGTTTTGCTGGTAAAAGCGACACCATGATGTTAGTGCGGCTCAATCCCAGTGATAAATCTATTCGCCTACTGTCAATTCCCAGAGGGACAATGATAGCCATTCCCGAACAGGGATTAACGAAGGTATCGGAAGCTAACGCCAAAGGTGGCCCAGTTTTAGCCGCCAGAGTAGTTAGTCGGAGTTTAGGTAATGCTCCCATAGATAGGTATATCCGCATTTCTACTAGCGGTTTTCGGGAATTAGTGGAACAGTTAGGTGGTGTGGATGTATTTGTCCCTCAAGCCATGAATTATCAAGATCAGGCTAGTGGCTTTGCTGTGAATTTAGTTAGCGGTTGGCAAAATCTCAACGGTGAACAGGCAGAACAGTTTGCCCGTTTTCATGAAGAAGGTAAAGGAGATTTACCCAGAGTCCAGCGACAACAAGCACTAATAAATGCTTTAATGCAACGACTCAACAGTCCCACTGTTCTACCCAGGTTGCCCCAATTAACTCGCAGCATGAGAAAGTATTTTGATACCAACCTGAAAATGGAAGAAATGATGGCATTAGCGAATTTTTCCGTCAATGTAGACCGGGATAATTTCCAAATGTCCATGTTACCTGGTACATTTAGCAAATTCAGTCAAGATGCCAATAGCTATTGGTTAAACATGACTGGACAACAAACTTTATTAAATGATTATGTTGGGGTAGATATAACTGGCATTAAATCAGATACCAGACCGGTTTCTATTCAAAGAATTGCCGTGCAAAATACTACTAACCAACCCCAGTTAACGGAAAAAGTAGTTACCTATCTTAAACAGAAAGGTTTTACTAATGTTTACATAGTTCCCGACTGGCCAGATACTCAACGCCAAACTCAGATTATTGTCCAAAAGGGCAGCCGACAACCAGGAATTGACTTGCGACAAGTTTTAGGTTTAGGACAAATCGAAGTTTCTGGCAATGGTGATTTGGAATCTGACCTCACAATTCGCATTGGTAAGGATTGGAAATAGGTAATAGGTAATAGGTAATAGGTAATTGGTAATATTTACTCTTGCCTCTTGCCTCTTGCCTCTTGCCTTCTACAAATTTAAAATTTATGAACAAGATTTTTTGCCGATTTTTGAGTTTAATATTGGTTTCTATTTTGGCAGGATTCTCGGTAATTACGAATCCTCAACCAGCTTTTGCTCAAATTAACACCATTAATTACAATAATGCCAGTTTGGAAAACCGTGACTTTTCCTATACTGATTTAGTTGGGGGAACTTTTGTGGCAGCGGAAATGCGGGGAACAAATTTCCAAGGTGCAAATTTAACTAACGCAATTTTTACCAAAGGCGTTTTATTAAAAGCAAATTTAGAAGCTGCAAATTTAACAGGGGCTTTGGTTGATCGTGTTACCTTGGATAGTGCTAATCTAAGAAACGCTATTTTCACAGAAGCAACTTTAACCCGTAGCCGTTTTTATGATGCTGATATCACTGGTGCTGATTTTACAGACGCACTTATTGACCGTTATCAAGTATCCTTACTCTGTCAAAGGGCGGATGGTGTGAATCCTGTAACTGGTGTTTCTACAAGAGAGAGTTTGGGTTGTCGGTAAAAAATTGACAACTGACAACTAACAACTGACAACGGACTAATAAATATTCGTGACACAACAAGATCAAAAACCTGCTCGTTCCTTCGCTGGCATTGCTGGTATTGTTGCCGCAGCAACATTAATTAGTAAAGTGTTTGGTTTAATTAGGCAGCAAATAATCGCTGCGGCTTTTGGTGTAGGTGCAGCAGCTACAGCTTATAGTTATGCCTATATTATCCCTGGTTTTCTTTTAATCTTACTTGGTGGTGTCAACGGACCTTTACATAGTGCCATTGTCAGTGTTTTGGCTAAACATAAAAAAGAGGAAGCTGCACCGATAGTAGAAACAATCACAACTCTTGTGGGTGGGTTGTTATTAGTGGTGACATTTGCTCAGATTTTCTGCGCTGAGTATATTGTTGATTTTGTGGGTCATGGCTTAGAAGCAACTACAAGAGCGATCGCTATCCGTCAAATCCAAATCATGGCACCCTTAGCATTATTTGCTGGTTTAATTGGGATTGGGTTTGGAACTTTAAATGCAGCTAATCAATATTGGTTATTATCAATTAGTCCATTATTATCTAGTATTACTGTTATTATCGGTATTGCTATTTTAGGGTTACAACACGGTAAAGAAATTATTCGTCCCGAATATGCTTTAATCGGTGGCATAGTATTAGCTTGGGGAACTTTAGCAGGGGGAATTCTCCAATGGTTAGTACAGCTAATTGTGCAATGGCGGTTAGGACTAGGAACATTACGCCTGAGATTTGATTTCAAATCCCCCGGTGTGCAAGAAGTAATTAAAATCATGACTCCAGCGACAATATCATCAGGAATGATGCCAATAAATGTCGCTACTGATCTTTATTTTGCTAGTCCTATTGTTGGTGCAGCGGCAGGTTTTAACTATGCTAATCTTTTAGTCCAAACTCCATTAGGAATTATTTCTAATATTATTTTACTGCCTTTATTACCGACATTTGCCAAACTTTCCCACCCAGACAATTGGCCAGAACTAAAATTGCGTATTCGGCAAGGACTTTTATTAACTGCCGTTACCATGCTACCTTTAGGGGCATTAACGGTATCCTTATCTGTGCCAATTGTCCAGATAGTTTATCAACGGGGAGCATTTAAACAAGAAGCAACTCAGTTAGTGTCTTCTCTATTAATTGCCTATGGAATTGGGATGTTTGTCTATCTAGGGCGTGATGTTTTAGTTAGAGTATTTTATGCTTTAGGTGATGGACAAACACCTTTTAAAATTAGTATATTTAATATTGTTCTTAATGCTGTATTAGATTTAATATTAGTTGAACCTTTTGGTGCGCCTGGATTAGTTTTAGCTACAGTTGGAGTTAATTGTAGTTCCATGTTGATGTTGTTATTTTTGCTCAATCGCAAACTTAATGGCTTACCCTGGCAAGAATGGTGTGTACCAATTTTGGGGTTAACGGTTGGGAGTATAATTGCAGGTTTAGCCAGTTTTGGAACTTTGGTTGCTTCCCGACAGGTGTTAGGTAAACCAGATTTAATTAATTTACTAATAGAATTATCCATATCTGCTTTTGTGGGAATTGGAGTATTTGCGATAATTGCTTCTAGAATGAATATTCCCGAAGTGAATATTTTTGTAATCAAGATGCAACAAAAGTTTTTGAAGAAATAAGGGACTGACAATTAAAAAAATATCCCAATCTGTATTATAGATGTAGGGGTTTAGCAGTGCTAAACCCTTACTTATTTGCTACTCCCTAAATCAAACGCTAATGCACTCTACAATTATTGGATAATTTATTTTTTGGGAAATTTTCACCCATAATTTACATTAACGGCTTGTGTCAGTTACCAGTTATGCTTAGAATGTCATTTAGCATCTATCGGAAAACTGGATTCCGAGCTAAAATCTTTAATTAGCGGTGCTATTTTTAGTTTTCACGTTGATATTCAATTTTACGAGAGGTTATGGACAAAAGTCCAACAGATGGCAGTAGTATCCTCCTCTAAGCTGGCGAGACAGTCTCCCAGCGCGGGGGAGACTTTAGGAGATTTCTATTATGCTTACACAGGAAATTCGCAAGTCCTTAGATATTGCTGACTTAAATCAGCTTAAATGTGACTTGAATTGTTTACAGCCAGTAGATGTGGGTGAGTATATCACTCAATTGCCCGAAAAACAAAGAGCGATCGCCTTCCGATTACTCAACAAAGATCAAGCCATAGATGTCTTTGAGTATTTACCCACAGAAGTACAGGAAGACTTGATTAACTCCCTCCACGATGCCCAGGTAGTAGACCTCGTTGAAGAAATGAGTCCTGATGAACGGGCATATTTATTTGATGAACTACCAGCAGGAGTAGTCAAACGCTTATTACAACAACTCAGTCCCGAACAAAGACAAGCTACAGCCACAATTCTCGGCTATCCAGAAGGGACTGCGGGGCGGGTAATGACAACGGAATATGTTCGCTTGCGACGAGGTTTAACTGTTGGTGAAGCCCTCAGTAAAATCCGCTTGCAAGATCAGGATAAGGAAACAATTTACTATGCCTATGTCACTGATGATAATCGCAAATTAGTTAGTGTTGTTTCTTTGCGTCAGCTATTATTTACCTTTCCCGATGTCTTAATTAAAGATATTGCCAGCTCCCACGTTGTCAAAGTTAGGACAGAAACCTCTCAGGAAGAAGTCGCTCGTATTATGCAGCGATACGATTTAATCGCTATACCTGTGGTTGATAGAGAAGATAGATTAGTCGGTATTATTACAATTGATGATGTCGTAGATATTTTAGAAGAAGAAGCTACAGAAGATATCCAAAAATTGGCAGGGGTAAGTGGTGATGAAGAAGCCTTATCTCCCGCACATATTACTATTCGGAAACGGTTGCCTTGGTTATTGGGGATTATGGGATTATATATTGGTGCTGCCAGTGCGATCGCTCCTTTTCAACAAGTCATCGCCGCTGTACCCGTTCTCGCCGTGATCATGCCCATATTTTCTAACACAGGGGGGACTGTAGGTATACAAGCCCTGACTGTCACTATTCGCGGTTTAGGTGTAGGAGAAGTCACACCCGAAGATACTGGTAAAATTCTCCGCAAAGAACTTTTAGCTGGGTTAGGAACAGCCGTAGCTTTAGGGCTGACAATGGTTGCCCTTTCCCTAATTTGGGCTAAACCCCAAGAAAGATGGGTAGCTTTAATAGCTGGGGCAGTTATGGCTACTAATACAATGGTAGCGGTGACTTTAGGAACCTTGCTACCAATGGGTTTAAAGCATTTAAAACTAGATCCAGCCTTAATGAGTGGTCCGTTAGTGACAACAATGCTAGATACCATCGGATTTTTAACCTTCCTCAGTATGATTTCTATCGCCTTAAAGGTATTCCATTTAGAAAGTTAATCGGTTGGTAATTGGTAATTGGTAATTATGCTTTTTTCGTCATTACCAATAAACAATTATCTAAAATCTAAAATCTAAAATCTAAAATCCCAATGTCTACTACTACCTGGAATCGTCATCACATTCTTACACTCGCTGACTTCACAACCGCTGAATATAACGCCGTTTTACAAACTGCGGCTTCTTTTCAAGAGGTACTATCACGACGGACAAAGAAAGTCCCCACATTACAGGGACAGGTAGTAGCAAATTTATTTTTTGAACCCTCTACCCGCACCCGCAGTAGTTTTGAAATTGCGGCTAAAAGGCTAAGTGCAGATACTCTCAACTTTGCCGCAGCTACATCTTCCATGACCAAAGGTGAAACAATTCTTGACACCGCCAAGACTTATTTAGCAATGGGAACTGATATTATGGTAGTCCGCCATAAGGATGCAGGAGTGCCACAAGCGAATCGCTCAAGAAATGGATCGTCTAGGTGTAAAAGTTAGCGTCCTCAATGCCGGTGATGGACAACATGAACATCCATCCCAAGGATTACTAGATTTATTCACAATTTGTAGTTTAATTGACCCTGCACAACCCAAAATTGAATCATTGCAAGGTAAAAAAATTGCTATTGTTGGCGATATCTTACATTCTCGCGTAGCCCGTTCTAATATTTGGAGTCTCATCGCTAGTGGTGCCGAAGTTCACTTAGCTGCACCTCCCACATTATTACCTAAATTCTTTGCAGAATACTTAGGATGTCCAGCAGACTCTAGCCGATTATTTACCCATTGGCAACTAGAACCAGCTTTAGAAAATGCCGATTTTGTGATGACATTGCGTTTACAAAAAGAACGGATGACAGCCCATCTATTACCTAGTTTACGAGAATATCATCAACTATTCGGCATTACTCGCACCAAGTTAAAACTTTGTCAACCTAACGTTAAAGTATTGCATCCAGGTCCAGTAAATCGGGGTGTAGAAATTAGTTCTGATTTAATGGATGATCCCGAATTTAGCTTAATTCAATCTCAGGTAACTAGCGGTGTCGCAGTGCGGATGGCACTTTTGTACTTTATCGGTAGTGGTAGTGGTAGAGTTAATTAATCATGATGCCATAGCACTTGCATGATTGAAAATCATACTTGGTTACGAGAATTTATTTAAATAAAAATATTGATTGGCTAAAAATAAAAGTATAAAATTGAATTTTATTAAATCGTTAAATGATAAATAGTGAAATTTTATAGACTTTTCCCTTTCATTTTTATCTAAGTAATTAGACAAAAATATTTACAGTCATTGCGAGGGAAGGGAAGCAATCACAACCCTTGCGAACTGCTTGCAGCAGTGCTAGTTCCCTCTGGGACGCTCCACAAACGCTATTGCTTCATTTCACTTCGTTTCATATAGCTAACGCCACGCGACACTTACGCAATAATATTGTATAATTAATTCTGTCTCACTACTTACAGCACTTCCCGATGCGATGAGGTACAAGAACCCCACCCCCAACCCCCTCCAGTATCAAAAGCTTATCCTTTTCTATCCAACAGTGTGCTAGTACAGCTATAATTTATAACTATTCCTGCTATTGAATACTTGTACTGGAGATATCCCGATCATGACCCTATCTAGTTTTGATGAAATAGTGAAATTCTTAGAACAGCATGAAAACTCAAAACGAATTAAGAAATTAATATTCTTCGCTTGTAAAAATGAGTGGGAAAATGATCAAGATACCCTAGATAGATTTAAATTAGAAGAATTAATTCAAGAATTATCTAGTTTAAATCCCACAATAAATCACTTAACCGCAAATTTATCTATTGCTGTTAAAAGTCTCAGTAAACCAAAACAATATTCTATAATTGCCAGTATCATTATCAAAGAATTACAAAAATTATATCCAACCTCTGATCAGCAGACAGGAATAATATTAAATCAAGTTAATGAAGAAGATACAGGCATAATATTGAATCAATCTGACCACAATATTTCTATATTTTATCATAGTGAAAAAACATCATTAAATCCATCAACTGTATCTTCAAGCATTTCAACAAAATATCAATATGATCAATTTGATTTGCGGCAAAACTTGATGAAATATACTAGCCCATTAAGGGCAAAAATAATTTTATTTTCCGCACTTGATAAAAAATTTACTTTCAATGAAGAAGACTGGTTGAAACTAAAATCTGAAGAACTGGATAGTTTATTGCAGAAATTATTTGATTCTTGTCCAACTATCGGAGAACTTGAATCTAAAATTAACAGTACAGTTATCTCTTTAGGGAACCTAGATAAAAATAATCAAGCATCTGGTGTAATCATCAGGGTCATGCGTACCTTGTATGGTAATATGCCAGTTGATACCAAGTCACATAAACCGCCTAATAGTTATTTACCTGAAAGAACTAAACCACCTACTAATCCTAATTATCAACCTGTACACACTCAAGCTGATGATTTAGATGATTCTGATGACAATGGCAGTAATACCTGTCAAATTACAATACCGCCTACTTGAAATATACTCAATCACAAAGAATCAAACCTATTTTTGATTTTGGAAACCTTTATCACAATAATTGAGAGATATCTATTATGGATGCCAAAGAACTTCTGAACCGATATGCAAATGGAGAAACAAAATTTATCAACGCAAACTTAAATAACATAAATCTATTTGATGCAGATTTAATTGGTATAAATTTAAATCAGGCAAATTTGCGTAACTCTATCCTAACTTTTAGCTATCTAAGTCAAGCTATTCTCAATAATGCCAATCTAATTTGTGCAAATCTTCGTGGTGTAAACCTAACTCAAGCACAGTTACAAAATGCCAACTTACATGATGCTGACTTGCATGGTGCAACGTTGCAGGGGGCTGATTTGCGTAATGCTAATTTAACTTTGGCACATCTACTAGATGCTAACTTAATGAATGCTGATTTGCGCGGTGCTGATTTGAGTGGTGCTAACCTTACAGGTGCTTGTCTTCGCGGTGCTAACCTGCGAGAAGAAAAAAGAGCCTATTATGCTAATCTCTTAGGTGCTAACCTCCATAAAGCTGACTTACGCAGTGCTAATTTAACTGGTGCAAACTTAGCTAAGGTAAATCTAAGTGGTGCTAATTTAAGTGAAGCCACGCTGCGTAGTGTAGATTTGAGTGGTGCTAACCTGAGCGGAGCTATCTTACAAAATACCACTTTAACTGAGACTAATCTAGAAGGCTGTAATTTGAATGGTGCTAATCTGACAAATGCTAGACTGGCAAAAGCGAATTTGACTGAAGCAGAATTAATAGGTGCTAACTTGCAGGGTGCAATCATGCCAGAAGCTATCCTAATCAAAGCCAAGCTCAACCAAGCAAACCTCAGTTTTGCTAGACTGAGTAAAGTTAACTTTAGTCGAGCTAATCTCCGCGAAGCTGATCTAACTGAAGCAGAATTAGTATATGCTTGTTTAGCAATGACGGACTTTACCGATGCTAATTTAACCAAGGTAAATCTACTCGGTGCAGAAATTAGTACGACAAATCTCACAGGTGCAAATTTGTTTAAAGCGATTATGCCTGACGGAACAATTGGCTACTAAAAATCAATAAATTCATGAGTAATCTCACCGCTTTAATGCTCTTTCAAATTATTCTACAATATTGGAATTAAACTCAAAACTTTTGCAAAAACTGGTAACAAATATGCCTATTTTAAGAGTTGGTCGTTTTACCTCTTTACCCGTATTTTCTTTGCTGATAAGTGGAAGTTGGATGTTTCTCGGTGAATATAGTTGGGTTCAAGCTCAAATACCTAATAATATTCCCATATTAGCCCAAGGAACACTTCCATACCCCCAAGACATATCCATTGACCAACAGCCATCATCGCAGTTACCATCAGTCAAATTATATCAATCTCAAGGTATACAATATAGTCAATATAATCAAGGATTTGATCGGTATTTTGTTTATGTTGACAGTAATAATTCTCAAGTTTTACAGCGAGTTCGGCAAATTGAAACTAATGCCTATATTCGCAATTATAATGGACGTAAGGTTATCCAATCTGGCGTTTTTAATGGACAATCTAATGCTCAACAACGAGTAAGAGAATTGGAATTGAATGGTATTCCTGGCGCAAAAATTGTTGATTCTGATAATATAGAATTATCTAATACCCAAAATTATCAACAAGAAAACAGAAATTCATATTATGTAGTTATTCCCAGTAATTCTAATAGATTAATTTCTTTAGGGACAGAAATTCGCCAAAGAGTTAGTATTAATATTAATGTATTTAGGAGAAGTCAGCCATTGGGATCGCACATAGCTGTAGGACCATTTAGCGATCGCTTGGAAGCAGAACAATGGAATAACTATTTGAAAAATTCAGGTTACGGCAATGCCAGGGTCTATTATGGCAAATAAGTCTGAACTATGATTTTTGTGATGAAGATGATTAGTTTCCTTAACCGATAAATTAATTATCTTCATCAAAATAATCAAACAAATCATAGTTCAGACTTTTTATGAAAAATGACAACTAACAACTGACCAATGACTAAAGAAAAATTTATTGTTACCGCAAGCCAAATGCGGGAAATTGAAGCCAGAATATTTACAGCAGGAATGCCTGTAGCTGCTTTAATGGAAAAAGTAGGAGGACTAATTTTCCAACGCTTACAGGCTATTATTTCCCCAGGAAAATGTGTAGGAATTTTAGTCGGACCCGGTCATAATGGAGGAGATGCCTTAGTAGTAGCTCGTGAATTGCATTTTCGCGGTTATCAAGTTTGGATTTATCAACCTTTTTCTAAATTAAAAGAATTAACTTCTCAACATTTCCAATATACACAAAGTTTAAAAATCCCCTGTTATCAAGAAATTTCCCAATTACCAAGTTATGATTTTTTAATTGATGGTTTATTTGGCTTTGGTTTAGAAAGAGAAATTACTGATTCTATCGCTGCGGCAGTTAATTATTTTAATAACAAAAATCAACCCATTATTAGTATTGATATACCTTCAGGTTTACATACAGATACAGGGGAAGTTTTAGGAACAGCTATCCAGGCAACTTATACATTTTGCTTGGGTTTATGGAAACAAGGTTTATTACAAGAACAAGCATTACCTTATATTGGTCAAGCCGAATTAATTGATTTTGATATTCCCCTAGCAGATATTCAGGCTGTAATCGGTGATATTCCCAAAATCAAACGCATTACACAAACAACGGCATTATCCACCTTACCTTTACCCCGTCCCCTCATTACTCACAAATACAAACAAGGACATTTATTATTAATTTGTGGTTCTCGACGTTATGCCGGTGGAGCGATTTTAACAGGTTTGGGTGCGCGAGCTTCTGGTGTGGGAATGCTATCTATTGCTGTTCCAGAATCCTTAAAAATGTTGTTAGTTTCCCAGTTACCAGAAGCCTTAATTATTGGTTGTCCTGAAACAGAAACAGGAGCGATCGCTAGTGTACAATTACCAGAAAATATAGATTTAAATTCATTTACTGCGATCGCTTGCGGACCCGGTTTAACCAAAGACAATATATCTATTATTCCCGAAATAATTCAATGCGAATGTCCCCTAATTCTTGATGCTGATGCCTTAAATATTTTAGCACAAATAGGCACTATCCCCCGCCTAAAACAGCGAAAATCAGCCACCGTTCTCACACCCCATACAGGAGAATTTAAGCGGTTATTTCCGAATATTGACCACACAGACCGAATCAAAGCCATCCAAACAGCAGCCCAAGAAAGTGGTGCTATAGTCCTATTAAAAGGAGCAAGAACAGCCATATCTAATCCCCAAGGTAATGTTTGGATAAATCCTGAAAGTACCCCAGCCTTAGCGCGTGGAGGCAGTGGTGATGTATTGACTGGTTTATTAGGGGGACTATTAGCGCAAATTATGAATAAAGAAATTCTTATAGAAGATATAGTCGCAACTGCCGCTTGGTGGCATTCCCAAGCAGGAATATTAGCAGCACAAACAAGAACAGAATTAGGAGTTGATGCCTTTACACTCACACAATATTTAATGCCAGTTTTGAAAAAATAATAATTGAGTAATGGGTAATGGGTAATGGGTAATGGGTAATGGGTAATGGGTAATGGGTAATGGGTAATGGGTAATGGGTAATGGGTAAAAAATTCTTCCCAATTACCCATTACCAATCACCTAATAACAATTACTTAACTGTTACCTTACCACCAGCTTCTTCAATCCGCTTCTTGATATCCTCAGCAGCGTCCTTAGTTACAGCTTCTTTAACAGCTTTAGGAGCAGCTTCTACCAAGTCCTTAGCTTCTTTCAGACCTAGACCAGTGATTTCACGAACGATTTTCAAGACAGCAATCTTCTTATCAGCAGGTACAGAATCCAGAATTGCATCAAATTCGGTCTTCTCTTCTACTACTTCAGCAGCAGCAGCACCAGGAGCAGCCATCATCATCATGCCACCACCAGTAGCAGCAGCACTAACACCAAAAGCTTCTTCGATTTGCTTAACCAATTCAGAAGCTTCTAATAAGGTCAAAGATTTCAATTGTTCTAAAATTTGTTCGGTTGCAGCAGACATGGATATAACTCCTAAAGAATGTATGATTTGTTAGTTTTTAGTTATCTAGTTGTCATTGGTCAGTAGTTAATTTTTACTGACTACAACTAACTTTCGGTAGCACTTTCAGAACTATCGCTATTTTCTTTTTCAGCAACAGCTTGCAAAGCGCGAGCCAAGGAACTGGGAACTTCGTTGATACCAACAGCCAGCTTGGTAGCCACACCGTTGATAGCTCCAGCAATTTGAGCCATGAGTTGTTCCTTAGAAGGCAAGTCTCCTAGAGCCTTGACATCAGCTTCACTCAGGACACGACCTTCCATCACACCGCCGCGAATTTCTGTTTTCTTGGTGGCTTTTTGGAATGCTTGGTAAGCTTTAATCGCAGATAAATCTTCTTTAACTAGCAGAAATGCAGAAGAACCATTCAGTAATTCTGACATTGGCTGCCATTGTTCCTGATCCTTAATCGCAATACCCATAAAGGTGTTTTTTGTCACCTTACAGATAGCACCACTAGGACGGAGTTGCCGACGCAAATCGGTGATTTCAGCAACAGTTAACCCCTGATAATCAATTACCAGTGCTAAAGTTGATACACTCAAACTTTCTTTGAGATCAGCTACTATCTCTTTCTTGTTTTCTAACGTTCTTCCCATACTTGTCTCACCTCCAATGTCAGTTGTCAGTGGTCAGTTGTTAGTTGTCAGTTCTTACTCTATTTTCTGTCACCTGTCACCTGTCACCTGTCACCTGTCACCTGTCACCTGTCACCTGTCACCTGTCACCTGTCACCTGTCACCTGTCACCTGTCACCTGTCACCTGTCACCTGTCACCTGTCACCTGTCACCTGTCACCTGTCACCTGTCACCTGTCACCTGTCACCTGTCACCTGTCACCTGTCACCTGTCACCTGTCACCTGTCACCTGTCACCTGTCACCTGTCACCTGTCACCTGTCACCTGTCACCTGTCACCTGTCACCTGTCACCTGTCACCTGTCACCTGTCACCTGTCACCTGTCACCTGTCACCTGTCACCTGTCACCTGTCACCTGTCACCTGTCACCTGTCACCTGTTACCTGTTACCCTTTGGTGACTTACCGAAAACAATTAACCCCAGCTAACTTAGCCAGGGTTTCAAAGTGGTATTTTTAATCCCGTAGTTATTCCGCTTTTGCGGCTTAAACTCTAGGTAGTTAAAATTACAACCTCGGCAGGATATTAAGCTATTAGCACCTGCTGTCTCCGGCTTTATTAAATTTTGGATTTTGGATTTCGGATTTTGGATTTGAAATTAAAGCTTGATAACGAAACAAAAAATTCAATTATCTATCTAGCAACTATAAAATCTAAAATCTAAAATCTAAAATCTAAAATTATGCAGCGTCAGTTAGTTTTAACTCTCGTAGGGCGCTAATGTCAATAGCAATTGATGGTCCCATTGTCGAGGATATGTACAATGACCGCCAATAACGACCCTTAGCACCTGAAGGACGGTTACGGTCAATTGACTCTTGTAATGCCTTCAGGTTGATCAATAAATCTTCAGGTGAAAAAGCAGTCTTACCAAACATAACATGGACAATCCCAGTCCGATCAGCCCGATATTCTAATTTACCAGCTTTGAACTCAGCGATCGCACTAGCAACATCAAATGTCACTGTTCCCCCCTTGGGTGAAGGCATCAAACCCCGTGGACCTAATAATTTACCCAGCTTTGCTACCTGTGGCATCACATCCGGCGTAGCAATCAGCTTATCAAAGTCCATCATGCCTTTCTGAATATCTTCAATGAGTTCTTCAGAACCAGCAATATCAGCACCAGCGTTAGTTGCTTCTGTGACTTTTTCACCTCTGGCGATAACTGCTACCCGGATAATTTGTCCTGTTCCCTTGGGTAGTGCTACCGTTGTCCGCAATTGTTGATCTGTATATTTAGGGTCAATTCCTAAACGGATATGAGCTTCAGCAGCTTCAGGAAACTTAGCAGTTGCCGTTTCTTTTAACAGAGCTAATGCTTCTAAGGGTGTATAATCCTTATCTTCTACCTTTTCCAGCAACGCCTGTAAGCGGCGTGATACTTTTTTTGCCATTTTTTTCTCCTGGGGTCATCTCGAAGTTGTACTTCTCCCCCGATATGATTTTGTTATTAGTCAGTTGTCAGTTGTCAGTGGTTATTTTTTTATTTACTGTCACCTGTCACCTGTTCCCTGTCACCTAATCTGTGACTGTTACGCCCATGTTTTTAGCAGTTCCTTCCACAATATTCATGGCTGCATCAATATCATTGGCGTTGAGGTCGGGAAGTTTAGTTTGAGCAATTTCGCGTAATTGCGTTCTGCTAATGCTACCAACTTTCTTTTTGTTGGGTTCATTTGAGCCTCTTTCAATCTTCGCTGCCTTGCGAATCAACACTGATGCTGGTGGAGTTTTGAGGACAAACGTAAAACTTCTATCTTCATAGACAGAAATTTCTACAGGTATAACCATCCCAGCTTGGTCTGCTGTTTTGGCATTGTACTCTTTGCAGAACATCATGATGTTAACACCATGTTGACCCAACGCAGGACCAACTGGCGGTGCTGGGTTGGCTTTCCCAGCATTCAGGGCCAACTTAATGACCGCTACTACTTTCTTCGCCATTTGTATTTAGCTCTGTTTTTTAACCTGATTAAATTCCAATTCTACTGGTGTATCTCTTCCAAAGATCGAGAGTAGAGCTTTTAGTTTACTCCGTTCTGGGGAAACTTCAATCACCTCACCTTCAAAATCCTTAAATGGACCAGAAAGCACAACTATCTTATCACCTGAAGCCATATCAATTTTGACTACAGGCTCTTGTTCCAAGGCTTGTTTGAATATGCGTTCAACTTCCGAAGGATTTAGGGGAACTGGCTTAACGTGACCACGACCTCTACCGCTACCACGCTTTTGCTCTGCACCCACAAAGTTAATCACATGAGAGGTGTTTCTTACCACTTGCCATGTATCATCACTCATTACCATTCGGACTAGCACATAACCAGGGAAAACCTTTTCTTCTGAAGGTAGCCGTTTACCATCCTTACGGATTTTCACCGTTGGGGTGTGGGGAATTTCCACTTGGATGATTTTGTCAGCCACATCAAAAGTTTGGATACGTTGCTCTAAATTTGTCTTTACCCGTTTCTCACAGCCAGAGGCTACTTGCACTGCATACCAGCGTGCTTCTTTCATCGCTGTTAAGAGTGTTTCCTCTAACTGCAACTCGGAGTTGCGTGGTTCGTCTGTTGCAGAAGTCATCAGAACACCTGTTTTGCTGCCCAAGCGAACAATCCATCGACCAGATATATCAAAGATGCGGAGAGTGTAACCATTAATAGTACAGCGGCTGATTCACTTACCAACTGTTTCCGACTGGGCCAAATCACTTTCTCAAGTTCTTCCTTTGTACCCTGGAAAAAATTGTTTAAGTTAAACCCATTTTCGGTTTCTGGCATTTCTGCTTCATTTTTTTTGGCCACAGTCGTTATACCCCCGTTTCTTAAATAGCCTAACCTTGTGATTTTCAAGGTTTACAGCTTCAGTCTCAATAATCTCGTAATAAGAAAGCTACATTTTAAAAAAATTATACCCGAAATAATTGACGTTTTCCGCTGTTTCGGCAGTGACGTTATTGCTTCGGGCAATATTTTTCTTTTTGAGCGCGCCCTGGAGGACTTGAACCCCCGACATCAGGTTTTGGAGACCTGCGTTCTACCAACTGAACTAAGAGCGCACAAGCTTTTCTTTTTACAGTCATTGCGCCGAACTTTCTTAGTTTAACGCAATTTCGATTTCAATTGTAACCTATTTTTTTTCTTTTGGCAAGTTAGCGGCGGATGCCGCTTGCAGACTGGGTTTTGTCTATTAATTCACCATTGAGAATCACAAAGGGCGGTCGAATCTTTGTTTAATGCGGGTTGCCTTGCCGACTAGTTTACGTAGGTAGTACAGTTTAGCACGTCTAACTTTACCACGACGCAATACTTTAATACTTTCAACTAGGGGAGAATGAAGCAAAAATACTCGTTCTACACCCACACCTTGGAAAACTTTACGGACTGTGATAGTTTCGTTGATGCCGCCATTGCGTCTAGCTATGACTACACCTTCGTAAGGTTGTACACGGAATTTAGTGCCTTCCTGAATTTTAACTCCGACTTTGACTGTATCACCAACATAGATGTCGGGTAAATCAGATTTCATCTGTTCCGCTTCAATTGAGCGAATAATCTCTTGCGCGTTCATTACTTTTATGTTTTTTGAAAAACTCACAATCGTTAATTATAAATCTATAATCGCCTGAGAGTCTAGAAATTTCCCTCATTATAAATAAAAACTACTCACAAATTCAAAATGAAGAATTAAAAAACTCTTGCCTGTTCCCTGTTCCCTGTTCCCTGTTCCCTGTTCCCTGTTGTAAAATAGACAGTGTAAGGATTCAGGGGGAACCAGGTAACTGGTCATAAACGCCTATAGAGACTATCTTTGGCAATGTTCAAGGTTTGAAGTCCAGCCAGCTAAAACAACTCCAGCGGCTGTACCACCAGCGGATATCAGGTGATTTTATTACTACAACTGATTTTGCTCAACGTCTGGCAGCAGTCAGTACGGAAATTAATCAACCTGTTTGTGTTTACATTAATCGTCGCGGACAGGTAATTCGGGTTGGTGTCGGTACTCCGCGTCAAACTCAAATTCCGCCCCTAGAACTGCCCCGCTACGGAGCAGAACGTCTCAGCGGTATTCGTTGTTTATCTACCAATCTCAAGTCAGAACCACCAAGTGAGTCAGCCTTAACGGCCATGGCTTTACAAAGATTAGATGCTTTAGTAGTTTTAAATATTACTGGGGGAGGATTCACAAAGCGTGGTGGTGGTGCAACCGGGTATGTGAAAGAAGCTTATTTAGCGCATCTAGTAGCCAATAGCAGACAGTTAGTGGCGACGCAATCCTCTGGTACTAGTATTTCAGATGCGGGGATATATTCCCACATCTCACCACCTCTGAGTTTAGATGATTTAGCCGACCAGGATTTTCTGGACTTGGTGGAAAGTTTAGAAGAGGAATTTAGTCGGGAGTATGTAGCTCAAGAAGTAGATGCTGATCATGATCGGGTGGTAATTGTGGGGGTATTAACAGAAAATATCACTCCGCAACAATTCCAAGACATCATCATAGAATTGACTCGATTAGTGGATACAGCTGGAGGTGTTGTCTTACAAACCTTACAACAAAAGCGATCGCGGATTCATCCCCAAACGGTGATTGGTGAGGGTAAAGTCCAAGAAGTGGCGATCGCTGTGCAAACTCTAGGTGCTAATTTAGTAGTATTTGATCGTGATCTTTCCCGTTCCCAAGTCCGCAATTTAGAAGCGCAAATTGGTGTTAGAGTAGTTGACCGCACCGAAGTAATTTTAGATATCTTTGCCCAACGCGCTCAATCTGGTGCAGGTAAGTTACAGGTCGAACTGGCACAGTTAGGGTATATGCTACCACGACTCACTGGCAAAGGTGAGGGTATGTCCAGATTAGGAGGTGGTATTGGCACAAGAGGTCCAGGTGAAACCAAGCTAGAAACAGAACGCCGCTCTATTCAAAAGCGAATTTCTCAACTGCAACACGAAGTTAATCAATTACAAGCTCATCGTTGTCGCTTACGTCAACGACGACAAGATAGACAAGTTCCCTCGGTGGCTTTGGTGGGTTATACCAATGCTGGTAAATCTACCTTACTTAACGCTCTTACCAACGCAGAAGTATACACTGCTGACCAATTGTTTGCCACCCTTGACCCGACAACACGGCGGTTAATGCTTCCTCATGCGGAAACCGGCGCACCCCAGGAAACTTTGATGACGGATACTGTGGGGTTTATCCATGAGTTACCCGCATCTTTGATGGATGCTTTTCGGGCAACATTGGAAGAGGTGACAGAAGCAGATGCTTTACTGCATTTAGTGGATTTATCTCATCCTGCTTGGTTAAGTCATATTCGCTCAGTTAGGGATATACTGGCGCAAATGCCGATTACACCAGGACCTGCGTTAGTGGCTTTTAATAAAATTGATCAAGTTAGTAGTGAAACACTGGCTTTAGCCAGAGAAGAGTTTCCCTTAGCCGTGTTTATTTCTGCTAGTCAGCGGTTAGGACTGGAAACCCTGCGTCAGCGTCTATCTTTATTGATCCAGTACGCTGTTGGTGATGATTAATGATTTTCAGATCCCCGACTTCTTGAAGAAGTCGGGGATTTCTCGTTCCCATACTCTGTATGGGAATGAATTTTAGAAGGCTCTGCCTTCAATGATAGCAGAGGCAGAGCCTCTTGAGGGCATTCCCAGTCAAAGACTGGGAACGAGATAATAACTCAACTATTTGGGTAATATTTTAGATAAAAACTTGTTCAATATTATTGATAATAATGTCAATGATTCAACAATATATCCAGTTTTGCTAGAATCATGATTACTTCAATGTAATTGCTTACAAGATGATGATTACTACTGTTGAGCGTCGTTATAGTTTAGATGAATATCGCGCCATTGAAGAAAAAGCTGAAGAACGCAGTGAATATCGTGATGGGGAAATTGTGCCAATGTCGGGAGGATCACTCAATCATAGCCGTATAGGGGGCAATATTTTTGCATTTCTCAAGTTTATTCTGCGTGATAGTAAATGTGAGCCAATTAATAGTGATTTGAGGTTATGGATTCCTGAATATAAACGCGGAGTATATCCAGATGTAATGGTTTTTGCAGATGAACCGCAACTAAATGAAAACCGCAATGATGAAGTTTTAAATCCCATTTTAATTGTAGAAGTATTATCACCTTCAACCGCAGATTATGACCGACAAAGCAAGTTTCGGATGTATCGTTCAATTAGCAGTTTTTGTGAATATTTATTAGTTGAACAAGATGAAATTTTTATAGAAAAATATAGTAAACAGTCTCAAGGTTGGTTATTGAGTGATTTTAATAATTTAGAAAAATCCATTTCTTTGGAGTCTGTTGGGGTTGATTTACCGATATCGGAAATTTATCGCGGTGTTGTTTTTGGATAAGGTTAATGAGCGTTACACATTCACAAAAACCATATTCCTTGTTGGTGTCAACTTAGGCTAAAAATGGCTTATCTGTTGGCTTCCACACCCGTCAGGGAATAAATTCCCTGTCTCATAGCTCAAGTCCGTTTTAACGGACTAATAAATTTTCCTAATCTTTAGTCATCTTCAGATGACTTTTGCTAAGTAATTGGACAAAAATATTTACAGTCATTGCGAGGGAAGGGAAGCAATCACAACCCTTGCGATTGCTTCATTTCACTTCGTTCCATTTGCAATGAAATTGTGTAATTAATTCTGTCCCATTACTTATTAGACTGGGAATTTATTCCCAGGCGGGCTATGGGTTTTGCGTTAAGTTGACACCAATGAAGCTCTTGCTTTGTCCCTAGCATACTTGTCTGTTGACGATCAATATAATCATCAATCAAAGTCTAAAACAACCTCTTTATCTCGTTCCCATACTCTTCTCATTTTCTCGTTCCCATACTCTTCTCATTTTCTCGTTCCCATACTCTGTATGGGAATGAATTTTAGAAGGCTCTGCCCTCAATGGTAGCAGAGGCAGAGGCTCTTGAGGGCATTCCCAGTCGGAGGCTGGGAACGAGGTTATCTATCGGATAACAAGCAAAAGCACCTAATACCATAACACCAGCGGCTGCTAAAACATAACGTCTGCCCAAACTTACCCCATAACGTCGTTGCAGAAAATTGGTTGTGACAGAATTCATCCTTTTACCTCAATTACTCCAGATTTTCAGGTGTCTATTGCAAAAGACGTTGCTAATCTACTAATTGTTCACTATCTCATCCACGATTCATAAATTCTCAATTGTTACAGTTTTGGTAACAAATGTTCCCTGTTCCCGGTGGTGGGGTTCTTGTACCTCCATAAGAATGGGGTAGGCACGGGGGGCGCTACCCCTACAGCAAATCCTGTAATTCCAATTATTTCTAAATCAAAATTCCCGCAATTCCCGCAGTAATAAAACCGGCCAATAATCCGCCAATCATAGTCCTTAAACCCATACGGGCTAAGTCTTGTTGACGGTTGGGTGCTATTCCTGTGATCCCACCAATAGTAATGCCAATTGAGCCAATATTAGCAAAATTACATAAGGCATAGGTAGTAATAATAGCTGAACGTTGAGAAATTTCTTGTTTCTTAATCAGTTCTCCTAAATCCAAATAGGCGATAAATTCATTAAGAATCGTCTTTTTACCTAATAATGCTCCAACTTGTCCACAGTCAGCCCAAGGTATACCCATTAACCAGGCTACGGGAAACATAATTAAAGATAACATCCCTTCTAAGGATAATTGCGGATAACCTGCCAACGTTCCCAACCAACTTAAACTAGCATTCACAGCAGCTAATAAACTCAAAAAAGCAATTATTATTACCCCAACATTAACTGCTAATTTTACCCCATCAATTGCCCCAGATGTGGCTGCATCAAGAACATTAACATAATTACTTTTGATGTCTATATTAACTTTTTCCGTAGTTTCCGATACTTCTGTTTCTGGATACATTATTTTTGATACTATCAATGCAACAGGAGAAGTCATAAAAAAAGCAGCAATTAAATGTTCTGGTGGAATCCCAAAGGACAAATAAGCACCTAGTACACCCCCAGCAATGGTAGCAAAACCACCAGTCATGACAGCGTGCAATTCAGATTTTGTCATATTTGCTATGTAAGGCTTGACCATGAGTGCTGCCTCTGTTGGTCCCAAGAAGATATTGCCCGCACAGGACAAAGATTCAGAACCTGATGTTTTCATGGTTTTCATCATGAACCATGCTAGGGCATTGACAACTCTTTGCAAAATGCCATAGTAATAAAGAATACTGATAAATGATGAGAAAAAGATAATTGTGGGGAGAATTTGAAAAGCAAACAGATGATCTTTGAAGTTTTCACCAAAGACGAATTTTGCACCAACATCAGAAAAAGCTAAAAAGTTACCAACGATATTTCCCAAGGATTTAAATAAGTTCAAACCCCAAGTGGTTTTGAGAATGACTATAGCTAAAATAAATTCCCACCCTAACCCCCAAGCAACTGTACGCCAACGCACGGCTTGACGATTCACGGACAGGGCGTAGCATATACCGATGAAAACACAAATGCCTAAAAATGAAATAGTGCGTTCCATGTTCAATGTTTCAATATTTTCTGCAAATAAGCTTCAGAGTAACTTAATTTCAGGTAAGTAATTGGACAAAAATATTTACAGTCATTGCGAGGGAAGGGAAGCAATCACAACCCTGGCGATTGCTTCATTTCACTTCGTTCCATATGGCTAACGCCACGCCACGTTTACGCAATGACATTGTGTAATTAATTCTGTCTCACTACTTATTAAGTTCCACATTGGCTGAGTTGCGCGGTGTTTTTTGCTAGAATGCTGCTAATTTTATTAAAATGACAGTATATTTGCTGGTTTAATCAGTCTTAAATATGAAGGAATAATTAAAAATATACAAAACTTAAATAAATTGTTATTACAGAACTATGCAAATGGGAATAAAGAGTGTATATTGGTTTCAACTTCAGTATACCGAAACATTTATAGTCTACCAATTATGGGATGCCCCCAGTTCACAACTCAAATGAACTGGGGGTATCTGTGTTTTTGGGAACAGGGGAAAAATTTTCTTCTTCTTCCTGCTTCTTCCTGAATGGGCGTAAGCCCTGCGCCCCTACCTTCTCCTTATCGCCAACCTAACCAGCGTAAGCAAGGGACAATTAGGTAATGGCTTATACTCAGGGAAAAGCTGATTAAAATACTCACTAAACTAAAAAAACCTATGGGTGAAAATATATCCAGCCCTTGTGGTTGACTGGAAAAATGGAATAAATGTAGTCCTAACCCTAAACGTACGAGAATGGCTATGAGGTTGGAACTTCCTAAACCTGCAATGACAGCGTAGGCGATTTGATGACTGCGAAGACCTAAACCAAGGGTTAATAGGGGAAGTGAGATTAAAATCCATGTGACTAAGCTTTCCGCCGGATTCGGTGTGGTGATGAATTGACAAGCTATCCAGCCTAAACTGTAGCCAATTAAGCCCATTAAGGCTGTGATGAGAAACCGCCGCTTTTGCCCAAAACAGCCTGATAAGGTTAATCCCCAACCTGTTCCCAAACCTGCAAAACCATATAGGATAGTTTCTGCGGCTATATAAGGTTGTTTTTCGACTAATGTGGGGAATTGATAGGCTAGTAATTCTAGCCAGCGATCGCCTAAACTGGTATGGTAAGCCAGGACAAAACCAATTATAGTCCCGATTCCCGCGCAGATACTTGTCAGTATCATTACCCAAACAGTCGCCAAACAGGCGGATAAAAATTTGTATATTCCCTGAATTATCAATAAAGTAGTATTACTTATAGCTTGAGTAAATTCAGTGATTGATTGGACAACAGATTTACCCGGACTGCTGAATAAACCTGGCTGTGAAGATGACGAGGCGATACTTAGTAAGCGTTTATGAATAATAGCTGTATTAGCTGGACGTAATCGCACATCATCTTCTACCATTTCATCAATTAAATCCGCTAAATCTGGGTTAATTTGCCGATAATTACGCCAACGCAATTTTCCAGTTAAACTATCTTCCAATTCGGATGGATATTTGGCGGTAAGTAGTTGAATCATCGTCCGTCCTAAAGCATAAAAATCTGCGGCTGGTCCAACATTACCGCCGCGAATTTGTTCCTGGGGACTATAACCGGAAGAGTATAAGCGTGTAGATGTGGAGTGTGATCGCAAAACTGACCCACTAAATTGTTTAGCACCACCAAAATCAATTAGCACTAATTGATCACTTTTGGCAGGAGATACTGGTGTGGAAGTCCGTAACATCAAATTAGAAGGTTTTATATCTCGGTGAATAATTTGGCGTTTATGTAATTCCTGTAAAATCAACACGGCTTGAATAAACCAACCGAGTACCAAATCTTCGGAACAACCTTGAGGAGAATTTATTACCACTTCCTCTAAAGTGTAGCCATTGATTTTTTCCATCACCAAACAAGGTAATTGATGGGGTTTAGGATTAATTAAGTTAACTTGAAAATACCCATTAGCATCAACTTTAGGCACGCCAGAATTGCGGAAACTACTTAAAACTTCCGCTTCTTGAATAAATAATTCCAGCGCCTTGGGTGAAGTTTCAACTAGCACCTTTAGCACTTTTTCTGTCTGTGTCTTTTCATCCCAAATTGTGTAAATTTGGGCAAATCCCCCCGCACCGAGAGGTTTAAGAGAGAAATAGCGATCTAACAGATGCAGCGGTGCGCCACAACTGTTACAGAATTTGTTTCCCCAAGGTTGAGGGTAAGGACGTTGACAATGGGGATTTATGCAGTGAACCGCACTCTGAGTTATCTGGGTCAAAACCACGAAAATACAAAGGCTGGATCGATTTTAGCGTCTATTTCACTTTAGTTCTAGATATTCGTCTAAATAACTCTAACTGGCCATTGCCATTAGTCTTTGTCCCAAATATCGAGCCTTTTTTTGGGTCAGAGGAGGGAATTACAGGTATTATTGAGGTTCTCCCAGCATGACAATCGAACATTTCAAATTGTTAATCACTTGGGTTGTCACTTCACTAACGGCTAATCCTCCAGCGGTGCGATAGCGGACAGAACGCAAAACCACTAAGTCAAATGCCTGCGCTTGCTCAATAATGACTTTGGCAATATCATCACCAACAATTGTTAAAATATTTGTATTGACTTGTAAGTTGCCTTGATTAGCAATATCAGACAATTGAGATGTGAAATGTGTAACCTGCTCATCAGGTATTAAGCGTTGGCTGGGACTGCGGTAGGCATCGTTCACGTGCAAAAGCACAACCTCAGCTTGATTAGCATCAGCTAAAATTTGGGCAAATCTGATAGTCCCAATAGTCACCCTCATTAAGTCACCAACAGGAACAAGAATGCGTCTGATTTCTGTCGGACTTTTTAACAGGCGTGTTACCGCTACCGGACAATGAGAAGACCAGAAAACCTTATCAATGAGACTACCAAATAAACGGGCGCGGAAATTCCTGGTATTTCCCCAACCCATTATCACTAAACTAGCATTATGTTCCCGACTGGCGTGACTAATCCCCAAAGCCACATTATCATCAATCCGAATTGTCGGTGATGCTTGGACGTTAAATTCTTGACTAATTTCGGAAGCCAACCTCAATCTTTCCTGACTTTGTGCTAGTGCCGTTACTAATTGTGGATCATCCATATTCAGATGGGCTTTAGTAATAGCTAAAGGCATAATCTGTCCAGATTCATGACGGGCTATAAGTGCTGCCATTTCCAGCAGATAACGTTGCGTCAGCGGGTTATAAATGGGAACTACAACAATAAATGGCGGGTAATCTTGTTGCAAACGGTTGTCTGCTGTCTCTATTTGCTCTTGAGATTCCCACCACACCGATAAACTATCTGTTTTCCATTCCGTAGACGGGACGACTTGTAAAGACCGAGCAACCCTAGCTGTAATTATCGGACCCATGATAGCCGTCACCAACATCAGGACAATAACACTATTTAAGACACCCTCATTGATTAGCCTCTCACCAGCAGGATTTACGGATTGATAGGCAACTAATGTGGCTGCGAGTGTGGCTGCTACCTGCGGTAGCGATAATGACCACATTGTCAGCATCTCTGAATTGTTATAGCGATAAAATGTTTTAGCTAGAAAGGCCGCCACAAATTTACTGCTAATCAGTGCCACAACAATTGCCACAGTTAAAGTAATTGAACTGAGAGTTTTGATAAACGCAGGTATATCAATTAGTAATCCCATGTCCACAAAGAAACAAGGGATAAACAGAACACTACCCACAAACTCTACCTTTTCTTTAACGGGGCTATTCCGTTCTATAAAACTTACCCAAAATTACCAAAGTCTAGACACATCTGGACAGCGATAATCTTAGTGTTTATTTCCTGCTTCATCGTGGTCTTAGAATGACTTCTAAGAGGTTTTTCCACTCGACAGACAATCTCGGTAGAACTTACCGTTTCTGACCGTAGTTCCTAAAAAGAACCGCTACGCTACAGGGATAAAAATATCCACAAACCATCGGTCAATATTCTTAGCTGCGTTGAGGTCACGATCCTCTCTATGTCCACAATCAGGACAAACATAAACGCGGCTTTTTAATGGCATTTTATGACGATGATTACCGCAGTTAGAGCATATTTGCGAACTAGGAAAGAATCTATCTACAAGGATTAATTCACTGCCAAACTTCTCAGTTTTGTACTCTAATTGCCTTTGAAATTCATACATCCCACAATCTGCAATTGCACCTGCTAATTTGTGGTTCTTCAAAAATGCCTTAACGTGCAAATCTTCTATCTTAATTATGCTGTGGTTTTTAGCTAGATAGTAGGTTAATTTGTGAATAGAATCCTTGCGAATATTAGAAACTTTGGCGTGTAATTTAGCTAATTTTCTCACAGCTTTTTTACGGTTATTAGAGCCTTTAATTTTCCTGCTCACACTACGCTGTAAACGTTTCATGCGTTTACTCATCCGGCGGTAGGCTTTGGGGTTTTTGAATACTTCACCATTACTGCAAACTGCTAATTCTTTGATACCAATGTCAACGCCAATGGTCGGTCTGTCTGCAAGTATAGGAGGTTTTTCAACTTCGTATTTAACAGAAATAAACCATTTATCAGCCTGTCTAGAAATCACGCAATTATGAGTTACTGTAATCGGTAAAGGTTCTGCTAAACCTACCCAGCCGATTGACGGTAATTTAATTCTTTTACCATCGTTTTTAATTAACGGTTTCGCCTTAGTCCCTGACTCTAAATAAAAAGAATCGTGCTGTCCTTTTTTCTTGAATCGGGGTTGTTTCGATGTTTTGGAAAAACACCTATCCCATGCTTGGCGTAAGTCAGTTAACGCCTTTTGTGGGACATTTTTGTTAACTTCGTAATACCAAGCGTGTTCAGATTTAACCTCGGCGACTAACTTTTTATGCAAGTCAATCGCTGAGGGTAATTTAAGTTTTTCGCCTTCTTTTTGAGCAGCTAAAATATCCTTGATTTGAGCATTTGCCCAGTTATAGGCGTGTCTAGCTACTCCAGATGCTTTACGAAAAGCTGTAACCTGTCCGTTATTTGGAATTAATGCGGTTTTGAATGATAAAAGCATTGATTCGACCTTCAATGTTGTGTTATGATATCTAGTATATCAGATATATTAAGATTTGGCAATGCCTCGGATTAAATTTAAGCCACAAAATCAAGTAGCCTCCGATAAATCACCCTTGCAATTTAAGGTTTTACCTGGAGTCAGGGAAAAAATTAAAACCGTCCCTGATTGGCAGCAACGGTTGAGGGATTTTGTTGATCAACTTCTTGAAGACTTGGACAAACAGTAATATATGGATAGTTATGGGTAGAAATTATCAAGCTGCTTCTACCCCCAAAACGCCATTGACTGCTAAACCTGCCAGGAATGCACCAACAATTTTTTCAATCCCAATCGCTTGCGCTCCTACAGATGCCAAAAATAAGGCCAGCAAGATAAACAAAAATTGATTACTCTCTTCCTCTCCAGTGCGGCGGAAAAACTCTTTTCCTACCTTATTAAACCCAAATAAGATCACAACTGAATAAATTGCTAGTCCACCCAATAAAGTAAATAATTTAAAAGCTGTGAAATCTCCTCCATGAATACCTACACAAATTGCCAGTAATAACAATGCACCTGTATCAGTAAAAATCGTTGCCCCAATTGTCACTGTGACTGCTTCATTGCCGATAACTCCCAACCGACTGATAATTGGATATGCCAAGAGAGTATGAGAAGCCAGTAAAGAACCAATCAAAACAGAAGAATTCCAGCTAAAATTGAATAAACGTCCGGTAATAATCCCCGCAATTAAAGGCATTAAAAAAGTCAGGAAGCCAAAACCCATTGAGCGATTTTTAGTTTGGCGAAATTGTTCAATATCAATCTCTAAACCTGCTACAAACATCAAATAAACTTTACCAATATCTGAAAGCAGTTTTATAGTTTCCGATTTAGGGTTGAGGAGATTGAGTCCATTTTGACCCAGTAATACGCCTGCTATTAGTAAACCCACCAATCCAGGTAATTTTAGTCTCTCAAATAGCGGGGGAACAATAAAAATAGCTATAAGGAGAATTGTGAAAGAAATGATTGGTTCATTGAGAAAATCTACTGGCATTTTTCATAAAATAATATTTATATCTATGATAATACAAATCTTATGAACATAAACACAGTATATTATAATAGTTTGCTATCTTCCTCCCTGCTCTATCTCCGGGTATAACTGTTTCCTACCGGAGATGATATCCTGACATCAGAATTTTGTGAATATTCCTGATGCTTGATTGATAGAGGAATAGAGCATCAGGAATATCAAGCTGAATTTTATATTTGATTTAACAACTATATCCATCCCCAGTCATGGGAAAATTATAATCAGTAAAGATAGCATGATTATTATGATCACCGCTGGTTTCTTGATCAAGAACCTCAATAACTTTATTATAAATTTCTTCCGCTTCTTGGGGTGAATCACCAATACTGGTTAATCCTAATTTACCAAATTGGGAAAGACAACCCATGAGATGAAAAACTGTACCTGTTTCTGTGCCGCTATCAAAATGTAACCTGTGGTGAGCGATAATATCCATTAAATCATTAGGTAATAATCCCTGATAATTAGATTTTTGTAAATTATCTGTGGCAATATAATATTTAGGTCTGCCTTGTTGACTATAAAATAATCCAGTGGATAAATCATAACGACCATTAGTTAATAATTTCAACGTCATAAATGGATGGGTTGTTCCTCCTTTGCGAAGGTTAATTTCAATGGCTTGAATATCCCATTTACCATCACCTTTGTCAACAGTGACAAAATCAACGGCAAATCTTTCTAAAGCTCCTTTTTCCGCTAATTTATTTCCAACTCTTAAACCTAATTCCTGTAATTCACAGCGATAATTTGCATCCGCAGGAAAGCGACAACCTATATAAATTTGTCCGTCAGGTCCGCCTAAAATTTGGTCATGGGTAGAAATAATTTCCACTTCTCCATTAGGTGTGATTCTGCCTTGGACACTGGGTGAATATTTGATTTCTCCTTCGATAAAAGCTTCCACTATTGCCCCCAATTCAGGAATGCGTCGAGAAAAATTCGCCCAGGTTTCTTGTAAAGATTGAAAACGTAAATGCAGGAAGCGATCGCTAATTGCTGTTACTCTTTGACTATGATCAGCTTTTCCCGGTGCAACATCCATTATTTCCCGTAGATCTAACAGTGCATTCCCTTCCCCAGAAAAACCTTCATTCAACTTAATTACCATTCTTTGTAATGTCGGTTGACGTTCCCACAAATCAGCCGCAGCATTTGCTAAGTCTTCGCAATTCCTGACTAACTCGCTACCGTCAGGAAGTGGGACATTACTTTCTTGAAAAATCTGTCTACTACCGCTCTTTGTTCCCCAAATTTGCAAATCTGGTGCAGCAGCATATAAAGGTACACCCAACTTTAAAGATAATTGCGCTTCCCAAAAAGTGGAATTATAACATACTATGAAAGCTTTATCTAGTCGCAAAGCTTTGTGAATTCTTTCTAATAACCGAGGCCGTTCTAATATTTTTTGACTGAGGGGTTTTAAAGAAGCATCATAGGCAGAAAGTAATAATAAGCGATGACGAGCATGAGAAAAAGGAATGCCCGGAAGTAGTTGCAGATAATAATCAATAATACTGGGATGCAGTGGCATTGATGTCACATAAATTAATCTAGTCCGGGGATTTCTTAACCGCATTAATGAAAAAAGTAATCTTTCTTCATAATGCTCACATCCTTCTATCTTGAGTAATTCTCCTTGATCGATACTCAAAGAAGGAACAATTAAAATATCTGCTTCACTATTGTCGAATAATTCGCTAGTTTGCCAGCGATCGCGTAATGTTAATTGTAAATTACGAAATTTATCAATTTCTTGTAAATCATCAATATTTAATGTGACCATATCCCCATCCCCATATTATTTTTTTATTTTACTTCCCTATTTAATATATACCCCAAGGGAGAGTGTAAATTAAGATGAAGCTGCATAGAATAAAATTTCGGGATTTATTGACCGCAGATGAACGCAGATAGAGACGGAATTCATGGATTTCATAATTCTGTGTAACCTCACATAAAATTGGTATTAAACTTTGCGCCTTTGCTTCTTGGCGCAAAGCATAATTCATGCTGTCATTATGCAATATCACTGTGTAAATACGGCAAAATATAAAAACTTCCAGAAGAACGAAAAAAGTTAGGAAATGTGTACTGGATTAAGACGCGGTATACTGTATCTGCATTAATTCTTAACTCAATTACCTATGACTCAAACATTAGACTTCATCAGAGTTTCTCCACCAGCAGGAAAAACACCAGATGCTTTAATCGTCACTTTACATGGTTGGGGTGCAAATGCCCAAGATGTTACATCTTTGATCCCTTATGTCAATTTACCTGATTACGAATTTCTCCTCCCCAATGCTCCCTATCCTTATCCTTATGCTGACACGGGTAAGGCATGGTATGACCTGCGGACAGAAAATATGTATGATGGATTAACCCAAAGTAAACAATTACTGATAGATTGGTTGCTCTCTTTAGAAAGTAATACGGGTGTACCGTTATCACGCACAATTTTGAGCGGATTTTCTCAAGGTGGGGCAATGACTTTAGATGTAGGATTAAGCTTACCCTTGGCTGGGTTGGTAGTGATAAGTGGCTATCTACATCCTGACGTAGCAACGCTGAATCAAGGCAATTTTCCGCCGACATTAATCATGCACGGTACAAGGGATGAAGTAGTCCCCCTGCAAGCAGCGATTAAGTCGAGAGAAATGGCACAATCTCTAGGCGTAGCTGTGGAATATCATGAATTCGCCACGGGACATGAAATTAATTTACAAATGTTAGAAGTGCTACGAACTTTTGTTCTTAACACAATTGGTTAGGTTTAGTTACAAAAATTTTCCAAATTCTGGTAAAAATCACAAGAATTTTTACAAATTTCATGCTCGTTAATGAGTAAGATAGAACAGGTGAAAGCAACTCCACCCTAAGCTGAATGTAAGCGCTGCGAAAGGGAGGGGCAAGCATTGTCAGTAACCCAGCCCTAAAGGGACTGAGCTTGCAAGAGAAATCAAACAAGCTGTACTGACCAGACCACCTAGAAATAGGTAGCCGTTATTTGAGTCACGACACCCCGGAATGCGAAGCTAGTTCCCTGCTCTGTCGCTTGTGATTAAACAGTTCTAAGGTCACTGGAACAGTGTTGCAAGCAAAACAAGCTCTTATAACTGGTCGAAGCTAACATTACCCCAGAAATGGGAGTTAGTTTTTCAGGTTTCCAATCAAAAAACCTGACTAAAATTTAAGATTCAATGCGGTTAAAACCGCCCGTGTCGCTTCCCTCTCAGCCCTAAAGGGACTGAGTTTCCCGCATACCGCGAGGTCTTATGAAAACTCTAAGCATTTCCAAAACAGAAATTTCTGCTATGACGACAACAGAGGTAAGGGATTTGGCTACACGTCTGGAACTAGATAATTATAGTAATGCTTTTGAGGGTTTGAATGATTGGCATCTACTGCGGGCGATCGCTTTTCAGCGTCCAGAGTTAGTTGAAGCCTATATCCACCTCTTAGATTTAGAAGCTTACGACGAAGCCTAAAGATTGTAGGGAAAAATTCAGGAGTCGCTCAGGGTTTAGCCATGCTAAATCCTGATTTTGCTTGCATAATTTAATTTAGATGCGTTTTGCCTCAATAGCGAATTTAATAAAAGTTCTACTACTCAGTGAGATTACTGTTCATAAGTCGTTGAAAATTCTATTCAATCAACGCCCAGATAATTTGTTTGGTATTATGATTTAATGATATCTAATTCTGCCTAAGTAAATTTTTAGTAGCATTTGTCATAATGGAAACAAATAAACTCAATAATCAACAGATGGAATTAATAGATCAAGATGATGATGAAAATTTAGAACCCTTTGACCCAACACAGATTAGGGTTAAAACTAAACCTATGACAATGGATCTCCTACTTAAAAGAATTGAATATGATGAAATTGATTTAGCTCCTGACTTTCAACGCCAATCTGATATTTGGACACCTAAAGCCAAAAGTCGCTTAATTGAATCTCTTTTAATTAAAATTCCACTTCCAGCGTTTTATATAGATGCTACTGATGATAATAAATGGATTATTATAGATGGTTTACAAAGAATCAGCACATTCAAAAGTTTTATTCTAGATAAAACTCTTAAATTAACTGGATTACAATTTCTAACAGATTTAGAAAAAAATAAATATGATGATTTACCTCGTCATTATCACAGACGAATAGATGAAACAGAATTAACAGTTTATTTAATTGAACCAGGAACTCCTTCAGAAGTAAAATATAATATTTTTCAAAGAATTAACACCGGAGGATTACCTCTTAATCCTCAAGAACTTCGTCAAGCAATGAACCCCGGACAAGCAATAAAAATTCTTAAAGAATTTGCTAACTTACCAGAGTTTGAGAAAGTAACAAATTTAAGTAAAAGAAAAAAATAACGGATGGATGACCATGAATTTATACTTGGTTTTATGGCTTTTACATTAAATAATTATGGAGATTATCCAGTACGAAAAGGGCGTAATTATTTCTTACATGAAGGTATGAAACAATTAAATAAAATAGACTCTAATTTGATCAAAGAAATAAAAAATAATTTTATTATAGGAATGAAAGCAGCGTATAATATTTTTGAAGATTCTGCTTTTCGGAAAGCTGAAAAATCACCAGTTAATAAATCTCTTTTTGAAGCATGGTCAGTTACTTTAAGTCAATTAAATTCTCAAGAAATTGAAAAATTAATTAACAACAAGGAACTGTTGAAAGAGAAATTTAGACGAAAAATGGAAGATGATATTGATTTTCTTAAATCTGTATCTCAAGCTGCTAGTAAGGTTCAATATCGGTTTGAACAAATTGATCAAATAGTTCAAGAGGTTTTATCATGCTAAGTTCTTTGACTTTAAAAAATTTTAAACCATTTGAAAATCAATCTTTTTCTTTAAAGCCATTAACTCTACTGACTGGCTTAAATAGCACTGGTAAATCGTCTGTGTTGCAATCTCTATTACTATTACGTCAATCTTGTTTGCGGGATGATTTATTAGATAGGGTAGGTTTAGTATTAAACGGTGATTTAGTATCTATAGGTACTGGAAAAGATGCACTTTTCAAGAGAGCTAAATAGGATGTAATAACTTTTGAAATTGGCATGAATAATGATATTAAAGGTACTTGGATTTTTGATTGTGATCGTCAATCAGATATAATGCGACTATCTACACCAATGTGGCTAGAAATCGATCTAGCAATTGATGCAGAAATTGATAATTCAAGTCTGTTTACAGATAAATTCCATTACTTAAAAGCAGAAAGAGTAGCACCTAGAAATTATTTCCAAATGTCTGATTTTCAAGTCAGACAACATCAACAGATTGGAAGTCAAGGAGAATTTACTGCTCATTTCTTATCTATAAATGAATATGCAAAAATTCCACATCATCAACTATCACATCCATCAGCACAGTCTGATAGTTTAAAAAGTCAAGTTGAAGCCTGGTTAGGAGAAATTAGTCCTGGAACAAGAATTGATATAGGATTACATTCAGCAATGGATTTAGTAAATTTACAATGTTCCTATGAAGACAATAATTCTTATCGTCTAACTAATGTAGGTTTCGGAATTATCTACATTCTACCGATTATTGTGGCTATATTGTCTGCTGCTTCAGATACATTGATTTTGTTAGAAAATCCAGAAGCTCATCTTCATCCTAGAGGACAATCTAAAATGGGAGAATTAATTGCATTAGCAGCAAGTTGTGGTATTCAAATAATCTTAGAAACTCATAGCGATCATGTTTTAAATGGTATTCGTAAAGCAGTAAAATATAAGAAACTTGATGCGGATAAAGTACAAATTAACTACTTTGAAAGATATTTAAAAAAAGGACAACCAACAACAGATATCATTACACCTCGAATTTATCCAGATGGAGGAATTGATAAATGGCCGGATGGTTTTTTTGATCAAGCTGAGAAGGATTTAATGGAGTTATTATAAATGCACTTTTTGATTAATGAGCTTGCTTTTATTGCACAAGCTACCAATGATTATGAAGCTGATGAATTAATGAAAAATATTTTAGAAATTATTCAAGAAATCAGTGTTCTTCAAAATGGTGATCCTATCCAAACTCATAGTAGTTTTTATTCTCAAAAATTATCTTCAAATTTAACATTACAGGAATGGTTTTCTACTAAAATTAAATCGCAAAAAACGAATCAACAAACAATAGCAAAGATTTTACTTAGACTTTTAAGGAACGGTCCGTTTGTGGATTTACAAAATTTATTAAATGATTGTAAATGTCACTATCAAAAACAAGATGTTTCATCGAGTTCATTAGCAGGTGCTGCTCAACTTCAAGGAATATTAATTAGTTTACAAAATAATCCTGATTTTATTCAAGAAAATATTGAAGTTGAATTTCAAGAAGGTACAAGTTCGCTAGAAAATAGAAGCATAAAAAATTTAACTGAAATTAAACAAGCTAGAAAAATATATCCTCGTTATAAACTTCATTCTAAACATGATCCTAAAGGATATTGGGAAAATGCTACTCCTATGAATTTAACAGATAAAGAAGCTCAAAAAGTTTTAAATATTTCTGTGGGGAATAGTAATGAAAATAGTGAAAAACGTTATGGATTTCATAAAGAAACAGATCAATTCTATGTGTTTCATTCAGATAATACTTTTGATGAACAGGGTTATCCTACCAATCATGGATTTCCGATTACTGAAAATCAAGTTCCTCCTAAAATACTAATTAAAATAAAGAGATAATGCCATCATCTATAAATCCCCAATCAAAAAGAGTCCTAATTGCTATAGGCGGTGGTATCGCCGCCTATAAAGTTTGTGAATTGGTTTCTACACTGTTTAAGTCTGGGCTAGAAGTGCGAGTTATTCTCACTAAATCTGCTCAAAAATTTATTACTCCTTTAACTTTAGCCACTCTATCCCGTCATCAAGCTTATATAGATGATGATTTTTGGCAACCAATTTATGCTCGTCCATTACATATTGAGTTGGGTGAATGGGCTGATTTGATTGTGATTGCGCCTTTAACTGCTAATACTTTAGCTAAGTTAGCTTATGGTATGGCAGATAATTTACTAACAAATACAGTCCTCGCTTCTACCTGTCCCGTATTGTTAGCACCAGCCATGAATACGGATATGTGGGAACAGGTGGCGGTACAAAGAAATTGGCGGCAGCTATTGACAGATAGTAGATTTTATGGTATGGAAACTGGTTCTGGTTTATTGGCGTGCGATCGCATTGGTGCTGGTAGAATGGCAGAAGCGGCAGAAATATTTGTTTATATTCAATCTTTATTACACACCCAAGGAAACAGAGATTTAGCTGGGAAGCAGGTTTTAATCAGTGCTGGGGGAACACGAGAATATTTAGATCCGGTGCGATTTATTGGCAATCCCTCAACTGGTAAAATGGGTTTAGCATTGGCACAGGCAGCACTGCACAGAGGCGCAAAAGTAATATTAGTCCATTGTCCGGCGAGTTGGAATGTACCTTTGGGAGTAGAAGCAATTGCGGTTGTCAGTGCGGAGGAAATGCAGCAGGTGATGTTCAACCATTTAGCCAATGCAGATATCATTATCATGTCAGCCGCAGTTGCAGATGTAAAGCCTAGAGATTATAGTAGCGAAAAATTGCCCAAGCGATCGCTTCCCGAAAATCTGCCTCTAGCAGCAGTACCGGATATAGTCGCTGAACTGGGAAATCGCAAACAACCCCATCAATATTTAATTGGTTTTGCAGCACAAACGGGGGATATTATTACTCCAGCGCGGGAGAAATTGCAAAGGAAGAAATTAGATGCAATTGTCGCAAATCCTATTGATAAGGTTGATAGTGGTTTTGGGAGTGATCATAATCAAGCTGTGTTTTTAGATAAGCAAGGAAGAGAGGTAGAAATTCCAGCTTGTTCTAAGTTGGAAATGGCGCATTATTTGTTTGATTTTGTTGTTTAAGGGAATAAAATTATATCGTTATTTCTGCAACTACAGAATTAATTACTACCTAAATAAATCTCTACATTTCGAGTGTTCCATGTAGCAATCCCAATTCCAAAAAAATCTTGATCTTCCGTCCATATTGGACAATTTAAAGATAGAGAAAGAGCAACTATTGTCCAGTCTTTGATATCTCTTTCTTGTATTCGCCGTTTAGCATCATACTCATATTCGCTATAAATTTCGTCAGCTATTGGTATGACTACCTTTGTTAGTTTCTCTATAGCATTTAAAAATGGATCTAATGGAAGATTCCGTTTTTGTAAAATTTTGGGTAAATGCTCGTTTAACTCATCATAGCAACAAGCGGGAGTAACAAAACTACAGTTATAATTGTATTTGTCTAATAAGTTGGGAACACGTTCTGCTAATACTGCGCGAATGAGAATATTAGTATCTAAAACAATTAACTTTCTCATCGTTATATTGTACTTTCTCTAGCATTCTGGAAATCAGCCAATAATTCATCTTCACTAATACCTCTTGTTTCCAGCAATTGTTGGATTTTTTGGACTGCTGCTTGTAAAGCCATTAAATCTTGTTTTTGAGGAGTAGGTTGTGTTGGTATATAGTAACCTATTGGGACTCCATGAGAAGTAATTGCGATTGGTTCAGATGTTTGTTGTGTGTACTTATGTAAATTGGCACGAAATTCTTTGATTCCTACAGATTGGATGTCCATAATAGTGAATTGACAAATTGTGTACACTTAAGTACACTATAACATGAATTTTGAATTATTGATAATAATCAAGCGGTGTTTTTAGATAGAAAAGGAAGAGAGGTAGAAATTCCGGCTTGTTCTAAATTGGAAATGGCGCATTATTTGTTTGATTTTGTTGTTTAATGGAATAAAATCACATTTTTATTTTTACTAGGATTTTTGAATATGACTGTGCATTTACCTGAAATTGGTATTACTGGTTGTGAAAGAGCAAAATCATTAATTGAAGAATTCCCTCAAAACATTGTTGGTAGTTTTTGGGTAATGTGTAGTTATGGGTTTGATTTTGATAGAGAAGAAATTCCTGATTGGTGGATTAATCTTGATTCAGCACAAGATATTATTGATGTTTTTGAAGAAGGTTATTTTGATGGAGGGCATAACTGTCCTGTATACTTAGGATTTTGTATTGTTGTTATTGCAGAACCATCAAATCCTGCTCATTTATCCTATGTAATTGAACATCTGAGAATGTTTGAATATGAGGGCATTAGTTTATTAAGAATAATGTCCCGTTATAATATATCTACTATTGTAGAACTTCGTTATCCTAATGACTTTTTAAGCCATCGTTATCCTACTTATAAATATCTTACAGAAACACTAAATAATTCGTCTACACAAACAGTATCTAATTGGTCTACTGAGGTATGGGAAGATTACTGTAACTACTTGATGTCTATTGATGGTCAATGGATATTTCACAACTATTGTAAAAAAATAAATTCTGTGAAAGATGAAGTCCAATCTACTGTTAAAAAAGGTACTCAACCTCTAGTTTTAACAGAAGGAGAAACTGACCCAGTTTATATTAAAACAGCATTAGAATTGCTAGGAGAAAAGGAAATTTTAGCACAAGTTGATATTGAATAGGTAGGAATTTATATAGGTAAAGGAAAAAGTATAAATACTGGTGATGGTGGTTTGAAAAATACCAGAGATGTTCTGATTTCTAACCCTAAATTCTTAACTAGAAAAGTATTATTAATTTATGACTGTGATACTGATAAATCTAATGAAGATCATGAATTATTGAAAATCAGAAAAATACCTCAACAAAAGAATCGAAAAGTCAAAAAAGGTATTGAAAATCTATTTCCTGATCATTTATTTACAGAAGAATTTTATTTACCAAAAACCAAATATGGTGATTATGGAGAAGAAAACCAAATTCAAGAATTTCAAAAAATGAAATTTTGTAAATGGATTTGTGAACAAAGAAAACAGGCTGATGATTTTGTTTATTTTAAGATAATTATTGATTTTATCAAAGATTGTTTAGGAACAGTTACTTATTAAATTTCATCATTCGGGCGATTAGAAATCGTGGCTACACGGGTAAAATCCACCTTCGTGGGTAAAATACTTGATTCTCTATTAGTCCATGAAGATGGACTTCTCTCGTGTAGTAGCGTTTGCCCTTGACGTTGCGGAGCAATATTATATTGGCCTTTATCTTTTTTCAAAAAAATTAATCAATGTAAAAATTAAGACACTAAAATCAGAGAAGGTTGAGGTTTTAATGACTTTATCTCTTATTTTCTTAATATAGAAAATTTCTGTACTTCCCTCACAATTAATTGTTCATTTTCTTCTATCAAACTACCATTGCATATTATTGGAAGTTGATCTAAATTAGCTTGAATTGCTATTAGATAATCTTGACGATTAACTTCAATAACAACCTCTTCTTCTCTATTTTCTATCATAGTTATAACAATAACTTTTGCTTTTTCATCTCCACCAAACCATTCAAGCTTAATTACTAACCCTGTAATTGCTGAACGGAATAGTAATTTCTGAGAAGATAAAGGTAATATAAGCGTATCTTGTTGGGTAATTTTTTTGTTTCTACCCAAATTAGCTGTGCGAGACTTCAGTTTGTTCTTAACCTCTGTAATAACAGGTAAAATTTGTTTATTTAATTTTATCTCTAAAGGAAAATTAGATGTACGTTCTATTATTTTAGAACCTGTTAAATTAAAACTCAAATTCGGTTCAGTTGCAGTATTTATCATCCGTGATAACGCATCACATAAATTAGCACTCACACCCTCTTCTATTGCTTTATCTAAAACATTTTCTCTTTCAGAAAGCTTTTGTTCAGGAGCTAAACTAATAATATTCAAAGCTTGAAATAGAGTTTTAGTAACTTTTCTTTCAAAGCAATCTTCAGATTGATAATTGTCTACTTGTAATGGAGAAATAATAGTGAGAACATAACTTCCTTCTTTAGTATGACCCAGACGCAATTTTTGCATATAGTCAGTTACTTCACTAAATGAACCTTTAAAATAAGGTCTAGGTTCTACAGCAGACGAAGCCGCAGACCACATCAGCTTTTTCGCTGATTCAAATAATTGAATTCCTTGAGATATAGGAATACTCCCATTGATAATTGCTGAATGATTCACTGAAATTTGTATAATCTCTGCTAATGGAGTTTTAAGATTATTTATTATTTCTAACTGAGAACGATGTTCTACAATTTCCAGATTTTGCAAAACTTCCATCATTCGAGTGGTAAAATCTCGAAAATCAGGATTTAGAGGTAATAGAATTTCAACATTTTCTCCCTGACCTACTTCTAATGTCCAAATAGATGCAATATCGTTTATTTGGCTTTTTTGTTGCCAACCTTGAGTTCTTAAATAGCCAGCAACTTCTAAGGGATTTATAGATTTAATAATATCAATATCTTGTATAGTTGCTTTCATGGAGTGCCACCATTTGAGATTATTTGCATCAAACTTTCTAGAGCTTCTACATTGAATATTTTATCTCTTGATAAACGCACTGATTTACTTTCTTGACCAGTAGGTAATTCCTCTTCTCCTCTCAGTGATGTCCAATAAGCACAATGTTTCATAATTAATTGTTCTTCACACTGGTGCAACCAGCTATTTATATCATCAGCTAAAACAACTATTACTAAAATACGGGGAACATAAACATTAGTATATCTTAAATCGTCATAGTTTTTTCTAGATAAAGGATAACTTATACTTTCAGCACCAACGATATTCCTTCTAAAAGGGGCTTTTAACTGTATTTCTAGGCGAGGTGAGCGAAAAGTTCCCATACCTCCTTTGGCTGCAATGCCCAAATCAATGCTGTCATCATCTACTTCTGGTTTATAAATACTATATCCTGAAACAGCCGTAATAACACGAATATAAGCGTTGCCAAATTGCTCTTGACACTGAGTAATATGCATGGAGATTCAATGAAATAATCAGGGTTTCAGGCTGTGAAGGAGATAATAACTAAATTCTGTTCAATTTTCTGCACAGTCGTTTATTGTACCCTTAATATTTGAGCTTTTTCTATTCCTTCTTCAAACCCTTGTACAAACGCTTTCTGATAGTGCATTAAGTAATTGGACAAAAATATTTACAGTCATTGCGAGCGAAGGGAAGCAATCACAACCCTTGGAATTGCTTCATTTCACTTTGTTCCATATGGCTAACGCCACGCAACGCTTACGCAATAATATTGTGTAATTAATTCTGTCTCACTACTTACACGACAAAGCATAATACAGTAAATTCAACTACCCAAAAATAGGATAACCAATGAAAAAAATATTTCTAAAATGGCAACGTCAAACTAGAAAACTGGGATTTTTAGCAGCTATGATGGCCGTGATTATGGTTGCTTTCATGATGCTATCATTCCCCCTAAATGCTCAAATTCCTAAATCCACAGAATTACGGGGAGTATGGTTAACAAATATTGATAGTGACGTTTTATTTGAGAAAGAACGGTTAAAACAAAGTTTACGAACATTACATCAACTCAACTTTAATACCGTTTATCCCGCCGTCTGGAATTGGGGATATACACTTTATCCTAGCAAAATCGCCGCCAAAGTCATTGGTAAATCAGTTGACCCTACCCCCGGACTCCAAAAGCGAGATATGCTCAAAGAGATAGTCACCGAGGGACATAAACAAAGTTTAACAGTAATTCCCTGGTTTGAATTTGGCTTTATGGCACCTGCTGATTCACTTCTCGCTAAAAATCGTCCTACTTGGTTAACAAATCGTAGAAATGGTACAAAAATAGTCAAAGAAGGCATACATAACCGAGTTTGGTTAAATCCCTTTCGTCCCGAAGTGCAAGAATTTATTCAAGATTTGATAGTAGAAATAGTCAAAAACTATGACCTTGATGGGATTCAATTTGATGACCATTTCGGCTTACCATCAGAACTAGGATATGATGCCTATACCACAGCATTATACAAAAAAGAACACCAAGGTAAACTTCCGCCCACAAACGCCAAAGATCCAGAATGGGTAAGTTGGAGAGCCAACAAAATCACCGATTTCATGAAGCGGGTATTTACAGCAATTAAAGCTAATAAAAAAGATTGTATCGTTTCCGTTGCTCCTAATCCCCAGCGTTTTTCCTACGAATACTTCCTAGCGGATTGGCAGAAATGGGAAAGAATGGGAATAGTTGAAGACCTAGTTTTACAAATTTATCGTAATGATTTAAACGTCTTTATCAGCGAGTTAGAATATCCAGAAGTAAAACTAGCCCAAACTCATATTCCCGTCAGTATTGGCATTTTAAGTGGTTTAAAAAATCGCCCAGTCCCAATGGAACAAATCAAAACCCAAATAGAAAAAGTACGAGAGCGAAAATTTGCCGGCGTTTCCTTCTTCTTCTACGAAACCCTCTGGAACATGAGCCAAGAAAACCCCCAACAACGCCAACAAACATGGCAAAAAATCTTCCCCACACCCAGCAATTACCCTAACCTATTAGCAAATTGGAAACCCTAGAAAATTGCTAATTGATAATATCTCGTTCCCAGTCTCCGACTGGGAATGCTATTAAGAGGCTCTGCCTCTTTTTTCATTGAAGGCAGAGCCTTCTGTAATTCTTTCCCACACAGAGTATGGGAACGAGATAATTGTAATTCATTTCCACACAGAGTATGGGAACGAGATAATTCTTCTATTCCTAACTACCGATACCCAAACGCCCAGCCAAAGCCGGAGTTAAAGGTAAAAGAGTAGCAATCATCAAAAACAAAGCCAAAAGACATAAAGCCGCCCTAGCATCATCTGGTTCACTGATTTCATTCAAACTGGGGCGCTCTAAATCGCGTTGTAAAAACAAAATCACAATTGCCCAATACATCGCCAAAGGATTACCTAATGATACGATAGCCAGTAAAACTATCGTGGCAAAAGTGGTTCTCCCTGCGGTTTTGCGTCCATAAATCGCTTGGACAATTCGCCCCCCGTCTAGTTGTCCAGCGGGCATTAAATTCAACGCAGTGATAACTAATCCCAACCAACCAATAACCACTAAAGGATGAATATTCACCACCGGAGACTGTAAAGCCGAACCCAGGACAACCCGTGCCAAACTACCGACTAAAATCGAACCTTGGAAAAACTGATTGGGTAATTGGAATAAACTCCCTGGGTGAGAAAGTAGCAACCCTATCACCAGTAATAACAAAGAAGTAATCCCCCCAAAAGCGGGTCCTGCCAAAGCAATATCAAATAAGGCTTTACGGCTAGGGACAAGGGATTCAAACCTAGTAATTGCCCCAAAAGAACCAATTTGCACCGCTGGTAAAAAGAACGGCCAACTTAATTTAACTTGGTGACGACGCGCCAATAACCAATGTCCAACTTCGTGAGAGATCAAAATTACCGATAAACCCAAAGCAATAGGTAAAGCTTCTGCAAAGCGTTCAGGATTACTAAATAAATCGAAATTCTGTAATATACCTCCCACTTCCAAGCTTGTGGCGATAGTTGCTATAAACAAAATCACTGCAAAAGCTTTTTGTGCTAACTGGGCGCGTTGGGGGTCTGTGCGGCTAGGGAGAATAATTATGACAGGTTTTCCGTCAGTATTTTCTACCAAAAATAGGCGATATTTATCTTCTAAGCGTTCCTGTAAACTTTTTGTCAGTCGGTTATGAACGGCTTCTGGTTCTCCCCGCAAGTTGCCTTTAAAAACCACTCCTTCTTGGTAGGGAATAGTTTCTGTGGCAAAAAATGTGTCAATGCCGAAGATGCCTCTAATCAGGCTTAAATCTGCTTCGGGTATGGGCGTTGGTTCTAATTGTAGTTCTGGGAGGACTATAACGGAACTGTCTTTATCGCCTTGGGCTGCAAGTCGCTCTGTTGCCCGTTGCTTGAGAATAGCATCTTGACCGGCTTCCCGTAATTTTCTGCCGAGGAAAATATACAATCCAGCGGAAGCTACCACCAAGAACAAGATACCAACAATATTGATATAAATCCCAGCGGCAAATAATCCAAAGAACAAAAGCCAGGGAGTCATTAAGACAACTGATTGTAACCAGGCTAGGATGCCTAGTTTACCAAAAGGTCTGGCACGATAAAAGCCCCAGCCTAAAATGCCGGACGCTATCAGCACAATGGCTGCAATTATAGGAGTTTCCGATGAAGTAAACATCTCTAAACCTTTGCTATTGAGACCGAAGCTAGTACAAGTCCGGTTTTCTATACACTACTAATCATAACTTTGTTTGGATTCTGCCCGAATTATCCAGTTTTCTGAGGTTAAAGCCCTAATTATTTTAGATGATTTTTATGTGAGGCGGCACAGAATCATCAAATTCATTCATCCGCGTTTATCTGCGTTCATCTGCGTTTAATTATCTTATAAATCTGATTCCATGCAGTTTCATCTTAATTTGGTATGAACTTTTAACACCCTTTCGGTAAAATGTTCTTCTGTTTGCAATTTAGTCCAAAGGAATTTAGGGAATTATGGCGCGTTTAGCCCTGCTGAGTGTATCTAATAAAACTGGTGTAATTGATTTAGCCCGGAGTTTGGTTGAAGAATTTGGCTTTGATATCATCAGCAGTGGGGGAACAGCCAAAACCCTGAAAGATGCGGGAATACCAGTTACTAAGGTTTCTGATTATACGGGTTCACCGGAAATTTTAGGGGGTCGGGTGAAAACTCTTCATCCTCGCATTCATGGGGGGATTTTAGCACGGCGAGATGTGGACCAAGATGTCACAGATTTGGAAAATAATCAAATTCGTCCCATTGATTTAGTCGTTGTTAATCTTTATCCTTTTGCGGAAACCATTGCTAAACCAGGTGTTACCTTAGCTGACGCGGTGGAACAAATTGATATTGGTGGTCCGGCTATGTTAAGGGCTTCTTCCAAAAATTACGCCCATTTGACGGTATTATGTGATCCTGCCCAATATGGTGAGTATTTGCAAGAATTACGCCAAAATGGAGCAGCATCTTTAGAGTTTCGCCAAAAATGCGCTTTAAAGGGATTTTTGCACACTGCTAGTTATGATAATGCCATAGCATCTTATTTAGCTGGCACACAAGCACAAGAATTTACCATTTCCGGTACACAACTCCAATCTTTGCGTTATGGAGAAAATCCTCACCAACCCGCAGCATGGTATCAAACGGGAAGTGAAGCTACAGGTTGGGCAGCAGCGACAAAACTGCAAGGTAAGGAACTCAGTTATAATAATTTGGTAGATTTGGAAGCTGCACGGCGGATAATTGCTGAATTTACAACCAGTGCTGCGGCGACAATTATCAAACATACTAATCCCTGTGGAACTGCGGAAGCAGACACAATTTTTGACGCTTATCAAAAAGCCTTTAATGCTGATTCTATCTCGGCTTTTGGGGGAATTGTGGCTTTAAACCGTCCTATTGATGCGGCGACAGCGACGGAATTAACGAAGACGTTTTTAGAGTGCGTGGTTGCTCCTGGTTGTGACGAGGAAGCTCAGGAAATTTTAACTAAAAAAGGCAATGTCCGCGTTTTGATTTTACCAGATTTGCTGACTGGACCAAAGGAAACTGTGAAAGCTGTAGCTGGTGGGTTTTTAGTCCAATCTGCTGATGATATCATTGCTGATCCTAGTCAATGGCAAGTTGTCACTGAACGTCAACCTACTCCCTGGGAGTTAGCAGAATTACTGTTTGCTTGGAAAGTTTGTAAGCACGTTAAATCTAATGCTATCGTCATTGCGAGCGATCGCACAACTTTAGGTGTCGGGGCTGGACAAATGAACCGTGTCGGTTCGACAAAAATCGCTCTCGAACAAGCCGGAGAAAAAGCCCAAGGGGCATTCCTCGCTAGTGACGGCTTCTTCCCCTTCGATGATACCGTCAAAGCAGCCGCAGCAGCCGGAATTACTGCCATTGTCCAACCCGGAGGCAGTCTCAAGGATAAGGATTCTATCAAAGCCGCTAATGAACTCGGTTTATTAATGGTTCTCACTGGTGTACGGCACTTTTTGCATTAGGTAATGGGTAATGGGTAATGGGTCATTGGTAATTGGTCATTGGTCATTGGTAAAAACCTTATTGCCTATTGCCTATTGCCTGTTCCCTGTTCCCTGTTCCCTGTTCCCTATTCCCTATTCCCTGTTCCCTATTCCCTGTTCCAAGCAATTTCTAAAATTGTTGTCTAAGGTACTTGCCATTTTCAGAAAAGGGTGATAAATTATATTTGTGTGTGAGGAGCAAGTTTAAAAAACGTCTGGGGTGGAAACACGGCAACACTCCCAGACGTTTTTTAATGGGACTAAAAATTTTCTGACAATAAATATACTCAAAACGTCTAAAATCTGGACTTTTTTATGATATAAAAAACAAGTTCAAAGCCTCTCCAATTATAAAAGCTGCTCCTTTTCCCTCCCTTGTAGGGGAGGGTCAGGGAGGGGTTTGGAGAGGGGTTCTATATTTGGTTAAACTATAAACCGTTTTCAGTATAATCAACAACTAACTAGAAATATTCCGTAAAACACCTTTAATTTTTACTTGTACTGAATTAAAATGAAACCGCATAGAATAGGATTTTAAGAATAATTAAACGCAGATAAACGCAGATAAACGCGGATGATAATTACTCTGTGCAGTCCTACATATAATTATTATTATGCGGTTATTATTAGTTGAAGATGAATATGATTTAGGAAGTGGTATTCATAATGCTCTTATTCAACGCGATTATATAGTAGATTGGGTGGAAGATGGAGAGACTGCTTGGGATTATTTGCAGACAATACCCCAAAGATATGAAATTGCCATTTTAGATTGGATGTTACCAAAGTTGTCAGGATTGGAATTGTGTAAAAGATTAAGGGCGCAAAAAAATCAGTTACCAATTATGTTATTAACAGCTAGAGATAGCATGAATGATCGTGTTACGGGTTTAGATGCAGGTGCAGATGATTACCTAGTGAAACCCTTTGGTATGGAAGAATTATTGGCGCGGGTAAGAGCATTACAAAGAAGATTACCAAATTTTCAACCACCGCAGTTACAAATAGGTTCTTTAATTTTAGATTATAGTAATTTTTCAGTTGTGAATTTAGCAGTGGAAAATTCTTCACCAATTATCCTCACAGCTAAAGAATTTCAACTTTTAGAATATTTCATGCAACATCCTCAACAAATACTAACTCATGAACAAATTCGCGCTAGATTGTGGGATTTTGAAAGTGATACTGTGAGTAATGTTGTTGCTGCACAAGTGAGATTATTAAGACGCAAATTATCAGAATGTGGTTTTTCTAAAGCAATTGAAACTATCCGAGGTTTTGGTTATCGTTTTTGTGGATAGTGCAAAGATAAGAATATTAATTAAATGAACCACGAAGCAGCGAAGGACACGAAGGAAGAAAGGAAGAAGATAGGTAAAATCCAAGGTTGGATACCTAATAATTCACTCTTTAATCATTCTCGGTTTAAATTAGCGATTACCTATGCTGGTGTGATGGGATCAACTTTGTTACTATGTGGTTGCATCGCTCACAGTGTCATGGTACAAGCTTTTACTCGCACAGTTGATCGAGAATTGGAAGTTTTTGGTAAGGTTTTTGAGGATAAATTAAAAGCAGAGTTAAAAATTCCTGGGAAACTTTCTATTCCTACTCAAAAATCTTTACCAGGACTTTGTTTAAAACAACAATCTTGTTTACCCATTCAATCAGAATCAGACTTACTGAATTTATTAGCAGAAGGATATTATCTCAGATTTTTAACAGTATCAGGAGAAGCTATTGCGGCTATTGGTAATAATCCCGATGAATTTCCTGCTAATATTCACCTCAATCATTCTTATGATATCAAAAATCGTCATGGTGAACTATATCATTTACATTTAATGCCCTTAAAAATCAACAATAATCAATTATGGGGATATTTACAAGTTGGACGAACTGTACAACGATTAAATGATTATATGAATAGTTTACATTGGTTATTAGGATTGGGTATTCCCTCTTCTATGATCATTATTGGTGGTGCAGGTTGGTGGTTAGCAGGTTTAGCTATGCAGCCAATTGAAAAATCATATCAACAATTACAACAATTTACCGCTGACGCAGCACATGAATTAAGAACTCCTATTACATCTTTACAAACAATTATCGAAACAAATTCAATTAACCCAGAAACTCAAAAAGCATTGAAGAGACAAATTAAAAGATTAGTAACATTAACACAGGATTTGTTATTATTATCTAGATTAGAAACTGGATTACAAGAAGCTAAGTTACAGCAAATTTGTTTGAATGATTTAGTTGCAGATGTAGAAGAGGAATTAATGCCAATGGCTATGGATGCACAAGTTTTATTATCTAGTCATATTCCTGATCAATCTGATTTTTATATTCACGGTAATGAAAGTCAAATTTATCGAATGTTGTTGAATTTAGTTGGTAATGCCATTAAATACACTCCTGAATCTGGGGAAGTAAATATTCATCTGACAACTAATGATCATCAAGGTGTAATTACTATTAAAGATACAGGTATTGGTATTTCTAATTCTGATCTTCCCCACATCTTTGAGCGCTTTTATCGAGTTAATGCAGATCGTTCTCGCAATACTGGTGGTTCGGGATTAGGTTTAGCTATTACTTTGGCTATTGTCCAAACTCACAAAGGTAAATTAGAAGTACAAAGTCATGTAAATAAGGGCAGTACATTTACTGTGATTTTGCCACTCGTTTCCAAAGTAAACAAGTAACTTCAACTAACATAGATGTAATCATAGCCATAGCGGCGGCCATTGCCCCATTCATGCCCTTGTTAATAGCAAAACTGGTAATTATTAATAAAGTCCCTGTTCCTAACCATGTTGATAGATTAACATGACCTGTGCGGTTTTCACTAACTAAAAAACCCTGAATTGCATTTTGTAAAGCTACAAATAATGGCACAATTGTACAGATTAAAAGTACAGGTTTGATGCTGTTAGCTAAGATAATATCATTACCAATGAAACTTTGAACGATGCGATCGCCTATTGGTGTTACACTCATCAATAATAGTAAGCTAGAACAAGCAGCACCCACACTGATAGCAAAACTCAGCAATTGGCGATCGCTCACTTGATGACGATATTTAATCACCATTTGCTGTACCATCCGGGTAGAATTGGCAATTACCAGAACCAGTCCCCAAGCCGCAGACCAAGCAGCAATAGCAATTGTCGAATCTTCAGCGCGGGCAAGAATGCTAATTAATATCGCCCTTCCGCCCCAAACCACCATCATAGAATTAGCTAAAGGTAAATAGAACTTCCACACCTGTGCTAAGTTACGGGGTAAATTAGGTTGTTCTATTTGTGGCGGTAAAGTTGCACCAGAAAGCCGAGCAAAAATTGTTACAGCTATTGCTTCGACAACCACCCCACTGATGAGGGCAAATCCAGCAAGTACACCCCCAGATATGGGGAAGAAAAATCCACCCGTGAGGACTAATGCTAATGTAAATAACCTGAAAATACTGGCTTTTGCCACAGCGCGAGACTGACCATGATAAATTAATAACCCTTGAAAATAACGCCGCCAGGCGATCGCAAATGGCCAACCACCCATTAATAATAATACTTGACTAACTGTAGCCAACATTGCAGATGGTATGCCCAACAGACTCACACCCACAAAATTAAATATCATTGGTAGTCCCAACAAACTCAATAAACAAGTCAGTCCCGCACCTACAAATAATGTAAACCGCCATAATGCCTTACGTGAACCTTCAGAACCAGCTAAAGCATTAGCAGCGTGCAGAATCATAATAATCGGACTTTCAAAAAATATCGCCAAAGATTTAGCAATACCTACAGCCGCTAAGTTAATTTGAGCATCAGGAAGATGAGCCAATGTAGTGGTCATCATCGGATCACCACAGGCCATAGTCACATCACTGAGGGACAAAGGCAAAAATTCCCGCCATAAACTCCCTAAACTAACTGGTTGAGATTGGGGTTCTTGTAACTTCATATCATTTCCAACTAATGAGTGATAATAACGCTATTTTGACAAAAAAGCGCAAAATCCAGATTTCAACCTTTTAGTCTTTGCGCCTTTGCGCCTTTGCGTGAGATAATTATCTTTATCACTCCTGACTCCTACCGACAATATCCAATGGTACAGGTAGAAGATTAGCAATTGCTTCTGTGAGATGGGAATGTTCAAGGATGTTAATTCCTTGTGCTGTAAGCCAATCAGCATTGTAAACTGTTTCCAGGTAGCGATCGCCCCGATCAGGATTAAGTAGTAACATAGTTTGAGGCTGAGTAAATCTTTGAGTATCTGCTAAAGCTGCGGCCACAATTGCACCAGTGGAAGCACCTAAAAGCATACCTTCCTGTTTAGCCAAAGCATGACAAACAGAAAACGCCAAAGCATCATCCACGCTATAAGCCGCATCTAACACCTGTGGGTCAAAATTGGGGGGAACGAAAGATAAACCCAGTCCAGTCATCTTGTAGGGGTGTCTGGGAGTACCAAAAATTGCTGATCCTGCCACATCTACACCAATAATTCTGGTTTGGGGATAATACTTTTTAAAGTAGCGACTAATACCACCTAATTGTCCGGCTGTGCTAACTCCAATAACAATAGCATCCGGCGCACCACCAAAAGCTTCTTCAATTTCCCGCGCCGTCCAAAGTTCATGGGCATCAGTATTACTAGGATTTTTATGTTGACAAGGATACCAAGAATCAGGAATATTTGCGGCTAATTCCTGAGCCTTTGTCATTCTTGCTACCTGCATCGAACCTTGAGCATCAGCCGCACTTAAAGGCACTTCTACCAATTCTGCACCGTAGGCTGTAAGCATTCTTCGCATGGTGACAGGGGTTTTGGCATCAATCACAATCATTACCCTGTAACCCTTAGTAGCGCCCACAATTGCTAACCCAATACCAAAGTTACCAGAACTAGATTCAATAATTGTCCCACCTGCTCGCAATAAACCCTGTTTTTCGGCTTCATTCACCAGATAAGCCGCATTTTTTTCTTTAATACTACCACCAGGATTACAAGATTCTAGTTTTAAATATAAATGATGTTGTTGACAACTTGGGTGAACTCGATTTAATCGGACAATAGGAACTTTACCTAGTGCGTCCGTCACCGTTGCCAATAGGGGTGATTTTGGCAAGTTGGTTCTGAAGGTTGGGTTTGGAGAGTAAGTAAGCATTGTGATTAGCTCGATACTGTTCATCTCACAAGATGCCAACCCCAGATGAAATAAAGGTGAAATTATCAATGTGAACTACCTACACTTCCCTTGCGGGTAAGTATAGGCTTCCTACCCATTTAACAGCTTTTTGCTCTTCGAGAACAACAAGACTTATGTTAAGGCGATAGGCTGACCCGTTCTATAAAACTTACCCAAAATTACCAAAATCTAGACACATCTGGACAGCGATAATTTTGGTGTTTACTTTCTGCTTCATCGTGGTCTTAGAATGACTTCTAAGAGGTTTTTCCACTCGACAGACAATCTCGGTAGAACTTACCGTTTCTGACCGTAGTTCCTAAAAGGAACCGCTACGCTACAGGGATAAAAATATCCACAAACCATCGGTCAATATTCTTAGCTGCGTTGAGGTCACGATCCTCTGTATGTCCACAATCAGGACAAACATAAACGCGGCTTTTTAATGGCATTTTATGACGATGATTACCGCAGTTAGAGCATATTTGCGAACTGGGGAAGAACCTATCCACAAGGATTAATTCACTCCCGAACTTCTCGGTTTTATACTCTAACTGTCGTTTGAACTCATACATCCCACAATCGGCGATAGCACCCGCTAATTTGTGGTTCTTCAAAAATGCCTTAACGTGCAAATCCTCTAGGTAGAGTCGAGGAGGGATATTATTCCCTGCCCCTCTCTGTTAAATCTGGGCGTGCAACTTTCACTGCACCCAGCTTCCGATGTTCTTAGCTTTCGCTTTTGCTGATATGAATATAATCGTGGCAGCTTTCATGAATTGCTAGAAGGTTTTTAGGTTTACCATTCTTATGGTTTCCATCTATATGATGTAAATGTACCTTCTCATCACTGAGCATTTTTAAACCACAATGACCACATTTATGGCTTTGCCGTTTGAGGGCTTTAGAGGTATGGTTGTCATAGAGCTTGCTGTTACGCTCGCTCCAATAACTCAAATCTCCGTCATAGGGTGATTTCTCACCTTTAACGTTGATGTATTTGTTTTCGGAGTAAGGAACTGATGGAAACGCTTTATCTAGTAATTCCTTGCTAGTGTAGCGATTCTGTTTGGTTTCCTTGTTGAATACCCTGTAAGCTCTGTGTTGAATGTGGAATAACGAGTTGCGTGACCCTTTCATCTTACAAAAGCGGTGGTAGTTCCTCCAACCTCTAACTACAGGGGCTAATTTCTCAGCCTTAGTGATAGCACCATAATTCGAGTTGTTGACGATGTGTTTTACTTTCTTGCGAAAAGCTTTGAAGTTATCCACTGATGGAACGCATTTAAACTTCCCGTTTTTCTGGACTTTAAAGTGCCAGCCGAGGAAATCAAACCCACCTGTCGCGGCGGTTAGCTTGGTCTTTTTCTCACTGACTTTCATTCCCCGCTCTGCTAAGAACTGACTGATTTTGTCAAGTATAACGGTAGCATCGTCTTGAGGTCTAAGTATTATCACCATGTCATCCGCATATCGGACTGATGGTTCTATTACGTTGTTTCCGGCATCTTTATATCTGTGGATACTTTCGATGCCGTTTAAGGCGATGTTAGCTAATAGTGGACTTACTACCCCGCCTTGAGGTGTTCCCTGTTCTGGGAATTGAGGGTTAACTCCGGCTTTGAGACAGCGGAATATTCCCTGTCTTATGCTATAAGGAGCGATGAGTCTATCCATGATGGCGGTGTGGTTTATCCTGTCGAAGCATTTTTCGATATCGAGTTCTATAACTCGTTTATCTATTCCTTTTCGTGTAGAGCATAGGTTGTTGTACAGGTATTTCTGTGCGTCATGCGCTGAACGACCCGTCCTAAACCCATAGCTCCTGGCGTGGAAAGTTGCAACGCGCAAGCTGGTTCTAATGCGTATTTGACAAGGCATTGGTAAGCTCTGTCTGCAATAGTGGGGATTTTCAGCATCCTCATAGTACCGTCCTTTTTGGGGATTGGTATTTCTCTTAGTTCCTGGTGTTTCCAGTTGCTAACAGATGCTTTTAGCAGTTCATTAAGCTCGAAGCGTTCCTTAAAGGTAAGGGACTTTTTGCCATCAATTCCTGCGGTCTTTTTCCCAGCGTTTAGCTGTGATACTTGACGAATAGCCAGTAATCTTGCTGCGGTTGATTTCAGAATCAGCTTCTGTAGTGACTGCGCTTTCCGCTTATCTCCAACTTGAACCGCTTTATACACGCGTCTTTGTAGGCGGAATAGGTTACGGCGGAATTTCTTCCAGGGCAACGTCTTCCAAGATTCACTAGAGTTTTCTCTGTGTCCAATCATGCTCTGCTCCAATTTGTGTATTCTGAACACCTCAGACCAATTACGGTCTGTCCTACCCGAATTGAAGGGATTCCGCTGCTCGTCCAGCCTACTTATGGGGTTCGACCGCCCCTAGACCTTCAATCCGTTTTTATTCGTTCCCTCGGTTGATTAATAGTTCCGTTAGGTGTAGCCATTTCAACCACTGGATTCCCTGGACTCTGACCGCTATTTAAAAAAGATGCGGCGGGATTTCGCTCCAGTGAAGTCAGGTTTTTGAGTTGTGTCCTGCTTGCGTGTAGGTTGCTTTTCTAGGCTCTGTTTCACCGTGGGAACTCCCCATTAACGCCAAGTGTCACCCCACAACGGATGTCTGATTGCGTCCTGTTCCTAGCTTCGACCTCCCGAAATCGAGTCGGGTCATCGTAGGCAGATAGGGAGTCATACCTGAGTCTGGTAGATGGGACTTTCACCCATATCAGACCGAGAGTTCAACCTTTCTCCTTAATTGGGTTAGGTTGGTTAGTTTATGTACGGACTGATTACCGTGATTCAACTAACAACGAATCGCACTCTTTATCACGCTGTGGTTTTTAGCTAGATAGTAGGTTAATTTGTGTATGGAATCCTTGCGAATATTAGAAACTTTGGCGTGTAATTTAGCCAATTTTCTTACAGCTTTCTGGCGATTATTAGACCCCTTCACCTTTCGGCTAACGCTACGCTGTAAGCGTTTCATGCGTTTACTCATGCGGCGGTAGGCTTTAGGATTCTCGAATACTTCACCATTACTGCAAACGGCTAACTCTTTGATTCCAATGTCAACGCCGATGGTCGGTCTATCTGCAAGTATAGGAGGTTTTTCAATCTCGTACTTGACAGAAATAAACCATCTATCAGCTTGTCGGGAAATTACACAGTTATGAGTTGCGGTAATTGGTAAAGGTATGGCTAATCGTACCCAACCGATTGACGGTAATTTAATTCTTTTACCATCGTTTTTAATTAACGGTTTCGCCTTAGTCCCTGACTCTAAATAAAAAGAATCGTGCTGTCCTTTTTTCTTGAATCGGGGTTGTTTCGATGTTTTGGAAAAACACCTATCCCATGCTTGGCGTAAGTCAGTTAACGCCTTTTGTGGTACATTTTTGTTAACTTCGTAATACCAAGCGTGTTCAGATTTAACCTCGGCGACTAACTTTTTATGCAAGTCAATCGCTGATGGTAATTTAAGTTTTTCGCCTTCTTTGCGAGTAGCTAAAATATCTATAACTTGAGCATTTGCCCAGTTATAGGCGTGTCTAGCTACTCCAGAAGCCTTGCGAAAAGCTGTAATCTGTCGGTTATTTGGAATTAGTGCAGTTTTGAATGATAAAAGCATTGATTCGACCTTTCAATGTTATATTATAGTAAGTATACCAACGATTAAGGTTAATGTCAATGAGATTTGAGAAAAATAATAAACTTGGTGCTAAAAAAATCCTCAAAGCTGAGTTAGACGCTCAACCAATTTGTTTTAAAGGTCGGAAAGGGCAAAGGGAGAAAATTAAAACCGTCCCTGACTGGCCGCAACGGTTAAGGGATTTTGTTGATCAACTTATTGAAGACTTAGACAAACAGTAAGATAAGGATAGTTATGGGTAGAAATTATCTAGCTGTTTCTACCCCTCGTTCCAAAGGCAAAATCAAGGTTAATCAAAAAAATGATCATGTATCTAGCTTGGTTATCGCTATTCTCTCGCCTTGCCGAGATATTCAATTCATAACACAAATTTTGTGAATTCTCTCCATGTTTTCCTTCCTTGCTGTCGCGTTGGTCGGAAAATCGTCGTTAATTCACGCGCCATTCATCCCACGCGGCCCTATCGGGTCAGACGTGGGGCTTCTGTTGGTTAAGCTAAATCCGGCAAACCAAATGCTCGCTTCACTTGCAAAATATAGAATTCCCGAAATGTTCCGTTGATGATCTTATATTTTGGCATTTTGGCAGATAACCATTTTAGTTTCCAGCTTTAATGGAATATCAACAGGGTTAAAGAAAAAGTTGAGAAGTTATGGATGCGGGGATTACCCCACCGCTAGAGACTTCCATCCCAGATAATAAGCGATAGATGCAGTGCTGTCAAACTCACAAGAAATATTGCAATATTCAAATCATAGCCAAGCTACAGCTAACAGCTATTGAATAACAGTTGCCAAGAAAATTATATATTAATCAAACCGACTGATTGCCTAATGAACAAACGGAACTATCTAGTACAAAATTGCCATGTACGAGTAGAAATTCAGTTCAAAATAGTCAGATATTAGAAAAAGGATGAAAAATTAACAATTTAGTTTTTAATCACGAAGCATTTGGGAGATGATGGCATCAGCTTGTAGTCTTTTGTAAGTCAAGTAGACTAAGTTAGCTTCGTCTGATTGTCCACAAACATAGCAAGCTAGGCTCAGAGCATCTAATAACATTAATGTGGTAATGCCTTGTGATGCTAAAGATGATATATACTCAGAAACTCCTTTGGCACAGGTTTCTGCTGGCATCAGTACCAGTAGCAACCGTAAACAATCTGCTGATGCCATCATCCCATCTAATTCATGGGTCTGGGTGGCTAATTGAACAATACCCAGAACGATTTGATTAGGGGAAATACCTTCTTTTATGAGTAGGGTAAAGAAGGAAGTTAAATGACATGGGGTGCTGTGATCAAGCTTAATATTCATAGTGCTTATTAAAATCAGTGTAACAATAATCGCAGATTTTTTGGCTAATCCGGAAAAATCTCAAAAAAGTTTTTGGGGTTTTTTCGGTTTTTTACGTCAGATTCTAGAACCTCTCAACAGATAGCACCCTAATTTGTCAACTTGAGTTTCGATGAATTTGCGTACATTATGTAACTCACGATTTAACTCACAGTTCCGTATCCCTTGATGCTAAAAATAAGCAAATTGTTCCTTTTGCCTGATTTTTACATCTTGTGACGCTAAACTAGCGAGTAATTTTTGCGCTACACCAAAATAAACTGCTTTGGATTACCTATTTTAACTAAAATTAGTAGTTTATGTAACCGACAGCGGAAATTTAATGATGTAAGATGAACAAAATGGGCATTTAGTCTCGTTAATAAGACACAATAGATAATAAATCTACAAATCTTTACCTAAAGTTAAAGCCCAATGAAGGTAAACGTGACTTACATCTAATGGTTCTGGATGTGAAGCCCTGAAACCGGGAAAAAATAATTGAGAATTTAACCAAGTTTTTACTGCATAACAATAAGTCTAGCTTATGTCATAGTAATTGACATGGCTCCTATTCTGACATCTCGACTTGGGAAGACAGGTATGTTAGATGCTGGCATTTTTGGTAGCATAATAGTAGATTAAAGCAGTGACTATATTACTTAGAAAAAAATCTGTATGGCCAGCTACCTAGAAACCCCAACTCCAAATGAGTTACTGGATGAAGTTATTCAAGAAACCACAGCCCCAAATCATGTGGAAGTTATTGAAAATGTAATTGATACCCTGGCACAAGATCAAAGTGCAATGGTTAGTCATGGTTCTGAGGGGGAATATCTGTGGAAATTCCAATATGGCAGTGTAGAAGTATTTGTGCAGTTAACGGGAATTACTGATGAAGATACGATCACAGTTTGGGCTGCGGTGCTAAAGTTACCTGTACAAGATGAAGCCAGATTGACACGATATCTCTTAGAGTTAAATTGTGTAAGTACCTTTGAAGCCCGCTTTGGCATTATTGACCATCAGGTGGTGGTGATTTCTACCCGCACTTTAGCGGAGTTGTCACCAGGGGAAGTTTCCCGCATCATTACTATTGTTGCGACTATCGCTGATGATAATGATGAATATCTGCAATCTGAGTTTGGTGCAATTTAGGTTTCGATAATTTTAGTTGAGGGATGTGATATTTAATGCCTGATTCGCAGGTGTGGCGACTTATTCCCATTTTAGCAGCCGCTGGTGATGTTCAGATGGCTATAGACCGCTGGTTATTAGCACAACATGAGTCGGGACAACATCCGCCAACTTTGCGTTTTTATACTTGGTCGCCACCCGCAATTTCTTTGGGTTATCATCAACGTCAATATCCTGAATTTTGGCAAGGTTTGCGGTGGAAAGGGGAGAAATTAGATTTGGTGCGTCGTCCTACAGGTGGTAGGGCTGTTTTGCATCAAGGTGATTTAACTTACTCTGTGGTCACGTCTGGACTGAGGGGAAATCGTTTGGATGTGTATGGGCAGATTTGTGAGTTTTTGATTCAAGGATGGCGATCGCTCGATATAGAATTGTACTATGGTCAAGCTGGACGCGGTTATATTCACAATCCTAATTGTTTTGGAACAGCCACAGGTGCAGATTTAGTCTTAGCAAATGGTTCTAAACTGATTGGTAGCGCTCAATTACGGAAATGTGACGCAGTTCTTCAGCATGGGTCTATGCGGTTAAATCCAGATCCGGAGTTGTTTGCAAAGGTATTTAATCAAGAGTTTTTTCATCCTATCCAATTTCCCCAAACTATCAATCAAGAAACAATAATTAAGGCTTTAATAGCCGCAGCTTGTGATTGTTTTGGTATGGAAATAGAGGTAATACCTTTGTCTCAAGATGAGTGGAATTTGATTTTAGCAAGTTGTTGATTAGGGTAGGTTTTTAGGTGTTGCTGAGTAAAAGTATGATTTTATTATGCCTACGGCACGCTGCGCGAACACGCAGAGACGCTCCAGGCGCAGAGAGTAAGGGTTTGAGAGATGGAATTTTCGACTTTCATACCCCAATTCACCAACGCCGGTTTTTATTCTACTCTATAATTTTTTCTCACTCAGAGACGCGGAGGTGCAGAGAGAAATCAGGTCTATTTTAGTTTTTGTCTTTGGTATGATGTTTACTTTTTAGATTTTCATGTTTTATTTGCAGTTCATACCATTCGTTTAAACAGTATTCATTTTGTGATTGTTTTGGTATGGAAATAGAGGTAATACCTTATATGGTGGAATTCATTTAATATCTGTATAAAATTTTTCTAAAAAAGTCCAATGGATAGAATATCCAAGTCTTCCCAGTTTTTTCCTGTCATGGAAGCTTGTAGAAAAACTCTAGAAAAAATCCGTCTTTTATTTAGAAAGTAATCAGTGAAAACTTGGATAATATTTTGAGTTTTTAGTGAAAAATCGCTCTTATTAGAGTTAATATGGAAACTGTGTGTTATTTTTTTGTGATTCGCGCTAAAGTAGTCAAGTATCGAATACAGCAAGACTAACCGTATGGAAACGAAAGAGTTAAAGTTCATCTTAAAGCTGTTGGGATGTCCCAATTATCGTACTGGCTTGAGTTCTAGCACTTTTGATAGTTTTAAAGGTGAGAAAACCAAAATTTGTCGAGATTTGGGGGAACTGGAATATGTAGACTATTCCCGCGAAATTGCCACAGTCAAGATTTTACCTCCTGGTCAAGCACTACTGAAACTCGACTCGGCACAATTACCTATTGATGATAAAGAACTCAAGGTACTGGAGAAGATAGGTAAGAGTTCTGGAAAAATAGCCCCCAGTGAAATCAAAGTTTCATCGCTAAAATCAGATGAACGGGACGCAATCTTAAAAACCTTGAGTGAACGGGGGTTAATTGCTGCTGAAATCAAGATGAAAAGGGTTAAGGCTGAAGTTTGGTTAACGGAAAGAGGAATTGAAGTTTTGCGGGATGAATATAATCCCGAAGGAAAAGCAAATATAGACTTTAATTTGCTGGGTAATTATGTGCGGTTTTTACGGAAGAATTTGCGGTTTAAGTCAGAACAAGTTTCTACTCCTGATCATGTAGAATCACATTCTGATATTACTAGCAATATCAGTGATGAAGAAATTTTAGAGACTATCAAGAAATTAGATCGGGAATTGGGTACAGAGAATTATTTACCAATTTTTCATGTACGGCAAAAGTTACAACCGCCTTTATTACGAGATAATTTAGATCAGGCGTTATATCGGTTGCAAAAAAGTGACAAAATTGATTTTAGTACCTTACAAGAAGTCAGTGCTTATACACCAGAACAAATTGACGCGGGAATTCCTCAAAATATTGGTGGACAACTGTTCTTTATCATAGTCAATTAACAGGGTTTCCAATGTTTTTCATTTTTTCATCACTTCTTCCTCTCACCAATGTGTATCTATGACAGACATTAAGGACATTATTAAACGCGAGGTCAACCCTTTTGACGTGATTAATTTAAAGCCCACTAATTTTTGGGCTGAAGAACAAGATTCAAAACTCATGGTTGAGTCAATTCATCAAGAGACAATCATAGAAATTGAAGGTTTACTTGATTTAGTAGGTAAAGATCATCGTAGTCGTACAGCTTTATTAGCTGGTGAGTCTGGTTCTGGTAAAAGTTATTTATTAGGTCGGCTTAAACGTACTCTTAACCGAAAAGCCTTTTTCGCCTATATTCTCTGTAATTGGGCTGATAGTAGTAATATCTGGCGGCATATTTTACGTCACACCGTTGATAGTTTAATTCAAGTTCCTGAAGGGGAGAAAGAATCACAGTTAATGTTGTGGTTGAAAAGTTTAACCGCATTTACAAGAAGTGATATCAAGCAACGAATATTTAATGATAATTTTTGGGAAGCATTACAAAGTAATCGGCAAAAATTTATAAAACACCTCAAGGATAGTTATAAAAAAACAGGTATTTATAACCCTGATATGTTTTTTGGAGTGCTACATGATCTCGCAAATCCAGAATTATATGATTTAGCTTGTGAATGGCTGCGTGGTGATGATTTAAATGAAGATTCGATGCAAGAAATCAAGGTCAAAACTTGCATTGATACAGAAGATGCTGCAAAAAATATCTTAGCAAACTTTGGCAGAATTTCTACACAAACCCAACCGATTGTTTTATGTTTTGACAATTTAGATACTATGCCCCAGTTACCAGAAGGTTTTTTAGACATACAACCTTTTTTTAATGTCAACACCACAATTCATGGGGATAATTTAAAAAATTTCTTGGTGATAATTAGCGTTATTACAAACACATTAAAACGGCATTTTGATCGAATCCTCCCAGCAGATAAAGCCGGAATACATAAAATAATTGATTTAAAACGTATTACTATAGAACAGGCAGAAGCACTTTGGGCTTATCAACTTCAGCCATTACATCAACTAGCAAATCCTAGACCTGAATCTCCTATTTTTCCCCTAAATCGGGAAATGTTGGATAAGACCTCCCCTGGTGGTAAAACTATGCCTAGAAATACATTAGTTTTAGGTCGTGATGAATATCAAAAATATAAAGGTTCATTATTAGATGAAAAACCAAAGCCCGAACCAGTTACAATACAAATAAAGGTGACAACACCCAATGCAAAAACTGTTCCTAAACCTATAATTATTCTTCCAGCACCACCTCTAAATGATCAAGATACAATTCAAGCAGAATTTCAATTATTATGGCAGCACGAATATACAAAAAGCCAGGGGAAAATTACCAAGATTTCTTTGTTATCATCACCTGATTTAATTCAGATGTTGCAGCAGTCTATATCTACTTTAAAAATACAGGGAGTTAAGTCTAAACTTTTAAGCGGAAAATATGCTAGTTATTCCTTGAGTTATCAACATCCTACAAATCGGCAAAAATTGGGTATAGTTTGGACAGAAGACTCCAATATGACCAGTTTTTATCATGTAATGAATGCTTGTCAAATAGTAATTCAAAAAAATCTCTGTCAAACTATGCACTTAATCCGTGCTGGAGATTTAGGAAAACCAAATCTGGCTGGAAATCAACTCTATAGGCAGATTTTTACGAATACTAATCATGTTCATATTAAACCAAGTCTGTCTTCTATTCACTACTTAGCAACATATCAAAGTTTGGTAAATTCTGCCAAATCTCAAGAGTTAGTAATTGGTGGAAAAACGATTAATTTACAAAGACTAGAAACTTTAATTAATGAAGCTGAGATTTTACATAAATGTACTTTATTACAAGATTTAGGTATTGTTTCTAAACCAGATAAACCACCAACTACAAATGGAACCGGTAAAAAAGATTTAAGACCTGTTAAAGATTTCCTATTAAATCTAGTCAAAACTCAAGCATTTATGGGAGTAACTACTCTAATTTCACAAGCAGTTAGCCAATTTCCTGATGTGAAAGAAACTGATATTCAACATTTAATTGATCTATTATGTCAAGAAAAGAAAGTTAAGATTATGAACCCAAAAGCTAAATTACCAGATCGATTAATTTGTTTAATTGCTTAAATTCACTTGTTTTTTATAAAATGATCAGCCAATGCACTACCTGACAGAATCTTCTGAAATTTACAAGCAAATTTTCCAACTGTCCCTATCTAAAACTCTATGGATAGATACGGAAATTGCTGATTGGTATACTGATAAACCAAAATTAGCACTAATTCAGGTATTGGCTGATTATACAGACTTAACTGGTGAATTTGCTTATATTTTTGATGTTTTAGATAAACCTGATTTGGCTGCATATTTCATTAACCAAATCATGGTTAATTCCCAAATTGAGAAAGTTTTTCATAATGCTGGTTTTGATTTAAAATATCTAGGAAAAGAACTAGCAGAAAATGTGACCTGTACCTTCAAAATAGCTAGAAAAATCACCAAAGAAGTTTTACAAACTACCAACTTAAAACTAAAAACTCTAGCTGCTGAACTCTGCCATTTTTCTAATGTAGACGCAGAAGAAGGAAGCAGTGATTGGGGAAAACGTCCCCTGAGTCAAAAACAGTTAAAATATGCAGCAATGGATACAGTTTATCTCGCTGCTGTTCATCGTCGCTTACTGGAAATATCCAATCCTGCTGTTATCAGTCGTGTATTTAATATGGTAAATAATAAATCTGAAAACTCTTCTTTAACTCCCACTAAAGTTAGATTAGCTTTTGAGTGTCCGCGACTATTTTATCTAAATCACCATTTTAATAGTAAATCAATATTCTCTCCTAAATATACCCTTGGGGGTGTTGGTAATGTTTTCCACAAATTAGCGGATGATTTTATTAACTTACTGCTGATTGAACCCAGATTTAAAAGTTTATTCAATCCATCTGCAACACAATTAAGGATAGATGAAATTACGTTGGAAATTCAACAATTATTCTATCAAATTAAGTTCTTTCCCTATTTACAAAATGCAATTGCAAAAGACGCGAGTAAAGCACCTGTATTACTACAAGTTTGGCAAGGTTTACAAGGATTAATTAAAAAGTTTACTGAATTGTTAGTAATTAATCGTCGTTATTGTAGTGCGGAAACACTTATTTCTAATACTTTTATTTCTGAAGAACACAATTTAGAATATTACTTTGATTTACCGAATGGGACAAAACAATTAATTAGAGGTGAGTTTGATTGTCTGGTTTTTAATTTTGAACTTAAACGCCTTTGTATGGTGGAGTTTAAAACCTATCAATCTGTAGATTCATCAGCACAATTAGCACAAGTTTCTCTTTATAGTTATATGTTGTGGAAGCAGAAAAAAGCACCTGTTGATTCTGCTGTTTATTGTGTTTTACCAGAATTTAAAGAATACAAATATTCTTGGGAACAACTAGAAAATACAGTTCATCAATTAGTTCCCTATAAATTATTACAAATGCAACAATGGTTGAGTTGGGAATCTCCCAATCCTAACCCACCACCTGCGACAACTCAACCTCATTTATGTGAAATTTGCCCCCAACAACAAAAGTGTCAGACTTTTTTCGATGTTGAATCTAATGCACCGCCAAATAAAGTTATTCCAGATAATGACAATCCCAATTTTATAGCACCTTCCAAAAAACAAGAAGATACATCTGACTTTTCACATTATTTAGAAAACCCAACACGAAACCTAACCCCCCAACCCCCTTCCCTACGAGGGAAGGGGGAGAATTCAAAGCCTCTCTCCTTGCAGGAGAGAGGTTTGGAGAGAGGTTTTTCAGATACTTTTAAAAGTCAGAAAGATACATTTATTAATGCTGATGAAATTGGCGCATCTTTAGTGGCAATTCTAGAATCTTTTAAGGTTAATGTAGATTATTATGGTGCTGATGTAAGTCCGGCATTTATTCGGGTGAAAATTAAACCACATTTAGGTGTGAAAGTTCCTTCAATTTTGAAATTATCCACAGATTTACAAGTACAATTAGGGTTAGAAAATCCCCCTTTAATTGCTCCCCAAGCTGGTTATGTCAGTGTTGATTTGCCGCGTCAAGATAGACAAATTGCCAAATTTGAAGATTTTATTCAAAAGCAATTTTTACCCCCAACAGCACCCGTAAAAATTGCTATTGGAGTGGGTATTGATGGAAAGTTGTTAGAGGCTGATTTATCAGATCCGAATACCTGTCATTTTTTGGTTGGGGGAACAACAGGCAGCGGAAAAAGTGAGTTTTTGAGATCCTTACTTCTCAGTTTAATCTATCGTCATTCTCCCCAACATCTCAAAATTGCCTTAGTTGACCCCAAGCGGGTAACATTTCCCGAATTTGAACAAATGTCGTCGTTATATGCACCAGTTGTCAAAGATAGCGATCGCGCCGTAGAATTAATGCAGGAACTAGTTGCAGAGATGGAATCTCGTTATCAAAAATTTGAAAAAGCTAAATGTGCAGATTTAACCACCTATAATCAACGTTCTTCCCTAGCTTTACCGCGTATTGTTTGTATATTTGATGAATATGCCGATTTTATGGCAGAAAAAGAAATTCGCACCATCTTAGAACAAAGTATCAAACGTTTAGGCGCAATGGCAAGAGCCGCCGGTATTCATCTAATTATTTCCACACAACGTCCAGAAGCCAGTATTGTCACCCCAATTATCCGTTCTAACCTACCTGGACGAGTCGCCCTACGTACCTCCAGCCAAGCAGATTCATGTATTATTCTGGGTGGAAAAGAAACAACAGCAGCCTATTTATTAGGCAAAGGTGATTTAGTTTACCAAGGTGGTTCGCACGGACAACGTCTTCAAAGCTTATTAGCACAAACCATTAAACTACCTTAAAAAGATCCCCGACTTCTTAGAGAAGTCGGGGATCTAAGTAACATAACCAAAGTTAAAATTTATTAGATAATATGAACGCTATATCATTGGGAAAGCGTCAGTAGAGGAATTAAAATGGGATATGTAATTGCAACAGCAAACATGAAAGGTGGAGTCGGTAAAACCACCATTACCGTGAATATAGCCACCTGTTTAGCCAAAAATCACGGAAAAAAGGTACTTGTTTTAGATTTAGATAGTCAAATCAGTGCCACACTGAGTTTAATGTCACCTGTTGATTTTGCCAAACGTCGCAAACAAAGAAAGACATTTAGATATTTACTAGATCAAATTATCAACCCTGAACCAGAGGCAAAATTTACAATTGGGGATATCATTCAACCTGAGATTTGTAACCTGACTGGATTAAACTTATTACCAGGGGACATAGATTTATATGATGAATTTTTGGTTTCAGAAATGCTGCATAATCAATCAGTAGCATTAGGAGAACAGGATTTTGAAACTATCTGGAATCGCTTTGAAAGGGTCTTAATTAGAGATATTTTAGAACCTATACGGCATGAATATGATTTTATTCTTTTAGATTGCGCTCCCGGCTATAATCTCTTGACTCGAAGTGCTTTAGCTACCAGTGATTTCTACATTCTTCCAGCTAGACCAGAACCCTTATCTGTAGTCGGAATTCAACTTTTAGAAAGACGCATTGGTCAATTAAAAGAAAGTCACGAACATGAAGCCAAAATAGATATTAAAATGTTGGGAATAGTCTTTAGTATGTCTAATGCCAATCTCCTGAATGGCAGATATTATAAACAGGTAATGCACCGAGTTGTTGAAGATTTTGGAGTAGATAAAATCTGTAAAGCTCAAATCCCCGTTGATGTTAATGTTGCCAAAGCTGTTGATAGTTTTATGCCCGTTTCTTTACTAAGTCCGAATACAGCCGGTTCTAAGGCATTTATGCAGTTAACTCAGGAATTATTGCAGAAATTGTAAATTAACAATATAGCGGTATACACTCCTGAACTCCTGATAGCGCAGCGTGTTGTTAGCCATACTTCTAGCCCTCACAGATAACTTTTTCAGCAAGCCCTAAATAGCATTAATTTAGAGGGTGTTTGAAAAGTCACGATTGCTGTATCAAATGTTTTACCCCTCCCTAACCCTCCCCTTATAAAGGGGAGGGTTAGGGATTTTATTGTTTCTCCCCTTTGTAAGGGGGGTAACAATGTGATGAAAATTACGGGATACCACTTTTAAAACATCCTCTTAGAGATTGGATAAGGGGTAATAAGTAAAAATATTACCCATTACCCATTACCCATTACCAATTACCCATTAAAATCTAAGCAGCGAAATTTGCAGCGACAAAATCCCAGTTCACCAAATTATCTAAGAAATTCTTGATGAATGCAGGACGAGCATTTTTGAAGTCGATGTAGTATGCGTGTTCCCAAACGTCAATGGTTAACAGAGCTTTTTTACCATGTGCAAGGGGGTTTTCGGCGTTGGGGGTTTTCATTACTTTCAGAGTACCACCATCATCAACCAACCAAGCCCAACCACTACCGAATTGAGTTGCAGCAGCGTTAGAAAATTCTTCTTTGAATTTATCGAAACTACCAAAATCCTGATCAATTTTAGCAGCTAATGCGCCTGTAGGAGCGCCGCCACCTGCTGGTTTCAAGCAATTCCAGAAGAAAGAGTGATTCCAAACTTGAGCAGCATTGTTGAAGATTCCAGCTTTTGTAGAATCACCAAAAGCGATTTGAATTACTTCTTCCAAAGACTTGTTGGCTAATTCTGTGCTATCAACAAGCTTATTCAAATTATCTACATAAGCTTTATGATGCTTACCATAGTGATATTCAAAGGTTTCAGCCTTCATGCCATAGGATTCTAAAGCATCAGAAGCAAAAGGTAAAGCTGGTTGGGTAAATGCCATTTTGTGAAATCCTCTTTTTACTGTTTTCTAGTTGAAAGCTATTGCCATAGCTAGGCAAATTACAGGTTTCGTATTTAGTAAGCCCTACTTAATCCTGCAATACAAAACTTAACATTGTTATTCTACTACCAAAGTGGAAATTTCCACCAATTAGTTTATAAACAAAGCAAATTCCATCTATTTAGCTTAAACTCTTAACTTCTCTCTGTTGCCTGGAGTGCCTGAAGCGTGAGCAAAAAGCCCGGTTTAAAATATATAATTATTAACTCAGACTAATATCCACGAAAGATGAATCTATCTGAAACTAGTTTAGGATGTAGTTCAAAGCACTAAAAATTAAAATGGTGAGTTAGTCGGCACTCACCACTGTTTTGAAGTCCTTTAGGAATTTGGGCGCAAGCCCTGCGCCCCTACATTCTGGTGATCTACCAATGGGATAGCCGCTGGTTGTAATGGCTAATGATTTGTGCTGCTACTTCAGAAGCAGTTAAACCGTCGGTTTGGAGTTCAATGGCATCAGCCGCTTTTTGCAAAGGGGAGACTTTCCGGGTGCTATCTTTGAAGTCGCGTTCAGCAATCTCCTGTTCTAGTTGTTCTAAACTCAAGATTGAACCTGTTTTTTGAAAGTCTTGCTGACGACGACGCGCTCGTTCACCGACGGAAGCGGTTAAGAAGATTTTAATTTCCGCATCTGGAAAGACGTGAGTGCCTATGTCTCGACCTTCTGCTACTAACCCCCCGCGTTGTCCCCAACTTTGCTGCTGTTTGACCAAGGCTTGACGCACTGCACTTTGGGCAGCGATCGCCGATACAAGAGATGTTACCTCAACAGTGCGAATTTTTTGAGTGACATCAATATCATTAATCTGGACTCTCACGGGAGTTTGCAAACTTTGACTGGGAGTGAGGTCAATTTTGCAGTGAGTGGCTAATTCCGCCACAGCACAATCATCATCAATAGCAATTCCCTGTTCCATGACTAACCAAGCGATCGCCCGGTACATAGCACCAGTATCTAAGTACACCAAACCTAGTTCCTGTGCCACTTGACGAGCCACAGTAGATTTACCAGCACCAGCCGGACCATCAATAGCAATGATCGGTTGGCGGAGTCTATCATTGCCATCGCGCAGAATCGTATTATCAATTAACCTTGTAGAACCAAGACGAGCAGCGATCGCCAACATTCCTTCATCCTCAACTTTTTCTAAAAACATCAACGTATTCGGTTCAACCAATTCAATATATTCCAAGCTGATATTCCTAACTTTTGCGATTTCTTGCCGCGCCAATGCTATAAGTTCACCACTGTCACGAACGCCAGCCCGAAACGCCGCTTCAGCTTGCCGTAAACCTTTAAATAACACAGTTGCTTGCTCTTTTTCTGTAGCCGTCAAATATTGATTACGAGAACTTAAAGCCAAGCCGGACACCTCCCGCACCGTAGGACAAGCAACAACTTCTACTGGCAAATTTAAATCAGCTACTAACCGTTTAATAATTGCCAATTGTTGACCATCCTTTTGTCCAAAGTAAGCTCGGTCAGGTTGTACCAAGTTTAAAAGCTTAGTGACAATAGTTGCCACACCAGTAAAATGACCTGGACGAAAATTACCACACAAGCTAGATATCATATCAGATGGAGGGATCACTTGTGTCACTTGAGTTTCTTCTATATTCTTCCCCGGTACACCGATTTCTTCCGGAGTTGGGGCAAAAATCACATCAACTCCCGCCTGTTCACAAAATTCTCGGTCTTGTACCAAAGTGCGAGGATAGCATTGATAGTCCTCGTTGGGTCCAAATTGTAGGGGATTGACAAAAATACTCACAATTACCGTCGCATTTTCCTGTCTAGCCCGTTTAATCAAACTTAAATGCCCCTGATGTAAACCCCCCATAGTTGGCACTAAACCAACCGCTGTGGGATACCAACTGGTTTGTTCATCAAGTCCCAGATCATCTGGTAGCCTCAGATGGCTTTGCCAGCGACGACGATTTAAATAGCAGCGTAAAGCTACAACTGTTGTCAGCACACGCACAAAATACCCCTAGTTTCTATCCTTTCCCCCGTTAGTGTATATCCGATAGCGCAGTGTGGCGCAAAGGATAATTGGGAGATAAAATAGAAGAACCAGGGGGATTTAATCGTGAAAAGCGAAAACGGAGTCGGAACTAGGAAACGGGTTATTTTCCTAAAACCTCAAGACTAACTGGAGCAACACCACTGCTGATCATACCCAAAAGCCGAGCAGCGCCGGCGGAAAGGTCAATAATTCGACCCCGGATGAAAGGTCCTCGATCATTGATTCTGACAACAACAGAACGACCATTACGGGTGTTAGTGACACGGATTTTTGTTCCCATCGGTAAGCTGCGATGAGCCGCAGTTAATCCTTCGGGATTATATCTTTCACCACTGGCGGTTTTATTGCCAGAACCATCATATCCATACCAAGAAGCCATCCCTTGGAAACTGAGATTGACATTACCGAAGGCAATTTTTTGCGGTAGACTAGCACTAGAAACTGATTTACTAGCGGGTAAGTTAGCAATTGTCTGAATGGGAGATGCGTTGCCAATGAGTCTCCGCAGTCTGTTAGTTGCTTGTAAGGCATCTTGGGCAAGATTTTCTGTGGTATCTGCTAATCTAGTACCTTCATTGACTTCTACCAGTTCTTGACCGTCAATGGTAATGGTGTAGCGATCCACTGACGGTTGTTTACGGAAGAAGCCTTTTTTATTGGCTTTATTGTTAATTACGGAATTATCCGCTGTTTTCCAACTGACAGTAATCTTGCTTGCATCTACATTGTTCTGGATCAGTTCGTTAATTCTAGCGGCAATCACACTAGCTTTCTGAATTGGATCATTGTCAATAGAGCTAACTTGTTTGTTAAAATTGATTGTATTACCAGCATTGCTAAAACTGGCAACTTTGGCTGTATTGGTAGCAACAAGAGAGTCAGGATTGATATTCTCATTGTTGCCAATTACTCCAACTTTAGTTTTGTTGTTAGTAACTGGGGTAGAACCCAAAAAAGTCAGAACAGGAATGTCCCGAACATAAAGAGTAGCTGCTTGTAAACCTTTAATACTGTGAGGATAAATCCTAGTAATCACAGCATCCAAGGTGGGGTTTTCTGTTGGGGATTGGTATTCTCCTACTTTGACTGCATCACTGATAGATGATGCTTGCCTAGTTGGGGAACTTTCCTCACTGGTTTGAGTTCGACCAACTGAGGGTAAACCCAAAACGGCCAGAATTACGGCAACTGTAGTCCACAAATGTCTTTGATTCATGCGTCCGATTTTAAAGCGACTGTAGAACTTAAGTTTTTTGATTAGCGGGGGTTTCACCTTGTGAACAGTGACTCTCGCCGGAAACTTTAACCCGTTCCGCTTTCACTTTGTGTTTTGTAACTCGAATACATTAACATGAATTTTCGGACTTGGGGATCAGGGTTTTAGCGGAAGTCTGAAAGAAATGTCCAAATTTATAGTTGAGTTTGAGCTTGTAAACCGTGATTAATTCAGGACTTTGGCTATGTAACGTTTTTTTTAAGATTTCTATATTTTCTTCGGGAAACTTCATATTAAGCGATCGCCCAATTTGACAATTACTACCTAATATTTATTCTCAGTAGTTGTAAATCATGAGGTATTGAAAAACTCATCTGGTTACTTGGTGTTTCGATGAAATTTTCCTGCCAATAGTTGACTCTTCAAAAGATATCACCAGCCTAAACATAATCTAGACAAAGATTAAATTGTTAAAATACTTGGACTCTTTTCGCCCAGTACATGATTTTTTATCTACATTCTTAGTAAGTAAATATATTTAAAATGTCTACATAATTAGTTGCAATTAGAACAATTGCTGTCAAGCAATAACAGTGATTTATTTCCAGTAAGTATTTATTCTTATCCCCAAATAAAAAATTAATGAGACCATAGAAAAATGGCATTAAACGCGCATAAATATACTTGTTAAGTATACAAGAATACATACTTACTTGTTGTTACGGAGTAAAATCAGTAATCAATTTTATATCAAGCTATTAAACATATATATAATTCGGAAAATGCAGAAATGTTATCATCAGCACTTTTAGGCATTTTCCAAAACTTATATTGCCAGTATAAATCCCTGAAAGACGGTGTAGTCGCTAACTATAACTCGAACTCGCCAAAGTAAATTCAGCGTCTGGGGTTGCCTGAGTTCAATATAATATAGTCATCCTGAAAACTAATTACAGCAGGAATCAGGAGTCAGGAGTAAAACTGTTCGCTACAGTTAACCGTTTCCATGTCAGTTCTTTGCCAACCTCATCCCATTTCCAACGTAATAAGTGGGCGGGTTGTTGGGCGGCAAATTTTGGTAAGTTGATAGCTTGCCTGGGTGCGTCTGTAGCGAGGCTAACGGCGGTTTCTAGGTCACAAATTCCCCATTTCACTAGATTTTGAACTCCAGTTAATAATGGTAGGGTTGTTCCTGATAAAGTGCCATCTTGTAATCTGGCTGTACCGTTGATAACTTCTATTTGTCGGGTATCCCAAGGATAGATGCCGTCAGGTAATCCTAATGGTGCAAGGGCATCACTGACAATAAATAACCTTTCACTGGCACGCAGAAGAACTTTTAAGATCATGGGGGCAACGTGCTGACCATCGGCAATGAAACCACAAAACACATCAGGATTGTTCATGGCTGCGCCTAATAAGCCCGGTTCACGGTGGTGTAGGGGTGGCATGGCGTTGAAGGCGTGGGTTATCATTGTAGTGCCTTGAGTAAAAGCTTGTTGGGCTTCTGTGGCTGTGGCTTGTGAATGTCCTAAACTGACAGTGATTCCCAAGGAACGCAAATATGGGATGACTTTACCTGTGGTGTCTAATTCTGGTGCGAGAGTGATGACTTTGACAATATGGGCATAATCTCCTAAAACCCGTTTAACTTGATCTATGGTGAGAGGAAGAAGATATTCGGCTGGATGTGCGCCACGTTTGTAGTAGTTTAAAAATGGACCTTCTAAATGGACTCCGAGAATTTGGGCGGAGGTTGGAGAATTGGGGGTATAATTGGCGAGAATGGCGAGCGATCGCTGAATATTTTCGATAGAGGTTGTGACTAGGGTGGGTAAATAACCGTCAACTCCTGCTTCCCAGAGAAATGAAGAGATTTTTGGCAGCATAAAGGAATTGTCTGCTGTTAATTCCGGGAAGGCCAATCCTAGTCCACCATTGATTTGTAAATCCACACCACCTAAAGAAATCCAGTCTCCAGCTACATCTAAAATTTGTAAGTTTTGTGGTACAACTTTTTCCCATGCTGTGTTCATGGGCATAATTTCCTCAATTATGCCTGCTTGGTTAACTAAGATTCTTTGTAAATCTTGATAACCGGGGACTCTTACGTTGATAATATCTACATTTGCCAGCATGGTATTTTTGTCAGTTGTTAGTTGTCAGTTGTCAGTTGTCAGTTGTCAGTTGTCAGTTGTCAGTTGTCAGTTGTCAGTTGTCAGTTGTCAGTTGTCAGTTGCACAAGAATATTTCTCCCCTTTTACTCCCCCTACTCCCCCAACTCCCCCAACTCCCCCTACTCCCCCAACTCCCCCAACTCCCCCTACTCCCCCAACTCCCCCAACTCCCCCTACTCCCCCAACTCCCCCAACTCCCCCTACTCCCCCAACTCCCCCACCTCCCCCACCTCCCCTTGTTCCCTGTTCCCTAAATTATATGAGTCTTGAAGTTGGTATTATCATGGGTAGTGATTCCGATTTGCCCACAATGAAGGATGCGATCGCTATTTGTGAAGAATTTGGTATTGTAGTTGAAGTTGCCATTGTCTCTGCCCATCGTACCCCAGAACGGATGGTTGAGTATGCTAAAACTGCACATCAACGCGGTATCAAGGTAATTATCGCTGGTGCTGGTGGTGCGGCACATCTCCCTGGTATGGTAGCATCTTTAACTCCTTTACCTGTGATTGGTGTTCCCGTCGCTACTCGGAATTTACAAGGTGTGGATTCTTTATATTCTATAGTGCAAATGCCAGCAGGAATACCCGTCGCTACCGTCGCTATTGGGAATTCTAAAAACGCTGGACTTTTAGCTGTACAAATTCTTGCTACTCACCAACCAGAATTACTCGAAAAAGTTCAACTTTATCGGCAAAGTCTTTGTAATATGGTCATGGAAAAGCAAGCTAAACTAGATCAGCTTGGATATGAAAAATATTTACAACAATAGATATTTACACCAGGCGGTTAGAAACCGCGTCTACACAGGCAAAACCCACCTGCGTGGGTTAAGATTTATTAGTCCATGAAGACGGACTTTGTTTATGTAGCCGCGTATCCCTAACGGGATGCGAAACCATATTGTATTCGCCAGGGCTTAGTGCAAAATATAAATATTCACATACCTCCATATTAAGTCGTGAACCATCCTATCAACACCTCAGCCCAAACCCAAAATCGCAAAGCAGATCATATTCGCATCTGTTTAGAAGATAATGTCCAATCTCCAGAAATTACCACTGGGTTAGAAAAATATCGCTTTACTCATGCTTGTTTACCGGAAATTGATGGTAAAGATATTGATGTGAGTACGACATTTTTGGGAAAACATCTCCATGCACCTTTGTTAATTTCTTCCATGACGGGAGGTACAGAACAAGCGGGGATTATTAATCGTCGCTTGGCTGAAGTTGCCCAAGCATACAAATTAGCAATGGGTGTAGGATCTGTAAGAGTAGCAGTGGAAAAACCTCAAGTTGCGGATACTTTTGCCGTTCGTAAATATGCGCCGGATATTCTCCTCTTTGCTAATTTAGGCGCGGTACAGCTTAATTATGACTATGGTATTGATGAATGTTTACGAATTGTTGATCTGGTCGAAGCTGATGCTTTGATTCTACATATTAACCCTTTGCAGGAATTCATTCAACCCAGAGGTGATACTAATTTTTATGGACTGCTTGACAAAATATCTGACTTGTGCAACGATTTGCCAGTTCCCGTAATTGCCAAAGAAGTAGGTAATGGAATTTCCGCAACTATGGCAGAAAAACTGATAGCTGTGGGAGTGCAAGCTATTGATGTGGCTGGTGCTGGTGGTACGTCTTGGGCGATGGTGGAAAGTGAACGGGCAGAAACTGCCTTACAGAGGCGTTTGGGGCAAACATTTGGGGACTGGGGGATACCCACAGCCGATTGTATTGCCAATATTCGGGAGCATGATCCCGATGTTCCCTTAATTGCTTCTGGGGGCTTACGCAATGGTTTAGATGTGGCTAAAGCGATCGCTCTAGGGGCTGATATTGCTGGTTTAGCAATGCCCTTTCTCAAAGCAGCGGCAGTATCGGAAGCGGCTGTAGTAGAATTAACAGAGGTTTTAATTGCCGAAATCACCACCGTATTATTTTGCACTGCCAATAGCAGCCTGTATAAATTAAAGCAATCTCAGAGTTTACAACGTATACAATAGAAAAAGGTTATTTTCTGGTCATTACTTTGGCATTAATGACTAATAACTAATGACTAATAACTAATAACTAATGACTAATGACTAATTTTCTTAAACAAACCCTAGCAAGTTTAATTGGTAGTTTACTAGGACTGACAATTTTTTCTGGAGTCAGCACACTGGGATTCTTATTAATATTAATTGCGGTTGCTAGTTCTCAAAGTTCAGCCCCAACAGTGAAAGATAAGTCAGTTTTAGTTTTGGACTTGTCCATGAAAATCACAGATAGTGAACCTAATTCCAGCCAACTTTTCCAAAAAACTTTTAGTGGGGCTGAAGAAAATAACATCACACTTCGCAAAGTTGTAGAAACCTTAGATAAAGCCGGACGTGATCAAAAAATTGTAGGTATTTATATAGATGGAACTAATGCTAATAGTGCAGTTGGTTATGCTTCCTTGAAAGAAATCCGTCAAGCATTAGAAAAATTCCGCAAAACCGGCAAAAAAATTATTGCCTATAGTACAGATTGGAGTGAAAAAGAATATTATCTAAGTTCCGTAGCCAATCAAGTTATAGTTAATCCTATGGGAGTAATGGAAATGAACGGTTTAAGTTCACAACCAATGTTCTTAGCGGGGGCATTTGAAAAATACGGCGTTGGTGTGCAGATTGTGAGGGTGGGTAAATTTAAGGGTGCAGTAGAACCGTTAATCCTCAATAAACTCAGCCCAGAGAACCGGGAACAAACCCAGAAATTGTTAGATGATGTGTGGGGAGAGTGGCGGAAATCTGTAGGTGCAAGCAGAAACATTCTACCGCAGAAATTGCAAGCGATCGCTAATAGTCAATCAATTTTAGAAGCTACAGAAGCTAAATCTAATAGTCTAGTGGATACAATTGCTTATGAAGATCAAGTATTCACCGACTTAAAAAAATTAACTGGTGACAGTAAAAAAGATCAAACATTCACAAAAATCAGCTTGGCTGATTATGCCGAAATTCCCGGAAAATCCTCAAATTCAGATCATAAAATTGCCATTGTTTATGCAGAAGGAGAAATAGTTAACGGTAGCGGTAACGAAGGACAAATTGGCGGTGATAACTTTGCAAAAATATTCTCAAAAATTCGCCAAAATGATCAAATCAAAGCAGTAGTTTTAAGAATTAATAGCCCTGGTGGTAGTGCTACCGCAGCCGAAATCATGCAGCGAGAAATCAAATTAACTCGTCAAATCAAACCCGTCATCGTTTCTATGGGAGACGTAGCTGCTTCTGGTGGTTATTGGATTGCAAGTGATTCCAACCGCATTTTTGCCCAAGCTAATACCATTACAGGTTCTATAGGTGTCTTTGGCGTATTATTTAATGGTCAAAAACTAGGCAATAATAATGGCATAACTTGGGATAGCGTGAAAACGGCTCAGTATGCAGATCAACAAACCATTTCCCGTCCTAAATCACCTCAAGAATTAGCAGTTTATCAACGCAGTGTTGACCGCATTTATAATCTATTCTTGCAGAAAGTTTCCCAAGGACGGAAAATTCCCACTGCAAAAGTAGCAGAAATCGCCCAAGGACGAGTTTGGTCAGGAACAGCAGCCAAACAAATCGGTCTAGTTGATGAAATTGGTGGTTTAAATGTAGCCATTGAATATGCAGCTAAACAAGCGAAATTAGGAACTGATTGGGAAATACAAGAATATCCGCGAAGTACAACCTTTGCAGAAAAGTTATTTGGTAAAAAATTAGATCAAACAAAAGCCAAATTAGGCATAGAAAAAACCCAAACTAAAAACTCAAACCCCTTAATAAATGAACTAGAAAAATTCCAACAGGAAATCAAAACCTTGCAAACAATGAATGATCCTCAAGGGATTTATACTCGTTTACCAGTGAACTTCAAAATTGAATAGGTAAGTAGGTGAACACAATAAAACCAAACTGTGTAAAGAAACGTAAAATCGCCCAAACCCTCTTGCCTCTTGCCTTTTGCCTTGCCATAACGACAATTTTCAACGCCAACCTACCTAATTGGTAATTGGTAATTGGTAGCAGGGCAAACGCACCTAAATTCTGTAATCCATGTCCAGCAAGAGTTTCAACTTTTAGTTACAAAACTAAACAATCGTCAAAACCTTTGTCCAGTAAGCATTCTAAAAATAAGATGCGTTTGCCCTGTAATTGGTAGTTAACGAGGATTAAACTATTGATGCTAAAATTACAAAATATAGCGATTATTGGTCGAATAAAATATAGTTGAGGGCGCAGAAGAAAGCACCCCACTGTCTTTAAAGTTTAAAACTTTACCTCACTGATTTTAACCCAGAAAAATTACACTAATAAACATAATGAACACTGTTACCCTGAATCTAGATCCAGTTGTTCGCCTTACAGATGATCAGTTTTACCAACTTTGTATGGCTAATAAAGATGTAAACTTAGAACTCAATGCACAGGGAGAATTAATTATTGTGCCACCAGTAGGAGGAGAAAGCGGCCGTAGTGAATCTGATTTAAATTTCAAAGTAAGTCTTTGGAACTACAAAACCCAATTAGGAATAGTATTTAGTTCCTCTACTATTTTTCGACTTCCTAATGGTGCAAAACGTTCTCCTGATGTTGCTTGGGTAAAATTAGACCGGTGGGAAGCACTAACTGTTGAAGAACGAGAAAAATTTCCCCCACTCGCACCTGATTTTGTCATTGAACTGAGATCAAAAACAGACAGACTTAAAACCCTGCAAGAAAAATGCACCGAATATATAAATAATGGCGTGCGTTTGTGTTGGTTAATTAATCCCTACGATAAACAAGTAGAAATTTACCGACTGGAACAACCTGTAGAAATTGTTCAATTTCCTGTATTACTGTCTGGAGAAGATGTGTTATTAGGGTTTGAATTACAATTTTGAAATCCACAAACAATTTATCTTGAGGTGGGCATTGCCCACCCTCAATAATGCTATTGAAAACGATAATTGCGATCGCCACGTTCACCATTCGCATCTCTTATGGATAAACCAATGGGAACAGCATTACCTTGAGGATCTACTTTTACCCTCACTAAAATTGGTTGTTGTCTACCATTCCTGGCTTCTTGAATTTGCGAAATATCCTCATTAATCTGTTGTCTTTGTTCTTCAGGAATGAAATAGTCTTCTAACCCATAATTAATCAAACCGTCTTGATAATTACCTTTTAAAGCTACCTGATTATTAGATAAATAAACAGGACGATTACTACTTACCCGGATAGGTTTCCAAGACTGAAGTTCATTTCGATTACTAGGTCGCCCTTCGCTATCAAAAGATTGTCGTTCTTGCAAAATTAAGTATAAGACAGTCCCTCGATAAACTTGTCTACCCCTGCGGGAATTTCTTCGCAACCAGTCATTCCAACCCGGCAATCTTCTCAAAGTTTCAGGACGGGAAATATTATAATCTAAGTTCAAGGAAGAACCCCGGACAACATCATTAGAATCTACAGGTACGGTTTGCAAAATTACTGTCTTACCCGTCACATCCGTATACATTGCCTGAGAAGGTACAGCTAGAATTAAGCCTACTTGAACCAATAAAGGGGCAATTAATCGCCAAATCGGTAAAGGTTTATTAGCCTTCTGTTCTGTAGCCTTAAGATAATCCCGAAAGGTCAATTTTTCGGAAAATTCCATTTCTGGAGTGAAGGTTTTTTTTGATTCAGGGAAGTCATTTTTCATGAGATTAATTTAAGTAGGTGAACACAATAAAACCAATCTGTGTGAAGAAAAGTAAAATCGCCCAAACCCTCTTCACTCTTGCCTCTTGCCTCTTGCCTTGCCATAACGACGATTTTCAAGGCTAACCTACTTAGTTAGTAATTGGTAATAGATAATAGGAAAAAATACTTTTCCCATTCCTGCTAATTTTTCGATAGGAATTTATCCGCAGAGATTTATATACAAAGAACTCAGATTTAATTTTTTGTGAGTAAGTAGAAAGGCGTAAAAAAGTCGAACTCAGGTGCCTGAATTTTGATTGAGAATTATCCTATTACTTTCTACTTCGATAATCACCTCCACTATTGCCTCTGTTATCTCTCTCCCTTTCTCTATCCCTCTCCCTCTCCCTTTCTCTATCTCTCTCTTTACTATCGTTAGTGCCTCCACTACCATTCCGATAATCACTGCTACTATTGCTTCTGTTATCGCCTCTACTATCGTTAGTGCCTCCACTACTACTCCGATAATCACTGCTACTATTGCTTTTGTTATCGCCTCTACTGTCGTTAGTGCCTCCACTACTAGTTTTATTCCCGCTATTCCCGCTATTTCCGCTATTTCCACTATTCCCACTACCACCGCTATTCCCGCTATTTCCGCTATTTCCACTATTCCCACTACCACCGCTATTCCCACTACCACCGCTATTCCCGCTACCACCACTATTCCCGCTATTCCCACTACCACCGCTATTCCCACTACCACCGCTATTCCCACTACCACCGCCATTACTAGTTTTAGAAGTAGTAAAGCGACGTTCAAACCAAAGTCCGGCAGCAATGAGAGAATAACCGCAAATACCAAATACTAAAGCCCGGAAAAGAACCTCAGTATTATATTCTAAAACCCGGCTGATAATTTGCAGGGTAAATAATAACATACCACACCAAAATGCGGCTCTTTTTCGTAATTTCAACCCTTCTTGAACTAATCCCCAGGCTAATATTGCCAATAAAACATTGAAGATAAAAATACCTAGTTCGGTAATTCTGCTGATAGCTTGATGCCAAAAAGGAGTAATCAGAATAAACCCTAAAAAAGTAGTAATAATGCCAAGTCTGAAAAATACTTCCCGTCGAAGTGGACTATTGCTTTGACGAATTAGAAACAACCATTGTAAAACTGCCAAACCGCTGAGAATCCCTAAATCAATAATTGGCAAAGATGGTAATAAATTCGATGAATTACTAGTTGAATTGAAGGGATTTAAAAATGATAAACTGCCAATAGAGTCAACCGATTCCCATTGCCAACGGAAAGATAAAAGATAAAAAACCACACCAAAGCAAATCAAGCCAAAATTACGTGCCAGGGGTTGAAACAATCTATAATTAACTGTAGGGAAAAGTAAATCGTCATAACTCCAAAGTAAGGCAGGTGGTAAAGCCAAAGCAAAGGAAGCTATCCAAGAAGCTGCATCAGAAAATGTTAAGAGTGGTAAAGGTCTGAGGTTATATTGCAAAGATATAATAAATGCCACAACTCCTATGCCAAAAATCCACCGGGATCTGCAAATATAAGCTAAGGGAACAAACAGTAACCATGATAGTAAGGGCATATGGCGCACAGCTAACCGCGCCCAAGTCACTTCCCCAGATTCAGATCCTAAATTACCAATTCCTATCCAGTAACCGATTTGAATGAGGACAATAGCCATAATTCCCAAGGAATTGAGGGAAAGACTATAAGCCATGACTAACACCCCAAGCCCCCAAGCTAAAAATAACTCAGAAGCTGAACCGCTAATATTGAATATTTGCGCCATTAACATGAGGGTTGCCCCTAAAATAAAAGCACTGAGAATTAACAATGCTTCTCCGAGTACCCGTTTACCCTCTTGAGATTTTTTACCTTGATTTGTGGTAAGTGTAGGTTCTCGCCAAGTCAAAAACCCAGTAATGGCTGTGGAGAGAAATAAACTCATTAACAAGATAAACTTAACGTCCCGTGACCAACCTTGCCAATTTGCGCCCACAAGGGTCATTAAACCTAAGCCTAATAATAAACCGCCGATGACAATGGCAATGACACCAAAACTATCACGGGTAGATTCTTCTATTTTATTAAATTGATGCCGCTTGGCTATTTGGTCGTACTGGGAAGAACTAATAATTCCTTCGTCTCGCCAACGTTGTGATTCTTGGCGCAGTTTTTGCTGAAAATTGTTAAATATCATGACCTCTCCGGTACATAAGTGTAACACCAAATCTAAAATCGTAATTTGGCATGAGTTTGACAAACATTAACAAAACAAGGTTAGCCTCTAGCTAAAAGCCAGAAGCCATAACAGACGAACTTTGCAAACGCCATGTAAATATCGGTCAATGTCTTTTTAGTATGCAGCCAAATATATTGATTGTATTGTTCTCATGTAACAGTTTCTGTTCTGATTTAATTTGGTAGAAATTAATATGGAAAAACCTTCTAATTTATTGCTTAAAGTTACCCGACAGTTATTTACAAATGTAGATGAACAAACAAAGTTTATAGATGCTTTAGTTCATCCCCAACCTTTTGCACCCTGCATTCTTTGGTGTCAAGATCAACCAGAAATTTCACCTTTTCAATTACAAACGCCAACACATTGGCAACCGCATTTTGTAGACCGTTTATCTTTGGGAGCAAAACCAGGTAAACATTCTCTCCATGAACAGGGATATTTTTACTGTTTAGATTTTTCTTCGGTATTTTCTGCTTCTGTTTTGTTGGCAATTCCCGAATCAATATCTATAGTTTTTGATATGTGTGCTGCCCCCGGTGGTAAAAGTGTGTTTGCTTGGAAGGCTTTAAGACCTGATTTGCTAATTACTAATGAGGTAATTGGTAAGCGGTTAGGAATGCTGATTTCTAATTTAAAACGTTGTCAAATTAAACCCAGTGGGGTAGTAAATAGAGATTCGAGTATTTTTGCAGAATTGTTGCCGGCTTCGAGTAATCTGGTGATGGTTGATGCCCCTTGTACTGGGCAATCTCTATTAGCTAAAAATGAGAAAGCACCAGGATGTTTTCACTCAACTTCAATTAATAAAAGTGCCAATCGTCAAAAACGAATTATTGCTAATTCTGCCCAAGTTGTTGCCCCTCAAGGTTATTTGGCTTATATGACTTGCACCTATTCCCCTGAAGAAAATGAGCAGGTTTGTGAATGGTTTTTAGAACGGTTTCCGCATTTTCAAGCGGTGGAAGTTGATCATTTATCTACTTTTCAATCTCGTTTAACTAGCATTCCTTGTTATCGGATGTTTCCGCAATATCGGTTGGGTGCGGGTGCGTTTACGGCGTTGTTTAAAAATACGATGGAAGGTGATGCGAAGGGGGTTGATTTAGAGTCTATGTCTGCTATGTGGAGATATCAAAGTATGTAGTGTTCTTTGATGCTATCCGAATAAAGCCTACCTGCGTGTGATTTACATTTTTTCTCACGCAGAATCACGAATAAGTATTAAGATTTACAAATTAAAATAAGTCACCATAAGGTAAATCAAGGCTTTTACGTCATTTTTGCGTAATTATTGCATAATTTAGTATAACAAATTTTAATAGAATAGTATTTTTTACTGTAGTCAAGTTGGCATAAATCATTTTATGTTTATGTAGTAACAATGACTTTTTATGCAAAATATTGATCCAAATAAATACTGATTTTTTGGATATCGTCAGTGTCAGTAGGACTAATATTTAGTCTTTGAAGTACACCTAAGATGAGCATTGCCGACTAGAATCTGGATACAGTCTGCATTGCCCACCCTACGTAATCAATATTTAAATTATTTAGGAGTGCATTATGTTTGATAATTCTGAAAAGTCTTTTGATTCCTCTTTACCAGGACTGGGTAATTCTTCAACTTACCTGGATCAAAGATCCTTTAAATCCTAATCCAACAGAACTTGGTTCACAGCAACTTCCACCAGTAAATGCACCTCTTGATTATGCTGGAAATACCAGAGCTACAGCCCGTAATGTTGGGACATTAACAGGATCTCAAAGTTTTAATGATTGGGTAGGAAGTTCTGATACTAACGATTACTATAGTTTCAACGTGGGAACACAAAGTAACTTGAGTCTGAATTTAACAGGCTTAACTGCCAATGCGGATGTTCAATTACTTAATAGTTCTGGAGGTGTAATTACCACTTCTGCAAAAACTGCCACCACTTCTGAATCCATTGCCAGTCTGTTGAGTGCAGGTGCTTATTTTGTGCGGGTATATCGGTCTAGTGGTGACACTAACTACAGTTTGTCGTTAAATGCTACACCTGTTGATAGTGCTGGAAATACCTTAGTGGCAGCCCGCAATGTTGGTACATTAACAGGAACTCAAAGTTTTAGTGATTGGGTTGGAAGTGTTGATACTAACGATTACTATAGTTTCAATGTGGGAACACAAAGTAACTTTAGTTTGAGTTTAACAGGCTTAACTGCTAATGCGGATGTTGAATTACTCGATAGTTCTGGAGGTGTAATTACCACTTCTGCAAATACTGACACTACTTCTGAATCCATTACTAGTCTGTTGGGTATAGGTACTTATTATGCACGGGTGTATCAATTCAGTGGTGATACTAACTACAGTTTATCGTTGAATGCGACACCTGTTGATAATGCTGGAAATACCAGAGCTACAGCCCGTAAGGTTGAGACATTAACAGGAACTCAAAGTTTTAGTGATTGGGTTGGAAGTGTTGATACTAACGATTACTATAGTTTCAATGTGGGAACACAAAGTAACTTGAGTCTGAATTTAACAGGCTTAACTGCCAATGCGGATGTTCAATTACTTAATAGTTCTGGAGGTGTAATTACCACTTCTGCAAAAACTGCCACCACTTCTGAATCCATTACCAGTCTGTTGAATGCGGGAAGTTATTTTGTGCGGGTATATCGGTCTAGTGGTAACACTAACTACAGTTTGTCGTTAACTGTTGATAATGCGGGAAATACCCTAGCTAAAGCCCGTAATGTTGGCACATTAACAGCAACTCAAAGTTTTAGTGATTGGATAGGAACTGCTGATACTAACGATTACTATAGTTTCAACGTGGGAACACAAAGTAACTTTAGTCTAAATTTAACAGGCTTAACTGCCGATGCAGATGTTGAGTTATTCAATAGTTCTGGTACTGTAATTTCCGGTTCTTATACTGATGGAATTGTTTCTGAATCCATTGCCAGTCTGTTGAGTGCAGGTGCTTACTATGTGCGGGTGTTTCAATATAGTGGCGACACTAACTACAGTTTGTCCTTAAATGCTATTGCTCTTCCTGTTGATAATGCTGGAAATACCCTACCTACAGCCCGTAATGTTGGCACATTAACAGCAACTCAAAGTTTTAGTGATTGGACAGGAACTGCTGATACTAACGATTACTATAATTTCAATGTAGGCACACAAAGTAACTTTAGTCTAAATTTAACAGGCTTAACTGCCGATGCAGATGTTGAGTTATTCAATAGTTCTGGTACTGTAATTTCCTATTCTTATACTGATGGAATTGTTTCTGAATCCATTACTAGTCAGTTGAGTGCAGGTGCTTATTATGTACGAGTGTTTCAATATAGTGGCGACACTAACTACAGTTTGTCCTTAAATGCTATTGCTGTTGCACCAACTCCCACACCGACTCCCACACCGATTCCGACAGATTGGTACAGTCAAAATCTACTAGATGCTCAAATTATCACTTTAACCCGTTCCTTAGCTGCTGATGGTAATTTGAGTCGCAATGATATGATTTCCATTTTCCGCGATGCTAAAGATGGTAGTGTGATTGATGCCAATGAATTAACTGACTTACGGACTCTTGTTAGTAACTCTACCCTCTTCACTATGGTTGATTATGTGAAAGTCCTATCTAATAAGATTGCAAATGGTAATGCAGCTAACATTCGTTCCGGTTTTGGTAACTTGTTTGCCGATAGTAGTGATACCCAAATGGAAAATCTGATTGGTAAGTGGTTCTTAGGTACTGATCGCCCAGATACAGGTTATACCTATAGTTATGCTAGTGGTTCTCTGTTCCAAAATGGTGCTAGTGCTGATGATATTTACCAAGGAGCGGTGGGAGATTGCTATTATGTAGCAACTTTGGCTTCTATTGCCCAGGAAAAACCTGAGTACATCCAAAATATGTTTACGGACAATGGTGATAATACCTTCACTGTGCGTTTTTATAACAATGGTGTAGCTGATTATGTCACAGTAGATCGTTACTTACCAACTTATTCATCAGGTAATGCCGCTTATGCTGGTTGGGGTGGAGGTTCTTCTACTTCCACTAGCAATGAACTTTGGGTAGCTTTAGCAGAAAAAGCTTATGCTCAGTTAGCTGAATCTGGTTGGAGTCGTACTTACAGTGGTACTCAAAATAACTCCTATGCAGCTATAGAAGGTGGTTGGATGGATACAGTAATTCGCCAGGTAACAGGATTAAGTGCTACTTCCCAATCTGTCAGCAATATGACTCAAACCCAACTGATTAATTTGGTTAATTCTAATCAGGTGTTAACAGCGGGTTTTGTCTATGGCGCTGGTTATGGTGTTGTTGATGGTCATGCTTACACCATTACTGCCTATAATGCCACTAATGGAACTTTCCACTTACGTAACCCTTGGGGAAGTTACCACGCTGATGTAACCTGGTCTCAATTATTATCTTTGAGCGCGATTCTTCAATGGTCTAATACATAGGCATAGTTGAAAGCAGTATAAATAAGTAATTAGACAAAAATATTTACAGTCATTCCATTACTGCCTATAATGCCACTAATGGAACTTTCCACTTACGTAACCCTTGGGGAAGTTACCACGCTGATGTAACCTGGTCTCAATTATTATCTTTGAGCGCGATTCTTCAATGGTCTAATACATAGGCATAGTTGAAAGCAGTATAAATAAGTAATTGGACAAAAATATTTACAGTCATTGCGAGCGAAGGGAAGCAATCACAACCCTTGGAATTGCTTGATTTCACTTCGTTCCATATGGCTAACGCCACGCTGCGCTAACGCAATGACATTGTGTAATTAATTCTGTCTCGCTACTTAATTAATGTTTGTACTGCTGTCTACTGGTTTAATAATGATTTGAATAATTAGAGGTGATTTGGTTGAAACCGTTATTATTACTTTTTAGTTTATTCGGTTTTGATAGTATGGTAAATTCTTGTAATTATTTACTTACAGATTTTTATAGTCAACCATCTTCACACTTACAGTCAAAAGCTGTTAATAAGAAAGTTATGATTAAGGTTTCTTTATTATCTCAAGAGAATAAATTACCACCTTTAGGTATTCCTCCCCAAAGGAATCGAGATATTGGTTTTGCGACTGTATTTGTCAGCTTAGAAAATCATCAGATGAAAAATCAAACGGTGATCATTGAAAATATTGAAGTTCGTAATATTTCTGATCATAAATTACAATCTTTTAGTTTTCAGCCAAAACAAATTGAATTAAAACCTTTAGAAAATTCGGTAATTGATATTCATTTAACTAATAAAACTGGCTATTCTGGAAAAGATCAAGTAAAAGCAATAATTACCTATCAAGTCGGAGAAGAAGTTAATAAAATTGAATCTCAAGCTGTTGAGGTTGATAGACATTAGCTAGTGTGTTAATTCTAAATCCCTTATCCCATAAGACTTCATGCACAAAATGTGTCGCCATATTTTTATAAGTCGGGGATCTAATTTTTAAAGTGTATTGATATCAATACCTTTGGCTTGCAATTTTGCTAATAAGGTTTGATAATTTTGACGTTCTTGTTCTGCACGTTGATATTCCTGCTCTGCACGTTGATATTCCTGCTCTGCACGTTGATTTAATTCCAGAGATGTGAGAAACTTCCGCCCTTCAGGATAATAAATTTCTAAATTATCTGCTGTTAATTCAAACCGTATTCCTAAACGGGGACTTATCCAATTATTGATTTCTTCAATCTCTTCTAGCCATGCTTGTTCAAGAATAAAACCTGTTAATTCGATTTTGTCTGGATTATAAACATAATATTCTTCCACGCCATGACGTTGATAAAAAAGGAGTTTCTTTGCCATTTCTTGACTACGATTTCCTGGAGATAGAATTTCAAATACTACTTGAGGTGCAATATTATTTTCTTCCCATTGTTTGTAAGAACCTCTTTTACCTTTTGGTCTCCCGAAAATCACCATAACATCAGGTGCTTGACGAGTTTTTACACTTCCCTCAACTGGATACCAAAGTAAATCACCTGCGATGAAAACATCATTTTCTGATGCAAATAATATTTCTAAATTTTCTTTAATTTTAACTATCCATTCATAATGTTCTGTATTATCAGCCATGGGATTTCCATCACTATCAGGGTAGATGATTTCTGCTTGAGTTTCTGGTGTGAGTTGTTGTACCATTTCTGTAGCTCCATTTTACCCAAGGTAAATAAATTTTTTAACTTGACAGTGGCACTTATGAATCTATTGGTAATTGTATGTGAACTACCCACACTGACCTGACGGTACAGTGTGGGATTAGAAAGCGTAGTAGTAGATTTCTTTCGTCCTCTATTACTCATCGCCTCTCTTCAAGCAGGCTAGAGGATTCTGCTATTTTAGCTAAAATGTGCCAGGAATTGCTATGCTAAAACTATAATAACTATTAAGGAAACAATGCGATCGCCTACTCTGACCCCGACAATGACTGCTTTTCCCTTGGCTGCTGTGGTTGGTCAAGAAGCCATCAAGATAGCCTTACTGTTGACAGCAGTTGATCCCGTTTTGGGGGGTGTGGTAATTGCAGGTCGTCGTGGTACGGCTAAATCTGTGATGGCGCGTGCTATTCACGCTTTGTTACCACCTATTGAAGTTGTGAAAGGTTCTGTTAGCAACTGTGACCCCAATCACCCCGAAGAATGGGATGATAAACTTTTAGCGGAAGAAAGACAGGAGATAGAAACGGAAATTATCCCTGCACCTTTTTTGCAAATTCCTCTGGGGATTACGGAAGACCGACTTTTAGGTTCTGTGGACGTGGAACAGTCGGTTAAACAAGGTGATACAATCTTTCAACCGGGGTTACTGGCTACAGCTAATCGAGGTGTGCTGTATGTGGATGAAATCAACTTATTAGATGACCAAATTAGTAACCAACTGTTATCAGTATTATCCGATGGGCGGAATCAAATTGAACGGGAAGGAATTAGTTTTCAACATCCCTGCAAACCGTTGTTTATTGCCACCTATAATCCAGAAGAAGGGGCGCTCAGGGAACATTTACTTGATAGAATAGCGATCGCCTTATCAGCAGACGGAGTTCTGGGTATAGATCAAAGAGTACAGGCAGTTGAACAAGCGATCGCCTATTCCAAATCTCCCTCAGAATTTCTCCAACAATACAGCGAAGACATAGACTCCCTCAAAACCCAAATCATCCTGGCACGGGAATGGTTAAAAGAAGTTACCATTACCCAAGAGCAAATTGCCTATCTCGTCAATGAAGCCATTCGCGGAGGTGTAGAAGGACATCGTGCAGAACTATTTGCAGTCCGCGTAGCCAAAGCCGCAGCAGCCTTAGAAGGACGTAACACCGTCACCGCTGAAGATCTACGTCGGGCTGTGGAATTGGTGATAGTTCCCAGGACTACTATAATACAAACACCACCCCCAGACCAACCACCACCACCTCCCCCACCACCACAAGAAAGTCAAGACGAGTCGGAACAAGAAGAAGAACAAGAGGAAGAACAGGAAGAGGAAAAAGAAGAAGACCAAGAACAGCAAGAACCCCCAGACATTCCCGAAGAGTTTATCTTTGACCCCGAAGGGGTAATTCTCGACCCAGAAGTGCTTTATTTTACCCAAATGGCACAACGGCAAGGTAAATCAGGAAGTCGCAGTATTATCTTCTCAGACGATAGGGGACGGTACATTAAACCGATGATTCCCAAAGGTAAAGCTCGGAGAATAGCCGTAGATGCCACATTGCGAGCCGCAGCCCCGTATCAAAAAGCACGCCGCGCTAGACAACCTGGTAAAAAGGTGATTGTTGAACAGGGAGATATCCGTTCTAAACGGTTGGTGAGAAAAGCCGGTGCTTTAGTGGTGTTTGTTGTGGATGCTTCTGGTTCAATGGCTTTAAATAGAATGCAATCTGCCAAAGGTGCAGTTATGCAGCTTTTAACAGAAGCCTATCAAAACCGGGATCAAATCTCTTTGATCCCCTTCCGAGGAGAGCAAGCGGAAGTATTATTACCTCCTACCCGTTCCATTGCTTTAGCCAAAAATCGCTTAGAAAGATTACCCTGCGGTGGTGGTTCACCCCTCGCACATGGGTTAACTCAAGCCGTGCGGGTGGGGATAAATGCCCAAATGGGTGGGGATATCGGTCAAGTTGTTATCGTGGCAATTACTGATGGTCGTGGTAATATTCCTCTGGCTCGTTCTTTAGGTGAAACCATAGAACCGGGAGAAAAACCGGATATCAAAGCCGAATTATTAGATATTGCAGCCAGAATTCGGGCTTCAGGGATGCAATTATTGGTAATTGATACGGAAAGTAAGTTTGTATCAACTGGCTTTGCCAAGGAATTGGCGAAAACAGCAGGTGGTAAATATTATCATCTACCCAAAGCCACAGATAAAGCGATCGCCGCGATGACTAGGGGAGCGATCGCAGATATAAAATCCAGATAGTCTGAATCAGGGTTTGCGAAATCAGTTGTTGGTGGGTTAAGGTGCAAGCTAACCCACCCTCCGACTAACACAAAAACACCAACCGGAAAAAAGTGATTTTATGGTGTTGACAAAAAATTTTCAGTGTGTTATCGTATTTTTGATAAGGAAGAGCTATTTTAAATTAATAACCAGATCCCCGACTTCTTTAAGAAGTCGGGGATCTAAATTGAATTCTATTAATTCTTAGCTGCTGGTTGAGTGCCTGCAATGGTAATATCTATGGTTGTGACTTTGGCGGCTAAATTGGTTAAGGGTTGTTTCATATCAGATTGGTTTCCGACTACTAAGGTGACTAAATTTTCTGGTTTTAAGTATTTCTGCGCTACTCGTTTCACGTCTGCGGTTGTGGTGGTAGTGATGGCTTTTTGATAACGAAATAGGAAATCGGCGGGATAACCATAATATTCGTATCGCATTAATCTGGATAATGTTTGGCTAGGATCTTGAAAGTTGAAGACAAAGGAGTTTAGGGTGGAGTCTTTGGCTTTATTTAATTCTTGGACTGTGATATTTGCGGTTTGTAGCCGTTTAATTTCTGTTTCCAGGGATTTGATAAACTGAACTGTGGTTTCTGTGCGGGTTTGTCCTCCAGCGACGAATGTTCCTGGATAGTCAAACCGGGGACTCCACATACCATAGACAGAATAAGCTAAACCTTGACGCGATCGCAATTCATTAAATAAACGTCCGCCAAAACTATTTAAAACGCCATTCATGACATCTAAGGCTGGATAATCGGGATTGTCGAATTTTCCGCCTAAATGACCAAGTAAGACGCTACTTTGGGTGAGTTGAGGTTGATTAACGAAATATACACCACCTAAGTTAGCTTGGGTGACTTGTGGTAATGGGGTTTTGGCAATTTGCGGATTTGGTTTCCAGTCACCTAATTTGGCTTGTATGAGCGATCGCATTTTTTGAGCATTAAAATCACCCACAATCCCTAAAATGATCTTATTGGGGTGAAAATACTGTTGATAAAATTTTAGCAAATCATCACGGGAAATTTTATCGAGAGTTGCATATTCAACTGTCCGGGCATAAGGACTTTCTTGCCCATAAATTAATTTTCTCAACTCTCGACTGGCAATACTATTAGGATTATCATTGCGTCGAGCAATACTACCGCGAATTTGAGTTTTATCCACATCCAACTTTTCCTGTGCAAAAGCCGGTTCTCGAAGTACCTCAGTAAATAGCCCAAACACCATGTCTACGTCTTCAGTCAGGGCTTCAAAACTAGCACTTCCAGCAGCCTCACCCATATCTGTTTCCACAGAGGCAGCCCGTTGTTCTAGAATTTCATTTAATTCATCTGCGGAATGTTTTTGAGTGCCACCACTTCGCAATGTAGAACCCACCAAAGAAGCTAAACCTGCCTTTTCCGCTTGTTCCCAACGGCTACCTGTTCTGATTAGTGCTGTACCACTTACCAATGGTAGTTCATGATCTTCCATCAAATAAACTACTAAACCATTTTTTAGGACATACCTTTCATACTTGGGTAATTTAATTGCTGATACTGGCGGAAATTGTAATTCATTGTAATGCTTTGCTGTAGTTGCTGCCCAAGAAAAATTCAAATTTACGAGCAAACAAGCAACAATGATCACCAATGTAAAAACAAATCTTTGTCCCTTAGAAAAGTGGAATTTTTTGCTTTTCAAATCAAACCTCAACATATCTATCTTCAAATTTGGATCAGGATTTATGGCTAACGCCACGCTTCGCTATCAAGATTAAAGGATTGACAGGATTAATCTTTAATCCTGTTTGAATTTTGGATTTCTAGCACAGCATGGCGCAAGTAAACCAACTATTCTTAATCGCCAAAAATCTTGCTCAATATTACTTTTGACTTTTGACTTCTGCCTTGCGGTACTATCCTGGTTGTTTGGATAACAACTTGCCAACTATGCGATTTTCTGGTATAAATGTGGCTTGGGCTACTCTTTGAATATCTTCAGGAGTAACAGCGGAAATTTTCTCTAATTGCTGAAATAAGTTGCGCCAAGAACCGGTTTTGACTTCATATTCTAACAACTGTGCTGCCATGCCGGAATTAGAATCAAGGCTGCGTAATAAACCGGCTCTGGCTTGGGTTTTTAGTCGTGCCAATTCCACCGCAGATACAGGTTCAGTTTTCAATTTATCAATTTCTTGGCGTAAGGCGATCGCTACTTCATCTACTGTTTTCCCTGGAGATGTGAGAGCATAAAAGAAGATCAGATTAGGATACTTGTCTCCTGGAAAGCCACTAGAACCTTGAGCATTTAGAGCTAAACTTTGTTTTTCTACTAAAGACTTATAAAGTCTCGATGTTCTCCCATCACTCAATAAACTGCCAATGATTTCATAAACTGCATTATCAGGATGAGTAACAGCCGGACGATGATAACCTTCTAAATACCAAGGTTGAGTAGCTAATTCTAAAGTAACTTCCCTGGTGGCGGTTTGCTGGGGTTCTACGGGTAGTTTTTGTTGGGGTTTGGGTTTAGCTTGATAACGTCCAAAATAAGTTTGTGCCAGTTTTTTGACTTCAGCAGGATTGACATCGCCGACAATGGCAATTGTTAAATTACTGGGAGCATAATAAGCATCAAAAAACTTCTTAACATTCTCTGGTGTTAAGTTGCGAATATCTTGATCATAACCAATTACTGGTCGGCGGTAAGGATGAACTTTGAAAGCCGCATCTATGAATTTTTCCACCATCTGACCGATAGGAGAATTTTCGACTCGTAAGCGTCTTTCTTCCAAAATTACTTCTTTTTCTTTATAGAATTCTCGAAATACAGGATCTAAAAACCGATCTGATTCCAAGGACATCCATAGTTCTAATTTATTCGATGGAAAGCTATAAAAATAGCGAGTAGCTTCGGAAGAAGTATTAGCATTTAAACCCACACCTCCAGCTTGTTCAACTATTTGCCCCATTTCGTTTTGTTTAACTAATTTCAGGGCTTGAGATTCTACTGATTTAAATTCAGTTTCTAACCGGGCTATTTCAGCTTTTTTTTCGCTGGTTTTTGCGGTTTTGATTTGGTTATCTAAATTTTCTAACTTGGCTAAAAGTGGTGCTTCGGCTTGATAGTCTGTAGTGCCGATGCGCTTTGTGCCTTTAAATGCTAGATGTTCAAGAAAGTGGGCTACCCCTGTTTGTCCATCTGGTTCATCAATGCCACCGACATCAGCATAGGTGAGAAAGGAAACTACTGGGGCTTGATGTCTTTCTAAAACGATGAATTTTAGCCCATTATCCAGGCGAAATTCAGTGAGACGATTAATTACTTGTTCTAGATAAGGTTGAATGGAACTTTGGGATTTTTGCAGGGCTAAAGCTGTTTCCGGTATCCATCCCCCACTAAATACTATTAACGCCAAAATGGTGGCTAATAGACGACGGAATGGGAATTTTTTAACGTTACCCATGAAGAAATTTAAAATTGTCTGGTGCATAAGCAAAAGTTAAAGTAAATTTACATTACTTGAGAAATAGACTACTTAACAAAAAGAGAGTTATCTTCTATTAAGCTTTTTGTATTTTTAGCATTTGGTGTTGCACAATAGGGCTACGAATCTTGTTTTAAAGATATCAAAATAACTACTATGCGGATTTTTAGTTCTCCTCCATCATCAGAAACGCAGACGCGCGGACGTATTTTGCAAGCAGCACAGCGGTTATTTGCAGCCAAAGGGTTCGAGGGAACTACAACCCGTGATTTAGCACAAACCGCAGGGGTAGCTGAAGGAACTCTCTTTCGTCATTTTGCCAATAAAAAAGCAATTTTGGTGGAAGTGGCCACTAGCGGTTGGGTGGATATTCTCACAGATTTACTGACAGAACTTAGCGAAATGGGTAGCTATAAGGCGATCGCTCAAGTTATGCGGCGACGGATGTGGAATTTACAAAAAAACGCCGATATTATGCGCGTTTGCTTCATGGAAGTGCAATTTCATCCAGATTTGCGCGATCGCATTCAAACAGAAGTTATTGATAAAATGACAGATGTTGCTGAAGCATTTTTTCAAACTGCAATAGATAAAGGCATCTATCGTCAGATGGATGCCAAACTTGGAGCTAAAGTTTTTTTAGGTTTATTTGCGATCGCCGGTTTCTCTGATCATACCCTCATAGACCCTAACGCCTCCCCCCAAGAAATGCAAAAAATGGCGGAGGGGTTAGCGGATATCTTCCTTAACGGTGTCCTAGAAAAGGAATAGGTGACAGGTGACAGGTGACAGGTGACAGGTGACAGTTAACAGGTGACAGGTGACAGGTGACAGGTGACAGGTGACAGTTAAGAAGAAAAAAGGGAATGGACAAAAATTTTACTATTCACTACCCACTACCCACTACCCACTACCCACTACTCACTCACCACTGACAACTGACTAATTACCCATTGCTTGCGCTTGATGACTCCACTGTTGTACTAATTCAACTGCTGGACACAAATCCCGGTTATGCAATGTCGCTACTTGCAAGCGCATAACTTGTCTATGCAATCTGTGAGTAGGAGTTTGGGCTAGTTGAGCTATGGAAATAACCCCAGAGTGAAGTAATACACCGCAATATTGAGTTCCTACACTGGGAACACGGGCTAAACCTGCTAAAACTACCCATTTATTCACAGAATGGATATTTACCTGTAATTTACCTGCTAATACTATTCTCTCTTCTAGAGTTTTCCCTCTTTTGATTAGTTCTTCTGTGGTATTAATGCCACAATTTTTGAGTTGAGCTTGATCTTCTGCACTCAATCCTGGTAAGTCTTTAACGGGCCAATCGGATTTTTGAAGTAAATTTCTATTAGTTGCACGGTTAGTGGTCATTTTTGGAGTTTTTAGTATGGGTTAATTTTATGTAAAAATTCAGGATTTACTGGGATTTTATTTTCTGAATTTTAACACTCTTATCAAATCGCCATCCCTCTTTAGGAATGTATTACTAACATTATGGCCTATAAAAAATGGAACCTCCAATGTATTTACTGCTCAAGTTCCTACATTAAAGGAGGTTTACAGTCAATAATGCCCGATAAGCGTCATCTTAAATATAAAAATTTAATTACAAATATTAACTTAATACCTGTCTGCAATCCCCCCTGAGATCCCCGACTTCTCTAAGAAGTCGGGGATCTGATATCTCATGATCAATCCTTAACCTAAAGTTAATTGTCCTTGCATTACTGTTACAGCTTGTCCAGATAGAAAGACGCGGTTGGCTCCTGGATAGTACATTTTCACCACTCCACCGCGATTGGAAGCTTGATAAGCCAAAAATTCATCTTTTCCCAATTTATCCCGCCAAAAAGGTGCTAAACAACAATGTGCTGCACCTGTTACCGGATCTTCATTAATCCCTAACATGGGGGCAAAAAAGCGGGAGACAAAATCATATTCTGAACCAGAATCAGCAATGCTAGTAACGATAATATCCGCCTTTGTTAAGGTTTTCATCTGCTGGAAATTCGGCTGCATTTCTCTGACTAATTGCTCAGATTCTACTTCTACTAAATAACCAAGAGAATTTTGGACAACAGATTTACAAGTTACTCCTAAAACTTGACTTAATTCTGGAGGTGACTCCACAGATTGAGAGAGATTTACCGGAAAATCTAACTGAATCCAATCATTTTCTAGTTTAGCTATCAGTATACCACTTTTTGTATAAAAACGCGCCTCCTGATTTGGTAATAAATGCCCTTGTAACCATAATACATGAGCGCTGGCTAAGGTAGCGTGTCCACACAGGGGAACTTCTACCGTGGGAGTAAACCAGCGCAAATTAAACCCATCATCTTGTTTAAGTAAAAAAGCGGTTTCCGATAAATTCATTTCCTGAGCAATATTTTGCATCCATAATTCAGATTGTGGACTATCTAAAACACATACAGCCGCAGGATTTCCTTTAAATGGAGTATTAGTGAAAGCGTCTACTTGAGTAATAATTTGATTCATTTTCAGTCAGAAGGGAGAAATCTCTAAATCTATAATTCTGTGTGGGATTTTAGCCATTGTTCTAGGTCATTAATATCTCCAAAATCTAATAATGCTTCTCCGAGGTCTTCTAGCTGTGCTATTGTCAAGCTGTTAATACTTTCGATATGGCGAGTAATCAATTTTCCAAACCGCTTAGATAACTGCCGCAGCAGTAAGGTTTTTTCACCTTCTTGTCTACCTTCCTGTCTACCTTCCTGTCTACCTTCCTGTCTACCTTCCTGTCTACCTTCCTGTCTACCTTCCTGTCTACCTTCTTGTCTACCTTCTTGTTCACCTTCCTGCTTTGCTTCTTGATATACCCTTGTTTGCTTAATATCACTTACTAAAAACATGGCTTCTATCTCCTGACGGCTTAATTGGGAAAACTTTGACACTAAGACAGTTTCCAATAACTCTATAATACCTTGTCTTTCTCTCTCATTGCTAACTTCTGTTTTTGTTCTTGCCATCAAGTTTTGAACTAATTGCGGTGATTGGTTTTCTTTACTGACAATTAATTCAATTAACCCTACACCTATTGAACCTGATGGTATTTCATCTAAATAAATTCGTTTGATGCGACCACTATTGACTAACTCTTGTTGGTAATTAGTTAATCTTTCTACATCTAAACTACGTTTAGCAAATAAAGCTACTGCCTGCCAGTCTTGTTCTGGTTTATATTGATTGAGATAAATATTTATCTCTGTGATTAATTCCCAGTAAAATTCTGGTTTATTTTGAAATTGTACTTCGACGAAATAGATGGGTTTTTCCTCACTATCTGGCATGAATATCCCATCAAATCGAAAAGCTTTTTCTTTAACTTCTACAGATGTAAACTCATAACCTTCCGCATTTTCTGTGGGTTGTCCCAGTAGTTCAAATAATAGAGTATGGAAGGTGAGGAAGATTTGGTAGAATATTGTATCTGTGTGCATTATTTATGATTCTGTGTGGGATTTTAGCCATTGTTCTAAGTCATTAATATCTCCAAAATCTAATAATGCTTCTCCGAGGTCTTCTAGCTGTGCTATTGTCAAGCTGTTAATACTTTCGATATGGCGAGTAATCAATTTTCCAAACCGCTTAGATAACTGCCGCAGCAGTAAGGTTTTTTCACCTTCTTGTCTACCTTCCTGTCTACCTTCTTGTCTACCTTCTTGTTCACCTTCCTGCTTTGCTTCTTGATATACCCTTGTTTGCTTAATATCACTTACTAAAAACATGGCTTCTATCTCCTGACGGCTTAATTGGGAAAACTTTGACACTAAGACAGTTTCCAATAACTCTATAATACCTTGTCTTTCTCTCTCATTGCTAACTTCTGTTTTTGTTCTTGCCATCAAGTTTTGAACTAATTGCGGTGATTGGTTTTCTTTACTGACAATTAATTCAATTAACCCTACACCTATTGAACCTGATGGTATTTCATCTAAATAAATTCGTTTGATGCGACCACTATTGACTAATTCTTGTTGGTAATTAGTTAATCTTTCCACATCTAAACTACGTTTAGCAAATAAAGCTACTGCCTGCCAGTCTTGTTCTGGTTTATATTGATTGAGATAAATATTTATCTCTGTGATTAATTCCCAGTAAAATTCTGGTTTATTTTGAAATTGTACTTCGACGAAATAGATGGGTTTTTCCTCACTATCTGGCATGAATATCCCATCAAATCGAAAAGCTTTTTCTTTAACTTCTACAGATGTAAACTCATAACCTTCCGCATTTTCTGTTGGCTGTCCCAGTAGTTCAAATAATAGAGTATGGAAGGTGAGGAAGATTTGGTAGAATATTGTATCTGTGTGCATTATTTATGATTCTGTGTGGGATTTTAGCCATTGTTCTAAGTCATTAATATCTCCAAAATCTAATAATGCTTCTCCGAGGTCTTCTAGCTGTGCTATTGTCAAGCTGTTAATACTTTCGATATGGCGAGTAATCAATTTTCCAAACCGCTTAGATAACTGCCGCAGCAGTAAGGTTTTTTCACCTTCTTGTCTACCTTCCTGTCTACCTTCTTGTCTACCTTCTTGTCTACCTTCTTGTTCACCTTCCTGCTTTGCTTCTTGATATACCCTTGTTTGCTTAATATCACTTACTAAAAACATGGCTTCTATCTCCTGACGGCTTAATTGGGAAAACTTTGACACTAAGACAGTTTCCAATAACTCTATAATACCTTGTCTTTCTCTCTCATTGCTAACTTCTGTTTTTGTTCTTGCCATCAAGTTTTGAACTAATTGTGGTGATTGGTTCTCTTTACTGACAATTAATTCAATTAACCCTACACCTATTGAACCTGATGGTATTTCATCTAAATAAATTCGTTTGATGCGACCACTATTGACTAATTCTTGTTGGTAATTAGTTAATCTTTCCACATCTAAACTACGTTTAGCAAATAAAGCTACTGCCTGCCAGTCTTGTTCTGGTTTATATTGATTGAGATAAATATTTATCTCTGTAATTAATTCCCAATAAAACTCTGGTTTATTTTGAAATTGTACTTCGACGAAATAGATGGGTTTTTCCTCACTATCTGGCATGAATATCCCATCAAATCGAAAAGCTTTTTCTTTAACTTCTACAGATGTAAACTCATAACCTTCCGCATTTTCTGTGGGTTGTCCCAGTAGTTCAAATAATAGAGTATGGAAGGTGAGGAAGATTTGGTAGAATATTGTATCTGTGTGCATTATTTATGATTTAATTCCAAGCTGGTAGCTTCTGCTAAATGCTTAATTAGTGTAGACTGAGGTAAAGGTCCATGCAAGTGATTCCAAGGTAAAATTTGCTCAGTTGACCAATTGCTGTGAACATAAAAATCTAAGTCGGGAATTTGTCCTTTCAGTTGTTTAAAAGCCCGTTTATAACTTCCCAAAGAGTCGCCAAAATCACGGGTTAATTCTAATAATGGAGAAAGTCGGCGATCGCCTCTCGACAACAAAGCCTGTATAATTGACCAATTATAGCTTTCTGGTCGAAACTCCATCCCTTGAGGTTTTATTTGCTTTTGTAACAATTGCAACCGCTTTTCTGCTTGCTTATTTACCCCAAACCATTGAAATGGTGTGTGTGATTTGGGGACAAAGGTACTACATCCCAGTGTTAACCGCAAACCAGGGGCAGCTTTTCTTATACCTTCCATCATTTTTACAGTTGCGTCCACATCTTCTGCTTCTTCCCCAGGAATTCCCACCATTCCATAGAGTTTTAAACTAGATAAACCACCAGCTTTTGCATTGATAGCTGCTTGGATAATTTCATCATTACCTAATTTTTTATTGACAATTTTCCGAACTTTTTCCGAACCACTTTCCACCGCAATTGTCAATGATCTTGTATCTCGTTTTGCCAAAGTTTCGGCTAATTTAACTGTAACTGTATTGGTTCTTACAGAAGCCACACTCAACCGCACATCATCATATTTTGGTTGACTAATATAATCTAATAATTCTGTAAATTCTGGATGTTGAGTAACAGAAGCCCCTAACAAACCCAACCGACTTGTAACTTTTAAACCCCGTTCAATCCCAGGAATTAAAGAATTTTCCAAACTCGCAGTTCTAAAAGGCAACGTTAAATAACTAGCTAAACAAAAGCGGCACATTTCGGGACAACTCCGCACCACTTCCACCATATAAATATTTTCCCAAGCCGCTTTTTCTGTCACCACAGTAGAAGCAGAAAGAGTATTGCCTCGATAAGTTTGCTTTTGGATAATTGGGGGAATTTCCTCTGAAATCGGATTAATTGATTTTATTTCCCCATCTGGGGTAACATATTCTATTACATATAAACTAGGAATATAAATTCCCGGAACTTGGGCTAAAGTTTTTAATTGAGTTTCTCTATCAGCATTTCTGACTTTTTTATAAGTATCTATAAAATCGCCAAGCAGATTTTCACCATCTCCCAATAAAATCACATCAAAAAATTCGGCGTAAGGTTCAGGATTAGCCGTCAAAACTGGTCCACCACCAAAAACTAAAGGATAATTTTGATTGCGAGAATTAGCCCGAATGGGAATTTCTAAAGATTCCAGAAGATTAAAAATATTCACATAATCTAATTCCCAAGACATCGAAAAACCTAATAATTCTGGATGTCTAGGAAGTTGTTCCCGAATATCAGTAAATAAGCGACTTACCTGCAAATCATCACGCATAGCCAAAGTCGCCCATACTACCTGATAACCCAGGCTAGTTATCCCCACAGTGTACTCATTGGGAAAGGCGAAAATTACGGGAATGGCATCGTGCTTGGGGGTTGCAGGGGTAAATAGAAGGCGTTCGCAGTCAAATACAGATGATGTCACAGCTTTTTTAGTAAGGTTATCTATATTTAATTTTAAGCCATAGAATAATCAAGTTAAAACATAATGTCACCCCATTAGCGAGAATAACGGGCAAAGCACCGAGAATAATCCCATAGACTAACCACAGAAACAAACCACTCATGAAGACAATCAGCATCACATAAGAAACATCTTTTGCTGATTTCGTGCGCCATATTTGGAACATTTGTGGTAAAAAAGCAATAGTAGTTAATGCCCCTGCAACTAAGCCTAAAATGGTGATAAAATCCATGTTCAATAATATATCCTGATTTTAAAGATTATACTCCATTAATTGCAGATATTTAGCTCAATAGTAGAAATTAAAAATTGAAAAAGTTTGTTAGATCATGTTATTTGAATCTTAGATCCGGAAAAAATATTATTTGTGAGTTATTGTTTTGATGATAAGTAGGTAAACGGAAAAATTTAAAGGTATATAACGATATGTAAAGTTGTCTCAATGCGAGATTATGATTGAGTTTCAGCCATTTTACAAAACGCAATACCCCTCATTTTTATTTTGTTTACCTACTTAATGTGGGCATTCTATGGGAACACCAAAAAATAAATTACCCAATTTTGTGGGATGGGCATACTTCGACAAGCTCAGCACAAGTCCTGCTTGTCCTTGATGATTAGCGGGCAAGATGCCCGCACCACAAGAAATTTTTGGGTATTTTTTTAATTGGAAGTCCCTATAAGAATAAGTAGGTGAACACAATAAAACCAAACTGTGTAAAGAAACATAAAATCGCCCAAACCCTCTTCACTCTTGCCTTTTGCCTTGCCATAACGACAATTTTCAACGCCAACATACTTAGTTATCAATTGCCATCTCTAATTGGCGAGGAATCGAATATGAAACAATACACCCTTTTTTATCCCACATTCCCCACTTCATTGTGTATTATCCATTAAAAAAGCTAAAAACCGGCTAAAATAAATCCTTTGCTGACAAGCCTTTCAAGACTTAATGGGAAAAGTCAGAATTCTACATGAGGAGTGATGCGATCGCCTAAACAGATCCTATAAATATGTGTATGTGTAGACCCCGTAGTTGCCCTCATAATTAGAGGGTTAATGATCAATATCAATTCTACATGATGCGATCGCCCAAAAAATCCCATAATATATGTAGGGACGATCCCCCCGTGGTTCCCCTAATCTTTACTACAATTATATTTTACATAAGGATAAATCTTTGTGGATGATACTCTGACAATAACTAATGCAAATATTCCCCATGCACCAGAATTAGCAATTATTCGATTAGAGGATATTTTCAAAATTTATGGAATTGGGGAAATAGAAGTTAAGGCACTAAATAATGTAAATTTGGTGATCACACAAGGCGAATATTGTTCGATTATGGGACCCTCTGGTTCGGGCAAATCTACAGCTATGAATATTATCGGTTGTTTAGATCGTCCTAGTAGTGGAAATTATTATTTAGATAATTTGAATGTCGCGCAAATGAATGATACTGAATTGGCGCATATTCGCAGTAGAAAACTCGGTTTTGTCTTCCAACAATTCCATTTATTAAATCAATTAACAGCCCTAGAAAATGTCATGCTGCCAATGGTGTATGCTGGTGTTAAATCTGGGGAAAGAAAAGATCGGGCGACATCCGCATTAATCAAAGTTGGCTTAGAAAACCGCCTCAACAACAAACCTACCCAATTATCAGGGGGACAACAACAAAGAGTAGCGATCGCTCGTGCCATTGTCAACAATCCCGTTGTTCTCCTCGCAGATGAACCCACCGGCGCACTTGATTCTCATACTACCCAAGAAGTATTAGACTTGTTCAGTGAACTTAATAGCAGTGGTATTACCGTTGTTATTGTCACCCATGAATCAGAAGTTGCGCGACAAACTAAACGGATTGTTTGGTTTCGTGATGGTGAAGTTGTTCATTCTCATCTGACTCCCCATGAATTACATGAAGTTGTCACATCTTAAATACAGCAGGAGGGAAAAGATAAGAGTTTGATGGCTTAATTTTCTTACTTCACTAAATCAAAATTTGCACTGGGAGTAAATCTAAAAAGATGTCTAACACCCTATATGATAGCGATTTGCAATTATGGATTGAGCAAACAATTCAGCAGTTACAAAATCATGAATTTGAGTCGCTAGATATTCAGCATTTGATTGAGGAGTTAGTTGATTTGGGTAAATCGGAGAAGAATACGCTCAGAAGTAATCTCAAAATTTTATTGGCTCATTTACTCAAGTTAAAGATTCAACATGATGCACCTGATTCGATGAAGGGAAGTTGGTACAGTTCAGTTGTGGAACATCGTCAGCGGGTTCTGGATAATTTAGCCGATACTCCCTCTCTTAAAAGTTTCTTGGTTGAAGCTATAGAAAAAGCTTATCCCGACGCTCGTAAGTTAGCAATTAAAGAAGCTAAATTTGCCAAATTTGGGGTGCGGATACCGGAAGAAAGTGAATATCCTATCACCTTTCCTTTTTCGATTGAGCAAATTTTAAATGAGGACTTCTACGGATTGTAAATGACAGGAGAAGTTTCATTTCACAAAAGTAAGGTGGGAATTACCCACCCTAAATTATTAAACTTGAATTACACCTTAAACTTAGCGGTGATTCGCTTCATGGCTTCTTCCACATTTTCCCGACTATTAAAGGCAGAAATACGGAAATAACCTTCACCCGCAGCCCCAAAACCAGAACCGGGAGTTCCTACTACATTCACAGTTTCTAATAACTTATCGAAAAATTCCCAACTAGATAAACCATGAGGAGTTTGCACCCATACGTAAGGAGCATTTACACCACCATAAACATTTAAACCAGCATTTGTCAGTTCTTCACGAATGATTTTAGCATTGTCTAAATAGAAGTTTACCAAAGCTTTGATTTGTGTTTGTCCTGCTTCTGAATAAACCGCTTCTGCACCACGTTGAATAATATAAGAAACGCCGTTAAATTTGGTAGACTGACGACGATTCCAGAGTTTCCAAAGTTCGACATTAGTACCGTCAGCAGCTTTAGCTGTGAGGTTTTTGGGAACAACAGTTAAAGCGCAACGAGTTCCGGTAAACCCAGCATTTTTGGAGAAAGAACGAAATTCAATAGCACAATCTCTCGCACCTTCGATTTCAAAAATAGAATGAGGTAAGGTAGGATCTGTAATAAATGCTTCGTAAGCAGCATCAAAGAAGATAATTGAACCGTTAGCTTTGGCATAATTTACCCAGGCTTGCAAGTGTTCTTTAGTTGCAGTTGCACCTGTAGGATTATTAGGAAAGCAAAGATAAATTAAATCAACTTTTTGGCTAGGAATTTCCGCTGTGAAATTATTTTCAGCGGTGACAGGTAAATAAACTAACCCACCATATTCACCTTTTTCGTTAGCATCTCCCGTGTTACCCGCCATGACGTTGGTATCTACGTAAACGGGGTATACTGGGTCTGTAACGGCGATAATGTTATTTTTGCCAAAAATATCGAGAATGTTGCCAGAATCGCACTTAGAACCGTCGGAAATGAAGATTTCATCCGCTTCTATGGCTGCTCCCCGTGCCTGGAAGTCGTGGGTGGCGATTTTCTCCCTTAACCAAGCATAACCTTGTTCTGGTCCATATCCTTTAAAAGATGAGCGATCGCCCATATCTTCTACAGCTTTAATCATGGCTGTGCGACAAGCTTCTGGTAAGGGTTCAGTGACATCACCAATCCCCAAGCGAATGATTTTAGCATCAGGGTTAGCTTGGGCAAAAGCATTTACCCGTCGCGCAATTTCTGGAAACAGATAACCAGCTTTGAGTTTCAGGTAGTTGTCGTTAATTGTAGCCATAGTAAATTTTGAGAAAAAAGACAATCATACACTATCTTACTTTGAGTAATGTCTGATAGAGCAATTTTCCATGAAATCGAGTTATAATTATTTTAGAAAATTCCCATATTTGAGAAACTATGAGTCTCATTAATGAAGCTACTAAACAACGAATTATCCAAGAGGTTTTAGAGGCTAGAAAAAATCGTCCTCAGTTTCTAGTTGCTATGCAAGAACGCCAAAAGCAAGGTTTAAAAATTGCTCGACAATGTGCCAAAATATTGAAAGAAAGATTTGGTGCAGAAAAAGTTGTCTTATTCGGTTCTTTATTGGATCATCAACAAATGAGTTGGCGTTCTGATATTGATTTAGCTGTTTGGGGTTTACCAGAAAAAGATTATTTTAAAGCAGTGGGGGTTCTTTTAGATATTGCTGAAGATTTTTCTCTTGATTTGATGGAAGCACAACACGCTAAATCTTATATTTTACCTGCAATTTCTCAAGGAATAGAACTATGATTGGATTGAGGAAAAAAATTTCTGAAGAACTAATCAAGCTTGAAGAATTGGTGAATAGAGTTAATAGATTATTATTATTAATTCAGCAAAATGATGATCCTAAATCAGGGTTTTTATTGTCTGAATCAGGATTTCCAGGATTAGATGATTTTCAGGATTTTTATTTGAAGGTTAATCAATAATACTAATATGATCTGATCATAAATAATAATTAAAAAACTTCATCCTGTACATCCTTAAATCTTGAAAATCCTGATTCTGACAAATAATAAATTAATAACTTTTTACCAATCCCCAATTACCTAATTTACAACTTGGCTACCGTGACTGCGAGGATCATCTTGATTACTATCTGTGGCGGCTCGTGCAGAAAATTGCGAGGTTTTGCCATTACCTTGAATGTGGGGAAGGGTAGAACCGACAATTAAAGCTTCTAAATTACTAGCCATAATGGTGCGGGGGATATCACCAATGGTTTCGGCGATGGTTTCCCCTTGTTTACCCAAAAATATAAAGTGGGGAATGCCATCTACTCGATATTTGAGCATTTCTGGCAACCATTTGGTATTATCAACATTCAACATGACAAAATTCAGGCTGTTATTGTACTTTTCTCTGAGTTTTGCCATGTCGGGTGTCATTTTCTGGCAAACTGTACACCAATCGGCGTAAAACTCGACTAGAGAAGGTTTTCCGTTGCTAACAGCTACTTCTAAGGGCATGGCAGTTTTACCTAATTCCGCCAAGGAAACTGAGGTAGAATCAGTTTTAAGTCCCAGGAACAGGGCAACTCCCAAAGCGATCGCTACAATAGCAATTAAGAAGTTTTTGATGCGGTTACTAGAATTTACAGAGGCTTCGGTACTCATAATCAATTTATTAAGACTTATTAACTTAGTTCATCTTACTGTTTTCTCACATAATGAAAAAAAGAGTTACCCTGACTTTTCCCAAACGGGCGATTCAAATGCCTGTTACCTACCGACTAGCAAAGGATTTTAATGTCGCTGCGAATATTATCCGCGCTCAAGTTGCGCCGAATCAAATTGGTAAACTAGTAGTAGAATTATTGGGGGATATTGATCAGTTAGATGCAGCAATTGAATGGATGCGATCGCAACATATTCATGTTTCCCTGGGTTTGGGTGAAATAGTTATTGATGAGGATGTATGTGTTCACTGCGGTTTATGCACGGGGGTTTGTCCCACTGAAGCCCTAGCTATTAATCCAGAGACATATAAACTCACCTTTGTGCGATCGCGCTGCATAGTCTGTGAACAATGTATTCCTACTTGTCCAGTACAAGCTATTTCCACTAATCTTTAAACAACAATTAAGTATTAATTCAAGTTGTTAATTATTTGAATGAAGGTATGATTTTTGCTCACGCAGAGGCGCTCCAGGCGCAAAGAGTAAGAGTTTGAGAAATAGAATGTGTGAGTTTCATACCTCAATTGAGCAACGCCTAAAATTCCCGGTTTAATCCTGTTAATCCTTTAATCCTGGACATCCTGATTCTGACAATGAAAATTCCCTCGGAAACATCAATCAAAACCCTCGGTGAAACTGCACACCAAGCTATTGAAAACCACTTGACAAAAACTATAAGGTGGGAAAAAGCAGTTAAAAGAGACGAAGATCCAGAACCACTTCACCAAATGCGAGTGGGAATGCGACGGTTAAGAACTGCTGTGAGTAGATTTGAAAGATATTTATTTTTACCAAAATCAGTTAGTGATAAAAATATTGGTAAATTTGCCCGCATTTTAGGTAGTCTCAGAGATTTAGATGTCCTTGCAGAAATTCTCGAAAAGAATTACAAACCGCATTTACTTGAAAAAGAACAAAAATCTCTAGAAACAGCTTTTACAGAATTGCATAAACAACGAGAAAATGCCGTTTCTCATGTTCAGAAAACATTTAAAGATGAAACTTATAAATCTTTTAAAAATGAATGTGAAAATTGGTTGAAAAATCCCAGTTATCGCAGTTTCTCATCTATACCGATTTATCACATCTTACCAGATTTACTCTCACCAGAAGTGAGTGAATTTTGCTTACATCCAGGATGGCTAATTGGCACTAAAATTATCGAATCAGAAATAGTAGTCCAAACAAAATGGACACCCAACCAATTAGAAGAACATCTAAAAACAGAAGGTAAAACTCTCCATGATTTGCGAAAACAAGCCAAGCGTCTCCGCTACCAAATGGAGTTATTTACTGAATTATATGGTGAGTCTTTTTCCGCATATATTCATGACATTAAAAGCATCCAAGAAATCTTGGGAATGATCCAAGATAATATGGTTTTACATGAATGGTTAGAGAATATCTTCAAATCAGAACTGGATACTCAATTAGGTGGATTAACGACGCTACTAGCCGCAAATCGTTATCAATTGTGGCAAGAATGGCAACCACTACAACAACGTTATTTGCAAGCAGATACTAGATATAATTTACATTTAGTGGTATTACAACCTATGGTAGAAAATGTTAAATAAGCTTTTGCAAATTCCTAATAATAACCGCTTGCTGTTATGATATTATCAATCACCAGTGGTTGATATTCTGGACTAGAAAAAGGGCGAAAGTCATCTTTACACAAAGTAGTTATGTGACACAATAGGCGAAACTGAAGTGGTGTAGGTGGTAGATTTACACGCTCTACTTCCAGCCTGACTGAACTAGGGTCTTTCCAAATCAGATCAAAAACTTCACTTCGTAAGTAACGCGGACAATAGCCTACAATATGATGATCTTCTGTGTTTAAAGTTAATGCTTTAGTATCATGAGGGTTTTGAAATTCATGAGCTAACCATAACTTTTCTGTTGACACAAAATGATTAATTCTTTCAATGGCACATTTAGGTAGGTGTCGTAGTCCGTGAGCAAAAAAGTGTAGTTGATATTCTCCTTTTTCATCTGCTTCTGGACAGGGGAAAACGGCAAGACTATCTGTTTCTCGTTCTCCACCACTTCGGGCTAAAATTGTGAGGGGATCATCTTCTAGTTCTGAAATATTTAACCATTGCAGAAAATTAGCATAATCAGGACGGGAACGAGACATCAAACGATTAGAGAAAACTGGAAATAAATGGATTGATGTATATACTTTTTCTAAATCAGGAAATGAATATAAAGGTTCAAAACCACAAATATTTTGTGCCTCTTTGACACTCTGAGTGTAAACAAATTTGTACTTTGTGCCATCATAAGTCAATCTACCAATTGTAAACCAAGAGCGACTATGGGTATCTTGCCAAGCTAGAAATAGTGTTTGAGGTGTTTTCACTGTAATAATTCCTTTAAATTAAGTAATCTATTTTGGTTCAATTCCAGAATCTTTTGTGCAAATTCGACTGCTATATTTGATATCCGCTTTTGTGGAATTCGGTTTAAAATTAAGAGAGTATCTGCTTTAGATATACATTCAAGATGCTCTAGCCAAATCATAGCAGATTGGGGATAACGAAGCGCAGACCGATAAAATACATCAAAAGTTTTCAGTGGCTTTTTATCTTCTGCACTACTATAAAAAGCAGATTTGCACTTGTTGATATATGAATCTACCGAGCATTTTTGTCTCTTTTCGTCATATAGTTCCCGTCCTAAAGAAGAAGCATGATCATAAGTTGGTGCTAAGTGTATAGTTTCTGTTATATTGGGTGTCAATTTACTTCTTACTAAACCCCAATTGTGATGGTGACGATCTCCATTACCAATCCAAGCATCTAACATGAGGTAGCCAACAAACACTTCTACAGCTTTCTGAATACCACTTGGTGCTGTCCAACCAATAGGGAGATTAATATGATCTGCTTCTAGCACTTTTAGCACAATATCTATTGTATGTTGTGAAACGCCATATTTTTCAAATGTGGGATAGTTCGGCACAATTGGAGTGAGAATTTCATTGCCATGAATTAGTGTCTCACCTTTTGATAAGAATGAAGGTGAAACTACACCAAGATTTCCTTCCCAAGTTTCTGCTAGATCATAAATAGCATGGGGTAATCCTAAAAGCTCACACAATTCAGATGCAACTTTTTCTGCCCAGTCCTGTCCGATATATTGTGATTTTATCTGTTTATATAAACAATAGTCAAGTTCTTTATGCTTAAACTAAAATTTTGTATTAGTTCCTATTACCTCATCATGAGAAAATTCATAATACTCTTGGACGACAAAAATAATAGGAAATTCTGGCTTAAATTCCATGAGATTATTAACAGTAGATATTATTTGGATTCAGTCTAGCCTGTTTATTAGTTTATTATGTCACATAGTAAGTAGGTAAACAAAATAAAAATGAGGGGTATTGCGTTTTGTAAAATGGCTGAAACTCAATCAGAATCTCGCATTGAGACAACTTTACATACCGTTATATACCTTTAAATTTTTCTGTTCACCTACTTATTTTATTATTCCAAGAATAGCCGCATCCCCAATGTATCATTTTTACATCTCTCGACGAGAAATAGATTCCCATGAAAGACTGATACTCTCAAACTGAGATTCACATTTTTCAGAGAATTTATGCACTATTCTTTCCCGAAGTTCTAAAATATCTAGACACAAGCCAAATTAATTTTCCACCAATCCCCAATTCTTATGAGTGATAATATTAATCCTGCGAATTTTCCTGAATCAGATGTAGCAAATAACGGCGAGTCACTAACCTTACAACGCGGTGGTGAAGAGTTAACGCTAGAAAAAACGCTGTATCGTTTTACTATCCGTCCTAATGCCAATTTTCCCCATGAAAAATTAACACAGATTCCTGGTAGCGTATGGCGGCGGAGTATTCCTCAAGCAAAATTAGAACTATATACGGTTTTTCCTAATCAGCTAGATGCAGTCATGTCTCAACTCCGTGCTGATGAAAATGTGGACTTTGTGAGTCATGTTTATACATTGGAAAATAATCCCGGAACTTTTGTTTATCTCAGTGACCAAATTACAATTCAATTTGCTACTTGGGTAGATAATACTAAAATTAATACTATTACCAGTAAATTGAATTTAGTTCAAGATCAACCAGTATTCGGAATACCAAATACCTTCATTTTTCTTGTTAGTAAACAATCCACACAAAATCCCGTTAAAATTACCAATTATTTACAAACACTGCCAGAAGTTTTAGCGGCTGAACCGAATATTCTCATTCAACAAGAACCCCATTATAAACCCAAAGATTCTCTTTATTTCCAGCAATGGTATCTCAATCATAATAGTAGTAATCAATTGGTAGCTGGTTCGCATATCTCCGTAGAACAAGCTTGGGATACTACTCGTGGTGTGCGTTCTATAGTGGTGGCTGTAGTAGATGATTCCTTTGATTTAAAACATCCAGATTTTCAAGGTACAGGTAAAATTGTTGCTCCTAGAGATTTAAAAGAAAATGATTTTTTACCCTTACCTGGAGAAAAAGAAACTAGTCATGGGACTGCTTGTGCAGGATTAGCTGTAGCTGAAGAAAATGGTTCGGGAATTGTGGGAGTTGCTCCTGGTTGTGCAATGATGCCCATTCGCACTACTGGTTTTTTAGATGATCAATCAATTGAGGATATTTTTGATTGGGCAGTAGAAAAAGGCGCGAGTGTAATTTCTTGTAGTTGGGGAGCTTCTGCTGTTTATTTCCCCCTTTCTATTCGGCAAAAAGCGGCTATTAACCGGGCTGCTACCAATGGACGCAAGGGAAAAGGCTGTGTGATTGTTTTCGCGGCTGGAAATGCTAATCGTCCGATTAATGGGACTGTAAATGAACAGAATTGGCCGAAAAATATTGTCCAAGGTAAGACAAATTGGTTGAGCGGTTTTGCTGTTCATCCTGATGTGATTACTGTATCTGCATCTACTAGTTTGAATAAAAAGGCTGCTTATAGTAATTGGGGAGGTAATGTTTCCGTTTGCGCTCCTAGTAATAATGCTCCCCCAGGAATGTGGTTTCAAGAAACTGGTTTTGTTTATACACAACCGGCAATTGTTTCTTCTCTATTTGGATTGGGAGTATTTACAACAGATCAAATAGGTGCGGCTGGTTATGATGCGGGAAATTTTACTAAAAACTTTGGTGGGACTTCTAGTGCTACTCCCGTAGTCGCAGGAGTAGCGGCTTTGGTATTATCAGCTAATCCTGATTTAACGGCTCAACAAGTTAAACGGATTCTCCAAGATACGGCTGATAAAATTGTGGATAATAACCCTGATCTTCAGTTGGGTGTGAGTGGGGGTACTTATGATAGTAATGGTCATAGTCAATGGTTTGGTTATGGCAAAGTCAATGCAGCTAAGGCTGTGAGACTAGCGCAGCAGATGGGTGCGGTTGCTAAAATTACGAATAAACAAATCCAGTTCAAAAATTCTCAAGTTGTGGATATTCCTGATAATAATAGACAGGGAATTAAAAGCGCGATCGCTATTAATGAAGCTGTCAATGTCACAGATATCCAAGTTACCGTAAATATCACCCATGATTTTTTAGGAGATTTAGAAGTTTATTTAATTGCTCCTAATAATCAGCGGATTTTATTACAAAGTCGCACATTAGGTCGTCGTAATCAATTACAAAATACTTACACAGTGCGATCGCATCCTGCCCTTAAACAATTACTTTCTTTACCCGCAAAAGGTAACTGGCAATTACAAGTTATTGACTACGCTGCTTTAGATGTGGGCAAACTTAATAACTGGGAATTGGTAATTGGTTACGGGAAGTGAGGGGGTAGGGGAGGTAGGGGAGGTAGGGGAGTAGGGGAGGTAGGGGGAGTAGGGGGGTAGGGGAGTAGGGGAGTAGGGGAGAAATTTCATTCTTCATTCTTCATTCTTCATTCTTCATTCTTCATTCTTCTGAACTCCTCTCAATTATGAATTTCTATGAAGATGCGATCGCTAATTTTTACTTCTTGATGACTTAATTGTTTTAATTTATGGGTTAAATCTGCTGTCAGCCTTTTGGCCTCTTGCTTTAAATTACCATTCATATAATCTGCGGCTTTGATAGGTTCACCAATATGAATATTCACATCAGTACCCCAATTAGGATAGGGTTCACTGTAGTGGATACCGACAGGGATAACCTTAATATCTAATCCTGGATAGGTAGATTCAGCAGTCACAGCTAAACGAGCGATTCCCGGCTTCAGGGGGTGAAGTTGACCATCACGATGAATGCCACCTTCGGGATAAATAACTAACATTTCCCCCTGCTGCATTAACTCTACTGTATGCCGGAGAGTTGCGATCGCCGGACGTTCAATATTCACAGGAAAACCACCCATTCGCAGCACAAACCAACCTTGCAACCCTTGACATTCATTACTCGTTACCATAAATCGCATATCTCTACCCGTCACACAACGACCAGTAGCATAGGGCAAAACCAAGGAATCCCAGCGGGAACGATGGGTAGGGGCAAGAATTACCGGTCCACTTGTAGGAATATTTTCTCTTCCAGTCACCTTAATATGCCCAAAGAAAGATGGCAAAACTATGTAGTGTCCTAGAAGATAAGCAACACGGATTAACAAAGGCGAAACCCGCGAGGTATTCTGAAGCACCGAAGGTTGCCGAGGGGAGTCGAGGTGAGGATTTACCGGCGTATTTCTAGTTTGAGAATGGCGGTTAGTAGAAGCAAAGTATGATTTGATCATGACGGTGGCTGATTTTTTGGCGAATAAAAGATGACACAAACTTGATTATGTCCACCGTAGATTTTCTTGGGTAATTTGTGTTTTTCCATTTGGACAGTTTGATCTGTGTCTGTTATTTTTGCTGACGTTGGGTAACAAACCAACTTTGTAATTGTTCTCGACATTCTGATTCTAGAATACCCCCCACCACTTTCACTCGGTGATTAGATGCTGGGTGATCAGGGATGTTAATAACAGTACGAATAGCACCAGTTTTGGTATCGTCCACGCCATAGATCAATTTTCCTAATCGGGCATGAACTATAGCACCGGCACACATCGGACAGGGTTCTAGAGTGACATATAAAGTACATTGATGCAAGCGCCAACTTTGTAAAACTTGACTAGCAGCCCGAATCGCCATAATTTCTGCGTGTGCAGTAGGATCTTGATCTCGCTCTTTGCGATTTTCACCCACAGCAACCAATTGATTATTCATATCAACAATCACAGCCCCCACAGGAACTTCACCAGCATCACCAGCCACTCGTGCCAATTCCAGAGCGTGATTCATCCATTTTCGATGTTTTAAATATTCTGGGTGTTCAAGCATGAATTGTCAGTTGTCAGTTGTCAGTTGTCAGTTGTCAGTTGTCAGTTGTCATTAATTCTCTCTCTTGTCTGTTCCCTGTAACCTGTCACCTGTAACCTGTAACCTGTAACCTGTAACCTGTCACCTGTAACCTGTAACCTGTAACCTGTCACCTGTCACCTGTCACCTGAAATAACAGAGGGTCAAGTTGAGCTTTTGCATCTAATTGATACAGGTCATCACAACCACCAATATGTTGATTATTAATAAAAATTTGGGGGACGCTACGGCGACCGTCGGCGCGTTCTGCCATGATTGTTCTAGCTGTTTCGTCACCGTCAATTTTGTATTCGGTGAAATTAACACCTTTCCATGATAGTAGCATTTTAGCGCGAATGCAGTAGGGGCAAGTTTGCCAAGTATAAATTTCAACATTGGCTTTGATTTGCTCTGGGTGGCGACCGAGAAGAGAGTTGAGAAAATTTAGCATATTCTTAATTAAGAGGTTTTTTGTAGGTAGGTCGGTAAAATTGATTATATAAAAGATTTGAATTTGATGTAGGGGTAGCACCCCGTGCCTACCCCGGTATTTAGGGCAACTATAGAAGGTTTGCCCCTACGTAATTCATGGGTTTAGGTATTTTCAAAATGTTTAATTTTGCTCTTCTAAGAAGATATATTTGCCACGAGTATCAATAAATGTTTCAATTATGTGGAAACATCCAAAGAAGATTCTTGGGAAAAACAATGATGAAATTTAGTAAATTATCTGTAATTTTACAGGGGATAGGGATGCCTTTAGCGATCGCCCCTTTAATCATAATTCTGAGTGCCTGTAATGATCAACCACAAAATAATCCCAATACACAAAATCCCGACAGCACCCCCCAAGGACAAGTTACTCGCGTTCTCTGGAATCGCATTAAAAGCCGTGGACAGCTTGTTTGTGGCGTTAGCGGTGAACTACCAGGATTTAGTTTTGTCGGCACTGACGGCAAATATAGCGGTATTGACGTTGATATTTGTCGGGCTGTTGCAGCAGCAGTATTTGATAATCCAGATGCGGTAGAATATCGCAATCTCAACACCAAGGAGCGATTTACAGCTTTGCAAACTGGAGAAGTAGATATTCTCAGTCGCAATACTAGCTGGACTTTTAGCCGCGCAACTTCCCAGGGTTTAGATTTTGCCCCTGTGGTATTTTATGATGGTCAAGCCGTCATGGTGCGTAAAAATAGCAATATTAAATCTATCAAAGACCTGAAAGACAAAGCCATTTGTGTGCAAACTGGAACTACTACTGAACAAAATTTAGCAGACCAAATGCGGAAACGGGGAATTACTTATAAACCCGTTGTTTTTGAAGATGTGAATATCACCTTTGCCACTTATGCAGAAGGACGTTGTGATGCTGTCACTACAGACCGTTCTGCACTGGTTTCTCGACGGACAACCCTACCTAAACCAGAAGATAACGTGATTTTAGATGATGTTCTTTCTTCTGAACCTCTAGCGCCAGCAGTTGCTAAGGGTGACACCAAGTGGAGTGATATAGTCAAATGGACTGTTTATGCTTTGGTGAAAGCAGAAGAATTAGGCATTAATTCTCAAAATTTAGCAGAGTTTGCTAATAGTAAAGATCCCGATATCAAACGTTTTTTAGGAACAGAAGGAAACTTGGGTGAAGGAATTGGTTTAACGAAGGATTTTGCTGCCAAAATAATTAAGCACGTTGGTAACTATGGCGAAATTTATGATCGCAATTTGGGAGCAAAAACAAAACTAAATCTCCCACGGGGACAAAATCAAATTTCCACAAAAGGAGGATTACTCTATTCTCCACCTTTCCGCTAAGGAAGCAAGAGAAATTTCTTACTATTAACAACTGACCAATGACTAATTCAAAACCTCCTTTCTGGCGTGATAATCGCTTTTGGCAAAATGCTATCCAGCTAATTTTTGTATTTTTAGCAGTATTTGTATTTGTTATCTTCTGGGGGAATGTCAGCCGAAATTTACAGCAATTAGGAATTCAATTTGGATTTAATTTTCTCAAGCAACAGGCATCTTTTGATATTGGGGAAACTCTCATTAATTACAAACCAACGGATGCTTATAATTATGCTTTATTAGTGGGATTAGTTAATTCTCTGAGAATAGCAATAATGGGAATTTTCCTCACCACAATTGTGGGAATTACTGCGGGAATTGCAAGATTATCAGATAATTGGTTAGTCAGAAATATTACGGTTATCTATGTAGAGGTTTTTCGGAATACACCATTATTGTTGCAATTGCTATTTTGGTATTTTGCAGTTTTCTTGAGTTTTCCCAAAGCCGAAAATAAAATTTCCTTTTTGGGTTTTGCTAATTTTAGCCAAAACGGAATTCAACTTCCTTGGTTTACCTTGTCTCCAGAATTTTCTAGTTTATTATTGGGGTTAACTTTTTACACAGGTGCGTTTATTGCGGAAATTGTGCGCGGGGGAATTCAATCAGTTCCGACAGGACAACTAGAAGCAGCCAAATCCTTGGGGTTAAACCCACGTTTAGCAATGCGATTGGTGATTTTTCCCCAAGCTTTGCGGGTGATTATTCCCCCATTAACTAGTCAATATCTTAATTTAACCAAAAATTCCAGTTTAGCGATCGCTATTGGTTATCCTGATATTTATTTTGTTGCTTCTACCACTTTTAACCAAACTGGGAAAGCGGTAGAAGTGATGCTGTTAATTATGATTACTTATCTGACTTTGAGTTTGATAATTTCTCTAACTATGAATTTATTTAATCGTTCTGTGCAAATTAAGGAAAGATAATGTTGAACGCAGATAAACGCGGATAAACGCGGATGAATACGGGTGATGATTATTCTATGCAGTCTCACATTTTTATGATGATTAAACTTAGTTGGCTCAGAAAAAATCTTTTTAATAATTGGTACAATAGTTTACTAACTGTTGTTTGTTTTATATTTCTATTTTGGTTAGTTCAAGGATTTGCAATTTGGTTAATTACTAAAGCACAATGGCAAGTAATCCAAGTTAATTTACACTTATTTTTAGTAGGCAGATTTCCCCAAAGTTTATATTGGCGAATTTGGGTTGTTTTGGGAATATCTACAACTTTAACCGCGATTACTGGGGGTGTATTTACCAAAAAAGTAATATTCACAAACCGTAATTCGTTGATTGCTGTTGTGATTATGGGGATTTCACTGTTTATTTTACCCACACCATTAACAAGCCGTTTATGGTTATTATTAATTACAGGTTTAATAGTTGTAGGTTTGATAATTGGTCAGAAATTTACTAAAATCATTACACCTTGGCTTTCCCTAACTTGGTTATTATCTTGTCCCCTAATTATCTGGTTAATTGGTGGTGGTTTAGGATTACAATCTGTATCTACAAACTTATGGAATGGTTTATTACTTACCCTATTAATGGCAATAATTAGTATTTTCCTTTCCTTCCCCATAGGAGTTTTCCTCGCATTAGGAAGAACCAGCAATTTACCCGTAGTCCGGTGGTTTTCTATTCTTTATATTGAAATCGTCAGAGGATTACCATTAATTGGGATTCTATTTTTAGCCCAAGTCATGTTACCCTTATTTTTACCAGCAGATTTACGTTTAGATAGATTACTCAGAGGTACTACCGGATTAATATTATTTAGTGCAGCATACATGGCTGAAAACGTACGTGGCGGACTACAAGCAATTCCCAGAGGACAAATAGAAGCAGGAAAAGCATTAGGATTAAATACACCTTTATTACTCATATTAGTAATATTACCCCAAGCCTTACGTGCAGTTATTCCCGCAATTGTTGGTCAATTTATTGGTTTATTTAAAGATACTTCTCTTTTATCATTAGTAGGATTAGTAGAATTAACAGGAATGGCACGCTCTATATTAGCACAACCGCAATTTTTAGGAAGATATGCAGAAGTATATTTATTTATCGGCTTGATTTATTGGGTATTTTGTTATTCAATGTCCTTAGCTGCTAAAAACTTAGAAAAACAATTAACATCTTAGGTTGGGTTGACGTATGTTACCCAACATTCCTACGATTTTCAACCACAAAAAAGGAATAACTGTCAGAATCAGGATACCCAGGATGAAAAGATGAACAGGATAAAAAACAATGATTTTATCACCAATTACCCGTAGGTTGGGTTGACGTATGTTACCCAACATTCCTACAATTTTCAACTACAAAAAAGGAATAACTGTCAGAATCAGGATACTCAGGATGAAAAGATGAACAGGATGAAAAAACAATGATTTTATCACCAATTACCCGTAGGTTGGGTTGACGTATGTTACCCAACATTCCTACGATTTTCAACCACAAAAAAGGAATAACTGTCAGAATCAGGATACCCAGGATGAAAAGATGAACAGGATAAAAAACAATGATTTTATCACCAATTACCCGTAGGTTGGGTTGACGTATGTTACCCAACATTCCTACGATTTTCAACCACAAAAAAGGAATAACTGTCAGAATCAGGATACCCAGGATGAAAGGATGAACAGGATAAAAAACAATGATTTTATCACCAATTACCCGTAGGTTGGGTTGACGTATGTTACCCAACATTCTTACAATTTTCAACCACAAAAAAGGAATAACTGTCAGAATCAGGATACCCAGGATGAAAGGATGAACAGGATAAAAAACAATGATTTTATCACCAATTACCCGTAGGTTGGGTTGACGTATGTTACCCAACATTCTTAAATATTTAAATATAACTTGTATGACACAAAAGGAATATATGACAGAATCAAACCCGATAATTATTGCTGAAGATGTTCACAAATGGTATGGTAAATTTCATGCACTCCAAGGTGTAAATTTAACTGTAGAACGGGGAGAAGTCGTTGTTTTAATGGGACCATCTGGTTCAGGAAAATCAACCTTTATTAGAACATTTAACGCTTTAGAAGAATATCAACAAGGAATTATTACCATTGACGGAATTACCCTCAGTCATGATTTAAGAAATATTGAAACAATTCGGCGAGAAGTGGGAATGGTATTTCAGCAATTTAACTTATTTCCCCATTTAACAGTTTTACAAAATATCACCTTAGCACCAATATATGTTCGCAAAATATCCAAAGTTAAAGCGGAAGCATTAGCAATGCAATTATTAGAAAGAGTGGGAATTTTAGCACAAGCACAAAAATATCCCGGACAATTATCCGGTGGACAACAACAACGAGTAGCCATAGCGCGTGCATTAGCAATGCAACCGAAAATCATGTTATTTGATGAACCAACATCAGCTTTAGATCCAGAAATGGTGAGAGAAGTTTTAGACGTAATGCGAAATCTCGCTAATGACGGAATGACAATGGTAGTTGTTACCCATGAAGTCGGATTTGCGCGAGAAGTTGCTGATAGAGTTGTGTTAATGGATAGCGGTTTATTAGTTGAATCTTCTACCCCCGACACCTTTTTTACTAATCCCAAAGAAGAAAGAACCAGGAAATTTTTATCCCAAATTCTCTAGGGTGATTCAATTCAGGCTAAAGATCCCCGACTTCTTAATTTAATCTTTTGTAAATAATGATAATTTATCAAAGAAGTCGGGGATCTAAATGCAGGTTTAACGATGTCCAAATATTGGGAAGATTTGATAATATTCTTTACCTATAGACATCGCTAGGTTAACCGTATATATGGTATCGAAACTTACATTTATAAAAATTGTTTACAGGATTTACGAGTACGTTTGTTCTACACTAGAATAAATATGATGTCCTGAATTTTTCAATAGGAGTAAACTATATGTCAAATCATAGCGGAAGTTATATGTTAAATGAAGTGATTACAATTTTGAGACGTGAGCATTGTTTTGATCATTTAGATAAAGAAAAGAAGCAAAATTTGATTGAAGAAATTGTCAGACTAGCTCGTTATGAAGATGATTGTAATTCGGGGGAAATTTTAGAAGGACACACAGACTATTTTAAAATCTGTTATTGCTGTTTAGCGAAAACTAATGATCTGGAATCTGGTCTTTGTGTAGAATGCAGGTGATAGATTATGGTCAAATAATAACTACTCATCTTGATTTACAGATTTGGCTTTAACATTCGTTCCTCTATTTCTTGCCACCAAAGTGGGCAAGTTTCTCCAATTGCTGATTTTTTGCAATCAATGATGAGTTTATTTGCATATAAATATTTTTCATCTAATGTTTTTAGTTCTTCCTCAGATAAATCAATCATTTCTGGTATGAAGTTAAAAGCCTCTAGCAAAGTCTTACGGAGTCCTTCAGCAAATGTATTAAATTCTTCTTGTTGTTTTTTATCATTGGGAATTTTAGATTTATGTTCTTCTAGTTTTTCAGCTAGTTTAAATTCTTCATTATTAAAGATTTTTAATTCTTCAAGTTTAGGCGTAGTTTCAATAGCAAGATTAATGTCATAAGTGATATCGTGAGCTTTAGCTATAGCATTGACGTAAGCGTTGGCATATAAAATAGCACTACTATGAGTTCTGTCTTTGGTATATATCGAGGTAATACTGTTAGAATAGCTATAAACTATAGAATCAATAATAAAAATAGCATTGGCATTAGCTACGGCAATTTCTTTTAATTTAGCGTATGTGTTGGCTAGGTTGTAAGCTTTGGCATAAGTAATAGCAATTGCACGTTTACCTATAGGTTTAATATTTCCTGCTGTTTCTGATGTTATTTCATCTGCCCAGCCTAATAATTTTTGCAATTTAGGCTTATTAATATATTTTTGGGATTCTGCTTGCATCAACGATAACAAATTACCAGCTTCATCACCCATCAATTCTGCTGTCAATAAAAACACTTCCCGCCAGCGAGTATCTGTTAAATGTTCTTTAACTAATTGCTCAATTTGTTTATTTTCAACAATGTATTTAGCTGTAAAATATTCCTGGAATGTCAGATGAGAAAAAGACCAGAATCCTTCTGAACGCTCTATTAATAAACCTGATTTTGCTTCAATTGACTTTAATACTTTCTCAGACTCATATTTTTTAACTCCCAGTCTAGAAACTATAAAGGTTTCTAATTTTTCTTGTTGAGGAAAATATTCATTTTCTTTAAAGAAATTGGCAGCTAATTCAGTCAATAATTTCTCAGTTTCATCCAAATTAATATTTGGATATAGTTTTTCTCTATTTATTCCTTTTGATTCATCTAATCCTCTTAGTAGATCCTTTATTCCCTTCTTATAAAGCTCGGCTCTATTTGTCGGTAAATCATCTCCATTACGAAAAACAAAGCATATTAAGTTTAATAACACTGGTGTTACGGACAGTTCTGCAATTTGAACATTTTCTGGTTGTTCCAAAAGTCGAGTTAATTTAGATGCTAAATTATCTGAATCTGAGCTTTTTTCAACAACTTTAAACCAATGTTTAATAAATTTTTTGGCTTGTTCTGGTTTAAAATCATCTATTTCAACTTCAGTAAATCCTGGAAGTTTATACTTGTGAGTTTGAGTACGACAGCTAATAATAAAGCGGTTATTATAAAACTTATTACAGAATTTTTCTACTTCTTCAACAACAAAATCACGATCTTGCTTAGACACTTCATCTATACCATCTAACAAAACTAAAGTTCTAGAATTAGATAATATAGTTTGTATAACTTGCTTGTTTATTTCGTCCCAGCTACAAAATTCACGTGTATAGATATAATCAAATAAGTGTAGCTGTTCTTGATTTGCAGTTTGGAGTTTCAGAGGATGTATATACTCTGCAAACTTATTCAATCTAATAAAAATCGGAACATAATCTTGTTCATCAAATTGATTTTTTTTGTCAATACACAATATTCCTAATGATTTAAGAAAAGTTGTTTTACCTGAACCAGGTTTTCCAAATACCATTAGTCTTCGACAATCTTTTACTTTTGATAAAGCTGGTAGTCCTTTTTGTTTAACTGCTCCTGATCCAAGACGATCAAAATTCCGCCAGTCAGGTTGAAAGTCTTTACGCCAATCGCTAAAAGTACGATAACTACTCACTTGATCCAAAATATTAAGATCAATGTAAATTTCATCTACTGGAACAGGATCGGAAACCCTTAACATTTGCATAGTTCCATGCAGATTCTTAAATTTATCGCGGGTTAGCGATCGCACTTCCTCAACTAAATCATCAATCGGCACATTCTCAAGCCCCCCCAAACCTGTACCAGGTGCATTCGAGGGGGCTGCTAAGGGTTTGAATTTAAACATTCTCCAATAAACGTTCTCACACTTTTATAGACGGTGTTATAAATTGTATCTCCTATGATATTTCCTTCTTGAGATTTAGAAATTAGTTGAGGTTTAGCGATGTTAAGATGATTTGCAGTAACAGGAATACTATCCACTCCTGGAATACTTAGACTGGCACTATCTCGTTTTACAACTTTACCAAGATGTAATTTTATTCCTAATGGAAGTTGTATTGGTATTGATGTTGATTCTGTTTCATAAAAAACTTTACAAGTTATACCTAAACTAGAAAAATTTTGTATGAACCATTCATTTGTTTTTGTTAAGGAAGTGTCATCATTATTAGCTTTAAGTTGCTTTACTATTATTGAGGATTGAGAAAAAGTTAAAATGTTAATTATATTAGCTAGGTCTGAACCCAGATGTGGACTAGCTATAAATACTATGCCCTTAATTTGCTGAATAATTTTTTTCTTATCTGGTGTTGAATTTATTGTATTAGCATTATTTAGCATCTCTTTAATTACCAACCCACCTAGACTATGAGTGATAAACATTAATGGGTTTTTACCAATACCATAATCTTTAGCTTCATTTAGCAAAATATTGAGCAAACTATTAGCTTGTTCATATATTGACATAGCATTACCAACGGGATTAGCTTTATAACCAAAAGACCAAATCCCAACAGTTTTAAATTCCTTTTCGTCTCCTAGCCAAAAAGGCCAGCATTCTTGATCACACTTTTCCTCTGGATGCCAAGTAGTGATTGCATGACCCATTAAACCATGTACAAAAATTACATCAGCTTTGCGTTCTGAATTATCACAATTCTTGATTTTATGTAACCCTGTTTGGTCAAATTGTTTCTTATCTAATTGATTTATATTCACAGCTATAAACTAGGATTATCCAAATCAGCCAGGGCTATTTTAACACAAGTACGAACACCAAGCCAATCACGCTCTGACAAATGACCAATTAAACTAAAATTAGCTGAAGGTGGCAGTGTCACAATATAACTGCGAAAAATAGACGCAACTCGTAAACCAGCCTCATTCCAATCTTGAAGTATATAGTCAGTAATACCTAATGCAGTTGTTTGAGAAGTAATTAATCCAATGATAACATCAGGACGATTTGCGTGATAAATTACAGATGATAAAACTACAGCCGGACGGCGTTTAATACCTGTAGCGCCAGGAAAATCAACCGTTACCACATCCCCAGGATTAAATTTCACTGTGTTATTTCCTCACTTTCTGGAAATATCGAAGCAGCATATTGTAAAGAAAAAGAGGTGATATCAAGTTGGTCTTCTTCTGTCCAAGTATGACTTTCATCAATAACAGACAAATTTTTCTCAGCTAAATTATTTTCTAAAGCGTTGAGAATGAGTCTAGCAATTATATCTTGTTCGGTTTCAGGAAGTTGCTTTATTTGTTTAATGGCTTCTTCAAGTAATTGAGTCATAGTTTTTACCGCTAATCATTATCTATTATACTAGATATAAGACAGCCAGGGAATAAATTCCCTGTCTAAAAGCAAAAGTCGGTTAAAACCGACTCATAAAAAATATCTTTTCCTCTTTGCGTGAGAAAACATTTTAACTTTGATTGGCTATCCAAATTACCAAATTATCAGGTTGTGAAAAATCCAAAATAGCTTCCGAAATCTCATCTAAATTTTCACCTGATAATTCTTGAGTTTATGACTCTAACTTTGCAGATTTTGATTGTGATATTTCCTCAAAGCCGTGATAATTTCCCCATTCGCTTCTGGAAAGGTAAAATTATCCAATTCATCTAAACTCACCCAACGAATTTCGTCACATTCTATGGCTTGGGGAATACCTGCTAAATGCTGAGAATGATGGACTGTTAAAGTTACTCGTAAATGAGTATAGGTATGATCAATAGTAATTAGATGTTCTCCAACGGCAATTTCTATGCCTAATTCTTCAGAAATTTCTCGTTTAATACATTCTTGAATAGTTTCACCAACTTCAATTTTTCCTCCCGGAAATTCCCACAAACCACCCATTGCACCTGTAGGTAAACGTCTATCAATTAATATCTGTTTTTGGTCATTCCAAATAACAGCAACACCAATAATTTTATGAGGAATAGAAGGAATACTTTTATTCATATAGGGAACAGGGAATAGGGAACAGGGAATAGGGAACAGGGAACAGGGAACAGGGAATAGGAAATAAATTCTTTCCAATTACCAATTACCAATAAACAAAAAAACTCAGCAGACTAATTATATCTCTACTGAGTTGATATTTATAACAACAGTCAAGGTGTTTAGGACATGAATTGTTCGTGTCAACGTACCGTAGGTATTCATGAAACTCTATTCACAACAGATTTTTACTCCTGACTCCCGCTGTATTTTGGTAATTTTTTTACAAAAACATTATTCAACTTCGCTACTATTAGCTTCTGTTGTTTGCATGACCACATCAAAACCCATTCTTTGTTCTGCATTGCGTAAAAAATAGCCACTAATCATAGCTGATGCTAATAAGCGACCTAAGTTTTCCCGACTAGTAGAAATAGTAATCCCGAATTGTTCAGAAGGTAAATTTCCTAAAAGTCCAATGATGTTCCGTTCCATTACCTGCAAAACTTCCGTAGAATTGGGTTTAGATAATTGATTAACTGTTTCTGGACTTAACGATTTAACATATTGCCATAATAAATTACTTGTTTCCGACTCACTATTAAAAAATTCTGATACTCGATTAGATTTGTTACTCACCTTTGACCTCCTGTACTGCCACTAGTAACGACGGTATTTGTGACTGGAATAACTTGTAGTTATTGCTTATTCGATCTAGTTGACTATTATATATATAATTCATGTCAACCAATCTAACAGTTTATTCCTTTCGAGGGAGTCGGTTTAACCGTACTCAAATGGGAGTGGTTTTCACCTATTGAGTGAGTATACCTGAGTTCGACATAAGATAATTTGTGGAAAACTGCCCTAATTATGAGTTTCAAACCCTTATTCTCTCGTTGAAAAAATCATAACTCCGTTCGCGTAACGTCTCCGAACTCCGAACTCAAATGATTATGGGTGGGGAAACTCCACCCACAAAGCAAAAAATAACTGACCATTAACTAATAACAACTGACTAACTTGCAAGATACTCATTCATAGTTGCTTTAGATTTGCGAAGTTTGTTTAGTGCTTCCCGTTCAATTTGGCGGACTCGTTCCCGGCTAATATTCAGGATTTCACCAATTTTAGCCAAAGTTAAAGATTGTCCATCTACTAAACCAAAGCGGAGACTAATCACTTCCTTTTGCTGGGGTGTGAGTTCTGACATCATCCGTTCTAAGTCATAAGACAGGGAAGTTTGCATGACAAAATCTTCCGGTGTTGCCCCTGTGTCTTCTAGCATTTCTCCCAGTTCGGTGTCATAGTTATCTCCCAGACGTAAATCTAGAGATAATGGTAGACGGGCTTTTTCTAGGTACTCTCGCACCTGTTTGGGTGTTAAATCTAGTTCTTGGGATAATTCCGCTACTGTGGGCGCACGTCCTAGTCCTTGGGATAGTTGACGCTGGGCTTTTTTAATTTTGTTGAGTTTTTCCGTAATATGGATAGGTAAGCGAATAGTCCGCGCTTTTTCGGCGATCGCCCGAGTAATGGCTTGACGTATCCACCAATAGGCATACGTAGAAAATCTGTATCCTTTGGTAGGGTCAAATTTCTCTACACCCCGTTGCATACCAATACTGCCCTCTTGAATGAGATCAAGTAAGTCAACATTACGTTTAATGTACTTTTTGGCAACGGAAACGACTAAGCGGAGATTGGCTTCTACCATTTTCCGTTTGGCTATTTCACCAACTGCGATCGCTTGATTTAATTCTGATACTTCTATATCAGAGGCTGCTGCCCATTCTTCTACAGTTGGTTCATGACCTAACTGGGTAGCCAGACCTTCCCGGGTCTCATGCAAGGCAGTAGATCGTTGCACCTGTTTACCATAAAAAATCTCTTCTTCGTGGGTGAGAAGTGGCACACGGCCAATCTCACGCAGGTAAGTCCGCACGAGGTCGGTGGCTGATTGAGCGGTCTTCATGGCGCTACTCTTGGGTAATGGTGGGTTTGCTGATAGGGTCGTTAACGAAATAATGTTTTGAGATTTGTCGCACCCGATAAACTCAGGTTGCCCATATTTGGGTAAATTAGGTACTTCACTGCCAAACGTTACATCTGTCTCCTTGTTTCCACAAGTATCTGTAGTTAGATACACAGTAGCAAGTCAAACATTTTTTGTGTTTTCGGGAATATTAATAATTGTAACATTTATGAGAATAATTTGACTATAGGGAAACCCGCACTTCGGCAGTAATTTGAGATGACTTCAGACTCTGAAATTACTGAATGGCATACATTTCCTTAAACAACGGCTAATCCTCTAGCGGAGAAATAGCTTCCTCATATTTGTTAAAATATCTCAATGATAACGATAATGATTTTTTTGTAACAATTGCTTAATAATGTCGGACTATGATTTTTAGGATTATTTTGATGAAGATGAGGAAAACGTCTGAACTATGATTTTTCTGATTATTTTGGTTAATATGAGGGATTTTCCCGATAAATCCGCAGGATTCATCATAAAAATCATCAAAGGTCTGAACTATGATTCTTGTGATTCTTTTAATTAAGATGATATATCTGTCGTAAAAATCATAGATTTCTGCGAAAAACTAGCCAAATAATCATAAAAATCATCAAAATCACAAAAATCATAGTTTAGACAATTAACTTCTTGGACAGTATTCTTGGATCACCTTGACATCTAAAGTTGTATTTTGCAGAGAACAGATGGCTGCGGCTGTGGCTCTAGCACCTGCAATAGTAGTAATGATGGGGATTTTGTAGCCTAAGGCGGTGCGACGAATTAACTTAGAATCGGCATGAGCTTCTTCTCCAGAAGGTGTGTTGATGATCAGTTGAATGTTGCCATTTTTAATCGCATCCAGGACATGAGGACGACCTTCATGGAGTTTGAGAACTGATTTTACCTCTAACCCTTGTTCTTGCAGGACTTGGCGTGTCCCTTGGGTAGCCATGATTGTAAAGCCTAACTTAATAAACTCCTTAATCACATCTGCTGCGAGAGGTTTGTCTCTGTCACTCATGGAAACAAATACAGTTCCTTGAAGCGGTAATTTTTCCCCTGCGCCTAATTCTGCTTTGGCAAAGGCGCGACCGAAATCGCTGTCAATACCCATTACTTCGCCAGTTGAGCGCATTTCTGGACCCAAAATAGTATCTGTACCAGGGAACTTACTAAATGGTAAAACCGCTTCTTTGACGGCAATATGAGAAGGAATAACTTCTTTGGTAAATTTCACTTCCTCTAAGGTTTTTCCCGACATAATTAAGGATGCGAGTTTGGCTAATTGTACCCCTGTGGCTTTAGATACAAAGGGAACTGTCCGTGATGCTCTGGGGTTAGCTTCTAAAATATACACTTGGGGAGAATAGCCATTTGCACCGACTACGGCAAATTGAATATTCATCAACCCAACTACAGATAGAGCTTGTGCTAGTTGAACCGTCCATAAACGGATTTGGTTGAGGACAGCGGGAGAGAGGGAAATGGAAGGTAAGGAACAAGCTGAGTCACCGGAGTGAATCCCCGCTTGTTCGATGTGTTCCATGATGCCACCAATGACGACATTACCAGTATGATCGGCGATCGCATCTACATCCACTTCAATGGCGTTTTCTAAGAATTTATCAATTAAAATCGGGTGATCTGGTTCTACTTGCACAGCAAAGGTCATGTAACGTTCTAATTCAGTATCGGAATAAACGATTTCCATCGCCCTTCCCCCCAATACATAACTAGGACGAACTACTACAGGATAACCAATGCGCTTGGCAACAATTAAAGCATCTTCATAGCTTCTCGCCATACCATTAGGTGGTTGGGCGATATTTAATTTTTGCAGAATCTTTTCAAACCGTTCCCTGTTTTCTGCCATATCTATAGAATCGGGAGATGTTCCCCAAATCTTGGTGATACTATTAGCTTTTTGTAAATACTCTTGTAGAGGAACGGCTAATTTTAATGGTGTTTGGCCACCGAATTGGACGATGATACCGACGGGGTTTTCGGCTTCGATGATGTTGAGAACGTCTTCTTTAGTTAATGGTTCAAAATACAGGCGATCGCTGGTATCGTAATCTGTAGAAACTGTTTCTGGGTTAGAATTGACCATAATTGTTTCATACCCGGCATCATGTAGAGAATATGCAGCATGACAACAACAATAATCAAACTCAATTCCTTGACCAATGCGGTTTGGACCACCACCCAAAATCATCACCTTGGGTTTATCTGTTGGTAATACTTCCGTTTCTTCTTCGTAGGTAGAATAGTAATATGGAGTCAGGGCTTCAAATTCAGCAGCACAGGTATCAACAGTTTTGTAAACGGGGATAACTTCTAGCTGTTTGCGATATGTGCGAACTTCGTCTTCTTTGGTTTTTGTAGCATAAGCTATTTGGCGATCGCTAAATCCATTTCTTTTCACATCATACATTTGCGCTTTTGTCAACTGTTTTAAGGGCGTGCGCTTGAGAAATTTTTCTATTTCTAAAATTTCTTGCAATTTATCTAAAAACCAAGGGTCAATTGCTGTCAGTTCGTAGATTTCCTCATTACTCATTCCTAGCTGCATAGCATGACGCACAGAAAAGATGCGTTCTGGGTTAGGTGTTCGCAATTGGGCGCGAATTTGTTCCCCACTGGGCAATTTTTCGGCTTTATCACAACCCCAACCAGCGCGTCCGGTTTCCAGAGAACGTAAAGCTTTTTGAAAGGATTCGTTAAATGTCCGGCCAATAGCCATTGCTTCCCCTACAGACTTCATTTGGGTAGTTAAAATCGCTTCTGAACCGGGGAACTTTTCAAACGCAAACCGGGGAATTTTCGTAACCACATAGTCAATTGTCGGTTCAAAGGAAGCGGGGGTTTTTTTGGTGATATCGTTTTGTAGTTCATTCAAAGTATAACCCACAGCTAACTTCGCCGCGATTTTGGCAATGGGGAAACCTGTCGCCTTGGAAGACAAAGCCGAACTGCGGGAGACGCGGGGGTTCATTTCAATTACCACCACATCACCATTCACGGGATTTACCGCAAACTGAATATTAGAACCGCCGGTTTCCACACCAATTTCCCGGATAATTTTAATTGCCATATCCCGTAACCGTTGATATTCTTTATCAGTTAGGGTTTGGGCGGGGGCGACGGTGATAGAATCCCCTGTATGAATCCCCATAGGGTCGAGATTTTCGATAGAACAGATAATGACGACGTTATCGGCTAAATCCCGCATTACTTCTAATTCATACTCTTTCCAACCCAATAAAGATTGGTCAATGAGAATTTGGGAAACCGGACTCGCGTCAATTCCTACTTGTGCCATTTCTTCAAATTCTTCTTGATTGTAGGCGATACCGCCACCAGTCCCCCCCATTGTAAAGGCTGGACGGATAATTAAAGGATATGTGCCAATTTGCAGAGCGATCGCCTTTGATTCGTCTAAAGTAGAAGCTGTACCACTGGGACATACTGCAACCCCAATTTTAGCCATAGCCTCATTAAACAGTTTCCTGTCTTCGGCTTTTTCAATTGCGGGTAATTTTGCACCAATTAACTCGACGTTGTATTTCTCCAAAACGCCATTTTTGGCTAAGGCTACAGCCAAGTTAAGGGCGGTTTGTCCTCCCATTGTTGGCAATAAAGCATCTGGACGTTCTTTGGCAATGACTTTTTCCACTATTTCCGGTGTCAACGGTTCAATATAGGTGCGGTCGGCGGTTTCCGGGTCGGTCATGATTGTCGCTGGGTTGGAGTTTACCAGCACGACTTCATAGCCTTCTTCTCGCAAGGCTTTACAGGCTTGAGTTCCAGAGTAGTCAAATTCACAGGCTTGACCAATCACAATTGGTCCTGAACCTAACAGGAGAATTTTTTTGAGGTCTTGACGACGGGGCATAGTTTTTACCTTAGATTACAAAAATACAAATCTTGACTATTTTAAGGGTCTTTATGCCTCATCATGCCATTCATTATTAACTTTTCCGGGTTTTGATGACGGTAAGGGGAAGGATTTACAGATATGGGGGATTTTTGGTACTGGTTTTTACGTTTTTTCTCGGCGTTGCATAATTTAAGTATGAATTAAGCTCACGCAAAGGCGCAAAGGCGCAAAGGTAAGAGTTTGAAAAATTAAAGCAAGAGAATTTTATGTCTAAATTCTGAGTTTATTTAATTGTTATGGATTATAACAATAAGACTGCACAGATAATTAATTTATCTTTCTTTATCTGCGTTCATCTCCGTTCATCTGCGTTTGATAATTTATTGTTAGATATATGTAATAAAAATAATTGGTTTTAAGTCCTAATATAAAGAATGGCAGAAAGGATAGGTTACACCTCTCTGCCAAAATTATTAATTTTGTAAAATTCTCAATTACTAAAATTTATTTAGTCTTGATTTAGTTGAATCGAGATTATCAAAAGTTTAATTTTCAGCCCGTTGCACAAAACCTAATGTTAAACTATCTTTAGCCAAAAAGTGAGCTAGATGATAAGCTCTCTCTTCAGTTTTTAAGAGAATTTTCTCGTATAAATAGCGTGTACCTCTATCGCCTAAACTTTCAGCCTGTGCAGCTTGGCGGCGAATTACACCAATTAATGCTTGTTCGGCAACTAGGTCATTTTCTACCATCTTTCGGGCAGAAAATACGCCATCTACTTCTGTTTCAAAACAGCATAATTCAGCTAATTTAGTGAAACTTGCTGCGGGGATGCCACCCAAACCATTTAAGCGCTCGCCAATTTCGTGGATGTGATCTTGTACTTCTTTGTAGCTGGCGTTAAAGAATTCATGCAGTGAATTGAATTCTGCACCTTCAACCACAAAATGATGTTTTTGGTATTGTAAATATAATGCCTGAAAACTAGCTAATACGACATTAAATCCTTCGACAACTGGCGCAGTGACACTGTGATCTAGTAAGACGGGATTGTCATAAACCTGACCAAAGTTGTGTAATATAGTTTGCGTATCAGACATGGTTCTCCTCTTTTTTTACAGTTATAATTTTTAACTGCTTACTCCTCACATATTAGCATTTTCAAAATAAAATCAAGGCTACTAAATCTAAAAAACTTTGGCATTATTAGTAATCGTAAGTATCAATTTTTTTTCATATATCTGTGCTTAAAGATATATATTTGGTATTTATATTGACTTCAATCTCAAAGTGTGCGTATCTCTCAACAAAGAAAAAATGAGATTTTTTCTCAAAATTAATGACAATATTTTGCAGTTAGTGTATCCTAATAAAAGAGGCTAAACTCCGACTAAATCACAAATTTAGACGATGAGTTTTTAGTTTTACTGCAACTTTATGGCATTTTGAGGGCTACTCGCTTGAAATCTTTCAGTTCAGACACAGATAGAAAGCACGTTATTGATATAAATTGGGCAGACCGTTGGCAGGTTTATCAACGCTTACAAGAATTAGATATAATTTGTGTTTGTCAGACTAATCAGCCTTTAACCGTAGAAATAAATAACCCTGCCGCAGCTATTCAGCTTTGGAGTGTAATTCAACAATTCACTGCTTCTCGTCAAAACTTGATTGGGAATCTTGAAAATTGTTGGCGTTGTCGTTACCAAAAATTTTAGTGAGAAAAATAGGTTGAAAAATGAATATATCTACTAATTCAGCAGTCACAGAATTTTGTTTTGAAGGCAGATTTCTAGATTTTGTGATCAAGGATGGATATAAGCTGAAAGGATTATTATTAGGGACTTCTGAGGGTGAATTTTATATAAAATTAGCCAAGCATTTACGGAGTGCTTTTGATTTGCGGTTAGCTAAAGGGACCTGGCTGCAAGTTGTGGGGACAAAACAATATAATCCGAAAAAAGATCAGGTAACTCTCGTAGCAGAAAGAGTTATGGCTGCAAGTTCCGATATGGGAATAGTTGCAGCACAGAATCAAATTAAGACGAAACCTGCTAAAACACAAACAATTTTAGTTTGTCAAAAATCTGATTGTATGAAACGTGGTGGTAAAGCTTTATGTCAAGCTTTGGAGTCTGAGTTAATAAACAGCGGGTTAGAAAATTCAGTCACGATTAAAGGTACTGGCTGTATGAAAAACTGTAAATCTGGTCCTAATTTAGTTATGCCTGATAAAACTCGTTATAGTAAAATTCAAGCTGTCCAAGTTCCCGCTTTAATAGATAAGCATTTTTCTGATAAAAGTCAGGACAAAGCAAAAAATATACCAGAAAATATACCCACTCTTGTTAAAGTTTAGTTATCTTGAGGATGCAGTAGGATTGAGGGCGCAGTCCCTGCGCCCCTACAGGTTTTACAATTTGCTTCTGACTCCTTGACAACTACAACTTATTTTTAGTAGGGATAATAATCATCGAGAAGTAAGGTACATCAAGAGGGTCAATTTCGTCAAGAGGTAATATGCGCTGTTGTGTAGTTGTAGCGCGTTCAATGTATCTAGCCCGTGAAGCTAGTCCTAATTCATGGAGAATATCCCTGACTTTGAGAAAATGGCGACCAAGTTTCATAATAGCTGCCGCGTCAGTGGCTAGGAGTTGGCTAATTAAGGCTTCTCTGGGTAATGGTGCAGGTAAAACCGTGAGGACATCATTGTAATAGGTAAATGGTAAACCTAAAGCCACGGGACAAGCCATGAGAGAGGAAACTCCGGGGACGACTTCTGTTTTATACTTATCAGCCAATCTGGTAAAAAGATACATAAAAGAACCATAGAAAAACGGATCTCCTTCACAGATAACCACCACATCCCGACCTGCTGCTAAATGGTCAGCAATGGGTTGAGTTTCTTGGTCATAGATAGATTTAGCCTTTTCTGGTTCTAAGGCGCGAGGAAGATGAAAGGCTACCTCAATCTGACTATGATCCAAGTATGGAGAGACAATTTTTCTGGCGACACTTTCTTTATTTGTTGCTGATTGATAAGCAATCACTGGGGCAGAACGGAGAAGACGCAAGGCTTTTAAGGTGATGAGTTCAGGGTCTCCAGGTCCCACACCAATTCCATAAAGACGACCTCCAGCGTTAGTCATTATTCTTCCTCACTAGCTAAGGCGTTAACAGCAGCAGCAGCGATCGCACTTCCGCCCCGTCTTCCATGTAAAGTTAAAAATGGTACGTTGCGGCTATCTGCGGCTAATGCGGCTTTTGATTCGGCTGCACCCACGAAACCAACAGGAAAGCCCAAGATTAACGCCGGTCGAGGAACTCCCTCGTCTAGCATTTCTAATAACCTAAATAGGGCTGTTGGTGCATTCCCAATCACCACAATTGCCCCTTCTATGTGGAAACGCCAGAATTCTAAAGCTGCTGCTGACCTTGTATTTCTTAATCTTTTGGCTAGTTGTGGTACTTCTGGATCATTGAGGGTGCAAAGAACTTTATTATTTTTGGGTAATCTTTTTTTGGTAACACCTTCGGCTACCATGTAAGAATCACACAAAATCGGTGCGCCGGCAATTAGGGCTTTTTTCCCGGATACTACCGCTGTAGATGAATATTCTAAGTCATTGACAATATCCGTCATTCCACAGGCATGAATCATGCGAACAGCAACTTTTGCTACATCTTCAGGGAATCTTTCGAGATTGGACTCTGACCGAATAATTTCAAAGGAATTACGATATATTTCGCTACCATCACGGATGTAATCAAACATGATATTTTCAGGTTGTAAAGGTTAAATTGGGCGTTGTTTGGCTAAATAGTTGATTTAATTGATGGCTATGACGATCAATAAATTGTCCAAAAGTTTCGTGTAAACTTAGACGTTGTTTTTGATACACTGTCAGCATTTCTTGAATCAAAATCGGAATTTTCGCTATAGTCACATATTCATAAAGTAAATGACCGAGAACATACACTTGATAAGCGGGAAAAGTTCCTTTTGCGGTTTCTGTAATAATACCAAGTAAGGTAATATCAGCTTGAGTGTGTTGAGCGCAAGATTTACTGCAACCACTAAAGTGAATATTCATAGGTGAGTCTAGAATCATAAGATTTTCTAGGTATTTTGCCAAGTTTATGGCATCATCTTTAGTTTCTGTGGCCGCAGCAGCACAACCCTTTTTACCGGAACAAGCTACTAGGAAACTTTTGATGTTGGTTGGTGATGAGTTTAAACCTAAATTGGCAATTTGTTGATCAACTTCGCTAATTTGATTTTGGGGAATATCGGTTAATAGTAAGTTTTGCCAAGGTGTTAACCTGATATTATCATCGCCATATCTTTTGGCAATATTAGCTAAACCCCTAATTTGCGGAGTTTCTAATTTTCCCAGGGGTAAGACTATGCCGATATAATATAATCCGGTTTGACGTTGGGGATAAATACCAATATGAGTTTTTTCTCGCAGAGGCGCAGAGGCGCAGAGAGGAGTTTTTGTAAAGTTCAATATATCTGAGTTGAGGTTTTCTTGGATTTGATGAAGATATTCTTTGACTGTGATCTTGTTGATGATTTCTCGTAAGCGTAGTTTGCGGCGGTTTTTGGTATCTATGTGTTTGAGGTAAGTTTGCGCTAAGGCTGCTAAAGCTGTTGTTGTCTCTTCTGGTTTGAATAAGATTCCTGTATCCTGTGCTGGTTGTCCTTTTTCTCCATAACTGAGATATAACCGCAAATATACATTACGGTTAATTATTTCTGCTGCCAATATAATATCATTGGGTTGATATTTTACAGCAACTTTGCCTCCACCATCAAAGCAAACGCTAAATTTTGCCGATAATTCGGAAAGTTGAGAATGTGCGGTAATATATTTTTCCCAGGCTTTCACTAAGGGACGAGTATCTAGTAATTCTTCAGTATCAATACCCGCTGTGGGATTGGTCATGATGTTGCGGATATGATCTATGTTGATATTGGTGGAGGCTAAACCTAATGCTTGTAATTTTTTCAGAACCTCAGCATTTATGCTGTTTTTAATTTCTCTAATTTGAATATTGGCCCGGTTAGTAATATCAATATAACCATTGCCATAATTATCAGCAATATCTGCGATCGCCTGAAATTGGTGATAATTGATGATTCCCCCTGGTATTCTCAACCGATAAAGCAGACCATCCTGGGCGGCTGTGTTGTAAAATAATCCTGGACAAGCGGTAAATGGAATTTGCAAAATCATGACTCCTTCTCTGTGTGACGCAGAGACAGAACGGAAGTGAACACTTGAGAGTTAGCATTCTGACTTACTCAACTTGGGATTCTGGATTTTTAGTTAAACTCCAATCATCTCTAAATTGCTTTACAGTTGCGGCACAGTCCCGGAATTGAACCGAAGTTTCCTAACTCTAAGATTTAGTAGCTTATCATGAGATGGTATTTTTGGCTATTATCCATGAATTTTGTTTCGCGCAAAGGTGCAAATACAAGAGTTTAATTCCATACTTTACAAATTTAATCAAACCTCTTTGTGAAGAGGTGCGTTGGTAAACGCACCCTAGAAAATATTAACTGTCAGTTTTCATTTTCCAATCTGGTTTGACCACCTGACGACTTCTAGCAATTACCAAAGAATCATCTGGGACATCTTCTGTCACCGTCGAACCTGCGGCTATGTAGACATCATTACCGACAGTAATAGGTGCAACTAACACAGTATTAGAACCGATTTTGCTGCGATCGCCTATAGTTGTTCTATGTTTCTTCACACCGTCATAATTAGCAGTGATTGTCCCCGCACCGACATTGACCTGAGTTCCGGTTGTGGTATCGCCTAAATACGATAAGTGTGCTACATTAGTGCGATCGCCTAATTGGGCATTTTTCAACTCCACAAAATTACCAATTCTGCAACCTATACCCACCTCAGCATGACCACGTAAATGTGCGTAAGGTCCAATTCGAGTTTGAGATTGAATCACACTATCTGTAATTACAGAATAGAGAACTGTGACATTTTCACCCAATTCACTATTCTCAATTAAACTTCCCGGACCAATGCGACTACCAGCTTGAATTACCGTTCTTCCTCGCAAATGAGTTTGCGGTTCAAGAATCACATCCGGCTGTAATTCCACCGTTTCATCAATAGTAATACTTGCCGGATCAATTAACGTCACACCTGCTAACAACCATTTTTCCTTAATCCGTTTTTGTAAAATATCATTAGCAGTTGCTAATTGCAATCTATCATTAATTCCCAAAATTTCTTGATTATCTTTCACATCTACAGCCATTACCTTACCAACTTGAGTAACAGCATCAGTTAGGTAATATTCTTTTTGAGAATTATTAGCTTGCAAATCTGGTAAAATCTTAGCCAAATCAGGCCAATGAAAACAGTAAATACCAGCATTTACCCGATCATTTTCTCTTTGGTTAGGAGTACAATCTTTATCCTCAACTATTTTTTGGACAATACCCTCACTATTCCGAAAAACCCGCCCATAACCTTGAGGATTTGCTAATTGTGCAGTCAAAATAGTACAGGAATTTTGATTTTCTTGGTGAGTTTGTAAGAGGTTTTTTAAAGTTTCTGTCCGTAACAAAGGTACATCACCATTTAAAATCAATAAATCCCCAGTATAACCCTCTAAATGGGGAAGTAATTGTTGAATAGCATGACCTGTGCCTAATTGTACAGCCTGTTCTACAAATTCCACACCATAAATAGAATCCATAGCTGTTTTTACTTCTGTGGACTGATAACCAACAATCACTAACTTACGGTCAGGTGAAAGAGGTTCAGCACTTTCAATAACGCGTTCAACTAAAGATCTTCCACCCAAGGAATGTAAAACCTTGGGTAGATTAGATTTCATTCTTGTGCCTTTTCCAGCGGCGAGAATTGCTACAACAACCATAATTAAATACTTTTTTGATTAACTCCCTTCCACGCCAGATCATATCAGTTAATCATTGCTAACTGTTGGCTGTTCAAGCAAAATCTCCTACGTTGTTGACGATCTTAACCACCTTTTGCGCCACTGTGAACTTGATTCCAATGTAGAGACTTGAATTTCTTCTTGTCGTCGCTTGAGTATCATTCCCGCGGTATCACTCAAATTAGGATCTCGATAAGGAATAGCAGCACGAGTTAATAAATGTTCGGCTTCAGTTTGGGAAAGAGGCGGCAAATAGGATATAGTTGATTCCTCCTCATATTGAGGATATCCCGCAATAGTCCCCGGAGTCCGCCTTCCTATCGGTGGAGTCGAACTGACAATCAAACCCGCAGCTAACAGCGCAGTCCGTACCGCCGCAGCACAGGAATAAGTAGCTAGTAACCCATTCTCCTGCAAGCATTCTGATACTTTTTGTACAAATTCCACCGTCCATAATTGTGGACATTGCGGAGGTGAAAAAGGGTCAAGAAAAATTGCATCTGCTTGAAAGCCTGATTCATGTACTTGGAGAATTAAGTTTCTAGCATCACCAATTAGTAAAGTAGCTTGCAAATAATCTATTTGGATTTGATGTTCAAACGCTATTTGAGTTAAAATTTTTATATATTTGTCGTCCCAACCATTAAATAACTGATGGTTAATTGCCGCTTGGGGGACAATGGGATTTAGTTCTAACCCAATCAATTCCACATGGCAACGAGGATTTACTTGCCAAATTGTCTGTAAAGCTGCCGCTGTGTTGTATCCTAGACCATAACAAATATCTAACAGCCGCACAAATCCTGTTTCGGCTAATATTGGTAATCGAGTCGGAATCGCAAATTTCAGCAAACTTTCCTGTTTTGCCCCATAGTGACTATGAAAGGCTTCATTAAACTCTGTGGAAAAAAAGGTAAAAGAACCATCTTGCGTTTGTTGGGGTGTAAACATTTTAGGGGTCAGGAGTGCAGGATGTAGGGGCGCAGGGCCTGCGCCCAGTCAGGAGAAAGAAGAAAGAAGAAAGAAGAAAGAAGAATAGTTTTCACCAATTACCAATTACCAATTACCAATTACCAATTACCAATGAATAATCAATTTATTGTTTCTCCAGAATGGCTGGTTGAAAATCTGAATAATTCTCAAGTTGTGATTGTTGATTGTCGGTTTTCTTTAGCTGATAGCCAATTAGGAAAACAACAGTATCAAACTAATCATATCCCAGGATCTTATTATTTAGACTTAAATCAAGATTTATCTAGTCCTGTGCAAGAACATGGGGGCAGACATCCTTTACCAAATATCACAGAATTAGCTGAAAAGTTATCAGCAATTGGGGTAAATTCCCAAAAAACTTTAGTAGTGGCCTATGATGATTCTCGCTTGGCTTTTGCCTCTCGTTTATGGTGGTTATTGCGGTATTTAGGACATGAACAAGTAGCTATTTTAGATGGCGGCTTTGACTGCTGGCAAAAAGCGGGTTATGCCGTTACAGATGTTATTCCTACTGCGGAAAGAGGAACATTTATTCCCCAATTACAAGCGGATAAAGTTGTAGATTTTACTTATGTCAAAAATCACAAAGATAGTGAAAATGTGGTTTTAATAGACTCTAGGGAAGGAGAACGTTATCGCGGAGAAAAAGAACCAATTGATAAAATTGCTGGACATATTCCCGGCGCTGTTAATTATCCTTGGCAAGAAGTAACGGACGCTTCTGGGTGCGTAATTCCCCAGTTAGAACAATCTCAACGGTGGCAAAATATAGATACAAATAAAGAAATTTTAGTTTATTGTGGTTCTGGTGTCACAGCTTGTGTAAATTTACTTTCTTTAGCCATAGCTGGAATTCCCACCGCTAAACTTTACGCTGGTAGTTGGAGTGATTGGATTAGTTATTAGTCAATTCTCAGATCCCCGACTTCTTCTTTGATCATGTCAATAAGTGATGAATCAATCCTAGAAGTCGGGATCTGGTTTTATATTTTTAGTTGTCAGCTACGCTAGATTAAATCTAGGCAATCTGACTATATATAGTTCAACAGCCTATTTTTAGTTAAAAAAGTAGAAATTTATGACTTTTGATTACGACTTGTTTGTGATTGGTGCTGGTTCTGGGGGTTTGGCGGCTTCTAAACGGGCGGCTAGTTATGGTGCAAAAGTGGCGATCGCCGAATATGATTTAGTTGGTGGTACTTGCGTAATTCGTGGTTGTGTCCCCAAAAAACTCATGGTTTATGGTTCTCACTTCCCCGCCCAATTCCAAGAAGCCGCCGGTTATGGTTGGACAGTGGGAGATGTAAAATTTGACTGGGAACATTTCATCACATCCATAGATAAAGAAGTTAACAGACTATCAGCACTTCACATCAGCTTTTTAGAAAAAGCCGGAGTAGAATTAATTTCCGGTCGTGCTACCTTCATAGACCCCCACACAGTTGAAGTCAATGGCAAAAAATATACAGCCGAGAAAATTTTAATTGCTGTCGGTGGTCGTCCCATTAAACCAGAAATTCCCGGTATAGAACATGGTATTACTTCCAATGAAATCTTTCACCTGAAAACCCAACCCAAACATATTGCTATTGTTGGTTCTGGTTATATTGGTAGTGAATTTGCCTGTATCATGCGTGGTTTGGGTTCAGAAGTTACCCAGATTATCCGCAAAGAGCAAATTTTGAACGGGTTTGATCAAGATATTCGTACCAGTATCCAAGAAGGAATGACCAATCATGGTATTCGCATTATCCAAAATACTGAAGTAACAGCAATAGAAAAAGTGGATGAAGGGCTAAAATTAACCTTATCTGGAGACCAAGAACCCATCATTGCTGATGTATTTTTAGTAGCCACCGGTCGCAGTCCTAATATTGAAGGATTAGCCTTAGAAAATGCCCAACTCGACTGTGTTCCCAGTTCTGAAGAAGAACCAGGATACAGCACCTCAGATGCTATAGCTGTCAATGAATATAGTCAAACTTGCCAACCCCATATTTATGCTGTTGGTGATGTCACAGACCGCCTAAATTTAACCCCCGTCGCCATTGGTGAAGGACGTGCCTTTGCTGACAGTGAATTTGGCAACAACCGCCGCGAATTTAGTCACGAAACCGTTGCCACAGCCGTATTCACCACCCCAGAAGCGGCAACAGTTGGGTTAACAGAAGCCCACGCTAGGGACAAATTCGGTGATGACAATATCAAAATTTATCGTACCAGCTTCCGCCCCATGTACTACACTTTGGCAGGTAAGCAAGAAAAAACCATGATGAAGCTAATAGTAGATACTAGCACTGATAAAATTTTAGGCGCTCACATGGTGGGAGATAGCGCCGCAGAAATTATTCAAGGTGTCGCTATTGCAGTAAAAATGGGTGCAACCAAAGCTGATTTTGATGCCACTGTAGGTATTCATCCCTCCGCAGCAGAGGAATTTGTGACCATGAGATAATTGTATTTGGTAGGGGTAAAGCAAAAGCTGATATGTGTCAACTTAACGTAAAACCTGTAGCCCGCCGGGGAATGAATTCCCAGTCTAATAGCAGAAGTCATCTGAAGATGACTAAATAACCCGGAAATTTTTGAGTAAACTTTAGTTTACTTTGTTTGACTATTAGCCCGGAAATATGGCTTACGCCACGCTACGCTATCATTTCTGGATGTGGAAGCAAACAGATAAGCCTTTTCTAACTTAAGTTGACACCAATAAGCACTGCTAAACCCCTACAGAGTCCAATCTTCGATCTTGAGTCCTGGAACTTGAGCAAAATCTCGTTAGTTACGGGTAACAACTGTAGCATTTATAGATAGCGCAATCGCTGCAATTCGCATATCTTTTTGGATGCGATTTTTTCGTAATAGTGGATTATCTTTTAATAGTTTCCTGAGACAATTATCCGCTTCTGGTGTAAAGTCCGATATTTCCATAGTTTGGAGATATTTTACAGTAGTCGAAAATTTTGAATAAAGTTGAGGAAGATTATTTACTTGTGAAGGATCGTTAATTCTGTTAACCCAACCATTGAAGAGTTCTTAAACCGTGATAATTGTGACAGCTACCTGATGTTTTGCCGTGTTAGTGATCAGTTGGGGATGATTATAGAGAATTAGTGAAACACAATCTGTATCGAGAATATATAAATCAACCATCACTAACTTCTATAGATAATAGGAAGGATCAATTTCTGATTCATCATCTATAGTGCGTTCTGCGCGAATTGACTCTATAACGGCTGCAAAATCTGTATCATCTTTAAAGACACCAGCAAATTTCACCCAAGCTGGTTCTGAAGTGTTAATTGGTACTTTCCATGATACCGCTTCTATATTTTTTAATCTTTCTAAAAATGTAGCTTGAATTTGGGCGATCGCTGTTTCTCTTGTATCTGCTTGTACTCGACAGTCGGGAAATTCTCTAATAGATGCCACAATTTTTCCAGATGTGAGCGATTCTAGCAGAAGTGTCACATTGAGGTTGGTAAATACATCAGATTCGGCTAACTCTAAGTTGATCATCTTAAATTTTTTGATAGATGAACTATAGGTTTCCAATTGATTATATCATTAATTATGCGATTCCTACGGAGCGCTTCGCTATCGCTTAATTTAAGATCAAGAGCAATTACTGTGGTAGTTGCATAATTTATATGCTTGCTATACTATAAATTGCGTAAATTATACTTAATCACAACTCTTAACCAAGGATAAAACCGAAATCAAAAAATGATCAAATTTATAGACTTATTTAGTGGTACAGGTGGATTTAGATTAGCAATTGAAAAGATTTGTCATATTTATAAAATTCATTCTCAATGTGTTTTTTCCAGTGATATTGATATAAATGCCCAGAAAATCTATTCAGAAAACTTTGAAGAAACACCCATAGGAGATATTACAAAAATTGACGAAAATGATATTCCTGACCATGACATATTATTAGGTGGTTTTCCTTGTCAACCCTTTAGCATTTGTGGAGAACTAAAAGGATTTGAAGATACCAGAGGAACATTATTTTTTGATATTGCCAGAATTATTAAAAATAAACAACCGTCAGCCTTTATATTAGAAAATGTCAAACAATTACAAGGACATCAACAGGGGCAAACATTAAAAATAATTATTAATACCTTAAAAGAATTAGGCTATTATACAGATTATAAAATTCTCAATGCTCTTAATTTCGGTTTACCACAAAAACGAGAAAGAATTTTAATCGTCGGCTTAAAAAATCAGAATCATTATCATAACTTTAATTGGCCATTAATCAAAATGCCCATGCAGCCCTTGTCAGAAATATTAGAAAAATCCGTTGCTGAATTTTATTATGCTTCCGAAAAAATTCGCCAAAATCGGTTACAAAAAGTCAAAACTGAGCAAAAATATGAGCAACCAACAATATGGCATGAAAATAAATCTGGTAATATTAGTATACATCCTTATTCCTGTGCATTAAGAGCAGGAGCATCTTATAATTATTTATTAGTCAATGGCGAAAGAAGATTAACCGAAAGAGAAATGTTGAGGTTGCAAGGTTTTCCAGAATCTTATAAAATAGTGGGCAGTTACCAAACTATGCGAAAATTAACTGGTAATGCGATCGCTATTCCTTGTGTTGCTACTGTGATTGATTCTGTAATTAATGCAATATTAGTAAATCTGAATGTTAAAAAAAATTCTCATTCCCATACTCTGTATGGGAATGAAGTCTAGAAAGCTCTGCCCTGGCTTCATTTTCTCGTTTTTCTCGTTCCCATACTCTGTATGGGAATGAATTATAGAAGGCTCTGCCTTCATTCTCCATAACAGTAGAGGTAGAGCCTCTGTGATAGTATTCCCACTCAGAGACTGGGAACAAGATATATAATCACCAATTATCAATCAATGACAAATGCTTAAATTTATTCGTTCCGATTTATCCCAACTTAATGCTTATAAAGCTCATCCTGGTAGTGATAGTGCTGAACCAGTCGCCATCCAATTTGACAGACTAGATACTAATGAAAGTCCCTTAGATTTACCATCGGAAATCAAAGAAAAATTAGCTTGGACTTATCAACAACTTATTGAAACTAATCGTTATCCCGATGGTGGACACGAATCTCTAAAAAATGCCATTTCCCAGTATGTAAATGAATCAGCAAATCTGGCAAATTCAGCTTTCACCGCTGCGAATATTTCCGTCGGTAATGGTTCAGACGAATTAATTAGATCCCTATTAATTGCTACCTGTTTAGGGGGAGAAGGTTCTATATTAGTCGCCAATCCTACCTTTTCCATGTATGGAATTTTAGCTCAGACTTTAGGCATTCCTGTAGTTACAGTAGGCAGAAATCACAGCAACTTTGAAACTGATTTAACAGCCGCAAAATCGGCAATTTCCCAAACACAAAATCCGCCCATTCGCGTCGTTTTTGTCGTTCACCCCAATTCCCCTACCGCTAATTCTTTAACAGCAGCGGAACTAGAATGGTTAAAAAGTTTACCAGAAGAAATTTTAGTAGTTATTGATGAAGCTTACTTTGAATTTAGTCAAAGGACTTTAGCCGATGAATTATTACAACATCCTAACTGGATTATATTACGCACCTTTTCTAAAGCCTTTCGTCTTGCCGCCATGCGTGTAGGTTATTGTATCGCTCATCCAGAGGCGATCGCAATTTTAGAAAAAGTTCGTCTTCCCTACAATCTTCCCAGTTTTTCCATCGCCACCGCCCTCATGGCATTAGAAAATCGGCAACTTTTGCTAGAGTCAATCCCCCAAACCCTCAGCGAAAGAACCAAAATGATCACAGCCTTATCCGCACACCCAACCCTGGAAATTACACCCAGCAGCACCAACTTTATTTACTTGCGGATTAAAACCGATGACTCTCAATTATCAACCACCGTTTTAACAAATCTCAACCAAAAACTGAGAAATCAAGGGACTCTGATTAGACTTTTACCCAATGGCTTAAGAATCACTATCGGTACACCCGCAGAAAACACCCGCACCCTGGAGCGAATACAAGCATTATTGTAAAAGTAGCAACTAATTACCACTCATTCATATCCGGTATCAATACCTACACGACGAACAATCGTTACAGTTTGTGTTAACACACCCACTAACATTGCAAAAGCCTCATCTGGGATACAAGCCACTATTTCAGACGGGAAAAATACCTCAAACTGATCAAGAATCTTTTGTACTCGTTCTTTAGCAATCGGACTCTCCGTAATTTGTTTAATCAAGCGAATCCATTGTCGCCTAAGCAAATAAGCTTTCTGACGATCTTCATGGGATTCAGGAGTCAACAAAGAAAGATTGCCTATGGGTAAAATCCCTTGGCAATCACTATCATGATCTCCACCAATCGCTGCTCCAGGTCCGGCAAACTCCGCATGATATTCTTTAAAAAGTATTAACCCATTCCTTCTCCGACTATTAACCATAAAAACCTTGCCACCATGAATTAGTGTGAGGAGATTAGAGCCATTAAATTGCCCATTTCCATCTGGCATGATAATTTGGTTAATAACACTGTTTTGAATGTGATAGTTTGATATAAGTAGGTGAACACAATAAAACCAAACTGTGTAAAGAAACGTAAAATCGCCCAAACCCTCTTCACTCTTGCCTCTTGCCTTTTGCCTTGCCATAACGACAATTTTCAACGCCAACCTACTTACTGTTCTCTGATATTACTTGAACAGTATCATTTATTTCAGAAATAAACACGCACTTTTAGTTATTTTAATTATCCTATTCTATGGGATTAATGCTGGATTTCAATCAATCCAGAGTCAATACTCCTCGGTTAAGCCTAAAAAGTCATTATCCGGTAGGTTGAGTTGTGGAACGTATCCCTGACGGGAGGCGTATCCCTGCGAACTGCTTGCAGCAGCGCTTCGCGATCGCCGGAAGCATCAGCCATAACCCAACATTATCAAGGATTTGGTTGGGTTAAGCGACAGCAAAACCCAACCTTGTATCTTAGAGGGTGTTTGAAAAAGTTGTCTGTGAGGGCTAGAAGTATGGCTAACGCCACGCTATCAGGAGGTAGGGGCGCATGGCTTGCGCCCATTCGGGAGTATGGCTAACGCCACGCTACGCTATCAGCAAACCCTACTTAGGCACTTTCATGGAATCCAAAATGTGACTTTCTTCTGCCTTCCTTCTCTCCGACTTCTACTATATACGTTTATGCAGTAATATCTCCCGTGAGCGATTAAGGAAAAGCGCATCCCAGGGAGATTCAACCTTATGTACGCGATATGCTAACTTAAAATAAAGCTGACGGGCATGATGATTATGTTCTAAAACGTGGAGATATAAATCTTGAAATCCCCATTCCTGGGAAATTTGCTCACAGCGAATCAATAAACTAGAGCCTACACCCAGTCTACGGCAACCCGGATCAACAGCTAAATTAGATATATAAGGGAAACCCGGATTTACACCAATCCAAGGATAATTACCCCTAACACTCATTTCTATAGTTCCCATAATTTTCTGATTTTCAGTGGCAGTATCAACAGCAACTAAACAAATATGATGGGGTGTGGGAGAATTGAGCCGATGCCTTAGATCCTCATAAATACCTATACGAAACAAAGGTAAAGCCCAACTCCACAAACCTTCTTGGGAGTGAAAGCTTTCAGCCACAATTTGGGCAATACTTATTAGATCATCAGGTGTAGCTACGCGAATTTGGAGTTTTCCAATAGTTAGAGTCGCAGTTTCTCGGTTTACTGGGGGTTGGGTTGGGTTAAAAAACCAGGATTTCAAAGCTAGTTAGGGATTAATTTGATTGATTGCAGGAATAAGGTTGAAAGCCTTTTGGTGGCTGTTAATCCACAATATACTAGTACAACACGGCATAAATAAACCAACCATTCTAAATCGTTAAAAAGCCTATACTGTCTTCGTTTTGACTTTTGACTTTTGACTTTTGACTTCCGCCCTGCGGTACTAGCCACTCAGCGGCTTGGCTCCCTGAGAGAGTGAGGGTTGACTACATATTTCAGTTTTTTCTGTTCACCTACCTAGTTAGGATAACTTATTAATAACGTAGTAAAATCTATCTAAACTAGATATTTTAGCGGATGGGAGCTAAAAATTTTCCTAATTGAGAACTGGAGAGGCTGATAAGATAAATACTGAGTAGTGGATATGGGAATAATAACCTATAATGATCGCCATGTTCACCAGCCTGAAAGTAAGAAACTTCCGATTAAAAAAATATCCGGCTCTTGCGTCTCTTTTATGGTGATTGAGGATTGATTATCACAAAACCCTTATGGGACAAGGGTTATAAACAATTATCCCCATATTTTTAATAAAATGCCAACGTTGATCAATAATCATTTAAGCGATAGTTCAATTACATCTCAACCATTGAGACGACATAGTGATCCACCTTGGCTATGGACTGTTGTATGTATTGGTTCTGTCTCTCTTCATTTGTTAGTATTTTGGTTAATGCGTTCATCTAATGAATTTCAGGCTTGGTTTCCTCACTCTAACCAAAGTTCGATTCCCATTGATCTTATTGAAATTGCTTCCGAACCAAAATCCACAATTAAACATCAATCAACAACTCCCAAGATTAAACCGCAATCTTCTTTTTCATCTTCACCAAAATCACCACCCACTACACCCAACAATCAAAATGATGGTGAGATAATTTCTAAACTTCATTTAACAGAACAAGATAAAACTCAAAAGCCTGAAGTTAAAAAGCCTGAAGTTAGAAAAATTGAAGTTAAAAAGCCTGAAGTTAGAAAAATTGAAGTTAAAAAGCCTGAAGTTAGAAAAATTGAAGTTAAAAAGCCTGAAGTTAGAAAAATTGAAGTTAAAAAGCCTGAAGTTAGAAAAATTGAAGTTAAAAAGCCTGAAGTTAGAAAAATTGAAGTTAAAAAGCCTGAACCTGAAAAAACCGAAGTTGAAAAATCACGATTTAGACAACAATTCTATCCCACAAACCCAATACCAGAAGCAACACCAGAAGCAACACCAATAATTCCAGATAGTGAACTTCCCTGGAATCGTCGTCAAGAAGTGAAACTAGGAAAGGGAACTCTCCTCCGTCAAGATATTCCTACTGATTCCCCAACTCCCACAGCAGAACCTTCCGTAAATCCTAACCGAGAACCAGAAGCGTCCCCAACCACCAATGGAGGGGGTGCTATAGCTACCGTTAGTCCTCTACTCAAAGAAGAAGTTAGTGAATTAATACAACAAAAACAACTCATAACCGATGCTTTACCAGATGTTATAGCTGAATACAAAGGAAGTACAGAAAAAGATTTAGAGGCTAGTATACTTCCCAGCGATGAGGATCTCAAACCAGCAAATATACTGGCTAGTTTAGTAATTGATAAAAATGGAAAATTTCAACAAGCGATAATCATCACGATTGAACCCGCCGCACTCCGCAGCCAAGCAAATATTTATGAACAAGCACTTAACCAGATATTTGCACAAGAAAGTTTTCTTGCTGCTTATAATCAAGACGGATCAAAACCAGATTTAAGCAATTTATATATTCGTCTCAAAATTAAATTCATAAATTCTCCATAACTACTTGCAATTTTATAAAAGCCATGTTATCTTAATTAAGTCAGAAGCACGCGGGTGTAGTTTAGTGGTAAAACTCCAGCCTTCCAAGCTGATCATGCGGGTTCGATTCCCGCCACCCGCTTCTTGAGAAAAAAATAGTTCGACTGCTCACCTTATGGAGAAATAAGAGGGAACTCTTAAGTAATTGGACAAAAATATTTACAGTCATTGCGAGGGAAGGGAAGCAATCACAACCCTTGGAATTGCTTCATTTCACTTCGTTCCATATGGCTAACGCCACGCTGCGCTAACGCAATAACATTGTGTAATTAATTCTGTCTCACTACTTAGCTGGGAACAGATAAGAAACACTCATTTGCTGAGTTTAAGGCTTCAGTCAAGAAAAAGATGTTTTTAAAAGATGCGTAGCACGAGAAAAAACAGTGTCATTATTTCAATCTCATATTTTTAAACATGAGTTTTTTCTGTTCCCTGTTGCCAGTTCTCTGTTCCCTTTGAATGAATTTTCAATATATAATTGTCATTTTTTTTCTAAGAATTTATAATAAGTAAAATGTCCGCAAGGGCGGACATTATCAGGGCTTCTGTCACTTTTATTGGCTACAATCATGTCTGAAACATGATGTTTTTATTGTTGATGATGAGAATAAAAAAATCAAGTCTTTCTCAGATATAAACTAGACATAATTAAGAGAGTTATATCTTAAAGGAGTCAGGAGAAAGGAAGAAAGAAGAAGGATATTATGTTTAATAGAAAAAACATCATTCCTGAGAATTATATCGGCGGGAAGTATAAACCCAAATATTATGATCTTGCTGGATTTGTCGAGTGTGGGAAGAACCAATAATAATGACAGTTCGCATATCCGCTAATGCTGGTTCTAATTCCTTTAGAGTCGTAACCTGGACTTCTTCTCCCTTTCTTCCTAAATTTCGTCCCAACACAACTGGGGTATCAGGTTTGCGGTGTTCCATTAAAATCTTTTTCGCGGCGGCTAGTTGCCAAGTGCGTTCTTTTGATACAGGGTTATAGAAAGCAATGACAAAATCACTTTTAGCCGCAGCGGTAATTCGTTGAGCGATAATTTCCCAAGGTTTCAAAATGTCAGAGAGAGAAATCACACAGAAATCATGCCCCAAAGGCGCACCAATAGTGGCTGCTGCGGCTTGCATAGCCGAAATACCAGGGGCGACTTGAATATCAATGGTTTGCCATTCTGGTTTATGATATTGCTCTAAAACCTCAAACACTGCCGCTGCCATTGCGTAAATACCGGGGTCGCCAGAAGATACAACTGCTACATATTTTCCCGATGCAGCTAAATCTAGCGCCTGATATGCCCTCTCTGCTTCCACGCGGTTATCTGATTCATGAACACGCTTACCATCTGCGAGATGTCCAATTAAATTAATATAAGTTTTATAACCGACTAAATCCGTCGCTGATGCCAAAATTTCCTTTACCTGGGGTGACATCCATTGAGATGCACCAGGACCTGTACCAATAATCGCTAATTTGCCCTGGGGTTGTCCAATGGTGTCAGGGTTGATAATTTGCGTGGAAATGGCAACAGCTATCTGGGAAAATGGGGATGATACAATTCGACTATCTGCACCTGTAGCCGCCAAAACCAATTCCGTTAATTCATTGGTGGGTAGGAAGCGGGTAGGAACTCCCAAAGTTGTCGCTATAGAGTGAAGTTGGGAATTGTTCGCCAGTTGTAGCGGTGCAAATATTCCTGACACTGCGGCAGGTGCTAAATTAGATGCTGCGAGGATTTGGTGAATTTGAGTGATTGTATCTGGTTCTGGCTTGGTGAGAGCGATCGCAATTTTCCCAGGATGATAAACTAAACAATTAGGATCAGAATTACCCAAATTTTCAGTAATTTGAATAATTAACTCACCATTTTCATCAATAGGTAAATTACTCTCACTCAACCAAGGTGCTATTCCTTGTAATTTAACTTTTCCCCCAGCTAATAAATCAGCAATAAATTTTTTCCCATGTTCTGGGTTAGCTAAATGATATCCAGCAGGAGGAGATAACAAAGCAGTGTGAAAGCGGATATCTCCCGTTGTGGTAATTGCTGGTTGGATATTCAGTGCTGACCCCACCTGACGCGCTAAATCATTTACACCACTTAAACCACCCAAAAGCGGAACAACAGCGCTACCATCTTCAGCTACAGCTAAAACTGGCGGTTCTTGTCCCTTGTCAGTTAACAATGGTGCAATTGTTCTAATTAGAATCCCCGCCGCACAAATACCAATTATCGGTGTACCAGCAGCGAATAATTCTCTTAAAGTTTCGCCAAAATTGGTAAAGCTAATATCAACATCATGAGTCCGATTAACCAAACCGTATAATTTTGCACCAGCTAAGACATTAGTAATTTTTCGCCCCACTGTAACGCTATTTTGACTCAAGACCACAACCGCAGGGCATACCCTAATATTCATAAAAATTTTTAATCTTGTAAATCCTTAAATTTTGGGCGTTGCTGAATATACTCTAAACGGCTTAATCGTTTGATTCTATAGGTAGGGGTAAAGCAAGAGCTTCATTGGTGTCAACTTAAGCTCAAATCCTGATGATATCTCGTTCCCAGTCTCTGACTGGGAATGCTATTACAGAGGCTCTGCCTCTGTTTTCATAGAAGGCAGAGCCTTCTAGAATTCATTCCCATACAGAGTATGGGAACGAGAAAGGGTGAAACTGATATTTTACAAGGCTTTCACGTTAAGTTGACACCAATGAAGCTCTTGCTTTACCCCTACACATCTAGCTTTTTTGTTATTTTGTAAAAATTCAAATCTCCGCCGTTTTTAGTATAACTTTAGATAACATCCTGGCTCAGTCAACGACAAAAACTTAGGAATGTGAATTAAGGGACTTCCAATTAAAAGAATACCCAAAAATTTCTTGTGGTGCAGGACGAATTGCCCGCTAATCATCAAGGACGGGCAGGATGCCCATCCCACAAAATTGGGTAATTTATTTTTTGGTGTTCCCTAAATTAAATAAATTGCAAAAGTAGGGTGTGTTAGCGACAGCGTAACGCACCATTCCCAGTTTAAATCAGAATTGCAGGTTATTAAATTTGCATTCCTAACTATCCATCAGCTTGATCAAAATTGCTTCTAGTCTTTTTAAAGCAGCATTGGTTGATTTTTGATTCTCTGCAAAATTGCTTTGGAGAGTAGCAAGGTTAGTATCTAATCTTCCTACCGTTTCATTTAGTCCTACTACCACATCGTTAAGGATGGCATTTCTCCCCAAAACACTGGTAGCAGTTCCCATAAAGTCATCAACCTTATATATCAGTTCCGTCAGGTTAACTGCTGTAGTTTCCTGTTGAACTGCCACGCGCTCTAATATCGCTTCTATCCGGTCTAATCTATCTACTGGTGGTGTATTCATATTGTTATTGTTGGGTTTCCTTGCGTCAACCCAACCTACTACTAATTTACTCAGAAAGCATTTTCAAGAACTCTTCTGGCAACATTGCCGGCACTAAGGAAGCTACAAAATCAGCTTTATTGCGGGTGACAATTATTTCTAAACCTGCGGACATTGCTGCTGCACTTGTCACCGCATCTTCAAAATCTTTAATTGGACTTTGCAATACTTGGTGAATTACTTGATTTGTAACGCTGGCAATTTGAATATGTTGCAATAAGTTTTCTATTAATTTACGTGCTGCTTCGCTACCAATTTGACGGCGTAAAATATAGAAAATATTAGTAACAGCGTGTCCAGAAACAAAGCCTTGCACCTGTTTTTTCATAACTGTATTTAATGCTTGTGCTGAAGCAACAACAAACGGTTGACGCTGTGCTAATATATCCAGCAAAACATCGCTGTCAAATAATACCTGTTTCAACTATATTTCTCCTCTAGGTAATTAACATAACTTTCCTCTGGATTTTCTGAATCTAAGCGAATTACACCTATTAGGCTTTGTGTCCAGGGGTCAAGTTCAGATAAGGTTTCTAGGGTAGGTTGAGGAGGAATAGAAGATAGTGTTTCTTGTTGAATTGATGCTAGTAAGGTTTGTACAAGAGTCCAGCGTTCTTTGATTGGTAATTCCAATACCTGTTCTTGCAATTCTTGTAATTTAATCATTACTTTGCGGTTAACTTGATTATTCGCCATTATATACTCAAAACGGCTAGAAGCCGGGCTTTTTTATCATACAAAGAACAAGTTCAAAGCCTCTCCCCGTTGCGGGGAGAGGTTTGGAGAGGGGTTTCATATTTGGTTAAACTATTAACCGTTTTCAGTATAACAGGTCAGAAGATACAGCACTTTGTGTTAATCTGTTCCTAGTAAAGAATAAGGAATAATTTGATTTAAAATTTCTCCTAAATTTCTTTTTGCTGCCATTATTTCATAAGCATTTTGCAATCGTAAGAAATAACCATCTGAAAGTCTAAAATAGCGACAAAGGCGTAAATCTATATCTGCTGTCATTTTAAGTTTACCTGTAATAATTCCTTGAATAGTAGGATAAGTTAAACCTAAATTAACAGCTAAAGTATTTTCGCTGATGTCTAATTCTTCTAAAAATTCATATTTTAAAATTTCACCAGCATGGGGATTATGCAGTAAGTTATTTTCCATGACATTTTCTCCTAATGGTAATCCACTATTTCTACATTATAAGCATTTCCATTTTCCCAAAAGATCCCCGACTTCTTTTCAAGATTTTTCTATTCAACAAATAATTAATCTTAGAAGTCGGGGATCTGAAAAATGATGTTGGGTTTCCTTGCGTCAACCCAACCTACAAATATATAGTTAGTTAATTGCCACAAAAGACGGAATAAGTGATGATAAAAATTCTATTATTTCTTGTATTAATGAATGTTGTTGTAATATCTTAATTTCTTCATCATTGATATTGCTAAATATTTTCTCACTAATTGATTGTTCTTTACCTAAAACTGTCTCTAAAAATTCTTTAGGTTTACTTTGCGCTAGTTGCCATTCTAAATCATTAAATTCACGTTGGGTGATTTTTTCAATTAATAGTTTATTTTGGAGAAATATAATTTCTATTTCGGGAATAGCTAAAGATACTTGAAAAGGGGTTTTAGCCGCAGCACGACGTAATAAATAATTAACTAAATCCCTTTTTTCAAATACTTGAGATTCGTTATCTGTATTAGCATCTAAAATTAATATTACAGGAATATGTCTAGTAGCAATCAGGGAACTTGCTAATGATCTTACTTCATACTGACTTTCACCTACTACTATTTTCACATCTTGAATTAAATTTTTGGGCAGTAATTTTTCTAGGATTTCTTGGTTTTTATTACCTTCTAATACTATATAAGATAAAGTCATGATAGAACCTCTGTTTTAATGTTGTAATTAGCTAGTCCTTGTTCAACACAAATACGATATTTTTTGATTAATGCTCTACGTATACACTCATTTTCTAAAGAATATTGGCTCTTGCGTCTCTTTTATGGTGATTGAGGATTGATGATAACAAAACCCTTACGGGACAAGGGTTATAAACAATTATTTCCATATTTTCAATGAAATGCCTACACAATAGGGCTTTCAATGATTTTGAACCAGGGTTTCCATAAAAATAACCGAAGAACCAGAATATTTAATTTCTTCTCCTCCCCACAATAGAATAGTTTGAGGTGCAACAAATCCAGCTAAGGTTTCCGATGCTTCTGTAAATCCACTACGACTAAATATACTCCCAATAGTTGCTGCTGGTCTGCGTAATAGTTGATTTCTTAACTTGGCTATAGGTTCAATTTTAACAGGTTTTGCTGTATCTTTACATTCTATTATACAAGATAAGCCATCTGCATAAACTACTCCGTCAATTTGTTCTATTTCTTCTCCATCTAAATACACGCTGTAAGGCCAGGTTACTTCAGATTTATTAAGTTGAAATGCTCGTAAAATGAGATATTATAATGCTTTACCTGCATCCCAATTTGGTGTATTACCTGATTCAATTTCTGACCATAATTTGATTAAATCATCCCAGTTATAGGTAGTAATTCTTGCTTTATATTCTGCATTTGTGGTCATGATTCTATCTGAAGTTTCGTATGTTGTAGCTTATTATCATTAATTTTACGTTACGCTGTTATTGATTATTGTTGGGTTTCCTTGCGTCAACCCAACCTACTAAATTACAAAAGCCTAATTACCAAGTAATTCTCTTCTACGTTGCTCCCGTTCCTGTTGCTGAACCCTTGCGCGGGTTTCTTGATATTTGTCTACTGCTTTTTCAGATTCATCATATAGTGAAAATCTCAATTTATCATTTCCTAAAAGAGAAATTACTTCTCTTCTTTGTGGTTTATCAAGTTTAAGAAACCATTCGATAAAAGCTTTTAAAATTACATCTCTTGAACCTGATACTTCCTTGTAAGCCATAACACAAGAAGGGCAAACATATATTTTAACCTCTTATTAGAATTTTAAAATCAGGTTTTTAAGCCTCTCCAATATTAAATGTTATTCCTCTCCTCTTAGAAGGTGTTTGAAAAGTCATGATTGCTGTATCGAATATTTTACCCCTCCCTAACCCTCCACTTATAAAGGCTATCGTGTACACACAAGTTAAATTACCCCCCTTATAAAGGGGGGATTAAGGAAAAATTAGTTCCCTCCCCAAAGCATCGGGGAGGGTTAGGGTGGGGTAAGTAATTGGACAAAAATATTTACAGTCATTGCGAGGGAAGGGAAGCAATCACAACCCTGGCGATTGCTTCATTTCACTTCGTTCCATATGGCTAACGCCACGCAACGCTTACGCAATGACATTGTGTAATTAATTCTGTCTCACTACTTAATTTGAGGAATAATGGTGATTCGATAACTTGTGTGTACACCGTAGCCTTGTAAAGGGGAAAGGGGGTAACAATGTGATGAAAATTACGGGATACCACTTTTCAAACATCCTCTTAGGGACTTCCAAATAAAAAAATACTCAACCACCTAACGCAAAAATCTCTCAAACCCTTATTCCTCTGTGTCCTCTGCGCCTCTGTGGTTCGTTAATCAGGATAATTTATTTCTTGGAAGTCCCTTAGAAGAGGGTTAGGGAGAGGTTCACCAGAGGGGTTAAAAATTATTGGTCGAACCCACGTTTATTTAATTAAAAGCATAAGTGCTTATGCACAAAAGATAATTCTTCACATGTGATGAAAATTACGGGATACCACTTTTCAAACATCCTCTTAGGGACTTCCAAATAAAAAAATACTCAACCACCTAACGCAAAAATCTCTCAAACCCTTATTCCTCTGTGTCCTCTGCGCCTCTGTGGTTCGTTAATCAGGATAATTTACTTCTTGGAAGTCCCTTAGAAGAGGGTTAGGGAGAGGTTCACCAGAGGGGTTAAAAATTATTGGTCGAACCCACGTTCATTTAATTAAAGGCATAAGTGCTTATGCACAGAAGATAATTCTTCACCCCGACTTCTAGCCATAACGAAAAGACTTTTTTAACAAACCCTACTTAGTAATTTTACCCATATAATTACCCCAAAGTTGTGCCGCTTGGCCGCTGCTGCCGGAAGTAGGTGAATTATTATCATTTCCTAGCCAAATGCCGGTGACAAGTTGACGACTAGGAATAAAACCAATAAACCAGAGGTCAACATTATCATTTGTGGTTCCGGTTTTACCTGCTTCGCCTAAACCAATAGCCGCGCTACGACCTGTACCACTGGTAATTACTCCCCGCATCATAGTAGTCATTTGATTGGCAACTGCTGGTTTTAGCACTTGTTTAGAACCATTTGGATCTGTATCGAAGGAGTAAATCACCCGACAGGTTTCAAAATCTTTAAGATCCTTGCAATCACTACTGTCACGGATTTTACTAATAGCATGAGGGGGATTCCAGACTCCACGATTACCAATTGCCCCAAATGCCCCGGTCATTTCTAACACATTAACCACACTTTGACCTAATACCAAACCGGGTACTGCCTCAAGATTGGATTTAACACCCAACCGCTGCGCCATATCTACGACTTTATTCAAACCAATTTCCTTGGCTACCCGCAAAGCAATGGGGTTTTCTGACATTGCCAAACCAGTGGCTATGTCTAAACTACCACCAGCACCAGCCCGACAGGGTTTATAGGTAAAACCTTGCCAAGTTAAAGGACTGCAAGAATAACTTCTATAGGTCGAAAACCCTTTTTCTATAGCCGCAGCGTAGGCAAAAATTTTAAAGGTAGAACCTGGTTGTCTTTGGGCTTGAACGGTGCGATTAAACTGGCTTTTTTTGTAATCAGTCCCGCCTACCATAGCCACAATACTCCCGGTTTTTGAGTCCAGAGTTACCATTCCTCCTTGGGAAAAGCCAAAATTTGAGCCGGCTTTGGTGACGGAATTTTTTAACTCAGCTTCGGCTTTGGCTTGGATAGTTGGATCAAGTTGGGTTTCGATGATATAGTTACCCTCTCTAGCTGCTGCTGGACCTAGCCTTGATGTGAGTTCTTGAAAGACATAATCATAGAAATAGGGGGCAATGGTTTTGGCTTGCCTTTCGCAAACTTTGGGGCTAACTTGAACGGTAGAACGGCGAGCGCGGTTGGCTTCTTCTTGGGTAATTTTGCCCATTTCTAGCAGTCGTTTAATGACTCGATTGCGGTAGTCGGCTGCACCGAGTTTCCGGGGACCACTGCCACAAAAATCGAAGGCATTGGGGGCGGGTAAAATCCCTACTAAGGTGGCTGCTTCCGCTAGGGTTAATTCTTTGGCGGATTTGTTAAAATAATATTTGGCTGCATCTTCAAAGCCGGAAGTGTCTGCACCTAAAAATACCCGATTTAAGTAAGTTAGTAAAATATCGTCTTTGCTGTAAAAGGTTTCTAGTTTGAGGGAGACGACGGCTTCCTTAACTTTCCGTCCTAAAGAGTCTTGACTGCCTACATATTCCCGGAATAAACTTCGAGCTACTTGTTGGGTAACTGTACTTGCCCCCTGTTGAACGTCACCGCTACGACTGTTGATAAGTACGGCTCGCAATACACCCAAGGGGTCTACCCCAAAGTGCCAGTAGTAGCGACTATCTTCCGAGGCTACGACCGCAGCAGCTAAATATGGTCCAAAGTCTGATAATTGTTTCAGGTCTACGTGGGCGATATTACGGGGTTCACGGAGTGGGGTTGAGCCATCACGGGCATAGACAACGACAGGGGCGCGAGTGGCTGTAGGTAGGGGTCTAACGGAAAATTTCAGCCATTCTGCACCTATGGCTAAGGCAATTAAAGCCGTGACACCACCGACTCCATAGGCTGTCCAGGTGGCAGCTTTGACATACCAGGCTGGTGGGTCTATGTATTGAATACTCACAGCATCAGCTAGATCCTGTGGTCCTAAGTTAATGATATCTCCATGACGCAGTTCTAGGGTATTTATCCGCCTTTTGCCAAGATAAATACCGTTGGTGGAGTTTTCGTCTTTGATTGTGAAAACGGGGGTGTTTTGGGTGGAGTCCCGCGATAATGAGAGGTGAACTGTGCTGACAAGTGGATTACGGACGACGATATCACAGGATTTTGAACTCCGTCCTAGTATATAGCGATCGCCTAATAAATCATATTCTTCTTCTTGGTTCCCGCCGGCATCATGGACGAATAGTTTTGGTACTTTAGCATTGGGTTTGAGCTTCATGGAGAAGTTGACTCTAGCATGAATGGTGCTGACCGCTTGAGTTACTTGACCAATTATAGTTTTTGGCTTTTGAGGAGGTTGGGGAAAACTCATAAACAATTGCAAGTTAAAAGTTAAAAATTAACGGGAAAGTAGGGGAATTTCCAAAAGAAGAATTAAATTTTTTAATTACTTGGTGTTTTTTTCCATGAGGCAATTAACAAGCAGACTATACCAATACTAATAAAAGAATCAGCCATATTAAACACGGCAAAATTAATTAACCGAAAATCAAGAAAGTCAATGACATACCCTAGTATAAATCTATCAATACCATTGCCCATTGCTCCCCCTAAAATCAAACCATAACCCATTTGCTCCCAAAAACTTAACAATGGTCCAGTTAATGCAATGGTTATCAATACTAAACTAACACCCAAAGATAGCCAGCGTAACCATTCTACTTTGCCACTTAATAAACTAAAGGCTGCACCTGTATTAGTCACATAGGTAAAATGAAATATCCCGCTTAACAGTGGTAGTGTTTGTCCTGGGTTAAAGGTCTTCACTACCCAGTATTTTGTCAGTTGGTCTAATAGAAATGCTATCAGAGCGGCAATCCAGAAGAAGCGATTTTTTATACGCATGATAAATTTGTTGGGTGTCAGTTGTTCTTTGTCAGTTGTCAGTTGTTTTTTCTTGCTACTGACCAATGACCACTGACCAATGACCACTGACCAATGACCAATGACCAATGACTAATAAAACATTATATGTCGCAGCACATAAGCTACTATGGTAACGGCACAAACAACCACTAGTTGTCCTGGCAGTGCAAAGCAGGAGTATTTAAGAATAGCTTGAATCAGTGATAGATTGTCTGTTCCTCTCCAGGGTAAGATATAACTGATGATTAAATAAGCAATACCGCAGACGTGAACGGTGAATAAGCCACAAAGACAACTAAAAGCTAGAGTTTCTAGCCGAGGTCGAGCTTTAAAGGCTAAATATCCACAAATCCAAGCTCCGGGAATAAATCCCAGTAAATAGCCAAACTGAGATAGTTTAACATAACCGATACCGCCTCCTTCGGCAAATACAGGTAATAAGGTTAATCCCATGACTAAATAGGCAATTTGCGAGAGCGCACCAGCATTTCGACCTCCTAAACAGCCTACCAGTAGGACTGCACCAATTTGATAGCTGACACCTAGTGAAAGGGTTTGAATTCCGTGCTGACTCCAGTTCCAAGGTGAGGTAACACCATAAGCTTCCAGGAAAGTACCACCCATTGTGAGGAGCAAGCCTATCATAGACCATAGCAGTTGATTCGAGGCAGCAAACATTGATTAGGCGCAAGGGTTAATTAACAGTAGGTGCAAGGTCAAGAAGTTTACAATTACACCGTCATTCTCGCAAAGGAGAAAAACGGAAATGATCATGCTTTTTGTCCTCTTTTTCAGGGCTGTCTTTCTCAAGGAGATACTTTTGAAGAAGCGATCGCTAATATAACAGAAATTGTCAAATTATACATTGAAATTCTCCTAAGTAGGGTTTGCTGAATAAGTTGCCTGTGAAGGCAGGGAACAGGGAACAGGGAATAGGCAATAGGCAAGAGGCAAGAGGTAATAGGCAATAGGCAATAGGCAATAGTAAAGACGTTTTCAGCGATTTTACGTTTCTTTACACAGTTTGGTTTTATTGTGTTCACCTACTTAGGGACTTCCAATTAAAAAAATACCCAAAAATTTCTTGTGGTGCGGGACGAAAAGCCCGCTAATCATCAAGGACGGGCAGGATGCCCATCCCACGAAATTGGGTAATTTATTTTTTGGTGTTCCCTTAATGGATAATCAACCTATCTTTAAGAGGATGTTTGACAAGTTTTTAGTGAATATAATGAAATCCCAGATGCACTGACCCGAACTGGAGGCTTGATCAACTCAAATAGGATTGCTCTACTTAAAATCAGTTTCATGAAAAATCATCGCCTGATAGTTGCAATATCTGTATTAACAGTAGTAATTAGTCTATCAGCTTGTGGAGAAACTAACTCAAAGAATCCAACTATAAGTGAGTCTCCTGGTAAAACGACAAATACAACTACTGCCAATTCTAGGAAACTAGATTTAGGAGGTAATATGGAATTAATAGGTGCGGGTGCTTCTTTTCCTGCCCCACTTTATCAAACTTGGTTTACAGAGTTAAACAAAAAATATCCCAATTTAAAAGTTAATTATCAGTCTGTGGGTAGTGGTGCGGGTGTTGAGCAGTTTACCCAAGGAACATTAGACTTTGGCGCTAGTGATGTAGCAATGAAGGATGAAGAAATTAACAAAGTTCCGGCAGAAAAAGGTGTGCTACTATTACCTCTAACTGCGGGTAGTATTGTCCTCGCTTATAATTTGCCAGAAGTTCCTCAACTCCAGTTATCACGAGCAGTTTACACTGATATTTTCTTAGGTAAAATTAAATTTTGGGATGATCCGGCGATCGCTAAAATCAATCCTAATGTAAAATTACCAAAAGAGGAAATCAAAGTTATTTATCGGGCTGATGGTAGTGGAACTACGGGCGTTTTCACCAAACATCTTAGTGCCATTAGTCCAGAATGGAAAACTCAGGTAGGTGAAGGTAAAAGTGTAAAATGGCCGATAGGAGTTGGTGCTAAAGGTAATGAAGGTGTCACCGCCCAAATTCAACAAACTCAAGGTTCTATTGGTTATGTAGAATATGGCTATGCTAAGGAAAGTAAACTCAAATTTGCATCTTTAGAAAATAAATCCAACCAGTTTGTTTTAGCTTCTGAAGAATCAGCATCTAAAACTCTAGCATCAGTAACTTTACCAGAAAATCTTCGTGCTTTTATTGCCGACCCTGAAGGGGCAGAATCCTACCCAATAGTAACTTATACTTGGATTCTCGCCTATAAAAAATATACTGATGCCGGCAAAGCTAAAGCAATGGAAGCAACTATTGAATATGCTTTAACTGATGGACAAAAGATAGCTAGTGAATTAGGATATGTCCCCTTACCAGCCAATGTAATTAATAAAGTCGCAGCAGCGGCTGATCAAATTAGTCCTGATTATCATATTTCTGTTGGTGCTAATTCTCAAGGTAAGAGGTAGGGGCGCAGGGCCTGCGCCCTTGGTCAGGAGTCAGGAGTCAGGAGAATGACTATAAACTTTCCAGAAGATCCATTAACCACGAAAAACCGTTCAGAAATAGATAGAAATCTAGATCAGAGTTTTATTTGGATAACCCGAATTTTTGCCCTAGCGATCGCTGCTATTCTATTATGGATTGCCTTGCAAATTACTACTAGTGCTTTACCAGCTATCCAAAAATTCGGGATTAATTTCTTTTTTACCAGCAGTTGGAACCCTGTTAATAATGAATATGGGGTACTCCCAGCAATTTACGGAACTCTCATCAGTTCTTTAATTGGACTGATTTTAGCCCTCCCTATTGGTGTAGGAACAGCAATTTTATTGAGTGAGAATTTCCTCCCCCCCCAGGTAAATTTAGTCCTGGTATTTTTAGTAGAACTCCTAGCGGCTATTCCCAGTGTTGTTTATGGAGTCTGGGGAATTTTTGTGTTAATCCCTGTGTTAAAAAATCTAGGCACATGGCTACATACTTATCTAGGCTGGTTGCCAATTTTTAGTTCTGCACCCACTGGACCAGGGATGTTACCAGCAGGAGTAATATTAGCAATTATGATTTTGCCAATTATCACGGCTATCTCTCGTGATGCCTTGATTTCTGTGCCTTCAAGTTTGCGTCAAGCCGCTCTAGGAATAGGTGCAACCCGTTGGGAAACCATTTTTCAAGTTATTATCCCTGCTGCCTTTTCTGGCATTGTCAGTGCGGTAATGTTGGCACTTGGGAGGGCAATGGGTGAAACAATGGCTGTGACAATGTTAATAGGTAATGCTAACAATATTCATATCTCTCTCTTAGCACCATCAAATACGATTTCTTCTTTATTGGCAAATCAATTTGCGGAAGCTAATGGGTTACAAGTTGCTGCTTTAATGTATGCAGCTTTAGTTTTATTTATCTTAACAATGATCGTCAATATTCTGGCGGATTTTATTGTGGCACGAGTGGGGCGAATTTAGAATGCATAAGATCCCCGACTTCTTTTATTTATTGTGTCCAGAAACTATAAATTGATGTTAGAAGTCGGGGATCTGAGGATAAACGCAGATAATTTTGTGTTTTATGAAATTAGTAAAAGTTATATTGGTTAAATTATGAATTCTTTGTTTCCGCAAGGAAGCCTAACTCGTTCTCTTTCGTCTCCTCGAACATTGGTTAATATGGTCATGACTGGATTAGCTTTTGTCTGTGGAGTTTTGGCACTGATTCCTTTATTGGCAGTGCTTTATTATGTAGTAATTAGAGGGTTTAGTAGTTTAGACATCCATATTTTTACACAGTTGCCACCTCCTCCCTTTGGTAAAAATGGCGGCTTTGGGAATGCCATTTTGGGAACATTATTAATGGTAGGAATTGCTGCTATAATTAGTGTTCCTGTTGGTGTGTTGGCGGCAATTTATTTAAGTGAGTTTAGTTCTCAAAGAATTGCCAGATGGATACGTTTCGCTACTAATGTTCTCAGTGGAGTTCCCTCGATCATTGCTGGGGTATTTGCCTATGGAATTGTGGTTTTAACCTTGGTAAAGCTGAATTTAGGCTCTTACTCAGCCCTGGGTGGTGGAGTCGCCCTAGCAATTTTGATGTTACCGATTATTGTGCGAACTACAGACGAGGCATTGCAATTAGTGTCTCAAGATTTACGGCAAGCATCTATTGGACTAGGAAGCACTAATTTGCAAACTGTGATCTTGGTGGTATTACCAACTGCATTACCTGCAATTGTCACTGGTTCTATTTTAGCGATCGCTCGTGCGGCTGGAGAAACTGCACCATTAATATTTACGGCTCTTTTTTCTTCTTTTTGGCCAGATAGTATCCTCAAACCAACTGCTTCTCTAGCAGTTTTAGTATACAATTTTGCCACTTCTCCCTATCAAACTTGGCAATCTTTAGCTTGGGCTGCGTCTTTAATTCTTGTATTCATGGTTTTAATTACTAGTATTATTGCTCGCTGGGTTACTAGAAAAAAAGATTTAATTTAGCTATCACCAAAAAAACTTTTCCATCAAGCCCGATTTTATGAATACTATCATTAGCACAATTAATGGAACTGAATCGGTTTTACGCACAGAAAACTTAAATATCTATTATGGCAATTTTTTGGCTTTACAAAATGTTTGGTTAGATATTCCTAAAAATCGAGTCACCGCTTTTATCGGTCCTTCCGGTTGTGGTAAAACTACCTTATTGCGATGTTATAATCGGCTAAATGATTTAATTGACTCATTTAGACCCGAAGGTAAAGTTTATTTCTACGACAAAAATATCTATGCACAGAATATTGATCCTGTAGAAGTGCGAAGACGCATTGGTATGGTATTTCAAAAACCCAACCCCTTCCCCAAGTCAATTTATGAAAATATTGCCTTTGGTGCGAGAATCAATGGCTACAGAGGTGATATGAATGAATTGGTGGAACGGAGTTTGCGACAAGCAGCTTTGTGGGATGAAGTCAAGGATAAATTGCGACAAAATGGTTTATCCTTATCCGGTGGACAACAACAGCGTTTATGTATTGCGCGGGCGATCGCTGTGCAACCAGAAGTTATCCTGATGGATGAACCATGTTCTGCCCTTGATCCTATTTCTACTGCACGGATAGAAGAACTAATTCACGAACTCAAAGAACAATATACCATCGTCATTGTCACCCACAATATGCACCAAGCATCACGAGTATCTGATAAAACCGCGTTTTTTAACGTTAAAGCTTCCGAAACAGGTGGACGTAGTGGCTACTTAGTAGAGTACAACTCAACTGAGATGATTTTCAGTGATCCTCAACAGGAAGACACCAAAGCTTACATTAACGGTAAATTTGGTTAATTCTTTTATCTAAAATTAACTTAAATTGAGCATCTATGTTAACCTTGTGGCTGTAATCCTTGATTTAAGGTGATTTAGAAGTTATTAGATACTAACTTGTTACCAAACGTGATTTTAATAGCAGATTAATTGTGATGAATATAGCTAATTTCCCGTGGCTGACGACGATTATTTTATTTCCCATAGCCGCATCACTACTCCTTCCCATTATCCCAGATAAAGATGGAAAAACCGTGCGCTGGTATTCTCTCATTGTCGGGTTGATAGATTTTGTCCTCATTGTCTGCGCTTTTTATACTGGATACGATTTCTCTAATCCCGATTTGCAACTGGTGGAAAGTTATCCCTGGGTTCCGCAATTGGGCTTAAATTGGTCTTTAGGGGTTGATGGCTTATCCATGCCCTGGTTCTATTAACAGGATTCATTACCACCCTGGCAATCTTAGCAGCTTGGCCTGTAACACTAAAGCCGAAATTGTTTTATTTCCTAATTTTGGCAATGTATGGCGGTCAAATTGCCGTTTTTGCCGTCCAGGATATGCTGTTATTTTTCCTGGTGTGGGAACTGGAACTTGTCCCCATATACTTCCTCCTGTCAATTTGGGGAGGGAAAAAGCGTCAATATGCAGCGACTAAATTTATTTTGTACACCGCTGGCGGTTCGCTGTTTATTTTGCTGTCTTCCTTGACAATGGGGTTTTATGGCGATACAGTGACATTCGATATGCGATCGCTCGCATTAAAGGATTTTGGACTCAATTTACAACTTTTACTCTACGCCGGCTTCCTGATTGCCTACGCTGTCAAGCTGCCCATTATCCCCCTCCATACCTGGCTACCAGATGCCCACGGTGAGGCTACAGCCCCAGTGCATATGTTACTAGCAGGTATTTTGTTAAAAATGGGTGGTTATGCCTTAATTCGCATGAATGCCCAAATGCTACCCGATGCCCACGCTTACGTTGCACCAGTGTTAGTGGTTTTGGGGGTAGTAAATATCATCTACGCTGCCCTAACTTCCTTTGCCCAAAGGAATTTAAAACGGAAAATTGCCTACTCTTCAATTTCCCACATGGGCTTTGTTCTCATTGGGATTGCCTCTTTCACCGACTTGGGTTTAAGTGGCGCAGTTTTACAAATGGTTTCTCACGGCTTAATTGGGGCAAGTTTGTTCTTTTTAGTCGGTGCAACTTACGATCGCACACACACCCTCATGTTAGATGAAATGGGTGGTGTCGGTAAGAAAATGCAAAAGATTTTCGCCATGTTTACAACTTGTTCAATGGCTTCTTTAGCATTACCAGGAATGAGCGGTTTTGTCGCCGAATTAATGGTATTTGTCGGCTTTGCCACTAGCGATGCTTATAACTCGACATTTAAAGTTATTGTCATTTTCTTGATGGCTGTTGGTGTGATTTTAACGCCAATTTATCTCCTTTCAATGTTGCGCGAAATTTTCTACGGACAAGAAAATGAAGAGTTAGTTTCTCATCAGAATTTGATAGATGCTGAACCCCGTGAAGTCTTTATCATTGCTTGTTTGTTGATACCTATTATTGGTATTGGTTTTTATCCCAAATTGCTAACCCAAATGTACGACGCTACAACTGTACAATTAACAGCAAGATTGCGTGATTCTGTACCAACCTTAGCCGCAGCCAAAGCAGTACAAAATGTCTCTTTGAGTGCGCCGATAATTGGTAATTAATTTGTAATTGCAACTGGGGTGGGTTTGATACCTAAACCCCCTGTGGTTGCCCCAAATACCGGGGTAGGCACGGGGGCGATACCCCTACATCTAAATCTAAGTAGGTTAGCATTGAAAATCGTCGTTATGGCAAGGCAAAAGGCAAGAGTGAAGAGGGTTGAGGCGATTTTACTTTTGTTTACACAGATTTGTTTTATTGTGTTCACCTACTTAGGGACTTCCAATTAAAAAAATACCCAAAAATTTCTTGTGGTGCGGGCATCTTGCCCGCTAATCATCAAGGACGGGCAGGATGCCCATCCCACAAAATTGGGTAATTTATTTTTTGGTGTTCCCTTAAACCAATTAATTTTAATTCTCGCCAGAAGTTGACCAAATTATTAATTCACCTTGTTCACCACCAGCGGCTAATAATTGTCCTTGGGGATGCCAAGATAGAGTAGAAACTCCGGCTTCAGTGTCAGTAAAAATCTGTGAAACTTCTTTGTTCTCATTCCACAAACATAGCCAACCGTCAGCACCAGCAGAAGCGAGAATAAAACTTTGGGGTGCAAAAGCGATCGCATTAATGATATCCAGGTGATTAGTTAATACTTGCGCTTCCCAGCCTACAGATTCATCTACCGACTTCTCCCATGCTACTATGCCATCAACGCTAGAAACAGCCAAAATGGGCGCATCTGTGGGAGTTTTTATGTCTGACCAAGCTAGATGACGAATTTTCCCTGGAAAACCCCGCATCACCCAAGGATCAGGATGTTCCCATTGTAAAACAGTCAGAGTCCGGTCCATATTTCCAGATGCCAAATACTTACCATCATCAGACCAAGCCATTGCTGTACTGACGGTAGACAGAGGAAGAATAAATGGTTCATCATCCCAATCTTGAGTAGACCAGATTTTTATGCCTTTATATCCATTAATAGCCAAATATTTGCCATCTTTACGCCAATCAATTCCCAAAATAGAGGAATCATTAAAGTTAAGAGTTGTAACAACTTCTAATGTGTCTGCATCCCAAATTTGCACATAACGACCTAGACTAAAAGCTAATTGGTTATCGGTGTGACTCCATGCTAATTGGTCAACCCAAATCGGGGCATTTTCTAAAGTGCTAATTAATTTATTTCCGCACCAAATTTTCACTTTTCCATCTTGTCCACCAATAGCTAAATATTTACCGTCGTGGGAAAAAGCCAAACAATTTACCGCTTTATCTGTCGCTGTTTGTAAAGTAGTTAATTCGCCATTTTCCCATAAAACAACTTCTCCAGCAGCCGAACTAGCTGCAAGTATTTCACCGTCAGCAGACCAAGCCAAAGCAGTCACATAATCTGCAAGTTTTGTAGAATAATGTTTTGTAAATTCTGGAGATTTATTAATTGTTAAGTTCATAGTTGTGATATTTTATTTTTACAGCAATTCGCCAAACCTTTAGGGGCGAGGAAACCCCGCCTCCATTAGACATCTGGTGAAAATTAAATATGCGTGACATGAAACCCCTGTAGAGACTTTCCATGGAACGTCTCTACAATCTTTACCGGAGATGTCTATTGTATTACTAACTCATACAAGCAAAAAAGTCTGCTTTTAATTTGGCTTCATCTAAATTTCTACCAATAAATACAAGTTCATTTTTGCGAGTTTCATTGACTTTCCAAGGTCTATCCGCTTTACCATCAAATATCATGTGTACACCTTGGAAAACAAAGCGATTATCTTCATTTTCAATATTTAAAATTCCTTTCATTCTGAAAATATCTAGACCTTGATTTCTGAGTAATTCTGTCATCCAGGCATTTAATTTTTCACCGTTAATTGTCCCTTCTGATACTATCGCTACAGAATAGACGCTTTCATCATGGACGTGAGCATCTTCTCCTAAGAAATTAGGATCAATTTCTAAAGCATGATCTAAATCAAATGCTTGCACTCCCAATAAAGCTGACATGGCTAATTCAGAATTATGGGTGCGGTAGATTTTTGCCATTGCATTCATTGAGCGAATGCGAGTTTCTAATTCATCTAAGACTTCCGGTGTTACTAAATCAGTTTTATTCAACAAAATTACATCTGCAAAAGCAATTTGCTCTTGAGCCTCGTCCGCTTCCCAATGTTGCCAAATATGTTTAGAATCAACAACTGTGACTACTGCATCTAATGACAACTGACTTTGTAAATCTTCATCAACAAAAAACGTTTGAATTACAGGTGCAGGATCTGCTAAACCGGTAGTTTCAATGACTAAATGATCAAATTTATCTCGGCGTTTCATTAAATTGCCAATAATGCGAATTAAATCACCGCGAACTGTACAACAAATACAGCCATTATTCATTTCAAAGATTTCTTCATCTGCATCAATTACCAATTGATTATCAATACCTACCTCGCCAAATTCGTTAACAATAACGGCAACTTTTTTACCGTGTTCGTAGGTAAGAATATGATTTAATAATGTAGTTTTACCCGCGCCTAAATAGCCAGTCAAAACGGTTACTGGTACTGAATTGAATGTTTCTGAAATCATCATAGTCTATCCGTTTACTTATTTTAGGAACAGAGTATTAACGCAAGACGGAATGCAAAAGGCGTACAGGGTAAGTTTTACAGTTATTCGCCGTCTTGTAGTGTCCAAATAATAGCTTAGAAGTCACCAAGATTGAATGTCAAGAGAAAAATGTTTGGCTTTCGGTACTTATTATAAGTAGTGAGACAGAATTAATTACACAATGTCATTGCGTAAGCGTTGCGTGGCGTTAGCCATATGGAACGAAGTAAAATGAAGCAATCGCCAGGGTTGTGATTGCTTCCCTTCCCTCGCAATGACTGTAAATATTTTTGTCCAATTACTTACTCAACATGGTTGGGACATGGACTTTTAAGAATTACGAAAAACCTAGATTTGTAGGGGTAAAGCATGAGCTTATTGGTGTCAACTTAACGTAAAACCCATAGCCCGCCTGGGAATGAATTCCCAGTCTCATAGCAGAAGTCATCTGAAGATGACTAAAAATCCCCATAAATCTTTGACTATTAGCCCTTTTTCTAAAATCGCTAAATCATCTAATAAAATAATTTGATAATCTTGTCCAATCTTATTAGAAATTTCTGTTTGTTTAGGGGAATTAATAGCTAGTAAACCTCTCTTGATTTCAAAATAGGTATACAACTTCAGATAAGTTATTAAATTGTTCTTTGGTTAGGTTTTGCTGAACGATATGATATATACTAAACACGGTTGAGACATGGACTTTTACAAAATCACGAAAAACCTAGATTTGTAGGGGTTTAGCACTGCTAAACCCCTACCCACAGAATCAAATTATTAAGCCGTGTTGAGTATAAATGTTCAACCATTTCTCTTGGATTAAGTTCTTCTTTAAACAAAGGACGTTCTTCCATTAAAATAGCCACAATTTTCTCAATTCTGTTGATCATGAATTCTTGTTGAAGTTCTGTTGATAACATAATATTTCCTCCAGGGAAATGTAAATGATATTTATGGAGGTTATCTATTGTAGCATTTTTTAGTTTTGTGATGTCTGTTTATTAGTCCAGTGTTAATTTATGAGTAATAGATTGTGTCAGATTTTGAAGTTAATTGTTTAACTATTAAGTTTTGTATATGATGCCGTTTTAGTTTAGTATAATATTGAAGTGGGTAATTTTTACCTTGTAATTACAAATAAAACAATGCCAGCAAAGGATACTTACCATGATGCGGTTAAAAATGCTTTAATTAAGGCTGGTTGGACGATTACCGCTGATCCTTATCCGATTAAGTATGAAGAAATCAGACTTATCGCTGATTTAGCTGGTGAAAAAACGATTGCTGCGACAAAAGAGAGTGAACAAATTGTTATTGAAGTTAAAAGTTTTTTGAGTCGTTCTCCCATGCGTGAATTTGAAACAGCTTTAGGTCAATACCTGATTTATCAAACTTTTCTTTTGGCTACTCATCCTGAATATAAAGTATTTTTAGCAATCGGTAAAAATATTTATGAAAAGTTTTTTGAACAAGTTGCTATTCAACTGATTTTACAAAAATATCAAGTTTCACTATTAGTTATTGATATTAATCAAGAAGAGGTTATCAAATGGACAAGCTAACTCATTATCAAAACTTAATCAAACAAATTTTAACTGAATATGAAAAAATCTCATCACAAGTAATTGATCCTGATATAGATGAGGTGTTAATGTTTGATGATCAAAGAAGTCAATATCTTTGGTTTAATATTGGTTGGAAAAATGATAAACGAGTAAAAACAATTTCTGTTTATATTCGCATTAAAAATGAGAAAATTTACATTGAGGAAGATTGGACTGAAGAGGGAATAGCTACGGATTTATTAAGAGAAGGTGTACCGAAAGAAGATATTGTTTTAGCTTTTTATGATCCAGAAACTCGGAAATTAACCGAGTTTGCTTTTGCTTAATTCTCCAAATAACTATTTTTTAGTACAATTATAGCAAATGAATATCTAGATTTTCTGGTGTTGTACATTGTAGCATTTTTTAGTTTTGTGATGTTTGTTGATTGTTACAGTGTTAATTTATGAGTAATAGATTGTGTCATAAATTAAACTTGCTGTTTGTATTAAATTCTTGTATAACTAAAAGTTGAAATTGTCCGTTCTCAACTTTATAACAGAAAGTATCAAGCCTCTACCTGTGTGTTATAATTTTTCTAGTCTGTGTTAACAGGAGGATCTCAATGAGCTTAGTCATTTCCGAAGATATTGTCCAAGCTAGTGGACTATCAGAAAAAGAATTAGTTTTAGAATTGATTATTCTATTATTTCAAAGGAAAAAGATTAGTATCGGTAAAGCATCTCAACTGGCTAAAATGCCTTTACTGCAATTTCAAAATGAATTAGCTATGAGAAACATTAATATTCATTATGATGAAACTGATTTAGAGGTTGATTTAAAAAACTTGGGAATTATCTAAAATTTATGATCATAGTTAGCAATACTTCACCTATTACTAATCTATCAGCTATAGGAAAAATTCAATTATTAGAACAACTTTATGGAGAAATTATCATATCATCAGCCGTTTTTCAAGAATTAACACAATGGGGAGATTCAATACCAGGAGCAAAAGAAGTCAAAACTTATGACTGGATTATTGTAAAACCTGTTAATAATGTTAGTTTAGTACAATCTTGATTATCTCATTAATGCTTGAAAACTAGCTTGAATAAAATGCTTATCAAAAGTTAAAGCTTGAGTAACTTTATTTTGTTTCATTACCACAAAAGAAACACAATCAACTAACCCCCAGGACTTATCTTGATGTTGTTTGTATAAATTTAATGCTTCCTCAAATAATTCAGGATTTAACCGGATAACTTCTATATCATCAGAATTTAAAAAAGTTTCCATTAATTCAACTGCTTCACTTTTATAATTACTCGATAAAGCATTACCAACTTCTAATAAAATTGCATCAGTGGTTATCAAAGGATAATTTTCAAATTTTTGAGCTAATTCTAAAGCTTTGAGATGATATTGATCCCGTTTGTTTATTAAGGCTACAATAAACAGCGTATCAATAAAAATTTTATCCCTCACTTACATCTCTCCCTAAACTAACACTAACTTGAATCGAGAAATCTTCAGGAGCATCAATTTTAATTTTGCGTAATTTGGACATGAAACTAGGTTTTTTAACAGCATTTTCTGCATCGCTTAACTGTTCAATAATCCCATAAACTTGATTAAGTTGTTCTTCTGTTAAATTTTTGAGTTTCTCTTGAATCATTTGTTTTGTAATCATAGTAACTTACCGAAAATAACTATTCTTAAGCACAATTATAGCAAATGACTATCTAAATTTTCTGGTTTTGTACATTGTAGCATTTTTTAGTTTTGTGATGTCTGTGTATTACTCTAGTGTTAATATCTGAGTAATAGATTGTGTCATAGGATACTTCACAAATCTATAATTGTATATTTAATACTTAATTAAAAAAATTTGACATTCCTAGACACACTTAAAAATGCCTGTTATATTTATAATTGTATCTATTTTCTATTGTGCTGTTAAAGGATGCGAAGATATGATGGGTTGGTTGTTTGGGGACGTTGCTAAAAAAAATCGGTAAAATTCTATTGGTGTATGTATTTTCAGATTGCGTACAAGTAATATATAGTAGTCCTAAGTATTTGCAAACTAAAACCTCTAAAAAATCCATGAAAACATTCAAAAAAATATTAGCAGGTTCATTTCTCACAATCGGTCTAGCTATCCTCTTATTAGGCACTCTAGGCTTAATTGATACTAATGCTCCCAAAGAAGGGGCATTAGCAGCCCTAATTATATTAGGTTTACCATCAACAGCTATAGGAACATGGATTTTCTGGAGTTTACGCCAACAACATGAAAGGCAACTTAAGGAATTAAATTTAGCTAAAGAACAACTATTTCTGCGCTTAGTAAAACAAGCAGAAGGAGAAATTACAGTGCCAAAATTTGCTTTATCTGCTCAAATATCTATAGCAGAAGCCAAACTATATTTAGACGAAAAAGCCAAACAACTCAATGGTAATTTTGAAATAAGTGATCAAGAAGGAATTATTTATAAGTTTCCTGGATAAATGCCCGCATTTCTCACAAACAATGGAATCGCAATCTATATAATCCTTATAGAGAGACGGTTTCGGGCATTTTTCATGGGGTTGATTTTTGATGCAGTGTGAAAACCCAGAATCCAAATTTTATAAGGGTTTGAGGATTTTGGTGAGAAATCCGGGATAGAGGTTATCGGCATCCGGTTTGTCCTATTCACGATTTTCAGAAAGTTTATCTAAAATTAACTCTGCCTCAACTATCAGCACAAAATCGGGTAAAATAGCCTGTATTCTGGCATTGGAGGCAGAGCCTCCTGGTAGGTATTCCCAGTCAGAGACTGGGAACAAGTAATAAGTAATTGTCGCTTTTATCTGTATAAATACATCTATTAAAAATAATATTCCATAAATTATGCAAAAACCGCAACTACTCTATTCGTTTTTCGCATAATAACCTAAATTTAGTAACCTACTATACGAATCGTTATGAAAAATCACACTAACGTAACAATATCGAAACTGTTACACCACCAACCAGGAAACTACTATCAGTTATTTCCCCAAAGTGGCAAGTACAAAACCGATAAGAACACGGATACACAGTTAATTCAGTCCTGTTTCCCCAAAAAAAGCATAATGATAGAAACAGCAACTACCACAGACAAACTCAATAAATTCGAGAAATTCAAAGCCGAAAAAGACGGACTCGCAGTTAAAAACGAAATAGAGAATTTTGCCCAAATCGGTTGGGAAGCAATGGACGAAAACGACCTCAACCATCGCCTAAAATGGTTAGGTGTATTTTTCCGTCCAGTCACTCCCGGTAAATTCATGATGCGAATGCGTCTACCCAACGGCATTCTCAACAGCAATCAAATGTCTACTTTCGCAGAAGTGGTACAGCGTTACGGTGAAAATGGCAGCGCTGATATTACCACCAGACAGAATATACAACTACGCGGGATCAATTTGGCAGATATTCCCGATATCTTTAATAAATTTCACAAAGTCGGATTGACTACTATCCAATCGGGGATGGATAACGTCCGTAATATTACAGGTGATCCTGTCGCGGGTTTGGATGCGGATGAGTTTTATGATACCAGAGAATTAGTCCAGCAAATCCAAGATATGCTGACTAATAATGGTGAAGGTAATCCAGAATTTAGCAATCTTCCCCGGAAATTTAATATTGCAATTACTGGAGGAAGAGATAATTCAGTTCACGCAGAAATTAATGATTTAGCCTTTATTCCCGCTTTTTGGGGAAATGAAGATCAAGTTCCAATCTTTGGTTTTAACGTCATTGTCGGTGGTTTATTTTCCGCCAAACGTTGTGAAGCAGCCATTCCTCTGAATGTTTGGGTATTGCCCGCCCAAGTTGTATTATTATCCAAAGTCATTGTCGAGATATTTCGAGATCATGGCTTACGCGCAAATAGACTAAAAGCCCGGCTAATGTGGCTACTTGATGAATGGGGGATAGAAAAATTCCGCGCCGAAGTAGAAAAACGTTTTGGTCAATCATTATTACCCGCAGTAGATAAAGATCAAATTGACTGGGAAAAACGGGATCATGTGGGCATATATAAACAAAAACAATCTGGATTTAACTACGCAGGTTTAAATATTCCCGTGGGAAGATTGTCTGCTGATGATATGTTTGAAATTGCCCGATTGTCTGAAGTTTATGGAAGTGGAGAAATCCGGTTTACCGTTGAACAAAATATCATTATCCCAAATATTCCTGATTCCAGTTTAACAGCATTTTTCACAGAATCAGTATTAGAGAAATTTTCAGTTAATCCTGGCTTATTAATGCGATCGCTAGTATCATGTACAGGCGCACAATTTTGCAACTTTGCCTTGATAGAAACCAAAAATCGTGCCTTAGCAATGATAAAATCATTGGAATCTGAACTAACTTTATCACGTCCTGTGCGAATTCATTGGACAGGATGCCCTAACTCCTGTGGACAGCCCCAAGTAGCAGATATTGGCTTAATGGGAACTAAAGTGCGTAAAAATGGACAAATGTTAGAAGGTGTGGATATTTATATGGGTGGAACAGTCGGGAAAGATGCACATTTAGGAACTTGTGTTAAAAAAAGTATTCCCTGCGAAGACTTACAACCCATATTAAGAGATTTACTTATTCATAAATTTGGTGCAAAACTTAAGTAACAGGCTTTGATTCCTCCTTAAATTAATTTAATCGCCAAAATCCAGAGATAACTGCAAACCCAAATTAAAATTAATCAAGAGTTTCCCATGAGCAATATTTCTCGCAGAAAATTTATTATTACCTCAAGTGTAGCAACCGTAACTTCTATCTTGGCGCACGGCTGTTCATCTAGTAACTCTGATTCAGTAAAAACAGATAGTGCTTCTTCCAATAGCAAACTAGCTAATAATTCCAAAGTTAGTAATGCCCCAAAAGTTGAAACAACCACAGCCAAATTAGGATTTATTGCTTTAACAGATTCCGCACCTTTAATTATTGCTAAAGAAAAAGGTTTCTTTACTAAATATGGTATGACTGATGTAGAAGTCAGCAAACAAAAATCCTGGCCAGTCACCCGCGATAACTTAAAAATTGGCTCATCTGGTGGTGGTATTGATGGCGCACATATTCTTACCCCTATGCCCTATCTGTTGACCATGAATGATAAAGTGCCAATGTATCTTTTGGCGCGGTTAAATATCAATGGTCAAGCGATTTCAGTTGCTGAAAAATTCAAAGATTTGAAAGTTGGTTTACAAAGTAAATTACTGAAAGAGTCTGTAAATAAAGCCAAAGCCGATAAAAAATCTATAAAAGTTGCTATGACTTTTCCCGGTGGTACTCATGATTTATGGATGCGCTATTGGTTAGCAGCAGGGGGTATTAATCCTGATCAAGATGTAATTTTGCAAGCAGTACCACCACCACAAATGGTAGCAAATATGAAAGTTGGAACTGTTGATGCTTTTTGTGTAGGAGAACCTTGGAATGCTCAATTGGTAAGTCAAAAATTAGGTTATACAGCTTTATCTACAGGTGAACTATGGAATAACCATCCAGAAAAAGCCTTTGCTATGCGTCAAGATTGGGTTGATAAAAATCCCAATGCTACACAAGCATTATTAATGGCAATTATGGAAGCACAACAATGGTGTGATCAGGCAGAAAACAAAGAAGAAATGTGTAAAATCTGCGCTGATAGGAAATACTTTAATGTCGCCGTAGCTGATATTTTAGAACGGGCTAAAGGTAATATTGATTATGGTGATGGACGCAAAGAGCAAAACTTTGCATATCGCATGAAATATTGGGAAGATAATGCTTCTTATCCCTATAAAAGTCATGATACTTGGTTCTTAACTGAAGAAATTCGTTGGGGTTATTTACCTAAAGATACAAAAGTGAAGGAAATTGTTGATCAGGTCAATAGAGAAGATATATGGAAACAAGCTGCTAAGGCTTTGGGTGTGGCTGCTGCGGAAATTCCAGCAAGTTCTTCTCGCGGTGTGGAAACATTTTTTGATGGGGTTAAATTTGACCCTGAAAAACCAGAGGAATATTTAAAGAGTTTGCAAATTAAGAAGGTGTGATTTAAATTTGGGTTGAGCAAAAGTGTAACCCAAGAAAATTTAGTAAATTAATTAGATTTTTGAGGCTCACGCAAAGACGCTCCAGGTGCAAAGAAGAGAAGGAAAAGAGATTCTTACTGAGGAGAAATAAATGGCTGCTATTGTTGGAAGTCGTAGGGTTAGTAGTAAACAGCAGAAGGTAATTAATAAGTTTTTGATTAACAAGGTTATACCGCCGCTGTTTGGATTATTTATTTTTCTGATGTTGTGGGAACTACTTTGTTTAATTCCTAGTTTTCAATTACCTGGACCGATAGAAACAATTCGGGAAACTTGGGACCCTTTTGTTATCCATCCTTTTTTCGATAATGGTGACAGTGATAAGGGTTTAGGCTGGCAAATATTGACAAGTTTAGGACGGGTTGCTTTAGGTTTTTCTCTAGCAGCAGTTGTCGGGGTTGTTTTAGGAATATTAATTGGTTCTAATACTTTTCTTTATAATGCTGTAGATCCGATTTTTCAGGTATTAAGAACTATCCCTCCCTTAGCTTGGTTACCAATTTCTTTAGCGGCTTTCCAACAAGCTAATCCTTCGGCAATTTTCGTGATTTTTATTACTTCGATTTGGCCGATTGTGATTAATACAACTGTGGGCGTGCAGAATATTCCTCAAGATTATGTAAATGTCGCTCGTGTTTTGCGTTTGCAGAAGAGCAGTTATTTCTTGAAGATTGTGTTTCCGGCAACTGTTCCTTATATTTTTACCGGGTTAAGGATTGGCATAGGTTTATCTTGGTTGGCAATTGTCGCGGCGGAAATGTTAGTTGGTGGTGTGGGTATTGGTTCGTTTATTTGGGATGCCTATAACACAACTACCGAAACTAATATGAGCGAGATTATTATCGCCTTGGTATATGTCGGTTTAGTGGGATTAGTTTTAGATAGAATGGTGGCTTTTGTTGCTAATAAAGTTGTCACAACAGAACAAAAATAATTCTTAGTTCGTCGTAATTTCTGAGATTGCCAATTATCCATTACCATTCATCATGAATACTTTTTTAGAGATTGACCATGTAGACCGAATATTTGACCTCCCCAATGGTGGTAAATATATTGCTTTAAAAAATATTGAATTAAAAATTTCTGAAGGTGAATTTGTTTCTTTAATTGGACATTCTGGTTGTGGTAAATCCACCTTACTAAATATTATTGCTGGCTTAGATCAAGCTAGTATTGGTGGTGTAACTTTGGCAGGTCGGGAAGTGAGAGAACCAGGTCCTGATAGAATGGTGGTTTTTCAAAATTACTCCTTACTTCCTTGGCTAACTGTAAGGGAAAACATCGCCTTGGCTGTAGATGAAGTCCATCAAAATCTACCTAAAGGAGAACGTCGGGGAATAATAGAAGAACATATTGATATGGTGGGTTTACGACGGGCAACTAATAAGCGTCCTAGTGAATTATCCGGGGGAATGAAACAGCGAGTTGCGATCGCTCGTGCCTTAGCTACCCGTCCCAAGTTATTATTGTTAGATGAACCTTTTGGTGCTTTGGATGCATTGACAAGGGGCAATTTACAAGCACAATTAATGACAATATGTAATCAACACAGAATTACCTGTGTGATGGTGACCCATGATGTAGATGAAGCTTTATTATTAAGCGATCGCATTGTGATGTTGACCAATGGACCAGAAGCACACATTGGCCAAATTATCGAAGTACCTATTCCCCGTCCCCGTCACCGTTTAGAAGTAGTTAACAATCCTTTTTACTATAACTTACGGAACGAAATAATTTACTTTCTCAATCAACAAAAAAAAGCAAAAAAACGCCAGAAACAACCTACTGCACCTGCTATTATTTCTAACAACAACTTAGAAAAAGTTCATTTGGAAATTGGCTATATTCCCCTGACTCAAGCTGCACCCTTAATAATTGCAAAAGAAAAAGGTTTCTTTGCCAAATATGGTTTAGAAGTCAACCTAAACAGCGAAACTAGCTGGAAAGACATAGGGAAAGGTGTAGTAACTGGTAGACTTGATGCCGCCCAGATGGTTGCAGGTATGCCCCTAGCCCTGACATTAGGTGCAGGAGGTAAAAATCCGGTGTCAATGGTAACAGCCATGACCCTTTCTCGCAACGGTAGCGCCATTACTTTCAGCCAAGAATTATTCAACAGTGGAGTAAAAAACTTAACAGACTTTCAAGCCATTATTAAGGCTGACTTAGACAAAACCCATACTTTGGGAATTGTCCATCCCGCATCCATGCAAAACCTATTATTGCGCTATTGGTTAGCAGCAAGTGGAATTAAACCTGATGTAGATGTTAGTTTGATGGTAATTCCACCACAAGAGATGGTAACTGCCCTCCAAGAAGCAAAAATTGATGGTTACTGTGTCGGTGAACCTTGGAACTCTCACGCAGTTGATCAGAATTTGGGTTTTATTATTGCTATCACCTCAGAACTTTGGCATGGACATCCAGACAAAGTATTAGGAGTAAGAGAAAATTGGGCGCTGGAAAATCCCCAAACACATCTAGCATTAGTCAAAGCCCTATTAGCAGCTTGTGAATATTGCGACGATATTCGCAACCGGGAAGAAGTTCTCAAATTAATTTCTCAACCTGACTATCTTGGCAGTAATTCCCTTCATCTTCCTCCAGGTTTAATAGACAATTACAAGCATGGTAATCACAACCAACCCCAAACTTCCCATCAGTTTTATTTCAACAAAGCCAACTATCCGGATCGTCATGAAATGCTATGGATTTTAACTCAATTAGCCCGTTGGGGTGTAGTAGCTTTCCCTAAAAACTGGGTAGAAGTCATTGACAGAGTTTGCCGTCCAGATATATTTGGTGCAGCCGCACGAGAAAGAGGCATTTTAGATATTGGCAGGGAAGAAATAATTCAATTATTTGATGGCAAAGTCTTTAATCCTTCTGAACCAATAGAATATCTAAAAAGTTTGGAAATTAAACGCCAGCTTCGAGTAGAAGAAGTATTTATCTAGTCATACCAATTCTGTATAAAGATGCGCCAAATTTAAAAAGGAACGAACCGCAGAGGCGCAGAGGACACAGAGAAGAAAAAGATAAGGTTACAAAATTAAGCGTAGCCTCATAAAGAAATGGTATCAGTTGTCAATTCTCAATTGTTATTACCAATTATCCATTCCCTATTACCAAAAATATCATGACAACAGTAAACTATAATAACAAAACTCAACAGTTACAAACCCAGAAAAAGGAAGACTTCTTAGTAATTGATGGTGTCAACAAAATTTACCCCACTGATAAAGGATCATACACCGTCCTAGATGACATTAATCTCAAAGTTAGTGAAGGTGAATTTATTTGTTTAATTGGCCATTCCGGCTGTGGAAAATCAACACTGCTCAACATGGTTTCTGGATTTAATAAACCTACCAACGGGGTCGTGTGGTTACAAGGTCAACCCATAACTGAACCCGGTCCAGACCGAATGATGGTATTTCAAAACTATTGTTTACTACCTTGGTTAAATGTTTTTGATAATGTTTATTTAGGTGTTGATTCCGTATTTCCTCACAAAAGCAAATCGGAAAAACGGGCAATAGTCAGAGAACATTTAGCAATGGTAGGACTAACAGAAGCAGCCCAAAAGAAACCCAGTCAAATATCTGGAGGAATGAAACAAAGAGTAGCTATAGCCCGTGCCTTAGCCATCCGTCCCCAACTCCTGATTTTAGATGAACCATTCGGTGCTTTAGATGCCATCACAAAAGAAGAATTACAAGAAGAACTCCTGCAAATTTGGTCAGAACATCAAATCACAGTTTTGATGATCACCCATGATATTGATGAAGCACTTTTCCTCGCAGATAAATTAGTGATGATGACAAATGGACCAGCAGCAAATATTGGCGAAATATTAGAAATACCCTTTTCTCGTCCTCGTAACCGTCGCCGAATTATGGAAAATCCAGAATATTACAACCTACGAAACTATACCTTAGACTTCCTCTATCGTCGCTGCGCTCATGTTGATGAGTAATTGGCATAATACGTAATTGGGAAAAGTCCCCAAAGAACCATTTGTATCTGATAAAGAAAATGAAGCCGAAATAATTAATCCTCAACCGATTTTAATAGCAGAAAAATAAATATCTCACGCAAAGGCAAGAATACAAAAAACCAGAAATTAAAAATATTTCTCCTCTTATGAAATTATCTCTGAGTCCTCTGCGGTTCGTTTCTCATAAAAAATTTTGCACAATAGTGTGAAATCCCATAAATATCATGAATGAATTCACAAAAACACTTTGTCCTTATTGCGGTGTTGGTTGCGGTTTAGAAGTTTCTGCACCAGCCCAATATGGAAAAGCCACAAATCGAGATAGTGAAGGAATTCCTATTTGGCGAGTTAGGGGTGATAAATCTCATCCTTCTAGTCAAGGAATGGTATGTGTTAAAGGTGCAACTATTGCTGAATCTTTGGATAAAAGTAGATTGCATCATCCAATGGTACGCGATTCGTTAGATGCAGAATTTCGGCGTGTGAGTTGGAATGAAGCCTTTGATATTATTACCCAACGGATTCAAACATTGCGCTTGAATCAAGCCACAGATTCTATCTGTATGTATGGTTCTGGACAATTTCAAACTGAAGATTATTATATTGCTCAAAAGTTACTCAAAGGTTGTTTAGGAACTAATAATTTCGATGCTAATTCCCGGTTGTGTATGTCTAGTGCGGTATCTGGGTACATTCAAAGTTTTGGTGCTGATGGGCCTCCTTGCTGTTACGATGATTTAGAATTAACTGATTGTGCTTTTTTAATTGGTACAAATACGGCGGAATGTCATCCCATTATTTTTAATCGGTTAGCAAAATATCATAAAAAAAATCGCCATGTTAAAATGGTTGTGGTTGACCCTCGGCGTACCCCAACAGCCGAAGCAGCAGATTTACATTTAGCTATTCGTCCAGGTACAGATATTGATTTGTTAAATGGTATTGCCTATTTATTAATGAAATGGAATTATGTTGATCTAGCTTTTATTGATGATTGTACTAGCAATTTTCCGGCTTATGCTGAGGTAATTCGGCATTATTCGCCGGAGGTAGTGGCGAGTCGTTGTGGTATTAGTATTGAAGATTTAGAAACGGCTGCTAAATATTGGGGAAAATCTAAATCTGTACTTTCTTTATGGTCAATGGGTGTTAATCAATCTTCTGAAGGTACGGCTAAAGTTAGAACTATTATTAATTTACATTTAATGACGGGACAAATCGGTAAACCTGGTGCAGGTCCTTTTTCTTTGACTGGTCAACCTAATGCTATGGGTGGCAGAGAAGCGGGAGGTTTATCCCATTTGCTACCGGGTTATCGGTTGGTAAAAAATGCCCAACATCGGGCGGAAGTTGAGAATTTTTGGGGTTTAGAAAAAGGACAAATTTCCCCTGTTCCTGGTTTAACTGCTTGGGAAATGATCACTGGTTTGGAAACTGGAAATGTAGGTTTATTATGGATTGCTGCGACTAATCCGGCTGTGAGTATGCCAGATTTGGAAAGAACGAAAAAGGCGTTATTAAAATCTCCTTTTACTATTTATCAAGATGCTTATTACCCAACAGAAACATCAGCTTATGCTCATGTTTTATTACCTGCGGCGCAGTGGGGTGAAAAAACTGGGATTATGACTAATTCGGAAAGAAGGGTAACTCTATGTTCGGCTTTTCGGGAACCACCAAGAGAAGCAAAACCTGATTGGGAAATCTTCGCGGAAGTAGGAAAAAGATTAGGTTTTACTGATAAGTTTACTTTTAATAATTCTGCGGAAGTTTATGCTGAATTTGTTCAATTAACTCGTCAGCGTCCTTGTGATATGTCGGGTTTAAGTCATGGGTTTTTAGCCGCACAAGGTCCAACTCATTGGCCTTATCCACAAGGTAGTAATTCAGAAATTAAGCGTCTATATACTAATTTACGCTTTCACACAAATGATGGACGCGCCCAGTTTGGTGCATATTATTCAAGAGGACTTGCTGAACCACCTGATGATAATTATCCTTTTATATTAACTACTGGTAGATTGTATGGTCATTGGCATACACAAACACGCACCGGCAGAATTGAGAAAATTCGCAAACTGCACCCGCAACCATTTATCGAGATTCATCCCCGTGATGCTGCTGCTTTAGGTATTGTTGATAATCAGTGGTTAGAAGTGCGATCGCGTCGTGGTAAAACTAAGTTTCCTGCTAAAGTCACAAAAGCTATTTCTCCCGGTACTGTCTTTGTTCCTATGCACTGGGGTAAGCTATGGGCAGATGATGCAGAAGCTAACACTCTTACTCATTCAGAAGCCTGTCCTGTTTCCCTGCAACCAGAATTAAAAGCCTGTGCTGTGCAATTAGTACCAATCCCTGTAGAATCTACTGTTAAAAATTATCAATTTCAGTCTTCCCAATGGTAAGCTTTTAACTATATTCCCGAATTGGGAATTTACTACTTCATCTATTGTCAATTATCAATGGTTATGATTGTATTTTTAGATGCCTAAATTGTACAAGAATGATCATGATTAATCTTAAAATCTAAGTAATGGTTTATTACTTTTAAAAGCACTTTCTGGAACTGACAAGTTTGTGAAAGTAGAAAATATATTATGCTTTTTTATCCTTGAGATTTATCTACAGGATTTTTGTTTTATATTCATAATTTCCAACTTAATTTTAATCAAGGGGCATCAAATGAGAAAATTAATTAAAAGGTTTCTAGAAGTTACCAGTGACAAAAGTTTCATGTACTTGATCGAAATTGTCGAGGTAATAGTTGCCAAATTACTATCTCTCTTTATGATAATAGTAATTTTTGCCACCCTTGGTGATTTAGCAATATTTATTTTTCAGGAAATACTTTCTCCAAAAGAAGGTAGTTTTAGCAAGACATTGTTTCAAACTTTCGGTTTATTTCTTAATGTTTTAATTGCTTTAGAAATACTAGAAAATATTACTGGCTACCTCAAAAAGCACGTTTTACAAGTTGAATTAGTTATTGTCACTTCTTTAATTGCTATTGCTAGAAAAATTATTATTCTTGATTTAAAAGTAACTGAAGGTATAGAAATTATTGGTTTGGGGATTGCGATTCTTGCCCTATCCATTAGTTATTGGATAATTCGGAGTAGTAACCAAAAATAAAATAACTTTGCAATAATAGGTAATTTATTCAATACCTTGTCCATTTTCTGTAGATCAAATTCTCAAGCTCCCAGATATGAAAGTGTTAGATTTTCAAGAACTAGAAATATACCTGACACCTTTTACCCCCTTTCCCTTTGTAAAGGGGGGTAACAATAAAAATCTAGTAGTCTGTCAACCCGAAAATGACGGATGTAGGGGGGGTAGGGGATGTAGGGGGGTAGGGGATGTAGGGGGGTAGGGGATGTAGGGGGGTAGGGGATGTAGGGGGGTAGGGGAGGTTAGGGGGGTAGGGGAGGTTAGGGGGGGTAGGGGAGGGAAGAACAGAAGTTTTTTCCGATCATTACCCGTCAAAATAAATTTGACGAACTACTAGTTCCCTCCCCTTTATAAGGGGAGGGTTAGGGAGGGGTAAAATATTTGATACAGCAATCATGACTTTTCAAACACCCTCTTACTTAGCCATCAAAAGTCCTTCCGCCCTCCTGTTTGCGTCTTAGCGTCTCTGCGAGAAAAAACTCTTATCCAACTCAAAGCACCAACTTCACATCCCCTCACGGTAAGGTAATAAAAGCGATATTCCAGCAAAAGAAACAACCTCACGAATTGTCAACCACCCATCACTTTCCTTCGGGTAAGTGAGGGCTTGTAAAAGCCTAGTTGACCAGACTCAGTTCTTAACTGAACTACGTTAGAGGTAAGAGTTAAAGACCTACCAGGGGATGCGTAGCTAGTTCCCTGCTCTAGAACTTCAAAGTTAAACAGGCTTAAGGGTTAAACCAGTGCTTTTAAGATAGTTACCGACCTCTAACATTGTCAAAGCTAACATGACCCCAGAAATGGGAGGCTCTTCGGAGCAAAATATTATGTCCAAAGTATTTGTTTTAGACACTGAAAAAAGACCACTCTTTCCTAATTAATCCAGTAAATCAATTCACAAAGACAGTTACGAATATGGAAAATCAAAGATTTGTTAATTCCTCAAGTGTCCCTTTCGTTGTTTGTGCTGGCGCACAAAATTACTCAAGGGACGTTTCACAGTTAACCCTCCATTCCTCCCATCACCAAACTGAGTACAGTTTTGGTGGGGGTCTCCTGGAGGTTTAGATGAAAAAATGGTTATCAATTATCGGTATCGGTGAGGATGGTGTAGCAGGGTTAAGTCCCATAGCTCTTTCTTGCTTAGACAAAGCTAAAATTATCTTTGGTGGAGAACGTCATCTTTCCATGTTACCCGCTGACGACAACAGCCAAAAAATTCCCTGGAAATCACCTTTTCCAATTTCCATAACTGAAATTATCAGTCGTCGTGGTGAAGCAGTTTGTATTTTAGCTAGTGGCGACCCTCTATGTTATGGTGTGGGTGCAACTATTCTTAAAGATATTCCTATTTCTGAAATTACAATTATTCCTGCACCTTCGGCTTTTAGTCTGGCTTGTTCTCGACTAGGATGGTCATTAACGGAGGTGGAAACTTTAAGTTTATGTGGTCGTCCGGTTTCTTTACTGCAATCTTACATTTATCCCGGTGCAAAATTATTAATTCTGAGTGAGGGAAAACATACTCCAGCTATTGTGGCGGAAATTTTGATAAGTCGCGGTTATGGTAATAGTCAAATTACCGTTTTAGAAAAAATGGGCAATGTTAATGAGGACATTATAACAGATATCGCTGCTAATTGGCAAGAAGGAAATATCGCTTCTTTAAATACTATTGCGGTGGAATGTGTTGCTGATAGGGGAATAGTTGGTTTATCGAGATTTCCCGGTTTACCTGATGATGCTTTTCATCATGATGGACAATTGACGAAAAGGGAAGTCCGGGCGGTGACATTATCAAGTTTAGCACCTTTACCGGGCGAGTTGCTGTGGGATGTGGGGGCTGGTTGTGGTTCTATTTCTATAGAATGGCTGCGAAGTGATAGAAGATGTCGAGCGATCGCTATTGAACAAAATTCCACTAGACTAAATTATATAGCTGATAATGCGACTGCTTTGGGAACGCCAAATTTACAAATTATGGCAGGTAAAGCTTTAGAAGTTATCCCAAATTTACCCACACCAAACGCTATTTTTATCGGTGGTGGTGTCACAGCACCAGAAATATTAGAAAATTGCTGGAATGTGTTAGTGCCTGGGGGCAGAATGGTAGTTAATGTTGTTACTTTAGAAGGTGAACAAAGATTATATCAATGGTATGAAAAAGTGGGCGGAAACTTTACCCGCATTGCTATTCAACGGGCAGAACCGATTGGTAAATTTCTGGGTTGGAAAGCAATGTCCCCTGTTACCCAATGGATAGGAATCAAAAATTGATAATTAAAGATTTGGAGATTTAGACAAAATTACAAACAAAAATAGACAGCAATAAAAGTTTTTCCACAACCAGGGAAACCTTCTAGTAAAATAGCACGAGGACGTAATTCTGGTTGTCCATCTTGAGCAAACCAACACTCACGGCTACATATCCATTCTTTAACTTTAGTTAATCCTCCCACATCCCTCAAACCTTGACCAGAGGTGGCATAATATTCTAAAACTCCAGTTTTTCTAAGTTCCAGTTTTTTCGCTTCTAATAATAATTGTCCCGCAGATTCTGGATCTGTCCATAAATTCCGAGATGTTGATAATTTAGCAGTTTGAATTACCGCTTGCAAAGGCATTCCTTGAGCTTGTTATGCTAATCTTTCAGCATCTGCTTCTGTTAAACCATATTTTTCTACAGCCACACTAAAAACATCTTCATAAAGTTCTGCTTCCACAGGTAAACTCAAATTAATAGAATAGCTAATTTCTTTATTTCCTGCTTGTGGTATTCTTAGAACTAAAGTATATTCAGACATCATGAAAACACTATTATTAATTATGGATTTTGTATGACGAGAGAAGCCCATGACCAATTTGCGAAAGAATATCTAGAGGAATTATTAAAACCTTTAGGTCAAGTAGATATTGGTAAAGATGTAAAAAGCGAAGTTAGAGAAATAGATATTTGGTTTGTTCCCAATCAATCAAAACCTGTAACTTCCGATTTAGGATTATTAGCAAAAATGGCAGTTACAAGCTGTCTATTTGAACCTTTTCGTAATCCTCCCAATGAAATGACAATTAGAAGTTGTATGTCAAAATTATACAGCCTTCATGAAGAATTGTTTCGACAAGCAAAAAGAGAAGATCGTCGGCTCATGGAAAACGAGTTCCCTGTTTTATGGATTTTAACACCAACTTGCTCAAAAAATAAATTAGATGGATTTAGAGCTACACTCAAAGATGATTGGGAAACAGGAGTTTATTTTCTAGGAGAATCGCAGAAAACCGCAATTGTAGCAATTAACCAATTACCCAAAAATCAGGATACACTATGGTTAAGGGTGTTAGGTAATGGGGAAACCCAAAAACAAGCAGTACAAGAACTAATCACAGTTTCCACAGAAAACCAGCGTAATTATCTACTGGAAATTTTAGCATCTTGGCGTAAAAATATAGAGATTAACACTAATATCAACGATGAAGATAGGGAGTTGATTATGACTTTATCACCAGCATATCTCAAACAACGCGAGGAATGGCGAGAAGAAGGAATACAAACGGGACTACAAACGGGTAGACAAGAAGGACTACAAGAAGGACTGCGGTTAATAGTAGGAAGTTTACTAACAGCACGGTTTGGTAATTTAGATGAGGAATTATCTGCTATTGTTACTCCTATTATGGAACTTTCTCTCACAGAAAGAACTGATTTATTACTCAACTTATCTCAGTTGTCCCGTGAGGAATTATTAGCTAAATTCCCCATTAGACTTCTCCGGTAAAGACTGTAGAGACGTTCCATGGAACGTCTCTACAAGGGTTTTAAACGACGCACATTTAATTCTCGGAGATGTGTATTAATTAACCCATTTTCGTAGGTTGGGTAGAACGAAGTGAAACCCAACTTAACAACCTCTCACATCTTTGCTAATGCTGTAGGTATGAGTCAAAGCTGGGTCAGAGATATTGAGACTAAGGGTCAAGATACAGCTATTCCTGAAAAGTATACTGCTATAATTATACTCAAAACGGCTTGATTGTTTGATTCTAAACGTAGGGGTAAAGCAAGAGCTTCATAGGTGTCAACTTAACGTAAAACCCATAGCCCGCCTGGGAATGAATTCCCAGTCTAATAGCAAAAGTCATCTGAAGATGACTAAAAATCCCCAGTTTACTAAAGTAAATTTTACTTATTAGCCCAGAAATATGGCTTACGCCACGCTGCGCTATCATTTCTGGGTGGGTGTGGAAGCCAACAAATAAGCCATCTGTAGCCTAAGTTGACACCTATGAAGCTCTTGCTTTACCCCTACACATCTGGGTTATTTGTCATTTGGCAAAAGTTTAAATCTCACCCGTGTTTAGTATGAAGAGATATTAAATTTTAGATAACCTGTTGAAAATAATAAGGTAAGAGCAATGGCTTATAGTGATTTTAGCTTAACTAAGTTTAAGAAAAATTTTAACATTACAATTGATGAAGAAGCTGATTTATTTGCTGCTGTAGAACCTATAGAAATCAGTGAAAAGTTAACCAGCACTTTAGAAGAAACTAGGGAACTCGCGTTAGCAATAAATACGGAGAAAGCACGCTCAGAAATGATTATTACGCCAATTTTATTAGAAGTTAGACGTAAAGCTAATTATCAAATTAGTTTATTTTCTGGTACGGATTTTAATGTTGATGTTGAGAGAGGTTTAAATGGTTATTGTGATTTTGTTATCAGTCGTTCTAGGGAACAGTTAACAATTAATGCTCCTGTACTAATTATTGTAGAAGCTAAAAATGAAAATATTAAAGGTGGTTTGGGTCAATGTGCAGCAGCAATGTTAGCAGCACAATTGTTTAATGAACAGGAAGGTAATGAAATTAAAACTATTTATGGGGCTGTGACAACAGGAGATATATGGAAGTTCTTGAAGTTGGAAGGGACTGATATATTTATTGATTTGAATAATTATTATATTAAGGAGTTAAATAAGATTTTAGGTATTTTGTGTCAAGGAGTGTTGGATTAAAATTTAATTTCCTCTGGTGCTGCGTTTGAAACGCTCTTTCTTTGGTAACGACAGATCATATAATAATTTTAGAAAAAACACAATAATTATGTAATTTAAGCTAAATAACCTCTGTTTACCTGTATAATAAACTTAGGCTGTTTTAAATCGCCCATTCAAGGCAGTTTAAAATGCTAGTTATATAAATCACTTGCAGGAATAAGTATTGATTTCCGTTGTTGATCCTGCGACGGTGTATTGAACGGTTAGCTTTAACCTAGTGTTTGATTCTTTTTTCTTATACGATTAAGGGAGAATACACCTGCAAGTGATATTTTTTTAACTATCTATTCAAGACAAAGTGCAAAAAAACTCCAAGCTATTTTTAACAGAAGCTCCCGAAGCTTTAAGAGAGAAATTTTACTCTCTCAAAAAACCAACGGATATAGCGGATCTTTTAGGAATTTCTTATTCTGAACTGATTTATCATATATATCTTGTTCAGTCTGAAAAGCGTTATAAAACATTTGATATTCCTAAAAAATCTGGTGGTACTCGTCAAATATCAACCCCAATAACAGCACTTAAAATTATTCAAAGGAAACTTAATCAAGTTTTACAAGCTGTATACCAAACAAAGCCATCAGTACATGGTTTCGTAAGCAGTAAAAATGTTGTAACTAATGCTCAAAATCATGTAAAAAAACGCTATGTTCTCAATATTGATTTAAAAGATTTTTTCCCTTCGGTTAATTTTGGTCGAGTCAGGGGTATGTTCATGGCTACCCCTTATGGTTTACATCCAGATGTGGCAACAGTTCTAGCACAAATTTGTTGTTATAATAATCTCCTACCTCAAGGCGCACCAACTTCGCCAATTATTACTAATATGATTTGTGCCAAGATGGATGGTCAATTGCAAAGGTTAGCTAAAGAGTGTAAAGCTACTTATACAAGATATGCAGATGATATTACTTTTTCAACAAGCTTGCCTAAATTTCCTAAAGATTTGGCATATATAGTTAATCAAGAAGATCAAGAAAAATTAACTATTGGCAATACTCTATTAAAGATTATTAAAGACAATGGATTTGAATTGAATGATAAGAAAATTAGATTACAAACGAGGGGAAATCATCAAGAAGTTACGGGTTTAACAACTAATGTTTTTCCTAATGTTGACCGTAACTATGTTCGTCAGATTCGTGCTATGCTTCACGCTTGGTCTAAGTTTGGACTCGAAGCTGCTGCAAAAGAGTATTCAATAAAATATGAATCTAAAAGTAGATTAGTAAACAATGAAAAACTAGAGTTTAAGCCAGTTATTCGAGAAAAAATAGAATTTTTAGGTATAGTTGAGGGCAAAAAAGACCAACTAAAATTTAAGAAAGTTATTCGAGGAAAGATAGAGTTTATTGGTATGGTTAAGGGTAAAAATGACCCTGTATATCAAAAATATTTTAATATTTATCAGCAATTAATTAAATCAGTTTAATTAAAATTTGAAATATACAATGACTAAAAATGACTAAATGTGATATGGAACAAGATTTAAAACAAGAAGTTCAAGAACTAAAAATCAGTATTGATAAATTATCTAACGATATTAGTCAACAGTTTAATTCATTAACTGAAAATTTATGTATTAATTTTGAGCAAATATCTAAGCAAATTACTAATTTATCCAGTCAACCATCTTTAAGTAATAAAATACTTGAGACTAATTTAGAAAACAATCATCAAGACAGTTTAGAAGAACCTAAAAAAGAAATACCACGTGAATATTATATTAATTATTCATATATTGATCCTGATAAATATCCATCATTTTTAGAAGATTTAGAAAAACATAATAAGGATATGGCAGAGTGCAGACATAAAGAAAATATTGAAAAGTTTTGTTTCTCTGCTAATAAAACTTTAGAATCTGCCATAGAAGTTATTTTTGACGTAGAATATAAATTTCTTGGTGAAAATAATAAAACCTTTTTAGAAGCTTATCAGCGAGTAAAAACTTTTTATAGTAACAAGGGATGGGAAATTACAGAAATTTGCCTAAACCTAAATAATAGTAATATAGAATCAAAACATTTTAAACCTATAGATGATAAATATATATCTTGGGAATATATCGAAGAAATTCGTAGGCGTAATTTTAACACCTCTGTAGAGATATTTTTTGAAATTTTGAAACCAAATTTTATGAATAGTTTACATCTTAGGGAAAAATTCTACTTAATTAAAAATATTCATAATTTAAGAAATTTAGATGCTCATGGTAGTTCAAATCTCCCTTTACAAATACATACATTGAAAGATTCTGCTAAAAAATTATACAATTCTAAGGATTATACTAAAATAAAAGAAGTAGTGTATTGGTTTGTAAAAGAAGTCTATGATAGACTCAATAAAATTTCTAATTAAACTTAATATGCTTAATTCAAATGATTCTCAAGAAAGTTTTCAGTGCTGTTTTATATTGCTAGAAATAACAGACTAGCCTCATCAACTTTCTATTTATCATATTCAACTACAGCCGCAATAGCCGCAGCAATTTCTTCCATTATTTCACTCGAACATTCTCCCATTTTATACATTAATCTTTGTTTATCTACGCCGCGCAATTGTAAAGTATCTACAGCCGAATCTTTTGACAAACCATTCTGGCTATTGGCTTCAATCTTAACGTGCCAAATATTTCCAGCAAACTCGTCCTTCCAATCTGTAATTGGTACAACTAATTTAATCGGTAACTTACCAACACTATCAGAACTGATAATTAAAGTAGGTCTTTTTTTGTAAATTTCTGCTCCCACTGTTGGATTCAGATCAGTCATCCAGATATCACCCCGTTTAGGACTAGAAGAATTAGTAATCAATGAAATCTCCTGTTTGTAATTCTTTCCATTCTTGATCTTGTTGGTAATGTTGTAACATTAAATCAGATTGTGCCGCTAAAACTTTTCGTCTTTCTTCTAGTGGTAACTTCATTAAGTCACGACGACTAATAAACTGTTGTTTGAATTCATGAATATTTTCATAAAAAGTGAATTGAGAATTTTCTTCGTCTCCCTTTGCACTTTGTAAATTTTGAGAAATTTTTCCTATTTCTTCCTCACTTTTACCAACTTGTCTCAGGATTTCTTCTACTGAAATGGGAATAGAATAATGATGAGAACCTTTCCATTCTGGTAAATCATGAGTCCATTCAGCAACATGAAAAGGGTTAAGATGTCCAAAGTTTTTATACACTTCTTGAAGAATCTCCTCCTCTTCTTCACATAGTTGATCATTTCTTGGGTCTTTTATCAACTCAACAAAATGTGTATAACCAGGAGAAATATACTCAGACCAGAGAGGTAAAGCATCATCAACAGGTTGACCCTTAATTAGATCATAAACACCACTAAGGACGGGACCATATTTCATTGACACATAATGATCACCTGTAATTGGCTGCTCAATGCGTTGTAATGCAATACGGTCAGCTATATAGAGCATTTTTAATAAAGCTAAATACTTCATAGGCTTACCATGCAGCTTTAAAAGTATAGCTGCTGCTTCTATAGCTTTTTCTAGGTGAAACGGAAACTGGATAGTCATAGTTACCCTTGAAAAACATTATTTTAGTACATCTATATTATAGAAAATAGTTTCAGAGCGTGAAAAATAGATTGAAAATTCATGACATTAATTTAGCATTTCATGAACAATAAACCGTAAAATTTATATTTTTTGTCCTTTCTGCGCCTCTACACGAGATAAAACAAAATCATTTTGTAAAAGTTCATGTGATCGCTTTTGGTAAGAGTAGCCATGATCAATGATAAATTAGCAACACCACAGTAAGGAGCGATCGCTTTATCAAGCCCCTGCGTAACGATATGGGCAGTTTATTTGTTCTAGATGACCCCAAAATCTCCAAAACCAGGATAAGCCTCTGTATTCGCCTCAAAAACGGGCTGACAGTAGACAAACAAGGGGTTTAGCATTGCTAAACCCTCGTCACCGTCAAAATTAAAGCATCTTCTGAGCCTTTAATAAATCCCCTGGCAGAAAAGCCCCATTTTCCGTAATAATGGCGGTAATTAAATCCGCAGGTGTGACATCAAAAGCCGGGTTATAAAATTCCACACCTGGAGGAGTAAGGATAGTTTCACCAATTTGATAAATTTCTGCTGGGTGACGTTCTTCAATAGGGATTTGACTACCATCAATTAACTCAAAATCTACTGTAGATAAAGGTGCAGCTACAAAGAAAGGAATATTATGAGCTTTTGCCACAATAGCTAAACTATAAGTTCCGATTTTATTAGCAGCATCGCCATTAGCAGCTATTCTATCAGCACCCACAACTACAGCATCAATTAAACCTTGTTTCATGCAGTGGGCAGCCATATTATCGGTAATTACTGTCACCGGAATCCCTTCTTGGACACATTCCCAAGTGGTGAGTTTTGCACCTTGTAACCGGGGACGAGTTTCGTCTGCATATACTCTGGCTAAACGTCCTTCTTTCCACGCAGAACGGACTACACCTAATGCTGTACCATAACCAGCGGTAGCTAAAGCCCCAGCGTTGCAGTGAGTGAGTATAATTAGTTTTTCTGGGGTTTGCGGTAATGCCGCCAAACCATGATCACCGATCGCTTGACAGGTTTGCAAATCTTCGGCATTGATCTTTTGGGCAGTTTCTAAAAGGGCTTGTTTAATTTCGGCGACTGTTCCCATGGTTTCATAAGCCGTTTGCATCATTCTGCCAATTGCCCAAAACAAATTTACCGCGGTGGGACGGGTAGAACGCAACAAATTAGCTACTGTTTCCAGTTTAGCTAAAAACTCTTGGCGATGGCTGGTTTCAATTTCCCTTGCCCCCAAATACATTCCATAAGCCGCAGCCACCCCAATCGCCGGCGCACCCCTCACAATCATGGTTGTAATGGCTTGTGCCATATCTTCACTGCGGTGAATCTCCACCACTGTATATTCATTAGGTAAGCGAGTTTGATCAATCAGTGAGACTGAATTATTGTGCCAAATAACGGGATAAACCATATTGTCAGTTGTTGGTTGTCAGTGGTCAGTTGTCCGTGGTCAGTTGTCCGTGGCAATTAATGACAGGGGCTTTTTAGATGTAATTCTCAATCATTATTAAATTTATTCCCTCTTGCCCCTTGCCTCTTGCCTCTTGCCTCTTGCCTATTCCCTATTCCCTCTTGCCTGTTCCCTGTTCCCCCAAATTAAGTTAAACAAGAAAGATGAAAATTACTAAAAAAATCAACAATTGGTTGGAAACCTGGGCTGCTGCACCTGCTTATGGCGGTTGGGTGTTGGCGGGAATCTCTGTGTGTTATTTGGGTGCAGGGATTAATACTATGGCTGGCTGGCTGTATGTGATTAGTGGGGTTAGTTTTGCGCTTTTGGGGGTGTCGGCTTTTGTTGCACCGCGATCGCTCACAGGTATAATTGTGAAGCGTCGTCCTATTGCACCAGTAACCGCCGGTGATGCACTGAAAATTGAAATAGAAATTCAAAATCAGAAAAAACGATTTTCTAGTCTATTACAAATTAGAGACATTCTCCCATTTATTCTTGGTCAACCAGTCCAGCAAAATATTGAAGCTATTCCACCACAAGAGAGTTATCAGTGCATCTATTATCACCCTACCCAACAGCGTGGTATTTACCGCTGGCACACAGTAGAATTAGTCACAGGTGCGCCCTGGGGTTTATTTTCCTGTCGTCGTCCTCGTCAGTGTGAAGCTAGGGCGACTGTTTATCCCACCGTTTTACCCTTGACTACCTGCCCCTTAATTGATGAAATCGGACAAGATGATAGCCAAAGGGGAGATCCGCGTGGTAAACCTTTACAGATGGCAACAACGGGATTAGTGCGATCGCTACGTCCCTATCGCATCGGTGATCCTACTCGGTTGATTCATTGGCGGACGAGCGCTCGCTATGGAGAATTACGAGTCCGAGAATTAGAAGTAATTACCGGGGGACAAGAAATTATCATTGCCATAGATAGTTCCTTTATATGGCAACAAGAATTATTTGAACAAGCCGTGATTGCTGCTGCTTCCCTGTATTTTTATGCCCAAAAGCAGAAACTGCAAGTGCAACTATGGACATCAGCCACTGGTTTAACTACAGGTAATATCTCCGTTCTCGAAACCTTAGCAGCCACCAACCCCACCGAAAAAAACAGCTTACCACCAGATCACCGCCCCCTCATTTGGCTAACCCAAAACTCTTTCACCACATCTTCCTTACCTTCGGGTAGTCGTTGGCTACTGTGGCAAAATCCAGATTCAGCCACACCAAACCTCATTAATCGGGAATATCCTGGCATCATCGTCCAAAACGAACAAGAACTACAACCCCAACTACAAAAAGCCCTCAGTTTATTTTGAAACTTATTTTGAAACGATTTCTCACACTGAGCCTGATGTACAATGCAAAGAAACATGGAAATTTATAAACAGCACAACCAATGGTCACATCAGAAGTGAATTCAAAATCCAGCGATAAAAGCCTAGAAGCAATGCGGCATTTTTCCGAACAATACGCCAAACGGACGGGAACATTCTTCTGTTCTGAACCTTCCGTTACCGCAGTTGTCATCGAAGGACTAGCCAAGCATAAAGACGAACTCGGTGCGCCCTTATGTCCTTGTCGTCACTACGAAGATAAAGAAGCCGAAGTTAACGCCGCTTTTTGGAACTGTCCCTGCGTACCCATGCGCGAACGCAAAGAATGTCACTGTATGCTATTCCTCACACCTGAAAATGAATTTTCTGGGGACAAACAGGAAATTTCTCTCGATTGTATTAAAGAAGTTCGGGATAGCATGGGATGAGCGAAATCATGCCTGAAGAGTTTTGGCAAGGTGTAGAACAGTTCAATGCTGGACAGTTCTACGCTTGCCATGACATTCTTGAAGCACTCTGGATCGATAGTATCGAACCAGATAAAACTTTTTATCAAGGTATTCTCCAAATTGCTGTAGGACTATATCATCTGGGTAATCATAACCAACGGGGGGCAATGATTCTTTTAGGCGAAGGTAGTAATCGTCTTCGGCGTTATCTACCTAGCTACGGCGGTATTAATGTGGAAGAATTACTAACTGAAAGTGTGGATTTGTTAAAAACACTACAACAAGAAAGTCTACAACCAATGGCAAATAGAGAATTGGCTCAAAATCAAGTTAGGCTTTTACCTATTATTTCCCTGTCTAAACTATGATTTGTGGGATTTTGATGATTTTTCTGATGGATTTTATGAATCTTTTGTTGGTGTATCAGATTCGGTAACAATTAACAAATTTTGCCAGTTGTGATCAAAGATTTTCAACGCGAAACTAAAGTTAAAAAAAACCGTCCGTTTTGGCTATAGGACTGATATTTTATTTTCCTATTCCCCGTTCCCTATTCCCTAGCTTCTATGATACCTCCTTATCAATTACTAAAATCACGGATACGCCGCTTAGGATTAGCCCTGGCACTGCCAATTTCCCTTGTAGGTGTTGCAGGATTGCCCAGCCAATTGCTACCAGCTACAGCCCAATCTGGGGGAAATCGTCCCCTGACTATTCGCTCTGATACCCAAGAATATGACGCGAAAACTCAAGTAATTACTGCTCGTGGCAATGTGCAAATGGTCTACCCGGCTCGGCAAATTCAAGCCACATCTGCTCAAGCTCAATACTTTAGTAAAGAAAAACGGATTGACTTCAGTGGTAATGTTTACATTTTACAACAGGGTAGCAATAGCATTCGTGCCGAAAAAGTCACCTATTTAATTGACGAAGGCAGATTCATCGCCTTACCCCAATCTAACCGTCAGGTAGAATCTATATATATGATAGAAGATTCTAATCCTAGTAGACAAACTACGAAACCAGCCCCAAAAACTCCAGCCTTAAAGCGTTCTAATTAGCATCTACACCTAGACAAAATCCCATAGTGAAAATTGTTTTAGAGAATATTCACAAATCCTACGGTAAACGATTAATTGTAAATCGTGTTAGCCTTTCTGTTAGCCAGGGGGAAGTTGTCGGTTTGCTTGGTCCTAATGGTGCGGGGAAAACGACAACATTTTATATTGCCACAGGTTTAGAAAAACCGAATCATGGCAAAGTGTGGTTAGACAATTTAGATATTACTAATTTCCCCATGCACGCAAGGGCTAGATTAGGTATTGGCTATTTAGCTCAAGAAGCAAGTGTATTTCGTCAGTTGTCAGTGAAAGAAAATATTCTCCTAGTATTTGAACAAACTCAAGTTCCCAGGAGAGAATGGAGACACAGACTACATACCTTATTACAAGAATTTCACTTAGAAAAGGTAGCTAATAGTAAAGGGATTCAACTTTCTGGTGGTGAACGACGACGCACAGAATTAGCGAGGGCTTTAGCAGCAGGGAAAGAAGGACCCAAATTCCTGTTTTTAGATGAACCTTTTGCGGGAGTTGATCCCATTGCTGTATCTGAGATTCAGGAGATTGTCAGTCAATTGCGCGATCGCGGTATGGGAATTTTAATCACAGATCATAATGTCCGCGAAACCCTAGCCATAACAGATCGTGGTTATATTATGCGTGAAGGACAAATTCTTGCTTTTGGCAACTCTGAAGAACTGTATAATAACCCCTTGGTGCGACAATATTATTTAGGTGATAATTTTGCAGTTTAAACTTTGCGCCTTTGTTCCTTTGCATCTACCCTGCGGGATCTCTAAGAGAGATTTCACGAAACATAATCATGATATCTAAACAGATTAAACCCTTCTCCAATTTAATTTCAATATTTTCATTTTCTATCATGGATCGCTATTTAGCGATGCAATTAATTTCACCATTTTTATTTGGTGTTGGTGCATTTACTTCTGTAGTTTTAGCAATTGATAGTTTATTTGAATTACTGCGAAAGGTTGTAGAATCCGGGCTACCTCTCAATATCGCCCTAGAGATTTTCCTCTTAAAGCTACCTTATGTCATGGTGTACTCTTTCCCCATGTCCACTTTGTTAGCTACTTTAATGACCTATAGTCGCCTTTCTAGCGAAAGTGAATTAATCGCTTTGCGGGGGTGTGGTGTTAGTGTTTATCGCATGGTTTTAACGGCTGTGGTGTTAAGTTTTGCCGTCACTATCATCACTTATTTATTTAATGAGCAAATTGCCCCCGCCGCAAATTACAAAGCCACTATCACCCTAGCACAAGCTCTCAAATCAGACCAACCTTCCTTTAAACAACAAAATATTTACTATCCTGAATATCGAGAATTTAAAGAAGCAGATGGTACTCGAAAAAAGATCCTTTCTCGCTTATTTTATGCTGACCAATTTGATGGTAAGCAAATGAACGGTTTAACAATTATAGATCGTTCCCGAGGCGGAGTTGATCAAATCGTTGTTTCCGAATCAGCTAAATGGAACACTCAAAAACAAGTTTGGGATTTTTACAATGGGACTATCTATTTAGTAGCGACAGATCGCTCATATCGGAATATTTTACGATTTGAACATCAGCAATTACAACTTCCTCGCACACCTTTAACCTTAGCCGAAAATAGCCGAGACTACGGGGAAATGAATATCTCCCAAGCCTTAGAACAATTAGAAATAGAACGTTTAGGTGGGAACAATCAAAAAATTCGCAAACTGCAAGTGCGAATCCAGCAAAAAATCGCCTTTCCCTTTATTTGCGTTATTTTTGGCTTAGTTGGTTCAGTTATGGGTAGTATCCCTCAGCGCACTGGACGTGGCACAAGTTTTGGTATTAGCGTGATTGTAATTTTTAGTTACTATTTGCTACTATCCGTCTCTGGAGCATTAGCACAAGCTGGTATTCTTTCACCCTTAATTGGTGCTTGGTTGCCTAATCTATTTGGATTAGCCACAGGTTTGTTTTTGTTATTGCGAGTAGCCCAGCGTTAATATGCGGAATGTGGGTTATATTATTTAATATCTAAGTAGCCATCATGAACTGTGTACACCAGAATATATGCAAAAACTTCTTATTCCCCCTCGAAGAACGAGGAGGGCTAGGGGTGGACGGCAAAAACCAAAATATGTGACGAAAAATGAGTAAAATCCGCACTGTCATCATTGAAGATCATGAACTCACTCGCCTCGGTATTTGCACAGCATTACAACGAACAGACGAAATTGAACTAGTTGGACAAGCTAACAATGCTCGTCATGGGTTTATAATGTTAAAAAAGCTACAGCCAGATGTGGCGATTGTGGATATAGGTTTACCAGATCAAGATGGAATTGAATTAACCAGGAAAATTAAAGGGAATCATCAACAGTTATTAAATACAAAAGTATTAATCTTAACATCATCTTATCATGAAGAATCCGTACTTTCAGCCTTTAGTGCCGGTGCAGACTCTTACTGTATAAAAGATCTTAAGCTTGAAGACTTACTGAATGCTATCCGGGTAACTGCTGAGGGAAATCCTTGGATTGATCCAGTGATTGCCCGGATTCTTGTAGAAAAGGCCAAGCAAAAACAAGATTCTCTCAAATCCCATGATCATAAACAACTTATTAAAGTCGGTATTCTCTCAGACAGAGAATTAGAAGTGATAGAATTAATTACCAAAGGTTGTAGTAATAATGATATCGCCGAGAGACTTTATATTGCAAGTGGAACTGTAAAAACCCACGTTTGTAATATTATGAACAAACTAGGTGCCAATGACCGTACCCAAGCAGTAGTAATTGCTATGCGTTCTGGCTTAGTTAAGTAGGTGGAAGGAGGAAAATCAAAATATATTTCGTTTTTTGAAATGGCTAAAACTCAACGACAATAACGCATTGAGGTAAATTTACATATCGGTACACACTTTTGGTTATTTCACGTCCACCTAAGTAGGTTGGCGTTGAAAATTGTCGTTATGGCAAGGCAAGAGGCAAGAGGGTTTGGGCGATTTTACGTTTCTTTACACAGTTTGGTTTTATTGTGTTCACCTACTTACTTAGTTATTAAAATTAAGGACACCTTATGGCTGGAAAAAAGTTAGATAAGCTCAAGCTAATGGTCGTAGATGACGAGCTAGATAACTTAGATGTCCTCTATCGCACATTTTGGAAAGATTTTAAAGTTTATAAAGCTAATAGTGCCACTGAAGCCTTAGCTATCTTAGAAAAAGAAGGTGAAATGGCTGTAATTATCTCCGACCAAAGAATGTCTGAAATGAACGGTAGCGAACTATTAAGTCTGACAGTGGAGCGGTTTCCCGATACAATTCGGATTTTGCTCACAGGTTTTACAGATGTAGAAGATTTAGTAGATGCAATTAACTCAGGTCGAGTATTTAAATACATTACAAAACCTTGGAATCCCCGCGAACTCCAAACATTAGTCAATCAAGCTAGTGATACCTATCGCTTAGTTAAAAAACGATTAGCAGAATTATCTCGTGCCTTGCGACGGGAATCTTTATTTAATGCTGTAACAACAGCAATTAGAGAATCTTTAGACTATGAAAATATGCTGCAAAAAATCGTTACTACAATTGGAGAAAAATTCGCGGCTCATTATTGTTTAGTCAAACCAGTCGAAGATGATTTACTAACCGAAAGGCAATTTTGCTATCAAAATTCTCAATCTAAAATCTATGATTTACTTCCAGATATCAGTAATTTAATTGCCAAAGTTTTCCAAACTCACCATTATGAAATAAAAGACGATATCTACAAAGACATCCCTTATCAATATCTAATTTTTCCCCTCATTTATCAACAGGATTTACTAGCTATTATTGCTATTTGTAAATTGGGAAGTGATCACATTTGGGATCAAGAAGATATTCAACTGATTACAGGTGTAGCGGAACAAGCAGCCTTAGCCCTTTCCCAAGCAAAACTCTATCAGAGTTTGCAAGAAAAACAACGACAAATTAACTTAGAGTTGGAAGTAGCCCGCCAAATTCAACATAACCTATTGCGGCAAACTTTACCAGAAATGGCAGGTGTAAAAGTCCAAGCTTGTTGCTATCCAGCACGAGAGGTAGGAGGTGACTTTTTTGAAGTGTTTGTTCATCCTAATGGTGATTTGTGGTTAGCCGTTGGTGATGTTTCTGGTAAAGGTGTACCGGCGGCTTTATTTATGGCTAGTACGATTTCACTGCTGCGGAGGGAACTCTGTCAAGAAGTTCCAGTAGAGCCAAATGTCATCATGCAGAACCTGAATTCTGCCCTGAGAGACGACTTAATGAGCAGCAATTATTTTATCACAATGGTTTTAGCTCGTTATCACCCAACTACAAAAGAACTAGTCTATGCTAATTCTGGGCATATTTATCCTTTTGTCTGGTCAAAGCACGCGACTTTGAATGATTCCCCTCATTATCTGAAAGTTCGCAGTATTCCTTTGGGAATACTACCTAAATGGCAGGCTGAATCCGGCTGTTTGATGCTTTCTTCTGGAGATACATTACTTCTGGCTAGTGATGGTATTACGGAAGCAACTGTCTGGGAAACCTTAGACAGTTCGAGAACAACTCATCGTTCTATGCTTAACCAAGAAGGTCTATGGCAACTTATAAAAAAGCAATCTCAACCCCTTAATCTTGATAATTTATTAGCTTTTATTCAAACCAATAACGATGTTCAAGACGATGATCAAACTATACTCTCTTTAGAGGTTTTATAGGTTATGAAAAGTGAACTTCATGTTCCCAGTGACCTAAGTTTCATCAATATTGCAGAACAATGGTTATTCGGATGTTTACAATTACAACTAGGGGAATCTGTTGATTGGATCAAACAATCAGGTCGCCTACGCTTGGTTTTAACAGAAGGATATTCTAATGCTGTGCGTCATGCCCATAAAAACAAGCCTGGATTAACAATTTTACTGCGGTTAGAACTGAAAGACCGAGATTTATCTATAGAGATTTGGGATTATGGTGAAGGTTTTGATTTATCTACTTACTTTCCTCCCAATCCCACAGAAAAGCAAGAAGGTGGTTATGGTTGGTTAATTATGAATCGGTTGATGGATAAGGTAGAGTATCAATTACAGGTGAATGGTGCTAATTGTCTGAAACTAGAAACTACTCTCCCCGAACTATTGCCGTAAGTTGTCGGGGAGGAGGCAAGAGGCAAGAGGTAAGAGGCAAGAGACTTCCAATTAAAAAAATACCCAAAAATTTCTGGTGGTGCGGGACGAATTGCCCGCTAATCATCAAGGACGGGCAGGATGCCCATCCCACAAAATTGGGTAATTTATTTTTTGGTGTTCCCTAAGAGGTAAGAATGAATTCATCCATCCTTATCTGCGTTTATCTGCGTTTATCTGCGTTTAATAATTCTGGAAATCCGATTAATTTGGATGACATGGTTTTTTGGGAAAATAAAATTTCCCGTAGCAATTCACTATAAAATCTAAAATTTAAAATAGAGGTTAGCACACATGGAAAATCTTACTCCTAATTCTAGTTTTAGTGTGACATTGCGCTTACAAATTCCCAATCGCGTGGGGATGTTAGCTTCTGTTACTCAAGCGATCGCTGCCACTGGTGGTAATCTCGGACAAATTGATTTAATTGAACAAAGCCGTCAAGAATCCATCCGTGATCTGACTGTTGATGCGGCGAGTACGGAACACGCAGAAACTATTGTACAGGCGGTGAAGGGATTACCAGATATTCAGGTAATTGATGTTTATGACCGCACCTTTAATTTACATCGGGGTGGCAAAATCAGTATTGTGAGTAGAATTCCGCTCAAAAGTGTTTCTGATTTAGCTATGGCTTATACTCCTGGGGTTGGTCGCATTTGTAAGGCGATCGCCGAAAATCCAGAAGAAGTATATAATCTGACTATCAAACAGAACACGGTGGCAATCGTCACTGATGGTAGTGCAGTATTAGGTTTGGGCAATTTGGGACCAGCGGCGGCTTTACCCGTGATGGAAGGGAAAGCGATGCTGTTTAAGGAATTTGCTGGACTTGATGCTTTTCCCATCTGTTTAGATACTCAAGATACGGATGAGATTGTCAAAGCAGTTAAAAATATCGCCCCGGTTTTTGGTGGTGTAAATTTGGAAGATATCGCTGCCCCCCGCTGTTTTGAAATTGAAAAAAGACTGCGGGCGGAATTAAATATCCCGATTTTTCATGATGACCAACATGGTACAGCCATTGTCACCTTAGCGGCTTTATTTAATGCTCTGAAACTCGTGCAGAAATCCCTTGCAGATATCCGCATTGTGATTAATGGTGCGGGTGCGGCTGGGGTAGCGATCGCTCGGTTACTCCGCAAAGCCGGTGCAGAAACCATTTTGATGTGTGACTCAAAGGGAATTATTTCCCATAATCGCACCGATTTAACCGCTGAAAAACTGGAATTTGCTGTTAAAGCCCAAGGAACTTTAGCCGGTGCAGTTCAAGGTGCAGATGTGTTTATTGGTGTCAGCGCACCGGGAGTTTTAACCCCAGAAATGGTACAGGGAATGAGGAAGGATGCAATTGTGTTTGCAATGGCTAATCCCATTCCCGAAATTCAACCCGAATTAGCCCCTAAAAACGTCGCTATCATGGCTACAGGTCGAAGTGACTACCCCAACCAAATTAATAACGTCCTGGCGTTTCCTGGGGTGTTTCGTGGGGCTTTAGATTGTCGGGCTAGGACAATTACTACTAATATGTGTTTGGAAGCTGCCAATGCGATCGCATCTTTAGTTAAACCCTCGGACTTGAACCGGGAACATATTATTCCTTCTGTCTTTGATCGGCGTGTTGCTACTGCTGTGGCTGCTGCTGTCCAACAAGCCGCACGGGAAGAAGGTATTGCTCAAAGTTAGTGAACTAAGTAATTGGACAAAAATATTTACAGTCATTGCGAGGGAAGGGAAGCAATCACAACCCTTGCGATTGCTTCATTTCACTTCGTTCCATTTGCAATGACATTGTGTAACTAATTCTGTCTCACTACTTAATTTTTCCGGTTTACCCCCTTATAAAGGGGGGTAGAAACAGCTTGATAATTTCTACCCATAACTATCCATATATTACTGTTTGTCCGAGTCTTCAATAAGTTGATCAACAAAATCCCTCAACCGTTGCTGCCAATCAGGGACGGTTTGGCAATACGTTCATCGTCTTCCAAAGCCATTTTTTGATCATAATTTAAACCCAACCATAGGAAATCAAATATAAAACTACACCAAGTTTGACAGATTGTCTTTTGACATGGACATGATGATAAGAGATGTAAAAAGTATACTTTCCCAATAGACATCTCCAGAAATTAAAGATGCTTGATCTGAAACCCTTGTAGAGACATTCTATGGAATGTCTCTAGCATCTTTTTTGGAGATGTCTAATTGCCAATTCCCAGTTCCCATCATGAATATGCTAGATTTATTACTCATCACATTACTAGGTTTCTTAGGCAGTTTTGGACATTGCTTTGGAATGTGTGGACCCTTAACAGTAGCTTTTTCTCTTTCTAAACAGCAGGAAAATCCAACTTGGCAACAGCAATTAAAGTTTCATACCTTACTCAACCTGGGGCGAATGTTGAGTTACGCTTTAGTAGGTGCTGGTATTGGCACAATCAGTTCCGTATTAGTAGAAGGTGGGCAACTTGCAGGAGTCGGTAGTGATTTGCGGCGTTGGATAGCCATAATTACAGGCATAACTCTGATTTGGTTTGGTTTAGGACAGGTGAAACCAGATTTATTACCGCATATTCCCCTACTACACCCCATCTTAAAAGGAAATTTACACAACCGTCTCAGTGCAGCCATGCTCAAGTTATCTGCACAAACTCAATGGTGGACACCGACACTTTTGGGTATGACATGGGGATTAATGCCATGTGGTTTTTTATATGCGGCTCAAATTAAGGCTGCTGCCACAGGGAATTTGTGGCAAGCAACAGCGACAATGTTAGCTTTCGGAATTGGCACGCTGCCCATCATGCTAGGTGTAGGTGTTTCTACGGCTTTAATGAGTAAAGATCGCCGCAGTCAATTATTTCGCTTGGGTGGTTGGGTAACTCTAATAATTGGGGCTATTACCCTCTTACGAACAGGGGATACCATGACAGACTATAGCGGACACGCGTCTCTAATTTGTTTAATTCTCTCATTGATTGCCCGTCCTGTGAATAGTTTTTGGTCTGCACCTCTGCGTTACCGTCGAGCTTTGGGAGTTGGGGCTTTTGTTCTGGCTGGGGTACATACTATTCATCATTTTGAACACTCCCTAGCGTGGAATTTCAACGCTTTTTGGTTTTTAAAGTTAGAATTTCAATGGGGGATGATTGCAGGAGCTATGGCATTATTATTAATGCTTCCTGCTGCTTGTACAAGTTTCGACTTTCTGCAAAAGTCATTAGGTAAGCGTTGGCGACAAATTCATCTCCTGAGTGTACCAGCTTTGTTATTGAGTGCTATTCATACGCTGATGATTGGTTCTCATTACCTGGGGGCTTTCAGATTAAGTTGGCAAAACCAGTTGGCAGCCGTGTTTCTGGGGATAATTATTTCTGCTGTATTATTAGTGCGCTCACGGTATTTTTGGTTATATTTACATCTAGAAAAATTTTATGTTCCTCCCAATAAGTCGCGGTAAATTGACTCGTTCTACTCAATGTAACAGCAAAATCAGGTATCTATTATTATTAATTTTATCTAGTTTGATAGTTACTACAAATACTCAAGTTTTAGCCCACACGGTGAAAATATCCGAGGATGTGGGTGGTACTGTCCATTTAGAACCTAATGATAATCCCCGCGCGGGGGAAGTTACTCAAACTTGGTTTGCCCTGACGCGAAAGGGTGGTAAGGTAATTCCTTTAAAAGATTGTAATTGTCGGTTGGCTATTTATGCTGAACCTCATGTAGCAGGAGAACCAGCATTAATTGAACCTCGATTAAAATCTATTCAGGCTGAACGGTATGAAGGCATACCAGGAACAGAAGTAACTTTTCCCAAACCAGGGGCTTATCAGTTGCAATTGAGTGGTAAACCTGTGATTGAGGGAAGTTTTAAACCTTTTGAGTTAAAGTTTGTTGTCACTGTGGCTACAGGAAAGGCTGTAGATATTTCTCAACTGGGGCAAAATGTCAACGAGAATCCGCAAGGAACAAAAATTGGCTTAGTACAACCTTTAATTTGGTTGGGAGTTTCGTTAATTTCAGGTGGTATTGTAGTTTTTTTGAGACAAATTAAGTAAAAGTACAAAGAAAATAAAAATGAGCGCGGAGGGATTCGAACCCCCGATCTACAGGACCGGAACCTGTTGCTCTATCCACTGAGCCACGCGCCCTTATATCTCTATTACCATAGCATACTTTTTGAATTTAAATAAAATTAAATTATGAGTAATTTGCTGGGTCAACGGGTGTAAGTAATTGGACAAAAATATTTACAGTCATTGCGAGCGAAGGGAAGCAATCACAACCCTGGCGATTGCTTGATTTCACTTCGTTCCATTTGCAATGACATTGTGTAACTAATTCTGTCTCACTACTCAAGCCTGTAGAACAGCAGCGATCGCTTGTCCTTTCTGTACAGTTTGTCCTTCACCAACATATAATTCTAGTGTGTCCATAGAGGGTGGTCATCGCCTGACTATGGCTAATAATCAACATAAACAGGATTATGCCTGACCTGTGGCAAAATTTAACACAGTGATTCAAACCGAATTCCTATTCATGGCAGTAATTACGGGTAATAAAATGATGTATCGAATATTATAACAAATTGTCATCAAACCCGGAACAAGAACCCCACCCCCAACCCCCTCCAGTATCAAAAGCTTATCCTTTTCTTCCCCCCGCTGCGGGGGGATTGAGGGGGGTGCGATGAGGGGGCTAAGATGTACCTTATATGATTGGAAATCGCTGTATGAGCGATCGCAATAGTGGCTGTGTAAGTAGGTGAACACAATAAAACCAAAGTGTGTAAAGAAAAGTAAAATCGCCCAAAGCTTCTTTACTCTTGCCTCTTGCCTTCCCAAAACGACAATTTTCAATGCTAACCTAGTTAGTAACACACTTTATTATTTTGGGTATCCTATTAAAATGGAAACCTTGATACTAGCAGTGCGAAACCGTCAACTCCGATATTTACAAACACGCACTGCACTCCAATATATCTTTGCGGGCAAAATAAATGACTTAAAGCAAGTAAGTAATTGGCAATTACTTACCCACTCTGTCAAATAAAGATAAAAAAACGCTGCTGATTTTCTGTTGTCACAGTCAGGGAATCAGCAACGCTATTTTTTAATCCACAGTATTAACTACTGACTACTTACACAGCTTCAGTATTCTTTTCACCTGTTCTAATTCTCACAATTTGTTCAACGGAGGAGATGAAAATTTTACCATCACCAATTTCACCAGTACGGGCGGCGGCGATAATTTTATCTACAACCATATCAACTTGGGCATCTTCAACCACAATTTCCACTTTCAGTTTTTGGAGAAACTCCACAGTATATTCCGAACCCCGATAGCGTTCAGTTTGACCCTTTTGCCGTCCGAAACCCCGAACTTCAGAAACTGTCATCCCGACGATGCCCGCATTAACTAAGGCGATTTTCACTTCATCCAATTTAAATGGACGAATAATGGCTTCTACTTTTTTCATTTTTTTGATTCCTGACTTCTAATAACGTCGTTTATATATCTAAGCAGATTCATTGTCTCACGGTGTGAATACAGCCATAGTTATTTAATTTCAGCCTGATGTATGGGATTTCGCACTTTTTTTACACTTCCCATTATGGACTATTTTTTGGCAAAAGTGATCACTTCGCCTGTCCCAGACTCTGCCAGTCAGCGATCGCCTGTTCCGTCCATAGCCAATTTTGTGATAACCTCTCAATAGTAAAGTCTGCGGGTGCATTTTGAATCACCATCTGCCGCAGTTTAATCGCTTCCTGTAAATATTGCTGGCGTTTATCAGCAGGTTGATTCTTCGCCGATTTATATAAACCCAAAGCTAACCCAGCATAAGCCGTCAAAGCCTCCGGTTCTCCCGCTATTTGGGGATATTTCATTGGACTTGAACCTTGATTCTGTTGAGGTTTTAAAGCCAAACTCAGCGACTTAAACCAAGCATCATTAGCATAATTGAGATTATCCTCCCCATAATAGGCAAATCCTAAAGAATTATTATACAAAAGAGAATCTGGCTGATTTTGTACAGCCCTAGCCCAATAACGACGGGCATCATCAATACTGTACTTATTATTTTTCGTTTGGACTAACTGCCAAGCTAACCGCCCCCGGAAAAAGTTCACAGATGGATTTTCAGCATCCTGAACAGGAATCAAATTTAAAGCCGTTTCCGCAGCCGTAAAAGCCCCACGATTTAGTAATTCATTAATAGCATCCAACCCAGACTTTAAATTACCTTGACTCAACTGTGCCGTAGCTGTAGCTGTGACAATTCCCGTAGATGAATTAGCTAAATTAATGGGTGGATACTGATTACTCGTGAAATTTTCTCCAGGAATTGGTGGAACATCAGAAGACTTCTGTGCTTGTCGTTGATGCCACCACCAACCAATCCCCACAATTATAGTAATTACACCTGCTCCTACCAAACCATATAGCAACAAGGGTGATTTCATCCAGTAAGAGCGATTACCCTTGGGAGTAACAGGTGACGGTGATAACTGAGGATTTACCTCACGCTTCTCAAAATTCAAAGGAGTTGGTGTAATTTGAGTGGGGACATTTTCCCAATCTAAATTTTGTTTCGTGGGGGCAACCTGCATTTCCGACTGATAATGATGACTCTCCTCGATTAATTCCGCCTTCATGCTTGGTTCTTCTGGTTTAGCCACCGGATTGCCAAGCTGACGGAACAAATCAGAAACTATTGCCGAGTCCTCATTATAGCTAGGGTCATCATACTCAATCTCATCCACAAGATCACCCCAAGTATCCTCCCCTAGCCAGTCTATCTCCGTCCTTTCCTCCGCAAAATTAGGATTAAGAATATCATCTATAGCCATTATATTTTCTAGATTACTGGCTACAGCAGAATAATTATCACTATTAGTCAGTTTAGGTGGCTGATACTCGTTCAGCAACTCAGAATAGCCAGATAAATTAACTTGTGGTGTCAAACAACCATCAAATTCTCGCTGAAGATACAAAATCGGCAAAGCCCAGTACATCTGTTGAGAACCATATGCAGAAATTAAACCTTGACGGACTCGACTTACACATAAATCTAAAGCATAGCCCTGACCCAAATTGCGGTAAAGTAACTGTGTCAGCGTCAGTGCCACCTCATCAGGGATGCGTTCTGACATCGCCAAAATACTTCTAATTCCTCGTTTTACCAAACTTTCAGTTAAATTCCGTTCCCCTGAGTCTTCCGCTACCTCAGACCTCGCTCGATATGCCCCCAAACAGGAGTTAAACACTGCCACTTGAATATTATTATTCACCAGTAGCCCAGCTAAATCATCTCCATTGAGAGTTTCTGTTAAACCAGTTTTTTTACTCACTAAATAAATTTGCCCACCATTGCCACCCAAATTGCTGTGACCAGAATAGTGGAGAATATGGTAATGTCCCTGTTCTAAGGCTTGGGTAAGTTCTTCCCGTCCCGGTTGATCTAGAACAGTTAATTCAATTTCTGGGAGATGATGATTACCATCAGCCACCTTTAATGCTTGGCGGCGCAGTTCTGCCTTGAGATTAATGGCTTCTTGTTTGAGTAAATCCAGCCGGACTAAATCAGTAGGTGCAGAAATCACCATTAACACTCTTATCCCCCGTGCTTCCGGCGACATGGGCAGATTATGAGTTGGTAACCGGGATGGTGGGGCAATCCCACTTTGGTAACGGGCAAAGGTAATATAAGGCCCAGTAGCTAAAGGGCGATCGCCAGCGTGCATAATTTCCCACGGCAACCGCGCCAATCGCGTATCCTTCAGTCCTAATCTTAGCCGCAGCACCTGTTGGTGATTTTGGGCAATACCTTGGGCAGTAATCCAACTATCCCGCAGCGTTCCTTGAAACAACGCATTATACAAATCTTGTCCCAAGGCTACCAAGTTAACAGAGTTTCTGGCTACCATATTCCCCTGCAACACCGACTGCAAGGGATCATCCATTAAATCCCCTGCGGCAGTCAACCACTCAGCCACAGGCCAATGTACCAGTTCTTCTGCCACTGGCACCCCAGGCGCAACTTGTTCCGTCCTCACCAGATAATCATTTTGCCCCACCGGCGTTGCGGAAAGGTGAAATTCCTGGGTCACAACTTCTGCTCCATAAAACTTAGACAATGCTGATAGCACAACGTGGCGCAAGCCATACATTGCTGTTTATTTCCCGCCTCCACCAAGGTAGAATACTACTTCTTGTCCACTGGCGTAACTTTCGGGTGAGCCAACCGTACAAATTCCTTTCGTACATTCAGCAGGTTATAACCCACATTTAAATCTCCACGCATTATAACTATATCCCACATTCCCCAGATACCAAAGCAAATTTAGGAATTAAAAATTTAGGACAGATCAAGGGTTTCGATAATTTTAGAGGGGGGAAGTGAATAACTACCTCGAAGTTCCTCGTTAAGTAGGTGTATTTTCTCTATAACTAGAAAGACTTTCTGAACCATTTTCAATTTCTCTTTTTGCTTCACAGGTAAATTATCTTCTTTTTTAACAAGACATATTTACTCTTATTTATCCCTGTCAATATTTCCTTTTTCTGCTCCTCATCTGGTTTCTGGTAAATCCATTTTCAGATGAAAAGTAACAATCTATTAACAGTATTTATTTGTCACCGATAATTTTCTACAATAGTGAAAAAGACTTTTATAAAAGGTGCAAGTTAAAAAAATGTCTAAAACTGTTGCTGAAGTGATGAGTCGTGATCCTATCCTCGTCCATCCTCAAACTCCCTTAAAAGAAGCTATCCAAATTTTGGCAGAAAAACGAATTAGCGGTTTACCTGTAATTGATGACGCAGGTAAACTAGTGGGAATTATCTCCGAAACAGACTTGATGTGGCAAGAAACAGGTGTGACTCCTCCTGCATATATTATGATTTTGGATAGCGTGATTTATTTACAAAATCCTGGTGCGTATGAACGAGATCTACATAAAGCTTTAGGACAAACAGTAGGAGAAGTGATGAGTAAAAATCCCCTGACTATTTCTCCTGATAAACCATTAAGAGAAGCGGCGAAATTAATCCAAGATCACAAAGTTCACCGTCTCCCAGTCCTTGACAGTTTGGGTAAGGTCATTGGTATTCTAACTCGTGGTGATATTGTTCGCACTATGGCTGCTGACTAGTAGTCTGTCAACCCGGAAATGACGGGGGGTAGGGGAGGTAGGGGAAGTAGGGGGGGTAGGGGAGGTAGGGGAGGTAGGGGAGGTAGGGGAAGTAGGGGAGGTAGGGGAGGTAGGGGAAGTAGGGGAAGTAGGGGAAGTAGGGGAAGTAGGGGAGGTAGGGGAGGTAGGGGAGGTAGGGGAGGGAAGAACAGAAGTTTTTTCCGATCATTACCCGTCAAAATAAATTTGACGAACTACTAGGTGTGGGGAAGTAAGAGCAATATTCTTTTACAACTGACAATTGACGACTGACAACTGACAAGGGACTATTAAGTCAGTAACCCAGCCCTAAAGGGACTGGGCTTGCAAGAGTAATCAAGTAAGCCGTACTGACCAGACCACCCTGAGTTTACTCTCATGGTAGCCGTTATTTGAGTCACGACACCCCGGAATGCGTTGCTAGTTCCCTGCTCTGTCATTTGCAATTAAACAGTTTTAAGGTCACTGAAACAGTGTTGCAAGTCTAAAAAGCTCTTATAACTGGTCGTTCGCGCAGCGTGCCGGAGGCATCTAGCTAACATTACCCCAGAAATGGGAGTTGGTTTCCAGGTTCCAATCAAAAATCTGGTTTTAATTTTAATATCCACAGCGGTTAAAACCGCTCGTGTCGTTTCCCTCTCAGGTCTAAAGACGCTGAGTTTCCCACTTACCGGGTATTCTTATGAGTGTATCTGCTGATAGTATAAAAGAGTTACTGCGTTCTGACAATTTAGGCGATCGCTTGCGTGCAGTTAACCAAATTCGGGATCTAGAACCACAAATCGCTTTAGAATTAGTCCAAATTGCCATTCAGGATAAAAGTGCGCGTGTCCGTTATTCTGCTGTAAGTCAAATGGATACCCTGGGAACACAGGATTTACCATTATCCTTGACTATCTTACGGGGTTTACTACATGATCCTGAAGCAGATGTGCAAGCAGCCGCAGCAGACTGTTTAGGTGCGCTAAAATTGCATGACGCTTTTGAAGACTTACAAAAGCTTTACCAGGAAACACCAGAATGGCTAGTCCAGTTTAGCATTATTGCCACATTGGGAGAATTAGGAGATCCACGAGCTTTTGAATTACTTACTCAAGCGCTTGCATCCGATAATGGTTTAATTCAAACTGCCGCTATTAGTTCCTTTGGTGAATTGGGAGATCCAAAAGCAGTTGCCCTCTTACTTCCATACAGCACTAACTCAGATTGGCAAGTACGCTACAGAGTTGTGCAAGCTTTAACCCGTTTGGGAAGTGATGAAGCTAAATCTATTCTAGAAACTTTGGTGAATGACGAGGTAGAAGCGATTTCCAAAGAAGCAAAAGCTGGTTTATGTTAGTCTAATTTACTAGTTGCGTTTATTAACTAAAGCGCAACTGCTCACCTGATTTTTGATTGATAGACAAACTTTGATCATTAACCACCATATACCTGTGTCCAAGTCGTCAATAAAAATACTATCACCGCACTGATAGCTAAAACACCTTGAATCAAATTCCCCACAACCGTTCCCACAGTAATTCCTATCCCAGCTTTTACCGCAGGCCATAATCGTCTTTGATAAAGGAACTCACCCACAATTGCGCCTAACAATGGTCCAAATAAAATTCCTAGTAATGGTCCACCAAAAGGTAAAGCTGGTAGTAATCCAAAAAATCCCAGTAACAAACCCACAAATGCGCCAATTTGTCCCCACTTACTAGCCCCGGCTTGTTTTGCTCCAATATAACCAGCAAGGAAATCAACTCCTGTACTCAGAAGTAAAACAATGATTGTCACAATCAGGGGAATTTTAATAGCTGCAAAGGAATTACTCACGATTCCCCAAATAATAATAGATATTAAAATCAAACTACTTCCAGGTATGGCTGGAACTACAGCACCAATAATCCCCACAAACATTACAGCTACTAAGAGTAAATAAATAATTTGCATAATTATTGTCAGAATCAGGATGTCCAGGATTAAAGGATGAAGAGGATGAAGACAGGGATTTTATCACCAATTACCAATTACCAATTACCAATTACCAATTACCAATTACCAATTACCCATTACCAATTACCAATTACCCATTACCCATTACCAAGCGTTACAGCTAATTTATCGGCAATTCCAGCAATCCAGTTTTCCTCTTGTTTAGTGTAACTGCGGGGAGCATTTGCCGCTAAAATTAAAACCCCTTCTTTACCAATAGGTTGACAAATTACACCTTGTGTATTTTCTGGCAAATAATCAAATTCGATTTTACCAGGATAAACATACAAAGCAACTAGATAAATTGGCTTTTGAGTTTCTAATACTTTTTTTAAAATTGTTCCTGGGACTACTTCCGATTTAGCAGCCAGAATACCACGACGTAATAAAACTTTACCTTGATAGTAGACTATGAGCGATCGCGTCACTGTATTTGTTAATAATAACCGCGATGCCCAAGCTAGTTCTATTTTCGCGGCTTCTGGTAAATCTGCTGCTAAAAAAAATCCCTCTTCCCCAATCAATTCTACTGTTTCAGGTGTACGCGGCTGTACCTGTTGCCAAATTAACCCAGTTAAAATTAACACCGCGCTCAGAATTACCCCCAGCACATCTCCTCGTGCTTGGGAGTTTGTCAGTTGCGGTGTTAACAACCGATTCATTAACAAAAGCACAGCACCTAAACCCCCAACAACTAAGGGTAAACGCCGTAAAACTCGATTAGGATCTGATTTAGTCATTAGTCATTAGTCATTGGTCATTGGTCATTGGTCATTGGTCATTGGTCATTGGTCATTGGTCATTGGTCATTGGTCATTGGTCATTGGGAAAATTCTTTCTCCCCCCACTTCCCCCACTTCCCCCACTTCCCCTACTCCCCCCGCTCCCCCGCTCCCCTGCCCCCTGCCCCCTGCCCCCTGCCCCCTGCCCCCTGCCCCCCCACTCCCCCGCCTACTCTTCCCCCGGTTCTAGGATGCGTTGGAAAAGATAACCAGTACCTCTAGCGGTGAGAATTAGTTCAGGGTTGCTGGGATCATCTTCTAATTTTGCCCGTAATCGGGAAATATGTACATCCACAACACGAGTATCTACATGGCGTTCAGGAGTATATCCCCATACCTCTTGCAGAATTTCTGAACGGGAAAAAGCTTCACCCGAACGACTGACTAACAATTCTAATAAGCTAAATTCCATTCCGGTTAAGCGAATCCGCTCATCACCTTTATAAACTTGACGCTTATTTGTATCAATTTTGATGGTGCTAACATGAATTACCCCGGAACTAGGAATACCGTTTGCACCTGTTTTGTCCACCCGTCGCAATACTGAACGAATCCGCGCTTCTAGTTCTTTGGGTGAGAATGGTTTAACGACATAATCATCAGCACCCAATTCTAACCCGGTGATGCGATCTGCGACATCTCCCAAGGCGGTGAGCATAATAATAGGGACATCCGATTCTTTGCGTAATTCTTGACAAACGCCATAACCATCGAGTTTTGGCATCATTACATCTAAAACTACCAGGTCTGGTTCAGCTTTGCGAAATATTTCTAAAGCTTCCTCTCCGTCTCCTGCTGTCACCACATCGTAGCCAATCATGGAAAGGCGTGTTTCCAAAATCCGACGAATGCTGGCTTCGTCGTCTACTACTAGGATTTTTTCTTTATGACTTTCCAAGTTTTGTCATGCTCCTTAACTAAAATTTTTCATGATTAATTTTAAATATCATAATATTAAGATATCATTACATGAATTGATTTGGAAAAAGCTCTAACTATTACTACGATTAAATTTCGGTTTTTTCCAAGAATTAATGAAAAATTAAGATTATTATCTAAAATTTAAGCATGGCAAAGCCAAAAACCATTTATATCTGTAGTAATTGTGCAGCGGAATTCTCCCAATGGTTCGGAAAATGTTCAAATTGTGACACTTACGATTCTTTAGTTGAGCAGAATATTAGCTCTTTTCTGGGGGATATACCTGGCCGGGGTGGGGTGGGAAATTGGCAAGCTGGAGGTCATAGTAAGTCTCATGGTAAACCAGCTAAAGCTAGATCATCTCTGACTTTTGACCAAATTAGCGATCGCCAAATTGCTCGTTGGGAGTCCGGTTATGGCGAATTAGATCGAGTTTTAGGCGGTGGTGTTGTTCCCGGTTCAATGGTATTAATTGGTGGTGATCCTGGTATTGGTAAATCTACTTTACTACTACAAGTATCTAACCAATTAGCACAAAAATATCGTATTCTCTATGTTACAGGAGAAGAGTCTGGACAACAAGTAAAATTGCGTGCTTCTCGCTTGGGAATGTCCAAACCTCCTCTTATCGTCAAAGAAGATCATCAAAACAAAGATCCGGAAGCACCAGTGACAAATCCTCAACAACCTATAGATCCTGACAGTATAGGCGCGGATCTATATATATTACCAGAAACGGATTTAGAAGAAATTTTACGAGAAATAGACTCCTTAAAGCCCAATGTGGCAGTAATAGATAGTATTCAAACCGTGTTTTTACCAGCTTTGACATCAGCACCGGGTTCAGTGGCTCAAGTCAGGGAATGTACCGCAGCCTTGATGAAGGTGGCAAAACATGAAGATATTACGATGTTAATTGTTGGTCATGTTACCAAAGAAGGCACGATTGCCGGACCGAGAGTATTAGAACACTTAGTTGATACTGTATTGTATTTTGAAGGCGATCGCTTTGCTTCCCACAGATTATTAAGAACTGTAAAAAACCGTTTCGGAGCAACACACGAAATTGGTATATTTGAAATGGTGTCTCAAGGATTAAGGGAAGTTGATAATCCTTCTGAATTATTTTTAGGCAATCGTGATGATCCGGCTCCAGGTACAGCTATTGTAGTAGCTTGTGAAGGAACAAGACCAATAGTAGTGGAATTACAAGCTTTAGTTAGCCCTACAAGTTATCCATCTCCTCGCCGAGCAGGTACAGGCATAGATTACAATCGGTTAGTGCAAATACTCGCCGTATTAGAAAAGCGTGTGGGTATTCCTATGTCCAAATTAGATTCCTATGTTGCTTCTGCGGGGGGATTAAATGTAGAAGAACCAGCAGTAGATTTAGGAATTGCCGTTGCCATAGTTGCCAGTTTCCGCGATCGCATCGTTGATCCTGGTACAGTCTTAATTGGAGAAGTAGGATTAGGGGGACAGGTGCGATCGGTTTCCCAAATGGAACTACGATTAAAGGAAGCAGCAAAACTGGGATTTAAAAGAGCGATCGTTCCTAAAGGCACAAAATTTCCTGAAATTGGTATAGAGATATTACCAGTAGGTAAAGTCATAGATGCAATTATTGCGGCTGTTCCTCATCAGGAGTTAACAGAGGAAGATTTAGAACCTGATGGGGATGAATAACCGGGCTAAAAACCCCAATGCACCCACAGAGAAAGCACTAGGAGACGTAGAAAAAAGGTAGAAATATCAATCAATTTGCGGACAATCATCCCATAAAGTTGTAATTTCTCGTAGACTCTGATGAGTGCCATTACCTAAGATTAAATGATCTAAAATGGAAATAGCTAACAGTTCTGCCCCGGCTAATAATTGACGAGTCAATTCGATATCTGCTTCACTGGGTTCTAAACTACCAGAAGGGTGATTATGGGCAACTATTACTCTTGTAGCACCTTGACGAATAACTTCTCGGAAAATATCACGGGGGGAGGCTAAAGTTTCCGTTGCTGTGCCAATTGTAATCACTTTTGTGCCTAATAACTTATTTTTCACATCCAATAATAATACGGCAAATCTTTCTTGATTTTGCCACATCAAGTCTTGACTCAGCACCGCAGCCGCAGCAATAGGACTATCAATTACTGTTCCGTCGGAGGGACGAGATAAAAAAGTCCGTTTACCCAATTCAATTGCTGCCAAAATAGTTGTCGCTTTTGCTGGTCCCACACCGGGAATTTCCATCAACTCAGCGGGGGAGATATTTCGTAAAGCAGCTAAGGGGTCACACTGACCTTTACCCAATTCTTGTAATATATATTGCCCTAAACCAACTGCTGAGAGTTTACCAGGTCCCTGACCAGTACCTAGCAAAATGGCGATTAATTCCGCTGTAGCTAAAATCTTTGCCCCGTGAGTCATTAACCTTTCACGAGGGCGTTCATTTTCCGGTAAGTCCGCTATTCTTAGGCAATAAGTCATACCAATTGGGGATTTTGAATTAGAAATAATTGGGTTATCGTCAAACTTATTCCTTTTTGGCAAAAGAAGGGAACAGGGAACAGATAAGTAGTGAGACAGAATTAATTACATAATGTCATTGCGTTAGCCATATGGAACGAAGTAAAATGAAGCAATAGCCAGGGTTGTGATTGCTTCCCTCGCAATGACTGTAAATATTTTTGTCCAATTACTTAAGAAACAATCATTTGCACCAGTTTAGAGCTTCAGTCAAAAACAAGATGTTTGTCAAAGATGGGTAGCACGAAAAAAACAGTGTCATTATTTCAATCTCATGTTTAAAAACATGAGTTTTTTCTGTTCCCTATGAATTACTGGTAAATTTGCGTAGCTTTGAGCATATGGTAGGTAATAATTAACTGAGTCAGGGCGAGAGGATAACTTTGTAGTGTTTCTCCAGTTGTACCTGCAATTCTACCCAATTCTGGATTACTTTCCCGATCGCACACATTATTTAAATACGGCATATCATTACACATAATCCGTTCGATTTTATTCACCTGTTCCAAAGTTGCATGACCGTCAACCTCTAAAACATCCACCGGTTTTCCCATATCTCTATCCAGTCCCAAGCGGATAGCTGATTGGGAATCACTACGACCAGCGTGAATAATTTCCGTAAAATCAGGGTGGGGAATCGAAGGACGCAGCACCAAGCGCACATTTAAACGTCCATTAGTGTCATCAGCCTCATCACTGGGAGGATAGAAACTGACTACAATATCCGACCATTGTCGCTGAGGACGGATATACCTTTCTGAATCTGGTTCGCGCTTGTCTAACTCCGCTAATACCTGTTCTGGAGTATAACCGCGCTTTTGAGTATCCCGTTTCACCTTCCAATCAGCGCGAAGTGGTTCAGGAGGAGCAAGATAGACTTTAACATCATAAGCATCACGGGCTACACGGGTAGAATAACCTAGTAACCCTTCAATAATCACAAATTTACTGGGTTTGATATATTGCGGTGGTTCAAAAGTCCCTGTAGAGTGGCTGTAAACCGGCTTCAGAATCGCCTGTCCTGTCCGTAATAGCGATAAATGCTGCTGCATGATATCCAGATAGTTGCAATCAGGATGCAGCGCCGTCATGCCGATTTCTGCCCGTTGTGTGCGATCGTAACGGTGGTAATCGTCCGTACAGATAATAGTCACATTTTCAGGACCTAGTACCTGAGCAATCCCTCTAGTCAGAGTTGTTTTCCCCGCAGCACTATCACCAACAATACCCAGAATAATTGGACGGCTCATGAATACCTCCTCTGACGCGAGTAAGTTTATAGAATAATCCTCAATTTTAGAGGGCGAATAAGCACTTTCTTCAGAAAATTATATCTTTGCAACATCTCTACATAAACTCCCTGGATTTGGTGTCATGGGATGATTTTTTGCACGCAGAGGCGCAGAGGCGCAGAGATTGAGAACCGCTATAGATTTTAAGTAATGAGACGGAATTAATTACATAACTGATTTTCCTGTTCTCTTCAACTAAGTAATTGGACAAAAATATTTAAAGTCATTGCGAGCGAAGGGAAGCAATCACAACCCTTGGAATTGCTTCATTTCACTTCGTTTCATATGGCTAACGCCACGCTGCGCTAACGCAATGACATTGTGTAACTAATTCTGTCTCACTACTTACCAACATAATTATTTTCCTCTTTATCCTCTAAATCCTCAAATCCCGGACATCCTGATTCAGACAATTTAATTCACATCAAGACTTGACAAATCTCAAAGCTTGTATTATATTTATGTTATGAGTGGAAAAGTGTGCGCCCATATATATAGGCTTTTCAACCACCAATATAATTATTTTCCTCTTTATCCTGAAATCCTGGACATCCTGATATGGCTTGCGCCACACTTCGCTATCAGACAAAAAAATCACCACTTCCTCAAAAACAATCTTTAAATCACATCCTGAAAATCCTGAAATCCTGGACATCCTGATTCTGACAATCAAGACTTGACAAATCTCAAAGCTTGTATTATATTTATGTTATGAGTGGAAAAGTGTGCGCCCATATATATAGGCTTTTCAACCACCAACATTATTATTTTCCTCTTTATCCTGAAATCCTGGACATCCTGATATGGCTTGCGCCACACTTCGCTATCAGACAAAAAAATCACCACTTCCTCAAAAACAATCTTTAAATCACATCCTGAAAATCCTGAAATCCTGGACATCCTGATTCAGACAATCAAGACTTGACAAATCTCAAAGATTGTATTATGCTTATGTTATGAGTGGAAAAGTGTGCGCCCATATATATAGACTTTTCAACCACCAACATTATTATTTTCCTCTTTATCCTGAAATCCTGGACATCCTGATATGGCTTGCGCCACACTTCGCTATCAGACAAAAAAATCACCACTTCCTCAAAAACAATCTTTAAATCACATCCTGAAAATCCTCAAATCCTGGACATCCTGATTCAGACAATCAAGACTTGACAAATCTCAAAGATTGTATTATGCTTATGTTATGAGTGGGAAAGTGTGCGCCCATATATATAGACTTTTCAACCACCAACATTATTATTTTCCTCTTTATCCTGTAAATCCTCAAATCCTGGACATCCTGATTCAGACAAATTAAATTTTATTATGGCTTATTTTACCCCAGGGCAACTACTCAAAAGAGGACAATACGAAATTATTGATACTCTAGGACAGGGAGGATTTGGTATTACCTATTTAGCGCAAGATCATAGACGCAAAAAACAAGTAGCTATCAAAAGTCTCAACGTCTCCTTTTTGAAACAACGCTATCGAGATAAATATGGGAATACAGAAGGTTTTGGAGAATTTTTAGCAGAAGAACAGGACAAGTTTAACACTGAAGCGATGGTATTAGCTACCTTTGATCATCCTCACATTGTCAAAGTGTATCCTGAACTATTTCAAGAAAATGGTTTATCTTGTATGGTGATGGAATATGTCAAAGGCAAAAATTTAGAACAATATTTATACGCGAATGGTGTTTTTAGTGAAAGTGCGGGTTTAGAAATTATTAAAGGCATTGGAGAGGCTTTAAGTTATATTCATAGTCGTAATTATCTGCACCGAGACATTAAACCTGCGAATATTTTACTGCGAGAATCTGACAATAAAGCCATATTAATTGATTTTGGTTTAGCCAGAGAAGTCAACTTTGCCGAATTGATGAGTTTAACAAATGCCAAAACTCCCGTTTTTGCACCACCAGAACAATTTGAAAATAGAAGTAATTTCACTCCCGCTTTAGATATCTATGCTTTAGCAGCCACATTATATGTAATTATCGCCGTTCATGAACCTCCTTTCATTCCTCTGCCTAGTCCTTATCTGAATGCTAAGATAATGCTAGATATGAAAATGGCGATTGAACCACCGCAAAAATACAATTCTCAAATTAGTCAAAAGGTAAATGATGCTATTCTCAAGGGAATGGAGTTAGATTATCAAAACCGTCCTCAGTCTATTAGAGAATGGTTTACGTTTTTAGGTATTCAAACAGAAAAACCTAACCCCCCTAACCCCCCTTCCCTACAAGGCAATGGGGAGATTAAAGCCTCTCTCCTTGTAGGAGAGAGGTTTGGAGAGAGGTTTTTAACTAACCTGAAAACTTTCACTTTTGAAGTTGTCACAACGAACGCAAAAGGAAGCATTATCAACCGACGCAACCACTCAGCAAATTACTTTGTCGAAGATTTGGGAAATGGGGTGATGTTGGAAATGGTGGAAATACCCGCAGGGACATTTTACATGGGTTCACCGGAAAATGACGAGGGAAGATTCCGTTATGAAAGTCCCCAACATCAAGTTAATGTTCCCAGCTTCTTTATCGGTAAATATCCTTTGACTCAAGCACAATATCAAGCTATCATGGGAGATGACCCTGCTCGCTTCAAAGGTAATAATCTTCCTGTTGAATGTGTGAGTTGGAATGATGCAGTGGCATTTTGTCAAAAGTTAAGCCAAAAAACAGGTAAAAACTATAAGTTACCCAGTGAGGCACAATGGGAGTATGCTTGTAGGGCAGGAACAACGACACCTTTTTATTTTGGTGAAAGTATTACCCCAGATTTGGTAAACTATAATGGTGAGTTTGCCTACACTGCTGCACCAAAAGGACAATATCGAGAACAAACCACAGATGTAGGAACTTTTCCCCCTAATGCTTTTGGTTTGTATGATATGCACGGTAATGTGTGGGAATGGTGCGAAGATGATTGGCAGAAAAATTATATAGACGCGCCTATAAATGGCAATGCTTTGATAAATCAAAGTATTTGCAAGCTTATGCGCGGTGGTTCGTGGGACCACCTTCCTGTTTTTTGCCGTTCTGCTTATCGCAGTAGCTACAACCTCGATAGCTACTACTTCAATATCGGTTTTCGGGTTGTTTGTAGTGGTGCGGAGAGGACTTAGTAGCCCTTTATACTCTTGCTCTTTTGCCCTCTGCTCTTTTTTCTTTTCTCTTGCCTCGCAGTTAGGCGTAATTCTTTTTGGATAAATACTGGATGTGGAAACCTTATATATATGGGCGCATACTTTTCCACCTATAACATAAGCATAGTCGAAACTGAGAACTTTGTCAAGGGGTAAAATTGTCTGAATCAGGATTTTCAGGATTTCAGGATTTACAGGATGTTGTTGGATGATTGTTTGTGAGAAGTTGGGATTTTTCAGGATGTTGTTGGATGATTGTTTGTGGGGATTTTGGAGATGATTTTGTCTGAATCAGGATTTTCAGGATTTCAGGATTTACAGGATGTTGTTGGATGATTGTTTGTGGGAAGTTGGGATTTTTCAGGATGTTGTTGGATGATTGTTTGTGGGGATTTTGGAGATGATTTTGTCTGAATCAGGATTTTCAGGATTTTCAGGATGTTGTTGGATGATTGTTTGTGGGAAGTTGGGATTTTTCAGGATGTTGTTGGATGATTGTTTGTGGGGATTTTGGAGATGATTTTGTCTGAATCAGGATTTTCAGGATTTCAGGATTTTCAGGATGTTGTTGGATGATTGTTTGTGAGAAGTTGGGATTTTTCAGGATGTTGTTGGATGATTGTTTGTGGGGATTTTGGAGATGATTTTGTCTGAATCAGGATTTTCAGGATTTCAGGATTTTCAGGATGTTGTTGGATGATTGTTTGTGGGAAGTTGGGATTTTTCAGGATGTTGTTGGATAATTGTTTGTGGGGATTTTGGAGATGATTTTGTCTGAATCAGGATTTTCAGGATTTGAGGATTTACAGGATGTTGTTGGATGATTGTTTGTGGGAAGTTGGGATTTTTCAGGATGTTGTTGGATGATTGTTTGTGGGGATTTTGGATTTTTCAGGATGTTGTTTAATGATTGTTTGTGGGGATTTTGGAGATGATTTTGTCTGAATCAGGATTTTCAGGATTTCAGGATTTTCAGGATGTTGTTGGATGATTGTTTGTGGGAAGTTGGGATTTTTCAGGATGTTTTTTAATGATTGTTTGTGGGGATTTTGGAGATGATTTTGTCTGAATCAGGATATCCAGGATTTCAGGATTTTCAGGATGTTGTTGGATGATTGTTTGTGAGAAGTTGGGATTTTTCAGGATGTTTTTTAATGATTGTTTGTGGGGATTTTGGAGATGATTTTGTCTGAATCAGGATTTTCAGGATTTCAGGATTTACAGGATGTTGTTGGATGATTGTTTGTGGGAAGTTGGGATTTTTCAGGATGTTGTTTAATGATTGTTTGTGGGGATTTTGGAGATGATTTTGTCTGAATCAGGATTTTCAGGATTTCAGGATTTACAGGATGTTGTTGGATGATTGTTTGTGGGAAGTTGGGATTTTTCAGGATGTTGTTGGATGATTGTTTGTGGGGATTTTGGAGATGATTTTGTCTGAATCAGGATTTTCAGGATTTCAGGATTTACAGGATGTTGTTGGATGATTGTTTGTGGGAAGTTGGGATTTTTCAGGATGTTTTTTAATGATTGTTTGTGGGGATTTTGGAGATGATTTTGTCTGAATCAGGATATCCAGGATTTCAGGATTTTCAGGATGTTGTTGGATGATTGTTTGTGAGAAGTTGGGATTTTTCAGGATGTTGTTGGATGATTGTTTGTGGGGATTTTGGAGATGATTTTGTCTGAATCAGGATATCCAGGATTTCAGGATTTTCAGGATGTTGTTGGATGATTGTTTGTGAGAAGTTGGGATTTTTCAGGATGTTGTTTAATGATTGTTTGTGGGGATTTTGGAGATGATTTTGTCTGAATCAGGATATCCAGGATTTCAGGATTTTCAGGATGTTGTTGGATGATTGTTTGTGAGAAGTTGGGATTTTTCAGGATGTTGTTTAATGATTGTTTGTGGGGATTTTGGAGATGATTTTGTCTGAATCAGGATTTTCAGGATTTCAGGATTTACAGGATGTTGTTGGATGATTGTTTGTGGGAAGTTGGGATTTTTCAGGATGTTGTTTAATGGTTGTTTGTGGGGATTTTGGAGATGATTTTGTCTGAATCAGGATATCCAGGATTTACAGGATTTACAGGATGTTGTTGGATGATTGTTTGTGAGAAGTTGGGATTTTTCAGGATGTTGTTTAATGATTGTTTGTGAGGATTTTGGAGATGATTTTGTCTGAATCAGGATATCCAGGATGGGTAATTGGTAATTGCGAAAATGCTGTAAACTAACCATCTAAAGAAGAGCATAAAACAACATCTTTAAAATATTCCAACTTCCAAAAATCCCCACTTCCTCAAAAACAATCTTTCCATCACATCCTGTAAATCCTTTAATCCTGAACATCCTGATTCAGACAAAAAAATCCCCACTTCCTCAAAAACAATCCTTAAATCACATCCTGAAAATCCTCAAATCCTGAACATCCTGATTCAGACAAAAAAATCCCCACTTCCTCAAAAACAATCCTTAAATCACATCCTGTAAATCCTTTAATCCTGAACATCCTGATTCAGACTAAAAAAATCCCCACTTCCTCAAAAACAATCCTTAAATCACATCCTGTAAATCCTTTAATCCTGAACATCCTGATTCAGACAAAAAAATCCCCACTTCCTCAAAAACAATCCTTAAATCACATCCTGTAAATCCTCAAATCCTGAACATCCTGATTCAGACAAAAAAATCCCCACTTCCTCAAAAACAATCCTTAAATCACATCCTGTAAATCCTCAAATCCTGGACATCCTGATTCAGACAAAAAAATCCCCACTTCCTCAAAAACAATCCTTAAATCACATCCTGTAAATCCTCAAATCCTGAACATCCTGATTCAGACTAAAAAAATCCCCACTTCCTCAAAAACAATCCTTAAATCACATCCTGTAAATCCTCAAATCCTGAACATCCTGATTCAGACAAAAAAATCCCCACTTCCTCAAAAACAATCCTTAAATCACATCCTGTAAATCCTCAAATCCTGGACATCCTGATTCAGACAATTAAGCGACAAAAGGATTAATTGTATTCAGAAATTCTGCTTCTGCTTGTTGAGCATAATATAGATCCCAGCGAACTTGTAAATTCATCCAGAAATCAACAGATATACCAAAAAACCTGGATAACCGCAGTGCTAAACTGGGTGTGATATGCTGTTTACCTGCTATTAAATCTACAATTTGCTGTTCTGTAACACCAATAGACTCAGCTATTTTTTGGGGTGTTAAACCTTTATGGATCATAAACTCTTCTAATAACATTTCTCCAGGATGGGTAGGAGGACGATGGGTTGGGATTTTCATAAATGTGATTAATACCTCAATGATAATCTACAATTTCCACAGCATCTGCCCCTAATTCTTGCCAAAAAAAGCAAATTCGATATTGATCATTAATCCGAATACTATACTGACCTTCTCTATCACCTTTTAATGCTTCTAGACAATTACCTGGGGGAATTTTTAAATCTTCTAGGCTTGTAACTGAGTCTAATTGATCTAGTTTACGAACTGTACGCTTCCAAAGGGATGAGGGACAGGTTTTTCGAGCAGCTTTAGAATCTTTACCATCGAAAATGTCTTGTGTACCCAAGTTCTTGAAAGCATGAATCATTTATAAACGTTGGTTTTACTGCTTTGAATAATTTGATAAATAAAAGTCTTATATATATGGGCGCACACTTTTTCACTCATAACATAAGCATAGTCGAAACTGAGAACTTTGTCAATAAATAAATTTTGAAACACGCTTTAAAACGAGTCGGGTTTAAAAGAGGATTTGGGGGTTGACATTTGATTTTAAATTTGTTATCATAGAACTGACAAGGAAGAACTATCATAAAATAATTAATATAAATCATGTCAAAACAGACCCTGGGTTTAGAACAAAACCTATATGATTATTTGCTTTCAATTTCCCTGCGCGAACCAGCTATTTTAACCCAACTGCGTCAAGAAACTGCTCAAATGCCCAGGTCTATCATGCAAATATCTCCTGAACAGGGGCAATTCATGGCATTATTAATTAAGTTAATAGGAGCAAAAAAAACCTTAGAAGTAGGTGTATTTACTGGCTATAGTTCCTTAGTAGTGGCTTTGGCTTTACCCACAGATGGTAAAATAGTCGCCTGTGATGTTAGTGAAGAGTATACCAGTGTAGCTCGACGTTATTGGCAAGAAGCGGGAGTAGCTGATAAAATTGATTTGCATATTGCCCCAGCTTTAGAAACATTAGATAAGTTATTGACAGCAGGGGAAGCGGAAACTTTTGACTTTGCGTTTATTGATGCTGACAAAAGTAACTATGATAATTATTATGAGCAATGTCTTGAATTAATTCGTCCCGGTGGATTAATTGCCATTGATAATGTGTTGTGGTCAGGTAAAGTTGCAGATACAGAAATACAAGATAATCAAACTAATAAAATTAGGGCGTTGAATCGCAAATTACATCAAGACTGCCGAATTACCCTGAGTTTAGTTCCCATAGCCGACGGATTAACCTTAGCGATGAAAAATTAGGAAAATCAACCAAATGGAAGAACTACTTACACTCAAAGAACTCCTGCACCAAGGCAATATCACAGAAGCCTTATTGATTGTCGAAGAATTAGAAGAAATGAGCAAATCTGATAAACTGAATAAAATATTTAGCTATGGCATCATTTTACTTCTACACCTAATTAAACAAGCTGCTGAAAATCGCACCACTAGGTCTTGGAATCTTTCTATTCGCAATTCTGTCAAACAAATTCAACGCAGTAATTCCCGTGAAAAAGCGAAAGGAACTTACATGAGTGAAACAGAATTAGCAGAAACCCTAGAAGATGCTTATGATTTAGCATTAGAAAAAGCAGCAATCGAAGCTTTTGAAGGTCAATACGAAGCAGAAGAATTAAGCAAATTAGTCCAACAAGAAGAAATCATAAAAAAGGCAATGAACTTAATTTGGGAAAGATAAATAAGACCCCTGACTTCTTTTTTATCTTCTTCAAGTGAGGCATAATGGGAGGGAATTAACCGCAGATGGAAGAGGATAGACGCAGATAAACGCAGATAAATTTGTACTTCATTAGATTAAGAGGCATTGCTGAATTGATGTATGAAAGTAGAAAATTCCATCTCTTGAACTCTTACTCTCTGCGCCTCTGCGTCTCTGCGAGAGATAAATTCATACTTTTATTCAGCAACGCCGATTAAGAAATGTTCTAAATCTCCAATTTATCCCCCCGAATTGAATAATCTAACAATTCCATTGGGTGCATAACAGAAATAGTTTTCCCCTGTAAATACTTACTAATCTGCAAACTACAACCAGGATTAGGAGAAGCAATTAAATCAGCACCAGTATTGATTAAATTCTGGGCTTTTTGTTTACCTAATTCCTCCGCAACTTCTGGTTGTAACATATTATAAATACCCGCACTACCGCAACACAAAGCCGCGTCTATGGGTTCTTTCAAAGTCACACCAGGAATTTGTTTTAACAGTTGACGGGGTTGAACACTAATTTTTTGACCATGTAATAAATGACAAGCATCTTGATAAACTAAATTGATATTTTTCTCAGTTAAAGGTGAAAGTTTAGCAGTTAAACCCACATTAACTAAAAACTCCTGTGAATCTTTCACTTTCGCTGCAAATGCTTTGGCTTTTTCCGCATATTCGGGATCATCTGCTAAAATATGACCATATTCCTTCAAAGTATGACCACAACCAGCAGCGTTAATAATCACAAAATCCACATTAGTATCAGCAAAACTATCAATCATTTGTCTGGCTAATGTTTTAGCTTGTTCCGTTTGTCCTTGGTGTTCAGGAAGTGCAGCACAACAACCTTGAGATTTAGGAATTACCACCTCACAACCATTTGCAGTTAATACTCTTACAGTTGCTTCATTCACACCAGAGAAAAACAGCCTTTGCACACATCCTAAAATTACACCCACGCGATATCTTTTTTCACCTTTCGCTGGGATGATATCTGGTAAATTATCCTGAAAAGATTTAAGAGTAATTTCCGGTAAAATAGATTCCATAGCAGCTAACCGGGGAGATATAGCCTTAATTAACCCAGTTGCTTGTAATACCTTAGAAATTCCTAACTTTTGATAAACTAATAAAGGAAAAAGTAAAATTCTTAAAAGATCAGGATTAGGAAACAGAGAAAAAATCAATTGTCGAACCAACTTATCAGGTAAACTGCGACTATAATTCCTCTCCACCTGATGTCTAGTAGCCGAAATCAACTTATCATACTGGACACCAGAAGGACAAGTAGAAACACAAGCCAGACAACCCAAACAAGAATCAAAATGTTCAACAGTAGCCGTATTGAGAGCAATTTCACCCTCATTAATAGCATCCATTAAATAGATACGTCCCCTGGGAGAATCCATCTCCTTTCCTAATATCCGATAACTAGGACAAGTAGACAAACAAAAACCACAATGAACACAACTATCAATTAACTTTGCATCAGGTGGACAATTACCATCAAAACCCTTTAAATTCTTAATACTAGCAGTATTATTATTCACCGAACCTTCCGAAACTTGCATTTATATTCCTCCCCTCTTAACCTCTGTGACCTCTGTGCCTCTGCGGTTCGTTTATTAAAACTTAAATCCCACCCACAAACCGACCAGGACTTAAAATATTTTGAGAGTCAAACTGTTCCTTAATGCGGCGCATTACCTGCAACCCATTACCAGTATACCCCCAAACATCAAACCTTTCCTTGAACTCAACAGGTGCAGATAAAACACTTAAAAAACCAGAATTTGCTGCACATAAATTCCGCAAAAGCAAAATCTGATCTTGATTTTCTAAACGCACCAAACCTAAACCACTACTAATATGAATTAAACCGACTTCTATTTGATTGATAATTTCCACAGCAGCAGTTGGTAATAAACCTATTTTGCAGGTAATCGTAGATTCTGAAACATGAGAATGTATTTGTTCTGGTAATCGTTGCCATAAATCAGCTTCATCATTTCCTGAATAAATTACTCCATGTAAACCTAATTTTTCGCCAATTGCTAAAAGTCGTTTTGACTGTTCTTGAACACTTTCGCTAATAGTTTGAAAACGGGCAATTAAACCTATTCCTGTCCCCAAATCCAAATTAGTAACTAACTTACTTGATAATAAATCTGCTTGAGTTGGTGTTAATTCCGAACCTTGTAAAGTTCTTACTGCTTGGGATATGGCTTCTGGCTTCCCAGTTAATATAACAGTTCCCGAAGTTTCAGGAATGGGATAAACGCGAAAAGTGACTTGGCTGATAATTCCTAATGTACCGTAAGCGCCAGTAAATAATTTCATTAAGTCGTAACCAGCTACATTTTTTACAACTCGTCCCCCAGCTTTAGCGATTTGTCCATCTGCGCGGATAAAAGTTATACCTAAAAGTTGGTCACGCACACCACCATAACGTTGACGCAGAGAACTGGTGTCAGCGGTAGCGACAATACCGCCTATGGTAGCAGAATCAGGAAAAGCCGGATCAAGTGCTAAAAATTGGTGATGTTTAGCCAAAATCTCCTGAATCTGGGCAAATTTCATCCCTGCTTCCACGGTGACAGTTAAATCACCCACAGCGTGTTCTATGAGTTGGTTAATACGTTCGGTGCTGACAATAATATCAATATTTTTAGCTAAACCACCCCAATTGATTTTACTACCACTACCACAAGTGAGAACACGCCATTTGTGACTGTTGGCAGTGGTGAGAACGGTGGCTAATTCTGCTTGGCTATGGGGATAAATCACACAACTAGGCTGGCTTTTGGAGTCTATTCCTTGTTGGATATGATGCTGTTGGGTGGGGGTAAGATTTTCCCAAGATATAATGGAGGTTTCAGGGCTGAGAATAGAAATTAAAGTAGATGCTATTGAATTCATTAGTCTATTGTTTATATCCTTCTTAATTAATTTAATATGAATTGTATTTCGCACAAAGGAACAAAGTCATAAAATTAGGGCGGGGAAACCCCAACCCTACGTGACAATTAGCCTTTATCTAAGCGCAGCACAGCCATAAAAGCTTCCTGGGGTACATCTACTGTACCTATAGCTTTCATGCGTTTTTTTCCTTTGGCTTGCTTCTGTAATAGTTTCTTTTTGCGGCTGATGTCGCCACCGTAGCATTTAGCTAACACATCTTTTCGCATGGCGGGGATATGTTCACTGGCGATAACTTTTGCGCCAATGGAAGCTTGAATGGGGACTTTGAATTGATGACGGGGAATTAGTTCTTTGAGTTTTTCCGCCATTGATCTACCGACATTGTAGGCTTTATCTCTGTGAACGATCATGGCTAGGGAATCCACTGGATCACCGTTAATCATGATATCCAATTTTACTAAAGGATTTTCTCGGTAGCCAATCAGATGATATTCCATACTGGCGTAACCGCGAGAACGGGATTTCATTTGATCAAAAAAGTCGGTAACAACTTCGGCTAAAGGCAATTCATAAGTGAGTGTGGTCCGTCCTTGGGTGAGATATTTCATATCTTTGAAGATACCGCGACGGTTTTGAGACAACTCCATTAAAGAACCAACGTAGATTTCGGGAGTAATCATTTCTACTTTGACGTAGGGTTCTTCAATTCTGTCGCGCTCATTGGGGTTAGGTAAGCGGCTAGGATTATCAATGTACAGTTCTTCCCCTTTGATGGTGACGACTTTGTAAACCACTGAGGGGCGGTAATGATTAAATCTAGGTTATACTCACGCTCTAAGCGTTCCTGGACGATTTCCATGTGCAGTAATCCCAAAAACCCGCAACGGAAGCCAAAACCCATTGCACTGGAGGTTTCTGGCTCATACTGTAATGCGGCATCATTGAGTTCTAGTTTTTCTAAGGCTTCCCGCAAGTCTTCAAACTGATCTGCGTCTATGGGGAACATTCCACAAAATACCATGGGATTGGCTTCTGCGTAACCAGGTAAGGCTTCAGTGGCTTTGTTTTTGCATAGGGTAATGGTATCTCCTACTCTGGCATCAGCTACGGCTCTAATCGCTGCACCTAAATAACCTACTTCTCCGGCATGGAGTTCTTCAACTGGCTTTTGGGTGGGAGAGAGTACGCCTAGTTCCTCAATGACATATTCTTTACTCGATGCCATTAAGTAGATGCGATCGCCTTTTTTGACAGTACCATCCATGACCCGGAAATAAACAATTACACCCCGGTAACTATCATAGTAACTATCAAAAATCAGCGCTCGCAGGCTTTCATCTACAGTATCAGCAGGTGGGGGAACTCGTTTGACAATTGTTTCTAAAATCTCAGTAATGCCAATTCCCTCTTTCGCTGAAGCTAAAATTGCACCACTGCAATCTAAACCAATAATTTCTTCAATTTCGCCAATTACTCGCTCTGGTTCTGCTCCTGGTAAATCAATTTTATTTAAAACTGGGATAATTTCTAGATTACTCTCTAGAGCTAAATACACATTGGCTAGGGTTTGCGCCTCTACACCTTGGGACGCATCCACAACTAACAATGCCCCTTCACAAGCCACAAGGGAACGGGACACTTCATAGGAGAAGTCTACGTGACCAGGAGTATCAATTAAATTGAGAACGTACTGCTGACCATCCTTGGCAGTATAATTCATCCGGGCAGCTTGCAGCTTAATTGTAATGCCGCGCTCCCGTTCCAAATCCATGTTATCGAGAAACTGCTCTTTCATCTGTCTATCTTCTACAGTCCCAGTAGCCTGTAGCAACCGATCTGCGAGAGTTGATTTCCCGTGATCAATGTGAGCAATAATACAAAAGTTGCGAATGCGATCTGCGGGAACGTCAGTCATATACCATCTTTGCTCTAAAGCAAACCAAAGTGAAAGCTATTTACTTCATGTATTTTAACACAAACAGCAGAAGTCCAAGGAACAGGGAACAGGGAACAGGGAACAGGCAGGAAGCAAAAATTAATTACCCATTACCCATTACCCATTACCTCTTCCTCATTCCCTGCTATGACAACTTACGCTATTATTTAGAATCTGTTTCTAGCTCCTAGTGTTGATGACTCAGCAGTTTACAATTGAATACACTCAATTATAAATATCATAACTGCTGGACAACAGTTTCAATAAACCTATTTCAAAGTATTTAAACCCATGAATATGCAAGAACAACCCAATAGTGCAGATAAAAAACGCGCTGAGAAGACAGAAATCGCTCTTAATCTAGATTCTGAATTAATAGAGCAAATTCAACATCTAACTAATGATCCCAGTAAGGTGATTGAGGTGGCTATTCGTCAATGGTTACGGGGTGATTTTAATAGAGATGATGAGTTAACACGTACCCCTCTACGAACACCTGTTCCCCCTCGTGGTGAATGGAATGATTAAACCGACTTGACAGGTATCAGCTAATAATAAGAAATGTAAAAATTAATCTCTTAAATGCCAGAAAAGTCAAAAATCTACCCTTGAAAAATGTAAAACCTGTAAAAGTTTATGCCAGAATTTAATTTCTCAAAATCTGGAATCTAGTAATTTTATGAGCGATCGCTCATCAGCAACTCTGGGAGCAGAGTTAGTATATACTCAAGATGCCTCTGGACGCTATTTGACTTTTTATTGGCAACACAGCCAATACTTAGAGTGTGATCCCCAGAAGATAGTTGATGTCCTCAATGAAAATGATAGCTTTGCTCCAGTAGATAAGGTTGTTTATCTAGAAAATTTACACCGGATTTTGAGCAGTTCTGTGCCGGAAAGGGTGAAATACTGGTTTAAATGCCCGAATATCGAATTATTAGAGTTGGAATTGACAATTACGCCGATTCTGCCGCAATTTGGTCAGCCCACAACTACAGTTTTGGTAATAGGTAGGTTGTTACCATCAAAAATTAATCCTCAAGATGTGAATCAGGCACTTAAACCGCCAACAGCGCTTGAGTTAGCTTTACGATTGCAGCGACATCAAAGGTTATTAAACAAAATCACCAGAAATATTCGTCGGACACTGGATTTAGATGTTATTTGGCAACAAACAGTTGATAGCTTGGGAAAAAGACTCAACCTAGAACGCTGTATTATTTGCCCTTATCAACCCCCTAATACCAAGGTTCAGATAATTGCGGAGTATCATCAACCAGAGCAAATTTCTATTCTTGACTCAGAAATAGATATATCTTCTGAGCCGGCTTTTGCTCAAGCATTAGCGACTTTAGAGCCTGTGGTAATGGCAGTTTCATTTAATCACCAATCTCCACAGTCTCAATCTCTAGTTGTTGCGACTTGTTACAAAGACAAAGCTAATGGTTTAGCTGCTCTTAGTTTTGTTGATAAATGCCATCCACTAACACAAGCAGAATTAGAATTAGCCAGGGAAGTGGCAGATCAGTTAGGAACAGCGATCGCTCATGCTACCTTATATCAAGAACTAGAAGAATCCCGACAAAAAGCTGAAGAAGTTTCTCGCTTAAAAAGCGAATTTCTGGCTAATGTCTCCCACGAAATTCGGACTCCTCTCAATGGCATGATTGGCTTCTTAAGGCTAATTTTAGAAGGAGTTACAGATGATGCTCAAGAACAACATGAGTTTATTTTAGAAGCTCATGAATTATCTTTGCATCTGTTAAATATCCTCAATGATATTTTGGACTTTGCTAAAATTGAAGCAGGTAAAATGGAATTAGACTGTTCACCAGTCAATCTCAAAGAATTATTTGATGACGTTGAAGGCTTTACCCGTCAGCAAGCGGAGGTGAAAAATATTAGTTTTCACATGGAAATGCCTGCAATTTCTGATGCAATTATTGTTCAAGGCAACTATAGGAGATTATTACAAGTAATGCTAAATTTAGTAGGTAATGCTATTAAATTTACCCATGAAGGTAGTATTAATATTAGTGCTGATTTAATACCGAAAAAACACCCTACAACAGTCAAAGTTCGCGTTGTTGACACAGGTATTGGTGTTTCCTTAGATAAGCAAGATAAGCTATTTCAATTATTTTCTCAAATTGATGGTTCTCGGACTCGTCACTATGGTGGTACAGGTTTAGGACTCACCATATCCCAAAAGCTCATAGAAGCAATGGGTGGTGAGGTACATTTTTATAGTCTAGGTGAGGGACTCGGTTCAACGGTGACTTTCACTGTGCCACTGTATCAACAACCATTGATGGTTTAGGTAATGGGTAATGGGTAATGGGTAATGGGAATTAATGGTTTTCGATAGAGTTTATTTCTTGTAGGGTTTGCCAGCCGGCGTACCATTGGGAATTATCTTGTAATAATTTAGCATTTAACCAAAAGCGTACTTGAGGATCACAAGCTGCTACCATTTCTGCATATACCCATTTACCCTGATTTTTGCGGTTAACAACCTGAAAATGTCGCCAACCATCAACTTTTTTTTGTGCAGTCCATTTAGAACCCAGCAAGTAAGGAAATTTTTGTTTTTTAGTCATTTGTTCGTTGTCAGTGGTCATTTGCCAGTGGTCAGTTGTTAATAACTCCTCTTACCCATTACCCATTACCCATCACCTGTAAAGTTTTATATCAGATATTTTATAATTTAATAAATATTTACTAATCCAGGAACAATGGTAACAAAAAGGGAAGCGATCGCTCATAAAATTTCTTTATTGCCAATTTTACGCCTGAATCAGAACACCCGATTTACCTGATCCCCAAATCTCACCTTTATTTTCAACCGACCGTTGACAATGCTTTTCTGGCTGCACACACCGTAAATACCAGCAATATCGTCAAGGGTTACAAGAGTAAGCAAATATTATGGAATAAATAGATTTTTACATAGGGATTTTTTTTGTTTTTTGAAACTATTTTTATAAAAACAAAAGATTAAAACTTTAAAAAATAGAATTTTCAGCTATTTAAGACTAATAAATGGCTTAATAGTTTATAAATAGAGTATTTAATCACTTAAATAGCTGATATCAGCACCTTTCAGATTCCAGTCCCCTTTCCTTTCTAGAGAATTTGCACAATAATGACACTCAAGCACCTCACACATCCCCGAATCAATGTAGATACAGGCAAATGTTTGAGCTAAGAGTTTGTAAAGAAACTATAAGAGAGGTACAACAATGAAACTAGCAGTTTACGGAAAAGGTGGAATCGGCAAATCTACAACCAGTTGTAATATCTCTGTAGCTTTGGCTAAACGAGGTAAAAAGGTCTTACAAATTGGCTGTGATCCCAAACATGACAGCACCTTTACCCTGACTGGGTTTTTGATTCCCACCATTATTGATACCTTGCAAGAAAAAGATTATCACTACGAAGATGTTTGGCCAGAGGATGTAATTTACAAAGGTTATGGCGGTGTTGATTGTGTTGAAGCAGGTGGACCTCCAGCCGGTGCCGGTTGTGGTGGCTATGTAGTTGGGGAAACAGTCAAATTATTAAAAGAACTTAATGCTTTTGATGAATACGATGTAATTTTATTTGATGTCCTTGGTGACGTTGTTTGTGGTGGCTTTGCCGCACCGTTAAATTATGCAGATTATTGCCTAATTGTTACAGATAATGGTTTTGATGCTCTATTTGCAGCCAACCGGATTGCTGCTTCCGTTCGGGAAAAAGCTCGGACTCATCCCTTGCGTTTGGCAGGATTAATCGGTAATCGTACCTCCAAGCGGGATTTAATTGATAAATATATAGAAGCCGTGCCTATGCCTGTTTTAGAGGTATTACCTTTAATTGAAGATATCCGCGTTTCCCGCGTTAAAGGCAAGACTTTGTTTGAAATGGCAGAGTCAGATCCTTCTCTAAGCTACGTTTGCGACTATTACCTGAATATTGCTGATCAAATTCTCGCTCAACCCGAAGGTGTCGTTCCCAACGATACTCCTGATCGTGAACTTTTTTCTCTATTGTCAGATTTTTATCTCAATCCAGTAAAAGTTAAAGCCAGAAATGCTGAAGAGGAATTAGACTTGATGATTGTATAAAACATTTTACCTCTCAGGATGGACTTATGGCTTTCTTTGATAGTTTTACCGATTCGATCAAACAAAAGTGGCTGCAATTCTTTCAAGCCAATCGTGAATGGATTACGCTGCAAATGACAGTTGAATCAGTTTATACCCCCGATGGCGGAAAGCGCCCGTCTTCTTACCTCATCCTGGGAGTCATCAATGCTCTAGAACCAAAATTAGCCCAGCTAATGTTCCCCTTTGCCAAACTGAATCCAGATGCGGATATTTTAATTGAAGTTCTGGATTTGCATTTTGACCCTGATATTGCCCTTGGTAATCGTCTCAGCCCCACAGTAGAACCAGAAATGTACTCTCGTCCGTCGGCTGTGGTGGCAGATATGCCTGAATCAGAATCTTTCTCAGTCACTGAGATCAATCTGAATAATTTGGGAAACGAGACGCAAGCCACTTGGGCTATAGATAGAGATCATGAAGGTTTTGGTGGTATTTCTTTATCCGATGAAGGTGTTTCCCATCACTCAGAAGCATCATCCAGATTAGAAGCAATGGGTGATTTTGGTCATACCTCCTTTAATCCGATGTCTTTAAGTGATGAAGACGCTTTTGGAGAGATACCTGATAATGCTTTTGGGGAAATGACCGAAAATGCTTTTAGTGGACTGAATCTATCTGAAGATAATTCGTTGGATGAACTAAATACATCTGAAGAAAATGGATTTGATGATGTAGTTTCGGACATCTGGGGTGATGAAACTTCCCTGCATAATGGTGACGACAATTTGGAAGAACTGCCATCTGAAGTTTTTAATGAATCAGAGATGGCTCGTCTCTTCCCTAACAATTAATTGTTGAAAGCAGAATTTAGGTGACAGGTGACAGGTGACAGGTGACAGGGAAGAAAGTAGGGGGAAATGAATAACCCAATCATCAATCACCAATCACCAATCACCAACCATCTACTTTCCAAGTTGAAAAAATTAAAGGGAGAATATTAATATGACTGTTGCTCAACAGCCTGAAGCTTTAAATTTTGAATGTGAAACCGGAAATTATCACACTTTTTGTCCTATTAGCTGTGTGGCTTGGTTATATCAGAAAATTGAAGATAGTTTCTTTTTGGTAATTGGCACGAAAACCTGCGGTTACTTTCTCCAAAATGCAATGGGGGTGATGATTTTTGCTGAACCTCGCTATGCTATGGCTGAGTTGGAAGAGGGGGATATTTCCGCACAGTTGAATGATTATGAAGAATTAAAACGTTTGTGTGAGCAAATTAAACGCGATCGCAATCCTAGTGTAATTGTCTGGATTGGTACTTGCACAACCGAAATTATTAAAACCGATTTGGAAGGTTTAGCACCTAAGTTAGAAGCTGATTTAGGTATTCCCATTGTTGTCGCCCGTGCTAACGGACTCGACTACGCATTTACCCAAGGAGAGGACACTGTGTTAGCCGCTATGGCTCATCGTTGTCCTGAAAAGTCTCCCGTATCGGAAACTGAAAAAGGCGAGCGTAACGCCATTCAGAAGCTGATGAATTTCGGTAAGAAAAAAGAAGACATCGCTCAAGATGAATCTGAGTATGTAAATCATACACCTTTGGTGCTGTTTGGTTCTTTACCTGACCCAGTTGTCACCCAATTAACCTTGGAACTGAAAAAACAAGGGATTAAAGTTTCTGGTTGGCTACCCGCAAAAAGGTTTACAGAATTACCTGTGATTGAAGAAGGGTATTATGTCGCCGGTGTGAATCCTTTCCTCAGCCGCACTGCTACAACCTTAATGCGTCGTCGCAAGTGTAAACTCATTGGCGCACCATTCCCCATTGGTCCCGATGGTACTCGCGCTTGGATTGAAAAAATCTGTTCTGTATTGGGAATTACTCCCCAGGGTTTAGATGAACGAGAAGCGCAGATTTGGGAAAACTTAGAAGAATACGTGCAATTAATTCGCGGTAAATCCGTGTTTTTCATGGGTGATAATTTATTAGAAATTTCCCTAGCGCGGTTCTTGGTGCGTTGTGGCATGACTGTTCAAGAAATCGGCATTCCTTACATGGATAAACGCTATCAAGCTGCTGAGTTAGCTTTGTTAGAAAAAACTTGTCAGGAAATGGGTTCACCTTTACCAACAATTGTCGAAAAGCCCGATAATTACAATCAAGTTCAACGGATTTATGATTTAAAACCTGATTTGGTAATTACTGGTATGGCTCATGCTAATCCATTGGAAGCACGGGGTATTAATACTAAGTGGTCTGTGGAGTTTACTTTTGCTCAAATTCACGGTTTTGGTAATGCGCGTGATGTTTTGGAGTTGGTAACTCGTCCTTTAAGAAGGAATAATAATTTGAAGGATTTGGGTTGGGATAAGTTGGTGAGAGAGGAAGCTAAGATTTAGCTTTTTTCGGAAATATTCAGGGCGGGCTTTTTAGTCCGTCCTTTTTTTTGCACGCAGAGACGCTCCAGGCGCGGAGAGGAATGTGGCGTTGCTGATTAAGGGTATGAATTTTAGTCTCACGCAAAGGCGCAAAGACGCAAAGGTAAGATTTTTAAAGGTTCAATTTGGAAATTTCATACCTCGATTCAGCAACGCCAGGAATGTTAGAGTTGGTGTTATGGTCTTAATAATTTAATTGCATTTATAAAATTAATTAAGTAGGTAAAGATATAACAAAGATCGATCGCATCTGGTAAACTAATAATATCTAACAAGCTTTATAGGTCAGGTGATATCATGCCCGAAATATGCCGTTTTTTAGGAATTATTATTACTATGTATTATAATGATCATCCTCCCCCACATTTTCATGTTCGTTATAATCAACAAAAGGCAATTATTGAAATAGAAACATTATCAATTTTAGAAGGTAAACTCACCCCTAGAGTTCTAGGTTTAGTAATTGAATGGGCTGCAATGCACAAATCAGAACTTTTAAAAAACTGGAACTTGGCTAGACAAAATAATTCTTTAGAGAAAATTGAACCATTAGAGTAAATTATGCTGCAAGACATTATAGAAGTCATTCCTCAAAATAATTATCAACTCTATATCAAATTTGATGATGGAAAACAAGGTATTGTTGATGTTAGTCAATTAATTGAATTTACTGGAGTTTTTCAACCTTTAAAAGATTTAGATTTTTTTAAAACTGTGAAAGTTAACCCTGAATGGGGAACAATTTATTGGGATAATGGTGCAGATTTAGATCCAGATGTGCTTTATTCTGTAATTACTGGTGAATCTATTTCTAGCTATCATGGAAATCAATATATCGAAATGTATCATTAATTTAGAATTAATCACAACAAAAGCAGCCTTATTAAAAACTAAAAAGCCTTTTCCAGTAACTAAGTTGAAGGATGTAACAGGTTGTTTGAAATATGCTGCTGAACCTGCTACGCTGGAAGATATGGAAGATGCTATTCGTCAAGCTGTTGAGGAAATACAGTTTTAACCAGGTAATTCTAAAGGTTGAGAAGGAATAATAAACATTAATTCTGCACCTTCTGGTTTTGGTTCTGTCGATGGTTTTAATTGCAACCATTCATGAAAACTAATTCCTAATTGAGATATTGCTTGTATTTCTGTTTGGTAAGATTCAAATCTCTTGTTAGTTTCAATCATTGATTCCATTACTTCAAATACTTGGGGAAGTCTTTGAAAAGCTTCTTTTTCAAATCTACCTGTTAATGGTGTAGGATTTCCTCCAAATAAACCCCAGCTTATCTCATTACGATCTACAATAGACGATGGTAAGGAAGACAACCATTCATTATTGTTTTGTGCTAACTTAAATATATTCTCACGAAGAATATCAAATACAGAATTTTCATCTAATGTAGGGTTAATCCATCGGTAAATTTTGGTTAATTTACACAAATCAATTTGTCCTTTAAATTGAGGGTGTAAATATGCTGCTGGATTAGAAGTAAGCATTATCTCAATGTACTTATTAACCAGTAACCTTATAACTTTTGTTCCTTCTTGAAAACGACGAATTGCTGTTTCATATTCTTCTAGTTCTAAATAACAACGAGCTTCGGCAATATAAGCTAAAGATAATGTAAGTATATATTTATCAATTATTTGGCTTTTTTGGGAAAGTTCATTAACGGTGTAATCTTTGTAAATATGTTCTGCTTCTAAGAAACGATTAATAGCTTGTAATGCGCTGCTTCTCCGGTTTTCAATTTTAGTCATTGTAAAGGCATTAATCGCTAATTCGATTCCAGCACGGAAGTTAGCATAAAAACTCATATCAATTTTGCGATTGATTTTATTTAACAATTCTTGCGCTTGCTTTAGTTGGTTTTCTATCTCATTTAGGCGCTGTGCTATAACAGCAAAACCCATCACAGAAACACCAAGATTGAGAATACTAGCAGCAGTAGATACTTGCAAAATACTTTGAGAAAATTGTAAAGTTTCCCCAATTGAATCCATTTGATTCTCAACACCATCTAAACGCTGATTCACATCAGAAAAACCTTTAGCTGAAATTGCTGCATTTGCTCCTGAAGTAATTAAATTAAGTATGCCAGTAACAGGATTAGCTGCAATGGAGATTACTGAAGGCGCAACTGAATTACTGTCTCGCAACCAAGTTACAATTTTCTTACTTGTTACATCTCGAATTACACCCCCAACCCGTTCAAAAGTTCCATTTTGTAAGCCTTTAGCAACCCAACTTGCTAATGCAAAGGTAACTTGAATTGGTAAACTCATAATTTTTTCCTGGTTGTAAAAACTTCAGCAGCGTTATGTATAACAATAAAATTGTATATTATTTGATATTGCAACACATAACCATGCTTAGTTAATTATCCTTATAGTGTTGTATCTTGACAATATAGTGAAATGTTTTTTAACGTTTGCGTGGTGTGTTGGATAAATACCGCAAAGGAAATAAAAAGAGCGTTACCTATGGCGAGGGAAGCGATCGCAATTTAGTTATATAATTAAGGATTAGGAACTGTAATTAATTAAATGAGTGGGATAGAGAAGGAACTAACTCTAGACACTAGACATATTGCCAAGCATCTCCCAGATACACCACAAATACAAAGATTATTGCGGCGAGAAGGGTTTGTTCATGTTTTTAACGATGAAGCAACAATGCTCAGGGTAGCACAAGCCATAATAGAAAATGGCGAGTTCACAGGTATCATTCGTAATCATGAACGATATGGACTCTATTTTGCCAGCGCAATTGGCTATAGAATAGATAGGGCAAGTCAAATTCCTCTGCATTATGGTGAAATAAAAGTCACTGGAGATAGATATCATGTCATTCCCCGCACCCGACCTAGCCAATAACTGGCAGTTTACAGAAATATGGGTTGACCCTACCTCTGTACCACCCTATATTTTGATGTTGCTTGGTGATGATAAAAATAATTTTTGCATTTTAGATCCTACAGAAAATTACAAAATTATTTTTGCTTGTTCCAGTTATGAAGAAGCAAAACTTTGGCTACTTGAGGATGAATATGAGCGTGTGGAAGGTCGAGTTTTAGCGGAACAGGTAGCTTAATTTATTTGGCAGGATGCTATATGAACCATCAACTCTATGAACAAGATTTTAATCTGTGGCGAGAAACTCTCATTACCCAAATCAAAGAAAAACATTTTCATGATATTGATTGGGAACATTTACTATTAGAACTGGATGATATGGGTAAATCGGAAAAACGGTATTTCTTGAGTAATTTAACAATTTTAATTACTCACTTACTCAAGTTAACTGTTCAAGCTGATGCTCCTGAAATGATGAAAGGAAGTTGGTACAGTTCTATTACTGAACATCGGTTTAGAATTAAAAAAGATTTACAAGAAAATTCTTCTTTTAAGAATTATCTGCATGAAGTAATTTTTATGGCTTATGCTGATGCTAGAAAACTGGCAATTAAAGAAAGCAAAAATGCTAAGTTGGGAGTGAGAAAACCAGATGAAGCAGAATATCCTCTTGATTTACCTTTTACTTTAGAACAGTTACTAGATGAAGATTTTTATGGAGATATGTTATAATACTAAGTAATTGGACAAAAATATTGACAGTCATTGCGAGCGAAGGGAAGCAATCACAACCCTGGCGATTGCTTGATTTCATTTCGTTCCATATGGCTAACGCCACGCCACGCTTACGCAATGACATTGTGTAATTAACTCTGTCTCACTACCTATCATTCACACCAGGGCGAACCGGGAGTAACTTGAAGCTGTGAATTTAAGCACAATTGGGCTATATTTGTGCCGGACTATACTTATAATTAAATACACGATAAATAGATCCCGTCGAGGATCTAACTTGTAGAGTATCACTTTGCCTCAGAGATAAAGGTGCTGTTGACAGTTAGCTGTTGACAGTCAAAAACTAAGTTCAAACCATCAATATATTTATTTCTATGCTGCCTTCCATCTTCAAAACCTGTATTCCCAGAGACGAAATTTTAGCAGGGGAACTTTCCCCAGAATTATTCGCAGCTAAATTACGCTTAGTAGTTGAAGGCACAGCCCCCTACGTCTACCAAGATCCGACAGCCTTTTTTGCTAATACTTTTCCTACAGATGGGTTAAAAACCCTGATTTCCGAAGTATTTGGACGATTAGGAGGTGCTGCTATTGGTTCTCCTATCATTCGCTTAGAAACCAGCTTCGGGGGAGGGAAAACCCATGATGAAATCGCCTTGTGGCATATCGCCAAAAATGGGCGGGAAATCCCTGGATTAGAGCGTTTTGTTGATAATATTAATTTAATTCCAGAGCGTCCAATTCAAGCATCGGCGATCGCTTGCCAAGATTTAGATCCAGTTAACGGTGTTTACCATTCAGATACAGGCATTACCACCTATACCCTGTGGGGAGAAATAGCTTATCAAATCGGTGGTGTAGCAGGTTACAGCTTACTCAAAGGTTCTGATGAACAACGAGTTAGCCCCGGCACAGTAGTTTTAGAACGCATTACCCAAGGGCAACCCACAGTAATTATTCTCGATGAAATAGCCCGTTATCTCAGGGCAGCTAAAGCCACAGTAGTTATTAATAGCGACTTAGCAGAACAAGTTGTTGCCTTTTTATTCTCCCTCATGGACTTGGCAGCAGCTTCTAATAACTTAGTCTTTGTTTACACCCTCGCTTCCTCCACTGACAGTTTTGGGGCAGAAACCACAGAAATTCGGGAAACCATTTCAGCCACAGCTAGACAAGAACGGATTCTCAAACCCAGTACCGATGTAGAAATTTACAATATCGTTAAGCAACGGATGTTTAGCAGCATTGAAGCCAACGCAGCCAGTGATGCCGCTAAGGAATATCTGCAAACTTATAAAGCCAGTCGGATTGACTTACCAGATGGTTGCAAAGATGCCCGGTATGCCGAAGGGATTGAACAGAGTTATCCCTTCCATCCTGAACTATTTAGCCTATTAACCAAAAAAATCGCCTCCATTCCCAACTTCCAACGCACCAGGGGCGCATTACGCCTATTTGCTGGAGTTATTCGCTATCTCTGGCAAAACGTTAACAGTCAACAGTCAACAGTCAACAGTCAACAGTCAACAGCCAACAGTCAACAGTCAACAGCCAACAGTCAACAGTCAACAGCCAACAGTCAACAGTCAACAGTCAACAGCCAACAGTCAACAGCCAACAGTCAACAGCCAACAGTCAACAGCCAACAGCCAACAGCCAACAGTCAACAATCCCCAAATTGGATACCCCTAATTCACACCCATCATATCCCTGTCGGCATTGAAGAAGAAATTACCAGTGATTTAACTTCTCGACTGGGTAGAGAATTAATGCGAATCCCCATCCAAGCAGACATTTATAACCCAGATGGTAGAGAAGCATATAGCCAATTACAAGACGCAGAATGGCAAGCAGCCGGCAAACCCCCCTTTTCTACCTGGGTAACTAGAACCATTTTCTTACATTCCATTAACCAAGGAATTGCCGCAGGTATTCGTCGTCCTGAATTAAACTTATCCCTACTGACACCAGGATTAGAAATTGGCTTTGTACAGACTGTTTTAGATAGACTCACAGCAGTAGCGTGGTATTTAGAAGATGATCCGATTACCTTTATTGCCAGATTTAAAGAAGAACCATCACTCAATAAAATCATTTCCGAAGAAAAAGCACAAATTGGCATTACTGAAGCCAAAGACGAATTAAGAAAACGCCGGGATACGATTTTCGCGGCTAAATTCTTTAAATTAGTTTCAGCACCAATAAGTCCCGCCGATGTAGATGATGTTGCTGATAGCATAGCTTTGTGCATTATTGATTTTGATGATGCTGATATCTCTTCTACCACAGATGGACCACCTGCTATGGTAGAACGCATTTTTAACAACACTGGAGAGTCTGGAAAATTCCGCACTTACAGAAATCGCCTGTTATTTCTGATTGCTAATAAGCAAGAATTACAACGTGCCATTGAGAATGTGCGAGAATATCAGGCTATGCAAAATATTCTTAATTCTCCTAATCGTTTGCAAGATTTATCAGAAAATCAACAAAAACAACTCAAAGATCGTAAAGGTAAATTTGAATTAAATATTAGAGTATCCATTACTAATACCTATCGGCATTTATTTTATCCTGCCAATGATCCGGTGAAAGCCCCCAAGGGTTTAATGCACTATACTTTACCTGCCCAAGAATCTAGTGATATTAAAGGTAATAATCAACAGGATATTATTTTAAAATCTCTCAAAGATTGTCAAAAAATCCGTCAAGATGAAGCACAATTTTATGCACCAGCATTCATATTGCAGAAAGTTTGGCCAGCAGGGATAAATCATTGGACAACGAAAGCATTAAAAGAAACTTTTTTAAAAGATTTGAGTTTAAATATTTTCCTAGATGGGGAAATATCTAAATTACGAGAGACAATTCGCACAGGAATTTTAAATGGTAGTTGGGACATGAAAATAGGAGAAAAGGTATTTATTAAAACTGATGATTTGAAAATAGTTTTACCTGATTCCATAGAATTTTCTGAAAGAATAGAATTGTATCGTCGGGGTATTCTGCAACCACCCAAACCACGAGAAATTGAACTGAATGCCCAAGTTATGCCTAGTACAGATAAGTTAAAACCTGTGCGGTTAAGGTGGAAAGCATCTGGGGCATTAACAATTAAATTGTATCAAGAAAACACGGAAATTAATGATAGGGTGTTTCGTCCTAGTGATGAATATGAAACTAGCATTACCCAAACTACAATTTTTAAACTAGTTGTTGACTATGGTAATGAAGAAATAGTTGAAAAAGAAACTAAAGCCTCCATAATTATTTATGGTACTGGTACTTATGGTACTGGTGGAACTTCTTCTCCTGGTGTGGCAGAACCAGGAAGTTTATTTGCCGTCAAACCAGAAACATTTAATGCTGAAGGTACACATAATAGTGTATTTACTCAATTAGCTGATTTTATCAAAGATAATCAAGCCGAAGGCATTGAATTGTTAGAAATTTCAGTAGCAGAAGTAATGGACTACCGCAAGTTATTAACTGCCTTTCCTTTGTTGATGAAATTACCCCTGCAAATTGACCAGACAGCAAGTATAACCTTGGGAGAGCAATTTATTCGTTTAGAGTACCAAGGACCATATAAAGGGTTTAATAGTTTCCAGAATACTCTTAATACCTTATTGGGTAGTAAAGATGTGAAAGCAGATGTATTCTTGAAGTTAGAATTTAAATTTTTGTCACCAATTCTGCCAGAGGGAACAGAAATAAGTAATATCAAAAGTACCTTAAACCGAAATCCGGTGGATAGGTTGAATTTAATGGCGAAATTGACGTATTAGTTGACGGTTGACGGTTGACGGTTGACGGTTGACGGTTGACTGCTGACGGTTGACGGTTGACGGTTGACGGTTGACGGTTGACGGTTGACGGTTGACTGCTGACGGTTGACGGTTGACGGTTGACGGTTGACGGTTGACGGTTGACGGTTGACGGTTGACGGTTGACGGTTGACGGTTGACTGCTGACGGTTGACGGTTGACGGTTGACGGTTGACGGTTGACGGTTGACAGTGAACAGTGAACAGTGAACAGTGAACAGTGAACAGTGAACAAATATGGAAAGCTTCCAAAATTTACGCGTTTACCAACTATCGGAACAACTTGCCAATGAAATTTGGTTTATTGTTATAGAATGGGATTATTTTGCTAAAGATACTATTGGTAAACAATTAGTGAAATCTACAGATAGTATTGGTGCTAATATTGCTGAGGGTAATGGACGTTACAACCTACAAGATAATCAACGTTTTGTCAAGATAGCTAGAGGTTCTTTAAACGAAACAAGACACTGGTTAAGACTAGCTTATCAGCGCAAGTTATTGACTCAAGCCCAAACAGACAAAATTAAACCAATTATTGATGAACTATCACCTAAATTAAATGCTTATCTTAACTCTTTTAAAAATAAATCAGGAAAGAGTCAACAGTCAACGGTCAACGGTCAACAGTCAACAGTCAACAGTCAACAGTCAACAGTCAACAGTCAACAGTCAACAGTCAACAGTCAACAGTCAACAGTCAACAGTCAACAGTCAACAGTCAACAGTCAACGGTCAACAGTCAACAGTCAACGGTCAACAGTCAACAAATATGCAAGAATTTCAGTTGCGTATAGTTTCCACAGAGAATAATAACTTTGTAGTAGAATTATACCAATGTGCTTATAAAAAGGCAGGAGAGAAAAAACGTCCTTCTGCAAAACGCATTGGTAGATTAAAGGGTAATGCTTTAATTCAGGTAAAACAGGCAATTTATGATTGTTTAAAGGCAAATAATTATGATCCTAAAACTTTAAGTCATAATCGCCAAAGTCCTTATGTTTTAAGTGAGGAAACAGGGATAAATTTAGCTTTGTTGTTTCAGACGGTACAACCACTTTCTAAACCTGAAAGAATTGCTAATATTGCCCAAGGAATAAAAGCCATGAGTTATGAGGAATCCCATTACTGGTTTGCTAAGATTAGTAATGGGAAGCGTAGTCAGGCGTTAAAAGCGATTAGAGTATTATTGGGGGATTGAGGTTTGTTGGCTGTTGGCTGTGTTTTGATTTTAAATTTCTAATTCAACGGATTAGTTTTGGAGATTTGCCATGAAAGTTACCATCAAAGATAGTCAAACACTCAAAACAGTTCAGCCTGATATTATACAAACACATTTACAAGCTACAGGGTGGCAGGAAACAGGAAGAATTTATGATGATGCTGGGGCAATTTGGCGATTAAAAAAAGACACCGCAGATGAATATGAAATTTTGTTACCTCTTCAACATAATTTAGGAGATTATGCTGAAAGAATTAGCGATATTTTAAAAACATTAGAGATAGTAGAGAATCGTGATCAATTGGATATTTTAAGCGAATTTATTACCAATTAAATTGATCTCTAACTTTTGACTTGATTCAACAAATATGGCATTTTATCGAAGGTAATAATAATGGCTTACAGTGATTTTAAATTAAGTGAAATTATTCAGAAATTTGAATTGACATTAAACGAAGTATCAGGATTATTTGGAGATGTTGCAGAGGAAGAATCTAGTGATTTACTAACAACAATCCTCAAGGAAAACGTTGATTTAGCTGTTTCAATTAATACAGAAAAAGCCCGTTCTGAGATGATAATTAGTCCAATTTTACTGGAAGTAAGAAGAAAGTTAAATAATGAAATCAGTTTATTTTCTGGAGTAGATTTTAATGTTGATAGTCAACAAGGTTTAAATGGTTTTTGTGACTTCTTAATTAGTCTTTCTAAAGAACAACTTTTTGTTCGCGCACCTATAATTACTTTGGTAGAAAGTAAAAATGAAAACTTGAAATCAGGTTTGGCTCAATGTATAGCTGAAATGTTAGCTGCTCAATTATTTAATGAACAAAAACAAAATGCAATTAAGATTGTTTATGGTGCTGTGACTATAGGTACTATTTGGCAGTTTTTGAAGTTAGAAGATAAAACCATTTCTATTGATTTAACTGAATATTATATCAAGGATGTGAAAAAGATTTTGGGAATTTTAATAAGTGCAATTAAGCAATAATAACTGATAACGGTTAGTAATTCTCATTTTGAAACCAGTTTGCGTCATTCCAGCGAGAGTGTATTGCTACTGCAAGCGAACGCCAAAATTATTAAGAATTATTAACTCTTTATTATGCAAGGCTTTTTATGTAATCAAATCTTAAAATGAGAATTGTTGCTGTAAAATAAAAATGTAGGGTTAGGAGATTTTTTAAATTATGCAAATTACAATTGATTTACCAGATACATTAACGGAAAAGATACAAGATACATGGAGTAATTTACCACAAAAAATCCTGGCTAATCTTGTCTTAGATGCTTTTAAAGATGGATTGATTAATTTTGATGAGTTACGAGATATGCTCAATTTTTTTTCTAATGCTGAATTTCAGGAATTTTTAAAACAAAAGAATATGCTTCATTCTGGGGGAATACTTAATTTATATGGTGCTTGTGCTGATATTGATTTTGCAGAAGATGATCTAGGAATTTATGATGATATGGATGATGATTTAGTTGGGGTTGTTAATGAGTAATAATTCTTTAATTTATTTACTCGATACAAATGTTTGTATTATGTATCTGAAGGGGAGATCCCAAAACATTAATCATTATATTGATAATTTAGAACCTGAGAAAATTGCAGTGTGTTCTGTAGTAAAATCCGAGTTATTTTATGGGTCTATGCGAAGTAATAATCCTCGAAAAAGTTTGAATATTCAAAAATCGTTTTTGCGACAGTTTGTTTCTTTACAGTTTGATGATAATTGTGCTGAAGTTTATGGTAAGGTTCGGGCTGATTTAGCAAAAGCTGGAACTCCTATTGGCTTAAATGATATCCAAATTGCTACTATTGCTTTAGCGAATAATTTAATATTAGTAACTCATAATGTGAGAGAGTTTAGCCGAATTGAAGGTTTAAAATTTGAAGATTGGGAAGTTATATAGCAATCCTAATCAGGATTTACAGGATGTTAATTTTTGTCAGAATCAGGATTTCCAGGATTAGAGGATTTACAGGATGGGTTTATTTGTGAGGATCATAATTGATTGAATTTATGTAATATAATAAAGAGAGTAAACTGACAATTAAATATTTACAACTCACAGACAATTCATCAATAACAATCCTATAAATCCTCAAATCCTGTAAATCCTGATTCTGACAATTAAATATTTACAACTCACAGACAATTCATCAATAACAATCCTGAAAATCCTCAAATCCTGTAAATCCTGATTCTGACAAATAAACACTTACAACTCACAGACAATTCATCAATAACAATCCTGAAAATCCTCAAATCCTGGAAATCCTGATTCAGACAAATAAACACTTACAACTCACAGACAATTCATCAATAACAATCCTGAAAATCCTAAAATCCTGGAAATCCTGATTCTGACAATTAAATATTTACAACTCACAGACAATTCATCAATAACAATCCTGAAAATCCTCAAATCCTGGAAATCCTGATTCTGACAATTAAACACTTACAACTCACAGACAATTCATCAATAACAATCCTGAAAATCCTAAAATCCTGGAAATCCTGATTCTGACAATTAAATATTTACAACTCACAGACAATTCATCAATAACAATCCTGAAAATCCTCAAATCCTGGAAATCCTGATTCTGACAATTAAATATTTACAACTCACAGACAATTCATCAATAACAATCCTGAAAATCCTCAAATCCTGGAAATCCTGATTCTGACAATTAAATATTTACAACTCACAGACAATTCATCAATAACAATCCTGAAAATCCTAAAATCCTGAAAATCCTGATTCTGACAAATAAACACTTACAACTCACAGACAATTCATCAATAACAATCCTGAAAATCCTCAAATCCTGTAAATCCTGATTCTGACAAATAAACACTTACAACTCACAGACAATTCATCAATAACAATCCTGAAAATCCTCAAATCCTGTAAATCCTGATTCTGACAAATAAATATTTACAACTCACAAACAATTCATCAATAACAATCCTGAAAATCCTCAAATCCTGTAAATCCTGATTCTGACAAATAAATATTTACAACTCACAAACAATTCATCAATAACAATCCTATAAATCCTCAAATCCTGGAAATCCTGATTCAGACAAATAAACACTTACAACTCACAGACAATTCATCAATAACAATCCTGAAAATCCTCAAATCCTGGAAATCCTGATTCAGACAAATAAACACTTACAACTCACAGACAATTCATCAATAACAATCCTGAAAATCCTCAAATCCTGTAAATCCTGATTCTGACAAATAAACACTTACAACTCACAAACAATTCATCAATAACAATCCTGAAAATCCTAAAATCCTGGAAATCCTGATTCTGACAAATAAACACTTACAACTCACAGACAATTCATCAATAACAATCCTGAAAATCCTCAAATCCTGGAAATCCTGATTCTGACAAATAAACACTTACAACTCACAGACAATTCATCAATAACAATCCTGAAAATCCTCAAATCCTGGAAATCCTGATTCTGACAAATAAACACTTACAACTCACAGACAATTCATCAATAACAATCCTGAAAATCCTCAAATCCTGGAAATCCTGATTCTGACAAATAAACACTTACAACTCACAGACAATTCATCAATAACAATCCTGAAAATCCTCAAATCCTGGAAATCCTGATTCTGACAATTAAATATTTACAACTCACAAACAATTCATCAATAACAATCCTATAAATCCTCAAATCCTGGAAATCCTGATTCTGACAATTAAATATTTACAACTCACAGACAATTCATCAATAACAATCCTGAAAATCCTAAAATCCTGGAAATCCTGATTCTGACAATTAAATATTTACAACTCACAGACAATTCATCAATAACAATCCTGAAAATCCTAAAATCCTGAAAATCCTGATTCTGACAAATAAACACTTACAACTCACAGACAATTCATCAATAACAATCCTGAAAATCCTAAAATCCTGAAAATCCTGATTCTGACAAATAAACACTTACAACTCACAGACAATTCATCAATAACAATCCTGAAAATCCTAAAATCCTGGAAATCCTGATTCTGACAATTAAATATTTACAACTCACAAACAATTCATCAATAACAATCCTATAAATCCTCAAATCCTGTAAATCCTGATTCTGACAATCAATTGACAAATAACCCGCTTCCATTACAATTAATTAATACCCACACATCTACACCCCCATGTCTAACCCTACCCCCAAACGTCCCCACTTATTCATAGAAGAAAGAATGCCTGTCCAACTCCTCAACGAACAGGTTTACTATGAACATGGGGGAAATCCTTTTAAGGGGTTACATCGTTGGTATTCTCGCAAACCATTGTCCTTTAGTCGTGCTAGTGTGTTGGCTTCTTTGTTACCCGCAGATGTGACAATGGAGGAATTTGAATATTTATTGGGGTTAGAACCAGGGAAGGAAGTTAAACTCTACAAAACTCCTCCTACTGCTGTGCGAATTAAGAAGGTGCATGATTATTGTCAGCAAATTTGGGGAACTCGCACACCTACTGTTTTAGATGCTTTTGCTGGTGGTGGAAGTATCCCTTTTGAAGCTGCGAGATATGGGTTAAATGTGCTGGCTTCTGATTTGAATCCTGTGGCTGTGGTGACGATGAAAGCAGCTATGGAATATCCTTTAAAATTTGGACCAGATTTACAGCATGATATTGATAAATGGGTGAAGTGGGTAGGTGATGAAGCTGAAAAAAGGTTGGCTGAATTTTTCCCTTCTTTACCAGGAGAAACGGTACAAAATTATTTATGGGCGCATACTGTTGTTTGTCCAAGTTGTGAGTCTGTTGTTCCTTTAAGTCCTAATTGGTGGTTAAGTAAAACTAGCAATTATGCAGGAAAAGGACAAGCTAGGAAAATTACAACTGATTGGTATGCAGTTAAGCCAATTCCTAATCCTGAGAATAAGCGGGTTGATTTTGAATTAATTAAAGGCAGAAAGGGAAAGGGTACAACAACAATTATTACAGAGAGTGGGGAAGAATATGATCCTGATACTACAACTACTCTTAGTAGAGGCGTGGGAAAATGCCCGAATTGTATGGCAGTCATCGGTAATGAAGAAATCAAAGCTTTTACACGAAAAAATGGATTTGGTCATCAACTTTATGCTGTTGCTTTTAATACTGGGAAAAGTGGTCTTGAATTTCGGATTCCAAAAGATTTTGATAAAGAAAAAATTGTAGAAATTGAGAAAACTTCTGAGATTTTGTTTGAGAACTGGTTAGCCAAAGGAAAATTGCCAATTGAGCAAACATCAAGAGGAGATACCAACACTCCAAGAAATGACGATTATGGACTAAGACAAATTAAAGACTTATTTAATCTGCGACAGCTTTTGACGCTTATTACCTATGTAGATATTATCAATGATGCTAAAGAGAAGATGAGAGATATGTATACTGCTGAAAAAGCTGAAGCAGTTTCATTCTATCTAGGCTTTGTAATTAGTAGATGTGCGGACATGAATAGCCGATTATGTATTTGGAACTCTGGACTTGGTAGCGGTGAAAATGCGTCGCTCAGACATTCATTAAACTTAGCATGGAACTATCCAGAGTTATGTGGAACAGGTAAACTTTGGGATGTTTCTGTGTATGGAATTAGGCAGTATGCGAAGCTTTGTGGGATTCTCGGAACTCCTAACTATTCCGTCAAGATTCCAAGTATAGAAGAATACGATCCAAAAACTGTGCAAATAGTGTCTTCATCTGCTGATAGCCTTTCCCATATCACTGATCAGTCCGTTGATGCAGTTATCACAGATCCACCGTATTATGCCACAATTCCTTATGCTGATTTATCTGACTTTTTCTACGTCTGGCTTAAACGTACCCTTGGCGATATCTTCCCCGAATTATTCTACTTAGAACTCACCGACAAAGAACGAGAAGCCGTCGCCAACCCTTCCCGCTTCCGTAACATGGGAATATCCCCAGAAGAACTAGCCAACCAAGACTACGAAGCCAAAATGTCCATGGCCTTCGCCGAATACCACCGCGTATTACGGGAAGACGGCGTAATGACAGTCCAATTCAACCATAAAGACTCCGGCGCTTGGGATGTCCTAGCCAAGTCCCTCATAGACGCTGGCTTTGAAATCACCGCTTCCTGGGCTGTCAGCACCGAAAACCCCCAAAACCTCCACCAAGCACAGAAAAACGCCGTATCCAGCACCGTGCTTTTAGTCTGTCGCAAACGTCAACCCAACGCCGAACAAGCATGGTGGGATGATGTCCGCATAGAAGTGCGTAATATCGTCTTTGAGAAAGCCCCAGAAATCGAAAAATCCTTAACAGCAGATAGCCGTCCCGCCACAGACAGAGTAGCAGACCCCCGCCGTCGCATCAAACCCCCAGGTATTGACCTCTGCTTAACTGCCTTTGGTAGTGCATTAAGCGTATTTACCCGCTACAGTTCCATTCTCGACAGTGCCGGCAACCCTGTAGAACCCAAAGCCGCCTTTGAAGAAGTGCGTCAAACCATCGTCGCATACCGACTAGAAAAGCTATTAGCAGGTAAAGACTTTAACGGCATAGACCCCCTCACCCAATGGTATATTCTCGCCTGGGATACCTTTGAAGCGCGGGAATTTCCCTTTGATGAAGCCCGACAATTAGCTTTAGCAGTGGGTGGTTTTGATGTTTCCGACTTAGTTAAAACCCATAAATTACTAGATTCTGGTAGTGGCTTTTGTAAACTATTAACCCCAGAACAAAGGTTAAAAAAACGCGCCTTTTCTACTATTGATACAGAATTTTCGGGCAGATATTTAGTAGATGGACTGCACGCCATTATTGCCATTTACCAAGCGGAAGAAAATACAGAACCTGTGCGGAGATTTCTGAAAAATACAGGATTAGTTAGCAATGATTCCTTTATGCGGACATTTGAAGTAGCATTAAAGGTAATTCCCCACATTAAAGATGAAAAGAAACGCATTTTGGAAGAGAAAGCTTTATTAGATTTGTGGTTAGCAATGGATGAGATAAAAGCCAAAGTTTCCTATCAGCAAACTGAGATACCATTAGATAATCAGGGGGGACAAATGAATTTATTTTGATAACGGTTGACGGTTGACTGTTAACCGGTGGTGGTATAATTAATTTAATTTTGTCTGAATCAGGATTTCCAGGATTAGAGGATGTACAGGATGGGTTTATTTGTGAGGATCATGATTTTTGGATTTTGAGGATGGGGGTTTGTGTTTAATATTTTTTGTCTGAATCAGGATAACCAGGATTAGAGGATGTACAGGATGGGTTTATTTGTGAGGATCATGATTTTTGGATTTTGAGGATGGGGGTTTGTGTTTAATATTTTTTGTCTGAATCAGGATAACCAGGATTAGAGGATGTACAGGATGGGTTTATTTATGAGGATCATGATTTTTGGATTTTGAGGATGGGGGTTTGTGTTTAATATTTTTTGTCTGAATCAGGATTTCCAGGATTAGAGGATGTACAGGATGGGTTTATTTGTGAGGATCATGATTTTTGGATTTTGAGGATGGGGGTTTGTGTTTAATATTTTTTGTCTGAATCAGGATTTCCAGGATTAGAGGATGTACAGGATGGGTTTATTTGTGAGGATCATGATTTTTGGATTTTGAGGATGGGGGTTTGTGTTTAATATTTTTTGTCTGAATCAGGATTTCCAGGATTAGAGGATGTACAGGATGGGTTTATTTATGAGGATCATGATTTTTGGATTTTGAGGATGGGGGTTTGTGTTTAATATTTTTTGTCTGAATCAGGATTTCCAGGATTAGAGGATGTACAGGATGAGTTTATTTGTGAGGATCATGATTTTTGGATTTTGAGGATGGGGGTTTGTGTTTAATATTTTTTGTCTGAATCAAGATAACCAGGATTAGAGGATGTACAGGATGGGTTTATTTGTGAGGATCATGATTTTTGGATTTTGAGGATGGGGGTTTGTGTTTAATATTTTTTGTCTGAATCAAGATAACCAGGATTAGAGGATGTACAGGATGGGTTTATTTGTGAGGATCATGATTTTTGGATTTTGAGGATGGGGGTTTGTGTTTAATATTTTTTGTCTGAATCAGGATTTCCAGGATTAGAGGATGTACAGGATGGGTTTATTTGTGAGGATCATGATTTTTGGATTTTGAGGATGGGGGTTTGTGTTTAATATTTTTTGTCTGAATCAGGATTTCCAGGATTAGAGGATGTACAGGATGGGTTTATTTGTGAGGATCATGATTTTTGGATTTTGAGGATGGGGGTTTGTGTTTAATATTTTTTGTCTGAATCAGGATTTCCAGGATTAGAGGATGTACAGGATGGGTTTATTTGTGAGGATCATGATTTTTGGATTTTGAGGATGGGGGTTTGTGTTTAATATTTTTTGTCTGAATCAGGATTTCCAGGATTAGAGGATGTACAGGATGGGTTTATTTGTGAGGATCATGATTTTTGGATTTTGAGGATGGGGGTTTGTGTTTAATATTTTTTGTCTGAATCAGGATTTCCAGGATTAGAGGATGTACAGGATGAGTTTATTTGTGAGGATCATGATTTTTGGATTTTGAGGATGGGGGTTTGTGTTTAATATTTTTTGTCTGAATCAGGATTTCCAGGATTAGAGGATGTACAGGATGGGTTTATTTATGAGGATCATGATTTTTGGATTTTGAGGATGGGGGTTTGTGTTTAATATTTTTTGTCTGAATCAAGATAACCAGGATTAGAGGATGTACAGGATGAGTTTATTTGTGAGGATCATGATTGATTAAATTCATGTAATATAATAGAGAGAGTAAACTGACAAAAAATATTTGCCTCTCACAGACAATTAATAAATAACAATCCTGTAAATCCTCAAATCCTGGACATCCTGATTCAGACAATTAAATATTTGCAACTCACAGACAATTGATAAATAACAATCCTGAAAATCCTGAAAATCCTGGTTATCCTGATTCAGACAATTAAATATTTGCCTCTCACAGACAATTAATAAATAACAATCCTGAAAATCCTGAAAATCCTGGTTATCCTGATTCAGACAATTAAATATTTGCCTCTCACAGACAATTAATAAATAACAATCCTGAAAATCCTAAAATCCTGGTTATCCTGATTCAGACAAAAAAATCCTGACAACTCACAGACAATTAATAAATAACAATCCTGAAAATCCTAAAATCCTGGTTATCCTGATTCAGACAAAAAAATCCTGACAACTCACAGACAATTAAACAGTCAACTAATAACTATTAATCACAGGAGATTGAAAATGAAAGTAAGAGGCATAAAACGGGGACAGAATATAGAAATATTAGAACAACTTAACAATATTCCAGATGGAACAGAAATCATAGTAGACTTAGAAATAGTAGACTTAGAATTTATTGAAAATCAAATCAGAAAACCAAAACAACCATTAACAGAACAGGAGAGACTAGCTAAACTGAATAAATTATTTGGTGCTTGGAAAAATCAACCTGAATTAACCGAAATATTTGCAGAAATTGACAAAGAACGCCATACTTATCAAGGTAGAATTATAGACTCAATTGATAATCAGGATAACGACTAATGTATCTACTAGATACCAATATTTGCATTGCACTATTTAACAAAAATCCCCAAGCTGTTGCCAAATTCAACCGCTACTTTAGCCAATGTTATCTATCCATCATCGTCGTTTCAGAACTTTATAAAGGAGTTTATTGTTCTCAACAAGTAGCCAAAAATATAGAAACATTAACTGAGTTCATAGAACTACTACCAGTAGAACCATTTGAAATCGAAGCAGCTATCGAATTTGGCAAAATTCAAAGCGAACTCAGAAAAATTGGCAAACCAACAGGAGAATTTGATGCTTTAATTGCTGCTGTAGCCCGTTCTCGTGACGATATTCTCGTTACTAATAATATCAAAGATTTTATAAATATTCCCAATTTAAAACTAGATAATTGGTTAAAAAATTGAAACCCCTACGCGATACCTCTTGGAAAATCAGCTACTCCAGCAACACCCACAATACCATTGCTGACTTCTATATTCCTGCCTTAGAATCTGCCATCCAATATGACAGAAAATCAGGCTTTTTTAGCAGCGCCATTTTGAGTAAAGTAGCGCGGGGTTTAGGGGCAATGCTACATAACCAAGGCAAAATCCGGTTAATGATGGGATGCCAATTTAGTCCCCAAGACTTGCAAGCAATAGAACAAGGATACGCATTACGGGATGCTTTACTAACTCGTTTAGATGCCGACTTAACACCACCAGAAAACTTTGCCCAACTCAAACATTTAGAAATTCTTAGTTGGTTAATTCAAAATCAATATCTTGACATCAAAATAGCCATTCCTCTCCAAGAAAATGGACTTCCAGAAAATAGCATCCAACAACTAGATCCTCAACATATATTTCATGAAAAAGTCGGCATCTTTACAGATAGCAACGGTGATAAATTAGCATTTAATGGTTCTAATAACGAATCTATTGCCGGTTGGGAGAAAAACGTCGAATCCTTTCACGTTTATTGTTCCTGGGAAGGAGGAAGAGAATTAGATAGAGTAGAAGAAGAAGTTTCCAGATTTGAACAACTGTGGTATAACTTATCCCCTAATGTGCGCGTATTTGAAATTCCCGAAGCAGTGCAACAAAAACTGTTAAATTATGCCCCAACATCTAAACCTACCTGGAATCCTCAAATTGAATTTGATTCTCGGCCAATAAAAAATGCTGACAGTTCACCGTTAACAGTTGACGGTTCACAGTTCACAGATAACCAACAAAACACAGTCAACAACCAACAGTCAACAGTCAACAGTCAACAGTTAACACTCAACAACCAACAGTCAACAGTCAACAGTCAACAGTTAACACTCATCAACGAACAAGAAAAACAAGCATTTTACCAACTAGCGAATATTCATCAACATCCTGGATGTTTAGACTTTTGTTTAAAATCAATTCCCATAAAACCCTGGCCACACCAAATTAAAATATTGCGTCGGGTAGCAGAAACCTTTCCTAAAAGTTTTCTTATTGCTGACGAAGTTGGATTAGGTAAAACCATTGAAACAGGATTAATTTTACGTTATCTCTTGTTAGCTAAAAAAGCCAAACGGGTACTCATCCTTTCCCCTGCAAGTGTCCAACCCCAATGGCAAGAAGAATTAAGAGAAAAATTCAATTTACATTTTTGGAGTTACAATCAAAATTTGTTCACAGTTCACAGTTCACTATTAACTGAAAAATACCGTCAACAGTCAACAGTCAGCAGTCAACAGTTAATAAATCCTTGGAATAGCCAAGATTTAATTCTCGCTTCTTCCCATTTAGTGCGGAGAAAAGAAAGAATGCAGGAATTACTAGCAGCAGAACCTTGGGATTTAGTCATATTAGATGAAGCACATCACGCTAGAAGAAAAAGCCCTCAAAATCGCAAAGAAACACCCAATCGGTTATTAGAATTAATGCAGCAATTAAAGGATAAAACTCAAGCCTTAATTCTGCTTTCTGCTACTCCCATGCAAATTGATGCTATAGAAGTTTTTGATTTATTAAATTTACTAGGAATGCAAGGACATTGGAGTTATGGAGATAACTTCTGTAATTATTTTGAATCATTACCAAGTAGTGTAAAACCAGAAATCCTGAACTTTTGGCAAGTCATGTCTAATGACTATTTTCAACAAGGAGGAAAACCTTGTTCTCGGTTACAGCAATTTTTAAACCAACAAGATAGAAATATTGCTTATAAAATGCAGGATTTATGGGAACGAGGTAGGAAAATCTCTAATCATAAACAATTATTAGCAGATGAAGATTTTATTAATACTTCCCGACAATATTTAACAGTTAATACCCCTTTAAAAGATTTGATGTTTCGTCATACCCGCGATACATTGAGACAATATTATCAACGCGGATTATTAGCCCAAGATATTCCTAGTAGAATTGTGCAAGATAATGCCATTAGTTTAGAAATTAACCGTGAAGTTCCGCTTTACCAAGCTGTTAGTAATTATGTTCGTCATTTTTACAGACTAGCACAAAAAGATCAGCGTACCTGTCGCGGTTTTTTGATGACTTTGTACAGGAAACGTTTAACCAGTTCATTCTACGCTATCAAAGCATCTTTACAACGGGGTTTAGATTGTTTATTAACTAAACAAGGCAGTTTTATTACAGAAGATGATTATGCCGATATTGATGAAGCTAATGATGCAGTAATTTCGGGAATGGAATCTTTCTTGGAAGAAGTAGACCCCCAGGAAATTCAATATTTAGAAGATTTATTACAGCAATTTGAAAATACAGGAGAAGATAGCAAACTTTCCCATTTTATTCAGATTTTACGTCAAGAATTAAGCCAAAGAGAAAGTGCTATTGTCTTTACTCAATACACAGATACAATGGACTATTTACGAGATGCTTTAAAAGAATTATATGGTAGTCAAGTGGCTTGTTATTCTGGACGTGGTGGGGAATTATTAAAAGTTAACAGTTCACGGTTCACAGTTGACAGTCAACAGTCAACAGCCAACAGCCAACAGTCAACAGTCAACAGTCAACAGCCAACAGTCAACAGCCAACAGTCAACAGTTAACAGTCAACCAAGTTGGTGTGTAGTTCCCAAGGAAGAAATTAAACGCAAATTTCGCCAGGATGAAATTAAAATTCTGCTTTGTACGGAATCTGCGTCAGAAGGGTTAAACTTGCAAAATTGTGGGGTATTAATCAATTATGATATGCCCTGGAATCCCATGCGTGTGGAACAAAGAATTGGCAGAATTGATAGAATTGGACAAAGGTATGAAACTGTCCGCATTCACAATTTTTATTATGATGGCACTGTAGAAGCAAAAGTTTATAGAAAATTGCGCGATCGCATTAACGCCTTTGCTACAGTTGTTGGTAATCTCCAACCCATTTTAGCTAAAGTTCCCACATTCATTGAACAAGCTGCGATGAGTGCAGATCCAGAAGAAGAGGATGTGTTGATGTCTGAGTTTGACTCAGTATTAGACGCGCCTCTACGTCCAGGAATTGAAGCAATGGTAACAATGGATTTGGATGCTGATTTAGCGGAAATTCAAAAGCCTATTCCAGCTACTCCTTTTACACCAGAAAGCATTGAACATTTATTTACCACATCAACAATTTTAAAATCTGCTGGGGTGATTTTTCAGCCAAAAGACGAAAAAACGTGGCTACTTACCTATAAAAACCGGGAATACATGATTACTTTTTACCCAGATATGTTTGATGAAATACCTTCTCTGAGATTAATGAATTTTGGAGAACCTTTGTTTGCGGAGTTTTTGCAGATGACACAAAACTTATAGATTTATCTGAAGAATAAACCCAATTCCCAGTTTTATACACCTTAAGCAGCTCATTTTTTGGGTTTTAAGGCAATATTTCTGAAAATACCTCAGCTATTATATTACCTTGCTGAACACACCCTACGTAACCGCAAATGTAGAGAATTAAGAAGAGTTGCATCTTCTACAAATCATTAGGTTGATAATATAAAAGTCAGAACTAATTGACGAGAATTTCTACTTCTTGTGTCGTTTTTTAACACAGAAGGTGGGGAGGGTTCTTTCAGTTTTTCGTAGAAATTAAAGGGGTATCTGTTGTGAAAGAATACATGAGTATTTTAGAGGGATTAGTTGACCAGTTGACACTAGCAGCAATTTTAGAGATGCTAGAGCGAATATGCCATAAAAAAGCGGAAAATCTGAGAACTCACTGGAATGATGAAGAATCTGCAAAACTGTGGGATAAAGCAGCTAGACAGATAGAAAATATCAATGTTGATATTTAAATGTTACGAAAAAAATTAGTCACAGTTGATGGTTATTTTCAGTTAATGGAAATAACCAACTTTTAATTTTGTGGATAAATAATTACCCCAAAAAGCCAGCGAGTAGTAGTGGTAATAGTATCAAAGCAGACCCAATTAGAACTAGGGTGGCTGGATCAATTTTAATGTGGTTCTTTTGTGGATTACGCATTTAGTGAAGTTCCGAAAAATAGTTATTTTAACACAATCTGAATTCAATAATTATCTGAGCAAAATTAATTCAAAATTTTGAGAACAAACAAAAATATCTGTATTCTTGGTTTGTTCCCTACCCCAAATATAGCATTTATTTTATTTACAATCATTCATGCGAATAAATATCTTGTGATAACAGCCTACTGCTTGTCCAAACCAAAGCCTATCTAAATTTCCCACACAGGCTTTTCCCAAAGACGTTCCTACAGGTTTGGGTAAATATCCTATGGGGGTATCTGTGGATAATTGGAAATGAGATTCTATATGGGTTATATTTTCTGGGTTCCATCCTACTTTTTGACGAAATTTCTGATCTATTTGATAATTAAAATTGATTTGACCATTATTTTCTTGTTTCCAAATTTTAGTTTGGACACTAAAACCAAATCTATTTTCACTAGCATTTAACCACAAATTGTCTATATTCTGTAAAGCTTCACAAGGAAAAGTTTCAATAGCTCTGGTACTTAACCAATTATTACTTTCTCTATTAGTAATTTTCAACATTACTGATTGTGTTTCTTTCGCAGCATCTTCCCAATTTTTAGCTTGTAAATATTGATTTAACTGAATATAATCTTCTTGTCTATGCTGAGGATGCCAATAAATCCAATTTTGAACTTGATAGGATGAAAAAAAAGATAAAAATGGCATGAAGCATATTATAATTAATATCAAATATCTAGTTGTATAAGCAATAAATTGATGATTTTTTTGGTAATAGCGTTGATTGTTTGTTAGTATAGCCAGCAAATGGGAAATTTTTTTCATATCCTCATCTACAAATAGATATATGAGGAAAAATGGTAAACACAAAAATACCAAAGTGAGGATAAAATTCCCAACGGGATTATTAATAATTTCTGGTGTGAGAATAATTAGAGGTATTGTAAAATATACTAACGTCCATACCAAAAAAAGCTTGCAAATTAAAACAAGCAACTTCAAGAAAAATTTATTAACTACCAAATATTTGATCATACTCTATATATTTTATGATTTACCTGCATCCGCTTTCAGATTTTATCTCATCTAATTTGATCATTACTTCGGCACAGCCTAACTATTACTATGAAGGAAAATGCCCCCAAACAGGGGAAATACTCAGATTACCCCGTACCCCTTTAGCGGAAGCTATAGCTAATAATCTGATGCAACAACTTGAGCAAAATCATCTTTATTCCCAGGAGGGAAAAATGTATGGTATTTTGTTGGTTGAATTACCCAATGGTGAACAAAGAGTTATTAAAGCATTTTCCGGTTTATTAAATGGTAATAGTATGCTTAAAGGTTGGGTTTCACCAATTCCTGGTAGGGAAGAAGTGGTTTTATTAGAAACTCAGACTTTAGCCAAGTTAGAAGCCATTAAACAAGAAATTATTAGCCTTGAGAAACTTTCAGAAAGAGAAGAATATAAAACTCTATCTGCTGAATATACTCAACAGTTACAGGCTCTTAGTTTACACCATTATCGTAGTAAACTACAACGACAGACACAACGTCAAGAATTTTGGCAAACTCTCACGGATGAATCTCTGAAAATTGCGCTGGAACAATTAGAAACAGAAAGTCGTCTACAAGGAATTGAACGTCGCCATCTTAAACGTCGTCAAAATGAAATTTTACAACCTTTACAGAAAATTATAACATCAGCAGATCAGAAAATTGCCGCACTAAAACAACAGCGTAAACAACTATCCCGACATTTACAAACAGAAATGCACGCTGCTTATAGCTTAACTAATTTTCAAGGACAATCTTTATCTCTACAGCAATTATTACCAGCAGGAACACCAACTGGAACAGGAGAATGTTGCGCTCCTAAATTATTACATTATGCAGCTACTCATCAACTAAAACCTTTAGCAATGGCTGAATTTTGGTGGGGTAATTCTACTGTAGAGGATAAAATACAGGGAGAATTTTATGGTGCTTGTTTGGAAAGATGTCAGCCATTAATGGGATTTTTGCTATCAGGATTAAAGCCAAATCAAGTAGAAATAATTTATGAAGATGAATGGCTAATTGCTGTCAATAAATCATCAGGACTATTATCTGTTCCTGGTCGTTATTTTCATAATCAAGATAGTGTAATTAGTCGTTTACGTTATTTATATAATCAAGAAATAATTGCGGGACATCGTTTAGATCAGGATACTTCGGGAATTCTATTAATTGCTAAAGATGCAGTTACTTATTCTCAAATAAGTAAACAATTCCAAAAAAGACAAGTATCTAAAGTTTATGAAGCTTTGCTTACAGGTTCTCTAGCTATTAATGAAGGTGAAATTAATTTACCTTTGTGGGGAAATCCTGACAATCGCCCTTATCAAGAAGTGAATTTAGCACAGGGTAAACCTAGTTTAACTCGCTTCCGCGTGATGAACAGGGAAGGAAATTATACTCGTGTGGAATTTGTACCCATTACCGGACGTACCCATCAATTACGGGTTCATGCTGCGGATAAGAGAGGACTGGGAATGAGTATTTTGGGGGATAAACTCTATGGTTATCATCAGAATATTGGGAGATTATATCTGCACGCAAGGGAGTTGAGGTTTCAGCATCCTCATGTCAATAAAATCTTGCATTTACAAGTAAAAACACCGTTTTAATTAGGAAATATAATTTGTCAAAAGATATTGACAAATACTTTAGACTTATTTTATTATTTTAATATAACAAACGTTCGATATAAAATCCATGATCCCCCTGGTGAAGAATAAGCCATGTTATGCCAAAAATTGTTAACCACGAACAATACCGCAAAGAGTTACTCAGTAAATGTTTTGATTTATTCGCGGCAAAAGGCTATGCAGCTATTACTATGCGGCAGATTTCTGCGGGGTTAAAGGTTTCCACAGGTACGCTGTATCATTATTTTCCCAACAAACAAGCTTTGTTTGAGCAATTGGTGGAAGAAATTAGTCAGCAGGATGTCATTACAGCTTTAACAGAATTTGGAGGAAAAAAAACCTTATCAGAATTGATGGAAACTTTAGGTCAATACCTTGTTAAAAATGAGGATTATTTAATTAAATGGACCTATTTATGGGTTGATTTTTGCCAACATCAAGACTCAAAAATCATCTTAAATAATAGCACTGTTTTTAAACGGGCTAATCAACGATGTCAGCAGTTAGCCTGTGATTTATTAGGTATTCGAGATGTCGTATTAGCATCTTTTGTTTTGAGTTTTGTGAATGGTGTTGTTTTAGAGAAATTGTGGGGTAATGAGAACATTGATTTTCCTGAACAGTGTAAGCTTTTGGGAAAAATGATTACAGCATATTTACAGCAAAAAGTCCAGGTTGAAATTAAATAATTAACTGGCAGTAAATACCGATAAATTTATTTTGTGGTTAGGTAGTGAAAATGAGTTATAAACTGTCGTTCAAGTCCCCAAGTCCAGGTTTGATTGGTTTAATGGTTGCGGCTACTACGATTCCATTAGGAATTGTTATTTATGGAGTTTCTAGTTTTGGACAATTGGGTAAAACTTCTGTCACAGAATCAAAATTAATTGCTCCTCCTCAAATAGTTACCGCTTTAGGAAGACTAGAACCAGAAACCGAAATAATTAAGTTATCTGCACCTTTAGCATTGGATGGCGATCGCATTGTCGAAGTATTAGTTAAAGAAGGGGATAATGTTAAATTAGGACAAGTAATTGCTATCTTACAAACCCGTGATCTCTTAAAAAATGCTGTTATTCAAAGCACGAAACAAGTCGAAGTTGCTCAAGCTAAACTTGCACAAATTAAAGCTGGAGCTAAATTAGGAGAAATTCAAGAACAGTCGGCAATTGTTGAACGAATTAAAGCACAATATACAGGAGACAGACAAGCCCAAGAGGAAAATATTGCTCGCATATCAGCCCAATGGGAAGGTGATAGAATTGCCCAAACAGCAACTATTAATAAAGTAACCGCAGAACTTAAAAATGCAGAGTCAGAATATAAACGCTATGAAAAATTATTTTCTGAAGGGGCAATTTCTAGTTCTGTAATTGATAGTAAACGTTTAAATGTGGAAACGGCTAAACAGACATTAGGTGAGTCCCAAGCTATTCTCAACCGGATTAACACTACAGCTAATAAACAATTAGCCGAAGCTAAGGTTGCCCTTAATCGCATTAATACTACTAGCAATAAACAAATTAGTGAAACTCAAGCTAAACTCAATAGTATTGCCGAAGTTCGTCCTGTAGATGTGCAGTTAGCGCAAACAGAAATTGAGAGTGCGATCGCCAATCTCAACCGGGCAAAAACCGAACTAGAAGCAGCTTATATTCGCGCCCCTATGACAGGACAAATTATCAAAATTCATACCCGCGTCGGTGAAAAAATTGATAAAGAAGGGATTGCTGACTTTGCCCAAACTAACAAAATGATGGCAGTAGCAGAAGTTTATCAAACCGATATTAGTAAAGTCAAATTAGGACAAAAAGCCATCATTACCAGTCAAGGATTTCCAGGAAAATTACAAGGTACAGTCCAGCAAATTGGCTTACAAGTCAACCGTCAAAATGTTTTTAGTGATCAACCAGGAGAAAATTTAGATAGTCGCATTGTCGAAGTAAAAATTCGCCTCACTCCTGAAGACAGTAAAAAAGTTTCTAGCTTAACTAACTTACAAGTACAAACAGCAATTAAATTGTAATTCTTTCCAACAAGAAGCTAAAAATAAAAGCAATGATTAATAAAATGTTTCGGAAAACGCCCCTAGCTTGGCGACAGTTAATGAAGGAAAAAACGCGGCTAGTGGTTGCAGTCGCGGGAATTACTTTCGCGGATATGTTGATATTTATTCAGATGGGTTTTGAAAGTGCATTATTTGATGCTGCTATTCAACCTCATCGCAATTTACAAGCAGATTTAGTATTAATAAATCCTCAATTTCAAACCCTATTTTCAGTCAAAAGCTTTTCTAGAGAAAGACTTTATCAAGCATTAAGTTATAACGGTGTAAAATCAGTTAGTTCTATTTACATTAGTACAGGACAATGGCGCAATCCTCAAACTAAAATGGATCGATCTATTTTAGTTTGGGGTGTAGATCCGGCTACACCTGGTTTAAAGTTTCCTGAACTTCAAGCCAAAAAAGATAATCTTAAACAATTGAATCAAGTTATATTTGATGAAGCCAGTCGTCCAGAATATGGAGAAATTGGCAAGATTTTCCGAGAAACTGGGAAATTTAACGCCGAATTAAGCGGAAAGAATGTCAGTGTTAAGGGTTTATTTCAAAATGGTGCTTCTTTTGCTGCGGATGGAAATGTAGTAGTTAGTGATTCTACTTTTTTGCAGTTATTTTCTACTCGCAAAGCTGATCAAATTGAAGTTGGATTAATTACTCTTCAACCCGGTGCTGATATTGAAAAAGTCAAAGCACAACTGCAAATAGGACTAAATCCAGATCCTCAAAATCCCTTTGTTGAAGTTGGTACTCCCGAAACATTTGCCCAAAAGGAAAAAACTTATTGGGCTACTGGTACAGGGATTGGTTTCATTTTTAGTTTGGGTGTAATAGTCGGTTTTATTGTTGGTATTGTCATCGTTTATCAAGTTCTTTATTCCGACGTTTCCGATCATTTACCAGAATACGCTACTCTTAAAGCAATGGGTTATACCGATAATTATCTCTTGCGAGTTTTATTACAAGAAGCATTATTCTTAGCTGCATTGGGTTATCTACCTGCATTTTTTCTATCTTTTGGATTATATCAAGTCACCTTTGCCGCAACTCTTTTACCAATATCTATGAAGGTAGATCGGGCAATTAATGTTTTTATCTTAACGGTAATTATGTGTACTGTTTCTGGCACAATAGCGATGCGAAAACTCCGTTCTGCTGATCCGGCAGATATTTTTTAACCTAACAATTTTTATATCTCACGCCAAGGTAAGGAACTATGTCATTGGAAGTTACAACTATTCCTTCTGAAGTTATTTCTAGTTCAGAAACAGTTATTTCTGTTAGTAATCTCAATCATTATTTTGGTAAAGGCACGCTACAAAAACAAGTATTATTTGACATTAATTTAGAGATTAATGCGGGTGAAATTGTTATTATGACTGGTCCTTCGGGTTCAGGTAAAACTACCCTATTATCATTAATGGGGGGTTTACGTTCTTCCCAAAATGGCAGTTTACAAATATTAGGACAGGAAATGTCCGGTGCAAAAAAATCACAATTAACTAAATTGCGTCGCCAAATTGGTTATATTTTTCAAGCACATAATTTGATGAGTTTTCTAACAGCCAAAGAAAATGTGCGGATGTCTTTGGAGTTACATGAAAATCACCTCAATGGCGATATTAATGCTACAGCTACAGCAATGTTAGATCACGTCGGTTTAGGAGAACATATTAATTACTATCCAGAAAATTTATCAGGTGGACAAAAACAACGGGTAGCTATAGCCCGCGCTTTAGTCAGTCATCCCAAAATAGTCTTAGCAGATGAACCGACAGCTTCATTAGATAAACAATCGGGACGTGATGTGGTGGAATTAATGCAAATGTTAGCAAAAGAACAAAATTGCACCATCTTATTAGTCACCCATGATCACCGGATTCTGGATATAGCTGATCGGATTATTTACATGGAAGATGGACAATTAAAAAGTGATGGTGTAGATATGGGAGTCAAGTAAATTAACACTTATTTATGATGAATAATAACACAGCCTCCATTTCAATATTGAAGCAATAAATTCGCAGAAAATGAGAATTGATAACTTATCCAATTAATGGTAAAATCCTTTGCAATTCTCCACAAGCAGCTTTTAAAGAAGGTGGTGCATTCTCATCTAAATTACCTTGAGAACACTGGTTGACTAATTGCTCAATATAGGGTTTACAATCTGATTGCTTTTTAGATTTTGTATATTCTGTTTCTTCATCAATATTTTCACCCTGTAAATAATGTATCCAAGTTTCGATATTTCGTTTGGGAACAAAAACTGCTATAGCTTCATTAGGTTGACGACTTGCATGAGAATTTTCTACCAGTGCATTATCTAATTGCTTTAGTCTTTCTTCTACTGTTTTTTTATCTGCATCAATTAAAACAATGAGCATTCCCGAACGTTTATTTTTCTGTCTACGATACTCTACAACTTCTTTTGCATATTTTTCTCTGACAAACTGCTCACCTGCACCTTTAGGACAAATTTCAGTGCGGAAATTTCTATCTAAGAGGATGTTTTAAAAGTATTAGATGAAACCGATAATCTCCAAAAACCTAACCCCCCTGCCCCCTTCCCTACGAGGGAAGGGGGTTTTCAAAGCCTCTCCCCGCTTCGGGGAGAGGTTTGGAGAGGGGTCTGTTTATACATTAAAAACTTTTCAAACACCCTCTAAGGTAAAACCACGCTTTTGCAAAAAATGAATAGCAAAAACTTCTTGTTGTTTATCCTCACACAAAATTACAATCTGCACTCTCCGCTGGCTCATTATAACCATCCCCGCGCAATCAGTTCTGAAATCTTTAACCCTGAATCATCAGCTTCTTCATTACTGATTTTTCTTACTCGTGCAGGTGCATTACTTTGACGTTCAAACCAATAACCAATTGGTGACGCTAAAAGATAATTAATACATTCGGGATGATGTGAAATTAGTAAGGCTTGTAACTTTCCTCCATCACAAAAATCATATAGCTGTCTTAACCAAGGTTGAATTTCTGGAAGTGCTAAAAAGTTTTCTGGTTCATCAATACAAAGTGTATAATCTTCAGATTTCATGCAGTAAATTAGTGTATATAATATTATTAATGCTTTTTGACCATCTGATAATGCACCTAAATGATAATCAATAGTATTTTTATCTTCTGAATCTGATGTGAATTTTAATTTCAAACCAACATATTTTTCTCCTATTTGCTCAAACTTAAAACTAATAAAACCATCTAAAACTTCTTTTAAAATATTTATTAATTCAGCAACTTTCCCTTGATCTTGTGAAATGTATTTATACCAAGAAACGAAATTTTCAGCTTTAGAACCTAGATATTTTGTTTCTGCACCACCACTCTTGATTAAAATAGGAACAATTTGTACAATAATTATTTTCTCTATACGTTTTGTAAACCAAAATAGTTTTTTGTTGTCATTTCTTGGTAATAAAGAGGATAATATAGATTGAGATGAAAGAAATGAATATTTTGATGCTTCTGAATAATCATCTCGAAAAAGTTGTACATCGCCATTTTCATATTTTAGTAAAGGATGTCCATTGAACCATAATCTTTCATAGGCAATAGAGACTTGATCTCGATTAGCTTCAACTACAAGTTCATATTTATAGTTACCATCATTACCATCTATTTCTAACTCGAAACGTTGAATTGGTGAAGTTTGCCAGCAAGTAAAATCAAAATAATCAAAAATAGACTCTAATTTTGATTCACCTAATATAAAATTTTGAATTTTCCGCAAGGCTTCAAAAACAGTTGATTTACCTGAACCATTACCACCAAGAAATAAGTTAATTGAGTTAACATTAAGCTCAAAATTCACCAAACAGCGAAAATTATCAATATAAATACGCTTTAACATAAAACTTTTCCTCCTAATCAAACACTATAATACAATGCCAATTACTATAATCACATAAATCAAATTAATCATATAAATCACAGTCCAGACCGCAATATAGTACAATTGTCCTATACAGACAAAACATAATACTCAGTCTAGTCAAGTGTAAGATAGAAAAACAATGATTGCCTACGGTACGCTATGCGAACAGTGCCATCATTGTTTTAACTAATTATGGTTGACTTTTCTCGTGAAGTGAAATTCACTGCGAGAAAAAGTATTAAAAATCAGGAGCAGACAATGAACAGTTGTATTTTGATGGCAGAAATTTACGATAATCCCCAACTGCGTCACACACCAGATGGGTTAGAAGTTACAGAAATGATCGTTCATGTAGCGGGAGCAAAACCAGATGATCCAACGCATCCTTTAAAAGTCGTAGGTTGGGGAAATTTAGCAAAAGAGATTCACCAAAGTTATCATCAGGGCGATCGCGTCATTATTGAAGGGCGCTTAGGCATGAATACAATTGATCGCCCCGAAGGATTTAAGGAAAAACGCGCAGAATTAACAGTCCAAAAGATTCACGCCATCGGACAAGGTGCTTATACCAGTTCACCAGCAGCAGCCACGAGAACCACACCAGCCTATGAAACCCCTGTAGCGCCACCAACCTACAGCCCTACTAATTCATCCGCCCCAATGCCCCAGGTAACAGCCCCTCAGCCGACATACCAACCCACTCCTGTGCAGTCTCCATCCCCTATAGGAGTTACGCCAGAACCCGATCCAGATGACATCCCGTTTTAGTCACCACCTTTGTAGAGGCGTTACATTGAACGTCTCTACATTCTTTTTTAACCTCCACTGACTTCACCCCATTCCCGAATTGCTGGAAATACCGATGAATAATCATCCTCTGGATAGGACATTTTCATAGTTGCGTGTAAGATTTGCCTTACACCCTCAATGCTGTTGAGATTCAAACCCAAGGATTTCGCTTCCGAGATAAATAAATCTATTTCCTTGATCAGTTGTTTTGTCGGCAAGTTGGCGTTATTGTAATTGCCATCTAACATCCGCCGCAAATTTTGATCAAAAGTGGGAGCATAAAGTTTACTTTCCCGCAGAACTTGCATAAACAAATCAACATCAATGCCTTGCAACTGGATATATGCCAGACTCAGAGCAAAGCTAGTTGTGAGAGAAGCAATCAGTTGATTGAGTGCCAAGGTGAGGTTAGAGGCAGAACCCACAGCGCCTATATATACAGGATTTTCTCCAAAATGTTGGAGTAACTTTAAATGCCGTTGATACTGTTCTTCCTCTCCACCGACCATGACAATTAATTTGCCAGTTTTAGCTTCGGGAATACTACCCAAGACAGGAGCTTCTATATATTCACCCCCAGCCGCAACTACTGTATCTCTGATTTCTTGGCTTTCTAAGGGATTAATCGTCCCCATTTGAATGATGCTGCGTCCTGATAAAGTATGCCAAGAAGTATCGGTCAGAAGTACATGATAAATAGCTGCGGCGTTAGAAAGCATTAGCACTATACAGTCAGCAGCGCGGATTGCTTCGCGGGGTTTGGTCACAATTTGCGCCCCTGCTGTCCGTAATGGTTCTAATTTTTCTGGGGTGCGATTATAGGCAATTAGCTCTATGTCGGCGGCTAATAACCTTTGAGCCATCGGTAGTCCCATCAATCCAGTTCCCAGAAATGCCACCTTCATGTTTTACGTTCCTTCGTCAGTGGTCAGTTGTTAGTTGTCAGTGGTCAGTTGTCAGTTGTCAGTTGTTAGTTGTCAGTTGTCAGTTGTCAGTTGTCAGTTGTCAGTTGTCAGTTGTCAGTGGTAATTGGAAAGAATTTATTACCCAGTCCCCAGTCCCCAGTCCCCAGTCCCCAGTCCCCAGTCCCCAGTCCCCATTTTTCTAACTAGTAGTTCGTCAAATTTATTTTGACGAATGATCGGAAAAAACTTCTGTTCTTCCCTCCCCTACCCCCCTGCCTCTCTTCTCCCCCTGCTTGCCTTCACCCGTCATTTTCGGGTTGACAGACGACTAGCCTCCTGCGGCAAAAGTCACCATAATAATTACGGAAAGTAAGAGTCCGGGGGACAGTAGAGTTACTAGCACTAACAGATCATGAGCAGTCATAATTATTCCTCTTTGCAGATTTTTGACTTTAATCATCACTGCTATGCTAGTGCAAACAAGGCTAATACAGGATTGTTAAAGAGATTTTTAAGCTTTCTCTTTGATCTCTACTCTGGTACGACTAATCCCTGGAGTGGTTGTGATGCTTGTTTTTCCGTTAGTCCCTGACTTTGGACTAAAACGCCAAAGTTGCCTAATCCTGATGGGTTAATGAGTTGGTGTAATCCTTCCCGGCGTTGAAGCAACTGTGATATTGGTTGCTGTTGAGAAGATAGTGCAGCTATTCTTTCACCTATTCCCAAGGACATTAAAAATAAACCTTGCTGCGTCCAACCAACTTGTTTGAGTCCGCACCGTTCACCCCAAGATGATAAGGCTGTAAAGTCAACATGGGCGGTGATATCTTGTTGCCCAATATTGATATAAGGATTATCATGATGACGATGCTGGTAGTAGCACTGGAGAGTTCCCTGCGATCGCCTGGGGTTATAATAACGATGAGCAGGGTAGCCATAATCAATTGTTAGCACATACCCCCGTTCCAAGCAGTCTGCCACTATACCCAACCAGTTCAAAGCTGCTAAATTAATTTCACTACGATAGCCATTTTCATAAGTATTTTGGCTTAAATCAATGCCTACTAACTTAAAATATTCTTCTAATTGTGGTGTTGATGGTTCTCCTATTACTTCAATAAATAGAGGATTACGGATGATCTGGATTTCACTGATTTCAGGGTTTAATTCGGCAAGGGTGACGTAAATTTCCCGCAATTCTCCTGCTGCTAAAATAAATTGGTGGACTGGAAAAGCATCTACTAATTCATTGGAAAAGAAGCAGCCGTTAATAGATTTGGAGGGAATTTCTTCCAAGTTACACCAATCAACAGCAAAATCTTGTAACCGTTGTTGTTGTTCTTGTTTTAAACTTTGTGATTTTTCAACAATAATATATTTGACTGCGGCAAAAAAATCTGGGTATTCTTGCTGTATATAATTGAGTATATGGGATGCTAATATACCTTGTCCTGCTCCCATTTCTACCAAATCAAAATGTATAGGTTGATCTAAAATCTCCCACATTTGGTAAAATTGCTTTGCTAGTAATTCCCCAAAGTCAGCGCCTAAACTGGCAGATGTGAAAAAATCACTACCACGAAAGCCAATTTTGATGGCATCACTGGAATAATAGCCATGTTCTGGGTGATATAACACCATATCCATGTATTGGGCAAAGGTAATTCTTTTTTGAGGACTGGTGATGATACGATGGGCTATGGCTTGACACAGTGGGGAATGGGAATCCATAAAATTTCTAGGAGAGAGAGAACAGCAAAAAATTTGTGTAATTAACTCTATATGAAAATACTTGCATCTAACAAATTAAACTCAGTTAATATCCTGTAAATCCTTAAATTCTGGATATCCTGATATGGCTTGCGCCACGCTTCGCTATCAGACAAAGAATACGTTAAAGATTTATTCATTTAGCCAACTAAAAAGTTCACCCACCGTAAGATTAAATGATTCTGCGAAAGCTGGAACAGGTAAACTATCTGTTTCTAATTCAAATAATAGAATCCGTTGATCATTAAAATAGACAAAAACTAATTTTTCTGCGGGGTCAATTAACCAACCCATTTGAGTATTATGACGAAGACAATGGAGAATATTCCGAACTACTTTAGTTTGATTTTGTTCAGGAGAAAGTATTTCAATTGTCCAGTCAGGAGGGATAGCAAAGGTGTTAGCAACTTCACCATTTTCATCGCGGGGAATGCGTTCCCAAGTGAAGACGGCAATATCAGGTACAATGGATCTGCCGCCAAAGGTACAGCGTAATTCAGAGTATGCACGGGCTATGCGCTGGGGTTTGAGCGCTAGGTTAATATTAGAACCGAGGTCAAGCTGAACTGTGCTATGTTTTCCTTGAGGCATGGGTTTTTGAATGATTTCACCGTTAATAAATTCCCTTGCCGGTTTGGTTTCTGGCAATTTGAGAAATTCGTCAAGGGTTAGAGTTTTGATAGGGGTTTGAACCATTACCGTTTCGGGTTTGTGGATGATTAATATTGTATCGTTTTTGAATGGTCTAATAGCGTAGCGATTATAAACAATCTAAAAATTACCATCCTGTACATCCTTTAATCCTGGTTATCCTGATTCTGACTTAATAATTTTTTGTAATCTTTAAATGTTAGACATTACAAGTCCACACACTCCCTTATGCCTTGCGGCACGCTTGCGCGGACAGGTGAGTGTGGGCAACGAGTGCGACTCTTCTATGAAGACATTAACTGAGCTTTAAGACCATGTGTCCCACGGTTCTTTGGTTAAGCCGAACAATTAGCTTTTATTTTGATAGGCTGCTTTTGGTGCATTTAATTGAGTTACACCTAAGTAGGTTGGCGTTGAAAATTGTCGTTATGGCAAGGCAAGAGGCAAGAGTGAAGAGGGTTTGGGCGATTTTACGTTTCTTTACACAGTTTGGTTTTATTGTGTTCACCTACTTACTCTTAGAAATTAGATCAAATATTTGAAAAAAAATCAAGAAAGTGTTCATTCCGCACTTCGTGCCGCTGCGCTAACATCGCCCAACAACACTGATTAAGCTGCGCTTAATTTTGTTCCTTGGGCAATTCCTCACTTCCGCGTATTGTATTCATCTTATCACCTCCCTATCGGGTAGGTGAGAGGCTTCTACTGTTTAAGCTAAACTAGGGCTTTTTCCAAAATCAATTTAGAACGCTTCATTTTTTCAGGAATAGCCACAGGATAATCACCAGTAAAACAAGCCGAACAAAAACTATTAGTATCTTCTCTGGTTGTTTCTAGCATTCCTTCCCAACTCAAATAAGCTAAACTGTCAACTTGCAATTGCTTGGCTATTTCTTCCACTGACTTCGTAGCAGCAATTAATTGATCTTGGGTATCAGTATCAATACCATAGAAACAAGGATGAGTTACAGGAGGAGAAGAAATTCTCATGTGGACTTCGGCTACACCAGCATCACGCAAGGCTTGAACGAGTTTGCGGCTAGTAGTTCCCCGGACAATGGAATCATCAATAATTACAACTCGCTTACCGAACAAGACATCTTTAAGAGGATTAAGTTTCATTTTAATCCCTGATTCTCGCATGGCTTGGGTAGGTTGAATAAAGGTGCGACCAACGTAGCGATTTTTAATCAATCCTTCACCGTAAGCTATACCAGAGGCTTGGGAAAAGCCAATGGCGGCAGGAATACCAGAATCAGGGACACCGAAGACCAAATCAGCTTCTACGGGGGCTTCTGCCGCCATTTTCCGTCCTAACCGCATTCGATAACTGTATAGGGTTTCGTTGTGCATGAGGCTATCAGGACGGGCAAAGTAGATCATTTCAAAGATACAAAGTTTGCGTTCTGATTGTTGATGCCATTGAAATGATTCTAAGCCTGTTTCCGTGATCCAAACTAACTCACCTGGTTGGACATCACGCAGATATTCTGCACCGATAATATCTAAACCGCAAGTTTCGGAAGCGAGAACGTAACGGACAGGATCACTATCTAATGTGCCAATTACCAAGGGACGAATCCCGTTAGGATCTCGGACTCCCATCACACCTACAGGTGTAGCAATAGTCAGGCTAAATGCTCCCTCGCACCGATGAAAGGCACTGATAGCTCCTGTTAACCAATCTGCACCAGCGTTGACTTCTTGAGCGATCGCATAAGCAATCATTTCTGAGTCGGTTGTCGTTATTAAGTTAAACTTATCTTTGAGTAACTCTTCTCTCAATTTTACGGTATTGACTAAATTACCATTATGTGCAAGTGCCAATAAACCCAACCGAGTTTCTACTACAGCAGGTTGGGCGTTAACTTTGCGACTAGAACCGGTAGTGGAATAGCGATTATGACCAACTGCCAGATTTCCGGGTAATTGATCTAAGATGGTTTCATTAAAGACTTGAGACACCAAGCCCATATCTTTGTGCTGGTGGACGTGGGAACCATCAAAGGTAGCAATCCCAGCAGATTCTTGACCCCGATGCTGAAGAGCGTACAATCCAAAGTATGTCAATTTAGCAACGTCTTGTTCTGGGGCATAAATACCAAAAACACCACAAGCTTCTTCTGGCTTGTCAGGGCGATCCTCATGACTGTTGATTGGGTTGTTGGTAATTTGGGGGTATTCATCCGAATTAATGGGAATCATGCTGGTATTGCTCCTGGTGGGGATGTTGTTCAAAAGTCAAAAGTCAAAAGTCAAGAGTCAAAAGTCAAAAGCAAAGAAATCCTACCTGTCACCTTGCTTTAGGGATAGTTGAAAACTTCTTAACAAATCTTTAACCATCCATTAAAACAGTACCGTAAATTGGTCAAGGATAGAGGATGAATTGTAAATTTTTATGTTTAAACCTTGATCTTTACTGTTGCTTAGGTATTGGTGTAGATGGCGAGACGTTTGGAAATTGACAAAGAATAGCGATCGCTCATATCTTCGAGACTAACCTGGAGTAACTTCTGGTGATCTGTGGTTAAAATCTCTAAATTGCCGGAATTAGATACTGTTCCTAGCTTTTGCCAATTCTCTGGGAGATTTTTCTGTAAATAGGATTCCCATGCTTCTTGGTTTTCTTGACTCACAGAAACTAAAATCCTCGCCCCACCTTCACCAAATAACACTTCATCAAAACGGGAATCGTGATTTGTAGAAATTGGGAAATTAATTTCCGCCCCCAAATTTCCCGACAGACAAGATTCCGCGATCGCTACAGCCAAACCACCTTCAGCCGAATCATGGGCAGAATTTACCCAACCAGCGCGAATACCATGACGACAAGCCTTTTGCACCAGCCGTTCTAAATCAAAATCAATTCTAGGCGGCTTACCAGCGATCGTATGATGAATCGTCGCCAAATATTCAGAAGCACCCAATTCCATTTTAGATTTTGGATTTTGGATTTTGGATTGAATGGGTAAACCCAGAAGATAAATTATATCACCTGCATTTTGCCAACCTTGTCCGCAAATTTTCGTTAAATCAGGAATCAAGCCCACCATACCCACAACCGGAGTCGGGTAAATTGGTTGGGGATTACCTTCCGCATCAAAAGTTTCATTGTAGAGAGAAACATTCCCCCCAGTTACCGGCGTTCCCAACTCCCGACAACCTTCACTCAAACCCCGACAAGCGGATGCTAATTGCCAATAACCAATGGGTTTTTCTGGACTACCAAAATTGAGGTTATCCGTCACAGCAATGGGTTCAGCACCCACACAACTAAGATTCCGGGCAGCTTCCGCCACTACTGCCTTAGCCCCTTCATAAGGATCAAGATAGACATAACGAGAATTACAATCTACCGTAGCCGCAACACCGGATTTTAGATTTTTGGCCAAAGAAAGATATGAACTGGATTTTGGATTTTGGGGTGTTTCTAAGGGACGGATACGAATCACAGCAGCATCAGCGCCACCGGGTAACAATACGGTATTATTCTGAACTTGATGGTCATATTGGCGATAAACCCAGCTTTTAGAAGCAATAGAGGGAGTATCTAGCAAAGTCAATAAAATCTGATTCCAAGTTTGCAGACTTCCCGCAATTTCAATTCCCGCAGCATTGCAAACAGGTAAATCATCACTTGTCCATTGCCATGCTTTTCGAGCATATTCTGGGGGTTCTGTCAATAATTCTCTTTCATACAAAGGCGTATTTTCCGCCAAAGCATCAGCCGGAATTTCCGCCGCAATTTTCCCCTCAAACCAAATTCTGACAATGGGTTCTTCTATTACTGTCCCCGCAACCACCGCTTGTAGTCCCCAACGGTGGAAAATATCAATTAATTCCTGTTCTCGTCCTTTTTCGGCAACAAACAACATTCGTTCTTGAGATTCCGAAAGCAGGTATTCATAAGGAATCATTCCCGATTCCCGCACCGGAATTTTATCTAAATCGAAATCAATCCCCACACCACCTTTAGCCGCCATTTCCGAAGTTGAACAGGTGATACCCGCAGCCCCCATATCCTGTGCTGCCACTACAGCCCCAGTTTTAAATGCCTCTAAACAAGCTTCAATTAAGGACTTTTCGACAAAGGGATCTCCCACTTGCACAGCGGGACGGTTATCCATTGATTCATCAGTTAATTCCGCACTGGCAAAACTTGCGCCGCCCATACCATCCCGTCCGGTGGTTGAACCTACATACAGCACAGGATTTCCGAAGCCAGAAGCCCCTGATTTGACAATTTCCGCCGTTTCCATCAATCCCAGTGCCATGACGTTGACCAGGGGATTGACCGAGTAGGCGGGGTCAAAATAGACTTCACCACCAACGGTGGGAACCCCGACGCAGTTATGAGTAACAATCCCAGATGAAGTTACAAAAAGATGGGTGTGATCTACTTCCACATCGTAAACATCACATTCATCAACGGCTTGACATTCAATACTTTTAATTTTGACAAAAGCCACATCTGCCGCGGACTGAGTAAAGCGGGGAAATGAATATTTACTGCCGTTGTAACGATTCAAGGCAACTGCTAATTCTGCATTGCGCTGTTGACTAAAGACAGTTGCTAATTCTTTTAATCCCACAAAATTACTAACTTCCAATTGCCATAATAGTTTGCGAATGTGCTTACGTCCCTCTATTTCTCCTTCCCCCGCTGGTCTTTGATAAATATAGGGCATGACTCCTTGACTTTGCAGCAGGATAACTGTTTGTTCAAACAATTGATGGCTGGTTGTCCCAAAACTGATTTTGGCATGATTACCATTAGTTTTTGTAGTCATTGAACCGTCACCACGCAGTAAGCCTTTCAGGGCTTCACGCTGCAAATTTTGTGACCATTGAAAAATACAAGCGGGAAAAGCCTTATTACTGGCTTGAGTTCCACATTGCCATACATTTTTGAGGAAATGCCCTAATAACCACGAAGTTGCATAAACAGCGATAGTAGAAGCGCATTTTTCCACACAGGGGCGTAATCCTAATTGCTTCAATCCAGCAATTACATCTTCAACATACTCCGTTTCATGGTGGGCAAAGGTGAAAATAATTTTGTATGTGTTGCCATTTTGGGAAACGCAACCTTCAGACAAGAAATAGCCAATTAATCGGGCAAATAATTCATTTGGCTGAATAACTGCTGGCATATAGTTAGCTTTGCCACGTCGGAATAGACTAATATCACTGCGGGAAACGTTAAGCAGCAGTTCTAGGGCTAAAAAGTGAGAAAGTGGGAGTCTACCAGTGCTTAAATAGTGATGACGATTAGTAGATGAAGGTTCAATTAACCGCAATGCAGTCCGCACAACTTCCGTGACTTGCCAATTTTCCGGTAGTTGTACATAAACATCTTTACCACTAGCATCTTCTGGGTTTAAACCAGCAATTAAGTCTAGGGGTGCGTTTTGGTTTTCTCCTGGTTCTAATTCCGGTAAAGCGGTGATAATGGGAATTTGATCACCCACTTTTAAAGATTGTGCTGGGGATACATCCCATTGACCTTCTGCACAAATTACCATGGGATGGTCTGGGGTAACTATCAGCTTACGCCCCAAAGCGGTGCGGATAGTCATGAGATTTTGGGTACAACGTTTGAAAATACGGCGGACACGCTGCCAACTTACAGTATGCTGATCTGGGTCTAAGGACAGGGTTGTAACTGCATTAGCATCGTCTATCTCTAAAGTGTGGACATTAGCAGGTAAGCGCGATTCTACAAAATTACCAATCGTATCAAAATGCACACCTTCTTGATCTTTCCAGATAAATGTTTCGCCACTGACCAAACAGTTACCATAATGGGAGATTCCCGCAACTACACCCGTAAATAATCTTTGGGTTTTGGGATCATTCAAATCCCCAAACCGCAAAGAATTTAATAAGGCTATGGGACGCGCCCCCATTGTAAAGATATCTCTTAATATCCCACCAACTCCGGTGGCTGCACCTTGGAAGGGTTCAACGGCGGAAGGGTGGTTATGGGATTCTATTTTAAACGCTAATTGTAGTCCGTCGCCAATATCCACAACTCCGGCATTTTCACCTGGTCCAACGAGGATGCGTGGTCCGGTGGTGGGAAACTGTTTGAGTAAAGGGCGAGAATTTTTATAACAGCAGTGTTCTGACCACATTACCCCAAACATACCGAGTTCGGCTTTGTTGGGATGACGACCTAAGCGACGGATGATTTCTGTATATTCTTCTGGTTTTATGCCTTCTGAGGCTATTTCTTGCGGAGAAAAGGGATTTTCACCAAATATGGTCATGGAAGTTATGCACCAAGGGGACAGATGAATATTCTATCTGAGATTCCCGACTTCTTTTTTTTTATAAGGAAGAACGCCGAAAACCCTTGAAAATGTGGGTGACTCAGGAAGCCACATTTGGGCTTTAGACAAGGGATTACCGCAAGGCGGAAGTCAAAAGTCAAAAGTCAAAAGTCAAAATGAAGACAGTATAGGCTTTTGGAGGATTTAGAATGGTTGGTTTATTTACGCCGTTTTGTACTAGAGGCAGGATAAATCCTGCATTGATTTTAATCCATATTCGTGATACAATTAAATCGTCACTAAAGACATAAAAAGCTACCGAGGGACTCTCGGAAAGTTACGCTTGTCAGATATGATTTCGCCCGCCAGGTCCAACGAAATCAGGGCAAGAACACAAATATTTAAGGCAGTGCATGAAACTGGGATAACTGAGGGATATAGACTGAAACTCTCTATAGAATCTCCGCGTCTAAAGACGCGGAGAGTGTCAAGCTACGCTAAGTAATTGGACAAGAATATTGACAGTCATTGCGATCGCAGGGAAGCAATCACAACCCTGGCAATTGCTTCATTTCACTTCGTTCCATATGGCTAACGCCAGGCAACGATTACGCAATGACATTGTATAATTAATTCTGTCTCACTACTTAGCAGCAAATCTTAACTATACTTTTTATTTGTCAAATTACAAAATTGTCTACTATAATAAAAGTGTGAAGTACATGGGGCTTTAACGGTTTCGACAGGTTGGCGAAAGCTACTCTGTGATTCAGGTCGAGAGCGAGTCATCTCTCGGAAATCAAAGACTCAAAAAAAAAGTAAATGCGAACAATATCGTAAAATTTGCTCGTCGGGAAGCTCTAGTAGCTGCCTAAGAAACCTCTTTTAGGTTCGAGCGTCTTTAATTTGACTCCGTTAAGGATTAAAGACCTAACCCCCAACGGATGCTCCAACAAGCGTTCTCTGGTTGGCTTGAAGGCTAAGATTAAATCAGAGCATCCTACGTTCGGGATAATGAGCGATTCCCGCCTTGAGGGTCAGAAAGGCTAAACCTGTGAACGAGTGGAGGGTTAATACCCAATTTGGACATGGGTTCGACTCCCATAAGCTCCATTTTCAATTTTCAATAATTATTTAGCCCGCTAAAAACTTTGATGTTAGGCGGGCTTTTTGCTATCTGGGGGATTTCTTGACACAGTTATCCCGTTCCCAATTTATTTATTGGTACGGGATGGTGCTGATAGTTAGGCTGACTTTAAAGCATCCCGCTTTTTGCGATCTGCTGTCAAAATATCTGCCATGACTATGAGTGCTTGCGCCATTTTTTCCAGGTTGGAACTGTATAGTTCTAAATCTTTGATGAGTTTATCTTCAGAGATATTTAACCCGTTAGCGATCGCTTTGAGTGCTTCACTCTTTTGTTTATCATCTTTCATCAGTTCATGATCTGACTGTACCAATAATGCAAATAAACCAACACCAAATAAGCGACTGTATTTAAAGTTGGAATTGGTAGCCACTGCTTCTAATTGCTGCTGCAAGTCCCCATCTTGATCTAGGGAATTTGCCCGACTCAAACCAGCAATCAAATCCTTAACTGGTAAACTGACAGCTAAAGCTTGCAATCTGGAGGCATCTTGTCGGTAACGCTGGGGATCTTGTTCCACAGCTTGACAAATTGCTCGGAAAATTGATTCTTTATCCTGTTCTGGTTGGTAGCCGTCCATGAAGCTGTCAAAAGTGGTGACAACGCCCAAGGCATAAATGGCATTGTAGCTAAAATCAACATTGACTGATAGCAGGTGCATTTCTACCATCAACTCTTCCACTACCCGGCGGTAAATAGTGTTAATTGGCCTGGTATGAAGGGTGTAGAAGGTTCTTTTTGTATCAGATACTGTACGGACGTTATTCACAAAGAAAATTTTAGTAAAGACGTATTCCTCTTCTCTAGTATGAACTAATCAGACCTAATTCGTGAAAGTCATTCAATTTTAGATTTTGGATTTTGGATTTTCCGATAAATCCTATTGACTCGCCAAAATCCGGGGCGGAGTCTTTAAAACCTGTTCTTCGGTATCAAAAATTTCAAATACTGTATCCATCATTGTAACTTCAAACACAAGTTTAGCTTCCGAATGAAGATTACAAATCCGAAAACTGCCACTAATTTTATCAGCTTCACGCATCCCGGCTAATAAAGAGGTCAACCCGGAACTATCAATAAAATTTACTTGTCCTAGATTGACAACAACATGAGGACTGTGTTTAGAAATACATTCCTGTAGCTTGAGACGAAATTGCCAAGCAGTAGTAATATCTAAACGACCAGCAGGTGTTAAGACCATGATGGTATGACCGTCTTCAGTTGTACAGGTTTTTTGAGCTATATTAATCATTGAACCGATGCTTTTTTACTAAAATTTGCTAATCAAAAGGCTCAATGTAAGGCAGTATCAACTTATATCCAGAATATCACATCTACTTGTTAGTGTAACTTGCTGTCATGGTGGTTAACAAAAATAACTGGAGATTGGGAACTGGGTATGGGGAAACATATTTTATTTTTTACTTCCTTGCTATTACCCATTACCCATTACCCATTGCTCATTCCTGACTTGGTTTCCAGTTTATCCAATCTTGAGGTTTTAGGAAAGTCTCATACAACTGGGCTTCAGGAGTATTAGGTTCTGGTTTGTAGCCATATTCCCAACGAACTAAAGGTGGTAGAGACATGAGAATTGATTCTGTGCGACCGTTGGTTTGGAGTCCAAAAATTGTTCCCCGGTCATAAACCAAGTTAAATTCTACATATCTACCACGACGGTATAATTGAAAATTGCGTTGGCGATCGCCATATTCCATCCCGTGCCGGCGTTCCGCAATTGGCACATAAGCAGGTAAAAATGCCCCAGCACAGTCTTGAACTAAAGCAAATATATCTTCCCAACTCCGCGAGGGTAATTCACCTACCTGATTGCTATAAATCGCTGCTTCCCCATTGGGATCTGGACCGCGATAGATAGAACCTTGACCATCTTGGTAATCCAAAAATAACCCACCAATTCCCCGTGTTTCATCTCGATGTTTCAGATAAAAATATTCATCACACCAGCGCTTAAACACAGGATAATATTCAGGATGGTGTTGGTCACAAGCTTGTTTAAAAGTGTTATGAAAATGTTGTGCATCTTCAGCAAAGGGGTAATAAGGTGTTAAGTCCGCACCGCCACCAAACCACCAAACTGGACCTGCTTCAAAATAGCGGTAATTTAAATGGACTGTAGGTACATAAGGATTGCGTGGATGCAATACCAAAGAAGTCCCAGTTGCATAAAAGCCATGTCCTGTAGCTTCTGGACGTTGGGCTAAAATCGAAGGAGGTAAATGAGAACCCCAAACTTCAGAGAAATTTACACCTGCTTGTTCAAAAATTGCTCCGTCACGCAGTACACGCGATCGCCCCCCACCCCCTTCTGGACGCTGCCAACTATCTTCTTGAAACTTCCCCAGACCATCTAATTTCTCTAAACCTTGGGTAATTTCATCCTGCAAATTCTGCATAAACTGGCTGACTCTAGCCTGAGCATTAACTCCAGGGAGAATATCAGATGATTCTTTTGTGATAGTGGGGGTTTGCGAGTTGGTTAACATAGATTCCCGAACCTAAAATTACAATTTCCAAAACAATTACAAATTTTTGTTGTCAAAACTTGTCAGCAGCGAGAGTCACGAATCCGGCTTAATTTGCCAAAACGGTTTTTCATTATACGTCAAAACACAACCGTTCAAAACGTCTTCAAATCTCCATTGGCACGGATTTTATTCCAATTCACACATATCACACCTGAACACCTCTTTTCACAGTTAGAGAAACAATCTTATTATTCAGTCTACAAATTTTCTCTTCCCCACAAGCTCCTTGAATGAAAACTTAACGGTCTTTACCTGTTCACGTTTCAACATTAAATAACATTTTTAATTTGACTATAATATGATTAATTAAGATTTAACAAGTTAAACTAAAATAAAGAGCAAGGTTAATTAAATAGGGTTTGCTGATAGCGTAGCGTTAGCCATACTCCGATTGTGACACCGGGGGGTGCGGAATGTGGGATATAAAATAAAAGCACTGGTAAAACCAGTGCTTAACTGCATAATCAGTACAAATTGTCAAGTTATTTAAGAATTGGATTTTTTTAACTTTTGTTTTTTCCGGCGTTTTTCTGTAATGGCTACACCATGTTCTACTGGATAACCAACTACAGGAATTACCTGATATTTTCTCTCTTCTTCTAAATTTTTAAGTTCTGTGTAATCAACCCAGTGAATACAATCAACAGGACAGGTATCTATGGCTTCTTGAACTACCTCTTCTATGTCTCCATCTTGACGGATGACGCGCGATCGCCCATAATCTTCTTCAATAAAAAAAGTATTTCGGGCAACATGGGCGCAGTGCTTACAACCGATACAGGTAATTTCATCCACATAAACGCCTTTTTGCCGCACCAATCCACCTAATTCCGGTTCTAAACCAGAACGTTCGGGGACATCTCGGAGAAAACTCCCTAATTCTGGTTCTAAGCCGGAACGATTATATTCCTCTGCTTGTGGCGACGGCTGCAAATTAGACATTACGCACTCCAGCGTTGTACTACTAGACGAATAGAACCATCTTCCTGTTGCTGTTGTTCTGCCACTTGGAAGCCAACTTTAGTGGTTTCTTTGACTATTGTTTGATAAGCATAACGTTGAGTTACTTGACGGACAAACCCGTCCACAGATAGATTTTGTTGCCAATATTGTAAATCTGCAACTAATTCGTATTCTTGACCATTCCATCTGAAACCGATGTCATAGCCGTTTTGCTGTTCAATAGTTACTTCGGCTGCATGAGTTTGACCACGATAACCACGCACCTCAGAAGGTCCAGGTTTCCAGTCTATTCCCAAATCGGAAAGGGCATCTTTCAAGGATTCTAGATTACGGATTTGTGTTTTAATTTGGCTAAAGTGTGACATAGTGGTTTGTAATCAATGAAAATTAACTAGTTGGAAAACTTACCATTCGCTGTGGGCGGTTTGTGTATTCGCCACACTATTTTGTTGCTGGTTAGTAGCGAAAAACTCTGAGGTTGGTTCATTGCTTAACACTCGTCCTAGCTGGGCTTCTATGGCTGCTGTCACCTCAGCACAAGATGCACCGATAATACCGGTGACTTTCTCTTGTACTCGACCATCTGGATAAATGATGAATTCTAATGTTTCCATGCTTTGAAAGCCAACCTAGATAATAGATTTGAACCTAGCTGTCTGATTTCAGACTAGCTCAAAATTTAGGGATAGGAATTTAGATACAAATTTGCCACCTATCTCATAATTTCCCATACTTAAGGGCATATATTTCATCGTTTTTACAAAATTTATTATTTTCACTAGTATTTACCTTCGTTAATTATAAGTTTCTCTTAACCTGATCAATTAGTCAATATGAGGACTGCCAAAGATCAGAAATAATTAAGAACCTGATTAAATCAATCTTTTGACACTCCCCGGTCTAAAGACGCGTGGACAACATCTCTAGTCAAAAATAGGCTGAGATTTTTCCCAGCTTCATTGGAAAATCTTATCATTATCATTAGTTAGGGTTTGCTGAATAAGTCTTCTCGTGAAGGGAGGTGACAGTTGACAGGTGACAGTTGACAGGTGACAGTTTCAGCTATCTGTCATCCCCAAACTTTTAAGTTTATTAGAGGTAAAATACTCCGTTTTGGTACTACCCCTCAAAAACCTTGCACCTATTTTCCTTTTTATCAACCTCAAACCTTTGATTCATTTACGGGTTACGTTTTTTCAGCAAGCCCTAGTTAGACCAATTCAGGCACTTTGTACTTGTCAGCAGGTATAATTGTTACTAGTAGTTCGTCAAATTTATTTTGACGGGTAATGATCGAAAAAAAACCTCTGTTCTTCCCTCCCCCACCTCTCCTACCCCCCTACCTCCCCTACCTCCCCCACCTCCCCTACCCCCCCCACCTCCCCTACCCCCCCACCTCCCCCACCTCCCCACCTCCCCCACCCCCCTGCTTGCCCTCACCCATGAATATTGACAATAAGCACACTATATTACCGATTTTCTATAAAAAATATGAAATTTAGAGCTTGGGCAACTAGAGTCATCCTGATTTTTTTGATGTTAGCTACCCTGATTGTGGCTGTATTTATTGGGGGTGCAAGACAAAAACACAATCAAACAATTGCATCCACTTCAGAGGTGACAACGTGGAATCAGTATTCACCAGGGCAATTACAATCAGCAGTAACTAAGCCAGAAAATAAGCAAAAATTAAGACCATCTCCCACAAAGATGAATAAAATTAATCCTCTATATATAACTACTAGGGATTTTGCTAATTATAGACCTAAGTTTGCCCAGGTTAAGGTTGATCCTAGCAATTATGGCGATCGCTATGCAGCAGATATTAATGGTGTCCCGTTTAATAATCAAGCCATTATTGTCCTTCATGAAACTACTAATTCTACTTCTAGTGCCATTAATTTTTTTCAAACACGCCATGATGATGAAAATGTTCAAGCCAGTTATCATGCCATAATTGCCTTAGATGGACAGGTGATTTATTTAGTACCTCCAGAAAAACGCGCTTTTGGTGCTGGTAATTCGGTATTTAAAGGTGCTAATGGGGTGGAAACTGTGCGAACTAATCCCAATTTACCCCCATCTGTCAATAATTTTGCCTATCATGTATCCCTAGAAACCCCTCCAGATGCTTGGGGTAAAAGTAATATAGAATCACATTCAGGATATACAGAGGCTCAATATAATTCTTTAGCTTGGTTAATTGCTCAAAGTCAAGTTCCTGATGAGAGAATTACTACTCATCGTGCTGTAGATGTGGGGAATGGGAAGGTTGATCCTTTGAGTTTTGATGGTGATAAATTTCTCAACAAGTTGCATTCTTTTCGACAGTTACAAACTTTTAATTAGTTCGTAAAACAAAATTCTGATGGTTTACTTTAGTCTAATTTATTACTGCAATGGGCGATTGGAAATCACAGCTACACAGACAAAACTCACCTTCGTGGGTTAAAAACCTTGATTTTTCATTAATCTAAATAGGTTGACTAAACAAACCTACAATAAATATTGTTTGACATCAAGGGAATGGTAGATCCCCGTTATGCAGAAGTTTGGATAAGTAGTATTATTTTGTTAATCAGTGGAAAAGAGTTAATTTTACTGACAAGTGACTACTTATTCAAAGTTTTTTTGTTTTTGCAGTTTATCAATTAGAATATGTACTTTTGTTGATGGTTTAGTATATCCATCTTCGTTGGGATGATTATTTTCTAGTTTAATAGCATGATTAATTGCTTTTTCTTGATTGGATTTGAGTTTTTCATATAGCAATTTATCACTTTTATTATAATTTTCTCCTGGGTTTAAAATACCCTCTTTTCTCATTTCTGATTCTAGCTTTGGACGTAATTCATCATAACTACTAAGAGGACTGGTAGTATAACAACAATGGAGTAAAAACCAAAATTCAAAACAGGGTATTGATGTTATAGATTCAAAATTATATTTTTTTGCTGTGCTGAGAGCTTTTTTATATTTCTCTGGTTTATTATCATCATCAAATATACAAAATACTTGATCATATTGTTTTTGTTGATATAGATCATAAGCTGTATTTACAATCTCTAAAGGATCTCCACCATTAGCGGAAACTATTTTAATCTTAATTGTTGATAATTTCAATTCACGTTTCAAAGAGCAGCAATAATTCTCTTCTGTATCACCCTCAACTACAATTAAAAGGTCTCCTCTAGGATTTTTATTCTCTGAACTTCGTTTTAAATTATTTGTCGATTTTCCCTTTCTCATCTTTTTCACTCCCTCCCTTGAACCCATTAATAAAAGGAATAGCACCATAGCGACCTAATAGATAACCTTTTTGTAAAGATTCATTTTCACGAGGTCGAAAGTCAAACAATGAATATAGTTTAGTCATGCTGTTATCTTTTTCAGTAAACCATATTTGGTCAGGTCTGAATAGTTCACTATCTAAAAGTGTAGTATCATGAGTTGTAAATATTAATTGAGCATTGTTTTTGTTGATTTCTGGATCATTAAACATTTTCAGTAATGCTTTAGAAAGAACTGGATGTAAACTTCTGTCTAGTTCATCTATGAATATTACTTCTCCATATTGTAATACATATAGCCAGTATCCAGCTATTTCAAATAAACGTTGTGTACCATCAGATTCATCTAATAAATCAAATTCTACTTCTTGATGAGAGTCATTCATTTTATGAATAGTTATGACATCTATTTTATTAATTTCATCAATAGTTATATTTCCTCTTTCATTTTGTTCAATTTTTTGTTTAAAAAATTCTTTATAGAAAGAATTTATTTCTTCAGATATGGGTTTTTTATCAATTTTGATACCTGAAATATCAATATCTGCTTCACTAAGTAATTTAGCTACTAAAAAGGGAAAATTATCATCTTCGTCAAATCGGCTTAAAGTAAATTCTATATTAGCATGATTGTAAATAGGAATATTTATTTCATCTTGAAAAAAATCAAATACCTCTGTTAACTGAGGATGATTATTTTGTGCAGCATGAGATATAAATAAAGAATTAGAACGAACAAATCTTTGAATACGCTTTTTTTCCCCTTTTAATCCTTTACCAAAAGACCATTTATAACCTTCATCTGTTTGTAGTTCTGGATTATCTGGTAGATATTCACGAGAAAACCAGTTTTGTTGAATTTCATTTGGATAAGCAATTAACCACTCTTCAAATACTCGTTCTCGATTTAAAGAAACTCCATATTCATAACGAATATCATCATGAATAAAAATCACTTCAAAACTACTAGGCTTTTTTGCTGATTCACTATTTAATCTAAATGGTTCAATAGGTAATTTATCACCAGTTTGCATTCTACTAGCTGAGTTAATTACAAGATTTTTCAGAACTTGTATAGCTTTGAGTAAATTACTTTTACCAGAAGCATTTGGACCATAAATAGCAGCACTTGTAACTAAGCGTAAATCATCATTATTAGGTACAGAAAAAGTATTACTATCTATCATAGTTTCATTATCAGCAGCTACCATACTCAATGTTTGCTTTTCCTGGATTGAACGATAATTTTCTACACTAAATTCTACAAGCATGACTTTATTCTTAGTTGGTTATCCGTCTATAACCCACAAATTATTATAAATAGTAAAAATTATACTTTTTGTACTGTGCTAATGTCTAGTTGATAGCAACTTTTATTTGTGGGGTTATTCAAGCATACATAAATAATGAACAAATAGCTCTAGTTATAAAACTAAAGCTATTATCAATGTGTGGAAATTCAGAAAATTTTACTTACTAAAACTGTAAATGTGCTGTGTGTGCAAATTATCTTGCAAAGATGAAGGGAGGACACCATCAGAGAAAGTTTGCCTGTCTAATTGTACCTGCAAATTACTCAAAGGATCACTACCGGTCGCAATCAGAAATTCCATTTTCTGAATATAGGGTAAAGTGGCGATTTCATCTAAAATCTGACAGATTGCTTGCAGGTAAGGATGGTCTTTTTGTTGATACCAATTGGATTCAGCAATATTAGCTTGATCAAAACCTAAATGCACAGTCAAAGATGGTTGATCAAATAAAGCGATTCCCAAGGGACGGGCTTCTTCCTGTAACAATAAATGCTGATTTTTTGATAAAAACCGTAATTTCTCTAGCCGTTCATAGCGTTCGGTGACGGATTCTGGCTCATCTTGCCAATGTATTGCTACTGTGACTAGATAAGTTTGTAACAACATATGCCCCAATTTCTTGGCTTTGGTAGCTAGGTAATAGGAATTAAAATCATTAGACTCAATTAAGAGGGGAACACGATCTACGACTTCTAAGCCATAACCTTTGACACCAGCAATTTTTCGGGGATTATTGGTAATGAGACGGATTTTTTTGATGCCCAAATCCATGAGAATTTGCGCCCCCATGCCATAATCACGCAAATCAGCGGGAAACCCTAACCTTTCATTGGCTTCGACGGTATCTAAGCCCATATCTTGTAAAGAATAGGCTTTTAGCTTGTTAACTAAGCCTATGCCCCGCCCTTCTTGACGCAGGTAAACAACGACACCTTGACCTGCATCCTCAATCATTTTTAATGCGGCTTGCAATTGCATCCGACAGTCGCAACGCAAAGATCCTAAAGCATCGCCTGTTAAACATTCCGAGTGCATTCGCACCATGACGGCTTCATCTCGGAAATTTGCGGGATCTCCCTTGACAATGGCAACGTGTTCTGTATTATCTAGGGTGTGACGGTAGCCGTAGATATCAAATTGACCAAATTGGCTGGGGAGTTTGGTGATGATTTCTCTATATATTAGGCGATCGTTTTGGAGACGATAACTGATTAAATCGGCAATGCTAATAATTTTGAGGTGATGATTTTTGGCATATTCGACTAACTGATTTAATCGCGCCATTGAACCATCGGGGTTTTGAATTTCACAAATTACCCCGGCTGGGTACAGTCCCGCCAATCGGGATAGGTCTACAGCGGCTTCTGTGTGTCCTGCCCGTTTGAGTACGCCTCCCGGTCTAGCCCGCAGGGGAAAAATATGACCTGGACGGCGTAATTCTTCCGGTTTGGTGCCTGGGTTGAGGGCGACTTGGATCGTGCGGGCGCGGTCTTCGGCGGAAATGCCGGTACTAACGCCTAAATGGGGTCCAGCATCAATACTAACTGTAAAGGCGGTTTGGTTAGTATCCGTGAGTGTGCTGACCATTAATGGTAAGTCTAGTTCATCAAGGCGATCGCCTGTCATTGCCAAACAAATCAGCCCTCTGGCTTCTACAGCCATGAAGTTGATCATGTCCGGGGTGGCAAATTGGGCGGCGCAAATTAAATCGCCTTCATTTTCTCGATTTTCGTCATCTACGACAACGATGACACGACCAGCTTTGAGATCGGCCAAAGCGGCATCAATAGAATCAAATTTAAAGGTTTGGGTAATATTAGACTGTGACACAGAAAATTTCCAGCTATCAACGTAAAGTTTTTTAACAATTTCTTATTCTAAATTGTAGCTTGTTTATGGGAATTAGGGATTTTGTGAGATAACTAAGTAGGTTAGCATTGAAAATCGTCGTTATGATAAGGCAAGAGGCAAGAGGCAAGAGGCAAGGGTGAAGAGGGTTTGGGCGATTTTACTTTTCGTTACATATTTCGGTTTTTTTCCGTTCACCTACTTAAACTGTTACTTGACAATAAAATAGTTCATATATACTATTAATAGTTTAGAGTCCCGTATATACAGATTATTAAGCTATGAATTTCCATGATATAAGTAAATTACTAGGTAAACCCTACTTTCAAGCGTCTAATTGTCTCATTTACAATTTAGATTGTTTAGAGGCAATGAAAATTTTACCAGATGAATCAATTAATTTAACTGTCACAAGTCCGCCGTATAATATTGGCAAGGAATATGAAAATTTATTACCGTTGGACGATTATATAAATTGGTGTAAAAAATGGATAACAGAAGTTTATCGTCTGACTTTATGTGATGGAGCTTTTTGGCTAAATTTAGGTTATTTATCCATTAAAAATCGTGCTAAAGCAATTCCTATTTCCTATTTGCTTTGGGATAAAATTCCTTTTTATTTAATTCAGGAAATTGTTTGGAATTATGGTGCTGGTGTTGCTGGAAGTAAGTTCTTTTCACCTAGAAATGAAAAATTTTTGTGGTATGTGAAAAATTCAGAAGCTTATACTTTTAATCTTGACGATATTCGTGATCCTAATGTTAAATATCCCAATCAAAAAAAGAATGGTAAAATCAGGGTTAATCCTTTAGGTAAAAATCCCACTGATGTTTGGGAATTTCCGAAAGTAACTTCTGGACAAAACCGATCTTCAAAAGAAAGAACACCACACCCAGCACAGTTTCCATCTTCTGTCATTCAAAGAATAATTCAAGCATCTTCAAATCAAAATCAAATTGTCCTAGATCCATTTCTGGGATCGGGTACTACTGCTATGGTAGCTTTAAATTTAAATCGGTTAGTAATTGGTTTTGAAATTCGTCAAGATTATTGTGATATTGCTGCTAATAGAATTGAAACTTTTTTGAAAGAACAAAGTTGTCAAGTAGAACAAATGTCTTTATTTCTATAAAGGTATTTTTGTATTTTTAAGTTAACCACCACCAAACACTATTTATTATGTTTTTACCCAGCGCAAATTTTTCAATCCCCGAATTCAATTTAAGTATATTGTGATATTTTTCCTGCGCTTTGGCTTTTTTAACAGTTTGATTATTACCTTGATAATCACTTAATTCCTGAATAATTTTGATTCCTTCCTTATTCATCTCTTTCGCAATTACATCACCAACTTTACATAATAAATTAACAGGAGAATCTAAAATATATTCTCCTGTTATTGTAAAAAGTTTATGCTCATAAACTTTTTGATCTAAACCAGATGCCTGACCTGTTGCTGATTTTTGTGCATTCCAATCTTCATGGTCTATCCAACCAAATCTTAATAATGTTAAACTTTGCTGGTAGAAATTAGCTGTAATATAATAACCAGACTTTTCTTTTTTAGTAAGCTCCCCATTATTTTCATCTTTTGCTTTTTGACCATAGCTGCGATTTCCAAAAATTTTTGTGCCAAGCTGACCAGAAGTTTTTATCTCTATTGAATATCTTGTATCCTTTAGATAAACAATATCTTTTTCATCTTTACTTTGTGTTCCTCTCCATTCCTCTGGATAACGCTTTTGCAATTCTTTGGCAAAGAGTTTTTCAAAAAAATAACCCACCATAATAGCTGGTGGATCAATTTCTGCCAGGCTCAAATATGTGTCTTCCTCTCCTATTTTTGTTTGCCATAAAAGCTGCCAACTCTTTAAAGCAACCTCTCTAATAACATTTGGCTTGAGAGGATGTTCTTCTATCAGTTCTTTTGTTTTATCTGCCCATTTTTCAACTGGAATACTGGCATAAGGCAATACCATTTAGTCTAAACCTTTTAATAATTCACTGGGTGACATTCCCAAAGCCTGAGCAATACGGATAATATTTAACAAAGCAATATTTCTTTCACCACGTTCAACACCACCGATGTAGTTGCGATGTAGTCCTGACAGTTCTGCTAACTGTTCTTGGGAAAGATTTTGTGCTTTTCTGATTGTGCGAATGTATTCGCCAAACTTTTGAAGTTGAGAATTTTCAGTCACATAAAAAACATAATCCTTAGTGGTACTGATTTTCTACACACTATGAGTGTGATTGTTTTTTAAAGATATTTGTGATTATAGGTACGCTAAAAGATACTCTTTGCTATACAATGCAGCGAAAGTTCAATAATAAAGTCATCAGTAATTAGCTACTAGCTTGACTGCTGATGACTGATAATAGATAACTAAAAGTGGATAAGGATTTAATGTCATGGGAAATTTAAGACGCGTACCAGTTGGAATTGTTGGCGCGTCAGGGTATGGCGGAGTGCAGCTAGTCCGACTGCTGATGGATCATCCTGAAGTGGAAATTGTTTATTTAGGTGGTGAAAGCAGCGCGGGTAAATCCTTTGCTGACCTGTACCCACATTTCGCTAATATAGTGAATTTGCCCATTGAGGCGGTAGAACCGGAAGTTATTGCTAGTCGTTGTGAAGTGGTATTTCTGTCTTTACCGAATGGACTAGCTTGCCAAATTGCTCCTCAACTTATAGAAAAAGGTTGTAAAGTCCTGGATCTGAGCGCTGATTATCGCTTTGGTAATTTGAAAACTTATACAGATTGGTATGGTACAGAAAGAAGCGATCGCTCGACAGCAGCCACAGCAGTATATGGTTTACCAGAATTGTACCGCGATCGCATTGCCGAATCAAATCTAATTGGCTGTCCCGGTTGCTATCCTACGGCCAGTTTACTGGCATTGTCCCCACTTTTAAAACAAGGTTTAATAGTTCCCGAAACAGCCATTATTGATGCCAAATCTGGAACATCTGGGGGCGGTAGACAAGGTAAAATTAACCTGTTGTTAGCCGAAGCTGATAACTCACTGGGTGCTTATAACGTCGGTAGACACCGCCACACCCCAGAAATTGAGCAGATTTGTAGTGAATTGGCAGGGCATGAAGTAAAAATCCAATTTACACCCCATCTTATCCCGATGGTGCGGGGGATTTTAGCCACTGTGTACGCCACCATGCGCGACCCTGGTTTAGTCCGTGATGACCTCATTACCATCTATAACGCCTTTTACCGTAATTCCCCTTGGGTGAAAATCTGCAATAGTGGCACTTATCCCCAAACAAAATGGGCGTGTGGCAGTAACAGTTGTTACATAGGTATAGAAGTTGACCCCCGCACCGGGCGCGTTATCGTCATGTCAGCCATTGACAACCTGATTAAAGGCCAAGCCGGACAAGCAATTCAGTGTATGAACCTGATGTTAGGCTGGGATGAAACCTTGGGATTACCTAAAGTTGGGTTTTATCCTTAAAAGGGAACAGGGAACAGGGAAAAAGGGAACAGGGAACAGGGAACAGGGAACAGAAGGCAAGAGGCAAAAGTTAATATTCTCCCCCTGCTTCCCCTGCTTCCCCTGCTTCCCCTGCTTCCCCTGCTTCCCCTGCTTCCCCTGCTTCCCCTGCTTCCCCTACTTCCCCTGCTTCCCCTGCTTTCTTCACTGTCACCTGTCACCTGTCACCTGTCACCTGTCACCTATTTCGGTCCTAAACCAACAGTACCAGCATAGACAGCGCGATCGCCTAATTCATGCTCAATGCGGAGGAGGCGATTGTATTTTGCTACTCGTTCACTACGACATAGAGAACCGGTTTTAATTTGACCGGCGCGAGTAGCTACAGCCAAATCAGCAATTGTTGTATCTTCAGTTTCACCGGAACGATGGCTAATTACTGAACGGAAACCGTTGCGAGTGGCTAAATCAATGGTTTCCAAAGTTTCGGTTAGTGAACCGATTTGATTCAACTTAATCAAAATCGAGTTAGCGGCTTTTTGTTCGATACCTTTTTGTAAGCGGGTAGCGTTAGTTACAAATAAATCATCACCCACTAATTGTACTTTTGAGCCGATTTTCTGAGTTAGTAATTGCCAACTTTGCCAATCTTCCTCATGTAAACCATCTTCAATAGATACAATCGGATATTGGTCAACCAACTGACCTAAATAATCAATAAACTCAACAGGACTATGGGGTTTACCATCATAAACATATTGTCCATTTTTGTAAAATTCACTTGCAGCCACGTCTAAGGCTAAAGCTACTTCTTCACCGGGTTTGTAACCAGCTTGTTTAATTGCAGCTACCAACAATTCTAAAGCCACTTGGTTAGATTCTAGATTAGGTGCAAAACCGCCTTCATCACCCACACCTGTCAGCAAACCTTTATCATCTAACACTTTGCTAAGAGTGGCAAATACTTCCGCACCCCAACGCAAAGCTTCTTTAAAAGAAGGCGCACCGATAGGAACAATCATAAACTCTTGAAAGTCAACGTTATTAGATGCGTGCGCTCCACCATTGATCACATTCATTAAGGGGACTGGCAATAAATTCGCCAAAGGTCCACCCAAATAGCGATAGAGAGGAATATCTAAAGCTACTGCACCTGCTTTGGCTGCTGCTAAAGAAATACCTAAAATGGCATTTGCGCCTAAGTTAGATTTGTTAGAAGAACCATCTGTAGCAATCATTGTCCGGTCTAACAATTCTTGGTTGAGGACATCTAACCCTAATAATTTGGGTGCTAATATCTCATTGGCGTTTTTTACCGCCGTGAGGACTCCTTTACCACCATAACGGCTTTTATCCCCATCTCGCAGTTCATGAGCCTCAAATGTGCCTGTGGAAGCACCGCTAGGAACTTGCGCGAGTCCCACTGCACCACCAGCTAAATGTACTTCTGCTTCTAGGGTAGGTCTTCCCCGTGAGTCAAGGATTTCGCGGGAGATAATGGCTTCAATAGCGGTGTCTAGGTATTTTGTCATTCGTGGTTTGTCCTTGATTTTGAGTATGTCGTCAGGGTTTAACCTTTACAGTTTACTAATAACCCAATCGCTAGTTTATGTGTTTCTGGGGGAAAATCGCCTGACATTAAAGAAGATTTCCAATCGTGACGGGTGATAATGCTCGCTGAGTATGGAAGGAAACATGGAGTTTGTCTGAATCAGGATGTCCAGGATTAAAGGATGTACAGGATTATCTATTGATAATTTATTTTGTCTGATAGTGTAGCCATATCAGACATATATTTCTAAATCTGCTTGTGTTACAATTTACTCATCGCAGTAGAATTTATGAGTAAGATAAAAAAGTGTATAATGATTTAAGTTACCCTGCAAATTTATACATTCTTGGAAAGAGAAGGAAAGAAATTAAATGACAGCAGTAATTACTAATCATATTGAAATTACACCAGGGATATGCGGTGGTAAACCTCGCATTGCTGGACATCGAATTAAAGTGCAAAATATCGTTATTTGGTATGAACGCATGGGAATGTCACCAGATGAAATGGTCTATCATTATCCCAGTATTACTTTAGCGGAGGTTCATGCAGCATTGGCTTATTATTATGATCATCTAGAAGAAATTAGAAAAGATATAGAAGAAGATGAAATATTTGCTAAAGAGATGAAATCTCAAACGCCTTCTTTAGTACAGCAAAAACTTCAAAAAGGTCATGGTTAGAGAAATTAAATTTCATTTAGATGAAAATGTCAGTAATGCGATCGCTGGTGGACTTCGTAAAAGAGGAATTGATGTAACGACAACTCCAGAACAAGGACTTATTGCGGTATCTGATGAGTTGCAATTAGAATTTTCGGTATCTCAAGGAAGAGTTATATTTACTCAGGATACGGATTTTTTGAGATTACATCAAGTCAATACAAATCACTTGGGAATTGTTTATTGTCCTCAGTAAATAAAATCTATTGGACAGATTATTCAGGGTTTAGTATTAATTTGGGAGTTGCTATCACCTGAAGAGATGTTTGGGAGAATTGAATATTTATGAATGAAGAAAGCGATCGCACTTATGAAGTCAATGTGGCTAGAGGCTAGAGGGCGATCGCTATATGGCAATATTCAATATTGAGCTAACCGTTACTGAAGAGAATCTTAATCTTTTAGCCCTTTTGATTTAGAGTGGTGACTAAACATGGAATTTGTCTGAATCGGGATTTACAGGATTAAAGGATGTACAGGATTATTTATTGATACTTTATTTTGTCTGAATCAGGATGCTCAGGATTAAAGGATGTACAGGATTATTTATACTGCTTGACTGTTTCTGAAGAAATTAGTTGCTATTTTTAATATTTAGGTACAAAATCCTGACAATCCTCAAATCCTGGATATCCTGATATGGCTACGCCACGCTACGCTATCAGACAGATATTTCTACATTTTTGTATGTTATAATTTTCAGAAAATAGCAAAGATTATTTATGAATACAGTAGAAATTCGTCAACAAATTCAAGAATATGTTGATAAACTGTCACCAGAAAGATTATTAGTGGCTGTTGATTTTTTGGCGTATTTGGCAGATAGACAAGATAATGATGCTACTGAAGAGTTATTGAAAATTCAAGGATTTAAAGAAGATTTTGCTAAAGCGAAAGAAAATGTTAAAGAAGGTAAGGTAATTTCTGTTGAGCAACTTAAACGAAAATATTAACTATACGGTTGTTATTGGCATTGATGCTCAAGATTTTTTTGAATCTGCTTCTGCTACTTTACAAAAGAAGTTAGACAGATGTTTTGAAATTTTAAAGATTGAGCCGCGTAATTATCCTAATATAAAAGCACTGAAAGGTGAATTCTCAGGTTATTATCGTTATCGAGTGGGTGACTATCGAGTGATTTATGAAATTGATGATAATTCAAAACTGGTAACTATTTTGCTGATTGCACATCGAAGTAGAGTTTATGAGTAGCTGCAATAAATATTCGTCCCTTCCCACCTTAACTTATCTCATTTGTAAATACTCTTTAAATACAGCAGATAAATTAAATAAAACTTTTTCTTGGACAACTGTTTTCAGTAAATATCGTTGTTTTAAAGATTGTAAGCCATTAATCAATTGCATTGATGATAAGTCTAAGTTTTGTTTTATATCTTCTCTCGATGCAGGTTGATTAAATTTACTTAATGCTAGAACAATTTGCTGTTCTATAGATGATAATCTATTAAATACTTGACTCAAGTTAAATTAAATAAAAAAGTCAACAATTTTGAGAAATTGTATAGTTTGAAAATTGCCCTTGAGCGTGGTTTAATTAATGAACAAGAGTATACTCAAAGAAAAGCTTCACTTGAGTAAAGTAGTCGTGTAAGGTGCATTGATTTTTAAGATAGGGGTAAAGCAAGAGCTTCATTGGTGTCAACTTAAGTAAAAAAAGTTAAGAATGGCTTATCTGTTTGCTTCCACACCCGCCCGGAAATTCATTTCCGGGCTAATAGCGAAAGTAAACTAAAGTTTACTCAAAAATTTCCGGGTTATTTAGTCATCAAAAGACAACTTCTGCTATTAGACTGGGAATATGGCTAACGCCACGCTACGCTATCATTCCCAGGCGGGCTAAAGGTTTTACGTTAAGTTGACACCAATGAGCATTGCTAAACCCCTACCGCGTTGATATATAATCATGAAAAATGCTATAATATAAACCTATCGCAAGCTATGTATGAAATATGAAAATAATTCTAGATAACTTAGAACCCAGCCTAGTCGAAAATCTCAGATATCAAGCAGAACAACATGGACGGACTCTAGAGACTGAGTTAAAACTAATTTTAACACAAGCTGTTACCAAAAATGTCCAAGAAAACTCTCAGGAACAAACATTAATTCCCCTAGAAATATTAGCAGCACAGGTAAAAGATTCCTTAGATAATACAGGATATAATTCCCATGAGCAAATTATTAATTTAATTCAAGATGTAAAAAGAGAAATAGCTGAAGAACATTTATTAAAAGCACAGCATCGCAATGAGTTATGATATCCCTCAACGTCTATTTTTAGACACTAATATTTATATTATTGGTGTTGCTAATCAGGATAGTTATGAAAGAAAAATATTAGAATCAGTTGGTTTTTTACAATCTTCATCTGTAGAAGTTATCGTTTCAGAAGAATTATTAGATCAAATCTTACGAGTATCTAAACGTTTATATAATAAAGATTGGGGTAGTCAAATTGTCGCTCGGATTTGGCAGCAATTACAGGTTATTTATGTCAATTTTACTTCTGAGGAATGGCTCAAAATAGAAGAGTTAGGATTAATTCCTCGTGAAGATATTGGAGTTTATTTAACTGCTAGTAAGGGTGAAACTCAATGTTTTGTTTCTGCTAATTATAAACTAATTCGTTGTTTAGTTCAAGAAACAAAAGAGTTTGAATGTTTAACTCCTCAAGAATTTGTGAATAAGTATTTATCATAATTATTATTCCCAAAACTTCTGATTTTATTTTACACTTTATTTTAAGCCACAAAAAAATCTGTAACCTGGCGATATTCAGGACGAATAAACCCTAAAATAATATCATCCTTTCCTACTCCTAATTCCAATAATTCCCCAGTTATCCCCCTTTCTGTACCATCCCCTTCAATGCAGATTTTCCCATCAATAATTCGCAAATGAAACACCACTGCATGAACCCAACCTGTAACCATTAACAAATAATTATCAGATTCTTGATCACAAATACATAAAGCCTCAATTTTTCCATGACTAGGTTTATAAGTAGTGAGACAGAATTAATTACACAATGTCATTGCGTTAGCGCAGCGTGGCGTTAGCCATAGGGAACAAAGTGAAATGAAACAATCGCCAGGGTTGTGATTGCTTCCCTTCGCTCGCAATGACTGTAAATATTTTTGTCCAATTACTTACAAAAGAAGGGAACTCTTAACTGGGAACTCTTAACTGGGAGCAAATAAGAAACACTCATTTGCACCAGTTTAAAGCTCAGTCAAAAAAAGGATGTTTTTAAAAGATGCGTAGCACGAAAAAAACAGTGTCATTATTTCAATCTCATGTTTTTAAACATGAGTTTTTCCTGTTCCCTGTTGCCCGTTCCCTGTTCCCTTTGAATTGGCGTGATTTGCAACAATACTAATTATAATTCTTCTGTATTTTTCTAACTTATCCATTGTACAATTACCTCCTGAATTGGATCAAAAATAATGTAATTAATCTGCTGTTGAGTTCCTAGTCTCTGACTAGGAATGCAGTTAATGAGGCTCTGCCTCTAATATCATTGAAGTCAGAGCCTTCTAGAATTCATTCCCAGTCTCTGACTGGGAATGAGATGACTTGAGTTCTTTGCGGGATAGATGTTTTACGCTAAAAAAATCGTCTTCTTGTCCGAGGTTCAGACTGTGTTCTTCGTAAAGGGACTACTTCTGCTTCGCTACCCTCCCTAGCTACTCGAATTAATAACGCAGAAGATACCAAACTAGCAACCATCGAATTACCACCATAACTAAACATAGGTAAAGGTAAGCCTGTAGTCGGTAACGCACCTGTAGTTACACCAATATGTAATAGTGATTGGCCAATCATGACAACTACTACACCAATTGCTACTAATTTGGATGTGAGATTTTTGGATTTAAGGGCAATAATTAATCCTAAAGTGGCAAATATTGCTAACATTAGCAAGAGTAAAATACTGCCAATAAAACCAAATTCTTCGGAAAAAATTGCGAAGATAAAATCAGTATCTTGAATTGGTAAATAGAATAACTTTTGTTGAGAAAGTCCAAATCCCGACCCCCAAGTTTGCCCTGAACCTACGGCTAATAAACTTTGTACTAACTGATAACCATCTCCTGTGGCATCCCCCCAAGGATTCATAAAGGACATAATGCGTTTACGTTGATATTCTTTGATACTAATACTGAGTAATGCTAAAAGCAGACCACCAAAGGCTGTTCCTCCCAAATATTTATATGGTATTCCTGCTGCTAAGGCAATGAACCAAATTGTCATGCCGCAAAGTGCTGTGGTACTTAAGTTAGGTTGGGCAAGAATTCCTAAAAGCACAAGACCAAAAACACCCAACCAAGATAAACGAATTCCCCAAGGTCGTTTTTCCCACTGGCCAAAAAGTGTGGCGCTTTGTAAAACTAAAAAGGGTTTAATTAATTCTGATGGTTGGATAGGAATGGGGCCAATGGCTATCCACCTAGCAGCATCAAAGGCTTTTTTTCCTAATCCTGGTATTAATGTCAGAAAAATCAGCATCAGAAAAAATATTAAAAACCAATGAGATACACCCAAGATTTTTCGCAATGGCAGATTAACAATGATGTTGAAAATAATTAAGGAAGCTATAGCCCAAAGAATTTGCCGTTTAAAATAATACAAACCGTCACCATGACGGGCATCAGCAACGGGATAGGATGCGGAAAAGAGGATGATTAAGCCAATAAACATCCACGTTAATGTTAGCCAGCGCAACAATCGGGCTTCTAAACCCCAGCTAGAAACAGAATTATCAAAAATTGGGATTAAACGGAGTAGATTCACAATTTGGTAATTGGTAATTGGTGATTTTCTTCTTTCTTCTCCTGACTCCTGGGTGGGGAAACCCCGCCCCTACTACAAGAAATCCTGTATTTAAATTAAAACTAAGTTATCTCGGTGAATCACAGTATCTGCGCCTTCATAACCCAGAATTGAGGGGATTTCCCGTGAATGTCGTCCGCAAATTTTCTGCAATTCTTCACTATTATAATTCACTAATCCTCTAGCAATTTCATCACCATTACTATCACACAATTGCACCGCCTCTTGATTGTCAAATTCCCCTTCTACGGCTTTAATTCCCGCTGCTAGTAAGGATTTTCCCGCTTTGACAACGGCAGCGATCGCCCCCTTGTCTAAATATAATTTTCCTCCAGGAATCAAACCATAGGCTATCCAACGTTTGCGGGCTGAGGTTGGTTCTGGTTGCGGTGCAAAATGTGTACCAATGAGTTCCCCTTGAATAATTTTTTCAATGTTTCGGGGAAACTGTCCTTGAGTAATGACTGTACGAATACCAGCAGCGATCGCAATTCTCGCTGCCGAAATTTTAGTCATCATCCCTCCAGTCCCCCATTGAGAACCCTGTCCACCAGTTTGAATCTGTAAATCTGTCAGTTCTTGCATACTACTAACTAAACTAATTGGTTTAGCATCGGGTACGGAACGAGGATCGGCTGAATATAATCTATCAACATCCGTTAATAAAAATAACCAATCTGCTTCTACTAAACTAGCTACTAATGCAGACAGGGTATCATTATCCCCAAATTTTAATTCTTCTACCGCTACTGTATCATTTTCATTAACTATAGGGATTACTCCCAAACCTAGTAATTCTTGAAAAGTATTATTAGCATTCAGATAGCGGCTACGTTGTACCAAATCTGCCCTAGTTAATAATACTTGAGCAATTGGTTGTTGGAGAATGCTAAATAAATCATCATATATACGCATTAATCTACCCTGTCCAACTGCTGCTACAGCCTGTTTTAAAGCTATAGTTTTGGGACGTTCCGTTAACCCTAACCGCGCACAACCGACTCCCACCGCGCCAGAAGAAACTAAAATTACCCGATGTCCCTTTCGTCTCAAATCACAGAGGGTTTCCGCTAAAGTAGCAATACTAGAAAGGGCTAATTGTCCTGTTTCTGGTTGAGTAAGGCTAGAAGTACCGATTTTAACAACAATTGTTTTGGTCATTAGTTAGTGGTCAGTTGTTATTCCCAAAAAATTATACAGCGCCAATCCCTCTATGGTGAAGGTTGGCGCTGTACGGGTTTATATTTATCTATTATGTGCTAGGGTCTTTTTAGGCTGACCCTGATGTTATTGAAATTAATAATCTCTGATTTTTTGCGAATTTGATAATTCCTTAACTATTTCTTTAGATTTACTTTCCTGACGAATGATAAATCTTTGTAAAGATTTGTATCTTAAAACTATTAATACAGCACGGCGAAAATAAACCAACCACTATAAATCTCCCAAAAGCTTATACCGTCTTCGTTTTGACCTTTGACTTTTGATTTTCGCCTGGCGGCACTAAGTAGGTATACTGCAAACGGTTTATTGTTTAACTAAATATGGAACCCCTCTCCAAACCTCTCCCCGCAACGGGGAGAGGCTTTGAGACTGTTATTTGTATTATAAAAAAGTCCAAGTTTTAGCCGTTTTGAGTATAAACGTGAACTAACCAAAATGTGTATTGTAGAACCAAGAAACATTCCAATATAATTGCGCTGTCGCTTCATCCAACCTACAAAAAATGGCGAAGGTATGGTTATCGTTGATAATATAACTATGCTTTCTAGTTACCAATTATGACTATAGCCACTGAACGCCAGATTACACTAGAAGATTTTCTCAAGTTACCAGAAACTAAACCAGCATCAGAATTTATTAAGGGGGAAATCCTACAAAAACCTATGCCACAGGGTGAACATAGCTTAATTCAGACTACTTTTATTGAAGTTGTCAATGGACTAACCAGAAGTCAAAAAATTGCTATAGCTTTCTCCGAACTACGCTGTACTTTTGGTGGTAGTACCATTGTTCCTGATATTGCGGTGTTCCGGTGGGAGAGAATTCCCACAACTGAATCTGGGAAAATTGCTAACCGCTTTGAAATTCATCCTGACTGGATAATAGAGATTCTTTCTCCTGAACAACTACAGAAAAAAGTATTAACAAAATTATTGCATTGTTCCCGACATGGAACTGAGTTAGGTTGGTTATTAAACCCAGAAGAAGAAAGCGTATTGGCTGTATTTCCTGGACAAAAAATTGAAATATATGAAGATGATGATAAATTACCAATTTTGGAAAATATAAATTTAGAATTAACAGTTAAGGAAATTTTTGGTTGGTTGAGTTTTGGTTCATAACTGTAGCAAGGAAAGGGGGATGAGAAACTTTATCAAGGGCGGGTAAACCCGACCCAGAAATGAATGTCAGGGCTAATAACCAAAGTCTACTAAGGGACTTCCAATTAAAAAAATCCCCAAAAGTTTCTTGTGGTGCGGGACGAATTGCCCGCTAATTACCAAGGACAGGCAGGATACCCATCCCACAAAATTGGGTAATTTATTTTTTGGTGATCCCTAAAGTAGACTCAAGATTATTTAGTCATCAAAAGACAACTTTTGCTATGAGACTGGGAATATGGCTAATGCCACGCTTCGCTATCATTCCCAGGCGGAACTTATGCCCACCTGGATATTAAAATTGTTGTAAGAAGCGTAAATCGCTGTTATATAAACGGCGAATATCATCAATTTGGTGTAATACCATAGCAAAACGTTCTACACCAAAACCAGCAGCAAAGCCGCTATAAACTTCGGGGTCATAACCGACAGATTTTAAAACATTGGGGTCAACCATTCCGCAACCCATGACTTCTAACCAACGTCCTTTCCACTGTAAATCTACTTCTGCCGAAGGTTCAGTAAAAGGGAAATAACTGGCACGAAAGCGAATTGGTAAGTCACCAAATATTGATTGTAAAAAGATTTTGACAGTTCCTTTCAGGTCTGTAAAAGTTAGTCCTTCATCTATAGCTAAAAGTTCGATTTGATGAAAAACTGCTGAGTGGGTCGCATCTACATCATCTCTGCGATATACTCGACCTGGGGCAACAACTCGAATGGGTGGTTCTTCCTTTTCCATGTAGCGAATTTGCACTGAGGAAGTATGAGTCCGTAATAAATTACCATCTGGTAAATAGAAGGTATCTTGCATATCACGGGCTGGATGATCTGGGGGGGTGTTAAGTGCTTCAAAATTGTAGTAATCTGTTTCCATTTCTGATCCTTGGGCAACGGTGTAACCCATGCCGACAAAGATATCTAGGGTTTGGTCAATAATGCTATTGAGGGGATGAATCCGACCTTGGGGACGGTAAATACCGGGCATGGTGACATCTATGGTTTCCGCCTCTAGCTGTACCTGAATTTGAGCAGCTTCTAGGGTTGTGCGTTGCTGGTCAAGGCTGTTTTGAATAGCTTCTTTGACTGTGTTAGCGATCGCTCCAATTTTAGGCCGTTCTTCCGCGCTCATTTGCCCCATACTTCGCAATAGCGCCCCCAATTGCCCTTTTTTGCCTAAATAGTTGACTCTAAGTTCTTCTAGGCGTTCTAGGCTATCAGCAGAGGCGATCGCTGTTTCTCCTTCTTGCCGTAATGCTAAAAGTTGATCCTCTAAATTGCTAGTCATTAGTTATTGGTGATTAGTCATTAGTCATTAGTCTATAGTAGGGGACGGGGAACAGGGGAGCAGGGGAGCAGGGGGCAGGGGGCAGGGGGCAGGGGGCAGGGGGCAGGGGGCAGGGGGCAGGGGGCAGGGGGCAGGGGGCAGGGGGGCAGGGGGCAGGGGGCAGGGAGAATATTTATTGCCTATTGCCTATTGCCTATTGCCTTCTTCCTGACAACTAACAACTAACAACTAACAACTAACAAATGAAATTACTAGTTAGCAATGATGATGGAATTTCTGCTTTGGGTATTCGTACCCTAGCCAACACTTTAGCCGCAGCGGGTCATGAAGTGACAGTAGTTTGTCCAGATCGAGAGCGATCGGCAACAGGACACGGATTAACTTTACTGCAACCAATTCGCGCGGAAATAGTAGAATCTGTTTTTCATCCTCATATTAAAGCTTGGGCTTGTGATGGTACGCCTTCAGATTGTGTAAAATTGGGATTATGGGCTTTATTAGATTCTCCACCAGATCTAGTGCTATCTGGAATTAACCAAGGGGCAAATTTAGGGACAGAAATCCTCTACTCTGGGACTGTTTCTGCCGCAATGGAAGGAGTCATTGAAGGTATTCCTAGTATTGCTTTTAGTTTAACCAGTCATACTCATAAAGACTTTCAAACAGCGGCTAAATTTGCCGAAATCCTAGTTGCTAAAATTGCCGCCCAACCACTGCCAGAATTGATGTTACTGAATGTCAACGTCCCCCCCCTATCTTGGGAAGAAATAGCTGGAGTTACTTTTACCAGACAAGGAGTACGACGTTACGTAGATGTTTTTGATAAGCGAACTGATCCCAGAGGTAAAACTTACTACTGGTTAACTGGAGAGGTGATCGAAGATGTAGAACCACCTATAGAATTAAACTTACCAACCCACATTCCCCTTGATGTTCATGCCATTCAAAAAAAATATATCAGTATTACTCCATTACAATATAATTTGACTTATGGGCATGGACTTAATCAGCTATCTGGGTGGGAATTTGAATTTCCCTAGATTCAGGCATTTTCATCTCAGCTAGAAAAAATTATTTTCAGTGACTTTACTGGATTTTGACTAGCTATTACTTAAGTAAATGTAGGAGTCTAATAGTCAACCACCCATCACTTCCCTTCGGGTAAGTGAGGGCTTGTAAAAGCCTAGTTGACCAGACTCAGTTCTTAACCGAACTACGTTAGAGGTAAGAGTTAAAGACCTACCAGGGGATGCGTAGCTAGTTCCCTGCTCTAGAACTTCAAAGTTAAACAGGCTTAAGGGTTAAACCAGTGCTTTTAAGATAGTTACCGACCTCTAACATTGTCAAAGCTAACGTTACCCCAGAAATGGGAGGCTCTTCGGAGCAAAATATTATGTCCAAAGTATTTGTTTTAGGGACTTCCAATTAAAAAAATCCCCAAAAGTTTCTTGTGGTGCGGGACGAATTGCCCGCTAATTACCAGGGACGGGCAGGATGCCCATCCCACAAAATTGGGTAATTTATTTTTTGGTGTTCCCTTAGACACTGAAAAAAGACCACTAGACTCACAAAAAGGACGGTTACGAATATGGAAAATCAAAGATTTGTTAATTGCTCAATTGTCCCTCTCATTGTTTGTGCTGGCGCACAAAATTACTCAAGGGACGTTTCACAATTAACCCTCCATTCCTCCCATCACCAAACTGAGTACAGTTTTGGTGGGGGTCTCCTGGAGGTTTAGATGACATTGAAGCCAAAGTGCTTGCAATTCTGAAAGCCGAGTATGTTGTTTCCAGTAATAAAGTTTGTAAGATAGCATACACTTAAATAAATAAGAAGTCCTGTGTTTTCATTATTCCTTTGCTCAGTCTAGCCAGCCAACAATACCCATGTCCAGGATAGAAAACCAATTTAATGTGCAGTTTTGGGGCGTTAGGGGCAGCATCCCCAGTCCAGGGCTAGATACAGTCCGCTACGGAGGTAATACTCCTTGTGTCTCCATGCAGGTGGGCGATAAACGACTAATTTTTGATGCGGGGACAGGATTGCACATTTTAGGTAAATCCTTATTGTCCCAAATGCCAGTAGAGGGGCATTTATTTTTTACCCATTCCCACTGGGATCATATTCAAGGATTTCCCTTTTTTACCCCGGCTTTTATTAGTGGTAATAAATTTGATATTTATGGAGCGATCGCCCCAGATGGTTCTACTATAGAACAGCAGTTAAATGACCAAATGCTGCATCCTAACTTCCCTGTACCATTACAGATTATGCAGTCTAATTTGACTTTTCACAATGTGCAAATCGGACAGCCCATCAATATTGATGAGATTATTATAGAAACCGCTCATTTAAATCATCCCGGTAAAGCAGTAGGATATCGAGTTAATTGGCGAGGTAGTGCTGCTGTTTATATCACGGATACTGAACATTATCCTGATCATTTAGATGAAAATGTCTTGTGGTTAGCTCGCAATGCTGACGTACTCATTTATGATTCTACCTATTCTGATGAAGAATACAGTAATCCCAAATCCCCTAAAATTGGTTGGGGACATTCCACTTGGCAAGAAGCTATAAAAGTTGCTAAAGCTGCTAATGTGAAAACCTTAGTAATTTACCATCATGATCCAGACCACAATGATGATTATTTAGATCGTGTCGGTGAAGATGCTTGTGCGAGTTTTCCTGGTGCAATTATGGCGAAAGAAGGACTAGTTATCCCAGTTAACAAAGAATTTTATCCTCAAAACGGCTGGATAGTTTGATTCTAAAGGTAGGGGTAAAGCAAAAGCTGATATGTGTCATTTTGTAAAAGTTTATATCCCACCCGTATTACTATATGTTAGAGAAAAGACTGTCATGGTTTGAAAGTGCTTTACAAATAAAAGGGTCCGTCATTGCGGCGATTTACAAACGGGTGCTTTTGTGTGGTGGTTTTGGAGTTTTAATTTCCATACTTTATCATCTGAAAATTCCCGTTTCCCAACCAATTTTAGGGACTGTTATTCCCAGCATCGTTTTGGGTTTGTTATTAGTATTTCGTACTAATACAGCCTATGAACGTTTTTGGGAAGGGAGAAAATGCTGGGGGGCAATAGTCAATACTATCCGTAATTTAGCTCGACAAATTTGGGTATCTATTGATGAGAAAGAACCAGAAGATAAAGATCATAAAATTGAGGCTTTAAACTTACTTGTGGCTTTTGGCATAGCGACAAAACTACATTTACGAAGTGAACCTATAAATAGTGATTTAGAAGCATTAATGCCAGATTCTAAATACATCACTCTGAAGATTATCAATAATCCGCCTTTAGAGATTGCCTTTTGGATTAGCGATTATTTACAACAGCAATATCATCGTAATTGCATTAATAGTTATCAACTGACATCTATGCAGGAACTATTAAATATATTGGTAGATAATTTAGGTTCTTGTGAACGAATTTTAAGAACACCAATGCCGCTGGCTTATGCTATTCACCTCAAACAATTATTATTGCTGTATTGCTTCCTATTGCCATTTCAAATCGTCCAGAGTCTTGACTGGTGGACTGGGTTAATTTCTGCTTTGGTTAGCTTTACGTTGTTAGGTATTGAAGCCATTGGGTTAGAAATTGAAAATCCCTTTGGTTATGACGAAAATGATTTACCTTTAGACGCAATTTGCACGACTATGAAACGAAATATTGATGATTTAATCAGCTTAACTCCTACTGTGCATAAATAATGAAATTTTAAATGTAACTGGAAATAGAAGCTATAAATGGTGATACTACCTCAACAAATGCTTGAGTATACTCATAGGGCATAACATTCTTGCCAATGATTTTGACTCCCTGACCTTGAGGTAAACAATTCAAATAATATGCTAATCTTTCATCGGGAGTTTCTGGTTTACTTTCTTTACTAATGCCGCGAGCTTTTTCTCCCACAACTAATAATGTGCGGTGAGGAATTGAAGCAATATCATGACTATAATCCCTTTGCCAAAATCTGGCTAAAAAAGCAAATACAGCATAGCGCCCATTCATATTTTTAGCATCTGCTATAAGAGTGTTTAACCATTCATCATCAACGTTTTCACTGAGTGCAAATAATTTTTCAGATGAGAAAGAATGTAAAAATTTGCGGGTACGGGCATAGCGGAAAAAGGCATTACCTATGGGAGATGTAAAAATACTCCAAAGTAAGTTCTGTTGCCATTTGGGGGCATTTTTAGTAATAACTGGACGAGAGGTAGGATCAGATAATACTAACCCGGCAATTAGGTCTTTTTCCAGTTTCACTAATTCAATAGCAACTGGTAATAAAGCCCCTTGAACTACGATAATAACGGGTTGTTTAATTACAGTTTGCAAAAAGTATTGTAGTTGTTTTGCCCAGTTAATTGGTGTATGTGCTAAGGCTGGCATATCACTTTCACCACATCCCAATAAGTCGGGATTGTAGATATAATTTTGGTTATTTTTATCATACCATTCTCGGCAAAATCGTTGCCAAAATTGCCGTGATAAACCTACACCGATAGGATGAATTAAAAGTAAAGGAATGCCTGTTGCTGGCGAATTGAGAGGTTGATGAAGTTCGTAAGCACAGCGATAGTTTTGCCAAGAATAATACTGGGTTGGCAATGCTGTTCCGTTGTTGATTGTAGCTGATGACATGATGATATAGGACTCCTATTTGATTTTTGATAGCCTGCGTGGCGTAGCCATACAAGACTCAGTAGGTATCAATTCTGTCTTTCCTGTTCCCTGTTCCCTGTTCCCTGACCACACAAGTAAATTCACAGAATTAAACCGGATTCCTATAATTGGGAATGGGGGCTAAAAAATTATTTGCGGGTGAAGGAATTTATATCCAGCATCTTTAAGCTTTTGATTGGATACCCAGGCATTATATGGGCGGATGTTTTTATTATCTGCATCCCAAATAACTTTAGGTAAATTGTTTTTTGCCATCACATTATCAAGTAATTCTTTATTTGTCAGATGACTATCATCTACAAGATTATAAATGCCTTGTAAGCGATGCTCACGAGCAAATTCTATGGTGTTAACAATATCGTCAACATGAACCCAATTGGTGATATCTTCTCCATTTCCAGGACGAGTTGTTCCTGCGGCTCTACCAAAGATTTTTTCCAGTTCTCTACCCGGTCCATAAATACCACCTAACCGTAAAATACAAATCCGGGTGTTTTCATTGTTTGCTGATAATAATATATCTTCTGTTTTTTTGAGTAGTTGAGAATTGCGATTAGCTGGGGCTGGCGGGCTTTCTTCATCTACCCAAACACCATTTCTGTCTCCATAAATTGAATAACTACCTGTATAGATGACTTGGTGAATATGAGGAAATTGGGGTAAGAGAGAAACTAGATTTTTCGCAGTATCTACATAAGTTTCTTCATAAGAATCTGCATTTTTTGCCCCGACACTTAATAAAAGGATTTCTTGATTTTTTAATACGGCTTTCAAACTTTCTAGATTATTACCTGATGTGGCAATAACTCTTTGTGCTACTGTTTCTAAAGTAGGGATACGTTCTGGGCTAGTGGTAGTTGCAGTCAGCATGAAATTACTGTTTGACTGCCAATATTTGCTAACTGCACAACCTACATAACCACAGCCAATAATTGCAATGTTCATGATCATTAATAGAACTAAAATAAATTATTTTTAACAATTACCAGTCAATCGTCAATAGTACAGGAATTTAGAAGTTTTTGACTAATAAGTATTAGTTCTACTTAAAATTTTCTGCCTATTCAAATATATAACCTGAGAAGGAAGCCACATTGATCATTAAATTTCGTGAATACAGCATTCCTATTTTCTATGTAAACTTGACTTCGGGAGTCAAAGAGCAGGAAGTAGATTCTCTCACATATTATGGATTATGGCTATATTATTAATTTTAATGGCTATGACTAAGTAGGGTTTGCTGAAAAAGTTGTCTGTGAGGGCTAGAAGTATGGCTAACGCCACGCTAGGAGGTAGGGGCGCAGGGACTGCTCCCATTCAGGAGTAGGGTTAACGCCACGCTACGCTATCAGCAAGCCCTAAGTGGGTTCACAGAATAAAACCAAACTCTGTAAAGAAACGTAAAATCCCTGAAAACTTCTTTACTATTGCCTATTGCCTATTACCTATTGGGATTGTTTTCAGGTATGAATTATACCATCAGGCATGATGGCTCCAGCTAATTTAGCTCCAATCAATTTTACCAGCAGGCGATCGCCTGAACGAATTCTCGCTCCTGTCAAATCAGCGCCCCGCAAATCAGCACCGCTAAGATCCGCACCAATCAAATTAGCCGAGCGTAAATTGGCATCTCTTAAGTCTGCTAAGAGTAAGTTAGCCCTAAATAAATTAGCTTCTGACAAATCCGCACCTCTGAGAATCACCTTGTGCATAAAGGTATCACTAAGATTAGACCCGCTTAGATTAGCATAGCTCAAATTTCTGCCTGATAAATCCCGGTTACTCAAATTAGCACGACTAAAATCTTTACCGCTTAAATCTGAATTTGGCTGTGGTTGTTGATAAGTTGTGTGTGGTGGATAGGAGTATGTAGATGATGGTTTATTGGCTTGAGGCGCTGGAGAATAAGCGCGGGTGGGCTGGTTATCCCGTAAAGATCGCAGTTTATCACGAGCTTCATTAAATAATTTCAGCTTTTCCTGGGCTTTGTGTTGTAAGCGCGGATTGTCTTTGGGGAGACGGTCTGGATGCCAAACAAACACTAAATCTTTATAAGCCTGGTTTATTTGTTCGAGTGTAGCCCCTGGCTCTAATTCTAAGATTCTGTAGTATCGCTCCAGTTCGCTGCTCGTCATGGTGTATTAGTGAATATTAATTAATAATTTAACAAATGTTGAGTATTTGTTCATCTAAACCTCCAGGAGACCCCCACCAAAACTGTACTCAGTTTGGTGATGGGAGGAATGGAGGGTTAATTGTGAAACGTCCCTTGAGTAATTTTGTGCGCCAGCACAAACAATGAAAGGGACAGTTGAGCAATTAACAAATCTTTGATTTTCCATATTCGTAACCGTCCTTTTTGTGAATTGATTTACAGTATTTGTAAGAGATACCTTGAATCAGTCCAGATATTGTTGAGATATTGAAACTACCGCTAGTCCTCACCGCTACTCGTCCGATATATGCCCCAATCTTTTTACCTTTTGTGACAACAGCTTTCACAATGTCTCCGGTTTGAAAACCATTAACAAATTTGAACCTGGGGACATATCTAGAAGGAAAACCGTACTTGTCAGTTCGGCAAGATTGTCTAGTGCCGTGACCATTAGCTGTAATTAGCAATGGCTTAACGCCTTTGATATTGAGAATTGGAGTTGACTGACCAACACAAGCTGCATCAATCCAGTGCGTTTTCTCCAGATTTTGCTGACTTCTATTGAACTTTGTTAACCCTCCTGAACCTGTTTCTACAGGTAATCCAGTCGCTTTGACAACGAATAGTAATGCCAAGCGAGTTGTGTTTACTGCTGCTGCATCAGCCAGTGGTCTTTTAGCTTGCTTCAAGATTTTTTCTAACTTTGAAGGGTCTTTTTTGAGAAAATCTTTGATGTCTTTCGTGCCTTTTTTAGTGTTACATTTTTCACAACTTAAAGTGAGATTTGTAATTGAATTACTACCACCCTTGGCTCGTGGATGAATATGCTCTACTTGAAAAGGAACGTCTTTCACTCCACAGTAGGCACATTGTCTACCCCACTTTTCTAGTAAGTATTCTCTGCTTTCGTAACCAGCTAAAGTTCCCTGTTGATATTCCTTACCTTGAATATCAGGATTAGCCATTAACTGCATATCAAACCTGACTAATTCTTGACTAATTGCCCTAATTGGTGCGAGTTTACGCAATCTTTCAACCCAAGTTTTAATATTCTCAACCCGACTTTGTAAGCTCGGTGCTAACCATCCTTCTGGGAAGTTTCTGTTTAAGAATCTTGGTTGTCTGTAACGAGTTTTTCTGGCACGTCTAGAACGTCTTAATTGACTTCTAGAAGTTAAAGCATCTCTAATTGCAAAGCCTCTATGTTTTAATTCAGCAGCAAATACTACTTCGCCAGTTGCATCATTAATTAATGCCATTCCCGTGAATTTTGCACCAGGATCAATCTTTAGTCTTAGGGACGATACTGGGGAGTCAGGACAGGATTTTTTGAGAATAATTGTGAACGGAAACTGTCTAAATATTGCTGCTTTTTTGTTTCTTAATAGTTGTCTAGCCTGTGCTGGATTAATTGGGTCTAGTGGTCTTTTTTCAGTGTCTAAAACAAATACTTTGGACATAATATTTTGCTCCAAAGAGCCTCCTTGCGGGTAATGTTAGCTTCGACAATGTTAGAGGTCGGTAACTATCTTAAAAGCACTGGTTTAACCCTTAAGCCTGTTTAACTTTTAAGTTCTAGAGCAGGGAACTAGCTACGCATCCTCTGGTAGGTCTTTAACTCTTACCTCTAACGTAGTTCGGTTAAGAACTGAGTCTGGTCAACTAGGCTTTTACAAGCCCTCACTTACCCGAAGGGAAGTGATGGGTGGTTGACTTAGTGTTTTCTATCTTCTCCACCATCGAGTGGTAGTTAAAGAGGCTTGTTTTTGTTAGCAAAATTTTAGGCTAAAATGTAATGGTTAATTTGTTACAAATCTGCCTAAATTACTATATTCTGTAAACTCAGGTTTGAGTTTATTCTCAACTGAGTCCTAGTTAACATATTTTCCAAGCGGACTTTATATGTCCTTCTACCCTCAAATTAAGCAATTTTTCCTCGGTAAATCTTTACCAACCAGCGCCCATAGCGAAGAACTAGTTGTTCTTTCCTATCGGCAAACCATTCGTGCTTATCCTAATGGCGGTGGGGGAGTGGGGGGAGTGGGGGGAGTGGGGGGAGTGGGGGGAGTAGGGGGGGAGTAGGGGGAGTGGGGGGAGTAGGGGGAGTGGGGGGAGTGGGGGAGTGGGGGGAGTGGGGGAGAAATTTCTTTCTTCTTTCTTCTTTCTTCTTTCTTCCTTCTTCTTTCTTCCTTCTTCTTTCTTCCTTCTTCCTTCTTCCTTCTTCCTTCTTCCTCCTGAATGGGCGCAGGCCCTGCGCCCCTACGGCTTGATTCCTCAAAATTTTCTTTCAAATTCAATTACAGCCCGACTATCATCAGTTAAATTAGTGGAAGAACGGACACGGAATTGATTATTTATGCGGTAATTAACCCCCCATTGTAAGGGATCATTTGCCGTGAGGATTTTAATGGTAGAAAGAGAGAATTTTGCAGAAATATCAATTCCTGCTTCCAAAGCTAATTCTAAAGATGAGTTATTTCTCCCTGCTTCTGGTCTTTCAGACAGAATAGTGGGAAATATTCGCAATTCACTTAAACCAAAAGCATTACCAATTTCATTAAATGCACCTTGGAAATTACTGAACACAGCCGAACCGGCAATATTAATTAAACCCAGGGTACTATCACCACGTCCTTGATTGTCAACAAATCCGCCTCCTAGCAAGGTGACAATTTGTGTTTCTGAACGGGAAGGATTACTTTGTAATTGCAAATTATCATTAATTTGACTAGCTAACCCATTAATACTAGCTTCTACTCGCACCGTTTCTAACCCTGCTAAACCTAGAGAACCTTGTCTACTTAAATCACTATTTTGAGTTATGTCTAAAACCTTCGCAAATAGGCGAATATTCAAATCAGGGTCACGGGGTTGACGAGGACTAAAAGTAGCAGTTTGTGGATAACCTTTTGCTAAATTTAACTGGGTAGTGAATAAGTTTACTGTACCTTTGGTTAACTTAATAGATCCATCTGGTATGGGTTCAGCTAAAGAACCATTCACAGTTAAATCTCCAGAGGCTTGGAACTTAAACACTGGTGGTTTAGAAATTTGGATATTTTTCCCTAATCTTAATTTTAAATCATTTAACTTAGTAATTTTACCCGCTGTATCTAGTTTATTAAGGTCATTAATTTTTGCAGACGATGAATTTTCATCTTTAGATTCTGCTAACAATACTTGACCATTGAATAATTCTATATTACCGCCAATTATTGGTTGGAGAAGAGAACCAGTAATTGTTAAATCACCATTAGCACCTCCTTGATATAAATCTTTGAGATTTAAAGATAATTGTCTTAAATTAACCATCAAGGGAATATCTATTTGCACATTTTTACTATTAGCAATTGGCAATTCTCCCACAGCTTCCACTTTACCATTGCTAAATTTACCTTCAAGATTTTTGATAAACACACGAGTTAAATCAAAAATTGCTTTACCATTCACATTAGTTAACTTTCCTGGTAAGGCTTGGGCGCTAAAGGTAGCATTATCAAGAGAAGCAGTTCCTTTCACGAAAGGTTGTTTTCTAGTTCCTCGAACTTTTAAGTCTAATTCTCCTTGTCCATTTTCAAAAGCTATCTCATTAGTAAAGAGATTTAAAAGTGTCAAACCTTCATTTTTGATATTGACATTTAAAGTAACTTTGTCACTGTCCGATTTTTCAGAAGCAAAGGGTAAAGTATAGGGAATACTCCCATCAATATTTGCAGGTTCAGACCCCACTCCTAGTAACTGACTACCAAAGTTTAACCGTCCATTAGCATAACTGAAACTAGCATTAGCTGATTCCACTGGTTTTTTATCAATTGTTCCTTCTGTAATGTTTAATTCTCCTGTAGCTTGAGGATTGGCAATATTACCTGCTATGGCTGCGTTAAGTTTTAGCTTACCTGTAATTCCCAGCGGCAGTTTCACTAGATTATTAAATCGCTGAATGGGAAAGTTTTCAACTGTTAATTTACCTGATTGGGTTTTACCACTAATGTAACCTGTAAAGGCAATTAACTTGTTTTCTGATTGAATTCGTAAAGGTTGTAACCGCAAAGTTCCTTCTGTAAAACCACCTTCAGCTATGATTTTTTCTGCCCGATAAAAACGACTTGGTTCTGTTGGTTTCCCCCAGGTAAAATTTTGTCCTTGGAAGTTAAATTTTATTCTTGGTTCATCCGTTGTGGCAGTATTAATGGAAATGTCACCATTCAAAATCCCCTTTAAGTCTCTTAAATCTGGGATAGGTTGAGTATCTAATCGTTTTTGTTTTTGGGTATTTAGTAGGGCATTAATTTCTGATAATCGTTGTATTTGGTTAAATAGAGACTCTAATGGTAAGCCTTGAGATTGGGTGGTTAAATCCACAGCCGTGCCGTAGATAGGTGGGTTTAACCCCCGCTGGAAGTCTTGAATATCAAAGATTTGTGCTGCGGTGAGAATGTCTTGAATATTACCTTTGTCAATGTTGATATTTGCTCGCAGTTGCGGTTTTTTTGCCCAGGGTTTGATGTTGGCAGTAAAGGTATATCTACTTTCACCTTTGCGAAGTTCGCTGTTATTGAGGATGAAGGTATTATTATCGTATCGCAGTTGAGTTGCAAAGCGATCGCCTTTAATTCTCCCCAGTTCCGGTTCTTCAATGGCTATATTTCCCGTTGTAGCCCATGTCTGCGAATTAATTTGCAAATTCCCTGTTAATAATCCTCTCACCCCTCCTGGACTTAAAGGAGTATTTGCTGGTAAAGCTATATTTAAAGCTTTTAAAGGAAAATTAGTCACATTTATATCCCAATCAGATCCTGTTGCTGCACCTGATAACAATGCTTGTTGCCACTGAACTAAAATGGATTTCGGGCGATTATTACCATCTAAATTAACTGCTATGCGGTCTTTCACACCAGCAATATCTAAACTCAACCCCTGTCCTGACACAGAATTTAAATTACCAGTCAATAATGGCTCAAAAGCCAATTCCTGAACTTTTAAATTCCGTAACCCTAACTTAGCTGTAATATTTGGAGCGGTAGGTTTTCCCGTCACCTGTCCGCTAAAATCCAATCTGCCAGCAATATCAGCAAGATTAGGTAATTGCACTGGCAATCCTTCCAGACTATAGTTTCTTGCCTGGATATTCAAATTAACATCAGTAATTTCTGGAATACCCGATTTCTTAGCATTAGCTAATAAATAACCTTTTATAGCGAGCGCCGTTGAACTATTAGCTTGAAAATTGGCACTATTATAACCATCAATAGTTAGCTTTTCTCCATTCCAACCAATATCAGCTTGAATAGGTGCATCCATACCTGATAAACCTTGACTCAACCGCACCTGACCAACAGCAGCCATATCTGCTAATGTGGGAGCAGCTAGAGTTCCCGATACTTGCAACTTTCCTGCCAACTGTCCTTTTAACTGCTGATTAAAAGGCTTTAATTGCAAACCTGAAGTAGCTAACAAGGCTTGATAATGGCCATTATTCAGTTGAATCTCGGAAGCTTTAACTATACCACTAGGTAATGTTAAATAGCCTTTCCCTTCTCCTTGAATAGTTTCTGGCTGGAATGATTCCACCGAACCCGCTACTTGCAATTGACCAGTGATCATTCCTTGCATTTCTGGGCGCAGGGACTGCGCCCCTACGAGTTTTGTTAAAGGTATATTATCAGCTTGAATTTTCGCCTGATAGCGACCTTCTGCCACTTGAATATTAGCAGCTTTAATTGTCCTTCCACCAATATATAAAAAGGCTTTACCGATTCCAGAAAAGGTTTTTAGACTGAAATTTTCCCTGTTACTGGTAATCATAAAATTACCTGATAGGGGATTATTTAAAATTGGGTTAGCTTGTTTAACAATTGTTGCTAAACGTAAGTCTTTTCCTTGTAATAAAGCGGTAAAATTTTGGTTATTTAATTGGATTTGGGAAATATTGACTGTGCCACCTGCAATGTTGACATTGGCATTTTCAGGAATAATTGTTTCTATTTGAAATGGCGAGGAATTTCCTGATAAACGCAATCTACCGTTAAATTCTGCCCCAGCCAGAGAAATATTTTCCTGCTGTTTTTGGTCAACAAAAGATGTTAATTTGATTCTGCTAGATTGAGTTAAAGCTTGCCAACGCTTGCTATCATAACTATAATTACCACTACCAGTAACTATACCGCCGCCAACCTTGGCAACTATATCACTAAAGGAAACTGTGCGATCGCTATGAATAATACTTGTCCCCGTTGCTGGGTATTTGGCTTGAGGAGCTTGCCATTTAACTACAGTTTGGGTATTAGTAGCCACACCCTTCAATTCCGCGGTGGCTGTCATCAGGCCAATGGGGAATCCAGTTTTGATATCATATACTTGAGCGATCGCATCCCCAGGCACATTTTCTGCTCGTAATTGCAAATTCAGTGCCGATACTTTACCAAGTTTAATTATCCCCCCACCCTTAACCTCGCCGCCATAAGTAGTTTTACCTTGAATATCTGTAATTTTTAAAAGAGATTGACTACTAATAAGCTCAAATTTACTGCTAACTTTCCCAAAATCAACTTTATCAATTTGGGCAATTTTTAACGTCCTCACATTACCAGACAATACAGGTTGGGAAACTCTCCCCACTATCTGTAAATCGGCTTGAGCTATACCACTCACCGGAAATGGTAACTTTACATTTAGCGTTGTTTGGGCATTAGCCAAACTTACCGCATTTACACGCCCTTTTAAATTAAACCCTGCTTGCTGATCAATAGTACCCGATGCTGTTAACGGAATCTTTCCATAACTTGTAACTATATGATCTAATTTAATTAACAGTCCATCAAAACTGAGATTTCCCTGACTATTATTGAGCAATTGGGGCAGATTGGGAATTTGCACCGTCACCCCTTCTAGAGCCGCATTGCCATAAAGTAAGGTTTTCTGCTTTGGTATCACCTTAATTCGCAAATCACCATTAACCTTACCAGTTTGTAAAATCAGTGGTAAAGTTACAATCCGGGTAATATCTGCGGCAAGAAGATTTTGAGCTTTGAGTCGAAAATCCCCAACTAAAGTTTTCTCAGGAATTAAATCGCCAACAATGGCAATATCACCCCCACTGACAGCCTTACCAGCCAAGTCCAATTTAATTAAGCGATTTTTATTTAAGAAGAGTTGAGCCGTGCCATTAACCCCAGAAAATCCCACAGGGACTGGTAAAGAAATTTTTGCCCCTTCACTAACTTTCGGTACTAATACCAAATTTGCATCCCGAAACCGCAATTTATCTAAATCGGTTTTAATCAGTCCTGCCTCAGCAGGTGGAGCGATAGTAGTTGTTAACCAGCTTCCCTGTCTATCCTGCTCAACATAAACATCTGGATTAATTAAAGTTACATCTAATCGAAGATTGCGGTTAATAACTAACTTCCAAATATCAAATCCTACATCTACTGCTTTGACATTTACCCGATCTGGATCTGTTGGTGTAGCGGGAATCTCCGAAGCGGCAAACTGAACACCAGTCAGGGAAAAGGATTTAACTGCTCCCAATTTTACTGGACGATTGAGAGTATTAGTAAGACCTTGGGTTGCTAATGGTACTAAATCATGATCAACAAAACCCTTTAATCGCCAAACACCACCAATAATTCCTAATAATAACAAAGCACCTATACCTAAGCCAGTACGACCAATTATCGTCCACCACAGATGATTAGTCCCAGAATTACCGGGGCGAGAATTTTGACTAGGAGAGTTAGACATAGGTTTGCACGCTTTGATTACCAGATATCTTGGCAAAACACTAATTACTGAAACCGGACAATCTTTAATGTTATCTACAGCACTAAAAATATGAATAAATATTTACATAATTTTATGTTTAACTCTTAGAGTATAACGGGATAAGTGCGAAAATGAAAACTTAGGTTTTGGTAAAATTGGTAAATTATGCCTTTTGGTCTATGCCTAACTTCCAGTAATCTCACAAAAATTATTGGAGATTCTTATGAATATACAGTATTGAACTTTAAGATAAATTAGAGAACTGAATCAAAGGATAGACAATGCGTGTTTTTGTACTAATGTTCAATGCTGGCACTGATAATGAGGGGATTCACAGCATTCGGATTAGCAATGCTCAAGGGATAGAAGGGAATAAAATCCTCATGTTTGAGTCAGAGGATGATGCCACCCGCTTTGCTTTAATGTTAGAAGCACAGGATTTTGCTGTCCCGACAGTGGAAATGATGAATGCTGATGATGTTAAGGAATTTTGCGAAAGCACTGGCTATCTCTGGGAAATTGTGGCGGAAAATAATGAATTAGTATTGCCACCAGAAACGAATGTCAAACAAACTGATTGGCAACCTGAACCAGAAATAGAGGATACTGATGAAGACTTTTTATCTTACAGTCCACCTGCGCCAGAAATTGCTAATTCTGATTTAGACAGTATTCGACGCAAACTGGAAGGTTTATTATAATTAGTTATTAGTCATTGGTCATTATTCATTGGTCATTGGTCATTATGGGTAAATAACAACTGACAACTAACAACTAACAACTGACAACTGACAACTGACAACTGACACAAAATATATGGCAAATTTTCAGGAACGAGGGCATTTACTCACCGAACAAGTTAATCCCAATAGTCTCAATTTAGACCAACTTAACTCCTTGGAATTGGTGGAGTTATTTAATAGCGAAGACCAAAAAGCAGTAGCAGCAGTAGCGGCAGCGAAAGTCCAGTTAGCAGCAGCCATTGACTGCACCGCAGAAAGGCTACGTCAAGGTGGACGTTTATTTTATGTAGGTGCAGGGACGAGTGGGAGATTAGGAGTATTGGATGCTGCTGAGTGTCCACCGACTTTCTGCACTTCCCCAGAATTGGTACAAGGGATTATTGCTGGTGGTGCGGGAGCATTAGTCCGCAGTTCTGAGGATTTGGAAGATCGGTCTGAAGATGGGGAAAGTGCGATCGCTCAACGACAAATTACTCAATTGGATGTAGTCGTCGGTATTACTGCTGGGGGAACAACTCCTTTTGTTCACGGTGCCATTAATGCAGCGCGTCAACGGGGAGCTAAGACTATTTTTATCGCCTGTGTTCCCGCCGAACAAGTTAGTATTGAAGCTGATATTGATATCCGGTTGTTGACAGGGCCAGAAGTTTTAGCTGGCTCTACTCGCTTGAAAGCAGGAACAGTGACAAAATTAGTTTTGAATACTCTCTCAACGGGGGTAATGGTGAAACTAGGTAAGGTCTATGGGAATCGCATGGTTGATGTTGCTGTCACTAATCAAAAATTACGCGATCGCGCTTTACGCATCTTACAAGACCTCACTGGTTTAAGTCGAGAAGCCGCTGGTTTTTTACTAGAACATAGCGGTAAATGGGTGAAATTAGCATTATTAATGCACTGGACTAGCTTAGACCAAGAAGCAGGTAAAAAACTATTAGCAGCCCATCACGGTAATCTTCGACTAGCTGTAAACAGCTACAATCAGAATACTTAACTACTAAATTTACCAACATCATAAAACAGAATTAAAAATGGGTAATTGATAATTACTTATGGTTTCTTGTACCCTGAAAATAAGCGTTATTACTGATATAGTATCATAGACAAAATGAGTATAATATTACAGGATTATTGAGTAAATAAAAAAGATGGTTAATTGCATACCGCTAAATCAATCTGAGACTTTTTAATATTTACTACTATTCTAAATATCGAGTAATGTTACATAACAACAGCTAAATTACATTTGTATGTAATCCTCCAATACCCTCGCCAAACCTCTAAAGCTCTATTAATAATATCCTAAAGATTTTATTGGTTTGCATATCTGTATTTAGAAGGTCGGCATAGGTATTAATCCTCCCAATTAAATTTTCAAATGCTTGTAAAACAAGCCAAACATGGATTTTTATAAATACTAAATCAATAAATTTTCAGGGAAAGCATGATGACCAAACCAGAAGTAACAGAAGCGCAAAACCTATTCAACGAATTTAAAAAGTCTAGCCAAGTCCAATATAACGGACAACTAAATATCAAAAGTTCTAAAGGACGAGAATGGACTTTCTACTACCGTTTAGGCAGAATAGTATGGGCTACAGGTAGTGATCATCCCTTCAGGCGTTGGCGCAGAAACATGGCTCAACATTGTCCTGATATTGATATCACTAAAATTCGCTGTCGTTATGAAGATATAGCTATTGATTATTGGGATTATAATCTCATAGAGATGCTACATAAAAGACAGAAAATTCAAAGAGAAAAAATTCATGCCATTGTGGAAAACACCGTAGCTGAATTATTTTTTGATCTAGCTCAGGAACTAGGTTTTGCGGCTGTCACCTGCAATTACAGCCAGAAAATCATATTAGAAATGCCTATGAGCTTCACAAATACAGATATGTCCATTAAACAAATGCAAGATGCGTGGTCAATTTGGTCACAAGCTGGACTAACAAATATTTCTCCTAATTTAGCGCCAGTTTTACGCCGACCAGAACAACTACAGCAAATGGTAAATCCCTCTGTATATAAAAATTTTGTGAGTTTAATTAATGGTCAATCCACATTACGGGAGTTAAGCATCAGAATGAAACAAGATGTCATGCCTGTAGCACGTTCCCTACTTCCCTATATCCTTAAAGGCATTATTGAGTTAGTATCAGTACCTGATTTACCCTTAACAGTCGAATCTAGTAGTTCCACTAGTAGAAACCCCAAAAATCAAGCTCCTCCATTAATAGTTTGTGTAGATGACAGTCCCCAGGTGTGTAACATCTTAGAAGGAATTATGACCCGTCATGGACTGAGATTTATTAAAATCCAAGACGCTATCCAGGCTTTACCTATTATCATCCAACAAAAGCCAGATTTAATTTTCTTAGATTTGATTATGCCCATAGCCAGTGGCTACGAAATATGCACACAATTACGCAGAATTTCCGCTTTTGCAGAGACACCAGTAATCATATTAACTGGTAATGATGGTTTAATAGATAGAGTTCGGGCGAAAGTTGTCGGCTCTACAGACTTTATTTCTAAACCAATCGTAGCAGATCGGGTTATGAATGTAGTCCGTAAATATTTACGCGTCCCCAATTTATCAAACAATAATCATGATACTAATTTAGCTTAATCAGCAGAAGCCCCACGTCTCACTCTTAGGAGCGTGGGATGAATGCGCGTGAGTTGAGTTGCGTAGCCCAAATTGTATTTGAGCGTAGCGAAAACAAAGAAGGCTACAGCGACGAAACGAACAAAATATTGATTTTATGTTATTATAAAAAAGTAGGTGTAGTCCAATTAAATGCTCCAAATGCAGCCTACAAAACAAATCTCAAAACCAAAGAACCGTGGGGCGCACGGTCTTAAAGCTCAGTTAATGTCCTCATAGAGGAGTCACTGAGAAGCCCACACTCACCTGAAAGGGAGTGTGTGGAGTACGTCACTATTCAGAGTTTGCTGAATAAGTTGTCTGTGAGGGCTAGAAGTATGGCCATTGGTGTCAACTTAGGCTCAAATCCATACCACATCTCGTTCTGACTAGGAATGCAATTAATGAGGCTCTGCCTCTAATATCATTGAAGGCAGAGCCTTCTAGAATTCATTCCCAGTCAGAGACTGGGAATGAGATGACTTGATTTCTTTGCGGGATAGATGTTTTACGTTAAGTTGACACCATTAGAGTATGGCTAACGCCACGCTGCGCTATCAGCAAACCCTATTTACTGACTCTGTTATTGAGACATTTCTCAAGAAATTCATAATTTTTACGGAGATAGTCATAATAAAATAGTGTTAAGATTAACAGTGTTGAATCTTGATTATTTTGTTGGTTACAACCAGCATTAAATCTTTGTAAGAATGATTTATCACACCTAAAATTTGTGATTAGGTATGCTAATTCGTATTAAATATGTAGTTATCATGGAGAAGCGTGTATATAATTTATTAAATGAGATAAAATAAAACGTCAAAAAGTGTTTATTTGATCTGTCTAATTGGAGACTTGCTGTTTTTGTTTAACATTCTTAAAAGAATTCAATAGGTAATTGTTATGAGTACCGTTTTAGTAGTAGAAGATGGCTTAACTGATATGGAATTTATCAGTAAATACTTACAGCAAGCTGGTTATTTTGTGGTTTGCGCTACAAATAGTGCAGAAGCACAATCTAAAATAGGTAGGAGTAAACCGGATGTAATAGTTTTGGATGTAATTTTGCCGGGTAAAAGCGGCTATGAATTTTGTCGGGAGTTAAAAAATAATACCGAAACTAGTAATATTCCTGTAGTTTTTTGCTCTACTAAAAACAGTGATGTAGATAAAATGTGGGGGAATATGTTAGGTGCTGATGCTTATTTAGCTAAACCAGTAGATAAGGAAGAGCTAGTGCTGACTTTAAAAAGATTGATTAAATGATGGATTGTGGATTAGTCACCGAATTTTAGATTTTAGATTTAAAATTTGAAGAAGTCTGTACCCTTTCGGTAAAGCAATCTGCATTTTCAGGAGCTAAAAAGAATTATTGAGGGTGGGGGAAACTAATTTTGGAAACCAAACAAAAATTTTTGAGCTTTTCTTTAGGAGTCAGAGATACAGCAGTAATTCCCCTCGAACAAATTACGGAAGTTGTGCAAATACCACTGACAGAAATATGTGGTGTCCCACAAATGCCTAATTGTGTTGTCGGAATTTATAATTGGCGGGGGGAAATGTTGTGGTTGGTTGACTTGGAGGAAATGCTAGGTTATCCACCACTTTTGCAAGGGTCAAATGTTTTGTCCAAAATGATGGCATTAGTGGTAGAACAAGAAGGTAAGTATTTGGGAATATTAATCCGTCAACTCATAGATATTGATTGGTTAGATACCCAGCAAATGAAACAACCATCTGGGGAGGTTTTTTATCCAGAAATGATACCTTTTTTGCAGGGATATTTCATTAATGATTCTGAACAAATGATTTTTAATTTGGATGCTTCAGCAATGCTGCAAACTTCTATCTGGACAACACATAGTTAAATAAGGAGTCAGGAGTCAATAAAGAATAAGAAGTTTAGTCATCATAATTTTTATTCCCTATTCCCTATTCCTTCTTCCATACACTTTACTACAATTATTGAGGTTAATGGCATGACAACTTTATATCAAAACCAAAATGAAGATGCTGGAAACATTTTTAGTCCATCACAACATGAAGAAAAGAAAAAAGATAATGGCAATGGATCTAATTATGATTCATCTAGTAAAAGTTTAATTGCCCAGGAATTTAAAATCTGGAGACAGCGATTTCAAGAGATAACTACTAAAATGCGCCTAGTTGGGGATTTGGAGAAGTTATTATTTGTAACAGTAGCAGAAATTAAAGCTAAGTTAGTATGCGATCGCGTCTTAGTTTATCAGTTTAACACAGATGATACTGGAACTGTTTTAGCTGAATCAAGAAGCACTGGTTGGACACCTGCGATTAATGAAACTCTGGCGGCTATTGTGTTTGGTGTTTATACCAGTGCAGATTATTTAGAACCTGTAATTATTGACGATATTAGTAAAATTCAAGTTACCCCCTACCAAAAGCAGCTACTCGAAAAATTTCAAGTTAGAGCTAGTTTGAGCTTACCTATTTTTATTGATGGTAAAGTGTGGGGGTTATTGGTAGTTCATAGCTGTGGCATACCTCGACAATGGCAAGAAACAGAAACCACACTTTTATCACAAATTACCACAGAAATCACTTATAGAGTGCAGGGATTTAAATTACAAAAAGAACTAAAACAATCTTCCCTAGCTAAACAGTCAGCAGCGAAAGTTATTACCAAGATTTTACAACAGCCAGATGTCGAAAAAATCTTTCAAACGACTACTCAAGAAGTCCGCCAACTATTGAAATGCGATCGCGTTGGGGTGTATCGTTTTAGTGATGATTGGAGTGGTCAATTTGTCTCCGAATCTGTGGGAAATAATTGGGTGAAAGTTGTCACCCCCGATTATAAAATGGTTTGGGAAGATAGCCACCTTCAAGAGACAAAAGGTGGTAGATATGCCAATGGGGAAACCTTTGTCGTTAATGACACCTATAAAATAGGTTTAGCTCAATGTCACATTGATATTTTAGAACAGTTTGAAGCCAAAGCTTATATAATTTCTCCCATCTTTTCTGGGGAAAAATTGTGGGGTTTATTAGCAGCTTATCAAAATACTGGAGCGCGGGAATGGCAAGATTGGGAAGTCAGCTTTTTAAATCAGATTGGTTCACAATTTGGTGTAGCTGTTTCCCAAGGAGAATATCTGGGAAAAGTACAAAAACAAACTGAACAATTAACTCAGATTACCAAACAGGAAAAGGCTTTAACTAAGATTATTAACCGCATCCGGCAATCTTTGGATATGGGAGAAATCTTTAAAATTGCTACTCAGGAACTACGTCAGGTTTTGCGATGTGATCGGGTTGCAGTTTATCAATTTCATCCAGATTTTAGCGGTAAGTTTGTTGCAGAATCAGTGAGCAATGGTTGGGGTAAATTAGTTAGTACAGACCTGACAGATATCATTGAAGATACTTATCTGCAAGAAACCAAGGGCGGGCGGTTTGTTAAAGGGGAAGCCATAGCGGTAAATGATATCTATCAAGCCAATATTACCCCTTGTTATCTGGAATTATTAGAGCAGTTTGAAGCTAAAGCTTATATCAATGTCCCAATTTTCTTTGGCGATAAATTATGGGGTTTATTAGCAGCTTATCAAAATTCAGCACCTCATGAATGGCAATCTTCAGAAGTTAACTTTTTATCTCAGGTAAGTTTACAATTTAGCCTAGCTAAAACTCAAATAGATTATCTACAAACCCTAGAATCTAAGTCAGAAGAACTAGCACAACGGGCTGAACAAGAAAAAGCCATCAATAAAATTGTTAACCGCATTCGTCAATCCTTAGATGTAGAAGAAATATTCAAAACAACTACCCAGGAAGTTCGTCAGGCTCTGCAATGCGATCGCGTGGGAGTCTATCAATTTCTCCCTGATTGGAGTGGTAAATTTATCGCCGAATCAGTAGGTATGGGTTGGAAAAAAGTAGTAACACCAGACTTCCAAATGGTTTGGGAAGATAGCCACCTCCAAGAAACCCAAGGTGGTAGATACGCCAAAGGTGAAATCTCTGTAGTTAATGATATCTATCAAGTTGGTTATGCTCAATGTCATATCGAGATTTTAGAGCAGATTGAAGTTAAAGCCTACATCATCGTCCCCATCTTTTTTGAAGAAAAATTATGGGGCTTATTAGCAGCCTATCAGAATTCTACAACCCGTGAATGGCAAACTTCAGAAGCCAACTTTTTAACTCAAATAGGATTGCAATTTAGCCTAGCTAAATCCCAAGTTGATTATCTAGATAGATTACGACAACAATCTGCCAAAATTGCCCAGATAGTTGAACAGGAAAAAACCTTCTCCAAGATTGTTAACCAAATTCGTCAGTCCTTAACTTCCGGGATCGAAGAAATTTTCAAATCTACCACCCAGGATATCCGCCAACTATTTAAATGCGATCGCGTCGCAGTCTATAAATTCACCTCAGACTGGGGTGGTCATTTTGTCGCCGAATCAGTAGCCCCAGGTTGGATCAAACTAGTTACATCCGAACTAAAAACCGCCTTTAATGACCCTTGTTTGCAAGCCATGAACGGTGGTGATTATAAAAAAGGTCGCAAATTAATAGTCAACGACATTTATCAAGCCAGCTTTGATACTTGTTACATTGAACTCCTGGAAGGATTTGAAGCCAAAGCCTATGCAATTGTCCCCATCCTATTTGGCGAAAAACTCTGGGGACTACTGGCAGTTTATCAAAACTCTAGTACCCGCCACTGGGAAGAGCCTGAAACCAATCTGTTAGCGCGGATTGGTGATCAATTAGGACTAGCTTTGCAACAAACAGAATTCTTACAACAGCTACAAACCCAGTCAACCAAACTATCAGAAGCAGCAACAAGAGAAAAAGCAGCCAAAGAACTACTCCAACAGCGTTCCATTCAACTGCTAATTGCCCTGAAACCAGCCCTCAAAGGGGATTTAACAGTCCGCGCCCCCATTACTGAGGATGAAATAGGAACAATTGCTGATGCTTATAACGGGACTGTGCAAGCACTACAGCAGATCGTTATTCAAGTACAAACAGCTTCTCAACAAGTAGCCCAAACTTCCAGTAATAGCAGTACCTCACTGGTGGGATTGACTCATTTAGCCGAACAACAATCTGGGGAAATCACTAAGGCTTTAAGTGATCTGCAACAGATGGTAAATTCTACACAAGCGGTAGTAAATAATGCCAAATTAGTACAGATAGCCGTCCAACAAGCCAACAAAACTGTAGATTCTGGCGATACCGCGATGAATGAAACAGTTAATGCTATTCAAGCCATTCGAGAAACTGTAGCTCAAACCAGCAAAAAGATTAAACGTCTGAGTGAATCATCCCAAAAAATCTCCAAAGTTGTAAATCTGATTAGTAGCTTTGCCACTCAAACTAACGTTCTAGCTCTGAATGCAGCTATTGAAGCCACTAGAGCCGGTGAATATGGGAAAGGCTTTGCAGTGGTAGCTGATGAAGTCCGTTCTTTATCTCGTCAGTCAGCAGCCGCAACTATCGAAATTGAAAAATTAGTTCAGGAGATTCAAGCGGAAACTGGGGAAGTTGCTGTAGCAATGGAAACAGGGATTCAGCAAGTTGTCGAAGGAACTAACTTAGTTAATGAAACTCGTCAAAATCTTAATGCCATTGTGTCTGCAACTGCGGAAATTAGTCAATTAATTGAACGCATTACTGAAGCCACCCAAGTACAAATGCAGCAATCTGGTACAGTTACTAAATCCATGAATGATGTGGCAGAAATCGCTAACAAAACCTTTGGGGAATCTCAAGAAATTGCCCATGTTTTCCAAAGCTTAACCGGAATGGCACAGGATTTATTAGCGACTGCTAGTAAGTTTAAAGTCAAATAAATAGGGAGTGGGGAACAGGGGAGTGGGGGAGTGGGGGGAGTTGGGGGAGTTGGGGGAGTTGGGGGAGTGGGGGAGAAATTTCTTTCTTCCTCCTGAACTCGTGAACTTCTGAACTCCTCGATTTAAAATCAAAAATCAAAAATTATGATTACAGATCAAGCAATTCGTGAACAAGGCTATGCCTATTTTTTGGGCGAAGCACCGGAATTATTGCAAACTATTGAACAGGATTTATATACTTTAGTTGAAAATTCTAGCACAGCTAAAATACATAATCTAATGCGGGCAACCCATACAATTAAGGGTGGGGCAGCAAATGTTGGACTCGATACCATCATGACAATTGCCCATTCTTTAGAAGATATATTTAAGGCTTTATATAATCCTAATGTTGTTATTGATAGTGAATTACAAACTTTACTTATTGAAGGTTATGAATGTCTACAATTAGCAGTGACGGCAGAAGTTACTAGCAGTAACATCAATGCTGATGAACTTTTGAACCGAGCTACTACAGTATTTATTCAAATCCAAGAAAAGTTAGGTGATGCTTTCGGAGCAGAAACTCATGTGCCGACATCGGAAGAGTTAGGATTTGATATTGTTAAATCTATTTTTGAAGTAGGAGTAAAACAACGTCTAGATATTCTGAATCAGGCTCTTACTAATCCACCAGATAATACTGAATTTTATGAAATACTCCACTCTCAAAGTGAAGTATTTATTGGCTTGGCAGAATCTTTGAATCTACCAGGATTGGAAAAATTGGCACGCACAATTATGGCGGTTTTAGATGCAAATCCCCAAAAGGTGCGAGAAATTGCTAAAATCGCTTTCACTGATTTAAAAGCAGCACAAATAGCTGTTTTAGGGGGCGATCGCACTTCTGGAGGTTCAGTATCTTTAGAATTACAAGCGCTGGTAAATACGACAAATGATGATTTATTTCCTGCAATCACAACCAGTTCTTTGGCAACAATCCCAAAATCTGAGTCATATCTGGCATCTATTCACCAATCTTTTGCTGATACATTTTTTAATAATACAACAGAATTTTATCACTTTTTAATTACTCTTAGCAATGGGAATAATCAACCTTTAAAACCAGTTCACGCCAAGGTTTATTTAAAAACTATTCGCTATATTTTTGGCTGGTTTAATCAATACAGAGAAATACCAGAATCAGAATTAAATCTATCTTTATTAATTCCTTCATCTAGTCAGAAATATCCCGTCAATTATTTAGAACATTGGCTAGAACAATTTCTTTACTTTATAGAAAAAGTAGGGGATAGCAAATCTCTATGTCTCCATCGTCGTGGTGTAATTTTAATTATTCTTTTAGCCATTGCTAAATTCCAATATACTGTTAAGCAAAATAATAGTGCTATTCCCATTATCAAAAAATTAAGGCGGCAAATTCGTGAATTAGGCAAAGAATATAAAAATTATCCACAAGTCACAGAAGCCGAAAAAAACTGGCTAGATCATCCTAAATTACAAGATTTGCTAGTAATCAAAGAAATAGTTCCTTCCTCATTACTCGAAGAAAATAATAGCCTTCTGGAATCAATATGGGGAGGAGAATCTATTTTAGAGCCAGATAATATACTCGCAATGCCAATCATAGAAACAACAGAAGGCGTTCAAAATGATATTTATTTAGAAAGTGTGACATCAGCAGCAGTTAGTGAAGAAGTAGTCACAAACTATGATACAAAAATTAATCAGCAATTAGAAGAAAAAACTACTGATGCAGTTAATAGAAACTCTCGACAATCTTCCTTTGTCCGTGTGGATGTGGAAGGACTACAACGCCTGAATTATATAACAGGTGAATTACTAATTTCTCAAAAAAGACGGACTTTATATGATGACCAAGTTATAGAATTAATTGATAGATTAAGTCAGCAACTTTACCAACACCAATTAACTTTATATCAATTACGAGATTTGCCATTACAAGGAAATAATGTCTCATCTCATCATACCCAGTCCCTGAGTTCAGTAAATTTTGATTCCTTAGAAATGGATGTATATTCAGAGTTTCAGTTAACACTGCATTCAGCAATGGAAGAAACCTTGCAAATACAAGAAACTTCCGAATCCCTAGAATTACTGATGAAACAAGCTGCTCAAATTGGGGAGAAACAACAAACCTTAACCTTAAATATTATAGATAACTTGGTAGAAGCGAGAATGTTACCTTTAGGAACTATCCTCAGTCGCTTTCCGCAAATGGTGCAGAATCTAGCCAATGTTTATGGAAAACAGGTAGAATTAAAACTGACTGGTACAGATGTTCTAGTTGATAAAGCGATCGCCGAAAAACTCTATGATCCCCTTTTGCAACTAGCACGCAACTCTTTTGATCATGGGATTGAATCTCCAGAAATTCGCCGAGAAAGAGGCAAATCACCACAGGGTATCATTGAGATTTTTGCCTATAATCAAGGTAGTCAAACTGTTATTGAAATCCATGATGATGGACAAGGATTAAACTTAGAAAAAGTTCGTAGCAGAGCCATAGAACTTAATCTAATTCCCCATGATAATAGTGGAGATTATGTTCATCGCCTCAGCGAATCTGAATTAATAGAGATGATGTTTGCTCCGGGATTTTCTACAGCCGGGAAAGTTAGTGAAATCTCTGGACGCGGGATGGGTTTAGACATTGTTCGTACCCAAATACAATTACTTAACGGCTCAATTTCCGTGCAATCATCACCTCAGCAGGGAACAACATTTATTCTTAAAATTCCTTTCTCTATGACTACAGATAAACTCATGTTAGTTCAAGCAGGTGGTGTTATTTACGCTTTACTACAAGATGGTATTGAAAAAATAGTTATTCCCTCTGCTCAACAAATCAAAGAATTTGAAGGCAAACAGTTTTTACATTGGCGGACAGATGAAGATGAATTGATGGTCAATATCCAAAAACTAGCAGGGTTAATGTACTATAATGGCGCAGTTTTGAGTACAAATAATCTGCAAAATTTCCCAGATAATTCAGAAGCAGGAATGGTGAAAAATCCCATCATTTTATTGCGTCGTCATCATGGTATGGTAGGCATAGAAGTTGATCAAATTATTGGAGAACAAGAATTAGTAATTAGGCCGTTAGGAAGTTCCATTACCCCACCAAAATATGTTTATGGTTGCAGTAGTTTGGCTAATGGTAACTTGATCTTAATTATTGATGGGACGCTGCTTATTGATACTAAAGAAATGCAAGCTACATTGGATGTCATGTCGCTCCCGATGGCACCCGCAGCAAATCAACAAGCTTTACCAGAGATAGTTGCCACTCATACCCAAAAACAGTTAACTGCTAATGTATCAGGAAATAGCCAATCACCAAAAGTAATTTTAGTGGTAGATGATGCTATTAGTCTGCGGCAAACTCTCTGTCTCACTTTACAAAAATCAGGATATCAAGTATTACAAGCTCAAAATGGTATGGAGGCTTTAGAACAACTACATCTACATCCAGAAATTGAAGTAATTATCTCTGATTTAGAAATGCCAAGAATGAACGGATTTGAATTATTAAGCCATATCCGTCAAAACCCAGATTTTGCTAAAAAACCAGTTATTGTTCTCACCTCTCGTAGCGCAGATAAACATCGTCAGTTAGCTTATGAATTGGGGGCAAATTCTTATTTAACTAAGCCTTACTTGGAGCATGAATTTCTCGCTACCGTTGAGATTTTAGCTTTCCCGACAGAAGCCCCACGTCTCACTCTTAGGAGCGGGGGATGAATGGATTTAAGATTATTTATCAGTTTGCTTAATTCTAAGTTCGGTTGGTATTGGAATAAGCGAAAAATTAGTTCCCTCCCCAAAGCATCGGGGAGGTTTAGGGTGGGGTAAGTAATTGGACAAAAATATTTACAGCCCATATTCCGCACTTCACAATGTAGTATCCACCTTTTCAAGAATTATTCCTAATAAGGGTTAAATTGTTCAATATTAATACCTAAAATGATGGATAAAATATGTGTTTTATTGAACGATAAAAAATTAAATTATGGAAATATTCGCGTATTACAAAATGAAGTGCGGAAAGTGGGTTACAGTCATTGCGAGCGAAGGGAAGCAATCACAACACTGGCATCGCTTCATTTCACTTCGTTCCATATGGCTAACGCCACGCTTACGCTATGACATTGTGTAATTAATTCTGTCTCACTACTTAATTTGAGGAATCATGGTGATTCGATAACTTGTGTGTACACCGTAACCGCTTAGGAGAGGGAAAAGGAATAACATTTAATACTGGAGAGGTTTGCAGGGAGGTTTGTTTATACATTGATATTACTGATAACTTCTTCTAAATCCTCCTGATAGCGCAGCCTGGCGTTAGCCTAATGGTATAGAGAATTTTCTGCAATTTTGTATTTTGAATAAGGATAACAGCTAGTGAAGCTATGGTATATTTAGGGGTGGTGCAGCCCTGAATATGGCTAAAATTAGGTCTACTACTATAAAATCTGATAGGGTATGGCATAAGCCGGAGAATTTGTTTAGACACACTCACTAACTCGATGACAGGCAAAAACGCAAGACAGAATGCATTTCTGCGGTTGGTGTCCAGTAAGGTCGAAGTTTCCGAGTCAGCATCTCGCTACTTGTTGCTTCCTGGTAAAGAAATGGTAATTGGACGTGACCCCATCTGCCAAATTGTCTTGGATGCTGTAATATACCGAATGGTATCTCGTCGTCATGCGGTAGTTCGTCCCGTTTCTTTAACGACCTATAGCGGCTATAGCTGGGTAATTTGTGATTTAAATAGTGCCAATGGCACTTTTTTAAATGGAGAACCCTTGAAAGGATGTCAAGAATTACATTTAGGCGATCGCATTTCCCTGGGTGCTGATGGACCACAATTTATTTTTGAGTACGAAGTTGTTGCTCAAAAAACAATGATCAATGTCAGTAAAGCGACAGTATTATCATCTGTTAATTATCAACATCTGTCATCAAAGCAAGATTCTGTAAGCTTCACACAATTATTTCCTATTATCTCTACTGGTAAGGATCTCACTCGCAAAGCCTACCTGATTCCAGGAATCTTAACAGTAGTTTTCGTGGTATTAATGTTTGCTACGGTAGGTCATCCCCAAGCCAATCAAGTAATTGTGGGATCTTACATCGCTTTTGCTGCTTACTATTTTGTTTATCAATTGTGTGGTAAATCTAAGCCTTGGTGGGTACTCGTGGCTACGGCACTGAGTACAATCTTAATTTTACTGAGTCCTCTCTTAGATTTATTTATCAAAGTCTTCCGAGATATCTTACCTGGGACGTTGGATGCGACATCTCCAGATGGAATTACCTTCACCGAATTATTAGTACGGATGTTTTTTGGTGCAGGGTTAATGGAGGAACTCCTGAAAATACTACCAGTATTAGGAGCATATTGGGTTGGCAAGTCCCTCCGATCACCCTGGCGAGAACGGATTGGGGTTTGGGAACCGCTGGATGGTATTCTCCTGGGTACAGCTTCCGCTGTGGGGTTTACTTTACTAGAAACTCTTGGTCAATATGTACCCTTAATTTCCCAAAATTCTGGTCAATCAGTCGGTTTACAGCTACTTATTCCCCGCATTTTAGGTTCTGTGTCCGGACACATGGCTTACAGTGGGTATTTAGGCTATTTTGTGGGTTTGGCTGTGTTAAAACCCCTGAAAGGCAAGCAAATCCTCACGGTGGGTTATTTGAGCGCTTCTGCACTCCACGCTTTATGGAATGCGACGGGTTCTATTAATGCTTTGTTTTTGGTAGTAGTTGGTGTTTTATCTTATGCCTTTCTAATGGCGGCAATTCTCAAAGCACGGGTATTGTCACCTACAAGATCAGAGAACTTTGCTACTCGGTTTCTTGATCCAAAGTAAGTAAGAGGTAGGGAGTGGGGGAGTGGGGGAGTGGGGGAGTGGGGGGAGTGGGGGGAGTGGGGGAGTGGGGGAGTGGGGGGAGTGGGGGAGTGGGGGAGTGGGGGCGAGAGGTGATAAATTAGCTAATCTCTGTCTGGACTTGAGGGAGAGTAAAAATTAGGGTTGAGAATCGGGTTTTGAGAGATGTTGGAGGGCATAATCAGCGATCGCTAAGGTAATTTTTGCTTGTTCTATTTCTGATAAATTTGCCCAATCCCGCTCTTCAAAATCTCTAATTAGTGATGTCAATGTATGTGGTTCACTACTTCGCATTGCGTAAGCAAAAGGACGAGCTAAAACCAGCAGATCATCTACTTCCCAACTAGGTAGTAAAGCTTGGACACATTCCACTAATTTCTCACTAGCTGATTGTTCAAGCATAGAAACTTCAGTAGCTTTTTGAGCGATTGCAGTGAGTAAACCTCTAGGAATAACTGAAAAAGCCTTCTGCAAAACTTCCTGAAGATAATTAACGGTATTTTTACTACTGTTATTTTCAAGAACAGCAACTTGATCCCAAATTGTATCTAGATTTTGATAAAAATTATCGGTACTTGTACTCAGTTCTAAATCTGAAAAATCTTGCAACCCAAATTGTAGTTCTAGGTTATGAAAATAAGCTTCTGAAGATTCATCAGCTAAATTCCAGGGATAAGCAGCATCTTCAGGCTCTAACAGTGCTTCTATAAATTCTAAATCTACATTTGATGGGGTAATATTCAAAATATTTAAATCATTAGTGTGGGGTTTCATTTTTTTCTCACTATTAATTTATGGGTTCTATTGACAGCTACAAACTCAAGAATTGAATTTCCGCAAAATACAGCAGTCATGATCAACTGGTTTTTACTCCTGACTTTTGGGCGCAGTCCCTGCGCCCCTACTGATGGAATCCTCCCGAATAAATTCCCAAATTTCACCTTTAGAACTCCCAAACATTAACTGCATTCCCGATGTTAAAGGTACTTCTTCCCGGAGGATTTGTTGCCAACCATTAGGGCTTAAATACCAGGTTGTCCCATAGGTAGACAAATCCTGTAGGTAATAAGTGGTCATGGATGTATTTTCTTTGAGAGTATTCCGACATAAAATTTCTGCGTGGTGTCTGGAAATATAAATTTCGGGGATGATAATATCATTCTCTTTTGTGCGACCGATGCGGGTAACTCCAGAACGTAATAACCAAATTTTGCCTCCTGGTGTGAGCGATCGCAAATAAGCTGTATTAATGGGGGTAACTAGGTCAGAAATCGCCGTATTGGGTAGTTCTGTGACTCCTTCGTCTACATTTTTAATCAGTTCTCCATCAAAATCAGGATGGAGGTAGAGAACTGGTAATGTCCAAGCTGGCTGATTAAATTTATACAGTGTCAATAGTTCTTGTCTAGCGGTTGCCACTGCTTCATCAATTAATTTACGCGATCGCAAACTGGAAGCAAAAGTTTGAATAAAACTATGACTTTCTACATCAGCAATTTCATCACGCATCCCCAATACCGCTGGCACACCATGACGAATCAACACCTCAGCCAAACTACTAGCCGGAATAGCCTGGTGATTAACTGCTGCTGGTTGCGCTCCCCAACAGGCGTTAAAAACTGCCAACTTTATGCCTGTTCGCGTTAAAATCTGAGCTAATTCTATGCCATTAATTTTGAGTTCATTTCCTAAAAATAATGAGCCTCCATCTGGATCTGGTAATCCGTGACCAGCATAAAAAAACACATTATGAACTTTAGTTTCTAACTCCTGAATTAATTCTGCCTTTGTCGGTTGAATCAGGGTTTTTACTGTACAAGGTGCGTATCCAGCGGCAGTTTTGCCCCCAGGATGACCTTCTAACAATGTCTTTTTTAGTAAAGACGCTTCCTGATCTAGTTGTAATTTATGATTATGTCCTAACACCAGCAGAATATTTACCGCCCGGTCAGTCCGCAATTCTGGTAATGGTTCAACTGTGCTGATGGTACGACTAAATAAAACATCTTGGGAAAGAGATATAGCGGATTGTCCAACTTCCCGCTGCATAATTTCCCAGGGGAGGGCAATTAGATCAGGATCACGAATTTCTAACCGAAAGCGTAATTGAGTCTTTTGACCCATAGCCATACCCCGACTCCGTTCCCAACTATTCAGAATCGCCCCATCAAATATCCATCCCCAGAGATTGATACCCAAGGATTGCATCAGACGACTACTATAGGGACTTGTCCTTTGACCTTCAGCGGGTGAAATTACAGCTAATGGCAATGTATTAACTGATGAAGAAATTGAATAGGAAGGAATATCCAGGGGACTATGACCAGCAAACATTTGTTGCCATTCTTGCCAAACTTGATTAAGTTCAGGGGAGAAAACACAATCACGGAGAACATAGCCACTGGGATATGGTGCTTTGACTACCCAAATAGCGAAGTGATCTGTGCTAGTATTTACTAGGCGGGCGATCGCTATACTCGCCGAAAGCATTGCCAAATTCGGGCTGGACATGGATTGGTAGAAACTAAACGTTCAAAACACAGATACAGATATTTTAGGCAGAAGTAGCGAATTTAGTCAGTTGTCAGTTGTTATTTTTCCCCCGACTCCCCCACTCCCCCACTCCCCCACTCCCCCCACTCCCCCGACTTCCCCGACTTCCCCGACTCCCCCGACTCCCCCGACTCCCCCCACTCCCCCGACTTCCCCCACTCCCCCACTCCCCCACTCCCCACTCCCTGTTCCCTAGTCACAAATACTAGATTGATCTGATTGTAAAATAGAGATGTCTTTAGCTAAATCTTGCAGTTCGGAAAATTTCAGTTGCAATATTTTAGGATTTTCTGATGCAGGATTAGATTTTTGACAAACACGCAAACTTACATCTGGATTATTTCCACCATTAGGATTAGGTTTTTTATCTATAACTTGGAAAAAACTTTTAGCAGGGAAAGGTTGCTTATTTAAGGTTATGAGACTATTAGCTTGAATCACCCAATTAAGAGAGAGATTATCTAAAGTTCTTTGTGCCGTCAAAGGTGGCGGTTGACTAGAAAATGGAGACGGAGAAGAAATTATTGTTGTTGGTGACTTAATTTGGAGTTTAAACCAATATCCCAACAAACCAGATGATAACGTCAACCCTAAGAGAATAAACAACTGTAATGGTAATTGGGAAAGTTTAGCAGTCTTGCGTTCAGAAATAACTTGAGTTTTTGGATTATTAATAAAACTCTGCCCATTGGCTGTATCATCACCGGCTGAGTATAATTCTGTGTCAGGTAAAAGATGAGAAATATCCGCTGTAATTATCGTCTCTGGTTCAGAGTATTCAACATGATAATGTACTAAGGCAATAGTGGCATTATCATGTCCATTTTTAGTATTAGCAATTTCTATTAATCTTTGGGCAACATCTTCTATACTTGTTTTTCCAGAGAGAAGAGGTAATATTTCAGTTTCCCAAGATTCTTCCACTCTATCAAAATCACTCAGACCATCGGAAGTGAGTAAAAAAACAGCATCTTCATCAACAATAAAGCGTTGAGATGTGGGATGTAGAGAGGTACTTTTACTCATTCCCAATGCCTGAACCAATGAACCAGAACCCCTATGTTCTAAAGCTTCCCTGTAAAGAGCATAGCCTAAGCGGACTTCGCGGGAGGCGACATCATCATCTAAGGTAACTTGATGACAACCATGATGAGTAATCCAATAGGCACGACTATCACCGACATGGGCAATATATATTTCATGGGCAATAGGTAAAGCCATGACAATAGTTGTTCCCATGCGTTGTCGCCCTTGACGATGTTCGTTATCGTTACGCTGGCTGATTTTGTCATTAGCTTTGGCTACTGCCCGTTCTAAGTCCAAAAGTAGTAAGGATGGATCTATGTTGTCGGTGGGAACTGAAGTCAGTTCTTTGACTTGTTTATAAATAGTTTCAATTGCGAGGTTGGAAGCCACGTTACCGCCTTCATGTCCACCAATACCATCACAAACAATAGCTAGGGTGTTCTCTGTCGGCGATTTAGTGATTAAAGTGTCCCCAGCGGGGTAACAAGCATCTTCGTTACGGGGGCGGCTCGGTCCTGGGTCTGTTTTAGTGTAGATTTTAATTGTAGCTGTTTGAGATTTTGCTAATTGGCTCAATCCCTGATCTAAAATTTTAATTAATTGACTCGATGAGTTAATTTCTCCTTTAATTAACCAATCACATACTTGCTGCACAAATGGAGCAATATTTGGTTTAGTAGTTGGGAGCAGTTGCTGCCAAAATTCTCCTAATTGGCATAATGTCGGCGAGTTTTTGTCATCGAACCGTAATTCTAATAAGCGAATTAGTACCCCTTCTACTCTTAATAAATAATTATCTAAGAGGCTAGATGCTACGCCTTCAATGAGTAGGGGCTGCCATAAATTTGCTAATTGCCACAGCCAATGAATTTGACGCATTGATGAGGCTTGACTCCAAGAATCGTCTAAGCTTTGACATAGACTGACTTGAGTAATGCTTGCATTAACTATTAATGGTGGTTTTTCTAATAGTAGTATTTCTGTTTTGGTCTGCCCATTACTTAAATTGAGGACTCCATAAACTTGTGGGATGTGGAGACGATAGGTAATTAGTTTGAGGTAGGGTCTAATTTTTTCTAAATTATCTAATTCAGGTATTTCGGGCAATAAACCAGGTTTGATATCTAAAAGTATGGATTTATTAATGACTAAATAGCGAGCGCCCGCGTCGCTTAAAATAGACCCAGGATGACAGTGGCTAAAATCACTGCCCACAGCCCAGAGATAACGCTTCGGCAAGGGAGTGGAACACTGCTGGCAAAATTTGTGGGTGAGGGGATTAGCCGATTGACAATATTCATTTGGGCAGCAGAGCGTTACCGCGTCATTTTCCATAGTTTTCCCACCGATTCTGCAATTAGCATTTTCTTCAACAGTATTTGGTAGCTATAGTTACTACCGCGCACATTTTTAGCAACCCACAGATTCATCATAACTTTTATTGTTATGAGAATATGTAGCGATAGCAGAACTAATTCTCAATCTGTCACTGAAACTTGACATAGCCGGCGAATTATCTTCGCCAGGACTAAGTAAGTATGTACTATATTTATTGATTGCTACTGGTTACTACTTGGGGTAGTCCCATACTGTAGTTAGTAACCCGACTGGAGAGATTATAGCTAATTTCACCTTTTTGGAGGAGCGATCGCAGATAATGCTCCAAATCTGAACCAATTCGGCGTAAGTTATAATCTGTCAGATCCTCGCCACTAGATGCTTCTACCAGTTGATCAAACTGGCGATAAACTTTTTGCAAAGCATCTTCGTTCCAGTTGAACTCGTTGTCTGGATCAATATCTAGTGTCAACACTTGATTACTCGGAATCAGTTCATCTTTGTCCATTTCTGCCGCAAAAATGCGAACATGACGGGTTGTGGACTTGAGCAGTATCAGGTTATCCATAAATTTGGGTGTAAGAATTTAGCTGAATTACACTGCAATTATTTTAACTGCTATGTTCGAGCTTACAGCAGAAATGAATGAGAAAGTCACTCTCATCAGGATGTAGGGGCGCAGGGACTGCGGGACTGCGCCCAGGAGTCACTGAGTCAGGAAAAAAGGAATGGAAGGAGAAAGAGGCAAGAGGCAAGAGGCAAGAGTAAAGAGGTTTTCAGCGATTTTACGTTTCTTTACACAGTTTAGTTTTATTGTGTTCACCTAGTAGTTCGTCAAATTTATTTTGACGGGTAATGATCGGAAAAAACTTCTGTTCTTCCCTCCCCTACCCCCCACCTCCCCTACCCCCCTACCCCCCTACCTCCCTTCACCCTCTACCCCCTACCCCCCTACCTCCCTTCACCCTACCCCCCTACCTCCCTTCACCCTCTACCCCCTGCCCCCTGCCCCCTGCCCCCTGCCCCCTGCCCCCTGCCCCCTGCCCCCTGCCCCCCACCTCCCTTCACCCGTCATTTTCGGGTTGACAACCAGTTACTTGCCCTCTGTTGCAATTGAGAACTTAATTTGGCCTCATGAATGTGATTATTCACAAAAAATTTTCTAATTTTTTTACTGATTCTGGTTTTTTCTCATGTAAATATACTCAACTTCTAGCGACTTTAGTGAATTTTCCTACAATTATGAATTGCATTTATCAAAGGAGTGTCTTCAGTAAAAATGCTTAAGTATTATCAGGAAATAAAAGTAAAAAAAATAATATTTCTTGACGTTTTTAACAAGTTGATGTAAAAACCTTTATCAAGGGCTAATCAACTATTTACAAAAACTTCATGGTATGACATCTTGAAAATCGAATAATAGTTTATGGCTAAGATATGCCATAACTAGTAAAGAAACATCGAAAAATAGTAAAATCTAACTGAAAAAAGACAGGGGGAGTAAAATAGAATGCCAGTTTTACGGATAAGGAGAAATTCTGATCTGTAAAAACTTTGGATTCACAAAAGTATAAAGAAAGTATAAGGAATTTTTCTGGAGATTTAATCCCTAATCCGTATAACCACTAAGCAAATAAATCCTCAAAACTATGAACTCCAAAGCATTACCACGTCAAATAAATAATCCCGAAGTAGGTGTTTATGACTGTGAAATTCACCTCAAATTCCGTCTGATTGAGGAAAAGAGTTTGTTAAGTGATCGTGAGCAACTGTTACAAGTATTACTAGAAGCTTTAACAGAAGGATCTGACGATTTTTTAGAAACCTTACAAGCATCAGTTAAAGCTCAGGAGATTTCAGAGTTTAAAGCCTCTCCACAAATGCGCCGTCAACTGATGCGGTTACGCAATTTCGCTGATACTGTACAATAGTATTTAGCGTAGTTATTTGTGATAGCCGGTCTAATTTAGGGGTTTCAGGGTTAAGTGTTAAAAGTCTGCCTCTACCTATTTTCCCAAATAGTAAGCTTGCTTGTAAACGTAAAACTACGTCTACAATATTTGTGTCTTCGTACTAACAAGCCAAGAGAATTAGTAGTAAAATATGCAACATCATGTTGCTATTTCGGCAGCAAATTTATCTAGGTGCATTTTACCATTTTCTTACCATGTAACTCTCATCACTAAAGGATTAGTTCACTTAGCTAGACCATGTTCTAGGGCAAAACGAACTAACTCCGTGCGGCTATTAGTACCAGTTTTACTAAATAAACGGCTGACATATTTTTCGACATTGCGGACGCTTGTTTCTAGGCGACGGGCAATTTCTTTGTTCATTAATCCTTCCGCTACCAAATTTAAAACACTTTGCTCTCTAGGAGTCAAATCTATTTTAAACGGGGCTGGGGATTGGGATATGGCACTCCTGTGAGTTAATAGTATTCTAATTTGAGCGATTTGATTAGCCAAATCGGCAAGATTTGGGGTGTCGCCGTCTTCTCCGGTAGTGGGAGATTGGGCGCTGCGACGCGCTAGTAAGTTTTCAACTATGGCAACTAATTCATCAGGATCGAATGGTTTAGGTAAATACGCATCAACACCTGCATGATAGCCTTGAATGCGATCGCCTGTCATGCCCTTAGCCGTTAAAAATACCACTGGTAAGGCTTGGAAACGGGGGTCATCTCGCATTTGCTTGAGGAACTGATAGCCATCCACCTGGGGCATCATAATATCAGAAATGACCAAATCAGCGGTGTTCTCTTGCATCCAGTTCCAACCTTCACGGGCATTACTGGCAGTTTGAACCCTAAAACCGCTTTCTTGTAAATATTCTTTGACGGCTTCCCGTAATCCCGGTTCGTCATCTACCAGTAACAATTGTGCTGACATTGAAAATTCCTATAAGTGTACCTGGATCTAATCTAGCGAAATTTGGTGAGTCTTGACTACTAAGACAGGGAAAAAACAATGCACAATGTACAATACCACGTTACTATACTCAGTATGGTAAGGAATTCTAGAAGACAGAACCCCTGTCATAGCATTCCCAGTCAGAGACTTGAAACAAGATAACGAAATATATATCGCCAAACTTAATTATCATTTTAAAGTTTCTAAACCAATCAATTTTGTAGGGGACAACCCCCTGTGGTTGCTACAAATACCGGGGTAGGCACGGGGGCGCTACCTCTACATTAAATCCAAATCTTTTATATAATTGGTTTTGCCTGCGTACTTAATAAATGTCGGTAAGGAAATGGGTAAGGTTTATCTTGTTGGTGCAGGTCCTGGAAATGTAGAATATTTAACCGTTAAAGCCTATCGGCTGTTAGCATCTGCCCAGGTATTGGTTTATGATGCTTTAGTTGATAGTCAATTATTAGATTGTGTTCCTGTTGATTGCCTAAAAATAGATGTTGGTAAACGTGGAGGTAAACCCAGCACTTCCCAAACGGAAATCAACGCTTTATTGGTAAAATATTGTTTAGAAAAAAAGCAAGTTATTCGACTAAAATCGGGAGACCCTTTCATATTTGGGCGCTGTATTTTAGAAATTGCAGCTTTAAAAAATGCAGGTTGTGAATTTGAAATTGTTCCGGGAATTTCTTCTGCATTAGCTGCACCATTATTAGCCGGAATTCCGCTCACAGATAACGTTATTAGTCGTTGTTTTGCAGTTTGTACAGCCCATGAACCAGAAACTTTAAACTGGGAAGTATTAGCAAGCTTAGAAACCTTAGTAATTTTGATGGGGGGAAAAAATTTACCAGAAATAATCCATCAACTGATAAAATATAGAAAATCTCATTCTACACCGATTGCTATTATCCGTTGGGCTGGAACACCTCGTCAAGAAGTATGGACAGGAGAACTGGGAAATATCCTCGAACAAACCGCCGACTTATCTCTCTCTCCCGCAGTTATAGTTATTGGTGAAGTTGTCCGACTACGCGATTACCTGTAATATGAGAAAGTAGAAATCCTCTATTTGTAAAAATGTATTAAAATTGATGGTAGGTTGGGTAGAACAAAGTGAAACCCAACTAAGTCTAGGAAATCTAGGAAATGCTGGGTTTCATTCTTCAACCCAACCTTGTATCTTAGAGGTATGTTAGAAGAAGTGGTAGACCGTCCCAACCTGGGTCAGAAAAGACCGCTTTGTAGCAAGGATCACCACAACAATCTCCATGACAGAACTCGAACAGTCGCCTGGGGTAAAAACTATGAACAAAGACATAGATAATATAGCCCGTATCGTGCAAGGATGAGTGAAATCAAGGGGATGAATAAAAACAAAACAAATTAAAAAGAAGTAATTGAAATTGGAGAGTTAAAAATGGATTATATCTCCCAATGGGTAGGCATTGACGTAAGTAAAGCAACACTTGATGTTTATATCCGTCCAATGGGTAAAGCATTTCAATTTGCTAATACTGAAACAGAAATAGCTAATCTAGTTAAGCAACTTCAATCTAACGATTTAAACCTAATCGTACTGGAAGCAACAGGAGGACTAGAAACAGAATTAATCATTCAATTGCAAGCGGCTCTTTTACCAGTAGCATTAATCAATCCTCGTCAGGGAAGAGACTTTGCTAAAGCTACAGGTAAGTTAGCCAAAACCGATGCCATTGATGCACAGATTTTGGCGCATTTCGGTGAAGCAATGAAACCGGAGGTGTTAGCAATCGAAAGTGAAATGTCACGTCAATTAGGCGAATTAATTAGTCGCCGAAGACAATTAGTAGAAATGTCTACAGCGGAAAAGAATCGCCGTGACCGCGCTCGTGGTAAAGCTTTGACAGATATTGAATCCCATATTGATTATCTTGAGCAACATCTTCAACAACTCAATCAAGAAATTGAGACGTTGACCCAAAATAATCAACAATGGATTGATAAAGTCAATCTACTCAAAACTACTCCTGGCGTTGGTCAAGTAATTTCTACCACTTTAGTTTCTGACTTACCAGAATTAGGTCAATTAACTGCCAAACAAATCTCTCGCTTAGTTGGTGTTGCACCAATTAATCATGATAGTGGTCAGCACAAAGGTAAGCGCATGATTAATGGTGGTCGCGCCCATGTTCGTGCCATTCTTTATATGGGTGCTGTTGTTGCCATGCGTCATAATCCTGTTATCAAAACTTTTTATGAGCGCTTGGTTGAACGTGGTAAACCCAAAAAATTGGCCATTACTGCTTGCGTTCATAAAATGTTAGTTATTTTAAATGCGATGATTCGAGATCATCTTCCTTGGTCTATTTCTCAAGACTCACAACCAATTTCTGCATAAAGTTCTACTGTCGTTTTTATACCTCCAATCTAGTTTGGTAATTTATGGCAATCTATAATTTACCTGTTTTGTTCTGTTCTGTTTTTCTCCTCTATTTTCTGACTTTTTTCCTAGACTTTAAATTTTTCCTAACGATCGCTTGACAATCAAGACAGTCGCTACAGTTATGGTTATTGGTGAAGTTCTGCGATTACCTGTAATATGAGAAAGTAGAAATCTTCTATTTATAAAAATGTATTAGAATTGATGGTAGGTTGGGTAGAACAAAGTGAAACCCAACTAAGTCTAGGAAATCTAGGAAATGTTGGGTTTCATTCTTCAACCCAACCTACAGTTATAGTTATTGGTGAAGTTCTGCGATTACCTGTAATATGAGAAAGTAGAAATCTTCTATTTATAAAAATGTATTAGAATTGATGGTAGGTTGGGTAGAACAAAGTGAAACCCAACTAAGTCTAGGAAATCTAGAAAATGTTGGGTTTCATTCTTCAACCCAACCTACAGTTATAGTTATTGGTGGAGTTCTGCGATTACCTGTAATATGAGAAAGTAGAAATCTTCTATTTGTAAAAATGTATTAAAATTGATGGTAGGTTGGGTAGAACGAAGTGAAACCCAACTAAGTCTAGGAAATCTAGAAAATGTTGGGTTTCATTCTTCAACCCAACCTACAGTTATAGTTATTGGTGGAGTTCTGCGATTACCTGTAATATGAGAAAGTAGAAATCTTCTATTTATAAAAATGTATTAAAATTGATGGTAGGTTGGGTAGAACGAAGTGAAACCCAACTAAGTCTAGGAAATGTTGGGTTTCATTCTTCAACCCAACCTACAGTTATGGTTATTGGTGGAGTTCTGCGATTACCTGTAATATGAGAAAGTAGAAATCTTCTATTTATAAAAATGTATTAGAATTGATGGTAGGTTGGGTAGAACAAAGTGAAACCCAACTAAGTCTAGGAAATGTTGGGTTTCATTCTTCAACCCAACCTACGGATACTCTTTTGCGCGAAACCAAAAATTATTAAGACGACAAATTTAATGTCAACCGTGAATTACAATCTTTCTCCCCTTGCTGGGAAAACCATTTTAGTTACCCGTTCTGTGGGACAATCTCATCAATTTAGCGATCGCTTGACCTCCGCAGGTGCTAATGTGATAGAAATGCCAGCTTTAGAAATTGGACCCCCTAGCAGTTGGGACGCTTTAGATCAGGCAATTTTGCATTTATCAACTTTTAATTGGCTAATTCTCACTTCTAGTAATGGTGTAGAATACTTTTTTGAGAGATTAGCAAAATCCGGTCAAGATAAAAGTGCTTTATCTGCTGTAAAAATTGCAGTTGTTGGGGAAAAAACAGCCCAAAGTTTACAAAAACAAAATATCCAAGCTGATTTTATTCCTCCTAACTTTGTGGCTGATTCTTTGGTGGAAAACTTTCCCGAATCACTAATAGGTAAAAAGATATTATTTCCCAGAGTTGAAAGCGGTGGAAGAGAAGTATTAGTAAAGGAATTAACAGCCAAAGGTGCAGAAGTAATTGAAGTTCCCGCTTATGAATCTTGCTGTCCTGAAAGTATCCCTCCTGCGGCTGAATATGCCTTAGTTAATAATACTGTAGATATTATTACTTTTGCCAGTTCTAAAACAGTTTTATTTTTCGCGCAATTAACAGCGCATATATTTACATACAATCCTGAAAATTTAGCCAGAGTTTGCATAGCTTCCATTGGTCCCCAAACATCAAAAACCTGTCAAACTGTATTTGGGAGAGTAGATATTGAAGCAGAAGAATATACCTTAGAAGGTTTAACAAATGCCATAATTAAATGGACAAATCATAGCTGAATTTTCTAATGACTAATACCAACCTTATGTGAGTTGGCACAGAATCATGAAATCCATTAATTCATCCCTCTTTATCTGCGTTTATTTGCGTTTATCTGCGTTCAATAAATCTTAAAATCTGATTCTATGAAGATTCATCTTAATTTAGTATTATAACCAATGACTAAAAACTTAATTGGTTTAACTGGTGGAATTGCGACAGGTAAAAGTACAGTTGCTAATTATTTAGCGACAACTTACAATTTGCCGATTTTAGATGCAGATATTTATGCGAGAGACGCGGTATCTGTCGGTTCTCCTATTTTGTCACAAATTGCCGAAAAATATGGTAGAGAAATCATATTAAATGATGGTAATTTAAATAGAGCTAAATTAGGAGAAATTATTTTTAATCAACCGGAAGAACGTTATTGGGTAGAAAGGGTAATTCATCCTTATGTAAGAAATTGTTTTGCTAAAGCTATTAATGAATCATCTGCAAATACTTTAATTTTAGTGATTCCTTTATTATTTGAAGCTAATTTAGAAAATCTAGTTAATCAAATTTGGGTGGTATCTTGTTCCCCACAACAGCAACAACAGCGATTAATAGAACGGAATAATTTAACACCAGAACAAGCAGCAGCGAGAATTAATAGTCAATTACCTATTGCGGAAAAAATCGCTCGTGCTGATGTAGTTTTAGATAATTCTGCTAATTTAGAATCACTTTTACAACAGATAGATAAAGTTTTGTTGCAAGATTCAACATTTTTAGAAATAAAATAGGAGTAATAAATTTGAGATCATTGCTGTTTTATACAATCCAAGGTAAAGTATGATGGAAAATGTATTAGGATGTCAGCTTAATGAATTTCTCCTAAATCTTACCTAAATAAAATCCCCTCCAGGAAGAAAAAGAGGAGGGGAGTATGTTAAACGAAATAATTGCCATTTATGCTATCACGGATGACTTGCTCAAAGCGATTGGACATGATGAAGATAGTCGTAGAGTCATGAATGATGCAGAAATTATCACAACGGCTGTGTGTTTAAAAGTGATGCGGAAAAAGAAATCCAAACGTCTTGACCCCCCTTGGATTCAATATATAAAACAACATACTCGTCATTACATTGAAACTGTATTTAGTTCGATTACAAGTGATTTTCCCAAATCCATTCATGCCGTCACATATCAAGGGTTTTTATTGAAAGTGCAAGCATTTATTTTTGCCTTCACTCTCGACCAAGCATTTATTTAATTGGTACATTTTATACTTATAAGTATACTATTCCTGAAGGTTACTTCTCAAGAGCCATTGGCGGTTTTTGCTATTGCTTTTATTTTTAAATGTGCCTATTATGTCATTGCGTCAAAAGATATAATGCTTGTTAAATCAGGCAATAAACCAGATGTTGAACCAAACCTCGTCAGATTAAAGTTTCCTATAAAGATTGTAAGGACAATTCATAAATTGTCTCTACACCGGTTTTGGGGCGTTGCTGATTAAGAGTATGATTTTGTTTCACACATATATTATTCAAGTTGCAGCCCCAAAAGGGTTAAGAAACTTTGAATTAAAAATGGGTAAAGAATTTAATGCAATTGAAGGATTTTTAGGAGAAGTTTTACTTAGAAATGCTTATTTTGCATCAAAAATGAGCTGGAATTTTAATACTCGTAACGATGCAGCTATTATAGGTAGTCCAGATGGTAAACATAAGTATATATTAGTGATTTTTGGAAATGATCCAAGCTTTTATAAAGACAAAAAACTTCTACCAGAATTATCACGTATGGTTTACGAACAAATGACAAATTAAGATATATCAGCAAAAAGAAAAATGCAAAACATATTTAGAAATTTAAGACAAAATAAACCCTTACTTTTTGGACTTTATGGTGCAATTGGTTGTTTAATAGCAGCAATATTACTAGGAGAACCATTATTAGCACTTACTAAACTTCCACCATCCCCACCTACACAAAAAGCCCCCCAAGCAATTGTTTTGTTAATTGATACTTCTGGTAGTATGAGTGATGGTAAATTGACAGAAGTAAAATTAGCCGCTACCAATTTTGTAAAACGTCGCAATCTAAATCAAGATCAATTAGCAGTGGTTAATTTTGGCTTAGAAGTTAAAACGGTTTCTCCCTTAACTCGTGATGCTAATACCTTAACAAATGCGATCGCATCCCTATCAGAAAATGGTGGTACTCCGATGGCTGAAGGTATAGACAAAGCTGTTGGAGAATTACAATCTACCAACTTACGTCGCAACATCTTGTTATTTACCGACGGCGAACCAAATTCTCCCAGTATTGCTCAGTTATCAGCCAACTCTGCCAGAAATCAAAGAATTAACTTCATTGCCGTTGCTACTGATGGTGCTGATGTAAATTATTTGGCACAACTAACAGGCGATCGCAACTTAGTATTTTATGCAGGTTCTGGTCAATTTGATCAAGCCTTCCGCAGTGCTGAAGCCGCAATTTATAAACAATTAGTAGAATCTAGTCCCACAGGAGATTACGGAGTAGTATATTCCTCTTTACGAATCGGTGGCTGGACTGCCTTTCTAGCAATGGGCATATCACTAGCCCTGATTATGGGACAAAACTCCTATATGCACCTTCCCCTCTTAACACTTCGTGAAGGAAGTATGGTTATAGGTGATTCATTAGTAGGTCGTTTACTTGGAGCGATTGTTTTTGGCTTTTGCATCCGACAAATAGCCGGTTCTACCTTTGGTTGGGTCGCAGGTATAGGAGTATTATTTTTTGGTCGACTGCTATTTTTGTCTATCTCTGTTCTCTCCATCTTAGAACTTATGGGCAGAATCATCGGTTGGGCAATTCTAGGCATATTAGTAGGGGGTGGAACACGCTTTTTTGTCCCCAATCTCCAACTAACTAAAGCCCTATTTGGTGGTTCTGTTGGTGGTGTGGTCGGGGCTATAGGTTTTCTAGTTACGGCTAGTGTTTTTGGTGATATTCCTGGTCGTTTATCAGGTGCAGCTATCCTGGGCTTTTGTATTGGCTGGATGATTGCTTTTGCAGAACAAGAACAGTTAAGGCAAGAACCTTATTTATTAGTGCATTGGACAGACACAGAAAAGACAGAATATTTATTAGGAACAAAACCCTTTTTAATAGGTAGTTCCCGTGAAGCTAATATCCCCTTAAATGCCTCTGAAGGATTCACTCCTATCACTGCACAAATTTACAAGGAGGGGGAAAAGATAATTTATAAATTTCACCAGGAGTATGCAGCACAAAAAAATATGAAAAAGACCATTCAAGAACTTGAAGTTGGGGATAAGCGCACTTTAGGGAGAATTACCATTGAAGTCAAATCTAAAACCAATTAGAAACTAACTTGAAAAAATATGATTAAGTTGTAAAGCGGGATAAATGCGATCGCCCCGAATTCTTGAGGGAAATAGAGCGATAGCGAAGCGCTGCTGCAAGCAGTTCGCCACCCGTACTCTACCAAATTTTTAGAGGAAACCCATGAACCTAAAAATATTATTAACAGCAGCCATAATGACTTGCATTGTCACCACAGCCACCCAAGCCAAAGCCGATACTTACAGGGCTGGGAAGTTCACAGTTACTATAAATGCTAATACCTACGTTGGTTGTGATGCTAAAGGAAACTGCATCAAATTAGAAGACGGTACAGGATGGCAAGATAATGGTTATCGGGGGATGACCTGGAGTAATGGGGATTATTACTACTCGATTTCTTGGAAAGAAGATTCTGATGACGGAATGTACTTAATGATTGTTAATAAGAGTAAACTAATTTTAGCTGAAAAACTGGTAGCAGTCTCAGAAAATACACCTAAAGTTGAGCTTAAATGGGCTATTTGGTGCGATGTAGTCAATATCAAATCTGGACAATTAGCACTGCGGTTTACTCCCAATGGCAAATCCAGAGCCGGTTTAAATAATGGTAATCATGTTTTACTCAGGAAACAAGAGGGGATTTGGGCCTATGTCGATGTGATTAGGGGACCAAATAAGAAAGTTAAGGGCTTGAAAGGCTGGGTTAATTCTAATTATCTTTCTTGCACTAAAGAACCACAAGTGGTGAATCCTGCAATAAAACTTTACAATCTTTGCGTTTTACCCAGGTAAAATCCATTATCTATTGAGAATAGAGTCATTAATTGCTCAAATTTGGTATCATGAATACCAATGCACAACTTGGACAATATCCTCAAAATCTTAACATTCAACACTTCTGCTAAAGAACCCATTGATTAAATTTTGAACATTTTCAAGGAAAATCTATGAAACCTGTTTTGAAGACCCAAAAATTAGCATTACCACAAGTACAGCGATACCTACAGGGGGCGAAGCGATCGCTATTTATCTTAGGATTCAGTTTAATAACTTTAGGTGTTAACGAATTATCAGTATTAGCCCAAACTCGACAACCAACTAATGCAGAAATTAAAAGATTACGTCAAGAACTTCAGCAACAAATTAGCAGAACCAAAAATAATAATGTAGGTGCTAGTTATCTTCAAGATAGACGTACTCAAGTAGAAAAGAAGACAAGAGAATCCTTTGTACGTGCTTGGTCAAAGACTGAACCAGAATTAGCACCTTTCTTTGGTCGGTGGGTGGGATACGAAAATAGTAGTCATATTTATCCATCAAATAGTAAGGGTCGTGTTTGTGTTTTTGAAACAGCTGAAGGTTCTGGTCGTTTAACTACTGGTGTTTTCTCTAATGGAGTTATAAAAACCAATATTGGAGAAGTGCTATTCAAAGAAGGAAATTATTATTTAGGATCAGCATTGCTCAAAAATGGCAGATTTGTCGGCAATAATAGTGAGATTCCTTTACATAGTCCCAGACCTGTTGAATCACTAAGTGGATTACTTGAATATATATTTGAAGCATCAGAAAAAAATCAAATTTCTCAACAATTTAAAGCTGCTGGTTGTACTTCTAGTCTACCAAATTCGTCTGCAAATACACAACCCCAAAACAAAAACGTTTCTAAAATGAATAATCAAGAACTAAGTAGGTGAACAAAATAAAAATGAGGGGTATTGCGTTTTGTAAAATGGCTGAAACTCAATCAGAATCTCGCATTGAGACAACTTTACATACCGTTATATACCTTTAAATTTTTCTGTTCACCTACTTAATCAAGGATGGCGTGAGAAAGCGATAGCGAAGCGCTCCGTAGGAATCGCTCTCCCAATTCTTAGGGAAACCCAGGCGATCGCCCCCAATTCTTAAGGGAAACCAAGCGATCGCCCCTACTAAATTCTTGAGGGAAACCCAAGCGATAGCGAAGCGCTGCTGCAAGCAGTTCGCTTCCCCCTTCGTAGATATTGCCCCAAACAGATATAATAAAGTCAAAATATGGAATTTCTTTTTGTTTACGTCACTTGTAAAGACCGTGCTGAAGCTCTTAACGTAGGTAGAGCCGTAGTAGAAGCCCGTCTTGCAGCCTGTGCCAACATAATTGACGGTATAGACGGTATTTATTGGTGGCAAGGTGAATTACAAGTAGAAAAAGAAGCGATTCTAATTATGAAATCGCGCCGTGATTTATTTGCAGAACTAACGGATAAAGTAAAATCAGTACATTCTTATGAAGTACCTTGTGTGGTGGCTTTACCAATTGAACAAGGAAATCAGGATTATCTGAATTGGCTAATGGCAGAAACCAAGGCTACAGATATCAACACTTTACCCCGTTCTTGAGGGAAAATAACAACAATGCCCATACTAAGAAAAGTGATCGCTCCTCTCTCCGTAGGTATCACCTATATAAAAAACCATGATTCACCATCTAAACATAACCGATACGTTATCAATCTATTTTAAAACAAAGCAGACGGTCTTTACCTTGGGATGTTCGCAGACTTGATGGTTCTTATTAGGTATTGGGGCAGTTGTGGTGACTGCCTCGTAATTCTTCAGGGAAAATGAAATACTAAAACGATTTTTCAGAATCTTCTTTAAAAAAGATTACAAAAAATATTCATTGATTGTTAATTGTTGTCAATATTGATACGATAATCCCTGGCTGTATTATCTTAAATACAACTTACTTATTGTAGAACACTGATTTAACCAAAGGAGAAAAGCATGATTTGGGAAAAAAGATTGCTAAAAATTGGGTTTGTATTAATTCTTCAACTAGCAATGGTACTAGGCGGATTACTAGGCAGCGATGTAGCGTTAGCCTATAATGCTCAAGAACGATACAACGAAAGATATGACCTTTGTATGAAGACTGATGATCGAGGTGCAGGATATTGTAGACAATGGGCATCTCCGTCCGAAAGTAATCGGAGACCTTATATGTCGAGTAGTTCATCCGAAAGACCGTATATATCGAGTATCGAGAAACGTATAGAAAAATTCAAGAATTGTGTGATAGGGGAGAGTCAAGAAGTGGAATATTGTGAAAAATTCCTTGACCCCTCTCAAAATGATTTTTAGTTATCAGCGGATCAGCACAAATTCTCTAATAAAGCAGACGCTTTTTGTCTGGGAATTTATTTAGATTAGGACTTACGCACTGTACAAATTGACCGTCATGTGTTTGAACGAAATTAGGTTGTTTCAGGCTTTGGAGGATGAAATTTAGATCAATAGCGAACTGCTTGCAGCAGCGCTAGTTCCCTCCGGGACGCACTCGCGTTCGCTATCGCTAAAAAATTGTCAAAACCCCAGGTTTAAATCCCTGAAACCCATATCCCCTATTTGTTCCTTCCTGTCAATGCGTAAGTCCTAACAATAATCGTTGCGAACTAAAAAGGGTAAATTGTAGGCTAAGGCTAAAATGCAGATATAACAAGGGTTTCCAGACCATCTTGTAGGAAATTTCACATATCTCGGCTTGGGTGTTCCATTCAATAACAGTTAATAAAGCGATCGCCTATTACCAATCACCCTGTAATTCTTAGGGGAAAAGTTTATAGTTTACAAAAGAAGGGAACAGGGCATGATTTTAATTAATGCTGAACAACTTTCACAACGTTGGCAGGGTAGTGATGCCATTGAAGAAATTGGACGTTTGTTACCTGTTGTGGCTTGCAATTATAAATACTCCGGCTTGCAAACAAGACATTTTCCGGCTCACATTATTTGCAACTGAAATGTTGGTTCGGCTCAAATTATCTGCAACTAGGCTCAGATTATTTGCAACCAGTTTGCAATCATTACTCCCCGGCTCACATTAATTGCAAATAAGCTAGAAGTTATTAGCTGCAATAACTGGGGCAATGCGATCCAATAGGTGCATTTTGGCAATCCAAAATTTCTGTTGCGAGTTTTAGTTGATCATTTGATAGAACTGGGGAGGTGAGATGTCCATTTTACCGTCAATTCTCTTTTAAGACTCGCAACGGAAAGAATATTCTGTAACCAGTTTTCTGGTGCAAGTTCAGTTGCAATTAATGTGAGTCGATATTTATAATTGCAAGCTCATTTGCATTTAATTTGAGCCTGGTTGTAATTAATATGAGCCAGAACACATTCTTAATTGCAATTAATGTGAGCCAGAAATTTTCTTGTTTGCGAGCCGGAGGGTTTATGATTGCAAGCCGCAACATTTAGTGATTGGTTAAACATCAGAAATAGAACAGGATTTTATAAAGAATTATCGCCTAATTTACACTTGGCTTATGGAGATCAACGAGATGGACATAGTTCACAGCATTGGTGGAAATTATTTTTCAATGACGATTATAAACCAAGTGTATTAAGCCATATCAAAATCGAAATTAGTTTAGTTAAAAGTCAAAATTCATCAGATGATAGTAACTCCCAATATCAATGGGGTGGTTTAAATTTCAGGTCAAAAACAGAAGTAAGAATAGCCCACGCCTTACATAGTCAACGGATTTTATTCTTTGCTAATAGTCGGGCTTATATGGATTTAACTGATTTACCTATTTCTAATAGTGATAATCAAGCAAAGGAAAGAGTAGAAATAGATTTTTTGGTATTCTATAAACAAAAGTGTATGATTCTAGAAGTTGATGGAGTTAGAGATAGGACGTAATTTACCATGACATACTAGACATAGCCAGACATTCGTGGTATGATAGGACAAGCAACAAACTTAGTTCTATCAGATGACAGTAAATTATGTACCTCCAAGAGTCGCTGCTACCAGATTGGGAGTCAGCACCAAAACACTTGAAAGGTGGCTTGAAGACGGGAAAATCGAAGGCATCTTTACCCAAGGTGGACAAAGACGATATAACCTCGATTCAATTATCCCTGTTCGACATGGCAATCCGCCAGACGAGCGAACCACCCTTCTATATGCCAGAGTTTCAAGCCGCAGTCAGAAAAACGACCTTGAGCAACAAGTTCAGTTTCTTCAGTCTCGTTACCCTGGCGCAGAAATCATCACTGACATCGGCAGCGGACTCAACTTCAAGCGAAAAGGTCTTCAATCCTTACTGGACAGAGTTCTCGGCAACACTTGCAAACTTGTTGTCATTGCCCACAAAGATCGGCTTTGTCGCTTTGGATTCGATCTTATCTCATGGCTCTGTGCTAGGCAGCAAACTCAAATATTGGTTCTCAACCAAACGAACCTCAGTCCAGAGCGCGAAATGGTTGAAGATATCCTTGCCATCATCCATGTCTTCAGTTGCCGATTGTACGGACTCAGAAAGTACAAAAAACAAGTTGCTGAAGACAGTGAGTTACCGAGTGTATCCAGTAAAGGAACTTGAGTTTATTTGGAAAAAATGGGTGGCTGCCGTTCGCAAGGTTTACAACATTTCCATTGCCTACTTAAACGAAAATCAAGGCTTTAGTAAGGTTGGTAAAAAAGGTGGAAAAATGGGGTTTAGAACCATGCTTAAAGCCTCTGGTTTAATCCCTCAATGGTGTTTAGATTTGAATGTTTCTAAAATACTAGACAACGCTTCAATGGAAGCATATAAAGCATGGTCAGAAACAGCCAAAAACCCCAAAACAATTAATAAAGGTAAAGACAAAAAACCGCATCCTCAAGCAGGACTAAGGATTGCTAAGTTCCGAAGTATCCGTGACCAAAAACTAACCATTCAATTTGACCCGTCAGCATATAAAAATGGTAGATGGATGGTATCAACAACTAAACATCTACCGCGTCCTGAATTTAGAGGACAAGATTTTTGTGTTTTAACTAACGGGTCTTCAGAACTCACCTATAACAAGGGTCGCTGGTTTGCTCACTTCCCTGTGGAATTGCAGCGAACGGTAAGCATTACAAATAAAGTGATTGCGCTCGACCCCGGCATCAGAACTTTTATGACTGGTTTTGATGGCAGCGATTTCTTAGAATTTGGGAATGGAGATTTCAACAAAATAGCTAAACTTTGCTCACATCTTGACAAACTTAAATCAAAACACGATCTAAGTGTTGGACATAAATTCAAACGTCTTAGATATAAACTTAGACTTGCGATGGAAAAACTCAGAACTAGGATTAGAAACCTACGCTCTGAGTGCCATAAACAAGTCGGTTCATATCTAGCTAAAAACTATGATGTGATTGTACTTCCTACCTTTGAAACTTCCCAAATGGTTGTTAAAAAGAAACGGAAGCTAAGGAGCAAAACAGCTAGAGCAATGATGACTTGGGCATTCTATCAGTTCTCTCAAACTCTTGAGCATTTGTGTAACCGTTACGGTTCCAAATTAGTGAGAATAACTGAAGAATATACATCGAAGACTTGCACGAAATGCGGACACGTTCATAGAAAACTTGGTAGTTCTAAGAACTTTGTTTGCCCTAATTGCGGTTATGAAATATCGCGAGATTTTAATGGAGCCGTGGGGATTTTCCTCAAGGCAATGTGGGATACCACCTTTACCAACTCAGTTGGTGATGTTGTACTGGACATTCACGATATCTCAGATGTCAGGGAATGTCTCGGTTAAAAGTATCAGTCCACCACCAGGAAGCATCACAAAAAACTAGAGACTACAGAAGAGATAGGGTTTTATTACGTGATGGTATTCGTACCGTTAGGTTTGATGCTGGTGAATGTTATAATCGTCCTATAGATGTTGTTACGGAATTTCTCAATTTGTTTTAGGATTTGATGATTTATTTAGCGATGCTTGCGGCTAGGGAAGCGATCGCAGTGTCTCGTTTTAGTCCCCTTGCGGGGATTAGATATGCGGAAACGTTAAACGAGTTGTATTCTGACTTTGTGACTAATGTTTCAGTCCCCTTGCGGGGATTAGATATGCGGAAACCTCTTAGCCGATGTAATGGCAATTATTGTCAAGTTTCAGTCCCCTTGCGGGGATTAGATATGCGGAAACTTGACTAAAGGTGGGGACGGTAGCGGCTTTTATGGCACTGTTTCAGTCCCCTTGCGGGGATTAGATATGCGGAAACTCTTGCACCTCAAGAGGAGTAAAATTCTATTATTATGTTTCAGTCCCCTTGCGGGGATTAGATATGCGGAAACTTCTTCTGCCCGTCGTCTGAAGGACTAGATGGGGTGGTTTCAGTCCCCTTGCGGGGATTAGATATGCGGAAACAAAAGTATGAAGCAGCTAAGAATCAAGGATTAGCAATGTTTCAGTCCCCTTGCGGGGATTAGATATGCGGAAACACGAAGAAAATCAGCAACGCGCTTATAGATCAAAGTCTGTTTCAGTCCCCTTGCGGGGATTAGATATGCGGAAACTTTACGTGAATCTAGGATAAAAAAGCAAAACTTTGGGTTTCAGTCCCCTTGCGGGGATTAGATATGCGGAAACTTTCTTCCTTCAAAAGAATAGAAGACCTCAAGATTTTGTTTCAGTCCCCTTGCGGGGATTAGATATGCGGAAACCACAATCGTTTCGGGTATTGATGCTATTATCGCTTGTTTCAGTCCCCTTGCGGGGATTAGATATGCGGAAACAAACAAAGTAAACTAATTGCTGACAATGATGCTGCAGTTTCAGTCCCCTTGCGGGGATTAGATATGCGGAAACACCCACCAACACTGTGTTTTAAGATATTCCTAGCAAGTTTCAGTCCCCTTGCGGGGATTAGATATGCGGAAACCCTACTGCCACATTTGCAGTAATCCCTACACCTGTTTCAGTCCCCTTGCGGGGATTAGATATGCGGAAACCAGGGATTCCAGTATGAGTTTTGGTAGGTTTAATTAATGGTTTCAGTCCCCTTGCGGGGATTAGATATGCGGAAACCGGAAACAAAGGAGTTGCACAATATTTGCTGTGTAGTTCAGTTTCAGTCCCCTTGCGGGGATTAGATATGCGGAAACTTAGAAGCCTGCCAAATGTTGATAGCTAAAGGTTGGTCGTTTCAGTCCCCTTGCGGGGATTAGATATGCGGAAACCTAGGAGAAATCACATGACTGCATTTAACTATTCTGATGTTTCAGTCCCCTTGCGGGGATTAGATATGCGGAAACTTATTAGCTGCAGGTATTAGTGTACCTGCAGGTATAGTTTCAGTCCCCTTGCGGGGATTAGATATGCGGAAACTAAAGCGAAGAGCAGTTTAAGACCAGGCGAAAAAGGTTTCAGTCCCCTTGCGGGGATTAGATATGCGGAAACATCTATTACAGCTTTAACCCTACAATAAGCTGCAATAGAGTTTCAGTCCCCTTGCGGGGATTAGATATGCGGAAACTTGTTTAGCAAATTCTTCGGCTTTAGCTAACTGCTTGTGTTTCAGTCCCCTTGCGGGGATTAGATATGCGGAAACACACCTAATTCGCGCCAACTGAATAACACAACTAGCTGTTTCAGTCCCCTTGCGGGGATTAGATATGCGGAAACTGGCAATCTCATCTTCATTCAATCGTGACAAACTTGCGTTTCAGTCCCCTTGCGGGGATTAGATATGCGGAAACGATGCGATAGCTTACTGTGAAGATCATTACTAATTAAAGTTTCAGTCCCCTTGCGGGGATTAGATATGCGGAAACAATATAAACTGTTCTTGTTGTTAAAATCTATATGTTTCAGTCCCCTTGCGGGGATTAGATATGCGGAAACCGCATATTAGCTAAGTTTAATATGGAGGAATGTGGTGCGTTTCAGTCCCCTTGCGGGGATTAGATATGCGGAAACCAAGTTATGACAACATCTGGCACATTCATAGTCATAAGTTTCAGTCCCCTTGCGGGGATTAGATATGCGGAAACATTACAGCATTTACTGGTAAAATCCGCTCTGGAAAATGTTTCAGTCCCCTTGCGGGGATTAGATATGCGGAAACTCGAAGGGGAATTTTTCCTTCATCTTGTAAAAAAAGGTTTCAGTCCCCTTGCGGGGATTAGATATGCGGAAACCCACAAGCTCCATCATACGCCAGACATTCTTCTATTATTTCGTTTCAGTCCCCTTGCGGGGATTAGATATGCGGAAACGCAACAGCCACGCAAATACTGGAGAATCTGGGGAGTTTCAGTCCCCTTGCGGGGATTAGATATGCGGAAACAAATAAAGAAATTTTGGAATGGCTTTTGGGAAAAAGTTTCAGTCCCCTTGCGGGGATTAGATATGCGGAAACCCCGCCGTCTGAAACATAAACTGGGGGCGGAATCCAGAGACAATTTTGGCGGACCTCTCAAAAAACCTTATTTCAGGCTTCGGGTCAAGCACAAACTGAAACTGATGAAACGCTGAAAGTATTTAGTTGTCAAGGTTCTGGCTGTTTGGCGAATCTCCAGGGTTTTTGACCCCGCTTTAGGTCTGCCAAATTTGTCTTTATATGAGTGTAAAATTTAGCAGATTAATTGTCAATAGTTACTGTATTACAAATAGTAAAGCATTAAATTGGCCAATTATTCTGGTAAAGTCCTATTTCCTTAACAATATCGGCTGTAACTTTCTGTCTTAAATCATAAGGTGAGAGAATTTCTACCCTTGGTCGCCAAGCTCTTAACCGCATAGTTACGTTATAATCCCCATGTCGGTACTGAAGACTGTAATAAGCATCCTTTGGGGAACGATTGGCGATAACCTTTAATAATTCTGCCTTGTGTTCTGAACTAACTACAGAACTTTGAATCAAACTTTTTGCTTTTTGATAGCCAATCAATTTAAAAGTTTCATGGCGAAATGTATCCCGAATGTAGCGGTCATGATAATCTCGTTCAAATCGTAGCAGCATCAATCGAGATTCTAAATAGAAATCAAACCCTAATGCCTTATCCATTTGTAATTCTATTTCTTCTGGATTTGGCAAATTTCTTTGTTGATATCTTTGTTGTAGATTTTTGGGAATCCCAGGACTTGTCCATTCAATTGGCGTAATATTTTCGATTCTATCCAACCGAAAATTATACCAATCTGTTTTTCTATCAGGACTTTCCCCAAAAGCACATAAATAAACTGCACGTTGTACATAATAAATGCAAACAGGATAAACCAAACATTCTATAGATTCTCTTAGTCTGGCACTATTATAAATTAAGTTAATAGGTGGCACTGGGTTTTGTTCCCAGAGTTTTCGCAGTTCATCCTGCCAATTTCCAACTTCGTCTACGGCAGTTACCACATAGTCTAGTTTAAACAATAACCGCCGAATTCCGCCAATTTGTTGAGATAGATTTTGAGCAATTTCCGCTAAATCTTCTTGATTGAGAAAATGTAATTCATTATAATTGTGTTTGCTAGTAATAGGACGAGAAGGTAAATATTGAACTCGATGGTATTTTTGTTCTCTATTTTCTAACCAACCTAATTCTACTAAGATTTGTAAATCTGCTTGTAAAGAACGGCGAGTTACCCCAAATAATCGTTTTTCGAGGATTTCATCTAAATTAGAGATATGAATATGAGATAATAAAGAATGTTTCCATGTTTCCTGATTCAATCCAGTTTTGGCATCAAACAACCAGTCAGCAGTAGTTTTTACACAATGACAGTTAGGGTCATGGAAATCGGGAATTGTTTCTCCTTTGGGGTGTGTAGAACCAAAGAAAGCGGTTTTCCAATCTGCCAAGGTAAAACCATCCTCTAAGAATACATGATCTTGACCTTCTCCATATAAAGAACGTAACCACACCCACAACCGAATAGCACGGAGAAGATTTTGCTTGAGAGAACCGCGTGCTAACCATTGCAACAGTTCTACTTGGGGGACATCAGAAAAAATTTGCTCAGACACTTTACTAGAACTTGGGGATAGTTCCAGCATAGACTAATCTGGAATAGGCTGCTTCCAATGCCATGTATGATGTAATAGTCAGTGAATCAGTAAAGGTAATGACTACTTACAACATCGAGTTAAGAGACGATATTTTGCGGTTGAGTTTTGGTGAACCTGCCCAAAATGACCAAATTGTGAAAGATGCTGCCACTAAGTTAGAGCAAATGGCACAGTCGGGGGAACTTACAGGAGGACAACTGCTGAGGATTAATGGACCCGTTTCTATTCCTGTGGCTTTTGTGTTGGCACATAAATTAGCCCATATTTACGGAGCGATCGCTTTTTTTGATCCAAAATTAGGTAAATACGTGATTTGCATCACACACAATCCGGCATATAAGCTGGGAGATTTAATTGATTGAAGTTTTACTTGAGGAAATTACTTGAGTCATGTTTTAATTATTTTATAATCCAGTGCTATTTGATGAGTATTTACCATATCAGTTTAGACGGTGACGTTTTAAAGGTAGGATTTGGTGCTACCCTGACTACAGGTGATAAAATTGTCCGTGATGCAGCTACCAGATTGAATCAAATGATTGTTTCTGGGGAATTACCGGGGGGTTCGCTGATTAAAATCAATGGTCGGACATCGGTGCTGGTGAGTCAGGTATTAGCTGATAAATTATCTATATTGTATGATGCGATCGCTCTGTTTGACCCCAAGATTGGCGATAGGGGGCTGGATAGGTACGTAGTCACCATTAGTAAACATCCTGATTATCAAGTTGGGGATATTTTGGATGTGGTGCAGATACAGCAGCAGTCAAGTATCAAATTAGTGATTTGCGGGTTTGCGAATACAGGAAAGACCTGTTTCCGGGAAGGTCTAAAACAAGCGTTGTTACAGACTCCCAATGCACCGGAATCCTATTTTATCTCTGGTTGTCCAGATGGGGATGGTTCTTGGTATGGGGAAACCGCACGACGGGACGCAGATTTAGCAAATAGGTTAAAAACGGAGTACAAGGCGGGTTTTACCCCAGAATTTGGACAACTGAAGGCACAGGAAGTCAGGGGGATCAATACACCGATATTTGTATTTGATGTCGGTGGTAAAATTTCCAATGCTAACCGGTTGATTATGGGGGAAGCGACTCATGCGGTGATTTTGGTGAAGGATGAAACTGAGATTGCACCTTGGGAAGAGTTATGTAAATCGCTGGGTTTGTCGGTGGTGGCGATTATTTATAGTGATTATGACGGTGTGGAAGATGTGATTTCCCAGGAAACGCCGATTCTTAGAGGAAATGTGCATCGCTTAAAACGTGGGGAGGATGTTTCTGTTCGTCCGATGATTCGGGCTTTGGCTGGGGTTTTGGTGGGGTTGAGTGGGGGATAGGGGGCGATCGCTCTTTTGATATTTAACGTAAATTTGGAGCTAATTAAAATGAGTGAATCACAGTTAGATAACTTTAAAGTTGATCATTTGTTTTTACTAATAGGTGAAAATCCTTTACCTAATTATGTGGCAGCAAAGACTTTGTTAGAGGAAGGTGGGAAAGCTTATCTTGTTTTTACTGAACATACAAAAAATTCTGCTGAACGCCTACAAGAAGAATTAGGTATAAGTGATAAAGAATTAGTGCGCTTAGATAATAATGAATCAAATGGTTATGAAATTAAGGATAGGATTAGGGGAAAAATAAAAGAAATTCAGTCAAATTATCCAGATAAGAAGCAATTTGGACTTAACTATACTGGTGGTACAAAAGCAATGGCTGTTCATGCTTATCAAGCACTACTACATCCTGACAAGGAAGATCCAAATATCAAGCTAGTTCCGCCTCCTTTCTTTAGCTACCTAGATTCTAGTAGTTTAAAAATGTTGATTGATCAAGAAAAAGATCATCCTATTCCTGATGATATACCAAAAGCATCTCTTGACTTATCACTAGAAAAGCTATTTAGATTACATAGTCTTTCTCTATCTCAAAAAAAAGATAAACTACCAGATGAACTACCTTATAAAACTGATGTTTTACTTCCTAAATTAGTAGAAAATATATTCACTTATTATGAAGATTGGAAAACTTGGATTCGCACAGTTCTATGCTTTGAAGCTAAAGAGAGAATAGAAATAGAAAGGTTTAAAAATGAAAACAATGAACTGGAGATAATTTGTAGACTGGGAAACTGGAAAAGGCATCAAGAGCTTAGATTTGTAGAATTAGACACAACACAACTACCACCAAAAATAATAGATGCTTTGTCTAATTATGGAATGCTAAAAAATGGAAAAATATCTATTCAACAAATAGAAGATGCTGAATTACTAACTAAAACTACCTCAAGAAAGAAAGATAATGACAAAAATCCAGAAAAAATTTGTAAATGGCTTGAGGGGATTTGGCTAGAAGAATATGTCTTAGATCAATTAAATAATATTAAATCAGATTGTTTAATTGATGAAATAGGAATGTCATTTAATTTTCCTCCTAAAGCTAACATTGCTGAATTTGAATTTGATATAGCTTTTTTAAGGGGATACCAACTATTTGCCATCTCGTGTACAACTGATGATTCTCCAGGATTGTGTAAATTAAAACTTTTTGAAGCTTATCGTCGAGCGCGACAGATGGGAGGAGATGAAGCTAGGGTTGCATTAGTATGTTGTGTTCAAGATACGAAAAAAATCGAAAAAATTATGCATGATTTTTTAGCCAGAACTAATGATTCAAGAGTTAAGGTCTTTGGATTTACAGACCTTGGAGAATTATCTGAAAAACTGCAAACCTGGATAGAAGAGGTAGACGCATAATGAATAAATATATTGTCACTGTAATTGATACTACTGGTATCCAGAAATACATTTTTGGTAGTAACAGATTAAAAGAAAATGTGGGTGCTTCGTATCTAGTTAAATTAGCAACAGGTGATTGGATTACAGAACATAATTGGATCAATGATTGTTTGAGGAAGTTAGGAAATGTTCACATTCCTGATGTTGCTTCTAATCAATTAGAACCACGTATTAATCAAGATTCTGAAATTATCGCTGAATTAATATACTTTGGTGGAGGAAATACGTTTTTACTGTTTAAAGATACAGAAGAAAATTATGCTAAACAATTTACTAAACTTTTAACTAAAAAGATTTTAGTAGAAGCTCCTGGTTTGAATGTTGTAATTGCCCATCAACCATTTGAATGGAACGGTAAAAAACTGTTAAGAGATGTTATTAAATATGATCTGATAAAAGGTAAATTAGATATCCAAAAAAGAAAACCGAGATCATCAAATCCTCTATTGGGTTTAAGTGTAACAGCAGCTTGTGTATCTACTGGATTAGTTGGAGTAGAAACCAGAGAAGTTGATAGTATTACCAGAACATTATCTAGAGAGGCTATCAGCAAACTTGATATAGCTGATCCTAATGCTAATAATTATCTCAAAAAAATTCTCTTTGATGAGAACAAAATTAGAAAGAGAAACGAACAATATGATATTCCTTATGATGTTGATGATTTAGGACGTTCAGAAAATGAAAGCAGCTATATGGCTGTGGTTCATATTGACGGTAATCAGATGGGTAAACGTTTTGAAAACTATGCTGAAATTCAATCTGATAACCCAAACTTTATTATTGCTATGCGTGAGCTTTCTTGGGGAGTTAGTAAAGCTAGTCAAAACGCATTAGAAGCTGTTAGTCAGGCGGTGATCAATCTAATTAACGAAGGCAAGTTTAAAATTAAAAATAACTATTTACCTTTCCGACCTATTGTATATGGTGGTGATGATGTAACTTTTGTATGTGATGGGCGATTAGGTTTGTCTCTAGCAGTAAAATTTTTGGAAAAGTTTGAAGAATTTACTCAAGATTTACCTAGTAAAAATGGTAAAGAAAAAGTAACAGCCTGTGCCGGGATTGCTATTGTTAAAACTCACTATCCTTTTTCAAAGGCTTATGATTTGAGTGAATCTTTGTGCAGCAATGCTAAAAAATTTGTTAGGGAAGAAACTCATAACTATTCTGGACAACAGCCTATATTTTCTGCATTAGATTGGCATATTGCATCTAGCAGTTTATTAGGGAATATTGGTGAAATTCGAGAGCGTGAGTATCGTGTACAAATTCCTGAATGGGATAAATTTGCTTGTTTGACTATGCGGCCTTTGCGTTCTCATCCTTATTCAGATGAATGGCGTACTTGGGCTGATTTTTCAAAAATAGTTAATGATTTCAATACACATCCAGATTGGAAAGACGCTCGTAATAAAGTAATGGCTTTACGGGAAGTATTACGACAAGGAAAAAAAGCAACAAAGCAATTTATACAGGTTTATAATAAGAACTTACCAACTTTTCCCAAAGCAGATTCTCCGTTATCAAAAGAAGGTTGGTTAGACGATAGATGTGGCTATTTTGATGCAATTGAAGCAATGGATTTTTATATCTCTTTAGAAGAAGAAGCAGATGAGTAACTATACAATAATAATTACACTTTTAAGTGATACTACTTTTGGTAGAGGGGATGGAGTCGCAGGTTTAGTTGATCAGGAAGTAGAACATGACCGCTATGGTTTTCCATACTTGCGAGGGCGTACTCTCAAAGGTTTACTTAGTGAAGAATGTGATAATTTAGTGGCTGTTTTACCGGATGATAGCCAGCATCAACACTGGCAAAAAATCAGTAATGAATTATTTGGTATCCCAGGTAGTACCCTTAATACTCAGGGAAAAATTCATCTGGGAGATGCTTGTTTACCTAATGATTTAAGAACAGAAATTGCTGCACAAATAGATTCAGAAGAAAAGAAAAAACAAAATGATAAGAAATACAAACCTAAACTCACATCTACAGATATTCTAGAATCTTTGACAACTATTCGTCGTCAGACTGCTATTAATACAGAAACAGGCATATCGGCTGATCATAGTTTACGTTCAGCACGGGTTATTTTGCGAGAATTGATTTTTGAATCCAACATATTATTTGAAACTGAATTAGATGAAAATTCGGAGAATGATCAGGATATGTTAGCACTTTTGACTGTGGGTACATTGGCACTAAGAAGAATTGGCAGTGGTCGTAATCGGGGTAAAGGTCATGTAAAATGCAGTCTATATGACTCTACACTAGAGATTACTAAAAATATGAATTATATTCAAAGATTTGGGAGAAATAAATGAAAGCAGTTACTTTTTTACTACATACTCAGCAACCAATTCTGGCTACATCACTTCAAGGTGATCCTAATAGTGATGTATCTCATCCTTATATTCCTGGTAGTATGATTAGAGGTTTTCTAATTGGTCTTTATTTGCAAAAAAATAGAATTAAAGCAAATGATGATATTTTAGATATTCAGCAACTTCCAAATGTAAAAAGATTGTTTTTTGATGCTACAACTACTTGTTACTTAAATGCTTACCCATTCATAGATAATAAGCGTACTTTACCCACACCACGTTCTTGGTATAAGGATAAGGGAGTAAAATTTTCGGAAGACCATGAAGAAACTGTCTATGATTTCAGTAAAATTCCTTCAGATGAACAAAAGGAATTAACGAATGATGAAGAAGAAAATTTATCTCCGAAATTACTAGAAGAAAACTTTTGTTTAGTAGATGATGATGAAGTATTGCTTTACAACGTTAAACGCAGAATTAATATTCATAATAAACGCGATCGCAAGCGTGGCAGAGGTATTGAGGGTAGTGGCGCAATCTTTAGTTATGATGCTATAGATGCAGGTCAAACTTTTCAAGGAGTTGTTTTATGTAAAACTCAAGAAGATCAGGCTGTAATTGAATTGTTATTGCAGCAAAAAGATGTTTGGCTAGGTGGTTCTCAAAGTGCAGGATATGGTCATGCCAAAATAGAATTATTAAATAATGATCATGAATGGTATGAAGTAGAAAGTGCTTCAAAAAAACGTATAGAAAAAAATGAAAATCTAACTATTACACTCCTAAGTGACACAATTATATATGATGAATACGGACAAATTGTGAGCAATCCAGAAACATTGCGTCAAATACTTTCAGAATTACTAAAAGAGGAACTTAAATTTCAAAACAATGGAATTTATGCTAGTGGTATCATTGTGGGTGGGTTTAACCGTAAATGGGGATTACCATTACCACAAACACCAGCTTTAGTAGCAGGAAGTGTATTTGTATTTGAAAAAATTGATATTAGTTCAGAAAAGTTTCAGGAGTTTTTAGATAATGCTAATAAAATTGAGGAGAAAGGAATTGGTGAAAGGAGAGTAGACGGTTTTGGTAGATTAGTATTTAATTGGCTAGATCAAGAAAAGAATGAATATCAGACCAAATTATTTAAACCAGAACCTAAAATTCAAAGAATAACTCAAGTAAAAGAAGCACTAAAGCCAGAATCTTCTAAAATAGCAGTAGGTATAGCTAATCGAATAGTACGAAAAAAACTTGATGATTTGATCATACAACAAGTTAGTAAAATCAGCTTGAGTAATCCAGAGGAGATTTCAAATAGTCAATTATCAAGGTTAATGCTTGTAGCAAGACAGGTTTTATATGAAGTAGAATCTGAACAGACTAAATATGAAAATGAACGTAAGAGTATTACGGAGTTAGTTCAACCAATTAACAACTTACTACATAACTTACCTTCTAATGCTCGTAAACAATTTGAGCGTAGTAAGTTAAATGAAAATATTAAGCAATATCTTAATGTAGAAGATTCTTGGTTGAAAAATGCTTGGCGTAGTAATCCAGAAACAAAACATTTAACAGTTAATGGTCAACCAAAGGTTATTATTGCAGGTGAAGATAAGGATATTGATACTTATATCACTCTAGAATATTCTCTCCAATTAATTATAGCAGTTGTGAAAAAGACAATGAAGGAGAAAAAATAATGATTGAAAACCGTCATAGTTCCAATCGGAATATTATCAGACGTATTATTGTAAGGGGGAATTTATTTTTAGATACTCCAACTTCTTTAGGAAGTGGCGATGCTGAAAGTCTAGTTGATGTACCTTTATTAAGAGATACTATCAGTAACCATGCTTTATTAACAGGTTCATCAGTAGGTGGAGCATTACGAAACTATTTACGTGAACACGATCAAGGATATTACTTAAAAGAGAATCGTCATGATTTAGTATCCAAATTATTTGGTGATTTGTTTGTTTATCCAAATGAAGTGAATATTCTCAATGAACAAGAAAAAATAAAAATAAAATCACAAGATAATCAAAGCCTATTAATAATTGATGATGCTGTTAGTAATTCTAGGATTCAATCTGAATTACGAGATGGTGTAAAAATTAATAGTATTACTTGCACAGCAATAGATAAGGCTAAATATGACTTTGAGATATTGCAAGCTGGTACAGAATTTCCTTTATCTTTTGAGTTGTTAATAGAAAAAGAATCTGATGAACCTAGCTTACTAAAAGGATTAGCGATCGCACTCCAAGGTTTAAAACAGGGTGAAATTAGTTTAGGAATCAAAAAACATCGTGGTTTTGGTCGCTGTCATGTCAAGGAGTGGCAAGTATGGCAATTTGATTTAAGAGACGCAAGCGATCGCATAGCTTGGTTAACTCTGGACTATTCATGGTCAACGGACACACCATGTACTAAATTACCTGCTGTTAATGCTTCAATTGTGGAAGCAATGAAAGAAGCAGAACTTGAGTTTCCAGAAGAATGGGAAGATCAGCGTGAGTTCTGTAAAATTGATGCTACATTTACCCTTGCTAGTCCTTTATTAATTCGTTCTGGTCAAGCATCCAGTGATAAAGCACCCGATGTAGTGCATTTAAAATCACGACGTAATGGAGAATTAAAACCTGTTTTATCTGGTACATCTTTAGCTGGAGTTTTACGTCATCGTGCAGAACGTATCATTAATACAATTGGTAAAAATACCAGTATTATTGAAGATATATTTGGTTCAGATTTATCTAAAAATAAAACTTCAGAAGCAAAAGCTAGTCGTTTAATCGTTCATGAAAGTGTGATTGAAAATACCACAGATTTAGTACAAAATCGTATAGCTATTGACCGTTTTACTGGTGGTACTTTACATGGTGCATTATTCAATGAACAGCCTATATTTCCTAATAGTGAAACACATTTAAAATTAAACCTTGAATTACGTAATCCAGAAGATAATGAAATTGGGTTACTGCTGTTATTACTAAAAGATTTATGGACTGGTGATTTACCAGTGGGAGGTACAAGCAGTATTGGTAGAGGTAGATTACAAGGAAAATATTTAACTATTACCTTACAAAGAGAACAACAAAATACAACATTTACTATTGTACAATCTTCAGAAAATTTAGTTGTAAGTGATGCTGAATCTTTAGAAAAATTTGTTTCCGCGTTAAATGAGGAAGTTAACAAATGAATAAACCAAAATGTGAACATTTAGAGATACCAGATAATGTTGACTTGAAAATATGGATAGAAGAACAAACCAAAGTTAATCAATTAACATACCTTTTAGCTCACGCTAATGATGGGGTAATTTGGGGTAAATTCCAAGATCAAGATGGTAAATTGATTACCACTACTGAACCAGTTAAATTATTTCCTGAATGCGATTTTCCATTTTTAAGAGAGGAAACTTTACAACAATGTCGTATTTTTGGGGATGACTCAGAAGTAATGATTTGGAAAACCGATGGAGGTTTTAAAGCACGTTTAATTCAAGATGAACATTTAATAGAGGATGATTATATTACTGAAAGTCAAATTCTTTGGGGAACACACGGGAAGCATCATGAAAATGGGTTTACTTTATTATGGGATAATTTACAGGGACTAAAACACGCTCTGCCTTTTACAGATATTGAATTAGGAAAAAAGGGTGAACTAAAAAATAAAGTTAGATTAATAGTTCGTCATTACATTGATTATGATAATTCGGGTGTTGCTCGGATTTATCTAAGTCGTTTGGTTGATTTAACAAATAAGGAGATTTAAAAATGAACCCTAAACATATTACACCAAAATCTAAAAATAATCGTGCTTTTGCCCCTTATAATTTTGTAGAACTACCTAGTGAAAATAAATTAGTCACAGCACAAAAATTACCAAATAGCAATTGTTATGATAAAGAGCGATATACAGGCTATATTGAATGTACTTTAGTTACAGAAACTCCATTATATATTCGTAGCGGATTAATTCCAGATGATTTTAAAAACTTTGGTGATTTAAGTTGTAATCATCAAGAACTGGAGCAGGTAACATCAGAAGAACAAAAACGCTGGACTGATTTTTTTAATAACCCAGCTAATAACCGTCCAATTATTCCTGGTAGTAGTATTAGAGGTATGCTAAGGACAATTATGGAAATTGTTACTTATAGTAAATTTCATCAAGTTTCAGGAAATCAAAAATTATTTTTTCGTGCTGTTGCAGCACCCAAACTTGATCCTCTAACTGAAGAATATAATAAAAAATTACTTGACCAAGAAAAAAATCAAGTAAAAGCTGGATATTTGCAACAGCAAAAGGAGGGTAGTTGGCGAATTTATATTGCTCAAGATATTGAAAAACACCCATTTATATGGATTAAAGAATCATTAATACCTGATGATATTGAGTTAATAAAACTAAATAAAACTGATTATAAACCTCAGTATTTAGAAGTAAAATTTGATGAAATTACTCACTATAAAACTCGCTACCTTGCTAAACAGATTAGCAAAGATAACCCTAATCATAAATACAGAGGATATTTAGTTACAAGTGGTAATATGATAGAAGGAAATAAGGGTGATAAATCTCCACGTCAATATCATTGTTTAATAGGAGGAAAAACAAATGACTATATTGAAATTGATCATGGTGCAGTAGAGGATTATCTTGCTGGATTAACGGAATTTCAGAAAAAATATTTTGATGAAAATAGCGGTATCTTAAAAAATGATTATCCTGTTTTCTTCATAGAACCTAGACAAAATGAAAAAGTAACTCTATTTGGTCATAGTCCTAACTTCCGTGTACCTTATACTCCTCCTAGTAATAATGGACGTGCTGCTTCAGTTACAGATTTTATTCCTTCAAGATTAAAGAGTGCTGAAAACTCAGATATTGACATGACTGAAGCAATATTTGGATGGGTAAATAAAAAATCACAGGATCAAGCTCGCGCCGGAAGAATATTTATTACTGATGCTATCGTCGATGATGCAATTTCAGAAGATGAGATTTGGTGTCAGCAAAACCCTAATGCAAGAATTACTCCTCCAATTTTAGCTACTCCCAAACCTACTACGTTTCAGCATTATTTAGTACAAACTGACATTGATGGTAAACGGGAAAATCTCAATCACTATGGTAGTGTTCCTAATCAAGATACAGTAATTCGTGGATATAAATTATATTGGCATCAAAAAGATGTTAGCAGTAGTTCAATTAGAGAATCTAATGAGGAAGAAATAAGCAATAAACCAAAGCAATACACAAAAATTAGACCTATTAATTCAAAAGTTAGTTTTCACTTCAAAATTTATTTTGATAATCTCACTGATGAAGAACTAGGTGCATTATTGTGGATATTAGATTTGGCAAAAGAAAAAGAAAGCCGAATTTACGTCAAGGACGATCAAGAATATCGTTTTTCTCTTGGTATGGGTAAACCTTTTGGTATGGGAGCGGTTAAACTAACAAATCAACAATTATACCTAAGTCAACGTCAAGAAAAACGTTATCAAAAGTTATTTAACGGAAATAACTGGGAAACAGGAAATTACAATGATACTGAAATTGAAGCAGAAGTTTTTGTAGAGTCATTCAAAAATTATCTTTTGGATGAAAATAAAATAGGTGAAAATTCTGATGGAAATCTGGAAGATGTGAACCGCATCAAAATGTTATTGGAAATGTTGAGTTTCCCTGGAAAATCAAAAGGTAGTGTGCGGTATATGCAAATAGAACATCCGCGCAATAATAACGAGTACGATCAACGTCCAGTCTTGCCAAATCCCTCTGATGTTTGAAATTTTTTATAACTTAATTATCACAATTTATAAAGTCAACCAAAACCGAAAAAATAAGTGCGATCGCTCCCATCCACCCCAGAAACACCCCAATTGTCAGATATGTTAACAGAATTGACAATTAACAAACACTTCCAAACCCTAACCACATTCCCCCCACGCAACTTTCAACGAGAAGCCATTACTAAACTCCTTCACTGTCAAGACATCCTTCTCTGCGCCCCCACAGGGTCAGGGAAAACCTCTTGTTTTTATTCAACACAGTAATTATCATAGGCTTTTTTTAAAGCATCTTTAACCCCTTTTGCCACCCAATCAGGATTTAAAACCCTAGCACTAACACCGTACTGTAGCATTCTTTGACGAAACCAAAATATACAGTCTTCCTGAGTTAAAATATCAACATATTCTGTAGTTTCTAGTGAGGAAATAACTGTTTCGTGGGGTCTGCGGGGTCTATAACTCGCTAAATCTCCTGTCAGACGGTAGGTAATATCTAAAGTAGGAAATTTACTATAAGTCCAGGGAGTCTGGGAAACTCCACCAACTCTAGTAATGCGGTCTACTCTCAAAGTGATGTTCTGTTCAGCATTGGGTCTGGTTTCAAGATGAGAACTACGAAAGTCGGGAACTAAAGCAAATAAATAGAGAACACTGTTATGTAATCTCAGTTCGGACTTATCTAAATCCCAGAATGTTTCTTTACCTTTTCTGCTGCGATACCAAACCACAAAGCGGCGTTTCTGCTGAAATCTTTGCTGTAACTGACGCACAACTTCATTGATTTTATCTTCACTGTAATCTGTAGGTGGATGAAAGTCTGTTCTTAGTCCAGGGGACTTAGGTTTTTGAAAGTTACCAATGCGGTGAATATGCCCAGCTTCCGCAGAAAAACCCAGACTCGCCAATAACTCAGAGGCCATTGCTAATGCTTGTCTTTGTTCTTCAGATAAGATAACGGGAAACACTGATGTCACTAACTCATAAGGACGGTTGGGTGCAGCCTTAATTTCAAAACCGCAGTCTCGGAGTTTACCAATGGCACGAGCAATTTTCTGTGATAAATCACCAGCTTCAAAACCGCGATCGCTCAACAAGATTTCCAACTCGGCTTTTTTACAGGGTTTTTCCGCCAGCAGCTTCAATAACTCCAACATGAAACCCAATTGATTAGAGTTATTATCATTTTTTGATGACATCTCTATTTGCGCGAGTAATAAACTAATACCAAGTTACATATTACCCTATTGTGAAAGTTTCTTTACTTCCCCAATACTCAAAATTGAATCCGGGGGTCGGTACTTGTCCTTTGCAATGTATCCAAACCTGCAAGGTTAAACAACAAGCACCCAACTTTGGAGAAGGTGATCATTGTCCTTTATCTTCCCATCAAGCAGAAACTTATGCTGCAATTACCAACAGTGACGCTAACATTATCTTTAATAAATCTGCTACAGGAGACGGTAAATCATTAGCTGCTTATTTAGCATCATTGCTCAATAATTGGTTGAGGGTAATTGGACTATACCCAACCATTGAGTTAGTAACAGACCAAGAAAGACAGATTTATGGTTATTTTGAGCAGTTTAATCCACAGGGAATTGATGGAGTAGATAGTCTCTATGGTGCAAAGTTAGCTCAATTGGTTGAACAAGGAGAAAAGAGTAATAAGTTTAAAGAATTACTATTTATCTTTAAACAAAAATATGTGATTCTTACCAACCCTGATATTTTTCATTTAGTTACGCATTTTCGTTATCAAAACCCAGCTTATAATCGAGCAGAATTACCAATTATTTTAGCTAGGAATCTTGATTTATATATAGCTGATGAGTTCCATATTTTTGGCGTACATCAGGAAGCAGCTATTCTCAACAGTTTATTATTAATTCGTCATAATCGTCCTAAAAGACGACCGATGAAGTTTCTGTTTACTTCTGCAACTCCCAAACCAGATTTTATTAAAAAGCTCAAACAATCTGGATTTAAAGTTAAAGAAATAGCTGGGGATTATTTTAGTCAACCTACTCCTGGTTATCGTCAAATATGTCAAGCAGTAAATTTAGAGTTTATTCCATTAGAACAAGATAGTGATTCTCTAACTTGGCTGACTCAACAAGCTCCAAATATTCGTAATATTCTACAAATAGAAGGTAGAGGACGGGGTTTAATTATTCTTAACTCTGTGGCTTTGGTAAGTAGAACAGTTAGAGAATTACAAAAATTAATACCTGATATTATCGTTTGTGAAGTCAGTGGACGTATTGATAGACAAGAAAGGTCTGTAACTCACACAGCCTTGAAAGATGCTGATAAACCTGTATTAGTTGTGGGAACTTCAGCAGTTGATGTAGGTGTTGATTTTAGAATTCATTTACTAATTTTTGAAGCCAGTGATTCAGCCACCATTATTCAAAGATTAGGTCGTCTTGGTCGTCATGCAGGATTTTCTGATTATCAAGCTTTTGTGCTTTTATCTAGTCGTACTCCTTGGATTAAATCTAGGTTAGAGGAAAAATTAACTAATTCAGAATATGACCGTCTTCAGTTCCGAGAAATCATTGAAGAAGTGTTTAATCCTACCAAAGATTTTGAACAATACCGCAATTATTGGGGGGCATTACAAGCACAGGGAATGTTATTCAGCATGAGTAATAAAAAACAAGGAGTAATGCAACCATTACAAGATAAAATAGCTGAAGATTTACGTCTTGTTTACGGTGAACAACTAGATAAAAAACGTGGACATTGGTATGCTCTTAGTAACGATAAAACCGGAGTTGGTAAAGCAGTACAAGAAGAACTATTACGATTTAGGGGTGGTTCTGATTTACAAGCCGCAGTGTGGGATCAAGGACGGTTTTACACCTATGATTTATTGAAATTGTTACCCTGGGCTGAAGTTGAAATAGTTGATAGAGATGATTTCTTAAAAGCTGCAAAACAGGCTAATCATCCCCACACAGAATTTCCTGATAAATATATTCAAGTTTACCTCAAAATCCAACGCTGGTCTGATACCAGATTTCCCGTTGGTTTGGAATGCGATCGCCTCAATGACGAACTCAAACAATGTACTCTTTCTTTTATTGATAAATTGAGTATTACTGGACACCCACAAACAGAAGTTAGTCGTTGTTTAAAAAATAGAAAACTATTAGCATTTTTAGTACAAGTAAATCGCTCTCAAGCTAATAGTCATTGGGAAATTACTCGGAATCTTTATTTAAGTCATACCTTTGGATTATACCGACTCAAAGATGCAGATGGACAATTTCATGCTTGTGCTTTTAATCAAGATGCTTTGTTATTAGAAGCCGTTAAATGGAAAATCAAACCTTGTGAAAGAAGTAAACCTTACATTTTTTAAACTATGCCTACTCTATTGCAAACATTACTGATTGAAACATTACTAGAAGATACAGATCCAATCTTACGGTCATTTATTGAGACAATATTACCAGCAATGGAAAGGGAATTTGGACTCATTCCGGCTATGGGTGGTTCAGAAATCGTACATTATCAAAATTTAGTTAAGCAGGGGGATAAGTACGCCCAAGAAAATGCTAAACGCTGGGCAAATAAATCTGACCAAAGTTTATTAGTTCATGTTCTCAATGGACTGTTAACAGCATGGAATTTAAGTGTTCATTTACCTCAAAATTTACAATTACAACCTGTTGAAAAAAAGTTATTATGTTTGGGTTTGACCTTGCACGATTATAATAAATATGTGCGAGGTCAGGGAGAGGAACAACCACCACCAAAAGCTCACGAAATTGATGACATTATTAACTTGTGTCGAGATTTAGGGACTAAATTAAACTTTCAAGAGTTTTGGGAAGAATGGCCAAAATATTTATTAGAAATAGCATTTTTAGCCCAAAATACACAATTCAGTGTTGACAGCAATCCTGTAATTTCTAATTGGGAAAATGACCAACGAGAATTTACTATAGATGACCGTCGTTTAAATGATGTTTTGCGCCATTTACTCGCTTTTGGTGATGTTGCAGTGCATATATCAGACCCAGCAGAAATTGTTACCAGTACCAAAGGCGATCGCTTACGAGATCATTTATATTGGTTAAATATCCCCAAAAAGTTAGTTTATCATCGTCTGCGAGATTGTCGGGGATTAATTACCAATCAAATTCATAATGCTGTTGTTAATTTTGCGCGTCAATTAGGTTGGGAAGAAATTCTATGTTTTGCCCAAGGGGTGATTTATTTAGCACCATCTAATACAGATATACCAGACTTAACAGAGATTCAAACAGCCGTTTGGGAAAATTTAATTTATGGAGATGAAGAAAATAATCAAAAAGGATTAGCCGCATATTTTCAAAGTGGTGATGTTGGTTTTGTTCGTGATGGTAAGGGTGTAAAAATTGCCCCACAAACTTTAGAATTATTCAGTTCTGGTGATTTGATTCGATTGCTTCCTGAAGTCGTGCAAGTTAAAGTTGCCAATGCTAAAGTTCCTGCCACACCCAAACGATTAGAAAAATTAACCCTCAATGATACAGAACGAACTTTTTTATTAAAAGGTGCAGATATTCGGGCTGACCGATTAGCAGAGTTAATTATCCTGACACAAAGAGAGTTTTTTGAAGGTTCTCAAGATTATATAATTTGGATTTTGACAACCTTAGAATTACAAAATCAGATCACCCCAGAACAAACACAGGTACAATCTGGAGGAGTAAACTATGGTTGGTATCAAGTTGCGGCTCATTATATTGCGGCTCATGCAACTTTAGATGAACAACAAATAAGAGAATATCTGCAAGAATTAAGTAATAAACTAGCAACTTGGGCAACTGAAAACGCATTGCTCAAGGAAACAGCGAATCCTACCCATGAGGCTTTTATTAAATATTTAGGTCAATACCTAGAAATTTGCCCTAACCATCAGGCCAGTGAGTTTGCTAATGAATTAGCTGCATACTCCAATGCTAAAGTCACCAATCAACCTATTTGTTCTTTGAGTAGTGGTGAATCACAAGCCGAAGAACAATTAGATACTGTAGTGTTGTTTAAACCTCAACAATATAGTAATAAAAATGCTTTGGGTGGAGGACGCATTAAACGAGGTATATCTAAAATTTGGGCATTGGAAATGCTCTTACGTCAAGCTATTTGGGCTGCACCACCAGGGAAACTAGAAGAACAACAACCAGTATTTCTTTATATATTCCCAGCTTATGTTTACTCTCCCCAAGTTGCTAGGGCTGTAAAAGCATTAGTCCAAGAATTTAAACGAGTTAATCTTTGGGAAGTCCGCAAACATTGGTTAGATGCGGGAATGCACCACGACGGACTGCAAAATTTACCTTGGCGAGAAGAATCAGAAGCAGGGAGATTTTCAAGGAATTATTCGACCAAAGATTTGCCGTTTATGGCTATGACTTACACCACCACCAGAGGAAAAACCGTTACCGATGCTTGGGTAGAGCCTATTTATTTGACTTTAGCGTTGCCTCTTCTATTGGGTGTAAAAGTCGTTGCTACTAGCAGTCCTGATCCACTTTATGCCAGTGATCAAGAGTTTTCTGAATCTGCAATTTTAGATGGTGCAGCAGGTTTTTGGCAGTTATTTGGTACACCTCAAAATCTGAGAATACAAGATTTATCACCTGCATTAAACCGACTATTAATAGCCTACAGTTTGCATTTGGATAACCGTAGTAAAAAACCCGATGCTCGTTGGCAAGCATTGAATGGCACCGTCAGGGATTTAGTAACTGATGTTTTAAATATCTTTGCAATTGCTAATGAGGGATTTCGTAACCCTACAAAAGAACCAACAAAAGATGATGTACAAAAAATTTGGAATTATGCCCAAACCTGGGTAAAAGGAGACACAAATATGCAAGACAAATTGAAATTAATCCAGCGCATTGTTACAGAATATCGTCAATTTTATCAAGTCAATTTAGGTGAATCCAGTCATGCAATCCTGTTACCTATCTCTAAATCTTTAGAGGTAATTCTGACAGTTCCTGAACATATTCACCGGGAAGATATCATCCTTCAGGGTGCTGGACAACTTCATGATGCCTTAGAACGTCAAGAAGCTTACAAACGTCCCTATTTACTAGATAAATCTGTAGATATTAATACCCGCAAAAGTCAGGAATTAATGGCGATTCACCAGTTCATGACTACCTGTGTTGATGATTTATTTCTGGGACTTTATAAAGGCGATCGCGCACTGCTCCAAGAAAACCGCAACCGCATTAAATCCGGGGTTGAATTTGCCTATCGTTGGTCAGCTTTGCAATCAAAAAATACTGAAAAACCTGAATCATAAGGAATAGAAAACATGAACTTAACCACACTAAAATCCGAATTTCATCCTGCTTTTCCCCGGTTAGCATCTGGCAAATATATTCACTTTATCATGTTACGCCACAGTCAATCTTTTCCGGTGTTTCAAACTGATGGCGTTCTCAATACTGCGCGAACTCAAGCTGGTTTAGAAGCGAAAGAACCTATCAGTCGTTTGGTAATGTTCAAACGTAAGCAAATTACACCAGAACGATTGGGAGGAAGGGAATTATTACGTTCTCTCAATTTAACCAGTGGTAACTCCAAAGAAACAGATAAATTCTGTGAATACAACGGTGAAAACTCCTGCAAAAAATGCCCAGATTGTATTATCTACGGTTTTGCTATTGGTGATAGTGGTTCAGAGCGTTCTAAAGTTTATTCGGATTCCGCTTTTTCGCTGAGTTCTTATGAACAATCTCACCGTAGTTTTACCTTTAATGCTCCTTTTGAAGGGGGTACTATGAGTGAACAAGGGGTAATGCGAAGTGCAATTAATGAATTAGACCATGTTCTCCCAGAAATCACATTCCCCACTGTAGAAACCCTCCGTGACCCTACATTTGAAGGCTTTCTATATGTGTTAGGAAATCTAATGCGAACCCGTCGTTATGGCGCACAGGAATCACGGACAGGAACAATGTCAAATCATATTATTGGTATTGTTTTATGTGATGGTGAAATCTTTAGTAATTTACATTTAACTCAGGCATTGTATGATGCGTTGAAACCAGATATCAATGCACCAATTGTAGATATTATTGCCAAAGCAGCAGAAGTGACAACTAATTTACTCAATCAAGAACCAGTACGGAAAACTCAAGTAATTATGGGTTCTCAATTAACTGATTTATTAGGTGAAACTTTAGCTATTTATCAAAATGAAACCGCTTTGCAAAATACCCTAACAACGCTATATCAACAAACCAAAACCTATGCTGAAACTTACGGTGCTGTAGCTAAAAAAGGCAAAGGTAAATAGAGTTAAAAAATCAAGCTTGTCGGTAATGTTGGGTTTCGCTTTGCTTAACCCAACCTACAATTTTTAAATTAACAACTTTTGAATAATATGATTTTCTACCAATGTGATTTAACTTTGCATGATAATGTTTTTTTTGCAAGTCGGGAAATGGGTATTCTCTACGAAACTGAGAAATATCTGCACAATTGGGCGTTGAGTTTTGCCTTTTTTGAAACTGCGTATATTCCTAGACCTTATCGCCTAAAAGGTATAAATGCCCAAAAACCCAGTTATTTAGATTCTAGTCAAGAACAAAATCTTTTACATCTAAATGAAGCTGGGATTTATGTTTTTCCGGCTTTACCGATTACTTGGTCATATCAAGTAAACACTTTTAAAGCCGCCCAAGTTTCCTATTATGGTAAATCTGCACAATTTGGTGGTGAAGGAGCAAAACGCAATTACCCTGTTAACTATGGAAGGGCTAAAGAATTGGCTGTAGGTAGTCACTATAAGACTTATATTATAGCTCATGAAACTATCAAAATTCCCAGGTGGATTAGATTAGGTAAATGGTCATCTAAAATAAGAATTGAAAAGAGGGAAATTACAGATATCAAAGAAAAATCAGGACAATATATTACCAAGCATCCTTTAAATCCTTTGGATTTGTCCTCATCAACCAAATTATTGCTTTACAACCGAATTGTTATGCCCCCAGCAAGTTTAGTTAGTCAAGCTCAACTAACTGGAGATTATTATGAATTACCCGATAAAACTTGTTTACCTGTGGGAGTAGCTTATGGCGCAAGTACAGTTGTATCTTCCTAAAATTATGACTTTACAAAGTTTAGTAATTCAATTAGGTGCTGCTAGTGAAAGCACTATTCCCACTACATTAGGTAGAGCGATTCATGCTCAAGTTATGCAATGGTTAAGTTTAGGAGATGCACAAATAGCAACGGCAGTTCATGATAGTCAAGAATCACCTTTGAGTTTATCAGGATTAATTGGTTATCGTCGCAAACAAGGTATACAACTAGGTGATGATTTTGTTGTTCGGATCTCTCTTTTAGATAGTAATTTAATTCAACCTTTGCTACAGGGTATAGAATCTTCCCACAATAAATCTATTTATTTAGGAAAATGCCCCTTTGTAATTCGTAGTATTTATTCACTACCAGGGACTCATCCTCTAGTAGATTCCTCTGATTACACCATATTGGCAAATACATCAGTCTCTAGTGATATCACTTTGCAATTTCTCTCTCCCACCAGTTTTAAACAGAATCAAAATATCCAACCTTTTCCATTACCCGATTTAGTATTTAACAGTTTACTCCGTCGTTGGAATAGATTTGCACCCACAGAATTACAATTTCCTCAAGTTGAATGGCAGGGTTTAGTTTCTGCTTTTGAACTGAAAACTCATGCTTTGAAGATGGAAGCTGGTGCAGAAATTGGTACGGTCGGCTGGGTAAAATATCGGTTTCCAGACCCCGAACAAGCCAGAATTGCCACTGTTTTAGCTAACTTCGCTGTCTTTTCTGGAGTCGGACGGAAAACAGCTATGGGTATGGGACAAGTAAGAATTTAGAATTACCCATTACCCATATCTCGTTCCCAGTCTCTGACTGGGAATGCTATCACAGAGGCTCTGCCTCTGCTGTTATTGAAGGCAGAGCCTTCTAGAATTCATTCCCATACAGAGTATGGGAATGAGAAAACGAGAAATTACCCATTACCCATTACCAAATAAAATGAATGAAGATTATTTACCATTAGCTTATCTCAATGCCTGGGAATATTGTCCTCGACGATTTTACCTCGAATATATATTAGGTGAAATGGCGGAAAATGAACATATTATTTTAGGTCGTCATGTCCACCGCAATATTAACGAAGAAGGGACTTTTCAAGAAGGAGAAACCCTAATTCATCAACAACAATGGGTGTGGTCAGAACGCCTCAAAGTTTCTGGGATTATTGATGCTGTCGAAGAATATGATGGTCAACTTGTGCCTGTGGAATACAAAAAAGGCAAGATGGCACAACACCTAAATGACCATTTTCAAGTTTGTGCAGCGGCTTTATGTTTAGAAGAACGCACAGGTCGCACAATTACCTATGGTGAAATATTTTATCATGCCAATCGTAGAAGACAAACTGTGGCATTTACACCGCAATTAAGGCAAATGACAGAACAAGCTATAGCCCTCGCTCATGTTGCAAGTCAAAACAAAATGCCAGCACCTATTGACCATCCTAAAAAATGTCAATCATGTAGTCTGCAAGGAATTTGTTTACCTTTTGAAGTCAAACAATTACAACGTCAAGAATATTAAATTATGCCTACTCTTTATATCATTCAACCTGATGCTGTTTTAAGCAAAGATTATGAAGCTTTTCAAGTAGCTTTGAAACAAGAAGACGGTTCTTGGAAAAAACAAAAAGTTGCGGCTCAAACAGTAGACGAAGTTATTTTGATGGGTAATCCCCAAGTCACCGGCGATGCTTTTGTCTATGCTTTAGAATTGGGAATGCCAGTGCATTATCTTTCTACCTTTGGTAAATACTTGGGTTCAGCTTTACCTAAGTCTTCTCGGAATGGTCAATTGAGATTAGCACAATATGCAGTTTATCATGATCCTGTGCGGCGTTTGGAATTAGTTAAGGCAATTGTTAGTGCAAAGATCCATAATCAATATAATGTCTTGTACCGACATAATGAAAAGGATAATCTGCTCAAAGAACGGAAAATTTTAGTTAAAACTCAACAAAATATAGATCAAGTTCGTGGTGTGGAAGGTTTAGCAGCTAGGGAATATTTTGCTTGTTGGCAAAGAATGATAGGTAAACAATGGACTTTTAATGGCAGAAATCGCCGTCCACCTACTGACCCTGTTAATTCCTTACTCAGTTTTGCCTATGCTTTATTGCAAGGTCAAGTTATGGCTGGTGTTCATGTGGCAGGATTAGATCCTTATATTGGCTATCTCCACGAAGTTCATCATGGTCAGCCGGCAATGGTGTTAGATTTAATGGAAGAATTTCGAGCTTTGATTGCTGATAATTTGGTACTGTCATTATTGCATAAACACGAAATTAAACCCGAAGATTTTAACGAAAGTTTGGGTGCTTATCGCTTAAAGGACAATGCAAAAAAAACATTCTTGCAAGCTTTTGACAAAAAAATGAATGATGAATTTAAACACCCACTGTTTGATTATCGTTGTACCTACAGACGAGCAATAGAATTACAAGCACGGTTACTGAGTCGTCATTTACAAGAAGGTATTCCCTACAAACCTTTATCATTAAGATGACTACACTGTTTTATCTGATTATTTATGATTTACCTGACAATAAAGCAGCCAATAAACGTCGGACTCGTTTACATAAAATGTTGAGTGGTTATGGTAAGTGGACCCAATACAGTGTATTTGAGTGCTTTTTGACTGCTGTACAATTTGCTCAGTTGCAAACCAAGATAGAAAAACTGATCAAGTCTGATGAAGATTCTCTTAGAATGTATGTGTTGGATGCTGGGAGTGTGAGAAGAACTATTACCTATGGTTCGGAAATCCCTAGACAAGAACAGGCTATCATTATATAATTGATAGGTGAGATTAAATTTTTGGCAGACCTAAAGCGGGGTCAAAAACCCTGGAGATTCGCCAAACAGCCAGAACCTTGACAACTAAATACTTTCAGCGTTTCATTAGTTTCAGTTTGTGCTTGACCCGAAGCCTGTAATAAGGTTTTTTGAAAGGTCCGCCAAAATCGTCTCTGGATTCCGCCCCCAGTTTATGTTTCAGACGGCGGGGTTTCCGCATATCTAATCCCCGCAAGGGGACTGAAACATTTAATAATTCAATTCGCTTGCTTCAAGTTCTGGATTGTTTCCGCATATCTAATCCCCGCAAGGGGACTGAAACTTTGCGGTCATGCAGAAATGCCCAGGCAGATTAGAAAGTTTCCGCATATCTAATCCCCGCAAGGGGACTGAAACTAGAAGTTGGAGGAGTGTTAGTTGGAGGAGTGTTAGTTGGTTTCCGCATATCTAATCCCCGCAAGGGGACTGAAACACGGCAACTCTAGAACTAATTAAGAATGTTGGTTTATCGTTTCCGCATATCTAATCCCCGCAAGGGGACTGAAACACTATAGATATGTCAAGAGATTTCCCAAAAAAAATGTTTCCGCATATCTAATCCCCGCAAGGGGACTGAAACCGTGCTAGTTTAGCGATCGCCAATAAAGAATCTTTTGTTTCCGCATATCTAATCCCCGCAAGGGGACTGAAACTTGACGGTCAATCTGCCAATAGGGGAAAGTCTCAAGTTTCCGCATATCTAATCCCCGCAAGGGGACTGAAACGGAAATATCGGTCAGGGTGTGCAAGGGTTTTTGGGGGTTTCCGCATATCTAATCCCCGCAAGGGGACTGAAACTTTTATAAACAGTAGTTTTACGACCGAGTTGATAAGGTTTCCGCATATCTAATCCCCGCAAGGGGACTGAAACACATTAATCAATGCACTCATTGTATTTTGCCTGGGTGTTTCCGCATATCTAATCCCCGCAAGGGGACTGAAACGCCATCTACATATTCAACGACTTGCTCAGAGGATAAAGTTTCCGCATATCTAATCCCCGCAAGGGGACTGAAACCTGACTATGTTAAATGGTTACTAGAAGCTGTCTTAGGTTTCCGCATATCTAATCCCCGCAAGGGGACTGAAACAAGAAAAGGTTTTAGGGTTGATTGTCGGGTTACTCAGGGTTTCCGCATATCTAATCCCCGCAAGGGGACTGAAACCAAAGCTCCTAGCGCGTATAGTTCCTGTTTCACTGTTAGGTTTCCGCATATCTAATCCCCGCAAGGGGACTGAAACAACTTAAATGGTTTAACTACCACCGCACCAAGTTTAGTGTTTCCGCATATCTAATCCCCGCAAGGGGACTGAAACTACCATTACAACCCGGACAGCAACCGTCAAGTAGTTCTGTTTCCGCATATCTAATCCCCGCAAGGGGACTGAAACTTTAAAGAATGGGCTTTACTAAATGGATATACAGAGTTTCCGCATATCTAATCCCCGCAAGGGGACTGAAACAAAACCTTAACTGTGTTAAATCCAACTCAGAAGCCCCTGTTTCCGCATATCTAATCCCCGCAAGGGGACTGAAACAGTTCTCCACATTTAAGGTGGGTAAAGTATTCACTGAGTTTCCGCATATCTAATCCCCGCAAGGGGACTGAAACGTTTTATCTTGTTCTTTAGACATAGATAGAATACCTGTTTCCGCATATCTAATCCCCGCAAGGGGACTGAAACAATAGCGGAATACCGCTTAAATAATTCTGTCATGGTTTCCGCATATCTAATCCCCGCAAGGGGACTGAAACTGGCGAATGGTTTTCACCAAAAAGAAGAATGGGGTAGTTTCCGCATATCTAATCCCCGCAAGGGGACTGAAACATATCTTCTACAAAGATGTCAATGTATTTCTTGGTGTTTCCGCATATCTAATCCCCGCAAGGGGACTGAAACGCGCATAGCACCTTGGCGTTAGGAAACATATCTCTAAAGTTTCCGCATATCTAATCCCCGCAAGGGGACTGAAACAGATCCTTCATGCTCATAACCGTACTCATTTTTGTGGTTTCCGCATATCTAATCCCCGCAAGGGGACTGAAACGTTACTACTTGATAATGTTTGACGTTTTGCGGATATTCGTTTCCGCATATCTAATCCCCGCAAGGGGACTGAAACCTTAACCTTACTCCTTGCAAAGTACAGACTATTGAGTTGTTTCCGCATATCTAATCCCCGCAAGGGGACTGAAACTTAATATTTTCTTGTACATCTGTTGACAGTTTTATGTTTCCGCATATCTAATCCCCGCAAGGGGACTGAAACCAATGGCTGCTACAAATAAGTCTCTGATTTGGTTGTTTCCGCATATCTAATCCCCGCAAGGGGACTGAAACATCAAAGATCGCATAGGGTGAAGTTGGGCATGGATAGTTTCCGCATATCTAATCCCCGCAAGGGGACTGAAACTTGCCAGATATATCTAAATCCTCTAAGGAATTTATTGTTTCCGCATATCTAATCCCCGCAAGGGGACTGAAACCAGTTTAATCATCATTCCGTACAACTTCCGGTGAAGAGTTTCCGCATATCTAATCCCCGCAAGGGGACTGAAACCTAATATTGCTACGCCATTAACTGAACTGATAGATGATAGTAGTTTCCGCATATCTAATCCCCGTAAGGGGACTGAAACTAACCAATTGGAAGAGGTATCTTCCAGTGATTTGTATAATGTAAAAAGCTGACTTTTGAAATCAGTAATTATCTAGAACATAACAATTAAGTAATGTTAAGTGGTAATAAAATACTGTTATTAATGTTATACACACTGGACTAAGAACATGGGTCAATGGATAGATTTTCAACAGACTATTAATCAAAGGTTAATCAGAGAAGATTTAGACAAAGAGCAAACCAAAGTCAAAAATATGAATACCAAAGGACATGGACTTGTTCGGGGTATTGCTGGTTCTGGTAAATCCTTAGTATTGAGAAACAGAGTTGAGAAAATTATTGATGAATATGATGATATTTTGATTCTTAGTTACAATCGTTTCATGAATGGTTGGCTTACCTCAAAACTAGCAGAAAAAGGTATCCAAAAACAAGTTACCTGTAATACATTTCATAGTTGGGCTTATAATAAACTAAATTATGATTATAAGTTTGATAGGAATGATACACTAAGACTGCAAATTATAGATTTAGCTCAAAAATCACATTTACAATACCAAGCCATTTTAATAGATGAAGCCCAAGATTTTTATGATGAGTGGTTTAGGGCTATTTTAGAAGTATTAGATAACGATACCAACTCTCTCTTTTTTGTTTATGATAACACTCAGTCTGTTTATGGTCAGTCTCATAGAAGAAAACAAAATTGGTCATGGCGTAAACTGGGAATTGATGTTGTAGGTCGTTCTCAAATCTTCGATGTTAATTATAGAAACTCCCCAGAAATTCTTGAATTGGCTTGGCATTTTATACTTACATCATTGTCTGATGCTAACATAAAAGTGTCCAAAAAAGAACAAGCTGGAGGTAGAATTGGGGATATTATTGAACCGAAAACCAAAAAATCCAGAAGTTCAAATATTCAACCTTTACTATTACAAGTTTCCAATCATGAAATGTCTTCAACAATTGCCCAACAAGTTAAATTAGCATTATCAAGTTATAAAGAATCTTCCATTGGTGTTTTAGTACATCCACAAAATTGGCAACTCAAAAATTTAATTAGTGCAGAATTGTTAAAACTGAATATTCAACATCACGCCCCCAGAGGTTCTACAGATAGAAACATGAATGTGGTAGATAGACCCTTTGTAATTGTTGACTCTTGGAATGCCCTCAAAGGTGTTGAATTTGATGCGGTTATTGTTGCTGGTTTAGACATGGCTAATGAATTCCCCCATGATCCCGATGCAGATTTCCAAGAAAAAGCCGGGATTTACACGGCTATGACTAGGGCAAGGGAGCATTTGGTGATTTTATATGACACTAAAAACTCTGTTGTTGACTTGATGGAAAATGCTTTGAACTCCCCACCACAATTAGAAAGTGAAGACTAATTTGCGATAGCGAAGCACTCCGTAGGAATCTCCATAAGCATTGCTCACTTCATTCTTAGGAGAACGCAATAGCAAAGTAAAAAGCTTTTCAGTAATCAACCTGAAGTCCTATATTTTTATTGAGATAATTGTAACTAATGAAAAAGTTTCCTTTTTTAGCATTTGAAGGATTAGACGGGGCTGGTAAAACCACCTTAGCAGAACTATTTGCAAAGCAGCAAAATTTTAATTATTACGGTAGCATACCACCTGAATTAATTTCTTTACAGAAGCAAATAGCCGCAACTAATTCCCCAATTAGCACATTCCATTTTTATAGTTTGTGTAACATTTTACGTAGTTATGAATACAGAATAAAATTGAATAATTTAGGAGTTGTGGCTGATAGATATGTGTTTTCTACTCTTGCTTATCATAGTCTGTTGATGAAACAGGACTTGTCTTCTTATCTACATATCCTGCAATCAGAACAAGAATTTTTACTCCCTGATGTCATTGTTTATGTAACAGCATCCCAGTCAACAATTAACCAGCGTATTATCCAACGAAGTGAGAAAGTTCCTATGCAATGGTATGGCGATAAAGTTTCTCTTGAATATAATCTTGATGAATCATACAAACGTATATTTGCATTAGTTAATATACCAATCATACAAATTGATACAACTAATTCAAATCCTGAGCAAGCATATTCTAATTTGTGCTGCGAACTATACAAAATTAGCGAAAGTATACCGATAATAAAGTCTATAAATTTTGATGTAAATTAGCTAACTTCAAATTTTGATTTATCAAAAATAATTATCATGAAACCAATTTCTGTAAATTTTCATCTGTGGAAACCATGCAATTATCATTGCCGATTTTGTTTTGCTACTTTTCCTGATATCGAAGGAGCTTTAACTTTAAATGATGCTAAACATCTTCTTTTCTTATTACGTGAGGCAGGAGCAGAGAAACTTAACTTTGCTGGGGGAGAACCAACACTACACCCTAACATTGGCGAACTTGTAGCTGAATCGCATCGTTTGGGATTTATAACCAGTCTTGTGAGTAATGGTGCGAGAATGACTGAATTGCTAGAAAAACACGCTCATGAAATTGATTGGGTTGCATTGTCGGTAGATTCTGCTTCAGAAGCAGTCCAAAAGGATTTAGGACGGGGGAATGGTAATCATGTAATACAATCAATTGCTTTATTTGATAAGTTACATCAATATGGTATCCGCATTAAACTTAATACAGTAGTTACAGGCTTAAATTTTCAAGAAAATATGTCAGATTTTGTCAGGCGGGTGCGTCCAGAACGATGGAAAATCTTTCAAGTGTTACCAGTACAGGGTCAAAATGATGGTAGCGTTGAGGAACTGCTGATATCACCACAACAGTTTCAAGAATTTGTTGAACGACACCAACCTCTGATAAATGAAGGATTTCAAGTTATTCCAGAATCAAATGACTTGATGAAAGATTCCTACATCATGGTTAATCCACAAGGGCAGTTTTACAACATTACCAAAACCAAGAAGGGGCATTCATACAGTTCACCAATTTTAGAAGTGGGTGTAAATGCTGCCTTCACTCAAGTTGGTTGGAACACAGATGCTTTTTTACGTCGGGGTGGTATTTACTCTTGGAAATAGTTAGCACCAGGTCAATCACCATCAGCGATCGCCCCCTCGCCATAGGCATCGCCCCCGCCCCCCACCAACTTCTCAAGGAAAAAAAGTAATGGCATATTGGTTATTTCAAAATAATCCCAAATTATTAAGGAAAACAAGCGATCGCTGTTTATATATGAGAAGAAATGTCAAAAAATAACGGAGTATTTACTATGCAGACACAGACTTACAAATTAGGTGATATCAATTCTCAAGTATGACTACTTACAAGCAACTCCAGGATTACATCAAAACTAAATATCAGGTCACAGTTAAAACCTGTTGGATTGCTCATGCCAAAGAACAGTTAGGACTTCCACTTAAAGCATCTCAACGCAGTTCTAAAGGAAAACCAAGAGTTTATCCTTGTCCTCTAGATAGATTGCCATTAATTAGAGAAGCTTTTGAACACTTTCATCTTCTATAAAGATTCAATAAAAATATGAGCAATGAAATTGTAATATTTACACAACTCTAACAAAATATGATTCCTAGCGATCGCCCACAATTCTTGAGGAAAACCCAGGCGATCGCTATTCGCTGCTGCAAGCAGTTCGCTTCTCCCTTCGTAGACATCGCCCCTGCCAAATTATTGAGAGAAGCGATCAGACGATTTTCTTCGCTTAATGCGCGAGGGGGTGGGTGTAAAAAATTCAATTTCTCAAAAAATGCCTGAAATCATGTCTACACAAGCTTTTCATACAGTTCATGGAGTTCACCCATCCGCGCACCTTGCACAGCAAGAGTTTCAGCTATTTTACTCCTTGACACTTTTCTTGAAATGGATTATCATAAGAGCATCCGCGCAACTGAACCTTGAAAACTACATATATATAGGCTTTCAGCACCCCGCGATTGCAATTTCACTTACTCCCTACTAGGGATTGAAACATTAGAACGAAACATTGACCCTGAAAAAGATAGCATAAATTGCAATTTCACTTACTCCCTACTAGGGATTGAAACGGGCATACTATTAATAATTAAAGTTTATAAATTAATTGCAATTTCACTTACTCCCTACTAGGGATTGAAACTGAATAGTCCTAAGTTTGTCCAATCTGAAAGAAGTAATATTGCAATTTCACTTACTCCCTACTAGGGATTGAAACAACTTTGCGTAAACTAACAATCACTTTTAGACCGTATTGCAATTTCACTTACTCCCTACTAGGGATTGAAACCCCAGACTATTTACATCCCGTCTGCCGGAAGGCAATAATTGCAATTTCACTTACTCCCTACTAGGGATTGAAACAATTAAACTTAGGTAAGGGAAGAAAACCTAGAGTCGCATTGCAATTTCACTTACTCCCTACTAGGGATTGAAACGACAGATATAATAAAACTGGAGAGAGATATTTTTATTGCAATTTCACTTACTCCCTACTAGGGATTGAAACAAAAGGAGATAAGTTAGCTCACCTTTTATCAATATTGCAATTTCACTTACTCCCTACTAGGGATTGAAACAGGAGAAAATATAGTTTTTTAACTTTGGGAAGCGTCAATTGCAATTTCACTTACTCCCTACTAGGGATTGAAACTCTTATCATCACTATCATCATCAATAGAATAAAGATTGCAATTTCACTTACTCCCTACTAGGGATTGAAACAATTTTTTAAATGTATCCTTTTCCTCACCTTTACTATTGCAATTTCACTTACTCCCTACTAGGGATTGAAACTCTTTAATGTCGATTTCAAAATTTGTCACCAACTTACGGCGATTGCAATTTCACTTACTCCCTACTAGGGATTGAAACAGAATGCACTAAACGAGGTGGATAAAATACAAATTGCAATTTCACTTACTCCCTACTAGGGATTGAAACCATGGACTGAAACTACGGAGAAGATGGTGTCGAGGAACAATCTACAACGTAGTTAGAGAAAAAAGTCGGATTAGCTAAAATCAGTAAATATGTAAACTCTGCCTGTCAAGAAACATTTGTGGTACAATTTAGCTAAGGGTCAACACTTCAAAAACGCTCCTCAAGACCCTTTTATATTTTATACCCAATGCCTTATGTGAATTAAAAATTTGCAAACAACATCAAAGGTTGTGGCTTTTACGTTAATCGTAATTTCTACCTCTGTGAACGAGACTACGGTGTTTCAGCATCTAACTTACATAAGGTCTACCGAAAAATCAAAACATCAAATATCTCTCAATTATTTATCAATCCATTGTTCTAACAAGGGACTTACTTTTACAAGTAATGCTCTGAGATTTTTTTGCGGAACTATTTCTTCATGATGTAACCGCCCTAAAATAATACCTGGATGTCGGTGTTGTGTTTGGGCAAATTCTTCAACTGCACGGCGTGAAAAGAATTTTCCAGTTTTGCTAACAAAGTTGTTTAAGGCTTGAGTTTCTATTAACCAATGGGCTGCTTGTTGATTAGCTGCTTGTTCTTCTTCATTTTCTGCTAATGCTTCTAAATTATCTAAATAAGCTCCTTGATGTCCGAGAACAATATGCGCTAATTCATGCAGGAGTGTGAACCAAAATGAGTCAATTCTGTCATATCTCAATGTTAAGAGGATGTTTTAAAAGTATTAGATGAAACCGATAATCTCCAAAAACCTAACCCCCCTGCCCCCTTCCCTACGAGGGAAGGGGGTTTTCAAAGCCTCTCCCCGCTTCGGGGAGAGGTTTGGAGAGGGGTCTGTTTATACATTAAAAACTTTTCAAACACCCTCTAAGGCGACAACGGGATTATTGTTTAAATAAAAGGCTGCACCATCTAAATAGGTTTTACTGAGATGGGGGACAATGACAAAATGTACGCCTAAATCTGTGAGTAATTTAGGAATATGTACAATGTTTTCTAGTTGTGCAGCATGGGTGAGAATTGTGGGTATTGCTGCTTCTAGGTGAGAACGGTTAAAAGCGGGGATGGTTTGCTGTTTGGCTAGGTTTTCTACTCGTTTTACCCAAACTATTTGGGATGTTTCTTCTGGTTCTAAATGCTGTGAGCAACGAAAGTTAACATCTAATTTGGGGGTTTCATTTAAAGAAAATATGCCTAAAAAATTACAAACTTGCTGCTCTAATTCATCTAAGGAATTGGTTTTAGGAATCCAATTATTTTTAATCAGTTCTGGGATGGGAGCAAGGGTATATAAACGGCTTTTACGGGCTATATCTGGCTCGGTTTTTTGTTTACTTGCTAAATGCAAGCGATATTTGGCTTCTAAGTTTGTCCAAAATTCTGGTGATGTCCCAAAGGCTTGGGAAAGTTCCAGGGCTGTTTCTGGAGTAATTTGCTTATTACCGCGAATAATTTCGTTGATGGTTTGCACAGGCCGACCCATGATTTCGGCTAGGTCTTTCTGTGTCCACCCCCGCGCTTCTAGTTCTCGACTTAAAATTCTGCCTGGGGTTGGTACTCTTGCTGGTGCTAGTTTTTGGTTCATATTTCTGTTTCCCCTGCTGCGTGGTGTTAGTGGTAGTCTTCGATATCAATAATGCACCACAAACGGATAGACAATCGTTCCATTTGTGGGTCGTTAACCTCGACAGTTTCATCTGGTGTCCACCATGTACTTGAGTCATTCAACTTAAATTTTGCACCATGAGAACGGGGACGACCTTTGCCGCTATAAGGTGGTGGTGCATCATATACCACTCTATTGGGACGTAACCGCATTAATTTATCTGCGGGGATATCACTCGTTTGATTGATAAAACTAGCACAGCCATATTCACAAATCCCACAAGCTAATCGGACGTGTAGGTAGATTTTCGCACACCAGCTTTAGCTGTGCAGCGGCTTTTTGAATTGGATTCTCAAAACTGGTAATGCGTTGATGTAATAGCGGTAAAGCCCAACTTCCAGATGTCTCTGGGATGACTGCAATTGTGCTGTAGCCTTGTCCCAAGGTTACGGGTTTTGTTCCTGACATTGGTTGTTCTTGATGCTCATAGGTTTTGTCCTTTAACGTCGGTGCATCTATTCTCGCCCAAGCTGTATGATCTCCCGGTCAATTTTACATCACTGACCGCTTTTTTTCGCCAATTCTTTATTCTCTATAATCTGTAGTATTTTTAACTCACTTTTTCTCAGTAGTTTTAACTACTATCTCTGTTTTTAGTCTAAACTCCAGAACTAAGGGACTTCCAATTAAAAAAATCCCCAAAAGTTTCTTGTGGTGCGGGCATCTTGCCCGCTAATTACCAGGGACAGGCAGGATGCCCATCCCACAAAATTGGGTAATTTATTTTTTGGTAATCCCTTAATTCTTGATCAGACATTTGAATTGTCCGCAAGACTTCATCTGTAATCACCTTAAACAACGAATTGCTTCAATAGCAATAAGTAGTGAGACAGAATTAATTACACAATGTTATTGCGTAAGAGGGTGTTTGAGAAGTTTTTAATGTATAAACAAACCCCTCTCCAAACCTCTCCCCGAAGCGGGGAGAGGCTTTGAAAACCCCCTTCCCTCGTAGGGAAGGGGGCAGGGGGGTTAGGTTTTTGGAGATTATCGGTTTCATCTAATACTTTTAAAACATCCTCTAAGCGTTGCGTGGCGTTAGCCATATGGAACGAAGTGAAATGAAGCAATTTCAATGGTTGTGATTGCTTCCCTTCCCTCGCAATGACTGTAAATATTTTTGTCCAATTACTTGTACTCAAAACGGCTAGAAGCTGGACTTTTTTATCATCCAAATAACAAGTTCAAAGCCTCTCCAATTATAAAAGCTGCTCCTTTTCCCTCCCCTACAAGGGAGGGAAAAGGAGAGGTGTGGGGAGAGGTTTACCAGAGGGGTTTCATATTTGGTTAAACTATGAACAGTTCTTCCATTCGCTTCTGGAATTCATCAGTAAATTTAAATAAATTGAATTTATCTACTTTTTCAACTTGAATTCGACCAAGTAGTGTTGAAGGTCTACTAATAGCTGGTATCATAGTTTAACTCCAGTATTGATTTTAATTTCCCTTCTTTCTAAAAAGTAGAGTTTATCGTAAACAACGAATTGCTTCTAATAACCCTCTAGCTTTATTCAGAGTTTCTTCATATTCCTTTTCTGGGTCAGAATCAGCTACCAAACCTGCACCAGCTTGGACAGTCACCGTCTGATTATGTAATACCATAGTTCTGATAGCGATCGCACTATTCAATTGTCCTTCAAAATCGTAATATCCATACACACCAGAATAGACACCTCGACGGCTGGGTTCTAACTCATTAATAATTTCCATCGCCCTGATTTTAGGCGCACCGCTGACAGTCCCCGCCGGAAAGCACGCTTTGAGTAAATCCCATGCAGTTTTACCCGGTGCTAACTTACCCACCACATTACTGACAATGTGCATAACATGAGAGTAGCGCTCAACGATCATTAATTCATCAACCTTCACACTACCACTGCTGCACACCCGCCCTAAATCATTGCGTCCTAAATCAACTAACATGACGTGTTCGGCGATTTCTTTGGGGTCTTGAAGTAAATCAGCGGCTAAAGCTGCATCTTCCTTTGTAGTTTTCCCTCTTGGTCGAGTTCCCGCAATGGGACGGACTGTGGCGATAATTTCCCCTTCATCATTGCATTCGGCTTTGACCATGACTTCGGGACTAGAACCGATAATTTGCCAGTCTTGGAAGTTAAAATAAGCCATGTAAGGCGAAGGATTGATTTGCCGCAAAGAACGGTAAAGGGCGAAGGGATTACCTGTATATGCTGTGGATAAGCGTTGTGAGATGACGACTTGGAAAATATCACCAGCTTTGATATGTGCTTTGGCTTTTTCCACACTGGCGCAAAATTCGGGGCGGGTAAAGTTGCTGGTATAGTCCTCTATCCCCGCTTTAGGCTTGTTTCCAGGGGCTGTCCAAGCTAATTTGGTGTTTTCTGGTGATAGGGGCAAAGATAGCTTCCTGACCATTTCCTGAATGCGATCGCTCGCCTTTTGATATGCTACCTCTAACCCGGCTGGATCACGTAAATCTGCGTAGGCGATCGCCCAAATTTTCCGTTTTACCTGGTCAAAAATCAATAACTGGTCTACCTGCATCCATAATCCATCAGGGATATTGCGTTCATCTTGAGGATGAATTGGTACACGCGGCTCAATCCAATTTATTAATTCATAACCCCAAAACCCAAATAAACCACCAATTCCTGAAGGTAATTCTGGTAATTTTACTGGGTGATATGGTGCTAAACACTCAGATAAAACTGTAAACGGATCACCTGTAAAAACCTGTTGATCACCATTTCGATGGGTTTGGGTGGTTTTATCACCCCTTGCTTCCAAAATCCATAAAGGATCACAACCTAATAAACTATAACGGCCTACGGTTTCGCCACCTTCCACCGATTCCAGCAAAAAGCTATAAGGTTGATCTGCACAAACTTTATACCAAGCGGATACAGGTGTATCTAAGTCGGCTACCCATTCCTGATACACTGGCACAAAATTACCTTGGACAGCAAGTTTCTGAAACTGGTCGAAATCGGGAAAAATCATAATAAAAATTAACAGTTAAAAATTAAAAGTGAGTTTTTTGTCATGGGCAAGGGGGCAAAGTTTATTCTTCTTCCCCATTACCCATTACCTATCACCCATTGCCTAAGGATTAAGCATCGTGAGTAGCTTTACCGCTGAATTTGATTTGTGCAGGGTTGGGGTTTTGACCGATTCTGCGGGGTACGTGACGCACCATAGAACGTCCAGCATTTACCTTTTCAGGGAACACGCCATCAGCAGGGTGAATCATGGTAGTTTCGCCGCCGGGGAGAATGCGGTAAACTTTGTAGTCGGTAATTTTAAATTTGCGAAGTTGTGCGCCTAAAGCAATACCGTACTCTTTGCGAGCAATGTAAAGTAGGTTTTCGCCTTTTACCATTTTAGCAGCGCCACCAGTGGGCATTTCAAACACTTGCTCTTTGGGACTAGTCCAGGTGATAGCGTACTTTTCTTCTACATCAGCTTTTGTGAGTAGCCCGCCAGTGCTGCCACCAAAGATTGGGGTTTTTCCAGTCAAAGTTGCCATAAACTGTGTCTTGTAGGTTTTTACGGCATACTAACATTGGAACTCGACTTATGTTGCGATCGCGTTATAGACTGTAACAGTTTTTAGGGACTTCCAATTAAAAAAATCCCCAAAAGTTTCTTGTGGTGCGGGACGAATTGCCCGCTAATTACCAAGGACAGGCAGGATGCCCATCCCACAAAATCGGGTAATTTATTTTTTGGTGATCCCTTAGTGATTGGTTGGTTGTCAGTCGTCAATTATAAGGAAGAACGCCGAAAACCCTTGAAAATGTGGCTGACTCAGGAAGCCACATTTGGACTTTAGACAAGGGATGAAGGCTAGAGGCACGATAAATCCTGCCTTGACGTTAATTTGAAAATTTGAAATAATTTCAAATTTTAATCCATATTCGTGATACAACTATATTGTCACTAAAGACATAAAAAGCTACCGAGGGACTCTCGGAAAGTTACGCTTGTCAGATATGATTTCGCCCGCCAGGGCCAACGAAATCAGGGCAAGAACCCAAATATTTAAGGCAGTGCCTGAAACTGGGATAACTGAGGGATATAGACTGAAACTCTCTATAGAATCTCCGCGTCTTTAGACCGGAGAGTGTCAATTTCCTGACTACCATACACAATGGGAATAGTAAAATGGAACTGACTGCCTTGGTCTTTACCTGTGGAATCTGCCCAAATTTTTCCATGCCAGCCATTGACAATTTGCCGACAAATGGCTAAACCCAAGCCAGTTCCCCCGGTAGTTCGGCGCAATGCCCCTTCCTCTTGATAAAAGCGGTCAAAAACGATTTCTAGGCGGTTGGGTTCGATTCCTCGCCCTGTGTCCGCTACGGTGACTTCTAGCATCTCCTGATCATTGCTAATGGCTTTAATAATAATTTGCCCAGAAGAGGGAGTAAATTTACAAGCATTGTCTACAAGTTTGGCGATTACCTCCACTAACCAATCACCGTCAGCCCTGACTAAAGGTAGGTTGTCGGAAATTTGAGTTGTGATTTTGGGTATTTTTTCTTGGCTAGAGCGTGTCCGTAAGCGACTGAGGGCTAAATCTATACATTCTTGAATGGTTAATGATTCAGGATGCCATTCTACCCGACCGCTTTCTAAGTTAGAAAGGGTTAAAAAGTCTTGTACCAGTTTCCGCATTCTTTCGGAATCGGTAAGGGCTGTACTCAACATTATTTGTTGCAATTCCCAAGGCATATCCGGTTCAGTAGCCAAGCTTTCTAAACAAACTTGAATGGTGGATAATGGAGTGCGGAGTTCGTGTCCTGTAATGGCAATTAAATTACTCCGAGTGCGGTCTAAAGCTTCTAGTTGTTGGTTGAGTTCTTCTAAATTGGCAAAAGATTCGGCTTGAATCAGGGCTGTACCAATTTGGGTGGCGATCGCTTTCACTAAGTCTAACTCCCCTGGTTGCCATTCATGGGGAGGAAAATGGCAATCATGTAACTCCACAATTCCCAATAGTCGCCCTTGATATAATACGGGTTCGATCAACCAAGAACGCACGCCAAACTGCCTGACAATGGAGGATAAGGCTGGTGATTTCTTGACTTGAAAGTCCCCCAGGGTATCAGCCACACATACCCCCTCAAGCTGTTGTAGCACCTGCTGAAATAGGGGATTATGTTCTAACTCCCAACTTTGACCCAGTACCGATGAGATATTAGAGTTCAAAAATTCATGTTCAATTGTAGCTTTGGCATCTGTAGCTTGGGCGCGATAAATTAGACAACGACAGGCTCCTAAATGTTGTCCTAACTCTTGCGCTGCCACTTGGAGAATTTCCCGTGGATCAAGCGATCGCCTAATTGCTGTACTAATCGAATTTACCAGCCGTTCTTTCTGAGCTTGAGCCGCAATCGAACGGTAAGCTTTATGCAGCTTATACTGACTAGCTTGCAGATATGTCACCAACCTCTGCACAAACGGGTCAGTATCAAGATCACAAGCATACTCATGATAAGAATTGATCACTGACCTACCTGTTAATTTCCCAATTCCCAACCGACTGGACACTTCATCCACTTTTTCCGCTAAATCTGGACGATACGCCTGAATTCTATCTAATAACAATTGGGCAGCTTTTAAACACACTCCTTTTTCCGATGTCCAAATCCCCTCAAATCTTTGCGCTGTATCCATATCCAAGTTAGGGAGCATCTCTGAGGTATGTTGATTTTTAGCCAGAGAACCCAAGCTTTCTCTACAGATTAAGCAAGTAGCATAATTATCAGCAACTACTAGCAAATGCCATTCTTGAGCTAAAGCATCATCATGCTCAAAAGCGATCTTTTCATAATATTCTGAGCTATTAGCAAACTCCGTTTCCGGTGCGGATAATACATATATTTGATTACTTTTTTCTGCTAGTTTTTGATAACGATGGGCTTCTTGACGGTAAAATCGCTCTTTCTGAAAACTAGCAATAATCAGAGGACGATCCAAATTAGCGGCTAAAACCTGATCCTCCATAGCATGGGAGAGCGCAGTTAGTGAAGCCTTAAAATATAACTGAGGTCGTAGATGGGGGAGTGAGTCTAGTAAATCACTCAGTACAGAAGTATAAATACTCATTAGTCATTAGTCGTTAGTCAGTGGTCACTGGTCATTAAACACATACAGCAATAGGCAATAGGCAATAGGCAATAGGCAAGAGTAAAGAAGTTTTCAGAGATTTGAGTGAGATAGAATTAATTACACAATGTCATTGCGTAAGCGTTGCGTGGCGTTAGCCATATGGAACGAAGTGAAATCAAGCAATTCCAAGGGTTGTGATTGCTTCCCTTCCCTCGCAATGACTGTAAATATTTTTGTCCAATTACTTACGTTTCTTTACACAGTTTGGTTTTATTGTGTTCACCTACTTATATTATCTATTACCTATTGCCCTTATCCATTACTAGTAGCAAGAACATTGATCTATTTTCATAAGAACACCCGGTAAGTGGGAAACGAGCGCGTCTTTAGACCTGAGAGGGAAACGACACGAGCGGTTTTAACCGCTGTGGATATTAAAATTGAAACCAGATTTTTGATTGGAATCTGGAAACCAACTCCCATTTCTGGGGTAATGTTAGCTGATGCCTACGGCACGCTGCGCGAACGACCTGTTATAAGAGCTTGCTTGAGCTTGCAACACTGTTCCAGTTACCTTAGAACTGTTTAATCACAAGCGACAGAGCAGGGAACTAGCTACGCATTCGGTGGGTGTCGTGACTCAAATAACGGCTACCATGAGAGTAAACTCAGGGTGGTCTGGTCAGTACGGCTTGCTTGATTACTCTTGCAAGCCCAATCCCTTTAGGGCTGGGTTACTGACGATTCCAATATAGCTTTGTTGGCAACTAACGCCAAAACACTATAACAGGGGCTAATGTACGATTCTAACAAACTCGCCCAAAAAATTGGTATTCTTAGAAATTAATATACTTAGTTTAGAATAGCCTAAAAAGATTGTTTATATTTGTTTTTGTCAATATAGTAATTCAGCTATTAGTAATTTTACTGAAAATATTAAATACAGGAATCCGACTGGTAAGCTGTTACGCAGCTAAATTTGATAACCATAATTTACTTAAACTTTGTAGTGCGGGCATCTTGCCCGCTAGAATTATACAAACTAAATGCACAACAGCTTAGTGATTTTACTGGAAATATTAAATTTTAATTAAAAACAGAAAAATGGTATCAAAATAAGATAATTAAATACATAGCATATAATTCTCGCACAAAAATTCCTGTACAATTCCTGTAAATATTTATCATTGAGATAAAAATTTTATTAATCCCAGGATTAGTCACTGGTTTGATTTAAAAAAATTAATCAATCCAGATATTACCAGAAATTAATTCACCAGGTCAATAAAATGATAGATGCTCCTATTCCCCAACTCAATGATTGTAGTCCAACAATCCTACTTAACTATTTTGAAAATTCCTGGGAAATGGAAGAAACCTTAATGAAAAGTGTAATTAAGGAAGAAACCTTCTATCTAAATCCCGATCCTTTAAGAAATAAATTAATTTTCTACCTTGGACATTCGGCTGTTTTTTATATCAATAAATTAATGCAGGTGGGATTAATCAAACATCAGATTAACCCCCAATATGAAGCCCTATTTGAAATTGGCGTTGATCCAGAAACACCGACAGAATTAGAAGTAGCAATTCAAGGAGTTAATTGGCCTGATCTTCAAAAAGTTTGGGAATATCGAGACAAAGCTAGATCAGAAATTACCGCAATTATTCATCAAACTCCTTTAAATTTACCCATTCATCAACAGCATCCTATCTGGGCTTTATTAATGGGAATAGAACATAGTCGCATTCACCTAGAAACCTCATCTATGCTGCTGCGTCAATTACCTATTGAGAACTTAAACCGTCCCCAAGGATGGAATTATGCACCTACTAATCAAGAAATTCCCCATAATCAAATGCGAGAAATTCCTGGTGGTATAGTGAAATTAGGAAAACGCCAAGATGATTTAACTTTTGCTTGGGATAGTGAATATGGTGATTTAGAAGGAGAAGTCCCACCATTTTTAGCAAGTCAATATCTGATTACCAATGGAGAATTTTTAGAATTTGTCCAAGCCGGTGGGTACAATAATATCAATTATTGGCATACTGAATCTTGGGCATGGAAACAACTCTACAATATCCAACATCCCAAATTCTGGATATACCAAGAAAATAACTATCGCTATCGTGCCACATTTGATGAACTAGATTTACCTTTAGATTGGCCAGTGGAAGTTAACCATTATGAAGCAATAGCTTATTGTCGCTGGAAAGGTAAAAACACTCGGTTAATGACAGAAGCAGAATGGAATCAAGCATTAACAATATCTGAAGATTCTAGTTTAGCCAATAATTATAATCTCAACTTACAATTTATTTCCCCAACTCCTGTGGGAATGTTTTCAGGAAATCATCAATCTGGACTTTCTGACTTACGGGGTAATGTTTGGGAATGGTTAGGCGAAACATTTAAACCCTTACCAGGATTTCAAACTCATCATCTTTATGCAGATCAATCTGCACCCTTTTTTGATAATAAACATTTTATGATGTTGGGCGGTTCTTGGGCAACGAATGGTACAATGGCTTTACCTTGTTATCGTAACTGGTTTCGTCCTTATTTTTATCAGCACGTCGGTTTTAGAGTGGCTGAAAGTTTGGATTAAATATAAAATCGAGATCCCCGACTTCTGAATATTAATTGGTAATTTATTTACAAAAATACAAAAGAAGTCGGGGATCTTATAGCCACCTTAGAGGATTTAGAAAATGATTACACAACCTTTAACCATTTTAGATCATCATTATCAAGAGTTAAGTATTGATGGTAAAGATGTCATTAGGGGATTAACTGAAAAACCCAAAAGTTTACCACCTAAATATTTTTACGATGATCCTGGTTCTCAATTATTTGAACAAATTTGTGAGTTACCAGAATATTATCCGACTCGCACAGAAGCCTGGATTTTACAACAGTACGCTGATGAAATTGCCGAAATTACAAATTGTTGTGAGTTAATAGAATTAGGTAGTGGCAGTTCTACTAAAACTCAAGCTTTATTAACTGCTTATCAGAAAATTTCTGGTAATTGTAGATATCTGCCTATTGATGTCAGCGGAGGGATTCTCAAAACTAGTGTTTTACAGTTACAAGAAAAGTATCCTGATATTGCTATTCATGGATTATTGGGAACTTATGAACAAGCTTTAGTTCATCTAGAATCGAATTATTTACAATCGCGGATGTTGTTTTTTCTGGGAAGTTCTTTAGGCAATTTTAACCCGGAAGAATGTGATATTTTCTTAAATCAAGTTTCTCAAACTTTACAACCAGGAGATTACTTTCTACTGGGTATTGATTTACAAAAACCTACAGATATTCTAGAAGCAGCTTATAACGACAGTCAAGAAGTAACTGCTGCTTTTAATTTGAATATGCTTTCTCATTTGAATTGGCGGTTTCAAGGTAATTTTGATATCAGTTTGTTTAGACACCAAGCAGTTTATAATCAAGTTGATCATCAAATTGAGATGTATTTACATTGCCAAAAAAGTCATTGGGTTAACTTGGAAATTTTGGATTTAAAGGTGCATTTTCTAGAGGGAGAAAGTATATTAACAGAAATTTCTCGCAAGTTTGATTTAAGAACAATGGAAAAGCAATTACAAAGTAAAGGATTAAATACTGTGAAAACTTGGACAGATGAAAAAGGATGGTTTGGTTTGATTCTTTGTCAAGTTGAATAAGTTTTGTGTCAGCATTTAGGATTTAGAAATCAGAGGGTGTTTGAAAATACCCCTCCCTAACCCTCCCCTTATAAAGGGGAGGGAACTGGATTTTTATTGTTTCCCCCCTTTACAAGGGGAAAGGGGGGTAAAAATGTCATGAAAATTACAGGATACCACTTTTAAAACATCCTCTCAGGATGAAAAATACTTGTAATTGTAAAATGCTGAATGCTGATAAGTAGGTGAACACAATAAAACCAAAGTGTGTAAAGAAAAGTAAAATCGCCCAAAGCTTCTTCACTCTTGCTTTCCCATAACGACAATTTTCAATGCTAACCTACTTAGTTGTCATTGTTCAACGAGATAAAATCAATTAAATTTTTACCTAAGGAACTTAGAAATCATAAAAATGCAAAAATTAGTGAATTTCTGTCTTGATATGGAATTTTATCTCAAAATTGCCATTAGTTGTACAATTACTCAACAGTTATTTTTTTTGCTGTTAAATAAGCTCAAACTAAATTTTATCACCGAAGTATTATTATACTGGTTGGTTGGAACTATCTCATTTTATGCTATTGGTATTTTTATTGAAAAATTAATCAAAAGTGATGATAGTTTAACCAGAAAACTAACAGCAAGAGTTAAGAAAGTAAAAAAACAATCATTTCCTAATTTTACTTTAAAAGGCATCATTATAGGAGAAATAAAAGCTCTAATTACCGCATTAATTATTATATATTTAGCTCCTGAAGTTCATAGAGGTAATGGTTTAATTCTCAATATGGGCTGGTTTTTTATGAGAATAGTTGCTGCTGATTTCTGCTTTTATGTAGCCCATAGATTATTGCATACAAAACTATTTCTTGAAATTCATCTTAAACATCATGAATTTCAAGATACATCAAGTTTTGTGGCCGGACATAAAAGCCTTATGGAATATATTATTGTTACCATTACAGATGTTTTACCTGTCTTTATCTTTGGATATGATATTACTCAACTTTGTGCATGGACTTTAATAGGTAACATTTATAATTTAGAAGGACATAGTTCTTTATCAATATTCTTTATTCCTTCCAATTTTCATGATTTGCACCATACTGGTTTTCATGGTAATTATGGTATTCATAGTTTTTGGGACAGAGTATTTAAGACACTTAATCCTATTAATAAAAAAAACAGGAATTATGTTTCCTGTCAATTCTATTGAATCTAAACTTAATAGCATTTTTAGTGAATTAAATATTAGAAAATTTGTAAATAAATGATATAATGACGTAACTATAATAATCCAAAATCATCCATTAAATCACCATGAAACCAAATCCTATACCTCCAACACTCGGACAAGAATCTGTTTGGGACTATCCCCGTCCTGCTATTTTACAAGATACCGATAAACATCTCAAAGTTATTTGTAATGGGATTGTTTTAGCAGAAACCACTAGAGGAAAAAGAGTTTTAGAAACTAGTCATCCTCCGGGTTATTATATTCCTGCTGAAGATATTAAGTTAGAACATTTAATAGAGACACCTAGAAAAACTTGGTGTGAATGGAAAGGGTGGTGTCAATATTATGATGTTTCCGTAGGAGATAAATACATAAATAATGCTGCTTGGCGATATATTCAACCCAGTCCTAATTTTATCTCAATTCAAGAATATTACAGTTTTTATGTCAGTCTAATGGATGCTTGCTATGTGAATGATGAATTAGTTAAAGCGCAAACAGGTGATTTTTACGGAGGGTGGATTACTTCTGATATTGTTGGACCATTTAAAGGTGAACCAGGAACTATGTGGTGGTAAATAAGGAAAATTTCAGTTGTCAAAATTGATAGTTTGACAACTCATGAACATCATGGAGAAATTATCTACGGTTAATTCTTTCTTCGGTATAAGTAATTGGACAAAAATATTTACAGTCATTGCGAGGGAAGGGAAGCAATCACAACCCTGGCGATTGCTTCATTTCACTTCGTTCCATATGGCTAACGCCAGGCAACGCTTACGCAATGACATTGTGTAATTAATTCTGTCTCACTACTTAGTATTAGCAAGCGATCGCACTATAGACTCTGAGTAAAAAAAGAACCAGAGAGAAGAAAATATAGAAATTCTGATCTTCTTCCCTGGTTAATGATCAATTCAATTCCAATACTTGTCGGTTATTGAAAAACAAAGTTGGTATTGATATCCAAACCGGTAACGCCATTAACAATAGCAACAGTTTGACCAAGTAACCCGATTTCCGTATTCCCATTGAGAACATTGAGAGTCAAACTGCTAGAGGAAATACCAAGAACACCGATGACATCAGTGCCTTTTTGGAAGTCAAGCACAGTATTGGCAGCTTTGGGTAGTTCAGCATTGACAATCCAGAATTGGTCAGCGCCAGCACCACCGGAAATTAAGTTACCACCACCAAGACTAACGTAGAATTTATCTTTACCATCACCGCCGAGGGCGCGACCATTAGAACCAAGGTTGAAGGTGTCATCACCCACACCACCTGAGAGGCGATAGCCACTTACATCATTCGCATAAAGGTGATCATTGCCAGAGCTACCAAACACAACGTCATTATTGCCAGCGAAAATTGTGTCATTACCGCTACCAGAGTCTATGCGGTTACGTCCTGCAATGGGAGAAGATACTGTTTGTGCTTCAATTTCATCATCATTAGCACCAGTGAACACAGTATCATTAATCCCATCAAAGGTAGTATTAGCTGCACCGGCAATTAATATATCAACACCAGGTGTTCCTGATACTACCTGAGTTGCTTGTTGAGATGCCGCAAATTCGGGTGTCACACCAAACATAGTTTGGTACATGACATTGTAAATTTCGGTGTTGTCCAAGGTGCTGGGTAGTTTATCTGCATTCATCCCATGGGCTTTAGCAACAATGCTACCAGGGAAATCGGGAGTACCGACCCAAGCTACACCGAAGTTACCCATTAGTCCATCAATGCTGCTTTTAGCTGCGAAGGGTTTCCAAGGATCTGCAACTGTGCCTGTACTACCATTAACACCATCTAAAACTGCCTGATTTGTATTAGTTGTAGTGGGGTTAACACGAATAAATGGCGCACTAGGCTCAGTATCCGCTAGTGTAGGGCTAGAGGTAGAGTTACCAGCGGGACGGTTGTAAGGCTCAAATTGGAAAACTTGCAATCCGCCAGCATCGCTATCTGCGGTTGTGATCACCAAAGTATTAGGATCTTGGGTGTTGATGTAGTTCATGGCTACACCGATCGCTGCATCAGCCCGGCGTACAGCTTCAATAGTGCCAACTGCATTGTTGTTATTAGCAAAGTTGTCACTACCTTCCTCTTCCACTACCACAAAGAAACCATCAGGGTCTTTGTTGAGGATTTTTAAAGACGCATCTAGCATCTCTGCTACTGTCGGTGCAGTGTTTAGGTAGAGAGGTAAGGGATTAGCAGTGTTTAATCCTAATTGTTCTTCCCTGCGATCGTCAGACGAAACGAACAAAATATTGATTTTATGTTATTATAAAAAAGTAGGTGTAGTCCAATTAAATGCTCCAAATGCAGCCTACAAAACAAAAAACAAATCTCAAAACCAAAGAACCGTGGGGCGCACGGTCTTAAAGCTCAGTTAATGTCCTCATAGAGGAGTCACTGAGAAGCCCACACTCACCTGAAAGGGAGTGTGTGGAGTACGTCACAAACAATAGAACCGGAAAAATCAGGTGTACCAGCCCAACCAATACCAAACTTGAACACATCACCACTATCATCTGGTGCAGCTACAAAAGGCGCAGTGTTAGCACCAGTTTGACCATCTAAGGGTACGTTGCGGTTTGATGTAGTGGGGTTATTATTAACAGTACCTACGGTTGCACCAGTGCGGGGATCTACTACTTGCAAACCACCGCCTGAGTTAATTACCTGTTTGGCAATTTCCGCAGCTTGGGCGCGAGGTACGGTGATAGTTCCATTGGCGTTAGTAATTTCCTGTGTCTTAGCAACAAAGGCGGCTGTACCAGGTTCATAGATCGCTCCAGATTGAACTAGGGCGGTAACTTTACCTGCATCTCTAGCTTCTTCAACAATGGTTTTGGTAGTTCCAGAAAGGGATGTGATGGGTAAATTCCCTAGTTCATAACCAAAAGACTCCGCATAAACTTTAACGCCTGTAGCGTGAGTCACAGCACCAGCATTAGATGTTCCACCCAACTGGTCTTCCATGTGACCGAGGTACACACCAGCATTGGACATCTTGTCCCAATTTAAACGTCCATCAGGACCCTTATCTATAAATCTTGCAACAGCATAGTGAGATGGACTAGTTCCATCTGGGTGCATGAAAATGACATGATTACCTGTTGTCATAAAACCTCTCAATTGGTTAGTTCAGTTTTTGCAAGTAATATTCAAATAATCATCTAAACCTCCAGGAGACCCCCACCAAAACTGTACTCAGTTTGGTGATGGGAGGAATGGAGGGTTAATTGTGAAACGTCCCTTGAGTAATTTTGTGCGCCAGCACAAACAATGAAAGGGACAGTTGAGCAATTAACAAATCTTTGATTTTCCATATTCGTAACCGTCCTTTTTGTGAATTGATTTACAGTATTTGTAAGAGATACCTTGAATCAGTCCAGATATTGTTGAGATATTGAAACTACCGCTAGTCCTCACCGCTACTCGTCCGATATATGCCCCAATCTTTTTACCTTTTGTGACAACAGCTTTCACAATGTCTCCGGTTTGAAAACCATTAACAAATTTGAACCTGGGGACATATCTAGAAGGAAAACCGTACTTGTCAGTTCGGCAAGATTGTCTAGTGCCGTGACCATTAGCTGTAATTAGCAATGGCTTAACGCCTTTGATATTGAGAATTGGAGTTGACTGACCAACACAAGCTGCATCAATCCAGTGCGTTTTCTCCAGATTTTGCTGACTTCTATTGAACTTTGTTAACCCTCCTGAACCTGTTTCTACAGGTAATCCAGTCGCTTTGACAACGAATAGTAATGCCAAGCGAGTTGTGTTTACTGCTGCTGCATCAGCCAGTGGTCTTTTAGCTTGCTTCAAGATTTTTTCTAACTTTGAAGGGTCTTTTTTGAGAAAATCTTTGATGTCTTTCGTGCCTTTTTTAGTGTTACATTTTTCACAACTTAAAGTGAGATTTGTAATTGAATTACTACCACCCTTGGCTCGTGGATGAATATGCTCTACTTGAAAAGGAACGTCTTTTACTCCACAGTAGGCACATTGTCTACCCCACTTTTCTAGTAAGTATTCTCTGCTTTCGTAACCAGCTAAAGTTCCCTGTTGATATTCCCTACCTTGAATATCAGGATTAGCCATTAACTGCATATCAAAGCGTACTAACTCTTGGCTAATAGCCTCAATTGGTGCGAGTTTACGCAATCTTTCAACCCAAGTTTTAATATTTTCAACTCGACTTTGTAAGCTCGGAGCTAACCATCTTTCTGGACGGGTTCTATTCAAGAACCTTGGTTGTCTGTAACGAGTTTTTCTGGCACGTCTAGAACGTCTTAATTGACTTCTAGAAGTTAAAGCATCTCTAATTGCAAAGCCTCTATGTTTTAATTCAGCAGCAAATACTACTTCGCCAGTTGAATCATTAATTAATGCCATTCCCGTGAATTTTGCCCCAGGATCAATCTTTAGTCTTAGGGACGATACTGGGGAGTCAGGACAGGATTTTTTGAGAATAATTGTGAACGGAAACTGTCTAAATATTGCTGCCTTTTTGTTTCTTAATAGTTGTCTGGCCTGTGCAGAATGAATTGGATTTAATGGGATGAAGTTGGTATCTAAAACAAATACTTTGGACATAAAGTCCCTCCTTGCGGGTAATGTTAGCTTCGACAATGTTAGAAGTCGGTAACTATCTTAAAAGCACTGGTTTAACCCTTAAGCCTGTTTAACTTTTAAGTTCTAGAGCAGGGAACTAGCTACGCATCCTCTGGTAGGTCTTTAACTCTTACCTCTAACGTAGTTCGGTTAAGAACTGAGTCTGGTCAACTAGGCTTTTACAAGCCCTCACTTACCCGAAGGGAAGTGATGGGTGGTTGACGCTTGTGTTAAGAAAAGTTACTGCAACAGGTTAACTTAAATTTATTTAGGGATTGCTAAAAAAAATGTAATTTATTATGCTACATAATAAATTGCAGAATATGGGATTAGAAGTTGTTTGAAAAGTATTAGATGAAACTAGTAATTTCCAAAAACCTAACCCCCCAGCCCCCCTTCCCTGCCAGGGAATGGGGTTTTTAAAGCCTCTCCCCGCGTCGGGGAGAGGTTTGGAGAGGGGTTTATTTATACATTAAAAACTTTTAAAACATCCTCTTAAACAAAGCAAAAAATTTATGGAAATTGCTGATAAAACTTTATAAGTTTTAAAAATCATAATTGTTGAGATTTTAACCACTCACTGACAACTTTTTCCACCGGTTGAGATTGGTTATCTACTTGATAATTCATCTTTTGGATTGCAGTTGTCGAAATTTTACCTCCTAATTGATTAATGGTATTTGTTAACTCTGGATATTTTTGGAGAATTTCTTGATTAAAAATAGGTATAGCTTGATATGGTGGAAAGTATTTTTTATCATCTTCCAAAATCACTAAGTTTAATACTGGAATTAAACCATCTGTAGAATTTGCAGCAATAAAATCTACTTGTTTTTCTTTTAATGCTTGATACATTAATCCTAATTCCATTTGTTTGATATTGGCAAATTTCAAGTTGTAGGTTTTAGATAATCCTGGATAACCATCTGCTCTTTCTAAAAATTCATAGCCAAATCCTGCTTTCATTTGTGGAGTATATTTACTAATTTCCGAAAGGCTTTTAATTTGCCATTTTTTAGCATCTTCTCCGCGGATAATCATGGCAAAGGTATTCTCAAATCCTAAAGGCTTCATCACTGCTAATTTCAATTTTTGATCATAGTATGCTTTGACTTTTTGATAAACAGTCTCAGGATTACTAATTGGGTTTTCTTTCAAAATAGTCGTAAATGAAGTTCCTGTATATTCCACATACCCGGCAATTTTTCCGGCTTTTACTGCTTCATGAGCAATAAATGTTCCTCCTAAATTAAAACGACGATCTACTTTTAATCTCGTATGATTTTCTATGTGTTGTGCTAATAATTCCCCTAAAATAACTTGTTCTGTGAAATTCTTTGAGCCGATGATAATTGTTGCGGGTTTTTGTTGATAGTTAAAGGCAATTAATCCAGCTATGATTAAAGAAACAATTCCTAAAACAATGGCAATTTTACGATTAAATTTACCCTTTCTTTCTATTTGGTTAGTGAGTCTTTTTTCTAATAATCCTAATCCGAAATCTGCACTCAAAGCAATCAAAGCTGCGGGGACTGCTCCGGCTAAAATTAATTCATTATTAACTGTGGAAATACCGCGAAAAATAAATACTCCTAAACCACCACCACCAATAGCAGCAGCAATTGTGGCAATTCCTACGGATATAACTGTGGCTACTCTTACCCCTGCTAAAATGACTGGTAAAGCCAGGGGAATTTCTACTTGGAATAGTAATTGTTGATCTGTCATTCCCATGCCTATCCCGGCTTCTTTAATGGCGGGACTGATGCTATTAATGCCAATATAAGTATTGCGAATTATGGGAAGTAAGGCATAAAGAGTTAAGGCAACTATGGCGGGAATTTTGCCAATTCCTCCCAGAAAAGGTACGGAAATTAAAAAGCCGAAGATGGCTAAACTAGGGATGGTTTGAATGGCATTTGCTAAACCAAGAATGGGGGAAGCTAATTTTGATTGACGAGTGATCAGAATGCCGACAGGAAGACCAATAGAAATGGCGATCGCTAGGGATATAATGACTAATATTAAATGTTCTCCACTGTGGAAAATTATTTCTGTACCGTATTGAAAGAAAAACATAGTTTTTGGATTTTTAGCTAATTTTAATTAAGTTGCTCCCAATTATTACCAACATTTAAACAAGCTAGAAATGCTTTTGCTTCTGGATGTTGAGATTGGAGAAATTCCCTTCTAGTTCCTAATACAACTAAATTCCCTTCATCCATTAAACCAATTCTTGTAGCTAAAAAGAAGGCCTCTTGAATATCATGGGTGACGAATATCACGGTTTTTCCTAATTGTTGTTGTAAATATTGAAATTGTTGTTGTAATTCTAAACGGGTAATTGGGTCAAGTGCGCCAAAAGGTTCATCCATTAATAGAATAGGTGGATCTGCGGCTAAAGCTCTAGCAACTCCCACTCGCTGACGTTGACCTCCTGATAATTGATGGGGATAACGTTGAGCAAATTTTTCTGGTTCTAATCCCACTAAGTTTAACATTTCATAGACTCTATTTTGAATTTTCTGTGATGACCATTTTTCTAAAGATGGTACAAGTCCGACATTTTCCGCGATGGTAAAATGGGGAAATAAACCTGTTTCTTGGATGACGTAACCTATCCGTCTTCTCAGTTTAATGACATCCCAGTTAGTTGTGGGACGATTTTGGACTAAAACTTGTCCTTGGGTGGGGACAAGTAAATGATTAATTAATTTTAAAGTCGTAGTTTTGCCACTCCCACTGCGTCCTAATAAAATTAAGGCTTCCCCTTGATGAATGCTCAAATTCAAGTTAGATAACAAAGGACGGTGATTAATGGCAAAACTGGTATTTTGAAACTCAACGGCAATTTCTGATGTTGTTGACATAATGGTTTCGTTAAACAAAATTAAGGTGGTCAGATCCCCGTCAGATCCCCGACTTCTCTAAGAAGTCGGGGATCTTATTTATGCTTATTTATTCAATATCAGTATAAAAAAACAAGGGTGGCAAGTATTTTTTATTCACCGCTTTCTACTTTTATGAGATTTTATGCCTGAGTAAGTATTCTCTACCCCTAGCACCTCTCAATGTTGAGGAAGGAATAAACTATTGGAAAACAGCCAGTTTTCAGGCTTGACTTCTAATTAATAAGGTATACATTTATAGAAATTCATTGTCTTGGATTTAATTACTTTTCTCTTTTAACAGTATTGATTTGAGCAAATTTACACCTGTATAGGTAACTTTGGCTAATGACACCGGATACATTGATGACTCCAGAAACAATTGTCCTCGACAGCAGAACTTTTACTCCCGCAGACCAGAAAGAGATTTCCGAATGGCCTTGTGTTGTCAGTCAAAGACCACAGCCAACCATTACAGTTAAAGATGATGATTTATTCCTGGTGACAGATACGATGGGGAATATTTCCGATTGTTACCTTTATGGTAGCACTCCTAGTATGGGGATGTTTTGCCGTGATACAAGGTTTTTGAGTCGTTTGGAGTTACAGATTGAGGGGCGATCGCCTATATTATTGAGTAGCAACGCTGATAAGGGATTTGCTCTCTCGGTTTTATGCACCAATCCTGATTTAGAAAATCTTTTTAAGGCTGATACTGTGGGTATTCGTCGGGAACTGGTTCTGAATGGGGCATTATTTGAAGAAATAGAAGTTGCTAATTACAACACTACCAGCATTGTTTTTGAATTGAGTCTGAGTTTTGAAGCTGATTTTGTGGATTTATTTGAAGTTAGAGGTCATCACCGCCAAAAACGGGGAAGACTTTTGCACTTAAACAACCCAACATCTGATCATGTTGCACCTGTGTCTTCTCAATCATACAAAGAAGAATCCCTTACCCTAGCATATCAGGGCTTAGATGGTTCGATCATGGAGTCTCTAATTCAATTTCAGCATTTGCAACCAAGTCGGTTTCACGGTTATACGGCAGTTTGGCGGATAGAATTGGCGGCTCATGAAACTAAGAAGTTAGGTTATCGGCTGAAGATGTTCACTGATAACAAACCTAGTTCTACTATCAGTTCTGCCTCTACTTTGGCACAGGCAAAAGCTGCTGAATTAATGGAGGAGCAAAATTGGTTGCAGCAAATTACCCGGATTAGCTCCGATAAAAGTCTTTTCAATCGCGTCATATCGCGGGCTGAACAAGATATATATTTGTTGCTTCAGTCCTTTGGCAAACATAAAACTGTTTCTGCTGGAGTCCCTTGGTTTTCTACTCTATTTGGTCGAGATTCTATCATTACTGCGTCCCAAACCTTGATGTTGAATCCCAAAATTGCCAAAGAAACCTTGCTACTATTGGCAGAATATCAAGGTCAAACGGATAATATTTGGCGGGAAGAAGAACCGGGTAAGATTTTACATGAACTGCGGTTGGGAGAAATGGCGAGATGTCAAGAAATTCCCCATACACCCTACTACGGGACTGTGGATGCTACGCCGCTGTGGTTAATGTTGTATGCTGAATATTACAGTTGGACTCATGATCAAGAAACCTTAGAAGCACTGTGGCCAAATGCTTTAGCGGCTATGGGTTGGATTGATCGTCAAATCCAGGAAACTGGTTATCTTAGCTATGCTCGCAAATCTAAAGGTGGTTTAATTAACCAAGGTTGGAAAGATTCGGGTGATTGTATTGTCAACCGCAAAGGGGAATTAGCCATTGGTCCGATTTCTCTGTGTGAGGTGCAAGCTTATGTCTATGCGGCGAAAAACCGCCTTGCAGAAATTGCCAAAATCCAACAACGCCCAGATTTAGAAGAACTTTGGCAAAAAGAAGCTAGACAACTCAGGGCTAAATTTAACCAGGATTTTTGGTTAGAAGATGAAGATTTTTGTGCTTTGGCTTTAGATGGAGAAGGTAAACCAGTAGATAGTATTAGTTCTAATCCTGGTCATTGTTTAAATTTGGGGATATTTACCTCTGCAAAAGCCTATAGTGTGGCGGAAAGATTGGGTGCGGCGGATATGTTTAATGGTTGGGGAATTAGAACTTTAAGTAGTTTGTCCCCTGCTTATAATCCGATGGGTTATCATACTGGTTCAGTTTGGCCTCATGATAATTCTATGATTGCAATGGGATTGCGATCGCTCGGTTTAATTGATCAATCGCTGGAACTATTTCAAGGGTTATTCAACATGACCTCCCAGCAACCCTATCAACGCCCCCCAGAACTATTTTGCGGTTATGAAATGAACGGTGATAATTCTCCCGTCCATTATCCCGTTGCTTGTACTCCCCAAGCCTGGGCTACAGGTAGCATTTTTCAACTATTGCAAATGATGGTGAATTTAGTCCCAGACGCGCAGAATAATTGTTTGCGAATCATTGACCCCGCCTTACCAGAATCAATTAACAATTTATCTTTTCATAACTTGCGTATTGGTGGCACAATTTTAGATTTAGAATTTGAACGAGTTGGTAGCACTACCGCTTGTCGAGTTGCGAAAAAACGCGGTAACTTGCGCGTCGTCATTGAAGCTTAAATTAGAGGATGTTTATCTGATTCCCAGTCTCCGACTGGGAATGAATTCCAGAAGGCTCTGCCTTCAATGATATTAGAGGCAGAGCCTCATCAACTGCATTCCTAGTCAGAGACTAGGAACGAGGTGTGGTAGGGATTCATCTGATTCCCAGTCAGAGACTGGGAATCAGATGACTTGATTTCTTTGCGGGATAGATGTTTTACGTTAAGTTGACACCATTACCCCGCCCTCAATTATACTTAGCCTTAGCCCCCTCATCGCTTGCGGGGAGGGGGTTGGGGGTGGGGTTCTTTTACCTCATAACACCGGAAAGTGCTGTATTGCATCAAGCGTCATCACCGCCATAGCAAAAGTTAATTAAACTTTCATCTGTACTTGATGTTAGCTTTATTTTTCCTATGTTAGACTTGCCTAAGTTCTAGAAACTCAGCACCCAGTATTTTTTAGGGTGATCACATAGAGCAGGTTGTCAGGGATTTTGATGAATTTTATCCATCTAGGATAACTCAATCTTCAAGCAGATCATCAGTAATCATTTGTCTGTCGCCATCAAGCACAACAATTACAAAAATAATCCGGGATGTCAATTTACCTGGCTCAATTAATTTGAATTGGGCTAACTTTATATAAGTAGTGAGACAGAATTAATTACACAATATCATTGCGTAAGCGTGGCGTTAGCCATATGGAACGAAGTGAAATGAAGCAATCGCCAAGGTTATGATTGCTTCCCTTCCCTCGCAATGACTGTAAATATTTTTGTCCAATTACTTAGCTTGATTGTAGTCTTGCTGATGAATATTTGTAGCATCCTAACTGGGTACGTCTTTTTCCAACATATCAAAAATATCTTTTCCCAACTATTGAGGTTGATTAATTCATGGTTAATAGTATTAGACAAACCGTTCGGGGAATAGTTTTTACAAATCGCCACTTAGCAAGACTTTACTATTTTTTAAGTTTTTCTCGCCCAGTTTTACCACAATGGGTTGGTGCTGATTACTACCGCGAAAAATCATCTTGGGGATTACAACCAGAACGTTGTCCATGTGATCTTGAATTAGTTGAATATTTACAAAATCATAATATCCAAGATCAAACTATCTTTCATTTTGGAACAGGTTCTCATCATATTCTAGGATTGGCAAATCAGAAATTTTCTCAACCCAATGAAATTATTGGGATTACCGCTTCTGCACCCGAACATCAAGAATATATCCGATTATCGCTTAAAGATCGTCTACTGTTCAAGTATTACAAAGTTCTCTGTACAGATATATACACCTTGACAGACCGTTCTTTACCCATGCTCGATGTCATTTCTCTGTTTCATCTCGGCGAATTTTATATGCCTGAAGAAGCACCTTTTTTGCATCATAATGAAGAATCTCTTCTAGGGATGTTTCTGAGTAAACTCAATCCCAATGGCAAAATTCTCTTCTATACAAAATCAATTGGTTGGGGTCATGCTCAACCAATAATTGAATCATTTGTAAAACAGGGAAAAATGCACAAAATTGAAGAATACAAGAACTTATTGGTGTATGCCAAATGTAGTCTAAACTGATCCAGATAGCAATAAGCAGTGAACACTGTTCACTGTTCACTGTTCACTGTTTACTGTTCACTGTTTACTGTTCACTGTTCACTGTTCACTGTTCACTGTTTACTGTTTACTGTTCACTGTTTACTGTTCACTGTTTACTGTTCACTGTTTACTGTTTACTGTTCACTGTTTACTGTTTACTGTTCACTGTTCACTGTTCACTGTTCACTGTTCACTGTTTACTGTTTACTGTTTTACATGAAAGGTGCTGGAAAAGCCTTGAGTTTAAACATCTTCAACAAACTCCGTTAAGAACCTAAACGCCTTCAAAATATAATTGGCACAATCTTGGGGAGAACTATTATAAAATGATGGCCATGCACTGGCTTTATCTTCATCATAGCGATCGCTCCTATGGGGATGATTTTCCAACCACGCTAACCGGACTGCGTGACCGATTAACACATCTAAAACTATATATTCCTCAATTTGCAACTTAGGGTTATTAGCCACGATTGCAGCCAATTCCATCAAGGCTTCTACATTAACTTGGCGATATTCTGGAGCTTCAATTTTATTCAGCAAGTGTTCAACTAATAAAGCAAAATTTCTTTCTCCTGCTGTCATTTCCGAAAGCATAATTTCACTTTCTAACCGATTCCGTCGTTCCAATTTATCGCCAATAACTAAACCTTTGCAATGCTGCATTAATAGCCAAACTTGTTTAAAAAAGTCTTTAGTTACGCGATTTAATGCCCCTTCTGCTTGACGAAATCTCCGCCAACCATCAGGAGGAACTTCTACTTCTTCACTAATTACAGGTAGGACAACCCAAGCAATGTCACTTTCTTTTTGTTTAACGTGCAATGATTCCTGTTGACGTAATAAACTACTCACCCCACTATATCCAGTTAACACTTGACGCAACCGCATTTTTACTTCAAAAGGTGATAGCTGCATTAATCTTTCATAAGCTTCATCTTGGGTGAGGATAAATTCTCTGGCTATATCGCTAGTAATCAAAAGAATCAAATAACCAACCCTTAATGTGAGAAATCCACGAAATAATTCTGGTTCTGATTTGATTAACACACCAAGATAAATGAGAATTTCTTGGGTTAAAACTCTATCTCGTATATCCTCACGACAGAAGTTATTAATTTTCTCAGTAATCTCAATTCCAGATATAGGAACAACTATCAAAGAAGCTTGACTATAAGCCCTCCCAACTGCAATTTGCTTACCTTGCACCAAAATACTCGTTATCGCGTCTGATAAGCCAATATCGAGCATTTGGCGTAAACCCGCAGCCCGTCGCACCACCGCCCACAAACCTAAATCTCCGGCTTTAATATAAACTTCATCAAGTAAATCGGCTACAGTGACAGCATGGGTAGGACCCGCATAGCCTGTATCAAATTCTAAACCCTGTAACCGAGTTAAAGTTTGCAGTAATTCAATTTGCTCATAAATATTTTCTGATGAGCGCAAATATTTTAATAATAAATCTAAGTTAGTTTCACATTCCATTTGGAATTCTTGGGTATGTCCCAAAGACCAACTTTTTTCTAAATGAGAAGTCAGGTAATAACAACGGATTCCCCGATTTGCAACTGATGATTGAGAGAATTGTGCATCTGATAAAAAATCAATTCTTTGAATTGCTGCTGTCAGCATTAATTGATTGAGTTTTCCTAATTTTACATGGACTCCGTTACAAATACCATCTTTGAGTTCTTGCATTAATTCTAATAATGCTTCAGAACCAGTTTCTAGCATAGTCCGAGTAATCATTAAAGTCAAAGTCGGACGACCTAAATCACTCCAGTATTTTTGAATATAAGCCAATTCACCTCTAATTTGATCTACTAAAAAATGATAATCAAGAGTTAAATAAAACTGTTGAGAATCTAGGAATGATGGTAAAAAGACAACTGTTTGCTCTCGAATCCGAAAGAACCTTGATATTGTTAAACTTCTCAGTCTTCGCAAAGGACGACCCGTTAAACCCAATTGATCATTTCTGCCAATTTGCGTATAAATTTGGGAAAGTTCTTCAGATTTTCTAATTTGAATTGGTTCAACTTGGGTAGGAGTTTGGGTTTCAATTCCATATACTTCTAATTGCGTTTGTAGAGCTTCATCTTCTGCTATTAAAGCAATTTGAACTAAAGCACTTCGCTGTTTTCCAACGTTTAAATGTCTTCCCAAAGGATCAATATCTCCCAATGAGATTAAGCCTTCGCTTAACATTTCACCCAAATAATATAAGCTTTGCGCCCAAACCAAAGGAATATTTTCATTTGGTAATCTTAACTGAGACTGAGGATTTAATTTCTCAGCTTCTATATTTTCTTCAGAAACATAATAAATTTCTGGTAATAGCTGTAACCCATTTTGTTCTACCAACAATGATTGTAGAAGTTGCTGATATTTCTCAACTTGTGCTTGTTCACCCCGAAATAAACCATCAAGAACTAAATAAGTGAAAAATAATGGCCATTCACATTCAATATGTTCAAATTGTTTAAGTTCACCAGGTTCATAGTGGAGGCGTTCGGTGTCTTCTAAAACGGTTTGATGTCCATCTCGCAAAAACCGTTTACAACCATATTTTCCCTCAAGTTTACTAATAATTTCATTCAAGGTGCGTTCTCGTAACTGCTCATCTTTCACCGCAAAAGCGGGATAACTAATAATACTTAATAACGCCGCATCAATTTCTTTAGAACCTGATTCTCTAGGTAATAATGATTCTAAAGTAATTCTGGCTCTAGCAATTTCATCTGGTAAAACATGAATTACTGATGCTTGACTACCATGAACACCAAATAAATTTAATCCATTTATAGATTCTAAAGCGGCTTTAGCCATTCCCAAGGAACTAGCGTTTAATTCTGCACTACCATGATTAATTTTATTCCCCCGTTCCCAAATACCAAAATCCGGTGTTCTGTAAGCTCGACCAATATAATAAACTAGGTTTTGGACAAAGTTCACTTCATCCAATGTAAAAATAATTGATAATCCACTGGCGGTCATTTGTGCCAACATTAATAAAAATATAGATGTCGCGTCAAGTTGCAAATGTCCCCATTCATCATCACCGACGACTATATCACCTGTAGCTGTATTGTATTTGGCGTGAAGTCCATCTAATAAAGATTGTGTATGTTTAAATGTTTCAACTTTATGGGATTGTCGCATCATAGAAAACAACAGACCCCGCATTAACTTGACTACACTATGTTCAAGCTCATAGGTTCGACCATCATCATGATCTAATTTACGATAGGCTAAAGCTAAACCCCAAACTGCCAAAATACTATACACATTATCTCGCACCCACGCATCCGTATAATCGCCATGAGCAGTAATAGCGGTACTCGCTGGTAATAAACCAGTAATCGGGTTTTGACGCGCTAAAATAATTGTCTTGATTTGCTGATAGTAAAAATCTAAGCGTGTTAATGGTGTGGTGGATGTGTTCATTATGGTGATGAGAAAATTTAACTTTGTTGCTGTGAGGTTGATAAATAAAAAAGTTGTATAATTCCCTCTTTTGGTGTATGTAACAATCATCAAGAAGAGAATTTATTTTGGGTAGGATAGATTACAATTATAATATGCGACGTGACTCTATTTCCTATTATTTATTTCAAACATATCCAACCATACTGTTTGAGTTATTGCCAAATCCTCCCGCAAATGCGGCTAATTATCGCTTTGATTCGGTAGCGGTGAAAGAACCAAAGTTTGAAATTGACGGGGTGTTTTTACCACCAGGGGATTGCGGGAAGGCTGGGAGCCGCGTCTCTTTAGAGCGCGGGGGAAAGCCTACCCGTGCGGTTTTAACCGCTGCCAATATTCTCAACCATGATGCGGGTCATTAATATATCTTTCTATTGTGTCGGCGGCAACATTCCCCGCAGTTGAAAAGAAATAGCTTTTTTTCATAGATTTTAGCTATTGACTTCCTTTTAATTGGAGATTAACATAGTTATATCATCAATCATATCAACAAAATAAGCCTGTGCAAATACGCTGGAGATTCAAGCTAAAACCGAATATTGGGCAACAAGCCTTAATGTCTGAGTGGCTTGTTACTTTGCGGAAACACAGAAATTATTGTTTGGCAGAACGTCAGCGCGGTTTTGAGACTAATAACCAGAAATCAGATGAGTCCGTGATGTACTATTATGGTGCATTTTCAGACTTAGATAGTCGAATTGAATATGGTTCTTATTGCCCTTTGACCTGCCCTATTGTTAAACATGGCATCATGTATGCTGAGTTAACAAAAAATAGCAAAAAGCATGGTTTAATCTGGGGTAACGCGACTGATATTCAAAGTAAAAGAACAACTGAATTACGTTCTGAGTCTGAATGGTATAGCCGAATTAATTCAGATGTTTTACAAGGCAATTTAGCTAAATTAGATATTGCTTATAACGGATTTTTTCAACACAAAAGGGGTTTCCCTGCATTTCGTAAAGCAGCTAACTTTAAAACTTTTCAATTCAAGCCAGGACAAGTAAAATTAACTGTTAATCGTGAATCTAATCAGCCAAGATGCTATTCCCATGCCTACTTTCCTGGACTGGGGACTATGCGCTATTTTGATAGTCGTACTATTCCAGTAGATGCTGACATTAGAACGGTAACAGTAATTCAAGAAGCTGATGGCTGGTACATGAGTGTATTGCTCAACTTGCCTGAATCTTTACCTGAAGTTACAGGAATTGAAACCGTTAAGTCGGCAGTAGGTATTGATGTAGGAATTAATAAATTAATTTCTTTGTCTGATGGTTCGTTTATTGAAAATCCTCATCTGGCAACTAATAAGAAAATTCGCCGTCAATTAAGAATTAGACAGCGCCGAGTTAATCGTAAAGTCAAGGGTTCTAACAATCGCAAAAAAGCTGGGAAAATAGTTGCCAAGCTACATAAAAAAATTGCAGATAAGCGAAATGATCATCAATGGAAAGCAGCTAATAAAGTTGTTAACACCGCTGAGGCAATTGTCCAAGAGGATCTAAATGTTAAGGCTATGAAGTCCCGCTGCAAACCCAAAAGGCAGCAAGGACGATTTATGGCTAATGGTCAATCTGCAAAACGTGGATTAAATCGCTCTATTTCTGATGCCAGTTGGGGCGAATTATTTTCTAAGATTGCTTGGCTGGCATTGAAGTCTGGTAAACCAGTATTATCCGTTAATCCTAAATTTACTTCTCAAGAATGTTCGGCTTGTCATCATATTAGTAAAGCTAATAGAGATGGCGAAAAGTTCATTTGTGAACATTGTGGTCATATTGACCATGCTGATACTCAGGCTTCTCGGACAATTTTACGAAGAGCTAATTTAAAATTTGTCAGCAAAGACACTAAAAACCTACCGGGGGACTCTCGGAAAGTTACGCTTGTCAGAGATGATTCTGCCAGTAATGGCAAACAGGATCAGGGCAAGAACCGTACATCTAAGGTAATACCTGAAAAGCGGATATTATTCGAGCAGTTGTCTTGACAATTATTCGATTAAGAATCTCCGCGTCTTTAGACCGGGGAGTGTCAACAAATTTACTTTGCCATAAGGTAGTTTCTGTTGTTGAATATGGCGTAATTTCTATAGAAGGTTTGATAATTGCATTGGCAAATTCATCTACTTGATTTTTTAGTTCTAAGAACATCCCATACAATTCATCTGGAGTAAAATCTTTGTTATTTTCATCTACTGGGACAGATTCGATATCATACCAACCATGTATGAGTAATTCTTGAATACTTTCGTTAAAAAAGGCTTCTGCTTCGGCTTCAGAAGAGAATTTATGTAGTTCTTGATAATGGGTAACGTTGTAGCCGTCGAGGTGAATTGAGGTTCTCAGGGAACTTAATCTAAATATTTTATTTGATTTCATGATAATTAACCTTAGATGTGATAATGAATAATCTTGGTAATATTTGAAAAGTCTTTCTTTTATTTGGGGACTTCCAATTAAAAAAATACCCAAAAATTTCTTGTGGTTCAGTCCGAAAAGCCCGCTAATCATCAAGGACAGGCAGGATGCCCATCCCACAAAATTGGGTAATTTATTTTTTAGTGTTCCCTTGTAGTAAGTATTATTTTAAAATCATATTTTGCCAAATACTCCAGTTTCATTAATTCGGAAAACGTGCAGTTTGACATTTGGGTATTTTTGATGTGCTTGTTGTGCGGCTAACAAGGGATCTTCATTAATAAAATATTCACGGCTATTTGGCTCAATTGCTATGTACCAGTTATAGTGAGTTTTAATGAGTTCTGCTTGTAACTGCTCAAAAATTACTTTGCAGTCTTAAGACAATGTTTCCCGTTCAGTCTGCCATTGTGCTTTTTGTTCTTGAGTCCATTGAATTTCCGGGAAGATTCTGCCCCTGCGGACTGTATGAGTAGATTTTGTTTCTGGCATAATTTGTTATGTATTACTGAAAATATATTATATTTTACCGCATTTTTGATTAATTTTTTCCTAATTGATATGTTTAAATTTGTCAAGATAAAAAATTCGTAATTGATAATCCTAAAATTACGAATTACGAATTACGAATTACGAATTAAGCTGTAACTTTAGCTAATGCCTTTTCTACAGCTTTTAATGCTTGCTTGATTTCTGCATCTGTGACAATGAGAGGAGGAACAAACCGCACTACTTTAAGACCTGCGGGAACAAGTAATAAACCTGCGTCCATTGCCGCTTTGACGATTTCAGGGGCTGTTAAAGGAATATTGGCTTTGATTTCCATGCCGTTGATTAAACCCCAACCGCGCACTTCTGAGATATGCTGAGGATATTGACGAGCGATCGCTCTTAATCCTTCTCGTAAATGTGCGCCCTGTTCTCTGACATTCTCTAAAATATTCTCTTTTTCCAAAGTCTCACACACACTCAGCGCCACACCACAGACAAAGGGATTACCGCCAAATGTACTTGCGTGTTCTCCGGGTTGGAAAATATCGCAGAATTTCTTACTCATCATCGCACCGATGGGAATACCACCGCCCAAGCCTTTCGCACTGGTGAAAATATCTGGTTCTACTCCCAAATGTTCATAACCCCATAATCTGCCACTGCGTCCCATTCCAACCTGTACTTCATCAAAAATCAACAAAATACCGGTTTCGTCGCAAATCTCCCGTAACCGCTTAAAGTAGGCAATATCCCCAGGACGAACGCCACCTTCTCCCTGTAATGGTTCAATTAAAATTGCCCCTACCCGATAATTACCTTCATCTAATTCAGTAACAGCGGCTTCCACTGCTCTAATATCGTTGTAATTTACATAGTGGAAACCAGGAACTAAAGGATCAAAATGCTTTTGATACTTTGGTTGTCCAGTGGCAGTCACGGTGGCTAAAGTCCGTCCGTGAAAACTGGCATGGGCAGTTAAAATGATCGGGTGGGCAATTTCTAGAACAGTGTGGGCATATTTCCGCGCTAGTTTAATGGCGGCTTCGTTGGCTTCCGCACCAGAATTGCAGAAAAATACACTATCTGCACAGGAATGATTAACAATCCATTTCGCTAATTCACCCTGTTCAGGAATATAGTACAAATTAGAAACATGATGCAATTTCTGGATTTGTCTAGTTACAGCCTCTACCATTGCTGGATGGGCGTGTCCTAGAGTACAAGTGGCAATACCCGCGACAAAATCCAGGTATTCCTTGCCCTGACTATCCCAAACACGGCAACCAGCACCTCGTTCCAAAGCCAAAGGAAAGCGACTGTATGTAGACATAACAGCCGTATCAAAGCTATCAACATCAAAAGGTGTAGATGGCATAATACCTGACTCCGGGGGGTTCGTGGCTTGTTCAATTAGAGTTTGGACGCTCACTACCGCTACTCCTGAAAAGCTTTTATCGTAATACTTTACTAGGTTCTGGGAAATATGAACAAAATTTCTGATGATTTTAGGAGGAGTCACCGAGTCAAGAAGAAGAAAGAGGAAAAATTACCCATAATTGTGCAAATATTATTTATTCTGAACCCTTATGGACTTCCAATTAAAAAAAGTTTCTTGTGGTGCGGGCATCTTGTCCGCTAAATCATTAAGAACGGGCAGGATGCCCATCCCACAAAATTGGGTAATTTATTATTTGTCGTCCCTGATGTCGGGAGTTTTTTAATTTTTAATTCTTAATTCTTAATTGCCTGTGTATTCTACCCTTGAACAAAAATATCAACGTATTCAAAAGGAGTTAATGGCTGGGGCGCTTGCTTTAGCTGGTATTTTCCTAATCGGGACTCTATGGTATTCCCTGGTTGAGGGCTGGAGATGGGAAGATGCGGCTTATATGACTGTGATTACTTTGGCAACTGTCGGTTATGGAGAAACTCATCCATTGGGTAGTCGTGGGCGGTTGTTTACCATTGCCTTGATTTTAATGGGTGTGGTCAATCTTGGTTATATTGTCAATAGATTTACAGCCGCAGTCATTGAAGGTTATTTTCTAGAAGGAATTCGACTCCGACAACAAAGGCGTTTAATGGAATCATTATCAGGACATTATATTATCTGTGGATTTAGTCGCACTGGGCGACAAATTGCTAAGGAGTTTCAGGCTGAAGCTGTTTCTTTTGTGGTGATTGATTCGGAACTAGAATCTGTCCAAAAAGCCCAGGAAATTGGTTATATTGTTTTTCAAGGTGATGCGACATTAGATGATACTTTGTTAAAAGTTGGCGTTACTAAAGCAATTTGTATTGTCGCGGCTTTACCTTCAGATGCGGAAAATTTATATACTGTCTTATCAGCAAAAACGCTGAATCCAGAAATTAGGGCGATCGCTCGCGCTAGTACGGAAGAAGCGGTACAAAAGTTACAACGTGGTGGCGCAGATGCCGTAATTTCACCGTATATTACTGGCGGCAAACGCATGGCAGCAGCAGCCCTGAGACCGCAGATTTTAGACTTTGTGGATGGGATTCTCTCCGGTACAGACCGCCAGTTATACATGGAAGAATTTTTACTAGATCCGGGTAGGTGTCCCTTCGTTGGTCAAACTTTACAAAAAGCCAAATTGCGATCGCAATCAGGCGCATTAGTTCTGGCAATACGCCGCCTTGATGGTAAACTCATTGGTGGTCCCACTGGTGAAACTGTTTTAATGTCGGGAGATACCCTAATTTGTATGGGTACGGCTGAACAATTGCGGGGTTTAAATCAAATTCTTGGTCCGATTAATTCTACTCCCCTAAAACGTCCGAAAAATAGCTAAAAGCAGACTTATTTTGCAAGTTGGAATATCTACTCTCTCAAAGATCCTCCGACTTCTTTTTAAACTTATAAATACAGCACTTCCCGATGTTATGAGGTACAAGAACCCCACCCCCAACCCCCTCCCCGCAAGCGAGGAGGGGGCTAAGATGTACATTATAAGAGCGAAAACCGCTGTAATTGATCAATACCCTGTCCATTTCCTGTAGGTTGGGTTAAGCGACAGCGCAACCCAACGCATTTGTTGGGTTTCATGCTAATTGCTCCGCGTTCACGCAGTGTCCCGCAGGGATACGTTCACGTTCCACCACCCAACCCACAAATCAAGGCTTTTTCTAATTTGGACAAGGTATTGAGTGATGAATTCATATTAGAAGTCGGAGATATGGAAACCCCAAAGATCCCCGACTTCTTTTTTAAATTTATAAATATACTAAACACGGTTGAGACATAGACTTTTACAAAATTACGAAAAACCTAGATTTGTAGGGGTAAAGCAAGAGCTTCATAGGTGTCAACTTAAGCTCAAATCCCTACCACATCTCGTTCCTAGTCTCTGACTAGGAATGCAGTTGATGAGGCTCTGCCTCTAATATCATTGAAGGCAGAGCCTTCTAGAATTCATTCCCAGTCAGAGACTGGGAATGAGACGAATTTCCGGGTTATTTAGTCATCTTCAGATGACTTCTGCTATGAGACTGGGAATATGGCTAACGCCACGCTACGCTATCATTCCCAGGCGGGCTAAAGGTTTTACGTTAAGTTGACACCAATAAGCTCTTGCTTTGCCTCTACCCACAGAATCAAATTATTAAGCCGTGTTGAGTATAAATGATGAATTCATATTAGAAGTCGGAGATCTGGAGTCCTACCAATTGAAAAGCCTGTTTAATACCTACATTCATTGGTAATTTTTGTTCTTTTGCATATAATTCTGTAGCTTTACTATAAGCAGATAACATTTCTCGGCAGTTTTCTACCTGTCCATCTTGACCTTTAATATTCAGCAATACCCAACCTAAATTATGATAGGCTTCAGCATAAATAGGATGATACTTAATTGCTTTTTCAAGATATAACTTCGCCTTCTGCCATTCTCCTATTTGGGCATATAAAGTACCGAGACGAAATAAAATAAAGGCTTGAGGCGTAAATTTTTGTAGATAATTGTCATAGATTTGAATAGCACTTTGATAATTTTGTAAATTTTCCTGAGTAATAGCGTGATTAATTAATACCCAATCTATCATTGATGATTGATGACTGGCTTTTTCAAAACTGCTGATAGCATCTTGCCATAAATATTTAGTTGCTTGTTTCCAACCTTTTAAACCCCAAGCTATAGCACTATCAGGAACTTGATTAATGAATTCTTCAATTCTTCTATCTACATCATTAGCTTGTTTAGTGACAACGGCTTTTTCTAAAGCTATAATTAAATAGGGATATAGGCTAGATTGTAACTTTTTTCCATGACTATTTTGCTGATTCTGTAATTTAAATATTGCTTGTGTAGCTGCACGAATAGTTAATTTCCATTCTTGTTGCTGTACATATATCCAAGCTTGCAAACCCAAAGCAAAGGTAGAATCAGGCTGTAATTGCAATGCTTTATTTACTGTATTCTCTGCGTCTTCCCATTTACTAGATTTACCTAATGCCCAAGCAAAATTAGCTTGTATCCAAGGCTCACGAGGAGCTAAATTAACGGCTTGCTGTAAATTCTTAACTGCTTCTTGCCAATTTTTTCGACGGCAATTAATCAGTCCTAAAACGCCATAACCTCTGCCATCATTGGGTTGTAATCGAATAGCTATTTGTGCGGCTATTTCTGCTTGTTGATCATCAAGATATATTTGTAATAATGCTAGTTCTACGGCTGCTTCTCCATGATCTGGTGCTAGTTGCAAATATTTTTGATATGCTTGAACGGCATCAGCTAGTTGACCTTGTTTGACTAATTCTTTGGCGCGTTGATGTTGAGGAGAAATAAATTTACCTTGAAGTGCATTAATTAATTCATCAGCCGTTTGAAATCTATCCTCTACTCTAAATTGCATTCCTGTGAGAATAACTTTTTCTATTAAAGAACTTAAATCAGGGCGTAGTTGTTGGGGTGAAACTAATTTATCTACTGAACTACCTTGTAAAAAAGCACTGGCTCTATCTGTGGCTTCTATTGGTAATTTTCCCGTTAATAATTCATACATTGATGCACATAAAGCATAAAGGTCTGTACTAGGAAAACGCTTACTTTTTTGAATATATTGTTCATAAGGTGCATATCCAGGGGTTAATATTCGGGTCATATCCCCAGTTTGACCGGCAATAAATTCCCTAGCTGCGCCAAAATCAATTAATACAGCTTTATCGGGAGGGACAATAATAATATTTTCTGGTTTGATGTCTCGATGCAGTAAATTATGACTATGAATAACTTTTAAAGCCTCAGCAATTTGCACAAAATAATTTTTAACTCGATTTTCTGCTAGTGGTCCTGTTTCTAGCAATATTTTATCTAATGATTTACCAACAAGTAATTCCATTACCATGTATGCGGTATCATTTTCTGTAAACCACTCATAAATTTTGGCGATATGAGGATGAACACATTTTTGTAAATAGTTAGCCTCTAATTGAAACTGTTGCAGTTGTTGTTGACGCTGCATAGGGGTAATGGACATTGGCCACAAAACTGTATTACCTTGTCTAGCAGCATTTTCTGGCCATAATTCTTTAATAGCAACTTTGGTAGAGTTGGAGATATAAGTGGCTGCATAAGTAATACCAAACCCACCTTGTCCTAATATGTTATCTATTCTATATCTGCGATTCCCTAATAATGTTCCTGGGGATAAATGCAGATTTGATGTAGTGGAAGAGGAGGTTAAAGGTGTACCGCAAGCGATACAGCTAGTTTCATGATCATAGTTATCTGTGAGACAGGTTGGACATTGAATAGACATAATTGATAATTGGTAATTAATGAGAATAAGATCCCCGACTTCTTAAAGAAGTCGGGGATCTATGAATTGATTAAAAATTGTAATGCTAAAAGGGTGGCGTTATCAGATGCACCACGTTCTAAAACTTTATTAATAGTCAAATCAACTGATTTTTGTAGGTTTTGATCAGGGGTGAAAATTTCCGCTATTTCGTTTTTAGGAACTAAGTCCCAAACCCCATCAGAACATAGTAAAATAATATCTTCATGTTCTAATTTCATAGATAATTCTGGAGTAGTTTGTTTTAGATCTTGGACGTAACCATCACTTAATCTGCGTTTTGTACCGATGGATTTTGTGAGAATATTTCTATCTGGGTGATCTAAACTTTCAGCTTCTGTAATCTGTTCACTGGCTACTAACATGGCAACTAGAGAATGATCTTGACTGAGTTGTTTTATTTGTCCTTGACGTAGTAAGTAAATGCGACTATCACCAACATGACTAATTATTAATTGTTGGGATATGGCGAATATGACGCTGAGGGTTGTTCCTCCATCTTTAAGTTGATTTGATACTGTTTCGTTGGCTTGAATAAATAGGTTTTCTAGCCATTCTTGGTATTGTTCTATAGTTTGATTTTGGAAAAAGATGGGTGTTTCTAAAACTGTTTTTATTGCTAATTGACTGGCTAATTCGCCTTGAGACATTCCCCCCATACCATCAGCGATCGCAGCTAGGAGGATGGTTTCTCTATCACTGATTTTCTGTTGTTTAATGCCATAGTTATCTTCATTTTGTAAACGGTTTATTGATAGTCCAACGGTAGAACTACTGGCTATTTGCCAGTTAATTTTGGGTGTGCTAATGTTTTGGCGGGTGCGAACTAATATTTTTAATAGTTGTTCTAGAGGAAATCTTTCTTCTGGTAGGGAAGATAAACAAATCTTGAGAATTTGATAAATAATAGGAATGGGATTAATTTGTATTTCTATGGTTTGGTCTGTTGATAGGGTTTGTTTGTGAATTATCTGATATAATAATGCTGCAACTGTATAACTACTCATTGTTTCTTGAATAGGATTTTTACAGTATGCTAATTCGGGGGCGCAATAAGTTCCTATTAACCCAGAATTGAGAGTTTCACCCAAGGGATAGGCACTGGTAAGGTCGAAAAATTGTATAGGTGTTCCCATTTGAATAAATTGGGGAAGGATATTGATAAAACACCATCCTCTTTGATGAAGATAGCGGCATAATTGACATATTTGGCTGGTTAAGAATATTGATTCTTCTAAAGAATGTGCGGTTTTTAGCCAAGTTTCTAGGGTTTGATTTTCCTTGGGAAGGTAGGTAATAAGGAGAAGTTTTTGATTTGATATATTGGTGCTGATTTCTGTTTCTGGATAATATTCATCTTCTAAATATTCTTTTTGCAAATATTCTGAGGCTGTATCTATTTCTGGGATAGGAGAAAAGATAGTTGCAATTTCTGGTATATTTTGGGGTTTAATCTCAATAGTTATATTGTCCTGGCTATGTGCAAGTAGTTCGGTAACGAGTTTGTAATCACCTAGTCTTTTTCTCAGTTCTAGTTCTCGGTTGAGTGCGCTGTTAGTTGCACCTATTCTCAGTAAACCTGGTTTTTCAGATATGATATTGACTTGAAAGTAATAAATATCAGGTGTGAGTTGTCCTAAATAGGAGATGATTTCTATTTGCAGGTTATCTATTCGAAAACAGATGTTTTCTTTAATTATTAGTGGGTTTTTATTTGTATTCATAGATTCGCAGTCAGTATAGCAGTAGATGACCAGATCACACCGTTTTATTTTAAGAATTACCCCTCCCTAACCCTCCCCTTGCAAAGGGGAGGGAACTGGATTTTTATTGTTTCCCCCCAAAGCATCGGGGGGATTAAGGGGGGTAATTTAATTTGGCGTTGCTGATTAAGGGTATGAATTTTAGTCTCACGCAAAGGCGCAAAGACGCAAAGGTAAGATTTTTAAAGGTTCAATTTGGAAATTTCATACCTCGATTCAGCAACGCCTTTAATTTGTGTATACACGATAGCTTTGCAAGGGGGGATTAAGGGGGGTAATTTAATTTGTGTGTACACTGTAGCCTTATAAAGGGGGACTAAGAGAGGTTATCAGTATCAGGATTTTGGTGAAATGGTATCACAGGAAATTTTTTTGATTTTTTAGATAGTTTGAAAGAGAAATCTAACTTTACCAAATGCTATTTCATCACCTGAGTTTAAGGGGGTGGGTATGGTAATTCTGGCACTAAAGCGAGTTTGTCCTGGTGGTTTGATAAATACTCCGTTGGTAGAACCTAAGTCTTTGATTTTCCATGTTCCTAGTTCTTGATAAATTTCCCCATGATTACGAGATACTGTTTCTCCGCCAAAAAATGTTTCTAAATCAATTTCTACTGGTCCTGTGTCTGGATCAAATATGCCCACAATGGCGTTATTATCTAGGATAAATTCTGGGATGGGGGCGTTTGTTTGTTTAGATGTTAGTTTGGCTTTTGTAAATGTGTTGATAATTGGCGGATAGTTGGGTTGTGGTGTAGTTGGTTGAATGACTGTAGGTGCTAAGAAGGGGTCTATTTTTGGTTGTGGTGTGATTATGGGTTGTAGTTCTGAACCGCAAGCGTTACAAAATTCTGAGTGGTCTAAATTTTGATCATAGCCGCAAACTGTACAAGTAATCATGATACTTTTATCCTCATTTTTAATTATTAATTTTTTTCAAAAACTTTTAAGATCCCCTTTTAAGATCCCCAACTTCTTTTCTATTTTATCAAGAAATTATCAATTGATGTTCAGAAGTCGGGGATCTGGTTATTTATGTTCCTGTGAGTTTTCGCATTTCTTCTTCTGAAAGCATTTCGTTAATATCGTTGCCCATTTTTACTGTTTTACCTTTTGCACCCATTTTCACAGTTTTCCGAGTTCCATCGGAGATTTTTCGGGTTTTTCGGAGTTCTTCTTGGGCGTTGTTTAAGGATTCTGTCATGTCTTTATTGCCGATTTTTATGGTCATGCGTCGGGCTGTTTCTAATATTTGTTCGGCTTTTTGTGGATCATGTTCGGCTATTTTTGTGGCTTGGTTGACGAGGTTGGCTATGTTGCATTGTTGGACATAATCCATGACTTCTTGATTGACTTGGGCTGCATTTTCCTGTCCGGGAACGAATTGAATAATTAGGTTTTGTGGTGGAAGTTCACCACGTATTTTTTGTCCAGGTATGTCGTAGGTGAGTCCAAGTTGGGCGATACGCACACGAGTAGCGGGACGATTATTAATAGTAAATTCGAGGATAAATATGGTTTCGTCATTAGCGATCGCATTCCCTAAAGGATGAGGATCTTGATTAATGGGAAATTCGGCTTGGGTGGGGTAAGCGCGAACAATTCTAGTCAGTTCTACTCCTTTAACTGTTTTCACTGTTAGGGCTAGATTGGTGATAACTTCTTGTTGGGCTTGGCTATATTCGTCTATAATTTTATTGGGTAAATCAAGGATGGAAATTTGTGTACCTATGGCTGTTCCTGGGACAATATAAAGTAATTTTCCTCCTGTAGAATCGCTAAGATGGGTAAGTAGGTCTTCGTTAAATTCTCCTACTCCTAATGCGGTAATGGGGATATTATTGGTGGCGAAATTACTAGAAATTGACCGACATTGATCTTCATCAAATGTTTGTCCATCAGTAAATAATAGGGCGCGTCTGACTGTCATTTGTTGTTCACTTAAGATATCAAATGCCCGACGTAATCCTAAACCCATGCGTGTACCACCGGAAAAGTTTCTCAGGTTGTTAATAGCATTTTCTAGTTGATTAATTTCTGTGGCACTGGTTAAACCGATAGTTTGGGAAGCGTTATCATCAAATTGGACTATAGCAATGCGATCGCTGGTGGTCAATTTTCCTGAACGGACTAATGCTAATAAGGATTCAATGACTATATCTATTTTGGATTTTCCCCCTGTAACCTGTTGATATGCTTGTCCGTCTTGTTGATGAGTAATACCCGTTGGTTTTGACTCTCCTGATACTACTTCATACATTGAACCACTGGTATCAATAACAAAGGTAAATGTGGTATGTGGGGAACTTGTGGCGACATCTTTAGTAGGACGTAATTTCAACATCACAAATAATTTTTGTGCTGCTGTATCTGCTGGCATAAATTCCCGATGGGGAGTAATACTAATGTTAAGATTGTTCTGCATTTTTCTTTCCTAATTAAATATAGCAGGGAACAGGGAACAGGGAACAGGGAACAGGGAACAGGGAACAGGAAACAGAGTTGAAAGTCCTTTGGTGTATAGTTTTTTAGGTAAATTTTGTATCTCATTCAAGTGCATACCGTTATAATTAAATAATTAAATAAAATTTAAGGGGGGAAGCATACCAAATTCAGGTTCTATATTTGATAAATCTGGATCAATTATTTTCGGTATTTCCTGATTTCCTGTTTCCTGGAGTTTATCAATATTTTCTTCTATTAATAACCGCAAGTTGAGAGTCAGAGAACTAAATCTATAGCCTTCTCTAATATCCTCTACCCAAGTTTGAATAATGTTGTTGAGTTGATGATCTTTAATTGCTGAGAGGCTGAGATTTTGTAAGGTTGTGCGGATATCTTCTTTGATAGCAGGGGTAAAAATCTGTTCTGGCATATCTTCTTGATTTGGGGTTAAATCTAAGGTGTAAGTATATTGATCTGGGGAGTTTTTAACTTGGAGATTAAATGTATATTTAACCATTTTTGGTAACAGTTTTATCTTTAACTTCTATAGTGATTTGTCCTAATTTCCGGGTATCACCGACTTTTAAATCTTGACTGGTTTTTTTCATGTTTTTTATAATTGCATATTCTTGATCAAATTGCATAATAATGTTTTCTCCTTCTTTAAAAATTTTAGCAGTAATCGGTGTAAATCCATCGGAGGCATTTAAGGGAATTTCTACATTTAAGGAACTACCAATTAAAATTGGCTTTGTCCCTAATAAATATGTGGTTTGTTCCGTTGCAGTCCAATTTACTAATAAATAGGGTTGTGATTCTAACTGCTTTTGTTCTATCCAAGCTATCATTAAACCAGTGAAAAATCCTATAATAGACGTACCGGATAAACGCCCCAAAACATCGCCGAAAATACTGGCTGTAATTAAGAAACCACTACCACCAATTCCTCCCCCAATTGTTCCACCTAATAAAGCATTTTTTAGTTTTAAATTGGGAACAAAAAACCTAGTTCCTACTCCTACTAATGCACCGACAATTACCCAGCCGGCAATTCTGCCAATTATTTCTAAAACAGCTATATTAGAGAGAGGTAAAAATACAATTTGTCCGGTTGCACCTGCTATCATTCCCGCAGCCAGACTACCACAAATACTAATAATACCTTTATTTGTTGTTAATAAGGGAAGGCGCATATAGCGGTTTTGTCCCATAATTAAAGCTAGGTATATTCCCATAGCTAAAAATGCTGTCCAACCACCCATGCGTAATACTGAATAGGTGATGGTGTAGTTTTCGCTGGAATCAGATTCAACTAATTGTTTATAAATTGCCGCTTCTGCGTTGCGAAAGGCTTGCTCAAATTGACCGGAATTAGCATAAAATACTAATGAGCCATTGCCTGTAATTTGAGTTAAATAATTTATATCTGCATCCCCTGTAGCAACTGAAATTAGTTTTACTCCCATGTTTCTGGCAGCTAGGGCTGAACTATAAGCAAAATCCGGATCATCTGGGACACCGTCAGTAAATAAGATGATATTGCGATTTAATGCAGTTGTTTGTAATTCTCCAATGGCTGCGTTGATACCTTCAGCCATTGGTGTACTCCCATTTTCTGATAGAGTATCAATGGCATTTTTTAAGGTGTTAGCGTCCTTTGTGAGTGGGGTAGCGGTTTTAATTTCTAGTCCAAAACTGACTACTGCTAGTTGATCTTTTTGTAAGTCACGACGTTCTATAAATTTGCTGGCTGCTGTTTTGACTTCTGTTAATTTTCCATCACTCATACTTGAGGATGCGTCAATTAATAAAACTATGACTTGGGGAGTGACGGGGGCGGATGAGTTTGGTTTAGCTTTGGTTAAGGCTAAAAATGGTTCTCCTAATAGGATTGCGGCTGTCAGACATCCACTAGCACCGTATAATCCAAATAGTAGGGGTTTGTTGTTTTTAAAGCGGTTAAATAGGTTAAGCATACTGTTTATTAAAGATTGTTTTTTAATAGAAATTATTAATCGGCATCAGATATTTTTTCATTACTATATATTTTCCATGTACCATTTTCTTTTGCAAAAAAATAGATATAATCAATTTGATATTCACCAGAATTTGTTTTATCAAGTCCTTTTTCACCTTGTAAATATAATTCTTCTATAATTCTAACTTTAATATATGGTCTGCTTCCAGAACTAGAAAAACCGATAACATTGGTAATTTCTGATTTATTATATGTATAGTAACGATTATATTTTTGTAACCAATCTATTGAACCATCTTCACCTCCCACTCTTTGATAAAGTTTTCCTGTAGCTAGTTCATTTAATAAATCTCTATCAAAAGGTGGCGCAAATATGCGGGGTTTTGCTGCGTACCATTTCTGGACTAATTCTAATGCTTGTTCTTGAGAAATATCATTTTCTGGTTGGAGATTATCATTTTCTAAACTAGATTGAGAATTATTATTTTCAGAAGTCCTTTCAGAAGTCCTTTCAGAAGTATTTTTAGAAGTATTTACAGAAGTCCCTTCAGGGGTATCAGTGGTTGATACAGTAGGGGTATTAGCAGCAGTTTCTAAAACTCCTAAACTCATTTTTAAATCAAAGGTTTTTGCCCCTTGAGGTGCAGCAACTTGAATAATATATTTACCGTTTTTAGATAACTCTCCACCTTTGAGAATTTCATTATCTGGACTAAATACCCAAAGACAAACATCCGCATCAGTGCTATAACTTAATTTCTGTCCTGTTGCTGCTGTAAAGGTATAGCCAATATTTTTACTAGCACTAACTTGACCAGATTTAGTAATTGTACTTTCATTTAATGCAACTGTTTCTACATCTTTTCCACTCAAGGATACCATAGGTTTCTCAGCACAACCAGAGGAACTGATAGCATTAGAGGAAACATTGGTTAGAGGATTTTCTATGGTTTGACAACCGATAAGTGATAGACAGGTAGAGTAAACAATTAACTTTTTCAACATATTAAATCATCTCAGGTTTGCTAAACAAGAATTAATTTTCATCATTATGGTGCGGATTTATCATTAATTAACGGGTTTTCATGTTTTTTGATCAATTATTTATGTTTAATTTTAGTAACATACCACCTTTGATATTCTTTGTTCCAAGCTAGATAAAACTTGAGTTTAATAGGAGAAATTTTCCCACTTTTCATTTTATAGTGAGTACCAATATTGACGATAGCATTATCATAACTTTCTTCTTCAATCTTAACTCTGTCAATATTTACATGATCAACTTGTGTCCACCATTCAATAAAAGAGTTGTAACCATCTGGATGTAATTCTTTATTTTCTTTGACTGTGGTTGGATAAATATCCCAAGCTGTTTGATAATCTTGATTATTAATTTTAGTATAGTAATCTTCTATAGCTTTCGCAGGTGATAGTCTATTAACATTATCTGATACTGAAGAAGTAGGTTGAGATTCATTTACAGATAAATTAGATTTTGTTGTTGAAGAGATTGGTTGAATATTAAGAATTCGCCAATTATTGTCTGTTTCATTCCATCTCAGGTAGTATAGAATATCTGCATAAATTTTACTCCCATTTTTTAAATCATCTTTACATCTCACTTTAACTTTTGCAGTTTTATTTTGAGAAGAAGAACTAATTATTTGTACATTAATATTATTAACTTGTTCCCACCATTCTATATAGGATTGATAACCTTGAGGATGAGATGTAGAATTTTCCTGTAATTCAGTTGTCAAAAAACTCCAAGCCTCTGTATAGTTGTTTTCATTTAGCTTTGTATAGTAATTGTTGATAAATATTTCCGGTGATGGTCTATTAATATTATCTATATCTGCTGCTGATACAGTGGATAAATTTCTTTTTTTTCTTGTTAGTATGGTTTTAGATTTGGGAATTATAGCAACCTGATTTGTTTCCACAGGTGTGGGAATAGGAGAAGATGATAAACTAGCAGTCTGTGTATTATTCTCCAATCGCAATACTAAATCAAAGGTTTTTGCCCCTTGAGGTGCAGCAACTTGAATAACATATTTACCGTTTTTAGATAACTCTCCACCTTTGAGAATTTCATTATCTGGACTAAATACCCAAAGACAAACATCCGCATCAGTGCTATAACTTAATTTCTGTCCTGTTGCTGCTGTAAAGGTATAGCCAATATTTTTACTAGCACTAACTTGACCAGATTTAGTAATTGTACTTTCATTTAATGCAACTGTTTCTACATCTTTTCCACTCAAGGATACCATAGGTTTCTCAGCACAACCAGAGGAACTGATAGCATTAGAGGAAACATTGGTTAGAGGATTTTCTATTGCTTGACAACCGATAAGTGATAGACAGGTAGAGTAGACAATTAACTTTTTCAACATATTAAATCATCTCAGGTTTCCTAAACAAGAATTAATTTTCATCATGGTTCAGATTTATCATTAATTAACCATGTATTATTACTTTGATTCCATATTAAATAAATACGACTGCGAGAATCTTGAACAGTTCTCCCATCATTCATATAATACCATAACTCCGCATCTAAAGTAACATTATTACCATTATCATTGACAGTTTTAACATCACCAATCTTTATTTCTTTAACACTATCCCACCATTGTTGATATTCTGCATAAGTACCAGAATATTTATTTTTAAACTGATTTGATAGTTGATTCCGTGTTTGACTATATTCACGGTTGTTTAGAGATAAATAATGATTTCTAATAAAATCAGCCGCATCTTTTCTGGGGGAATTTTCTATATTAGTTTGACTGGTTTCTAAAGGTATTGGTTGTGCTGATGATAACGATTGGTCTGCATCGTTTTGTAATTCCAATCCTAAATCAAAGGTAGTAGAACCGCCCATAGCGGCAAGTTGAACCGTATACTTACCATCAAGAGGTAAAATAGGACTATTAATTAATTGATTGTCTGGTGTATAAATCCAAATACAAACATCTTGATTAGTTTTATAAACCAGTTTGTCACCTGATTTAGCTGTAAAAGTATAACCAAGTGATTTATTATTAGTCACCATACCTGTTTCCTTCATAGCTTGAGAACCCAGAGAAATAGGTTTAACATTGTTGGTTTCTAAAACTGCTGTTGGTTGAGTAGGACATTGGGAAGTAATTACTTGATTTACTGGCTGATTTTGAGAACAAGCAGTGAGAAAATAAAGACTCAAAGAAAATAAAAATATTCGCCCAGGTTTTCCAAATATCCTCATAGAATTAGTCCCTTTGTGCTTCTGCTTTTAGATATTTTCCCCAGTAGTGAAAAGGGACTATTCCAAAAATCATGACTATACATAACACTGATATTACCATGATTAGACGTACTCCCAAAGGCAGCGATCGCCCAAATACAGGCATAATATATTCTATGGTTTGCGAGTCCTTGGCTTTACCATCTTGAGAACTCACTTTCACCTGAACTTTGTGCTTAGAACCCCTTTCTGCATTAGGTTGAGTAAAGGTAATTTCATACTCTCCTAACAACGCATTCAGAAATAATTGTAAATTCTCCGCTATCCTTTCCGCATTACCAGAAAACTCCGCAATTCCCCCTGTTAATTTGGCAATTTTCGCTAGTCTTTGTTGGTCTACAAATTCTGCTTCGGGTACTTTACGTTTATTCAAATCAGCACGAGTAGCAGGTCTGCCTAATTTATATTTTACACCTAATTCCTGTGGTGTCAACCCATAACCTAAAGTATGTACTGTAATATTTTCATTGTTTTTAAGCAACTTAGTTAAAGCTGCAAAATCAGTTGCTTCATTAAGTGCATTGTGATATCCGTCGGACAGGAGAATTATTGATAGTCTAGGTTGTGGTTGGGAAGAATTTTCTGGTAAGTAAAACCGGGAGTCCTTAGTATTCGCTAAAAACTCGACTGCTGTGGTTAAAGGTTCATATAAATCTGTAGACGCACAGGGACTCAAACTTGATAAATAATCCAGATTATTTTGCAGTTTAAAATCATTCGCCGCTAGAAACTTATCCAGAGTTTCCTTATTTACAGGCGATTCGGGACACTTACTACCAGCTTTTCCAAAAGGAACTATAGAAATTTGGGTATTTCCACCCCGTTCACCAGAAATTTTCGTAAATTGACGAATCGCATTAATAGCACCTGCTATTTTTTTAGTTCCTCCACTATCTACTTGATTCATACTGCCACTAAAATCTAGTAAAACTATAATCCAAGCTGGAGGAGGTACAGTTTCTTCTGGACTTTTCCAATCTTTAGGTTTAAACTTAACCTCCTTTTTATCAACGGTCAATTTAAAATTAGTATCTTCTAAACCCATTACAGGTCTATCATCTCCACCTTTGACTTTAATTCTAATTGTTACTTTCTCATCTTTGAATGTGGGACTACCAATAACTTCTGTCTTTTTTACCTGGGCTAAACTGGGACAAGCTAGAGTCAGAAGCAACAATAAAGATAGACTAAGCCTGGGGGTCCAAAAAGCGGTTGTAGTAGACAAAGCGATAATATTTTTCCTCATTGATGTCATCTCCATTAATGGTGTAAAAAGTCAATACATAATTATGCTTCAAAGGGATAATCTTCCGTGATTTTATACGGACACTATTTATTTCTATGGTATGAAAGAACTGTTTATCAGGAATGAGAAGGGTTGTCCGGTTCTGTAATTGAATATCAGCAACATGGGGAGGTAGACCAGGAATAGAAATAGTATTGTCAACTCTAGAACCGATGGTAATTGTCTGATTTCCGGGTAATGAGATAGATAAACCTTCTTCTATTTCATCCTCATTCAGACTATCATGTAGTGTGACAAAGGAAAGCACCGATTTATTAATGTAGGGATAAGATTGGTTAAGGGTGGGTGAGTCTGTTAGGGAGTCTGTGGATAGTTCCGAGTCTTGAACATGATCTTTAATTTCTGGGTTAATGTCTGGTTTGATTTCTGGTTTAATTTCCCTATACTCAAAACCACTACCAGCCCGCAAAGCCGCGAGATAACTGGGAGAATTAGTGAGACTAAAAACGCCACCTAGTAATAAACCTAAAATAGAAAAACCAATAGGATCTTCTATACCTTTAAATTCTGCCGGCATTGTTCCCAACATTAAGCGAATGATTTCAAATATAATTGCTGCTGCAAAACTCGCCCCACTTGCAGCAATGATGCTGGTTTTTAATCTTTGTTGAAAGCGTTTTTTACTCCCCGCTTCCATACTATACCAGCGCCAACTTAAACCCTCTGCAATACCCACAGAACTACCAATTAATAACCATCCTAATGTTCTCACAATGGGAGTAGGTACACGAATAATTGGTAAAAACAGGATTTGGGACATAATACCAGCAATTAACCCAGAAAGTATTCCTAATCCCAAAGCTATTAATAGGGGCTTTTGTGCCGTTTGAAAACTGCGTTTTGGTCTGGTGGGGTTGCTGATAAATATTTCATTCATCACCATACCAAAAGCTAAGGAAACTGCTATACAGGGAAATAAAGTAATTTCGGGAAATTGTTTAAATAACCCCAAGTCTGTGAGAAAAAATTGACCTATATTCCAGCCTATTAAAGCTGATGTGATGCCGGCTAGTATGTAAAGGTAGATTCTCATATTTGGTGTATATTTTAATTGCTTAAATATTAATTTTTAGGGATAAGGGTGTAAATTGAGTTTTTTATTGCGACAACCAACGATTAGTTCCATCTTTGTAATTATACTAATTGCTATGGAATAATCGTTAGTTAATGATTCAAAAAGTAATTATACCGTAGGTTGGGTTGAGGAACGAAACCCAACATTATCAAGGATTTTGTTGGGTTTCGCTGTCGCTCAACCCAACCTACATTTCCTTAACCGACAAGTATTGGATTACTATCTTCCATATCTTTTCTATCTTTCCACATTCCAATAAATGGTTCATTTTCTAAATTTATAGAATTATTTTGCTGCACAGGAAACGATATAGTTATATTTTGAGAGATGATCTTTTTTTCTTCATCACTTAAAGAGTTAATAATTTGAATCAGGGAATCAAGTAATTTAGTATTCATTTTCTTATCCTCTTATTGTCAGTAAAGAAAGGAAACCCATAAATTTACAAACTTCTGTTTCCAGATCCCCGACTTCTTTGATTGATTGTATTCGGAAAGGATAAATCTATCTTAGAAGTCGGGGATCTTATCACCTCACCTGAATCCTTACGTTTTTGCAGTTTATCATTTTTCAATGCAGTATTTATATTTTACAACAATTCAGTAATTTTTAGGAACTATTTAACCTTGAGTTAATCACGGACAGGATATAAAAGCAGATTATCATATTTTCTGTATTTTCACTGAATTATTTTTTTGAAGCTGCAATAATGAAGTAAACTATTAATATTACAAAAAATACTCCAATATTTTGAATAGCAAAACCAATACACACCAGACCAATTGATATAAAGAATAACCAAGTGATAGCTGTAAAAATCCACTTGATTAAATCAACGAGAAACTCAATAGTGTTTTTGATTAAACTGCTAGTAAAAATTATGCTGGGTGAAACCAAACCTTGGATTACAAAATTGATCATAAATTCAATAAACTTTGGTTTCCGCTTAATAAGTAAGCCGTAAACAGAGATATTAGATTTGCGATATTCTTGATAAGCTACTTCATAAAACAAGATTTTAGAAAGTTTGTGTTCATTAGGATTAAGTTGGAGATATTTTTCATAAGCTATGTTATAAAATAAATCGTTAGCAACGTTGCTTTGACTCACTTGATAAAAATATGCAGCTAATTCATATTCTTTAAACCTTTCAAATAATTCAGCCAAAGGTTGATATTCTTCGCTTTTGTGAGTTTCTTTTTGAATACTTCTCCAATTACTTATTAAACTTGCCCAAACTTGCTTTCGGCATTTAAAAAATTTATGGTCTAGCCGTCTGGTAACATAATCACCAATTAATTGTAAATCATATTTAACATCGGTAATAAACTTTTTCCGAGCATAAACCCAAGCACTACCATCTGTGGTTAATAACCAATATACACAATCTACCGATATTTGCTTATTCAATAAATTTAATATTAGATAGTTAATTCCTTTTGTTAGTTGTTCTTGAGGAAATAAAGGCCGAATATCTTTTTGAAATTCTAAAGACACAGTTTGATGCTCGTCAGGTTTTTTACTCTTTTGAATATTCAACCATGCCAAAAACTCCTGTAATGTTTCTGGAATTACTATTGCTCTTAGGGTTATCAACCGCACCGTTTGGGGACTATAAATTTTTTGTTTTATCGCAATTTCAGCGCCTTCTTTATTAAATAGAGTTTCCCAATCTTCAGGAGTGACATTCTCATCTTCTAACCCTTCCACAATTACCCGCACCGCTTCCGGTTTGAGTTGGGAACTGTGGATTAATTTCCTAATTGCTGGTTTGAGTGATGCTTCTGAGTTCATTGATTTCGTGAATTAGCTTTTAGTCAATCAGACAGGGAATCAGTCAATCAGACAGGGAATCAATTCCCTGTCTAATAGCTCAAGTCGGTTAAAACCGACTAATTTTTGAGATTTGCTGGCTCTATGTTACCAGGTTGTGGTTATGGGTTGGGGAATTTATTTTCTGGTGTTTTCGGGGTTGAAGGAGATTTTTTATTTTCACCCCCTCTCTTTAAATTCCCAGTCAATCAGACAGGGAATCAATTCCCTGTCTAATAGCTCAAGTCGGTTAAAACCGACTAATTTTTGGGATTTGCTGGCTCTATGTTATCGGGTTGTGGTTATGGTTTGGGGGATTTATTTTCCGGTGTTTTCGGAGTTGAAGGAGATTTTTTATTTTTACCCCCTCTCTTTAAATTTCCAGTCAATCAGACAGGGAATCAATTCCCTGTCTAATAGCTCAAGTCGGTTAAAACCGACTAATTTTTGGGATTTGCTGGCTCTATGTTACCAGGTTGTGGTTATGGGTTGGGGGATTTATTTTCCGGTGTTTTCGGGGTTGAAGGAGATTTTTTATTTTCACTCCCTCTCTTTAAATTCCCAGTCAATCAGACAGGGAATCAATTCCCTGTCTAATAGCTCAAGTCGGTTAAAACCGACTAATTTTTGGGATTTGCTGGCTCTATGTTATCGGGTTGTGGTTATAGGTTGGAGAATTTATTTTCTGGTGTTTTCGGGGTTGAAGGAGATTTTTTATTTGTCAATCAGACAGGGAATCAATTCCCTGTCTAATAGCTCTAGTCGGTTAAAACCGACTAATTTTTGGGATTTGCTGGCTCTATTTTATCGGGTTGTGGTTATGGGTTGGGGGATTTATTTTCCGGTGTTTTCGGGGTTGAAGGAGATTTTTTACCAAATATTATAAATCAATTTTCAATTCCTCCCTTTAAATTCCCAGTCGGTTTTAACCGACTTAAGCTTTAAGACGGGGAATTGATTCCCCGGCTTTCTTATGGTTTTAGAATATCTTTGTTCAATTGTTTGTAAAGGTTAGAATTTGTTACATTATTAGCACCACTACTAGTATTATTTTTCTGTCCAAATGGCCATAAACATATCCCGGATATTTGCGGCTTACATTCATTGTTTCCATTATTATTACCTGCATCTTTTTGATATGTTACATTCTTTTTAATTTGATAATTATAAATTGCTGTCACCCATTGCTTTTGAGTCTTTAAATCTGTCGCCTCTTTACCAGGATATAAATCCTCATATTTAAGTGCTGTATTGTTTGGATACAAAATATTTCCCAGCTTGCCTATGACTTCTTGTCTTATATTTTCTTCTGTTTTTTCTTGCGGTGGTGTTGCTGATTTTCCTCGACTCATTTCCTTATCATATTTTTCATTTGCTTTTTGATATTTATTATCTTCTTCTTGTTTTTTCTGCTTAGTAACACCCTCTACAACCTCTGGAATTAATTGCTTGATTTCACTAAAACCATAATTTGTCTTTGGATCTAAAACTATAACCGGACAGTTTTTAGTATCTTTGAAAGTCTTGCTACACAAAGATTTTTCAATATCAGTTGCACTAGTATAAGATTCCCAATTTTTTGCACCGATAAACCAACCACTGACTAAGATGAATAGTGAAAGGGGAATAACAAATTGAATTGGCACAATATACTCCTGGGTGATAAAATCAAGGACATGATCAATTAAATTCTTTTTCGGTTCAAGAGTTAAACCAAAAACAACAGGTGAGCGACGATGTTGTTGATTAGCTACTTCATAATATAAATCTTTGTCAACTATTTCATCACTCACTTGATAAAAATATGCAGCTAAATCATATTGTCTAAAATTTTCAAATAATTCAGCCAAAGGTTGATATTCTTCAATTTTATAGTATCCTTGTTGAATACCTTGCCAATTATTTATTAAATTTGCCCAAATTTGCTTTTGGTATTTGAAATTATCTTGCCATGAATCCTTTTTAATTGGTGGTTGAACATGATGGAATTGTGAATCATTTTGAGGCGGAAAAGAGGAACTGCTAGTTAATACTGAATTAGGATCAGTATAAGAACTGCTTTTGGATGAAGTTCTGGGGCTAGAAAAATGATCATAAATTAATTGTAAATCATCCCGGATATCAGCAATAAACTCTTTCTGAGCATAAACCCAAGCGCTACCATCTATCATTAATAACCAACAAAGACTATCTACCGATATTTTCTTATTTAATAAATTTAATAGTAGATATCTAATTCCTTTTGTTAGTTGTTCTTTAGGGAATGAAGCCCGAATAGCTTTTTGAAAATCTAAAGACACAGTTTGATTTTCATCAGGTTTTTTACCAGCTTGAACATTCAACCATGCCAAAAACTGCGGTAAAGTTTCTGGAATTACCATTGCTCTCAACGTTATTAGTCGTACCATTTGGGAGCTATAAATCTTTTGCTTAATCGCTTTATCCGCACCTTGAGCATTAAATAAACTCTCCCAATAATCAGCGGTGACATCCTTATTTTCTAAACCTTTAACAATTTCTTGTACTGCTTCTGGTTTGACAGTAGAACTATTCATTAAACTCCGAATAGCAGATTTTAACGCCGCTTCATCAATATTTATTGCTGAAACAACCTGAGCAGCATTAGCAATGGCTCGTTTTAATCCATCACAGGCTCTTTGTGATGCTGGTTGAATTACTTGAAACCGTTCTGGTTTTTCCAATGCTTCTACATTAAAAGCCCACGCAACAGGTAAAACTTTTTTAGACTTGTTAAATTTTATGATTGCTAAGGCGTTAAGAGTAAATAAATCACTTTGATTTTCTGCTGGTAATACTATTGCTTGATCTTGTTCAAACGGTAAAGATTCATCCTCCTTTGTCAGGTGAGGTTGACCAGATTCTCCCATAAATAAAAAAGGACTACCTTCAAAATCTAAGGGGTTAAATGTTGGTTTTTGGTCTTGTTCCCACCAAGTTAATATAAACCGTAAATTATTATCTCCCTGACACAAAAAATAACGATAAAAAGCCGCACTGCGTCCCACTTCATCCTGTCCTCGTGTGACAACAGCCATTACAGACCAAGCATCATTACCACTTCCTACTATCCGGCCAATAATTGCTGGGTTTTCCGTAGATGAACCTTCTGTTAAAGCAAATTCCTGATTAGCAATAGACCTTTCTACAACTTGAGGAATAGGGTTAATAGTAGCGTTCATGTATTGTCCTGTAAAACCCAGAGACACCCAACCATTAACCCTTTGTTGAAAGTGAATACCTGTACTAAATTCGTGAATTTCAATATTTGGTGAACTCATGTTTTTAACCTTTATCTAAGAGGATGTTTGAAAAGTTTTAAATGTATAAATTGACCCCTCTGGTAAACCTCTCCAGTATTAAATGTTATTCCTTTTCCCTCTCCTAAAAGGAGAGGGTTAGGGAGAGGTGCGGGGAGAGGCTTTAAAAACCCCATTCCAACTAACAAAAGTTTTTCCGCTTCCCTCCCCTACAAGGGGCTACGGTGTACACACATCCTTCCTTACACTAGGTTTTCAGCCATAACAAAGGATGTATTCTCAATCCAGTCCCCCTCCTCGCTTGCGGGGAGGGGCTAGGGGTGGGGTTTTATGGCAACCAACAAACAATTTCTTACTTGTGTGTACACCGTAGCCTACAAGGGGAGGGTCAGGGAGGGGTAGGGAAGGGGGTAGGGGGGTTAGGTTTTTGGAGATTATGGGTTTTATCTGATACTTTTCAAACAACCTCTAAGAGGATGTTTGGGAAATCATAAAGTTGATTGAAAGACCTCTCTCCAAACCTCTCTCCTGCAAGGAGAGAGGCTTTGAAATCCCCTTCCAGTTCCCTCTCCTTGTAGGCTATCGTGTACACACAAGTTAAATTACCCCCCTTAATCCCCCCGATGCTTTGGGGGGAAACCGGAAAAATTAGTTCCCTCCCCAAAGCATCGGGGAGGGTTAGGGTGGGGTAATTTGAGGAATAATGGTGATTCGATAACTTGTGTGTACACCGTAGCTCCTTGTAGGAGAGGGTTAGGGAGAGGTAGAAAACGGGGATCTCCTTTCATACATGATCTAATTCCTGATGACGTGAACCTGTACAAAGCCAATAAATGGGAGCAACCAAACCAAAAGGCCGCCAAAGTTTGGGATTTTTAATTACTGCTGTTACTCCCCCCCTAGTTTTAGTGAGTAAGTTAACATTTGGCTCTGGATATTTACTACCCAACATCCCAAAAGCCGAAGCTGTAAAAAATTCTATATCACCCCCTCCCATTTGTTGCCATGATTGTAATTTCCTGCAAACCTGGGGAAACCTTGCTGATGCTAAGAACGCTGGTTTATCTCGATTTACCCACAAATCAGATTGTTCACATTTATTCAATACTAAGGCAATTCGCCGCTTACTTCCACCCAGATCATTCCGGTCAAGTGCTAACAGCAATTTATCTAAACCATTGGCATATTCTAAATCTTTGCGCCGACTACTACCATCAACCAAAAACAGAATACCATTACACTGTAAACAGTCTTCTAAATATTCATCTAATTGGGGAATTTTTCCTTGATGTGATAAAACTTCAAAAAAATCACCTGAGTAGTCTTTGCAACTGATATTTAAATTCAGTAATTTAGAACCTAATTTTTTTTCTTTCAGCGTAATTTGTAAAGTGCAATCATTTACATTCGATATATTGTTTAAAAAAGGAGTTCTTTCTAGTTCTAAGCCCTGTTCTAAGATATTTTGAGCTTTACTAAGTAAGTCTTCTCCCCCTTCGTCCACTGCGGTTACAGCTTGAACTGGACTATCAGGATCAGCATTTGGCCATCGGGCTAAGGAAGCCATATATGTAGTTTTTCCAGAAGAGCGATCGCCTATAATTCGTAACACCCCACTACTTTGTAATGGGGGCTGATTTTTATTCTTAAATAAATTAAACATCTTCTTTCATCCTCTTACCTGTACTTAACCAATAGAGAGGTGAAATCATCCCATAGGGCGACCAGTTATCAGTTTCTCGTAACACAGAATATCTGCCTTCTTTTCCTAATTCTTCCTTACGATTGGGGCGCGGATCTTTACTTCCTAAAACCCCAAAAGTAGATATAGCATAAAACTGTAAATTTTTAGGAGGAATATTGTCTTTTAAAAATGACAGAGTTTCTGGGAAATGAATGGCAAATAAATCATTTTCAGGATCTAACCGACCAGGCCACAGTTCCCCCCGTTCACATTTACTCATGGCTACAGCTAACCGTAAATCATGCAATCTTTCCTGTTTATCCATTAAATTTATAAACCTTTTAAAGACTCGTTTATAAAATTTATCTGTTCCTTGTCTCCACTCTGTTAATAAAACTAAACACCCTTGAGTATCTTTACTTAAACACTCATTCATAAATTCTTCATGTAATGGATTAGCAGAAACTGATTCCAACTCTTTAAAAACTTCTCCTGGATAGTCTCGCACAGCTAAATTTATTTTCTCTAGCTTTCGCCATTTTTTCTGAATTTCAATAATGAATGAATAGACTTTTAAATCATCAATTGTTTTGACATCAAGATAAGTAGGTTCTAAAGATGCACCCTCTAAAATAATGTTTTCCGCCTTGTCTGCTAATTCTCTAGTTTCTTCATTCAACGCTTGAACTTTAAAATTTTTATTTTTCTGCTTTGTTTTTAATGGTTGATAAGCCAAAGCCGCTAAATAAGTAGTTTTGCCAGAAGCCTGTGGTCCGATTATATGAATGTTGCCCATGTTATACCCTTTTAATTATTTACAGCAAATTGTTATCAAACCTGGAACAAGAACCCCACCCCCAACCCCCTCCAGTATCAAAAGCTTATCCTTTTCTTCCCCCTGCTGCGGGGGGATTTAGGGGGGTGCGATGAGGGGGCTAAGATGTAGCTTATATGATTGGAAATCGCTGTAAAGAACAGAGAATGACGAATATAGCCCCGGCGATGGTTTCAATCCATGAAAAAATTTGTCTAACACAATTCAAACCTATTTCGCTAAAAAACTACCCAAATAAATCCAAGGTAATTCTAATAAACCTCGATGATGAATAGATGTAATAAAACACCGCACCGAGCCACCGGAAAGACCATTATTCAATTGTTCTAATTGGGAATAAATCGGACGAAAATATCTTTGTAAAACATAAGTATGCCGCTGCTGCCAGTTCAGGGAACTACCATAAGGCTTGTAAGCCAGTTTACCACCTTCCTGGGATAAATCACAAAATAAATCAGCTTTATTGATACAAATAGCTAAATGTCTAACATTGGGACATTGGTGATGGAAAAATTTCACCCATCTGTCAAAGCGATTACACCATTGTTTTTGCGTGACAAACTGCTCCACATCTATACCTGGTTGTAAACTCATGCCCCGGTGGGGTGGAAGAATAAGCAACACTCCCTCACTGTTGCGAATGAGAGGCAAAAATTGATTCCATTGTTCAGGACTATCCTTTTGCAAATTCCTGTCCCACACATCCCCCGCTGTATCAATCCAATCTACTACCATTTGCTTATTACCAGACGGTAGCCGCACCTCCATCTCTAAATACCGTTCGTAGGGCATTTGTCGAGGTGTCGCGTAGGGTTGTGAGTTTTCATCCAACAATTGCACTCTCAGATTGTCATAATCGAGATTGGCAACTTTGACATATTCACCTTTGGGGTTGACTAACTCTAGTGCTAAGTGAGTCTTACCTGTTGCGCGATCGCCTATATATATTACTCCCACATTGATTATTTTTGTGACATTACGTATATCCAAACGTCATCATACAATAATTAAACCTAAAATAGGCTGTAAGTTTGTCATCAATGGTATAATTACTGTGGATTCTGTGTAATTTAAAAATTATGAAACTAATTTTAGCTGCGGCTACTGTTTTTACATTCACGTTAGGACTTTACACATTGCCAGTCTCATCTGCACCTGTAAAAAAACCTGCTAAAAACCCTGTGACAACGGCAAAAACACCAAACAACTTTCAACAATGGTGTGAGCAAAAAGCCAAGCTACCTCAACAGACGAGATACACGGTTGAAGTATTATTAAAAACTGCTGGTACGACAAACTGTACTCAAGCTCATCAAAAACTGATTAAGTTGACTACTCTTAACCTGTGGAAAAGTCAAATTAGTGATATCCAACCTTTATCAAGTTTGACTAATTTAACTTTTATCTCTTTATGGGAAAATAAAATTAGTGATATCAAACCTTTAGCAAATTTGACTAATTTAACTTCTCTTGACCTGGGTGGAAATCAAATTATTGATATCCAACCCTTATCAAAATTAACTAAGTTAACTACCCTGAATTTGTGGGAAAATCAAATCAGGGATATCCAACCCTTGACAAATTTGCATAATTTAACTTTTATCTCGTTGTGGAAAAATCAAATCAGGGATATCCAACCCTTGACAAATTTGCATAATTTAACTTTTATCTCCTTGTGGAAGAATCAAATCAGCGATATCAAACCTTTAGCAAATTTGCATAATTTAACTTTTCTCGACTTGAAAGAAAATCGAGTTAGTGACATTGAAAGTTTGTCAAATTTAACTAAATTGACTGCTGTTTATCTGGGAGAAAATCAAATCCAAAATATTCAATCTTTGTCAAATCTGACTAAATTAACTGCTGTTTACTTAGAAAAAAATCAAGTCCAAAATATTCAATCTTTATCCGCTTTGGAAAATTTACAGACTCTTAAAGTTCAGGATAACCCGCTTATTTCTAAACAATGTCCCATCCAACCAGAGTCTATTTGTCGTTTTAGTTTTTAGCAAATCACTAAGAGGTTGTTTGAAAAGTATTATATCAAACCCGTAATCTCCAAAAACCTAACCCCCCTACCCCCCTTCCCTGCAAGGGAATGGGGGTTTTAAAGCCTCTCCCCTTGCAGGGGAGAGGTTTGGAGAGGGGTCAGTCTATACATTCAAAACTTTTCAAACATCCTCTAAGGACTTATAAAATCATCTGCGTTTATTTGCATTTATCTGTGTTTAATTCTGATTATCACTAAAATCATGAAACTAAGTCTAGTAGCAACCACTATTTTTATCCTGACTTTAGGATTGTACACCCCAAAAGTCACCGCAGCACCTATAAAAACACCTAAGACCTTTAAAGAATGGTGTCAACAAAAAGCCAGTTTACCTCAAGAGACGAAACGAACGGTAGAAGCATTATTAAAAGTTGCCAAAACGCAAAATTGTAGTCAAGCTAATCAAGCGCTGACCAAATTGACTGAACTTGAGCTTTGGGGAAATCAAATCAGCAATATCAAACCTTTGTCTAATCTGACTAACTTAACTAAACTTGACCTTTCGGGAAATCAAATCAGCGATATTACACCTTTATCTAACCTGACTAAATTGACTTATCTTGGCCTTTCAGCAAATCAAATCAGCAATATCAAATCTTTGTCTAACCTGACTAACTTGACTACTCTCTACCTTTCGGAAAATCAAATCAGCAATATCAAACCTTTATCTAATCTCACTAATTTGACTTCTCTTTATCTTAATAAAAATCAAATCAGCAATATCAAACCCTTGTCTAACCTGACTAATTTGACTTCTCTTTACCTTGATAAAAATCAAATCAGCAATATCAAACCCTTGTCTAACCTGACTAAATTGACTTCTCTTGGCCTTTCAGAAAATCAAATCAGCGATATCAAACCTTTGTCCAATCTGACTAACTTAAATTCTCTTGACCTTCCGGTAAATAAAATCAGGGATATCAAACCTTTGTCTAATCTGACTAATTTGACTTCTCTTGACCTTACGAAAAATCCACTTATCGTTAAACAATGTCCCCTGAAACCAGAGTCTATTTGTAAATTTTAGTCCGGTTATATTTTGGTGCGCTATGGACTTACTAACGCACCCTCAAAATACTCAATTTCCCTGAATATTACCAGACTAAAAATGTCAAATTGGACAAAAATCCTATTCTACTAAATCATGTTTGATCGCAAATCTGACAATTCAGCACGACAACATAATAAAATTACTGTAACTTCTTATCACTAAAATCATGAAACTAAGTGTAGTAGCAACCACCATTTTTACCCTGACTTTAGGATTTTACACCCCAAAAGTCACCGCAGCACCTATAAAAACACCTAAGACCTTTAAAGAATGGTGTCAACAAAAAGCCAGTTTACCTCAAGAGACGAAACGAACGGTAGAAGCATTATTAAATGTTGCTGAAACCCGAAATTGTAGTCAAGCTAATCAAACGCTGACTAATTTGACTACATTGACTTATCTTGAGCTTGGGGGAAATAAAATCAGCGATATCAAACCTTTGTCTAATCTGACTAAATTGACTTATCTTGACCTTAGGGAAAATCAAATCAGCGATATCAAACCTTTGTCTAATCTGACTAAATTGACTTATCTTGAGCTTTGGGGAAATCAAATCAGCGATATCAAACCTTTGTCTAATCTGACTAATTTGACTTCTCTTAACCTTGGGGGAAATCAAATCAGCGATATCAAACCTTTGTCTAATCTGACTAAATTGACTTTTTTTTCCCTTTGGGGAAATAAAATCAGCGATATCAAACCTTTGTCTAATCTGACTAAATTGACTGTTCTTTCCCTTGCGGAAAATAAAATCAGCGATATCAAACCTTTGTCTAATCTGACTAATTTGGCTAGCCTTTTCCTTGAGGAAAATAAAATCAGCGATATCAAACCTTTGTCTAATCTGACTAATTTGACTGATCTTGACCTTGGGGAAAATAAAATCAGCGATATCAAACCTTTGTCTAATCTGACTAAATTGACTTTTCTTGACCTTAGGGAAAATAAAATCAGCGATATCAAACCTTTGTCTAATCTGACTAAATTGACTTTTCTTGACCTTTTGGGAAATCCACTTATTTCTAAACAATGTCCCCTGAAACCAGAGTCTATTTGTAAATTTTAGTCCGGTTATATTTTGGTGCGTTATGGACTTACTAACGCGCCCTCAAAATACTCAATTTCCCTGAATATTACCAGACTAAAAATGTCAAATTGGACAAAAATCCTATTCTACTAAATCATGTTTGATCGCAAATCTAACAATTCAGCACTACAACATAATAAAATTACTGTAACTTCTTATCACTAAAATCATGAAACTAAGTCTAGTAGCAACCACCATTTTTACCCTGACTTTAGGATTTTACACCCCAAAAGTCACCGCAGCACCTATAAAAACACCTAAGACCTTTAAAGAATGGTGTCAACAAAAAGCCAGTTTACCTCAAGAGACGAAACGAACGGTAGAAGCATTATTAAATGTTGCTGAAACCCGAAATTGTAGTCAAGCTAATCAAACGCTGACTAATTTGACTGCTCTTGACCTTAGGGAAAATCAAATCAGCGATATCAAACCTTTGTCTAATCTGACTAAATTGACTGCTCTTGACCTTTGGGAAAATAAAATCAGCGATATCAAACCTTTGTCTAATCTGACTAAATTGACTGCTCTTGACCTTGCGGAAAATAAAATCAGCGATATCAAACCTTTGTCTAATCTGACTAATTTGACTGCTCTTGACCTTTCGGTAAATAAAATCAGCGATATCAAACCTTTGTCTAATCTCACTAAATTGACTGCTCTTGACCTTGCGGAAAATAAAATCAGCGATATCAAACCTTTGTCTAATCTCACTAATTTGACTTCTCTTGACCTTTCGGTAAATCAAATCAGCGATATCAAACCTTTGTCTAATCTGACTAATTTGACTTTTCTTGACCTTTCGGTAAATCAAATCAGCGATATCAAACCTTTGTCTAATCTGACTAATTTGACTTTTCTTTACCTTTGGAAAAATCAAATCAGCGATATCAAACCTTTGTCTAATCTGACTAAATTGACTACTCTTTCCCTTTGGGAAAATAAAATCAGCGATATCAAACCTTTGTCTAATCTCACTAAATTGACTACTCTTTCCCTTTGGGAAAATAAAATCAGCGATATCAAACCTTTGTCTAATCTGACTAATTTGACTTCTCTTTACCTTGCGAAAAATCCACTTACCTCTAAACAATGTCCCCTGAAACCAGAGTCTATTTGTAAATTTTAGTCCGGTTATATTTTGGTGCGTTATGGACTTACTAACGCACCCTCAAAATACTCAATTTCCCTGAATATTACCAGACTAAAAATGTCAAATTGGACAAAAATCCTATTCTACTAAATCATGTTTGATCGCAAATCTGACAATTCAGCACGACAACATAATAAAATTACTGTAACTTCTTATCACTAAAATCATGAAACTAAGTCTAGTAGCAACCACCATTTTTACCCTGACTTTAGGATTTTACACCCCAAAAGTCACCGCAGCACCTATAAAAACACCTAAGACCTTTAAAGAATGGTGTCAACAAAAAGCCAGTTTACCTCAAGAGACGAAACGAACGGTAGAAGCATTATTAAATGTTGCTGAAACCCGAAATTGTAGTCAAGCTAATCAAACGCTGACTAAATTGACTTCTCTTAACCTTAGGGAAAATAAAATCAGCGATATCAAACCTTTGTCTAATCTGACTAAATTGACTTCTCTTAACCTTTGGGAAAATAAAATCAGCGATATCAAACCTTTGTCTAATCTGACTAATTTGACTGAACTTGAACTTTCGAGAAATCAAATCAGCGATATCAAACCTTTGTCTAATCTGACTAAATTGACTCTTCTTGACCTTTTGGGAAATCAAATCAGCGATATCAAACCTTTGTCTAATCTGACTAAATTGACTACTCTTTACCTTAGGGAAAATAAAATCAGCGATATCAAACCTTTGTCTAATCTGACTAAATTGACTCTTCTTGACCTTTTGGGAAATAAAATCAGCGATATCAAACCTTTGTCTAATCTGACTAATTTGACTTTTCTTGACCTTTCGGGAAATAAAATCAGCGATATCAAACCTTTGTCTAATCTGACTAAATTGACTCTTCTTGACCTTTTGGGAAATCAAATCAGCGATATCAAACCTTTGTCTAATCTGACTAATTTGACTTTTCTTGACCTTTTGGGAAATAAAATCAGCGATATCAAACCTTTGTCTAATCTCACTAATTTGACTTCTCTTTCCCTTTCGGGAAATAAAATCAGCGATATCAAACCTTTGTCTAATCTCACTAATTTGACTTCTCTTTCCCTTTCGGGAAATAAAATCAGCGATATCAAACCTTTGTCTAATCTGACTAATTTGGCTTATCTTTACCTTGCGAAAAATCCACTTATCGTTAAACAATGTCCCCTGAAACCAGAGTCTATTTGTAAATTTTAGTCGGGTTATATTTTGGTGCGCTATGGACTTACTAACGCACCCTCAAAATACTCAATTTCCCTGAATATTACCAGACTAAAAATGTCAAATTGGACAAAAATCCTATTCTACTAAATCATGTTTTATCGCAAATCTAACCAATTCAGCACGATTACTAGTTTCTGTTTTCCTCAATAAACTACTCACATATTTCTCCACTGTGCGCGGACTTAAATGTAAATGATTACCAATTTCTCCATTAGACAAACCATGAGTTAATAAGTCTAAAACTTCCTGTTCTCTCACAGTTAGCGGTGTCAATACTTGAGATTGTTGCACTTGAGTAGGGATAGAAATATGACCGTTTTTTGCTTTTGTATAAGTGGCAAAACTGATTTCTTCCTGATAAATAAAACGACATTCTGATTGGATGATTTGCGATCGCTCTAACAAATTACGTATAGCAGCGGCTATTTCTTCCAATTCAAATGGCTTAGACAAATACATATCACAGCCAGACTGATATCCCAAAATTCGTTCTTGAGTTTTCGTTCTTTCTGTCAACAAAATCACAGGTAATAATCGAAAGGCTGATAGTTGACGAACACGACGCACCAACTCATAACCATTCATCTGTGGCATCATAATATCTGTCACCATCAAATCAGGATGATGTTTTTCAACCATCGCCAAAGCATCTACACCATTATCAACAGTTATGACACTATACCCAGATAAATCAAGATAATCACTAATAGATAGGCGTGTACCTAAATCGTCATCTGCGACAAGAATAGTCAAGGGCATGGATAGTACACCCCTATAATCTTTTGGTTGAGCAATTTACTGTAATCACAAATATTAATAGACACAAGCAAGAATACTAATTCTATCTCTAATACTATGACAAGATTACTTACTCATGATGACATCATCAATGATTTCTAAAGAAAATATTAAATTTTCACAAATTGTTCATAAAACTTTACGTAGGGGTTGCTGAAAAAGTTGTCTATGAGGGCTAGGAGTCAGGAGTCAGAATTAGAAGAAGAGAAGAATAGTCTTGAATTTGGTCAAGTGATAGGGTTTTGGTAGTTTCAACGCTTATTCCTTACACTTGTTTCACCTTTTTTACCTTTCAAACTCTTGATATATCTCAGTTCTCGGTTTATATGGCTAACGCTACGCTATCAGCAGACCCTACGTAATCTCCAAAAGAGGGGGATGATTTTTGATCAATCACTAATCACCAGTCCCTTTGGACTACAATTAAAGAAAAAGCCAGTCTAAAGAAATTTTTGGGCGTATTTATTAAAACTTAAGAAGATTTTTGATGAGTGATAAACAGAGTGAAGGTTACAAAGTTATTTGTGATAATCGGCAAGCACGGTTTTTATATGAAATCATAGAAACCTATGAAGCGGGTATTCAATTGACAGGAACTGAAGTCAAGTCAATTCGTGCAGGTAAAGCCAATTTGCAAGATGGTTATGCCCTGCTTCGTGACGGGGAAGCATGGTTAATTAACGTACATATTTCTCCTTATACCTCCAGCGGTGCATATTTTAATCACGAACCCAGACGAACCCGCAAATTATTACTTCATAAACAAGAACTGCGTAAACTCATTGGTAGGGTACAACAGGAAGGTTTAACCCTCGTCCCCCTAAAAATGTATCTAAAACGGGGCTGGGTAAAAATAGTTATTGCCCTGGGTAAAGGTAAAAAACTCCACGACAAACGCGAAAGCCTCAAACGTCGTGATGATCAAAGAGATATGCAAAGGGCAATGAAGAGGTATTAAGAGTCAGGAGTCAGGAGTCAGGAGAAAGAAAGAAGGAGGAAGAAGAAAATTTCTCTTTTCTGCCCCCTATTCCCTCTTAACTGTCACCTGTCACCTGTCACCTGTCACCTGATTCTTCCTTGTTAAAGGTTGCCAATAACTTGCAACTAAAGCCACCATAAACCACCAGAGGGTATTAACTTCAGGACGATAGAAGACCGTATCAAATAGACCCTGAGCAAGTATACCTAGGATACTAGCGATCGCCCCAATTAACCATAAGCCCTCGATATTTTTAGTTTCTCGTAATCGTCGCAGTTGCAAAAATCCTGTATTGAAGGTGACGACTATTAACCATAAGAAACAGGTAAAACCCAAAAAGCCAGTTTCCACAATGGTTTCTAGAAAAACAGAATAGGCACTCAAAGCTGTAAAGCGAGGACGTTGATAGAGAGGATATATCTTATTAAAAGAATTGTGTCCAGGTCCTATACCAATTATCGGGCGATCGCGGATCATTTGAAACACAGATTCCCAGACATTTTTGCGAAAATTATTACTACTGTCTTGGCGGTCAGCAAATATACTCACAACCCGCACCCGGAAAGGTTCGACAAATAACACCCCTATTACCAATAACCCCACCACACTTCCCAACAGAATAGGTAAAGACCAACTCCGCCAAAATGGGGGCATATTTATACTCCACCAATAAATTAGGAATACCGCCACAGTAAACAATCCTACCAACAAAGCAATCCAACCACCGCGACTAAAGGTAAGAATTAAAGTAGCAGCATTGACAAAAAGCATCGTTAATGCTAATGATTTCCTGATCCAACCTGGCCAAGCCACAATAGCCACCAAACTTAAAACCACAGCCGGCAAAAGATATCCAGCCAATAAATTGGGATTACCCAAATAACTGTAAACCCTGGTAGTCTTAGCCAAAGGTGATTCCGGGTCAACCCAAGTAGCTAAAGCCTTCGCGCCAAAAAACCATTGTCGCAACCCATAGACGCTAACAATCAGGGATATATGCAAATAAAGAGTAATTAACCAAGACCGAAACCGGGGGACTCGCAGCACCCTAGCACAGAGGGCAAACAGCAACAAATAAAGAGTTAATGTTTGTAAATCACCCAAAGCGGCTTTTTTTACCGGTGATAAAGCCGTTGATATCGCCGCAACACCCCAATACAGCAACACTAGCAGGTGAATAGGAGTAACGGAAGCCGCATTGGCTGATTTATTGTCATCCGATAAAGTCAACAGTAGCCAAAAGCCAACACAAGCCACCAACAATAAACCGATTAAAGTAGTAGAAACAAAAGGTGCAAGACCATAAATGAGGCTAAGTAAGCCAACAGCAATAATATCTCCCCACTGCATTAAAATACTACTTTGTCGCCAAGGCAGCAAAAGTCCCACCAGAAACCGATGTAGGTAACTACCAGACAAATATTCTTTCAGTGGTAAAGAAGATAAAGTCAATCTTTCCCAGACTAAATTCATGGAGAAATAGAGAATACAGGAGCTATGTAGTATAGCTTACGCCAAGTCTAGCTGTGAAAATTAATATTCCTTTCCTCAATAGTTTGCCAATACCTTGTCTATTTTTTGTAGGTCGGGTTAAGCGATAGCGCAACCCGACGCATTTGTTGGGTTATAACTGATGCCTCCGGCGATAGCGAAGCACTGCTGCAAGCAGTTCGCAGGGATAATTGAACGTACCTCAACCAAACCTCGTATCTTAGGGACTTCCAATTAAAAAAATACCCAAAAATTTCTTGTGGTGCGGGCATCTTGCCCGCACCACAAGGACGGGCAGGATGCCCATCCCACAAAATTGGGTAATTTATTTTGGCGTTGCTGAATCGAGGTATGAAATTTCCAAATTGAACCTTTAAAAATCTTACCTTTGCGTCTTTGCGCCTTTGCGTGAGACTAAAATTCATACCCTTAATCAGCAACGCCTTTATTTTTTGGTGTTCCCTTAGAAAACTATGTAAAGTTTTTATTTTTCTCGTTTTCTCGTTCTTATACTCTGTATGGGAATGAATTTATAGAAGGCTCTGACTTCAATAGCAGCAAGAGGCAGAGCCTCTGTGATGGCATTCCCAGTCAGAGACTGGGAACGAGGTTGTACTTATCTTTTTTTGGAATTATGCGGGGGCGTTGTTGGGGGTGATCTCCATTCTTGGGGACACTGGGGGAATTTAATTGTTTGCGACCATTAGTAATAATTTTTAACATTTCCTGAATATCCTGTTCAATATTAGCCAGAACGTTATCAGCGTATTTATCAGCACCATCTTCAATTTCTTCAGCTTGAGAAATTGCAATTTGGCGCATTTCTTCTAATTCTTGTTGACAAGCGCGACGTTTACGGTCAATTTCTGCGAGGGTGTCTTGCATCATTGCTTCACAATCTTGCTGGACTTGCCGCCGCAGTTGGTCAGCTTCTCGCTGTGCTTGCTTGACAATATCACTTTCGGACAAAATTTGCGCTCTTTTGGCTTGGGCTACGTCTACTACCTGTTGTCCATACTCTTCCGCTTCTAGGAGAATTTCATGCTTTTGTGCCAAAATATTGAGCGCTTCCTGAAACACCGTTGGTAAGGAAAGACGGACAAAATCCAGTTGTTCAAGTAATTTATCTTCGTCTATTAAGGTACGTCCCGTAAGGGGAATCCTCAAACTAGAGAGAACTATTTCCTCTAATTGGTTGAGTTCGTGCTGAATATCTACCCCTGATGTTGGCGCTGGATTGCCAATGGAAGGGATACCATTCACGTACTCTCGTGGGGGAGGATTGTTGCCGTTGTGGTTGGATTCGAGGCTAGGGATTTTTGGTTGTAGCATTGGTATATATCTAGGGCAATGTGTGGGGGAACAAGATGATCAACAGAGCCACCAAACCTGGCAATCTCTTTTACCACACTACTACTTAAAAAACTATACTCATTTGATGTTGCCAGAAAAACTGTCTCGATCTGAGTAGACAATGTTTTATTAGTGTGAGCCATTTGTAGCTCAATCTCAAAGTCAGAAACCGCTCTTAACCCCCGTAACAAAACTTGCGCTTGTTGCATTTGGGCATATTTTACGGTCAAACCGTCAAAGCTGTCTACTCCTACATTTGGTAAATGTTTTGTAGATAGACGAATTTGTTCTAATCTTTGCTCTACTGTAAACAATGGCATTTTACTGGGATTGCGGAGGACGGCAACTATGACTCGTTCAAATAGACGACTACTGCGCTGAATAAGGTCTAAATGTCCCAAGGTGATGGGATCAAAACTACCAGGATAAATAGCAATCACAATGTTATTTTAAGTGATTATATTGACGGATTTTCAAGAGAACTTTATTAAATCTAACACAGGGGGTGGGGGAGGTGGGGGAGGTGGGGGAGGTGGGGGAGGTGGGGGAGGTGGGGGAGGTAGGGGGCAGGGGGTAGGGGGCAGGGGGTAGGGGGTAGGGGGTAGGGGGCAGGGGGCAGGGGGGAAAGAATTATTCCAATGACCAATGACCAATGACTAATGACTAATGATTTTAATTTTGCTGAATTACTTATCGCTATAGTGACTAAGACGTACTATATTATTGTGTTTCATCTCCATAGATTTCAAATTCCTATAGGTAGTTTTGTATGGTAGTGGATTTTTCTGTTTTGCCTTTGGGGTTTTTATTTACTTCTCCTGGTCCGATTGTGGTTAAATTGGGACCAATTGTTATTCGTTGGTATGGGTTGTTGATTGCTTCTGCTGTGTTACTTGGTGTTAGTCTTTCTCAATACTTAGCCAAGCGTCGTCATCTGAATCCAGATTTAATCAGTGATTTATCAATTTGGTTGGTGATTGGGGCTATTCCTGCCGCTAGGTTGTATTATGTTTTGTTTCAGTGGACAGAATATTCTCAACACCCGGAACGGATAATTGCAATTTGGCAAGGGGGTATTGCTATTCATGGGGCAATTATTGGCGGTGCGATCGCGGCGTTAATTTTTGCTAGATTGAATCAGGTATCTTTTTGGCAATTGACTGATTTGGTTGCTCCTTCCTTAATACTAGGGCAAGCCATTGGTCGGTGGGGAAATTTTTTCAACTCGGAAGCTTTTGGCAGACCAACTAATTTACCTTGGAAATTATATATTCCCCCAGATCGTCGTCCTTTGGATTTCGTGAATTTTGAATATTTCCATCCCACTTTTCTGTATGAATCGTTGTGGAATTTAATGGTGTTTGCATTGTTGCTAACTTTGTTTTTTCGAGCTTTATCTAAAAAACCCCGGTTGAAGGTAGGAACGTTATTTTTAGTTTACTGGGTTGCCTATAGCTTGGGACGGATTTGGATTGAAGGTTTACGCACAGATAGCTTAATGCTAGGACCTTTACGGATGGCACAAATGGTAAGTTTAGGGGGAATGACTTTAGGATTATTTGGTTTAGCTTGGCTGTATATATTCAAGCGTTCTTTACCTGATGTTGTTTCTTCAGTGAATGGAGAAAAAAATGCCCCGGAGTAATTAATCTCCAGGGCTTAACCAGGGTGCATCTACCATCTATTTCTACTAGGCAAAGTGGCTGAATCCGGATATTACTCAGGAAATGCTAAAAGTTTTTTTTTGCAGGGTTTTGAAGGGGAAAATTGATGAGTGAATCTACTAGTAATTTGAGTTTTTCTAAGTATCCCAATGCCTTAGAATCTGCGGTTTATATTGTTGGTGCCGGACCAGGAGATCCTGATTTATTAACGGTTAGGGCGCAAAAGTTGTTGGCTGCGGCTGATGTGATTTTATTTGCAGATTCTTTAATTCCCGAACAGATTTTAGATATTTGTCGTGCAGATGCGGAAATTATCAAAACGGCAAATCGGACTTTGGAAGAAATTTTACCATTGATGATTGATGCCGTGCGATCGCATAAATCAGTAGTCAGGCTACATTCTGGTGATCCTAGTCTGTATAGTGCTATTCATGAACAAATGCAGCTATTAGCCGATGCGGATATTCCTTTTGAAGTTATCCCTGGTATCAGTGCCTTTCAAGCTGCCGCAGCTAAATTGAAAATAGAGTTAACTGTTCCTGGTTTAGTCCAAACTATTATTCTCACTCGCATTAGCGGTCGTACCCATGTCCCTGATACTGAAGAGTTAGCAGCTTTAGCCGCCCATCGTGCCAGTTTATGTTTATATTTAAGTGTGAGTCATATTACTGAAGCCCAAGAGAAATTATTAGAACATTATGATCCAGATACTCCAGTAGCAATTTGCTATCGCTTAGGCTGGCCAGATGAAAAAATCCGGGTTGTAAATTTAGCACAAATCGCAGATTGTACCCATGAAGAAAAATTACGGCGAACTACACTTTATGTCATCAGTCCCGCACTACTACCAGTAAGTGGGCGCTCCCGCTTGTATCACCCCGAACATAATCATTTATTCCGTGCATCCCATAATCTTGGCTAGTACCGCAAGGCGGAAGTCAAAAGTCAAAAGTCAAAATAAAGACAGTATAGGCTTTTGGAGGATTTAGAATGGTTGGTTTATTTACGCCGTTTTGTACTAAGTAGTTCGTCAAATAAATTTTGACGGGTAATAAAAAAAAACTTCTGTTCTCCCCTCCCCCACCTCCCCCACCTCCCCCACCTCCCCCACCTCCCCCACCTCCCCCACCTCCCCTACCTCCCCCACCTCCCCCACCTCCCCTCCCCCCCACCCCCCCTGAAGATGGAATATCTCTGAAAAAACAAGATGAACAAAAGTAATATCTGTATAGTTACTATTCCTGGGTATACAATTACTGAGCTTATTTATGCTAGTAAAAAAACTACAGTTTATCGTGGTCAACAGCAAACAACACAGATTTCAGTTATTATCAAGATTCTCAACGCAGAATATCCCCGGTTGCAGGATTTAATAGCATTTAAAAATCAATTTGCTATTAGTCAACAAATAGATCACCCAAATATTATTAAATGTTATGCCCTAGAAAAATATGGTAATAGTTATGCCATAATCTTAGAAGATTTTAGTGGTATATCGTTGAGTGAATATACCAATTTACAAAAATTAGATATTAACTCTTTTATATCTATTGCGATCGCAATTACTAAAGCATTAGAGTTTTTGTATGCCAAGAAAATTATTCATAAAGATATTAAGCCGAGAAATATTCTAATTAATCCCCAAACTCAGGAAATCAAGCTGATAGATTTTGGTATTTCCTCCCTATTACCTAAAGAAACTGCGGACATCAAAAGCCCGAATGTATTATCAGGGACACTTACCTATATGTCTCCAGAACAAACGGGAAGAATGAATAGAGGCATAGATTACCGTACTGATTTTTATTCTTTAGGAGTAACTTTTTATGAATTACTCACAGGACAATTACCTTTTTATAGTCCAAACCATTTAGAATTGATATATTACCATCTGGCAAAAGAACCTATTAATGCTAGAGAAATTAATCCCCAAATTCCTCAAGTTTTAGCAGATGTCATTACTAAGTTAATGGCAAAAAACCCTGATGATAGATATCAAACAGCTAGAGGAATTAGATATGATCTAGAAATATGTCAAAAAATGTTATTAACTGAAGGTGAAATTAATAACTTTGAATTAGCAAAACGAGATATCAGTGATAGGTTTCTGATTCATAACAGACTATATGGTAGAGAACAGGAAATTATTACTTTATTAAAGGCTTTTGAGAACGTCAGTGCTGGTAATAAAGAATTAATGTTAGTGGCAGGTTTTTCTGGGATTGGTAAAACTGCTGTCGTTAATGAAGTTCATAAACCAATTGTGCGGAAAAAAGGTTATTTTATCTCTGGTAAATATGATCAATTTCAGCGAAATATTCCCTTTTCTGCATTAGTGCAAGCATTTCGCAGTCTCATGAGACAACTGCTAACTGAAAATACAGTACAGTTACAAGAGTGGAAGATTCAGATATTATCAGCTTTGGGAGAACAAGCACAGGTAATTATTGATGTCATTCCTGAACTAGAAAATATTATTGGTCAGCAATCACCAGTTCCTGAACTGACGGGAAATGCTTCAGAAAATCGCTTTAATTTATTATTTAGTAAGTTTATTCAGGTATTTGCTACAGGTGAACATCCATTAGTCATTTTCTTAGATGATTTACAATGGGCTGATATAGCTTCTTTAAAATTAATAAAATTATTAATGTGTGAAAAATACACAAGATATTTATTATTAATTGGAGCATATCGAGATAATGAAGTCAATCCGGGACATCCTTTAATCACAACTTTAGATGATATTCGTCAAGAAAATATCACAATTAATCAGATTATTTTGCAAGCTTTAGATAAATCTCATATTAGACTATTAGTTACAGATACTCTATCTTGTCCGAAATTACATAACCAAGACCTAACAGAACTACTTTTAAGAACCACTCAAGGTAATCCATTTTTTACCAATCAGTTACTTAAATCATTACATGAAGATGGATTAATTACTTTTAATTTTAGCCTTGGTTATTGGCAGTGTGATATAAATGCAGCCAAAGCCTTATATCATAATGATGATATTGTTAATTTTCTTAAAATCCAATTACAAAAATTACCTAAAAATACTCAAGATATTTTAAAAATAGCTGCTTGTATTGGCAACCAATTTGATTTATCTACCCTGGCTATAGTTTGCGAAAAATCCCAAATACAAATAGCGGCTGAATTATGGGATGCTTTGCAAGAAGAACTGATTATTCCCCAAAATGAAGCATATAAATTTTTTACGGGCGAAGAATCAGTATTTGATGTTTTTAACTTAAATTTACCGGTTAATAACACTGAATTAATTTTTGCTAAATATAAATTTTTTCATGACCGAGTTCAGCAAGCAGCTTATGTCCTAATTTCTGATGTTGATAAATCAGCAATGCACTTAAAAATTGGTCAGTTACTATTAAAAAATACCGACGTTGCGGAACTGGAAGAGAAGATATTTGAGATAGTTAACCAGTTAAATATTGGGGTCGAATTAATTACTAATCAGTCAGAAAGATATGAATTAGCTAAATTAAATTTAATTGCTGGTTGTAAAGCAAAATCTTCTACCGCTTATGAATCTGCTATTAGATATTTAAAGGTAGGCTTGGAACTTTTAGCAGTAAATAGTTGGGAAGATGAGTATGAATTAACTTTAAATATTTACACAGAAATCGCAGAAGCAGAATATTTAAATGTTGATTTTGAGCAAGCAGAAATATATATAGAAGTAGTTAAACAAAATACTACCAGTCTTATAGATCAAGTAAAAGTGTATGAAGCACAAATACAAATCTATATGTCTCAATTGCAACTACAAAGAGCAATAGAGACAGGGTTGAATTTAGTCAACTTGCTGGGAGTAAATTTAGAAAAAACACCTCCACAAAACTTAAATGTTGATGATTTAATCAATTTACCAGAGATGATAGCTACTGATAAACTCGCGGTGATGCGGATTTTAACTAATCTGACTGCTGCTAGTTATTTTGTTGATCCAGAATTATTCCCAGTTATTATCTTTACCATGATCAATCTATCAGTAAAATATGGTAATTCCCCATTTTCTGCTCCTGGATATGTGAATTATGGGGTGATACTCTGCGGTTTTTTTGCAGATATTGAAACTGGATATCGTTATGGTGAATTAGCTTTAAATATATTAGATAAATTTGATGGTAGAACAGTTAAATGTCGAGTTATGCTAATGTGGGCTTGCAATGTCCTATTTTGGAAAAAACATCTCAAAACAGTAGTAAGTAGCTTACAAGAAGCCTTACAAAGCGGAATAGAAACTGGAGATTTAGAATATTCTGGTTACTGCTCGTCAATGTATAACATGAATATGATTTTCAGTGGTGAAAACTTATCCTATGTATTTGAGCAGTTAAAAAGTCATATACTTTTAATGTATAGTTTGAAGCAAGAAGGTACTGTTTTACTACATAAGCTATGGTATCAGCTAGTTTTTAATCTTGCAGAAATTAATGAAACCAAACAAACATTTGATGGTGAGTTATTTGATGAATCTCAAATATTACCAATTTTGATCTCATCTAAATCCTCAACTACACTATTTTCATTATATTTAGCAAAAACCATATTTTATTACTTCTCTGGTTTAACCAGTATTGCTGTTGAAAATGGGATTCAAGGTGAAGCTTATTTAGAATGTGTGGTGGGACAAGTTACTACGAGTCAATATAATTTTTATTATTCTTTATCTCTTTTAGCTGAATATGATCAGCAGTCTGTGAGTGGACAAAAACAATATTTAGAAAAGGTTTTATCCAATCAAGAGAAAATGAAAAATTGGGCTGTTCATGCACCCATAAATTTTCAACATAAATATGAATTAATAGAAGCAGAAAAAGCGAGAGTGTTAGGAAATAATTGGCAAGCAATAGAGCTTTATGACCAAGCAATTATTGGAGCTAAAAAACACAAATATCTTCATGAAGAAGCACTAGCTAATGAACTAGCAGCTAAATTTTACCTGAGCTTTAATAAAGAGAAAATTGCTAAAACTTATTTAATAGATGCTTATTATTGTTATGCTAATTGGGGAGCTAGGGCTAAAATTGAGAGTTTAGAAACAACCTATCCTCATTTGCTTGAACCTATTATTAATCAAACTAAAACTAAATTAACAGCCGGTGAAGTAAGTACACTTATTAGTAAACCTAGTTTGACAGGTGTTTCTGCATTATTAGATTTAGAAACTGTGACTAAAGCATCCTTAGCCATTGCTTCAGAAATTCAGATAGATAAGTTATTATATACTCTCATGCAGGTAATATCAGAGAATGTTGCCGCCAATAAATCTGCATTAATTTTGCAAAAAGAGGGAAATTTAATATTAGTAGCTCAATGTATGAATGAACATGAATGTAAATTTTCTACTACACCAATTAACGATAGCCAAGATTTACCATTAAGTATTATTAATTATGTAGCAAATATGCAAGAATATTTATTAATTAGTGATGCTACAAATGATCAGAATTTTGCCAATGATTCATACATTATTCAGCATCAATCTAAATCCATATTATGCAATCCTATTTTGAATAAAGGGCAATTAATTGGTATTATTTATTTAGAAAATAATCTAACTGTGGGTGCTTTCACTATTGACAGATTAAGAATATTAAATCTCCTATCTTCTCAAGCTGCTATTTCCCTAGAAAATGCCCAACTCTATAGTAATTTAGAAGAAAAAGTCACCCAAAGAACTCAGGAACTCAATGAAAAAAATCTGCACTTAGAACAAACATTGAATGAATTAAAAGCCACACAATCACAATTAATTCAAACGGAGAAAATGTCCAGTTTAGGACAAATGGTTGCGGGTATTGCCCATGAAATTAATAACCCCGTCAATTTTATCTATGCGAATATTGAACACGCTAGTAATTATACTGAATCTATTATCAATTTACTGAATATATATCAACAAGAATATCCTAGTCACTCAGCTACTATTGAAAAATATAAACAAGACAATGATTTTGATTTTGTTATTCAAGATTTACCTAGAATTCTTGATTCAATGACGGTAGGTTCAGAACGGATTCGGAAGATTATTTTAAGTTTACGTAATTTTTCCCGTCTTGACGAGTCCGCAATGAAACCTGTAGATATCCATGAGGGAATTGATAGTACATTAATGATTTTAGAAACTCGATTCCAAGAAAAGTTAGGCTATTCTAGGAATGTAGTCATTAAAAATTATAGTAATCTTCCCTTAGTCCAATGTTATGCTTCTCAACTAAATCAGGTATTTATGAATATCATTAGTAATGCCATTGATGTTCTCAAACAGCGTGAAAAAAGTTTATCTACCGCAGAACTCAAGAATAATCCTCACCAGATCATTATTCGCACTCAAATCATTAATAATAATTGGGTACAAATTGCCATTAAAGATAATGGTATGGGGATAAAACCCGAAATTAAACAACGCATATTTGATCCTTTTTTCACCACCAAACCTGTAGGAGAAGGTACAGGTTTAGGACTATCAATCAGTTATCAAATTATCGTAGATAAACACAGTGGTAAATTAGATTGTATCTCTGCACCCGGAAAAGGAACAGAATTTATCATTGAAATTCCCATAAAACTCCACCAACCATAAAACGCCTACTCTCCGCGCCTCTGCGCCTCTGCGTGCAAAAAAATATTCAACTCTGCATAACAGCATCCAATAATAACCCAGCCCCAAACCGAACAGGATCTGTACAAGGTAACTTAGTTTCTGCTATAATTTGAGCGATCGCATTTTTCGCCTCCACTTCCCCCAAATTCCGAGTATTCAAAGCAATTCCCACCACAGGAACAGGACGAAAAGCCCCCGCACCACTAGCAACAATTTCATACATCCGAATCACCTCAGATAACGCTGGAATTGGTATATGAGGATTATTCCGGTTATGGGTTTGTCCTGCTTGATGCACCAATATTAAATGTGTAGGCTGAGAACCGCGAATTAACGGTAAAGTAGCCGTTGAGCCAGGGTGTAAAAGAGAACCTTGCCCCTCAATTTGCAAAATGTCGTAATGTTGACCAAAACGCATCACCAACTGTTCCACCGCACCCGCAGCAAAATCCACCCGCACAGCGTCTAAAGCCACCCCTTCCCCTTCCAACATTAACCCAGTTTGACCAGTAGCCAAAAACTTAGAACGGATACCCCGCAACTTAGCCACCCGGTGTAATTCCAAACTGGTAGACATTTTACCAATAGCCATATCCGTTCCCACCGTCAACACCCGCCGACAGGGCAGAGTTTGCGCCATTGCCGAGGCTACATCTAAATTAGCTGGTTCTTTGCGGACATCCCAAATTAATTGTCCTGGTTTCAGGAGGGCATTTAACTCCGGTATATTTGCCATTGGTGTATGTAACCCATTTACCAAAGACATTCCCGCCTTGAGGGCATCTTTGATATCCAGCCAATAATCATCAGGAACAGCACCACCTTTAGGTGCAATCCCAATTACTAGAACTTCCGGTTTATACTGTAAAGCTGCTGTCACAGATGCCACAATTGGCGCATCTCGCTGAATACCTGTTAACTCGACTAAAGACTTACCTACAGATTCTCTGTCAATCACCGCCACAATGGGGGACTCGCTGTAGCGTAAAATTGACAACCCTGTTTTTCCTTGAACTCCAGTAATTCCCTCATGAAGAAGAATTGCTATTTTTTGATTAAGCGACAGACGCACAGTGTTTCACTCCCAAACCAGGTAAATTATTCGGCAAAACTCGCCCATTTTCTACCACTGCACCAGTAAAAGGATCATCAATTAGATTTAAGTGACTATCTAAATCCAAATAATCAGCCAGTGGTGCAAGTTGTAAAGCGGCGGTATTAGCAAGACAACTATCAGAATAACAGCCAAACATGACTTGTAAATTATGGGCTTTGGCTGTATGCACCATCCGCATGGCTTCAGTGATTCCCCCAGATTTCATTAATTTGATATTAATGCCATCAACATGATTAGCTAATTGGGGAATATCCGCACTGGTAAAGCAACTTTCATCTACAAAAATTGGTAACGGGGAATGTTTTTTCAATTCGGCTAAATTTGCTTCTTCACCCCTTGCTAATGGCTGTTCTACATACTTTATTCCCAAATCAGCCAACCAATTACACATATTTACAGCATCGGTTAAATTCCAACCTCCGTTAGCATCAACAAATATATCTTTTCCGTCCGCTTCTTCCCGTACCGCTAAGAGCATTTTTTGATCTGCTTCTATTCCCTCGGTTGAACCTAATTTGACTTTTAACAACTGCACATCCATAAATTGTAACCAGTCTCCCGTCCTTGCCCTTGCACCTGCTGGGGAATTAATGCCAATTGTTACCGATGTTGGGGCGATCGCATTTTTATCCAGTCCCCACAGTTGCCACAATGGCAAATTCACACGCTTACCCAACCAATCATGTAATGCCATATCCACAGCCGCTTTGACTGCGGACGGAATTTGCATTTGTTCTAATAGTGCCTCAATTTCCTGCCGTTGCCAAGGGCTATATTTTTGTAAAGTAGGTATGATTTGCTGCAAAGTTTCCTGGATTTTCTCCGTAGATTGCCTATGGTTGCCTACACCAAAAGGAGATGCTTCTCCCCAACCTGTAATTCCTTCTGCGGTAATTTGTAACCAGATATTTGTTGTTTGTGCTGTTGTCCCCCGACTAATTGTGAGGGGAAATCGTTTGTTAACTGTAAAGGTTTGAAAGTTGATTTGCATAAATATATTAATTAGGGAATAGTTACAAGAAATAGAAATTATAAAATGAGTGGGAAAATGTTCAGGTTATGGCTTTGTTGCTATTTCACAATAGTTCAATAAATTCATCCACACTCAAACCCGCTTGTCGAATAATCCCACGCAAAGTACCTCTATCTAGTTCTTTATGATCTGGTACAGATATTTTGACACTCCCCGGTCTAAAGACACGGGGATTCTTAATCGAATAATTGCAAACACAACTGCTCGAATAATATCCGCTTTTCAGGTATTACCTTAGATGTACGGTTCCCCGCCTGATGCCGTTTGCCATTTCTGGCGGCATCGTTGCATAAAAGGGCGTTACTTTCTCCCAGTCCAGGAGTAGGCACTAACGATTGGTGCGTCGGCTTTTTACGTCTGTTGCTGACGAATTTCAAATTAGCTCTTCGTAAAATTGTCCGAGAAGCCTGAGTATCAGCATGGTCAATATGACCACAGTTTTCACAAATGAACTTTTCGCCATCTCTATTAGCTTTACTAATATGATGACAAGCCGAACATTCTTGAGAAGTAAATTTAGAATTAACGGATAATACTGGCTTACCAGACTTCAATGCCAGCCAAGCAATCTTAGAAAATAATTCGCCCCAACTGGCATCAGAAATAGAGCGATTTAATCCACGTTTTGCAGATTGACCATTAGCCATAAATCGTCCTTGCTGCCTTTTGGGTTTGCAGCGGGACTTCATAGCCTTAACATTTAGATCCTCTTGGACAATTGCCTCAGCGGTGTTAACAACTTTATTGGCTGCTTTCCATTGATGATCATTTCGCTTATCTGCAATCTTTTTATGTAGCTTGGCAACTATTTTCCCGGCTTTTTTGCGATTATTAGAACCCTTGATTTTGCGGTTAACTCGGCGCTGTCTGATTCTTAATTGACGGCGGACTTTTTTATTAGTTGCAAATTGAGGATTTTCAATAAACGAACCATCCGACAAAGAAATTAATTTATTAATTCCTACATCAATACCTACTGCTGATTTGACGGTTTCAATTTCTGTAACTTCAGGTAGGGATTCAGGTAACTCGAGTAATACACTCATGTACCAGCCGTCAGCTTCTTTAATCACTGTCACCGTTCTAATATCAGCATCTATTGGAATAGTACGACTATCAAAATAGCGCATAGTCCCCAGTCCAGGAAAGTAGGCATGGGAATAGCATCGGGGCTGATTAGATTCACGATTAACAGTTAATTTTACTTGTCCTGGCTTGAATTGAAATGTTTTAAAGTTGGCTGCTTTACGAAACGCAGGGAAACCCCTTTTGTGTTGAAAAAATCCGTTATAAGCAATATCTAATTTCGCTAAATTGCCTTGTAAAACATCTGAATTAATTCGGCTATACCATTCAGACTCAGAACGTAGTTCAGTTGTTCTCTTGCCTTGAATATCAGTCGCACTACCCCAGGTTAAACCATGCTTCTTACTATTTTTTGTTAACCCAGAGGACATTACACCATGCTTAACGACGGGGCAGGTCAAAGGGCAATAAGAGCCATATTCAATACGAGTATCTAAGTCTGAAAATGCACCATATTGGTAAATTACTGACTCGTCTGATTTCTGGTTATTAGTTTCAAATCCGCGCTGACGTTCTGCCAAACAATAATTTCTGTGTTTCCGTAAAGTAACAAGCCACTCAGACATTAAGGCTTGTTGCCCAATAGATGGTTGTAGCTTGAATCTCCAGCGTATTTGCACAGGTTTATTTTGTTGATGTGATTGACGATATAACTATTATATGGCAGTATTACAGTAATGTCAACCCAATATTGTATATGAAGAAAAAACCTCTAGCGGTGTACCTAGATGAAACTGAAAGAAAGAAACTTGAGGATATCGCCCAAGGTTGGGGAATGAGTCTTTCGTCAGCCTTAAAAGATTAGTTAGAGAGAAATAAAATGTTGAAAAGATTTAATGACCCGCATCATGATCGAGAATATTGGAAGCGGTTAAAACCGCACGGGTAGGCTTTCCCCCGCGCTCTAAAGAGACGCGGCTCCCAGCCTTCCCGCGATCCCCTGGTGGTTCTAGGTTCTTCACGAACCATTATAATGTGACTTCCTCTTTGCCTATCCACAACAAAGCCGATTTTTTCTAGTGCTTTTACACACTCTAAACCTGAGATTATAGGTAATTTACTCACACCAGCACAACCTCAACTGTATCTTCTGGAACAGGTTCATTTCTGTCTTGCAAAACTTCAATGTAGAGAGATATTGCCTCTTCTATATTAGCTAAAGCTTCCTCACGAGTTTTACCCTGACTAATACAACCGGGTAAACTGGGTACTTCGACAACAAAATACCCATCTTCACCATGAGATAACAGCACTTTCCGTTGAGATTTTATTGTTACCATAGTTCAATCAAGTTCTCCATGAAATAACAAACCTAGTTACAAATATTTTATTCTGGTAAATCATTTATATCATATAACTTCATTTGCCAGTTTGCTTGGTGTATTTTACATTGAGTTGGATGTTTGAAATACTATGTTGATTATGCAAATTACAAACCGTGATGTAAAATGTTTACGATATAAAGAAACTTCCAACAATATACATTATGATGCAATTTACAGTATTCTACTCTTGGCAATCTGATTTAGATTCATCACTATAAGTTAAGTCCTAAACCAGAAAATTTTTCTATGTCTCCTGGGGATAAATTTAAAAGTGGTTGGATGGTATATAGATAAGTTTGGATATCGTAATAAAATTCATTCAGAAAGTCTATTAAAAACCGTTTTTTATCAAGAAGTTCATTTTTATATTTAGATAGTGTATTTAGAATTTCTTTAATCCTAACTGCCAATTCAATTTCTCCTCTAAACAGAGATGCACGTCTTAAAGGTTGTAGTCTGAGCTTAATCTCGTTTGCTTGTAATCTAGTCCTATATGCCGACAAGTTAAATCTCCATTCGGGGTTGTTTTGTTAATTTTATGCGATTTTGGATCTCAATTGTATCAAAAAGGGTATTTCAGATTAATATCCCATCAATACCGTATCTTCTGGAATAGGTTCATTTCTGTCTTGCAAAACTTCAATGTAGAGAGATATTGCCTCTTCTATGTTAGCTAAAGCTTCTTCACGAGTCTTACCCTGACTAATACAACCGGGTAAACTGGGTACTTCGACAACAAAATACCCATCTTCACCATGAGATAACAGCACGAGTCCTATATCTACATTGTTATTCATAAAATTTCCATCCTGTAAATCCTTAAATCCTAGACATCCTGATTCTGACAAAATAGTTAACTACTTAATGTTTTCCAGTTTTGTTAACCATTTATCGAAATGCTGACACTGTTTACGTATTGTATCCAATCCGATATCCATAGCAATTAAAGAACCATGTAACGGTTTATCATATCCAGGACAACATCGAAGAATACGTTTAGAAGGTGCTGTTATCGGACTATCATTAATATGTTCAGGTGAAGAAAAGGATTCACGTTCACGCTGTAGCTGTTCTACTATGTTTTGATCAAACCATCCTAAAAAAGATTGTGGATTACTATAGAGAAGTCCCTCAAACTCATGCACCAATAAATTAGGAATAAAATTTTGGACTCCAATATCTACACCCATTTGTTGTTCAAGATATTCAGCTTTCTCAAAAATATTAGCTGTAGTGGGAATAGAACTTTTACCGGGAAAATCTTTTGGTAGTCCATACAAATCTAACATCGTAGTTACAAAAGCGGTGCTATCTTCAGAACATTTACGATATAATTCTTTTCTGATTTTTCCATAAGTTACCGCACCTCCTAGAAGTATAGAATTAACATATATGTTTTGTTGCAAAAAATGATTGTAAAGTAATTCTCTGACAAAAGTTTCTTCCGTTTGTCCTTCTACAAAAATATTGACTCGCATCATCTTGAAGGTCTACCTCCAATAATGTTCTTTTTCCACAATTCTCCTAAAGTATAATCTTCTAACCACTCTTGTAAATCATCCTCATCCAATCTACGCAGTAATGATTTACCATCTTTTCTATCTACAATAATCACATCATTTGCTGTAAATTCATTTAATAATTCTACAGATTGAGTAGAAACAATTACTTGTTTTTCTCTAGAAGCAGCACGTATTAAAGATGCTAAAATAGTAATTGCATAAGGATGAAGACCTAACTCTGGTTCATCAACTAAAATAGTTTCTGGTTGTAAAACAGTAGGTTGTAAAAATACCGTTGCTAAACATATAAAACGCAGCGTTCCATCTGAAAGCAAATGAGCTTTAAAAGGAATATCTTGACCTTGTTCAAACCATTCTAACTCTATTAGATCCTGATTGTGTGGAGAAGGACGCAATAAAAAATCACCAAAGAACGGTGCGACAAGTCTGATTGTTTTAACAATTTGTTGATAAGATTGGGAATAGTTATTTTTCAATAAATACAAAAAAGCCGCCAAATTGCGAGCATCTGGACGCAGATAAATATTATCATTAATAGGAGCAGCTTGTTTTACATAGGCACTATCGCTGGTGTCATGAAAATGATAAACTCGCCATTGCTGCATAGTAGATAATATATCTTTATCCTTTTTTGTCCCAGTTCCTTTAAAAGCCTGAGTTTCAAAATTACCACTACCTATTAGTGCTTGTGTTTGCATTATCGAGTTACCACTACTCCTCCAGCCAAAAGATTCTTTAGAAAACATCAGACGGTTATCTTGAGTTGGTTCAAGAGTGGCAAGGTATCTATTATTGCCAAAATATAGTTCAATCTCTAATTGTTCAGTTGTTTTTCGACCAAAATGCAGCATTGTGTCCGGTCCACCTTGACGACTAACAAAAACTTGCAAATGTCCATCAAGTATCTCTTGAACCATGCGAAAAAAGCTGATAAAATTGGATTTTCCTGCGCCATTGCAGCCAATTAGTATATTGAGTTGAGTAAGTTCAAGATTACATTCTGCAATAGATTTAAAGCCCTTCAAAACAATCCTTGATAGTTGTTTTTTATTAATCAACTTTGCCATAGTTTTTTATTCAGGTAAAGCATCTAAATCAGATAACTTAACTTGCCAGCTTGCTTTCTCAATTTTTTCCAAATACTCCTTTATTAAGTTAAATTCTTGATAGCTAAAATTTGGATTATTATAATTCTCTCTTTCATTAACTATTTCTTCTTCTGGATTTGAACCATTTATGATATACAAGTAATAATCAAAAGAGTCAAAACATTTGACTGCTCCGAACCTTACTACATAATCTCCACTACTAGCTTTTCCTCTTAGATTATAAACATCACCCATCAACTGTATCGTAAAATCACCTTGAAATTGCCAAGTTTTTCTAATTACTCCATTGTAAATTTTCTCCAGTAATTTTTGTATATATTCTAAACGAGTAATTTTTTCCTCGTGCATCTTAAAAATCATTTGTTCTGACATATTTTCTCCTTGTTCATTATTTTGCAAAGCTAAAATCCGTTGTTTAGCTAAGTTCAAAATCTCTTGATGATTTATTTCTGATTGTTTTACATCTTGTAATTCTAACCTTTCAACTAAATAACTATAAAGTTCTAAAGATTTTTCATAATTCTCTGGCTGATTCAACAAATCATCACCAGCTTTTAAAGTATCAAAAGCAAATTGATAATTCTCCTGCTGACAATGATGATAAAAAGCATCTATATAATCTGTTAAATCATCTTCCCAATCCCAATTTTCCAGCCAATCACCTTCTATATCATCAACATAAAGATGAATATAATCAGAACCATAAGTTTGTTTATCTAGCTGCAACTGTTGGGATGCTTCCAGATACTTTTCATCTACCTCGGAAGTTGACTGATTATAAATACTTACATTCTTAGTCATCTTTATTTATTTCTTCTTCTGTGTTCTCAACTGCAAAAGCTTCAATAGCAGTAAAAACTTGTTGTACTGTTTTCGGATGTAGAATCTTACCTGAATGAAAAGGAATCACTACTCTAACATTTTCTCGAAAATAAATTCTGTGACTACCTTTGCTTCTCATTTCTATAAAACCAGCATTTAATAGTAATTTTTCAGATTCTTTGGCAGTTAGTCGCGGCAGTTTAGGCAACTTTCACCTCCAAAGTCATAGTTAATATGTCTTTGTGCTGAAGTGCTTGTTTCTCAAATTCTGATAATGTTTCTATATATAATTCAACAGCTTCTTTGATATTTGCTTGTACTGTTTCTAATGAATCACCTTCAGATTGACATCCAGGAAGTTCAGGACAATAAGCATAATAGCCATGTTCATCTTTTTCAATGACAATACTAACTTTATAGGACATAAGTAACTTCTATTTGATGATTAATGACTGACTATTATATCATAGTTCATTATTTTGCATATCTATAGGAATCCGGTTTGATTCCTGATAGCGTTCACGCAGTGTGCCGTTCGCGGTAGCGTGCCGGAGGCATCAGGCATAGCGTGGCGTTAGCCATATTTTCCTACGTAGGAAGGCAAGAGGCAATCATGCAAGAGGTAAGAGGATTCAAGAATATAAAGGTGTACCGAGTTCCGTTCAAAAATCAAATAGGAGTCCTATAGCACAGGTTGGCGGAAATAAGATAACTATTAAAAGCTCGGAAATTGGTTGATTACAAGGCTTGAAAATGGTTCATTTACTTAAGCTGCACGGTACTAGTTAAAGATATTTATTCTGGGAAATAATTTGTTTTTCTTAATCGAAGTTTTCTTTGTCTGAATGATCATCTTCATTAGATTTTTTCATTCCTTCTTGGAAATTTCTGAGACTTTTTCCCAAGACTCCTCCCAATTCAGGAATTTTCTTCGGTCCAAAAATCAAAATCGCAACTATGGCAATAATCCCTACTTCCGGCCAGCCTAATCCAAACATGATGATTTTCCTCTTGAGTCACTGTAATTAACTATAGAATTTATTCTATTATAATTGGCATATTTAACCAATGACTTAATTCCCTGGCTAACCATTCCAGTTCTCCTACCGATTTAATCGGAAAATTATTAACACTAAACTCAAATTTTTCTACCCCTGCCCAAATTACCAATTTTGCAGGTACTTGAGTTTTATTCCCGTCTGAGTCTTTAGTAAAATATTGGGGTGTATAAACCAGTTTATTAATACTTTCTCTGGAAACTGAACGACAACGGGGGATTTTCCATTTCCCTAACTGGTGATTAAGAGAAATTTGTTGCTGATCTATATGTATGCTGACACCACCAAATAAGCCGTATACTATACCGTAAATCATCGAAAAACCTACACCCCAAAAAGGTAGGGAGAACAACGCAAAGGGTATATTACCGGGAAAAGGTGCAGAAAGAGCGCCAATAGTCCAAACTAAGATAAATAAATTCCAAAATATGGCAAAAAAACCCATAAACACCATTGAGGATTGAAAGCCAACGGGAGGAATAGTAATGTCTAAAGCATCTTCATTTTTTGTGAGTTTAACTTTACTACCCGCTGGTTTGTCCTGCTGCTGCTGTTGTTTGAGAGTCCAATTATTCTTATCCCAATACCAATCACCTCGTGTTAATTCTAATGGGATGATTTCTCTGGAAAAATCCTTTTGTAAAACAGACAAAGCTTCACTTGCAGAACTCAAGCGTTTTTCTAAACTAATTTGTGTCATCCACTTTAGCCAGTTGGTTAAACTGGGACTCAGGTTAGTTGCTTGCTCAAACTGAATGCAAAAATCCTTTTGGGGTAAATCTGCTGGGTGAGTCCCCGTTACCAAATATATCAGAGTTGCACCTAAACTATAAAGGTCAGAAGCGGGAACAGTACGCCCTCCAAACTGTTCCTGTGGCATATAACCATAAGTTCCGACAACAGTTCTTGTCCCTCCTTCTGTTGCTAGGACGGTCTGGACTGAACCAAAATCTATTAAATAAACTGGACCAACGCTATTACCAGAGCGCTCTCCTAATAAAATATTGCTAGGCTTAAGATCACGGTGGATAACTGTTGACACTCCCCGGTCTAAAGACACGGGGATTCTTAATCGAATAATTGCAAACACAACTGCTCGAATAATATCCGCTTTTCAGGTATTACCTTAGATGTACGGTTCCCCGCCTGATGCCGTTTGCCATTTCTGGCGGCATCGTTGCATAAAAGGGCGTTACTTTCTCCCAGTCCAGGAGTAGGCACTAACGATTGGTGCGTCGGCTTTTTACGTCTGTTGCTGACGAATTTCAAATTAGCTCTTCGTAAAATTGTCCGAGAAGCCTGAGTATCAGCATGGTCAATATGACCACAGTTTTCACAAATGAACTTTTCGCCATCTCTATTAGCTTTACTAATATGATGACAAGCCGAACATTCTTGAGAAGTAAATTTAGAATTAACGGATAATACTGGCTTACCAGACTTCAATGCCAGCCAAGCAATCTTAGAAAATAATTCGCCCCAACTGGCATCAGAAATAGAGCGATTTAATCCACGTTTTGCAGATTGACCATTAGCCATAAATCGTCCTTGCTGCCTTTTGGGTTTGCAGCGGGACTTCATAGCCTTAACATTTAGATCCTCTTGGACAATTGCCTCAGCGGTGTTAACAACTTTATTGGCTGCTTTCCATTGATGATCATTTCGCTTATCTGCAATCTTTTTATGTAGCTTGGCAACTATTTTCCCGGCTTTTTTGCGATTATTAGAACCCTTGATTTTGCGGTTAACTCGGCGCTGTCTGATTCTTAATTGACGGCGGACTTTTTTATTAGTTGCAAATTGAGGATTTTCAATAAACGAACCATCCGACAAAGAAATTAATTTATTAATTCCTACATCAATACCTACTGCTGATTTGACGGTTTCAATTTCTGTAACTTCAGGTAGGGATTCAGGTAACTCGAGTAATACACTCATGTACCAGCCGTCAGCTTCTTTAATCACTGTCACCGTTCTAATATCAGCATCTATTGGAATAGTACGACTATCAAAATAGCGCATAGTCCCCAGTCCAGGAAAGTAGGCATGGGAATAGCATCGGGGCTGATTAGATTCACGATTAACAGTTAATTTTACTTGTCCTGGCTTGAATTGAAATGTTTTAAAGTTGGCTGCTTTACGAAACGCAGGGAAACCCCTTTTGTGTTGAAAAAATCCGTTATAAGCAATATCTAATTTAGCTAAATTGCCTTGTAAAACATCTGAATTAATTCGGCTATACCATTCAGACTCAGAACGTAGTTCAGTTGTTCTCTTGCCTTGAATATCAGTCGCACTACCCCAGGTTAAACCATGCTTCTTACTATTTTTTGTTAACCCAGAGGACATTACACCATGCTTAACGACGGGGCAGGTCAAAGGGCAATAAGAGCCATATTCAATACGAGTATCTAAGTCTGAAAATGCACCATATTGGTAAATTACTGACTCGTCTGATTTCTGGTTATTAGTTTCAAATCCGCGCTGACGTTCTGCCAAACAATAATTTCTGTGTTTCCGTAAAGTAACAAGCCACTCAGACATTAAGGCTTGTTGCCCAATAGATGGTTGTAGCTTGAATCTCCAGCGTATTTGCACAGGTTTATTTTGTTGATGTGATTGACGATATAACTATTATATGGCAGTATTACAGTAATGTCAACCCAATATTGTATATGAAGAAAAAACCTCTAGCGGTGTACCTAGATGAAACTGAAAGAAAGAAACTTGAGGATATCGCCCAAGGTTGGGGAATGAGTCTTTCGTCAGCCTTAAAAAGATTAGTTAGAGAGAAATAAAATGTTGAAAAGATTTAATGACCCGCATCATGATCGAGAATATTGGAAGCGGTTAAAACCGCACGGGTAGGCTTTCCCCCGCGCTCTAAAGAGACGCGGCTCCCAGCCTTCCCGCGATCCCCTGGTGGATTTAAATTATGTAAATATATAAGAATCTCCAAAACGGATGAAGCGATTTCTTTAACTTCAATTTCTGTAAATTTTCTCCCAGTTTGTAAATATTGCTCTAGAGTTTGGGCTGGTATATAAGTTTGGACAAGGGCAAATCCTTGATATTTAGCGGAATTTACTTCAAAATAGTCTAAGTAGGCAGGAATCTGAGAATGTGATAAAGACTTTAAGGTTTGGGCTTCTCTCTCAAACAACTTGAGATCATCCCATTCAAAATCACTACCGAAAGCAAGTAACTTGACAATTACCGATTTTCCAGTTACTAAATCAGTAGCGAGAAAAGTCCTTCTGCCGGCTTTTTTGCCTAGCTGTTGTTGAAGTTCGTAACGATTAGCTAATATTTCCCTGTTCATCATTGCAGTTTCCTGATGTCACTTGTCAGTATTAGGTAGGTTGGCGTTGAAAATTGTCGTTATAGCAAGGCAAGAGTAAGGAAGTTTTCAGCGATTTTACGTTTCTTTACACAGTTTGGTTTTATTGTGTTCACCTACTTAGGGTTTGCTGGTAGCGTGGTGTTAGCCATACTCCTGAATGGGCGCAGTCCCTGCGCCTCTACCTCCTGATAGCGCAGCGTGGTGTTAGCCATACTTCTGATAGCGCAGCGTGGCGTTAGTCATAAGTAATTGGACAAAAATATTTACAGTCATTGCGAGCGAAGGGAAGCAATCACAACCCTGGCGATTGCTTCATTTCACTTCGTTCCATTTACAATGACATTGTGTAACTAATTCTGTCCCATTACTTACTTCTAGCCCTCACAGATAACTTTTTCAGCAAACTCTACTTAATACCAAAATTATCGTCCCTATTTCCAATTGTTAAATTTTAATTGTTAATTGTTAATTGCTTATGCCTTCCCCACTTTGGCCTTACATCACCCCAGGTATTCCCGACGAATTATTTGAGAATTTACCAGGTATTCCTCTGAGTCAGCGAGAATTAAGATTGTTGTTGATTTCCCAATTACGACTACAAGCTGATTCGGTATTGTGGGATATTGGTGCAGGAACAGGTACAATTCCTATAGAGGTAGGTTTATTGTGTCCCCAAGGACGGGTAATTGCTATCGAGAGGGACGAGGATGTTGCTAATCTAATTAGACGCAACTGCGATCGCTTTGAAGTCAAAAATGTCGAAGTCATTGAAGGTAGCGCTCCAGAATGCTTAGACCAAATCAAGTCAGCACCTGATCGCATCTGCATTGAGGGAGGAAAAGCCATACAGGAAATTGTCCAAGCTGCATGGCAGTATTTACCAACATCTGGTCGAGTGGTCGCCACTGCTGCTAATCTGGAAAATCTGTATACCATTTCTCAAAGCTTTTCTCAGTTAAGAGTTAGGAATATTGAAGTTGTCCAATCAGCAGTTAATCGCTTAGAAACACGGGGCTATTCTCAAACATTTGTAGCAGCCGATCCTATTTTCATTCTCAGTGGTGAGAAACTAGAGTGAACTACTCCGCCGTAAAACGGACGGAGCTTCCCAATTGATCGGGAATAGCCGCTAGAACGGCGACACTTACCTATCAGCTTGATTATCGCTTACGGCATTGGTGGTCAAGATACACGATATCTTACAAAAAATCCTGGCGATTCCTCATCCCCTGCTCACAATCCCCACCTTAGGATTACATTGAAGCTGGGGACTTCCACAAATTGTTAAATTCCTTCGGTTTTCGGTTTTGGGTTGCATCCAAAATCCAAAATCTAAAATCCCAAATATTATCCTATGCCCTGGTCTCGAATTATTAGTGGAATTGTTGCGATTATCATGGCGCTATCTACAACCCTATTGGGGGGTTGGTATTTTACGATAGCGATCGCTATTGTCGTATTTTTAGGTCAACAAGAATATTTTAATTTAGTCCGCTCTAGAGGCATAACACCCTCAGTTAAAACTACCATGATTGTTAGTCAAGTTCTACTGGCAATTTGTACCCTGAATGGTAGTTTAGCTGATGCAATTATGCCCATAGCCGGGACGCTTATTTGTTTTTACCTACTTTTTCAACCCAAATTAGCCACCATTGCGGATATTTCCGCTTCTATTATGGGTTTATTTTATGTAGGTTACTTACCAAGTTACTGGGTCAGGTTACGGGGTATTGATCATGCTATTAGCAGTAATTTACCTTTAGGTGGTTATTGGCCATCTAATTGGCAAGATATCGGACAAGGCAATTTGACTGCCTTTCCCACAGGTTTAACTGCGACTATCCTCACGTTCTTATGTATTTGGGCTGCGGATATTGGTGCTTATACTTTTGGTAAATTCTTCGGGAAAACTCGGTTATCAGATATTAGTCCCAAAAAAACCGTAGAAGGTGCAGTTTTTGGTATTAGTGCTAGTGTAGCTGTTGCGATCGCAGGAGCTTACTTTCTCAATTTTCCCGACTGGTTAATCACTGGTTGCACATTGGGTCTAATTATTGGTATTGCTAGTTTGTTAGGTGACTTAACAGAATCTTTGCTGAAGCGTGATGCTGGTGTCAAGGATTCAGGACAATTGATCCCTGGTCATGGAGGGATTTTAGATCGCACAGATAGCTATATTTTCACTGCTCCTCTAGTGTATTATTTCATCACCTTACTTTTACCTTTACTAGAAAAAACGCTGTAATAGTAACCAAGAGAAGATATAGTCTCCAGTTGCCCGTATCACTCACAATAGCCATATAATTTAAAGTAAATTCAGGGAATATTGAATTTTGATTTTTTAATGATTATGGGTTAATATTAATACGTCCATAACAACTAAGTTGTTCCGGTATCAGAGAAATTTTTTCGATATCAACATCTGTTCCCAGATTTATAATATAAGGAGCATTTCTTTCCCAAAGCACCTGCCGATCAGTCTTGATTTGAACCTGTGTTAATTGTAGTTCTTGACCATTGAGCAGTTCTAAGCCTAAATAAATATCGAAAAATGCCCCTTCTATCTCAGAGACTGGGATACCATTCAGGATCAATACCTGATTGTCAAGGGTGATTTTTCGCCAAGTAATGTCCTTGGAATTTAGGCTATATTCTGCTAATAGTGGAATCAGTACATCATTTATAGCTGTTAATAATAATGGAGATGACAGAGAATTATTAAGATCCTGTTCAGCGATTATCAGCTTACCAACTACAGGTACTATTGCTGATAATTGTAAAGGTTGTCCTTTCAAAATTGAAGCCACATTCAGTTGGATCTTTTCTGCCCGAAGTTCAATTTGTGTAGCATGAAGACCTTGATACACGGCATTACTAGCAGAAATTGATACTCCAGGAATGCAACCAGACAGCAATTGGCGATCGCTTGCTGTAATATGTACCTCTAAATGAGATACTTGATTCAATTGGCTTCTTAACCAAAGCTTAATCGCTGATGTTAAAACTTTTGTAATGATCCTGACTTTGCTGTTATTTTTATTTGGGGAACTTGGTTCTGTCATTTTTCGACGGTTATATCAATGTAAATATGCTCAAAACTTGAGTATCTTAAACAAACCTTAAATTTAACATGGAAGTTTGTTAACAACAAAATGCAAACATTAGCAGTATAAAAATATTCAAGGGAAGAATCACAATTTAAACATGGAGGCACGGTTACAAAAAATTCTCGCTCAATGGGGTATCGCCTCACGACGTGAAGCCGAAGAAATGATTAGGCAATCACGAGTATGTGTGAATGGGGTAATAGCACATTTAGGACAAAAAGTCGATCCTCACCAAGATAAAATCTCTATAGATGGTCAACCTGTACTGGGAGAACAGCGTCCATCCAAAATGTATCTATTACTGCATAAACCAGCAGGAATTGTCTCCACTTGTCATGATCCCCAAGGAAGACTGACGGTTTTGGATCTCCTCCCGTCAGTATTAAGAACCGGATGGGGTATTCACCCGGTTGGTCGTTTGGATGTAGACTCGACGGGAGCATTGATTTTAACCAATGATGGAGAATTGACCTATGGACTTACCCATCCCAGTCATAGTATTTCCAAGACCTACCGTGTTGTAGTTCAAGGACATCCCCCAGCAAAGGTTCTCGAAAAATGGAGTCAGGGTATAGTTCTGGAAGGAAGAATCACAAGACCTGCTCAGGTGCATCTGATTGAAAATTATATTGATCAAAGCTGTTTAGAGATAGTTTTACAAGAAGGAAGAAACCGTCAAATTCGTCGTATAGCCGAACAGTTGGGATATCCAGTCATTAAGCTACATCGCACGGCTATTGGTTCAATTCAATTAAAAACATCAACAACAGCATCCTTGCCATCTGGTAAATACCGTCATCTTACCCAGGATGAAATTAGTTTTTTAAATAAGCAGATAATTCGCACACCTATTAAGACAAAGCCGAGTTAAGGAGTAAAAGAAAAACATGAAATGGTTCAGAAAGAAGGGTAAACAGTCAATCAAACCTTCTATCCAGGAACATCAAGCCGAAAAGTTAGGGCAACTTGGCTCTCAACTAGGTTCGCTACGGCAGGAACAGGGTTTAACTCTAGATGAGTTAGTCGTATTCACCAGAATTCCTCGACGGCTTTTACAAGCCATTGAAGAAGGTAATTTAAGCGACTTACCAGAACCCATCTATGTTCAAGGCTTAATTAGACAGTTTGCAGACGCTTTAGGAATTCGTGGTGGAGAATTTGCTAGTCATTTCCCCATTGGTTCTCAATCAGTAAGTGTTCAATCAAATTGGAAAGTACAAGCTGTTCCTCAATTACGCCCTATTCATCTTTACCTGTTTTATATTGCACTAATTTTCTGCTCTGTTAACGGTTTATCCCAGTTGTTGAATAATTCGACTTTGCAAGCAAACAATCGCCAAATTCAACCAAAAACTGTAACCCAATTGGCAAAGCAAGAAGCGGTTAATAATACATTTATCAACAAGCAAGGGGATCAATCAGTACAAATTGGTGTCACCCTCAAGGCTTCATCTTGGATTAGTGTGGTTACGGATGGTAAAACAGCCTTTGAGGGAGTTTTACCACAAGGTTCTAGCCGCACCTGGAACGCCACCGAGCAACTGACAGTAAAAACTGATAATGCTGGTGGTGTGTTAATGAGTGTGAATCAGCAAAAAGCAAAGGAAATGGGAGAACTCGGCAAAGCTCAAGAAATCAACATCGCTGCCAAACCAAACCTATAGGAGTCAGGAGTCACCGAGTCAGGAGTCAGTAGGAAAATTCTTTCTCCCCCCCAACTCCCTCAACTCCCCCAACTCCCTCAACTCCCCCAACTCCCCCAACTCCCCCAACTCCCTCAACTCCCCCAACTCCCCCAACTCCCTCAACTCCCCCAACTCCCTCAACTCCCCCAACTCCCCCAACTCCCCAACTCCCCCAACTCCCCAACTCCCCAACTCCCCCAACTCCCCAACTCCCCCAACTCCCCCAACTCCCCCAACTCCCCCAACTCCCTCAACTCCCCCAACTCCCCCAACTCCCCCAACTCCCCCAACTCCCCCAACTCCCCGTCACCTATCACCTGCTTCCCTATAAGCGCGTCCGCAACGGAAAGTGAGAGTTTTTAGGCGATCGCTTAAATCTGGCGTTAATACCCCCGATTGGTAACGCCACTCCCAATTTCCCACTGCTGTACTGGGAAAATTCATCCGGGCTTGAGTCCCCAAACCTAATACATCCTGCAAAGGTATAATTGCTTGATTGGCAATAGAACTCAAAGCTAACCTAATTAAATCCCAGTTTATACCATCTGGACTGATACAACCCAAATACAACAATAGATTTTGCTTTTCGTAATCATTTGCAGCATTAAACCAGCCTACAGTCGTATCATTATCATGAGTACCAGTATAAACTACAGCATTTCGTGTGTAGTTAAAGGGTAAAAAAGGATTACCGGGATCAGAACCAAAGGCAAACTGCAATACTTTCATCCCTGGAAACTCAAACTGATCTCGCAGTGCTTCCACTTCTGGCGTAATAATTCCCAAATCCTCCGCCAAAACGGGTAACTTACCCAAATGCTTTCTAATTGCCTCAAATAAAGCCACTCCAGGTGCTTCAATCCATTCGCCATTCATGGCAGTCGTTTCTCCCTGGGGAACAGCCCAATAAGCCTCAAAACCCCGGAAATGATCAATGCGAATTATATCCACATAATCCAGCATCGCCTCAAAGCGTAATATCCACCATTTGAAATCTTGTTTTTGCAATTCTTCCCAGTTATAAACCGGATTTCCCCATAATTGACCAGTAGCGCTAAAGTAGTCCGGTGGAACTCCCGCCATTAAAGCCACTTCTCCCGTTTCTGCATCTAAAGCAAAAATCTCAGGATTAGCCCACACATCAGCACTATCATGGGCTACATAAATAGGGATATCACCAATAATCTCTATCCCATTGTCATTAGCATAGTTTTTCAGTTCTGACCACTGCCGGAAAAACTCATATTGAACAAACTTGTAATAAAAAATCTCCTCTGCTAATTCTTTTTCCATCTGAGCTAAAACTGCTGGTTCACGCTTTGCCAATTCTGGTTCCCAACTGTACCAGCTTGCACCATTTTGGATATCTTTAAGAGCCATAAATAGCGCATAATTATTTAACCAATAGCCTTTATCAGCACAAAACTTAGCAAAAGCTTGTTTTTGAGTTGAATTTGCTTTAATTTTAAAATCCTCACAAGCTTTAATGAGCAGATTGACCTTGACAGGGATCACCTCATTAAAATCTACCTTATCTATAGTAAAATCTGGTAAATCAGCCAAATCTTCGGCAATTAACAAACCCTCCTCTAACAACTTTTCTGGACTAATCAAAAAGTAATTTCCAGCCATTGCGGAGTAGCACATATAGGGAGAATTACCGTAACCAGTCGGGCCTAGCGGTAAAACTTGCCAATATTGCTGCTGACTATTTTTGAGAAAATCAATAAACCGATAAGCTTCCAAACCCAAATCCCCAATACCAAACCGACTGGGGAAAGAAGTAGGATGTAGTAAAATACCACTTGATCTAGGAAAAGGCATATTTAACCTGAAATATAGGAAAACGTAATTTTTTATAAATCACGCATCGAATTTATCATGCCATAGCCAGCGTTGACTGTTCTGATTCATGAAGAAATAGAAACAAGAGTAAATAATTAATCCAAAATCTAAAATCCAAAATCTAAAATTTTATGACTTACAGAAATCCTGCACCCACCGTTGATATCATTATTGAATTAATTGATAGACCTCATCGCCCCATTATCCTGATTGAAAGACATAATGAACCATTAGGTTGGGCGTTACCCGGTGGTTTTGTTGATTATGGTGAATCGCTGGAAAAGGCGGCAATTAGGGAAGCAGAGGAAGAAATAGGTTTAAAAGTAGAATTAGTCGAACAGTTATTAGTGTATTCTGATCCTAAGCGCGATCGCCGTCAGCATACGATTAGTATTGTTTTTTTAGCAACTGCTACGGGTGAACCTTTAGCGGGTGATGATGCTAAGAGTTTGGGTATTTTCTCGCCTTGGTGTGTTCCTGGTAATTTGTGTTTTGATCATGACCGGATTTTGCGGGATTATTGGCAATATAGAAATTATGGGATTCGTCCGAGGTTGGGGGTTTGAGATTGGAATGGGTTTCGCGCAAAGTCGCTAAGGAGCAAAGACGCAAATTCAGAGGAAGAAGAAATATGTAGGGGTAAAGCACAATGCTAAACCCAAGCTGTTTAATTTCCTGACTGTCTCAACAGATAGTCTAAAACTCGGTCAATTCGTTCCAATGCTGCATTAGTTGTCAATTGATATTCCTGAAACTGTGATTTCTGTTCTTCATAGTTTCGATCAAGTTTTAACATTAATGCTTCTAATCTTTCAGTTCTTGCCTTTGTTTCTTCTATCTCACTACCTGCTTTGTTAAATAGGCGCTGAGTATGAAAGATAAACTCATCAACTCTGCTTGATAATTGGTCAAGTTGTGTCTGAGTGCGGTCTTGTTTTGTACCTAACTCATCCAACATGATTTGAGTGCGGTCTTGTTTTGTACCTAACTCATCCAACATGATTTGAGTGCGGTCTTGTTTTGTACCTAACTCATCCAACATGATTTGAGTGCGGTCTTGTTTTGTACCTAACTCATCCAACATGATTTGAGTACGGTCTTGTTTTGTACCTAACTCATCAATCCGCCGATTAGCTGATTCAGCATAGGTAGCGGCTGAGATCAGTAGTTGACGAATGGTAGCAAATTCAGTTTCCACGCGGTCAAGTCTTTGTTCTGTAGTCATGTTAGTTCTTTTTGTTTTTGGTGTTTGCGCTTCGCTATGGCATCACTGATAAGTATTTTTACAATTTGGCTCATTGAGCGTTTTTCGTTTTTCGCTGCCGTTGATATTTCTGCATAAAGCTTCAAATCATCCTCATCAGTGAAATATATGTTTAGTCTTTTTCCTTCAGGCATAATGGCAATGCTGGGTATTTCTATGCTTTCATTTTCTCTTGATTTTCCTTTTTTTGTCATGCAGTGTTATATAGTGCTATCGTAACACCATAATTATTGATGAGGCAATATTGCCATCACCTGTACTTTAACGATTAGACATCTGGTGAAAATTAAATATGCGTGGCATGAAACCCCTGTAGAGACGTTCCATGGAACGTCTCTACAATCTTTACCGGAGATGTCTATTTAACCGGCGCGAATATTTATGGTGCAACCTTTAAAAATGCCGACCTCACAGGTGCGATAATGCCAGATGGAGAAGTTTACAAAACATCTACAGATTTAGAATTCGGTAAACCAGAAACACCATTAACAAAAGAGCCAAAAGAGATATATATGACTCGTAAAGTAATCCGTACCGATAAAGCCCCTGCACCAGTTGGACCATACAATCAAGCAATTCTCGCTTCTGGGCAAATGTTGTTTGTAGCTGGACAAATTGCCATAGATCCCCGTTTAGGTGATGTTGTCTACACCGAAGATGTAGTCAAGCAAACTGAACAGGTAATGAAAAATATTGAAGCTATCCTGACAGAAGCAGGGGCTACATTTGCCGATGTGGTAAAAACTGGTGTATTCTTAGCTGATATGAATGATTTCGCCGCTGTAAATGCGGTTTATGCAAAATATTTTTCCGAAGATACCGCCCCTGCGCGTGCTTGTGTGGAGGTTTCCCGTTTGCCTAAAAATGTGTTGGTAGAAATTGATTGTATTGCTGTTATTGGTGGTTAATTATCCTGTGGGGTAGAAACAGCTAGATAATTTCTACCCATAACTATCCTTATCTTACTGTTTGTCTAAGTCTTCAATAAGTTGATCAACAAAATCCCTTAACCGTTGCGGCCAGTCAGGGACGGTTTTAATTTTCTCCCTTTGCCCTTTCCGACCTTTAAAACAAATTGGTTGAGCGTCTAACTCAGCTTTGAGGATTTTTTTAGCACCAAGTTTATTATTTTTCTCAAATCTCATTGACATTAACCTTAATCGTTGGTATACTTACTATAATATAACATTGAAAGGTCGAATCAATGCTTTTATCATTCAAAACTGCACTAATTCCAAATAACCGACAGATTACAGCTTTTCGCAAGGCTTCTGGAGTAGCTAGACACGCCTATAACTGGGCAAATGCTCAAGTTATAGATATTTTAGCTACTCGCAAAGAAGGCGAAAAACTTAAATTACCATCAGCGATTGACTTGCATAAAAAGTTAGTCGCCGAGGTTAAATCTGAACACGCTTGGTATTACGAAGTTAACAAAAATGTCCCACAAAAGGCGTTAACTGACTTACGCCAAGCATGGGATAGGTGTTTTTCCAAAACATCGAAACAACCCCGATTCAAGAAAAAAGGACAGCACGATTCTTTTTATTTAGAGTCAGGGACTAAGGCGAAACCGTTAATTAAAAACGATGGTAAAAGAATTAAATTACCGTCAATCGGTTGGGTACGATTGTATGAGTTCAAACGACAGTTAGAGTATAAAACCGAGAAGTTCGGGAGTGAATTAATCCTTGTGGATAGGTTCTTCCCCAGTTCTCAAATATGCTCTAACTGTGGGAATCATCGTCATAAAATGCCATTAAAAAACCGCGTTTATGTTTGTCCTGATTGTGGCTATAAAGCCGATAGGGACTTAAATGCAGCGCGGAACATTGACCGATGGTTTGCGGATATTTTTATCCCTGTAGCGTAGCGGTTCCTTTTAGGAACTACGGTCAGAAACGGTAAGTTCTACCGAGATTGTCTGTCGAGTGGAAAAACCTCTTAGAAGTCATTCTAAGACCACGATGAAGCAGAAAGTAAACACCAAAATTATCGCTGTCCAGATGTGTCTAGATTTTGGTAATTTTGGGTAAGTTTTATAGAACGGCAATGCCCAATCTACTTTTATTTTTCTGGTTCGATACCTAATGCTTTTAATTGGGCAGCTAATTTGTCAGCACGTTGTTTTTGTTGTTCTATCTCTTGTTGTTTTTGTTCTACTAATTCTGAACTCCACAACAGCAAATTTCCCTGTTCGTCCCACCATCTTAACCATTTACTAGTGAGGTTTTCCCTTGTCCCTTCCCACACTCCCAAGTAAAGGTTCATTTCCTCTATCCAGTAACGTTGGTTTTCATGAGGATTTTGTAAGGTGTACAAACCTGTATTAGAGTTTAGCTGATAAAATTCTAAACTACCGCTATCTGGTTCAAAAATGGCGTAATTAGGTACTTTTAAGATTTTTTCATAGAAAAACCATTTTCCAGGGGGATAAGTAGGTTTACTGGAATATTCTGTTCCGTCTGTATCAGAAATAAATTCCATCACTATTACGGGAATATCTCCCTGTATTTGGGGTGTATAACTACGAAAGACTTCTTGCTTCGTGACGCGAATTTCAGGTATATAAGCCCAATCAGGAGCTTTAATGACAATTTTGCTATTGACGGTGGCACAGATACCGTAGTTAGTCGGTGTGAGGCAATTTGGGGGAAGTTTACCGGCTAGTTGGAGGCTTTCAGTCAGGGCAGCGGCTTGGGCTGGTTGGTAGATGTTGTCCACTGGATCATCTGGGAGAATGTAATCATCGGGTAGTTTTTCCCAAGTGATTTGGTATGCTTGGGTAGCAATAATCATGATGGGTTTTCTTGTATTCAGGTTGTAAATTCTAGTTTAACTAGTTAACCCTGTTATGTCACTCTCGGAAAACAATAATTGAATCCATTTTTTGTAACTCTTATTTCATCAAGGGTTGGCACTTTTTTTATGTATTAAAAAATAAAATTGCTGCATAAAATGTCAAAACCAAAGCTCCATAAACCTCCCAGGTATTGAATTTTCCCAATCTGACAGAAGAGGATTAACTTCATTTCTCTCGGACCGAAATGTGGGTTTGAAACCCCCATTCCAGCTAAAAAAGTTTTTTCCTTTTCCCTCTCCTCTTACAGCGATTTCCAATCTTATGAGGTACATCTTAGCCCCCTCATCGCTTGCGGGGAGGGGGTTGGGGGCGGGGTTCTTGTTCCGGGTTTGATGACAATTTGCTGTAGGAGAGGGTTAGGGAGAGGTAGGGAAGGGGGGTTAGGTTTCTGAAGATTATCGGTTTCATCTAATACTTTTCAAACACCCTACTTAGGAAGACCTTTACCTATTCGCTAAATATTGATACATTTCCCATCTAGCATTAACTTCCATTTGCGCTTGTTCTAGCAACAACTTGGCAACCTCCGGTTTACTTTTCGTCAACATCTTAAATCGGTTCTCTTGGTACATTGACTTCTCCACCGATTCAGAAGGTGCTTTCATATCCAATTGTAGGGGATTTTTACCCTGTTCTTGTAATGCCGGATTATAGCGATATAACAACCATCTTCCTGAGTCTACTAGAGCCTTTTGCTGATGTAAACCTTTGGTCATATCAATCCCGTGAGCAATACAATGACTGTAAGCAATAATGATTGATGGACCGTCAAAAGCTTCCGCTTCTAAAAATGCTTTGAGTGTATGTTCATCACGCGCACCTAAGGCTACACTCGCTACATAAACATTACCATAAGTCATGGCCATTAAACCCAAATCTTTCTTGGGTGCGGGTTTTCCACCAGTTGCATATTTAGCAACTGCGGCTTTTGGTGTGGCTTTAGAAGATTGTCCTCCAGTGTTAGAATAAACTTCTGTATCCATCACCAAAATGTTCACATTGCGCCCTGTGGAAATTACATGATCAATTCCACCAAAGTCTATATCATACGCCCAACCATCACCCCCAACTATCCACACACTTTTCTTGACTAAATAATCAGCGAGGGATTTGAGATTTTGGATTTTGGATTTGAGATTTGCGTCTTTTATAGTTTCCGCAATCTCAGCTAATTTGTGGTTGAGAATGACAATTCTTTCCCGTTGTTCCCAAATATCAGCTTCGGTTTTTTGTTCAGCTTTGAGAATGGCATTAACTAAATTATCGCCAATTTCACTACTTAATTGTGACAATAATTCTCCTGCAAATTCCCCTTGTTTGTCTATAGATAAACGATAACCAAAACCAAATTCGGCGTTATCTTCAAATAAACTATTAGACCATGCAGGACCTCTACCGTCAGCGTTTTGACTCCAAGGAGTTGTGGGGAGATTTCCACCGTAAATGGAAGAACAGCCGGTGGCGTTGGCAACGAGTGAGCGATCGCCAAACAATTGTGTTAATAATTTAAGGTAGGGCGTTTCTCCACAACCAGCACAAGCACCGGAAAATTCAAACAACGGTTCTTGTAATTGCTGCTGACGAATTTGGCTTACCTTCAAAGTTTTCCGGTCTGGATTTGGTAAACTCAAAAAGAAATTCCAGTTTTCCCGTTCCTGTTCCCGCAACGGTAACTGGGGACTCATATTAATCGCCTTGAGGGTGGGTTCTGCCTTGTTTTTGGCAGGACAGACACTCACGCAAATTTCGCAGCCTGTACAGTCTTCTGGGGCTACCTGAATGGTGAATTTCTGGTTAGCAAAGCTCTTATCTTTGGCATTAGTGGACTTAAAAGATATGGGTGCGTTGACTAAGTCACTGGATTGATAAGCTTTGGCGCGAATAGCAGCGTGAGGACAAACCATCACACATTTACCGCATTGAACGCAGACATCAGCCTCCCAAACGGGGATTTCCTCCGCAACGTTGCGTTTTTCCCATTTTGCAGTTCCACTGGGGAAAGTTCCGTCAGCAGGTAACGCACTTACAGGTAAATCATCACCTTCCCAAACCATGATTTTGCTAAGAACATTCTCGACAAATTTGGGTGCATTATTTTGTAGAAATCTTGCGTTATTTTGTAGAGATGTTCCATGGAACGTCTCTACATTTACAGAATGGAGATTTTCTAGGGTGTTGTCTACGGCTTTTAAATTCATCTTGACAACTTCCGCGCCTTTTTTGCCATAGGTTTTTTCTATGGCTTGTTTGATTTTAGCGATCGCTTCTCTTTCTGGCAATACCCCTGCTAAAGCAAAGAAACACACCTGCATGATAGTGTTAATTCTGTGTCCCATACCACTATCTTTTGCCACTTGACTAGCATTAATAGTATAAACTTTCAGGTTCTTGTCAATAATTTGCTGTTGGACTTTTGAAGGTAGATTTTCCCAAACCTGATCAGCATCATAAGGACTATTTAACAACAAAGTCGCTCCCGGTGCAGCAGCTTTTAAAATATCAATAGTTTCCACAAATCCCCAATGGTGACAACCGATAAAATTAGCCTTGTCTATCAGGTAAGTTGAGCGAATTGTTCCAGTTCCAAACCGTAAATGAGAAACTGTCATAGAACCGGACTTTTTAGAATCATAAACAAAGTAACCTTGGGCGTTATTTTCTGTACCTTCCCCGATGATTTTGATGGAGTTTTTATTTGCCCCTACTGTACCATCTGAACCTAAACCATAGAACATTGCCCGAACCACATGATCTGGTTCTGTAGAGAAATTGGCATCAAAATTCAAAGAAGTGAAAGTGACATCATCATTAATACCAATTGTGAAATGATTTTTGGGTTTAAGTTGAGTCAGATTATCAAAAATACTCTTCACCATTGCGGGAGTAAATTCCTTAGAAGACAGTCCATATCTGCCGCCAACAATTTTCGGGAACGTAGTTTTTTTCCACCCTTCATAAATAGCTGTCACCACATCTAAATATAAAGGTTCTCCTGCACTTCCAGCTTCTTTAGTTCTATCAAGAACAGCAATAGATTTAACACTATTTGGTAATGCTTCTATAAATCTGGCAACATCAAAAGGACGGAAAAGCCGCACTTTGATAACTCCGACTTTTTCCCCTTGATTGTTGAGATAATCCACAGTTTCATGGACAGTTTCACAACCAGAACCCATAATCACAATTACTCTTTCTGCCTTGGGTGCGCCATGATATTCATAGAGTTTGTAATATCTGCCTGTGCGTTCTCCAAATTTATCCATTATTGTTTGAACAATATCAGCACAACCATCATAATAAGGGTTTGCACCTTCACGAGATTGAAAATAAACATCAGGATTTTGTGCCGTTCCTCGTAATACTGGTTTATCTGGAGTTAAGCACCGTTGACGATGTGCAAATACTAAAGATTGGGGAATGAAAGCTTGTAAATCCTCATCAGATAACAACTCAACTTTCTGCACTTCATGGGAAGTTCTAAACCCATCAAAAAAGTGCATAAATGACACTCTTGCTGCTAAAGTTGCCGCATGAGAAATTAAAGCAAAATCATGACTTTCCTGCACAGAAGCTGAACACAAAAAAGCGAAGCCAGTCGCCCTTGCAGCCATAACATCACTATGATCACCGAAAATAGATAAAGCATGAGTAGCTAAGGAACGGGCAGAAACATGAATAACAAAACTGGTTAATTCTCCGGCAATTTTGTACAAGTTAGGAATCATTAATAATAATCCCTGAGAAGCGGTGAAAGTTGTACTTAATGCCCCCGTTTGTAATGCCCCATGGACAGCAGCAGCAGCCCCTCCTTCGCTTTGCATTTGGGTAACACTGGGAACAGTTCCCCAAAGATTTGGTTTATTTTCCGACATCCAAGCATCAGCCCATTCACCCATATTTGAAGATGGGGTAATCGGATAAATAGCAATTACTTCATTCAATTTGTAAGCTACACGGGCAACGGCTTCGTTACCATCAATTGTGGCATAAGATTTGGGCATGATTTTCCTTCTGTGTCTCTTTTGGTGGTTGTTTCAATTTTCCGTAGGGTGCGTCAGATTGATAAATAGTCGAATTTAAGGATGATTTAACGTCTGACGCACCTTACTAATCTATGCAGAGAAACCAAAAAGATAAGCATTGAAAACAGCTAAAGTCAGGAAGTTAATTTGTGATATTTTCTACAGTTTTATTAATTATCAATTATTACTCATGAATTATTCTGACTTTTAGCCAATATTTTAATTATAGCAAATAGTAAATCTTCTAGATATATCAATATTAATATTGTACTCAATAGCTATAATCTTTGATTTATCAAAGTTAAATGATTGTCATGGGGTGGAGGTGCGGGAAGTTTTTGGGCAAGATAGTTGACAATTACACAAGAAACTGTATTGATTGTCAAGCGATCGCTATCACTTCCTCTAAGAGACTTCCAATTAAAAAAATACCCAAAAATTTCTTGTGGTGCGGGCATCTTTGTCCGCTAATAATACAAGGTTGGGTTTCACTTCGTTCTACCCAACATTAGCGGTGGATCGGAAGGGGTGTTGGGTTTGGTTTCTCAACCTGATTGCGCCCTGTTTCCAGCTTCACCCTCCAGATACCGAGTCAGTGTGGACAGATAGGGGTTCATACCTGAGTCTGGTAGATGGGACTTTCACCCATATCTAGCCGAGAGTTCAACCTTTCTCCGTCGTCGGGTGAGGTTATTTACGGACTTTCACCGTGATTCACTCACAACGAATCGCACTCTCTCTTCCTTTGCGCCTCTGCGTCTCTGCGTGAGATAAAAAAATGTAGTTCATTTATAAATCCCTAAATATAAATGCTATGGGGTTTTTCTTCATGATTTTAAAAGTATTGAAAATGTGAATTAATGAATTACAATTCTTAATTATGTGATCTCATGTTGGGTTTCCTTGCGTCAACCCAACCTACGAAAAATTGGCATTTAATAAATCTTCGATCGCACTAGTTTCAGTTGGTAATGCAGCGGTTAAAACTTCACTCCCTGATTCTGTAACTAAGACATCATCTTCAATGCGAATGCCTCGCACATCTGCAAACTGTTCTAAACGTTCCCAATTGACTAAATATTGATATTGAGAACGAGTTTTTGGATCATTTAAAATTGCCGGAACTTGATAAAATCCTGGTTCAATTGTGACTAACATTCCTGGACGTAAGGGACGATTTAATCGTAAATAACTTAAACCAAAACGGCTACTTCTGCTTCTGCCCTGATCATAACCGGCGATGTCTCCCAAATCTTCCATATCATGAACATCTAAACCTAAAAGATGTCCAATTCCGTGAGGAAAAAATAAAGCATGAAGATCCATTTTTACCAAATCTTCTGGTTTACCTTGCAAAATTCCTAAATTTACTAAACCTTCGGCAATTATAGTGGCTGCTAACAGATGAATTTCTGCATATTCTACACCAGGGGCGATGTTTTGAATACAAGCATCATGGGCAGCTAAAACAATATCATAAATGTCTTTTTGGGTTGATGAAAACTTACCAGAAACAGGCCAGGTGCGGGTAATATCAGCCGCCCAACCTGTCTGGGTTTCCGCACCCACGTCGGCTAAAAGTAAATCTCCTGGTTGCAGAGAGTGGTAATAATGATTATTGTGTAAAACTTCACCATGAACTGTAACAATACTGGTGTAAGCAGTGGTCATGTTCTCAGCCATAATTACTGCTTCCATTGCGGCGCGGACTTCTGATTCTTGTTTAGCTGAAGATGTTGCTGCCATTCCTGCCTTGTGTGCTGTTACACTCACGACCGCTGCTTTACGTAATTCTATCAATGCTGCTGCATCATGGGTAAGCCGCAGAGAAACAATGGCTTTCGCTAGTTCTAAATCAATGCCTTCCAGTTGAGTTTTTGGTAAAATGAATCTATCTAAAAGTTGGGTTTGCTGTGTCCAAGTAGTTGCATCTTGTACTGGCAAGGTCGCCACGTCTTCTAAGTAATTTGCTAATTCTGCCATTGTTTTGGCTTCATCTGCGCCTATTTTGGCAGCGATTTCTTCACGATTTGGGGTTTCTCCATGCCAGAGGGTGCTACTGGGGTGGGGGTCATCTATAAAGAGTTGTAGCTTGCCACTTTCTAGGCGAATGGCGGCGTTTTGGAGAGGAATTCCGGCGAAATAAAGGAAATGGCTATTGGCGCGGTGGGGGAAGGTATTGGCTGGGAAGTTGCGGGAACTGCTACTACCTGACCAGAGAACGGCGGGTAAGTCTATGATTTCTGCGAGTTTTTGACGACGGTGACGGAGAATTTCTGGGAGGTTTGTGTGCATAGGAGAATTAGATTTGGGTTTCGTGCAAAGACGCAAAGAAGCAAAGGCGCAAAGAGGTAGATTAAATTAGCTTTTGATCTAATACCAATTTTGTTTGAGGCTATATGAAATTCATGAATTTATCCGTCTTTATCTGCGTTTATCTGCGTTCATCTGCGGTTAATTATTCTGGAAATTTAAATTATGTGATTACTTCAAAGGAATGAATTTCTAAAACAGAACCAATCATTGCGGCTGTCATTAAGTCTTCTCGGACTTTTCCGGTGATTTTGGCTTTTTGTCCGGCTTTTAGTAAGGTTTTATCGGAACTTTTGGGGATTTCGTAGGTAACACCATCTTCGGTTACGAAAGCCCAAGCACCAAGTCCAATATTTCGACGTTCGATAGTACCAGTGGTTGTAATAGTCATTTGTTAGTTGTTAGTTGTCAGTTGTCAGTTGGTTAGCAATGGGTAATACAGAACTTGCCGGTGTTATGAGGTACAAGAACCCCACCCCCAACCCCCTCCCCGCAAGCGAGGAGGGGGCTATGATTACCAATTATCTAATTAAGCTATTTGTTGGTCTTTTTTTAATGCTAACCGGGCTAGTCCGTAGCAAAGTAAAGCATTGACGAGGAGGAAGATTCGGGCGAGGTTACTATTTCCTAAACCCCAAACGGCAGGATCATAAATGGCACTAACTGCTAGGAAAGCTGTTATTCCTAAAGTTACACCAATGGCAAACCATTTCCCAGTGGGATGTCCTAAAAATAAGGCTATTAACACAAAGGGAATTAAGACGCTGGCAAAAAGCGGATTTAGTGCGTCTGTTCCCTGTAAGGTGTTGCCTAATTCGGGAATGGAACTACCTAAAATTCGGAAAGGCCATTGGGGAAGATCAAAGATATAAAATCCTTTGAGGAAGAATAAACCAGAACTGCCGAAAATTAAGCCGCCAGATAGAGACCAACTCCAGGCGAAGGGGAAGTAGGTTCGTAAAAACCAAGCCAGGAGATAAGAACCTACCACCATGAATATTTTAGGGACTAATGCGATCGCTCCGCCATCTATCCAAAAGCCAGGATTTAGATAGCCTTGTTCTCGCAACCACCGGAAAAAGTCGGGAACACTAATTATGCCGTCACTGGCTAATTTAACTGCGGCTTCGGCGTTGAGTTGTCCAGCCCCATAATAGTTCAAACCGTCGTCTGGAATGACTCTGGCTGACTGTTGGAGAACTTGCAAAATTTCGTCGGGTTCTTTGATTCCCAAGGCTTTGATTAGTGCTGCTACCCCCGCAACGTGGGGAGAAGCCATACTTGTGCCTTGGAGTCCGAGAAATACGCCTTCACCTTGTTCATTGATAGTTTCTTGGAGAATTGTCCCGGTTTCACTCCCCCCAGGGGCAGAAATATCTACACCTGCACCATAGTTAGAATAGGATGCTCTTTCACCGTCGGGTCCAAAGGCGGAAACACCGATAACATGATCATAACGGGCGGGATAACTCACGCCGTTGGTGTCTTCATTGCCGGCGGCGGCGATAATGGTTACACCTTTGTTGTGGGCGTATTTAACCGCATCTTCCATGAGTTGGCTGGCACCACCACCACCTAAGCTCATGTTAATGATGTCTGCGCCGTTATCAGCCGCAAATTTGATGGCTTCGGCAATGTCGGCTACTGTTCCTGAACCGTCGGCATTTAAGACTTTTAAGGGCATCAGACTGGCTTCATAAGCCACTCCAGCGACACCATAGGCGTTATTGGTGGCTTGGGCGACTGTGCCGGCGACGTGAGTTCCATGTCCGTTATCGTCTTTGGCTGCTTCTGTATCGTTAACAAAATCGTAGCCTTTGACAAATTTAGTTTCATATAAGTCGCGGACTTTGGTAATGCCTGTATCAATGACGGCAACGGTGATACCACCACCTTTACTCCGTGTCCAAGCCGCTTCTATACCGATTTTGTGTAAGTTCCACTGTTTGCTGTAATACTGGTCATTAGGACCAACTAAGGAAGAATTTGGTTCTTCCTTTTGGGGCGTTAACAGTTCTCCTAACCAAGTGGCTTTTCCTTGGGGGACAATTTTATAAATGTAATTTGGCTCGATAAATTCTGTAACTTTAGCAAAGGGAGATTTTCGTAAATCTGTGAGTCGTTGGCGATCGCCTTTGATAACATATACATGATCTACCGCTGAATATTTATTATCCAATTGGGGGGTAACATGATATTGCCTGGCGATCGCTTGTAAGTCCTTCTCAATCAAACTTTCTGCCACATCTTCCCGAAAATCTAGCAAAATTGTCTCGAACTCACCTTTCGCTGCTAGTCCCTGAAAATTCAGAAACCCAAATACAGCCGCAGTCAGTCCAATCACAAACAAGCACAATAATATAAGTTTTTTCATCACCGCTTCTTGTCAGTTTGCTCACTACCATAACTCATATAGTAGGTAACAGGGAATAGAGAATAATTATCAAGATGGTTATTTGTCTACAAAATAGTTAAATTGCTATATTGTAAAATAGTATTTGGTGGATTTTAGAAAAAATTCTATCTTCTTACCTGTTTTCTCATGAAATTAACGACGCTCCTCTCACAGAGGCATTAAGAATTATTATGGAACGTGGTCTTTTTTGGTTGCCTTTGTTAGTTGCATTTTTCTGGTTAGCTTGGCAAGGTTCACAGGAATTTAAGAAACTTCAAGCTTATCAAATTTGGGCAGAACAATTTGAACGGGCAAAGTATGATATTTATGCAGTATTAGCTCAAAAAGGTAATGATATCACTTGGGGAAAACCAACCACAAAAGGACCCATTGAATTAGAAACTTTTTCCTTATTGGACGTTCAAGAAATCCGCTTTTTAGTCAATGATCATGTAGTAGATATAGAAAATCCTCCCCAAAAAGGTCGCAAAATCGAATTAGACTTTTTATTAACTACTCCTAAATCAATTCGTGTTCCGTTTACAGAAGTTCCCCTAGCAGCAGAATGGGGTAAATTTTTGCAAAGGACATTGAAGAATTTACAGATAGAAACAACTTACAACAGGAGTCAGGAGTCAGGAGTCAGGAGTCAGGAGTAAAACTGTCTTTGTGTATAGGTTTCAACAGAGATTTTGGGCGTTGCTGAATTGAGGTATGAAATTCCCAAATTGAACCTTTAAAACTCTTACCTTTGCGTCTACTCTTCGAGATCACGAAGCGTGATTGCGCCTTTGCGTGAGACTAAAATTCATACCATTAATCAGCAACGCCGATTTTGTACCCCCTAACAACGCAACCGCCTGTAGGGGCGGGGTTTCCCCGCCCTATTTTCCTGGTTTCCCCACCCAGGTTTTTATTCAGCGAAGCGAATTTTCAGATAATCATCTTCCATTTTTGCTCCCGCTGGTTGCAGTGCAGCTAAAGCTTGAGGTAATACTAAATTACGGCGATGATTGCCAATAGTAATATTTAACTCATCTCCAGTTTTACTTAATTGCACTTGGCTTTTGGGAATATTCGGTAAATAGAGTTCTAAGCTGTATTGGTTATTCTCTTGGACAACTCTGAGAGTAGTTTCTTTATAATAAACTTGAGTTGGATCTTCATCTTTGTAGAGAGTTTCTTTCAATCTTTCCAAAGCTGCCAAACCACACAATTCTTCAGAGTATAGAGGTACTTCTTTCACTGGCAAAGGTAAGAAATTATTATGAATTTCTTGGCGGTATTGTTCTTGATTTTCCTTCCAGCGTTGGAAAAATGGATCTGTAACTTCTTGAGGAATAATCCGGTTAGCAATGACTAAATCTGTCGCTACATTATACAAACTCAAATAGGCATGAGCGCGAAGAGATTCTTTAATTACCATCTTTTCAGGATTGGTGACTAGACGCACAGAAGTTTGAGTATTGTCAGTTAAGACCTTTTCCAAAGCTTCAATCTGTTCATAAAACTCATAGGGTGCGTCCATTACCTCCTTATCTGGTAAAGAAAAACCAGCAATAGGTTTGAAAAAAGGTTCTACCAGTGGTCTAAGCGCAACGGAAATATTTTGAAACGGTTTGTAGAAACGACGCATATACCAACCGCCAACTTCAGGCAAGCTTAACAGCCGTAATGCTGTACCAGTAGGGGCAGAGTCAATAATTAAAACATCATATTCTCCGTCATCATAATGACGTTTCATTCTCACCAGTCCGAAAATTTCGTCCATACCCGGTAAGATTGCTAACTCTTGCGCTTGTATGCCGTCCAAACCTCTGGCTTGTAAAACTTGGGTAATGTAGCGTTTCACAGCCCCCCAATTACCTTCTAATTCTTGCAGGGCATCTAATTCTGCCCCCCACAAGTTAGGACGAACGAGACGGGCATCATGTCCTAATTCTACGTCAAAGCTATCTGCAAGGGAATGGGCGGGGTCTGTACTTAAAACTAATGTCCGATAGCCGAGTTCCGCACAACGGAGTCCAGTGGCTGCGGCAACGGAGGTTTTACCTACGCCACCTTTCCCTGTCATTAAAATTACTCGCATCAATTATTCCTTATGCCTGGATTTTATTTACATTTATTTACATTATGCTGGTTTTTTCCCATAAATGAAATGTTGCTTAATTACATCTAAGCGAGAACAGTGCCAATAATCAATATGGGAAACAATTAAACCCTCGGCATTCAGACGTAATTCACTCCAGCCAGAAACAGAAATATAGGGTTTCCAGGGTAATGGCGAATTCCAACTCATTGTCCATTCAGTTTTAATAATTTCTCCCTGAGATTGGATGTGATGTAAATCTAGTTTGAGATTGAAGAAAAAAGTTTGAATGAATTTAATCATCCATTTATAAAGTTCAATTCCCCGAAACTTGAAAACAGCATCTTGAAAATAAACATTGTCGGCATAAATGCTGTAAGTTTGATTTTCAGGAAATCTAGCATAATCGGCTTTGAGGGTTTCAATAATATTCATAATTAAGCAGGAGTCACCGAGTCAGGAGAAAGAAAGAAGGAGTCAGGAGTTACCGAGTCAGGAGAAAGAAAGAAGGAGTTAGGAGAAAGAATAGAATGAATTCTTCTTCATCACTGACTTACAAAATTACCAAGTACAGTTTGTAGCTTAACTCTAGCACAATCCCTTTCTTCTACAGGTAAACAGGATAAAGCAAATTCAAACTCATCTATCTTTTCAGTTAAGGCATTGACTAATTCTTGTTTACCTTCTTGTAGGCTAAGTTCGGATTTACCTAGATCAATTTCGACGGATTCTAAAGATCCTAAGGTTCCCACAATTAAACTATTTTTGCCATTTTGTTCTAAATCAAGTTGATCTTTTAATTCAGGGCTAATCATTTTTGATTTAGTAATTTCTAGAATCTCCTCAGTTGTACATTCTAAATCAGTTTGGGCTTCTTTTAATAGCTGTGCTGCTTCTTTCAGTTTTTCATTTGCGAGTTCTTCCATAATTTTTTTCTTCTCTAAAAGTAAAGATAATTCTTTTTGAGCATCTAATAATTCTTGTTGCTGTTCGGCAATTTTAGCGGCTTGATTTTTGATTTGGTTTTGAATTTGTGTAAGTGTCATCATCAGGATTCCTTAAAGACTAATCGAGTATGTTTTGTGCATTTTTTCTCTTGTTGCTGTTTGTTATTTATTCACAGGTTAGAGACTTTTGATCATCTTTCCCTGATTAAGAATTTAGTGCATTGTGCTGTCGCTAACACACCCTACGGATATTTTTAATCATCAAACCGGATGTCTATATTTGGTTTTTGCCTATTTTAGACAGATTTTGGTAGATATTGACTACCCTAAGCTACTTAATATTGCTCAGAAATCATTGAGGATTCCTACAGCGATTTCCAATCATAAGTAATTGGACAAAAATATTTACAGTCATTGCGAGCGAAGGGAAGCAATCACAACCCTGGCGATTGCTTGATTTCACTTCGTTCCATATGGCTAACGCCACGCTGCGCTAACGCAATAACATTGTGTAATTAATTTTGTCTCACTACTTATAATGTACATCTTAGCCCCCTCATCGCTTGCGGGGAGGGGGTTGGGGGTAGGGTTCTTGTTCCGGGTTTGATGACAATTTGCTGTAAATATACTTGAAGAAACTGACAGACAATTGCTATGTATGCTCATATTAGAGTAAAAATATTACCATAACCACTCTCACTAAAATAACTTTGGGTTATGAAAAAAGCTGTCTACTGGATAATGGGTGAAAGGGCAGGGCGAACCATAGTTGGGACTTGGAACTGGTTATGGGGAATCCCTGTGGAGTCCGGTGGTAAGGTGGCTGTAGCTGTTGCTGAAGAATCCCTTCAGTCAATGCAGGAAGCTGTTCAGAAGTTGGCTGTAGCGGTTGCGGCTCAGGAGGGGGCTTATAAAACTGCTAAAAATAAATATGAGGCAAAAATTAAAGAATTTAATACCTTAGAGCAGCAAGCTATGGTTGCTCAAAAAGGTGGTAATGAAGAAGGTGCGCGAATGGCTATGAGTAAGGCGATTCAAACGGAGCAAATCTTGCCTAAACTAGCGGAAATGGTGAAACAGGCGGAAACGGCGGTCAAGGCTTCTAAGGATAAGCTGAACCGTGAGCGCATGAAGTTAGAAAGCTACAAAGCGGATATGCAAAATATGAAGGATATGTCAGAGGTGAATGAAGCTCTGGCGATGATTGCTAGGGTCAATAATGAGTTTGATATTGGCTCGGCTAAAAGTGATTTTGAAAAGGCTAGGGGTGCTGTGGAACGTCGAAATTTACAGACGGAGGCTTTGGCGGAATTATCGGAAAATCCTACCGAAAAACTCCAGGCTGAGATTGAAAATATGACATTAGATGACGAGGTTGCTCGTCGTTTGCAAAGATTACAAGATTCCCCATCTAAACAATTACCAGAATAATTAGGAATTTATGAGTCAGAGAAGCGGTCCACCTCCTATTGTGTTTATTTTGCTATTTTTAGGGCTTTTGGGTGGTGGTTACTGGTGGTTTTTTATGCGTAATCCTGCCCCACCTTCGATAACTACGCAGTCAGAAAGTAATTTCCCTACTGGTGAGACAACTACTCCCACTACTCCCACTTCTGCGGCTTTCCCGTTACCAACGACAGTAGCCAGTGGTACGACTGTAAAGATAGACGGTTCTACGAGTATGGTGACAATTAACCAAAATCTCAGGAAGGGGTTTGAGAAACAGTTTCCTGGTACGAAGGTAGAGGCTGTGGGGAATGGGACTGATAAGGGAATTCAGGATCTATTGGCTGGTAAAGTGGATATTGCGGCGGCTTCTAGACCTTTGACAGCACAGGAGCAAGGTCAGGGATTGAAGTCTTTCACCATAACACAAGATGCGATCGCTCTGATAGTCGGTAAGGCAAATCCCTTTAATAGAGGATTAACCAGTAGTCAAATTGCAGATATATTTCAGGGAAAAATTAATAATTGGTCAGCAGTGGGTGGTCCATCTGCGACTATCCGCGTCATTAATCGTCCAGCAATTAGTGGCACACATCAAACTTTTAAAGAATTAGTCTTAAAAGGAGCTAATTTTGGGACTACACCCAACATTACGACTTTACCCCAAGATGCGACCACTCCCTTAGTTCAAGCTTTGAAAACAGATGGTATCGGCTATGCGACTTTTACCCAGGTTGCTAATCAGCAAACCGCGCGCGTCGTGGCTATTGAAGGCTTGACTCCAGAAGCGGCTAGTTATCCCTATAAGCGATCGCTGTATTATGTCTATAAAGACCCTGCTAGTGCCGGAGTGCAAGCATTTCTAGGTTATGCTACTTCACCTCAAGGACAACAGGCTTTAACATTAGGCAACTAATGTAGGAAAAATAAGCAGTTAGATTGGGGAGTTAGAGGTTAAAATAAGTTCTGACTCCTGAATTCTGACCGAAAAATTTTAGATTTTGGATTTTAGATTTTGGATTGGGAATTTTCGGTACAAGCCTCGCCCCTTCAGGGCGGAATTAATCCCAAAATCGCTAATCTAAAATCCCCAAGCTCCATACTTGAGGGTGGAGTAAATCCAAAATCCAAAATCGTAAATCCAAAATTGATTGACTTTTGTATTCTATTTTATTTATACTATCTTCTGTGACTAGAATTCGTGAACCCTTAATTAGTTTGGCACTGTATCACGCCTTTAAGTGGTCGGTGGTTAGTCCCGTATTACACGCATACTTTCGGGGCAAGATTTATGGTGCGGAAAATGTCCCCCAATCTGGTGCTGTCATAGTCGTTAGTAATCATGCTAGTTATTTTGACCCTCCCATAGTTTCTAGTTGTGTCCGTCGTCCCGTCGCGTACATGGCTAAGGAAGAATTATTTAAAGTTCCTGTTTTAGCACAAGCAATTAAATTATACGGTGCTTACCCTGTCAGTCGGGGCAGTGCTGACCGCAATGCGATTCGTTCTGCTTTAGAGTATTTAGAAAATGGTTGGGCTGTAGGTGTGTTTTTAGAAGGTACGCGCACGAATGATGGTCGCATCCATGAACCGAAAAGAGGTGCAGCCCTCCTCGCAGCTAAGGCTAAAGCTCCTTTTTTACCAGTAAGTTTATGGGGAAGTGAGCAGATTTTACAACCGGGTTCTTCTCTACCCCGTTCTGTACCTTTGACTATTAGAATTGGTCAATTAATTGATGCTCCCAGTTCTACTAATAAGGAAGAGTTGGAAAGAGTTACTCAAATGTGTGCGAAGGCAATTAATGAAATGCACGATTTGGGCAGGTAAAATTTATTAGCTTGTCTGAATCAGGATGTCCAGGATTTGAGGATTTGCAGGATGTGATTGTTTAATTATCGGTTAGTTAGTTATTTATGATGAGGATGAAGTAAGATGAATCTCATCTATAAACCATCAAATAACAATCATGTAAATCCTTTAATCTTGTAAATCCTGATTCTGACAATTATTAGTTTCTCTATAATTCAAAGGTTATGAATAATTTTATATTGTAAAATCAAAATAATAACTAAAAAAGTGGGGAATTATGTCGGAGTTACGGGAAAAATTACAGCAAAATCTTGATGAAGCCGAATGGGAGTGGTTAATTCCCCATGTCCAAAAAGATGCGGTGATTTTGGTAGCGGAGAATTTGGATTTATTAGATGTGGGAGAAGCGATCGCTGGTGATAATATTCTTTCAGTGCAACATTGGATAGATGAACAATTATTAGCCAAACCGACAATAGATCAGGTGGGAGAATGGAATCTCAACCGGGAGAAGCGATTTAATGCTCTGATTGTTGAACCTTATGTCATCATCAAAGAAATCATTGCTGCCTAAAATGCTGTCATTTTGAGAGTTTACAGCAATTCTCATGCAAGTGAGGTACAAGAAGTCAGAATTAAACGCAGATGAACGCAGATGAACGCAGATAATTTTGTACCTCATTAGACTAGGAAATGGAATAACTTATTTTATTTACCAATACAGAATCTACTGAAAATCCGATCTAAAACTGATTCTGTGACTTCTTCTCCGGTGATTTCTCCTAATGCTTGAATTGCTCCTCTTAAATCAATTGTCCAAAAATCTAAGGGTAATTTATCGGTGATTGTCATTTGCACTTGTGCTAAGTCAATCTTTGCTTTTGTTAAAGCTGCTGCTTGTCGTTGATTAATTGCTAAATCTAGATCAGCGGCTTGAACTTTTCCTTGTTGAACTGTTTCTAAAATCGCTGTTTCTAAATTATCAATTCCTTGATTTATGGCTGCGGCTGTGACGATTTTGGATTTTGGATTTTGGATTTTGGATTGTAAAGTTTCTTGTTCTGCTGTTGAAATTAGGTCAATTTTATTAATGACTAAAATTACCGGACGGTGTTTTACTTGTTCATAAATTTCTTGATCTGCGGGTGTCCAACCTGCGGCTGCATCTATGGTAAATAATACCAAATCAGCGTCATTAGCGGCACGATGCGATCGCTCTACACCGATTTTTTCAACTTGATCTGCTGTTTCCCGAATCCCCGCTGTATCTAACACTTGGACAGGAATTCCGCCCACAACTAACTGTGATTCTATCACATCGCGGGTTGTTCCTGGTAAGTCGGTGACAATGGCGCGATCGCTCTGACTCCAAGCATTTAATAAACTCGATTTTCCCACGTTTGGTCGCCCAACTATCGCCACTTTTAAACCAGTTCGCAGTAATTCACCTTTGTCTTTTGTGGCTAATAATTTGCTAATTTCCGCTGTCACTTGCTTAATATCTGCAATAATTCTCTGCTGATCTAAAGGTGGTAAATCCTCCTCAAAATCAATTCTGGCTTCGATTTCTGCCAAAATATCTAAACAATTAGCCCGTAATTTGCGGATAGGTTGGGCTAATTTACCTTGTAATCCAGCTAGAGCCGTTTGAGCAGCTTGAGGTGATTTTGCTCCCACTAAATCGGCGATACTTTCCGCTTGGGTTAAGTCTAATCTACCATTTAAAAACGCTCTTAATGTAAATTCTCCCGGTTGAGCTAATCTTGCGCCATTTTCCAAACATAGTTGTAATACTTGTTGTACCGCCATAATTCCCCCATGACAATGGAATTCTACCACATCTTCACGGGTAAAAGAACGGGGGGCTTTCATTATTAATAATAAAGCCTCATCAATAATTTGCTTAGTTTGGGGTTGACGAATATAACCATAAAGAATCTGATGACTTGACCACACTTGTCGCCCTGGGGCGTAAAATAGACTGTGAGCGATCGCCATTGCCAGATCACCGGAAACCCGGACAATACCCACACTACCCTGTTGAGGAACAACAGCAGTAGCGATCGCCGCAATAGTTCCAGTGTTAGCTAATAATTCCGACATGAACAGTTTTTCTACAAATTCAAAAACAGGCGATAAAGTGTAATATTAAACCACTACAATCCCATAGTATCGCAAAGTGGCATCAAAAATTAAAAATTATGTTGATTGAACTAAAAAAAGCAATTGATCATTTAAATATCCCCGCAGATTGGGTAGGAATCAGAGCCGTAAAAACAACTTCTACAGATCATTCTGTCCGTGATGGTTTACCCCAAAGCAACGGTAAATCATTGAATATGGGAGCAATGATCGAAGTCATCGTTAATGGTTGTTTAGGTTATGCCGCTACCAACTCCTTACATATCTCCAGTTTACAAAATGCTGCGGAAATCGCCTATAAACAAGCAATTGCAGCTAGTAAATGGTGGATATATCCAATTAGTGAAAATACCCGTCCTCAAGTCATTGGTGAATATAACTCACCATGTTTAGAACCATTTAACGCTATTACTCCCGGAGAAATCAACGATTTACTCATTCAGATTTGTCAGCAACTCAAAATTAGCGATAAAATCGTGCAAACCACAGCTACAGTCGGCACAGATCAAAAAGAAACTTGGTTTGTCAGTAGCAATGGTTCAGAAGTATATCAAAATATTTTATCTCTTAGTCATCATTTTGGGGCGATCGCTCAAGACGGTGCAATCGTCCAACAACGTAGCAACAACGGCGCTCACGCCAACTCTTATCAAGGAGGTTGGGAACTGTTTAAACACGATAACTTATGGCATCAAGTTCAAAAAGTTGGTGAACAAACATTAGAATTATTAACAGCAGAAGAATGTCCAAATACCCAGACTAACCTAGTTTTAGCACCAGACCAAATGATGCTACAAATTCATGAAAGTATCGGACATCCTTTAGAAATTGACCGCATTTTAGGAGATGAACGCAACTATGCTGGTGGTAGCTTTGTTACCAAAGATGATTTTGGTAAATTAGAATATGGTTCACCCCTGATGAATATCACCTTTGATCCTACAGTAACAGGTGAATTTGCCAGTTATGGTTTTGATGATACTGGTGCAGTAGCCAGCAAAGAATATGTAATTAAAAAAGGCATTTTGCACCGGGGTTTAGGCAGTTTAGAAAGTCAAGCTAGAGCAGATTTACCCGGTGTTGCTTGTGCGCGAGCTTGTTCTTGGAATCGTCCCCCCATAGACAGAATGGCTAACTTGAATTTAGAACCAGGAAACGCCAGCTTTGAAGAAATCATCTCAGGAATAGAACATGGAATTTACATGGAATCTAACCGTTCTTGGTCAATAGATGATCAACGTTATAAATTTCAATTTGGTTGTGAATATGCCAAATTAATTGAAAACGGCAAACTTACCAAAACCCTGCGTAATCCTAACTATCGTGCCACCACACCAGAATTTTGGCATAGTTTAATTCAAGTTGGAAATAACACTAATTGGCAAATTTACGGCACACCTTTCTGTGGTAAAGGAGAACCAAATCAAGCCATTTCTGTAGGACATGGTTCACCCGTTTGTGCATTTGCAAACGTCGAAGTTTTTGGTGGTGGTTAATGAATTTTCTGATTTAGGTTGTGGTGAGTTAAAGTAGGTTGGGTTAAGCGACAGCGCAACCCAACAAAAAGATATAATGAAGATGTCTGAATCAGGATATCCAGGATTTAAGGATTTACAGAATGAAGAGATTAAATATTTATTGTCTGAATCAGGATACCCAGGATTTAAGGATTTACAGGATGAAGAGATTAAATATTTTTAATGATCACCAAATTCTATTAATCTACCAATTCTGTCAATGATGATAACAAAGCCTGATAGCGTGGCGTATCCCAGGATATATGGAATTCAATTGCTTTCTGAATGAACTATCTTTGAGAAACACACAATTATTTAATTATTCAACTAATCAAAATCCAAATCTAAACAAAAATCCTGTAAATCCTTTAATCCTGGACATCCTGATTCAGACAAAATTATTTAATTATTCGACTCATCAAAATCCAAATCTAAACAAAAATCCTGTAAATCCTTTAATCCTGGACATCCTGATTCAGACAAAATTATTTAATTATTCAACTAATCAAAATCCAAATCTAAACAAAAATCCTGTAAATCCTTTAATCCTGGACATCCTGATTCAGACAAAATTATTTAATTATTCAACTAATCAAAATCCAAATCCATACAAAAATCCTGTAAATCCTTTAATCCTGGACATCCTGATTCAGATAAAATTATTTAATTATTCAACTAATCAAAATCCAAATCTAAACAAAAATCCTGTAAATTCTTTAATCCTGGACATCCTGATTCAGACAAAATTATTTAATTATTCAACTAATCAAAATCCAAATCCATACAAAAATCCTGTAAATCCTTTAATCCTGGACATCCTGATTCAGACAAAATTATTTAATTATTCAACTAATCAAAATCCAAATCTAAACAAAAATCCTGTAAATTCTTTAATCCTGGACATCCTGATTCAGATAAAATTATTTAATTATTCAACTCATCAAAATCCAAATCTAAACAAAAATCCTGTAAATCCTTTAATCCTGGACATCCTGATTCAGATAAAATTATTTAATTATTCAACTCATCAAAATCCAAATCTAAACAAAAATCCTGTAAATCCTTTAATCCTGGACATCCTGATTCAGATAAAATTATTTAATTATTCAACTCATCAAAATCCAAATCTAAACAAAAATCCTGTAAATCCTTTAATCCTGGACATCCTGATTCAGATAAAATTATTTAATTATTCAACTCATCAAAATCCAAATCCATACAAAAATCCTGTAAATCCTTTAATCCTGGACATCCTGATTCAGATAAAATTATTTAATTATTCAACTAATCAAAATCCAAATCCATACAAAAATCCTGTAAATCCTTTAATCCTGGACATCCTGATTCAGATAAAATTATTTAATTATTCAACTAATCAAAATCCAAATCCATACAAAAATCCTGTAAATCCTTTAATCCTGGACATCCTGATTCAGATAAAATTATTTAATTATTCAACTCATCAAAATCCAAATCTAAACAAAAATCCTGTAAATCCTTTAATCCTGGACATCCTGATTCAGACAAAATTATTTAATTATTCAACTCATCAAAATCCAAATCTAAACAAAAATCCTGTAAATCCTTTAATCCTGGACATCCTGATTCAGATAAAATTATTTAATTATTCAACTCATCAAAATCCAAATCTAAACAAAAATCCTGTAAATCCTTTAATCCTGGACATCCTGATTCAGACAAAATTATTTAATTATTCAACTAATCAAAATCCAAATCCATACAAAAATCCTGTAAATCCTTTAATCCTGGACATCCTGATTCAGACAAAATTATTTAATTATTCAACTCATCAAAATCCAAATCTAAACAAAAATCCTGTAAATCCTTTAATCCTGGACATCCTGATTCAGACAAAATTATTTAATTATTCAACTAATCAAAATCCAAATCCATACAAAAATCCTGTAAATCCTTTAATCCTGGACATCCTGATTCAGACAAAATTATTTAATCATTCAACTAATCAAAATCCAAATCCATACAAAAATCCTGTAAATCCTTTAATCCTGGACATCCTGATTCAGACAAAAATATTTAATCATTCAACTCATCAAAATCCAAATCCATACAAAAATCCTGTAAATCCTTTAATCCTGGACATCCTGATTCAGACAAAATATATTGACAAACATAACCAAATTAAATTAACCTTGCTAAAAATATACATTCCCTTGCATGAGAAATATCAAATTATCATCCAACCAGTCATGTAGGTTGGGGTAAGCAACAGCGCAACCCAACAAAAGAATCATATAATGTTGGGTTTTCTCAACCCAACCTACGTAATGCTATAATCAATAAATAACTACTTGGTATCATATCATGATGATCACTCAAGAATTAGAATGCAAACAAAACATCTCCCAAGATGTAATATTTCCCCCAAGTGATTTATATAGTGATGAACCAACCGTGGAAACAGAACTACATCTAAGACAAATAATTCTACTTTTCAAATGTCTAGAATGGTTATGGAAAGATAGAAATGATTTCTATGCTGCGGGAAATCTCACCATTTACTATAGTCCTAATCAGAAAAAATCTGAATATTTCCGAGGTCCTGATTTCTTTGTCGTCTTGGGAACAGAACGCAAAACCCGTAAAAGTTGGGTAGTTTGGGAAGAAGATGGTAAATATCCTAATTTCATTTTAGAAATTCTCTCACCAACTACAGCAAATACAGATAGAGAATATAAAAAAGAACTTTATCAAAATACTTTCCGCACACCGGATTATTTTTGGTTCGACCCTTATACGCTAGAATTTGCAGGTTTTCATTTAGTAGACGGAGAATATCAACCTTTAGAACAAAATCAGCAAGGACATTTGTGGAGTCGTCAGCTAGGTTTATATTTAGGAATTTATCAAGGACTATTACGGTATTTTACCCCAGCAGGAGAGCTAGTTCCCACACCTGAAGAAACCGCAGAACAGGAAACTAAAAGAGCAGAAAAAGAAGCGAGAAAATCAGAACGTTTAGCAGCAAAACTGCGGGAATTAAATATAGATCCTGATACAATTTAATCCAGTTGCTAATTTACTCTGTTGCTTAACCTGGGAGGTTGTTTTAAAAGTCTAGATTCATAATTTAAGCAGAATACTACCGAATTTATACAACAGATTAAACAAACAAAACACCCTTTAGTCATGTAGGTTGGGTTAAGCAACAGCGCCACCCAAGAAAAGAATAATATAATGTTGGGTTTTCTCAACCCAACCTACGTAATGCTATAATCAATAAATAACTACTTGGTATCATATCATGATGATTACTCAAGAATTAGAATGCAAAGAAAACATCTCCCCAGATGTAATATTTCCTCCTAGTGATTTATATAGTGATGAACCTCCCGTGGAAACAGAACTACATCTACGACAAATAATTTTACTTTTCAAATGTTTGGAATGGTTGTGGAAAGATAGATATGATTTCTATGCTGCGGGAAATTTGAGTATTTACTATAGTCCTAATCAGAAAAAATCAGAATATTTCCGGGGTCCTGATTTTTTCGTCGTCTTGGAAACTGAACGCAAAACTCGGAAAAGTTGGGTAGTGTGGGAAGAAGATGGTAAATATCCTAATTTCATCTTAGAAATTCTTTCACCCAGTACAGCCAATACTGATAGAGAATACAAAAAAGAACTTTATCAAAATACTTTCCGCACACCGGATTACCTTTGGTTTGACCCTTATACATTAGAATTTGCGGGTTTTCATTTAGTAGATAATAAATATCAACCTTTAGAACCCAATGAAAAAGGACATTTATGGAGTCAACAGTTAGGTTTATACTTAGGAATTAACCAAGGACTGTTAAGGTATTTTACCCCAGCAGGAGAGTTAGTTCCTACACCGGAAGAAACCGCAGAAGAGGAGACTAAAAAAACAGCAATACAAATGCAAAGAGCCGAAATAGAAGCCCAAAGAGCAAAAATAGAAACCCAAAGAGCCGAATGGGAAGCTAGAAGAGCAGAACGTTTAGCCGCAAAATTGCGAGAATTAAATATTGATCCAGATACAATTTAAACCATGAAACTTGAAGAATTATCAACTTTAGAAAAAACTTTTAATCAACTCATCGAAACTCTGCTGAATAAAAAAGCAGAACATGAACATTTCACCGTTAGACTTAGCAGCGAAAGCAGTCAATTTACCCGCTTTAATTCTGCCAAAGTGAGACAAACAGGTTGTGTTCATGATGGTTCGATTCAATTGACCTTAATGGCTAATCAACGCACTAGTTCCCGTCAGTTTCCCTTGACTGGAAATTGGGACGTAGATTGGGAATTAGCCTCCACCGCTTTACAAGAATTACGTGATGAATTACCATTATTACCAATTGATCCTTATTTAGTTTTACCATCAGGAAATCATAGCAGTCGAGAAATTAATACTGGTAAATTACTCACTCCAGAAATATTAGTTCCCAGTATCCTGGAAACAGTGACTAATTTAGATTTTACAGGGATGTATGCTGGAGGAGTTGTTATCAGAGGTTATGGTGATTCTAGCGGAAAAAAACACTGGTTTGTGACTGATTCATTTAACTTAGATTATTCCTTGTTTATGGCATCAGGACAAGCTGTAAAAGGAACTTTTGCCGGAAGTGAATGGAATGAAGCTGCTTATTTAGCTAAAATAAATGATGGGAAACAGCAAATAGAAATGCTATCTCGTCCAGTTAAAGAATTACCCAAAGGACAATATAAAACTTATTTTGCTCCGGCTGCGGTGGCTGAATTATTGGGTATGCTTTCCTGGGGCGCTATCAGTGAAGCCGATATTCAACAAGGTAATAGTGCTTTAGCCGCTTTATCACGTCAGGAAAAACAACTTTCCCCAAAATTCACTTTAAAAGAAAATTTTCAAAGTGGTTTAGTACCGAGATTTAATAATTTGGGAGAAATGGCTGCACCAGAATTAGCATTAATTGAAAACGGCATTTTAATTAATAGCTTAGTTAATTCTCGCACCGCGAAGGAATATAATAAACCCGCTAATGGTGCGAATGGTTCAGAAACCTTACGTTCTCCAGAAATCAGCCTTGGTAATTTGGCTTTTGAGGATATTTTACCCAGTTTAGATACAGGACTATATGTTTCTAATTTACATTATTTGAACTGGAGCGATCGCCCATCTGGGAGAATTACAGGAATGACTCGTTATGCGTGCTTTTGGGTAGAAAACGGTGAAATCATTGCTCCCATTGCTAACCTGCGCTTTGATGAAAGTCTTTATCGTTTTTGGGGTGCAGAAAATCTCATTGATTTAACCAACTTCCAAGAATTTATTCCCGAAGTGGGAACTTACGGAAGCCGACAATTAGGAGGAAGTTTAGTTCCCGGTATGTTGGTGAACAATTTCACCTATACGTTATAAACCTTCAACATTTTACCGCTTATTGGGTAGTTGGTAGCGATAGCGTCTCGTATCCCTTACGGGACTGATAGCTTGCGTGGCGACGCAGGAGCCATAGGAATAAAGATAGCACGACCTAGCGATCGCACACCATCTAATTTTGAGAATGTGATATTGTCAGTAATTGGACAAAAATATTTACAGTCATTGCGAGCGAAGGGAAGCAATCACAACCCTTGCGATTGCTTCATTTCACTTTGTTCCATATGGATAACGCCACGCTTCGCTCATGGGATAACATTGTGTAATTAATCCTGTCTCACTACTTATATTAAATATGTCTTAGCTCATGCAGAATATGACAAAGACTACTGGAAAAATGACCCTTACTTTTGATTCAGAAGTTTACAGCAAATTACTTTCTCAGTCTCAACCGCGAGTTATTAAAACTGAGGAAGAAAATGATCGGCTTTTGGCAGTTGTGGAAGATTTGCTTTCTCGTTCTCATCTGACAGCAGAAGAAAATGCTTTGTTGGAATTATTGGTAAGGCTAATTGAAGATTTTGAAAGTCAGCATTATCAGCTAAATGTTTCTACCCCTCGTTCGAGAATTTTACATTTATTGGAAGCGCGGGATTTAGAAATAGGTGATTTAGTTCCTGTTTTGGGTTCGAGTGAGTTAGTTTCTCAGGTGATTAATGGTGAGGTGGGAGTGACGCGAGAACAAGCTGAGATGTTAGGGAAGTTTTTTCACGTTGATAGAAGTTTGTTTTTTGGTTAATTATTGGATTTACTGTTATTGATGACTTTGTTCTAATCAAAATCTGATTCAGGGATAAGATATCCTGAAAAATTTGGATCGTTTTCCAGAGTAAACTTTTCGTAAATGCGTATTAAAACCTGAGTTTCTAAGTAAGCTCTTTGCTTGGATTCATCATCTTTAGCTACAACAAAATCAGGAGGCTGTTGCAGTGATTTATTCATCAGCATTTCATCTTCCGCAAATGCGCTTATATGAAAAGCAAAATGTTGTTCTATCTGATAGGGTTCATCTGCTGTCACTGGTTTATATTGAATGAGCTTGCCTAAGTGATTTTTGTCAATAACAAGAGTAGCTTGGTTTGGAAGACCCTCTTCTGTAGGTATTTGACAAAAGTAATTGAAGGCTGGGATTTTATAGTTTCCATAAATATATGAACCCAAAAATCCTGGAATATTTAGGTCTGATTCTCCATCAATTCCTTTGGCTTTGAAACGATCAGAATTATATAAAAAGTCATTAAATCTAGCATTAACTCCAATGATGATAAAATTATCTAGATTATCCTTCAAATTTTCAATGATATTGTCTAAAGTAAGATTCTCACTTAGGTTACAAGCTTTCAAAATTCTGACTATCAATTCTGAATCTTCACTGCGTGCGAAATTTTGTCCATAATCAAATCCTGTATCACCATAGTCTACATACCATTCTTCAAAAAATATTGCCTTTTTATATAGTTCACTTAAACCAAATAAATTAATATTTATATCCCCTACTTCATGAGTTTTGTCATCATATAACCCAAAATTCTTAAATAGATATCTCACTGATGCTTGTTCATTATAGCCTTTAAAGAATTCCGACTTAAACTGTTCTACTTTTGTCTTACTAATCTTTCGGCTACGTAATTGTTTATCTAACTGTTCATCAGCTTTAGGTTTTAAACTTTCAAGAAAAATAATCAGTCCATCCTCAATAGCATCATTCAGTTGATTTGTATCAAAACCTAGAATTTGAAGTGAGTCTGATAGGTTAGTAAGTTCTCTCGCAATAGGAATCAGGCGATTTACATTGTATGAAATGTCACTTAAAACACGAGAATTAATATTATCTGGTATCTGAAAAGTGCTAACAAGATTTTGTCTAGCTTGATTAGTTATAACTTGTGAGTTTAAAAATTCACGCAATAACAAGATTAAGAAATATTGGTCAAAATACCGACGACTTCCATGATGATTATCCCACAATATTGCAGAACCAAAAGTATTTTGAAAATAGAAATTGAACAGACCAAGTAAAGACACTGGCACAATATCATGTCCTAGCCACATTGCATCTGCATCATTTGGTTGCCTAAATGTCCATAATTTATAAATATAATCATAGCGATTCTTGAAAATACAGTAAGCACCAATGTCAAACATTAAATAAATCAAGTTATTGAATTTGAAGCGAAATACTAGGTTAGTATGAACTTCTTCTAACTGGTTCTGAATTTCCTCCTGATTAACAGAGCTAAAACATCGAAAGATAATATCTTGAAGTTCTTTAAATAGTTCTAAGCACTGATTTACTTGCTCTTGTGTCCGCAATTCACTCGCTAAAAAATTTAGTTTATTAAGTTTTTTACCAAGCTGCTCATTTTGATTTGCTTCATTATAGGATTTATATCCTATTTGCCATAAAAAGCTTTGGAGTTCTTCAACCATATATTTATCGTTATGTTTGATATCTCCAGAATCATGCAGTGTAGAAACTAATTGCTCAAATACTTGAGTTTTACCACTAGAAATAATTTCATGAATACTAGAGACAAAATAACTACCAAATTCGCCTAGATATCCAAGCTTAAATGAGTTTTTAAATACAACACTCGTGTACCAAGTAACAGATAGTGTATAAGAAAATTCGTCCTGAATTTGTTGGTTAGTGTAGCGTAGGTCAGCTATAACTCGAATTAGTGTTTTTATTGACTGGTCATGATTTATCGCTTGAGATAAGTTACTCAAAAGCCAAATTAAATTGTATAGTGATAACCGAGCAATTTCAAGATTTTTAACCTCCAATGCAACTTCATGTAAGCGGAGGAATTGATTGACTATTGCCATTAGTGCAACTAGATATTTTTTTGGGAAAAATTGTAATTGAGATGATGCTTCAAGCTGATTTGCCTCATGCAACTGAAGTAGTTCATGAGAATACAGCAATTTTGAAAATTTTCCAGGTTGGCTATTTTGCAGAGCAAAAAACTTTTCGGATATATCCTGAATTTGTTTCAGACCTTCAATAATATACTGGTTATTTTTGCGGTTTTTAGTCTCAAATACTAAAATATCACCAATCCCTTCTAGGGCGCTAATGAATTCCTCTTGAGATTTTTGTAATCTCTTATCACTCATCTGTTGGTTGCTGGTTACACGACGTAAAACTTGAGTTAGATCATTGAATAGCCTATCCAATAAAAACTTAGTCTTAGTTGCATACTGTCGGAGCGTGTCAAAAAAAGCAAATAGTAAAACATTGGTTGCCATGAAAAGCAGGAATATTAGCCAAGCAAGGATCTTCCAACCAGAATCTACCTTCGAGTCCACAAAAAACTTCAATGTAACTCCTGACAGCGCATTAACAATTACCAATAACAGCAGGACTTTTAGCTGCCACTGTCTATTAAACTCTTTAGTAATCACCCCTGATTGGTAGCGTTCAGAGATTCGAGAAATGATTTCTAGGCTAAGAGGTATTGCAATGGCAATAATCGCTGCTTGATAAGCAATCACATCAGACGCAAAGCCAAGACTGGGTGAGAAACTAATGAAGAATGAAAAGACCTGCATTAACCAGTGTTTAAGTTTAGTAAACCCCCAGTCATGAGAAATACCTTCATGAATCCTAAGTAACCCAAGTCCATAAGAAATTACCATACTCAAAATTAAATACCCCATGAATAAGAGGGGTTGCTTATTTTCTTGTATTCTCTGAGTCCAATAATCAAGTGTTTGCTTAGTCCAGCGTCTTATGATGTTCATGTGTCAATTTTCCTATTACAAACAATAAAGCTATTAAAAAAATGGTTTGGTTACGCAAACTCTTTAAGTATATTATAATTTATAATACAATGTTAAGTCTTTGTCTTCTAATTTGTTACTTTGCTTATTTATGCTGAACTTGATCAATCATTTCCTTATCCTGTAAATCCTTCAATCCTGTAAATCCTGATTCAGACAGTGATGTGAATTAGATTGATTATTGCATGAATACAAGCTATAATCAAGCTATATTTTGGTAATTTGTCACATAAAAAACCAGTAATTTATTTGACAATTCACATTGCCTATAGTTTAAAACTAAAAATATTTATATGAAACTACACTCCTTAGAAATAAAAAACTTTCGTGCTATTAACGATATCTCTTTAGATTTTACAGATTTACTTAGTCGTCCTCGACCTATAAATTTAATTGTCGGTCCTAATGGTTCTGGGAAAACTTCAATTTTAGATGCCATTCATGTTGTAGTTAAAGTATTTGAAAATCCAAAACATCCAGAGTTAAGAGAGGGTTTAGAATACAATATACAACAATTAGTTAGGGGGATAACAAATACAACTCAAATCGCATTTGAATATTCTCTTGAAAGAGATGAAGCTGAAGCTATTAATGATGTTTATTCATCACTTGAATTAGACCAAAACTTTGATTTGTCAAACCCAGTTCCACCTTTAGAAAGTCCAGCAAAAGTTATTTGGTATTATCCAAATAGAAAACTAAATACAAAGAATTTATGTGATTATGATATTTCACCTGGAAATTCTATTAAAGTTTTGGGTGCAAGAGGTAGAGCTTCTCAGGCAATATCTAAAAATCGTCAAACTTCACAAATATTTGATAGAATTGGTGGAGTTTGCTATTTAGATCAAAGACGTACTGTAAGGTTATTTAAGAGTTTTAATAAACAAAATCAGGAAGATCAAAATGCACATAGTGATGTTTTATTATGGTTAAATCAATATTACCGTAAAGATTTAACATGGAACGAGGAAAAATATGGTGAATCATATTGGAAAAGAGTTCAAAGATTATTTAATAAAATTTGTTTTCCTTCGGAATTAATAGGTTTAGAGTCAGGTCCCGATTCTGATACTGTGATTCTCAAAAGAAAGGGTGTAGAATATGATTTATTACAAATGAGTTCAGGAGAACATCAAATTTTAAGAATTTTAGTTGGTTTAGCAGCAGATACCGCTAAAAATTCTATTGTTCTTATTGACGAAGTTGAACTACATTTACATCCTGCTTGGCAAAAAAGATTAATTCAAGTTTTACGCAAGGATGAATCAAATAATCAATATATTTTTACAACCCATTCCCCAACTGTAGCAAAAATGTTTTATGATTTTGAAATTATTAATTTGGGTGATTTGGCAGAAAAATAATGGAAATATCTAAAAATATTTTATATATTCTTGTTGAAGGAAAGGAATGGTCATTTATAGAGAGAGCCATTCAAGAGTTGATTTATGCAAATATTCTGCCTCAGATAAACTATGATGTGATTGAGGTTGGTGGTAGCGGAAACTTTAATGCTATTGCCAAAATCTTATATACGGATCGTAGTTTGCACAAGCATATACCTGTTATTGCAATTAAGGATCGAGATTTTACCGAGCAACAAAAAATTAATCAGGAAAATAATAAGAATGATTCTAATTTAATTGAGACTAAAGCAGCTAAAATAGTCTATTGGGAAAGAAATGAATGGGAAAATTATCTTTTGGAAGAAACTGCAACTATAGCTAATATCTTAAATCAGTTACCTACTCAAGTTCAAGGCAGAAAACCATATAAAACAAATACTATAAATACATTGACAAAAGAACAATTAGACCAATGGCTAATAGAATATTTGCAAAGTTCTATATGTAATGAATTAGTTGAGTGTTTAAGATTTCGCTTTAGACAAAATTACGAGAGATTAAAATTAGATAAACCACAAAATCAGATATTTTCTTTAGAGGAAATTGAGATTTGGTTTAAAGAACAAATACAAATTAAGTGTGGAGAATCTCAAACAAAAATCCAAGCCTTAGAAACAATACTCAATAATAAATTACAAGAAATTACATGGCAATCTTGGTTTCATGATCCTATGGTACTAGATATTAATCAAGCAAAGAGATTGTTTCAGGGTAGACAGGCATTGAAACATTTGTTTGATCAAGCAAAAAAATATCTATCTATACAACATCTTAACTATGATATTTTTATTGAGAAAATGCTTTTACCAGAAATAGAAAAGAATATTAATTCTGCTATTCTTCATGATATAGGTTTAATGTTAAATGTTTATTTTCAACAGGCGGCTAAGTTTACGGAAATAGAATAGAATAAAATAAAATTTAGATATAATAAAGAAGACATATATAGTAGTTTTTATAATCAATTATCACATATTTTACAGTATTTTTCATCCTGGAAATCCTGATTCAGACAAAATAAATCAAAAAGTCCCTATCAACTAGAACCCGTGTATGTAATCATTGTGGGTTCATTGAAGATAGAGACTTAAAACTGAGATTGTCAAAGACTATTCAAAAACCTAACCTAACAACTCAATATTAGAAAAGATGAAATCTTGAATGGAAATACGTTCTGCGATTTCCGTGCGAATTTCCCGACGGTTGAGAATGTAGTAATTACCTACCTTTTCATATTCATCAGTAAAATCGCTTTTACCGCCCTTTTGAGCGCCGGTTTCCGGGTCATGGTAAACAGAATTGTATGTGTGAGAAAGATATCCTTCTCCAGTTTCGTGACTGCTGAAAGTGTCAATAGTCACAAAAGTACCGTGAATTAAACGGTGAACGTGGCAAACTTCATTGTTACGCACTTTGTACTTATCTCCTTCCGACTTTCCACCAACAAAAATCTCTACTGCGCCGTTTGCATCCTTGCTACCATATCTAAAAGTATTTGCGCCGTGAGTCTGTGCAAACGCCCGACGGACACGGTGAACGGCGATTTCCCAAGCTTGTCCATGAATGGCTTTTTTAGCAGCTTCGTCTTCCACATTCAGAACTTCTGCCTTCATATTGGCATCAATCCGCACTTGACCTTTGATCACTTGGTCATCATACTTATAAGTAATATCTGCGGTATAGCCAGGGAAATTTCCATCCCAAGTATAACGGTTTTGATAGGCAGCCTGAAAAAGTTCTTGGGCTGAGATTTGAGTAACTGTCATCGTGCTTGTCCTCTCGTTACAAGTTAAAATAGCTTTTTATCGTTGCTGGTATTAGCATAGAGGTAATTATCGAGGTTCGCATAGACCCCAAATGGGTACACTTATGGCTAAAACTCTCCACGCCATTTTCCAAGCGATCGCCAATGTCCAAAATGAGCAAGAATTAAAACTAGCTCTCATGGATACCATTGGCGACCATTTTGCAGTACAACATTGGGGTATTGATCTCCTAGATGACCAATTAAATACTCAAATTGAAATTCCCGAAATTCCTGCTGTCTGCTTAGAAGCTAACCCCATTGGCCGTTATGTTGTCGAACGTCACGCCCCCACCCACGAGCAATTAATTTTATCCCCAGAAGACTGGAAAAACTATTGCACTCGTCACGAACACGTGATGACTGGTCCGATAGTTTGTAATGGTCAATTAGTGGGGACTTTAAATTTTGCTCGTGACCCCGGAAGTCAGCCCTTTGATAGTAATGATTTAGCTGATTTAAGTGCAGTTTGTTTACATTTATCAGCAAAAATGGCCACACTCCAAGCACAACCAAAAACCTTTGCATCTGCTGGTAATTGTCCCCTGACAGCGCGGGAATTAGAAATTGCCAGATTAGTAGCCCAAGGTTTAACTAATGGGGAAATAGCCGTTAAATTATGGATTACTCAAAATTCTGTCAAGCAAGCTTTAAAAAGGATGTTCCGTAAATTAGACGTTTCCACTCGTGCGGAAATGGTAGCAAAACTACAAGATAGATTAGTTTCCTCATAGCTATAAAAAAATGATAGAGCATAGATCCCCGATTTCTTTAAGAAATCGGGGATCTGAGTATTCAAATATATTACTCTTTGGATACAGTTAATATCAAAATCTTTTGTTAATGTATAAACAAATACGATTATATTCTGATAATTGTCGGTTGGTTTCAGCGACAGCAACCCAACCAAGGTTTAAAATGTTGGGTTTCCCGGCATTAACCCAAACTACGGAATTATTATGCACAAATTATTAACTGGAGCTTTGAGTACAGAAAAATTGACAGTAAAAATCCCCAACTTACCTCTATCACTAGCAGGATTAAAGCTGGTACAAATGTCAGATTTTCACTATGATAATGGTCTATTATCAGAAAAAATGTTAACAGAAGCAATTGCCGTTAGTAATGCCGCAAAACCAGATTTAGTTATTTTAACTGGCGACTATGTTAACACAATCGCTAAACCAATTCACCAACTAGCATCACGACTAAAAAATCTAGAAAGTCGCTATGGTGTCTATGCTATCCTTGGCAATCATGATATTTATTATCCTAGTTCAAAATTAGAAATTACAAATGCTTTAACAAATGTGGGGATTAATGTACTTTGGAATCAAATTGCTTACCCCTTGGGAGAAAAATTACCTTTAGTGGGATTAGCGGATTTTTATTCACGAGAATTTAATCCAGAAGCAATTATGAATCAACTCGATTCGACTACACCTCGGATTGTCTTATCTCATCACCCAGATACAGCCGAAATCCTGAAAAAATGGCGAGTAGATTTACAATTATCTGGTCATAGTCATGGTGGACAAATCGTAATTCCTGGTCTGGGACCCGCCATGATTTACTATGCAAAAATAGTCAAAAAAATCCCCAAAAAACTTATCCGTAAATTACCATTTTTACGGAAAACCCATTCTATATTAAGCCATTGGCAATGGTCAGAGGGTTTACATATAGTGGGAAATAATCAATTATATGTAAATCGAGGCTTAGGAACTTATTTCCCCGGACGGTTATTTTGTCCACCAGAGGTTACTATTATTACCTTAGAAGTCTCCCCGTAAATATAGAATATTTAACCGCAGATAAACGCAGATGAAGACGGATGAAGACGGATGAATAATTTCTTCCTTTGCTTCTTTGCCCCTACCCTGTGGGATCTCTCAGCGAGATTGCGCGAAACAAAAACAGGCGTTGGTGAATGAAAGTATGAGTTAGTCTCACGCAAAGGCGCAAAGGCGCAAAGATTAAGAGTTTCAGAAAGGGAATTTTTGATTTTCATACCTCAATTCAGCAATACCCAAAAACAATATAGTAGAATAAAAAATTAGCATCAACTTGTAATTTCTTATGTCTGCTACGCCGCTTGTATCTCAGCTAGATTCACCTAACTCCGTTGAGTCTGAACTTCTCCCCCCTCTCCTTGGTGCTTCCGTGACGGAGTTAACTGCTTGGGTACAGCAGCAGGGACAACCTGGTTATCGGGGTAAGCAATTGCATGATTGGATCTATAATAAGGGTGTGCGATCGCTCGCTGATATTTCTGTATTTCCGAAAAATTGGCGTTTGGAAGTTGCAGATATTCCCATAGGTCGTTCTTCTCTACATTACCGCTCTGTTGCCCCCGATGATACCGTCAAATATCTCCTCAAATTAGCTGACGGGGAAATTGTGGAAACAGTGGGTATTCCCAGCGATAAACGGTTAACAGTCTGCGTTTCTACTCAAGTCGGCTGTCCAATGGCTTGTGATTTCTGTGCGACTGGGAAAGGTGGCTATAAGCGTAATCTTACCCGTGCGGAAATTGTTGATCAAGTCCTGACTGTCCAAGAAGATTTTCAAGAACGGGTGAGTAACGTCGTATTCATGGGTATGGGTGAACCATTGTTGAATACGGAAAATGTGATTTCAGCAATTAAATCCATTAATCAAGATATCGGAATTGGGGCGCGATCGCTGACACTATCTACTGTAGGCATCCGCGATCGCATTTTGCAAGTCGCCGCACACCAACTGCAAATTACCCTCGCTGTCAGCCTCCACGCACCCAACCAAGCATTACGGGAACAACTCATTCCCAGTGCTAAACCCTACCCCATAGAAGACTTACTCGCAGAATGTCGAGAATACGTAGAAATAACTGGACGCAGAGTTACCTTTGAATACATACTTCTCGCTGGAGTCAACGACTTACCGGAACACGCCTTAGAACTATCAAAACGTCTGCGAGGATTTCAAAGTCACGTTAACTTAATCCCCTACAATCCCATAGAAGAAGTAGATTATAAAAGACCAACCCGCGACCGAATCGAAGCCTTTGTCAACGTTCTTCAACAACAAAATACCGCCGTCAGTGTCCGTTATTCTCGCGGTTTAGAAGCCGACGCTGCTTGTGGACAATTAAGAACAACAAAAAGGTAATTTGTCAATAAAATTGTCAATTATTTCCTAGCATAAATTCCTGGTGCATAAGCCTCAATCACCTTACCCGTGCGAGTGCAAGTGATCATCAAATAATCGCAACTAGGACATTGTGTTCTGGTAACTTGACTATCAGCAATATAGTGACGTTCAGCCGCACTACCGCAATTTGGGCAATGAATCTTTTGTGATGCTTGCATTTTAAAACCCCTGAAATTAATAACTTTTGAGAAAAAGCGAAAAAACCTGTTTAATTATTGTCAATGTAAAAAAGTTGATATCTTTGGTCATTATCTTAAACTTGATAATTTTTATCATCATGCCTCAGATATATAAATTTACTTTAGATCTAACTTTTCTTAGATTAGCCGTGATCCCTATGGTGTAATCCTTGAGACAGTCCTGTTTATTTTTTGGGAAAAAATAGGTTATTTTTCCATTCAAGCGTTACTAGATAGGAAAAACTGTAATCAAAGTCACAAAATCAATAGTTTTATATTTAATTAATATTTGCATAAACAAGACACCCCTCCCACAAGTCATACAGATGAAACTCTCTATGCGTCTTGGCTGTAGGTTTATATGGCTAACGCCACACTACACTAATAGCAAGCCCTACTTAGTCCGTTTTAACGGACTTGAGCTATGAGACAGGGAATTTATTCCCTGGCGGTTGTGGAAGGCAACAGATAAGCCGTTTTGAGTATAATTGTATCCACCTACTTAACCATGAATAAAAAAGTAAGTAGTCATCCCAAAAGCCACCACTATCACAAATTTCCGCACCAAATTAGGTTCTAGTCTGCGGGCAAAATGAGCGCATAAATAACCACCCAGAGAACCACCAACCGCCATTATAATAACTTGATGCCAAGCAATCAAATTAGCGAACATAAAGGGAATAATAGCCACACCATTAATGCAACTACCTAATAAAGTTTTAAAAGCATTAATAGAGTGAATATTTTTAATCCCTAAAAAGGTTAAAGTTGCCAACATTAAAATGCCTACACCCGCACCAAAAAAACCACCATATATAGAGATTGCTAATTGAGAAATTAGGAGAATCAATAAAGGTGGCGGTGCAGAAATATCATTTTTACTCTGAAGTTGCAGCCAGTTTTTTAGAGATTCACTGAATGTAAATATTAATGTTGCTGATAGTAATAAATAGGGCAGCATCTTTTTAAACACATCCGGTGATGTATATAACAAAGCCACTGAACCAATCACACCACCAACTAAACTTGTGCCGGCTAGTAATAATAATTGTCTTTTTTCAATATTCAAGTCTTGACGATATGCCCTTGCACTAGCGATCGCTGCTATCCACAAAGCAGTATTATTTGTAGCATTAGCGTTAATTGGTGCGACACCCGTAAATATTAGGGTAGGAAATGTAATGAAACTACCACCACCCGCTACAGCATTGAGTCCACCGGCAATGAACGCGGTACTAAAGAGAAGCAAACTATGAATCAAAGTTAAATCCTGCGGCATTTTTTGTAATTAATAAACCTAGTTATACCGTTAAATACCTTTCTAAATGTAATATCAAAAATAAAATCAGATAATGTTGTTTTTTGCCTCAACCCAAGGGATAAAAATAAGCTGTGCTGGATTTAATTTGGATTATTTTGTATATTTTGCGGGCATCTTGCCCACAAAATATATTTTTACTGATGAGATTCTAACCAGTTGAATAAATCCTCAATAGCTGTAAAATCTAGCAATGCCTCACCGAGTGATTCCAACTGATTTAAAGAAAGAGTTTGAATTTTTTTCCTAATTTCTTCCGGTAAATTTCCTACCCGTTTTTGTAGTAGTCGAATCACAAGATTTTGCTCACCTTCCTGTTTACCTTCTGCTATTCCTCGCTCGTAGCCAATGCGCTCACCTGTAGTAATATAAGTCATAGTTCGCTCCTGTTCAAATTGTTTAAAATCTTGCCAAAACTCTGCTTCTAATGCCTTTGGTAACATCATAACCCAGTCTATAAAACGGTAAAGGTTACGAATATCCTTTTCTTGCAATCCTTGTTCATACAATCGGCGAATTAAGCTAAATTTCCAGGTTTTGCGTTCTTGTGGTTTTTTACGGGTTTGTTGTGTTCTTAAATGTGCCATTACCACCGTTGCAAAAGGATTGTCACTGGCTTCTAATTCTGTCCAACGGTTTTGGTAATCTAGCAATTTGACTGTACCAAATTCAAAGTTTAACCTGGTATCAGGATAATTATAATTGTATTGGTTTGGTCGCCATTTGGGATCTGCATCACATAAAATAGCAAGACTAATGGCAGGTTTGCCAAAACGGTCAAAAATTCGTAGGTTGTAGGAGAACATCCTTTCAGGAAAGAGTTCTTCAGATTTTGCCTGAATTTCTATATGTATCAACAGCCAAATTTCTCCTCCTTGGTGTTGCCACACTTTGACTAATTTATCCGCATATCTTCTTCCTTGTTCAGCGTTGCGAGCTATTTGTTGAAATTCTTTATCTAGAAATTCGTGGGGTATTTCCCAGTTAATTAATGCGGCTGTTTGCGGGAAGAAAAATTGCATTGCTTGGGGAAAGTATGCTTCTAATATTTCTTTCCAGGGACTGTCTTGGTCGGCTCTTTTTCGTTCTTTGGTCATGTGTTATTTAGTAATAATGGTTCTACCGCTTTCCTTGTGATCAAACATCCTGATTAGGCATCCATAACCATTGCTGGATATGGGTTTGATGCAAATTAATCTGCGATCGCAAAACACTCCGCCTATTTTGCAAAAATTAAAACCTCAAATCCAATCATAGCAATAGTTTCAGCCATATTTTACCGAAAATATTGGGAGCAATAGAAGCAATTTTTTAATCTAAAATCTAAAATCCAAAATCTAAAATTCCCAGTCAAAATAGGTTTTTGGGAGGTTGTACCCCCCGTAATATTTTATATTAAGGAATAGGCACAGATCGTAATAATCGTTCAACTATAGTTTTTGTATTGCGTCCCCCTCTAGGAATCAGACGATGACAAAGAACGTGCGGTGCGAGAAACTTAACATCATCAGGAAGAGCATATTCCCTACCTAAAATAAAAGCCAAGGCTTGAGCGGCTTTTTGTAAAGCTACAGTACCACGAGGACTAGCACCAAGAGTGATTTCTTCATCCTGTCTAGTAGTCCGCACCAATTCTAAAATGTATTGTTGCAAAGATGCTTCTACCTTGACTTGGGAACAAGCTTGGCGTAATGCTTGGACTTCTTCTAAAGTAATACAAGGCTGTAAATCAGCAACCTTTAAACCAGCTTGCAGATTTTGCAGCATTTGCATTTCTTCAGATTCCGAAGGATAACCCAAACTTAAAGACAGCATAAATCGGTCCATTTGCGCTTCTGGGAGGGGAAACGTCCCTTGGTACTCAATGGGGTTTTGGGTAGCAATTACAAAGAATGGCTGAGGAACTAGACGAGAAACACCATCAACTGTGACTTGATGTTCTTCCATTACTTCCAGTAAAGCCGACTGGGTACGGGGTGTAGCGCGGTTAATTTCATCCGCTAATAGGACGTTAGCAAATACAGGACCTTGTAGAAATGTAAATTCCCCAGTTTTAGGATTCCAAATATTTGTACCAGTGATATCTGTAGGGAGTAAGTCAGGGGTACATTGTAACCGTTGAAATTTACCATCTACAGAACGAGCCAGAGATTTGGCTAAAAGGGTTTTACCGACACCGGGGACATCTTCTAATAAAGCATGACCACCACCCAGTACAGCTACTATTACTAAGCGTATAGCTTCATGTTTACCAACGATGGTACGAGCCAAATTTTGTGTTAAAGCGTCAATTTTTTCTCTCATGTAGTACCTGGGGGAAATGTAGAAGGAATTATGAAGTATAAAAAAGGATTTTAGAATCCAGAAATGTCTCAATCACTATTTTTAACACTAATCCACTTCTATGGTAGGTTGGGTTGAGGAACGAAACCCAACAAAGTCCTTGATCACGTCGTGTTTCACTATTGCTCAAACCAACCTATATTTCCTGAACCGACAAGTATTGAAAGCAGACATGAACCCAAAATTCATAGAAAATCGGTTATTACTGAGTCACCAAATATCTAACCACTTCAGGCACAGAGTACATGGAAAAATGAGAGTTTGAGAGGTTTTATAATTAAAACTGGGCGTTGCTGAATCGAGGTATGAAATTTCCAAATTGAACCTTTAAAAATCTTACCTTTGCGTCTTTGCGCCTTTGCGTGAGACTAAAATTCATACCCTTAATCAGCAACGCCTAAAACTGCTTAATTAATTGCATCTTTTAAAGACAAGATCACCCCATTGAAGTTGATTGTAATTAAGTAACACCAAAGTACCCTTTGCTCCGTTTTCAGCTTCAGTTACTAACTGAGATCCTTGAACATACCATTTACCTGACATCGTATCAGACCGTAGTATGGGGTTCTCGTGCTTTATTTTTGATTGCCATCTATTGTTTCCATAGATTTTCAGTGTTATTTTGGTAAGTTTCTCACCAGAGTTATATGCAGTAATCCAACATCCTAAAACCGAGGAATTATTTGTCTGCGCTATTGCTGTAGGTATTAATTGGAACTTTGAAAAGTCACAAAACACCATAGATAGCGATAAATTCATGGCTATACTAAGCTTCCAGAAGATTTTGCTGTTCATGTTCAAAATAGGGCTTATGTGAGTTTGTGTAAAACATGAAAACCAAACAAGCGGATTGATATTTGGCAGCAATTATACGAAAATTTGTATTAAAGCGTCAAGTTTTTATCTTATATCGTGTCAGAGAAAATGCGAAAGAAGCCCTGGCGAATAAAATTCGCGGCTATACAAACAAAGTCCGCCTGCGCGGACTAAATCCCCAATTCAGCATTAACAACTAAAAATTTCTTTAGCTGCTGTACAATCAAGTTGAATTTGGTTTTTCAGTGCTTCTAAGGAAGGAAATTTCTGTTCGGGGCGCAAAAATTTTACTAGTTGTACAGGCAAATTTTTTCCATACAAATCACCAGACCAATCTAATAAATGTACTTCTACACGAATATCTATACCATTAACTGTGGGACGGTTGCCGATATTCATGACTCCAAATTGCTGAGTGGGAGATTTATCTGGAGTTTCATTATGGATAATTGCCTCAATAGCGTAAACACCATGACGGGGTAAAAATTTGTCTTTTGGTAGTTGAATGTTGGCGGTAGGAAAACCGATAGTTCTCCCTAATTTTTGACCTGTTACTACTTCACCTATGAGAGTGTAAGGTCTTCCCAAAAGCCGATTTGCTTTGGGAATATCACCTACTTCCAAACTTTCTCGGATTAATGAGGTGCTGATGCGAGCATCATCTGTTGCTGGCGAAATATTTGTATCAGTTTTTATAGGAACTATTGTTACGGGTATGTTGTATTTCGCTGCGAGCGCTTGCAAGTCTTGAGCAGTACCCATGCGCTTTTTGCCGAAACAAAAGTCTTGTCCCACGCTAATTTGTTGACATTGCAGTTGTTGAACTAGGATTTTATCGACAAATTCTTCGGGAGAAAGGGCAGATAGTTCTCTATCAAAAGGTAATAATACCAATTGTTCTACCCCAAGCGATCGCAATTGTGCAACTTTTTCATCTAGTGGTGTTAACAAATCACGGGGAAGTCCAGTAAAAAACTCTTGGGGATGGGGATCAAATGTAACAACTGTTGAGTAGGGGCGGACTGAATTCTCCTCACCCCATGCTGACTGCAATACTGGCTGAATCACTCTTTGATGACCAAGATGAACACCATCAAATTTGCCAAGAGCAACAGCAGTTGGTGTCAGCAGTTCTTCTGTCGAAGAAGCAACCCGTACAGAACACCCATTTTGAGACAAATTTAACACTTGGATTTTGGGATTTTAGGTTTATTTTCGCTATCAGCGTTTAGCTACTGTTGAACCTTTGGTTCAGCCATTTATAACGATGTTGACGCTCTCGCGCTGTTAGATATCTAATCACCAATCTAATCTAAAATCGAGAAGTCCGTTGATTAAATTGGTTTTTGGTTAGGTATACCAACCCCACGGGGAAAACTAATTGGTGTGCTGGATACTTTTCGCAAATAAAGACAATGACGAATACTATTACTCAAAGGAGTGGAAAATTCCTCAATTAATTCAATGACTCCACCTAATTGCTCAACAGCAGCCTCTAAACTTTCATTTTCTGCTTGAGTCCAAGTACCGCGATAAATTACCGCCAAACCGCCTTTTCTCACCAAAGGTAAGGAATATTCCGCACAAGCAGAAACATTACTCACAGCCCGGATTACAGCCAGATCATACTGTTGTCGGTGTTGAATTTGTTGACCAATTTCTTCCACTCTACTCAGTAAAGCTTTGGTATTACTTAGAGTAAGTGCTGATAAAACTGTCTCGATAAAGGTAATTTTCTTACCCGTAGAATCTAAAAGTGTAACTTGAGAATTAGGAAAAATCAGGGAAATGGGGATACCAGGAAAACCCGCACCCGTACCAATATCAATTATCCGCTTACCCTGTTCAATCCCAGGAATAAATACTTGTTTAGGTGCAATTCCCCGTAAAGAATCCCAAAGATGTTTTTCCCAAAATTCATCAGGTTCAGTAATGCGAGTTAAATTAAGTTGACGATTTCCAGCAATAATTAATTGATAAAGTTGTTGAAATTGATTTTTTTGCAAAACTGTTGGTTGCCAGTTCAGAGTTTTTTGCCATATTTCCGCCATTTCTGGCAAATTAGCTATTGGTAAAGATTCTAAATTCATTGGTGAAAATTAATTTCTTTAAGTTATCTTTAGTGAAAAATCCAGTCTTATCCCAATTTTATGTGAGGCTGCACAAAATCATAAAATCCATTAAGAGAAGCGCACCACAATAAATTTTAGGATATTTTTTTAATTGGAGAACTCTAATTTATCCCTCTTCATCTGCGTTTATCCGCGTTTATCTGCGTTTAAAATTTATTAAAATTAATTTAGTCTCAAGCAGATTTTACCTCTTCTCCCTGACTCCTGACTCCTGATGTTAAAACCCCATGATCTAATGTCCAACAATAATCAGCTATTGGTAACATATCACCTGCATCATGTGTTACAACTAACAGTGTCCAATCTTTTTTTAGTTTGGCTAGTAGATTTATCAGTTGGCGACGCATTGACCAATCTAAACCCGCTGTAGGCTCATCTAATAATAATAAATTTGGTTGGCGAATCAATTGTACCGCTAAAGCCAAACGTCGCTGTTGTCCACCGCTTAAAGTATGAGGTGATACAGATAAGGATAAATGATCTAATCCGACTTCTGTTAATGCTTGTTTAACCTGTTCTGTTCCCAGTTCAGGATGTCCTAAGCGTAATTCTTCTAAAATTGTCCCCCCGCAGAAATGGCGTTCTGGAAATTGAAATACTAAACCTGCTAATTGTTGTAATTGTTCGGCTATGAGTCCCTGTTCTCGCCAAAAAACCCCACCAGCAGTAGGGTTAGCCAATCCAGATAAAATTTCTAATAAGGTGCTTTTACCCGAACCGCTAGGACCAATAATTAAACCTAGTTTCTGGGGTGGTAATTCTAAATTTATAGCTTGGAGAATGGCTTTTGGGCAGGCTGTGGGATGATAAGTTAGATTTCTAAGATAGAGCATTTGTGTAAATTACCAAGTTATACTCAAAACGGCTTGATTGTTTGATTCTAAACGTAGGGGTAAAGCAAGAGCTTCATTGGTGTTAACTTAACGTGAAAGCCTTGTAAAATATCAGTTTCACCCTTTCTCGTTCCCATACTCTGTATGGGAATGAATTCTAGAAGGCTCTGCCTTCTATGAAAACAGAGGCAGAGCCTCTGTAATAGCATTCCCAGTCAGAGACTGGGAACGAGATATCATCAGGATTTGAGCTTAAGTTAACACCTATGAAGCTCTTGCTTTACCCCTACATATCTGGGTTCTTTGTCATTTGGCAAAATAAATCTCACCCGTGTTTAGTATATGAAAATTTTTGGCGGAAATAGACTAATTTATAATTCACTATTTTGGCATTTTAGGTAATAGATACAACAATTTCAACCGTAATTATTCAGAAAGGCTATTATGTTTAAACAGTTTTTAATTCCTCAATTAAGGATATTTTGGCGATCGCCTACTTTATTAAGTGTGACTGTGACTACTTCCATCCTTTTGAATATGTTCGTAAATCCCTCCTTTGCGGGTGATCCCTTTCGGGGTCGAGAATCGCGGAAAATTGGCGATCGCACAGAAGCCGCTTTTCATGCTATTTTTCAACAAGGAAATTATCCCACAGCCAAAGATGCTTTACAAAAAGCCGCCTCTAGCGAACCCAATGAACCTCTAATTTACGCCATTCAGGCTTCTTTAGCATATCAAAATCAAGATAGTGCTAGTTTAGAAAAATACAGCAGTAAAACTCTAGAAACTGGACAAAATCTGATCGCCAGTGATCCATTGCGTGGTAACTTATATACTGCGGTTGGTCATTTTTTAACAGGGGCGGTAATTTTGAATCGAGAAGGAACTGTAAATGGTGTCCCCCAAGCTTTAAGTCGGTTGCGGAAAGTCTATACCTATCTTGACAGAGCCGAAGAGATTTCTGCCAATGATCCAGAGTTAAACTTGATTCGCGGCTATATGGATTTAATGTTAGCTGTGAATTTACCTTTTACTAGTCCAGATCAAGTAATTGAAAGATTGGAAAAAAATGCTGCTCCTAATTATTTAGTAAATAGAGGTATTGCTTTAGCTTATCGAGATTTGAAACAATACTCCCAAGCTTTAGATTATGTCAACCGCGCCTTAAAAACAACTGCTGACAACCCAGAAATTTACTATCTTAAAGCCCAAATTCTCCATGAAAAGGGGAAAGCGGAAAAAAGCCAGAATTTAATTAAGGAAGCAATAACTTATTTTGACAAAGCATTAGCCAAAAAATCTCAACTTCCTGCTAATTTAGTCAAACAAATTGAACATGAACGCAATCAGGCTTTTAGTAGTCAGTAGTCAGTAGTCAGTTGTTATAAAATTCTGATTCTACCAATTACCCATTACCCATTACCCATTACAAAAATGCAAATTCAATTCCGCGAGTTTAATCCTTTTGATGTTTGGATTTGGTTTAAGTTCAGCAATGTTCCCTCCCAAAGGGAAAAACAATATGTAGAAGAAGTATTCAATTCCTGGTTTTATCTAGGTAAATTAGGGGGATTTAATGCTGAAAATCTGCAAATCCAAGACACAGGACTTGATATCAGCTATATGGACTATGATACCAAAGGCTATGATAAAAGTTTAATGGCTTTGATGCACAACATGGGTGAATTTGAATACGAAGGAGAATGGGGGCGTTGCTGGTTTGATTTAGGTACAAGTGATGCGATCGCCTTAGATATTCTCATCAACGCCCTCACTCAACTAACTGAAGAATACGTCACTATTGAAGAACTATACATTGGTGGCGAAAATCCAGATTGGTCTACAGAAGATAGTGAAAGTCGTCCCTCTTCCATTTACGATAATTAATTGTATTTATGAATAAAGAAGGTCAAATTCGGGTGATTGTTTTAGCACTCATCCGAGATGGTAATAGAATATTTGTTTCTGAAGGATTCGATTCGACAAAACAATCAACATTCTATCGGGCTTTAGGTGGTGGTGTAGAATTTGGCGAAACTAGCCGCATAGCCTTAGCTAGAGAATTTCAAGAAGAAATTCAAGCAGAATTAACAAATATTCGCTATTTAACTTGTATTGAGAACTTATTTACCTTTGACGGTAGACAAGGACATGAAATCATTCAACTCTATGAATGCGACTTTGCTGATTCCCAGTTTTATCAAATCGAAAGTTTAACTTTTGCAGAAACACCAGAACGTCAACATCGCGCATTGTGGGTAGATATTTCTCGGTTTAAATCTGGTGAATTACGATTAGTTCCTGAAGTCTTTTTTGATTATCTATAAACTTAGATCCCCGAACCTAGTAGTCTGTCAACCCGAAAATGACGGGTGAAGGCAAGCAGGGGGAGAAGAGAGGCACCGGGGGTAGGGGAGGGAAGAACAGAAGTTTTTTCCGATCATTACAAAAGAAGGGAACAGGGAACAGGGAACAGGGAACTCTTAACTGGGAGCAAATAAGAAACACTCATTTGCACCAGTTTAAAGCTCAGTCAAAAAAAGGATGTTTTTAAAAGATTCGCACTACTGAAACCTCGTGCAGATTTTTATGAATCTGGACACCCTCAACCCCAGGATGTATTTCTCTTAATTGAAGTTGCAGATAGCAGTCTGGAATATGATAGAGACGTAAAAATTCCTCTCTATGCTAGTAGTGGTATTACTGAAGTTTGGTTAGTTGATATTTATGAACAAGCGATTATTGTTTATCGCTACCCTAGCGAAAATGGTTATAGCGACATTCAAAAACTCAGTCGAGGAGAAAAAATGTCAATTCAAGCATTCCCCGAAGTTAATTTAGTTGTAGATGATATTTTAGGATCAATAATTTCCTAGCCAACCTCTCAATAATATCCAATCCATCTCTTCAGATATTAGTTATTGAGATTGCAGAAATACTAATCAAAGCAATAATGTTTTTTTACGTCCCTGGTAATTTCCCATGTACAAGACATCCCAGCGGGAAAAGTTACTAAGTCTCCCTTACCCATTTGTACCGCTTGTCCTCCATCAGGAGTGACAACAACATTACCTGCTAAAAAGTAGCAAGTTTCTTGATCATCGTAAGTCCAAGAAAATTTAGATATTTCCTTTTCCCAAATTGGCCAGTTGAATACATCTAACTCATTAAGATGTGCAAGATTTGGTTGATGTACGACTTTAATTTCCATGAGTTGTATTTAACAATAAGATTGGATGTCTTCTCCACACTTATCTACTAAATAACATAATGCGCGAAAACGCAAGCCGACAAACTGCTCATACAGTGGGTTGAGTTTGCACATAGGCGGAATGTGAGCAATTTTCCGACCAAAAACTACGATATCACGCTCAAAGGGACATTGGGCAGGAATTAGTTTAGCAATTAATCTAGCAACTTGAGGATTATCAATTTCAATTTCGTCGAACCATTGACGAATTTTTTGCAATAAATCAAACTTATTTTTAACTGAATGGGTTTCTTTGATAGGGTTGACAAAACTAGAGAGAATCATTGGTTGACTATTTGTTTTTAGCATGATGGTAAGTCCTATGTAGATGAGATTGATAAAATTTTGCCAATGTGGCAATTTGCACAACAAATTATCTGGGAAATTTTCACTGAACTTAAAGAACGGTAAAGTAGTTGAACTAATTTTTATTTAAACTGGCTTTGTGTTGAAGAACTGTTCAGTTGAATACAAAATAACAAAGAAAATATAAAAATGGTATAGCCTTAGCTTATGGATTTCTGATATTGAATATAGTAATTTTATATATAAAATCCCCATGAATGGTTGAGAAACGGCACAGTAAGTAATTGGACAAAAATATTTACAGTCATTGCGAGCGAAGGGAAGCAATCACAACCCTTGGAATTGCTTCATTTCACTTTATTTCACTTCGTTTCATATGGCTAACGCCACGCTGCGCTAACGCAATGACATTGTGTAATTAATTCTGTCCCATTACTTAATTCCAGGGAGAATTGCTAGAAACACTGATGTATCTAGCTTTCTCCTCTAGCTGGACTGCATAACCATTAGGAGATGATGACATTAATTTTAGGTGATAGCAGATTCAGAAAAAAGTCGTGGAGGTTACTTTCTCGCAGGGAACAGGGAATAAGGAATTTTCTTCTTCTGACTCCTGACTCGGTGACTGGGCGCAGGCCCTGCGCCCCTACATCTGACAGTTTTCTAGAATATAACTACACAATTCGCAAAAACCATCTCCTTCCGCTGCTGTAGTTATATATGTAGGTTGATGTTGTAACTGATTTTCATAGCCGCGTATATTTGCTACACCTACGGAAATAGGAAAATAACGCTGGTTAAACAAACTTTCATCATTGGGACTGTCACCAACAGTGATCACCTGTTCGGGGAAGTAGGTAGGAAAATATTGACGTAGAACTTTTAATAAACCGACAGCTTTATTTTGTCCTGGGGGTTGAATATGACACTGAACGTTGCTGTAAGTAAATCCCCAACCCATCTGTTGACAAAGATTACCTATTTTTTGTAGTTCCTCGGTTGTCAGTGAGGTAAGATCGAAAGTCCAGTCTGTGACTCGAAATAAATTATCAGCGGATTCTTGAATTTGTGGAAAATAAGTTTGTAAGTTAACAAAAGTTTTGGCTAAATCTTGACGATGGTTAACTAGGTCAGGAATATGGGTGAGTGTGACTGGATCAGAATTATCTGATAGATAAAATAAACCACCATTTTCGGCTATCGCACCGGCTATGGGCATTAAACTACTAATAGCGCTTACCCATCCAGCAGACCGTCCAGTAACAATCAAGACCGGAATTTTAGCTGTGGATAGCCTCTCCAAAGTATTTAGTAATTGAGATGTAAATTTGCCATTTTTAGTGAGTGTCCCATCCATATCTGTTGCCAGTAGGTAAATATGATATGAATGCGTAGATATATCAGACAACTGCTGTATATTAATAAGATGCTTATCCAAGTCCCTAATAGGTTTGTACATATGATATTACCAAGAAAATGTAAAAAATATTTATACCACAGCAACCTACTAAGTAAGATTTGGGTATTATAAACATCAGTAGTTAATAATTTCAGGTTGTAAATTATGGTTAGTACGATTTTTCTGGCTCAATCTTCTGGATCTAAGACAACAAAGACAAATAAAGTCTCACCTGTTATCCACGAGTCTCAGAGTTTACCTCTACCATTGCTACTATTTGCGGGTGGAGGAATGGTTTTAGTGCTGGTTGCTGTGATTGCCTATGGCAGAATCCTCCTGCAAAGGGGTGACAAAAAACTTAAATTTGAACAATTCCGCACGCGAGAATTAGAGAAAAAGTTGAAGTTGGCTTTGGAAACTATTCGCAAAATGGAGACTAATCCAGATTTAGTTCACTCACGAGAATTTAACCTAGATTATCTGCGGATGCGAATGTCAGAGGAGGTATTCCATTTTGCTCTAGTTAATCAAATTAAAATCAAAGTTAAAGATAAGATTTCTCTATCACTGCGTCCTAGCCAAGCTAACCAAGGATCTGTGGGGATTTCTAGTAGCACAGGTAGGCAGGTAGATGAAACGTTTGATGTCGAGTATGAAACTGGTGTAGCGCCCAACATTGTCAAGCGGGTGCTGTTTCGAGCGCAAATTCGGTTAGTGAAGTTACCAACTCAAGCTACTTCTTCTACCATTACTCAAATCATTAATTGTATAGAGACATACCTTAGCCCCAGGGAAGATGACGATACTTGGCAACCTACTATTCAAGGTCGGATTGTTTATATACACTGGGATCAAAAGGCTAAACCGACTCCGTTGCTGGTACTAGAACAGTCAAATGAGGGGGTAAATGTGACATTTAGAACTAGCCGTCAAACTCCTCCGACGAAACAATAGTAGTTAGTAGATTTATCTGATGCAGTTACGATTCAGAAATAATCACCACTTTAAATTACTAACAAATATCGGAAAATTCAACACAGAGACAGACTTTTGGTTAGCAAAATATAAGGCGTATTTAACCAAATTACGAGTTATGCTTAGAAGGAATATTTTGAGCATCACGAGTAAGAAGACCATCTTCCATTTCCACAATGCGATCGGCAATATCTAAGATCCGGTTGTCGTGAGTTACTAGTAGGATGGCAGTTCCCTGTTCTTTGGCTAGACGCTGCATGATTTCTACTACATCACGTCCTGATTGTTTGTCTAATGCGGCTGTTGGTTCATCGGCTAAAACTAGGGGAGGATGATTGACTAAGGCGCGAGCGATCGCTATTCTTTGTTTTTGTCCACCAGATAAATTATCTGGATAGTAGTTAACCCGTTCTTGTAAACCTACAGATGCCAGCATTTCCTCTGACTGAGAAATAGCCGTTGATTGGGAAATACTATTATTTAATTCCACAGCCATTTGCACATTTTGCCGAGCCGTTAAAAAACCCAATAAATTATGAGCTTGGAAAATATAACCAATCTTACGTCTCATGTGTACCAGTTTGTTTTGACTAGCACCACACAATTCATCACCTAAAAATTTTAAACTTCCCTCTTGTACTGACCTTAACCCACCAATCAAACTTAATAAAGTCGTTTTCCCTGAACCAGATGGTCCAGTCATAATCACAATTTCTCCGGCATATATTTCCAAACTAATGTCAAATAGAATCTGTTTTCTCAGCGATCCTTTACCGTAGTAGTGATTGATATTTTTAATAGATATTACAGGTTCTTTGTTGATCATAATAGGGGAGTGTAGGAGTCAGGAGTATTGGGAGTAGGGGGAGTATTGGGAGTGGGGGAGTGGGGGAGTGGGGGGAGTGGGGGGAGTGGGGGGAGTGGGGGGAGTGGGGGAGTGGGGGGAGTGGGGGAAGTTGGGGAAGTTGGGGAAGTAGGGGGAGTGGGGGAAGTAGGGGGAGTGGGGGAGGAAGAAGAATGGTTTTCACCAATGACAAATGACCAATGACCAATGACAACTGACAACTGACAACTGACAAATGACCAATGACAACTGACAACTGACAACTGACAACTGACAACTGACAACTGACAAATGACCAATGACAACTGACAACTGACAACTGACAAATGACCAATGACAACTGACAACTGACAACTGACAACTGACAACTGACAACTGACCAATAACCAATAACCAATCTAAAAAATATCGGCTGGGTCGGCAGAGTTTAATTTCCGAATAGCAATCATCCCGGAAATAAAACACATTAAAATAGTTAACATGATTACCATAATGGCGCGATTATAACTCATAAATATAGGCAAAAGTGTAGCATCTCTAGCAACATTATAAAGAACAAGAGCGCAGCCAAATCCAGGTAAGTAACCAACAACTGCTAATAAAAAAGCCTCTTGAAGAATCACAGTTAGTAAATAATTTTGAGTGTAACCTATAGCTTTGAGCGTAGCATATTCAGATAAATGATCATTGACTTCTGTATACAAAATCTGATAAACAATTACAGTTCCTACAATAAAACCCATAATTGTTCCCAAGGTAAAAATAAAGCCAATAGCCGTACTACTTGCCCAATAATTTCTCTCAAATTCAATAAATTCTTCCTTGGTTAAAACATTAATATCTGTAGGTAGATAACTTCGCAATTCTTGAGCTACCACTATGGGATCAGCCCCAGGTTTTAACTTAATAATACCAATATCAATTAATCCCCGTTGACGGTTATTAAAAATCCGCAAAAAGTTAACATCACTGGTAATTAAATTTCCATCTGCACCAAAAGATGCCCCTAATGTAAATAATCCACCCACCTGAATTTTTCTTCTGCGTACTTCTGCTGTGACAACTTTTCCGGCATTAAAACTATCAGCGATCGGACCATACTCTACCCTAGAAGAACGGTCATATAAAACCACATCAGGCAGTTTAAGTTTATTTAAATTTTCCTCAACTCCGGGTAAATCAAAAAGATTAACTTCTGGATTCATGCCAAAAATTAAGATACTGCGAGGACGACCTGTAACAGGATTTCTCCAGCTTGTATAGTCTAAATATATAGGATGTACTGATTGAACTGTGGGCAAATCTAACGCCTTATATAAACGCCGTTGGGAAAAGGTTTTCATAGCCAAAACAGCATTAGATTGACTGTTAATTAAAACCACGTCGCCAACTAGACTACTGTGCATTCTGACGTTACTGTAATAGAGTGCATCTCGGAAACCTAGCTGCATGAACATTAAAATATCAGCAAAGGCAATACCTGACAAAGCTACGGCTAGGCGAGTTTTTTCTCTTGTCAGTTGTAGCCAAGATAAAGGTATTTTTACTGCCATTTTCTAAATCTTTTGATCTGGATACTAATTAAGTAGTTGAACATGAATATTTGGCATAGAAATATGATGTTAATTCTCATTAATTTCTACGGTGACTTTAGCGTTAGTTAAACCAGAAACTTGCTTGGTAAATTCTGGAGATAGGGCAATTTTCACTTCTACAACTCTGGCATCAATGTCTGCGGCTGGATCATTATTTAAGACATCTTTTTTGCCAATTTTTCTACCAATTGATGTAATTCTGCCTTTTAATTGACCGTTAAATGCGCCGTTGTCACTAGAGATAGTAGCAGTTTGACCTAAACGGACTTTATTAATACTATCTTCAGGAACTTCTGCAACTACGAACATCTGATCTGTTTGTCCAATTTCCGCAATTCCATTTGCTCCCATGATTTCCCCAGATTTGGTATAAATTTTTAATATTTCACCAGAACTAGGAGCTTTAACATAGCTTTGCTGAAGTTCTACTTGAGCTTTTCTCATTAAGGCAATGGCATTAGTAACTTGTGCTTGAGCTACTTGGACACTGAGGGGACTAACTACTAATATTCTGCTCAATCTTTCTCTTTCTTCGTCTATTTGTCTTTGTAAAGTGGAGACAGTTTTGTTGCGGTTGGCTGTGGCTTCAATTAACTGCTGTTGTAAAGTGGCTAGGGTTTTAATTTGATTAGCTCTAGCTTCGGAAACTTGCTGTTGAATGGTATCTATTGCCCGTTTTAAACTAGCTTGACTTTCGATTAACTGCTGATTTGTAGTTAACGCACTTAATCGGCGGCGATCGCGTTCTTGCTGAGAAATAGCACCTTGTTTGTATAAAAATTCATAGCGCCCATAATCTACTTGAGCGTTTCTTTGTTCGGCTCTAATCCGCTCCATATTAGCTTTCAAGGAATTTCTTTGTCCCAGTAGTTCCGCTTCCAAACGATTAACTGTGGCTTGTTGGGCAACTTTCTCACCACTTAACTGGGCAGCAATTCGGCTAATTGTCGCTTGTTGAGCCTCTTTTTCCCCCGCTAATTGGGCTTGTAACCGAGAAATAATGAATCTTTGAGCTTGAGCATCTCTGGGTGGACCAGCACTAACTTGGGCTAAATTTGCACGGGATTCTTGCAATTTAGCTTTGGCTTCTTCTACTACTGCCATACTAGTGTCGCGGCTATCTAAAATTGCCACAACCTGTCCTTGCTGTACTCGTTGTCCTTCTCTGACTAAAAGTTGCTGGACTCGTGAACTCCCTGATAAACCCGCTGGAGCAGAAAGTTTAACTACTTCTCCTCTTGGTTCTAAGCGTCCTATGGCAGTAATACTATTAGGAACTGGGGCTACAGATACAGCAGAAGTCAGTTTTTTTAATTGTTCCATTCTCGCTGTAGCTAAGAACCCAGCAGCTATAGCTACTGGCAAAGCTACGGCAATACTCAACCAAATTTTCGGCTGCTCAAGTGCCTTTTCTGGGGATTTTGATTTTTCATTCACCCTTGACATGATATTTAACCTATTTATCTGAATTATGGTGATGAAACTAAAAAAGTAAATTAGCTGTAATTAAAATCCACAGCAAACTTTATGTAAGACTTACACCTTTTTGGGCTTTTGTTTTGGCAAGTTTATAATTATTGTTGGGTATGATTAACCTTGCATAAACTACACTCTGTGATTATTCAAGTGTATTATCTTGACATGAAAATTTCTGTCTCAAAGCAACCTGGGATACAATAATTGGTAGATTTAATAAATCATTAGTAGTTGAGATTTCACATCTTATTTTTTAGAAGATGTGGGAAACTTCAAAAGTTAAAGTTTACAAGAGAAAATAAAACTTTTGAGTAAATAGGTAAGAATTTTAACAATTAATAATTACTAATTATCAGCCGAAACCAGACAACTAGGAATTTTAGTGATTAACGTTATTTTTCCTCCCAGAAGTCTCAGTGGTGATAACTTCATCTAAATTCTACATTTATCAGTTGAGGGAAAACGTAACGCATTTTACAGATAAGGTAATAGCAATTGGGAGCATCTTAGGACATCATGGCGTAAATAGGTTATTTTTTCTCAAAAAGAACAATAAATGGGGATTGACGGGCGTACAAATGGGGATGACTGGGTGTACAAATGGGGATGACTGGGTGTACAAATGGGGATTGACGGGCGTACAAATGGGGATTGATAGGCGTACAAATGGGGATTGACGGGCGTACAAATGGGGATTGACGGGCGTACAAATGGGGATGACTGGGCGTACAAATGGGGATTGATGGGCGTACAAATGGGGATGACTGGGTGTATAGATGGGGATGACTGGGCGTACAAATGGGGATGACTGGGCGTACAAAGGGGATGACTGGGTGTACAAATGGGGATGACTGGGCGTACAAATGGGGATGACTGGGTGTACAAATGGAGATGACTGGGTGTATAAATGGGGATGACTGGGTGTATAAATGGGGATGACTGGGTGTATAAATGGGGATGACTGGGTGTATAAATGGGGATGACTGGGTGTATAGATGGGGATGACTGGGCGCAGGCCCTGCGCCCCTACTTTCTGACTTTTTTGGGATAGGCTGGATTTTTTTTTGGCGGGACTCACTAAAATCTAGCTTTTTTCACTATCAGGGAGAAATCCGCACCCTAAATTGGGTGAGCATCGCGCTAGGATGTAATACATTAACGGCATAATCTCAGATCATCAGTTGCTATGGAAAATTCCCCCATCAAGTCAGTTCAGGCTTCTTACTACGGCGATAGTTCCTACCGGACACCGCCACCAGATTTAGCTTCTCTACTTTTAAAAGAACGAATTGTCTATCTGGGAATGCCTTTAGTTTCAGCAGATGAATACAAACGGCAAATGGGCGTTGATGTAACCAAGCTAATTATTGCTCAGTTGCTTTATCTGAAATTTGATAATCCAGACAAGCCAATCTTCTTTTACATCAATTCAACGGGTACATCTTGGTATACAGGAGATGCGATCGGCTACGAAACGGAAGCTTTTGCTATCTGTGATACTATTAACTATATCAAAACACCCGTACATACAATTTGCATTGGTCAGGCATTGGGAACAGCAGCACTGATTCTATCTGCCGGAACTAAGGGTCAGCGAGCTAGTTTACCTCATGCCACTATTGTCCTGAATCAACCTCGCAGTGGTACTAGAGGTCAAGCAACAGATATTCAAATTTACGCCAAGGAAGTCTTAGCCAACAAAACGGCTATCTTGGATATTTTCTCTCAAAATACTGGACAGTCTGCCGACAAGATTGCCAAGGACACTGAGCGGATGTTTTATTTGACTCCCCAACAAGCCAAGGAATACGGATTGATTGATCGCGTTCTCGAAAGCATGAAGGATCTGCCGAAACCTTTACCAATGATTGTTTAAGTTGGTTCTCATCATCTCTAATTTCTTCTAATTATCCCTATGGCTGTTGATTCATCACTAAAAGTTCCTTATAACATTCCTGGTGGTAACCAGTGGCAGTGGGTCAGTATTGATCAACGGATGGCGCAGGAGCGGATTCTCTTCTTGAATCGTCCACTGGATACGACTCTGGCTAACTCCCTGATGTCTGCCATGCTGTATCTGGAGTCGGACGATCAGAGTAAGCCAATCTACCTTTATATCAATTCTTTGGGTGATCCTGTGCTGGCTGGTATGGATGAAAGTTTGGGAATGATGTCAATTAGGGCTTGTTTGTCAGTTTATGACACAATCCAGTACATCAAGTCAGAAATTATTACTATCTGTTTGGGTCAAGCAGTGGGTATGGCAGCATTGATTCTATCATCTGGGGCGAAGGGAAAAAGATTCAGTCTACCTCATGCCAATATTGCTCTGACTCAGTCTAGTGTGGCTACTCAGGGTCAAGCAACAGATATTCAAGTGAATGCGGAAGAGGTGTTGCAGAAAGAAAAGATAATTTTTGATATTTTTTCCCAAAATACGGGACAGACAGCCGAAAAAATCTCGAAAGATAGTGAACGTATTTTCTATATGACTCCCCAGGAAGCGAAGGAATACGGAATAATTGATCGGGTGCTAGAAAGTACCAAGAATTTGCCAAGCTCTATTTGAGTTTGCTCTCTATTTTGGATTCTGGCTTCTCAACTTTGACGGAAATTCTCCAGTTCTATTCTCATAGTCTTCACTAAAATTGTCCTATGCCTATTGGTATTCCCAAAGTTCCTTATCGTCTCCCAGGTAGCACCTATGAACAATGGATCGATCTCGAAGATCGTCTATTTCGGGAGCGCATTATTTTTTTGACGGAGGAAGTAGATGATGGTATCGCTAATGCGATTGTCGCTTATTTGCTCTATTTAGATTCTGATGATCAAACTAAGCCAATTTATTTGTATATCAATTCTCCCGGTGGTTCGGTGACTGCGGGATTGGCGATTTACGACACTATGCAACACATTAAGTCTGAGGTGGTGACAATTTGTGTTGGTTTAGCTGCTTCTATGGGATCTTTTCTGTTGGCTGCGGGGACAAAGGGGAAGCGGATGGCTTTGCCTCACTCCCGAATTATGATTCATCAACCTTCAGGTGGAACTCGTGGTCAGGCAAGCGATATCGCCATTGAGGCTAGGGAGATTTTACGGCTTCGTCACCAGTTAAATCAAATTTATGTTGATAATACTGGTCAATCTTTAGAGAAAATCGAGAAGGACATGAATCGTGACTTTTTTATGTCTGCTCAAGAAGCTAAGGAATACGGTTTAATTGATCGTGTGATTGAAGAACGTATTTAAATAGGGGAAAATGATTCAAAATTCAAGCTGTAAGGTTCAAAAGTCTGAGTTTCTCGGTTTGAATTTTTAGTTTTGAATTTTGAATTGAAGTCAAACGAAGCAACATGGATGTTGAAGATTATTACCGGATATTAGGTTTAAGGTCGGGAGTTTCTTTTGCTGATGTTAAAGCGTCCTATCGCCGGTTGGTTCAGCAGTATCATCCTGATATCAACCCAGATGATCTCAAAGCAAAAGATAAGTTTATTGCGGTAACTGAGGCTTATAAGTTTCTCCAAACGGTTTTACCGCCGGAGGAAATTAACCCAAGGACTAGTGCGACAGAAGTGCAAACTCAACCAGCAGCACCGAAAACAATGGTTACACCTCGTCCACAAAATTTGCAGGAGATTGAACAGCGGTTAAAGTGGAAGACTTATGAGCAATTACAGCGGTTTTTACAGGAAAAACGGTTTCCCCACGCGATCGCTCTAGCAGAGGCTTTAGTGGCGCGTTTACCGGGGGATGGGGAGGTGCGTCAATGGTTGGCGATCGCTTATCAAATCTGGGGAAGAGCTTTAATTACGCAAAAACAACTCCCAAAAGCCAGAATTTATCTGAAAAAAGCCTTAAAAACTGACCCGTACAATAAAACTTTATGGTCTGAAGTTCAGCAAGATTTTCAACGTTTGGAATTAAAGCTTTAGTAATTGGTAATTGGTAATGGGTAATGGGTGATTGGTAAGAGTTTATTATTGATTCATTCTTTATTTTTGAATTGTTTATTTCTCTGCGTGGATGTAATCTACAAAGTAGAATTTAGGAATGAGCGAAAATTTCAGCCAACTGTAAGCGCCTAAACCTAAAAGTGCCGTAATTACCAATGGTAAACCTAGCTGTAACCGCCAATAATCTGGTAATACAGCTACTCCAGATATAACAATTACAAAATATGCTAAAAGTCCTATTTGCAACCTTTCTAGATTTTTAACTGCGGTGCGACAACTACTACAATGCTGAGTATGTTGTTTATATCTATCCAACATTTCTGCATGATTATCATTAATAGGTGCAGGTTCACTTACATCAATTCCTACTTCATGCCAAGGCAATTTACCCTGACAATATTTATCAAACCAATTACGAAATTCAATTACTAATTTATCAGCATTTGTTGGTAACTTATAAGCAGTTTTCCAACTTTCATGTAATTGTTTCTTCTGCAATAAATACTCTTGCTGATTTAGTAGCATCATATCCCCATCTAATACTAGATTTCTTTCATGAATATGATTCCACCAACGAGGAATAAAGCGATGTAAAGTCTTAGCGAAATTGCGGGAAAATTGAGCAACTATTCTCGATTTACCAGGAGATACAGGAATAGCATACACCAGTAAACCTAATTTTTTGCCAGTATTACCAAGATTAATGGTATATTCTAATCTACAAGGTGGTTCAAATGTAATAGTTGTGGGTAAACCCCTTTCGATATTTACTTCAATTAAATTAATGGTTGATTTGACTATATTAAGAGGTATAGGTCTAGCTTTTTCTCTATTACCTTGAACTCCATGATGAGAAAAAGGAACATGACTAGGATCTGCTACATTTTCTATTAATGTTTGCCAATCGTATTCCAAATCTCGAACATAATTCGACCACACAAATCCTTTTTCTGCATCTATTTGGGGTGATAAAGGTAAAGGTGTATTTTCAGCTATTGCTGCTGTTTTTTGATCTGGCCACACCCAAAGTAGTTCCTGTTGTTGACGAACAGGAAAGGAAACAACACAAAAATTTTCTTTATTTTTGGCAATAATTTCTGGGTTTTCTGCTTGGGGAACGCGCTGACAAATGCCATTTTCATTAAATTCCCAACCGTGATAACTACACATTAAGTTACCTGTTTTAGTTTCTATTCTACCTTCGCTTAATGGTGCGAGACGGTGGGGACATTGATCCAAAAATACCCGATATGTTTCTGATTTTGTAGGTTTCCAAATTACTAATCTTTTTCCTAATAATGTAATGGATTTTGGTTTTTGTGGTTCTAAGTCTTCTATAGGTATGACTGGATACCAGTGCTGAAAGAAATTAAATTCAGATTGCATATTGCTTCTAAGAGATAAAACAAGTACACTACTGATAGTATACTGTCACAATAATTTTAATTTCTCGAACTATTCAAATTCACCATGGCCAATCCTTTTTTTCCAGGTAGACCAGTTCCTCCAGAACATTTTGTCGGACGGACATCAGAAATTAACTTTGCTCTTGACCAAATCTATAATCATAGCCATTTTGCCATTTGGGGTGGTCCAGGGATGGGTAAGACTTCCTTTTTAAGGAAACTTGCTTCTGAACAAGCATTAGCACAACATGGAATAAATGTATCTCAAGCTGTAATTGTACTACTCAACGGACAAGATATTAAGCCCTTCACTCCTGCTGGTTTTTGGCAAAAAGTATTAAATCTGCTACATGATAAATTAGATAATGAACCACAATTACAAGCAGAAATTAGTCCATTACTTGAAAAACCAGTTACAAATGATAGTCTGCGTAAGGCATTAAAGAACCTGGGTAAAAAGGATAAATTTTTAATATTGTTGGTAGATGACTTTGATGCAGCTTTGGTAACAAATGACAAGTATACTGAAGCTGACATGGAAACATTTTTAGCTCAATGTCGTAGTTTGGCTGTTAGTGGTGACGAAAGTGAATACCTGTCAATGATTGTTACTTCATTGGAACGTCTCAGTAAACTAGGTCCTAAACCTAACCCCAATGCTTCTCCTTGGTATAATCATTACGTATTCCAATCGCTGAAATTGTTTAATACAAGCGAGTTGGTTGAACTATTGACAATAATTAGACCACCAACATTACGGGGTGAAATTATCAATATTACAGGTGGACATCCGATTTTAGTACAAACTGCTGGTTTCTTACTATACAGAGAGATACAACCTGAGAATAGAGCTAATATTAACACATTTGCACAGAGTTTTGAAAGAGATACCCAACAAATTTTCCAAACAATTTGGAACAGATGTGATGAAATAGACCAAGCCTTATTAATGCTAATTGCTTTGTTAGATATGGAGGGTCATATAGAGGAGATCAAATTTAATTTGAGTGGAGTGGGACGCATTCTGACACAACATAGTACATTTTTAACAAAACTAGAAGAACAGGGGATAATTAATTCCATTGCTGCACCAACAGGAAAGTTTTACTCTTTTACTTCATTACTGATGAAAAAATGGGTAATTCAGCAGATTTTGAATACTCCAGAAAAATTAATTACAGACAGAGAAAAAGTATTTATCAATCTGATTAGTCGTGGACAAGTAAAGAAGGTTACAGACGTAGTTACCTGGTTAGGAAATAATCCAGACAAAGTACGATCTGTCCTAGATTGGATTGTGAAAGTAGTTCCAGTATTTCCTAAATAAACTTTGTAGTAGGGAGGTTTTATTGAACTTCTCTACTAAGTTTATAGACAATGATTGCTCTGAGATTAAACTTATAAGTTGTGAGAAGATGAAATATGACTAGTTTACCTCCAAATAGATTTCCTCCAAATCCTTATATAGTAGGTGATACGATTAGAGACCCCAAAAAAATTGTTGGAAGAGAAGATATATTCGGCAAGATTAATGACAATCTTGAACAAACATTAATTTTATTGTATGGTCAACGACGGATTGGTAAATCATCTGTACTTAATCAAATTTCTAACAAGGTTGCTGGAGATAACTTCGTTTTTATTAATTGTGATTTTCAACACTTAGGAGAATCATCTATCGAAGTAATTTTATGCTTAATAACAGATAACGTTATAAAAGTTTTAGAAGACAAATTACCAAAATATGACTTAATAAACTTAATAATAAAAGTTTTAGAAGACAAATTACCAAAAAATGAAAATCATGAATTAATAGACTTAATAAAGTATTTAACAGAGAATATACAAACTGATATTAATATTTTTTCTAAGAAGTTTTTGCCAGAAATTTATAAAGAATTAGGCGATAAAAAACTAGCTTTGCTTTTTGACGAATTTGATGTTGTGAGTGAACTAGAAACAAAAATTAATTCGACTTCAAATAGTATAAGTTTTCTTAATTATATTATGCAACTGCTGGATAAAAATAAGAAAATATGTGTTATTCCGGTAGTAGGAAGACATATTTCAAAATTACCAAAATTACGTTCTTTCTTGAAAGAAGCACCCAATATAGAAATTTCTTTATTGGATAAAAGTAATAATGAAAAATTAATTACTCAACCGGCTGAGGGAGTTTTACAATATAATGAAGAGGCAATAGAAAGAATTTATGGACTAACATCTGGACATCCATATCTTACGCAAGCCGTTTGTTTTGCTATTTATAATTTAGCAAGCAATCGCTATAAAGGGAAGAACCAGGTAAGTTATCCTCTAGATATCACTATTCAAGATGTTGAAGCTATTGTAGATATAGCAATTGGATTAGCTGAATCTGGTTTAGACGGATTTTGGAGTAATTTAATTTCTGAACAGAAAGTTATTCTTGCCGCAGCAGCAGAGGCTGAAAATATAGAGATTGAACCAGAAGAATTTATTGACACAACACTACCAATATCATTACTAAAACTATTAGCAGATTATGGAATAGTACGAGCAGAATATTTAAATAAAGCATACCAACAATTAGTTGAATATGAATTTCTAGATGTTAAAAGAAATAGCAAAGAAGCCAAAGTTAAAATAAAAGTTAAAATAGAATTAGTACGTCGTTGGTTAGTGAAAAGGCATCACCTAAAAGACCTAAAAGATGAGATTAGTGAATTACAAGAACTTGATAAAAATGATGTTAATCATCTTTTGTCGGCAGCTAATAGCCAAAGAGAAAAAAGTAATTATTCACAAGCAATAGGAATTTATCAACAAGCGTTAGAACTTAATCCCAACAATTTTACAACTGTAGTTTCTTTAGCTGAACAATATTTAAAGATAGGAGACGTAGATAAAGCCTGTGAACTTTACAAACGAGCTTATTTATTTTATTCTATGAATAATAAACAATCTAATCTTTTAGAGCATTTATTAAGTTTAGCAAAAGTATACTCTGATGCAAAAAAGTTTGATCAATCTTTAGAATTATACACAATAGCTTACGAAATTGATCCAGAAAGTAGCAAAGATGGTCTTTTGAGAACACGAGAAAATTATATACATGAATTGATAGTTAATAGAGAATGGACTAAGGCAAGACAACAATGTGAGTTGATTTTACAAATTGATCCTAACAGCGAAATTGCTCAAAAAAGACTAAGAGAAATTAATATCTTTAATTCCAACAACAATCTACCAACTGAAAATAAAAAGACTGAAGATATAAATAAAAATTCTATAGCAACTCCAAATTGGCTGAAGCGTGGTTCAATATTGATAACATCTATAGGATTAGCGGGAATTGTAGTTATTGGTACAGGGATTTCTCAAGTTTTCAGAACTTGTCCAACAGGTGAAAGAAAGGAATTAGGTGTTTTTTGTGTAGTAGATAATAGTAGAATTAGTCGAGGCGATCGCACTTTATTTCCTAGTATTAACAATATCCCTCGTGACCAAGGTATTCAATCTTTCAAAAAGGCTGATTATCAACAGGCTGCTCAATTATTTAAAAAAGCTGTAGAAGCAAATCCAAATGACCCAGAAGTGCGAATTTATTATAATAATGCCCTAACTCGTCAACAAGGATCTCCTTTTACCTTAGCAGTAGTTGTACCAGTAGGCACAAATATAACTGATGCTCAAGAAATTTTACGTGGTGTAGCGCAAGCACAAGATCAATTTAATCAAAATAAAGGACTTAATGGTAGGTTAGTAGAAATTGTCATCGCTAATGATATTAATAAGGAGCAAGCCAAACAAGTAGCTCAAGAATTAGTGAAAGATGCTTCAATACTTGGAATAATTGGACATAATTCTAGTGATGCTACTCAAGTTGCACTACCAGAATACGCAAAAGCAGGATTAGCAGTTATCTCTCCTACTAGCACTAGCATTTTACTCAATAACCCGGTTTTCTTTAGAGCAGTTTATTCTGATGAAAGTGGGGGTAAAAAACTCGCTGAATATACTTATAAGAATTTGAAATTAAGTAAAGCAGTCATCTTTGCTAATCCTAACAGTCCCTATAGTAACAGCATTAGAGAGGTATTCACAAATGAATTTGAAAAACTAGGGGGTAAGGTAGTTCCTAAACCGATGATTGATTTAACTGCTACTACATTTGACGCTGAAAAAGAAGTTGCGAAAAGTGTATATGGTGAGAAAGTACAAGCAGCGTTGTTATTTCCAGATACACAAAGCATTAATATTGCTATGAAAATTACTAAAGAGATTACCAATAGGAACGAAAGACTCAGAAACAGTCCTCAAAATTCGCCAATACGACAATTAAAAATGTTAAGTGGAGATACTCTTTATAAGAATGAAACTTTGGATAGAGGTGGAAAAGATGCCGAAGGTTTAATAATTGCCATACCCTGGTTTAGAGATACACCACAAACTAAACCTTTTGCTGAAAAATCAAATCAACTATGGGGAGGAGGTATTAGTTGGCGGACTGCAACTAGCTATGATGCAACTCAGGCTTTTATTAAAGCTTTATCTAACAATCCATCACGGACTACAGTATTAGAAAGATTACAAAAGGTAAACCTCGATAGTAGTGAAACATCAGGCTATCCACTTCAGTTTACAGAAGACAGAGAACGTAAGGGTGAATCTATTCTTGTGCAAATTAAGGATGGTAAATTTGTAGAAATTAAATAAGAGATTTCACTGATGAAATTAATACTGTTAGGGATATTATAAGAAGATGATTACTTTTTCCAAGCCACAAAGGAATCCATATATTGTTGGCCGTCCAGTTGACCAACCGTTGCTTTTTGGTCGAGAAAGCCTATTTTCGTCTATTAAAGATGATCTTGAACATAATCGAAATATCATCTTGTTACATGGTCAACGAAGAATTGGTAAATCATCGGTGATTAGGAATATACCTTCTCAACTTAGTGATTTAAATGAATTTGTTTTTGTTACGTTTAATTTAGAATATTATAGTCAAGAATCACTCAGTAGAATTTTAGCCGAGTTAGCTAAAGAAATAATTAGTGACCTTTCCTTAGATGATAAAAATATAAATTTACCGGAAATTACGGAGTTAGAATTAGAACCTGAAATTTTTTATAATAAATTTTTACCGCAAGTATATCAAGCGTTAAACAATAAACGTTTGGTATTCCTAATTGATGAATTTGATGCTTTGCTAAATAGTAATAATCCTGAATTATTAAAACAGGTTTATCAATATTATGAATCTTTGATAATTAATTTTAGAAAAAAATTATTTTTAATTTTATTAATAGAACAAAAATCAATAAATAATCGAAGGATAAGTAAGATATTTAATAAGGATGTATCGAGGAGAAAAATTGGGCTATTAGACGAAAACAGTACCAAAAATTTGATTATTAAACCAGCCGAAAATATCCTTGAGTATAAAGAAGATGCAATAGAAGCAATTTTTAATTTATCAGCAGGACATCCTTATCTTATTCAAGCAATATGTTTTACTATTTTTGGTAGAGCGCGAGAAAATGATCATTGGAAAGTTAATAAAGAAGACGTAGAAGCTATTATAAATAAAGCAATTGAAATATCTGAAGCTGGGTTAGCATGGTTTTGGGACGGATTTTCTATTCCAGAAAAAATTGTTTTTGCAGCAATAGCAGAAGCTCAAGAAAGTTCAGAAAATTATGTTGCATTAATAAAAAGATTTAGACCTGATACAGAAGATAAACAAATTATCCAAATGGAACAGTTCCTAAGAAGCAATGGTTTTTTAGATGAAATAGAGCAGAAAGTAAAAATAGAATTAGTCCGTCGTTGGATTATACAGCGTCACCCACTAAGAGAAGAAATTAGTGAGTTAGATAAAATTGAGCAAAAAAAAAATCAGATTGATATAGAATTGCAAGAAGAAAATATTGTAAATGGGGATAACAATCAAATAGTTATCTCTGATATCAGAGATCAATCTATTCCTAATGCAAGAACTACTGTTGAGAAAACTACTTCAGTTAAATCTAATCTAATTTTTTTAGCTGCAATAGGAACTATAGTAACAATTATTTTAGCTGTTCTAGTTACTTTTGTTTCTCGTTCCTGTCTACCAGGACAACAAAAACAATTTGGTATTTCTTGTGTACCACAAGAGAATAATAACATTAGTCGAGGCGATCACACTTTATTTCCTAATATTAACAATACCTCTCGTGATCAAGGTATTGAAGCTTTCAAAAAGGGTGATTATCAACAAGCTGCTGAATTATTTAAAAAAGCTGGTGAAAACAATAAAGATGACCCAGAAGTGTTAATTTATTATAACAATAGTTTAGCACGTCAGCAGGGTTCTCCTCGGACTTTAGGCGTAGTTGTACCAATAGATAAAAATACAAGTGATGCTCAAGAAATTTTACGAGGTGTAGCACAAGCACAAGATCAATTCAATCGTAACTTCAAGGGTAGGTTAGTAGAAATTGTCATCGCTAATGATAGTAATACGGAGCAAGCCAAACAAGTAGCTCAAGAATTAGTGAAAGATACTTCAATACTGGGAATAATTGGACATGATTCTAGTGATGCTACTGAAGTTGCACTACCAGAATACGCAGAAGCAGGATTAAAAATAATATTTCCTACTTCACCTACCAAAACTTCTACCATCAACTATGCCTACCATGCAACTCAGGATTTTATTAAAGCTTTATCATCTTCAAATAACCCCACACGGGCTACAGTATTAGAAAAACTTAAAAAATGAGCGATTTTTATTGTACACATCAAGAGTGGTAAATTTAGGATATTTATATGTGTAATATTACCATTACTATAAAGTTATTTGCTGTTTATCAAGAAGTTTATGGGGTGAATGAGTTAGTGTGGGAGTTTCCCTATGGTACACCAGTGCAAGCTGTGTGCGATCGCCTAATTGCTGAACACCCAAAATTAAGCAAATGGCGAGAAATAACCCGTTTCGGCGTGAATTTACAATTTGTTGAACCAGATACTATTCTCCAAAATGGTGATGAGGTGGTTTTAATTCCTCCAGTGAATGGTGGTTAATGAGGATATATGCAAATACATTCACAAGAAATTAAAGATGATTAAATTAATTTTTACAACAATTTTCATAATTTTGCTGACAGCTTGTACTAGTATTGCCTTATTACCGACACCGGAATTAGTGCAAAAAGCGATCGCCCTGCAACTAGAACAAACCCAACAGCAACTTAACCAACAGCTAGATTTAAACTTCCAAAAATTTAATATTCAGCGCATATCTATTATTCAACAACAACCCCTCACCATTGAAAACTTACCAGCTTATCGGGTACAGGGAAATTACGACTTTACCGTGAAACTACCAAAACGCAGTTTTAAACAACTTGAAAAACCCTTTGAAGTTTATCTACAAATTCAAAAAGAAGGTAAAAGTTGGCGGTTATTAATACCAGAAAAAACCCATCAAGATCCTCAATCCAAATGGCAGAGTTACTTAATTCTTTAATGGGATGTTTGACACTCCCCAGTCTAAGAGGGTGTTTGAAAAGTCATGATTGCCGTATTAAATGTTTTACCCCTCCCTAACCCTCCCCTTGTGAAGGTGAGGAAACCAGATTTTTCTTGTTTCCCCCCTTGACAAGGGGAAAGGGGGGTAAAAATGTGATGAAAATTATGGGATACCACTTTTAAAACATCCTCTAAAGACACGGGGATTCTTGGTTCAACAAGACCACAACGGCTGGATTGTTTGATTCTAAACGTAGGGGTAAAGCAAGAGCTTCATTGGTGTCAACTTAGGCTACAGATGGCTTATTTGTTGGCTTCCACACCCGCCCGAAAATGATAGCGTAGTGGGGCGTAAGCCATATGTCCGGGCTAATAGCGAAAGTAAACTAAAGTTTACTCAAAAATTTTCGGGTTATTTAGTCATCTTCAGATGACTTTTGCTATTAGACTGGGAATATGGCTAACGCCACGCTACGCTATCATTCCCAGGCGGGCTATGGGTTTTACGTTAAGTGGCTTCCACACCCGCCCGAAAATGATAGCGTAGTGGGGCGTAAGCCATATGTCCGGGCTAATAGCGAAAGTAAACTAAAGTTTACTCAAAAATTTTCGGGTTATTTAGTCATCTTCAGATGACTTTTGCTATTAGACTGGGAATATGGCTAACGCCACGCTACGCTATCATTCCCAGGCGGGCTATGGGTTTTACGTTAAGTTGACACTAATGAAGCTCTTGCTTTCCCCCTACACATCTGGGTTATTTGTCATTTGGCAAAAGTTTAAATCTCACCCGTGTTTAGTATAAAAAAGATAAAATAATTTTATAACTTGAGATAACCTCTCTGTACCAAAATAAATGTACATTAGCTGATATAATCAAGATTCTAACCGCATAAAAAAATCTATCAATCTCAGATTCAACCTGTGATATATGCTGGTTTAGGGTTAGACTCTAAATATATAGGAAAAAAATACTTCTTTCCTTAATTATTGTAAAATTCACTTAACAAACAAAGATTCAGTTTGAACAAGTGCCATCTCATACAAAGGAGAAATAAAAATGACAGAAAATAATCAGGATAATATCAGTAATACTGAAGAAAGTTCTCAGGGAACAATCATAGTGGCTGGAATGCGTCCCATTACCACTGGCACTTTACAAGTAGTTGATACCTTCAACTCCATGGGAATTCGTCCCATAGGTGCAAACACATTCCAAGTAGTTGACAGTATTAACTTGTCTGGTATTCGTCCCATTGCTTCTAGCACCTTGGTAGTTGCTGACAACTATTCCGTTTTCGGAAATCGGCCAATAGCGCCGAACACCTTCGATGACTCCGAGCTTTTGATGGGTTTTCTAGACTAATTATACTCAAAACGGCTAGAAACTGGACTTTTTTATCATACAAAGAACAAGCTTCAAAGCCTCTCCCCGTTGCGGGGAGAGGTTTGGAGAGGGGTTTCATATTTGGTTAAACTATGAACCGTTTGCAGTATACATTCTCAATATTTTCATTAGAGAACTTCACAAAAAGAAATACCCAATGTCATTCTGTTCGCGCAGCGTGCCAGAGGCATTACGCAACGAAGTGTAGTGAAGAATCTCTTGAGATGCTTCGTTCCGCTATGGCTAACGCCACGCTCCGCGAACGCTACACTCAGCATGACAAAACAGGATCATTTATTTTGTGGCTTACTCTTACATCAAATTCAACCTGGTTTTATTAATAAACTAGGTTGTTTTATTAAAAAAATTATCAGAAAATCCCCGACTTCTTTTATTTATTGTGTCCGCAAATTATAAATTAATGTCAGAAGTCGGGGATATTATCACTGATGTTAAAAAAGGAGTAGTTTAATTATGGCAAAATCTTCAATTTTATCAACATCTTTAAACTTTCAAGAAAATTATCCATGTCCAGTATGTCGCGTGGGTAAAATTTCGCAAATGTTGATGATGGAAGCTATGTGTTGTGATTTCTGCAATGAGATTTTTACAGTTAATTTAGAATTACAACAAATTAAAATGCCTTCTAGAGAACCGCCTTTAGTTTGGAGTTGGAATGGATTGAGGTGGACGCAAGCACGATTAGGAACTGTGGAATTAGGTTGGGGTTATGGTTTATCTGCAATTGCTTTTATTCTTTTACCAACTACCTTAATAGGGGTGACAGCATATTATTTTCCTCCTCATTCTCATGTTCCCCTGTCATGGATTCCATTTGTTTGGACAGTGCTAACTTTTTTGGCACATTTAGGAATTATTATTTGGATTTTTATTGAAGTTTATCAGATTCCCATTATCGCATATTTGCGAGCCATTACCCGGTGGCAAAATAGACTGATTAGATAAATTCTACCAATTTCCAGCATTATACTGAAAACGGTTTATAGTTTAACCAAATATGGGCGTTGCTGATTAAGAGTATGATTTTATTATGCCTACGACACGCTGCGCGAACACGCAGAGGCGCTCCAGTCGCAGAGAGTAAGTAATTGGACAAAAATATTTACAGTCATTGCGAGGGAAGGGAAGCAATCACAACCCTGGCGATTGCTTCATTTCACTTCCTTCCATTTGCAATGACATTGTGTAATTCATTCTGTCTCACTACTTAGGAATTATTGCTTGTGTGAAAGACACTGCTTGAGTTAAGAATTGTTTAGAACTAGCAATACTTTGTTGTACAGTTGGTACTATTCCGTATAGTTACGGAATTTAAGCTGTCAACGAGCAAACCACAAATTGCCATCTGATTATCTCCATCTGTCTCTACTGCAAGAACTCATGTTGAGCTAACTGGCACGTCGAAAACTGATGTGGTTGTGAGTGCAATTAGTCAGTATCTTGGCTGTACTGACAATGTACCATTGAATCAAAGGATGGCTGAGTTGGAAAAAAGGCTCAGGGAATTAGAATCTAAATTTGACGAGAGGTGTTTTCATGGATGATGTTTCTTCTAAGCTTATAGCAATTTCCCAAAATGTGAATGACTGGCTGAAGTTTGCAGAGGCTAAGAATGGTATTCTTTTGGCTTTTTCTGGCACTGCGATTACTGCTACCATAACCATTTTATCCACAGCACAAAGTCTGCCTAATTCATTAAAAATTGGGTTATTATTAACAACAATTATTCTTTGTATTTGTGCTTTAGCTTGCTCCTTATCTTTTTTACCTAGAACCAATTTAGAGCGTATTTTAGGGTTGCGACGTAACTTAAATAATACTAATCCAGATAAAGATAATTTATGGTTTTTCGGACATTTGCATAAATATAAGCCAATTGAATTGTTAGAGGCACTGAATAAGCATTATTTTGACAGTAAATTAAATAATATACCTTACAAAAAAGAATATCAAGATATTGCTGCACAAATAACTGTGAATGCTGAAATTACTTTTCTGAAATTTCGGATTTTTACCTATGCAATATATATTTTGATTGCTGCTATTTTGGTAATTCCCTGTTTTGTTTTGCTTAGTTTGGTTATTTATCGTCATTTGTAACCATCGAGATATTTTATGTCATCTTCATCTACTAAGATTAAACTAACTGTAGTTCAACTTGATCTGGTTAACTCATCAAAGTCTTTTCAAGATATACACAATAAATACAATTTAGGTGCTGAGGCTCTAGCAATATTTATTAAACAAATTGAAGACATTATTTCTACAGCGTTTAATCAATCAATTGAAAATCGAAGAATTCAAACTCACCTTACCAAAATTGAAACTCCTCTAGCAGATGGTTGTAGACTTACATTTGAATCTGTTGAAAATGCCTATGATTTTGTGAAAATATTTTGCGAAATGGTTGACAAACGTAACCAAAAACCTGGTATAGATCAGTGGTGTTTTCGCATTGGTGCAGCAACAGATGATATTGTTTATGATCCTGAACGTCCTAATCAAATGATTGGAAATGTTTTCATGGTAGTTAAAGAATTGGAATCTGGTGCATTTCCTGGTTGGTTATTTGTTGATAAAATGACCTATAATGAACTTTCTCAAGATAAGTTCTCTAAACAATCTTTTAAAAATAAACATGATGAGTGCAGAGAGGCTTATGGTTATCCAATGCTTGTAAATTCTGCACAACCTATTAACCCTATTATATGGACAGATGACGACAACAAACAAGTATTAATTAAAATTCTTCAAGATATATTTACAGAAGAAGAATTAAAAACTATATGTGAAAATAATACGAGTAAACTGAAAGGAAATCCTTATGATGCAATTACTGGGAATACAGTTAATGCTAGATATAGTTCTTTAGTTAATCATTTAATTAGAAAAGGACTAATAGATAGTTTTTTAGAGATACTTTGTAAATCCAGTGAACACTTTGCTGATTTAGTAAAATCTTTACGAGGATAAATTATTTTGGCGTTGCTGATTAAGAGTATGATTTTATTATGCCTACGGCACGCTGCGCGAACACGCAGAGGCGCTCCAGTCGCAGAGAGTAAGAGTTTGAAATCATTGATTTTTCAATTTCATACCCTAATTCAGCAACGCCATTATTTTTTTAGTAAAACATAATGAATATGACTGACGACAACAAACAAGTATTAATTAAAATTCTTCAAGATGTATTTACAGAAGAAGAATTAAAAACTATATGTGAAAATCATACAAGTAAACTGAAAGGAAATCCTTATGATGCAATTACTGGGAATACAGTTAATGCTAGATATAGTTCTTTAGTTAATCATTTAATTAAAAAAGGACTAATAGATAGTTTTTTAGAGATACTTTGTAAATCCAGTAAACACTTTGCTGATTTAGTAAAATCTTTGCGAAGTGAGGTAACGGTGACCCCTAAGACAACAATTCAAAATGCAAATAATATTGTTAATTATATTTTTGTTATTGTTACTCCTCATCCAACAGTGAATAAAAAATATATTATAACATCTCAAGTTGCACAATTTGAAAATAATGATACTAAAATGAATACTCCTGATAGTGAGACAATTATTACATTGTCTAATATAGATCAAGGTTATTCAGAAAATCAAATTATTTCTGTTGCCATAAATGAAATTATCAATCAATTGAAATCAAAACCAAATATTTTCACTCCTACACCAATTATTGAATTATTTTTACCTCATAAACTTTTAACTAAAGATTTTAGTATCAAAAAAATTAAGGAAGCTGGAATTGATCAACCAATTGGTCATTTATATCCTTTCACAGTACGCTCTTATAATAGGTTTACAGATCAAGCCTCTAAAGGTAGATTAGAGTCAAAATTTCAAAAACTAAAAAAAATTATTGCTGATACTAATGATATAAATAATCTTCAAGAATATTGTCATCTTATTACTAAAAATGACTTACAATTAAAACCTGATAAATTCTATATAAATTACATTTCCCCTGGTACTCCTTTGTGTTTATGGATTAGGTGCAGTCTTGAGGAAGACAATAGGACTATTGATGATGTCTATCAAGAAATTTTTAATATATCCAATAATAATTTTTGTAAAGTTGATAAAATATATGAGCAACTTTTGAGTATTAGACAACAATATTATCGGGAATATGAAGAAAGGTTAATACTAGGAGTATTATTTGATCATGACAAATTACCAACACAAATAAGTCAATTAACATCTCCCAATATGTCCATGAACACCACATAAGGGGTATTTAGGTATCACAAATTAAAACTATTCACAAGGACAAAAACAATGACTGAACATCAAACAGAAAACAACTCACAAAACAACAAGGACTGGTATTTATTTTATGGTGATGGACAAGATCATGATATAGATAGCCAAAAAAAAATGATCAAGGAAAAAATGAAATCTCCACCACCTTGGCGAAAATTTTTAGAAATTGAAGGTATAGATAAATTAAAAGAAGCAATAAATTTAGATGATAGTGAAAATAAAAATAAAAAGATTGAAGAAATTACTAAAAATTCAGAAGAATTAAAGAAAATTTATGATCAATGGCAAAAAATTCAAAAATTAGCTAACTCTCCCGAAAATGAAAGGGGTCGAGAAAAAGGTAAAAGATTTCGCGTTTCTAGTCAACCAACCGCAGCAAATGATGATGATAGTGAAGACAATCCTAAAATCACAGTATTAGATGCGGTTAATGCTGCTATATTGTTGCGAAGACCGCTTTTAGTGACAGGAAATCCTGGATCTGGTAAAACTTCTTTAGCTTATGCGATCGCTCATGAATTAAAATTAGGAACTGTATTAAGTTGGCCTATTACTTCCCGTACTACCCTCCAAGATGGATTATATGCTTATGATGCGATCGCCCGACTTCAAGATTATCAATTAATTACAGATCCAGAAAAGAAAAAACTTCTTGATATTGGTAATTATATCACATTGGGACCATTAGGTACAGCATTTTTACCATCTCTTTATCCTAGAGTTTTATTAATTGATGAAATTGATAAAAGTGACATTAATTTACCTAATGATTTATTACATCTATTTGAAGAAGGTAAATTTTCCATTCCTGAATTAGTCCGTTGGGCTGATACTTCTCAGCCAAAAATATCTACAATAGAAGCAAATAAAACTGTAAAAGTTCGTACAGAAGACGCAAGCATTGAAGATAAAGCTACAATTAAAGCAGGTAGAGTACATTGTTCAGAATTTCCCATTATTATTATGACCAGTAATGGAGAAAGAGACTTTCCTCCCGCATTTGTTCGGCGCTGTTTACGGGTAAGAATGCCTGATCCTGATCCAGAATATTTAAAAAATATCATTGCATCTCATTTTGATGGTGATAGTTATGAAGAAACTAAAAAAGCAACGGATAAACTCATAGAAGACTTTAGAAACAAAGAAGCAACAGAAAGGGCAACAGATCAATTATTAAATGCTATTTATATGAGAAATAACCTGAATCCTGAATCTTTTACTGAAGATTTACAAGAGTTGTTGTTTAAATCTTTATCTGATACTGATGAACAATAAAAATATCTCTTGTGGTACAGGCATCTTGCCTGTAAAATATAAATAAATAAAGGATTCTAAAACCATGAGTAGGCATCTTGCCTGTAAAATATAAATAAATAAAGGATTCTAAAACCATGAGTAGGCATCTTGCCTGTAAAATATAAATAAATAAAGGATTCTAAAACCATGAGTAGGCATCTTGCATGTAAAATATAAATAGTAAAGGATTTTAAAACCATGAGTAGGCAATTTGACCAATTCATCACCACATTAGAAAAAAAATTAAATCTAACTGGTACAGAAATTGCCGAAATTCTCTGGTTAGCACAACAAACTTGTACTCATGTTTCTGTTGAAAAAACAACACCACAGCCTAATAATGATAATGCAAAAAATAATCAACCTGAAAATACACCTCTACAAACCCCAAACAACACCCAAAAATCTCCACAAATAACACCTCCTATTGAAACTCAAGTTCCTATTTATCCTAAACCATCAAATGACTATCCTGATAGTGGTTTATCAATAAATATTCCTGATGTTTCCTCCCTTCCCTATCCCCGGAAAATTGCTAAAGCATTACGTTCATTAATTCAATATATTGCCTATGGTAAAGCAGTCTTATTAAATGAAAAAGCCACCGTCGAACTTATGGCTGAATTAAACGGTATTTGTATTCCTATTCTTGAACCACGCAGAGAATTAAAATTTGATTTATTATTAGTTATAGATAAAAGTGATTCCATGATTTTTTGGCAACGCATTATCAAAGAATTACAAAAAATTTTAAAACATTATGGTATATTTAGGAATATTCAAATCTTTGGCATCTTTAAAGATAATCAAGGAAAGATTTATTTAAAACAAGGAATAGCGGAAAAAAGATATTCTCCTCAAAAATTAATTGATCCTACTGGTCGTAGAATTATCTTCATAGTCAGTGATTGTGTTAGTGAAATTTGGCGTAATGGCACAGCTTTTAATCTATTAAAGATTTGGGGAAAACATAATATTGTCGCCATTGTGCAAATGTTACCCGAAAGAATGTGGTTAAGAACTGCCTTAAGTTCAGGGGCAATGGTACAGTTAAATAGTTCAGCTTATACAGTTGCAAATCGTAATTTATCTATTAAAGAAATTTTAATTTGGGATGATATTAATTTTGATAAATCTATTAAAGTTCCTGTTTTTAGTCTCACACCAGATTCCATAGAAACTTGGAGTAAAATGGTTATATGCAAAGGAACTATTGGTGCAGGTGGTTTTGCCTTTTCAGACATAGTTAAACAAGAAAAACAACAAGAACCACAAACACAAGATATACCTCAAATATCATTATCCAATGAAGAACGAGTATATCAATTTCGCATCAGTTCTTCACCCCTAGCCAGAAATTTAGTCAGTTTATTAGCATCTGCACCTGTAATTAATTTACCTGTAGTCCGATTAATTCAAAAAAATTTCCTACCTCAATCAGAAAAAATAGTTCATGTCATAGCTGAAGTATTTTTAGGAGGAATTTTAAAACCTACGAAAGTAATTACACCAGATACCCATCCAGATTATGTTGAATATCGCTTTATTGATGAAGAAATAAGAGATATTTTTCTTCAAGATAGTTTGGGAATGACTTCCCTGAAAATAATTAATGAAATTTCTGAATATATTGCTAAACAACTGGGAAAAAATCTCAAAGAATTTCAGGCTTTACTTAAAAATCCACAGGAATTAGAAAAACTCAAAAACGAAAAAAATCTTCAAAACCTAAATTTTAATTATTTTGCTACTATTACTGCCAAAGTTTTAAAACGGTTAGGAGGAGATCATGCTCTGTTTGCTAATGAAATTGAACACTCTTTACTAAATCATAATAACAATCAAGCATTTTTTCAAGAATTTGCTGGAAACTATATTTGGGCAGTTAAAGAAAATGGTACTTGGCAAGAACAACTAGAAGGTTTATTAATTACTCGATATTTATTAATTTCTCCACAAGGTGAAGTCCAGTTTGGTTCTCAGTTAGATGTCGTAACAATTCAAAATTTAACAGTAAAAGAACAAACACTTTCTTGGACTTTTGATGATAATGAAAGTGCTGCCAGTATTATTTTTAAAATAAATAGTGAAGATAATTATTTTTGGGAACAGCATCAAACAGGTAAGTTATTTGAAGGATGGTTACAATATCGCAATAAAGGCAGAATAGATTTTAGAGGTAGATTTGAAGCTGTTTATCCTCCTCCTACACAAGAATTTACATTTAAAGTTAAAACCATCATTCTGATAGATGATTCTATTAACCCACAAACTTTTGATTTTCAAGTTGCAGTTATAAAAGCTAATCAATCTAGTCAATCTAATAGTAACAATACTCTAGAACAAATTAACGAAGCAGTATTTAACAAAATAGGAAAATATTTAACAGATATTGAAAAGCAATTATTAAATGGTGCATTAGAAAATTTAACCTATAAACAAATTTATAACCAAATTAGAGAATTAGCAAATTGCCCAAAATCAGAGCAGCAACTTAGCAATAGTATTGCTAAACCATTATGGAAAGTCTTAACACAAATAATTGGTGAAAAAGTTACCAAATCAAATCTTAAATCTCTTATTAATAAATGGTCTGCTATTGATCGTTATTCAGCACAAGCCACAGGTTTTACTCAAGACTTAGCTAACGATACTCAACTAGAAATGATGTTAATCCCCGGTGGTACTTTTATCATGGGTTCTCCTCCAGAAGAATTGGAACACAAAAAAAATGAAAGTCCCCAACATTCTGTCACAGTCCAACCCTTCTTTATGGGTAAATATCAAGTCACCCAAGCACAATGGCGATTTGTGGCTCAGTTACCCCAAGTGAACAAAGAACTAAACCCAGACCCATCTAACTTTAAAGGTGATAATCGTCCCGTTGAACAAGTTTCTTGGGAAGATGCGGTTGAGTTTTGCGATCGCCTTTCACAATATACAGGTAGAACCTACCGTTTACCCAGTGAAGCAGAATGGGAATATGCCTGTCGAGCGGGGACTACCACACCATTTCACTTTGGAGAGATGATTACAACGAATTTAGCAAATTATCAGGGTACGGATAATGAAGAATATAAATGGTCAGGCTCTTATGGTTCAAGACCTAAAGGAGTTTACAGAGAAGAAACAACAGCAGTAGGGAGTTTTGGAGTAGCTAATAACTTTGGATTATACGATATGCACGGCAACGTCTGGGAATGGTGTCAAGATGATTGGCATAGTGACTATGAAGGTGCGCCTACAGATGGTAGCGCATGGTTAAGCAGCGAAGAGAGTAGTGATAGAAAACTGCTGCGCGGTGGTTCGTGGCTCAACTATCCTGAGCATTGCCGTTCTGCTTATCGCAACGGCTACGACCTCGACTACGACTTTATTGGTTTTCGGGTTGTATGTAGTGGTGCGGCGAGGACTTAATAACACTATGCGCTTTTGCCCTCTTGCTCTTTTCTTGTCTTATCCCTCTCGCATAGCGAGAAAATTTTTTTGTCAGAATCAGGATATCCACCGATTAAAGGATGAACAGGATGAAACCAGGGATTTTATGGATTTTATATTGTCAGCTTACGACGTATAACTAACAACCGGAATTTTAGTCGGTTTCAACCGACTTCAGCTATGAGACAGAGAATTCATTCTCTGGCGTTGTTGATACTAACGATACTAACTTCCATTCTCTGGCGTTGTTGATACTAACTTCTTGGTTTATTTTGTCAATAAATTTACAGCAAATTGTCATCAAACCCGGAACAAGAACCCCACCCCCAACCCCCTCCCCGCAAGCGATGAGGGGGCTAAGATGTACCTTATATGATTGGAAATTGCTGTAAAAAAATACCCAAAAATTTCTTGTGGTGCGAGACGAAAAGCCCGCTAATCATCAAGGACAGGCAGGATGCCCATCCCACAAAATTTGGCTTACTTTAACTAACTAACTCCCGGTTCGCTCATTTTTTTTGGAGTTCGAGAAATTGCCAAAAAAATAGAAAATCTAGGTTTAGTAATGGTTTTAGCGATTTCCCGAAATTTAGCTTGAACTACCCTCGGTGCTAAAAACTCTATTTTTATGCGAACTGCTTGCAGCAGCGCTTCGCTATCGCCTACGTCATAGTACATTTGAATTACAGGCTAAAACCCCTATTAAATCGTTCAGGTTTTTTCTAACTCAATTTAAAATAGGCGAACCGGGAGTAACTAAACCCAATTTTTCAACAAGATTTTTAACGCTCCGCGATCGCTATTGATCAGAAGTTAATCGCCAAAAGCCTGAAACGACGGATTTTCCTTCATGCAGATCATTGTGGTTTTGGTTCATATTCGGTATTCATAATAAGTGTTGATGCAGTTCCACTTGATTAAGTATGATTACAATACCTTACACTGTCCATAATGCCTTAATAGATGATCACATAGAACTAAAGCCACCATCGCATCAACCATTGGTACAGCACGGGGTAAAACACAAGGATCATGTCTTCCTTTTCCTGCTAAAACCGTTTCTTCCCCTTCCTTCGTTACGGTTTTTTGTTCCTTTCTAATCGTAGCTGTTGGTTTAAAAGCCACGCGGATAATAATGTTTTCACCGTTGGAAATTCCCCCTTGAATTCCGCCTGAACGGTTAGTTACTGTGCGAATTTCCCCATGTTCATCAATATAAAATTCGTCGTTATGTTCAAAACCCGTTAATAAAGTTCCATCAAAACCAGAACCGATTTCAAAACCTTTACTTGCGGGTAATGACATTACCGCCTTTGCTAAATCTGCTTCTAATTTATCAAAAACTGGTTCGCCTAAACCCTTGGGAACATTCCGCACCACACATTCAACGACACCACCGATGGAATTACCATCTTTACCAGTTTGTTCGATTAAGGAAATCATGGTGTTGGCAATTTCGCCATCTGGACAGCGGACGATATTGCTTTCGACATCTGCTAAAGTCACAGTATTGGTATCAACAACCCCTTCTAAATCTTTAATTCGCTTGACATAGGCGATTACCTCTACACCTGCAACTTGATGTAAAATCTTTTTAGCGATCGCACCAGCAGCAACTCTACCTATTGTCTCACGGGCGGAGGATCTGCCACCACCTTGCCAATTTCTCAAGCCATACTTAGCATCATAGGTAGCATCTGCATGGGAAGGGCGATATTTCTGCGCCATCTCATCATAATCTTCGGGACGAGTATTTTTATTTCTGACCAAAATGGCAATGGGTGTTCCCAGAGTTTTTCCCTCAAACACCCCAGATAGAATCTCACAGGTGTCAGCTTCTTTGCGAGGAGTGGTAATTTTACTTTGTCCCGGTCGTCTTCTATCTAACTCAAATTGAATTTCCTCGGCGGAAATTTCCAGTTGTGGGGGACAACCATCAATGATCACCCCCACACCGCCGCCGTGAGATTCGCCAAAAGTAGTAATACGGAAAAGATGACCAAAAGTGCTGCCCATGATGTTGAAAAAATACAGACTGGAATATTTATTTTACATGGAGTTGGGCGATCGCGTTCGCGTTCCGATAGCTTGCGTGGCGACGCAGGAGCCATAGGAATAGAGATAGCGCGGGGAATCGCTCATGAAAAATCCCCAATTCCCCAGGACATCAGTTATCTTAAAGACTTTCATCTTCTCCCCTTGTCACCTGTTAATAATCGAGTCTGACAGTTAAACTATTAGAAGAAAACTATAATTTCTAGACTTGACAATTTCCGCCCAAAAAAGCCATAAAGGGTAACTAACTATTATGAAAAATTTGCACAAAAAAGCTTTGATAAAACAGCAGTTACTAGGTTCATCTCCGCGTCACGTTTTAGCAGGAGTCATAGCCGCCGGGTTGATGACATTGCCCGGTATGATTGGTGGTAATCCCGTCTTAGCGCAACAAAAAACCCAGCGAAATTCCTTAACCTATGGTGAATTAATTCAAAAAGCCAGTAAAGGAGAAGTAAAAAAAGTAGAGTTAGATCAAGCTGAACAAACAGCTAGAGTTTATTTAGTGGGACAAAAACGCGATAGTCTGCCTTTACAAGTACGTCTTCTAGATCAAAATGCGGAATTAATTAATAAACTTAGAGAAAAAAAAGTTGATTTTGGCGAAGTTTCCTCCGCTGGAAACCGAGCCGCTGTTGGCTTATTAATTAATCTCATGTGGATTTTGCCCCTAGTGGCTCTGATGTTATTATTCCTGCGGCGTTCTGCAAATGCTTCTAACCAAGCCATGAGTTTTGGTAAATCTCGCGCACGGTTTCAAATGGAAGCGAAAACAGGCGTAAAATTTAATGATGTGGCGGGAGTCAAGGAAGCCAAAGAAGAATTGGAAGAAGTTGTCACTTTTCTCAAACTTCCAGAAAAATTTACAGCAGTAGGGGCAAAAATTCCCAAAGGTGTCCTATTAATTGGACCACCAGGAACAGGAAAAACCTTACTCGCCAAAGCCATTGCGGGAGAAGCAGGTGTCCCATTTTTCAGTATGTCTGGTTCGGAATTTGTGGAAATGTTCGTCGGTGTCGGTGCTTCCCGTGTCAGAGATTTATTCAAAAAAGCTAAAGAAAATGCCCCTTGTTTAATATTCATTGATGAAATTGATGCGGTAGGTAGACAACGGGGTGCAGGTATTGGGGGTGGAAATGATGAACGGGAACAAACCCTTAACCAACTATTAACGGAAATGGATGGGTTTGAAGGGAATACGGGGATTATTATTATTGCGGCTACCAACCGTCCAGATGTCCTTGATTCGGCTCTATTACGCCCAGGACGCTTTGATAGACAGGTAATTGTGGATGTCCCCGATTTGAAGGGAAGACAGGAAATTTTGACAGTCCACGCTCAGAATAAGAAGATTGATCCTAGTGTATCTTTAGAAGCGATCGCTCGCCGCACCCCTGGCTTTACCGGTGCAGATTTAGCCAATTTACTCAACGAAGCCGCCATTCTCACCGCCAGAAGACGCAAAGAAGCCGTTACCGACTTAGAAATTGATAACGCCATAGATAGAGTAGTCGCAGGTATGGAAGGAACTGCTTTAGTAGACAGCAAAAACAAACGTCTAATTGCTTATCACGAAGTTGGACACGCTTTAGTAGGAACATTAGTTAAAGGTCATGATCCTGTACAAAAAGTTACACTCATTCCCAGAGGACAAGCACTGGGGTTAACTTGGTTTACTCCCAATGAAGAACAGGGTTTAATTTCCCGTTCCCAAATTTTAGCCCGCATTGCCGCAACTTTAGGTGGTCGCGCGGCGGAAGAAATCGTGTTTGGGAAAGCGGAAGTTACCACAGGTGCAGGAAATGACTTGCAACAAGTTACCAGTATGGCACGACAAATGGTAACGAAATTCGGAATGTCCGATTTAGGTCCAGTTTCCTTAGAAAATCAAAACAACGATGTATTTTTAGGACGAGACTGGATGAATAAATCTGAATATTCTGAAGACATTGCAGCGAAAATTGATCACGCAGTCCGGGAGATTGTTAACCGCTGTTATATTCAAGCTAAAGAAATCATTCAAGAAAACCGGTTAATTTTGGAACGGGTAGTTGACTTGTTGATAGAACAAGAAACCGTTGAAGGTGATGTTTTCCGCACCATTGTAGCTGATAATACAGCCATTAAAGTAACCAATGAGCCAGTGGCCGTAACTTATTAGTTGAGGTTCAAAAATCGGCGTTGCTGCATTGAGGGATGAAATTCAATTGAACCTTTGAAACTCCTACCTTTGCGTGAGACTAAAATTCATACCATTAATCAGCAACGCCAGAAAATCCTTGTAGAGACGTTCCATGGAACGTCTCTACTTTTTTCTGATTAATAAAAATATCAATCTGTATTTATCTGCGTTCAATTGTCCATAAAAATCTCACCATAGTGGGATTTAGGGGCAGATAAAAGCTAAAATAGGCAATTGGAGAGTTAACCGATGCCATGTTTGATATATTGCCTTTTCGCTTTGAGTTAGATACAGTTGCGATCGCTGGAGCTTGTCTATGGGCTTTAGCGTTATATGTGAGTTTTTCCCAAACCAGAGAATGGATAACGACACAACTCAACCGCTGGTTTAATTTTGCTGAACGGTTCCTCTATACCAGTCAATCAGAATTTGAAAAGACTCGCAAAGCCAGAGAATCACAAAATTCTTTTTATGCTTCACTATTTAGCATTTTCCCATTTTTGATATTTGGTAGTTTATCTAACTGGCTTCTGAATATCAGTTTAGGTAATAGCTGGGGAATTAGTATGGGTATACTTACTTGTATTGGTGCTGGTGTCTATGAATTAGGACGCGGACAAGGGGAAGAGTAAATTTACGTACCTTCAATCATAGTTATTTCCGCATCAGTTAATTCATACAGTTCATAAACTAATTGATTGATTTGTCTATCAGTAGCTTGTATTTGTTGCTGAATCATTCGTTTAGATGGGGGTGTATTTGCTTTATTGAGTTGTTGATGAAGATAAAGCATTTGTTCAACCAGTTTAACTATTTGATTATGAATCTTTTTTTCTTTTGGACTAGAAAAATCAATCAATCGAATTGGTAATTGTTCAATAAACTGAGTAAAATAACGAAAAAAGCCTCCTCGCATTGTTGTACTAATATTTTTGAGATAAAAATCCAATAATTTACTATTAAGTAATCCTAAAATATATTTAATTGATTCTTCCACGTTACTCTTAAGCGTAATTCCATAGCCACTAGTAAAAGCATAATCTCCTTTATCGTCCCAAGCAAAACAAGCTCGATTTGCAATATCAGGAACTAATATTTTAGGACTTTTCATAAATTCAATATTTTTGGGATAAATATAAGCATACCAACTCGAACCGAACATTTTTCCTTTTTCTCTATTTTCCAAAAATGGTTTATTTTGCATGAGATAATCAAAAGTTAAAGGGAATTGAGTACGCATTTTATCCTCATTAATAAGCTGAACGTTTCCATTAATTAACTCATAAGGAACAATTAGTAACTTTCCAGAATATAAAATTTGATATGGTTTTATTTCCTTACCTTGTAAAAACAGAGAAGTTAAATTAGATTCAATTGTGAATATTCTATCTAAAGCTTTAGAATATACTTGCAATAAATTATCCTCCTGAGAAATCAAATCTAAAACATATATTTTATTAGCACTGGTTCTGATACCTTGAGAAATATTATTTTTTATTTCACTTAACTTAACAAATCTAGAGGTTTTAAATTTATCAAAAACTACAGAATTTTTAATTTTACCAAAATCCCATTTTCCATCTGTAATAGATTCATTAATTATCAATGTTTCTTCCGTACTACCATCAACAATCCATTGAAATAAATCCTTAACTTGAATAAAGGTTAATTCTGATTTTTTTGTTTTAGATAAGAAAAACAAACAAGTATAAGTTGAAACCTTGGGAAAAACTTGTTGATCTCCAAAATGCACTATTTTATTCAGATATTTACCCTCAGAAATTAACTTCCTGATAGACTCTCCATATTGAGCATTAAAAAACTTATGAGGTAAAATAAAACCTAAATAGCCATCTTTTCTTAATAACTCCAATCCCTTTTCCACAAAAATAACATAAATATCATAATTCCCCTTACTAGCAGAAATATACTGTTGTTTATAAAATTCAACCTCCAAAGCAGCCCATTCTTTTAAAGCTTGAATTCTAATATAGGGAGGATTACCAATAACTACATCAAAACCACCTCGTTTCATAATAGCAGAAAAAGCCGATTCCCAGTCAAAAATATTAACCCTATAAGCCGTATCTTCGTCCAAATAATTTAATTGAGTATGTTGATAAAAATCTCCATCTATCAAGGTATTACCACATTGAATATTATGATCTAAATCAGGTAAAGCCCTTTCCTTGAATAACTGTAATTGTCTGGTAATTGTTTCTCCTGATTCTCCCTCCAATACCTTCAATAACAAAGATAACTTAGTTGTTTCCACCGCTTGTTGATCAATATCAACACCATAAATGTGAGTTAATAAAATTTGCTTTCTTTCACTTGCAGTTAAATGCCATTGATGATCCGAAATTTGATAGAATTTATTTTTGTATTTCTTGGGATTTTGCAGATATTGTTCTAAATACCAATCTAAGATAAATTGATAAGCCACAATTAAAAAAGAACCAGAACCACAAGCAGGATCAAGAATTGTCATATCTTGAATTTTTTCTGGTTTCTTATTTTCTAAAACCTTACCAATAGTTTGTTTAATAATATAATCAACAATATAACTAGGAGTATAATAAACACCTCCAGCCTTTCTTACTTCCGGTTTATCTTCAATAACTGCTTGACGACTTGCAGATATTTGAATGACTTTCCCTAAAAATTGTTCATACACTTGTCCCAAAATTTCCACAGGAATCACAGAAAACTCATAGGGACTTTCGGGAGGATAAAGTTTTCTAATAATTAAGGTTAAAATAGAATCATCTATAGTTAAATTCAAAGTAAAATCATCAGAATTTTCTCGTCCTTTTTCATCTTGAAAATGGAATAAACCAGAATTATAGCGATAATCTGCATTAATAAATAACCGCCCTAACTCTTGATAAAAATTTTCAAACTTTAATAAATTATATAACTGTTGATAAGGTTCAATTCCCCTATCTTCACAAATGCGTAAAAAGACAATTCTATTAATTGTCATTTGCACAGCAAAATTTAACTCTCTTTGTGGAATTTGCGGATTGCGCCAAACAATATTAGCAGCTAAATTTTCTCGCCAAACTTCAATTTCTTGGAGAAATTTTTGATCAACAGTAATCCCAGCCTTAACTTTAGTTTCTGCAAACCTTTCTAAAGAACCATTTAACACAGCTTCCTTAGAAAAAAGATTATAAATCTCTGCCCATTTATCAATATATTCTGTATAATTAAAATGTTTGATTCTAGCCACTGATGCTGAATCATTTTTATTGGGCATAATTCGACAGTCATAAACTGCAAATTCTTCAAAATCTGTTAAAATACTTAAAGCTAACTTTGCAGACCAGCCATAACGTCTCACTTGAAAAGCTGCACTCATATTTTGACCCACATTAACAGCGAGTTTTTTCGCCTCCACAAAAAACTTTCTGACTCCACCAACCCGAAAACTATAATCAGGTGCTTTGGCTTTATTTGCATCACTAATTTTTAAAGAATCTTCATGAACAACATCTTTATAAATATCAGAAATTTGTCGTTCATTGCCAATATCCCATCCTAAAGCAGCAAACAAAGGATTAATAAATTCAATTCTGGTTTGTGTTTCATTAATTCCCCCCGCCCAATACAATTCTATCGAAGAGTGAAAATGTTCAACCAGTTGAACAATACTATCAGGTGCTTTCATATTTTCAAAATTCCAATTTTATCTAAATCTATAATAACTCCTCTTTCACCAAAATAGCCAACTTCTGTGCAGCCCCACCTTCACCTCTGACACTGCGTAATTTATCCCGTATAGCCTCTAATTTCTCTGGATTTGCTAACAAATCTAAAACCATTTCTCCCACTTCTTCAGGTTGCAATTTACCTATTAATTCCGGGACAATTTCTGCTTGCGCCCAAATATTTGGCCAAGCAAATAAACCCTTACGTCTCAACACCCACCAATTAATTAATTTAGCAAAACCAGAACCTACTCCCGGTAAATTTGCCAATACTCCTGGTAAACCATCCCAAGAACGCATTGCATCTAATTGTTGAGTTGGTAATAGGACAATCATCGGTACAGCTAAAGCACCTAATTCTGCGGTATTTGCACCAACTGTAGTTAAACAAATAGAACATTGGGATAATAAATCATAAACTGGATTTTCTTGTTTTAATTCCACGATTAATCCAGTAGTAGTTGCAAGAAAATTACCAGATAAAGATGCACCTTGAAAACCAAACGCTTTTGTAAATGAATTAGTTTCAGGATTAGCAAAATTAGCTAAAGTTGGTAAATCTAAAGTTGGTGCAACGGGAATAAAAAACTTCGTTTTCGGGTTTTGACGATAAATATATTCAGCAATAGCTAACATTAAAGGTACACCTTGGGTTAATTTTGCAGATTTTGACCCCGGTAAAATTCCAATTAGTTCAACTTTAGATTGAGGATTTGCAACTTTAGGTGTGATTTCATTCTTTGCTGCTTCTAACATCAAATCACCAACAACAGTGAATTTATCAGCATATTTAGCAGAGACATTTTTCGCAACTTGAGCTTTCATAATGGCAAATTTATCTATAAAATTGTGCCAACGCGCTTCCCATTCCGCATAAACTAGAGTTTTATATCCTAATTTTTTACCAATAATCACCGGAAAAATTTGATCACCACCTAAAAATATGACTACACCTTGATTTCTCCATTCCCAATTTTGCGCGGTTTTTCCCCACAGTAAAAATTGCCAAAAATATTCAGGTGCTTGAACTCTATCAACCTCTGGATAACCCAGCGCTATATCAGTTTCTTTACCACTAGCATGGGGACAAGGTGACAATATTACAGAAATTCTCAGTTGAGAAACATCATGTCCTAATTCTTCCCTCAATGCTTTAACAACAGGACGTACCCAGGTTGTCACCTCCCCAGGTCCATTGGAAAGAATGAGAATATCTACGGGTGTAGTCATTTAATTATTACCTAATGAGTTATAAAATATGATTATACTGATCAATACCTTGTCCAAATTAAAAAAAGCCTTGATTTGTAGGTTGGGTTGAAGCATGAAACCCAACAAATGCGTTGGGTTGCGCTGTCGCTTAACCCAACCTACAGAAAATGGACAAGGTATTGACTGATATAATGAATTAAGGCAGCAAAATTGAATCTCTAAATTAGAATCTCAATTAGATATAGTGACAAGGTATCTAAAGTTTTGTGTCGTGGTTAATCAAATTCATAACAAAATCAAATAACAATGTATCATAGTAATTAGTAGCGTAAATGTGCAATGCTTCCCTTCCTGTTTTTAAAGGATACCAGGTAAGCTACGCCCTGATTTACTAATAGCAGAATGTGGCAGTTTTGACGGGTAAACTTAGTTGGGTAATACTGATGTCTAAGGAAAAAAAAGGTAATAAAGAAGTTAAAAAGCCTAAGAAAGATCCCAAGGACAAAAAAGAGAAAAAAGACCCAAACAGATATGATGGTTTAGGTAAGTAATAAAGAGCAAATTCATAAAAGTTTCTGGTAGGGTATAATAAGGGGTAGAAACAGCTAAATAATTTCTACCCATAACTATCCTTATCTTACTGTTTGTCTAAGTCTTCAATAAGTTGATCAACAAAATCCCTTAACCGTTGCGGCCAGTCAGGGACGGTTTTAATTTTCTCCCTTTGCCCTTTCCGACCTTTAAAACAAATTGGTTGAGCGTCTAACTCAGCTTTGAGGATTTTTTTAGCACCAAGTTTATTATTTTTCTCAAATCTCATTGACATTAACCTTAATCGTTGGTATACTTACTACAATATAACATTGAAAGGTCGAATCAATGCTTTTATCATTCAAAACTGCACTAATTCCAAATAACCGACAGATTACAGCTTTTCGCAAGGCTTCTGGAGTAGCTAGACACGCCTATAACTGGGCAAATGCTCAAGTTATAGATATTTTAGCTACTCGCAAAGAAGGCGAAAAACTTAAATTACCATCAGCGATTGACTTGCATAAAAAGTTAGTCGCCGAGGTTAAATCTGAACACGCTTGGTATTACGAAGTTAACAAAAATGTCCCACAAAAGGCGTTAACTGACTTACGCCAAGCATGGGATAGGTGTTTTTCCAAAACATCGAAACAACCCCGATTCAAGAAAAAAGGACAGCACGATTCTTTTTATTTAGAGTCAGGGACTAAGGCGAAACCGTTAATTAAAAACGATGGTAAAAGAATTAAATTACCGTCAATCGGTTGGGTACGATTGTATGAGTTCAAACGACAGTTAGAGTATAAAACCGAGAAGTTCGGGAGTGAATTAATCCTTGTGGATAGGTTCTTCCCCAGTTCTCAAATATGCTCTAACTGTGGGAATCATCGTCATAAAATGCCATTAAAAAACCGCGTTTATGTTTGTCCTGATTGTGGCTATAAAGCCGATAGGGACTTAAATGCAGCGCGGAACATTGACCGATGGTTTGCGGATATTTTTATCCCTGTAGCGTAGCGGTTCCTTTTAGGAACTACGGTCAGAAACGGTAAGTTCTACCGAGATTGTCTGTCGAGTGGAAAAACCTCTTAGAAGTCATTCTAAGACCACGATGAAGCAGAAAGTAAACACCAAAATTATCGCTGTCCAGATGTGTCTAGATTTTGGTAATTTTGGGTAAGTTTTATAGAACGGTTATCTGTGTACATGGATAATCCCATTTGATTTCCATACTTATCGGTTAAGCTAAAAAAAATTGATTCAGCAGAATATAATTTTACCTCACGCAGAGGCGCAGAGGCGCAGAGAGTAAAAAGGCAAGAGGGTTTGGGCGATTTTACTTTTCTTTACACAGATTGGTTTTATTGTGTTCACCTACCTAATGTATCAATTAGTTAGTTTCTATGGGCGAGTTTAGTTTGATTTTATATGGTAAAACTATGACGACCCGTCCGGGGTAAAAAGGTAGTTTGGTATTATTTTGAGTGTAATGGGACTAGAAAATTAGTAACTTGAATTAGGATTGTTTTCAATATCAGTAGCACGGTAATAGGTTATAACTCATGGGAGATGGTTTTTTTCAATTACCAATCCCAATTTGTTTTCTTTTTAGCCTAACTGCTATGATAGCTACCCACAATCCCGCTGTTTTTGTTTTGGTGGTTGAACCAGATGAAACTTTAGCTAATCAATTGGCTGGTGATTTGCAAGAAGCTGGCTATGATGCCATTGTGACTCATGATGCAGTCAATGGATTAAAATACTGTAGCGGTGCTTCCAGCAATCAAACCCATCGCCAACCTGCTTTAATTGTTGTAGACCGAATGCTTGTCGGTGAATCAGGACTATCTTTATGTAAAAATCTCAGAAATATTGGTAATCGTTCTCCGATACTGGTTTTGATGGCTAGAGACACCGTAGATGATCGCATAGCTTGTTTAGATGCGGGTGCTGATGATTACATCCTCAAACCTTACCGTTCGGAAGATTTTTTAAAGCTGATTCGTCTCTATCTCAAACCAGATGTTGATACCACCGAACAATTACGCTTTGGTGATTTGATTTTGGATATAGGAACCCGCCGGGCTATTTACAACAGTAAGGTCATTGACTTAACCATGAAAGAATTTGAACTCTTAAAGTTCTTAATGGAACATCCCCGTGAAGTATTAACCCGTGAACAGATTTTAGAAAATGTTTGGGGTTACGACTTTATGGGTGAGTCCAATGTCATTGAAGTATATATTCGTTACCTCCGACTCAAAATTGAAGAAGAAGGTCAAAAACGCCTAATTCAAACTATCCGCGGTGTAGGTTATGTACTCAGAGACTCGTGACATACTCCAAACACTTCCTTATGCCTTGCGGCACGCTTGCGCGAACAGGTGAGCGTAGACTTCTCAGTAACTCTTCTTTGAAGACATTAACTGAGCTTTAAGACCGTGCGACCCACGGTTTTTTTGTTTAAAAAACTGGCTTCTATTTAAATAAGTAGGTGAACACAATAAAACCAAACTGTGTAAAGAAACGTAAAATCGCCCAAAACCTCTTCACTCTTGCCTCTTGCCTTTTGCCTTGCCATAATGACAATTTTTCACGCCAACCTACTTAGGCTGCTTTTCAGCATTTAATTGAACTATACCTATTTGATTTAATTTTATCATAAATTAGAAGAATTAGAAAATGTTGATTCGTCATTGACCAACAATCCTGATTAAACTGCGTTCAATTTCGCCTGTTGGTCAATTCCTCACTCGCGCGCGTTCCCCACGCTCCTAAGATTGAGACGTGGGGCTTCTACTGTTTAAGCTAAAATCCATAAAATCAGAAATAATATCTAAATTTGTGGGCAATTTTGCAGAAATTAAGTAAGATGGTCACGATCTAAATTGCAGTAAATAATTTAATAGGCAATAGGCAATAGGCAATAGGCAATAGGCAATAGGCAATAGGCAAGAGTAAAGAGTAAAGATAGATTTCTCCCCTACCCCCCCTACCCCCCCTACCCCCCCACTCCCCCACTCCCCCTACCTCCCCCACTCCCCCCACTCCCCCCACTCCCCCCACTCCCCCACTCCCCCACCCCCCCACCCCCTATACAACTTATGATTTCTTGGCTTAGTTTGTGTTCAATATTACTTAGTATCCTGCTAATGGGCTGTTCATCACCAACCACAGCTGAATCTCCAGCCGTGACATCAGAATCATCAACCCAAACATCAGTAAATGCCGGTCAAAATTTGCCAATTTCGGCTGAAGCTACTCTGCCTCGAAATATAAAAATTCAGTTAGAAGTAGCAAGAACACAGCAACAACAACAGATGGGTTTGATGTATAGAAAGGCTTTACCAGATAACGGAGGAATGCTGTTTCTTTTTCCGAACGCACAACCAGTACAATTTTGGATGAAGAATGTACCCGTTGCGTTAGATATGGTATTTCTCCGGCAAGGTGTGGTTCAGTACATCCAAACATCTGCTCCTCCTTGTGACATAGAACCTTGCCCCACCTACGGTCCTAATGTCCTGATAGATCAAGTAATTGAACTTAGGTCAGAACGAGCCAAAGAATTGGGTTTAAAGAAGGGAGATCAGATCAAAATAGATTTCCTATCTCCTGGCGCTATTCGATAAACAGAATCAAGATTGACTATAGCTCTATGCACTTGAATAAGATACAAAATCTCTGGTAAAAGCCATACCACAAGAGACTTTTAACTTTTAACTTCTGACTTCTGCTATAGCAACAATTCTATGTAAAAATAGCATAAGTCTTTATGCTGAATTTTTATCTGGTACAAAATTATTTTTTTGAAAAAATACTACCAAACCTGGCATAAATAGTAGTAAAGAGGTTAATATTTATCAGTAGCCTGAATAACATCAGATTTTAGTTTTTCCAGTTAAGATCACGACTTTAAAATTAAGTAACGAAAATCTCCCTTTTGGCGCAAGTGTAAATAGTCGCCAATAGGTGAGTATAAACTATAAAATCTTTGTTACTTAAATCAAAACAAAAAACTAGAAGTTCGTCAAATTTATTTTGACGAATAATGATCGGAAAAAACTTCTGTTCTTCCCTCCCCTGCCCCCGGTGCCTCTCTTCTCCCCCTGCTTGCCTTTACCGATCATTTTCGGGTTGACAGACTACTAGAGGATGTTAGTGTCACCACTAACATCATGGTTGAAGTATTACCTAAATATCATCCTGATGGGATACACAAATCACTGTAGTAGAAATTGCTTCGTGATTTTAATTACCTTGGTCTAGTAGTAGATCCAGATAGATTAATGCTTTACAAAAGGGTTATTTAGAAAAAAATATACTTTTTTTATACAACCTTGGATCTCCAATCTACTCATAGCAAGGTGACACATAAAATACTGGCTATACAATACCCACAAAATTAGATAAACAACCTATGATCATCAATTCTACTCAAGGAGGTGAGATACAAATGACACCATCAAGATATTCTCGGCTAATTAATTTTCTCCAGGAAGATTTGGCAATTTCCGCTGCTTCCCTCGCTGTCGCATTACGTAACCGTGATCAAGATCCTGGTTCTTTAACTATGACTCTTTGGCAATATGGGTTAATTACGCTAGAACAGTTGGAACAAATTTATGATTGGCTAGAAACAGCGTAGGGAAGAGGCATGGGGCAGGGACTAGGGGCAGAATTTACCCATTACCCATTACCCATTACCCATTACCCATTACCCATTACCCATTACCCATTACCCATTACCCATTACCCACTAACTATTGGGCAAAAACTTTTGCTGCTGCTGCTATACCAGCACCGGGGGTGAAGTTTTCATGACCAACTTGTGGAAGGACAACTTCTAGGGAAGCGATACAACTCAGAATGTCTCGATCGCTCACAAAACCTAAGTGACCTATGCGGAAAATTTTATTACTTAAGTGGTCTTGTCCACCTGCTAAAGCAATATCAAACCGTTTTTTCATTAAAGAACGAATTTTATCGGTTTCGATGCCTGGAGTAGCTACAGCGGTAATGGCAGGACTGGCACATTCATCTGCGGCAAACAGTGATAAATTTAATGCTTTTATTGCTGCACGAGTAGCATTTTTTTGGCGTTCATGACGGGTAAAGATGGATTCTAATCCTTCTTTTTTCATCATGCCTAAGGTGGTATGTAGTGCCACCATTAAGTTGACGGGAGGGGTAAAGGGAGTGGTATTTTTAGCGGTGGCTTTACGATATTTCCCTAAGTCTAAATAATACTTAGGCAATTTTGCGGTTTTGTAGGCTTCCCAGGCTTTAGGACTGACGGAGACAAATCCTAAACCGGGAGGAATCATGTAACCTTTTTGTGAACCAGAAGCAACTACGTCTAAACCCCAAGCATCTACAGGGACGTTGTAAGCCCCTAAACTGGTGACAGCATCAACAATAATTAAAGCCTCTCCATGTTCTTTAACGTGGCGGTTGATGGCTTCTAGATCATTAATGACACCTGTTGAGGTTTCGCTGTGGGTGATAATGACGGCTTTAATTTCTTTGTTGGTATCAGTTTGCAGTTTGGCTGCAAATTGGGCTGGGTCTAAGGGTTGTCCCCATTCTGCGGTGATTGCTTCTACATTTAAGCCAAAGGCTTGACCAACTTCTACCCAACGTTCACCGAATTTACCATTAGAACCGACTAAAATGCGATCGCCTGGAGAAAGAAAATTAATCATTCCCGCTTCTACAGCCCCAGTTCCACTGACATTTAGCATCAATACATCACTGCTGGTTTGATGTAGCCATTTGAGGTTTTCTGTCACCTCTGCCATCATGCTACTAAATTCACCACTGCGGTGACCAATAGGGTGTTTAGCTAATGCTAGTAAAGCTGCTTCTGGAACTGGGGTAGGACCAGGAATCATCAGCATCAATTTATCGTCCATGTTTGTGTCCTAGTTGAAAATTTCAATACAATACAAATTAACCCCTCTAGGGGATAAAAACACAAAAAAACCTACTCAAATTTTTCGTAGGAATGCCAGTTTAAAACTGTATTAATCAGCCCCACTTTTGCAGGGCTGAGTTTTGTCTAAATGGAAATAGACATTCATCATGAGCAATCTACTTTATCACCAAAATGGTTAATAGACCAACGGTGATCAATGATCAGAGAGGACGATTGAAAACTTTCTTCTAGTCGCTTTTGTTGGGATGCAGCTTTTCGCAGGGTAATAATTAGTTGGTTAACTTGATTGCGTAGGTCTTCGTTTTGACCTAGAGAAGTCATGGTTTGTCTTTCTAAAATTTGAAGTATAAGTTCGTAATGGATAGGAGAAGGTAAAGGAATTGGCTCCATGTAGTTTATTATGAAGTTGAAACTTAGGGATGTTTAATTTTTTACTTATTTAAAGTTTTGTTAACCCCAAATTAATTCTTACACAAGAAATAAATAATTGCAGTTATTCAGAAAGAGATAGCCGGGAAAAATGAGAATTTTAGAGGAAGAAGCAACAGGTAACAAAAAAACTCATGTTTAAAAACATGAGATGGAAATACTGATTCTTGACTAGGCTTTAAAATCTGAAACTTTAGTTTTTTCTGTTCCCTGTTCCCTTTTTCGTAACCCTTGTTTTAAGTAGTGAGACAGAATTAATTACACAATGTCATTGGGAATGGAACGAATCGAAATGAAGCAATCGCCAGGGTTGTGATTGCTTCCCTTCGCTCGCAATGACTGTAAATATTTTTGTCCAATTACTTATATGGAATTTAAGACTGTAATTAAGCAAAGAGATTGGCTATTGCTAATTGAGGATCTGGTTGTCTTACCAAGGATTCACCAATCAGTACAGCGGATGCACCTGCTTTTTTAACTATACTTAAATCCTCTGGGTGATGCAATCCTGATTCGCTGACTACAAGAATGTTTTTTGCTTGTAACTGTTCACCTCTAGCTGTGAGTAATTGACAAGTTGTTTGTAAATCAACAGAAAAATCTTCTAAATTGCGATTATTAATGCCAATTAAAGAAACACCATCTAAAGCTAAAACTCGATCTAGTTCTTCTAAATTATGTACTTCTATTAAAGTTGCCATTTTCAGGTTATGAGCAATTTTGATAAAGTATTGCAAATCTTGATCATTAAGGATGGCTGCTATTAATAAAACTGCGTCTGCTCCATGAATTCGCGCCCAATACATTTGGTAAGGATAGATAATAAAATCCTTGCACAGCAAAGGTAAATCTACTGCTGAACGGACTAAGGATAGATTTTCAAAACTACCTTGGAAAAATTTAACATCTGTGAGAACAGAAAGACAACTAGCTCCACCTTTTTGATAAGATTGAGCGATCGCTACTGGGTTAAAATCCTCCCTAAATACCCCTTTACTGGGAGAAGCTTTTTTAACTTCAGCAATTAAAGCCGGATGAGTTTTACCTTGACGTAAAGCAGCCGCAAAATCACGAATTGGTGGTGCTGATAGGGCTTGTGTTTGCAATTCCCGCAAAGGTAGCCTTTCTCGCATTTGCCCAACTTCTGTTTCTTTCTGCCAGACAATTTCTTCTAAAATATTATTTGGTGCAGCCCCTTCTATAGCAGATCGATATTGAAGTATAGAAATATTAATAACTGTGCTAGGTGAACGACGACGGATTTGCATATTTTTTAAGGATTTCAGAAGGTAGGGGCGCAGGGCCTGCGCCCTTTGTCAGGAGTCAGAAGAAGGAGTCACCGAGTCAGAAGAAGGAGTCACCGAGTCACCGAGTCAGGAGTTAGGAGTCACCGAGTCAGGAGTTCAGAAAGAAGAATCAAGAAGAAAGAAAATTTTTCTCTTCCCCATTACCTATGACCTGTAACTCCTTAATTCTTCTATTAACTAACCAATGCTCGTTTATAAGCTTCATCTAAAACTTCTGAAAGAGTTGGATGAGCGTGAACTAGGTAAGCAAGAGTTTGGACAGATTGACGACTGGCAATAGCGGCGGCGGCTTCATGAATTAGATCTGAGGCGTGGGGACCAAAGATATGTACACCTAAAACCTCGCCAGTATCTTTACGATAAATTACCTTGGTCATTCCATCAGTATCATTTTCCGCCAAAGCCTTGGAATTACCTTTAAAGTAACTCTTACTGGTGGCGACTTCAAAACCTTCAGTTAAACCCAAAGCATGGGCGGCTGTTTCAGTCAAGCCCACATAGCTAACTTCTGGATGGGTAAAAGCGGCGGCGGGAATACTGCGGTAGTCAACAGTTTTGTGACGACCCATCATATTTTCTACAGCAATAATACCTTGAGCCGATGCTGTATGAGCCAACATCATTTTGCCAGTAGCATCACCAATAGCCCAGAGATGGGGGATAACCTCCCCGTCTGATAATACCGCCATATTATCATTTACAGGAATAAAATTACGGCGATCAAGAGCGACTCCCACAGAATCTAACCCAAGATTTTGCGTAGCTGGAACGCGACCGGTAGCGACCAAACAAGCATCAACTTCAAGAACTTCTAAATCTTCCTTAGTTTCAAAGTCAGCCAACTCAATGATTACTGGTGAACCAGGAATAATTTTTTTAGCGTAGATACCGACCTTAGTTTCAATATCACGGGGGTTAATTAAGACCCGTTCTGCCAGTTTAGCAATGTCTCGATCAAATCCTGGCATTAACTCACTCAGGGCTTCAATTAAGGTGATTTCACAACCTAAAGCCGAGTAAACATCAGAAAATTCTAAGCCAATGTAACCGCTACCAATAATCGCCACCCACTTGGGTAGAGTTTCTAATTTAACGCCTTGGTCACTGGTAAATACGGTTTTGCCGTCTACTTCAATTCCGGGAGGAACGAAGGGAACAGAACCAGGCGAAAGGATAATATCTTGGGCTGTGATGGTTTTCTCACCTTTGTCTGTGGTGATGGTAACTTTTTGTGTACCAGACACCTTACCCCAACCCCGAATAATCTCCACTCCCAAGCGCTTGAGACTGTTGGTTAAGTCCCCTTGAATTTTGGCAACGAGATTGTTAGCATGATCAGCGATCGCTTGTCGTTCAAACTCCACATTACCAATTTGAATTCCCAAAGACTTGAGATGATGGGCATTACGTAATTCCCTCACCTTTCCTGAAGCCGCCAGTAATGCCTTAGAAGGAATACAACCCCTGTTTACACAAGTTCCTCCCATATCTCCAGCTTCAATAATCGCCGTTTTCAGACCGCAACTGATAGCGTGTAAAGCAGCACCATGTCCGCCCACACCAGCGCCGATAATCACTAAATCGTAATCAAATCCAGGACTCACTTTTATTTCCCCGTTATCTTCGCCTATTATCAACTTAACTTTTTTGTGTAACTTTCTCAAATTAACAAAAAATAACGGAGAAGCTCTTGTGTCTCCCCGTTATTTTTTGTGAGTGTTTAATTAGAGTAAGCCACAAAATAAATGATCCTGTTTTGTCATGCTGAGTGCAGCGTTCGCGGAGCGTGGCGTTAGCCATAGCGAAACATCTCAAGAGATTCTTCACTACACTTCGTTTCGTAATGCCTCTGGCACGCTGCGCTAACAGAATGACATTGGGCATTTCTTTTTGTGGAGTTCTCTTAATTATGTTTGAGACTAGTAGTTCGTCAAATTTATTTTGACAATGATCGGGAAAAAACTTCTGTTCTTCCCTCCCCTACCCCCGGTGCCTCTCTTCTCCCCCTGCTTGCCTTCACCCGTCATTTTCGGGTTGACAGACTACTAGTTGACCGCTGCTCTCAATTCTTTTAGCACCTTACCAATTTCCACAAAATCTTGGTTTTCTGAAAGCTGTTGCAAAGTCACCGGACTGCTTTCTTGGATAATTTGGTTGTAGGTATTAATAGCATTATGCAAATCGTTGATATCTACCTCTACGCTTGCTAAAGTAGCATCAGCCGTTTGGGCAATAACTGGGCTAAATTTTAAAGCTTTAGTGCTGGCCACTAAATATTTTTTTGGTAACTGAACTGAACTGGAACTTTGTGTAGTAGGAGAGGAAGCAGGGGTGGTGATTTTAATTAAGGTGAATATAAATCGTCCTGCCAATGCTGGACTAACACCAGCCTGCCTTAATATCTCCGTAAATCTATTCGATTCACCCCGTCTGATTGCTTCCGGCTGCCTGAAAGCTACAAGAACTTTACTATTTTCCTTGGTGAATATATTGATGGCAACACGATTGAGTTTGTCTTGACGCTCTGCTGTAATCCTAAGTGAATTTCCTCGTGATGTGCGGACAATGGTAACAGGACTGCCACTTTGACCTCCGGCATTCCCCACACTAGAACTTGTATTACCATTGGAGCCAGTAGTGCCACCACCACTTATGCTCCCACCAGTCCCCAGACTAGAACTCGTATTATCATTGGGATTGGAATCAGTATTACCATTGGAGCCAGTAGTGCCACCACCACTCATGCTCCCGCCAGTCCCCACACTAGGACTCGTATTATCATCGGGATTGGAATCAGTATTACCATTGGAGCCAGTAGTGCCACCACCACTTATGCTCCCACCAGTCCCCACACTAGGACTCGTATTAATTGGTCCAATGTTTCCACCACCACTCATACCACCTGCTGTACCCAGACTAGGTGAAGTTTGGGATTGGCTTGGTTGCTGCCAATTGATTGCCAGTAGGGGAGTGAGAGTGAGAGCCAGAATAAAAGTTCTGATTTTTAACATGGTGATTTTATCAGGATTGAAGTGTTTATTTAGGGTTGGCTGAATAAAGGTAGAAACAATAACAGATGAGGTGTTCAGACTTTTTCAACCAGATCTATTTGGGTAAGAAATTGAAACCATAGCCTATGCTGAGAACAAATACCGTACCGCCAAAGCTAGTATCTGTGAGATCTGCACCTACGGCATTAATTGTCAAGGGAATAGTAGATATAGGGACGAAAGAAGCTCCAACGTTGAAACCAACTCCACTCCAGCCCATACCCACACCGATTTGGGGATGAACTTGTACCCCAACTCCAGCAAATACACCCGTATTTGCATTACCTGTGCGAAAATCGCCACCACCGGCTCCTATGGAAAAGGAAATGGGCATTTTATTAACAGTATCGTTAGGCTTTAATAGGGAGTAACTTGTAACTACACCATAGGCACTGGAAGGTCTAACTGATTCCCCTTTAACGTGCTGTGCAAAAGACTTCCAGCCAGCAGCCGCAGCTATTTGAGTGTTGCCTTGAGCATAGACAATGCGGTTAGCTTTGAGGTCAAAAGTTCCGTTGTAGCCAAAATTTTTGATACTACCAATGTTGTAGCCAAGTTCTAGACCAACTAGTTTCCGGGCATCTCCTAACCCAAAACCCATACTGATACTCCCGTCTGGTTGAGTTCTAGCTTTACCAGTGGTTGCTGCGGATGCCCCTAGGAAAACGTCACCCCAGGTAGCTCCAAAGGCGCTTGGTGTAGCAAAGGTAAGCGAAGGAGAGTAAGTACGTTTGAGTGGAATTACTTTGACCAGAGGGTCAACTAGTAAATATTGGCGTAATTTATCAGTATTAAGTTGACGTTTATCATTTGGTGCTGAAGTATCTGTTTGAGCAGTGATCCATGATTGTTTTTGATAAAGTAGAGGTTCAATCTTCCGCCCTGACTCTACGTTTTTCGCTAAGACATCTTGGAGATCCGGCAAGTTAGTCTTTAATTGAGCTTGATCAGTTATTAATTCTTTACTGCTATGGGTTTTAGGAGTTATTTCATTTGTTGCAGAAGCAGGGGTAACTGAAAGAGCGGTGATAGCCCATATATAGCTTAATAAAGTTGTACCTATGAACTTTAGCCAATTTGGGCGTAATAACATACATAAAAATTTTGCCTTTCTCAAAATTCTACTCCTCACGACGGTTATATGCGCCCGAATGTATATTAGAGTAATTCCCGAAAAACAGTAATGTACAGGATAAATTATGCTATTTTTATGAATTTTCTGTGAATTTATCAGGAGAATTATGAACTTATCATGAGAATGTCAAAAACCTTTTCAGGTTAAGTAGGTTGGCGTTGAAAATTGTCGTTGGGGCAAGGCAATAGGCAATAGGCAAGAGTAAAAGTTTTCCAGACTTGATATTACTGATAACTTCTTCTAAATCCTACTGATAGCGCAGCGTGGCGTTAGCCATACTCCCGAATGGGCGCAGTCCCTGCGCCCCCACCTCCTGATAGCGCACCGTGGCGTTAGCCATACTTCTAGCCCTCACAGATAACTTTTATGGCTTACGCTACGTTATCAGCAAACCCTATTTAATTTTTAATTGGGATATTCAAAAAACACCATTTGAGGGATTAATAAATCATGTGCTAATTTCCCGATTCCTAAAAAATTGGTTTCTGTTTCATAAACTCGTACAAAGTCGTCAATAACCAGATTGAGGGGAATTTTTTGACCTTGACACCATTTTTTAGCTGATTCTGGGGCTAGATTTACGGCTTTGAGATGTTGTAATGGTGTGTCTGCGGATATTGGTTGAAATGTGCTGTTTTCGATTTCGGTGGCTAAGTCTGTAAAGCTGAGACTGGTTGGAAGCTGGAAACTGCTGCTTTGTGTGCGAATTAGGGCAGATAGAGTGCCACCTGTGTTGAGTATTGTACCTAAATCACGAGCGATCGCCCGAATATATGTTCCCGCCCCACAAGATATGGCTATATCTAATTCAGGAAAATCTCCGTCTCGCCAGTCTAATACCTGAATTTGGGAAATTTCGACTGTTCGCACCGGAACTTCGACTATTTCCCCTTTTCGGGCTAAATCATAGAGGCGTTTGCCATCAACTTGAATGGCGCTGTAACTGGGGGGGATTTGCTCAATTTTACCGATAAACTGGGAAAGGGACGTTTTGATATTTTCTAAATCTAATCCTGGACAGGGTGCAGAGGTAATAATTTCCCCTTCTAAATCATCTGTAGTAGTTTGTATTCCTAGCCGGACAGTGGCTTGATAAGCCTTTTCTCCCGGTAAATATTGTAATAATCTGGTGGCTTTACCCAAGGCTATCGGTAATACTCCGGTAGCTTTAGGATCTAAAGTTCCTGCGTGTCCGACTCGTTTCATCCTCAGTAGTTTTCGGACTTTGGCTACGCAGTCATGAGAAGTCCAGTCAAGTGGTTTGTTTAAATTGAGAAAGCCTTGCACAAGTTTAGATTTTAGGGTTGAGATTTTTTATTTTCACACAAATAGGAGTTCTGAAATATCGCTAACGCCACGCTACGCTACCAAAAGGTAGGGGCGCAGGGCTTGCGCCCATTCGGGAGTATGGCTAACACCACGCTGCGCTACCAGGAGTTCTTCAAGAAGTTGGGGAATCTAAATTAAATGTAATAGAGAAACACCAATACCCAATACTGTTCGGTTAAGACTAAAAAACAAAAATACGTAGGTTGGGTTGAGGAACGAAACCCAACATTTTCAATGATTTGTTGGTTTTATACAATAGGTTGTTTACGTGGAAATTTTCGTTAACCGAACAGTATTGCACCAATACCTAGCAGCCAAAATCCAAAATGGACGATAGTATGAGCAAGTTTCTTTTTAACAGGTTTGCTGTCTTGAAGATTACCTAAAATTGGTGCTAATTTGAGATGATCAAGGGACTGAACAAGGTTTAAACCCAGGGACTGACTAGAAATACTTTGAGCGTAGGCAGCATTCAGATAAGGCAGATATTCTGGTTTTCCGGCTATGTAAGTTTGAAAAAAGGGTAAACTTAACGCATTCATGTAATCATGGGCTTGGGAAGCATCACCTACCATATCTGTTGGTAATGCCATTTGTGTACTGTCAGGATTGCTATTACCAATGGTAGAAAAATGAGTACCACCAAGTAGCATAACTAAGTATTTTTCGGGATGAATAATCCAGGAAAAAGGGACAATTTGCTCATATAAAGTTGGGGCAACTGTGTCTTCACTACTACCGACAATCATGACTGGGGTATGAATTTGGCTTAACCCGGCTTGTCCGAAAATAGAACTGGTAATCGGATTAACAGCGATCGCCGCCTTGATTCTGGTATCTTGTAAATTGTAATCTTGTCCTGACTGGTTGGGCAATTCTAAAGCCCGACATTGCAACAATAAAGACATATTCCAAGTATTTCGCAATTTGTCAGGATGACAGTCTGCTTGTAGTTGGGAAAAGTTAATTTTTGCCCCCGCCAAAGCTAAGGCGGTATAACCTCCTAAAGACTGACCAAATACTCCCACCTGTTGTAAGTTTAGCCGCTGCTGAAATTGTGAATCTGACTCTAATTGATCTAAAATATATTTTATATCTAAAGGTCTATCTTTAAATTCATTAGGGTGTGTAACTTGATTACTATTACCATTTATTAAAGATTTTAATTGTTTAGCATCGCTACCAGGATGATTGGGAATTACTACAGCAAACCCATGTTTAGCTAAATGATTTGCTAAATAACGAAAGTTACTACTATCCAAACCTAACCCATGAGAAATCACAATCACAGGCACAGGATTTTGGCTATTAGGAATATATATATCTGTGGTTAAATGCCGATTACGGACTACATCAAAGAACTTAATTGTTTGTTTCTTGGTCGATAAAATTACTGGATTTGAAAATCTTGGTAATTGAGAAAAATTAGGATAAGAAATTTGATCAGCTTCTAATTTTGATGCTTGGATTAATGCGGAAATAGTTGTTTCCGTATCGTTGATCATTTTCTCTAACTCACCAGCAACTTTTAGACTGGAAGCCACATCAATCTTAATATTATTTTGAGGATATTTGCGTAATAAATTTAATAAATTTAATCCTTCCGGTTCAGCAGCAGCAGCAATTAAAGCTGTACGTAATGACCCAGAAGTAAATTTTGAATAATCAGATTTAGTTTTAATTAACCCTGCTAATCTTTGTAAGATAAATTTCCCTTGTTGGGTGTCAAGAAATTGGGAAGTTACAGCCGGACTAATTTTCAGTGGTTGAACTAAAATTTTCCTTAATTCTTGGAGTTTGTTTGTAGGAATATATTGATAATAGCCTGCTAAATCTGCATTAATTATCCCATATTTTGCATAGCTTTCTAAGGCACTAATAGGAATAGAAATTTCTAGTGCTGAATAGGAAGCATGAATTTGTTCTGCTGCCATAACCGGGTTACTTATCCCAAATGTTGGCAGCAATATGGACAAAATCAGTGTTAGAGAATTTTTTATGAGGGTGCTGCCCCAATTACCAAACATATTCATCGCTTAACTTTTGTGGTGATGTTGTTGAGCGAGGCTCAAATTTTGGTAGTGATTCAAACACCCTGTTAAACTATTCTCAATAGTGCCTATCGCAGACTACACAAACAAAATTTCAGACCGTTTGCGATTAGTTTGCTTTGAATTACTAAGACTTCTTTTAGGATTATAATAAATACATGAATTATCTACATCAGTATTTATTATGTATTTTTCCTGATTAATAAAATCTAAATAATGCTAATTAATCCTATTAATTAGGTTTGCATAATGCAATAGATATAGAACCAATAACTACAAAAAATGCTCCAGTAACACCTACTAAAGAAATATTTTCTGGAGAGATAATATTAGGAGTAACTACGGACATCAACCAACCGGAAATTAAAGTAATAATCGGAGCTAAAGCTAATACAGCACCAACTCTTGAGGCTTGCCAATGTACTAAAGATTCAGCAAAAGCACCATAGGCGACGAGGGTATTTAAAGCGCAAAATATCAAAGTTGAAAAATAGAAAGTATCCAGGGTGAGAATTGTGTTAGTTTTTGCCAATGGCGTGAATAATAAAGCACAGCCACCGTAAATAATCAACATAATGTTTGCTGAAGATAACGATTGCAATAACTGTTTTTGTGATAAGGCATAGATAGCCCATGCTATTGCCCCGAAAACAATCAAGCCGCTACCTAGTAAATATTCACCTTTGGCTGTGATAAGATTAACTAATTGGGCATGAAAAAATAGTGCAAAACCCAAAGTTAGTACAGCTACACCTAGCCATTGATACAATGTATAACGTTCGTTAAAAATGACTAATCCACCGAAACTTAATAACACACTAGATAATTGAATGATCACCTCAGCATTAGCTGGAGCGGTCAATGCTAAACCTTGCATAAATAGAAAATAGTTAGCAGCTAAAAATATAGTAGCAACTACTAATAATTGCCAAGAGGTAGCACGTAATTGTTCTAAGGTTGGTAATTGTTGCTGAAACAACAAATAAATTGCCAGTAAGAAGAAGGAAGTTAAAAAGCGAAACCAAATAACGGTGTAGACATCTAGCTCTTGTAGTGTTACCGTCAAAGCTAGAGGTAAAACTCCCCATAAAAAGACAGTTACCAGTGATAAACTTAGACCCAAACGCCAACGACCAGAACTTTGATGCATGATTAATAATCACTAAAGGACAAATCATTTTTACATAATAATTCAAGTACCAGGAATATTTAATTACTTCTTTCCATTGGCTATGAGTCCGGGTAATATTAATTTTAGCCATACTTCTCGCAGAGACAGGGAACAGGAAAGAAAGAATGAATAAAGATACACGAAAAAGATCCGGGAGTTTGGTAGCCCCGTCACGAAGCGAGCGGGGTGGAAAAACGACACGAGCAGATTTATCTGCATTCAAAATTAATGTCTTTCATGGTGTGGATCGTTTATATATGCCATCACGTTACTAGTGCTTACCTTGCCCGAAGTATCATAAAAATAGCTTCTAGTCCAGAGTGACGGGAGTTTTTTTAATTCTGGAAACTCTTCTCTCAATAACTTAGAACTACGGCCTTTAAAAGCTTTGACAACATCACAGATAGGTGTTTTTTCGTCATACTCTATAAGCAAGTGAACGAAACAATAAACATTTTAATGCTGGCTATGCTTCGGCAATGCAACAAACTTGTTTTTGTGTTGGTGAAGCTTTCAAATCATTTAAACAATTACTAGCAAAATCTAAAAAAGGGGAATTAAACCAAAAACCGAGAGTACCTAATTATAGAAAACCCGGAGGTTTATTTACTGTCACGTACCCAAAAAAATGGTTAAAATTAGTAGATAATTTAATTAGGTTTCCACTAGGTAATCAAGTCAAAGCATGGTTTGGGATAACTGAATTTTTCTTACCAATGCCTTCAAATCTGGAATGGTCTGACATTAAAGAAATTCGCATACTCCCTAGAAACCGTCAATTTTATGCTGAGTTTGTTTATCAAACTGAAACGTCGATTATTGAGATTGACAAATCTAAAGTAATTGGCATCGACCACGGTATCGATAATTGGTTAACTTGTGTTTCCAACGTGGGAACATCCTTCATAATCGACGGATTACATCTAAAATCTTTGAACCAATGGTATAACAAAACAGTTGCCAACATCAAAGAAGGAAAACCCCAGGGTTTTTGGTCTAACCGACTTGCAGCGATTACCGAAAAGCGTAACCGTCAAATGCGAAACGCTGTTAATAAAGCTGCCAGAATTGTCATCAACCATTGCATAGACAATAAAATCGGCACTATTGTTTTTGGATGGAATGAGAGGCAAAAAGACAGTGCTGATCTGGGCAAAAAGAACAATCAAAAGTTTGTTCAAATACCAACAGCTAAACTCAAAGGACGCATAGCCCAATTATGCGAACAATACGGTATTATTTTTGTGGAAACTGAAGAGAGTTATACCTCAAAAACATCGTTTTTAGATAATGATGTTCTACCTACATTTGGTGCAAAACCCGAAGGGTGGAAATCTAGCGGAATTAGGATTACTAGAGGTCAATTTAGAACCTCAACTGGAATCAAAATAAATGCAGACTGCAACGGCGCAGTTAACATAATCAAAAAAGTAGCTGCGATATTTAAGTTTGACTTAAGTGGAGTAGGTAGAGGTGCTTTAAGTGCGCCTAAGAAAGTTCTTTTGTGGACTCTTCAGAAATCCCCGCGTCTTCAGACCGGGGAAGCTTGTGCGATTCGTTGTTAGTTAAATCACGGTAATCAGTCCGTACATAAACTAACCAGCCCAACCTAGTAATAGGAAAAGGCTGAACTCTCGGTCTGATATGGGTGAAAGTCCCATCTACCAGACTCAGGTATGACTCCCTATCTGCCCACGATGACCCGACTCGGTTTCGGGAGGTCGAAGCTGGGAACAGGGCGCAATCAGACATCCGTTGTGGGGTGACACTGGTGCTAACGGGGAGTTCCTATGGTGAAACAGAGCCTCAAAAAGCAACCTAACCGGAAGCAGGACACAACCCAAACAACCTGACTTTACTGGAGTTAATTCCCGCCGCATCTAAGCTTAATAGCGGCAAGAGTCCTGGGAATCCAGTGGTTGAATTGGCTACACCTAACGGAACTAACAATCAACCGAGGGAACGAATAAAAACGGATTGAGGGTCTAAGGGTGGTCGAACCCTAAGTAGGCTGGACGAGCAGCGGAACTCCCTCAATTCGGGTAGGACAGACCGTAATTGGTCTGAGGTGTTCAGAATACACAAATTGGAGCAGAGCATGATTAGACACAGAGACAACTCTAGTGAATCCTGGAAGACATTACCCTGGAAGAAATTCCGCCGTAATTTATTCCGCCTACAAAAACGAGTGTACAAAGCGGTTCAAGTTGGCGACAAGCGCAAAGCAAAGTCCCTACAAAAGCTGATTCTGAAATCAACCGCAGCAAGATTACTGGCAATCCGTCAAGTAACACAGCTAAATGCTGGGAAAAAGACAGCGGGAATAGACGGTAAAACCGCGCTCTCATTCGAGCAAAGGTTTCAACTGAATGAAAAGCTCAGAACCGAAGCTAATAACTGGAAACACCAGGGATTACGCGAAATACCCATTCCCAAAAAAGGATGGTAAAACCCGGATTCTCAAAGTCCCCACTATTGCGGACAGGGCGTATCAATGCCTTGTCAAATACGCATTAGAACCAGCACACGAGGCAACTTTCCACGCCAGGAGCTACGGTTTCAGGACGGGACGTTCAGCGCATGACGCACAGAAAATCCTGTTCATAAACTTATGTTCCACGCGAAATGGAATAGATAAAAGGGTTATAGAACTCGATATCGAAAAATGTTTCGACAGGATAAACCACACCGCCATTATGGATAAACTCATCGCTCCTAAAAGCATAAGACAAGGAATCTTCCGATGTCTCAAAGCCGGAGTTAATCCAGAGTTTCCTGAACAAGGAACACCCCAAGGTGGGGTGGTAAGTCCACTATTAGCTAACATCGCCTTAAACGGGATTGAAAGTATTCATAGATATCACGAGAAATCTAATCGTAGAATCACTGACAGAACCTCAAAGGAGAGTATTGTTGAACCATCTATCCGATACGCGGATGATATGGTAATAATACTTAGACCTCAAGACGATGCCACAGAAATACTTGACAAAATCAGTCAGTTCCTAGCAGAGCGGGGAATGAAAGTCAGTGAGAAAAAGACAAAGCTAACCGCCGCGACAGATGGGTTTGATTTCCTCGGCTGGAATTTTAAAGTCCAGAAAAACGGGAAGTTTAGATGCGTCCCATCAGTGGATAATTTTAAAGCTTTTCGCAAGAAAGTAAAAGCCATCGTCAACAACTCGAATTATGGTGCTACCACAAAGGCTGAGAAATTAGCCCCTGTAGTTAGAGGTTGGAGGAATTACCACCGCTTCTGCAAGATGGACGGGTCCAGAAACTCGTTATTCCACATCGAAACAAGAGCATTCAGGGTATTCAATAAGGAAGCAAAACAGAATCGCCACACTAGCAAGCAATTACTAGATAAGGCATTTCCAGTAATCCCTTACTCCGAAAACAAACATATCAATGTCAAAGGGGAAAAATCACCCTACGACGGAGATTTAACTTATTGGAGCGAACGCAACAGTAAGTTATATGACGATAACACCTCTAGAGCAATTAAACGGCAAAACCATAAATGTGGTCATTGTGGGCTAAAAATGCTTAGTGATGAGAAGGTACATCTTCATCATGTTGATGGAAACCACCAAAACTGGAAAACTAAAAACCTTCTAGCCATTCACGAAAGCTGCCACGATTATATTCACATGAGCAAAAGCGAAAGCTAAGAACATCGGAAGCTGGGTGCGGTGAAAGTCGCACGCCCAGATTTAACAGAGAGGAGCGCGGGATAAGACCCGCCTTCGACTCTACCGTGCGATTCGTTGTTAGTTAAATCACGGTAATCAGTCCGTACATAAACTAACCAGCCCAACCTAGTAATAGGAAAAGGCTGAACTCTCGGTCTGATATGGGTGAAAGTCCCATCTACCAGACTCAGGTATGACTCCCTATCTGCCCACGATGACCCGACTCGGTTTCGGGAGGTCGAAGCTGGGAACAGGGCGCAATCAGACATCCGTTGTGGGGTGACACTGGTGCTAACGGGGAGTTCCTATGGTGAAACAGAGCCTCAAAAAGCAACCTAACCGGAAGCAGGACACAACCCAAACAACCTGACTTTACTGGAGTTAATTCCCGCCGCATCTAAGCTTAATAGCGGCAAGAGTCCTGGGAATCCAGTGGTTGAATTGGCTACACCTAACGGAACTAACAATCAACCGAGGGAACGAATAAAAACGGATTGAGGGTCTAAGGGTGGTCGAACCCTAAGTAGGCTGGACGAGCAGCGGAACTCCCTCAATTCGGGTAGGACAGACCGTAATTGGTCTGAGGTGTTCAGAATACACAAATTGGAGCAGAGCATGATTAGACACAGAGACAACTCTAGTGAATCCTGGAAGACATTACCCTGGAAGAAATTCCGCCGTAATTTATTCCGCCTACAAAAACGAGTGTACAAAGCGGTTCAAGTTGGCGACAAGCGCAAAGCAAAGTCCCTACAAAAGCTGATTCTGAAATCAACCGCAGCAAGATTACTGGCAATCCGTCAAGTAACACAGCTAAATGCTGGGAAAAAGACAGCGGGAATAGACGGTAAAACCGCGCTCTCATTCGAGCAAAGGTTTCAACTGAATGAAAAGCTCAGAACCGAAGCTAATAACTGGAAACACCAGGGATTACGCGAAATACCCATTCCCAAAAAGGATGGTAAAACCCGGATTCTCAAAGTCCCCACTATTGCGGACAGGGCGTATCAATGCCTTGTCAAATACGCATTAGAACCAGCACACGAGGCAACTTTCCACGCCAGGAGCTACGGTTTCAGGACGGGACGTTCAGCGCATGACGCACAGAAAATCCTGTTCATAAACTTATGTTCCACGCGAAATGGAATAGATAAAAGGGTTATAGAACTCGATATCGAAAAATGTTTCGACAGGATAAACCACACCGCCATTATGGATAAACTCATCGCTCCTAAAAGCATAAGACAAGGAATCTTCCGATGTCTCAAAGCCGGAGTTAATCCAGAGTTTCCTGAACAAGGAACACCCCAAGGTGGGGTGGTAAGTCCACTATTAGCTAACATCGCCTTAAACGGGATTGAAAGTATTCATAGATATCACGAGAAATCTAATCGTAGAATCACTGACAGAACCTCAAAGGAGAGTATTGTTGAACCATCTATCCGATACGCGGATGATATGGTAATAATACTTAGACCTCAAGACGATGCCACAGAAATACTTGACAAAATCAGTCAGTTCCTAGCAGAGCGGGGAATGAAAGTCAGTGAGAAAAAGACAAAGCTAACCGCCGCGACAGATGGGTTTGATTTCCTCGGCTGGAATTTTAAAGTCCAGAAAAACGGGAAGTTTAGATGCGTCCCATCAGTGGATAATTTTAAAGCTTTTCGCAAGAAAGTAAAAGCCATCGTCAACAACTCGAATTATGGTGCTACCACAAAGGCTGAGAAATTAGCCCCTGTAGTTAGAGGTTGGAGGAATTACCACCGCTTCTGCAAGATGGACGGGTCCAGAAACTCGTTATTCCACATCGAAACAAGAGCATTCAGGGTATTCAATAAGGAAGCAAAACAGAATCGCCACACTAGCAAGCAATTACTAGATAAGGCATTTCCAGTAATCCCTTACTCCGAAAACAAACATATCAATGTCAAAGGGGAAAAATCACCCTACGACGGAGATTTAACTTATTGGAGCGAACGCAACAGTAAGTTATATGACGATAACACCTCTAGAGCAATTAAACGGCAAAACCATAAATGTGGTCATTGTGGGCTAAAAATGCTTAGTGATGAGAAGGTACATCTTCATCATGTTGATGGAAACCACCAAAACTGGAAAACTAAAAACCTTCTAGCCATTCACGAAAGCTGCCACGATTATATTCACATGAGCAAAAGCGAAAGCTAAGAACATCGGAAGCTGGGTGCGGTGAAAGTCGCACGCCCAGATTTAACAGAGAGGAGCGCGGGATAAGACCCGCCTTCGACTCTACCAAAGCTAATGCAATTCTGAAGCAAGCCGGATTACCTAAAGCCTTTTAGAATGATCGTTTTTGAGGGAGTAAGGACGATAGCGAAGCGCTGCTGCAAGCAGTTCGCTTTTTGGGATGTGAGGGGCGATGAGAGGGCGATCGCTTGTCAGTTCGCTTGTTGGGGATATGGAGGGCGATAGCGAACGCGAGTGCGTCCCGGAGGGAACTAGCGCTGCTGCAAGCAGTTCGCAAGGGTTGTGATTGCTTCCCTTCCCTCGCAATGACTGTAAATATTTTTGTCCAATTACTTATGAGCCTTTTCAAAAATTATTCTTAATAAGGGTTAAAGAATCGCTGTTGTGGTGAATATGAGAGCGATTAACTGTTACCAAAAACTATTAACATTCACAAACTCATACCCTTGTTCTAATAATTTGGGAATCAAAATATTAATAGTTTCCGCCACATCTTTGCCACCAAAATAGCCATCATGCAAGACAATTAATGAACCGTTTTTAACTTGCTTTATAACTCGATTTACCACAACATTTACACCAGGATGAACCCAATCTTCAGGAACTACACTCCACATCACTGGACGATAATTCCACTGTTGAAATAATTGTAATGTTTGAGGTGTGAAAAAACCGTTGGGAGGACGCACATCTCGTACTTGTTCGGGGGTTAAATTACAAGCATTATAAATAGCAACTTGGGTTTTTTCTAAACTTTGTTTGAGTTGGGTTGACGAAAGTAGGGGAAAAGAATCATGTTCATATCCATGTAGTCCGATCCAGTGTCCTTGTGTGCTAACTGTTTTCGCAGTTTCTGGAAACCGATTCACACAATTTCCTAACCAGAAAAAACTAGCGGTAATGTTATAACGCTTTAAAACCGATAATACTTGGGGTGTGTATTGGGGATGAGGTCCATCATCAAAGGTAAGGGCGATAGTTTTACTGTTTGAGTTTCCACACCATAGACAATGGGGAAAGGTGGGTTGGAGAAGCCGATAAACAAGGGGAAATAGAGGTGCAAATTCCATTGTTAAAAATATCTTTGTAACAAAAACTGTAACAACAACCTAATTTATGATCACACTGGTTTAAATTGGTAAAAAATCTGCGGGTAATCCCTGAACGGAAAATGACGTTGTGCAAAGATATTCGAGATTATCAAATTCTTTTTTTGAGTTTATTTCTGATTTTGGGAATTGCGACGCGAGACTGGACATTACATCCAGAATTTATTGGTGTGGCGATCGCCTCTTGCATTATAACTCAAATTATCTGCTCATTAATCACTAAATCCCAGGACACAATCCCAGTAATTAATATCCGTAGTCCCCTAATTACCTCTTTGGGACTGAGTTTATTACTACGCGCTGATCATTGGTCAACAATGGCTTTAGCTGGATTTGCAGCCATAGCTAGTAAATTTATTTTCCAATTTAGGGAAAAGCATTTTTTCAACCCTGCTAATTTTGGCATTATTGCTGTGCTTACCCTCACTAATGACGCTTGGGTATCCCCAGGACAATGGGGAGAAGAATGGTGGTATGCGTTGTTATTTGTGGGAACTGGAGGCATGATTTTACAGCGTATTGGTCGTTGGGATACTACCGCCGCTTTTCTAGGTGCTTATTCCCTCCTAGCAGCCATCAGAAATATGTGGTTAGGTTGGACTTGGGACGTTTATTTTCATCATTTAATGAGTGGATCTTTACTGTTATTTTCTTTATTTATGGTGACAGATCCACGTTCAATTCCCAACGCCCCCATGAGTAGAATTTTATGGGCAGTATCTATTGCTTTATTAACATTTATTTTGCGAAATTTCTTCTTTATTCCCACCGCTGTTTTTTGGGCTTTATTTGCCCTCGCACCCTTAACTATTTTCCTAGATAGATTCTGGGTTACACCGAGATTTTCTTGGTGGCAGCAACCAGAATTATCAGCAGAAAAATAACCAATCAACTATCATTAATTAAGGATCAAAATGCAACTTTTACGCCTATTCATGCCCTTAATTTCTGCACTTTTAGCAGTGCTGTGTTTTGTGCCTACAGCTTGGGCTTTCTGTGGTTTTTATGTGGCTAAAGCTGATACAAAACTCTATAATCAAGCTTCACAAGTCATACTAGCCAGAGATGGAAATCGTACCGTCTTAACAATGGCTAATGATTTTCAAGGTGATGTTAAAGATTTTGCCGTTGTTATTCCCGTTCCCACTGTTTTAAAAAAAGAACAAGTTCATGTAGCCCAACCGAAAATTATTGAACGATTAGATGCTTTTAGCGCCCCCAGATTAGTTGAATATTTCGATTCTGACCCCTGCGCTCAAGATAATATAATGACGGATATGCCAGCACCACAAGCAGCAGCAAGAATGAGAGGTGCAGAAAATAGCATGAAGAAAGATAGCAGTTTAGGTGTGACTGTTGAGGCCAAATTTAATGTAGGTGAATATGATATTGTCATCTTGAGTGCTAAAGAATCTGGTGGACTAGAAATTTGGCTAAATCGCAATGGCTATAAAATTCCTAAAGGTGCAAAGGAATTACTAAAACCCTATATTCGTTCTTCAATGAAATTCTTTGTTGCTAAAGTCAACTTAGATAAATTTGCCGAATCAGGTTATCAATTACTGCGTCCTTTACAAATTTCCTACGAATCACTGAAATTTATGTTACCGATTCGTTTAGGAATGATTAACGCTACCAAAGAACAAGATTTAATTGTTTATATTCTCTCACCCCAAGGACAGGCAGAAATCACTAATTATCGCACAGTTAAAGTTCCTTCCGATGTAAATATTCCTGTGTTTGTGAAAAATGAATTTGGTGATTTTTATAAATCCATGTTTCAAAGTTCCTACACCAAAGAAGATAAAAAAGTTGGCTTTTTGGAATATGCTTGGGATATGAGTAGTTGTGATCCTTGTTCTGCTGAACCACTCAATAATGAAGAATTAAAACAAGCGGGTGTGTTTTGGTTGGATAATAATAGCAGTGATAGACCAGTATCTCCCAGTTTTCGTTCTCGTTTTCCTAGTAGTAGTGTTTTCATTACTCGCTTGCACGTGCGCTACACCAGAAATAAATTTCCCGAAGATTTGATGTTTCAAGCAACTTCACAACGGGATTCTTTTCAAGGACGTTATATTTTACAACACCCATTTACAGGTAATCTCGAATGTAGTGCAGGAAGACAATATAAAAGTTCATTAAATCAGCGATTTGAAAAAGAAGCGCAAACTCTAGCTAGACTTACCAACTGGAATATTCAAAACATTCGCCAAAAAATGCAATTATCTGTGGGAAATATTTCTACTTCTTGGTGGGATAATTTCTTAGCTTGGTTTGGTCTGTAAATTTCTTTGACTTGCAAGAGTAATACCCCCGACTTCTTAAAGAAGTCGGGGATATTAATTTAGGATCTTTTCTAAATCAATTTGATTATGTTTTTGTTCAGAGTCAATTCAACCTACAGACTTTTGGTTTTTGACTTCTATTAGGAGTTATTTTAATTTAGATAAGATAAACCCCTTGGATTTTTCTCAAGACTATCATAACATAACCCTCTCAGAAGTCAAGACCCTTGAAAATACGTTGAGTCATTCGCAGCTATTCTCAATAATTTTGGGTGAAAATGCCAGGTTAGACTTTTTTGGGAAAATGGGGTTAAGAATTATGAAGGTAGTGACGCTAAAACGTTGAGACATTAACCCACATTCCGCACCCTTAACTGTCACAAGCGGTTATTACGGAATTTACTTCATAAAAAAGGAGTAAAAAATTACCTTTGGCTCAAAAAAAATTGATTTTGGATAGAAAAATTGCTCAAATGTATTCTCAATAAGGAGCAATAAATATAAGAGTGGTTTGGTAGAGAATTTTAATAATATAATTTTATGCTGATAATCTCAATACATAATTGTAACTTATGCTCATCTAAAAATAAAGTTAAAAACGCCATGAAAATTTCAGAACATTAATTTGATTAATGAGCTAAATAGTCCAATTAAAATTGTGTACTAGCTACATCCGTTTCCTTGGGGTGGGTGCGGAATGTGGGATAAAAATTAAATTGCTGGCGTTAGCCATACTCCTGAACTCCTGACTGGGCGCAGGGCCTGCGCCCCTACATCCTGGCTTCTGCTATAAAAATTAAATTGCCGCCCAGGGTCAACTAGGCGGCGTTAATTTTTTCAATTTTAGAATTGTTAAGAACTGTGGGGAATTCTTTCTATTTCTGCATAACCACTAAAAATCAATCTTTGACCTTCTGTTTCTAAACGATTTAGTCGCATTTTTACCCCATCTAAATCAAAGCGATCTAAATCAACCATATTATCCAAAATTTCTACCAATGCCACACTTAAAGTCTGGGAAATTTCTCTTTGTGCTTCTGGAACTCCCTCAAGCTCAATCTTTGGTTCTTTGAAAGAAACCCGCCTTCTTCTTTCAATCCCGATACCGACAGTCATACCTAGTGGTATGAGTTCGCCGTTGTTTAAATCGGCTTTAGCTACTAAATGCAAGCGATTTTCAGGTAATAGCTTGACCTCAACTTCGGTAAAAGAAATTGGTTCGCCACCAGATATGGCAATCAAAGTGGGTTCAGAAAGGTTAAGCAGGCGCTTTTTCACCAGTTCTGACTCAAAAGCCCGATTAATGCCTTCTTCTGATAGAATCACCTGAGCTACAGCCTGGGTAGGTTGTTTGAGGGTAAGTTTACCACTTAAAACCGAGCCGAAGTCAATGGCGACTGCATCGGTTTCAAAAGACATTTCCTCTACTGCGAAGTCTTTACGAATTACTAAGCCGCAGCCTTTCATTTTAAAGCTATCAATGCTGCCTTGCAACAGTTTGCTGGAGGGATAGCAGCGCACAAAGACTTCTACCGACTCGCTCTGGGTAAACAGGTGGCGAATCGTTTGACTGGCGACTGTGTTGAGCATTCGCTCTCCCCAATCGGTGCTTTTCGTATCTGTTAAACCAGTAAGTCCGCCGAACATTAGGTTTTAGTCTCTAGAAGTTCTTTATATTTTTGTAACAAATTGTGAACAATTATGCAAGCGATCCCCTGATTTAATCTCCTAATGACTTAGAACAGGATAACTGATGGTTGATTGACGATTCCGTAATTTTTCTTTATTTTCTGTAATAAATAATTTAAATTACTCAAATCTAAGTCCTGGATTATCGTCGTTATGCTAAATTGGGGGTAAAAAGTGCGATGAAAGTAAGATTTATTACCAACAGTTAATTAGGGGCGAGGGCGATTTTTTCCAGATTGGGTTAATATAGGCATAGCATTAAAACCGCCTAAGTTCTCCTATATTTCCCATAATAGACTTATTAGCAAGTAAATTTAAATTATGTTACCTCTAAACCCCCCTCTCACTAAACAAGATTTTATTAACTCTGGCTGGAAAGAAGTGGTTAATAGCAGCGAGAGAAAAGAATGTCTTAGCTATCACATGACTTTCTGGAATAAGGCAAAGCAAGCAGAAGCAGTAGTCAATATTAGAGAACAGATTGTTTTTGAAATTTTGGCCTTTGTAACCGGTGCTGCAATCAATCCAGAATTAAACGATGAGTTTTTTGGTGAAGTTTTTAGCAACCTCGCGGAAGAATATTTAAACTTTTTAACTGAAATTGCACCTGAAATATCAGATCCAGAACTTCAGGCACGAGTAGCTGATATTCTGTGGGTGAAAAATGGTAACTACCAAATGGCGCAGTTAGCAGTTGAGGCTTATTTAGAATCTGCTAAACAATTAGAAGATCCTCAAAAATGGACTCACTGTGTTGATAGGATAGAAAGATCGCTTAGGTTAGCACGCAAAATTAATTATAAACCAGAAATTGTTATTGAATATATAGACGAGGTTTTAAATCGCTATCAAGGAGAAGATCCATTATGGCTATCAATAAAGCTGCATGAGCTTTTACAAGACGAAAAAAACATAAACCTTTTGCAGAAAACCAAACTTTTAAATACTTCTAAATATTCTGATTTAGCTAAGAAAGGGGCAATTTTTCAAGAATCCAGTAAAGAATGGGATAAAGTCCGAAACTACTGGAAAATTAAAGCAGAATGGCATCGTATTGAAAAAAATGTAGAAAAGGCATATACAGCAAGAATGTCTGCCGCTGAAACTTACATCAAGGAATCTGAAGATTCTTTAACTAAACATCCAACCCCTTACTTCAAAGCATCACACGATTTACAGAAAGCTTTTGAAGCATTTGAAAGGTTACAAAGCCAAGGTACAGAAGAGGAAAAAGCAGTAATAAAAAATAAATTAGAGCAAATTCATAAACGTCTTCTTGAGTATCAGCAAAAGTCATCTAATGAGTTAATAACAATTTCTTCTGAGTTTAAGTTTAATATTAGTGAAGAAGTAGAATTAGCTAGATCACAGGTTAAAGGTAAAGAATTTCCAGAAGCAATATTAGCTTTGGCTGTTTTAGCGACTCCACCTAAAGTTTCTGAACTGCAAAAAATGGTAGAAGAAAATGTAGTATTATCCCGTTTCTTCCCAATAGTGAAAATGAATGAGATGGGTAAAGTTGTAGCGCGTCGGAACTCTAATGACGAGGAAAAAGTAATTAGGTATGAAATGCATGTAGAAGCTATTGGATATCAAAAGATTTTCGCTCAGGCTTTTATTGAACCAGCTAGAAAACAAATTATTTCGGAACACATAATACAAAAATCAGAAGACCACAAAATAAAAGAATCCGACTTACTTCCACTAGTTTCAAATAACCTTTTTGTACCATCAGGAAGAGAATATTTATTTGCAAAAGGTCTTTATGCTGGATTAATGGGAGATTTTATTACTTCTACTCATATCTTAATTCCCCAAATTGAAAACTCCGTTCGTTATCTACTCTCGAATCGAGGAGCGATAACTTCTGGAATTGACAACAAAAATAATGGTATTCAACAAGAAAACAATTTAAATACAACTCTTTTCCCTAGTAAATATCCACAAATTACTTCAATTTTTGATGAAGATACACTTTTTGAGCTTCAGGGTTTATTAGTAGAGAAATCCGGGTCAAATTCAAGAAATCGCATGGCTCATGGTTTAATTAATGATCATGAATTCTTTAGTCCTATTTTCTCTTACTTGTGGTGGGTAACATTGCGACTATGCTTTGGTTTAGGAATAGAAATACCTCAAGAAATTGTGGAAGAATCTAACCCTTTAGTCAAATTTACTGGTATGTTCAAACATGATCCATTTTTTGATGAATTTGTCGAAGAAATAGCTATAAATCGGCGTAAATTAGATGAAGAAATGGTTGCGGAAGAAGCCTCTATAGAGGAGAATCATGCAGCGTGAGCATCTATATTCTTAATACTAATACCGTGACTCTTTTGCAATATGAAAATAATCAAATTATTCAACGTATTAGAGCAGTTGGTAACTCCAGCATATTTGTAACAACTATCACGCTTGAGGAACAATTAAAAGGTAGATTAGCTATTATTAATAAATGTAATAGCAATAAAAATCTACAAGGATTAGCATCTGCACATCGAAATTTAAACCTGACTCAAAATTTCTTCTGTAGTGTAAATTTATTGGAGTTTAATCAAGCAGCTTGTGAGTCTTATCAAAAATTACGACAGCAAAAAATTAACAGCGGTTCACAAGATTTAAGAATAGCTGCAATAGCTTTAGTTAATCAAGCAATTGTAGTGACTCAAAATTACAAAGATTTTATCAAAGTTCCTAATTTAAGCATTGAAGATTGGACTCTAGAATAATTCTTATAAAGCTTATTTCTATAAATAAATACGCACAGATTCCCGACTTCTTGGAGAAGTCGGGGATCTAAATTCCTAAATTAAATCCTCAATTAAATTATAATGCTTTTCGTTGAGTCTGATAAATGTGGATTTCGTCTACTAAACCCCCAATACCAGGAATATCATAGCCATAAAGTTGAAACCCCTTACCGACAGAATTAGTTAAAACTGCTGAACCCTTACCTTGATAATAAACAGGAACTGGAAGGTTAGCATGATTTCCCCAACCATATTTGATGTTAGGATTAGAACCCCAAAAATGACCAGCTTTGATAGAATCAGATTCAGCGGTTAAAGCTTCTGGACCTTTTTCTTTAAGCAGTTCATAAAAGTTGGGATTTAAAGTGAGATAATGATCATGATCTGCGGTGACAATTAGTAGATTATTTTCCCAACCACCGTTATTTTTAATCCAGTCAATTGTTGTTTTTACAGCTTTATCAAAATCTAACACTGTCCCAATCATATTATCTAAGTTATCATCATGGGCAGCCCAATCAATATCACCACCTTCTACCATTAACCAAAATCCATCTTTGTCTTTAGATAAAACTGCTAAAGCTGCTTTGGTTAAATCATCAAGTGTGGGATTTTCATTAATTTCTTTCGCAATAAAAGATTTATCGGTTTCTCCCGCAAGTAGAGGCCGAACTGTATCGGGGTTTTTTCCTTGAGAACCAAACAGGGAAAAGATACTCAAACCGGTATTACTGTAATCTCCATTGGCGGTGCTTACAGGGAGATTTCCCTCTTGTCCCCTAGCTCCATATAATCCTAACAAGCGATCGCCCTGATTTGGATCTAATCTCGCCGCAGTAGTCGCTAACTTATCAGCCGCATCTTTTCCCCGTTCTAAAAATGTATATTTATAACGGTTTTGATCAGGGTTTTTGCTTAACTCTTTATATGTCGTCTTCGTGATATATTCAAACTTAGTTGGCGGTTCTACACCCGTAGGTAGAGGTTGATTACTAGCACCCGTAAGCGGATGACCACCACCTAAAATTACCGTTGGTTGATATATGCGAAGTTCCTGCTGGAGAATATTATCTAAAGTTGGATAATCACCATCATATTTATTGCGACGATTCACGTTTGCTGCTGCTGCACCCGGTGTAGCATGATCTACAGGAACAGAAGTGACAATCCCAGTAGATTTACCATGATCAGCCGCAGTTTTGAGAATAGTTTCTAAAGGTTTTTCAAATATATCCACAGAAATAGCATTGTTATAGCTTTTTACTCCTGTGTACAAAGTAGTTGCTGTATTGGCAGAATCAGGATAACTATACTTAATATACTCAGGATCATTACCCGGTGTCCAAGGATTTATTCCCCCGCGCTGAGGATCATAACCCACTAAATTACCTACCGCATTAGGATTAAGATTTTTCCCCCCTCCAGATGGTTTATCGCCAGGATTAAATTGAGGTTGGAATTTAAACCCTGGTAACATCGGACTAGCGCCTGTAATTGGATTAGAGTTAGACAACGCAGAGTTACCCGTGCTGAAAACTCCATTACCAGGGGCAATGGTAGTACCATAGGTGGTAGCCAGGGCATAATAATCCAGAGTTTGAAAACTCAGTCCTTCCCCCTTACCAGAAGTGTAATTATATCCTTTAGCCATAGCCCCAGCGCGAGCCATTTCCCAACCCATACCGTCTCCAATCATCAGAATGACGTTTTTGGTTTTGGTGACAGGTGTAGCTGGACTAGAATGGTTAGTCAGGGTAATAAATATACTAACTACAATGACCAAGGCTGTAGCCAATAAACGGCGGTTGAATCGGGATTGGGAAATAGATTTAATTACCATCGGTAAAATGCCTGTCAGGAAATTGCTTTATGATGAGAGAATATTACAAAATGATCACGAAACTTTAAATTGACTCATCATGGCGAAAATTCAGTTTGCTAGAGGTATTGAAGAAACAGTAGTTCCAGATGTCCGGTTGACAAGAGCAAAACAAGGGGAAAGTGGTACAGCCACGTTTGTGTTCACCAATCCTGACATCTTGGCACAAGATGGTACAGATGAAGTTACCGGGTTGTATTTGATTGACGAAGAAGGGGAAATCTTGATTCCTGGGGTTCAGGGTAAATTTGTCAACGGTAAACCGGAATCCTTAGAAGCGATTTATGTGATGAAGTCTAATGAAGAATGGGATCGGTTTATGCGTTTCATGAATCGTTATGCTGAACAAAATGGACTCGGATTAAGCAAATCTTAATGAGTCAGTAGGGGCGCAGGGCCTGCGCCCAGCATTGCTCAGTGGTCATTGGTCATTGGCTAAAACGTAAAATATCTATGGAATTTCAACCACACCCAAATACACAGCAAGTTTCTGTAACTTGTGCGGTGATTACCGTTAGCGATACCCGTTCCCCGGATACAGATAAAAGTGGTCAATTAATTAAAGAACTACTTTTAGCTGATGATCACACTGTGTCATTGTATCAGATTATCAAAGATGAGCCTAAAGAAATTCAATCCCAAATGACAGCCTTGGGCGAAGATACTCGTATCAATGCTGTGATTTTTAATGGAGGAACGGGAATTGCTCCCAGGGATACTACTTATGATGCTTTAGAAAAGCTATTAGAAAAGACTTTACCAGGATTTGGGGAATTATTTCGGTTGTTAAGTTATCAAGAAATTGGTTCTCGCGCTATGGCTTCTCGCGCTGTCGCCGGCGTTTATCAAAGCAAAATCATTTTTTCTCTTCCTGGTTCTAGTAATGCTGTACGACTAGGGATGGAAAAGTTGATTTTACCGGAATTGGTGCATTTAGTAAAACAGGTAAATTTTCTGAATTAAACATAATTGAACTTCCAGACTCCGGCTGGGAATGGGAGTTTGAGGCTCTGCCTCAAATACAGTGAATATAGTGGAGGCAGAGCCTCCTGTGGGCATTCCCCGGCAGAGCCAGGGAACGAGGGAAAAATCACATCCTGTTAATCCTGAACTCGTTCCCAGACTCCGGCTGGGAATGGGAGTTTGAGGCTCTGCCTCAAATACAGTGAATATAGTGGAGGCAGAGCCTCCTGTGGGCATTCCCCGGCAGAGCCAGGGAACGAGGGAAAAATCACATCCTGTTAATCCTGAACTCGTTCCCAGACTCCGGCTGGGAATGGGAGTTTGAGGCTCTGCCTCAAATACAGTGAATATAGTGGAGGCAGAGCCTCCCGTGGGCATTCCCCGGCAGAGCCAGGGAACGAGGGAAAAATCACATCCTGTTAATCCTGAACTCGTTCCCAGACTCCGGCTGGGAATGGGAGTTTGAGGCTCTGCCTCAAATACAGTGAATATAGTGGAGGCAGAGCCTCCCGTGGGCATTCCCCGGCAGAGCCAGGGAACGAGGGAAAAATCACATCCTGTTAATCCTGAACTCGTTCCCAGACTCCGGCTGGGAATGGGAGTTTGAGGCTCTGCCTCAAATACAGTGAATATAGTGGAGGCAGAGCCTCCCGTGGGCATTCCCCGGCAGAGCCAGGGAACGAGGGAAAAATCACATCCTGTTAATCCTGAACTCGTTCCCAGACTCCGGCTGGGAATGGGAGTTTGAGGCTCTGCCTCAAATACAGTGAATATAGTGGAGGCAGAGCCTCCCGTGGGCATTCCCCGGCAGAGCCAGGGAACGAGGGAAAAATCACATCCTGTTAATCCTGAACTCGTTCCCAGACTCCGGCTGGGAATGGGAGTTTGAGGCTCTGCCTCAAATACAGTGAATATAGTGGAGGCAGAGCCTCCTGTGGGCATTCCCCGGCAGAGCCAGGGAACGAGGGAAAAATCACATCCTGTTAATCCTGAACTCGTTCCCAGACTCCGGCTGGGAATGGGAGTTTGAGGCTCTGCCTCAAATACAGTGAATATAGTGGAGGCAGAGCCTCCTGTGGGCATTCCCCGGCAGAGCCAGGGAACGAGGGAAAGTCCGTTTTATTTGTGTCGAGAATGGCTATTTTTTAATATTCACAAGTGGGGCATTTTGCAAATACTTACCCACATACTTACTATAGTAACAAATATTTTGTTTCTATCTGGCAAAATATCCCAATCATCCCCTGAATTTGCTCAACTCCTCAAGGGTGTAAGTTACAATTTGAGTATTGGGAATTGGGGTAATTTACGTCCTGGACATAACCCCCCAATCTCAAAACAAAAACAACCCCCAAATTTGGAGGTTGTGAATTTTTATTTTTAAAACAAAACTGATTATTTTATGGAAATAATACAAACGGAAGCTAGAAAAGCAGCGATAATGTAAAATACAGCTACTACTTGCAATTCTGACCAACCAGTTAATTCTAAATGATGATGTAAAGGTGCCATTTTAAATAAACGTTTACCTTTGCCGTCTGGTCCCTTTGTTGCTTTATAATAGCTGACTTGTGCCATGACAGAGAGGGTTTCCACAAAGAAGATACCGCTCAGGATAAACAAAGCTACCAAGCTATTTGTTAACAGTGCCACCGCAGCTAAAGCACCACCCAGGGCTAAAGAACCGGTATCACCCATGAAAACACTTGCGGGGTTGCGGTTATAGGCTAAAAAGCCTAAGCAACTACCGCTGACAGCAGCACAAAAAACCATTAAGTCGGGGGAAGTTGGCGCAATAATCACACCTAATGCGAAAATAGCGATCGCCACTGTTCCCGCTGCTAAACCATCAATCCCATCTGTTAAATTAGTAGCATTGCTCTCTGCAACCAGGACAAATCCGGCTACAGGCCAGAACAACAGTCCCAAAGGTAAGGATAAACCCAACCAAGGTAAATGGATATTAGTTATACTAAAGTCACCTTTAAATATCAACCAGACACAAAACACAGCCCCAAAGATAACTTGCAAAGCTAACTTCATCTTCGGAGAAATTCCCTTGTTAGACTTCCGACGCAAAATTTGCCAGTCGTCTATCCAACCAATGAAACCGTAGCTGAGAGTTAAAGCCGAAACCGCCAGGACATTTTCAGAAAAATCCGCCAATATACAAGCAATTATCACCGCTACAGGGATAAAAAATATACCTCCCATAGTTGGTGTTCCTGCCTTTTTGAGATGTGCCTGGGGGCCATCTTCCCGGATAATCTGTCCCGTTTTCAGCCTTTGTAACAGAGGAATCACCCACTGTCCTAGAATTGTCACACCCACAGCAGTCAGCAAAAAAGGTAGGGTGAGGGAAATCGGATACCAAGGGGTTCTATGCCCCATGCTATCGAAAATCAAGGCTGTTGCACTCAGTACCAAGGCCAGCAAGGAAGCCAAGCCAATTCCCGAAAAATTCAAACTTTGGTTAGGAGATAATTTAGCGTCCACAAAAAAAATTCCCTTCACTCCACACTTTAAAAAACCTAAATAAAACCATAGAGACTGTTTTTAGCTGATAGTTCGCAGTATTTTGGGAACTAGTACAGCACCGCGCCAATAAACTAACTATTCTCAATCGCCAAAAAGCTTGCTTAATATTACTTTTGACTTTTGATTTTTGACTTTTGACTTCCGCCCTGCGGTGCTAGTCATCATCAACAGGTGTATCATCGTCATCATCATAATCAATATCACCAATTCCGTCGTCTGCGCCCAGAAAATCGGATATTACTTCTACATCTTCCCGCGAGTCGGTGTCATGGATATCACGGGCTATCAATCTGCCACTCAGCCGCAACCAGTCCAACATAGAGGACTCTTGTTTTAAGGGAATAACTGATGCTCGCTGGTTTCGGGGGGCTTCACGGAGGGGAGAATCTAACATATTAACAATCACACACGAGGGTTTATATAACTAGACACTAAGAGTCTATCATACTGACTTGATACGAGTTAATTTATTCCTTCATACAGGTCTTTAACTGCTGAATCCGAATCAAAGAAAATTTTCATTTAATTACCGAACGGTAGTCAAAAAGGCATTATTCATGAATTGTCTGGTTATAGACAAAGAACATTAATATTTTATTAATGCTATTTCATCATGTAAACTCTCTTGAGGCATTGGGTAATGATAGGCAAATCAACTCTTATTGATCTAATTGTTGGCACTAATCGCGGTTTATTAGCAAGTCAGCCACAACAACAAGCTATTCTAGCAGCGATCGCCAACCTAGAAGACTTTAATCCCACGCCACGACCATTAGCAGCTAGTAATTTACTAGAAGGTGACTGGCGACTACTATACACCACGAGCAAAGCCTTATTAAACATAGATCGTTTACCCTTTTGTAAACTTGGTCAAATTTACCAATGTATTCGGGTAGAAAGCAACAGTGTTTATAACATAGCTGAGATTTATGGCATTCCTTTGTTCGCAGGAGTAGTTAGCGTTGCTGCTAAATTTGAACCAGTATCCCAACAGCGTGTGCAAGTAAAATTCCAGCGTTCTATAATTGGTTTACAAAGTCTAATTGGCTATACGACACCGGGAAACTTCATCCAACAAATTGAATTAGGCAAAAAATTTACCGCTTTTGATTTTCCCATTCAAAGTGAACAACAACAAGGTTGGCTAGATATTACTTATATAGATAATGATCTCCGTATAGGTAGGGGGAACGAAGGCAGCGTTTTTGTATTAAGTAAGACATAGTACATTTTGCCAGGAGTGTTTGGGAATGAACTTACCCTATTATGGGTAGTTTGTCAAGAAGTCAAAGAGAAGATTAACAACTCATTACCCATGAAAACCCAGCAATTTGACAAATAACTTAACAAAACCACAAGCAAATACCTTGAGGTTGTAGAGTGAAAACAATCAGCCCTACTTTAACGGCAATTCATACTTCAAAAGGGAAGATCCATCATGGTTCAACGTGGTTCTAAAGTACGTGTTCTCCGCCCTGAGTCCTACTGGTTTCAGGATCTTGGTACAGTGGTTTCTGTTGACAAAAGCGGGATTAAATACCCTGTAATTGTTCGCTTTGACAAAGTTAACTACTCTGATCTCAACACCAACAACTTTGCTGTAGATGAATTAATTGAGGTGGAAGCACCTAAACCCAAAGCCGCAGCCAAATAAATAGTCAAGCATCAAGGGGATTGTTTAATGGAATAATAGGAGGAGATATCAACGTCAACAGCTTGATCAATTTCCTCTGTTTGACCATACTTTCCCCTAAAAATATTATTTGCTTGAATGCCTGAACTGCCTGAAGTTGAAACAGTCCGCCGGGGTTTAAATCAATTAACCCTGAGTCAAGAAGTGACGGGAGGAGATGTGTTGCTGCAACGTACCATTGCCTACCCGTTTTCTGTTGATGAATTTATTGATAAAGTTAAAGGGAACACTATTGCTACCTGGCATCGTCGTGGTAAATATCTCTTGGCTGAACTTTCCTCACCTTCTCCCAGTTATTTAGGAGTTCACCTCCGCATGACCGGTCAGTTACTTTGGTTAACCCAAGATCAACCTTTACACAAACACACCAGAGTCAGGTTATTTTTTGGGGAAAAGCAAGAATTACGCTTTGTTGACCAGCGCACCTTCGGGCAAATGTGGTATGTTCCTGGTGATGTAGCTGTAGAAAGTATTATTACAGGTTTGGCAAAATTGGCAGTTGACCCCTTTTCACCAGAGTTCACTGTGGCGTATTTTGCCGATAAATTAAAAAAATCCCGTCGTCCTATTAAAACTGGATTATTAGATCAGTCAATGGTGGCAGGATTAGGTAATATTTATGCAGATGAAGCTTTATTTAAAAGTGGGATTTTACCAACTACTCTCTGTACAGAATTACAACTTCCCCAAATTGAACTTTTACGAACGGCAATTATTCAAGTTTTATCAGCGAGTATTGCGGTAGGTGGAACGACTTTTAGTAATTTCTTGAGTGTTAAAGGTGTTAACGGTAATTATGGCGGTGAAGCCTGGGTTTATAACCGCACGGGAGAACCTTGTAAGGTTTGTGGTAATGTGATCGGGCGAATTAAGTTAGGTGGGCGTTCTAGTCATTTTTGTTCTCAATGTCAAAGTTAAGTAGGGTTTGCTGAAAAAGTTGTCTGTGAGGGCAGGGAACAGGGAACAGGGAACAGGAAGAGAGTTTTGAGTGATTTTACGTTTCTTTACACAGTTTGGTTTTATTGTGTTCACCTACTTAGGGACTTCCAATTAAAAAAATACCCAAAAATGTCTTGTGGTGCAGGCCGAAAAGCCTGCTAATCATCAAGGACGGGCAGGATGCCCATCCCACAACATTGGGTAATTTATTTTTTGGTGTTCACCTACTTAGGGTTTGCTGATAGCATAGCGTGGCGTTAGTCATACTTCTAGCCCTCACAGACAACTTATTCAGCAAGCCCTACTTAGATGCCGCTATATTTGAATGGTGCGGAAAAAATATGATGTTTGATTAATTAGTCGCACTTCGGCATATACATTGACTACATACCGCTATATCATGCGATTGATTCCCATTTAATCTCAGATAAATTAAGTTTATGACATCTACCATTTCCATTAACGACAGTCAGCGGTTAGGACTTGAACCCCTAAATATTCCCCACCGTCTCCTATTGGGTCCAGGTCCTTCTAACGTCCATCCAGCCATATTACAGGCGATGAATACCACACCTGTAGGGCATTTAGATCCGGCTTTTTTAAACCTCATGGATGAGATTCAATCTCTGTTGCGTTACGCATGGCAAACAGAAAACCCCCATACTATTGCTGTCAGTGGCACGGGTACAGCCGCTATGGAAGCCACGTTAGCTAATTCTGTAGAACCGGGTGATGTCGTATTAATTGGGGTAGCTGGTTATTTTGGTAATCGCTTGGTAGATATGGCGGGTAGATATGGGGCAGATGTGCGAACTATTACTAAACCCTGGGGACAAGTTTTCAATTTAGAGGAAATCAGTGCCGCAGTTGCTACCCATAAACCGGTAATTTTGGCTTTAGTTCATGCCGAAACTTCCACCGGCGCACGTCAACCTTTAGATGGTGTGGGTGAGTTGTGTCGTCAACATGGCACATTGTTGTTAGTAGATACTGTTACCAGTTTAGGTGGTGTTCCCATATTTTTGGATGAATGGGGCGTTGATTTGGCTTATAGCTGTAGTCAAAAAGGGCTGGGTTGTTCTCCAGGTGCGTCACCGTTTACCATGAGTGGGCGGGCAATGGAGAAGCTACAGAAGCGTCAATCTAAGGTGGCAAACTGGTATTTAGATATGACATTGTTGGGGAAATATTGGGGGAGCGATCGCACATATCACCACACTGCACCAATTAACCTATACTATGGATTACGGGAAGCTCTACGTTTAGTAGCAGAAGAAGGGTTAGCCAGTTGTTGGCAACGTCACCAAAAAAATGTCGAATATCTGTGGGAAGGATTGGAAGACATGGGTTTAAAAATGCACGTTAAAAAAGAATACAGATTACCAACTTTAACCACTGTTTGTATTCCCGAAGGAGTAAATGGTAAATCAGTTGCTAGGCAGTTATTAATTGAGCATAATATTGAGATTGGCGGCGGTTTAGGTGAACTTGCCGGTAAAGTTTGGCGTGTAGGTTTAATGGGTTTTAATAGCCGTCCTGAAAGTGTAGATAAGTTGATAGCTGCACTAGGAACAATGATCTCTAATAATTAGTTTTCCATAGGGGCAATGCCCCCGTGCTTGCCCCATTCGATTTAGGCAACCACAGGAGGGTTGCCCCTGCATTCATAAGTACTTGGACTAAAATATTTACAGTCATTGCGAGCGAAGGGAAGCAATCACAACCCTTGCGATTGCTTCATTTCACTTCGTTCTATTTGCAATGACATTGTGTAATTAATTCTGTCCCATTACTTAAAAAACCTTTTCAGCAAACCCTCATTACTGACGCGCTTCTTAAACCTTGCACAGTAGAAATTACCTGTTGGGCAACTTGATCAATTTCCTCAACTGTATTAAATCTCCCAATCCCAAATCGCATCGAAGCATAAGCTAATTTATCTGAATGTCCCAAGGCTTTCAACACATAGGAAGGGGCAATATTATTAGAAGAACAAGCAGAACCAGAAGACACAGCCACTACTGATTGTAACCCTAAAGAAAGTGCCGCACCATCTACACCTTCCACACTAATATTTAAATTTCCTGCTAATCGTTTTTGAGGATCTCCATTTATATAAATTCCCTCTACAATAGATAACTGTTGCCACAATCTTTCTCTTAATACTGTTAACCGTTGATTTTCTGTTTCTTGTTCGGTTATGGCAATTTCTACAGCTTTACCAAAACCGACAATTTGCGGTGTATATAATGTCCCAGAACGCATTCCTCTTTCATGTCCTCCCCCATGTTGTTGGGAAGCAAGTTTCACTCTGGGATTACGTCTGCGAACATATAAAGCCCCAATTCCCTTCGGTCCATAGACTTTATGGGCTGTAAGAGACATTAAATCAATATTCATCGCTTCCACATCTAAAGGGATTTTACCAATAGCTTGGGCTGCGTCTGTGTGAAAAATAATTTGCCGTTGATGGCACATTGCCCCAATTTCGGCCATTGGCTGTAAAACCCCAATTTCATTATTTGCAGCCATCACAGATACTAAAATTGTATCATCACGCAAGGCTTTTTCTAACTGATTTAAGTCAATTAATCCATCTTTTTTTACTGGCAAAATTGTAATATCAAAACCAAGACTTTTTAAATATTCGCAAGGATCTAAAACTGCTTTATGTTCCGTATTAATAGTTACAATGTGTTGACCTTTTGGGAAATAAGCTTCAGCAATACCTTTAATAGCTAGATTATTTGCTTCCGTTGCACCGCTGGTAAAAACAATTTCTTCGGGTGTGGCATTAATTGCGTCTGCTAAAATTTCCCGTGTTTGTTTAACAGCAGCTTCAGATTCCCAACCATAAACATGACTAATACTAGCCGCATTACCAAACTTTTCTGTAAAATAGGGAATCATAGCAGCCATTACCCTTTCATCAACGGGGGTAGTAGCATGACAATCGAGGTAGATAGGACGACTGGACATAATTAATTGACGATTAATTCAAAATTTGACCTAGTTTTTTTAAGATTCGGAAAACTTGATAAAGTTCGTTTTCTCGCTTCAAAAGTGTAAATTGATCAGACAAAGCATATTGAGGTTGATTGATTTGAGAAAGTTTAAGAAAAATAAAATCACTGCCATTCATTACTAATCCAAACACGGGTTTTGTAGGTTGAGGATTAGCCAGCATATAAGTAAGTGCTTGAGGTATGGCTTCTAACAGGGAAAAAGCAGGTTTTTTAGATTCAATGACCAATAACCATAATTGTTGCTGGATAACTAAGACATCAATTCTGCCTCTGATAACTTCTTCTTGATCTTCGACGGCAATTTCTATTGATGATTCACTTCTAATCAAGAAAGGTTCATCATAAAATCCAGCTAAACTGAGTAAGGGAGATAAAACTACTAACTTTACTGTTTCTTCCGATAAAGGAGGATGTTTAACCAAGCGGAGAAAATGCAATTTTACTCTGTCTAAATATTGTTTTTCTAAATCAGAGATTTCCGGCAAATTTTCTAACCATTCAGTGAAGAATCCTTCATTGTCTGTTTGTTCTAAATCAAATCTTGCCTCTAAATAGGCAATGCCTATATTTTGCGCTTGGATGAATTGAACCATAATACAAATAATGGAATTGATATTCCTATTGTATAAGGTGGGAATGGTTATGTTATTTCATTAATCTAATTTGGTAAAGTAAAGTTTAAATTAATTAACATTTGGGCAATCAAATATCACGGATATATCAACAAAGTCTGACGAATCGGACTATAAAAGTTAGCTCTACCGTTCCCTTTATATAAAACAACGTAAAACCTCTATCCCGCAAAGAACTCAAGTCATCTCATTCCCAGTCAGAGACTGGGAATGAATTCTAGAAGGCTCTGCCTTCAATGATATTCCTCTCGCTATACTCAAAACGGCTTGATTGTTTGATTCTAAACGTAGGGGTAAAGCATGAGCTTCATTGGTGTCAACTTAACGTAAAACCTCTATCCCGCAAAGAACTCAAGTCATCTCATTCCCAGTCTCTGACTGGGAATGAATTCTGGAAGGCTCTGCCTTCAATAATATTAGAGGCAGAGCCTCATCAACTGCATTCCTAGTCAGAGACTAGGAACGAGATGTGGTAGGGATTTGAGATTAAATTGACACCAATGAAGCTCTTGCTTTACCCCTACACATCTGGGTTCTTTGTCATTTGGCAAAAGTTTAAATCTCACCCGTGTTTAAGCTGTTACGCAGCTAAATTTGATAACCATAATTTACTTGAACTTTGTAGTGCGGGCATCTTGCCCGCTAGAATTATACAAACTAAATGCACAACAGCTTAGTATAATGTTGGGTTTCACTTTGTTCAACCCAACCTTGTATCTTAGAGGTATGTTAGAAGAAGTGGTAGACCGTCCCAACCTGGGTCAGAAAAGACCGCTTTGTAGCAAGGATCACCACAACAATCTCCATGACAGAACTCGAACAGTCGCCTGGGGTAAAAACTATGAACAAAGACATAGATAATATAGCCCGTATCGTGCAAGGATGAGTGAAATCAAGGGGATGAATAAAAACAAAACAAATTAAAAAGAAGTAATTGAAATTGGAGAGTTAAAAATGGATTATATCTCCCAATGGGTAGGCATTGACGTAAGTAAAGCAACACTTGATGTTTATATCCGTCCAATGGGTAAAGCATTTCAATTTGCTAATACTGAAACAGAAATAGCTAATCTAGTTAAGCAACTTCAATCTAACGATTTAAACCTAATCGTACTGGAAGCAACAGGAGGACTAGAAACAGAATTAATCATTCAATTGCAAGCGGCTCTTTTACCAGTAGCATTAATCAATCCTCGTCAGGGAAGAGACTTTGCTAAAGCTACAGGTAAGTTAGCCAAAACCGATGCCATTGATGCACAGATTTTGGCGCATTTCGGTGAAGCAATGAAACCGGAGGTGTTAGCAATCGAAAGTGAAATGTCACGTCAATTAGGCGAATTAATTAGTCGCCGAAGACAATTAGTAGAAATGTCTACAGCGGAAAAGAATCGCCGTGACCGCGCTCGTGGTAAAGCTTTGACAGATATTGAATCCCATATTGATTATCTTGAGCAACATCTTCAACAACTCAATCAAGAAATTGAGACGTTGACCCAAAATAATCAACAATGGATTGATAAAGTCAATCTACTCAAAACTACTCCTGGCGTTGGTCAAGTAATTTCTACCACTTTAGTTTCTGACTTACCAGAATTAGGTCAATTAACTGCCAAACAAATCTCTCGCTTAGTTGGTGTTGCACCAATTAATCATGATAGTGGTCAGCACAAAGGTAAGCGCATGATTAATGGTGGTCGCGCCCATGTTCGTGCCATTCTTTATATGGGTGCTGTTGTTGCCATGCGTCATAATCCTGTTATCAAAACTTTTTATGAGCGCTTGGTTGAACGTGGTAAACCCAAAAAATTGGCCATTACTGCTTGCGTTCATAAAATGTTAGTTATTTTAAATGCGATGATTCGAGATCATCTTCCTTGGTCTATTTCTCAAGACTCACAACCAATTTCTGCATAAAGTTCTACTGTCGTTTTTATACCTCCAATCTAGTTTGGTAATTTATGGCAATCTATAATTTACCTGTTTTGTTCTGTTCTGTTTTTCTCCTCTATTTTCTGACTTTTTTCCTAGACTTTAAATTTTTCCTTAACGATCGCTTGACAATCAAGACAGTCGCTACAAAAATTAAATTAATATTTTATTCTATAAGGGGAACTATAAAAGTTTAATTAGCAGCTAATTCCTGGATTTTCTTGAGTACAGATGCAGCATGACCTTTTGTTTTGACATTAGGCCAAATGTAGGCAATAATTTTATCAGGTGAAATCAAGAAAGTTGAACGAGCAACCCCCATATATTCTTTACCCATAAACTTCTTTAAACGCCATGCACCATAGGCTTCTATTAATTGATGTTCAGAATCAGTTAATAGGGTAATTGATAAATTATGTTTATCTATAAATTTACAATGGGAGGTGGCAGAATCTGGACTAACACCGATGATTTTTGCGCCTGCTGTGGTAAATTCTGAGGATAATTCTGTAAAATCTTGAGCTTCTGTAGTGCAACCAGGTGTATTATCTTTAGGATAAAAGTAGAGAACTAGCCACTGATTTATATCAGCGAGATTGACTAGGTGATTGTTTTGGTCAGGGGTAGAAAAATCTGGTGCAGGTTGGCCAATTTGGGGAATGTTGCTCATAATTAGAGGGCGATAAATTAGGGATAAGTGATAATTATAGCAAAATCATGCACTCACATTTGATTCAATTTCCCGTCTGCGAGGAACATCATAAACCATAAAATCATGAGCCATAATTGTTTTAGGAAAAATTGCTTTTGCTTCTTTAAGTAAATCTTTTAATTCAATAGTATTCCCTGGAGCATAACGAGGGCTGAAATGTGTCATAATCAGTTTACGAACTCCTGCAATGTGTGCCGTTTGGGCTGCCATTGTAGTTGTAGAATGTAGCCTTTGAAAAGCCATTTCTGAATCTTGATGAGCAAACGTGGCTTCATGAATTAACACATCTGCATCATTTGCTAATTGCACTGCACCATTACAATAAACAGTATCTGTACAATAGGCAATTTTTCGCCCAATTTCTGTTGGACCACATAATTCACTACCATTGATTATTCTTCCGTCTGCCAGGGTGACTGTTTCACCGCGCTTGAGTTGTCCATAAATTGGACCTGAAGGAATTTCTAAGGCTTTGGCTTTTTCTATATCAAAACGTCCGGTTCTGTCTTTTTCCGTAACTCTGTAGCCAAAAGCAGGAATACGGTGATGTAAAAGACCACAGCTAACTGTAAATTCATCATTTTCATAAATTACCCCCGGCTGAACAGTATGCACTTTAATGGGGTAGGAAAAATGGGTGTGGGAGTAACGAGAAGCAGCTTGTAAGTATTCGTTTAATCCCGATGGACCATAAATATCAATTTTGTCTACATTACCTGCTAAACCGCAACTAGCCAGCAATCCCATTAAGCCGAAAATATGATCACCGTGCATATGGGTGACAAAAATTCGGGATAGTTGGCTAACTTTTAAATCACTCCGCAAAATTTGATGTTGAGTTCCTTCCCCACAGTCAAATAACCACAGTTCTGCCCGTTGTGGCAATCTCAGCGCTACGCTGGAAACGTTGCGTGATCTTGTTGGTACACCTGAACTCGTCCCTAAGAATGTAATCTGCACGGTGTTTTTTAGCTTTCCTTTTGCTCAATATGATCCTTAATTCTCTATTTTGACACAGTAAGTAGGGTTTGCTGAATAAGTTATCTGTGAGGGACAGGAGTATGGCTAACGCCACGCTGCGCTATCAGGCAGGTAGGGGCGCAGGGACTGCGCCCATTCAGGAGTATGGGAACAGGCAAGAGGGGAGAAGTTTTGGGCGATTTTACTTTTCTTCACATAAGTAATTGGACAAAAATATTTACAGTCATTGCGAGCGAAGGGAAGCAATCACAACCCTGGGAATTGCTTGATTTCACTTCGTTCCCTATGGCTAACGCTACGCTAACGCAATGACATTGTGTAATTAATTCTGTCTCACTACTTACCTTTAATTTTTTCTGTTAACCTACTTATTTGCACAGTCAGCTATTAAAGAAAAAGCGAAACATCAAGATTTTCTAATTTTCCTAGTTTTTATTGCCACCATGAAGAATTTTGTAAATGCCAAGATAACTCGCAAAGAGTACCTTGAGGATAAAGGGGAACTCGCCTAAATTTACCTTTAATTTGTTGTGCTAGATTTTTAAATTGTTTTGTTCCCCAACCTTCTTTTAATGGGTAAATCCCTAAACCATCATCTATAATGCTCAGAGTGTAAATACCTTGATCTTCAACCCAAGAATAAGTAACTTGCAAACAGGTGATGCCAGTGGCGTGTTTACCAACATTACATAAGGCTTCTTCTAAAAATCGGCAAAGTCCTCGCTTATTTTCAATACTCAAACTGCTTTCATCTATAGGCTCAAAACTATGGATCTTTAGTTTGAGGGTTTTAAAACAGGGAAAATCCCGTTCTAAGGTGTAGGTATAAACTTGGTAGAGAATTTCATGTAAAGGGTTTCGCAAATCTATAACTACATTACTTCCTAAATAAAGGCTAGTGTCTTGATTAAGAGTTTCTTGTTGCCAAAATTCATACATTCCTCGTAACTCTTGGTTCAATTCTTCAAGTTCTTTTTCTATAGTAGGCAGCAATTTATTCATTGGTAAATCCTGCCCTTTAACTAATCTTAAAACTTTAGCTAGACTTTGCAGAGGTCCATTATGAATTGTTTCAAATGTAGTTTCAATCATGGTTTGACGAGCTTTGATTCCAGATTTAATTGTTTGATTATATTGATATAAAGACACGATACTGATGCCATTTACAACCATAACAAAAATTACTGGAAACATGGAAAATGACCACTCCCAAGTTAATAAAAAATGGCTAATCAATACTAGACTAAAAATAGTAATGATAACCTCTGATAACTTGCCTACAGAAACAAAATAAATTTCTTCCTGTAGTTTCTTCCAAAATTGAGTTTGCATAAGCTTTCATTCCAGTCTTAACACCTTAATGATGGAAAAAATATTATTGATTAGAGGATGTTTGAAAAGTATCAGAATTAATCGAGATCCCCCCCAACCCCCCTTACAAAGGGGGGCTAAATTCCTCAAAATCCCCCTTGAAAAGGGGGATTTAGGGGGATCTGCGGGTGTCAGATCCCACACGAAAAAGTTTTCAAACAACCTCTTATACTAACTTTATTTATTAGTTGATTAATCAATTAATCCTTCGGCTCTAGCTCTCATTTCCGTTTGAATACGGATATTTTTACCTTCTTCTGGGTAAATATTTAAAGCGTCTTGTAACTTACTCCAATAATGACGCACCATGCGTTCAGATATGCACATATTTTTGGCAATTACTTTATCTTGTAATCCTTCTTCAAAGGCTAGATTCAGCACCTTCAACCATTCTGGTTTTACCTCTAAACCTGAATGAATTCCTTTGATATCTTTTGTATGAGTTAATCCCTGTAATGCCCAATCAACTCTGGTTAACATTTCCTGGGTAGGAAGACTTTTATCAGCGACAGTGAAGCCTCCTTTATGATTATCAATATAAGGACGAATGCGGATTAATGTTTTCACATGGGCGCTTTGAATAACAAGATTCAAATGGGAATAATTTTTCATCAAAACCTTAAGCAGTTGAATCCCTGTATCAACTTTCGCTGTAGTTTCCGGCTTCTCTGGTATGGAAAGATCCATAACTACTAGGTCAGGTTGGTAATTAATAACTTGCTCAAAAGCATAACTAGCATTTGTAGCCAGATTAAATTCAGCACTAGGATAGTTTTTTCGTAAAATTTCTACTGTCCCATTTAAAACTGACTCGTGGTCATCAATGACTATGAATTTTAAACATGATTTTTCTGATGAAACTTGTTGCATATCTAATAATTATCCCAATAGTTATACACCTGATCAATTTTGGTTGCTATCTACTACTATTAATTACTTTTTACTAGACTCTCTTAGTTATAACTTATTAACTATGGGGAGTGTTACCCCTCACTCTGTGAAAAATATTAGAAAATACTGAGATTATGAAGTTGATGTATAACAATAATAAATATGTTTGTTTAATAATAATTTAGGATTAATCAGAGTTTTGACAGATATATTACCTGGTACTATAGGAGATATTAAGTAATAGAAAATGCTTATCAATAAAAGTGCCAAATTGACATAAGGTTTTTGTTAAGTAGAAGCATTTACCTGATATTAAGAATTTAAAGCTATTGTAAAAATGATTGGTTGGAGAGTTATATGAATATAAATAGAGAAGTTCTATATGTTTTCCGCAAAGATTGTAGAGACATTGCATAGAATGTCTCTATTTTTTCATGAGATATTTATTCAAATTACAGGACTATTCAATAAATAATACGACAGAATTAATTACATACATAATTTTCCTGTTCTTTGTTTCTACTAAGAGGATGTTTTAAAAGTGGTATCTCGTAATTTTCATCACATTTTTACCCCCCTTAATCCCCCCGATGCTTTGGGGGGAAATAAGAAAAATCCAGTTCCCTCCCCTTTATAAAGGGAGGGTTAGGGTGAGGTAATTTGATAATGGTAATTTGATAACTTGTGTGTACACCCTTTATAGGGGGGAAACAAGAAAAATCCAGTTCCCTCCCCTTTATAAGGGCAGGGCTGTTTCAAGAATAATTAAACAAGAGATTAAAAGAGTAAAGCTGACATAGCAGGTATATTATGAGATATTTGGTCAATCGCAGCCTTGATTGATTCAAAACCATGAATCCTAAATACAGAAAGTACCCAAGTCTTGATAATTGACAGATTTATCGGTGCATTTCCTGCTCTTTGAGGACTATTATCTTCATCGAAAATCACATCTTTAACCCAATGTAGGCGATTTTCAATCTGCCAATGTCCTTGAATCACTTTTGCAATTCGTTCAGATGTTGGTGCTAAAGAACTCAAGTAGTAACTCAAGGTGCTGTATGCTTTGCCATCACGCTCGCCAGAACGAGTTACCCGTATCACCGACTGTACATTTTTCCAACCCGAGTCAATGTTGGCTGGTGGTGTAAATACTTCTACTAATCTCTGTACTTTGCGTCCCTTTGATTGCTCGTCCTCAACCTTGACTTGAACGGGTGTTTCTTGTTCTGTTTGGATTCTAATTGCTGCTTGTAATTTTGGCTGATTTTTTTTTACTTTGATGATGTAGTCGTTGTTGCTCTCAACAATTGTCTCTACTGTCTTCTTTTGACAATGTAAAGCATCCATTGTAAATACGTGATTTTCCAATTTCAGCTGGGACAACAATTTTTGTATCACACAGATTTCACTTTCTTTTTTGTTCTCCATGATTGCGGTTGCCACCACCACACCTTGTTCTTGCGAGAATAGTGACACCATAGTAATAAAATTCTGTTGATGATTATCAGCATTATTGAGGGTGTTTCTCAGGCTTTTTCCATCCCCAGCGATTGCTGCTCCTTTTGCGATTGTTTGTGCTTGCGCCCAGCTATTAAATGCACTATTCAGCTTAGTATAGTCTATATTGAGCATTATTCGTCTCAGTGTGGAATAGGACGGTGCTGTTCCTTGTTTTAGGGCTAGTAGCTTAATTAGACTGCGCCGATGTCTCTCCACAAATCTCTCTAATCCTCGATAAGTTTTCTGTCCACTCATGATTCCCATGATGATGATTACCAAGATTTGCCATAAATCGTCACGACTTCCTTGGTTTCCTCGTGGATCTGGTACTTCCTTGAGATAATCTACTAAACTTTTACTCATTTTCTACCTCTTTTGAACTTTTTGACTAAAATTATCTACTAAATCCTTTCCTATGATTACTGTTTACTTTTATAGCTTCCTTACTCATTCTTGAAACAGCCCTGCCAATTAAGGGGGGTAAACACAAGAGGGAATTAGGGAATTAAAAAATCTAAATGATCTCCTGATTTAGTACGTAAATCCTGTAAAGAACCTTCTAATTTCAGCCTACCTTGATCTATCAAAACAATCCAATCAGCACGATTAATTACTTTGGGTCGGTGAGTAATTAAAATCGTTGTTTTTCCTTGACGATGTTCAAATAATTGGTCTAAAACTTGGGCTTCACTAACTGGATCAAGTCCACCTGTAGATTCATCTAAAATGAGAATTGCTGGGTCTGTAACAATGGCTCTAGCTATTGCTAATCTTTGTCTTTGTCCACCGGAAATATTAGCACCAAATTCACCTAAAATAGTTTGATATGTCTCAGGCATTTTACTGATAAATTCATCAGCACCAGCAATTTGACAAGCTTTGACAATCTGTTCAAAGCTAACATAAGGCGCTCCTAATCGGAAGTTTTCGACAATAGAACGATTCCAAAAATGAGCATCTTGGGGAACGAGAACTACCTGTTGACGGAGAGATTCTAAAGAAAGGTCTTGGAGATTATAAAGCCCAATTCGTATGTTACCAGATTCAAGTTTATATAAACCAGAAATTAATTTAGATAATGTACTTTTACCACAGCCAGATTTGCCAATTAAAGCAATATTTTTACCTCCAGGAATCGTTAAAGAAAAATCTTCTAATAAATCAATGCGACCAGGATAATGAAAGTTTATATTTGTACAAATAATATCAGCATTTTCAGAAATTGTCGCAAAAGGTTTTTTACCATTATCATCATCTTCTGGAGTGGCATCAATAACTTCTGTTAACCGCCGTACAGCAGTTTTTGCACGAGTAAATTCATCAACAAAATTAATAACTGTACTAATTAACCCAATAAAATTACCATTCATTGAGTTAAAGGCTAGTAATTGTCCAATACTCAGATTTTCAGCCGGGTTAATTACTAAATAGCCACCAAACCAAAGTAAAATTACACTACCAATACTAGAAACAAAACCAGAAAATGTATTATTAATAATCCCAATTTGCATTGTCTGAAATGTCAATCCAGCCAGACGATTAAAGCGATTTTGTAATTCATCCCAAAATTGTCTTCCTGATGTGGTTGTTTTGAGAGTTAATGCACCTTTAAAGGTTTCGACTAAAACCCCTTGGGTTTCGGCTTCTGTAACTAACAGTTCATTAGTTTTTTGCTGTAATGTGGGCTGAAAAATAAATGTAGATATGGTCATTACCACAGAAATTACTAAAGCTGCTGAGGTAAGTTTCCAACTATAAAATAACATGAGAAATAAGGAAATTACCGCAATAAAAAATTGACTTGGTAATCCAACAACAACTTGAGCAATTAATTGATTAATTTGGTCAATATCTCGCAGCCGACTGACAACTTCACCACTGCGACGGGTTTCATAATAAGTTAATGGTAAACGCAGAATCTGCCGCCCAAATTCCAGCACTAATCCTAATTGCATTCGTTGGGCAAAATGAGCAATTAAGTTAGACTGGACAAATGAGAGACTATGAGAAATAATATTCATGACGACTACAGAAATTACTACTGTAGTCAATAATTTTGTGTCACCTCTAACTAATACATCATCAGTAAGAATTTGCAGCAAAAAAGGGGAAGCTAAAGACAGCAAACCCAAGACTAAATTGAGAGGTAATGCTTGGAATAAAATGCCACGATAAATCCAAACTCGTTGGAAGAAACGCCAAAAACCACCGACCTGATCTTGCTTTTGAGCAAAAAAGCGAATAGGATCTGGTTCTACTAATAATAATAACCAATCTGTCCAAGCTGCTTCTACATCTTGTTTAGAAAGATAACGCAAACCCACTGCGGGGTCTGCAATCAGAAATTTTTTACCTTTTTTACCATATAAAACAACCCAATGATTTCCTTTCCAGTGAATGATTGCTGGTAAGGGGGCTTCATTAATTTTATCTAATATTTCTGGCGAAGTTTTCACGGGATTGGCTTTAAAACCCAGGATTTCCGCGCCTCTTTTTAATCCTAATAAGGTGGTTCCAAATTGCCCAGTTCCGACTGCTTCTCTAATTCTGCTAATGGTAAAAGTCTGACCATAATGTTTAGCAATTGAAGCCAAGCAAGCTGCACCACAATCTTCTTCGCTATGTTGTTGAACTAACTGGTATTTCATGGATAAAGCACTCTGGAGAATAAGAAGCAGATGGTATATTTTTAGAATTAGTTTATTTTGGATTGATGGTGTTTAAATCAAGTCTTACTTATGTGAATTAACAGATTAGACAATGGTATTTTACGAAAAAAGATAGTCAGCAATCAGTAGAAGAATACTAGAGAGTATATTTGTCTCTTCTATTATTCTGTATCTAGCTGATAGCTGACTGACTTTAGTAATGAATAGAAACAGAAAAAAGTAAAATTTTATAACTTGTTTCTTTCTATTACTAAGTTTTGTTTATTATGCAAATTGGTTGCTACTTTGCACAACTAAAGCAGCAGCAGAGGCAAATCCTGAACCCAAATTAACTGGCGCTTGAACAATGGTTGTAATTTGTGGTGCTACTTTAGTTGAAAGTGGTTGAATGTAATTTTTTAAATTATAACCATTCTTACCATTCTTACCTTTACCATACCAACCACCAGCTACGATCGCTTGTTGTTCAACAGATACTTCGGTAAATAAATTAGACATGACTGAATTCTCCTTGATTTGTATTATTGCTTGGGTTTCTTTGCTGCTTGTTTGCCGCTTTCCCCCTCGCTTGTTAATAGAATATCGAGAAGTTATGAGTTAATTCATTCTCATTTTCTGCAAACTTAATTACCAGATTTAGAACTAGATATCTCCGAAAAATACACGCCAACTCGGCTAAATTCATTTGAACTAATTTCAAGTTTTAGCTAAATTAATTTCTATATAATGTCAGATAGACTTGCAGGATATCATCAATATATGTTTAATATAAAATCTATATCTAGCCAGGAAATTTATTTCCTGGCTAATAGCTCAAGTCAGCTAAAGATGACTAAATAATCTCAAAATTCGTGAGTACACTTCGTGAAATTAGTGCGTTTTAACGTAATTTTGCTATTAGCCTAGAACTTTAGTTCCAGGCGGGTAAGGAACACCAAAGCAAAGATTTTAAGCAAATTGATATCAGATAATCTTTGCTAACTATAATTTGCAGCGACGGTGTTTTCTGCTCTGACTACGTGGGTAAACAAAGAAATTAAAAATCATATATATGATTGTTGTGTTGGTTATATTATTAGAAATTGCAACTAGGTTGTTGTTTCCTATAGCTACAGCATTAGCGTCGTTGATATTTCCACCACCACCAATTATGGTTTCTTGTTGTTCAATAGATACTGTAGTAAACAATGAATTAGACATTATTCAAGTTCCTTTAAATTTCAATTATCACCAATCAATCTTATTTTCGTTAATAGATTATATGTTTATGATTATCTTTGTCATGGCTAATTTACGCCAACTTTATTACTAATTTAAGAAATAAATATTTCCGAAAAATACACGCCAATCTGGCTAATTTATTCGATGGAGTTTAAATTCTATGCTATTTTAATATAGTTAGTTTAACGAAACTCAATACCCCTGGCTATCCTACGTCTAATGTTGGGTTATGCCTTCGGCACGCTACGCGAACACTTTGTTCAACCCAACCTACAAAGATCAAATTAATATTCTTTACCATCAGGGGAATGCTAGGATCATAGTTCTTTATTCAATGGATAGAAGTGTGAAAAATAAATAATCTGTAAATAACTAGTATTATCTACAGATTGATAGTAATTATTAACCTATATAGGAGTCCTATTTGACTTTTGAAATGGTCTTAGAGAATTGTAACTGCTCGATAAATGGGGGCAGACTACCTGTTCGGGAAGGATTTTACGCCATTTGAGGCTTGTCATGGAAGGATTTACCCCGCATTATTAGGGTAGGGTAGTTATTCACTCCCCCCCTCTAAAATTATCGAAACCCTTGATCTCTCGTTAAAGATAGGGGGAGTGTGAACAGTTACAGGGTAGAGGGTAGGGTCAATTCAAAACATGGAGAAAGGGAAAGGGAAAATGTATGGGATCAATATTTCATTCAATTTCTCGGACTCTTCTGGGCTGAATTCCTTATTAGAACAAGAACAATAGCTGTTGCCACCAGCTACGGTTTCTTGTTGCTCAACAGGTACATTGCTAAACAATGTATGTAACATATTACAAATCTCCTTGATGCTGAATTAGTGCAAAGGTTGATTACGGCTTTTTAGCTGCTCAAATCTTCACGTGATTAAAATAGTATCTAGGAATAAATAGATAAATCATTATTACTTTCTGCAAGTTTCATTACCAGATTTAGAAATAGATATTGCTGCAAAATACACGCCAATTTAGCTAAATCATTGTCACCAAATAAAAAATTTCTGCTACCATCTTTCATCATTCTAACTAACCAATAGCAGAAGTTGTCTTTTGATGACTAAAAGAACTGGAAAATTTTTGAATTTGCTTAGTTTACTTTAGTAAACTTTAGCTATTAGCCTGGAACTTCAGTGGGGCTGTCAGCTATACTCAAAACGGCTTGATTGTTTGATTCTAAACGTAGGGGTAAAGCAAGAGCCATAGGTGTCAACTTAAGCTCAAATCCCTACCATATCTCGTTCCTAGTCTCTGACTAGGAATGCAGTTGATGAGGCTCTGCCTCTAGTATCATTGAAGGCAGAGCCTTCTAGAATTCATTCCCAGTCAGAGACTGGGAATGAGACGAGTTGAGTTCTTTGCGGGATAGAGGTTTTACGTTAAGTTGACACCAATGAAGCTCTTGCTCATTGGTGTCAACTTACAGCAATTCTCGTTCTCATGAAATGGAATGGAGGGCGCAGGCCCTGCGCCCCTACGGGTTTGGCGATAGAAAACTGGAATGGGGGTTAGGTTTCTGGAGATTATCGGTTTCATCTAAGAGGATGTTTTAAGTAGTAAGACAGAATTAATTATACAATTTTATTGCGTTAGCGAAGTGTGGTGTTAGCCATATGGAACGAAGTGAAATCAAGCAATCGCCAGGGTTGTGATTGCTTCCCTTCGCTCGCAATGACTGTAAATATTTTTGTCCAATTACTTAAAAGTGGTATCCCGTAATTTTCATCAGATTTTACCCCCCTTATGAAGCTACGGTGTACACACAAGTTGGAAATTGCCTGTTAGTTACCATAAAACCCCACCCCTAGCCCCTCCCCGCAAGCGAGGAGGGGAACTGGCTTTGGGTAAGGATGTGTGTACACGGTAGCCCTTATGAAGGGGGGAAACAAGAAAATCCAGTTCCCTCCCCTTTGCAAGGCTATCGTGTACACACAAGTTAAATTACCCCCTTAATCCCCCCTTATAAAGGGGGGAAACAAGAAAATCCAGTTCCCTCCCCTTCACAAGGGCAGGGTTAGGGTGGGGTAAAACATTTGATACAGCAATCATGAGTTTTCAAACAAGATCTAATAAGTATTAAATTTCCTGGTTGCTACTGGATGGCTTTGAAACTTACCATACTTCCCTGTAAACTGGAAAGAATATGCTGGGGTGCGATACCTATAATAAATATGTCATTAAAAATAGATTCTGGATTATTTACGGATGATTTCATAGATCATCACGCAGTTTTATGTGTGCCGGTTGATGCGGAATTTAAGGAAATCCGTAACCGTTATTTACAAATTGCTCGGATATTGCACCCAGATAGTTCTCTAATGAGGAATGAGTCGGAAAAAGAGATGGCTAATCAATTGTTAGCAAAGTTGGTTAATCCGGCTTATGAGAAGTTTTCTGTGGAACGCAATCGGGCTGAGTATTTGTTTATTCTGTCACAAATGGGGAAGAGATTTGCCCAAGAACCAGGAGCAATTAGACTGAAGACGGAATCGGGGCGGCAATTGTTAGCTGCGCCTAATGTGAGTATGGCATATAGGCAGGCGATCGCTAAAATTGCCCCAACTCAATTTAGTGATTTGCAACAATCACTCAAAATCATTGCTGAGGTTAGTGAGCTAAATCTAGTTTATCTGATGCGGGTGGCTGGACAGTCAATGAATAAGTCGGTGCCTAGTCAACCTCAAGGTTCTGCCCCAAATTTACCACCAACTCTAACCTCACCACCCGAAGAAGAGTCAATCGTAGAACAATACCTGCGTCGCGCTCAAGTTTTGCTAGAAAAAAACCAATTGTCCCCAGCCAAAGTAGAATTACAAGATGCCTTAAAGTTAGAACCGCGAAATAGTCATTGCCATAGCTTGATTGCAATGGTATATTTACGGCAAAATCAACTAAAAATGGCAAAAGTTCACTTTGATAATGCCCTGAAGTTAAATCCCAATGAGAAAATCGCTTTGGAATGGAAACCCAAAGTAGATGAAGCTTTAGGAATTACAACCAGTGGTTCTCAAGGGACTTCCGCTTCTCAAACTGAAGAGAAGCAACCAGATAAGTCTGGAAAAGGTGGTTTGTTTGGCGGTTTGTTTGGTGGGAAGAAAAAATAATGGTGTATCAACCAGCAGCGGGAGCAAGGGATCTATTACCTTTAGATGTGGCGCAAAAACGCTGGATTGAAGATAGATTAGAACAGGTGTTTCAACGGTGGGGATATCACAGGATTATCACCTCAACTTTGGAACGAATGGATACTCTGATGGCTGGTGAAGCTATTCAGCGTCAGATGGTGATTCAACTCCAAAATAGTCAAAATGAAGAATTGGGGTTGCGTCCAGAATTGACTGCCTCTATCGCTCGCACAGTGGTAACTCGCATGGCAGATGCCACCTATCCCCAGCGACTATATTACAATGCTAATGTTTTCCGCCGCAATTGGGAAGGCCGCCATAATCGTCAGCAGGAGTATTATCAAGCTGGGGTGGAGTTACTGGGTGCTGAGGGATTATTAGCCAATGGGGAAGTGTTGCTGCTGGTAGCAGACTGTTTAACAGCATTGGATTTAAAAGATTGGCGGTTAATTTTGGGGGAAGCGGGAATTACTCGTTCTTTGCTGAATGCTTTTCCCCCGGAAATCAGAAATCAAGTCCGCAGGGCGATCGCTAATTTAGATCGCGTGACTATTGATACTTTGCCTCTAGAGGAAGAACTCCGCCAACGCGCTAAAATTATGTTGGATTTGCGGGGTGATAGTAAAGATGTTTTACAAAAGGTCAGTAGTTTACATCTAGAACCAGATCAGCACGAGGCAATAAATAACCTCAGATCCCTAGTGGAATTACTAGATGGTAAATTCCCTTTAATCCTTGATTTAAGCCTAATTCAAACCATTGACTACTACACAGGTCTGGTTTTTGAAGTAGTGAGTGAGACAAATTCCCAAGTACAGATTTTAGGAAGTGGTGGGCGTTATGACCAATTATTAGGTTTATACCATCCCCAGAAGGAAAATATTCCTGGTATTGGCTTTGAATTGAATATTGATGATTTATACCAAATTCTCCTATCAAATCAGCAATTACCCCAGGATATTCCCGCTAGTAATTGGTTAGTAGTTCCAGAAACCCCCGGTGCTGAAGCTGCGGCTTTTGCCTATGCCGATAAATTACGTAATTCCACTAATTCAGTGAGAGTAGAAATAGACCTGGGAGGTAGGGACACAGCAGGGATTCGTCAATATGCAAGCGATCGCTCAATTACCCAAATAGCCTGGATTAAAGCCGATGGTTCACACACCATTGAACCCGGATGTTAAAAATAGGAATATTGGTAAACTTTCCCAAAATCAATCCAAAATCCAAAATCTAAAATCTAAAATCCAAAAAAGAGGGAATCGGAAAAATGCCACATACCATTGTTACAGACGTTTGTGAAGGTGTTGCTGACTGCGTAAGTGCTTGTCCTGTAGCTTGTATTCATCCAGGCCCAGGAAAAAACGTCAAAGGCACAGATTGGTACTGGATTGACTTTGCTACCTGTATTGATTGTGGTATCTGTTTGCAAGTTTGCCCCGTAGAAAACGCAATTTTGGCAGAAGAAAGACCAGAATTGCAGAAAATAGTAAATTAGGTGACAGGTGACAGGTGCTACGCCACGGGGACAGTGGAAAAGAAAATCACCAAATTACCTGTTACCTGTTCCCCGTTCCCTGTTCCCTGTTCCCTAGCAAATTAGGTGACAGGTGCTACGCCACGGGGACAGTGGAAAAGAAAATCACCAAATTACCTGTTACCTGTTCCCCGTTCCCTGTTCCCTGTTCCCTCATGTAACAAATGACTAATAATTATTTATTAAACGTAGAAAATGTCCACGCTGGATATATTAAAGATGTAGATATTTTGCAAGGTGTCAACTTTCACATTGCACCAGGGGAGTTAGTTACAGTAATTGGTCCAAACGGTGCAGGTAAATCCACTTTAGTAAAAACTATTTTCGGACTTTTGACACCCCATACCGGAAATATTACCTTCAAAGATCAGAATTTAATTGGTTTAAAATCAAATCAAATTGTCGCCAAAGGAATGTCCTATGTTCCCCAAATTGCCAACGTTTTCCCCTCTTTAACCATAGATGAAAACTTAGAAATGGGGGCTTTTGTGAGAGATGTTCCCTTGAAACCTCTTAAAGATAAAATATACACCATGTTTCCTCGCTTGAGCGATCGCCGTCGTCAACGCGCAGGAACTCTTTCCGGTGGAGAAAGACAAATGTTAGCAATGGGGAAAGCATTAATGTTAGAACCCAGTTTACTCCTATTAGATGAACCCTCAGCCGCATTATCTCCCATTTTGGTAACTCAAGTATTTGAGCAAATTAAACAAATTAAAGAATCGGGGACTGCGATAGTTCTAGTTGAACAAAATGCCAGAAAAGCCTTAGAAATGGCAGATCGTGGTTATGTGCTAGAATCAGGAAGAGATGCTATCTCAGGACCTGGTAGAGAATTATTAAATAACCCAAAAGTCGGAGAATTGTATTTAGGCGCTGGGAAAGGACATTAAAAACAAGATCCCCGACTTCTTAAAGAAGTCGGGGATCTAAAACCTATACTATTAAGGAATATGACTACACAAACAATATCATCATTAGCAGTATATCAAGGTCAATTCGGGGAGTTTACGATTACTCAGAGCGATCGCCAAAGTGTGATAATTTATCGAACAGGATTAATGATCGCCGCCCTGTGTTTTGCCATTGGTAGCGGTTTAGTCTTATTTTATCCCCAACCCGCTGCTATCGCCTCCCTGACCCCTCTCTACACCTGTTTTAATATTGCACTGGGAGTTAGTTTATTAACTATTCATATCTATATGGCATTTTTGCACCGCATTCTCCAACTTTTTTGGATAATTGGTAGCATTTGTGCCTTTATTTTTGGACATGGTGATAGTCAAGCTTTTGCAATTACTATTTATAATCAACCCCTCACCATATTAGGAATTGGTTTTACCTTCGCAGCCTTGACAGGGATCTTTTTCAAAGAAGGTTTTTGTTTCCATCGTTTAGAAACTAAAATCTTAACTCCCCTTGTTCCCCTACTATTATTAGGACATTTAACCGGAATTTTATCAACGCCAGCAGAACAAGTTTTACTAGCAACTTGGGCAATTTTATTCCTCATCTTTGCTATAAGAAAAGTAATTCAAGCTATTCCTCCCGACATTGGCGATAAATCTGTATTTGATTATTTGAAAAATCAAATTAAGACCCGGCGACTAGAAGTCACAGCTACACAAACAAAGTCCGCCTCCGCAGACTAAAAAAATCAAGATATTGAACCCACCCACCATCTGGGTTTTGCCTGTGTAGACGCGGTTTTTAACCGCCAAGTAATTATATTTATACCAAGTAGGTGAACACAATAAAACCAAACTGTGTAAAGAAACATAAAATCGCTGAAAACTTCTTTACTCTTGCCTTTTGCCTCTTGCCTTGCTATAACGACAATTTTCAACGCCAACCTACTTATGTCAAATACAGAAGAACGTAAATATTGGTTAGCTTGGTCGCAAATTTCTGGAATTGGACCCATATTACTGCAAAGATTACAACAGCATTTTGGTAACTTGGAAAATGCTTGGAAAGCTACTCCTAGTGAATTACGAAAAGTTGAAGGTTTGGGATTTCAGACATTAGAAAAAGTTGTTCAACAAAAATCCCATTTAAACCCCGAACAACTCCTCACTCAACACCAACAAGCAAACCCCCATTTTTGGACACCAGCAGACCCAGAATATCCCCAACTACTGCGAGAAATTCCCAGTCCACCCCCCTTATTGTATTATCGGGGTGAAGTTGATTTACAGGAGAATTCAGGACAAAAACCTTTAGTGGGAATTGTCGGAACTCGTCAACCCACAGAATATGGAATTAAATGGACTCGTCAAATTAGTACCGCATTAGCCAAAATGGTTTTACCATTGTTTCCGGTATGGCAGAAGGAATAGACACCGAAAGTCACGCAGCAGCAATGAAAGCAGGAGGAAGAACAATAGCAGTTGTAGGAACAGGAGTAGATGTTATTTATCCCCATAAAAATCAAGGTTTATATAAACAGATATTGACCTCTGGCATAGTAATTAGTGAATATCCTGCCAAAACCACACCCAACCGCACCCATTTTCCCCGGCGAAATCGCATCATTGCCGGGTTAAGTCGCGCAGTATTAGTCATAGAAGCACCAATAAAATCCGGCGCTTTAATCACAGCTACTTATGCTAATGAATTTTGTCGAGATGTTTACGCATTACCCGGAAGAATTGATGATCAACCATCACAAGGTTGTTTAAAATTAATTAGTCAAGGTGCAGGTTTAATTAATCAAGAACTCAGTCAATTATTAACCATGTTGGGGGCAATTCCCCAAATAGATATAGAAATTCCCATAGTTAGATCTCCTCCTTTACCTAATTTAGCACCTGAATTACAACAGGTAATAGACACTTTGACTATTGATACTTTATCCTTTGATTTTATAATTCAAAAAACAGGGATGAATGCGGCTTTAGTTTCCAGTTCCTTATTACAATTAGAACTCATGGGTTTAGTCACCCAACTTCCGGGAATGCGATATCAAAAATGTTAAAACTCTGATTTTTGTTCCTTCTTCCTTTGCGTCTTTGCGCCTTTGCGTGAGGCTAATTCATACTTTAATTATGCAACGCCAATTTTTGCTTGTAGTCTAGCAAAAACTACCTCACCATCTGTTACTTGTCCATTCTTAATCTGTTCAGTTCCTACAGCTATTTTTTTCCGTAGTTCCTCTAGTCTTCTTTCTCTGTCCAGCAGCAAACTAAAAGCCTCATTTACTGCATCTTCTATATTTTCAAATCGCCCCGTGTCAATATAAGCTTGTATTAATTCCTCTGTCTCAGGTTTAAGTTGAATATTCATGATGTATTCTCCATTTGATAGATAGCCTTAACGCTGTTCTAACAACAAAGCCACATTTTCTGCAACCAGTTTGAATTCTGAATTATTTATTGTGGTGGATAATATTGCGGAGTCATTATAGGCTGCGGATAACTGCCCATAGGCATATTATTAACCGTCCCATTAGGCATAGCAGGATTCATTATCGGTTGTTGAACTGGTTGCTGAGTAAAGGGTTGAACGGGTGGTTGATAATTAGAAATTGGTTGAGTTGCTGGTTGAGTGATTGGTTGAGTGATTGGTTGGTTATTTATCGGATTGCTAGGTGTTACTGTAGTTTGGCTAAAGTGTTCATAAGCCGCACTAGAAATAGAACTAATTAATTTTGCCGCACGAGGATCATTATTGGGACGTTTCACCATAATAGCGGCGATATAACGTTTACCCGTAGGGATATCTATTAAACCCGCGTCTGCTAACATTGTGCCAATATCACCTGTTTTGTGATAAGCATTTGCGCCTTTTCCTAAGCCAGCAGGTAAAAGATTATCTCGTTCAGTGCGACTCATAATATTAAGCATTAAATCACGCGATCGCATACCCACGACATTACCTTGATTCACCATCGAGATTAAATTCCCCAATTCCCTCGGACTAGTAGTATTAGTCCCCTCTAAATCCGGGAGAGGATTACGAATCATCGTCGTTGTTAATCCCCAACTGCGAAAACGTCCATTTAACGCCTCCTGTCCCCCTAATTTAGCAACCAGCATATTCGTAGCCGTATTGTCGCTAATTGTAATCATCTTCGTAGCCACATCAAGAGCCGTGTATTTGCTGTCTGGGGTTTGATATTGCATATTTCCCGAACCCCCGACAATCATCTCTTTTTGGAGAGTTAAGATTTCATCCAGGCGGATTTTACCAGCATCTACATCCTGGAAAAAAGCAATCAAAATCGGAATTTTAATCGTGCTTGCCGCCGCAAAACTGGCATTACTATTAATATCTACATAACCACCATTATCTAAGTCTAATAAAAACACCCCTGGCATCAGATCAGCATTAGCTGCGGAGAGAGTTTGTAAAGAATTTTTTAAAGAAGTAATTTCTTGGGACAGATATAAGCTTGTATTAGGAGTTTGAGATATTTTTTGAGAAGTAGTAGTTTGAGATACTAACGCAACTGAACCAAGGCGATTAGCAGGGTCTAGAATTGACAACAACGTACCCACAATCGCACCTATCCCCACACCCACAATCAACAACCGCAAGGTATATAAAACAGTTCTAGCCATAGGTTTTAACCTAGTCTTGCGTGACCCTCTGCTTTCAATTCTCGGCTTCTCCATGCGTACCGTCTTTAACCTCACATTTGCTGGCGGAGAAATTTGAGTATTTTTCTTGACTGTAGGTACTGGTTTAACACCTGGAGGCATCATCTTCCGTGATGCTGGTTTTCGCCCCCCAGACGAGATAGGAACAGGACTGCTATGATTGTTTAGACGAGCTAATGTTGCAGTTTCTCTTGGACTAGAAACTGGCTGTTGATTGATGACTTTTTTCTGTCCTGTCTTGGGGACTGGACGTTTACGCCGGCGACGTTGTACAGGTTGCCTTTGTGATATGGGTATGAGTTTGTCACTAGTTTCTGACATAGCTACTTTTCACCTTCGACCCAGATTGTAAATTTATGCACCTTGATACTCAGTTTACCTTTGGAAAGTGGCATTTTCCGATCTAGTAGTTTGTCAACCCGAAAATGACGGGTGAAGGCAAGCAGGGGGAGAAGAGAGGCACCGGGGGCAGGGGAAGGAAGAACAGAAGTTTTTTCCGATCATTGCCCGTCAAAATAAATTTGACCAATCACCATTATACTTCATAGTTGATTTTTCAACAAAAAGTCATTGGTAGAGTCGAAGGCGGGTCTTATCCCGCGCTCCTCTCTGTTAAATCTGGGCGTGCGACTTTCACCGCACCCAGCTTCCGATGTTCTTAGCTTTCGCTTTTGCTCATGTGAATATAATCGTGGCAGCTTTCGTGAATGGCTAGAAGGTTTTTAGTTTTCCAGTTTTGGTGGTTTCCATCAACATGATGAAGATGTACCTTCTCATCACTAAGCATTTTTAGCCCACAATGACCACATTTATGGTTTTGCCGTTTAATTGCTCTAGAGGTGTTATCGTCATATAACTTACTGTTGCGTTCGCTCCAATAAGTTAAATCTCCGTCGTAGGGTGATTTTTCCCCTTTGACATTGATATGTTTGTTTTCGGAGTAAGGGATTACTGGAAATGCCTTATCTAGTAATTGCTTGCTAGTGTGGCGATTCTGTTTTGCTTCCTTATTGAATACCCTGAATGCTCTTGTTTCGATGTGGAATAACGAGTTTCTGGACCCGTCCATCTTGCAGAAGCGGTGGTAATTCCTCCAACCTCTAACTACAGGGGCTAATTTCTCAGCCTTTGTGGTAGCACCATAATTCGAGTTGTTGACGATGGCTTTTACTTTCTTGCGAAAAGCTTTAAAATTATCCACTGATGGGACGCATCTAAACTTCCCGTTTTTCTGGACTTTAAAATTCCAGCCGAGGAAATCAAACCCATCTGTCGCGGCGGTTAGCTTTGTCTTTTTCTCACTGACTTTCATTCCCCGCTCTGCTAGGAACTGACTGATTTTGTCAAGTATTTCTGTGGCATCGTCTTGAGGTCTAAGTATTATTACCATATCATCCGCGTATCGGATAGATGGTTCAACAATACTCTCCTTTGAGGTTCTGTCAGTGATTCTACGATTAGATTTCTCGTGATATCTATGAATACTTTCAATCCCGTTTAAGGCGATGTTAGCTAATAGTGGACTTACCACCCCACCTTGGGGTGTTCCTTGTTCAGGAAACTCTGGATTAACTCCGGCTTTGAGACATCGGAAGATTCCTTGTCTTATGCTTTTAGGAGCGATGAGTTTATCCATAATGGCGGTGTGGTTTATCCTGTCGAAACATTTTTCGATATCGAGTTCTATAACCCTTTTATCTATTCCATTTCGCGTGGAACATAAGTTTATGAACAGGATTTTCTGTGCGTCATGCGCTGAACGTCCCGTCCTGAAACCGTAGCTCCTGGCGTGGAAAGTTGCCTCGTGTGCTGGTTCTAATGCGTATTTGACAAGGCATTGATACGCCCTGTCCGCAATAGTGGGGACTTTGAGAATCCGGGTTTTACCATCCTTTTTGGGAATGGGTATTTCGCGTAATCCCTGGTGTTTCCAGTTATTAGCTTCGGTTCTGAGCTTTTCATTCAGTTGAAACCTTTGCTCGAATGAGAGCGCGGTTTTACCGTCTATTCCCGCTGTCTTTTTCCCAGCATTTAGCTGTGTTACTTGACGGATTGCCAGTAATCTTGCTGCGGTTGATTTCAGAATCAGCTTTTGTAGGGACTTTGCTTTGCGCTTGTCGCCAACTTGAACCGCTTTGTACACTCGTTTTTGTAGGCGGAATAAATTACGGCGGAATTTCTTCCAGGGTAATGTCTTCCAGGATTCACTAGAGTTGTCTCTGTGTCTAATCATGCTCTGCTCCAATTTGTGTATTCTGAACACCTCAGACCAATTACGGTCTGTCCTACCCGAATTGAGGGAGTTCCGCTGCTCGTCCAGCCTACTTAGGGTTCGACCACCCTTAGACCCTCAATCCGTTTTTATTCGTTCCCTCGGTTGATTGTTAGTTCCGTTAGGTGTAGCCAATTCAACCACTGGATTCCCAGGACTCTTGCCGCTATTAAGCTTAGATGCGGCGGGAATTAACTCCAGTAAAGTCAGGTTGTTTGGGTTGTGTCCTGCTTCCGGTTAGGTTGCTTTTTGAGGCTCTGTTTCACCATAGGAACTCCCCGTTAGCACCAGTGTCACCCCACAACGGATGTCTGATTGCGCCCTGTTCCCAGCTTCGACCTCCCGAAACCGAGTCGGGTCATCGTGGGCAGATAGGGAGTCATACCTGAGTCTGGTAGATGGGACTTTCACCCATATCAGACCGAGAGTTCAGCCTTTTCCTATTACTAGGTTGGGCTGGTTAGTTTATGTACGGACTGATTACCGTGATTTAACTAACAACGAATCGCACAAGCTTCCCCGGTCTGAAGACGCGGGGATTTCTGAAGAGTCCACAAAAGAACTTTCTTAGGCGCACTTAAAGCACCTCTACCTACTCCACTTAAGTCAAACTTAAATATCGCAGCTACTTTTTTGATTATGTTAACTGCGCCGTTGCAGTCTGCATTTATTTTGATTCCAGTTGAGGTTCTAAATTGACCTCTAGTAATCCTAATTCCGCTAGATTTCCACCCTTCGGGTTTTGCACCAAATGTAGGTAGAACATCATTATCTAAAAACGATGTTTTTGAGGTATAACTCTCTTCAGTTTCCACAAAAATAATACCGTATTGTTCGCATAATTGGGCTATGCGTCCTTTGAGTTTAGCTGTTGGTATTTGAACAAACTTTTGATTGTTCTTTTTGCCCAGATCAGCACTGTCTTTTTGCCTCTCATTCCATCCAAAAACAATAGTGCCGATTTTATTGTCTATGCAATGGTTGATGACAATTCTGGCAGCTTTATTAACAGCGTTTCGCATTTGACGGTTACGCTTTTCGGTAATCGCTGCAAGTCGGTTAGACCAAAAACCCTGGGGTTTTCCTTCTTTGATGTTGGCAACTGTTTTGTTATACCATTGGTTCAAAGATTTTAGATGTAATCCGTCGATTATGAAGGATGTTCCCACGTTGGAAACACAAGTTAACCAATTATCGATACCGTGGTCGATGCCAATTACTTTAGATTTGTCAATCTCAATAATCGACGTTTCAGTTTGATAAACAAACTCAGCATAAAATTGACGGTTTCTAGGGAGTATGCGAATTTCTTTAATGTCAGACCATTCCAGATTTGAAGGCATTGGTAAGAAAAATTCAGTTATCCCAAACCATGCTTTGACTTGATTACCTAGTGGAAACCTAATTAAATTATCTACTAATTTTAACCATTTTTTTGGGTACGTGACAGTAAATAAACCTCCGGGTTTTCTATAATTAGGTACTCTCGGTTTTTGGTTTAATTCCCCTTTTTTAGATTTTGCTAGTAATTGTTTAAATGATTTGAAAGCTTCACCAACACAAAAACAAGTTTGTTGCATTGCCGAAGCATAGCCAGCATTAAAATGTTTATTGTTTCGTTCACTTGCTTATAGAGTATGACGAAAAAACACCTATCTGTGATGTTGTCAAAGCTTTTAAAGGCCGTAGTTCTAAGTTATTGAGAGAAGAGTTTCCAGAATTAAAAAAACTCCCGTCACTCTGGACTAGAAGCTATTTTTATGATACTTCGGGCAAGGTAAGCACTAGTAACGTGATGGCATATATAAACGATCCACACCATGAAAGACATTAATTTTGAATGCAGATAAATCTGCTCGTGTCGTTTTTCCACCCCGCTCGCTTCGTGACGGGGCTACCAAACTCCCGGATCTTTTTCGTGTGCCGAGATTTGATAGATTGGTCAACCACAAATCTTCTTTGTGTGAGTGGACTGTACCAAATTTCATGATCTCCTTTGCCACTTCGTTCAAAGTAGCAACCTGCTCCATCAAGGATTTTCTTGAGTTCAGGAGTAAATGATTTTGCCACTCACACATTTACTAGGATTTTACTAATCCGTTGACTAATGATATCGATTGAAATTTCTTGACCTGAATCACCTGATATCACTTGATTCAGTTCTAAAAGCTCTGGAATCATAATCATGAGCTTCTGCTCTAGATCTTCTAAAGAACTAGCTTCTGTTGCTAAACCGGGTACATCTTCACTAGAGGCAGTCCAGACTTGAGCCTCTTCATCCCAGAAAGCATGGACTTTTAAAGATAATTCACTCATAAACGTACACCATGACACAACGATCGCATCCTGTTTCTACCCCCCAATTATACCTCCCATTCCAGGAATGATCGCTCTCAATAATTTATGTTGCCCCGAGCGCCCCCACATCTCAAAAAAGGCGATTACTAGGTCGCGCTTCGCTATCGCACTCCTACATCTCCCGATAAGATTGGCGATCGTACTCCAAGTTAGGTTAAGACCAAAATACTTTCTGTTTCACTGCTGTCAAATTGAATGATTGTGACAAAATTATCTGTCAAAATATGCACAATTTTTGATGTAGGACTATTACCAATACGAAGAAAAATAAACTTAGGCGGATGACCATAAAGTAAACTACGTTGATGAAAATCAGAGTCTTTGGAAACAATCACAAAACTATTCGCTTTAGCATATTCCCATATAAGTGCATCATCAGTATTTATCAGTGCTAAAGTCTTAACGTGTGCTGAATCGGGATATAGATCAATAATTTTATTAATAATCCGATCTGACAGATTTTCATCTAATAGCAGTTTCATAGTGCAGCGACAAATAACTTTTTCTCTCGATCAGCAGCAAAACATAGACAGGCTTTAATATCTTCAGATGTCAGTTCTGAAAAATCTTCGAGAATTTCTGCTTCTGTCATACCACCTGCTAGATATTCCAAAATATCGTACACGGTTATACGCATTCCCCGAATACAGGGTTTTCCACTGCGTTTTCCTGATTCAATCGTAATAATGTCTTGGTAATTCATCTAAACCTCCAGGAGACCCCCACCAAAACTGTACTCAGTTTGGTGATGGGAGGAATGGAGGGTTAACGGTGAAACGTCCCTTGAGTAATTTTGTGCGCCAGCACAAACAACGAAATGGACAGTTGAGCAATTAACAAATCTTTGATTTTCCATATTCGTAACTGTCTTTGTGAATTGATTTACTGGATTAATTAGGAAAGAGTGGTCTTTTTTCAGTGTCTATCTAGCTCTTCTTTTGAATCTTCAATCATTATATCCTAAGTTTTTAACCCAAACCCTCTAAAAAGCGATTACTAGGTCGCACTTCGCTATCGCTCTCCCCTCGCCTCCCAAAAAGCGAACTGCTTGCAGCAGCGCTAGTTCCCTCCGGGAAGCACTCGCGTTCGCTATCGCTCTACCACACCCCAAAAGCGATTCCTGCGGAGCGCAACGCTTACGCACTTTCCACATCCCTAAAAGCGACCAATCTCTATAATTTACTATAGCTAGATATGGTGAATTTTGAGTTTAAATCAGCTATTTCTATGATGGAACTTCTACTAATTCAGCAATGGAATCGCCAAGACGGAGAAAATGTTTCGCATTAAGAGGGTGTTTGAAAAGTTTTGAATGTATAAATTGACCCCTCTCCAAACCTCTCCCCGACGCGGGGAGAGGCTTTGAAAACCCCATTCCCTGGTAGGGAAGGGGGCAGGGGGTTAGGTTTTTGGAGATTATGGGTTTCATCTGATACTTTTCAAACAACCTCTAAGAGTTAAGATTTTATCCACTTCTATTTTTAGAGCAGAATAAGCGATTAAACCATCATAAATTGCACCCCCAGTAAACCCTAAATTGACCATATTTTCTATGGCTTTATAATAATCATCTTCAGTTAAAGAAATAATCTGAAATTCTTTTAGATTTTCTTGAATAAGCCTCTGAGTGATTTGAGGTGAAAAACGAGGTTGAGATGGAAAGGAAGATATAACTGAGAATAATTCGGCTAAGGTATGAGTGACAATAAATCCTTCTATTTGTGATGTTTTCACCTTTTCTAGCCATGACCAACAAGGAAAATGCTGAGGATGTTTAACTAAAATAGCGGCGACTAAAACAGATGTATCAAATAATATTCTTACCATGAAATTACTTGATTCATTCTTTCATTTTTGAGTTCTTCAATTATTGTATTAGCATCTGTTAATAATTCTACATCAGAGACTAATACATGACCTTCGTAATAAAGTGATGGTTCTTCTTTGATAGGGTTTAAAATTAGTTTTCCATCTTGAACTTCTAAAGATAGTTTTGATTCATTATTTAAACCTAACTGTTGTCTAATAATTTCAGGAATTTGCAGATATCCTGATTGATTTAAGGTTACTAATTCCATAATGTTTTCTCCCAAAAAAGAGTATCTGTTTGTATTATAGCAGTGATTTCTAAGTCGCGTTTTGCTATCGCCCTCTCATACCCCAAAAAGCAATCGCCTCCCACATCTCAAAAGCGAACTGCTTGCAGCAGCGCTAGTTCCCTCCGGGACGCACTCGCGTTCGCTATCGCCCTCCCACATCCCAAAAAGCGATACCTTCAGTGCGCTTTGCTAACGCACTTTCGTATCAATATACTTCATCATGAGTTCCCAAATTGAGCAACAAAATAGCTTCTTGTTGGTCTTCAGTATTTTCAAAAAATTCAAACAAAATACGATAATTATAGTCAATTGAACAAGACCAGACATTAGCTAACTCACCTTTTAGTTTGTGAGTACGTAAACTAGGACAAAAAGGATCTTCAGCTAATTGCAATAAAGCTTGTTCAATCAGAGGTCGAAGATTTGGATCTTTTCGGATTAGACGTTTAAAAGAACGCAATGATTTAGGAGTCCAAGCGATGTTCATGGTTGATCAAGTTCTCCTAAGAATTGATTAACTGAACCAAATTGAAAGTTTCCTTCATAAAATTCCTGACGAACTTCTGTAATTTCTTGAGATAGTTTGGTTCTTTTTGCTTCGTGCAGTCTTTTTTGCAGAAGGTTAAGTAATATTTCTTGATCTTCTATTGATAAAATTTCGACTGACTCAATAGCTTTCTGGAATGCTGATATTTTCATGGCTGTACTTAATTAGTTTGACTTATTTTAATTTAATGGTATCGTTCTCTTTGAAGTTTTGTGACAGCATCGTACAGTTCATTAGTTAGAGGAACTATTTCAATATTTGGGTCTGATTCTAGGGATTCAAGCAGTTGGATTGCGGCGGTTCTATATCTTTTCTTAGAAAGAGCATTACCAATTTCTAGTAAAATTGCTTGAGTTGTAACGAGATAAGAATTTTGAGCTTCAATTTGTTCAGCAAGCTCAACTGCTCTGGCATGATTTTGATCTGTAATTGCAGATAAAGCTATCGCAAAAGATGTATCTAAAAAAATTTCATTCATTTTCCGAGATATTTTCCTCATGCAAATACTGGTCTATATTGGTTGACCAGTCTGGCCTACCTTGTAAATTTAAAGATTTGGCAGTTTGCAAGAATGTTTTTGGTTTTGGTTTTTCATCTGGTAACAGACTTTCAACAATAATCCGAACTCGCGTACCTGATTTGATGTTTAAAGGTACTTCAGGAAGAAGGACTGCACCATCAAAGAGAGCATCTAAGGTTTGAATCATAGCTTTTTTCCCATACTGCTTTACTGTCATTATATCGGCTTTAATCTCCTCATTAAAAAGCGAACTGCTTGCAGCAGCGCTAGTTCCCTCCGGGACGCACTCGCGTTCGCTATCGCACTCTTCACATCCACAAAAGCGAACTGACAAGTCAGCGCTTGCGCTATCGCCCCTCTACATCCCAAAAAGCGAACTGCTTGCAGCAGCGCTAGTTCCCTCCGGGACGCACTCGCGTTCGCTATCGCCCTCCCACATCTCAAAAAGCGATCGCATACTTACCAAATTGTTTTTATATGGGGATAATTTAAAATTGTGGCATCACAAGTAACAAGGGGAATTTCATAACGTCTTGCAATAGCAACTAAAATTCTGTCTGCTGGATCTTTGTGAAAATCGTCTGGTAACTGTGTACTGGCAATTGCATCTATGGATGATAAAGGTTCTATGATTATACCTGAATGAGTTTGCGCTAACTGATACCATTCATCAATGGGTAAAGGCAAAACTAATTTACCGACACTAGATTTAACTGCTACTTCCCAAACAGAAATAGCGGAAACTAATAAGCCATTTTGAGATTCTTCACTTTCAATAGCTGCTTGTGCTACTTGCGATAGTTGACTAGGATCGTGAAGTAACCATAGCCAAATATGGGTATCTAGTAAAATCATTCCGCTAAGAGACTTCCAAATAAAAAAATGTCCCAAAACTGATGCAGAAATTCTCTCTCTGTGTACTCTGTGCCTCTGTGGTTCGTTTCTTAGGATAATTTATTTCTTGGAAGTCTCTAATGCTTCCCAAAGTTCAGGCATAGGTTCATCAAAATCACTAACAATGGTAATAGGTTTACCTCTCAGTGGGTAATTCTTTGTAGTTTTTGTTTCTTGGGAAATAAGATCAATGTTTCCTGCCCTAAATTCTAAAAACTCGATAAATTTAATTACTTCATTGCGCTGTTCAAGAGGTAATTGCTTAATTTTAGCGATCGCCATTTCTAATGTGATCATTTATTTGTTTTTCCTGTAACTTTAAGTTACTTCTATTTTAGCAAATGATTTTTAGGTCGTGCTTCGCGATCGCCCCCCCACATCCCAAAAAGCGAACTGCTTGCAGCAGCGCTAGTTCCCTCCGGGACGCACTCGCGTTCGCTATCGCCCTCCATACCCCAAAAAGCGATTCCTGCGGAGCGCTAGTTCCCTCCGGGACGCACTCGCGTTCGCTATCGCCCTCCATACCCCAAAAAGCGATCGCTCTAATCCAATTATCACAGTTAGTAAACTTCATCATGAGTACCGACTGACTCTAACAGGATTGCTTGTGATTCTTCATGTTCAACAAATGTAAAAATAATTCTCAAATCATATCCTGCGCTACAAGCCCAAGAATCTTGTAAATCTCCTTTTAATTTATGAGTTTTTAGGCGTGGATGAAATGGATCTGTAGATAATAACTCCAGAATACTTTGAAAATTTTCAGTGATTTCTGGTTGTTTTTTTAAAATTTTTCGGGCTGAACGAATAAATGCACTGGAACGTAATAAAACAAAACTCACGAAAGAAGTTCCTCCATCAGTTGTGCAGGAGTAACAGGCCGACATTTACCTTCTGCAAACTCTTTTTGTGCTTCCTGAACATCTTTCACTAGACTATTTCTTCGGCGATCTCGTAGTCGTTTCTGTAAAATCTGAATTAAATTTTCCTGATCTTCGGGTACTAATTTATCCGCAGCTTCTAGGATTTCTGCAAAAGTTGTTCCTGTCATCATGTTTTTACTTTTGTCTTTACTTGGTCATCTTAAATTATATTTTATCTAAAACAGTGACAAATAGCGATCGCACCCCCACATCCCCAACAGCGATCGCCTCCCCACATCCCCAACAGCGATCCTGTCAAAAAATCAACCAGCTAAAGACTTCTTGAACGTTTAGCTCTAATGAAATCCCTGTAAGAACAGGCAGACGATCACTATTTTTAAATTCCCTCACTCGGCGATCGCTATCTACAACTAAAATGCTTTCATCTTCAGGATCTAGCAACCATCCCAATTCCGTCCCATACTCGGCACAGTGTAATAGTTTGGCTAGGACTTGTTTATATTTTTGATCGGGCGAGAGAATTTCAATCGCCCAATCGGGATAAATTTCAAAACGATTGGCAATCCGTCCTGACGACAATCGAGGAATTCGCTCCCAACGAAATACAGCTATGTCGGGAACGATCGCTAGATATGGGGTGGCGTGGTTTTAAGGATCACCAAATTCTTGATTTGGCTGAAAAACATCCTTTTGATGTGTTTATTACGGCCGATAAAAATCTTCCTTATCAGTAAAATTTAACTGATAAAACTTTGAAAATTATTATTTTAAACTCTCGTAGCACTCGTCCTGATCATTTAGTACCTCTAATGAAAAAAATTAGTGAAATGATCTCATCTTTATCAATAGGTTCATCTGTATTTATCAATGATGCGGGTGAGATTGAATCGGTTGGTTAATTATTTAGTTACTAGCAGATAATTATTTCTAACAATTTTCACAACCTCAAGCGATCGCCCCTTACATCCCTAAAAAGCGAACTGCTTGCAGCAGCGCTTCGCTATCGCCCTCTCACATTCCCAAACAAGCGATATCTTTGGTATAATTAGAATATTAGTTTAATTGCAATATTAAGAACATACTATGACTGTACAACGGTGGAATGATGAAATGCTTGATGATTTGGCTTCCAGTGTGACTGAGTTGCGAGAAAGTATAACTGAAGTTAGGGAAAGTATAACTGAAGTTAAAGATAGCATAGATGGGTTGAGAGTAACGGCTCAAGCATTGCTACAAGTAGCTGCTCAAAATCAGCGTGAAATGGAATTGGTAAAACAAAGACAAGCTGAAAGCGATCAGCGATTTAATATTTTATTGGAGGAAGTCCGTTATTTAACTCGTGGAAATAGAGATGATTAGTTCTCGATTCTCCACATCCCCAAAAAGCGAACTGACAAGTCAGCGCTTGCGCTATCGCCCTCCCACACCCCAAAAAGCGATCACCCCCCCACATCCTCAAAAAACGATCGCCCTCCCACATCCCAAAAGCGAACTGACAAGTCAGCGCTTGCGCTATCGCCCTCCCTTATCCCCCAAAAGCGAACAATTAAAATGTAACTTTATTTTCTCTAGTAATTCTAATCAAAAATCGTAAAGCTTCATTAACAGATTCAGAATTAGGAAACAATTCCGCAACATCTGAATCTAATTTAATGATTGTATTGCCAAAACTTGTACGTTTAGCTCCCATTTTTCTAACTTTTAAACTTTTTAAATCATATTCATCTCTAAGTTCATCTTCCATTTTTTTAACCCTCTTGATAAGCTTTTAATTCTTGTTTTGTTACAAGTCTTGCACTAATAATTCTAATTATATTCCCTCTTTCTGTATAAGAAACCAGCAAAATACGACTTCTTGATGATTCTCCTATAATAATATAACGATGTTCGTCTTCAGAATGATCCGGATCATAAAAATCAACATAGAGTGGATCATCGAAAACTGTTTGAGCTTCTTCAAATGAAACGTTGTGTTTAGATAAATTAGATTTTGCCTTTTGTGTATCCCATTCAAATTCCATACATATAATTAAATTTTAGACGCAGTAATTCTAACATTATTACAAGCGATCGCACCTATCACCCCAAAAAAGCGATTCCTACGGAGCGCAACGCTTACGCCCTCCCACATCCACAAAAAGTGAACTGCTTGCAGCAGCGCTAGTTCCCTCCGGGACGCACTCGCGAACGCTATCGTCCTCTCACACCCCAAAAAGCGAACTGACAAGTCAGCGCTTGCGCTATCGCCCTCCCCACATCCCCAAAAGTGATTCCTACGGAGCGCTTCGCTATCGCACTCCACATTCCCCAACAGGCGAACTGCTTGCAGCAGCGCTTCGCTATCGCCTTCGGTAAAGTTTTCAAACGCCCTCTAAGACTAACGTATGTTATAGCCTACACAACAAACATTAATTACAAATCATCTTCTACCAATTCAGCTATCTTCATGATTGATTTTAAAGTCCCAAGTTTTAAATCTTGATTTTTATGTACAGGAATAGAAATAATTTTACTTTCATCAGGTTTTTCATAAATATGGTGACTGCCTGTAATTTTTTTGAGAATCCAACCTTTGTTCTCAACAATTTTACATAATTTTTTCCCAGAAATTGATTTCATACTGCAATTTCAATCACTTGTGAGATTGGATCTGGTTTTTGAATTTCATTTGCTACTTCTAGCCAACCTTGTATAGCATCTTGAAGATTATTAATTAATTCTTCCATTGTATCCCCTTCTGTTATGCAACCAGGAAGTGCAGGTACTTCAGCCCAGTAACCCCCTTCTTGGGCAGGATAAATAATAGCTTTAATTTTCATTGATTTTACATTTGGAGTTGTTTATCTGAACCAATTTTAACAGATTAATTCCAAAAATTTCTCCATTGAGAGCGATCTCACTTGTCAGCACTGGGACGATCGCATTCCCACATCCCCAACAAGCGATCACCTTCTCACATTCTTAAAAGCGATCGCATCTCCTACATCCCAAAAGCGAACTGACAAGTCAGCGCTTGCGCTATCGCCCTCCATATCCCAAAAAGCGATCGCCCCTTACATCAAATTCTCAATAATTTGCAAAAATAAATTGAGGGGGTATATAGTCAGCTAACCAAACTACTTTATTACCTTGATAAAATTTAATATTATGATTGTGAGCTTTTCCAGACTCGATAGTTAAGATAACTGGAGATTTTGCTTTTCGTTGACCGACTTGATAAGCAATTTCTGGATTGCTTGATAAATGAATATACTGGCGCTTCATGTTCCTTGGGGAACGATGAGGGGGCTAAGATGTACCTTATATGATTGGAAATCGCTGTAATGCTGATTAAAAGAATGATTTTACTGCACGCAGAGGCGCAGAGACACAGAGAGTAAGAGTTGGAAATTACGGTTTTAGTAATAGGTAAAATAATTGTCCATTACTGACTGTTAATCCTGCCCTTTCACCGGCTGATTCACCAGTTCCTAAAAAGTAATCTACCCTCCCTGCTCCTTTAATTGCGCCACCTGTATCTTGATCTAAAACGTAACGACTCACTAGCCGATGTTCGATTTTATTACTCTTATTAAGATAGGGAAAAGGAGCGCGAATTAATGCTAAAGCCCCTGGAGGCATGAGGGATTTATCTGTAGCAATGGAACGTTCTGGAGTAACTGGTACACCAATAGAACCTTGGGCTGGTTGTCCGTGGTTTTCCTGAAAAAATACAAAACTTTGATCGCGCGGAATATAAATATTTAAATCCTGGGGATATTTGCGGAAATAGTCGAGAATAATTGGCATATTTAACCCTTCTAAGGGAAATTTACCATCATCAACTAATGACTTACCTAAACTTCGATAATTATAAGCTGTGTTACCTGCATAACCGATAGTTGTTTGAGTTCCATCTGTTAATTTGAGTTTTGCTGAACCTTGAATTTGAATCATATAAGGTTCAAGACGATTTCTAAACCAAAATAACTCCAATCCTGTTAATTTTCCTTTGCTACCTTGTAACCCATCTGCACCTTCTAATTCTAATCTGGTAGGATGAGGTTTAGCCCAAGATTCTAAATCAGCAGGAGAACGATAAGCTGCATAGCGAAACTCTTTTGTCGGTTGACGACTGGCTAGATATAATGGTTCATAATAAGCGGTAAATAAAACTGTTCCTTTGTTATCTCTGCCGATAGATTGATAAAAAACAAATTCCTTTTCTATAGCTGCTTGTAGTTGCTGAGGTGATTTTGTGGAAATCAATAGTTGGCGAAATTTTTGCAAACTCTTATAAACTCTTTCTCTGGTAAATTCTGATTTTTTATAGGCTATAATTGCTCTTTCTGTTTGTAAATATTTGAGACTGTAATCTATGGATTTTAACAGGGATTGTTTATCATGATCAATTGCCTGATCTAAACAAGAAATATCTTCTTGACAACAAGTAACTGGAACTCTAGGAATGAGTACAGGTAACTTCTGTTTAGTTGAATTTACTAATGCTGGTAAGTTCCATTTTCCTAACCGACATTCTGGGGGAGAAAGTTCTTGATTGGGGAGTGGTTGTATGCCCACAATCAAACTAGCCATAAATATTGGTAAGCTAATAGTAATGTTGGCAAAATGCTGGCTATTCATTCATGTTATGGTAGGTAGCAACGGCAGAAGGTGAAATCCGATTTAAGTAACGGAAAATCCAATATTTGAAGATCGTATCTAAAATTACGGGAAATGTGGCAATAAATAAGAAAATAAAATCACGATTGGCTGGTAATCCCCAATGTCGTGATATTCCTTCTAAGAGAACTTCCCAACCGTGAGGAGAGTGGAAACCAACAAAAACATCGGTAAATAAAATGATAATAAATGCTTTAGCACTATCACTTAAACCATAGACTACGTTATCAAAAAATTCTTTGAGGACTGCGATAGAACGCTTACTAACAAGTAATAAGATGGTGAAGGTAATTACTGCGAAAATATCAGCAAATACATTTTTAATAGCATTATCACTTTCTTTGCGAAATTCCTCTTTGACTTCCTCTGCTTTCTTCTTTATTTTGAGTTCTAATTCTTCAGCAGCAAGGGGAGGTGCATTACTAATTAAGGCTTCAAATTTGGTTCTTTCCTCAAATCTTTGTAATGCTAATAATCCTTCTTCTTCCATTTCTCCATTTAGGAAAACTTCTACTGTTTTATCATGGCGGAAATGTTCTACCAATGGACCGACAATTAAAGCCTTGGATAATTGATGAGTTAGAAGAGGAACGATAATCAGTAAAAGTATAAACCGAATTGAAATAATACTTCTTTGTTGAGCTTTCCGAAAATTTTGAACTACATTTTGTTCAGATTCTGGATCTAATTCTACCTGTAGGCGAGTGATTGTGCTTAAAATTGACCGTGGTAAAATACCTGTTGTATTAGTTTTTCCTTTCAGTGTATTTTTGTTGGCTTGATTTGATGTTTTAGGAATAAATTGTTGGGAATTAACTAAATCTGTGGCTGGTACAACAGGTGAAGAGTTGGAGTTGTTATAATTTGTATCTATATCATAATTAGTATATTTGGAGGTAACTTGATCAATGAATTCTAGTTTCTCTAAAATTAATGCGGGACTAGAATATTCTATACCCAATTTTAGGGCAGCTTTTTGTTTAGCTTCATTCGCAAACCACCGACTAGCTTTAAATTCTGTCAGCCGCATTTGCACAGTTTTTAATAACTTTTGCAAATCTCCTTGAAAATAATCCATGACACTGGCACTGTGTATGGTAAATTCGGAGTCTATTTTGTTACCATTAAAGTGTTGATCTTCAATTTCCTTAATTTTTATAGCTGCTTGATAGGCTGTACTTAAAGAACGTTCTGGTGTCAGTAGATACCATCTGTAAGCAGACAATAAAAAGGGGTATATTTTTTGGCTAGACACGGTACTTTTCATCGAGACGATTATTTGGGATTATCTACTAAATTCTTAAACTTAAGTTAACGCAAAAACCATGATTTCTGATTCTCTTTGGATTTTTGGTACTAGTCGTAGTGGTAAAACTACTCGCTTGGTCAGCTATTTTGATGCTTGGTTGCAAGTTAATAATCAAGTTTCCGGTTCATTTTATAATAAAAATATTCACAATTCTCAAACCCAATCTATAGATCAAAATTTAAATTTACACCAAAAAGAACTAGGTATTTTATTGTTAGCTGCTAATGATGATAATCGCAGGGAATTAGCTGATAGAGTTACTACTTTAACACTGGGAAAATATCCTATTCGTGTCAAAACGGCTTTAGGTTTTTTCCAAGATGAGGTAATTTTGTTTTGGCCGTTGCTAATTGATTCATGGTCAATCAAAGCACAATTTCCGGTTAGATTACGTCCCGAAACGGAACAAGAGTTGGCGACGAAACTCTGGAGTTCTCAGTTAAATTCAGAAGTTTTGCGGCGTGTAGGGATGAATGAGAATCGTTTGGTCAGAAGGATTCTAGATTTATGGCAATTGGCAGCTTATAGCGGTGTATCCTGTGAAGATATTCCCCAGGTATTACAAAGTGGTTTAGAGGATAATTCTATCAATTTAGAGCCGGATTTTTTGGGTTTTTTACTACTAAATTGGCGAAATTGGTGTTTAGAAACAGGTTTATTGACTTATGCACTAATTACCGAATTGTATCACCAAAAATTATTACCTGATGGTAGCTATCAACAGCATTTAAAACACCGTTATCAAGGGATCATAGCAGATGATGTGGATGATTATCCGGCGATCGCTGCTAACTTATTTGCATTTTTGTTAGATGCTGGTGCTGTGGGGGCTTTTAGCTATAATCCTCATGGGGCTGTCCGCTGGGGTTTAGGTGCAGATCCTGAGTATTTATACCAAATATCTAGGCGTTGTCAAGTAGAAACTTTAACTTCACCACCTGTAAATAGTTTGGGATATTCTTTGACTGAGCAAATGGTAGAATTGGTAACACAGCCAATGACGATATTGAGTTTACCCAGTTGTGTCAAGCCTATTCAAACTAATTCCCGCGCCCAATTATTACGCCAAACAGCCGAGATCATTATTGATGGGGTGCAGTCAGGGGAAGTAGCGGCGGATGAAGTAGTAATTATTGCACCGGGTTTAGATGCGATCGCTCGTTATACTCTAGTAGAAATATTAACTAAACAAAATATCGAGGTAGAATCTCTCAACGAACAACGCCCCTTAATCAGTTCTTCAGTGGTGAGAGCATTACTTACCCTCATGGCTCTAGTTTACCCCGGTTTAGGGCGGTTAGTAGATAGGGATGCAGTGGCGGAAATGTTGGTGGTTTTGAGTCAATATCAAACCCAAAATGGGCAGGAAAAAGAATTCCATCATTCTCAAATAGATCCGGTGCGGGCTGGGTTAATCGCTGATGCTTGTTTCGTTCCCCACCCCGACACACCCAATTTATTACCAGTGAAAACCTTTGAACGCTGGGATAGAATTGGCTATATTGCCACTCAGGCCTATGAAGATATATTACAATGGATTGGCAAACAGAGAGAAGAATATCACCAGGGACTTCTCCTCACCCCCATTTTTCTCCTCTACAAAGCCATTCAAGAGTTTGTGTGTAAGGATAAAAACCCTTCATATCAAGAATTAGCAGCATTAAGAGAATTAATAGAAACCGCTCAACATTATTGGGAAGTAGATGCCCGCTTAAAACAAAATGATACTCTATTACTTTCACTGCATACACCAGAAACCCTTAGTATTACCATTAGTGATAGCGATAGCGTGGCGATAGCGATATTTATTCAACTGCTGCGACGAGGAACAATTACTGCAAATCCCTATCCTATCCGTCCTATCGGTAGCAGTAGAAAAGCCGTAACTTTAGCAACCATCTTTCAGTATCGTGCAAGTCGTAAACATCACCGTTGGCATTTTTGGTTAGATATTGGTTCACCACTGTGGGCAAAAGGTGGTGCAGCTACTTTATTTGGTGCTACTTTATTTTTACGAGATAGGTTAGGACAACCTTGGACAGCCGCAGATGAACAACTAGCCGAAGCACAAAGATTACAAAAAATTGTCACCGATTTACTGGCGCGGGTGTCTGATAAATTGTATTTATGTCATAGTGATTTAGCTATAAATGGACAAGAACAAATAGGTCCATTATTACCTTTAGTTCATTCTTGTGAAGTAGTTTAGCAGGAGTCAGGAGTCGGGAGGAAGGAGGAAAGAAGAAAGAAGAAAGAAGAATCGTTTTCACCAATGACCAATGACCAATGACCAATAACCAATGACCAATAACCAATAACCAATGACCAATGACCAATGACCAATGACCAATGACCAATGACCAATGACCAATGACCAATGACCAATGACCAAACTACTTATAAATAAAACCTCCAGATTAAGTTCTAGAGGCTGGTTATTCAAAATTTATTTGCAGGCTTTTTTAGCAATCTGTACTTCCATTAGAAGAACTAAGATCAGTAGGAATTATCTTAGTTCCTGATTGATTTAGACTAAATGAACCGGAAGGGTCTGCTTTGAATACTGCTGGACTAATTCCGGGTTTTGATGCCGAAGAATTATACAAAATAAACTCTCCGGGATAAGTACCGCTCTCTCCTGGTTGTAAAGTTTGTTGTTTGAGGGGTGACTTCTCCCCAAAATTATAGAAAATCCTTGGTGCTTCTGTATTATTTTTAAGTGTAAATCCTCCAACAATATTAGAGGCTTGTTCCGAACTTAATTCCGATAAACAACTTTCATCAAAACCAATTAAAGAAGCATCTATTCCCTTCTGAGAAGTCGTAAAATTTTCTTGCAACATTATCTTAATATCTCCAAAATAACATAGTTGGAATTAACCTGCTATAACCAGCTTATGCTTTAGTCAAAGTAATTTAATTAATCCTAAGTTAGATATTTTAAATTAACCCTAAGTTAGATGACTGACATCAATATGATGAGATTTTTGTCAGAAAATGCCGCAATAACAACGTAAGTAAGTGAACACAATAAAATCAAACTGTGTGAAGAAACGTAAAATCGCTGAAAACTTCTTTACTCTTGCCTTGCTATAACGATAATTTTCAACGCCAACCTACTTAGTTCCCTGCCCTTTATAAGGGGAGGGTTAGGGAGGGGTAAAACATTTGATACAGGAATCATGACTTTTCAGGTATTGGGATTTGTGAAGAAACTTGTTGAGGGATTGCAGTTTGTAACTATTTTGCACAACTCTCCAGCATATTCCTTTACACTAAATTTCTATAGGAATATAAAAACATTGAAAATGGAGACAAAAATCAATGCCTACAGTGAATTTATGTTGCCATGAATTTGTAGTGGCTATTTCCTCAATCGCTTGTATTGTCGGTCTATGGTTATTAAAGGATGATTTTCAAGCCATAGATGATTTTCAAGAAACAGAACAAAGTCTCTTAAGAATGAGCTTTGCTTACTGGTTAGTTTATTGCGTCGCCTTTGGGACGGAAAAGGTATTTTTATTTGACTGGGACGCTGTAATGATGACTTTAAGAATTACTACAGCTTTGTCATATTTCTTAACATTTTCTTGTATTTTGAGTTTACCGTTACATAAGTTTGCAGTTCATAAAATTGAAGAATAATCAAAAGTCAAGGTTAGAACTGAACTTAGCTCCAACCTTGCTATTTGTAAATTCATAATTTAGGCAATTCTCATAGCAATAGCGATCGCACCTTCGAGTTCATCCTGTAGTAAAGTTGTGAGGATAAACACCTCCTGCACCGTCTTACCTTGACGAGCAATGATTTTATAGCCACCACGAATAGGTACAGACACCCGCAACTGCATTTTTGGTGCATGACCCTTAGCTCTACCAATCACCGCAGGTGTCACAGTTCCAATCCCATGCTGTTGACACAAACGTTCTAAAATGGGAATTAGACCAGGAATATGGGTAGAGTGATTCCAAACAAGTCTACCATCAGTAGGTTTTGACATAATTAGGCTGCTTCCAGGGGAGCCATTGTCAACCCAGCCCGACGGAGTTGTTGGTGGTATAATTCTGCTGGTTCTTGGGGACCAGTCCAAACAATCGCTTGTCCTTCATAGTGTACCTGATTAGTGAGATCCCAAGCGCGATCGCCCGACATCCCCGGAATATACTTCATCAAGCACTCAGCCACGTGCTGGAAAGTATTGAAATCATCATTCAACACAATCACCTTATAATTAGGATAGGTTTTCCGAGTCACTTGATTAACCCGGTCAGGTGTTACAGTCGGTGCTGAAGCCATACTGTACACATCTGCAATTCTTGTCACCATAGAAAAATCAGCCAAAAACGACATTGTAAAAACTGACATTACAAATAACCAGTTTAATCCATTGCTGGCTGAGTGAGAAAGTAGGGGCGCAGGGCTTGCGCCCAATTTACTACCGCCAATCATCCCAACTTTCATTAAAAATAGAAGTATCAGGAAAAGCCGTAGGATTTCCATTCGCCTCCAACAACTTTCTTAAAATTTGTAATTGTGGTTCTTGTTGAGGTAAATCATCAACCAATTGATATGGTGCGATTCCTTCTTTTAGTGCAAAACTCGCCACAGTTCCCGCAGCCGCACCAGAAGACCATTCAAAAGAATGAACCCGATAAGCCGCCGCCGCAATATGACTAGTAGCAATACTTTTTCCCCCTACCAATAAATTATCAATTTTTTGGGGAATCATTGCCCGCAAAGCAATTTGAAAAGGATAAGCAAGTCCTGCACCCCGCCTTTCTCCAGCACGTTCCTGATTACCAGGTGCTTCCACGGGACTTTTTGCCATACAAGGATGAAAATCTATGGCATAATGACCAATACCCACAGCATCAGGGTAAATTGTCGAACGACTCCGGCGAATAACTTTTTCTGGAGGAATTTCCCCACTAATTACAGATATCGCTTCCAAACCAGCCACCGTTGCTTTTAGATTGCCATACATATTTGCCGGCAAAGTTTTCCGATAATATTCATCATTATAATTACGCCGAGAAATATCAACTTCCCAAATACCAAAACCTTCCGGTTGTCCCCAACTTGGACGACCAATAATCCGTCTTCCTTCCCGCATATAAGGGTATTTAGATAAACCATGAACCGTCCCCATAGGCGAATCTAAACCTGTTAAAAACCGGATATTTGTTTGCGGTTTTTTCACACCATTACCCAACTGAGAATCTGTAGTTCCCCCATACAACCAATAAAAATAGGAAAATGCTTTTTCTTCAGCTTTACGCAAAGTTTCTGTGCGTAGTCCACCTTGCCAACCTCCAGATTTTAACTGTCCATAATTTTCTAATTGTTGCCGAGAATAAATAAGATTATCCGCCGCAGTTCCTGGACGGTAATCATTTCCCCAAGTCCAGTTTTGCATAGAAATATCCCCCGGTGTTGATGAAGTAAATTTCACACCATTGAATGTAGTTGCTTGGCCTTTTTGCGGACTCCAAATTCGGCGATAGGTAAATACTAAATCAAAGTTTGCTAATCGTTTTAATTCATAACTAAAATATGGTGAATATTGTAAATAGAATGGCGGCATTATTTGGGTTTGGTGATCTTTTGTAGCCTCCATTGCAAAGGTATAAGTGAAACCTTGAGGACAATAAGGATAATTTGTCGTGCTAGAAGATGAAGGTTCAAGATAGGAACGGGCATCAATTCCTAGACGATAAGGGACATCTGCTAAAGCAATAATTTCCCCAGTTTCACTTGTATCTACAACGTACCATTTTCCAGGATTATTTTGAGATGTTTTAGGCAGAAAACGAATAATAGTTTTACTCAATTGTGATGAGTTTTGATAACTATAAGCATCTTCAATGGTTTGAGATAAAGTATTAGTATTTAGAGGTGGTTGATTTTTTGCTGGTTGATGTTGAATTGCTATGGCATTATTGATGATTTTGCCATCTTTGCTAATTCCTAAATCTTTAATTACTGTATTGGGAAACCATTGTAATTTTCCTCTACCTTTTTTTTCAGCATCTTTGAGCATTTGTGTCATGATCTTGTGAGCATCACGAGGCAGAAAACAGGAGTCACTTACCCAACAATCCCCAGGGTTAAGTTTGCCATATTTCCGTTCAATGCGGTTTTTTAATTCGGAATAACCGCGAGAATAGAATTGTTTAGCTCGTTGAGTTGGTCTTTCGTCTAATGCAGATGTCCCTTGGGAGGAAATTTGTCCCCCCAACCAGTCAGTTATTTCTGTTAAACAAACTGTGCGTCCTACAAGTAACCCTTCATAAGCTGTGGCTACTCCAGAGAGTCCACCACCCACAACGAGAAGCTCACAGTTGACGGTCTTATCCGGGGTACGTAGAGGGGTAGCGGTCACGGGATATAGGGTGATTAAGATGGTAAATAGGCTAAAGCTGATGAATGATTGCAAACCTTTTTTGTATCTACGTCTCATGGTTTTTGCACTCTGTACACTACTACGTCAAATTGTAGACGGTAGCGCCGGGGAAAGGTTCTTTGCAAGGTTATTTTAGGCGGTTTTGGCTGAGAATTGGAAAGTTTGGGGTATGTGTATCACGATTCATAGGCGATCGCAGTTATTATATGTAAGTAGCAAATTAGGCTATTTATTAGACATAAATCATTAAAGCACTTAATCATGAACTATAAACAACAAATGATACAAGGTTTAATTGACGAATTATCTAAGATAGATGTATCTAAGATAGATCTCATAAGATCTCCAAAATCAGAAGATTTAAACCGTTTGTTACAAAAAGTTTCTCTTCTTCTTAAAGCTCATAATATGGAATATGAACTCAATATATGGGAAGAATCACTTAAAATCATGCCATCTGCATCTCCCTTTGACGATAATTGGTTGATCTCTAGGTTTAAAATACCTTCTGATCAAAAAGATTTTGCTAACGAAATACTTTCAGCATTCTTAAATAACTTGAATAGTGAAGATAAACCTTCAGATCATCTCTTTCCAATGGAAATAGTACAAGATACAAGAGATTATGTATTTCGTATTGCTAAACAAGTAAATATTTGCTACACCAATGGTTGTTATGATGCCTGTGCAGTCATGCTAAGAAGATTAATAGAAACATTAATTATTGAATGTTACGAAAAACAGGGTATTGAAAAAAATATAAAAGATAGTAATAATCAGTATCTAAATCTCGATGCAATGATTACAAAGTTTACAGATGAACCTAAATTCAATCTATCCCGTAATACAATAAATAATTTGCCTAAGTTGAAGAAAATAGGAGACAACTCAGCACATAATCGTCATTTTACAGCTAGTCGTAATGATATTGATAAATTAGCTCAAGAAATCCGAGTCATCCTCCCAGAGTTAGTTAATATAAGTGGTCTTAAAAAAAAGTAATGCACCAAAAATAACTTTTATTTCATAAATTTTAGGTTGCCTCAATTAAGTATCCTAAATTATTCCATCCTTAACAGCAACCAAACGCTAAGATTTTTCCTTTGTCTTGCTGCTGCGACTAAGTGCTAATTTAATTAGGTGTTATTCTTGAATAGCGAATAGCTCTCCCCAAATCTGTTAATATCAAAAAAAACCCTGAAAATCCAGTCACCCTACAACAATCATCTATCATAGATGGCATATAAGCACACCGCTGTAAAAACTAACCACCGGATAGGGAAAATAGTGATGAAGAACAAAAACCCCTTATACTCAAATCTAGCTTTAAAAAGCGCCATTTTCTTGTCACCCTTGCTGCTATCAACGGCTTTTATCAGTGGGTATCCTGTACCATCTGCTACGGCTCAGGTACTATCAAATCAGGAACGGGAAGAATTAGCACGACTGCGACAAGAAACCCGCACTCAAAAACAAGTGCAATCTGATTTTGAACGAGCTTTTACTCGCACGAATACCTTGCTTAATATCTGGTTGACTATTTTAAGTTTATTTCCTGTGGCTTTAATTGCCATATTATGGTTTTTTCGTCGAGCCGTAATTCGGGAAATTGGAGAAAGAGCAATGCAGCAGATTCAAGGAATTGAAAATTTGCAAACTCAATTAACTACAGTTCAAGCAGAAGCAAAACAACTGATTCAAAAATCTAAAAACACTACTCAAGAATTAGCACAGGAAGTTAATGCTCTTAAACAAAAAATTCAAGGTGAAGAAGAAAATTTATCTATTCTTTTATCTGATTTACCCAAGTCAAAACAAGAGTTTTTAACAGCTTTGGAAATTGAAGTTAAATCTGCTCAAGAGAATATCAGTAATTTAGAGTTTAGATTAAATACTCAACTAGAACAATTAACTTTATCTGCTCAACAGCAAAAAATTACAATTGACAATATCAAAAAGTTAGAATTTGAGTTATTTTCTCAATTTACCCAACTCAAATCAGAAGTGGAAAATCAAAAAGATATTGCTATTAGTGATATTGAAAAATCTCGCGCTGGTTTAATATCTCAATTTCAAGGGTTAGAGTCAGAAACTCAACAAGAGAAATTTCATATTGTTGAGAACTTAGCAAAACTACAATCAGAATTTAATAATGAATTATCTCAATTTGAATTAGATGTTAAAACTCAAAAAGATATAGTTCTAGGTAATATCGAAACCCTTAATAATATATTTAAATCAGACATTACTGAATTAAAAACTGATATCCAAGTTCAAAAATATCAATTGCTTGAAGATTTAGCTGTATTACAAAGTGAATTTTCTCACCAACTAAGAGAATTACAAAATACAGCTATTCAACGACAACAGCAACTAATTGAGAATCTAGAAAAATCTGGAGGAGAATTCACATCTCAGTTTTCAGATTTACAAAATGATGTGCAAAAACAGCAAGTTACTGTTCTAGAAAATCTGCAAAACTTAGAAATTGAATTTTCTCACCAACTAAGAGAATTACAAAATACAGCTATTCAAAGACAACAGCAACTAATTGAGAATCTAGAAAAATCTGGAGGAGAATTTACATCTCAGTTTTCAGATTTACAAAATGATGTGCAAAAACAGCAAGTTACTGTTCTAGAAAATCTGCAAAACTTAGAAATTGAATTTTCTCACCAACTAAGAGAATTACAAAATACAGCTATTCAACGACAACAGCAAATAATTGAGAATCTAGAAAAATCTGGAGGAGAATTTACATCTCAGTTTTCAGATTTACAAAATGATGTGCAAAAACAGCAAGTTACTGTTCTAGAAAATCTGCAAAACTTAGAAATTGAATTTTCTCACCAACTAAGAGAATTACAAAATACAGCTATTCAACGACAACAGCAAATAATTGAAAATCTAGAAAAATCTGGAGGAGAATTTACATCTCAGTTTTCAGATTTACAAAATGATGTGCAAAAACAGCAAGTTACTGTTCTAGAAAATCTGCAAAACTTAGAAATTGATGCTCAACAACGTAAAGAGATAATTCTCAAAGAATTAGCAGAAATTACACCTACAATATTACCAGCAATAGAACAAAAATCAGAATCATTACAACCAGAAATTTCTATTGATGATTATATCAAACAAGCAGAAGTGCTATTTTTAGAAAAACGCCATGAAGATGCTTTAGCTATTTATGAACAACTCATTAAAATTCAACCAGAAAATCCAGAAAATTGGTTAAAACGGGGGATTATTCTCAATAGATTAAAGCGCTACAAAGATGCTATAGCCTCCTATAATCAAGCTATCAAAATTAATCCTGAATATCATCAAGCTTGGTGTGATATTGGTGTGGCTTGTGGAAACTTAGGAAAACATCAAGAAGCATTTAACTGTTTTGATAAAGCTACTAAAATCAAACCTGATGATGGGGTTGCTTGGGTAAATCGTGGTTTATCTCTGCTAGAATTAGAACGTTGTGAAGATGCATTTGCTTCTTTTGATAAAGCTTTAGAATTTCAACCCAACTCTCCCAAAATTTGGGATAAACGGGGTTACACATTGGTAATGTTGGGAGAAGATGATCAAGCAATTATCAGTTTTGATAAAGCACTAGAAATCAAACCTGATTATTCTAGTGCTTATTACAACAAAGCTGCCTGTTATGCACTACAAAGAAAAATTGAATTAGCTTTAGAAAATCTGCAAAAAGCTATTGAATTTAATCCCAGTTATCGAGAAGATGCTGTAAATGATATTGACTTTGATGAGATTAAAAATGATCCAGGTTTCCAAACATTAATTAAGAGTTGATGTGAGGAAACCCTCCAAAACTTGCCCTCAAGGGTTTTTAGCCTATTTTCTTATCATTAATAACATTGCTAGGTTGAATATCACTTTTTCGTCAATTTGTCAATAGGAAATTTTTGCGATCGCTCAAATTAGATCATTTCTGAGCAAATTCATGGCTAAAATTGTTTAAGGAATAGCTATTAATTTTGTAAAGTTTTGTATTGGACTGGGAAAATGATTTCTGAAACTATTGTCAATCAAGGGTTTGAGACTAACATCTTCTGAAAAATCTAAAATTGACAACAGTGACCCAATTATGAAATTCTCTGAAATTATAGCAAATCGCTGAAAGTATAGCAACCTCGTTGATAAATAGAAAAGATTCTCAACTAATTATTAAGAGACTTCCAAGAAATAAATTATCCTAAGAAACGAACCACAGAGGCACAGAGTACACAGAGAGAGAATTTCTGCATCAGTTTTGGGACATTTTTTTATTTGGAGGTCTCTAAGGAAATATAAAGGCAAATTGCTGAAAGTTATAAATATCAAAAGTATTATTGATTTTCTATAATTTAAGCTAATCATACAGCCATTATGAATCATATATCTGATAAATAAGTAAGTAGGTGAACACAATAAAACCAAACTGTGTAAAGAAACGTAAAATCGCCCAAACCCTCTTCACTCTTGCCTCTTGCCTCTTGCCTTTTGCCTTGCAATAACGACAATTTTCAACGCCAACCTACTTATATTATTAGATTATTCATAGAGTTTGACTTTTAAGGCTTTATCTGGATAATCACTAAATACACCATCTACACCCAATTTAAAAAATGATTGATATTCCTGTTCAGGATTTCCTTGACAGTCTAAGGGTAAGAAAAAATCCTCATTTCTAAAAGTCCAAGCGTGAACTTGTAAATTAGCTGCATGAGCATCTATAATTAAAGATGTTGGTGATAGTAATTGACCATGATTATCTCTGGGAATTAATAAGTTTTTATTTACACCTATTGCTTGGGCATATTCGGCAATTTCTTTCAACCCTTTTTGATTTAATAAATCTGCATAATTTCGGGGATTATTATTAATCATAAAATCGTAAGGTTGACCAGTATCATTAATGAGTTGGACTAATGGTAAATCTGTTTTTCGAGACAATCCTTTGAGGTTACTAACTTCAAAGGATTGAATAAATATGGGTAAATTAACTGTTTGTAAGCTTAATAATAAAGTGTCTTCTAATGGTAAACTAATTGATTGAAAATAACTGGGATGTTTCGTTTCAGGATAAATGCCGATATTACGGCCAATTGCTTGACTTTTATGCTGGGCTAAATCAATGATTTCTGTAAAAGTGGGAATAGGAAATATTCCTTCATAAACTAGATTTTGCGGGCGTAATTGGGGAATACGTTCTTTAGCTGTTAAGGTTTTAATTTCTGCTATGGTTAAGTCTTCTGTAAACCAACCTGTTTTAATTTCATTATCAATAATTTTCGTGGTTTTTAAATGGGCAAATTCGGGATGATTAGCAATATCAGTAGTTGCGGATATTTCATTTTCATGACGGGCAATTAAAACACCATCTTTAGTAATAACTAAATCGGGTTCAATATAATCAGCACCTAAATCAATTGCTAATTCATAACTAGCTAAAGTATGTTCAAGACGGTAGCCACTTGCACCACGATGAGCGATAATAATGGGGGGTTTGTTTATGAAAGTTTGAGTCATGATGACTGTTGACTGTTGACTGTTGACTGTTGACTGTTGACTGTTGACTGTTGACTGTTGACTGTTCCCTGACCACACAAGTAAATTCACAGAATCAAACCGGATTCCTATAATTAAATTCCCACTGTTATTATTTTTTTGTTATGAAACTGATGATGTCAAATCAGCCGGAAGTAAAACGTATAGAAGAATTACGCCGCTTATTGCAACAAGCTAGTTATGCCTATTATGTTTTAGATGCGCCAGTTATGGAAGATACGGTTTATGATCGGCTGTATCGAGAGTTGCAAGAATTAGAAACACAAAATCCCGAATTAATTACTCCTGATAGTCCAACTCAGCGTGTTGGCGATCGCCCTGCCACCCATTTTACTTCAGTTCGTCACAATATTCCCCTATATAGCCTGGAAAATGCCTTCAATATTGAAGAATTGCAAAGTTGGGATCAACGGTGGCGGCGATACTCACCCATTCAGTATAATGACGGAGAACTGGAATATGTATCTGAGTTAAAAATTGATGGTGCAGCTTTGGCTTTGACTTACGAAAATGGCTTCTTAGTCAGGGGGACAACGCGAGGAGATGGGGTAATGGGTGAGGATATTACCCAAAATGTCAGGACTATTCGCTCAATTCCCCTCCGTTTGCATTTTGACGGGTTAGAAAATATTGCTAAGGTGGAAGTCCGAGGAGAAGCATTCTTACCTTTACAGGTATTTAAGGAAATTAATGAGAAGAGACAAAAGGCTGGAGAACAGTTATTCGCTAATCCGCGCAACGCTGTGGCGGGTACGCTCAGGCAACTGGATTCACGGATTGTAGCACAGCGACAGTTAGATTTCTTTGCTTATACTCTGCATATTACAGGCTTGGATGATTCTAGTATTGCCAATACTCAATGGGAAGCTTTGGAATTGTTGCAAAAAATGGGTTTTCGAGTGGATACCAATCATAAACTCTGCCATTCTATCGCTGAAGTTGCTGAATATTACCAATATTGGGATACAGAACGGCTGAATTCTCCCTATATGACGGATGGTGTTGTCGTTAAATTAAATATGTTTAGACTCCAAGAACAATTGGGGTTTACACAGAAGTTTCCCCGCTGGGCTATAGCCTTAAAATATCCGGCGGAAGAAGCCCCAACCCGTGTAGTAAAAATCACTGTCAATGTGGGCAGAACTGGGGCATTAACTCCTTTAGCGGAAATGTTGCCAGTACAATTAGCGGGAACAACTGTTTCTCGTGCTACCTTACATAATAGCGATCGCATTGAGCAATTAGATATCCGCATTGGCGACACCGTGATTGTTCGCAAAGCCGGAGAAATCATTCCCGAAGTTGTCCGGGTCATCAAAGAACTACGTCCCGCTGATACTCAACCTTTCATTATGCCTTCCCATTGTCCCGTCTGTGGTCAACAGGTGGTGAGAGAAACGGGCGAAGCTGTTACTAGATGTGTAAATGCTTCCTGTGCGGCGATTCTTAAAGGTGAGGTTGAACATTGGGTCAGTCGTGACGCTTTAGATATTAAAGGTGTGGGAGAAAAGTTGGTGTATCAACTCGTAGACAAGGGTTTAATACATTCCATTGCTGATTTATATGAATTGACAACAGATAAATTATCTGCGTTAGAACGCATGGGACAAAAATCGGCAGAAAAATTGGTGAAGGCGATCGCACAATCAAAAACCCAACCCTGGTCTAGAGTATTATATGGTTTAGGCATCCGTCACGTTGGCAGCGTCAACGCCCAATTACTCACCGAGAAGTTTACCACCGTCGCCGAGTTAACAGCCGCCAGACAATCAGATATTGCAGGCGTTTATGGTATCGGTGCAGAAATCGCCCAATCAGTCTATCAATGGTTTCGCACCCCAGCCAATCAAACCTTAATCTCCCGGATTCAGACCATTGGCTTACAATTAGCCAACAGCATAGAAACCAAAGCAGCAGAGAAAATTAATCAAAATTTTGCTGGTAAAACCTTTGTCGTCACCGGCACATTACCAACCTTAAAACGGGATGAAGCCAAAGCCTTAATTCAAAAAGCAGGTGGTAAAATCACTGATTCAGTTAGCAAAAAAACAGACTTTTTAGTTGTGGGTGCAGATGCCGGTTCTAAACTAGAAAAAGCCCAGAATTTAGGAATTAGCCAATTGACAGAGGCACAGTTATTAATAATGCTGGCAGAATAGTTACAAATGAACATAAATTGTTAAATTCTGTTACAATTTTGGTGGTGAATTTCAACTAAAATTTGTGGGAGCGAGAAATAATGAATTCCGTTTTTAGTAAAACACTTGCTATCACTGTAGCTGCAACAACCCTTTTCGTCAGTGTTCCTGCCTTTGCAGAAAGCCAACCTGCACCCATGAGCAAGAAAGCTGATACTAGTAAAACCACTGTAGGCACAATTATTGATGTTGCCAGTGGTAACAGTTCTTTTAAAACCCTGGTGACAGCTATTAAGGCAGCAGGTTTAGTAGAAACCCTATCTGGTCAAGGACCATTTACCGTATTTGCACCCACAGACGCAGCCTTTGCTGCACTTCCAAAAGGAACTTTAGAAAAACTTTTGAAGCCAGAAAACAAACCAACCTTAGTCAAAATTTTGACCTATCATGTAGTTTCGGGTGCAGTTTACGCTAAAGATATCAAACCTGGTGCTGTAAAAACAGTTGAAGGTCAACCAGTAAACATAAAAGCTAAAAAAGGCGTAGTGTATGTAGGTAACGCTAAAGTTACTAAAGCAGACGTTAAAGCTAGTAATGGCGTAATTCATGTGATTAATAAAGTGCTACTTCCTCCTAATGTGAAGTTGTAGAATTTTTGGCGTTGCTGATTAAGGGTATGAATTTTAGTCTCACGCAAAGGCGCAAAGACGCAAAGGTAAGATTTTTAAAGGTTCAACTTGGAAATTTCATACCTCGATTCAACAACGCCGAATTTTTCAGATCAGGCGAAATGCTGCTTGGATAATTACCCTGATAAATTGTTTCTTTTATTGCCTGATATTATAGCGATCGCATCGAATCATAGCACATATAGGTGATAAATCAATGCGATCGCTAATTATTTGGGCATTGCTGATTATAGGGTATGAATTTTAGTCTCACGCAAAGGCGCAAAGACGCAAAGGTAAGATTTTTAAAGGTTCAATTTGGAAATTTCATACCTCGATTCAACAACGCCGAATTTTTCAGATCAGGCGAAATGCTGCTTGGATAATTACCCTGATCAATTGTTTCTTTTATTGCCTGATATTATAGCGATCGCATCGAATCATAGCACATATAGGTGATCAATCAATGCGATCGCTAATTATTTGGGCGTTGCTGATTAAGGGTATGAATTTTAGTCTCACGCAAAGGCGCAAAGACGCAAAGGTAAGATTTTTAAAGGTTCAATTTGGAAATTTCATACCTCGATTCAACAACGCCGAATTTTTCAGATCAGGCGAAATGCTGCTTGGATAATTACCCTGATAAATTGTTTCTTTTATTGCCTGATATTATAGCGATCGCATCGAATCATAGCACATATAGGTGATCAATCAATGCGATCGCTAATTATTTGGGCATTGCTGATTATAGGGTATGAATTTTAGTCTCACGCAAAGGCGCACTGAGGTTTGAGTTTTAAAGGTTCAATTTGGGAATTTGATACCCTTAATATCAACACAAAACCGCTAAAATAGTACCAAATCAAATCAGAAAAACTGTAAAATTTGGATATGACCACAGCCACACCCGTAAAAACTGAATATGAAGCGATTATTGGCTTAGAAACCCATTGTCAACTCAGTACCAATACCAAGATTTTCTCCAACAGTTCCACAGCCTTTGGTGCTGACCCCAATACTAACATTGATCCTGTATGTATGGGTTTACCAGGGGTTTTACCCGTACTTAACGCCAAAGTTCTCGAATACGCCGTGAAAACGGGTTTGGCGTTAAATTGTCAAATCGCTCGGTATAGTAAATTTGACCGCAAACAATATTTTTATCCTGATTTACCCAAAAATTACCAAATTTCTCAATATGATTTACCCATAGCCGAACATGGTTGGATAGAAATTGAATTGGTAGATGATGCAGGAAACCCCAGTCGCAAACGCATTGGTATTACCCGGTTACACATGGAAGAGGATGCAGGGAAACTCGTCCACGCTGGGAGTGAGAGACTTTCCGGTTCTACCTATTCTCTCGTAGATTATAACCGCGCGGGGATTCCCTTGGTAGAAATTGTTTCTGAACCAGATTTACGGACAGGACAAGAAGCGGCGGAATATGCCCAAGAACTACGGCGGATTGTGCGCTATCTTGGTGTCAGTGATGGGAATATGCAAGAAGGATCTCTGCGTTGTGATGTGAATATTTCTGTGCGTCCGGTGGGACGAGAGAAATTTGGGACTAAGGTGGAAATTAAGAATATGAACTCCTTCAGTGCGATTCAAAAAGCGATTGATTATGAAATTGAACGCCAAATCGCCGCCATTGAATCAGGAGAAAAGATTATTCAAGAAACTCGGCTTTGGGAAGAAGGTTCGCAACGTACCAGTAGTATGCGAGTCAAAGAAGGTTCTAGTGATTATCGTTATTTTCCTGAACCTGATTTAGCACCCATTGAAGTCACCCAAGCAGAATTGGATTCATGGTTAAGTGAATTACCCCAACTACCTGCAAGCAAACGCCATTATTATGAAAATGAGTTGGGACTTTCGGCTTATGATGCGCGAGTCTTAACTGAGGATAAACCAGTTGCGGACTATTTTGAAAGTGCAATATCTAAAGGTGCAAATCCCAAATCTGCGGCTAACTGGATTACTCAAGATATCGCTGGGTACTTAAACAAACAAAAACTCACCATTTCCGAAATTAAACTGACTGCTGTTAACCTAGCTGATGTGATTACTCGCATTGAAAATGGGAAAATCAGCAACGCTCAAGCTAAGGAAAAACTCACAGATTTACTCAATGGTGTTTCCCCAGAAGAAGCCTTTGCTGGTCAAGAACTGATTTCAGATCGTACCATTCTTGAACCCATCATTGATGAAATCATCGCCGCTAATGCTCAACAAGTCGAAAAATACCGCAAAGGTAACACCAACCTCAAAGGCTTTTTCGTGGGACAAGTCCTGAAAAAAACCGATAAACGCGCAGAACCCAAACTCACCAATCAATTGGTAGAAGAGAAACTCAATGCACCAATGTAGGGTAACACCCCTCACCCCGACAATCGTATAATGTGATAACAAGACGCAACTTGATTATTGGGAGAGCTAGTTTTTATTGGCTCTCTTTCTTTATATAACTGAAAAAAATCTTCTCTTCCTTCTTCCCTCCGTGTTCTCTGTGCCTCTGTGGTTCGTTAAAATACTTCAACCACAAATTGCCCAAAGAGCGTAAAGGAAAAAAAAACAGAATTAAGCATTAACAGAAAATAAAAAATAGGGGGTTTGACCCCTTGGTGCTAGAATCATATAACGTGCTAAGTAAATGCACCCTGATGATTTTAGAGAGCTATCCAAGTGGCTCTCTTTTATTTGTTTTAGGTTTAATTTTCGTGATTAAAAAAAGATTGTCATCAAAAGATAAACTCACTTATAGACATAAATACTGGACGCTGATATCAAACCAGAGGCGGAAAGTAATTGAGCAGCAAACGTGATATAGATAATTGTGAGTAAAATTATGGCAGATTGGCAAATAATTACTGGTGGTGTAACAGCAGCGCGGGGATATAAAGCAGCGGGAATTACAGCGGGACTAAAAGCTTCGGGATTACCGGATTTAGCCTTAATTGTATCAGATGTGGAAGCGATCGCGGCTGGTGTATTCACCACTAGCCAAGTTAAAGCAGCCTGTGTAGATTACTGTCGTCAAGTATTACAAGGGAAACATAGCGCGAGAGCCATTCTTTGTAATGCGGGACAAGCTAACGCCGCAACAGGCGAACAAGGCATTAAAGATGCTCAAGAAAGTGCAGACTTATTAGGTAAAGAATTGGGTATTAACCCAGAATCCATTTTATTAGCTTCCACCGGCGTAATTGGTCAACGGATTAAAATGGATATATTGCGGAGTGGTATCCCCAAAGTAGTTGCAGAACTATCAGAAACAGGCTCAGACGCAGCCGCAGGAGCAATAGTCACCACAGATCTAATCACCAAATCCATCGCCTTAGAAACCATTATCAATGACCGTCCGGTGCGAATTGGTGGCATTGCTAAAGGTTCAGGGATGATTCACCCCAACATGGCGACAATGTTAGCCTTTGTTACCTGTGATGCAGCAGTCTCTTCTACGCTTTGGCAACAAATGTTAACCAGAGCAGCGGATAGAAGCTTCAATTCTATCACCGTTGATGGTGACACAAGTACAAATGATTGTTTAATTGCTTTAGCAAATGGTCAATCTCGCACCCCAGCAATTACCGAAATGGGAGCAGAGGCACAGAAGCTAGAAGCCATGTTAACTTATGTATGTCAGCATTTAGCAAAAGCGATCGCTCGTGATGGCGAAGGGGCAACTTGTTTAATAGAAGTCCAAGTCAGTGGCGCTCATGATGAATTATCAGCCCGTCAAATTGCCAAAACCATTGCCGGGTCATCTTTAGTCAAAGCCGCCATTTTCGGTCATGATCCTAATTGGGGACGGATTGCGGCGGCTGCTGGTCGGGCTGGAGTCCGGTTTGAACAAGAAAACCTCTCTATTAAATTAGGGGATATTTTACTATTTGAAAATGGTCAACCTTTACCTTTTGATAAAGCAGCGGCTAGTGCATATTTAAAAGCAGCCGCTCATGGTGAATATCTGCAATCAGACACAGTATTAATTTCCGTCGGTGTTGGTAATGGTCATGGAACAGGTCAGGCTTGGGGTTGCGACTTGAGTTATGATTACGTAAAAATTAACGCTGAGTATACGACCTAAAAAAATCGGCGTTGCTGATATAGCGGTATGCAAAACCTTTAGGGGCGGGGAAACCCTGCCCTTGATTGCGATAACTGTAAGATGACGATGCCGCTATAATATTTTTATTGTCAGCAATACTCAACAGCCATGATTCAAACTTTATCTGAAGTTACTACCTTTGAGGAATTTGTCGCTGGGCTTCCTGAAAATTCTGGGGTACGTTACGAACTACATAATGGGAATATCATTGAAATGGCACAACCAGTAGGAGAACATGAAGAATCAAAAGGGTTTTTAACGATCAAGCTGAGTGGCATAATTGATCGATTAGACCTTCCCTATTTGATTCCTAACCAAGTTATAGTTAGACCAGAGGATAAAGATTCTGGTTATTTTCCAGATGTGTTGGTGCTAAATCGGCAAAATCTAGCTAATGAAAAATTATGGAAAAAACAATCTATCATCAGTAATGGTGCATCTATACCTTTAGTAATTGAAGTTGTATCAACTAATTGGCGTGATGATTATCATTTAAAATATGCTGATTATGAAGAAATGGGAATCCCTGAATATTGGATTGTTGATTATGCAGCTTTAGGGGGAAGAAATTTTATTGGTAATCCTAAACAACCGACAATCTCTGTTTGTAATTTGGTTGATGAAGAATATCAAATTAGTAAGTTTAGAGATCATGAACGGATTATTTCCCAAACTTTTCCTGAATTAAATCTCACCGCAAATCAGATTTTTCAAGCTTCGATATAATCAAATTATGGCGTTGCTGATTAAGGGTATGAATTTTAGTCTCACGCAAAGGCGCAAAGGTAAGATTTTTAAAGGTTCAATTTGGAAATTTCATACCTCGATATGGCTAATGCCTCCGGCTCCCGCAGGGATACGCCACGCAGGCTATCAGCAACGCCCAAATTATAATTTATGAATAAATTGTTCCATGACATACTCCCTGAGAACAGGTTGCAAAGTGTACTTACCCGCTTATTTCTCTATTAAACAGCGTGAATATAGCCTTTCTAAGTAATTGGACAAAAATATTTACAGTCATTGCGAGCGAAGGGAAGCAATCACAACCCTTGGAATTGCTTCATTTCACTTCATTCCATATTGCTAACGCCACGCTGCGCTAACACAATGACATTGTGTAATTAATTCTGTCTCACTACTTATTGCTTGTAAAAGTTGGGATTTAGAAACAGTCGGTAATATGTTTTGATTTGGTGCTAAATCAGTAATAGTTGTTAATTGCTGGTCAGTGGACAGACAGTACATAATTTGCCATTCTAGAACCGAGAGGGGATTTAACTGCTGTTCCAGTAAGCTGTTAATATAATTACTGACTAATAATGTATGGCTCTTCGGTACTTGTTATTCATCTCCTACTCACTACAACTGTTATAGCAAAATTCAGAAATCATCAATAAACATTTAAAATTCAATATTAATAGTATCAGAAAACCAATCATCATCAATTAACTGTTCTAAAGTATAAGGACATTGAACAGGAAAAATATTTTTCTTTAATCCTGTTTTTGCTATCACATACTTAATAGCTTTTTGATAATTATTTTCTTTTTCTTCATTTAGGTGTTTTCTTAAATTCGTAGTCATATCTGTTTCTAACTCACTACGAAAATTAACAATTTCCGCCGCCCAATGACGACGATTTATGCTTTCTGCTTCCCAATATTCAATTAATAATAAATGAATCATAATTTGTCTTAAATAACTTTCTCCACTGCGTTCAGTATCTCTAACCAAATTTTCTAAAACCTCACTTAAACTATCTAAATCTACATCATTTAATTGATTATTTTTTATTTGTTCCAAAGTCATTTCATACCAGGCTAAATAGTCTGATTCATATAAATTTTTTAAGTTTATTAAGCTATTTGTGCTTAAAGTTTGCATATTTTTACCTCAAAAAATAATATAATTTCATTATACTCCATAAAAATCCTCATCCAGAATTTCCTCAACCCCAAGAGGACAATTTATAGGATACTCACTCGACAGATTAAAAATTGACAATAAAAACCTAATTATTGAAATCTCTTAGATTATAGCAAATCGCCGAAAGTATTGCAAGCTCGTTAATAAATAAAAATAATTCTTAATTAATTATAGCGGTTATCTTTCGGATGCAATACAATGTAGGGCGAGGAAACCCCGCCCCTACATTGCGCGAAATATAATTTTATCCAACACCAAAAATCAATAACTGGAAATTCTTACTCTGGAGCGACTCTGCGCCTCTGCGTGAGGTAAAATTGTACTCGTGACATTCGTAAATTTCCAATCAAAGGTGTATTTTATGCGGTTACGCTCAATGCAGTTAATTTTTATAGCAGGACTAATGGGGTTACTTTCCTGGATATGGACACCCAGCGCCCTAGCATTAACACAGATTAAATTATCTGATATTTCTTATCACGAATGTCCATCAGAACTGTCCAGTGGAATAGTAGGTAGTAGCGGTTCAAATTCTGCTAGTTGCTTCATCGTTACAGGTAAAGCAGAAAATAGCACCCGCAAAACTGTTTATGATGCGGATATTTTTGGGCGCATATATGATGCTAACGGTGATTCAACCTTACAAAATCGCACCCGTCTGGGTTTAATTACCGAAGTTCCTCCCGGAGTTAGTGATTTTGAATTTAGAATCACTGTCCCCAGTAATCAGCCCGTACCATTGCAACTTAAACAATTTAAAGCTGCTGGATTTAGCGGACAAGTGAGAAGATAAAAGTTGTAGAGACGTTCCCATGAACGTCCTTACATTGAAAATCGGAATTTGGGGCTTAAAACCCTTGTACCAAGGTGGCGCGAGCTAAACTATCTAAAATACCACCAACTATGTTCAGTGCCAAAAATGCCAGGATAGGGGAGAAATCCATCCCACCCAAAGGGGGAATTATGGAACGAAATAGATTGAGGTAGGGATCACTAATTTGGCTTAAAGCTGCAAATGGTTGATTAGACCATTCAATAGTGGGAAACCAAGTCAACAAGACTCGAATAATCAGCAAATAGCTGTAAAGAGAGACAAAGGTAGCTAGAGTTGTAATTAGTAAATTCATGGGTAACTTTCCTATTAAATGTCAAACATAGATTCATGTAGTTCGGTTAAGAACTGAGTCCAACTAGGCTTTTACAAGCCCTCACTTACCCGAAGGGAAGTGATGGGTGGTTGACGATTGATTTTAATTTAGCTCACGTCGCATTGTGTAGCCAATCAATATAACTAAGGGAAACCTTAAGAATGCTCATTAACTTCCTGGGATGAGTTGCTGTTGACATTACCTAATTGCTTCCGCACATCATCAATTGTGGCATTAAGTTGGGCAATTTTATCTTCGAGCGATCGCCTGGTTGCTTCTATTTCCAAACTTTCATGACCAGAAGCCCTCATTTGCCGCTTTTTAGTCCCTGTCTGTCCATCATTTTCCCCAGCAGTTAACCCTTCATGCTCTTCATTTGCAAACTTAGCATCTAAGCGGGAAGTAATCACCGCCCCTAAAACACCACCAACTACACCCCCAATCAATGACCCCAGTAACAAACCACTAGCAAAACCATCTTGCTGACTCATATTTTTTACCGTCTTCTCGAAAATAAGCAACTTTGACAATACTTTAGCTATTTTCCAGCCTTAGCGGCATCCTAGCTTAAGTTCCAAAAATGCGATCGCCCGCATCCCCCAATCCTGGTACAATATACCCTTGATCATCAAGCGTTTCATCAATAGTAGCGGTGTAAACGATTAAGCCAGGATAGACAGCAGCCAACTTTTTCAACGCCGGGGGAGCAACAACTACAGATATAATCCGAATTAACGCCGGATCAACACCTCTTTGGGTCAATTCCGCCATTACTGCCATTATAGAGCCTCCAGTAGCCAACATCGGCTCAGTAATTAACACCCGGGTTTCGGGAGCGAATTTTTCGGGTAATTTATTTAAATAACAAGTAGGTTCTAAAGTTTCTTCATTTCGCGCCAAGCCAACATGGTAAATTGATGCCAAAGGCAGTACACCCTGCGCTCCCTCCAACAAGCCTAAACCAGCCCGCAAAATCGGCACAACAGCCATAGGTATCTGAGGATTAATAAAAGTGGCTGCACAGGTCGTCAGAGGCGTTTGCACCATTGTTTCTTGAGTCGGCAACCACTCCCTAGCAGCCTCATAAGTTAGCCACCTACCCAACTCAGTCATAGCAGAACGAAATAATACAGATGGCGTAGCTACATCACGAGCAACTCCCAACCAGTGCTGAATTAAAGGATGAGGTGGAACATAAACACGGAGTTGTTGCGTCATAGCTAGAAAAGGGCGGCTGGATAATTGTCTTTTTACTGGAACATCATAGCAGAATTCACCGAATCAGGAAAAACAAGAAAGCTGAAGTTAGGGGCGCAAGGACTGCGCCCATTCAGGATTATGGCGAAGTAATTGGACAAAAATATTTACAGTCATTGCGAGGGAAGGGAAGCAATCACAACCCTGGCGATTGCTTCATTTCACTTCATTCCATATGGCTAACGCCACGCTTACGCAATGACATTGTGTAATTAATTTTGTCTCACTACTTAACACCACGCTGTCTGCCTCTAATATTATTGAAGGCAGAGCCTTCTAGAATTTATTCCCAGTCAGAGACTGGGAATGAGATGACTTAAGTTCTTTGCGGGATAGAGGTTTTACATTAAGTTGACACCAATGAAGCTCTTGCTTTACCCCTACACATCTGAGTTCTTTGTCATTTGGCAAAAGTTTAAATCTCACCCATGTTTAGTATATATTATTCTCAAGGCGGAATTAGTCAGCAGCGGACTTTCCCCTATTTTTTGGGTTAAATTGCAAATTATGGATTCTGAATTATTTGATGTCATTATCATTGGTTCTGGTATTGGTGGTTTAGTAACAGCCACCCAATTAGCAGCCAAAGGTGCAAAAGTTATAGTTTTTGAAAGTTATCTCATTCCCGGTGGTAGTGCTGGTTATTTTCAAAGCCAAGGATATACATTTGATGTCGGTGCATCAATGATTTTTGGCATGGGAAATAAAGGAACAACCAACTTACTCACCCGTGCCTTAGATGCAGTCAATGTTAATCTGGAAACCATTCCCGACTCTGTCCAGATTCACTATCATTTACCCAATGGTTTAGATTTAAAAATTGATCGAGATTATGAAACATTTCTCCAAAATCTAATTGCTTATTTTCCCGACGAAGCCAAGGGAATCAGGCGATTTTATGATGAATGTCAAAAAGTTTTTAATTGCCTGAATAACATTGAATTATTATCATTAGAAGAACCTAAATATCTCCTGCGGGTATTTCTCAAAAATCCTTTAGCTTGTCTAGGTTTAGCCAAGTATTTACCCTTAAATGTGGGAGAAGTAGCCCGAAAATATATTCAAGATCCTCAGTTATTAAAGTTTATTGATATCGAGTGTTATTGCTGGTCAGTAGTTCCAGCAAACATGACACCAATGATTAATGCTGGCATGGTTTTTTCTGATAGACATTATGGAGGAGTTAATTATCCTAAAGGAGGAGTTGGGAAAATTGCCGAAAAATTGGTGACAGGTTTAGCACAATTTGGGGGTGAAATTCAATATCAGGCGCGAGTGACAAAAATTATTACCAAACAGGGAAAAGCTGTAGGTGTACAATTAGCAAATGGTCAAGTTTATTATGGTAAAAAAATAGTATCTAATGCCACACGCTGGGACACCTTTACAAAACTACTACCAGTCCAAGAAATACCAGTTAAAGAAAAAAATTGGCAACAACGATATATAAAATCACCCAGTTTTTTAAGCTTGCATATAGGGGTAAAAGCATCAGTTTTACCTGTAGGAACAGAATGCCATCATATTTTATTAACAGATTGGCAGGAAATGACCACAGCAACAGGAACAATTTTTGTTTCTATTCCTACCCTCCTTGACCCGGATTTAGCACCACCAGGATATCATATTATTCATGCTTTTACACCTGACTGGATTAGTAATTGGCAGGGACTTTCCGAAAGCGAGTATGCGGATAAAAAAGAAATAGCAGCGGGGCAAATTATTGACAGATTAGAGACAATTTTTCCTGGTTTAGATGCTGGGTTAGATTATTTAGAAATCGGGACTCCACGTACTCACAGACGCTTTTTACAACGGATAGATGGTACTTATGGACCAATACCTAAACGTAAGTTGTGGGGGTTATTGGGAATGCCTTTCAATCGTACTGTGATTCCTAATTTGTATTGTGTAGGAGATAGTACATTCCCCGGACAAGGTTTGAATGCTGTGGCTTTTTCTGGGTTTGCTTGCGCGCATCGGATTGGAGTAGATTTACAACTGAGAAAATAGCTGGGAATAAGTATACTAAACATGGGTGAGATTTAAACTTTTGCCAAATGACAAAGAACCCAGATGTGTACGGGTTTAGCTCATGCTTAATGGTGTCAACTTAACGCAAAATCTTCATCCCGCAAGGAACTCAAGTTCCTTGCTAATAGCGAAAGTCATCTAAAAGATGACTAAATACTAGGAAAATTCATTAGTCCGTTTTAACGGACTTGAGCTATGAGACAGGGAATTTATTCCCTGGCGGGTGTGGAAGCCAAACAAATAAGCCATCTGTAACCTAAGTTGACACCAATGGCTCATGCTTTACCCCTACGTTTAGACTCAAACAATCAAGCCGTTTTGAGTGATATAGCGATCGCCAAAGTTATTTCAATTTAGATATTTTCAGCCATCGTAAGTAGGTGAACACAATAAAACCAAACTGTGTAAAGAAACGTAAAATCGCTGAAAATGTCTTTACTCTTGCCTTGCTATAACGACAATTTTCAACGCCAACCTAAGTAATTGGACAAAAATATTTACAGTCATTGCGAGCGAAGGGAAGCAATCACAACCCTTGGAATTGCTTCATTTCACTTCATTCCATATGGCTAACGCAACGCTTACGCAATAACATTGTGTAATTAATTCTGCCTCACTACCTACTTATTTGGTTTTTTTAACTACAAGAAACAGTTATAGAACATTGCCAATTTGGCGTTTAAGCAACAGAAATATTCTCTAAAGTTTAAAAGCCAAGTTGGCAATATTTCCAATTATGAAATAAAGTCATGAGTAAAAAGTTATTTACTGAGTTGACAGTAGAACAACAAGAAACAGCTAATGGTGGTACGACTGCTACTGGTACTGCTATGTTTTCTGATCCTATTGGCATTCTTCCCGCTTTGATCGGACCTCTTAATGGTATTGGTGGTACTCTTGTTTTTCCTCCTGGTTTTCTTCCTGGTTTTCCTCCCGGTGATAATACTTTCGTATGGAAAGTGGTATAATTTGATTCAATAAACCCAATAATAAAAGCCTCTAACCCTCCCCTTATAAAGGCTACGGTGTACACACAAGGCATGGGGAGGTAGGGGGTAGGGGAGGTAGGGGAGGTAGGGGAGGTAGGGGAGGTAGGGGAGGTAGGATGCCCGTCCCACAAAATTGAGTAATTTATCTTTTGGTGTTCCCTTAGAGACTTCCAATTAAAAAGATACCCAAAAATTTCTTGTGGTGCGGGCATCTTGCCTGCTAATCATCAAGGACAGGCAGGATGCCCGTCCCACAAAATTGGGTAATTTATCTTTTGGTGTTCCCTTAGAGACTTCCAATTAAAAAGATGCCCAAAAATTTCTTGTGGTGCGGGCATCTTGCCTGCTAATCATCAAGGACAGGCAGGATGCCCGTCCCACAAAATTGGGTAATTTATCTTTTGGTGTTCCCTTAGAGACTTCCAATTAAAAAGATGCCCAAAAATTTCTTGTGGTGCGGGCATCTTGCCTGCTAATCATCAAGGACAGGCAGGATGCCCGTCCCACAAAATTGGGTAATTTATCTTTTGGTGTTCCCTTAGAGACTTCCAATTAAAAAGATGCCCAAAAATTTCTTGTGGTGCGGGCATCTTGCCTGCTAATCATCAAGGACAGGCAGGATGCCCGTCCCACAAAATTGAGTAATTTATCTTTTGGTGTTCCCTTAGAGACTTCCAATTAAAAAGATACCCAAAAATTTCTTGTGGTGCGGGCATCTTGCCTGCTAATCATCAAGGACAGGCAGGATGCCCGTCCCACAAAATTGGGTAATTTATCTTTTGGTGTTCCCTTAGAGACTTCCAATTAAAAAGATACCCAAAAATTTCTTGTGGTGCGGGCATCTTGCCTGCTAATCATCAAGGACAGGCAGGATGCCCGTCCCACAAAATTGGGTAATTTATCTTTTGGTGTTCCCTTAGAGACTTCCAATTAAAAAGATACCCAAAAATTTCTTGTGGTGCGGGCATCTTGCCTGCTAATCATCAAGGACAGGCAGGATGCCCGTCCCACAAAATTGAGTAATTTATCTTTTGGTGTTCCCTTAGAGACTTCCAATTAAAAAGATGCCCAAAAATTTCTTGTGGTGCGGGCATCTTGCCTGCTAATCATCAAGGACAGGCAGGATGCCCGTCCCACAAAATTGAGTAATTTATCTTTTGGTGTTCCCTTAGAGACTTCCAATTAAAAAGATGCCCAAAAATTTCTTGTGGTGCGGGCATCTTGCCTGCTAATCATCAAGGACAGGCAGGATGCCCGTCCCACAAAATTGGGTAATTTATCTTTTGCTGCTATACAATAGTTAACAAATAAAATTAGGAGTTTATAAGTAGTGTCTGAAGAGACTAAGACCCATTGCTTTGTAGTTGGCATTGGAGCTTCTGCGGGAGGACTACGAGCATTAGAAGAATTCTTCGATAATATGCCCGCAGACAGTGGTGCTGCCTTCGTTGTAGTCCAACACTTGTCTCCAGACTTTAAAAGTTTAATGAAAGAACTGCTAGAACGGCGCACTCGCATGACAGTGAAGCGGGTACAAAGCGGAATGCAGATTGAACCGAATACAGTATATTTAATTACGCCTCAGAATAATTTAGTTGTTAATGATGGGATATTAGAGTTAATTCAGCAAAGCGAACCGCCGCGACAACAACCGAATTTCCCCATTGATATTTTTCTCGATTCTCTGTCAAGAGATCATGGTGAGCAAGCAATGGCTGTGATTCTCTCAGGCACGGGAAGTGATGGCACAAGGGGGATACAAAGCATTAGCGAGTCCGGTGGGTTAACCTTTGTCCAGTCACCAGGAACAGCAGAATTTGATGGGATGCCCCAAAGTGCGATCGCTACAGGTATTGTAGATCAAGTGCTACCACCAGCAGAAATGGCAAGGACGATTTATGAAATCATCCAAATGCAGCGCCAAGGAGCAAGTCCAGGGGAATCATTACTTCCAGAACTAGAATCAGAAAAACTCCGCGCCATTATTCAAATTCTTAATCAATATGAAAAGCTCGATTTTTCCTATTATAAACCCAGCACTCTCAGCCGCCGCATTTACCGCCGTTGTTCCCTGAGTGGGCATAATCTCTTAGATGAATATGTACAATATCTAACCACATCCAGTGAAGAACGAGCGCTGCTGCGTGATGATTTAATGATTGGGGTGACAAGGTTTTTTCGGGATTCTCAAGCCTGGGAATACTTGGATAAAGAAGTCTTACCAGAATTAATTAGCCCCTTGGAAAATGGTCAACAGTTGCGGGTATGGGTGACAGCTTGCGCCACCGGAGAAGAAGCCTATTCTATGGCGATTTTGATGGATGAAGTCATCAACCGCTTAGGTAAACAACTGAGTGTGAAAATTTTCGCCACAGATATAGATGCAGCCGCTTTAAGTAAAGCCGCCGAAGGGATTTATCCTGAAAGTATTAGTATTGATGTTTCTCGTAAACGCTTAGAAAAATATTTTACCTTCCGTAACCGGAATTTTCATGTGTCGCGGGCGTTGCGGGAAATGATTATTTTTGCTCCCCACAACTTGGCGAAAAATGCCGGATTCACGCGAATGCACCTGATTAGCTGCCGTAATGTCCTGATATATATGCAGCCGGTTTTGCAACAGCACGTGATGAGAATGCTGCATTTTTCCTTAATGCACAAGGGTATTTTGTTGTTGGGTGCAGCGGAAACACCGGGGGAATTAATTGAAGAATTTAGTCCCCTGTATGAGAAGTTTAAAATTTATCAAAAGCGGCGAAATGTGCGTTTACCGATTCTGAATCAAAATTTAGAATATATAACTCCCGTCGTCGCTCGTCCTAGTCAAACCAGACGGGGGACGGTGCAATTTGATCCAGCTTTGGGTGCGGCTTTTAGTGCTTTTGTCCGCCGCCGACAATGTACCTGTTTGTTAGTTAATGATGATTTGGAACTGTTCCACGTCGTTACTGATATGGTACAGATTATGCAAGTCCCAGAAGGACAAATGACCAGAGCGATCGCCGATTTAGTCCCAACTACCCTAAAATTACCTATTAATACTGCCCTACATCGTGCCAAACGAGAACGAAAAACCGTTCTTTACGGTAATATTCACTTAAATCAGGGCAATAATATTCGTAGTGTCAATTTAGAAGTTACCTATCATACGGGAGATACCCGCATGACGGACTTCTTCATGTTAATTATTGAGAATGAAGAACGTCCTTCTCCACCCAATCGTCCTGAAGCTTTTCAGCAAGACGCGGAAGCAACCCAACGCATTCTTGATTTAGAATACGAATTACAGCAAACCAGAGAAAATCTCCAAGCCACAATTGAAGAATTAGAAACTACTAACGAAGAACAACAAGCCACTAATGAAGAACTCTTGGCTTCTAATGAAGAGTTGCAAAGTACCAATGAAGAACTACATTCCGTTAACGAAGAACTATATACAGTTAATACAGAATATCAAACAAAAATTCGTCAATTATTAGAATTATCCAACGACGTGGATAATTTGCTGCGAAGTAGTGAAATTGGCGTAATTTTCCTAGATAGAGAATTGCGAATTCGTAAATTTACTCCCGCAGCCACCACTGCTATTAACCTGTTAGAAACTGATGTCGAACGTCCGGTTCAGCATATTACCCATAATATGAATTGTCCCAATCTGCTGGAACTATTACAGCGGGTAGTGGAAACGGAACGCCCCATTGAACAAGAAGTAAGAATTAATAATACAGAAAGTCATCTGTTGATGCGGTTATATCCATATCTCAGAGATGATGGACAAGCCGATGGTGTGGTCATTACTTTTGTAAATATTAATGAAATTAAGCAAGTTCAGGAAGCTCTACAACGTCGCACGGAGGAATTAGAAAAACTTTATAATACAAATCCTGTGGGGTTGGTACTTCATGACGAAGAATTCCGCTTTGTGCGAGTTAACGAAGCAATGGCGGAAATTAATGGTTTACCAGCCAATGCACATATTGGTAAAAAACTCCGAGAAGTATTACCAGATTTAGCCAATCGGGTTGAACCGATTTTAGATCAGGTATTAACAACAGGAAAACCAATTCGCAATATAGAGATTTCTGGGTTTACACCTTCACAACCAAATATCCAAAGACATTGGATTGGTAGTTATTATCCTGTTAATCAACTTGACGGCGGTAAGGCTGTCAGTTCGGTAGTTGTGGAAGTTACCGAACTCAAACAAGCACAAATGGCTTTGCTCCAAAGTGAAGAAAGATTACGGGCTTTAATGAACTCTAGTCAAACTATTTTATTTAGTTGTCAACCCACTAGAGATTATCGAGCTACCTTTATTAGTGATAACGTGCAGTTGATTCTTGGCTATTCTCCCGAAGTATTTTTAGATGAAACTGGATTTTGGTATGATTATATCCATCCTGAAGATAGAAATCGGGTGTTAGCAGGATTAAATAGGTTAGAGTTTGATAATACCTATTCCTTAGAATATCGGTTACGCTGCGCTGATGGTGACTATCGGTGGTTCTTTGCTCAGTTGCGGTTAATTAGGGATCAAGAAAATGAGCCGTTAGAGTGTGTAGGCTATTTAGTTGATATTAGCGATCGCAAAGCCGCCGAAAAGATTCTCGAACAACAGGTGCAGCGAGAACGACTATTAAAACAAATCACCGACGAAATTCGTCAAAGTCTCGAACCCCAAAAAATCTTTGAAACCTCCGCCAACCGCATTGGGGAAGCCTTTGGCGTAGATCGTTGTTTCCTGCATACTTACGAAATTGAGCCAACAGAGCATCTCCCAGTCGTCGCCGAATACTTGAGTGGTGATATCCCTTCTATTCAAGGAATATTAGGACCTATTGCTGGTAATCCCCAAATTCATCAACTCCTCCAACAAGACACAGCAATCATTATAGATGATGTATTTGCAGATCCATTGGTATCATCAAGTAGAGAAATTTCTCAACAAATTGGACTAAAATCAGTATTGGCAATTCGTACATCCTATCAAGGAAAAGCCAACGGACTGATTTGTTTACACCAATGTAATCATCAACGCCATTGGATTACTGAAGATGTTGCCCTTTTAGAAGCTGTAGCTGCTCAAGTGGGAATTGCGATCGCTCATGCTAAACTTCTACAACAGGCTGAACAGCGACAGATAGAACTTGCTCAACAAAACTTAGCCCTAGAAGCAGCCACCGAAAAAGCTCAAGCCGCCAGTCGCACCAAAAGTGAATTTCTCGCCAACATGAGCCATGAAATTCGCACGCCCATGAATGCTATTTTAGGATTCTCCGAACTATTACAAACTCTTGTCAGTGACGACTTAGCCCAAAGTTATCTCCAAGCCATTCAAACCAATGGTCGGACTTTGCTTACCTTAATTAATGATATCCTAGATTTGTCCAAAGTTGAAGCTGGGAAACTCAAACTCAACTATGAATCCGTCAATCTTCCCTCACTTCTGCAAGACATTCAACAAATGTTCTTACAAAGAGCGCAGGAAAAAGGATTATTTTTAAATCTGCACGTTGATGAATCCATTCCCGTCGAAATATATATTGATGAAGTCCGGTTGCGGCAGATTCTCGTGAATGTCGTCGGTAATGCAATTAAGTTTACCGAAAAAGGTGGGATTACCATCCGTGTCCATAGCCGCATTAACCCTAATATTCAGAATAACGCCCATTTAGAAATTTCTGTTGCTGACACAGGGATTGGGATTTCCCCCCGTGATCAAATTTTGATTTTTGATGCTTTTCGTCAAAGTCAAGGACAAAGTAATCGCAAGTACGGCGGAACCGGGCTAGGATTAACTATTAGCCGCCGTCTAACGCAAATGATGGGTGGTACAGTTGAGGTAACAAGTGAGTTGGAACAGGGTAGCACCTTCACCTTAATATTTCCCGAAATTACAGTCACTCAAACCACAGCAATTTCACCCTCATTAACCCCACAAAATCATGATTTAAGTCAATTTCCGGCTCTGAAAATTCTCATTGTTGATGACGTACAATCTAACCGAGATTTGCTCTTCGCCTATTTTAATGCTACTGCTCACCAAATTATCATGGCAGACAATGGGGCGATCGCTCTTAAATTAGCCATTAAGCATCATCCTGACCTGATATTACTAGATTTGGTCATGCCGCAAATGGATGGAATCACCGTTCTACAAGCCCTGAAGCAAAATCCCTCAACAGCGGATATTTGTGTAATTATCGTCACAGCTTCCATTCAAGAGCAAGACTTTGAAGAATTACAACCCTTAGCTCAAGGATTTCTTCGCAAACCAGTTAGTCGTCAGGATCTTTTTAGTGAGTTGCAACGTTTATTTCCCTCCCAGTTATCAGTAGAGTTAAAATCTACTTCCCAGACACAAACCATCATTTCCCCAATGTCGCCCCAAGCCTTAGAAAATTTACCAGAACTGATAGAATTGTTACAACAGGAAGAAGCGTCTGTCTGGAAAACCTTACATCAAACCCTCCTAATTGACCAACTACGAGCTTTTGCGCTGCGATTACAAAATTGGGGAGAACAGTATAAATGTCCTGATTTGATAGAATACGCTAATACGCTAAAAACCCAAATTGATACCTTTGATTTGGCTCATTTGGCTGACACCGCTGCTAATTTCCCACAAATTAGCAAAAAGTTACAAAAATTGCTACCATAGAACATTATTATAAGGAAGAACGCCGAAAACCCTTGAAAATGTGGGTGACTCAGGAAGCCACATTTGGGCTTTAGACAAGGGATGAAGGCTAGAGGCAGGATAAATCCTGCATTGATTTTAATCCATATTCGTGATACAAGTATATTGTCACTAAAGACATAAAAAGCTACCGAGGGACTCTCGGAAAGTTACGCTTGTCAGATATGATTTCGCCCGCCAGGGCCAACGAAATCAGGGCAAGAACCCAAATATTTAAGGCAGTGCCTGAAACTGGGATAACTGAGGGATATAGACTGAAACTCTCTATAGAATCTCCGCGTCTTTAGACCGGAGAGTGTCAAAAACTCTACAAATATAGAAGGCGACTGGAAGTCACGGCTACACAAACAAAGTCCGTCTACACGGACTAAGGAAAAATCAGAATTTTGAACCCACGCAGGTGGGTTTTGTCTGTGTAGATGCGGTTTCTAACCGCCGATTTCATTCTCAGAAAAAATCAGAATTCTGAACCCACGCAGGTGGGTTTTGCTTGTGTAGATGCGGTTTCTAACCGCCGATTTCATTCTCAGAAAAAATCAGAATTCTGAACCCACGCAGGTGGGTTTTGCTTGTGTAGATGCGGTTTCTAACCGCCGATTTCATTCTCAGAAAAAATCAGAATTCTGAACCCACGCAGGTGGGTTTTGTTTGTGTAGATGCGGTTTTTAACCGCCGATTTCATTCTCTATATAAATAATGGAAAAAATTGCTTTTAATCCCCAAGATTGTACAATATTAATTGTTGATGACCTGATTCAAAATATTCAAGTTTTAGGAAGAACCCTAGAAACACAAGGTTATTCTATTACCTATGCTTTAAGTGGAAAAGAAGCCCTCCAACGTCTTCAAGCAATTCAACCAGATTTAATTTTATTAGATTTATTGATGCCAGAAATGAGTGGCTTGGAAGTTTGCGAACAAATTAAGAAAAATCCAGATTATCATCATATACCAATTTTATTTCTGACTGCTAGTCACGAAGAAGAACATTTATTAGAAGCCTTTGAAAAGGGCGCGGCTGACTATGTAACCAAGCCTTTTCGATCTACAGAATTATTAGCCCGTGTGCAGACACATATTCAACTAAAACGCCAAACTAGACAGTTACAACAAAGTGAAAATAAACTCAATACCATCGTTACTCATATCAAAGATGGAATTTTAATTGTTGATGAAGCAGGAGTTGTAAAATTTGCTAATCCGGCTGCGGCGCAAATGTTTGATAGATCATTATCCGATTTAATTAATCGTGAATTGGGACTACCAATTGTAGTAGGAAAAGTTGCAGAACTCGATATTCTTCGTTCTCGGGGAATTCTCGGACGGGCAGAAATTACCGTTGGGAAAACTGAATGGTTAGATCAAAAAGTCTCAATTGTTTCTATGAGAGATGTAAGTGAACGCAATCAAATTGAGAATAAATTAAGAATTGCTTTAAACAAACAGAAAATATTAAGTCAGAAATTGAAAAAAATAGTAAATACTGATCTCTTAACTGGAATTGCCAATAGACGCAACATTTTAGCAATTTTGAAAAAAGAATTTCAACGAACTCAATCTTACAAAGAACCTTTTTCACTTTTAGTAATTGATATTGATCACTTGAAATTTGTTAATGATTCCTATGGATATCCCATTGGTGATCAAGTATTAAAAGAAATATCTCAACTGTTAGTTAAGTGGTTACGCAATGAAGATACAGTAGGGCGTTGGGGAGGTGAGGAATTTATGATCATTTTACCAGCGACAACCTTACAAAAAGCGATGGAAATAGCTGAACATCTATGTGAACAAATTCGTAATTTAGAGATAGATACTACCTTTCAACCCATGAAAATTACTATCAGTATTGGCGTAACTGTCTATCAAGCTGATGATAAAACCGACACAGTGATACTAAAACGTGCTGATGATGCTCTTTGTCAAGCTAAAGAGTCTGGATGCGATCGCGCGATCGCCATTTCTGGGTAAAGAAAAATGAGCTAAATCAGGTCTAAATTGAAAGCCATAATTTTTTAGAACCAGAGTAAAGCTCAGATAAAATTATATAATAATTTGGTTTTGATGAGGTAGAATGTTTAATCTATTGAGGCACACATTTTTTAAATATGGATGCTAGAATGGACGCTTTTGGAATCAGAGTTCGCTATTTCAGAAAACGTTTAAAACTTTCCCAAGATGAATTGGCTGAAAAATCTGACTTACATCGTACATACATTGGTGCTGTAGAGCGAGGTGAACGAAATATTAGTTTAATGAATATTTTTCGTTTAGCTGATGCTCTTCAAGTTACAGCTAAAGATTTATTCGATAATCAACTAGAAAATGGGGAAAACACAAAATGATAAATGAGGATGAGTTATTGAATATAGCCATAGTAAATATTAGAAAAGTTTCAGAATTTAAACCTTACAAGAGCTATGTTGGTATCAATAACAAAGAGGAATTTCAGCAATTAATAGCTAATGATCCTGCCTTTGGCTCTTTAGGTTTAGACGATGAAAGATACATTATTGCTAGAGTAGGAGGAAATCTTGTAACTTCTTTGCATCGCAAACTTGGTGATATGTATGAGAATTTATTTGCCTATTTATTAAAAGAGAGTTTTGGCTTAAATGAGCATCAACTACACTTTAGTGTCACAGTTAAAATTGGTGATCGTGATCAGATTCGCTCTACTGATGGATTAATAAGAAAAGATAAGTTCAATCAAAATATTCCCTCAGATTGGATTAAATATGAAGGAATAGGATTTGAGATTCGTTCGTGCTATCAAATTGGTGATTCTAAAAGAATTCAAGCTGACTATGATATGTCCTTAGCTTTGAAGTCTTACGAAATTCTGCCTGTGATGCTAATTTTCTGCAATACATCTTTAAAAAGCCCTGTACTTAGATTATCAAAAAGTTGGGAACTCTACGAAGGAATAAACAGTTTTAATTTAGTGCGCTCTATTACTGGATTTGACCTTTATAGTTATAGTTTTCTTCAGAGAAATTCAAAATATTTGAAAAAAGAGATAGATAATATTTTCTCTAATTTTTAATACATACTGCTGTTTCATACAAACGTTTTTTACCACCTCTTTTCCTAAAGGAAATTATTTTCTCAACTTCAAAACCCTCGTGTTGAAAAAGCTTACCTAAAATCACCTCTGTAAATATCTCTACATTTGAGAGCCTCGAATTGCCGACAACGTAAACACCTTGGAAGTTTCTGGATACACACTGTTTTAAACATTGTATATGTTTCCATAAATCCATAAAATATTTAGTGGCATAATTACACATCAAGAGGTTTTGATTTTTGAGTTCATCATAATAACAAAGATATGGCTTAATCTCATCAGGAACTCTAATTAAATCCTTCTGTAAAATTGAAGTCGCTCTACCCCATGTTCCACCTATTGCTTGTAAATCTATTTCCGTAGCTTCACGAACATCTTCTAAGAGTTCTAAGAAGTGTAATTGAGGTCTAGTCTGATGAACATAACTATAACGGTTTGGATAGGGAGGTGAAGTAATTACAAAATCTATAGAACGATCAATAACTATATTTTGTAAGTTGTTTGTGGAATTACTGACTATAATAGAGTTGAAATTTGAAAATAATATTTGATCTTGATTGAGCTTGATCAAATCTTCTTTTATGTTCTGGAGATTTGTACTAATTTCCAAATAAACATCTATCTCCCTCTGATGATTATCATCAAATGTAATAGTTGGATGATTTCTATGAATATTTGCACAATCTAAACACGCTTTATTCAAAGACAACCAGATATATTCAGAAATAGGATTATATTTTTCCTGATTCATTATCTCACGGCAAATAATCAAATTCTTTAACACATGAATTTTCCACCAACGAAAGACATTATGAATAATTGGAACTCTGGTATTGAATATCTCAATAACATCTTCTAGTGAAAATGTTTGATATTTTTTAATCGTATCAAATATTTCTTCAAGATAAATATTAATTAAATGCGTATTATCAATATTCCATAGTAACGACTTATTTCCCACTTGCTGAAGTAGAGGATTAATCTCAATTCCCATAGCCTTAATTCCATGCTTCTGACATTCAATAACTGTTGTGCCTCTACCACTAAATGGATCAACGACAAAATCATCTTTACTAATTTTAAATATATCAATAAAAAAGCGAACTAAATTTGGCGAATAGCTAGGGGTCAGCCGATACCATCTATGTACTGACTCTGTTTGTCCTGCTTTAAATGTGATATCACCTATATCAATTTCTTGATAGTTAAAACCAGACTCCTCAATGCTTCTATAAAAACAGTTAGCAATATGAGTATTTTTATCTTCAAATAGTGATAGTTGTTGAAACATGATAACTTTAATGGTAAATTGCTACTTAAAAGTAGCACAAAATGTTCATATTGGCAATACTGCTTCAACTATAAATTTAGACTCTCCTGCCACCCACTACTATAGTACATAAGTTCTATTTTGGCTAATTTACTGCCATCTCAAAAATTCATCCCTAAGATTCTTTGATCCCCCTTTATTAGTTGTTACATACAGTCCTAAACTGTAGATGAGAGTGAAAGGCAGTTGGGAGAAATTTTGTGAAAAAAGTTTTAGCAATTATTCTGGGTGGGGGTGCAGGTACCCGGCTTTATCCGTTAACTAAACTCCGCGCCAAACCAGCAGTACCAGTAGCAGGGAAATATCGTCTAATAGATATACCTGTTAGCAACTGCATCAATTCCGAAATATTCAAAATCTACGTCCTGACTCAATTTAACTCAGCCTCTCTGAATCGTCACATCGCCCGTGCTTACAACTTCAGTGGGTTTAGCGATGGGTTTGTGGAAGTGTTAGCAGCACAACAAACCCCAGAAAACCCCAACTGGTTCCAAGGTACGGCTGATGCTGTGCGTCAGTACATCTGGATGTTACAAGAGTGGGATGTAGAAGAATTTCTGATTCTTTCCGGTGATCACCTTTACCGCATGGATTACCGACAATTTATCCAGCGTCACAGAGATACCAATGCTGATATTACACTTTCTGTAATTCCTATGGATGATCGTCGCGCCTCAGACTTTGGCTTGATGAAAATTAATGATTCAGGTAGGGTAATTGACTTTAGCGAAAAACCCAAAGGTGAAGCTTTAGCACAAATGCGTGTTGATACCACCATCTTGGGGTTGACAAAGGAACAAGCTGCATTACAGCCATATATCGCCTCAATGGGGATTTATGTCTTTAAAAAAGATGTTTTGATTAAGTTGCTAAAAGAATCTTTAGAACGGACTGATTTCGGTAAGGAAATTATTCCTGATGCAGCGAAGGATCACAATGTCCAAGCTTTCTTATTTGACGACTATTGGGAAGACATTGGGACAATTGAATCTTTTTATGAGGCTAATTTAGCCCTGACTAAGCAACCCCTACCTCCTTTTAGTTTCTATGATGAAGCAGCACCAATTTATACTCGCGCTCGTTACTTACCCCCCTCTAAACTGTTGAATTGCCAAATTACAGAATCCATGATTGGCGATGGTTGTATTTTGAAAGATTGTCGGATTCAACATTCAGTTTTGGGAGTGCGATCGCGGATAGAATCAGGATCGGTAATCGAAGAAACCCTGATCATGGGTGCTGACTATTACCAACCATCTGTAGAAAGACAATGCAGTTTAGAACAAGATGATGTTCCCGTCGGTATTGGTACAGACACCATTATTCGCCGTGCCATTATTGATAAAAATGCCCGCATTGGTCACAATGTGAAAATTATCAACAAAGACAACATCCAAGAAGCAGAAAGAGAAAAGCAAGGCTTTTACATCCGCAGTGGGATTGTTGTTGTTCTCAAAAATGCTCTAATTTCTGATGGTACAATCATTTAGTTAGTTGTCAGTTGTCAGTTGTTTTGCTCCTGACCAATGACCAATGACCAATGACCAATGACCAATAACCAATGACCAATGACCAATGACCAATGACCAATGACCAATGACTAAATTAATTTTGCTAATTGGTCTTCCTGGTAGTGGTAAATCAACCTTAGCAAAACAATTATTGACAGAATGCCCTCAGATGCAGCTAATTTCCACAGATGCTATCCGGGGGCAGCTTTTTGGCTCAGAAGCAATTCAAGGACCCTGGCTGCTAATTTGGCGCGAACTGGAACAGCAATTACAGCAAGCCATAACCGCAGATCAAGAAGTGATTTTCGATGCTACCAACGCCCAAAGGAAAAGTCGTCGGGAAGTAATTACTCTCGCCCGTGATTGTGGCTTTAGTTATATCATGGGGGTCTGGGTAAAAACTCCAGTTTGGCTATGTTTGTCCCGAAATCAAAGACGGATTCGCCAAGTTCCCCAAGATATAATTCTCCGAATGCACCGTCAACTCCAGGATGCTCCCCCCAGTGTAGAAGAAGGAATAGATGAGCTTATATTCTTTTAATCATAGCAGACCTGAGTTCGGTGTTAGGAGTTCGGAGTTTCTCCTTCGGAAACGCTACGCGAACGGAGTTATGATTTTTTCAAGGAGATCATCAGGGTTTGAGACTCATACTTGGGGCAGTTTTCCACAAATTATCTTATGTCGAACTCAGGTATAGCAGAAGTACGGGAATTGCGATCGCGCATTCAGCAAGAACCACACTTGATCATAGGAATGATTTGTTAGTCTAATGTCAGGGTCTTTTTATCTGAGATGAGACCAAATAAAAGTTAGAAAAACATCACGTAAACGGCGTTGCTGAATCGAGGTATGAAATTTCCAAATTGAACCTTTAAAAATCTTACCTTTGCGTGAGACTAAAATTCATACCCTTAATCAGCAACGCCACGTAAACTTATACAGGAGGCTAGTAGATGGCTGCAACCGACTTTAAAGACTATTATGCAATGTTAGGAATTAGTAAAACCGCCACTTCAGAAGAAATTAAACAAGCTTTTCGCAAACTAGCCCGTAAATTTCATCCTGATGTTAACCCCAATAACAAACAGGCTGAAGCCAAATTTAAAGAAGTTAATGAAGCCTACGAAGTATTATCAGACCCAGATAAACGCAAAAAATACGATCAATTTGGTCAATATTGGAAACAAGCCGGTCAAGGTTTTCCCGGTGGTGGTCCTGGGGATATGGGCGGAGTTGATTTTGGTCAATACGGCAGTTTTAATGACTTCTTAAACGAATTATTTGGTGGTGCAGGTCCTCGCAGCGGACGACAAAGTTACTCTTATCGGACTCCTCCCGGTAAACCAGGTAGCGGTTTTAACGATTTTGGTTTTCCAGATAGCGGTATTGGCGGCACACAAGATACAGAAGCTGTAATTATTTTAACTTTTGCAGAAGCATTTTCCGGTGTTCAAAAACGCTTTAGTTTAGGAAACGAAACTATTGATGTGCGTATTCCTGGTGGTGCTAAAACTGGGACTCGTCTACGGTTGAAAGGAAAAGGCCAAATTAACCCCATGAGTCAACAACGGGGAGATTTATACTTAAAGGTAGAATTACAACCCCATACTTTTTTCCAAATAGAAGGGGACAATCTGGTTTGCGAAGTCTTAATTACCCCTGATGAAGCCACATTAGGTGCAGCGATAGATGTACCCACACCCGATGGTCATGTCAGTGTTAAGCTACCTGCGGGAGTTCGTTCTGGTCAATCTCTGCGCTTACGTGGTAAAGGTTGGCCCATAGCTAAAGGTGGACGTGGTGATCAATTTGTCAAAGTAGCGATCGCTCCCCCCAAAGACCTCACCCCGCAAGAACGAGAATGTTATGAAAAAATTCGGGCTATCCGCACTTACAACCCCCGTAGTCATTTAGCACAAGTTAAATTGTAAGAACTATTGAGAGTATTTCCTGAAAAAACAATCCAGAACTGCTATTTTGTCAAATCCCACGCTGTAGTATCTTGCTACAGCCTAATATTAACTTATATATATTGAAAGACTCGTAGTTAATTTAAAGAAAATATTTACTTGTGTAAAGCTTGCATTTAAAGTTACATCTCCTGTAGAATAAAAAGTGTGGTCGAGTCCTTTGTAGATATATATACAAAATAGTTAGTATTTTGTCTGAATATTAAGTACCTGGGCGGAGGAAAATCAAAATATATTTCGTTTTTTGAAATGACTAAAACTCAACGATAATAACCCATCGAGGTGAATTTACATATCGTTACACATTTTGGTTATACTCAAAACGGCTAGAAGCTGGACTTTTTTATCATACAAAGAACCAGTTCAAAACCTCTCCAGTATTAAATATTATTCCTTTTCCCCCTCCTCTTAGGAGAAGGCTAGGGAGAGGTACGGAGAGGGGTTTCATATTTGGTTAAACTATGAACCGTTCGCAGTATATTTCACATCCACCTACTTAATTCAGTCAAATTCAAAAACTATCTTGTATAGCTGTATACAGGGGTATAGATTGTTGCCACCGCATAACATCTTGTGAGGAGTGATATTTTGAAGATGAAAAAGCATTCTCTTATACTAATTAATCACTACAAACGGTTTTACTACTTGGGTTTATTGCTAACCCTACCAAGTTTGCTGATTACTACCATCATTTCAGTTAATTCCGCATCTGCGGCAGATGACATAGTAACTGAAAATCAGCCCAGTGAATTAATCACAGATAAAGTAGTCACAGCCGCACAATTAGAACCAAAGGTTGAATCTATTTCTGAGCAACAACAACTAATTGCACAAACAGCGGACAGCAATCCGGATGATATTAATAAAATCCGCCAAGAGCTACTAGTTGAACCCCTGATCAAAGTCAAGATAGTAGCACCTAAGCCAACCTATCCACCTGGACTCAGTTTTGCTGCACCCAGTGCCTTCGGAGCTAACATGGGTGATGCGTTTGTGGGAGCATCAGCAGCAACCGCTGGTAATAGAGGTAACTCTATAAACGACATAGACGCAAGTACCAGCATTGGTTTTGGTTTAGGGAATTCCCAGAAACTAGTTGGTCTAGAATTATCCTTCAACAACGGTAGTGTCAAAAACTTTGGCTCTAATGGCACCTTTGACTTAAAAGCTCACCGCATTGTCTATGCTAAAGGAACCAATCAAGTTGGTGTAGCTGCTGGCTGGAAAGCCTTTGCCCAGTATGAGACTAATGCCAGTGAGGAAGAGACCAGACCTTCCAGCGTCTATGGTGTGGTAACAACTTACTCTCTTTTAAAGCCTAATGATGCTGTGAATAAAATGCCCGTCTCATTCTCCCTCGGTGTTGGAGGTGGTGACTTTAGGCAAGGTAACGCCAGTACTGGGGTATTTGCCGGAGCAGGTGTGCAAGTTCATCCCCAAATCGGTGTGGGCTTTGGCTGGAGTGGAGTTGGCTTAAACCTTGGTGCTTCTTTCGTGCCTGTACCTACGTTACCCTTAACAATTACACTCCAAGGTGCGGATCTCACAGATAACAGTGTAGGCGGCACAACATTTGCGCTAAGTATAGGTTATGGTTTCAATTTCTTGCCTAAATAGGGCTTGCTGATAGAGTAGCGTGGCGATAAACCTGAAACCCTTGTATATAGAAATTTCAAGGGATATTAGAGCCAAAAAATATCCAGGGAATCAGTGACTATAGCATCAATTGTCAAACAGTTCCATATTTTAGATAATCATCATGTTGAAAACCAGAAATCTCATTTTTGCCCTCAGCTTGAGTCCCCTGCTGTTATTTGCTTGGCAGTTACCAAGCCAAGCCCAGAGTTTCAGTCCCAGTAAAGGTTCAGCCGGTGTTGATGCTGGCGCTGCTACTGGTGCTTCACAAACTAGTGGGTTTGCCGTACCAACAACAACGACAACAACACCAACAACAACAACGATAGGAGGAACAACAACACCGGCAGTAACAGCAACAACAGCAACAGGAATTTCTATCACCATTCCCATCATATCTGGTGTTTCCCCCACCATTACAACTGGTGTTTCCACAGCAGGTAATCTGTCGGCGGTTAGTACCACTGGTGGCACAACTACAGGAGGAGGTGACACAGCTACGGCATCATCTACAATTGCCGTTTCACCAACAACCGTAGAACCAACTTCACCTGGTATAACTGTAACAACCGGTGCAACAGCAAACACTATTGTGATCTCTCTTTCTCCGCAAGTTCAGGTTACCGTGAATCAGTTGGCTGCTGCTATTGTTCAGGCTCTTAGTCCAACAGGCGGTACAACAGGCGGTACAACAGGCGGTACAACAGGCGGTACAACAGGTGGTACAACAGGCGGTACAACAGGCGGTACAACAGGCGGGGATGGTACAACAAGTGGTACAACAGGCGGTACAACAGGCGGGGATGGTACAACAGGTGGTACAACGGGCGGTACAACAGGCGGGGATGGTACAACAGGCGGTACAACAGGCGGGGATGGTACAACAGGTGGTACAACAGGCGGGGATGGTGGTACAGAATCCGTTGCTTCACTAGTCACAGGCGGTGCTGGGTCACAACAAGCTGCGGTAGCTCTGACAAACAGTCTCACCGCTGCGGGTATTTCCCCACAACAAGCAACAGCACTAGTCTCATCTCTCACAGGTTTGTTTGGTTCTACTAACGCTTCCTTACCAAATCAGCCCCTAGCCCAAGCAACATCAGGACAGCTAGTAGCAGGAACCAAAGCTCTCAAACCTGTTTATGTCATTGCTCAAGGCGGTGCTGGGCTAAGTGTAAATATCAATAAGCTGAATGATGCTATTGTTGCCTACAACGGGATTATCCTCAACAGTGAACCAAAAGCTCTCAAGAATCTCTCTCGAAATACAGGTTTCGTCGGTATTGGTGGCATACTCAAACAATTGAGAACTGCGATCAAATAGCCGTCGCTCATAGGTGTCAACTTAAGCTCAAATCCCTACCACATCTCGTTCCTAGTCTCTGACTAGGAATGCAGTTAATGAGGCTCTGCCTCTAATATTATTAAAGGCAGAGCCTTCTAGAATTCATTCCCAGTCAGAGACTGGGAATGAGGTGACTTGAGTTCTTTGCGGGATAGAGGTTTTACGTTAAGTTGACACCAATGGCTATCGCTCAACCCATAGGTGTCAACTTAAGCTCAAATCCCTACCACATCTCGTTCCTAGTCTCTGACTAGGAATGCAGTTAATGAGGCTCTGCCTCTAATATTATTGAAGGCAGAGCCTTCTAGAATTCATTCCCAGTCAGAGACTGGGAATAAGATGACTTGAGTTCTTTGCGGGATAGAGGTTTTACGTTAAGTTGACACCAATGGCTATCGCTCAACCCAACCTTGTAAGTAATTAGACAAAAATATTTACAGTCATTCGCTCAACCCAACCTTGTAAGTAATTAGACAAAAATATTTACAGTCATTGCGAGCGAAGGGAAGCAATCACAACCCTTGCAATTGCTTCATTCCACTTCATTTCATATGGCTAACGCCACGCTGCGCTAACACAATGACATTGTGTAATTAATTCTGTCTCACTACTTATCTTAGAGGTATGTTAGAAGAAGTGGTAGACTGTCCCAACCTGCTAGATTTTTTTTTCGTTTCATAAGCATTTCCTGAGTTGCTCAAACCGGGGATTTTGGGATTATCAACGGAATGACGGGGATTTTAGCAACTAATCCAGATCAGGTGTATATAAGTAATATATATGTATAACTTTGAGATTATCCTAGTATTTATGGTTTAATTTGTAATAGGTAAGCATATACTCATCAAATCAAGGAGTTATTTATGAGTAATCGGTTCAAATCAAAAACCTCTTGGTTCGTGACGACATTAGCCATATCTAGTTCCCTAATTGTCACATTCCCACTACAAGCCGAATTGCCTCCCGTTGCCCAAGTAATTTATGTTGACCCTGTTAACGGTTTAAATGCTGCTGAAGCTGGAACATCAGCAAACCCCTATAAAACCATTACTTCTGCCCTCAGTCAAGCCAAACCGGGTACAGTTATTCAATTAGCTCCTGGTAATTATAGCAACGAATCATTCCCCATATTACTCAAACCAGGCGTAACATTACGGGGTGATGAATCCAGCAGGGGTGAGAGAGTAGTTATTTCCGGTGGTGGTGATTATATCAGTCGCATTTTTGCTAAACAGAATATTACTATCCTGACAAATCAAGATACCACAATCGAAGGTGTAACCGTCACCAACACCAATCAAAGGGGTACAGGTGTATGGATAGAATCAACTAATCCAACGATCAAAAACAGTACCTTTATTAACAATGCTAGAGACGGAGTTTTTGTTACAGGTACAGGAAATCCTAAAATTGAAAATAACAGATTTGTACAAAATAGCGCCAACGGGATTTCCCTAACCAAATCAAGCCAGGGAGAAGTTCGTAATAATTTATTTCAGAATAACGGCTTTGGTTTAGCCATTGGTAATACTTCCGCGCCCTTACTAACAGAAAATCAAATCATTGAAAACAAAGATGGTATAGTGATTTCCGAATCCGCTAAACCTTCAGTGCGTAAAAATACAATTCAGAACAACACTCGGGATGGTGTTGTTCTCATTCATGATGCTTTACCTGATTTGGGGACTAGTAATAACCCAGGTGGCAATGTTATTGCTAATAATGGTCGTTATAACTTCAACAATGCTACGAAAAACAACACCATGTTTGATGTCGCAACGCCAGAAACACCAGATTCTTCCCAAAACGCTGATTTATCAGCCGATGATCCTAACATAGCACTGCTAAAAAAATGGGAACTAACACCTATAGCCTGTAACCCTGGTAGCGAAATCGTCACCATCATCATGAGTAGCAGACGATACTGCATTACGCCCCATCCTGACTTAACAGCTAAACGTTATCAATATAATCAGGCTACTGGTAACCTCAAAGCTTTAGCAGATTCCCCTAAATCTACATCTCGGAGAAAAGGGGGTTTATAGAGACATCCGGTAAGCGGGTTAGGGAGAGGTTTACCAGAGGGGTCTAATATTGGTTAAACCATGAACCGTTTTCAGTATACACAAACAAAATATCTCTCAAACCCTAATTTCTCCGTGACCTCTGTGCCTCTGTGGTTCGTGCGTAAATCAGATCCAGAACAGCCTAAGTAATTGGACACAGTCATTGCGAGCGAAGGGAAGCAATCACAACCCTTGCAATCGCTTCATTTCACTTCGTTCCATATGGCTAACACCATGCTGCGCTAACGCAATAACATTGTGTAATTAATTCTGTCTCACTACTTATCTCCTCCCATTTTTAACATTTAAGAAGTCTTATGAAACATCAATTGAAAACAGCGATGATAGCGGCAACTTTAGCCCTCTCCAGCATTTTTGCCATGGGGTCTACAGTTCAAGCTTTCCCAAAAGTAGATAATAGTGTTAATTCAGACGTAGATCCGTCGGAGGAATCCTATACAGGAACTCAATTCACCTGTGTACCTGACGGAAATGGTAACGTAGCCACCGTTGGTCAGCGACCTGGTGGAGAACCAATCCCTGTGATTATCTGGACTTCAGATAGTTCCAAGTATTTTGGCAAGAAAGTTAGTCCTCAAAGCCGTTGCCAAATCGTGACAGAAAGATTTAATCAGGCTGTAGATGAAAGTGGTGGTAGTCTCAAAGATGTTGTGTTGATGAACGGTCAAGTCGGAAGTAAAACCGTCATTTGCGTAGTTTCTATTAATGACACTGGTTGTGATGGCAATAATACTCTGTTTACCTTCAACCCCAAGAATGCCAAGAAGGCAGACCAAATTCTTGCCCAAATCGTGCAAATCAGTCGTGAGGGTTCTAGTGCCGGCGTAATTCGGGAAACAAAAGGTCGTGTCCAGGTGAAATTGAAGGATTTGCTAACCATGAATGCCAATCACCCACTCCGGCAAACCAGAAGAAACCCTCCTACTCAAAATAACCCCGGTGGTTTGTAATTATCAACATCCTGCTAATAAAGTCTAGAGAAAACTAGACATTTACTTCAGTCAGGAACTGGAAAAGTCTCATTTCTTCTTCTTTTTAACATTTAGGGAGTCTTATGAAATATCAATTAAAAACAGCGATTGTAGTTGCCACTTTAGCCATATCTAGCATTGTTGGTTTGGGAGATCCGGTTCAAGCCTTACCACCGGTGGATAATACAATTGATAATAGTAACAGTAGTGCGATGCCAGACGTAGACCCATCGGAGGTAGCCAACACTGGGACTAAATTTACCTGCGTCCCCCAGGGTGATGGTAGCGTGGCTACAGTTGGTCAGCGACCCGGTGGTCAGCCAATCCCTGTCATTATCTGGACTTCAGCAGCTTCAAAGTATTTTGGTGAGAAATTTACTCCCCAAGGTCGTTGCCAAATCGTGACACCGAAATTAAATCAAGCTGTAGCTGAAAGTGGTGGTAGCCTCAAGGATGTTGTGTTGATGACCGGTCGAGTTAACAATAAAACTGTCATTTGCGTAGTTTCAGCAAATGACACTGGTTGCAATGGACGCAATACTCTGTTTACGCTGAAACCAGAAAATGCCAAGAAGGCAGACCAAGTTCTTGCCCAAATCATGCAAATCAGTCGTGAAGGTTCTAGTGCGGGTTCCGTTCGTGAGACAGAAGCTCGTGTCCAGATCAAATTAGAAGATGTGTTAACAAGCAACCGCAATCTCTCTGTTCAGCAACCGACAAAGACACCTGCCGTTCAAGATAACTCCCGTGGTTTGTAATTATTAACTCAAGTTGCTAGTAAGTAATTGGACAAAAATATTTACAGTCATTGCGAGGGAAGGGAAGCAATCGCCAGGGTTGTGATTGCTTCATTTCACTTCGTTCCATATGGCTAACGCCACGCTGCGCTAACGCAATGACATTGTGTAATTAATTTTGTCTCACTACTTACACTGCGGTGTAAGTGAATGAACCATTTTCAAGCCTTGTAATCAATCAAACTTTCGGAGCTTTTAATAGTCATATTATTTACGCCAACCTGTACTAGTAGTTCGTCAAATTTATTTTGACGGGTAATGATCAGCAATTCTCATTTTAAGGTTTCATGACATTTAAACCCTTACATTCATAGGGTTTTACAATTCTTAACAAATCCGGGGATAGCGAAGCGCTGCTGCAAGCAGTTCGCTGAAATGGCGCAAACTCGTTTCAAAATAAGAATTGCTGGGTAATGATGATCGGAAAAAACTTCTGTTCTTCCCTCCCCCACATCCCCCACCTCCCCCACATCCCCCACATCCCCCACATCCCCCACCTCCCCCACCCCCCACCTCCCCACCCCCCTGGGTCAGGGAGAGGTAGGGGAAAAAGGTGATGGGTATTCCTGTAATTAGGAAACAGATGAAATTCTGATATTTTCCCTGATTACTAATATACAATTGGTAAGCATGATTTAATCCACATTATTTAAATATTAATCATGTTTTCTCCCATAGCTCGCAGGTTGTTTTTAATATTTATTACCACGGTTTGTGTGATTCAGTTGTATGCCCATTCCACCCCAGTAGTTTTAGGTGCTACATCCGAGCCTGATGTTACCGCAGCCAAAATTGCCAATCAGGTAACTGTGAGGATTTTAACTCAATCTGGTTCTGGCTCAGGGGTGGTCATTAAACGTGAAGGGCAAACTTATACAGTATTAACAAATAATCATGTAGTTGCTGATAGTCCTGAAGATGGTTATGGCATTTTGACTGCTGATGGGAAGATTTACCAGGGACAACAAGTCAATGGCATGAATACGAAAAAATTGGACTTAGCCCTGGTAAAATTTACTAGTCCACAGGATTATCAAGTAGTAACATTGCCAAAGTCAAAAGCTATTTTTGAGGGAGAAACAGTATACGCCTCTGGTTTTCCAGCTTGGCATTTTGTCTTCAAAGGCAAGAAGATCACTAAAATGGAAGAAACCCGAAATTGGGGAGTTAAAGCCTTTCAAGTCAAACCTGGAACTATTAAAATGCAGATTACTAAAACTCTCCCTGGAGGTTATCAATTAGGCAACACTAATGATATCTTTCAAGGGATGAGTGGGGGACCTGCCTTAAATCAGCAAGGTGAACTAATTGGTATTAATGGGCTATTAAAGTATCCTTTTCAAGGTATTGAGGCTTTTACTTTTACCGATGGGACTATACCAAAAGAAGAAGATTATTTGCAAATGGAATCTCTCAGTTGGGCTATTCCTATTGACAATGTTCTTGCTTTTCTCGAAGAACAAGAAATTGTCAAGGAAGATAAAACATAGTTACTAGAACTTACAAGAAGACTCAGAATCAGAATATGAATTTATATTTTACCAGGGTAAATTATACCATCTTGACTACGACAGTAATCGCAACTATTGTAATTTCTCTACCAACATCTGCTGCTGATACTGTTAGTACCCAAAAGATTGCTCAAATTGCTAAAAGCACCTCAGTCCAAATTAATGCAGGGGGTGATCTCACTCCCGGCGGTTCAGGAGTCATTATTGCTAAACAAGGTAATACTTACACTGTACTCACAGCTAATCATGTGGTGTGTGATGATTTAGGCCGGGCAGGAAAAATTACTTGCGCTACAGATACTACTTATTCTATACGCACAAACACGGGTAAAGATTATCCTGTCAAAGATATTAAAGTATTACAGCAAACTAGAAATGATGCAGATTTAGCTATAGCTACTTTTGTGGCTTCAGAAGATTATCCTATTGCGACTTTAGGAAACTCTGATCAAATGGTAGAGGGTGCAGATGTCTTTGTTGGTGGGTTTCCAGCCGTATTTGATAAGGTTGGAGCTGCCAGAGACTTTGCTTTCACTACGGGAATAGTTGTTTCTCGTGCCAGTAATGCCATTAATGGCTATGGTTTAATTTACGATGCTAGAACCATAACTGGTAATAGTGGCGGTCCTGTGTTTGATATTGCTGGTAGAGTTGTGGCGATTCACGGGTTAGCTGATACTTCAGGTAAGAATAAAACAGAAACGGGAGCAGTGGTAACACAGAAAACAGGATTTAATGCGGGGATTCCTATTAATACTTTTTTAGCTACAAGTGAGCCAATTATTAAAAACACCCCCATCAAAAAGGATAATAGTTCTACTAGTGAAAGTCCTGCTACCCGTTTAAACAATCCTCAGTCAGCAAGAGACTTTTATGCTAGGGGTATTACTAAACTAGATCAATATAATTATCAGGACGCAGCGGCAGATTTTACTCAAGCAATTAAGCTTGACCCTAAATATATAGAAGCATACTTTAAAAGGGGATATTCATACACATGGGTCAGCAAACATCAAGAAGCTCTTACAGATTTTAACCAAGTTGTTGTTCTTGATCCTAACTACTTAGATGGCTACCTCAACCGGGGCTGGAGTCAGATATTCTTACAAAATGATCAAGCAGCCCTTGAGGATTTTAACCGGGCAATTCGTCTCAACCCTAACTATGCTGCCGCCTATGCTCATCAGGCTATGGCTTATATTAAATTAGGAAAGTATCAAGCGGCGTTGGAATCTTCCAAACAAGCTATTCGTCTTGATCCTCACAATAGTTATGGGTACACAATTCAAGCAGATGTGTTTAACAACTTAAAAGACTATCCAGCAGCTATAAAAGTGTCAACTCTAGCTATTATTATTGATCCTGATGATTTTAATGCTTACATTAACCGCGCCATAGCCTACACTTTAACTAGTATTTATCAAAATGCACTTGCAGATTATCAAAAATCCGCAGAAATATTTAATAGGCGTTATGTTAAAAAACCTGCACCTGAAGCAGAGGGAAATCCTAAACCAACTTCTAATTCTCAAGCAGAAGCAAAGCCAAAACCAACTTCTAACTCTTCCATTGATACTAATGTAGAGTTAATTAAAAGCTGGGAATTAACTAATGTTTCCTGTGATTCTGGGGAAAAGTTAGTCACAATTATGATTGATGGTAAACAATATTGTGTTAGTCCTCATCCTAGTTTAATTCAGAAAAGTTATCAATACAATCGGGGTACAGGTAGGTTAGAATCTTTGACTAAAGTACAGGAAAATCCAAAACCAACTTCCCAGCTTGCCACTGATGCTAATGTAGAGTTAATTAAAAGCTGGGAATTAACTAATGTTTCCTGTACCTCTGGGGAAAAGTTAGTCACAATTATGATTGATGGTAAACGATATTGTGTTAGTCCTCATCCTAGTTTAATTCAGAAAAGTTATCAATACAATCGGGGTACAGGTAGGTTAGGAGCTTTGAATTAGGGACTTCCAATTAAAAAAATACCCAAAAATTTCTTGTGGTGCGGGACGAATTGCCTGCTAATCATCAAGGACAGGCAGGATGCCCATCCCACAAAATTGGGTAATTTATTTTTTGGTGTTCCCTTAGAGGATGTTTTAAAAGTATTAGATGAAACCGATAATCTCCAAAAACCTAACCCCCCTGCCCCCTTCCCTACGAGGGAAGGAGGTTTTCAAAGCCTCTCCCCGCTTCGGGGAGAGGTTTGGAGAGGGGTCTGTTTATACATTAAAAACTTTTCAAACACCCTCTTAAACTGCGTTCTATTCAATTATATTTTTCCAAAAGTGTCTCTATACTAGCATTATGATCTAAAAAAGAAAATAAATGTCTGTAGAGCAGTTTGCCATCTTTATCTAATACAAATTGTGCTGGTAAGGGCGCTCCTAATGCTTGTCCAGTTTTATAAGTACGAAATGTATGGCAACTGGAATCACTTAATAATGGCATTTTTAGTCCCAAGTCTTGAACTATTATTTGACTTTGCTTTTTGTCGGTGCTGGTAATTAATAAAATTTCTATTCCCCGATTTTTAAACTGTTCATAGTTCTCATTTAAAGCTTGAATATGGGGATAACAAAATGGACAATATTGCTTTTCGGTAAATATTCTGGTAAAGGCAATTATTACAGGTTGTTTACCGCGAAAATCAGATAGCTTAACTACAGCATTATTAGTAATATCTGATAGTTTAAAATCTGGTGTGCCTACACCCAATCTAAAATTATCTAGCGCTGGTATGGGTAGGAAATTATGGAAAAATCGCTCATTAAATAAGCCAGTAAAATCAGTTGAAGTCAGCATAAAAAATTCAAAATTAGAAGTTTAATTACCAAATTTCCCATTCTCTAAATATCAGCAAAGTAAATTTTAGACTTCACCGGATCAGGATTCATGGTTTTGTCTCCAGGTTGCCAATTAACAGGACAAACTTCATCAATATGGGACTGAACGTGCTGAATTGCTTGTAATGTTCGCAGGGCTTCATCCACATTGCGACCAAATGCTAAGTTATTAATAGTGGAGTGTTGTAGAATGCCATCTTTATCTACGATAAATAAACCCCGCAAAGCAATACCAGCGTTTGGGTCAAGAACGTTGTAAGCGGCACTAATTTCTTTTTTGATGTCGGAAACTAGGGGATAATTTATGTCACCGACTCCACCAGATTTACGATCTGTTTGAATCCAAGCGAGGTGGGAAAATTCACTATCAACGGAAATACCCAAGATTTCTGTATTTAGTTGGCTAAATTCTGGGTAGCGATCGCTAAATGCTGTTACTTCAGTTGGACAAACAAAGGTAAAATCTAAGGGATAGAACAACAGAAGAACATATCTACCACGATAATCAGACAATTTAATTGACTTAAACTCTTGATCTACTACGCTTGTTGCTGTAAAGTCGGGAGCTTGTTGACCAATACGGAGACATCCCTCTGTTCTATAGGCAAGTGTCATATTTTCGGCTGAATTAGGGACTTTTTAACTCAATATCATCAATAATAAATTATATCATGAAGCAGGATATCTGCAAGTTGGCTTTTAGGGATATGCGCTCCCGTAGCCTACGTGGAAGCGCATCTAAAGACCGAAAGACTAACTTCTATTTTTGGTGCAAACCCTAATTAGGGCTTGCTGAATAAAGCTAAAACCGTTTATTAATAAAGGTTTTGCTGATTTTTATCACAAAAAAGCGCAAGGTTTTGGCTGATGGTGTCTCAAAATAGGTGCATTTTTCCTGGTCGGACTGGGAAAATTGAGGATATCCAGATCGTTGAAACTGTTCCCTGTTCCCTGTTCCCTGCCTTCACAGACAACTTTGTCAGCAAATCCTAATTATTCGCATACTTACCAATCACTTGAGCTAAATCTGGTACTGCTTCTTGTACGTGCTTTTCTGCGGAATTACGGAATTTTTCGTAAGTTCCTCGCACAAGTTGGCGTTTCGTATTTTTAACCCTGGCATCGGTTACGCTCAATAGCGCATTTGCAGTGCGACCACTATTTGCTGTGAGGTATTTTACTGGTTCACCATGTTGCACTCCTTCACTCCAGATGGGATCAATTGCAGTTAAGCAAACTGGGAGGAGGGACTCAATAACATTGGGGATATAACCCGGTTGAATTCCCTTCAGTGCAGCAAAGGCGGCTTTTAGGGCTATGCCACTCATGCCTGACTTAGATGCTAGTTGTAGGTCTATCATGGTGCAGCAGTCTTGGACAATTAAGTCCTTATGACTAGAATTCATTATTTCTTCACTCAGTCCCATTTTAATACTCCTACGTATCAAATTGCTTGACTTATTATTCTATAAGTAGTTGGATAAAATTAAATTCATTCCTCGATTCAGGGAACAGGGAAGACTCAATTTTCCAGACTTGATATTACACAATTAATTTCCCTGTTCCCAGTTCCCAAACATAAAAACTGAAGATATTATTAATTCCCCTGTTGAACTTATCCCCTGGAGAAGTTATTATGTATGGGAATAAGATGCGTCTTGGCAATGGCAAAATAGTCTAAAAAATAAAAAATAGTTCAGAAGACACCGATTTCAGGAGTTAATCAATTTTACCTTGAGTATCATTATTCCCCCGTCTCTCAGTAGATGATACTGTGGGATATTAACTTCACGATTGGGATAACCCCTGAATTCTTTGTTGATAAAATTTCTATTCAACTTTCACTGATCAGAATCAACCATAACAGTATGTCTTACGTATCTCTCCTAAAAAACATACCAGAAATATTCGGACAACCAACGGGAATAGCCGCCATAGCCTCCCTTGGTATCCACGGTGCTATTGCCTTGATTGTGCCATTAATGCCAGTTAACTCTAATCACTCTTCTAAAACTGACTCACCCAAAGCAGTCGGATTAATAGAATTGAGCGCGGCTGATCAAAGCCGATTACCACAACCTCCTAGCACATCCCAGGTAGCTTTACAGCAACCCCAATTACCCCTACAGCAACAACTACCAGGTATTAATTTGAGTAGTCCATTAACTAGCTATCCCGCTTTACAACCGGAATTATCTAGTCAGTCGGTATTACCAGCTATTCCGAGTTCGCCAACCAACTTGAACCTGTCTTATCTACCCAGTAGGCAATCTATTGAAAGATTGACTCGCAATGATTTACAAATAGCAATGTCTAGATTGCCAGCCAGAAGTACATATAACCCCCCAACTGCTTCGACCTCTCCTTTTGTCAATAATTTAGATCAGCAAATACGAGAAACTGCACCTCTAGGTATTAATAAGTTGCCAGAACTGCGACAAAGTAATGAAATACCAGGAGAACCACTAAATAATCCATCTGCTGAAGCCATTGATATTGGCAGTACAACAGCAGCGGGTATTTCAGCACCACAAACAGTGGAATCAGGAAATAATGCCATTAAAGTCCCTCAGTATGGGGAAAAATTGGCTTTAACAGATAATTCTCAGGGAAAATCACCAGCAATCATCACAAATGAATCTGCATCAAAAGGTAAGCGAACGGAACAATTACTGGCTAAACTGAATTCTTACAATACTCTTAGACAAAATATTCGCCAAGAATACCCCAATGTAAAAGAGAAAGGGGTAATTCGTGAAACCATCTCTACAGATACACCTGAGATGGAAGGAACAGTTGTGGGTAGATTAGTTGTAGATGCAGATGGTAAGGTCTTAGATATTAAGTTCCAAGCAGGAGCAGAATCGCCGCAGCTACAATCTAAGGTTAGAGAATTTTTCATCGCCAATCCACCTCAAGCTGATAAGCAGTTAATTAGTTCTTATCCTTTCCAACTGAAGTTCCAAAATAATCCCAATGCTACAGGCGTAAGTTCTAAGATTCAACCTCCCGCAACTTCAAATACAGAAAAGGTATTTGAACCTCAAATCAAACCTTCAGTAACTCCCAACTCTCAAAAATTACCCCCTGAGACTCCACCAGTAAATGATCTTGGTTCTATCACGTCAGCAACACCCAATAGTAATGCTCCCGCTGTCTCTACTGAATCTAGTAAAAAACTTATTCAAACCCTACGCCAAATCAAGGAACAAAGAAAAAATCCTTAGCACCATGATCAAAGATTTGGTGCGTTACCCTGTCGTTCTATGCTTTACACACCCTAGTAGTCTGTCAACCCGAAAATGACGGGTGAGGGCAAGCAGGGGTTGGGGGGGTTGGGGAGGTTGGGGGGGTTGGGGGGTTGGGGAGGGAAGAACAGAGGTTTTTTCCGATCATTACCCGTCAAAATAAGTTTGATGAACTACTAGATATGTTTGAACCGGATTTATATAGATTTGTAAGGGTTTGGCAGTGTTAAACCCTTGCATAAAAAGACCACAGAAATATTGTACATGGATTGGATTACTCTCCTGCGATCGCTACAATCTGACTTCCTGAAAAGGTTAATATCTGGTTGTCTACTTCATTGTCAAATAGAAGGTCAACATAGTGAATTAACTATTATTTCTGGTGAGAGATTAAAGGCATTACGGGAATTTTGCTGGTTAATGGCGGAAAAATATAAACGCACTTCTCCAGTCCGTGATGTTTTTATTAATAATCTTAAAGGTAAATTAGGCGAGGAAGTTGTTAAGGAAAGATTAGCTAATTTTATTACGGAAGTAGATTATGAAAAACGCTTTGGTGGTGATGGTAAAAGTGATTTTACACTCACTGCTAATTCTACCATTGGCGTTGAAGTCAAATCTCGTCACGGTAGTATTGATAGAGTGAGATGGTCAGTTAGTGCCGAAGAAGTGGAAAAAAATGCAGTAATTGTCTGTATTTTGATTCAAGAAGAAGTCAATGAAGCACAATCTGCATATCATCTTTTTTTAGCTGGATTTCTACCCACGCAAATGATTAAATTGAAAACTGGGAAAATTTCCTTTGGGATTAATCAATTATTGTATGGTGGTGGTCTATTTTCCTATTTAGAACAATTTCCAATTTCAGCAAATTCTTATCCATCTAATTTATCTCAAAGTCAAATAATTAAACCCCAATCTACACCTGTTGATTTAACTATTTTTTATTTAGATCTTGGTGATGAATATTTCCAAAAAGGCGAGTATGCAGCAGCAATTAATAGTTATAATCAAGCCTTACTGTTTAATAATAGTGATGCTGACATTTATTATAAACTAGGCTTAGTTAATTATCAATTAGGCGAGTATCACACAGCAATTACTAACTATAGTCAGGCAATAAATATTAATATTAATCATCTGCAAGCATATCATCAAATAGGTTTGACGCATTATCAAATAGGGAATTATCAAATAGCTATAGAAGCTTATACCCAAGCGATTATAATTAATCCCCATATTGCGATTAATTATAAAAATCGTGCTGATGTTCGCTCTCATATTGGTGATACTCAAGGAGCAATTGAAGATTATAATCAAGCAATTAAGCTGAATCCTGATTATATTACCACACAGAAAGATAGACAAATATCTCGTTACCTATTAGATGATCAACAGAAATCACAGCCAGTAATTAATATTGATTTTGATGATGCTATTGGGTATAAAAATCGTGGATATGATCGGTTTGAATTAGGAGATTATGAAGGAGCAATTGCTGACTATACCCAAGCCATTCAAATTAATCCTGATGATATTGATGCTTATTATTGTCGGGGTAATGCTCATTTCGATTTAGGAAAATATGCAGCAGCAATCACCGATTATACTCAAGTAGTGAAAATGAACTCTCACTATATCAATGCTTATTATAACCGAGGAAACGCCCTATTAGAAATTGCAGACAAACAAGGAGCAGTAGCAGATTTTCATAAAGCCGCAGATTTATATTGGCAAGAAGGAAAATTAGCAGAATATCAAGATATAAAAGCTAGAATAATAGAATTAGAAATAGAAGCATCTTTAGATATTTTAAATTTTTAATCCCAATTTCATGAAGTCGGGGATCTCAACCTCTCGATATTTACAAAAATATCACTCAATCTCTTAATTGAGTCGCGCAAAAAAGAAGATGCGGGGGTTGACAATTGATTTTAAATTTGTTATCATAAAATTGATGAGGAAGAACTATCATAAAATAATTATAGTTGGAAGGAAACCCAACACATAATTTTTGCCGTTACAAAAAATGTAACCAGGGGTTCGATATAAGTTTAAGGTATGCTAACCTACTTAGAGATTAGAGGATGTTTGAAAAGTATCAGAATTAATCGAGATTCCCCCAACCCTCGGATGCTTTGCTACGGTGTAAGTAGGTGAGCGTTAAAAATTGTCGTTGGGGGAAGGCAGGGGGAAAGAGTTTGGGTAATTTATTTTTTGGTGTTCCCTTATTCCTCCTTTGTGGGAGACGCTATGGGAGATTATAGAGATTAAAAGATTGGGCGGATTAGGTTGTTTGCTATGATAAAAGTTACTAAAATCTGTGAAATCAGCGCAATCCGTCTAATCCGTGATTCAGACCCTTTTCCCCTCGTAATGCTTATGATCCGCAATTCTAACCTACTTACTTAGTTTCCATCCAATTATCCCCTGCATGAATATCAACAACTAAAGGCACAGATAAAGAAACAGCATTTTCCATCACCGACTTAATTTGTGGTTGTAATTCTTCCCATTCTTGGGGAGGAACTTCAAACACTAATTCATCATGAACTTGCAACAACAACCGCGCCTGATATTTCTTCAGAACTTCATGCAATTGCACCATTGCTATTTTGATAATATCTGCACTAGAACCTTGAATTGGTGCATTAGCAGCAGAACGGAGTAACCCAGCATCATATTGACCTAAATTCTTTAATTTCTGTAAATTAATATCTTCCAACTTACTACCTTTTAACTGCCGTAAACTATTACTAGTAAACTCAAAATAACGTCGTCTACCCAAAATAGTTTCCACATAACCATAGGCGATCGCTTCCTTTTTCACCTTCTCCAAATATGCAAAAACATTGGCATATCTTTCATTAAATCGCTCAATAAATAACTTCGCATCTATCGGATTTATCCCCGTTTCTCTAGCGAATTTTTGCGCTCCCATCCCATAAATTACTCCGAAATTAATCGTCTTTGCAAAACGCCGTTCATCTGAAGAAATATCTTCTTTCTCAAAGACTAATTTTGCCGTCACAGTATGAATATCTTCATTTTGCTGATAAGCTTGAATTAACACAGGTTCTTGACTCAAATGCGCCAAAATCCTTAACTCAATTTGTGAGTAATCAGCAGCTACCATTAACCAACCTGATTCCGGTAAAAAAGCTTTTCTAATTTGGCGGCTAAAAGCAGTGCGAATCGGGATATTTTGTAAATTGGGATGAGAAGAAGATAACCTACCTGTAGAAGTTGCAGTTTGGTTAAAATCAGTATGTAATCTTTGACTTTTGGGATGTACCAAAGCTGGTAAAGCATCTACATAGGTAGATTTTAATTTTGACAAAGTCCGATTTTCAATAATGGCTTCCACAAATCCAGTATTATCAACTTCTTGGAGTTTTTCTAAAGTTGCTGCGTCTGTAGAATAACCAGTTTGAATTTTGCGAGAATATTTGGTACTCAAGCCTAATTTATCGAAAAGAATATGACTCAATTGTTTAGGAGAACCTAAGTTAAATTTTTCTCCAGCAATTTCAGTAGCTATTATTTCTAACTTGGCTAATTCTATTTCTAATTGCTGTGAAAGTTCTTGCAGATAATCTGAATTAATCCGAACTCCTGTATACTCAACTTCCGCTAAAACTTCCTCTAATGGTTGTTCAACTTCATTTAATAGTTTATATAAAGTTGGAGTTTCTACTAACTTTTCCCGTAATTTTGAGACTAATGCAAATGTAGAATAAACATCCATTCCGCAATAATCAGCAACCGCAGCAATACTAATATCAGCAATAGTCTTTCCTTTAGGAACTAAATCTCCATAGCTTTTCGCACTCAATCCCAAATATCGCAAAGATAAATCACTTAAATTATGACTACTATCGGGATTAATCAAATAACTGGCTAACATCGTATCAAAAACCACTCCAGCTAAATTAATTCCTTGACACCGCAGAATTAAGCGATCAAATTTAGCATTTTGTAAAGCCTTGGGATAATCAGCACTTTCCAAAATCGGACGCAGTGCTTCTAATACTAAATCTCGACTTAAATTATCGCCGATTTTATGACCAATGGGAATATAAGCGAGTTCATCTGATTCCGTTCCCCAACAGCAACCAATTCCCACCAAATCCGCATCTCGTGGTTCTAAAGCAGTAGTTTCTGTATCCCAAGCAACGGGGTTTTCTGGATTTGTGAATTTTCTTAAAAGTTTTACCAATTCTGTTAATTTAGCTTCTGTATTAATAATACGCGGTTGAATTGGTGAAGCATTTTGTTTTATTTCTTGTGCTGTATCGTCTGCACTAAAAAACCATAAATCATCATCTGTTTCTGCTGTGATTTCCGCTACCTTATTTTCTACAACTTCTCCGCCAAATTTTTGTTGTATTTCATTAATTGTCTCTAAAAATCTTTTAAACTCTAATTTCTCTAAAATCGGAATCAGCAAGTTATTATCAAAACCTGTTAATTGACAATCTTCTAAATCAACTTCTAGAGGAACATCACAAACTATCTTAGCTAAATAACGAGATTTTTCTGCGTCTTCTTTACCAGTAATTAGTTTTTTCTGAGTTGCACCTTTAATATCATCTATAGCTGCATAAATTTCTTCCAAAGAATTATAAGTATTTAATAATTGAACTGCTGTTTTTTCCCCAATTCCTTTAACTCCGGGAATATTATCTGATTTGTCACCACATAAGGCTTTAAAATCAACAATTTGTGTAGGTAATACTCCTAATTTCTCTTTAACTTCTTCGGCTCTAAATTCAGCAATACTATTTGTAGAACGTTTTAATGCTTCCGGAGTGAAGTTTAAAACAGTAATTTCTTTATCAGCATCAATTAGTTGAAATAAATCCCTATCCCCGGAAAGTATTTTAACTCGATATCCAGAGGTGGCAGCTTTTTGTGCCAATGTTCCTAGTACATCATCTGCTTCATAACCAGGTGCAGTGAGTATGGGTAAATTCAAGCTTTGTAATAACTCATAGAGGTTTTCTAAGTCGGGAATAAAGTCTTCTGGAGTTTCCGCACGTCCAGCCTTGTAAGTATCATCAGCTTCATGACGGAAAGTAGGTAAAGCCAAATCAAAAGCTACAGCTATAGCTTGCGGCTGTTGTGTGGCTATTACCTCTAGCAAACATTTAATAAAACCGAAACAAACACTGGTGGGGATACCAGCTTTTGTGCGAAGTCCTCCGTCTCTACCTTTAGCAAAAGCAAAGTAGGAACGAAAAGCTAGAGAATGTCCATCTACAAGGATGAATATGGGTTTGTTGATCACGGAAGAATTAAAAGTCAACTGCTTAACCAAATTAGAAACTTATTACATTCTAATTTTTTTTCTCCAGATTTAATATGCAACATAGTAGTCTATCAACCCGAAAATGACGGGTGAAGGCAAGCAGGGGGAGGAGGGAAGAACAGAAGTTTTTTGGCGTTGCTGAATCGAGGTATGAAATTTCCAAATTGAACCTTTAAAAATCAAACCTCAGTGCGTCTACTCTTCGAGATCACGAAGCGTGATTGCGCCTTTGCGTGAGACTAAAATTCATACCCTTAATCAGCAACGCCGTTTTTTCCGATCATTACCCGTCAAAATAAATTTGACGAACTAATAAGAGACTTCCAAATAAAAAAATGTCCCAAAACTGATGCAGAAATTCTCTCTCTGTGTACTCTGTGCCTCTGTGGTTCGTTTCTTAGGATAATTTATTTCTTGGAAGTCTCTAAGTAATTGGACAAAAATATTTACAGTCATTGCGAGCGAAGGGAAGCAATCACAACCCTTGCAATTGCTTCATTTCACTTCGTTCCATATGGCTAACGCCACGCTGCGCTAACGCAATGACATTGTGTACGAGAGTGTCAATTAACGGTTTTATATACAACCGAAAACTATCCTTTAATACATGAAACGTCCTATTTGTCAATAGTATATTTGTTCTATATAATTTCTGAGATAATTCCTGTCTAAAAATTCGTCTCGGAACTTGCTATTAATTAGTAAAGTTTTGTATTATTTTTCAGGATTTATTTCTCAAATAACCATAAATAAGGGCTTTTGAAGATAACCTCTTCAGACTTATAAAAAATTGACAATAAAAACCCAATTATGAAATTCTTGATAATCCTACCAAATTGCTGAAAGTATTGCAAGCTCGTTGCTAAATAAAAATTATTCTCAATTAATTCTTAAGAAAATCTAAAGGTGAATTATCATAATTTATGAATATTAAAAGTATTACCATCTTTACATAATTTTTACTTATACTGTTAAATTTTGTGATAACTTCCTTACCATTAATCAGGTGTTGATAAAATACAGCAACACTTGGGTTGCTTTTCTGTTTCCAGTTCTAGGAATAATTTTATTATGCTACAAAGACTATACGTAAATAACTTCAGATGTTTAGAAAACTTTGAACTGACCATGAAAGAGATGCCATCTGCTCTTTTGATTGGCAAAAATGGTGTAGGTAAATCAACTATTGCTAAGGCATTGGAGGTACTTCAATCTATTGCTAGAGGTACAAATAGATTGCGGGATCTTGAGAAAGAGCCTCGCCTTATTGGCCCCAAAGATTTCGCTCATGGCAAGTCTGACGTTCCTATTCGATTAGAAATAGAAGTATTACTTAAAAATAAATTATATAAATATGTCTTAGCATTGGAGTTGCCAGAAAAATTTAAAGAACTGCGAGTTTTTGAAGAACAACTTCTAGTTGCAGGAAATTTAATTTATTCTCGAAAAGCCGCCCAAGTAACTATTCATAATAACGATAACGCACAAAATAAGGAAGCTCAGTTTTTAGTAGATTGGCATTTAGTGGCAATGCCAATAATTGGTAATGATAGTCTTCATGTTTTCAAGAATTGGCTTTCTGAGATGATTATTTTAGCACCAATTCCCAGTTCAATGACAGGAAATTCCCCAGGGGAAACTTTAGAACCAAAGCGAGATGGTTCAAATATTGGAGAATGGCTTTCTGGGATACTTGGTCGTTATCCTGCTGCCTATAGAGAAATTGACAAATATCTCCGAAATATTATGCCGGATTTTCAAGATTTTGTCACTGAAATTATTGGTAAAGACTTGAAAACCCTAATTATTAGATTTGAAAAAAATAATGCGACTTTGAATGTTGATTTTCAAGATTTATCAGATGGTGAAAAATGCTTTTTTCTTTGTGCTGTGGTATTAGCTGCTAATAAATTCTATGGACCAATTTTCTGTTTTTGGGATGAACCTGATAATTATCTTTCTCTATCAGAAGTAGGTCATTTTACCAAATCTCTACAACGTTCATTTAAAAATAGTGGACAAATTTTAGTAACTTCTCATAATCCTGAAGCAATTAGAGAATTCTCTGATGAAAATACCTTTTTCCTAGATCGAAAAAGTCACTTAGAACCAACTTTAATTAGATTGCTTAGTGAAATACCCAGTAGTGGTGATCTGATCAATGCTTTAATTTGTGGAGACATAGAATTATGAGTGTAGACTTATCATCATTTCCCTTATAATCAAGTTTACGCAAGTAAGTCTCTACTGTTAATTTTTTGCTAGAAGTTCAATTTTGGGGAATTTATGCACAAAGCACCTGATGAAGTGAGTGATATTAAACTGTTGGTGTTAGATATAGACGGGACAATTGCTGGACATTCCAATACTCTCAGTCATATTGTCAAGGAAGTGATTGCTGCTGTACAAGCAAAGGGAATTAAAGTCGCTATAGCAACAGGAAGAATGTATTGTTCGGCTTTGCGGTTTCATCAGGAAATTGGATCTACACTGCCTTTAGTAGCTTATCAAGGCGCTTGGATTCAAGATCCAAATACTCAGGAAATTCACCGTCATTTATCTGTGTCTAGAGAAATTGCCTTACAACTACTAGAATACTTTGAACAGCCAGATTTGCGATCGCTCCTCTCCGTGCATTTTTACATCAACGACCAACTTTATGTCCGAGAAATTACCAAAGAAACGGAAAATTATCAACAACGCTGTGGTGTAAACGCCATTCCCGTCGGTGATTTACGTCAACTATTAGATCATGCACCCACTAAAATTTTAGCCTTATGTGATGACGCAAACTTAATTCAACAACTTTTGGCTAATTTACGCCGCAGATATCAACCCACAGAATTATATATAACAACATCTGTCGCTACTTTCTTGGAAGCAGCTAATACTCATGTTAATAAAGGCAATGCTGTCCGCTATCTAGCAGAAGAAATACTAGGTTTAGAAAGTCATCATGTCATGACTATTGGTGATAATTTCAATGATGTAGAAATGCTCAGTTATGCTGGCATTAGTGTCGCCATGGGTGACGCACCAGCCGAAGTGCAAGCGATCGCTCACTGGGTAGCACCTAGTGTAGAATTAGATGGTGCAGCCGTAGCAATGGAAAAATTCTTACTTAATTAAAACTCTACACATAAGAAAAGACACCGACGACTGGCCGTGTTTCGTCTCGGTGTCCTTCCTAATTTCGCTCCTCACACACCTGCGATTTTATGCGGAGATATTTATTTTGTCAAGATAATTTCTCAAAGATTTTGTAAAGTTTGTGTGAATATCAATAAATCGCAAAACCTGTAGGGGCGCAGGGACTGCGCCCTCGATTGCATTGCATCCTGGCGATAACCGCTTAAAGTTCCACAGGTGCAACAATTCCCAACTTGTCCTCTAACACACACCTTAAAACCAACTGAGTCGCTATCAGCAATCCCAAGCGAGCTTGAGCCAATTCTGGATCATGAATTTTCACTTCCCCCCAAATCCGACAATTACACCAAAACCGCTCAAAAGCTTGACTTAAATTCCCACCTGCCTTTTCCCAGTCAATAGAACTACTATCAGCACAAACCAAATAATCTACCACCTTAACTAATTGATAAATTAGAAACCTCTCATCCAAGTGATCAAGAAGAAGTTTCTGCTCACAATTTAGCAAAGGTATAGAGTTGACAGCCATAAAACCATTAAAATCTGTCCTATCAAGTTCAATCAATCCTTCATTCTGTCCTAAGCGCAGCAAAGAACAGCAGCGGGAATGAGCATATTGAATGGCAAAAACCTTTAATGAACTTAATGAAGTTGGTAATTGGTCATCTAAAAAATTATTCACCAAATCTCCAGTTTTTTTGGCAACTATTAAATTTTGTAACCAAGCAGCTAAAGTAGAGTCCATGAGTTCTATATGAATCTCACCGGGGGGAACTACTTTCACCCTAAATAAACTATCACTGTTTTGGGATAAATGTCCGGCAATACTTTCGGCAAGCGTGGCGATAGCTCCAGCACCATCCATAACTGGTAAATTCTGAGATTTTGATATTCTCATAGCCACACCAGAGATATATAAAATTTTTTGATTATATCCTCCTTGGTAGAGAGGAACTTTTATCCCTTTTATGCTTGTAATTTCCTCCTTATTAGTAAAAATACTGAGAGAAGACATTAAATACCTATTTATTAACTGTTTAATTGCTTTATTTTGCCCAAAAAGTAGTCTATGCGACACGTATCCTTTTGTAAAAAAATTATGGTGTGCATCATTTTATCCTGTTCCATCTACCTTGAGATAGAAGTTTACTGATGTCGGGAAAAATGAGAGTAGGATGAAATTTGATAAATAATGTATAAAAAATGGGTAATCTTTACTACCCTTGTTGTACAGTAGGAAGTATAAGAAAAAATAGAGAGCAATTTAGCTTTCTATCCCATTGGAGGGCTGGCGCTGTTAGGCGTTATGCCTACCCCGTTAACACAAAGACACTCCTTGCACTTTTCTTATCAAGTCTTTGTTTTCAGCCAATAGCTCTTTGTTACCTATGCAATCTCCATCTTCCTTTTCCGAAGCTTCGCGTCCTTTCTTAACCTGGCAACGTATTCTTGACTGGGCCCAAGAACACTACCGCTGCCGCACCTTCAGCAAAGACGAGCGCATTCCAGCTAGACCTGGTTTGCTCTATTTAGTCCAAAGAGGTGCTATCCGCATGGTAGGAACTGCCCAAGTCAGTGCTACTGCTAGTCAGTTAACATCTAGACGCATTAACAGAACACCCGAAGAAGCCTTCTTGGGTTTTGTGGGAGCAGGACAACCTTTTGAAATTGTTGCTCAATCTCCATTCACCCTCCAGTCCTACGCCCACGTTGACCAAACAGCAGTGCTGTGGATGTACTGGCATGACCTAGACAACTGGCCTCACTTCCGCCGTGAAGTTATGGATGCTTTTAGATATCAGCACCAGCGCAAGTTGTTATGGTTGAGCGCTCTAGGACAACGTCGTACAATTGACCGACTCTTAGGATTCCTCACCCTACTGATTGAGGAATATGGAGAGCCTTCAATGAGCGAAACCGATCCTGATGTCATTCGTGGTTATTGCTTACCCTTCCCCCTCACCCATGCTCAAATTGGCAGCGCCATTGGTTCAACCCGTGTTACTGTCACTCGTTTAATGGGTAAATTACGTCAACGTGGCTTAATCCTTACCCAAGGAGATAATCTGATTTGCCTACCCGCTGAATCTATCAATAGAGCCAGCTAGAACTTAGTTCAAATCTCTAATGAGCAGTAGATTGATAGATGTTAACTGAGAGCTTGCCACTCTCGGACACACCAATGACAGGTATTAGCGAATTATAACTAATCCAAGTTGGGTAATTAGTTCTGTCACCCTGCTCCTCATCTTCACAAATCTGTTTGACCACCACAAGCAGATTTTGGGTAATCGGGTATGAAATGCAATATGTCTGGGACGAAAAGTTCTCTAGTGCCTTCATCAAGAACGCGGCACTGATAACGCTAGATCGGCAAATTGGGGCCACCCACCTGGTTCCAATTATTGATCTTGGCTGTGTAATATGAATATTTATCTGGGAATATTTCAAACTTTTAAGATCAGTTTTCTCTTCGTCATAAAAATGCTTAAGTAGGGTTTGCACCAAAAAGTTGTCTGTGAGGGCTAGAAGTATGGCTAACGCCACCCTGCGCTATCAGGATGTAGGGGCTCAGTCCCTGCGCCCATTCAGGGTATGACTAAGGCCACCCTGCGCTATCAGGAGGATTCAGAAGAAGTTATAAAATATCAAGTCTGGAAAACCGCTTTGTATTCTTGCTTCCATTTCATTTCTCAAGTCTTGAAAGGTTGGCGGTTTATTACTCCAACTACTAATATTTTCTTGAGTAATACCTTTCTGCTTGTAGCAATCTGACAATATTTCGATGATCAGTCCTTCTTGATTTTTTCCCATAGTTAGGGCTTTGCGTAAAATAGGTAAGGGATTCCATCTTCAGTAGAGTAAACAGCAAATCTGATTAATCCTGAAAGAATTCCGTCATAGGTAATCTTAACAATATCCTGATTTTCAAAATCGGTTTTGTCCCAAAGTTCTTGCCATGCAAATTCCCACCAGGGGATTGCGGGAAGGCTGGGAGCCGCGTCTCTTTAGAGCGCGGGGGAAAGCCTACCCGTGCGAAGTCTGGTAAACCAGTATTATCCGTTAATCCTCAATTTACTTCTCAAGAATGTTCGGCTTGTCATCATATTAGTAAAGCTAATAGAGATGGCGAAAAGTTCATTTGTGAACATTGTGGTCATATTGACCATGCTGATACTCAGGCTTCTCGGACAATTTTACGAAGAGCTAATTTAAAATTTGTCAGCAAAGACACTAAAAACCTACCGGGGGACTCTCGGAAAGTTACGCTTGTCAGAGATGATTCTGCCAGTAATGGCAAACAGGATCAGGGCAAGAACCGTACATCTAAGGTAATACCTGAAAAGCGGATATTATTCGAGCAGTTGTCTTGACAATTATTCGATTAAGAATCCCCGCGTCTTTAGACCGGGGAGTGTCAATCTCCTGAAACAGGCATCTAGCCCAGGAAGGTTGCAATTTTTCCCTAGAATAGTTTATTATCCTGATTTTGGTGTTTTTTTGGGAAAAAACTCAGTATCAATGCCTATTCCCTAAACTCTAAGCTGTCGCACATTTAAATTGTTGCTTGAGACAAGGGAACGGGGAACAGGGAACGGGGAACAGACAAGAGTTTGATGGCTTACAGCGATTTCCAATCTTATGAGGTACATCTTAGCCACCTCATCGCACCCCCCTAAATCCCCCCGCTGCGGGGGGGAAGAAAAGGATAAGCTTTTGATACGGGAGGGGGTTGGGGGTGGGGTTCTTGTTCCGGGTTTGATGACAATTTGCTGTAATTTTCTCACTTCACTAAATCAAATTTAGCTGCGTATTAGCTTATGATTATCACCTTAATAGTAGCTTGGATAGTTTTTATCATTCTCTGGAAATTAATTAAAACCACCATTAAAACAGCTATAATTTCCGCCGCTATCGTTATGTTATTATACTTTGGCTTCAGTATTACTCCCCAGGACATTTGGCATCAAATTAGCCAATTTGCTCAAACCTCCTCTCCTACAACAGGGAAGAAGTAAACCATCTCAAAATTAAAAACAATTATTGCGGGAGTCACCGAGTCAGGAGTCAGGAGTAAAACTGGCTTGCTGTGGGGCTTTAAATATTATCTATTGGGCTTTTCTGTTCCCTGTATCATCAAGTTATTCACATCCTGGTAAATCTAACGCAATTAATAACGCTTGCTCTAGATGTGCCATCACCACATCAGAAAGAATTCCTCTTAAACGCAAAAAGCGAGTTTTAGATAATACCCGCACCTGATCTGCCATAGCGATCGAGTCTTTCTTTAATCCACCATCTGGGGACAAAATCAAAACTTGAGTAGGGTAAACTCGCTTCCCATCTTGATAGGTGGTACAAGGTACTGCTAAAACTACAGGGCTGGATAGATTAATCACATCACGACTAACAATAATCACGGGACGAGTTCCTCCCTGCTCCGAGCCTTCAGTCATTTCTAGACGTGCATCATACACCTCACCCCTTCTCATCTTGGAGATTCCCCTAACTGCAACGCCTCCCACTGCGCCGTAGCAAATTCTACCTCTAGTTTTAATACCTCTGCCTGATAATCTGGATCATTAGCCATTTCCGCTAATGCGGCATCAATTTCAGACCGCTTCTGTAAGGCTAATTCTCTTCGTAAAGCTTGAGCGACAAAATCATTCCGACTCTTAGCCTTTCCCTCCAGAACTGCCTTGTCTGTGGCTTCTAGGAGTTCTCTAGGAATGGTTAAGGTCGTGCGAACGGTTTCTGTTTTCATAGAGCGTTCATTTTTTGATGACTGAAGTGATGTCTTATATCATATCGTTTTACGCATCATCCAAAATTAAAAATTCAATTGTTGGTGAAATTCTTGACTCTTGCCACCTACTTTTCCACTTTATCACCTAAAATAACCTCAATTGTGGCAATCTGAGAAGTATAACCCCTGGCAATCTGATATTTTAGCTACAGAAGATCTACCTGTTTAGATTATGCAAACTCTGCCGACTTTGGAAATTACCAACACTGAATCTAGTCAACCAGCCTTTGATACCACTATCAAACGCCGCAAAACCCGCCCTGTAAAAGTGGGAGATGTCACCATTGGGGGTGGATACCCGGTGGTGGTACAGTCTATGATTAATGAAGATACTCTGGATATTGATGGTTCTGTCGCGGGTATTCGTCGTCTTCATGAAATAGGCTGCGAAATTGTTCGTGTCACTGTTCCTAGTCTCGGACACGCTAAAGCACTGGCGGAAATTAAACAACAATTAATCAAAACTTACCGAGATGTGCCAATTGTTGCCGATGTCCATCACAATGGCATGAAAATCGCCTTGGAAGTCGCCAAACATATTGAAAAAGTGCGAATTAATCCGGGTTTATATGTATTTGAAAAACCTAATACCAATCGCACTGAATACACGAAGACTGAATTTGACGAAATTGGCGAAAAAATCCGCGAAACCTTAGCACCGCTGGTAGTTTCCTTGCGTGATCAAGGTAAGGCTATGCGAATCGGTGTAAATCATGGTTCTTTGGCGGAAAGAATGCTATTTACTTATGGTGATACTCCCGAAGGTATGGTGGAATCTGCCCTAGAATTTATTCGCATTTGTGAATCTTTGGATTTTCATAATGTGGTGATTTCCATGAAAGCTTCACGAGTGCCTGTCATGGTGGCTGCATATCGTCTCATGGCTAAACGCATGGATGATTTGGGTATGGATTATCCTTTGCACCTGGGGGTGACGGAGGCAGGTGATGGTGAATATGGCAGAATTAAATCTACAGCCGGTATTGCCACATTATTAGCTGATGGTATTGGTGATACAATCCGCGTGTCTTTAACAGAAGCACCAGAAAAGGAAATTCCTGTTTGTTACAGCATTCTGCAAGCTTTAGGTTTGCGGAAAACAATGGTTGAGTATGTCGCTTGTCCTTCCTGTGGACGGACTTTATTTAATTTGGAGGAAGTGCTGCACGTAGTTAGAGAGGCTACGAAACATTTAACAGGTTTGGATATTGCTGTAATGGGTTGTATTGTGAATGGACCCGGAGAAATGGCTGATGCTGACTATGGTTATGTTGGCAAAACTCCCGGTTATATTTCTTTATATCGTGGTCGGGAAGAAATTAAAAAAGTCCCAGAATCACAAGGTGTAGAGGAATTAATTAATCTCATTAAAACTGATGGACGTTGGGTAGAACCGTAATTTTTAAGACTTTTACAAAAAAGGTAATAGTTAGTAGTTGGTAGTTAGTAGTTAGTAGTTAGTAGTTAGTAGTTCGTCAAATTTATTTTGACGGGTAATGGAAAAAACTTCTCTTCTTCCCTCCCCCACCTCCCCTACCTCCCCTACCTCCCCTACCTCCCCTACCTCCCCTACCTCCCCCACCTCCCCCACCTCCCCCACCTCCCCCACCTCCCCCACCTCCCCCACCTCCCCCTGCCTGCCCTCACCCGTCATTTTCGGGTTGACAGACTACTAGGTTCTACCTGGGGATTGATGAAGTGGCAAGTCCACTTCATTTTTATTGTCAAAATCTCAATTTTTTAGTCATTAACTAATTCATCGCGCCATTTTTCGCGTTTTTCTCTCTCTTCACGCACTTCTTCTTCTCGTTCCCGCGATCGCACTAATAACCAGCTTTCCCATGTTAGGGGTTTTTGTCGTTCTAAATGGTTAATAAATTGGATGATTGATAAATCTGCTTTCAGGGGAGTTTTGAGATCAAACTGCATGGTTTGTAAAATTCTATCATTGGTTTTGAGTAGGCGATCGCTAATTGTTTTCCCTACCCATAACATCAATTTATTAATTAATTTTCCTAACATCCCTTTCCGTTTTTTAGACATTAGTAGGGTTTGACCTTCAGTTTTCCCCCCTGGTAATATCCGAGTTGTAAATATTAGATATAGCTGGGTAGACTCATTAGTAAAGGAAACAATACTTGTCGTTCCATACCAATAACAAACACTATAATTAAGAGAATTTTTAAACAACCGCCGATAAAGATTTAGCCAGAATGACTTGCCATTAATATTTGTAATAGTGCTAAAAATAATCGCATTTTGATTGAGTTCTTGTTTCTCCAAAACCATTTTTAATGGTAATTTATGAACCAGATTAATTTGTTGACTATCAATAGTTTGAATAAGTAAGATATGAGGATGACAATTAATACTAAATTGCGAACCGAGAGAAAAATCAAAGTCTTGGTTTTCCCAATCTAAAACCAAAGGTAAAGATTGTTGTGGAACTTCCCCAGTCCAAACCCAAATCATGCCATATTGTTCGGCTACTGGCCAAGTTTTGGCTTTCAGAGATACAGGTTCATCTGAATTAGGAATATCCACACAAATACCTTCCGCATCAAATTTCCACCGATGTAAAACACAGCGTAATTCATTACCCTCAATTTTACCTTCAGCTAAACTTGTACCCATGTGCGGACAATAAGCATCTAGGATAACTGCACGTCTATCTTTACCACGATATACGACTAAATCCTTCCCAAGAATTGTCACAGCTTTGACATCACCTACCAGTAAAGATTGAGAAGGTAGCACCCAATACCAACCTTCAACAAAACTGGCTGATTGGTTGAAGATTTTAGGTTTACGAACTGAGTTGAGATTATCTATATTGGTGTTCATTTTTAGGGTTTCACTTGCAGTGAAGCGGTTAATCTATTCCTATCATGAACAACTCAGAAAAACAGTTATCTTCAGTACCGTCAGCAGCAATGAATTAAAAGTCAAATAACTAATTACCAATTACCCATTACCCATTACCTAACTCCTGGTTGAAAGTTACGCAATCTTAAAGCATTACTGACTACAGAAACTGAAGAAAATGCCATTGCTGCACCGGCAATAATCGGGTTAAGTAACCAACCGAAGAAGGGATAGAGAATACCCGCAGCAATGGGAATACCAATGATATTATAAATAAAAGCAAAGAAGAGATTTTGGCGGATATTGTTGATAGTGGCGCGACTGAGTTGAATGGCTGTCACTATGGCTTGTAAATCTCCAGAAATTAAAGTAATATCACTAGCAGCGATCGCCACATCTGTTCCTGTCCCGATGGCAATTCCCACATCAGCTTGTGCTAATGCCGGCGCATCATTAATTCCATCTCCTACCATAGCCACAATTTGAAATTTATTCCCTACTTTTCTTTGCTGTAACGATTTAATCATCGCGGCTTTTTGGTCTGGACGCACTTGGGCAAAAACTTGAGTGATACCAACTTGATCAGCAATTGTTTGGGCAGTTTTTTGATTATCACCTGTTAACATTACCACTTCTAACCCTAATTTTTGCAGGGCTTTAACTGCTGTTAATGATGAAGGTTTAAGGGCATCAGCAATAGCCATAATTGCTTCTAAATTACCATTTACTGCTAACCAAATTACTGTTTTTCCTTCACCTTCCCAATCGCTTTGATGGGGTTTTAAAATATCTGTATCAATTCCTAATTCTGTAAACCAGCGTTGTGTGCCAACTTGTACTAAGTTATCATATACAATTCCTTGAACACCACTACCAACAATAGCTAAAAAATTCTTGACATCAGCTAAACTCACAGCTTGATTTATCGTATATTTCACCACTGCTTCCCCTAAAGGATGTTCAGAATTTTGTTCTACACTAGCAGCTAATTTTAATAACTGAAGTTCATTCCCATTGGCTGTACCTTTAATAGTCACAAAATCTGTAACTGTAGGTTTACCTTGAGTTAAAGTTCCAGTTTTATCAAGAACAATCGTATTTATTTTATGTGCTAATTCTAAACTTTCAGCACTTTTAATTAAAATCCCATTTTCTGCCCCTTTACCAGTTCCTACCATCACAGAAGTAGGAGTAGCTAAACCCAAAGCGCAGGGACAAGCAATAATTAAAACTCCCACCATTGTCATCATTGCTAAGGTAAAATTACCTGTAATACTAAACCAGATGATAAAAGTAAAAATTGCGATCGCAATTACAGATGGCACAAACCACCCAGTTACTTGATCTGCTAACCTTTGAATCGGTGCTTTTGAACCTTGTGCTTCTTGGACTAACTTAACAATTTGCGCTAAAAAAGTATCCTTACCCACCCGCGTTGCCTTAAACTTAAAACTACCAGTTTTATTAATTGTTGCCCCAATTACCTCATCGCCTGGTTGTTTTCTCACAGGTACACTTTCACCTGTCACCATTGCCTCATCTACAGTAGAATTACCATCAACTACCTTCCCATCTACAGGAATTTTTTCACCAGGACGAACTAAAATTAGATCATTAACTATTACTTCATCAATGGGAATATCCATTTCTAAACCATCTCGGATGACTCTAGCTGTTTTGGCTTGCATTCCCATCAATTTGTGAATAGCTTCCGAAGTTTTTCCCCTAGCACGATGTTCTAAAAATCGTCCTAACAAAATCAAAGTTATAACCATCGCTGCAACTTCATAATAAACATGAATTTCTAAGCCTTGGGAAATAAATAAATCAGGAAAAAGCGTCACAAATAAAGAATAGAAGTAAGCCGTACCCGTTCCCAAAGCAATCAAAGTATCCATTGTCGCAGTGCGGCGTTTTAAAGACTTCCAAGCATTATGGAAAAAAGATCCCCCACACCAAAACTCCACAGGTGTTGTTAATGCTAATTGCAACCAAGGATGATGAAGAACTTTAGGAACAAAAGGTAAATGTAATCCCGTCATCATCGGTAAAGAACCAAAAAACAGAATAATACTAATTACAACCCCAGTTCTTAATTTGAGAATAAGTTCCTGTTCTGCTGCTAATTTACTCGCTGTTGCTGCTGTATCTTCACCTTCTACATCTAACTGAAAGGATGAATAACCAGCATCTGCGATCGCAGCTTGAATTTTGGCTAAATTTGTTTGTTGAGGTTCATAACTAATAGTTACCTGTTCTGCACCAAAATTAACATGACAATCAATAATTCCAGCAACGGCTAAAATTGCCCGTTCAACATTATTAGCGCAAGCAGCGCAACTCATACCTTTAAGTTTAAGACTCAGAGTATTCATATCACCTCTTGTAATTATCCTTCAGATCCCCGACTTCTCAAAGAAGTCGGGGATCTATATGTCTATACTTTACCTATTGGTGTAATATATCATTTTAATAAGTTTCTTGACTTCCAACTAACTTACATTTCAGATTTTGGGTATAGAAATATATGTTACAAGTTATTTATTCTGACGAATTTTTAGATCACAAAACGGGAATCTACCACCCAGAAAAACCAGCCAGATTGACAGCGATAGTTGATGCTTTAAAAACTGCGAGTTTTGCAGAGAAAATTACCTGGAAACTACCTACACCAGTTCTATTAAAACCATCTTTAATGTCTTGGATAGAAAAGGTTCATCCTACAACCTATATTAACAAAGTAAAAGATATCGCTGCCTCCGGTGGAGGTTATTTAGACGGGGATACTCCCATTTCTCCCCGCAGTTATGATGTGGCGTTATTGGCGGTTAGTGCTTGGTTAGATGGAGTTGATATAGTTCTTAATACAGCAGATACATCTTTTATATTAGCGCGTCCACCCGGGCATCATGCAGTAAGTGACACAGGTATGGGATTTTGTTTATTTTCTAACGCCGCCATAGCAGCTTTTTATGCTTTGCAACAACCTGGAATTAAGCGCGTTGCTATTCTAGATTGGGACGTACATCACGGAAACGGGACAGAAGCAATAGTAGAAACTCACTCAGAAATTGCTTATATTTCTCTCCACCAATATCCAGCTTATCCCGGTACAGGGAAAGCTTCTCAACAAGGTTCACATCATAATGTGTTAAATTTACCTGTCCCTCCTGGTAGTGATATTACTGTCTATCAACCCCTGTGGGAAAGGAAAATTCTCCCGTTTTTAAGCAATTTTCAGCCAGATTTATTGATTGTGAGTGCTGGTTATGATGCTAATGCCAATGATCCTCTAGCCGGTGTGAATTTGCAACCAGAAGATTTTGGTTTATTTACAGAATACTGTTTAGGTATAACCAAAAAAATTATGTTTGGTTTAGAAGGTGGTTATGATTTACCAAGTCTGGCTGAATCAGTAATTGCTACTATTCAAACTTGTATAAATTAGTTTCTTTTTGGAATTTATTAGTTAGCAAAATTCAGAATCTTGTTTTTTGCTAATTCTATATTCCACCAGGAGATTGCGGGAAGGCTGGGAGCCGCGTCTCTTTAGAGCGCGGGGGAAAGCCTACTCGTGCGGTTTTAACCGCTTCCAATATTCTCAACCATGATGCGGGTCATTAATATATCTTTCTATAGTATCAGCAGCAACGTTTCCAGCAGTTGAAAAGAAATAGCTGCTAGTCCAAAGTGACGGTAGCTTTTTTAATTCTGGGAACTCTTTTCTTAGGTAATTAGATGAGCGTCCTTTAAATGCTTTAACTACCTGAAATATTGCATCAGTTGGATGAATCTCTACGAATAAATGAATGTGATCTGGTGCAACTTCTAACGCCCGAATATTCCAATCTTTTTCAATAGCTAATGCCGAAAATATCTCAAAAATCCTATCCCTGATTTTCCCTACAAGCACTTTTTTTCGGCGTTTAGGTATCCAGACTAAATGAATCACGCTCAATCCGACAGCGTGATTATAACTCATATTCCGCACTTCACAATGTAGTATCCACCTTTTCAAGAATTATTCCTAATAAGGGTTAAATTGTTCAATATTAATACCTAAAATGATGGATAAAATATGTGTTTTATTGAACGATAAAAAATTAAATTATGGAAATATTCGCGTATTACAAAATGAAGTGCGGAAAGTGGGTTATAATGCCGATATTCATAAGAACTTTTTTTCATATATTTTAGCTATTGACTTCCTTTAAATTGTAGACTAAGATAGTCATATCGTCAATCATATCAACAAAATAAACCTGTGCAAATACGCTGGAGATTCAAGCTAAAACCGAATATTGGGCAACAAGCCTTAATGTCTGAGTGGCTTGTTACTTTGCGGAAACACAGAAATTATTGTTTAGCAGAACGTCAGCGCGGATTTGAAACTAATAACCAAAAATCAGATGAGTCTGTTATGTACCAATATGGCGCATTTTCAGACTTAGATAGTCGTATTGAATATGGTTCTTATTGCCCATTAACCTGCCCTATCGTTAAGCATGGCATAATGTCCTCTGGGCTAACAAAAAATAGTAAGAAGCATGGTTTAAGCTGGGGTAGTCCGACTGATATTCAAAGTAAGAGAACAACTGAATTACGTTCTGAATCTGAATGGTATAGCCGAATTAATTCAGATGTTTTACAAGGTAATTTAGCTAAATTAGATATTGCTTATAACGGATTTTTTCAACACAAAAGGGGTTTTCCTGCGTTTCGTAAAGCAGCTAATTTTAAAACTTTTCAATTCAAGCCAGGACAAGTAAAATTAACCGTTAATCGTGAATCCAATCAGCCCCGATGCTATTCCCATGCCTACTTTCCTGGACTGGGGACTATGCGCTATTTTGATAGTCGGACTATTCCCGTAGATGCTGACATTAGGACGGTAACAGTAATTAAAGAAGCTGACGGATGGTACATGAGTGTATTACTCAATTTACCTGAATCGCTACCTGAAGTCACAGAAATTGAAACTGTCAAATCAGCGGTGGGTATTGACGTAGGAATTAATAAATTAATTTCTTTGTCGGATGGTTCATTTATTGAAAATCCTAAATTTGCAACTAACAAAAAAGTCCGTCGTCAATTAAGAATCAGACAGCGCCGGGTTAACCGTAAAGTCAAGGGTTCTAATAATCGTAAAAAAGCCGGGAAAAGAGTCGCCAAACTACATAAAAAGATTGCAGATAAACGGAATGATCATCAATGGAAAGCAGCCAATAAAGTTGTTAACACCGCTGAGGCAATTGTCCAAGAGGATCTAAATGTTAAGGCGATGAAGTCCCGCTGCAAACCTAAACGGCAGAAAGGGCGATTTATGGCTAATGGTCAATCTGCAAAACGTGGGTTAAATCGCTCTATTTCTGATGCCAGTTGGGGTGACTTATTTTCTAAAATCGCTTGGCTGGCATTGAAGTCTGGTAAGCCAGTATTATCCGTTAATCCTAAATTTACTTCTCAAGAATGTTCGGCTTGTCATCATATTAGTAAAGCTAACAGAGATGGCGAAAAGTTCATTTGTGAAAACTGCGGTCATATTGACCATGCTGATACTCAAGCCTCCCGGACAATTTTACGAAGAGCTAATTTAAAATTTGTCAGCAAAGACATTAAAAACCTACCGGGGGACTCTCGGAAAGTTACGCTTGTCAGAGATGATTCTGCCAGTAATGGCAAACAGGATCAGGGCAAGAACCGTACATCTAAGGTAATACCTGAAAAGCGGATATTATTCGAGCAGTTGTCTTGACAATTATTCGATTAAGAATCCCCGCGTCTTTAGACCGGGGAGTGTCAACTTCCAAAAAATAAATTTTATTTGCAAGTCCTCAAAACTCTTGAGAATCTTTCCTTAAAATCACAATTACTAACTCTTCTCCTTTTTCCATTTTTAGTAATAAAACTTTGTCATCATGTCATGAAAGAGCTAAAGTTTTGTTAAGATACAATTACTGGGAATTCAGCCACCTGGCTGTGAAGAAAAATTAGATAGTACCAGTAGCTGTATACAGTTCAGAAGGTGAACAAATGACCACCTGTATTTTTTTTGACCAAGCCCTCAAGATGCTTACCATTGCCTTTTTAGCAGCACCAATCATGCTAATCGCCGCTTCGAGTATAGGGTTAGCAGTGATTGAAACTATTGAAAAAACAGGAGACAGTTAAAACCACAGTAGGGACAGGGCTTAAAAAGTTTAATTTTAGCAGTGTATCCGAAATTTTATCTACAACCTGCCCCTACCATAGACATATCTAGCGCTGAACTTCTAACCCTATAAAAGGCTGAAATGGTTAATCAGTCATATTTTTAATTTAAATCTGGAGATTATTTAACCAATTTTGTAAATCCTCTACTGTAGATAAATCAAAGATTGATTCTCCTAAAAGTTCAATAATTTCTACATTTAAGTTTCTAATTTGTGCTTCTAATTTAGCATCAATTTTTCCTAGCTTGCGATTAACTTGACGGATAATTAAATTTTTTTCTCGTTCAATACCTCGTTCAATACCTTGTTCCATCCAGCTAGTTACTATTTGCATAACTTCCTCTTGTTCTTCTGGTATTAGTGAACCTAATTCTGTTTTAAATTTCTCTTCTTCTATTTGATTCAGTCTTAAATAACTATCAATAAACCCTGATATTAACTGCATTTTAGCAGGATTTAATTTTAAGGTGACTAACAACCTTAAACATTCTGCTTTTACTTTTGGTCTGTCTGTTACTGCTGCGGTGATTGTTTCTTGTAAATCTCGAATAACTGCAAATTTAACATTACCTGATTTTTCCTGTATAATGATCTTTTTTGATTCTTTTCTCGTTCCCATACTCTGTATGGGAATGAATTCCAGAAGGCTCTGCCTTTAATAATAAGTAGGTGAACACAATAAAACCAAACTGTGTAAAGAAACGTAAAATTGCTGAAAACTTCTTTACTCTTGCCTTGCTATAACGACAATTTTCAACGCCAACCTACTTAGTAGAGTCCTCTGTGATAGCATTCCCAGTCAGAGACTGGGAACGAGATATAGTGAGGGTTTGAGCTTAGATAGAAACTAAGCGACGTAAGGATTCAGCCCGACGTTTAGCAACGATGTTATTGGGTGCTAATTTTAGTGTTGCTTCATACATTTCTAAAGCTTGAGCATTCAATTTTTTCTTTTCGTAAGCGTGTCCGAGATTATTTAAAGCTGATACATAGTCTGGGTTCAATTTTATGGCTTCTTTGTACTGACGAATTGCTAAGTCATATTGCTCTTGAGCAAAGTAAACATATCCCAATCCGTTATAAATAGGAGCAATGGATTCTTCTCCTTCTTCTTCGGCTGCTTTGAGAGATTTTTGAAATAGGGGTATGGCTTGACTAAATACTTTTTTTTCTGAGTAGATACTAGCTAATTCATAATATTCTTGAGCCGTACCTTTTTCTTTTGTTAATTTGTTTTTTAACTTGTTCAAGGAGCTTTCAAGTTTTCGGGTTTTGAATACTTGACGAAAAACATTCACCCCAGCAAATGCAAGTAAACCAACAAAAAGTGACAGATAAATGATGACTAAATTGCTATCCATTTTCTACAAATACAAATTATTAAAATACTCTATCTATTATCAGTTATTAGGTTGTGTATTTCTCACTAAATTACTACAATCCCCAGTATTCTATCCGTTCTTTTAGCCAACCTGTAACTGTATAACGAGCGATCGCTTCATTCACGTTACGTCTTAATTCATCATACTGTGATCCTTTTGGCATCACTACAGATAGCGGCTCTGCTGATAATTTAGTTGCCAGTATGCGATATTGAGGATGTGCTTGCACCCAACCACTAAGAATACTAATATCTGCCGCAAAACCATCTACCTGATTACTTTCTATTTTCTCCCACCCTTGAGCATAGGAATCTACACTCACCAACTCAGCAGATGGTGTAAAATACTTTAAGTATCCAATTGTGCTGGAGTGGTTGAGAATAGCTATTTTCCGTTTACTTACATCTTTTAATGCTTGAATCGCTGTGTTTTTTGTAACTATTCCTGCACCGTCATAATAGTAAGGAACACTGAAGCTAACGATGCGAGAACGTGATTCTGTGGCTGTGACTCCAGCGATCGCTAAATCAACTTGCTGATTAAATACTAATGGTAAGCGATCGCTATTAGCTACCGATTGCAATTTCACAGCATCCGCTTTTCCCAGCAAATCACTAGCCAAACGTTTAGCTAAATCAATTTCTAACCCTTGTAATTTGCCCTTTTCATCCCTAAAGCCTAAAGGGCGAAGATTATCCTTAACTGCCATATTTAAATAGCCTCGCTGCTGAATTTCCGCCATTGTTGCGGCAGATGCAGTTAAGTTCCCACTGAGAAAAGACAGACAAAAAATTAAGAGAATGGTAGCGGATAATACCAGATGTAACTTATTCATAATTGCTCTGCGTTTTACTCCAATTAAAAATGCCAAAAAGTTTCTTTATTTTTAATTTTCAATTTTCCGAAGTGCCATCTGTTACATCCGTTATTCATCCGTTGCCACCTTTATCCGTTAACCGAGTTAGCCAGTTCCGCAATTTTTGCGAAGCTTGCAGGATCAAGAATTGCCAATTGTGCCAACATTTTGCGGTTTAGTTCCACATTGGCCTTCTTCAAATTACCAATTAACCGGCTGTAGCTTAAACCGTGTTGTCTAGAAGCTGCGTTAATCCGCGCTATCCACAGACGGCGAAAATCACGCTTCTTCTTTTTGCGATCGCGGTAAGCACTGCGAAGTGCCTTCATTACCTGTTGGTTAGCGGTTCTAAACAAAGTTGAGTGAGAACCACGAAAACCTTTAGCTAATTTGAGAATTTTATTGCGGCGTTTACGAGCTACATTACCGCGTTTTACCCGAGTCATATCTTATTACCTGTGATCTTTTACAAATATGGAAGCATTAAGCGTACGTTAGGTTCGTCCCGTTCATGAACAACTGCCATTTTTGACATATTGCTCTTTTTACTAGAGGATTTATGCTCTAATAAATGGTTTTTGAAAGGTTTGCGGCGGACAATTTTACCGCTACCGGTGGCGCGGAATCTCTTCGCCGCAGCCTTGCGAGTCTTTAATTTGGGCATGGGATGGCTTTAATTCAACACAATCTACTATTATATATGAGAAAAGGCAAATTGTATGCCCCTTTGGCAAGATCGGCAAGGATTCCCAAAATATCTTAATTCAAGACTTGACAAGGCGAAAATTTTAGTTTACACTAATGTTAGGAGTAGAAATCTGTCCGCGCATATATAGTAAACTTTTGGATTGTCTGAATCAGGATTTCCAGGATTTTAGGATTTACAGGATGTTGGTTTGCGGTGGAGATTTTCGATTTTCACTTTTTTATATGATTCTTGACATCAAGACTTGACAAGATGCGATAATTGGTTTACACTTATGTTAGGAGTGGGAATCCGTCCGCGCATATATAGTAAATTTTTGGATCGTCTGAATCAGGATTTACAGGATTTAAGGATGTACAGGATTGTGATATTATCATTACCTAAACTATCCTGATATGGCTACGCCACGCTTCGCTATCAGACAAATAAAAATATCCAACTTCCCACCAAAAATCATTCAACAACATCCTGTAAATCCTTAAATCCTGGTTATCCTGATTCAGACAATTAAACGCAGATGAACGCAGATAAACGCGGATGTTATACTAATTATTAATTTCTCTCCCATCCTGCAAATCCTGATTCTGACAATATGCAATCTTGGACACCTAACACCCCACTACAATTCTCAAAGGGATGGAGTTAGAACCAGTCAACCGTCCCCAAACTGTGCGGGAGTTTCGGGAAATTTTGGGTTTAATAAACCAAGAGGTAGAATTAAAATCATCCTGTGGAATGGACTACAGACAACTGCGTGACTTCCTCGCACAAGAGAAATGGAAGGAAGCAGACCGGGAAACAGAACGGGTAATGTTAGCGGTTGGGAAACGGGAAAAAGAAGGTCGGTTAGGTTGGTTATTTAATAGTATTGATATTGATAATTTTCCCTGTGAAGACCTGAGTATTATTGATAAGTTATGGGTAAAATACAGTGATGGAAAGTTTGGATTTTCTGTTCAGAAACGCATTTATCAAGGTTTCGGTGGAACAAGAGAATATGACTTTGACATCTGGGAGAAGTTCGGGGACAAAGTGGGATGGAGAAAAGGAGGTAAGTGGAGGATATACAACGATATGACTTTTGATAAGAAAGCACCAGAAGTCCACCTCCCATGGGTTTGTGTGAGGATAGTGAATGCGTCTCTTCTCTCTCGTCGAGACTTGTAGACTGTAACATTTAAGGGTTACAGAAAATTATTAAGTCTGAATCAGGATATCCAGGATTAAAAGATTTTCAGGATGTTAGTTTGCATCTAAAAATCCCCGACTTCTGCGATAATTAATGTGATAAATGAGAAGATTGTTAAAAGTTGTTGGGTATCTGAAATTCTCAATTGTCAGAATCAGGATATCCAGGATTAAAGGATGTACAGGATGGTAATTTTTAGATGGTTTGTTGGTGATGAAATTCTCAATTGTCTGAATCAGGATAACCAGGATTAAAGGATTAACAGGATGGTAATTTATAGATGGTTTAAATTATTCAAAAACAATCATTCAATAACATCCTGAAAAATCCCCAACTCTCCACCAAAAATCATCCAATAACATCCTGTAAATCCTCAAATCCTGGAAATCCTGATTCAGACAAATAAAAATCACCAACTCCCCACCAAAAATCATCCAATAACATCCTGTAAATCCTCAAATCCTGGAAATCCTGATTCAGACAAATAAAAATCACCAACTCCCCACCAAAAATCATCCAACAACATCCTGTAAATCCTCAAATCCTGGAAATCCTGATTCAGACAAATAAAAATCCCCAACTTCCAAAAAAAAATCATCCAATAACATCCTGTAAATCCTCAAATCCTGGAAATCCTGATTCAGACAAATAAAAATCCCCAACTTCCAAAAAAAAATCATCCAATAACATCCTGTAAATCCTCAAATCCTGGAAATCCTGATTCAGACAAATAAAAATCACCAACTCCCCACCAAAAATCATCCAACAACATCCTGTAAATCCTCAAATCCTGGAAATCCTGATTCAGACAAATAAAAATCACCAACTCCCCACCAAAAATCATCCAATAACATCCTGAAAATCCTCAAATCCTGGAAATCCTGATTCAGACAAATAAAAATCACCAACTCCCCACCAAAAATCATCCAATAACATCCTGTAAATCCTCAAATCCTGGAAATCCTGATTCAGACAAATAAAAATCACCAACTTCAAAAAAAAAATCATCCAATAACATCCTGAAAATCCTCAAATCCTGGAAATCCTGATTCAGACAAATAAAAATCACCAACTTCAAAAAAAAAATCATCCAATAACATCCTGAAAATCCTCAAATCCTGGAAATCCTGATTCAGACAAATAAAAATCACCAACTCTCCACCAAAAATCATCCAATAACATCCTGTAAATCCTCAAATCCTGAAAATCCTGATTCAGACAAATAAAAATCACCAACTCTCCACCAAAAATCATCCAATAACATCCTGTAAATCCTCAAATCCTGGAAATCCTGATTCAGACAAATAAAAATCACCAACTCTCCACCAAAAATCATCCAATAACATCCTGTAAATCCTCAAATCCTGGAAATCCTGATTCAGACAAATAAAAATCACACAACTCCCCACCAAAAATCATCCAATAACATCCTGAAAATCCTCAAATCCTGGAAATCCTGATTCAGACAAATAAAAATCACCAACTCCCCACCAAAAATCATCCAACAACATCCTGAAAATCCTCAAATCCTGGAAATCCTGATTCAGACAAATAAAAATCCCCAACTTCAAAAAAAAAATCATCCAATAACATCCTGTAAATCCTCAAATCCTGGAAATCCTGATTCAGACAAATAAAAATCACCAACTCTCCACCAAAAATCATCCAATAACATCCTGTAAATCCTCAAATCCTGGAAATCCTGATTCAGACAATTACGTTTATAATGAAAATTATCAGTTATAGGAAATAGCAATGAATATTACCCTAAAACCAGAACAAGAACAGTTTATTCAAAACCAGTTAGCTCAAGGGAGATTTCCTAATGCTGAAGCCGTTATTAATCAAGCTCTACAACTTTTACAAGAAAAACAACGAGAATATGAAGACTGGGTAGAAGACGTGAGAGTTAAAGTTAATGAAGCCGCAGCAGAATTAGAACGAGGGGAAGGAGTTCCTTTAGAAACAGTTGTTGAACAGATACAGGCAAAATTTCGTCATGCGCGTGAGGAGAAAAAATGAATCAATGTTTGATTTCACCTCTAGCAATTCGAGATTTAGATAGCATTTCTGAATATTTTTTAAACAGAAATATTGAAACTGGAGAACTGCTTTTTCAAGATTTCACAAAAAAGTGTGAAAAATTACTGCTATTTCCTCAAATGGGACGCAGTTACGAATATATAAGACAGGGAATGCGTGGACTTCCTTTAAATGGTTACATCATTTTTTATCAATTGGTTGATAATAATGTGGAAATTCTCAGAATTGTAAATGGTCGTCAAGATTTAGAAGCGTTATTCGCAGAATAGATAAGTAGTGAGACAGAATTAATTACACAATGTCATTGTCATTGCGTAAGCGTTGCGTGGCGTTAGCCATATGGAACGAAGTGAAATGAAGCAATCGCAAGGGTTGTGATTGCTTCCCTTCGCTCGCAATGACTGTAAATATTTTTTTCCAATTACTTAGTTTATTAACTGAGAATTTTGATCATCACACAAATAATATCCAAAAAGTTCCCACATCACAAAAATCCTCACATCCAAAAAACCTCAACACCAACCAACATCCTGTAAATCTTTAAATCCTGAATATCCTGATTCTGACAAATAAAAATCACACAACTCCCCACCAAAAATCATCCAATAACATCCTGTAAATCCTCAAATCCTGGAAATCCTGATTCAGACAAATAAAAATCCCCAACTTCAAAAAAAAAATCATCCAATAACATCCTGTAAATCCTCAAATCCTGAATATCCTGATTCTGACAAATAAAAATCACACAACTCCCCACCAAAAATCATCCAATAACATCCTGTAAATCCTCAAATCCTGGAAATCCTGATTCTGACAAATAAAAATCACACAACTCCCCACCAAAAATCATCCAATAACATCCTGTAAATCCTCAAATCCTGGAAATCCTGATTCTGACAAATAAAAATCTCCAACTCCCCACCAAAAATCATCCAATAACATCCTGTAAATCCTTAAATCCTGGATATTATCTCGACTTCGCTCGATAACCACCTGATTCTGACAATTAAATAAACTTACTTGTCTATCTCAGATTCTAACCATGTTTCCAAGTCATTAATATCTGCAAAATCCAACAATGCTTCTCCCAGCTTTTCCAGTTGTTCTATATTTAAACTGTTGATATTTTCGATGTAAATATCTTTCAATTTTCCAAATCTTTTTGATAACTGACGTATCAATAAGATCATCTCACCATCTTGTCTACCTTCCTGCTTGGCTTCTTGATATACCCTTGTTTGCTTAATATCACTCACTAAAAACATTGCTTCTATCTCCTGACGGCTTAATTGTGAAAATTTGGACAATAAAACAGTCTCCAACAATTCTATAATACCTTGTTTTTCTCTGTCATTCTCAACTTCTGTCTTAGTCCTTGCCATGAGGGTTTTAACTAATTCCGGTGCTTGTGCTTCCTGACTGACAATTAACTCAATTAATCCCATACCAATTGAACCTGGTGGTAATTCATCTAAATAAATTTGTTTAATTCTCCCACTATTAATCAATTCTTGTTGATAAGCTGTTAATTCTCCTACATCTAAACTCCGTTTCGCAAATAACGCTACCCCTTGCCAATCTTGTACAGGTTTAAATTGATTGAGATAAATATTGATTTCGGCGATTAATTCCCAGTAAAAATCTGGTTTTGGTTGAAATTGCACTTCTACAAAATAGATGGGTTTTTCTAGACTATCTGCCATAAAAATTCCATCAAATCGAAATGCCTTTTCTTTCACTTCCACAGAAGTAAATTTATAATCTGTGGCGTTTTCTGTAGGTTCACCCAGGATTTCAAATAATAGAGTGTGAAAAGTGAGGAAGATTTGGTAGAATATCGTGTCTGTGTGCATTATTTCTGATTTTGAAATTCCTTAATTACTTATTTATCTGCTGATTTTACCCATCTTTCCCAGTTTTACATCTACTGTAATTGCATCTTCATCCTGAGATACAAGATAACGTTTTGGTATTTTGGTTATGAGAACAAATTTTATTTTCTTATTTCCCTGCTTCTGGGATTTATTTGGGAAATAATTATCTTGATGAATGAAAACTCTATATATATGGGCGCACACTTTCCCACCCTTAACATAAGGATACCCAAAACTCAGAACACTGTCAACCCCCCAAGCTGAAATTACCAAAACTCGTTACATTATTGATAAAATTCTCAATAATAATGAGAATAAACCCCCAATAATTGAGAAAGTGCTTTTTTGCCAAAATCCCATACAAATAACTTATATCCTGACGTAAGGAAACCCAACATGATGAAAATTTAATTGGCTGGGTTGCCTTATCACTTAGCCCAACCTACAGAGTATAATATTTACCACAACCTTAAATAATCAATTATTAGAAAAATGCCATCTACCCTTACTCTCACCATTACCACAGGGAAACTTTTAGAAAAACAATGAACCGTGGAATTGTGTGCTAAGAAATGATGCTGTCCCCATTCGTCAACGTGATATTAATGTAAGTTGCTAGTTAGGTAAATTGTCAGAAGTGGCCAACGCCTCCCGTAAGGGATACAGGATGTCCAGGATTAAAGGATGAACAGGATGAAACCAGAACTTTTATTACCAATTACCCATTACCAGCCTCAACGAGATAACTAGCAACTTGAGTTATTAGTATTCCTGAAAAATTAGCAGAAGTGATAGATTTGGCTTTAATAGAAAAGCCAAAAATTCATTTTCAAACTGCGGCTGAGTTTAAATTAGCTTTGTTAAAATGTGTTTGATTATTAAATTTTAGTAATTTGAGGATCTAAAACAATGCGTGTACCGGTTATATCTACATGATAAGTCCAGAATTGATTTTTGACCTTAACAATTACTTCCCAACCTTTAATAGGATCAAATATTTGAGCGCAGACTTCACCAAAATTAAACACACAGGAATTGCTAAAAGTTTTCTGGGTTGACTGGGTAACTTTCAGAGAACTTATTGCTAAACCAGAACGTTTAGAAGCATCACTCAAAACCCCATTAGTAATTTTTTTTGGTAATTGATTATTGCTAATTTTCGGGTCTAAAAGAATTTGTGAACCTGATTTATTGACATGATAAATCCAAGATTGTTCTTTCACTTGTACAATTATAGTCCAGCCTGGAATAGGATTATATTCCTTTGTACAAACTTCTCCAAATTGGAAAATACAGGGATTACTAAAAATAGTAGATGTAACTTGAGTAATTTTCAAATCAGAAATTTTTAACCCAGAAACTCTAGAAGCATCTCTGAGAACTGCTTGAGAAATAGATTGAGGTAAGCTATTTTGGCTTAACTGTGACCGTTGGGGATTTTTAGCATTTGCAGATGTACTATTTTCAGTTACACTACAAGCAAACAAGCTAGTAATCATGAAAATAAAGACAAAGACTTGGGGAAAACAGCGATTACGGTACATTTGCAAAAATATCCTGGTAATTAAGTTCATAGTTGAATAATTCTCCTGGTTCTACGTGAAATAGATATAAGTAGGTGAACACAATAAAACCAAACTGTGTAAAGAAACGTAAAATCGTCCAAACCCTCTTCAATCTTACCTCTTGCCTTTTGCCTTGCCATAACGACTATTTTCAATGCTAACCTACTTATGACGTGATTGATATTGATACATAACGCCAGATAATGCAGCTAGGAAAACCCAAGAGAGAGTATTTAACCGAATATCAAAAGTGGTGACATCAACAGTATTAAATAGTATCCAGCCGCTAAAGGTGATAAGATAACTAAAGAAGATTAATCTGTTTTCTGGTGCTATAGATTTAGATTTCCAGAGAGTTTGACTGGCTGTAATTAAGATCCAAATTAGTAAACCACAAAATAGCAAAGTAGTAATTAACCCAGTTTCGGCAGACAGCATTAAAAATAAATTATGAGGATGGTTAACATCAATTTGCATTTGGGTTTTATAAAGTCTTCCGAAACTGCGTAAACCTGAACCAGTTAAAGGATGTTGTTGAGTGAGATTCCAAGCAAAATCCCATTGAGTTTTCCGCATTAATCCTACTGGTCTATTAGGAAACATATCATCATTTAATCGCGCCCAAATACCGTAGGGAACAAAAATTCGGAAAAATTGGGCAATAGGTGCAGGTGCAAAAGCTGCGAAGAAACAAAGACTGGTAATGGTGAAAACAGCCGCAACAATTAATCGCCAACCTTTATATAAAGCATAAGCTAAACAGGCAAAAATAGTGATTCCCCAACCATTACGAGAATTGGTGAAAATTAAGGCGATAAAGTTAGTACATACAGTAATTGTCAAGAAGATAATTAGGGGATTGTTTTGTTTGAGTTTGTGGTAGTTTTCTAGCCATAAACCTAAACCCAAAATAAAAATAGTTACTAAATAAGCAGCTAAAGTATTAGGGTGCATGAAATTAGCAGTCATGCGTCCTGATAATGATTTTTCTGGTGCAACTATCCAATCAAAAACAATCCATAAAAACTGAAATTGGAAATTCCAACCGAGAAATAATTGCCCAAAACCGATGATTAAAACAGGTATAGATCCAAATACCATGATCCAAGCAATTTGTCGTAATTGGGCGGGTGTTTGGATGAGAGGAGTGAGTCCGGTAAAAAAGAAGAAGAAGGGGATGAAGTTGAATAAACCCAAAACAGCATCGAGTTTGCCAGAGGCGAATCCGGTGGTAATCAGGAGTAAGATACTCAAAATAGCAAATCCCTTGTGAATTGGGCGATCGCTAATGATATGATATTGTTTACGCCAGGTTAGCAATGATGCCACAACGATAGAGATACCGCCCAAAAATGGACTCAGAGGCAAAGATATTAGTCCAAATTGTAGCCAATGCCAAGGGGTTTGTAAGCGGGGGTTTGGATGATAAAAAGTTTTATTTAAGCTATTTCCCAACATTCTGTACGGGTAAGACGAATTTGCGCCAGGGTGAAGACTGTAGGAATAATTCTGCCATAGTTTGTGGCGATCGCTCTCCAACCCAAATCAGCAAAAAACCAAGCCCACATCACAGGACCTACCAAAGCAAACGCACCACGAACCGCACCATAACGGGCTGCACTCATGGTCATACCTCGACGGGACATTTGTAAAGCCACATAGTTTTGAAACTGTTTGGTAGCTAATCCTGTACCTGTAATTGCTGCTTCTTTAGCTACTTGATAGGTAGCAAAATGAATAGCAAATTGACGGGCGATTTGTTGAAGAACAAAAGGTTGGATGACAGAAGTTACAGCCAAAGCACTACCACCTTTAAATATTAATCCTAAAGGATCACGTTGCAATGACAATGGTAATGGTTGTTTAAGTTTTGATTCTACTAACTGACGTTGTACATTAATAGTTAATTGTTGCTTTTCTTGTTTTGGTAGCTTTTTCCAAACCTTTCCCAGTAGATGCAAAAAAACTTCTGCTTCTAAATCAATTGTTGTTAAATCTTGATAATAGTGAATTTTCAAATATTTGCATACTTGAATTAAGGCTTGTCGGTAAGTTACTTGATCAGTGCGTCCTCGTAATACTGTTATACCGTCAGCCGCTAAAAACCGAAAGCGGTCTTCTATTGTATCTAACCAAGCTTGGTGATCTTGGCTTTGCACTGCAATAGGTTCGGGTGTGTGAACATAATCTAAGGGGTTAAACTTGCGACTAAACAGAATAGCTGTCAAGTCCTGTAGTTCCCCTTCGGTGGCTAATTCCAATACCGCCCTGAGTTCTTCCAATTTCCCTTCCTCTCTGTAGTCTGTACCTTATTCTACTATCTTGTTAATCAAAATTATTGGCATTGCATGATTTTACCTCACGCAGAGGCGCTTCAGTCGCAGAGAGTAAGAGTTTAAAATCATTGATTTTTCAATTTCATACTTCAGTTCAGCAACACCTAATTATTAAATTCGCTTTAATATCTGCGGAAGATTGATTCTAACATTTCCTGGCGTTAGGATCTTCAAATTCCCCAGGTTCACGGACTAGAAATTGATTTAAAATCACCTTACCTGAAGGATCTATTACCTCTAATCTTACCAATTCAGGTTGAACAATTTGCCAAGAAACTCGGTATTTATATTTAGCATTAGTCCAAGTGAAGACAGGACGGGCTTGAGTACCAGTTGCTTTAGCACCAATTAAACAAAGTTTTTTACCTGTTTTGAGGTTTAAGTTTTTATAATAATATTGACCTTTAGCTTGCCAAAGAGTTAAATGCCAATTTCGTGGTTGTCCTTGCACATCAAAAAATTCCCCCTCTGGAAAAGCCAAGTTAGCTACAGCCTGACTCTGAACGGAAACATCTGCAACTATGGGTAAAGAAAGACCCAAAACTAAAGAGATAGCTATTCCTTGAACTTGCATCATTAATTCTCCCTTTTTAAAACAAGTTTATAGTCAAGCTACTGGTAATTTTTAGATACATAGCCAAGTGATTATGTATCTGTAGTAGCTTGATCTAAAGATGGGTTGCCACCGCACTATGATCTAATATTAAACCACCTTGCTCAGTAATTTTTTTCGCTGCATCTAAAAGATACTGGTAATAAGTATGAGCAATAATAGATAACTGCTTACCAGCAGGGTAAACCATATACCAGGTGCGTTTAATGGGAAAGTGTTGGACATCCAAAATACTGAATTCCGCAACGTCTGTGAGTAAAGTATGACGGGATAATACAGAAATACCCAACCCACCAGCGATCGCTTGCTTAATCGCTTCATTACTCCCCAACTCCAATTTCACCTTCACCTTTACCCCATGTTCTTCAAACAGACCTTGGACAGCACTGCGAGTTCCCGAACCTGGTTCACGCATAATAAACGGTTCTTCTCCCAAACGTTCAATCGGAATATTTTTTTCCTTCGCTAAGGGATGATTCGCCGGTGCAAGAACTACTAAAGGGTTTTCTAGAAATGGCTGAAAATTGACATCGAAATGATCAGGAATTTGACTCATAATATACAAGTCATCCAAATTACCCATCATCCGATCTAAAATCAGTTCATGATTTGTAACTTGGAGAGAAATATCAATCCCAGGGTAAAGTTGACAAAAAGGACCTAACAATCTGGGAATAATATACTTGGCAGTAGTAATTACAGCCAGTCTTAATTGTCCTTGCTTCAATCCTTTTAAATTCGCAATAGTCATTTGAAACTTGTCCATAGTCTCAAAAATTTGCCGACAAGTAGCAAATAATTCCCGTCCCGCTTCCGTCAAATATAAACGCTTTCCTACCTGTTCAAACAATGGTAAACCTACTGATTTTGTCAACTGTTTGATTTGCATGGAAATGGTAGGTTGAGTCAAAAACAACTCTTCCGCAGCGCGTGTAAAACTACCATGTCGGGCAGCAGCCTCAAACACCTTCAACTGGTGCAACGTCGCTTGATTCAAGCTGATTCTCCTCTGATAACAATTTGTAAATATAGCTTGGTATCGCGTAACACTAGGGATTTTTTAAGTGTTATTTATACAAAGTCCTCAAGTTTAGTATATATATAAATGTATATTCTTTGTCATTATATCTGTCCTGAGACTAGCTAGGGTAGCACCTAGTAGTCTGTTAACCCGAAAATGACGGGTGGGGGTTGGGGGGGTTGGGGAGGTTGGGGGGTTGGGGGGGTTGGGGGGGTTGGGGAGGTTGGGGAGGTTGGGGGGTTGGGGAGGTTGGGGGGGGTGGGGAGGGAAGAACAGAAGTTTTTTTCGATCATTATCCGTCAAAATAACTTTGACGAACTACTAGATATGGTAAACATAATATAGCTACGCCACGCTATACGAACGCGGCTATACAAACGAAATAATCCTGTAATTATACTCAAAACGGCTAGAAGCTGGACTTTTTTATTATACAAAGAACAAGGTTCAAAGCCTCTCCAGTATTAAATATTATTCCTTTTCCCTCTCCTCTTAGGAGAGGGTTAGGGAGAGGTAGAGGTGCAAAGGAGAGGTTTACCAGAGGGGTTTCATATTTGGTTAAACTATGAACCGTTTGCAGTATACAAAAGATGGATTCGATTATTGTGTTCTGAGAGTGACAGAACCGGGTTAATGGTTCAAACTTTGAGAAAATGTAGCAATTCATCTGATAATCTAAAAGGTAATATTCCAGTTAAAAGCTCAACTGCTTTTGCACATCTACACCAGATACCTAACAACGGTGTCAATTATTAGTACCATGTCTGATTTTAACCCTAATTCCACCCAACTACAAACACAACTCGCTAAAAAATACTTCGATTTATCCCCTGCTATCCAAAAGATTATCCAATTGTTTTCGATAATTTATGCACCGATAGACAAAAGTTCACTCCTCAGTTGTCTTTCGCAAACTGCTGCCTTAGACGAAAAGAATAGACCTTGGACTACTACAACCCTCAATTACCAAATTGAAAAATTGGTAATAGCAGGTTTGCTAGTCAAGGAAAACAAATCAGGTTCTGAATGCCATCCCTTACTCACGGAAATTGCTACTCGTCATGCAATAGAAACGGGAAAATTTGAGATATTAGTTAAAGCCGTAGAGGAAAAACTACCTGTAAGTAATCACTGGAACAAGAATTCGCGGATGTTCCGCAGTCTGGTCCAGTGTATCAGAGAAATCCGCATTGGTTTTTACCGCCAAGACCTTAATTTTATTAATAAGCAAATTGAAGATTACCAAAATTACAGTAATCATACAGAAAAAATAGTCATAGAAAATATTTTTGAACAGATATGCAATAACCCATTTGACGAAAATTGGTTTAAGACCTTACCACAAGAATTATATGAACGTGGTATATCTAGCATCCTCTTCAATTCAGCATTAAAATTAGCTGACTGCGAAGATGCGTTTATGATGCTGGATGAAGAATGTTGTGAATCTGAAAAATATGCTTCAGATTATCTAAATCTGGTTTTGACAGAACAATTCTTGTTACGGGGTGATACTGAAGAAGCACAGGATAGTTTAGAACGGATATCAGAGAAATATCAACATAACACCGCTACTTATTGGGGTTGGTTGAATTTTCTTCGAGGTGAAAATGAACAAGCCATTAAATATTATACAGATGCCCTCAAAGCTATAAAAAAAGCCACAGGCAAACGCTCAATATATTTTAATACAATGGGCGGCTTATTTTTTATCCTAGCATTGTTAAAAGATGGTTCAGCAGAACGCCTTAAAGAAGCAGAAGAGTATGCCACATTAATGTCCCGTGAATCAGATCATTGGCTGACATTTGTTTATGCCAGACTGAAAATGGTATTGCAAGTTCAGCGAGGTGATATTACTCAAAAAGAACTTGTAGTAAGTGCCTATATTGCTTCGGTGGAAGAAGAAAATAGCTTACAAACATTGTTTTGTTCTTTGTGCCTTTATTGGATGGATGCTGAGAGTGCTAAGAAAAGATTACCTGACATACTAGAACCATTATATAGGCGATCGCTCGCATCCTGTCATCATTGGTTGGCAATGGAAAGCGCGGAACTCCTATCCCGACTCAAACCCAGCAGCAACTATAAACAACAAGCAGCAGCACTAAGAGAAGATAGCGGCATTCAAACCATAGTAGATGTAATCCAACCCCAAACAGATTGGGAAATGTGCCTCAATGCCCTCGCAAATATCCAGAAACAACCACAAACCCCTGGCAAACCAGAATCAGAACTGCGTTTAGCATGGTTCATTACCTTCTATCCCAGCAGATGTGTCTTGCAACCAAAGGAACAAAAAGTTAATGCTAAAGGAGAATGGAGTAAAGGTCGTCCCATAGCCCTTAAACGTCTTAGCAGCGAATTAGCGGATTTTGATTACGCCACATCCCAAGATATGCGTGTCTGTGGTTGTATTCAGACATATAGCGAGGGCTATTATGGCAAAGTTGACTATATGTTCAACGAAAAAGCCATCTTAGCTTTAATTGGACACCCAGTAGTTTTTTGGGAAGATACCCCTAATATCCGGGTAGAAATTGTCAAGGGAGAACCAGAACTACTGGTGAAAAAAGAAAAACAAGGTCGTCTCACCTTGGAATTTTCGCCCAAATTACCAGAATCCCAGAATATTCTGCATATTAAAGAAACCCCAACCCGCATCAAAGTTATTGAAATTAAAGCCGAACACAGACGCATTGCCGAGATTATTGGTAAAGATAACAAATTAAATGTTCCTGCGATCGCCGAAAAGCAAGTTTTAGCAGCCATTAATGCCGTCTCTGGTATCGTTACCGTCCATTCTGACATCGGTGGTGGACTAGAAAATGCAGAAGAAGTCCCCGCCCAAACCTTACCCCATATTCACCTTTTACCCGCCAATTCGGGCTTGAAAATCACCCTATTATCCCGTCCCTTTACCCAAGGTGGACCATACTTCCGTCCCGGTGCAGGTGGTGAAACAGTCATTGCCGAAATTGAAGGTAAACGTCTGCAAACTAAACGTAATCTAGCAGAAGAGAAACAACTAGCTAAAGCCGCTATAGCAGCCTGTCCCACCTTAACGCGAATTGAAGAACAAGATGGTGAATGGACAATAGAAGAAGCAGAGGACTGTTTAGAACTGCTACTAGAATTGCAAACACTGGGAAACAGCGTTGTTATGGCTTGGCCAGAAGGGGAAAAACTGCGGGTTAGTCACAATGCAGATTTGAAAGACTTTAATTTATCAATTCAACGTCAACAAGATTGGTTTGCAGCCACCGGTGAATTGAAATTAAATGACGACCTGGTGCTAGATATGCAGCAACTCCTCGCACTCTTAGAGAAAACCCCCAGCCGATTTATTCCCCTGGGTGATGGTCAATTTTTGGCTTTAACCCAAGCTTTTCGCAAGCGTCTCGACGAATTACGGATGTTTTCCGAAAAACATGGTAAAGGGATGCGTTTTCACCCCCTAGCCACATTAGGATTAGAGGATTTTGTGGATGAGGTAGGTAAGCTAAAAGCAGATAAACACTGGAAAGAACATATTCAGAAACTCAAGGAAGTGCAAGACCTGCAACCAGAACTCCCGTCTACGTTTCAAGCCGAATTACGGGACTATCAAATGGATGGTTTCTGCTGGTTAGCACGTTTAGCACATTGGGGTGTGGGCGCTTGTTTAGCCGACCAAATGGGATTGGGTAAAACCGTGCAAGCATTAGCAGTCATTCTTAGAAATGCCCATGCAGGACCAACTTTAATTATTGCCCCCACTTCCGTCTGTATGAATTGGGTGAGTGAAGCGCAGAAATTCGCCCCAACTCTGAATATTATGCAATTTTCTGGCGCTAACCGCCAAAAATTATTGGATGGGTTACAACCATTGGATATGTTGGTATCTAGTTATGGTTTATTACAGCAGGAAGAAGTATCTCAGATGCTTGCTCAAGTGCAGTGGCAAACGATTGTATTGGATGAAGCCCAATCAATTAAAAATATGGCTACTAAACGTTCCCAAGCAGCTATGAACCTGAAAGCTAATTTTAAACTTTTGACAACAGGAACTCCCATTGAAAATCATCTGGGTGAGTTGTGGAATTTATTCCGGTTTATTAATCCTGGATTATTGGGTTCTTTTGAAAGCTTTAATCAACGCTTTGCAAATCCCATTGAGAGATATCAAGATAAACAAGCACGTAATAAACTGAAAAAACTAATTCAACCATTCCTATTACGACGCACAAAAAATCAGGTGTTGTCAGAATTGCCTTCTCGAACTGAAATCCTGCTTCATGTGGAATTAAGTAAAGAGGAAAAAGCATTTTATGAAGCGTTGCGTCGTCAAGCTATATCTAAACTAACTGAAAGTAATGCAGATGCAGGACAGAAGCATTTACAAGTGTTAGCGGAAATTATGAAACTGCGTCGCGCTTGCTGTAATCCTAGTTTGGTAATGCCTGACACTGAGTTATCCAGTTCTAAGTTGCAGCTTTTTGGTGAAGTGCTGGGTGAACTGCTGGAAAATCGCCATAAGGCGTTAGTGTTTAGTCAGTTTGTTGACCATTTGCACATCATCCGCAATTATCTGGTTAAAGAAGGGATTAAATATCAATATTTAGATGGTAGTACCCCAATGGCGGAACGGAAAAGAAGCGTGGATGCCTTTCAAGCTGGAGATGGGGATGTTTTTCTCATTAGTTTAAAAGCAGGGGGTACAGGACTCAATCTCACCGCTGCTGATTACGTTATCCATACAGACCCTTGGTGGAATCCGGCTGTGGAAGATCAAGCTTCTGACCGCGCCCACCGGATTGGGCAACAACGCCCGGTAACAATTTATCGCTTGGTCGCTAAGGATACTATTGAGGATAAGATTGTGGAGTTACATCACCATAAGCGAGATTTGGCGGATAGTCTCTTGGAAGGTACTGACATGAGTGGCAAGATATCAACGGAGGCTTTGCTGCAATTAATTCATGAAGGTTGATGAGTTTTATACAAGTAGGCTTTGCTGGAAAAGTTGTCTATGAGGGCTAGAAGTATGGCTAACGCCACGCTATCAGCAAACCCTACTTATTCATCATTCCAAATCTCTTCCTTAACTCTCACAGGCAGCTTTGCCAAATCAGGCAACTCTATCGCTTCCACATCTGTTATTTTATCTTTAATATTAATAGGTATATTAACTGGTTGACGTTCTTCCATCCAGCAACTAGCCACAGGTAAAGTTTCTTCCAACTCATCCAAAGGACGAGGAATCACCATAACTGCATTTAACTCACCAATGCGTTCCGCTTCAAACATTCCCGCTTCCACTGCTACGGCAACATTAGCCACTGAACCGCGAATAATTGCCGTACACAAACCAGCGCCAATTTTCTCATAAGATGCTAATTGCACATCAGCAGCTTTAAGCATAGCATCACAAGCACCCACCATAGCAGGAAACCCGCGAGTTTCCACCAACCCAATGGCTTGATTACTCAAACGGCTGTATCCACCATCTCCCATAAATCGAGTCAGACGGTTAATAGGTAGAATTACGTCTAAATTAGGATAAGGACGGGCAATTACCAAACTAGACACCAACTGGCCAAACTGTTCAGCCGTTTGCACACCAGCTTCCACAGCCAAGCGGACATCAGCAATGCCACCTCGGACAATTGCCGTACAATGACCACTACCAATTTTTTCATAGCCAACCAAGTGGACTCCAGCCGACTTTAACATCATGTCAGCCGTGCCAACTATAGCGGGAAAACTGAGAGTCGAGACTAAACCTAAAGCAGTGTCTTTGAGGCTATCACGGCGACGTGGTGCATGAATATTACTCAAAGCACTTTGATTATATGTTTCCATCTAAATTTCCCAGGATAAGGTTCGTATAGCGTCTTCAATCACAAAAGAATGAAAACTAGCATTTCAATATGGACTTAAGTTCACACTTCATACTTAACACTTAACCTGAAGAATTGTGAGAGTTTTCCTTACCCAAGGATTGTCTATGGGGAAATAATGTACTCAGCAGCCTATTTATGCTACCTTGTCCATAGATTTGCGTACCAAAAATGTTGTGAGCTTCTAGATCAGACTCGCTAGGTTCTAAGCTTTCAGAAGTAGTTTCTGTAGACTCTGGAAGCGGAGTTTCAACGGGGGTGGAATCACTAGCCACAGCCGTTTCCGACTCTGGTGGAGACTGGCTTTTCGGTGTAGGTGAAGGTGGAGATACAGGTGTAGATTGGTGTTTAAACTCCAGAAAAGCCGCAACCGAGAGTTGAGTTGAGGAAAATACTTTTTCCTGTTCCTCTGGTTCTTCTGATTTCTCTGGTTGAGAATGAGGAGATTCAAGTTGTTCGGCTGATTCCTCTGGTTTCTCTGGTTGAGAATTAGTAGATTCTGGTTGTACCGCTGACGGTTCAACAATCTGCCGACTAGTATCTCCCAAAATTGAACCAGAGGGAATAACTTGTCCTGGCGCTACGGAACAGTTAAAAACCGTTGTGGCTGCACCAATACAAGCATTAGCCCCAATTTTGCCTTCACCAACCATCAAAAAACCGGCTCCCAAGTTTGCTCCTGCTTCTATTTCTAGAATACCCTCACTTACTTGGAGAATTGATCCCATACCCAGACATACTCCAGCCCCAATCACAATTGTACTGTTAGTAGCTGCTTGTAGAATTACCCCAGGAGCTATTACTGCACTGGGATGAATAATTACGTCGCCATGAATATGAGCATCAAATCTATCGCCCAGGCGTAGCAGCGATACAGACATGGAATTTATTACCTCGGAAGCCGGAAGTTGTCAGTTGTCAGTTGTCAGTTGTCAGTTGTCAGTTGTCAGTTGTCAGTTGTCAGTTGTCAGTTGTCAGTTGTCAGTTGTCAGTTGTCGGTTGTCAGTTGTCAGTCGTCAGTTGTCAGTTGTCAGTTGTCAGTTGTCAGTTGTCAGTTGTCAGTGGTTACTTGGAAGAAGGAAGAATGAAGAAAATTTCTCCCCTGCCCCCTGCTCCCTGCCCCCTGCTCCCTGCCCCCTGCTCCCTGCTCCCTGCCCCCTGCTCCCTGCCCCCTGCTCCCTGCTCCCTGCCCCCTGCCCCCTGCCCCCCTGCGCCTGCCTCTACGGACGTTGGATAATTGCTTCTAATACGCGGCGTTTCGCTTTGGGGTCAGTCCCAACTAAGCGTACATATTCGCTTGGGTATTCAGAGACGTATCCTTCTAAAGCAGCGATCGCTTCTCTTTCAGATGTAGCCTGAATTTGACCCGCAACTGTCCAAGTCCCTGTGCGGAAACGGCGTTGATCTACGTGTTCCACCGCAATTTTTGCCCCACTGGACAATAGTTGGCGCAATTGACCTACTATTTCCGCAGTTAACCGGGTGCTAGTAGCTGTCGCCGTTGCAGTGGCAGAACTTGTACTGGTAAATGATTTTGTGCTACCAGAAGACGCTACTTGTCCATTTGGTCTTTGGATAATTGCTTCTAATACGCGACGTTTGGCTTTAGTGTCAATCCCAATCAAACGCACATACTCACCCTGATGAGTTTCTATACACTCTTCCAAAGCAGAAACAACTGCCTGAGGCGAATTAGATTGAATTGGTTCACAACTGTTCCAAGAACCTGTACGGAAGCGACGCTCATCTACGTGTTCTGTCCCAATTTTGAAACCACCAGCCAAAAGTTGACGAATTTGATCTACAGTTTCTGCACTCAATTTGGCACTACCAACACCATTGCCGTTACCATTACCATTGTAACTACCAGCAGATGCAGCGGCAGGGGCTTTAAAGCTAGATGTACCAGCAACAACACCTTCAGGACGTTGAACGATTGTTTCTAATACTCGTCTTCTGTTGCTATCAATACCAAATAGACGCACATATTCACCGCTGTGGTCTCTCAAGCAAGACTCTACAGCCGCAACAGCTTCACCTAAAGACCGAGTTTCAATTGCTTGACAACTTTGCCAAGAACCTGTACGGAAACGTCTTTGGTCTACGTGTTCTGTCCCAATTTTAAATCCTTGTTCTAGTAGATAACGTAATTGATCTACTGTTTCTGCACCCAAGCTATAGCTAACCACGTCACTACTCCTTTCTAACTCTTCAACTTCAATACTTGTATAAGATTTAGCACCGGAAAGATTAAGTTCATCCCGAATCGGCGCAATACACTTGCTATCCGCAGCACAGTGATAACCAGCCCGTAAAGCCTGATTAATCCCTACTACATGGTGAGCAAATTCTTGATCCTGTGCTTGGACATCTGGCAATCTATCCGCTTGCTGCTGGGTCGTAATTATTGATCCAGAAGCTACGTATTTACCCGGTGGAATTTCCACATCTTGAATTAGGGCGTGCATCATCACAATGCAGCCTGCACCCACCCTGGCATTAAATACCGTAGAACGAAAGCCAATAAAACAACTATCGCCAACGTAAGCAGGTCCATGAATCAGTGCCATGTGGGTAATGGAGGCACTTTTCCCAACCCATACTGAGTATTCCTTGCCATCATCACCAACGACTCGGCCTTGCTCCAACCCATGAATGACCACACCATCTTGAATATTGGTATTTTCACTAACACAAAAAGGTGTCCCTTCATCGGCTCTAATCGAAGTCTCCGGAGCAACAATTACATTTGCACCTATATTGACATCACCAATCAGGTTACAAGAAGAGTGGACAAATGCAGTTTCATTGATTTTTGGTTCTGCTAAACTCCTTGACCATGGGGTTGGGGGTGCCGCCGTGCTGCGGACTACCATTGCGAGATTCCTCCTGAAATAAGCTTTTTGTCAGTGGTCACCTGTCACCTGTCACCTGTCACCTGTCACCTGTCACCTGTCACCTGTCACCTGTCACCTGTCACCTCTTCCCTGACTATCTATACTGGTCTTTCTTGCTGTAAATTACACGATCTTCAACGTAAATTGTGTCTATAATTGCCACTACTGATGCGTCTAACGGTCGTTGTTCATTACCTGATAATTGACGAGCAGCACTGCCACGACTGACAAGTACCCACTCATCTACTCCTGCCCCTACACTGTTATCGGCGGCTACCTCGTATACTGGCAGGAGATTGCCATTTTCATCTATTAATTGCAACATTAGTAGCTTCACACCCCGCAGACTGGGATCTTTTTGGGTGCTGGTTACTGTGCCACGAACTCTGGCAATTTGCATTATTAATTATGGTCTTCTACCGAAAGGGCGGATTGTGTTAACACCTTCCCGGAATTGTTCTACATCTTCGGTATAACGAATGGGGAGGACATATTCCAAGTTTTCGTGGGGACGAGCAATAATGTGGGTAGATAGCACTTGTCCACCGTTAACGCGCTTAACTGATTCTACTCCAGCACCTACGGAAGCTTGAACTTCGGAAACATCACCACGAACGATAACTGTTACCCGACCACTACCGATTTTTTCATAACCAACCAAGGTAACACGAGCAGCTTTTACCATCGCATCAGCAGCTTCTACTACGGCTGGAAAGCCTAGAGTCTCTACCATTCCTACTGCAATTGACATTTGTTTTTGTCCTTAAATTAAATTTTTACTTGTACCAGATTTAAACTCAAGCAAGCAGTCCTGTTAATGTTTTTCGTTTAAACAGTAATTAGACTAAGCCCGGAACTGTTCTACAGCTTCTGTATAACGAATTGGCAAGACATATTCTAGGTTTTCATGAGGACGAGCAATGATGTGGGTAGATACCACTTCACCACCGTTGACTCTTTTAGCTGCTTCAATGCCGGCTGCTACTGAAGCTTGAACTTCAGAAACATCCCCTCTCACAATAACTGTAACGCGAGCGCTACCAATTTTTTCATATCCTACTAAAGTCACACGGGCAGCCTTCACCATTGCGTCAGCAGCTTCTACTACTGCGGGAAAGCCTTTAGTTTCAATCATTCCAACTGCAATTGGCATCGCAGAACTCCTCAAAATTTAATCGAATTAGAACTATGGGTGGAAATTTTGGACGGGGATGCTCATCCTGATCCGAAAATACTGCCACATTTAAGCATAGGAAACCTTGGCATCCCTGGCAACATAAATTACTATAATAGTTTGTAATAAAATATATTAAAAAAAGTTAACAAAAGTTCATACGGTCTTTTATGAGATTAAAATTCACTGATCCCTAGAGTGACAACTTATGCTTTATAATTTCTTTATCACTTTGAGAATTACTATAGTTCATAGCCCAAGCTAATTCTTTGATGAGGAGGATTGGTGAGTGCTATATATGGGACGGACAGGCTAACGGCTATATCTTTCCTATAATTCGCTATGGCTATAAACAGTGGGTAAAAATCTGCAAATTTTACCAGCGTACTTAAAAAACAAATTTAAAAAAAGCAGAAAAATAAAAAATGTTGTTCAAAAATTATTAGAATATCTAAGATGTTAAATTATATTTAATGGCTCAATAATAGGCTAATCTAAAGTAAATGTGCTTAGGCATATTGAGCTAAAAAAAGTTAAGAAAACATAGATTTTCGCAAAGATATTGCTTTTTGAGCAAATGATTATTTAAAGGCTGCTTAAGAGAATCGGAACTGAGTTGTTAAGGAAAATATTAGATGAATGAGTTTCTATTTTTAACGAGTTGCTTTGTGCCTCTTTATAGTTTACTCGGGGCAATTGTGACTTTGCCTTGGAGTATAGGAATCATCCAGCGTACGGGACCTAGACCTGCGGCTTACTTGAATTTATTGACTACCATCTTAGGTTTTGTCCATAGTTTATTAGTATTTAAAGATATCTGGAGTCGAGAACAGGAAAGTTTAGTAATTACTTGGTTTCAAGCTGCTGATTTTCAATTATCTTTTGCTTTGGAAATTTCCGTAGTCAGTGTTGGGGCGACAGTTTTAATTACTGGATTAAGTCTATTGGCGCAAATTTACGCACTAGGCTACATGGAAAAAGATTGGTCTTTAGCCAGATTTTTTGGTCTAGTCGGATTTTTTGAAGCTGCTCTGAGTGGTTTAGCAATTAGTGATTCTTTGTTTCTCAGCTATGCTTTGCTGGAAGTTCTCACCCTTTCGACTTATTTACTGGTGGGATTTTGGTATGCTCAACCCTTGGTAGTGACGGCGGCGCGAGATGCATTCTTAACAAAGCGGGTAGGTGATTTGTTGCTGCTAATGGCTGTAGTAACTCTTTCTACTTTAGCGGGTAGCTTAAACTTTTCGGATTTGTATGAGTGGGCGCAAACCGCTGATTTAAACCCTGTGACATCAACCTTGCTCTGTTTGGGTTTAATTGCCGGTCCTGCTGGTAAGTGCGCTCAATTTCCCCTGCATTTGTGGTTAGATGAGGCAATGGAGGGACCCAACCCGGCTTCGGTGATGCGAAATTCGTTGGTGGTAGCTGGGGGTGCTTATTTCCTCTACAAAGTCCAACCATTATTATATTTGTCCCCTATTGCCTTAAATACTTTGGTGGTTGTGGGGATAATGACAGCGGTGGGGGCGACATTGGTATCTCTAGCCCAAATTGATATTAAGCGATCGCTCTCCCATTCCACTAGTGCTTACATGGGATTAGTATTTTTGGCGGTAGGCTTGGAACAAGGTGGAGTGGCGTTAATGTTACTCCTGAGTCATGCTATTGCCAAAGCCTTATTATTCATGAGTTCTGGTTCAGTTATCTACACTACCCAAACCCAAGATTTAACGGAAATGGGGGGTTTGTGGTCAAAAATGCCAGCTACTACCACAGCTTTTATAGTCGGTTCGGCAGGTATGGTGACACTACTACCCTTGGGCAGTTTTTGGGCAATGTTAGCTTGGGCTGACGGCTTAGTAAAAATTAGCCCTTGGGTAATTGTGGTTTTAATCTTAGTTAACGGCTTAACGGCTTTGAATTTAACTAGGGTATTCCGGTTAGTTTTTTGGGGACAACCCCAACCAAAAACCCGTCGCGCTCCAGAAGTTGCCTGGCCAATGGCATTACCAATGGTAACTTTAACTATCCTGACGCTATTATTACCCCTGATGCTACAGCAATGGTATTTATTACCTAGCTGGGAAAGCCTAGATTGGTATGTAGTGGGATCTTTACTAGCTTCTACCATTGCTGGGGTAACTATTGGCGCAACAATTTATCTGCACAAGGCTTGGTCAAGATCGAGAATATTGGTCTGGAGAGTTTTACAGGATTTATTAGGCTATGATTTTTACATAGACCGCATTTATCGCTTAACGATTGTAAGTGCTGTGGCGCTGTTATCGAGGATATCCGCGTGGAGCGATCGCTTTTTGGTAGATGGTCTAGTGAACTTAGTCGGCTTTGCTGCAATTTTTAGCGGACAAAGTTTAAAATACAGTATTTCTGGTCAATCTCAAGGCTATATGCTAACAATCCTTGTCGTTATTAGCATTCTTGGTTTCCTCATTAGTCTGTCATTAGGTTTATTCGAGAAATTACCTTTTTAGGTAATGGGTAATGGGTAATGGGTAATATTCTTCCCCCACCTCCCCCACCCCCCCCACTTCCCCACCCTCTATTCCCCCCCCACCCTCTATTCCCTAACTTTCATGCTCAGTACATTGATTTTACTGCCGTTAATTGGTGCGGCTTTTATTGGTTTCTATCCTTTTACCATCTCTGGTAAATTAGCGCGAATCATAGCTTTCGTCTTTAGCGTGATTATTTTCTTATGGAGTATTTTCCTGGGAATTCAGTTTAATCCCGGAGAAATTGGTCAGCAGTTTGCTGAATCCTTACCTTGGATAGATGCTATTGGCTTAAATTACAATCTGGGGATAGATGGTCTGTCACTACCCTTATTAATCTTAAATGGATTATTGAATTGCATTGCAATTTATAGCAGCGATGAATCTCAACAGCGTCCGAGATTTTATTACTCTCTAGTTTTGCTATTAAGTGCCGGGGTGACAGGGGCATTTTTAGCACAGGATTTATTATTATTCTTCCTGTTTTATGAATTGGAACTAATACCCCTATATTTGCTAATTGCGATTTGGGGGGGAGAAAAACGGGGTTATGCAGCCACAAAATTTCTGATTTATACAGCTTTTTCAGGAATCGTCATTTTAGCCAGTTTCCTGGGGATGGTTTGGTTGAGTGGTTCTCCCAGTTTTGGACTAGCAACCTTAAATGCCCAATCTCTACCCTTAGCAACGCAAATTTTACTCCTTGCCGGAATTTTGGTAGGATTTGGCATTAAAATTCCCCTCGTTCCCTTCCATACTTGGCTACCAGATGCCCACGTTGAAGCCTCTACACCCATATCTGTGCTATTGGCGGGGATATTATTAAAATTAGGGACTTATGGCTTACTGCGATTTGGGATGAATTTGTTACCAGATGCTTGGGCTTATTTAGCACCTTGGTTAGCCACATGGGCAGTAGTTAGTGTTTTGTTTGGGGCATCTTGTGCGATCGCCCAAACGGACATGAAAAAAATGGTAGCCTATAGTTCCATCGGTCACATGGGCTATGTCTTATTAGCAGCCGCCGCATCCACACCCCTCAGCGTCTTGGGTGCAGTCATGCAAATGATTAGTCATGGGTTAATATCCGCCATGTTATTCCTGTTGGTGGGAGTTGTCTATAAAAAAGCTGGTAGTCGGGATTTAAATGTCATTCGGGGACTACTTAACCCAGAACGAGGTTTACCAGTGATTGGTAGCTTAATGATTTTTGCCGTCATGGCTAGTGCTGGTGTACCGGGAATGGTGGGATTTATTTCCGAATTTATTGTTTTTCGGGGCAGTTTTGCAGTTTTTCCGTTACAAACATTATTAGCCATGCTCGGAAATGGTTTAACTGCGGTTTACTTCCTAATTCTCTTAAATCGTGCCTTTTTTGGGCGGTTATCAGCAGCAGTTACCAACTTACCTCGTGTGTATTGGAGCGATCGCATCCCTGCCATCATTTTAGCCGTAACTATCGTTATTTTTGGTATTCAACCCAATTGGTTAGTCTATTATACCCAAGCCACAATTACCACCATGGTAAAAATGAATAATCATCATGTAATAGCTAACGTGTCTTTGGATAAAGCTAAAATCAAAAGTTAAGCGATGGATATTGGAGACTGGGAAAACTCACCCTATGTCTTAATCCCAATCTCTAATTATCAATGAAAGTATATATCTGAACAACAAGTTTCTGATATGATATAATCAAAAAAGTGAATGAATTTGCATAAATTACGCAGTCCTGTTCAATAAAATTAAAGGGTATTCTATATGAAAGCGGATAACTTAGAAATATATGCTGATGGAGCGGGACTTATGGTTGGACCAACTATAAGTAAACTTAGTTTTTACTCTGTAGTAGATATTTCAGAAAATAATGGACAAAAGGAAACTGAAGAAGAATTAAAAGTACAGATAGCCATTCCAACACTTACTTTACTGAAATTATGTGCTAGATTTTTAACACAAGTTAAAACTGACGAAAAGGGAATTATTAATACTATAGATAGTCATAAAGAGGAAATTATTAAGACACTGGCAAATTTAACTTTAAAAGAAAGTGACGGAGAATAAAAATGTTAACCATAAAGTTGGAAAGTGAAATATCTTCTTTTATTCAAGAAAACAGCAAAAGAGATAATTATGAATTCTTGTATAAAACTAAAATTCCAAATCCTCCCATTCATATTAAGCAATGGCAAACAAATCAATACTCCTATAAAGTAGTTGCTTTTGAAAAAGAGGAAAGCAGACATAACAAATTACAAAAATTAGTTCAATTAGTTACAAAAATACGTAATTATCTTTCTTTACCTGATGATTGGGATAGTTATGAAGGAATTGCGCCTAAATCAAAAACAATTGAAGAAACTATTTCTGTAGTTAAACGTTTGAATGATTATAACATATCATTACCTAAACCAATGGTAAGTGGTACGGGGATAGTTGGTTTATATTGGGAAAAAGACAGTATCTATATTGAGATATGTTTTGAAGGTGATGGAACATTTTGGTACTATGGTAAAGATGGTAATTTAGAAATTGGAGAAGAATCTGTGTCTCTTAAAAAAGAAACTGAATTTCCCAGAAACTTAATTAATTTAATCGCCAAAATTTAATTTTCTATGAGTTGTTCAGAGATTTATACTGTTACATCTAATAGATGTAAGTTCGCCCAGCAAAACGACCCTCAATGTAATTGTGAAAATGTATCAGTTAGTCAATTTTCTCCAGGCATTGTAGAAAATAATGAAATATTAGTGAGGCAAATTTATTCACCAATTCATATAGATGAACAAACTGGAAGAGTAAACACATTTGCCTTTACTGATGCTCAAGATAAAGGTATGTCAGTAAATCGTAAAACCTATTCCTCAAGAGAAGAATTAAATAAAAAAGTTCAATACAAGCTAAAGTTAGATGAGGAACGAGGTAAAGATAGAAGTTTTCAGGGTGTTATTTATGCAACTTGTCACGACGTTAGAGCAATAAAAACTAATGATAATCTAAAAGCTTTTTGTGTTTATGATACAGGTAATAAAAATGATATTTCTCATACTGATATATGCCAAGCCACATCTAGTCGTTTAGACGGTAGTAAAATGCGTGTTAAATTAAGGGAAATTTTTTCAGACATACCTATAACATTAGATATTATTTACTAATTAACTTCTATTTTTAGTTTAAATTTAATTATGACTTACCCTTCAATCCTTCCTTATACTTTCTGGAGAAACACTAATGGTAACGACTAAAAACAGCCCCACTTACAACCCTCTAGCTGAATATATTCAACGCTTACAAACTGGTGGAGCATTACTGAAAGATAGTCCCGAAAACGTTCTAGAAGTTGTTGGTATTCTCAAAAGTTATGGTGTAGTTTTAGATGCCTATTCTAAAAATCTTATTTACATTGCTGAACATCAATTTTTAGTATTTTTTCCCTTCTTTAAATATTTTGATGGCGATATTTCTGTTGCCAAATTATTCCGCCATTTATGGCATGATCGGATTAATTTTGAATATGCTGAATATTGTATGAAAACCATGATGTGGCATGGTGGTGGTGGTTTAGATACCTACTTAGATACTCAAGAATTTCACGATAGAGCTAAAGCTGTTATTGCTGCTAAATTTAAATATAATCCCCTCATTTGGGGACTCAATGAACTGTTTCCCGAATTCTTGATAGAACAGTTACGAGTCTCTGCTTATTATACTGGATTAGGTCAATTTTGGCGAGTCATGGCGGATATGTTTCTGAATTTATCAGATCGCTATGACAACGGCGAAA